>NZ_QAJN01000009.1 GCF_003852425.1 Paucibacter sp. KBW04 | reverse complement strand
GGTTTTGCGGGGGGATTACCAGTGATGACATGGCTCCAAATCTACGCGTCATCGGCGTCAAAGCCTGCGATGGCTTCGATCTAAAAATCACTCGTTTTCTTATTGGAGCCGAGCCCCGGGCATTGACGTTGGTTTGGGGCAAGTTGGTGGTGGCCAGTGCCTGAAAACGCGGCCCTTCCCGAGCCAGAGGAGGGGCGGGCGTTGATTCATTCACGCGCTGCGTGAACGCGCCCGCCTGCCGAACAGGCCTGCGGCCAGATCGGCACCTCTGGCTCCCGCCACGCCCGATGCCGGGCCGCAAGCGTGTTCGGCTTCCCTCGTCTGATTGGCCTTCATCGGAGCCACAGGACTGCTGCTGCCACCCAGGTGAGGGCGGATGCTGTGCTTGCGGTGGCTACGTGCCTCAGCCAGCGCAGCCATTGCTGTTTGAGTAGTTGATGCTCGTGGACCTGGTAGGCCAGCTGGCGCAGCGGTGTGAGCAGCTCTTGCAAGGTGGGTCGAATTTCGACGCCCAGGGCTGTTCGAGCAGCTTCTTCTATCGCCTGATTCTGTATAGCTATAGCCTTGCGTGCGGCTTCGCTTGTCTGACGCGTAAGGTCCTTGCTGATTTCAATCCTTACCTGTCCCATGATGGCATCCATGCGGCTTTCGATGGCCTTCACTTCGGCGCATACTTTTTTGTTCACGTCAGCCATCGATTTACGAGACTTCTCAAGCTCGGGAATCAGGGCCTCGACTCGATCCGCCAGGGCGGCCATGTCGCCGATCATTTCGACGATCAGCGCCTCGCGGGCGGTGCTGGGCGGGTTCATGATGCTAGCCCTGTCTCGGTTTGTGACTCCTGGGCTTCGCGTAGGCCAAGGGCGGTGAAGCAGGCGTCGTGTTCCGGGACGACCCAATTCGCCAGTCGCTGAGTAGCGAGCTTTTGGGCCAAGGCCAGCTTTTCCTGAATGTCGGGAGTCTTGACGATTAGGGCCTTGTAGTTCGTGCCGTCGTTTGCGAGCGTGGTGAGGTCTGTCCTGTTTCCGCGGGTGCGCGCATAGATGTCGTTCATGCGGATGCGGCAGGCCGTGTTGACTTGAGCCAGTGGTTGTTCGGCAAGAAAGGCCAGCAGCATGTAGAACGATTCTTCGATAGGCGTTGTGGCCTCCGTCATGTTGAAAACGAGTCTCACGCGTTCAGGAGCAACTCCCAGCCGTCCCAGCTCGATCAAGGTGGCGATGGTGTCTTGCTGTTGCTTCAATGCCGGCACGGTTGGCACGATGAAGTAGTCAAAATCTTCGTGGCTGCCGCGGTAGAGCTGCATGAGGCTGAGCAGCTCTTCCAGATTGCTGGCGCCGATGTCGACCACCGCGCTGTCGATGGTCTGCAGGTACTCCTGCAACTCCACAAACTGGCGGCCGCGAAGTGCCTGGTTGCCGCCTCCGTCGGCGTTCACGCTTTCTACTGCGATTAGTTCTGCACCATGAATGCGGGGCAGCAAGAGGTGGCGGGCTACCGTGGACTTGCCCACATTGCCCGAGAAGTTGATAACAGCAATCTTCATGATTTCTCCTTCGCACGGATGAAGGGGTTGGTTTGCTGGCTACGGGCAAAAGCCTCTGCCAGGTCTTTGGCGCTGGTGGGAGTGATATGCCCTGGGGCAACCTGGGAGGCAGGCGTTTTGTGGGGCGCGTCGACTGCTATGGCATCCGTCGCAACCGGTGCAGTGCTAGAGGGGCGACCCACTGGCGAGGGCGGAGCTGCGGTGGGGTAGGTGGGTCGCGGCGGACTAGATGCTGTTGCAGCGTACCGGCGGCTCTCTCGGCGTACGGTGCTGGTGCTGACGTGAATGCCGACCGCCGCCAGGGTCCGCTGAATCGCAGCCAAGGTGTAGCCTTGCTCCCGAAGCTGTGCAATTTCTGCGTCGAATTGCCTCGCTTTGCGTGTGTGGCGGCCTGGAGGCTCGGTGGGGACAAGTTTCATACCACCGCTCCGCTCAATCCAGAGTCGCTCTGTGGCCATTCCCGGACGGCTCTTGTGCAGAAACGGTGCGGTCTCGGTGCGCTCCGCGTTCACTATTTGTCGCTACTTTGACGGTCTGCGTTCGCATGAGGCAATCATGGGTCGCCCATACGGCTAGAGGCGCGCTGATTTCGAGCGCTTTTTCAGCGAATCCATCTGCGATGGATGGACTGAATACAGACTAGAAATTTGATTGCAGGATAGGCGGCGCGCCAGCAAATGGCTGCCATGCCGCCAAAGCCAGTGCGAGCGATATTCATCCTCCGCTTCTGGAGCATGGACAATGCCGCCCATGCTCGACGACATCAAAAAAACACTCTGGGCCACGGCCGACAAGCTGCGTGCCAATATGGACGCGGCCGAATACAAGCACCTGGTGCTGGGCCTGATCTTTGTGAAGTACATCTCCGACACCTTCGCTGCGCGCCGCGCCGAGGTGGTGGCCCGGCTGGCCGATCCGAGCGATGAATACTTCTACGGCGACGCCAGCCCCGAAGACCTGGCTGCCGAAGCCGATGACCGCGATTACTACACCGCCGTCAATGTATTTTGGGTGCCCGAGGCCGCACGCTGGGAGGCACTGCGCGCCCAGGCCAAGCGGCCCGAGATCGGCAAGCTGATCGACGAGGCCTTGAGCCTGATTGAAGCCGACAACCCCAAGCTCAAAGGCATTCTGGACAAGCGCTATGCCCGTGCGCAGCTGCCCGATGGCAAGCTGGGCGAGCTGGTGGACCTGGTTTCCACCATCGGCTTTGGTGACGACCCCGGAGCCGCCCGCGATGTGCTGGGCCAGGTCTACGAGTACTTCCTCGGCATGTTTGCCAGTGCCGAAGGCAAGCGGGGCGGGCAGTTCTACACGCCAGCCTCCATTGTCAAAACCTTGGTCGCCGTGCTGGCCCCGCACCATGGCCAAGTCTACGACCCCTGTTGTGGCTCGGGCGGCATGTTTGTGCAGTCGGAGCGCTTCATCGAAGCGCATGGCGGCAAGAAGGGCGATGTGTCCATCTACGGCCAGGAGGCCAACCCCACCACCTGGCGCCTGGCCGCCATGAACTTGGCCATTCGCGGTATCGACTTCAATTTGGGCCGCGAGCCGGGCGACACCTTCACCCGCAACCAGCACCCGGACCTGCGTGCCGACTTCATCCTGGCCAACCCGCCCTTCAACATCAGCGATTGGTGGCATGGCAGCCTGGAGGGCGACGCCCGCTGGCACTACGGCGACCCACCGCAGGGCAATGCCAACTACGCCTGGCTGCAGCACATGCTGCACCACCTCAAAGACACAGGCCGCGCCGGCATCGTGCTGGCCAACGGCTCCATGAGCTCCAGCCAGAACAACGAAGGCGTGATCCGTGCCGCCATGGTGGAGGCCGATGTGGTGGAGGTGATGATCGCCTTGCCCGGCCAGCTGTTCTTCAACACCCAAATCCCCGCCTGCCTGTGGTTCCTGGCCAAGAAGAAGCCCGCTGCCCGCAAAGGCCAGGTCTTGTTCATCGACGCCCGCAAGCTGGGCCGCATGATTTCCAGAGTGCAATGCGAGTTTGCTGACGAAGAGATTGAGCGCATCGCCGCCACGGTCGCGGCCTGGCGTGGCCAGGCTGCTGCCGGAGAGACGGTGGGCGAGTACGCCGATGTGCCGGGCTTTTGCCGCAGCGTGCCGCTGGCCGAGATTGGCCAGCACGGCCATGTGCTGACGCCTGGGCGTTATGTGGGGGCTGAAGAAGTCGAGGACGATGACGAGGCCTTTGGCGAGAAGATGCAAAGGCTCACTGAGACGTTGGGCGAGCAGATGGCCAAAGGGGCGGAGTTGGATGCCCTGATTCGCCAAAAGCTGGGGGGCCTGGGCTATGAATTCTGATTTGACCTTGAGCGGCGCGGATGCCGCCGGCTCGCCCGTGGGCTATGGTGAGTTCTTGGGTGAAATCAAGACGCAGATTCGCCAGCGCCAGTTCAAGGCCTTGCGTGCGGCCAACAGTGAGTTGCTGGAGCTGTACTGGTGGTTGGGCGAGAACATTTGCCGCCGCCAAGCTGAACAGGGTTGGGGCAAGGCGGTTGTCGCCAGCTTGGCCGCCGACCTGCAGGCGGAGTTCCCAGGCCGCAACGGCTTCTCGGCGCAAAACCTGTGGCTGATGCGGCAGTTTTTCGCTGAATACCAGGGGCAGGCAAAACTCCAACCGCTGGTTGGAGAAATCAGCTGGGCCAAGAATTTGCTGATCATGGCGCGCTGCAAAGATGCGCTGGAGCGTGAGTTCTATCTGCGTGCCACCGCCCGCTTCGGCTGGACCAAGGCCGTGCTGCAACACCAGCTCGACAACCACAGCTACCAGCAATACCTGGCGGGTCAAACCAATTTTGACGCTGCTCTGCCCGAGAGCATTAAGGCCCAGGCCCTGCTGGCGGTCAAGGATCACTACACCTTCGACTTCCTGGGCCTGGCCGACGCTCATTCTGAGCGAGAGTTGGAGCAAGCCTTGGTGCGCAACCTGCGCGGCTTCTTGGCCGAGATGGGTGGCGCCTTCACCTTCGTGGGCAACCAGTACCGTCTGGAAGTGGATGGGCGCGAGTACTTTGTGGACCTGCTCTTGTTCCACCGCCGCCTGCGCTGCTTGGTGGCGATTGAGCTCAAGATCGGCGAGTTCAAACCCGAGCACAAAGGCCAGATCGAGTTCTACCTTGACACCCTGGACCAACAACACCGCCTGGACGGCGAGAACCCGCCTATAGGCATCGTGATCTGCCGCAGCAAAACCAAGACCGTGGTGGAGTACGCCTTGCGCAATATGAACCGCCCACTGGGCATCGCAACTTACACCGTCACGCCACAACTGCCCGCCGAGTACAGGGGGGATCTGCCGAGTGGGGATGAAATTGCGCAGCGCTTGCAGGCTTGGGGCTTGGGTGATGAGGGGGAGGGGGAGGGGCTATGAGTTTTGAACAGCGAGGCGGGCCCATTGCATGCCCTCCCGAGTGGCAACTGGCGCCACTCGGGACGATTACGACAAAGATTGGTTCCGGTGCCACTCCAACTGGTGGGCAGGCCGCCTATCAAGCACAGAGATCGAATTTTGCGCTAGTTCGTAGCCAGAACGTTTTTGATCGGGAGTTCTCTTGTTCCGGCCTGGCATTCATTTCTGATGTTCAAGCAGCCGGACTGAAGGGGGTTGTGCTCCAGGCAGACGACATTCTTCTGAACATTACGGGGGATGGAATCACCTTTGGACGAACATGCCTTGTACCTAGTTCCATACTTCCTGCGTGCGTCAATCAGCATGTGGCCATCATTCGCCTTGATCGGCGGCGCGCTCATCCCGGATACGTACTGGGCTATTTGACGCACCCCCTCGTGAAGGAGTACGTGGAGTCGTTCAATGCGGGAGGCTCGCGCCGGGCAATCACAAAAGCCCACATTGAGTCGTTCGTGGTTCCGCTACCACCGATGCTTACACAGGTAGCCCTGGCGAAGTTGTTCGCGGCTTTTGATGACCGCATCACCCTCCTGCGCGAAACCAACGCCACCCTCGAAGCCATCGCCCAAGCGCTGTTCAAGTCTTGGTTTGTGGATTTCGACCCCGTGCACGCCAAACGCCAAGGCCGCCTGCCCGAAGGCATGGACGAAGCCACCGCCGCGCTGTTTCCGGATGCGATGGAAGAGACGGCGTTGGGATTGGTGCCGAAGGGGTGGGATATCAAGGCTATGGCCGATGTCTCCACAGTGGGTATTGGAAAAACACCGCCACGTAAGGAACAGCATTGGTTCAGTGAGAGCCCAAGCGATGTTCGTTGGGTATCCATCCGAGACATGGGCGGAGTTGGTGTCTATGCGACCGAGACAAGTGAGTGTTTGACTCCTGAAGCGGTTGAGCGATTCAATGTTCGACGCGTACCCGACAACACGGTCTTGTTGAGCTTCAAGATGACGATTGGCCGTGTGAACATCTCGCGAGGCGAGTTGACCACAAATGAGGCCATTGCCCATTTCAGGCTCGATCCAGGTTCACCACTGACATCGGAGTTCATCTATCTTCACTTGAAGCAGTTTGACTTTTCCAAGCTGAGCAGCACATCTTCGATTGCCGATGCTGTTAACTCCAAGACCGTTCGAGAGATTCCAATCTTGGTGCCAAGTCCAGAAGTATTGGCGGCGTTTCAACATCAGGTTGGTGTGATGTTTGCAGCGCTGAAAAACGGCGAGTTGCATGCCCAGTCTATTGCCCAAATTAGGGACTCCCTCCTCCCCCGCCTCATCTCCGGCCAACTCAGCCTGCCCGAGGCCGAAAGTGCCCTCGCAGCAGCCTGAGTTCGCGCCCAGCGCTCTTCAGCGCTTGGCCTTGCTGCAAAACCAGCCCTTCTTGTTTTGAATGACTAGGTCAAGCCAAGAGCTTCCAAAGCCTTAGCCCGACCACCATTTCCCCTACCACCACCCTGCAGATGAACTCAGATATCTCCACCAAGTTGCAAGCCAGCCGCAAGGAATTGCTGGACATCGGCCTGCGCAACAATCTGGTCAGCTTCAAGAAAACGGCCAAGAATTTGGCCCTGATTCAGGCCGATGCCGGCGAGGTGTTCAAGGCGGTGTACGAAGAGGAAAAGGCCCTGTCCTTCTTCGCGGCAGAGCCCAAGAGAGCTGATTCAAAGACGGCCAAGGGGCTAGGAACAGAAGAAGAGACGGGTGAAGACGAGCTGGGCTCCTCGGACCTGGAACTGCTCAGCGAGCTGAGCCAAGCTCGCGCGCTGGATGGCACCGTTGGTCTTGCTGGCGACGAGGCCTCGACCAAGGGCCGCAGCAAGGCCAGCAAAGTGCGGCTGCTGACCGCGCTGGACGAGGAGCGCCTGTTCTTGCAATTGCTCAAGATGCGCGCTGAGGCACAGAGTTTTGTGGAAGAGCAAGGCGTCAATGTGCTCTACCTAGCGCTGGGCTTCCTGCACTGGTACGAGAGCGACAGCTCGGAGGAGGCGCGCCGGGCGCCGCTGGTGATGGTGCCGGTGCGCTTGGTTCGGGGCAGTGCGCTGGAGCCCTTCAAGCTCGAGTACACCGGGGATGAGTTGGTGGTCAACCTGTCCTTGGAGGCCAAGCTCAAGGCTGACTTTGACATCCGTTTGCCGGCCTTTGATATGGAAGCGGAACAGCCTGCCGATGAACTAAATCGCTACTTCGATGCTGTTGGCGAAGCCGTGCGGCTGCAAAAGCGCTGGCAGGTGCAGGCCAACGAGTTGGTGCTGGGGTTCTTCTCCTTCGGCAAGTTCTTGATGTTCAAGGACCTGGACCCGCAGAGCTGGCCGGCGGAGAAGTCGCCGGCCAATCATGCGGTGATCGGCCGCTTGCTGCGGGGTGGCTTTGGCTCGGACGCGCCAGCGTTTGCGGATGACGTGAATGTGGACACCGTATGTGCCCCCGGCGAAGTTCATTTTGTGAAGGACGCCGATAGCAGCCAGACGCAAGCGATTCTGGAGGTGCGGGCGGGTTCCAATCTGGTGATCCAAGGGCCACCCGGCACGGGTAAGTCGCAAACCATTACCAACCTGATCGCCGAGCTGATCAGCCAGAACAAGACGGTCTTGTTCGTCGCCGAGAAGATGGCGGCGCTGGAGGTGGTGAAGCGGCGGCTGGACGAGAGCCATCTGGGCGATGCGGTGCTGGAGCTGCATAGCCAGCGTGCGACGAAGAAGTCGATGCTGGACGAGCTGCAGCGCTCGCTGGACCACGGCCGGCCGCTCAACGATCAAGGCGAGCAAGACATCGCCAACCTGACCGAGGTGCAGGCCGAGCTGAACCGCTACTGCGCCGTGGTGAGCAGCACGGTGGGCGCCAGCGGCTTGGAGTTCTTGGAGGTGTTGGGCCGCTATATGCGCTGCAAGCGCGAATGGCCGACGCTGGCGCCGCTGGACTTCAAGCCCATGGCGGCATGGAGCGAGGCGCTGTTCTTGCGGCGCAAGGAGCGCATGCGCGAGCTGCAGGTGCATCTGAAGGAGATGGGGCGCCCGGATCGCAGCCCCTTCTGGGGCTCGACCAAGACCTTCTTCACGCCGGTGGACGAGAGTACGGCGGCGGATGCGCTGCAGCAGTCGCTCCAGCATGTGGCGACGCTGCAGAGCCGGGCCGCGGAGCTGTCGCAGCGTTTGATGCTGAGCCAGCCGGTGACGGTGCAGGATATTGACGTGGTCTGCCGCGCGGCGCGGCGGGCGGCTCAGGCACCGCGGCTGCAAGGGGTGCAGCTGTCTACGCAAGACTGGCAGCTGCGGCGCGACGCCTTGCGTGAGCTGATTGGCGCCGGCCAGGCGATGAGCGGCTTGCGCCAGCAGTTTGATGCGGTGTTGCTGGACGTGGCCTGGGCCCAGGATCTGCTGCCGGTGCGCCAAGTGCTGCTGAGCCATGGCAATAAGTGGTGGCGCTTCCTGTCGGGCGCCTTCAAGCAGGCCAAGAGGCGGCTACAGTCCTTGGCACGTGATGAGTTGCCCAAGGCGGCCAGCGAGATGCTGAAGATGGTGGATGGCGTGATGGCCTACCAGCAGCATGAAAAAGTGTTCCTGCAGCAGGAGACGCTGGGCCAAGCCTTGTTTGGTGCGCAGTGGCAGGGCCGCCAGTCCGACTGGGTGGTGCTGGACCGGCTGATGAGCTGGGTGGTGAGCCTGCATGACGATATGGGCACGGGGAAGATCCCGGCCGGCATTGTGGACTTCCTGGCCGGCCATTCAGATGCCAGCGGCTTGGGTGATGTGGCGCAGCTGATCGAAGGCCTGATGGCCGATGCCAAGACTGGGCTGGTTCAGGTGTCAGATATCTTGGGCGTGGCGCAACAAGTCGGCGGGCAGGATCTGCTGACCCTGCCCTTGGAGCGCTTGGCCGAACAGCTGGGCGATTGGCAAGGCGGCTTGAGCAGCTTGCGTCATATGGGACGCTTCAATGCCCTGGCGGAGCAGCTGCGCAAGGAAGAGATGGCGCAGTTTGTGACGCATGCCGCGGTGTGCGAGCAGCCCGAGCAGCTGGGCGCCTTGCTGGAGCTGACCTGGTACTCCGGCTTGCTGCAAAGCGTGTACGCGGAGAACCCGACGTTGCAGCATTTCGACCGGATTCAACATGAGCACCGCATTGCACGCTTCCGCGAGCTGGACCAGGCCTCGCTACGCCATGCGCAGACGAAGTTGGCGGCCAAGGTCTGGGCGGCCAAGCCGAACTTGAATCAACCGGGTGAGATGGGTGTGCTGCGGGCTGAGTTCAACAAGAAGAAGCGGCATTTGCCGATCCGGCAGCTGATCCACAAGGCGGGCCGGGCGATCCAGCAGATCAAGCCGGTGTTCATGATGAGCCCGATGTCGATCGCCAACTTCTTGCCGCCAGGGATTCTTGAGTTCGACGTGGTGATCTTTGACGAGGCCTCGCAAGTCAAGGCGGTCGATGCCTTCGGTGCCATTCTGCGCGGCCGACAAGTGGTGGTGGTGGGCGACACGCGGCAGATGCCGCCGACCGACTTCTTTGGCCGTGATGTGGAGGTGGACGACGAGGACAACACCACGGGCGACATCGAGAGCATCTTGAGTATGTTCAAGGCAGCCGGTTGCGCGGAGCGCTACTTGCGCTGGCATTACCGCAGCCGCCATGAGTCCTTGATCGCCGTTTCCAACGCGGAGTTTTACGACAGCAAGCTGGTGATCTTCCCGACGGCCGGCACGGACCCCATGGTCACCGGCATCAGTTTTGAACACTTGCCAGAAGCCTTGTACGACCGGGGGCGCACCCGGACGAACAAGGGTGAGGCCAAGGCAGTGGCGCAGGCGGTGATGGCGCATGCGATTGAGCGGCCGCAGTTGTCGCTTGGCGTGGCGGCCTTCAGCGCGGCGCAGCGGGACTTGATTGATGTGGAGGTGGAGCTGCTGCGCCGACGCACGCCACAAGCTGAGGCTTTTTTCAGCCAGCACCCCAGCGAGCCCTTCTTCGTGAAGAACCTAGAAAACATCCAGGGCGATGAGCGGGATGCCATCTTCATCAGCATTGGCTACGGGCGGAACGAGACGGGCAAGATCGCGCGTGAGTTCGGCCCCTTGAACAATGAAGGTGGGCACCGCCGGCTGAACGTGCTGATCTCGCGGGCCAAGATGATCATGCGGGTGTTCTGCAACTTCAAGGCGGATGACATGGCGCTGGACGCCAAGGCCAAGCATGGTGTGCGGGCCTTGAAAAACTTCTTGAAGTACGCAGAAACTGGGCAGCTGGAGGTAAGCCACGAGACGGGAAAGGCGGCCGACTCGCCGTTCGAGACCGAAGTGATTCTGGCGCTGCGCGAATTAGGGTACGACATCGAGCCTCAAGTGGGGACGGCAGGCTACTTCATCGACATGGCGGTCCGCGACCCTGCAAAGCCTGGGCGTTACTTGCTGGCGATTGAGTGCGATGGCGCGGCGTATCACAGCTCGCGTTCAGCGCGTGACCGTGATCGTCTGCGTCAGGGTGTGCTTGAAGGATTGGGTTGGACCTTCCACCGCATCTGGAGCACGGATTGGTTCCGCAACCGGCAGCAGGAAATCAAACGGGTGGTGGCCGCTATTGAGGCGGCCAAGGCAAGCGAGGGGCGCGCTCAGCCGACGGTGATCAAGGATGCGCCTGTGCTTGAGCATGTGATTGAACGAGGCGAAGCAGCAAGCGAGCTTGAAGTGAAATTTACGCAGCCTTATGTTCGGGCCGCCCTTCCGCCAATTGCGGGGCTTGAACTGCACCTGGTGCCTGTTGGTGATTTGGGGCGGATGGTGCTGCGTGTGGCCAATGCGGAGGCGCCGATTCATGTCAGTGACTTGACCAAGCGATTGATGGAGGCGTTTGGCGTGGTGCGAGCTGGGAATCGCATCACGGCCAAGGTCCAAGAGGCGCTTGAGCACTGCGCGCGAGGCGGCAAACTCGATTGGCGAGGTGACTTTGTTTACTTGCCTGGCGATGCACAGATCGTTGCTCGCGATAGGTCCTCGTTCAACGCGACCGACAAGAAGATCGAATGGGTTGCCCCGGAGGAGATTGACGCCGCGCTGCAAGAGAGCGTGCGGCTCGGCTACTCGCTGAGCTTGGATGACGCCGTGGCAGAGGCGATTCGGCTGCTGGGCTTTGGCAGGGCCACGCAAAAGATTGCTGCCACGGTGGAGGTGCGCTTGGAGGCGTTGGTCATGGCGGGAGTGCTGGAGCGAGTGGGCAAGGTCGTGACTCTGGCGACCAGCACGATTTCAGCCTAATGTGAAAGCTTGCTTTGAGTTGGTATCCTGACTTTGTTCAAGACCGCTTCAATTTGGCCAACGCTGAATAGAGGACGAGCATCTGTCTATGCAATCGACGGACGCGCTAAACATGTCGAAAAATTCATTAAATTTCGACACATCAAGGCTTCGTGTCGATCGCTTCGACAAGTGAACTCAAACAACAGCCATCGCCTGGGGAGGCGTGCATGACCGAAGACCAATTAGAAAAAGAAACGCTGTCTTGGCTGGTAGAGGAGGGCTGGCGCCATCGCCACGGTGCCGACATTGCGCCTGAGAGCGATGCAACTGAACGTAGCGACTACCGCCAGGTCATTCTGCGCGGGCGCTTGGCTCAGGCCATTCAAAGACTCAATCCTGGCATCCCCGCAGCTGCCCAGGAGGATGCACTGCAGCAGGTTCTGAATCTGGGCATCCCGGTTCTGTTGTCCGCCAACCGAGCTTTTCACAAGTTGTTGATCGGCGGCGTGCAGGTAGCCTATCAAAAGGACGGCGAGACTCGGGGCGACTATGTGCGCCTGCTGGATTGGGCCCAGCCTGCCAACAACGAATGGTGGGCCGTCAACCAGTTCACCATCAAGGGGGCGCACCACACCCGTCGGCCGGACATCATTTTGTTCGTCAACGGCTTGCCCTTGGTGCTGATCGAGTTGAAGAATCCGGCCGATACCCAGGCAGATATCTGGAAGGCGTTTGATCAGATCCAAACCTACAAGGAACAGATCCCGGATGTGTTCCAGACCAATGAGATTTTGGTGATCTCGGACGGCAGCGAGGCCCGTATGGGCTCGCTGTCTGCCGATGCGGAGCGCTTCCAGCAATGGCGCACCATCAACGGTGTAGACCTGGACCCCTTGGGCCAATTCAACGAGTTGGAGACCTTGGTGCGAGGCGCTTTGGCGCCGGCGTTGTTGCTGGACTTCCTGCGCTACTTTGTGCTGTTTGAGGATGACGGGCGGCTGGTCAAGAAGATCGCGGGCTATCACCAGTTCCATGCGGTGCGCGCCGCCATCGAGCATGTGGTGCAGGCCTCTAGGGCCGACAGCGCTGACAACATCCGCGGCAAGGGCGGCGTGGTCTGGCATACCCAGGGCAGCGGCAAGAGCATCACCATGACCTGCTTTGCAGCGCGGGTGATGCAAGAGCCGCTGATGCAGAACCCGACCCTGGTGGTGATTACCGATCGCAACGATTTGGATGGCCAGCTGTTCGGCGTGTTCAGCCTGGCCCAGGACTTGTTGCGTGAGCAACCGGCTCAGGCCACCACCCGGCAAGAGTTGCGGGCTCTGCTGAACAACCGGCCCTCGGGTGGCATTGTGTTCGCCACCATTCAGAAGTTCATGCCAGGCGAGGATGAGGACTTCTTCCCTGAGCTTTCCGGCCGGCGCAATATCGTGGTGATCGCTGACGAAGCGCATCGCACGCAGTATGGTTTCGAGGCCAAGCTGAAGACGGTCAAGTTGAAGGGCAAGTCGGGAGACTCTGCGGCAGCGAGTGGCACTCTCACGCATGCCGAAGGCGATGCCGTTGCACCAGCCTTGATGGCGGCCGATAGCGAGGCGGCCTACCGGACCAAATACCAAGTGGGCTATGCCCAGCACCTGCGTGACGCGTTGCCGCATGCCACTTTTGTGGCCTTCACGGGCACGCCGGTGTCAGCGACGGACCGGGACACCCGCGCGGTGTTTGGCGACTACATCCATGTCTACGACATGCAGCAGGCCAAGGAAGATGGCGCCACCGTGGCCATTTACTACGAGAGCCGGCTGGCCAAGCTGCGCCTCAAGGAATCGGAGCTGCCCAGCATTGACGACGAGGTCGATGAACTGGCGGAGGACGAGGAAGAGAGCACGCAGTCCAAGCTCAAAAGTCGTTGGGCAGCGCTGGAGCGCATCGTCGGCGCGGAGCCCCGTGTGGCGAGTGTGGCCGCCGATTTGGTGACGCACTTCGAGGCGAGGGACGCCGCGCAAAGCGGCAAGGCCATGATCGTCACCATGAGCCGTGATATCTGCGTGCATCTCTATAACGAGATCATCCGGCTGCGACCCGACTGGCATAACGATGACCCCGAGCAGGGGGCGATCAAAATCGTGATGACGGGATCAGCCAGCGACAAAGCCTTGTTGCGCCCACACATCTACAGCAGCCAGGTCAAGAAGCGTTTGGAAAAACGGTTCAAGGACCCGGCCGACCCCTTGAAGTTGGTGATCGTGCGCGATATGTGGCTGACCGGCTTCGACGCGCCCTGTGTGCACACCATGTATGTGGACAAGCCCATGAAGGGCCACAACCTGATGCAGGCCATCGCCCGGGTGAACCGGGTCTTCAAAGATAAACAGGGCGGCCTGGTGGTGGACTACATCGGTATCGGCAATGAGCTGAAGGTGGCGATGAAGGAGTACACCGCCAGCCATGGCCGCGGCCGGCCCACTGTGGACGCGCACGAAGCCTTTGCCGTGCTGGCAGAGAAACTGGACGTGCTGCGCGCCATGCTGCATGGCTATGACTGGAGCGGTTTCTTGACGGGCGGGCACAAGACGCTTGCAGGGGCGGCCAACCATGTCTTGGGCTTGAAGGCTGAAGGCAACCGGGACGGCAAGAAGCGCTTTGCTGACCATGCGCTGGCCATGAGCAAGGCCTTCACCTTGTGCTGCACGCTGGATGAAGCCAAGGCCGTGCGAGAGGAGGTGGCCTTCTTGCAAGCCGTGAAGGTCATCCTGACCAAGCGCGAGATCTCGCAGCAGAAGAAGACCGACGAGCAGCGCGAGCTGGCCATCCGTCAGATCATCAGCAACGCTGTGGTGTCTGATCAGGTGGTCGACATCTTCGACGCAGTGGGACTTGAGAAGCCCAATATCGGCTTGTTGGATGATGAGTTCTTGGCGCAGGTGAAGAGCCTGCCGGAGCGCAATCTGGCCGTCGAGTTGTTGGAGCGCTTGCTGGAGGGCGAGATCAAGGCCAAGTTCGCCAGCAATGTGGTGCAGCAGAAGAAGTTCTCGGAACTGCTGGGTGGCGTGATCAGCCGTTATCAAAACCGGTCTATCGAAACGGCTCAGGTGATGGAAGAGCTGATCGAGATGGCCAAGAAGTTCCGCGAAGCCGCGGGGCGCGGCGAGCGCCTGGGGTTGACGGAAGACGAAGTACGTTTCTACGACGCCTTGGCCAATAACGAATCGGCAGTGCGGGAGCTCAGCGACGAGATCCTGAAGAAGATCGCACATGAGCTCACCGAGAACTTGCGCAAGAACCTGGGCGTGGATTGGTCGCAGCGCGAGAGCGTGCGGGCCAGCTTAAGGCTCATGGTCAAGCGCATCTTGCGCAAGTACAAGTACCCGCCGGACCTGCAAGAAGATGCCGTGGACTTGGTCTTGAAGCAGGCGGAGGCGTTGGGGGAAAGTTGGAGCTGATTTCGGATACCAGCCATCCATGAGGTGGTCAGTGCGTTCTCCCGGCCTGCCTGGACTGCAAGTCAGCTCGCAGTTGTGGTGCTCGATTCAGACTTAAGTACTTGTTTGTCTAAGTTCTGAGCTTGCTTCTGCCGCCCAATGTGCTTTGCGCTGTTTCGGCCAGGATCTGAGAGCTTCTCCTCTTCTTGTTCGCCCAAATACTTGGCTAGCCTTTGGGCTGCGGCCACGTAGCTATATTCGATCGACAACCAGCGACCAAAGGCCAGTAGCGAAATTGCGAGAATCCCGAAGCAAATTCGTTGTGAATTGACGTTGTTTGATACTTGTACGCTCGCGTCCTCGCTGATGAAGAACTGGCACAGCGAGTGCGCTTCATGGCTCGTGAACCCTGTTTTTTCAGAGAGATTGCTCTTCTCGTTGGAGCAATCTTCGCGGGTCAGGATGTTGGATTTGGTTGCACCCAAAGGACTTGCTTTAGTTGTGCTCAACCAGAACCATTGTGATGATTGTTTTGATTGCATCAGCGCGGAACTGGGCAACATCGCTGCGCCCGCAAGTCCTCCAGCAGCAAGTATCGGCGCGGCTAGTCCAGCTAGGGTGAGCCAGGCTTTTCCAGGAGCCTTCCCGTGACGCAGGCTAGGTCTGTCAATATCAAACCAAAAACCACACGCACGGACTTCGGAAAGGGCAACGTTGTTTGCTGAGCACCAGGAGATGAGGGCCTTCGCGTTCTTGGTCGTGCGGGGATAGATGGCAGTCATGAATTGAAACCATGAAAGCTTGTCCAAATCATCCATCAGGGATTGAATTTCAGGGTCCTGTACGTTCTGGCTTCCGCGGACCTTGACCCACAATCTGGCCAAGATTGGATGTGCTGACTTTGCACGCGCGCATACCCAGATTAAAAGCGCCGCAGTTGCAATGGCCCCCATTGATAGTCCGAGTAAGGACATGGTGGACAAAATATCTCGGACCGAGCTGGTAACTGTTGTGATCTCCATTCAATCTCCTTATGCAATGTGGAGAGAGAATTTTTGTGCGCTGCTAGCTCAAGGGGTGAGCCAGTACAGGTGAAAGTGACCTTTCTGCCAATGAACTAGGCGGCAAGCGTTGAGTTGCAGTGGTTACATCGACCGAAAAAACTTTTGGAGGGGACAGGTCAGGCTAGGCAAATGCTTGTCGGGCTTGATAGAGGTTCGTGCGTCAGCGGAGCAAATCAGCCAGTCGCGGCAGCTCTGTTTATGAGGGGGCGGGCGATGTCAATGGCGATGGCGGGCAACCTGTTTGATTGATCGCGGGCTCGCGTGTCACGAACGACTGCGTTGGCGCGTAGATCTGTGTAGTGGGAGATTGCCCGTTGCCCTCTGAGCATTCCCTGGTTGCGGAGCTGCCGCAGTTGCCGTTTTTGGATTGAAATTTGTCTTTTATAAAAGACAAATTTAGAAAAATGTCATAGGATGTCTTTTATGAAAGACGTAATTCGATTGCCGAGTGACTTGGGGCGCGCCATCATGCTGGAGCGAAAAGCTCGCAAGATGAAGGCAACCGACATTGCCCTGCGCGCGGGTCGAGCGCGCGATGTGCTCTATCGGCTGGAGCAAGGCGAGGATGTCACCGTCAGTTCGCTAATGGCCATTCTGGGGGCCATGGGACTGAGCATTCGTCTTGAGCGAGCGGGCATGCCCACGCTCGAGGAAGTTCAGCGGCGATTTGGTTCAGTCGATGAGGACGACGATGATGCAGCCCCTCCCTGAAAAAATTAAGCAATTGGAGGTCGAGATTGCCGGTGCCGTGCGCGGTCAACTTCTCAAGCATTCGATCTACGAGTTCCGCTATCTCGACAGCGCCTTGGAAGGACAGCCGGCCCTTGGGCTGTTGATGCCACCCAGCACACCGACTTACCGGGACGGTGACCTGTTTGCCGTGATGGATCAGCATCTGCCGGAGGGAGATTTGTTCATGCGCCTGCGTGCGCTGTTTCCCAAGCAGCCGCTGACGCCTATGCATTTGTTGGCGCTGGTGGGATCCAACGGCATTGGTCGACTTGGCTACCGATTGCCAGATAGACAACCAGCGGCTCAGGCAACGGTGATGGACCGCAAGGCTTTGCTGAATACAACTTACACCCCTGAGGTGTTTGATGAGCTTGTGCGGGCCTACCTCAGCACGGGAGCCGGTATTGCCGGAATGCAGCCCAAGATCATGGTGCCGGATCGACCGACGATTCCAATCCCTACGCTGATTGTCAAGACGGCATCGAACTCTTACCCTGGCTTGGCTGCTAACGAGTTTTTGTGCCTGACAGCGGCTTCGAAGGCGGGCATCCTGACGCCGGGATTCGACTTGTCGTATGACGGGCAGATGCTGGTACTGGATCGCTTTGATGTTGAGCCCGACGGCTCGCGCCTAGGCTTTGAGGACGTGGCAGCTTTAATGGGTCTGCGCGTCCGTGACGTTCTATCTGATCGGAAGTACCGGGGTAGCTATGAAACGGTCGCAGAACTACTCAAGTACCTTCAACTGAGCAGCGACAACCTTCGGCGCTTCTTCGAGCAAGTCGCGTTCACGGTGATGGTGCGCAATGGTGATGGGCATCTGAAGAACTTTGGCTTGCTCTACCGCTCTTCAGGTGAGGCTTGGCTGGCGCCCATGTTCGATGTGGTCACCACTTCAATCTATCGCTATCAACAGTACATGGGTGGACCGGATCTGGAAGATCGCACGCTTGCCCTCAAGCTCTTTGCGGGACGGGGGCAAACCAAGGCCTATCCGACCACGCAGGATTTGCAGAAGTTTGGAAGAGATGTCTGCGGGGTCACTCGCCCTGAGCAGGTGCTTCAGCGAATCGCTGAGGCGATGTCGCAAACGCTGCACGAGGCGGAGTCTGACGAACGTATACCGAAGGCTGTGTTAGCCGAAATGCGAAGTGCTTGGGAGGGCGGGTTGGCGTATGGCAGTCAGTCAAGGGTTTAGCTCTTCCACAAGGTGACCAATTTGGTTCTTCGGGTCTCCTTCTAGCTTTGGCCAAGGCAGCGCAAGGCTCCAGATGCTGCTTGCGCTATCGAAGGGACCAGCGCGCAGAGCGCCGCTCGGCCAAGGGCGAAGTGCGTCGTTGCCTTGCGGTGTTGGCGGCGCGGGCTGGGCGGGTCAGCTCGCGTGCCAGCAGTTCGAGTGCCTCGCGTTTTTCTGGCATGTAGTCGTGCCCGTCGTAGTGCCGAGCCTGGATCCCGGTTAGCCCGTGTGATTGAACATGTCCGCGAATCTCGCGACTGACGCGATTCGCTGCAAGCAGCGTCTCAACGCCAGAACGTACACGCTTGAGTTGGAACCGTGCGATCTCGTTGCCGACAACCTGCATCGCCCAACCTGACAGGGTCGTGCCGGAGATGGGCTTGACGCCCTCCGTCGTTGAAAAAGCGTGTTCACCAACGCGTTCGAGCGCATTCATGTCACGCGCCGCCAATTTGGTGAGTGGGACGGTATGCCTGCGCGGGCCTTGGCCTGGGCGTCCCTTGATGTCGAAAAGGGTGAAGGAGTTGTCGTGAACATCGGCCCAGCGCAGGCGTGCTAGTTGTTCAATGCGTTGTCCGCCGGTCAGCAGGTGGAGTCGTAGGCAATGGCCTGATAGGCCAGGTAGCGACTCGATCAAGCGCCAGTAGATGCGGAGCTCTTCGGTGGTCAGAGGTCTCTTGTCTGCGGAATCGAAGCGAGCGTCGCGCCGCGTGTGGGCAACCGGATTACTCAGGACCTCATAGGCTTTGAAGGCGGCTGGAATTGATGCTGTCACCCGCACGTCCAAAGCGCATTGATAGGCAGCACGTAGGTAGGTGCGCACCTTGTTGGAGGTGCGGCCCTTTTCCATTTCGACGAGCCGGCGCAAGATATCGACCACTTGGTCTTGGGTTAGCTCGTTCGCGGGTGCTCGCGCAAGTTCCGGCCACGGCGTGACAACATGGAGATTAAATATGCCCTTCGCCTCGCGAGCGCTGATGCGGCCTTTGCTCTGCTGCAGCTTCACGTAGTCGTCCAGAAGTGCGCTCAGGGAATGACGCTCACGTTCGCGCACTGCCTCGGCGGCTTTTGTCTCCGCGAGTTCCCGTTCCATGATGACGCGTGCCTTGGCCTCACGCTCCGCGATTTGAGCGCCGCGTAGGCCGCCGTCTTCTCGATTCTGTGCATGCCTGATCGCCAGCTCTCGGCAACGCTCGCGTGCCGCCGCGACACTGAAGCCTCGTGCTGAGGGTTCGAGCTTCTTCGGAGGAGAAGTCGAGTCGTAGACACCGATGGCCTCGCGGAAGGTGCGCCCACCATGCGAGTAGCGCCAGTAGAACTGCACCGCCTTGTTCGAAAGCATTCGCGCCTGCAGCGATCCGCCTCCCGGCAACTGTTCCAAGGTGACGTAGGTTCCGGGCGGTGCGTACTTGAGAAGTGGGGGGATTTCTGCTGATCTAGCTTGCCTCATGGCATGTACCTCGATGCTCAACGGAGGGGGCGAAAATGCTTTCGATTCCCTCTGGTGCCAGTGTGGACACTTTTGTTCCAAATCGAGCTGGTGCCAGTCTGGTGCCAGTCTTGGGCGGAATGCTATGAGATTTCGTGGAATGCCTCAAGACCTAAGTCTTTGATTTATATGGACCTCGCTGTCCCGCAAAGTTGCAGAAAATCCCGAAAAAAAGTCTCATAATCCTTTGGTCGCAGGTTCAAGTCCTGCACGGCCTACCAAATTTCCCAATCCAATCGGTGGCACACAGCAATGTGATGACTCGTTTGACGTAGGAACTACTTGCTCCCAATTGAACGTGGACAAGCTTTTGGCGGGATTGCCGTGATATGGCTGTCCTCGTTTTGAGAACACTTTCTTGTGAATCTTTGTGCTCACTGGGTCCTGGGCCAAGGTCTCAAGTGGACTGAGCCCAATTCCTTGATCGTCGCCAAGGGCGCTGTCTTCCAGCGATCAGACTAGGGCCGGCCACGCGCCGAGGCTTAGTCATCCAAGCTGCTAGTGCTTTTGTTTCTGCGTGGCCAGAGGCAGCGCATGGCAAGGGTCGTACAGCATTTTGGCGCTCGCCTCGACCCATAACTTCAGGCCTACAGTGGGCAGATGCAGGCGAGGTTTGGGCGTGTTCCTTGAGGCGGGCGAATTGCAAGCTACGGAGGGTAGGACACAAGTATCGTGAAGAGTGCTGTGGTTTTGCCCCATAAAACCTCCAAGGCAAGGACTGGGCTTGCCACAATGGCCTTGCGACTCATGATTTCTCGAATGGCTTGACGAGCATGAAAAAAGGACGTGCGATGGCAGTTTGGCGCGGGCATTTCCTTCTACTCCTCGGTGGCTGGCTGCTTTGTGGCGCCTTTTCGTATGCCGAGGTCACCACGCCAAGGTTCAAAGACGTGTTCAAGGTGGGAGGGCAGCCTACCATCAGTTCCATCCAGGACCGGGACGGTTTTATCTGGATGGGTTCTCTGTCCAATGGTGCCGTTAGGTTTGACGGGCAGAGTGTTCGCATGTTTCGCGAGGGGCCGGGCGGGCTGAGTAGCAATTACGTGGCCCAGGTGTTCGAGGATTCCCAGGGGCTGATCTGGCTTGGCACGGATGCTGGGCTCAATTTGTATGACAAACGCAGCGGCAAGTTTCAGGTCTTTTTGCATGACCCGGCCCGCCCGGACAGTTTGGTCAACAACCAGTTTTCCTTTGGAGGGCCGCAGATTGTTGAAGACAAGAATGGTGATGTCTGGTTCGGCACTGCAGGCGGCTTGAGCCGCTTTAACCGGGCCACTCAGCGCTTCACCAACTACCGGCACGATGCCGAGGATTCTGGGAGTTTGGCTGGCCCAGCGGTTTGGGGTTTGGCGGTAGATGCCGATGGGCGCAGCCTTTGGCTTGCCTACAAGGACAAGGGCTTGGATAAGCTAGACATCGCCAGCGGCCGTGTTCAGCATTTTGTGCACGACAGGCGAGATCCGAATTCCCTGCCGGTGGACGATATTTTGGCCATCACAAGCACCGGCCCCGATGTTTTGTGGTTGAGCTCGGAGTCCAACGGTCTGGTTCGTTTCGACCTTCGCACTCAGCGATTCAAACACTTCCCGATTCAAGAAAAGGTGGCCGGCGGCATTCCAAAGCTCAAGGTCTACTACTGGAAAGCTTTGAAGGACGGCCGCTTGGTGGCCCTGCAGTCGACCGAGAGCGCGGGGCTGGTGATCTTCGATCCGAAGACAGAGCAAGTAGATATCTTGCCCCCACGTCCGGGGCTGCCCTATGCCTTGGGTGATGGGGCGGTGTCCATTGCGCAAGAGGACAGGGATGGCAGGCTCTGGCTGTCCAGCAGCGGCGGGGTGGTGAAGGTGAGTGACCCGCGTGCGCTCGCGCTGGAGCTCTTCAAACATGACCCGAACGACCGTCACAGCATGGTCAGCGATACGGTGATTCCGATTTTTGAAGACAGCCTAGGGCAGCTATGGGTGGGGAGCTTCGGCAGCGGTTTGGACTTGTTGGATCGATCAAGCGGCAAGTTTCAGCATTTTGTGCATTCATCCGCTGACCCCAACAGCTTGCCGCACGACTACCCCTGTGGTTTTTTTGAGGATAGCGCCGGCAACTTTTATGTATCGACCTTCAGTGGTTTGACCCTGTTTGACAAGAAAAGACATCGGGTCATCCAACACCTGACAAGCAACACCAGCTTTTACGCCCTTAGACAAGATCCTCAAGACCCTGAGCTTTTGTGGGGGAGTGGTTGGACCCAGGGTTTTTGCAGCTTCAACAAGAAGACGCTCGCCCTTGCTTGCCACCGGCACGACGACAAAGATCCGGATTCTTTGGCCAATGACACGAGCTTGCGTTTCATCATCGACCGGGATGACCCACAGTTGTTCTGGATCCCAACCTGGGGCGGTGGCTTGGACCGTTTTGACAAACGAACAGGCAAGTTCAAGCACTATCGCTCGGATCGCGGCAACTCCGACACCATCAGCTCCAACACGGTGCACGATGTTCTGGAGGACAGCCAAGGTCGCTTCTGGGTGGCAACGGGCAATGGTTTCAATCTGTTTGACAAGCACACAGGCAAGTTCAAGCGCTTGATGCGGGCCGACGGCTTCCCTGCAACGGTGGTCCACAACGTGCAAGAGGACCGGCTGGGTTTTCTGTGGCTTGCAAGCGATGAAGGGCTGATCCGTTTCGACCCGAATCGGCAGACCGTGATCAAGGTGTATACGAGCGAAGACGGTTTGCACAGCAACGAGCTGTTCAACAGCAGCGCAGCGCAGACACGGGACGGCAAGCTTTGGTACGGTGGTTTCAAGGGATTGAATGTGCTGGATCCTAGTCATCTGCCCAGCAACAGCTCGCCGCTAAAGGTCTTGCTGACCGGCTTGCGGCAAGAAGGCAAGGAGCTTGAGCAGGGCGTGGCCCTGGAGCATTTGCAAAGCCTGCATTTGCCTTTCGACAAAAGCAGTTTTGAGTTCGAATTTGCGGCGCCGAACTCGACCAATGCCAATCAGAACCGCTATGCCTATCGGCTCCTGGGTTTCGAGGATCAGTGGCAAGAGCTGGGGAATCTGCGTCAGGGCCGCTATAGCCAGCTGCCTGCGGGCGACTACGAGCTGCAGATCAAGGCCGCCAACAACGATGGCCTGTGGAATGAGTCTGCGCTGAAACTCAAGGTCACGGTCAGCACGCCTTTTTGGCAAACCTGGCCCTTCAGAGGCCTGATCTTGATGCTTGCCTTTGCCCTCGCCTATGCCTTTTTGCGTTGGCGGGTGGCGGCGGTGCGGGCGGCCAATTTGCGTCTGGAAGGTTTGGTCAAAGAACGCACCGCTCAGCTGGAAGTGGAGAAGCAGCGTGCCGATGCGGCCGCCGAGGCCAAGGGCATGTTCTTGGCCAATATGAGCCATGAGATTCGCACGCCAATGAACGCCATCATCGGCATGTCCCATCTGGCCAGCCGCACTGCATTGAGCCCGGCGCAGCGCGACTACATCCGCAAGATCCAACTCTCCAGCCAGCATTTGCTGGGAATCTTGAACGACATCTTGGACTTCTCCAAGGCCGAGTCCGGCAAGCTGGAGGTCGAACACATCCCCTTCGAGCTCGACAGCGTGATGCAGAACCTGGGCACGGTGCTGGCCGACAAGGCGGGTGAGAAAGGTCTGGAGTTTTATTGCCGTATCGCGCCGGACGTGCCTCAGCATCTGGTGGGCGACGCCCTGCGCTTGGGCCAGATCCTCATCAACTACACCAATAACGCGATCAAGTTCACCCAGTCGGGCAAGGTGGCCGTGAGCGTCAGCCGCGAACTGGGCGCAGCAGTAGAGCCTAAAAAGGTAATGCTGCGCTTCGAGGTTTCGGACACCGGTGTTGGCCTTAGCCCCGAGCAGCAGGCGCGCCTGTTCCAGAGTTTCGCGCAAGCGGATAGCTCCACCACCCGCCAGTTCGGCGGCACCGGCTTGGGCCTGGCTATCAGCAAGAGCCTGGCCGAGTTGATGGGCGGTCAGGTGGGCGTGCGCAGCAGCTTGGGTCAGGGATCGGTGTTCTGGTTCACCGCCTTGCTGGGGTTGGGCCAAGACCAGGTCTTGCGGGCGCCAAAAAGCAGCCTGTTGCGAGGCAAAGCGGTGCTGGTGGTGGATGATCACGCAGAGGCTTGCGAGATCATGCGCGAGATGCTGGAGGCCATGGGCATGACGGTCCGCTGTGCCAACTCAGGCCAGCAAGCGGTGGAGATGGTCAAGCAAGCCGCCGAGCAGGCACCGTTCGCTCTGGTGTTCATGGACTGGCAGATGCCGCAGATGAGCGGGCTGGACGCCGTGCAGGCCATACGCGATCTGCGCCTGCCGAACTGCCCTCAGTTCGTGATGGTGACGGCCTTCGGCCGCGAGGATTTGATGCGTAGCGCCGAGAGCGCCGGCCTGCCACATATTCTGCTCAAGCCGGTCAATGGCTCCCTATTGCACGATGCCATGCAGCGCGCGCTGCAGCCCGCGCATGCCGGGCCGAGTGTGGACGACAAGCCTGGCCTGCCGGTGAGCCAAGCGCTGGCATCCTTGCAGCCCTTGCGTGGCACCCGCATCTTGCTGGCTGAAGACAACGAGATGAATCAGCAAGTGGCGCAGGAACTGCTGGCGGATGCCGGTTTGGTGGTCGACATCGCCAACAACGGCGCTGAGGCCTTGCAGCGCCTGTCCCAGCAAAGCTATGCCCTGGTCCTGATGGATATGCAGATGCCGGTGATGGATGGCTTGACCGCCTCGCGTCAAATCCGCGCCCAAGCGCAGTTCGCCCAGCTCCCCATCATTGCGATGACGGCCAATGCCATGCAGGTGGATCGGGACCGCTGTGCCGAGGCCGGCATGAATGACTTCGTCAGCAAGCCTTTTGATCCCGACGAGTTGTTCCGGGTGCTGGCGCGTTGGGCGCCCCAAGTCCCTGGGCCAACAGAGCCCGTGCCGGCCGTCTTGCCCAACGCAGCCGGGGCGGACACCTTGCCGGCTGCCATCGAAGGCCTGAATCTGGCGCTGGGCCTGCAGCGCATGGGGGGAAAACCGGCGCTCTATCTGCGTCAGCTGCGTCAGTTCCAGCGCAGCCAGGCAGGTGTGGTGGATGACTTGCTCAGCGCTCGTCAAGCGGGTGACGCGGGCCTTGCCGAAAGGCTGGCCCACACGCTCAAAGGCCTGGCCGGCAATCTGGCGGCAGGCGATTTGCAGGAGGCGGCCGGTGAGCTGGAAGCGGCCTTGTCGGCGGGGCAGCCAGATGCCCTGGTGCTGCCGCTGGTGCAGAACACTCAGGCCCAGCTGGGTAAGCTTTTGCAGGCACTGGCGCAGAGCTTGCCGGAGCCTGCCGCCCAGGGAGCTGAAAAAGCCGTCGCGGAAACCATGAGCCGCCCAGAACTGCAGGCCCTGTTGACCGAGGTTCTGCAGCTTTTGGCGGCGGGAGATTCGGATGCCCTGGACTTGATGGAACGGGTCGAGCCCAACTTGCTGGCCCTGGATGGCCCAGGCTTCAAGTCCGCCATGGATGCAGCCCAGGCCTATGAGTTCGACCGCGCTGCCGAAATCGTTCGCAGCCTGCAGGCGCAGCTGATTTAATGTGACGCTTGTTTCGTGAGTTATGTAAATTCTCTATCGCGCATTTGAAAGTATTACCCAAGCCTTCAAGAAGAACTGGCGCGCGGTCTTGTCCTGGTGTAGAAGGGCCTGCTGACGCTGGCATTTTTGGTGCGGAGTCAGCTGATTTGCTTTTTCAGGCACCCTGCGGTGCAGCCTGGAGCGCGAAGATGTGCGGAAACCTATCGATGAACGAGCCGGATGTGGGCGCCACAGGCAATAGCCCTGCATCGGCAGGTGCACGCAGCGAGGGCCACGGTGTTTGGCGCGGCGGTCAAGGTGAGTCTGGCCCCGCGGCGGCCGCCCAAAACGGCGTCAGCCTGCGCGAAGAGTTGGGGCAAGCCTGCCTGATCCGCGACCAAGCCCTGGCCGCCGCGCGCCAAGTGCTGGACGGCTTCAGGCAAGGGCATGTGACCGAACTCCCGCTTGTTCGCAGCGTGATCGACACCATGCTGGGCTCGGTGCGGCGCCAACCTGCGGCCCTTGTCAATCTGGCGCGCATCAAGGTTGCGGGGGACTGCGCCTACGCCCATGCGGTTTCGGTCGGCGTGTTGATGCTGGCCCTGGCTTGTCAGCTGGGCCTGGATGATGAAACTTGCCGCGACTACGGCCTGGCGGGCATGCTGCAAGACCTGGGCATGAGCCAGATGCCGCAGGCGCTGCTCCAGCAGCCCGGCGTGCTTAGCCCGGCGCAATTTCAGCACTTGCGCGCCCATGCGACCCTGGGCCACCAGATGCTGCTGCGCTCAGGCATGGGCGAGGGACCTTGGCTGGACGCCGCTTTGCAGCATCACGAGCGCTGTGACGGTGGCGGCTATCCCCAGGGCCTGCAGGCCGAACAGATTGCCCCGGTGGCGCGCATGGGTGCCATCTGTGACGTCTACGACGCGCTCACCTCCGAACGTTCCCATCGCCCCGCCTGGACCCCTGTGCAAGCCCTGGCCGCCATGGCCGCTGCCCGTGGGCAGTTCGACCGCAGCATCTTGGCCGCCTTCATCAAGTTGGTGGGCGTTTACCCGGTCGGCACTTTGGTGCGGCTGGCTTCTCAGCGTCTGGCCTTGGTGATTGAGTCTCGGCCCGAGGCACCTCGCCAGCCTTTGCTGCAACCCTTCTTTTCCCTGCGCACAGGCAGCCGCTTGCAGGCGCAGGCTTTGGATACCTTGCTGGAACCCGAGGCCGATCGCATCCTGCATGTTGAAAGCCCCAAGACCTGGGGCTTCTCCGATCTCGACGATATGTGGCTGGCCCGGGCGGCTTGAGCCTTCAACCCATCTGCCCATCATCAGCCTGCTCGCCTGCACAATGGGGTCATGAACGCAAACCAACTGCCAGCGGGGGCGCAAGAAGGCCGCCTCAAAATCCTGGGCAAGGCCTCCTCCATCAATGTGCGCAAAGTCTTATGGCTGTGCGCCGAGCTGGGTCTGGACTATCAACACGAGGCCTGGGGTTCGGGCGAGCGGGACACCCAGGTGCCGGAGTTCATCGCGCTGAACCCGAATGCCATGGTGCCGGTGCTGCTGGACGGAGACTTTGTGCTGTGGGAGTCCAATAGCATCTGTCGCTATCTGGCCGCTCGCCAAGGCCGCAGCGATCTGCTGCCCACCGAGCCCCAGGCGCGCGCCCGGGTGGAGCAGTGGATGGACTGGCAGGCCGGTGAGCTGAACAATTCCTGGCGTTACGCCTTCATGAGCCTGGTGCGCAAGAGCCCGGCGCACACCGACCCGCAGGCCCTGGCTGCCGGCATCCAAAACTGGAATCGTCATATGCAGATGCTGGAGCAGCAACTGGCTCGCAGCACCGGCGCCTTCGTCACGGGCGATCAGTTCAACTTGGCCGATATCGTCTTGGGCCTCTCCACCCACCGCTGGTTGATGGCTCCCATCGACGCGGCTCTGCGGCCGCAGCTGCCCCGGGTGCAGGCCTACTACGAAGAGCTGAGCAAGCGGCCGGGCTTTATGGCCCATGGCCGCAACGGCCTGCCCTGAAACACCTCAAAACAAACTGTCCTGCCTCGGGCCGGGCTTCTCGTCCTTGCTCGGGCCACCCTGGCGCAGCCGCGCCAGCAAGGCGTCGGTCTCGGCGGCAATGCTTGGGTCGAAGCATTCCACCGGCGGCAGCTTGACCACCCGTTCAAATGCCTCGTCCAGCGGCGCGTTCAGCCACAGATCCCACAGCTCCGGCTCCACCGGGATGGTGCTGCGCTTGTCTTGCGCCGAGGGTGGCAGCTTGGGGTCGGGTTTGTGCAGGCGATTCAGCAGGGGGTGCTCGTCGCAGTTCATGGTCAGCATGGAGTAGCTGGGGACGATCTCACCCGTTTGTGGGTCCTGCCATTCAGACCAAAGGCCCGCCAGGGCCCAGGGCGCGCCGTCGGCGCGCTTGAGCGTCCACCAAATATTGCGGCCGGTTTCCCAGTTAGGCTCTTGAAAGCTCTGGGCCGGGATCAGGCAGCGCTGGCCGCGCGCCCAGGCCGCCCGGTAGGTGGAGCGCTGGGCCACGCCTTCGATGCGGGCATTGTTGGTGAGGATGCTGCGCGATTCTGGCCGTCGGCTGGCGGCACCCGGGGCGATCATGCCCCACTGGCCGGTCAAGGCCTCGCGTTCAAAATGCGTCTGGCTGCTTTGGCCTGCGCGTATGAAGACGCCCGTGCCAAATGGCCCCACCGGTGCCGTGGGGTAGGCCGAGGCCAGCAGGCTCGGCTTGATACTGGCGCGGAAGTAACGCTCTACCTCCTCTTTGGGTGAGGCGTTGTATAGATTGCACATGGGCGGTTTTTAGGCTCGGCTGCGGCTACGCTTCATTCTGCGCCTTCGCCCAAGTCTTTGCCCGATTGTTGCCTGCCAGGCCTGCCGTGTAGACCCGATCAAGGAATCCCATGCCGACCACTGCCCTCCCTCCCAATGCCGCTGTATCCCTGGCTGCACCCACTGCGGCCGATGCGCAGGAGTTGCTGGCCTTTGAGTTGGCCAACCGGGACTTCTTTGAGTCCATGATCAATGCGCGCCCCGCCAGCTACTACTCCCTGGAGGGTGTCAGTGCCGCCATTGCCCAGGCCGAGCACGAGGCGCGTGAGGACCAGGGCTATCAATTCCTTTTGCGCGACGGTGAGAACCGCCTGGCCGGCCGCATCAACCTCAGCCATGTGCGGCGCGCGAACTTCCATGCCGCTTCGCTGGGCTATCGCATCGGCCTGGATTTTCAGGGCCGTGGCCTGGCCAAGGCGGCGATGCGCCTGGTCTTGGTGGAGGCATTCACCCGCCTGGGCCTGGAGCGCTTGGACGCGACGGCCCGGCCCGAGAACATCGGCTCCCTGCGCGTGCTGCTCTCCGGCGGCTTCCGTCAGTTCGGTCATTCGCGCCGCAGCTTTGAGCTCAAGGGCGAGTGGTTTGATCTCTTGCACTTTGAGCGTCACGCGGTTGATTGGCGCATCGCACAAGGCAAGCTCAGCTGAGTTGAAGCAGGGCGGCCGCCTGTGCCGCCGCCACGCTGCCCTCGTCGGTGGGCACGACCCAAACCTCCACACTGCTGCCCGCCGCGTGAATCGGGCAGATGGCGTCGCCCACGGCGGCGGCATTGGCCCGCTCGTTCAACTGCACGCCCAGAAAGCCTAAGCCTTCACAAAGATCGGCCCGCAAGGCCGCGTCGTGCTCGCCGATGCCGCCGGTGAAGGCCAGCACATCCAGCCCACCCAGCACCGCGATCAGGCTACCGGCCTCGCGCCGCAGGCGGTAAGAAAACAGTCGAATCGCCTCTTGCGCGCGGGGCTCGGCGCTGGCGCGCAGGCGGCGCATATCGGCCGTCAGGCCCGACACGCCCTTGAGCCCCGAGCGGCGATACAGCAAATCCTCCAGCCGCGCCGCATCCCAGCCCTGGTAGAGCAAGTGCAGCAGCAGGCCGGGGTCTACCGCGCCGCTGCGTGTGCCCATCATCAAGCCGTCCAGGGCCGAGAAGCCCATGCTGGTGGCGATGCTGCGGCCGTCTCGGGTGGCGCAAAGGCTGGCGCCATTGCCCAGATGGGCCAACAGAGCGCGGGCGCCGCTGCGGCGCGCGCGGGCCGAGTGCTGATGCAGGCGCTGGTTCAGATAGTCGTAGGACAGGCCGTGAAAGCCGTAGCGCCGCACGCCTTGCAAGGCCGGCTCCTCGCTGGCGGGCGGCAGGGCATAACGCTGCTCCTCGATGGGTAGCTGAGCGTGGAAGGCGGTGTCGAAACAGGCGATCTGAGGCAGATCGGGCCAGGCTTGGGCGAAGCGTTCTAGGCCGGCCAGATTGTGGGGCTGGTGCAGCGGGGCCAGGGGTTCGAAGCGGCGCAGCTGGGCCAGGACCTGGGCGTCGACACGCACCGGCCCGGCATAGACGCCGCCGCCATGGACGACGCGGTGGGCCACGGCGCGCAGATTCGCGGTGTCGGCCAGCAGCTGCTGCAAGGCCTGCAGGGCGGCGTCGAAAGGTGTTTGGCCTTGACTCAGAGCCAGGGCCTGATCGTCCTGGCCGCTGCGCTTGAGGCGCGGCCTGCCGCCTGGCTCCAGGCCTTCGAAGCTGCCGCTCATATGGGGGCGTTGGGCTGCGACCCGGTACAAGCCGAACTTGAGCGAGGAGGAGCCGGCGTTGACGGCCAGGATCTGCTCTTGGCCCAGTTGCTGACCTTGCTCCAGCGTCTTCATACCAGGGGCGCGGCTTCTCTTTGCGCCATGTCCAGGGCGACCACGGCGGCCAGCGCGGCCGAGGCCATGCGGCTGGCGGGGCCGTCGGCGCGGCTGGTTAGCGCGATCGGCACCCTGGCGCCCAGCACCACGCCGCAGCTGGAGGCGCCGGCCATGTATTCCAGGAGCTTGGCCAGCATATTGCCGCTCTCCAGATCGGGCACGATCAGCACATCGGCGTCGCCCGCCACCGGCGAAGCTATGCCTTTGATGCGGGCCGCCTCCAGCGAAATCGCGTTGTCAAACGCCAGCGGGCCGTCCAGCAGGCCGCCCTTGATCTGGCCACGCTCGGCCATCTTGCACAGGGCGGCGGCGTCCAGGGTGGAGGCGATTTTTTCGGTCACCGTTTCCACGGCAGAGAGCAGGGCGATCTTGGGGCAAGCCACGCCCAGGGCCTGGGCTAACTGGATGACGTTGCGCACGATATCGGCCTTGTCCTCCAGGCCCGGCGCGATATTGATGGCCGCATCGCTCAGCAGCAAGGGCTTGGCGTAGCTGGGGATGTCGAAGCGGAACACATGCGAAACCCGCCGCCCGGTGCGCAGGGCCGGCTCTTGCAGCACGGCGCGCATCAGCTCGTCGGTATGCAAGCTGCCCTTCATCAGCATGCGGGCCTCGCCCGCCACGGCCAGGGCCACGGCGCGGGCGGCCGCCGCATGGCTGTGCGGCACGGCCTCGATGCGGCAGGCGCTCAGGTCCAGGCCGTGCTGCTTTTCGAGCGCGCGCAGCTTGGCTTCGGGGCCGACCAGAATCGGCGCGATCAGGCCGCGCCGGGCGGCCTCGAGCGCGCCCTCCAGCGACTCGATATCGCAGGGGTGGACGACGGCGCAGGGCAGGGGGGCGCCCAGCTTGAGGCTGCTGACCCAGGCCTCCAGGCGGGCGCGGGGGTCGAAGAGATGCATCTCGGGCAACTCGGGCCGGGGCCGGCTGATCTTGTGCTTGGGCGCCAGCACGGTGGCCAGGCCGCTGATCACGCTCTCGCCTTTTTGATTGAGGGCCTGGCAGTCCAGCTTGACGACGCCCGAGCCTGCCTGCTTCTCGGTCACCGTCAGCACGATGCTCAGCGTGTCACCGATATGCACCGGCCGGTGGAAGGCCAGCGTTTGCTCCAGATAAATGGTGCCGGGGCCTGGGAACTCATTGCCCAGCACCGAGCTGATCAGGGCACCGCCCCACATGCCGTGGGCAATCACGCCATGAAATCGGGTGCCCTCGGCGTACTCGGCATCCAGATGCGCGGGGTTGAGGTCGCCCGAGACGGCGGCAAAAGCCTGGATATCGGCCTGGCTGAGGCTGCGCACTAGGCGGGCCGTCTGGCCCACCGAGAGTTCGTCAAAGGTGATGTTCTGCATCATCAGGGGCTTCCTCATCTTGGGCTTTGCTTGCGCTTCAGTATCAGAGCCGCAGAAAACCGCAGAGCTGAGGCAGGTAGTCGTCGAAGTCGGACAAGCCATGGTCCGAGCCTTCCAGCAGGTGGATGGGCCCGTCTTGGTAGCGGGCCTGCATCTCGCGCCAGTCCAGCACCTCGTCGCCCTTGGCGATCACGGCCAGCAGGCGCTCCGGCGCCCGCAATTCGGCGGGCTTGAGGGCGCGCAGCTCGTCCACATATTCGGCGCGAAAGAAGAAATGCTCCTCCGGGTTCTGCCAGCAGCTTTGCTCGCCGATATAGCCGGCCAGGCTGCGGGCCGGGTCCACGGCCGGGTTCAGCAAGACCACCCGGCTCTGCGCCCAGGCCGGTCGCTGGCTCAGCACGGTGGCGTAGAAGCCGCCCAAGGAGGCGCCCATCAAGACCCGACCCTCGTCCTCGGGCCAGTCCCGCGTCAGTTCTTCGACCAGGCGAATCGCTTCGCTCGGGGAGGGCGGCAGCTGGGGGCAGAGGAAATGCAGATCGGGGCGGTTTTCGCCCACCCAGCGGGCCATGCGCTGGGCCTTGGCCGAACTGGGCGAGGAACGAAAACCGTGCAGATAAAGCAGGTGGCTGGCGCGGCCAGCCGTGGTTTCAGCGGGGTTCAGGTTTGGGCGATCAGCATTCATGGCGCCCAGTGTAGACAAGCCCTGTGACGCCTTGCCCGGCTTGCGGCCCGAGTTGATGCGACAGAGTGCAGAAAGCGGTGGGCGAACAACGTATTTATGCATTGACGCTGCCCGAGCGAAAGCGGACAGTTGCGGGCTTTGCAGCCAGGCTCGCCGCTTTTCAGGCAGGGCTCGGCCTTTCACAAACAGTCCAAGGATGGTCTGCATGATTGCTTTTTCCTCTGATGCCAAGTCGGCCGGCGCTCGCCGCCTGCTGAGCCTGTCCGCTGTCGCGGCGGCCGTGACCCTGCTGAGCGCCTGTGCCGCCACGGGTACGGCGCCCGGCGCCACGGCTTCTTCTTCTCCTGCTGCGGCCCCCGCCGCTGCGCCGGCAGCCAGCCCCGCCGCGGCAAACGCGGCTGCCAAGCCTGGCGCGCCCGCCGCCTCGGCCGCCGCCGCCCCGCGCCCGCCCGCCGACCCGACGGCGCCCAAGCCTTTTGCCGACATCATCAAGGAAGCCAAGAGCCAGGACGGCCTCTTCCCCATCTGGCGCAAGGACGAAAAAGTCTGGCTGGAAATCCCCAAGGACAAGATCGGCAAGCCTTTCATGTTCACCGTCAACGTCGCTAACGGCGTGGGTGAGCGTGGCCTCTACGCCAGCCAGATGGGCATGGAGCAGATGGTCGAGTGGCGCCGCATCGGCAACCAGATCCAGCTGGTGGCCCTGAACACGGCCTTCCGCGCCGAGGGTGGCTCCAAGCTGGCCGTCGAGCAAGCCTTCTCGCCCAGCTTGCTGGCCGCCGGCCCGGTGGCCAGCGCCGAGCACCCCGAGCGCAAGTCGGTGCTGATCGATGCCAGCATGTTCCTGAACGATCTGCCGGGTCTGTCCACCCGCTTGGAGATGGCTTACCGCATCCCCTTCGCGCCGGATCGCGCCAATTCCTACTTTGAAGCCAGCCGTGCCGACGCCAAGCTCAGCACCCTGACGGCCCGCATGCACTACGCCACCGCCCGCATCCCCGCGCCCCCGCTGGTGGCCCCGCCGGTGCCCGTGCCCACGCCGCCGCAGGCAACACCTGACCCCCGCAGCATGTTCGTGAGCTTTGTCTACAGCTTCGCGGCCCTGCCCGAGCAAGCCATGAGCCCGCGCCTGACCGACCCGCGTCTGGGCCACTTCATGGAGACCTTCACCGATCTGGGCAAGGACGCCAAGCCCAACCCGCGCGTGCACTATGTGAAGCGCTGGCGCCTGGAAAAGGCCGACCCGGCCGCTGCCCTGTCGGAGCCGGTGCAGCCCATCACCTACTGGATGGACAAGAATATTCCGCCCAAGTACCGCCCGGCGGTCGAGGCCGGCATTCTGGAATGGAACAAGGCCTTCGAGAAGATCGGTTTCAAGAACGCCGTCGTCGCCAAGCAGCAGCCCGACGATGCCAATTGGGACAATATGGACGCCGGCCACGCCTCGGTGCGCTGGTTCGTCGGTGCCGATGTGGGCTTCGCCATTGGCCCTAGCCATGCCGACCCCCGCAGCGGTGAAATCCTCGATGCCGATATCGGCATGAGCGACATCTTTGTGCGCGGCGGCCGTGCCTTCATCAGCGAGGACGTGGGCCCCGGCATGAGCGCCGGCCTGAACCAGACCCCGCTGAGCCTGGCGGCCAAGGTGAGCGGCCACGCCGGTCACGGCCATGGCGCCGATGCCTATTGCAATTACGCCCAAGAAGCCGCCACCGAGATGGACTTCGCCCTGGACGTGCTGGAAGCTCGCGGCGAGATCGCGCCCGACAGCCCCGAGGCCGATGCCTTCATCTTTGCGCGCATCAAGGATGTGATCATGCATGAGGTGGGCCACACCCTGGGCCTGAAGCACAACTTCAAGGCCTCGACCACCATCACCCAGGCGCAGCTGAAGGACAAGGCCTTTACCGAAGCCCGCGGCATCTCGGGCTCGGTGATGGACTACAACGCCTACAACATCGCCGCTCAGGGCGAGGCCCCCACCACGCTGAACAACACCCAGCTGGGCGCTTATGACTACTGGGCGATTGAGTACGCCTACAAGCCCATCTCGGTGGAAAACGAGGCGGCCGAGCTGGCCAAGATCGCCGCGCGCAGCACCGAGCCGGCCCTGGCCTATGCCGACGATGCGGACGCCGGTGGTTTCGGCCCCTACGACGGCATGGACCCCCTGGCCAATCGCTTCGACCTGGGCGACGACCCGCTGGCCTATTACAAAAAGCGCCTGAAGCTGTCCAAGGAATTGTGGGCCCGCGTGCAGGACCGCAAGCCCGAGGCCGGTGAGGACCCGCTGCGCCAGCGCCGCTCCATCGTGAGCGGCTTCAACCAGCTCTTCCGCTCGGCCGAGCTGGTGGGCAAATACGTCGGCGGCATGCATGCCTTGCGCGATCTGCCCGGCCAGACCGGCCGCGCCAGCTTCAAGCCGGTGGAGCCCGCCAAGCAACGTGAAGCCCTGCAGTTCCTGGCCTCTGGCCTGTTCAGCGTGGACAGCTTCAAGTTCCGCCCCGAGTTCCTGTCCAGCCTGACCATCGACTACAACGAGTGGGACCGTGGTGGCCCGCTGAACGTGCCGGCCGCCGTGGCCCGCGTGCAGCTGGTGGCGCTGGACCGCTTGCTGAGCGGCAACACCGCGATGCGTCTGCTGGACCTGCCCTCCTATGTGCCTGAGAACCAGCGCAAGGGTCTGATCTCGCTCTCCGAGGTCTATGCCACGCTGAACGCCTCGATCTGGAGCGAACTCAAGAGCGGCAGCGAGATCGACCGCCTGCGCCGCAATCTGCAGCGCGAGCATCTGAAGCGTCTGCAGTCCGTTCTGACCAAGGGCGGCGGCCCCGGCGTGCTGGCCGATGCCTACTCGCTGGCGCGCCTGCATGCGGTGCAGCTGCAGTCCGACCTGAAGAACGCCCTGGCCAAGGGCGGCCATTCGGTCGAGACGCGTGCCCACTTGGCCGAGAGCCTGGATACCTTGTCCACGGTGCTGCGTGCCAATATGCAGCGGATCTGATGCGCTGAGCGAATGCCTGGGCGGCCGAGTTTGGCCGCCTGGCTTCAAGCCAAGGCCGGTACGCAAGTGCCGGCCTTTTTTTCTTTTGTGTCGCACAAGTCTTTCTTGTGACGATCCTGCAAGTCTTTGACTTATTTGGCTGGAACAATCGCGGCTAGGAGTCTGCGCGGCAGAAGGCGTCGATAGCGAGAAGTGGCCCCAGCGAGACCAGTTTGTGCTGGATTTGCAGCCCCATAGCCAGGCTATGGGGCAAAAAGCCGGTGCGAAATGGGCCGCTGCGGCCACTTCGCAGCCGACGCCTCTTCTGCCGCGCAGACTCCTAGGACGATGATGACCTGAGCGGGGACTGTTGACGATGGCATTCAGCTTTGCGGCCGAGGACCGGGCCTTGATTTGCGGCTTCTTGTTTGCGCCCCAGGGCCAGGGCCGGGCCATAGAGTTGGGCGAGGCCTTGACCTGGCTGGCGCTCACGCCCGAGCAAACCCCGGGCGAGTTCATCTGGCTGCACTTCAATCTGACCGACACTGCTTCTGAAAAATGGATGCAGTCGCATCTGGAGCTGCCGCCCGAGTTCTTCGACGCCTTGCGTGAGGGCTCGCGCTCCACCCGCATCGAAGACGCCGCCGACAATCTGATCGCCGTCGTCAACGATGTGGCTTTCGAGTTTTCGTTTGATCCCTCCGAGATCGCCAGCCTCTGGGTCAATGTCAAGCCACGGGTGGCCGTCAGCGCCCGGGTTCACCCCCTGCGCTCCATCGACCGCCTGCGCCAGGCGGTGCGTGACGGTGCGAGCTTTGGCTCCTCGGTCGCCTTGCTCAACCATCTGATGCAGGACCAGGGCGATGTCTTGGTGCGTATCGTGCGTGATGCCACCTTGCAGGTCGATCGGGTCGAAGACGCCTTGCTGCAAGGCAATCTTCGCCAGAAGCGCGCCGATATGGGCCAGCTGCGCCGGGTGCTGGTGCGCCTGCAAAGGCTGTTGGCGCCCGAGCCAGGGGCCTTGTTCCGCCTGCTGCGCCAGCCGCCGCCCTGGGTCTCGCCGCACGATCTGGACGAGCTGCGTCAGAGCACCGAGGAATTCAGCCTGGTCATTCGCGACCTGGCCGCGCTGCAAGAGCGCATCAAGCTTTTGCAAGAAGAAATGGCCGCCCAGGTGGGCGAGCAAACCAATCGCAGCGTCTTCACCCTGACCGTGGTCACCGTGCTGGCTTTACCTATCAACATCATTGCCGGCATGTTGGGCATGAATGTGGGCGGCATCCCGCTTTCCGACCACCCACATGGCTTTGCCATCATCGCCCTCATCATCCTGACCTTCACCGTGGTGGCGGGCTGGCTGGCCTTCAGGAATCGGGAGTAGGGGATTGGCTTTGGGTGCCTGCGTGCAATACTTGCTGCGCGATCCCAAAGGTTTGAACAAAGGAAATTGAGACATGCACAACAGCAGCCTGCTCCCTCACGCACTCAGCATCGAGTTTCCTGAACTGGCCGAGCGCATTAAGCAGCTCAAGCAGGAAAACGCTCATTTCGCCAAACAGCTTGAAGCGCACGACGCGCTGGACAAGCAAATCAGCCAGGACGAACTCGGCGTCAAAGCGATTGAAGACCACACCCTGCATGCAATGAAGCAGCAGCGGGCGCGGCTGAAGGATGAGTTGTATCAGTTGGCCAAGGGCTGAACCAGGGGCTGGGCAGAAGGGCAGGTCTTGACCAGAGAACTGACCCTCCCCCCTATGGCTGACGGGCCGCACCCGCAAGGTAAGAGCGATGCGCTAGCACCAAGAAGATCGGGAAGGTCAGGGGCCACAGCGGGATGGCAAAACTCAGCACGACATAGATGACGGTACGGAACTTCCAGCTGGCTTGCTGTTCATGGGGCTCGGGTCGGAAGACCACGAGGACAGCGCGGAGCAAGAGCAAGACCACGATCAAGAAGGCAATCGTGGCGATCAGCGAGATGGGCGTGCTGGCGCTGAAGTTCATCGGTTCTCCTCTTATTGACTTGTCGAGTTGCCGGGCGACTTGCCTCAAGCCTCGCTGGAGATGATATCGATGCGGTGTTCCGCAATCTCGAACTCATCCGGTTCTTCCCAAACATCGCTGGCCATCTCAAAGAAGGGCTCCGGCACGAGCATGGAGAAGGTCGGGCCCTGCTCAATATTCCTGCGCATGACGCGCTCCCGCCGCACATCGCGTGAGGCTTGCAGCAAATAGACCTTCAGGTCGACACCGGCCTCTCGGGCGTGCAGGTAAAACGCCTCGCGGTCCTGTCGCTGTACCAGCCCCAGTTCAAGCACGGGCGCGATGCCGCAGGCCATCAACTCCTGCGCATGCCGCCAGATGTGATCGAGTAGGCGGGTCTTGCGCGCGATGTACCAGGGCATCAGGTCGGTGGCCGGCCGGTCCGGGCTGAAGAGCTTGGCAAACCACTCGTCCAGCGCGATATGGGGCGCCTTGATGCGAGCGGCGAGGGACTTGGCAAAGGTCGATTTGCCGGCACCGACTGGGCCTTCGACGAGGTGGAGGCTTGGCATTGGGTTGTGCTCCGAAGATTCTTGTGATTTGAGTGCAGTTGTTGGCATTGTTGCCTAGCTTCTTCAGGGGCCTTGGCCCAAGGCAAAGCCCGACAAGCTCCTAGCTAACCCTTATGAAACTACCCATTCAGGTAGCTCAAGGAAAAGCTGGCGTCCCCACCACCTCTTGGCAAGCTTGTGGCGGCGTGGCATGCATGCCTACAGTGTGTGGGCCTCTTGCCTTGCGCGCCGCATGGCCTGGCAAACCGTCTGGCCTTCTTGCCCCTTCGGAGCCTTTTGATGAATCTACGCCACCCCTCGCCACTGGCAGGCGCCTATGCCTTGGATGCTGCTGAGCCTATGGCAGTAGCGCCCGTGTCCACGCTGCAAGTCGGCCGATGCTGGTTCGGCCAAGGCACGCGCAGCCCACCCGAAGGGTTTCGGACCAGCGCTGCCCATGAAATCGCCTACGTGCTGCGCGGCCGGCTGCTGGTTCAGACCGAATCCGGCAGCTTCGAGGCGGTGGCGGGTGATACTTTGACGACCAGTCCGGCCGAACCTCACAGTTCGACGGCCTTGGAAGACAGCGAAGTGTTCTTTGTATTGCTAGACCCAAAGTAAAGTCTTCGTCCATGAGCGAGATGCCGAGCAGCAGCGCATGGATGTGGGTGGGCAAGCTTGCGCCGCCGCAGATTCAGTTGGATACGGTCAGGCGGGCGGCCTTGCTTGGGCGGCTGCAGGGCTATCGGCATATGTCTTTGGCCCTGGTGACTTCACCCCCGGGCTTTGGCAAGACCACCCTGCTGGCGCAGTGGCGTGAGGCGCTGCAAAGCTTGGCCCAGCCTATCCCGGTCGCATGGCTGTCATTGGACGAGGCGGACAGCGACCCCGGTCGCTTCTTGGCCTATGTGCTCCTGGCCCTGGAAGGCGCCGGTGTGGACCTGCAAGGCTTGTCGCAAAGAGCGCATGCCCAGGCCTTGGATGCCAACCCCGAGCGAACGCTGATGGCCCTGCTCCAGGCCCTGCAGCGGGCCGGTGTGCGCATCACTTTGATGCTGGACGACTACCACCGCGCCGAATGCCCCGCCATCGATGGCATCGTGCTGACCTTGTTGGAGCGGGCCAGTGCCTGGCTGCAACTGATCGTGGCCACGCGCACCCGGCCCCATTGGCCGCTTGCAACGCTGAAGGCGCGTGGGCTGGTTCATCAGGTCGATGCCAATGATTTGATTCTGTCCTTGTCCGAGGCCAGCCAGATCTTGGGCGAGGGCATGGACCGCACCGACTTGGCCATCGTCCATTCCCGCACCGAAGGCTGGGCCGTGGCCATTCAGCTGGCCCGGCTTTGGCTGTCGCGGGGCTCGGGCTCCTCACATGGGCTCAAGTCCTTCTCGGGGCGGGTTCAGGAAGTGGCCGAGTATTTGGCAGAGCAAATCGTCGAGAACCTGCCGGCCGACTGCCGCGAGTTCCTGCTGGAGACCTCGCTGCTGGAGCGCTTCAACGCCGAGCTGGCCGATGTGGCCCGCGGCCGCAAGGACAGCGCTGAATTGCTGGCCCGGCTGGCGCCTTACGAGGCCTTGCTGGTGCCGCTGGATGCGGGCCGCAGCTGGTTTCGCTACCACCTGATGTTGGCGGACTTTTTACGGCCCAGACTGGATGCCCGGCGGGCCGAGCAAATTCATCGCGCGGCCGCACCCTGGCTGGCCAAGCAAGCGGACTGGGTGCTAGCCGTGTCGCATGCTTTGCAAGCGCATGACACCGAGCTGGCCATCGCCTTGGTTCACGAGGCCGGGGGCTGGGAGCTGGTGCTTCGCAAGGGCATTCAGTACACCCAAGGCCTGCTGCAGCAGTTCGACGATCTCGCCCGGCGCTCAGAGCCGGAGCTGCTGTTGATGCAGGCGTATTTGCACGCCAAGCTCGGCGACGAGGCCTTGGCGATGGAGTTGCTGAGGCTTTCAGAAATCGTCATCCAGGCCCAAGACGCAGCACAGCTCAAGCGCGACCTCGTGGTGATCTCGGCCCTGGTGCATGTGTACTTTGATCAGCTCGACGACCTCGAGCGATGGCCCACTCAAAGTGCCGATGTCAACCAGCGCCTGCCCGACGACCCGCTAGGCCAGGCCACCTTGCTCTGCGTTGGCGCCGTGGCGGCTCTTGCTTGGGGTCGGATGGAGCAAGCCATGCTGGCGGCGCAAGCAGCCCGCACCCGCATGCGTTTGGTGGGCAGCACGCTGGGCGAAAACTACTGCCTGATTCATTGGGCCCAGGCCTTGAGTGCGACGGGGCAGATCCTGCTCTCAAGACAAAAAATTGACGAGGCGCTGGCGCTGGCCGATGCCAACTTCGGCACCGACAGCTCCTTGAAAGCCCTGGTGGGCTGCATCAAGGCCCAGCACCTTTATTGGCAAGGTCAGTGGACGGAGGTCTTGCCATGGCTGTCCGCCGGGCAGGAGACGCTGGAGCGGGTGGACGGCTGGCTCGACATCTTTGCGACCACGGCCGAAATCTCATGGCGAATCGCCCTGCGCCAAGAAGGTCTGCAGGCCGCGCTCTCCATGCTGGACCAGAGCGCGCAGCTGGCCAGAAGGCGCTCGCTGGCGCGGCTCTCTCGTTTGGTGCAGGCTTGGCGGGTCGATTTGCTGGCTCAATGCGGTTTGCTGACCCAAGCTCAGCAAGAAGCCAGCGCCGCCCAGCTAGAAACCCAGCTGCCGATGGCCTCACCCATCACCTCGGCCCAAGGCTTGGACTGGCGATTTCTGGAAGCGGGCACGCTGGCCCTGGCCAAATTGCAAATGGCGGCAGGTGCTGCGCAGCCGGCGCAAGTGCGTATTGAGCGAGCCCTGAGGGTGCTGGAGGCGTCCGGCCTGCAGTTGCCGGTTTGGCGCTTGAGGCTGCTGGGGCTTCTGGCCAAGCGGCGCGCGCAGGAGGGCGAGATTGCTTCGGCAGAAATTCAAGCCGCGCTGGCACCCCTGCTGCAATGGGGCTTGGGCGGCCTGTTGTTGGAGGCCGGCCCCGGTGTCTTGCCCCTCTTGCAGCAGCTTGAAGGCGGGCTGCCTCCCCTGGGGCAAGCCCTCATCACCCAGCTGCGTGGTTGGCAAGCCCACCCGCCCAAACGGCGCACCCATTTCAGCGCCAAGGAGGAGCAAGTGCTTGAGCTCCTCGTTGCGGGCCAAGCCAACAAGGCCATTGCCCGGGCCATGGATATCTCAGAGAACACGGTCAAGTTTCATCTGAAGCAGATCTTTCAAAAACTCAATGTAGACAGCCGCACGGCCGCCATCGCCGCCGCCTTGCAGCAAGGCTTTGCATCGCCTGCCGCCATGCTTGCGCGGCCCCGGCTGGATTGAGCTGATTGCCTTGAGCTGAGCGTGTCGACTGCCGGGAGGGCAGGCGCACGGCTGCCGCAGCTTTGAGCTGACCTAGATCTAGCCCCAATCAATCTACCCGGGTGGGTAGGCCTGGGCGAGCTGGGCCTGGGGCCTACCCGCCAGGCTTGTTGAGGCTTGCCATGGGCCTTTCTACATTCGCTTCGACACCTGTCCAAAGCCGTACGGAATCCAAACGGCCTTCAATCCAAGGAATCCAAAATGTCCAAGCAAATCTTTCCCGGTCAGCTCGCCTTGATCGCCACTGCGATTGCGCTGGCCCTACCAAGCATTGCCCGCGCTCAAGCGAGTCCCGAAGCAGGGGACGATAAAAAACCCGAGGTGCAAAAGCTTGAGACCGTCGTCATTCAGGCGCGTGGCCGTACCGAGACTTTGCAAAGCGTGCCCGTCTCGGTGAAGGCTTTTTCCGCCCAAGCCATCACGGACGCCGGCATCAAGAAGCCGGGCGATTTTGTCGCGCTGTCGCCCAATCTCTCGCTGGCCGAGAGCCAGTCCGTGGGCACCTCCTTCATGACGATTCGCGGGCTCTCACAGGTGCGCAACGGCGAGGCGCCGATGGCGGTGGTGGTCGACGGCGTGGCCCAGTCCGACGCCAAGCAATTCACCCAAGAGCTGTTCGACGTGCAGAGCATCGAAGTGCTGCGCGGCCCGCAAGGCGCGCTCTATGGCCGCAATGCCTCGGGCGGCGCGATTCTGATTCGCACCAAGCAGCCCACCAACGAAACCACAGGCTTTGTGCAGCTCAGCGCAGGCACAGGGGGCGAGAAGATCGCCCAGGGCGCCATCAGCGGGGCCATCGTCCCGGACAAGCTGATGTTCCGCCTCGCGGGCAACACCACCGATCGTGCGGGCTATTTCGAGGACCTGGCCACGCACAGCAAGGCCGATGCCTACAAGAACAAGACCTTGCGCGGCTTGCTGACCTGGAACGCCAGCGAAGACTTGAGCATTGATCTGCGCACCAGCTTCGTCCGCGACAACGCGGGGGGCGGCGCGTTTCAGTACCAGCCCACCCACCTCAATGCCGACTGCACGGCGGATCTGAACAATCTGTTTGACTTCTCGCGCCTGGATGCCAACCGCGTTTCGCGCACGTTTTGCAATAACAACCTGGGCATCAACACCCGTGATATGGACGAGATCACGCTCAAGGCGGACTACGCCCTGGGCTTCGCGACGCTGACCGGCATCGTCTCGCACAACAAGGTCAACGAGTACCTCTCGGTGGACCAGTTCCCCTATACCGCCTCGCGCAGCATCGCCCCAGGCTTGGACGGCACGCAAACCCAGTTCGTCGATGTGAGCAGCGATTCTTATGAGCTGCGCCTGACCTCGCCCAGCAAAAAAGGCCTGCGCTGGATGGCCGGCGTCTACGCGCTGAACACGGAGCGTTTTGTCTCGACCACCACCGGCACTGATCTCGGCCATGGCGTCGATTTCATCAGCTACGACCCCAAGCCGAACAGCAGCACGAACCCGACGGCCTCCTGGTTTGCCGATCGCAATCACAACCGGGCCTCGGCCGCTTTTGGCAATATCGACTATGACATCAGCCCCAAGCTTGAGCTGTCGCTGGCGGCTCGCTATGACAGAGACCAGCGCGAGCAGGTGGTGGACCATCGCCAGGCCGCCGGCAGCCTGCCCGCCGGCTGCAGCGCCAGCAATGTGGCGGCCTGCACCAAGCAGGCGACCTATAGCGCCATGCAGCCCAAGCTCAGCCTGCGCTACAAGTCTGACGAAGGCGCTTTGAGCTACTTCTCCATCGGCAAGGGCTTCCGCTCGGGCCAGTTCAATCAGAGCGGCGTTGGTGCCGCAGCGGCCGCCGCCACGCCGCCCGTCATGGGCGTGCAAGACCAGATTGGCGCCGAAATCACCACCTCCGCTGAAATTGGCTACAAGGCCTTGTTGGCTGAGGGCAAGGTTCAGTTGAACGCGGCTGCCTTCCGAACTCAGGTCGAGAACGCGCCTTACTTTGTCTTCATCGGCGCGGTTGGCGCCCAGGTGCTCGTGCCCTTGGACAAGCTCACGCTGACCGGTGGTGAGCTTGAACTCGTGGCCAAGCTCGCACCTGGCCTGGATGCCTACGCCGGCCTCGGCGTGACTCATAGCAGGATTGACAAATACGTTGTCAACCCGGCCCTGGTCGGCAAGCAAGCCCCTTATGTGCCCAGCATGGGTTGGAACCTCGGCGCGCAGTACCGCTTTGGCCTGCTGCCTGGCATCAATCTGAGCCTGCGGGCCGATGTGGTCAACAAGGGCAAGCAGTACTGGGACCCCGAGAACAGCACGGCGCGTGATGCCGTGACCTTGCTGAATCTGCGCTTTGCCCTTGAGGACGCAAAGAATAAATGGAGCACTGCGCTGAGCGTCAACAACGCCAGCGACAAGGCCTACAACGCCGAGTGGGTGGCGGGCGGCTTCGCCACCCCGGCCTTGCCACGCATCGTGCGCCTGGACCTTCGCTACAACTTCTGAAATTGCCAGGGAAACGACATGACGCTTCATATCGCGACCGACGTCGGCGGCACCTTCACCGACCTCGTGCTTTACGACTACGACCACAACAGCTTGCGGGGTGAGCTGCGCACGCTCAAGGTCGACACCACGCCGCCTAACTTTGAACAAGGTGTGTTGAATGCCATCGCCAAGAGCGGCGCCGATCTGTCCCAAGTGGATCTCCTGGCCCATGGTGCCACCGTCGTCATCAATGCTTTGACCGAGCGTCGAGGCGCCAAGACGGCGCTGGTGACCACACGCGGTTTCCGCGATGTGCTGGAGATTGGGCGCGGCAATCGGCCCGACCTGTTCAACCTCAATTTTGAAAAACCCGTGGCCTTTGTGGAGCGGTATCTCCGCGCCGAGGTGACGGAGCGCATCACTCATCTGGGCGAGGTGCTCAAGCCCGCAGAGCTGGGCGAACTGGCTTTGATTGCCGAGCAGTTCAAACGCGATGGCGTCGAGGCTATTGCCGTGTGCTGCCTGCACGCTTACCGCAACCCGGTGAACGAGGCCGCGATTGCCGAGGGCTTGCGACGCCTCTTGCCCGAGGTGCCGGTGGTGGCCTCGCATGAGATCAGCCGCGAGTGGCGCGAGTACGAGCGCACCAACACCACGGTGGCGAGCGCCTTTGTGTCGCCGGTGGTGCGCAAATATGTGGGCGCCCTGGAAGCGGCGCTGGCCGAACAAGGCTTTCACGGCAGCTTGTACCTGATGCAGTCCAACGGCGGCATGACCAGCAGCGCCGGGGCCGTGGCCAACCCGGTGTCCATGGTCGAGTCCGGGCCGGCCAGCGGCATGCTGGCGGCGCAGGCACTGGGGCAGCTGATTGGTGAGAGCAATCTGATCGCCTTGGACGTGGGCGGTACCACGGCCAAGTGCACGCTGATCCACAAGGGCCAGCTGCCGGTCACGACCGAATATCACATCGAGCGCACGGCCAAGCACCCCGGCTACCCGATCCAGACGGCCGTCATCGACCTGGTTGAGATCGGCCAGGGCGGTGGCTCCGTGGCCAGCGTGGACGCGGGCGGCCGCATCAAGGTCGGGCCGCAGAGCGCAGGGGCTTTGCCGGGGCCGGTCGCTTACGGGCGTGGCGGCAAGAAGCCCACCACCACCGACGCCAATCTTTTGCTCGGCCGCATCGACGCCCTGAACTTCCTAGGCGGTCAGGTGGACCCCGATCTGAACGCGGTGTCCTCGGCCTTTGCCGAAGTCGGCGCGCCCCTGGGTCTCAACGCCATCGAGACCGCCCAGGGGGTGCTGCGTCTGGCCAATGCGAATATGGTCAATGCGCTCAAGCTGGTGTCCACCAACAAGGGCTACGACCCGCGTGACTTTGCGCTGATGTGTTTTGGCGGCGGCGGCGCCTTGCACGCGATCGAGTTGGCCGAGGAGTTGCGCATTCCGCGCGTCATCATCCCTACGAATGCAGCGGTGTTTTCGGCCTGGGGCATGTTGTTGACCGACATCCGGCGCGACTACACCATGACCGCCTTGCAGGCCTTGGCCCAGGACGCCGGTGAGCCGATGACCCAGACCTTCGCGGCCATGCAAGAGAACGCGCGGGCGGACTTTGTCGCCAAGGGCATGAACGAGGCGGAGATGACCTTCAGCCACTATGCCGATCTGCGCTACCTGGGCCAGGAGCACACGGTCAAAATCCCGGTCGACTTGGCGAGCTTGGCCACGGCAGCCGGTGTGCCAGGCGGTGTGCAAGCTCTCGCCGATCGCTTTCATGCCGACCATGAAACGCGCTACACCTACCGCCTGCCCGAGGCCGGCATCGAGGTGGTGAACTTCCACCTGGTGGCCAGCGTCCATGTGGTCAAGCCCAAGCCCCAGCTGCTGGGCACGGGTTCACGCAAGGTGGAGGAGACGCGATTGGGCAGCCGCAGCGTCTTCTTCGAGCATGACGGCGAGCAGCTGGCCACCATTTACGACGGTGCGCGCCTGGAGACCGGCATGCGCCTGGTCGGCCCCGCCATCGTGCAAGACAGCTCCTCCTCCTTGGTCCTGCCGCCCAAGCACAGGCTGAGCGTCGATTCCTACGGCAACTTCATCGTCGATTTGCATTTCGCAGCACTCCAGGAGGCCGCATGAACAAGCACCCAACGAAGGCGCATGACCCCGTCACGCTGCAAGTCATCAAGGACGCGCTGACCGCGATCGGCCAGGAAATGTTCCAGGTCATGATCCGCACCAGCATGAGCCCCATCATCTATGAGACGACGGACTTCGCCGTTGGGCTCACCGATGCAAAAGGCGAGCTGATCGCCCAGGGCAATGGCGTCTCGGGCTTTCTCGCCACCCTGGACACGGCGGTACAAAGCGCCTTGATCCACCATCCGCCGCACACGCTCAAAGCGGGCGATGTGATCCTGACTAACTCTCCCTACGAAGGCGGTGGCACCCACCTGTCGGACGTCATTGTCTTGGTGCCCATCTTGTTCCAGGGCGAGTTGGTGGGCTTCTCAGCCAATAAATCGCATTGGACCGAGGTGGGCGGCAAGGATGCCGGCAGCGTCTCCACCACCTCGCGTGAGATCTTCCAAGAAGGCCTGCACCTCAAGTTCGTCAAGGTCTATGACGAAGGCCGGCTGAACCAGGCCCTGGTCGAGGTCATCCGCGCCAATGTGCGCCTGCCCGAGCAGACTCTGGGCGATTTGCATGCCGGTGTCGCGGCGGCGCGCACCGGCGAGAAGCGGGTCTTGCAGCTGTTTGAACGTTATGGCGCCGACACCGTCAATTTCGCCATGGCCGACCTCTTGAACTACGGCGAACGCCTGACGGCCAGCCAGCTGCGGGACCTGCCCAGCGGCGTGTTCGAGGCCGAGGACTTGATCGAAGAGGACGGCTTGGGCAATGGCCCCTTCAAACTCAAGGTGAAGGTCACGGTGGCGGACGGCCGCATGACGGCCGACTTCAGCGGCACCAGCCCGCAAGCCCCCGGCCCCATCAACTCGGCCCGCACGGCCTTGGTCACCGCCGTGCGCTGCGCGCTCAAGGCCATCACCGACCCTGACATCCCGGCCAACGGCGGCTGCTTTCGGCATGTGGACATTGTTTGCCCGGAGGGCACCTTGCTCACCGCGGTGAGCCCGGCGCCGGTCTCGTTGTACTACGAGTCCTTGGTGGCGGTGATCGAGCTGGTCTGGAAGGCGCTGGCCCCGGCCATGGTCGGCAAGCTGCCCGCCGGCCACTACCGTTCGGTGGGCGGGACTTTCCTCGCCGGCACCCACCCGGACAGCCAGCAGTTCTACGTCTTGGGCGAGCCCCTGGTGGGCGGCTGGGGCGCGGGTGCGGACCGTGACGGCATCAACGGCCTGTTCTGCTGCGCCAATGGCGAGACCTACAACATCCCGGTCGAACTGGCCGAGAGCCGCTACGGCGTGCGCATCGAGCAGTACGCCTTTCATAACGAACGTGGCGGCGCAGGCAAGTTCCGTGGCGGGCGCGGCGTCGTGCTGGACTACCGGCTGACCTCGGACGAGGCCTTCCTCACCGCCACCTACAGCCGCACCGCGAGCCGGCCCTGGGGCTTGATGGGCGGTTGTGAGGGCAGCTCGAATCGAGGCGAGGTGCTGCGTGCAGATGGGAGCCGGGAGCCCAGCAATATGACCACCGGCATGCCCATCAAAAAGGGCGATCTGATTCGCATCACCACGGGGCACGGTGGGGGGGTTGGTAACCCCAGGGAGCGTGCGCCCGAGGCCATTCGACGCGATCTGCGCAACGGCTACATCACGGCCGAAGAGGCGCTTGAAGACTACGGCTTTGCCGGTTGAAGCGGGAGACCGAAAGATGAGCAAACCGCTGAATCCCGCACCGGCCGAAGTCACGGTGCGCTGGCTGAACCCCGTGGGCTTTGACGCCTATGACGCGCCCATCGCTGAACTGCTGGCCCGCATCAAGCAAGCGGGCACGCGGGTCGAGATGGTGTCCTTCGACATGCCGGCCACGCCCACCCATCTGGAGTACCGCAGCTACGAGGCCTTGATGACGCAGCGCATCGTCGAATGCGCGCGGGACAGCGGCCAAACCGGCGTCGATGCGATGGTGATTGGTTGCTTTTACGACCCCGCGCTTGAGGAGGCGCGGGAGCTCTCGGGGGCCACCATCATCACCGCGCCCTGCATCGCTTCCTTGTCGGTGGCGACACAGTTGGCCAATCGCTTCTCCATCATCGTGGGCCGCCACAAATGGATAGAGCAGATGAGTGGTCGGGTTCAGCGCTATGGCTTGCAGGACAGGCTGGCCTCTTTTCGCTCTTTGGAGATGGGGGTGGACGACTTTCAGCGCGAGCACAAAAAGACCCGCGCCCGCATCATCGAAGAGGCGAAGCGCGCCGTCGAGCAAGACAAGGCGGAAGCCATTGTCTTGGGCTGCACGATTGAGTTCGGCTTCTTTGCAGAGGTGCAGGCCGAGGTCGGCGTGCCCGTCATCGATGCCGTCGTGGCTTCGTTCAAGCAGGCGGAGCATCTCGCTCAGATGAAGAAGCAATTTGATTGGCGCCCGAGCCGCGTCTGGAGTTGCGAGCCTCCGCCCGAGGAGGAAATGCAGCGCTTCGGCGTTTACCAAAGCCCGCCCGCCCTGCGCAAGTTGAGCTGCTGATTCCTAACGCTTTATCTCTCTCCCCGCATTAGCTGAAACGAAGGACATCATGACTACTTCCAAGGACAGCGGCCTCACATGGCTCGGCCTCGCTACCATCTGGTTTGGCGGCATGATCAGCGTGCCATCGCTCTTGATCGGCAGCACGCTGGTGGCGGGCCTGCCTTTCTGGGATGCCATGCTTGCCGGCTTTCTCGGCTTCAGCGTGGTCGTGGCCTTCATGAGTCTTGAGAGCGTCGCTGCGGTGGAGCAGCGCCTGGATACGGTGGAACTTGCCTCCAGCGCGTTTGGCCGCAAGGGGGCCCAGCTCGTGGTCGGCCTGGCCCTGGGCATCTCCCTGCTGGGATGGTTTGGTGTGCAAAGCGGGGTTGCCGGCAGCTCGATTGCCAAGATCAGCCAGCTGTCCTTCGGGGTCAGCATCTCGCCGGCCCTGGCCTCCTTGTTCGTGGGGCTGGCGATGATGCTGACCGCGGTGTTCGGCTTCAAGTACCTGAAGTGGCTCAACTTCATCGCCGTCCCTTGCAAGGTGTTGTTGGTCGTGTATGCGCTGCATATCGCGTTTCAGAGCCACAGCTTTGAGGTCATCAGCAAGTACCGACCCGATCCCGCCCACAAGCTGGACTTTTTGACTGCCATCGGTCTCTCCATCGGCTTCTTCTCGGTGGGAGGCGTGATTTCCCCGGACTATGCGCGCCATGCACGCACCAGGCTGGATGCAATCCTGGGCTCGGTTTTGGGCCTGCTCCCCGCCGCCATGGGTTTGGCCGCATGCGGCGCCATGCTGGCCATCATTCAGAACACCTATGACATCGTTGAAATCTACGCAAAGCTTGGCATGCCCATACTCGCGCTGTCGGTCCTCATCATTGCCACGTGGACGACCAATGTGATGAACGCCTATTCCTCCGGGCTGGCCATCAATCAAGTCCTGCACTGGCCTGCGGAGCGGCGGCAGACGGCCACGCTCATCGCCGGTGTGCTGGGTTCACTTCTCGCGGCCTCGGGCATTCTGGGCAACTTCATGGAGTTTCTGATGTTGCTGACGATGATGGTTCCGCCCATTGCCGGCGTGCTGGTCAGCGACTACTGGATTGCGCGCAGCTACACAGCCCAGGCGCCTAGCGGCTTCAATCTGAACGGCTTGGTAGCTTGGGGCGCTGGCGTGGCGTCCATGTTTCTGATCAATCATCCCTTGCGTTCGATTCTTGGCATCTGCGTGGCGGGTGGCTTGTACTTTGTGATGGTCAAGCTTCGCCCCGCAACGCAGTTGCGGGCCATGAGCTGAAGGAGTGATTGCATGACTTCGCCTGCGTATCTTGTTGCTGAACACCGGGTGGAAAACGCCGAGGCGTTTGAAGAGTACCGACGCAAGGCTGCGCCCTTGATCGAGCAATTTGGTGGCCAATACATCACGCGAGGTGGCTCCCATCGCATGCTTGGTGGTGAATGGCAGCCGACCCGGGCGGTCATCATCCGCTTCCCCGACAGGGCCGCGCTGGAGGCTTGGTATGCCTCGCCGGACTATGCGCTGCTTGTCGATTTGAGGCGGAGTGCGGGGCCGGAGGTGATCTGGGCGGTTGATGGGGTTTGAGTGCGACAGGCTCTGGTCAAGTCGACCTTGAACATCGATGCTTCGCTAGTGTTCGGCTGTGTTTGATCAGCGGCCCAGCCGGGAGTTCGCCCCGGCAGGCGACCTACTTTTTTGCTTCGCCAAAAAAGTAGGCAAAAAAGGCGACCCGAATGCCTGGCCCCTGCGGGGTCCGCTGTGGTGCTCGGATTCGCCGGCCCGCGCCCAACTCACTGCGCTACGCTCCGTTCAATCAGGGGGCGCGAGCTAGAGCTTGAAGTCGCTTCGCGACGCCCGTCGAATCCTGCGCTCCTCGCCCAGGCAACACGGGGAATGCGAACCCCACTCGGCTCGCTGCGCGTCGCCTCGATAACGATGCAGCTAACGCTGCATGCGCTCGGCGCATGCAGCCCCTCAAGCCGATGCGCAGCGAGGCGTGACGGTATTCAAATCCCGTTGAGACTGGGTGAGGAGCGGAAGCTTCGCTGGGCGTCGCGAAGCGACTTCAAGGCCTGACTTCGCGCCCCTTCCCCTTCGCTAAGGAACCAGTAGCGAACTCGGAAGTCTGGCTCAGTGCTTCTCGATCTCGGTAGGACTCCAAATGGGCTTTAACGCTTGAACTAGGCGCTATTTCGAAACCGTAGGCAGACTTCCTCAACTTGGCGGCCGCCAAGTTCAAACTGCTTTTCGCTGCCTTTGACGTGCGAGAACCCACAGCTCTTGTAGAAGTTGACCCCGCGCTCGTTCCGACCAAAAACCCACAGAGAGATTTCGACATAGCCAAGGGCGCGTAACTCCAGTAGGGCTTGAGCCATGAGCGCGCGACCGACGCCTTGACTCCAGGATTCCGGGTCGGCGTAGAGCGCCCAGATTTCGCCTTGCTCGGGAGACGATTGTTCGTCGCGCCAGTGGCCGTAGTTGATGAAGCCGACGACGTTGTCGTCTTGGAGCGCAATGAGCGTTTTGGACTCTTGCCTTTGGAGTATGTCTTCCCACCGAATCGCCCGATCCTCGAAGGAAAGTTGATCCAGGAACGCTTGGTCGAGGATGCCGGCGTAGGCCGCCTGCCAAGAGCGGATGTGGACTCTGGCGATGCCGGATGCGTGCTCAGGAGTGGCAGGAGCGATGTTCATGGCGCCCAAATTGACTTCTGTAAATCGTTAACGATGGCCGCCAAGCATTTGACCATGCACTTGGGCACTCCCAGCCCGGCCAAACCAAGGGGTCAGCATCGACACCGACATGGGTTTGCGATTTTGGATGGGTGTCCTAGATCACTTCCGGCGTTGGAAGAGGGTCAGGTCTTGCCTAGAGATTTGAGACCTGACCCCGAACCGCGTGAGACCTGATCCTGAACCTTTCGAGACGGTATCTGATTCCGAACCTCTAACCCCTGTGCGGTCTATTACTCATGGATCGTTGTACTACCGTGCCACATGTCCGCAAAGATACCGAAGCGGTCACTCTCAGGCAGTGCATCGGCAAGTATTCCCTTGAGATTGCGTACGGCAGCGTAGGAACGCTTAGCGTTTCCGAGCGTAATTTCACGTTCCAACTTGGACAAGGGAGTGTCAAATGCCGTCTTGTTAAGTCCGGCCTGAGGCAGGATTCGTTCACAAATGATTTCTTCAGGCTTTGGGTGCGCAATGTCGTTTCGAAACCGCCCCAAGTATTGCAAGGTGCACCAGGGCTCCTCAAGGGGATTCCGTTGAATGCCTAGTTCTTCGACCAATAGATCTATCTTCTCGTAAGGACGGAGGCGTTCGAATGACGACCAGTCACGTGCAGCACGAGATCCAACGGCATTGACGAGTGCTTCGATTGCGAGAGCAACCATGACCATTGATGCGAGGCACTTGTTATACCGGCCAAGCTCAGAAGCTTCAGCGTCTTCGATTTCCAACTGAGCCGCATGAAGAAGCATGTGGTGAGCGAAGAATGTGCGTTCCTCTGTCTTTCGGAACAGCGGAGAAATTGTCATGGACCAAACCTTTTCTTCTGCAGTTCGTAAGCGATTGCAGCCATTCATTTAACGGCGCGTGTGCGGAGTGGCCATTTGGTAAATCGGTACCAGCACAAGAGGGTCTGGCGCTTGCTAGCTGCCGCACTGCTCACCCACCAAACTTATCCCTCAACCCGTCCAACAACTTCTCATGAACGCCCCCAAACCCCCCATTGCTCATACACAGCAAATGGTCCCCCGCCTTAGCCACCCGCAGCACCGCTGAAACCAGCGCATCTACATCCGCGCCAACGACCGCTTGCGCGCCCATCGGCGCCAAGGCCTCCTTGGCATCCCATCCCAGCCCAGCCTGGTTGCAAAAACTCAGATCGGCTTCTTCTAGCGCCCAAGGCAGTTGCGCCTTCATGGTGCCCAGCTTCATGGTGTTGGAACGGGGCTCGAAAATCGCCAGGATGCGTTCAGCAGGCGCAATGCGGCGGCGCAGGCCGTCAATCGTGGTGCGCATGGCCGTGGGATGGTGGGCGAAATCGTCGTAAACCTTGATGCCAGCGACCTCGCCGCGTAACTCCATGCGCCGACGCACGTTTTGAAAAGTGGCCAGGGCGGCGGCGGATTGCTCAGGGCTCACGCCCACATGCTCGGCCGCGGCAATCGCGGCCAGGGCGTTGAGTTGGTTGTGCTCGCCGATCAGGCTCCATTCCACCCGCGCCACCTTGAGGCTGCCGCGCAGCACATCAAAGGCTTGTGGCTCGCCACGGGCGCGCAGGGTGCCGGACTCTTCCTTGCGGGCGCCAAAACGCTGCACCTCGCTCCAGCAGCCACGGTCCAGTACGCGTTGCAGCGCGTCCTCGCGGGCATTGGCCACGATGCGGCCGCTGGCGGGCACGGTGCGCACCAGGTGGTGGAACTGGGTCTCGATGGCGCCCAGGTCGGCAAAGATGTCGGCGTGGTCGAACTCGAGATTGTTCAGCACCGCGGTGCGCGGCCGGTAGTGCACAAACTTGCTGCGCTTGTCGAAGAAGGCGGTGTCGTATTCGTCTGCCTCGATGACGAAGGTCTTGCCCGAGCCCAGCTTGGCACTAACGCCAAAATTCTGCGGCACACCACCCACCAAAAAGCCCGGTTGCAGACCGGCATGCTCCAGGATCCAGGCCAGCATGGAGGTCGTCGTGGTCTTGCCATGGGTGCCGGCCACCGCCAGAACATGGCGGCCCTGCAGCACATGCTCGGCCAGCCATTGCGGGCCGCTGGTGTAGGGCGCACCGGCATCCAGAATCGCTTCCATCAGCGGGAACTTTTCGCCCCGCGTCACCACATTGCCGATCACAAAGACGTCGGGCTTGAGGGCCAATTGCTCGGCACCAAAGCCGGTCGTCAGCTCAATGCCCAGGGCTTGGAGCTGATCGCTCATGGGCGGGTAGACATTGGCATCGCAGCCTGTGACGCGGTGACCCGCCTCGCGGGCCAGGGCGGCCAGGCCGCCCATGAAAGTGCCGCAAATGCCGAGGATGTGAATATGCATGGGTGATACGGCCTTAGCTCTAGGTGACGATGCTTAGCGCAAGACCTTGCGAGCAGCTTCCAGGGTCTGGTTGAGGTCGGCGTCGCTGTGCGCGGCCGAGACAAAACCGGCTTCGTAGAGCGCGGGCGCCAGGTAGATGCCCTCGTCCAACATGCCGTGGAAGAAGCGGTTGAAGCGCTCTTTGTCGGTCGTCATCACGGTCTGATATTCCTGCGGCAGCGAGTCCATCAGGAAGAAGCCAAACATGCCGCCTTGCGCGTCAACGCTAAAAGGCACGCCGTTTTCCTTGGCGACTGCCGCCAGGCCGTCGACCAGGCGGCGAGTCTTGGCCGACAGGTCTTCGAAGAAACCGGGTTTTTGGATCTCGCGCAAGGTGGCCAGGCCGCAGGCGGTGGCGACCGGGTTGCCGCTCAAGGTGCCGGCTTGGTAGACCCCGCCCAGCGGGGCCAGGTGCTTCATGATGTCGCGGCTGGCGCCGAAGGCGGCCAGGGGCATGCCGCCGCCGATGACCTTGCCGAAGACGCTGATGTCGGGCTTGAAGCCGGGGATCAGGCTGGCGTAATGGCCTTGGGCGCTGTGCAGACCGACGCGGAAACCGGTCATCACCTCGTCCAGCACCAGCAGGGCGCCATGCTCGGTGCAGAGCTCGCGCAGACGCTTCATATACGCCGTCTGGGTGCGCACGAAATTCATATTGCCGGCGATCGGCTCGATGATCACGCAGGCCAGCTCCTTGCCGTGCAGGGCAAAGGCTTCTTCCAGCTGGGCCAGGTGGTTGAACTCCAGCACCAAGGTGTGCTGCGCCACTTCGGCGGGCACGCCGGCGCTGGTGGGGTGGCCAAAGGTGGCAAGACCTGAGCCTGCCTTGACCAGCAAGGCATCGGTGTGGCCGTGGTAGCAGCCCTCGAACTTGATGAATTTGCTGCGGCCGGTGGCGCCGCGCGCCAGGCGGATGGCGCTCATCGTCGCCTCGGTGCCCGAGGACACCAGGCGCACCTGCTCCATGCTGGGCACCAGCTTGAGGATCTCTTCGGCCAGCTCGATCTCGCGCTCGGTCGGCGCGCCGAAGGAGAAGCCTTCCTGCGCTGCCTCGGTCACGGCCTTCAGCACGGCGGGGTGGCCGTGGCCCAGAATCATCGGGCCCCAGGAGCCGATGTAGTCCACATAACGCTTACCGTCAGCGTCAAAGATGTAAGCGCCTTCGCCACGGGTGATGAAGCGAGGCGTGCCACCGACGGCGCGGAAAGCGCGCACAGGCGAATTAACGCCGCCAGGGATCACGCGCTGGGCGCGCTCGAACAAGACTTGGTTTTGTGAAGACATGGCAGGAACAGCGAATGGCTTGTGGCTTAGAAAAAAGGGCAGGCTTGGCCTGCCCATTCACGTTTCTTGTGGAACTGGTGAATTCGATCAGTGCATGCGACGCGGTGGGCGGCCTACAACGGGGCCGTCATCCAGGCTCAGGCCGCCAGCATCCAGCTCGGCCGCAGCGGCAGCAGCCTCGGCGGCAGCGGCTTCCTCTTCTTCCTCGTTAGGCGGCAGAGCCCAGAAGAAGCGGTCGGGAATCGCATTGCCCATGCCGGGGCGGAAGCCTGCGTCCAGGGCCTGGTCCAAGAAGGACAGGGCCTCGGCCACGGCGGAGTGGATCTCGGCGCCCACCGAGAGCAGGGCGGCCAGGGCGGCCGAGAGGGTGTCACCGGCGCCGACAAAATTGATGTCGAAACGCTCGAACTTCTCGCCCGTCACCGGGCCTTGGGGCGTCGCCAGCACATTGTCGACAAACTGGTTGGGCAGGCTGATGCCGGTCACCAGCACATGGGCGGCGCCATGCTGGGCGGCGGCCACGGCCAGCTCGCGCGGCGAGGCGGGGCGGTCGGCGTCCCAGTCGGGCAGCAGGAAATCGGTCAGGGTCTTGTGATTGCCGACCAGCACATGGGTCTGCGGCAGGATCAGCTCGCGGAAGGAGTCGAGATAGCTTTGCTGCTGCTCTTCATCCAGCCAGGCCACATTGGGCAGATAGGCGACCAGGGGCACGTCAGGATAGTCGGACAAGACCTCGGCCACCGCGCTGACGCCCTCGGCGCTGCCCAGAAAGCCGACCTTCCAGGCGGTGATGGGGATGTCTTCCAGGATCAGCCGGGCCTGCTCGGCAATGGTGTCGGTGTCCAGCGTCATGTGCTCGAACACCTCGGCGGTGTCGCGCAGCACGATGGCGGTGACGATGGGCAGGCAGTGGGCACCCATGGCGGCAATGGTGGCGACGTCGCAGCCCAGGCCGCTCGCACCGCTGGCCTCGCTGGCATTGAAGCTCATCACGCTGGCCGGGGCTTGCGCTCCCTGATCGTCTTCGCTGAGGGCCACGTCAACGGCGTTGGCCGGATGGGCTTTGGGTTCGATTTTGCTCATAAGGTGCGGCGCAAGGTCAGGGTAATTTCGCAAATCGGCTGGCCGCAGGCGGCGGAGCTCACAGCGGCCCTTCGAACACTTTGTGCGAACCTCAACAAGAGCCGCAGCATTGGCGGGTAAGTCCCGAGAATTGCTGTTGCATCCTTGTCTACTTCCACACGAAGGCCGAGGAGCCAGCGTGGCTACAATCTTTGCATTGTAGTGAGCAAAAAGATAAGCATCGTGAGCGAAGCAAGTACCTGGATGTGCCTGATCTGCGGCTGGATTTACGACGAGGCTGCAGGTGACCCAGAACATGGCATTGCCCCAGGTACCGTTTGGGCCGATGTGGACATGAACTGGACCTGCCCTGAATGTGGGGCACGTAAAGATGACTTTGAAATGGTCCGTATCTAAACAAGGGCCAAGTCCCGCGGGCAGCTGCCGCTGTTTGACTGTTGTACCTGCTGCCAGGCTCTCCCCTGATTCGTTTGGCTTTGCTGAGAAAGAGGCTAGGACGTGCAAGTTCCTGAAGGTCCCGAAAGCAGCGTGACTGCGGCAAGAGTGCTGGTCATTGATGACAGCAACACCATACGGCGTAGCGCCGAAATCTTTCTCAAGCAGGCCGGTCATGACATCGTCTTGGCCGAAGACGGCTTTGATGCGCTGGCCAAGCTCAGCGACTTTGAGCCCGATCTGGTCTTCTGCGACATCCTGATGCCGCGCCTCGACGGCTACCAGACCTGCGCCATCATCAAGCGCAACCCTCAGTTTTCCTCGGTCCCTGTGATCATGCTGTCCTCCAAGGACGGCTTGTTCGACAAGGCGCGCGGCCGCATGGTCGGCTCGCAGGACTATCTGACCAAACCCTTTACCAAAGATCAATTGCTCAAGGCCGTGCAGATGCACCGGCGTGTCGCTTGATGCCTAGCTCAGCCGACTTGAACTTGATTGCGTTCCCTGGCCTCACCGATTGAGGACGAACCATGCCTATCCAAAAAATATTGTTGGTCGATGACTCCAAGACCGAGTTGCATGTGCTCAGCGAACTGCTGGTCAAGCGCGGCTACTCGGTGCGCACCGCCGAAAACGGCGAAGAAGCCTTCAAGCGTCTGGCCGAAGAGAAGCCCGATCTCATCCTGATGGATGTGGTGATGCCCGGCCAGAACGGCTTCCAGCTCACCCGCACCATCACCCGCGATGAACGCTATGCCGATCTGCCGGTGATCATGTGCACCAGCAAGGGTCAGGAGACCGACAAGGTCTGGGGCATGCGCCAGGGCGCGCGTGATTACGTGGTGAAACCGGTCAAGGCCGAGGAGTTGTTGGCCAAGATCAAAGCCCTGGGCTGAGATGAGGCCCCTCGCCCAAGGAGTACCTTGGTCGGTCCCCCGCGGGGACGGCGATGCTTGCCGGATTGACCGGCAAGCACATCGCCAAGGCGGGCCGGCTTGGGACGGCCCGGCGCTCGGCCCGAATGCAGTCAGTTTCATGCCGAATGGTTGGTGCAAACGTGCTATGAGCAAACAAGATGAGTAACAAAGAAGCCCTGCGTGAATTGCAGCAGCGCCTGGCGCAACGCATGCAGGCCGCGCGCGAGCACCAGGCACCGGGTGCCGCCTGGTTGGCGGTGGAGTGCGGGGGGCAGGGCCTCTTGTTCTCGCTCAAGCATGCGGCCGAAATCTTCACGCCCGTGCCGCTCAAGCCGCTGCCCTATGCCAAGCCCTGGATGATGGGGGTGGCGAATCTGCGCGGCGGCCTGTTCACCGTGGTGGACCTGGCGGTTTTTCTGGGGCTGCGCGCGCCGCAGGCGCCGGGCTCGGCCGAGGCGCGTGCCGACGCGGGTCAGGCGCGCCTGGTCTCGCTCAACCCGGATATGAATTCCAACTGCGCCTTGTTGGTGGACCGCCTGGCCGGTCTGCGCAGCGAGGAGCAGCTCAAAGCTCAGCCCCTGACGGCGGCCGAGCAAGAAGGGCGGCCACGCTTTGCCGGCCAGCGCATGCTGGACGCGCAGGGGCGATCGTGGCAACAAGTGCATTTGGACGCCCTTTCAAAACATGAACAGTTTTTGCAAGTTGTGGTCTGATCCCCGGCGGGATGAGGCGGTGCAGCCCTTCTGAACCCGACGATCCAAGCCGACCCCTGCCAAGCGGGTCGGCCCAAAACGGATCGCAGGGGCGGCAGGGACGGCCGTGCCGGAACAAAAAAATGGTTCGATCTCCGGCCTGAACAGAGATCGGCGAACAATCGACATCGAGTGAAATCGAGAAGAGGGTGAGATGAGCTTCCTGGACAAGATCAAGAACCTGGGCAAGACCGAGGGCGAGGCCAATGCCTTTGGCAGCGATGCAACGAGCGCGGGCGGCAGCCCCGCCTCAACGGCCCTGAACGGCGCCCAAGGCTATGACGCGCGCGAGCTCGACAGCGACGCGGCTCACCCGGCCTCCTCCACCTCGTCCATCATCTCGGAGGCGGTGCCTACCGAGTTCACGCCGGCCGATTTCGGCACGACGACGACCAGTTTCAACACCACCACCACCAGCGCTGCCGAGACTCAGGCCCCGCCCGCCGCTGCGCCCGCCGTTTCGGCCAAGCGCCACCAAACCCTGCTCACGGCCCTGGTGGCCTTGGGCCTCTTGGGCACGGCCGCCACGGTCAGCCTGACGATTCTGAACAGCTCGCGCAGCGCGGCCCAGGTGCGTGCCACCGGTCAGGCCTTGATGCAGTCGCAGCGCATGGCCAAGTCGGTGACCTCCGCCTTGGTGGGCAAACCCGAGGCTTTTACCGAATTGCGCGAGAGCGTCAGCACCATGGCCAGCGTGGTCCGGGACCTGCGCTCGGGTGAGGGCGATCTGGCCAAGGCGCCGCGCTCGGCCCAGGCCAGCTTGGACGCGATTCTGCCGGTGGTGGAGCGCGCCGAAGCCAACGGCAAGGTGGTGAAGTCACAGGAAAAGGCCTTGACCGAAGTCGGCCAGGCTCTGCGCGCCATCAACAAGCAATCGGGTGATCTGCTGGAAAGCGCCGAGTCCGTCTCGGCCGAAGCCTTGCAGCAAGGTGCCTCCACCGCCGAAATCTCCGCCGCCGGCCAGCTGGTGATGTTGACCCAGCGCATCGGCAAGAGCGCCAATGAATTCCAGACCCAGGAGGGCGTCAGCCCCGAGGCGGTGTTCCTGCTGGGTAAGGACTTGAACTCCTTCAAGCTGATCACCGAAGCCCTGATCAGCGGCAACCCCGAGCTGCATCTGAACGGCGTGCGCGACGCCGGTCTGAAGGCCCGCCTGGTCACCTTGCTCAAGCAGTACGAGCTGACCCGCAGCCAAGCCTCGGTGATCCTGGGTAATTTGCAGGGCCTGGTGTCGGCGCGTGAGGCGCAGACCAGCATCTTGGCCGATGCCGAGCCGCTGCGCAAAGGCCTGGAGCAGGTCGCGCAAGAACTTGAGTCGGCCGGTGGCGTCAACCTGCCCCTGGTGGTGGTGATGTTGGCCTCGCTGGCCGCCCTGGTGGCCGGCGCCTTGGGCTTCTTGCGTTTGTACGTGGCCGACCAGGCTCAGCGCGCGGCCATGGCCGAGGCGCAAAAGCAAGAGGCCGAGGCGCAGGAGCGCGAAGCCAAGCGTGTCAACGACGCCAACCAGGCCGCGATTTTGCGTTTGATGAATGAGCTGCAGACGGTGGCCGAGGGCGACCTGACCCAGCAAGCGACGGTGACGGAAGACATCACCGGCGCGATCGCCGACTCGGTCAACTACACGGTGGAAGAGCTGCGCAATCTGGTCAGCCAGGTGCAGGCCACGGCCGCGCGGGTGACCGACACCACCGGCCAGGTGGACCAGACCTCCACCGATCTGCTGGCCGCCTCCAAAGAGCAGCTGCACGAGATCCGCTCCACCGGCGAGGCCGTGCTGCAGATGGCGGGCCGAATCAACGAGGTGTCTACCCAGGCGCAGGCCACGGCCCAGGTGGCGCGTCAGTCGCGTGAGGCGGCTGAGTCCGGTCTGCAGGCCATGCAGAACAATATCAGCGGCATGAATTCCATCCGCGACCACATCCAGGAAACCTCCAAGCGCATCAAGCGTCTGGGTGAGTCCTCGCAGGAAATTGGTGAGATCACCGAGCTGATTTCCGACATTACCGAGCAAACCAATGTGCTGGCGCTGAACGCAGCTATCCAGGCGGCCTCGGCCGGTGAAGCCGGTCGCGGCTTCTCGGTGGTGGCCGAAGAAGTGCAGCGCCTGGCCGAACGCTCGGGCGATGCGACCCGCCGAATCGCCGCCCTGGTCAAGACCATTCAGACCGACACCCACGACGCCGTGGCCGCCATGGAACGCTCCACCTTGGGCGTGGTCCAGGGTACCCGTCTGTCTGACGCGGCCGGTAAGGCGCTGGAAGAGATCGACACCGTGTCGCGTCGCCTAGACGATTTGATCGCCCAGATTTCGACTCAGGCGCTCAGCGAAGCGCGCTCCGCCAACGAGGTGGCCGAGAACATTCAACACATTTTTGCCGTGACCGAGCAGACCAGTGAGGGCACCCGTTCGACCGCCCAGATGGTGCATGAGTTGTCCCGTTCCGCTGATGCCTTGAAGGCCTCGGTGGCCCGCTTCAAGGTCGCCTGAGGCAAGAGGCAGTGATGGAACTCTTGTCCTCAAACCCACGCCAGTCCCGGCCCGCGCCGGGTGGTCGAGACGCGCCGGAGTTTCGCGATTCGCAGATGCCGCGCGACGCTCAGGATTCCGAACTCCCGGCCGACCTGAGCCCGCTGGCCTGGGTGCAGGAGGAGTTGCGCCGCTCGCTGGAGACGGTGCACAAATCGCTGCGCCGCCATCTGCGCGATGGCGAGACCCGGCTGTCCAATTTCACTGCATTGGCGGGCGGAGCGGCCGAAGGCCAGGCACAATCGCCCCTGCTGGCGGCGGCTGCCCAGCTGCACCAGGTGGCGGGTGTTTTGTCCCTGGTGGGCCTGCCCGCCGGCGCCACGGTTTTGCGCGCGGCCGAGCAGGCGGTGTCGAATCTGGCCCAGCACCCGGCCAATATCGATCTGCCCAAGGTCGAGATCATCGAGCGGGCCGACTTCGCCCTGCTGTCGCTGATTTCTCGCCTCTTGGCCGGCACGCCGGCCTCGGCCCTGAGCCTCTTCCCCAGCTTCCGCGAGTTGCAGGCCTTGAACGGCGCGGAGCGCATCCACCCCGCCGATCTCTGGACTTTTGACTGGCGCTGGCGCGAGCTGCCCGAGGACGTCAGCGCGCAGGCGCAGTCGCCGGCCGCCCTGCGCGGCCCCTTCGAGGCCACCTTGCTCAAGCAGATGCGTGAGCCCAGCGAGACCATGGCACGGGCCTATGCCGCCAAGCTTAGCGATCTGTGTGCGGCCCTGGCCGCCGATCTGGTTGGCGCGCCGCGTAGCCGCACGCTGTGGCAGTTGGCGGCCGCCATGTTTGAGGCCCAGGCCCAAGGCCTGCTGGTGGCCGACCCCTTTGTGAAGCGCCTGGGCTCGCGCCTGCTGGCGCAGCTGCGCGCGGTGGACAAGGGCGATGCGGCGGTCAACGAGCGCCTGGCGCACGACCTGCTGTTCTTCTGCGCCCAAAGCGCCTTGCCCGGCCCCAACGAGAGCGCACCCCGCCTGCTGGTGGTGCGCGCCAACTTCAATCTGCCCGATCAGCCCCCCGGCGATTACGAGGACGAAACCCTGGGTCGCATCGACCCGGCCTGGGTGACCCAAGGCCGGCGCCGCGTCAGCGCGGCCAAGGAATCCTGGGGCACGGTGGCCGAGGGCGAGACCCATCGCCTGGCCGGCCTGGACGAGCAATTCGCCAGCCTGGCCGACTCCTTGCAGCGCCTGTTCCCGGGCGGCGCCGTGCTGGGCGAGATGCTGCAGCGCGCCGTCGTCAGCACCCTGCGTTCGGGCAAACCGCCGCCGGCCCCGCTGGCGATGGAAGTTGCCACCAGCTTGCTCTATGTGGAAGCCGCGCTGGACGACCAGGCTTTTGATCAGCCCGAGCAGGCCCAGCGCGTCAAGCGCCTGGCCAGCCGCATCGAGTCCGTCGCCCGTGGCGGCACGCCCGAGCCGCTGGAAGCCTGGATGGAGGATCTGTACCGCCGCGTCTCCGACCGCCAGACCCTGGGCAGCGTGGTGCATGAGCTGCGTGCCAATCTGGCCGAGGTCGAGCGCCTGGCCGATGAGTATTTCCGCGACCCGAGCAAGCGCGAGCGCCTGATCCCGGTGCCGGGCCAGCTCTCCGCCATGCGCGGCGTGCTGACCGTCTTGGGCCTGGGCCATGCCGCGCAAGCCTGTCTGCGCATGCGCGACGAGGTCGATCGCCTGGCCAATACCGAGGTCGATGTCGAGCGCGCCGCACCGCGTGAACTCTTCGACCGCCTGGCGAATAATCTGGGCGCCCTGGGCTTCATGATCGATATGTTGGGCGTGCAGCCCGCCTTGGCCAAGCGCATGTTTGTGTTTGACGAGGCCAGCGGTCGACTGAGCCCGCTGATGGGCCGCAACCATGCCGAGGCCGCCGCCGATATGGCGCCGCTGGCCACAGCCGCCGCGCCCGCGATCAGCCCGGTCCCTGCACACGCACACGCACACGCACCTGCGCCCGCAGCCGCACCCGTCTTGCCGCCCATGCCCGCGCGTCCTGCGCAGGCGGCACAGGCGCCGGCGTCCTTCGACCCGGAGATGCGCGAAATCTTCCTGGAAGAAGCCAGCGAGGTCTTGGCCAATGCCCGCGAGGCCCTGGCCAAGCTGCGCAGCGAAGGCCAGAGCCGCGAGCAACTGACCGTGCTGCGCCGCGCCTTCCACACCCTCAAGGGCAGCTCCCGCATGGTGGGCTTGGAGGACTTTGGCGAAGGCGCCTGGGCTTGCGAGCAGCTGTACAACGTGCGCCTGAGCGATGCCTTGCCGCCCCCCGGCAACGATCATCTGCTGGACTTCAGCGCCGAGGCCCTGGACTATCTGGGCCAATGGTGCGAGGAGATCGCCGCTCAGGGTGAGGGCGCGGCTGAGCCCGTGCCCGTGCCCGTGCCCGTGCATTACTCCGGCCCGCTGCGCCATGCTGCCGACGCCCTGCGTCTGCAGGGCTTGCGCGTGTCTCTGCTCGAACAGGCGGAGCCCGCGGTTCATGCGCCGGCCGAGTCCTCACCGGAGCTCACACCCGAGCCCGCAGCCGAGCCCAGCCCGGCGCCGCTTCTGCAAGCCCCGGACTTGCCGGTGCTGGAAGAGCTGGCGGCTGTGGAGGCTGTCCCCGAGCCCTCAGCCGAATCTGTCGCTGAAGCTGAACCAGCGCCTGTTTCTAGCCCTGAGCCCAGCCCCGTGCCGGTCGAAGCCGGCCCGCCGGATCTGGGTCTGACCGAGCCCCGCATCTTTGAGCCGGCCGCAACGCTTGCCGAGGCTGCCCCCGAGCCGAGTGCTGTGCCGCAAGAGCGTGCTGCCTTCCAGGCCACCGAGCTGAGCCCACCGCTGGAGTTTGCGCTGACGCAGCAGGTCGAGTTCCCGGCCACCAGCCATATCGCCTTCCCGCCCACCGAGATGGCGGAGCGCTTGGTTCTGGATCTGCCGCCCGAGGCCACGCCGGTGCCGGCCGAGCCCGCACAGCCGCCCGAGCCCACGGACGCCGAGGTGCAGGCCGAGTTCCTCGCCTTGCTGGAGCCCGAACAGGCCCAGGCCATGGCGGCCGTCTTGCATCTGGCCGAGCCCACGTCGGCACCGGCGCTGAGCTTGGACGAGGACGAGCAGCCCTTTGTGCTGCAACTGCCCGATGAGGTCCTGGCGGCCTCGAATACGCCGCCAGCTGGAGCCGACTTTGAGCTGCCCGAGTTTGAACTGCGGCTGGATCTGGGCGAGGAACTGCCGCCCGTCCCGGCCGAGCCGCCGACGCCCGAGCGCGACTATCTCTCCGACGCCGATCTGCCCACCCTGACCGAAAGCACCAGCCTGAGCGAGGCCCTGGCCTTGAGCCAAGGGCAGGGGCTGCCGGTTTTGACGGAGGAGCTGACGCCGGACCTGGCGCCAACCCTGACGGATGCCGCGGCCGAGGAAGTCCCGACGCTGGAGGCCCTGCCCGAGGTGTCGGAGAGCGATATCGACTTGCTGGCCTCGCTGGACGGTTTGCTCGACGCCGTGCCGACCGAGCCGCCGGTGGCCGCACCTCCCGAGTTGATGGAGGCGCTGGCCGCGTCGGAAGAGCTGGCGCCGCTGGCCGAGCCTGAGCCCGAGCCCGAGCATTTGGCCGAAATGCCGCATGAAGCTGAGGCCGAAGCCACGGCCGAGCTTGGCGCCGACGCTGAGGCGGAGATCGCCGCCGCCCCGACGCCCAGCCATGCCCCGGTGCTGGAGTTGGTGCGCAACACGCCGCCGCCCGAAGTGCTGCAGGAGCAAGAGCTGCGCGCCGCCGAGACCGAGGAAGAGAGCGTCAAGGTCATTGGCCCAATCCGGGTCAGCATCACCTTGTTCAATATCTTCTTGAACGAGGCCGATGAGCTGTCGCGTCGCCTGGGCACCAGCCTGGCCGAGTGGGCGGTGGAACTGGCCGGCACCGTGCCCGCCAATTGCGAGCCACTGGCCCATGCCCTGGCGGGCAATGCGGCGGCCGTGCAGTTCGAGGACTTGTCCACCCTGGCGCGTGCGCTGGAGCATGCCCTGGGCCGCGCCCAGCGCACCCGGCATTACAGCGAGGCCGAGGCGCAGATGTTTGTGCAGGCGGCGGACGAGATCCGCCATCTGCTGCATCAGTTCGCCGCTGGCTTCCTGCGCCCGCACGATCCGGCCACCCTGGCCTTGCTGCAGGCTTACCAGCCCGAGGCCGACCCCGAGCTGGACCTGGATTCGCGCCGCCTGGATCTGGAAGAGGAACTGCCCCATAAGCCCAGCCTCGCCCCCATTCCCGCGGCCCTGGACGACGAGGTGGAGCCGGGCTTGCCCGACGCCATTGACCCCGAACTCTTCCCCATCTTCGCGGATGAAGCCCAGGAGCTGCTGAGCGAGTTGCATGCCGCCTTGCGCAGCTGGCTCTCGCAAGCGCATGAGCGCAGCGCCGGTGCGGCCTGCATGCGTGCTCTGCACACCTTCAAGGGCGGTGCTCGTTTGAGCGGTGCCATGCAGCTCGGCGAGCAGGCCCATGTGCTGGAAAGCGCGGTCGAGCGCGCCCTGGCCCAGGCCGATGGGCACGAGATGCCGGCCCTGGAAGAATTGCTGGCTCTGCAGGCCGGTGCTGACGCCTTGGCCGCCAGTTTTGAAGCATTGCGGGCGGCCCAGCAAGCCCCGCAGACCGCGGCGGCGCTGCCGGAGCTGACCGAGCCGGCTCAGCCGGCTGCAGAGGGTTTGGCGCCTGCGCTTGGTCAGGCCCTGCCGCAAGCCGTGGCTACGCCTGGCGCTGGCATCGATTGGTCGCGTTTTGTCGAGACCGGTCAGGACACAGGCTTTGGCAGCGAGGCCGGTGCTGGCTTGCAAGCCATGGTGCGGGTGCGCGGTAGTTTGCTCGAACGCATGGCGGCTCAGGCCGGTGAGGTGAGTATTCGCCGCACCCGGCTGGAGTCCGAGCTGGCCCAGATGAAGGGCGCCTTGCTGGATCTGGACGATAACTTGGACCGCCTGCGCGCTCAGCTGCGCGAGCTGGAGCTGCAAGCCGAAGCCCAGATGGGCTCGCAGCAGGAGCAGCTGCAGCGTGCGGCCGAGCATTTCGATCCCCTGGAGTTTGACCGTTACACCCGCTTCCAAGAGCTGACCCGCATGCTGGCCGAGTCGGTCGGTGACGTGGCGACGGTGCAGCGCTCTTTGCAGCGCAATGTGCAGTTAGGCGAAGACGAGCTGGCCGCGCAGTCGCGCCTGACGCGCGAGCTGCAGGACGATTTGCTGCGCACCCGCATGGTGGAGTTCGACAGCCTGTCCGAGCGCATGCACCGGGTGGTGCGCCAGGCGGCGCGCGACACCGGCAAGCAGGCCGAGCTGAGCATCGTCGGCGGCCAAACCGAGTTGGATCGCAGCGTGCTGGAACGCATGGCTGGCGCTTTTGAGCATTTGCTGCGCAATAGCGTGGGCCATGGCATCGAGGCGCCCGAAGCCCGCGTTGCCGCGGGCAAGCCGGCGCAAGGCCAGCTGCGCCTGAGCCTGCAGCAAGAGGGCAATGAGGTCTTGCTGAACTTCAGCGACGACGGTGCCGGCCTGGACCTGCCTCGCATTCGCGAGCGCGCCATCGAGCTGGGCCTGATGCCGGCCGAGGCCGTCAAGGCCCTGGCCGACGCGGAGCTGATGCAGCTGATCTTCCGCCCCGGCTTCTCCACCGCCACCGAGGTGACCGAAACCTCGGGCCGCGGCGTGGGCATGGACGTGGTGCGGGCCGAGGTGGCCACCTTGGGCGGCACGATTGAAACCTCGTCCAGCACCGGCCAGGGCAGCAGCTTCACCCTGCGCCTGCCCCTGACCACGGCGCTGACCCAGGTCGTGCTGCTGCGCTGCGGCGAGCAATCGGTGGCCGTACCGGCCAGCTTGATGGACTCGGTGCAGCGCCTGCCTAACGATCAATTGGAGCAGGCTTATGCCAAGGGCACGCTGAACCAAGCCGGCCAGGAGTTGCCTTTCTACTGGCTGGGCGGTCTGCTCGGCCAGCAGGGCCGTGGCATTGCCCATGGCAAGACGGCCTCCATCGTCTACATGCGCAATAGCCAGCAACGCCTGGCCCTGCATGTGGACGAGGTCCTGGGCAATCAGGAAGTGGTGGTCAAGAATCTGGGCCCGCAGCTCAGCCGCGTGCCCGGCTTGGCCGGTATCAGCCTGCTGGCGTCCGGCGACGTGGCCTTGATCTACAACCCGCATGCCCTGGCCAGCTGGTATGGCATCGCCGCTCAGCAACGCCTGCGCGATCTGCATGCGCAGGCCCAGCAGGAGCTGGCCGGCGCACACCTGGGCGCGGCCGAAGTGGCGGCCGAGGACGAGCTGCAGCTGGCGCCCTTGATCCTGGTGGTGGACGACTCCCTGACCGTGCGCCGCGTCACCCAGCGCCTGCTGGAGCGCGAAGGCTACCGGGTGCAGCTGGCCAAGGATGGCCTGGATGCGATGGAACGCCTGGCCGAGGAAGAGCTGCCAGCCCTGGTGCTCAGCGATATCGAGATGCCGCGCATGGACGGCTTCGATCTGGTGCGCAATATGCGCGGTGACGCGCGTCTGGCGGGTCTGCCCGTCATCATGATCACCTCGCGCATCGCACAAAAGCACCGCGACTATGCGCAGGAGTTGGGGGTTGATCACTATCTGGGCAAGCCCTATGACGAAGATCAGCTGCTGAAACTGATTGATGGTTACACTTCGACACACATTCCCGACGGAGGGTCGGGGGCGTAGTTCCAACACCGAATCAGCGCAAGACTCCCCACCCTGTTCGTGCAGGGCAGGGAGTTAGCAGTCGTGTTGATCGGAGGCTGGGGCATAGGGGTGTAAGGGGCCAGAAGAGCCCTGAACACCGAGGAAATATGCTGAGGCCCCGTACATGGGGCGATCTAAGCCATGTCCGAAGTCGTTGATCATCTCGCCGAGATGACGGGGTTTCGCGATCGCGATGTGATGGACGTCACCCTGGTGTCGGCCTTGCGCGATCTGCTGGAACCGCTGTCGGTGGCGATCTTCCGTTGCGTCGGAGAGCCCGGTCAGGAGCGTTGGCTGACGCGCGCCCGGCTCGCCTTGGAAGACGCGGTGGCCACGGCCGACCCGCTCTGGGCCGACCCCGCCACTCTGCCCCTGGCCCAAGAGCACCCGGCCCGGCTGGACTGCATGCGCAGCCGCAGCGTGCAGCAACAGCGGGTGGGCGAGGTCTGGCTCTCGCTCTTCCCCATCGCCACCGATCGTGAGGTGGTGGGCGTGGTGGAAATCCATTCGACCCTCAAGCTCAGCCCCGCCCTGCAACGCATGGTGGGCAGCGTGCTGCGGATTTATCACAACTTCCAGGGCTTGCTGGAATACAGCGAACGCGACACCTTGACGGGCTTGCTCAATCGCAAGACCTTTGAGGAAAGCTTCTTGAAGGCCGTCAGCGAGCTGCCGGCGCGCAGCGATGTGCCGCCGAGCGATGACGGCCGCCGCCACGAAGGCACGCGGCCCCAGTACTACCTGGGCGTGATCGATATTGACCATTTCAAAAGCGTCAACGACCGCTTTGGACATTTGATCGGCGACGAAGTCTTGCTGCTGCTCTCGCGCCTGATGCGCAGCAGCTTCCGCTTCCACGATCTGCTCTACCGCTTTGGCGGCGAGGAGTTTGTGGCCTTGATGCGCTGCGAAGATCAGCTCGATGCGGCCCAGGCCTTCGAGCGCCTGCGCCTCAATACCGAGCATTACCTGTTCCCCCAGGTGGGCCATATCACGGTCAGCATAGGCTTCACCCAGGTGCGGGCGGAGGACTCACCCGCCTCGGCCTTTGACCGCGCCGACAAGGCCGTCTATCACGCCAAGGAATCGGGCCGCAACCAGGTGCACAACTATGCCGATCTGGTCAGCAGCGGCCAGATGCAGGAGCAGGCCCAGGTCAGCGCGGTGGAGTTGTTCTAAGGCTTCTTCGCGTATCGTTTTGTTTCGCTGAGCCCGTCCGGGCTCAGCACGACTTGAAACTGCCTTAGTCTGTCGTCATGTGCTGCCACTGTGCAGCGAGGATGAGGGGCAAGCAGCGTGGCGATCAAGTACAGCAAATTCAGCAAGTCTGGCCAAGGGCGTTTGCTCCTGGCCCTGGGTCTGGCCGCGCTGCTGGGCTTGAGTGCTTGCAAGAGCACGCCGGTGGATCTGAGCCGCGTGCCCACCCAGGCGCAAAGCCAGGACGAAGTCGCGGCCGAGAGCGTCTGGGCCAAGGAGGCCGTGGCCGCCGGGGTGCAGGTGCTGGACATGGACTGGCGCGATCAGGCGCGCGACCGTGCGGTGCCGGTGCGCTTGTACTGGCCCAAGAATGCGCAGCAGGGCCGGGCCGTGCCCTTGGTGCTGTTCTCCCACGGCATCGGCAGCTCGCGGCGCGGCTATAGCTATCTGGGTGCCTATCTGGCGAGCCAGGGCTATGCCAGCCTGCATGTGCAGCATGTGGGCAGCGACCGCCAGCTCTGGTTGGGCAACCCGCTGCAACTGGTGGATCGCCTGCAGACGGCAGCGCGTGAGCAAGAGGCGCTGGCGCGGGTGGCCGACGTCAAGTTCGCGCTGGACCAGCTTTTGCAAAGCGAGCGGGGCGGCTTGATCGACGCCCAGCGCATCGCCGCCGCCGGCCATTCCTACGGCGCCAACACCACCTTGCTGCTGGCTGGCGCCCAGGTGCAGCGCGAGGGCCATGCCCTGGACTTGCGCGAGCCCCGCATCAAGGCCGCCATCCTGATCTCGGCCCCGCCTTTTTATGGTGAGGCCGACAAGGCCAGCATCACCGGCGGCATCCGCATCCCCACCCTGCACATCACCGCCACCGAAGATGTGATCCGCATCCCCGGCTACTACTCCACGGCGCAAGACCGCCTGGCCTTGTTCGAGTTCACCGGCAGCCAAGCCCCGGGGCGCTCCGCCCTCAAAGCCCTGGCCGTGTTTGAGGGGGGCTCGCACAGCATGTTCACCGACCGCGGCCTGACGGGCGGCAGCAGCCTCAACCCGCGCGCCAAGCAGGCCACCAAGGAATTGGCGGCCGCCTTTTTGGATGAGGTCTTGCTGGGCCGCCCCCAGGCCCTGCAGAGCTGGGGCGGGCCTTACCGTGACATCCTGGCGCGCTGGCAAACGCCTTATTCAAGCGGTGTGCAAGGCAGCTTGGCCGAGGCGGCGCCCGTTCTTAAGACTCTGGCAGGGCCCGGCTCTTGACCACCGCATAGCGCGCCAGCGTCAGCGCCCGCGCTTCGTCGTGGCGCACTATTGGGCTCGGGTAGTCGCGCCCCAGCACCAGTCCACAGGCCTGCAATTCCAGCGGCTTGGCCAACCAGGGGGCATGGATCAGTTTGGGCGGCAGCTTGGATAACTGGGGCAGATAGCGCTTGATGAAGCGGCCCTCGGCGTCGAACTTCTCGCTTTGCGTGACCGGGTTGAAGATGCGGAAATAGGGCTGGGCATCGCAGCCGCTCGATGAGGCCCATTGCCAACCGCCGTTATTGGCGGCCAGGTCGAAGTCCAGCAGCTTCTCGGCGAAATAAGCTTCGCCGCGCCGCCAGTCAATGCCAAGGTCCTTGATCAAAAAGCAGGCCGCCACCATGCGCAGGCGGTTGTGCATATAGCCGCTCTGATTGAGCTGCAGCATGGCCGCGTCCACCAGGGGGTAGCCGGTGCGCCCCTCACACCAGGCGGCAAACAGGGCATCGGCGGCCGGGCCGCTCTCCCACTGGATGGCGTCGTACTCGGGCCTAAATGCCTGCCTCATCGCATGGGGATGGTGGTGCATCACCTGGTGATAGAAATCGCGCCAGATCAGTTCCGACAGCCAGACCTCGGCGCCCCGGTCGCCGCCCTGGGCGCGCTGCCAGGCCTCGCGTGCCAAGCGGCGGATGGAGATGGTGCCAAAGCGCAGGTGCACGCTCAGATAGCTAGGGCCTTTGACGGCAGGGAAGTCGCGGGCGCTGTCGTAGCGATCCATGCGCTCCACAAAATCGTCCAACAGGGCCTGTGCGCCTTCGCTGCCTTTGCCCAGCTGAGGGCTGAGGTCCACCGGCTCAAAGCCGATGTCGGCCAGCGTGGGGATGGGCGGGCAGGGTGCAAGCAAAGCCAAGCTCTGGGCATAGCGCTCCACCGGGTAGGCGCGCAGATAGAACTCATCCACCTTGCGCAGCCAGGCGTTCTTGTAGGGGGTGAAGACGCCGTAGGGGCGCATCTGACCCGTCAGCACCTCGCTGCGCTCAAAAATCACATGATCTTTGAAGGACTCAAAAGCACAGGCAAAACTGGCCAGGCGCTGCGCCACCTCGGCGTCACGGCTCAGAGCGGCGGGCTCATCGTCATGGTTGCAAAACACCGCCTGCACGCCCAACTCGGCCGCCAGCCTCGGGATTTCATCCTCCGCCAGGCCGTGGCGCACGATCAGGCCGCTGCCGGGCTGCAAGGCCTTGAGCTGGCCGTCCAAGGACTCCAGGGCCTGCAGGATGAAGAGCACCCGCCGGTCCTGGCGGGGCAGGGGGGCGAGGATGGCTTGGTCCAGCACAAACACGCAGAAGACCTGGCGGGCCGAGCGCAGCGCGTGGTAGAGGGCCGCCTGGTCCTGCGCCCGCAGATCGCGGCGAAACCAGACCAGCGCCCTATCGAATTTTCTTTTCTCCATCCATGGAGTTTCGCTGAGGAATCGGCCTCGCTGGCGAAGGAGGCGCTGCCCGACACTCAGGCCTGCATAGCGGGCTCCGTACTTGCGGGTACGGCCCTGGCCAACTCCATCACTTGCCCCTCTCGTACCATCACCACCCGCTGCGCACCAGCAATGGTCTCAGGCCGGTGGGCGATGATGAGCCGCGTCAAGACCATGCCGCTGAGCGCAGCAGTTACGGCTCGCTCGTTCTGCAAATCCAAGTGACTGGTCGCCTCGTCCAAGGCCAGCACGCGCGGCTGCTTGTACAAAGCCCGCGCCAGCAAGAGCCGCTGCTTTTGCCCGCCCGATAGGCCCGAGCCCAAGTCGCCCACCAGGGTTTGGTAGCCCATGGGCATGCGGCAGATGTCGGCGTGTAACTGCGCCAGCTCAGCGCAGGCCTGGATGCGCGCCTGATCGGGCTGCACATCGAAGAAGGCGATGTTGTCGCTCAAGCTACCGGTGAGCAAAGCGTCCTCCTGCATCACCGTGCCGATCTGGCGGCGGAAGTTCTGCAGGCCCAGCTGGCGTACCGGCATCCCGCCGAAGAGCACCTCGCCCTCGCTGGGTTTGAGCAGGCCCAGCGCAATTTTGAGCAGCGTGGTCTTGCCCGCACCCGAGGGGCCGGTGACGGCCACGCTCTCGCCCGCTTCGATGCGGAAATTGGCTTCTTTGAGAACCCAGGGTTCGCCCTCACCATAGCGAAAGCTCACGTTCTTTAACTCAATGCTGGGCGGCAGGTGGTCTAGTTCATTTGCGAAAATCTCGTCCTTCTCCGGCGGCTCCAGTGCAATATCGGCCAGCCGCTCTGCATGCAGGCTCAGCATCTTGAGTTCCACGCCATAGTTGATCAGGGCCGACACACGGCCGGTGAATTGGCCTTTGTAGGCGATGAAGGCAAACAGCATGCCCACCGTCATGCCCGCGCCGCCACTCATTTGCCCGTCCATGATGAGCTTGGCACCCAACCACAACACTAGCAAGTTCTCCAGGCCAAAGATGAAGGTGTTGGCGAGACCAAAGCCCATGCTCATCTTGGCCGTCCGCAGGTCCAGGTTTTGCACATCAATCACCAGGTTTTGCCACCGCGAGCGGCGCTCTTCCTCGCGGCCATACAGCTTCAAAGGTGTGATGGCGCGCAGGGTCTCCAAAAAATGGGTGTTCTCTTTGGCACTGACCACCAGGCGCTCGGCGGCCACATCACGAAAAGGCCGGTATGACGCCCAGCGCAACAAGCCGTACGCGGCCACGGCACACAGCACTACGGTGGTCAAGGTGGGCGCATATATCAACATCATCACCAGGGCGGCCACAGCCATCAGTCCGTCCAGCACGGCCATTATTGCGGCCGTGGTCAAGGTTCTTTGAATAGCCCCCACGGCGCCAAAGCGCGAGGTGATGTCGCCCAGGTGGCGCTTCTCAAAAAACGACACGGGTAGGCGGATCAAATGGGCAAACACATTGCTTGTCCATTGCAAGCTCAGGGTTTGACTCAGGATGATCACCATCCAAGAGCGCGCCAATCCGATCGCCGTTTGGATGACCAAAAGCAAGCCAAAGCCCCACACCAAAACAGTCAGCAAATCGCGGTCACCGGATGTGAGCACATCGTCCACCACCATCTGATTGAACAGAGGTGCAAGAATGGCGAACATCTCCAGCACCACCGCTACCGCAAAAATTTGTGCCAGCGAACGCTTCAGCCCCAGCACTTTGCCAGTCAGAGCTCGCAATGAAACGCGGGGTGCAGGCGCCTGCGATTTGAACTCTGCGTTAGGTGCTAACTCCAGCGCCACGCCGGTGAAGTGGCGTGAAACCTCAGCCATAGCTAAGCGCCGCTCACCCACCGCGGGGTCCAGGATGAGCACTTTGCCTCGAGACAACTTCTTGAGCACGACGAAGTGGTTCAGGCTCCAATGCAAGATGCAAGGCGTTTGCAACTGATCCAGTTCATCCAGTTCCAGTCGCAGAGGCCGAGAGGAGAAGCCCAAAGTCGCGGCGTAGGTAATGAGTTGCTGGAGATTGGCGCCCCTAAGGCTGACCGGAAAACGGCGGCGTAGTTCGGCCAAATCTTGATGTTGGCCGTGAGCGGCGCAAATCATTGCCAAACAGGCGAGGGCGCATTCGGAAGTTTGAGACTGAAAAATCGGATTCACCGAATCGGCCTAAGGAGATTGCTTCGTTTGGGGAGTTTCTTTAGAAAGTCAATTGTTGCGAGTTGCGCAACCGTTTTTGGTTATCTGATTGCTATCATTGATTAAGTTGCATTCGATTGAATCAATCCGGTCTGTTAGTTTTAGTTCATTCAGAATGCTTCGGTCGCCATAAAAATGATTGACGCCGAAAACAAAAAGTCCGGTTCCAGTGGTTGACATTTCGATTGTTTTGGTGGCTAAATTTCTGTTTCTTGAGTTGGTGAATATTCTTTCTATTTCCGCTGAAGGATAGCCTGTCAATTTTAGATCATTCCAGGGGTCAAGCTCCCTTCCAAAATAGCCCTGTGAAAAGGAATGTATCGTTGCATCGTGCCATTGTTGATATTTTTCAAGACACTTTTCGCAATTTGAGTAGCTAAGTACTGCTGCGGCTGACTCAGCCGCTAGCGCAGCAGGAATTGAATTTAGCGCATCGACTTGATCGCTTGCTTTTTCGACAAAAAGAGGCTGACCACCCTTGCTTTTAATTGCGGCAGAAACAATTGAATCAATGTTGTGTCTGTTTTTGTTGTTCTTATTGATATTTGCTCTGTTTGTGTACATGAGTCCATAGGTTGCAATATATACGGCCTTTAGGCTCCTAAACTTATCAATGGTATTTTTGGATGCATTGTTCTCCAGAAAAAAGCGTTGAACTTGGTTGGCTTGATCATTGCTGAACTCAAATGACCACCCTGAGTCCGAGCCATGAGTCATTTTTTCTTTAGGAATATCTGCGCTTCTTGTGTTGGCTTCGAATGCGATTGCTTGTGTTTGTCGGTCAACAAAAGATTGGATTGCAAGCGCCGTTTTCTCACACAAGGGTACAGTAGCCGCATGGCTTGAAGGTAGTAGGTAAAATTCCTTGCTTGGACCTTTGATGCTAAATACAGGCCATGATGGAAGGCATTCCATTTCGGTTGCATTGGCCATTCCGATTGAATCAAAGAATGTACTTATTGCGCCGAAAAAAAATCGAATGGCAAAGGAGTTCTTCATAATTTTTGTTGAAAATCAGAAAATCAGAAAATCAGAAAATCAGAAAATTTTGTAAATTATGAGATGAGTTTTCGATTTGCTGGATTTTGTGAAGGTAATTTATGTCGCGGCGTGGATTGGAGCTGAATTCATTGCTTAATTTGTAAGTAACAAATTTGTGTTGATTTACTTCGATAGGTAGCGGCATTGAAAATGGCCGCTACCTTTTCTAAGTGCCCGGGTTTACTTAAGGCAATTGGAGCTGCTGAAGAAGCCGTTTAGCGCCCCGCCTGCGTATGTTGCTGCATTTCCCCATGCTAAATTTCCTCCGGGTCCCAGTGGACCCGGCGCATCAGGGCCGCGGTCACCATAACTACCAAGAAAATCCATGCCGGAATTGTGAATATCCTCTAGGCAGTTTCCTCCGTATCCACCGAGCGGGCCATAGTATCGATCCCAATCTACGTTTTTTGGTAGATTCCCTTCCTTGTCCTCAAGCCCCCAACGGTCTCCACCTGCAATTGCAGAAATTTCACCTTTGTTCAATATCTTCATAGTATTTATTCAAGAAAACAGGGTGCGCCCTGAACGCATGCGCAAATTCACTGCACATTCTTTGCATATGTCGCCAAAACTGGCTCCATCATCCATTCCCAAACCCTTCGCCGTTCTTGCTGCACATCTGCCTCTAGCGCCATCCCTGCCTTTAGCGCTGTGGCTTGGCCGTAGGTGGTGATGGTTTGCTGACCCAGGCTCACATTGATTCGATAAAGGGGCTCATTGCTTTGCGCTGCGGCAAGCAAGGCTTGGCCCTGACCTGCAGGTAAATCTTGTGGATTGATGGGGGTATGACTGACGCTGACGACTTGGCCGCGAGCCATGCCAAATTTCTGATACGGGAAGGCGGCGTAGCGCAACCACACCACTTGACCGGGACGTACAAAGCCTGCTGTGCGGCTGGGGGCAAAAAGATGGGCTTCCAAGGGGGCCGTGCTCGCTAAATCGGCAGAATTGCTGCTGACAGGCAGGAGGCTGATTACGGTCTGCCCGGCCTGCACTGCCTGGCCGGGCGAGAGCGTCAGCGCGGAAACTTGGCCCGCCTGTGGGGCGCGGATGCTGAGGCCAGCGCGGGCCTGATCTTCTGTGGCTTCTTGTTCCAGGCTGGCTCGGGCGCGGTCGAGTTGAGCCAGGCTTGTTTGGGTAGCAGTTTGAGCGCTCACAAGTTCTGCCTGCACGCTCTGAATATCGCGTTGCAGTGCCTGGAGATTGCGCTGGGCGCCACGTTCGCGTAACTGCAAGTCCAGCAACTCTTCGCGTTTTTGCTGAGTTTGGGTGGCGGAAACAAAGCCGCTTTTGTCCAACTCAGCAAAGCGCTCGTGGCTTTTGCTGGCAAGTGCGACTCTCACGGCATAGGTTTCAAGGTCTTGCTGGGTTTGGCGTTCTTCGGTCTGCAAGCTACGCAAGCGTTCGGAGAGGGCGGCTTGACGTTGTTGCGCGAGCTGCTGGGTCAGATGCCGCTCGGTGCTCAAGCTAGCAAGGCGTTGAGCAAGGGCCTGGGCATTGAGCAGATGGGCGTCGCCAGAGGAGGTGACGCGTTCGCTTTTGAAGCGCAGCAGGATCTGCCCCTTGGCCACCTCTGCCCCTCATTGACCAGCACTTTATCCAGCACTCCCGCCTGTGACGCAATGAGTTGCATGAGGCCACCGCTGGGCAAGAGTAGCCCGGTCAAGCGAGCTTTGCGGGTGACTTCTCCCCAGATTGCGAAGGCAACTAAGGCTACAGCTAGACAAGCGGCCACGCCGGTTACCCAGGCAAAGCCCAGCGGCGTGCCCAAGCGAATGCTGCCTAGCCACTGTGCTTGGGCTGCTTGCATGACTTCAGGTCGGAACAAAGGCTGATTCACAGACAAACTACTGCTTTGCTTTCGGAGCGGCGTGGTTCGCACGCCTATGGCGGTATTGATACTGGGGCAAGTTCGCCTGGGGTCAGGTCTTGCCCTCAGATCTGGCCGAATCTTCTTTTGCTGCCCCCAACGGCTAGGCCCGTGTAAACCCGTGTTTAAACGGCATGCGAACTGTGAGTTTTGCCTTTGTTTGTGCAGCGCGCCGGCGGGCGGTTGGCGGGCGTTGGCGCCGCTTGCTTGTCGTGCAGTTGCGATCGAATTTTTTTGTGCCGACGGTTTTCTGGTCTGTATGTGGCCGAGGCGTTGGGCGGGCGAATAAAATGCCTGCATGAGCCAAGAAAGCAGCATTGCCCTCGCCAACCAGTTTCTGATCGCAATGCCCGGCATGGCCGATGAGGCTTTTGTGGGCAGCGTGGTCTATCTGTGTGAACACAATGAAAAAGGCGCTCTGGGCCTGGTCATCAACAAACCCATCTCCCTGACCCTGGGCCATCTGTTCGAAAAAGTGGAGCTGAGTCCACCGCAGGACGATCTGGCCGACACCCCGGTGTTCTATGGCGGCCCGGTGCAAACCGAGCGCGGCTTTGTCTTGCATGAACCTCTGGACGCCAAGGGCGGCCATTACAACGCCACGCTCAGCGTGCCCGGCGGCCTGGAGATGACCACCAGCCGCGATGTGCTGGAGGCCTTGTCCAACGGTGCCGGCCCCAAGCGCATCCTCGTCACCCTGGGCTATAGCGGCTGGGCCGCGGGTCAGCTGGAAGAGGAAATCGGCCGCAATGGCTGGTTGACCGTGGCGGCGTCGCCCGAGATTATTTTTGACACCCCGGTGGAGCTGCGCTACGAGCGCGCCCTGGGCCTGCTGGGTGTGGATCCGCGCATGCTGAGCCTTGAGGCCGGCCACGCATGAGCCAGGTCAGTTCAGCGCAGCAGTCTTTTCTGGCCTTTGACTTTGGCACCCGGCGCACCGGCGTGGCCAGCGGCACGCGCTTCACCCAGAGTGCTCAGCCCCTGACGACACTGACCCAGGACGGTGAGGCCCGTATGCAGGCAATCGAAAAGCTGATCAAGGAATGGCAGCCCGCGGCCCTGGTGATTGGCCTGCCGCGCCATCCCGACGGTGCCGAGCATGAAATGACCCTGCGGGCGCGCAAATTTGGCCGCCAGCTGCGCCGCTTCGGCCTGCCCGTGCACGAGGTGGACGAACGCTACACCTCGGTCGAGGCCGAGAGCTATGGCGCGCGCGATGTGGACGCCACCGCGGCCGCCCTGATTCTTGAACAATTCTTTCGGGAGAATCCATGAGCTCACTCTTGCTGAACGCGGAGGCGCTGTACAGCGACCTGGCCGCCGGCGTGCAAAAACTGCTGCGCCCCGATGCCGCCCTGGTGGGCATTTGGTCCGGCGGCGCCTGGTTGGCCGAGCGTCTGCAGCGCGATCTGGGCCTGGCCGGCGCCTCGGGCGTGATCTCCAGCTCCCTGCACCGGGATGACTTCGGCTCGCGTGGCATGTCCGCCAGCGCCGATCACACCAAGCTGCCTTTTGACGTCAACGGCCGCCACCTGATCCTGATCGACGATGTGCTCTACACCGGCCGCACCACGCGTGCCGTGTTGAATGAATTGTTCGACTTCGGCCGCCCCGCCAGCGTCACCCTGGCCGTGCTGGTGGACCGTGGCGGCCGCGAGCTGCCTATCGAGCCTGCTTTCTCCGCCGCCCGCATCCACCTGGATGCCGCCCAACGCCTGAGCCTCGCCAAAGACGAGGCGGGCCGCTTCAGCTTTGAAGTCCAGGAAGGCTGACCCCTATGCTGTCCAAACGAAACCCCCAACTCAATAAGCATGGCGAGCTGATCCATCTGCTCTCCGTGGAAGGCCTGCCCCAGGCCATCATTCATCAAATCCTTGACACGGCCGGCACTTTCTTGTCGGTCAATGATCGCGAGGTCAAGAAGGTGCCCTTGCTGCGCGGCAAGTCGGTGTTCAATCTCTTTTTTGAGAACAGCACCCGCACACGCACCACTTTTGAGATCGCGGCCAAGCGCCTGTCGGCCGATGTGCTGAATCTGGACATCGCGCGCAGCTCCACCGCCAAGGGCGAGACGCTGTTGGACACGGTGGCGAACCTGAGCGCCATGCACGCCGATATGTTTGTCGTGCGTCACAGCGAGTCGGGCGCGCCCTATCTGATCGCCCAGCATTGCGCCCCGCATGTGCATGTGGTGAACGCCGGTGACGGTCGCCATGCCCACCCGACCCAAGGCCTGCTGGATATGTACACCATCCGGCATTTCAAGAAGGACTTCCGCAATCTGACGGTGGCCATCGTCGGCGATATCGTGCACTCGCGCGTGGCCCGCTCGGACATCCATGCCCTGAACATCCTGGGCGTGCCCGAGATTCGCGCCGTCGGCCCCAAGACCCTGGTGCCCGGCGATCTGCGCGAGATGGGCGTGCGCGTCTGCCACGATATGGCCGAGGGCGTGAAGGACGCCGACGTCATCATCATGCTGCGTCTGCAAAACGAGCGCATGAGCGGCGCCATGCTGCCCAGCGCCGGTGAGTTCTTCAAGAACTTTGGCCTCACGCCCGAGAAGCTGGCCCTGGCCAAGCCCGACGCCATCGTCATGCACCCCGGCCCCATCAATCGCGGCGTGGAGATTGCCTCCACCGTGGCCGACGGCTTGCAAAGCGTGATCCTGCCCCAAGTGACCTTCGGCATCGCCGTTCGCATGGCCGTGATGTCCATCCTCGCCGGAAACGAAGCATGAAGATTTTGATTAAGAACGGTCGACTGATCGACCCCGCCTCCGGCCTGGACCGCATCGGTGATCTGGCCATCGCCAACGGCCGCATCGTCGCCCTGGGAGAGCCCACCGAATTCGCAGCCGACCGCGTCATCGACGCGACGGGCCTGATCGTCGCCCCCGGCCTGGTGGACCTGGCCGCGCGTCTGCGCGAGCCCGGCCATGAGCATGAAGGCATGCTGGAGAGCGAGCTGGCGGCGGCAGCCGCCGGTGGCGTCACCAGCCTGGTCTGCCCGCCGGACACCGAGCCGGTGCTGGACGAGCCCGGCCTGGTTGAGATGCTCAAATTCCGCGCTCGCAAGCTGAGCCGCTGCCGGCTCTTCCCCTTGGGTGCGCTAACCAAAAATCTGAGCGGCGACTCGCTGACCGAGATGGCCGAGCTGACCGAGGCCGGTTGCATCGGCTTCTCCCAAGCCGAATCGCCCATCCGCGACACCTTGGTGCTGCAACGCGCCCTGATGTATGCGGCCACCTATGGCTATACCGTCTGGCTGCGCCCGCAGGACGCCTGGCTGTCGGGCGGCGTGGCGGCCAGCGGCGCGGTGGCGACAAGGCTGGGCCTCTCCGGCGTGCCGGTGATGGCCGAGACCGTGGCCTTGCACACGATTTTTGAGTTGATGCGCAGCACCGGCGCGCGGGTTCACCTCTGCCGCATCAGCAGCGCCGCCGGCGTGGAGCTGGTGCGTGCGGCCAAGCGTGAGGGCCTGGCCGTGACGGCCGATGTGTCCATCAACTCCCTGCATCTGACCGATGTGGACATTGGCTACTTCAACCCCGCCCTGCGTCTGACGCCGCCGGTGCGCCAGGGCCGCGACCGCGACGCCCTACGCGCAGGTTTGGCCGACGGCACGCTGGACGCGCTGGTGAGCGATCACATGCCCGTAGGCGCGGACGAGAAGAACGTGCCCTTCGCCGAAGCCACGCCCGGTGCCACCGGCCTGGAGCTGCTCTTGAGCCTGGCCCTGCGCTGGGCGCGGGATCAGGGCCTGAGCGAGCTGGACGCCTTGCGTGCCGTCACCGCTGGGCCGGTGAGCGTGCTGGGTCATTCCCTGGGTTCCTTGTCGGCCAGCGCCGGTCGCCTGGTCCAAGGCGGTGTGGCCGATGTCTGCGTGTTCGATGCGAACGCGCACTGGGCCGTCACGCCCGAGGCCTTGAGCAGCCAGGGCAAGCACACGCCTTTTGCCTTTGAGACCAGCGGCTTTGAGCTGCCGGCTCGTGTGCGGGCCACGGTGGTGGCCGGGCATATCGCCTTCGAGGCTCAGCCAGGCAGCGCGGCCTGAGATGCGCGGCCTGATCGGCATCTGGCGCTTGCTGCGCCTGGGCTTGCACATCCTGCAGGCGCTGTACCTGATCCAGCTGCGCTTTGCGGGCATGAGCCCGGCTGAGCGGCATAGTCGGATCAAACGCTGGTCGGGCCAGACGCTGAGGATTCTTGGCGTGAGCCTGGAGACCACGGGCACGCCAAGGCCCGGAGCCAAGCTGATCGTCGCCAACCACGTCTCCTGGCTGGACATCGCCGCTGTGCACGCGGTCGTGCCCGAGGCGAGATTTGTCTCCAAGGCCGATGTCAAACATTGGCCGGTGGTGGGCTTGCTGGTGGGCGGCGTGGGCACTTTGTTCATCGAACGCAGCAGCAAGCGCGACGCCTTGCGGGTGGTGCACCAGATGGCCGATGCCCTCAAGAACGGTGACACGGTGGCGGTCTTTCCCGAGGGGACGACCGGCGCCGGGCCCGAGCTGCTGCCTTTTCACGGCAATCTCTTGCAGGCGGCCATCGCCACGGAAGTGCCCTTGCAGCCCGTGGCCCTGCGCTGGCATGAGCCGGGGCAGCGCTTCAGCACGGCGGCTCAGTTCATCGGCGGCACGACAATTGTGCAAAGCCTGTGGATGGTGGCCAAGGCGCAGGGCATGGGGGTGAGGGTGGATGTGCTGGGCTCCTTGAGCTGCAACCATGCCGACCGCCGCGCCATGGCCGAGCATGTGCGTAATCAGATCAATGAGGGGCTGGCGCTTCACTGAGCCTTCAGAGGGAGAACCTTCGATGACGACACAAACCGTGTTGCTAGCTTTTGAGGAAGAGGCCGCGCTGGGCCAAGAATTGGCCCAGGCACTGAACGTGGAAGTTGGCCTGATCCAGCGCCATCGTTTCCCTGACGGCGAGCTACGCCTGGTCTTGCCCAAGCCCCTGCCGCACACGGTCTTGCTGTTGCGCGGCCTGCAGCAGCCGAATGAAAAGCTGACCGAGCTGATGATTGCCGCGCCCACCGCGCGCGAGCTGGGCGCCCAGCGCCTGCTCTTGGTTTCGCCCTACCTGGCCTATATGCGCCAGGACATGGAGTTCACGCCCGGCGAGGCCGTCAGCCAGCGCCATATCGCGCGCTTGCTGAGTCATTTCTTCGACCACGTCATCACCCTGGACCCCCATCTGCACCGCATCAACAGCCTGGACGAGGTGATGCCTGCTGGTGCCGGCATTGCGCTCTCGGCCGCGCCCCTGCTGGGGGCCTGGGTGGCGGACAAGGTGCCCGGCGCCGTTTTGATTGGCCCCGATGAAGAGTCTGCCCAATGGGTGCGCGAGGCGGCACAAAGCAGTGGCCTGGACTTCGGCGTGGGCCGCAAGGTGCGTCACGGCGATCGAGACGTCACGCTGGCCCTGCCCGACATCGATGTGCAGGGCCGGCCCGTGGTCCTGCTGGACGATATGGCCTCCACCGGCCGCACCCTAATCGGCGCGGCTCAGGGCTTGCTGGCGCGGGGTGCGTCGTCCATCGACGTGGCCGTGACCCATGCCTTGTTCAATGGCTCGGCCATTGCCGATTTGCATGCCGCGGGCGTGCGCCATGTCTGGAGCAGCAATAGCGTGCCCCATGCCAGCAACGCGGTCAGCATCACGCCCTTGCTGGCGACAACGATCAAGTCTTTATTGGCTGCCAAGGCCTGAGCCAAGCCAAACCGCCGCTGGTGGCACCGCGCGGCCGGTACTCACAGCCCACATGGCCGGCATAGCCTAGCTCGTCGAGCAGGGCCAATAAGTGCTCGGCCCGCAGCTCACCCTGATCGGGCTCTTGGCGCGCCGGCACACCGGCGATCTGCACATGGGCCAAGAGGCCTGACTCGAAATTCAAGCGCAGCTGGGTCGAGACATCGCCCTGGCTGATCTGGCAGTGGTAGAGGTCCATCTGCAAGCGCAGATTGGGGGCGCCAACGGCTTGGATCAGCTCACGCGCCTGCTCCTGGCGCTGCAGAAAATAGCCCGGCATATCGCGGCCGTTGATGGGCTCGATGCAGAGCTGCACGCCCAGCCGGGCGGCCAGAGCGGCGGCCCAGCGCAGATTGGCGATATAGCGCTGACGGGCTGCTTCAGCGTCATCATCCGCCGCCAAGAGCCCCGCCATCACATGGATGCGCGGGCAGGCCAGAGCCGCAGCGTAGCTGAGCGCTTGGGTCATGCCGGCCTTGAACTCGGCCTCGCGCTCGGCCAGACAAGCCAGGCCGCGCTCGCCCGCCGCCCAGTCCCCCGGCGGGGCGTTGAAGAGCACCAGGCGCAGGCCATGACGCTTCAGCAGGTCGCCAAACTCGGCAGGCGAGAGCTCGTAGGGAAAGAGGATTTCGACGGCCTCAAAACCGTCGGCCGCCGCCGCCGCAAAACGTTCTCGCAAACCATGCTCCGGGTAGAGCATGCTGAGATTGGCCGCAAAACGGGGCATGGGCCGAAGGCCTTGGCGATTAGGCCTTGCCCTGGCTGGCCACCGCGGCGGCAGCTTTGGCCGCAGCCTCGGCATCACCCAGGTAATAGCTCTTGATGGGCTTGAGGTTCTCGTCCAACTCGTAGACCAAGGGGATACCGTTGGGGATGTTGACGCCCACGATGGCGTCGTCGGCGATATTGTCCAGATACTTGACCAGGGCGCGGATGCTATTGCCGTGGGCGGCGATGACGACGCGCTTGCCCAGCTTGATGGCCGGCGCCACGCTGTCGTTCCAGAAAGGCAGCACGCGCTCGACCGTGTCCTTCAGGCACTCGGTCAGCGGGATGTCCTGCGGGTTCATCTTGGCGTAGCGCACATCGCTGCGCTCGCTGCGGGCATCCGTGGCTTCCAGGGCCGGCGGTGGGGTGTCATAGCTGCGGCGCCACACCAGCACCTGCTCATCACCAAATTTCTTGGCCGTCTCGCCCTTGTTCAGGCCTTGCAGGGCGCCGTAATGGCGCTCGTTCAGACGCCAGCTATGCACCACCGGCAGCCAGGTGCGGTCCATCTGATCCAGGGTGTGCCACAGCGTCCAGACGGCGCGCTTGAGCATGGAGGTGTAGGTGATGTCGAAGTCGAAGCCAGCCTCCTTGAGCAGGCGACCGGCTTGCTTGGCCTGTTCGACGCCCGTGGGGGTCAGGTCGACGTCGGTCCAGCCGGTGAAGCGGTTTTCGAGATTCCAGGTGGATTCGCCATGGCGAATGAGCACGAGTTTGTACATGGACTGATGGTTTCGCTGAAGGTTCGCTAGTGATGCGTGGACAACTCTGATCGAGGCTGATCCACCGTGGGTCGTGGCCATTCTATCGAGCGGCTTGACGGGCCTTTCTATAATCGCGTTTTTCCATCCTTCGGACGCACCCCTTGAAATTCTTGCTCGACAACTGGATTTTGGTTTTGGCCGCCCTGACGTCCGGCGGCCTTCTGCTTTGGCCCACCCTGGCGCGTAGCAGCCAAGGCAAGGCGCTGACCACGGCCGAGGCGGTTCGCCTGGTCAATCGCGAGAAGGCCGTGCTGATCGATGTTTGCGAGCCCGCCGAGTTCGCCGCAGGCCATGTGGCCGGTGCGCGCAATATTCCGCTTGCCTCATTGGAAGGACATAAGTCCTTGCCCAGCAACAAGGCCTTGCCCCTGGTGGTGTTGTGCCAGAGCGGCGCACGCGCCGCCCGCGCTGCCGGCACACTGCGCAAGCTGGGCTATGAAAACGCCCAGCCCCTGGCAGGCGGCTTGAACGCTTGGCGTGAAGCCAATCTGCCGGTCGAGAAGAGCGCCTAAGCCCACACCCCTTGGCACAAAGCCGGGCTCGCGGGCCCGGTTTTGTTTTGACACCAGAGATTGATTGAGGACCAGCCATGGCTGCCGTGAAGATGTACACCACCCAGGTCTGCCCCTACTGCATTCGGGCCAAGGCCTTGCTGAAGCAGCGCGGGGTGGAGCAGATCGAAGAAGTGCGTATCGATCTGGACCCGGCCGCACGCGACGCGATGATGAGCCTGACCGGTCGCCGCACCGTGCCGCAGATCTTCATCGGCGACACCCATGTGGGTGGCTGCGACGATTTGATCGCCCTGGACCAGCGCGGCGGCCTGCAGCCTTTGCTGCAAGCCTGAGGGCGGCCCCGCCTTTCTCAAGAGCGGGCAGACCCCCGGACAAGAGTCATGAACGCTGCGCCATAATCGCTGCGCAAGCCCGAGCTGTAAGCCTCGGGCCTCACTTTTTTTGGAAAACACCATGGCCGAAGAGAACAACACCCCCGTATTCCAGATTCAGCGCATGTATCTGAAGGATCTGTCGCTGGAGCAACCCAATGCACCGCAGATCCTGCTGGAGCAAACCCAGCCGCAAGTCGACATCAACCTGGCTCTGTCGGCTGAGCCGGTGGCCGAGGGCGTGTTCGAAGTCTGCGTGACCGCCACCGTGACCACCAAGGTCGGCGAGAAGACCCTGTTCCTGATCGAGGCCAAGCAAGCCGGCATCTTCGAGATCCGCAACGTGCCCCAAGAGCAGGTCGAAGGCATTCTGGGCATCGTCTGCCCGCAGATGATTTACCCCTATCTGCGCGCCATCGTGTCGGACGTCTGCACCCGCGCTGGCTTCCCGCCCGTGCTGCTGTCGGAAGTCAACTTCCAGGCCATGTTCGAAGCTCAGCAAGCCCAGCGCGAAGCCGCCGAAGCTGCTCCCACGCTCAACTAAGCACGAGTGCCTGGCCCCACCATCGCCCAAAAGCGAGTGGGGTTTGCGCGAATCCAAACAGACGCCCTCACTGAGTCTCAGTCGGGGCGTTTGTCTTTCAATCCAGTCTTTTCGATCAGCCAATTTCTGCCAGCATGAAGATCAGCGTTTTAGGGGCGGGCGCCTGGGGTACGGCCCTGGCCATCCAGGCGGCCGCGCGCCACGAGGTGGTGTTGTGGGCGCGTGATGCGGCGGCGGTTGAGGCCATGCGCGCCCAAGGCCGCAACAGCCACTACCTGCCTGAAGCCGCGCTGCCGCCCAGCTTGGCGCTCGAGTCCGATCTGGCCTTGGCCGTGGCGCATGCCACCCAGGTGCATGAGGCGGGCGAGGAGCGCGGCCTGATCATCGTGGCCACGCCCATGGCGGCCCTGCGCGCCATGCTGGCCGGTCTGCCGGACGGTGCGCGGGTGCTGTGGTTGTGCAAAGGCTTTGAGGCCGGCACCGGTCTGTTGGGTCATGAGATCGCCCGCCAGGTGCAGCCGCGTCTGCGGGTGGGGATTTTGTCGGGCCCCAGCTTCGCGCAGGAGGTGGCTGCCGGCCAGCCCACCGCCCTGGTGGCGGCCAGCGAGGACGAGGCCCTGGCCTTGGCCGCGGTCGAGGCCTTCCACAGCGAGCGCCTGCGGGTCTATACCTCCAACGATCCGGTGGGCGTGGAGGTGGGCGGGGCCGTCAAAAATGTGATGGCGATTGCCGTGGGCACGGCCGATGGCCTGCGCCTGCGGGCCGAGCGGGCCGGTGAGATTGGCGATGCGCCGGGCCTGAACGCCCGCGCCGCCCTGATCACCCGTGGCCTGGCCGAGATGCTGCGTCTGGGCCTGGCACTAGGCGCACGCGGCGAGACCTTTATGGGCCTCTCGGGCATGGGTGATCTGGTGCTGACGGCCACGGGGGATTTGTCGCGCAACCGCCGCGTCGGCCTGCTGCTGGCCGAAGGCCTGCCGCTGGCGCAGATTCTGCGCGATCTGGGTCATGTGGCCGAGGGTGTTTACAGCGCGCCCACGGTTTTGGCCCGGGCCCAGGCCAAGGGTGTGGACATGCCCATCACCGCCGCCGTGGTGGCCGTGCTGGAGGGGCGATTGAGCCCGGCCGAGGCGGTCGAACTCTTGATGAGCCGGCAGTCGCGGGCGGAAATCTGAGATGAAGGGTCCGCGCCGCCGTGATCTGCTGCTGGGCAGCGCCGCCTTGCTGGCCACGGGCTTTGCGGGAGCAGAGACTTGGCCCGCAAGGCCTATCAAATTAATCGTGCCCTTTCCCGGCGGCAGCTCGCCCGATATCGTGGCGCGGGCTCTGGCCGAGCCCTTGTCCAAGGCGCTGGGCCAGGTGCTGATCATCGACAACCGCCCAGGCGCCGGCGGCAATATCGGCACCGCGGTGGCGGCCAAGTCCGCAGCCGATGGCTACACGTTTTTGTTGACCATTCAGGGCCCCTTGGTGACGGCGCCCTTGCTGAATAAGCGTCTGCCTTACGACCCCGTCAAGGACTTGTTGCCACTATGCCTGGTGGCCTCCTCGCCCAATGTGTTGGTGGTGGACCCCAAGCTGGGGGCCAAGAGCCTGGCCGAGTTTGTGCGGGTGGCCAAGGCGGCCAAGGGTGGCCTTAATTACGGCAGCGTGGGCAATGGCAGTGCGGCCCATCTGGCCATGGAGTCTTTCAAGAGCCGGGCCGGTTTGGATTTGACCCATGTGCCCTATGCCGGCTTCCCCCAGGTGGTGAATGCATTGCTGGCCGGGCAGGTCCAGGCGGCCATTGTGGTGCCCGGTCAGGCCATGGGCCAGGTCAAGGCGGGCAAGCTCAATGCCCTGGGCCTCACCAGCCTGGGGCGGGTGGCCTCATTGCCCGAGTTGCCGACGCTGGCCGAGCAAGGTTTTGCGGGCTTTGAGGCGATCTCCTGGCAGGCCTTGCTGGCACCGGCCGGCACGCCCGCGGCCATCGCGCGCCGCTTCAGCGAGGCGGCCCAGGCCATCATTCGCAGCGAGGCCTTTCGGGCGCGCCTGCTGACGCAGTATTTCAGCGCCATCGGCGGCTCGGCGGAGGCCCTGAGTTTGCAGATGCGGGAAGACCGCCAGCGCTGGGCCCAGCTGATCCAGGCGGCCAAGATTCAGGGCGATTGAACGGCTTCAGACGCTGCCCTGGTAGCCGTTCTGGCGCCAGGCCTCGAACACGGCCACGGCCACGCTATTGCTCAGATTGAGGCTGCGTTGATCCGGCCGCATGGGCAGGCGCACTCTTTGTTCAAGCGGGAACTGCTCGCGCAGCTCGGGCGGCAGCCCGGCGGTTTCGGAGCCAAAAACGAAGAAATCACCGGGCTGCCAGCCAACCTCGGCAAAGGGCCGGCTGCCACGCGTGGTGAAGGCAAACAGCCGGCTAGGCTCGGGCCGGACTTGCTCCAGAAAGGCCTGCCAGCTGGCATGGCGCAGAACGGCGGTGTACTCGTGATAGTCCAGGCCCGCGCGCTGCAGCAGGCGGTCTTCCATGGAAAAGCCCAGGGGCTCGATCAGATGCAGCGTGCAGCCGGTGTTGGCGGCCAGGCGGATGATGTTGCCGGTATTGGGCGGGATTTCTGGCTGGACCAGAACGATGTGGAACATGGTGTGTTGAGACGGGAATGGGGAAAAAGTGCAGCGCTTATCTTCAATCGCTGCCGGCTTGCGGGGTGCGTGCCACCACCCAGGCTTGCACCTGGGCTGCGCCGGCTTGACGTAGGACGCGGGCGATCTCGAACAAGGTCTCGCCACTGGTCATCACATCGTCCAGCAAGGCCACATGGGCGCCGCGCAAATCACCGGCTCGCCTGGGCTCCAGCGCAAACGCGCGTTTGACATTGGCGGCCCGTTCCTTGAGCGTCAGGCTGGCTTGTTGGGCGGTGTGCCGCACGCGCAGCAGCAGATCAGGCTCACACTGTAGCTTGCGCCGACGGGCCAGGCTGCGGGCCAGCTCGAAACTCTGGTTGTAACCCCGCTCGCGCAAGCGCTCCGGCGTCAGCGGCACCGCCAAAAGCCAGTCGGGGCGCTCGGCCTGCGCTTCGTCCAGGGCTTGTTCCAGGCGCTCCAGCAGGGTTTCGCGCAGCTCGATGGCTTGATGAAATTTGTAGTGCTGGAGCAAGCCGTCCCAGGGAAAGCTGTAGTCCAGGGCGGCGATGCAGCGCGCCAGCGGCGGTGGAATCTTGAGGCAGTTGCCGCAGCGGGGCTGGGTTCGCCAGCGCCAGTTGCTGAGGCCCGCAGGGAGATGCAAGGCGCAGGTCCAGCAGCGTAGAGCCGGCTGTGCATAACGCTGCAGGCACTCGCCGCAGACATGCTGGCTGGACCAGGCCCGACAGACCGCGCATTGGCCAGGGCAACGCATCAGCACCCGTTCCACCAAAGCGGGTTTGCTCGGGGCCAAAGGTTGGGCCGACATGGGCTCAATATACTGCCGGCCATGCATTCCAAGTCTCCTAATCCGTTCGACGAGCAGGGCCTGCTCGCGGGCGGCACCACCGCCAAAACCCCGGCCAGGGCGCAGGCGCTCGATCCTCAGGCGGTACGCCGCCATCGCCGCCGCCTGAGCCGGGCTGAGGCCAGCCCCTGGCTGCACGAAGAAGTCGCCCGCCGCATGGCGGAGCGCTTGAGCTATATCAAACTGCAGCCGCAGCAGATTCTGCAGTGGTCACCCTTTTTGGGGGCCGGAAGCGCCGAGTTGGCGCAGGCCTATCCGCAAGCGCGCCAGGTTTTGGTGGAGAGCGAGCCCGAGCTGTTCGCCCGCACCAGCGCACTCCATAAAAGACCTTGGTGGCAGGCCTGGAAGAGCGCTGCGGCGGCCCAGGTGCTGGCGCCCCAGGACTTGGCCGGCCAGCAATTCCAGCTTTTGTGGGCCAATATGGACCTGCACACCCACGCCGAGCTGCCACAAATCCTCTCGCTTTGGAATTCCAGCCTGGCGGTGGATGGCTTTGTGATGTTTTCTTGCCTCGGTCCGGACAGTTTTGTCGAATTGCGTCGCCTCTTTGAGACAAAGGGCTGGGGTCGCGCCGGGCCGGAATGGTGGGATATGCACGATATTGGCGACTTGTTGGTGCAAGCCGGTTTTGGCGACCCGGTGATGGACCAGGAGCGTATCCATCTGACTTGGGGCGACCCGCGATCCTTGCTCAAGGATTTGCGCGCTTTGGGCGGGAACATCGCGCCCACGCGCTTTGTGGGCTGTCGAGGCAAGACCTGGCACCGCGAATTGCTGCAAGCGCTGGAGTCATTGAGAGGGCCGGACGGCCGTCTCAAGCTCAGCGTGGAGATTGTTTATGGCCATGCCTTCAAGCCACCGCCGAGGCTGCGCGTCAGCCCGGAGACCAGCGTGACGCTGGACCAGATGCGGGCAATGGTCCGAAAAACAAGCTGAGTCGGCGCTGAATGAGGGGAAGCCATCCCCTTAATCGCACAAACGCTAGGCTAAACTCGCGGCCGACCTATGTGTCTACCGAGTTTAGCCAGGGCTTGCGTCAGCATCCTTGAGCCAACTCAAATACAAGTCATTGAGACAAGACAGGCTTCGGGGTTTGCCCAGCGTGGCGTTCTTTGGGGCCTTGTTTGATCGGAATGAGCGGTACCGACCCGGTGTTGGTACGGTCCATTCATCAGATGAACTAGAAACAAGAGTGACGACCATGAAGATGACGAACGCAGGAGTGCATCAGGAGGCCGCGTGCCAACTGGGACGCATGGGGCGCATGAAACGCTGGGGTCAGCAGGTCAAGCTGGCCGCGGCGGCAGGCTCTGCTTTTGTGGCCCAGGCGGCCCTGGCGGTCAACGACCTGCCCGGCGGGCCGGCGGTCAATCAGATCAATCTGCATCCTCCGGTCACTCGCATCGCTGCCGATCAGATGTGGTTGCACAACTTCATGATGATCATCTGTCTGCTGATCTTCGTGGCCGTGTTTGGGGTGATGTTCTATTCCATCTTCAAGCACCGCAAGTCCAAGGGCGCGGTGGCGGCCCACTTTCATGAGAGCGTCAAGGTCGAAATCGCCTGGACCGTCGTGCCCTTCATCATCGTCATCCTGATGGCCTTGCCGGCCACCAAGGTGGTGGTGGCCATGAAGGACACCACCAATGCCGACCTGACCATCAAGGCCACCGGCTACCAGTGGAAGTGGGGTTACGACTACATCAAGGGTGAGGGCGAAGGCATTGGCTTCCTGGCCACTCTGGACCCCGCCCAGCGCGAGATGTCTGACGCCGGCAAGCCCGCGGGCGACGATTACCTGCTGAAGGTGGACAACCCCCTGGTGGTGCCCGTCAACAAAAAGGTGCGCATCATCACCACCGCCAATGACGTGATCCATGCCTGGATGGTGCCGGCCTTCGGCGTCAAGCAAGACGCAATCCCCGGCTTTGTGCGCGACACCTGGTTCAAGTCCGAGAAGATCGGCGACTTCTACGGCCAGTGCGCCGAGTTGTGCGGCAAGGAACACGCTTACATGCCCATCCACGTGAAGGTGGTGTCGGCCGCTGACTACAGCGCCTGGGTGGATGGCAAGAAGAAGGAATTGGCCGCCAAGGCCGATGATCCGAGCAAGGTTTGGGATCAGGCTGCGCTGGTGGCCCGGGGCGAGAAGGTCTACGCCGCCAACTGCGCTGTTTGCCACAAGCCGGACGGCAAGGGCGCCGGCCCGATCAAGGCGCTGGACGGTTCGCCCGTGGTGCTGAATGAGGACAAGCTCAAGCAAATCGCTGTGCTGCTGAATGGCCAGAACAACGGCGCCATGCCTGCGTGGAAGCAGTTGTCTGACACCGAGATCGCCGCCGTGATCACCTACACCAAGAACAGCTGGTCGAACAAGACCGCTCAGGTGGTGCAGCCCGCCGAAGTTTTGGCTCTGCGCAAGTAAGCGCCTGAACGTCTAGCAAAGGAAAAATGATGAGTGCAGTGCTCGACAACCACGGCCATGGCGTTCACGACCACCATGACCATCATGACCACCACGCGCCGAGTGGCTGGCGCCGCTGGGTCTTTGCCACCAATCACAAAGACATCGGAACGCTCTACCTGCTGTTCGCCTTCACGATGCTGATGATTGGCGGCGTCTTGGCGCTGTGCATACGCGCCGAGTTGTTCCAGCCCGGTTTGCAGTTCTTCAATCCTGAGCTGTTCAACCAGTTCACCACCATGCACGGCCTGATCATGGTGTTCGGCGCCATCATGCCGGCCTTTGTGGGCTTCGCGAACTGGATGATCCCGCTGCAGATCGGTGCATCGGACATGGCTTTTGCGCGCATGAATAACTTCAGCTTCTGGCTGATGATTCCGGCGGCGCTGATGCTGGTGGCCTCCTTCTTCATGCCCGGCGGCGCTCCCGCAGCCGGCTGGACGCTGTATGCCCCGCTGACCCTGCAGATGGGCCCCTCGATGGATGCCGGCATCTTCGCCATGCACATTCTGGGCGCCTCCTCCATCATGGGCTCGATCAACATCATCGTCACCATCCTGAATATGCGCGCGCCCGGCATGACGCTGATGAAGATGCCCATGTTCGCCTGGACCTGGTTGATCACCGCCTATCTGCTGATCGCCGTCATGCCCGTGCTGGCCGGTGCCATCACCATGACGCTGACCGATCGCCACTTCGGCACCAGCTTCTTCAGCCCGGCCGGTGGTGGTGACCCCATCATGTACCAGCACATCTTCTGGTTCTTCGGTCACCCCGAGGTCTACATCATGATCTTGCCGGCCTTCGGCATCATCAGCCAGATCGTGCCGGCCTTTGCCCGCAAGCGCCTGTTTGGCTACGCCTCCATGGTGTACGCCACGGCCTCCATCGCCATCCTGTCCTTCATCGTGTGGGCTCACCATATGTTCGCCACCGGCATGCCGGTGACGGGTCAGCTCTTCTTCATGTACGCCACCATGTTGATCGCCGTGCCCACGGGCGTGAAGATCTTCAACTGGCTGGCCACCATGTGGCGCGGTTCCATGACGTTTGAAGTGCCCATGCTGTGGGCCGTGGGCTTTATCTTTGTGTTCACCATGGGCGGTTTCACCGGCCTGATCTGCGCCATGGCGCCGGTGGACATCCAGATCCAAGACACTTACTACGTCGTCGCCCACTTCCACTATGTGCTGGTGGCCGGCTCCCTGTACGCCTTGTTTGCAGGTGTTTACTACTGGGGCCCCAAGTGGACCGGTGTGATGTTCAATGAAACGCGCGGCAAGATCCATTTCTGGGGCTCGCTGATCAGCTTCAACATCACCTTCTTCCCCATGCACTTCCTGGGGCTGGCCGGCATGCCGCGTCGCTACGCCGACTATCCCATCCAGTTCGCCGACTTCAACGCCATCGCTTCGATCGGCGCATTCTGGTTCGGTCTGATGCAGGTCTATTTCTTCCTCTTCGTCGTCATCCCCATGATGCGCGGCAAGGGTGAGAAAGCGCCCCAGCGTCCTTGGGAAGCTGCCGAAGGCCTGGAATGGGAAGTGCCGTCGCCGGCTCCCTTCCACACGTTTGAAGAGCCGCCCAAGCTGAATGCCAATGCCACCAAGGTGATCGGTTAAGACCATGGCTCAGACGCCCGAACAGCGCAAAAGCAATAAGCGCCTGGCCTTGATTCTGGCCAGCGTGGCCCTGGTTTTCTTTGTCGGCTTCATGACCAAGATCGCCGTTCTCGGCTTCTGAGCAAAGAAAAAAACGCGCCTGCGGACATGACTGATCAAAAACGAAGCTGGTCCCTGGCCGCCGCCCTGCGCAGAGACAATCTGCAACTGGTCGGCAAACTGGTCGTGGTGACGGCCTTGATGTTCGGCTTCGGCTATGCCTTGGTGCCTTTGTACAAGGCGGTTTGCACGGCGCTGGGCATCAATGTTTTGTCGCTGTCCGAGCGCCAGCATGCGGTGCGCGCCGAAGACGTCAAGAACACCCAGGTGGATACCAGTCGCTCCATCTCGGTGGAGTTTGACGCCAACTCGCGTGGGCCCTGGGAGTTCAAGCCCGAGGTCTCCAACCTGACCGTGCACCCGGGCCAGCTGACCACGGTGATGTATGAGTTCCGCAATGTGCAGAACCGGGTGATGTCGGCCCAGGCGATTCCGAGTTATGCACCCAAGCAGGCGACGGCGCACTTCAACAAGCTGGAGTGCTTTTGCTTCAATGAGTACACCTTGCAGCCGGGCGAGACCAAGCGTTGGCCGGTGGTCTTTGTGATCGACCCCAAGCTGCCCAAGGATGTGAAGACCATCACCTTGTCCTACACCTTCTTCGAGGTGGCGGGCAAGGGGCAAAAAAAGCTGCCGGGTACGCCGCCGGCGCCGACGGCGGCGCTGAGTCCGACACCGGGCACGGCGCCGATCGCCAAGGAGTTGCGGCTGTGAGCGGCGGCGACAAGGCGGGGGATGACTTCAAGGAAGTGGCGGCCCGGCCGCTGTCCTTTTTGCAAACCATGCGCGCGGTGGCTTGGTCGTTTTTCGGCATCCGTCGTGGGGCCGACTATGAGAAGGATGTGGCTCGGCTGAATCCGGTGCATGTGATCATCGGCGGCGTCATCGGAGCCCTGTTGTTTGTTTTGGTCCTGGTGCTGCTGGTCCAGTGGGTGATTGGCAGCGGCGTGGCCGCTTGAGTTTGATTGCTTTCTTAGGTGTGTTGATAGACCTGATTTGAGTTTCTAGCGAAATCTGGACTGATTCCTAGTTCAAGGAGAAGAAAAATGTCGGCAGCGACTTCCACGGGCAAAGCCCCTTACTACTTCGTCCCCGGCCCTTCGCGGCACCCGGTGATGGCCGCCATCGGCCTGTTCTTCGTGATCCTGGGCGCAGGCCAGTGGATCAACGATCACGACTGGGGCAAGTACTCTTTGATCTTCGGCCTGCTCTGGTTCGCCGTGGTGCTCAAGCAGTGGTTCGGTGACGCCATCCGCGAGAGCGAAGGGGGTCAGTACAGCGATCGCATCGACCTGTCCTTCCGCTGGAGCATGGGCTGGTTCATCTTCTCCGAGGTGATGTTCTTCGCCGCTTTCTTTGGCGCCCTCTACTGGGCCCGTGTGCATTCGGTGCCTGCGCTGGGCAGCCTGGACAACAATCTGCTGTGGCCCGACTTCAAGGCCATCTGGCCCAGCGTGGCCGCCGGTGCCACGGCTTCGCCGGCCGGTACGGTGGAGCCCTTCGCCACCATGGGCCCCTGGCCTCTGCCCACCATCAACACCGCCTTGCTGTTGACCTCGGGCGTGACGCTGACCGTGGCACACCATGCTTTGATCGCCGGCCAGCGTGCCAAGACGATTGCCTTTATGTGGCTGACCGTGCTGCTGGGCATCACCTTCTTGAGCGTGCAGGGCTATGAGTACTACCACGCTTACACCGATCTGAACCTCAAGCTCAGCTCCGGCGTGTTTGGTTCCACCTTCTTCATGCTGACCGGCTTCCACGGCTTCCACGTCTTCGTGGGCATGTTGATGCTGCTCTTCATCACCCTGCGCCTGCAAAAAGGCCACTTCACCAAGGACAGACACTTCGGTTTCGAAGGTGCGGCCTGGTACTGGCACTTTGTGGACGTGGTGTGGCTGGGCCTCTACTTCATCGTCTACTGGATGTAAGCCTGGGCCGCCAGGCCTCATGAGAAAAGCGCCGCAGACAGCGGCGCTTTTTCCTTCTGAAGTGTTTGAGTGGCTTATCGATTCAGCGGCAGGCCGGTCGGTTCTATCCAACCCATCAGATAGCTCAGCAAAATGAACAGGAACAAGGCCACCGACAAGCCCACCCGCAGGGCCAAGGCGCGCGCCATATTGGGTCCACGCTTGGATTTGTCGGCGCCGCTGCTGCCCTTGAGCATGAACAGGCCGGCGGCGGCGAGGGCGCCCAGAATGCCAATAAAGGCGATCGAGATGACGAGTTTCATGGCGGCCGATTATGCGCTGCTGGGCTGCGCTGCATGAGCCCAGCCGCGCGTGCCTGGCTGATCTTCGCGGCCGCCCTGGTTTCGGTGGCCTTGACCGCACGACTGGGCGTTTGGCAACTGGACCGTGCAGCCCAGAAAATTGCCCTGCAAGAGGTGGTGGATCAGCGTGCTCAACTGCCGGCCCTGCTGGCCTCGCAGCTGCAGGCAGACGAGCAAGGGGCTCGTGCTCAGCTGCAGCGCCGCGTGCATTTGCGCGGCACCTGGCTGAGCGACAAGACGGTGTTTTTGGACAATCGCCCCATGGATGGGCGGGTCGGCTTCTTCGTCGTGACCCCGCTGCGCCTGAGCGATCGTGGCGAGGCGATTCTGGTGCAACGCGGCTGGGTGCCACGCGACGCGCAGGACCGCAGCCGGCTGCCCACGCTGGCCGACACCGCGGATGTCGAGGTCGAAGTTCAGGGCCGATTGGCCTTGGCGCCCTCACGTCTGTTCGAGTTCAGCGCGGCGGCGAGCGGCGTGATCCGGCAAAATCTCGATGCGGCGGCCTATGCTCTGGAAATCAAGCAGGGTTTGTTGCCCCTGACCGTGCTGCAGTCCGGCCCGGTGAATCCGCAGGACGGCTTGTTAAGGGATTGGGCCGCGCCCGATCTGGGTCTGCAAAAACACTACGGTTACGCCTTTCAATGGTTTGCGCTGTCGGCGCTGCTCCTGGGTCTTTATGTCTGGTTCCAACTCATCCGCCCCGTCCTTCAACGAAAAGCCAAGTCCCATGCCCGTCATGAGCCGTGAACAAGTCGAGCCCCTGAGCCTGAGCGTGCACAGCCTGCCGGACCCGCGCGAGATGGCGCAGCAGCAAGAACGCACCCGTAGCGGGCGCCTGCGCATGTTGCTGGTGCTGGCCGCCTGCGCCGCGCCGGTCATCGCTTCCTATTTCACCTTCTACGTCATCAAGCCTGGCGGCAAGGCTTATAGCGATTTGATCCACCCCACGGTGGACATGCCCGTGAATCTGCATCTACGCGATCTGCAGGGCCAGCCGGTGCAGGCCGAAAGCCTCAAAGGCCAGTGGCTGCTGACCCTGGTGCAGAGCGCCGGCTGCGACACGGCTTGTGAGCGCCAGCTCTTCATGCAGCGTCAGCTGCGCGAAATGCTGGGCAAGGAGCGCGACAAGGTCGACAAGCTGCTGCTGATCTCGGACGAAGCCCCGCTGCGCCCCGAGCTGCTGCAAGCCCTGACGACCGGCATCCCGGTGACGATTTTGCGAGCCCCGCGTGCCGAGCTGGAGGCCTTTTTGAAGCCGGCTCAAGGCCAGAACCTGAACGATCACTTCTATGTGATCGATCCCATGGGGCGCTGGATGATGCGCGCGCCGGTGGATCCAGACCCCAGCAAGCTCAAGAACGATTTGAACCGCCTGCTCAAAGCCAATGCCGGCTGGGACAAGCCAGGGCGATAAGGGTCAACAGCGTGGATATTGATTTCACCGCACTGGCCCAGTTGGCTGGTTTGGGGGCCTTGCTGGCCTGCGGCCCCTTGCTGTGGTTGCGCCAGCGCTCCAAGGCCGACACGCCGACTGCGCGCTTGCGTGCGCTGACGGTCTTGACGCTGTTCCTGACCTTTGACTTGGTGCTTTTTGGTGCCTTCACCCGTTTGACCGACTCGGGTCTGGGTTGCCCCGACTGGCCAGGCTGTTATGGCGAGGCCAGCCCGCTGGGCGCACATGCCGAGATTTCGGCCGCTCAGGCCGCCATGCCCACCGGCCCGGTGACCCATGGCAAGGCCTGGGTGGAGATGATTCACCGCTATCTGGCCAGCGCGGTGGGCGTGCTCATCATCGTGATCTGCGTGAGGACATGGAAGCTGGTGCGCCGTCACGGCACGGCGGCCTTGCAGCTGTCGCCCTGGTGGTCTTGCCTGACCTTGTTCTGGGTCTGCATGCAGGGTGCTTTTGGCGCTTTGACGGTGACCATGAAGTTATTCCCCGCCATCGTCACCTTGCATCTGCTGGGTGGTGTCGGCCTCTTGATGCTGCTGGCTTGGCAGGCCCAGGCCTATGAGCCCAATCCTCTGCGCTTGCGGCCCGCCTTGCGGCGTGGCGCCAGGCTGCTCTTGCTGGCCTTGATCGTTCAGGTGGCCCTGGGCGCGTGGGTGAGCACCAATTACGCGGTGCTGGCTTGCTCTGAGTTCCCCACCTGCCAGGGCGGCCAGTGGTGGCCCCCCATGGACTTTGAACATGGCTTCACGATCTGGCGCGAGCTGGGCGTGGGGGCCGACGGCGGCTGGTTGCCTTTTGCGGCGCTGACGGCCATCCATATGGTCCACCGCATCGGCGCACTGATCGTGTTCAGCGGCCTGGCAGTTTTGTGCTGGGCCTTGTGGACCAGTGGCCAGGCGCAGGCCCGTGTCTGGGCCAAGCGCTTGCTGTGGGCGGCCGCCTGGCAGCTGCTCAGCGGCATGTCCAATGTGGTGCTGGACTGGCCCATGCTGGCGGCCCTGGCCCATACCGGCGGCGCAGCCATGCTCTTGATGCTGATGAGCTTTATGCTGGCCCAGATTCGCCAGGGGCAGGGCGCTGCCCAGGCCGTTTCGGCGGCGCCGCCCCTTTCTTCTTCTTCTTCTTCACCGCGCGCTCGTGCCGGTGCCTGACCTCGAATACCGACACCGTTTTCTCCCTATGGCCTCCAATCCTTCCCTCGCTGCGGCCACGAGCATGAGCTCTCGCTGGCAGCAGTATTACCAGCTGACCAAGCCGCGTGTGGTGCAGCTGATTGTGTTTTGCGCCGTGATCGGCATGGCCTTGGCCGTGCCCGGCCTGCCCTCGGGCACGCAATGGGGCGCCATTCTGGCCGCCACCGTGGGCATCTGGTTGGTGGCCGGTGCGGCGGCCGCTTTCAACTGCCTGATTGAGCAGCAGATTGACGCCAAGATGAAGCGCACCGCTTGGCGTGCCACGGCCAAGGGTCAGCTGAGCCAGGGCCAGACCCTGGTCTTTTCTGCTTTGTTGTGCGGGCTGGGCTCGGCCATTTTGTGGGTCTGGGTCAACCCGTTGACCATGTGGCTGACCTTTGCCACCTTCATCGGCTATGCCGTCATCTACACCGTGGTGCTCAAGCCCATGACGCCGCAAAACATCGTCATCGGCGGCGCCTCGGGTGCGATGCCGCCGGTGCTGGGTTGGGCGGCCATGCGAGGCGAAGTTGGACCTGAGGCCATGCTGCTGTGCTTGATTATTTTTCTGTGGACGCCACCGCATTTCTGGGCCCTGGCTCTGTACCGCACCGAGGAATACCGCAAGGCCGGCCTGCCCATGCTGCCGGTGACCCATGGTTCGGAATACACCCGCTTGCAGATCTTCCTCTACACCTGGATTTTGTTGGCCGCGACCCTGCTACCCTTCTTGACTGGCATGAGCGGCTGGATCTATCTGGCCAGCGCCGTGCTGCTGGGCCTGGGCTTCTGCGCCTATGCTTGGAAGCTGTGGCGCAATTATTCGGACGAGTTGGCGCGCAGCACCTTCCGCTTTTCCATCCTGCATCTGTCCTTGCTGTTTGCGGCCTTGCTGGTGGACCACTATCTCTCCCCCTGGATCCGCTGAAGCTTCTTCCTCGCTATGAAAACTCCCTCCCGCTACTTCTTCACCAAACTTCTGCTCGCGTCTAGCCTGGTCCTGGGTTTGAGCGCCTGCGACAAGCTGGGCCTGGGACAAAGCGATAAGCCCGCGTTCAAAGGCGTGGACCTGACCGGCGCCGAGTACGCCCGCAATCTGAGCCTCAGCGATCAAGAGGGCCGTGCGCGCAGCCTGGCCGAGTTCAAGGGCAAGGTGGTGGTGGTCTTCTTTGGCTACACCCAGTGCCCCGACGTTTGCCCCACCACCTTGGCCGAGCTGGCCGAGGTCAAGCGCTCCCTGGGAGCCGATGGTGAACGGGTGCAAGGCGTTTTTGTGACGGTGGATCCCGAACGGGATACCGCGCCCTTGCTGAAAGCCTATCTGGCCAGCTTTGACCCGAGCTTTGTGGCTTTGCGCGGCAGCGAGGAGCAGACCAAGGCCATGGCCAAGGAATTCAAGATCTTCTACGCCAAGGTGCCCGGCAAGACGCCGGAGAGCTACACCATGGACCACACCGCCGCCAGCTTCATCTACGACACCCAGGGCCGGGTGCGGGTGTTCTCGCGTTATGGCTCGGGTGCGCAAGCGCTGTCGGACGACATCAAGATCTTGTTGGCCGAAAAGTCCTGAGGCACAGGCATCCCCGGTGAAAAGGGAAAAGCCCCTGCAGGCGTTCTGCAGGGGCTTTTCTTTTGGGGGCGAAGCGCCAGCGGCTTCAGGCCAGCTTTATGCGGGTGACAGGGTCTTGCGCATCTTCTTCATCGCGGCCACCTCGATCTGGCGGATACGTTCGGCGCTGACGCCATACTCGGCCGCCAACTCATGCAGCGTCATGCCGCCGGTGGAGTCGTCGTTGACCTTGAGCCAGCGCTCTTCCACGATGCGACGGCTGCGCTCGTCCAGGGCTTCGAGGGCGCGAGTGATGCCGTCGCTGGCCAGGGAATCACGGGCCTGTGCTTCCAGCACGCGCGTGGGTTCCTGGGTTTCGTCGGCCAGATAGGCGATCGGGGCATAGGCCTCGCCCTCATCGTCAGTCAAGGGCTCCAGGGCCACATCACCGCCGGACATGCGGGTCTCCATCTCCAGCACTTCTTCGCGCTTGACGTTGAGCTCGCGTGCCACATGCTCCAACTGGGCCTCGGTCAGGCTCATGCGGTGCGTCAGGTCGTCGCTTTGCTCTTCCTTCATGCTGTGCTTCATGGAGCGCAGATTGAAGAACAGCTTGCGCTGGGCCTTGGTGGTGGCGACCTTGACCATGCGCCAGTTGCGAAGCACGTATTCGTGAATCTCCGCCTTGATCCAGTGCATGGCATAGCTGACCAGACGCACGCCCTGATCGGGGTCGTAGCGCTTGACGGCCTTCATCAGGCCCACATTGCCTTCCTGGATCAGATCGCCCTGGGGCAGGCCGTAGCCCATGTATTGACGCGAGATGGACACCACCAAACGCAGGTGGGAGAGCACCAATTTACCGGCGGCTTCCAGATCACCGCTGTCGCGCAGACGGCGAGCGGCGCTGCTTTCCTCTTCGGGCGTCAGCAGGGGCAGGCGGTTCACGGCGGAAATGTACGCGTCCAGATTGCCCAGGGAGGGCACCAGTGACCAGGGGTCACGGACCGTCAGCGCAGCAGCAGGGGTAACCATCGTCATCATTTCATCCTTCGCAGTTCGAACGTTTGGCCGTTCGATAAAGAAGATATTAGCACTCGCTGTGAATGAGTGCCAATGGCGAAAGGTTATTGGTTTTGTGTAGGATTTGTAAGAGAAAAACTGAGGGTGCTTACTAACTTTTTGAGTCGAAAGTTAGCGTAGGCCGGGGCCGGGCCCTTGTTGCGGCCTGGATAGATGCCTAGACCCGGCTCTTGGCCCGGCTTTTGGGGCCGGGGCTTTGAGCAAGGGGCGCAAGCCCGGCAATCAGTCAATCAAGCCGAAATCGGGGCTGGCGACCATGGACTCGATGTCCAGCAGGATCAGCATGCGTTCGGCGATTTTGCCCAGGCCGGTGATGAAGCGGGCGTCCATGGCACAGGCGACTTCTGGCGGCGGCTTGATCTGGTCGGCATTGAGTTCTAGCACGTCCGAAACCGAGTCCACCACGATGCCGACGATGCGCTGACAGACATTGAGCACGATCACCACGGTGAAGTCGGTGTAATCGGCCGTCTGGCCCAGGCGCATGCGCAGGTCCACGATGGGGACGATGACGCCGCGCAGATTGGTCACACCCTTGATGAAGGCCGGCGCGTTGGCCACGCGGGTCGGGGCTTCGTAAGAGCGAATCTCCTGCACGCGCAAGATGTCCAGGCCATATTCCTCGGCGCTGATGCGGAAGGTCAGGAACTGCTGGGAATCGGGCCGAGCTTGACCGGTGGTTTGCAGCGCTTGGGAGCCGGGTTGGGAAACCAGTTCGGTAGAGGTCATGGAAGGTGTCAGCTAAAAGGCGCTTTGAAAGCGGGTCTGCCAAGAAGGGCTGCGTGCCGGACACGGCGGTGGCTCACATCGCCATCGATGCAGGGCAAGCAGGCTTCCTCGCCTTGCTATTTTGCGGCTTCCTGAAGCCTTGAATCCAGCGATCAGGCCATGCCGGCGGCACTTTCTTGGCACTTCTCACAAAAAATGCTGTGCCGCAGCAGAAATTTTGCGCCAGTCAGGCCTGGCATCCCGGCTGCGGCCCCAATAAAAAAGCCCGCGGCTGCGGGCTTTTCAAATTAGACGTTGAACAAGAAGTTCAGCACGTCGCCATCCTTGACCACGTACTCCTTGCCTTCGGCGCGCATCTTGCCGGCGTCCTTGGCACCTTGCTCACCCTTGTAGGTGATGAAGTCCTCATAGGAGATGGTCTGGGCGCGGATATAGCCGCGCTCAAAGTCGGTGTGGATCACGCCGGCGGCTTGCGGGCCGGTGTCGCCCTTGTGAATGGTCCAGGCGCGCACTTCCTTCACGCCAGCGGTGAAGTAGGTTTGCAGGCCCAGCAGGCTGAAGGCGGCGCGGATCAGGCGGTTCAGGCCCGGCTCCTCCTGGCCCATTTCGGACAGGAACATGGCGCGGTCTTCATCGCTCATTTCCGACAGCTCGGCCTCGGTCTTGGCGCAGATGGCGACGACAGGGCCATTCTGGGCGGCGGCGTATTCCTTCAGGCGGTCCAGGAAGGGGTTGTTCTCGAAACCGTCTTCCGAGACATTGGCCACAAACATGGCCGGCTTGGCGGTGATCAGGCACAGAGGCTTGAGCAGGACCAGCTCTTCCTTGCTGAAGTCAATCGTGCGCACGGGCTTGGCTTGGTTCAGCGCGGCTTCGCACTTCTCCAGCACCTTGACCAGGGCGATGGCGTCCTTGTCGCCAGCGCGCGCCACCTTGTTGTAGCGGTGCAGGCTCTTTTCCACCGTGCCCATATCGGCCAGGCAGAGTTCGGTCTGGATCACCTCGATGTCAGAGATCGGGTCGATCTTGTTATTGACGTGGATGACGTTGCCGTCTTCAAAACAGCGCACCACATTGACGATGGCGTCGGTTTCGCGGATGTGGGAGAGGAATTTATTGCCCAGGCCCTCGCCCTTGGAGGCGCCCGCCACCAGGCCGGCGATGTCCACGAACTCGACCACGGCTGGCAGCACGCGCTCGGGCTTGACGATTTCGGCCAGGGCGGCCAAGCGCGGGTCGGGCAACTCCACCACGCCCACATTGGGTTCGATGGTGCAGAACGGGTAGTTCTCAGCGGCGATGCCGGCCTTGGTCAGCGCGTTGAAGAGGGTGGACTTGCCGACATTGGGCAGGCCAACGATGCCGCATTTGAGACTCATGGAAAACTTTCTGGCTAAGGCGCGCTTGACGCAAAACGGGGATTTTAGTCGCCTTGTGCATGGGCTGGGCGGCTCGGCCGGGCTTGGCGCGTCGTTCGCATGCCAATCCGGCTGGCCCTTGGCGTGGGTGTGGGCACCACAGTGCCCGCGCATTGCCTGCCTACAATGCCCGCATGCAAAGCTATGAAGTCTTGGTTCGTGGAAGCGGCTGCGTCGGGCGCAGCCTGGCCTTGGCCCTGGGGGCCAAAGGCTTGCGGGTGGCTTTGCTGGCCAGCGCCGAACCCAGCCAGGCCCAACGAGACGATGTGCGCAGTTATGCGCTCAACGCCGCCTCCGTGCGCCTGCTGCGCGAGCTCAAGGTGTGGGACTCCCTGGCGGCTGACGCGATCACGCCGGTTTACGACATGAAGATCCGTGGCGACGCTGCGGGCTCGCTCTTGGAGTTTTCCAGCTGGACCCAGGGCGTGGCCGAGCTGGCCTTCATCGTGGACGCCGGGGCGCTGGAGCAGCAGCTGGCCCAGGCCCTGCGCTTTGCGCCGCATGTGCAACGGGTGGATGCAGCCGTTCCGGCCGCCTTGACCGCCTTGTGCGAAGGCCGCGATTCAGCCATGCGGGGCGAGTTGGGCGTCAAGTTTGAAAAACACAGCTATGGCCATCGCGCCATTGCCGCGCGGCTGACCACCGATAGGCCGCATCAGGGCGTGGCCCATCAATGGTTTCGCTCCCCCGACATCCTGGCCTTGCTGCCGATTGCCAAACCCGAGCCGGGCGCCTCGTTTGGCCTGGTGTGGTCTTTGCCTGAGGCGCGTGCGGACGAGTTGCTGGCTGCGGGTGAAACCCTGTTCGAACAGGCGCTGAACGAGGCCAGCCAAGGCGAGGCCGGCCGGCTGAGCCTGGCCAGCAGTCTCTCGTCATGGCCCTTGGCTTTGGCGCGTGCCGAGCCCTTGATCGGCCCGGGCTGGGCATTGCTCGGTGACGCGGCCCATCTGGTGCATCCGCTGGCGGGGCAGGGTCTGAATCTGGGTCTGGCCGATGTGGCGGCCTTGACGAGCGTCATCGCCGAGCGCGAGAGCTGGCGCAGCCTGGGGGATGAAAAACTGCTGCGCCGCTATGTGCGTGCGCGTCAGCTGGATACCTGGGCCATGGGTGAATTGACCGATGGCTTGTTGAAGATGTTTGCCAGCGACGCTGCGGCCTTGCGCACCTTGCGCAATACCGGCATGAGCGCGCTGAATTCCTTGGCCCCCCTGAAGCGCTGGTTGACCCAGCGCGCCCTGGGTGCCTGACATTCTGCTTTGTTGAGAGATTGAGATTCGAATGAGCTTTTTGCCCAACTCCCTGCGCCGTTTCAGCCTCAGCTTGAGCTTGCTGGCCTGTTTGCCCCTGGCTGCCACGGCCAACGAGGCCGTGATCCGCAAGGCCCTGGCCGAACGCTTGAGCGGCCTGCCCAAGATCGAGGAAGTGCGGCCCAGCCCCATGCCGGGGCTGTGGGAAGTGCGCATCGGCAACGAGCTGCGCTATACCGACGCCAGCGGCAGCTTCTGGGTCGAAGGCGAGCTTTTCGATCTGAAGTCTCGCAAGAATCTGACCGAGGAGCGTCTGTCCAAGATCAATGCGATCGACTTCTCCGCCCTGCCTCTGAAGGACGCCATCGTCTGGAAGAGCGGCAATGGCAAGCGCCGTATCGCCGTGTTTGCCGACCCCAACTGCGGCTACTGCAAACGCTTTGAGCGCAGCCTGCAAGACGTCAAGGACGTGACGGTTTACACCTTCCTCATCCCCATCCTGGGCGGCGACTCGCCGGACAAGTCGCGCTCCATCTGGTGCGCCAAGGACTCGACCTCGACCTGGGTGAACTGGATGGTGGACGGCAAGGTGCCGCCCAAGGCCGCGGGTGCTTGTGACGACGGCGCCATCGAGCGCAATGTGGCGCTGGCCCGCCGTCACCATGTCAATGGCACACCGGCCATTATTTTTGAAGATGGCAGCCGCGTGCCGGGTGCCTTGAATGCCGACCAATTGGAAAAGCGCCTGCAAAGCGTGGGCACCAAGGCCGACAAGTCCTGATTTCAACGTCACCAAGCTCAATACCATGACCGCCGCCGCTGTACACCCGGCTTCCACGCCCGCCTTGCCCCTGCACCCCATGGCCATGAAGCTGGGGCATCTGGGCCTCGTGCCCTTTGTGCTGGGCGCCTTGCTGGTTTGGTTGATTGGTGACCGCAATCTGGACGCGCATTACTACGCGGCCCTGGGTTTGTCGGCTTACGCGGCCCTGATCATCTCCTTCCTGGGCGGCATTTACTGGGGCCTGGCCTTCGTCAGCACCAGCCACTCTCCTCAGCCCTTTGTCTGGGGCATCGTGCCCGCGGCCGTGGCCTGGATGGCGGTGATGATGCCGGCTTACGCGGGCCTGGTCTTGCACGGGGTGATGCTGATCGTTTGCTATCTGGTGGATCGCCGCCTCTACCCAAGCCTGGGGGCTTCGGCCTGGCTGACGCTGCGCTTCCGGCTCAGCGCGGTGGCGGCCTTGAGTTGCTTTTTGGCGGCGGCCGGAAGCTGACGGCCATCCCTCCGGGCAAGCCGGCCACGACTTTGAGAGAACGAGAACAATGGCCCTCATCAGCTACCGCGTCGACCTCGATCAGCCGCACAAGCATTACTACCAGATCACACTGACCATTCCGACGCCGGCTGCGCTGCAGGAAGTGAGCCTGCCCAGTTGGATTCCGGGCAGCTATCTGTTGCGCGAGTTTGCCCGCCACCTCAGCGGCCTGCGCGCCAGCCAGGGCAGCCGCGACTTGGCCGTCGAGCAGCTCGATAAATCACGCTGGCAGGTGCGCTGCAGCGGCCGCAGTGCCTTGGTTCTGCACTACCGGGTCTATGCGTTTGACAACTCGGTGCGCACCGCGTTTTTGGACGCGCAGCGCGGCTTTTTCAACGGCAGCAGCCTTTTGCTGAAAGTGCATGGCCGTGAGGCCGAGCCGCAGCAGCTGAGCCTGGGTGCGCTGCCTGCGCGCTGGGCCGTGGCCACCACCTTGCCGCAGACCGCCGCTGCTGAGTTCTTGGCCGCCAACTATGACGAGTTGTTGGATCACCCCTTCGAGCTGGGTGAGTTCTGGCAGGGAGCCTTCGAGGCCGGCGGTGTGCGCCACCGCTTTGTGGTCAGCGGCGCCTTGCCCAGCTTTGACGGCGAGCGCCTGCTGCGCGACTCGCAAAAGATTTGCGAAGCGCAGATCGCTCTCTGGCATGGCCCCGCCTCAAAGCGCAGCGAGCGCCCGCCGTTTGGCGAGTATTTATTCATGCTTAATGCGGTGGACGAGGGCTATGGCGGCCTGGAGCACGCCGCCAGCACGGCCTTGATCGCGCCGCGCCGCAATCTGCCCCGCCAGGGGCAGACCGAGACGGCGGACGGCTATGTGCAGCTGCTGGGCTTGATCAGCCATGAGTACTTCCACGCCTGGAATGTCAAACGCCTCAAACCGGCGGAGTTCGCGCGGCTGGACTATGACCGGGAGAACTACACCGAGCTGCTCTGGTTCTTCGAGGGTTTCACCTCCTACTACGACGATCTGAGCCTGGTGCGCTGCGGCCTGATCGACGAGGCGCGTTATCTCAAGCTGTTGGCCACGACCTTGAGCGGGGTGCTGGCCACGCCGGGCCGTCAGGTGCAAAGCCTGGCCCAGTCCAGCTTTGATGCCTGGACCAAGTACTACCGGCCTGACGAGAACACGCCTAACGCCACCATCAGCTATTACGGCAAGGGCGCTTTGCTGGCGCTGGCTACCGATCTGAGCCTGCGCAGCGGTACGGCGGCCACCAGCCTGGACGCCTTGATGCGCGCCCTGTGGCAGCGCAGCCAAGGCGGGCCCATCAGCGAGGCCGACATCCTGGCCCAACTGGCCGAGTTGGCCGGGCTTGAGTTGGCGGAGGATGTGCGGCAATGGGTGCATGGCACGGCCGATCTGCCGCTGCCGCCGCTGCTGGAGCGCTTTGGCGTGCAGTGGCAGAGCGACAAGGCCACGGTGGCCCAGCGCCTGGGCTTGCGGGTGAATGAATCGGCGCTTGGCGGTGTGCAGATCAAGCAGGTCTTGGCGGGCTCGCTGGCTCAGGAGGCGGGCTTGTCGGCCGGTGACGAATTGCTGGGCTGCAACAGCTGGCGACTGCGTCGGCTGGATGATGTCTTGCTGAGCCTGGCCGCAAACCAAACCCGCCTGGAGTTTTTGCTGTCTCGCGATCAGCGCTTGATGAGTATTGGCCTGGACCTGCCCGCTGCCGGTGGCTTGCAGGGCGCTGCATCGGGTGCCGCCGTCTTGCTGAGCCCGGCCGAAAAACCAGCGCTGCGGGCGGCCAATCTGCGCCGCGCATGGCTGGCGGGTTGAAGCCGGGCCTGCGAAAAAGAAGGCGTTGGCTGGTAGCTTTTATCCTGCTGCCGGTACTCCTGGTGCATGGCTGCGTGGGGCATGAGCTGCAAGCGCTTTTGCAGTCCTGGCAGCCCTTGGATGAGGCGCCGCCGCGCCTGTCGGTGAGCTATGTGAGGGAGTTGCGGCTGGCGGAGCCTGCGGCAGCGCTTGTGCCGCCAAAGCCTAGAGTGCTGGCAGCCAAGTCTCAAGCTCACACCATCTCAGTACCCACGCCAGCGGCCGCGGCCTCGCAGCCCGAGGCTATGCCCGAGGCAATGCCTGAGTCCACGGTCGAACTCAATGTCGAACCCAATGTCGAGCCTGTCTCAGCGCCCGACTTGGCCGCCAGCGCTGCCGTGGCTGACACCGCCGAAGTGCCGATCAGCCCCACAGTCGCGGCCTCCGCGCCGCAAGACCCGAGCAGCCAGGAGCCCGGCCCCGAATGGCCGCCCTCGACCCGGCTCAGCTATGAGCTGACGGGCAATTACCGTGGTGCCGTCACCGGCCAGGCGCAGGTGGAGTGGATACGCCAGGGCAGTCATTACCAGGTGCATCTGGAAGTGGGCGTAGGCCCCAGCTTCGCGCCCTTGCTGTCGCGACGCATGAGCAGCGATGGGGTGCTCGGGCCCATGGGCATCTCGCCACGCCGATACGATGAAGACACCAAATTCATCTTGGGTGAGCGCCGCCGGGTCAGCGTGCTGTTTCAGGGCGATAGTCTGCGCTTGGCCAACGGTCGTGAAGAGCCGTCGGCAGTGGGTTCGCAAGATGCGGCCAGCCAATTCGTGCAGCTGACCTGGCTTTTTCTCACCGGGCGCGAGCAGATGCGGCCGGGCCTGGTGCTGGAACTGCCCCTGGCCTTGCCGCGTCGCCAGTACCGTTGGCGCTACGAGGTGGTGGGCGAAGAACTCTTGCAAACACCCATGGGCCCCTTGCCCACCTGGTATCTGCGGCCCAGCGTGCTGGCCAGCGGCGGTGATTTGACGGCCGAGGTTTGGTTGGCGCCGAGCCTGCAATACTTGCCGGTGCGCATACGCATACGCCAGGATGAAAAGAATTTTGTTGACCTGATGCTCAAGGCCTCGCCGCTGCAAGCCGCGCCCGAGCCCTAAGCCCGATTTTTGCCACACCTTTTTTTGATCCCACCAAGTCCCAAGGAGACCCCATGAGCTACGAATGCATCTTGACCGCCGTGCACGGCGAGGGCCCGCGCAAGACGGCCCTGATCACCCTCAATCGCCCCAAGGCCTTGAATGCCTTGAGCGACCCCTTGTTCGACGAGTTGGGTGAGGCCTTGCTGGCTTTTGATGCCGACGACAGCATCGGCTGCATCGTCTTGACCGGCTCCGAGCGCGCGTTTGCCGCCGGGGCCGACATCCCGACCCTGGCCAAGCACGACTTCCAAAGCGCGGTGCGCACCGACATGATTACCCGTAACTGGGAGCACATCCTGCGGGTCAAAAAACCGGTGATCGCGGCCGTGGCCGGTTTTGCCCTGGGGGGCGGCTGTGAGCTGGCGATGATGTGCGACTTCATCATCGCGGCCGACACGGCCAAATTCGGCCAGCCCGAGGTCAAGCTGGGCGTGGTGCCCGGCGCCGGTGGCACCCAGCGCCTGCCCCGCGCCGTGGGCAAGGCCAAGGCCATGGATCTGTTACTGACCGCCCGCATGATGGATGCGGCCGAGGCCGAGCGCAGCGGCCTGGTTTCGCGGGTGGTGCCGGCCGACAAGCTGCTCGAAGAAACGCTCGCCGCCGCCGAGACCATCAACGGCTTCAGCGCCCCGGCCCTGCAGCTGATCAAGGAACTGGTGAACCGCAGCTTTGAAAGCGGCCTGAAGGAAGGTGTGACCTCCGAGCGCCGCGTCTTCCATGCCGTCTTCGGCACCGATGATCAGCGCGAGGGCATGGACGCTTTTTTGAACAAGCGGGCGCCCGTCTTTAAGCACGGAAAACGATGAACCCCTCGCCCAGTCTCGCCCCGCTGAACGCGGGCGAGCCTGGTCGGTCCCCCGAGGGGACGAGGCCATCAGCGGCATTGAGCCGCTGATGGTCTCAGGTGGGCCGGCTTGGGGCGGCCCGGCGCTCGGCCCGAATACCCCAATTCAACGGGCTCGGGCTGCGCGGAGTGACTTACGCTTCGCGGCGCAGCGCAGGGAACAAGATGATGTCCCGGATGCTGGGCGAATCGGTGATCAGCATCATCAGGCGGTCGATGCCGATGCCGCAGCCGCCGGTGGGGGGCATGCCGTATTCCAGGGCGCGGATGAAGTCCGCGTCGTAGAACATCGCTTCTTCGTCACCTGCGTCCTTGTTCGCCACTTGGGCTTGGAAGCGAGCGGCCTGGTCTTCGGCGTCGTTCAGCTCTGAGAAACCGTTGGCGTACTCGCGGCCGGTGATGAAGAGCTCAAAGCGCTCGGTGATCTTGGGGTTCGTGTCCGAGGCGCGGGCCAGGGGCGAGACTTCGACCGGGTAGTCGATGATGAAGGTCGGCTGCCAGAGCTTTTCTTCCACCACGGCCTCGAACATGCCGAATTGCAGCTCGGGCAGGGTCCAGTGCTTGGGGGCTTCCTCGCCCAGATCCTTGAGCTTGGCGCGCAGCAACTCGGCGTCGTCGGCTTGGTTCTCAGTCAGGCCCGCATGGGCGACCAGGGACTCACGCACCGACAGGCGGGCAAAGGGCTCGTCCAGATGCACTTCCTTGCCGGCATAGCTGACGCGAGCATTGCCGGTGGCGGCGCGGGCGGCGTGACGCAGCACTTCCTCGGTGAAGTCCATCAGATCATGGTGCGTCCAGTAGGCCGCATAAAACTCCATCATCGTGAACTCGGGGTTGTGCCGAACCGAGATGCCTTCGTTACGGAAGTTGCGGTTGATCTCGAACACACGCTCGAAGCCCCCCACCACCAAGCGCTTCAGGTACAGCTCGGGCGCAATGCGCAGGTACATCTCCTGGTCCAGCGCATTGTGGTGAGTGATGAAGGGTTTGGCATTCGCACCGCCGGGAATGGGGTGCAGCATGGGCGTTTCCACTTCCAGGAACTCATGCTCGACCATAAAGCTGCGGATCGAGGACACGGCCTTGGAGCGGGCCACAAAACGGGCACGGGCGTGCTCGTCGGTGATCAGGTCCACATAGCGCTGGCGGTATTTTTGTTCCTGGTCGGCCATGCCGTGGAACTTGTCCGGCAAGGGGCGCAGGCTCTTGGTCAGCAGGCGCAGATTGGTCACGCGCACCGACAGCTCACCGGTCTTGGTCTTGAACAGCGTGCCCTCGGCACCCACGATGTCGCCCAGGTCCAGGTGCTTGAAGGCGTCGTAAGACTCTTCACCCACGCCATCCTTGGTGACGAAGAGCTGGATGCGGCCGGTGGCGTCTTGCACGGTGCCGAAGCTGGCCTTGCCCATCACCCGCTTGAGCATCAGGCGGCCAGCGATGCTCACTGCCACGGCCTGCGGCTCCAGGGCCTCGTTGTCCAGATCGCCGTAGCGTTGGCTCAGAGGCAGGGCGCGGTGCTTGGGTTTGAAATCGTTGGGGAAGGGGACGGCGGTCTTGGCGCGCAGGGCGGCCAGTTTCTCGCGGCGCTCGGTGATGAGCTGGTTCTCGTCTTGAGCGACGGGGCTGTGGTGCGGTGCGGCGGGAGTGTGCTGGGTCATCATCAACTCTATGAATTTGCCGCGATTTTAGGCGCAGGTGCAGCAAGCGCATGCGGGCGGCGATGTTTTTAGCGCATCCACTCTCTTAGAATCAGCCCTCTTTCATCCCAGCCTGCCGCGCGTGAACCTGCCCATTCTTGATCGCCCCATTCGCTTTGCCTTGGTGGGCTGCGGCCGTATTTCCAAGAACCATATCGAAGCCATCGCCGCGCACGGCGAGCGTGCTCGACTGGTGGCCGTCTGCGATACGCGCCCCGAGGCCCTTGCCGCCGCTGTGGCCCAGACCGGTGCGGCAGGCTTTGCCAGCCTGGACGCCTTGTTGGCCAACACGGACGCCGATGTGGTGGTGCTGGCCACGCCCAGCGGCCTGCACCCGCAGCAAGCGATTCAAGTCGCCGCCAGCGGCCGCCATGTGCTGAGCGAAAAGCCCATGGCCACCAAGTTCGACGAGGGCATGGCCATGGTGCGCGCCTGCCGGGACGCGGGGGTGAAGCTGTTTGTGGTCAAGCAAAACCGCCTCAATGCCACGGTTCAGGCCGTCCGCCAAGCTATTCAAGAGGGTCGCTTCGGCCGCATTTTCCTGAGTACCGTCAATGTGTTCTGGACCCGCCCGCAAAGCTATTACGACGCCGCCCCCTGGCGCGGCCGCTGGGATCTGGACGGCGGCGCCTTCATGAACCAGGCCAGCCATTACGTCGATCTGCTGGACTGGCTGGTCGGCCCGGTGGACAGCGTGCACGCCTACACCGCCACCCTGGACCGGGATATCGAGGCCGAGGACACCGGTGTGCTCAGCGTGCGCCTGCGCCAGGGTGGGCTGGGTTCCATCAATGTGACCATGCTGACCTATCCGCAGAATCTGGAAGGCTCCATCACCATCCTGGGCGAAAAAGGCACGGTCAAGATCGGCGGCACGGCGGTCAACAAGATCGAGCATTGGCAGTTCGCCGATGAGCGGCCCGAGGACGCGGCCATCAAGGCGGCCAGTTACGAGACCACCAGCGTCTATGGCTTTGGCCACCCGCTTTACTACGACAACGTCATCAAGACCCTGCGTGGCGAGGCCGATGCGGCCGTGGACGGCTATGAAGGCCTGCGCTCGCTGGAGATCTTGATCGCCGCTTACCGTTCGGCCCGCGATGGCCAGCGCGTCGGCCTGCCCTTGGTGTTCTGACATGAGCTATTGGAAGCACGAAAGCGCCATCGTCGACGAAGGCGCACAGCTGGGCGAGGGCACAAAAGTCTGGCACTTCGCCCATGTGAGTTCCGGCGCCCGCATAGGCGCGGGCTGCGCCTTGGGGCAGGGCGTTTATGTCGGCAACGATGTGAGCCTGGGAAATAACGTGCGGGTGCAGAACAATGTCTCGGTCTATGACGCGGTGACGCTGGAGGACGATGTGTTCTGCGGCCCTAGCATGGTGTTCACCAATGTCTACAACCCGCGCGCGGCCGTAGCGCGCAAGAACGAGTACCGCCGAACCCTGGTGCGCCAAGGTGCCACCCTGGGGGCCAATTGCACCATCGTCTGTGGCGTCACGATTGGCTCTTATGCCTTTGTGGGTGCCGGCGCCGTGGTGCAAAAGGACGTCAAAGACTTTGCCCTGATGGTGGGCGTGCCGGCCCGGCAGATCGGTTGGATGAGCCGTTTTGGTGAGCGTCTCCATTTGCCCCTGCAAGGTGAGGGCGAAGAAAGCTGCCCGCATACCGGCGACCGCTACCGCCTGCAAGGCGCTCAGGTGACTCTGCTGCTAAGCGAAGAAGAACAAGGAAAACAAGCATGAGCAGCAAGCCAGCCCTGCCATTCATCGACCTGAAGGCCCAATACGCTGCGCTGAAAACCAGCGTCGACGCCCGCATCCAGCGCGTGCTGGATCACGGTCAGTACATCATGGGCCCCGAGGTGAAGGAGCTGGAAGACCAGCTGGCCGCCTTTGTGGGCGTGCGGCACTGCATCACCGTCTCCAGCGGCACCGAGGCCTTGTTGATCGCCTTGATGGCCTTGGACCTCAAGCCGGGCGATGAGGTCATCACCACGCCCTTCACCTTCGCTGCGACGGCCGAGGTCATCGTCTTGCTGGGCGGGGTGCCTGTGTTTGTGGACATCGAGCCCGACACCTGCAATATCGACGTGAGCCTGATAGAAGCCGCCATCACCCCGCGCACCCGCGCCATCATGCCGGTGAGCTTGTATGGCCAGGTCTGCGATATGGACGAGATCAATGCGATTGCCGCCCGCCACGGCAATTTGCCCGTCATCGAGGATGCGGCCCAGAGCTTTGGCGCCAGCTACAAGGGGCGCAAGAGCTGCGGCCTGTCCACCTTTGGCGCGACCAGCTTCTTCCCCAGCAAGCCCCTGGGCTGCTATGGCGACGGCGGCGCTTTGTTCACCGATGACGATGCCCTGGCCCAGGCCGCGCGCGAGATTCGAGTGCACGGCCAAAGCCAGCGCTACACCCACACCCGGGTGGGCGTGGGTGGGCGCATGGACACCTTGCAATGCGCTGTGGTGCTGGCCAAGCTGGAGCGTTTCGAGTGGGAGATTGCCCGCCGCCTGGAAATTGGTGCGCGCTATCAAGCGCTGCTGGATGGCCTGCCGGTGCAAAAGCTGGTGCTGCGCCCCGACCGCAACTGCGTCTGGGCCCAGTTCACCTTGTCGGTCGAGGCGCGCAGCCAGGTGCAGGAGCGTCTCAGCGCCGCCGGCGTGCCCACGGCCGTGCATTACCCCAAGCCCTTGCATCAGCAGCCCGCCTATGCCCAGTGGGCGCAGGGTCATCGCTTCCCGCAGGCCGAGCGTGCCGCGCAGCGGGTGATGAGCCTGCCCATGAGTGCCGATTTGAGCGAGGTGCAGCAGGATCAGGTGATTCAGGCCTTGACCCAAGCCTTGGACGGCCTGGAGCGATGAGCGCATGAGCGCGAACCAGCGCTCCGGCCTGCTGCGATCCACCCTGACGCTTTTGCTGGGCGGTGCGCTGGCCCAGCTTTTGCCCCTGCTGCTGGGGCCTTGGCTCACCCGCATTTACACGCCGGGCCAGTTTGGGCAATTTGCCTTTGTCTGGGCCTTGGCCAGCAATGTGGCGGTGGTGGCTTGCGCCCGCTATGAATTCGCCTTGCCGCTGGAGACGGGGGAGAGCCGGGTCCGCGTGCTGATGGCGCTGTGCGCCCGGGTGCTCTTGGCCGTCAGCGCGGTCAGCGTGTTGCTGGGTCTGGGCCTGGCCTTGTGGCAGCAACAGTCTTCGGCCTTGCTCATGCCCTTGGCCGTGCTGGCCGGCGGCGCCACCCAATGGCTGACGATGTGGGCGACACGAGCCCAGCGTTTTAAGTTGCTGGCCATCGGGCGGGTGCTACTTTATGGCGGCGGCGCTTTGATTCAGCTGGCCCTGGGTCTGCTGGGCTTTGGGGTTTGGGGTTTGCTGCTGGGCCCCGTCCTGGCTGGCCTGCTGACGGCCGCCTTGCTGGCGCGGCCAGCGCCCGAGGCGGGCTGGCTGCGGCTGTGGCAGGTGCAGCGCGAGGATTTGGCTGCCATGGCGCGCAAGCACCGTGACTTCCCCCTGCTCAACACCCCGCATGCTTTTGCGGGTGCCTTGCAGGACAGCCTGGCGATGCTGATTCTGGCGGCCTGGAGTGGTGATGCGGCGGCTGGCTACTGGGCCTTGGCCCTGCGCTATCTGAAGGCGCCCGCCGGTCTGGTGGGCGGGGCTTTGTCGCAAGCGCTTTACCCGCGCCTAGTGGCGGCGCAGAGCGCGGCGGAGGCCGCGGCCTTGGTGCGCAAGCTGACTTTTTTGCTCTGCCTGCTGGCCCTGCCCTTGATGTTGGGTCTGATGGCTTTCGGCCCGGCCCTGTTCACCTGGGTGTTTGGTGAGCGCTGGCATGATGCCGGCATGTTGGCGCGCGGCCTGGCGCCCTATATCGCCCTGCATTTTGTGGCTTCGCCCCTGTCGGTGGCCACCATGGCCTGGCAGCAGCAGGCCTGGGCCCTGCGCCTGGCCTTGGCGGGCCAAGCCTTGTTTGTTTTGGGTCTGGCCTTGGGCCTGCAGTTGGGCGGTTTGTGGGGCGCGGCCTGGGGTGTTTCGGTGGCAATGACGGTGTATTTCAGCTGGTTTTTTTGGGCTCTGCCAAGGCGGGCCCAAGCAGGTGCGGCAGCGGGTGGAGGCTTGATGGCATGAAGAGCAATCTCAAAGCGCCTTGGTGGCGCCGCCCTTATCAGCAACTCAAGATGTTGGCCTCGCGGGCCTGGGGCACGCGCATGGTGGGCGGCTTTGTGCGCGGGGACGGGGTGTTCCTGCCGCATACCCGCATCAGCAATACCAGCCATGTATTCGCGCGTGAACGGCTGGATGTGGGCGACCATGTCTTCATCGGCCACTTCAGCGTGCTCGATGCAACCTATGGCCTGCGCATCGGTGAGGGCTGCCAGATCGGTTTCTTCACCGGCATCTTCACGCACTCCAGCCATGCGGCCATTCGCCTCTATGGCCGTGCTTATGTTGAAACGGCCGAGAAGAAGGCCTACTTCACCGCGCCCGTGGAGATTGGTGATTACTCCTTCGTCGGTGCCCACGCCACGCTCTTGCCGGGCACGGTGCTGGGCCGGGGCAGCATTGTCTCGGCCTACAGCATGGTCAGCGGCAAGCACCCGGACTTCGCCATCCTGGCCGGCCAACCCGCCAAGCAGGTGGGGGACACCCGCCGCATGGACGAGCGCTTGCTGCGCGAGCACCCCGAGTTGCAAGCGCATTACCTCGCCTGGGCGGGCGAGCTGCCCAAGCCCCCCGAGGGGGCGCAGCCATGAAGCTGGTTTTGATCGGTGACGGCGAGAGCCCGCATCTGCTCAAGTGGGCGCGCGCCCTGGCGGCCGCGCCTGGGGTGGATCTTTGGGCCGCTTCTTCGCGTGGCTTCTCGCCCGAGTTTGAAGTCATCGTGCCGGCGACCAAGCGCCTGGCCCTGAATACCTCGCCCGAGCATGGTGGCGGCAATATCGCCTTGCTCAAGCAACTCCCCAAGCTGGGCGCCTGGCTGGCCCAGGTCAATCCCGATTGGCTGCATGCGCATTACCTGACTTCACACGGCACCCTGGCCTGGATGGCCAAGCGGGTCTGGCATCTGCGCGCGCACATTGTGGGCTCGGCCTGGGGTAGCGACATCTTGGTCACGCCAAACCAGAGCTGGGCCTATCGCTGGCTGACCCGCAATGTGCTGCGGGCCTGCGACCTCTGCACCTCGGACTCCCAGCATATGACGGCTCGTATGCAGGAGCTGGATGCGCACGAGGTGATGACCTTCCCCTTTGGTCTTGAGGCCATGCCCAAGCTGGGGGTGCGCAAAGCCCCTTGGAGCTTTTTTGCGAATCGCGGCCTGGAGCCCATCTACCGTCCAGACCTGGTGATTCGCGCCTTCGCCGCCGTGGCCGCGCGAGAGCCTGAGGCCAGCTTGGTCGTCGCTAACGACGGGTCTCTGCGGCCTGCGCTGGAAGCTCAGGTTGCAAGTCTGGGTCTGTCCGCCAAAGTCAGCTTTGTCGGCCGTCTCGACGCCAAAGCCCAGGCCAGCCACTACGCCCGTGCGCGCTGGTACTTGAGCCTGCCTGAGAGCGACTCGGTCGCCGTCTCGGTGCTGGAGGCCATGGCGCATGCCTGTGTGCCCATTCTGTCGGACTTGCCGGCCAACCACGAGTTGCTGGACTCAGCGGCGCCGGCCGCCCAGCCCCGTGGCCTGATCCTGGACGAGGCGAATCTGCCCGGCCTGCACGGCCAGTTGCTGGCGCTGGCGCCAAATGCCGAGGCCATAGGCCTGGCCAACCGCGACTGGGTGAACCGCCACGGCCTGTTCGCACCGGCCGTGCTGCGCTTTCTGGCCCGCTTGCGGGCTTTTGAATCAGAGAAGAAGACAACACCGCCGTGAAGATTTTGCTCATCAACCATTACGCCGGCTCACCCCAGCACGGCATGGAGTTCCGCCCTTTTTATCTGGCGCGGGAATGGCGGCGCATGGGGCATCAGGTTTTGATTCTGGGCTCCACCCAGTCCCATGTGCGAGCCAAAGAGCCGCAGGCCGGCGTGCAGATCATCGAGGGCGTGAGCTACTGCTGGTACGAGACGCCGGCTTACCAGGGCAATGGCCTGGGTCGGGTCCGCAATATCTGGTCGTTTTGCCGCCAGGTCTGGCGTGATGCCGACGTGTTGGCGCGGGACTTTGAACCCGATGTGGTGATCGCGTCCAGCACCTATCCCATGGACGTTTGGGTGGCGCGGCGTATCGCAAGTATGGCCAAAGCCAAGCTGGTCTACGAGGTGCATGATTTGTGGCCGCTATCGCCCATCGAGCTCTCGGGTATGTCGCCCCTGCACCCCTTTGCGCTGCTGTGTCAAAAGGCGGAGAACGACGCCTATCGCGATGCGGATGTGGTGATCTCCATGTTGCCCAAGGTGCAGGACCATATGGCCTCGCATGGCCTGGATCTGGCCAAGCTGGCCATCGTGCCCAATGGCATCACCCTGGATGAGTGGACCACGGCCGCTGAACCCCTGGCCGAGGGCGCGCTGCGCAATCACCTGCGCGAGCAAAAGGCCCAGGGCCGCCTGGTGCTGGGCTATGCCGGATCGCACGGACTGCCGAATGCCCTGGACGTGCTCTTGGACGCGGCCAAGCGCCTGCAGCACAGCGCACCTCAGCTCGCCATCGTGCTGGTAGGCAGCGGGCATGAGAAATCACGCTTGGCGGAGCGGGTGAGGGCAGAGGGCCTGAGCAACGTGGCCCTGTTTGAGCCCATCCCCAAAAAGCAGATTCCCAGCCTGCTGGAGCACTTCGACATCGCCTACATCGGCTGGCAGCGCACGCCCATCTATCGCTTCGGCATCGCGCCGAACAAGCTGATGGACTACATGATGGCGCGCCGCCCGGTGCTGCACTCGGTGGAAGCCGGGAACGACCCTGTGCTTGAGGCCAGCGCCGGCCTGACCGTGGCACCCGAAGATGCGGCCGCGGTGGAAGCGGGTGCCTTGCGCCTGGCCGCCTTGTCGGCAGAAGAGCTGAAAGCCATGGGCGAGCGCGGCCGTGCCTTTGTGTTGGCGAACCACACCTATCCCATCCTGGCCCAGCGTTTTTTGAAGGCGCTTGAACCGTGAGTCAAGGCGAGCATGGGCGAGAGCTGGAGCGCGTGGCCGACTGCTATGCCAGACGTAGCCAAGCGCATCTTGAGGATCGCTACAGCCTGTTGAAGCCCGAGGTCTGGCAGATGCTGCAGGAGCGCCAGCGCGCCCTTTTGCGTCTGCTCGCTCAGCGCCCCGGCCAAGTGGCCGATTGGCGCCTGACCGAGGTAGGCTGCGGCGCTGGCGGCAATTTGCTGGAGATGCTGCGCTTTGGGCTACGGCCCGAACACCTGACCGGCATCGAACTGCTGCCCGAGCGCCTGAACCTGGCGCGGCCCATGCTGCCCGCCGCCTTGCGCCTGCATCTGGGCGATGCCTCAACGGCGGCTGTGCCTGAGGCCAGCCAGGATCTGGTGTTGCAATCGACTGTGTTCTCGTCTTTGCTGAGCGACGAGGTGCAGCAGGCGCTGGCCAGGGCCATGTGGCGCTGGCTCAAGCCCGGTGGCGCGGTGCTTTGGTATGACTTCATCGTCGACAATCCCCGCAACCCGGATGTGCGCGGGGTGCCGCTGCGGCGCGTGCGAGAGCTGTTCCCGGCAGCGCGCTTGTGCAGTCAACGCCTGACCCTGGCGCCGCCGCTGGCGCGCTGGGTCTGCAACAAGATTCACCCCGCCGCCTATTCCCTGCTCAATTGCCTGCCCCTGCTGCGCAGCCATGTGCTGTGCTTGATTGAAAAACCATGAGTGCTAATCAGCCCCAATCCGACCTGCCCTTCTTGCCCTTCGCCCTGCCCGAGATCGGTGAGGACGAGATCAATGAGGTGGTGGACACCTTGCGCTCGGGTTGGGTCACCACCGGCCCCAAGGCAAAGCGCTTCGAGGCCGACTTCGCCGCCTTCTTGAATGAGCCGCAGCTCGAATGCATCGCCGTCAACTCGGCCACGGCCGGTCTGCATCTGGCTCTGGAGGCTATGGGCATTGGCCCGGGCGACGAGGTCATCACCACCACCCACACCTTCACTGCGACGGCCGAGGTGGTGCGCTATCTGGGCGCCGATGTGGTGTTGGTGGACATCGACCCGGCCACCTTGAACATCGACCCCAAGCTGGTTGAGGCGGCCATCACGCCTAAGACCCGCTGCATCATTCCGGTCCACTACGCGGGCCTGGCGGTGGACATGCTGGCGATTCTGGACATTGCCCGCCGCCACGGCCTGCGGGTGCTGGAAGACGCCGCCCATGCCTTGCCGACCACGCTGGAGAAAGAGCTGATCGGCACCATGGGCAGCGACGCCACCGTGTTCAGCTTTTACGCCAACAAGACCATGACGACGGGCGAGGGCGGCATGCTGGTGACCCGCAATGCCGAACTGGCCAAGCGCGCCCGGGTGATGCGCTTGCACGGCATGAGTCGCGACGCGTTTGACCGCTTCACGGCGACCGTGCCCAGCTGGTACTACGAGATCGTGGCGCCGGGCTTTAAGTACAACATGACCGATATCGCAGCGGCGCTGGGCCTGCACCAACTCAAGCGCATTGCTGCCTTCCAGGCTCGGCGTGAGCAGATCGCTGCGGCCTACAACGAAGCCTTTGCTGACCTGCCTCTGATCCTGCCGCCTCAAGCGCCGGAAGGCGATGTGCATTCCTGGCACCTGTATGTGCTGCGCCTCAGCGATGAAGCCAGCATTGCCCGCGACGCTTTCATCGAGGCCATGTATGCCGCCGGCATCGGTTGCAGCGTGCACTACATCCCTCTGCATCAACAGCCTTACTGGCGTGATCGCTATGGTTTGACGCCCGAGCAGTTCCCGCATTCGCAAAAGGCCTATGAGCGCAGCATCAGCATCCCGCTCTACACCGCGATGACGGACGCCGATGTGCAGCGGGTGATTGCGGCCGTGCGGCGCATTGCGCTGAGCTGAATGTGGCCAAGCGAATTTTTGACATCGTCTGCGCGAGTCTGGGCCTGCTGCTCTTGAGCCCTTTGCTGATCCTGCTGGCGCTGTGGATCAAATGGGATTCGCCTGGCCCGGTGATGTTCCGCCAGGAGCGGGTAGGGCGGTTCGGTCGCCATTTCTACATCCACAAATTCCGCAGCATGCGGGTGGACGCGCCAGCTCTGGGGCCGCAAATCACGGTGGGCGAGGATCCTCGCATCACCCGCAGCGGCCGCCTGCTACGCGCTGCCAAGCTCGATGAGCTGCCGCAGCTCTGGGACGTGTTTCGCGGTGCCATGAGTTTGGTGGGCCCGCGCCCAGAGGTGCCGCGCTATGTGGCGCTCTACACGCCTGAGCAGCGCGAGCTTGTGCTGTCGGTGCGGCCCGGCATCACCGATCCGGCTTCGCTGCAGTTTCGCAATGAGAGCGAAATTCTGGCCCGCGCTGCCGACCCGGAGCGAGAGTACGTGGACGTCATCTTGCCGGCCAAGCTCAAGATCGCCGGTGACTATGTGCGGCAGGCCAGCTTGTGGACCGATGTCCGGCTGATTTTGGCCACGCTGCGGCGGCTCTTCTAAATCACAAAGACTGCCAGGCGCTTGCCTCCTTTATTGCACCGACAATCAATGCCTATGTTCTGGCAATCACTCGACGCATTTCTGACCCGCATACGTCCGCGCCGCGAGGCTTTGTCCTTGGTGTTGGACGGCCTGATGATCTTCTTGGCCTGGCAGGCCACTTATCTGTTCCGCCTGGGCTTTGAGCGCTGGATCTCCGCTCGGCCAGACTACGACGCCTGGGTCATCGCGGGCTTGGTTGCACTCTATCTGCTAAGCCTGTGGCTATTCAAAGTGCCCAAGGGCATGTGGCGTTTCAGCGGCTTTGGCGAGGTGCAAAGAGTGACCCTGGCTTGCGCGGCGGCTGGCGTCGTCGGCGCTGTCGTCGTCCTGATGGCGCAGTTGCAGGCCGTGCCGCGCTCGGTGCTGGCCTTGCACCCGGTTTTCAGCATCATCGGCCTGGCCATGATGCGCCTGGGCTACCGCATGCTTTACGAGCACTTGAGAGCCCGTATCAACGGCAGTGCGACCGAAGCGCATCGCGCCCTGGTTCTGGGTGCTGGCCAGGCTGGCCGTCTGCTGGTGGCTGGCATCCAACATCAAGGCTGGACGGTGGTGGGCTGGCTGGACGACGACAGTGCCAAGCAGGACTCCCGTGTGGCGGGCATCCCCGTCCTAGGCCCCCTGAGCGAGGTTGAGCGCTTCGCTGACCTGCATGGCATCACCCACATCATCGTGGCCATGCCCTCGGCAGACCTCAGCAAACGCCGCCAGCTCTTGGAGTTGGCTGGCAAGACTGGCCTGCCCGTGTTGACCGTGCCCAGCAGCGCCGAGCTGAGGGCGGGCAGCAAGGTCGACCAACTGCGCGACATCCAGCCAGAGGATTTGCTAGGCCGTGAGCCGGTCCAACTGGACGAGGCCGGCATCAGCGAATGCCTGAACGACAAGGTCGTGCTGATCACCGGCGCCGGCGGCAGCATTGGTAGCGAGCTGTGCCGGCAAGTGGCCCGTTACGGCCCCTCCAAGATCGTGCTCTACGAGATGAGCGAGTTCGCGCTCTACACGATTGAACAGGAACTGAGCGAGAAATTCCCGCGCATCCCTCTGGTGCGCCTGGTTGGCGATGTGAAGGACCTGGAGCATCTGCGCTACACCTTCGGCAAGTACAAACCGCAAATCGTCTTCCATGCCGCCGCTTACAAGCATGTGCCCCTGATGGAAGTGGACAACGCCTGGGCCTGCCTGCGCAATAACACCCTGGGGACTTTCCACGCCTGCACGGCCGCGGCCGAGCATGGGGTGGAGCGTTTTGTGCTCATCAGCACCGACAAGGCCGTGAATCCCACCAACGTCATGGGAGCCACCAAGCGCGCAGCGGAGTTGGTGATCAGCCATATGGCCGGCCAAGGCCACGCCACCAAGTTCATGGCCGTGCGCTTCGGCAATGTCTTGGGCTCCAGCGGAAGCGTGATCCCCAAGTTCAAAGAACAAATCGCCAAGGGCGGGCCGGTCACTGTCACTCACCCTGACATCACTCGCTACTTCATGACCATTCCCGAGGCCGCCCGTTTAGTCGTGCAGGCTGCGGTGATTGGAGAGTCGGGGCAGGTGTTGATTTTGGATATGGGGGAGCCGGTTAAAATCTTGGATCTTGCTCGCGACATGATTCGGCTGGCTGGGCGGGAATCGGCCAATATTCGAATCGAATTCTCTGGACTTAGACCTGGAGAAAAGCTGTTTGAGGAATTGCTCGCCGATTCGGATAACACGATTCCTACTGGCATATCTCGCTTGAGAATCGCCTGCTTGGCTCAACAAAACGCTGAAATTGAGCGGCTTCTGGACTTGCTTGAACATGCCAAGCAATCCATGGCTCCGCTCACTGACCATTTGCATGATGAGCTGGCGCGAGTAGGTCTGGGTTATCTCAGAGTTGCAGGATCAGCTTGATGCGAGATTGAAGTTTTTAACTGCCTTTTTGGTGGTGGCCGGTACAAGTGGCTAAGGCTTGAGAATCATTTATCAAGCAATAGAGCGCCAAGATTTGTTTTTATTTACATAATTTTATGACCATTCTCGTCACCGGCGCAGCCGGCTTTATCGGCAGCAACTTCGTGCTGGACTGGCTCAAGTCCTCGGATGAGCCCGTCGTCACCCTGGACGCGCTGACCTACGCCGGCAATCTGGAGAACCTGGCCTCGCTGCAAGGCGATGCCCGCCACACCTTTGTGAAGGGCGATATCTGCGACCGCGCCCTGGTGGATCAGTTGCTGAGCCAGCATCGCCCTCGCGCCCTGATCCACTTCGCGGCGGAGAGCCATGTGGATCGCTCCATCAGCGGCCCCGGTGCCTTCATGCGCACCAATATCGAGGGCACTTACACCCTGCTGGAAGCGTCTCGCGCCTACTGGAGCGGCTTGAGCGATGAGGACAAGGCGGCCTGGCGCTTTCACCATGTCTCGACCGACGAGGTCTACGGCTCTTTGAGCGCCGAAGACCCGCCCTTCGCCGAGACCAAGACCTACGAGCCTAACAGCCCCTACTCGGCCAGCAAGGCCGCCAGCGACCATCTGGTGCGGGCCTGGCACCACACCTACGGCCTGCCGGTGCTGACCACCAATTGCAGCAATAACTATGGGCCCTATCACTTCCCCGAGAAGCTGATCCCACTGATGATCGTCAACGCCCTGGCTGGCAAAGCCTTGCCCATCTACGGCGACGGCAAGAATGTACGGGACTGGCTCTTCGTCACCGACCACGCCAGCGCCATCCGCGCCGTGCTCAAGGGTGGCCGCGTGGGCGAGACCTACAACATCGGCGGCTGGAACGAGATGACCAATCTGGAGATTGTGCACACCGTGTGCGAGCTTCTTGATGAGTTGCGCCCCGATGCAGCCGGCAGCTACAAGCGCTTGATCACCTATGTGAAGGACCGCCCCGGCCACGACAGGCGCTACGCCATCGATGCCCGCAAGATCGAGCGCGAGCTGGGCTGGCGCCCGGCCGAGACCTTTGCCACAGGCATCCGCAAGACCGTGCAGTGGTACTTGGACAACCCTGAGTGGGTCGCCCGCGTGCAAAGCGGCGCCTACCGCGACTGGGTCGCGCAGCAGTACCAGGCCTGAGCGGTCACCTTAAAGAAGAGTCATTCGTTAGCAACTAGTTCTTGTGACGCCCCAGCCCTAGCCCAGTCACTTCTGAATTCTGGGTCACCTACAACCAACGTACGAGAAACTCCTGATCGACGCCGACTTATTGGCGGCAAGGATTCGCGCGTGAGTTTTTGAGGCTCCTTCAGCTTCAGGTGCTAAGTGAGACCCTTTATTGCCATCAAGGAGATATCTATGACTAAAAGCCGCAAAGGCATTATCCTCGCAGGGGGTTCAGGTACTCGTTTGCATCCCGCCACTCTGGCGATGAGCAAGCAGTTGCTGCCGGTCTATGACAAGCCCATGGTGTACTACCCGTTAACCACGCTGATGTTGGCGGGTATCCGGGACATCTTGCTGATAAGTACCCCACAAGACACCCCTCGCTTCGAAGCTTTACTAGGGGACGGAAAACGTTGGGGGCTCAATATAAGCTACTGCGTTCAGCCCAGTCCCGATGGCTTGGCCCAAGCTTTCATCCTGGGGCGGGACTTCATTGACGGCGCCCCTAGCGCTCTGGTTCTAGGCGACAATATCTTCTACGGGCACGATTTTCAGAACTTATTGGCAAAGGCAAACCGAGCGACTACCGGCGCCACTGTTTTTGCCTACCATGTGACCGATCCTGAACGGTATGGTGTGGTCAATTTCGATGCGGGTAAGAAGGCTTTGTCCATCGAAGAAAAACCACTCAAACCCAAGAGTAATTTCGCTGTCACTGGGCTCTATTTTTACGATGAGCAAGTTTGCGATATCGCAGCGAGCATTCAGCCTAGCGCGCGCGGTGAGTTGGAGATTACTGACATCAATGCACAGTATCTGCGCCAGGGAGAGCTACAGGTCGAAATAATGTACCGCGGCTACGCTTGGCTCGACACGGGCACGCATGACAGCCTGCTCGAAGCGGGTCAATTCATTGCCACGCTGGAAAAGCGCCAAGGCCTAAAAGTTTCCTGTCCAGAGGAAATTGCCTTCCGTTCCGGCTGGATCACTGCAGATCAGCTCGCTGCCCTGGCCCAGCCCTTAGCCAAAAATGGTTATGGCCAATATTTGCAGAAGCTATTGGCTGAAAAGGCCTACTGAAGATGAAGGTCACCCCGGCAACGTGACGAAGGTCATCCCGGAAACGTTGCCCGAAGTTCTCATCATCGAACCCAGTGTTATAGGTGACGGGGTAAGGTTCGCTTCTGAGAGCTGGAACGAACAAGCTTTTAGTATGGCAGTGGGGCAGCAAATCGGCCTTGTTCAAGATAACCACTCCCGATCTGCGAAAGGTGTTTTGTGTGGTTTGCACTATCAGATCGTGCCGCATACTCAAGGGAAGTTAGTGCGTGTAATTCAAGAAAAAGTGCATAACTTAGCCGTCGACATTCGTCGTTCTAGCTCCAGCTTCGGTCGATGGACAGGAACAGAACTTAGCGACGAGCATTACCGTCAAGTTTGGGTGCCTCTCGGTTTTGCTCATGGATTTTTGGTATTGAGCGAGTCGGCGGAATTTTTCGAGAAACTACCGGTTTGTATGCGCCGCGTGGAGAACTGTGTGTTCGCTGGAGTTGCGCCGTAATTGGCATTCAATGGCCGGGTGTTGGTGTGTCACCCCTTTTGGCGGAAAGAGATGCAAGTGCACCTGCTCCTTCCGCCGCGACGTGGCTTGATTGATCTGTATTTTTTGATTGCGTAAGACACAGATATCGGTCAGGGTAAGGGGATGACATTCCCAAACTATTTGAAGTACAAAACAATTGTGAGGAAAGTGATGAGTTTGAAGGTTTTAGCCGTCGTTGGTCT
>NZ_QAJN01000008.1 GCF_003852425.1 Paucibacter sp. KBW04 | reverse complement strand
CCACTTCGCAGCCGACGCCTTCTGCCGCGCAGACTCCTAGCTCGATTTACTTGCGGATCGGCTTGGGCAGGCGGGCCAGGGTCTCCACGCGTTTGAGCAGTTCGCGGTCGTTCCAGGGCTTTTTGAAGATGCCGTAAAGGCCTTGCACCTGATGGACCCGCGCCTGCAACTCTTCGTGGCCGGTGATGGCGATGATGGGCAGGTCCTCGGTCTCCATACTGCCTTGCACGGCGGCAATCAGCTCGAAGCCGTCTTTATTGGGCATTTCCAGATCGGTCACCAGCACCGCAAAGCGCTGCTCGGCCAGGCGGTCCAGGGCTTCCACCCCGTCGCGAGCCAGGGTCACCTGGTAGCCGGCCGCCTCAAAAAGCTTGCCCAGCTTGGCACGTGCCACGGCCGAGTCATCCACCACCAGCAGGGAGGCCGGGCCGGCCGGCGCCGCGGGGGCGCTGGGCTGGGCCGCGGGCGCCGCCGCAGGGCGCGGCTCCTTGCGGCCCTCGCCGCGCTTGGCCTCACCACGCGCCGGCGGCGGGTTGTCGTCGCCACGGCGGGCGCTGATGAAATAGACCACAACGGCCAGGGGCACGGCAATCAGCGCCGGTAGCAGATAGGGGCCCAGCAGTTCTGGCAGGTCAAAAGGCATGGTGCTCAGTCCTCGATGCGCAGTCATTCTCGACATGAGGGGCTCGGACGAACCCTTTGCGCGGCCGCCCAATCTAACACCGCCATTTGCCCTTCCAATTAGAGAAAAGCCGAGCTTGGCCAGGGCATTCTTGCCCCTGCGCCCGGCGAGCGCCCACAAAAAAACCGACCCAAGGGTCGGCTCTCAGACGGGCAAGCCCGTTTTAACGCTGCTGCTCGCCACCCACAAAGCGGTAGGCCAGGGCGCCCAGCACGGCGCCCACGATGGGCGCGACCCAGAACAGCCACAGCTGCTGCACCGCCCAGCCGCCCACATAGATGGCGACGGCCGTGCTGCGAGCCGGGTTGACCGAGGTGTTGGTGACCGGGATGCTGATCAGGTGGATCAGGGTCAGGGCCAGGCCGATGGCGATGGGCGCAAAACCGGCCGGTGCGCGCTTGTCGGTGGCGCCCATGATGATGAGCAGGAAGAAGGCGGTCATCACGACTTCGGTCACCAGCGCAGCCTGGAAGCTGTAGCCGCCAGGCGAATGCTCACCATAACCGTTGGAGGCAAAGCCGCCGGCCAGATCGAAACCAGCCTTGCCGCTGGCGATCAGATAGAGCACACCACCGGCGGCCAGGCCGCCCAGCACCTGCGAGACGATATAAGGCAGCAGTTGCGAGGCCGGGAAGCGGCCGCCCACCCACAGACCCACCGACACGGCCGGATTGAAGTGGCCACCCGAGATATGGCCGACGGCAAATGCCATGGTCAGCACCGTCAGGCCGAAGGCCAGGGACACGCCGTGCAGGCCGATGCCCACGCCCGGGAATGCCGCTGCCAACACCGCGCTGCCGCAACCGCCCAAGACCAGCCAGAACGTGCCCAGAAACTCAGCACCGTATTTATTCATCGTCATGACCCTCTTGTTAAATCTCAATCTAGATTCGTGAATTTGCCCCGGGCCTGCCCTCGACGAGCCGACCCAAAAGCGCAGGCCATGATGGCGGATGCGCTATGACAAAACAAGCGTGGATTGTCTGGGTGACCCCGCGAACGCCGGGGCTGAGGGGCCGCATCGCCGTCCCTCATTGACGGGACACAAAAAAGGGAAGAACACCCAAGCGTGACTTTGTTGGCACAAGGCCGCACCAGCGCCGCTGATTTTGCAGATTAGGGCAGAGGCCAGGGCCGTTGAGCCGGGCGCAGGCGCTCGAAGGCGGCGGCCAGGCGCAGCACGCCCACATCGTCAAAACGGCGACCGATGATTTGCAGGCCCAGGGGCAGGCCGGCCTGGGTATAGCCGCAGTTGATGGAGGCCGCGGGCTGCTCGCTCATGTTGTAGGGCAGGGTGAAGGCGATGTGTTCAAAAGGCCGCGCCGGGTCGTTCAGCGGGCTGGCCCATTCGGCCGCGAAGGCCGGCACCGGGCTGACGGGTGAGATCACATAGTCAAAAGGCTGGCAGGCCGCCACCGCCGCGTCGCGAAAGGCCGCCATCTGGCTATAGCCCTCGAACAACTCGGCCGCGCTCAGGCCTGCGGCCGTCTCTATCCAGGCGCGGATATAGGGCAGGACCCGGGCCTGGCGCTCGGGCGGCAGCTTGCAAAAGTCCAGCCAGGAACGCATGCGCCAGAACTTGTCCAGGCCCTCGATCATGGCCCGCGTGCTGAAGGCCGGCAGCGGCTCGACTTGGGCGCCCGCATCCTGCAACAGGCGGGCGGCGGCCTGCACGGCGGCCGCCGTCTCGGGCTCCACCGCCATGCCCCAGCCGGCGTCCATCTGCAGGCCCAGCTTGAGGCCGCGCAAAAACTCGCCCGGCTCTTCATCGGGCAGCCGCCAGTCCAGCTCTTGCGCCGGCAGGCTGCTGGCATCGCGCCAATCGGGCTGGCTGAGCACGGCCATCATCAGGGCCGAATCGGCCACCGAGCGAGTCATGGGCCCGGCCACCCGCCCGGCATAGGCCGGTTTGATGGGGATGCGGCCCAGGCTGGGCTTGAGGCTGAAGATGCCACACCAAGCCGCCGGCAGGCGCAAGGAGCCGCCGATATCGGTGCCCACATGCAAGGGGCCATAACCCGCCGCCGCTGCGGCGGCGGCCCCGGCGCTGCTACCGCCCGGGTTCTTGCTCAGATCCCAGGGGTTGCGGCTGAGCGCATGAAAGCTGGACAGGCCCGAGCTGAGCATGCCGTAGTCCGGCATGGTGGTCTTGGCCAGGAGCAGGGCGCCGGCTTCACGCATGCGCGCAGCCGGTGGCGCGTCCTCTGTTGCCGGGCTCAGCAGGGTGGCGGCCGTGCCCAGGGGGATCGGGCAACCCTGGGTGGCGATGTTTTCCTTCAGTGTCAGGGGCACGCCGTCCAGGCTCACAAATTGGCTGCCAAGCTGGCGGCCTAACTGGCGGCCCAAGGGCTCGCCGCGCAGCCAGCGGGCCTCGGAGGCGCGCGCCTGGCGGCGGGCGGCCTCGGGGTCGGCGGCGTAGAGCGCGCACAGCCGGGGCTCCCAGGCCTCGATTCTCTGCAGCACCGCCTCCAGCACCTCGACGGGCGACAGCTGCTTGCTTTGATACGCCGCCAGCATTTCGGCGGCGCTGAGATCGGCCAGCGAGGCGGCGGGGAAGCTGCTGGCGGGCCGATTCTGCATGGCTGAGGCTGAGTGGCTACCAGCCCACGGCGGGCAAGAGGGCGCTGGCGGCCGCGGTGAGCGCCAGGGCGGTGGCGGCCGCGGCGCCCGTGAAGGCGGCAGCCTCGGCCAGGCGGGGCGACACGCCGGGGTCCTCGGCCAGGCAGGCCATGGTCTCGCGGATATGTTTGCGGCTGAGCGCCTCGGCCTCGGCGGCGCGGCCATGCTTGATCGCGTCCACCAGCTTGCGATGCTCATCAACGCCCAAGCTGGCGCGCTCGGGGCTGATCAGCACCGAGGGCGCAAAAATCGTCGAGGTCATGCGCACCAGACTCATCTGGCCGCGCAAAAACTCATTGCCCGAGAGTTCGATGACGCGGGCGTGGAACTCCACATTCAGGCGCACATATTCGGCCGGCTGCCAGGGGCTGATGGCGGCGTGCTGCTGCGTCACCAAGCTGCCCAGCTCGGCCTCGGCGCGGTGGGCGCCGCGCTCGGCGGCCTGGCGGGCGGCCAGGCCGTCCAGCATCTCACGCAGGGCAAAGGCGTTCAGCAAACGCGAGCCTTCCAGGCGCACGACGCTGACGCCGCGCGCACCCTCGGGCACCACCAGGCCTTCGCTCTGCAGCAGGCGCAAGGCCTCGCGCAGCGGCGTGCGGCTGACGTTCAGCTCCTCCGACAACTGCACCTGGCGCAGCAATTCGCCCGGCCGGTAGATGCCACCATAGATGCGCTGGCGCAGCACATGGGCCACCTCTTCGACCAGGCCGGCGCGGCCGGATCCCATCGGATCAGGCTCGGCACCCTCGCTGCCTTGGTGGGCATCTGGGTCAAAAACAGGGGTGGGGGCTCTCAAAAAAAAGTCCTTGGCAATAGCGGGGCTGGGCATTCTGACCGACAAAAGCCCTGCCGGCAGGCGCTGCTCGCACGCTCAGGGTTTGTTCGGGGTCGCTTTGTCCTTGCTCGCCGCCAGGGCTTGGGTGGCCTTCAACATGGCCGCCACATGGCCCTCGGCGTTCAGGCTGGCATGGAGGGCGACGATGCGAGCCTCGCTGCTGATCAGATAGGAAATGCGGTCGGCCGTGCCCGGCATCAGCATCAGCTTGGCGTCGTAATCCTTCATCACCTTGGCGCCGGCATCGGCCGCCACGGCAAACTTGTTACGGCAAGCCTCGACCGAGAATTTCTTCAAGGTCTCGATGGAATCATTGGAAATGCCGATGACGGTGGCACCCAGCTTCTCGAACTGCTCCGTCGCCTCGGCGAACTGATGCGCCTCCAGGGTGCAGCCGCTGGTGAAGGCCTTGGGGTAGAAGTACAAGACCACCGGGCCTTTTTTGAGGGTCTCGGCCAGATTGAACTTGAAGGCCTTGCCGGCCAGGGCGGCCTCGGTCGTGAAGTCGGGCGCCGCTGCGCCCACGGGCAGGGCCGCCAGGGCGGGAGCAAGCGGCCAAAGCGGCAGGCTCAGAGCCGCCAGACAGAGCAGGCGGCGAACCCGCGACATGGGGGGCATTTGCTTTTGCATGGAACAGACCTTTGGAAAATTGCTGCGGCGAGGTGAATCATGCCTGTTTGCCCAAAACGCTGCTGAAGTCCGGCATTCCCTAACGCAGAATTGCGCGGCTCAAGCAAACACTGCCGCCCAGCCCATGCCCAAGTTCAGACTCTCCCTGCTTGCCTTTCCCCTGCTGCTGAGCGCCTGTAGCGCTGGCAATGAGTTTGTGGATGAAATGGTCGAGGACACCTCCTGCGCCTTCTTGGGTTGCGTGGACTCCGCCACGCTCGCCCCCAGCGAGATCAGCCCCAACTATGTGGTGACGCAGGAGAACGGCTTCGTGCGGGTGCACGCCAACCTGGGCAAAGGGCGCGAATTCTTGACCCAGGTGCGCCCCAGCAATGGCGACCACCTGAGCCTGAGCAGCGGCGGGTTGAGCAGCAATTTGTCCGACACCGATGGGCTCCGCATGCGCTATGTCGGCGAGTTGCGCGAGGCCAGTGAACAGCCCCAGGTCAGCGTCAACTTCATCCGCGGCAGCGAGGTGCATGCCAGCAGCGTGACCCTGCCCAAGCCGCTGAGCGTGCTCTCACCCGCCAGCCCCAGCAATCTGGGCCGCTCAACGGGCACGCTATGGGTGCGGCTGCAGCATGATGCCAGCCTGATTCCCGGCCTCAGTGTGGACCTGAATTGCAGTCGCAGCGACGGCAGCAGCTTTAGCGGCAATACCTTGGTGAATAGCAAGCTGGATGCGGCAGCCCCGGGCGGCGCGGCCATGGCCGTGAGCACCTTCGACCTGGACCAAGCGCTCAATCTCTACGGCCAGGGCCTGGACCCCAAAAACCCCAACAAGTCCCTGGTGCAGCGCTGCGAGCTGGATTTCATCTGGCTTGTGAGCGTGAGCGGTCAGGTGGCGCCGACATTGTCGAAGTTCGGCGGCATCCGCGCCGAGCGCCGGGCCAAGCATCAGATCAGTTACGACGCCCGCCTCTGAGGCCGCGAGTTCAGGCCGGCAACCAGGCCTTGAGCGAGAGCGCCTGCACCGCCTGCAGGCCGCCAAAAGGCTGGGCTAGCGCGCTCACCTGCTCGGTCTCGGCCGCGTCCAGGGCCTGGGCGATCTGCAGATAGACGGCCCAGGGCCCGGTTTGCGCCAGCAAGGCCTGACTGGCCTCGCTAGGCAGTTGCAGCATGGCCGCCGCCTCGGCCGGGCTGCAATGCAAGAGCTGGGGCAGGATGGAGGCCAGGCCCAGCAGGTACAAGGCCTCGGGCTTGGCGTCCCCGGCGGCGCGGGCCAAAAGCTCCAACAAACGGGCGCGCGCCAGGGCCAGGGCCTGCAAGGCCTGCAGCGCCGGGCGGGCGGGTGAGAGGCGAATCAGCATCTGCGAGGTCCAGCGGTAGAGCGCGTCGCGACCCAGCACCATCACCGCTTGCTCGATGGACTCCAGCGCACGGCCCGGCGTGGCGCCCGCGCTGTTCAGGTACTGCAGCATGCGCACGCTCAGGGCTGCATCGGCCTTGATGTCGGCAGCCAGCAAGGCCACGTCTTCGTCCCGCACCAGGCGGGCCAACAATTGCATCAGCGAGCGCGCCTGCGGCGGCAGGGCATGGGCGGCGGCCTCGGCGGGCTCGCCGCTCTTGGCGTCCAGACGGCAGCTGGCCAGGGCCACGGGCGGGGCCAGCAAGGCCTCCATCGCATCCACATCGGGCAGGTCCAGCAGCAGCAAGGCCAGGCCGGGCGCTTGCGGGTAGCTCTGCGCAGCCAGACGCATGGCGAGGCGGCGGGCGGCATCACTCATCTCGCCAGCGCCACCCTGAGCGCGCTTGTCCTTTTGCAGATCGGGCACGATGAAATCCGGCCGGCCCAGAGCCAGCAAGGCGGGCCCATCGGCCAGGCGCCAACCGACCAAGGCGCCGGCCTGGCGCAGCCGGCTCAGCAAGGCCTGAGCCGCCTCGGCGGCGGGCATCTCATCGCCAGGCCGCAGCAGCAGATACATGCCCGGCAACACCACGCCGGGCTGCTCGCAGCGCAGCAACCAAGCCAAGGGCAGCTCGGTCAAAGCCACAAAGCCTTGCTGTATGCATTGGCGCATGGCGGCCAGCAAGGCCGAGCATTGGGCGGCACCTGTTGCCGCATCGCGGCGCTGCAACAGACGCGCCAGCAAGGCTTCGCCCAGTTGGAACTCAAAGCCCGCCAAAGCGCCCTTGGCCGAGACCAGGGGGCGGCGCGCGCCCACGGCGGTGGACAAACCGGCCTCCCCACCCGCCACTGGCATGGGCACGGCGGGACGCAGGGCGGCGGCCGCAGGCCTTGCGACAGCAGCGACAGGTGGCGGCACAGGAGGCCTAGCCCCGCGGAAAAAGCGGACGAGTCGGGTCAGAATCATTGCCGCTAGCGTCGCATCTGGCGGGCCAGATCAAGCCCGGAGAAAGCCCGCAGCAACAGGGCATTTGTGCGGTCAACGAACCCGCGCGTGAAAAAAGTCATCAAAAACCCTGCGGCAGCGCAGTGCGCGGCCGCGGCCTAGACTGCCCACATGAACCCATCCACGCTGCCCCCGCTGTCCATCCTCGACCTCGCCCCCATCGTGGAGGGCAGCGATGCCGGCGTGGCCCTGCGCCAAAGCATCCGCCTGGCCCAGCATGCCGAGGGCCTGGGCTACCAGCGCTTCTGGGTGGCCGAACACCACAATATGGAGGGTGTGGCCAGCTCGGCCACCGCCGTGCTGGTGGGTCAGCTGGCGGCGGCGACCCAGCGCATCCGCGTGGGCTCGGGCGGCATCATGCTGCCCAACCATGCGCCGCTGGTGATTGCCGAGCAGTTCGGCACCCTGGCCACTCTCTTCCCTGGCCGCATCGATCTGGGCCTGGGCCGCGCGCCCGGCACCGATCAGGCCACCATGCGGGCGCTGCGCCGCCACCTCAGCAGTGCTAGCGAGGACCGCTTCCCCGAGGATGTGCTGGAGCTGCAAGCCTATCTGGCCCCGGCCCGTGAAGGCCAGGCGGTGCGCGCCATCCCCGGCCAGGGCACCGAGGTGCCGATCTGGCTTTTGGGCTCCAGCCTCTACAGCGCGCAGCTGGCGGCCTACCTGGGCCTGCCTTTTGCCTTTGCCTCGCACTTCGCGCCCGAGATGTTGCAGCAGGCCCTGGACATTTATCGCGCCCAGTACCGGCCCAGCGCCGCCCACCCCAAGCCCCACGCCATGGTGGGCCTGAATGTGGTGGTGGCCGAAAGCGATGCCGAGGCGGCCTACCTCTTCACCTCCTTGCAACAGCGCTTTCTGGGCATGCAGCGCGGTCAACGCGGCCTCTTGCCGCGTCCGGTGGACAGCATGGACGGCCGCTGGAACGAGGCCGAGAAGGCTGGCGTGGCCCGCATGCTGGCCGAGTCCATCGTCGGCTCGCCGGTCACGGTGCGTGCGGCCCTGCGCGCGACCCAGGCCCGCACCGGGGCGGACGAGTTCATCGTCGCCTGCGCGGTGCATGATGCGGGCGCCCGATTGCGCTCGTATGAGTTGTTAGCGGCCTTGCACCGGGGCTGATCCGGCGCCTTTGGCGCTGGGCTCGGCGTCTTCCACCCCGTAGCGATCGGCCTGCCTGTCGCCCCGCACCCAGTGGGTGAAGACCTCGGGCGTGATGGGCAGCATGCTGGCGTTCCAGGCCTCCCAATCGGCCCGCAAGGTGGCCAGGCGCGCGGGCTCCAGACTGGCCAGATTGGCGCGTTCACGCGGGTCGCGCAGCACATTGAACAAGAACTCGCGGCCCTTGATGCGCAGGTATTTGTACTCGCCCTCGCGCAGCGCGCGCTGGCCCTGGGCCTTGTAGCGCCAAAACAGTTTGCGGGGCTGCGGCGCTTGCTCGCCTTTGAGCAAGGGCAGCAGATTGATGCCGTCGGTGGCCGCGTAGGCCGGTGCGCCGGCCGCCGCCAAAAGCGTGGGCAGCCAGTCCATGCCTATCGCCACCTGGTCGCTGACGCCGGGCTTGATCTGGGCCGGCCAGCGCAGCAAGGTGGGCACGCGGATGCCGCCTTCCAGCAGCTCGGTCTTCTGGCCCGAGAGCGGCCACATGCGGGAGAAGCGCTCGCCGCCGTTGTCGCTGGTAAAGACGATCAGCGTGTTGTCCGCCATCCCGGCCTCGTCCAGGGCGCGCAGCACCCGGCCCACGCCACTGTCCATGGCCTGCACCATGCGGCCGTAGATCTCCAGGCTGCCGCCGTCGTGATGAATCAAGCTCTTGATCCGGCGCGACATGGCCTCGTCGTCCGGCCCCTCCCAGGGCCAGTGCGGCGCGGTGTAGTGCAGGCTCAGAAACAGGGGCTTGGCCTCCGGCGCGGCATGACGCCGCAAGATCTGCACGGCGCGATCGCTGAGCAGATCGGTGTAGTAACCGGTGGTCTGCACGGCCTTGTCGCCGTCCCAGAAGTCCAGCCTGGCCTTGGCATCGGCACCGTCTTTGTGGCTGAAGTAGTCGACGCCGCCACCCAGATTGCCGTAGAACTCCTGGTAGCCACCTTTCAGAGGCCCGAACTGCGGCCCATGGCCCAGATGCCATTTGCCCACCAGGGCGCTGTGATAGCCCGCCGCGTGCAAGAGGCCCGGCAGCGTGGGCTGCTCGGGCGCCAGGCCGTGGGGGGAGTTGGGGCCGGGGATGGGCTCCTCCAGCCCCACCCGCAGGCGGTACTGGTAGCGGCCGGTGATCAGCGCCGTGCGCGAGGCCGAGCAGACCGGCGAGTTGGCATAAGCGTGGCGCAGGCGTTGGCCGCCAGCGGCGAGTGCGTCCAGATGGGGCGTTTGGTACTCCGTCTGGCCAAAGCAGCTGAGATCCCCCCAGCCCAAATCGTCGGCCATGATGAAGACGATATGGGGCGGCTTGCCGGCAGAAGCGGCTTGCGCCGCAGCGCTGCCCAGGGCCAGGCCGCCGGCACCCGCGGCAATGAAATGACGGCGCTTGACGCCCATGAGAAGGACTTTCGATTGGTGTGGGGATGCAGATGCTAAGCAATTCTCTTGCTCGCTCAGCGCCTGAACTTCTACGTCACAGGTATATGCACCGCCAAGAGCTCGGCGCGGCAGAATGCGCCCACAAGAAATACAAGCCAATCTTGGCCCATCACACAAAGGGAACTGCATGAGCAACACGGCCTCACCCCTGCCCCAGGAGCAGCCCACGGCGGCCCAAGCCATCAAGGCGCTGAACCGCGCCGAACGCCCCCTGGAGAAGCTGCCCGCCCTGCTGCAGGTGATTCGGCTCTGGAGCTTGCTCGGCGCGCTGGTGCCGACCGGGCTGATCGCCCTGCCCTGCATGATCTGGATGCCCCAGCCCTGGGCCTGGGCCGCAGGCCTGCTGCCTCTGCTGGCCGCCTGCTTGGCCTGGCGCTACGCAGCTCGCTACTTTGCCGCCTACCAGGCGCGCTGGTTGCCCGAGGAGGGCGTGGTGCTCAGCGAGGGCGTGTGGTGGCGCAGCGAGGTCTGGGTGCCCATGGCGCGCCTGCAGCATCTGGACGTGAGCCAGGGCCCGCTGGACCGCCGCTGGGGCATGGCCAGCCTGAGCCTGCACACGGCAGGCACGCACGACCACAAGACCCGCATCCATGGCCTGCCCCTGGCCCAGGCCCAGGCCCTGCGCGAGGCCTTGCTGCCACGGCTGAAAGCGGCGCCCGGCCATGAGTGAGCCCCAGCTGAACACGCCCGCCCCAAGGCAAGGGCGGCTGCATCCCCTGTCCTGGTTGTTCGGCATGGCGGGCATACTCAAGGAGCTGGCCCTGCCCCTGATCGCCTTCCTCTTCCTGGGTCGGCGCGAGGAGGCCTGGGTGATGTGGGCGCTGCTGCCCTTGATCGGCCTAGCCCTGTGGTCGGGTCTGCGGGTCTGGGTCTATCGCTACGAATTGCATCCCGGCGAGCTGCTGATCCGCGACGGCGTGCTGGACAAAACCCAGCGCCATGTGCCCTTTGCCCGCATCCACAACATCCATCTGCGTCGCAACGGCCTGCACCGCCTGCTGGGCGTGACCGAGCTGCGCCTGGACTCCGCCTCGGGCGGCAAACCGGAGGCGGTGATGAAGGTGCTGGGCATGCAGCAAGCCCTGGCCTTGGAGGCCTTGCTGCGCGGCGCCGGTGAACACAAGCCGCTGGATGCTGCGAGCCCTGCCCCCGCCGCCCAGCCTCTGCTGCATCTGCCCACGCCCGAGCTGCTGCGCCTGGGCCTGATCTCCAACCGCGGCATGGTGATGGTGGCCCTGCTCACCGGCGCTGTGATGCAGAACGAGGCGGCTCGCAAGCTGTTTTTCAACACGGCCGAAGTGCCCTTGCGCTGGTTGCGCCAAACGCTGATCAATGAGCTGCAGATGCAGCATTGGCAAGGCCTGATCCTGGCCTCGCTGCTGGCTTTGTTGGCGGCCTTGATCCTCTTGCGCGGCCTGTCCCTGGTCTGGGCCTTGCTGAAGTATCACGACTTCCGCCTGGAGTTGGAGGGCGAAAAACTGCTGGCGCGCTATGGCTTGCTCACCCAGGTGCGGGCCGGTGCGCGCCTGCCGCGCTTGCAGCGCTTTGAGCTGGTGCAGAGCTGGCTGCACCGGCGCTTTGGCCGCTGCAAATTGGAGGTGCATGTGGCCGGCGGCAAGCTGGGCAAGGAGCATGGTCTGGAAAGCTCGGGCCAGCTGCACGAACTGGCCCCCATCGCCACCCCGGCCCAGGCCCAAGCCTTGCTCAAGCTTTGTCTGCCGCAGCTGGACTGGCCGGCTCTGCAGTGGCAGCCCCTGCATCCCCGCACGGCGCTGCGGCGCCTACTCGGTCAGGCCCGCTGGCTGCTGCCTCTTGTCATGGCGGCGCTGGTGTTGGCGCTGTGGCGCGGCTGGCCCGCCCTGCCCTTGTTTGGCGCCCTGGTCTTGCTGCTGAGTTCATGGCTTTGGCATGCCTTCGCCTGGGCACGCTTTGCGGCCTGGGCCGAGGTGGACGGCAGTGTGTTGCTGTTCCGCAGCGGAGTCCTGACGCAGCGCTGGGTGATTGTTTCGGCCGAGCGCCTGCAGAGTCTGCGGCTCTACAGCACAGGCCTCGATCGGATTTTCGGCATGCAGCGTTTGCAGGCGGATACGCAGGGGGGCAGTGCGCACGCTCGGGCGCTGGACATTCCCTTTTTGTCGAGCGAGGTGGCGGGGGCCTTGCGGCGGAGGCTGTGGGAGAGATTAGCGGGCTAGTCGAGTGTTTGATTGTTGAGCTTAGGGTGACGCTTAGGTAATCAGGTACGCAGACTTCCAAAGCCCAGCGGGGATTTCGCCCCCGCAGGCGACTCACTTTTCTTGCTTCGCCAAGAAAAGTAAGCAAAAGAAGGCGACCCGACGCCTGGCCCCTGCGGGGTCCGTTGCGGTGCTCAACTTCCTTGGGCCGCGCCCAACTCACTTCGCTACGCTCCGTTCAAACAGGGGGCGCGAAGTCAGTCCACGAAGTCGCTTCGCGACGCCCAAGGAAGTTTCCGCTCCTCACCCAGTCTCAACGGGATTTGAATACCGTCACGCCTCGCTACGCATCGGCTTGAGGGGCTGCATGCGCCAAGCGCATGCAGCGTTAGCTGCTGCGTCATCGAGGCGATGCGCAGCGAGCCGAGTGGGGTTGGGGTTCCCCGTGTTGCCTGGGCGAGGAGCGCAGGATTCAACGGGCGGCGCGCAGCGCCTTCAAGTTCTAGCTCGCGCCGCTTGTTTGAACGGAGCGTAGCGCAGTGAGTTCGGCGCGGGCCGTTGAAGCCGAGCACCACAGCGGACCCCGTAGGGGCCAGGCATTCGGGGCGGTTTCTTTGCCTTCTTTCTTGGGCGCCCAAGAAAGAAGGTCGCCCGCCGGGGCGAACTCCCGGCTGGGCCTTCGGTCAAGAAAAAAAGGTTGTTAACGCTAGGCCTCTGCCAGCAAGCCTTCGGCCAACCATCCGCCCAAGGCCTGCACCACAAGCTGAGCGGCGGCTTCTGGCTGAACAGCCGCAACCAAGTCACACAGCACAGCAAAGCTCTGCCCCGCCGCCACCGCCCGCAGCAAGCTCGCCTCCAGCGAATCCAGCGAACGCCAGCGCGTCTCCAGCCCCTGGCGCCAAATCAATAAGACATGATCAAGAGCCTGCGGCTCGGGCAGGTCGGGCGCGTCTTCGCCAGACTCGGGCTCCCAGGCCCGCAGCAAACGCCAGCCCGGCTCTATCGCCCAAGTCATGGGTAGCAGCTGCACGGTGGGCTGCAGCGTGAGCGTCAAACCGGCCCATTGCTCCGGCGCTAACTCACGCAAGCGCTCGGCAGTAAATGAGGGTGCATGCGGCCCGTCAAAAGCCGCCCGCAAGGCCCAGTCCATGCGTGCGCAATCGATCAAGGCGGGATGAGCCAGGGCCTCTGCGTAGAGCGGCCCGGCCATGAACTCGGCCAGGCCCTCACCGAACCAGCGGATGGACGGCTGTTGCGAAGGCTGGGCTTGCAAAAAAGCCAGGGCCAGGGCGTCGAAGTCTTCATCGCCCATCAGGCGCTGCAAGACGGTGTAGTTATCGCGCAAAGCCGCCAGCAGACGGGCGCGATAGGCCTCGCGGTAAGCCCGCAGACCGGGTGCGGCTTGGTCCTGCAACAAGGTCTGAGCCAGGCTCAGCGCCTGCTGGGCATCGGCGCCCTGCAGACATAAGCGCATGGTTTGCTGCTGAACCTGGAGCGTGTTCATACCAGGCTCTCCTTGCTGAGGGACGCATGGGCGACCTGAGCCGAACCCAGGGCATGGGCCGCCAGACGACGGGCCTGGTTCAGTTCCAGCAACAAGTCCTGCAGCGGCGGGATCTTGTCATCGCGCTCAATCATGGTGGGCTTGGGGCCCAGACGCATGACGGTATAGGCGTAGAGCAGCCAGACCGCATCACAAACCGGCGCGTCATGGGTGTCGAGAATCAGGTCGCCACGATCCTCATGGCCGGCCAAATGGATTTGCACCACCTGCTCTCGCGGCATGCGGTCGATGTAAGCACAGGCATCAAAGCCATGGTTGCGGCTGGAGACGTAGACATTGTTGACGTCCAACAGCAGCTGGCAGCCGCTGCGCCGCAGCAGCTCGGCCACGAAGTCGGCCTCGCTCATCTCGTCGGCGGCAAAGCGCACATAGCTGGACACGTTCTCCAGCACCAAGGGGCGCTGCAAAACGTCCTGCACCTGCGCGATGCGCGGCAGCAAATGGGCCAGCGAGGCCTCGGTATAAGGCATGGGCAGCAGATCATGCAGGTTCTGATGATCCACCCCGGTCCAGCAAAGATGGTCGGACACCCAGGCCGGCTGCACCCGCTGGGCCAGGGCCTTCAGCTCGCGCAGATAGTCCAGGTTCAGCGCATCGCTGCTGCCAATCGACAAAGACACCCCATGCATGACCATGGGGTAATCGCGCCGGATGCGGTCCAAATAGTGCAAGGGCTTGCCGCCCGGCACCATATAGTTTTCGGAGATGATTTCCAACCAATCGGGCCGCAGCCCCGAGGCCAAGGCCTCGCTGTGATCCGCGCTGAACTCGGCATAGTGCTCGGTCCGCAAACCCAGGCCAAAGCCTTGCAACAGGGAGGTGGATTGGAGCGAAGGTGTTTGCGTGTTCGAGGTATTCATACGGAGAAGCGCTGATCGCGACGAGGCCTTGGTGGGCTTGCGTTACCGTCGGTCCCGGCTTACTTCATCACCTTGCCGCCTTCCTTGCTGCACTCTTCGGCCGACTTCTTGCTGACCCAGCCCTGGCCCTTGCAGCTGTTGTGGCCCTTGCACTCGCTCTTGGCGGTCTTGCAGTCCGACGTGCCCTTGCAGCTATTGATGCCCGAACACTTGACCATGCCCTCATCGGCGGCTTGGGCGGCGGTGGCAAAGCCGGCGGTGGCGAACAAGGTGGCGGCAGCGGCGGCCAGGCTCAGGCCGGTGGCGATGGACTTGAAGGAAGAAGAAGAAGACGTGTTGTTGGTGGTTTGCATGGTGAGGCTCCGTTGAAAGAAAGGATTGTTGGACAGTGGGGAAACATCGCAGCCGCTCTTTCTTGAGCGCCTGCCGAATCTCTGTCGCAGCACAGCGCGCCGTCCTTACACGCTCAGCAAAAATATTTGGAGCCACCGCTGCTGGCCTCAAAATGACTCGCGCCTAGCGCCCCAAGTAGCGTCCCAGATAGCGCCCCAACACCGAGTGGATCCCCATGCTGCTGAACACCGAGAAGCCCCATCCCACCCATGCCGAGCTGGATCTCTACCCCCTGCCAGCCCTGGTCGACGCCCTGGTGCAGGATCAGCTGCAGGCGGTACAAGCGGTGCAGGCCGCCAGCGCGGCGCTGACGGCGGCGGTGCAAGCCGCCCTGCCGCGTATCGCTGCCGGCGGGCGGTTGATTTATGTGGGGGCAGGCTCTTCGGGCCGCCTGGGGGTGCTGGACAGCGTGGAGCTTTACCCGACTTTTTCCTGGCCCAGCGAGCGCTCGCTGTCCCTGATGGCCGGCGGCCCCGGCGCCATGTTTGCCGCCGTTGAGGGGGCGGAAGACGATGAGGCCGGCGGCGCGGCCGATCTGCGCGCCTTGCAGCCCGGCGCCAACGATGTGCTGCTTTTGCTGGCGGCCTCGGGCACCACACCTTATGCGCTGGGGGCCTTGCAGGCGGCCCGTGCGGCAGGGGCTTTGACCCTGGGCTTTGCCAACAACCCCGACACGCCACTGGTGTTGCGGGCCGACATTGGCATCGTGCTGGACACCGGCCCCGAGGTGATCTCGGGCAGTACCCGCATGAAGGCGGGCAGCGCACAGAAGATGGCCTTAAACACCTTCTCTAGCGCCCTGATGGTCAAGCTGAACAAGGTCTATGGCAATTTGATGGTGGACCTGCGCCCCAGCAATGCCAAACTACGGCGGCGCGCCCTGGACCTGACAATGCGGGCCACGGGCGTCGATGAAGCCAGCGCGACGGCCGTGCTGGCGCAGTGCGAACACCATGTCAAAGTCGCCATCGTGGCCTTGAAGCTGAAGGCCACGGTGGCGCAGGCGCGCGCCGCCCTGGACGCTGCCCAGGGCAGCGTGCGGCAGGCCTTACAACAGCTTTCATGAACCCAATCGATAACTCCAAAAACCCCTGGCTCTGGATCCCCAGCCTCTACTTCGGCCAAGGCATTCCCTATGTGGTGGTGATGACGCTCTCGGTCATCATGTACAAGAACCTGGGCTTCTCCAACACCGATATCGCGCTCTACACCAGCTGGTTGTATCTGCCCTGGGTGATCAAGCCCCTGTGGTCACCGCTGATCGAGCTCTTCCACACCAAGCGGGCTTGGATCGTGGCTTTGCAGTTCCTGATCGGTGTGGCGCTCGCCATGGTGGCCCTGACCCTGCCCGGCCCGCAGGCCTTCAAGCTGAGCCTCGCGGTGTTCTGGTTGATGGCGTTTGCCTCGGCCTCGCACGACATTGCCGCCGATGGCTTTTATATGCTGGCCCTGCGCCAGCACCAACAAGCGGCCTTTGTCGGCGTGCGCTCCACCTTCTATCGCCTGGCCAATATCGGCGGCCAGGGCGGCCTGGTCTATCTGGCGGGCGAGTTGCAAGAGCGCACCGGCAGCATGACGATGGCCTGGTCCCTGGTGTTTGGCGTGCTGGCCGCCTTCTTCGCCGCCCTGGCGGTCTATCACTTCTTCAGCCTGCCCCGCCCGGCGGCCGACACCCGCGGCCAAGGCAGCAGCGGCGCTGGGCATTTGATCCAAGACTTCCTTGCCGTCTTTGCCCTGTTCTTCCGCAAGCCCGGCATCTGGGTGATCCTGGGCTTTTTGCTGCTCTACCGCTTTCCCGAGGCGCAGCTGCTCAAACTGGCCTCGCCCTTTTTGCTGGACAGCACGGCGGCCGGTGGCCTGGGCCTGACGACCAAGGAGCTGGGCATCGCCTATGGCACCGTGGGCCTGACCGCCCTGACCCTGGGCGGGCTGACCGGCGGCTGGGTCATTTCCCGCGTTGGCCTCAAGCGCGCGCTCTGGCCCCTGGTGCTGGCCATGCATGTGCCCAATATCGCCTTCGTGCTGTTGGCCCTGCATCACCCCGGCAGTTTGGCCATCATCAGCACGGCCCTGGCCGTCGAACAGTTCGGTTACGGCCTGGGCTTCACCGCCTATCTGATGTACATGATTCTGGTGGCCGAGGGGCCGCACAAAACGGCGCACTACGCCATCTGCACCGGCTTCATGGCCTTAGGGATGATGATCCCCGGCATGTGGAGCGGCTGGCTGCAAGACCAGCTGGGCTATCTGAACTTCTTCCTCTGGGTCTTGCTGGCGACCGTGCCCTCCTTCATCATGGCCAGCCTGATTCGAGTGCCGGAAGGCTTTGGCAAGAAGCAAGACGAGCCGACATGAGGCCCTGGGCTAGACTTTTCCAATCCGACCGCCGCGTCGGCTTCAAGAAACAAGAGACGGACCATGGATAGAGGTCGCAAACGGGAGCAACTCAGGCAAGGCCTGTTGCAGCTGATCCAGCAGAGCGCACGCGGCGCCCAGCTGCCGACCGAGCGCATGTTGAGCGAGCAATTCAATGTGGCGCGCGAGACCTTGCGGCGCTGCCTGAGTGATCTGGAAGACGAGGGCCTGCTGCAGCGCAAACAGGGCCTGGGCACCTTCGTCGTCGAGCAGGCCATCGTCAAGGAAGCGCGCCTGCTGTCCTTCTCGGAAGAGATGCGGCAACGTGGCCTGACGCCGTCCAGCCGTTTGCTCTCCACCACCACCCTGCCGGCGGGCGCCAAGCTGGCGCAAAGACTCAAGATCGTGCCGGGCACCGCGGTGCTGGAGGTGCGCCGCCTGCGCCTGGCCGATGAGGAGCCGATGGCGCTGGAGACCGTCTACCTGGCGCAGTCACGCCTGCCGGGTCTGGACGCCTCGGCCCTGGCCCAGGGCTCTTTCTACGAGTTGCTGGAGCAGCAGTACGGCTTGCAGATCCAGCGCGCCAATCAGCAGATCCAGGCCACCGTGCTGAACGAGGCCGAGGCCGCCCTGCTGGGCGTGGCCCCTTTCTCGCCCTCGCTGCTGGTGGAGCGCAGCACTCAATCGAACAAGGGCGAGCTGATCGAGTACGCCAAGAGCTTGTACCGGGCCGATCGCTACCGGCTGGAGATCAATGTGCTGCGCTAGCCAGCTGCGCGGCCCACTTGGCCGACCTGAGCGCCGCCTCACGCTGTGGCTGCAAGTCCAGCAGGCGAAGCTCAAGCGAGGCAGGCAAGGCCGCCCGCAGGCCCTGCTCCACCAGGGGGTGGAGCAGCAGGACCCGTCCGGCCACGGCCACCGGCTTGCTCTCCCCCACCCGATGCAGCAGGCTCAGGGCCAGCTGACCCAGCTCCTGGCCGGCCTTGAACAGCAAGTCGCGCGCTTGCGGATCTTGCTCCGCCACCGAGGCCACCGCCAGGGCCAGGCGGCCCATCGCTCCACGATCGCCGCCGTAGACAAAGGCCCGGGTCTGCGCCCAGCTGCTGCCGCCGATGCGCTCGAACAAAGCCTTGGCCAGCGGCGACTGAGCCCAGCTGCCCGGCAGCTCATCTTCTTGTTGCCACACGGCCGCCAGGGCCTGGCGCGCAATCCAGTAGCCGCCGCCCGCGTCCCCCAGCACCGCGCCCCGGCCACCCGAGCGCTGCAGCTGGCCCTGGGCATCCTGATGCACCGCAATCGCCCCGGTGCCGGCGTAGAGCAGCACGCCCTCGCCAGGGGCAAAAGCGGCGCGGTAGGCGATGTCCATGTCCGAGCCGCATTCGATTCTCTCCAGCGGCAAGTCCAGGGCTTGGGCAAAGAGCTGGCGCATCTGCAGCAAGGCGTTCGCGTCTTCGGCCAGGCCGGTGATGCCCGCGCACAAGGCCTGCGGGCGGCCATGGGCTTGCAGCTGCTGGCCCAGCTCGGCCAGGGTGTGCTGCAGCAGGCGCAGCCGGGCGGGGTCCAGCAAATCCAGGCCGCCAAAGCCCGCCACCTGGCCTTGGGCCAGCAACACACCGGCCGCCGAAGCCAGGGCCCAGCGCGCCTGGCTGCCGCCCGCGTCCAGGCCCAGACCCAAGATCTGTTCAGGCCCGTGGCCGGGGGCGGTGCTCATCGCATCAGGCCTCGTTGAGCTTGGCCAGGGCGGCCCGCACACTGCCGTGGACGCTGTCCAGCGCCGCCCGCGCCTGGGCAGGCTCGCAAGGGCCTAGCAAGGCGACCAAGGCCGTTTTGACATTCTGATCACAGCGCGCCAGCATGTCCCGCGCCTGCGCTTCATCGGCTCCGCTGCCCAGCTGGGTGAGGGTGACCGCGCGTTTGAGCAGCTTGGCATTGGTGGGTTGCAGATCCACCATCAGATTGCCGTAGACCTTGTTCAGCTTGACCATCAAGGCACTGGAGAAACTATTGAGCGCAATCTTCTGCGCCGTGCCCGCCTTGAGCCGGGTGCTGCCGGAGATCAGCTCAGGGCCGGTGTCCAGCACGATGCCGATCTCGGCCCGGCTGGCCACCGGCGTGCCGGGGTTGTTGCTGAAGCCAATCGTCAGCGCACCCGCTGCGCGGGCAGCTTGCAAGGCGCCCAGCACATAAGGCGTCGTGCCCGAGGCGGCGAGTAGCAAGACGACATCCAGAGGGCCCAAGCCCAGGCCTTGCAGATCGCGCTCGCCCTGAGCCGCGTCGTCCTCAGCACCCTCCACCGCCACAAACATGGCCTGCGGCCCGCCGGCCAGCAAGGACAGGGCGCGCTGCTTGGGCCAGGAAAACGTGGGGTAAAGCTCCACGCTGTCCAGCACACCCAAGCGGCCCGAGGTGCCCGCCCCGACATAAACCAGGCGCCCGCCCGCCTGGATGCGGGGCTGGGCCGCCGCCACCGCCGCACACAGAGGGACCTGGGCCGCAGCCACGGCCTCGGCCGCCTGCTGCTGGCTGGTGATCAAGGCCTGCATCAGGCGCGGCAAGTCATAGAGATCGAGCTCGGCGTGGGCGGGATCAAGGCGTTCTGTATTCAGCATGAAGGGGCTCGAAGAGTCTGGAGTTCAGTCTAATGGTCTTTATATGGTCTTGCAACAGAGGCTATCAACACAGGGCCTCAGATTGCCGATCAAGAGCCGATACCCCCTAGATCAAGTGGCTTGTTTTCAATGTTTATGGAGCAAAAACCTCAGGCTATAGGTTCAGACCAGCTTGTGCGGCGCTTTTAAATGGCATACAAATGGTACACAACAAATCCACAGCCGCCGAACCCCCACGGAGACCCTCTATGCGCTTCCAACCCCACCCTCTGGCCCAAGCCGCGGCCACGCTTGTTTTGCTGAGCACGGTCAACGCAGCCCTTGCGGCCGAAGCCGCCGAGACGACGCCCGTCAAGATGGAGCAGGTGCAGATCACCGGCATCCGCGCCTCGATAGAGAAGTCCCTCAATGTCAAGCGCAATGCCGACACCAATGTGGAAGTGGTCTCGGCCGAGGACGTGGGCAAGATGCCGGACAAAAACATTGCCGACGCCCTCTCCCGTCTGCCCGGTGTGAACGTGCAGTTTGGTGGCGCCCTGGCCATGGACGAGGCCGAGCGGGTGGCCGTGCGCGGCACCAGCCCGAATCTGAACCTGGTCACCATCAACGGCCACTCGCTCAGTGCCGGTGACTGGCATTTGGGCGACCAGGCCGGCAGTGGCCGCAGCGTGGGTTTTGGCCTCATGCCCTCGCAGCTGATCGGCCAAAGCCTGGTTTACAAAACCGGCCGTGCCGACGTCAACGAGGGCGGTGTTTCCGGCAGCGTGGACATCATCACCCGCAAGCCCCTGGACTTCGCCAAGCGCTTGAATGCCGAACTCTCGGTGGGCATGGCCCACGCCACCCTGGCCAACAAGACCGACCCCCAGGTCAGCGGCTTGCTGGCCTGGAAGAACGAGAGCAGCAGCTTCGGCGTGCTGGTGCAAGCCTTCAAGGAAGACCGCCATCTGCGCCGCGACGGCCAAGAGATCTTTGCCTACGATGTGCTGACCCTGGCCCAAGCCACCGCCGCCGGTCAGCCCAGCCTGGCCGGCAAGCGCATGGCCAGCAGCCTGAACGCCGCCATGTTCGAGGGCGTGCGCCAACGCCAGGGCGGCTTCATCGACCTGCAATACAAGAACAAGCAAGGGCTGGAGATCAATGCCAGCGCCTTCCACGCCGAGCTCAAGGCCGACAACTACAACAGCTCCGCCTACGCCCTGCCCTCGCAGCTGGTGCGCAACGGCTGGCAGATCAGCAATCCGGTGCTCGACGGCGATGTGATCACCGCCGCCAACCTGGTCAAACCTGCCGGCAGCACGACCCAGGCCGTGGGCCTGCAGTTCGACCATTTCAGCCGCCAAGGCGCCCGCTCCAGCAGCGACTTCTTCGATCTGGAAGGCAAGATCGAACTGAGCGAGTCGCTCGCCCTGCGCGGCCGCATCGGCACGACCAAGGGCACGGGCGAGACCCAGTCGGAGCCCAGCCTGGTTTTCGGCCTGATCAGCCCGGCCTCGGTCAGCTATTCGCAAAGCGCCGGCGCGCCCGCTCAGTACGCATTGAAGGACGCCAGTGGCAAACCCTATGACTTGAGCCAGGTCAGCAACTTCGCCTTGATGAGCAATCTGGCTCCGGCCGTGCTCTCCACCGACAAGGAGAGTTACTTCCACCTCGACGGCGACTACAAGATCAATGCCGGCCCCGTCTCCATGCTGCGCTTCGGCCTGCGCAGCACCCGTCACGACCGCCAGTTCGACCGCTGGGAAGGCCGCTACAACATGCAGGACAACGCGGCCGGCCCCATCAGCCCCTCGCCCTTCACCTCCGTCGGTGGTGGCCTGCTGGTGACAGGGCTCACCCCACCGCAACCCGCCACCCAATACCCGGGCAACTGGAGCAGCGGCCTGAGCGGAGACTTCCCACGCAACTACTTCCGCTTCGATCCCGGCCAGATGCAGGCCTTTGCCGACCAGAACGTCAACTGGGACCGCACGCTCAACCACAACTACACCAGCGGCTTCCGAGTCAAGGAGGACACCCAGGCCGCCTACGCCATGGCCGAGTTCGAACTCAGCGCCGCCCTGAGCGGCAATCTCGGCCTGCGCCTGGTGCAGACCGATCTGGCCTCCACCTCCTACCAGCTGATTCCGGCCGCCACCTGCGCTCCGCTCAAGCCCTGCAGCGTGCCCGAGGCCATCGTCGGCTCCCGCCTGGGCAGCTATCTGGCGCAAGAGGTCAAATCCAGCAGCAAGGATTGGCTGCCCAGCCTGAATCTGCGCTGGGACCTGAGCAGCAATCTGGTGGCCCGTGCCGCCCTGACCCGCAGCCTGGGCCGCGCCAACTACAACGAGCTGGCGGGCGCCGTCATCCTCGACGATCTGCGCGGCACCGGCTCCAGCGGCAACCCCAATCTCAAGCCCATCACCTCCAATAACGCCGATCTCACCTTGGCCTGGTACTTCGCGCCACGCGCCATGCTCAGCGGCGGCGTGTTCACCCAGAAGCTGGACAACTACGTCAAGACCGGCACCTCGGTGGTGGACTACTTCAACATCAGCCAGGGCAAGATCACGCCCTACACCGTCACCTCCCGCAAGGGCGTGTCGGCCGAGATCAATGGCCTGGAGGCCGCGCTGGAATTGCCGCTGGGCCTGGGCTTCGGCCTCAGCGCCAACGGCACTTACATCAAGTCCAAGGATGTGGACGGGGTCGAGCTGCTGGGCACCTCCAAAGTGACTTACAACCTGCGCGGCTTCTTTGAAAACGATCGCTTCAGCGCCAGCATGGCCTGGAACTACCGCAGCGACTACGCCATCGGCTTCATCGGCGACGGCACCAACACCCAACTCAAAGGCACCGACGGCATCGTGACCCAGTACAACGGCCAACACCGCTATGCCGGCGAGGGCAGCTTGTCCCTGTCGCTGGGCTATAAGTTCACGCCGGACATCAGCGTTCACTTCGATGCCAACAACCTCAACGACCCGATCCGCCACACCTACTACATCACCGAAAACTCACCCGGCTACTGGCATCAAAACGGCCGGCAGTACTTCCTCAACCTGCGCATGAAGTACTGAGAGGACGAATATTTTTTACTGCGCGGCTGCCATGCGTCGTTGGCCGGATGCTCGGAATCCTCACGTACCTGAAGTACGTTCCGGTTCCTCCGCTCCGTCCGCCTAGCCTGACAGTCGCTCGCTACAAAAATCTTCATCCTCTTCACTCCCTATGTCCCACCAACTGCTGCCCCTTTTCATCCTGGCCTACTTCGGCCTGCTGCTGATGCTGGCTTTGTGGCGATCAAAAGGCGCCAATAGCGAGAGCTTCTTCATCGGCAATCGGGACAGCCATTGGCTGCTGGTGGCCTTCGGCATGATTGGCACCTCCTTATCGGGGGTGACCTTCATCAGCGTGCCCGGCGCGGTGGGGCTCACGGGCTTTAGCTATCTGCAAATCGTCATCGGCCAGTTCTTTGGCTATGTCTTGATCGCCCTCGTGCTCTTGCCGCTGTACTACCGCCTGCGCCTGAGCTCCATCTACGACTATCTGGGCCAGCGCCTGGGGCCACGCTCCTACCGCACCGGGGCCGGCTTCTTCATCGTCTCGCGCACCTTGGGCGCGACCGCCCGGCTCTATCTGGTCGTGCTGGTGCTGCAAGACGCGGCCCTGGCCGACTTAGGTCTGCCATTTGGTGTGAGCACCGCCATCATCCTCTTGATGATCCTGCTCTACACCTACAAGGGCGGGGTCAAGACCATTGTCTGGACCGACACTTTGCAAACCGCCGGCATGCTGGCCGGGCTGCTGATCTGCGCCGCGTTCTTGCTGCATGCGCTGGATCTGAACATGCCCCAGGCCTGGGCCGCCATGCGTGCGCAAGGCCTGGCCGAGGTGGTGGTCAGCGACCCCAATAGCGCCAGCTTCTGGCTCAAGCAGGTGCTAGCCGGTGCCACCATCGCCGTAGCCATGACCGGGCTGGATCAGGAGATGATGCAGAAGAACATCTCCGTCAAAACCTTGGCCGGCGCGCAAAAAAATATGCTGCTGCTGGCCACCGTGATGGTGGCCGTGGTGGCGCTGTTTCTCTTTCTGGGCGGCTTGCTCTACCTCTTTGCCGGCCAGGTGGGTTTGGCTGCCCGGGGCGATCAGATCTTCACCGCCGTGGTCATGCATTACCTGCCGGCCTGGGTGCAGATCGTCTTTGTGCTGGCCCTGATCTCGGCCCTCTTCCCCAGTGCCGATGGCGCCATCACGGCGCTCACCTCCAGCTTTTGTATCGACCTGCTGGGCATGCAAAAACGTTCCGACTGGGATGAGGCGCGCCGGGTCAAGATCAGGCAGCGGGTGCACCTCGGCTTTGCCGCCTTGTTCCTGGCCATGGTCATGCTGTTCCACTGGATCGCCAACCCCAGCATGATTGGCCTCATCCTCAAGCTCGCGGCCTATACCTATGGGCCCTTGCTAGGCATGTTCGCCTTCGGCATCCTCAGCCGCCGCCAGGCACGCGACCCCGCCACCCCCTTCATCGCCCTGGCCTCACCGGCCCTGTGCTGGCTGCTGGAAAGCCAGCAAGCACATTGGCTGGGCGAGTACCGGCTGGGCCTGGAGTTGCTCTTGCTCAACGGTGGCTTGTGCTTTTTGGGCTTGCTGCTTTGCTCCAAGCCAGCACAGGGCGAGCGGCCTGCCTCGGCGAGTACCGCCCAAGTGCCAAACTAAGGCAGGCCGCTCCCTCTGGCTTACTTCAAGCCATCGCTGATGGCCTTGAGCAAGCTAGCGTTGCTGTCATCGCCGCTGAACTCCCAGAAGAAGGCGCCGCCCAGGTTTTTGCTCTTCAGATAGTTCATCTTCTCGGTGATCTGCGCCGGCGTGTCGAAGCTCCAGCGTGACAAGGGTCAGAAGAGGTGACAAGAAAGGTGACAAGGGTGACAAGAGGGTGACAAGTGACAAGGGTCAGGTCTCAAAAATAAACCCCCCATCTACCTCTCCCGTCCATTCCGCTCAGCTTTAGCAATCAATTGGCTGACTCTGGCCAAAGTCAGGCCGACTTCTTTGGCGATCGCCGTCATGCTCAAGCCACTCTCTGTGTAGGCGCGCCAATACGCTTCTTCACGTGTCTCACATCGGGCCAGCCACTCGGCAAGTCTGCGGGTTGACGAGCGCTGAACTTTGGGAACCGATGCGCTCCGTTTGGCGGCGGACTGCGCGGCGTCCAGCATTCGGCCCGCAAACTCGTCATCGCCCAGATAGATCTGCCGGTTCAGCCCCTCATCCCAGAGCTTCACTTCCCGCCCGGCGGCCACCAATTCAGCATAGGAACGCTGCGCCCTTGCGCGGTCGGCATCGGTGCATGGGTCCCGCCCCAACAAATAGCCCCAAAGCTCCGTGCTGCACAACCACTCCGGCGCCTCGGCGTGGCCAATATGTACACGGTAACTTGACCACGGCCAATCCGCTGCGCCGGCAACCATCTCAGCCCGCACGGGATTGAGCTCCACATAGCGGCACACTTCCAGCAAGTAGCTGTCTTTGTCCACCAAGATGGCCTTGAACCGCCCCTGAAAGAGATGCCCCACCTTGCCATGCCGGCGATTGAAGGCCTGCGTGTAGACACCGTTGATGTGGCGCATCAGAGCCGACAAGCTTCCCTGGCGCGTATAGACCACGAAGTGGTAGTGATTGCCCATCAGGCAGTAAGCCAGCATGCCCGCATCGAAGCGCGCCAATCCCTGCGCAACGATGGCCAGCAAGCGAGCGCGGTCCATGTCGTCGACAAAGATATCCTCTCGACGATCACCCCGAGAAGTGACGTGATATAGCGCGCCGGGGAACTCGATTCGCAATGGACGAGACATGGCCGCAATCTAGCAGGAACGCGGGGCGAGGGCCATATATTTGAGACCTGACCCCGAATTTGCGAATTTGCGTGCGAATTTGCGAATTTCCGAGCACATTTGGACTTTCGGTGTGCCGGGCACGTAGCAGCATCAGGCAACCTGGAACTGGGACTCTTTGCACACCCACGGTCGATTGGCGCAGATGAAGAATACGTAACGGTCATTCGCCGCAAGACTCGAATCGTCGGTGTCGAGCCTCCGAACAAATTGCACCTTTTGCGAATCAATGACAACTCGATTGCCTTTCTGCAAAGTCGCGGCCGCCATCGAACCTGTCGCGAGGTCAAGCTGTCCGACCTTGAACCCGACAGCCATGTACCAATGCAGCCCAGCCACCAACAGCAGACAAACCGCTACGCAGCCAAAGATTGCAGCACCCGTCGTATCACTACTTGTCTTGAAATAGAGCAAAGTTTTCCAGATGGCATAGAGGGCAAAGGTGAAGGCCCCAGTCCCCAATCCCGCAAAGACCTTCCAGCGCGTGTCTGGGTTCATTTCCCGCACCCACATTTCGCGTCGCTTGCGCCCATCCGATTCCCGGCCAAGCTAACCGTTGCCGAAAGTCCAGACCCCGGCAGCCCGGCGGCGGCTCGCTGCGCAACTTGACTCCCCATCGAGCCAGCAAACTTGGTGCCCCAAGCGCCTGGTGAAACGACTCCGCCTAGCGCCCCACCCAATGCGGAACCCGCAATCGCGCCAACGTTCACACCCGAAAAGCAAGGGTCACCGACACCTTGCATCTGTCCGACAGCATTCCCGACGGCGCCGGTCGCCGCACGCAAGGCTACTTGTCCGGCAATTGACGCCCCAATCCATGCACCTGTGCCGCCTACAAATGCCCCGCTTGCCGCCCCTAGCAAGGCACCGCGCCAAACACTGCCACCAGTTGCCGCTGCGCCAAGGCCGCCACTGACGCCGCCGATGATTCCGCCAGCGATTGCGCCGGGAACACCAAATTCGCCTGTGGGGTCAATCAAGCTGATCGGGTTGCCATCGACATATGTATACGTATTGATGCCACCCGCCAGCCCAATCGGATCACTCTGCAAATACCTGCCCAGCTGCGCGTCATAGTAGCGATGCCAGTTATTCCACAACCCCGTCTCGCTGTCGAAGTACTGACCGGGGTAGCCGATGTTCATGCCGCCGATTGAGTCTTGCACCACCTGCCGATCAAAGGCGGTGTTCACCGCACGCCACGCCACTTGGGCTGCTGCGTTGGTCATCACTTCGGGCCGCCCCAGATGGTCGTTATGGCTGGCGTAGAACTGCCCATTGCGAACCAGGCCCAGCAGCTCACTGCCCAGCCAGACATAGCTGGTGGTGTTGGGGCCAAGTTCCGCCAAGAGTTCACCGCCTGGGCCGTAGACGTAACGGGTGTAGGTGGACGGCGTGGCCTTGATAACGCGCTGATTGAACGCATTCTGGATGTACAAATTGACGGCTCCATTCACGGTCGCTGAGTTCATCCGATTGAAGTTGTCGTAGCCGTAAGAGCGGCTGCCGTCCCAGCGGCTCTCACTGGTGACGTTGCCAACTGCGTTGTACCCGAAACTGCGCCACTGCCCGCCGTTCACCGACAACAAGCGGTTGCTATTTCCTGCCACGCTGTGGCTGAGGTAGCCACCGGCGGCAGTTTGGCTGCTGCGGTTGATGGCGGCATCCCAAGCAAAGCTGTGGTTCATCACACCGCTGCTGGCCGCCGTGACGCGGTCGTTGGCGTCATAGCTCAAAGTGTTGGTTTGGCTGCCGTAGATGAGGTCGTTGATGCGCCAGATCGTGTCGTTGTTGTTGTAGTCGTAGCTGAGCTTGTGGGCGCCTTGGCTGTCGAGCTGGGTGACGCGGCTGTCGGTGTCCAGTGTGATGAGGCGCGGCAGGCCGTTGCCGAAGCGCCAGGCGTAGCGGCGGTCGGTCGCGGGCTGGTACAGGAAGTTGCTGGCCAGGGTGCTCCAGCCGCCGCTGTGGTTGCTGCTGATGCCGCTCAGGCGGCCGTAGGCGTCGTAGCTGTAGCTCAGCGACAAGCCGGTGGGGTAGCCCATGCCGGTGAGGCGGCCGGCAGCGTCGTAACTCCACGTGGTGACCAAGGTTTGGCCGGACGTGACCTGGGTTTGTTTGGTCAGCTCGCCTGCGGCGCTGTACTCGTAGCTGGTGCTACCGGAGGCATCGCTGACACTGGTGAGGCGGCCTTTGCCATAGGTGCCGGCGTCGTAGCCAAAGGATTCGGTCACGCCGCCGGAGCTGCGGGAGACCATTCGATCCAGGGCATCCCAGGCGTAGCTGGTGACTTGGCCGCTGGCCTTGGTTTCAGTGAGTACGCGGCCCCAGTTGTCGTAGCTGTAATTGGTGGTGCCGGTGTCGGGGCTGGTTTGAGAGAGCTTGTCGCCAAAGCCGTTGTAGGTGTAGCTGGTGCGCAGGCCGCGAGGGTCGTCTACATATTCCAGCTGGCCACGGGCGTTGTAGTGCAGGCGCGTCGTGTCACCGTTTGGCGCGACGCTGGTGATCAGGCGGTTTTGCGCGTCGTATTCGTAATGGCTGGTGTGGCCGGCGGCGTCGCTGCGGGAGGTGAGGTTTCCGTTGGCGTCATAGCCAAATTCGGTCTGCTGGCCATTATTTCCAACAATTCTCCAAGCTCTGCCATCCCCGTCGAACTTAATCGTACTTACGAACTGGCTGGCAGAGGTAGCAAAAACACTTGAACCACTAAAAGACGGCAATGCTCGCCCTACCGTCATCTGCCGAGCTTCAATAATTGAAGCGGCAGGCTGCTCTATTCTCAAAAATTCATTTTGAGCATTCCCAACCTGCTCTAACTTTGAAGCAGCATTGTATCTAAATCGAGTAGCCTGCCCATTCGGAAAATAGATATCAGTAATGTTTCTATCGTGATCATAAACATAAGAAACGGTACGATCACCAGTCGGAAGATGAGTCAACTCACTCGTCTTCAATCCTTTTGCATCGAAGGATATTTCGGCTACCTGTCCATTTTCCCAGACGACTCGACGTGCCCGTCCCATTCCATCAAAGTTACCCCAACTAACTTGATGTCCTTTTTCATTAACATACGACGTGAGATTACCAGCTGCGTCATACAGTTGGGTAACAACTTCATTGCCCAGAGTCGAAGTCCTCGTTTCGACAATCGAACGTAGAGATGGAACATATGCAACCGTCTGGTAGGAATATGAGTACATTACTTGACGACTTTGCCCCGACAATGTGTCGGTCAGTGTTTCACTCGCCAAATTACCTCCACCCGCACCAGATGACATTGGTACATAGGTGTAGCTCTTTCTTGCAAAAACTCCGCTCGAATCGCTATATTCAATACCTTGAAGGAGTTCGCCTTGCCAACTAAAGACTTCAGTTTCCGCTACGGAAGTGCCTGCCGCACTGGTTCTAGACAAAAGTTTTCCATTTGAATCAAAGTTAAACTCCGTCTTCACACCGCGCCAATCCAATGAATAATCCATATAGCCGTTCTGGTCATAAACCACCTTCGATTGAGCTGCACCGCACGCCGACGTACCCTGTCGAGATACGCCACTCAACCCAAAGCCATCCTGGCTTGAAATTGCTTCGTACGAATAGTCAGTGCTTATTCCCCATTTATTTGTGACCGTTGTACCAAATCCGCTGTAAGCAAACTGGTCTACTTCCACATCTCCTGCCAAGGCACTAACTGCGACCTTTCTATCAGAGTCGTATACATATGAACTGTAGCGAACCCCATTAATTCCAATACCAGTCAGCAAATAACTTCCATACGAGCCCTCATAATAGTAACTACGCACATCCGGCGATGGACCAGGAGAAGTAACCGAAGTTAACATTCCATTAGAATTATATGTATACCCCCATGAATTTCCATTCGAATCTTTTACCTGCGAGACCTTTCCGCCGTTCCAGATAAATTGAATTTGCTGCCCACGACCATTATTCACCGACACAACCCGCTGCGGATTTCCTGGATCTCTCACAAAATATACAAGTGGCACCCCATCTTCAGAATCAATTTCAGAAATATAACCCGTCGCATCAAAGAAATAAATTTTACCATTCCGGGTCAAGGTCCAAACAGCGCCACCAAAGTACTCAAAAGTACCAGCCTCAGCTGATCTTTTAGACAAATAAATTGCTCGCTCCGGCAACTCACCAAGGGTCAAGTCAAAACTATATTCTGTTCCATCAGGCCAAGTCATGTTCACCTTAAGAGGAACACAACCAAGCGGACCTTCACTTTGATTGCACGCCCTCATAGGACTCAATTTTGGAAAGTCATATGTTGACTGCCAGTTCGACCCAAAAAATGACCCCCTTCCATATTTGCTTCGATAGGTTCGCGTCAAATCCAACCCATAAAGCCCACCTCCGGAAAAGTCTTTTTCTATTTTAAACTTCTCTCCGGTCTGAATCACCACCGGGTTTCTTGTTGCACTGCCGCAATCCCTAACCAAGTCAGAATTTCCTGTAGCAATCAACTTTGCCATCAGGTTTCTTCCTGGATTTTGTCGCGCGCCTGTAATAACAACCCTCTCTAGTATCGCCGGTCGATTACCTTCTGATCCACTTAGCGAAACACTCCCACGAAGACCAAAGCTCTCAAAGACTGTTTGTCGCTTTCCGATAACTGTGACAGGCGGTAGTTTTTCAGGCTCTTCGCCAGCGAATACAGCATGCGATTGAAAAATAAAACTGACAAGCAAGAGTGCAAACACTCGTCTGGAAATTTGTTTTTTCATTTTCGAATCTCATTCATCGATACGCAATGACGTCCTTACCGATTGGCCCGCCATGCAAATTTGTTGATGCCTGATGGTCTAAAGTATTTCTCCTTGCCAATAGCTGTCAAGCCTTACAGTTGACAAAGGTATAATTTCTGGCCGGACTAGGGCTGCAAAACTTCGCGCAACTGCCCGAACTTTGGATCGACGTAGCATGCAGTGAGAAGATTGCAGGCAATAGACCAGCTATTGGAAATATTTCAACGCAATAGACCTGCCGATTTCAATAGATGGCACTGCACATAGGGTTTTGAACGAACTCTCGTGTCGTTGATGCATTCGCTGTGAAGTTCCACCCGCTCAGCCCCCTCCCCATGCTCACCCGCCGTACCCTCCTGACCTCCTCCGCCGCGGCCACTTTGGCTGCCTGCGCCGGATCGCCTTTTCATCTCAGCCCGGCCGTGCCGAGCCTGACGCCAGCGCCCGAATTGGCCGGCCAGACGCCGCCGGTGCCGCGTGAGTTCCGCGCGGCCTGGGTGGCGACGGTGGCGAATATCGATTGGCCCAGCCGCAAGGGCTTGAGCACGGCCGAGCAGCAGGCAGAAATGCGCGCCTTGCTGGACACGGCAGTGGCGCTCAAGCTCAACGCCATCATTTTTCAAATCCGCACCAGCGCCGACGCTTTTTACGACTCGAAACTGGAGCCCTGGAGCGAATACCTCAGCGGCACGCAGGGCCAGGCGCCCGAGCCTTTTTACGACCCCCTGGCGCTGTGGATCAGCGAGGCCCATGCGCGCGGTCTGGAGCTGCATGCCTGGTTCAACCCCTTCCGGGCCCGCCAGTCCACGGCCCGCTCGGAACCGCATGCCAGCCATGTAAGCCAGACCCAGCCGCAGTGGGTCAAGCGCTACGGCGACCAGCTCTGGATAGACCCGGGCGAGCCAGCCGCGGCCGACCACAGCCTGGCCGTCATCCAGGATGTGCTGGAACGCTATGCGGTAGACGGCATCCATATCGACGATTACTTCTACCCCTACCCCGTCAACGAGCCAGCCAACGCCAAGCAGGAGATCGACTTCCCCGACGAACCCAGCTGGCAGCGCTACCTGCAGGGCGGCGGCACGCTGGCCCGCGCCGATTGGCGGCGCCGCAATGTGGACCAGCTGGTGCAGCGCATCCACACGGCGATACGCCAGAGCAGCAAGCCCTGGGTGCGCTTCGGCATCAGCCCCTTCGGCCTGCCCAAGCCCAGCTTGCGCCCGGCCGGCATCGCCGGTTTCAGCCAGTACGACAAGCTCTACGCCGATGTGGAGCTTTGGCTGGAGCAAGGTTGGATGGACTATCTGGTGCCCCAGCTCTACTGGCCCATGAACCAGCCACCGCAGGCCTTTGGCGTGCTGCTGAACTGCTGGCGCGGCCTCAACCCCTTGCAGCGCCATATTTGGCCCGGCCTCTTCACCAGCAAGGTGACCGACAAGGCAGACAGCTGGCCCATCGAGGAGATCAGCGGCCAGATCCAGCTGCAGCGCGCGCAAGCACCAGGCAGCGGCCATGCCCACTTCAGCATGATCGCCCTGCGCCAGAACCGCCGCGGCCTGGCCGATCATCTGAAGAAAAGCGTCTACACCGAGCCCGCCCTGGTGCCGGCCACGCCCTGGCTGGAGGCCAAACCCGCCGCCGCCCTGCCACCGGCCTTGCTGATGTCGGTCACCTCCCCCGGCGGCGCGCAGGCCACGGCTCAAGCCGCAACGCCAGTGCCGCCCCTGGCCTGGCGCCTGGGCTTCACGCCCGCCCCGGTGCCCGAGCAGAGCCCGCGCCGCTACCTCGTCTGGTGCCGCCACGGCGAGCGTTGGAGCCTGTTGAGCGGGCCCGACATCGTCATCCCGGCCGAGGGCCTGAACGCCCTGGTCGTCTCCGCCCTCGGCCAAACCGGCGTTGAAGGCCCGCGCAGCGCCTACAAAGTGGGCTGAAGCAAGGCAGATCCAGCCGCTGCGGATGACGATTCTGCGCAGGCCCAAGGGTAAATATTGACAAGGCCAGGGCGTGCGACATACGCCCAAAATAACCCCGCTCGCGTAACTAGTTAGTTCGCGCGTGAGCGACAACAAGTCGTCTGGGGAGTCGTCATGAATCAGTTAAAGATATCCACCCGCCTGCTCTTGCTGCTGGGTCTGTCTTCGTTCTTGTTGATGATCTTGGGCGCCATGGGCATGTATGGCATCAGCCAATCCAACGGCGCATTGCACCGGGTCTATGACGACCGCATGGTGCCGGTCAACCAGCTGAGCCAGATCCAGCTGCTGGTGCAATCCAACCGCCTGGCCGTCACCGCCTCGGTGGCCGACACCGCCACCATCAGCCGGAACATCGCCGACATTGAGGCCAATGTGGCCACCATCGACCGCCTCTGGGCCGCCTATATGGCCACCGAGCTGACGAAGGAAGAAGTCGGCCTGGCCAAGGAGTTCGCCGCACGCCGCCAGCGCTTTGTACAAGAAGCTCTGAGCCCCGCGCTGAAGGCCTTGCGGGACAAAGACGATATCGCCGCCGCGGATTTGCTGCGCACCAAGATCACCCCCTTGTTTCTATCGCTGAACGAAATCGCCACCGCTCTGGTCAAGCTGCAGTTCGACGAGGCCAAGCGCGAGTACCTGGAGGCCGAGCAGCGCTTCAACACCATACGCGCCCTGTCGGTTGGCGCGACCCTGCTGGGCCTGCTGCTGACCTCGGTGTTTGGCTATCTGATGGTGCGCTCCATCGGCAGCGAGCTAGGAGCCGAACCCGCCGAGGCCGCGGCCTTGGCTCGTGGCGTGGCGGCCGGCGACCTGAGCACGCCCATCGAGCTGCGCCCCGGCGACTCCTCCAGCCTGATGGCTCAGTTGCAAGACATGCAAAGCAAGCTGGCCCAGGTGGTCACCGGCGTGCGACGCAACTCCGAATCGGTGGCTACCGCCTCGGCCGAAATCTCACAAGGCAATAGCGATCTGAGCCAACGCACCGAGGAGCAAGCCAGCGCCCTGCAGCAGACGGCGGCCTCGATGGAACAGCTGACCGCCGTGTTCCAGCGCAATGCCGAAGGCGCCCAGCGGGCCAATCAGTTCGCGCAGAACGCGACGGCCGTGGCCCAGCGCGGCGGCGCCGTCGTGGCCCAGGTGGTGGACACCATGCGCGGCATCAACGACAGCTCCCGCCAGATCTCCGACATCATCGGCGTCATCGACGGCATCGCCTTTCAAACCAATATCCTGGCCCTGAACGCCGCCGTCGAGGCGGCCCGCGCCGGCGAGCAAGGCCGCGGCTTCGCGGTGGTGGCCAGCGAGGTGCGCAGCCTGGCCGGCCGTTCGGCCGAGGCGGCTCGCGAAATCAAGACCTTGATCAGCGCCAGTGTGGAGCGGGTGGAGCGCGGCTCCGAGCTGGTGGACCAGGCGGGTGACACCATGCAGGAGGTGGTCAAGGCCATCGAGCAGGTGACCCAGATCGTGGCCGAGATCAGCCATGCCAGCGGCGAGCAAAGCATAGGCTTCGCCCAGGTGGGCGAGGCGGTCAATCAGATGGACAAGACCACCCAGCAAAACGCTGCCCTGGTGGAGGAAAGCGCCGCCGCGGCCGAAAGCCTACGGCGCCAGGCGGAATCGCTGCTGGAGATGGTGGAGGTCTTCAAGCTCAGCTCACAAGGGCGGCACAGAGCCTAAACCTTGGTTTGAACTAAGAGCGGCTAACAAAGCTCAGCGAAGCGGTCCTGGCAAGGCGTGTTGTCGCAGACAGTACGAAAAGTACGGCAAGGCAACACAACGCAGCCAGGAGAGTTTTGTTAGCCGCTCTAAGCCAACCACTGCAGCCAGCGCCCATGCGGGTGCGACCAGGCCAGGGCTTGCTGGCACAGCCGCCCAGCTTCTGCCCATTGCAAGGTCCACAAGGTGGCGGCGTCCTCTTGCAAACCGCCGAGCAGGGGCGCTGGCCGCAAACCCGGCGGGCATTGCGAGGGCGACTCCGCACTGAGCCAGACCAGGCCATGCCGCAAGATCAGCTCGGCCACGCGGGCGCGGTGCTGGGCCAGGGCTGCGGGCTCAAAGTAGTAAAGCACCCAGCTATTGAACAAGACCGGCTGGCTGGCCGCCCAGGCCGGCTCTTGCAACAGACGCTGCTCCAGCAGACCCAAGGCATCCGCGCTTTGCTGCAACTCGGGCTCATGGCCGCGACTCAAGGCCACCGCCTGCTGCAGGCGCTGCGCCCGCTCGCGGTCATGCGGCCACAAGCAGGCTTGCAGCCAGCGCAGGGCCCATGCCTCACGCAGATCAAGCGGCGATAGATCCAGCCCCAGACGCTGCGTCAAACGCCAGGCTTGAGGCCTGGGCTCAGGAGCCTCGCCCAGCCAGTCGCATTCGATCACCGGCACACCGGGGCCGGGGGCCGCGCCCAGGCTGAACTTGGAATAGCGGTAGTGGTAGCGCTCCACGCCCAGATTCAGGCCGGCGCTGCAGCCAAAGTCGATCAGGCTCAGGGCCTCGCGGCCCCGCAGGCGAGCGATGTGTTGCAGCGCCGGCCACAACACGGCGCAGCGGCCGATCTCATTCGTCTGCGTCTTGCTGTGGCGCAGATGGGCTTCAATCGCCGGGCGCTGAGCACGCACAAAGTCCAGCAGCAGGCCGGGCAAGGCCTGATCTGGCATTCGAGCGCCACCGACGCTGGGGAAGTAGGCCGCCAACTGATGCGGCGCATCGGCCAAGATCCGTTCGTGGATGGCGGCCAACAGCAGATTGACCTTGGCCTGGCCGGCCGGGGCCAAGCTCATCAATGCCAGCAGCTCGGGCGTGTCGGCAATCGCCTCGCAGATCGCCACATAAAGCGGGTCCTGCGGGCAGTCCACTCGCGCAAAGTGGCGGAAGCGCCGGGCCCAGACCTGCAGTTGATCGCTATCGTTCATGCGCCTCAGCTTAGTGGGCCGGCCAAGTTTGAAATGTAAAGTAGCCGACAAATGAGCGCACATTTCAAATCCGCCAGCGCCGCCGAAGCTGCTTGCCCTCTGCGCGAGCTACTGGCCCACAACTTCCCGCAGCTGGCCCTGCCCGAAGCCCTGCTCAGGCAAGCCCAGCCGCTCATGCCCAGCCGCAAGCTGAGCCCGGGCCGCAGCCTGTTCGGCCAAGGCCAAACAACGCGGGCTTTTTACGCCGTGCTGGAGGGCGAGATCGAGGCGCGCTTCACCGGCCCGGACGGCGAGGTCTCGGTGCTGGAGCTGCTGCAGCCCTTGCAGCTCTTCGGCCTGGCCGCTTTTGTTACCGAGCGACCCAGCAGCTATGAGGCCCTGGCCCGGCAAGCCAGCCGGGTGCTGGTCATCGGCCCCGAGGCCTATGCCTTTTTGATGGACGCCTGGCCCGGTTTTGCGCGCGCCCTGATGCGCAATTTCGCCCAGCGTTTTGAAGGCAATCTCAAGCTGCTGGAAGCGGCCCGGCACCGCACAGCGGCCGAGCGCTTTCAAATGGCTTTGCAGCAGCTCGCCGCCCAACGTGCGGAGCGGGTCAAGGCGCAGGGGGACTGGATCGCGCTGCGCGCCACCCAGGCCGAGCTGGCCGCGCAGGCAAGTCTGTCCCGCCAGACCGTCAACCAATTGCTGGCCCAGGCGGAAGCGCAGGGCCAGCTGCGGCGCAGCTACGGGCGGCTGTGGCTAGCCCCGAGCTTCAGGCCTTGAGCGCGGCCTCGATATCGGCGCGGATCTTTTCCGGCGCGTCATTCGGCGCGTAGCGCTTGATGACCTGGCCGTCCCGGCCCACCAGGAATTTGGTGAAGTTCCACTTGATGCCTTCGGTGCCCAGGAAGCCGGGCTTTTGCGCCTTCAGCCATTGCCACAGCGGGTGGGCATCGGCGCCGTTGACCTTGACCTTGGCCATCATGGGAAAGCTGACGCCGAAGTTCAACTCACAAAAGGACGAGATCTCTTCATTGCTGCCCGGGTCCTGGCCGCCAAACTCATTGCTGGGGAAGCCCACAATCACCAGGCCCTGATCGCGCAGGTCCTGCCACAGGGTTTCCAGGCCTTTGAATTGCGGCGTGAAGCCGCAGGCGCTGGCCGTGTTGACGATCAGCAAGACCTTGCCCCGCTGGCTGGCCAGATCGGCCGGTTTGCCATCGATAGACACCGCCTGGAAATCAAACGCGCTCTGGGCCATGCAAGCTCTCCTTGTTGTTCGCAGCCATATCAGCTGGCGCCGATGGTAGCCGGGGCGACCGATTTCTGCCCAGGCAGGCCTATTTCGCGCCTTGACGCTCCAGCGCCGCCAGCAGCGCGGCGGCCAGAATGCAGGCCCCGCCCAAGCCGGTCTGCAGGTCCAAACCGCCGCCGCCCAGCCACAGGGCGGACAGCGCAGCCACCGGCACCTCGGTCAGCATGATGATGGCCGTCACATTGGCAGGCAGGCGGCTGGCCCCGTATTGCAGGGACAGATTGGACAAAAAGAACAGCAAGGCCATGCCGGCTAGAGGCAAGAGCCAGAGGGCACTGGGCAGACTGGGCCAGGCGATCAGGCCGCCACCGGCCATCAGCGTGGCCGCCACCCCGGCCACGCCCACCCCGCCACCAAACATGGCCAGGGCGCGCGCCTCACCGCTGCTGCCGGCCTGGCGGCGCAGCATCACATTGTTGAGGGCAAAAGTGAAGCCGCCGATCACGCCCAGCCAATCCGCCAGACTGGCCGGCCAGGGCAGGCCGCCACCCGCCGGCGCCAGGACCACGGCCGCGCCGCCCAGGGCCAAGGCCATGCGCAGCACGGCCAGGCGGGTCAGGCGCTCGCCCAGAACAAGACGGGCCAGCAGCACGGCCCATAGCGGCATCAGATAAAACAGCAGCACGACACGCACCACATCACCCGTGGCCACGCCCCAGTTGAAGGCGGTATTGGTCAAGCCCGCGGCGGCCATCACCAGCCACAGGGCCGGCGTGCGCAGAAACTCGCGCCAGGCCTGGCGCTTGGCCCCGCTGATTACCAGCAAGGACAAAACATAGAGCAGCACCGTCGTCCACAGGGGGTGCAGCCCCACCGCCTGGAACTGCCGAAACGGCCACCACGAGAGCCCCCAGATCAGGGCGTTGAACATCAGGGCGAGAACAGCCATCAAAAAAACTCGCGGGGGCGACATCTATGGGCTTGAAAAAGCCCGACAAGGGAGCTACAAGACAACGCGGCCCAGAGGCGGCGTTGTGCAAGCGCGGGAGGCGGAGCGAGCAGAGGTTGGTCGGCCGCAACAAAGCCGGGTAAGGCGCCCAAAAAGCGCCAAAAAAAGACCCGAAACGCTGGCAGACGCAAGCCTGTCGGCCAACAATGCCCGAGGTTTATAGCACGCTGCTTTTGCCTGAGCCGAAGGCCCAGGCGGGCTGCCGGACTAACGTCGAATTCGCTGTCATCTGTTCTTGCAACGCTCTGCACATACAAGGGAGAGCCTCACTTGGATCATCTGGCTTGCTTTACACCGGGAGACTTGCAGTCCCATCCCGCCCCCGACTTGGCACGCTTTCGCTGGCGCTTGCTGGCCCAGGGCGATTCCTGGTTCTCCACCGCCGACGACAAGATCAAGGCGCACGCCAATCTGCTGCAGGAGATGGTCTACAAAGACCCCACCTGCGCCGTCAACTGCGCCGGCAAGGGCGGCGCCCTGAGCCATTTGGTCGATCTGGAATCGGCCCCCGATTTCGTGCGCCTGCTCAGCAGCCCGGAGGCCCCGCCCTGGGATGGCGTCTTGCTGTCCATGGGCGGCAATGACCTGATCTCCGCCGCCCAGACCCCCGCCCACCAGGCCGACGGCGAGCGCGTGCCCCTGCATCTGCGCCTGCTGCGCCACCAAACCGAATGGGGTGCGCCCTCGACCGGCGTGGCGCGCTATTTCTCCGAACCCGGTTGGGCCACTTACAGCGAATATCTGCGCACCAATGTGCGCCATCTGCTGACCCTGCGCGACCAGGGCGCCTCGGTGGGCAAGCCGGTGTTCATGCACTGCTATGCCGTGCCCATGCCGCGCCCGGCCGGTGCCGAGGATGTGGGTCTGGGCCAATCCGGCCCCTGGCTCTACCCGGCCCTCAAGGCCTATGCCCTGCCGGCGGCGGACTGGGCGGCGGTGAGTCGGCTGATGGTCTTCCACCTGGCCTTGCTGCTGAAAAGCATGGCAGCCGACAAAGAACAGTTCCCCGGCCTGCATGTGTTTGACTCCACCACCGTGCCCCTGGCCCCAGCCACGCCCGGCAGCAGCGGCAGCAGCGGCGACTGGCACAACGAGATCCACCTCAACCACAGCGGCTGCTTCAAGATTGCCCGGGCCTGGTCCGAGCATGTGGAGGCGGTGCTGAACGGGGTCAAAACCGTGGAGCCGGTCAGCAAACGGCGCAGCTGAGGCCGCTTGTTCGGGGCCAGATCAAGACCTGAGCCCCGAATAGCAAGCCAAGCCTTCAAAGTGGCTTCAAATCCGCCCCACGCAAGCCCACCAACAAGGCCTTGCCGGAGCCGTCCACCCGGAACTCACCGAAACGGGCCTTGGCATAGCGCTCGGCCTCGCCTTCCTTGAAGTAGAAGGCGTCGGTGACCAGAATCCAGCGGCCCTTCTTCAGCACCAGCTGCAAGCGCAGCTCGTCGGCCGCCAAGGCGCCGCCCTCATCGGGCCGCTGAGCCACGGCCACGCCGCGCTCGTCCAACCGCAAAATCACCCGCGGCTGCTCGCTGAGCAGATCGACCAGGGCCTCGCTGGCGCCGACGAAGCGGGGCTGGCCCACCTGCAGATTCAAGACCATGAAGTCGCCCTGCATCAGGGAGCGCGGATCCACCGGCGCCAAGGGCACGAGAATGGGCCGGCCCTGGGCGATCAAACGCTCTTTTTGCCAGATGCCCACATTGGCCACCACCAGGGTCAGCAGGACACCCAAGCCCACGCCCAACCAGACGCGCCGGTGCGAAGAACCCATCTGCGCAGGCTGGGGCGCTTCTGCTGGGCTGGCCTCGGCGCGCTGCGCCCACCAGGCCACGGCCGCCAGCAAGGCGCCCACCGCCACCAGCACCAGGGCCTTGTCGGCCAGAGGCCAGCTCAGCTGGTAGTAAAAGGCGCTGATCATCCAGACGCAGGCCAGACCGGCCGCCCCAGCCAAACGCCAACGCCCGCTGACAGCGCAGACGACCAGCGCCAGCAGTGCCGCGCCCAGCCAGGGGTTGAAGTAGGCCAGCACGGCCACGCCCAGGGCAGCCAGCACCCACCAGGCTTGACGCAGCAGCGGCCAGGCGCGCAGCAGCCAAGCGGCGGCAGCCAGGCTCAGCAGGCTGGAGACCAGGGGCCAGAACTGCAAAAAGCCGCCGCCCGCGCGTCGGCCGTAGAGCAGGCCATGGATTTCACCCATCTCCCCGACACCCCGATTGCCCGCCAGCAAGAACGCCGTTCCCGAGCTGAAGGCAAGGCCTGCCAGGCAAAGCAGCAGCCAGCCGACAGCCAAACTTTCCAGCGCCGCCGCATGACCAGCCTGAGCCCCGCCACGCAGAAACCGATGCTGCGAACCCAGCATCAACAGCCAGGCCAGCATGCCCAGATGCAAGCTGGCGATCAAGGCGAGGCCGCTGTTGAGGCCCATGGCGTCCCATGGATCACGCCCGGCCTGCAGCATCAGCAAGAACAAGAAGGCGGCCCCGGCACCCAAGAGCACACGCAACCAGACCTGGGGCAAGAGGCGGAGCAACATCAAGGCCAGGGCCAGCAGCAAGCCCATGCAGTAGCGGTAGGGAATCTTGAGCCCCTCGGCCAAGCCAAAAGCCAGCAAGGCAAAACCTGCCAGCAACCCCGCCAGAGCCAATTGCTGCAGAAAGAGCGAGCCGCTGTTGTCGGCAGCGCTGCCCGCCTTGGCACCGTCCTCTCGCAGCAAAAATGCGGCCAGGCCCAGCAGCAAGCCACCCAGCAAAACGCCGCCCGCTCCCTTCAGCGCGTCATTCAACATCAAGGCCAACAAAACCAACAAGAACAAGGCCACCATCCAGGCGCCCAGGCCCGTCATCAAAACCACCGGCCAGGGCCGGCTGGCGACGGATTGGGGCGGCTGCGCATCTGGGGGCAGCAAGCCCTCAGCGCTGGCGGCGGACCAGAGTTGCTGAAGTTTTTGGGATGTCGAAGCCATCATTTCGCAGCTCCTTGAGCCAGCTCGGCCTCGTGCCGGCGCGACAAGCCCAGCAGCCATTTGACCGACAGAGCCAGCAGGCCGGCGGCCGCCAGGGTCAGGATGAAGAACTCGCCAATCGGGTCACCATGCCTGCCGCCCTCCAGCAGCAGGCGGCCCAGGCCGCAGATCAGCAGCACGTTGAGGGTCAAGGTCACCAGGCTGAGGCCGTAGACCTCAAAGCCGCGCGGTCGACTCAGCAGCCAAGCCCCCGCGCCCAAGAGGCCCAGGGCCAGCAGATAAATCGGACTCAGCCGCTGCGAGAACAGGCTCAGCAAGCCGGTGAAGCCCAGATTGAATGCGGCCAGAGTCAGGGCCAGACGCCAGGACCAATCGCCCGCCCCCGTCCAGGCTCGCAAGGGCGCGGCCAAGGCCAGCAAGAGCAGGAAGGAAAAGCCCCAGCTGAGCAGATAGATCTGGGCTGCGCCCTCAGCAAAATGCCAGGAATGACCCAGGCGGTTGGCGGCCCAGAGCGAGAAGGCCGTCATCGCCACCAGGGCCCAGGGCGTCCAGAGCACATCGCTGCGCAGACCCAGAGCCAGGGGCAGGGCCAGGGCGGCCCAGAGGGCGAAGAGCTGCCAGGGGTCGGCGCCGGTTTGGTAGGTCTGGCCGAAATAGGCGAACAAGCCGCCCTGCAACAGCAAGACCATCAGGCCCAGGGCGGGTGCCGCCGAGGCCTGGCGCCCGCGCAGGCTGCAAGCCCCCAGGCCCATCACCACCAGCAAGCCCTGCAGCAGGCCGAAGCGGCCATAGCGGCCGAAACTTTCCCAGTTAGCGGCCAGCCAGAGGATGAGGCCAAAGCCCCCTAAGCCCGCGGCCAGCACCGCCAGGCCTTGGCGCATACGCCGCGCCAGGGCGGGCGGTTGGGCACCCAGGCCGGCCAAGTCTTCCAGCCGCGCCTGCTGCGCCGCGTTCAGGCCATGCAGGCCCGCCCATTGATACAAAGCCAAGCGTAAGTCCATGCGCTTCCTCGCCTCCGGTGTTTTCCGAGAGGCATGGTAAGCGCAGAGCTGCGCCGGATTTTTTCAGTGCACCTCGTCGCAGCGGGCCAGCACCAGCAGGCGCTCCACCTCTTCGCGGTGATTGACACAGTTGCGCTGGTGCCAACGGCGCACGACCCACATGGTCACCGCCACCAAGCCGCCAAAGATGGCGATGGCGGCGAAGGCCGACAGGCCCAGGCGGGTCATGCCGGTGTAGAGCGCGCCCAGAGCAAGGATGCAGGCCTGTTCGTTGAAGTTCTGCACCGCGATGGAGCGGCCTGCGCCCATCAGGTTGTGACCGCGATGCTGCAAGAGCGCATTCATGGGCACAACCAGGAAGCCGCCGATCACACCCAGCACGATCAGGAAGGGAATCGCCGCCCACAGATGGGTGATCATGTTCAGGCCGATGATCAGCCCGCCCATCAAGATGCCCAGCGGGATCACGCGGGTGGCACGGTCCAGTCGCATATAAACCGAGGCCAATACCGCGCCCACGGCAGTGCCAATGGCCACAACCCCGGCCAGATTCGAGGCTTGGGTGGTGCTGTAACCCAGGGCCGCGGCGGCCCAGGCGAACACGATGATGCGGAAGTTGCCCGAAGCGCCCCAGAACAAGGTGGTGGTGGCCAGGGAGATCTGACCCAGCTTGTCTTGCCACAGGCGCGAATTGCAGGAAGCGAAGTCGCGCACCAGGGCCAGGGGGCTGTGGGCCAGGGGCTGCAAAGCGGTTTGGGTGCGCGGGATGTAGAGATTGAAACCGGCGGCGATCAGATACAGGATCACCATGCTGGCGATGGCCGCCTCGGGTGGGGTGTCGATGCCGGTGTCGATGAAGGGCATATCAAATGCCAGCAGCGTGGGCGCTAGGTGCGGGCCCACCAACTGGCCGCCCAGCAAGATGCCCAGAATGATGGAGGCGATGGTCAGGCCTTCGATCCAGCCATTGGCCTTGACCAGCTGCGAGGGTGGCAGCAACTCGGTCAGGATGCCGTATTTGGCCGGCGAATAAGCGGCCGCGCCCAGGCCAACGATGGCATAGGCCAAGAGCGGATGGGCGCCAAACAACATCATCAGGCAGCCGATGATCTTGATTAGATTGGCATAGAACATGACCTTGCCCTTGGGCACCGCGTCGGCAAACGCGCCAACAAAGGGGGCCAAAAGCACATAAAACAGCGCAAACATCGGCCCTAGGGCCGGGATTTGCCAGGCGGGGGAGCCATTTGTCTTGAGCAGTTCGATCGCGCCGACCAATAAAGCCTGATCAGCCAGCGAGCTGAAAAACTGCGCTGACATGATGATGGAAAAGCCTTTTTTCATGAGCCCAATCAAAACTGCGGGGAAGGAGGCATGCGGGTGACACGGGGCGTGAGGGCACCAGCATCCTGGGGGAATGCTGCGGGTTTATAGCATGCAGGCTTGTCGCCGCCAGTCGGTGCAGCCCAGCCGATGCCACAATTCGGCCCATGCCGCGTCCTATTGAAGCCCTCATCCACGTCCCCGCCATCGCCCACAATCTGGCCCGCGCCCGCGCCTTGGCGCCCGACGCCAAGGTCTGGGCGGTGGTCAAAGCCAATGCCTATGGCCACGGCATCGCCAACACTTTTGAGGCCGTGCGCAGCGCCGACGGCATCGCCTTGCTGGACTTCGCCGAGGCCAAGCTGCTGCGCGAGCTGGGCTGGCGCGGCCCCATCTTGCTGCTGGAGGGCTGCTTCGAGCCCCGCGACCTGGAGCTGTGCTCCCGCCTCAAGCTCTGGCATGCCGTGCATTGCGAGCAGCAGATCGACTGGCTGGCCATGCACAAAACGCACGAGCCGCACCGCGTCTTCCTCAAGCTCAATAGCGGCATGAACCGCCTGGGCTTCTCGGCCCAGAACTTCCGCGCCGCCTGGACCCGGCTGAACGCCCTGCCCCAGGTGGACGAGATTTCGCTGATGACCCACTTCTCCGATGCCGACGCCCAGCGCCTGGGCCAGTGCGGCATCACCGAGCAGCTGACGGTGTTCGAGAAAGTGGCGGCCGACCTGCCGGGTGAGCGTTCGCTCAGCAATAGCGCGGCCACCCTGCGGCACAACAGCCGCGTGCGCAGCGACTGGGTGCGCGCCGGCATCATGAGTTATGGCGGTGTGCCCGACTTCCCCGAACACGACCAGGCCTTTTGGGATCTGCGCCCGGCCATGACCCTGCGCTCCAAAGTCATTGCCATCCAGCATCTGCAGCCCGGTGACACCGTCGGTTACGGCAGCAGCTTCACGGCCGAGCAGCCCATGCGCATCGGCGTCGTGGCCTGCGGCTATGCCGACGGCTACCCCCGCCACTGCCCCACCGGCACGCCGGTGCTGGTGGATGGCAAACGCACGTGCACCATCGGGCGGGTCTCGATGGACATGCTGTCGGTCGACCTGAGCGATCTGCCCCAAGCCGGTTTTGGCAGCGAGGTCACGCTCTGGGGCCAGGGCCCCAAGGGCGCCCTGCTGTCCATCGACGAGGTGGCTCTGGCCGGCAAGACGATTGGCTACGAGCTGATGTGCGCCCTCGCCCCGCGTGTGCCGGTAACCGTGCAGCACGCCGATTGATCTGATGAGCGGCCTCAACTGGACGCCGGCCGACTGGGAACTCGACTTCTCCTTCATCCGCGCCAGCGGCCCCGGCGGGCAAAACGTCAACAAGGTCTCCAGCGCCGTACACCTGCGCTTTGACATCCGCCGCTCCACCCTGCCCGCCCCGGTCAAGGCCAGGCTGCTGAACCTGGCCGACCAGCGGGTCACGCAGGACGGCGTCATCATCATCAAGGCGCAGGAGTCGCGCAGCCAGGAGCAAAACCGTCTGGACGCGGTGGCCCGCCTGATAGCGATGGCCGAGGCCGCCGCCCACGTCCCCAAGACCCGCCGCGCCACCAAGCCGACCTACGGCTCCCAGCTGCGCCGCCTGGAGGGCAAGGCCCAGCGCAGCGGCATCAAGGCGGGGCGAGGCAAGGTGATTGACTGAAGCGATGGGCCAGCAGAACAAGGCAAACACCTGGAAGCTCGCTGCCGCCACAGTGCTGGCGGCGCTGGTATTGGGCTATGTGTGGCGCGACAACAGCCCGGGCAAGGCCGAAACGGAAGCAGCCGCCGAGCCGCTGGCGGGCGAAGTGGCCACGCCTGAAGCAAGCCCTGGCCATGCTGCCGCTGCAGCCTCGGCCCCATTAAGCGCTGCACCGCCTAAGGTGGTCGATAGCACGCGACTGGGCGGCTCCAAGGGCCAGCTTGAATTTTGCGGAGAGCCCAGCCTGCGCCTACCCCGCTCATTGGCCGAACTCGAGGCTTTGCTGCGCGCCGCCCTGCAAAGCCGAGCGGAAAACGAGGCCGAGTTTGCGCGCCAACGCGCAAGCATCGTCCAGCGCCTGCGCAGCAGCCCCTTGGTCTTGGATCGCCTGGCGGGCGCCTTGCTGAGCGAGGAGCTGGCCAGCGCCCACCCGCCGCCTGCCAGTGAATTGCGCCAGGACCCGCGCGCCTTTGCGCTGCGCACACTTCAGTGCGAGACCGACGGTACGCGCCTGTTTCGCTTGGGTTTGCGCCCAAAGGAGGCAATCTGGGACGCTTGCAAAGCTTTCAGACCCGGAGACTGGGCGAGCCTTGAACCGGACAATGGCCATGCTTGGCTCCAGCTCCTGGTTCAGCTCGACAAGGAGTCGGATCAGGTGCAGCTCAAGCAAGCCTGGCAAGGCCTGCTGCGAGCCCAACGCTTTGACAGTTATGAAGGACTGCTGGGCTCGCGCACACTTGTGGCCGCGCCCGAGGTTCCAGAGCAGACTCGTCTGATTTTCTACAGCTTGACCGAATTAGCCGCCAACTCGGGCGCAGGCTTGTCGCGCAAGCAGTGGTTGCTCCAGCATTGCGGCGCAGCGGCCAAGCAAGACGCCAACCGCAATCAGGAATGCATCACCCTGACTCGCGCACTCTCCAAGGGCGGGCGTAGCTTGTTTGATCAAGAGCTAGCGATGCAGCTGGCGGCCCAATTGGAGATGCCCCCAGGCAGTTTGGCCTACAGCGCTGCGGCGCTGAGCGAGGCCCAAGCCTGGCGTGCCGCCAACACCCCGATGCTCAGGGCCGACAACCCGCAGCCCTTTTCATGCGAAGCCCTCAGACAAGACTTGAAGCATCTGAGCCAGAAAGCCGAACAAGGCGAATGGCCCACCATCCTTGACGCCTTGCAAAGACGAAACAGCCCATCTGAGCCCTGAGCCCCGGGGCTGAAAGATGATCATTTGGTTCGTTATTTATTGCGTTTGATACGGCGCCTGCTGCAGACCATCGCAAGCGAGCTGCGCCAATTTCTAGGCCGGAGCAGACTGCGTTCCATGGACTCTCAACACGCGGAGTCTCAGCCATGAATCGTCAAGGAGCCCCTCATGTCTTTCAGCACCGATCTTGAACAACTCGCCGATCTGCACCAACGCGGCCTGCTCAGCGACGAAGAGTTTGCCCGTGCCAAGGCGCGGCTGCTGGGTGACATGCCACACGGCCAGGCGAACGCGACAGGCAGGGCATTCGGCAGCAGCAATAGCAACCAGACCAGCGGCGGCGGACTGGGCGCCGCCGTCAACCGCTTGCAGCGCAGCCGCGACGACCGCTGGCTGGGCGGCGTCTGCGGTGGCTTGGCTCAGATCAGCGGCCTGGCCTCCTGGATCTGGCGCCTGATGTTCCTGGGCTTGCTGTTCTGCAACGGCGTGGGCTTTGTGGTCTATCTGCTGCTGTGGCTGCTGGTGCCCGAGAACAAAGACCTGCCCCGCCTGAGCTGGAACGGTGCCAGCGAAGAACCCAAGTCCACGCCCTGAACAAGGCTCAAACCCTGGTGCCAGAGCTCAGGCCGCCACGCCCAAACCGGGGCCGGCCTGGGTAGCCTGGGGCGGCAGGCCCAGCAAAGAGCCGTTGCGGCCGCTGTGTTTGACTTGATAGAGCAGCTTGTCGGCGCGCTGGTAGAGAGCGTCTTCCGAACGTTCATCGCCGAGCATGGCGCAACCGGCGCTGACGGTCATGCAAGAGGCCGTCGGTGAGCTGGTATGTGGGATCCCCAGGGCGCGCACGCCGCGCACCAGGCGCTCGCACAGCGCCTGGGCTTGGCCGGCCTCCACATCAAAAAAGATCAGGGCCATCTCCTCCCCGCCCACCCGCGCCGCCAGATCCAGTGGCCGGGCGGCCAGGTCCTTGAGCAGCTCGGCCAGGGCTTTCAGCGCTTGGTCGCCGGCCTGGTGGCCATAGCTGTCGTTGTAGAGCTTGAAATGGTCCACATCCATCAAGACCAGGGCCAGCGAGCGCCCGTCCCGGCGCGCCTGGCCGATGCAGGCCTCCAGATGGTGGCTGAACAAGCGCCGGTTGTGCAGGCCGGTGAGCGGGTCGTGATCGGCCTGCCATTCCAGCTCGCGGCGCAGCAGAAACTGTTGGCGGTTTGAATACTCAAGCAGATAGGCCCCCACGGCCGCCACCGCCGTGCTCATCAGAAGCAGCAGACTGAGCTGCAACATCGGCCCTTCAAACTCCTCGGCCACCACCAGCAGGCCGAACAGAAAGACCGTCAGCACAAAGCTCAGCGCCAAGCCCAGGCTGGCGGTGAAACGCAGGCCCAGCGGCAAAAACATGGCCATGACGACCAGGATCAGCACACTGCTTTCATGCTGCAGCTGCAGGCGTTGATAGCAATGGATGGCCGTGATGCTGCCCAGGGCCAGCAGATAAATCACGCCCACCACCATCACCGACTGCCGGTACTTGAAGACCGGCCAGACACAGGCCAGCACGCACATCAGCAGGCAAGCCTGGACCAGCACCCGAACAAAGATCAGCTGCAACAGGGCCAGAGGGAACTCGCCGGGATGCTGAAACAGTTGCAGGCGATAACTGTCAACGCAAACAAACAGGAACCAGATGCCCGCGCCCAGCAGGCAGGCAATCAGGCTTTGATAACGCAAGCCCTGCTGCGAGTGGCTCAGATAGGCCGCCTCCAGCTCGGGCTCAAAACGCAGCTGGCGCAGAAAGCCCCAACGGGTCTGCCAACTTTGGCGGACCTTGACCATGGCTTTCTGGGAAGTCGCGCTGGCCGATACAGCATGGCGATAACGCATGGAACTTCCAAAATGGGGAAAAAACGCCGGCTGAATATACGCGGTTTGGCCCGATTTCAGCGCGGGTCCCAGGCCTCATGCTCGGGCAATAGCGAGATTTCTGCTCACTTTCGGGTGGCAGCAAAGATGCTGCCCAAGCACAAAGCCATGCCCAGGATCGCCAGCAAGCTGGGCTGCCAGCCTTCCAGCGCGGCCGAAATCATCAAGGCGATGACCGGAATCACCACCCCGGTCAGGGCGGCCCGCGCTGGCCCCTGCCGCTGGGCCAGCTTGAAATAGAGCACAAAGGCGATCACCGAACCGAAGACCGCAAGGTAGAGCAAGGACAGCAAATAGGACGGCCGCCAATCAAACTGCAGACCCACCCCGCTGCCCAGGGCCAGCAAGATCAGGAAGAACGCGCCATAGCCCATGCTCCAGGCCAGGATGGGCACCAGGGGCAGGCCACGGCGGGTTAGGGTCAGCGTCAGCACATTGCCGGTGCAGGCCGCCAAGACGGCGAGCAGGCCCAGGCCCAGGCCCAGGGCCGCCGTGGGGCGGGCGCCGGTCGAGGCAATCTCGGGCCAGAAAATCATCACCACCCCGGCCACCCCGCCGCTGGCCGCCAGCAAGAAGCGCCGGCTGACCTGCTGGCCAAAAAAGACCCGGCCGGACAAGGCATTGCCAAACACCATCAGACAGAACAGCACCGCCACCAGACCGCTGGGGATGTGGCGTTCGGCCTCGTAGACCGACCAGTAATTGCCGCCGTACTGCACGATGCCGGTGGCCAGCATCAGGCCGTGGGCGCTCCAGGGCAGACGCAGGCTCTCGCCCCGCCACATGGCCAGACCGACCAACAACAAAGCGGCCAGCGCGAAGCGCCAGGCGACGGAGTTGAGCACTGGCACCTGGGAGGCCAGCTGATAAAGAATCACATGCCAGGTGCTGGCCCACACCAGGGTGGGGCCCCAAAACAGCCAGCGGTCGGAGATTTCAGACTTCATGAATGGGCGGCGCGCAAACAATAAAAAAAACAGCAGGGATCAAAGCAAGCCGCCCGGCCTATCCTGGGACAGGCACGGGCGGCGTGAGGGAAAAAGTCTTTCGGCTCAGGCTTGGCGCTTGAAGGCCGACAGCAGCAGGCCGGCTCCGATGAAGAGGCCGCCAAAAGTGCGGTTCATCAGCTTGATCTGCTGCGGCGAGCGCAAGGCCTTCAGCACCTTGGAGGCCAGGGCGGTGTAGCCGGCCATCACCACCAGATCGGTGAACACCAGGGTGGCGGAAATCGTCAGGTACTGGGGCAGCAACTCATGCTTGAGGTTGAGGAACTGCGGCATCACCGCCAGCAGGAACACCGTGCCCTTGGGGTTGACGGCGTTCAGCATCCAGCCGCGCAGCACCAGCTGGCGGCGCGTCACCCGCGGGCCCTCGTCCTGCTCGGCCACCAGGGGCTTGGCAGGGGCCCGCCATTGCTGCACCCCCATCCAGATCAGATAGGCCACACCGGCCCATTTGACGATGGCAAATCCCAGGCTGGAGGCCGCGATCAGCGCGCCCAGGCCCACGCCCACCAGCAGAATCTGCGTCAAGATGCCCAGCACCAGGCCCAGGGTGGTGAAGTAGCCGCGCCTGAAACCGTGATTCAGGCCCGAGCTCATGGCGGCGATGGCGCCGGCGCCGGGTGAGAGGCTGATCGCCCAAGACGCCGCAAAAAAACCCAACCAAACCGAGAAGTCCATGCCTAGCGCTCCACGCGCCCCTGCGGCGCGCGGCCATTCTCGCACCCCGGTTTGCTCAGATCCGTGTCGTCAGATTCAGCCAAGCGTCGGGCAAGCGCTGGTTGACCTGGGTCTCCAGCCATTTGTCGGCCCCGCTCAAAACCAACAAACCCATCAGCATCAGCAAAACGGCAAACCCCTTTTTGCTTTGCTCGCCGTGGGCCAACACCCATTGCCGGACGCGGCCGAAGCCTTGCCGCGAGGCATAGGCCGCCGCCACCAAGGGCAGCGCAGCGCCGAGCCCGAACAGACCCAGGATCAAAGTGCCGCGCCCAGCCCCGCCCTCGCTGGCCACCAAGCTCAGGGCCGTGCCCAGCAAAGGCCCTGCACAGGGGCTCCAGATCAGGCCCAGCAGGGCGCCGGTCAGCAAGGCACCCAGCAGGGAATGGCGATCCAGCCCCTGGCCCAAGGCATCGGCACGGCTGGCCAAGGGTGAACCCAGACGACTGAAGGCCGCGTTCAGCGCCGGCACCCACATCACCAGGCCAAACAGCACAAACAAGCAGGCCGAGGCCATGCGCACGACTTGCGGGTCCAAATTCAGCGCTTCACCGGCCACGCCCAGCAGCAGCCCCATCAAGGCAAAGGAGAGCACCATGCCCAAGCCCATCAGCAGGGGCGCGGCACGGCTACGCTGCAAGGCGCTCCCCAGCACCAGAGGCAAGATGGGGAAGACACAGGGCGACAAGGTGGTCAGGCTGCCCGCCAACACACTCAGACCCAACTCTGACCAAGCCAACATATCGCCGCCCTCCGACTCAGAAGGCGCTGCGCAAAGTGGCGCGCATATCGTCCGGGGCCGAACTGCCAATCTGGCGGCTCGTTTCCTTGCTGCCCCGGTAAACAATCAAGGTGGATTGGCTGCGCACCTTGAGCTGTTTCTTCAGCTCGACTTCCTTGTCGAAATCCACCACCCAGACGGTCAGATCCAGATTCGGCTCGGCCTTGAGCGCCTCCAGGGTCTTGGACTGGGCGCGGCAGGTTGGGCACCAGCTGGCATGGAAATGCAGCGCCAGCGGCTCGCCGGCGGCCTGCGCCTTGGCCACCGCGGCCGCCTCGTAGGGCAAGATCGTGAGCGCTTGGCTGAGCGCACAGGCCAGCAAGCCAGCGGCAAAAATCAGGGCATTCAGCAAGGGTTTCGTTTTCATGGTGCTTTGACTCCAAAGGGTGAAGCCATTGAGTCGTGAGCCCGCCAGTAAAACTTACACCCTGCGTCGATAGCCCCAGACGGCCAGTCCCAAGCTGAGGCCGGCAAAGAGCAAGATGGGGCTCCCCAAACTCAGCACCTGAGCGGCATCGGCGGCGCGAAACAACTCGGCCCGCAGGGCACGCAAGAAATGCGTGAGCGGCAGCAACTCGCCCAGGCCACGCGCCCAGCCCGGCATGCCTTCAAAAGGGAACATAAAGCCGGACAAAAGAATGGAGGGCAGGTAGAAAAACACCCCAAGCTGCAGTGCCTGCAGCTGGCTGCGCGCCAGCAGCGACAAGCACAGCCCCAGACCCAGCTGCCCCAGCATGAAGACCAACGCCACGGCCCACAAGCCCAGGCTGGCCCAAGGCGTGTCGAACAGCACAAAGGCCAGGGCCTGCATCAAGCCATACAGCAGCAAGCCCAGCGCGGCATAGGGCAATAGTTTGCCAAGCAAGATATGCATGGCACCCAGAGGCGTGTTGCGCAAGCTGTCCCAAGTGCCTTGCTCGAGTTCACGCACCACGCACAGGGCGGCCATCAGGGTCAGCGTGAGCGTCAAGATGACCCCGCTGAGCGCAGGCACCAGATAGGCCCCCGAATCGGGTGGGAGGGCATAGCGCCCACGCAGTTCAAGGCTGAGGTCCAAGCCCGGCTGCAAATGCAGTCGCAGCGGCGGCGCGGCTGACCCTGCCGATTCGGCGAGCTTGGCTGAAAGGCGATGGGCCAAGCCATCGCCCAGCTGCGCGACCAGGGCATGGACATAGGGGTCGGACAAATCCGCCTCCAGACGCATGGGCAGGGCCAGACCTTGCAGCAGATAACGCGAAGGCTGACGCGGCCAGGCCAAGAGCAAGCGCAGCTCGCCCCGCTGCAGCAGGCGCTGTGCCTGGGCGGGCGCCAAGGGCTGGGTGCTCAAGCGCAAGCCCTGGTCTTGGTTCAGTTGGGCCAGCAAGCCGCTGTGGATCTGCGCATCTAAGGCGGCATCCGCCGGCCCTTCCAAGCCGAGGCTGGGCGGCAGCTCCACCCAAGCGGCGGGCAGTTGGCTGGGCCTGAGCGTGATGGCAAAGCCGAACAACAGAATCTGCGCCAGGGGCACGCCCAGCAAAAGCGCCAGCGTCAGGCGATCGCGCCGCAGCTGCTGCCACTCCTTGCGCGCCACGGCCAGAATCATGCGGGCATGGCGTCGCATCCCGGCGAAAGAATCAAACCGGCTCATGCCCCCAGCTCCCCGCGTTCAAGCGCGAAACCGCCATAGCTGTACTGGGTTGCCTCGGCCCCCAGAAATAGCAGCGGACCGGCGGGCAGCGCCGCATCACTCATCAGCCGATCCAAGGCGGCCCAGATGCTGGCGCTGCCGAGATTGCCCACGCTCGCCCCATGCTGGCAGACTCGCTCCACAGGCAAGCCCCAGTGCTGGGCCAGCCAAGGCCCCAGCGATCCGCTGGCCTGATGCGGCACGCACATCGCGGCCTGCGCCAGCGACCACCCGGCCTGGGCCAGGGCCTGCCGGCCTTGCTCGAACAAGAACAGCCCATGCTCGGCCACCGAGGCATAGTCATGCTCAAACTGCAAAGCCCCGGCTTGCAGCAGCGGGCAGTCCGATCCGCCCATGCGCAGACGCAGGCCGGCCGGCGGCGCTTGCTGGCATTGGCCAAAGAATGCCGCCTGCAAGAGGGGGCCTTGGCCGCCATCCTCGGGGCCAACGATCACGGCCGCCGCGCCATCGCCCATCTGCAGAAAATTGACCCATTGCTCGCCCTGGGTTTGCAGGCTGGCCGGATCAAAAAACACCGAACCCGTCTCCACCCCCACAATGCCCACCGGCGCACTGCCCGGCTCGGCGGTGAGCGCAAAAGCCAGCTGCAAGGCATTGGCAAAACCGGTGCAGGCCTGACGCAACTCCAGATGCGCGCCCTGGTGCCCGATGCGCTGCGCAATCTCGGCCGAGCCGCCGGGCAGCAGCTGGGCCGGCGTACAGCTGTGGCTGATCAGATAGGCCAGCGCGTCCTCCGCCAGGCCGGCGCGCGTCTGAGCCGCCCGCAGGGCGCGCGCGGCCAACTCGGGATTGCGATCGCCCGGACGCGGCAGCTCCAAGCCCTGGGCAAAGTCGCGACACAGATGGCGGCTGCGCACGCCCAGGCGCTGCGCCAAGGCCATGGCCAGGCGGCGCTTGCCATAGCCGAGACCATCGCAGACCTGGCGACACAAATCCTCGGTACTGATGGCCGGGCCCGGATAAGCCGACCCCCAGCCCAGCAAACGCCGCCGCCCCGAAGCCAGACGCAAACGCCCGGGCCTCATGCGCCCGGCCTCTGGCTCAAAGACTGCAAGCTGGCCGCCACCGGCTGTAGCAAGGCCAGCAGGCGCAGGCGCATGGCCTCATCCAAGGCGGCCTGCCGCTGCGCCGAACAACCGAGCTGGCGCGCCAAGCTGCGCGCTTGACGAACATGCCTGGCCTCGTCCTGGCGCAGCTCGCACAAAGCACGGTGCAGACCCGGTGCCGCCGCAAGCCCGGCCTGGGGATGCAGCAGGACTTGCAGCAGACGGCAAACCGCCAAATCCAATGCCGCCACCCGAGCCAGGTGCTCGTCCACCTGCGAGGCTTGCAAACGCCGGAAAAAGAAGGCCAGGCGGGCAAAGGAAATCTGCAAGCGCGGCTGAGGCAATAGCTGCCGCAGATGGGCTAGCAAATCGGCATGACGGCGCTCATCGCTCGCAATGCCTTGCAAAACCGCTTGCGCCGCGGCAGGCACGGCCGCCAGCAAGCTGCCTTCGAAGGCGAACACGGCCGACTCTTCGCCGCAGGCCAGAAAGGGCAGCAGATCGGCCAAATGCTGGGCTTGTGCCGTCGACAGGCCCTGGATCAGATCCGGCGGCCAGGCCAACGGAGAAGTCTGAACAAGGCTCAGACCCCGCTGGAAACAAGCGCTCGGGGGCGAAGAAACTTCTGATGGAGGCAGCATCCCGCTTGGTCGAGCCAAGGCCCCATTCCTTACAAGGCCCAGCGACAATGCCGCCATGGCAACCAAAGACAAATCCATCTACACCTGCTCGGAATGCGGCGGCACCAGCGCCAAATGGTTGGGTAAATGCCCCAGCTGTGGGGCTTGGAACACCTTGGTGGAGGGCGTGGCCGAGGCGACCGGCGGCAAGAACCGCTACCAGGCCCTGGCCAAGAGCCAGCCGGTGGCCACGCTCTCAGAAATTGAGGCCACCGACTTCGACCGCACCCCCACCGGCCAGGAGGAATTGGACCGGGTGCTGGGCGGCGGCATCGTGGCGGGCGGGGTGGTGCTGATTGGCGGCGACCCGGGCATAGGCAAGTCCACCCTGCTCTTGCAGGCGATTGACCATCTCTCCGGCCAGATGCCTGTGCTGTATGTCAGCGGCGAGGAATCGGGCGCGCAGATCGCCATGCGCTCGCGCCGACTGGGCCTGGCGGGCAACAAGGTGCGGGTGCTGGCCGAGATCAGCCTGGAGAAGATCCTCGCCACGCTGGAGACCGAGAAACCGGCGTTTTGCGTCATCGACTCCATCCAGACGGTGTACTCCGAACACCTGTCCTCCGCCCCCGGCTCGGTGGCCCAGGTGCGTGAATGCGCGGCGCATTTGACGCGCACGGCCAAGGCCAGCGGTTGTGCCATGGTCTTGGTGGGCCATGTCACCAAGGAGGGCGCGCTGGCAGGGCCCCGGGTGTTGGAGCACATCGTGGACACGGTGCTGTACTTCGAGGGCGATACCCACAGCAGCTTCCGCCTGGTGCGGGCGATCAAGAACCGCTTTGGCGCGGTCAACGAGATCGGCGTCTTCGCCATGACCGAGAAGGGGCTCAAGGGGGTGGCCAACCCCAGCGCGATTTTTCTCTCCACCCACGGCGAACCGGTACCCGGCTCCTGCGTGCTGGTGACGCTGGAAGGCACCCGCCCCATGCTGGTGGAGCTGCAAGCCCTGGTGGACGCGGGCGGGCCCAATCCGCGCCGGCTTTCGGTGGGCCTGGAGCGGGACCGCTTGGCCATGTTGTTAGCGGTGCTGCACCGCCACGCGGGCGTGGCCACCATGGATCAGGATGTATTCATCAACGCGGTGGGCGGGGTGCGCATCAGCGAGCCCGCGGCCGACCTGGCCGTGCTGCTCTCGATTCAAAGCTCCTTGCGCGGCAAGTCCCTGCCGCGTGGTTTCATCGCCTTTGGTGAGGTCGGCCTGGCCGGTGAGGTGCGGCCCGCGCCGCGTGGCCAGGAGCGGCTGAAGGAAGCCGCCAAGCTGGGCTTTAGCGTGGCCGTCGTGCCCAAGGCGAATGCGCCCAAAAAGCCCATCGAGGGCCTCACCGTGCATGCGGTGGAGCGCATCGAAGACGCGATGGATTTAGTCCGGGGTCTGTGAGCCTGAACCGCTCTGCATGCGCGGCAGGGCCGACATCAGGCGACGGCCGTCGCGCTTGTTGTGATACATCGCGTCGTCCGCGCATTTGCTCAGGCTCAGCTCGTCCGCCCCATCCTGCGGGTAGAGCGCCAAGCCGAGTGAGCAGGTGATCTCCAGCTTGACCCCGTTAAGCTCCATGGGCAGGGCCACCTGGTTGAAGATCTTCTCCAGCACCAGCTGGGCTGTCTCGGCCGTCACCGGCCCGGTCAGCAAGACCACGAACTCATCGCCACCGATGCGGCCCACGGTATCGGTCTCGCGCACCGAGCTGCGTATGCGCTTGGCCACCGTCTGCAAGAGCAGATCACCCACCGCGTGGCCATGCTGGTCGTTGATGGGTTTGAAGCGGTCTAGGTCCAGCAGGATCAAGCCCAAGCTCTCGTTGTAACGCCGCGCATTGGCCAGGGCGAAGTGGAAGCGCTCGTCAAAGTGTGCGCGGTTGGCCAACTCGGTCAGCGGGTCGTGCAAGGCCATGAAGCGCACCCGCTCCTCGGACTGACGGCGGGCGTTGATGTCCGAGAGCGTGCCAATCATGCGCAGCGGCGCGTGGTGCTCGTCCCGCTCCACCACCATGCCGCGTGAGAGCACCCAATTCCACTGCCCCTGCGGGCCGGCCACCCGGTACTCGCTGACCAAGGTGCTGGCCTGGCCGTCCAGGCATTGCTGGAACTCGGCCTTGACCCGCGGCAGATCCTGCGGGTGGACCATGGCGCAGAGCAGGCTCAGATTCGGCTCGGGCTGGGCGGGGTTCAGCCCCATGATGGTCTTCCAGCGCAGGGAGCAATGGATGCTGCCGCTGCTCAAAACCCATTCCCAAACCCCATCGCCCGCGCCTTCGAGGGCAAAAGCCCAGCGCTGCTCGCTCTCGCGCAAGGCACTGGTCATGCGTTCGGCCAGTTGCTGGGCGCGATCGCGCGAGGTCAGCAGCAACCAAGCCAGCAGGCTCAGCAGCACGCTCAACAACCCGCCGACCCAGGGCACGGCGCGCAGCTCGCTGGCACCGAAGCGGTCGGCAAACTCAGAGCCGGCGCTCAGGCGCAGCGTCCAGCTTTGACCGTCCAGATTGAGCCGCCTATCTTGGCTCTGCTGGGCCGCGGCCAGCGACTCACCGGCCGCCAGGGAGGAACCACGGAACAACAGGCGCGCATCGCTCGCCTCTTCACCATCGTAAAAAGACAGGGCCAGGCCGGGCGGGATCTCGCCATACAGGCCGGCCAGCAGGCCCGAGCTGTTCAGCGCGGCCAGCACCCAGGCGGCGGGAGGCTCGGCCGCCCCGCCATCCAGACGGCCGGCGCTGGGCGCCGCAAACCAGACCGGCAGGGCCAGCAGATAGCCCTTGCCGGTGCCCAGCTTCAGGGTCTGCAGATCGAGCAGGCCAGAGTAGGTCAGGCGCGCCCGGTCCTGGGCACGCAGCAGCAAGTCTTGCAGGGCCGGCACCGCCATCAAGTCCAGGCCCTGGGCGCGGCGGCTGGGGCTGTGGCCGGGCTCGATCTGCTCGACTCGGACCCAGCTCGGCGCATGGGCCGTGGCCGGACCGCTGCGCGCCACCATCAAGCCTTGCAGGCCGGCGAAATCGCTGTCCAGCGGCAGCGCCTGGATATAGCGCCGCAAAGCGGCCTCATCGGCCTGGCTGTGGGCCAGCAAAAAGCCCTGCACCCCTTGCATCAGCTGGCGCTGCGCGCTCATCTGCAAAAGAAAGCGCTGGCCCAGGCCGTGCATCTCGCTCTCGAAGGCGCGGCGCTGCGCGGCGTGGGAGTGCAGCCATTCAAAGCGCCAATAGCCCAGCGTCAAAACAAGGCCCGCCAACAAGACCAGCAAGGGCAGCAGGCGCGATAGGCGCCGACCGGGCTGCCAAGCAGCCAAGCCGAAACGGCTCAGACGCGCGGCAAGATCGGACTTGCCCCGACTCATGGCCCCAACACTCGCATCGCAAACCCCCTCGCGTCTTGAATGGGTCGGTCCAAGCGTTTGTGCAGGGCCCGGTCTTGGCGCCGAACCCTGTAAACCGCGCACAATGGCGCTGCTCACGCACTCCTGCAAGCCCGCAAGAATACGCCAAGACCATGTCAAAACAGAAAAATCTTTCGCAGCCGCCGGCCGGTTTGGCGGCGCTTTTTGAGACGCCGTATTACGCCGTTATGTTCACCAGCCAGCGGCGTTCCGGCGACGCGGGCTATGGCGATATGGCCGAGCGCATGGTGGCACTTGCCGCCGATCAAACGGGTTATCTCGGCGCCGAGAGCGTGCGAGACGCCACCGGCCTGGGCATCACCATGTCCTACTGGCGCAGCGAGGCCGATATTGCCGCCTGGCGTCGCCATGCCGAGCATCAACTGGCACGCGATCAGGGCCGCGCCGATTGGTATGAGCACTACGCCGTGCGCGTGGCCCGGGTAGAGCGCTCCTATGGCTGGACGCGCAGCGATGGCCCGGCCGACCCACAAGCAGCGGCCGCTGCCAAGGACGCAGGAGTCAAGGCATGAACCCCTGGATCGGTGGGATCTTGGCCATTGCCGCCATGTTTGTGGGCGGCGGCCTGTGGGGCTGGAAGGGTGTGATCCTGGCCCTGACGGTGGTGGTGTTCTGGCTGCTCTTACAGTTCTCTCGCCTGATGCGCTTGATGAAGGCGGCCTCGGAAGGCCCGCTGGGCCAGGTGGACAACGCCGTCATGTTCAATGCCCAGTTGCAGGCCGGCATGCCGGTGGCCGAGGTGATCGCCATGACCCGCAGCCTGGGCAAAAAGCTGGGCAGCGCGCCCGAAACCTTTGGTTGGCAAGACAGCGGCGGCGCCCGCGTGGAGGTGATCGTGAGCAAGGGCAAGGTCGAGAGCTGGCGTCTGCTGCGCCTGGAAGCCGAGGTCGAGCAGGCCGGCAACAAGCCCGACTGAGGGCTTGCGAGCACTGTCGCGCAAGCAGGGGACAGGCTGTGATTTTTCGCACACGAGCCCAGGCTCACCCCCTAGTCCGAGGCCGCGTGAAAGCCACAGCTCACGCGACGTCACCCGGGTTTTCACGCTGCAAAAAAGCACGATCGTTCGCGCCCAATGCGTCAACGCTTTGGGCAGCGTCGGCCCTGGGCGTACCCCCTATTCCCGACGCAAGGTGACGAGACATATGAAGCCATCCTCTCTTGTTCTGCGCGGCGCTCTGGCCGCAATCGCCCTGGCCAGTGCTTGCGGAATCAGCGCCGTCCAAGCCGCCGATACCTATGCCCAGACCCGCTACCCCATCGTGCTGGTGCACGGCATGTCGGGCTTCGACGCCATCGGCCCGGTGAATTACTTTTACGGCGTGCCCGACACCCTGCGCGCCAGCGGTGCGGTGGTCTTCACCCCGGCCGTCTCGGCCTTCAACTCCAACGAGCAACGGGGCGAGCAATTGCTGGCCACGCTGCGCCAGCTCAAGGCCGCCTACGGCTATAGCAAGTTCAATCTGATCGGCCACAGCCAAGGCGGCACCACCTCGCGCTATGTGGCGGCGGTGGCGCCGGAGCTGGTGGCTTCGGTCACCACGGTGGGCACTCCGCACCAGGGCAGCAAGGTGGCCGATGTGGTGGCCGACGTGACGGGCGCGACCGGCAGCACCGGCTTGGTCGCCTCCATCGCCACCGCCCTGGGGCAGGCGATTTCCTGGATCTCGGGCAACCCCACCCTGCCGCAGAACGCCATGGGCACCTTGGGCTCGCTCAACACGGCAGGCGCGCAGAGCTTCAACGCCAGCTTCCCGCAAGGCGCCCCGACCTCGCCCTGCGGCCAAGGCCCGGAAGTGGCCAATGGCATCCGCTACTACTCGGTGGGTGGCACGGCGGCCGTGACCAATCTGCTGGATGTGACCGACGGCTTTCTGGGCCTGACCAGTGCGGTCTTCCTGGGCGAGGCCAATGACGGCCTGGTCAGCCGCTGCTCCAGCCATTGGGGTCTGGTGCTGCGCGACGACTACCCCTGGAACCATCTGGACGAAGTCAACCAAGCCTTCGGCCTGCGCGGCTGGTTCACCCCGGACCCAGTGCAGTTCTACCGTTCCCAGGCTAATCGCCTGAAGCTGATGGGGCTCTGAAGCCATGCGCGTCCGGCCACAAACCCCCTCGCGCCGACTTCTGACCCTGGGCCTGACGGCCCTGGGCTTGGCCTCGCTGGGCGTCTTGTGGCTGTGGAGCCCGGCCAGCGAGGCTCACTATGAGCCGGTGCAGCTCAGGACCCACACTGCCCCTGAGCCCAGCGCAGGCCCCGCCCAAGCCTTGCCCATGGCAAGCGCCACCCCAGCCTCGCCGACCGCGCCAGCGCCCAGCGCCTTTACAAATTGGCTGCAGCAGCAAAGCGTCTTGCGAGGCACCGAGCTGGACGGCGGCTGGGGTCTGGTCGCCAACGGCGAGTTGCAGCCCAGCCTGGCCCTGCGCCGCCGCTTTGACTATCTGCTGCAGCTGCAGGGCCAGCGCAAGCTGGACGAAATCGGCGCCTATCTGCGCGAGCTGGCCGGCCAAGAACTCTCGGCCGCCAATACCGAGAGGGTGATGACGGTCTGGCAGCGCTACCTGCAGCTTCAGCAGACCCGTTTCCGCAACAAGGTCAATCCGCAAGACCTGAGCACGCTGGCGCCGGCCTTGACCGAGCAGCAAGAAGCCCGGCGCCGCCTGCTCGGCCCGGCCTGGGCCCACGCCTTCTACGGCGAGGAGGAAAGCCAGGCCGCAACCCTGATCCAGGCCTCGGCCGAGACCGGCGGCAAGCCCACCGCCGCGACCGACTTGATCGACCGCAGCCGCCTGGACGCCGCCGCCCTGAGCCGTCTGCAGGAAGAGGACGCCGCCCAAGCCCGTTGGCAGGCCCGACTCAAGGCCGCCGCGGCGCAGATCCAGCGCCTGCGCCAGGACAAGCAGCTGAGCGAGATCCAGCGCCAGCAAGCGATCCAGTCCTTGATCGAACAAAGCTTTGAGGGCGGCGAGCGCCTGCGTGCACGCGCCTTGTTGGGCGCAGGCGGCCCCCCGTAGAATTCGGCTTTCCCCGCATGGGGTGAGGCAGCAAGGATTCCCCATGGGCTTGGACGACCGCGACGGCAAAATTTGGATGGACGGGCAGCTGGTGGACTGGCGGGACGCCAAGGTTCATGTGCTCAGCCACACCTTGCATTACGGCTGCGGCGCCTTCGAGGGCGTGCGCGCCTACAAAACCGCCCAAGGCACGGCCATCTTCCGCCTGCGCGAGCACACCGAGCGCCTCTTCAACAGCGCCAAGATCCTGCGCATGAAGATCCCCTTCACGCTGGAGCAAGTCGAGGAAGCGCAAAAACAGGTGGTGCGTGAGAACGCGCTGGAGAGCTGCTATCTGCGCCCGCTGACCTGGATTGGCTCCGAAAAGCTGGGCGTCAGCCCCAAGGGCAACACCATCCATCTGATGGTCGCCGCCTGGGCCTGGGGTGCTTATCTGGGCGAAGAAGGCATGAAACGCGGCATCCGCGTCAAGACCAGCAGCTACACCCGCCACCACGTCAACATCACCATGACGCAGGCCAAGGCGGTCAGCAACTACACCAACAGCATCCTGGCCAATATGGAAGCCACGGAAGACGGCTATGACGAGGCCTTGCTGCTGGACGCCTCGGGCTTTGTCTCCGAGGGCGCGGGCGAGAACCTCTTCGTCATCAAGAACGGCGTGGTCTACACCCCCGACCTCTCGGCCGGCGCCCTGAACGGCATCACCCGCAACACCATCTTCCACATCTGCCAAGACCTGGGCCTGCAGCTGGTGGAAAAGCGCATCACCCGCGATGAGGTCTATATCGCCGACGAGGCCTTCTTCACCGGCACCGCCGCCGAAGTGACGCCCATCCGCGAGCTGGACCGCATCGAGCTGGGCCGCGACGGCTATGTGGGCACACGCGGCCCCATCACCGAGAAAATCCAGGCCGCTTTCTTCGACATCGTGAACGGCCGCAACCCCAAATACGCGCACTGGCTGAGCCTGGTTTAAAGCCCGGCCCCGCCTGCTAGCGCCCCCGCCATTTTTCCTGTTTGACCCTGAAAGAATCCGACCATGAGCGACGCCAAGTCTGTTGTTGAAGTGACCGCCCACGATGTGCAAGGCCCCGGCGTGGTGGCTTGCCCCAATCCCAAGATGGCGCTGTGGAGCAGCCATCCCAAGGTCTTCATCGACATCAGCCACGAGGGCCAAGGCAAGTGCCCTTACTGCGGCACGGTGTACAAGCTGAAGGCCGGTGAAGTGCTGCACAGCCACCACTGAACTTTGCTGGCGCCATGCACAACCCCAAAGCCCAGACCGCCGCCCTGCTCGCCTCGCCCGAGGACACCGAGCAGCAGTTCTACGAAGCCCTGCAGCACGCCGATCTTGAGCGGTTGATGGAGGTCTGGGCGGACGAGGAGGACATCTCCTGCGTCCATCCCGGCGGACCGCGCGTGGTGGGCCGGGGTGCGATAAGGGCCGCCTTCGAGACGGTGTTCATGCAGGGTGCCATCTCGGTCACACCGGAGCGGGTGCGCCGCATCAACACCGGTGACACCGCCATCCACCAGGTGCTGGAGCGGGTGCAGGTCGAGGGCCCGGAAGGCCCGGGAACCAAGCAAAGCGCCTGGGTGATCGCCACCAATGTCTATCTGAAAACCGGCTATGGCTGGCGCTTGGCCGTGCATCACGCCAGCCCCGGCACGGCCCACGACATTCAAGAAGTGATCGAAGAGCCGGCCGTGCTGCACTGAATCACGGCGGATGGATTACCACGCCCCCTGGTGGCTGCCCGGCGGCCACGCCCAGACCATCTGGCCTGCCCTCTACGCCAAACGCCATCAAGGCCCGCCACCGCAGTTCCGGCGGGAGCGCTGGGACACGCCGGACGGCGACTTCGTCGACGTTGATTTTCTGAACGCCCCCACCCTGCCCGGCCAGCCCCTGTTGGTGCTGTTCCATGGCCTGGAGGGCAATTCGCAAAGCCAGTATGTGCAGGCCTTTGCCGACCAGGCGCGCGCCCGCGGCTGGGCCTTTGCGATGCCGCATTTCCGCGGTTGCTCGGGCGAGCTGAATCTGGCCCCGCGCGCCTATCATTCCGGCGATTTTGAAGAAATCGGCTGGATGCTGGCGCGCCTGAAAGCAGGCCATGCCGGCCCCTTGATGGCGGCCGGCGTGTCGCTGGGCGGCAATGCCTTGCTGCGCTGGGCCGAGGAGATGGGCGAGAGCGCTGCCGCCACGGCCCGCTCGGTCTGCGCCATCTGCTCGCCGGTGGACCTGAGCGCCTCGGGCCATGCCATCGGCCGGGGCTTCAACCGCCAGGTCTATACCCGCATGTTTTTGCGCTCCATGCTGCCCAAGGCCATGCGCAAGCTGGCCCAGCACCCCGGCTTGTTCGATGGCGAACGCCTGCGCGCGGCGCGCGATCTCTACGAGTTCGACAATCTTTTCACCGCCCCGCTGCATGGCTTCCGTGACACCGATGACTACTGGCAGCGCGCCTCGGCCAAGCCGCATCTGCAGCAGATCCGTATCCCCGCCCTGCTGCTGAATGCGCTGAATGACCCTTTTGTCCCTGCCGTCTGCCTGCCCACGGCGGCTGAGGCCGGCAGATGGGTCACACTGTGGCAACCGGCCCAGGGCGGCCATGTGGGCTTCCCGCAAGGCCGGCCGCCCGGCCATGTGTTTGCCATGCCGCGCCAGGTCTGCGACTGGCTGGCTCAGGCACTCTGAACTGTTCTCTCTCTTCACTCTCCCACGCCCATGGACGCCATCGTCGAAGCCGCCCTGAAGAAATGGCCCAATGTGCCGCATTGCTACGGCTGGCTGGCGCTGGATGCGCGCGGCGATTGGTATATGCGGGACGAGCGCATCCAGGCCGCCGGACCTTTTCCGCAGCTCAAGGGCAGCCGGGTCACGCACGAGAAGCTGCGCGAGTTCATCCAGCGCAATTACGCCCGCGACGAAGCCGGCTGCTGGTTCTTCCAGAACGGCCCGCAGCGCGTCTATCTGCAGCTGGAGGCCGCCCCCTGGGTCTGGCGCCTGGACGAGTCCTGGCTGAAGGACGGTCTGCTGCGCAGCCACACCGGCCTCACCACCCCGGCCGGGGCCAGCTTTCTGGACGAGCAGGACCGACTTTTCATCGCCAGCGAGCTGGGCCTGGGCCTGGTCCACAGCCTGGACATGTTGTGGGCCGCCGAAGCCCTGCAGCAAGGCCTGCTGGCACCCCAGGCGCGCCCCTTTGCAGAACTGCTGAGCGAGTTCCAGATCGTGCTGTCGCCGCAGCCCGGCTAGCGCGGTTTGTACTGGCTGAGCTCGCGGCGCTTGGCCAATTGCTCCCACAAGGCTTCCAGCTGCTCCTGGCGTGCGGCCGGCAGCTCGACGGGTGAGACCAGATAGATGTCGGTGGCGAGCAGGGGCCGGGACAGCATGGACAAGCCGGCCGCGGCCGGCACGCTCAAGGCCTCGGGCAACTCCTCGCGGAACAAGATCGCCAGATCGATGCGCCGCGCCTGCAACTTCAACATCAGCTGGCGGGTGGAACGCGATTCGCCATCCACCTTCAGGCCCAGCTTTTTCAGGATGTCGCTGGCCACCATGCGACCGGCCAGCGCCCCGCCCACGCGCAGCTGGGAGGCCGGGTCCTGCAAGGTCTTGCCGTCCCAATCAAAATCGGCGTCACTGCGCTTGATGCCCACCAGACTCAGTCGCACCACCCGCTTGGCGGCGTCCACCCCACCGTCGTGCAGGGGGAACTGCCACTGCGCCAGGTTTTCCGGCGTGGGTGCCATGGCCATGGCGTGCATCTCGCCGGACTTGAGCAGCAGGCGGCAACGCCGACCGGGAAAGCGATGGAATTCCAGGTGCAGGCCCAGCAGCCGGGCGCTGTCCAGCAGCAGCTGCTCACTCAGACCCGGCGCGCCGCTGCCGTCGTTCAAAAAAGGCGGGATGGAGACCTCACCCAGGCAGATCTTCCAGGTTCTTTGCGCAGCTTGGCCCTGGTCTGGCTCGACCGCAGACTGGGCCTGGGCCCAGCAAGCCAGCGGCAGCAACAAGAGCAAGACCAGGCTCTTGGCCAGCACGGGCTTGAATCCAAAAGATTTCAGCTTCGGCAAGCACTTCCTCCACTCGAACCGCAAGCACATGGGATGCATACGACGCCACACCGCAGAAATCGCATATTAGGTGGGACGGGCCGGGAACAGAAAAATCCAGACGAAAAAAAACCGACCCCGAGGTCGGTTTTTTTAACAAAACTGGGTCGCTAACTCAGTTGGCCGCTGCCGAAGCAGCAGGCGCAGGCTCCTTGGGCTCTTCAAACTTGGCACCGCCCTGGTTGGCCAGGTAGACCACGGCGCGACTGATTTCGAAGTCGCTGAAGTCGCCGCCACCTTGCGGAGCCATGGCACCCTTGCCCTTGAGCGCATGGTCGACCAGGGTCGCAAAACCTTGGCCCACACGCGGACCCCAAGCGGCGGCATCACCCAGCTTGGGAGCACCTGCAGCGCCGGTGGCGTGGCAAGCAGCGCACTGCGCCTGGAACACTTGCTCGCCGGTCTTCAACACGGCGGGGCCGCTGGCGTCCTTGATCTCGATGCCGCCGATGGGCTGGATGCGGGCCGCCACGGCCATTGCTTCCAGTGCCTCGGTGCCGGCGGCAGGCTTGCTGTCCGTCGTCACGTAATTCGCCAGCATGATGATCGCGATGATGGGAATGACGAAGGCGAAGAACACCGCCCATGCGAGCTGCTTGGGCGTCTTGATCGGCCCGGTGTGCGCGCCATCGTCGTCCTGGTCGTGGTGGTCTTTCGCGTGGTCTGGGGTTCCGCTCATGAAATCCTCGTTGGCGTGTCAGCAGCCTGAATTTGGCTTTGGGCTGCTGAAGATAGGCAGGGAGAAAAGCGATGCCCCCATAAACAAAGGGGCGCAAAACCGCGAGATTATATCGTCGCCACTCGCTGGGTCCGGGCCCCGGATGCCCTCGCCGCGTGGGCTTTACGCGACTCCCGACCCCTCGCTTACCCGCCCTTTTGACGGACTCTGACGCAGCGCAAATCACACCGAGCGCCTCACTTGCATGGACCGGCGCGCAGTGCAGGTTAGAATGCCGCTCTACCCAGGCGACCGTGGTGAAGTGGATATCATTGGGCCCTCCGAAGGCTTAGGCGCAAGTTCGATTCTTGCCGGTCGCACCAAAATTTTTCGGGACAGCAAAGGCACTCAAGTGCCTTTTTTTGCGCCTGCTGTTGATTGAGCCGAGTCCACCTTGGCCGGCGCCGTGAACCAAGCGCTCTTGGGTACGAATTTGGCCTCGGCCGGGTCGGCGATGTAGTGCGGCGACATGATTTGAACGCCGTATTCATTGAACACGTCCTGGATATTGGCGTGCAGATTGCTGATCACCAGCGCGCGCGGTCGCGGCTCGCTGGGAATGGCCTGGCAAACCAGGCGGTACTCCGGGTAGAAGTCTGACAAGGCCGTTTGGTAGACCTGGGGCTTTGGTGTGGCCAGCACACCCTGGGTACGGCGGGCGGCCTCTTCCAGCATGGCTTCGACCTGGCGCCAAGGGGTGTCGTAGCCGATGGTGACCGTGGTGTCGACGATGAAGCCGGGGCCGCGCACGGCGCGCGAGTAGTTCTTGGTCACCGTGCTCAGAACCAGGGAGTTGGGCATGGTCAGCTCCTCGCCCAGGCCGGTGCGGATGCAGGTGGTGAACATGCCCAGCTCGGTGACCGTGCCCTCGTGATCGGCGATGCGCACGAATTCGCCCACCCGAATGGTGCGGGAGAACATCAGAATCATGCCGCTGGCGCCCTGGCCGACGATGCTGGAAGCACCCAGAGAAATCATCAGCCCCAGCAAAACCGACATGCCTTTGAAGGCCTCGCTGCCCGAGCCGGGCAGATAGGGGTAGGCCATCACCAAGGCGAACAGCCAGATTGCGATGCTGATGATGCGGCGCGAGGCGCGCACGGTGTCGCCGTCCAGCCAGCCCAGGGTCGCCTCGCCGCGCTCGACGCGGTCGAACACCGGGCTGAGGATGTTGATGACGGCTCGCGCGATGGCAAAGATCACCAGGGCGACAAACAAATCGGGCAGGGCGCGCAGAATGCCGCCGCCTATGCGTCTGGCCACCTCAAACAGATAGCCGCTGAGCTGCTCACCCCAGGGCCGGGTGTAGGGAAACTGACTCAGGCAAAAGCTCAACCACTGATAGCTGAGCAGGGCCAGGATGGCCCAGCTGACCAGACGCACGGCCAAGCGGGTCACGGACAGGAGTTTGTCGCGCTGCAGGAGCTGGGCACCGGCAATCTCCAGGCTGGCGGTCGTCTTGCTCATCAAGGCCGCCAGGCGGGCACCGGCCAGATTGCGACCGCGCAGCACCAGCGCCACCAAGCCGGCAAAGATCAGGGTCGCGACCAGCACGGCGATGGCCGCATGCCAGAGGCGGCTGCCATCGCGGCTCTCGCGCGTCTCGGCGATCAGCTGTTCGATCTGGTGCTTGGCGGCGGCCGCCGCGACGTCCAGGGTCTCATGCCGGTCAAGATCGACATCGTCCGGCGTCAGCAGAAAAACCATTTCGCCGTCCACCATCAGCACGCGGCCCTGGGCTTCCTTGCGCACCGTCACCACGCCGGCGCCGACACGGGCCAGCATCTCATTCATCACCAGCTGGGCCCGGCGCGCCCGGTCGGCGGGCTGCGAGCCCATAAAGCTGGCGCGGAAACTCGCGATCTGACGATTGAACACCATGGCTGGCACGCCCTCACTGCCCTGGGCCGGCCCAGGCTTGGCACTGGGCTGGGGCAGCAAGGCATCAAACAAGCTGGGCTTTGCCGGGGCGGCCGGCGCTTGCGCCGTGGTGGGCGCGGCTGCCACCGCGCTGGCGGGCACCGACGCCACATCTTGGGCCTGCGTGCCTGTCACCCAAAGCGAGGACAGCATCAGCGCCAACAGCCCGGCCGACACCGCGCCGCTGGCACGCGAAGCCCCCTGTCGAGACGCCGGAGCGCAGCCGTCCAAAACCTGGGGATTGCTTGTTCTTTGGGTGGGGCTGCTGTGCATGCTGGGGCGATAAAAAGGGGTGGAAATAGGGAAACGCATGAAAACCTCGGCGGGCTGCAAGCAGGTTTGAGGCCCCAAGCTTGGCGCCAAAGCATATCCCTGCCAGCACAGAAATCGCAGCTCTGCCACGAACACGCACCAACAGGGGGCAGGTGTGCGCCCTACGTTGAATTCCGTATGGTGCGATGCACCAGGATCAATCAAGCTGGCTCACCTTTCTTTGGCAAAGGTGCTGGGCACAGGGCTTGCAAGAGCCTTGCGTACCTGCCAGCTTCACGCCCCGGAGTTTTCTACCATCATGCATGCGCTCACCCTTCCCGCCCCGGGTCATTACGACGAGATGCTGCTGGACAGCGGCGCCCTCCGACCCCATTACCAGCAATTCGCCAATTGGCTGCATGCACAAACGCCGGACGCCCTGGCGAAAAAGCGCGCCGAGGCCGATCTGCTCTTCCACAAGGTGGGCATCACCTTTGCCGTTTACGGCGACGAGGCCGGCGCCGAACGCCTGATCCCCTTCGACACCGTGCCCCGCATCGTGCCCGCCTCGGAATGGCAGATGCTGGAAGCCGGCCTGCGCCAGCGGGTCAGTGCCCTGAACAAATTCCTCTGGGACATCTATCACGACCATGAGATCGTCAAGGCGGGGCTGATCCCGGCCGAACAGGTGTTTGCCAATGCCCAGTACCAGCCCGCCATGCAGGGGCTGGACCTGCCGCACGGCATCTACACCCACATCACCGGGGTGGACCTGATCCGCCACTCGGACGGCGGCTATTACGTGCTGGAAGACAATCTGCGCGTGCCCTCCGGCGTGTCCTACATGCTGGAGAACCGCAAGATGATGATGCGGCTCTTCCCCGAGCTGTTTGCCCGCTACCCGGTGGCGCCGGTGGCCCATTACCCCACCCTCTTGCTCAACACCTTGCGCCACGCCAGCGTGGCCGAGCAGCCCACCGTCGTCGTGCTGACGCCGGGCCCCTTCAACAGCGCCTACTTCGAGCACGCCTTTCTGGCCCAGCAGATGGGCGTGGAGTTGGTGGAAGGACAGGACTTGTTCGTCAAGGACGAGTACCTCTACATGCGCACCACCGTGGGCCCGCAGCGGGTGGATGTGATCTACCGCCGCATTGACGATGCCTTCCTCGACCCGCTGGCCTTCCGCGCCGACTCCATGCTGGGCGTGCCGGGCTTGCTCTCGGTCTACAAGCAGGGCCATGTGATCCTGGCCAATGCGATTGGCACCGGCGTGGCGGACGACAAGTCCATCTACCCTTATGTGCCGGACATGATCCGCTTCTACCTGGGTGAGGAGCCGATTCTTCACAATGTGCCGACCTGGCAATGCCGCAAGCCGACCGATCTGGACCATGTGCTGGTCAATATGGCTGAGCTGGTGGTTAAGGAGGTGCACGGCGCTGGCGGCTACGGCATGCTGGTGGGGCCGGCCTCGACCAAAGCCGAGATCGAAGACTTCCGCGCCCGGGTCAGCGCCAACCCCAGCAACTACATCGCTCAGCCCACGCTGTGCCTGTCCAGTTGCCCGACCTTTGTGGAGAGCGGCATCGCCCCGCGCCATATCGACCTGCGCCCCTTTGTGCTGACCGGCCGCGAGGTCACCATGGTGGCCGGCGGCCTGACCCGGGTGGCGCTCAAACAAGGCTCTCTGGTGGTGAACAGCAGTCAAGGCGGCGGCACCAAAGACACTTGGATCCTGGAGGCCTGACATGAAACCCCCACGCTCACTTCGTTCACTGCCCCCCGAGGGGGCGCAGGCCTCCTTTGGGACGGCCCGGCAGGAGGCCTAAATGTTATCTAGAACCGCCGCCCAGTTGTACTGGATGAGCCGCTACGTCGAGCGCGCCGAGAACCTCGTCCGCATGCTGGACGTGACCCATTCCCTCTCCCTGCTGCCGCAATCGCGCGGCGCCATGACCGAACTGGCCGCACCGCTGGCCGTCACCGGCACCTTGGAGGCCTATAACCACAGCCATCAGACCCTGGAAGCGAACCGCCTGTTCAACTTCATGGCCCTGGATCTGAACAACCCCGCCTCGGTGCTGAGCTGCTTGCGCCAGGCCCGCGAGAACGCCCACGCGGTGCGCGGCCAGATCACCAGCGAGATGTGGGAAGCCATCAACGCCACCTGGCTGGAAGGGCGTCAGATGCCCAAACGCGGCGTGGCCGATGTCTCCAGCTTTTACGACTGGGTGAAGGAACGCTCCCATCTGATTCGCGGCGCCACCCAGGGCACGCTGCAGCGCAACGAAGCCTATTACTTCATACGCCTGGGCACTTTTATCGAGCGAGCCGACAACACCGCCCGCCTGCTGGACGTGAAGTCCCAGCTGATCGAGCCGGCCGAGGCCAATCTGGCGCCGGTCAATGTCGCCGTGGAAAGCGCGCCCGATTTCTACACCTGGAGCGCGCTCTTACGCTCGCTCTCGGCCTTCGAGGCCTACCACGCCGTCTACCGCGACCGGCTGGACGCGCGCCGGGTGGCCGAGCTGCTGATCCTGCGCCCCGATGTGCCACGCTCTCTGCGCGCCTGCTGCGACGAGATCCGCGACATCCTGCCCCATATCGAGGCCCGCAGCGGCTCGCTGGACGCCGGCCGCATCGTCAAACAACTGGCCGGCCGCATGGCCTTACGCCTGGAGCATGGGACGGTGGACGAGGTCTTGGAGCTGGGCGTCCATCACTGGCTGACCACGTTTTTGCAGAAGTCCGCACAGCTGGGCGACGCCGTCCGCGAAGCCTATTTCGAAGCCAACTAGGGCAGCAACCGTGCACCTCGCCATCCATCACGAAACGGTTTACCGCTACGCCAGCCCCGTCAAGCGCAGCACCCAGTACCTGCGCCTGACGCCGGTGAACGGCGCACGCCAGCGCGTCCTGCAGTGGGAGCTGAGCCTGCCGGCCAAGGCCAGTCGCTGCCTCGACGCCTACGGCAATGCAATGCATGTGCTGACCCTGGACAAGCCGCACAGCGAGATCCACCTCCATGCCAGCGGCGTGATCGAGACCGAGGACGCCGCGCCGCAGCCGGACGCCGACGACGGCCCCTTCCCCCCCGCCGTATTCCTGCGCGATTCACCGCTGACTCAGGCCGATACAGCCCTGCGCGCCTTTGCCGCCGAACATGCCCAGCGCGTGGCGGCCGACCCCATGCAAGGCCTGCTCACCCTGCTGGAAGCCCTGGCCCTGCAAATGCCCTACACCCCCGGCACCACCGATGCCGCCACGCCGGCGGCCGAAGCCTTTGCGCGACATCTGGGCGTGTGCCAAGACCATGCCCAGGTCTTCGCCACCTGTGCCCGCTTGCTGGGCATACCGACCCGCTATGTCAGCGGCTATTTGGCGGCCGATGCCGAGCATGTGGCCAGCCATGCCTGGGCCGAGGTGCGATTGCCCGGCACGGCCGCCGAGGGCGGCGGCTGGCTGGGCTTCGATGTCTCCAACCAATGCCTGGCCGATGCACGCTACGTCAAACTGGCGATCGGCCTGGACTATCTCGATGCCTGCCCGGTGCGTGGCATGCGCTTGGGCGGCGGCGCCGAAGCCATGCAAGCCGCGGTACAAGTCACGCTGGCCCAGGGCCAAACCCAGGCGTGATCGGGGCTTTCTCAATTCAAGCGGGGATAATCGGACTTCGCGCTGCCGGCGGCTCAGGCCCGGGCGGCCCGTCTTTCTCCCTTTGCTGTAGCCACATCGTTCTATGACTTATTGCGTCGCCATGCGCCTCAATGCGGGCCTGCTGTTCGCCTCGGACTCACGCACCAATGCGGGCGTCGACCAGATCGCCACCTTCAAGAAGATGAGCATCTTCGAGGTGCCCGGCGAGCGCCTGATCACCTTGCTGAGCGCCGGCAATCTAGCCACCACCCAAAGCGTCGTCAGCCTGCTGCGCCAGCGCCTGGACATCGAGAAAGACCATCTCCACAACCGCCGTTCCATGTATGACGTGGCCGAGTTGGTGGGCAAAACGGTGAAGGAGATCGTGGCTCGCGACGCCAATGCCCAGAGCCTGGGCCAGGGCGTGGACTTTGGCGGCAACTTCATCGTCGGCGGCCAGATCCGGGGCGAGCGCCCGCGTATCTTCCACGTCTACGCCCAGGGCAATTTCATCGAGGCCACCGACGACACGCCCTACTTCCAGATCGGCGAGTCCAAATACGGCAAGCCCATCATCGACCGGGTGGTGAATATCGAGACCACGCTGGCCGAAGCGGCCAAATGCACCTTGGTGTCCTTCGACTCGACGATTCGCAGCAATCTCTCGGTCGGCCTGCCCATCGATATGCTGCTCTACAAGGCCGACAGCTTCGCACCGGCCGAGCCGCACCGCATCACCGCCAGCGACCCCTACTTCAACAAGCTGCGCGAGGGCTGGGGCGGTGGCTTGAAAAAGGTCTTCGCCGGGCTGCCCGACGAAGACTGGTTCAACAAATAAGCTGCCGCTCGGCGGCTCAGAGCGGCCCGTCCACCCGCATCGAGTAGTCCACCGCCCGCACATCCTTGGTCAGGCGGCCGATGGAGATGCGGTCCACGCCGGTGGCGGCGATCCAGCGCAGCTGATCCAGGGCCACGCCGCCCGAGACTTCCAGCAAGGCGCGGCCTTGATTCAAGCTCACGGCCTCGCGCATCATGGGTTCGCTGAAGTTATCCAGCAGCACGCTCACCGCGCCCGCGTCCAGCGCCTCTTGCAACTGGGCCAAGGTTTCCACCTCGACCTGGATATCCACGCCGGACTGCAAGGCCTGGGCGGCACGCAGGGCCGCGCCCACGCCACCGGCGGCGGCAATATGGTTTTCCTTGATCAAGATGCCTGCATACAGGGCCAGGCGCTGATTGGCGCCACCGCCCACCCGCACGGCGTACTTCTGCGCCAGGCGCAGACCGGGGATGGTCTTGCGCGTGTCCAGCACCACGCAGCCGCGCGGATTCGTGCTGGCACCGGCAATCGCCTGCACATGGGCATGGGTCAGGGTGGCCGTGGCCGAGAGCAGTTGCATGAAGTTCAAGGCCGGGCGCTCGGCCGAGAGCAGGGCGCGGCCATCGGCCTCGATGCGGCAGACGATGCTGTCGGCCTGCATCTCGGCGCCTTCGGCGTACAACCAGTCGATGCGCGCACTGCGGTCCAGACTCTGGAACACGCCCTCAAACCAATCGCGCCCGCACAGCACCGCCTGCTCGCGCACCCGCACATGGGCCCGCACCCGGCGGCCGGCCGGCACCAGCTGGGCCGTCCAGTCGCACACCCCGATGTCTTCCATCAGCGCCTCGCGGATATTGCGGGCACGGGCTTCTTCCAGGGTTTCGTTATGGCTGAACATGGGCGATGGCAGTTGGTAGCGAGGGACGCGAATTTTAGGCGGGCTCGATAACGGTGAGCGAGAGACTGCTCAGCCCCTCGATCTCGCCGGTGATCACATCGCCCGGCATGACCGGGCCCACGCCCTCGGGCGTGCCGGTGTAGATCAGATCACCCGGCTGCAAGTGGTAGAGCTGGGAGAGGTTGGCCACGATCTCGGGCACGTTCCAGATCATGTCGGCCAGATCGCCCTGCTGCTTCGTCACCCCATTAACCGCCAGGCTGATGCGGCCACGTGTGAGCGGCCCGGTCTCGCTGGCACGTACCAGCTCGCTGATGACGGCCGACTGCTCAAAGCCCTTGGCCGTGTCCCAGGGCCGGCCCGCCGCCTTGGACTCGGCCTGCAAATCGCGGCGCGTCATGTCCAGGCCCGCGGCATAGGCCCAGACCGCCGCCTGCGCGGCCTCAGGCCTAACTTTGAAAACCGGCGCGCCGATGGCGATCACCAACTCCATCTCGTAGTGGTAGTTTTGCGTGCCGGGCGGATAGGGCACGCTGCTGCCGGAAGGCGTCAGGGCGCTGGCCGGCTTGGTGAAGTAGAAAGGCGGCTCGCGGTCCGGGTCGCTGCCCATCTCGCGGGCATGAGCGGCGTAATTGCGGCCCACGCAGAAAATTCGGCTGACGGCATAACGGGCGCTGCTGCCGCGCACGGCCACACTGGCCTGCTCGGCCGGGGGGAAGACATAGTGAGTCATCGGAATCTGCCTTGCTCAGTGATGGAAAGTCTTGGGCGACGGTGAATAAGTCCCCGTGATGCGGCGCGCCCCGGTTCGGGATGACCAACAAGGCGCAAACCACAGCCATAGCCGCAGCTATGGCGAGGATTTGCAACGCCGTTGGGCGCCCGAAGCGGGGATGCGCAGCGCACGAGGGACTTGTTTAGCGTTGCCCTTGGGCAAAGCATACTTGCGCCCATGCGAAATTTCCCTTCCCTGCCGCTTGGCCTGAGTTTGAGCCTGGCCTTGGCCCTGAGCCTGGGCGGCTGCGCCAGCCGCGCGCCCAGCAAACCCACAGCTGGCGCCGTCAGCAAACGCCCCGCCCCGGCGCCCAACCCCGACAAAGACGGCCCCGAGGCCGTCATCCCAGCCAATCTGGACAAAGTGCCCAATGCCAGCCCGCAGCTGGAGTCCATACGCAAGGGCGGGCCCAACAAGCCCTACGAGGTGCTGGGCCAGCGCTACGAGCCCATCACCGAGGACAAGCCCCTGGTCGAAACCGGCCTGGCCTCCTGGTATGGCAAGAAATTTCACGGCCGCCCCACCTCCAGCGGCGAGATCTACAACATGTACGCCATGACCGGCGCCCATGCCACCATCCCCATCCCCAGCTATGCCCGGGTGCGCAACCCGGCCAATGGGCGCGAGGTGATTGTGCGCATCAATGACCGCGGGCCCTTCCACAAGGGCCGCATCATCGACCTCAGCTACACCGCCGCCCTCAAGCTGGGCGTACTGCACGGCGTGGCCAAGGTGGAGGTGGAGCGCATCACCTACGAAGACATTCGCAGCGGCGCCTGGCAGCGCAGCGGGGATGAAGCGCCTGTTTACGCCGCCGCCGAGCCGGTCGGCGCCCCCCAGCAGACCCGCACCGAGCAGCTGGCAGCGCCGCCTGCGGCCGCCCTGCCCGGCCCGGTGGCCGATGTGCCGGTCTCGGCCGGCAATCCGGCGCCCATGCCGCGGGTGGCGGCGCCGGGCTTTTGGATTCAGTTCGGTGCTTTCAGCCGGCTGGACGGGGCGGAGTCCTTCCGCAAGAAACTGGTGCAGGAGGCCGACTGGATGGCGCCGCTGCTGGCGGTGTTCAAGGACCGTGCCCTGCATCGCCTGCAAGCCGGCCCCTACGCCAGCCGCGAGGACGCGCGCCAGGCGGCCGAGCGGGTGCGCCAAGCCCTGGCGGTGGAGACGGTGGTGGTGGAGCGGCGCTAATGCCTATCAGGGCCGACCGAGGCCCAGCGAATCCGACCGATCCAGCCCTGGCTCAAGAGAGCGTGAATCCGTAACGAAACAGTTCACCGCGCTCTTGTGCAGAAGGGGTTGAGTTGTGATGATGGGGGGCAGCTCATGCCCGTTTGCCCCCTCCTCCTCGATGCCGCCTTTTGACGCCAACACCTTGATGCTGGTGATTGCCGTGTTCAACGGCTTCATGGCCTTTGTCTGGCTGGCGATGGGGCGTCTTTTCCGCATCGCTCCCCAGGCCAGCCTCTTGCTGCTTGCCGCAAACCTCGTTTCCATTCCCGGGCTCTACTGTCCCAGCTGCTCCAAGCTCTGGCCCCAAGCCCTGGGGCCTTGGATGAATGAGCTGCCCCTGGTGATCAGCATGGCCTTGCTGGCCCTGGGCGTGCGCAAGCTGATGCGCTTGCGCTTTCACTTCAGCACGCTGGGCCTGCTCACGGCGGGCGCGGTGCTGGGCAGCCTGCTGCTGAGCAGCTTGGGCCAGGCCGATGCGGGCCTGCTTGTGCTGTCACTGTGCATGAGCTTGCTGGCCCTGACGGCTTTTCGCGATGTGCTGGCGGGCCGGGTTGCCGAACAGCCGCTGCTGGTCACCCTGCTGCTGTGCATGCCCTATGCCTTGTGGGCCTTGATGATGTTGGGCCAGGCCCTGGCCTTGTCCTGGCTGCCGCAGTGGCGTGAGTGGTTTTTGCGTGAAGACCTGCCCAGCGTGCCCCTGGCCTGGACCGATCTCTTCATCGAGTTGTGCATAGGCATCAGCCTGGTAGGCATGGTGGTGGCACGCCTGATCGGCCGGGTCAAGCACATGACGCTGCGCGACGGCCTGACCGACACCCTCAACCGCCGCGCCCTCAGCGCCGAGCTGCGCCGCCTGCAAGCCCAGGTGGAACGCGGCCAGAGCCATTGCCTGGTGATGATCGATGTGGATCACTTCAAGCGCATCAACGACCAGCACGGCCATGCCTGCGGCGATGCCGCCCTGCGCCACCTGGTCCAGGTCTTGCGCGCCAATATGCGGGCGCTGGACCAGCTCGGTCGCATGGGGGGCGAGGAGTTCTGCCTGCTGCTGCCCCACACCGCCCTGGCCGATGCACAGATGGTGGCCGAACGCATGGCCCAGGCCCTGCGCAGCGAGCCCCTGCTGTGGCAGGGTCAGGCCTTGACCATGACGGCCAGCTTTGGCGTCATGCCCTGTTTGCAAGACGACCCCCAGGGCGACAAAACCCTGGCCATGGCCGACGACCTGCTCTACCGCGCCAAGGCCCAGGGCCGTGACCGTGTCTGCGCCGACGCCCCGGAACTGCGAGCCGCCACGCTATGAGCAGCAGCCCGCTCGCCGCCGACCCCTTCACGCTTTTGGCCGCCATGGTGCTGATTCTGTTACTGGCCAGCGTGTTCTGGGCCGCCATGGCCAGCTCCCTGAATGTGGTGCCCAAGGTTTCGGCCTGCATGGCCCTGTCCAATCTGCTGCTGGCCGGCTCCCTGGCCAGCCATGCCTTGCGCGGTGTAGCCCCGGATCTGCTGGCTTTTTGGGGTTCGGACGCCATGTCTCTGGCCGGTCTGGCGGCCTTGCGCGCCGGCATGCCGGCCTTGGGCCAAAAACCTCTGGCCTGGCGCAGCGGCCTGTTCATCTGGTTGTGCGCCGTCGCGGCGCTGGCGACGCTGCCCTATGTGGGGGATTTGCGGCCGCAAAGCCGCATCGTGTTCAGCGGCCTGGCCCTGCTGGCCTTGCTGGCCGGCCTGGACACCTGGCGGCAGCTGCGCACCCGCGTCAAGCCCGGGCTGAGCGCGCTATTGTCCGGGCCGCTCTTCATCATCTGTGCCCTGCTGGCGCAGCGCGCCCTGGCGACCTTCTCCCAGGGCGAGGCCTATGCCCCCGATCTGCTGGATGCCGATCGCGCCAATCTGACCTTTCTCTGGTCCAGCCTGGCCATGAATCTGGTCATCAATGCCACCCTGGCTTTTCTGGTGCTGATGAAGCTGATCCTGCAGATTCAGCTGCTGACCCGCCAGGACCCACTGACCCGGGTGCTGAACCGACGCGCTCTGCAAGAGGCCATCGAGACCGAACATCTGCGCCTGCAACGCGGCAAGCCCTATGCCCTGGTGATGATTGATATGGATCACTTCAAGCAGCTCAACGACAGCCTGGGCCATGCGGCCGGCGACGCCGCCTTGCAGCGCCTGGTCGAGGTGCTGGGGCATTCGGTACGCGATGTCGACAGGCTGGGCCGCATGGGCGGTGAGGAGTTCTGCGTGCTGCTGCCGCTGACCGATCTGGCTGGCGCGGCCCTGGTGGCGGAGCGCATGCGCTGGATGCTGGAGCAAAGCCAGTTCAGCTGGCAGGGCCGGTCTTGGCCGCTGACGGCCAGCTTTGGCATCGCCGAGGCCCAGCCCAGCGACGCCAACGCCGACGCGGTGCTGAACCGCGCCGATCAGGGCATGTACCGGGCCAAGGCCCAGGGCCGCAATCTGGTGCAGGCCCGCGATCTGGGCTGAGCCCGCGAAGCCCCGCTCAGGCCAGGGCGACGCGGTTGCGGCCCAGGTATTTGGCGCGGTACATGGCGCTCTCGGCACGCGCCACCAGCAGATCGGTGGCATAGGGCGGCGCATTGGCCAGGCCTATGCTCAGAGTCACATCCAGCTCGGGCGCCAGCTGGCTCCAGGGGAAACATTCCACCGCCTGGCGCAGGCGCTCGCAGACCTCGAAAGCGCGGTCGGCCACCGTGTCGGGCAGCACGACCAAAAACTCCTCGCCGGCCCAGCGCAGAAGCAGGTCGCTGCCGCGGGTGTTGTCGCGCAGCATCTGGGCCAACTCTTGCAAGACCCGGTCGGCCACGGCCGAGCCATGCTTCTCGTTGATGGACTTGAAGCGGTCCACATCAATCAAGGCCAGGGTCAGGGCACCGCCCTCCTGCTCGGCGCGGCGGATCAGGCCGGGCATGCGCGCCGCCATGCAGCGCAGATTGCCGAGGCCGGTGAGCGGGTCGCGCAAGAGGCTTTCGTCCTCCTCGGCAGCGGGCCGGCTCACCGGGCTACTGCTGGCCGGCGCTAGGTCCAGGGCTCGCTCGGCCTCCATACGGCTGAAGAAAAAGCGCGCCTGGGCCATCAGCTGGGTCACGCTGCGCTCACGCTCCAGGCCTTGGTAACACTCCAGATGGCCGAGGGCCGCTTCGATGCGCCCCAGGCGCTTGCAGGCGCGGTAGGCCGCATGGTGCAAGCGCATCGCGATATTGGCCTTGGCCCGGCCGGCCGATTCGGTCAGCACCTCGCTCAGGACGCGCATGGCCTGCTCGGCCTCGTCCTGGGCCAGGGCGATCTCGGCCTCGGTGCAGCGCATGCGCCAGATCAGGGCCACATAGCCAAACTCATGAGCATTGGCCAATGCCCCCTTCAAGAGCGCTTGCGCCGCCGCCAGCTCACCCTGGTGCAGCAAGATCTCCGCGCCATTGGCATCGCTCAGCGCCAGCAAATAGCTCTCACCCAAGGCCAGGGCATGGGGGCGTACGGCCTGGGCATGGTGGCTGCCGCGTTGCAAGGCCTCCTTGCGCTCGCGCTGATGCTCGGCCTGCTCGCTATGGCGCAGCAGATTGAACATGCCCAGGGCCACCGTGGCCAGATTGTTGTGCGAGACCATGCGCTCGTAGTCGCTGGCGGCCTCACCGAGCAAGGCAGCCGCCTCATTCATCAGGCGCTCGGCCTGCCAGGGGTCGCCCATGCGCTCCAGGCAGGCGCCCACCGCGTTCAAGGCCACGGCGATCAGGCGTTTGTCGCCCAGCTCACGGGCGCGGGCCAGGCTTTCGTTGACCGAGGCCAGCGCCTCCTCAAACAAACCCAGATCAGCGGCGGCAAAGGCCATCCAACGCAGCAACTCGCACAGACGCGGCGTGCTGCCCTGCTCGCGCAACATGGGCAGCAGCTTGTGGCTGGCGGCCAGCATTTCCTGCATCTCGCCACGCCGAAACAGGAAAAAGGCGCGCAAGCAGCCCGCCTCCAAATGTTCGGCCAGATAACCCTGTAGCCGAGCGGCATCCCAAGCCAGGCTGGCCAGATTCAGACCCAGCTCGACATTCGCCTGGCGCTGGGCGTTGGCCGCAGCCAACCATTGGTGGATTTGTTCGCAGGAAACCTCGCTGCCTTCGACTTCTTGCATGAGCGGCCTCTAGCCTCAACCTTGGCGGATCGCATAGGGTAGCCGAAGTCAGACGGCCATCCCCCTGCTTGTGGATGGCCCGCCACTCAAAGCAGGGGGTGTGCGCTGCTCGCCCGCCTGCTGCCGGGCCGAGCCGGCCTCAGCGGCTTTGCGGCATCACGAACTCGGCGCCCTTGGCCACGCTGGCGGGCCAGCGCTGCATGATGCTTTTTTGCTTGGTGTAGAAGCGCACGCCTTCCTCGCCATAGGCATGCATATCGCCGAACAAGCTCTTCTTCCAGCCGCCGAAACCATGCCAGGCCATGGGCACGGGGATGGGCACATTGATGCCCACCATGCCGACCTGGATGCGGCGGGCGAACTCGCGCGCCACATTGCCGTCGCTGGTGTAGCAGGCCACGCCGTTGCCAAACTCATGGGCGTTGACCAGATCCACCGCCTGGGCGAAGTCGTTCACGCGCACACAGGCCAGCACCGGGCCGAAGATTTCTTCCTTGTAGATGCGCATCTCGGGCTTGACGTGATCGAACAAGGTGCCACCGGTGAAGAAGCCGTTCTCAAAGCCCACCACCTTGTGACCGCGGCCGTCCACCACCAGGCTGGCACCCTCGGCCACGCCGGTGGCGATGTAGTTTTCGATGCGGTCGCGGGCTTCGGCCGTGACGATGGGGCCCATCTCGGCATCCAGCTCCATGCCGTTCTTGATCTTCAGGGCGTGGGCGCGCTCGGCCAGGCGAGGCACGATTTTGTCGGCCACATCGCCCACCAGCACCGCCACCGAGATGGCCATGCAGCGCTCACCGGCCGAGCCGTAAGCCGCGCCGATCAGGGCATCAATGGTTTGATCGATGTCGGCATCGGGCATCACCACCATATGGTTCTTGGCTCCGCCCAGAGCCTGCACCCGCTTGCCCTGCGCCGCGCCGGTTTGGTAGATGTATTGGGCGATGGGGGTGGAGCCCACAAAGCTCAGGGCCTTCACATCGGGGTGGTGCAGCAGGCCGTCGACGGCCAGCTTGTCGCCTTGCAAGACGTTGAACACGCCGTCCGGCAAGCCGGCCTGCTTGAGCAGATCGGCGACGAACAAGCTGGGCGAGGGGTCGCGCTCGCTGGGCTTCAAGATAAAGCAGTTGCCGGTCACCAAGGCCATGGGCGCCATCCACATCGGCACCATGAAGGGGAAGTTGAAGGGCGTCACGCCCGCCACCACGCCCAGGGGCTGGCGCAGGGTCCAGTTGTCCATGCCGGTGGAGACCTGGTCGGTGAAGTCACCCTTGAGCAGCTGGGGCGCGCCGCAGGCGAACTCCACGATGTCGATGCCGCGCGCCACTTCGCCCAGGGCGTCGGTAAAGACCTTGCCGTGCTCGGCGGTGATCATGGCGGCCAAGGCGTCCTTGTGCTGGTTGAGCAGCTCCAGGAACTTGAACATCACCCGCGCGCGGCGCAGCGGCGGCGCATCGGCCCAGGCCGGGAAGGCGGCTTGGGCAGCGGCGACAGCGGCGTTCACATCCTCCTGGCTGGCCAGCTGCACCTGGCGGGCGACGGCACCCGTCGTCGGGTTGTAGACGGCTTGGCTGCGGCCCGAGGTCGCGGCCTGCGGCTGGCCGTTGATGAAATGCGTCAGTGCGGCGCTGCTGGTGTAGGGGGCGGTGGGGTTGTTGCTCATCAAGGTCTCCAGGTTTGGCCTGAGTCTAGGCAGGGCCTGGTCTTCTGCCAATCCGCTTTCGCCGATTTGATTGTTCGATAAGATGAACAATCATGAAAACGCCAGCTCCCGAGATTCGCCACGACGTGCTGTGGGGCCAGCTCCACGCCTTGACCGTGATCGCCCAGCTGGGCAGCTTCACCAAGGCGGCACAGCGCCTGGGCCTGTCCAAGGCGGCGGTGAGCCAGCGCATCGCCGAGCTGGAGCGGGCCATGGGCCAGACCCTGGTGGCGCGCACCACCCGCTCGGTGCGCCTGAGCGAGGCCGGCCAGCGCCTGGTGGAAGAAACCGAGGCCAGTTTTGCCCACATCACCCGCAGCCTGGGCGCAGCGCGCGACGCCGTGGGCCAGGCGCGCGGCCTGATCCGCGTCACCGCGCCGGTGGCCCTGGGCCGCCAGCATGTGGCACCCTTGCTGAACAGTTTTTTTACCCGCTACCCCGAGATCCGGGTCGAGTTGGACCTGAGTGACCGCCTGGTGCCGCTGACGCAGGAAGGCTTTGATCTGGCCATCCGCCACACCAGCGCCCCGCCCGACACCCATGTGGCCTTCAAGCTCTGCAGCTCGCGTGCCCTGCTGGTGGCTAGCCCAGCCTATCTGCATGCAAACCCGGCACCACAGCACCCAGAGGATTTGGGCCAGCACGCCTGCCTGGCTTATTTACGGCCGGGGCCGGCGGTCTGGCTGTTTGAGCAGCGCTCAGCGAATGGGCAACGCCAGCGCATCCCAGTCCTTGGCCCGCTGCGCGCCAGCAATAGCGAGATCCTGCGTGACGCCGCCCTGGCCGGCTTGGGCCTGACACTCCTGCCCGACTTCACCGCGAGCCAGGCCCTGCAAGGTGGCGAGTTGGTCGAGGTCTTGAGTGACTGGCGGCCGGTGGGCTTTTTCGGCGACGCTGTTTATGCCATCCACCCCTGGAGCAGCACGACGCCACGGCCGGTCAAGCTGCTGATCGCGCATCTGCAGCAGGGCATGAAGAAGGGCTTCTGAGCCTGCGCTCGCGCCCAAAAAAGACGCCCAAACAGGCAGGCCGTTTGGGCGGAAGAAGTCCTGTTGAGGACATCGTTGGGTCAACTGAGCAGCGCCAGCGCTGCAATGGCTCGAACTCTAGAGAGGCGTTGACGCGCGGCCATCCCCAATCGGCGGGACAATACGGCCATGAGTTCACCCAAGCCCCCACGCTCGCCTTCCCAACACCGACCGGCCGCCGGCCGCCCCGGCGGCGCACGCCCTGGCCAGCGCCCTGGCCAACACGCAGGCGCGCGCCCGGCCCAGGCGGCCAAGCCTGCTCCTGCAGCCAAGCCGCAGATTCAGCCGCTCAGCGAGGCGGAGATGGCGCAACTCGAGCAAATGTTGGACCGCGTGCCTGCGCCGCTGGAGCCGCTGGATATTTCCATGCTGGACGGCTATCTGGTCGGGGTGCTGCTGCAGCCCAAGGCCGTGCAGGCCTTTCAGTGGACGCGCTATGTGCTGGACAGCGAGGGCCGCCCTGCCCCCGCCGGCTTTGACAGCCGCGAGCTGCTGAGCCTGGTCAAGCGTCGCTACCAGGAGCTGAACCAGGCCATCGTCGATCGCCAATGGTTCGATCCCTGGGTGTTTGAGCTGGCCTTCGACGAAGAAGACGAAGAGGCCGATGACGACGCCAACCCCTCCGAGGTAGTCTTCTCCTGGGTGGCGGGCTTTGCCCTGGCCACCGACGTCTTCCCTGATCTGCTGCGCGAGGACGCGGCCGATCTGCTGGAGCCCCTGGCCACCCTCTTCATGCATCTGGACCCCGAGGATCTGGAAGACGCGGACGATCTGTTGGAAGAGATCGAGACCCTGGAGCCGCCCAAAGATGTAAGCGAAGCGGTCGAAGGCTTGGTCGTCGCCACGCTGATGCTGGCCGATATCAGCCGCCCACAGCCTCGCGCCGCCGCGCCTCAGCGCCCACCGGCGCGGCGTGGGCCGCCGCCGCGCGGCCGCTACTGAAATTCGATTGAAAGCAAAAGGGCCGCATGATGCGGCCCTTTTGCTTGGCAAACGCCTGTATCAGCGCGCAAACAAGCGCGCCGCGTGCAGGCCCAAGCCCGTGGCCACCGAGGCGAAACGGTCACCGCGCACCAGGGTGGCTTGGGGGTAGTCGGCCGCGATGCGCTCGGCCAACAGGCGCAGGCCGGTGGAGCCGCCGGTGAAATAGAGCGCGTTGATCTGCTCGGGCTTCAGGCCGGCCTGGGTCACGGTCTCGCGGCCGGCCTGGACGATGCGGTTGATATCGCCATCCAAGGCCGCCACCGCCACTTGTTCCGACAGCTCAATCTTCAGCCCGTTCTCGACCACACCCAGGTCGATGACGGTGTCGCCGCCCCCGGAGACGGCGATCTTGGCGCCCTCGGCGCGCGCCGCTAACTCATGGCCCAGATGGTCTTCCACCACCGTCATCAGGCGCTGGTGATGCTGCAGATTGCCATAGAAGCTGCGCATATTGCGCAGCTCGGCGACGCGCTGCGGGCTGTAGACGGTGTTGATCAGATGCCAGGTGGCGAGGTCGAAGTAGACGCCGCTGGGCACTTCGCGCGCGGGCGAACCCACCCGCTCCGGGCCCAGGGAGCGGTAGCCGAACTCGCGCAGCACGCTGGCCAGCTCGACATGGCGGTCGAAGTCGGTACCGGCGATGTGGACGCCATGATTGGCCAGGATGTCGTCGCGGCGGTCCAGGCGCTGGGCGCGCTGTGGCCCCACACGGACGACGGAAAAGTCCGAGGTACCACCGCCGATGTCGGCCACCAACACGATCTGCTCGCTGCTGCACTGGCTTTCAAAGTCGAAGGCGGCGGCAATGGGTTCGAACTGGAAATGCACCTCGTCAAATCCGGCCGCATGCGCAGCCGCCTCCAGCGAGGCCTGGGCCGCCGCGTCACGCGCGGGCTCACCGTCCACAAAAAACACCGGCCGGCCCAGCACCACCTTGTTCAGCGGCGCGGCGGCGCCGGCGGCCAGAGCCTTGCTGCGCAGACGCTTCAAGTAACCGGCCAGGATGTCGGCATACTTAACGCCACGGCCACCGCCCACATCGGTGGTTTGGTCGATCAGGCCCGAGCCCAGAATGCTCTTCATCGAGCGCATCAAGCGCCCGTCCGCCCCCTCAATGTACGCCGCCACGGCCGCGCGGCCGAAGGCACGCGGCGGGCCGTCGGCATCATGCTTGCCGTCGACGTAATAAAACACTGCCGTGGGCATGGTCAGATGGCCGGGCTCCAGTTCCACCAGGGCCATGGGCGACTGGCTCACGTCCAGCTGCGCCGCACCGCCGGCCGCACGCGGGATGGCGATGGCCGAGTTGGAGGTGCCAAAGTCAATGGCGCAGAAAGAGGCGGATTGCGGGACGGATGAACTCATGGAGGCGGCAGCAGGCGCAGGCAGGAGCCTGCGCGAAAGACGGGAGAGGGGGCGCGGATTGTAGCGGCCGACGCCTTTTTTCCCGATCTGCCTAAGCCGACCCGCGCCCGGCCATGGGCTTTGAAGCTTAGGCCTTGGGGCCGTAGAAGGTGAAGTCCATCTCCGGGCGGCGACCCGCCATCAGCTCGGCCAGGGCCAGGCCGGAGCCGGCACCATGGGTCCAGCCCAGGGTGCCGTGGCCGGCATTGATCCACAGATTGCTCGCCTTGCGGCTGCGGCCGATATAGGGGATGTTGGTCGGCGTGCTGGGGCGCAGGCCGGTCCAGTAATTGCGCTCGCTCAGATCGGCCACGCCGGGGAAGAGCTCTTCATAACGGCGCACCAGGGCGTCGCAGCGCACCTTGGCCGTGGGGCTGTTCAAGTTGGTGTCAAAGCCCACCAGCTCGGCCGTGCCGGCAATGCGGATGCTGTCGCCCAGGCGGGAGATGGCGATCTTGCGGGTGTCGTCCAAGAGACTGACCACGCTGGCGGCCTCGGGCTTCTTGAGCTTCAGGGTGGCGGAATAGCCCTTGGCCGGATAGATATTGAGGAACTCGCCCAAGGGCTTGACCAGGGCCGGGGTGTAGGAACCCATGGCCGCCACAAAGGCGTCGGCCTTGAGGTTTTGCTTGGCGCCCGTCAGCAAGGAGGCGATCTGCACTTGGTCGATGGCATCGCCCTGGCGGGAAAGCGCCAGCACATCGTGTTCCCACAGGAACTGGGCGCCGCGCGCTTGGCAGAGCTGGGCCAGCTTCTGGGTGAAGACCTTGGCATCGCCCGACTCATCGCTGGGCGTGAAGGTGCCGCCGTGGATGTTCGCGCCAAACGCGGCCAAGGCCGGCTCGACCTTCAAGACCTCCTCGCGATTCAAGACGCGGCGATCCACACCGTGGCGACGCATCACCTCGGCACCGGCCGCACCCGCTTCAAAGTCGGCCTGCGAGGAGAAGAAGTGCAGGATGCCGCGCTCCAAGCGCTCAAATTCAATACCGGTCTTGGCCGCCAGAACCTTGTGGCTGGCGTGGCTGTAGCGGCCCAGCTGGACGAGCTGCTCCACATTGCGTTCGAAGGCGGCCGTGGTGCACTGGGTCAGAAAGGACAGGCCCCAGATCCACTGCTTGGGGTCCAGCTTGGGGCGGAACAGCAGGGGCGAATCGTCGCGCAAAAGCCATTTGGCAACCTTGAAGGGCGCACCAGCATTGGCCCAGGGCTCGCAGAAGCTGACGGAGATTTGCGCGCCGTTGGCAAAGCTGGTCTCCAGGGCGGCGTCTTTCTGCCGGTCCACGACGATCACCTCATGGCCCTGCTCCAGCAAATACCAGGCAGTGCTCACGCCGATGATTCCGGCTCCCAGGACGACGACTTTCATTGCGATAACTCCAAAGACTTAGATTTCAAGAATTCTTTTCGGCTCAGGCCACCGGCTTTAAAGCCAGTTGCAAGCCCAAGACAAGCATCAGCACAGCCACCATGGCGTCGATGGCGCGCCAGACCCAGGGCTTGCGCAGGGCATCGGCGGCCGCGGCGGCGCCAAAGCCCAGCAGGCTGAACCACATCAGCGAGGCCAGGCTGGCGCCCAGGGCGAAGGCCCAGCGCTGTTCGGCGGCGATCTGCGCCCCCAAAGTGCCCAGCAAGACCACCGTGTCTAGATAGACATGGGGGTTCAAAAAGGTCAGCGCGGCGGCAGTCAGCAGGGTGGCGCGCAATGCGGCGGCGTTCGCGCCCGCCTGCAAGGCGGCCCCGCCGACCCAAGCTCTTTGGGCGGCGCGCAGGCCGTACAGAATCAAGAAGACGGCGCCGCCCCAGCGAAACAGATTCAAGACCAGGGGGCTGCTGGCGATCACGGCGCCCAGGCCGAACACGCCCAGGCAGATCAGCAGCACATCAGAGAGGGTGCAGAAGAACACTACCGGCGCCACATGGCTGCGCATCAAGCCTTGGCGCAGGACCAAGGCGTTCTGCGCGCCAATCGCCATGATCAAGCTGGCCCCGGTGAGCCAGCCTTGCATCAGCGCATTGAATGGAAGGGGCTGCTCGGGTGTCATTGGGCGCGGATTGTGGCCATGATCAGGGCAAACTAGAAGGCGGATTCATATCTCTAGTCGTACATTAGCCAGACTTATGAAAGACCTCGATTCGTCCGCCCTCGATTGCCTGGCCGCCCTGGCCGATGAACGCAGCTTCGAGCGGGCCGCCCAACGCCTGGCCATCACCCAAAGCGCCGTTTCCCAGCGCCTGCGCAGCCTGGAGTCGCAAGTCGGCCAGCTGCTGGTGGTGCGCTCGCGGCCGCTGCGCCTGACCGAGCCGGGCAAGGTGCTTTTGCGCTATGCCCGCCAGCTGCAAGCCATGCGTACCGATATGGCCCGCGAACTGGGCAGCCGGGTTTCGGCCAATGAGCGCATTGGCATCGCCGTCAATGCCGACAGCCTGGCCACCTGGGTGCTGCCTGCCCTGGACGGCGTTGTGCAAACCGGTTTGAAAGAAGGCTTTGGCCTGGAGTTGGTGGTGGACGACCAGGACTTCACCCACGACTGGCTGCGCCAAGGCGAGGTCTTGGGCTGCGTCAGCACGGTGCGCCAGGCCTTGCGTGGCTGTGTGGTGCAAGCCCTGGGCGTGATGCGCTATGTGGCCGTGGTGAGCCCGGCTTATCTGCAGGCCCGGCTGCCAGCGGGCCTGAGCGAATCCAGCTTCGCCAACACGCCATTCCTGGTCTACAACCGCAAGGACGACACGCCAGCCCTCTGGGTCAGCAAGGCCCTGGGCCTGCGCAGCCCGCGCTTGCAGGAGCGCTATGTACCTTCCAGCGAAGGCATTGTCCGCGCCGCCCTGATGGGATGGGGGGTGGGCGTGGTGCCCGAGTTGCAGGTGCGCGAACTGGTGAGCCGGGGCGAGCTGATTCAACTACGACCCGAGGTGGGCGTGGACGTGGCCCTGTTCTGGCATCAGTGGAAGCTCTTGTCGGAGTCCTCCTCCGCGCCGGCCCGAGTGGCCTTGCTGGACTTGATCGGTCAAGCCCTGGCGGCGGGGGCCAAGACGGCCTTGGCTTGAGCGGGCGCCAGCCGACAAAAGGGGGCCGCGTGACATTTTGCCAACTAGGCTCAAATTCACCCCCAGCTTAGGGATTCGAGATCGAGCCGTCTGTCGCACACTGAACTCGCCAAGACTAGATCGCAATAAAAGCGGCGCTCGGAGTAGTTCAGAGACAAGCGAGGTTTGATATGCGATTCACGCCATCACTGCGTTTTTTCCGCCGCAATCCGGCCACCTCGCCCGACGCCGACCCTGCCGATATGGGCACTGCCTTCGGCATGGAAGCGAGCCTGGACGGCAGCGAAGACTACCGCTACGCCAGCGCCGAGCCCGAACTGGAGTCTCAACGCCTGGCGCGCACGCAAGAGTCACCACTGGCCTGGCTGAGCGCCAAGCGGCATAACTGATCAGATCGCTAGCGCGACTTACTCGCTCAGCGGATCAGCAGCACGGGGGTGCTGCAATTGGCCATGACCTTGGTGGCCACCGAGCCCAGCACCAGATTGCGCAGGGCGCTCTGGCCATGCGAGCCCAGGATCAGCAGATCAAAGTCGCCTTTTTCGGCGGTGGCGGCGATCACCTCACCGGCCGCGCCGACCTTGGTCACAAACTCGGCCTGAATCTTTTGCTTCTTGAAGAAGGTGCGCAGGGTCTTCAAGACCTTCTCGCTTTCGTCTTCGTAGTAGCCCTTCAGGACTTCCTTGTCCAGCACAGCAGCAGCGCGCGGCGGCACGGCGGGCACCACATGCAATACCGTGTACTGGTGGGCATCGCCCAGCCATTCATCATGGGCGGCCAAATAGGCCAACATGCGCTTGGTGTAACTGCTGCCGTCAACGGGTACGAGAATCTTCATGGACTTTGCCTCCTTCGCTAAACCATTAGCGTGTGGGCAGTCTGGCAGGATTCAAGCCGCTGCGCTTGATCCGCATCAATCAAAAACAGAGATCCGTGCGCGTGGCGTAAAACCCGCCGGCTCGCCCTTGCGGGCATGACCACGGGCATTGCAGATCACCCGGGTCGATGAGCCATCTGCGTTTGGCACACGATAGTCGTTCTGGAAATGCAGATGGCCATGCAGCCACAGGCGGGCGCCGGGCAGCAAGGCTTCGTCATCGTTGCAAAAGCTGGCCGTGCCCGGTTGCTTGCCGTAGCGCGGGTCGGCGCTGCGCAGCGAGGGTGCGAAATGGGTGATGACCACGGTGGCCTCCCAGTCCGGGCCCTGCTCGCCCAAGCTCAGCTCGGCGGCCAGCCAGTCGCGGCAACGCAGGCCTTCCTCACGCACGGCGGCGGCATCGAAGGGCGAGCCATTGCGGCTGGCGCCCATCACCTTTTGAAAGTAACCGGCGGCCCGCATGGCGCGCTCGCGCTGGCTTTCGCCAAAGGTGTCGAAATCGCTCCAGCGCGTGCTGCCCAGAAAACGCACCCGCCGGCGCTGGGCGTCGCTGCGGATGCAGCTGCTGTTGTCCAGCAGGGTGAAGCCCAGTTGTGCGGACAAGTCGCGCAAGCCCGCCCGGGCCGCATCGAAATCACGCTGGTCGTACTCATGATTGCCCGGCACGAACAAGACCGGCACAGGCCAGTCCTTGAAGCGATGCAAGGCCTGCCAGCCGCTGTCGATATCGCCGGCCAGCACCAATAGCTCCGCGCCCTCGGCCGGCTCAGGGTCGAAGGCCTCGGTCTCCAGGTGGAGGTCGGAGAGGAGTTGGAGGTGCATGAAGGGGGAAGCTCAACTGACCCGAACGAGGGGCGGGCAAAGTTGAGATCACTCTCTAGTCAGTTGGGGACAGAGCTTTTCGCTTCGCTCAAAGGTCAGTCCCCAAAACCATCAGTTGGCCCCGTGGCACTGCTTGTACTTGCGCCCCGAGCCGCAGTGGCAAGGGTCGTTGCGGCCCAGCTTGGGGCCTTCACGGCGCAGGGTTTCGACGCGGTAGCGCTGCTCTTGCGTCAGGTCGCAGAGGTCGGCCACGGTCACCACCATCTCTTCGATGGCGTCGTCCAGATCCTTGAGCGGATGCTCGCGGTCCAGGGTGGCGACCACTTCTTTTTCTTCCGGCGTCTCGGCCGGCAGATGGCGGTAAAGGCGGGCCAGGGCCGTCATCACCGCATCGTCGTCCATCTCGGACAACTCGGGGAAGCACAGCGCCGCGTGCTGGAAGCCGGCCACCCAAGGCATCAAGGTACGCGAGATCAGGCTCATGCCCTCGTAGGTCGCGCGGGCGGCGATCTGGTCGGGGTCTTCTTCCGTGTCAAGAGCAACAGCAGTCGCATCTTCTCCCGATTTTTCAGCATCCTCGGGCTCGGTCAAATCCAACACGACCGGGTCAAACCAGCCGTCTTCCACCATGGCGCGGTTCAGCGCGGTGTGGCGTCTCTCGGTCAGCTCGCGAATGCGGGCCAGCCAGGTTTGGTCGACTTCTTCGGGCAGCACGCCGCCGTCGTAGTCAAAGATATTGGGCAGCCATTCATCGATGTCGATCAGGCGCGGCTGCACCAGCACACCGCAGAGATAGCCATCCAGCATGGAGGCATCCAGGGGCTGCAAGGGTGCCGGTGTGGTGGCAAGAAGTTCGTCGAGTTCAGCGAACTCGGATTCGGTCAGATCGGTGCTCATGACCCAATTGTCGCCGCAGATGGCGCACTTGTTGCACCTGCTTGGCGTGCCGCCTCGATCAAGCGCTCGCGCATCCAGCGCTGGGCGCTGCGGCTTTCGCTGCGCAAATGCCACAACATATCCACATGCACCTTGGACAAAGCCACCGGCAAGGGCCGCTCCAGCAACTGCGACTGGTAGCCCGTGGCCTCGACAAAAGTGGCGGGCAAGACGGTCAACAGATCCGACTGGGCCACCACTCGCCCGGCGGTAAAGAACTGGTTCACCGTCAGCACGATGCGACGGCTGCGGTTCAAGGCATTCAGTGCCTCGTCCACAAAACCGTGGGGCCGGCCCGAAAAGCTCACCAAGAGATGGTGGGCCGAGCAGTAAGCATCCAAATCCAGCGGCTGCTGGCCCAAGGGGTGATCGCGGCGCATCACGCAGACGTACTCGCTGTCGTACAGGCGGTGTTGGCGTATGGCCGACTGATTGCCCTGCGATTGCAGGGCCGCCACCGCGCCGGGGAAGTAGCCCACGGCGAAGTCCACCTCGCCTTGCTCCAACAGCGTGCGCGGATCACGGGTGGTCAGCGGCAGCACATGGACGTTGGCCAGGGCTCGCGCTTCTTCCAGCTGGGCCACCAGAGGCGGCAGCAGCAGGGCGGCAGTGGCGTCGGCCATGGCGATGCGGAAGGTGTACTCCTCGATCTCGGGCCTGAAGTCGCCCGGCACCAAGAGCGTTTGCAGGCGCTGCAGGATCAACCTCACCTCGGGCCATAAGCCCTCGGCCCTCGAAGTAGGCTTCATGCCAAAGGCCTGGCGAACGAACAACTCTTCGCCCAAGGCTTCGCGCAAGCGCTTGAGCGCATGGCTGACGGCCGGCTGGCTCATGGCCAGGCGTTCGGCGGCACGGGTCAGGTTGCGCTCAGCCATCACGGCGTCGAAGACCCGCAGCAGGTTCAGATCCAGATTTAGGAAGTTCATCGTGCCGCTCCGCCTGAGTTTTCTAGGAGTCTGTCGGACTTGGGCCGCCGAAAGCGGAAATCGGCCCCAGCGAGGCCAGTTCTTGCCGGATTTGCAGCCCCATAGCCAGGCTATGGGGCTGCAAATCCGGTGAGAAATGGGACGCTGCGGCCGATTTTCCGCCGGCGGATTCCAAGTCCGACAGACTCCTAGGGTTGGCTGTGTGACGCTATGCGCGTTGCTTATATCTTAGATTCAAACAATTCATTGGCGACATTCCTAGGGTAAACCCCATAATTCGTCCATCGGTTCAAGAAACCACCCATCACCGCAGTCCGATTGCCCAGATAACGCCGACCCGTCCTCTGATCAACGAACTCAAATCAAGGAAGAGAATCATCATGAGCGTCGCTACCCAAACCTTCGGTCGTCCCCTCAGCTATAACGTTCGCAACAATGTGCGTCACGGCGGTTCCGTGGCCTCCATCGGCGCCCGCGTCTGGCTGCGCTTGATCGCTTCGGTCAAGGCCCGCATGGCCGCCGCCGCCGATGCCCGCGCCGAACGCGAAATCCTGGCCCTGGCCAAGGAATACGAAAGCAGCATGCCCTCCTTCGCTGCCGAACTGCGCGCCGCTTACTGCCGCCGCTAAACCACCGCTAAGACAAGACAAAGGCGCCTAACCGGCGCCCAGACCAGAAAAAAGCCCGCCGATTGGATTGAACAATAGGCGGGCTTTTTCTTGGGCGCTTGCACTCTTGCCGAGTGCAAACGATCCGCTCGGTTTACTCGGCCTTCAGGCGCGCTTCGATGCTGGCCTTGGTAGCGGGCAGTTCAGCCGGCAGGTGGAAGGCCAGTTGCTGGAACAACTCCTCGTGCAACTTCATCTCGGTGGCCCAGGCCGCCTTGTCGATGTGGGTGGTGATGTTGAATTGCTCTTGGCTGAAGTCCAGGCCCTTCCAGTTGATGTCCTGGTAGCGCGGGGTCACGCCAAAAGCGTGCTCTTCGCCCTGGCCCGTGCCTTCGACGCGGTCCAGCATCCACTTCAGCACGCGCATGTTTTCGCCGTAACCGGGCCAGACGAACTTGCCATCCGCCCCCTTGCGGAACCAGTTGACGCAGTAGATCTTGGGCAGCTTGGCGCCCGAGCTGGCGCACAGGGTTTGCAGCTTCTTGCCCATGTCCAGCCAGTGCTGGAAGTAGTCCGCCATGTTGTAGCCCATGAAGGGCAGCATGGCGAAGGGGTCGCGGCGCACCACGCCTTGCTGGCCTGCAGCAGCGGCGGTGGTCTCGGAGCCCATGGTCGCGGCCATGTAAACACCTTCCACCCAGTCACGCGCTTCGGTCACCAGGGGCACGGTGGTGGAGCGGCGGCCACCGAAGATGAAGGCGTCGATGGGCACACCGGCGGGGTTGTCCCACTCGGCATCCAGGGCCGGGTTGTTGATGGCCGAGACGGTGAAGCGGGCATTCGGATGCGCGGCCTTGGCGCCGGTTTCCTTGGCAATGGCGGGCGTCCAGTCCTTGCCCTGCCAGTCGATCAGGTGGGCGGGCGGGGTGTCGGTCATGCCTTCCCACCACACATCGCCATCGTCGGTCAGTGCGACATTGGTGAAGATGACGTTTTTGTTCAGGCTGGCCATGCAGTTGAAGTTGGTCAGCGTGTTGGTGCCCGGCGCCACGCCGAAGTAACCCGCTTCGGGGTTGATGGCGTAGAGGCGACCATCGGCTGCTGGCTTGATCCAGGCGATGTCGTCACCGATGGTGGTGACCTTCCAGCCCTCAAAAGCGGCCGGCGGGATCAGCATGGAGAAATTGGTCTTGCCGCAGGCGCTGGGGAAGGCGGCGGCGAAGTGGTACTTCTTGCCCTCGGGCGAGGTCACGCCCAGGATCAACATATGCTCGGCCAACCAGCCTTGGTCGCGACCCATGGTGGAGGCGATGCGCAGGGCGAAGCACTTCTTGCCCAGCAAGGCATTGCCGCCATAGCCCGAACCGTAAGACCAGATTTCGCGCGTTTCGGGGAAATGCACGATGTATTTGGTCTGGTTGCAAGGCCACTTCACGTCGGCCTGGCCGGCTTCCAGCGGCGCGGCGACGGTGTGCACGCAGGGCACGAAGACGCCGTCCTCACCCAAGACATCCAACACCGCGCGACCCATGCGGGTCATGGTGCGCATATTCACGGCCACGTAAGGGCTGTCCGACAGTTCCACGCCGATATGGGCGATGGGCGAACCGATGGGACCCATGCTGAAAGGCACGACGTAGAGCGTGCGGCCCTTCATGGCACCCTTGAACAGCGCCTTGTCACCGGTTTGCAGCAGCTCGCGCATTTCGGCGGGCGCCATCCAGTTATTCGTCGGGCCGGCGTCTTCCTTCTTGGCGGAGCAGATGAAGGTGCGGTCTTCGACGCGAGCGACGTCGCTGGGGTCGGAGCAAGCCAGATAGCTGTTGGGGCGCAGCTCGGGGTTGAGTTTCTTGAAGGTACCGGCGGCCACCAACTGGGCGCAGAGGCGGTCGTACTCGGCTTCGCTGCCGTCGCACCAGTAGACATCGCGCGCCTGCGTCAGGGCGGCGACTTCGGCCACCCAGGCGATCAAACGCTGGTGTTTCACGTATGCCGGCACATTCAAGCGCAGGCCTTCCATCACGGGCTGGTTCATAGCTTTCCCAATCAAAGTTAAGTCGTATTGGGTCAAGCTCGTCAGCAGGCACTCACCTCAAAGGTCAGTGCTGCAGGTCGGGCCTGACCCAATGCAGCTCATGGCTTCGCCCAGGAAAAGGCGACTCAAAGCACAGAAAAGGCAAAGCCGACGCGGGATGACTTCGGTCTTCAACAGTCTCTTAGGCGCCAGGTAAGGCACCGCAGCTTCGATTGTCACCCCAATGTAACCATGCCGTAACTCGCGGGGAACCCGGGTTTATGCATTTGCCGAATGAAGTTATGCCCGGGGCGGCATTTGTTGGCGGCTTGGGGCGGGGAGGCATTGGTTCGGGTGTCGAAAACCAATCAACTCTGAACTTTGTTCGTGCTTCTCTGAACTTTTCGATTCGCTCGCGGTGGAACCGAGCCGAAAGAAGAGGGATAACTGGGAAAGAAGAAGTAAAGCGCCACACACCCCAGGAATCCACCGAAGAATTGGCGGAAGCAATTGGTGCGGAGGCTGACCGTCAGCGGGCCCTCGTGATTGACCTCCGCGAGGCGCTACTCCCGCGCACCTCAGCCTCTCTGTGCTGCGAACTTACACCACGCGCCGGACATCACCGGCGGCGACATCCCTCGGTTGCAAAACGGCGCCAAAATCGGCGCCAGCACGCCACCTCTATTCCAACGATGCCAGCTCCCTTCGCCAGACCCTGCCCATCCTGCGGTGACGCGATGCAGGTGCATGTCCTTCCCGGCCAATACAGAGGCGAGGTGGAGATCGACTTCTGCTTCGCCTGCCAGGGCCTTTGGTTCGACCACATGGAGAACCTCAAGCTGGCGCCCGAAGCCATCGCGACGATGTTCAAGGAAATCCACCGACACCGCGACGCTCAGCACCAGCCGCTGGCACAGCGCCTGGGCTGCCCGCATTGCCAGACCAGGCTCTTGCAGGGCTTCGACATTGTGCGCACCGGCCGCTACATCACGCACCGCTGCGAGAGCCGGCATGGGCGCTTCAGCAGCTTCTCTTCCTTCATGATCGAGAAAGGTTTCGTGCGGCAGCTCACCAAGCCCGAGATCGCAGACATCGCCGCCAAGGTTGGCGTCATCAACTGCAGCAACTGCGGCGCACCGGTGGACTTGCGCAAGGAAGACGCGTGCGCGCACTGCCGCTCGGCGCTGTCGCTGCTCGACCCGCAGGCCGTCGAGAAAGCCTTGCAGAACTACGCCCAGGTGCCGACGCGGCAGAGCTGGGGCCAGCCAACCGACGTGGCCGACGCGCTCGTCGCGCTGGCCAAGGAGCGCTCCCGCGCGCAACGCGAAGACGGCCGCCCGCCCGCCCCGGCCGTTGGCTTCCTGACGGTGGACCTGTTCCGCGTAGGCCTGGGCCTCGTCGCCGGCTTGCTAGACGATTGAGCCGTCCGCAGCCAGCTACCCGATAGCCCTTTGGACGTGCCGCTGTACTGGCAGCATGCCCGGTCTGCGTCACCGTTGATCGAGGGCCTGAGCCGTGAAATTGACGCTGCCACAGCTCGAATCTTGTTGCCTCCATGATGCGGGCGGGTACAGGCAAGGACGCCTCAGGCCGTAGCATGAGCGGAATCGAACAAGGGCGGGAGTAGCCAAACCATGCAAGACATCAAGTGCCCGCACTGCGGGAAGGCCTTCAAGATCGACGAGACCGGCTATGCCGACATCTTGAAGCAGGTACGAGACGGTGAGTTTGAGCAGCAATTGCATGAACGGCTGGAGCTGGCGGAGCAGGACAAGCGCAATGCCGTCGAGCTGGCTACGACCAAGCTCGCCAGCGAATTGAAGATGGCCGCCGCCGCGAAAGAGGCCGAGATTCAAGGCCTGCAGGCCACGCTCAATGCCAAGGAGGTCGCGCAAAAGCTGGCCGTGGCCCAGGCAACCAGCGCCATCGAAAAGGAACGCGACAGCCTCGCGAACGAGCTCGCGCAGGCCAAGCAAGACCAACAGGCCGCGTCCAAATTGGCCGAGGCCCTGCTGATGAACGAGCTGCAAAAAGCAGCCGCCGCCAAAGATGCCGAGATCCAGGCCTTGAAGGCCAAGCTCGATGCGGTGGCGCTGACCCAGCAGCTGGCGATTTCGGAAGCGGTCAGCCCGGTCCTGAAGGAGCGCGACGAGTTGAAGAACGGGCTGGAGCGTGCCGCGCTGGAGAAGCAACTGGCGGAGAAGTCCCTCAAGGACAGGTATGAGACGCAGATCAAGGACCGCGACGATGCCATCGAGCGCCTGCGCGATATGAAGGCCCGCCTGTCCACCAAGATGGTGGGCGAGACGCTGGAGCAGCATTGCGAGACCGAGTTCAACCGCATCCGCGCGACGGCCTTTCCGAAAGCCTATTTCGAGAAAGACAACGACGCACGCACAGGCAGCAAGGGCGACTACATCTTCCGCGACCTGGATGAGGCCGGCACCGAAATCGTCTCCATCATGTTCGAGATGAAGAACGAGAGCGACCGCACGGCGAGCAAGAACCGCAACGAGGACTTCCTCAAGGAGCTGGACAAGGACCGCAATGAAAAAGGCTGCGAGTACGCGGTGCTGGTGTCATTGCTGGAGCCGGAGAGCGAGCTCTACAACACCGGCATCGTCGATGTGTTCCACCGCTACCCGAAGATGTACGTCGTGCGGCCGCAGTTCTTCTTGCCCATCATCACCTTGCTGCGCAATGCGGCGATGAACTCGCTCAAATACAAATCAGAGCTGGCCCTGGTCAAGGCGCAGAACATCGACATCACCAAGTTCGAGACCGAGCTAGACACCTTCAAGGCCGCCTTCGCGCGCAACTACGACCTGGCCTCGGGGCATTTTCAGAAGGCGATTGCAGAGATCGACAAGTCCATCGACCACCTGCAAAAGACCAAGGACGCGCTCCTGGGCACCGACCGGAATCTGCGCCTGGCGAATGACAAGGCGCAGGACGTGACGATCAAGAAGCTGACCCGAGGCAACCCGACCATGGCGGCCAAATTCGCGGAGCTGAAGGATCGCGGCCCTGGCATTCCCGAGTGAGTGAGTAGCTGATTGATCGAGGGCACGGCCACTCAGGCCAGCGCCTCGCCCCGCAGCGCATTCAGCATCAAGGGCCAGAGCGCTTGATGAGACTGGCGGAACCAATCCAGGTGGCCGATGCTCTGCAGGCCGTGGTCTTGCGGGTGGATTTTGTGGGCCGCGCTGGCGGCCGCAGGCAGGGTGCGCAGCAGGTCTTGGACGGTCACCGTGTTCGCGATATCGTCATCCGAGGCATAGAGCACCGTGATGGGCGTGCGCACCTGGGCATGGAAGTCCGGTGCCGCCTGCAGGCGCACGGCATTGGTGGCGTAGCCACCCGCCGCGCACCACTGGCCCCATTGGCGGGCGACGCCGGCCGGCAGGTTCTCGCCCAGACCTAACCACGAGGTCGGTGCATAGCCCAAGACTTGCGCGCCCAAGGGTGCCAGCAGGCGCAGCCCCAGCCGGGCCTTCAAGGCAAACGCGGGCCGCATGCCGCCGAACCAGCCGGTGGAAGCGGCCACGCCCACCAGGCGGGCGATGCACTCGTGGTTGGGCAGCAGGCCAATCATCTGCCCGCCCGCGCTATGCCCCACCAGCACCGCCTGCTCGGCGCCGCTGCGCTGGAGCAGGTATTGCAGGGCGGCGACCTGATCCTGGCGGCCCCAGTCCACCAGCTGCGCAGAGCTGGCCGCGAGCTTGCCTTCCAGTGACAGGCCGATGCCGCGGTAGTCAAACACCATCACCTCGTAGCCGTGGCCGGCCAGCCAGTCGGCAAAGCGCCAGTAGAAATGCTGCTTCACCCCGGTCGCAGGCGAGATCAACACCGGCAGCGACTGTGGCTTGCCACGACCGGCGAAGAAATGGGCTTGCAGGCGCTGGCCGTCGGCACAGAGCAAATCCACAGGCTCGGGCTTGGGCTGCGCCTTCGCTGCTTGGCTCATCGTGCTCATTCATCCACTCCCAGGTTTTGAACATGTTCCAGCCAGCGCGCCACGGTTTGCAGCTCGGCCTCGCTGAAGGACTGCGTCAGCCGCTCGTTGACATGGCCCAAGGCCTTGCGCAGCGCAGGCATCTGCGCGCGCCCGGCCTCGGTCAGCCAGACCCGCTGGGTGCGGGCATCCAGCTCGCAGGCCCGCCGGCTCAGCCAGCCCAGCGCCTCCATGCGCTGCACCAAGCCGGACACGGCCGAGGGCGCCAGATCCAGCTGCTGGGCGATCTCGCCCATGGTCACGCCGTCCTGCCGGGCCAGGATGAAGAGCAGGCCGCCCTGCACAGGCGACGGCGGGCTTTGCCCTTGCCGCGCCGCACGGGCCTGCTCGGCGGCCATCCACTGCTGCAGCCGACGCTGGGCGCTGCCCAGCAAAAAGACAAGACGGGGTCGGGCCAAGGCGCTCTCCAGATTTATTTCGCATGCGAAGTATATGCAGGCTTGCAGATGCGCGCAGAACCCAGCGCTCGGGCGTGGCTGCGAAGGGACTTTCCTGGTGTCTTACTTGGCGCCGCTGGACCGAAGCAAGGCGACCAGATCGGCCCGCTTGCCATCCTGGGCGAGCTTCAAGGCAGACTGGCCCTGATAGTCGCGCGCATCCGCACTTGCGCCGGCCTGCAGCAAAGCACGAACCAAGGCGAGGGAGGCGCCCGCATTCACGGCGCTCATGAGGTGACTGTCCTCCGCCTTCGCGCCATGCTTGAGCAGGTACTCGGCCACGGCCAAGTCCCCGCGCCGGAAAGCTGCCGTCAAAGGATCGGTATAGGCCCGCGTACCCAGGCCCGCATTGCTGCTTGACTCCGCATTCACCGCCGCGCCGCTGGCGACCAAGAGCTGCACGATCTCGCTATGGCCGCCGCGCACCGCCGCAGCCAAGGGGGATTCGTAGTAGCTGGTGAAGAGCGCGCCGCCTTGCGAGGCGGCTGCGTTCGGGTTGGCATTCTTGCCGAGCAAGAACTTGAGCACCGCCGTCCGCCCCTCTTCGGCAGCCAGATACAGCGGGGTTTCATCGGCCTTGCTTCGGGCGTCAATCGTGGCCTTTTTGGCGACGAGCAACTGCACCATCTCCAGATTGCCAGCCCGCGCGGCCAGATGCAGGGCCGTGTGCCCATCCACATTGCTTTGCTGCACCGAGGCGCCTCGTTTGAGCAGGTCTTGCACGGCCTCCATATTCCCGGCGGCAGCCGCGTAGGGAAAGCGCTCAGCTGTGAACTCGACCTTGATGTCCTCCAACGGCGGCGCGGGCAAAACGGGTGCGGAAGCCGCAGTTTCGGCCACGGCCGACCCGGCCTTGGCGGGTGGGCTTGCGTCTGCGAGCTGACCCGCCCCGTCCTTGTCGCCGCTCGCCCCCGCGACGGGGCCCTCTGCGGGCCAGAAAGCAAGGCCCAACAAACCCAAACCGGCCACCCCAGCGGCTATCCACGCCCAGCGCTGGCCTCGAAAGGACACCGCTGCAAACGGCAGTGCCCAAGCCCGCCGCTTGGGCTGGAGGTTCGCTGGCCGAGCGCCCAGCTGCCGACCGCTCAAACGCCCGAGCACCTGCGCCATCTCCGCATGCGCCTCACCCGGGCGCCATTGACTCAGTTGGGCCGCCTGCACCGAACGAAAGCCCAGCGGCGGCTCGATCTCGTCCAAGAGCAAGGGAATCAGAATGCCGCGCCTGAGCCCTTCCTCGGCCTCATCGCGTACCCAGCGGCTGGCCAGGGAGGCACGGGTCCAGACCACCAGCACAAACTCCGCAGCCTCCAGCGCCTCGTGAATCCTGCCCACGAACTCATCGCCAGGCTCGATAACGGAGTCCCACCACAAGACATGGCCCTGCTCCTGTAGAAACTTCGCCAAGGGCGCCACACGGCTGCGGTCCACACGGCTATAGCTGAGAAACACACGGGCCAAGTCGAACTCCTGCGATGGCGATCACCTGGCAATCGCCGAGCCTGGATACACATGCCGAGCTGCGCGGCCAAGCGGCGAGGCACAGATCGTCGGGCGGATTATGACCAAGCCATGCCAGCTGCGCCGCAGCAGCACAAGAAGCGATGTGCCGAGGCCAATGCATCCCCTGTTCGAGCGGCCAAGACGGCCGAATCGTCACCAGAAATCCGCCGTTTGGACCTGACAATGGGGCGCATGCAATTCACCCGCCGCTCACTGCCAGGACTCTTTGCCATGGTCAGACCTCGAGCCCGTACAAGCTTGGACTTGCACGTTCGATGAGCACGCTTGCCCTCGACTCAAGTGCGAGCAGCACACGCGCGGATCGCCGCCGCCCGGGCCTGGCTCTGCTGGTCTCGCTGGCGGTGCACGGGCTGATCCTCAGCCTCTCCTTCGGCGGCCAGGACATGGGGCTGCCGGGTTTGAGCCTGCCCTGGCAAGAGCGGCGAGCCGAGGTGCCAGATCTGCGGGTGATCCTCGTTCCGCCCAGAACCGGCGCGACCGCGGCCCTGCCCTTGCCCGCCGAAGCCGCAGCGCAGACAGATCCGCCGCCCCCCGCACCCGAGCCAGCGCCCGCCCCAGGCGAGATGAGCGCTCGCCTCGCACCGCTCACCACGGTGCAAGCCCAGGCCCAGCCCGAGCAAGCCGCGCCGGTTCCGACCCCAGCGCCTGCGCTCAAAGGCTTGCCAAGGGAAAAACTCAGCGAAGCAGCCGCTGCGCCTGCCCCGCCACCGGCGCCCGTCCCGCCCCCGGTCATTGCCATGGCCAAGACCGAGCAAGCCAGCTGGGTCGTGCCGCCCGCGCCCTTGAGCCCGGTACCCAGCGCATCCAGCCCCCATGCCGCAGCCTCCGCCCCACCCGATCTCAGCGAAGAAGCCGCGGCTCAAGCAAGGCTGCAATTGCAGCAACAGCAACAGCAACAGCAACTGCTGCTGAAGCTCGAAGCAGAGCGCCAGGCCGCTGCAGCCAAGCAGGAATTACTGAGGCAGGAAGCGGCCAAGCAAGAGGCGATCAAACAAGAGGCACTCAAACAGGAGCTCGCCAAGCAAGAAGCCGCCCGCCAACTGGCCGCCAAGGCCGAAGCGCTTAGGCAGGAAGCCGAGCGGCTGGAGGCGGCTCGCCAGCAAGAAGCGGCGCGCGTCGAAGCCAGCCGGCTGGAAGCTGCGCGGGCAGAAGCCACGCGACTTGAAGCCGCACGCCAAGAAGCGGCCCGGCAGGAAGTGGCCCGCCAACAGGCCGCAGCGCGAGCCGAGGCCGAGCGGCTAGAGACGGCCAGGCTAGAAACCGCACGACAAGCCGCGGCGGCAGCTGCGGCAGCAGCCAATGCCGCCAAACAAGAGGCCGCCCGGCAGGAGGCCGCACGACAGGAAGCGGCGGCACGCCAAACCGCTGCCGCCGCCGCAGCAGCAGCGGCCCAGCAAGAAGCCGCCCGCAGTCAGGCCGCCAGGGCCGAGGCCGCGCGCCTGGAGGCCATCAAAGCAGAAGCCGATTTGCGCGAAGAAAAGCTCAGGGCCATAGGCCGCCAACTGAACGAAGAGGCCGACAAACGCGCCGCCGCCGAGGCCGCCGCAGCCGCCAAACGCCAAGGTCCGCTGGCCGGCCCCTCGGCCAGCCCCTTGCGCCGGGGCCGCCTATTCGGCCGCATCGACTCGAATGCCGAGATGGTGCTCTACGCCGAGGCATGGGCGCGCAAGATTCAACTCAACCGGACTTTCGAGATGGTCCGCGAGGCGGCCAAACAGCCCCATGTCGACCCACTGGTGACGGTGGCGATACGCGCCGACGGCTCGGTTGAATCCATCACCTTCGTCCGCTCCAGCGGTGTGCCGGCGATTGATGAGGCGGTGCAGCGCATCATTCAAAGCCAGGCCAATTACCCGGCCTTCACGCCCGCCCTGGCTCGCGATTACGACGTGATCGAGATCCGCCGCAGCTGGCATTTCGATATGGCGATTCGTTTGCAGTGACGCAGCTCAAGCCTGCTTCTGCCCCAACATCACCCACAAAAAGGTCTCACCAAAGCGCCCGCTGTCGGCGGCGGGTTTGCGCATCTGGCGCAGCTCGCGTAGCTGCAGCGCCGGGGACCAGAGGGCGCGCAGTTGCGCCTCGCTATAGCCCAGGCCACCGCCCAGGCTGTGGCGGGCGTAGACCTCGGCGTCGCTGAAGCCGCTGCCGCCTTCGGGGCGGAAGCTGCAAAGCCCAAAGTGGCCGCCAGGCTTGAGCGCGCGCAGCACCCGCGCCACATAGCCAGCGCGCCGGTGCGGGGCGATGTGATGGAAGCAGCCCGAGTCGTAGACCAGGTCGTAAGCACCCTCGGGCAGCGCCAGCTCAAAGAAGTCACCCTGCCGCAACGTCACCTCGGTACCCGACGCCGCCACCCGCTCCCGCGCCCAGGCGATGGCCTGGGCGGAATAATCCAGCGCCTCGACTTGGAAGCCGCTGCGCGCCAGATGGATGGCATTGCGCGCATTGCCGCAGCCCAGGTCCAGGGCCCGGCCTCGGTTGACGGGGAAGTGCCCGTCATCAAGCCAAGCGGCCAGGCTCTCATCCGGCTGCTCGCCGAAGAAGGGTATGGGCTTGGCACGGTCTTGGTAGAAGGCATCCCAACGCGGGCTGTCCTGTGCTTGCAGCGATGTGTCCAGCGCGCGTAGCTCCGCCTCGCTCAGGCTGCTGAAGTCTTGCAATGAACAGGCGTCGTCTTGTGTTGTCAGCGTCATCTTGGAACTGTTTTCAAACATCCGTACCAAAGTCGGTGTGGCTGCTGCCGGGCGTGGCCAGGTATTCAAAGTAGGCGAATTCGCCGATGGGTCGATGCGCGGCCGCGCGGATGTGGCGGGCGATGTCCTGGTCATGCTTGGCGATATGGTTAGTCAGCCACTCATTCAGAAAGTAGAGCATGTCCTCGGGGAACTCGTGGCGGGTCAGCACACGCTGGGCCACCAGGTCCAGCTTGACCAGCAAGTCCTCGTGCTGCGCCTCGTGATTGGCCATATGCGGGTAAGCCGTCTCACGCATCAGGTTCTCTTCGCTGGCAAAGTGGAAGCGCACAAAACGCTTCAACTCGTCGATGATGTTCTTCAGCGTGGACTCCGTGGCCCGCGTCTTGATCGCCACATCCATCTTGCGAAAGAGGAAGAGCAGCATACGGTGCTGAGCATCGATGAAGGGCTGGCCGGTTTCGAGATCGGGGGTCCAGTGGATATACATCTGAATCTCCTGGTGCGCCCTGATTTGAGCACCAATCTCCGCCCAGATGAAGCGTTAGGAGCACCGGCAATTTCTCGCTCGCTCACATGCGGCGACAATGCGCCCCATGGCTCAAGGTAAACGGATTTCTGTAGACATTGACGGTGACGCCCTCCAGGCGATCAAGGACATGGGGGCAGCCGCCAAACTGGCACGTGGCCGTGCGGGCGAGGGCCAGGCCGCGGCCGCTGCGCTCCTGGGCGTGCATGTGCAAACCATAGGCCGCATCGAATCAGGCGAGCCCGGCGTGGCCATTGGCCATGTGCTGGGCATGCTGGCGCTTTACGGCGTCAAGGTCCAGCTGCAGGCCGCTGACGAAAAACCCTGAGCCCGCCCGTGCTGCTGGCCGAGTTGCGGGCGGCGCTGAACGCCGAGCTGGCGGCCACGCCCGAGTATTACGACTTCAAGGTGCTGCGCAGCGAGCGCGAGGGCTCGCTCTGGCGCGTCACGCTGGAGCCTGGCTATGTGTTCGCCGAAGGCCAGCGCCCCGGCCAAAGCTCAGCCCAGACCTTGCTCGACGACAGCCTGGACGGCGCCTCCGCCTGGTGGGGCGCGCCGGTCAAGGGCGGCGCCAGCGTGCTGGCCCTGGTGCCCGAGGACGACCAACTCGTGCTGCAAAACGCCAGCTGCCCGCCGCCAGGGCCAGACTGCCTGATCCGCCTCTACCCCACCCGATTTCTGAACGCCGTGGCCGATGCTTGGTGGGACACGCCCTGGGCCGAACGCGCCCTGGCCTGCCTGCCCGATCTGGCTCAGCCGCAGGCGCTCAACAGCGCCGCCCCGCCCCTGAGCGGCGCGCCCTTTCGCTGGCTGCGCAGTGCCCAGCGCCAGGCCTTGAGCCTGGTTGAGCACAGCAGCGCCTTTTTGTGGGGGCCGCCCGGCACCGGCAAGACCACCACCCTGGGCGTGCTGCTGGCCGAGTATCTGGACACGCGCCCGCAGGCCCGCGTGCTGCTGCTGTCCACCACCAACCAGGCGGTGGATCTGGCCACCCTGGCCGTGGACAAGGCCTTGCAAAAGGGCCGGCGCGAGCATTGCCGCGCCGCCGTGCAACGCCTGGGCACCCGCTTCGACGCCGCCGCTTATGCCGGCCGCGAGCACCTGATCCCCACCGAGGACCAAGGCCTGATCGCCGCCCTGGCTCGCGCCGAAGCCGCTCGCCCCACGGCCCGCGACGCGGCGGCCCTCAAAGCCTGGGCCGACCGCGTGGCCGATCTGCGCGAGCAGCTGCGCGCCTCCAGCCTGCAAGTGCTGCAACGCTGCCGCCTGGCCAGCATGACGACGACGCGCGCCGCCTTCACGCTCAAAACCCTGCGCGAACTCTCAGCCGATGAGGAGCCGCCCTTTGACCTGCTGGTGTTTGACGAGGCCAGCCAGGTCAGCCTCGCCCACGCCCTGGCCCTGATGCCGCTGGGCCGCGCCCGCCTGTTTGCGGGCGACCCCCAGCAGCTCTCGCCCGTGCAGCGCAGCGCCGACCGGGCTGCGCGTAAATGGCTGGGTAGATCAGCGTTCTCTGAGAAGCCCCTTCGAGGCCCCTCAGTCGCCTTGCTGGACGAGCAGTCCCGCATGGCCGGGCCCATCAGCGAGCTGGTCAGCGATTTGTTCTACGACGGTGCCCTGCGCGTGGCGGCCGATGCGCGAGCCTCGCCCGCCTGGGCCCAGGCCCGCCACCGCGCCCTGGGCAGCATCGCTGCGGACACGCATGTGCATGTGCATCAGGTGAAGAACGACGGCGCCTGGTCCGCCGCCGAGCGCGGGCCGGTGCGCGCCGAATCCGCCGAGGCGATTGCCGCGACGGTGGCCGCCGCGCTGGGCCTGGGCGCCAGCGGCGAAGCCGGCGCCTGGCAGCCCCAGGAGCTGATCGTGCTCACCCCCTTCCGCGCCCAGCGCGCCCTGATCCGCCAGCGCCTGCGGGCGCGCGGCGTGCCCGAGTCCGTCAAGGTCAGCACCGTGCACCGCGCCCAGGGCAGTGAGGCGCCGGTGCTGCTCTTCGACCCGGCGGACGGCAGCCAGCCCTTTTTGCAGACCGAGGAAGCGCAGCGCCTGATCAATGTGGCACTCAGCCGCGCCCAGGCCAAGGTCATCGTCTATCTGTCACCGGCCGACGCCAGCAACCCCTGGCTCGCCGCCATCCTGCAGCGCCTGCGCCTGGCCGGCGATGCGCGCGAAGTGACGCCTTTGCTGGAGTTGGCCCGCCAGCCCAACTTCCCCGCCAACGCCCTGGGCCGCCGCGTCAGCGCCGGCCGCCACACCGGCGAAGTCAGCCACCTCAGCCCCGACGGCCAAGCGCTCTGGCTCGTCAACGAACGCAGCGGGGCGAGCCAGGCGATTGATGTGGGGTTTTGGAGGAAGAAAGCGGCTGAGGCCACGTGAGCACCCGCCGGTTTGTTCAGGCGGCCGGCGCCGACCCCTCAGCTTCAGGGTGCCTTGCCGCCCAAGCCCGCAGTGCTCGCCGGTAGCCGTCCATCTCCAAGTCGTACAAATCAAAGATGCAGGGATCGCAGCCATTGCCGCAGCAGGCATCGAGGTCGGGCTGCACAGGCGGCTGAGGCTTGGGATCGGGGTCAGGTGTTGCGGGGGAATTCATGGCGGGAATTGTCTCGCGGCACTAATTACCCTGCTTGGTGGCAGGCATGCCTCGTCTACGATTGGCGCCAATTTCAAAACATCAATCACTCAATCAAACGGCCTGATCTGCCAACTCAGGGCCGCAGCCAAGGATTCTCATGAGCACGCCCATCCCCCCTCGCCTGCTGGAGTTTGTTGACGAACGGGTGTTCAACTTCGCCCAGGGCGCGCAGCGCCATTTCGGTACGAATGATCTGGTCGTGCTGCTGGACTTCAGAGAAGAAGTCCCCGGGCTGGAAGCCCTGCCCCGCCAGCGCTTGGCCGATGCCGATGAATTGCCACTCGATCTGCGCCTCAAGCTCGCCAAGCCAGTGGCTGAACTCAAGCCCGAACTCGGTGCAGTGGATCAGTCGTTTTGGTATCTGGTGATTTTTGAAGATGAAGATTTTGAGTGTGGGGAGGTCAGCGTTGCCTTCTTGGCCTCGGGTAAGAAGGCATGAACACGCCCAGACAGTGAAACAGGATCGGCACAATGCGCTTCTCAACCGAAGAAAGACAAAGCCTTTTGGCGGTCAAAGGTGTCGGGCCCACGGTGATCGCCCGCCTGGAGCAGATGGGGTTCTCGTCGCTGGCGCAGTTGGCGGACGCAGATGCGGATGACATCCTCACTCAAGGCGCTTTGCTCTCGGGATCGTCATGCTGGAAAAACAGCCCACAGGCAAGGGCGGCAGTTCAAGCGGCAATTCATATGGCGCTTGAACATGTCGATGACTACCGCGCAAGCTAGGCCTCCTAAGGTAAGGCTTCGAAAACTCACCGGTCGCGACTCGAGAGGGTGCAAGCTGCGTGCCTACGTCCTCACCACTTGCGGCTGGGGCAGGTTCAAGTGCATCAAAGCCCTAGCCTTGACGGACACAAGCTGAAACACCTCCCCCGTCAACCGCGCCAGCGCCCTGGCGTTCAAACAAGGCCGGTAGCAAGAAGTTATCGGCCTTTTTCTTGACGGAACCTCGACCATGACCACGCTGACACTCACCTTCAACGGCCCCGAAACCCAAGCTCGCCAAGCACTCGGGGGGCTGCTGCAGCGCTTTCGCTCGGCCTACTTCGTTGAGCGCAGCGGTAACGAATATGCGGTGACCACCGACGAAGCCACCGCCAAGGAACTGGCACAACAGCCCTTGTGGTCTAGCCGCTTGGCGCCGGAGCAAGCCCAGCATTGATTGACCGCTCTGGCTCACAGCAGGGGTTAGATCTAGCCCCTGCTTTTGACACCGTCAGGCGGCAACGCAAACAAGTGCAGCCCTCGCTCGATGCTCGCGTTTTACCCCTGTGGCCAAGCGGCGCGCTCGCCCTAAACTCGCTCCGACCCCCGCCACACCTCGGAGCCCACCATCGCCGCCCATCACATCCCGCCCATCCAAGGTTTGTTGGCCTTTGAGGCCTTGGCGCGTTTGCGCAGCGTGACCTTGGCGAGTGAGGAGTTGAGCGTGACGCCGAGTGCGGTGAGCCATCGCATCCGGCAGTTGGAGGCGCGTTTGGGGGTGAAGCTGTTTGCGCGCAGCAGTGGCAATTTGGACTTCAGCCTGACGACCGAGGGCGCCTCTTATCTGGCCCGGGTCCGGGAGGCGATTGCGGCCCTGCAGCAGGTGCCAGCCGGTGTACCCGAGGGGCGGCGCAGCCGCTTGCGGGTGGCCGTCACGCCGACCTTTTCGCGCCAGTTGCTGCTGCCAAGGCTGGCGGCTTTTCGGGCGGCTTACCCGGAGATTGATCTGGTCTTGCAGGTGACCATCCCGTTTTTGAACGTGACGGCGGAGGACGCGGACATTGAGTTGCGCTTTGGCACCGGGCCTTTCCCTGACCGCGAGTCCCTGCATCTGCAGTCGGACGAGGTGACGCCCGTCTGCAGCCCCTCCTATCTGCAGGAGATGGGGCCGTTTGATGGCTTTGACACGATTGAGACCATCTCGCGCGCCCGCCTGATCCGCTGCCCGCTGGAGCCCTGGCGCAGCTGGTTCAGCGCCTGCAATATCGCGCTGGCCGAGCCCAATGACAGCCTTGGCGGCAATGCAGCGGGAGGCTCGCAGTTCAACGACATTGGCCTGGTGCTGGACGCCGCGGTGGCCGGCTTTGGCGTGGCCTTGATGCGGCTGCAGCTGGGCGCCAGCTGGCTGGACAGCGGGCAGCTCTTGCGCCTAAGCCCCAAGAACGCGCCCTCGCCTCACCATTACTTCTTGTGCTGGAAGCCCGGCACCTTGCAGCGCTGGGAATGCGCGGCATTTGTGGATTGGCTGCGGGAGGCGCTGCCTTCGGGTGTTCACCCAGCCAAGGGCAAACCCGGATTTTGAATTTTTTTCAAACGGCGGGCTAAGAGCTTTCACGCCGCCAAATCGCCAGACTGACACATTCGCTCCTCAGTGACATCCGCTTCACCTGAGGAGACAAAACATGGTCTGGCAGCAAATTTACGACCCGTTCGGGAATATGGTGATCTCCACCGCCTTGGCCGCTGTGCCGGTGGCGGTGATGTTGGTTTGCCTGGGCTTTCTTCACATCAAAGCGCATATCGCGGCAGGCCTTGGCTTGCTGAGTGCACTAGCGATTGCCGTCCTGGCCTATGGCATGCCGGCGGAGATGGCGGGCAAGGCGGCGCTGCTGGGCGGCTTCACCGGCTTGCTGCCGATTGGCTGGATCGTGCTCAACATCATCTTCTTGCAACAGCTGGCGGAGAAGAACGGCAGCTTCAAGGTCTTGCAGGATTCGCTCTCGGGCATCACCGATGACAGGCGCTTGCAGCTGCTGCTGATCGCGTTTTGCTTCGGTGCTTTCTTCGAGGGTGCGGCGGGCTTTGGCACACCGGTGGCGGTGACGGCGGGCATCTTGATCGGCCTGGGTTTCTCACCCCTTGCGGCCTCGGGCCTGAGCTTGATCGCCAACACCGCGCCGGTGGCTTTTGGCGCCCTGGGCACGCCGGTGATCACCCTGGCCAAGGTGCATGGCTACGACTTGATGGAGGTGACGGCCATGATCGGCCGCCAGCTGCCCTTCTTCTCGCTGCTGGTGCCCTTCTGGCTGATCTGGGCCTTTGCGGGGCGCAAGGCCATGATGGAAATCTGGCCGGCAATTCTGGTGACGGGCCTGGGCTTCGCGATCCCGCAGTTCCTGGTGTCCAACTTCATCGGCCCGGAGCTGGTGGACATCATCGCGGCCATCGTCTCCATGATCTGCCTGATCGCTTTCCTGCGCGTCTGGCAGCCCAAAAAGGTGTGGCGCTCCACCTCGCTGAAAGGCCATGAAACCGATGGCGGCGAAGCCCGCGCGGAAGTGCTGCGGCCCCAGCATTCCGCCAGCGCCTTGATCCGCGCCTGGACACCCTGGGCCATCTTGACCGTGTTCGTCTTCGTCTGGGGCCTGCCGCCGGTGAAGGCCTATCTGAACAGCTTGTTCGCGCCTGCCTTCCCCATGGCTGGTCTGCACAATATGGTGGAAAAGATGGCCCCCGTGGTCAGCCACCCCACCAAGGAGAGCGCGGTCTACACACTCAACTTGCTCTCGGCCACCGGCACCGGCATCTTGCTGGCCTCGGTGATCAGCGCCCTGGTGATGAAGTACCGGCCGCTGCAGATCCTCAAGACCTTTGGCGAGACCTTGTGGATGGTGCGTTACTCCCTGCTGACCATTGTGCTGATGCTGGGCCTGGGCACGCTGACGCGTTACTCCGGCACCGACACGACGCTGGGCCTGGCATTCGCCAACACCGGCCCTCTCTACCCCTTCTTCGGCACCTTGATGGGCTGGGTGGGCGTGGCGATGACGGGTTCGGACACGGCGTCTAACGTCTTGTTCGGCGGCATGCAACGCGTGGCGGCCGAGCAGCTGGGCCTGAGCCCCAATCTGATGGGTGCGGCCAATAGCTCGGGCGGGGTGATGGGCAAGATGATCGACGCGCAGTCCATCGTCGTGGCCTCCACCGCCACCCGCTGGTTCAACCACGAGGGCGACATCCTGCGCTATGTCTTCTTCCACTCGGTGGCCCTGGCTTGCCTGGTGGGCTTGTACGTGACCATGCAGGCCTATGTCTGGCCCTTTACCTTGATGGTCATCCACTAAGGAGCCACGATCATGACAGTCATCACCAACATCGAAGACCTGCGCCGCCTGGCCCAGAAGCGCGTGCCGCGCATGTTCTATGACTATGTGGACTCGGGCTCCTGGACGGAGTCCACCTACCGCGCCAATGAGGCGGATTTCCAAAGCATCAAGCTGCGCCAGCGCGTGGCGGTGAATATGGAAAACCGCAGCACCGCCACCCAGATGATCGGCCAGGACGTGGCCATGCCCGTGGCCATGGCGCCCACCGGCTTTTGCGGCATGCAAAGCGCCGACGGCGAGATCAAGGCGGCGCGCGCGGCCGAGCGCTTTGGCGTGCCCTTCACGCTCTCGACCATGAGCATCTGCTCCATCGAGGATGTGGCGGCGGCGACCACAAAGCCGTTTTGGTTCCAGCTCTACATGATGAAGGACCGCGCCTATATCGAGCGCCTGATCGAACGCGCCCGCGCCGCGCGCTGCTCGGCCCTGGTCATCACCCTGGACTTGCAGATCCTGGGCCAGCGCCACAAGGACTTAAAGAACGGGCTTTCCGCGCCGCCTAAGCTAACGCTGCCGAACATCGTCAACATGATGAGCAAGCCGCGTTGGGGTCTAGGAATGTTGGGCACCAAGCGGCACGGCTTCGGCAATATCGTGGGCCATGTGCAGGGTGTCGACAATATGGGCAGCCTCAGCGAATGGACGGCCAAGCAGTTCGACCCGGCGCTGAACTGGGGCGATGTGGAGTGGATCAAAAAGCGCTGGGGCGGCAAGATCATCGTCAAAGGCATTCAGGAGGTGGTGGATGCGCGGCTGGCGGTGGACTCGGGCGCGGACGCGCTGATCGTCAGCAACCACGGCGGCCGCCAGCTGGACGGGGCGCAGAGCAGCATCCAGGCCCTAGGTCCAATAGTGGACGCGGTGGGTTCGCAGATCGAGGTGCATATGGACGGCGGCATACGCAGCGGCCAGGACGTGCTCAAGGCCGTGGCCCTGGGCGCCAAGGGCACTTACATCGGCCGCGCTTTCCTCTACGGCCTGGGCGCCATGGGCGAGGCCGGAGTGGACAAGGTGCTGCAAATCATCCACAAGGAGCTGGACCTGACCATGGCTTTTTGCGGCCACACCCAGATCCGCAATGTGGACAAGAGCATCTTGCTGCCAGGCACCTTCTGAAGCGCTTTAGACTTGCGCGCAATTCACTTTTTGCGCGAGTCCCACCCCATGCAGCTGATCAGCCTCAACACCGCCACCGCTCAGCCGCTTGAGGTGCCGGGCGGCAAGACCGTGCTCAGCGGCATACGCAAGCAGAGCCAAACCGAACGTTTGGCCGTGCAAGCCCTAGGCGTCGCGGGTGATGAGCAGGCCGATCTGAGCGTGCATGGCGGCACGGCCAAAGCCGTCTACGCCTACCCGCTGGAGCACTACGCTTTTTGGCAGACGGTGCGTGCTCAGGCCAAGGCCGCTGGCTGGAGCGAGGCCTTGCCACATGGTGCGATGGGAGAAAACCTGACGCTCAGCGGCCTGCTGGAAAACCAGGTCTGGATCGGCGATGTGCTCAAGTTCCCCGACTGCGAGTTAACAGTCAGCGAACCGCGCTTTCCCTGCTTCAAGTTCAACGCGGTGATGGGCTTCAAGCAGGCCGTCAAGATGATGGGCCAAAGCGGCTGGTGCGGCTTTTACCTGAGCGTGAAGACGCCGGGCACGCTGCAGGCCGGTGAAGCCTTTGAGCTGATCCCCGGCCCACGTGAGATGAGCATCCCGGAGCTGTTCCGCGTCAAGTTCAGGGCTTGAGTCGGCGCCGGCTGAGCAAGCCCAGCAGACCCAGCCCCGCCAGCATCAAAGCCAACGCGCTGGGCTCGGGAACCGCCGCCACATCACCCACGCGCACAGCCATCGCATAGGCCCCGCCGAAATTGGCGGACTGAAAGTTCTGCCCTGCTTGGTAGGCACTGAAGTAGTAGGCAAGATTGGGGTTGCCGTTGTAGTTGTTGCCGGTCCAAAAGGTCAACACCCCGTTGCCATCCTTGCCCAGATTGAGAAACAAGGCCTGGTTGGCGATTTGCTGGGGCGTGTCGCCGGTCTGCTGATAGACGGGCTCGAAAGCCTTCTCGCCCAGATCGACCACAAAGAGATGGCTGATCTCGCCGCCGCTGCAGCCGTAGGCGCCCAGGGCCGCGCAGCTGCTGTCGGTGGGATTGATGGTGGGCAAGCGCCAGTCATCAAAGCCCCCGTAGACCAAGCCGTCTGCCCAGGTCTGGGCCGCATGCCAGCCCATTTGCCCGCCGGGCTCGATGTAAGTGCCGTTGCTGGTGGAGCCGCCCGCGTGGGCCGCCGCATAGCCCGAGGTCTTGGCGTAATTGACGTCGGCCAGCCAGGTGAGATTGAGCGTGCTGTCGTAAATCATGCCGCCGCCGCGGTCAAACAGCTCCGCCTGCGCACCGCCGCTGGCCAAGACCAGCATCGCACTGGCAGCCCACAGGCCCAGCTTCCGTTTCATCCTCATCGCGTCCTCCAATCACTGTTCAGAATCGATTGCCTTGCGCTTGATTCTGGGCAGAGGGACGGGGGCTCACAACCCTACCGAGGTAGGGCGGATTTCAGAGCGTCGGGTAGTCGATATAGCCCTTGGCATCGCCGCCGTAAAGCGTGGCGCGGTCCAGGGGGTTGAGCTGGGCATTGAGGCGCAGACGGCGCACCAGGTCGGGGTTGGCGATGAAGTCGCGGCCAAAGGCGACCAGATCGGCCCGCCCCTCGGCCACGGCCTTCAGCGCCATCTCTCGGGTGTAGCCGTTGTTAACCATCCAGGCGCTGGCGCCGCCCAGGTGCTGTCGCATCGCGGCGTAGTCAAAGGGTGCGATATCACGGGCGCCGCCGGTCTGGCCCTCGATCACATGCACAAAAGCCAGCTTCAGCGGCGCCAGCTGCTGGGCGATGTGATTGAACAGGGCTTGCGGGTCGCTGTCTTGGCCCGCGCCATTCACCGGCGTCACCGGGCTCAGGCGCAGGCCTGTGCGGCCGCTGCCAATCGCCGTGGCGATGCCGCTCATCACCTCCAGCGTCAGGCGGGCACGGTGGGCGATGGAACCGCCGTAGTCGTCGCTGCGGTCGTTGATGCTGTCGCGCATGAACTGGTCCAGCAGATAGCCGTTGGCGCCGTGCACCTCGACGGCGTCAAAGCCCGCCTCCATCGCGCATTCGGCGGCGCGGACGAAGGCACGGATGACACCGGGGATCTCGGCCAGGCTCAGGGCGCGTGGCGCGGAGACGGGCACAAAGCCCTCGGCCGTGTAAGTCTTGCCCCCGGCCGATATGGCGGTGGAGGAGACCGGCGCCGCGCCGCCGGGCTGGAAGCTGGTGTGCGAGATGCGGCCCACATGCCAGAGCTGCACCGCGATCTTGCCGCCCTCGGCATGGACGGCGTCGGTGACGCGGCGCCAGGCCTTGATCTGCTCGGGTGTGTGAATGCCCGGGGTGTCCAGATAACCCTGGCCCTCGGCGCAAACCTGCGCGCCCTCGCTGATGATCAGGCCGGCCGTGGCGCGCTGGCGGTAATAGTCCACCGCCATCTCGCCGGGAACCAAGCCCTTGGAGCGGCTGCGCGTCAGCGGCGCCATCACGATGCGGTTGGCCAGGGCGAGCTCGCCGAGCTGAAGGGGATCAAAAAGATTGGGCATGGCTGAAGAGCGGGTGGGCAAAAGCTGGAATGCCGCAAGGGTAGCGGGAAAACCATGGCCTGTTTGACCCAGGGAAGCTCAAACCCTGTTAGCAAACCAGCTCCCGGCCAATCACTCGTCCTTGCCCTGCTTGCCACCTTTGTCGAACACCACAATCCTTGCCCGGCCGCGCGGCTCGCCACCCGGGTTCGTGTTGATCTCCACCTCTTCCGTCCTTCTGTCGTAGACGATCGATTCCCCGCGTATCTCGCTGCGCCGACGCTTGGACTGCACCGTCACCAAGCATTCGCCTTGCATCCTCAAGATGCCTGTCGATTCGTCGTAGATCGCCATTCGGCTTTCGCTTGCGTAGTTGGACCCGTCCTTGGCCGTCCACTGAGCTTTGACACGCCGCTCGGGCGAGGACGACTGCAGCTGGATGGTGGCGTAATCATCTTTGTCAGTTGAGACCACGGCGGTATCGGCCGTATACATCGCGTCCTTCAGCCGAACCACAACATGCCCAGTTAGCACGCCACTCTTCTGATGAAGATTTGCAGTGCCTCCTTGCGATTCAATAGAAAGTTCGCGCACACCCCCCTCTTGCGCCGCCACTTGGGAAGCGCAATTCAGCGCCAGGATAAGGGTCAGGATTCTGTTCATCAGGGACTTGCCTCGTTCAGTTGCCAAGACACCAAGCGTCTGCAGAAGCTTGCTCGTCATCGTCCCAGCCATCCCCTTTGGGAACAAGTGCAGGCCGCCAAAACGCAGGGACTTTTTATGGGGACACGCAAGCCCGATAGACTGAGCCCGCACATCAGGTGCAGCAACCAGGGCCCCACATGAAGGACAAAACGGCGAACGCGACATTGCTTCACAAACGGCGCAGCCTGCAGATGGCCTTGGCCTCCGCCTCAGCCCTGCTGCTGCCCCGCCACCTGTTGGCGCAGGAGTCGCCTGCAGCGCCACCCAAAGGCCAGGTCTTGAAGGTCGGCCCACTGCGCGAGCTGCGCAGCTTGGCGGCTGCCTCCAAGGCGGCCAAGGACGGCGATATGCTGGAAGTGGATGCGGGCGACTACCTCGGCGATGTGGCGGCCTGGCCGCAAAACAATCTGCGCCTCAAGGCCGTGGGTGGCCGGGTGCGCATGCTGGCCCAGGGCGCGGCCTCGCAGGGCAAGGGCATTTTTGTCACCACCGGGCGGGGCATCAGCATCGAGGGCTTTGACTTCATCGGCGCCCAGGTGCCGGACCAGAACGGCGCCGGCATACGGCTGGAGGCCGGCTCGCTCAGCCTGCGTGACTGCACATTCAAGGACAACGAAAACGGCGTGCTGACCAGCAATGACGAGAAGGTACGGCTGGAAATCGAGGACTGCGAGTTCGGCACCATCGTTCGGCGCAATGGCAAGAACCACAACCTTTACGTCGGCGCCATTGCTTACCTGCGTGTGGTGGGCAGCTACTTCCACCACGGCCAGTCCGGGCATTTGCTGAAAAGCCGGGCGGCCGTCAACCACATCTTCTACAACCGTCTGACGGACGAGTTAGGTGGCCGCGCCAGCTATGAGCTGGAGTTCCCCAACGGCGGCCTGGCCCTGGTGGTGGGCAATGTGATCCAGCAAAGCGCCGGCACCGAGAACCCCCACATCATCGCCTTCGGCTCCGAAGGCTATGGCCCTGGCCGCCATGAGCTGCATCTGATCAACAACACGGTGGTGGACCAACGCCCCAGCGGCGGCGTCTATCTGCGGGTCAATCCGGGGGCGGTCAAGGTGCGGCTGATCAACAACCTCTGGGTGGGCAACCCGCAGATTCCGGCCAACCCGGAATGGGAGCAGGCGGGCAACTTCCTGGTCGATCTGGACACTTTTGTGCTGCCCATGCGAGACAACTATCTGCTCAAGCCCGGCGCCAAGATACGCGGCAAGGCGGTGGACCCCGGCGAGGTGGACGGCCTCAAGCTGCGGCCGACCGAACAGTTCCTGCACCCACGCGGCACGCTCAAATTGAAGGCCGTGGCGATGAATCCGGGCGCTTTCCAGTTCCCGTAAACCTAGCGGAAACACCGCTTGCAAGGCTGGGAAGGTAAAGTCCAGCCCTATGCTCGCCTATCGTCACGCCTTCCACGCCGGCAATCACGCCGATGTTCTCAAACACCTGGTTCTGACCCAGGTGCTCCGCTATATGGCGGAAAAAGACAAACCCTACACCTTGGTCGACACCCACGCGGGTGCCGGCGGCTACTCCATCGAAGGCCAGTACGCCCAGAAAAAGGGCGAGTATGTGCACGGCGTTTCCCGCCTCTGGGACGCCAAAGACCTGCCCGAGCCTCTGCAGCAATACCTGGAGCCCGTGCGCGCCTTCAATAGCGACGGCCAGCTGCGCCAATACCCCGGCTCGCCCGCCATCGCCAATCTGCTGATGCGCGCCGATGACCGCCTGCGCGTGCACGAGCTGCACCCCACCGACTACCGCATCCTCGACACCTACCTCTCCACCCGCCCCAACACCCAGGTCAGCGACAAGGACGGCTTCTCCGCCCTGCGCGCCGAGCTGCCACCGCCCTCGCGCCGTGGCGTGGTGCTGATGGACCCGTCCTACGAGCTCAAGAGCGACTACGGCAAGGTCGTGACCGCCGTGCGCGAGGGCCTGGAGCGCTTTGCCGATGGTGTGTTCCTGGTCTGGTACCCGCAGCTGCAGCTGCTGGAGTCCGCCCAACTGCCCCAGCGCCTCAAGGCCGCGGCCGATGCAGGCGCCAAAAAGGGCTGGCTGCATGTGCGCCTGACCGTGGCACAGCAGGAGAACGCCCGTGGCGTGGGCATGCTGGGCAGCGGCATGTTCGTCATCAACCCGCCCTTCACCCTGCACGACCAGCTGCAGGAATGCCTGCCCTATCTGGTCGAGAAGCTGGGCCAGTACGACGGCGCTAACTTCTTGTTAGAGCAACGCTCGAACTGAGCCCATTGCAAGCTTGAGCCTGCCCGACCCGATACGCATAGGCGCGCTCTGCCGGCTCACCGGCGCCACGCCCAAGGCGGTGCGCCTGTACGAAGCGCTTGGGCTGATCCCCAGCCCCGCGAGGGACGAGGCCGGCTACCGCCTCTATCGGCAGGAACAGCTGGACGCCGTGAGCCTGATCCGGCAGGCCCAAGCGCTGGGCTTCCGCCTGGCCGAGTTGCAGGCCTTGGCCCAGCAAGCGCCCTTGCTGGAAGCTGTGAGTCTGGGCCTGGCCCGCGAGGGCCTGGCCAAGAAGCAGGCGGCACTGGCCGCACAAATTCAGCAACTGCAGGCCTTGCAAAGCCGCTTGCAGGACTTCGATGGCCTGCTCGCCCAAGCCCATGAGCTGGCCTGTGCCTGCCCCCAGTTGCAGGCCTACAAGGCCCTCAAGACTCCCCGCAAGAAAAAGTAGTGCTTGACTCTGCCCCATGGGGCAGACCCCATGCTGGCGTTCTCTTCCGCTTTGGCGGCCCCAAAAGCCGCAGCCAGAACGCCTCATGAGCACGCAAGCCACGCCCAAAAACATCCTCATCATCAATGCCAACCCCAAGCCCTACAGCCTGTGCCGGGCTCTGGCCGATCGCTATGCCCAAGGGGCCGAGCAGGCCGGCCACCGGGTCGAGCAGGTCGACTTGCGCGAGCTGAACTTCGCCCTCAATCTCAGCCAGGGCTATGTCGGCGCCCAAGACTTGGAGCCAGATCTACAAGCATTGCAGGCGCAGATTCTGCAGGCCCAGCATCTGGTCTGGGTCTACCCCGTGTGGTGGGGCTCGATGCCGGCCCTGCTCAAAGGCCTGCTGGACCGCTTGCTGCTGCCGGGCTTTGCCTTTCGCTATGCCAAGGGTCAGGTCTTGCCCGATCGTTTGCTCAAGGGGCGCAGCGCCCGCCTGCTGGTCTGCATGGACACGCCGGCCTGGTACTTCCGCTGGCTGCAAGGCGCGCCGGCGCACCGCATGATGAAGACCGCGGTACTGGAGTTCTGCGGCATCGCGCCGGTGCGCATCAGCGAATTTGCCCCGGTGCTCAAGAGCAGCGCCGCCCGGCGCGAGCACTGGTTGGCGCAAGCGCAAGCCCTCGGACTCAGGGGCGCCTGAGGCCGGGTTTGGGGGGATTTCGCGGTACGCTGCCAACCTCATCTGGATCGCCCCCTCGCGCACACCACCGCCATGTCGAACGCCCCCACTTTTGGACTGAGCTCCGCCGCCCTCGCCCGCTGCCTGCCTTTTGCAGTTTTCATGCTTTTGCTGGGCCTGCGAGGCGCCCTGCCGGTGAGCGAGAGCCTGGACCCGCGCTGGGTCTACGGCCTCAGCGTCTTCGTCGTGGGCGGAATGCTGGCCTGGTACTGGCGCGAGTACGGCGAGCTGGCGCGGCAAAACCTGCCCAGCGCTCGCGAAGCGCTGTTGAGCGTGGCCGTGGGTCTGGCCGTGTTCGGCCTGTGGATTCATCTGGACGCGGCCTGGATGCAGATCGGCGAGCCCACGGCCAGCTTTCTACCGCTTGATTTGCAAGGCCAGAAGATCTGGCCCCTGATCGCCCTGCGCTGGGTCGGCGCGGCCCTGATCGTGCCGGTGATGGAGGAGTTGTTCTGGCGCTCATTCCTGATGCGCTGGATCGCCTCGCCGCAGTTCCAGACGGTGGACCCGCGCGCCGTGGGCCTGAAGGCCATCGTGCTCTCCACCTTCGTCTTCATGCTGGCCCACACCTTGTGGCTAGCCGCCATCGTCGCCGGTCTGGCCTATGCCTGGCTGTATATGCGCACCGGCAAGCTCTGGACCGCCGTGATTGCCCACGCCGTCACCAATGGCGTGCTGGGCATCTGGGTGGTGATAACCGGGCAGTGGCAGTTCTGGTGATCAGGCCTGGGTGGCCGAGGACACAAACTCCAGAATCAACTCGTCCAGCGTCCCCATCAGCTGCGCCGCACGCTCGGGCGACATGGAGGGGAAATGTTGCGCAAACAGGCGGTGGGCGGCCGCGTCGGCGGCCTTGACCTTCTCCGCCCCGGCGGGCGTGACGTAAAGCAGCAGGGAGCGGGCGTCTTTGCCGTCGATGCGGCGCTCCAGCAGGCCCAGCTCGCAAAGCTTGCCCACCAGCTTGGAGGTCATGGCCTTCTCGGCAAACGACCAGCGCCCGATCATGAACACCGGCTGGCCGGGGTTCAGATGCACCAGGCGCAGCACCCGCAACTCCTTGATCCCCAGGCCCACCTCATTCTTGTAGAGGGCGTCGTTCTCGCGGGTGACCAACTCGCTCAGCGCGATGAAGCGGTAGGACAGATAGAAGGGGCTGTCCATCTGACCCAGCATCTGCTGCAGAAAGTCGACTTCCTTCTTTTTCATCCGCGCCATCGCAACCTACATGAGTCAAAGAGAGGCTGGCAGTCTACACGGCAGCCCTCTGGCTCGCGGCGCGCGGCAGCTCGGTTTTGGCCACCACGGCCAAGGCCACAAAAGAAATAGCGATGGCAAACAAGGCGTAAATACTGGGCGCCGCCTTGGAGCCGGTGGCGGATATCAACGCCGTCAAAACCATGGGGGCGAAACCGCCAAACAAGGTCACCGACAGGTTGTAACCCAGCGAAATCCCAAGGCTGCGCTCCCGCACCGGGAATAACTCGGCCAGTACCGCCGCCAGCGGGCCGTTATACAAACTCAGCAGCAAGGCCATCAAACCCTGGAAGAACAGCAAACTCTGCAAATCCTTATGTTCCAGCAGCAGCAGGAACAAGGGAATGATGGCGCCGGCCACCAAAATCAGGCTGATCTGCATCATGCGGATACGGCCAATCCGGTCGGACAATTCCCCCATCAGCGGCGTCACCAGCAGGGAAATCAAGCCCGTCAGCATGGCCGACAAAAAAGCACTGGTTTGCGGCAAACCCAATTGCTTGATGGCAAAGGTGGGCAAATACAGAATCAGCACATAGGAGCTGACCGTGCCCCCTGCAATCAAACCCATGCACAGCAAGACATTGCGCAGCATCTGGCGGCCTTGCACCGGCGCGGGCTTCTCACGCGCGGCCTTTTTCTGCTCGGCCTGAAACTCGGTGGTTTCCAGCATGGAGCGGCGCATCAGCAAACCCACCGGGCCAATCAGCAGACCAAACACAAAAGGCAGGCGCCAGGCCCAGGCATCCACCTCGGCCGGGGTATAGCGGCTGAAAATAGCCCAGGCCACACCGGCGGCAAACATCGAGGCCAAACCCTGGCTGGCAAACTGCCAGCTGCCATAAAACCCGCGGCGCGCGGGGTTTTGCTCGGCCAGAAAAGTGGTGGCGCTGCCAAATTCACCGCCGGCCGAAAAGCCCTGCAGCAAACGGGCAGACACCACCAAAACAGGCGCCATCACGCCAATACTTTCAAATGACGGCGTTAAGGCAATGATCAAAGTACCCAGCAACATCAAACCCACGGTCAGCGTCAGCGCCGGTTTACGGCCATGCTTGTCGGCATAGCGGCCGATAAAAAATGCACCAAACGGTCGCACCAAAAATGGCACGCCAAAACTCGCCAGCGCCAGCAATAGCGAGGTTAACTCATTGCCGGTTGGGAAAAACACTCGCGCAATCACCACCGACAAAAAGCCGTAGATGATGAAGTCATACCACTCCAGGGCATTGCCCACCGAGGCCATCAAAATATTGTAGAAAGGCGACCTCTTCATATCTTGGCCGCCCAATTTGATTTCACTCATGCTGTTCACCTTTTATTGCTGCGCCGCCGCCGACAAACGGCGCTCGACCAGACGGACAAAGAATGCGATGCCAATTGGCAAAATATCGTCATTGAAGTCATAGCCGGGGTTGTGGCATTCCACGCCGCCCTGGCCCAGGAATAAATAACAACCCGGTATTTGCTGCAGAAACACCGCGAAATCCTCCCCAGCCATAATGGCTGGGAAGTCGCTGCTGACCTTTTCCGCGCCCAGCAATTCATGCGCCACGGCCAGCGCCACGGCGGTTTGCTCGGGGTGGTTGACGGTGGCCGGGCAGCCGATGGGGAAGTCCAGCTCGATCTGGCTATGGCTGGCCAGCGCCATGCCGGTGCACAGATCCTGCAAGCGTTTTTTGAGAAGTTGGCGCGTACTCTCTTTGTAAGATCGCAGGGTGCCCGCGGCATAGGCCGAAGCCGGGATGACGTTGCCAGCCTCCCCGGCGGCGATCTTGCCGAAACTCAGGACCGCCACATCCATGGGGTCGATATTGCGGCTGACAATGCTTTGGGCCGCCACCAGCAACTGCGCCAGGCAAACAATGGGATCAATCGTTTCCTGCGGTCTGGCGCCGTGGCCGCCCTTACCCTTGACCCTGATTTCAAAGGAATCACCCGCGGCCAGCATCACCCCAGGTTTCAGCGCAATTTGCCCCAGGGGCAAATGGGGCGCGTTATGCAGGGCATAAATTTCGCTGAAGGGAAAGCGCTTCAGCAAGCCGTCGGCCAGCATGGCGGCCGCACCGGCAATACTTTCTTCCGCCGGTTGAAACACAAACACCACCGTGCCGGCGAAATTTCTATGCACCGCCAGATACTCGGCCGCACCGATCAGCATGGTGGTATGGCCATCATGGCCACAGCCATGAAATACCCCCGCCTGGCAGGAGGCATAGGGCAGGCCGGTGGCCTCGTCCATGCGTAAAGCGTCCATATCGGCCCGCAGTGCGATGCTTTGGCCGGTATCCGGCAAATCACCGCGCAGAACTCCGACCACGCCGGTGCCGCCCACAGCTTCATGAGTTTCAATCCCTGCCGCCCGCAAACGCAGGGCTACCACACGGGCGGTGCGAGTTTCCCGAAAAGCGGCCTCGGGATGGGCATGGATATCCTGGCGCAGGGCGCGCAGGGCCGCCAAGCCATTGCCTAATTGAGAAAATAGGGTCATGGTGAATGGCTCGTTCAAAATTTTGTTCGTAAACCCACGCGCAGGGCCGCTTGCTGCGCAGTACTGGATGGAATTTGCGCAGGCAAGGCACCAAACACATTGCCACCCGCCGCATCAATCCGGCCATAAGTCATATAGACATCGCTGCGTTTGGACAGGTTGTAGTCCAGCCCCATATTGAATTGGTGCCAATGATTGGCGGCCATCTGGGAATAGGCATAGCCAAAGCCAGCCAGCAGATTCGGGCCCAGCCAATAGTCCAGCCCGGCTTCGTAGATTTTTAAATCCAGTTTCTCGTTGGCGGTCTCAAACCGTGTCCAGGTCAAGACCGAGCGCAGATTGAAAGCCCCCAGGCGATAAGTCGCCGCCAGGCCGAGATTGCTGGTTTTATCGAGAGCGATGGCCGTGCCGCTGGGCGTGCTCTGCCCGCCAAACTGGCTCAGCCCCATGAAATTAAAGGGCAGGAAACTGGTGTCGCGTGCCTGGGTATAGGCCAGGCCCAGGCTGAAACCATCGCCGCTATACCCCAGGCCGGCACTCCAGCCGCTCTTGGCTTGGCTGGCACCCGCCACCTCGCCCAGGGAGTAAAGAACGCCGATATTGAAACCGCCCGAGCTCTTGAATTGGTATTTGAGGGCGTTGTTCAAACGCTCTCCAGCGATGCGATCCACATCGCCCAAATGCCAGGCATACAGGCCGCCGATATTGGCGGCCGTCGCAGCATTGGCCAATTCTTCGACCATGAAGTCATATTGCCGCCCCAGGCTGATCACGCCATAGGACGACTGCAAACCCAGCCAGGCCTGGCGGCCAAAGATCAACCCCCCCTGCCCCAGCATGCCGGTATCCAGGGCAAACCCGCTTTCCAGCACAAACAGGGCGCGCTGGCCGCCGCCCAAATCTTCTTCGCTACGGAATCCCAGGCGGTTGGCCTGCTGCACGCCGGTGTCCACCAACCAAATGGCCTGGCCGCCCATATTGCTGAGCCGGCTGACGCCCACATCGAGCAGGCCGTAGACCTGAACCTGGCTGCCGGCAAAGGCGGGGCTACTCATGGCTGTCACTATCAGGAGTGACGAAGCTATAGATTTCACAGATCGAATTCCTTGAACAAAAGGGGACCGCGAGAAGCCTTGGCAAGCACAGCAAGGCCGACAACAAGATTGTTAAGTAAACAATTTACTTTCACACCTATGTTTACCCGGATTGCGGGCAGAGGCGGACTCGGGCGGTCCTTGGGCCCAGGAAATAGCGGGGCTGGGGAGGGTCGCGGCGGCCACAGAGCCGGCGCGGGCCTGCCGCGCAGGGGCGCAGTGAATTCGCGCAGAGCTTCGCTAGGCCCTACACCGAGGCGGGCAGGTTCAAGCGCTCAGCGCGTCCAGTCCACCCGCGCAAGCAGGGCTTGCAGGCGCTGGGCCTTGGCGGGGTTGAGTTGTGCGGCCCAGGCCACGCGGCCGCGGAGATGGGCCGGCCAGTCGGCGTGTTGCTGGCGGTTCTGGCTGGCCGGGCCATGCAGCACGCATTGATGCAGCAAGGCCTTGAGGCGGTCGAACTCGGCGCGCGGCAGATTGGGCAGGGCATTGACGACCACACCGCACACCATCTGCCGGCCGCCGGCACTCAGGCAGCGGCTCTTGCGGTGATTGAGGGCAAAACCTTCCTCCAGAGCGATGCGCCCCACCCAGGCCGAGATGCGCGCCTGCGCCTGCCGCAGATGCTGCGGGCCCGAGAACACCAGGTCATCGGCATAGCGGCTGTAGCGCGCGCCCAGGGCCTGGGCCAGGCCATCCAGGCGCAGGTCCAGGCGAAAGGCACAGAGATTGGCCAGGGTGGCCGAGCTGGGCGCGCCTTGGGGCAGATGGGCGCCGCGCAGCTTTTGCAGCTGGGTCCAAGTCAGCTGGCCGGCCTCGTGCATGCGGCGCAGCACCGGCTCGGGCGTGGCCACGCTGCACAGCGCCGCGAGGCTAACTGCCACTTCATGCGGATAGCCCAAGGTGAGGAACAAGGCCCGCAAGCGGGCGGCTTGCACGGCCGCGAAGAAGTCGCACAGGTCGTAGCGCAAGAGCACGGCCTGCCCTGCATGCAGGGCCGCATGCTCGCGCACGCCACGGCCGGGCGCATAAGCCATCGCGGCCTCGTGCAAGGGCAGCTGCTGCAAGAGCCCACGCAGAATCTTGCGCTGCACGCCCATCAGATGCGGCTCGGGCACCTCCAGCAAGCGCCAGCCGCCGCTGCGTTTGGCCATCAGCTGGAAGCGATAGTGCTGGGCCGAGAGCGGCTCGCGGCGCTGCCAATCGCGCGGTTTACTCAGGCGCCACAAGCCACCCAGGGGCAGGCCTAGCCAATCGGCCAGCGCGCCGACATGGGGCAGATCGGGCAAGTCACAGGCCTCCAGGCCCAGGGGCGCGCCCGCTTTGTGCTCGCGCGGCCGCAGCAGATAGCGCTGCGGCCGGGGTGGCGCCGCGGAGGCGCAAGCATCCCGAAAGGCCTGCTCTTTCTCGATCAGCGTGGCCAGACTACGAGGCTCCAGCCGCGCCCAGCGCTCGCCGGGCATGCGGGCCAAGCGCAGGGCCAGGGTCTCAAGCCATGGCCTTGGCTCCAGGCCCAGGCCCAAGCAATTGGTCATGCGCGCGGCCAGACCCTGGGCCTGATGCGGGCCGGCCAGCAGGGCGCGGGCCAGGGCCAGCGCCGTCAAGCGTGAGAGTCGGGCCATGGGCCGAGCTTGGGAGTTAATAAAAGGTGCGGCCCAGCTGCCCAACCTGCGGGTCCTGCCTGATCCGACTGGCGCACAGCGCCACGCCGATCAGGCCCCGATTGACTTCAACAAAAACATGACCCAGGGGGTGCCCCTGGGTGTGAGGCGCAAACACAGCCGTGCATGCACTTCACGGAGAACTTGGGCAATGGGCCGCGCGGCCATGATAGCCCGCAGATTTCAGGTCTTTTTCGCCGCGCGCTGCAGATGCTTGAAGTGCTCAAACAACCAAGAGCGCATGCCCAGCACCATGGAATAGGGCCGCTTCTCATGCTCGGCCAATTTCTGGTCCAGGGAATGCTGGCGGGCAAAGTCCTCGGCCACGCGCTGCAGGCGGGCCGTCAGCTCGCGTGCGGCCTGGGGTGAGAGCTGGCCGTGGACCAGGGTCAGCAGCTCGCCATCGCCATCGAAACCGCCGGAGAAGTAGTCGGCCATCACCGCATCGCGGAAGAAGTTCATCACCGGCCCATGCGGGCGCCAGCGAAAGGTTTTGGCCACCTGCAGCTTGTAGCGGTTCAGCGGCCGCAGCTCCAGGATGCCAAGGCTGTCGAGCTGCGCCAAGTAGCGCGTCACCTCGGCCTCGCTGAGGCGGTAGCTGGCGAGGATCTGCTCGGCACTCCATTGGCTCAAGCAGCAAATCGCCATCAAGAGCAGCTTGGGGTCGGCCACCACGGCACGCTCCTGCGCCAGGCTTAGCTCGCGACGCAGCGGAGCCTGGGCCAGCAGCTTTTGCGAGAGTTCGGCGAAGTCGGTGTTCAGCACGCGGCAGATCTCATCCACCCGCGAGAGTGGCATCTCGCCACCGGCCGCAAACATGCGCTTGACGCTGGACTCCGACAGCCCCAGCGCCTCGGCCAAGGCCGCATAGCTGAGGCCGGCGGTCTTCATCTCTGCCTTGATGAGAGCGATCAGGGATTGGGTACTGGACATGGCTGCGCAGGATTGAGGTAGCGCCGCATGCTACCCGCAGCAGCGCCAGCCGCCACCGGCCCAGAAATCCACGGACAGCGCCGCCGCGCCTCGCCACAGTGCAGGCATGCGACACCCACAGCTCCAAACCCGAAGACAACATCTGCAATGCTGCGGCGGCGCCATCGCGGCGGGCCTGTTCAGCGGCTTGCTGCCGCAAGCGACGCAAGAGGCCCAAGCCGGCAGCCTGATCAACCCCTGCCGCGGCCAGCTGCCTGCCGCCCTGCATGAGCACCCGATGCTGGCCCGCAACTGGCAAGACCTGACCCCCGCCGATCTTTGGGACGTGCACACCCATTTGCTGGGCACCGGCGACGCGGGCACGGGTTGCCGCATCAACGCCCAGATGACGCAGTGGTGGCATCCGGTGGAGAGCCTGCGGCGCCAGGTGATTCTGAAGGGCGCTTGCGTGCCCGCCAGCGCCCCCAGCGTGGACATCGCCTATGTGCAGCGCCTCTTGCAGCTGAGCCAAGACTTCCCCATCGGCGCACGCTGGCTGCTCTACGCATTTGACGAGGCCCGCGATGCCCAAGGCCAGGCACGCCCGGAGTGGACCACCTTCCATGTGCCCGATGCCTATGCCGCCGAGACCAGCCGCCTGCACAGCCATCGCTTTGCGTGGGTGGCCTCCATCCACCCCTACCGGGAGGACGCGCTGGCGCGCTTGGATGCGGCGATTGCTGGCGGCGCCCTGGCCCTCAAATGGCTGCCCAGCGCGATGAATATCGATCTGCGCGCCCCGCATCTGCGGCCCTTCTACGCCCGCCTCGCTGAGGCCAAACTGCCCTTGATCATCCACTGCGGTGAAGAAAAAGCCGTGCCCGGCGCCGGGCGCGATGACTTGGGCAACCCCTTGCTGGCCCGCGCTCCGTTGGCGGCTGGCGTTAGGGTAATCATGGCCCATTGCGCCTCCCTGGGTGAGGCACTGGACTTGGACATGAAGCGCCCGCGCCTAGTGCCGGCCTTTGATCTCTTTACCCGTCTGATGGACGAGCCTGCGCACCGCGAGCTGCTACTGGGTGATGTGTCTGCTCTGTTCCAGTTCAACCGCCGCCCCGAGGTCTGGCAACAAGTGCTGAGCCGCCAGGACTGGCATGCGCGCCTGCTGCATGGCTCCGACTACCCCCTGCCCGGCGTGGGGCCGCTGTATCGGCTGAAGGGCCTGGTCAGGGCCGGCCTGCTGGACGCGGCCCATATGCGGGTGCTGGAAGCCCTTCGCGAGCACAACCCCTTGCTGTTCGACTTCCACCTCAAACGCCTGGTGAGCTGGCGGGGTCAGGTCTTGCGGTCCGAGGTGTTTGCTACCCGGCAGCACTTCGAAAAGAAGCCCAAGGTCGCAAGTCTTGCCCCTTCAGGGAGCGCTACACGCCACTCGGCGCAGCAAACCCCGGCATGAGTCCCGCCCACCTAGCATCGCTTGATCAGCCCTTCTGGAGCAGCCCATGAGCAGCTACACCAGCTTCCACCGCCTGGCCCTGAGCCTCAGCTTGATGGGCGCCCTGCCCTTGAGCAGCGAAGCTGCAGCAACAACAGCAGCCGGCGGCACGCCGCAAGCCTCCACCCGGCTCAGCGAGGCCTCGGCCCTGCCCGTGGCCTTGTCCATGGCGGCGCCGGCCTTGCTTCTGTCCAGCACGGCCAAGCTCTTGGTGGTGGCCGTGGAGAGCAGCGCCGAGGGCACGGTCTGGGTGCTGGAGCGGGCCAGCGATGGCGCCCGCGCCAGCCTGCGCTTCGGCAAACAGGCGCTGGGGGCCTCGGCCCTGGCGGTAGGCAGCAGCATCACGGTGCTGAGCACCGCCTCAGGCTTTTTGCTGACCCACTCGGGCCAGGTGCTGGCCTTTGTACCCAATGAATTTGGCCGCGCCTTGATGCATCACGAGGCCTTATGAAAACCTGGCTGATCCGCAGCCTGCTAATGCTGGCCCTGACGCTGTGCGTAGCCCTTGGCGCCTGGGCGGGTCAAAGCTGCGAGGAAGCGCCGCTGACACCGCCCGAGGTGGAACAAGGCCTGCAGCTAGCACTTCAGACCGCCAAAGCGCTGGATGCCAGCGCTGCCAAAGTCGTGCTGCTGGCACGAGCCGGGCAAGACCTGGGCAAGTACGGCCTGCACTGGTCGCATCTGGGCTTTGCGTATCTGGAGACTCCAGCGGCCGAGTCGCCCGCAGGCATCGGCGTCTGGCGGGTCGTACACAAGCTCAACGCTTGCGGCTCCGATCAAGGCGGCCTGTTTCGCCAAGGCCTGGGGGAGTTTTTTCTGGATCGGCCCTATCAATACCGCGCCGCCTTCGCCCCGCTGCGCGAGGATTTGCAGGCTGCCCTATTGCCCCTGCTGCAAGACAACAGGGCTGTCACACGCCTGCAGCAGACCCGCTACAACATGGTGGCCTATGCCTGGGGCCTGCACTATCAGCAGAGCAATCAATGGGCGACCGAAGTTTTGGCCAGCGTCGCGGCGCCGGCCGCACAACAGCCCCTGGACCGCGCCCAGGCCCTGGCCTGGCTGCAAGCCCAGGGTTTGCAGCCCACGGTCTTGCACATCCCCACGCTGACGCGCCTGGGCGCCCGCATCAGCCGGGCCAATATCGCGTTTGACGATCACCCTCTGGGCTCGCGTTTGGCGGGGCAGATTGCGACGGTGACCGTGGACGGCATTTTTGACTGGCTGCCCCGCGCCGGACTCGGACAGAATGCCGTCCTGATTCCCACCACTGCAGAAAGCGACCCTCGGTGAACACCCACGACAGCCACACCAGCCAATTCGGCCTGCTCAAGCAGCGCCGCTTTGCGCCCTTCTTCTGGACCCAGTTCCTGGGTGCGGCCAATGACAATATCTCCAAGTTCGCACTGACCGTGATGGTGACTTACCAGCTGCAACTAAGCTGGTTGCCGCCAGCCGAGGCCGGCCTGGTGATTGCGGCCTTGTTCATCCTGCCCTTTGTGCTGTTCTCGGCCACCAGCGGGCAGCTGGCGGACAAGTATGAAAAGTCGCGCCTGATGCGCTTCGTCAAGAGCTTCGAGATCGTCATCATGTTGGTGGCCTTGTGGGGCTTTTGGCATGCCCAGGTGCCGGTGCTGTTGGCTTGCGTGTTCATGATGGGCATGCACTCCACCTTGTTCGGCCCGGTCAAGTTCGCCTACCTGCCCCAGCAGCTAAACGAAAAGGAAATCACCGGCGGCAATGGCATGGTGGAGATGGGCACTTTTGTGGCCATCATCCTGGGCAATTTGATCGGCGGGCTGTTGATCGCGCTGCCCGAGGTAGGCGCCTTCTACACCGGCCTGGCCTGCTTGGCCGTCGCTGTGGTCGGCCGCATCACGGCCCAGTTTGTGCCCCATAGCCCGGCCACCGATCCGCAGCTGCAGATCAACTGGAACCCCTTCACCGAGACCTGGCGCAATCTCAAGCTGGCGCGTGAGAACGTGGTGGTGTTCCGCTCCCTGCTGGGCATCTCCTGGATGTGGTTCTTCGGCGTGGTGTTTCTGGCCAACTTCCCCACCTTCGCCAAAGAGGTCCTGCACGGCAACGAGCATGTCGCGTCCATGCTGCTGGTGGTGTTCTCAGTTGGCGTGGGCGTGGGCGCCTTGATGTGCGAACTGCTCTCGCGCCGCCATGTGGAGATCGGCCTGGTGCCCATGGGCGCCATCGGCATGACGCTGTTTGCGGTGGACCTCTACTTTGCCTCACGCGGCCTGCCGCCAAGCAGCCTGCAGACCGTGCCCGAGTTCCTGGCCCATGCCAAGCATTGGCGGGTGCTGATCGATCTGGGCCTGCTGGCTCTGTTCACCGGGCTTTACAGCGTGCCCATGTACGCGCTGATCCAGCTGCGCTCGCAGCCCTCGCACCGCGCCCGCATCATCGCGGCCAACAATATTCTCAACGCCATCTTTATGGTGGCCAGCTCCTTGTTGGCCGGCATCATGCTGGGCGCGGGCTTCACGGTGCCCGAGGTCTTTCTGGCCGCCGGCCTTGCCAATGCGGCCATGGCGCTCTACATCGTCTTGCTGATGCCTGAGTACCTCTTGCGCTTCATCGCCTTCATGGCCTCGCGCCTGATTTATCGCTTCAAGCTCAAGGGTGATGAGCACATCCCCACCCAGGGCGCGGCGGTGCTGGTCTGCAACCATGTGTCCTTTGTCGACGCCGTGCTCTTGATGGCAGCGAGCCCGCGGCCCATCTGCTTCTTGATGGACCACCGCATCTTCGCCATGCCGGTCTTGGGATGGCTGTTCCGCCTGGCCAAGGCCATCCCCATCGCCTCGCAAAAAGACGACCCGGCCACCTACGAGCGAGCCTTCGCGCAGGCCCGCCAGGTGCTGGCCGAGGGCGATCTGGTCTGCATCTTCCCCGAGGGTGGCATCACCCGCGACGGCGAGTTGCAGCCCTTCAAGGGCGGGGTGATGAAGCTATTGGAAGGTTCGCCCGAGCTGCCCGTCGTGCCCCTGGCTTTGCAAAATCTGTGGGGTTCTTTTTTCTCGCGCATCGAACGCGGCGAGGCGATGAGCAAGCCCTTCCGGCGCGGCCTGTTCAGCCGGGTTGGCCTGGTGGCAGGTGCGCCGCTGGCGGCGGGTGAGGTCACGTTGGAGCGCTTGCGTGGCGAGATTCTGAGCCTGCAGCAGCAAGCCGCCTAAGCCACAATTTCAGCGCCAGCGCAGATGGCGCCAGCTGCGCCGCAGCTGCAGCTTCAAGGCTCGCGCCAGCCGCCAAAAAGGCTGGCGCCGCAGCCACAGCGAGAGCTCGGTCTTCCACACCGTCCAGCGCGCATACAAGCGCGCGAACCAGGCCAGCTCCATCAAGGCCGGTTGAATCAGCTGGAACAAGCGGGCCAACACGGCCGTGCCCACCAGCTTAGCCGCAATGATCAGACCCAGACCGAGCAAGCCCCGCCCCTGGGTGATCAGCCACACAGCCACCAGCTTGACGGGCAAGATCAACAAACTGGGCAGGATCAGCAGCCCCAAGGCCGCATACGGCGGCAAGGCCCGAATCCAGCCCTCCAGCTGCCGGAACAGCGGCAGTCGCCCCAAACGGGCCAGGGCCCTGGCCAGCGGCTGCCAGCCCCATTCTTCAAACAGAATCAGCAGCGCCAGCAAGAGGCGCACAAGCCAGCGCAAGGGCGCGATCAACAACTTCAGCATGGCGCCATCATGCGGCAGGAAATGAAAAGGCCGGCATGCCAAAGGACATGCCGGCCTAGCGTCAATCAATTCCCTGCTTAAGGCGTGCAGTACTGCGGGGTGCTGCTGCTCAGCCTCGGGTCGGTGAGGGCAAAGCTGCCCTGGCGGCGCAGGGTCACCGTGCAGTTGGCACTGACATCAAACTCAAACAGCTGCCACCAGTCCGTGCTGGAGGTCTCACCGCTTGTGGGCGGCACGAACAGTTCGGCGGCGCGGCCGGGAATGTTCAGCTCCACGCGTGCATTCGAGCTTGCAAAACTGCCGCTGTAGCTGCCCGAGTAGTTGTGCACCCAGTACTTGTAGGTGCCCACCATCAGCTTGGTGATGGTCACCACCTCGGGGCCGTAGCTGCTGGTGTCGTCCACATCGAGATTGGCAAAGGGCGCGCGGGTGAGCTGACCTTTGTTGCCAAAGTAGACCTCTTCACCGCTCGGTGTGTACAAATGCGAATCCAGGTCCCAGGGCCGTGCGCCCCAGGTCAGCTTCATGGTCACGCCGGCACCGGTCTGGCCCAGGCTGAGGCATTCAGCCGGCTCGTAGTCGCTCGACAAAGGTCCATAGCGCAAGGTGTTGGTCAGCTTGCCGCCGGCCAGGCCGACCACGGTCGCCATCGAGCCCTTGCGAATCGGCAGACTGAACTTGCCATTGGCATCCGACACGGCGCTGCTGAAGCCGGAGTAGTCCACACCATCGCTTTGCACCAGCGCCCCTGGCACGCGCGCGCCCAAGGCGTCCACCACGCAGCCCAGCACGCGAACCGTGTCGTAGACCTGATCCGCATTCCAGATCGTGAAGTGCGTGACCGTGCCCTCGTAATAGCGGCGATCCGAGGACAGATTGGCCGTGCCTTCTTGCACCCAGCGTCCCGTCGTGGTGTTGAAGAAGAACAAGGGGATTTGCGGCTGAACCACCGGGCTGCGCGTCGCCACCGGAATGCGGATGGTGGCCGTTTGACCCGCGCGCAAATTCAGGTCCTTGCCTTCGCTGTCCTTCAAGCGGACGTTGATGGCACCAAAACTCTCGATCGGCGTCGGCACATCGCCCACCAAGGTGGTGAAGTCACCTGGCATCACAGAAGAGTCCACGGCAGGGTCGATCGCCGTCAACTCCACCGTCATATTGCCCACGGGCACGCTGCCATCGGCACGCTGCACCGCGTTGGGGGGCAAAAAGACGGCCGCCGGTGAAGCACTCAGGGTGGCGCTGCCACCCAAGGTGATGTCGACCGTCGAGCTGCCGCCCACCTTCAGCAGACGAGCACGCACATCGGTGGTGGTATTGGCTTTGACGCTGGCGATGCGCACGGTCTCGGCATGGGTGGCCCCGTCGAAGATCACCGGCACGCGGTCCTGCACACTCACACCGGCCAGGCTGAAGTTGCCGGCCGCATCGGTGGTGGTGCTCAGGCCGGCCACGCGCACGGTAATGCCGGGCACACCCAAACCGGTGGCCGCATCGATGGCGCTGCCGCTCAAAGTGCCTTGGGCCTGCACGGTCAGCTTGATGCTGCTGCTGGCGCAGTTGCTGGGCGCGATCTTCTGGCAGATGCCATAGCTCAGCTCATAAACGCCAGGGATGGCGGCCGTGCCCACTGTCAGCAAGCCGGCCTCATTGAACTCAACGCCCGTGGGCAAGCCGCTCTTCAAGCTGGCGGTGACGGTGCTGGCCGCAGCGGCGGCCGAGCCCAGCGTGTCGTTGAGCAAGACATCGGCGGTGCCGCCCGCGCCAAGTGTCAGCGCATCGGCCGTGGCCACGATGGGTGGCGGCGGCACGGTCAGGGTCACATCCGCGCTGGCGCAGTTGCTGGCATTGCCGCTCTCGCAAATCTTGTAAGAGAACTTGTGCACGCCGGGCACCGCACTGGCCGCCACGGTGAGCTGGCCGGCTTCAACGCTGATGCCGGCAGGCAGCTGGCCATCCTTCAGGGCGAAGCTAACATTGCCGCCTGCCGTGGCCTGAGCACTTGCTCCGCCCACGCTGTCATTGCCCAACAGGTGCGCGCTCTTGCCCAACTCCACCGTCAAGGCATCGGGCCCCGCCACCACCTCGGGCTGCGAGCTGCCTCCACCGCAAGCGCTCAAGAGCGCCGCCATGGCCACGACGCTCAGGGCGCCGCCAACTTTTCGAACATCCAACATCCGCTTTCTCTCCCTCTGCTGTGTAGAAAGAAGGGGCCAGGCAAGACCTGACCCCTTTCAACTCGGTCGGCAGTGTAGGAAGGGGAAAACCCGCGGATGTATCCCCACAAATGGGGGGTTATGACAAACAGGGCGGGGCGAGCAGGCAAGTGTGAATACTTGCCTCCAAGCGTGGTGGCTAGACCCCGCGCGCCCGATCCGCCGCGAACTTAAGCTTGAAGGCTTCAAAGCCACCCGTGCCCGGCTGATCCAGCGCATCACGCGCTTCCTGCATCAGGTTCAGGTAGTAATGGATGTTGTGGATGCTGGCCAGCATGGGGCCTAACATCTCGCCGCAGCGGTCCAGATGGTGCAGATAGGCGCGGCTGAAATTGCCGCAGCAGTAGCAAGAGCAGGTCTCGTCCACCGGGCGCTCATCGGTCTTGTAGCGGGCATTGCGCAGGCGCAGATCGCCAAAGCGGGTGAAGAGATGGCCGTTGCGTGCATTGCGGGTGGGCATGACGCAGTCGAACATATCGATGCCACGGCTCACGCCTTCAATCAAATCCTCCGGCGTGCCCACGCCCATCAGATAACGCGGCTTGTTATCGGGCAGTTGGTGACCGATATGGGCCAGCACCCGCTGCATATCTTCCTTGGGCTCGCCCACGCTCAGGCCGCCGATGGCATAGCCGGGCAGGTCCAGCTCGGCCAGGCCGGCCAGGGAGTGATCGCGCAAGCCCTCGAACATGCCGCCCTGGACGATGCCGAACAAGGCGTTCGGGTTCTCCAGGCGAGCGAATTCGTCCTTGCAACGCTTGGCCCAGCGCAAGCTCATCTCCATGGAGGCGCGGGCCTCTTTCTCGGTGGTGAGTTGGCCCTTGGTCTCGTAGGGCGTGCATTCGTCGAACTGCATGACGATGTCGCTGTTCAAGACCGTCTGGATCTGCATGCTGATCTCGGGCGTCAAAAACAGCTTGTCGCCATTGACCGGCGAGGCAAAGCGCACGCCTTCCTCGCTGATCTTGCGCATCTCGCCCAGGGACCAGACCTGGAAGCCGCCGCTGTCCGTCAGGATGGGCTTGTTCCAGCTCTCAAACTTATGCAGGCCGCCGAACTGACGCAAGATGTCCAGACCCGGCCGCAGCCAGAGGTGGAAGGTATTGCCCAGGATGATTTGCGCGCCGGCTTCATCCAGCGAGCGCGGCATCACACCCTTGACGGTGCCATAAGTGCCCACCGGCATGAAGATGGGCGTCTGCACCACCCCATGGTTGAGCGTCATCTGGCCACGGCGCGCGTGGCCCTCGGTCTTGAGGAGGTCGAACTTCAGCATAGTGGCGCTATTGTCGCAGGGACGCCCAAGACCGCCGTCAAGGGACAATGGCGCCATGCCTTTCAGCCTCGCCCGCGCCGTCCACAGCGAATTGATCATCAAGAAAAGCCGCTTCATCGGCTGCGTGGAACCCTGCCCCGACCGCGCCACCGCCCAAGCGCGCGTCGACGCCCTGTGGGCCGAGCACGAGGGCGCGGTGCATATCTGCTGGGCCCTGCTTGCCGGCGGGCAATCGGCGGCGGTGGACGACGGCGAGCCCAGCGGCACGGCCGGCCGCCCCATGCTGGAGGTGATGCGTCATCAGGACCTGGAAGGCGCCCTGGCCACCGTGGTGCGCTACTGGGGCGGCACAAAATTGGGCGCCGGCGGCCTGGTGCGGGCCTACACCGATGCCGTGGCCCAGGCCCTGCTGAAGGCCGAGAAAGTGCCCTTGCTGCGCCTGCAAAGCCTGCGCTGCACCCTGCCCTACGCTTTCGAAGGCCTGCTACGCCGTGAGCTGGAAGCCGCCGGAGCGCAGCTGCTGGAGGTGCAGCACGGCAGCCAAGTCGAGGCCATGTTCAGCCTGCCCGAATCCGCCGCCGCCAGCTTGGTGGCGCGGCTGAATGAATCAGGGCAGGGGCGGATTGCCTGGCTCAAGGCTTGAGGCTTGGCCCTAGGCCCGTGCAGAACTGCCGTGATTTCAATCAAAGTGAAAGTTTTGAGCCCGCAAGGCGGGACAGAGCCGGCCGGCCGGGCGGCGCAAACAGCGGGGCTAGGCCTAAACTGAAATTCAGGCGAGCCCGCCCTGATGTGTGGCCGGTGGTCGCGCATCGCGACAAATAGAACGGGGCCCGCCTGGACAAGCAAAGCACGCTGTCATCTTTGGGCCGACCCCGGGAAAGAGTCGGCCTTCTTTTTGCCCGGTGCTTAGACGTGCAGCCCCGGCCATGCTCAAAAGCTATACCCCGCCCCGGCATTGACATTGGCGCGCGCTGGCGCTGACCCCTAGGCTCTGCTGCTAAAAAATCGCAGGCCGCAGCCTTGTTGCGAGCCAGCACCTCCGAGCCCCTGAGAGCCTGCAACAATGGCCAGCCTCAGCCAACGCCAATCTCGACCGGGTATGAAGAAAAATCTGTTGATCTGCGCCGCCAGCGCACTTTTGATGAGCGCCTGCGCCAGTGCCCCCCGCACCCCGCCCGGCCCCCCGGCACCCAAGATCGACAAGAGCTTCACCTCGCTGAACCAGGACAGCCGCGCCCTCTTCATCGTGCTGCACTACACGGTGCTGGACTTTGAAAAGTCGCTGCGCGTGCTGACCACCGGCGGCCAGGTCAGCAGCCACTATCTGGTGCGGGACGAGCCGCCCGTCAGCTACTACATCGTGGACGAGAACCGCCGCGCCTGGCATGCGGGCCTGAGCAGCTGGGGCAATAACCAGGGCCTCAACTCCTCCTCCATCGGCATCGAGATCGTCAACCCCGGCTTCACCGACACGCCGAATGGCCGCGTCTACGCGCCCTTCCCGCAAAAGCAGATCGACGAGGTGATCAATCTGGTGCGCGACATCCAGACCCGCCACAACATCAAGCCCGAGCGCATCATCGGCCACGCCGACATCGCCCCCGGTCGCAAGCAGGACCCGGGCCCCATGTTCCCCTGGAAGCAGCTGGCCGATGCCGGCCTGATCCCCTGGCCGGACGCCGCCCAGGTGGCGGCCCGCCTGCCGCTTTACCAAAGCGTGCCGCCCGATGCCGCCTGGTTCCAGGACAAGCTGGCCCGCTACGGCTATAGCGGCGTGCCTCGCAATGGCGAGAGCGATCAGCGCACCCTGGACACCGTCTCCACCTTTCAAATGAAGTACCGCCCCAGCGACTACAGCGGCAAGATGGACGCCGAGACCGCCGCCCTGCTGGATGTCGCCACCAGCCCCGGCGGCATGCTGCTCAAGCCCTCGCCCTGGCCCATCAGCTCAGATGGCAAGCTCGGCCGGGACGGCAAGCCCATCAAAACCAGCTCGCGCTAATCCCTGATATCCCTGCTGTGTTCACCTTTCTGCTCAAAAAGCTCGCCACCCTGATCCCGACCCTGATCGGCATCACCCTGGTGTCCTTCGGCCTGATCCGCCTGATCCCGGGCGACCCCATCGAGGTGATGATGGGCGAGCGCCGCCTGGACCCCGAGGCCCATGCAGCCCTGGTGCAGCGCCTGGGTCTGGACCAGCCCCTGCATATCCAGTATTTCGACTACATCAGCAAACTCGCCCAAGGCGATCTGGGCCAGAGCCTGGTGAGCCGCGAACCGGTGGCCAAGGAGTTTGCCGCCCTCTTCCCCGCCACGGTGGAGCTGGCCCTGGCCGCCTTGCTGCTCGCCGTCAGTTTGGGTTTGGCATTAGGCATCTTGGCCGGGCTCAAGCGCGGCTCCCTGCTGGACCAGGGCGTGATGGGCGTGGCCACGGTGGGCTATTCCATGCCGGTGTTCTGGTGGGGCCTGATCCTGATCATGTATTTCTCGGTCGGCCTGGCCTGGACGCCGGTGTCGGGCCGCATCAGCATCGAGTACGACATCACGCGCGTCACCGGCTTTTTGCTGATCGACTCCTGGCTCTCGGGTGAGGAAGGCGCGTTCAAGTCCGCCTGCCTGCATCTGCTGCTGCCCGCTCTGGTGCTGGGCACCAGCACCATGGCCGTGGTGGCGCGCATGACGCGCTCCTCCATGCTGGAGGTGCTGCGCGAGGACTACATCCGCACCGCCCGCGCCAAGGGCTTGGGCGCTGGCCGGGTCGTCATCGTCCACGCCCTGCGCAATGCCCTGATCCCCGTGCTGACCGTGGTGGGCATGCAGACCGGCAGCCTGCTGGCCGGGGCGGTGCTGACCGAGACCATCTTCTCCTGGCCCGGCATCGGCAAATGGCTGATCGACTCCATCGCCCGGCGTGACTACCCCGTGGTGCAGGCCGGCATCCTGATTTCGGCCCTGACTTTCATCGCGGTCAATCTGGTGGTCGACCTGCTCTACGGTGTGGTCAATCCACGCATCCGCTCGCAACACTGACGCCATGCAAGCCACAGCCAATTCGAACGAGCAAGACCTGACCCTCGCTCCCCCCACGCCGCTGCAGGAGTTCTGGCGCGGCTTCGCGGCCAATCGCGGCGCCCTGGCCGCCTTGATCGTATTCAGCCTGATCGCCCTGGCCTCGCTGCTGGCGCCCTGGGTCGCCCCCTACAGCCCCATCGAGCAGTTCCGCAGCCATATGCTGCAGCCCCCGGTCTGGGCCGAGGGCGGCTCACGGCAGTTTTTGCTGGGCACAGATGAGCTGGGCCGGGACATCCTCTCCCGCCTGCTGCACGGTGGCCGCGTCTCGCTAGGCATAGGCCTGGCCTCGGTGCTGATGTCCCTGCTGCCCGGCGTGCTGCTGGGCCTGCTGGCGGCCTTTTATCAAAAACTGGCCTCGCCGCTGATCATGCGGGTGATGGACATCATGCTGGCCTTGCCGGGCCTGCTCTTGGCCATCTGCGTGATCACGGTACTGGGCCCTGGCCTGATCAACACGGTGATCGCGATTGCCATCGGCGCCCTGCCCGGCTACACCCGCCTGACCCGCGCCGCCGCCCTGGCCGAGATCACTAAGGACTACGTCACCGCCAGCCGCGTGGCGGGTGCGGGCAATCTGCGCCTGATGTTTGTGGCCGTGCTGCCTAACTGCATGGCCCCGCTGATCGTGAATGCCTCGCTGAGCTTCTCCTCGGCGATTCTGGAGACGGCGGGCCTGGGCTTTCTGGGCCTGGGCGTGCAGGCGCCCACGCCCGAATGGGGCACCATGCTCTCGGCCGCGCGCGACTACATCCAGCGCGCGCCCTGGGTGGTGACCCTGCCGGGCCTGACGATTCTGATCACGGTGCTGTCCATCAATCTGATGGGCGATGGCCTGCGCGATGCGCTGGATCCCAAGTTGAAGAAGCTCTGATGCTGCTCAAGATCAAAAACCTCAGCGTCAAGTTCGGCGCCTTCCCCGCCGTCGAGGGCCTGGACTTGCAATTGGATGCCGGTGAACTGCTTGGCATCGTGGGCGAATCGGGCTCGGGCAAATCGGTCAGCATGTTGGCCTTGATGGGCCTTATCGATGCACCCGGCCAGGTCACGGCCGATTGCCTGGAGTTTCAGGGTCAGGATCTGCTGCGCCTGAGCCCAAAGCAACGCCGCCAGCTGATAGGCAAGGACATGGCCATGGTGTTCCAAGACGCCTTGTCCAGCCTCAACCCCAGCTACACCGTGGGCTTCCAGATCAAGGAAGTGCTGCAAGTCCATCTGGGCCTGCGCGGTGCGGCCGCCACGCAGCGGGCGCTGGAGCTGCTGGAGCTGGTGGAGATCCCCGACGCCAAGAACCGCCTGAACGCCTACCCCCACCAGCTCAGCGGCGGCATGAACCAGCGGGTGATGATTGCCATGGCGATTGCCTGCTCGCCCAAGCTCTTGATCGCCGACGAACCCACCACCGCCCTGGACGTGACGATCCAGGCCCAGATCATGGACCTGCTCTTGCGCCTGCAGCGCGAGCAAGGCATGGGCCTGATCATGATCACCCACGACCTGGCCGTGGTGGCCGAGATGGCCCAGCGCGTGGCCGTGATGTACGCCGGCCAGGTGGTGGAAACCGGCCCCGTGCCCGCGCTGTTTGAGGCGCCGCGCCACCCTTATACCGAGGCCTTGCTGGCCGCCATCCCCGAACACAATCGCGGCGCCGCCCGCTTGCATGCCTTGCCCGGCATCGTGCCCGGCGCCCTGGACAGACCGCGCGGCTGCCTGCTCGCACCCCGCTGTGCCTATGTGCAAGCCCGCTGCAAGAACGAGTTACCCGTTTTGCTAGACGGCGTGCGCTGCTTCTTCCCCATTGCTAGCCAGGAGCCAGCGCATGCATGAGATCGCTCCTCCTTTGTTGCAGGCCGAGAAGCTCAGCCGCCATTACCGCGTCAGCCAAGGACTGTTTGCGCCAAAGGCCACCGTCAAGGCGCTCGATGGGGTCAGCTTCACGCTGCGGCCACGCCAGACTCTGGCCGTGGTCGGTGAGTCGGGCTGCGGCAAGTCCACCCTGGCCCGCCAGCTGACCTTGATCGAGCCACCGACTGCGGGTTCGCTACGCTTCGGCGGCGAAGACGCGGCCGTCGCCGACAAGGCAAAACTAAAGACCCTGCGCCAGCAGGTGCAGATGGTGTTCCAGAATCCTTTTGCCTCACTCAACCCGCGCAAGACGGTGCAGGCCACGCTGGACGAGCCCTTGCTGATCAACACGGCTTTGAGCAAGGCCGAGCGCCTGGAGCGCATCGACGCGCTGCTGGCCCAGGTCGGCTTGCGCAGCGAGCACTTGCGGCGTTATCCGCATATGTTCTCCGGCGGCCAGCGCCAGCGCATCGCCATCGCCAGGGCCATGATTCTGAAGCCCGGCATCGTCATCGCCGACGAGCCGGTCTCGGCCCTGGATGTTTCCATCCAGGCCCAGATCCTCAACCTCTTCATGGACTTGCAGGAGAGCTTGGGCTGCGCCTACGTCTTCATCTCCCACAACCTCAGCGTGGTCGAGCATGTGGCGGACGAGTTGATGGTGATGTATCTGGGCCGGGCGGTGGAGATGGGCCCCAAGGCAGAAATTTTCGCGCGACCCTTGCACCCCTACACCCGCGCCTTGATGAGCGCCACGCCGGCCTTGAGACAGGCCGACCGACGCGAGCGCATCAAGATCCACGGCGAGCTCCCCAGCCCGCTGAACCCGCCCAGCGGCTGCGCTTTTCACAAGCGCTGCCCACTGGCCCAGGCGCGCTGCAGCGTCGAGGCGCCGCTATTGCGCGAGCTGGACGGGCGGCAGGTGGCTTGTCATGTGGTCTGAGCCCTAGTTCTCAAGCCTGACGAATCACGCCCACCAAGGCCATCAGCAGCAAGCACATCGTGGGCATGGCGCTGAGCACAAAGCCCACATTGCGTCGGGCCGGGTTGAGCACATAGGCTCGCCAGTAGATCAGGCGACCCAGCAGATACACCGCGCCGACGGCGCCCACCCAGCTGCTGGGGAAGTATTTGGCCGCCAGCATCAGCGAGGGCGCAAAAATGATCAGCAGCTCCAAGGTATTCATCTGCACCCGGTAGATGCGCTCAAAGCCTTCATGGCCGCTGACGGCCGGCGCCCTGACGCCGTACAAGCCGCGGGCACGCCCCACCAGGGCGCCAAAGAAGAAGAACTGGCCCAAGGCCAGCAGCAAGACAAGATCGGCCCAGTTCATGGTGCGGTCCCTTTTTGTTGATTCGTTCAATTAAAAAGGCCTCTTCCCCGGCGAGGAAAGAGGCCATCTTCTGCGCCAGCCCTGGTCTCAGGGCGGCGCTGGCGCGCGCAGAGTTTTCAGGAACTCAGTTGCAACGGGCGCCGGTCTCCAGCAGGCGGCTGATGATAGTCAGGTCCAGCACATTGACCACACCGTCACCATTGATGTCGGCGCGTGGGTCGAAGCCTGACTGGCCAACTCGCTTGCCCATCGAAGCCTTGACGATGGAAAGATCGGCGCAGTTCACCGAGCCGTCGTTGTTCAAGTCGCCGTAGAGCTTGATGGTGAAGTCGCTGTTGGACACGTCAAAGAACACATTGTCCACAGCCTCCACCTTGATGCGAGCTTGGGTCGAGGCGATAGAGGCCGGCAAGGTCACCACCTGGGTGCCATCGTTCGGGGTGCTGGCGGCCAGGACATGGGGGTAGCTCAGGCCACCATCCAGCGACAAGCTGATCTTCACATTGGCCGTGTTGACCGGCGCCACATCGGTGTTGGCCACACTCCAGGTCACCGTCAGGTTGCTGCCGGAATTGAGCGTCACCGCCGTGTTGGGCGAGGTCACCAGGAAAGGACCGGCCCCTGTCGCGAGGATCAGCTGAGTGGTGGCGCTGCCGACACCCCCCTTGCCGTCACGCGCGGTCAGCTTGAAGTTCAGCGAAGCCGGGCTGGCATTGACGCCTGCCGTGCCGACATAAGACGAGGTGGGCAGGTACTCCGAGTAGCAATCCACTTGGGCCGAGCTCGGTGGGCTGGAGGCCGTCGGGCAGTTGCCGGTTTCGGCATTGGTGTTATTGGCCAAGACCTGCAGCAGATCGGGGAAGACGCGGGTGGGATCGTTGCCCACATGGTTTTCGCCCGGCGAGTTGTAGAGCTTGGTATCCGCCGCGCTGACCTGGGCGGCAATGCCGAACTGACGGAACAGCGGGCCGTTGGTCTTGCCATTGCTGGTCAGGGCGGTGCCTGTTGAACCGCCGCGGTCGTTTTGCTCCCACAGATAGCTGAGGGTGTCGCCATCGGCGTCCGTCGCGGTCCCCGTCAATGCAAACGGTGTGCGCAGCGGGATGGTGTAGCTGGCCGTGGTGCTGACCACCGGCGCGCTATTGGCCTTGGCCGTGACAGTGCCGCGCTTCTTGGTCGGCCCACCGGCCGCGATCTCGCCCACAAAGCCGCTGCAGCCACCGCTACAGCCACTCAGCTGCAACTGGGCCACATTGACGCCGGCCAAGCTGCCGCCAAAGGCGAGGGTGAAGCCGGCGTCGGTCAAGCCGCTGACCGTCACAGTGCCGCCGGCTGGCCAGCCGGAAATGGCTTCCACAGCGGCCTTGATGCCTGCGGTCGTGAAGTTAGTACCGCGCACGATGGCGGCCGAGGGCTGACCGTTGAAGCTGAGCTGGAACTGCTGACCGTTGCTGCTGAAGCCGGTCAGGGCCGCCATTTGGGACTCGTTGAGCGTGGTCTCGGCGCCCGAGGTGTAGGCGACGATCTCATCAAAGCTGCGCTGCGACCAGTAGGCATCGCTGTGCGGCTGCAGGTCGTCGGTGCTGCAGATGCCGGCATAGGCCATGATGGAGGAGCCGCTACCGGGCTCCACCGAGGTGCCGGCATTGCGGTTGCCACCGGAGCAGCTGCCCACCGTGCCGTTGAAGGTGTGATTGCCGGCGAACTGATGGCCCAGCTCATGGGCCACATAGTCCACCGCGAACAGATCGCCCACCGGCGTAGGCACACCGGTGCAACCTTGCGCCTTGTTATTGCCACCCACCACACCCAGGCTGGCCAGGCCGCCGCCGTTGAGGCCGAAGCCGATATGGCCGACGTCGTAATTGCTGGCGCCCACCAGCAGGCCGATCACCACGCGATTGCGGGTCAGGGTGCTGCTGGCACAGCCCGCTGCCTGCGTGGCGGTGTAGCAGGCCGTAGCGCCGCAAGGTCCGTTGGCACCCGTCATCTGGGCCGCGGTGTCGAGATTGAGTTTGTCGTTGTCATTGATCAACACCAGGCGGATCGAGGTCTCGTCCTCGTAAACCTGGGTGATGCGGTTGACCAAGGTCACCTTGGCCGCCGTCACATTGGCCGAGCCACCGAAGTAGGTGGCGTAGTTGGGGTCGGTCACCAGGGCCAGGCGATAGGTGCGCAGCTGGTCACCGACGGCGGCCGTGGGGCTGATGTCCTCGCTGACCACGTGGTAGGCAGCCGTGCTGCTGCTACGGCCATCACTGGCGCTGATCTCGTAAGCACCGAGATTGCGCGAGGGATCGGCCGGCAAGGACAGGCTGAGCGTGCCATCACGATCGGCCACGGCGCTCAAGGTTTGGCGAGCCAAGGTGTCGGTCTCGGGCATGCGGACGGTGACATTCACCGTGGCCCCAGGCACAAAGCCGAAGCCGCGCAGCTCCACCGTTTCGCCCGCGTGATAGAAGCCACGCGCCACCGAGAGATTGGCCTCGGTGAAGGCAGGCTCACGCAATGAGCCATGCACATTGGGCAGGTCGCGACCGTGGTAGCTGGCGTAAACGCTGTCATCCAGGTGGTAGTAGGGCTCCACATACCAGGCCCCCTTGGGCGAACGCACCGAGGCATGCAGGCCTAGCGGCGTGATGTCCATGCGAAGCGAGGCCTTGGGGTCGTCGATCCCCTTGCCCGCGTAGGTCTTGATCTCGGGGTGCTTGGCGGCCAGGCCTTCTTCCATCACCGGGGACTCGACCAGGGCGAAGCGCTGGAAGCCACCATTCGGATGCGGCAGGGAGATTTCCAGCGGGCTCAGGGCCGCAGCAGCCGTGCGTTCCATCGGTGCGCCTGCGGCGTGGCTGATCAGACCGGTCTTGTCCAGGGTGGCGGCACGGAAGGCGCGCGGCTGCACCGACAAGCCTGCACCACGGGCCGAGGTCTTGGCCGGCGTCAGACGCTGCTCTTGCCAGAAGGCGCCGGAGCTTTGGTTCTGCGCTGCAGCTTGCGACGCGCTCAGGCCTTGCGCCTGCGCGCCGGGCAAGGCCAGGGCGCTTCCCAAGCCCAGGCAAAGCACGGCCAGGGCGATGGCGTTGGGGCGAGCGCGCTGGCGCTTAGGGGCCTGGGAAGCGTCTGTAGACGAGAGGCCGGAAGACGAAGGCTTGTGGTCCATTTGTTGTCCTTTTCCTGAGCACACTGTTTAGAAGTGGGTCCATGAGCATTTGCCGTGGAAACTTGGCGTTATCAGGCTCCTCTTGCCCGATGCACACCCTCCCCGCAAAGAACCAAATCAAACACTTAGTCCTTGAATCTACAAATTTCTCACACACCCTCGAATGCGGCTGCAAGAATAAGTGCGAAGCCCGCGCGCCTGCACAGGGTCAATCCTCATGCGGGCGCCGATTTACCCCCCTAACTTAGCAGGCCCTGCCCCCTCGCCCATGCGCCGTCCGCTCTTGCTCATATGGGCCTTGGCCCTGTGCTACAGCTGCAGTCTGCTGGCCTGCGCCCAAGCGCCAAGCGCGGCGGCGGCACTGCCTCAAATTCAGACCATCACGCTCGAGAGAGACTGTTTCGGTTGCAGCGCCGGCAGCCGCCTGCAGCTGCAAAGCGACGGCCAGGTGAGCTTCACTCTGACTGGCAAGGCCAGGCATGGCACGGTGGACCAGATCAGCCAGGGTCGGCTGGCCGCAGGCGATTTCGAGCGCCTATGCCGGCTGCTGCAGGCGCAAGGCTTTTTTGAACTGCCCGAGCGCATCGAGGACGGTGACACGCAAGACGGCGCCTGGACCCTGATCAGCGTGAGCGGCCCTTCCCTGGACAAACAGGTCTGGCGCCGCAGCGAGAAGGTACCGGCCGCGCTGCAAGAAATAGAAGCCGCGTTGGACGCCTTGAAGGCTGAGCTAGCACTGCAGCCACCCTCCCGCTGAAAGCGACGAGTCGCAGCGGCAGGATTCACCTTCCCTTGTTTGAAGGGCGGGATTCCCCTCTTGTTGGCCTTCCAGCCCAGATGAAAGACTCGCCGCCGGGGAGCTCGAAGCGGGTCGAGGCCTCAATCATCTGCGCATCCCGTGAAGAAAAGCGCAATCCATACCAAGCCAGACCCTTGCTCATGCTTGACAAAGCTGTTCATCGGCCCCGTCAGCCGCCGCGCCAGATCTGGTCTTCAAGGCAGAGGAGAAAATCATGCTGAGACCGCAGTATTGGAAGAAAACCCTGGGCGCCGCCCTGCTTCTGGGCGCCTTCGCCGGCCAGGCCTTCGCAGCCGGCTCGGTGTTGTCGGTGCAAAGCAGCCCCACACCCGGCGTGCTGGGCTCCAACGTCAGCGTGGATGTGCTGATCTCCGGCATCAGCGATCTCTACGGCTATCAGTTCAGCCTCTCCTTCGACCCCGCCCTGCTGCATTTCAGCAGCGCCAGCGAAGGCACCTTTCTGTCCAGCGGCGGCACGACCTACTGGGACGGCGGTGGCGTGGACAACAGCCTGGGCCAGATCTCTTTCACCTTCAACTCCCTGATCGGCGCCATCCCTGGCGTCAGCGGAGACGGCGTGTTAGCCCGCTTCAACTTCCAGGTGACCGGCGTGGGCACGAGCGCGCTGAACTTCTCCGATGTCTTGCTGCTCAACTCCCAGCTGGCCGAGCTGCCGGTGCAGATCACCAACGGTAGCTTGAGCACCGTCAACGCCGTGCCCGAGCCCTCCACCTGGCTGATGCTGGGCGCGGGCCTGGCGGGTCTGGGCTTTGTGCGCGCTCGCGCCGGCGGCAAGAGCCAAGCGGAAGCCACGTCCGTCTGAGTTCGCGCGCCAAGACCAAGCGCCCCAGCCCGGGGCGCTTTTTTCTTGTATGGTCCACGCTGAGCCCCGAGCCCTGTGAGGATCTTTTGATGCGCGCGCCCCTGCCCCCTTTTCCAAATCTTCAGCAGCTGCACAAGCCCATGCTGAAGCCCCTGCTGGTCTGCTTGCTGGCCACGCTCTGGGGCTGCGCCAGCCAGCCGCCCGAGGCCGTGCCCGGCAAGCGCCACAGCACCCAGGAGCTGCTCGGTTACAGCGTCAAAGACTTCCACTGGCAGGCCACCCGTGCCGATCAGGAACAGGCCCAGCGCGAAAAGGACTTGCAGCTTTTGCGCGAGCGCCTGGCCCTGCCGCCGGGTGAGGCGGCCGATGCCGCCCTGCCCGAGATCCTGTCGGCGGTGCTGCTCTACAACCGCGAGATCGAGGCAGCCCGTGGCCCGGCCCTGGCGGCCTTGCCTGGCCTGGCCGCCAAACCGGTGGACTACCAGCGCAATGTGCTGTCCGCCGTGCACCGCTTTTACGCGGCCGAGGCCGCCGCCCAACTCTGGCCCTTGCTGGCGCAACTGAGCACGCCGCGCGAGTTCGCCATCGCCGCCTACGCCTTGCTGCGCCCCCTGCAAGGCGCGACGCGTGACGCCGCCCGCACACAAATCCAGGCCCGCATGCAGCTGCAGTTCCCCGCCTGGCGCGATGAACCGCGCTTGCGCGCGCTTGGTCTGGCCTTGCAAGGCGGCGCCGGCGCGGCCACACCGCAAGTGCAGCCGCCCTTGGCCGAACTTTTGGCCGCGCCGCTGCGGCCGGGCCTGCCGGTGGTGTTCAGCCTGCAGCGGCCGGGCCGCGAGGTGCTGGGCCTGGCGATTCTGCGCGGCCCCGATGGCCGCTTTGTGCGCGAGCCCGATGGCCGCCTGTTCCAGGTGCCGCAGCTGGCCCGCGCCCTGGCCGATTTGCCCGGCACCATCACCCTGGGCAATACGCCGCAAGGCCTGTTCGCGGTGCGCGGCTCCAGCACGGCCAGCAACCCCAGCATTGGGCCCACGCCCTTTCTGGAAACCAAGCTGCCCATCGAGGCGCCGGTGGCGGAGTTCTTTCAGGTGGATGGCAGCGATCTGGACTGGAGCGAATCGCTCTACGAGGCCTTGTTGCCCTCCAGCTGGCGGCAATGGGCCCCGCTCAAAGAGGCCTGGCTGGCCGGCCGCGCCGGCCGCGACGAGATCCTGATGCATGGCAGCGTGGTCAACCCGGCCTACTACCTCGATGCGCCCTACTTCCCCGCCACGCCCACGGCCGGCTGCTTGACGGCGCCCGAGCAATGGGACCCCAGCAGCGGCCGCCTGCTGGCCAGCGGCCAGCTCAGGCTGGCGCAGGCCTTTGCCCGCAGCTTCAGCCAGGGTCCCGGTGGCCAGGACCCCATGGTCAAGGGCTATCTCTTGATGCTTGAGTTGCCAGGCGGCAGCGGCCCGGTGCGCGACAGCGAGCTGGAAGCCGCGGTTCGCGAGGCCGAACAGCTCTGGCTCAGCCGTCCGCGTTGATCTTGGCGATCAAGGCCTTCAGCACCGCGTCGGCCTCCTCATTCGCCACCTGGCAGGTTCCTGCCGCCTGGTGGCCGCCACCACCATAGCTAAGCATCAGCTCACCCACATGGGTCTTGCTGCTGCGATCCAGAATCGACTTGCCGGTGGCCAGCACGGTGTTCTGCTTTTGCAAGCCCCACATCATGTGGATGGAGATATTGCAGCGCGGAAACAGGGCGTAAATCATGAATCGGTTGGCGGCCCAGATGGTCTCTTCGCCGCGCAGGTCCAGCACCACCAGATTGCCGTAGACCTTGGCGCAACGCAGGATCTGCTCCTTGGCGCGGCGTGCATGGTCGCAGTAGAGGTCCACCCGCTCCTGCACATCGGGCAGTTCCAGGATTTCGTCGATATTGTGATCGGCGCAGTACTTGATCAAATCCATCATCAGCTGGTAGTTGCTGATGCGGAAGTCGCGGAAGCGGCCCAGGCCGGTGCGCGAGTCCATCAGGTAGTTCAGCAGCGGCCAGCCGGCGGGGTCCAAAATTTCTTCCCGGCTGAATTGGGCCGAGTCGGCCTTGTCCACCGCCTCCATCATGGCCTCGCTGATGCGTGGGAAGGCGGCCTTGCCGCCGTAATGGTCGTAGACCACCCGCGCCGCCGAGGGCGCATGCGGCAGGATGATGTGATTGGGGCGCTCACCCTGGTTGCGCATGGTCTCGGACTCGTGGTGGTCAAACACCAGATGCGCGGCGGCGACGTAGGGCAGATTGGTGGTGATGTCGCGATCGGTGATGGCGATCTTGCCGTCCTGCATATCCTTGGGGTGGACAAAGCTGATGTCGTCGATCAGCTGCAACTCATTCAGCAGCACGGCGCAAACCAGGCCGTCAAAGTCGCTGCGGGTGACCAGCCGGAACTTGCGTGCCGGTGCTTCAGAGGGGGTTCCGGGCGGGTGGGAGGGCGTCATCTTCTTCACTCCTTGAGAGTTCGTCACTGATGCAGGGGATACAGCCATGCGGCGGCCACTCGCGAAGGACTGCCCGCAGCCTTGAGCTTCGACGCCGGCGCAGAATTCTTGAGGGTTTTCTGGGGCGGCGGGCAGGGGCTAGGCTGGGGCATGATGGCTGCTCCCCTCACCAGCCAGCCAGCCCGCGAAAGAGAGCCCCATGAGCGCCGACTTTGCCTTTCTCAGCGACAACCGTTTCATGAAGCAGGCCGCAGTCCCTGGCGCGGAACCGCGCCCCTACGGCCTGGCCGGCATCGCCTGGGACGGCTGCGTGACGAACCGCCCCGGTGCCCGCTTCGGCCCGCGCGCCATCCGCCAGTCCAGCCAGATGCTGTGCGACGGCGTCCACCCCTTTTTCAACACCACGCCCGAGGGCTTGCTGGCCGATTTCGGCGACCTGCCCCTGCCTAATACGAACCTGGAGGCCATGCGCGCGGCCATGCAGCCGCTGATCGCGCCCTTGATCGCCAGCCACCATATGTGCTGGCTGGGTGGCGATCACTCCATCACCCTGCCCCTGCTGCGCGCCTACAAGGCGCACTACGGCCAGCCCCTGGCCGTGCTGCATTTCGATGCCCATTGCGATACCTGGGAAGACCACTTCGGCGAGCCCAGCGGCCACGGCACCTGGGTCTACGAGGCCATCCAGGAAGGTCTGGTCATCAAAGAGGGCTTTGTGCAATTCGGCATACGCTCGGCCGGCCTGCAAGAGGCGCGCGACTATGTGCGCGAACAGGGGGGCCTGATCTTTGACGCCCGCGGCCTGCGAGGCCTGGAAAGCCCGAGCCAACTCAGCGGCGTCTTGCAGGCGGTGCGCGAACGCATGGCCAGCTTGGGCCATCCGCCCGTTTACCTCAGCCTGGACATCGACTGCCTGGACCCCGCCTTCGCCCCCGGTACCGGCACGCCCGAGCCCGGCGGCATGAGCACCAACCAGGTCTTCAGTCTGCTGGAAGAGCTGGCCGGGCTCAATTTTGTGGGCATGGACTGCGTGGAAGTGGCGCCGGCCTACGACCACGCCGAGCTCACCAGTTATGCCGCTGCCCAGTTCGTCTGGACTTATTTATGCGGGCGGATTGCGGGGCGGAAGTAGGGTCAAGCGACTCAGGATTTGGCAATCAAATCGGGCAAGGCACTGGAGATTTCCTCCATGATTTGCTTGCGCAAGGCCTCCACCTTTTCCATATCGCTCAAGGCCGCCCAAGGGTCGGCGACGGCCTCCTTGCGTCGGCTGAGCAAGGCCTCGGCCCTGGTCACCAGCTTTTGCGAAATCAACTGCATGCTCGCCAAATCGATGACGGAGATCTTGAAATAGCTAAAGGGCGCCAGATAGCCCTTGGAGAGTTCGCTGGATTGCTCAAATTGCATGACCGTGTCACGGTCGATATAGAAACCCAGCCCTTCCAAGCGCCCCATGCCAAGCCCGTCGCGCACGGTTTTGACATTGGCTTCGCCGCGATGCGGCGTGATCAGCAGCAGATGGCTGGCCTTGGTTTGTTGGAACAAGGGCAAAAGCGCGGCGGGCGCGACAAAGCGCTTGCCGTCCAACAAGGCGTCGGGCTCACCCAGCACCTTGGCAGAGGCCAGCTTGAGACCGAACACCGTGGCCTTGGCATCCGTCTTGCGCACGCTTTGCTCCAGGGCAAGCAGGGCAGCCTGGTCAAAAATGCCCCCCTTCAAGTCGAAGGATTCGCGCAGATTGGCGTCCAACAGACTGCCAGTTTTGTCCTGGCGGGTGATCATATGAACCTTGTCACCCAGCAATGACACGGCCACAAAGGTGCGGTTGGCCGCAGCGCTACTGTCTTGTGTCTGCGCAGCGCTTGTTAGCCCTGTCAGCGCCAAGGCCAGGCCGGTCAAGCAGGTGGCGCCTTGCCGAAAAAACCGACGGCGCATGGGCGCGGCTTGAGTCTTGAACATGATGTGTTTCCCCCTTTTTCCTTCGAATACCGAGTCGCCTCTCTGCGGAGGCTGGCGAACTGTAAGGTCAAATCCCGGCGGCGCCAGAAGTCAGGATTACCTTGACACAGGGACGCTGCAGGCGGCCTGGGTATAAGCTCATGTTATGGTCAAAACATGCTTGCTCACTGGTTTGCGGTGGGCAGCGCCGCACAATGGCGAGCCGCTCTCGCCAGCCTGATCAGCCCGCCTCCCCTCGACCATGCCAACCCCGCTGTCTGCCCCCTTTTCAAACCCCAGCCGCCCCGTGCTTTCGCTGCCGCTCAGCCTCGCGGCGGCTCTTGTGCTGGGTTGCACGCTGCAGCCTCAGGCCCAGGCGCAAACGCAAAAAAAGGCCAGACCCCTGGTCTATTGCGCCGACGCCAGCCCCGAGGGCTTCGACCCCGGCATGTGGGACAGCGCCAGCACCAACACGGCGAACAAGCAGATGTTCCAGGGTTTGTTGGGTTTCAAGCGCGGCACGACGGAGTTGCAGCCCGAGCTGGCCTCGGCCTGGCAGATCTCGCCCGATGCCAAGAGCTTCACCTTCACCCTCAGGCGCGGTGTGAAGTTCCACACCACGCCCTATTTCAAGCCTACGCGCGAGCTCAATGCGGACGATGTGCTGTTCACCTTCCAGCGCTTTGTCGACCCAACAACGCCCTTCAACAAGGCCTTTCCGGCCAACTTCATCTACCCGCAGAACATGGGCCTGGCCAAGCTGCTGGCCGGAATAGATCGGATTGACGACTACACCGTGCGCTTCCGGCTCAAAAGCCCCAACGTCACCTTCGCCACCAATTTCGCCATGGCCTGGGCCAGCATCCAATCGGCCGAGTACGCGGCCCAGCTGCTCAAAGAAGGCCGCGCCCAGCAGATCAATAACCAGCCGGTGGGCACCGGGCCTTATCGTTTCAAGTCCTATGCCAAGGACGATGTCTTGCGTATGACGGCCAACCCCGATTACTGGGGCGATAAGCAGGAGACGCAGGCCCTGATCTTCAGCATCAGCCGCGAACCCAATGTGCGGGTGCAAAAGCTCTTGGCCGGTGAATGCCAGGTGGCCTCGGCCCTGCGCGATGTGGACGTGGCGGCCATGGACAAGCGCCGCGACGTGACGGTGATGAAGATCCAGGCGCTGAACATCTCCTACCTGTCCTTCAATATGAAGAAGGCCCCCACCAATAATCGCGAGGTGCGCGAGGCCCTGGACATCGCGGTGGACCGAGCCGCCATTTTCAAGGCCTTGTTCCCGCGTGGCGATGCGATGCAGGCGGTCAGCGCCTTCCCGCCCGCCATCCCCGGCTACAACAAAAAACTCAGGAACGAGTACAACCCAGAGCGCGCCAAACAGCTGCTGGCCAAGGCGGGCTATGCCAAGGGCATGGAGATCGATCTCTGGGCCCTGCCGGTGAGCCGGCCCACCAATCCCAACGGCCAGCTGATGGCCCAGCTGATCCAGCAGGACTGGGCCAAGATTGGCGTCAAGGCGACGATCAAGACCTATGAATGGGGCGAGTACCTCAAGCGCGCCAACAACGGCGAGCACAGCGTCTATATGAGCGGCTGGGGCGGCGAGACCGGCGACGCCGATGAATTCCTAACGCCAAATTTGAGCTGCACTGCGAACCGCAGCGGCGTCAAGTTTTGCAACAAGGAGTTCGAGGCCTTGATCGATGCGGCGCGGGCCGAGACGAACACGCCCAAACGCCTGGCCTTGTACGAGCAGGCGCAGGAGATCTTCAAGCGCGAGCGGCCCTGGATCACCATGGCCCACTCCACCGTCTACATCCCGGTGCGCAAGGACGTGCATGGTTTCATCATGTCGCCGAATGGCACGGTGGACTTCGAGAACGTTGTGCGTAGATAGACAGGCCCCCATGAGACTCAGACATATCGAAGTCTTCCACGCCATCATGCAGGCCGGCACCATCAGCGGGGCGGCCCTGCTCTTGCACATCTCGCAGCCGGCCGTCACCAAGGTTTTGCAGCATTGCGAGCTGCAGCTGGGCCTGCCGCTGTTTGACCGGGTCAAGGGCAAGCTCTACCCCACGCCCGAGGCACACCGCCTGTTTGTGGAGATCGACAAGCTCAACCGCGATCTGGTCAGCATCCGTCGCCTGGCCGCCAGCCTGCGTGCGGGCGAGTCCGAGCGCCTGCGCCTGGTGGCCACGCCCACCCTGGGCGCGGCGGTGATCCCGGCGGCGATGACGCGCTGGTGTGCCGCCTTCCCCAGCAGCCATTGCTCCCTGGCCACCAACCACACCCGCGAGATCGTCTCTGCCCTCTTGCTGGGCGAGGCCGATCTGGCCCTGTCCCTGCAGGACCCGCGCCACCCCGGCATCAAGGCCGAGGTGCTGGCCAGTGGGCCCATGATGGCGCTATGCCCGCTGGGTTCCGTTGAGGCAGACGGTACGGGGCCGCTGGGCATTGCCGAGATCAAGACCGAGCTGGTCGGCCTGGCCGGCGACGACCCCCTGGCCAATCTGGTCCACAGCGCCGCCGAGGCCCAGGGCCTGACCCTGCACAGCCGCCTCACGGTGCAGACCTATCAGCTGGCCCGCGCCCTGGTCGAGGCCGGTGTGGGCATGACGGTGGTGGACCCCTTCACCGCCGCCAGCGCCGACCGCAACCGTGTACGCCTGCGGCCGCTTGCGCCGGCCGTGCCGGTCAACCTCTATCTGCTCAGCGCCGCCAATGCGCCGCTGGCGCAAAGCGCGCGCCGCCTGGTCAAGTTCCTGGGCGAGGCGGCGCGCCGCAATCTAGAAAGCCTTGAAGCGTGAGCGACTCCCTGCCGACCCCGCCCGCCATGATCCCTTGCGAAGAGATCGCGGCCCACCCCGACTTCCGCCCCCTGCTGAGCATCGAAGGCATAGACATCGATCTGCGCTATGCCACGCCAGACAACTTCGTCAGCCGCAATGTCTACGGCGGCCTGGACTGCGCCTGGCTGCGCCATGAAGCCGCGGCCGCGCTGCAGCGGGCCGCGCATTGGCTGGGCCGCCAGCGGCCGGGCTATCGCATCCGGGTGCTGGACGCTCTGCGCCCGCAGCGGGTGCAGGAGCAGCTCTGGCAGGAGCTGAGCGGTACCCCGCTCACGCTCTATCTGGCCGAACCCCAGCGCGGCTCCATCCACTCCTGGGGCATGGCCCTGGATGTGAGCCTGCTGGACCCGCAAGGCCTGGAGGTGGACATGGGCTCGGGCTTTGACGAGATGAGCTTGATCTCCCACACCGACCATGAGGCCGAGCATCTGGCCCAAGGCCTGCTGAGCCCCGCTCAGCTGATCGAACGCGGCTGGCTGCGCGCGGCCATGCGCCAGGCCGGCTTTCAAACCATCAGCACCGAGTGGTGGCACTTCGACTTTGGCGACCGCCTGCATGTGCGCCGGGACCTGCCACGCGTCTTGTGAATCGGGGCTTGCACGAGAGCAACAGCCCCCTATCTTGAAATTCGGTGATGTCATTTTGTGCTGCTAGTCTGCTAGGAAACCCTGGCCCGGCGCGCAGCTAGAGCATGGTGCTCAATCGCTCGCCCGCGGCCTTTGGATGCCTGGGAGAGTTTGATGGCTCACGGTTCTTTGATCGTTGAAATGCGGGCGCTGTTGATCAGCGATGAGTTGCACGCCAGCTCGGCCGTCGGCCGCTGCCTGCAGGCCCTCAGCAAGGCCTTGGCAGAGCGCGACATCGTCGTGCTGGAGGCCGACACGGCCGAGGACGCCAAGGCCTTGATCAGTGCCGACCCCTCCATCCAATGCGTGCTCTTGAGCTGGAATATGGGCCAAGGCGCGGACGCCCACGCCAGCGCGCAGGCGATTCTGCAACTCATTCGCTCGCGCAACAGCCATGTGCCGGTGGTCTTGATGGCGGGCAAGGACGGCCTGCAGCTGAACGCGCAAACCATGCGCCAGATCGACGAGCTGATCTGGTTCCTGGAAGACACCACCGCCTTCATCGCCGGCCGGGTGCTGGCCGCCATCGGCCGCTACCGGGCCGCGATCGCCCCCCCCTTCACCCGCGCCTTGATCGACTTTGCGCGCAAGTACGAATACTCCTGGCACACCCCCGGCCATGCGGGCGGCACGGCCTTCCTGAAGTCGCCGGTAGGGGCGGCCTTTCACGACTACTTTGGTGAAAACCTCTTGCGCTCCGATCTGTCGATTTCGGTCGGCGAGCTGGGCTCCTTGCTGGACCACAGCGGCCCCATCGGCGAGAGCGAAAAGTATTGCGCCAAGATCTTCGGCGGCGACCGCGCCTACTCGGTGACCAATGGCTCGTCCATGTCCAACCGGGTCATCATGATGGCCTCGGTCACCCGGGGCGATTACGCCTTGTGCGACCGCAATGCCCACAAGTCGACCGAGCAGGCCCTGACCATGACGGGCGTGGTGCCCACCTATCTGCGGCCCTCGCGCAACCACCTGGGCATCATCGGCCCCATCCATGCGCAGACGCTCAGCGAGGAGGCGGTGCAAGCCGCCATCCAGGCCAACCCGCTGGCGCAGGACAAGTCACGCAAAGCCATCCACGCCATCGTCACCAACTCGACCTACGACGGCCTGATCTATCTGGTGCCCCGTGTGGTGGAGCTGCTGGACAAGAGCGTGGACCGCATCCATTTCGATGAAGCCTGGTACGGCTATGCGCGCTTCAACCCGCTCTACCGCGACCGCTTCGGCATGTATGGCGAGGCGCGCGACTACCCGCGCGACAAGCCCACCATCTTCACCACCACCTCTACCCACAAGCTGCTGGCCGCGCTCTCGCAGTCCTCCTTGATCAATGTACGTGATGGCCGCAACCCGGTGCCGCATGCGCGTTTCAACGAGTCCTACATGATGCATGCCTCGACCTCGCCGCTGTACGCCATCATCGCGTCCAACGAGGTCTCGGCCGCCATGATGAGCGGTGTGGGCGGCGTGACCATGACCCACGAGGCGATCCAGGAGGCCGTCAATTTCCGCAAGGCCTTGTGGGCGCTGCGCCGCGATGCCCGGCGCTCAGGCGACTGGTTCTTCAGCACCTGGAATGCCGACCAGGTCACCGACCCCGCCAGCGGCAAATGCATGGCCTTCGAGGATGCGCCGACCGAGTTGCTCGTTAACGAACCCAGCTGCTGGGTGCTGCACCCCGGCCAAGCCTGGCACGGCTTTGCCGACATCGAGGACGGCTATTGCATGCTGGACCCGATCAAGGTCTCCATCGTCTCGCCCGGCGTGGCGGAGGACGGCTCCTTCGAGGCCAGCGGCATCCCCGCCATGCTGGTGACGGCCTTCTTGAGCCAGCGCGGCATCCAGGTCGAGAAAACCACCGACTTCACCATTCTGGTGCTGTTCTCGCTCGGTGTCACCCGCGGCAAGTTCGGCACCTTGGTCAATGCCTTGCTGCGCTTCAAGGAAGCCTACGACGCCAACACCCCGGTGGCCGAGGTGCTGTACGCGCCGGGCGAGGCCGTGCCCGAGGCCTATCTGGAAATGGGCCTGAAGGACCTGGCCGCCGCCATGTTCGAGCAGATGCGCAGCAGCGACATCCTGCGCCTGCAGGCCCAGGCCTTCTCCTCCCTGCCGGTGCCGGTGATGACGCCGGCCGATGCCTATTCCAAGCTGGTGCACAACGAGATCGAGGAAGTGGCGGTGGACGATATGGCCGGCCGCGTGCTGGCCAATGCCATCGTGCCCTACCCGCCCGGCATCCCCATGCTGATGCCGGGTGAGTCGGCCGGCGCGGCGGATGGGCCCTACATCGGCTATCTGCGCGGCCTGCAGAACTGGGGCGAGCGCTTCCCCGGCTTTGGGCGTGACACCCACGGAGTCGAAGTCAAAGACGGGCGCTACTTCGTCCAGTGCCTGAAGTGAAAGTGAACCCCTCGCCCAGTCTCGCCACGCTGAACGCGGGCGAAACTGGTCGGTCCCCCGTGGGGACGAGGCCGTCTGCGGCATTGAGCCGCAAACAGCCTCAGGTGGACCGGCTTGGGAGCGGCCCGGCGCTCGGCCCAAACACCTAATGCATGGCTGAGTAAGCCGAAAACCAGAAGGAGGCCGCCATGGCTGACTCCAGCAAGAAGATGAGCCTGATGGGTCTGACGACCCTGGTGGCCGTCAATATGATGGGCTCCGGCATCATCATGCTGCCCGCCAATATGGCGCAGATCGGCGCCGTGTCCCTGCTGTCCTGGGGCATCACGGCCCTGGGCTCCATGGCCATCGCCTACAGCTTTGCCCAGTGCGGCCTGTTCTGCGCCCGCTCGGGCGGCATGTCGGCCTATACCGAGGAGGCCCATGGCCGCTCCGGCTTCTTCATGGCCTCCTTTCTCTACTACCTCTCGCTGGCCATAGGCAATGTGGCCATCGCCATCTCGGCCGTCGGTTACATCACCCCCTTCATCCCTTGGCTGGGCACCGGCGCCACGCCGCTATTCGTGGGCGTCGTCGCTCTGCTATGGCTGACCACGGTGGCCAATTTCGGTGGGCCACGGCTCACCGGCAAGATCGGTGCCGTGACCGTCTGGGGCGTCATCATCCCGGTGGCGGGCCTGTCCCTGATCGGCTGGTTCTGGTTCAAGTCCGCCATCTTCGTCGAGGCCTGGAACCCGCATGGCTCCCCCCTGGGCGAGGCGATTTCCTCCAGCATCCCACTGACGCTCTGGGCCTTTCTTGGCATGGAGTCGGCGGCGGCAAATTCCGATGCGGTGGAGAACCCCAAGCGCAATGTGCCCCTGGCCTGTTTGTTCGGCACCGGCGGCGCGGCCGTGGTCTATATCTTGTCCACCACCGTGATCCAGGGCATCGTGCCCAATGCCGAGCTGGCGCATTCCTCGGCGCCCTTCGCCCTGGTCTACTCCACCATGTTCACGCCCATGGTGGGTAATGTGATCCTGTTCCTGGCGGTGGCGGCTTGCGTGGGTTCGCTATTGGGCTGGCAGTTCACCCTCAGCCAGGTGTCCAAGGCGGCGGCCGATCAACGCATGTTCCCGGCCTTCTTCTCCCGCGTCACCGCCTCGGAGGCGCCCGTCATCGGCATGCTGGTGGCCTGTGTGATCCAGACGCTGATGGCCATGTCCACCATGTCGCCCGATGCGGCCGCGCAGTTCGGCAAGCTGGTCAATCTGGCCGCCGTCACCAATGTGATCCCCTACGTCACCTCGCTCTCGGCCCTGATGATCATCATGCACAAGGCCCGGGTCGAGCCCGGCCTGTTCAAGCGCAATGTGGTGGCCTTGCTGGTCGCCATGGCCTATAGCTTTTACGCCCTCTACGCCTCGGGCAAAGACGCTGTTTTCGGCGGCATGATCGTGATGGCCGTGGGCTATCTGATCTACGGCTTCATCGCCCACCGATTCATGGACGACGCTGCCAAGCCTGTGCAGACCAAGGTCTAAGGGAGGAGAAGAAATGACTAACTCACAAATCACACGGCATTGCTTGCTCGCCCTGGGCCTGCTCAGCAGCCTGGCCCTGCCCGGCCTCGCCAATGCCCAGACCTTGACCCGCGTGGCCAAGACGGGGCAGATCAATCTGGGCTTTATCGATGATGCGGCGCCCATGTCCAGCCGCAACAGCCAGGGCCAGGTACAGGGCTATAGCGCCGAGCTGTGCCAGCCGATTGCCGAGGCCGTCAAGGCCAAGCTGAATCTGGCCAATTTGAACGTCCGCTTTGTGGCGGTCAGCGCCGAGGATGCCATCGACAAAGTGGCCACCGGCAGCATCGATCTGATGTGCACGGCCACGGCCGAAACGCTGAAGCGACGCGAGCGCCTGGCCTACTCCATCCCCGTGCTCAACGGCGGCGTGGGCGTGCTGATCCGGCGTGATGCGCCGCGGGCTTTGAGCGACTTCTTGCAGGGCAAGACCCCCGCGGCAGGCCCGGTCTGGCGCGGCACGATCAATGGCGGCCGGGCCAACTACACCTATGCCGTGCGCGACGCCAGTCTGGCCGAGGACTGGGCCAAGACCCAGACCCGCCGCCTGGGCGTGACGGTGCGCACCGTGCTGGTGAACGAGGACGCCAAGGGCGTGCAGCTGCTGCGCAGCAAACAGGCCGACGCTTTTGTGGGCGAGCGCGTCCTGCTGGAGCAGTACTTGAGCCGCAACAAACTGGAAGGCGAGCTGCTGCTGGTCAAGCGCAGCTTCAACACCGAGCTGCTGGGCCTGGCCCTGGCTCGCAACGACGATGATTTCCGCCTGCTGGTGGACAGCACGCTGAGCAAGCTCTACCAGAGCAAGGAATTCCCTGCCCTCTACGCGCGCTATTTCGGCACCATGGATGCCTCAACCCAGGCGCTGTTCCAGGGCTGGGCCAGACCCTGAGGCCGCGGCAGGCCGGAGGCAGTAAAGTCGCTTGACTGCCTCCACAGGGGCTGATGTTTCAGCCCTGCTTCTCAGCGCCCCACCATGCCCAAAACCTCCCGCCGCGCCTTTGCCGCGCAATCCCTCGCCGCCATGGTGGCGGGGGCCTCGGCCCCTCTTGCTCAAGCCGCCCCGCGCGCCAGCCAGCCGCGCCTGCCCCTGCTACGCCCCAAGCGCCTGCAGCCCGGCGACACGATAGGCCTGATCGCGCCCAGCCACGCCTTTTTTGAACGCGAGCCCTTTGCGCTGGCGATTGAGTCCTTGCAAGCCCTGGGCTTCAAGGTCAAGGAGGGCAAGCATCTGCGCGCCCGCTACGGCCAGTTCGCCGGCACCGACGCCGAGCGCGCCGCCGACATCAATGAATTTTTCGCTGACGACGGTGTGGCAGGCATCCTGGCCCTGCGCGGCGGCTCGGGCTGCAACCGCATCGTCGACAAGCTGGACTACGGCCTGATCCGCGCCAAGCCCAAGTTCTTCGGCGGCTTCTCCGACCTGACCTCGCTGACCAATGCCATCCAGACGCGCACCGGCCTGATCACCTTCCACAGCCCCATGGGCAGCTCGGAGTGGAACGAGTACAGCCTAAGCAGCTTCCGCGCCGTGGTGATGGAGGCGCAGGCCGCGCTGCTGCGTAACCCGCCGCCTGAACGGGGCGACAACGTCATTGCCAAACAAGACCGCATCTGGACCCTGCGCGGCGGCCGCGCACGTGGCCACCTGCTAGGCGGCAATCTCAGTGTGCTGGCATCCATGGCGGGCTCGGCTTACTTCCCCGACTTTCGTGGTGCCGTGCTGTTCCTGGAGGACGTGAACGAGCCCATCTACAAGCTGGACAGCTGCCTCTCCACCCTGCGACTGGCGGGCGCCCTCGACAGCCTAGCCGGCGTAGCCCTGGGCGCGTTCACCAAATGCGAGCCCGGCGAGGGCTTTGGCTCCCTGACCCTGGACGAGGTCTTCGACGACGTCTTCGTCAAGCCGCACAAGATCCCCGTCTACCGGGGCGCCATGTTCGGCCATATCCGCCGCAAGATGACCCTGCCCGTGGGCGCCATGGTCGAGATCGATGCGGACGCGGGCAGCTTGCAAATGCTGGAGCCGGCCGTCGCCTAAATTGCGGCTTTTCCCAAGCGAGTCGGCTGTTTTGCCCTGAATGCCCTTAGCCCAACGAGTTGATTCAGATTCCGTCTAAATTTGGCGTTATCTATCCATCAACTCTTGCTTTGGCACTTCTCGCTCCAATGATCAAAGTCGCGATCGTTTTTCATTCCCCCCAGGGCACAACGGCCCAACTTGCCGAAGCTGTCGCCGAAGGCGTTTCAAGCACCGGACTCGCCGCACCGACATTGATCCCATTGCTGGGGTCTGACATTCTTGAGGGGCGCTACCGCAATGAAGCCAGCCTGGCGGCCGTCGACGCCGCACAAGCGGTCATCTTCGGTGCCCCCACCTTTATGGGCGGCCCTTCCGCGCAGTTCAAGGCCTTTGCCGATGCCAGCAGTGATCGCTGGGACGGCCAACTCTGGCGCAACAAGCTGGCCGCCGGCTTCACCATTGGCAGCAATCTCAATGGCGACCAAGGCAACACCCTTCAGTACTTTGCCATTCTGGCGGCTCAACACGGCATGTTGTGGGCCGGAGTTGACCTGGCCAGCGGATACGATGCGCTAGGTCGAAACAGGCTTGGGGTTCAGCTCGGAGCCTCGGCCCAGACGGAATCCCAGCATCTCCAAACAGCCGACCGAAGCACGGCTCATTACCTGGGTCAACGCGTCGCGAACTTGGCGAATCAAATGGCAAGATAGAAGGTCTCGGCCGAACTCAGTGAGGAGTACTGCAATGTCCACCTTCGTGACCACCCGCGATCTTGCCCATACCCCTGCCGAGGTTTTCAAAGCCTTCGCCGCCCCCGAACGTCTGGCCCGCTGGTGGGGCCCGGCCGGCTTTCGCAATAGCTTTGAGGTCTGCGAATTCAAGCCCGGCGGGGCTTGGCGCTTCGTCATGCACGGGCCGGATGGCAGCGACTACCCCAACACTGCCCGCTTCGCCGAGATCGTGCCCGACCAGAAGGTCGTGATCCGTCACGATTGCGCGCCCTTCTTCACGCTCAGCATCAGCCTAAGTTCTCATGCAAGCGGCACGCGATTGCAGTGGTCCCAGGCCTTTGACGACGCGGCCGTGGCCGAATCCGTGCGCCACATCGTGGTGCCGGCCAATGAGCAGAATCTGGATCGCTTGGCAGCAGAGTTGAAGCAAGCAGCGGGCGGCTGATCACAGAAGCGTGTGCATGCGCGAGAAAGAAGCGAACGGTTCGGCCTCCGCCTTGATCAGCCAGAGGTTTGCCGAGCTCGGCGATTGGCGCGCTGCCACCCTCAGCCGCATCCGCGCACTGGTCATGGAAGCCGATCCCGAGATCGACGCAAGGCGGAAGAACTGGGCCACGGCGCTTCAGTCGGGTGCGGCAGTCGCCCCTGCGGCGTAGCCATGGGCTAGACCCAGCGAGGCGCAGCGTCTCTAATCTGGCCCGCAGTTCCGAATGCTGCCAGGCCGTCACGGTAGCCCCCTCACCCGATACCGTGCATGAGTTGAGCGATGCGCAAGTTCACGCTTTTAGTCCTCCTGGCTGCCGCCTTGATCAGGCTTTATGAGTCCCACAAGGGCCGGCAGGAAGTTGCAATCAAGACCAAGGCCGCAGCGGAGGCGATGGCCAGAAACGACGGCGAAGCCTGGGGGCTGCAAGGCCCACCCCGCCGCTCCGAAGCACGCCAAGCCAGGGGCGGCTTTGACTGTGATGGCCGAAGCTATTGCTCGCAGATGCGCTCCTGTGACGAGGCCAAATACTTTCTTCAGTTCTGCCCCGGCGTGAACCTGGACGGCAATAAAAACGGCCTGCCCTGTGAGCAACAATGGTGTTCGCCCTAGGCCAGTTCAGTCCAGGGTCTGTCGATACCTCGCCAGCCCCAGCAGCCCCGCCGCCAGCAAAAAGGCAAGCATGGGCCAGAGCTCGGGCAAGACCTCGGCGGCGCCGCTGCCCTTGAGCATGATGGCGCGCACGATGCGCAGAAAGTGGGTCAGGGGCAGCAGCTCGCCCAAGCTCTGCGCCCAGTCCGGCATGCCGCGAAAGGGGAACATAAAGCCCGACAGCAGCATGGAGGGCAGAAAGAAAAAGAAGGTCATCTGCATGGCCTGCAGCTGGTTGCGGGCCAGGGTGGAGAAGGTGAAACCCACACCCAGATTGGCCAGCATGAAGACGCCGATCATGGCCAGCAGGAGCGTGAGGCTGCCCAGCATGGGCACCTCGAACAAGGCCCAGGCCGCGCCCATGATCACGCCCAGCTGGATATAGCCGATCAAGACGTAAGGCAGGATCTTGCCCAGCATCACCTCCAGCGGCCGCACCGGCGTGGCGAGCAAATTCTCCATCGTGCCGCGCTCGCGCTCGCGGGTCATGGCCAGCGAGGTCAGCATCACCAAGGTCATGGTGAGGATGGTGCCGATCAGGCCGGGAACGATGTTGTAACGCGACAGGCCCTCGGGGTTGTAACGCTTGTGCAGGCGCAGCTCGAAGGGCTGGGGCCGGGGCTGCAGAGGGGCCAGCACGCCGCGCAAATCATGCGTCAGGGCCGTGGCTCCCAGCTGCTGCAGGGCGGCGATGGCATTGCCGCCGGCCGAAGGGTCGGTGGCATCGGCCTGCACCAGGAGCACCGGGCGCTCGCCGCGTATCAGCTCGCGGCTGAAATTGGGCGGCACGACGACGATGAACTGCAGCTCGCCGCGCGCCATCAATTCATCGGCCTCGCGCTCGCTGGCCGGCTGGGCCACGATCTTGAAATAGCCGCTGGTCTGTATGGCCGCCAGCAGGCTGCGGCCCATCACGCCTGTGTCGTGCGAGATCACGGCCGTGGGCAGGCCTTTGGGATCGGTGTTGATGGCGTAGCCGAAGAGGATGAGTTGAATGATCGGCACGCCCACCGCCATGGCGAAGGTGAGCCGGTCGCGCAGCATCTGCTGAAACTCTTTGACGAAGATGGCCCAAACTCTGGCCCAGGCGAATGCTTTGCCACCGGGCGGGCTGCCGCTCATGCCTCGCCCCCGAAATTGTCTTTGGCGCTGGCGATCAGGCTGATGAAGACGTCTTCCAAATTGGCAGCGGCCCGCTCGCAGCGCAGGCCCGGCAGCTGCGACAACAAGGGCACCAGGGCCTGCTGCAACAAGGCCTCGTCCTGACCCGCCACATGCACGGTATTGCCAAAGGCCGCCACGCTCAAGACGCCGGGCGCGGCCTTCAGCGCCGCCAGATGCGGGCCCAGCTTGTCACCTTGCAAAGACCAGACCTGCAAGCGCGAGTCGGCAATGATTTGCGCCTCGGTGCCGCGCGCCAGGATCTTGCCGTAGGCGATATAGACCAGCTCGTGGCAACGCTCGGCCTCGTCCATATAGTGGGTGGAGACCAGTACGGTGATGCCTTCATCGGCCAGGGCATGGATCTCGTCCCAGAACTCGCGCCGCGCCTTGGGGTCCACCCCGGCCGTGGGCTCGTCCAGCAAAAGCAGACGCGGTGAATGCAACAAGCAGGCGGCCAGGGCCAGGCGCTGCTTCCAGCCGCCGGAGAGCGAGCCGGCCAGCTGCTTGGCGCGGCTTTGCAGGCCCAGGCGTTCCAAGGCCTGATCGACGGCGGCGCGGCGTTGCGGCAGCTCGAACAAGCGGGCGATGAAGTCCAGGTTCTCGCGTATGGACAGGTCTTCGTAGAGGCCAAACTTCTGCGTCATATAGCCGACCTGGCGCTTGATGGCCGCGGCCTCCTTGCGGAAGTCCAGGCCCAGGCATTGGCCCTCGCCCGCATCGGGCGTCAGCAGGCCGCAGAGCATGCGAATGGTGGTGGTCTTGCCGCTGCCATTGGGGCCCAGAAAACCGTAGATGCGGCCTCGCTCCACCTGCAGATCGATGGCATCCACCACGGCGCGGCCGCCGTAAATCTTGCTCAGGCCACGTACATCGATGGCCAGCGTCATGGCGTGGGCCCAGGCTTCACGTCCAGAGGCTGGCCAGGGTGCAGGCGCAGCGCATCCTCGGCCTTGTCGGGCCGCGCCTCCAGCATGAACATCAGCTTGGCGCGCTGGGCGTTGGAGTAAATGACCGGAGGCGTGTACTCGGCCTGGGCCGCGATGAACGTGATGCGGGCCGGGATGGGCGCGCCGCAGCCATCGCACTGCAAGGTGACGGCCTGCTGCAGGGCCAAGCCGCCCAGCTGGGCCTCGGGCACGAAGAAGCGCGCCTTGCGATGGCTGGGCGGTAGCAGGACCAGGACCGGCTGACCGGCCGCCACCCATTCGCCGGGGCGGTAAAGCACATCCTCGATGCGGCCGGCCTGGGGCGCCGTCTGCCGGGTCTGGGCCAGCCGCCACTGGCTTTGCGCGCGCGCATCTTCGGCGGCCTGGGCCAGGGCGCGGGCGCTTTGGCGCTCGTCCTCGCGAGCGGGTAGATGTGCCGTCTGCAGCGCGGCCAGCAGCTCGCCCAAGCGGGCTTGGGCTTGGGCCAGCTGCAGCTGGGCGTCTTCCACCGCGGCACGGGCCACAAAGTTTTGCGCCAGCAACTCCTGTTGACGGCGCAGATTGGCCTGGGCCAGGGCCAGCTGGCTGCGCGCCTGGGCAACTTGGGCCTGGTTGATGGCCAGCTCGGGCGGGCGCCTGCCCTTGTCGGCATTGGCGGCCTGGGCGCGGGCGCTGCCCACCCGTGCCTGAGCCTCGGCATCGGCGGCCCGCTCCAGGCTGCCTTCCAGTGCGAACAAGAGTTGATTCGCCTGCACCTGATCGCCCGCCTGCACCGCCATCTCGGCGAGGCGGCCGGCCACGGGCGCGGCCAGATACAGAGGTTCGGCCTCGGCATAGCCGGCCCAGGCGGTGGGCGGCTTGGGTTGGCAAGCACTCAGGCCGGCCAGCAGCGCCAGCGCCAATGCGCCGACAAGATGGCGCTTGAATAACAAGTTATGCATTGACTTCATTGCGCAGCGATCCAAGCCTGAACCTTTTGCTCCAACACATCCAGCGGCACGGCGCCGCCGTCCAGAATCATGTCGTGAAAGGCGCGGATATCGAAGCGCTGGCCCAGCTTCTGTTCGGCCTGGGCCCGCAAGGCCAGAATGCGCAGCTGGCCGATCTTGTAAGCCAGGGCCTGGCCGGGCCAGCCGATGTAGCGGTCCACCTCGTTGACGATGTCCACCTCGGTCTTGGCGGCGTTGGCGCGGAAGTAATCAATCGCCTGTTCGCGCGTCCAGCGCTTGGCATGCAAGCCGGTGTCCACCACCAGGCGCACGGCCCGCCACATATCGTAGGTGAGCTGGCCGAAGTGCGAGTAGGGGTCGCGGTAGAGGCCCAGTTCAAAGCCCAGGGTCTCAGCATACAGGGCCCAGCCTTCGATGTAAGCGTTGTAGCCGGCAAAACGGCGGAAGGCGGGCAGCTCGCCCTGCTCCTGTGCCAAGGCGATTTGCAAGTGGTGGCCGGGCACGGCCTCGTGGGTGGTCAAGACCTCGATCTCGTAAATGGGCCGCATCTCGGGCCGGTAGAGATTGACGTAGTAAAAGCCGGCCCGCCGCCCATCGCTGGAGGGGCCGCTGTAATAGGCCGCCGTGGTATTGGGCGCGCTGGTCATCGGGATGGCGCGCACCCCGTAAGGCGTGCGTGGCAGCTTGCCGAAGAGGCGGGGCAGTTCGGGCTCGATCCGCTTGGCCGCCTGGACGTAGGCGGCGAACAAGGCCTCGGACGTGGGGTGATAGAACTTGGGGTCACGGCGCAGCTGCTCGAAGAACTGCTCGCGCGTGCCCTGAAAGCCCAGGCGCTGCATCAGGGCTTGCATCTCGCCCTGGATGCGGGCCACCTCCTGCAGGCCGATCTGGTGGATTTGCTCGGCCGTCAGCGTGGTCGTCGTGTGCTGGGCGATGCGGTTTTGGTAGTAAGCCGCGCCATCGGGGCTGTCCCAGATGCCCACCGTCTCGCGGCAGGCGGGCAGGTAGTCGGTCTCGAAAAAGCGCCTGAACTCGCGGTAGGCCGGCACGATGTCTTGCTGGATCAGCCGCTGAGCCTGGGCCTGCAAACGGCTCACTTCGGCGGGCGGGATCTGCGCCGGCATTCTGGCAAAGGCGCTGTAGAAGGGGCTGGCCTGGGGTGCATCCACCAGCTGCTGATCCAGCTGGGGCAGCACCCGCTGCATCAGCAGTCGTGGCTGGGTGCGGCCGGACTTGGCGGCCTCGGCCAGCAGGGCCGCGTACTGCTTCAGATAGGCCGGCAGACCGGCCATGCGCCGCAGCCAGACCTCGTAGTCCGCCACGCTGTTGAAGGGCATGATTTCGGCCAACTCATTGGCCGACTGCGGGCCTTCGCGCGCCGTCATCGCATAGGCTTGCGGCTGGAAGGGGGCGACGGCCAGGCGGTCCTGCAAGTCGCGGCGGAACAGGCGCAGATTGAGCTGCTCAGCGACGGGCAGGTCTTGCGCGGCAAAGGACTCCAGGCGCGCCAGTGTTTCGCGGGTAGCCGCCAGCTCGCGCGCCCGCGCGGCAGGGCTGAGGTCGGGCCAGAGGGCGTTGTAGCGGGTGTCGCCGATATAGCTGGCGGACAAGGGGTTGGCGGCCAGCTGGGCTTGCCAATCGGCCTCGAACAAAGCGTGCAAGGCCTTGACCGTCTCGGGCGCACTGGGCGCAGCCTGCGCCGGCGCCACGGCGCTCAGCAGCGTGACCAACAACAAAGGCAGGGCCGCGACAAGCAGCGAGGGTCTGAGGCGAGGGCTTCGCAAGGGCAGCATGGCAAGACTCCGAGTCGGAACACGGGAAGCAGCACGCCCCCATCATCGCCCATGAATTACTGGCGGCTGATCCACTCCACCGCGGCGTCCAGCACCGGCCGGCCTTTGGCGGGGGCTTGCTCGTCGTTGATGATGGCCACCAGCACCCAGGGCTTGTTGCGGCTGTCTTGCACATAGCCGGCCAGGGCCACGACATTGCGCAAGGTGCCGGTCTTGAGCCGCGCCCGCCCCTCGGCCGGGCCGCCTTTGAGACGACGGCTGAGGGTGCCGTCCACCCCGGCTATGGGCAGGCTGTCCAGCAGCTCGGGGGCTTGGCGCCCCTCCCAGGCCAGGGCCAGCAGATCGGCCAGCTGGGCGGGCTTGATGCGCTCCGAGCGCGAGAGGCCGGAGCCGTTGTCCATCACCAGGCCTTGGGCGTCCAGGCCTTTCTCGGCGAACCAGCGCTGCACCAGGCGTGCGGCGGCGGCCTGGGTTTCTTCCTCGGGCCCGGCCACCGTGCTGCCCAGCTTCAGAAAGACCAGGCGGGTCAGGGCATTGTCGGAGCGCTTCATCGCGCCCCGCATCACCTCGGCCAGGGGCCGGCCCAGATGGCTGGCCACGACACGGGCGCCCGCCGGGGTGGCGGCCTCCACGCTTGGCCCGCTGAGCGTGCCGCCCAGCTCCTGCCAGATCTGGCGCAGGGCTTGCTCGGTCAGCCACTGGCGGTCGAGCAGGTTCAGGGCCTGGGTTTGGCGGCAGTCGCGCGGGAAGCTGCCTTGCAGCTGGACCCACTGTTCAACGCCGCCCGAAAGAGGCGTCACCAAGGGCGGCCGCCAGTCATCCCCCCAGTCCTTGCAGGCCTTGTCGTTCAAGCCCATGGCCTGGGTGTCGAAGCGCAGGCCCGGCCAGGCCGGGCTGGCGCGCACATGCACAGGGCCGCTGCCCTCGCGGCTGAGCTCGTAGCTGAGCAGGCCGCCGTTCAGCATCAAGGCATCGGGGATGACGTTGTAGGGGAACTCGGGCGCTTCATCGAAGGGCGGCGCGTTCAGCTCCGGCCGGGCCGGGCGAAACAGCGTGCGGTCCACCACCAGGCCGCCGCGGATCTCGCGCACACCCTGCTCGCGCAGCTGGCGCAGCATCAGCCACAGCGCGCCCCAGTCCAGATCGGTGTCGGCGCCGCCGCGCAGATAAAGCGCACCCGGCAGCACATCGCCCTGCAGCGGCGTGTCCACCAGCAGATCGCTGCGGCCGCGTGAGTTGGCGCCCAGGCGGTCCAGGGCCACGATGGCCGTCACCAGCTTCATGGCCGAGCCCGGCTGCATGGGCGTCTCGGCCTGCACCCGCCAGCCAGCGCTGCGGTCCGCCAAGGGGAAGGCGACCAGGCCCAGGGCCTGCTCGGGCAGCTTGACCCGCTGCAGGGCGCTGCTCAGCTCGGGTGGCAAGCTCGTCCTGGGGCCGAGCTGGGCACAGGCACTCAGGCCCAGAGCGAGGAGCAAACCGGCACAGCGGGTGAGCAGCGGCAGAGCGCGGGGGCGTTGAGAGGCTGGGGCGTGCATATCGGTCGGGGCTGGAAGGCAAGCCCGCACTTTAGGGCCAGCGCGGGATTGGGGCCGCTGCTGCATCACTTTGCGCATAGCGCCCAATTGCAGGTTTCACAGACCCGCGCATCACCGCAGGTTATGCGAGAGCGACAAGCATTCATTGCGCTTGACGCAACAACTACGGTGCCGCCCTAGTGCGGGCGGCCGCGGCTTGCCGCCATCATCGGCCTCATTGCCGCGCCCCCCGCGTCCACCCCAAGGAGAAGATCGTGCCCTTGCAGATGAAGTTGTCCCCCCTCGCCCAGGGTCTGGCCCTGACCGGGCTGTTTGCCCAGCTGGCTCTGGCCGCCTCCCTGGCCCAGGCTCAGGCCGCCCCTCCGGCGACCAAGATCGAACGGGTGGAGGTGACGGGCTCCAGCATCAAACGACTCAAGGACGAGGGAGCCTTGCCGGTGCAGGTGATCACGGCCGATGAGCTCAGCCGCCAAGGCATTCAGACCGCCGAACAAATGCTCAGCCAGCTGGGCATCAACGCGGCCGGCGCCGACAACGCGACCTCCAACAACAATGTCTTTGGCGCCGACACCGACCGGCTCACCGGCGGCTCCAGCAATGCCAATCTGCGCGGCCTGGGCGCTGGCAGCACCTTGGTGCTCTTGAACGGCCGCCGCGTCTCCACCCACGGCATGAGTGGCGGCGCGGTCGACCTCAACGCCATCCCCATGGCGGCCCTGGACCGGGTGGAGATCTTGAAGGACGGCGCCTCCGCCATCTACGGCACCGATGCCATCGGCGGGGTGATCAACTTCATCCTCAAGAAGAATATGCAGGGCCTGAACCTGGGCGTGGACTTCACCAAGCCCCTGGCCGATGGCGGTGGCACGACCCGGCGTGCGGCCATCACCGGCGGCTTCGGCGACCTGGGCAAGGACCGCTTCAATGTGCTGATCAGCGCCACGCTGGACAAGAACGAGATCTTGCGCGGCAGCGATCGCAGCTGGGCCAATGGTTTCCAGCCGGAGCTGGGCCTGTCGCCCAATTCCTCCAGCTCGCCCTTTGCCAATATTCTTAACGGCGCGGGCACGGCCCTGGGCTCGGCCGGCTCCACCGTGGGCAGCAGCGGCGACACGACCAAGTACACCCGCATCAATCTGCTGAGCATCCAGGGCAAGTGCGGCGATGTGGAAGCTGGGGTGCAGTTCCAGCCCCAGCTCTGGAACACCTCGCAGGCCAGCGGCCGCTATCTCTGCAACACCGACTACGGCTCGCAATACATGCTGGCCCCGCCACTGGAGGCCAAGAATCTGGTCGCCCGCGCCTCGTTTGCGCTGAGCGAGAACCACACGGCCTTTGTTGAGTTCACCGGCTCGCGCACCGAGGTGCGCGCCGAACTGACGCCCTCGCAGTTCAGCACCACGGCGGCGGCCGGCAACTTCTACCCGGTGAACGGCCCCTACTATCTGAACCTGAAGAACTACGGCGTCAACGATTTCGACCCGAGCAAGCCCATTTCCTACCGCTGGCGCATGCAGGACTTTGGCAACCGGGTGATCAACAACATCTCCGACAACCAGCGCCTGCTGGTCGGCCTGGACGGCGAGCTGGGCAAGTACTCCTACAAGCTGGGCCTGTCCAGCGCCAAGGCCGAGGGCAAGTCAGAGCTGATCGATGGCTATGCCTACGCCGCCAAGCTCAACGAGGCACTCAAGACCGGCAAGATCAACCCCTGGCTCAAGCCGGGCGAGCAGCAGTCGGCCGAGGCCATGGCCTTGATCGAATCCACCAAGGCGCGGGGCGAGCTGATGGGCGGCAAGACCGGCCTGACGCAGTTTGACGGCGCCCTGTCGGGCGAGTTGTTCAAGCTGCCGGCGGGCATGGTGGAGTTCGCCACCGGCTTCGATCTGCGCCGCGAGACCTATGAATTTGCCATGAGCGAGGGCGGCTTCACCTGCGTCTCCTCCCTGGCAACCACGGTCGCCACCGATGTCTTGCTGTGCCCGGGCAACTCCGCCGTGCCCAAGGTCAGCCGCGATGTGAAGGCCTTGTACGCCGAGCTGGCCGTGCCGGTCTTCAAGGGCTTTGACCTGCAACTGGCCTTGCGCCACGACCGCTACAGCGACTTTGGCGGCAGCACCAATCCCAAGGTGGCCTTCCGTTATCTGCCGACCGAATCGCTGCTGCTGCGCGGCTCGGTGAACACCGGCTTCAAGGCTCCCAGCTTCCAGCAGCTGAGCCCCAATGTGGCCCCGCGCGACTACACAGGCAAATGGTCGGACCCCACCCGCTGCCCCAGCGATCCGACCCAGTGCGACATCATCGGCCTGGACTACACCGACAGCGGCAACCCCAATCTGACGCCCGAGAAGTCCAAGCAGGGCACGATTGGTTTGGTGTTCTCCCCGCTGAAGGACCTCACGTTCAGCGCCGACTACTGGCGCGTCGATCTGGATGACCGCATTCGCAAGCTCACCATCAACGATGTGCTGAACAACTACAGCCTCTTCCCCGAGCGCTTTGTGCGCGACGCCAACGGCAATGTGACACAGGTCAACGCCGGCTGGATCAATGCCGCGGGCAGCTCGACCAGGGGGGTGGACTGGGGCGCCAGCTACCTGCTCAACACCGAGCTGGGCAAATGGCGTGCGGACATCAATGGCACTTATATGATCAGCCACCAGGAACGGGCCATCGAGACCCTGCCCCTGGTGGAGTACGTGGGCCAGTTCGGCACCCGCACCATCTATCTGCGCAACAAGTTCACCGCCAGCCTGAACTGGAGCCGCGGCGACTGGGCCAGCACCTTCACCGGCACCTACAAGTCCGGCTATGTGGATCAGGACATGTCGGCCAAGGGCACGCAGCCCGCCACCGCCAACAAGAATGTGGACAGCTACGCCATCTTCGGCCTCTACGGCAGCTACAGCGGCTTCAAGAACACCAAGCTGACCCTGGGTCTGCGCAACCTCTTCGACAAGCAACCGCCCTTCACCCACCACGATGTGGACGATGTGGTGGGCGCCGGTTGGGACCCGCGCGTGGCCGACCCCTTTGGTCGCACGTTCACCCTGTCGCTGCGCTACGAGTTCAAGTAATCCGCAGCTCACAGCGTCAAAGGGCAGACCCCGAGGGTCTGCCCTTTTCTTTTGCCCTTTATGCAGGGCGGATCAACAGCATCGACGCGCCGCCGTCTTGCTGCTGGCACTCACCAGGCTCTCGCTGCCGGGGGCGTTCAAGTTCAGATAGCTTTTTTCGGTGGCCGAAACCGCCAAGACCATGGCCTGTTTCTCCTGCCCATGATCCAGCTGAAACATGGCGATATAGACCGGCGCCAGCAAGCGCTGGGCCTTGCGCTTGGGCAGGCTGAGGTAGCCGAACAGCATGCCGCCCGGGCATTCGATCTTGATCTCGTTCGTGGGCTTGCGGGTGTAAGCCGCCGTGCTCGCCGCCAGATCCAATTGCCCAGCCAGCTGCTGCACCAGGGCGCGAGCGGCGCGCTCGGGGTGCACCACCTTGGCCGACTCCATGGCCTCGGGCGCCGGGCCCCGCATCAGCACCGACAGAGAATCCAAGGCGCCGCCTGCAGCCATTTGCACCGCCAGCGAGGCCGGGCCCAGCACCGGAATGCCCTCCACATGGTGGCGAAAAGCGCCGATCGCCCGGCACAGCACCGGCTCCACTGCCTTGCCCTCGCGGTCCTGGGCGGCCGCCTTGGTTTGCCACAGACGCTCGAAGCTCAGGCTCTCACCCCGGCCCAAACTGTCCTGCACACCCAGGCTTTTGACCAAGGCCTCGGCCCGCTCGGTCAGCTTGGCGGCCGGCTCCATTTCCTTGAACAAGGCCTCCATGGGCGCGCGCCCGCTGCTGAGCTTGAAGGCGCCCGAGGCGTGGTACATCAAGGCCTGGGCGCCCTGGGGCAGGCGCACCAGGGTATGGTCTTCATAGCGGGTCCATTCACCCCGGTCAAAACTCTTCTCACAGACCTCGCCGCCCAGACGCAGCCATTTGCGCAGGCGGCGTTGCAAGTCCTCCACCGAGGGCCGGCCCAACTCGAAAACATTGACCTCGGTCGGCGGCTCTTTCTGCGAGGAGGCTAACGATTCCATCAACGATGCGTGGGTATCCATGATTCAGCCCTCCGTCCACATAAAGAGAATGCAAGCCTGCCGGCTGGGCGGCAAATCGGGGTCCACATTGCCGTGGCCCCATAAATGATCGCGATTCAAATAACTCCGCCCCCACTGGATATTGCCGTTATTCCAGGTGGCCGAATCACCCACGCAAACCGTGATGGGGTGGTTGTCCACCCACCAGTCCGAAACCCCGTCATGCCAGGCATGGCAAACGGTATGGCCGTGGATCAGGTTGTCACCCACATCCTCGCCGCATTCATCGGTGGTGATGCCGTCGTACATATTATCCCAAGCGCCACAATAAATGTGCAGGCCGGCGAAGATATTCCAAAGGCCTGCCACATTGCCGCGATCCACCGTATCGCAGGAATAGGCCATGATCCACTCGGCATTCCAGTTCTCGCCCAATTGCCAGCTGCCTGAGTAAGTGCGCCAAGCGGTTTGCTGCGCATCAAACAACATACGCGCCTGGCCATTCGATTCATGGCCACCGTGGGTTTCTATCCAAAAGATATCCACGTTGTCGACGTAATGCACATCGTCGCCGCCACGATCGCTATCGCGGATATCGGTCTCCCAACAATCGGTGTTGGCCCAGTAGAAATTACGGGCATGACCCGCGCTGCGCAATTTCGCGTCGAAACCATTGCAGCGATTGAAGGTGTAGCTGAGGTCGCTCGCCGTGCTCACGCCCGCTGCTCTGGCGTGATTGAAGTAGCGAATGCCGTCAATACCAAAACTGGCCATAAAGCCTCCTTGCCGGTTCAAAGAATCAAAACAGGGGATGCTCACCCGGGGTGATCACAAGCCCTTGTCTAAACCTTAGCGGCCAGCGGCAGGACACTCCATCGTCAAGTTTGCGGAGCCTGCGGTTTCTAGGGGGAGGCTTGTTTTACCTGGGTTTCTTGCGAACAAATCACCGAAATTCACTAGCCGAGGTGAAGCCATCTTTTGAAATGAAATGATTCATCTCCACATCCCTGATGGAGGGCTTTGGCGATTTGGCGACGAACTCGCTCTGTCAAAGCGGAAACGTGGGAGAGCCACGCGGCCTAGCGGCTTTGGCGCAGGCAAGCACCAGTGAGCGCACACCAACAAAACTGGACGGAATCAGGGGCTTAACGGCCTTTCAGGCACGAAACTTCAGAGATTCCTCTTGCAATGTTTGCGCCCACTCTCAATTTAACGCTGAATTTTTTTATGGATGAGCGTGCGATCCAGAAACAGACGCTGGCCCCTTCTTGGCGGGAGATCGAGCTTGCTCACCATCGAGCGGCTCTTCAAGAGCCGCCCAGATCAGCAAAGCTTGCGCAAGGCTTCATCTGTCAGGAAAGCGAACAGGCCCTTGGCCTGCCAATTTCAAACACATGCGCTCTTCCCTGGTTTGCCATGCCAAAGCTCAGCGCCACAGGAAATCCAGACGGCCATCTTTCGCGCGGCAAATATTTCATGTCTGGAATATGAAAGGCAACATCACTAATTGATTGAAATCATCGCCTCCGCGACGAGTCTGCGAAACCCGGCGATTGACTCAGGCTTCAAGATGCTGGCGCAGAAATGCATCAATTGCGCCACCCAAGGCGGGCAGGCGCCAGGTGGTGGCCGCGCGCGGGTCGGCGGCATAACGACTGCCTAAATTGCTGATCATGGCGATCAGATAATGGCGCCGGGCCGGTGGAATCCCCAGCACCATGCCGGCGTCGGCGCTGTAGTTTTGGGTATTGCCTGTTTTATGGCTAAACAATAATTCGGCCCGCCTGTTTGCGGCTGCTAAATCACCTGGAAAATATTGATCGCCCACCTTGGCCGCGCCAGCCCCAGGGTTTATCCAGCGCGCGGGCAAGCGTGCAGGAATACCCGCCACCCAGCCCGGCAAACCCGCCAAGAGCCCGCTAGACAATACCTCGTGCAAACCTTGTTCTCGCAAGGCATGCAAAATCATGCAGCGACTGCGATCACTCAAGCTTGGTGCTTGAGCAAGATTCAGCCACGGTGGTGGTGGCGCCTGCGGATCCAACCACCAGAGCAGACGCAAACTGTCCCAGGCCGTCATTTGAATATGGCCGACGCCGGAACCCGCCGCATTGCCCCAGCCGCCATCAGCGCGGGTATTTGCAAGCCGCAAAGTGCTGAGGCCGAGGTTTTCAAATAACTCATGCAACTCGTTGTGGACCTCTACCCCGCCTTCACGGCGAATTGCACCCAGAGCGTGCAAATGCGCTACCAAAACCGTGGTTGCCTCATTGCTGCTGCTGGCCGTCATATCAAAGGCCCAATCTGCCAAAGGGCGGGCGGCTTGGCCCAGTGGAAACTCCCAGTCCGTTCGGCCGGCATCCACCAAAACACCCAGGCTGACCAAAATCATCAGTTTCAACAAAGAGGCCGGATAAGGGGAGACAAAGCGCTGCATCTGCGCCCCGCCCTCGCCAGTCACAGGGCGCCAGAGAATATCCGACCAATCACTGCCCGGCAGCCAGGCGATGGAGTTTCCCTGCGCATCCTGCACATCCGCCAAATAGCGGATATTGCGCACCGGCCCGGCCTGACCATCCATCTGCGCCACCAGGCCACGCGGGTGCTCGCGCGAAAACAGCACATTGGCGAACACCGGGTCCGCCCCGGCGGGGAAGGCCGCCACCGCCAAGTCGATGCTGGGGTGCAGGCCCACCGGCGCGCCGCCTTGCAAGGCATCGGGCGTCAGCTCAAAGCGCTGGGCCCTCACGGCGTCTAGCAGGGCCTGGGCCAGGCTCAGGGGATTCAGGGCGGGCTGGCTGCTCATCACTTCATTGCCTCAGCTCAAAACCGTCCAAGGCGATGGGGCTGGGGCGGCCGGAGACCAGCTCGGCCAGGATATTGGCCGTGCCGAAGGAGAAGGTAAAGCCCAGGGCACCATGACCCACATTGAGCCAGAGATTGCGCAGGGCCGTGGCGCCCAGAATCGGCGCGCCGCTGGGCGTGGCCGGGCGCAGGCCGGCCCATTCGCTGGCTTGGGTGTAGTCGGCCGAGTGGGGAAAAGTGGCCTGCACATGGCGGCGCAGGGAAGCAATACGAGCGGGCGCGATGCGGGGGTCATCGCCCACCAGGTCGACCATGGCCGCCACCCGCATCTGATCGCCGATGCGGGCGTACACCACTTTCTTCTCGAAATCGGTCACGCTGAGCTCGGGCGGGCGGTGCTGGGCGGCGATGGGGGCCGTCAAGCTATAGCCCTTGAGCGGGTAGAGCGGCAGATGCAGGCCAACGCCGCGGGCCAGCTCACGGCTGTGCAGGCCGGCGGCCAGCACAAACTCGTCGGCCACGATCTCGCCCTGGCTGCTCAGCAAAGCCTGGGCTCGGCCGCCGCCCTGACGCAAGCCTAGCGCCCGGGCATGGACAAAGCCGCGGAAATTGGCATGCGCGCGCAAGCGCTGGGCCAGGGTTTCGCAGAGCAAATAGCAGTCGGCCACCGCCTCGCCGGGGGTGAAGATGCCGCCGGCCAGAACAGCTTGGCTGTCCGCCAGGGCCGGCTCCAGGCTCAGGCATTCGGCGTGCGAGAGCGCTTGCTCCAGCCCGCCGGCCATGCCCTGCAGGCGAGCCGCGACGCGGCGGAACTCGGCCGCTTTGCGGTAGACGACCAGCTTGCCCGGGGCGCGCAAATGCGCCAGATCCAGACGTGCGGCTTGCTGCATCTGGGCAAACGAGGCCTGGCTGAAAGCCCCCAAGGCCAGCAAGCGGGCGGTCATTCGGCGATTGACCGGGCCCCGGCAGGCTCGCAAAAAAGCCAGCAACCAAGCCCATTGATGGCGGCTGAACTCGGGCTTGAAACGCAGCGGGCCGTCGGCATCCAGCAACCAGCGCAAGGCCTTGAAGGGCACGCCCTCGTCGGCCAGGGGCGAGACGTAGCGGTAGCTCAGCTGCCCCCCATTGGCATGGCTGGCCCCCAGGCCGACGCCGGCCTCGCGCTCCACCAAGCTGACGGCATGGCCGCGCTCCAGCAAGGCCCAGGCCGTGGTCAAACCCACCACGCCGCCGCCTATCACCACACAGTGCTTCATCGATCCCTCGGGCGGCGAGACCGCGCCCCTTGTTTGTCACCTCGCCGAGGGTAAGGAGGCCGAACCCATCCCGCCAATGAAAGCGCACGCGGCGGCTATAACCCCGCCCTATGAGCTGTGAGCCTGCGCCGACAGGCCCTGCACAAAGGCCAGCATCTCGGCCGCCAGCGGTGCGCTGGCCAGCGGCGCTTCAATCGCGCCGCCCAAAACATGTTGGCCCGGGCTTTCGCTGTAGTTCACCTCCACCAGCTGCTTGCTGTGGCTGCCAAAGCGGGCGAAGGCGGCGCGCACGGCTTTCACATCGATGACCGTGTCGCGTGGGGAGTAAAGGATTTGCAGGGGCGCCGTGATGCTCTCCAGCCGGCTGGCACGCACCTGCGCCACCAAGGCCATCATGGGGAAGAGCGCCGCCGTCGGGTGGGGCGAGGTCCAGACCCGGGCGCGCAACTCGTCCCTGGCCGGTAAGCCCATCTGCGGGCCGTGCACCTTGCGCACCAACCAGCGGCCAATCGGCCAGTTCAGCAAGGGGGCCAAAGGATCTTTGGGGCTGAAGTTGGGCGAGACCATGATCCAGGCCGCCACCTCGCGTCCGGCTTTTTTCTGTGCCGCCCAGGCGGCCAGGGTGGCGCCGGTGGACATGCCTATCACCAACACCCGCTCACCCAGCATGCGGCCCACGGCCAGAGCTTCCAACGCATCGGCCTTCCACTGGGACAGCTTCATGCGCTCCATGGCCTCGCCGGGGCGGCCGTGGCCGCTCAGGCGGGTGTAGAACAAATGCCCGCCCAGGCCTTGGGCCACCAGCTCGGGCACCGGGGCCAGCTCCTGGCGGGTGGCGGTGAAGCCGTGCAGATAGACAACGGCCCAGGGGGCGCGCCGCTTGTGGCCGTCGGGACCGCTGGGGCCCCAAACGATCAGCTTCTCGGTACCCGGCCGCACATCACCCAGCCGGGCTTCCTGAGCGGCAAAGTAATCGTCCAGCTGGTCCAATCGCTTGGGCAGCTGGTCGGCCAAATCGGCATGACGGGACATGCCGGGGCTTCAGCGCAAGGCCGGGCTCAGGCCAGGACGGCGGCCATGGCGGCGGCCGTTGCTTCCACATTCTTGTTGTTCAGACCGGCCACGCACATACGGCCCGAGCGCACCAGGTAGACGCCGAACTCGTCCTTCAGGCGGTCGACCTGAGCGGCGCTCAGACCGGTGTAGCTGAACATGCCGCGCTGGGTCAGGAAGTAGTCGAAATTACGGCCCGGCAGCTTGGCGCTCAGCACCTCGTACAAGGCATTGCGCATGGCGTGGATGCGCTCGCGCATCTCGCTCACCTCGCCTTCCCACAGGCTGCGCAGCTCCGGGTCGCTCAGCACGCGGGCGACGATCTGGCCGCCGTGCAGAGGCGGGTTGGAGTAATTGCGGCGGATCAGGAACTTCAGCTGACCCAGCACATTGACGGCTTGGGCCGCGTCGGGGCAGACCACGCTTAAAGCGCCGCAACGCTCGCCGTACAAGCTCATGCTCTTGGAGAAGCTGTTGGCGACGAAGAAGGGCAGGCCGGCCTCGGCCATGGCGCGGATGGCAAAGGCGTCTTCCTCGATACCCTCACCATAGCCTTGGTAGGCCAGGTCCAGAAAGGGCAGCAACTCACGCGCCTTCAAGACCGGGATCAGCTCGTCCCACTGCATGGGCGTGAGGTCCACGCCGGTCGGGTTGTGGCAGCAAGCATGCAGCAGCACCACGCTCTTGGGCGGCAGGGCCTCAATCGCAGCCAGCATGTCGGCAAAGCGCACGCCGCCGGTGACGGGGTCGTAATAAGGATAGGTCTTGACCTCGATGCCAGAACCTTCAAACACCGCGCGGTGGTTGTCCCAGGTCGGGTCGGAGACGTAGATGGCGCTCTCGGGGAAGTAACGCTTGATGAAATCGGCACCCACCTTGAGGCCACCGCTGGAGCCCACGCTCTGGATCGTCACGGTGCGCTGGCGCACGGGGTTGTTCTCACCGAAGAGCAGGCCTTGCACGGCGGCGCGGAAATTGGCCGCGCCTTCCATGGGCAGATAAGGGCGGGCACCGGCCTCGGCCACCACGGCCAGTTCGGCACGGCGCACCGAGTCCAGCATGGGGATGCGGCCGTCGTCGTCGAAATAGATGCCGATGGACAGATTGATCTTGCCTGCGCGTGGGTCTTTCTGGAAAGCCTCGTTAAGGCTCAGGATGGGATCGCCAGCGTAGGCGTCAACGTGCTTGAACATGGTGGTGAGACTCCGGGCCAATGAATCAATGCATTATCTCTGCTGGCGCAAACGGGCCAACAAGGCCTCGGGTGTGAGCGGCGGGGCGAACAAAAAGCCCTGTGCCTGTGCGCAGCCCTCGTCGTGCAAGAGCTGCGCCTGGGCCGAGCTTTCAATGCCTTCGGCCACCACCCGCAGTGCCAGATTGCGACCCAGCTGCAAGACGGTGCGCACAATCATGTGGTCGCGGTGGGTCAGCACGCATTGATCGACAAAGGCCTTGTCGATCTTGAGCGTGTCCAGCGGCAGGCGGCTGAGCTGGTTCAGCGAAGAGAAAGCCACGCCGAAATCGTCCAGGGCGATCTTGACGCCGCGCCCACGCAGCTCGTGCAAGATGGGCAGCACCTCGCCCAGCTCGCTCATCATGCTGGTTTCGGTGATCTCCAGCTCCAAACGCTCGGCGGCCAGGCCGCTGAGCTGCAGGGCCTGGCCGACAGCGGCCACCACATCGTCATGCGCCAGCTGTACCGCCGACACATTGACCGACAAGTCAAGCGCATAGCCCTGCGCCTGCCAGCGCACCGCCTCTGCACAAGCCTCATTCAAAACCCAGCGGCCGATCTCCACAATCGCCCGGCTCTCCTCGGCCAGCGGGATAAAGCGGGCCGGCGAGACCAGGCCTAGCGAAGGGTGCTGCCAGCGCAGCAAGGCCTCCACGCCCACGATGCGCCCGCCGGCCAGCTCCACCTTGGGCTGGTAGAGCAGGTGCAGCTGGTCGCGCGCGATGGCTTGGCGCAGCTCCTGTTCCATAAAGTCACGCTCGGTGCGGGCCCGCAGCAGCTCGTGCGTGAAGAAGGCGTAACTGTTTTTTCCCGCGGATTTGGCGGCATACAGGGCCAGATCGGCATAGCGGCTCAAGTCCTCGCTGGGCGAGCCCAAGCCATCGGCCAGGGCAATGCCCACGCTGACCGAGACCTGAAAGGCTCGCCCCTCGAATTCATAGGCACGTTGAGTCTTGGCCAGCACCCGACGGGCAAGCTGTTCGGACTCGGCCCGCGCATCCTCCTGGGCCAGCAGCAGCACTGCAAACTCATCGCCACCGAGACGAAAACTGCGCACGCCGGACAAGCCGCGCAGTCGATCGGCGAATTGACGCAAGAGCTTGTCGCCATAGAGATGGCCGAGCACGTCGTTGACACGCTTGAAGTCGTCCATATCCAGCATCAGCAGGGCATAGCGGGCGCGCTCCACAGCCGGCCCCGCATCCAGCTCGCGCAGGGCGGCCGAGAAGGCGGGGCGGTTTTCCAGCGCCGTCAGATAGTCGGTCAGGCTGTCTTTACGGTAAGCCTCGGCCTGACGCTGGGTGCGCTGCTGAAACAAGGCCATGCTGGCGGCGAAGCTGGTGATCAGCAGCAGCTCGACGGCATCCTCGATAAAGCCCTCCAGATCCCCCGCCTCCAGGCCCAGGTAGTAGGGCAGCAGCAGGCAGACGGAAAAAGGAATCGGCCACAAAGAGCCCGGGAACAACAGGATCAGCAGCAGCGGGCAGAGGATGAAGCTTTCCTCAATGACCTCGATGCCCAGCGGGCTTAGCAAAGCACCGCCCACCAGCAGGGCCGAGGCCAGCAAGGCCCCAGCGCGCCGCCACAGTAGCCGGCGCCCCCACAGCGCAAGCAGCATAGCGGCCGGGTAAAGCAGGTAAAGGCCACGCATCCAAGCCGAGGGGTGGTGCCACAAGGTATGCGTGACCAGGCCCAGGCCGACGCAGAAGGCCAGCTGACGCAGGCGCACCCAGTTCAGCGAAGTCAGGGGCGGCATCATGCCTGCCATATTAGGTCAGCTCCGAGCCCTTTGGAGGCTCGAAAAGCCCGTCAAAAGGGGGCTTAGATGACAGATGACCTCGGGCCTTAGGCTTTAGGCATTAGGTCCGGCGCTGCAAAAGCATGGCATCGCCATAGCTGAAGAAGCGGTACTGCGCGGCGATGGCGTGGTCGTACAGCGCCATGATGGACTCATAGCCCGCAAAGGCGCTGACCAGCATCATCAAGGTGCTCTTGGGCAGGTGGAAGTTGGTGACCAGCACGTCCACCACGCGGAACTGAAAGCCCGGCGTGATGAAGATGGCGGTTTCACGTGCGCCGGCTTGCAGCTCGCCAGGCAAAGCAGCTGATTCCAATGCGCGCAAGGTGGTGGTGCCCACCGCGATGACGCGGCCACCGCGGGCACGGCAGGCGGCCACGGCCGCCACCGTCTCGGCCGGCACCTCGAACCACTCGCTGTGCATCTTGTGCTCGCTCAAGGCCTCGACCCGCACCGGCTGGAAGGTGCCGGCGCCCACATGCAGGGTCACATGCGCCGTGCTGATGCCACGCGCGGCCAGTCGCTCCAGCAAGGCCTCGTCGAAATGCAGGGCCGCCGTGGGCGCGGCCACGGCGCCGGGTTCGCGGGCGAACACGGTCTGGTAACGGCGCACATCGTCGGCCTCGTCCGCATGCTCGATATAGGGCGGCAAGGGCACATGGCCGTGCTGCTCCAGCAGGGCAAAGGGCTCGCTGGGGAAGCGCAGATGGAACATGCCAGCGTCCGGCCCGCAGCGGCCCAGCACCTCGGCGTCAAACGCATTGTTGAAGCGCACCCAGCTGCCGGGCTTTGGCGATTTGCTGGCGCGCAGATGGGCCCAGACCTCGTGCGTGCCGGGCAGGACCCGCTCGATCAAGCCTTCCACCGAACCACCCGTGGCCTTTTGGCCATACAGCCGCGCCTTGATGACGCGGGTGTTGTTGAAGATCAGCAGATCGCCGGGTTCCAGCAGATCGGGCAGCTCGCGGAACACGCGGTCGACCGGGGGCTGGGAGCGGCCATCCAGCAGGCGGGAGGCGCTGCGCTCGGCGGCAGGGTGTTGAGCGATCAGCTCTGGGGGAAGGAAGAAATCGAAATCGCTGACCGTGTAGTGACGGTCAGCCGCTGCGGGGCTTGCGGACATGGGAGTTGAGGGCCGGACAGACCCGTACCAATGAAAAAAGCGCATTTTCCCATGCCCACTCCTTTTGATCGGCGTCAAGCGCCGGGGCCCGCAGCGGTGCGAGCATCAAGACAAGCAAGAAGCGAGCAGATCGCATCAGAAAGGGAGGCTTCCCATGGCACCATCGACTCTGAACATCGCGCAAAGAGCGCAGCTGGAAGGCTTGTTACTGAGCCAGCAAGCGGCCCTGGAGCAGGCGCTGCAAAGCCAATTGGGCGGCGAGGAACGTGCCGTCCACGCCCGCGAGCAATTGCTGCAAGACACCGAGGGTGACCGCGGCCACGATGCCGATCGCGAGGTCGATCTGGCTCGCAGCGACCAAAACCTGGAGGCACTGCGCCAGGTCAACGAAGCCTTGCAGCGCCTGCGCGGCCCGGACTACGGACTGTGCAGCGACTGCGAAGCCCCCATCGCCTTTGAACGCCTGGCCCACAGCCCGGCCGTGCTGCGCTGCATTGCCTGCCAAACGGCGCTGGAACAGCGCTCCGGTGCCAGCCTGGCCAGCCGCAGCCTTTGAGTTCCGTGCCCCATTTCGTGCCTTCTTGACGCTGGCTTTGCCGCGCCGTCATGGCTTCTTTGTCTTCCATCCACCAACAAACCCAGGAGAACTTATTCCATGAGCACTTTCCACGCCGTCGTCTGGCTCGATCACCAACAGGCCAAGGTCTTGCAGTTCGACGCAGAGCATGTGCAGGCCGAGAAGATCAAGGCGCACAGCCATCACACCAAGCAACGCGCCAGCGCGGTGCGCACCGAGCATGAATTCTTTGGCGAGGTGGTGGACGCGCTGAATGGCATCACCGAGGTGCTGATCGTGGGCTCCAGCACCGCGCAGGCCGACTTCAAGCATTACGTCGAGAAGCACCGCGCGGCTGCCGCCAAGCAGATCGTGGCTTACGAAACGGTGGATCACCCCACCGACAATCAGCTGATCGCCTTTGCGCGCAAATACTTTCTGAAGTACGACCGCATGGCCGGCACGCCCTCGCCGATGTAAATCATTTCAGGGTCGAGATCAGACTCTTCAGCGCCGCCTGATACAGATCGGGCGACTCCCGGTGCAGGCCGCTGTGTGAACCTTCGGGGAACTCGACCCAGCGCACACCGGGGTTGCCCGCCGCGTCGGCGGCTTTATTGGCAGCATCGCGCAAGCGGCGGCCCAGGACCACGGGCACGGTCTTGTCCGCGCTGCCGTGCAGCATCAGGATGGGTGCATCCACCCGGCCTATCTTGCCGATGGAATCAAACTCCAAGCTGGTCACGGCCGCGGCCACCCGGCCAATGGTGCCGGCCTCGCGCGCCACATCGGGCATGCGGGTGAAGGTGGACTCCAAAATCAGCGCCCCGTAGTCCTGCCCGCGGTGCAGGCCGCTGGCCAGGGTCACGGCCGCCGAGCCACCCATGGAGTGGCCAAAAATCACTCGTTTGCGCGGATCGGGCTGATGCTTGACCAGCTCGGCAAAAGCCGTCCGGCTGTCGGCCGCAATGGTGGCCTCGGAGGGGATGATGGGCTCGCTATCGCCCCAGCCGCGGTAGTCCACCGCCACGATGGCAAAACCGGCCTCGCGCAAGGCGTCGATCTTGGGCAGGTTCTCGTAGAGATTGCGCAAAGTGCCGTGCAGATAGAGCAGGGTTGGCGCGGCGGGGTCGGCCTGGGGCAGGTACCAAAGGGCCAGTGCTTCCTCGCGGCCCTGCTCGCCCTTGACCCGCAAGACATAGCGCTGATCGCCCGGCCGCAAGCCGGCACCCTCTTGGGCAAAGGCCGCCGGGCGCCCGGGCGAGGGTCGCAACACGGCCTCGCGCTCCTTGGCACTCAGCCAGGCACAGCCGGACAAAGCGCTCAGGCCCAGACTTGCCCCGGCCATCAGCAGGCTTCGTCGACCCAGGGCCTGAGTTCGATCGACGCAACAAGTCACAGGTCCGCTCGAATCAAATCTCTCGCCGACATTTGCTGCGGCAATAATGCGCGCCATGAAAGTTCCTTTGCTGTCCATGCCCTCTGGGGCATTTTCTTTGCCCAGCCCGTCCAAGATTCTGGTCGCCCCCTTGTGTGCCCTGCTCTGCGCGCTGGCGCCGGGCCTGGTGCATGCCGAGGATGATGCCAGCGAAACGCCCCGCTTCGGCGGTCCTTCGCACTGGCGCGTGCTGGCTTCGCCCTACACCCTGCACTTTCATCCCAGCCCGGAGCACCGGCGCGTCTGGGCCATTGGCGCTGAGAAGCAATGGGACGAGAGCAACTGGTTGGTCGGCGGCTCCTATTTCAGCAACTCCTTTGGTCAGCCCAGCGGCTACCTCTATGTGGGCAAGCGCTATCCCGGCGTGTTCGGCTACGCCCCGCAAAACGTCTTCGCCCAATGGTCGGCCGGCCTGCTCTATGGCTACCGCGGCGAGTTCAAGGACAAGGTGCCCTTCAATTACAACGGCTTCTCGCCCGGCGCCCTGATCTCCCTGGGCTGGGAATTCACACCCAAGAACTCGGTCACCATTCATGCCCTGGGTGACGCGGGCTTGATGCTGCAGTTCTCGCACGAGTTGCGCTAAACCCTCGGCGCTCCGATCACGAAAAAAGGCCGGTCCACGCATGGACCGGCCTTTCTCATTTTGGACAGGACTCGGCGTTAACGAGCCCCTCACCCTCAGTTGCCGCCGGTGCCGGTGGCCAGCAAGCTGCCGCCCGCGCCCGAGATCCAACCCGTGCGTGCGTCAACGAAGAGCACTTGATTGAGCGTGTCCTTGCTGCCGCTGAACTGCTGGCGCCAGGACTTGCCGCCGTCGGTGGTGCTTAACACCGCCCCCTGGTCGCCCACGGCCCAGCCCAGCTTGGCGTCCAGGAAGAACACATCGCGCAGCGCCTGCGTGGAGGCGGGCAGATTGTTAACCCAAGTCTTGCCGCCGTCCGTGGACTGCAGCAGCGCACCGCTATCGCCGGTCACCCAGGCCTCGCCGGAGGGAGTGAAGCGCACGGCCGTCAGGTTCTGCGAACTGCCGCTGAAACGCGGGGTCCAAGTCTGGCCGCCATCTTCGGTACTGAAGATACGCCCGGCCGAACCGACCAAGAGACCTTGCTTGGCATTGCTAAAGGCCAGCTTGGTGGCATACCTGATCGTGCTATCGGCAGCGCGCTGGGTCCAGCTCAAACCCCCATCGGTGGTCGCCAGCACGACCGTGCCAGACAAATAGGCGTTGACCTGATTGCTGGCATAGGCCAAGGCAAAGCCATTGTTCTCATCGACAAATTGAAAGGCCAGAATCGGCGACGAGCTCTGCAAGGGCGTTGACCAGCTGGCACCGCCATCCAGTGTCCGATAGACCTTGCCATCGCCGTTCAAGAGCCAACCCTTGCTGGCATTGATGAACTGGAAGCGCTGCTGCGTAGAACCGCTGGTCTGCAAACCCTTGAGCTTGACGCTCCATTGCAGACCGCCATCGCTGGTTTCAAGCAACTCGCCGGCGGCATTCAAGGCCTGGCCGCGTTTGGCGTCGAAGAACCAGCTGGCGCGCAGGGCACGCGAGGCGGCGGCCGCGCTGTCATTCAGCACCTGCCAGTTGGCCATGCCGTCGGTACTCAGACTTTGCGAGCCGTCGCTGCGGCGCTGCGTCCACACGCCAGGCGCCTGCTTGCGCAGCTCCAGATAGTCCAGCTCATAACCACTGAGCAATCCGGGCAAGCTGATCGCAGCCCAGCTCTGGCCGGCATCTTCACTCAGGCTGAAGCGCAGCTTCTGGCCGCTCACCTCGATGGCTCGCAAAATCGTGTTCTTGGCAAGAATCTTGTTGCGGGTACTGCCCTGCGGCTCATTGGCCAGGGCCTGCCAGTTGCGACCGCCATCGACGCTGCGATAGACCTTGTCGCCCAAGATCATCAATCCCTGATCTTTGTCGGCAAAGCTGACATTGCCCGTTTCTTGGCCCGACAGGCCCAGGGCTTCAAAACGCTCCCAGCTGTTGCCACCGTCCAGGCTGCGCTGCAGCGTCAGGGTGTAACGCCACTGGTAGTTGATGTAGTCATAGCTGCCACTCCAGTTGCTCACAAGCAGGGCCCGACCCGTGTCGTCCAAAAAGCTCAGGCGCGGCGAATAACTGCCGTCCAGCCTCAACACCTCGGTCGCGGTCTTGCCTTGGTCGGTGGAGCGGCTCAAGCCGTAATAGCTCAGATTCCAAAGGCTGCCATCGGGGCCCACATCGCTCACCGTCATGGTGTTGTTCGCCCAGCTGGCGCCACCATCGGTGCTGACCCGCACGCCGTTATAGCCCCCCACCAGCAGCACCGTATTGGGCTGCACGAGATGCAGCCTGGCCCCATCGGCCTGATCCGTCGAACTGCCCTGCTGCACCCAGTTCGCGCCACCATCCACCGTCTTCAGCAAAGCACCCTGGCTACCTTGGGCCCAACCGTTCTTGGCGTCCAGGAACTTCACGCTCGTCAAAGGCGTGCGCAAGCCGCTGTTCTGCCGCAGCCAGCTTTTGCCGCCGTCCACGGTCTTGAGGATTTCGCCGCTGTCGCCCACCCGCCAGCCAGTCAGGGCGTCGAGGAAGAAGACATCGTTGAGCGCATTGCCGCTGGGGCGTGGCTGCTGCCAGCACCAGCCGGAGTCGGCCGCGTCGCTGCAATTGAGGCCACGCACATGGCTGCGGTTGTTGACGCTAACGCGCCAGCTCAGCTCCTTGAAAGAACCGGCCGCGTTGCTGACCTTGAGCCTGACCTCGTAGTCGCCCACCTGGGCGTAGTCATGCTTGGGCGAGGCCTCGGTGCTGGTCTTGCCGTCACCAAAGTTCCAAGCAAAGCTCAGGCCGCTGAGGGCCGAGGCGCTGCTGTCAAAAGTCGCGGGGCTGCCCACATCGGCAACGGCTGCTGCCTTGATGCTGAGATCGGCGGGGATGGTGGTCGGCGTCACGGCCGGTGGGGGCGCGGGAGCGTCGTCACCGCCGCCTCCGCAGGCGGCCAGCATCATGCTGGCGATCAAGGTCGATGCGGCCGCGGCCGTTCTTGCGTATTTCATTCCCTAGCCCTTGTGTTTTTCATTGGGTGACGGCGCGCGATCGAAGGCGGCAGCGCCGAGCAGGCGCGGATTCTAGGCAGGCTGCGGGCGATTCCGGCCTGGCCTTGTGAATACTGCCCGGGCCGCACGGCAGAATGGCGCCAATGTCTGACGCACCTCAATCCGCTGCACCCGCGCCCAAGCCATCGGCTCCAGCCAAGTCCCTGCCGCAAAAGGCCATGGAAAAGCTGGGCCTGCTGCGCGATATCGACTTCGCCCTGCACCTGCCCCTGCGCTATGAGGACGAAACCCGCATCACGCCCATTTCAGAGGCGCATGAGGGCGAGAACGTGCAGTGCGAGGGCGAGGTGATGGAATGCCGCGTCGACCAGCGCGGGCGCCGGGTGTTGATCGTGCGCATTCAAGACGACTCCGACGAGCTTTTGCTGCGCTTCATCCATTTCTACCCCTCGCACCAGAAGACGCTGGCGGTGGGCAAACGGGTGCGTGTGCGCGGCGAGATCCGCCACGGCTTCTTCGGCCGCGAGATGGTGCACCCGCAATTCAAGGCGGTGCAGGAGGACACACCGCTGGCCGCCTCGCTCACCCCCGTCTACCCGGCCAGCGCCAGCCTGCCGCAAGCCTATCTGCGCAAGGCGGTGGCGGCGGGGCTGAAGCGCGCCGATCTGCGCGAGCTGCTGCCGCCCGGCGTGGTGCCGGCCAAGCTGCCCAGCTTGCGCGACGCACTCAACTACCTGCACCACCCGCCCCCGCAAGCCCAGCTGAGCACGCTGGAAGATCACAGCCACCCGGCCTGGCAACGCCTCAAATTCGAGGAGCTGCTGGCTCAGCAGCTGAGCCAGATCCAGGCCCAGCGCGAACGCGCCCTGCTGCATGCGCCGGCCCTGCGCGCCCAGCCCGGCGGCCTGGTCGAACGGCTTCTGGCCGCCCTGCCCTTTGGCCTGACCGGCGCGCAGCAGCGCGTCAGCGAAGAGATTGCGCAAGACCTGGCACTTCCGCACCCCAGCCTGCCAGCACGAGACGCTGGCAGTCCTTCGCCAGGCGGCGAAGCCTCCTCAGGAGGCTTCTTGGCCCTGGCTCAGCCCATGCATCGCTTGCTGCAAGGCGATGTGGGTTCAGGAAAAACCGTGGTGGCCGCCCTGGCTGCGGCCGTGGCCATCGATGCCGGCTGGCAATGCGCCCTGATGGCGCCGACCGAGATCCTGGCCGAACAGCATTTCAAGAAACTGATTGGCTGGTTGGAGCCGCTGGGGCTCAAGGTGGCCTGGCTGACCGGCAGCGTCAAGGGCAAGGCACGGCAGAAGATGCTGGACGCGGCGGCCGACGGTTCGGCGCATTTGGTCATAGGCACCCATGCGGTGATCGAAGACAAGGTCAAGTTCGCCAAATTAGGCCTGGCCATCATCGACGAGCAGCATCGCTTTGGCGTCGCGCAGCGCCTCGCATTGAGGAAGAAATTAGCCAGCATGGAGCTGGAACCGCATATGCTGATGATGAGCGCCACGCCCATCCCGCGCACCCTGGCCATGACCTATTTTGCCGACCTGGCGGTCAGCACGATTGATGAGTTACCCCCTGGCCGCAGCCCCATCGTCACCAAGGTGTTTGCCGATGCCAAGCGCTGGAATGTGATCGAAAAAATCCAGGAAGAGGTGGCTCGCGGCGCCCAGGTCTACTGGGTCTGCCCGCTGATCGAAGAGAGCGAGGCCATGGACCTCAGCAATGCCACCGAGACGCACGCAGAGCTGAGCGCGGCGCTAGAAGGCTACAGCGTCGGCCTGCTGCACGGTCGCATGGCGCCGGCCGAGAAGGCAGCCGTAATGGCCCAGTTCAGCGGCGGTGAGATGAAGCTGCTCGTTGCCACCACGGTGATCGAGGTGGGCGTGGACGTGCCCAATGCCAGCCTGATGGTGATCGAGCATGCGGAGCGCTTCGGCCTCTCGCAGCTGCACCAGCTGCGCGGCCGCGTCGGCCGGGGCGCCAAGGCCAGCGTCTGCGTGCTGCTCTACACCGGGCCGCTCTCGCAGACCGGCAAGGACCGTTTGCGCGCCATGGCCGAGACGAATGACGGCTTCGAGATCGCCCGCCGCGACCTGGACATCCGTGGCCCCGGCGAGTTCATGGGCTCACGCCAAAGCGGCGCCGAGTTGCTGCGCTTTGCCGACCTGCAAGAAGATTCCGTTTTGCTCCAAGCCGCCCGCCGCCTGGCGCCTATGCTCTTGGATCAACACCCGGATGCCGCCCACAAACAGGTGGCGCGCTGGTTGGGGTCTAAGGCGGAGTTTTTGAAGGCTTGAAGTGCCCTCAGGTCGGCGCAGCCAGAACCGCTTCAATGAATTTGGACTTGGCCGCTCGATAGGCATCCTCGCCCTGCACGGCCCATTCCGTCTTGAGCTGGTTGTAGGCCTCGACCAAGGCCGGGCTGGCCCGCAGCCGATCGCGAAAACCGATAAAAAGTTCGACGAACTTTGACCCCTGGGCGACCACCTGCACCGCATGGGCTTGCGCAGGCTCCAGCCACTCCAACATGCACAGCGCTTCGCTGCGCAGAGTCTCTTGCTTCTCTTGATAGCCCTGAGCTTGCAAGGCCACGACACAGGCCTCCAAACGCTCAGGCGCCACGAGCAAGCAAATATCCAGATCGCCTTTTGAAACGGCGCCGGGTATGGACGAGGCGCCGATGTGTTCGATCTGGGTGCCGGGGAAGCTTTGGCCAAGCTTGCGTTCCACTGCGGCGAAACGCAGCTGCAGTTCGGCTTGGTAGCTGTGAGCGGGGAAGAGCTTCATGCCTTGGCTTAGGGAAAGGTCAGGTCTTGCGGCAGCGCATCGTGATGCAAGGCCACCGCCTTCATTTCACCATTTGCACCACTGTTTTTCACAGGGTTTCCCGTCTCCATCACCATCCATCTCAACCCCTGGGCAGTTGGCCAGAAAGAACTTGGCTTCTTCGCAAGAGCTCATTTGTGAGCAATGAGTCCGCCCATCACAGCGAGCACTCAAAACGCGCGACTGAGTCGTTGCCTCAGGCGACTTTGCTGAGGGTGATTCTTTCGCTGCGATTGGCGCCCTGGACGCAGCATCATGGCTTCTTGGCGCCGCCTCTTTTCTCTGGGCATTGAGCTGCTGAGCCGTGGGCCGCTCAATCGGTCCTGTCACGGGGCAGGGTGTCTGCTGATAAACCGTCTTCCCATCAATCTCGCATTTGCGAACCTGTGCCGTCGCAGGGGTCGTCAGCAGCGCAAGCGAGCAGAACAACAAAGAAAGCAAACGAAGAGATGGCAGCGCTGGGGTCATGAACGGGCTCTGAGCGGCTCAGATGAGAAGCGATAGGAAGTCCGTATTCTGAGGCAGACCCAAGCAGTTCATAACTTCTTATTCAGACGTCAACTTGTTCATCCAACAAGCGTGCCATCAGCGCCCCCTCAAAACGCCTCTCCAACGGCATGCTGATCACCACGCCGTTGCCGGCCGCCTCGCTGACGGGCTCGCCCAGCTTGCCGCGCAGCTGCTTCACTTCAACGATCACATTGCCGCTGGGGTGGATGATCTCCAGGCGGTCGCCGACTTCAAAGCGGTTCTTGACCTCGATATCGGCCCAGCCCTCGGCGTCGATGCTGCGCACCTCGCCGACGTACTGGCTGCGTCTGGCCTTGGAGTGGCCGTCCAGATAGTTTTGCGTGTCCTGGCTGCGGTGGCGTTGATAAAAGCCACTGGTGTAGCCGCGGTTGGACAGGCCGTCCAGCTCGGCCAGCAGGCTGGGGTCGAAGGCACGGCCGGCCACGGTGTCGTCGATGGCGCGGCGGTAGACCTGGGCGGCGCGCGAAACGTAGTAGCGGCTCTTGGTGCGGCCTTCGATCTTGAGCGAGTCCACACCGATCTCCACCAGGCGCTGCACATGCTCCACGGCGCGCAGGTCTTTGGAGTTCATGATGTAGGTGCCGTGCTCATCCTCCATAATGGGCATCAGCTCGCCGGGGCGCTGCGATTCTTCGATCAGATAAACACCATCGGCAGCGGGGTGGCGCGCCGTGCCACCGGCAGAGGCAAAGCTTTGGTCGGCTAGCTCCGAAGCCTTGCGGAAGTCGAAATTGATTTGCTGCGCTTGGCCTGCCTCATCCTCGAAGGCATCGCCCAACTTGTAATCCCAACGGCAAGCATTGGTGCACGTGCCCTGGTTGGCGTCGCGGTGGTTGAAGTAGCCGGACAAGAGGCAACGGCCCGAGTAGGCGATGCAAAGGGCGCCGTGCACAAACACCTCCAGCTCGATATCCGGGCACTCCTGGCGGATCTGCGCCACCTCGTCCAGGCTCAGCTCGCGCGAAAGAATGATGCGCTTGAGCCCCAGCTTTTGCCAGAACTTGACCCCGGCGTAGTTGACCGTGTTGGCCTGCACCGAGAGGTGCACCGGCAGCTCGGGCCAGCGCTCGCGCACCATCATGATGAGGCCGGGGTCGGCCATGATGAGGGCGTCGGGCGCCATCTCCACCACGGGCTCCATATCGGCGAGGTAGTTCTTCAGCTTGCCGTTGTGGGGCAGGATATTGCTGGCCACCAGAAACTTCTTGCCGCGTGCATGGGCCTCGGCAATGCCGGTGCGCAGGTTCTCCAGCTTGAAATCGTTGTTGCGCGCGCGCAAGGAGTAACGCGGCTGGCCCGCGTACACCGCATCAGCACCGAAGTCGAAGGCCGCTCGCATGCGCTCCAAGTCGCCGGCGGGCAAAAGAAGTTCGGGTGCGCGCAGGGGAGTGCTGCTGCTGCGGCTGCTGGGGGGCTGATTCATGATGTTGGCAAGCGGGGGGGCTGAAAAACCAACCGCACAGGTTAAGGCCCAGCGCCTCGCCGCGCCTTGCTACAGATCAAGAGTCGCGCTAGGGGCTAGGCCCAAATCCTCATGGCTGACCACCAGCCAGAGGCGATCGCTGGCCTGGGCGGCCAGCCGCATCAGGCCGCGCAGATAGTCCACCGAGGCGGCATCCAGGGCATTGAGCGGCTCGTCCTGCAGGAGCAAGGGCGTCTGCAAGGCCAGGGCTGCGGCCAAGGCGGCCTTGTGTTGGGTGCCGGTTGATAGTTGGCTCATGGGCTGAGCCAGAAAGGGCGTGAGGCCGAAACCCTCCACATGGGCCTGCCACTGCGCGGCATCGGCTCGGGGGTAAAGCCCGGCCAAAAAGGCGAAGCGCTCGGCCGGGCTCAGATGTTCAAACGCGGGCGGCTCGGCGCCCACCCAGGCGGCTTGGCGGCGGTAGTCCAAGGGCTGCTTCAAGAGATCAAGCCCCAGTAACTGGACCGAGCCGTACTGCGGCGTCAGCGCGCCCGCCAAGAGTTTGAGCCGGGTGGACTTGCCCGTGCCATTGGCTCCGCGCAGCCAGCACAGGCCAGCGGTGAAGTCATGTGTCCACAGGTCCACCACGCGGCGCGAGCCGGGGTAGGCAAAGCTCAGGGCTTCGCAATGCAGAAAAGGAGTTGCGGTCATCTAGCGAGTCAGTCCAATGATTTACAGCAGTGCTTCGCTGGCCAAAGCCACCCAAACGCCCCAGCTCAGCAGCCATCGGCCCGCGCGCAAATCGGCCGTGCCGCCGCGAAACACGATGGCCAGCAGCGGGGCCACCAGGCCGAAGAGCAGGAAGAGAGGCGCGGCGCGGGGCGCCAAGGCCCAGGGCCCGGCAAGCAGGGTGAGTAAGAGCGCAAACCAGCTGAGGCCCGCCGGCACCCAGGCCAAGACCATCAAGCGCCAAACCCAGCCCTCGTCCGCCACCGGCAGGCTGTGGCTGGCCATGCGCAAGGGCTCGTAGCAACGCATGGCCAAGCTGTGAACACGCGCGGCAAATCCCATCACCACCAGAGTAAACAAGGCCAAAAACCAGGCGGCATGCAGAGGCCAGGCCCAGGCCAGGGCGAGGCTCAAGCCAGCCAGCAGCAGGCCCTGCAGCTGAGCCACCAGCACCGGCCGCGCAGGCCCCCGCCACAAGGGCAGCCAAAGCAGGACGCGCCAGGTGCTGATGGGCGTGTTCGCGCGCCGCTTGATCGGCGTCTGGACGGCGATGCGGCTTGGCACTTGGGTCTGCACAAGACGGCGCCGATGCGCTTGCATCAGCAACAGGCCCAGGCCGCTGGACAGCAGCAAAGAGATCACAAAGCCCAGGCCAGCCCCCCACCACAAGCCACGCATCCAGGCCGGACTGGCGAGACGCCAGGCCAGCATGGAGCCGGCGGTCAGCAAGATCCAAGGCGTTTGGGCCAGCAGCAGCACGGCCAGATCGGCGCGCCGGATTTGCGCATCTGTCAAAGGCAGGGCTCGCTCTGCTTGCAACCATCGCGTGGGCAGCATCTGCTCGCGCAAGGCCCAGCACAAGAGCAAGGCGGGCAAGGCATGAGCCAGCAGCGCCAGCAAAGCCCGCAGCTCAAGGCCTTGTTGCACGGCCCAGAACAGGGGCAAGGCCGGCAGACCAATGACGGTGCTGAAGTAAGGCAGCGTGACCGCCAAGACCACGAAGAAGAAGCCCCACCAGCGCCGCAGCAAGGCCCGCAACTCGACGGCGCTGCCGCGCACGCGCATGCGGGTCAGGCCCAGCGGCGCAGCGATTACTTCAGTCTTTGCACCCAATAGATCAACACCTCTTGCTGGGGCCGGATGTCGACATCGCTGTAGTAATAGGTGGGCACGGCGTTGATGGCTTGCACCGTAGACATGCCCGAGATCACCCGGCCGAAGACAGTGTAGCCAGAGCGAACGCCTGCGAGGTAGTCGAGGCTGGGGTTGTCGCGGACGTTGATGAAGAACTGGTTGGTGGCGCTATTGGGGTCGGAGCGACGCGCCATGGCCAGGGTGCCGGGCAGATTGGCCAGGCCGTTATTGCTCTCCGAGACGATGGGCGCATAGGTCGGCACAACGGGCACCATGCCACTGGTATAGCCGCCACCCTGGATCACGAAGTCGCGGTCCACCCGGCTGAACAAGGTGTTGCGGTAGGCGCCGTCGGCCACATAGCGCAGAAAGTTGTTAACGGTGATGGGCGCGTAAGGTGTGTAGAGCTCGAACACGATCTCACCGCTGCTGGTGAGCATGCAGACGGTGGAGTAAGCACTCAAGGCGGACTGAGCCAGGCCTTCATTGCTGCAGCTGAGCGTGGGGGGATAGGGCTTGGGATTCGGGACCGGGGACGGTGGTGTCGGCGGGTAAGGCGTGTAGCCATCGTCATAGGCGGCCCCGCCACCGCAAGCGGTCAAGAAGACAGCGAGGGCCGCGGCTGCGGCCGCGCGCATAAAAGTTGGGCGCATGGTGCTGAGTCCTTTTTTCTTATCCCTGAAGGTCTCAGCCCAACGCCAACACTCGCTAGCGCGTTGACCCGGGAAATGAGTCTTACCGCCTGTTACGCGCCCCGGCTTTGAGCGGCCAGCGAACGCGTGCAGGGCCGAGCACGGGAATCAGCTCAATTCGCGCGCAAAATCCGCCACGCCCCGGCTTGCCACAGGGCGGCCACATTCCCCGTCAACCCCACCCACAGGACCCCGAGAAACTCATGAAGATGATCCAGTCAAGCTTTCGCGCATCGGCCATCGCCCTGGCCTTGATTTGCACCGCCGGCCTGAGCGCCTGCGGCGGTGGGGGCGACACGTCGAGCAATTTCCCGGCCGATACCTCGGGCTCCGCCGCCATCACCACCCTGAAGATCACCGACACCCTCGTCGGCACCGGCCCCGTGGCGGCCAAGGATCAAACCGTCAGCGTGCATTACACCGGCTGGCTGTACGACGTGAAGGCCACGGATCAGCGCGGAGCCAAGTTCGACAGCTCGGTGGATCGCGGCACGCCCTTCAGCTTCAAGCTCGGCGCCGGTGAAGTCATCGCCGGCTGGGACCAGGGCGTGGCAGGCATGAAGGTTGGCGGCAAACGCACCTTGCTGATCCCCGCCAGCCTGGCCTACGGCAGCGCGGGCCGTGGCGTCATCCCGCCCAATGCAGCGCTGGTGTTTGACGTCCAGTTGCTGGAAGTCAAGTAAGGGCGAGACGCCCGCTGCCCAGCCGCGTGTAGCGCGTCTGGGCCTTCGTCAGCCCCGCAAAGCCTCCCGGCTTTGCGTGCGCGGACTCAGGCTTCGATATTGTCGATCAGGCGGGTATTGCCTAGCTTGGCCGCGGCCAGCGCGACCACCGGTTGGCCGGCCACGGCCGGGCTCAGATCATGCTGGCGACGCAGGCAGACATAGTCGGGCTGCCAGCCATGTTCACGCAGATGGGCCATGGCCTCGGCTTCCAGCAGAGTCAGGTCTTGCTCGCCGGCGGCCCAGCGGGCCAGCAGGGTCTTGAGCGTGCGGCTCAGGCGCAAGGCCTCTTCGCGCTCGACGTCGCTAAGGTAGCCGTTGCGGGATGAAAGCGCCAAGCCCAGCTCGCTGCGCGTGGTCTCACCGCCCAGGATGGTGATGGGCAGGGCCATCTGGTCCACCATGCGACGCAAGACCATCAGTTGCTGATAGTCCTTCTTGCCGAACACGGCGACGCTGGGCTGCACGATATTGAAGAGCTTGGCCACCACGGTGCAGACGCCGACGAAAAAGCCAGGGCGGAAATGGCCTTCCAAAATATTGGCCAGCTCGTTGGGCGGCTGCACCTTATAGCCCTGGGGCTCAGGGTAGAGCTCTTCTTCGTCGGGCGCGAACACCACATCGCAGCCGGCGCTTTGCAGCAACTCGCAATCGCGCGCCAGGGTGCGGGGATAACGGTCAAAGTCCTCATGCGGCGCGAACTGCAGGCGGTTGACGAAGATGCTGGCCACCACCACCCCGCCCTCCCCTTGCTCGTCCAAGGCGGCGCGAGCCTGGCGCACCAGGCTCAGATGGCCTTCGTGCAGATTGCCCATGGTGGGCACAAAGGCGCGCCGCGGCGTGGGCTGCAAAGTCTGGCGCAGGCCGGCGATGTCGTGGATCAGTTTCATGAAAACAGCAGGGAGGGGAAACAGGGAACGAGATTCTTAGTAGCTATGCAGATCGTTCTGCGGGAAGGTCTGCGCCTTCACCTCGGCCACATAGCGGGCCACGGCGTCTTGCACCGAGCTGGCACCGGCCATGAAGTTCTTGACGAAGCGTGGGCGGCGGCCCGGGGTCACGTCCAGCATATCGTGCAGCACCAGCACCTGGCCGGAGCAGCCCACACCGGCACCGATGCCGATGACCGGGATCTTCAAGGTCTTGGCCAGATCGGCGGCCAAGGGGGCGGGCACCATTTCCAGCACCAGCATCTGAGCGCCAGCCTCGGCCAACTCGATCGCCTGGCGCTTCAGATGGGCGGCGGCCGCGTCGTCGCGGCCCTGCACCTTGAAGCCGCCCAGCATGGTGACGGTTTGCGGGGTCAGGCCCAGGTGGGCGCAGACGGGGATGCCGCGCTCGACCAGAAAGCGCACGACGGGCGCGGTCCAACCGCCGCCTTCCAGCTTGACCATATGCGCGCCGGCCTTGAACAGGGCGGCAGCGCTCTTCCAGGCTTCTTGGGGCGAGGCCTGGTAGCTATCGAAAGGCAGGTCACCGATCACCCAGGCATTTTTGCGGCCACGGGCCACGCAGCGGGTGTGATAGACCATGGCTTCCAAGCTCACCGGCACGGTGCTGGTCTCGCCCTGCAGCACATTGCCCAGGGAGTCGCCGACCAGCAGCACGTCCACACCGGCCTCGTCCAGCAAAGTGGCGAAGGCGGCGTCGTAGCAGGTCAGCATGGCGATCTTGTCGCCGCTGGCATGCATGTCCAACAAGCGTTGGAGCGTCACGGGTTTGCGGTCGGTCATGGGGGCTACCTGGGCTTGGGTTGAGAATCTGTGAAGGACGAGGGCAAGGGCCGGGATTGTCCTTGAACAGCGGCCGCAGTGTAGCCCTGTGGGGCGTTTTGCGCCCTTGCCATGCGGGGCTGGCCCCAGCTGGCGGAGGGCGGACAATATAGGCTTTGCTCCCTATTCAAGTACGCGTTGGGCCAAGCCCACTTCTGAACCAGGCAAGCCTATGACCCTGACCGAGTTGCGTTACATCGTTGCCGTGGCCCGCGAGCGCCATTTCGGCCGTGCGGCCGAGGCCTGCCACGTCTCCCAGCCCACGCTGAGCGTGGCCATCAAGAAGCTGGAAGAAGAGTTGGACGTGAAGATCTTCGAGCGCGGCGCCGCCGAGGTCTCGGTCACGCCGCTGGGGGCGGACATCGTGCGCCAGGCCCAGTCGGTGCTGGAGCAAGCCAGCGCCATCAGAGACATCGCCAAGCGCGGCAAAGACCCGCTGGCCGGCGCCCTGCGCCTGGGCATCATCTACACCATCGGCCCCTATCTGCTGCCGGAGTTGGTCAAACGGGTGATTGAAGACTACCCGCAGATGCCTTTGATGCTGCAGGAGAACTTCACCGTCAAGCTGTTGGAGATGCTGCGCACCGGGGAGCTGGACTGCGCCATCCTGGCTGAGCCCTTCCCGGACACCGGCCTGGCCCTGGCACCGCTCTACGACGAGCCTTTCATGATCGCAGCGCCCAGCACCCATCCCTTTGCCAAGCGTGAGCAGGTCACGGCCGAGGAACTCAAGAGCGAGACCATGTTGCTGCTGGGCGCCGGCCACTGCTTCCGAGACCAGGTGCTGGAGGTCTGCCCCGAGTTCGCCCGCTTCTCCAGCGACGCCGAAGGCATACGCAAGAGCTTTGAAGGCAGCTCGCTGGAAACCATCAAGCACATGGTCGCCTCGGGCATGGGCGTAACGGTGGTGCCGACGCTCAGCGTTCCGAAAGAGCAGCAGCCCCATCTGCGCTTCATCCCCTTCGCCGAACCGGTGCCCACCCGCCGCGTCGTGCTGGCCTGGCGCCGCACCTTCACCCGCTATGAGGCCATCGCCGCCCTGCGCAATGCGGTCTACGCCTGCTCGCTCGAAGGCGCGACCCTGCTCAGCGCCTAAGCCTCTCACCCTCGAAAATGGGGTCAGAGTGAATTTTTCAATTAATTGACTCTGACCCCAATTTAGGGTTTGACCCCAATTTAGGGTTGTTCGAGCAAGACGGCGCAAGAAACGGGTGGGCGGGCCGCTGGGGCCTGCGCAAAATTGGCGCATCGTCTTTGGACCTGTCAGCGAGTGCATCACCATGGCCGAGGCAAGTGTTTCTTCCGTGAATCCCCCATCTACGACGCTCAAGTACCAGCGCATGCAGCGGGCCATCGAGCGCTTGGCGCTGGCGAGCGAGGCACCGGCCTTGCAGGACTTGGCCGATGAAGCCGGTCAGAGCGTGTTTCATTTCCAGCGCAGCTTTGTCAGCATGGCCGGGGTCACGCCCAAGGAGTTCTGCCAGGCCCTGACCCTGGACCGCGCCAAGCAAAGCCTGCTGGCGGCCGAGTCGGTGCTGGAGGCCTCTTTCGCGGCGGGCTTGTCGGGGCCCTCGCGGCTGCACGATTTGTTCATCAGCCTGGAAGGGCTGACGCCGGGCGAGTTCAAGCGGGCCGGGCGCGGCTTGTTGCTGCAATGGACCACGGTCGACACCTTGCTGGGCCCGCTATGGCTGGCGGCCACCTCGCGCGGCATCTTGCGCATGGCCTTTATGCGCGGCGCCACGGCCCAGGCCTTGATGGCCGAGGCAAGCACGGCCCTGCCCGAGGCGCGCTGGCAAGAGGCCAGGCAAGACCTGGCCCCGATTGCCGAGGAAATCGGCCGCCGCCTGGCCGGCGCTGCGCCCAGCCAGCCCCTGGGCCTCTTGATGAGCGGCACACCGCTGCGCCTGAAGGTCTGGCAGGCCTTGCTGAGCATCCCTGAGGGTCAGGTCTTGTCCTACACCCAGCTGGCCCGGCTGGCGGGCGCCCCTCAGGCGGTACGGGCCGTGGCCAGCTGCTTGGCGGCCAACCCGATTGCCTACCTGATCCCCTGCCACCGGGTCATACGCGCCAATGCCGACTTTGGCGAATACCGCTGGGGTCCGCAGACCAAAAAAGCCTTGCTAGGCCTGGAGCTGGCGCGCGCGGGTTAGCACTCGCTCGGCACCCTGCCCTTGAAATCGGGCCAGACGCCGCCAACTGCTTTCTACGATTACTGCGGGCTGGGGCTCTTGCCACCGGCCTTGGCCTGCGCATTGTTGAGCGCGGCCAGACGGATCTCTTCACGCTGCTTGGCCTCGGCTCGGCGCTGCGTGGTGAAGGGATCGACCTCATTCTCGGCTTGCAACATGCCTTCAGCACGCGCCTTGACCAAGTCCGCGATGACCTCGGCGCGTGTGCGCTCGGCCGTGGCTTGAACGGCATCGGCCGCCAAGGCCGGCGCGGCCAGCGCGCCCCACAGGCCCAGGCTCAGCGCCACGGCGGCCAGGGGCTTGAAAGAAACGAAGGACAGGGATTGACGATTGGCTTGCATGATTTGAGACTCCTGACGATTGATGGGTACATCGGGTTGGCCCGATGTGCTCAATGTCCGCAAGTCCTTCATCCAGGACCACAGTCTTGCGACTGAACCCTGTCGCGACGTCGCGAAACAGCGGGCTCACGGCGCCAAGCGTTGGGCCGGCTGCCGAGCAAGAGACGAGAAATCAGGCGTCTTTGCAAATTGCTATCGCGATAGTTAATTCAATTGAATTGCGCTATTCAAGGTCAAAACCTAAGCTAGCGTCTATGTCAGCCCGGCTGGCCCACCCCGGTTGAAGTCGCTCACCCAGCCCAGCCTGGATGAGCCCCCAACCTCAAAGGAGAAAAGCGATGTCCACCGAAGCCAAGTGCCCCTTCAATCATTCCGCCGCCGCCAGCGCCAGCGCCGCCCTGGCCAAATCCAGCCGCGACTGGTGGCCCCAACAAATGAAGCTGGGCGTGCTGCATCAGCACTCCGCCCTGTCCGACCCGCTGGACCCCGGCTTCGACTACGCCCAAGCCTTCAAGCGCCTGGACCTGGCCGCCCTGAAGAAGGACTTGCACGCCTTGATGACGGACTCGCAAGACTGGTGGCCGGCCGACTTCGGTCACTACGGCCCCTTGTTCGTGCGCATGGCCTGGCACAGCGCCGGCACCTATCGCACAGGTGATGGCCGTGGCGGTGCAGGCGGCGGGCAACAGCGTTTTGCGCCCCTGAACAGCTGGCCCGACAACGTCAACCTCGACAAGGCGCGCCGCCTGCTCTGGCCCATCAAGCAGAAGTACGGCCAAAGCATCTCCTGGGCCGATCTGATGATCCTGACCGGCAACGTCGCGCTGGAATCCATGGGCTTCAAGACCTTCGGCTTTGCCGGTGGCCGCGCCGACACCTGGGAGCCGCAGGAAGACGTGTACTGGGGTTCCGAGACCACCTGGCTGGCGGACGACAAGCGCTACAGCGCCGAGGCGAAAGAGCGCGAGCTGGAGAACCCCCTGGCCGCCGTGCAGATGGGTCTGATCTATGTGAACCCCGAAGGCCCGGCCGGCAACCCTGACCCCCTGGCCGCCGCCCAAGACATCCGCGAAACCTTTGCCCGCATGGCCATGGACGACGAAGAAACCGTCGCCCTGATCGCCGGTGGCCACACCTTCGGCAAGACCCATGGTGCAGCCGACGCCAAGCATGTGGGCGCCGAGCCCGAGGCCGCCGGCATGGAAAGCCAGGGCCTGGGCTGGCACAACAGCTTCGGCTCCGGCAAGGGTGCCGACGCCATCGGCAGCGGCCTGGAAGTGACCTGGACGACGACGCCCACGGCCTGGAGCAATAACTTCTTCGAGAACCTGTTCGGCTATGAATGGGAGCTGACCAAGAGCCCCGCCGGTGCGCATCAGTGGGTGGCCAAAAACGCGCAGGCAACGGTTCCCGATGCGTTTGACGCGAGCAAGCGGCAACTGCCCACCATGCTGACCACCGACTTGTCGCTGCGTGTGGACCCGGCTTACGAAAAGATCTCGCGCCGCTTCCTGGCCCACCCGGATCAATTCGCCGATGCCTTTGCCCGCGCCTGGTTCAAGCTGACCCACCGCGATATGGGCCCGCGCAGCCGCTATCTGGGCCCCGAGGTGCCGGCCGAAGAACTGATCTGGCAAGACCCCATCCCGGCCCTGAACCACGAGCTGGTGGACGCGCAAGACATCGCGGGCCTGAAGACCAAGATCGCCGCCTCCGGTTTGACCATCGCGCAACTGGTGGGCACCGCCTGGGCCTCGGCCTCCACCTTCCGCAGCTCCGACAAGCGCGGGGGCGCCAACGGTGCGCGCATCCGCCTGGCGCCGCAAAAGGACTGGGCGGTCAACCAGCCCGAACAGCTGGCCAGCGTGCTGAAGGTGCTCGAAAGCATTCAGGCCGAGTTCAATCAAGCGCAGGCGGGTGGCAAAAAGGCCGTGTCGCTGGCCGACTTGATCGTGCTGGCCGGCGGCGTCGGCATCGAGCTGGCTGCGCAGAAGAGCGGCCAAAGCATCAGCGTGCCCTTCACACCGGGCCGCATGGACGCCTCGCAGGCGCAGACCGATGTGAGCTCCTTCGCCGTGCTGGAGCCGGTGGCCGATGGCTTCCGCAACTATCTCAAGCCCGGCATTGCGGTGCCGGCCGAGGCCTTCTTGATCGACAAGGCCCAGTTGCTGAGCCTGACGGCGCCCGAGCTGACGGTCTTGGTCGGCGGCCTGCGGGTGCTGAATATTGGCGTGGCTGGCTCTACCCAAGGTCTGCTGACCCAGCGGCCGGAGACGCTCAGCAATGACTTCTTCGTCCATCTGCTGGACATGGGAACGCAGTGGAAGTCGAGCTCGGCCGCGCAAGACGTCTTCGAGGGCCGCGACCGCAAGACGGGTGCGCTGAAGTGGACGGGCACGCGCGCCGATCTGGTCTTCGGCTCCAACGCCCAGCTGCGCGCCCTGGCCGAGGTCTATGGCAGCGCAGATGCGCAGGCCAAGTTCGTCAATGACTTCGTGGCCGCCTGGGTCAAGGTCATGAACCTGGACCGCTTCGATCTGGCTTGATCCGCTAGGCATCCATGGGGCGGGTAAAAGCCCGTCCCCTTTTCATTCAAGGAGTCACCATGTTCAACAAACCACGCCAATTTCTAGGCCTGGCCATCAACCTCAGCGGTGCCGCCCTGGGCGCGCAATTCATCGTGGACTGGATGCGGCATAGCGCGAGCTGAGCTCGCTCACGCCCAGGCCTTCCACAGCGTCAGCGCGGCCGCGACCATCAGCAAAGCCCCGACGGCCCGCGTCATCCAGCCCGCCCGCCGCCCTTCGCCGCCCAGCCATTGGCGCGCCCCCACGGTGGCCGCCGCCACTCCGCCGTAAACCACGATTTGGTTGGCCGCGATGATGCTCGCCAACAAGATGGCCTGCGCCGCCACGCCACGCTCGGGCACCTGCAGATAGGCAGGAAACACGGCCAGCATGAAGGCGTAGGCCTTGGGATTGAGCAGGCAGTTCAGCACACCACGGCGGAACACCAGCGCAAGCGTGGGCAAGGCCGAGAGCTGCGATGCCTGGGCCCCGGGCTGAGGCGCACTCGCGGCCTCCAGCGGCAATCGCCACATGCTCCAGCCTATCCAGGCCATATAGGCCGAGCCGGCCACCAGCAAGACCTGAAAGGCGCCGGGCCACAACATCAGCAAGGCGGCAAGGCCGGTGACATTGACGATCACATGGATCAGCCCGCCCGCCACCACGCCGGCCGTGGCCGCCACCCCACCCCGCCAACCCCGCGCGCTGGCACTGCCGGCCACAAAAGCCATGTCCAGGCCCGGCAAGGCGATGACGCCAAGGGTGAGTGCAAAAAACATCCAGAGGCTGTTGGCGTGTTCCATGATTTCAAGTCTTCTCATTGTTTGGCTTGAACGCAGTCTAGAAGCGATATAGGACAAAATCGGTCCTGTATCGATGCGCTGAGAGTCTGCCCGTGTCCCAAGCCACCAAACCCACCAGCCGCGTGCTGGCCATGCTGGAGCTTTTGCAGTCCAACAAGCAGCTCTCTGGCGCGGAGCTAGCACTGGCCTGCGAGGTGGACCGGCGCAGCGTGCGCCGCTACATCGCCCACTTGCAAGAGCTGGGTGTGCCGGTGCAGGCCCAGCGCGGCCGTGACGGTGGCTACAGCCTGCGCCCCGGCCACAAGCTGCCACCCATGATGTTCAGCAAGGACGAGACCCTGGCCTTGGCCATGGGTTTGCGCGCCGCCCGCGAGCTGGGCCTGAACGGCATCCTGCCCGCCCTGGCCAGCGCCCAGGCCAAGCTGGAGCGGGTCAGCCCCAAGGCCTTGCAACGCCGGCTGCGCGATGTGGTGGAGGCGGTAGCCCTGACACCCGGCCAGAAGTCGATGCCAAGCAGCTTGCTGACCGAGCATCTGCCCGCCCTCAGCACGGCCGCTCGCGCCCAGCAGCGGGTGCGCCTGCGCTACCGCAGCGGCGCGCAAGAGCCGGTGTCCGAGGACAGGGAGGTCGATGTCTACGGCCTGGCTTTCCGGGGCGGCCATTGGTATGCCGTCGGGTATTGCCATCTGCGCCAGGCCTTGCGCTGTTTTCGTCTGGACCGGGTGGAAGCGGTCGAAGCCCGCCCAGCCAGCTTTTTGCGCCCCGCCGGTTTTGATGTGCTGGCCCATCTGAGCCAGGCCATCGCCACCCTGCCCCGCGCCCACACGGTGCGCCTGAGCCTGCACACCGACATCGCCACGGCACGCGCCCATCTCGCGCCCGAGCTGGGTCTGTTGAGCCCCTCGCCTCAAGGCTGCCGGCTGGACGCACAAATCGATGACCTGAGCGCCATGGCGCGTGAGATCGCGGGCTGGCCTTTTGCCTGCACCATCCACAAGCCCAATGCCTTGAGGGAAGCCTTGATGGGCTTGGCGCAAAGGCTCCAGAAAATGGCCGCCACGGGTGGCCAGACCGCCGCAAAGAGCCGCTCCCCTAACTAAGGTCACAAACTCCCTATGAGCCTGGTCTATGCTGCGAGGGTGAGTTCGCGCCCCGAAGGGTTCAAGCCCTGCCGGAGCCTGACGAGCCCAAACCCAGCCAACGATACTTTGGAGCAGCCCATGGCAAAGAAACCGAGTCCCGCCAAATCTTCTGGCCCGGCCATCAATATCGGCATCTCTGAAAAAGACCGCGCATCCATAGCCGCCGGCCTCTCGCGCCTGCTGGCTGACACCTACACCCTCTACCTGACCACGCACAACTTCCACTGGAATGTGACGGGGCCCATGTTCAACACCTTGCACGCCATGTTCATGGCCCAGTACACCGAGCTGTGGAATGCGGTGGACCCGATCGCCGAGCGCATCCGCTCCCTGGGCCATGTGGCACCGGGCTCTTACGCCCAGTTCGCCCAGCTCAGCTCCCTGCCCGACGCACCCGCCACGCCGCCCAAGGCTTTGGAGATGGTGCGCATCCTGGTCGAAGGCCATGAGGCCGTGGCCCGCACGGCGCGCAGCCTCTTCCCCGCCGTCGACAAGGCCTCGGACGAGCCCAGCGCCGATCTGCTGACTCAGCGCTTGACCGTGCATGAACAGACGGCCTGGATGCTCAGAAGTCTTCTGGAAGAATGAACCGAGGACGCCGCCTGAAGCCTTTGGCGCTGCTGCTGGCTTGTGCCCTAAGTGCGGGCGCCAGCGCCGAGGAGATGCCGCAAGGCGCTCGCCTGAGCTGGGAGGAGGCCCTGCAGCGCTTGCAGCAGGGCTCCGACCAATTGGGTGGCGCGCGTGCGCAGCTGGCCCAGCGCCAGGCGCAGTCCGAGGGCATTGCCAATCTGGGCGGGCCGGTGGTCAGCGTGTTTGGCCTGGCCTACAGCTACAAGGCCAGCCTGGACCTCAATCTGGACCCGCTCAACCAAGGCCTGGGCAGCGTCATCGGCATGCTGCCGCCCTCCATCATTGGCGCCTTGCCGGCCCTGCCCCAGCTGCCCTCCAGCTACACGCTGGAGCGCAGCAATAGCAATCAAACCGCCATCCTCAACGCCATCTGGCCCATTTATGTGGGCGGTGCGGCGGATGCGGCGCGGGCGCTCTCCAAGGCTCAGGGCGATGAGGCGCAGGCCGATCTGGGCCATGTGGAAGACGAGGCCGTGGGTGTGTTGGCCCAGCGCTATTTCCAGACCCAGCTGGCCCGGCGTGCTGCCGATCTGCGCGAGGCCGTCGCCAGCGGCGTGGCCGAGCATGATGCGGCGGTGGAGAAGATGCTCAAGGCCGGCGTGGTCTCGCAGCTGGAACGCCTGCAGGCCCGCGCCGCCCTGGAAGATGCCCGCCACCAGGCCCGCAAGGCCCGCAGCGATGCGGAGTTAGCCGCCCTGGCCCTGGCGCGCAGCGTCAAGCTGGAGGGCGCAGCCCCTCTGCCCAGCACGCCGCTGGCCCTCAGCAGCCAGGCCTTGCCGCCCCTGCCCGAATTCATCAACGAGGCCCTGGCCCATCACCCCGGCCTGGCCAAGGTGACGGCCAAGCGCAGCCAGGCCGAGCAACTGAAGGCGGCCTCCAAGGCGCTCAACAAGCCCCAGGTCTTCGCCTTCGGCCAGACCAATCTCACGCACAACCGCGACTGGGTGGCCGGCCTGGGCGTGCGGGTCAATCTTTGGGATTCGCTGGACCACGAGGCCCTGGACCGGGCCCATGCCAGCCAGATCGCGCAGGTGGATGCGGCCGATGCCCAAGCCCGCAGCGACATCGCCCTGCTGGTGGAAAAGCAATGGCGCAGCGCCGAGCGCGCGCGTGAGCAATACCTGAGCCTGGCCACGCAAGATGAGCTAGGCCGCGAGCTGGTGCGCCTGCGCGAAGCCGGTCTGCGCCAGGGAACCAGCACCGCACTGGACCTGATCGACGCCGAGCTCAATCTGGCCAAGCTGCGCACCGAGCGCGCCCAGGTGGCTTACGACTATGTGATGGCCTTGACGGGCCTGCTGCAGGCCAGCGGCCAGATCCATCGCCTGGGTGAGTACCTGGCGCGGGCGGATCTGCGGGTCGAATGAGGTCGGAGGACAAGAATTCCATGAAAAGAAAAGCAAGCCAGTTCGTCGCCCCCCTCCTGCTGCTGGGCCTGGGTGCCTGGGGCGTCTATGCCCTGCTGCAGGGCGGCCGCGAGCCACCTCAGCAGCTGCAAGGCATGATGGAAGCGCAAGAGACCGACGTGGCTCCGAAGCTGACCGGCCGCATCGCCGAGCTGCTGGTCCATGAGGGCCAGAAGATCAGCGCCGGCACCCTGCTGCTGCGCATTGACAGCCCCGAGGTGGCCGCCAAGATGGCCCAGGCCAGCAATGCCGAGGCGGCTGCCGCGGCCGTGGCCCTGAAGGCAAAGAACGGCGCCCGGCCCGAAGAGATCCGCATGGCGCAGAGCAATTACGAGCGCGCCCGGGTCGGCGCCGAGCTGGCCAAAAAGAGTTTCGAGCGGGTCGACAGCCTCTACAAAGACGGCCTGGTGGCCCTGCAGAAACGCGATGAAGCCGAGGCCAATTGGCGCGCCTCCCAAGGCCTGGCCGATGCCGCCAAGGCCCAAGCCGAGATGGCCCGCGCCGGTGCCCGCAGCGAGGACCAGGCCGCCGCTTCCGCCCAGGCCCGCCAGGTGGCCGGCGTGGTGCAAGAGGTGGAAAGCGCCCGCGCCGAGACCGAGCTGAAGAGCCCGGTGGCCGGCGAGGTGGCCAAGCTATTGGCCAAGCAAGGTGAGCTTTCACCCGCCGGTGTGCCGGTGGTGACGGTGGTGGACCTGCAAAACCAATGGGCTTTGTTCAATGTGCGCGAAGACCAGCTGAGCCGCTTTGCCATCGGCAAGGAGTTCGAGGCCAAGCTGCCCGCGCTGGCCAACCGCATCGTGCGCTTCAAGGTCACGGCCAGCCAGGCCCTGCCCGACTTCGCCACCTGGCGCGCCACCCGCTCCAACCAGGGCTATGACGTGCGCACTTTCGAGATCAAGGCCAAGCCCTTGCAAGCTGTTGCCGAGGCGCGCCCCGGCATGAGCGTCTTGGTCCAACTGCCCTGAGTTCCACGTGAAACCTTGGGGTGATGGCCTGCGGCGCGAGCTGCGCCTGCTGTGGCAGCGGCAGTTTGATCTGGCCATGCTCACTTGGGTGCCGCTGCTGCTGGGTCTGATGATGATCTGGAGCTTTGCGGCGGGCCTGCCCACGCGTCTGCCCATAGGCGTGCTGGACGGCGATCACAGCGGGCTCTCGCGCCAGCTGCAGCGCATGCTGGATGCCGCTCCGGGTCTGCGCATCGCCGCCCAGTACAGCGATGAGCAGGCCTTGCAGCGCAGCCTGCGGGCCGGCGAGGTTTATGCCGCCCTGATCATCCCGCCCGAGTTGGCGCGCGACATCAAGCGTGGCCAGGCGGGTCAGCTCGCCCTGCTGCACAACGCGCAGTTTTCCACCCACTCCGGTCTGATCCAGAAAGATGTGCGCACCGTGGTGGGCACCTTGTCGGCCGGCATCGAGCTGACGGCGCGCAACAAGCGCGGCCAAAGCCCGCAGGCCGCCAAGCAAGCGTTCGAGCCCATGCGGGCCAGCCTGGGCGCGCTCTACAACGGCGCGCTCAACTACCAACAATTCCTGGCCACCGCCCTGATTCCGGCCCTGCTGCATCTGCTGGCCATGGTGGCCGGCGGCTGGACGGTGGGCCGCGAGCTGCGCGATGCCACGGCGCCCGATTGGCTGGCGGCCAGCGGGGGTCAGGTCTTGCCTGCCTTGCTGGCCAAGCTGCTGCCGGCCTGGGCGCTGCTCAACGCCGTCAACCTCGTCTTCTGGCTGATCTTCGCCCGCCTGGGCCTGGTGCCCGAAGGCACGCTGGCGCCCTTGCTGGCCCTGCACGCTTTGATGATCGCGCTCTACCTCGCCCTGGGCGCGGCGATTGCCCTGGCCGGCCGCTCCCTGCGCCTAGTGTTGTCGGCGGCGGGCTTCATCACCGCGCCCGCCTTTGCCTACTCGGGGCTGGCCTTTCCCTTGATGGCCATGCCCGAGGGTGCCCGCTTGTGGGCCCAAGCCCTGCCCTTCACCTGGACCCTGCAGGGCCAGATGGGCTTGCTGCAAATGGGCCAGGGCGCCGCCGCCTTGCAGCCCCTGCTGGGCGGCCTGCTGCTGGCCACCCTGGGTCTGCTGGCGGCCAGCTGGGGCCTGGCTTCGCGGGTCGCGCTCGATCCCAAGAGCTGGGGGCGGCGTTGATGATGGCTCCAAACAAATCCTGGCTGGGCTGGCTGGGCAGCACCCTACTGGCGGCCCTGCGCGACCAAGGCGCTTTGCTCTTGCTGGTGGCCGCGCCCATCATCTACTCCTTCTTCTACCCCTGGCCCTACAGCACCCAGGCCTTGCAGCGGGTGCCGGTGGCCATCGTGGACCTGGACCACAGCAATCTGAGCCGCCAGATCAGCCGCTTCGCCCAGGCCAGCCCACGCCTGCAGCTGCGACTGGTCAGCGGCGACGAGGCCGAGGTGCAAGCGCTGATGGCCAGGCGCGAGATCGAGGGCTATCTCGTCCTGCCCACCCAACTCAAGCGCGATGTGGCGCGCGGCCAGGGTGTGGTTCTGCCGGTGCTGGCCAATGGCGCTTACTTTCTGACCAATAAGGTGGTGCTCAGCGGCTTTGGCGAGGTGCTGGGCACGGTCTCGGCCGGGGTAGAGCTCAAGCAATTGCAGGCCCGCGGCCAGCCGCCCCTGCAGGCCGCGCAAAGCCGCAGCCCGCTGAATGTGCAGCTGCTGCCGCTCTACAACCTCAGCGAGGGCTATGGCAGCTATGTGGTGCCCGCCGTGGCGGTGCTGATCATCCAGCAGCTGCTGCTGATCGGCACGGCGCTGTGGGTCGGCACTTGGTTCGAGAAGCCGCGCGCAGACAAGAGCGCCGATTCGCTCTGGGCCTGGTCGGCCCGCACCACGGCATTTGCCCTCTTCGGCCTGCTCTCGGCCGGCTGGTTCTTTGGCCTGATGTTCCCCTTTCTGGGCTATGCCCACGGCGGCAATCCTTTGGGCACGGCCCTGCTCTTGCTGCCTTTTTGCTGGGGCGTGGCAGCCCTGGGCGTGGCCTTGGGTGCCCTCTTCGCCGACCGCGAGCGGGCCATGCAAGCCCTGCTCTGCACCTCCTTGCCCATCGCCTTTTTGGCCGGCTTTTCCTGGCCGCGTGAATCCCTGCCGGCCGCCTTGCAAGGCCTGGGCGAGGCGATCCCCGCCGTCGTCGGCATCCAGGCCTTTGTGCGCCTGAACCAGATGGGGGCGCCGCTGCAAGCCGTGGCCCCCTACGGCTGGGCCCTGCTGGCCCAGGCCCTGGCCTTCAGCCTGCTGGCGGCCTGGGCGCTGCAGCGGCGACGCAAGGCTGCGGCGGCTCAGATCGCTTAGTCCGGGCTCGGCCCGACCGGGCCTGGCCTCAAGCGCGCCTGGACCACAAACACCTCAATAGCGAATGGAAAACGCAACAGTTGCGAAGCTGCGTGCGAGGAATAGACCATCCGTGAAAACCCGATGTGTGAGGAAATTACAAAAATACATGCAGAAGTCATGGTGTTGAACACACTTACCCATTACTTACGGCTATCTCGGCGAAAAACAAGCGATTGCAGCGCAATATCCTCAGTAGTTACCCTTAAAACGCATGGGGTTCCGCCTCTTAGTCTTGCGCCTCGCAGCTCCACGCAGCTAAGCGCCGAACAGCCCAGCTGAGGCCGGCGGATTGACCCGACTTGCGCCAGACATGGCGACAGCAGGGCGCGGAATCCCCTTCCAGAAATCGATCCCAAGCCATGCCCAGGTCGGTGCGCAAGGACTGCATTTCGTCATCGTTCTCTGAGATTTCTGCATGTCCACTCCCCGTATCCCCTCCACCGGACTGGCCCTGGCACTCATCAGCGCCGGCCTTCTGAGCCCCCTGGCACACGCACAGCAAGAACCCCAGCAACTCGAACGCGTCGAGGTCGTGGGCTCCAATATCAAGCGCATCTCGGCCGAAGGCCCGCTGGCGATTGAAGTGGTCAAGCGCGACGCCATCGAAGCCAGCGGCAAGGCCACCGTGGCCGATCTGCTGAACGATATGAGCTCGGTCACCAGCCTGGACAAGGGCGATAACGGCAGCTCCTTTGCCGCCGGCGCCGCCAATGTGGGCCTGCGCAATATGGGCGCCAAGAATGTGCTGATCTTGCTGAACGGCCGCCGTGTGGCCAACTTCGGCTATTCCGCCGGCCTGTCGGAAAGCGCGGTGGACCTGAACACCTTGCCGCTGAACGCCATCGAATCCATCGAAATCCTGCGTGACGGCGCCTCCGCCATCTACGGCTCGGACGCCGTGGCCGGCGTGATCAATTTCAAGACGCGCCAGAACTTCAAGGGTCTGGACGGCAGCCTGAGCTACGCCGCCAACCAAGCCGGCGATGCCGGCACCACCACCGCCGGCCTGACCGGTGGCGTGGGCGACCTGACCCGCGACCGCTACAACCTGCTGTTCAACCTCGACCTGTTCAAGATGAACAAGACCGAGCTGGGCCTGCACGAGTGGAGCAAGAGCAATGATCTGCGCCCCTTCGGAGGCCGTGACAACCGCGCCAGCAATCGCGGCCCCGGCAGCTACGAGATCCGCAACTCCACCGCCGCCAACACCCGTTTTGCCATGCCGGGCTGCCCCAAGGAGCAGATCGGCATCGATGACAAGGGCGCAGAGTACTGCTACACCGACCTGGCCGCAGGCGACATGGCCGGCCCGGCCCTGGAGCGCGTCAATCTGTCGGTGCTGGGCAAGGCCTTGATCAACGAGAACCTGGAGCTGTTCGGCGAGTTGGGTCTGTCGCGCAACACCGCCGACTGGGACAAGGGCTTCTCCTCCATCGCTTACGAGACCAAGAACTTCATCCAGCCGGGCTGGGCCACTTGGCGTGAAGACCTCGGCACCATTACTTTGAACGATGGCACCAAAGCCAAGTCCCCCCTGGCCGTGTTCCGCGCCATTGAGGAAGCCGGCCAGGTCAACTCCAAGCAGCTGTCCAACTCCATGCGCGCCCTGGGTGGCGCTCGCGGCGTGTTCGGCAACTGGGACTGGGAATCTGCCGCTCTGTACAGCAGCAACAAGGTCAGCACCGACGAAACCAACCGTCTGAAGTCGGCCGCCATTGTTGAGGCGCTCAAGACCGGCAGCTACAACCCCTGGATCGCCGCCAACTCGCAAGACAAGGTGCGGCCCCTGATGACCAGCACCCATCGCGAAGCCAAGACCACGCTGAGCGTGGTGGACTTCAAGATGAGCCATGGCGAGCTGTTCACCCTGGGCGGCCCGGTGGGCTTCGCCTGGGGCGTGCAAGCCATGCGCGACACCCTGAAGGACACGCCCGATGGCCAAGTGATCCGCAAGGAAATCGAAGGCCTGGGCGGCACCGGCGCCGATGGCTCGCGCCGCACCGTGTCGGCCTATGGTGAATTCAATCTGCAACCCATCAAGCAGATCGAGATCCAGGCCGCCCTGCGCCACGACCAGTACAACGACTTCGGCGGCACCACCAACCCCAAGCTGGCCATCGCCTTCCGGCCCAGCAAAGAAGTCCTGATCCGCGGTAACTTCAACACCGCTTTCAAGGCCCCCTCGCTGCCCGAGATGTATATGTCGGAATCCAGGGCCTACACCACGGTGGCCGACTGGGTGCGTTGCAAGCCCCTGGGCTATGACGTGAAGTCCTGCAAGTACAGCCCCGAATTGAAAATTCTGGCCAACCCGGAGCTCAAGCCCGAACGCACCAAGATCTTCGCCCTGGGTCTGGCTCTGCAGCCGACCTCCGATCTGTTCGCCAGCTTTGACGTCTACCGCCTGGAACAGAAGGACACCATCTCCATCCTGAACGCCCAGTACCTGCTGGACAACGAGTTCACGGTGGACGGCTTCAAGGACATGGTGATTCGTGACCCGCGCAACCCAGCGCTGGAAGCGGCCAATCCCGGCCTGAAGGATGGCCGACTGAAGGGCTTGGTGACGCCTTATCGCAATGTGGGCCGCATCGAGACCAGCGGTATCGACATCGCCCTGAAGGCCCGCGTCAAGCTGCCCTTCGGCGTCTTGAGGGCCGAGAGCCAGCACAACCACACCTTCAGCTACAAGCAGTCGGATGTGGAAGGCACTCCGCTCTCCAGCCGTCTGAATGGTTACGAGCGTCCGAACTGGAAGAACGTCACCTTCTTCAGCCTGAAGACCGGTGACCTGGAAAGCGTGCTCACCGCCATCACCAAGGCCGGCGTGCTGAACTATGACGATCCCTCGCAAGCACCTGCCGGCACCGAGATCGACAAGATCGGCGCCTACACCAGCTGGAATCTGGGCGCCATCTATCAGCTGGGCAAGAAGACCAAGCTGAACGCCCAGGTGGTGAATGTGTTTGACGCGACGCCGCGTTTCTCCAGCCACTACAACAACTTCCTGGACAGCGAAAACGGCCGCGGCTTCAGCCTGAAGCTGGAGCACAAGTTCTTCTGATCGCAAGAAGCGTCAAGTCGAGCGCGGGCCGCTAGCCCGCGCAGCACAAGCCCCGCTCAGTCCGCTGAGCCGGGGCTTTTTTTCGACCCGTCAAAGTAGCGCGGCCAAGCCCGCCAAACCCAGACCCAGGGCGGCCAAGGCATCGCCCGCGATCAAGCCGCCGCCGACCAGGGAGGTGCTGCTCATGTCATCGGGCAATTCGCTGGCCGTGGCCGGGGCTTTGGGCTTGAGGCTGTTGATCAGGCTGGACGCAATACCGCCGGCCGCAAACCAGGCCGAGGTCGGCAGGTTCACAAAACCACCGAAGGAGGAGGCGTAAGGGCTGGGCAAAAACAAAGCGTCCAGGCAGAAATCGATGGCAAAACCCTTGCGGCCGCTTTGCGCAAAACGCTGATAAGCCGCATGGTGCTTGATCAGCTTGCGCAGCAACTCGGTGCCAAAGCCAATGCCCAGCCCGATCAGAATGGCCGTGGTCTGGAACTCTTTGGGCTCGGTCAGGCTGCGCAAGACACCGACGAATTTGTAAGTCATGGCCGAGGTCCACTGGGTGGGCGCCTCGCTGGCCGACATGGCCGTCTGGTCCAGCTTGAGCACCGGATAGGCCGTCATGAACAGCTGGGCGATCACCACCGCCAGCACCGCACCCAGCAGCAAGCCGGCCACCTGGAAGCGGAACTGCAGCGTGCGGTTGGAGCCCAGACGCCAGCCGGTCGAGCGGTCCTGCTGCATATCACCCGCCACGCTGCTGGAGACAAACACCACCATGGCCGCCATCAGGCCCAGCAAGGGGTCTTTGAGCCCCACGCTGGCCAGAATCAGCACCGTCACCACAAAGGCCGAGGAGATCGGGTTCTGATCGGTCAGCCCCACCGAGATGCCGTTGACGACCGCAAACACATAGACCAGGCCGACCACCAGCACCATATAGCCCAGGGGTTCATTGAAGAAGCTCATGCCCGCCACGATGGTGGCCACCGTCCACACCCCCACCCAGGCCAGCAGGCGCGGCATGCTGGCGCGCGGGCCGCTGCCGCGCCCCACCTGCTCGGCCGGCACGGCCACGGCATCGGCCTCGGAGACCGCGCGCAGACGATGGACGGCGCGCCAGAAGATCAAGCTGAGATCGATGAGGGCCGCGCCCAGAATCATGCCGAGTGCAATCAGAAAGGCGATCTTGCGAAAGGGCTCGTCCGGTTGCAGCCAGCCAATGCTGATGAAGTACGGCGCCAGGGCCCAGAACACCAGGCCGCCGGTGAGCGCCGGGATGCCCACCCGGGCGCCCACGATCAAACCGGCGCCAAAGGTGGAGGTGGACAGCTCGATCACCCCCAGCAGCGCCACCTTGGCCGAAGCCCAGCCGCCGATGGCGCCCACCGCCAGGCCGCCGAACAAGCGCGAGACCGATTGACGCAGCAAGACCGGGTCGGTCAAGGCACGCAAGATATTGGCCACCGCCAGGCCGGAGGGAAAGGTCAGCTGCATGCGCTCGACCAGGATGGGCGTGTAAAGCATGCCTATGCCCGCCCCCATCATGCCTATGCAAAGCATATAAGTGACCATCTGCCAGAAGGGCACGGCCGGCATGCCCATCCAGACCATGGCCTGGATCAAGGTGCTCATGGCCATCATGCCGGCCACCGAGGCGGCCGCCGTCTGGATGTAGTTGGCGCCGTGCTTGCCCTCGCTGCCGTAGCCATAGGTGACCACCGAGCCCAGAATGCCGGCCAGCACCTGGCCACCGACGTAGAAGCCGATGGAGAAATTCATGAAGGCGGCGGTGAGGCCGCCCAAGGGGCCCAGCACCAGCATGCCCACGGCAGCCAGCAGTGCGTAGTAAGCGGCCGAGCCCACGGGTGGCAGCCAGGCCCAGCGGCGGGTATCCGGCAGGGCCGGGGCGGAATCAGCAAAAGAGGACATGAGGGGCGGGATTGACTAGGATGGGCCGCACTGTAGACCTCAGCCGGATCAAGCCCCATGAGTGCTTCCACCCGCATCGCCATCCTCAGCTTTGAAGGTTTCAACGAGCTGGACAGCTTTATCCCGCTGGGCCTCTTGAACCGCTTGCAGGCCCAGGGTTTCAAGGCCGAGCTGTGCGGGCCGGGCGGCACGATCAGCTCCATGCACGGCGTGCAAGTCCAGCTACAACGCCCGCTGGAATGGGCCAATGAGGCCGAGGTGGTGCTGTTCGGCTCTGGGCTTTACACCCGCGCGATTGCAGAAAATTCCGCCCTGCTGGATCGCCTGCAGTTGGATCCGCTGCGCCAGCTGATCGGCGCCCAATGCTCGGGCAGCTTGCTGTTGGCCCGGCTCGGTTTGCTAGGCCAACAGCCTGCTTGCACCGATGCAAGCAGCAAGCCCTGGGTGCTTGAAGCCGGCGCCCGGGTGCTGGACGAGCCCTTCCATGCCCAGGGCCCCATCGCCACCGCCGGCGGCTGCCTGGCCTCTCAGTACTTGGCGACCTGGGTGATGCTGATGAAGGCGGGCGAGGCCGCCACCCGCGAGGCCTTGCTCACGGTGGCGCCGGTGGGCGACAAAGAGGCGTATGTGGAGCGGCTGCTCAAGACTGTGCAGCCCTTTTTGCCGCCGCCCTGCGCTTGACCTGCTTGGCCTGCGCGCCAGCCTGGCTCAAGGCCGCATCATGGCTGCGCAAGAGTTCGACAAACTGCAGGGCCGCGCCAGACAGGCTGCGCTGCTGCAGCCAGGCGGCGCCGAAGCGCGGGCGCAGTTCGGGCAGCAGGCTGGGCAAGGCGCAGAGGCGACCCAGGCTCAGCTCCGCCTGCACCATGAAGCGCGGCATGGTGGACAAGGCGTCGGATTCCTGCACGATGCTTTTGAGCAGGCTTGAGCTGTCGCATTGCAAGGTGAGCAAACCCAGTCTTTGCAAGCGCTCGCGCTGGGCTGCGGGCGCGGCCTTGATCAAGGCTTCGGCCACGCCGGGCGGCAGACGCGGCCCGGCCAGCGGGTAGGCAAACAGCTCGGCCAGGCTGGGCCGCTCCAGCCCCAGCATGGGGTGGCCTGGGCGACACACCGTCACCGTCTCGTGGGCGCTCAATCGCTCCAGCGCAAAGTCCTCCAGGCGCTCGATCTCACTCAGCTCGGCCACCACCAGATCCACATCGCGGGCACGGGCGCGCTCGGGCAGCTCCTGCCAGGGCGCCACCACCAACTGCACCCGCAGCTGCGGATAGCGCTGATTCAATCGCCCCACCACCGGGCCGATCAGAGCCGCGCCGCCGTAGGGGCCGACACCGATACGCAGCTCACCCAGCTCCAGCCCCTTGGCCAGGCGGATCTCATGCTCCAGGTCCAAGGCCGAGGTTTGAAAGGCCTTGGCATGGCGCAGCAGCAAGCGGCCCATTTCGGTGGCTTCGATATGGCCACGGCGGCGCTCGAACAAGACCGCCCCCACCTGCGCCTCCAAGGCCTGAATGCTGCGTGTCAGCGCCGGTTGAGTCAGATGCAAGACCTCCGCCGCGCGGCTGAAGTTGCCATGCTCGGCCAAAACCAGCAGATGGCGTAGATGCCTGAGTTCGACCATGGGGTGAGCCTCCGTGAATTACCCAAACTCATCATCATGATGATGAAGATGCATTGGACACATTGTTTCGGATTGTTGATCATGCGCCTGACTTCGGCCCATTCCCCGTGAATAGAGAGCCGTCGCAGGCCCAAACAAGGCCACAACAAAGCAGGAGACAAGCTTTGAACAAAAATGAATTGGCAAGTTCGCGCGCGCTTTGGATCAGGCCTTGCCAGGCCTTGGTCGGCGCCACCATCCTGGTCGGCCTGCTGGCCGGCTGTGGGCGCCAAGCCGCGCCTTCGGCCTCCTCGGGCGTGACAAGCCAGGTGCAAGAGGCCCAGCAAGCCACGGCTCGAGCGGCCGACTTGTCGGACCCGGCGGCCTTTGCCGACGCCAGGCGCGGCTTCATCGCCGCGCCCAAGGGCCAGGTCAAGAATGCGGCGGGCGAAGTGATCTGGGACTACGAGGCCTTTGCCTTTGTGCAGGGCGCGGCTCCGGCCACCGTCAACCCCAGCTTGTGGCGCCAAGCCTTGCTGAACAACCAGATCGGCCTCTACAAGGTGCGCAACGGCATCTGGCAGCTGCGCGGCTTTGACCTGGCCAATATCACCCTGATCGAGGGCAAGAGCGGCTGGATTGTGGTGGACACCCTGACCTCGCGCGAGACCGCCGCCGCCGCCATGGCGTTTGCGCGCCAGCACCTGGGCAATAAGCCGGTGTCGGCGATTGTGTTCACCCACAGCCATGCCGATCATTTCGGCGGGGCTCTGGGCGTGCTCTCGGCGGAGGAGGCCAAGGCCCGCGCCGTGCCCATCGTCGCCCCGGCGGGTTTCATGGAAGAGGCCACCAGTGAGAACGTGATGGTGGGGGCCGCCATGGGGCGGCGCTCCATGTATATGTACGGCAGCCGCCTGCCGCGCTCGGCCACCGGCTTGGTGGACGACGGCCTGGGCAAGGCCGTGGCCTATGGCCAGGTGGGCATCTTGCCGCCCACCCAATTGGTCGAGGGCGAGCAGCAGGAGCTGGCGCTGGACGGCGTGCGCTTCATCTTCTACAACGTGCCGGGCAGCGAGGCGCCCTCCGAGTTCACCTTCGCCCTGCCCGAGCTGCAGGCCTATGGCGGCGCCGAGTTGATGAGCCATACCTTGCACAACCTCTACACCTTGCGCGGCGCCAAGGTGCGGGACGCGCTCAAATGGGCCGCCTATCTGGACGGCTCTCTGAAGCAACTCCAGGGCGCCGAGGTGGTGTTCAACCAGCACCACTGGCCGGTGTGGGGCGAGGCCAATATCCGCGACTTCATCGCCAAGCAACGCGATGTCTACAAATTCATCCACGACCAGACGGTGCGTGGCATCAACGCAGGCCTGAACGGCGCCGAGATCGCCGAGAACATGCGCCTGCCCAAGGCCTTGCAAGACCATCTGCATGTGCGCGGCTACTACGGCACGGTGCGGCACAACGCACGGGCGGTCTACCAGTTTTACATGGGCTGGTTCGATGCCCACCCCGCCAATCTAGATGGCCTGCCGCCGCTGGAGCTGGCGCAGCGCTATATCAAACTGGCCGGTGGCCCGGACAAGGCCATGAGCGCTGCCCAACAAGCTTTTGACGCCGGCGACTTCCGCTGGGCCACGGAACTGCTCAAGCAGCTGGTCTACACCCAGCCCAAGGACAAGGCCGCCAGCGAGCTGCTGGCGCGCAGCTTTGAACAGCTGGGCTATATGGCCGAGTCGGCCCCCTGGCGCAATTTCTATCTGACCGGCGCGCTGGAGCTGCGCCAGGGCCCGCCCGACAAAGGCATTACCTCGGCCATGCTGATCGATATGCTGCAGCACACCCCCATCGAGCGCTTCCTGGAAGCCATGGCCGCCGGCATCAATGCGGAGAAGGCCGATGGCCTGCAGCTGAAGATCAATCTGGTCTTCTCGGACAGCCCTGGGGACAGCTATGTGCTGCAGCTGAGCAACTCGGTCCTGCACCACAAAAAGGCGCCGGCCGCCACCGATGCGAACGCGACCTTGACGCTGACCAAGCCCTTCTTCCTGCGCATGATGACCGGCTCGGCCGGCGCCAAGGACTTGCTGCTGTCAGACCAGACCAAGATCGAAGGCAGCACCCTGGATCTGGGCCGCTTCTTCAGCCTGATCGACAAGGCCGCCGGCACCTTCCCCATCGTCACGCGTTGATTCCGATCGAAGAGAGATCACCATGCCCAAGCACCTTCTCAGCAGCCTCGGACTGATCTTGCTGTTCACGGCCGGTCCAAGCGCGGCGCAAGGCGAGGCCGCGGCCGCAGCCGATGTGGCTCAGCGCCTACGCCAGGCCACGCCCAGCGTGCAACCCTATACGGCCGAAGAAATCGCGCGCCGCCATGCCGGCAAAGGCCTGAGCGACTGCTTCTGGACCGGCACGCTCAAGTCCGACACCTTCAACATCCTCTCACCCGATCTGGGCGTGGTGTACTGGATCGCCCAATTCAAACTGCCTGTTGGTGCCAGCCTGAGCCTGGAGGGCGAGTTCCCCCATGCCCGCTACCTGTCTTTTGCCTCCTACAACCCCATGGGGCAGCCGGTGGACTCGCTCAGCGATCTCCTGATCCGGCCCGCCCCAGGCAGCAGCAACCCTTTTCTGCCCGGCGCCGACCGCCAAGCCAAGCAACGCCAATACACCGTGGCCCTGCAGCCGCGCGATCTGCAAGCGGGGCAGCGGGTGGACGAGGCTCAGCGCCCGCCCAACACCTTGTTCATGCCCGATGAAGCCGGTGTCTACCAGCTGTGGATGCGCGTCTATGTGCCCGACCAGGGCCGCGATGTGAAGGGCGGCGTGGCCCTGCCCCGGCCGCAACTCAGGCTGGCCAGTGGCCACCGCCTGGACGGCGAAGCCCTTTGCCGCGCCATTGGCGTGCCTGAGGCCGCGGTACGGGACTACCGCAGCACGGCCGAGGGCAATCGAGCCCTTTTCAAAATCCCCGGTGCCCGCGCGCCCTACCACCCCGCCCAGCCCGCGCCGGTCTCCTGGAACAGCTTCTTCAACCCCCTGCACACCCTGAGCAATGTCTTGATCAACACGCCGTTTGAAGGCATGCGCAGCCGCATCGACGCCAGCCGCCGCAGCGGTTTCTACGGCACCTTGGACAACAGCTATATGACGACCTATCTGGATGACCGTTATGGCCAGACCTTGCTGCTACGAGGCAAGGCGCCGCGCACGGCGGTGACCTGGCGCGGCGGGCCCAAGATGACTGGCGAGCTCGATATGCGTTACTGGTCGCTGTGCAAAGGTCGCTCGATTGCCGACGGCGCGGTCGATGCCTGCCTGTTTGACGAACAAGTGCCTTTGAACGAGCAGGGCCGCTACAACATCGTCGTCAGCAGCCCGGCCCATCGACCCGCCAATGCCCGCGCCGAATGTGGCGTGGCTTGGCTGCCATGGGGCGAAGGCGATGGCATCGGCAATCCGCATGGCGGCTATCTGATCTTCCGCCACCTGCTGCCCTCGCCTGCCTTTGCGCACAGCTTGGCCAAGGTGCAAAAACCGGGCGAAGAAAGACAGGTGCTGGGCGACTACTACCCCGACTTGGCCTACCAGGACAAGGCCGCGTTTGAGGCCAGGGGCTGCCCTGCTCGCTAAGAGCGGCTCGCCAACATCTCCTGGCCACCTTGCATGGCCAGGACTCTTTCACCGACAAGACCCACGGAAGCAAAACCACCATGCTCAAACGTCGCAATTGGTTGCAACAAACGCTGCTGACAGCAGGTGTCGGCCTGAGCGGCACAAACGCCTTGGCCCAGCAAACCACCCCGCCCAAGGAGAGTGCCGAGGCCAAGGCCGCGCGCGCACTGGACATCCTCGGCGGCCAAGAAGCCGCGGGCGCCGACCCGCGTGAACTGCATGCCTATGCCCTGGGTCTGCAAGCCTTTCAGTGGGGCTGGCCGCTGATCTACTTCGCCAATCTGATGTGGCAATGGACGGTCAACCCCAAGTCGGTGCAGCGCCCCATCAACTCATGGATCACCACCAAGCACTTCGTCGCCACCTCCTTCTACCAAGACGGCGGCTCCTTCAATACCGACACCGTCTATGCCGGCGCCTTCATCGACCTGCGTTCGGGCCCCATGGTGATCAGCCCGGTGGACCCGCAAGGCCATTACTTCTCGGTCCAGCTGTCCGACCTCTACACCAACAACTTTGCCTACCTCAGCAAGCGCTCCGGCGGGCCTTTGCATGGCAACTTCCTGCTGCTGCCCCCGGGCTGGCAGGGCGAGCTGCCCAAGGGCCGTTTCGATCGCGTGATTGAGTGCCCGCAGAAATGGGTCTTCGCCCTGGTGCGCTTGCGCATCGACCAGGACGACGCCAAGGAGATTGCCTGGGCCAAGGAGCGCTTTGCCCAGACCAAGATCACGCCCCTGGCCGACTTCCTGGCCGGGCGCGAGTTCGTTGCCAGCGACAAGAATGTGTTCGACGTCAGCGCCCTGGCCGGCAAGCCGCTGCGGCCTTTTGTCATCCTCAATCAGATGCTGATCGAGAACCCGCCGCCGGCCCATGAGCAGATTCTGCTGGAGGGCTTCAAGACCGTCGGCATCGGCCCGGGTCTGGACCTGAGCAAGAACTCGCCCGAGACCAACCGCGGCCTGGCCCGAGCCGCCCGCGACGGCCTGCGCGTGCTGCGCAGCCATGTCGAGCGGCCCTGGGCGCGGGCCGTCAACGGCTGGTTTTACTTCCCCACCGACATTGGCCAGGCCAGTACCCATGACTACATCATGCGTTCGGCCTGGCAAAGCCTGTGGGGCATCGTGGCCCACCCGCCCCGTGAATGCACCTATCTATGGGCCTCGCAGGACCAGAACGGCGAACGGCTCAATAGCAAGGGTCGCTACGAGTTATTCATGCGCAAAGACCAGTTCCCCAAGGTCGAGGCCTTCTGGTCCTTCACCCTGTATCAGAACTTCAATCTGGTGGAGAACGAGATCAATCGCTGGGCCATACGCGAAAACATGAAGGGCCTGAAGTTCGACGCCGACGGCTCGCTGCGCATCTACATCCAGGCCGAGCGCCCCAGCGAGGACAAGCTCAGCAACTGGCTGCCCGCGCCCAAGGAAGGCAATTTCAACCTCACCATGCGCAACTACATGCCCGCCAAGGAGATCATCGAGCAGCGCTACGACCCGCCGGCGCTGACACGGGTGGCTTGAAGCCAGCTGCCCCCAGATCTACAGGCCGCGCAAGGGCACGCAAAGCTGGCACTCAAATCGGCCGGTCTCCAAGTCGTAGCGGGCATCGGCCGGGTAGTACTCGAAGAAGGGGCGCGAGTCCACCTGATACCCACTCTTGGGCAGCCACTCACGCAGCAACTCGGTCCAGGCCAGGCTGGCAGCCGGGCCGTCGCCGAAGAACTCGGCGCAGGCATAGCGCCCGCCTGGCAGCTCCGCGATGCCCGCCGGGTTCTTGGCGACGAAGTCCGGCGCCACCGGCACACAGGCGTCGTAGCGGCATTTGGCGCCTTCGGTGATCAAGGGATCGTCATGGCCGATGCCGTAGCGCGGCGCCTTCTCCAAGCCATGGGCGATCAGCCAAGGCATGACCTGCTCGGGCCAGAAACGGCTGATAGCTGGGCCGTAGGGGCCGATATGGCGAAGATAGGCGACGCGCACGGGCGGCAGGGTTTGGATGGTGACTTTCATGCAGAACTCCGGATGCGAAATTGAGGAGTCCTGATAATTCACGGCATGCCGCTGCGGCAACTGATCAGGATTGCTCAGCGCCTGATCCAGATTGCTCTGCGCCTGCTCTGCCAAGCGCCGCGCCGCATGCAGCTGCTCGGCCCAGCGCCGCGGAGCCTGCTCACGCCACTGGCTAGGCGTGCTGGCAAAGCGTAGCTTGAAGGCCCGCGCCAGGGCCTCGCCCGAGCCAAAGCCCACGTTCAGGGCGATCTCCAGGACCGGCATGGTGGGTTCGATGACCAGATAGAGCGCGGCCACATCCAGACGGCGGCGACGCAGATAGTCGCCCAAGGTCTCGCCCATCCAGGCCGCGAAAACGCGATGGAAATGGAAGGCTGAGAAGTGAGCGACCTCGGCCAGATCGGCCAGTTCCAGGTTCTGGTCCAGATGCCGATCGATATGGTCCAGCACCTTGTTCATGCGCTGGGTGTAGAGCGCCGAGCTGTCGCGTTCTGTAGGGTTGGGCTGCATGGCCCGCAGTCTATTGCGCTTGGCCCCGCAACTAGCCGCCTCGCTCGACGCGGCAGGCATAGCAGCCGTAGGCCGCGAAGCGCGCCAGCACAAAGTCCACATCGGCACGCGCCAGCAGGCCGAGCAAAGCAGGCTCGGCCTGGGCCGGGTGGACGATCTCGGCCGCCACGATGCGCTGCTGGGCCGAGTAGGCCCGCAGCACAAAGCTGTCCCTCAGATAAGGCGGCTCGCCTTGCAAAGGCAGGCGGGATGCGCCCAGGGGCTGGGCCGCAGGGTCGGCCAGCAGAAAGACGGGCCCGTACTCACGGTAGGGGCCGACCTGCTCAAACGGGCAGTAGCTGGCCAGGATTAAGCGCTCGCCAGGGCGGGCGCGGCGCAAGGCGTCGCGACAGGGCTCGCCGCCCTGGGCGATGTGATGTTCCACGGGCTGATCGAGATCGTCCAAGCCCTCTGAACGGGCGCGTTGCACAAAGTCCTGACGCAAAGGGACGACCCGGTAGGAGGCGGTCGATGGCAGCATGCTTGAGGCTCGCAAAGTTTCACAAGCCCACAGCCTAGGCGGCGCGTGGCGGCCCGGCCACCCGCTTCTTGCGCTCGGCTCTGAGCCCTGAGGCCACGCGCCCAGCCCGCCACTGCGATAATCCCGCCCTTACCTTCGAATCTGCGCGTGGGCCTTGGGGCTTGTCGCGCCCACCAGCCCCATGTCCGCCGATCTCCCGACCCGCATTCAAACCGAAGTCAAGCGCCGCCGCACCTTCGCCATCATCTCCCACCCGGATGCGGGCAAGACCACGCTGACCGAGAAGCTCTTGCTGTTCTCGGGCGCGATCCAGATTGCCGGCTCGGTCAAGGCTCGCAAGGCCTCGCGCCATGCGACCTCGGACTGGATGGAGATCGAAAAGCAGCGCGGCATCTCGGTCGCCTCCTCGGTGATGCAGATGGAGTACCGCGACTGCGTGATCAATCTGCTGGACACCCCCGGCCACCAGGACTTCTCGGAAGACACCTACCGCGTGCTGACCGCCGTGGACGCGGCCCTGATGGTGATCGATGCGGCCAACGGCGTGGAGCCGCAAACCCGCCGCCTGCTGCAGGTTTGCCGCGCCCGCAACACCCCCATCCTGACCTTCGTCAACAAGATGGACCGCGAGGTGCAAGACCCGCTGGCCCTGATGGACGAGATCGAGCGCGAGCTGGGCATGACCGTCGTGCCCTTCACCTGGCCGGTTGGCATGGGCAAGCATTTCCACGGCGTGATGGACCTGCGCCAGGAACAGATGCGGGTGTTCTCGCCCGGTGAAGACCGGGTGGGCGGCGACGACGAAATCCTCAGCGGCCTCAACAACCCGGCTTATGCCGAGCGCTTCGGCATGCAGTACGAGCAGGCCCAGGGCGAGATCGAGCTGGTGCAGGATGCCGCGGCGACCTTTGATCTGGACGAGTTCCTGACCGGCAAGCAAACGCCCATGTTCTTCGGCTCGGCCGTCAACAACTTCGGCGTGCAGGAAATTCTGGACGCCCTGGTCGAACTGGCCCCCGCCCCCGGCGAGCGCGCCGCCATGCAGCGCGTCGTCAAGCCCGAGGAGCCCAAGTTCACCGGCGTGGTGTTCAAGATTCAGGCCAATATGGACCCCTCGCACCGCGACCGCATCGCTTTCCTGCGCGTGGCCTCGGGCCACTTCGAGCGCGGTATGCGGCTCAAGGTGGTGCGCTCCGGCAAGGAATTGCGCCCCAACACGGTGGTGAGCTTTTTGAGCCAGCGCCGCGAGCTGCTGGACGAGGCTTTCGGCGGCGACATCATTGGTATCCCCAACCACGGCGTGCTGCAGCTGGGTGACACCATCACCGAGGGCGAGGCCCTGCAGTTCACCGGCCTGCCCTTCTTCGCCCCGGAAATGTTCCGCAGCGTCGAAGTGGCCGACCCACTCAAGACCAAGCAGCTCAAGGCCGGCCTGCAGCAGCTGGGTGAAGAAGGCGCGATCCAGGTCTTCCGCCCCATCGCCGGTTCGGTGCTTTTGCTGGGCGCCGTCGGCCAACTGCAGTTTGAAGTGGTGGCGCACCGCCTGGAGCATGAGTACGGCTGCAAGGCCCGCATCAGCGGCAGCCGCTTCCAGGTGGCACGCTGGGTCACTTGCGACGACGAGAAAGAGCTCAAACGCTTCATCGACGCCAACGACCACCGCATGGCCTACGACGCGGTGGACGCACCCACCGTGCTGGTCGAGTACGCGCCCGAGCTGCGCGCCATCGAAGCCAACTGGCCCAAGATCAAGTTCCACGCCTTGCGCGAACACGCCGGCCTGGTGTTCCAGAAGCGGCTGGAAGGGTAAAGATCGGTCCGGCCCAGCGCCCACCTTCCCCCCAAAAAGCAGCAAGCGCCAGCAACGGCCTTGCTGCTTTTTTCACACGCCAAGCGCACGCCAATCGCACCAAGCCGCTGCGAGGGGACAAAGTTTCGGCCGCAAACGTGATGCGATTCACGATGTGCCGCCAGAACCCTTTGTCCACGGGGATGGCGATGGACAGGGACTTCTGAACAATAGCTTCTGTCGCGCTTCGATAGCGCCGCCCCACCCAAAAGGATTCGTATGAAAAAGGTTCTCACCACCATCGCTCTGCTGGCTTCGCCTGTGTTCGCCCTGGCTGCGACCCCGAATCTGGTGGTCAACGGCAGCTTTGAAGACAATGCCCTGGCCAACGGCGCCTGGAGCAATTTCAGCAATATCAATGGCTGGACCGGCGTGGGCGCCGGCATCGAGCTGCGCAACAACATCGCTGGCAGCGCGTTTGACGGCCTGAACTATGTCGAGCTGGACACGACCAAGAACAGCAGCATGTTCCAGACCATCGCCACCCAGGCCGGTCAGAGCTACAACTTCAGCTTCGCCTACGCCAACCGCCCCGGCACGGCGGTCGCGACCAATGGCCTGGACTTCACGGTAGACGGCGGCACGACCTGGACGGCGCTGGCCGCCCTGCCCGCCGCGACCACCAATAACAACTGGACCACCTTCAGCACCAGCTTTGTTGCCGGCGCTTCGACCACCATCGGCTTCCGCGCCACCGGCACCAGCGACACCCTGGGGAGCTCGCTGGACAAGGTCAGCCTGACCGCGGCCGTGCCCGAGCCCCAAACCTATGCCCTGATGCTGGCCGGCCTGGGCGCCCTGGGCTTTGTGGCCCGCCGCCGCAATCGCCAGCAAGCTTGATGTTTGATTGATTGAACCGCGCCTCCCCGGCATGGGAAGCCAGCAGCGCAAGCTGCTGGCTTTTTTCTTTTGGGGGCGTCGATTTCCAAGCACAGGAACATGACCAGCCGATCGGTTTCGGTGCTTGAATTGCCCGCTCGGTGAATACCCTAGGTCAATACTACTTAAAGGTTGTTCCGGTGTCCGTTCTAGAGCTTCGGCCCTACATTGGGGATTCAACTACAACCGCACCCTGATTCGGTGCGGGCCAGCAGATGAGCGAACTCATCCTAGAGACAAAAGACCTGACCAAAGAGTTCAAAGGCTTCACCGCCGTGGACGCCGTCAATCTGCAGGTGCAGCGGGGTCATATTCACGCCTTGCTGGGCCCCAACGGAGCGGGCAAAACCACCTGCTTCAACCTGCTGACCAAATTCCTGGAGCCCACCCGCGGCACGATTTTGCTCAACGGGGTGGACATCACCGGCGAAAAATCCGCCGAGATCGCCCGCCGCGGGGTGATCCGCAGCTTTCAGATTTCCGCCGTCTTTCCCCACCTCACCGTGTTGGAGAACGTGCGCATCGGTCTGCAACGCTTCACCGGCACCAGCTTCCACTTCTGGAAAGGGCTCACGGGATTGAAGCAGTTAGACGCTCGCGTCCTGGCCTTGCTGGAATTGGTGGACCTACGCGAAATGGCCCAGCTCAAGGCCGGCGACCTGCCCTACGGCCGCAAGCGCGCCCTGGAAATCGCCACCACCATGGCCATGGAGCCCACCTTGATGCTGCTGGACGAACCGACCCAGGGCATGGGCCACGAGGATGTGGACCGTGTCACCGACCTGATCAAGCGCGTGGCCGAGGGGCGCACCGTCTTGATGGTTGAACACAATATGAAGGTGGTCTCGCGCATCGCCGACCGCATCACCGTGCTGGCGCGCGGCGCCGTGCTGGCCGAGGGCGACTACGCCACCGTGTCCAAGCACCCGGCTGTGCTGGAAGCCTATATGGGCAGCGAAGCCGCCGAGTTGCAGGGAGCCCATTGAGCATGAGCGAAGTCGCACTCCAGATCACCGATCTGCACGCCTGGTACGGCGAGAGCCACATCCTGCACGGCATCAATCTGAGCGTCAAAAAGGGTCAGGTCTTGACCCTCTTAGGCCGCAACGGCGCCGGCCGCACCACCACCCTGCGCGCCATCATGGGCTTGACCGGCCAGCGCAAGGGTTCCATCAAGGTGCATGGGGTGGAGACCATTGATATGGCCACCCACCACATCGCCCATCTGGGCCTGGGCTATTGCCCGGAGGAGCGCGGCATCTTCGCCTCGCTCACCACCGAGGAAAACCTGCGCCTGCCCCCCGCCCTGAAGAATCAGCGCGCCAAGCCCATGAGCGAGGCCGACATCTACGCCATGTTCCCCAATCTGTCCGAACGCCGGCACAGCCCGGGCACCCGGCTCTCGGGCGGCGAGCAGCAGATGTTGGCCGTGGCCCGCATCCTGCGCACCGGCGCCGACATCCTCTTGCTGGACGAGATTTCCGAAGGCCTGGCCCCCGTCATCGTGCAGGCCCTGGCCCGCATGATCACCACGCTCAAGGCCCAGGGCTTCACCATCATCATGGTCGAGCAGAACTTCCGCTTCGCCGCCCCGCTGGCCGACCACTTCATCGTGGTCGAGCATGGCGAGGTGGTGGAGTCCTTCCCGGCCGCAGACCTGCCCCAGAAGCAGGCGGTGCTGGACGTGTTGCTGAGTGTCTGAAGACCCAAGCCTTCCTCGATTGACCTGTTGACCGATCTGTTGACCGATTGCCTCAAAGCAAAACCCAAGGAGACAAAACCATGACCCTGAAGCTCAAACACCTCGCTTTGGCCAGCCTCACCGCCTGTGGCGCATTCGCTGCCCAGGCCCAAGTCTCTGGCGATGTGGTGAAGATCGGCTTCATCACCGATATGTCCAGCGTCTACGCCGACATCGACGGCGCCGGAGGCGTGGAAGCCATAAAGCTGGCCATTGCCGATATGAAGGGCATGGCCGCCGGCAAGAAAGTCGAAATCATCTTCGCCGACCACCAGAACAAGGCCGATGTGGCCGCCTCCAAGGCGCGCGAGTGGATAGACACCCAGGGCGTGGACCTGCTGATCGGCGGCACCAACTCCGGCGCCAATCTGGCCATGGCCACGGTGGCAGCGGAAAAGAAACGCCCCTTCATCTCCATCGGCGCGGGCAGCTCGGCTCTGACCAATGACAAGTGCACGCCCTACACCATCCACTACGCCTACGACACCGTGGCCCTGGCCAATGGCACGGGCGCGGCCGTCACCAAGGGCGGCGGCAAGAGCTGGTACTTCCTGCAGGCCGACTACGCCTTCGGCCAGGCCCTGCAGGCCGACACCGCCAAGGTGGTGGCCGCTTCGGGCGGCAAGGTGGTGGGCACGGTCAAGCACCCGCTCAATGCCAACGACTTCTCCTCCTTCCTGCTGCAGGCCCAGGGCAGCGGCGCGCAGATCCTCGGCCTGGCCAATGCGGGCGGCGACACCATCAACGCCATCAAGGCGGCCAATGAGTTCGGCGTCACCAAGACCATGAAGATGGCCGGCCTGCTGATGTTCATCAACGACATCCACTCGCTGGGCCTGAAGACCACCGAAGGCATGTACCTGACCGATAGCTGGTATTGGAACCAAAGCCCCGAGGCCCGCGCCTGGAGCCGCCGCTTCTTCGAGAAGATGAAGCGCATGCCTTCCTCCCTGCAAGCTGCCGACTACTCGGCCGTGACCCATTACCTGAAGGCCGTCGACGCGCTCAAGACCGATGACGCCGACAAGGTGCTGGCCAAGATGAAGGACACGCCCATCAACGACTTCTACACCAAGGGCCATATCCGCAAGGAAGATGGCCGCGGCGTGCACGATATGTTCCTGCTGCAGGTGAAGTCGCCCAAGGAGTCCACCGAGCCTTGGGACTACTTCAAGGTCGTGACCCGCATCCCTGGCGACGAGGCCTTCACCAAGCTGGCCGACAGCAAGTGCCCGCTGGTCAAGAAGTGACTCTCTGATCCCGCGTCCCGGCCGACAAGGCCGGGGCCTGGGTCAGCTCCCACTGGCCACTTTGAACGTTTTGCGCGTGGACTGACGACATGACAGATTTCTTCGGCATCCCCCTGCCTGCTTTGCTGGGCCAGCTTTTGCTGGGTCTGGTCAATGGTTCTTTCTACGCGATGCTGTCGCTGGGCTTGGCCGTGATCTTCGGCATGCTCAACATCATCAACTTCGCCCACGGCGCCCTTTACATGATGGGCGCTTTTCTGGCCTGGATGGGGCTGGAATACCTGGGCCTCAATTACTGGATGATGCTTTTGCTCGCTCCCCTGGTGGTGGGCGTGCTGGGCATTCTGATCGAGCGCCTGCTCTTGCAGTGGCTTTACAAGTTAGACCATATCTACGGCCTGCTCCTGACCTTCGGCATCACCCTGGTGATGGAGGGCGTGTTCCGCTCCTTTTACGGCGTCTCGGGCCAGCAGTACTCGGTGCCCGAGGCCTTGCAAGGCGCCACCAATCTCGGCTTCATGATCCTGCCCAATTACCGCGCCTGGGTGGTGGTGGCCTCGCTGATCGTTTGCCTGGGCGTCTGGGCCTTGATCGAGAAGACCTCGCTGGGCGCGACCCTGAGGGCTGGCACCGAGAACCCCAAGCTGGTGCAGGCCTTCGGCATCAATGTGCCGCGCCTGGTCACGCTGACCTACGCCGGCGGCGTGGCCCTGGCGGCCTTTGCCGGCGTGCTGGCCGCGCCGATTCTGCAGGTCTCGGCCCTGATGGGCTCCAACCTCATCATCGTGGTCTTCGCCGTGGTGGTGATCGGCGGCATGGGCTCCATCCTGGGCTCGGTCATCACCGGCTTGGGCCTGGGCGTGATTGAAGGCCTGACCAAGGTCTTCTACCCCGAGGCCTCCAGCACCGTCGTGTTCGTCGTGATGGCGATTGTTCTGCTGGTGCGTCCCGCTGGCCTGTTTGGGAAAGAGAAATGATGTCGTCGTCCACCGCCAACGCCACCTCAGCCGCGAGCCGCCCCACCGTGAAAGACAAGAACCCCTTGCTGGGCTACGGCGCCCTCTTCCTGGCCATCGCCCTGCTGCCGGCCCTGGGCGTCTACCCCATCTTCGTGATGAAGGTGCTTTGCTTTGCCCTGTTTGCCTGCGCCTTCAATTTGCTGATCGGCTTCACCGGTTTGCTCAGCTTTGGCCACGCCGCCTTTCTGGGCATGGCGGCCTATGCCACCGGCCACGCGCTCAAGGTCTGGGGCCTGCCCGCGCCGCTGGGCCTGATCGTGGGCGCTGTGGCTGCGGGCGGCGTGGGCCTGGTGTTTGGCCTGCTGGCGATCCGCCGCACCGGCATTTACTTTTCCATGATCACCCTGGCCCTGAGCCAGATGCTTTACTTCGTCTTCCTGCAAGCGCCCTTCACCGGCGGCGAGGACGGCCTGCAGTCGGTGCCGCGCGGCACTTTCTTCGGCCTCAATCTGGAGAACGACCTCACGCTTTACTACGTGGTGCTGGCGATCTTTATCGCCGCCTTCTGGTTGATCTACCGCACCGTGAATTCGCCCTTCGGCCAGGTGCTGACCTCCATCCGCGAGAACGAGGCCCGCGCCACCTCGCTGGGCTATGACGTGGACAAGTTCAAGCTCTTGGCCTTTGTGCTCTCGGCCACCCTGGCCGGCCTGGCCGGGGCCACCAAGACCCTGGTGCTGGGCTTTGCCACTTTGACCGATGCCTTGTGGACCACCTCGGGCGCCGTCATCCTGATGACTCTGGTGGGCGGCATGGGCACCTTGATCGGCCCCATGGTGGGCGCGCTGATCATCATCGCGCTGGAGAACAAGATCGGCGACCTGGGCAAGGCCCTGGCCGAGCTGACCGGCGTGGCCTGGTTCAACGGCCTGGGCGAGTCGGTCAGCCTGGTGACGGGCCTGATCTTCATCGTCTGCGTGCTGGCATTCAGGCGTGGTGTGGTGGGTGAGGCCCTGGCGCTGTGGGAGAGGCGCGGCGGCGGGAAGCATTGAGAGGGAAGAGCAGGTAAGCGCGGTTTCGTCACTCAGCCCCGGCCTCTTAACCCGGGCTGGGGGCTTAGCGCAAGCTGCCGCTTTTGGCGAGAGTTTGATGGGGTGTAAATTGCAGCCCATCAAACATTTTGTGCCAGCAGACCAAATTCTGTAGACGGATTAAATCGCCGGTTCTATACAGCAGGGTGCTGGTAGAGGGGGTTGGGGCTGTCGCAACAAAACACATGAGGCCTCATGAAACGCGCCCTGCTCGCCTCCATCGCCATTTTTCTGAGCTTCGGTGCATACGCTCAGAACTCGAACCAGCAAGTCGACTGCACGCGAGCAGAAAGACAACTCGATCTCGGCCCCTTCAAGTCATGGAACCAGGCCCATACGTACTTCAAGCGCTACAAAGGCTTGTGCTCCGACGGCGCGCAGGCGGAACGACTCAGCGCCTACAAGACAAGGCTCCTGGATCGCGAATGGTCGAAACTTGACGAGTTAAAGCGCCTCGCCTCTCAGGACCCGGCCTTTCTTGAATGGGTGCTTCTTGGCGTCTTCTACGATCCAGAAATCGTTGAGATCAATAAGTCCAACACCGCTTGCCGTTTGCTGAAGCGGCTGAGAACATGCTCTTTCGAGAATCGGGAACTTTGCGAGCGACTGGCCCAGAGAGTTGGCCCAAGCCGCGAGTACGTTCAAGCCTGCCCGCCAGCATGAGGCCCCGTCGGTTAGCCGGAAGCTCTTAACTCGCAGCCACCACTCCCTCAACCCCACGGGTTCGCAGCGGGCCGTGCCCGGACACCAGGCTGACTCCCACACAAATCCTTCATTCACTCCTCCATCAACAAGCCCTGCTGCTGCGCCACCGTCTCGCGCAGAAATTTCCACAAGGCATTGACGCGCGCGATATCGCGCTGCTCCTTGGGCGCATAAAGCCAGAAGCTGCGCAAGATCGAGGCCTGGCCCGGCAGCACGGCTTGCAGATCGGCACAGCTGCTGGCCATGAAGCAGGGCAGCACGGCCAGGCCATGGCCGCGGCGAGCCGCCTGCATCTGGGCCACGATGCTGGTGCTGCGCAAGGGCACGGGCGCATTGGGCGCCAGCTTGGCTAGGTAACGCAGCTCGGTGCTGAAGGCCAGCTCGTCCACATAGCCAATCAGACGGTGCTGTTGCAAGTCGGCCAGCTGTTGGATGGGCGCATGGCGGGCCAGGTACTCGGGCGTGGCGTAGAGGGCCAGGCGGTAGTCCGTCAGCTTGCAGGCCACGTACGCGCCCTGGCGCGGGCGCTCGATGCTGATGGCCAGGTCGGCCTCGCGCTTGGACAGATTGACGAAGCGCGGCACGGCTAGCAGGTCCACGCTGATGGCCGGATGGCGGGCGCAAAAGTCCGCCAGATGCGGGGCCAGGAAAAAGCTGCCAAAGCCCTCGGTCGCGCCCAGGCGCACATGGCCGTGCAAGACATGGCTGTCGCCGCCGATATCGGCGTCCACCAAGGCGAGTGTGTCCTCGATGCGCTGCACCGACTCCAGCAGGCGCTGGCCCATGGCGGTGAGCTGATGGCCTTGCGGGCTGCGATCGAACAGCTGGGTGCCTATGTCTTGCTCCAGTTGCTTGAGACGGCGGGTGATGGTGGACTGATCCAGGCCCAGCGTGGCCGCCGCCTCCATGGCCGAACCCTGGCGGGCCACGGCCAGAAAGACGCGCAGATTGTCCCAATTCATGTTCAAGGTCGGGTCCTTCCGGGTTATCCAGGAGCGGGCAAATTTGCAAGCTTGCTGCGCATTTTCCTCGCTTCGCCTTGCATCCGTACCGGCCTACATTCGGCCCACCAGCCTCCCCGGCCGGGCCAAAAAAATACCGGAGACAAAGACATGACACCCAAGCTCTTGAAGTTGAAGGCCAGCGCTGTTGCAGCCTGCACGCTCGCCCTGCTCAGCCCCCTGCAAGCCTTCGCCGCACCCGGCCAAATCTCGGACGGCGTGGTCAAGATCGGCATCCTCACCGATATGTCTGGCGCCTACTCGGGCATGGGCGGGCCGGGCTCGGTGGTGGCCGCGCAGATGGCGGTGGACGACTGCCTGCGCGGGCCATGCAAGGGCATGAAGATCGAGCTGCTCTCGGCCGACCACCAGAACAAGCCCGACATCGCCTCCGGCAAGGCGCGCGAATGGCTGGACCGCGACAAGGTCGATGCCCTGGCCGATCTGACCAACTCGGCCGGTGCCTTGGCCGTCCAAAAGCTGATCAAGGAAAAAGGCGGCATCGCCCTCTACAGCGGCCCGGCGACCACCCGATTGACCAATGAGGACTGCGCGCCCAATGGCTTTCACTGGATGTTCGACACCTATGCCATGGCCAATGGCGCGGCGGCCACGCTGACCAAGAGCGGCCTGAAGAGCTGGTACTTCCTGACCGTGGACTACGCCTTCGGCCACTCGCTGGAGAAGGACACCAGCGAGATCGTGCGCGCCAACGGCGGCAAGGTGCTGGGCAGCGTCAAGCACCCGCTGGGCGCCAGCGATTTCTCTTCCTTCTTGCTGCAGGCGCAAAGCTCCAAGGCCCAGGTCATCGGCCTGGCCAATGGCGCGCAGGACACGGTCAATGCCATCAAGGCGGCGCGCGAGTTCGGCGTCGGCGGCAAGGATCAGCAGATCGCGGCCTTGCTGGTCTTCCTCACCGATGTGCATGCCTTGGGCCTGGAGACGGCGCAGGGCCTGAGCTTTACCGACGGTTTTTACTGGGATATGGACGAGGCCACCCGCGGCTTTGCCGCCCGCTTCGCCAAGCTGCACAAGGGCGGCAAGCCGACCATGGTGCATGCGGGCGTCTATTCCAGCGTCTTGCATTACCTGAAGTCGGTCGCGGCCCTGGGCAGCGACGACTCCAGCCTGGTGGCCAAGAAGATGCGCGAGCTGCCCATCGAGGACGCGGTGATGCGCAATGCCAGCATTCGGCCGGACGGCCGAGTCATCCACGATATGTACCTCTTCCAGGTCAAGAAGCCGGCCGAGTCCAAGGCGCCTTGGGACTATTACAAGCTGATCAACACCATCCCCGCCGCCCAAGCCTTCAAGCCGCTGGAGCAATCCAGCTGCGAGCTGGTCACCAAAAAATAAGCCCGAGCCTCCACACACCATGAGCGACAACATCCCCCGCCTGAGCCATCTGATCGATGGCAAGCCCTATGCCTCCGCCAGCACGCAGTGGCGCGACGTGATCAACCCCGCCACGCAAGAAGTCGTGGCCCGTGTGCCCATGGCCACGGCGGCCGAGGTGGACGTGGCCGTGGCCAGCGCCAAAAAGGCCTTTGCCAGCTGGCGCAATAGCTCCTTGGGCAGCCGCATGCGCATCATGCTCAAGCTGCAACAGCTGGTGCGTGAGAACACGCCGCGCCTGGCCGAGCTGATCACCCGCGAGCATGGCAAGACCCTGCCCGATGCCGAGGGCGAGGTCGGCCGAGGCCTGGAGGTGATCGAGCATGCCTGCTCTATTCCTACCTTGCAGCTGGGCGAGATCGCGGAGAACGCCGCCAGCGGCGTCGAGGTCTACAACCTGCTGCAGCCTCTGGGCGTGGGCGCGGGCATCACCGCCTTCAACTTCCCCGTCATGCTGCCCTGCTTCATGTTCCCGCTGGCCGTGGCCACCGGCAACTGCTTTGTGCTCAAGCCCTCGGAGCAAGACCCCAGCGCCACCCTGCTGCTGGCCGAGCTGGCCCAGCAGGCCGGTCTGCCGCCGGGCGTGCTCAACGTCATCCACGGCGGGCCCGAGGTGGCGGACGCCCTTTGCGATCACCCGGACATCAAGGCCATTTCCTTCATCGGCTCGACCCAGGTCGGCACGCATATCTACCGCCGCGCCAGCGAGGCGGGCAAGCGGGTGCAGGCCATGATGGGGGCCAAAAACCATTGCGTGGTCTTGCCCGATGCCAACAAGGAGCAGGCTATCAACAACCTGATCGGCTCGGCCTTTGGCGCGGCCGGCCAGCGCTGCATGGCCAACTCGGTCTTGCTGCTGGTGGGCGAGGCGCAGAGCTGGCTGCCCGAGATCGTCGCCAAGTCCAAGGCCATGAAGGTGGGCCCGGGCACCGACCGCCAGGTCGATGTGGGCCCCTTGGTCAACCCGCGCGCGCTGGAGCGGGTGCGCCGCCTGGTCGGCACGGGCGAGGCCCAGGGCGCCCGCCTGCTGCTGGACGGCCGCGATTGCGTGGTGCCCGGCTTCGAGCGCGGCAACTTCATAGGCCCGACCATTTTTTCAGAGGTGAAGCCCGGCATGGCGATCTACGACGAGGAGATCTTCGGCCCCGTGCTCTGCGTCATCGCCGTGGACAGCCTGGATGAAGCCATCGCCTTCGTCAACGCCAACCCGAATGGCAACGGCACCTCCATCTTCACCTCCAGCGGCTGGGCGGCACGCAAATACCAGAACGAGATCGATGTAGGCCAGGTCGGCATCAATGTGCCCATCCCGGTGCCGGTGGCTTACTTCAGCTTCACCGGCTCACGCGCCTCCAAGCTGGGCGATCTGGGGCCTAACGGCAAACAGGCCCTGAGCTTCTGGACCCAGAGCAAGACCGTTACCGCGCGCTGGTACGAGCCCGGTCAGGGCAGCAGCGCCCGCGTCAACACCACCATAGCCTTGTGAGAAGGAGCTGCGCATGAAAACCGCCTTCATCGGCCTGGGCCATATGGGCCTGCCCATGGCCTTGAATCTGCTCAAGGCCGGCCTGGCCCTGAGCTGCTACGACCTCGCCGAGGCCCCGCTAACTCAAGCCGAGGCCGCAGGTGCGCGCCGCGCCGCCTCCATCGCCGATGCGGTGACCGGGGCCGATGTGATCATCACCATGCTGCCCGCCTCGCGCCATGTGGAGGGCGCTTATCTGGAGGCCGAGGGCGGCATCCTGGCCCATGCCAAGGCGGGGGCGCTCTTGATCGACTGCTCCACCATCGCCCCGGCCGCGGCCATACGCGTCGCCCAGGCCGCTGCCGAATGCGGCATGGTCATGATCGATGCGCCCGTCTCGGGTGGCACGGCCGGCGCCCAGGCCGGCACGCTGACCTTTATGGTGGGCGGTGAAGCCGCAGCGCTGGAGCGCGCCCGGCCCTGGCTGGAAAAAATGGGCAGCAATATCTTTCACGCCGGTGCCAGCGGCTGCGGCCAGACGGCCAAGGTCTGCAACAACATGCTTTTGGGCATTCTGATGCTGGGCACCTCCGAAGCCCTGCGGCTGGGCATGGCCAACGGCATGGACCCGGCGGCGCTATCGCAAATCATGAGCAAAAGCTCGGGCCGCAACTGGGCGCTGGAGGTCTACAACCCCTGCCCCGGCGTGATGCCTACTGCACCGGCCTCGCGCGGCTACCAGGGCGGCTTCGGCGTGGACTTGATGCTCAAGGACTTGGGCTTGGCGGTCGAGGCCGCACAAAGCCATGCAGCCGCCACGCCCCTGGGCGAGCTGGCCCGCCAGCAGTACCAACGCCTCAGCGCGCAAGGTCATGGCGGGCTGGATTTCTCCTGCGCTTTTGCCTACCTGGAGCCCTGAGAGCGCGGCGGGGTGGCGGCGCCCCAACGCCGCCACCATCCCCCCTCATCTGGGCCGCTGGACGCCGAGCGTTTCTGGGCTAAGCTGCCAGCATCACCAGCAGCCCACGATTGCCGCCCCGGATGAATAGCAGCGAACTTCTGGCCGAAGAAAACCAAGTCCTCAAGCAGCAACTGCAGGGTTTGCTCCAAGAGGCCAGGCTCAACGAAGACAAGATGCGGCGCTTTGAGCGGCTAGAGCATCAGCTGATCGCTGCCCACTCCCTGCTCGACCTGGTGAGCCTGCTGCTGACGGCCTACAAGCAAGCCTTCGCCATCGACCATGTGGCCTTGGTGCTGCTCGACCCAGCCGGCGAGGTCGACCGCATGTTGCAGACCGAGACCGGCACCCTGGACGCCCTGCCCGGCTTGCGCCTCTACCCGGCCCATAGCGGCGCCAAGCTACTCGAAGCCGTCTACTGCGGCACCCGCAAACCCTTGCTGGGCGCCTTCGATGCCGCGCTGCATGCGCAGCTGTTCGCACCGGCGGCCAGCGCGGAGATCCGCTCCATGGCCTTGCTGCCCCTGGCCCGCCATGGCCAGCTGATCGGCGGCCTGCATTTCGGCAGCGTCGATGCGGCGCGTTATGAGGCCACGACCGGCACCCATTTGCTGGAGCGCCTGGCCAATATCGTGGCCGTCTGCCTGGAGAGCGCCTTCAACCAAGAACGCCTCAAGCGCGTGGGCCTCACCGACACCCTGACCGGCGTGCACAACCGCCGCTATTTCGAGCACCGCTGCCTGATCGAGATTGCCCAGGCGCGGCGCTATCGCCACCCCCTGGCCTGCTTGTTCCTCGATGTGGACAAGTTCAAGAGCATCAACGACCAGTTCGGCCATGCGACCGGCGACGAAGTCTTGCGCGGCATCGGCCATCTGATCCAGGGCCAGCTGCGTGCCGGTGACACGATTGCCCGCTACGGCGGCGAGGAGTTCGTCGTGCTGCTGCCGCAGACCTCGGCCGAGTTCGCCCGCGAGATTGCCGAGCGCATACGCGGCAGCGTGGCCCAGCAGCGCTTTGTCGCCGCCGCCCCCATGCTGGGCAGCGCCAGCAACGAGGCCCCGGCCGCACCCGCGGCGTTGAGCGTCACCGCTTCGCTGGGCCTGGCCATGCTGCCGGGTGACACCGCCGGTGTGGAGGCCTCGGCCGTGGCCGAACGCCTGGTGGCGGCGGCCGACCAGGCGCTTTACCAAGCCAAGGAGCTAGGCCGCAACCGCGTGATCGCCGCCCACTGAGTTCATCAAGCCGGCCGCAAAGCCGCCGCCGCTGGCGCATTGGGCCGCCGGAACACCAGCACATTGCCCGCCATCACCAGGCCCAAGCCAAGCATGCCGGGCAAAGTCCAGCGGTAGCCCTCCGCCCAGGCCGAGACATTCAAGGCCACGATGGGGAACAAGACGGTGCAGTACGCTGCCCGCTCCGGCCCCAGCCGCCCCACCAGGGTCAGATAGGCAGTAAAGCCGATCACCGAGCCCGGAATCGCCAGGTAAAGCAAGGCCCCGGTGTAAAGCCAGCCGCTGCTGTCGTAAGCCCAGGGCACGCCCGCCAACAAGCAGTAGACCAGCAAGACGACGGTGCCCACCAACATGCCCCAGGCATTGCTATGCACCGGCGCCCAGCCCTCGGCTTGCAAGGCCGCCGAGAGCAGATTGCCGCTGGAGAAACACAGGGTGCCCGCCAAGGCCCAGGTCAGGCCGATCAAGGTAGGCGCACCCGCGCCATGGCCGCTGATCTCGGGCCAAAACAGGCAGAGCAGACCCGTCAAACCCAGGGCGCCACCCCACATCACCTGGGGCGCGATGCGGCGGCCATGGATCAGCCGGGCCAGCAAGGCGTTCCAAAGCGTGGCGCTGGAAAACACCACGGCCACCAGGCCGCTGGCCAGGGTCTGGCTGGCATTGAGAAAGCAGACGAAGTTGAGGCAGAACAGGCACAGGCCCTGCCCGCCTATCCACAGGGCAACCCGGCCTCTGGGCAAGCGCAGGCGCTGCGTCCAAAGCGCCCAGGCAAACAAGATCAAGGCCGCCAGGCCAAAGCGGTAGGCGATGGACAAGGGGATGGGCACGGGGCCCAGCTGCCATTTCAGAGCGATCCAGGTCGTGCCCCAGATCAGCACCACCAGGCCGTACAGAAAGAGATTCATTGCGTAACTCCAGCGCCGCCCATGCGGCCTGGCCAAGCATGGCGGGCCGGGCCAAGGCGCGCTTGCACAATCCTGCGCTTTTGCAGCAGCTGCCCGCTACGGGCCCAGCACCCGGCGCTACCATCAGGCCGTGAACAGCCTGCCCCCCAGCCCCGAGGACGGCAGCACCCAAGTCTTTGCGGTGCTGAGCCAATCGCGCGCGCGGCTGGAGCGCAGCGCCGAGCTGGGCGATGCGCTGCGCCTGGCCCAGTGGCGCAACGAGGCCGACCAAACCAGCTACCGCCAGCCCGGCCATCACACGCTCTCGGTCTATCTGCAGGGCGGCCATGACACGCATCGCCGCGGCCACCCGCAAGACACCGGCGCGCCCGGGCGTTACTGCCTGCTGCCGGCCGAGCATGAGTCCGAGTGGCAGATCCGCGGCCCGCTGCGCTTTGTGCACCTCTATGTCTCCGACATCGCCTGGGCCGATCGGGTGGTGCGCCTGCTGGACGCCGAGCCCCGCGCCATCACGCTGGAAGAACGCATCTTTGGCGAGGACCCTCGCCTGAGCGACTGGGCGGCCCGCATCGCTGGCCTGGCCTGGCAAGACCAGGCCAGCGCGCGCCTGCATGCTCATCAACTCAGCCATGCCGCGCTGGACCATCTGGTGCTGCAAGCGGCCAGGCCACGCGCCGCCCAGGCCGCCCTGCGTACGCGCGGTGGCTTGAGCGGCCCCATGCGGCGCCGGGTGCTGGAGTTTGTGGAGCAACATCTGGCCGAAGGGCCAGAGCTGCTGGGCCTAAGCCACTTGGCCGCGCTGGTGAATCTGTCGGAGTTCCACTTCGCCCGCATGTTCCGGCTCAGCATGGGCTGCTCGGTCCACGCCTGGATCAGCCAACGCCGCTTGGCCCGGGCCGAAGCCCTGCTGCTGCAGCAAGGCCAGCTGCCTCTAGCGCAAATTGCGGCCGACTGCGGCTTTGCCAGCGCCAGCCATCTCAGCCATCGCTTCAAGGCCTTGCGCGGTGTCTCGCCGGCGCTGTTGCGCCGCCTCGCCACACCGGCTTGAGACGGGCGCGACCAGCGCGACAATGGCGGCCATGAGTTCCACCGCCTCTTCTTCCAGCGCCACCCCCACCCGCTTGCAGCTCTACCTCCAGCTGATCCGCTGGGATAGGCCGGCCGGCTGGCTGCTGCTTTTGTGGCCCACTTTGTCGGCTCTGTGGATTGCGGCCGATGGCTGGCCGGGCTGGCATTTGCTGACGGTCTTCACCCTGGGCACCGTGTTGATGCGCTCGGCCGGTTGCTGCGTCAACGACGTGGCCGACCGCGACTTCGACAAGCATGTCAAACGCACGGCCAATCGCCCCGTCACCAGCGGCGCGGTCTCGGTCAAAGAGGCCTTAGGCCTGGGCGCGCTGCTGGCCCTGGCCTCCTTCGGCCTGGTGCTGACGACCAATGCGCCGACGATTCTGCTGTCCTTCGCCGCGCTGGCGGTGACCCTGCTCTACCCCTATGCCAAGCGGGTGCTGAACATGCCGCAAGCGGTGCTGGGCGTGGCCTTCAGCTTCGGCATCCCCATGGCATTTGCGGCCGCGCTGGGCGGCAATGAATGGAGCCTCGCGGCCATCCAGGCGGCGGTGCCGCGCTCGGCCTGGGCCCTGCTGGTGGCCAATCTGTTCTGGGTGCTGGCCTATGACACCGAATACGCCATGGTCGACCGCGACGATGACATCCGCATCGGCATCAAGACCTCAGCGCTGACGCTGGGCCGCTTCGATGTGATCGGTGTGATGGCGTTCTACGCCATCTATCTGGGCAGCTGGGCCGCACTGGGCCTGCGCTTGGGCCTGGGATGGATTTTCTTAACGGGCGTGGCCGTGGCCGCCGCACAGGTGCTCTGGCACTACCGCTTGATCAAGGATCGCAGCCGCGAAGGATGTTTCAAAGCCTTCCGCGAAAACCACTGGCTGGGTTTCGCCGTCTTCGTGGGGACGGTGCTGGATCTGGCGATGCGTTGAACTTGCCGCACGCGGCAAAGATCGTCAACGCCGAGGCAAGCATGCCTCTTCTCCGCTTGCGCTTACTGCGAGCCCTTCAGCGCGGCCTTGAGGTTTTTCGCCTCCACCCGCTTGGCCTTGGTGGCGGCGCGCTGGTAAGCCTCTTCGGCCTGCTCACGCAACTCCACGGCCTTGGCCAGAGCGGCTTGGTACTTCTCCACCGTGTAGGTGTTTTCGGTACCGATGTAGACGCTGCGACCACGTGGCGAACCACCGAAACGCGGCAGAGACACGGCAAAGCTGCAATCACGTACCCGGCTGCTGGCGCGCTGACGCACGATAGGGCCGGAGATACCCACCGGCAGGCTGCTGCCCTTGTTGCCGCTGGGCCGACGTTGCAGGCGTGACGGCGCCGGCAACTTGGCAATTCGACTCAACAATTCCTTGGTGGCTGCCGCCAACGCCGCTGCTGCGCCGCTACCGTCCTGCGAATGATCAGAGAACAGTTTGGTGCCGCCGTAGCGAAGTTGCCAGCCATGGGTGGACTGATGATCGATACGTTGAATGCACTGCGGAACAGAAAATTGCTGACCGCTGAAAATGACAATATCTCGGGTTTTCATGAGATTCCTCAAACTGCTTGATGAACCTCCCTGTGGCTCACAGTTTAGAGCCGCACCCCGTCCTAACGCCTTGCCTACCCCCCCCTAGTTTGGGTGAGATGCCTGCCAAATCCGGCACGAAAAGCTCCATCACGCGTAAGTCCGCGCCGCCCCGACTGAATACCGAATTACGTGACCACAACATTTGTGCGGATGGCGGAGCGCCCGTTGCGTGCAACCACTGTTTTTGCATCTGCCGTCGAGTGTGGCCGTTACGGGAAAGTCGCCTGGGCTGCAGTTCGCTGCGCTTCACGCGCGGGTCGGCGTAGAGCAAATTGGCCAGCGGCTTGGCGCCCAAACCTTTCAGTGCGGCCCATGGCCCGGCCAGGGCTGTTGTGTGCAAAGACGAGCGGGCCCACACCAGCGGAGCCCCATCAACACGCAGAATAACTTCACGAACAAACGTACAGCCGCGGCGCGGCAGACCCAAGGCCTTGAGCTCCTGCGCGCGCAAAGGATGCGTGCCCTGGCGCAGAATTTGGACCTCGAAATGCTGACCCAGACGGGCCAGGCGACGGCTCAAAGAGCCCGGCGCGCGCAACCAGGCGCGCAAACTGTCTCGACTCGCAATACCCATATCGGATGAAATTCAGGCGCCGAATTCGTCGCCCAATTCGCGTGCGCGCCGCTGCGCGGCCAGCACCGCGCGACGCAGCGCAAGCGCCACTTGGTCGGCCTCCAGACTGCTGATCGCGGCCTGGGTTGTGCCCCCTTTAGAGGTGACACGGGCTCGCAACACGGCCGGGTCTTCCACCGACTGCAAGGCCAGTTCAGCGGCACCCGAGCAGGTCGCCAGGGCCAGCAGACGGCCTTGTTCGGCCGTCAAGCCCATTTCCACGGCGGCAGCCATCATGGCTTCGACCACATAAAAGAAGTAGGCCGGGCCGGAACCCGAGACGGCGGTCACCGCGTCCAGATCGGCTTCCTTGCTCACCCACAGGCTGCGCCCGGTGGGTGCCAACACCTCTTCCACCCACTGCTTGTCTGACTCGGTCACGGCGGCGCGGCCGAACAAGCCGGTGATGCCCTGGCCTATCAAGGCTGGCGTGTTGGGCATGCTGCGCACCACCCGCTCGGTGCCGCTGAGGCGGGCGATCGCATCGCTGCGAATGCCGGCCATCACCGAAAGCTGCAAAGCTTGCGCAACCCAGGGCGCACAGGGTTCGGCCGCATCCGCAAAGAACTGCGGTTTGACGGCCCAGACCAGCAGCCCCGCCTCGCTGAGCGCCGCCTCGGGGCGGGCGAACACGCGCACGCCGAAGTCATGGCTGAGGCGCGCCCGCGCCTCGTCAAAAGGCTCGACGACCAGGATTTGCTGCGGCGCGCGGCCGGCCCGGATCAGGCCGCCGATGATGGCGCTGGCCATATTGCCGCCGCCGATGAATGCAATGCTTGTGTGGCTCATGGGTTTGGGGAGGGAGACGCTGCACTTCAGTGTAAGCCGAGGCCACTGGCGGGCTCAGCGTGGCTGGGCAGCGGCCAGATCCTGGGCCACGGTGGCGGCCACGTCGGCCTGGATCCAGGCCCAGAAAGGATTGCTGCGCAAGCGGTTCAGCGAACCCAGCTCAATGCTGACCGCGCCGCTTTCCCCGCGCAAAAACCAGGAGCCGATGCTGGGGATGCCATGACGCCCGCTGCCGGGCTCGAAGCCGTAAGCCGGATCGTCCGGCGGCAACAGCAAGGCCAGATGACCCAGAGAGGCCAGCGAGGGCGGCCAGGCCAGACCGGACTTGGGGGCGGCCAGCCATTCGGGCTCGCTGGCGGCCGGCGCCCAGCGTTGCGCCTGCACCTCGGCCGCCTGGCTGGCGCCATTGCTGATGATGTCCAGCGTAAAGCCTCGCGGGCCGGCCAGGGCGCGGTCCAGCAAAGCCTGGGACTCGGGCCGCAAAATGCTGCGCAGATAGGCTTGGCGATTGACGTCAAACATCACCAGGCGATGCTGGGGCTGGGCCAAGCGGGCGTAGAGCTGGTCCAACACGCCCTCGGCACCCACGGTCGCGTCCACCACCGACTGCCAGCTCAGCACCGGCGGCATCTGCGCCAGGCGACCCGCCTGCTCTGCCGCGGCCAGCTCGCGCTGCAAGGCCTGGGTGGCGCGATTGACTTCGCGGGCGGCGTTGAAGGGGAAGGAGTTGAATTTATAAGGGTCGTACTCGGCCACCAGTTCTTGCCAGCGCACTTTTTGCAAGGCCGGCAGCGGCAGGGCACTCAGCACATCCACCACCTCGGCCAGATCGGCCACCGGCGGCAGGCTGATGGCGGGCGCGGCCAGGAGCACGCGGCTGGGGCGGCGCAGGGCCGGGTCCTTGAGAGTCTCCAGGCTGTAAAGCAGGGCCAGGGCGCCGCCGGTGGAGAAGCCGCCAATATAGAAAGGCTGCTGCGGCCCGGCCCGGCCGGCCACATCGCGAGCGGCGATGCGCACGGCGGCCTGCCAGTCGGCCAGGCGCATGTCCAGCATCATGGAGGGCAAGGTGCCATGGCCGGGCAGGCGCAAGACCGTCACCGCCAGACCCTGGGCGCGCAGGGTTTCGGCCAGGGCCTTCATCACATAGGGCGAGTCCGTCAGGCCGTGGATCAGCAAGGCCTGGCCCTTGGGCTTGGGCGGGCTCAGACGGAAAGTACGGTTGAACGGTGCGCCGTCCACCAGGCGCATCAGCTGACTCTTGGGGTTGAAGCGGCTGTCGACCCAGGCGGCGTCCAGGTCCCGGCCCTTTTTGCCGGTGCGCTCGCTTCGCCATTCGGCCTGCTTGGCGGCCAATTCCTCAAACAAAAGCGCTTCGCGCTTGAGATAGCCGTCGAAGTCCAGCTCCGCATGGCGGCTTGCTGTGAACTCCTGCTGCAGCCTCTCGGTATGCCAGGGCTGCAGCGGCGGTAGGGCGGTGACGGCATACAAGGTGTAGCCCGCCAACAGCGTCAAACAGAGCAGCAAGAGCCAAAAAACCAGGCGCGCCAGCGAGCCCGTCAAGCGGCGCAACAGCGTCGTCAGCAAGGTCATGTCCAAGCCATATTCAAGAGGAGGCGGACATTGTGCGGGACGCGCCCCACCCAGGGGCGCGTCTTGCCGAACTAAACGATCAAGTCAGGCAGCGAATCAGAATTCGATCTTTGTGATCTTGCTGCCGTTGATCGTGGCCGCTGCCATCAAGCCGCCATTGGTCAGGGCAAAAGCGTTCACCGCGTTGTCGACGCTGGTGGTGTCGATGGTGCCGTTGGCGCCGACCTTGACCAGGGCCACCGAGGCGTCGGCACCGGCCGTCCAGCCCTTGCTCTTGCGGAACTCGTCGATCGAGTTCTGCGTCATGAACATCAGCACCAGGGCCTTGGATTGAGCACCGGCCTGGAAGCCGAAAGACACGCTGGTGGTCTTGTAATAGTCCACCGTGCGGCCACCCACGCGCAAAGCGCCTTCGCCGTACTCGCCGCCCACGCCCAGGCCAGCGGCGTAAACCTTGGGAAACACCAGAATGGCGCGGGCCTTGCTGGCCAGCTCTTGCGAGCCCTTGACGCTGCTGTACAGCGTGGCCAGGGTCGCGTCCGTGCCCTTTTCGATCTCAGCTTTTTGCTCGGCCGGGCTGGCACTCGCGCCCTTATTGGTCGTGCAACCGGACATCAGACCCAGGGTCAGACCCAGGGCGAGGGGGGCAAGCATCAGATTTCTGCGCAGCATGGTTGGCTCCAATTCTTCTTGAAAGTGAGGGAATAGGGACGACCTTGACGATACCGCGAAAACCCTAGCCGTTGTGAAGGGAAGTAAGCCGGCGGCGCGGGGGCGCAACCCAGGTGAAAGAGTCGTTAGCTCGGGCCGCAGCGAGCAGATGCTGAGCGCATGCTGGGCGTAGGCGCGTCCATGCCCACATCCTGTCACTCCGATTCGGGACTTTGCCTTGAAAACGGCGGCGTGGCGCCCAAGCCACTTGTTACAAATAGAGAGATTTCGGCTGTAGCAATCGCCCCAGACACAGCACCGCCTCGCGCACCGGCTCGTCAAAAGGCAGGCCGCAGTTGATGCGCAGGAAGCGGTCGTAGCGCATGGAGTTGGAGAACATGGCGCCGGGCGCCAGCCGTATGCCTTGGGCCAGGGCCGCCTCGAACAAGGCCTCGGAGGAACATCCTTCGGGCAGCTCCACCCAGAGATTCAAGCCGCCGCTGGGCACACTCATGCGCGACTCGCGTGGCAGGTGGCGGGCCAGGGCTTCGGCCATCTGTTCGCGCTGCTGGGCCAGGCGTGCCCGCATGCCGCGCAGATGGCGGGCCATATGGCCGGCGTTGAAAAAGTCCGCCACCGCCAGCTGGGCCATGGCCTCGTTGGGGCGGGACTGGCTGTACTTGAGCATCTCCAGGCGCTGCTGCCAGCGCCCGCCCGTCATCCAGCCCAGGCGCATGCCTGGGGCCAAGACCTTGTGCAGGGAGCTGCACAGAATCACCTGCCCGCTGCGATCAAAAGACTTGATGGGCCGCAGCGTGCCGGGGCCCTCGTAGAGCGCGGTATAGGTGTCGTCCTCGATCAAGGCCAGGTCCTGGGTCTCGCACCAGGTCAGCAAGGCCTGCTTGGCCGCATCGGGCATGACGGCGCCCAGGGGGTTCTGCAGATTGGGGATCACCGCCACCGCCTTCAGCCCCGGCGTGCGTGCGGCCGCCTCCTGCAGGGCGGGCAAGGAGATGCCGGTATGCGGGCTGGTCGGAATCTCCAGCGCCTGCAGGGACAGGCTTTCCAGAATCTGCAGCAGGCCGTAATAAGTCGGTGACTCCACCGCCACCACGTCGCCCGGTTGGGTGACGGCGCGCAGGGCCAGGGTCAGGGACTCGGTGCAACCATGGGTGATGACGATCTCGTCTGCCCGCAGATTGAGCTGATGCTCCAGGGCCTGGCGGGCCAGGGCCGAGCGCAGCGCCGGCTCACCGCCGGGCGGGGGCGGGGTGACCAGACGAATCGCGTGCTGGCGCAAGACCCGCTGGCTGGACTGGCGCAGGCGCTCCAGCGGATAAAGCTCGGGCGCGGCCTGGGCGCCGGAGAGATTGACCCGCACCTGGGCCCGCAAGGCACGCTCCAGCACCGACGAGACTTTCTGATGCACGCCCACATAGCGCGCCGCGTCCACCGGCGCCGCCGCGGCCGGCTCATGCGCCGGAGCGAGTCGCGGCGCTTGGCTTGGCGGCGCCCGGCCCGCCTCGGCAACGAAGTAGCCGGCCCGGGCACGGGCCTCCAGCAAACCCTGACTCTCCAGCCAGCGGCAGGCCTGCAAGGCGGTGGACATGCTGACCTGATGCAAATCCATCAAGCCCCGCACCGAGGGCATGCGCGCGCCCGGCGGCAGCGTGCCCTGCCGGATGGCCTGGCGGTAATGCGTGGCCAGGCGAACGTAAAGCCGGCTGTCCTCGGTGGTGAGCGTCGTCATTCCCAGGATTGTCGGCGCAGCGGCCCGCAGCCTAGCGATACAGATCGCCGCTCTGCATTGCGATACAGAAGCAAAAAGAGCCCTGTTCCGCTGCAATCGCCTGGCTTCTGTGCCTGTGCACCCGAGCCAGGCCTGGCGACAGTGGATCCCAGCCCATGACTCATGCCTGCGAGGCCCAGACCCATCATGAATGCCCAGAACGCCTCCCTCCTCCAGCTGCCACGCGGCGGCCAGCGCCTGCTGCAACTACCGGCCGGCAGCCGGCTACAGCTGCACAGCGGCAGCCTCGTGCTCTGCCAAGCCCTCAGCGGCTTGCTGCCCGGCCTGAGCTTGGCCGACAGCCTCTGGCAGGCTCAGTGCAAGCTGCGACCTGGTCAGGTCTGGCAAGCGCCCGAGACGCTTTGGCTGCGCTTGGACACACCCGCCGAGGCATGCCAGCTCTGCCTGTTGCAGGCTGAGGCTCCGGCCGGCCTGTGGGCCCACGCCCGAGCCTGGCTCCGGGCTGGGCTCAAAAGCCCAGGCTCAGTCCCACGGCAAAGTAATTGGCAGCGCCATTGACCTGCAGCGCCAGCTCTTTGCTGAGGCTGAAGCGAGCCGTGGCAAACAGGGTGGAGTGACGCGACAAACGCGCCCCCGCCCCCAAGCTCATGCCGGACTTGAAACTCCAGTCGGCCGAGGCCATGGCCGCATAGTCGTCGGTCCAGTCGGCGCAGTAGTTGCTGCGCGGCTGGGCGCTTGAGCTGTTCTGGCAGGACTCCGAGCCGGCGGCGTTCGCGCCGCTCACGGCTTGCAGACTGCCGAATGCCGAGTCGCGGTCATGCAGGATGCCGCTGAGCGGAATCAGATTGAAACCCAGCTGGTCGCTTTTGAAGCGATAGCCCAGCTGCCACTCCAAGCCCTTGATATTGAACCACTGGCCATAGCCCAGGCTGGCCACCCAGTCGCCGGCCTGGGCGCTTGGGCTTAGCAAGCCGCCGACCGCCACCAAGGGCAGCAAGAAGCGGGTAGCAAAGGTGTTTGAACGGGGGCGGGAGCTGCTTCGCAGGCTGCGAGCGCCGGCAATGAAACAAGGCATAGACGGAAGAGGGAAAAAGAAAGGCGGCACCGCTCAAGGTGCCGCCTGATTTAAAAGTTAGCTTCGCGGCATTCTGCCCCAAGCAAACACGCTCTTGCGCTTGCCTGGGGCGGCCTAGGCCTGCCCTCTAGCCCTCAGTGCATGCCCGCCAGCAAGGCCGCGTTGCCGCCCGCCGCCGCCGTGTTGATGGTCAGGGTTTGCTCGGCGCTGAAGCGGTATTGCTGGCTGGCCTGGGCCACTTCCGCCGCGGTAATCAGGGGGCGGATGGCGCCCTTGTCGGCCGCCATCTGGCGCCACAGGGCGCGCTCGGTGGCCAGGTCTTGCGCGGCCAGCACCACACCGGCCAAGCGGGCATCGGCCAGCAGGCCCGCCAAAGCCTCGCGGCCGCCTTGTTCGATCTGCAACAGAGCAGCGGGCAGGCCGGCTTGGCGCAGGCGCTGTTGCAGGGTCTGCACCAGGGTCAAGGCCGGGCCTTGGGCCAGCACGGCCAGGCTGTTGCCAGAGGCCAGAGCAGCGACCAAGGCCAGGGCCAGGGCTTCCTCGCTGGCACCTTGGGCCAACAGGGCCAGCACGCCACGACCATGCAGGCGCAGCTCATTGCTCTCGCCCGTGGGGCCGGGCAGGCTTTGATCGCTGAGCCGTAGCTGGCTCACGCTCAGGCGGGCCGAGAGCGCGGCCGAGCTGGCATGGCCGTCAAAGGCACGGCGCAGCAGGGCCACCCGCTCGGACACGGCCGTGTCGCTCCATACCTGCTGGGCGGCCGCCAAGGCGGGCAGATCGAAGCTGGCGGCAGGTGCCGGGCTGGCCGGGGCGCTGAGGCCGGCCACGCCAAAGGCCGCCGCGGCATCGGGCAAGGCGCAGAAGCGGTGCAGATAGTTGGGGCCGCCGGCCTTGGGACCGGTGCCCGACATGCCTTCGCCACCAAAGGGCTGGACGCCGACGACGGCGCCGATCACATTGCGGTTGACGTAGACATTGCCGATGCGGGCCTTGTCGGCTAGGCGCAGGGCGCGGCTGTCGATGCGGGTCTGGATGCCCAGCGTCAGGCCATAGCCCAGCGCATTGATCTGCTCCAGCACCGCGTCCACATCGCCACCCCAGCGCACCACGTGCAGCACCGGGCCGAAGATTTCCTGGCGCAGCGCGTCGATGCGCGGAATCTCAAAGGCCACCGGCTGCACCAGGCGAGGCATGGGGTCATGCACCTTGGACTCGGCGATCAGCTTGGCCTCGCGCTTGAGGCGAGCCACGTTCTGCTGAATATTGTCGTAAGCCTCCTCGTCGATGACCGGGCCCACATCGGTGGCCAACTCATCAGGCTGGCCCACCCACAGCTCTTGCAGGGCGCCGCGCAGCATCTCGATCACGCCGTCGGCAATGCTTTCATGCACGCAGAGCAGGCGCAGGGCCGAGCAGCGCTGGCCGGCCGAGCGGAAGGCCGACTGCACGACGGCATCCACCACCTGCTCGGGCAGGGCGGTAGAGTCCACCACCATGGCGTTCAGGCCGCCGGTCTCGGCGATCAGGGGCACGACGGGGCCTTCCTTGGCGGCCAGAGTGCGGTTGATGATTTGCGCCACCTGGGTGGAGCCGGTGAAGCAGACACCGGCCGTGCGGGCATCGGCCACCAGGCCGGCACCGACGGTCTCACCGGCACCATGCAGCAGCACCAGCGCATCACGCGGCAGGCCGGCTTCGATCAACAAGTCGACAAAGCGCTGGGCCACAAAAGGCGTTTGCTCGGCCGGCTTGGCCGCCACGGTATTGCCCGCCACCAGGGCCGCCACCACCTGGCCGGCAAAGATGGCCAGAGGGAAGTTCCAGGGGCTGATGCAAACAAACACGCCGCGGCCTTGCATGCGCGGGGCGTCGCTCTCGGCTTGGTCGGCGTAGTAACGCAGGAAATCCACCGCCTCGCGCACCTCGGCCACACAGTCGCCCTGGGTCTTGAAGGCTTCCTTCACCAGCAGGGCGCAGAACTCGGGCAGGCGGGCATCCAGGGCATCGGCGGCGCGGCGCAGGATGGCGGCGCGCTCGGCCACCGGCTGGGTGTTCCAGCGGGCAAAGCCGGCTTGCAGCTTGGCCATGGCGGCCTCCACCGCCTCGGCATTGGCCTCGGCGACGCTGCCCACGCTCACCTCGTCCAAGGCCTGCAGCAGGGGCTGGCGTTGGGCGATATCGGTCAGATCGGCGCCGGTCGAATTGCGGCGGCCAAAGCCCAGACGGTCCAGATACAGATTCGGCGGCAGCGGCAAGGCGCCTTGGGCCTGCACCTGCTCCAGCGGCGAGCCCAGCAGCTCGGGCACCTGCACATTCACATCGGCCAGCTGGTGGACGAAGGAGGAGTTGGCGCCGTTCTCCAGCAGGCGGCGCACCAGATAAGCCAGCAGATCGCGATGCTCACCCACCGGGGCGTAGACGCGGCAGGGGATGGTGCCTTCCTTCAAAACCTCGCGGTAGACGCCCTCGCCCATGCCGTGCAGGCGCTGCATCTCGAACTTGGCACCGGCCTTGCGGGCCATCTGCACGATGGCGGCGATGGTGCCGGCGTTGTGGCTGGCGAACTGCGGGTAGATCACATCGGCATGGCCGATCAAGGCCTGGGCGCAGGCCAGATAAGACACATCGGTGTGCTGCTTGTGGGTGAACACCGGGTAAGCGGCCAGGCCCAGTTCTTGGGCGCGCTTGATTTCGCCGTCCCAGTACGCGCCCTTGACCAGGCGCACCATAAAGCGCAGGCCGTGCTTTTTGGCGATGGCGGCGACCTCATGAATCACCTGCAAGGCACGCGTTTGGTAGGCCTGCACGGCTAGGCCGAAGCCGCGCCACTGCGGGTAGCTGCCCTTGATGCGGGCAGCCAGGGCGTCCAGCACATCGAGCGAGAGCTCCAGGCGGTCCACCTCCTCGGCGTCTATGGTCAGATTGATATTGGCGCTGGCGGCCAGCTCGATCAACTGCCACACCCGCGGCAACAGCTCGGCGAACACGCGCTCGCGCTGCAAGACTTCATAGCGCGAGAACAGCGCGCTGAGCTTGATGGAGATGCCGTCCGCGCCTTCCGGCGAATCGGCCTTGGCATTGGCGGCGATGGCCTTGATGGCACCCACGTAAGCGGCTTGGTAGCGCTCGGCGTCATGCTCGGTGCGGGCGCCCTCGCCCAGCATGTCGTAGGAGAAGCGCAGCATGGGCTGAACCTTGCGGGCATCCGCCGCCTCGCTCATGGCCTCCTGGATATTGCGGCCCAGCACAAACTGGCGGCCCAGCAACTGGATGGCGCGCACGGTGGCGGCCACCACGGTCTGCGCGCCCAGGCGGGTCATCAAGCCGCCCTGGCCTTCGGCATCGGGCAAGAACTTCTTGGACAAGGAGATGGCCGAGGCCGACAGGCTGGCCAGCATCTTGTGCGGGCCGTCCGAGGCGCCGTCAAACTGGCCACGGCCCAGTTGATCGGCCGTCAGCGCGATGGCGGTGGGCGCATCCGGCACGCGCAGCAAGGCTTCGGCCAGACGCATCAGGGCCAGGCCTTCCGAGCTGGTGATGGGGTATTCGCGCAGCAAGGACTCCATAGCCCAGAAGGGCGCAGGGTTGGCGCGCACCTGCTGCACCCAGGGGCCGGCCAGGGCGATGACGGCGGGCCAATCCAGGCGCTCGCCCAGGGATTGCACCAGGGCATTCACGACAGCCTGCTCATCGCGGTAGGGGCTGGGCAGGCGGGCGGCTTCGGGCAAAAGGGCGAATGTGCTCATGATGGGCGGCAGTCTGGTGGGGCGGTTAGGAGGGTGCTGTGCGCTTGGCGGACGGTTTTTGGCCGTTGCAAACCACGCTTTCTAGCGAGTGGCGGAACTGTAGAAGTCTTTGCCATGAATTAAATTCGCAACATCTGACAATTGATGGTGGAAAATTCGGCATGGCCGCCGATTCGACATCAACAACCCTGGACAAGATCGATGCCCGCATCCTGCGCGTGCTGCAGGCCGACGGCCGCATCTCCAATCTCAAGCTGGCCGAGGCGGTGCACCTCTCACCCACGGCGGTGCTGGAGCGCGTCAAGCGCCTGACCCGCGAGGGCTTCATCCTCGGCTACGAGGCCAGGCTCAACCCCGAGAAACTGGGTGCGGCCATGCTGGTCTTCATCGAGATCCTGCTGGACCGCACGGTACAAGACGTGATGGACAACTTCAAGGCCGCCGTCCAAGCCCGCCCCGAAATCCTGGAATGCCATCTGGTGGCGGGCGGTTTTGACTACCTGCTCAAAACCCGTGTCTCCGATATGAGCGCCTACCGCGAATTCATCGGCAGCGTGATCTGGACCCTGCCCGGCGTACGGGAGACGCGGACGTATGCGGTGATGGAGGAGGTGAAGAGTACGAATGCTTTGCCGTTTTGAGGGATGGCTTGGCAGGCGGGTTTCGACCCGATAGGGACATGCGCTGCGCGCAATCTCACATCCCAGAAGCGGTCGGTCAACGAAATAGCTGAAACGCGATCAGCGGCCGGGTGCCAGTCAGAAGGCCGAGAATGAAATAGGGACCTGAAGAAACCAGTCGTTGCGGGTCGGCGTGACCTCAAGGTTAGGCCTCATCTTTACGCATGCCATGATTGGAAAGGCGTTCAGAGCGCCACTCCCAATAGTCCGAGAAGAGATGATTCGCGGCGATGATTCTCTCTATGAGATTCTCTAGGGAGTCAACAGAGAACTGCCGGTACTCTTGGAGCAAGCCCTCCTTGGATCCTTTCAGACGCACGAACGTGTACCCCTCCTCGTCCGTACTGCTCCAATCCGCATGAACGACAAGGTTTCTCAGTCTCGCGATCTCGCCAAGTTCTTGAACTAGAAGATCGAATGAGTCGGGCTTGCTCTCAAAGGTCAAGTGAAACTCATCAGCGAATCGCTTGAATAGATCCAGTTTGGCGCTGTACATAAGCTTTTGAATCACGATGAGGCCAAAAGTGTCACTCCGATCAGAAATAGTCTCGCAAATGAACGAGTCAAGTGACTTCTCTACGGCGTTGAAGTACATGACGACCAGGCCAACGAGCGGCAGCGACTCATCCAGGTAGGACTCCGCGACGTCCTCATCCTCGATCTCATGCGACAAATGCTGAACGAATTTCTTGGTTCTTGTTTTCATGGCGTTACCGTAGACATCGTGAATGTCTAATGTTCACGTTCGGCGGATGACGAATCCATCCGCTGCAGCAAAGGGATATTTGTTGGCGCAAAAGACTGGGACGCCCTTCGGGATTCAGGCTAAACCACGGCCAGGTGCTTTGTTGGATGTTCCAGAACTGTTTTGAGGGAAAGTTTGACGGGCAAATTTCGACTCTGACCTGCCATCGCGTCGAGAAGTTGCTAGCCAGGAAGTAGACGGTCGCCGAGAGAATTCAGGCAGGCCCCGTCCATCCTCATCCGATCAAGCCCACCAGCAGTAAATTGGATTGCCCACCACGCCGTACGCCGCAAGGCTGTCCACATCATTCCCCCAAAAGCAGTAGTACTCGTCTTCCTCTGCCTCATAGACCAGCCAATAGCCGACCTGTCCGTTCACGGCGCTACTGGCGAGCAAATGCCCAGTAATGATTGAACCTATGGAACGGTGAGAAAAGCCAGGTTCAACAACTACAGCAGACACGAGTCGATCTGCCGTCGCGTTCTCTCGAATGCTCCGGCGCAACTCTTCAAAATACGCCTCAGGATCTCGACCATGAGGCACTATGACCGGGGGCTCGCTGGCCATTGCTTGCTCTAGTCGTGCCCAGTAGGGATTGGTCTCGGTGTAGTTCATAGGTCTCAGCCTACTTCATGGCAACCCCGACCTGCCGGCCGCTCCTGGCTGACGATTGTCTCTGGCGGTCATTCAGGAATTCCATCCCAGCCTCGACGATCCCAGACTTGCTGGACCCGGGCCCATATTTCGTCGGTCATCTGGCATTGCCAAACAACCCCAAGCGTCCAGGCAAAAACAGGATCCTGCCGCGCCAGTTGCTCTACACGCTCGATGAACATATCCCCATGTATCCCGAGCAGGTCTTCTATCGGGCCTGCGGCCAATAAGCCAAGAAACGGTTGAGCTCGAGGGTCGCTGCCAGTCGCGAGAATGCACCGCCACGCATGCTCAGGATGCTTTCGGACAATCCAATCAAACTCGTCGAACCCGATGAGTTCACCATTCTCTTTTCCCTTGTTCTCCGGGGCGCCTTGCCAGCATGCCCACCAGCCTACCCGAAAGGCACCGACCAAAACTGAATGTTTAGGGCCACCAACTGCCGCCCCATGACAACGATCTAATGCTGACGAAGAGCACTAGCCCACCAAGACATGATGTCGACATTCTGAATTAGTTGACCTCAAAGCACTTGAATACAGCCCAGCGAGGATTTCCATCGAAACGTGCGCTCAGACCGGGCCCATCTCCCGCTCACCCGAATGGGGGAGACCGTGCCACGCGAGCGCCCCTATCCCCCCAGCGCCTCCCCCCTCACCCCTCCCCCCGTGTGATGGGAAAGGCGATCGGCGTCGCCGAATATTTGCTGCATAGCCCCGGCGATATCGCAATCGCCACAGCCCAAGCCCTACGGAGCCCACCATGCAGTTTCAAGCTCAAGCCGCCGCCCACGCCAGCGTCCCTGCCAGTCTGATCCAGAACCTCTTGCAGAAGGTCGGAGCGGCCGCGATGGCCGCAGTCAGCTCCGGGCCTGACGCGGCGGCTGAGGAAGCTCGCTGCTGCGGCTGGTTTGACTCGAGCTACGAGCTTTCAGCCGGATTGGAAGTGATCGAAGAGAACAGCGGCCTTTGCTTCGCCGATTGAGACGGGCTGCTGGGCAATGCAGCGGGTGAGCGAGGAGGATGCCGATGCGCGTCCCACCGGTGAAAGGGCAGACTGCGGCCCGACAGCTGCAAAGACAGGCGCGTCACCCAATCGTGGCTTTTGGATGGCGGCGCATGAAAGGGCAGCAGCATCAGCGAAGCCAGCACGGCGGTGGGCAGCCAGGTCGGCGGGTTCAGGCGCAGGGCGGGCGCTTGGCGCAGGCTCATCAGGCTGGCGGCGCTGCCGATGAAGAAGCCAAACAAAGACTCTGAGGGCGAGTGCGCGCCAACTTCCAGGCGGGAGTAGGCGATCAAGGCGGCCAGGGCAAAGGCCAGGCCCACGGCCCATTTCTGCATCCATTCGCTCCGGCCTCGGCTCAAGACCCAGGCCAGGCCGGGCAGGCTGGCGGCGGCAAACATGGCGTGACCGGAGATGCCGGTGAAGTCCCAGGCCTCCACCCCCCAACCCCAGCCTATGAAGGCCAGCTTGCTCGCCGTCGTGAGGCCGGCGGCGGCACAAAGCCAAAACAGCCAGCGCCGGGCAAACACCCGCTCGCCCGCCCGCCACCACAGCCACAGGGCCGCTAGCAAGACCAGGGGCAGCAGGATCTGGGCTTCGCCCAGACGGGTCAGGCTGAACCAGGGGGCCGCAAAAATTCGCTCGATCATGCGGCCATGCTAATCGCAGGGCATGTCAAAGCCGCTCCGCCCCCCTCCCACGCGTAACAAGGCGTGATCAGTAAAGCTCGGGCACCACCATCTGCTGCGGCACCGGCTGGCGTTCATAGTCCTCATGCCGCTCGCGCGAGGGCAGGACCACCGGGGGATGTGGGATCTCGTGATACGGCATCTGGGCCAAGAGATGGGCCATGCAGTTCAGGCGCGCTTTTTTCTTGTCGTCGGCCTGCACCACCCACCAAGGCGCTTCATGGATGTGGGTGCGCTCCATCATCACCTCCTTGGCCTTGGTGTAGTCCTCCCAGCGGCGGCGGGACTCCAGGTCCATGGGGCTGAGCTTCCACTGCTTGAGCGGGTCATGGATGCGGCCCAGAAAGCGGGTGTGCTGCTCTTCGTCGGAGATGGAAAACCAGTACTTGATCACCTGGATGCCGGCACGCACCAGCATTTTTTCGAACTCGGGCACCGAGCGGAAGAATTCTTCGTACTCCTCGTCCGAGCAAAAACCCATCACCCGCTCGACCCCGGCGCGGTTGTACCAGCTGCGGTCGAACAACACGATCTCGCCCCCCGCCGGCAGATGCGAGATATAGCGCTGGAAGTACCACTGGGTGCGCTCGCGGTCGTTCGGCGCCGGCAGGGCTGCCACCCGGCAGACGCGCGGGTTCAGGCGCTGGGTGATGCGCTTGATCACCCCGCCCTTGCCGGCGGCATCGCGACCTTCAAAGATGATGACGGCCTTGTGCTTGGTGGCCATCACCCAGTCCTGCAGCTTGACCAGCTCGCCCTGCAGTCGGAACAGCTCCTTGAAATAGTCGCGCCGCTGCGAGCGCTGCTCGGTCGTGAAACAGCCTTGGTCGGCATCGAAGGCGCGGTCGTCGATCTCCATCTCCAGCTCTTCGTCATAGCTATCGATCAGATCGGCCTGCATGCGCTGCATCATGGCGGCATGGTCTGCGGCGGCTTGTGCCGCAGCGGCGCCGACGTCGGCGGCCGGGGCAGCGGGCAACAGGTTTTGTTCGTCTTTGCTCATGGGGGCGAATGCGTTGGAGGGGCAGAAAGCCAGCCTGCCACAGGCCCATGACAAATTCGTGAATCAAACTTTCGCCTGCCCCGCAGCCACAGGCGCAGAATGGCGGCCGCAAGTGCGGCGAGCCGGCCACAGGGCCGGCTGCTGCGGCCCTCTCGCCCCTTCACCCTCAAAAGCGCGATCGACGCCTCGTCCCATGAAACAACGACACAGCCCGCTCTCGAAATTCCGTCTGAATCTGGCGGCTGCGGCCTGCCTGGCCCTGGCTACCACCCTGCCCTTGCCCGCCGCTGCCGCCCTGCCACCGCCGAGCGCACAGGAGCAGGCGCAAGCCCAGGTACAGCAGCTGTTCGATGCCGAGGTCGATGCTTTTCTGAAGGCCTACTGGCAGCTGGTGCCCGACGCCGCCGCAGCCGCCGGCCAGTACGAAGCCGCTGCCCGCCTGCCCGCCCCCAGCGAGGCGGCACGCCAGGCGCAGATCCGCTTTTGCGAAAGCTGGCTGAAGCGCCTGGCCCAGCTGCCCAAAAAGGCGGCACTCAATGCCTCCCAGACGGGCGATCTGGCCCTGCTGGACAACCATCTGCAAGGCTGGCTGTGGGCGCTGAAGAGTTTGCGCAGCGATGTCTGGGACCCGACGGGCTACAACGTCTCGGGTGGTTTTAGCGATCTGCTCAACAAGGGCGACTACACGCCCCAGCAAAGACTGCTGTGGGTGGAGCAGCGCCTGCGCCAGGTGCCGGCCTATTACCGCGCCGCCCTGCAAAACATCAAGAACCCCAGCCCGCCGCTGCTGCAGATGGCCATCTCGCAGAACCAGGGCGGCCTGGATTTCTTCACCCAGGACATCCCCGCCCTGCTCAAAACCGCCGCCGCCGATGCGGCGACGACTCAGCGCGTGCTGCGCCAGCGCGATCTGGCCCTGCAGTCCATGCAGGGCTTCATCAAGGCCTTGCAGAAAATTGATGCCCGCCAAACGGCCGAGGGCAGCGGCCGCTCCTTCCGCATCGGCCGCGAGGCCTTCCACGAGAAGTTCCGCTACGAGATCCAGGCCGAGGTGGATGCGCCCACGCTTTACCAGCGCGCCTTGGACCAAAAAGCCGCCCTGCATCAGCGCATGAGCGAGCTGGCCGATGGCCTGTGGCCCCAGCTCTTCCCCGGTGAGGCGCCCCCGGCCGCCCGCCTGGACAAGATCGCCCGCGTGATCGACAAGCTGTCCGAGCGCCATGTCTCGGCCGAGGGCTATATCGACGAAATCCGCGCCCAGCTACCCGCCCTGGCCGACTGGGTCACGAAACATGATCTGCTGACCTTGGACCCGAGCCGCCCCCTACAGGTGCGCGAAACCCCCGCCTATATGCGCGGCCTGGCCGGTGCCTCCATCAGCGCGCCCGGCCCGCTGGATCCGCAAGGCGTGACCTATTACAACGTCGACCCGCTGGATCTCAGCAAGCCTGAGAAAACCGAGTCCTATCTGCGCGAGTACAACCATTGGGTGCTGCAGATTTTGAGCATCCACGAGGCCATCCCTGGCCACTATGTGCAGCTGCTGTACTCCAATAAATCGCCCTCCAAGGTCAAAGCCTTGTTCGGCAACGGGGCCATGGTGGAAGGCTGGGCCGTCTACTCCGAACGCATGATGATGGAGAGCGGCTGGGGCAATGTAGACGGCAAGCCCAGCCCCGAGATGGGATTGATGTACGCAAAGTGGAATCTGCGCGTGGTCTGCAACGCCATCCTGGACTACAGCGTCCATGTGCTGGGCATGAGCGAGAAGGAAGCCCTGCACTTGCTGGAAAAAGAAGCCTTCCAGTCACACACCGAGGCGACCGAGAAATGGCATCGCGCCCAGGTCAGCTCGGTGCAGCTGAGCAGTTATTTCGCCGGCTTCTCGGAGATCCTGGCCCTGCGCGATCAGCTCAAAGCCAGCCAAGGCTTGGGCTTCAATCTGAAGGCCTTCCACGAGGAATTCCTCAGCCATGGCAGCGCGCCGGTGGCCATGGTCAGCCAGCTGATGAAGGCCCAGGCCGCCAGCAAACGCGGCCTGCCGCAGACGCCCAAGCCTGAGCAGGCGCGTTAAAAAAGCAAGGGGATGGGCCGCTGCGGCCACTTCGCAGCCGATGCTTCTTCTGCCGCACAGACTCCTAGCCCCACTGCTTGCGGGCGCTGCGCCAGAAGTCGCGCAAGAGGATCAGACCGGGGCTGTCATCGGCCCGGTCGGCCTTGTCCCGTACCTGGCGCCAATTGGCCTGGGACAAGTTCTGCATCTCCTCCTGGCTGGAATGCAAAAAGTCCATGTCCCAGCCCTCAAAGCTGCGCGCGGCAATCGGCTCCAGCAGCAGCTCGGTCAGGCCACGATGCGCCGGGTTGACCTTGATGCGGCCATAGGTTTCCATCACGGCGCTGCGGGGCCCCTCCAGGCATTGCATGAAATTGCCCTCGTCGTAGAGCAGCACGCCGGTCAAGCCATTGACGTGATTGCGAGCCATGGCTTTCTTGAGCATGGCTTGCAATTCCTGATCCGTCATCAAGCGGGTGGCGGTGCTGACATAGACCAAGGTGCACAGATCGGACATGAGGGGCTCAACTCCAGGGCGGGGGCAAGCTGCGAATGGCTTGCGACTCACAAGCGGCCATGCTACTGGGCGGGCCTGCCGCGGGCAAGCAGGCCTTCCCGGGCCGCTGCGGCGCCCGTCTACAGTTTCCGGCCCTGCATCCGATAAAACAGACGCAGGGCCTGGGTCGCGTCAGGCCAGAGATCCGGCATGGACGACACCCCCACCCTCTTCACCCCTGTCTTTCTGGAGACCCCCAAGAACAGCTTGCTGGGCTGGGTGGAGTTTTTCCGTCGTGTCGAAATCCCCGTCCAGGGCCAAACGGCCCAAGGCCTGAACGAGATGGCGCAGGACGAAGACAGCGTGGACATGAATGATCTGGCCGCCCTGATCAATGCCGACCCGCTGATGATTCTGCGCCTGCTGCGCCAGGCCGGCAGCTTGGGTAGCAAGAGCCGCAACACCGCCGACCCCAAGACCGTGGACTCGCTGGAGACCCTGATCCTGATGGGCACCGGCCCCTTCTTCCGCGCCTCGGTCGGCCTGCCGCAAACGCAGGACTGGCTGGCGACTCGACCCGAGGCCCTGGCCGGCCTGGAGCGGGTGTTGGAGCTGGGCCAGCGCGCCGCCAGCTTTGCCCATGGCTTCGCCGCCCAGCTGGACGACCCGAAAGCCCCGCTGATCCACGAAGCCACCCTGCTCCATCATTTTGTCGAGATGCTGATGTGGCTGCATGCGCCCACCCTGGCCGCACGCATCGACGCCTTGCAGGCCGCCACACCGGGTCTGCGCACCCGGCAGGCCTGCCGCTCGGTACTGGGCATCGATGTGCTGGAGCTGCGCCTGGCCCTGATCAAGGCCTGGCGCCTGCCCGATGTGCTGGCCCAGCTGACCGACGATGACCACGCCCATCGCGCCCAGGTGCGCTGCGTGATGCTGGGCCTGCGCCTGGCCCGCCACACCCGGGAGGGCTGGAACCACCCCGGCCTGGAGCAGGATGTGCAAGACATTGCCGAGCTGCTGCATCTGGGCCTGGAGCCCACCCTGCGCCTGCTGCCCAAGCTGGAGCTGGGCGCGGCTGCCGTGCCCGCCTTCAGCTCAGAGGGCGGCCAGCAGTAGGTCGCCTTCCACCAGCGCGCGCGCTGGCGTCTGCTGCGCAGACTGTGGCAAGGTCAGGGCAAAGTCCAGCGCCGGCACGGGTCGGCCGTAGTACCAGCCCTGGGCCCAGTCGCAACCCTCGCGGCGCAACCAAGCGGCTTGCTCGGCGGTTTCCACGCCCTCGGCCAGCACATCCAGATTCAGACTGCGCGCCAGCACGATGACGGTGCGGGCAATGGCGGCCACATTGGCGTCACTGCCCAGCTCGCTGACGAAGCTGCGGTCGATCTTGAGCGTCTGCACCGGCATGCGGCGCAGATAGGACAGGGAGGAATAGCCGGTGCCAAAGTCGTCGATGGCCACCCGCACGCCACGCTGATTGAGGGCGCCCAGCAGCTGGATGGCGGCTTCGGCATCCTCCAGCAGCAGGCTCTCGGTCACCTCCAGCTCCAAGGCCTTGGCCGGGCAGCCAGTGGCGGCCAGGATGGCCTCCACCATCACGACAAAGTCCGGCTGGCGCAGCTGGCGGGCCGAGACATTGACGGCCACCTGCTGCGGCTTGCCGGCCACGCCCTGCCAGCGCGCCGCTTGGGCGCAGGCGGTTTCCAACACCCAGCGTCCGATGGGCACGATCAGACCGGTCTCCTCGGCCAGGGGGATGAACTCCATAGGCGAGACCGGGCCACGGGTGGGGTGGCGCCAGCGCAGCAAGGCCTCGGCACCGATCAGCGCACCATCGGTCAAACGGACCTGCGGCTGGTACTCCAGGCGGAACTGCGCCACCTCACAGGCGTGGCGCAAGGCATGGGTCAGCTCGAAGCGCTTTTGCACGGCCAGGGTCAGCTCGGGCCGGTAGGCCTGCACCGTGTTGCGGGCATGGGCCTTGGCCCGGCACATGGCCGCCTCGGCATTGCGCAGCAGCTCGTCCACCGTCACGCCATCGGCCGGGAACAGGGCCAGGCCTATGCTGGCGCCCAGATTGAAATGGCGGCTGGGCTCGCCCTCGCTGACGACGATGGGCTCGTGCATGGCATCGATCAGGCGCTCGCCCAGGCGCATGGCGGTCTCCTCATCCACCAGGCCGGACAAGACGATGACGAATTCATCCGCCCCCACCCGCGCCACCGAGTCGCTTAAGCGCACCACATTCAAGAAGCGCGCGGCGGCCTCTTTCAGCACCGCGTCACCCGCCGCATGGCCGGCCACATCGTTGACCTCGCGGAAGCCGTCCAAATCGATGTAAAGCACGGCCACGCTGCTGCGCTCGCGCTCGGCAATGCCGATCTGGCGCTCGATGCGGTCACGCAGCAGGGCCAGATTGGGCAGGCCGGTCAGGCGGTCATGCAGCTCCTGGTGCAGCAGCTCGGCCTCGGTGGCCTTGATGCGCGAGATATCGGTCAGCACCGAGAGGTAATGCGCCTCGCCCCCCGCCTCGGCCGGCGGCACGCAGACGATGGTGGCCCACAGGGGCACGGCGACGCCGGCCTTGTTGCGCTCCAGCAGTTCGCCGCTCCACTTGCCCTTGGCAGCCACCTCGGCCCACAGCTCCTTGAGGATCTCGGGGTTTTGCTCACCGATTTGCAGATAGTGGGGCATGGTGCCCAGCAGCTCTTCGCAGCTATAGCCGGTGATGGCACACAGGGCCGGGTTGACGTCGCGGATCAGCAGATCGGCATCCAGCACCATGATGCCCTCGCCGCAATGCTCGAACACGGTGACGGCGCGGTGCAGCTGGGTCATGGCCTCGCGCAAGGCCGTCACATCGCGGGCCACGCCCACCGAGCCCATATTCTGGCCATCGGCAAACACCGGTGCCTGCACCACGTCCAGGCAGACGCGCTGCCCATCCGGCCGGGTCGACCAGGCCAGGGTGCGCTGCATGCCGCCCACGGCCGGGCTGCTGTGATTGAGGGCCAGGCTCCAGTCCGGGCTCTGGCTCAGCTGCTGATCGCTGAAACCCAGCAGCTGCGACTCGGCCAGGCCGGTGCAAGTAACGAAGGCGGGGTTGCAGCCTTCGTAAGCCCCTTGCTGATCCTTGAAATAGACCGGGTCGGGAATCGCATTGAGCAGGGCGCTGAGCTTGCTACGCTCACGCCGCACGGCCTGCAGTTCCCGGCGGCGCAGGCGCAAACGCAGGCGCAACATATAAAGCAGACCCAGGGCCAGGGCCATGGCGACCACGCCCAGCAGGCTGAAGGCTAGCCACCAGAAGCTGGGGTCATGAAGAAAGGACAGGTCCACACCCAGCAGCACCGGCGAGGCCGCCCAGACCGGCGTGGCCAAGCTCGCAGCCGCCACAGCAGCCACCTGGCTCAACACGGGTCTGAAGACGCGGCTGGCGCTCACGCCCCTCCCTGTCGACCTGGCGGCCGACCGGCAAAAGAAAAATGCTTTCATGCCCCACCCAAACTTTGACGTCAGCGTCTGCCGGGTTGACCCGTTAGGTCGGCATGGCTAGCGCTGCTCTTTTAAATCTTGACCGCCCGGGACAACAGGCGACCCCTCGTCTCACCGTTTCGGTAGTGTCAGCGCCAGACTTGAGTTAGCCGAGGGTTTACAAGGTGTAAGCGAGCTGCGTTCCCTGCAAAATTGCACGTTTTGCGTCCAATTCGCCGGCTTCCAGGGCGCCACCTATCAAATGCACCCGGGCGCCAGCCGCACGAAGCGGGGCTTCCAGCTCACGCAAGGGCTCCTGGCCGGCGCACAAAACAATGGTGTCGACGGCGATCAATTGCGTGTCGGCACGCTTTTCGCCATAGCTGACCCATAGGCCCTCGGCTGTGATGGCCTCATAGTTGACGCCGGACAGCATCTCCACCTGCTTCATCTTCAGGGCCGCACGGTGAATCCAGCCGGTGGTCTTGCCCAGGCCGCCGCCCAGCTTGCCGGGCTTGCGCTGCAAGAGCGTGATTTGGCGGGCCGGCGCGGCCGGCTGCGGGCGGGCCAGGCCGGCGCGCAATTCCTGCGGGTCGGCCACGCCCCACTCGCGCCGCCAGGCGGGCGCGTCCAGCGCCAGGGACTGGCCCGGATGCTCGGCCAGGAATTCGGCCACATCAAAACCGATGCCGCCCGCCCCGACGATGGCCACCCGCTCGCCCACCTGTGCCTTGCCGGTCAGCACATCGATATAGCTGGCCACCTTGCCGGCAAGAGCCAGGTCGTCCTGGCCCTTGATGCGCGGATTGCGCGGCGTCACGCCGGTGGCCAGGATGACCTCGTCAAAGCTCAGCAAATCGTCCGCCGTGACGCGGCGGCGCAGATGCAGATGCACGCCGGTGGTCTCGATGCGGCGGGCAAAGTAGCGCAGGGTTTCGCTGAACTCCTCCTTGCCGGGGATGCGGCGGGCCAGATTGAACTGGCCACCGATGGCGTCCGCTGCATCAAAAAGATGCACCTCGTGCCCCCGCTCGGCCAGCTGGGTGGCCGCCGCCAAGCCGGCCGGGCCGGCGCCCACCACGGCCACCGTCTTGCGCTTTTGCTGGGTTGCAGAGAGGGGCACGAACTTGAACTCCTGCTCATAAGCCGCTCGCGGGTTGACCAGGCAGGTGGAGATCTTCTGCGCAAAAGTGTGGTCCAGGCAGGCCTGGTTGCAGGCGATGCAGGTATTGATCTCATCGGCTCGGTTCTGGCGCGCTTTCTTGACGAACTCGGGGTCGGCCAGGAAGGGCCGGGCCATGCTGACCATATCGGCACTGCCCTCCGCCAAGACGTTCTCGGCCACCTCGGGGCTGTTGATACGGTTGCTGGTGATCAGCGGCGTCTTGATGCCTTCCAACAGAAATTGCTCGCGCAGCTTCTTGGTCACCCAGGTGAAACCGGCGCGGGGCACCGAGGTGGCGATGGTGGGAACACGCGCCTCATGCCAGCCGATGCCGGTGTTGATCAGGGTGACGCCGGTCTTGGCCACGGCACGGCCCAGTTCCAGCACCTCTTCCCAGCTGCTGCCGTTTGGAATCAGGTCCAGCATGGACAGGCGGTAGATGATGATGAAGTCCGGGCCCACGGCCTCGCGCATGCGGGTCAGGATCTCGATCACGATGCGCATGCGGTTGGCATAGCTGCCGCCCCACTCGTCCGTGCGCTGATTGGTGTGGGTCACCAAGAACTGGTTCAGAAAATAGCCTTCCGAGCCCATCACCTCCACGCCGTCGTAGCCGGCCTCTCGCGCCAGCTTCGCACAACGCACAAAGGCGCGGATTTGACGCTCGATGCCGCGCGCCGACAGCTCGCGCGGGGTGAAAGGCGAGATGGGCGACTGGATGCGTGAGGGCGCCACGCAAAAGGGCTGGTAGCCGTAGCGGCCTGTGTGCAGGATCTGCAAGGCGATCTTGCCGCCCTCGGCATGCACGGCCCGAGTGATCTGCTGATGGCGGCGCGCCGCGCCCGAGGTGGCCAGGGTGCCCGCGAAAGGCTTGGCCCAGCCCTCGATATTGGGCGCGAAACCTCCGGTCACAATCAAACCCACCTCGCCCCGCGCCCGCTCGGCAAAATAAACGGCCATGCGCTCAAAGTGCTTGCGTCCGTCTTCCAGCCCGGTGTGCATGCTGCCCATCAACACGCGGTTCTTCAGAGTCGTGAAGCCGAGATCCAGAGGGCTGAGCAGGTGCGGGTAGGACATGGCGATGACCGGTGAACTAGAGTGCCGGGCATGCTAGCAGCGGGCCCGCCCGAGAATTAGAGCGGGCTCCTGTAATATGAAGCCTTGTGCGAGTCTGACTTCACAATTGCGAAACTCAAGCCACATGACCCAGCAATGAGGCCTTGGCCCAATCGCGCAACACCATTCAACGGAGCTTTTCAATGCGATTCAATTCCTTGGCGCTCGGCCTGACACTGGCCAGCGCCGCACTACTTTCCGCTTGCGGTGGTGGCGGTGGCAGTGGCGATAACACCGATGTCCGCTTGCTGAACGCCAGCGTGGGTTATGCCAATCTCGATCTGAGCGTCAACAGCACCAAGGTCAATTCCTCGGTGGCCTACGGCTCCGTGGGCAGCTACAGCAGCGTGAGCACGGGCTCGACCGCATCCCTGCTGCTGGACAGCAGCAATGGCAGCACCTTGCTGTCCTGGACGCCGACTTTGGCCGGCAATAGCAAGTCGACCATCATTGCTTTTGGCGCCGCTGGGTCGGTCAAGCAAACCTTGCTGCAGGAATCTGAGGCTGCTGCAAACGCCAACCAATCCAAGCTGCTGGTGCTGAACCGCGCCTCCGATGCAGGCTCGCTGGATCTCTACCTCACGGCTGAAAAGAACACGGACCCGATGAGCCGCTATTCGGCCACCGCGTCCAATATCCAAAGCGCGACGAACTACCTGCCGCTCACCAGCGGCAAGTTCCGCCTGACCCTGACCGGCAACGGCCTGCCCGATGACGTTCGCCTGGATATTCCAAGCGTGACTCTGGATTCGACCAAGGTCTACACCCTGGTTGCCGTGACTTCCACCTCGGCCGTCACCACCTCCTCGACCACCGGTGGCCGACTGGTTGACGCCATTCTGCTGGAACAACAAGGTGCGGCGACCTCCTACAAGGCCACCACGGCCCGTGCCCGCCTGATCAATGGTCTGGCCTCTGTGGCCGCACACAACGCGGACGGCTCGGCATCCTCGGATGGCACTTCGGTGACGGCAAGCGTCAACGGCGTGTCGCTGATGTCTTCTTCGCTGGCCCCGGCAATCGGCAAGTACGTGACCACCGCGGCCGGCGCCTACAAGCTGGACCTGTCGATCAACGGCACCGCAGTCAGCTACACCATGCCCACGACGACCGCTCTGGCCGCTGGCGGTGACTTCAGCTTCCTGGTGTCGGGCACCGCCGCTGCGCCGGTGGTGTCGCTGATCGCCGACGACAACCGTCTGCCGACCTCCGGCTACACCAAGGTGCGCCTGGTCAACGGCGTGGCCAGCACCACGGCTTCCGCCGGCATGTTGGTTGATCTTGCCGAAGTGGCCCGCAATGTGCTGCCAGGCACTTCGTCGACGCCCTTCTCCTTGATCACCAATTCGAACCTGGGTTCGCGCGTGATGATCAATCTGTCGACCGCCAACCCGGCTCTGACCGAAAAGGTCGGCCAGCCCTTCTACGCCAACGGCGTTTACTCGGCCTTCGTGCTGGGTGACCCAGTGCTGCCCTACCCCATCATCTTGCGTCGCGAAGACACAAGCCAGTAAGTCGCTTGTGCGCCCCCAGGCCCTGGGGGTTCGCACCAAGCTTCAAGCAAAACCGCCTTTTCGGGCGGTTTTTTTTTGAGCCCATCAATCGCTCGCCGCTTGCCCGCAATTTGGCATTGATTAAGGCACGCCCCCCTATACTGACCCCGAACCCAGCCAGCACAACCAGCCGTTCAAAAAAGGGGTTTGTATGCCGCGCAAACTAGACCCTAGTCTTAGTAGCTAGCCGATCCGCCGCAGCAATGAGTACCCCCTCTGCTCGCGAGATCGCCTACTACCGCGACGCCCATCGCTTGATGCTGGGCCTGGGCGGCCTGCATCTGCTGTGCTGTTTTGCGCTGGCGGCCAGCACACATAGCTGGGGCCTGGCTCTGGGGATTGGCTTGCCGGCCCTGGCCATCCCGGCCTGGTTGGCCTGGCGCTACCCCGAAAAGCTGCTTTCCCGCCTGGTGATGGCCCTGGCCTTCATCGTCCTCGCCGCCTTGCTGATTCAGCAAACCGGTGGCGACCCGGAATCGCATTTCAGCTTTTTCGTGATGCTGGCGGCCCTGGTCGTCTACTGCGACTGGCGCCCCATTGTGGTGGCCACCCTGGCCTTGCTGCTCCACCACCTCGTCTTCCTGCTGCTCCAGCCCATGGGGCTGGGCATCACCTTGTTCAACGACGGCCGCAGCCTGTTTGGCAGTCATCCCCTGTGGCAACACCTCTTGTACGCCTGCGTGCAGGCCGCCGTCGTGTCCTTCATCGCCATCCGTATGCGGCGCCTGGTGCTGGAGTCCCATGCCGTCAGCGACGCCGTCTTGCGCATCGCCGGGGGTGAGTGGGACACCACCCTGGACCCTGCCGAGCTGAAGCACTCGCAAGCCTTGACGGCCGTGGACACCATGCAGCGGCACCTCGCGCTCACCCTGGGCGAGCTGAAGGCGGCACGCGTCCAGGCCGAGGAGGCGACCGAGGCCAAAAGCCTGTTCCTGGCGAATATGAGCCACGAGATCCGCACGCCGCTGAACGCCATCATCGGCCTGTCCCATCTGGCCAGCCGTACCGAGTTGACGGTGCGCCAGCGCGACTACGTCGGCAAGATCCGCCTCTCCGGCGAGCAGCTGCTGGGCCTGATCAACGATATCCTGGACTTCTCCAAGGTGGAGTCCGGCCTCTTGAGCATCGAGCACATCGCCTTCGAGTTGGACGCCATGCTGCAGAACGTGGCCAATGTGATCGCCGAGAAGGCCAATGACAAAGGCTTGGAACTGGTGTTTGAGGTCGCCCCCGAGGTGCCGCCCTATCTGCTGGGCGACCCCATGCGTCTGGGGCAGGTGCTGATCAACTATGCCAATAACGCAGTCAAGTTCACCCAGCAGGGCGAGGTCATCGTGCGGGTCCGCCTGGCCCAGGACCAGGAACCCCTGAGCAAGCCCAGCCATGTGCTGCTGCGCTTCGAGGTCAAGGACACCGGCCCCGGCTTGGGGCCCGCCCAGATCGGACGCCTGTTCCAGAAGTTTTCCCAGGCCGAGACCAGCAGCAGCCGCAAGCATGGCGGCACGGGCCTGGGCCTGGCCATCAGCAAGGGCCTGGCCGAGTTGATGGGCGGCACGGTGGGCGTGGAAAGCCAGCCCGGCAAGGGCGCCACCTTCTGGTTCACGGCCAAGCTGGAGGTGGGCGAGTTCAAGGCCAGGCCCCTGCTGCCCAGCGTCGATCTGCGCGGCCGCCGTGTGCTGGTGGTGGACGATAACGAGCATGCTGCCACGGTGCTGACCGATATGCTGGCCGCGCTTGGCTTCAAGGTGGAGACGGCCAGCTCCGGCGCCTCCGCCATCTACGCGGTGCGCGATGCCGAGGCGGCCGACCGCCATTTCGACATCGTCATGATGGACTGGCAGATGCCAGGCATGGACGGCCTGGAAGCGGCCCGCCGCATCCGCGAGCTCGGCCTCAAACACATGCCCCAGCAAGTGATGGTGACGGCCTATGGGCGCGAGGAATCTCTGCGCGGCGCCGAATCCTCGGGCATGGTGGAGGTGATGCTCAAGCCCATCAATGCCTCCCTGCTTTTTGACACCATGGTCAAGCTGGTCAGCGAGCAAGACGCCGCCCAGACCAGCCAGGCGCCGGAGGCCGAGGCCTTGAGCCCCAAGGAAACGCTGAGCACCCCGCCCAAGCTACAAAGCCTGATGGGTGCGCGCATTCTGCTGGTGGAAGACAACGATTTGAACCAGCAAATCGCCAAGGAATTGCTGGAGGAGGCCGGCTTTGTGGTCGATCTGGCCGAACACGGCCTGGCGGCCTTGGCCCGGGTGGACAGCCAGCGCTACGACCTGGTGCTGATGGACATGCAGATGCCGCAGATGGACGGCCTGGTCGCCACCCGCCAGATCCGCGCCATGCGGCGCCACAGCGGCCTGCCCATCGTGGCCATGACGGCCAACGCCCTGCCCGGCGACCGCGAGCGCTGCCTGGCCGCCGGCATGAACGACTATCTGGCCAAACCCATCGAGCCCGAGGCCTTGTGGACGGCCCTGGCCCGCTGGATCAAACCCCGCGCCGGCCTGGGCAACCCACACCCGGCGCGGCCGGTGTTTGAGAAACCCATCACCCTGGTCAGCCGGCCTGAGCAGACGGTACGCCTGCCCAGCCACATCCTCGGCCTGGACATGGCCCTGGGCCTGCGCCGGGTGGCGGGCCGCCCGACCGTCTATCTGGATCTGCTGCACAAATTCATGGGCACGCGTCGCCTGGCCCTGGTGGAGATTCGCGACGCGGTGATGGCCGAAGACTGGCCGCTGGCCGAGCGCAACACCCGCACGCTAAAAGGCCTGGCCGCGAATATCGGCGCCACCAGCTTGCAAGACGCGCTGGAGCCGCTGGAAATCGCCCTGCGCGAGTCGCAGGCTCCGGCACGCTTGCACGCCTTGATGAGCGTGGCCGAGAAGCAGTTGGACGATCTCATCCTGTCCCTGACCCTGCACTTGCCCGACCGTCGCAGCCAGGACGCCGAGCCCGATGCCAGCAGCGAGGCCGCCGGCATGGATGCGGTGCAACTGCAGTCCCTGCTGGAGCAACTGGACACCGCCCTCAGCCGCGACGCCGCCCAGGCTCAGGCCCTGCTGAGCCGCCACAGCGCCCTGCTGCGCGCCGCCGGTGGCGCCGAGTTCGAGGCCTTGCAAAGAGCGATTCAGGCGGCCGAAGCCGGCCCCGCCCAACGCGCCGAACTGGACGCCGCCCGCCAGGTGCTGGCGCGCTTTCTGAAGCTGCGCGAACCTTTATGAGCCGGCTTTGCCGCGCAGCTCGCGCAGCGCGTCGGCCGCGATCCAGCGCGCGCTGCGGGACGCCTGGGCCTGGATGCGCAAGGCCGCGGCCATCGCTTCGGTTCTGAGCACCGGATTGCGTTTGCCGATCTGACGCAAAGCCCAGTTGACCGACTTCTTGACGAAGTTGCGTTCGTCCCCCGCCGCCGCCTCGATCAAGCCCAGGCAAGCGATGAAGTCGGCATCGGCGCGGCCCTTGTCATGCACCGCCAACACGGCCAGCAAGGAGAAGGCACAACGCCGCACATATTCCGCCTCGGCCGCCGCCCAGCGCGGGATGCTGGCCCAGGCCAGGGGTGAGCGGCGAAAGGCGTTGAGGCAGGCCTGATCGCACACATCCCAGGCCTGCAACCCCAAGGTCCAATGATCCATCTGGGCTTGACTGAGACGCTGGGGTTCGGCCAGCAGGGAGGCAAGGATTTGCGCGTCCGGAACACCGCTGTCCCACAGCTGCAAAGCCAATTCATGATTCGGACCCAAGGCCTTGCCCAGGGCGCGCAGCTGCGGCACGGCCACACCCAGGCGCGCCTCACCATGCATGGCAAAGCGCTGCATGCCGGCCAGTTGCTCGGGCCTGGCGAGCGCCTGCAAGCGAGCCATGGCTTGGGCCAGGCTGAGGGTCGATAAGGGCGCCGTATCGGTGCGGGCCGGCGAGCGACGAGAAGAAGCGGCAGGCATGGGGCGAGCAGAGCCAAGTTGCGTGGAATGCGGGCCATTGTGCTCTTGCGTGACGCAGGACAGGCCCGCCGTCAAGTCGCGTTTCATCCGGCCGACACCCCCCACGTTTGAGGGGCCGGACAAGCCAGAACATGGGACGGGCTGACACACAGCTGCCACGGCTCGCTGGCTATTCTTCGCTTCGGTGAAGTGCTGAGGTCTTGTCAGACGTTGGGCCCGGTGCCCGGCAACGATGCGTCGTCGGAATTTCTCCGCCTCTTGAGCGCAGAGCACGAGAGGCCTGCGGATTCACGCCAGGAATTGCGCGAGTCGAACAGAAGGGCAAACGTTTGCGAAAGCGATCGGGCGCCGCTGTTTGAAGCGCCGGGCGCAGCAGGGGGGCTTGTCGGAGGACAGGTCGGCCCGGCGGCGTCGTTCCAGGCGCCCAAGGCCCTGGTCTCTGTCAAATCTTGTCCAACAAAGCAACACAAAGAGATCTCTACCGTGATGAAAAAGCAAACCATCTTCCTGACCGCCGCCCTGAGCGCTCTGGCCCTGACCGCTCCCGCCCAAGCCGCCGTGTCGGTGGACAGCAGCAGCTTTGTCTACAGCCAGTCTTTCGACAGCCTGGCCAAGACCACCTCGACCAGCAACGTCGCCTGGGCCAATGACAGCACCCTGGCTGGCTGGAGCTTGTTCAACAAGGACAAAGCCGCCATTACCTCCTACCTGGCCGATGCCGGCGGCTCCAATACCGGCGGCTTCCGCAGCTTTGGCGTCAGCGGCAATAGCGACCGCGCCCTGGGCGGCGTGGGTTCCGGCGGCACTTACTTCGGCTCACCCGCCAACGGCGCCGTGGCCGGCTGGATTGCCCTGTCCCTGACCAATAACAGCGGCAGCGCCTTGGCAGGTTTCAATCTCGCCTTCGACGGCGAGCAATGGCGCAATGGCGGCAATGCCACCGCCCATTCCATGGTGCTGGAATATGGCTTCGGCGCCAGCTTTGCCGCCGTCACCAGCTGGACCGCTCCGGGCGCCAACTTCGACTGGACTTCTCCCGTGGTCGGCACGACCGCTGCGACCGTCAATGGCAATGGCGCCGGTTTGGTCGCCGGCCGAGGCGGTCAGATCAACACCGCCTGGGCTGCCGGTGACACCTTGTGGGTTCGTTGGACCGAGCGCAACGAAACCGGCAACGACCACGGCCTGGCCATCGACAACGTGAGCTTCAGCGCCGTTGCCGCCGCTGTGCCTGAACCCCAGACCTATGCCCTGCTGCTGGCCGGCCTGGGCGCCATCGGCTTCGTGGCTCGCCGCCGCAAGGCCTAACAAGACCCACGGGCTGATTCGCCCGCGCTTATGAGCCTGGCGCCTCAGTCAGCCCCACGGGGCTGGCTGAGGTGCCAGGCGAAGTTGCTGGCCCGCCCCGTTCTGGGAGCCGGGCCCCCCACCACCGCTTTTCATCCAGACAGGATGGCCGTGTGCGCTGCACCGCCCTCCGGCTTGCGCTCGTCCCGACCAGGCTCACCCGAGAACCACCACATGGCTCGCCACCCTTTCCTCAAGACCTCGCTGGCGCTCGCCTTGCTGCCCGCCCTGCTGAGCCTGGCCGGCGGCAAGGCCCAGGCCGGAGCCGTCGACCACCAAGAGTTCGACGCCACCCTGCAAGTGCCCTTCCGCGCGACAGATGCCAGCCAGGCCCGGCGCTTCACCCTGCGCTTCGAGTACCCGCATCTGGCCCAGGCCCAGGCGGTGTCCTGGCGGCTGGAGCTGCTGAGCCCAAAGGGTGAGGCCTTGCAGCGCTGGTATGGCGTCGAATCGCTGCTGCAGGAGGACGTCGTTGTGCAGGTGGACTGGGCCGGGCGCAAAGCCCAGCCCGGCCTGGCCGACGGGATCTATCAACTCCGCCTCACCGCCGTCTCACGCGAGGCCAGCACGGGCTTCCCGCCCAGCTCGGCGCAGCCCGAGTTCGTGGAGCGCGTGCTGGCTGAGGCCCAGGCCCAGGCCCAAAGCGAAGTCGAGGGCCAGGAGCCGCCCGAGCTGATCGAGCAAAGCTGGGACATGCAGGTCGGTGCCTTGCCCGCGGTCCAGCTGCCGGCCTTTCAGCCCCTGGCCACGACGCGCAGCCAGACCGCCTCGATCGGCCGCTCGGCCGCCGCCACTGCAGCGAACGGCGCCCTGCCCTACACCGTCTACTACGGCAATCTGCACAGCCAGACCAATCACAGCGATGGCGGCGGCAATCTGAGCAGCTGCGGCGGCGCGCAAGCCCCGCAGTCGGCCGCCTACGGCCCCATCGACGCCTTCAACTACGCCCGCGATCGCAAGCTGGACTTTCTGATGGCGTCCGAACACAACCATATGTTCGACGGCTCCGACGGCACCAACACGGCCCAGACCCCGGCCTATGCCAAGAACCTGTTCCAAAGCGGGCTGAGCACGGCCAAGAGCTTCAACACCAGCCACCCTGACTTTCTGGCCCTCTACGGCCAGGAATGGGGCGTCATCAACAACGGCGGTCACCTCAACATCCTCAACGCCCAGGAGCTGTTCGGCTGGGAGTACAACGCCAGCCAACAGCTGCTGGCCGATACCTTCAGCGAGAAAGGCAACTACGCCGCGCTCTACACCTTGATGCGCCAGCGCGGCCTGCTGGGCCAGTTCAACCACCCATCGGCCAGCGGCCAGTTCAAGGCCTTGGGCGTGGATCTGGGCTATACGGCGGACGGCGGGGAAGCCATGGCCTTGTGCGAGGTCGCCAACTCCGGCGCCTTCTCCACCAACACCACCGAAACCGAGACCAGCTTCAGCAACTACGAGGGCGCTTGCAAAAAGGCCTTGGAAGCGGGCTTTCGCGTCGCGTTCAGCAGCAATCAAGACAACCACTGTGCCAACTGGGGTGCCTCCGCCACCAACCGCACGGCGGTGCTGATCCCCAATGGCACGCCGCTGAGTCCAGCCAGCTTTGCCGCCGCCATCAAGGCGCGCCGCGTCTTCGCCACGCTGGACAAGAACTCCCAGCTCATCCTCAGCGCCAACGGCCATCTGATGGGCGAGAGCTTTGACAACGCCGGCCCGCTGAAGCTGCAAGCCAGCTTCAGCAATAGCGCCGGCCGCAAGGCCGCGGCGGTGCAGATCTTCGAGGGCGTGCCCAAACGCCGGGGCACGGTGACGGTGCTGAGCAGCCAAGCCACCACCACCCTAACGCCCAGCCTGGGCGCGCACTTTTACTACGCCAAGGTGACGCAAGACGATGGCAAGACCCTGTGGTCGGCGCCCCTCTGGGTGAACCAAAAAGCCGACACCACAGCGCCTAGCGTCAGCGCCTCGGTCAGCGGCACAAGCGGCACGATTCAGCTCCAGGCCACGGCCAGCGACGATGTGGGCGTGGTTCGGGTGGAGTTCTATCTGGACGGCAAGCTCGTCGGCAGCCCCACCAGCGCGCCCTACGCGCTGAGCCTGGACTCCAAGCTGCTTAGCAATGGCGCCCACAGCCTCAAGGCCCTGGCCTTTGACGCCGCAGGCAATAGCGCCAGCTCGGGCGAGCTCAGCTTCAACATCAGCAATGTGCAAGACCTCAGCAGCGCCCTGCGCCTGAGCAGCTCAGGCCTGGTGTTCAACCGCGCCACCCAGCTCTACACGGGCACGCTGCTGATCAGCAACGGCAGCGGCAGCGCCCTGAGCGGCCCCTTGCAGCTGGCCCTGACGAACTTGCCCGCCGGCGTCAGCCTGGTCAATGCCAATGGCAGCTATGCCGGCGCGCCCTTGTTAGCCCTGCCCGCTGGCCTAACAGCAGGCGGCTCGCTCAGCATCCCCGTGAGCTTCAGCAACCCCAGCAAGCAAGCCATCAGCTACACGGCCAAGCTCTACCGCGGCGCTCTGTGATGCGCGGCACCCTCAGCACGAAAACCGACAAAACCATGATCTCTTCTTCATCGCTCAAACCCCTCGTCCTGGCCCTGCTGCTGGGCTGCCTCGCTCAGACCCAAGCCCTGGCGGCCGGCCCGCGCTATCACGCGGTCATTGATACCCAAGGCCTGCAAGGCACAGGCTGGCTGGATCTGCAGTTCCTGGCCGGTGCCCTGCCCGCACCGGCCGCGCAGGTCTCGCTCAACCATTTCAGCGGCGCCTTCGGCAGCGCGCTGAGCCTGGAGGGCGAGGCCCAGGGCTCGCTCGCTCAAGGCCTGAGCCTGGGCAATCAGGCCTTTTTCAACAACGCTTTTCAGTCCCTCAGCTTGGGCGGCAAGATCAGCTTTGATATCGAGTTCAGCGGCGCCTGGGCCAGCACGCCCGGCACGGTGGCCACCACCTTCAGCGTCGGCCTTTTGGCGGCAGACCAGACAAGCTATCTGGGCAACCCGCAAGGCGTCTTGTTCCAGTTCGATCTGTGGCCACAGCAGGCCGCCGCGCTGAGCAATTTCTCGCAAGGCTTCAGCACCGTGACCTTGGCGCAAGCCGTGCCCGAGCCGGCCAGCCTGCTGCTGCTGGCCTGCGGTCTGGCGGGCTTGGCGGCGCTGCGCCAGCGCCGTGGCAGCAACAGCAATCGCATCCATATGCCTTCCTAACGCGGGCCCTGCGACAAAGCAGTCCTCAACAGCATGCCTCCTTGGTGCGAATCTCCATCAATGAGAACCACGGCGCCGCCCATGCGAAGGCGGCCGAAAAGCTTCGCCAAGAGGAAGAGGCCGAGGGCGCGGCCACCCAGGCCAAGGAGCTGTTGACGGCGAGCGGCGAGACGCCTTCAAAGCTGCTCTAATGCGGCGCGTTTCCTCACTCGCTTGAAGGGCCTCTGCCACCATGTACTCCTCCACCTTCATCTTCGCCAAGAAGCAGTACGACGCGGAGTTCCATCGCCTGGACCAGATCATTGCCGAGGCGGCCAAGTCCCTGCCTGGCTATCTAGGCGAGGAAGCTTGGGAGAACGTGGCGACGGGGGTTTACTCCAACGTCTACTACTGGGACTCGCTGGACGCCCTGCAGCAGCTGATGCAGCACCCGGCCCATCTGCAGGCCAAGGCCGCCCAGGCCAATTGGCTGGACGGCTACAAGGTGGTGATTGCCGAGGTCTTGCGCAGTTATGGCCAGGCCCAGCTGGGTTTGACGAACTCGGCCGGCGCCGCCGCCCAGGCCTAAAGCAACGCCGTTGGACGCCCGACGCGCGGATGCGCGGCACACGAGGGACTTGTTCAGCGTTGCCCTAAGCGGCTTGCTCGCTAGGCGCATTTGCTTGCGCGCTTTTCGCGCGAAACAGGGCGCGCCAAGCCTCACAATGCGGACCTGAATCCGCAGCACACACTGGACGAAGACCATGACACTCAAGCCCACCTTGCTGGCCGCCAGCCTCAGCCTCGGTCTGCTGACCGCGACCCTACCCGTTCTGTCTCATGCGGCCGCGCCGGCCACCGCCACCAGCCAGGCCGTGGCCTGGCAAGAAGCCGGCGCGGACGCCGATATCGAGCGCGCCTTCGCCCAGGCCCGCAGCGAAAAGAAACCGCTGCTGCTCTACTGGGGCGCCAAGTGGTGCCCGCCTTGCAATCAGCTCAAGGCCACACTGTTCAACCGCCAGGACTTCATCGAGCAAACCCGCGCCTTCGTCGCCGTCCACATCGACGGTGACTCGCCGGGCGCGCAAAAGCTGGGCACCCGCTTCAAGGTGCGTGGCTACCCGACCATGATTCTGTTCACCGCCGATGGCGCCGAGCTGACCCGCCTGCCGGGCGAGATCGACGCTCCCCAGGTGCTGAAAGTCATGCAGCTGGGTCTGGCCGGTGGCCGCCCCGTCAAGGCCGTGCTGGCGGATGCCCGTGCCGGCAAGAAGCTGAACGTCAATGAATGGCGTTTGCTGGGCTTCTACTCCTGGGAATCGGATCAAGACCAGCTGCTGCCCCAGGCTCAGGTGCCGGCCCTGCTGGCCCAGCTGGCCACGGCGGCACAGAGCGTGGACCCGGAGACCGGCACCCGGCTGTGGCTGAAGTCGCTCTCGGCAAGCGAGAACGGCAAGGGCGTCAGCGCCGACGCCGCCCAGCGCGAACGCGTCGCCAAGCTGCTGGCCAGTCCCACCGAGTCGCGCACACTGGTCGATGTGATCAGCAACGGCGCGCCCGACATCTTGCGCGCCCTGGCACCGCAGGCCGGCCCCGAGCGCACGGCTTTGCAAGCCCAGCTGGAAACCGCACTCAAGCGCTTTGAAGCCGACACCAGCCTCTCGCGGGCCGACCGCCTGCAGGCTTTGAACGCCCGTGTGGACCTGGCCCGCCTGGACGTGGCCAAGACCGAGCTTTATCCCAAGCTGAACCCGGCCCTGGTCAAGGAAGTGAAGGACCAGGCCGCCCGCGCCGACCGTGAAATCACCGACGGCTACGAGCGCCAGGCCGTGATCAGCTCGGCCGCCTATCTGCTGGGCCAAACCGGCCAGTGGAAGGACAGCGACGAGCTGCTCAAGGCCGGCCTGGCCAAGAGCCACTCGCCCTACTACCTGATGAGCGGTCTGGCCAATAACGCCAAGAAGCAAGGCCGCAAGGACGAGGCCCTGCGCTGGTCGGAAGAAGCCTTCAACAAGAGCCAAGGCCCGGCCACCCGCCTGCAATGGGGCGCCGGCTATGTGGCCAATCTGGTCGAGCTGGCACCGCAGGACAGCGAGCGCATCGAGAAGACCGCCGCCCTGCTGTTCAACGAGGCCGCGCAAGACAAGGGCAGTTTCTACGAGCGCAGCGCGCGCTCCCTGCAGCGCGTGGGCAAGAGTCTGCAGCAGTGGAATGCCAAGGGCCAGTTTGATCCCTCCATCAAGCGCCTGCGCGCCCAGCTGGACGGCATCTGCGCCAAGGTCGAGGTGGCCGACAAGCAGCGCGCCACCTGCGAGGCCTTGCTGCCCAAGCCCGGCAAGGCTGGCTGATTCGGCCGCTGTCGGGGAATGGAAAAGGCGAGTCAGTGACTCGCCTTTTTTCTTGGCCCTTGCGTCGGCAAGGGGGTAAGAGCGGCTAACAAGACTCAGCGCAGCGGTCCTAGCAAGGCGCGTTGCCGCAGACAGTACAGAAGTACGGCAAGGCAATGCAACGCGGCTAGGAGAGTTTTGTTAGCCGCTCTAAGTCTTACTTGAGCAGGCCTTCGGCCTTGAGCGCTTCCTGCACCGCAGGGCGGGCCGCCACACGGCCGCGCAGCGCCACCAAATTGCTCAGCTCGGCGATCTCCACGCCCACATACTGGCCCCAGTTGGAGACGACGAAGAGGTAGGCGTCGGCCACGCTGAACTGATCGCCCAGCAGGTATTGCTTGCCTTCCAGCTGCTCATTGACCCAGCTCAGACGGGCTTGCAACATGGCGCGGACCTGCGTCTTGGTCTCTTCCACCGTGGCCGGGTTGAACAGAGGCGAGAAGCTTTTGTGCAGCTCGGAGGTGATGTAGTTCAGCCATTCCTGCAAGCGATAGCGCTCCCAAGTGCCATTGGCCGGGGCCAGCTTGGAGGCCGGCGCCAGATCGGCGATGTACTGGACGATGGCCGGGCCTTCGGTCAGGCGCTGGCCATTGTCCAGCTCCAGCACCGGCACCGAGCCCTTGGAGTTGATGGCGTAGAAATCACTGCCGTCCGCCAGCTTCTTGGTCTTGGTGCTGGCCTGCACCAGCTCGAAAGGCAGGCCCGCCTCGCGCAGGGCGATATGGGGGGACAGGGAGCAGGCACCGGGGCTGTAATAAAGCTTCATTGCAAATCCTTTTTCCTGAACAAGAAGGGGTACGGCCATGGCTTGAGCCTATGACCGAGCCGCTGCACGATACGCCGAAATTCCAGCCTTTGCAGCGCGGCCCAAATTGCCCCGCGGGCTGTCACCTAGGTGCTGCCGGCGGAACGATCAACTTAGCTATATTGCCGCCATGCCTAGCTATGCTTTTGAAGACTTCACCCCCGGCCGCGTGTTCGAGTTTGGCGGGATGACCGTGGACCGTGAAGAAGGCCTGCGCTTTGCCGCCGCCTACGACCCCCAGCCCCTGCATCTGGACGAGGTCGCCGCCGAGGCCTCGGTGCTGGGCGGACTCTCGGTCAGCGGCTGGCACACCTGCGCCATGGTGATGCGCATGATGTGCGATGCCTATCTGCTGGACTCCACCAGCCAGGGCTCGCCCGGCATCGACAATCTGCGCTGGTTGAAGCCCGTGCGCCCCGGCGACACCTTGCGGGTGCGCATGACGGTGCAGGAAGCCCGCCCCAGCAATAGCCGCCCGCAGATCGGCCTGGTGCGCTCGGCCTGGGCCGTGTTCAATCAAAACGACGAGCAGGTGCTCAGCATGGAAGGCTGGGGCATGTTTGGGCGGCGCGAGGCTGCCGGCTGAAGGAGCGAGTCATGCCCATCCGCTTGTATCGCGGCTGGGCCTTCGCCAGCCGGGCCAAGCCTTCCGGCTTGGCCGTGCGGGCTCAGTCTTCTTCAGGCACAAAGATCCAAAGCAGCAAATAGACCAGCAGGCCGCTGCCGGCGCACAAGACCAGCAAGGTCACCATCAAGCGCCACAACCAGGCGGGGGTGGCCGTCAGCTGGGCCAGGCCGCCGCAGACGCCGCCCAACCAGCGGTCCTCGCGGCTGCGCCTGAAGGCATTGATGGAAGACACGCCGGCACCTAAGCCTGCACCGCTGCCGCCGCCGAACGGAGCCGAAGCCGCCGGCCCTTCCGCGCCCAGCACCTTGGCCTTGGCGCGGGCGTACTCATCGTCGGACAAAACGCCGCGCTGATGCAACTCGGCCAGCTTGGCCAGTTCTTCGCTGAAGGACATGGGCGACTCCTTTCTTCTTGCGCGCAAGAGAATGAATGAATGATTGGATCGATAAGAAAACAGGCTCAGCCTAAGCCCTGTTGATCCGCCGGCCGAGAGCCATGCGATGAACTGCAGCTTGGGGCGGCCGGACGGATCACAAGCTGGCCCCGGTTCTGCAACCATTCAAACAGCGGCCCGACCGTTCATCTCGCCTATCCGCTACTCAACGCCTGACGGGGTAGTGCGAGGATAAATCTCACCATAATCCGCCCCATCCTAGAACTACCAATCAAGGACCAGCGGAATGCGAGTGAGACAAAACAAAGGGCGCCAGCTAACGAGCGCCCTGACCTTGGCGGCCACGGCCGCCGCCATGAGCTTGGGCGCCAGCAGCCAGGCCCTGGCCCAAAGCAGCCCGGCCAGCGGCAAAGCCACCCAGCCCTGCCGCATTGCCGGCATCGCCAACGAGCTGCAATGCGGCAGCATCAAGCGGCCGCTGGACCCGGCCCAGCCCCAGGGCACACAGATCGATGTGCATTTTCTGATCGTGCCCGCGATGGCGCGCAACAAGCAGCCCGACCCGGTGCTGATGCTGGCCGGCGGCCCCGGCCAGAGCGCCATCGATATCGCGCCCATGGTGCTGAGCCGGCTGTCGCGCCTGAACAATCGGCGCGATCTGGTCTTCATCGACCAGCGTGGCACCGGCAAGTCCGCGCCCCTGCAATGCGCCGATGTTTCCAAGCTGCCGGTGACCCAGGTGCTGGATCCGCAGTTCATGCTGAAGAATATGGCCCAGTGCCGCCAGGACTTGGGCAAGCTGCCGCACGGTGATCTGCGCCAGTACAGCAGCACCATCGCCATGCAGGACTTTGACGCGGTGCGCGCGACCCTGGGTGCACCGCAGTGGAATCTGATCGGCGCTAGCTACGGCACCCGCGCGGCGCTGGAGTATCTGCGCCTGTTCCCCAGCAAGGTCCGCCGCACGGTGCTAGACGGCGTGGCGCCGCCGGATATGGTGCTGCCCGCCAGCTTCTCGACCGACGGCCAGCAGGCGCTGAACGCCATGCTGCAGTTTTGCGAGAAGGATGCGGCCTGCAGCCAGCAATACCCCAAGCTGCGCCAGGAATGGGCGAATCTGCAGCAAGGCCTGCCTCGCCCCATCAGCGTCAGCGACCCGCTGACCGGCAGGGTGGAGCAGTTCAGCCTGACGCGCGAGCAGCTCATGCGCAGCGTGCGCATGCCGCTGTACAGCCCCACCCTGGCCTCCGCCCTGCCCGCCGCCATCCACGCCGCTTCTGCCGGCCGCTGGGAGGGCTTGCTGGGCTTGTCCGGTGCCATGGGTTCAGGCAAGGGCATGCGCATGGCCGAGGGCATGCACTTCTCCGTGGTTTGCGCCGAGGATGTGCCGCGCCTGGAGGCCGGTCTGAGCAAGGACGCGCCGGGCCGCGACTTCGCCGACAACGACGCCAAGCTCTACACCCAGGTCTGCAAAAACTGGCCACGCGCCCAGGTGGCGCCCGAGTTCTTCAGCATCCCGCCCGCGCCCTCCCCCGTGCTCTTGCTCAGCGGCGGCGCCGACCCGGCCACGCCGCCCCGCCACGGTGAGCGCACGGCCAAGGCCCTTGCCGCCAAAAATCCCGCCATCGCTCAGCACATCGTCGTGCCCGAGGCTGGCCATGGCGTCAGCAGCATCGTCTGCATGCGCGATGTGCTGTTCCGCTTCATCGACGCCAAGACCGACACCGCCGCCCTGCCCCAGGACGCCGGCTGCGCCAGCAAGATCCCGCGGCCCACGGCTTTTCTGCCGGTGCAAAGCGCCGCCGCCAACGCAAAGGTTGCCCCATGATCCAGATCGACAACGTCAGCAAGCAGTTCGCCTCGCGTGGCGGCAGCAAGCCGGGCCTGAGCCTGGCTAGCCTGCTGGGCAAGCGCAGTGCGCCGCAAATGGTGCAGGCCGTCAAAAACGTCAGCGTGCACGCGCCCAGCGGCCGCATCACCGGCCTGTTGGGCGCCAACGGCGCGGGCAAGACAACGACCTTGCGCATGTTGGGCGGCCTGTTCCAGCCCGATAGCGGCCACATCACGGTGGACGGCATCGCCGTCGCCACTCATCCGCGCGAAGCCCTGGCCCGCATGGGCATTCTGGGCGATGCCCACGGCCTCTACCCGCGCCTGTCGGCCCGGGAGAACATCATTTACTTCGGTCGCCTGCAAGGCATGGAAGCCGATGCCGCGAACGAGCGCGCCCTGGAGCTGGCGCGTTTGCTGGAAATGCAGCACATCCTGGACCGCCGCGCCGAGGGCTTCAGCCAGGGCGAGCGAATGAAGACGGCCCTGGCCCGTGCCCTGGTGCACGACCCCGCCAATATCGTGCTGGACGAGCCCACCAACGGCCTGGACGTGCTGGCCACCCGCGCTCTGCGCGAGGCCTTGCGCCATCTGCGCTCGGCGGCAGGTGGCAACAAAACCATCATCTTCTCCACCCACATCATGCAGGAGGTGGAACAGCTCTGTGAGCATGTGGTGGTGGTGGCCAAAGGGCGCAGTGTGGCCGAGGGCTCGGTGCCCGAGCTGCTGGAGCTGGCGGGCGAAGCCCGCTTCGAGGACGCCTTCGTCAAACTGGCCTTCGAAAGCCTTGAGGCCGCAGATCAAAACAACATCAGGAGTGCCGCATGAGCACAAGTCCTAAGACCAGCCTTTGGCGCAATTTCTGCATCGTCTTTTTCAAGGAAGCCAGCGACGCCCTGCGGGACCGCCGCACCCTCTTGCGCCTGATGGTGCCCGCGGTGCTGATGGGGCCGCTGCTGCTGCTGGCCATGTCGGGCCTGATCTCCTCCTTCGAGAGCCGGGCCGAGAAGCGCGAGATCTTGATCGCCGGCATTGAGCACGCCCCCACCCTGCGCAACTTCATCGAGCGCCAGACCTACACCATCAAGACCGCCCCGGCCGACTATGAGAAAGGCCTGCGCGCCAACACCTTGCTGGAGCCGGTGCTGGTGGTGGGCAAGAACTTTGAGCAGGAGTTGCTGGCGGGCGAACAGCCCACGCTGGAACTGGTCAGCGACAGCGCCAACCAACGCGCCGAAGCCGGCCAAGCCCCCGTGCAGCGCCTGATCAATAGCTTTAACCGCGAGCGCGCCAGCCTCAATCTGGCCCTGCGCGGGGTTTCGGTGCAGCTTTTGCAGCCTGTCGATCTGCAGGAGCGTGACCTGGCCAGCACGCAAGCCCGCGCCGCCCGCATCACCAGCATGATCCCCATGTTCATCATCATGGCCGTGCTCTACGGCGCCCTCACCGCTGCGCTGGACAGTACGGCCGGTGAGCGCGAACGCGGCTCGCTGGAGCCCTTGTTGATGAACCCGGTGCAGCAGTTCGCCCTGGTGCTGGGCAAATGGGGGGCCGTGGCGGCCCTGGGCCTGGCCGTGGCCTTGCTGTCCAATCTGAGCTTCATCCCGGCCCAGTGGCTGCTGCAAAGCGATAGCTTGCAAGCCATGTTCCAGTTCGGCGCGCAAGAAGTCATCGCCTGCTTCCTCTTGCAGCTGCCGCTGGCCGCCGCCATGGGCGCGGTGCTGATGGCCATCGCCATCCGTACCAAGAGCTTCAAGGAGGCGCAGGCCAGCAGCGGCCTGATCATCACCCTGGTGGCGATGGCGCCCATGGTCACCCTGCTCAACCCCGGCGGCGATGCGCCCTGGTATCTGTGGGTGCCGGGTCTGGCCCAGAACACCTTGATGATGCAGGTGCTCAAGGGCGAAAGCCTGCGTCTGCTGCAGGTGCTGCCCAGCGTGATCACCGGCCTGGTCCTGACCGTGGGCAGCCTGGTCTTTGTGGCCCGCTCCATGCGGGGCGCGGTGGCCAAGTAAGCGCCCTAGCCCCCGGCTTGAACAAGAAAAAGGCCTCCTTGAGGCTTTTTTCATGCGCTGAAGTAAAGCAGCAGGCAGCCGGATGCGCGAGGGCAACAGCGGGGCGTTGTCTGGATCGACAGCTCATGCACATAATGCCCGCGGAGGTCGGAATTCGCCCCGTGGAGCTCGCATGATGCCTTGCCCTTGCTCATCTGATTCAAGCCCGTCCAGCCGGCACGCAGCCGGCCTGTGGATTCGCGCGGCTGAGTCTGAGCGGGAGAGCGCGCTCGGCAGCGCAGGTCCGCAGGCCCAGAATTCCTGAGCCGAGCCTGCTCAATGCCCTCATTCCCGCTCGCAAGCAAACTTTGGCCGCGGCGATTCAAGCATCGCCTGATGCTGCTGGTGGCGGGCCTGCTGATCCTGGCCACTACCTTGCTGGGGGCCTTCACCGTCAAGCAGCAAAGCCTGAACGCCCACCAAGCCATGCAAACCCAGGCGGCGGCCCTGGCGCGCAGCCTGGCGGTGGCCAGCGCGCAGCTGATTGAGTCCTCCAAACGCGCCGAGCTGGACGCTCTGGTGCTCAGCTACGCCGGCTTTGAGGGTGTGCGCGCCTTGCAAGTGATCTCCCCCGAGGGGCTCTTGCTGGTGCAGATGGTCAAGCCCATGCACCAGGCGGCATTTGCCAACCCGGTGCTCAAGCAGGCGGCGCTAGGCGCCAGCGCGGCTCGACCCCAGGAGGCCGTCCCGGCCCAGGTGCTGCCCAGCCTGAAGGCGGCGGCCGACGGCTCGCATCTGGAGGTCTGGCATCCAGTGGTTGGCGAGCGCCTGCTGGGCTGGGTCAAGCTGGACTTTGACCTGAGCTCGCTGCAGCAATTGCAGCGGGACATCTGGCGCGACACGGTGCTGGTGGCGCTGCTGCTGGTCGGCCTTTGCGCCGTGCTGCTGCACGCCATGCTGAACCGGCCTATGCGGGCGCTGGAACAGGCCCGTCAGTTTGCCAATGAGTTGGCCGATGCGCGCGGGGTCACCCACCCCGTGGACGAGGGCCCGATCGAGTTCGTCGAGCTGGGCCGGGCCCTCAACGAAGCCTCGGTGCTCTTGCTGCAACAGATGATCGTGCTGCAGGACGCCATGAACCGCCAGCAGGCCCACGAGGCGCAGATGGAGGAGCAAAACGACCAGCTCAGCGCCATCTTTGCCCTCAGCCCCGACGGCTTGCTGACCTTCGACCCATTGGGTCGGGTGCAGTTTGCCAACCGCGCCTTTCTGACCCTGACCGATCTGCAGCCCGGCGATGTGCTGGGCCAGAACGACACGGTACTGGAGTCCTTGCTGCTGGCCCGCGCCGTTGATGGCGAGGAATTCGCCGGCCTGCAAGCCTGCTTCGCCGCCCCCGACACCGAGGTCGGCGAGGCCCAAACCCTGACCTTGCGCGGTGAAAAACCCCGCGTGCTCACGCTCAGCGGCCAGCACAGCTACTCAGCCTCGGTGAGTCGGGTCTTGTATGTTTGCGATGTGACCCAGCAGCATGAGCTGGACCGGATGAAGTCGGAGTTCCTGTCCCTGGCGGCGCACGAGCTGCGCACGCCCATGACCAGCATCTTCGGCTTCATCGAGCTGATGCTGGACCGCGAGATGAGCGAGCCCAAGCGCCAGGCCATGCTCTCGCGCATCCACAGGCAGAGCAAGCTGATGATCAGCATCCTCAACGAGCTGCTGGACCTGGCCCGCATCGAGGCGCGTGGCGCCAGCGACTTCAAGTTCGAGACCCTGGATCTGAGCGATATCGTCAGCGAAACCCTGGCCGACTTCAAGACGCCGGAAGGCCGCGAGCGCCCCCGCTTCGAGCTGCGCCAACCGGGCCAGGCCCCCATGATGGTCTGCATCGACCGGCAGAAGATGCAGCAGATCCTGCTCAACACCATGTCCAATGCCTATAAATACTCCCCCGGCGGCGGCCCGGTCGAGGTGCGCCTGGTGCAGGGCAAGCGCATGGCCGATGGCGACAACCTGGAAGGCCGGCGCCACTTCGGCGTGGAAGTGCGCGATCACGGCATCGGGCTCTCGGCCGAGCACCTGGCCCGCATGGGCGAGCGCTTCTTCCGCGCCGACACCTCGGGCCATATCCCCGGCACCGGTCTGGGGGTCAGCATCGTCAAGGAATTGCTGGATTTGATGGGCGGCCATATGCAAATCGAGAGCGAGCTGGGCCAAGGCACCTGCATTACTTTGTGGATCAAGTGCTGATTTCTCACACCACATAACTTACCAGTCAATCGCTCCTTGTTCGACGCCGCGGCGCGTGATAGCCTGATCTGGCAGCTGCTGTTTGGAGTCGTTCATGCCCTTTGGTTCATGGCTTCCGCTTGATCGCAACAAGGCTTTGGCCGGCATGGCCGGCTTGCTACTGCTTTTGACGGCTGGGGCGGCCAAGGCAGCGCCGCCCTCGCCCCCGAGCTATTCGCTTTACGTCGTGCCGCAGTTCCAGGCTGCCGATATACAGAGCAGCTGGGGGCCCATCCTGGAGCGCGTGCAGCAAGAAACCGGCCTCCGGCTGACGCTGAAGCTCAGCCGTGACATCCCGGCTTTCGAGGCCGATCTGAACAGCGGCAAGGCCGACTTTGCCTATATGAACCCCTTTCACCAGGTGCAAGCCCATGCGAGCCAGGGCTACACCCCGCTGCTGCGCGACAGCAAGCCCCTGGTTGGCCTGCTGCTTGTGCGCAAGGACTCCGCCATCAAAAGCGTGCAGGACTTGCAAGGCAAGGTGCTGGCCTTCCCGGCGCCCAATGCCCTGGGGGCCTCGCTGCTGATCCGGGCCGAGCTGAGCGAGCATTACCGCGTCAGCTTCCAGCCCTTTTTCGCCAAGACCCATGCCAACACCTATCGGCAGATCTTGCTGGGCAAGGCGCTGGCCGGCGGAGGCATACGCAGCACGCTGGACGGCGAGTCCGAGGAGGTGCGTGCCGCCTTGCGGGTGCTGATGGAAACCCCGCCCACCGCGCCTCACCCGCTGAGCGCGCATCCCCGTGTGCCCCAGGCGGCGCAGCAGGCCGTGGCCGGTGCGCTCTTGAAGCTGGCCAATGACGCCACCCTCAAAGCGCAGTTTGAGGACATTCCCATGCCCAAGCCGACTCGCGCCGACTATGCGCGCGACTACGCACCGCTGGAGAAGCTCCATCTTGAACGCTATGTCGAGTAAGCGGGGGGCCGCGTGATGGAGAAGCTGCTTGCCCTTTGGCGCGGACTGCGCCCTCAACATCTGCAGACCCAGACCATCTTGATGGTCAGCCTGGTCTTGCTGCTGGCCCTGGGCCTATGGGGAGGCTGGGGAGGCTACCAGCAGCAGCGCAGCAATCTGGCCCATATGGAGTCCGAGAGCCGCGCCCTGGCCCGGCACATCGCCCTGGCCTCGGGCAATCTGATCCTGAGCGATCGCCTGGACGAGCTGGAAGGCCTGGTGATCGCCTTTGCCGAGCATCGCAATGTTCGTCTGGTCCATGTCTTTTCGGCTCAGGGGCAGCTGCTGGCGGAGATTCATCAAGAACCCGGCCGGCCGGCCCACGCCAAATTCGAGTCTCATCAGAAGTTGCTGCCCTTGCCTCAAGACGGGCAGGACCTGAGCCAAATCTCGGCCGATGGCATGCGCTTCGACGCTTGGAGCCCGGTCAAGGCCGGTGCCAAAACCGTGGGCTGGGTACAGGTGAATTCCGATCTGGCCGAGCTGCAGGCCCAGCGCCATCTGATCTGGCGCAACGCCTTGCTGGCCGTGGCCCTGGTGATCGGCCTGAGCGCCCTGCTGCTGAGCCGCTTGATGCGCCCCACCATGACTCTGTTCGAGGAGGCGGGTCGCTTCGCCGCCACTCTGATCGACGGCGAGGGCCAGACCCAGCTGGAAGTGAAAGGCCCGCTGGAGTTCCAGAAGCTGCAAAAGTCGCTGAACGAGGCCTCGGTCCTGCTGCAACAGCATTTGCTGGTCTTGCAGGACAGCATCCAGACCCAGCAACAGCACGAAGCCCAGCTGGCGGCTCAGAACGCCCAGCTGGGCGCCATCTTCACCCTCAGCCCGGACGGCCTCTTGACCTTTGATGAAGGCGGCCGCGTGCAGTTCGCCAACCAGGCCTTTCTGAGCCTCTCCCAGCTCAGCTCCGAGCAGGTGCTGGGCCAGACCGATACACAGCTGCAGACCCTGTTGCTTGAACAAGCCGCCGAGAGCGAACAGCCCTTCCCTGGCCTGGACGCCTGTTTTGGCCCGACCAAACAAGTCTTGACGCTGCGCGGTGACAAGCCCCGCGTGCTCAGCTTCAGCGGCCGGCAAAGCGATAGCACGGCCGTCAAACGGGTGTTGTACGTCTGCGATGTGACCCAGGCTCACAACCTGGATCGCATGAAGTCCGAGTTCCTGTCCCTGGCCGCGCATGAGTTGCGCACGCCGCTGACCAGCATCTACGGCTTTGTCGAGTTGATGGTGGGCCGCGAGATCCCCGAGGCCAAGCGACAGAACATGCTGACCCGCATTCACCGCCAGTGCAAGCTGATGATCAACATCCTCAACGAGCTGCTGGACCTGGCCCGCATCGAGGCGCGCGGCAATAGCGACTTCAAGTTCGGCATGCTGGATCTGGCCCAGGTGGTGGACGAATTCTTAGCCGACTTCAAGCCGCCGGAAGGCCGGGAGCGCCCCGTGGTGGAGGGCGCAAATGTGCCCACGCAAGTCTGCATAGACCCGCAGAAAATGCAGCAGATCCTGCTCAACACCTTGTCCAACGCCTACAAATACTCACCCGAGGGCGGCCCGGTGACGCTGCGATTTGTGCGCGCCACCAAGCAAATCAGCGAAGACGAGACGGTACAGGCGCAGACTTTTTGCGGCCTGGAGATCCGCGATCAAGGCATTGGCCTGTCGGCCGAGCACCTGGCTCGCATGGGAGAGCGCTTCTTCCGTGCCGACACCTCGGGCCACATCCCCGGCACCGGCCTGAATGTGAGCATCGTCAAGGAATTGATGGAACTGATGGGCGGCCGACTGCAGGTGGAAAGCGAACTCGGCCAGGGCACCTGCGTCACGCTGTGGTTCAAGTGCTGAGCTTCGCTAGGAGTCTGCGCGGCAGAAGGCGTCGATAGCGAGAAGTGGCCCCAGCGAGACCAGTTTGCGCTGGATTTGCAGCCCCATAGCCCGGCTATGGGGCAAAAAGCCGGTGCGAAATGGGCCGCTGCGGCCACTTCGCAGCCGACGCCTCTTCTGCCGCGCAGACTCCTAGGACTTCAGTGCTGGGCCGATAGCGCTCTTTGCACCTCGTACTGCCAGGGCAAGGCGTGCACGATCTCGTTGAGCTGGCGGGCCGACTCAAACGGTGCCAGCACCTCGCCCTCGGGCGTGAGGAATTGCAGATTGGTGATCAAGGCCATGGGATCGACCATGGCCACCACGCCGGCCGGCATGCTGACCCAGTCCCAAGCCACGCCAGCACGTGCCGTACCGTCGTCGCCCTGCCACAGGGTTTGCCCCAGAGAGGGCCGTTTGTCGTCGCCTGGCACCAACACTTGAGTGCTTAAATGCGCGAACTGTAGCTGTTGCACGTGCAACGCCTTACACAAAACTCGGGGCCACGCATACACAATCCAGGCTGGGGTCATAAGTAAAAATCTTTTAAATGAGGCGGGTAAAAATAGCTCAAGCGCACGCGCTTGGAATGTGACGAGTGTGAAGACACTTGCCGCAATTCGATAGCTGTAAACCTTGTCAGGGAAAAAACGGAGTCGTCGTTCGATGCATCACGAACGGCTCGCCTAAATTGGACGAATGCGATGCTGCAGGGGGGTTACCAATCGGTACTCGAAGCCCAATCCCGCGATCAATTCCGTAGCGAAATCATTCGCTTCGCGCAGGGTCTGGGTTTTGCGACGGTGTCTGCGACAGCTGTCGTTGATCACACCTTGGGCGTTTCCGAATTTGAGACGGTTGACAATACGCCTGCGTCTTACGCCGAGCACTTCCTCGACAAGGACACTTGGCGGCGCGACCCTGTCATGCAGCACTGCAAACGCCAAAGTGTTCCCATCGTGTGGAACCAAGAGACGTATGTCGCTTGTGGTCAAGCACAACTTTGGGAAGACCAAGCCCAGTTCGGCTATAGAAATGGAATTGCCTTGGCATTGCATATGCCAGAAGGGCGCCACTTCTTTCTTGGCGTCGACCGTGACGAGGGTCTGCCAACTGATGTATCGCTGATGACCCGCATGCTGGCTGATCTCCAGTTGTTCGCGGTCTATGCGCAGGAGGCCGCTTGGCGAGTAATCATGCCCAAGGGCCAGGATGTGCTTTCCTCTGGGACCCTGCACCTAACACCTCGAGAGTTAGAAGCACTGCGTTGGACTATGGATGGAAAGACAGCATGGGAAGTCGGCGCCATACTTAGCATCTCCGAACGTACCGCCGTTCTCCATCTCAGCAACGCCATGCGAAAGCTGGATTGCACAACCAAACATCAGGCCGTTCTGAAAGCACTTCGCCTTGGCTTAATCCGCTGAGAGAAAATTTGATCCGCTGCCTGGCAAAACTACTCTGACAAGTGTCAGAGTTGACAGTTACCGGCATCTAGAAGTCCTGTTGAAATTGACTTCAAGCACTCATTGGAGTGTGTTCAACGAACGGATTCCATCATGCAAGCAACTGCAACCACTCAATCTTTGACCCAAGTTTCTTCCGTTCAATCGACTGCAAAGATCGCAGCCCCGTTTGAACTGTCGGCTGAAATGCTTGAACAAGTTTCTGGCGCCGGCCCACGCGGCGGCTGGATTGTTGAGCCTCCTCCTGCAGCTGAGAGCCTGTCTATCGAAGCTCCTGGCCCACGCGGCGGCTGGTAATCAGCCCCCACCCGATGCCGCGCTAAGAGCGGCATCCCAACCCAGCGGAGTTCGTCGTCCCTCAGATCCGCATGCTGTTCAGACCCGAAGCCCTGGCTGGCCAAGATCAAAAAGGCTGGCTGGGTCAGGTGCAAGTCCTGCCACCGCTGTCACTCCAACTGCTCACCGCTGCGGCCGTGGGCAGTTTGTTCTTGGTCGGGGCCTTTCTGAGCCTGACGGAGTACACCCGCAAGGCCAGGGTCAGCGGCTATTTGGTGCCCGATCGAGGCGTGCTGCGCGTCAACGCGCCGCAAACCGCCACGGTGCTCACGCGTTTGGTCAGCGAGGGCCAGCAGGTCAAGCAAGGCGATGTGCTGTTTGTGCTCGCCCTGGACAGTGCCAGCCAGACGCCCGAGGGCATTGCCCGCAACCTGAGCGCACGCCAGCAAAGCCTGCAAGGTACGGCCGAGCAGCAGCAACGCCTGCTGGAAACACAGCAACGCGCCCTCGGACAACGCCGCAGCGGCCTGCAGCGTGAGTTGGGCCAGCTGCAGGCGGAAAGCGCCCTGCACGCCGAACGACTGGCCCTGGCCGGCGAAGCGCTGGCACGGCTGGAGTCGCTGAGCCGCGATCAATTCATTTCCACCGCCCAGGTGCAAACCAAGCGCGAGGAGCTCTTGGGCCTGCGCGCCCAGGCCCAGGCCTTGGAACGCCAGCGCGAGGGCTTGCAACGCGATCTGGAGGCCGTGGAGGCCCAAGCCCGCGAGCTGCCTCTACGCACCCAAGTACTGCAAGGCGAGATCAGCCGCGACTTGGCCGCCCTGCAGCAGCAAGGCCTGGAAACCGAAGGCCGTCGCCGTCTGGTGCTGCGTGCGCCCAGCGATGGCATGGTCTCCACCCTGCAAGCCGAGCCCGGGCAAAGCGTGAACAGCGGCGCTCCCCTGGCCAGCGTGTTACCGGCGCAAACGCAGATGCAAGCGCAGCTGTTCGCGCCCTCCAGCGCGGTCGGTTTTTTGCACGCGCAGCAGGCGGTGCAGCTGCGTTACCAGGCCTTTCCGTATCAAAAGTTTGGCCAACAAAGCGGCAGTGTTTTGAACGTCTCACGCACCCCGCTGAGCCCGGCCGAGCTGTCCACCCTGAACCTGCCCGTGGCCCTGAGCCAAGGGCCGGCCAGCGAGCCGCTTTATCGCATCACCGTCAAGCTGGACCAGCAAACCGTCTCGGCCTACGGCCAAGCCCAGCCCCTGGCCGCCGGCATGCAGCTGGACGCCGATGTGATGCTGGAAAAGCGCCGTTTGATCGAGTGGATTTTCGAGCCCATTCTGAGCCTAGCCCATCGTGTCTGAGACCTCTTCCTCGTCACTGCTGTCCAAACTGCGTTTGAGCTGGCGCGGCGGCAAACGCCTGCCCGTGGTACTGCAGACCGAGGGGGCCGAATGCGGCCTGGCCTGCCTGGCCATGATCGCCAGCGCCCAGGGCAAGCACTGCGATCTGCGCCAGCTGCGCGGCCGCTTCTCGCTCTCGCTCAAAGGCGCGACCATGGCCGATCTGGTGCGCATGGCTGCGGAGCTAGGCCTCACGAGCCGCGCCCTGCGGGCCGAGCCCGAACATCTGGCCCAGCTGCATCTGCCCTGCATCTTGCACTGGGACTTCAACCATTTTGTTGTGCTGGCCGAGGTGCGCGGCGAGGAGGCGGTGATCCACGACCCGGCGCACGGCCGCCGCAGCGTCCGCCTGGCCGAGCTGTCCCGCCACTTCACCGGCATCGCGCTGGAGCTGCGCCCGGCCGCCGATTTCGTGCCCCAAGCCAAGCCCGCGCCGCTGCGCTGGCGCCAGCTGCTGGGGCGCATCTCCGGCCTGCGGCGCTCGGTCGCCATCATCCTGGGTCTGGCGGTAACGCTGGAGTTGCTGGCCCTGCTCTCGCCCTTTTTGCTGCAATGGGTGGTGGACGGCGTCTTGGTCAGCGCCGACCGGGATCTGCTGGTGACTCTGGGCCTGGGCTTTGGCCTGCTGGTCTTGCTGCAGGTGATGGTGGGCGCGCTACGCTCCTGGGCGGTGCTGTTTTTGTCGGCCACGCTGAATGTGCAATGGCTGACCCAGGTCTTCACCCATTTGCTGCGCCTGCCCCTTGCCTGGTTCGAGAAGCGCCAGATCGGCGATATCTGGTCGCGCTTCGGCAGCGTGCAGACCATCCAGCGCTCGCTCTCCACCCAGTTTGCGGAAGCGGTGCTGGACGGGGTGATGGTCTTGGTCACCCTGGCCATGATGTGGGTCTACAGCCCTCGCCTGAGCGCCGTGGCGCTGCTCGCAGTAGGCAGCTATGCCTTGCTGCGCTGGAGCTTCTTCAAGCCCCTGCGGGCGGCCTCGGAGGAGGCCTTGATCCACGAGGCCAGGCAGAACAGCCATTTTCTTGAATCGCTGCGCGGCGCCCAGGCGATCAAGCTGTTTAACGCCCAGGCCGAGCGGAGTGCGAGTTACTCGAATCTGGTGGTGGAGCAGATGAATGCCGCCATCCATATCCGCCGCCTGGACCTGTGGATGGGCGTGGGCAACAAGCTGCTGTTCGGCCTGGAGCGGGTGGCCATTGTCTGGCTGGGCGCCCTGCTAGTCTTGGACCGGGAGCTGTCGGTCGGCATGTTGTTCGCCTTTTTGGCCTACAAAGAGCAGTTCAGCCTGCGCCTAGCCGGCCTGATCGACAAGACGGTGGAGCTGAGCATGTTGCGCCTGCAAGGCGAGCGCCTGGCCGACATCGTGCTGACGGCGCCCGAGGCGACGGAGCAAGCCTTGGTCGCCCTGCCCCCGGCTGACACTGCTGGGCTTGCCCTCGAACTGCGCGAGGTCAGCTTCCGCTATGCCGATGGCGAGCCCCTGGTAGTGGCGGGTTGCAGCCTGCGCATCGAGCCCGGCGAATCGGTCGCCATCATCGGCCCCTCGGGCTGCGGCAAGACCAGCTTGCTCAAGCTGATGCTGGGCATTCACGCGCCGCAGTCGGGTGAGATCCTGCTGGGTGATCAGCCCCTGCAGAAGATCGGCACGGCCGCCTGGCGCCAGCGCATAGGCACAGTGATGCAGGACGACCAGCTGTTCGCCGGCAGCATTGCCGACAACATCAGCTTCTTCGACCCCGATGCCGACGCCGAGTGGGTGCAGCAATGTGCCCGCCTGGCCTGCGTGTTCGACGATATCGTGGCCATGCCCATGGGCTTCCAAAGCCTGATCGGCGATATGGGCCACAGCCTCTCCGGCGGCCAACGCCAGCGCGTGCTGCTGGCTCGGGCCCTTTACAAAAAGCCGCAGTTCCTGTTTCTGGACGAAGCCACCAGCGCCCTCGATGTGGACAAGGAACGCCAGGTCAACGCCTCACTGCGCCAACTGGCCCTGACCAAAATCGTCATCGCCCATCGGCCTGAAACCATTGCCGCCGCGCAGCGGGTCATCGCCTTGCAGGGCGGGCGGGTGGCGCAGGATTTGCGTAGCGTGCAAGCCTAGGAATAGACCCCTCGTCCAAGGCGTACCTTGGCCGGTCCCCCGAGGGGACGGCAATGCTCGCGGAGCTTGCCCCGCGAACATCTGCCAAGGGCGGGCCGGCTTGGGGCGGCCCGGCGCTCGGCCCGCAAACTTCATCCGACCGCATGGCTATCGCCACCATCAAGGAACTCAAATAGACGCCCAACCGGGCAGCCCTTAGCATTTAACTATTCGCAAGTAAAACGCAATAGCAGCAGGAGTTCCCTTCATGGCCAAGACCGCGACCTTTGGTGTGCTTCACCTCGGCACCTCCTTCGGCGTCACCTTCGCCCTGACCGGCAATGTGGCCATCGCCGGGGCGGTGACTTTCGTCGAACCGCTGGTGAACACGGTGATGCACCACTTCTTCGACAAGTACTGGGAGCACCCGCGCCTGAAGGCCATGCGGCAGACGCTGAGTCGCCGCCGCCAAGCCAGCGAATCTGCGAGCTTGCAGCTCAGCGCTTGACGACGGGGGCTGGTGCCGTCTCCTGCTCCATCCAGCCCAACCAGCGCATGGCTTGTTCGCGGCTCTCGCCGCACATCAGTTCCGAGGGCTGCAAAGAGCCACACACGGCCGGCCGCTCGGGCTGGCCAAAAATCTTGCAGCGGTCCTGCGCATCGAGCTGAACACAGCGCACGCCGGCCGGTTTGGAGATGCCGTCCACAACAGGCATGCCCGGGATGGGCGAGCTGATCGACGGGGCGATGCAGCAGGCGGCGCAATGATCTCGACATTTCATCGCGATATTGTCGGCGCAGCGAGCCAGAACAAGACCCCGGCCGGTGACTTATCCACACCCGACCCGTAAAATTGGCGGTTTGCCCGCGCCTATCCTGGCGCTCTGATGAAGCGGCTCTCTCCCCATGCTTTACCCCAAAGAATTTGACGTCATCGTCGTCGGTGGCGGACATGCCGGCACCGAGGCCGCCCTGGCCGCTGCCCGCATGGGCTGCGCCACCCTGCTGCTGACCCACAATATCGAGACCCTGGGGCAGATGAGCTGCAACCCCTCCATCGGCGGCATCGGCAAGGGTCATCTGGTCAAGGAAGTGGACGCCCTGGGTGGCGCCATGGCTGCGGCCACCGACGAGAGCGGCATCCAGTTCCGCATCCTCAACGGCTCCAAAGGCCCTGCCGTGCGCGCCACCCGCGCCCAGGCCGACCGCGTGCTCTACAAGGCCGCCATCCGCCACCGCTTGGAAAACCAGCCAAATCTCTGGCTGTTCCAGCAAGCGGTGGACGACTTGATGGTGGAGTCCGATGGCCAGGGTGAACGCGTCGTGGGTGCCGTCACCCAAATGGGCTTGCAGTTCCGCGCCCGCACGGTCGTGCTGACCGCCGGTACTTTCTTGGACGGCCGCGTCCACGTGGGCCTGGAAAACTACGCCGCCGGCCGCGCCGGTGACCCACCGGCCATCAGCCTCTCGGCCAGGCTGAAAGAATTGAAGCTGCCGCAAGGTCGGCTCAAAACCGGCACACCACCGCGCATCGACGGCCGCAGCATCGATTTTTCCAAATGCGAAGAGCAAGGCGGTGATCTGAACCCGCTGCCGGTGTTCAGCTTCATGGGCTCGGCCGAACAGCATCCGCGCCAAGTGCCTTGCTGGATCACCCACACCTCGGCCCGCACCCACGAGATCATCCGCTCCGGTTTTGACCGCAGCCCCATGTTCACCGGCGTCATCGAAGGCGTGGGACCGCGCTACTGCCCCAGCATCGAAGACAAGGTGAACCGCTTTGCCGACAAGGACAGCCACCAGATTTTTCTGGAGCCCGAGGGCCTGACGACACACGAGTACTACCCCAACGGCATCTCCACCTCTCTGCCCTTCGACATCCAGCTGGCCGCCGTGCGCAGCATTCCCGGCCTGGAGAATGCCCACATCCTGCGCCCCGGCTATGCCATCGAGTACGACTACTTCGACCCGCGCGAGCTGAAGTCCAGCTTCGAGACCCGGGCCATTCGCGGCCTCTTCTTCGCCGGCCAGATCAATGGCACGACGGGCTATGAAGAAGCCGCCGCCCAAGGTCTGTTCGCCGGCCTGAACGCGGCCTTGCAGGTGCAGGGGCGTGATGCCTGGCTGCCCGGCCGCGACCAAGCCTATTTGGGCGTGCTGGTGGACGACCTGATCACCAAGGGCGTGACCGAGCCTTACCGCATGTTCACCAGCCGGGCGGAGTTCCGCCTGCAGCTGCGTGAGGACAACGCCGATATGCGTTTGACCGAGATGGGCCGCGAGCTGGGCCTGGTGGACGACGCGCGCTGGACCTCATTCAACCGCAAGCGCGACGCTGTTTCACGTGAAACAGAGAAGCTGAAGTCCACCTGGGTGCATCCCAACATCCTGCCCGCAGCGGATGCGGAGCGCCTGGTCGGCAAAGCCCTGGAGCGGGAATACAACCTGATCGACCTGCTGCGCCGCCCCGGCGTGGTCTTCGACACGCTGCAAGAAGTCGCCGCTATCGCCCGCCCGGAGTCCGGTGTTTCACGTGAAACCTTGAGCAGCGAGTTGGGCAAGACCATGGCCGATGCCGTCATCGAGCAGATCGAAACCACCGTCAAGTACGCCGGCTATATCAACAAGCAGACCGAAGACGTGGCCCGCGCCTCCCACTATGAGAACCTGCGCCTGCCACCCGAGCTGGACTATTCCCAGGTCACCGCCCTCTCCTTCGAGGCGCGGCAAAAGCTGGGCAAGCACCAGCCCGAAACTCTCGGCCAGGCCTCGCGCATCTCGGGCGTCACGCCAGCCACCATCTCCCTGCTGCTGGTCTACTTGAAGAAGAAGCGCTTTGCCGGCTTCACCGAGAACGCTGCCTGAACTCCTCCGCCATGACAACAACAAACCCTTTGCGCGCCCCACTGGCCGCCGCCGCCAGCCAGCTGAATCTGAATCTCAGCGAAAAGCAGATAGACCAGCTGCTGGCCTATCTAGACATGATCGCCAAGTGGAACAAGGTCTACAACCTGACCGCCGTGCGCGACCCGCAAGCCATGTTGACCCAGCATCTGGTGGACAGTTTGAGTCTTTTGCCTGCGCTGCGCCGACATGCGGCAGGCCAGAAACTCCGCTTGATGGATGTGGGCAGCGGCGGCGGCCTGCCCGGCGTGGTGGTCGCCATCTGCGAACCCGATGTCGATGTGACCTGCGTGGATGCCGTGGCCAAGAAGGCCACCTTCATCAAGCAAGTGGCGGCCGAGTTGCGCCTACCCAATCTGCACGGCGAGCATTCCCGGGTGGAGCAGCTGAAGGCAGCACCCTTCGACCTGATCACCTCGCGCGCCTTTGCCTCCCTGCTGGACTTCAGCACCCTCACCCGCCAGCACCTCAAGCCCGGGGCCATCTGGTTGGCGATGAAGGGCCAACACCCCGCCGAGGAATTGGCTGCACTGCCGTCAGACCTGGATGTGTTTCACGTGGAACAACTGCAGGTGCCAGGGCTGGATGCACAGCGTTGTTTGATCTGGATTCGGCCAAAATCCTGAACAGCAGCAGCTAATATTCCGCATCACTAAAAAAAGCATCCATGGCCAAAATTTTCTGCATTGCCAATCAAAAAGGCGGCGTCGGCAAGACCACCACCACGGTCAATCTGGCCGCAGGTCTGGCCAAGGTCGGTCAGCGCGTGCTGGTGGTGGACCTGGATCCGCAGGGCAATGCCACCATGGGTTCCGGCATCGACAAGCGGGCGCTGGAGCTGAGCATCTACGACGTCTTGCTGGAATCCTCCAGCGTGCAGGAAGCCAAGCAGCACAGCGAGAAAGCCGGCTACGACGTGCTGGGCGCCAACCGTGAACTGGCCGGTGCCGAGGTCGAGTTGGTGGAGTTGGAGCGCCGCGAGCGCCGCCTCAAGGCCGCGCTGGCCAGCGTGGACAAGGACTACGACTTTGTCCTGATCGACTGCCCGCCTTCACTCTCCATGCTGACGCTGAACGGCCTGTGCTGCGCGCACGGCGTGATCGTGCCCATGCAGTGCGAGTACTTTGCGCTGGAAGGTCTGTCCGATCTGGTCAACACCATCAAGCAGGTGCATGCCAATCTGAATGCCGATCTGCAAATCATCGGCCTGCTGCGCGTCATGTTCGACCCCCGCATCACTTTGCAGAACCAGGTCAGCGATCAGCTCAAGGCCCATTTCGGCGACAAGGTGTTCGACACCGTCATCCCCCGCAATGTGCGTCTGGCCGAGGCGCCCAGCTATGGTCTGCCCGGCGTAGTCTTTGACCCCTCGTCCAAGGGCGCTCAGGCCTTTGTCGAGTTCGCCCGCGAGATGGTGCGGCGGATCGAAACCATGTGATGGACAAGTCCCTGGCCCTGCTCGCCGAGCGGGCGGAGGCAGCCGGCCTCAACGCCAGCGCCCCGCCCCAACAAGGCGAGATTGCGGGCTGGTCCATCCGCCTCTCCCCCGGCAAAGCCAAGCGCTCCCGCTGCATCAATGCGCTGAGCGAGGGCCATCTGCCTTTGGATGATTTGCTGGCCCGCTGCCAGGCCTCCTTCGACGCCGCCGGCCTGCCCCTGATCGTGCGGCTCACCCCGTTCAGCCAACCCGCGAATTTGGACGATCTGCTGGCCGCCAAAGGCTGGCCCGCTTTCGATGCCGCCGATGTGATGGTGCTGGCCGATCTGACGACCTTCTCCTCAGCGGCCGACATGCAAACACTGGAACAGGGTCAGGTCTTGCTAGCCGTCGATGCAAGCCGCTATGCCGCCGCCGTCGGCGCCTTGCGTGGCTCCAGTGAACGCGCGATTGCGGCCCATGCCGAACGCCTCAAAGCCTCCAGCGTGCCCTACCAAGGCTTTTTCCTGCAAGACGCCGCCGGACAATTGCTGGCCTGCGGGCAAATAGCTCAGGAAGGGGTCATAACAGGCCTCTACGACATTTTTACGCCGCAGCAATATCGAGGCATGGGTTGCGCCAAAAACCTCTGCAAAGCCCTGCTACAGCAGGCCTTTCGCCAAGGCGCGCAGGAAGCCTATCTGCAGGTGGGCACGGACAACGAAGTCGCGCAGCGCCTGTACCGTCGACTAGGCTTTCAGTTCGCCTACCGCTATCACTACCGCAGCCCGCATGGGGTGGTGGATTGATGGTGCAGAGCACCTGATCAATCGCGCGCTGCCCAGCATTTGAGCAAGGTGTGTCGAGTGAAGCCCGGCACAAAGTCGTGCACATGGGCGATGCAGGCGTAGCCCAGGTGCTCGTAAATCTCGGCCACCTCGTCCAGCAAGGTTTCGATCAACGCATCCACACAGCCCCGGGCCAAGGCTTGCGCCTCGATCTGGCGCAGCAACTCGCCCCCCAGACCCTGGCCGCGCGCATCCTCGCGCACCCAGAGATAGCTGATGTAAAGGCGCTGGAACTCGGTACGGCCCCAGGCGCCGGCCAGCAGCGCGCCGTCTTCGTCGTAAAGAGCGCAAGCAATCGCCTGCTCATCGGAGCCCTGCGCTTGCTGGCGGCCATGGAGCACGACGGCTTCACGGATGGCCGCCAAGTCGGCTGCGGGCACGGCTGCGTCACGCAACCAGGCCCGCTTTGACTGGATCATCAGCAAAGACCCAGGCCTTCGTCCAGACCCAGATGCACATTCATGGCCTGCACCGCAGCGCCGCTGGCGCCCTTGCCCAGATTGTCCAGGCGGGCGATGACCAGGATCTGTGTCTCGCTACCGAACACAAACAAGTCCACCCGGTTGGTGTCATTGCAGGCCTGCACGTCGAAGAAGCCCTCGGCCAGGGTGTCGGCGTCGCGCAGCGGCATCACACGGATGAAGCGCTCGCCCGCATAGTGCACAGCCAGCGCCTCACGCACTTGATCGGGCGTGGTGCCGGCGCGCAACTGGCTCAGGTGCAGGGGCACGGTGACGGCCAGGCCCTTGTAAAAATCCCCCACGATGGGCATGAACACCGGCGCATTGCGCAGGCCGGTGTGAGCCATCATCTCGGGCAGATGCTTGTGCGCCAGGCCCAGGGCATAGGGCCGGGGCGACTTCAGCTTCTGGTCGCCACCTGCCTCGTACTGGGCAATCATGGACTTGCCGCCCCCCGAGTAGCCGGTGATAGAGGTGGCCGACACCAGCGCGTCGGCGCTCAGCAGGCCGGCATCCACCAGCGGGCGCAGGGCCAGGATGAAGGCGCTGGCATGGCAGCCGGGGTTGGCGATGCGCTTGGCCGCGCGAATCTTGTCACGCTGGCCGGCCGCCAACTCGGGCAGACCGAAAGCCCAGCCCGGCACCGTGCGATGGGCGGTGCTGGCGTCGATCAAACAGGTGTTGGGATTGCTGATCATGGCGGCCGCTTCACGTGAAGCCGCATCCGGCAGGCACAGAAACGCCACGTCGGCGGCATTCAGCAGGCGCGCACGCTCAGACGCATCCTTGCGCTTGTCAGCGTCAATGCGCAGCACTTCCACATCGCTGCGGGCGGCCAAATACTCATTGATGCGCAGGCCTGTCGTGCCTTCCTGACCGTCCACAAACACTTTGAAACTCATCAAACTTCTCCCGCAAAATCGGCGCCAAATCAAATCAGACCGAAGCATAAGGCCTTGCCATGAATTCCCCACCTGTTTACCTCCTCCCCGGCTGGCAGAACTCCGACCCCGAGCATTGGCAAAGCCGCTGGGAACGGGAGCTGGGCCACAGCCGCATCGAGCAAAGCGACTGGGATTGGCCGCGGCGCGGCGACTGGATGGCGCGGCTGGACGAAGTCTTGTTGAACGACGCCCGCTTGGCTGCCACACCCGCCGTACTGGTGACGCACAGCCTTGGTTGCCAGCTGCTGGCCAGCTGGGCAGAGCATTCAAAGCACACGCCCCGAGTCGCCGCCGCCCTGCTGGTGGCGCCGCCGGACACCGAGCGCGAGGATATGCCGCCGCAGTTGCACAACTGGCGGCCGATACGCCGACCCCGCCTGCCCTTCCCCGCCATCGTCGTGGCCAGCAGCGACGACCCTTTCTGCAATCTGGAGCGCGCCGCCCAAATGGCCGCCGACTGGGGCGCCGAATGGGTGATGGCCGGCCCGCGCGGCCACCTCAACACGGCTTCCGGCCTGGGTGACTGGCCCGAGGGTCAGGTCTTGCTACAAAGCCTCCTGGAACGTGCCAAGACGGGCTTGCAGAACGAGTAAGAGACAATCCACCGCTATGGTCACAAAAAAACCCAAGGGCCTCGGTATGGGCCTGGAGGCCTTGCTAGGCCCCAAAGTCAGCGAAACACCCGCGGCCAGCCGCGACGGTGAACCCAGCAGCCTGAGGCTGGAACAGATGCAGGCCGGCAAATACCAGCCGCGCACCCGCATGGATGAAGGCTCGCTCTACGAGCTGGCCGAGAGCATCAAGGCCCAGGGCATCATGCAGCCCATCCTGGTGCGGCCCATCACGCCCGATGGCGCCATCCGCTACGAGATCATCGCCGGTGAACGCCGCTTCCGCGCCGCCAAACTGGCCGGTCTGCGCGAGGTGCCGGTGCTGGTCAAGGCCGTGCCCGACGAGGCCGCGGCCGCCATGGCCTTGATCGAGAACATTCAGCGCGAGGACCTCAACCCACTGGAAGAAGCGCAAGGCCTGAAGCGCCTGACCGAGGAGTTTGGCCTCACGCACGAACAAGCCGCTCAGGCGGTGGGCCGCTCGCGCAGCGCCGCCAGCAATCTGCTGCGCCTGCTGCAATTGGTGGAGCCGGTGCAGAACATGCTGATGGCCGGCGACATCGATATGGGCCATGCCCGCGCCCTGCTGCCCCTGGACGGCGCGCATCAAATCACCTGCGCCACCGAAATCGCCTCCAAGAAACTCAGCGTACGCGAGGCAGAGAAGTTGGTATCGCGCCAGGGCGCCGGCCGCCAGACACCGCTGCTGCGTGTGAAGAGCGACAAGAGCCGCGATGTGCTGCGCCTGGAAGAAGAACTCTCCGACATCCTGGCCGCCGTGGTCGAGGTGCGGGTCAAGAAGAAAACCAAGCGCGGCGAACAAGGCGAGCTGTCGATTCAATTCGGCTCGCTGGATGAGCTGAATGGCCTGATCGACCGCCTGCGCGGGCCGCAAGCCTCCTGAGTTTTCGCCTCAGCCAAACGACAAAGCCGTGACACAACTCACGGCTTTTTCTTTGGCTAAAACTAGCACGCAATCCACAGGGACAACGCTTGCACAAGAATCGCATCAAGCCCTGCAAAAAACGTGTTTGGCCTGCGATATCCACACCACACAATGTTTGGCAGATCGGCGTAGCATGTGTCAACGCAAGCCCTGTTTTCAGAGTTGAATGAGCATGGAAAGCCAAGCTTTTTCAGGCATTGAAATAGGCGCCTGAAGCCCAAGCTCTCAGGTATGGACAAGAGGAGTTTTGCAAGCCTTCTTCAAACTTTGATCCCGCACTTCCAAACACGGCAAAGCAGCGTTCGGATTCAGGCCCAGCTGCCCTGAATTTCGGAAAGCTCTGATGACGCCCTGGCCTCCCGGCCCCAGGCTCGGTCCCGCCCAAGGACGCCATCAGAACTTCCCAGACGATGCCGGATGCACTGCCTTGTATCTGCGCGCCGCCAGGGACCTTACAGGAGGTCAGCATGGACGTGATCAGCAGTTTCGCCAAGCGCTATGAGCGCACCCGCGTTGAAGAACTCTCGCTGGAGGACTACCTTGCCGAGTGCAAGCGCTCCCCTCTGGCCTACGCCACCGCCGCCGAGCGCATGCTGCAGGCCATCGGTGAGCCGCAGATGATTGACACGCGCAACGACACCCGGCTGTCGCGCTTGTTCGCCAACAAGACCATCAAGATCTACCCCGCCTTCGCCGAGTTCTACGGCCTGGAAGAGGCGATCGAACAGGTGGTCAGCTACTTCCGCCACGCCGCCCAAGGCCTGGAGGAAAAAAAGCAAATCCTTTATCTGCTGGGCCCGGTGGGCGGCGGCAAAAGCTCCATCGCCGAACGCCTCAAGCAGCTGATGGAACAAGTGCCCTTCTACGCCCTGGCCGGCTCACCGGTGAACGAGTCACCACTGGGCCTGTTTGACCCGGCCGAGGACGGCCCACTCCTGGAGCAGGAATACGGCATCCCAAGGCGTTATCTCAACCGCATCCTGAGCCCCTGGGCCGTCAAGCGTCTGGAAGAGTTCGGTGGCGATATCCGCCGCTTCAAGGTGGTCAAGCGCTACCCCAGCGTGCTCAAGCAAGTGGGTGTGGCCAAGACCGAGCCGGGCGATGAAAACAACCAGGACATCTCCTCCCTGGTGGGCAAGGTGGACATCCGCAAGCTGGAGACCTTCTCGCAAGACGACCCCGATGCCTACAGCTATTCCGGCGGCCTCTGCCTGGCCAATCAGGGCCTGCTGGAGTTCGTCGAAATGTTCAAAGCGCCGATCAAAGTGCTGCACCCCTTGCTGACCGCCACGCAGGAAGGCAATTACAAGGGCACGGAAGGTTTTGGCGCGATCCCCTTCGACGGCATCGTGCTGGCCCATAGCAATGAGAGCGAATGGAAGACCTTCCGCAACAACAAGAACAACGAGGCTTTCCTCGACCGCATCTACATCGTCAAAGTGCCCTACTGCCTGCGCGTCAGCGAGGAGGTGAAGATCTACGAGAAGCTGATCCGGGGCTCCTCGCTGGCCGAGGCCAAATGCGCGCCCGGCACGCTCAAGATCATGAGCCAGTTCGCCGTCTTGACGCGCCTGAAGGAGCCCGAGAACTCCTCGCTGTACTCCAAGATGCAGGTCTACGACGGCGAGAACCTGAAGGACACCGACCCACGCGCCAAGAGCTACCAGGAGTACCGCGATTACGCCGGTGTGGACGAGGGCATGAGCGGCATCTCCACCCGCTTCGCCTACAAGATTTTGTCCAAGGTCTTCAACTTCGACAGCGCCGAGGTGGCGGCCAATCCGGTGCATCTGATGTATGTGCTGGAGCAGCAGATCGAGCGCGAACAGTTCCCGGCCGAAACCGAGCAGAAGTACATCAGCTTCATCAAGGAGTCGCTGGCACCGCGCTATGCCGAGTTCATCGGCAAGGAGATCCAAACCGCTTATCTGGAAAGTTATAGCGAGTACGGGCAGAACATCTTTGACCGCTACGTCACCTATGCCGACTACTGGATCCAGGACCAGGAATACCGCGACACCGACACCGGTGAGGTCTTCGACCGCGTGGCCCTGAATGCCGAGCTGGAGAAGATCGAGAAGCCCGCGGGCATCAGCAATCCCAAGGACTTCCGCAACGAGATCGTCAACTTCGTGCTGCGGGCCCGCGCCAATAACGCCGGCAAAAACCCAGCCTGGACCAGCTACGAGAAGCTGCGCACGGTGATCGAGAAGAAGATGTTCTCCAACACCGAGGAGTTACTGCCGGTGATCAGCTTCAACGCCAAGGCCAGCGCCGACGAAGCCAAAAAGCACGAGGACTTCGTCAACCGCATGGTGGGCAAGGGCTACACCGCCAAGCAGGTCAGGCTGCTGTGCGAGTGGTATCTGCGGGTCCGCAAGAGCTCCTGAACCAGGGCCATCGCCAGCCTCTCCGAGGAACGCTCATGCTTCAGCAAATCATCGATAGACGGCTCTCAGGCAAGAACAAGTCGATTGGCAATCGGGAGCGCTTTCTGCGCCGTCACAAAGAGCAGATCCGTGAGGCCGTGCGTCGCGCGGTGGATGGCCGCGGCATCCGCGATATGGACCGCGGCGAGGATGTGCACATCCCCAAGCGAGATCTCAGCGAACCTGTTTTCGGCCATGGCGAAGGCGGCGTGCGCGAGGTCGTGCGGCCCGGCAATACCGAGCATGTGAAGGGTGACCGCGTCGCCAAGCCCAAGGGCGGCGGCCAGGGCCAAGGCGGCGGTCAGGCCAGCGACTCCGGCGAAGGGGAGGACGATTTCGTCTTCCATCTCACGAAGGAAGAGTTCATGCAGGTCTTCTTCGACGACCTGGCCCTGCCCAATCTGGAACGCACCCAGCTGGCCGAAACGCCGGAATGGAAAAGCCATCGCGCCGGCTTCACCAATGACGGCACGCCCACCAATCTGCATGTGGTGCGCAGCATGCGCGGCGCCCTGGGCCGCCGCATCGCCTTGGGCACCGAGAAGCGGCGCGAGCTGCACGAGTTGGAAGAACGCCTGGCCCTGCTCAAACGCGAGGACAGCCGCGACCCTGAGACCCTGCATCTGCGCAAGGAGACCGAGGAGCGCATCCAGCTGCTGCGCGGCCGCATCGAGGCCATCCCCTTTCTCGACCCCATCGATCTGCGCTTTCGCAACCGGGTGCGGGTGCCCGTGCCCACGGCCCGCGCCGTGATGTTCTGCCTGATGGATGTGTCGGGCTCCATGGACGAGAGCCGCAAGGACCTGGCCAAGCGCTTCTTCATCCTGCTCTATCTCTTCCTGACCCGGCATTACGAGAAGATCGATGTGGTCTTCATCCGCCACCACACGCAAGCCCAGGAGGTGGACGAGCAGAACTTCTTCCACGCCACCGAAACAGGCGGCACCGTGGTCTCCAGCGCCCTGGTGCTGATGGAAGAAATCATCCGCGCCCGCTACCCGCGCAGCGAATGGAATATCTACGGCGCCCAGGCCAGCGATGGCGACAACTGGCACCACGACAGCGGCAAATGCCGTGAGCTGCTGGCCCAGCAGATCCTGCCCCTGTGCCGCTACTTCGCCTATGTGCAGGTGGCCGAACAGGAACAAAACCTCTGGGAGGAATATCAAAAGCTCAGCGAAGAGGTCTCGCACTTCGCCATGCGCAAGGCCACCGAGGCGGCGCAGATCTACCCGGTGTTCCGGGAGTTGTTCAAGAAGGAAGGAGCGGCCGCATGAGTACGCTTGAATCCAGCACGAATCCCGGCGGCCGACCCCTGGGCGCCAGCGAACCTCTCCGCATCAAGCCGGCCCTGCAACGCATGAAGCCCTTGCTGAGCCGCCCCAGCCAGCCCCTGCCCTCGCCCAGCGACTGGACTTTTGAGCTGGTGGACCAGTACCACGAGGTCATACGCGCCACCGCTGAACGCTACGGTTTGGACACCTACCCCAATCAGCTGGAGATCATCACCGCCGAGCAGATGATGGACGCCTACGCTTCGGTGGGCATGCCGGTCAATTACCGCCACTGGAGCTATGGCAAGGAGTTCATCGCCACCGAGCGCAATTACAAGCGCGGCCAGATGGGCCTGGCCTACGAGATCGTCATCAACTCCGACCCCTGCATCGCCTACCTGATGGAAGAGAACACCATGGCCATGCAGGCCCTGGTGATTGCGCACGCCAGCTACGGCCACAACAGCTTCTTCAAGGGCAACTATCTATTCCGCATGTGGACGGATGCCTCCTCCATCGTCGACTACCTCGTCTACGCCAAGAACTTCGTCAGCGCCTGCGAGGAGCGTCATGGCCTGGACCATGTGGAGCGATTGCTGGACTCCTGCCATGCCCTGATGTCTTACGGCGTGGACCGTTATCGCCGGCCCGCCAAACTCTCGCTGGCGCAGGAACGTTCCCGCCTGGAAGAACGCGAGGCCCATGCCCAGCAGCAGATCAACGACCTGTGGCGCACCTTGCCCAGGCGCGCCGACAAAGGCGATGACGCCACCGAGGCGCGCCGTTTCCCCGAGGAGCCGCAGGAGAACATCCTCTACTTCATCGAGAAGAACGCGCCCCTGCTTGAACCCTGGGAGCGCGAGATCGTGCGCATCGTGCGCAAGATCGCCCAGTACTTCTACCCACAACGCCAGACCCAGGTGATGAACGAGGGCTGGGCCACTTTCTGGCATCACCGCTTGCTGAACCAGATGTATGACGACGGCTATCTCTCAGACGGCATGATGATCGAATGGCTCAAGTCCCACACCAATGTGGTCGCCCAGCAGCCCATGGCCAACTTGAATCCCTATGCCCTGGGCTTTGCCATGTACACCGACATCAAGCGCATCTGCGAGCAGCCCACCGAGGAAGACCGCCGCTGGTTCCCCGATATCGCCGGTGCCGACTGGCTGCCAACGCTGGACCAGGCCATGCGCAACTTCAAGGACGAGAGCTTTATCGGCCAGTTCCTCAGCCCGAATCTGATGCGTGAGTTCCGGCTTTTCTCCATCGTGGACGATGAGGCGCAGAGCGAATACGAGATTTCGGCCATCCACGACGATGCCGGCTACCAGCATGTGCGCGAGGCCTTGTCACGCCAGTACGACCTCAGCACCCGCGAGCCCAATATCCAGGTCTGGAACGTCAATCTGCGCGGCGACCGCAGCCTCACCCTGCGTCACACCCAGCATATGAACCGGCCGCTACACGAGAGCGCGCAAGAAGTGCTCAAGCATGTGGCCCGGCTCTGGGGCTTTGGCGTGCAGCTGGAAAGCGCCAATGACAAGGGCGATATCACCAAGCGCTGGTCGGTCCCCGCACCGACACACTGACCCCCCGCTCGCGGGTACGCTCACTGCCCCCCCCCGTGGGGGGCTGGCACAAGGCCGGGATTGACCCGGCCTTGTGCCAAGTGCGCCCCGCCTTGGGGCGGCCCGGCGGCGGGGCGAATTTCGCCACCAACGCCCGTTTTCAAAGTTGAAAAATCTTGCCCGGGTTCATGATGTTGCGCGGGTCCAAGGCCTGCTTGATGCTACGCATCATGGCCACGGCGGGCTCGCCGGCTTCTTCGATCAAAAAGCCTTGCTTGTGCAGGCCGATGCCATGCTCACCGGTGCAAGTACCTTCTATCTTCAGCGCACGCATCACCATCTGATGGCTCAGGCGCTCAGCCGTCTCGCGCTCTTGCGGCAAAGCCGGGTCGATCAGATAGCCCAGATGGAAGTTGCCATCGCCCACATGGCCGACGAGGAAGTAGGGCAGGCCCGCCGCCTCCACCTCGGCCACCGAGGCATTGATGCTCTCGGCCAGGCGGGAGATCGGCACGCAGGTATCGGTCGTCACGCAGCGGCAGCCCGGCTTGCTTTGGACGGCCGATAAATAGGCGTGATGGCGGGCCGTCCACAAACGGGTGCGGGCCTCGGGTGTGCTGGCCCAGTCAAAGTCCTCGCCACCCAATTCGCGTGCAATCTCCTGCACCGTCTGCGCCTGTTCTGCCACGCTGGCGGGGGAGCCGTGGAATTCCATCAAGAGCATGGGCGCCTCACGCAGGCCCAGATGATCGTGCTGGTTGACCGCTCGTACCGTGTTGGCATCCAACAGCTCACAGCGAGCGATGGGCAGGCCCATCTGGATGATTTGCATCGTGGTCTGCACGGCCGCATCCACCGTGGGGAAGAAGCAGACGGCGGCAGACACCGCCTCGGGCAAGGGGTAGATGCGCAGACAGACCTCGGTGATCACCGCCAGCGTGCCCTCGCTGCCCACCAGCAGGCGGGTCAGGTCATAACCGGCGCTGCTCTTGCGCGCCCGCGTGCCGGTGCGCAAGACCTGACCCTGGGCGGTCACCGCGCCCAGGCCCAGCACGTTCTCGCGCATGCTACCGTAGCGCACCGCATTGGTCCCGCTGGCCCGGGTGGCCGCCATGCCGCCTAGCGAGGCATCGGCGCCCGGGTCGATGGGAAAGAACAAGCCTGCGTGGCGCAGCTCGGCATTCAGCTGATTACGGGTGACGCCGGCCTGCACCGTGACCGTCAGGTCCTCGGCATTGATCTGCAGGATTTGATTCATGCGCGAGACATCCAGGCTCACGCCGCCCTGCACCGCCAGCAGATGGCCTTCCAGCGAGGTGCCGCTGCCATAGGGAATGACAGGTACGGCATGTTCATGCGCCAGGGCCAGGGTGAAGGCGACGTCCTCCACGCTCTCGGCAAACACCACGGCTTCGGGCGGTGGCACGTCGAAAGGCGACTCGTCGCGACCATGCTGCTCCCGCATGGCCAGGCCGGTGTGGCAACGCGCGCCGAAGCGCTGCTGCAAGGCCTGCAACATGGCGGCGGGCATGGCTCGCGCCAGGTGCTCGGGCACATGGGTCAGAGGGAGGGCAGCGTTCATCGAGAGTCTCCGTGCAGGACGATCCCGCCGCTTGATTCTAGGCAGGCCGGCTGCACTCATTCGGCGCGCTCAAGCGTGCGATCAGCAAACAGGGAAAGCCCTGCTGTTGCGGCCCGCCGACCTTCGTTCGCACCTCGTCTAGAGGGAGCTCTCTACTGGCGTAACTCCATGAAACTTTCGGTTAGCCTATGCCCGCCCGCCTTGCCCCGGTCGCCGTCCAAGGTGTGGCCCCGATAACTATTCCTAAGACAAGCCATGCGATTCAATCTCACCTCGATTTCCGCCGCTCTGCTGGCCAGCCTGCTTGCGCAAGCCGCCATGGCCTCGGGCTACCACTTCGGTTCGCAGTCTGCGTCCGCGCAAGGCACGGCCAATGCCAACGCCGCCGAAGCCGAAGACGCCTCGGTGCTGTTCTACAACCCCGCCGGACTGACCCGCCTGAAGGGCGTCAACGCCTCGGGCGTGCTGACCGTCGTCGCCCCCTCGGGCAGCTACGAAGACCGTGGCAGCACGACCGTGCTGGGCCGCCCCCTGAGCGGCGACAGCGGCAAGTTCGTCAACACCACGGCCGTGCCCCACGGCTATCTGAGCTACCAGCTGTCGGACAGCCTGGTCGCAGGCTTCGGCGTCTTCGTGCCCTTCGGCTCCAAGAGCGAATACAACAGCGACTGGGCCGGCCGCTACAACACCATCGGCACCGAGCTCAAAACCATCGCCCTGAACCCCTCGCTGTCCTTCAAGGTCAACGAGCAGTGGAGCCTCGGTGGCGGCATCACCGCGCAGTACATCGAAGGCAAGCTGTCCAAAGCCGCGGACTTCGGCTCCGGCGTGCTGGGCGACCCGGCCCTGAAGCCCTTGCTGGGCGCCCTGCCCCCGGCCATGGTGGCCGGTTTGATCCAGAAGATGTCGGGCACGAATGACTTCTCCGGCCGCGTCGATGTGGAAGGCAAGAACTGGGGCTATGGCTTCAATCTGGGCCTGATGTACAGCTACGACAAGGACACCCGTTTCGGCGTCGCCTACCGCTCCAAGATCAAGCATCAGCTGAGCGGCGATGCACGCTGGCAGGTGCAGACACCGGCGACCAATATCGCCGCCGTGCTCAACGGCATCAAGCCCGGCCTGGGCAGCCAGGTGCAAGCAGGCCTGCTCGCCAAGTACAGCGACAGCGATGCCAGCCTGGACGTGGTCACGCCCGAGTCCCTGTCCCTGTCGGCTTTCAAGCAGATGGACAAGCTGGCCCTGATGGCCGACCTGACCCTGACCCGCCACTCGCGCTTCCAGGAACTGCGCGTTGACTTTGCCAACAAGCTGCCCGATTCCGTGACCCCGGAGAACTGGACCAACACGGTGCGCTACTCGGTGGGCATGAACTACCAGCTGAACGACCAGTTCAAGCTGCGTGCCGGTGTGGCCTATGACGGCTCGCCCGTCAGCACCGCCAACCGCACCCCCTCGCTGCCGGACAACGACCGCCTGTGGCTGTCGGGTGGTCTGAACTGGAAGCTGAGCGCCAAAAACTCGGTCGATCTGGCTCTGAGCTATGTCAAGGTTGGTAGCAGCGATCTCAGCAATGCCGACTACGGTGGCCAAGCCTCTTGCCGCCCGGATCTGAACACCTCCAGCTGCGCCACCATCCGTGGCCACTACGACATCAGCTCCATCCTGTTCGGCGTGCAGTACAACCATCAGTTCTGATGGCGGTATAGGCAAGCAGCCCAAGCGCCGCTTGCGCCAGGGCAAGCCGGCTGCAAAAGCCGCTTGCCCCCACAACCTCCGAGTGCCACCATGGAACCATCCACCTGGATTCCATGAACAAGCACCGGAGGTTTTTTCATGTCTGACCTGACCCTGATCCTGATCGTGCTGGCCATCGCCCTGGCCGTGCTGGGAGCCATCCGCTTTGACCTCTTCGGCCTGATCCTGCAAGAGTTCCGCCGCCCACCTCTGGACGCCCGCCCTCCCGAGACGGTGCAAAGGGTTCATGCGTCGCTTAAAGAGGGCCGTGGAGGCGATCAACATGCGGCGGACAAGCCAGCCATCCACCGCAGCGGCAAACGTCACTGAGCGCCACTGAGCGCGTTTAAAGCCTTTTCAAACCCGGCTGCGATTCAAGGCCATGCGTGCTCGGGCATGATGCCGGGCTTGATCCACTCCTGAGCCTCAATCAAGCCATGGCCAACCGACTATCCAGCATTGCCACCCGCACCGGCGACGACGGCACCACCGGCCTGGGCGATGGCAGCCGCGTGCCCAAAGACCATCTGCGCGTGCAGGCCATGGGCGATGTGGACGAGCTGAACTCCCAGCTGGGCGTGCTGCTGGCCGAGCCCCTGCCCAAGGATGTGCGCGAGCTCATCATCACCATCCAGCACGAGCTCTTCAATCTGGGCGGTGAGCTCTGCATGCCGGGCTATGAATTGCTGAAGATGGACGCCGTGCTGGGTCTGGACGAGGCGCTGGCGCATTACAACGCCGCCCTGCCCCGGCTGAAGGAATTCATCCTGCCGGCCGGCACCCGCAGCGCCGCCATCTCGCATGTCTGCCGTACCGTGGCTCGGCGCGCCGAACGCGCCGTCGTCACCCTGGCCGCCACCGAGACCATCAACGCCGCGCCGCGCCAATACCTCAACCGACTGTCCGACCTGCTCTTCGTGCTGGCCCGCGTGCTCAACCGCGCCAATCTGGACGGCCTGGGTGGTGACGACGTCTACTGGCATAGCGAGCGCCTGCAAAAACAGCAGGCCGACGAGGCTGACACCGAAACCGGCGACGCTGAAAACACCTAGGCTGCGTTCACATTTTTGACGCCGGAATGCATCAAGCTTGAGCCTTCGATCTCCACCTTTTTTGAAGGACAAGACATGAGCTTTTTCGGCAAGATTCTCGACAAGCTGGGCTTCGGCCACAAAGACGCTGAAGCCGCCGTTGCTGCAGCCCCTGCCGCCACCGACGCAGCCCCTGTGGCCGCGGCACCGGCGGCCCCCGTCGCCATCTCGGTGGTGGACGTGGTTTCCCAGCTGGAGGCCCTGGCTTCAGCCCATGCTGAAAAGCTGAACTGGAAGGTCTCCATCGTTGACCTGCTCAAGCTGCTGGGCCTGGACAGCAGCCTGGCCTCGCGCAAGGAATTGGCCACCGAGCTGGGCTGCCCGGCCGACAAGATGGGCGACTCGGCGCAAATGAATATGTGGCTGCACAAGACCGTGCTGCAAAAGCTGGCCGACAACGGCGGCAATGTGCCCGCCGAGCTGCTCTAAGCAAGGGTCACAGCGCTAAGCCAAGGCCTCGACGGCTTGGCGCAGCCGTTTTGCAAAAGCGGCCCGCAAATCGGCCGGACCGACCACCTCGACCTGGCCCGCGTGCCGCAGCAAATCCATCAGCAATTCGGTGGCATCGACATAGGGCACGCGCAAGCGCCAACGCCCATCGGCCAGCCACTCGCTTTGCTGAGCCGGATGCCATTCCTCCCGCGAGACCCATTGCGCCGCCTCGGCGCTGAAGATCAGCTGCGCCTCGCGGGTCTTGGCCCCGGCAAAGATGCCATAGCCCTGATCCAGCTCCGCCTCCAGCTGCTTGATCGCCACCGCCTTGGCGCGCTCGGGCAACAACTCGGCCGCCTCCATGGCATCCAAAGCGAAACGCCGAAAGCCCTCGCTCTCGTGACACCAGGCATCCAGATACCAGGTGTTGCGGTAGTGCACCAGGCGCTGCGGTGAGACCAGGCGCTGCTTCAAAGCGCTGCCCGCCCCACGGCTGCGGTACTGCAGGCGCAAGCGCTGACGCTTCACCACCGCACTGCCCACCGTCTCAAAAAACTCCGAGGGCACGCGCCGCTTGGCGGTGCTGATCAGCTTGACCCTTTGCGTCAGGGCCTTGGCCTCGGCCTCGTCCGCCCCCAGCATGCCGGTCAGCTTGTCGAACATGGGTTGCAGATGACGGCTCAAGATGCCGTTCTCATCCAAGCCAGAGAGCATCTGATGCATGGTCAGCAAGGCATGCAACTCCTTCTCGCTGAACCACACGCCCGGCAACTCATGCGCTCGTCCCCTCCCCTGCGGGCCTGCGACGGCCTGGCCGAAACGATAGCCATTGGCCAGGGCGTCGTACTCGATGGGCGCATCCATGCGCTCGCGCAGATACTGCAGGTCGCGCTTGAGCGTGGCCGGTGAAACCTCCAAGGCCTCCAGCAAGGTGGCGAAGCTGACGCATTCGCGGTTGCGGATCAAGAGCTCGATCTTGTAGAAACGTTCGGTTCTGTCCATATGTCCCCCTGTTTTTGTGGGCGGACGCTGGCTCACGCCATGAGCTAGCGGCCGCTGACACTGTGCCACAAGGTCCTCGCAAGGGTTGTGAGGGTCGGCAAACCCGGAGCATGAAATGGCACAGATCGCAACAAGGACATCGAAGTTCCCGCAATCGTCACACCCAGATCAGCAAGCGCTGCTGGGTTTCGACACCCAGGCCTTTGAAACCACGACGAGGCTAGAGGAATTGCCGGCCAACCAAAGCCTGGGCCTGGCCCTGGGTTGGGACTTTGCCCAGCACGGCCTGACGCCGCCGGTCGAACACTTGTTCAAGCAATCCCCGCTGCTGCAGGGTTGGCAGGCCGGCCGTGCCACATTTGGCCGCCGGACCTTGCGCAGCCATAGCCACGCCGGCCTATGGCTGCAGTTGCGCACCCATGCCTGGGCGCGGGGCCGCAGCTTCGAGGACGTGCAGCTGACGCCCAACTTCCTGCAACAGATCGATGTCAGCCACTGCCCCATCACCCGCCAGGAACTGAATCAAAAAACCGGCCACCGCCAGCAACGCTCCATCGACCGGGTTCGCAATGACGCCGGCTACGCGGCCGGCAATATCGTCGCCATGAGCCGCGCCGCCAATACCGCCAAGGCCGGGCACGACTGGGCCAGCGCGCAAAGCGTGGCAGACAGCGTGCAACAAGGCCCGCTTCAAAGCGTGGCCGGTCTGGGCCCGGCGGAATGGCAGCGCATCGCCGTGCTGTGCAGCTTTGTCACCGAACTCCCGCATGAAGAAGCGGCGCGCATCCCGCTGAGCGTCTTGCCGCCCAATCGCCTACGCCTGTTCAACCCCATCCAGGCCTTGCAAGCCCTGGTCACACGCCAGCTGGCCAAGCCCGGCTGGAGCCAGCGCCTGGCCCGCATCGAAAGCCTCTTGCCAAGCGAGAGCATGCGCGCCGACTTCAACCGTTTCATCATGGCCTTGGCGCCCCGTGTGCTGGCCGTCAAAGACCTGGATCATGAACAGCAGATCCGCTGGGCCCTGGAAGACGCCTGGCAACAGCCCTTGCTGATCAAGCGCTGGACGCGCTTTGCAGCGCAGCTGAACGCGGCCCAGGCCGAGGCCCTGGTGGCCCGTGCTGCGGCCAAGGGCCTGAGCACCTTGCATGTGATGCAGCACAGCACGCCCAATGCCATGGAAGGCTGGGCCTTGGAGAACAAAGGCTTTTGCCCGCGCAGCGGGCTGTCGACGCCTGCAGAGCAGGATTCAACCGGGCGAGCCTAGCTTGCGCCGCTCCATCTCGCTGCCCTGGTCCTGCAATGCCACGTGATAGCCCAGGGCGCCAAACCAATTGGCCCATTGCTGCGCCAGCTGCTTGGTTGGCAGCCATGGTCCCGTGCGATCGACATGAACGCGCCCACCCCTGCGCTCGTAAAAAATCACTCTCCACATGCCCGTCAAGTACCCTTGATCTACCCGCTACCGCGGGGCTCGCTATTCTTCTAAAACAAAGGCGTACTTCGGCTGGGCAGCGCCTCACAGTGAGGCCAAAAACTCCTCAGTGCTGCTCACACGGCAAAAACTCACTTTTGCCGGCTTGACCGTATCGCTGACCAGACAATCCACCCGATCTCCGGCCGCGGCTAGCAAGCTCTGCAATGCCGCGGGCAAGACCTGACCCTTGGTCTGCGCAGACCTCCTAACTCCATTCGCCTGCGCAGCCACGACCTCAGCATAAGGCAGAAAGTCGGCCAGCAATTCATGTTGCTGCGACTCGTCCAAGGCCAGTGCCGGATAGCCCAGGGCCTGGATCAAGGCCTGCGCACTGTCGGTGCCAATCAAGGGACGGCAAGCGCCTGCCTGCCAGCTCATGCGCAACTGCTTGGCGCGCTCGTCATTGACCAGCAAGGCGTGCAAAAGCACGCCGGTATCAAACACCACGCAGGGCACGGCCACGTTCTTCTTGTTCTTGCTCATCGTGCTCATGCCTTGCTGACGCGGCCAGGCTTGGCCGTGCTACCAGCGCGCTTACTGGCTTTTGCTTCCATGGTGGGCCGCGCAGGGCGCTTCGCTTCTTTGACTTCGCTTGCTGCTTTTTTGAGCGTTTTTTGTGCAGGCGACACGACGGCCTCACTCAATGGTTTTGGCAGCGCCTTTTTCGCCGGCGTTTTGCCGCGCGGCAGGGTCTCAATGGTTTTGACGGTGTTTTTCGCGGCCGACCTCAGCGTTTTCTTCTCTGCCGTTTTTTGCACGGTCGGCTCGGTGGATTTTTCAGGCCCTGTTTTTTTGAGCGGCTTTTTTGCGGCCGGCTGACTCAATGGTTTTGCCAGGGATTTTTTGGGGGCGGCCGTTTTTTCGGCGCTCTTTTTTTTCGCCGACGTTTTTGGACTCGACGTTTTTTCAGCGCCTGTTTTTTTGCTGGCCCAGCTCAGGGCGCTCTCAATGGTTTTGGCGCCGATTTCGAGCTCGGCCAATTTGGCGCGCAAGGCATCGCCGCGCTGGATTCGCACCGGGGTGAGGATGATTTGCCCGGCTTTTTCCTGGACTTCAAAGTACTGAACGGGGCCCAGGGATTGGGTCACGCTTTTCGGGAGGGTCAGTTGATTCTTAACAGTGAGCTTAGCCAGCACTTGGAGTGAACTTCTGAAAGTAAGGGGCCATTACTTTACCCTTTCCTTGCATGCTCAAATCCTCTCAAAGCAAAACTCTTTTGTCCGTGCAACAAGGAAGTAATGAAGTAAGGAGGAAGCGACACAAGCCTAAAATTCTCGCCATGTTGAAGACCTTGATCCACTGCGCCTTCGCCGCCGTTTTTTGGGCCGGCATTGCTTCCACTTCCTGCGCCGAATCGCCGGCCAAGCCCCTGGCCATCGAAGACGCCGCCAGCGTCTCAAAAGCAGAGAACACAGACAATGTACGCCTGAACTCGCGTGTTTCCGCGCTCCTGCAGGAGGGGCAAAATTCCCTGGTCTTGTCGGCACTTCCCAGCACGGACAAGCGCAAGCCACAGGCCTTGCAAGCCCTGAAATCGATTCAGGCGCGTCAGAACCGCGAGAGCCAAGCCCTGATTCTTGAACTCAGCAGCGCCGCTCATGCTGGCCGGGCAGAACCGCTGCGCACCGTCTTGAGCGCGGCCCTGGCCGTGCCCGAAGAGAACACCGAACTCCTGGCGCTGCGCCCTTTGGTGAATGAGATGCGCCTGCAGTTTGGCCTGCATGGCGACTTGCACGACCAAATGCAGACCCTGCTGCAACGCCTGCGGGCGCTACGAGACAACAGCAGCCTGCGCTTGCAAAACCAGCAGGTCCTGCATCTGGCCAGCTTGCAGGAACAAATCGATGTGGATGCCTTGCTGAAGGCGGAATCAAACCGTGCAGCGGCCCCGCTGAACGAGCACGAACAGGCCAAACTGGCGCGAGACCACCAATGGCGCGCCTTGGAGCTGCCGCCCAAGACCGTCTTGCTGAGCTTTGATGATGGCCCGCACCCGGTTCATACCCCCAGCATCCTGGCCACCCTGGCAGAGCACAAGATCAAGGCCTTGTTCTTCCAGCTGGGACACAATTTGGCCGAGCCCAAGGAGCTCAAGGACGGCAAAGAGATTCAAAGCCCGCTAGGGCGCAACCAGGACTTGGTTCGCCAAATGGTGGAGGCGGGTCATGCCATCGGCAACCACAGCTACAGCCATCCACAATTGCCCAAGCTGAGCTTGGCCAAGATCAATCAAGAAATCGTCAGTACGCAGACCTTGCTGGACTTGGCCGTCCCTCCCGGGCCGGCACGGACAGCCATGTTTCGCGCACCCTATGGCGCTTTGAACGAGGACGTCCTGGCTGCTATCGAACAGCAGCATTTGCGCCTGGTGCTGTGGAATGTGGACTCCCAGGACTGGGCCGATCCTTCAGCGGAATCGATTGTGCAAAGAGTCGTGAAGGAGTTGGATCATGCAGGTCGCGGCATCGTGCTGATGCACGATATCCACGCGGTCACGACCCAAGCCCTGCCCATGCTGATCCTGGCCTTGAAGGAGCGCGGCTATCGCTTCGCGCACTGGAATGGGCAGGCGCTGGAAGTGCCTGAGACCGAGGACATGGCGGCAAAAAAACCGGGCTGACAAGCCCGGTTAGCACATGAAATCGGACTCAGTCCGACTGCCTTGTCTTAGACCAAGGACCGATGCAGGCGCAGCTCTTCGAGGCGGGTGCCGCCGACTTCGGTGGTCTTGGCGCTGCCCAGCTCGCGCTTGAAGCCGGCCAGTTCGAAGAAGCGCAGGGCGCGTTCATTGCGCAGATAGGTCCACAGAGTGACCTTGGTGCAGCCTTCTTCTTGCAAGCCGTCACGGGCGGCATCCCACAGGGCCAGGCCCACGCCCTTGTCCCAGTGCACGGGGTTCACATACATGGCCCAGATCTCGCCCGTGCTGGAGGGCGTGCCCTTGTCGCGCGAACGGTCAAAACCCGCAAAACCCATCAATTCGTTGTCGATGTGGGCCACCACGACCTGGGGCTCGCACAAATCGATGGCCTCGCGCCAGAAAGCCTGGCGCTTTTGCACGGACATGGCGTCCAACACAGCATCGGGCAACAAGCCCTTGTAGGCGTCTTGCCAAGCCGCGACGTGAATTTCTGCAATGCCCTTGGCATCACGCAGTGTGGCGGGGCGAACCTGAATACTCGACATACGAAGAAACTCTGGGAAACAAAGCCAAAGCCCGGCACGAGAAATCTCGAGTCGCTCTTGGGGACTGGCCGCGCTGGGCCTGTGGGCTGGTGGCTAAATGAAACGGAAGGGCGAGATTCTGCGCGTCAAAGCGGCGCCTAGCGGCTCTTGACAGCACAATTTTTTAGGCCCCAAAAACTGTGCATATCTCGGCGGAGCCAGGCTGGCTGCCCATTGGGAGGGCCGCTAATCACCGATTCAAGCGGCGCTGTGCAGGGGCTGACGCCGCCGCACAAAGTCCTGCACCGCACGCTTCATGGCAGCCTTATTGGCCCGCTGCAGATGCATCAGCAAGGCATGGTCCACGGGCAAATCACCCAGCTCAGCAGCAAAAATTCGCGCCACATCTTGCTGGATGCGCAGCAAAAGATGGGCCGTGGTGCTGGCATCGGCCAAGGCCCGGTGGGCGCGGCCCGAGTCGGGCAAATGATGGAACTGGGCCAAATTGCCCAGTTTGCAGCTCGGGGCCTCGGGGTAGATGCGCCGCGCCAGCAGCACCGTACAGGCAAATTCATGGGCCGGATCGGGCTCGCAGCCGGCCAAGGCCAGCTCGGCCTGCCAAAAACCGCGGTCAAACGGCGCGTTGTGCGCCACGATGGGGCAGCCCTGGGTGAAGCCCGCCACCTCGCGCATCACCTCGGCAGCGGAGGGCGCCTCGTCCAGCATGGCGTTGCTGATGCCCGTCAGCTGCTCGATGAAGGGGGGAACCCACACCCCCGTCTTCATCAGGCTCTGGTAGCTGTCCACAATGCGTCCATCACGCACCAGCACGGCCGCGATCTCGGTCGCTCGCCCGCCCCCAGCCGGCGCCAGACCGCTGGTTTCAAAGTCGATGACGGCAATCGTCTGCATTCGGCTCAAGACAAAAGATTCTCAAAAAAACAAGGGACTGGGCGCCTTGGGTTTCAAGGCGCGGGGTACTTGATCGCGTTCAGGCCCAGCTTGCGTTCCACCGCAGCCTCCAGGTCCACGCCGCTGTGATCGGCGATCTGCAGCAGATACAGCATCACATCGGCAATTTCTTCACCCAGATGTTGATGTTGTTCCGGCTTGCTGGCGATCGCCAGCGACTCCTCGGGCGTCAGCCACTGAAAGATTTCCACCAGTTCGGCTGCTTCAACCACCATGGCCATGGCCAGATTTTTTGGGGTTTGGTAGGGCTGCCAGTCACGCTCCGAGGCGAACTGGCGCAGCCGCTTTTGCAGTCCAGCGATGTCCATGGGGCGCAAGTGTGGCATGACTTTTCCGGCGGGTCTGCAGACTGTGCGGCTTGAAAAAAATCTTGTCCTCTTCTGTATTCATGGTTTTTTAATATTTCAATTTAGTAATCTTAGTAGAGGGGCATCCTTTCTGTGGATAAGTTAATTTTCTCTATTAAAAACAAAGGTTTATGCAAGTTATAAGCATGTGTGTGGAGGGCTTGTGAACAGGCGCGCCAAATGACAACAAGTCTGGCTTCTTCGCTTGGCCTGTGGATAAGCAGGTGCTTGTACTTTTTTTATCCACAGCTTTTTGCATTGACAGGGCTGACCCGGGCATGACAGCAGAAAACTTCCGTTCTTGCGGCGCGTCACCCAGGCGACAGAAACGCCAATTTGGCACGCCAACTCATAGGTAACGCGCCCTCTTTACGCAACATCCACGGGCAAACACGCACATCAAGCACTTCTCCACATGACTAGAGTGGTTCACGGCCCGCCTCCCCAGAGGCCGTCGGCCTTTTGATGGAGACAAATGATGAAGCGGTTTCAAACCAAGTTTCTTGTGGTCGCGGCCAGCCTGGCGCTGGCGGCTTGCGGTGGTGGTGGCTCCTCAGACACCACGCCCCAGCTCAAGATCACCGCGGTCAAGGTCTTTGGCGATAGCCTGGCCGACTCAGGCACCTTCGGCATCAAGTTCACCGTGCAGAGCGCTGACACCCAGATTTATCCCGAGCGGGTTGCCGCCAGCTATGGCCTGAGCCTGTGCAATTTCTACACCTTCACCGGCACCACTTTTGCGCCGAATGCCAAGCCAGGCTGCAGCAATTTCGCCGTCGGCGGCGGGGTGATCAATCACAGCAATCCGGCCGATCCGCGTGGCATCCCGCTGCAACTGGCCACCGCAGGTTCCCTGGGGGCTTATGCGGCCGGTGATCTGGCCGTCATCGACGGGGGCGGCAATGACGCTGCCGATCTGGTCGGTGCTTATCTGAAGGTGCCCACCGACAAGGCCGCCGCCTATTCCAGCCTGCTGATGACCTTGCTGACTCCCACCCAGGTGGGCACGGCTCTGGCTGGGGGTGCGAGCGGTGCGGCCAGCATAGGCCTGAGCTATATGCAGGCCCTGGCCGACAAGTTCTATGCCTCCATCAAGGCCAATGTGCTGGACAAGGGCGCTCAGCAGGTTGTGATCCTCAATATGCCGGGCATCACCAACACCCCGCGCTTCCAGATGGTGCTGGACAGTATTGCCGCGGCCAACGGCGGCGGCACGGCGGGTGCCACCGCGCGCGCTCAGGCCGAGGCTTTGTTCAAAAGCTGGATTGAGGCTTTTAACAAGCAGTTGGACAGCAAGTTTGCTGGCGAGAGCAAGGTCGCCATCGTCGACTTTTACACCGCCTTCAATGAGCAAGTGGCCAGCCCGGCCCAGTATGGTTTGAGCAACGTCAAGACACCGGCCTGCCCCATCACCGGGGTTGGCGCCGACGGCCTGCCGACCTACACCTTCGCGACCTGCACCGCCAGCACCTTGTCGGCTTCGCCGCCTGCCGGCGTCACCGGGGCCGACTGGTGGAAGAGCTACGCCTTCTCCGACGGCTTTCACCCCACGCCTTACGGCCATCAGCTGACCGCTCAGCTGATCTCCAAAACCCTGGCCATCAAGGGCTGGTTGTGATCGTGGCCACTATCAGGAGACATCGTATGAAATCTATGCAGACTCTTCTCGGTTTTGCCGCGGCCAGCAGCTTGTTGATGGCGGGCTCGGCCCAAGCGCAATCGGCCGGCAGCATCAGCGCTCGCCTTGGCGCCACCACCATCCGGCCGGCCGTCTCCAGCGGCGATCTCAGCGCCCCCAGCCTGGCCGGAACCAAGGTAGACATCGGCAATGCCACCCAGGTCTCAGGCGGCCTGACCTATATGTGGACGGACAATATCGCCATCGATCTGCCCCTGGCGATTCCTTTCAAACATGAGGTCAGAGGCGCGGGTGCGATCGAGGGCACGGGCAAGCTGGCCGATGTGCAAGCCCTGCCGGTGACCTTGACGGCTCAATACCGCTTTGGCTTGCCCAGCAGCACCTTGCGGCCCTATCTGGGCGCGGGCTTCACCTATGGCGCTTTCATGAAGCCCAAGAGCACGGCGGCCTTGTCCGGTCTGACCGGCGGCTCGCCCAGCAACCCCACCATCATGACCATGGAAAACCGCTGGGGCCCGACGCTGCAACTGGGTTTCACCGCCAAGTTCTCCAGCCAATGGTCGCTCGATGCCACGGCCACCAAGGTCTTGATCAAGACCAAGGGACACTTATCCACAGGTCAGGAAATCGATGTGGAACTCAATCCCCTCGCCTTCTCGCTGGGCCTGGTCTATACCTTTTGAATGAGGGCTTGATTCAAGTCCGTCCCGCACTGCAGGGAGCCTCCGGGCTCCCTTTCTTCATGTGGCGTGATCTGCAATTCGCCGTATATCGAGCCCTGGCGGGCAGGCGAAAGATGGGGCAGGAACATCGCTTGGAGATTGCCTTGAGCACCCGAGCAGGTGCTGGATAAGACCGAGCAACCTTTGAAGGCCTGATGGGCTTGGTTTTTTCGTCCGCGAAAGGCCTTAGAACTCGCTGCAGGTGCTGATAAACGTCAAAGTTATGGGGCCTCTACAGAAGGCTTCCGTGACTAAGTTCACGGTCATGGCTTGGTTTAAGTAGAAACCCTTGGTTTACGGGGTGGCGCACCTAGAATTTGGCCGCTTCATAGGCTGCTTCGCGAGAAAGCAGGCCGCAAACGAAGAGGAGGAGGCCCGCGGGCTTGAGTGCTTTGGTTTGTTGCTTGCTTTGGATGGATGGCGGAGTCAGTGTCCGCCGCTCCATCCCAAGAGAAGCCCCCGGCTCACACGCTGGGGCAAACCAACACCATGTTCAAAACCATCAAGCAGCGATTGATCGCTGTCTGCGTCGCCATTGTTGTGGGCGCCGTTGGCGTCGCCACCCTGGCGAGTTACCTCACCGTCAGCAAACACGCCCGCAAGCAGTTGCAGGCCCAGATGAGCGATTTGGGCCATGCCGAGGCTCAGGCCATGGGCGCTTGGGTGCGCAAGCAGCAAGACATCGTGGGTGCTCTCTTGCCCGCGGTCCATCAAGCCGATGCCGTGCCCGCCCTGGAGCAAGCCGTCGCCTCCGGCCGCCTGGACATGGCCTATATCGGCCATGCCGATCGCCGCATGGTCTCCATCCCCAGCCGCCAACGCGCGGCCGACTACGACCCCACCGCCCGCCCCTGGTACAAGCTGGCCGAGGCCAGTGATCAAGCGGTGCTGACGGCACCCTATATCGCCGCCTCCTCCAAGAAGCTGGTGGTGACTTTTGCCCGCGCCTTGAAGGAACAGGGTCAGGTGCGTGCCGTGGCCGGCCTGGACGTGGTGCTGGACGATGTGATCGCCAGCCTGAATAGCATCAAGCCGACCGACAAGGGTCTGGCCTTTTTGCTGGATCAGGAGGGCCGCATCATTGCCCATCCGAATGAAGCCCTGACCTTCAAACCCGCCACCGACTGGGCGCCCGAGTTGGATGCCCAGTTGCTCAAGCAAGTGGCCGCCACCGATGCCGGCCTGAGCGAGGTGCAAGCCCAAGGCCAGCGCTACTTCCTGCGCTCCACCCCGGTGCCCGGCACCAGCTGGACCCTGGTGCTGGCGGCCGAACGCGAAGAGGCTTTGTCTGCCCTCAGCGAGGTGCTCAGCAACGCAGCCTTGTCCATGGTCGCGGTGGCCGTGCTGGCCGCATTGCTCTTGGCCGCGGTGGTTGGCGCCATGCTGATGGGCCTGGGACGGGTGCGCGCCGCCCTAGACCAAATTGCCTCCGGCAATGGCGACCTCACCCAGCGCCTGCAGGTCAAGGGGGAAGACGAAATCGCCGGCATTGCCCAGGCCTTCAATCTTTTCGTCGCCAAGATCGAGCATGTGATGGTGGATGTGCGCGCCACCAGCCAGTCTATTGCGGTGGCCTCGCGTGAAATTGCCCTGGGCAATCAGGACCTGAGCCAGCGCACCGAGGAAAGCGCCGCCAATCTGGAGCAAACCGCCAGCTCCATGGAAGAGCTGACCAGCACCGTGCGCTCCAGCGCCGACGCGGCCGTGCAAGCCAATAGCCTGGCCGAGACCGCCTCCAACGCCGCCAGCCGTGGCGCCAGCGTGGTGGCCCAGGTGGTGGGCAGCATGGCGGAGATCCAGCAGTCCAGCCATCGCATCGCCGACATCATCTCCACCATCGACGGCATTGCCTTCCAGACCAATATCCTGGCCCTCAATGCCGCAGTGGAAGCCGCCCGTGCCGGTGAGCAAGGCCGTGGTTTTGCGGTGGTCGCCACCGAGGTGCGGGCCCTGGCCCAGCGCAGTGCCACCGCGGCACGCGAGATCAAATCCCTGATCGGTGCCAGCGTGGACCGGGTGGAACTGGGCTCACGCCAGGTGGCCGAAGCCGGTGCAGGCATGACGGAAATCCTCGACAGCGTCGCCCGTGTCACCACCATCATGGGCGAGTTGTCGCTCAGCTCGCGCGAGCAAAGCCAGGGCATTGACGAGGTCAATATCGCCGTCGGCCAACTGGATCAAATGACCCAACAGAACGCCGCCCTGGTGGAAGAGTCCGCCGCCGCGGCCGACAGCTTGCGGCAGCAAGCCGCCCATCTGGCGGCCATCGTGGCGGGCTTCAAGCTCAACAATACACAAGCTTAAACACAGGCTTATCCACAAGCTATGCACGCGCTTATCAACAGATCGTGCAAAGCAAAACGCCGAAGCTAGCTTCGGCGTTTTTCATTGGCAGAGCGCTTGCGCGCTTATTCGATACCGATGACCTTGTGCATCTGCACAGAAAGACGCCACTGCGGATGGCTCATGCAGTAGGCCACGGCCTCGCGGGTGTGCTGGGTCTTGAGCACCGAGTCCATGGGTTGCAGAAAGAAGTGCTGAAAGTCCAGGCCGGCGAAGCGTTCGGGCTGGGCCAGAGGCTGTGGATAAACCAGCTTCAGCTCGTGGCCACGGGTCAGCACGATCTCGGCATCGGCCTTGGGGCTGACGCAGATCCAGTCCAGGCCCTCGGGTGCGGGCTGGGTGCCATTGGTTTCCACCGCGATCTCAAAGCCGCGGGCGTGCAGGGCGTCAATGAGGGCCTTGTCCAGCTGCAGCAAGGGCTCGCCGCCGGTGCACACCACATAGGGCTTGCCGACGGTGTTGGCCGGCCAATGGCTGGCCACGGCATCGGCCAAGGCCTCGGCGCTAGCGAACTTGGCCCCGTTCTGGCCATCGGTGCCGACGAAATCGGTGTCGCAAAAGCTGCAGACGGCCTCGGCCCGGTCTTGCTCGCGCCCGCTCCAGAGATTGCAACCCGCAAAGCGACAGAACACCGAAGCCCGGCCGGCTTGTGCGCCCTCGCCTTGCAAGGTGTAGAACATTTCTTTGACGGCGTAAGTCACGTCAGCATCCTCAAACCGGAATCACCGGGCCATCGCTGCTAGCGCTGACGATGGAGCCACAGCCTCGCGTTTCATACATATCGATGCGATCCAGCTGCGGCAGGGCGGCGCGGCCCTTGGCCAGCACCCAGGCCGCCAGGCTGGCGGTATCACCATCGGGCAGATCGGCGATCTCGTACAGGGGGCGGTGATCGATGGCCTTGAAGATGGGGTCGAACAAGGTCTTCACATCGCCGAAGTCCACCGTCCAGCCCATCAGCTGATCCAGCTCCGCATGCAGATGCAAGCGCAGGGTGTAGGTGTGACCGTGGATGCCACGCAGCGGGCTGTCAGTGGGCGCTCGCTTGAGCTGGATGGCGCTGTCCAGCGTCAGCTCCTTCCAGATGCGGTAGTGCTGGCCGTCGAAATTGGCGCCGCAAGAGCCGGTCTCGTAGACGGTGATCCAGGAAAGTTCCGGCAACTCGCTCTTCATGCGCGCCCACAACCAGGCCGAGATCACCTCGCTGGTGGGGTTGTGCAAGCCCTCGATCTCATTGAGACAGTGGTAGTTCAAGAGCATGTGGAAAGGCGCCCAGACCTCGTCCAAATGGTCGTAGTCGATGCTGATGGCGCGCTCACCCAAGTCCTGATTGGCGTGGATGATGACCTCAAAGCCATGGCCATGCATGCGGCCGCATTTATGGCCCATGGGCACATTGGGCAGCTGATGGGCGGCCTGGAAGCGGTAACGCCGCCAGACATGGGCCATGCCTTGGGCGTCCAGATCCACGCCCGAATGCGGCGTGCTTTGGATGCCGACTTGCTGAATGCCCGGCACCTCGAACTCGGTTTCCAGGCGCTGGCGAATCCAGCGGGCGATGTTCTCGTCCGTCGGTTCTTCGATGCAGCGATTCAACAAGGCGTGATCCAGCGGGGCCACACAGGCCTCCAGGCGGCGGCGCAGCTCTTCCACCTCGGCCCCGGGGAAGGGAGCCCAGCCTTCGGGCAGCTCGGCGCGAATGGTGGCGAAATAGCTGTGGCCGTGCAGACCACGGCTGCGATGCCCCATGGGCAGCGCCGTGATCTGGCATGCGGATTCGAAGCCGCAGGAGGCGGAAAAGAGAGTGAGCGTGTTCATCGGGGCCGCAAGTGTGACATGTGCTTCGCGCTTCTTCCAGGGTTTGTACTGAATGCCCACAAATCTTCCTGAGCCCCGCTTTTGCACTTCTCTCTCTTATTCATAGTCTTTTTAAATATTTAATTCATAGTCATAGTAGGTGCCGGTACTCTCTGTGGACAAGCGGATTTTCTCTAGCGCTGGCAAGGACTTAGCGCATTCAGAAGCTTGTGGGCTGTGGCCCCTGAACTTTTGCCTCAAGAGATAACAAGTTTGGCAAATGTCATTTCGCTGTGGACAAGCCTGCACTTGTTCTGTTTCTGCACACAGGCTTGTTCACACGAATCGTTCGCGCTTTGTGGCGGGAAATCAACGGACCTGGGTGGCCAGCCAGCGCGTCCCTGTGGGTAACTCTGTGCATTTCTTGTGCGCGACCGTGCACAACTTGGGCCGTTCAAGCCCATGGCCAGGGGATAAGTCGGGGCTTGGAACTTATTCGCGCCAGTAGCGCAGCAGGCGGCCGCTATAGGCCTCGGCCTCTGGGGCCGACTTCAATACCGTCTCCTCCAGGCGGTAGCCCAGCAAGGCCATGCGCTTGCTGAAGGCCGAGCGGTTGCCGCGATTGGGGTCGATGATGATGACCTCGCTGCGTGGCAGGGCATGGCGTGCTATGAACTGTGGCAAAGCGCCTTCGCCATCGCGCTCGTAAAGAATGTCGCTGCCCATGATCAGATCGAAGCGACCTTGCACCCGGGGTACGCGCTGGCTAGGGATGGCCTGGGCGTCGAAGGGAGCCCAGTTGCCGTGGCAGTAGCGCAGCGGGGGGAGCTCGTTGAGGCGCAGGTTTTCCAGCATAAAGGCGGCGGCCAGGGGGTGGCAGTCGCTGGCCGTCACCAGGGCGCCGCGCCGGTGCGCCACCAGGCTGGCCAGGCCGAGGCCGCAGCCGATTTCCAGAATGCTCTCGTCCTCACGCAGCAGGCGCTGGCCCATGGCCTCGGCCAGATGCAGGCCCGAGGGCCAGATCAGGCCGAACAAGGGCCAGAAGGCCGAGGAGATGCCCAAAGCCTCCGCCTCGCCCAGGGGGTCGGCAAATTGCTGGCGGTCCAGCAGGGAGCGAATCTGCAAAGACTCCACCCCGGTGATGGCGATGCTTTCTTGCTTGAAGAGATATCCGGGCATGGCATCGACCAGGGTTGGAGAGAGGGGATTCAACGGCGGCCGCCGCGGGTTTGCCAAAGTGGCTTCTTGCCTTTGAGATGGCGTTCGATGCCGTCGTTGAGCCGGCTGCGCAGATCCACCACCGCCTCCACCTGGCCGAACACGCCGGGGAAGCGCAGGTCCAGCCACAGCCACAGGGTGCAGGAGCGCAGGGCTTGCTCCATGCGGTCCAGGCGGCTGTGCTCGTCCACGTCTTCCAGGAACCAGGGCGAACCGGCCTTGCCTGTGACGGCGTGACGGTGCGTCCAGTCCAGGAACTCCTGCACCTGGGCGTCGGTGCGGGTGTCCACCGGCGCCTGGGCATAGATGAAGCGGGTTTTGAGCGGCAGGCTGCCGGCGCTGCGGTCCAGCTGGTCGGCCAGCTCCAGCATCTGCTCCAGCTCGGCGACCTGGAAGTGCGCATCGTCCAGACGCAGCTGTTCCATGAACACGCCCAGCACGGCGCGCAGCTTGTTCAGCTGCAGGCGCTGGGCGATGGTGTTGATATGCCACCAGTTGGGGGCCACCGAGCATTTGAAATCGCGCGGCGCGCGCGGCTGCTTGGGCAAGAGGTCTTTGAGCGTGCGCGCGGCGCTGTTCTCGGCCTCGCGCAAGACGCCGCAAAAGCCTTCGTCATGCATGCCATAACGTCCCGCCCGACCGGCAATCTGATGCACCTCGGAGACGGTCAGGGCGCGATCGCCCTGGCCATCGAATTTGTTCAGGGTGCTGAACAGCACACGGCGGATCGGCAGGTTCAAACCCATGCCGATGGCATCGGTGGCCACCAGAATATGGGTGGCACCTTGGGCGAAACGTTCGGCCTCGCGCCGCCTCACCTCGGGCGGCAGGGCGCCGTAAATGACCGAGACCGGGTGACCGGCCGCCGCGATTTGGTCGCGCAGCATCAGCACCTCGCGGCGGCTGAAGGCCACGACGGCATCGCCTTTTTTGAGCGAGGCAATCGGCACCGGGGCGGGCAGCAGCTGCACCTCTTGCTTGCGCTCGAAATGGCGCACCGTGCAACGCTCGCCGCATAGGCCCAGCAGGCTCTCGATGGCAGGCACGGCATAGGCCGAGCAGATGATGATGAGCTCATTGGCCGGCACCGCCACGATGGCCTGGGTCCAGGCCCAGCCGCGGTAGGTGTCGAACAGCATCTGCGCCTCGTCGATCACCGCCACATCGATGGCCTTGCTAGTGTTGACCATCTCGATGGTGCTGGACACCACGCGCGAGCTTTCGGCCGGCACGTTCTCTTCACCCGTGAGCAGGGAACAGGGCACGCCCCGGCCCACCAGGCGGTCGCGGCCCTCCAGGGCCAGCAGGCGCAAGGGCGCGAGGTAGGCGCCGTCATGGGCCTGGGCCAGGCGCTCGAACGCCGCATGGGTCTTGCCGCTGTTCGGTGGGCCGACGAAGAGCGTCACCGTGCGCTGCAGGCGGCGTGCGGCGTCAAAGGTGTCGGGGTAGCCCTGGAACGCTAACTCGCTGTTCAGATGAGCCAGGGTGTTGAGTTCGGCGACGCGGTTTTCCCAGCGATCCTGGGCGCGGGTGCAGGCGGCTTTCAGCAAGGCCAGCTCTTGCGGCAGGGCGCATTCCGATTGCAGGCGCGGCAGCAGTGAGTCCAGATGTTCCTCGTGGCCGGCGATGCTGCGGGCCAGCAGGTTCTCCAGATGGGCGCGCAACTCGGCCTCGCCCGCGAAGGCCGGTGCCGGGCCCAAGGCTTTTTTCAGCGCGGCCAGATCGCCATCGCGATAGAAGTCCCAGACCGGACCGGCCTCTTGCAAAGGCAGTCGATAGGCGACGGGAATCGTCCAACCTGGTTGTGAGAGTTTGAGCGTGAACGAGCACAGCCGGCTCCAGCCGCTGCCCTGCACCTGCGCCGGCTCGCGCGCCAGGCCCAGCTGATCCAGGGCCACGCCACGTTGCAGCATTAGGGCGCGCACCGTGGGTGCCGTGCCCACCAGATCCAGATGCTGCAAGGCCGTGCGCATCAGGCCGGGCGCGATCCAACGGCTGGGGCGCGCCCCGGCCACGGCTTTTTGCAAGAGGATGAGGCCGGCTCGATCCAGCGCCTCTTCCTTGGTGGCTTCACCGCCAAAGTCGACCGGGGTCAGCACATGAGGCAGCTGGTAGGCCGCCTGGCGTATGCGCAGCAGCTCCTCGGGGCTGAGCCCGGGCGGCAAGCGCTTCAGATGGCGCGGCTGCGGCAGATTGAAGGAAGGGGCTGGCGGCTTCTTGGGCCCATGCTCAGCGTTGGGGGCGCCAGCGGCAGGAGCGGCGGCGAGAGGGAGAGTGGTATTGATTTCAGACACCCCGAGAGTGGAGCACAGATCTGACCCTCACCCCATTTAGGGATGTGCGGCCCAGCGCTTGCTGCCGACACTGGCCGCACCCAGCCCTGCAGTTCAGGAGGTCCGCCATGCAATACCCCGGTCATCTGATCAAGGTCGGCGAGCCCGACGCCGCCATCGTCAAAGCCCTGAAGATCCAGCTCAATCGGGACCCCGGCATCGGCAATGATCCCAAGCTCACGCTGGACGAAAGCAACGATCAATTCGGCCCCAAGATGCGCCAGGTGATCAAGCTCTTCCAGGCCCGCCATGTGGACAGCCAGGGCCGGCCTCTGAAGCAGGACGGCGAGGTCGGCGCCATCACCTGGGCCCTGCTCTTCGGCGCCCAGGCCGTGCCTCAACAGGCGGCGTCCACCATCCCTCTGCTCAATCAGCTCATCCAGGTGGCCCGGGGCGAGGAGGCCAGGCAGGTGCGCGAGGTTCCGCCCGATTCCAATCGCGGCACCGATGTGGAGCGCTATCTGGCCAGTGTGGGCCTGGGTGGTGGATTTTCCTGGTGCTGCGCCTTCACCTACTGGTGTTTCAAGACGGCGGCCGAGCAATTGCACCGTGGCAACCCCATGTTCAAGACCGGCGGCTGCCTCAAGCATTGGCAGATGGCCGAGAGCCAGGGCGCGCGGCGCATCCTGGCCGCGGCGGCCCAGGGCAATCCGGGTCTTTTGCAGCCCGGCATGCTCTTCATCATGGACCATGGCGGCGGCCTGGGCCACACCGGCATCATCGAGTCGGTGTCCGGCGGCCTGCTCACCACCATCGAGGGCAATACCGACGCCAGCCGTACCCGCGAAGGCGGTGGTGTCTACCGCTTGGTGCGCAAGGTTGGCGAGATCAACAAGGGCTATATTGACTACGGCCCTTGCTAGTTACTTGTCCGCCGCCCGCTCGTAGGCCAGGCGCTGCATCAGGCTGAAGAAGCGGTCGTAGAAGGCACCGGCCGGAATGGTTTCGGAGGCGACCTTGACGAGGGAGTCGTCCGAGGACGAGAGCGGCACCGAGATCGAGCCCAGGGCGCTGACGCCCAGGCTGGCCGAGTTGGGGTTCTTCTTGAGCGCGTAACGGTCCTGCTGGGCCGAGACGTAGGCGGTGGTGACCTGGTCGTTGCGACCATCGGGCACGCAGACCACATTGAAGGTGATCTCCACATGCACCTCGCCATCGGGCTGGAAGCGCTTGCGCCCTGAGACGCTGCCGCCCGGTGCGCTGGTGATCACATAGCCCTGGCTCAGCAAGGTGCGGCGCGCGGCTTCGCAGACCTCGTCCACCGGGCCGTCGAAGAGGCGGGAGAAGGTGTCGTCCGACTGAAAGCGCTCGTTCTGATAGACGGGGGTCTTGTTGGTGGAGACGATGGAATTGCTCAGGCCACAGCCACTCAGCAGGGCCGCCAGGCCGCAGGCACCCAGCAGCCAAGCGGCTGGGTGGGTGAATCGTTGCGTCGTCCAGGACTGGGCGGACAAGCGAGAAGTCCGCTGGGAAGGCAAAGGCTTGGGCATGGCTCCTGTCTCAGGCCCCGCAGGGGCAGGGGGCCATTATCCAGCTTCGCCATGGCCCTCCTCTTGCAGCTGGCGGCGCGCCTTGCTCACCATGCTCTTCAACGTGCTCAAAGCGGTGTCGAAACTGAAGTTCTGCACCTGGGTGTTCAGCACATGGCCCTCATTGCCAAAGGCGTAGACCAGGCTGGGCGTGAGGCGATCGATGGCGTCGATGGCGGCGGTGTCTTGCGATTGCAGCAGGGTTTGCAGGCTCAGCAGCTGATCGAGCAAGGCCGGCCAGCTGATGTAGCTGGGGGCGGGCTTGCTGGGGGGCAGCGGGCTGGGAGTCGGCACCGGTTCGCTGCCCGCACTTGCAGGCAGCCAGTTGCGCAGGCAGCGCTCCAATTCGTCCGGCGCCACCGGCTTGGCCAAGAAATCATTCATGCCGGCGCTGATGCAGTGCATGCGGTCCTCGGCAAAGGCGCTGGCCGTCATGGCGATGATGGGGATGGTGGCACCGGCCTGGGTCTGACGGATCTGGACCGTGGCTTGCAGGCCGTCCATCTCGGGCATGTGCACATCCATCAGGATCAGGTCGTAGGGCTTCTCGGCGGCCTTGCGCACGGCCTCCAGGCCGTTGTCCGCCATCTCGGTCACCACACCATGGCTTTCCAGCAAGGCGCCTGCCACCTCCTGGTTGATGAAGTCGTCCTCGGCCACCAGTATGCGGGCACCGCGCAAGATGCTGCTGCCGCTGGGCTTGGGCGCTTGCACCGGGCCGGGCTGGGGTGTCTGGGCCTCGGCCAGCACGGCGCTGAGCGGGAATTCCACCCAGAAGGTGCTGCCCAGGCCGGGGCTGCTCTGCACACCGATGCTGCCGCCCATCAGCTGGGCCAGGCGCTTGCTGATGGCCAGGCCCAGGCCGGTGCCGCCGAAGCGGCGGGTGATGGAGGCATCGGCCTGGTGGAAGGCCTCGAACAAGCGGCTCATCTGCTGGGCCTGCATGCCGATGCCGGTGTCCTGCACCTCGATGCGCAGCTGCGCCACGCCCTCGCTGGAGGGCTCGCAGCGCACACGCAGCTCCACCGAGCCGCGCTCGGTGAACTTGATCGCATTGCTGAGCAGGTTCAAAAGGATCTGCTCCAGGCGCAGGCGATCGGCATGCAGCACCGTGGGGCAGGCCGACCCCACCTGCACGCGCAGCGCAACCTTCTTGTTATTGGCCCGGTCTTGCAACATGGCGCGCACCCGCTCCAGGCTTTCCGCCAGGGCGAAGTCGGTTTTATCGAGCTGGATCTCGTGGGCCTCGATCTTGGAGAAATCCAGGATGTCGTTGATCACCTGCAAAAGGTGTTGGCTGGCGTCTGAAATCTTGCTTTGATAGTCCAGCTGGGAGGGGCTCAGCCCCTCGCGTTTGAGCAGATGGGCGAAGCCCAGAATCGCATTCATGGGCGTGCGAATCTCGTGGCTCATATTGGCCAGGAAGGCGCTCTTGGCCTGGTTGGCGGCATCGGCCTCATGCTTGGCCTGTTCCAACGCGATCTCGATGCGGCGGCGCCGGATGATGTCCCAGAGATCGCCGGCGAGCATCTGCAGCTCGCGCTGATCGGTGTCGTTGAAGGGCACGCTTTTGTTCGCCACGCACAGCAGCAGCCGCACCTTGTCATCCTCGATGAAGGGCAGGCCCATGGCGCGCATGATGCCGGGCGGGCATAGGGCCAGATTGGCATTGGATTCTTCATCGGCGTGGTCACCCGCGCGCAGCACCTTGCGGCGCGCCAGCACCGCCGCCAGCAGATGCGGCGGCGGCGACTCCTCCGCAGCTGGGTGTCGATCCGGCGTGCCCGGCATTTGCCGCATCTGGCCTGGGGTGGACTGGCTCCAAATCACCGCCTCCTCCAGTCGCTCGTCCTCATCAACCCGGTGCAGGCAGGCGATGGGGCAGGCACTCAGGCGGGCGATTTCATCCAGGCCCAGTTGCAGCAGATCGGGTTCGCTGAGCGAGCCGGCGCGCTGGCTCAGCGAGAGCATGGCGCGCAGGCGCAGGTCTTCGCGGCTGAGTCGGGTGTTCAGCGCATTCAGCTCCAGCGTGCGCAGGTCCACCAGCTCTTCCAGATGCTGGCGGTAGCGCTCCAGCTCCTGTTCGGAGCGGATGCGATCGGAGATGTCGATGCCCGTACCTATGATCATGGGCTCGGAGCCCAGCTCGATCAGGCGCGAGACAAAGAGATAGGGCATGCGTCGCCCGTCCTTGGCGATCAAGGCCGCCTCGGCCTGGGCCTCCCCAGTTTCCAGGGCCTCGCGTATGCGCTGGGAGATGAGGAGCTGGTCGGCCCCGTCGAAGAAATCCAGCGCCGAGCGTGCGCTGATCTCGGCCGCGCTGAAGCCGCTGATCTCCTCCAGCCGGCGGTTCCATTGCAGCAGCTGGCCTTCCTGGTTCATCACGTAGAAGACGCCCGCCACCGACTCGATCAGCTGCTCGCGGAAGCGCTGCTCCTTGCGCTGCGCCAGCTCGGCCGCATTGAAGTCCAGGGCGAAGCCGATATTGCGCGCCAGGCGCAAAAGCAGCTCCGCCTGGGCTGAGTCGAAATGGTCTTTGGCGGCGGAATAGACCATCAAGGCAAAGGACATACGCCCGTCCACCGCGATCGGGAAGGCGCCCATGGAGACATAGCCGCGCTGCAGGGCCGCGTCGGCCCAGGCGCTCATGCGCGCGTCTTTCGCGATGTCGTGGATGAGCACGGCCTGGCCGGTGTCCAAGGCTCTGACCGTGGGGCTGTGGCTGTCGGCAAAGAACAGCTGCAGTTGCTCCACATAACCATTGGAATGGCCGGCATGTAACAGGGGTATCACCCGCTCGCCGTCCTCGCTCACCTGGCCGGCCCAGGCCATGCGGAAGCCGCCCACTTCGACGGCAATGCGGCAGACCTCGCTCAGCAAGTCCTGGGTGTTGCGGCGGCGCACGATGGCCTCGTTGACCTCGCTGAGCAAGGCATAGGACTGATTGAGGCGGCGGATGCGGATCTCGCTGGCCTTGGCCTCGCTGATGTCGCGCCAGACGGCCGATATCAAGGGCTTGCCCGCGTAGTCCAGGCTGCGCAGGGTCAGATCGGCGATCTGCGTGCTGCCGTCGGCGCGCCGGTGCCGGGTCTCGAATCGCACGGGCTCACCCGACTGGGCGCGAGCAATCATTTCCTGGATCTGCGCCTCGCTCAACTCCTCTTGCAAATCATGCGGACGCAGCTTGGCGAAGGCCTCGCGGCTATAGCCCAGGCCTTCGCAGGCCGCATTGTTAAAGGTGACGAAGGCGCCGCTGCGCGGGTCCAGCAGCACGATGGCATCGGTGGTCTGGCTGAACATGGTGTCGATCAGCCGCTCCTGCTCGGCGATGGCTCGGGCACCGTTCTTCAGCAAGGTGATGTCGCGCGCCACGGCCAGCACGCCGACCGGTTCGCCGCTGTCGTCGTAGAGCGGGGTCTTGATGACCTCGAACAGACCGCGATAACCGTCGCGCAGCAAGGTGACCCAGCGCTCGCTGGTGTGGGGCTGGCGGGTGCTGAGCACGCCGGCGTCGATGGCCTCCAGCTGGGTGGCGGTTTGGACATCAACAAAATCGGCGTCGCAGCGGCCTATCACCTCGGCCGCGGGCCGGTTCACCATGCGCTCAAACATGGCGTTGACGCTGAGGTACTCGCCCTGCGGGTTCTTCAGCCAGACGATGTCGGGCAGATTGCGCAGAATGTCTTGCAAGCGCCCCTCGCTGGCGCGCAGCAGGCGGTGGGTGACGCCCTGGGTGATGGCGGTGGCGGCCAGCTGCACCGAGAAGTTGAACTGCTCCACCTCTTCGTCGCTCAGCCTGAAGGGCTGGCGGCGGTAGACGGCGAAGGAGCCCAGCACCCGGCCTTGCGGGCCGATGATGGGTTCGGACCAGCAGGAGCCCAGCCCGGCCTTCTGCGTCAGCGGCAAGAAGGGGCGCCAGTTGGGGTGGCTGTTGATGTCCTCCACCACCACTCTTTGGCGCAAGGACATGGCCGCCCCGCAAGAGCCTGCCGTGGGGCTGATCGTCATGCCCTCGATCGCCTCGTTGAAGAAGCTGGGCAGGCTGGGCGCGGCGGCCACCGTGACGGTCAGCCCGTCCTCCTTCAGCAGCAGGATGGAGCACAGGCTGTCGGGGTACTCGGCCTCGTGATGGCGTATCAGCTGCTCTAGCAAGGAGGGCAGGCTGTCGCCATGAGCCAGGCTCTCCATCAGGGCCAGGCGGCTGCGGTCGCGGCGTTGATCGCGGTGGAGCCGGGAGACATCGCTGAGGGCCACCATGCGGCATTTGCGGCCGCCATAGTCCACCTCGTGAGAATGGGCCAAGACGTGGACCAGGCTGCCATCTTTGCGCACCTGACGCCACTCGCCCACGCCCCGTTTCGCGTGGCCCAAGGGCTCGCAGATCGGGCCCTTGGTATCCGCTGGCATTTGGCTATAGGCCTGCACCGCCTGCAGCAGGGCGCTTCGGTCTTCGGGCAGAAAGAGCTCGGGCGTGGTGAGCCGCTTGGCCTCGGCCTCGCTGTAGCCGAACAGGGTGCAGAAGGCTGGATTGACCGCCTTTATCGCCATGCCGTCCAGCTCGTAGATCAGCATCGGGGCAGGGTTGTGCTCAAACAGAAAGCGGTACTCGCTTTCGACCCGGCGCAGGGTGCTGATATCGCGGCCTATGCCCAGCACGCCCAGCAGGCTGCCGTCGGCATCGCGCACAGCGGTCTTGATGGTTTGCAGCAGCTCCTTGTGGCCGTCGCTGGCGAACACCACCTCCTCTTCGCGGGTGATGGGGCGCGCGCTGACCATGGCCAGGCGGTCGTGCTCGCGAAAGGCCTCGGCCTGGGCGGGGCTGACAAAGTCCCGGTCGCTGCGCCCACGGATCTCGGCCTCGGGCGCGCCAAACAGCTGCTCGAAGCGGGGGTTGCAGCTGAGGTAGACGCCGTCGGCATCTTTCATCCAGACCAGATCCGGGATGGCGTTGAGCACGGCCTGCTGGTGGGCGCGGTCGTTCTCGATGGCGGTGTCCAGCACGCCCATGGCCATGGAGCGGGTCAGATCATGCTCGCTGAGCATGCCGATGACTTGGCGGTCCTCGTCCACCACGACCAGATGGCGCAGGCGGTGCTCCAGCATCTGTTCGGCCGCCTGGTTGATGGTGGCTTGGGCGGTGATGGTCTGCACCGGCTGACTCATCACCTCGCCCAGGGACAGCTGGCTCATGTCCATGCGGGCGGCGAAGAAACGGGTGGTGTCGCGCGAGGTCAGCACGCCTACCGGCTCGCCGTCCACCGCCACCACCACGCTGCCGTCCACGCTCTGCGTCATCATGGCCAGGGCGTCGATGACCTTCTCGCTCGGTCGCAAGGTGTTGGCCACATGGCTCATCACCGAGGGCACCAGGCGGCGCCCGGCCAATGTGCTGAGATTGAGGTGCAGGCGGAAGTCGGTTTCGCTGGCCACGGCCAGCACCAGCCCGTCTTCATCGACCACCATCAGATGGTGGACGTTCTGGCTCAGGCAGCGCCGGTAGGCCTCCTCGCAACTCATGTGCTGAGGCACACAGAGGGGAGGCTGCAAGACCTCCAGCATATGCAGCTCGGGCAGGGCGGGTTTGCCTGCCGCATGCGGCTTGTGCTCAGCCGCCGGCTTGCCCCAGCGCGAGGGCTCACCCCCCTGGCGTTGGTAGTCGCGCAGGGCGCTGAGCAGGCGGGCCTCGGTCAGCACGCCCAGCGGTCGACCCTGCTCGTTCAACACCGGCACGAAGGAGATGCGGTGTTTGGCCATCAGGCGGGCCGCCACCATCAAATCGTCCTGGGGTTTGACCGCGATCACCTGCGTGCTGGCGATCTCCAGCACCGGTCTGGCGAAAGGGCTTTGTTTGCTGGCCGCGGTCTGGCTCATGCGGGCTTCCATTGATCTATCAAGACGAAGTCGGGCCCGGCGGGCCTCAGTCACTCAGGCGGGCGGAGATGGCGGCGAATTGATCCTGGATGTCCAGAAATGCTTCGACGATCTGCGGGTCAAAGTGGGCGCCGGCCTGGGCCTTGATGTGCTCGGTGGCGGTGGCAATGGTCCAGGGTTCTTTGTAGACGCGCCGGGTGGTCAGAGCATCGAACACATCGGCCAGGGCCATCAGGCGGGCCGGCAGGGGCACGGCGCGGCCGGCCAGGGCATCCGGGTAGCCGCGCCCGTCCCAACGTTCATGGTGATGGGTGGCGATGATGCGGGCCGCTTCCAGAAAGCGCACCGACTCCGGGTACTCGGCCTGATCCGGCACGCCCTCGGGGAAATGCATGTTCAAGGCCTTGCCGATGGCATGGGCGATGGCGTCGCCGCCGATGCGGGCATGCGTTTTCATGATCTCAAACTCCTCGGCCGTCAGCGGGCCGGGCTTGAGCAGGATGTCGTCGCGAATGCCGATCTTGCCGATATCGTGCATGGGCGAGGCCTTGACGATGCGCTGCAGCTGGGCCTCGCTCAGCTCCTCGGCATAGCCTGGCGTGTGCTGCAGGCGCCGCGCCAGCGCCTCCACATAGGACTGGGTGCGCAGGATGTGATTGCCGGTCTCGTTGTCACGCGTCTCGGCCAACTCGGCCATGGCGCAGAGGGTCAGGTCTTGCGCGATCAGGCTCTCGCGCATGCGGCGGGCCACCTCCTGCTCCAGCCAGGTGTTCTGGTCGGACAAGGCGTCGCGCGCTTGCTTCAAGGCCAGCTGAGTGCGCACCCGGGCCAGCACCACCGTGGGTTTGATGGGTTTGACGATGTAGTCCATGGCGCCCAGCTGCAGGCCATGTTCCTCATCCAGCTCGGCGCCCAGGGCGGTGACAAAGATCACCGGGATGTGGCGGTTGCGCTCCGACTGCTTGAGCCGCTGCAGCACGCTATAGCCGTCCATCTCCGGCATCATCACGTCGAGCAGGATCAGGTCGGGCGCTTCGCTCTCCAGCAAGGCCAGGGCGCTAGGGCCCGAACGTGCACCCAGCACCCGGTAGAGCGGATTCAATAGCTTGGACAGAACCGACAGGTTCAACGGCTCATCATCAACAACCAGCACGGTGGGTTTGGACATTGGGCCCCCAGGATCCTCGGCTTCGTTCATTTCTGAGGCGAGGGTTTGCGAGCGAGTTGCGGCGAGACGGATGAGGCCCCCGCCGCACTTGCGAGCACACCCCGGCTCGGGAGTAACGCAGACAGTCGTCGCAGCTTAGATCAATATCATCGGTCCGGCGAGTAAGGCGTTATGTTGCTGTTCACCTACGGCCGCTATTTGTGCTGGCTCAAGCCGCTTGAACCTTGCCCTCGCTATCCTTCACCCGGCGCTGGCGGCTTGGCAGAGAATGGGCGACCCTCAGACCGAAACCGCCTCTTCTCCATGCCTACATCCATGCCCAAGCGCCCCGCTGTGCTGAAAACTTCGCTGGCTGCCAGCCTGCTCTTGCTGGCCGGAATGGCCCTTGCCCAGGCGCCAAGCGCCCAAGCGCCCTTGCAAGCCCTGCCCTACACCCCCAGCCTGGACCCGGCGGCGATGGACAAGCAGGCCGAGCCCTGTGAAGATTTTTATCAGTACGCCTGCGGCGGCTGGATGCTCAACAACCCCATTCCGGCCGACCAATCGCGCTGGTCGGTCTACGCCAAGATGGCCGATGACAATCAGCGCTATCTGTGGGGAATTCTCGACAAACTGGCCCAGCCCGGCGGCGAGCCGCGCAGCGCCAACCAGGGCAAGCTGGGGGACTACTTCGCCGCCTGCATGGACGAGGCCGCGGTCAATCGCCTGGGCCTGCAGCCCTTGCAGCCCCAGCTGGCCCGCATTCAGGCCTTGCAGAGCAAGCAAGAGCTGCCGGCCTTGCTCGCCGCCCTGCACCTGGGCAACAACAACCCGCGCTTCTTTTTCAACCTCGGCGCGGGCCAGGACTTTGCCGACTCCAGCCAGGTGATCGCCTTCGCCTTTGCCGGCGGCATCAGCCTGCCGGATCGCGACTACTACACCAAGCAAGACGCCAAGTCGCAGCGCCTGCGCCAGCAGTTCCTGGCCCATGTGGCCACCATGTTTGAGCATCTTGGCGAAACGCCGGCCGCGGCGCGCGCCGCCGCCCGCAGCGTGCTGGCCACCGAGACCGCCCTGGCCCGCGCCACTCTGAGCCGGGTGGACAAGCGCGACCCCTACAAGAGTTTTCACAAAATGGACGGCCGCGCCCTGCAGTCGCTAACACCGGGCTTTGACTGGGCGGCCTATCAGCAGGCTCTGGGCCTGGGCCAGGGTTTCGCGGTCTACAACGTCACCGAGCCGCGCTTTTTCAAGGCCCTGGATGCCCGCCTCAAGGCCATGAGCCTGGCCGAGCTCAAAACCTATCTGAGCTGGGCCCTGCTCAGCAGCCAGGCCCCGCATCTTTCGAGCGAGCTGGTGCAGCAGAACTTCGAGTTCTTCGGCCACACGCTGACCGGCGCGCCCCAGCTCAAACCGCGCTGGAAGCGTTGTGTGGAGCTGGTCGACGCCCAGCTGGGTGAGGCCCTGGGCCAGGAATTTGTGGCGCATAACTTCTCACCCGAGCTGAAGGAAAAAACGCAGGAGATGACGCGCGAGATCGAGCTCGCGATGGCGCAAAGCATCCAGGGCCTGGCCTGGATGAGCGAGGCCACCAAGACCCGCGCCCTGGCCAAGCTGCACGCCATCGTCAACAAGGTGGGCTACCCGGAGCGCTGGCGCGACTACAGCGCCCTGGCTGTCACGCGCGGCGACTTCCTCGGCAATGTGCAGCAGGGCAATGCCTTCGAGGCGCGCCGCCAGCTGGCCAAGATCGGCAAGCCGCTGGACCGCGGCGAGTGGGGCATGACGCCCTCCACCGTCAACGCCTATTACGACGCGCAGATGAATGACATCAACTTCCCTGCCGCCGTGCTGCAGCCGCCGCTGTTCGACCCCAAGCTGGACGATGCGCCCAATTACGGCAATACCGGCGGCACCATAGGCCATGAGCTGACCCATGGCTTTGACGACGAAGGCCGGCAATTCGATGCCCAGGGCAATCTGAAGGATTGGTGGACGCTCAAGGACGGCAAGGCCTTTGAGCAGCGCGCCGCCTGCATCGTCAAACAGTACGGCGGCTACACCATTGTTGACGACATCAAGATCAATAGCCGTCTGACCCTGGGTGAGGACATCGCCGACCTGGGCGGCCTGATCCTGGCCATGAGCGCCTGGAAAGCGCATATGGCCAGCGCCGGCAAATCATTGGAGGCTCGCATCGACGGCCTGACGCCCGAGCAGCGCTTCTTCATCGGCTATGCGCAATGGGCTTGCAGCAATGACAGGCCCGAGGCCTTGCGCGTCAAGGCGGTGACCGACCCGCATTCGCCGGGCCGCTACCGGGTCAACGGCCTGGTGGTCAATATGCCGGAGTTTGAGAAAGCTTTTGCCTGCAAGCCGGGCCAGAAGATGGTCAAGCCCGAGGCCCAGCGTTGCAAGATATGGTGAGCCTGAGCAAGCCCAGGCGCGCCGATCGGCGTGGGCTCTTGCTGGCGGCCGGCCTGCTGGCTTGTGGGCTGCGGCGGGCGCAGGCGGCCGATAAGGGCGCGCGAGAGATCCATATCGGCAGCTCGGCCGCGCTTAGCGGCCCGGCCGCCGCCCTGGGCCTGCGTTTTCATGCCGGCGCACAAGCCTGTTTCAAGCAAGTCAATCAAAAAGGCGGGATTGCGGGTGCGCGCCTGGTGAGCCATTTGCTGGACGATGCCTACGAGCCCGCCCGCGCCGAGCAGAACACCCGCAAGCTGGTCGAAGACCCGCGTGTGCTGGCCTTGTTCGGCTATGTCGGCACGCCTACCAGCCATGCCGCCCTGCCCTTTGTGCGGCGCTGGAAGATCCCCTTTGTGGGCCCCTTCACCGGCGCCGATGTGCTGTGGGAGCCCAACCCCCTGGTCTTCAATGTGCGGGCCAGCTACCGGGCCGAGGCCTTGGTGATGGCAGCCGATATGCGGGCCAAGGGCATACGGCGCATCGGCGTGCTCTACCAGGCCGATCTCTTCGGCCGCGCCGGGCTGGAGGCCATGCGCGATGCCGGCCTGCCCTTGGGCGTGCAGATCGGCCCAACGGCCCAGGTACAGCGCAATAGCGAGCAGGTGCAGGCCGGGCTGGACGCCCTGCTGGTCTCGCCACAGCCCGAGGCCATCTTCATGGTCAGCACCTATGCCAGCAGCGCGGCCTTCATCAAGAAGGCGCGGCAGCTGGGCTATGCGGGGCGCTTTTACAGCCTGTCTTTTGTGGGCCTGGAGCCGCTGCGCGAGGCCTTGGGCCAGGACCTCAGCCGGCTGACCGTGGCCCAGGTCGTGCCCGATCCCCTGGATCGCGGCATCGCGGTGGTGGCGGCTTATCAAAAAGCCATGCGCGACGTGGGCGACAACCATTTTGACGCCATCAGCCTGGAAGGTTATCTGGCCGCCCGCGTGCTCAGCGAGGGCCTGCGCCATAGCAAAGCGCCGCTGAATCGGGAGAGCCTGGCCCGCGGCCTGGCCAGCTTGGGTCATCTGGACCTGGGCGGCTTTCATGTGGACTACGGCCCGCAGCGTCACAAGAGTTCCAGCTATATCGCACTGCGCTCCGAAATCTAGAGCTATTCAACCGGGCAGCCTGCCATTCATACGGCCGGAGCGACGCTTGGTCGCTTGGCCTGGGCCGGCTGGGGCGGCTTTGGCTATCGTCCGGCCACCAAGTTTTCGGAGACTGTCTTGAACACCAAGCCCTTGATCAGTGCGGCCCTCGCCGCGGCCCTGTCTTCTTTGACCAGCCTGCCGGCAAGCGCCCAGTCCGCCAAGGAGGCGAATCCAGCCCCGGCCACAGCGGGCAAGCGGGAGCTCGTCACCCGTGCGGATCAACTGCCGCGCCATACCCATACCCTGAGCAAGCTGCCCAGCGAGATGCTGGCCGCGCCCCTGGCCGAACTCAAACCCCTGGGCGCCAAGCTGGAGGCCGAGTTATTGGCCGATCTGGCGGCCTATGACATCCAAGACACCCCCACCTTGCGCGAGTTCTACAGCGCCCTGGCCACCCTGGCCCAGCTGCGTGGCGACTGGGCCGCCGTGCCGGGCTGGACGGCCAAGGCCCGCGCCCTGCAAGACAAGGTGGGCGGCAAGCTGAGCAGCGGCATCACCACCGATCTGCTGGCCCAGCAGCAGCTGGAAAAACGGGACACGGCCTGGCTGCAGGCCGAGGTGACACGCCGTTACGCCGCCCTGCCCTGGGCCGATGTGCAAGACCATGTGAAAAGCGCCAAGGGCGGCCTGGAAACCTACAACCCCGATTTGATCCTGGGCGCGGTGAAGAATCAGCTGGACCCCATGGCCAAGAATGGCCAGATGGTGCTGCCCAGCGGCATGCTGCAGATGATCATCGGTGCCCGGGTGCAAAAGGAATTGCTGACGCCTAACAAGGCCGCCCTCGTGGCCGGCCTGCAGACGGTGATAGACGCTAACAACAAGACCCAGGCACGCGCCGATATCTGGACGCCGCGTACCTTCGCCATCCCCGCGGATGCCAAGGCCCAGACCGTGGTGGTGGGGGTGTGGGACTCGGGCGTGGACCTGAGCTTGTTCAAAGCCGCCACGCCGCCCGGCCTGGCTTTTGATCCCGAGGGCAAGCCCTCTCAGGAATTGTTGCGCTCACTGGGCGAGGCCCAGCCGCGCTGGCCCCAGCTGCGCGGCATGATCAAGGGCGCGATGGACCAGCGCGCCGCGCTGGACACGCCGGAGTCGCAGAAGTTCCGCGCCAAGCTGTCCAGCATGAAGGCCGAGGAGGTCAAGGCCTTCAGCGAGGACATGGCTTTGACCAGCCTTTATGTGCACGGCACCCATGTGGCCGGCATTGCGGTCGCGGGCAACCCCTTTGCCCAGGTCTATGCCGCGACCATGTTGTGGCCCGCCAAGACCGAGCCCGACAAGCCCAGCGAGGCGCGCTCCAAGGCCACGGCCCAGGTCTACGCGCAGATGGTGGAGGGCTTCAAAAAGGCCGGCGTGCGGGTGGTCAATATGAGCTGGCGTTACGGCCCCAGCGCTTATGAGGGCGCTTTGGCTTATCACAATCTGGGTGGCAGCCCGGAGCAGCGCAAGCTCGAAGCCCAGCGCCTGTTCAAGATCGAGCGTGACGCCTTGCGCTCCGCCATCGCAGCTGCGCCAGAGATCTTTTTCGTGGCCGGCTCGGGCAATGAAGACAATAGCGCCGACTTCGAGGAATACATACCCGCCGGTTTTGAGCTGCCCAATCTGATCACCGCCGGCGCGGTGGACCCCTCGGGCAGCGAGACCAGTTTCTCCACCTTCGGCAAGACCGTGGTCGTGCATGCCAACGGCTTCGAAGTGGACAGCCCCGTGCCCGGCGGCGAGCACCTCAAGCTCAGCGGCACCAGCATGGCCAGCCCACAGGTGGCCAATCTGGCGGCCAAGCTGATCGCGCTCAAGCCCTCGCTCAAGCCGGTGGAGCTCAAGGCCTTGATCCTGCAAGGCGCCGAGCGTCAGCTGGGCGCGGACGGCAAGCCGGGCCGCGTCAATCTGATCAACCCGCGCAAGAGCGCCGAGTTGGCCGGCCTCAAGCTTTGAGCTGGTCCTGCGCTGCCGGATCGATGACCTCATCGTCGGGCAGCGGGGGCAGGTCTAGAAAAGGCGTGTCCCGGTCGGCCGGCGGATAGGCGTCGGCCACAAAGCCGGGGCCTTTCATGACCATCACGATCAGGCAGCCCATGGCGATGGTGAGCAGCAAGGTCCAGTGCATGGCGACCAGGCCGTAGGCGATGTACTCGCCCTTCAAGAGGCTGTGCGCATCGCCCACGCCTGGCTCGGCCAGCCAGCGGCGCAGGCCGACGAAGAGCAGGGGTAGCAAAGTGCCCCAAAAGAAAACGGCCGGCAGGCGGCGCCAGATCTGGCGCTCCAGGCCGGCCGCCGTCTTGGGGCCGTAGCCGGGCAGTCGCTTGAAGGGATTCATCGCGCAGCTGCCGGCCGTTCTGAGGCGTGTTGCTTAGGCCTTCTTGGCCCAGGCACTGCACCAGCCCTTGCCAGCGACTTGCTTGCCGGCGAACAGGGGGCAGCCGCCCGCAGCGTCCGTGGCCTTGCCTTGGAACAGGGCGCAGTTGCTGCAGGTCTGGGTGTTGGCGTGCTTGGGGTACTTCTTGGTGTCGGCCTTGGCCGTGTCGCTCACATAGCCCAGGGCCACGGCTTGCGGGTCCTTGTCGTCGAGCTTGGCTTGGGCGCGCGCGCCGCTGCTGAGGGTGGCCAAGGTGGCGCCGGTGGCGGCCACGCTCATCAAGAAAACACGACGTGAGGACTTGTTGCTGCTCATCTGAAGAACTCCTGTTGCTTGCCTGGCCGATGGGGGGAAAGGGATTGCTGTGATGAGGGCCGGCGGGCTCGGCACAGCAATGGGTAGAACAAACAGGTGTTAGGCAACGCTGAACAAGTCTCACGTGCGCTGCGCATCCCTGCTTCGGGCGCCCAACCTCCTTGCAAATCCTCGCCATAGCAGCGGCTATGGCTGTGGTTTGCGCCTTGTTGGTCATCCCGAACCGGGGCGCGCCGCATCACGGAGACTTATTCAGCGTCGCCTTGATTCTGTTCCTGACCGGGCAAATGTAGGGAGCTTGCTTTGTAAATGTTTTGCTCTAGCTCAGGCCAAGGCCAGATCGCCTGGTGCTTTGCAGACAAAAAACATCAGACGGCCCGGTGAGCACGCGCCCACTTCCAGCGCCCCGGCACCAGCGCATGGCGCGCCAGCATGGACAATTGCGCCATGCCCCTGCCCTCTTCCATGCGTTTGCGCAGCAAGATCATTCTCTTGGCCGTCCTGCCCCTGGTCGCTTCCCTGGCCCTGCTGGCCGTGGCGGTGCGCCAGCAGGAGCGCCATCTGGTCGAGCGCGAGCATGCCCTGGTGCAGCGGGCCTATATGGATGCGCGCCGGGCCGAGCTGCAAAACTATGTGGCCCTGGCCGTCAGCACCGTGCAGCCGCTGTACGAGCGCAAGGGCTCGGACGCGGCCGATCGCGCCCAGGCGCTCAAGCTGCTGGCCTCGCTGGACTATGGACCTGACGGTTATTTCTTCGTCTACGACCTGGACGGCACGGTCTTGATGCATTCCCGCCAGCCCGAGCTGGTGGGCCGCAATCTCTGGGAACAGCGTGATGCCCAGGGCCGCCCGACCATCCAGCAACTGATTGCCCAGGCCCGCCAGGGTGGCGGCTTTGTGGACTACGCATGGCGCAAGCCCTCCAGCGGCCAAGCGGCGCCCAAGCTGGGCTATGTGATCGCGCTGGAGCGCTGGCATTGGATGGTGGGCACCGGTCTTTACCTCGATGGCATCCAGGCCACCATGGCCCAGCTGGACCGCGAGGCCAGCGCCAATATCGCCACCACCATGTTGTGGATCGCGGGCATCGCCGTGTTCGGCGTGGGCCTGATCAGCGCCACCGGCCTCTTGCTGAATTTCAGCGAGCAGCGGGTGGCCGAGACCAAGCTTCGCCTGCTGGCCCGCCAGGTCGTGCAGTCGCAGGAGGACGAGCGCGCTCATCTGGCTCGCGAGTTGCACGACGGGGTCAGCCAGACCCTGGTCTCGACCAAGCTGCTGGTAGAGGCGGCGGCCGAATCGGCCAGCCATAGCGCAGCCGAAGCCACGGCCGGCACCTTGGCCAAGGCCCTGGGTCGGCTCAACGCCAGCCTGGGCGAGGTCAGGCGCATCTCGCATCGCCTGCGCCCGGCCCTGCTGGACAATTTGGGTCTGCCGGCCGCCTTGCAGCATCTGGGCCATGAGTTCGACCAGGCCGGCGGCGCCCAGGTGGGTGTGCGCATCGAAGGGCCGGAGGCGCTCTTGCGCGAACTGCCCGAGGTGGTCAAGACCGTCTTGTTCCGTGTGGCCCAGGAGAGCCTGACCAATATGGCCAAGCATTCCCGGGCCGCCCAGGTCGATCTGGCCCTGTGTATTGACGAGGAAAAAGGCGAGCTGCGCATGAGCGTGACCGACAACGGCTGCGGCTTTGACACCCTGGCCGTGCATCAAAACCCATCGCTAGGCATAGGCCTGCGCAATATGCGCGAGCGCCTGGATGCCATCGGCGGCCGCCTGCTCATCAGCTCCGCGCCCGGCCACGGCACGCAAATCCAGGCTTTCGTGCCCTTGGCCGTGCTGCAGAAACTGGCGGCCGCATGAGCGCCGCTCAGATTCGCATCCTGCTGGTGGACGACCACCCCATGGTGCGCGAAGGCCTGCGTTCACGCCTGAGCAGCGTGGCTCATCTGGAGGTGGTGGCTGAGGCGGGCGAGCCCCAGGAGGCCCTGGCCTGCCTGAGCAGCTGCGCGCCCACGGTGGTCTTGATGGATGTGGGCCTCAAGGCCAGGGGCGAGATTCAAAACGGCATCGAGCTGACCCAGGCCATGCTGGCGCGGGAGCCGGGCCTGCGCGTGCTGATGTTCAGCATGTACGACAACCCCGAGTATGTGCAGCGTGCCCTGCAGGCCGGCGCGCGCGGCTATGTGCTGAAAGACGCCCCGGCCAGCGAGATCGTGGCGGCCATCGATGCCGTGGCGGCCGGCGGCACCTTTCTCAGCGAGGCCCTGTCCAAGCGCTTGTTCCGCAACCAGCAGCCGCGGCCCATGCTTTCACCACGCGAGAGCGAGATCCTCTCCGCCTTGGCGCGGGGTGAATCGAGCAAGCAAATCGCCAAGGCCCTGGACCTGAGCGTGCGTACCGTCGAGACGCACCGTCAGAGCATCAAACGCAAGCTGGGCCTGGAGGGGCAGGCGGAGCTGATCAAGTACGCCGTCGAGCACGCGCGGACGTTCTAGTTCAACCCTTGGTCGGCAGCCGCCACATCCAGAACGCGACCGCCGCACAGATCGTGGGCGGCAGGGCGGCCCAAGCCCCCGGCAAGACCCAGGCCGACCAGGCGCTGCCCACGGCCATCATGCTCCAGGCCAGCTGCTTGGCGCGCAGCGGCAGGGCGTGCTCGCGCCGCCAGGCCAGGATGGGCGGCCCCAGGCGTGGGTGATTCAGCAGCCAATGCTCAAAGCGGGCACTGCCGCGTGCGAAGCAAAACGCTGCCAGCAGCACAAAAGGCGTGGTGGGCAGCAAGGGCAGGACGATGCCGATCAGCCCCAAGCCCAGGCTTGTGCAGCCGGCCAGCACCCAAAGAAGGCGCTGCCAGAGCGGGCGGCTAAGGCGATGAGTTTCGGTCAAGGCAGGATCGCTCGTTTACGGGCCGCCAGTATGGCCTCTTCGCGGCTGCGCACGCCTAGCTTGCCGAAGATGGCCTTGAGGTGGTGCTTCACCGTCTCGGGCGAGAGCAAGAGGTTTTTGGCGATCAGCTTGGTGGCGTGGTCCTTGGCCAGTTCGCACAACACATCGATCTCGCGTGGGGTCAGCAGGCTGGCCACCGCACCCTGGGCGCGCTCGCGAAAGCGCTGCTCCCAAATCTGCACCAGCTGCTGGGCCCAGAGCAGCTCGGGCGTCGCTCGGCCGCTTGCGTCCTGGCCGGCCAGCCAGCTGCGCAGCAGGGTGATTAACTCGGCACCGAAGTCGATGAAGCTTTGCACCACGGCGCTTTGCGCGCCCAGGCTCAAGGCTTGAGCCAGGCTGCGCTGGGCTTCTTGCTGGCGGCCGGGCTCCAGGCCCGAGAGGGCGCGGGCCCGCATCAAAAGAGCACACAGCTCACCCAAGCGCTGACCGCTGGCCTGGGCCAGGCTCTCCAGTTGATCGGCCACCTGGGCCGCGGCTTGCGCCTCGGCCTCGGCCATATGAAGAAAGTACCGCGCGCGCGCCAAGGCCAACACCAAGACCCAGGGCAGGGCAAAGGGCTCCTGGGCACGCGCCCACAACTCATCGAGCTTGATGCGCGTGGCCAGGGCCCGGTAAGCCTGGGCGTCGCCGCTGCGCGCCAGCAATTCCAGCTCGGCCGCACCGGCTAAGACCTCCAGCTGGGGCAGGTTCTCCTCAAAGGCCAGCTGCCGCGCCACCTGCAGCTGGGCCATGGCCTGCTCCGCGTGGCCCAGCGCGAACTCGCACAAGGCCAGCTCCACATGGCTGCCGTGCAAGATCTCCAGCAGGCGCACCTGGGCGCTGGGCACGGCGGCCAGATGCTCGCGCGCCAGCTCCAGCTCGCCGCGCAGATAGGCCAGCTGACCCAGCAGGGCCTGCACCAGCTGGCTGAGCGAGTCTTGGCGGAAGTTAAGGAAGTTGTCGTCCTGGTGCAGGGTCTGGCGGATATAGCTCTCGGCCCGGGCCAGCTCACCCTGGGCCAGGGCGGTGCGGGCGTGGTACATGGGGATCCAAGGGCTGTTATGGGTGTAGGCGCCATGCTCGGACAAGGCCTCCATCTCGCGGATGCGGCGTTCGCAGCGGGCGATGGGGCCATAGCGGTGCAGAAACCAGATCTCGATGGAGACGGTGCAGGCCAGCAAACGTTCATCTTCGGCGGCATGGGCGCGCGCCAGGCGTATGCCTTGGTCCAACACCGACCAGGGCGAGAAAAACAGCTGGTGCGAGGAGGCGTTGATCAACATGGTGCAACGCACGATCTCCAGATCGAAGCGCGCCGGGTCCTCGGCCGGGGTATCGGCGGCGCGGATCTGCTGCTCCAGGCGCTCGAACTCATGCAAGGTGCTGGCCGGCCCGCCCTCCAGGGCCTGGTGCATCAGTTGCAAGAGGTGCAGGCGCGGGCGGCGGCGCAAGGTGGCCTCGGGCAGCTGCTGCAGCATCAGGCGCAGCCTGACCTCGCCTTCGTCGGCGAACAGTCTGAAGGCACCGGCCTGCTCGATGATGTCAGCGCCCAGATCCAAACGCCCGCCGGCCACGGCGTGGCCCACCGCCTCGTGCAGCTGGCCTTGCTGTGCCAGATGCTGGGCCGCACGCAGATGCAGCTGGGCAACACGGCCGGGCTGGGCCAGCTCCAGGGCGTCGATCAGATACTCGCGCAGCAAGGGGTGAAGGCGGGCCGACCAGCTCTGCTCGTCCACCACGGCCACGGGCCGGATGCGGGTCAGCTCGCGGATAAAGCCCAGGCTGTCCTGGCGCTCGCGCAAGCCGTTGGCGGCCGCCACATTCACCTGCTCCAGCACGGCCACATCGCTGAGGAACTCCAGCAAGGCGAGGGGCAGGGTGGCCAGCACCTCGTTGGCCAGGTAGTCAAAGATTTGGCGGCGCGGGATCTTGATTTGCGAGGTCTCCCGACTCAGCGTCGGCAGCGCCTGCCCTCCGGCGCTGGCGCGCAGGCGCAGCAGCTGCAGTGCAAAAGCCCAGCCATCGGCATAGGCCGCCATCTGAGCGGCGGCGGGCGCGGGCATGGCGTTGCCCAGCAAGGCCATGGCCTCCTCGCGATTGAAACGCAACAGCTCCGCGTCCACGATGCGCAGCTTGCCCGCCAGTTGCAGGCGGGTGAGGTGGTGATGGGGCGGCTCGCGGCTGGCCAGCACGATGCCTAGCTTGGCCGGGGCCGCCCAGGCCAATTGCTCCATCATGCCGTCCACCTCCGGGCTGGAGGCGCGCTCGTAGGCGTCGATGCACAGCAGCAGGGGCTGTTGGAGGCCGTCGATGCGCTCGCTCAGGCCGAGGCTGGGCAAGCTTTCATGCGGCCCGCTGCCCAGGTCTTGGCGCGCCAGCGCCGCGCCCAGGCTGCTGGCAAACATGGCGGGGTCTTTGTCGCGCTCATCGCAGTTGAGCCAGGCCACTTGCTGGCCGGCTTGGCGGGCTTGGCTGGCCATCTGGGCCAACACCGTGGTCTTGCCAAAGCCGGCCGGTGCGCTCAGCAGGGTCAGCCGCGCCGAGGCGGGGGCGGCCGCGCTGATCTGCGCCATCACCCGCTGCCGCCACAAGGCCTCGTCGATATGGACGATGGGCTCGAAACGTAGGCTTCGTTCTGCGGGCATGGCTTGAGGCGAGTTTGCGGCGCATTTTTGCATGGCGCCGCCGCGGGTTCACGGCCCCAGGGTTAGCCCCATCCCCCGTTTTTCAGGCCCTTCCCCCCCGTGGCCTGCGTTGTGAGCGAAGGGCCTTGCGCACAGACTTGGGCCCAAGCCTCAAGCCCCTGGTCTACCGCTTCACGGAGTCATTCATGCAGTCATCCTTCCCGAGCCAAGCCCGCCCCCTCACCGTCGCCCTGCTGGCACTCAGCGCTGCCTGCGCCTCGTCCATGGCCTGGGCCCAGGCCAGCAGCCCCGAGCCCGCCAAGCCTGCCACGGAGGAGGGGGCCGCCAAGCTGGAGACGGTGGTCGTCAGCGCCCAGCGCCGCCTGGAGCGCTTGCAGGATGTGCCGGTGGCGGTGAAGGCTTTCTCAAGCAAGCAGATCGAGTCCATGGGCATCAAGAGCACCCAGGACTTCATCAATCTGACGCCCAATATGTCCTTCGACAACTCCTTCACCTACGGCAATTCCTTTGTGGTCTTGCGCGGTGTCACCCAGATCAATAACGCCGATTCGCCGGTGGCGGTGGTGATCGATGGCGTGCCGCAAAACGATCAGAAGCAGCTCAAGATGAGCTTGTTCGACATCGAGCGCATCGAGGTCTTGAAAGGCCCGCAAGGGGCGCTGTACGGCCGCAATGCCATAGGCGGCGCCATCAATATCGAGACCAAGGCGCCCAGCGATAAGTTCGAGGGTTTTGTCGGTCTGGGCCTGGGCAATGGCAAGACGCGCGAGCTGACCGGCGGCATCAGCGGCGCGCTGAAAGAGGGGGTGGCGCTGTACCGCTTGGTGGGCCAAAGCAAGCGCGGCGACGGCCTGATTCAAAACACCTTCTTGAACCAGCCCTTGGACGCCATCGACAAAGACGACTCCCTGCGCGCCCGCCTGCTGCTGCGGCCCAGCGAAAGCGTGCAAATCGATCTGCGCGCCAGCGCCACCGATCTGCGCGGCCCCGCCACCTGGGACAGCATTGTGCAGAGCAAGAATCCGGCCGACATCGTCGCGCCAAAGGAAAACATGCTGGGCAAGACCTGGGGCAGCACGCGCGACTTCAGCGCCAAGGTGGAGGCCGATCTGGCCCTGGGCACGCTCAGCTCCATCACCAGCCGCACCAAGCTGGTGGAGAACTACCGGGGCGATATCGATTTCTCCAATCCGGTGGATCTGCCCAAAGGCTTTCTGGGCCTGGGCTTCCAGGCCGGCCAGGGCCAGAACCGCAGCGTACAGCTGACCAGCCAGGAGCTGCGCCTGACCTCGCCGGCCGATCAGCCGCTGCGCTGGATCGCCGGCCTCTACTACCTGGACACGCGCAAAGACCTGGAGACCCGGGTGTTTGTCGACACCGATGGCAGCAACGATCAGTTTGACGACACCAGCAAGGTGATCGTCAATCTCTCTGAGCGCAGCCATAACAAGGCCTCGGCCCTGTTCGGCCAGCTGGACTACGACTTCAACCCGGCACTGACCCTGTCGACCGCCCTGCGCTATGACCGCGACCAGCGCGAGCAACAGGACTTGATTGGTGGGGGCATGCGGGAGGCGAGCTATTCCAAATGGCAGCCCAAGCTCACCTTGACGCGCAAACTCGGCCGTGACGATCTGGTCTACGGCACGCTGAGCACCGGCTTCCGCTCGGGCGGCTTCAATGCACCGGGCCTGGCCAGCTTCAGGCCCGAGTCGCTCAGCAATGCGGAGCTGGGCAGCAAGATGGTGGGCCTGGACGGGCGCCTCTTGTTCAATGTGGCGGCCTTTGCCTCGCAGTCCAAGGACTTCCAGTATTTCTATGTGGACATCAAGTCCGGCTCGCAAGTCATTGCCAACCTCGACAAGGTCAATATTCGCGGCCTGGACATGGACTTCCGCTACCTGCCCTTCAAAGGCCTGGAGCTGGACGGTGGCCTTGGCATGACCCACAGCATCATTGCCAAGGACAGCATCAACGCCGCGAACGAGGGCAAGCACACGCCCAAGAACGTGCCCTTCAAGCTCAATCTGGGCCTGCAGTACAGCCAGGCCCTGGGCGCGGGCCTGATGGGCTCGATGCGCTTGGACTATGAGCACCGCGACCAAAAGTACTGGCACCCCGACAACGCGGCCGTCTCGCCGGCCCTGGATCTGCTGGGCCTGCGCCTGAGCCTGCGCGACGCCCGCGATCGCTGGTCACTCACGCTGGAGGGCAAGAACCTGGCCGACAAGCGTTACTACGCCGACTACAACAGCGCGGCCTATAGCGGCCTGCCCTATGACCTGGGCTCCCTGGCCAGCGGGCGGACCTATGGCCTGGAACTCAAGTACCGCTTTGATTGAACACAGGGGAAGTCATGATTCGAGTGGGAATAGATGTGGGCGGCACGAATACCGATGCCGTCGTCATGCAGGGCCGCGAGGTTTTGTTTGGTTTGAAAACGGCCACCACGGCCGATGTGATGAGCGGGGTCGTCAAGGCCTTGCGCGAGGTGATCCAGGGCGCCGGGGTGGACAAGGCCAGCATAGGCGCCGTGATGATTGGAACGACCCAGTTCACCAATGCCTTGGTGGAGCGCCGCAAGCTGGCCCAGGTGGGCATCATCCGCCTGGGCCTGCCGGCCACCAGCGGCCTGCCGCCCTGCTGCGACTGGCCGGAGGACATCAGCGCCGTGGTCAAGCCGCAGTGGCGCCTTGCACAAGGCGGCTATGAGTACGACGGCCGCCCGCTGGGCATTTTGGACCCCGCCGAAATTCGCCGCTATGCCCAGGAGTTTGCGGAACTGGGCCTGAAGGATGTGGCCATCTCCTGCGCCTTCTCCATCCTCAATAGCGAGCAGGAGAGGGCGGCGGCCGGCTGGGTGCGCGAGCTGATCCCGGATGCCCGCATCACCCTGTCCTCGCAGATCGGCCGCTTGGGTTTGTTGGAGCGTGAGAACGCCGCCTTGTTGAACGCCTGCCTGGGGCCCTTGGGCCTGGAGGTGGTGGCCGCTTTCAAGCAGGCCTTGGCCGACAGCGATATCCGTGCGCCTTTCTACCTGACGCAAAACGACGGCACCCTGATGGCGGCCGAGATGGCGGCCCGCTATCCCATCTTGACCGTGGCCTCAGGGCCCACCAACTCCATGCGCGGCGCGGCCTTTTTGTCGGGCCTGAAGGACGCCATCGTGGTGGACATAGGCGGCACCACCTCGGATGTCGGCGTGCTGCAGAGCGGCTTCCCGCGCCAGGCCGGCGTGGCCGTCGAGGTCGGCGGGGTGAGAACCAATTTCCGCATGCCCGATGTCTACAGCATGGGCTTGGGCGGGGGCTCGCGGGTGGCGGCGGATTTCAAGTCCCTAGGCCCGCAAAGCGTGGGCTATGCCATCCACACCGAGGCCCTGGTGTTTGGCGGCGACACGCTCACCGCCACCGACATCGCCGTCGCTGCCGGCGTCGCCAAGCTGGGCGATGCAAAGCGCGTGGCCCAGCTGCCCGAGGCGGCGGTGGCGCAGTGCTATGGCCGCTTGCAGGACATGGTGTTCAACGCCGTCGAGCGCATGCGCACCTCGGCCGAGGCCCTGCCCGTCATCGTGGTGGGCGGCGGCAGCATTTTGCTGGGCCCGCAGCTTAAGGGCATGGCCATCACCGTGCCTGCGCATTTCGGCTGCGCCAATGCGGTGGGCGCGGCCATGGCCCAGGTCAGCGGTGAAAGCGACCGGGTGATACGGCTGGACGATGTGCCCCGCGAGCAAGCCATCCAGCAGGTGCGCGCCGAGGCCGAGGCCCGCGCGGTGCAGGCCGGTGCCAAGCCCAGCAGCCTGAGCATGATCGATGTTGAAGACGTGGCGCTGGCCTATATCGGCGGCAACGCCACCCGCATTCGCGTCCGCGTGGTGGGCGATCTGAACGAGCAAAAGGAAGTGACAGCATGACGGCCCAGCTCATCGATGTGAAAGACCTCGACGCCATCGCGATCGGGGCGGCCCTGTACGGCACCGGTGGCGGCGGCGACCCGCATATCGGCAAGCTCTTGGCGCAGCGGGCGATACGCCAGTACGGCCCAACCCGCATGATCGACCTGGATGATTTGGACGACGAGGATTTGATTGCTTCCGTTGCCATGATTGGCGCGCCCGCCGTGATGCTGGAGCGCTTGGCCGAGACGGGGCCTCTGATCACGGCCCTGCGCGAGCTGGAGGCCAAGCTGGGCCGCAAGGTCAAGGCCTTGTTCTCCATCGAGGTGGGCGGCTTGAACAGCGTGATCCCCTTCAGCGTGGCCACCGAGCTAGGCCTGCCCCTGCTGGATGCCGACTCCATGGGCCGGGCCTTCCCGCAGCTCAATATGACTTTATGCGCCTTGCAAGGCATATCGCCCATGCCCCTGACCCTGGCCGATGAGAAGGGCAATACCTTTGTGCTGAAGGCGATAGACAACGCCCATCTGGAGCGCTTTGTGCGCTCCATCACCATGGACATGGGCGGCAGCTGCTATTCGGCCATGTATGCCATGAGCGGTGCGCAGGCCAAGGCCAGTTTGTTGCGGGGTTCCATCAGCATGACGCAGCGGGCCGGTCAGGCCTTGTTCGAGGCCAGGGCCCGTCATCTGGACCCGGTGCGCGAGCTGGTGCGCGTGACCCAGGGGCATTGCTTGTTCAAGGGCAAGGTCAGCGACCTGCAGCGCAAGATCGACGGCCGCTGGAGCAAGGGCGAGGCCAGCATCAGCGGCCTGGACGAGTACGAGGGCCAGAGCGCCACCCTGCTGTATCAAAACGAGTTCTTGATGGCCCGCGCTGGCGGCAAGGTGCTGGCCAGCACGCCCGACCTGATCTGCACCGTGGACCTGGAAACGGGTGAGCCCATCACCGCGGAACAAGTGCGTTATGGCCTGCGGGTGGCCGTCTTGGGCCTGCCCTGTGTGCCCGAGTGGCGCACGGCAGCGGCCCTCCAGCTCGTCGGCCCCGGCGCCTTTGGCTACGAAGAGGCCTATCAAACCGTGGAGCAACTGGCCATGGAGCGCCGCTGAGTCGCAGCTTGCAATCCACCCACCGAGGAATCAAAAAATGAGCGAGACCACCGCACGCCTGCACCACTGGGACGAGGTGCCGCTGGAGGCCGTCGGCCCCATGCTGGACCGTCAGATCGTCAGCTGCGAACGCATGATGATCAGCCAGATCCATCTGAAACAGGGCGCGCTGGTGCCGCGCCACTCGCATCTGAACGAGCAGATCACGTACATGCTCAAGGGTGCGCTGAAGTTCTGGATCGGCGAGCAAGGCGAGACCGTGTTCATCGCCCGACCCGGCGATGTGGTGACCATTCCTTCCAATGTGCCGCATCGCGCCGAGGCCTTGGAGGACACGCTGGAGATCGACATCTTCAACCCGCCTCGGCAGGACTGGCTGGACAAGACGGACAGCTATATCCAGTCCGGCGTCGACGACCATCTGCGCGGCTGAGCCGGCCATGGATCTGGGGCTGAACAACAAGGTGGCCTTGGTCACGGGTGCTAGTTCGGGCCTGGGCCGCGCGGTGGCCGAGGAGCTGGCAGCCGAAGGCGCGTGGGTGGCACTGGTGGCCAGGCGTGAGGCACTGCTGGCCGAAGTCGTCGCAGGCATCGTGGCTCGTGGTGGCCGGGCGCTGGCGGTGGCGGCCGATCTGTCTGAACCGGGGGCGGCCGCCGCTGCGGTAGCCCGCTGCGAGGCGGCGCTAGGCGCGGTGGACATTCTCGTCACCAATGGCGGCGGCCCGCCCAGCCTGAGCTTCGAGCAGACCACGCCCGCGCAATGGCAGGCGGCGCTGGCCATGAATCTGCACAGCGCGCTGGAGCTTTGCCGCGCCGTGCTGCCGGGCATGCGGCAAAAGCGCTGGGGCCGCATCCTCACCATCACCAGCATCACGGTCAAACAGCCGGTGGAAAACCTGGTGCTGTCCAACGCGGTGCGGGCGGCGGTGACCGGCTTTGCCCGCACCCTGGCCAATGAGGTGGCGGCCGAGGGCATCACCGTCAACAACCTGGCACCCGGCTACACCCAAACCGAGCGCCTGGACGAGCTGGCCACGGCGGTGGGCGCGCGGCGCCAGCTCAGCCCGGCGGCCGCCAAGGCCGGCTGGGAGGCGCAGATTCCCATGGGCCGCCTGGGCGAGGCGGCCGAGTTTGCGGCGCTGGCGGCCTTTCTCGCCTCTGCCCGGGCCAGCTACATCACCGGTCAGACCATCGCCGTCGACGGAGGTTGGACCCGCTCCATTTTTTAAGACACCAAGGGCTGCCATGGCTGCAATCACCGAAAGCGAATGGATCTGGAAAGACGGCCAGCTGATCCCCTGGCATCAGGCCCAGCTGCATCTGCTGAGCACGGCCGTGCAGTTCGGGACCTCGATGTTCGAGGGCATACGCTGCTATGACACGCCGGAGGGGCCTGCCATCTTCCGCCTGCATGAGCATCTGCGTCGGCTGCAGGATTCCTGCCGCGTCTTTGGCCTGGAGTCCCCGCACGATATCGCCACACTCGCCGCCGCCTGTCTCTCCCTGGTGGCCAAAAACAAGCTCGGCAGCTGCTATCTGCGGCCCATGGTCTTGCTGGGTTATGGCGGGGCCGGGCTATCGGCCGAGGAAAGCCCGATCGAAACCTATATCGCCGCCTGGCCTTGGGGCACTTATCTGGGCGAAGGCGCGCTGGAGAAGGGCGTCGACGCCTGCATCAGCAGCTGGCAGCGCGCCCATCCCAACACCTACCCGCTGATGGCCAAGGCCGGCGGCCAGTATCTGAACAGCCAGCTGATGAAGTGGGAGGCGCTGCGCAATGGTTATCAAGAAGCCATAGGCCTCAGCCCCAGCGGCTTGGTGAGCGAGGGCACGGGCATGAATATCTTTGTGGTCTGGCGCGGCCGCTGCTTCACGCCTGCGCTGGACGGAACCCTGCTGCCGGGCATCACGGCGGACTCGGTGATGCAGCTGGCCCGCGAGATCGGCATCGACATCGAGCCGCGCCAGATCCCGCGCGAGATGCTTTACGGCGCCGACGAAATCTTCTTCACCGGCACGGCCGCCGAGCTGACCCCGGTGGCCTCGGTAGACCGCTGCCAGATCGGCAGCGGCCGCACCGGGCCGATCACAAAAGCCCTGCAGCAGCAGTACCTCGACTACGTCAAGGGCAAGGTCGAGGACAGGCATGGCTGGCGCACCCTGGTGCCGAGCGCGCTGTGAAGCCGCGCCTCAAACGATAGAGACAGAGCAAAGCCCAAGGAGTGTTCATGAGCATGACGACGAAACGCATCAAGGTCATCACCCCCATCATCACCGAGGGCCTGCGCGATCTGGCCGATCTGCGGGCGCTGGAGCACCCGGGCCTGCGGATTGCGCAGACCCTGCTCAAGGAGGGGCCGTCCTCCATCGAGTCGGCGTTCGAGGAAATGTTGGCGGCGCCTGGCGTGGTGGCTGCGGCCCTGCAAGCCCAGGCCGAGGGTTTTGACGCAGTGATCGTGGACTGCTTTGCTGACCCCGGCTTGCAGGCGGCGCGCGAGTTGCTGGACATCCCCGTCTTCGGCCCCGGCGAATGCAGCATGCATGCGGCGGCCATGCTGGGCCTGCGCTTTTCCATCGTGACCGTGTTGCCGGCGGTCGTCCCCATGCTCACCGAGCTGGCGCAGCGTTATGGCGTGGCGGACAAGCTGAGTTCGATCCGCGTGATCGACATTCCCGTGCTGGCCCTGCATGGCGACCCACAGGCCTTGCAAAAAGCCATGGGCGAACAGGCCTGCAAGGCGGTGCTGGAGGATGGGGCCGATGCCATCGTGCTGGGCTGCACCGGCTTTCTGGGCTGCGCCAATGTGGTCTCGGCCGAGTTGAACCGGGTGGGCCTGAATGGAGTGCCGGTGATCGATCCCATCCCCGTCACCGTCCATATGGCCACGGCCCTGTGCCAGAGCGGGCTGAGCCACAGCAAGCGTGGCTGGCCGAAACCGGCCAAAAAGCCCATGGCTGGCTTTGCCGATTTGCAAGCGCAGCTGGGCTGAAGCCGTGCAAGCCTCAGAGCAAAAGCTGGCCACCCTCGGGGCCTGGCGCATCGTCTTGATTTTGCTGGCGGTGATGATCGCCCTGCCCGCCTTCGTCATGGGTGCGGAGATCAGCCATGCTTTTGGCGCGCGCGCCGGCTTGCAAGTCTGCCTGCTGGGCGGCGCCATCCTGGGCCTGCTGGCGGCCATGACCGGCGCCGCCGGTGCAGCGCGCCGCTGCACCACCTATCAATTGATCGAGGAGGCCTTTGGCCAGCAAGGTGCGCGGGTGGCGAATGCGGTCTTGGGCGTCAGCGTGCTGGGTTGGTTTGGCGTGATGGCGACGATGTTGGGGCATGCGCTGGCGTCCATGGGCTCTGGCTTGGCGGCCCAACCGGCCTGGCTCCTGTCGCTGGCCGGCTGTGTGCTCACAACGCTGACGGCCATGCTGGGCTTTCGGGCGATCAATGTTTTGTCTACCCTCACCACGCCGCTCAAGGTCGGCTTACTGGCCTGGACCTTTGCTGCCGCCATGAAGGGCGGCACCGGCGCCTTGTGGACCTATGCGCCGGCCCTGCCCTCAGCCTTGGGAGCAGGGATCTCCATGGTGGTGGGAGGTTTGGTCGTCGGGGCCGTGTTGGCGCCGGATGTGTGCCGCTTTGCCCTCTCGCCCCGCCGCGCGGCGCTGGGGGCGGGACTGGCCTATGGCCTGGGCTTTCCTCTGGTTTTGATCCTGTCGGGCGCGCCCAGCCTGGTCAGCGGCGAACGAGACATGATTCAGATCATGCTGGCCTTGGGTCTGGGCCTGCCCGCCATGCTGACCGTGGTGCTGACGGCCTGGTCCACCAATACCTTCAATCTGTACGCGGCAACTTTGGTGGCCGGCACCCTGGCCCCGCGCCAGCCCGCCTGGCGCATGGCGCTGCTGGCGGGGGTCTTGGGCACGGCCATGGGCCTGGCCGGCATCAGCGAAATGCTGCTGCCCTATCTGCTGTGGCTGAGCATCATGATCCCGCCGATTGCAGGCATCTACCTGGTCCATGTCCTGCTCGGTGGCGCTGACGAAGCCAGACCTTGGCGGGTGGAGGCCTTGTTGGCCTGGCTGATCGGCAGCGCCTGGGCGGGCCTGGCGCCGCGATGGCAGCTGGCCTTGACGCCGGTGGCCGCGCTGGACTCTATCCTCGTCAGCGCCTCGGTCTACGCGGCTTGGCGCTGCTGGCGCAAGAAGCAGCGGGCGCCGCTGGCCACGCCCGGGCAGATTTGAATAAGCAAATCACAAACGATTCTTTCTCAATCAAAGGGATAACCCCTAGCATCTGCGGCATAGATGGCCCGCTCGGGAAACGCTTCCCGGCGTAGGGCCACGTGTCGTTTCTTGAGGGATTCCCATGCAGTATCAAAAAATCGGCCGCCAGGCCCCCCTGGCCGTGGCCGCGTGCCTGCTTTTCTCTGCCGGCCAGACCCAGGCTCAAGCCGAGCCCAAGCCAGAGAAATCACTGGAAAAGGTCGTTGTCACTGGCACGCGGGTGCAGCGCACCCAGGCCGAAGGCGCCACCGGCGTCACCGTCATCCGCGCCGCCGATCTGGATCGTTTGGGCTATCGCAATGTCGGCGATGCGCTCGCCGCCCTGACCGAAAACACCGGCTTCACCCAGGGTGAAGACTTCGGCAACACCTTCACCCCCGCCGCCAACGCCCTGAGCCTGCGCGGCTTAGGGCCTAACAAGACCCTGACCCTGCTGAACGGCCGCCGGGTGGCGGACTACCCCCGCGCCTAAGGCGGCACGGCCAACTTCGTCAACACCGCCAACATCCCCTCGGCCCTGGTGGAGCGCATCGAGGTGCTCAGCGGTGGCGCCTCGGCGATTTACGGCTCCGACGCGGTGGCCGGTGTGATCAACATCATCTTGAAGAAGCAGGTCGATCACACCACCCTGGACCTGAAGCTAGGCGCCACCCAGCTGGGCGGCGGCGAGAACGCCCGTGCGCAGCTGAGCGGTGGCTTTGACAGCGGCCGCCTGAGCGCCGTCTGGGGCCTGGAGTTGAGCGGGCGCCAGCCCATCTGGAGCCGCCAGCGCGAGTTCATGGCCGACAGCACGGCTCAGGGCGCCAACCCCACGGCGGTGATAGGCATCAAGGACTCCAAGAACGGCTCGCTCTGGCGCCTGCCGGCCGATCAGCAATGCGCGGATGCCGTCGGCTTTTTTGACGGCAGCGTGAGCCGGGTCGATAACAAGCTGGGCGTCTACTGCGGCAGCGGCAAGGCTGCGCCAGCGCATTGGACGATTCAGTCGGGCAATCGCAGCAGCAACTTCGCCTCGGCCGGGCAATTCAAGCTCAGCGAAGCCCATGAGTTGTTTGGCGAGTTCTTGCTGGGCCAGACCCGCACCGAAAGCAATACCCGCAGTGCCAGCTGGACTTCGGAAAGCGCAGGCAAGGGCTATTTCTACAACCAGAACTCCAAGAAGAATGAGATCTGGACCCGCCGCATCGCACCCGAAGAGTACGGCGGTATCGAGCGCAGCAACCGCGCTTGGCTTGACGACTCCTACAGCCTGGCCCTGGGTGCGCGTGGCGATCTGGAATTCAAGGACTGGAGCTACGAGCTCTCGGTCAACCATGCCCACTACCGCAATCAGAATTTTGAGCCGCGCTTTGTGTCCGGCGTGAACGAGTTCTTCCTGGGCCCGCAAAAAGGCGTCGATGCCAAGGGCGTTGCCATTTATGCGCCCGACGAGGCGCGCTTGTTCAAGCCCCTCAACGCCCAGCAGTTCGACCAGCTGATGGGCGAGACCCGGGCCGATAACCGCGCCTGGACGAGCAATTTCAACGCCAGCGTGAACGGCTCTTTGGCCCAGCTCAGCGGAGGCCCCTTGCGCGGCGCGCTGACGCTGGAGGCCGGTCGCCAGGGCTTTATCAATGAGTCCGATCCGCGCCTGGCTCAAGGCGAGTTCTATGGCTTGCAAGAGGTCAAGACCGTGGAAGGCTCACGCGACCGCGCCGCCGTGGGCGCCGAGCTGGTGGCACCCTTGCACAAGCTGCTGACGGCCACGGCCGCCCTGCGTTATGACCACTACCGCTTCGCCGATCGCAGCCAAGGCGCCAGCACCTACAACCTGGGTCTTGAGTTCCGGCCCACGGAGCAGATCCTGCTGCGCGCCAGCCATGCCACCAGCTTCCGGGCGCCGGACATGGTTTACCTGTTTGCCGACGAGGTGAAGGGTTATTACTCCTCCTCCACCGACCACTACCGCTGCGCGCGTGCCGGTCAGCCCCTGAACAAATGCGAGTTTGCCGGGGTCGCCCCGGGCTTCAACTATCTGCAGACCAGCGGCAAGGAGTTGCAACCGGAACGTGGCAGCTCATCGGGTCTGGGCCTGGTGTGGGAACCGGTCAAGTCGCTGGACCTCTCGCTGGACTACTGGCGTGTGGCCATCAGCGATGAGGTCACCAAGCAAGACGGCGACCGCCTGCTGCGTGATGAGGCCGACTGCCGCCTGGGTAAGCTCGATGCAGCTTCGTCCACCTGCGTCGACGCCTTGGCCCGCATCACCCGCAACCCCGTGACGGCCGAGGTCAAGCCCGAGGCTGTCAGCTTGGTGCGAGTCAGCCCCATCAATGCCTCCAGCAAGAGCACCAGCGGCATTGACCTGAAGGCCAATTACCGTTTCAAGACGGCCGAATGGGGCGACTTCCAGCTGGGCCTGAAGTACAACCGCGTGCTGACTTTTGTGGAGCGCAAGTTCCCGGCCGACGAGGCGGTCAACAAGGTCGGCACCCACAGCTATAGCGGTTGGCCCGAGAAGCTGGAGACCACGGCCAGCTGGCGTTTGAACGACTGGCAATACACGCTGACCGGTGTTCGCAACGGCCGCATCAGCGGCGCGGGCGACAGCTGGATTGAACCCAAGTTCATGTTCAACCTCAGCAGCAGCGTGCAGCTGAACAAGGCCAGCAAGCTGGGTCTGATCGTCAACAATGTGGCCAACACCATCCGCAAGGACGAGGCCGACAGCTGGCCCTTCTACCCCTCCAGCTACTACACGCCTTACGGCCGCCAGTTCTGGCTGCAGTACAGCCATAAGTTCGGCGTCTAAACGGGGTTCTCGGGTTTTTACCTAAGTACTGCCGCGTGCCCCCAGCACGCGGCCTGACGGATGCGCCCGAGCGAGCGCTTGCCGACACTGGAGGCCTAAGCCTTATGCCATCGTGACCCTTGTTGCGTCACCGCTGGCACCTTCAGGAGACATCTCTCATGCTCGTCAAACTCCGTCGCCACCTGGTCTGGGTGGCTGTTGCCATTCTGGGTGCCTTTGCCCTTGCCACCGTGGCCCTGGGCCGTGGCGAGGCCGTCAGCGCCCTGTGGGTGGTGGTGGCCGCCGTCTGCGTCTACCTCATCGCCTACCGCTACTACAGCCTCTTCCTCGCCACCCAGGTCTTGGAGCTGGACCCCAAGCGCATGACGCCGGCCTGGCGGCATAACGACGGGCTGGACTATGTGCCCACCCACAAGGGCGTGCTCTACGGCCACCATTTCGCGGCCATCGCGGGCGCAGGCCCCTTGGTCGGCCCGGTGCTGGCGGCGCAGATGGGCTATCTGCCCGGCCTGCTGTGGATTCTGGCCGGCGTGGTGTTTGCCGGTGCGGTGCAAGACTTCATCGTGCTCTTCATCAGCACCCGGCGCGACGGCCGCTCCCTGGGCGACTTGATTAAGCAGGAGCTGGGTCTGGTGCCCGGCGTGATCGCCTTGTTCGGCGCCTTCATGATCATGATCATCATCTTGGCCGTGCTGGCCCTGATCGTGGTCAAGGCCCTGGCTCATTCGCCCTGGGGCACTTTCACCGTGGCGGCGACGATTCCGGTCGCGCTCTTCATGGGCATTTACACCCGCTACATTCGGCCGGGCCGCATCGGCGAGGTCTCCATCATCGGCTTTGTGCTCTTGATGCTGGCCATCGTGGGCGGCCAGTGGGTGCATGAGAGCGCCACCTGGGCGCCGCTGTTTGACTTCGACGGCAAGGCCCTGACCTGGATGCTGATCGGCTACGGTTTCGTCGCCGCCTCCATCCCCGTCTGGCTGCTGCTGGCGCCGCGCGACTATCTGTCGACCTTCTTGAAGATCGGCACCATCGTCGCCCTGGCCATCGGCATCGTCATCGTCGGCCCGCAGCTGGAAATGCCGGCCTTCACCCAGTTCGCGGGCGGCAACGGCCCGGTCTGGTCGGGCAATCTCTTCCCCTTCTTGTTCATCACCATCGCCTGCGGCGCGGTGTCGGGCTTCCATGCCCTGATCTCCTCGGGCACCACGCCCAAGATGCTGAACAACGAAAGCGATGCCCGCTTCATCGGCTACGGCGGCATGCTGGCCGAGTCTTTCGTCGCGGTGATGGCCCTGGTGGCCGCCTCCTGCATCGACCCCGGCATCTACTTCGCGATGAACAGCCCCGCCGCCCTGGTGGGCAGCACGCCCGAGGCCGTGGCGCACACGCTCTCGACCTGGGGCTTTGTCATCACCCCCGAGATGCTGACCCAGACCGCCAAGGACGTGGGCGAGAACACCATCCTGGCCCGCGCCGGTGGTGCGCCCACCCTGGCCGTGGGCATGGCCCACATCCTGCACCAGGTGGTGGGCGGCAAGGCCATGATGGCCTTCTGGTACCACTTCGCGATTTTGTTTGAAGCCCTCTTCATCCTGACCGCCGTGGACGCCGGCACCCGCGCCGGCCGCTTCATGCTGCAAGACCTGCTGGGTACTTTTGTGCCCGCGCTGAAGAAGACCGAATCCCTGCCCGCCAATTTGATCGCCACCGGCCTGTGCGTGGCGGCTTGGGGCTACTTCCTCTACCAAGGCGTGGTCGATCCGCTGGGCGGCATCAACACCTTGTGGCCGCTGTTCGGCATCTCCAACCAGATGCTGGCCGCCGTGGCCCTGATGCTGGGCACCGTGGTGCTGTTCAAGATGAAGAAAGACCGCTACAGCTGGACCACCATCGTGCCTGCCACCTGGTTGCTGGCTTGCACGCTGAGCGCGGGTTATCTGAAGATCTTCTCCAGCGATCCCAAGGTGGGCTTCCTGGCCCATGCCGACAAATACGCCAAGGCCCTGGCCGAGGGCCAGCTGATCGCCCCGGCCAAGAGCGCGGAAGCCATGCAGCGCATCATCTTCAACGACCGCCTGGACGCCGCCCTGTGCGTGCTCTTCATGTTTGTGGTGCTGAGCGTGCTGGTCTACAGCGTCAAGGCCGTGCTCAAGGCGCGCGCTGAGCGCAAACCCACGGTGCAGGAAACGCCTTACCAAGCCCTGCCGGCCGGAGCCAGCCTTGGCTAAGCTGACCGCCCTGGTGGAGCGCAGCGCCGAGTTGGGTGCTGAGCTCGGCCAAGCCGGCCGCTATATGGCGCAAAGCCTGCGCCTGATGGTGGGCCTGCCGGACTACGGTGGCTACCTCAAGCATATGCAGGCCAACCACCCGGATCAGGCCCCGATGAGCTTCGAGGCCTTCTTCCGCGAGCGCCAACAAGCGCGCTACGGCACGGGCAAGGGCAAGATGTGCTGTTGAAGCGGCCGGGCTGAAAGCCAGGCGAGCCAGCGAACAGGCCTTCACTCATTGGGTGAAGGCCTTTTTCTTTGCTGCGGCTAGGTCGGGGCTGCTGTCGCTTGGGTCTACGATGCGCTCCTACCCACGGGAGAACGCGATGCTGAGAAAAGCCCCCGCCGCGCTGCTGCTCATGGCCGCGCTCTTGCCCGCCTGTGGCACGGCCACGCCGCAGGAGCCTCGGCTGGTTGAGATCGACACCGCCTTTCAACTGCCGGTTGGCGGCTCCGCCCAGTTACGCGGCAGCGATTTGCGGGTCGGCTTCGACGCGGTCGTCCGCGATTCCCGCTGCCCCAAGGGCGTGCAATGTGTGTGGGCCGGCGAGGCCGTCGTGCGCGTTTGGCTGCAGCGCGCCTCCGCCAGCCGCCAGAGCCTGGAGATGCGTTTGCCGGTGGATGGCGAGGCCAGCGCTCAGGGCCAGCCGCTGCGCCTGATCCGCCTGGAGCCCTTGCCCGTGGGAGGCAAAACCATTGCCACGGCCGACTATGTCCTGACCTTGCTGATTCAAGCCTCGAATTTGTCCACGAAAGAAGATTTGGCCGACAAATAAGGCCGGGAATCGGCCTGTGATCGGGGGGAGCTTCTGGTTTTTACTTCCCTCATATCCAGGGTGTGATTTAAGTCACAGGTCTTTCAGAATCGGAGCGGCCCTACCGACCGGGTATCGCCTCCCCTCAAACGTTCTGACAAGGCCCTGTATGCAAGCTATCCGCCACCTGCTACCAGTCGTTGCGCTGCTCACAATGTCAGCCTCCGCTATCGCCTCCACCACGGTCTACACCTCACAGTCCGGGTTTTTGGCGCAGCTGGCTCCGGCCAGTTATACGGAGACCTTTACCGATTTGAGCGATGGGCCACCGGGTCCTCAGACCTTTGGCAGCGGCACTTTTGCCTTCACTGCGCAGGCGTCCAGCGGCCTGTACCTGTCGGGAGGCTTCCTCGGCACCAGTCAGATCGATGACGCCCTGACGGTGAGCTTTGGCGCCGGCGTCAAGGCCGTCGGCGGCAACTTCTTTACGGTGGACCTCGGTGACAGCTTGCAGTCGGTCAATGTGACCGTGACGCTGAGCGATGCCACCACCGTCAGCTTCACGCCGACCAGCTTTGCCGACAGCTATCGCGGTTTCGTGTCGACCCTGGACATCACCTCGCTCACGATCAGCGCCCCAGGCCAATCGCTCTATGCCTCGATGGACAACCTGACCGTTGGCACCATTGCCGCCGTGCCCGAGCCTGCCAGCTGGGCCTTGATGGGTCTGGGTGTGATGGGCCTGCTGGCCGCGCGTCGGCGCGCCGTCTGAGGCCAGCTCAAAGCTAGGCGTTTGGCCTTTTTGGGGCCTGATAGCTTCGTACTCCATCCCCTCTTCTTCTTACCGCGGCGCGTGTGCGCCGATGGGAGTTTTTTATGACTCGAATTCATCTGAAGTTGTCCGTCCTGGCACTGGCTGCCGGCATGGCCTTGACCGCTCAGGCCGCATCGACGGGCTCCTTGGTGGGTCAGCGCGACGCGCTGGCGCGCCTTGGCACCGACAGCGGTATGGCGCCCAAAGTGAGCTACAACAGCGCCACCGGTGCCGTTGGCTTTGTGCGCTTGGCCCAGGGCAACACGCGTTCGGCGGCCTCGGCACGCCCGGTCGCCGACGAGGAACTGCGGCGCGGCGCGGCGCAGTTCTTGAGCAGTTACGGCAGCATGTTCGGCCTCAGCAATAGCGCGAGCGAACTCAGCGCCGGCCAGTTGGTCAAGGATCGATATGGTGCCGCCCATCTCAGCCAAAAGCAGCTTTACCAAGGCGTGCCGGTGTTCGGCGCCGAGCTGAAGAGCCACTTTGACGCGGCCGGCAAGCTGACCGTGGTGAACGGAACTTTTGTTCCCGGCATCGAACTCAATGCGACGCCTACTCGCAGCGCCGCCGAGGCTGCTGCAGCGGCCAAGAAGATCGTGGTGGCCGAGCTCAGCAGCGCAGCGGCGGCCAAGGTGGGCACGTCCAAGCCGACGCTGATGGTCTACCGTGAAGGCCTGGCCAAGGGTGTGGAAGGCGCCAATCACCTGGCCTGGCAGGTCGAGGTGGGCAATGGCTCGAATGTGCGTGAGTTCGTCTTTGTTGACGCGCACTCGGGCAAGGTCATCGAGCGCATCGCCGGTATCCATGAGGGCAAGAATCGCCGTGCCTTTGACGCGGGCAACACTACCCAGCCCGGCCCGAACTACCCGAACGCGCCCTTCTGGGTGGAAGGCAACCCCTTCCCCACCGGCAATACCGAGGCCGACAATATGATCGCCGCCTCGGGCGAAATTTACGATCTGTTCAAAACCGCTTTCGGCCGCGACTCCTTCAATGGCCTCGGCGCTACCATGGATTCCATCTTCAACCGTGGCAACGGCTGCCCGAATGCGTCCTGGAATGGTGTCTACATCTCCTTCTGCCCCGGCACGACCACCGATGATGTCACCGCCCATGAATGGGCTCATGCTTACACCGAATACACCCATGGCTTGATCTACGCCTGGCAGCCCGGTGCGCTGAACGAAGCCTATTCGGACATCTGGGGCGAGACCGTGGACCGCATCAACGGCCGTGGTGGCGACACGCCCGATACCTTGCGCACCGCCGGTGCTTGCACGGCCAGCAGCAGTGTGGCGCAGGTCAATATTCAGTCTCCGGCCGCCATTGCCGGCGTTAGGAATGCCGGCACGGCCGCCTTTGGGCCGCAGTCCTTCTCGCTCAGCACCCAGGACGTGGTGGTGGTGAATGATGGCGTGACGACGAGCGGCAGCAGCCTGACCGACGGCTGCTCCACGCCTTTTGTCAACGCCGCTGCTGTGGCAGGCAAGATCGCCTTTGTAGACCGCGGCACCTGCGGCTTTGCCGTCAAGGTCAAGAACGCGCAGTTGAACGGCGCGGTCGGCGTCATCGTCGGCAATAACGCTGCCGGTACGATCAATATGGGCGGCTCCGATGCCACTATCACCGTCCCTTCTCTGTCGGTAACCCAGGCCGATGGCACAGCCATCAAGGCTCAAACTGGTGTGACCGCCTCGCTGCTGCGCGGCCCGGGCAGCGACAACTCGGTGCGCTGGCTGGTGGGTGAGGACTCCAGCGCCTTCGGCGGCGCCATCCGCGATATGTACAACCCCACCTGCTATGGCAACCCGGGCAAGGTGTCGGATGCGCAGTACGCCTGCGGCCCCATCACCAGCGACCAAGGCGGCGTGCACAGCAACTCCGGTGTGCCCAACCATGCCTATGCCTTGCTCGTCGATGGTGGCAGCTACAACGGCCAGACCGTCTCAGCCATCGGCCTGACCAAGGCGGCGCACATCTACTACCGTGCCCAAAGCGTCTATCAAAGCCAGGCCAGCGGCTTCCCTGAGCATGCCGACGCCATCGAGCAGTCTTGCGCCGACTTGACAGGCATCAGCCTGGCCGCCTTGAAGTCCGGCATGCCTGCGGGCGAAGTCATCACCAGCTCGGACTGCCAGCAAGTGGCCAAGGCGGCCTTGGCGGTTGAGTTGCGTACGCCTCCTGCGCAGTGTGGCTTCCAGACGCTGCTGGGGCAGAATCCGCCGGCACAGTGCCCGGTCGGCAACCCGACGGTCATCGCCGCTGACGGTTTTGACGGCGGCAAGCGCGGCGGGTTGAAGTGGACGCTGAGCAATGGCGGCATCGCTGGCGGCTCCTTCACACCGCGTAATTTCGGTGTGGTGAACAAGCTGCCAAGTGGTCGACCAGGCTATGCCATCTACGCGGCCGACATCAATGGCGGTTCTTGCGGTGGCACCGGTAGCGAAGCCGGTGTCCAGCGTCTGGAAAGCCCGGAGATCACCATTCCGGCCGGTGCCAGCACCTTGCGCATGAGCTTTGACCATTGGGTCTCCACCGAGGCTGGCTATGACGGGGCCAATCTGAAGATCAGCGTCAACGGCGGTGCCTGGACCTTGGTGAACGCAGCCGACTTCATCTACAACCCCTACAACACCACGCTGACCACTGCGGCAGCCGGCAACGACAACCCCCTGGCCGGCCAGGCGGCCTTCTCGGGTGGCGACGGTGGCAAGGTGGGCGGTAGTTGGGGTCGTTCCATCATCAATCTGGCGCCTTATGCGGCACCGGGTGCCAAGGTCAAGCTCCGCTTTGAACTGGGCAATGACTGCGGTGGTGGCGCCCTGGGTTGGTATGTGGACGATGTCTCCGTCTATAGCTGCACCACGCCTTAAGAGCCAAACCCTGGGCCTCACCCAGGGATGAAAAAAGGGCGCCCGACGGGCGCCCTTTTCTTTTTTTGCTTCAGGCCAGCGCCCTTTATGTGGAACTTAGCGCAGCCACTGGATGATCTGCCCGGCCTGCAGCGCGCCCGAGACGCGCTGCAGCTCCTGGCCGCCGCGCAGCTGGATCAGCGTCGGGATGCTGCGTATCGCGTAGCGCTGCGAGAGGGCTTGGGCCTCATCGCTATTGACCTTGATGAACAAGACCTGACCCTTGAGCTGGCGGGCAGCCTGCTCGAACTGCGGCGCCATCATGCGGCAGGGCCCGCACCAGGGCGCCCAGAAGTCCACCAGCACCGGCAACTCGCTGCCCGCCACCACCTTGTCAAAGTCGGCGGCATTCGTCAGCGACAAGACCTCGCCGCTCAGCAAAGCCTGGCCACAGTGGCCGCAGACCGGGTCTTGCGTCGCCCGCTCGTCAGGGACGCGATTCTTGGTGTGGCAGTGAGGGCAGGTGATCAGCATGAACAGGGTTCCTTGAGCGAGGGGTCTGGTGGCCTAGCTGAGGGCTGCGGAGCGCGTTTTCAAGCCAGCACGCGTTGCAGCTGTTCCTGCCAGTTGACGTGTTGCCAGTCGCTGCCCATGCGCAGGCTGCGATAGCTGTCGCCGCGGTAGCGACGGTCCACCTCCAGCAGCACATGCACGCCCTCGGTACGCGGGATGCAGGTGATCTCCACCTCCTTCACGCTGCTGCCGCCAAAGCCGCCACCAAAACTGTTGCCAAAGTTGTTGCGGGTGGGTTTGAACTCGAACTCCTGGTAGCAGCCCAGGCTGCTCTGGATATTGTTGAAGCGCGCCGCGCCCGCCTCCACATCGCTGCTGACATGGGCATAACCCAGCTGCGCCATCGCACTGATCAGCTGCAGCATCTGCGGCAGGGGGTGGATGTCCAGGAAGTCGCGGTCCTCCGCATCGCGGGCCGAGGCGATGGCCAGGTCGGTGTGAATCCACACGGCCGCGCGCACCCGCGGCAGATAGGCCTGGAAGCCGGGGCTGGCCAGGGCCTGGGCATTGTTGACCGGGGTTTCCAGCGGCAGGCCCAGGGCGAAGGGCAGGATCATGTCCTGGCCGGCGCTCAGCTGGATGGCGCCCGAGACGCGATAACGCTGCAGCGCATGGCTGGCGCGGTACTCCTCGCCGTTGATCTTTTTCTCGACCTCGGTCATCAGGACCAAGTCCACATACTCGATGCTTTGCGGCACGCCGCCGCCCTTGATCAACACCTTGCCGGTGAGTGTGTCGCCGGGGCGCAGACTGGGATTGTCCAGCACCGTATCGACCATCGCACCACCCACACCTACCGCTGCCAACAACTTCTTGAACACGATCAGTTTCTCTTTTCGCAAAAGCACGCCATCTGGCGAGCGCCGAGCATAGGCTGGCTCCCGCCAAACTGGGCCCAGGCGCAAGCTGAAGGTGGCCATATGAAAAAACTGAATGAAGTTGATGAAAGCTGAGGGAAAACATCGGTAATCGAGGGCGCCCCAAAGGCCTGGGTGCTGCGCTCGACCCTTGCTTTGCGAGAGACCCGCAGCAGGCAAGGAAGGATTTCGCATTTGCTTACCGTTTGCACAGACAAAGCACTGCGTAATTTTTTGCTTCGCCTGAGTGACGCTCGTTTTTAGAGTTATGGATCCCCGCGCTCACAGGGACTCTCGCAGCTGTTTGCGAGATCGAGTGAGGGGAGGCTCGCCCCAGAAATCGTGGCGGCCATCAAAACCAAAAAACGAGGATCTTCATGTCAGTTCATCCAGGCAAGCTCTTGCCTTTGCCCGCCGCATTGTTGACCGTACTCGCACTCCAATCCGGCGTGCTCCATGCGCAGGAAAAAGCCGCAGCTCCGGCGCCGAGCGAAGCCGCCCAAGCCAAAGACGCCTCGCCGCTGGCGCGTGTGGTGGTGACCGGATCACGCATTTCCAAGGTGAATGAAGAGGGCTTGACGCCTGTGACGGTGATCAAGGCGGGCGACTTTGACAAGCTGGGCTACAAGAACGTCGGTGATGTGCTGGACTCCTTGACGCAGAACACCGGCTTCACCACCAGTGTGGACTACGGCAATACCTTTACCCCGGCTGCCAACACCTTGAGCATCCGGGGCTTGGGCCCGAACAAGACCTTGATCCTGTTGAACGGTCGCCGTGTGGCCGACTACCCGCGCGCCTACGGTGGTCAAGTCAACTTTGTCAACACGGCCACCATTCCCTCGGCCTTGGTGGATCGCATCGAGGTGCTGAGCGGTGGCTCCTCCTCCATCTACGGCTCGGACGCCGTGGCGGCGGTGATCAACATCATCCTGAAGAAGCAGGTGGATGGCATCGAGCTGAATCTGCGTGCGGGCGGCACCCAGCTGGGCGGCGGCGAAAACGTGCGCTTGCAGGCAGCGGGTGGTGTCGACTTCGGCAAACTGAAAGGCGCCTGGGGCTTTGAAGTGGGCGGGCGCAATCCGATTTGGGCACGCCAGCGTGACCTGATGTCCGAGAGCGCGCTTTTTACCCCGGCCTTCTCCCAACGGGATGTGAAAGGCAAGGTCTATGTCGCGCCGCCGGCGGGCAGTTGCGAGGCGGCCAGCAATCTCTTCCATGACAGCTTGATTCGCTTCACCACGACGACCTCGCCCACCGGCGAAGTGTGCGCCACCAACCGGCCCACAACCGCCTTCTGGCAGACGCAAACCGGCTTGCAATCCAGCAATCTTGCCACGACCCTGAGCTATGAGCTGCACCCCAATGCCGAGCTCTATCTGGAGGGCGTCAACACCTTCAGCTCCACCACCGCGACCACGGCGGGCTTGAGCTGGACCTCGCGGGCCAATGCGGCCAGCACCTTCTTCAACCAAAACACCAATCGGGTCGAGAGCTGGGTGCGGCGGTTTGCCCCAGAGGAATTGGGCGGCGCCAGTCAGTTCGAACGCGAATGGCGCGACAACAGCTACAACCTGGCCTTTGGTGTGCGCGGTGACATCCCCAACAGCAACTGGGGCTATGACGTGGGCGTCAACACGGGTGCCTACCTGAGCCGCCAGAAGAGCGAACGCTGGTTGGCGGGCATCGATGAGTTCTTCCTGGGCAAACAGCTGGGTACCAAAGACGGCCAGCCGGTTTACGCGCCCGATGTGAAACGCTTGTTCACGCCTTTGAACTCTGATGAAGCCGACGCTCTGCGCGGCCGCTCTTATACCAATGACAAGGCGTGGTCGCATAACTTCAGCGCCTCGGCCAACGGTGAGGTGTTCGACCTGCCTGCCGGTCCTGTGCGGGCCGCCGTGGTGGCTGAGTTTGGCCGTCAGGGCTTTTTGAACAGTGTCGATCCGCGTCTGAGCCAAGGCGTGTTCTACAACACCACGCAAACGCCTTCGACCACCGGCAGCCGCGATCGCTATGCCTTCGGTACCGAGCTGCGTGCGCCGATTGTGAGCACGCTGACAGCGACCGCTTCGGTGCGCTATGACCAGTACAAATTCCAAGCTCGCAAGGACGGTGACCTGACCTATGGCGCCGGCCTGGAGTTCCGCCCCACAGCCGAGATCCTGCTGCGTGCCAACCATGGCACCAGCTTCCGCGCGCCGGATATGAACTATCTCTTCACGCTGGAGAGCAAGGGCTACTACTCCGGGGTCACGGACTATTACAGCTGCGCCCTGAGCAACACGCCCTTGGACAAATGCAAGAGCGTGCAGCCCAACTATGTGAGCAGCAACGGCAAGGACTTGAAGTCTGAGCATGGTGACTCCAGCGGCCTGGGCCTGGTGTGGGAGCCGAACAAGTCCTTTGACATCTCTCTCGACTACTGGAGGATCAGTGTCAAGGACGAGGTCACGACCTTGGATGCAGACCGCCTGCTCAGGTTGGAGTCGGACTGCCGCACGGGCAAAAAGCCTATTGGCTCGGCCGAATGCGTCGATACCCTCGCCCGCATCACCCGCAATCCGGCCGATGCCGAGTTGGACCCCAACAAGATCACGCTGATCCGCGTCAACCCCATCAATGCGGCCAGCACGGCCACCTCGGGCGTCGATGTGAGCGGCAATTTCCGTTGGTCCTCAGAGCAGCTCGGCCGCTTCGATGTGAACCTCAAGTACAACCGCGTGCTGAGTTTCAAGTCCAAACAGTTCGTCGAGGACGAAGCCACTGAAACCGTCGGCACACGCAACTTCGACGGCTTCCCCTATCGCTTCAGCAGCTCATTGAAATGGAGCAAGGGCGACTGGAACCACACCCTGGCCGCCAACCTGAACGCGCCGATTTCCAGTGCCGATAGAAAGAGCTGGCTGGGCCCTTACTGGAGCTTTAATCTCAGCAGCAACTATGAGCTGAGCAAGAACACCACGGTGGGCGTGACCATCAACAACCTGCTGGGTTCGATTCGCGAAGACCGCTCGGGCGGCTGGCCCAACTATCCCGTCGGCCAGTACCAGCCCTTCGGCCGTCAAGGCTGGATTCAGCTGAGCCATAAGTTCGGTTCCTGAATCACTGCCCTGGGCCTTGAGCAGAGGCCCGCGGCCCCAAAAGCCAAGACCCCAAGCGCTTGTGGCGTTTGGGGTCTTTTGCTTTGCGGGGATGTTGGCTTGAATGGATGGGGCCGACCCGCGCCAGCTTGGGTTCTCGCTGCTTGGATGTGATTGCTTCAGTGATTTCAGTGTAGAAGTCCGGCTCGAGCAGAAAATTGCGAAGATGGCGAGAGTTTGAGTAAATTTGGCAGAAAATTGCTCAAACAATGGTTGTCGGAGCAATTGGCATGGAGTTGGATCGAATCGATCGGCAGATTCTTGAGGTTTTGCAGCAAGACGGCCGCATCAACAACCAAGACCTGGCAGACAAGGTCGGCCTCTCGCCCTCGCCCTGCTTGCGCCGTGTGCGCGCCCTGGAAGACGCCGGCCTGATCGCCGGCTATCGCGCCTTGCTGGACGCGAAAAAGCTAGGCCTTTCGCTGATGGCCTTGGTGCATATCTCCATGGATGTGCACACGCCGGAGCGCTTTGCCAATTTCGAGGCCTCCATTCGCGTGCTGCCCGAGGTGCTGGAGTGCCTGCTCATCACCGGCCAGGCGGCCGACTACCAACTCAAGATCGTGGTCCGCGATATGGACCATTTCCAGACTCTGCTGTTGGGTCGTCTGACCCGTATCGCCGGCGTCACCGGTGTGCACTCCAGCTTTGTTTTGCAGCATGTGCTGAGCCGCACGGCGCTGCCGGTGGATTTGTCGCACTGAGCCCAAGCGAGCTTCTTGCCTTGTTGCAGGAATTCCTTGCTTTCTGCATCGACGGTTAGCGGATAGACGCGTGTTCTGGAAATGCTAAGAGCGTCGATATCGCTAAGTCGGCAATTGCCCCGCAGGCAGAGCCACGCTGCCCACCCAGCCCTGCGGCAAGCGCAGGGCATGGCATTGGCAGCTGGCCAGCCATGCGGGCTCGGCCATCGCGGCCCGCCATTCGCTCAAGGCCTGGCCGTGGAATTTGAGCCGCGCCTCGTGGGCGGCCCAGGCCGGGCCGAAGTCTTGTGCTTGCATGCCAAGCAAGGCCTGCGGCCCCAGATAGTCGCGCGCCACGGCCTGCCAGTCGGGCGGGGCTGGCGCGTCCCGCAGCAAGTCCACGCCCACCGGCCCCAGCAGATTGACCGCCGCCAGCGACAAGCCCGCCTCGTGGCTGAAGGAGATGCCGATGCGGCCCTGCCCCAGCAGCCTTGGCGCAAGACCTGGCACCGTCTCCAGCTGCAAGTCATCCGCTGCCACGTCCAGCCGCAGCGCCAAAGCCTCTAGCAAGGCCTGGCGCAGGGCCAGGCGGGCTTGCGGGCGGGCCAGGGTGGGTGGCAGTGCCACAGCAAGCACAAAGGCCTGGGCGGCCTTCTCAGGCCTTTGCGCGGGCCAGAGGACGACCGAAGCCGATGCTGGCATCGGATCAGGCCCGCTGCGGTGCGGCCGGGCAGCCGCTCCAGGCTGAGCCGGCCGGAATGTTCTCGCCCTTCATCACCAAGGTCATGGGGCCTAGCTGCGCATCGTCGGCCACGGTGGCGCCGTAGAGCACGGTGCTGCGCGGGCCCACGTTGACGCGGGCGCCGATGTGCACATGGTCAATCTTCATCACCCGGTCCTCAAACAAATGGGTTTGCGGGCAGGTCAGGGCATTGAACTCGCTGTAGTCGCCGATGTGTACGCAGTCGAACTCGGTGATGTCGGTGCTGTCCAGATAAACGCCGCGGCCTATCTTGGAACCGAGCAGATTGAGCGTTAGCGGCAGCCAGGGCGTGCCGCGCAAGAAGCGCAGGAAGTTGGGCACGGCAATGCCCTCGTAGAGATTGGTGGCGGCTTCAGACAACCAGACAAAAGGCGTCCACATGGGCACGGCGCGTTGGCGGTAGCGGCCCACCAGCAGCCATTTGAACAAGGCCACGAAGGCAAAGCCGGCCAGGCCGAAGATCAGACCCGCCAGCGCCAGATCCCAGGCCACGCGGGCCCACAAGCCCTCGCTGGCATCGGGCATCACGTCCAGCACCACGGTGTAGCCGGCCGCGATCACGATGGCATGCGGCGCCACGATGCGGAAGCTTTCGATCAGGCCGCGTGCCAGGCGCCGTATGGGCGAGGGCCGGAAGGTCAGCGACTCGGGGTGGCCCGAGACCGTCTCACGCGCCGGCAGATTGATGGGCGGCGTGCCCAGCCAGGTGTCACCGCTCCGCATCTGATCGCCATCGGGCGCGCGGGAGAGCACACCGATCAGCACGTTCTCCGGGATGGTCGTGCCGTCCGGCACATACGCGCCATTGCCCACAAAGCTGCGGCGTGAGACCACGGTGGGTCGCATCGTCATCCAGCCGCCGTCGATCTCCTCATCGCCCAGCAGCACCGCATCGGCGATAAAGGTCTCGTCGCCCAGGGTCAACATATCCGGCACCACGCCCAGCGCGGTGGAGATCTCGGCATCGCGCCCCACGCGCGCGCCCAGCAGGCGATACCACCAGGGCGCGAACACGGTCGCGTAAACGCCGTGCAGGCCTTGCAGGCTGGATTCCTGAATCTGGTTCACCAGCCATTTGCTGCAATACATCCAGCTGTGCACCGGCCAGCTGCCGCTCACCAGCTTGGGCAGCACGCCCCAGCGGATGGCGGCCGATAAAAGCGCCGTCGCCACGATCAGAATCGCGCTGGCTGGCAGGGCCAGCAAGAAGTAGTGCAGCAGCTGCAAGGGCACGAAGTCGCCCTGCAACCAGCTCATCGATGGCAGCTCGTCCAGGCTGTCCATCAGCATGAAGGTGGGGAAGACGGGCAGGAAGAACAGGGTGGCGATCAGCAGCGCGCCGAAGATGAAGAACAGCATCTCCGCCGCACGGCGAGCCTGGCTGGCGGGCGGGCGCGGGCGCAAGCTGGCGGGATCGAAGGCGCCCGTATCCCTTGCGGGCGAGCCGGCCCAGATGCGGTAGGCGGGCACACGGCTGCCCTGGCAGAGCGCGGACTGGCCGTCCACATGGGCCCATTCGCTGATCTGCGTATCGCCTTCCAACACCGAGTAAGAGCCCACATAAGCATGGTCCGCGATGTCGATGCGGCCAAGGACCAACTCGCCGTGGTGCACGCGGGCGTTTTCAAAATTCACCGCATTGCCGATGCTGACGCCCTTGCCTATGGACAGCAGCTCCGGCGCGCGCAGGGTGATGGAGCCGATGATCACGTCCTCGCCGATGCGTGCGCCCAGGGCCCGTAGCCACCAGACGTAGAGCGAGGAGCCGCTGAAGAAGTAGACCGGCGCGGCCTCCAGCAAGCGGTCCGCCAACCACCAGCGGAAGTAGCTCACACCCCAAAGCGGGTAGCGGCCCGGTTTGAGCCGCCCGGCGATCAGCCATTTGCCCGCGATGGCGACGGCGAACTCCAGCACCGTCACGCCCAGAAAGACCAGCACCGAGATGGCCACAGCGACCGGGATCGAATCCGCCGGGTCGCCGGTGAAGAAGTGAAAAGTGAAGAAGGGTGCCAGCCACTGCGCCATGCGCAAGGCCACCAAAGGCGGCACGGCCAGGGCCTGGGCGATACCGCAGGCCCAGCGCTTCCAGGCCGGCGGTGGCTGCCAGGGCGGCGCGGTGGGCTCGCTGCTAACGGCGGGCGCGTGCAAGGTCTCCAGCACGGCAGCAATCGCGCCGATGCGGCGGGCTTTGTAGAGCTCGCTCACCGTCAGGCCGGCAAAGCGTGCCTGGGCGCGCAGGGCCGAGGCCAGGCGTGCAGCCAGCAAAGAGTGGCCGCCCAAGTCATTGAAGAAGTCCGTCTCGCGGCGAATTGCCTGGCCGGGGAAGAGGCGCTTCAAAGCCTCGAACAAGGCGGCTTCGGCCTCGGTCTGCGGCGTGTCGGAACCATCGTCCTCGGCATTCGCCTGCGCTTCCAAAGGCCTGGCCTTGAGCGTGTTGCGGTCGATCTTGCCCGAGGCCAGGCGCGGCATGGCCGCCAGCCACTCGTAGCGGCTGGGCACCATATAGGGGGGCAGGCTTTGCGACAGGGCTTGGCGCAGGGAGGCAGCGCTGGGTTGCGCGGAACCGTCGCTCACGCAATAGGCCAGCAGCTGCTCCAGCCCTTCCTCATCGCGGCGCAGCAGCACGGCCGTGGTGCCCACGCCAGGCTGCTGGGCCAGCTGGGCCTCGATCTCGCCCAGCTCCACGCGGAAGCCGCGAATCTTCACCTGGTCATCGACCCGGCCCAGGCAGTGGATCTGGCCGGCTTCGTCGATGCGGGCCAGGTCGCCGGTGCGGTAGAGGCGGGCGTCTTGCCCGCCCTCGCTGGCCCAGGGGTTGCTGAGAAACTTTTCCTCCGTCAGATCCGGCCGGCCCAAATAACCCGCCGCCACGCCGGGCCCGCTGATGCACAGCTCGCCCGTCTCGCCCTGGGGCTGCAGGCGCAGGCCGTTCTCTACATCGGCCGCAATCACCATCAGCTGGTAGTTAGGCAGGGGCCGGCCGATGGTGACGGGCTCGCCCGCCTGCAGCTCGGCCAGGCTGGCCGAGACCGTGGCCTCGGTGGGCCCGTACGTGTTGAAGACCTGGCGGCCCGGCCGCGCCCAGCGTGCCACCAGGCTGGGCGGGCACATCTCGCCGCCGAGGTTGATGATGCGCAGGCCCGGTACCTCTTGGTTGAAAAGGGCCAGCAAGGTGGGCACGGCGTGCAGCACGCTGATGCCTTGCTCGATCAGGGCCTGGGGCAAGGCGTCGGGGTCGGCCGCGATCTCGCGCGGCGCCAACCACAACGTGGCGCCCACCAAGTAGCTGATCCAGATCTCCTCGAAAGACATATCGAAGGCGACCGAGAAGCCCTGGTAAACCGTGTCGCTGCTGCGCACGCCCAGCACCTCGTTCTCGCTGCGCAGGAAGTGGCAGATGCTGCCCTGGCTGATGGCAATGCCCTTGGGCTTGCCGGTGGAGCCCGAGGTGTAGATCACATAAGCCGTGTGCTCAGGCAAAGCGCCTGCGCGGCGCAGCAGGGGCTGGTCGCTAGGCGCTTGCAAGTCTTCTGCGGCCCAGATGCGGCGGCCCAGCGTGGGCAGGCGCTCGCGCCAGGCCGCGCAGCTCAAGAGGCCGGCCGCGTCCGCGTCATCCAAGCACACGGCGACCCGCTCGGCCGGGGTGTCGGCATCAAAAGGCAGCCAGGCCGCGCCGGTCTTGGCGATGGCTAGTTGCATCACCAGCAGGTCCATGCCGCGTGGCATCCACAGGCCCACGATCTGGCCGGGCAGCACGCCCGCGGCGATCAGGGCGGAGGCGGCGCGATCTGCGGCGGCGTCCAGCGCCGCATAGCTCAGCGTTTGCTCGCCCTGGCGCAGGGCGATCTGCGTGGGCAAGCGCCGGGCCGTGGCCTCAAACACATCGGCCAGCACCTCGGCGCGCAGCAGGTTGGGGCGCTCGGGGCCGCGAAGAATCGGGAGATGGTGAAGCTCGGAAGTCAGCAAGGAGGTCAAGGAAGGTGGGCTCGGCGAGGGCGCGAATGGAAGGACAAAAAGAAAAAGAGGCGAGCAAGGCGGGCAGAAACAAGCTTCGCGGGCTGCTAGCAAGTCGCAATGGTAGGGCCTGCGCACGCGCGGGCCTGGGCCAAGCCTGGGTGAGGAATCTAGCTGCTGAGGCTGACGCCTGGCTTGGCCTGGCTCAAGCCGAGCGGTGGAGAATGCAGCGGTTTGCTTCTCCGCCGCCCAAGCCTTGCCCATGCACAGCCCCTTGCCCAGCTTCCTCGACGCCAGTGCCCAAACCATCTCCAGCGCCGTGCGCCATCAGGTGCGCACGGCCATGGTGCGTGACGACCTGGTTGGCTGGGTGATGGCGGGCCGCAAGCGCCTGGTGACGCCCGCGGGTGAGCTGCAGTTCAGCGCTGGCGATGTCTTTCTGATCCCGCGCCTGACGCAGTGGGACATGCTCAACGAGCCCCCGGCGGGCGGCCGCTACGAGGCACGGGTGCTCAGTTTTGCGCCGGGCTTGCTGGAGCGCTTTCATCAGCGCTTCGGCCAATTTGCCGCCACGCCCGCCGTGCAAGCTTGCGCCAGCACCGAGGCAGACGACGACTTCGTTGCCAGCTTCAGCCATGCCTTCCAGGCCTTGAAGCCGCCGCAGGGTGAGGCTTCATCTACCGCCTCAGCGGCCATGTGTGAGCACCGGACCCTGGAGGTCTTGCTGCTGTTGGCCGAACGCGGCCTGGTCTTTGCGCCGGCCCGCGAGATGAGCTGGGCCGAGCGCGTGCGTCGCCTGGTGGGCCAGCGGCCGCAAGCGCCCTGGGCCTTGGCGGAGGTGGCTCAGGCCTTTCACCTGAGCGCCAGCAGCTTGCAGCGCCGCCTGGCCGAAGAGTCGGCCAGCTTCAGTCAGTGCATGCGCGAGGTCAGGCTGGAGACCGCCATGGCCTTGCTGCAAGACCCCGAGCTGCAGGTTTCGGAAGTGGCGGCGCGCTGCGGCTACGACTCGCATAGCCGCTTCTCCGCCGCCTTCCGCGAGCGCTTCGGCTTTGCACCCTCGCATCTAAGGCCTTGAGCATCTGCGAGGTCTGAGCGCCACGCACAGCAAATGAAGTGCGCGGGCTAGCGGATTTGCTGGCCGCGCCTCATCATGGCGGCCTGCTTTAATCCCTGTCACTCACCCGAGGCTCACCACCCATGAAACAGCTCATCATTCTTGCCAGTGCATTGTTTGCCGCCAGCACCTTGGCCCATGCGGCCGGCTTCCAGCTCAGCAGCCCCGACATCAAGCCCGGCCAGCTGATGGACGCGAAGTTCGAGTTCAATGGCTTTGGCTGCAGCGGCGAGAACAAATCCCCCGCCCTCGAGTGGCGCGGCGCGCCGGCCGGCACCAAGTCCTTTGCCGTCACCGTCTACGACCCCGACGCACCCACTGGCTCCGGCTGGTGGCACTGGTCCGTCATCAACGTCCCGGCCGATGTGAACGCGCTCGCGCCCGACGCGGGCGCCGTGGGCGGCGCCAATCTACCCAAGGGCGCCAGCCATGTGCGCATCGACTACGGTGTCGCCGGCTGGGGCGGCACCTGCCCCCCGCAAGGTGACAAGCCGCACCGCTATGTCTTCACCGTCTACGCCTTGAAGACCGACAAGCTCGAACTCCCCGCCGACGCCACCGCTGCGCTGGCCGGCTTCATGATCAACGCCAACTCCCTGGGCAAGGCGAGCTTCACGGCGAAGTATGGGCGGGGGAAGGCGAAGTAGTTGGAGGTGAAGGCGTCGGTACTTGGTGCGGCGACTAAGCCACGAGGCGCGCCCTGATGCGCGCTATCGTGTCCTCCACCGCCGCCTCTCGCGAAACTTCCAAGCCCAGCTCCCTTGCAATCTGATTCACCTTGGCCGGATGCAGGGGGATGCCGCCGGCATCAATGGCGGCGATCAGGGCTAAAGCATTGGCATGCTCGGGCTTGGCGGCGCGTTGGGTGAGGAGGCGGCGGAGGGGGGAGGGTTTCATGGGCGGCGTTTTCGCGTGTGATAGCAAGTCCTTATCGGGAAAAGACTTTTTCGAAGTTTCCGGATTGGCGTGTGATAAGGCTCGGCCATGAAATCTGGCGGGGCCTTAGTCCAGAACCCAATCACGGCGTAGTCGTCCCCTGATGTGACCTTCCTTCGTAAGCGGCGGCGATGAAAGGTTTGGCTGCCTCCAGTTCTGCGAGCGTGCTCAGCGAAATCTCCACATCACCGGTTCCCCAATGGCCGATGTCAGAAACATCCCGAGCATTTTTGAGTGCCTGGACTACCGGTACTGGATGGAGGTGCAAATAGAGCAGGAGCCGCTTTTGCTGCAGCACCAGGGTGGCAAAGTTCTTCAGCCGCTTGAAGGCCACGTACAGCCGCAGCTCCTTGCGCTGCACGTCGTCGCCCAGCGACAAGGTGTAGTCCTCCAGCGAGGCGAGCAAATCAGCCAGCTCAGAAGGCAAGCCCATAACGATCTCTGCATACGGCTTGTCGGGGCCAACGGTCTTTTCGGTCGGCGCGTCTTTCGCGTCCTTGCTCTGCTTGCTGACCTTGTTGCTAACCCCGTTTTTAGACGCAGATGCTGACGAGGCATTGGCCAGCTCCAACAGCAAGAGATCCTCGCCAAAGCGGCGGTAGCGAATCAGCTCGATATTGCGATTGATCTGCTGCACCGCATGGCCGTCGTACTTGGTGAAGTCCGCCGCGATGCACACCAGGCGCGGCGCGCTCCAGTCGATGGCATCGGCCGCCGCCTTGCCGAACTTCTCCAGCACCAGCAGCTTGAACTCGGCCTGGTGGTCCATCAGCCAGTCCAGGTAAAACAAGCCCTGGTTGATGACGTTCTCACCCACCGAGCGTTTGTATTCCAGGATCACCGGGCAGTGGTTCTCGTCCAGGCCCAGCGTGTCGATGCGCCCGCCATGCGTCTTGCCGGTGGAGTACTCGGTGGCCAGGAAGCGAATGCCCAGCAGCGTCTCGAGATTGGCCTCGATGAGGTTCTGCAGCGGCTTCTCCAGGTCGGAGGCATCGCCTTGCAGCTCGGTGGCGCGGCCGGATTGGAGGCGAAAGAGTTTGATGTCGCTCATGCCACTACCGGAACAAGGCGTCCCTTACCAGGTTGGCCCAAGCCTCCCGTCACTTCGTATGCCATTCTCAGGCCCTCGTACGCGCGGTTCTGCTCGGGATTCGACTCGTCTCGCCGCTGCCCCTTCCATCGGTTCAGCGGCTTGAAATACTCACAGGTGAAGTTGTCCGCCATGTTTTTTCAAATCCCCTCAACATCAATTCCGTGTTCCGCCAGCCAGGCCCTACGCTGCGCATAGTCGGGCATCGCGCGCTCAACGCGCAGCCAGAACGCAGGCGTGTGGTGCGGCTCGTGCAGATGGGCGATCTCGTGCACCACCACATATTCCGCGATGCGGGCGGGCAGCAAGATGGTCTTCCAGTGGAAGTACAGCCAGTCCCCCTTGCCGCATGAGCCCCAGCGGTACCCGAGGTCCTGCACCCTCACGCCCGCCGGAGTCACCTCCATGCGTGACTGGTAGTCGGCCACACGGCCTGACAGCCTAACGCGAGCCCTTTCGCTGTACCAGCGAATGAAGTGCTCCCGTGCACCTGCCTGCGCATCGCGGCGCAGCGCAAAGCGGCCGTTCACCAGTTTGAGGGGCAGGTCTTGCTCATCCACCCACTTGAGGCGATGGCTGCGCCCCAGGTACAGAAAGGCCTCTCCGCTAACGAACTGCTTGCGCGGGACCTTGCGCTGCAACTGGCCTTTCTCGGCCAGCTTGGTGTAAATCCAAAAGCGCTTCTCGCTGACGAAGTCGCGGAGTCGGTCGACCCCCACCTCGGGCGGTGCGCTCAGGATCAGCTCCCCCGTTCGCTCCACCGTGATCTGCATGGTTCGGCGCTGCGCACTGCGTCGAATCGTGAGGTGCAGATCGTCCACTTCGATACAAACTTCTGACGCTGGCGCCTCCGCGCTGCGATGGGGTGACTTCCGCGACTCCTGCATGGCCTTAGACCTGCACCAACTTGTCGTGACTGGCGCGCGCTTGTTCCATCAATTTGTCGGCCAGCACGCCCGCCTTGTCGGTATCCACCAAGGGTGGCCGCAAGCGCATCAAATGCTCGAACAATTGGGTATTCAGGTCTTCCTGCGCCGCGCGCTTATACGGGCTCCAGATGTCACGATTGCCTTGCAGCTCCTGCACCAGCAGGTCCACCAGTTCCACCGTCACATCCTTCAGCCGCATCAACTCGGCCCCCGTGGGCGCTTGGCCCGCACACACCACATCCAGCACGGTGCGCAGAAAGGGCGCGCAATGCTCGGGCAGGTCGCTGGGTGCATCGGCACTGCCGGCCTTGCCCGTGCGCAGTTCGTCGATGATCTTTTGCAGCTGCGCGATCACCTCGTCCCACTTTTCGCCCAGCGTTTTGAGGATGTCGTTCAGATGTTCTGAGAGCTTGCGGTACAGCACCGGGTCTTCGTCGGTGTGCTTGCGGATGTGGGAGCGAATGGCGTGCTCCATTTCGGAAGCCTTGGCGCGGTCATTTGCGGCGCGGGCCACCTGCGAATCGAACTGGGCGTCGGTCAGCTGAATCGGCGGGATCTTGGGGTCAATGCCCAGCGAGATCACATGGTCGTCGATCAGCTTGCGCACCTTGGCGCCGACATCCTTGCCCAGTACCGGTGTGTCCTTGTAGCGGTTGCGGGCGCGGGCGTAGATGTAGGCGAGCTTCTTGGCGTCCTGGGTGTAGGGCAAGCCCTCAGGCCGAGGCAGCACCGTGTCCAGTGAGCCCAAAAAGGCCTTGAGCTTGACCGCGAATTCAGCACGCAGCTTCTCGTTGCCCAAGGCCTCAACACAGGCTTCGGTGTCCGAGAGCTGATCGATGCCACGCTGGCGGAACACATCCACCACGCGCAGATGCCGGTCGCGCAGCACCGGCACCTCGTCCTTCAGACTGGCCAGCGCACCTGCCACGTCCTCATCGGCATACGCCGCCAGCGCCTCCTTCAAGTGCTGGGCCACCCCGTAATAGTCCACCACGATGCCGCAGCGCTTGCCAAAGCCGGTACGGTTGACGCGGGCAATCGCCTGCAGCAACTCCGCCTCGCGGATGGGCCGGTCGAGGTACATCACCCCTTCAATCGGCGCATCAAAGCCGGTGAGCAACATCGACTTCACCACCAAAAAGGCCAGCGCGTCGGTCTTCTCGGGCTTGGCATGGAACAAAGGCTTTTTGAAGCGCTTGATCAACTGCTCATGCGCAGCGCCGTCGGTCCAGGGCTTCCATGCCGGGTCATCGTTGTTGCTGCCCGAGATGATGGGCGCGAACTCGATGCGTGCCAGCGTCTCGCGGTAGCGCCAGGCCTGCACCACCGCCTGCACGCCCGCAGGCCGTTGGCACAGCGCCTCGTCATCCAAGGCCTTGTCCTCGGGCGAGAGGGCATGGGCCTCGGCCAGCAGTTCATCACGGGCCGCGCGCAAGGCCTCGAAGTAACGAATCGCTGCCAAGCGGCTGTAAGCCACCACCTGCGCCTTGTAGCCATTGGGCAGGATGTGGCTCACATAGTGGCGCAGCATGTCGCGCGCCTTGTCGGCAATCAGCGCCGGGGCGTCAAAGATATGGCCTTTGGTGGCGTACTTCTTCTTGATCGCTTCCAGCTCTTCTTTCGAGTGCTGGCGGAACAGGTCTTCAAACAACTCGTCCAGGCTGGCGCCGTCCTTGATGGCACCGTTGGCCGTGCGGCCCTCGTAGAGCACCGGCACGGTCGCACCATCGGCCTCGGCTTCCTTGATGGTGTAGCGGTCGATGAACTCGCCAAAAATCTCATGGGTGCGCTTCTTGTCGCCCATGATGATGGGCGTGCCGGTAAAGCCTATGCGCGCGCAGTTGGGCAGGCCCGCCATCAGGTTCGCGTGCAGGTCGCCCGCCTGCGTGCGGTGCGCCTCGTCCACCAGCACGAGGATGCTGTCGTCCTCGTTCAGCACCTCAAATTTTTCGTCGGTTTTGTAGCTTGCCTTTGGCTCTTCCGCCTTGGGCAGATCATCCGCCGTCAGCGGGGCATCCCCGGCGGTATCCGGGTCACGGTATTTCTGGATGGTGGCAAAAATCAGCCCCGGCCCCTTGCGCCGCGCCAGGGCCTTCACGCCGCTGGCGCTCTCGGCCACCTCCACCACCTCGCCGGTCAACGTGGCGGTCAGGGACAACTGCCCCTGCAGGTCCTTGCGGTCGGTCACGACGATGACCTTGAAGCGCCGCAGCCCAGCATCCGCGCGCATCTTGCGCACCAGGAACACCATGGTCAGGCTCTTGCCCGAGCCCTGGGTGTGCCAGATGATGCCGCCGCGCTGATCGTGCTCGCCATGCTGCAGCCGCGTCTGGCCGGCCTTCATGCGCGCAATCGCCCGGTTCACGGCGCGGTACTGCTGGTAGCGGCACACCGTCTTGATGGTCTGGCCGCCCGCCTGCATGAAGAGCATGAAGTTCTGCAGCACATCCAGCAAATGCGCGGGCGTCAGCAGCCCAGAGATGAGGCGCTCTTGCTCAGACAACACCGCCTTACCCAGCGCCTGCGCCACCTCGATTTCGCTGCCCGTGCCATCGGGGCCGACCACCGTTTTCCACTGGGCGTAGTGCTCAAAAGCCGCGCCCACGCAGCCCACGCGGGCTTCGTCAAAGCTGGTGGCCACCAGCAACTGGTTGGTGGCAAACAAAGGCTCGTTGCCCTCGTTGTCATCCACCTCAAACGCTGCCTTGCGTTGGTTGCTGTAGCGCCGCAGTTGGTCCACGGCCTCGGCCAGCGGCTCGGGCACCGAGGGGCTCTTGCACTCCACCACCACCAGCGGAATGCCATTCACCAGCAGCACCAGGTCAGGCACGATGAAAGCTTTGGCGCTGTTGAAGCCTGGCGGGCAATCCACACGGTATTGGTTGACCACGGTGAAGCGGTTGTTGGCCGGCTTGTCCCAGTCGATGAAGCGTATGGTCTGCCCGCGCCCGCCGTGCCAGCCGGGCAGGCCGTCCACCGTCAGGCCCCGGGTCAGCAAGGCGGTGGCCTTCTCGTTGGCCTCCATCAGCCTGTGCGTGCCCAGCCGGGTGATGGCCGCCACGGCCTCATCCAGCCGCGCCTCGTCCAGCCAGGGCGCGCCATCGGGCCCAGGGTTCAGCGCAAGCAGCTGTTCGCGCAGCAGCCGCTCTTGAATCACCTCGGCAAAGCCGCTGCGGCCGGTCACCGCCGGGTCGTCAAGGCTGCCTTCGATATGTGCCCAACCCAGGGCCTGCAACTGGGCGACAAAGGGCTTTTCAACGTCTTCGAGTTCCCAGCCCATCAGGCGCTCCCCTGTTCTAGTGCGGCCTCGGCCAGCAGTGGTGTGACGCGGACGCGGCCGGTTAGGAGGTCGTCCATGAGGCCGGATTTCAAGAGTAAGTGCTTCTTTTGCTCGCTAATTTCCGATTGAAGACGTGATTCGTGCTCGTTCAGGCGCTTTGCAATTTCTTGCTGTTCAGCGAATGGCGGCAGCGGAATCTCGAATTCCTTTGCCTCCGAGACGTTGAGGTGCGGATTTGTTGTCCCTGAGGTCAGCGTTGCAATCCGATCCTTGACAGCACCTGAGTAGATTTGAGCAAGCAGGTACTGCGCAACCAGTCGACCGTTCTTTGGTCTTAGCAACATCACTCGTTGTCCGAGGCAAATTCTCATACCCAAAGGTATGACGAACGCCTCGCCAACTGGTGCTTCACGCGTGAAGATCACGTCACCTGCCTGCGGTTCGAGCCTAGCAATTCGATCTTGGTACTGGCGCTCAGAAACTCGCGAAGCCAGCGTTTCAAGGAATATCCCGTCCTTGATGTGCATGGTTCTGGCAACCAACACACCTTGGTCTTGGTAATTCGGCGTTGAGTGAGGGCAATCGACTACATCAGAGCACACCTTGGTGACCGACTCGACTTCCCACTCCTTCGGAATCCACCCCAGCGGCGACTCCTTGTAGAGATGCGGAGCCTCGGCCTGGGGCGGGCGCAGTTCGCCGTTGGCTGCGATGCCGCGCGTCAGCAGATCGTGCAGCAAGCCCTGCTTCACGGCCTTGAGCTTGGCGATGATCGCCTCGGTTTCGTGGATGGCGGTGTCGAGGGTGTCAAGAACTTGGGAAACTGCTGCCTGTTCGTCTGCGCTGATTGGCGGCATCGGAATGAGGTAGAGGTCGCTCGCTGAAAGATGGCGAACGGTGGTTTGTGGTGTGCGCCTGTGGATCTCTGCAACTCTGGGCTTGAGATACCAATAAAGGAACCGCTGATCGAGCTCTCGCGTAGCTGCCTCAACCTTGCATACACGCTGATTCAATAGAGCGATTTCTCCAGTCCAGCGATGGACCTCGAAATCTCCGTCCATCCCAATGAGAACATCGCCCTTTTTAATCAGGTAGGTGGGGTCATACCTACCCTTAAATCGAACCTCCGTGTCTGAGGACGCGAGGTCACGGATTCTTATCAGGGGTAAGCCAACGAGTTGATTAAATCCTTCTGAGGGAAAAGCGAACCCTGACAGCACCTTAATGTTCTGTCCTAGGGAGGCGGTGCACATTGCTTCAGACATACCGCAACCCCTTCAAAAAACCCTGCAGCGCCTTGGCCGCCTCATCCCGCTTGCCCTCAATCTCGGTCAGCGTCACGCGGTACTTGTCCCACCAGGTCTCAAACGCCGCCACGATCTGCTTGCGCTGGGCGGCGATGTAGCGCTCGACGATGGCCTTCATGTCGTTGTGCAGAATGGTCAGCAGCAAGTCGGCAGAGGCCTCAGGGCTCAGGCCATCCACTGCGGCATCGATGTGCTGTTTGAAGCTGTCGTGCTTGGCCTTGAGCTGCTTTTTGACGGCGGCCAGTTCCTTCTTCCAGGCCTTGAGCTGGGCTTCGTCCACGGCGTTCTCGTCGTCGCCTTCGTCCGCTGCCACCTCGGCGGCTTCACCTTCTTCGCCCTCGGCCTCTTTGGGGCTGGCGGCTTTGATTTGGCTGTCCAGCTCGGCCTTTTTGGCTTCCAGCTCGGTGATGGCTTCGACGAAATCGCTCATCAGGAACTTGACCAGCTTGTGCTCCAGCGGGCTTTCTTTGCTGGCCTTGTCTTCCAGCGCGGTGACGATGCTGGTGCGCCAGGCATCGGCCACGCCCTTGGCGCCGCGTGCCTGCAGGGTTAGGAATTCATACTTGGTTTGGTACCAAAAACCCGCCACGATGCCGCGCACCTGGAAGGGGTCGAGCAGGCCTATGGCTTCCAGGCTTTGGCTGAAGCTTTGCAGCAGGTCAGCGCGCAGGGCCACCAGGCTGGAGGCCTTGTCCTCGCCTTGTTGCATCTGGCCCGAGAGCGCCGTGATGCGGGCGCTGTGGGCCTGCCACCATTGCTCGAAGGCGGCGCGGATGGCGGCTTCTTTGGCATTGATCCCGGCATTGCCTTCGATGGCGGGCTTGAGTGATTGCCGTGTGGCCAGGGCGGGCGCGAAGTCGAAATACTTGGCGTCACGCTCCACCAGCAGGTCCAGTGGGTTCAAGCCATGGGCGCTGAACAGCTTGGCCTTGTCAGCCACCTCGGCCTTGGGGATGCCGCCCACCAGGTGGGCCCGCACATCGTGCGGCTCGGGTGGTGGTGCGTTGTCGGCGTAGCGGCGGATGTTGAGGTTGTAGCCGTTGGCTTTGAGCGTGGCCTTGTCGACGATGGCTGAGAAGCCGTCGATGGCGCGGAACTCGTCGAAGGTGTTGACGATTTTTTCGATGTGCTCGGGCAGCAGGTAGTTCTGGGCGCGGCCTTCAAAGTACTCGCGGTCGGCGTTGATGAACAACACCTTGCCCTGGCGCTCGGCAGGCTTGCCGCTGACGCGGTTGGCGCCATTGGCGACCTGTTGTCGCAAAACCAGCACACAGGCTGGGATGCCTGTGCCGTAAAACAGATTGGGCGCCACGCCGATGACGGCCTCCAGCAGGTCCTGCTCCACCAGTGCCGCGCGAATGTCGCCTTCATCGCCCCCCCGAAACAGCACGCCGTGGGGCATGACGGTGGCGATCATGCCGCCGTCGCGCGTCACATGGACCATGTGCTGCAGGAACATCAGGTCCGCCTTCTTGGCACCCAGGGGCACCTGGTAGGGAAAGCGCTCGGGGAACTTGGGCTTCCAGGCAGGCGTGCCGTCGGCATCCACTTCGGTGTTGCCCCAAGCGATGGAGAAGGGTGGGTTGGTGAGCACGCGGTCAAAGTGCATCAGCTCGCCCCCCTCGACGTGCTGGGGCTCGGCCAGGGTGTCTTCGTTTTGCAGATTGGCCGTGCTGATGCCGTGCAGCAGCATATTCATCTTGGCGATGGACCAGACCGTGCCGTTGAACTCCTGGCCAAACAGGTTGGCCTTGCGACCGTCCTCGCCGTGCTCGTCGATGTATTCCTTGGCGGCGATCAGCATGCCGCCAGAGCCGCAGCAGGGGTCGTAAATGTCGTGTTTGAGCTCGGGCTTGAGCAGGCGCACCATCATCCGCACCACCGAGCGTGGCGTGTAGAACTCGCCCCCTTTCTTGCCGGCCGAGTCGGCAAATTCGCCAATCAGGTATTCGTAGGCGGCGCCCAGCAAGTCGGGGAACTCGAAGTCTTCATTGCGCAGGCGGTGCAGGCTGAAGTGGGTGATGAGCTGCTGCAGCTTGATGTCGGGGATCTTGCTTTGGCCGATTTTGCGGGTGAAGTCGATGTGCTCTAGCACGTCGTAGAGGCTGACGTTGTCGCCCTCAATGCCTGCCAAGGCCTTGCTCAGCAGGCTCCCGACGTTGGCTTGTCGCGAGTTGTTGACGAGGTAGCTGTAGCGCGACTCTTTGGGCACCCAGAAGTAGCCATCTTTTTTGTACCAGCGCTTGTTCTCGGCCGAGGCCTCGGCTTCAGCAGGCGTCTTGCCGGATTCAATTTCAAGCTGAATCACTTCGGCGCGACGCTGCTCGAACACGTCGGAACAGCGCTTGAGGAACAGCATCCCGAAGATGTATTCCTTGAATTCAGAGGCGTCCATCTTGCCGCGCAGGATGTCGGCGGCTTTGAAGAGGTGGCGCTCCAGTTGGGGCAGGGTCAAGGGCATTGGGGGAATCCGGTCGTGTGGGTTTTATCAATCAATCCATCGTTGTTGGCGCTTGCGGTCGCCGCAGGGGTCGATGGCTGATGAGGAGAGCATTTGGGCTCGGCAGCCACTCTTATCCATCTCTCTTGGAAGAGCCCGCCGTAAAGAGTCCAAGAGGGCTATTGCCATGACTCGTACTCTTGGCGCCAAGACTTGGTTTTTCCGTTCTTCAAGACGCCAGCTTTTTGATGTTGTGATCAGTCAGCAAACTGCGCATTTGCGTGATGGCGATGTCATTGAGTTTGTGCAGGCGTTCCGGGGCTAAGAGGCCTTGGCGGATGAAAACGGCGTTGAGGCTTTCCAGATTGGTCAGCACCACCAGTTGTTCCAGCGTGGCGTGGTCGCGCTGGTTGCCGTCTGTGTCTGGGTGAGCGTCTTGCCACTGTTTGGCGGTTTGACCGAAGAGCGCCATATTCAGCAGGTCGGCCTCGCTGGCGTACACCTGGCTGGCCTGCGCCTTGGTGATGGTGGGCGGGATCAGGGTGTCTTTGATCGCGTCGGTGTGGATTCGGTAGTTGATCTTGGAAAGCGTGCGCTGCAGGTTCCAACCCAACTGGAGGCGGTTGTTCTCATCCTCCTTGAGGCGGCGGAACTCCTTGACCAAATAGATCTTGAATTCGGGGCTGATCCACATGCCGAATTCAAAGGCAATGTCGGGGTGAGCGTAGGTGCCGCCGTAGCGGCCTGCCGTGGCCTTGAGGCCGATGGCTCCGGTCTTCTCCACCCACTCTTTGACGCTGATCTTGTAGCTGTTGAGCCCGGCCTGACTTCTAATTGTGGCGAATTCGCCGTAATTGAACGCGGGGTTATAAATCGACTCCCAGATGCCCAGAAACTCCACCGTGTTGCGGTTGCGTAGCCAGTCTGAGATGAAGAATTCACCGTCTTTGGCGCGCAGCATGTCGGTCAGCGAGATGTAGTCGCCTTGCGGCGACGACACCATGGCCACGCGGGTGCCCTGGATGTCGAGGGTCTTGGTCTTGGCTGATTTGCGAGTCACGGCGCCACCTCCTCGGAATCGTTCTTGTCATCGCCCTCCCACATCTCGCGGTAGGCCTGCACATAGCTCGTGGTGGCCTGTGGGTCTAAGGGCCAGTAGTAGCGGCAGAGGGTTTTGAACAGGGCCAGGCCCTCGGGATGGCCTGCGTGGTCCAACAGTTGATCTAGCGCGCGTTCTATCTGCGCGGCATCGCGGCTGCCTGCGCGTACAAGCGCTAGCACTTTGGGTGCCAGGGCCTCAATGGCTTGTTGGTGCAAAGCCTGCAAGGGGCCGATGGCCGCTTGCAGTTCGGCGAGAAGCTCTTGGTATGAAGCGTCAGCGGCGGGCCTTGCAGGATAGGGAGATGAGGCGAATGCGCTCATGGCGCCACCTTTGGGCTGTTTGGAGTGACGAAGCGCTCCATCTCTTCTTTCCTGGCAGCTTTACGGCCCCCACCGCATCTCAAACGTCGATATTCCCCGCCCTCAACGCATTCGTCTCAATGAAGTCGCGGCGCGGCTCCACCTCGTCGCCCATCAGCATGGTGAACACGCGGTCGGCTTCGATGGCGTCGTCGATTTGCACGCGCAGCAGGCGGCGGACTGTCGGGTCCATGGTGGTTTCCCAGAGCTGGCTGGGGTTCATTTCGCCCAGACCCTTGTAGCGCTGGCGGCCGACGGCGTTTTCGGCTTGGGTCATCAGCCAGTCCATGGCGGAGCGGAAGTCGGCGACCTTGCTTTCCTTGGCTTTCTCGCCCTCGCCCTTGCGGACGATCGCCTTCTCGCCGATCAGGCCCTTGAAGGTGACGCCGGCACCGGCCAGCACTTCGTAGTCGGCGCTGTGGCAGAAGTCGGCATTGATGATGGAGGAGCGGGTGTTGCCGTGCTGCTTGCGGCTGATGCGCAGCAGCAGCTTGTCGCTGCGGGCGTCGTATTCGCTTGTGACGATCGCCTCGTGCAGGGCGGCCTGCATGGCGGTGGCGGCGGCCTCGGCGGACTCCTTGTTGTCCAGATTGATGGCCAGGCCGCTGGCGAGCACGCGCAGGGCTTCAAAGTCCATCCAGTTGGACAGGCGGGTGATCACGCTTTCGGCCAGCACGTATTGGCGGGCCAGGGCTTCGAGGGCCTCGCCGCTCAGCACGGCATCGCCAATGCCGGTGTGCAGATGAGCGTCTTGCAGGGCGATCTTGAGCAAGAAGGCGTCCAGCTCGACGCCGTCTTTCAGGTATTGCTCATGCTTGCCGACCTTGACCTTGTACAGCGGCGGCTGGGCGATGTAGATGTGGCCGCGCTCGCAGAGCTCGGGCATCTGGCGGTAGAAGAAGGTCAGGAGCAGGGTGCGGATGTGGGCGCCGTCAACGTCCGCGTCGGTCATGATGATGATGCGGTGGTAGCGGAGCTTGTCGGGGTTGAAGTCGTCGCTGCCGGCGCCGCGGCCAATGCCGGTGCCCAGGGCCGTGATCAGCGTGATGATTTCATTGCTGGTCAGCAGCTTTTCATAACGCGCTTTCTCGACGTTCAGGATCTTGCCGCGCAGAGGCAGGATGGCCTGGAACTTGCGATCGCGCCCTTGCTTGGCGGAACCACCGGCGGAGTCGCCCTCGACGATGTAGATCTCGCACAGGGCCGGGTCTTTTTCCTGGCAGTCGGCCAGTTTGCCGGGCAGGCCCATGCCGTCCAGCACGCCCTTGCGGCGGGTCATTTCACGGGCCTTGCGGGCGGCTTCACGGGCGCGGGCGGCGTCCAGGATCTTGCCGCAGATCATCTTGGCGTCGATGGGGTTCTCGAGCAAGAAGTCGGTCAGCAGGCGGCCGACGATGTCTTCCACCGGGGCGCGCACTTCGCTGGAGACCAGCTTGTCCTTGGTCTGCGAGCTGAACTTGGGCTCGGGCACCTTGACGGAGACCACGCAGGCCAGGCCTTCGCGCATATCGTCACCGGCCACCTCGACCTTGGCCTTCTTGGCCAGATCGTTGTCGACGATGTATTTGTTCAGCACCCGGGTCATGGCGGCGCGCAGGCCGGTCAGGTGGGTACCGCCATCCCGCTGAGGGATGTTGTTAGTGAAGCAGAGCACGTTCTCGTTATAGCTCTCGTTCCACTGCATCGAGACCTCGACGCCAACATTGGTGCCTTGCTCGCTGATCTTGTCGCCTTGGGCGTGGAAGATGGTGGGGTGCAGGGTGTTCTTGCCCTTGTTGATGAACTCAACAAAGCCCTTCACGCCGCCCGCATACGCGAAGTTGTCTTCCTTGTTATTGCGCTCGTCGACCAGGCGGATCTTCACGCCGTTGTTCAGGAAGCTCAGCTCGCGCAGACGCTTGGCCAGGATTTCGTAGTGGAAATCGACGTTGGTGAAGATCTCGTCGTCGGGCAGGAAGTGGACTTCGGTGCCGCGCTTGTCGGTGTCGCCAACGATCTTCATCGGGCTGACTTCAAAGCCGTCACGCATCTCCAGCAAGCGGTCCTGCGGGAAGCCCTTCTTGAACTCGATCTGGTGGATCTTGCCTTCGCGGCGCACGGTGAGGCGCAGGTGCTTGGACAGCGCGTTCACGCAGGACACGCCCACGCCGTGCAGGCCGCCCGAGACCTTGTAGCTGTTCTGGTTGAACTTGCCGCCAGCGTGCAGCTCGGTCAGTGCGATTTCGGCGGCACTGCGCTTGGGCTCGTGCTTGTCGTCCATCTTGACGTCGGTGGGGATGCCCCGGCCGTTGTCGCTGACGCTGATGGAGTTGTCGGTGTGGATGGTGACGACGATGTCGTCGCAATGGCCGGCCAGGGATTCGTCGATGGAGTTGTCCACCACTTCGAAGACCAGATGGTGCAGACCGGTGCCGTCCGAGGTGTCGCCGATATACATGCCGGGGCGCTTGCGCACGGCTTCCAGGCCTTCCAGGATCTGGATGGAATCGGCGCCGTAGACCGCGCCGGAGGACGCTTCCGCCGTGACGGCGGCTTGTTGCGCTTCGTTCAAACCGTTGGCGTTGGCACCGCTGGGTGCTTGCTCATTGCTAGGAACATCTGTCATCTGGGACTCTCTCTCACACCGGCAGGCACCATTTGGCGGCTGCCTTTAAAAGCACTGAAGCGGGCCGGGTTCCATGAACCGCTAGCCCGCTTGGGTCATTTCTTAGCTGGGATCAGATCCGCATCGGCATCACGACGTACTTGAAGCCGCTTTGCTCGGGGATGGTGATCAGGGCACTGGCCGAGCTGTCGTTCAGGTCGATGCTGACCATGTCCTGGCTCATGTTTTGCAACACATCCATCAGATAGGTCACGTTGAAGCCGGTCTCGATCAGGTCGCCGCCGTAGTCGATTTCGATCTCTTCCTTGGCCTCTTCCTGCTCGGCATTGCTGGAGGCGATGGAGAGCAGGCCGGGCTCGAAGCTCAGGCGCACGGCCTTGAACTTCTCGCTGGTCAGGATGGCGGCGCGCTGCAGCGAGGACAGCAGCGTCGTGCGGCCCAGGGTCACATTGAACTTGTGGTTCTTGGGGATCACGCGGTTGTAGTCGGGGAACTTGCCCTCGACCAGCTTGGTGACGAACTCCATGCCCGAGAAGCTGAACTTGGCCTGGTTGCCGGCAAAGCGCATCTCGATGGGCTGGTTTTCTTCCTCGCCCTTGCCGTCTTTGAGCAAGCGCATCAGCTCCAGCACGGTCTTGCGGGGCAGGATGACTTCTTGCTTGGGGATCTCGGTTTCCAGCTCGGCCGAGGCCAGGGCCAGGCGGTGGCCGTCGGTGGCGACCAGGGTCAGGCTCTTGCCTTCGGCCACGAACAGGATGCCGTTCAGGTAGTAGCGGATGTCATGCACTGCCATCGAGAAGTGCACCTGGTTGATCAGGCTCTTGAGCGTCTTCTGCGGCACGCTGAAGGCGGGGCCGAAGTCGGCCGCTTCTTGCACCAGGGGGAAGTCGTCCGAGGGCAGGGTCTGCAGGGTGAAGCGGCTCTTGCCGCCCTGCAGATTCAGCTTGGAGCCGTTGACGGTCAGCGAGACGGTCTGGTCCGAGGGCATGGAGCGCAGGATGTCGATCAGCTTGCGGGCGCCCACCGTGGTGGTGAAGTCGCCGGCGTCGCCGCCCAGCTCTGCGGTGGTGCGGACCTGGATTTCCAGGTCGCTGGTGGTCAACTCCAGCGAGCTGCCGGACTTGCGTATCAGCACATTGGCCAGGATAGGCAAGGTGTGACGCCGCTCAACAATGCCGGCAACGGCCTGCAAGGCGGCAAGAACCTTGTCCTGGGTGGCTTTCAACACAATCATGTCAAACCTCTTTTCTCTTCACTCGTTCTATTCGGCGGCTGGACGCGCACGGCGCCTGATTGATACAGCGGCACCGTACTCCAGCATTTTGACCTAGATATCAGCTGTTTCTGACCGCTGTAAACCTTAGTCTTTGCACCGTTTGTGTTCTTTGGGCTGGGGGCGAGCGCTTGGGCGGCTCGTCCGCCCCACGCACGCTTGCGGGCCTCAGCCCTTGAGCGTCTGCTCCAACACGTGCAATTGCTGGTTTAGCTCGGTGTTCTTCTGGCGCTCGCCACCGATCTTGCGCACGGCGTGCAGCACGGTGGTGTGGTCGCGGCCGCCAAACAACTCGCCGATCTCGGGCAGGCTTTTTTGCGTCATTTCCTTGGCCAGGTACATGGCAATCTGGCGAGGCCGGGCGATGCTGGCCGGGCGCTTCTTGCTGTACATATCGGCGATCTTGATCTTGTAGAAGTCGGCCACCGTCTTCTGGATGTTCTCCACCGAGACCTGGCGGTTCTGGATGGACAGCAGGTCTTTCAGCGCCTCGCGCGCCAGCTGGATATTGATTTCCTTGTGCGAGAAGCGGCTGTAGGCCAGCACCTTGCGCAGGGCGCCTTCCAGTTCGCGCACATTGGCGCGCACGTTTTTGGCGATGAAGAAGGCCACGTCCTCGGGCATGGGCGTCTGCTCGGCCTCGGCCTTCTTGATCAGAATCGCCACCCGCATCTCCAGCTCGGGCGGCTCGATGGCCACCGTCAGGCCGGCGTCGAAGCGGCTGGTCAGGCGTTCATCGATATCGGCCAGGCCCTTGGGATAGGTGTCGCTGGTCATGATGATGTGGGCGCGCTTGGCCAGCAAGGCCTCGAAGGCGTTGAAGAACTCCTCCTGCGTGCGCTCCTTGCCGGCGAAGAACTGCACATCGTCGATCAGCAGCAGATCCAGCGAGTGGTACTTGGCCTTGAGCTCGTCAAAGGTCTTGCGCTGGTAGTTCTTCACCACGTCGGAGATGAACTGCTCGGCGTGCAGATAAAGCACCCGGGCGTCTGGCTTGTCCCGCAGCAAGGCATTGCCCACGGCGTGGATCAAATGGGTCTTGCCCAGGCCCACGCCGCCGTAGATGAACAGCGGGTTGTACATCTGGCCGGGGGCGCCGGCCACATGCAGGGCGGCGGTGCGGGCCATCTGGTTGGCGCGGCCAGGGACGAGGTTGTCAAAGGTCAGCGCGCTATTGATGCGGTGGCGGCTGGCACTGGGCGGCAGGTTCTGGGGCAGATTCTGCGGCGGGCTTTGCGGCTGCGCGGGCTGCAGCTGCCGCCCCTGAGGCGGCTGAACCATCTGGCCGAAGTTCTGCTGCGAGCCCGTTGCCTGGGGCTGAGCGGCCTGTGCAAGCGGCTGACCCGGAGTCTTGGGGCTGCGAGTCAGGTTCAGATGCGAGGCGGCATTGGCCGCCAACTGCACGGCGGGTTGCACGGCAGTTTGCACCGCCGGCTGGGTGACGGGCCGCAGGCCGTTGTGCAGGATCTGGCCGACAGCCATGGGCTGATGGCTGGGCGCCGCGATTGGGCGGGCCATGGGTTCGCGGGCGGCCAGGGCCAGCTCCAGGCGGGCGGGCTTGCCGGCGAGTTCGGTCAGGATGGACTCGATGCGGCCGGCGTACTGGTTGCGAATCCAGTCCAGCTTGAAGCGGTTGGGCACGCGCAAGGAGAAGACCAGTGCATCGATACCCACACCATCGGCAACCACGGCCGGCGGCAAGGGACGAATCCAGGTATTGAATTGTTGTTCGGGCAGCTCGGTGGCCAAACGCTCACATCCGCGTTGCCAAAGGTCTGCGCCAAGCATGTCTGCGCTCATTGTGGAAAACTTGTTCTAGAGCGGCCGGATTGTACGGGTTCAAGGCCAGCCAAACCAAGGTTATCCACAGAATTTTCGAGCCGGTCAATCCCGGGCAATCCCCTGGGGATAAGCCACGGGCATTGACCCGAGGCGAAAGATTTGGTGTAATCGCGGGTTTTCCGGACGCTGGATGAAGCGGAGGGGGAATGCTCGTCTTGTTTTGAATTGCCTTGGCTTGTGCTTGCGGCAAAGAGAGGCAGGAGCTTGCGAGCAGCGCAGAGGCCGGGTGCCAGGCAAGGTGGGTGGAGATTCAAGCTGAGTCCCATTTGATTCGCCGATCCGGTTTTTGTTGCAGTCGTGAGCTCAGGGCAGACCCACCCACGTAGTGCTCGCGAAACTTGATGGATTGCAGGACTTGTTCACAGGCGTGAACAAGATTTCGGTCTCAGGCTTCGTAAGTGCTGCTTGCAAACGCATTGGCAGTGCTCTGGCGCGAAGTACCCGGCTTGTTTTGAAGCCTGTGGGCTTGTGGAGTTTTCACCTCGGTGAAGGCTTCGTCGGGCCCATCGGCCCAAGGCCAGCCAAGTGCGACGCAGAGCGCAAAGCTTGTTGCATCCGGCAGCATCTGACTTTTTGCATCCGGCGATTCATCGCCAATAACCGCTAAAGCGTCATCCGACGTCCTTAGACCTTCTCAAGAGGCCTCCATCATGAAACGCACTTATCAAGCTTCCAAGACCCGTCGCGCCCGCACCCACGGCTTCCTCGTCCGCATGAAGACCCGCGGCGGCCGCGCTGTCATCGCCGCGCGCCGCGCCAAGGGCCGCAAGCGTCTGGCTGTCTGAGCCCAGGCACTCGCCCTGTGATCGGCCGTATCGTGCGATCGGCCGACTTTGAACGCGTGCTGGGTCGTCCCAGCCGTGCGCGCAGCAATCACTTTGCTGTGCATCACTTGTCCGCTCGGCCCTCGATGCCTGCCAAGGTTTTATCCACAGCCGAGCGTGAGTTATCAACAGGTGACGCACAACAAGTCCACAGCCCTGTGGATGAGTTGCCGCCCGATGCTTGTTGGCTGGGCGTGGTGGTGCCGAAACGGCATGCCAAACGCTCGGTCACGCGTTCTCTGCTGAAGCGACAAATCCGTGCGGCTTTCGACCAGCAGCCTTCTCTGCCACCCGGCCTCTGGGTGGTGCGCCTGCGTTCGCCTTTTGATCGCAAGCTATTTCCCAGCGCCTCGTCCGAGGCGCTGCGCGCCGCTGCGCGCGACGAGCTCATGCAGCTGGTCAGCCGTGTGCTGAACAGCCGCAGCAAGCCCTGAGCCGCCCCCCTCCTCAGCATTCGACACCGAAGATGATGAGCAGCAGCAGTCCCGACCCCACCGTACCCGCCCCCCTCGGCCTGGCCCAGCGCCTGCTGATTGGTCTGGTGCGCGGCTATCGGCTGATGCTGAGCCCCTGGCTGGGCGCGTCCTGCCGCTTCACCCCCACCTGCTCCATCTACGCGATCGAAGCGCTCGAACGCCACGGTGCTGCTGCGGGTACTTATCTGGCAGCGTACAGAATCCTGCGCTGCAACCCTTTTTGCGCGGGCGGCCATGATGGCGTGCCCGAGCATGCGCCGCGCCTGTTCAGCCAGCTAGGTTTGAGCAAGCCGGTGCCGTCCACCAAGCCCATCCCTCCCTCTCAACCAGAAGCTTCCCCATGACTGATATACGCCGCACCGTGCTGTGGGTGGTGTTCACCATGTCCCTCGTCCTGCTCTGGGACGGTTGGCAAAAGCACAATGGGCAACCGTCCATGTTCAGCCCCGCAGCGCCCAAGGCCGTCGCCACGGCCGCTTCGGGCAATGGCGCCACGGGCGTGCCGACGCCTGCCGCCGTGCCGGGCGCTGTGCCCACGCCGGCCGCCGCGCCTGCAGTGCTGGGCAGCGAGAAGGTGCACATCAAGACCGATGTCTTGAACGTCACGCTGGAAACCCTGGGTGGCGATGTCAGCCGCGTGGAGCTGCTGAGCTATCTGGACGTGCCGGAACCCGGCCTGTTCGACCCGCTGCTGCAAGCCGTGGGCCTGAAGCAAAAGCCCGTCATCGTGCCCAAGCCCATCGTGCTGCTGGACGCCGCGGGCAAGAGCTACAAGGCTCAATCGGGTTTGCTGGGCTCGCAGGGTGAGCAACTGCCCACTCACAACACCTTGATGACGGTGCTGCCCGGCGAGCGCGAGCTCAAGGCCGGTATGAATGAGCTGACGGTGCGCATGGAGTCGCCCGTGGTGGGCGGCGTCAAGCTGGTCAAGACCTTCACCTTCAAGCGCGGTGACTATGTGGTCGGTGTGCGCCATGAACTGGTGAACGCCGGCACCACCCCGGTAACCCCACAGGTCTATGTGCAGCTGGTGCGCGATGGCGTGGCCGGCCCGCAGGGCTCGAGCTTCACCGGCACCTTCACCGGCCCGGCGGTCTATAACGAGAACAGCAAGTTCCACAAGGTCGAGTTCAAGGACATCGACAAGGGCAAGGTTGAGATCGACAAGACGGCCAATAACGGCTGGGTTGCCATGGTCCAGCATTACTTCGCCAGTGCTTGGTTGCACAACGAAGCCGGCCATCGCGAGTTCTTCGTCAAAAAGGTTGCTGGCGCCGTGCCTGATCAGTACGCCGTCGGCATGGTTTTCACTCAGCCCGTGCTGGCGCCCGGTGCCACGCAGATCCGCGATGACCAACTCTTCGTTGGCCCGCAAGAAGAAAAGAAGCTCTCCGCCCTGGCCCCCGGCCTGGAACTGGTGAAGGACTACGGCATCTTCGCCATCCTGGCCAAGCCCCTGTTCTGGCTGCTGGAGAAGCTGCACAGCTATCTGGGCAACTGGGGGTGGTCCATCATCGCCCTGGTCGTCTTGCTGAAGGCCGCGTTCTACTGGTTGAACGCCAGTGCCTACCGCAGCATGGCCAAGATGAAGGCCGTGGGCCCCAAGATTCAGGCCATGCGTGAGCGCCTGAAGGACAAACCGCAAGAGATGCAGCAAGAGATGATGCGCATCTACCGCGAGGAGAAGGTCAACCCCATCGGTGGTTGCCTGCCCATCTTCCTGCAGATGCCTTTCTTCATGGGCTTGTACTGGGTGCTGCTGTCCACGGTTGAAATGCGTGGCGCGCCTTGGCTGGGTTGGATCACCGACCTGTCGGCCAAGGACCCGTACTTCATCCTGCCTATCTTGATGACGCTGTCGAGCTTGCTGCAAGTGGCGCTGGGCCCCAAGTCGCCCGACCCCATGCAAGCCAAGATGATGTGGTTCATGCCCCTGGCCTTCAGCTTTATGTTCTTCGTCTTCCCGTCCGGCCTGGTGCTGTACTGGCTGACCAACAACATCTTGTCCATCGCTCAGCAGTGGATGATCAACAAGCAGCTGGGCGTGCAGAACTAAGGCCTGCCGCTCACCAACAAAAAGCCTCCGCATGCGGAGGCTTTTTTCATGGTCGATCAGGGCTGCAGGAACGAGAGCACATTGATGCTGCCATCGCTTTGTACGGCGGTGTGAACGATGACCTGCTTGGTGAGGCCCGAGCTCACCGGCACCACATAAAGTACCCAGCGCAGGGTCTTGCCGTTGCCGGTGACCAGCCCGTTAGGGCTGAACAGAGCGTCAATTTGTTCGGCGTTGAACGTCGTCACCGAGGCCGGGTTGCTCGTGGTGTCTGTGATCGTTGCCGATGAAAGGTCGGCAGCAACAGCCACCGTGGTCGCACCTCGCAGCATGCTCGTACCGCTTGCACCGCATTCCAGCGAGCTGAAAGCGAAGGCCGTGCCGAGCATCAAGCGTGCCGCACTGCCCTTGAACACCGCCGCGCCCGTGTCCGAGCGCAGCGCCAGATGGTTGGTGTTGTGGCTACCGCTGCGGCAGGTGAACAAAAGGTTTCGGTTGTTCAGCATGGTGCCGACGGTGGTGGCGTTGTTGGCAACCGGGTCGGCCCAGTTCAACACCTGGTTGAAGCCATCGCTGGTCGTGACCTGCAAGGTACTGCCAAGCGCAATGCACTGCGTTGGCGCCGTGCTGCTGTTGCCGTAAAAGTTCGCCACGGTCGCCGTGCCGGTGGCGCTGGCCGTGCTGTAGACATCGTAGGTGGGGGTCAGCCAGCTGTTGCCGCTGCAAACCGGGGCGGGCGAAGGTGCTGGAGATGGCGCAGGTGCAGGAGTAGGAGCAGGAGCAGGGGCAGGGGCAGGGGC
>NZ_QAJN01000007.1:300328-388472 GCF_003852425.1 Paucibacter sp. KBW04 | reverse complement strand
GGGCAGGGGCAGGGGCAGGGTTGCTGTTGTCCGAGTCGCTACCGCTGCTGCCGCCACCGCAGGCGCTCAGCAAGGCCGCCAAAGCCACCGCAGTCAGCGCTGTGGTTCCGATTCGTTTTCCGTTGTTCATCGCAAGTCCTTACAAGGTGGCGGGCTCGGGAATGAGCCTGCTTCAGACTGCTTAACGGAAAGACGGGTGGCCAAGCGCCAGGACTCGAAACCTCAATGCAAATTTTCTTCAGCGACAAGGCATCACAGCTGTTTCACGCCGGCGTGGCTGGGCCATCGAGCAGAGCAAGAAACTCCGCGTAGTACTGGGAGCCGCCCGCTCTTTGCAAACGCTGCCGGAAGGTGTGGAGCCGGGCGCTCATCTCGGGGTCCATGGCCTGTGCCTGAACAAGACGACGCCATGCCTGCGCCTGCCAAGCCAGCCCCGTGTCATCGGCTTGCTTCAAACAGTCTTGCCACGCGGCAATGGCCGCTTTGCGATCACCCCGGGCCCAGGCTAACTCCCCGGCACGCAGCGCAAGCACGGCGCCTTTTGCCGGGACTTTGGCGAAGCTCTGACTCAGCACCAGTCGGCCCTGTGCCAGCAAGGCCTCGGCCCGTTCTAGATCGTGCTCGTGGATGGCACTGGCACTGCAGGCCTGGATGATGCGCAAGCGCATCGTCGGCTGAGGCGCTTGCACGTCCTGGCCCCAGGGCTTGCAAGCCTGGCGCAGTTGCGGCCAGTCTTCGGCGCGCTGGGCCAATTCCAGTGTTGTGGCTGCGATGGTCAGCGAAAAGGCCTTTTGCTCCGTGTGCGCGGGCAGTTGCGCGATGCGTTGTGCTTCTTGCAGATGGCGCATGGCCTCGGCGCGGTGCTCGCCCGCAAACAGCAGCTGGGCCAGATTGGCCTCCCCTCGCGCCAATAGCAGCGCATCAGCCCCCATGCTTCGGCGGATGATGTCAATGCCGTGTTGCAACAGGTACTGGGCCTGCTCAGGGCGCAGCGTCATCGCGGCTAGGGCACCGGCCTGATCCTCGGAGGCGCCGGTTTTCCAGTCCTCCGTCCCCCACAAGCGCCGGTTGGCATTGACGCCAGCCATGGCGTCTTGAAAAGCTTCTTCCGTGCGGCCCAGGCTGAGGTGGGAGATCATCAGTTGCTCATACACGGTGCCCAGGGTGCTGGGGCCACTGACGGGCTCCAACAAGGCCGCAGCTTGACGCAGATGTGCAATTTCTTCATCACCTGCGGCGTGCAGCCGGGCGCCGAAGCCTCCCAGCGTCATGTGCGCCCGGGCCAGCTTGATCGGGTCACGCTCCTTGTGCGCTTGATAGATGGCCAGCGCCTGCTGCGCGGCTTCGTAGCCTTCCTTGTATTGCCCTTGCGCTTCCCAACCATCGCGCTGGCCCAGCAGTGCGTCTGCATATTCGACGCTTTTAGGGCCATTCGTCTGCAGCGCCATGCGTACGCGTTCAGCGGCAAGCTGCTTTGCGAGCGCATTAAGTCCGAGCTGCTGGGTCAGGGTGGACAAATCCGACAGCAGGCGGGCGCGGGTTTGGGGCTGGTCTTGCAGCGTGTCGAGCACGCGCTGGGCCCCGCGTTCAATCAGTTGCCGCACCGGCATTTCGCGTTCTCGAATATCTGGCTGTGGCGAATTGTTCGGATTGAAAAGGCCCACCACAAAGCCGTACATGGCATCCGAGCGAGCAGCCTCCTGCCGCGCGAGGCTGGCGGATCGCAAGGCCCAGGCCGTGGATCCCAGCAAGGCCAGCACGGCCAGTGCACTGGCTGCCACGCCGAACCGATGCCGCCGCACAAAGCGCCCCGCCACATAGCGCCAGGACGGTGCTCGGGCCAATACCGGCTTGCCATCCAAATGCCGGCGCAAATCGGTGGCCAAGGCTTCCGCGGTGGCGTAGCGCTGGCCGGCGTCTTTGGCCAAGGCCTTCAGCACAATCGTGTCCAGGTCACCGCGCAGGGCCTTGCGGCGTGCCGGGTCTTGCGCCTGTTGTGAGGGCGGTGGTGGGCGGAATTCCAGAATCGCCTGCTCTAGCGCATGGCGGTGCTGGGCGACGGCGCCGACATAAGGGCTTTGGCCACTGAGCAGGCGGTAAGCCAGCACGCCCAGCGCGTAAACGTCAGATGCCACACCCGGCGCTTCGCCGCGCACCTGCTCGGGCGAGGCGTATTCCGGCGTCATGGGGCGTTGGCCCAGCTGGGTCAGCGCGGTCTGCTCGAGCTCGTCGGGGGCTTCAAGCAAACGTGCAATGCCGAAGTCCAAGAGCTTGGCCTGACCATCGGTCTGTACCAGCACATTGGCAGGCTTGATGTCGCGATGCACCACCAACTGGCCATGCGCGTACTGAAGGGCATCGCAGATCTGCAATAGCAGGGTCAGGTCTTGCCTGACCGAGGATCGCTGGGTCTGGCACCAGCTCAGCAGTTCCTGGCCTTGCACATGCTCCATCGCCAGCCAGGGCAGGCCTTCAGGGGTGACGCCGGCATCGAACAAGCGTGCGATGCCAGGATGATTCAGTCGCGCCAGCACATCGCGCTCGCGCCTGAATCGTTCGGCCAGATGGGGCGTCGGGCTGTGCGGGAGTTTGAGCGCCACCTCGCGTTGGAACTCACCTTGCGCCGGACGCGCCAGCCAGACGCTGGCCATGCCACCGCGACCCAACTCACGGATCAATTGCCAAGGGCCCAGCACCTGATCGGGCCGCCAAGCATCAGGCCTTTGCGCGGGCGTGGTGCCACCCAGAGGCAAGCTGGCGGCTTGCGCCAGAAAGCCGGCGGCATCGGCCGCGGCGTCGGCGCGCATCAGCTGCTCCAAGGTGTCGCGCCAAACTTGTTTGTCCGTGGGCAAGTCATTCAGAAATGCGGCCCGCTCGGCCTCCGGCAGAGCTAAGAGCTCATTCAGCAAAGGCTCGATCTCGGCCCAGTGTTGCAGCATCGGTGCGTTCATGGGGTCAACAGGGTCCAGAGTAGGGCTCGTGCCTTTTGCCAATCGCGCTGCACGGTGCGGCGGGCCACGCCCAGCAATTCCGCGCATTCGGTTTCTTCCAGCCCGACGAAAAAGCGCAGCTCCACCAAGCGAGCCAAGGCGGGGTCGCTGCGCTCCAGATCGAGCAGTGCTTCGTGCACGGCGAGGTATTCCTCATCGCGGTGGGCCAGGGTCGGCAGCTCATCGAACTCAAGGTGGGTGGCCTGCCCGCCGCGTATGGCAGCTTGCCGGGCGCGCGCGTAGTCAACCACCAGCGAGCGCATGGCCGAAGCCGCATAGCCCATGAAGTGCTCGCGGCCCATGGCAACCCAATCGGCCCGGCGCGAGAGGCGAAACCAGCTCTCATGCACCAGGGCGGTGGTATCCAGCAGCGTCATGGGGCCGCTGCGCCGCAAACGCTGACGCGCCAGGGTTTTGAGATCCCGGTACAGCGCCTCCTCCAGCAAGGGGCTGGCCTGCAATTCTTCTCGAGTCAAAACAGATCCTATCCTGCATGAGTTCGTTGGGCGGAGCGCATCATGCCGTGAGACTGGGTCGCTCCTCAATGAACCCCAGGGTCGTGACGCCTACGCACAACGCGGGGCGTCAGAATTCACCTCAGCCGACAACGAGATTGAGGTTGGGCGGGCCAGCATCGCTTTGTCGTTCCGTCTGGAAAGCAGGATCCGAGTCGATCCGGCACAAAATCACAAAGCCACCTGGCGCAGACCTCCTACCCCCGCTTGGGGGGCTTTTTTGTTTTAGAGATCTCGACTTAAATCCGTCCCATGCGGGGCAGAGAATCGCAACCGGGCCGAAGCGACACAGCAGAGCCGGGTTTGTGAAAGGCACCCGGCCCAGGCTCATGCGAGCGCTAGGCCTCTGCCTCCCCCGCGCCATCTGCCAACTCGTTGACTCTGCGCACCCGCAGGCTCAGCGAGTTTTGTTTTGGGGCGGGCTGAAGCTGAGCTTGGCGCAATCGCGGAAAATCCCCCCATGCTCTCCCGCCATCAAGACCCCATCGCCGCCATTGCCACCGCACCCGGACGCGGAGCCGTGGGTATCGTGCGAGTCTCCTCCCCGCAAGACCTGACCCCCTTCGTGCAAGCTATCTGTGGCCGCGACTTGAAGCCGCGTGAGGCGACCTATCTGCCCTTCAAGGCCGCCAGCGGCGAAGCCATAGACCAAGGCCTGGCCCTGCTCTTCCCGGCGCCGCATTCCTATACCGGCGAGCATGTGTTGGAGTTGCAGGCTCACGGCGGCCCGGTGGTGCTGCAACTGCTGCTGGCGCGCTGCATGGAGTTGGGGGCAGCGCTGAATCTGCGCCTGCGCCTGGCCGAGCCTGGCGAATTCACCCAGCGTGCCTTTCTGAACGGCAAGCTGGACTTGGCCCAGGCCGAGGCGGTGAGTGATTTGATCGACGCGAGCACCGAAGCGGCGGCCCGCAGTGCCAGCCGTGCCCTGGCCGGTGCGCTGTCCAGCGAGGTGGGTGAATTGCGCGATGCCTTGATCAAGCTGCGCATGCTGGTCGAAGCGACGCTGGATTTCCCCGAGGAAGAGATCGACTTCTTGCAACAGGCCGACGCTCTGGGTCGCCTGGCTCGTCTGCAGGCGCGGCTGGAGGCGGTGCTGGACCGCACCCGTCAAGGTGCCTTGTTACGTGAAGGCATCAAGGTCGTACTGGCCGGTCAACCCAATGTGGGCAAGAGTTCGCTGCTCAATGCCCTGGCCGGGGCTGAGCTGGCCATCGTCACCGCCATCCCCGGCACCACCCGCGACAAGGTCAGCCAGACGATTCAGATCGAGGGCGTGCCCCTGCACATCAGCGACACGGCCGGTTTGCGCGAGGCCACCGACGAGGTCGAGCGCATCGGCGTGGCGCGCAGCTGGGACGCGATTGCCGATGCCGATGTCGTGCTGTTTCTGCACGACCTCACCCGCGTGGGCCAGGCCGACTACGAGGCCGAGGACGCCGAGATCCGCGCCCGCCTGAGCGACGTCGACCCGGCCCGCATCTTGCAAATCTTCAACAAGGCGGATGCTTCTCAGCAACTACCCGAGGGTCAGGTCTTGCCTGCCGACGCCCTCAAGCTCTCGGCCAAGACCGGTGCCGGCTTGCAGACCTTGCGCCAGGCTTTGCTGCAACATGCGGGCTGGCATGCCACGCCCGAGGGCCTGTTCATCGCTCGCGAGCGCCATGTCCAGGCCTTGAAGCGCACCCGCGAACACCTGGCCCTGGCGCTGGCCGTGGCCACCCAAGAGCCGCCGGCCCTGGACCTCTTGGCCGAGGAGTTGCGCCTCTCCCACGACGCCTTGGGCGAGATCACCGGCAGCTTCAGCGCCGATGATTTGCTGGGGGAAATCTTCAGCAAATTTTGCATTGGCAAATAGCCAACACGTCGGAGCCCGCCATGCGCTTGTTCATCGCCGCCAATTTTGTGATGGCCTGTTGCTGGCGAGTTGAGCGATTGCCACTCGAAGGCGAGACCCTGCTCAGCCAGGGCTTTGCGGCCGAGCCGGGTGGCAAGGGGCTGAATGTGGCGATCGGCGCGCGCCGCCTGGGCGCCAAGGTGGTCGCGCTGCTGGGCATAGGTCGCGATGCGGCAGGTGAGCGCTTGCTATCGCTGTTAGACCAAGAGGGCATTGCCGCCGACCATATTCATCGCTTGGCTGATAGCTCGGGCCATGGCTGCGGTCTGATCGATGCCCAGGGGCGCAACAGCATCGCCGTTTGCCTGGGTCCCAATCTGCTGCTGGAGCCCCAGCATGCCGATGCGGCGGCCGAGGAGATTGCCAGGGCCGATGCGGTCTACGGCCAGTTTGAAACCTCGCTCAGCGCTGTGCGGCGTGTGTTTGAGATCGCGGCCAGACACCAGCGTTTGACGTTTCTGAACCCCTCGCCCTACCGGCCCATTCCATCGGATTTGCTGGCCCTGACCCAGGTCTTGCTGGTCAACGAGGTGGAGGCTGCGGAGCTCTTGGCCTGGCAGCTGCCTAGCCAGGCCTGCCTGTCCGATTGCGCAAGCAGTTTGGACGCTGCCGCCCAGGCCTTGTGGCCGCGCTGGCCCGAGGGCCAGCTCTTGGTGGTGACCTTGGGCGCCCTGGGTTCGGTGGCCTTGCGGCGCGATCAGCCGCCGCTGGCGGTGCCAGGCTTCGCGGTGGCGGTGCAAGACAGCATGGGGGCGGGCGATGCCTTTGCCGCCGGCTTGATCACCCAGCTGCTGAGCGGCCAGGAGCTGGCGAGCAGCTTGCGCGTGGCCAATGCCTGTGGCGCCTTGATGTGTATGCAGACCGGGGTGCTGGATGCCCTGCCCAGGGACGCCGCTTTGCGCGAGTTCCTAGGGCTGTAGCTTGACCTTGTAAGCGTAGGCGTCGCCCCGGAAGGTGCCTTCCACATACTCCACCAACTGGCGGTGGCTGTTGTAGCTGTGACGCTTGATCAGCAGGCAGGGCGCCGGAGTCTGAAAGCCAAACACCTCGGCCTCCACCGTGCTGGACAGCACCGCCTCAATCGTCTGCTCGGCTTGGCTGAGCTGCACGCCGCAGCGGTCGGCCAGGAAGAGGTAGATGGAGCCATGGCCGTCCCAGTCGGCCAAGGCGGGCGCCAAGCTCATGTCATACCAGGCCACCTCGCGGGACATGGGCTGCTCATCGGCCAGGCGCAGGCGCACCAGTTTTAGAAAACTCGCTGCCGCCGGGCGGCCGAAGACCGAGGCGATGGTGCGGTCTTGCAGCACGCGGCGCTCCAGCACACGGGTGCTGGGCGTCATGCCCAGCTCATGCATTTCTTCGGTAAAGCCCTTGATGCGGCCCATCACCGGGCTGACCCTGGGGGTCTCGCGCACCATGGTGCCGCCACGGCCGGCGCTGCCCAGGGTCTGGGCCTCGCGCAAGGCGTCGTAACAGCGCTTGATGGTGTTGCGGCTGACTTGCAATTGCTCTGCCAGCACCCGTTCGGCCGGCAGGCTGCGGCCCGGCCCCAAAGCGCCGGAGCCGATCAAAGCCAGCAATTGCTGCTGCAGCTGCTGGTAATAGGGCTGGGAGCTTTTGGCGTCCAGCTTCAGCTGGGCGAACACATCGTCTGGGGTCATGGGGGGGGGCTTGTCGCTGGCTTGAAAAGAGTGGGGCCTGAGATGGGCGAATTGTAGAAGGCCGGGCGCAGCCAAATGAGTGCCAAAAGTCGCGACAAGCGCCTGGCATGGCGCCGGCTGCCCCCACATTCTTGGGGGTTGGGCTGGTGAGGCTTGGGTGTATCGTCCCGCTGCTTTGGATCCTTTTTGGATCTATTTTGGTTTGAAAACATGCCTGAAGGACGGATCTCATGCAGTTCAAGCTCAATCAATGGATGGTGGTTCTCGCGGCCGCCGGCTTCTTGCACCCAGCCCTGGCCCAGCCGCGCTACAGCCTTACCCCGCTTGGCGATCTTGGGGGTGGCTTTGTTCAGGCCCAGGGCATGAATGATGCGGGCCAGGTGGTCGGCATCGCCCGCCGTGCCTCGGGGGATTACCGGGCTTTTGTCTATTCAGCTGCCGCCGGCATGAGCGAGTTGCCCACCTTGGCAGGGCAAGAAAGCGGCGCCATAGGCATCGCCTCCAATGGGCTGATCACGGGCTATATGGGGCTGAACACCTTTGTGTATGAGGCCGGCGCTGTGCGTAGCATCGGGCCCGAAGGCTTGTCGCCCATCGCCATCAATGCTCAGGGCTCGGTGCTGGCCATGTATGGGTCAGCCATGCGTTTGTATGAGCGCAGTGGCAATTTCACCAACCTGCCCACTTTGGGGGGCAGCGGCAATTTCGCTGCGGCGGCTCTCAATGATCAGGGTGTGGTGGTGGGCCAGTCCAGGTTGCCGGGCGATTTGTACACCCGGGCCTTTGTCTACGAGCACGGCCAGATGCGCAACCTTGGCACCTTGGGTGGCAACCTCAGCGCGGCGACGGCCATCAACAATGCTGGCCTGATCGTGGGCACCTCCACCCAGGCCGATGGCAGCAACCGGGCCTTTGTCTATAACGATGGCCAGATGCGGGGCTTGGCCACCCTGGCCGGCGGAACCCAGGCCACGGCAGTCAGCAGCAACGGGGTGGTGGGCGGGTGGTCCAGTGCCGGTGCGGTGATTTGGACCAATGGCGGCAACACCGTCGCCCAACTCAATACCTTGGCGCCCGCGGCTTGGAACTTGAGCACGGTGGTGGGCATCACGGCCTCGGACCAGGTGCTGGTCAACGGCAGCTTCAATGGGCAGCAGCAGGCGCTCGTGATCGCCCTGCATCCCGATTGGCAAGGAGGCGATGGGCGCTGGGATGACGCCTCCCATTGGAACTACTCGGGTTTGGGTTCGCTCGGCCATGCGCCAGGGCAAACGCAGGACGTGGTGATCTATGGCGGGACCGAGAGCGCGACGATTTTGGGCGCTGCCGACGGTCGCGCCAACAGCCTCGTGCTCGGGGCGGCGGCAGGCCATCAGCTGCTGTTCCGCTTGAATGGCGGCAGCACTCGCAGCCTGGCAGGTACGACCTTGAATGCTGGCGCTGTGCTCAGCGGCAGTGGGCGTCTGGAGGGTGGGCTGACGGTGCAGTCAGGGGCGCTGGTGCAAGTGGGCGTTGGCGAGTCCATGAACTTGAGCGGCGGCGCGGTTGCGCACAACGGTGTGCTGCGCCTGCAGGGCAATGGTTTTGCGCAGGCCAGCTTCAGCAGTGCGGCGGCCTTCAGCAGCGGGGCCGGCAGCCAGATGCAGGTTCAGAACGGCAATCTGGATTTCTCCGGCGGGCTTAGCCAGGGTGGGCGGCTCAGCTTTAGCTATGGCAATAGCAATGTCTCGGGCGCGGTCCAAGTCCAGGCGGGCGGGCAGCTGCTGATGTCGGGCAATAGCAGCACGACCTTCAACGACAGCGTGGAGGTGCTGGCCGGCGCTGAGCTGCGGGTCAGCCAAGGCAGTTCCGCCACCTTCTTTGGGCAGGTCTTGCAGCGCAACGGGGCGGTGTTCAGCGGCACGGGGCAAAAATTCTATGAAGGCGGCTTGTCCATCGGCGGCTCACCGGGCTTGGGGCTTGATGAGGGCAGTGTCAGTCTGGGTGCGGGCAATCGATATCTGGCCGAGATCGGTGGGGCCAGCGCCTGCACCTTGGCCTGCACCGTGGATGAAAGCCTGCGCAATCAGAGCTTCGACAAATACATCGTGGGGGGCCATCTGAGCTTTGGAGGCACGCTCAAGCTGGTGTCCTGGCAGGGCTTCAGCGCGCACGCGGGGCAGAGCTTTGATCTCTTCGATTGGGGCAGCAGCAGCGGCAGCTTTTCCCTGCTGGACGCCAGTGAGTTTGCCCATGATGCGGGCACGGTGCTGGATTTCTCTCGCCTCTACAGCAGTGGGGAAATCTGGGTCTTGGCCGTGCCTGAGCCGGCCAGCTGGATGTTGATGATTGTGGGGATGCTGGGCCTGGTGGCCCGTTCGATGCGGCGGCGTTCGGACACCTGCTCCCCGGTTGTTATGCCGCCTCATCAGGAGCAGATCGCATGAAACTCCGAGCCATTTCTCTCTCATTGGCGGCATGGACCCTCGCCGTTTGCGCGACCGGCGCAGCCGCCCAAACCGTGGTCAATATCAATGGTGCGGGCAGCACCGGGGCGGGTGCGAATATCTTTGCCTACCCCGTGGCGCCGGGCAGTGTTGTCAGCCTTTTCAATCCTGTCTTGCTGGACATGGCGGCGGGTGACTATCAACTCAAGGACGCCTGGGGCCTGGCCGGTGCCTTGTACGACACCTGGAATTTCGAGCAGAGCGCGCCGGGCAGCTGGGCCAGCCATTTCGTCGCGGCCGAGGTGCTGGGGGGCGGCCAGTACAAGGTGCTGGTGGACGGCGTCTCGCTCTTGGACCCGACTTGCAAGAACCATTTCTGTGCCTGGGATACACAGGCCCAGGCCAGCGCGGCCTTTCTCGCGACGCCCGCCTTCAGCATGCATCTGGACCATGCGATGACGGTGGCCTTTGTCTCGGCCGACTATTACCTGCCGGACAACCTCGGCGGCATCTCCTTGTTGGTGACGGCCGTACCCGAGCCGGCCAGTTTCGGATTGCTCTTGCTGGGCTTGCTTGGCTTGAGTGCTCGCCGGCTGCAAAGCAAAAGGCCGGGCTAAGCAAGAACATCGCTGTCATCCGATGTGAGCGCAGGGAGCGCGCAGCAAAAAAAAGGAAATCGGGCCAGCCCTTTGCAGGGTTGGCCCGATGTTTGTTCGGGTAGTTCGGGGCTTTAGCGCCCGTGCGGCCACTGGGCTTTTTTGGTCGGCGCCTTGACGCCCTTGCCCTGGGCCACCCACATCTTGTAGGCGGTGGAGCTGAGTTCGCGCTTCATCAGCTGGATCAGTTCACCCTGACCGAGGGCGTGTTCCATCAGCACCTTGTTATAGGGCGGAACATCCTCCCAGGCGGTCGCGACGATGCGCTTGACTTGGTCGGGGGAGAGGCGGGGAATCTGTTTGGCCATGGCGCTATTGTCGGTGAATCCGGCCGCTTCAGTGCCCGTCAAAGTCCACCAGCGTGAACAAGGGCAGGCCAGCGGCGCGCAGCTTGGCCGAGCCACCCAGCTCGGGCAGGTCCACGATGGCCGCGCCCTCGATGATCTCGGCCCCCAGGCGTTGCAGCAGGCGAGCGCCGGCCAGCATGGTGCCGCCGGTGGCGATGAGGTCGTCGATCAGCACGATGCGGTCGCCGGCTTTGACGGCGTCGGTGTGGATTTCCACCGTGGCGCTGCCGTATTCCAGCTCATAGGTTTCTTCCATGGTGCTGAAGGGCAGCTTGCCTTTCTTGCGAATCGGCACAAAGCCGATGTTCAGCTCATAGGCCAGCACCGAGCCGATGATGAAGCCGCGCGCATCCAGGCCGGCGATGGCCGTGGGTTTTTGGTCGAAATAGCGGTGCACGAACTGGTCGATCAACACGCGGAACACGCGTGGATTGGACAGCAGGGGCGTGATGTCGCGGAACTGCACGCCAGGCAGCGGCCAATCGGGCACGGTGCGGATGTGGCGACGGATGTAGTCGGCGGCGTCAGGCATGGGAGGGTCTCGATCGGGAAAGCGGGGGAGGAGGGAATGGAAAGAGGAATGCCTGGCACCACCCGCCTGCCGACTAGCGACACTCAGACTTGCATGGCGATGCGGGCCCGGCCCGTCTGCTTGGCGCTGTAAAGCGCGGCATCGGCCTGTTCCACCAGGGATTGTGCCGCCAGATCGGCTTTTGCGACACAGGCAGCCACACCCACGCTGAAGCTCAGGGTGCGGTGCAGGGGCGAGGCGGCATGGTCGATGGCGGCCAGGCGCAGCTCGTCCAGGCAGCGCTGGGCCACGGCGCGGGCATGGTGCAGATCGCAGTCGGGCAGCAGCAGGACGAACTCCTCCCCGCCGTAGCGGCAGACGGTATCGGCCGGTCGGCTGGCGCAGCTGCGTAGCAGCTGGGCGACGCGACGCAAACAGTCGTCCCCGGCCACATGGCCGTAGTGATCGTTGTATTGCTTGAAATGGTCCACATCCACCATCACGCAGGCCAGGGGCAGACCCAGGCGAGCGCTGCGCAGCCAGGCTTGTTGCAGGCGCTCATCAAACAGGCGGCGATTGCCCACGCCGGTGAGGCCATCGGTGCTGGCCAGGCGCTGGTGTTCGAGAATCATGTCGGTCACCTCGGTACGCACGCCGACGATGCCGCCCGAGGGCATATGCCGCTCGTGGATGCGCAGCCAGCGGCCATCGTGCACCTGCTGCAGCAAGGGTTCGCGCGGGATGCGACGGGCTTGCAGGCGTTCGCGCAGCCAGGCCTCCTCACGGCCGCTGGCCTCGGGCACGCGGCCCTGGGCCAGCGAGGTGCGTACCAGGGATTCAAAGGTGGCGCCGCGTTTGAAGGCGCCGCGCATATGGGGATAGATCTCCAGCAATTGCTGGTTGTAGGCGATCAGACGGTCTTGCGCGTCAAAAATCTCCACGCTGGCGGGCAAGGCGTCCAAGGCTTCGTTGAGCATTTGCCGGATCTCAAGGACGCGGCGACGTGCCCGGCGCAGCTCCTGCGCCGTCAGCAGCACAAAGCCCAGGCTGCAGAGCCAGGCGGCCCAGCGCCAGCCCGGACTGGCTTGGGGCAGCAGCCAGGCAAGGGCTGGCAAGCCCAGGCTCAGCAGGGCCAGCAGGCCCAGGGCGGGCCAGACCAGGCGTTTGCCGCGTAGGGCGGTGATGGCTGCAAGAGCTTGTTTCATTGCCGCGCAGTCTAGTGCCTGCGCGACTTGCTGCCCCGTCCTCCCCCTTTGGTGGGCAAGGCGGGCGATACCGACTCAGCTGCCGCGGGTGATGGGCATCTGCACCGCGCTGCTGGGCAGCTTCATATGCCGGGCCAGTTCCAGCTTGGCCAGAGAATTGCGGTGCACCTCGTCCGGTCCGTCAGCCAGGCGCAGGGTGCGTTGGTGGGCCCACATCATGGCCAGCGGCGTGTCGTCGCAGACCCCCATGGCGCCATAGACCTGGATGGCCCAATCGATCACTTGCAGGGCCATATTCGGGGCCACGATCTTGATCATGGCGATCTCGGCCTTGGCCACCTTATTGCCCACCGTGTCCATCATGTAGGCGGCCTTGAGGGTCAGCAAGCGGGCTTGCTCAATCATGCAGCGGGCCTCGGCGATGCGCTCTTGGGTGACGGTTTGCTGCGCAATCGTCTTGCCAAAGGCGCTGCGTGCAATGGCGCGCCCGCACAGCAGCTCCAGGGCCCGCTCGGCCGCGCCGATGGAACGCATGCAGTGGTGGATGCGGCCCGGGCCAAGACGGCCCTGGGCGATCTCGAAGCCGCGGCCCTCGCCCAGCAAAATATGGCTGACAGGCACGCGCACATTCTTGAGTTGGATCTCCATATGGCCGTGGGGCGCGTCGTCGTAGCCGAAGACGCTCAGCGGCCGCTTGACCGTGATGCCCGGTGTGTTGGCCGGCACCAGCACCATGGACTGCTGCTCATGGCGTCCGGCCTCGGGGTTGGTCTTGCCCATCACCACATAGATGGCGCAGCGCGGGTCACCAGCGCCGGAGGACCACCACTTCGTGCCATTGATCAGATAGTCCTCACCATCGCGCTCGATGCGGCATTCGATATTGGTGGCATCGCTGGAGGCCACGGCCGGCTCGGTCATCAAAAAGGCGGAGCGGATCTCACCGCGCAAGAGCGGCTCCAGCCAGCGGGTCTTGTGGCTTTCATCGCCATAGCGTTCGATGGTCTCCATATTGCCGGTGTCGGGCGCCGAGCAATTGAAGACCTCGGCCGCCCAGGACACCCGGCCCATGATTTCGCACAGCGGCGCGTATTCCAGATTCGACAAGCCCTCGGGTGCGCGGCTGGACTTAGGCAGGAATAAATTCCACAGTCCGGCCTGACGGGCCAGGGGTTTGAGCTCTTCGATCAGCCGGGTCGGCACCCAGGCATTGCCGGCGCGGCGATTGGCCTCCACCTCCTCGAAGAAGCGCCGCTCGTTCGGGTAGATATGCGCGTCGAAAAATGCCAGCAAGCGCGCTTGCATCTCCTGCACCTTGGGGCTGTAGTCGAAGTTCATGCTGTGTCCTTGGCTTGCATCGGCGATGAGCCAGTGTGGCGCAAAGCGCCGCTGCCGCCTGTCACCCAGGCGGCAGGCCCGGCTGTACAGCGGGGCCCAATCGGCCCCAATTGGCCCGTGTCAAGACAGATGTAGCCTGGCTCTGTTACCGTGCGCCCTGCATTTGGATCAGGACTTACGCAAAGCTGTTGCAGCCAGCCCCAAGGCCGCGGCGGCGGTTTTGCGTAAATCCAATGGATTTGGGATTGGAGGCTCACAAGCATGAGCGAGAACAACAAGCGACTGGACAGCATCAGCCCACAGGACTTATTGGGGCTGCGCCGCGGCATTGAAAAAGAGAGTCTGCGGGTCTTGCCCAGCGGCATGCTGGCACTGAGCCCGCATCCGGCGCCCCTGGGCTCGGCCCTGACGCACCCCCACATCACCACCGATTTCAGCGAGTCCCAGGTCGAGCTGATCACCGGCGTGCATGCCGGCGTGGAAGACTGCTTGAATGAGCTCACCGAGGTGCACCAGGCCGTCTATCAAACCTTGCATGCCCTGGGCAAGAACCAGCCCGAGGAGCGCTTGTGGGTGGGCTCCATGCCTTGCGGCCTGCCCACCGACGAGACCATCCCCCTGGGCCGTTACGGCAAATCCAATGTGGGCCGCTCCAAGAGCGTCTATCGCATGGGTCTGGGCCAGCGCTACGGCCGCCGCATGCAGACCATCTCGGGCATTCACTACAACTGGTCGCTGCCCGGGGTGACGAGCGAGCAGTACTTTGGCCTGATCCGCAATTTCCGCCGCCACTCCTTTTTGCTGCTCTACCTCTTCGGCGCCTCGCCGGCCCTGTGTTCCAGCTTTGTGGCCGGTCGCCAGCATGAGTTGCAGCCGATTGGCGAGGGCTCGCTGCACATGCCTTACGGCACCTCGCTGCGCATGGGCCGCCTGGGTTATCAAAGCGATGCCCAGTCTTCGCTGGCGGTCAGCTACAACAGCCTGGAGAGTTATGCCGCCTCCTTGCAAGAGGCCTTGACCCGGCCTTATCCGGCCTACGAGGCCATCGGCGTGCGCAATCCCGGCGGCGACTACAACCAGCTCAGCACCAGCTTGCTGCAGATCGAGAACGAGTTCTACGGCACCATCCGCCCCAAGCGGGTGATTCGCTCGGGCGAGCGCCCCTTGCATGCCCTGCGAGAGCGTGGGGTGGAGTATGTGGAGGTGCGCTGCATGGACCTCGATCCCTTTGTGCCGGTGGGCATCGCGGCCCAGACCGTGCGCTTTCTCGATGTGTTCTTGCTGCACTGCCTGACCCAGCCCAGCCCGCCGGATACGCCCGAAGAAATCCGCGCCCTGGCCCACAACCAGCATCTGGTGGCCGCTCATGGCCGGGACCCGGCCTTGCGCCTGCAAAACGTGGGTGGCGTGGCGGGTACCCGTTCACTGGCCGAGTGGGGCGCCGAGTTGCTGGCGCAATGCGCGCCCATGGCCCAGGCCCTGGACGCGGCCCACGGCGGCGATGCCTATGCCCAGGCGCTGGAAGCGGCCCGTCACACGCTGGCACATCCTGAAACTACGCCTTCGGCGCGCATGCTGGCCATGATGCGCAAGGACTATCAAGACTCCTACGTGGCCTTTTTGCGCGAGCAGTCTGAGCAAACCCGCCAGCTTCTTCTGGACCTGCCTTACAGCGCCGAGCAGGCGGCACGCTTTGAGGCCCAGGCCCAGGCCTCGCTGCTGGAGCAGCAGCGCATCGAGGCGGCCGACACCCTGGACTTCGAGACCTATCGCCAGCAATACCTGGCGCCGGAGCGCATGGCTGTGTGAAGCCGGCTATTTGCCGATAAGTTCTAAGGCAGACGCAGCTCGGCCAGCTTCCAGCTCAGCAGGCCCTCGCGCCTGAGCACCAGGTGGATGGGTTCCTCATCCGCCCCGGGCTTGCGCACCGAGAAGACAAAGCGGTTGATGCCCTCGAAATGGCTGTTCCATTCCAGCGCTTGGGCCTCGGCCTCTTGCTCGCTCTTGGCTTGGGGCGAGGGCAGGCCCAGGGCGACCGAGCCGGGGCTCTGGCCCTGCATCAGCCGGCTCAGGCTTTGTGGGGTGATGAGGCTGTCCACCATGGGCCCCAGCAAGGCCCCGGCCACGGCCGCACCCCAGGCCGCGGCGCGAGTAGGCTGGCCTTGTTCATTCACGTCCTGATGGGCCAGGCGTGCCTGCACGCCGGTTTTCAGGCTGTCGCGCAGGCTGGGCCAGTCCACATGCTCGCTCAGGCCCTGCGCGTCCTGCGCCTGGGCGGCCTGGCGCATCTGGTACAGGGTCAGGTAGGGGCTGGCGAACAGGCCTAGCAAGAGCAAGAGGCCTATCAGGCCGACCAGCAGCGCCTTGTTGCGCGGCCTCATTTGCTGGCCAGGGCCAGCTTCAGGCCGAAGGACAGAAAGAGGGCGCCGATGGCGCGATTCAGCCAGGCCGTCAACCAGGGCTTGAGCCTCAGGCGCTGGCTGGCCAGGGCGGTGAAGACGGCCAGGAAGTTGCACCAGAGCATGCCGTTGAAATTGAAGATGGCGCCCAGCACGATAAAGGCCAGGGACTTGTGGGGCGCATCCGGTGCGATGAACTGGGGCACAAAGGCCAGAAAGAACAGGGCCACCTTGGGGTTGAGCACATTGGTCAAAAAGCCCTGAGCAAAAATCTTGCGATAGGACAAGGCCGTGTTGGGCTGAACATCGTCGGCACTGGCCGCTGCGTCCTTGCGCCGGCTCAGCAGCATTTGCAGGCCGATATAGACCAGATAGGCCGCGCCCACCCACTTGATCACCGTGAAGGCCCAGGCCGAGGTGGCCAGCAGGGCCGACAAGCCGAGTGCAGCCGCCAACACATGGACGCAGGTGCCGGCGCCGACCCCGAAGGCGGCGCTGGAGCCCGCCCGCCAACCTTGGCTGGCACTGCGCGTCATGATCAGGAGCGAATCCGGCCCCGGCGCGATATTGAGCAGCAGGCCGGAGATGATGAAAAGGGTCAGGTCTTGTGTGCCGAACATCTGCAGGGCTCCGAGTGTGGAGCCATCATAGGGGAGGGCATGGGCAGGTCCTCGCCTGCGGCCAGGCCCAAGCTATCGGCCAGGCTGCGGTGGCTGCTATCGCCTTGCCAGTCGTGCATCAGCGCTTGCACCGCCGTGGCCGAGACCGGCGGGGTGAACAGAAAACCCTGCACCTCATCGCAACACAGGGCTTGCAGGCATCGGCATTGGGCCTGGGACTCCACCCCTTCGGCCACCACCCGCAGATGCAGCTGGTGGGCCATGGCGATGATGGCGCGGACGATGCTGCGGTCGGGCTGTTGCCCGGGCAGATCGGCCACCAGGCTTTGGTCGATCTTGAGGCAGTCCAGGGGCAGGCGTTTGAGCATGGCGAAGTTGGCATAGCCGGTGCCGAAGTCGTCCAGAGCCAGGGGCACGCCCAGCTCGGCCAAGCGGGCCAGATTGCGCTCTTCTTCCTGTTGATGGCCCATCAGGCTGGACTCGGTGATCTCGATCTGCAAGGCGCCGGCCATCAGATCGGCCTGCGGCACGGCCTCTAGCAAGGCCGGCATGAAGCGATCCGAGGCCAGCTGCAGGGCCGAAACATTGACCGCGATGCGCCGTTGCCGCTGGCCTTCGGTCTGCCAGCGGCGCCATTGCTGGCCGGCCTCCTGCAGAACCCATTCGCCCAGCTCATTGATCAGGCCGTACTGCTCGGCCAGGCCGATGAACTGGACGGGTAGCACCAGGGTGCCGTCGCAACGCTCCCAGCGCAGCAAGGCCTCCATGGAAGAGACCTGGGCATTGCGCAAATCGATCTGGGGTTGATAGAGCAGACGCAACTCGTTTCGCCGCAGGGCCGCGCGTAAATCGTTTCTGAGCACATGGATCGTGGCGCCGCTCTTGCTACCAAGTTCTCTGCCAATTTTGCTGCTGGCGCTGGCCCCGGCCGCTTCGGGGGCGAGGGCGTCGTTGGCGGCCTCGGGGACAGGGCCCGGCGAAACTTGGGCGGGGGCATGGCTGGCGCTGCCCAAGTCTTCGGTCATGCTAAGGATTTGCAACTCACCTTCTTCAGACAAAGCCAGGCAGCCGCGCTCCCGGCATTGGCGCACGGCCCCGGTGGGCAAGCAAAGCCGGTACTCCAGCTCAAAGCTGGCGGGGGCGCTCAGGGCTTGGAACAGGGCTTGAACGCGGGCGCGGTCCTGCGGATGGATCAGGTCCAGCCAAGCCAGGCCGGCCTGGCTCATGCCGGGTAGGCTCAAGCCCCATTGCCAATGCAGGGCGGCATTGGCCCAGAGCAACTCCTGGCTGCCGTTGCGGCGCAAGGTGGCGACCTCGGCGTCGCGGGCGACCAGGGCCTTGAACAAGGGCAGGGAGCCACGCGAAAGAGGCTTGAGCGCCGGCTCTCGGCCACGGCTGCTGTCGGCCGGGCTGCTCGCCGCCGCCAGCAGGTCCAGAAGCTTCATCCAGGCGGGCGAGGCTTGGCTGTCGGGCAGGCCCGGCAGTCCTCGGCCCAGCGATAGATCGATGCCCTTGCTCATGACGAATCCCCTTGCAGGACCAGCGCCTGCCAGCGCTTGAAGCCTTGAAAATCAAGGGCCCAGCGCGTATGTCTCAAGCTTCGGCGCTGACCGGGCCGGCGCCAAGCCGACAGGTGTCGGAAACAGGTCCACCCGCCTGTTTCCCCCTGGGTCGCCAAGGGGGCGAGGACCCCGACATGAGTCAGGTCCCGAGCCCTGCGGCCCTGCGGTATCCTCAAAGCAAGAGTCGGGGAGATCCCCCGGCTCCTCCCAGGCGGCGGCCGTGAAACTCCAAAGAATTTGCGCCTTGCCGTCCCCCAGTTTTTTCTCAGACCATGCGAGCCACTATGTTGAAGAACGTGCTGATCGTCGAAGACCAGCAGCTGGTCCGGGCTGGGATGAAGACCATGCTGCATATCACGGCACCTCATTGCCGCATTGTGGAGGCCGGCTCCTACGAGGAAACGCTGGCCCGCTTGGCGGAAACGGAGTTCGATGTCGTGTTTCTGGACATCGATCTGAAATCCGAAAAGTCCGGCCTGGATCTGCTGGCCCATATCCGTGAGCTGGGCCTGTCGGTGCGGGTCATCATGCTGTCCGCGGTGGATGACCGTGACACCATCCTGAGCTGTATCGCGGCCGGGGCCTCGGGCTTCATCCCCAAGGGCAGCGGCGACGAAACCGTGTTTGACCGCGCCCTGACCACGGTGTTTGGTGATGGCGTCTTTTTGCCGGCTTCGGTCGTGGGTCATGGCAGCTATGCCCCCTCACCCGGCTATGCCAGCCATGCCCCGCGCACAGCCAGCGATATCGGGGTCTCGCCCCGCCTGTGCGAGGCGCTCTACTATCTTTGCCAGGGCTTGCCCAATAAGGTGATCGCCAACCATATGGGCATCAGCGAGGGCACCATCCGCAAGAACTATGTCTCGGAGCTGTTGCGCTTTTTCAAGGTGGCGCGGCGCACCGAGCTGATCATCGAGGTGGCCCGTCGCGGTATTCGCGTCCCGCCGCCACCGACTTCGGTGCCCCGGGCGGAGCCGGTCCCGGCGCGCGCCTTGTGAGCCGCAATCCCCGGGCCGTGGCGTAACGCCAACTTTCAGCGTCCCGACGGCCCCAAAAGCGGCCAGAAAAGGCTTGACGAAGTAGCCGCTCAAGCAACTAATTCGCACCATGGCGACGTTGACGAGTCGGCGTGGTGCTTTTCCCTGCGCTTTGGCTGCGGGAATGGTGCAGACTCTTTCCTCGGAAACGTGCTTTTGGCAAGTCGACCCCGGGGAGTAGGCATCCATGCCCACCTTGTTCTGGATTCAAACAGGCGCTTGTGGCGGTGATTCGCTGGCTTTGCTCAGTGCCGAATCACCCAGCCTAGAGCAGCTGCTGTCCCACCACGGTGTCGAGCTGCTGTGGCACCCCTCGCTGTCCCACGCCCCCACACGCCGTTTTGATGAATTGATCCAGGCCATCGCCGCGGGTGAGCAGCGTCTGGACATCCTCTGCGTGGAGGGCAGCATCATCACCGCCCCGCGCGGCACGGGCATGTTTGACCGCCACAAGGACCGCGCCAAGATGGACATCGTGCGCGAGCTGGCCCAGGCCGCCGAGGCCGTGGTCGCCATGGGCACCTGCGCGGCCTACGGCGGTGTGCATGCGGCCGAACCCAATCCCAGTGACTGCACAGGCTTGCAGTTTGAGCGTGCCGCGCCAGGCGGTTTGCTGGGCGCGGAGTGGCGTTCCAAGCGCGGCCTGCCGGTGATCAATGTGGCGGGCTGCCCCGCCCACCCGCACGCCATGAGCCAGACCCTGGCCTGGCTGGCCATGGGCTTGCCGATCGCCCTGGATGCGATCAACCGGCCCAAGGCCTTCTTCAGCGCCATGGTGCACCAGGGCTGCAACCGCAACGAGCACCACGAGTACGACATCGAGGATGTCCAGCCCGGCGGCGAGGGCTGCATGTTCTACAACCTGGGTTGCGAGGGCCCGATGACCCAGGCCGTTTGCAACGAGGATCTCTGGCAAGGCGTCAGCAGCAAGACCCGGGCCGGCGTGCCCTGTGTGGGCTGCACCGCCCCCACCTTTCCCAAGGAGGGAGCCTTGTTCGTGACCGAGAAAATCGGCGCCGTGCCAGTGCGCCTGCCGCTGGGCGTGGAACGACCTCGATACATGGCCTACAAGAACCTGGCGCGGGCGGCGGCGCCCCTGCGTTTGCGCGGCCTGGATCCCAACCGCAAGAACAAGACGCCCCAGAGCGGGGAGGAGTGAGCGGTGGCACGTATCGAACTGAATCTGGATTTGAACCGGGTCGAGGGCGACCTCGAAATTCGCCTGACGGTGGAGGACGGGGTGGTGGTGGAGGCCCGCACCGTGGGCACCATGTACCGTGGGCTGGAGCAGATCCTGATCGGCCGCGCCGCCCGCGATGCGCTGGTCATAACGCCACGGGTATGCGGCATCTGCAGCACCTCCCACCTCTACGCCGCCGTGCTGGCGCTGGAGCAGGCCTGGGGCTTGTATCCGCCGGCCAATGCGACCCGGGTGCGCAATCTCTGCCTGGGCGCCGAGGGCTTGCAGAGCGATCTACGCCATAGCTTTCTGTTCTTTGCGCCGGACTTCTGCGACCCCCGCTACGCCGAGCGCCCCGAGTACGCCCGCATCCTGGCCGAGTTCGAGCCCTTCAATGGCCGCATCTACCGCGAGACCCTGGCGGCTACCCGCCGCATCGTGCGCATCGTGGCGGAGTTTGGCGGGCAGTGGCCGCACTCCTCCTTCATGTTGCCCGGTGGGGTCAGCATGGGGCCCGATGTGCGGCGCCTGCTGGCCTGCCGGGCCGAGCTGGACGCGACGCGGCAGTGGTTGGAGCAGTCGATTCTGGGTGGGGATATGGAGGACTGGCTGGCCTTGCCCGATGCCGCCGCCCTGCACAGCTGGCTGGAGCAAGGCCCGGCCGCCGATGCCGCCCTGGCCTTGTTGAATCGCTTTGCCCGCGGCCTGCATCTGCATCAACGCGGCGCGGGCACGGGGCATATGCTGTCCTACGGCGTTTGCTATGAACCGGAGGCCATGGCCCGAGGCGAGCGCATCACCCGCATGGCGGGTGGCTTTTTCGACGGTGAAAGCGGCCAGATCCAGACCCTGGATCAGGGCTTGATCAAGGAGCATGTGCGCCACTCCTGGTATCTGCCCTATGCCGGCGGCCGCCATCCCTGGGAGGGCGAGACCGTGCCCGACTACCGGCCCGATAGCGACCGCTACAGCTGGGCCAAGGCGCCCCGCTACGGCGACAAGGTGGTGCAGACCGGACCCCTGGCCGAGTTGCTGCTGGGCGGCGACGCCTTGATGCAAAGCCTGTACCGAGAGGAAGGCGGCAGCGCCTGGCTGCGCCAGCTGGCGCGGCTGCGTCGCGTGGCCTATGGCTTGCAGCATGCGCGCACCATGCTGGACGAGATGGCCTTGCACCTGGGTGAGCCCCATTTCGAGGCCCCGCCCACCTCGCCGGCCGCGGCCGACCCGGACGGCGACGGCTACGGCCTGGTGATGGCCGCCCGGGGTGCCCTGGGCCACTGGGTCAAGCTGCGCGAGGGCGTGATCGAGAAGTATCAAATCGTCACCCCCACGGCCTGGAACGCCTCGCCGCGCGACAGCGAAGGCCAGCCCGGCCATTGGGAGCAAAGCCTGGTGGGCTTGAAGGTGGGTGACGCGGAAGACACTCGCGAGATTGGTCACATCATCCGTTCGCACGACCCCTGCCTGGTCTGCACCGTGCATATGATGGGTACCGATCAGCGCCTGCGTTATTCGCCGTTTTGAAAGCCAGCCCTCCCATGCCTTTCATCCCGTCCCAGCCCTGCTTATCCGAGCCGCGCCATCTGCTCTGCTTGGGCAATGCCTTGCATGGCGATGACGGCCTGGGACCGGCCCTGGCTCAGGCCTTGTTGGCCGCGCCCCAGCTGCTGCCTGCCGATGTGCGGGTCTACGAGGTCGGCACCCGCGGGCTGGATGCCCTGGCCTTGTTCGAGGGCTGCCGTCAGGTTTTGCTGATCGACGCCAGCGAGCCGCGCGGCCAGCCCGGTCGCATCTGGCAGGGCTCGGCCGCCGATTTGCTGAGCCAGTGGCAGGTCTTGTTCGACTCGGCGCCCACGGATCACGGCGGCGGCCTGGGCTTTTTGTTGCGCGCCGCCGCCAGTCTGGAGGGGGCGCCCGAGGTCGAGGTGATCTTGCTGGAGGCGCAGCAGCTGCGGGCCTTCAGCCCCGGCCTGTCGGCGGCGGTGCAGGCCGCGATGCCGGCGCTGATCGCGCGTGTGCAAGCCGCGCTGGAGCCTGCCTATGTCGTCTGAGCGCAGCAGCAGCGTGCAGGAATTGCAGTGGGAGCTGGAGTACTTGCGCATGGCCAATGCCGCGCTGGAGAGCCAGATCGTGGCCAACTCCGAGCAGATGGACGCCATGCTTGGCGAGCTGGAAGCGCAGCGTAACGCGGCCCTGAAATCGCGCCAGAACGAGAAGAGCCTCAGCAATCACTCCAATCGCGTGCTGGACAGCGCGGGCAGCCTGCTGTTTGTTTTGGACCTGCAAGGCCGGGTCAGTTCGGCCAACAAGGCCAGTCGCGAGGCCCTGGGTTTTGATCACACGGCCCTGGGCCATTTTGTGTTGGATGGCTTTTTGCACCCGCAGGAGCAGGCCCAGCTGCGCGAGGGCTTGCCGGAGTCTCTGCGCCAGGTCGAGTCGCCCCTGCTGGAGCAGGTTCTGCGCAGCCAGCCCTATGAGGCCGAGCTGCGTTTTCTGCACAAGACGGGCGAGCTGCACCTCTACCAGCTGCGCGGCAGCAGCCTGCACTGCCCGCGCGGCAAGCTGGAGGGCGTGGTCATCAGCGCCAACGACATCACGGCCCTGCGCAGCGCCCAGTTGGCGGCCGAGGCCGCCACCGCCGCCAAGGCCAACTTTCTGGCGAATATGAGCCATGAGATCCGCACCCCCATGAACGCGGTGCAAGGTCTGGCGCATCTGCTCAGCAAGACGGCCCTGGACAAGCGGCAAAGCAACTATCTGATGAAGATTCGGCAGTCCGCCGACCATCTGCTGGGCATCATCAACGACATCCTGGACTTCTCCAAGATTGAGGCTGGCAAGCTGAGCCTGGAGTCGACCGATCTTTCGCTGGAGAAGCTGCTCAACGACACCGCCGACCTGATGGCCGAGCGCCTGCGGGCCAAGAATCTGGAGCTGGTGTTTGACTGCGATAACGAAGTCCCCGACGGTCTGCGCGGCGACTCCTTGCGGCTCTCGCAAGTGCTCTTGAACTTCATCTCCAATGCGATCAAGTTCACCGAGCGCGGGCAGATCGTCGTGCGCGTGAATCTGATGGAGCGCAGCGAGCGCGGCCTCTTGCTGCGCTTTGGCGTGCAGGACACCGGCATCGGCATGAGCGAGGAGCAGGTGCAGCGCATGTTCCAGCCCTTCAGCCAGGCCGACAGTTCCACCACCCGCAAATTCGGCGGCACCGGCCTGGGCCTGGCCATCAGCAAAAACCTGGCCGAGTTGATGGACGGCGAGGTCGGCGTGCAAAGCCAGTTAGGACGGGGCAGCTATTTCTGGTTCACCGCCTGGCTGGGCCTGGCCGACCAGGACCGACCCTTGCGCGGCCGGGCCTTGCCGCAGTTCGAGGGCAAGAAGGCCTTGGTGGTGGACGATAACGATGTGGCCCGCCTGGCCCTGTGCCAGATGTTGCTGGAGCTGGGCTTCATCCCGCAGGAAGCGGCCTCGGGCGATGAGGCCCTGGCGGCTCTGGAGAATCGCCGCCTGCAACGCCCCGATCTGGTGGTGATGGACTGGCAAATGCCTGGCCTGGACGGCTTGCAAACGGCGGCGCGCCTGCGCCTGCCGCCCTGGCGCCTGGATGCGCCGATTCTGCTGGTTACCAGCTATGCGCCAGATGATTTGGCCGCCGATGCGCAGCGCTCCAGCGTCAACGAGATCCTGGCCAAGCCGGTCAGCCTGGCCCGTTTGCGCGAAATTTTGAACGAGTTGATGAGCGTGCGTGCGCCGCGCGCCGCCGGGCCCGCGCCCAATCCTCAGCCAGTCGCCCTGGATGTGGCCGGTCTGACCGCCCATCTGCGCGGTGCTCGCATCTTGCTGGTGGAGGACAACGAGCTCAATCAGATGGTGGCGACCGAGTTGCTGCAGGAGTTTTTGTGCGAGATCGAGGTCGCGGCCAATGGCGCCATCGCCCTGGAAATGCTGGAAGAAACGCGAGCCGGCAAGCGGCGCGCCTACCAGGTTGTGTTGATGGATATGCAGATGCCGGTGATGGACGGCCTCACCGCCACCTTGAAGATTCGCGCCGAACCCTTCTTCGACCGCCTGCCCGTCATCGCCATGACGGCCAATGCCATGGACGAAGACCGGCAGCGCTGCGAGCGGGTGGGTATGAATGATTTCGTCAGCAAGCCCATCGAGCCCGAGGTGCTGGAACGCGCTTTGCAAAGATGGGTGCCCCCCATGCCTGCCGCCCTGGCGGAAAAACCGATCGCCCCGCCGCCAGCCAGCCCTGCGCAGGCGCCGCTGCCGCCACAGGGCGATCTGGCCCTGCTGCAGAGCTGGAACGGGGTGGTGGGCCTGGACGTGGCCAGCGCCCTGCCGCGCATGGGCGGCAATGCCTCGACCTACATCCGCTTTCTCCGTAAGCTGGCCCAGGCCGAAGCGGATTGCACCGCCCGCATCCGCGCGGCTTTGGCGGCGGGCGAGGCCGAGCAGGCCCGCCTACACGCGCACAGCGCCAAGGGCGGGGCGGCCAATCTGGCCGTCAAGGTCCTGGCCAATGCCGCGGCCAAGATCGAGCAAATCATCGTCGATGGCGATAGCGGCTCGCCCGCCCTGGAGCGGGCCATGCAGCAGTTCGACCAATGCCTGGCCGTGCTGCGGCGCACGGTGGGAGAGGCGGCCGAGAGTCAGGCCGCGCCGACGACTTAGAAGCGGTATTCCAAACCGAAAGTCAGCAGATTCACATCGTTACGGGTGAAGCGCAGGTACTCCAGCTTGGCGCCGAAACGAGGGGTGAAGGCATAGGCCAGGCCCAGGCCGGCGGTGGGTTCGGTGAGTTTGTAGTTTGGCTTGAGGTTGGTGCCCGTGCTCATGCTGGTGCGACCGGTGCCGAGTCGACCGTAGACGCTGAACTTGTCGCTCACCGGCAGGCCAGCCAACAGGGCCACGCCGATATGGTCCTCGGGGTAGTAGCCGGGATTGTTCTCAAACAGATTGGCGAAAAGCTCGAAGCTCAGCGTGCGGCTGAAGGCCTCGACGGCGAAGTTTTCATTGAAGCGATAGCCGGCGTTAAAGCCCAGTGAGGGGCTAGCGCTGGTCTTGTATTCGCTCGAAGCGCCACTGGCGTAGCCCACGGTGGCGCCGACGTAAATTCCCGACGCGTCCTTGGGCTCGGCGGCCCAGGCACTTGCCGCGCAGGCCAGCAAGCTCAGCGCCACGGCCTTGGCTTTGAAGGATGATTGGACGGACATTTTTTTACTCTCCCTGTTGTGATGCCCGCGCACTCTAGCATCGGGAAATTGGCTCTCTCCCCGTTTTGCACCGGTGTTTTCTGGCACTTTGCACCATGGGCAGGAAGGCAGCCAAGGGTCTTCACCAGGGCAGTGACTTTCGACCCCGGTGCTGACCTCGTTCAGAATCGCGGCACCGTAAAAATCATGACTTCCATGTCCCACTCCATGACACGTAAAACACCGGGCACGGGCCCGCACGCTCTGGCGCTCGCCGTTGCCGCCCTGCTGATGCCGCTGAGCCTAGTTGCCCAGGAAGCGCCGTCGGCCACCCCCGCTTCGGCGCCCGCAGGCGCCGCCCGCCCGGCGGCCGCGCCCGATGCGCAAGACCCCAAGCCTTTTGACAAGGTCATCACCGCCGATGCCAAGTCCCAGCAAGGCCTGTTCAATTTGCACAAGGTCAAGGGCAAGCTTTACTTCGAGATCCCCAAAGCCTTGCTGGACAAGCCCTTGCTGATGGTGGCCACGGCCACCGCCGTGCCGGCCAATGTGGACCATGTGGGCAAGGCCCTGAACGAAGACGTGGTGCGCTTTGTGCAGCAGGGCAATAAGGTCTATTTCCAGGCCGTGTCCTATAACTTCGCGGCCGACCCGAACCGCCCCATCGCCAGCGCGGTCGAGGCCTCGCAGCGCGACACCGTGCTCGGCAGCTTCCCCATCGAAGCCTTTGGCAAGAACGGCGCGCCGGTGATCGAGGTGAGCCGTTTGTTCAGCAGCGAGGTGGGTGATTTCTCGGCCCGCGGCATCCTCAAGGGCAGCGGCGTCGACGCCTCGCGCAGCTATGTGGAGGACAGCCGTGCCTTCCCCACCAGCTTGCGCATCGACGCGGTGCAAACCTATGGCTTGATCAACACGCCGCCGGTCTTGCCGCCTGGCCTGCCGCCCGGCTTCAGCCTGCCGCCGCAGCCGCCCAAGAGCGCCAGCGTCAGCATCGCCTACAACATCGTGCAACTGCCCGAGCAGCCCATGCAGGCGCGGGTGATGGATGACCGGGTGGGCTTTTTCAGCATCGCCCGGGTCGACTTTGGCACCGACGCGCATGAGAGCAAGCGCGAGCGCCTGATCACCCGCTGGCGCCTGGAGAAAAAGGACCCGACGGCCGCCCTCAGCGAGCCGGTCAAGCCCATCGTCTGGTACATCGACAAGACCACGCCCACCGCCTTGGTGCCCTACGTCAAGAAGGGCATCGAGGCCTGGAACGTGGCCTTCGAGGCGGCCGGCTTCAAGAACGCGGTGCAGGCTCGCCCCTTCCCGACCAAGGAAGAAGACCCCGAGTTCGACCCCGCCGATGTGCGTTACAGCATCATCCGTTGGGTGCCCTCGCCCATCGCCAATGCCTATGGCCCGCACCTGAGCGACCCGCGCAGCGGCGAGATTCTGAACGCCAATATCGTGATGTATCACAACATCATGCAGCTGCAGCGTGACTGGTACATCACGCAAGCCGGTGCCGTCGATCCGCGTGCCCAGCAGCTGCCCCTGCCCGATGATTTGATGGGCGAGTTGGTGGGTTATGTGGTGACGCATGAGGTGGGCCACTCGCTGGGCTTTCCGCACAATATGAAGGCCAGCTCCACCTACCCGGTGGACAAGCTGCGCGATGCCAAATGGCTGAAGGAAATGGGCCATGTGCCCACCTTGATGGACTACAGCCGCATCAACTATCTGGTCCAGCCCGAGGACAAGATCGACCCGGCGCTGCTGATCCCCAAGATCGGCCCCTACGACATCTTCGCCACCAAATGGGGCTATGCGCCCATCCCCGAGGCCAAGACGGCTGCGGCCGAAAAGCCGGTGCTGGATGCCTGGATCCGTGAGCAGGACAGCAAGCCCTGGCTGCGCTTCACCTCGCCCAAGGGTGAGGGCGAGTATGGCGACACGACCGAGGCAGTTGGCGATGCCGACGCGGTCTACGCCACCACGCTGGGCATCAAAAACCTGCAGCGCATCATCAAGAACCTGCCCAAGATGACGCTCAAGGCCGGCCAGGACGACAAGGCTTTGGAAGAGCTCTACCGCGCCACCTGGGGCCAGTGGGGTCGCGAGCTTGGCCATGTGACGGCTATCGTCGGCGGCTACAGCTTCCACAACAAGCATGGCGAGCAAGCCGGTGCGGTCTACACCCCTGCGACCAAGGCCAAGCAGGCGCAGGCCGTGGCCTTGTTGAATGAGCAGCTGTTCAAGACGCCGAGCTGGTTGTTCGAGCCTGCCATCGTCGAGCGCGTGCGCCCGCAAGAGCCGGCCAATCAACTCCTGGCCGCTCAGCGCAACACCTTGCGTGCCCTGCTGGACCGTAGCCGCATCGCGCGTCTGCAGGCCCAGGAAGCGGCCGCGGCCGAGGGCAAGGCCTACCGTGTCGATGAGCTGTTAGCCGATTTGCGCGGCGGCATCTTCACTGAGCTGCAAGGCGCTGGCGCCAAGATCACGGCACCGCGCCGCAATCTGCAGCGGGCCTATATCGAGCAGCTGGGCGAGCGCCTGGTGGCCGCCGGTGGCACGGGCACGGACGATAGCAAGCCGGCGATCCGCGCCGAGCTGAAGACGCTCAAGAGCTTGTTCGCTGGCAAGGCCGCCAGCACGGGCCTGGACCGCAGCGCACGCGCTCAGGCCGATGAGTTGCTGGACTTGGTCAACCGCGCGCTGGACCCGCGTGGTCTGCCGGCTGCTTCGGCTGCTGCGCCCCTGAGCCTGCCCGGCCGAGGCTTAGCCGATGAGCATGGCAGCGGCCATCAGCACGATGAAAGCTGCTGGCCTGGCGCAGGTCTGCGCTAAAAGGAAAAAAGGACGGCGGCTGCCGTCCTTGATGCAAGTGTGAGATGAGGTCCCGGCCTAGGCCTGGGGCCTCATTCCTTTTTGGCGATCGCTTCGCCGACCTTGTCCACGGCCTGCTTGGTCTTCTCGACCGCGGCACCGGCGACTTCGCTGCTCTTGTCCACCGCCTTGCCCACCACCTCGGCGGTTTTGTCACCGGCCTTGCTGAGGGCCTCGCCGGCCTCATGCGCCAGCTCGGTGGCGCTTTCCACCGCCGTGTGCGTGGCCTCCTTGGTGTGATCCCAGGCGCTGCTGGCGGCGGCCTGGGCCTTGTCGCCCAGCTCACCCGCCGCTTCGGCCACGGCCTTGCCGGCCTCGGTGACCGCGGCACCGGCTTCCTGCGCCGCTCCCTTGACCTTGTTCCACAGATCCGACATGGCTTTCCTCCGTCTGTTGATGAATGAGTTGCTGGCCAAGCTCGGCAGAGCGCCGAGCCTGTACTCATTCTGCGCGTGGGCTATGACAAATGCTCAGACCATTTTTGGCTGAGCTCTCCAGCTTTTGCCCCCCTTGGACGTGACATAGTTCGCCGCTGGCTTGTGCAGCCCCCTGGGATAGATGGTGGGCTCGGCTGAGTTGAAACGCAAAATAGGGACTCGACTTTTGTTCAGGCCTTTGCAACGGAATGGTCGCCTTCGGGCGGCGTGCCGAACCCTATGCTCGCCATGTTGTATCAGCGAACGAAACAAAGCCTGATTGCCTTTATGCAGGAGGGCTGCCAGCACACGGCGGACCCCAGCCTGCAGCGCAAGGCCGTACAGGTCAATATCGGCGTGCTGATGATGCAGGCCACGGTGCTGGTCTTTCTGCTCTTCTTTCTTGGCGTGGGCAATGAAGGCCTGATTCTTTCCGGCTTGGTGCAGATCCCCTGGTCCTTGGCGACCCTTGTTGCCGTCAACCGCGCACAGCATGCCGGCCATCTGAATCTGGCGCGCTGGTTCTTGTTGCTGGGCGTGATGGCCGATGCGGCCTCGGCGCTGATGCTGGCCCAGGGCCAGGTCATAGGCATCCATTTTTACTATCTGCTGTTTGCCATCGTTCCCACGGTGTTCTTCCCCGCCAGCAAATGGCGCGAAGCCTTGTTGCTGTCGGGATTGAATCTGGCCATGTTCGCCTTCTTCGAGTTGCACGACTGGACGCCGCATCCGGCCATGCTGACCCTTTCAGCCGAGACGGTGCATGCCATGCGGGTGGTGATGGTGATTTCCTGCGTGCTCATCGTCGCCTTTCTGATGATTCAGGCCGAGTACTCGGCCGTGAAAAAAGAGGCGGAGTTGCAGCGCATGGCCAGCACCGATTCGCTGACCCAGCTGCCCAATCTGCGTGCCTTCCGGCAGAACTACAGCCGCGAGGTGGCACGCGCCCGGCGCGAGGACAGCCCGCTGATCGTGGGCATGCTCGATGTGGACCATTTCAAGCGCATCAACGATGCCTACGGCCATCCCATGGGCGACCATGTCTTGCGCCTGCTGGCTCAGGTCTTGAGCGAGCAGCTGCGCGCCAGCGATCTGGTGGCGCGGGTGGGCGGCGAGGAGTTCGCCTTGCTGATGCCGCAAACCGAGCTGGAGCAGGCCCAGCTGATCTGCGAGCGCTTGCGCATCACCGTGTCACGGCATCGCTTTGGCACCGTCAGCCAGCCCCTGGCTATCAGCGTCAGCATAGGCCTGGCCAGGCTGGAGGCCGCCGACGATGAGGAGCAGGTGCTGCGTGCCGCCGACAAGGCGCTCTACCAGGCCAAGAACGAGGGCCGCAACCGGGTGGTGCTGTACCGGCCGGGGTTTGTGCAGGCGCCGGTCTGAATTCAGACCCGGCCAGGGTCTCAGCCCTTTCGCACCGGCACCCGCATATCGTCCAGATAGTCCTGCTTGATATTGACCGTGCTCTTCACGCCCAGCGCGTCGAAGTGATGGGTCAACCAGGTCTTGGCGTGTTGGCGGCCCAGCTGATGCAGGGTGGTGATCAAGCCCGCATCGGTGGAGCTCTTGGTGGACGCCGCGAAGGCGTCGAGTGCCTCGCCGCCGTCGATGCGGTGCATCAACACATCCTTGTAGTGCGCGGGGTCCAGCTTGCCCTCGGCGATCAGACGTTTGACGAAGTCGACGGCGCGCATCTCGGCGATCAGGCCGGCGTTGAAGGTGACCTCGTTGAGCCGGTCCATGATTTGCGCGCTGGTGGTGGGCAATTCTTCGCGGCGTATCGGGTTGATCTGAATCAGCAGGATGTCGCGGCCCTGGCAGTTGTAGATCAGCGGGTGGATGGCCGGGTTGCCCGAGTAGCCCCCGTCCCAGAAGTGGTCGCCCTCGATCTCCACCGCCTTGAACAAGGTGGGCAGGCAGGCCGAGGCCATCACCGCATCCACGCTCAGGCGCTTGCCGGAAAAGACCTCGGCCTTGCCGTTCTTGACCCGGGTGGCGACGACGAAGACCTTGGGCGCCTCCAGGCGCGCCAAGGCCTCGAAGTCGATCTGCTCGGCCACAAAGCTGCGCAGGGGGTTGATGTCAAAAGGGTTGGCCTGGTAGGGCGAGAGCGTGCTGGACCAAAAGCTGTTCATCGCGTTGATCCACAGCGAGGCCGGTGAGTTCTCGCTGGCGCAGGGGCCGAACAAGAAGGCAAAGGGCGCGCGTTGCGCCTCGCTGAGCGTATTGCTCAGCGCGCCCATGGCGACGATGCCGTCCCAGAACTTTTTCAGCGATTCGCGTGCGGCATCGCGCGGATCGGCCTGGCCTTTGGCATGGGCCTGGGCAAAGCCATGGGCCAGGGCGACCGCATTCATGGCCCCTGCGCTGGTGCCACTGATGCCCTCAAAGCCGATACGACCATCCTCCAGCAAGGCGTCCAAGACGCCCCAGGTGAAGGCGCCATGGGAGCCGCCACCTTGCAGGGCGAGGTTGATGCTGTGAGCGCTAGCAGTGTTCATGGCGATGGCGTGTGGTGGGCTTGGGCCATTGTGAGCCCTTGGCGCGGGACGAGCGCCGGGCCGCCCCAAGCCGGCTCGCAATGGCGATGGCTTGCCAGTCGAACTGGCAAGCAGCGCCGTCCCCTCGGGGGACCGGCCAGGCACGCCCGCGTTCAGCGGGGCGAGATTGGACGAGGGGTCAAGCGTTCAGTCTCCAAAAATGACCGGCTTGCGCTGCGCCACCCAGCCTTCCAGCTTGGGGCCGTAGACCTCGTCGATGCGATTGCGTTTGACCTTGAAGGTGGGGGTGATGAAGCCGTTGTCCACCGTCCAGGGCTGGCGTATCACCACCACGCAGTCCATCTGCTCATGCGGGTCCAGCTTGGCGTTGATATCGTCCAGATGGGCGGACAAGGCCTTGCTCAAAGCGGCCTGCTCGGCCTCGCTCTGGCTGTGCGCCGCGGCATTGGGCGAGAGCATCACGATGCCCACCGGCTGGCCCATATTCGCGCCGGCCACCACGCAGGCTTCCACGGCGGGGAACTCGCCCAGGCGGTCCTCGATGGGGGCCGGCGCCACATACTTGCCCTTGCTGGTCTTGAACAAATCCTTCACCCGGCCGGTGATGCGCAAAAGGCCTTGGGCATCGATCTGGCCCTTGTCGCCGGTGCGCAGCCAGCCGTCTTCGGTGAAGGTCTCGGCGCTCAGCTTGGGCTCTTTGTAATAGCCCATCATCACCGCCGGGCTGCGCATCTGCAGCTCGCCGTTCTCGGGCGCGATGCGGGCTTCCACGCCGGCGTAAGTGGGGCCGACGGTGCCGGTCTGGTTCTGACCCGGCAGGGTGATATTGCTGACGGCCAGGTTCTCCGTCATGCCATAGCCCTCGTTGATGGGCAGGCCCAGGCGGCGGTACCAATCCAGCAAGGCCACCGGCATAGGGGCTGCGCCGCCGGCGGCGATGCGGCATTGATCCAGGCCCAAGGCCTTCTTGATCTTGCGCCGCACCAGGCCGCCGATGATGGGGAGAGACAGCAGCAAGGCCAGCTTGTGCTCTGGCATCTTGGCCTGCACGCCTTGCTGGAACTTCACCCACAGGCGCGGCACCGAGAAGAAGATGGTCGGCCTGGCGCGTTGCAAATCGTTGGCAAAGCTGTCCAGGCTGTCGGCAAAGTAGACCGAGAAGCCGGTGTGCAGCCAGCCATGCTCGACCAGCACCCGCTCCACCACATGGGCCAGGGGCAGATAGGACAGCATGCGGTCCTCTTGGCTCATGGGGATGCGCTTGAGCGCCGCGCTCATGGCCCAGGCGAAGGCGCCAAAGCTGTGCATCACGCCCTTGGGTGCGCCGGTCGTGCCCGAGGTGTAGATCAGGGTGGCCAGCTCATCGGCCTGGCGCATGGGCTCGCCCTGCAGCGGCTGGTTGCGGGCGCAGATGGCGTCCCAGCCTTCGTAGTCCTGCAAAGCCTCGGCCGGAGACAGCGGGTAGCTGAAGCACTGCATGCCTGCGGGCAGGCCGGGCTTCATGCCGGCCCAGCCGTCCAGCTTGCCGATGAAGCAGGCCCTGGCCTCGCTATGTGTCAGGATCTGCCGAATCGTCTCCGGCGCCAGCGTCGGGTAGAGCGGCACGGACACATAGCCGGCCAGCCAGATGGCCAGATCGCTCATCAGCCACCAGGCGCAGTTCTTGGACAGGATGGCGACCTTGGCGCCGGGCTCCCAGCCCTGGGCCTGGCCCAGGGTCTGCAGATGGCTGGCCATGCGGCGCACCTGGTCGCTGACCTGGGCCCAGGTGAATTCCTGTACCTGGGCCCCGCCCATGGGCTGGGTCAGGGCGACGCGTGTCGGAGCTTGGCGCTCCCAGTGATAAAAGCGCTGCAGGGCCAGACTGTCGGCGGCGATGGTGGGCATGAGGTCTTGTCTCCGGGGTCTGTTTTTGTCGAATCGGCTCGCGCCGCAAGCCTAGCAAGTCCCGGCAGGCGGCAAGAGCGGGTAAATGGGGGGATGGGCTTCGATTAGAGCCGCCCCTCGAACAGACGAGAAGCCAGCCGGGGGCGCTAAACGCCTGCGCTTTGATCTGACTCAAGCCTGGCGGCGGCAGGTTTCCCAGCGCGAGATATTCCCTTTTCACCCGCGGGCTTGATAGGCGGCGTGGGGCTGGGGCCCTTGAGGAGGAGTGGGCGTCTTCGCCCGCTCAATTTCCAAGGAGTTGCGCCATGAACTTGCCTCGCCCCATGCTGTCCCTCGGGTCAAGTCCGGCGAAAGCGCTCGCCAAGCCACCAGCGCTGCCGCCTTGGTGTCAGGCACTAGTCCGCTGCCTGGCGGCCATGAGCCACCCCAGCCCCAGGCTTTGATTCAGCGCTGGGGGCCGGGCGGCGGGCCGAGCCGGCTTACTCGGCCTCGGCGGCTTGCAAGGCGGCCAGGGCGGCGCCGACGGCGTCCGCATCCAGCTTCAGCTCGGCGCTCAGGGGCAGCTCGGCCAGGGCGCTTGTGCCCTCGCGCTTCAGGCGCGCCACCCACTGACCGGCGGCGCGGCCCTCGGCAAAGCCCTGGCTTTGCAGCAGCAGCGTGCCATCGGCGGCATTGAGCTTGAAGTAGAACTGGCCGTCGGCCTCGCGGTACTGCTTGAACACCGGCAGGGCGGCCTTGGCCACCTTGGCCTTGGCGGCCACCTGGGGGGCGGCGATGAAGCTGCGCAGGCCCACGGCCTCGCGGGCACGGGCCAGCAGGGGGCCGGCCAGCTTGCGGGCCTTGGCCGCGCCTTCTTGCAGAATCGCCTCGATGCGCTCCGGGTGGGCCATCAGCTCGGCATAACGGGCACGCATGGGGCCGATCTGTCCTTCGATCAAGTCAAACAGCTGCTGCTTGGCCTCGCCCCAGGCCAGGCCGGCGCGCAGGGCGGCGCGGAACTCGCTGCGCTGCTCGGCGCTGGCGAAGGCGTCGTAAATCGTCACCAGGGCCTGACCTTCGGGCTCCTTGGGCTCGCCGGGCAGCTTGGAGTCGGTGACGATGCGGGCAATCGCTTCCTTCAGCGCCTTGGCGCCGCCTTCGAACAGCGGGATGCTGTTGTCATAGCTCTTGCTCATCTTGCGGCCGTCTAGGCCGGGCAGCTGGGCCACGTCTTCCTCGATATTGGCCTCGGGCAGGACGAAGAACTCGGTGCCGCCGCCGAACTGGTGGTTGAAGCGCTGGGCCACATCGCGAGCCATCTCGATGTGCTGGACCTGGTCGCGGCCTACCGGCACGCGGTGGGCGTTGAAGATCAGGATGTCGGCCGCCATCAGGATGGGGTAGCTGTACAGGCCCATGGTCACGCCCGCGTCCAGGTCTTCACCGGCCGCGGCATTGGCGTCGGTGGCGGCCTTGTAGGCATGGGCGCGGTTCATCTGGCCCTTGGAGGTCAGGCAGGTCAAGAGCCAGGTCAGCTCAGGGATCTCGGGGATGTCGCTCTGGCGGTAGAAGGTGACGCGCGAGGTGTCCAGGCCGGCGGCCAGCCAGGTGGCGGCAATTTCCAGGCGCGAACGGGCGATACGGGCCGGGTCATCGCACTTGATCAGGGCGTGATAGTCGGCCATGAAGAAGAAGCTCTCCACGCCGTCTTCCCGGCTGGCCGCGATGGCGGGCCGGATCGCGCCGACGAAATTGCCGAGGTGCAGGGTGCCGGTGGTGGTGATGCCGGTCAGAACGCGTTGGGTCATGGTGGGTCTGGCTGCTGCTTTGCTTGAGATCGGGCGGTCGCCCTGTCAGCCCGCATTGTCTCAGCATGTGGACGGCTTGAAATTTCAGCCGGCTGCGATGCAGATTCACGCCGGGCCTGGATTTACCGTCAAGAATCGGGTGTACGTTCCCATTTCAAGGGCTAGGATGTGCGCCACCCCGCCCTTCAATGCTGTGGTGGCTCTTTGCGCCCTTTGTGCCTTTTTGCCTAGCGCGCCCGGGCCGCCACGATTTGGGAGTTCCATGACCGCCCTGATCCTGATTGGTTCTGGACTCAACGCCCTCTTGGGCTTGGCCTTGCTGATGTTGTGGCGCCAAGCGCCGCAGCACCTCTATGTGCGCTATTGGGGCTGGAGCTGGATCTTGCTGTCGGGCGCTTTGTCCCTGGGCCTGGGCCTATTGCCCGATCAGGACGGTAGTGTTTTTCACAAGCTGATGGTGGGCTCGGCGGCGGCCTTTGCCATGGGCTCCATGGCCTTGCGCACGGCGGGTGCACGCATCTACCGCCAGCTGCCCTGGGAGCGCCGCGTCTGGCTGCCGCTTTATCTGGCCATGATGGGCAGCCTGATGTGGCTGGCCGAGCTGGATCACCGTTATGCCGTGCTGGCCGCCTCCATCTATCTGGCCATCGGCGCCTGGCAATGCGCTTGGTGGATAGGCCGGGGCGGCGATTCGGGCGAACGCTTTGTGGCCCTGTGTTTTGTCGCCGCCGGTTTCGTCCACGGGCTGACGCCCGCGTTCGATCCCCTGGGCCGCTCGGCCGTGCCCCATGTGGCGGGCCTGTTCGTGCAGACCACGCTGTCCCTGGGCCTGATCCTGCTGTCGGTCAAACGCGCCCATGGTCAGGCGCGCCAGCAGGCCCAGCGCTTCAGCCTGCTGGCGCAGAACTCCTTGCAAGGCTTGGCGGTGGTGCAGCAGCGGCATCTGGTCTATGCCAATCCGGCGGCCTTGAAGATCTATGGCTTTGCCAGCTTGGAAGAGGCGACGCGGCCGGGCGTGTTCGAGCAGCTGCTGCCGCCCGAGCAGCAGGAGGAAGTGCTGGCCCGCAACCGCCTGGTGCTGGCCGACCCGCGTGCCCGGGTGGAATGGCAGGCCACCCGCCTGACCCGGGATGGGCGGCAGATCCATGTGCACGGCCTGTCCAGCCATACCGACTGGGATGGCCAGCCAGCCGAGCTGATGGTGATGATCGACGACAGCTCCCGCCAATCCGCGCTGGACGCCTTGCGCCGCCAGGCCCTGCATGACGAGCTGACCGATCTGCCCAATCGCAATTTCGCGGTCGAACGCCTGCACCAACTCACCTACACCGGCGCCGCGCCCTTCGCTATTCTGTCGGCCGATCTGGACCGCTTTCAGCTGGTCAACGAGAGCCTGGGCCATGAGGTCGGGGATGCCTTGCTGCAGGCCGTGGCCCAGCGCCTGTGCCAGGAGCTGCCTGTCAACGCGACGCTCGCGCGCCTGGGTGAAGACCAATTCCTGGTGCTGCTGGAGGGCGTTGCCGAGCGCGCCGAGGTGCAGGCGGCGGTGGAGGCCATGCTGGCGCTCTTGCACACGCCATTTCTGGTGCAGGGGGCGGAACTCTTCGTGCATATGTCGGTCGGCGTGGCCCAGTTCCCACGCGATGGGCGCGACGCCAACAGCCTGCTGCGCGCGGGTGACGCCGCGATGCGCAGGGCCAAGGCCAGGGCCGGCATTTCCTATGTTTTCTTTGAGTCCAGCATGAAGAGCGACTCGCGCTCTCGGCTGGAGGTGGAGCAGGCCATAGGCCACGCCATCGTGCAGCGCCAGTTCGTGCTGGAGTACCAGCCCAAGTTCCTGGCCCACAGCCGCCAGCTCTGCGGCTTCGAGGCCCTGGTGCGCTGGGAGCGGCCGGGCCAGGGCCGGGTCAGCCCGGCGGACTTTGTGCCGGCGGCCGAACGCACCGGCCAGATCCACGCCCTGGGCGCCTTGATTCTGGACATGGTGATGGCGCAGATGCGCAGCTGGCTGGACCGCCACGGCCGTTTTCTGCCGGTGGCCGTCAATGTCTCGCCGGTGCAGTTCGAGGACGGCGGCTTTGCCACCGGCCTGCTGGGCGAGCTGAAGGCACGCGCCTTGCCACCGGAGCTGATGGAGATCGAGATCACCGAGACGGCCGCCATCGCCCACCTCGACCAGGTCATGCCCCAGCTCAGCCTCTTGCGCGGCGCCGGCGTGCTGTGCGCGCTGGACGATTTCGGCACCGGCCAGTCCTCGCTGACCATGTTGCGTCAGCTGCCCATCTCCACGATGAAGCTGGACCGCAGCATGATCGCCCCCCTGCCCGAGTCCAATGCCCGCGCCGTCGTGCAGGTGACTTGCGCCCTGGGCCAGGCGCTCAAGCTGGACATCGTGGCCGAGGGCGTGGAGACCGAGGTGCAAGCCCAGGCCGCCGAAAGCCTGGGTTGCACCCAGCTGCAAGGCTATTACCTCGGCCGCCCCCTGCCGGTGGCCAAGGCCCAGGCCTTGCTGGACGATTGGGCGGCCTCGCTGGCGCCTGTGCCCAGCGAATCCGGCCGGACTTGAGTGCCCGCCCCGGCCTGGCGGCCCCACCCTTTTGGGCGGGCATCGCCGCCCGCGCTTTACGCGTAGCATGCCGCTCCAAGACAAAGACTGGGGGCTGGGATGGGGTTGTTGGGTGGAGTCATTGGGTTGCTATTGGGCGCCGTGCTCGGCGGTGTGCCGGGCGCCTTGCTGCTAGGCCTGCTGGGCGGCGTCGGCGGCTATGCCTGGGCCAAACGCGGCGCTGAGGCCTCGGGCCAGCGGGCGGCGGACGCTTCGCAAACCCAGATCGCCATTGCCGAGCTGCGCGCCCTGGTGCAGACCCTGGAGCGCCGCCTTTCCAAGGCCGAGACCGAGCTGCGCAGCTTGCGCCAGCAGATGCAAGCAGGGTCGGCGCCGGCCGCGAGTGGCGAAAGCGCTTCGCCGAAGCCCGTGCAGGCTCCCAGCACCGCCAGCCCCGCGGTTCCGGCCAAGGTGCCTGCCCCTCCCAGCGTGACCCTTCCTGTGGTTGCCGCCACACCGGCAGTGGCAAAGGCTGAGGTTAATGCCGAAGCCAAAGCCGAGATCGACCTGCCCCTGCCGCTGGAGCTGCCACCATCGCCTCCGGTTCAGCCCCGGCCCGTGCGCCCGCCTGCAGTTCCGCCCGTGCCGGCCAAGCCCTTGCGCGAACGTCTGCCCGCGCCCATCGCCAATCTGATCTGGGGTGGCAACACCCTGGTCAAGATCGGCGTCTTCATCCTCTTCCTGGGCTTTGTTTTCCTGCTGCGCTATACGGCCGAGCGGGTCACCGTGCCCATCGAGCTGCGCTATGCCGGTGTGGCCTTGGCCGGTGCCGCCATCCTGGCCCTGGGCTGGTGGCTGCGGGAGCGTCGGCGCGACTACGCCCTGTCCTTGCAAGGCATGGGCGTGGGGGTGTTTTACCTGACCTGCCTGGCGGCCGTGAAGATGCATGGCCTGATCGCCCCCGAGGCCGGCTTCGGCCTGCTGGCCCTGGTTGCCATGCTGGGCGCTGCCCTGGCCGTGCTGCAAAACGCGCCGGTGCTGGCCATCATCGCCGCGCTGGAGGGCTTTGCCTCGCCGGTGTTGATGTCCACCGGCAGCAACCGGCCGGTGCCGCTCTTCCTCTACCTGACGATTCTGGACCTGGGCATTTTCGCCATCGCCTGGTTCAAGGCCTGGCGGGTGCTGAACCTGATCGGCTTTGTGGGCACCTTTGCCCTCGCCGCCGGCTGGGCCGACAAGTACTACAGCCCCGATCAATACGGCATTGCCCAGCCCTTTTTGATCTTGTTCTTCCTGCTGTTCGCCTTGATCGGCCTGCTGTTTGCGCGCCGCACCCTGGCCGAAAGCCAGGTCGGGGCCTCGCCGCTGCAAGCGCTGAAGGCCGTGGGCCGGGTGGACAGCGCCCTGGTCTTCGGCACGCCCATCACCGCCTTCGGCCTGCAGTACCTGCTGAGCAAGGAATGGCACAACGGCCCGGCCTTCTCGGCCTTGGGGCTGGCAGCGTTTTATTTGTTGCTTGCCCGCCTGGTGTTCCAGCGTCAAAAGGGTGGTTTGTCCTTGCTGGCCGAGGCCTATGCCATCGTGGCCGGCATCTTCGTCACGCTCGCGATTCCGCTGGGCCTGGAAGGCCAGTGGACCAGCGCGGCCTGGGCGGTTGAAGGCGCGGGCATGTTCTGGCTGGGTGCGCGCCAGCAGCGGCCGTACGCGCGCCTGCTGGCCCTGCTGGTCTTGTTCGGTGCGGCCTTCAAGCTGCTGGGCGCGACGGTTGTGGACCTCACGCCGGGCACGCCCTTGTTGATGGGTTCGCTCATCGGGCCCATCCTTTTGAGCCTGAGCGCGCTGGTGGTGTGGGCCTTGCATCGCCGCCTGCCCGAGGCCGAGCGGGCCTCGGCGCTGCAGCGGCCGCTGGGTCTTTTGGCCCTGTGGCTGGGCGTCGGTGCCGGCCTGATGCTGCCCTGGCAGCTCTTGTCGCCGCCTTTTGCAGCGGTGGCCACGGCCTTGCTGGCCCTGCCCTTGCAATACCTGTGGCAGCAGCGGGGCTTGGCGGAGTTCCTGCCCTTGAGCCATGTCCTGCGTCTGCTGGCGGTGGGCAGCTTTTTGTTCACCCTGCATAGGCCGGTCGATGCGGGTGCCGAGGCGGCCGCCTTGGCCAGCGGCTGGCGCGGTGCGCTCGCGGCCGGCCTGATCGCGCTGAGCATTCTGGGCGGCGCCCTGTGGAGCATGCTGGCGCAGCGCCGCGTCTGGCTGGCCGCGCAGCAGGCCGCGCAATGGAGCTGGGCTCAGCAGCTGGGTCTGGCCGGTGGCCTGGCCTTGTTGCATCTGGCCACCCTGTTCGGCCTGGGCTGGAATGAGGCGGCGATTCTGTGGCCGCTGACGGCCGTGGGCGTGCTGGCCTTGAGCCTGCGCATGAGCCATAGCGCCACGGCCTGGCTGGCCCTGGCCTTGCCGGTGTCGGCCCTGGGCTTTTTGCTGATGGACTGGCCCAGCCCGGCACAGCAGGCCGCCCATCGCCTCTTCTACGCCTTGCTGGCGCTCGGCCTGGGCTTGCTGGCTCAGGCGTGGCTGATGGCGGGCGAGCGGCATCACAAGCGCCCGCCCGGCTGGGCCAACCTCTGGACGAGGCAGCAGCCCCTGCCCTGGCTGCTGCCCGGCTGGGGCCTGGCCGCCTGGCTGCTGGCCTGGCATCTGGAAGGCTGGCGCATGCTGAGCCTGGCCGCGCCCGAGGGCGATTGGGCCCTGGCTCTGGATGTGGGGCTGATCCTGTGCAGCTCGGTTCTCGCGAGTTGGATCGCGCGGCGGCGCGACTGGCCCGAGCTGGGCGCCATCACGGCGGCCACCGTGCCGGGCCTGATGGTGGCGGCCCTGGCCTACGGCGGCGAGCTGCCTTCGCAACACTGGGGTTGGCTGCTGTGGCCGCTGGCTCTGGTCTGGCATCTGCGCCTGCTGCGCGAGCTGCCGCGCTGGCTCGACGCCCGCCTGTGTGCCGGCGTGCATGTGCTGGGCTTCTGGTTCTTTGCCGCCCTGGCCATGCTGGAGGCGGGGCGCCGTGCAGGCTTGGTGTTTGGCGAGACTTCCGGCTGGACCGTGGCCGCTTGGGCCGCCGTGCCGGCGCTCCTGGCCTGGGCCTTGAGCCGCCCCGCCTTGCAAGCCCGCTGGCCGCTGCAAGCTTGGCGCCAGACTTATCTGGAACTGGCCATGGCACCCGTGGCTGCTTTGTTGATGCTGTGGCTGTGGCTGGGCAATGTGCTTTGCGAGGGCTCGGCCGCGCCCCTGCCCTATCTGCCCCTGCTCAACCCGCTGGAGCTGGCTCAGGCGCTGAGCTTGGCCGCTTTGTTGGCTTGGTGGCGGGCCCTGTACGGGGCCTTGAGGCCAGAGGTGCAGGCCCTGCTGGCTGCCACGGCCCTGGCCTTGATCACCGGCCTGGTGCTGCGCAGCGTCCATCATCTGGCGGGCGTGGCTTGGGACTGGGACGCGCTGTGGGCCTCGCGTCTGGCGCAGGCGGCGGTGTCCATCGTCTGGGCCTTGTGCGGGGTGCTGGCCATGGTCTGGGGCAATCGCCGCCAGACCCGTGCGACCTGGGCCGCAGGCGCGGTGCTGCTGGGCGTGGTGGTGGCCAAGCTCTTGCTGGTGGAGATGGCGGACCGCGGCGGCCTTTACCGCATCGTGTCCTTCATCGGTGTCGGCGTGTTGATCCTGGTGGTGGGTTACTTTGCGCCGGTGCCGGGCAAGGTTGTTGAGAACAAGGAGCAAGCGGCATGAAGCGTTGGTTGTCGCTTGTTTGCTTGGCTGGCTTGCCAGCCTTTGCGCACGAGGTGCCGGTGCTCTTGCAGGGCCATGGGCCTTACTACCGCCTGGAATTGCCGCTGAGCATCTACCAGGGCGTGACCGACCCGTCCCTGAGCGATTTGCGCCTGCGCAATGCGGCGGGGCGGGACATGCCTTTCGCCTGGCTGGACCCCTGGACCGACACGGCGCTGGAGACCGCTCAAAGAAAAAGTTATCTGCTGCCTCAGTTCAGCCTGCCGCGTCAGCCCAAGGCGGGGGCCGACACCCTGGGCCTGCGCGTGGGCAAGGACGGCCGCCTGAGCCTGATCGCGCTGGGCGAGCCCGCGCCTGCAGGCGCCGACCTGATCTTCGACGCCTCCCGGGTGCAGGGCGAATTTCTGCAAGCGACGTTTGAGCTGGCGCCCGAGGTCGAGGGCTTGTTCGCCTACCAGCTGGAAGGCAGCGAGGACCTCAAGACCTGGCAGGTCTTGACGGGGACGGAGCAGCTGGCGCGCCTGCGCAGTGGCGCTGCCCAGATCGAGCGCCTGCAGCTGGACCTGCAAGGCCGCAAGTCTCGCTATCTGCGCCTGCGCTGGCTGGACCCCGCCAAGAGCGCGCGCCTGCAAGCCCTGCGCATCGACGCCGTGCAAAGCGCCCAAGCCCTGCCCGCCCTGCAATGGTCGGCCCCCATCGCGCCCAGCAGCTGCGGCCCGCAGAGCTGCGACTACCCCCTGCCCGGCCCCTTGCCCCTGCACGCTGTGCGCATCGAGTTGCAGGAGCCCAATGTGCTGGCGCCGGTGACGCTGAGCGGCCTGCGCTCCAGCTATACCGTAACGCCCACCTTGCGCGGCCACAGCCGCAACCCACTCTATGCCCTGCGCCACAAAGAGGCGCAGAGCTGGACCGTGCCCGAGCAAGAAGAAGGCCTGGCCAGCAGCATGGCCTATCGCATCCAGCATGGCGGCGCCGAGACCAGCACCCCCGATCTGGTCCTGGACGGCCCCAGCTTTCACACCCTGCGCCTGCGCACAAGCGCCGGCCCCATCAGCCAGCTGGGCGCGCGCCCGCCCCTGCTGAAAGTAGCCAGCCAGACCCGCAGCCTGCTCTTGCTGGCCAGCGGGCCCGGGCCTTATGCCCTGAGCTGGCAGCGGCCAGTCGAGCCGGGTGCGGCCAATGCTTCAGTGCCAAGCGGCCTGCCGCTTAGCCTGGCCAGCCTGGTGCCGGGCGACGCTGCCGCCGGCCCCGCCGCCCTGCGCACCGCAGGTCAGGCCAGCCTGGACTGGGCGCATGTGCGCATGAATCCGCCCAAGCCCGCGGCTTCTTCGGCCCCCAAGGCGAAGGACCCGCAGGCGAGTGCCAAGCCGCAGCGCGCCTGGCTGTGGGCGGCCTTGGGGCTCGCTGTATTGATCTTGGGCGGGATGGTGGTTTCATTGCTGCGCAGCATGCGAAGGGAAAAGGCGCCTGGGGGGCAGGCGACAAGCCAGATTGTGTGAATTCATTGCCGAGTTAGGCAAAGGAATATCGTCTGCTGCCTAGCGCGGGTTTGAGCACGTTTCCAGTGCGGTGAATTCAGCGGATTGGGCGTGTCTCAATCGCGTGCTTAAATCTCGCGCACAAATCGTTAACGAATTGCCGAAAACAAAGTTGAGCATCAGACATGAAGCGGCTACACCTTTCAAAGGTTCCCGAAAAGCTTCACTCGCTCGTCGAGCTTGCTGAGCGTTTCGGTGTCGCCGATGACCGAGGTCGCGAGCTCGTACGAAGGTCCGCCACTCCAGAAGAGCTCCAGCACCTTCGTGAGTCGGTTCGTCGGCACGACGATGAACTCGATGCATGGTTGGCAGGCACGGAATCGTTTGGGCCGGCCTACTCCGACGAGTACATCGCTTTCAGTGCCATGCGCATGACGGCGGACGGCGCGTGATGCTCAACCGAACATTGCAGCGGACCTGCGCCAGCTCCGCTGGCTGGTCCGCTGAACTTTGACGTTGGGCCTGACAGTAGTCATCCCTGGCGCGCTTGCACTTTCAACGGCCAAGCTCACTGTTCGAGCCCGCAGCCCCCTCAGAATCACGGACTCTCCTCGCCTTCCCGCTCTCCCCGAAGGCGAAACCCCAAGACTCAATCGCACGAACCACAATGAAAACTGAAGTGCTGCTACTTACCGGCCTACTTGTCGCGCTGGGCCCTTTCTTGCTTTGGTCGGCTTATCAGATTCAATTCAACAAGCGAGTTGACCTCGTGCGATTCGGTTCAGGCCCACTTCCCGGAGCCGCCTTTCTTAGGCGTCAGTTCGCCGCCGTTCACTTCTTCCATGGCGCGACTTGTCTGTTGGCAGGGACATTCATGTTCGTCACAGACAGTGCCGCCCCCGGAATCTGGGTATTTGCAGGTGTCTCCTGCGCCTTGGCCGTAAAGCGTCAACTACTGATCCGCGCCATAGAAATCAAGGCGACAAAGGCCGCCGCAGAGTGAGGCATCACCCGCGCGGTGACTCAATCCCCACCCAACCCCCTTCGGTATACCGCTCCCCCGCCACGGCGCCGGGTTTAAACAAATCGTCCAGGGTCTGAACCTGCACAGGATTCAGGTTCAAAGAGCCCGCCGCCCAATTGCTGCCCAGGTGCTTTTGCCGCCTTGTGCCGGGGATGACCAAGGCATGGGGCTGTTTAGCCAAGATCCAGGCCAGCGCCAACTGGGAGGCTTGTCCTGCCAGGCCCCAGTCCTCGGCCAGTTCGGCCAGGCGTTGAGCCAGGGCGCGGTTTTGTTCACCGGCTTCGCCATTGAAGCGGGGCAAGACGCGACGGAAGTCGTTCGCGGCCAAGGCATCGCTCGCAGGCAGGGCTGCACTGAGAAGGGCGCGGCCCAGGGGGCTGTAGGCCACGAAGGCGACGCCCAAGCGAGCGGTGGCGGGCAGCATCTGTGCTTCGGCACCACGCTCCCACAAGGAGTACTCGCTTTGCAGGGCCGCCACCGGATGCACGGCATGGGCGCGTTCCAAGGTTTCCAGGCTGACTTCGGAGAGGCCGATACCGCCTATCTTGCCCTCACGCTTGAGCTCGGCCAGCGTTTGCATCACCGCCTCGATGGGCTGAGCCGGGTCGCGCCTGTGCACGTAGTAGAGCCCGATCTGTTCCACCCCCAGGCGTTGCAACGAAGCCTCACACGCGCTGCGGATGTAGGCCGGGGAGTTGTCGATGTGGCGCTCGTAGGTGCCGGGCGGGCGCTTGATGCCGAACTTCGTCGCGATGCAGAGTTCGGCTCTTTGGGCCGGGCTCAGCTGGGCCAAAAAGCGCCCAAGCAATTGCTCGTTATGGCCGCTGCCATAGGTGTCGGCCGTGTCGAAGTGGCGCAGGCCCAGTTCGCGGGCGGCATGCAAGGTGGCCAACGATTCGGCGTCGTCGCTCACGCCGTAGAACTCGCTCATGCCCATGCAACCCAGGCCAAGGGCGGGGAGCTTGTGGCCAGCCAAATGGCGCAGGGCGGGGGTGGTTTTGTTCATGGAAAACTCCTGTTGCGTGTTGGCATGCATCCTCGCGGTAGCGAGGGGTGGCCACAAGCCTCGCAGCGCTGCATGGTCCGTGCAGTCCTGCTTCACAATCGCGCGGTGAATAACGATGTGATCCAACAACCCGAACTTCAGCAGCTGCGCATCTTTGCCGCCGTGGCCCAGGCACGCAGCTATCGGCGTGCCGCCACCGTTCTCAACCTCAGCCCCTCGGCCGTCAGCCAGGCCATGCGGCGCTTGGAAGAGAGCTTGGGCCTGCCGCTGCTGAATCGCAGCACCCGCAGCGTGGCGCTGACGGCGGCGGGTGAGCGCCTGCTGGCGCAAAGCCTGCCGGCGCTGCTTGAGCTGGAACAGGCTTTTGCCAGCGTGCGGGCCTTGGGCGCTGAGCTGAGCGGCAGCCTGCGCCTGAGCGTGCCGCGCAGTGCGGCGCGTCTTCTGCTGGCGCCGCTCGTGGCGCGCTATGTGCGGGCGTATCCGCAGGTGCAGCTGGAGCTGTCGACCCAGGACGAGATGGTGGACATCGTCGAGCGCGGCTTCGATGCCGGCGTGCGTTTCGCTGAACGCCTGCCCGCCGATATGGTGGCCGTGCCGCTCAGCGCGGCCCAGCGCTTCATCGTCGTGGCCACGCCTGATTTATTGAGCCGTGTGGGCCTGCCGCAGACGCCGCAAGACTTGCTCACCCGCCCTTGCATACGCCAGCGTTTTGCCAGCGGGGCGCTCTTCCATTGGGAGTTCGTCAGCCAGGGGCAAGACCTGACCCTGGATGTGCGAGGCCCGCTGACGGTGGACGACCAGAGCGTGGTCTTGCCCATGGCGCTGGAGGGCCTGGGCTTTGCCTACGTTTATGAGCAGGCCGCGCGCGAGCATTTGGCCAGCGGCCGCCTGCAAGAGGTCTTGGCCGACTTCTGCCCCGTGGGCACGGCCTTCTCGCTCTACTACCCCGGGCGGCGCCAGGCCAGCCCGGCGCTGCGGGCTTTTATTGAGATGCTGCGCGAGGTCTGAGTCAGCGCTTCTCTGCCACCAGCGAAAACATCGCCCCCTGCGGATCGATCGCATTGATGATCCAGCTGCCGCCCGGCACTTGCATGGGGCCGTTGATCACCTGGCCGCCGCCGGCCTTGACGCGCTCGACAGCTGCATCGATGGCTTCGACATTGAAGTAGTAGCCCCAGGCGGGCACGGGCATCTCGGGCATCTTGCTCATCATGCCGCCAAAGGCTTGATCGGCTCCGCCAAAGCATTGGTAGACGCCCATGGGGCCCATATCGACGGCTTCTTTTTTCTGCCAGCCGAATTGCTCGGCATAGAAGTCCCAGGCCTTGGCGCCATCGAGCGCCATCAGCTCATGCCAGCCCACGGTGCCGGGTGTGCCGACGGGGGGCTGCAGGGGCTGTTCCTCGCTGCTGCCGGTGAAGATGCACAGGCTGGCGCCTTGCGGGTCGGCAAAGCTGGCAAAGCGGCCCACGCCGGGGATGTCGGTGGGTGGCATGTGCAGGGTGCCACCGGCCTTGACGATGCGTTCGGCCTGGGCGTCGACGTTGGCCACGCCCACATAGCCCACCCAGCAAGAGGGGACGCCGGCGGCGCGCATGTCCTGGGTCAGGGCCATCAAGCCAGCGATTTGGCTGCCGCCAATCGACAGCAAGGTGTAGTCCATGCCGGGCATGCCGGCGTCGGCGGCCGACCAGCCCACCACTTGGCTGTAAAAAGCGGTGGCGGCAGCGGCGTCGGTCGTCATCAACTCGTACCAAACAAAGGGGCAGGCGGGGGTGCTCATGGCTCGTCTCCTCGATAGTGGGAGCGCCATCTTCTCCGCAAGCCCTGGTCGGGGCAAGCGGACTCTTACCGTGCCGACAGGGCCGTGCTGTTCGCCATCGCCTCGCCCAGCCGCACGCTGCTGCCGGCCTGGCCGCGTTCCTCACCGCACCAAGCGGGATTGAAGCTCAGGGCTTGGGCGGCGGGGAAGAGCATCACGACGGTGGAGCCGAGCAAAAAGCGGCCCAGCTCATCGCCCTTGGCCAGGTTCACTTCCTTGTCGGCGTATGTCCACTCGCGCACATGGCCGGGGCGGGGCGGGTTGACCACGCCATGCCAGACGGTGGCCATGCTGCCCACAATCGTCGCGCCCACCAGCACCATCACCCAAGGGCCTTGCTCGCCCTCGAACACGCAAACCACCCGCTCGTTGCGGGCGAACAGGCCCGGCACGCCGCGAGCCGTCGTCGGGTTGACCGAGAACAGCTCGCCCGGCACATGGATCATGCGGGTCAGGCGACCGGCGCAAGGCATGTGGATGCGGTGATAGTCCTTGGGGCTGAGGTAGATATTGGCGAAGCTGCCGTCGCGGAACTGCGCGGCCAGCTGCGCATCGCCACCCACCAGGGCGGTGGTGCTGAACTGATGGCCCTTGGCCTGGTAGATCTGCTCACCCTGGATGCGGCCGAACTGGCTGATGGCGCCGTCCACCGGGCAGATCAGCGTGGCGTTCGCCAGCGGGCGCGCACCGGGTTTGAGCGCGCGGGTGAAGAATTCGTTGAAGGTCGGGTAGGCGGCGATATCGGGTTCGGCCGCCTCGGCCATATTGACCTGGTAGCGGCCCACAAACCAGCGAATCAGCGAGGTGGTCAGGGAACCCATGCGCGCCGAGGCGATCTGCTTGGCAATCCAGGTGAGGGCCTGTTTGGGCAGCAGGTATTGGGGCAAAACGGCAAGGCGGTCGGACACGGAGATTCCCGTAAAAGTGCAGGCGGCGGATTGTAGCGAGCCGCCTGCTCATGGGCTTACTCGTTCGGTGTGGCCCGCTGGCGCAGCTCGCGCAGCAGGGGCAGCAGCTCCTCATCAGGCCTCGCCGCCAGCTTGCGGTATTGGCGGCCGCCGTCCCAGCGTTCCAGCAAACGCATCTCCACCAGCTCGCGGCGCAGGGTGCAGTGGTCGCCAAAGCAATGCTGCTTGTTGATCACCTCGTTGACCTCGGGCTCGGTGTAGATGCGGCGGCTGTCAAAGTGCAGCCACAAGCCCCACAAGACATGGCGCTGCACCTGGCGCTTGGAGGGCCAGCGCGCCAAGCGGCCCTGGGCGTCGAACTGGCGCAGGGCGCGGTCGGCGGCTTCGCTCAAGTCGGGGTGGCGCGGGCCACGTGCTGGGGCGGCATGGACGGGGGTCAGCTTGCTCGGCTTTGCCGGCGCGTCGGCCTTGAGCGCTCTCAGTGCCTGAAGATTGCGATGCCCGGCCGCGCGAGCCAGCATATTCATCAAGCTCAGGTGGCTGGGGGCTTCGGGGCTTGGGCTGGCGCTCAGATGCTGGCTCAGCTCCTGGCGAAGGGCTTTGGTGAAGGCAGAAAGGTCCTGAGCGTGCAGGGCGATCAATTCACGAGGCATGGCGAGTTCTCCACAAATCGTGTGCTGCTTTAACCCGCCGTCTACGTCAGACGCAGACGGTGCTGGTGCTTGCCGACTTCCAGCCGGGCGCACACAAAAGTTTGGGTGAGCTCAAGCTGAATGAATCAATCAAAAGACGTTTCGCCTGGCAGGTTTAGCTTGCGGAAGGAAGTGATCAATGACTCCTGCCGCACGGCAAGGCCTGGGTGTTCTGCCGACCCGGGCGGAAAGTATAGGCCCAAGGCCCGGCAGAGTAGGATTGCGCCTCTTGTTCTTCATTCAGTCTGCATTGCTCGCTGCGACCCGCTCCCCCATGGAAATTTATCTCGATGCCAATGCCACCACCCCGGTGCTGGCGCAAGCCGCTCAAGCCGCTTTGCAAGCCATGGCGGACGACTTTGGCAACCCCAGCAGCGTGCACAGCACCGGCCTGAAGGCCCGCGCCCTGATGGATGCCGCCCGCGAGCGCGCTAGAGCGCTGCTGCACACCGGCGGCGGCCAGCTGCTCTTCGTCAGCGGCGCCACCGAAGGCATTCAGACCGCCGTGCTCTCGGCCCTGCACGCCTTGTTGGCGCGTCGGCAAGCGGGTGACAACACGGCCGAGCTGCTGCTCTACGGCGCCACCGAACACAAGGCCGTGCCCGAGGCGCTCAAGCACTGGAACCAAATCCTCGGCCTGAATCTGCAAATCGCCGCCATCCCTGTGGACCGCGAGGGTCATCACGATCTGGACTTTTTGCTGCGCGAGGCGCCGCGCGCCGGCCTGGTCTGCACCATGGCCGCCAATAACGAGACGGGCGTGATCAGCGATCTGGCCGGCATTGAGGCGACTTTGCAGCGCAGCGGCAGTCGCGCCTTCTGGATGGTGGACGGCGTGCAGGCCCTGGGCAAGATCCCTCTGCAGCTGGCCCAGACCCGCATCGATTACGCGCCCTTCTCCGGCCACAAGCTTTACGCGCCCAAGGGAATCGGTCTGCTGTATGTGCGTGAGGGCGCGCCCTTCACGCCGCTGATGGCCGGTGGCGGGCAAGAGGGCAGCCGCCGTTCGGGCACCGAGAATATGTCCGGTATCGCCGCCCTGGGTGCGGTGCTGGCAGCGCTGGAAGACGGCGTTAGCTTTCGTGATCATGCCACCCTGCATGCCTTCCGCGCCCGCCTGGCCGAGGCGCTGGAAGAGGCCTTCCCTGGCCTGGTCTACAACGCGCCGCTGGACCAGACCCTTCCCACCACGCTCAACTTCGCCGTGCCTGGCCTGAGCTCGCGCCTGCTGCAAGACTTGTTCGACGCGGCCGAGCTGCGCATCAGCGGTGGCTCGGCCTGCAGCGCCGCCAAGGCTCAGCCCAGCTTTGTCTTGCAAGCCATGGGCTTGCCGGACTGGCAGGCGGCCGGCGCGGTGCGGCTCTCCATCGGCCCGGCCGTGGACGAGGCCTTTATCAAAGAGGCCTGCGCCCGCATCCGCGCCTGCGGCGAGTCTCTGCGCCAGAATTGTTTGAGCCCGCAGGACAACCAACCCACGCTGGGCGAGGGCATCACCCGCTTCGCTCTGGATGGCGCTTGCTGCTATCTGCTGGCCGATGCGGCCTCCCAGCGCTGCGTGTTGATCGACCCCTTGCCCGAGCAATTGCCACGGCTGATCCAAACCCTGCAATGCCAGGCCTACCCGCTCCTCGCCGTGCTCAGCACCCAGGGCTCGGGCCTGCATGCCGAGGCACGCCAGGCACTGGCCGAGGAGCTGGGCGAGGCCTTGTTCCCGCAGACCGAGATCGACGCCCTGGGCTGGCCCGTGCAGATGAGCGAGCTGCAGCTGGGCGCCAAGTGCCTGCGGCGCCTGCCCCTGCAAGGCGGCCGCCAACAAGGCTTGGTCTTGAGCGAAGCGGGCCGCGACCTGCTGCTGTTTGGCGAGCCGGGTGCCGAATGCGCCGAGCTGGCCTGCTTGTGCGCCCCGGCCCTGGATGCAGGCGCGCAGTTTGTGCGCCGTTTGAATCAAGCATTAGCGCCCAAGCCGCTCAGCGAGCGGCTGCTGCCCGGCGCCCAGCTGCAAGCCTTTGTGCAAGCGCATCCCGAGGCCTTGGTGATCGATGTGCGCGAGCCCTACGAGCAGTTCCTCAGCCACACGCCGCCGCTGTGGGGCGCCACCTTGCAGGCGGTGCCGCTGTCGCGTCTGCTGAATGCCTTGCCGGCTTGGTTGACCCAGCCCGAGCAGCCCCTGCTGTTTTTCTGCCGCAGCGGCAATCGCAGCCGCCAAGCGGCCGCGGCCCTGGCCAGCTTGGGCCATAGCCAGGCCTGGTCGCTTAACGGGGGCCTGGCCTTGCTGCCGGCTTTTGCCACCGAAGACCCTGCCCTGATGGTTTGATGATCTTGTTCCCCATGTCAGAAGCTCACGTTCACAGCTCTTTCTACCGCTTCGTCGCCCTGGCCGAGCCCGAGCGCATTGCCCAGCGCCTGCGCGAGATCAGCACTCGCTTGGGCGGCAATATCTTGGTTGCTTCTGAGGGCATCAGCGCGGCAATAGCTGGCCTGCCTCAAGACTTGGCTGACTTCGAGCAAGCCCTGCAGCACGATGAAGTGTTCGGCGGCGCGTTTGAGGGCATGTGGTTCAAGCACAGTGCCTGCGCGACCAGGCCTTTCACCCTGATCAAGGTGCACACCAAGCCCGAGATCGTGGCCTTTGGTGTGCCCGGCGTCAGCGGCCTGCCTGACCCGGCCAAGGCCAATACCCATGTGCCGCCCGAGCAATGGCGCGAGCTGATTCAGCAGCCCGATGTGGTGCTGCTGGACAACCGCAATAGCTTCGAGTTCCGCCTGGGCCGCTTCAAGGGCGCGGTGGATCCGCAGGTGGCGCATTTCCGCGATTTCCCGGCCTATGTCGAGGCCCATGCGGACGAGTGGAAATCACAAGGCAAAAAGGTCGCCATGTATTGCACCGGCGGCATACGCTGCGAAAAAACCAGCGCCTGGATGCAAGACCAAGGCCTGGAGGTCTACCAACTGGACGGCGGCATCGTCAGCTACTTCGAGGCCATGCAGGCCCGTGGTGAAGACGCCGCCGCCGACTGGGACGGCGAGCTGTTTGTGTTCGACAAACGCATCGCCATCGACACCCAATTGCAAGAGACCGCCACCACCGCCGAACAGGTCTACGCAGGCCTGCCCGACGAGGCCTGGCGGCTGGCGCGGGCCAAGCGCCTGGACCCCGCCGGTTGACTTGTCTCAGCGCTTGCCCAAGCCCATGCGGCGCAGCAGGTGGTCACCCTTGAAGAACTGGTGATACAGCGCTGCCGCCACATGGCCGAGTATGGCCAGCATCAAGAGCTTGGACACCAGGCCGTGCACCAGGCGCGGAGGGTAGATGCGCAGGCTCTCCGGCAAGGCGCCCACACCGCCGAAGACGATATCGGGCAGACCTGCCATGACGGAGAGCGCAATGCCGCTGCCCGCCATCACAAACACCAGACCGTAAAGCGCCCAGTGCATTAGCGGGGCCAGGCGGTCCAGCGTGGCGTTGCCCGTGCTGGCCGGTGCCGGATGGCGGGTGAGCAGGCGAATCAGCAGACGCAGCACCATCAGCACCAGGATCCCGCCACCCACCATCATGTGGGCGCGCAAGGCCTCCAGCTTGGCCGGGTCGCTATTGGCCATGGGCGCCATGGACTGGCTGCCCATGAACAAGGCCATGCAGATCAGCAAGGCCAGCAGCCAGTGCAGCAAGACCAGCAGCAGGTGGTAGCGCTGCGGACGCGCCTGCTGCAAGGCGGGTGCGGCCTGTGCGCTTTGTGCGGCGCCACTCATTTGACCGGGGTGTAGAGGCCGGCACCGTCAACCGTGATGGTGCTGGAGTGTGTGGCGATGGCCTTCTGGAACTCGGGCTTGGCGAACACCGCTTCCCAGTCCTTCAGCGCACGCCAGCGCATCACATGGACGTAGTTGGGCTTGTTGGCGGGGTTCTTGTTTTCCATCAGTTGCTCATCGAGCAGACCCGGCTGTTTGCGGATCACCTCGTTCATCGCGGCCATGGCTTGCTTGACCTCCTCACGGCTTTTGCCCGCCGCGCTGTTGACGGGGATGACGATGGTGATGCCTTCGCTTGCGGCAGGCGCTTTGCTTTGGGCCTGGGCGAACTGGGGGGCCAGGGCGAGGGGCAGGCAAAGGGCCAGGCTGAGGGCGAGGCCTGACAACAGGTTTTGTTGGATACGCATGGGGTTTGTTCCTTGCTCAAAAATGGTTGATCGTGCGGTTCATGCTAGGCGCCGCCTCGCGCCTGTCGCGCGATGAAACAGGGTTCGTGGGCGCCGGTATTGACTTCTTGTCTTTCTCGCTCAAGGGTGCGGCGGGTCGATGTGCAAGACCATCTTTCCCTTGGCCTTGCCGCTCTCACCGAGGCGATGGGCCAGTGCCGCATCGGCCAGCGCAAACTCCTGGCCGATCTGAACGCGTAGCTGGCCGCTGCCCGCCAAGTCGGCCAGGCTTTGCAGCACCTCGCCACGGCCTTGCGTGAAGACGAAGCGGGCTTGCAGGCCCAGGCTCGCGGCGCGTTCTTGGGAAGGCGGCTCGGTGGTCGAGATCAGCAGGCCGCCGCGCTTGAGCGTGGCCCAGGAAGCCTCCTGAGTGGCGCCACCCAAGGTGTCCAGGACCACGTCCATCTCCCGCACCTGCTCCTGGAACTTCTGTTCCCGATAGTCGATCACGGTTTGTGCGCCCAGGCTGCGCACCCAGTCCAGGCCGGCAGCCGTAGCTGTGGTGCTGACTTCTGCGCCACGCCAGCGGGCCAATTGAATGGCGGCCGAGCCGACGGCACCCGCTCCGCCGTGGATCAGCACCTGTTGACCTGCTTGCAGCTGGGCGATCTCGATCAAGGCCGTCCACGCCGCCTGGCAAGGCGTGGGCATGGCTGCGGCCGTGGCAAAGGTGAGCGAGCTGGGCTTGCGCGCTGCCTGCGAGGCCGCCACCGCGACGAACTGGGCGTAGCAGCCGCCGCGCGCAAATTCGGCGTAGAAGAACACCTCGTCGCCGGCCTTGAACTGCGTGACCTTGCGGCCCACGGCGATCACCACGCCCGCGCCGTCCCAGCCCAGGGTGATGGGGAAGGGCTTGTTCAGCATCTGGGCCATGGCGCCTGAGCGCATCTTCCAGTCCACCGGGTTCACCCCGGCGGCGACCAGGCTGACGAGCAGGTCTTCGTCGCCGCACAGCGGGATGGGGGCATCTTCCTTGAGTTGCAGTTGTGAGGCATCGCCGTAGGCGTCGATCTGAATGGCTCTCATGGTCTGTGCTGACTGGGGCAAGCGCTTGTGTAGGTGGCCGGATGCTAGGCTTGGCCCTGCGCCATGCCTAGCGCCAGTCTTGGATTTGTTTTTTCCAAAAATCGCCTGAATGAGGGGCACGAGAGGGTGGGAGTGAAGCTGCGATGAGGGAGAGCACGAGCACCAGCGATTTGGCCGCGCTGCACGAGATGGCCTTGTTTGTGGAAGTTGCGCGGGCGGGCAGTTTCAGCCGCGCCAGCCTGGTGCTGGGCATGCCGGGTGCGACCTTGTCGCGGCGCATCAAGGCGCTGGAAAGACAGCTGGGCCTGCGCCTGTTTGAACGCAGCACGCGGCGCGTCATGCTCAGCGATGCGGGCGAGCTTTACTTCGAGCGTTGCGCCCCCCTGGTCGATCAGGCCCGCCAGGCCAGTGCCGAGCTGCGCGCCTTGGTGGAGCAGCCCAGCGGCCATGTGCGCCTGTCGGTGCCGGTCGATCTGGGCCTGGCTTACATCGGGCCCTTGCTGCCCGAATTTGCGGCGGCCTATCCCGAGATCAGCCTGAACCTGGACCTCTCACCGCGTTACTCCGACCTGATCGGTGAGCGCGTCGATGTCGCCATTCGTCTGGGTGAGTTGCGCGGCGAGCATCTGGTGGCGCGCAAGCTGGGGCAGATCGAAAGGCAGTTGTTTGCCTCCCCTGAGTATCTGGCGCGCCATGCCGCGCCCCGCCATCCCAGCGAGCTGGCGCAGCATGACTGCCTGTTCTTCGCCCCGGCCGGTGCCGCGGCGGCGCAATGGCGTTTGTGCCAGGGCCCGACGCGGGTGGCGGTGGAGGTGCGTGGACGCTTCAGTCTCAACAACCCTGGCCTGATGGCGCAGCTGGCGGTTCAGGGGCAGGGTATTGCGGCTTTGGCTGAGCGCTTGAGCCGTGCGCCCGTGGCAGCCGGTGAGCTGGTGCGCGTATTGCCGGATTGGCGCTTCGAGCCTCTACCGGTCCACGCGGTGATGGCTTCGCGCCTGCAGCCTGCGGCTGTGCGAGCCTTGATCGACTTCTTGCTGGAACGCCTGCTTTTGCTCTGAGCTCGGGTCGTGCACCTGGACCATCGCCGTCTCCGGCAAGTCCGGCAATACCGTCTTGCTCAATGGCAATGCCCAGCCTTTGATTCCTATGCGCTGAGGCGCCGGGCCACTTTTTTTGTTTGTGACTTCAAGTCCAGCGCGAGTTTGTTGGTAAATGTTTGGCCGCCAGGGCTGAGCATGGGTTGGAGGTCTTGCACAGCTTGGTCGATGGCCTCGGGCAGTTTGTTCGCCAAGGCCAGGGCAAGCGATTGCAGATACTTGGGCTGCATGCTGATTTGCGCTGCCAGGCCTTGCAGCTGAGCCTTGCCGATTTTTCCGGGCTCAAGCTCGCCGCCAATGCTGAAGGCAAATTCCCTCGATAAGCCGGTGTAGATGCGGGTACACATCATGTCGTAGAAGGGCGTGAGTCGTACCCCTTGTCCTGGCCGCTGATAGATGGAGAGGTTTTTGGCGTGGCTGTCGTTGTTGCCGACAAAAAGGTTGAAGAAGATCCATTGCGCAAAGGCTTGCAGATCCAGGGCGGGGGACGAGCTGTACTTGCGAATGATTTGCGCGCATTGCGCTGCGCCGGGGCCCCCCTCTTTCTCGTACTTTCGCTCAGACCCTAGGCCCGCGAGCTGGCAAAAATCGTACTGGATCAAGCGCCCCAGCGAGCCGTCGGCCAGCGTCTGTCGGTCAAAGCGTTCGACGACGCAGGCTTTGGTCAGGGGTTCGTAAAAGACCTTGGCCGTGTTGAGTCCGCACAAGGCGGCCGTGCGCATGATGAGGGTTTCATTGGCGGCGGATTCTCTGACTTTCGCCAAGCGCCGGATATCGGGCTTGAGGATGTGGGTGGAGGGCGCCGAGCCCTTTGGCAAGAGCGGCGTTTTGCCGTCAAAGATGGCGATGGAGGCCTTGTCCTGTGCGCCGGCCAGGGAAATCCGCGTGTTCTCGCCTTGGATTTGAATGGCCCCGGCACTTTTGTTTTTGATCGTGGTGGCCAGTGCTTCCCAACTCGTCGTCTGGTACTCAGGGGGCGAGGGGCGCTGGCCATGGGGCAGCATGACAAAGCCACCGGCGGTGTCGCCCGCCACCTCAAGCAGCAGTGAGAACAGCGTGGAAGCCTTGCGCTGCTCCGACAGGTAGACGCGCAGTTCGCCCTCGGGCAAGAGGTTCTCAAAAAAGGCCCGCACATGCGGGCTGTCAATCTTGCCCGCCTGCAAGGCAATCACGGACAGAGGGAAGGCGGCTTGACGTGCCAGCCAAGTGGGTGCGTATTCAAATGCCAGGGGTGAGCTGTCTTGCACCGTCCCCATGAGCTCGGTGCCGTAAAAGACATCCAGTGCGCGTGGTCTTGGATTCACAGCGAGCTCGGCGTTTTCGGTCTGACGATCAGCTCCAGTCCGAGCAAGTCCAGCACATCGAGCACTTTTTGAATTTGCACCGTGGGCTTGCCCTTTTCGATGTCAACGATTAGGCGATTGCCGGTGTTGCCAATGCCGGCCAGATCGATTTGGCGCAGCTTCAGCTCGCGCCTTTGCTCACGCACAATGGTCCCAAGTTCGGCAGCCGAGCGGACGATGAGGGCCGCTCCAGAATGACCGAGCGGGAAATTCAAGGGTGTTTCCGACATGCTTAGACCCTAAAGTTACCGATGGGTAATTTATCATCATTCATCGCCGACATCTGCCTAAGAAATTACCGATTGGTAATTTTTTCTAGCTCTGGCTTGGTATTGAGTCGAAAAGTTACCGTTGGGTAATTTCTGAAAATTCAGTAGGCATCGTGCGGCCTCTACACTGAAGCCGAATAAGCCCATCAGACAGACCCCCGATAATCGCTTGCCATCAGTAGGCCTCGCGTCGCATCGCAAAGAACCCGCTCAAACTCCATGTCCAACCTCATCGTCCACGGCGGCACCCCTTTGAAGGGCCGCATCATTCCTTCGGCCAATAAGAACGCCGTGCTGCCGGTGCTGTGCGCGACCCTGTTGACGCGCGAGCCGGTGCGTTTGCGCGGGGTGCCGGAGATCACCGACGTTAGGAAGATTTTGGAGGTCTTCCGCAGCCTGGGCAGCTTGGTGTCCATGGACTACGAGACTGGCGTGCTGGACGTGCACCACAAGGACACGCACTTCGACGCGGCCAAGGACAGGCTGCCCGAGGAGATGCGCAGCTCCATCATGCTGGTGCCGGGCCTGATGGCGCGTTTTGGCGCCGCCCGCATCGAGGACGATGTGACCGGCTGCACCCTGGGCGTGCGCGAGATCGACCCCCATGTGGAGGTGTTCCAGCGCTTCGGCGCCCAGGTGGAGCGGCAGCCCGATGGCCTGGTCCTGCATGTGGCCGAAGGCAAGCTGCGCGCCAACAATCACTGGACGGACTACGCCTCCGTCACCACGACCGAAAACTTCGTGCTCTGCGCCGCCCTGGCCGAAGGCCGCTCCACGCTGATGAATGCGGCCTCCGAGCCCCATGTGCAGGAGTTCTGCCAGTTCTTGCAATTGCTGGGCGCCAAGATCGAGGGCCTGGGCACCTCGCGCCTGGCCATCACCGGGGTGGACCGCCTGGGCGGCGGCGAATTCACCTTTGCCGAAGACTTCCACGAGATCGTCACCTTTCTCGCCCTGGGCGCCATCACCGGCGGTGAGGTCGAGGTGCGTAACTCCACGCCCGAGCAGTTCCCGCTGCTGGACCGCACCTTCGCCAAATTCGGCGTCGAGATCGTGCATGAGAACGGCTGGTCGCGCGCCGTCACCCAGGGCCCGCTGAAGGTCAAGGAACCCTTCACCCGCAACATCCTGCAAAAGGTCGAGGCGGCGCCCTGGCCTTATGTGCCGGTGGACCTGCTGCCCATTTTTGTGGCGCTGGGCATCAAGGCCGAAGGCAGCGTGATGTTCTGGAACAAGATTTACGACGGCGCCATGGGCTGGACCTCGGAGCTGAGCAAGTTCGGTGGCCATGCCTTTTTGTCCGACCCGCATCGCATGGTTACTTTCGGCGGCAAGCCCTTGCATGCGGCCGAGGTGGAGAGCCCCTACATCATCCGGGTGGCCATCGCCCTGCTGATGGTGGCGGCCAGCATTCCGGGCAAATCGGTGATCCGCAATGCCACGCCCATCCGCCGGGCCCACCCGCAGTTTGTCGAGAACATCTGCAGCCTGGGCGCCCGCATCGAGTGGGTCGATAGCGAGTAAGCCCCCCAGTCTTCGCCACAAGCCAGTGAATCGGCGGGGCGTCCCCGGCCGGAACGCCCGCTCAAGCCCTGTTGATTCATGCCTAAGTTTCTACGCCGGCTGCTGCCGGCTGCTTTGATTGCCGCCACCACCCTGCTGGGTCTGGCCGGCCCCGCCGCCCGGGCCGCCGTGCCCGGCGAGGTCATCGACACCGTCGGCACCATTCACTGGCTGGTGCAAGACCTGCCCCCGCATTTCAGCTTCAAGGCCGGCCGCGCGCCGCAGCGGCCCCGCGATCTGGGCAACGGCGAGGTGGACGGGTTTTTGCGTTTGCTGATCGAGCGCATCCCGCAGTACCGCCACGAGTTTGTCGATGCCGGCCTGCCGCGCTTCGAGGCCTTGGTGCGCCAGGGCCAGACCCTGTGTTCCACCCTGCATGTGCGCACGCCTGAGCGCCTGTCCTGGCTTTACTTCACCAGCCTGCATGCGCCGCTGTTCTCACGCCAGCTGCATGTGGTGGTGCGGCGCGATCGCCTGGCTCAGTTTGAGCAAACCGATGCGCCGGGTCAGCCGCTCAGTCTGGCGGAGATTCTGCAGCGCCAGGATCTGGTCGGCCTGCTGCCGCGGGGTCGTGCGTTCGGCCCCCGCATCGACGGGCTTTTGCAGGCCGCCGGTGAGCAAGCACCCAAGACCATGGTCACCGGCCGAGGCACCCATTTGCTCAGCATGCTGCGCGCCCAGCGCATGGACTACACCTTGGAATACCCCTCGGTGGTCAACGACTATCTCAGCACGGCCTCCGCCGGGGTAGAGCTGCTCAGCCTGCCGATTGCCGAAGGCCGCAGCACGGCCGTGGCCACCGCTGCCTGCAGCCGCACGCCGGAAGGGCGGCGCCAGATCGAGGCCATAGACCAAGCCGTGCGCAAGCTGGCGGCAGACCCGCAGCGCGAGGTCTGGATACGCAACTGGCGCGGCCCGCATCTGGACGAGCAGGACCGCCAGAACCTCAAGCGCTTCATGGACGAACGCGCCCGCGGCGGGCCGCAAATCGAGTAGGCGCTTACCCGCCATGAGCCGTCCCGCCAAACTCCAGCTGCCCCTGCGCGAAGGCGTCAGCGCCAGTGCCCTGGCATGCCCGGCCGGGGCATGGGGCTCGCTGCTGGAGTTTCTGTGTGAACGCCTGCCCACGGTGACGCGCGCCGACTGGCTGCAACGCCTGGCCGCTGGCGAGGTGCTGGACGAGCAGGGTCAGGTCTTGCCGGCCGACGCACCCTATCGCCCCGGCCGCCGCATCTACTACTGGCGCTGGTTGGCCCAGGAGGCGCCCATTCCCTTTGAGGCGCAAATCCTGTTCCAGGACGAGTTCTTGCTGGTGGCCGACAAGCCGCACTTTCTGCCCGTCGTGCCGGCCGGCCGCTATGTGCAGCAAACCCTGCTGACTCGGCTCAAAAAAGCCACCGGCCTGGAGACCCTGACTCCCGCCCACCGCATCGACCGCGAGACGGCCGGCCTGGTGATGTTCAGCATCCAGCCGCAGACGCGGGGCGCCTATCAAAACCTGTTCAGAGATCGGCAGGTCCACAAGGTCTACGAGGCGATTGCGCCCTTTGATGGCAGCCTGAGCTGGCCCCTGCTGCGGCGCAGCCGCATGGAGGAGCGCAGCGAGGCCTTTATGCAGATGCAGGAGCTTGCGGGTGAGGTGAATGCCGAGACCCGCATCGCCCTGCTGGAGCGCCTGGGGCCCACCGGGTACTTGGCCCGTTATGAGCTACAGCCCAGCACCGGCCAGAAGCACCAGCTGCGCGTGCATATGAATGGCTTGGGCCTGCCCATCGTGGGTGACCGCATCTACCCGCGCCTGCTGCCGCAGGAAAGCGAACCCGACTACAGCCACCCCTTGCAGCTGCTGGCGCGTGAGCTGAGCTTCACCGACCCCATCACCGGCCAGGCCCGTTGCTTCAAGAGCCGGCTGGCGCTGGCCGCTTCTGCAGCCGCCTAAAAAGGCAGGAGCAGCTGGGCGCTGAACATATCGCCCGCGTGACCATAGGTCTTGCCGAAGAGGTAGGCTAGGCTCAGCTCGCTGGCGGCTTGTGTGCCGCTGCCGAAGAGGCTGGGCAAGCCCAGATGCAGCACCGGCCCGGCGCGGTGCGATTGCTTGGCCTGGGGCGCCCAATGCCGCCAATTGCCCAGCTCACCAAAGCCCTGCACACCCCATCTCAAGCCCGTGTCCAAACGGTAAAGAGCCTGCCATTGGTACTTGAGCTGGGTACCCTTGCTGGAGCCCTGTTCATGGGCCAGGATCAGGTTCAGATTGAGTTGGGTCAGGCCCCATTCGGTCTGCAGGGCCGGGCCCCATTCCAGGGCATTGCTGGGCTGATCGCCCAGATTGCGTATCAGCTGGCTGTGCAGGGCCAGGTCGAAGGGCGACTCGCCCTGGGTCAGTAAGACATCGTTCTGCCAGTTCCAGGAGCTCTGGCTGAAACCGGAACTGGCCGTGCCTATGCCGCTGAGAAATAACTCACTGGTCCAGCGGCTGTTGACACCGTAACGCAAGCCCAGCTCGGGCCAGAGCATGGCGGCCGAGCCGGGGGCTTTGACCGTCCAGTAGCGCAGATCCAGGGCCAGCTGCCCAGCCTGGCTATAGGGCGTGACCAAGTAGTAGCCGGGGTCTGCCCGCGGCGACGTGCAGGCACCAGCCAGGGCCAGGGCGCCGAGCAGCAGGCGTATCGGTGAACGGGGTTGAGAAGGGCTCACAAGCAGTCTGGTGAGAGGCAGCGCGGGACTGAGCGGCGCTGGGCAATCAGCATAGCCCTTTGCCCCGCAGCTGACACGGACTTAGTTGGCAATTTGCCCTTTCGCCGGAGCCCGCCTCAGCCCTGCAAGAGATTGGCCAGGGCTGCCGCGTCCAGCACCGTCGCCTCCTCCTGCCCTTCCAGAATGCCATCGGCCAGGCCGCGTTTGTCGCGGTGCAGATCGATGATGCGCTCCTCCACCGAGCCGGCCGTCACCAGGCGGTAGACGGTGACCGGCCGCTTTTGCCCCATGCGGTGGGCGCGGCCGGTGGCCTGGTCTTCGGCGGCGGGGTTCCACCAGGGGTCGACGATGAGCACATAGTCGGCCATGGTCAGATTGAGGCCAAAGCCGCCGGCCTTGAGGCTGATCAAGAACACCTCGCCCTCGCCGCGCTGGAAGGCGGCCACGCGTTTGGTTCGCTCGGCCGCTGGCGTGCTGCCATCGAGGTATTGGTAGCTCACGCCCATGGCGTCCAGGCGCTCGGCCAAGAGCTTGAGATTGTCGGTGAACTGGCTGAACACCAGGGCCTTGTGCGAGCCCTCGACCAGCTCGCGCACGATGCGCTCGAACTCGGCCATCTTGCTGCCCATCAGCCCCAGCTCGGGCGAGACCAGGCGCGGGTCGCAAGCGGCACGACGCAAGCGCATCAGCTCGGCCAGCACCTGCATGGGCGCGGCCTGGCCCTGGCTGGCGGCCTTGGCCACGGCTTCCTGCGCGCTGCGCCGCAAGGCCTCCAGAAAATTGCGTTCCTCGCTGCTGGGTTGCACCAGATGGACGATCTCGGTGCGCGGCGGCAGGTCTTGCACGACCTGGGTTTTGGTCCGGCGCAGCAAAAAGGGCGAGACCAGGCGGCGCAGGCGCTGGCGGGCGGCCGCGTCCTGCTGCTTTTCAATCGGGTTGGCAAAGCGCTCGCTGAACTGATTCGCCGCGCCCAGCAAGCCGGGGTTGATCAAGTTCATGATGGACCAGAGATCGGCCAGGCGGTTTTCCACCGGCGTGCCGGAAAGCGCGAGGCGGAAGTCCGCCTTGAACTCGCCCACCGATTTGGCGCGCTTGGTGGCGGCGTTCTTCAGCGCTTGGGCCTCGTCCATCACCAGGGTGGCCCAGCTCTTCTCGGCCAGGGCCTCGCCGTCGATTTGGGCCAGGGCGTAGGACACCACCAGCACATCGCCGGGGCCGGCCTCGGCAATTGCGGCGGCGCGGTCGGCGTCCTCGCCATAGATGCGGCAGCGCAGGCCGGGGGCGAAGGTATTGGTCTCGCTCAACCAGTTACCGCACACCGAGGTGGGCGCCAGCACCAGGGCCGGGCCCTTCGCGGCGCGGTCCAGCAAAAGCGCCAGGGTCTGCACTGTTTTGCCCAGGCCCATATCGTCGGCCAGGCAGGCGCCCAGGCCGGCGTGGGCCAGACGGCTCATCCAGGCATAACCTTCCATTTGATAGCCACGCAGCTCGGCGCGCAGGCCCGGCGGCACGCTGGGCTGCAGAGCGGCGGCTTGGCCGAGGGCTTCCATGCGAGCCAGCCAGGGCGAGTCGCCCTGCAAATGCATCTCGCTGAGTGTGGCGTCTAGCCAGGAGGCGCTGGCTTGGGGCAGCAAGAGCTGGTCTTTTTTGCTCTGGCCCAGGGCGTCCAGGTCGCGCAGCTGCTGGCGCAGCTGCTCACTCAGGGCCAGGTACTCGCCCTCGCCCAGGCGCACAAAGCGGCTGCGCGAGGCACGCGCCAGCGTCATCAGCTCTTGCAGGCTGAGCACGCGCTGTTCGTCCAGCTGAGCCTCACCGTTCAGGGCCAGCCAGTCGCGCCCGCTGCTGACCTGCACCGTGACGGCCGTGCTGTTCACCGGGCTGACGCGCAAGGGCTTGCCCTTGGGCCAGGCCAGGGCGGCGATGCCGCTCAAGCCAGGCAGCACTTCCACGGCGTGCAAGGCTTCTTCGGCGTCGCTCAGATTCCAGGGCGAGGCCGGGCTGAGTTCGGGGTCGAGAAAAGGCAGGGCCTCCAGCACTTGTTGGCGGGCGGCGGTCTCGGCGGCCAGATCGCGCTCGGTCGTCAGGCTCACGCCCTCGTGCATGCACATCAGCTGGGCGCGGCCCTGGCCGGGGGTGACGGCGGGGCCGAACGTGCCAAAGGGCTGGGCCACCAGCTGCAGCTGCAGGCCATCGCCCTGGGGTTTCAGCTGGGCGTGCAGGCGGCTGTCGCCGGGCACGCGCTGGCCGGCTTGGGCATCGCTGTGCAGCTGGAAGTGGGCGCTCAGCACCTGCAGGGCCGCGCCCAGCTCGGCGCTGGCGCTGGCCGGCACCGTCCAGCCCTGGGCCACCAGCTCGGCCACCCGGCGCTGGGCGCTGCTGATGCGGATCAAGCGGGCGCGCTGCGGGCCCTCGCGCACGATGCGCAAGGCCTCGCGCTTGGCGATTTCCAACTCGTAATTCGTGCCCATCCAGCCCGTCAGCCTGGGGCTGTTGCGGGCCAGCAGAGGCGGGTGCAGGCGGAACTCAAAACAGTCTTCGCTGGCCGTGCTGCCGGGCTTGCGCAAGACCTCCAGCTCGGGCTGGGCCTCGGCCAGCTCTATCCACTGGCCCGGCGCGTCCTCCAGCATCACCGCCGGATGGCCGATCAGGGCGATGGCTGCCTGCGTCACATCGAGCTGAAAGCTGTTGGCGCCGCTGTAAGGGCTGCGTTCGATATGGCGCAGCACCGCGTTGTCGCGCGCGGCGGCCAGCTCGCTGCCTTTTTTGAGCTTGGCCAGGGTGACGGGTTTGAGCTTCTCCACGCCTTTGGCACTAACGCTGCGTTCAAGCGGCGTGATGTTTTGCACCCGGCCTTCCTCGTCCAGCTGCAGCGACCAGGCCAGTTCGCTGTTGCGGCCCTCGCCGCTCTTGGCCTCGGGCGCCACGGCCAGGGCCGAGATGGCGGCCAGGGCATCGCGCCAGGCTTCGCGGGGCTGGCCGAAGAAGGCCGGCGGCGTCGGCTGCCCGGCCAGATCTAGATCGGGCGTGCCCAGCTCCAGCAAGGGCGCGGCCTGGGCCGTCCAGGCGGCCAGCCAGCGCTGGCCGGATGCCGCCAGGCGATGGATCAGCTTTTGCGTGGCCTGTGGGCCCCAGCCGCTGGCGGCCTTGCCCAGCCAGGCGGCCAGCAGCAGGCGGTCGGCCGCCTGGGCCAGGCCGTCTTCGCGCTCCTCCAGGGCGGGCAGGTATTGCAGGCTGCTGGGCTCGAAGGAGGTCTCGCCCAGTCGGGCGCCGATCACATGGGCCCAACGACCCCAGAGCTCTTGCGGCGAGGGGTTGCGCGAGCCCGATTCGCCGATGCAGTATTTGCGCGCCGCGTCCCAGAGCTTGGGGTCGTCCTGGGCCAAGAGGCTGGCGATGTAGAGGCGAGTCAGCTCAGGGCTGAGGCCGCCGCGGCGCAGCTTGCTGGCCTTGCGCACCTCCTTGATGGCCTGCTCAAAATCCTGGGCGGCGGCGGCCCACTGGCCTTGGGCGGCCAGTTCCAGGGCGCTAAAGCTGGTGGAGGCGGGCAGCTTTAAATCGGCCGTCAACCGGCGCATGGCGGGGAAGTCCAGCGCCAGGGCCTGGGCCTCGGCCAGCAGGGCGCGCAAGGCCGGGGCGATGCGCTGGGGCTGGTGCTCAAAGCCATCCATCAACCATTGCTGCAGCTGGCCGACGCGGGCGTCGCTGGCGGGCAGGGCGGCGATGATTTGCGGCAGCAAGGATTGCAACAAGTCGGGCGCGATGCGGGCGATGGCCTCGGGCATCCAAGGTCGGCACAAGGCCTCGGCCCAAAGCGTGGGCTCTTGCAGCTCGGTCCAGTACTTCAGACGTTCTTCAAATTCGGCCAGGCCCATGCCCGAGAAAATCAGGGCGCGCAGCATGCGCAGGCATTCGTCCGCGCCGCGAAAGCTCAGCCAATTCTGCGCGCGCTGCGGCTCGCCAATGCCGCCGGCCAGCATCCAGGCCAAGCAGCGCCAGACGGGCAGGGCTTCAGGCTGTGCCGGCGCTGCCTGCATCAGCAAGGTCTGCAGGCGCGCCGCATGGCGGGCCAGATCGGCCACATGGCCGCGCCCAGTCTGCAGATGCAAAAAGCCCTGGCGGTGCAGCGACTTCAGGGCCAGGGCGATATCGGCCGGCATGAAGGGGCGGCCGTTGGCAGCGCGGATGGCGCCCCTGGCATTGAGCCAGAGGCGCAGGCCGTCCACACCGCGCGAGCCACCGGCCAGCAGCAAGGCGTCCAGCACGATTTGCTCATCGGCCGAGATGCCGGGGCTGGCGTGCTCACCCAGGGGCGCGTTTGCGCTGCCCGTGGCTTCTACTTTGCTGGCGCTGCCATGCCGCTTGACCATGCCGGCCAGTTTGGCCGCGAGATTGGCCTGCTTGATGCGCTTGGCCTCTTCCACCAATTGTTCGATGCTGAGCTTCTTGGGCACAGCGGGCTGCGCCGCCTCGCCTGGGCCGCCCGGCCCTGCTGTGGGTGGGCTCTTGTCCTTGCCGTCGCTCGGTGTTCTGCTGCTCATGGAGGGCTTTGCTGTGAAGGGCGCAGTATGCCAAGGCCGGGCCAAACACGCCCTTGCCGACGGCCAGGCACGAGACCGACGAATTGCCTGTGCACAAAATCACGTTAGCGGCCGGGGCTTGTGCCGGGTATCGCTGTGAGTGAAAAAACCCGGTAATGCTCACTTAGCGCGGCCCAGAAGCCTGCGTACATTGGCATCCCTGAGCGCAGCATATGTGTGCCGCGACAGGGTTCCTCCCCACCCTCTCTCCGACCCCTGCTTTTCATGAAAATTCGCGTCCTTGGCTGTTCTGGCGCCATAGCCGCCGGTTACAAGACCACCGCCTTCCTGCTGGACGACGATGTGTTGATCGACGCCGGTACCGGGGTGGGTGATCTGCCGCTGGACGCCCTGGCCCGCATCGATCACATCCTGGTCAGCCATTCCCATCTGGACCATGTGCTGTCCATCCCCTTGCTGGCCGACTCGGTGCTGCGCCTGCGCGCCGCCGCCGGCCGCCCGCCCATCCAGGTTCACGCCCTGCCGCAAACCTTGGAGGCCTTGCGCCGCCATATCTTCAACGGCGTGATCTGGCCCGACTTCACCCGCCTGCCCAAGGCCGAGAGCCCGGTGCTGAGCCTGCATCCCTTTGAGATCGGCGAGCGCCTGGATTTGGGCAAGGGCCGCAGCATCGAGGTTTTGAGCGCCGCCCACACCGTGCCTGCCGTGGGCTTTGCCGTCGACGCCGGCCCGGCCTCAGGCCACGCCCATTGGGTTTTCACCGGCGACACCGGCCCCAACCCGGCCCTGTGGCAGCGCTTGGCCCAACTCAAGCTCTCGCATCTGGTGATTGAAACGGCGTTCAGCAACGAAGAACACGAACTCGCCAGCCTCAGCCAACACCTCTGCCCTGCCGCCCTGGCCCGCGAGTTGGCGCATCTGGACGGCCCGGTGTCTGTTCATATCACCCACATCAAGCCAGGCGAAGTCGAAGCCGTGATGCAAGAAATCGCGTCCCTAAGCACCGGGCATACGCTCAGGCCGCTGCAGGCGGGGGATGTGATGGCGCTGTGATGCCTCTTTGCACACAGCCCTCAAAATGGGGTCAGAGTCAATTAACCAATTAATTGACTCTGACCCCAAATTCATTCTTGTTGGGACGTGCTGGGTTTTGGTGCCCATGGAACAGCTGACAAAAATTGTCAGGCCCGAGGTGGGCGACAAAATTTGGAGGGCGGGACTGACAAAAATTGTCAGATCAGGCAGCCCGGAGTCTCAAAGATGTGAGAAAAGTCACAGAAGTCGGACCCCAAAAAGCTGGCACGACCCCTGCATTCAAGGGGGTGCGTCTGATCCGAATTTTGATTTTTCTGGTCCCTACACTTTTCCCTTTCTAGGAGCACATCATGAGCATGAAGCGCGTTCAACAAGGTTTCACCCTGATCGAACTGATGATCGTCGTGGCGATTATTGGTATTTTGGCGGCTGTGGCGATTCCGCAGTACAAGGATTACACGGCGAAGACGAAGGCCGCCTCGGCGGTGTCTAGCATGGATGGTGTGAAGAAGGCTGTGGCCTTGTGCGCTCAAGAAAATGGAACCACGACCGGCTGTAGCTCCGGTACTAACGGTATTCCCGCGTGGAGCGCAACTGATGTATTGACCACAGTGGTGGCAACTGATGGCACCATCGTTGCAACATTTACTCCAGCGGCTAAGGTTGGTGCCGATTTGGGCGACCAGACGATCACCTTTGCGCCCTCTCTGAATGCGTCTCGTTTGTCTTGGACGATTACCACCAGCGTTGCCGCCGGCGCGATCAAGGACTCGATCATTAAGAACTCTACTGCAGCTGGTACCTGAGCTTAGTATCTAGACTTGTTTGAGTAAATAAAACTATTTACTCGAAGTAAAAAGGCGCCTATATGGCGCCTTTTTTCGTGCCTTGCACGGGCGCAATTCGGGGGTGCCAGTCCTACTCTGAGTTGACCGAAAAAAAGAAAATGCACGAGTTTGACCAAGGTTTCAATGTAAGTGAAACGGTTTGGACGAGTCCTTTAAACTCCCCGCGCGGCAGCAACGGATTCTCAAGGAATTTGGCGATGAATTGTAAGTTCCACGAGTGCTCTCAAGCGCGGCGCTTTGCTGTGAGTTTGACATGATTCAAAGTTATGAAGCTGGAAGAAGTGAGCTTTCATTTGGCTTTTTTGATGGCTTGATGTTTAGCGGGCTCTGCTTCTTTATTTGCGCGCTGTTTCTATTCCCTGTTTTCGTTGGTGGGTCATTTCACAATCAAGCTCGAATTGCGCAAACCTTCCTCTTCTCTCTCGCTGCCTTGTATATCGCATTGAGGCGTTGGAATCTACCTTTGCATCTCACAAAAAGTGCAAAGCTAGTATTCGGCCTACTGGTAATTTTTTCAGTTACATCTGGCGTCCACGCAATAAACAAAGCAGCCTCACTACGAGAGTTGGGGCTTTTTCTCGGTGTGGCTGGGTTTGTTATTGCCATCGTACACATTTGCTTTCGCTCGGGTTTCGAGCAAAGACTAGTTAAAATAATTATTGCTGGCTGGGCACTGTATTCGTTGAAGTTTCTTTTAATGCTTGCAATGGTATTAGTAGATGGCCAGCGTCCAAATGCGTGGCTTTTAATTTCAGGATTTGACAATCCGAGATTTCTTAATCATTCCCAAACAATTGCATTGCCATTGTTGGCAGGCATTTGCCTAAACAAAAAGCTCAGTTTTCCGTGGCGAGGAATTGCTGCGTTTGCTTTGGTTGTGAATTTTATGTTGCTGGCAATGACTTTTGGCCGCGCAACTATTCTGGCTTTACTTTGTATTGCCGTCCTTTCAGCACTTGTCTTTGCAGAAATTGGTCGAAAGCTTGCAGCTGTGATTATTTTGGCCGGAATGTTTGGATACTTGTTTTTTCACTTGATATTCGAAGTGGTGCCTGCTTGGCGTGATTTGTCAATTGCCGCGCAAATTAAAAATTCCTCGGAGGCTGGTAGTGATCATTCACGATTTCTACTTTGGAATTTGGCGATTGAATATTTTAAATCGTCACCAATTCTCGGTGTAGGTCCGATGAACTTTGCGGAATTTAAGAATCCCAAAGGGGCACATCCGCATAATATTTACTTGCAAGTTTTATCAGAATTTGGCCTGCCATTTTTTCTACTATTTTTTGGATCTTTAGTCGTTCAAGTCGTTCGACTAACTCAGTATTTGAAACTTAATTTGCAGCATTTTGCAACCAGTGGAATTGCACTTGGTAGCTTTCTGGCTTTAGTAGCTGCTGCAATTGACGGTATTTTTTCAGGCAACTTTGTCATGCCAACTTCCCAAGTTTGGATTGCCTTGACCTTGGGTTTGTTCCTCGCGAGCTTGGCCCGGCAGCGCTGTCTTGTTGAATTGTCAGGGCTGCGTCGTCAAGGTTCATCCAATCTACTTTGGCGGGGATTTCTGGTGTTGCTCCTTTGTTCCCAATTGTGGATGGCCATTCAAAGCCTTAAGGAGGTTATGCAACCAGAGCCGAGAATTGGTGTAAGGAGTCAAACGACAGAACCCAGTGAGCTATGGCGGCCAAGGTACTGGCTGGACGGATGGCTAGGCAAGTGATTTTTATTCTTTTGACTAGTTGAGAAGTGGGCTGCGCGTGCTCTTCAACGAGACAGGACCGAGCACTTGATGAATATCCAATAACCGTTAGGTTTTTGAAGATACATTTCTCTCGAAACTATCGTGAAGATGTTGCAATCATGATGGGGAAGAAGACATCAAGTGGAAGAGCACTGGCACTATCGTTTCAAAAATCACCTAAGATGGAAATAGTCGGCTTATTGATGATGGCTTTGTCCGTCTATGTGCTAGCCCGTTTGTTGCATTCTTCCGAGTCAAAGCTCTAAATCTTCAGTCGTGAGGTATTGCGCAGACCGTGTTGGCTGGTGCGCAAGTGTCAGCGCAGCACTGGAAGGAGTTTGGTCGTCAGGGGACGCTTACGAATGCACTACGGCTTCAGTTGGAGAATGGGGTCAGACGATCTTTGCTTGACGTGCCTGCACACTAGTTTCCAAGTCGAGCAACTTTTTCTGTCTCAAGGCTTTCAACCTTGATTCCAGCAGAATAGGGGTTTCCGACTGGTTCTTAAGGGCGGCCGGTCTTGAAGAAAAACCTCCGCACCCCCCCCGCATCAAACGGGCTCCAGGCCCCCACCCCCTGCGCCAGCCGATCTGCCACCGCGTAAAGCGCCAGCGGGTTCATCCCCAAGCCGATATGGCTGGCCGGCACTTCGATGTTTTCGCTGTGGTCGCTGGGGGGGTTGATGCTGCAGCGCCAGGAGACGATGCCGTCGCTGCGGGAGTAGATCGACGTGGTGGGCACCGGCGGCGTTTGGCGGATCTGCGCCATCAAGGCGGGGTCGTGGGTGTCTTGGCCGCTGACCAGTTCGAAGAAGCGCCAGGCATTGGTGGCGCGTGGGTGGCCGGTGAAGGGCGTGCCCAGGGTGATGACGCAGCGGGCGTGGTCGGGCAGCTCCTTGGCCAGTTCGCGGGCGTAGATGCCGCCCAGGCTCCAGCCGATTAGGCTGACCGGTTGGGCATGATGCTTGAACAAGCGCTTCACATCGGCGGAGCATTGCTCCAGCACGCCGTGGCGGGGGCCGAAGTTGAAGCCCTGGCCCCAGGGATGGGTCTCGTAGCCCAGGGCATCCAGAAAATTGCGCAGCGGCTTGGTGGTGAGGTCGTTGGCACCGAGGCCAGGGAAGACGATCACCGGATGCCCGTCGCCGCGCGGCAGTCGGCGCAACCAGGGCGAGGCGGCCAGCAAGGCGGCGAACTCCCAGGGCGCGCGGCCCTCCAGCATCAGCAACAAGGCATTGGGCGCGCTCAGGTCCAGCAGGTGATGAGAGTGGTGAGGGTGATGCTGGGGCGGCGCCGAAGCCTCAGCCTTGGCTTGCCCGGCCCGGCCTTCGCGCAGGCCGCGCTGCTTGCTTGGACTGGACAGGGTGGCGCTGCTGCGTGGCTTGCGTGGAGAGGCGGCTGGCATGCTGGGCTGGGGGTGGCGCGTGGCAGCAGACCCTCAGGTCGAGCCGACAGTGGCACCAGGATGGATGGACACGGCTTCGATATTAGCCACTCCGCGCCGCTCGGCCTCAGTTCTAGAGTCCTCTGCCCATTTGTGCGAGCCGTGCCGGTTCAAGGCCGCAGGCTGTTGTCGATGTCCACAAAATGCCAGAACTCATTGCGGAACATGGGGCGGCGATAGCCGATCAGCCAGGGCTGCGAGATGTCGTTGCGGATGCGGTGCACATGGGTCTTGATGGGCATGTAGGCCGCCTGGATGCGCTTGGCCTGGAGGAGCAGGGCTTCGCGCTCGGGGCCGTCGGGCATCACCAACATGCGCTCGTACAAATCGTCGAACTCCTTCAGCCTAAAGCGTGAGATGTTCTGGTTGCCCGCTTGGGGGCCGTACATGTATTGCAAGGTCTCCAGGCCATCGGGCGAGTCGGCTTGATTGCCCATCATCCACAGCATCAGCTTGCCGGCGCGGGCTGCCTTCATTTGCTCTGGCCATTTGCCGGCAAAGAACTTGACCCGGATGTGCAGGGCATCAAAGGAACGCTGCCATAACTCGTCGTACTGGCGGGACTGCGAATCCGGTTGCGTCGCCACCTCAAGCAGCAATGGCGAGCCATCGGGCCGGTCGCGCCAGCCGTCTCCGTCGCGGTCCACAAAGCCGTAGGCATCCAACAAGCCAGCCGCCCGAGCCGGGTCGTAGTTGCTCATCTCGGAGCGGTACTTGGGGTCGTAGCCCGAGGTATGCGGGACCACATGGCTTTGCGCCAGCACGGCCTGGCCGCGCCGCACCTGGCGGATCTCTTTCTCCACATCCAGCCCCAGGGAGATGGCACGGCGCAGCGCTACCTGAGCCGGCGTGTAGCCGCCTACCGTCGGGTCTTCCATATTGAAGAAGGTGAAGGCTTCATCGGCCGCCAAGATGCGGTGCAGATGCATGCCGCGTTTGAGCAGATTGGGTGCCAGCTTGCCACCGGGCAGGGCGGTGTTGATGAAGTCATTGGGCACGATGAAGGACAGGTCGGCCTCGCCATTCAAGAAGCTCAGCCAACGGGGCTGGGACTCCTCGATGATGGAAATCTCCACCCGGTCGATCATGGGGATGCGTCGGCCCTTGAAGCGGGCGACCAGGGCTTGGCCCTCGGCATCGTCGGCGGCCGGTTCCGCCTCGTAAAAGCGTTCGCGATAGCCCGGGTTTTTCTCCAGCACGATGAGGCTGGAGCGCCGCCATTGTTTGAGCACAAAGGGGCCGGTGCCCACGGGGTGCTCGGTGATGCGGTCGCCGTAATACTCCACCACCTCGCGGGCCACAGCACCCAGCAGGTCGTTGCTGGCGAGGTTGTCCAGCAGGCGCGGCCGAGGCTGGTCCAGATTGATCTGCAAGGTGTAGCGGTCCAGGGCGCGCAGGCCGGGCAGGGGCGCGTCGTAGTCCAGCGCGCGCTTCTCGGCCATGGCCTTGTCGCGCAGGGCGCGCAGGCCCTGGATGCCCATCTCCTCCAGGCTGGCGTAGAGGGGAGCCTTGATCTTGGGGTCGGCAAAGCGCTTGAAGCTAAAGACGTAGTCGGCCGCCGTCAGCTCACGCTTTTTGCCTTTGAAGGCCGGGTCGTCCGCGAAGTAGATGCCGGGCTTGAGTTTGATGGTCCAGGTCTTGAAGTCGTTCGTAACCTCGGGCAAGGCGGCCGCCGTCAGCGGCTTGGCCTTGACCGGCAGGGCCAGGTAGTCGAAGGCGTAGAGCGCCTCAAAAATATGCGGGGTGATGGTGCGGGAGTAGGTGTCGCTGATCTGCGCCGGGTCGAAATTGGTCTCTGCAATCTCGAAGGCATAGCGCAGCACCTTGGGCGCGGGCTTCGCCTCAGCGGCCAGGGCCAAGCTCAGCGGCAACGCAGCCAGCAGTGCGGCGGCCCCGAAAAACTTTTTCAAGCAAGAAGCGAAAGAGGTCCGCATGTTTTTCATCAGGGCTTTTTGCGACTGTTGTCGATGTCCACGTACTGCCACCAGTCCTGCGCGAACTGCGGGCGGCGGTAGCCGATCAGCCAGGGCTGGGCGATGTCGGTGATCAGGCGATGGCCGCGCGCGCGATAAGGCGCATAGGCCACACCCAGACGCTTGGCATCGCGGAACACCGCCTCGCGCTCTGGGCCGTCCGGCATGCTGTTGGCCTGCTCGTAGAGCTTGTCCATGGCGGGCAGATTGAAACGGGCGTAGTTCTGGCCGCCGATGCGCGGGCTGTAGAAAAAGCCCAGCGCGTCCTGCCCATCGGGTGAGGAGGCGGAACTGCCCAAGGACCAGATTTGGAACTTGCCGGCGCGCAAGCTTTTCAGGTTTTCCGGCCATTTGGCCGATTTGAACTTCACCTGCAGGCCGATCTGAGCCAGGCTCTTGGCCCAGATTTCATCGATCTGGCGCTGGAAGCTGTCCGGCGTGGTCAAGCTCTCCAGCAGCAGGGGGCTGCCATCGGGTTGCTCGCGCCAGCCATCGCCGTTGCGGTCCACATAGCCGTAGAGGTCCAGCAGGGCGCGGGCACGTTGCGGGTCAAAGTCGCCGTTCTCGCTCTTGAACTGCGCGTCGTAGCCGGTGGTGTGGGGCAGCATGATGGACTGCGCGCTGATGGCCTGGTCGCGGCGGGCGATCTTCATCTCGCGCTCGGCATTGGTGGCCAGCGAGATGGCGCGGCGCAGAGCGATGTGGGCGGGCTCAAAGCCGCCCAGCACCGGGTCTTCCATATTGAAGACGGTGAACAGCACATCGGAAGCCACCACCGTGTAGCTGTGCATTCCCTTCTTGGCCAGGGTCGGCGCCAGCTTGCCGCCGGGGATGGCTTGCGAGGTGAAGTCCTCCGGCAAGGTGTAGAGCAGGTCGAACTGGCCGTTCAGAAAGGACAACCAGCGTGGCTGGTTCTCTTCGATGATGGCCACCTCGACCCGATCCAGCATGGGCAGGCGCCGGCCCTTGAAGCGGGCCAGCAAGGCCTGACCCTCGGCGTCATCGGCATTGGGTTCGGCGTCGTAATAGCGCTCGCGATAGTCGGGGTTGCGGACCAGCTCGATCAGGCTGCTGCGCCGCCAATTGCCCAGCTTGAAGGGGCCGGTGCCCACCGGGTGCTCCATGCTTTTGTCGCCATAGGTCTCGATCACCTCGCGGGCCACGGCGCCCAGCAAGCTGCCGTCGGCCAAGACCTGGGGCAGGCGGGGTCGAGCCTCGGCCAGCCTGAGCTGCAAGGTGTAGCGGTCCAGGGCCAGCAGGCCGGGGATGGCCTTGTCGTAGTCGAAGGGCTTTTTGCTTTTCTCGATCTCGGCGCGGTACTCGTTCAAGCCCAGCAGATGCTGTTCTTCCAGCCCATCCCAGGTGGGGCTATTGGTCACCGGGTCGGCAAAGCGCTTGAAGCTGTAGACGTAGTCGGCCGCCGTCAGCTCGCGCTTCTTGCCTTTGAAGGCGGGGTCCTCGGCGAAGTAGATGCCGGGTTTGATCCGAATCGTCCAAGTCTTGAAGTCGGCGCTGTGCTCGGGCAGGGCGGCGGCCGTCAGGGGTTTGAGCTTGAAGGGTCGGGCCAGATAGTCGAAGGTGTAGAGGCCCTCGTAAATCTGCTGGGTGATGATGCGGGAGTAGAGGTCTTGCACCTTGGCCGGGTCAAAGCCGGTCTCGGCGATCTTGAAGGCATAGCGCATCACCTTCTCGTCTGCGGCCTCTTTTTGCGGCGCAGCGGCCTGGGCTGGCGAAGCCGCCAGGCCGAGGCCGCTCAGCAGTGCCGTGATCGCAAGACCTCGGGAGGCCGTTCGGGTCAAGAAATTTCGACGGGCTTGCGATCGTTTCATCATCTCTAGGGCTTGGGGCGTAGGCTGTTATCGACGTCCACGTACTGCCAGAAATCCAGCCAGAACACGGGGCGCCGGTAGCCTAACAGCCAAGACTGGCCCATATCGGTGTAAAGCCGGTGCACATGGGGTTTGTACGGAACGTAGACCGCGGCCAGGCGCTTGGCTTGTAGGAACAAGGCCTCACGGGCTGGGCCATCCGCCATGCTCTGCATCTGCTCGTAGATGCGGTTGAACTCGGGCTGGTTGAAGCGCGAGAGGTTTTGCCCGCCGCTGGCCGGGCCATAGAGTCTTTGCAAAGACTTCAGCCCATCTTTTTGCTCGGCCCGCGAGCCCACGCTCCAGGTCATGAAGCGGCCAGCGCGCGCGGCCTTGAGGTTTTCCGGCCACTTCGCCACCTTCATCTCCAGGCGCAAGCCCAGATCGTTCATGGCTTTTTGCCACTGCTCGTCGAGCTGGCGGTACTGCGAGTCGGACTGGGTGTTGCGCAGCAGGACCAGCGGGCTGCCATCGGGGCGTTCACGCCAGCCATCGCCATCGCGGTCCACATAGCCATACACGTCCAGCAAGGCCTTGGCGCGGGCCAGGTCATGGCTGGCCATATCGCTTTTGTACTCGGCCGAGTAGCCGGTGGTGAAGGGGGCGATATTGCTCTGCGCCTGAATCGCCTGGCCGCGCCGTACCAGCAGGATCTCGCGCGGGATGTCCAGGGCCAGGGAGATGGCCCGACGCAAGGCGACTTGGGGCGCCGTGTAGCCGCCTACCAGCGGGTCCTCCATATTGAAGGCGGTCAGCGTCACATCCGAGCCCACGGCTGGATACGCGCGCAGGCCTTTCTTGGCCAGGTTGGGGGCGAGGTGGCCGCCGGGCATGGCCTGGCCTATGAAGTCCTCGGGCAACTGCTCCATGAAGTCGTGCTCGCCATTCAGAAAGGACAGCCAGCGCGGCTGGTTCTCTTCGATGATGGCGACCTCCACCCGGTCCAGCATGGGCAGGCGGCGGCCCTTGAGGCGGGCCAGCAAGGCCTGACCCTCGGCGTCTTCGGCGGCGGGCTGGGCGTCGTAGTAACGCTCGCGATAAGCGGGGTTGCGTTCCAGCACGATTTGCGAGGAGCGCCGCCAGGACTTGAGCACAAAGGGGCCGGTGCCGACCGGGTGCTCACCGATCTTGTCGCCGTAGAACTCCACTACCTCACGCGCCATGGCGCCGTAGAGGTCGTTGCCGGTCAGGATCAGCTCCTGCAAGCGCGGGCGGGGCTCGGCAGTCTTGAGCTGCAAGGTGTAGCGGTCCAGGGCGCGCAGGCCGGGGATCTCGCGTTCGTAGTCAAAAGGCTTGCCGCTCTTCAAGGCTTGCTGGCGCAGCTCGGCCAGGCCCAAGAGCCCGGCCTCTTCAAAGCCCGCCCAGTTGGGGCTTTTGTTGCGCGGGTCGGCAAAGCGCTTGAAGGTGTAGACGAAGTCCTGCGCAGTCAGTTCGCGGCGCTGGCCTTTGAAGGCCGGGTCGTCGGCGAAGTAGATGCCGGGGCGGATGCGGATGGTGAAGCGGGTGAAATTCGCATTCGTCTCAGGCAGGGCCTGAGCGATCAGCGGGCGTATCTGGATGGGCCGGGCCAGGTGGTCGTAGGCATAAAGCGTTTCGAACACATGGGCGGTGATGACGCGGGAGTAGATGTCGTTGATCTGGGTCGGATCAAACGAGGTCTCGGCGACGCGGAAGGCGTAGCGCAAGACCTTGGGCTCGCTTGGGCTCGTAGCAGCAGCAGCCGCCGCTGCGGCGTTTTGTGCATGCCCAGTCAAGGGCAGCCAGAGTGCGACGGCCAGGGGCAGCAGCTTCAGGCAGGACAACATCGTCATCATCTTCTTTTTCATCAAGAGACAAATCCTGTTGCCAGCGCCTGGTGCTGCAGGCGGCGCCGGTGAGGGGCTTGGCGAGAGAGGCGGGCCTCGGCGCTTGAGCCGAGGCCGGGCCGGCGCGGAGGCTTAGTTCAGGAAGGGCTTTTGTGCCTCGGCGTCGATGTCCACATAGTTCCAGAAGGTGCGGACAAAGACATTGCGCTCATAGCCCTTGACCCAGGGCTGGGAGAAGTCGGTGAAGATGCGGTGGATGTCCATCTTGTAGGGCATGTAGGCGATCATCAGGCGCTGGGCTTCGCGCATGGCGGCCAGGCGCTCGGGGCCGTCGGGCAGGGCTTTTTGCTTTTGGTAGATGGCGTTGTAGGCCGCCAGATTGAAGCGCGCCTTATTGGCCTTGCCGATGGCGCCGCCATCCGCAAGCGCCATGAAGGTGTCGTTGTCCGGGGTGCTCGCGACCCAGCTGACGCCCCACATCTGCAGCTTGCCCGCGTTGGCGGACTTGAGGTTCTCCGGCCATTTGGCGGTCTTGAACACCATCTTGATCTTCAAGGCGTCCATGCCCTTGTTCCAAAGCTCTGCCAGCTGGCGGCTGTCGCTATTGGGCTGGGTGGCGTACTCGATGCGCAGGGGTGAGCCGTCGGGCATATCGCGCCAGCCGTCGCCGTTTTTGTCGGTATAGCCGTACAGGTCCAACAAGGCCTTGGCCTTGGGCAGGTTGTATTCGCTCATCTCCGATTTAAAGCTCGGGTCATAGCCGAACACACCGGGGATGGTGGGGCCTTGCACCGGGATGCCCTGGCCGCGACGAGCCAGGCGGATCTGCTTGTCCACCTCCATGCCCAGGGAGATGGCGCGGCGCAGCGCGATCTTCTCCGGCGTGTAGCCGCCCACGATCGGGTCTTCCATATTGAAATAGGAGAAGGCGATCTCGGGGTAGATGAAGCGGGTCATCTGAATGCCGCGCTTGGCCAGATTGGGGGCCAGCTTGTCGCCGGGGAAGGCGATGCCGGCGAATTCAAACGGCACCTCGGGCAAGACTTCTGCCTCGTTGCCCAGGAAGGACAGCCAACGCGGCTGGGCTTCTTCGATGATGGCGATCTCCACCCGATCGATCATGGGGACGCGCTTGCCTTGCAAGGCCTTGACCTGGGCGGCCAGCTCGGGCTTGTCTGCAGGGGCTTGCTCGCGGTAGTACTCCTCGCGGAAGTTGGGGTTCTTCTCAAGCACGATGCGTGAGCTGCGGCGCCACTCGGCCAGGCGCCAAGCATTGGTGCCGACCGGGTGTTCCATGATCTTGTCGCCATACAACTCCACCACCTCACGGGCGACGGCGCCCAGGAAGGCGTGGTCGGCAAACTGGTAGACGAAGCGCGGGTCACCCACGCCCAGCTTGATCTGGAATTTGTAGCGGCTGAGCTCCTGCAAGCCTTCCACCGGCTGGTCGTAGTCAAAAGGCTTCTTGGCCTTCATCAACTTCTGGCGCAGCTCTGAGAGGCCCAGGATCTTGACGTTCTCCAGCAGATAGAGATTGGGGCTCTTCCACAGCGGGTCGTAATGGCGCTTGATGGAGTAGATGTAGTCGGCCGCCGTCAGCTCACGCTTCTTGCCCTTGAAGGCCTCATCGTCGTTGAAGTAAATGCCGGGTTTGACTTCGAAGGTCAGGGTCTTGAAGTCGGCCGAGATCTCCGGCAAGGCCACCAAGGTGTTGGGCTGCAGCTTGGGCGTCTTGGACAGGTACTCGTACTTCAGCGGCGCATCGAAGATGCCGGCGGCCACGGTCTTGGAATAGGTGTCGGAGATCTGCGCCGGGTCGAAGCCGGTTTCGGCCACGCGGAAGGCATAGCGCAAGACCTTGGGCTCGCTGCTGGGCGCCGCCGCGGCGGCGGCTTGCGCGCTGGCGCTCGTTGCCGTGGCGCTAAAGACCGCGGCCGCAGCCACAGAAAAACTGAGGCAGGCCATCAATTTTTGCAGGCCCAATGAGCGGGCGGGAGGCTGGGCGGTGGGGGTGGTCTTGTGCATGGCTTGGGGCCAGGCCGAGTGGGCCGGACGGGCTTTATTCACGGGTTTCATTCTTGGAATAGAGAGACGGACGACAGAACTCGTGGCCCTGCGCGCAGTCGCGAAGTCTAGTGCCACGGCGGGGTTTATGTGGGCGAACGCCGCCCACAAGGCCGATGAATTCAGGGTCCCCGGACAAATGCCGGGGGATTTCGGGCGCGTCGTCGACTAGACTCGCGCCACATTTCTTTCATGAAACTTATTCGAGCCTAGGCCCCATCACAAGCGGGCGCCGGTTTGAGCAAGCTTTTCAATTTCGCTTTCGCGATCTGATACCCGGAGACCCGTAGCAATGGTGGCCTACCTGTTCAGGCGCTTGTGGCAAATGATTCCGACCTTGCTCGGCGTCGTGCTGCTGGTGTTCTTTCTTTTCAAGTACTTCGGTGGTGATCCCGCCGAAATCATGGGGGGCCTGAATGCCAGCCCCGAGCAGATCAATGCGATTCGCGAACAGCTGGGTCTGAACAAGCCGGTCTGGGAACAGCTCTTGATCTTCATCAAGCAGATCGTGACCTTTGACTGGGGCAAGAGCTGGGCGACCAATGAACAGGTCTCCAGCCTGTTTGCCAGCCGCCTGCCGGCGACGCTGACCGTCATGCTGCCCATCCTGATCCTGGAAGTCCTGCTGGCGATTCCCTTCGCCCTGGCCGTGGCCTATGTGCGCGGCAGCCTGACCGACCGCACGGTGATGATTCTGAGCACGGTGGCGGTCTCCATCTCGCTGCTGGTCTATGTGATCGTGGGCCAGTATGTGTTCGCCTTCCGCCTGGGCTGGTTCCCGGTGCAGGGCTGGACGGACAGCGTCTGGACCAATCTGACCACCTACGCCCCCCTGCCTATTTTTGTGGCGGTGGCGGTGGCGATTGCGCCCTACACCCGTCTGTATCGCACCTTCTTCCTGGACGAAATCGGCCATGACTATGTGCGCACCGCGCGCGCCAAGGGTCTGACCGAGCGCACCATCCTGCTCAAGCACGTGCTGCGCAACGCCATGATCCCCATCATGACGAATATCTCGGTGGCCCTGCCTGGCGTCTTCGTCGGCAGCTTCTTGCTGGAGGTGTTCTTCTCCATCCCGGGCCTGGGCCGTGAGATCTTGCTGGCGGTGAATCGCAGCGACTATCCGGTGATTCAGGCCTTCGCGATCTATATCGCTTTCCTGACCATGGTTGTGAACTTGATTACTGACCTGCTGTACAAGCTGGTCGACCCACGGGTGGTGCTTAAATGAGTGCGGTCATCTCCAATAACAACAATGCCGCGGCGCCCAAGAGCGCCCAGCGCTCCGAAGGCGTCTGGTCGGCCGCCTGGCGCCGCCTGCGCAGCGACAAGGTGGGCATGGTGTCCATGGTCATCGTGGGCTTCTTCCTGCTGCTGGTGTTCGCCTCCAGCACCGGCCTGATCGCCAAGAACTGGCAAAAAGAAGTGGGCGTGCCCAATGCGCCGCCGACTTTCGTCGGCCCCGCACCTGCTGAGGCAAACAGCGTGCTGGCCGCACCCAAGGGCCCCAATGTGGACCTGAGCGATATCGACCCCCTGGCGCCCAAGTACGCCGAGTGGGAAGAGCGCGCCAAGACCTACAAGACCGAGGTCATCGTCAAGGCCGAGACCCTGCCCCTGGGCGGCGACCGCCTGGGCCGCGATGTCTTGTCCAAGGTGATCAAGGGCGCGGAAGTCTCCATCCTGGTGGGCGTGTTGGCGGCCGTGGTGGCCACCATCATCGGCACCGTGCTGGGCGCCCTGTCGGGCTTCTTCGGCGGCAAGGTGGGCGACTTCTTGGAGTGGGTCTACAACGTCTTCACCGCCATCCCCAGCATCTTGCTGATCTTTGCCTTCGCGGTGATCTTCGGCCGCGGCGTGCTGTCGGTCGTGATGATTCTGGGCCTGGCGGGCTGGACCGGCATCTACCGCCTGATTCGCGCGGAGTTCATGAAGCACTCGGTGCGTGAGTATGTGCGCTCGGCCGAGGCCATCGGCGCCTCCAAGTTCTCGCGCATGTTCAAGCACATCTTGCCCAATGTCTCGCATGTGGCCCTGGTGCAGCTCTCCCTGCATGTGGTGAGCTTCATCAAGAGCGAGGTGATCCTGTCCTATCTGGGTCTGGGCGTGGGCGTGGACCAGGTCTCCTGGGGCACCATGCTGTCTGAGTCGCAAAGCGAGCTGATCCTGGGTTACTGGTGGCAGCTGGCCGCCGTGACGGCGGTGATGGCTGTTTTTGTGACCGCCTTCGCCTTGTTCACCGATGCCTTGCGCGACGCGCTGGATCCCAAGCTGCGTGGCCTGGAGTGATTTGAAAATGTTGCTAAGTATTCAAGACCTCAAGGTCGCCTTCCGCATGGGCAAGGTGGGTGGCCAGATGCAGCGCACCCTGGCCGTCAAGGGCGTCAGCTTCGATGTGCCAGAGAACTCCACCGTCGCCCTGGTGGGCGAGTCGGGTTCGGGCAAGAGCGTGACCGCCATGTCCATCCTGAACCTGCTGCCGGACAACGCCGAGCGCCAGGGCAAGATCCTGTTCCAGGGGCGTGACCTCTTGCAGACCAAGCTGCCCGAGCTGCAAGCCATACGCGGCCGCGACATCGCCTGCGTGTTCCAGGACCCGATGAGCTCGCTCAACCCGGTGTTCACCGTGGCCGACCAGATCATGGAGCCCCTGATCAAGCACATGGGCATGACGAAGCGTCAGGCCCTGGTGCGAGCCGAGGAGTTGCTCAACGAGGTTGGCATCCCCGAACCCAAGCGCCGTCTGAAGGCCTACCCGCACGAGATGTCGGGCGGCCAGCAGCAGCGGGTCATGATTGCCGTAGCCCTGGCTTGCAGCCCTAAGCTTTTGATCGCCGACGAGCCCACCACGGCGCTGGACGTGACCATCCAGCGCCAGGTGATGGAGTTGATGGCCAAGCTCAAGGACACGCACAAGATGAGCTTGCTGTTCATCTCGCATGACTTGGGCGTGGTGGGTGAGATCTCGGACCAGGTGGTGGTGATGCGCCATGGCGAGATCCGCGAAAAAGCTCCCGTGGCCGAGATCTTCAAGAACCCGCAAGACAGCTATACCAAGGCCTTGCTGGCCTGCCGCCCCAGCCTGACGGAGAACCCGGCGCGGCTGATGGTGATCGACGATCACATCGCCAACCAGATGGGCCAGGGCAAGGCCGCCGCGGTCGAGAAGGCCAAGGACCCGAACGCGCCGGTGATTCTGGAAGCTCGCGCTCTGAAGAAGAGCTTTTTCTTCGGCAGCGGCCTGTTCGGCAAGAAGGAATTCAAGGCGGTCAAGGAAGTGTCTTTCAAGCTGCGCAAGGGCTATACCCTGGGCGTGGTGGGTGAGTCCGGCTCCGGCAAGACGACCATGGGCCTGACGCTCTTGCGTCTGCACGAGCCCACCGGCGGCGAGGTGCTGTTCGAGGGCCAGGACCTGCTCAAGATGAGCGGCAACGACTGGCAGAAGATGCGCCGCCGCATCCAGGTGGTGTTCCAAAACCCTTATGCCTCGCTGAACCCGCGCTTCACCATCGGTCAGACCCTGGTCGAGCCCATGGAGATCCACAAGATCGGCAAGGACCACGACGAGCGCCTGGCGCGCGCCAGCGCCTTGCTGAAGAAGGTGGGCCTGGACGACACCGTGCTGAACAAATACCCGCACGAGTTCTCCGGTGGCCAACGCCAGCGCATCGCCATCGCGCGCTGCCTGACGCTGAACCCCGAGGTCTTGGTGCTGGACGAAGCCGTCTCGGCCCTGGACGTGTCGGTGCAGGCCCAGGTGCTGAATCTGCTGAAGGACTTGCAGGACGAGTTCGGTCTGTCCTACATCTTCATCAGCCATGACCTGGCCGTCGTCAAGTTCATCTCCGACGAGGTCTTGGTGATGCAGAACGGCGATGTGGTCGAGCAAGCCGAAACCCAGGCCCTGCTGCACGCACCTAAGCAGGAATACACCCGGCGCCTGCTGGGTGCCGTGCCACGCGGCTACCAAGAAGCCACGACGGCGGCCGGTCTGGCGGCCTGAGGCCTCAGGCCCAATTCGAGCGAGGGCGGCATTCATCGCCGCCTCGCTCGCTTCAGCAAGTCCTAGGGCTGCGGCTTGCTGGCCAGCTATGGGTTTGGCGCAACGCCAGCCGCACAGGCCGACTCGCGGTAAACCCGCGGTTGAGCCAAGGGCCCCCTGTCAGATGCTCGCCATGCCCTAGGATGTGCGCTCGTCGGTTTGACAATTACTGCACATTCAAGCGCATCTGATCTGTCAAGCCAAGACCAACGCCGCCGATATTCGTACGAATGAGCATGGCTTGCTGGTTTACTGCTGAGTCGGGTCGACTCGACCCTGGACGCGCGTCCGGGTCGGGGGCGGCGCGCATGGCGCGGCGGCCCTTGATCCAGGCCTTGAACCGTGCGCTGCTCAGCCTGGGTTTGCTGTGCTCGCTAACGGCCTGCCAACCCGAACCCTCGGCCGCCGTCGGCGCCAAGGCCGCAGCTCCACCACCCTCGCTGCAAGGCTTGCGCCTCAGTGGCGAGGAGGCACAGAGCTTTGCCCGCGAGCTGGAGGCTATCGAGCGTGGTGGCTTGCTGAGTAACGACGAGAACGAACGCAAGCTGCGCGAGCTGCAGCTCAGAACAGCCCCCAGCAGTCTGGAGCGTTTGCAGGTGCTGGCCCTGCGCGGCGCGGCGGCGGCGCGCAGCCATGATGAGAGCCTTGCCCAGCAGATGTTGGTCGAGTTACAGGCCTGGCCCGAAGGCCCCTGGTCTTCGCTTGCCCAGTTGGCGGCCGACGTTGTCAGGGGCGAGATCCTGGTCTTGAAGGGCCAGCGGCGCGAGGCGCTAAAGACCTTGCAGGCCCTGCCGGCGTTCTCGGGCAGCAATGCGCCCAAGGACTTGCTGATCCGCTGCTACCAGTTTCAGATGCATATGCGCGGCGACGCGGGAGACTTCGACGGCGCCGTCGAGGCGGGGCATGAGGCGCTCAAGCTGGCCGATCAGATGGGCCAGAGCTGGCGCCGGGCCTTAACGCTGAGCATGTTGTCCTACGCCTATGCACAGGCCCAGCAATTGGATCAAGCCTTGCAGTTCACCGAGCAGGCCTTGGCCGAGGCGGCCAAGGACCCGGACCCGGCGCTGATGTACCAGATCCACAACTCCCTGGCCATCGTGCTCAGCGAACGCGGCCAGATGGAGCTGGCGCTGAAGGCCTCGCAAAAGACCCAGGCCTATGCCCGCCAGACCGGCTCCGACAAGCTCCTCGCCCTGGCCTTGGCCAATTACGCCGATCTGCTGCTCAAGCGCGGCAGCTACTCGCAGGCCCAGCAAGTCGCGGAAGAAGCCCTGCCCCTGGCCCTGAAGGCCAAAGACCCGACCTCGGAGGCCGTTGCCCGCTACAACATTGGCTTTGCCAAGATCTCCCAGAAGCGCGTGGACGAAGGCCGACGCGAGGTGATGGCGGCCATTGCCACCGACGAGAGGCTGGGCTCCGTGGGCGACGCCGCCCTGGGTTGGCTGGAGCTGGGCGAGTATCTGGAGCGCGCCGGCGATTTGCCCGGCGCCGTCAAGGCCTATCACCAGCACCGGCGCTGGGACGATCAGGCCCTGCGGGCCGAGACCCGCAAAGCCATGCTGGAAACGCAGGCGCGCTACGACGACGACAAGCGCGCCAAGGAGATTGATCTGCTGGGCCGCGATAACAGCCTCAAGGCCGAGCAGCTGCGCTCCCGCGATCTGCAAATCAAGCTGTGGGCGGCCATGGGCGGCTGCGTCGTCCTGTCCTCCATCTTGCTGGGCCTGGCCTATCAGCGCATACGCAAGACCAACCATGCCTTGGCGCGCAGCAATGAGGCGCTCAAGCACCAGAGCGAGCGCGACCCGCTGACCGGCCTGGCCAATCGCCGCTACTTCCAGGCCGCCATCAAGCGCCAGCCCGAGGATGGCGAGTTCAGCGGCACGCTATTCCTGATCGATATCGACCACTTCAAGCGCATCAATGACAACTACGGCCATGCGGCCGGTGACAGCGTGCTGGTCGAAGTGGCCAAGCGCCTGCGCTCGGCCTTGCGGGAGGTGGACCTGGTGGTGCGCTGGGGTGGCGAGGAGTTTTTGATCCTGGTAGCTGCAACCGAAGCCCCCCGACCTGTCGCTGCGCGTCAGGCCCCCCGAGGGGGAGGGGAAACAACTTGGGGCGGCCCGGCGTTTGTTTCCCATGAGTCCGCCGATGCCAAGGCCCTGGCTCAGCGCCTGCTGGACCAGATCGCCAGCCAGCCCATCGTGCATGGGCGCGAGACCATACGGGTGACGGCCTCGATCGGCTTTGCCTGCCTGCCCATCATGCCGCACGGTTTGGTGCCCAGCTGGGAGCGGGCCATCGATCTGGTGGACACCGCCATGTATCTGGCCAAGGCTCATGGCCGCAACAAGGCTTACGGTATTGAAAGCGTGGACGCCAAGGACGAACCGCAGCTGCAGCAGCTGACGGCGCAGATGGAGTCCTCCTGGCGCGAGGGGCAGATCAGCCTGCAAACCCTGCAAGGGCCAGTCTTGGAGCCAACGGTATGAGTGTGCGAGCCGGCTGGGTGGCGCCGCGCGTCTTGCAAGCCCTGGGCTGCGCGTGCCTGCTGGCCAGCTTGGGCGTGCTGCCGGTGTGGGCCGATGCCCGCAGCGTCTCCGCCACCGCGCCTCCGCCGGCCCTGACCGCCGCCTCGGCGAGTTCTTTGCTGGCCGATCTGCGGCCCGACGCCCCGCCCGATCCCAAGCTGGATGCCAGCCTGAGCCTCTTGCTGCGCCGCGCCTACGACAGGCCGGACGAGGCCTTGCGCGGCCTGCACCAGCTGCAGCGCGACCCAGCTAACACCGAACATCAGCAGCAGATGCGCTGGGTCGAAGCCCGCATCGCCGTCCAGGCCGCCGATTTCGTCACGGCCGAGCGCCTGGCCAATAGCTTGTCGACCGACCCTTTGTTTGGCAACCGACTGGATCTGCTGCGCGCCGAGATTGCCGATCGCCAGGGCCAGCCCTTGCCGGCCGCCGCCCTGGCTCAACGCGCCGTGGCAGGGCTGGAGAAGGCCTGCGTGCGCAGTGATTTGCGCGCCAGCATTGCCAAGGGCTGTGATTTCCGCAGCCTCTGGTATGCCTTGCGGGTGCTGGAGCGCAAGCAGCGCAATGAGGGTACCTTGCCTTTTGCCGAGGCTACTGCGCGATACGGCCTTGAGCTGGCCGAAGCCGGGGGCGACGCGTTTATGAGTGCCATCAGCATGGGCTCGCTGGCCTTGCTGGCGCATTCCCAAGACCAGGACGCGGCCTCGCGGCGTTGGCTGGTCCAAGCCTTGCAGACCGCCCAGGGCGATCCGCTGGCGATGGCTCAAATCAAGGTATATGAAGCGACCTTGGCTTCGATTCGCCGCGATCTTCCGACCCAGTTGCAAGCGCTAGAGGACGGTCTAACCTTCGCTGAACAAGCCGATGCGATTCGTGTGGGCTTGCAAATCCGTGCCAATCAGGTGGACACCTTGATGCACCAAGGGCAGGCGGCTCAAGCCGTAACTTTGGCCCTGCAGGCCCTGCCCATGGCATTGCAGCGCTTTGATCTACGCATAGAGCGAAGTCTGCGCCACAACCTCTCGGTGGCCTATGTGTATCTGGGCCAGTTCGAGAACGCCAAGCGCGAGGCCGCCCGGGTGGACGAGCTGCGCGTGGGCCAGCCCGACCAGAGTCTGCGCATGCTGGAGCTGCGCGAGATGGGCGAGGCGATGGAGGGCGCCGGCCGGGCCAAGGAAGCGATTGCCATCTATCACGAGGAGCGCAAGCTCAGCGCCCAGGTGCATGCCAGCAATCGTGAGGCCGCCCTGCAGCAACTGCAGATCAAGTACGACATCGAGCGCAAGCAGCGCGATCTGGACCTGCTGGCGCGCGACAACAGCCTCAAAGACCACCAGCTCAGCAACCGTCATCTGCTCACCCAGGTGGGGGCGGCGGTGGCGGCCCTGCTGCTGCTCTCCTTGGCCCTGACCACGGTGATGGTGCGCCGGGTGCGCGCCGCCAACAAGCGCCTGAAGGCTAACGAAGCCTTGCTGCGGGCCCAGAGCGAGCGCGACCCGCTGACCGATCTGGCCAACCGCCGCCATTTCCTCGCGGTGATGGAGCAGCAGGCGCAAAGCCGTTTCACCGGCGCCCTGCTGATGATAGACATCGACCACTTCAAGCATGTCAACGACGAGTACGGTCATGCCGTGGGCGATATCGTGATCTGCGAGGTGGCGCGGCGCATCAGCCATGCCGTGCGCCACGAGGACCTGGTGGTGCGCTGGGGCGGCGAGGAGTTCCTGGTCTTCACGGCCGACGTCAGCCAGGAGCAGCTCGGCCAGCTGGCCGAGCGGGTGCTGATGTGCATAGGCGGGGAGCCGGTGCAAAGCAGTGGCGGGCCCTTGCGCGTGACCGCCTCCATCGGCTTCGCACATTTCCCCTTGCCGCCCGCCCAGCTGCCCTTGCACTGGGAGCAAGCCGTCAACTGGGCCGATATGGCGCTCTATATGGCCAAGGCCAAGGGCCGCAACCGTGCCCTGGGCATCGCCACCGTGCAGGCGGACGACAGCTCGGCCCTGCAGCAGATCGAGGCCGATTTCGAGGCGGCTTGTAGCTCGGACCGGGTGCATTTGCGCGAGGTATTGGGCCCGCACTGAGCTTGTGCAATTTGTGCCGACAATGGCGCCGATGAAGACCACGCTCGAAACGCTGCACTCCCACCTGCGTCAACCCCATGTGCGCGAGGATGTGCTGGCCGCCTTTGTCGTCAGCGTGCTCTTGATCCCGCAAAGCCTGGCCTATGCCATGCTGGCCGGGCTGCCACCGCAGATCGGTCTCTACGCCAGCTTGCTGCCCTTGCTGGCCTATGCCGCCCTGGGCTCAAGCCCGGTGCTGGCGGTGGGGCCGGTGGCCGTGCTGGCGCTGATGATTGCCCAAGCCCTGGGCGCCATGCCGGCCGGGGTCAGCCCGGCCGAGGGGGCGCTGGTGCTGGCGGCCGAGATGGGCCTGATCCTGCTCCTGGCTGCCGCCTTGCGTCTGGATGCCCTGGCCTCCTTGCTCTCGGTGCCGGTGCTTTACGGCTTTGAGACCGGTGCAACGCTGAGCATCGCGATCAGCCAGCTGCCGGTGCTGATTGGTAGCCCGGCCAAAGGTGTGGATCTGCCTTCCTTGGCGCAAGAATTTTGGGCCCATGGCCTGGTCTGGCAAGACCTGACCCTGGCCTATGGCCTGGGTGCTTGCGCCCTGCTGCTGGCCGGGCGGCGCTGGCTGCCGCCCACCTTGGCGCGCTTGGCGCCGCTGGGCCTGCTGCTGGCGGCCATGGGCTTGGCCTGGCAGACCGATGCACTCTCCCACGGCGTGGCCGTGCTGGGCACGCTGCCGCCGCTGGATCTGCGGCCCAGCCTGCCGCGCCTGGACGCCGCCCTCTGGCTGGGCTTGCTGCCGCACGCCTTGCTCTTGTCGCTGATGGCTTACGTCAGCAGCTTGGTGGTGGCCGAGTCGCTGGCGCGCCGGCGCGGCGAGCGGGTCAACCCGGCGGCCGAGTTGCGCGGCCTGGGGGCGGCCAATCTGATCGCGGCCTTCAGTGGCGGCATGCCGGTGGGGGGCAGTTTTTCGCGCAGCGTCTTGTTGCAGGACGCGGGCAGCCGCAGTCGTTTGAGCGGCGCTTTTGTGGCGGTCTTCATGGGCTTGGCCATGCTGCTGCTGGCAGCACCTTTGGCCTGGCTGCCCAAGGCGGTGCTCTCGGCCACCATCTTGGTGGCGGTTTTGTCGGGTCTGAAGTTCCAGCCCTTTGTCGATGCTTGGCGCTATGCGCGGCCCGAGGCCTTGCTGATGTTGCTGGTCTGTCTGACGGTGCTGGGCGTCAATCTGGCCGTGGGCTTGGGCCTGGGCGTGGTGGGTTCCATCGCCCTGCTCTTGCAGCGCAGCGCGCGCCCGCATGTGGCGCAGATCGGCCGGGTGCCTGGCACCGAGCATTACCGCAATGTGGACCGCCATGCGGTCGAGTGCTTGCCCGATGTGATGGGTTTGCGCATCGATGAGAGCCTGGTGTTCACCAATGCGCGGGGCTTGAGCGATGTGGTGCAGGGCTATTTGCAGACCCAGCCCCTGGTGCGCCGGGTGGTGCTCTTGATGTCACCGGTCAACAGCATCGACTTCAGCGGCCTGGAGGCCTTGCGCGAGCTGCATGCCAGCCTCAAATCGCAAGGCCGACGCCTGGATCTGTCCGAGGTCAAAGGCCCGGTGCTGGACCGCCTGCGTGCCAGCGACTGGCAGCGCTGGTTCGAGGGTCAGGTCTTTCTCAGCCACCACCAAGGCATGGTGGAAGGCGAGCGCCCCTTGCGCAATGACCCTTCGCCGGTGATCTAAAAAAATGGGGTTAAAAAAATGGGGTCAGAGTGATTTAA
>NZ_QAJN01000007.1:0-300291 GCF_003852425.1 Paucibacter sp. KBW04 | reverse complement strand
TTAAATCACTCTGACCCCATATTCCGGGATTTAGGGGATCAAGACTTGCGTGTTTGGCGGCGCACCATGGCCATGGCGGCCAGGGCCGTCAGGCCCAGGGCCAAGCCGGCGGGCTCGGGCACCTGATTGGCATCGGGCTTTTGCGATTCTTTGGCGACGATGAAATCCTGGCTGTTGGCGTTGTAAAGCCTTTGCACCTGATAGCTGCTGGTGATGCCCGACAAGCCCGCCAGCCAGGCCGAGGCCTGGTTGCGCACCGCGGTGCTGCCGCCGGAGTCCAGCGAGAAGTTGCCGCTGCTCAGGCTCAGGCTGTTATTGGTGTCGTAGAGGATTTCCCAGATGGAGAGCTGGAAGGCCGCGCTCTTGGTCGTGCTGTCGATGGCGCCGGCCTCGGTGTAGAGCCGGCCCAGCAGATCGGCCTGCTTCGCGGTGAAGCCATTGGCCGAGCCATTGGCCACCAAGGTGTAGTCGTAATTGGTGTTCCAGTTGAAGCTCTGGTAGATGTCGGTGCAGAAGGTCAGGATGTCCACCGGGCCTGCACCCAGGTCCATCTTGCCCTTGAACTGGCCGACCGAGACCAGATTGGACATGCTGGTGTCGATGTTCTCGTAGCCCATGGAAAAACCGCTGAGCGTGAGCGGTGAAGCCTGTGCGCCAGCGCAGGCCGCCAGCAGGCTGAGGGTGGCGGCGAGGCGGGGGAGTTTGGATTCGGTTTTCACGGGGGGGCTCCGGTCTTGCAGATGGCTTGACCGCAGTGTCTGCCCGGAGCTCTCGCTCAGTCACCCCCTATCGCAGGGGTTCTAGGCCCCGCCAAGGCCTTGTGTGTGAACAAATGCGCAAGCCCGAGCGGCTTTGTCGCGGCTTTGTCGCGGCTTTGATGCCGCTTGCCCCGCCTTTACGCCCGCAGCAGCTTCTCTTCGGCCAAGGCCAAGGCCTCGGGCACGCCCGACAGCACCAGGGTGTCACCGCCATGCAGCAGCAAATCATCAATGGCCTGCACCACCGCGCCATTGGCCCGCCGCACCGACACCACCGACACGCCGGTGGCATGCAGGGCGAGCATGCCCAGGGCTTGCTGGGCGTAGGCACTGGCCGTGGGCAGGGTGACGGAGCGCAGGCGGGCGTGGTTGTGGTCCTCGGCACTGTCATCGTCGGCGCCGTGGAAGTAGCCGCGCAGCAAGCCGTAACGCGCATCCCGCGCGTCACGGGTCAGGCGAATCACCCGCCGCATGGGTACGCCCACCAGGGCCAGGGCATGGCTGGCCAGCATCAACGAGCCCTCGATAGCCTCGGGCACCACCTCGGTGGCACCGGCGGCGCGCAGGCGCTCCAGATCGCTGTCGTCGATGGTGCGCACCACCACCGGCACCTGCGGCGCATGCGAATGCACCAGATGCAAGATCTTCAGGGCCGAGGCGGTGTCGGGGTAGCTCACCACCACGGCGCTGGCGCGGGCCAGGCCGGCGGCCATCAGGCTTTGCAGGCGAGCGGCGTCGCCAAACACCACGCTTTGGCCGGCCGCCGCGGCCTGGCGCACCCGGTCAGGGTCCAGGTCCAGGGCCATATAGGGAATGCCTTCGCCCTCCAGCAAGCGGGCCAGGTTCTGCCCGCTGCGGCCGTAGCCGCAGATGATGACGTGGGCGTCCGCCTTGATCGCCTTCTTGGCAATGGTGGTCAGCTGCAGGGACTGCAACATCCAGTCGCTGCTGGACAGCTTCATCACGATGCGGTTGCTGTACATGATGAGGATGGGCGAGGCCAACATCGACAGCACCATGCTGGCCAATACCGGGCTCACATACTGCGCGGGGATCAGCTGGTGCTGGCTGGCCAGGGTCAAGAGCACAAAGCCGAACTCGCCTGCCTGGGCCAGAAACAGGCCGGTGCGCAGCGAGACGCCGGTGGGCGCCTTGAACAGCTTGGCCAGGCCGGTGATGAGGGCGAACTTGGCCAGGATGGGCAAGGTGCTGAGCAGCAGCACCAGCGGCCATTGCGCCAGCAGCAGGCGCCAGTCCAGCTTCATGCCAATGGTGATGAAGAACAGGCCCAAGAGCACATCGTGGAAGGGACGGATGTCCGTTTCCACCTGGTGCTTGTACTCGGTCTCGGCGATCAGCATGCCGGCCACAAAAGCGCCCAGGGCCAGGGACAGGCCCGCATGCTCGGTCAGCCAGGCCAGGCCCAGAGTCACCAAGAGCACGTTGAGCATGAACAGCTCTTCGCTCTTGTGGCGGGCCAGGAGGGTCAGCCACCAGCGCATCACTTTTTGCCCACCCACCAGCAAGAGCGTGAGCAAGACCCCGGCCTTCAGCGTCGCCCAGGCCAGGCTTTGTGCCATCTCAGCTCCGCTGCTGTTCAGGGCCGGGATCATCACCAACAGGGGCACGACGGCCAAATCCTGGAACAACAGCACGCCGATGACGCGCCGGCCATGCTCGCTCTCCAGCTCCAGGCGTTCGGCCATCAGCTTGACGACGATGGCCGTGCTGCTCATGGCCATGGCCGCGCCCAGCACCAGGGCGCCCTTCCAGCCCAGATCCCACTCGACGCCAAACCAGGCGAACACATGGTCCAGGGCCCAGTTGCCGAAGATGGCGCCCAGAATGGTGAGCAGCACCTGCAGCAGGCCCAGGCCGAAGACCAGATGGCGCATGCTGCGCAGCTTGGGCAGATTGAACTCCAGCCCGATCACAAACATCAGGAAGACCACGCCGAACTCGGCCAGATAGTGCACATCGGCCGTGTCGCCCGACAGCGCCAGGGCATGCGGGCCGATCAACACACCGGCGGCCAGATAGCCCAGCATGGGCGGCAGCTTGAGGCTGCGGCAGACCACCACGCTCAGGACGGCGGCGATCAGATAGAGCAGGGCGAGGTCCAGGGAGGAGATCATGCCTCCATATTAAACGCCGGGCCTCAGTGCCGATGGCCGGGCCGCCGCTCGCGGGCTAGCAGCCAGTCTGCGCGGCTCATATCGTGGCGGGCCATGTCCAGGTCGTACCAGTGTTCGATGCCGGTGTAGCCCATGCCCAGCCGCTCCATCACCTTGCCCGAGGCGGCGTTGGCGGGGTCACGCACAGCGCACAGCGATTCGGCTTGCAGGTCCTCAAACGCGAAGTCGGCCATGCGTTCGGCGGCCTCGGAGGCAAAGCCCTGGTGCCAGCGGTCGCGCCGCAGGCGCCAGCCGATTTCCAGCGGCCCGCTCTTGACCCGGCCCAAGTGCTGGATGCAGCCCGCGCCTATCAGCTCGCCCGTGGCCAGCTCGATAAAGCCCCACCAGGAGTAGCCCCACTCGGCCCAGCGCGCCTTGACCCGGTCGATCATCAGCTGGGTGTCGGCCAGGGTGTCGGGCTTGCCGGTGATGTAGCGCATCACCTCGGGGTCGCTATTGAGCCGGTGCAGGCCTTCGAGGTGCGCGTCCGTCAAGGGCTCCAGACGCAGGCGAGGGGTGTGGAGAACAACCATGGGCAAGCCTCCCGGCAATAGGTTTGTGAGATCTGACCCTTCATTCTTGCATTTGAAGCATCAGCACTGAGATGGGGGCAAGACCTGACCCTGGGGTATCTAAGAACCATGACTTTGGGTGAGCCCGCCCGAGCCCGACGATACTGCAGCACGCTGGAAACCTTTGCCTTTTTGGAGCTTGCTTTGACTCGACTTAAAAAACGCCTGAGCCTAGGCCTGATTGCTTTGGCCGTTCTGGGGGGTGGTGGCTGGTGGATGAAGTCGCAATCGGCTCATGCACCCAAGCCCGCTCAGTTCCGCAGCAGCGAGATCGACGAAGGCGCCATCACCCAGGTGGTGATGGCCAATGGCAATCTGCAGCCGGTGACGGTGGTGACCGTGGGCTCCCAGGTCAGCGGCACGGTGGCCCAGCGCCTGGTGGACTTCAATGACAAGGTCACGAAGGGTCAGGTTTTGCTACGCCTGGACCCGGCGAACTTTGAGGCCCGTGTGCGCCAGGCCCGCGCCAGCATGCGGGCGGCCGAGGCGCAAGTGGCGTTTGCGCGCGGCAACTTCGAGCGCAACGAGGGCTTGGTGGCCAAGGGCTTTTTGTCCCTGCCTCAGCGCGACCAGAGCAAGCGCGAGCTGGACGCGGCCCTGGCCCAGGTGGAGGTCAGCCGCGCCCAACTCGACGCCGCCCAGACGGACCTGGGCAATAGCGTGATCCGCTCGCCGGTGGATGGCGTCGTGATCAAGCGCAGCGTGGACGTGGGCCAGACCGTGGCCGCCAGCTTCCAGACGCCCGAGCTGTTCCTGATCGCCAAAGACCTGCGCGAGATGGTCATCCAGACCAATGTCTCCGAGGCCGATGTGGGCCTGCTGCGCGAGGGCCAGGCGGTGCGCTTTGTGGTGGATGCCTTTCCTAACCGCGAGTTCGAGGGCAAGGTGCAGCAGTTCCGCCTCAACGCCACCAATACCCAAGGCGTGGTCACTTACACGGTGATCGTCGATGTGCCCAACGAGGACGGCTCGCTCAAGCCTGGCATGACGGCCCAGACCCGCATCGTCGTGGCCCAGCGCCCCAAGGCCTTGCGCCTGCCCACGGCGGCCCTGCGCTTTGTGCCGACCGAGGAGGAGTTGAAGGCCTCGGCTGCTGCCAGTGCTTCCGCTTCCGCGGCCTCTGCGCCGGCCTCGGCCACAGCCGCCGCCTCCGCGCCGTTGAACCGGCCGGACGATGACGGCGTGCTCTCCACCCTGCGCGGCAGCTCACGCGTCTACAAGGTCTACACGGTGGACAAGGATCAACGACTGACCGCGCATGAGGTCACGGTGGGCATCTCCAACACCAAGTTCACCGAACTGCTCAGCGGCAATTTGAAGCGCGGCGATACGGTCATCACCCGCCGCATCCTCAAGGACGGCAATAAGGACGGCTTGTGAGCGGTGCCAGCCAAAATTCTCCGGTGCTGGCCCTGCGCGGCATCACCAAGAGCTACCGCACGGGCGATGTCATAACGCCTGTGCTGCACGGCATCGACCTGACCGTGCAGCGCGGCGACTACCTGGCCTTGATGGGTTCCAGCGGCTCGGGTAAGAGCACCTTGATGAATCTGATGGGTTTGCTGGATCGCTGCGACGGCGGTGAGCTGCTGCTGCAAGGGCGCGACGTCAGCCAACTCTCCACGGCCGAGCACGCGACCCTGCGCAACCGCGAGATCGGCTTTGTGTTCCAGAGCTTCAATCTGCTCAAGCGCATGAGCGTGCTCGACAACGTGGCCCTGCCCCTGATTTACGCGGGCAAGAGTCGCAGCCTGGCGCGGGCCCGGGCGCAAACCTTGTTGGACCAAGTTGGCCTGGGTCAGCTGGCCAAGCGCATGCCCAATCAGTTGAGCGGCGGCCAGCAACAGCGGGTGGCGATTGCCCGCTCGCTCGCCAATGAGGCGCCCCTGCTCCTGGCCGACGAGCCCACCGGCAATCTGGACACCCAAACCACCACCGAGGTGCTGGCCATTCTGGAGCGGCTCAACCGCGAGATGGGCCTGACCATCGTCTTGGTCACCCACGAGCCCGATGTGGCCCTGCAAGCCAAGCGCCTGGTGCGTTTGAAAGACGGGCGAGTCGCCTTTGATGGCGCCCCCTCAGAACAGGCCCACCTATGAACGCAGCCCAAGTTTTCCTCGAAGCCCTGCGCTCCCTGAACGCCAACCGCCTGCGCAGTGCCCTGACCATGCTGGGCGTGGTGATCGGCATTGCCTCGGTGCTGATGATGCTCAGCGTGGGCGACGGCGTGCGCAACTTCATCGACAAAGAACTCTCGGTGCTGGGCAGCAACCAGCTCATCGTGCAGCCAGGCACGCCGGTGGACGGCGGCGGCGTGCGCCGGCGCAGCGGTGAGGTGCCCAACCTCACCGTGGACGACGCCCGCGCCCTGGCCAAGCTGCCCTCGCTCAAGGGCGCCGCGCCGGCATTGCAAGGCTTCTTCCAGCTGCAATACGGCGACAGCAATAGCAACCAAACCGTGTTGGGCGTGACGCCCGCCATGATCACCCTGCGCAACTGGCGGGTGGAGTCCGGCGTGGCCCTGGATGAGCGCGATGTGCAGGCCGCGAACCGGGTGGTGGTGATCGGTTCCAAGCTGGCGCAAACCCATTACGCGGGCCGCGACCCTTTGGGCCAAGTGCTGCGCATGGACGGCCAGCCCTTCACCATCATCGGCGTGATGGGCGGCTCAGGCCGCACCCTGGACGGCACCGAGCTGGGCGAGCTGGTGCTGGTGCCCATCAGCGCCATGCCCTTGCGCCTGGCCCGGCCCGGCCTGGTGCACTACATCAGCCTGCAGGTCAAAGACGCCAGCGGCATGGAAGACGCCAAGCTCGACGTGGCCGAGCTGCTGCGCGACCGCCACCGCATCACCGGCGACAAGCTGGACGACTTCGCCATCACCGACCTGGCCAGCATCGCCAAGACCGGCGCGGCCATCGGCACGGGCTTGTCGCTAGGCCTGGGCGTGATCGGCGCCATCTCCCTGCTGGTGGGCGGCATCGGCATCATGAACATCATGCTGGTCAGTGTGAGCGAGCGGGTACGCGAAATCGGCATCCGCATGGCCATCGGTGCCAAGCCGCGCGATGTGCTGTGGCAGTTCCTGGGCGAAGCCGTGTTGCTCTGCGTCCTGGGCGGCCTGATCGGCCTAGGCCTTGCAGCCCTGGGCGTGGCCGGCGTCAACGCCACCGGCAAGTTCGAGATGGTGCTGGCCTTCAAACACATCCTGGTGGCCGTGGGCTTTGCCAGCGCGGTGGGCATCTTCTTCGGCTACTACCCGGCGAGAAGGGCGTCCAAGCTGTTGCCGATTGAGTGTTTGAGGCAGGATTGATGGCGCTTGGCTGCCATTTCGCTTTGGGCCGCATGCCTGGAGGGTCCGGTCGGAAATGACTCAGTCCATGCCCCACCTAAGCATGACTGGGAATTCCAAGGCTGCGATCGCTGTGCCCGCTGACGGGATGAAGTTCTCTGTGGCCGTTTAAATATCCATAGCCGGATGGGGGTTCCCAAAGCGAAGTTCACACTCAAGCTTGGAAGTCAGCTCTGCAGCGGCTGTCGACGCTGACCGGTGGCGGACGTACTCACGGTTACTACCCCAAAGCGGGCATGGGCCGTGTGGCCTCCGCGAGTCCGAACGGCCGCAGGACGAGGTGGCGCAGTTGTAGGCCTCGTGTGATCTGGAAAGCAAACCGCCCCCGACAGCCTAGCCGCTACCTGGACTGGCGGTACCGCCATTTCCGGGCTTAGCCCGACGGCAGCGCTCGGCAAGTCGACCTCTCATCGCCGGCATGGGTGGTCAGCAAGACTGGACTCTGCAGTTGGTCAAACTTGTTTGGCCCGGTTGGTCAGAATGGCCTGTTGATCTGTAGTTATGCACGTAGGCGCGCCGGTCACTAAGTGGTAGCGAATGCGCATGCTCAGAGCTTGAGGGGGAACTTGCCTGCTTGACAACGCTCCCAAGACTTAAGCAGGGCATTCCGATGTTCGGCTATCCACGCACCCATCTTTGCGTCCAGCCCCGCTGGATTTCGGCTCGTTAACGCCTCGAACTTGTCGACCCGATACTTTGCATTCAGTGAACTATCGTCTTGAGCGTGCACGTGAAGGTGAGGGTGACCATGGTCAAGTGGATACATGATGAACAGAAGACCATCAACCTGAGCAATAACGTGATTGGCTGAGACGGTCTGGCCCCATGTTGAGAATTCATCTGCCCAGTTCTCGGCGTGCGGGTCAGACGCCAAGTTGCGCACTTCAACCTCAGTGACTTGGTCATGTTCAACGGATACCCTATCAGCCCGGATCATCGAATCGATTGCCCCGGTCTCAGGAAGTGCCAAACTCCAGGCCCAGGTGTCAGCCAGATGTGCTCGAGTGACTCCCTCGCCCGGCCTTCCAAGAACGGAGAGCTCACAGTCAAGCTCTGCGAATGGCGGCACCCCTTGCTGCATGGGCTGAACTGCTCGTCCCTTTAGCTTTTGGGCCCGCTCCTTGCCGAGCCACAGTTCCAGCCAACTTAGGAACGGTCTTTCTGCCACTATGCCGTGGAAGAATCCGCGCGAAAACGAGATTCGCACATCTGGACGCAACTTTTGGGCCTTGAAGAACTCATCCATAGCGCTACGGGCCAATTTAGGCCATCGCGGATTAGTTTCGAGGTCTTCGGGTGTTGCATTCTGCGGAACTGAGATCTCGTTCCAGTGCAGTAGTAGGAGTCGATCGGACATTGAAAATGCCCTTAGTCCAGCAGGGCGTCTAAGCTCTTGTCCCACTGGTCAAAGAACCCTTCAGGCCACCTGTCCAGTTGTCCGTCAGGAAGTATCCTAGGGGACTCAGTCTGACTTTCGCCACTAAGAATTTCGCGCTGGAAGTAGTGCAGCGCGACGCTATCTGCATCGATTGCTTTCTGCTTTACTGCAACCCGTATGCCATTCAACAAGTGATCGCTGTGCGTTTCGACAATTATCTGAACTCCATCGGCGCAGCACATGGCAAGAAGCCGTCCAAGCGCAGCTTGGCCCCTTGGATGAAGGTGCGCCTCGGGGTTCTCAAGCAGCAATATGGCGCCAGATTCTGCGGCTAGGCACGCGACGATGATCGGCAGGGAGTAGGTTAAGCCGAAGCCCACGTTTGAGGGCCGATGCTCCCGGGTACTGGATGCAATATCGGTACTGGTGTATTGGAATCGAAGCGACGTTGCATCAGCGAGGTCTACGGGAATCGCCCTCAGACGAACACCTGGACTGAGCATCTGCAGCCACGCAGCAGTCTGGTCGCCAAGCCTTGGCGTGGGCGCTATCAGCCTTAGAAGAGCCGCATCTAACTTGAAAACATCGCCGGGGCAAAGTCGTCCGTCTGTTACGCGCTTACCTTCGTTTCGCTGAAGATAGTCGACAGTGAACTCACCACGACAACCCAGCCAGCCTCGCTGTTGGTCGGGCGTACTAGCTTGGTCATACTGCGGCGCAGGCGTCATACGATCAGCTTGAATGAACTGAAACCAAGTGCCTAGTTCACGCTTAAGCAACGCCCAGTCGCCTTCGACAGTTAATTCCAGAGTGTCAGCTTCATCTTTGGCTGCACTGACGAATCGGACGAGGCCCGCAGAGGAGCGAATCGCCAACGCTAACTTCGAAGTTTCGGCGCCCTCAAAATGAACATCCTCACTGCGGCCTAGTCGAACAAGTGCGCCTCGGAGAGGAAGCGTCTTGGGCGCTTCGCCTTGATCCAGTGTTTGCTTCAGTAGAGCCACTGCCTGTAGGACTGAACTTTTGCCTGATCCGTTCAAACCAGCGAGAACAGTGAGCGGGCGCAGGTCAATCTCCAGATCCTTGGCTGACTTGAAGTTCTCAAGCTTCAGATAGCTCAGCATTTATCACCTCGTTCATGATCACAGCCAGAGTTTTGATTCGGATATTTGATGCAGTGGCCGACCCCGTGGCATACAGCAACGACTGAATGAAGTCACCATCGCTGTCCAGCGCCTCGGCAAACTTCATCTCAACGAGGTCCCGTCTGAGTTGCACCTTCTGAAGATTTTCGGGGCTAAGGATTCCGCATACGACAAGTTGCGACTCGAAAAGTCCTCGGTTGATAGGTCGCCGCCGCTGACCAGGCACGCTCTTGCGAAACGCGTGTTTGCCAAAGACCGATCGGGTAGCTTCGATCGAGTGGATAAAGGCATTCCCCGCGTCTTGCCACATTCCGTCAGACCACTGAGAAAGCTGTTCCTCGACAACCGCATTCAAAAACTCGTCAAGTGTCTGATTCGCAGGACGCTGGAAAGGCGCCCCAAGCTGCCATAGCGCAATAAAGCGCAGCACAAGTTCAACATCTTGCTGGCGCTCCGTTCGTACCTTACCGTCTGTCGCCTTTCGGAAGGCTTCGCTCTCAGCCAGTGCCTTGATCTTCTTTCTCCAAACGCCAGGGAAGATCGCATTTCGAATCTCCTGGGCATTTAGTGGCATGCCCCCTTGATTCAGACGAGCGAAGACATTGAACTTCACTGCTGGCGGAGTGTTAGCACGAATGACGTTCGCAGTTATTTCAAGCTCTGAAATGCGCCGCTGGAACTTGCGATCCAATTCGTCGAAGGTCTTGCCATTTAGCTCCTTGAGGTACTGCAGATCCTGCAGCTCGAGGGGCGCTAGTTTCACGCCAGTTGCGGCCGCCAACGCCCTCGGCTTCATAAAGTGAAAGATGGCGCAAAGGCGCTGAAGTCCATCAACCACGGAATAGGTGCCTTCGCTGTCCTCACTGAAGTAGAAAGAAGGCAGAGGGATCCGCAAGAAGATCGATTCGATGAGTCTCGACTTTCGCTTGTAATTCCACACGTTGGCTTGCCGCTGGAAGTCTGGTGTAAGGTCTAATTCCTCGTTCTCTAGCCTTGTCTCAAGGCTTCCAATCGTCATTGCCTTGACAATGATGTCGATCTTCATCGGATCGAACGGCACCTCAATCTCAGAGCCTTCATCGCTCTCCGGGTCCAAGCCGCTTGCATCGGATTCGTCGCCCTCGACGAGTTCGTCTGGTTCATCGGCCCCCACGCTGTATGTCTTTGGTCCGGACATGGCTAGCTTTCTTATGATGTGGTTCAGGATGCTTGGGCTCGCTCAGCTGCACTTGAGCCCACGTGGCCTGCGGTGGATAAGGGCGTGACTTGTTCAATCAAGATATCCGCCTCGTTCATGCTCATGGCGCTTCCCTTGCGCCTTGGTCTTCGCCGCTTTCACCAACACCGCCAGCTCGTACCCACGCATCCACCACATAGAGCTGGAACCTCCAAAGGAGACCGACTTTGTGCGCCGGCAAGCCCTTGTGCTCCCGCCAGCAATAAACGGTCCTCATTTGCCTGCTACCTGTTCTGCTGCCACCCATGGTTCTTTGTCCTGGTGCACTGCGTCGGCCATGTCGCCTAGAGTCGTCTTCAAGGGTCGTCAGTCTACCCTGGCATTCCTTCGGAATGAACAGATGCAGTAGGCCTCGGCAACCTGAGCGCGAACGTCCCGGCGTGACGTTGGGTACCGGGACATTGCCAAGCCTTGCATAAGGCTCACGAGCGACATGGATTCAGGCTGTTGGCGGTCTTGCCCGTTCTCGTTTACACGCCTTGTGGGGCGGGAACTTGCCGGGCGCTCGGCGATGTGCGACAGCTTTGAATTTACAGCGGCCGGACAACGATGGGCCGGTTCCGGCGGCGGCAGCCATTCGGCCGCCAGTCCTGACCGGCAGCAACCAGCCTGTAGCCGAAGTTCGTGCAACTTCGTCTTTGGGCACCAAGTCGCCTCCCTCCTGTCCACGTTCCCGGGCGCATGCTTTGGTCAATCTGCGCCGGCCCAGAGGTGCAACAGGCGAACCACTTGTGCGAAAGCCGCGGCTAATAGGCCGCCGCACCCACCCTATGCGCAAGCCGCATAGCCGCATGTGCACTCGGCTTCGGACTTTGGGGCCGGACAGGGTCAAGTCTTGATACCGTTCGGGCCATCAAAAGTTACGGAGCATTACATGCCCAATTTGTCCTTCGTTTCGCCGACCCGCAACAGCCCCTGGGGCACGTATTTGTCGCAGATCGACGCGGTGGAGCCTTACCTCGGCAATCTGGCGCGTTGGGTTGAGACCCTGCGCCGCCCCAAGCGTGCGCTGATCGTCGACATCCCCATCGAGTTGGACAACGGCACCATCGCTCACTATGAAGGCTACCGCGTGCAGCACAGCCTGACGCGTGGCCCGGGCAAGGGCGGCGTGCGTTATCACCCCGACGTGACGCTGGAAGAAGTGATGGCGCTGTCGGCCTGGATGACGATCAAGAACGCGGCCGTCAACCTGCCTTACGGTGGCGCCAAGGGCGGCATCCGCCTGGATCCCAAGACCTTGTCGATGAAGGAGCTGGAGAAAGTAACGCGCCGTTACACCAGCGAGATCGGCATCATCATCGGCCCGCAGCAAGACATCCCCGCGCCTGACGTCAATACCAATGGCCAGATCATGGCCTGGATGATGGACACCTACTCGATGAACACCGGCGCCACCTCCACCGGCGTGGTGACGGGCAAGCCCATCGCCCTGGGTGGTTCGCTGGGCCGTGTGCAGGCGACCGGCCGTGGTGTGTTCGTGATCGGCCGTGAAGCCATGCGCCGCCTGAACATCGAGATGGAAGGCGCACGCATCGCCGTGCAAGGTTTCGGCAATGTGGGCTCCATCGCCGCCAAGCTGTTCGCTGCTGCGGGTGCCAAGATCGTGGCGGTGCAAGACCACACCGGCACCATCCTGAACGAGCGTGGTTTTGATATGCAAAACCTGCTGGACCATGTGGCCAAGACCGGCGGCGTGGGCGGCTTCTCGGGCGGTGACCGCATTGCGAATGAGGACTTCTGGAAGGTCAAGAGCGACGTTCTGATCCCGGCCGCACTGGAAGGCCAGATCAGCAAGGAACGCGCCGAAGGCCTGCAGACCCGCCTGGTGCTGGAAGGCGCCAACGGCCCGACCACGCCCGACGGCGACGCCGTGCTGGCCGACCGTGGCATCGTCGTCGTGCCCGATGTGATCGCCAACTCGGGTGGCGTGACCGTGTCCTACTTCGAGTGGGTGCAGGACTTCAGCTCCTTCTTCTGGACCGAAGACGAGATCAATGTCCGCCTGGACAAGATCATCACCGGCGCCTTCAAGCACATCTGGGACACCAGCGAACATCACAAGATCTCGCTGCGCACCGCCGCCTTCGTGGTGGCTTGCACCCGGGTGCTGGAAGCGCGTGAAGAGCGCGGCTTGTATCCCTGATCTAGTGCTGATCCTCGACGGATTGCTGCACCAAAACAAAAGGCCCGTGAGGGCCTTTTGTCGTTTGGCAAGAGCGCGCGCGGCTTAGCCCAGCCTCACCCGCTGCGCTGGGCTGGCCCAGCTGGCGGGCAGGTCTTGCAAGACCTGGTGAGGCTCCAGCGAGCGAATGGCCACGCTCAGGTCGGTGGGGATGCGCTGGCGTGCCTGCAAGGCCATGTAGCGCAGAGCGCTGACGCGCAAGAAGGAGGCGAAATTGCCCACCGCGCCGCGCGCCTGCACCAGCTCGTCGTAGAGTTTTTCGATCAGCTGGGTGACGCTCATGCCGTCGCGTCGGCCGATTTCTTCCAGCACCTCCCAGTGCAGGTTTTCCAGCCGGATGCTGGTGATCACGCCGTGCAGACGAACCGAGCGGGTGCGCGATTCATAAGACTCGGGATTGGCGCTGATGAAGACTTCGCACATGGCTGGCTCCGGCGGGTGAGGGCTTATTCTCGGCTCAGTGGCTGATCCGCGTGCCCAGCAGGGCCAGGAACTGCGCCAGCCAGGCCGGATGGGCGGGCCAGGCCGGGGCGGTGACGAACTGGCCATCGGTGACGGCCTGGTCTACCGCGATCTCGGCATAGCTGGCGCCGGCCAGCTCCACCTCGGCGGCGCAGGCCGGGTAGGCCGAGATGCGCTTGCCGCGAATCACGCCCGCCGCCGCCAGCAGTTGCGCACCGTGGCAGACGGCGGCAATCGGCTTGCCGCTCTGCGCGAAGTGCCGCACCAGGGCCAGCACGCCGGGCATGGTGCGCAGGTACTCGGGCGCGCGGCCGCCGGGAATGACGAGCGCGGCATAGTCCTCGGCCTGGATGTCGGCGAAGGTGGCGTTGAGCACAAAGCGGTGGCCGGGTTTTTCGGAATAGGTCTGCGCGCCCTCGAAGTCGTGGATGGCGGTCAAGATGTGCTCACCCGCCTTCTTCTCGGGGCAGACCGCGTCCACGCTGTGGCCCACGGCCAGCAGGGTTTGGTAGGGCACCATGGTTTCGTAGTCTTCGGCATAGTCGCCGACCAGCATCAGCAGCTTCTTTCCAGTCATCACGGTCTCCAAGCGTTGTGGGTGTGAGCCGATTGTGGAAAGCAGCACCCCTGGGCAGGTAACAGCCGACTATTGCAATGCCCCGGATTACCACCAGTAACGCGGGTAGCTGCCGCGCTGCCTGGCGTTGTTGAGCAGCCAGGCCAGGGCCACGATGCTCAGCGCCCCGGCCAACACCGGGGTCAGCAAAAATTGCAAGGAGGCCGTCTGGCCAGCGAACAGCACCAGCGGGTCGGCACCGGCCGGCGCGTGGACGCTGCGGCTGAGCTGCATCAAGGCCAGGGCCAGGCCCACGGCCAAGCCGGCCGCCCAGAGGTTGTTGCCGATGAAGTGCAGGACCAGCAGGCCCGCCAGGCTGGACAGCAGATGACCCAGCACAATGCTGCGCGGCTGGGCCAGGGGGCTGTCCGGCAGCCCAAAAGCCAGCACGCAGCTGGCACCAAAGGGCGCCATCAACCAGGGGTGGCCGCTGGCCAGGCTCAGCCAGCCCGTCAGGCTGATGGCCAGGGCAGCGCCCAGGGCGGAACTGAGCACAAAGCCCAGCGAGGGGCGGGCCGGGGCGGCCGAACGGCCTAAGCGGAGCAGGAGGTGGTGGCTGAACATGGCTATTGCTTTCGAGTGCGGTGAGGGTGGGTGAGTGAGCGAATGCCGGAATAGTAAACAGATCGGTATACCTCGGTCAACCGATCGGTTTACTTTTGTCGCTTGGGAAGGGATACTCGCTCCATCGCTTCGACTCCCTCTGCAATGAAGAAGTACGACCAATTGCTGGACAGCGCCATGGCCTTGTTCTACCGCCAGGGCTTTCATGCCACCGGGGTGGACCAGCTCAGCCAAGAGGCCCAGCTGACCAAGAAGACGCTGTACCGCTACTTCCCCACCAAGGAGGCGCTGGTGCAAGCCGCCCTGCGCCAACGCGATCAATGCTTTATGGACGGCTTGCGCAGCCGCCTGGAGGCGGTGCCGGTGGCCGAGCGGCCGCTGAGCTATCTGGACTTCATCGAGGACTGGACGCGGGAGCCGGGCTTCCACGGCTGCGCCTTCATCAATGCGGCGGCCGAGTACCCCGATCTGGCCGACCTCAGCCATGCCATCGCGGCCGAGCACAAGCAGGGCCTGCGCGACTACCTGACCCAGGTCTGCGCCGAAGCCGGTCTGGCCGAGCCATCCCAGGCCGCGGCCCAGCTCTTTTTGCTGGGCGAGGGCTTGACGGTGGCGGCCCAGGTCTCGGGGCCGGACGAAGACTTGCTGGCTCAGGCGCGGGCCATGGCGGCGCAGCTGCTGGGCAAGCGCAGAAAAACCGCCCATCGGGCTTAGGCCTGAGTAAAACAGGCCCGGGCAGAGCCCAGACTGGCCCCGCCCCCAGAGGTGCCCTCGATATACTTCCGCCCATGAACAACGCCCCCTCTCTAGACACGGCCCGCGCCATCCAAATGGGCCAAAAAGCCCTGAGCATCGAGGCCGCTGCGCTGACGGCCATGGGCCCGCGCCTGGGTGCGTCCTTTGTGGCCGCCGTGCAGGCGGTGCTCAATTGCGGCGGCCGTGTGGCCGTGATGGGCATGGGCAAGAGCGGCCATGTGGGCCGCAAGATCGCCGCCACCCTGGCGTCCACCGGCACGCCCTCGCTCTTCGTCCACCCGGCCGAGGCCAGCCATGGCGATCTGGGCATGGTGACGCCCGGTGATGTGGTGCTGGCCCTGTCCAACTCGGGCGAGAGCGATGAGCTCAACGCCGTGCTACCCGTGCTCAAGCGCCTGGGCGTGACCATCGTGGCCATGACGGGCCGCGCCGAATCCAGCCTGGCCAAGCACGCCCACATCGTGTTGGACAGCTTTGTGGCCGAGGAGGCCTGCCCGCTCAATCTGGCTCCCACCGCCAGCACCACGGCCCAGATGGCCCTGGGCGATGCCCTGGCCGTGGCCTTGCTCGATGCACGCGGCTTCAAGCCAGAGGACTTTGCCCGCTCCCACCCCGGTGGGGCGCTGGGCCGCAAGCTGCTGACCCATGTGCGTGACCTGATGCGCAGTGGCGCCGAGCTGCCCCGCGTGGCGCCCGAGCTGCCCTTCACCGACATGATGCGCGAGATGTCCGCCAAGGCCTTGGGCGTGGCCATCGTGGTCGATGCGCAAGACCGGGTGCAAGGCATCTTCACCGACGGCGATTTGCGTCGTCTGGTCGAGAAGGGCCAGGTTCTGCGCGATTTGACCGCCGGTCAGGTCGCCTCCAAGAACCCCCGCACCGTTTCCGCCGAAGCCCTGGCCGTGGACGCGGCCGATCTGATGGAAGCGGCCCGCATCACCGTCGTGCTGGTGGTGGATGAGACGCGGCAGCTGCAAGGCGCCATCACCATCAATGATTTGATGCGCGCCAAGGTGATCTGATGTCAGTCACGCTGCAAGCTGCTCTGCGTTTCTCGCCCGAACTCCTGCTCAAGGCCCAAGGCCCCGGCCTGGGTCTGAAGGCCGCCATCTTCGATGTGGACGGCGTGCTGACCGATGGCCGCATCTATATCAGCGAGGCGGGTGAGAGCTTCAAGGCCTTCTCCACCCTGGACGGCCATGGCCTCAAGCTGCTGGACCAAGCCGGCATCACCCCCATCATCATCACCGGGCGTGATTCGCCCGCCGTGCGTCGGCGCGTGGCCGATCTGGGCCTGCGCCATGCCGTTTACGGCGCCAAGGACAAGCTGGCCGTGGCAACGCCCCTGCTGGCCAGCCTGGGCCTAGCCTGGGCTGAGGTGGCGGCCATGGGCGATGACTGGCCCGATCTGCCCCTGATGACGCGCGCCGGTTTTGCCTGCGCACCGGCGCAAGCCCATGCCGAGGTCAAGGCCGTGGCCCACCACATCACCCAGGCCGCTGGCGGCCATGGGGCGGCGCGCGAGTGTTGCGACCTGATTTTGCAAGCCAGCGGCCGTTACCAATCGCTGCTGAACAGCCATCTGGATACCTTGGACGGGGGCGCGCCCTGATGGGCAGTCCCGCTTCCACGCCGACGCCCGCGGGCCTGCAGCCCGCCCGGCCTCGGCTGACGCCGCTTGTGAAGCAGCCGCTGAGCTGGCGCATCCAGGCCTTGCTCTCGTCCTATCTGCCCCTGATCCTGATGGCCTTGCTGGCCAGCTTCACCTGGTGGCTGCTGAAGAACACGCCCAAGCCCGACGCGCCCAAAGAGGCCGCGCCGCTGCGCCATGAGTTCGACTACCGCATGCGCAACTTCGATCTGCAGCGGGTCGGTGCCGACGGCAAGCTGCGCGTCCATGTGCAGGGCAGCGAGATGCGCCACTTCCCGGATACCGACACGCTGGAGATCGACGGCATACGCTTGCGCGCCGTGGCCGCCGATGGCAGCCTGACCCTGGCCAGCGCCGGCCGCGCCCTGGCCAACGGGGATGCCAGCGAGATCCAGCTGCTGGGCGCCGTCCATGTGCAGCGCTTTGATGTGCTGCCCAATGGCGAGGCGCAGGCCAAACCCAAGCTGGAGATGCGCGGCGAGTTCCTGCACGCCTTTGTCAACACCGAGGTCTTGAAATCTCACGTGCCCATGCAGATCAGCTATGCCAATGGCCAGATCCAGGCACAGGGCTTTGAGTACAACAATCTGAGCGGCAAGCTCAGCTTCAGCGGCCAGACCCGCGCCCAATTCAGCTCGCTGGCCGGGCGCGCCATACGTGGCCCGGTGAGCAGCAAGCCAGCAGGTCAGCAGCCATGAGTTCAAGCGCCAAATCCACCACGCCCCTGGTCTACATCACCGGCGCCTCCAGCGGCATCGGTCAGGCCCTGGCCTTGCAGTACTACCGCAGCGGCTGGCGCTTGGCCTTGGTGGCGAGGCGCACGGCAGAGTTGCAGGCTTGGGCCGAGGCGCAGGGTTTGAGTGCCGAGCGCTATGCCATCTACGGCGCCGACGTCTGCGATGTGGAAGCGATCGCCGGAGCCGGCCAGCGCTGCATCGCGGCCCAGGGCCTGCCCGATGTGGTGATCGCCAACGCCGGCATCAGCATCGGCATGGACACGGCCATCTTCGAAGACCTGGCAGTGATGCAGCGCGTCTACGCCACCAACAATATCGGCCTGGCCGCCACCTTCCAGCCCTTTGTCGCGGCCATGAACGCACGCGGCAGCGGCAGCCTCGTCGGCATCGCCAGCGTGGCCGGCATCCGCGGCCTGCCCGGCCATGCGGCTTATTGCTCCAGCAAGGCGGCCGTCATCAGCTATTGCGAAAGCCTGCGCGGCGAGTGCCGGCCCTTTGGTGTCAAGGTGGTGACCATTGCGCCGGGCTATATCGACACCCCGTTGACGCGCGAGAACCGCTACAGCATGCCCTTCTTGATGCAGCCCGAGGCCTTTGCCAAGAAGGCCTTCGACGCGATTCATGCGGGCGCCAGCTTCCGCGTCATCCCCTGGCAGATGGGCGTGGTGGCCCGGCTTTTGCGCCTGCTGCCCAATGCCTTGTTTGACCGCGCCTTGAGCGGCCGCCCACGCAAGCACCGCGCCGGCGAGTCCTGAGCATGAAGGGGTGGCAACTCAGCCAACTGCGCCTGGTGCGCTCGGCCCAAACCCAGGACGAGGCCTTTGTGGCCTTGCTGCCCGAGGTGCAGGCCCTGGGCTTTGAGTACTGCTCTTTTGGCATGAAGTCGCCCGTGCCCCTGGCCGCGCCGCGGGTGGTCTGGTGCAGCAATTACCCACCCGCTTGGCAAGCGCGTTATGTGGAGCAGGGCTATCTGAACAGCGACCCCATCGTGCAGCGCGGCCTGATGAGTGATGAGGCCTTTCTCTGGACGGACGAGCTTTTCGCCAGCAACCCCCAGCTCTATGCCGAGGCGCAGAGCTTCGGCCTGCGCTATGCCTGGTGCCAGCCGCGCCGCGATATGCGCGGCATGTCCAGCCTGTTCAGCGTGGTGCGCGGCGGCCCGGCTCTGGAGGCCGAGGAGTTGGCGGCCAAGATCGAACGCCTGCAATGGTTGAGTTATCTCTGCCACGAGGCCATGGCCAAGGTCTGGGTGAAGGAGTTGCAAGGCGATCTGGAGCTAGGGCTGAGCGAGCGGGAGCTCGAAGTGCTGCGCTGGACTTGTGATGGCAAGACTTCGTCCGAGACGGCTCAGATCATGGGCGTCGCCGAGGCCACGGTGAACTTCCACACCCGCAACGCTTGCAGCAAGCTGGGCGCCAGCAACAAGACCGCTGCGGCCGTTCGCGCCGCCGTGCTGGGGCTCTTCCACTGAGTTTTGCGCTTGTTGCTGGGGCGGCTCTGGCGCGCCCTGCAGCGGGGCCAAGGGGTCGATCAAGGTCAAAAGCAGGGCGCTCGCCAGCGCGCCGCAAAGCGCAGCGGCGTGGAGGGGAGTGGCGGCCTGTAGATTCGACATGATGGCTTGAATGCTAGGGACAAAGCCTGGCTTTGACAGCTAGCAAACTTGATAGTGCGAGCAGCAACAGGCCGGGCCCAGCTCGGCTTGGTCGCGGCAAAAGCCCTGGCTATACTGCGACCCAAACAAAGCGCCCGCGCTGTGAAGCGGCGGGCAAGGAGCACAAGATGAACAAGGTTCTGCATCCCTGCTAGCTGGCCGTTCCAGCACCTTTTGCAGCTGACGTGCGTTCGCGCGTCGAGCACCTTTGTGTTCCGAGCCATGGCCCTTTTTGCGTCGCCAGGCTCTATCGGCATCTCTTATGAAACAAGTCTTTTGGGGCCTGGTGCTTGCCTGCACCCAGCTCATGCCCGCCCATGCTTCGCTGGGCCCCCAGGTCTTGCGCCTGGCTGAATCGCAAGCGGCCGAGCTGCGCATCGACGGGCGCCTGGACGAGGCTGTCTGGCAGCGCGCGCCGGTCTTTGATCGCTTTGTGCAGTTCCAGCCCGAGGACAAGAAACCCGCGGCCTGGCGCACCACGGTGCAGGTGCTGGCCAGCGAGGAAGCCCTGATCATCGGCATCCGTGCCTATGACCCGGTGCCCGAGTTGATCCGCGCGCCGCTGTCCCGGCGTGACAAGATCGCGCGTGATCAGGACTTTGTCGCCGTCTATCTGGACCCGGTCGGCCACCGTCGCTCGGCCCAGTTCGCCCGCATCAGCGCGGCCGGGGTGCTGGCCGACGGGCTCATCATGGCGGCCGACGACGCGGTGGACTACTCGCCCGATTTCGAGCTGCAAGCCGCCGCCCAGCGCCTGCCCGATGGCTATAGCGTGGAGCTGCGCTGGCCTTTGTCGGCCCTGCGTTTCCCGCACAGCGAGGGCCTGCCCTGGCGCATCATGGTCGCGCGCAACATCCCGCGTGAGGCGGCCACTCTGGTCGTCAGCGCGCCCTTGGATCGCGAGTCGCAGAGCTTTATCGCCGAACTGCAGGTGCTGGAGGGCCTGGGCGATCTGGCCCAGCAGGCGCGCGAGCGCAGCTTTCTTAGCCTGCGACCCGAGCTGACCCTGCGCCAGCGCCGCGACGAGCCTGGCCCCGGCCAGCCAGTTCAGCACCAGCGCGAACTCAGCTTGGGCGCCGAGCTGAAATGGCGACCCCGCGCCGACTGGGTGATCGACGCCACCCTCAACCCCGACTTCTCCCAGGTGGAGCTGGACGCGCCGCAGCTGGCCGGCAATACCCGCTACGCGCTCAGCCTGCCAGAGAAGCGCGCCTTCTTTCTGGAGAGCGGCGATGTGGTGGGGCAAAGCCTGGTCGACGGCAATGCCCACACCCTGGCGGCCTTTTACTCGCGCGCCATCACCGATCCCGACTGGGGTCTGCGCGCCACCTGGCGAGGGGCCGCCGCCGAGGCCACGGCCTTGAGCGTGCGCGATGCCGGTGGGGGTCAGGTCTTGCGTGCCGATGCCTATGGCACCGAGGTCTATGCTCAGCCAGGCGCCTCGCGGGCGAGCTTTCTGCGCGGCCGCCAGCAGCTGGCGCCGGGTCGGGATCTGGGCCTGCTGCTGTCCGAGCGTGACTATGGCGGCGGGCTCTACAACCGCGTGCTCGGTGCCGACGGGCATTGGCAGCTCAACGAGCAGCATCAGCTGCGCGGCCATCTGCTGCTCTCGCGCAGCAGTCTGGGCTTTGACGAGCAGGGGCAGGCGCAGGCCATCGCCGCGAAGGCGGGCCAGCACCTCTGGCTGGGTTGGCGTCATCTCAGCGAGGACTGGAGCAATCTCTGGGACCTGGAGGAGGTCAGCCCCGGCTTTGCCCACGACAACGGCTTCATCAGCCAGGCCGGCTATCGCCGCCTGACGGCGCATCTGGCCAAGCGTCAGCCGGGCCTGGAGCTGGCGCCCTTGGGCGAGTGGTCGCGTTTTCCCATCTACGAGCTGGAGTGGCAGCTGATGCTGCAGCAGTCGCAAACCCTGGCCGACGCACGCTTGGGTGTGCCCGGGGCCGAGCTGATCGACCGCAAGCTGCAACCCGGCTTCTGGTTTGCCACGGCGCGCAATAGCGGGGTCTGGGGTCATCTGGGCCTGGATGCCGTGCGTGCCCACAGCGGTGGCCGTCTGCATGCGCCGCGCACGCTGAGCTTGGGCTTTGAATCCAATCCCAATGCCTGGTTGAGCTTTTTGATGGCCGAGCTGGAATGGGGGCGTCGCCTGGATGTGGCTGCCGACCGCCTGGGGCGCGGCGCCAATCTCACCGTCGAAGCCAAATTGCGCATTCCCCTGCCCCAAGGTTTTGGGCTGGAATGGGAACAGCGCTGGGGCGAGGGTTTTGTGGCCGGGCCACAGGGCGGACGCAGCTTGACGGATAGCAATCGTCAAACCCTGCTAATTCTCCATTTAAGCGCACGCGATTCTGTCCGCCTGATTCATCAGGCCACTTATTTCGAGCGGCGCGCCGAATTGGGACTATTTCCCGCTGAGGAGAAAACCCGCCATCGCTCCCTGGTTTATCAGCACCGGGACGGGCTCGATCGGGTGTTCAGCCTGGGCCTGAGCCAGGCCGATGAGTCGCCCACGCAGGCGCGTGGCACCGAGCTGTTTGCCAAGGCGCTGTTGGCCTGGCAACGCTGAACAAAGGAAGTGGCCCTGCAGCAGGGGCCGCCCTTGGCAAAGTCCAGACGTGAAAAAGGCGCCCAAGGGCGCCTTTTATTCGCTGTGCGAGCTGGGGGGCTGATTAATAGCCGCCGCCACCCGAACGGCCACCGCCGTAGCCGCCGCCGCCACCGGAACGGCCACCGCCGCCACCGAAGCCGCCGCCCGAACGGCCACCGCCGCCGTAGCCGCCACCGCCGCCACCACCGTAGCCGCCACCGCCGCCGCCGAAGCCGCCGCCACCCGAGCGACCGCCGCCGAAGCCGCCGCCACCCGAACGACCGCCGCCGAAGCCGCCCGGACGCTCTTCACGAGGACGAGCCTCGTTCACGACGATGGCACGACCGTCCAGGTCTTGACCATTCATGCCGTTGATGGCCGATTGTGCTTCTGCATCAGAGCCCATTTCCACGAAGCCAAAGCCCTTGGAACGACCTGTGTCACGATCCATCATGACCTTTGCAGAGGTCACCGAACCAAATTGCGCGAACGCTTCGTGCAGCGACTCATCACGCACGCTATAGGCAAGATTGCCGACGTAAAGCTTGTTTCCCATGGGGAAGCCCTTTCAATACCAAGAAATACCATGTGGAGCTTCAGCCCATCGTGAACCATTCAAGCGAAGGTGCGGCTTCCAAACACAGGTAAAACATTATGGGCGAAGGGTCTAGCGCTAGGTAAAGCTGGGGTGGCAAGTGTTGTTTTTCGGAAGATAGAAGAAACCCTGGGGGTTTGGTGTGTGCGATTCATGGATTAGTTTGGTCCGCCATCGCCCTTCTCCCGGCTTGGTTCGGCGACAGAGAGTGTCTGCATGGCGGCGGCTTGCCTGCTGAGCGGCTGGCTATGATCCCGCCCATGTCCCCAAGAAAACTCAGCCTGCAAGACTTGAACCGGGTGCTGGCCAGCCTGGATGCCCCGCGCAACGGTCAGGCGCTCTATGCCTTGCTGAGTGCCTTCTGCCTGGCGGGCCTGATGCTGGCTTCGGCCGAGTCCGCGCTGGCCAAGGCCAATGCCCTGTCGGGCGGGCTCTGGGCCGCTGGCGCCCTGGTGGCGGCCTTTCTGGGCCTGAACACCACCGGCCTGCTGCTGATGGACCAGGCGCGGGGGCGGCCGGTGCGCGACCTGGTCGATGCCTTTCGGGCCTCGCTGCGCTGCGCGCCCAAGGTTTTACTCTGCCTGGCTTTGATGTTGGCCTTGGTCGGCCTGGGCGTGGCCGCCTTGCTTGGCCTGCTGTGGGCCGTGCGCCTGCCCTGGGTGGGCGTGCCCTTGTTTGCCTTGCTCGTGCCTCTGGGCGTGGTGTTTCTGGGGCTGGTCACCTTTGCCTCGGTCGTGCTGGTGGGGCCTTTGACGGGCCCCTCGATCTGGACCGGGCATGGCGTGTTGGAGACCCTGCGCATGCTCTTGACTCAGCTGCGTCGTGGGCCATTGGAGGCGGCGGCCTTGATGGCGGCTGCGCTCCTGGTGTCAGGCCTGGTCAGCGCCGCCGTCAGCCTTGTGGTGATGAGTGGCGGGCGGGCCTGGTCGCTGCTGGTGGTCTGGCTGACCGGCATCGATGTGCCGGCCCAGCAGCTGATGGCCGGCCTGTTCGGCTACGGCCTGCGCAGCCTGGGTGCGGCCGGTGCGCCTGTGGCCGCCACGCCCTTGGGCATGGCGGCCCTGGTGGGTGGCGGCACGGTGTTTGCCGTGGCCCTGGTCTTGCCCACCCTGGTGTATCTGCGCGGCTGCTGTGCTGTTTTTCTGGTGCTGCAAGACGCCCAGAACGAGGAGCGCGCCCGCGCTGGCGAAAGCCGCCTGCTGTGAGCCTGGCCACGCCCGCATCGGCTGCGCCGCGCATCGCCAGCCTGGTGCCCAGCATCACCGAGTTGCTGATCGCACTGGGTTTGGGGCCCTATCTTGTGGCACGCACAGGCTTTTGCATCCATCCGGCGGCCGCGCTGCGCGAGGTGCCCAAGGTCGGCGGCACCAAGGATGTGAACCTGGACAAGCTGCGCCGCCTCGCCCCCAGCCATGTGATCGTCAATGTGGACGAGAACCGCCTGGAGACGGTGGAGGCCTTGCGTGAGTTTGTGCCGCACATCGTCGTCACCCACCCGCAAGGGCCCGAGGACAACGCCGCCCTGCTGGCGCAGATGCTGGCGCTGTTCGGCGGCAAGCCCGGCGTGGCCGAGGCCGTGGCGCGGCTGCGGGCCGAGCTTCAACAGGCGCTGGCGCGCTGCGCTGCTCAGACCTGGCCTGCGCAGCGGGTGCTCTATCTGATCTGGCGCGAACCCTGGATGACGGTGGCGCGCGACACCTACATCGCCCGCATGCTGGCCCAGGTGGGCTGGCAGAGCTGGCCCGAGGCCTGGGGCGGCGAGTCGGGCGCGGCCCGTTACCCGGTCTTGCAAGGCGATGAGCCTTGGCTGGCCCGAATCGACCGGGTCTTGCTCAGCTCCGAACCCTATCGCTTTGATGTGAACCATCTGAGCGAAGCCCAGGCCCTGTGCCCGCAGGCGCGGGTGCAGCTGGTGGATGGCGAGTTGCTGAGCTGGTACGGCCCGCGGGCGGCGGCCGGGCTGGACTATCTGCGCGAACTCGCCTCGGCCTGAGCGGCGCGCCTGGCCCCGGCCACGCAGAAGAGCACGGCGCCGGTGATCGCCAACATGGCCGGGCTCACCGGTTCATGCAGCAGCCAGGCCGCCAGGCCCAGGCCCATCAAGGGCTGCAGCAACTGCAGCTGACCCACGGCCGCGATGCCGCCTTGCGCCAAGCCGCGGTACCAGAAGACAAAGCCGATCAGCATGCTGAACAGCGAGACATAGGCCAGGCCCAGCCAGGCCGGCGTTTGCACCTGAGCCAGCGTCATCGGCCGCTGAACAACAGCCAGCGCCAGCATCAAGGGCAGGGCCAAGACCAGGGCCCAGCAGATCACCTGCCAGCCCCCCAAGCTGCGCGAGAGTTTGGCGCCCTCCGCATAGCCCAGGCCGCAAACGAGGATGGCTGCCAGCATGAGGCCGTCGCCCCAGAGCGAGGCCGACAAGCCCTGCGACAGCGCAAAGCCCGCAATCAGCAGGCTGCCCAGCAGGGCGAATCGCCAGAAGGTCGGCCGTGGCCGCTCGCCGCCTCGCCAGACACCGAAGACCGCCGTGGCCAGGGGCAGCAGGCCCAGAAAAACGATGGAGTGCGCCGCACTCAGCTCGCGCAAGGCCAGGGCGCTCAGCAGGGGGAAGCCCAGCACCACGCCCAGGGCGACAAGGAGCAGGCCGCGCCATTGCCCGGCCCTAGGCCGCGCTTGCCGGAACAAGAGCAGGAGCGCCAGCGCCAGCAAGCCGGCAATGCTGGCCCGGGCCGCGGTCAGGAACAGGGGCTCGAAACCCTGCACCGCCAAGCGGGTGGCGGGCAGTGAGCCGCTGAAGATGAGCACGCCGATAAAGCCGTTCAGCCAGCCGCCGCTGCGCTTGTCCATGGTTTGATGTTCCAGTGAGTGGGCGGCCAGACTAAAACCCTCACTCAATACAATCAAATAATTGTCATGGATACATCAAGAGTCCATGGCCCAGCCGACGGAGGCGGCGAGACATGGCAGGTGCGCGCTACAAGACCCTGGTTGACCGCTTCGCCGAGGACATCCGCTCGGGCCGGCTGGCCCCGGGCACACGCCTGCCCACTCACAGACAGCTGGCGGCCCGCGAGGGCTTGGCCCTGGTGACGGCCAGCCGTGTCTATGCCGAGCTGGCCGCCATGGGTTTGCTCAGTGGGGAGACGGGCCGCGGCACCTTCGTCAAGGAGATCGCCCTGCCGCCTGGCCTGGGCCTGGATCTGGTGGCCGCGGCCGCCGATGTGGTGGACCTGAACTTCAACTACCCGGCCTTGCCCGGCCAGGCCGATCTGCTGCGCAACGCCCTGCGCCGTTTGGCGCGCGGCGGCGAGCTGGAAGCCTTGCTGCGCTATCAGCCCCACGGTGGCCATGCCCGCGAGCGCGCCATCGTCGCGCGCCATTTGGCGCGTCGGGGTTTGGCGGTGGAAGGTGCTCAGCTGAGCCTGGTGGATGGCGCCCAACATGGCCTGAGCAGCAGCTTGATGGCCTTGCTGAAGCCGGGCGATGTGGTCGCGGTGGATGCCCTGACTTACCCGGGCTTCAAGCTGATCGCCGAGACCTTGCATCTGGAGTTGCTGCCCCTGCCCGCAGCGGAAGACGGGCCCGATCTGGAGGTCTTGAATCGTCTGTGCAAGCGCCGCAAAGTACGCGCCATCTACACCATGCCCACCCTGCACAACCCCATGGGCTGGGTGATGAGTTTGCAGCGCCGCCAGGAACTGGTCGAGCTGGCGCGCCGCCACGGGCTGATCATTCTTGAAGATGGGGCCTATGCCTATCTGGTGGACAAGGCGCCGCCGCCCCTGGCGGCCCTGGCCCCGGAGCTGACGGTCTATATCAGCGGCTTTTCAAAGAATCTGGCCGCTGGTTTGCGGGTTGGCTATGTGGTCTCGCCCCTGCCCTGGGTGGCCAAGATTGAGCGAGCCCTGCGCGCCACGACCTGGGCCACGCCGGGGGTGATGACGGCCCTGACCTGTGCCTGGCTGGAAGACGGCACGGTGGACAGACTGGAGGCCGAGAAGCGCCAGGATGCCCGCCTGCGCCAGCGCCTGGCGGCCAAGATACTCGGCGCCTGGCCGCGCATCGCGCATGCCAACTCTTATTTCGTCTGGCTGCCCCTGGCCGAGGGCATGCGCGCCGATCAAATCGCCGCCGAGCTTTTGGCGGCCCGGGTCTCGGTGTCCACCGCCCAGCCCTTTGCCACCACGCCCCAGGTTCCGCATGCGATTCGTCTGGCCCTGGGTTCGGTGGCATTGCCAACCTTGCAGCAGGGTTTGTTACGGGTCAGCCAAGCCCTAGAGACGAGAAGTTTTTAGTCGGTTTACCCGCACAATCTCGCCCATGGATATTTACAAGCCCCTGGTCGCCCTGCTGACCATCGTGAATCCGATCGGCGTCGTGCCCTTCTTCATTCACTTCACCGGTCATCTGACCCGTGAGCAGCGCCGCCACACCATTCTGGTCAGTTCCTTTACCGCCTTTGTGGTGATCGGCTTGAGCTCCTTGCTGGGGCTCAAGATCCTGGAGTTTTTCAATATCTCGTTGGCGTCCTTCCAGGTGGGCGGCGGCACGCTGCTCTTGATCAGCTCCATCCAGATGCTTAGCGCCAAGCAGGTGGATTCGGGGCCCGAGGTGGTGGATGCTGCCGAGAGCAAGGCCGACGCCGGTGCCAGCATCGCCGTCGTGCCGCTGACGATTCCCTTGCTGACCGGCCCGGCCACCATCTCCACCATGGTGATCTATGCCGAGAAAACCCGCCACTGGTGGGAGCTGGCCGTGCTGGTGGGTTATGGCGTGGTGGTGGGTGTGATCACCTATGTGGTGTTCTCCGCTGCCGGACGTATCGCCAAGGCCTTGGGCCGCACCGGCATCAATATCATGACCCGCCTGATGGGTTTGATCCTGGCCGCCCTGGCCGTGGAGCTGCTGGCCGATGGCTTGATGAAGTTGTTCCCAGTGCTGGGATCGCATCTGGGTTGAACCGGTGGCCGCCCGCATCCTGCTGCTGGAAGATGATCCTGCCATTGCTCAAACGGTGAGCTTTGCGCTGGAGCGCGAGGGCTTTGTGGTCGAGCACAAGAGCTGGTTGCACGAGGCGCGCAGCAGCCTGGCGGCCAGCCCGCCCGATCTGGCTTTGCTGGACCTGGGCCTGCCCGATGGCAATGGCCTGGACCTCTGCCGCGAGCTGCGCCAGCAAGGCGGCCGCCTGCCGGTGATGATTCTCAGCGCCAGGGCCGAGGAATGGGACCGGGTGCTGGGCCTGGAGCTGGGCGCCGACGACTATCTGGCCAAGCCCTTCAGCCCGCGCGAGCTGGTGGCGCGGGTGCGCGCCCTGCTGCGGCGGGCGGGCCCGGCCCCCAGCCCGCAGGCGGAAGGATTTGTGATCGAGCCGGATGGCTTGCAAGTACGCTTTCGGGGTCAGGTCTTGCCTCTGACGCGGCGCGAGCTGGGATTGCTTCGTCATCTGCTGGCCGCGCCCTCGCGCATCCACAGCCGCGAGGCCTTGCTCTCGGCCGTCTGGGGCCAGTCGGCCGAGAGCCTGGATCGCACGGTGGACACGCATATCAAAACCCTGCGCGCCAAGCTGCGCGTGGCCGCACCCGAGCTGGACCCGATACGCACCCATCGCGGCATGGGTTACTCGATAGAACTGGCCTGAAGTGCCGAGATGAAGATAGGCCTGCGCCTCTTTCTGGCCTTTTTCTTGATCGCGGGCCTGAGTGCGTTTTTCATCCTGCGGGTGATCCTGGCCGAGGTTAAGCCCAGTGTGCGCGAGGTGATGGAAGACCTGATGGTGGACAGCGCCCATGTGCTGGCCGCGCTGGCGGTGGATGAGATGCAAGCCTATGAGCAAGGCCGGGGCCAGCCGCTCGCCCAGACCCGCCTGGCCCAGCAATTGCGTGAGTACGCGCAGCGGCCGGTGGACGCGCAGATCTGGGGCCTGCGCAAGCAAAGTCTGGACTTTCGCATCTACCTCACCGACGCCCAGGGTCAGGTCTTGCTGGACACCGGCGAGCAGCCCGCCGTGGGCCAGGACTATTCCCAGTGGCGTGACGTGGCCCGGGTGCTGCGCGGTGAGTACGGCGCCCGCACCAGCCAGTCGGTGCAGGGCGATCCGAGCAGCCATGTGATGTATGTGGCCGCCCCGGTGCTTGAGCCCGGCAGCGGCCGCACCCTGGGCGTGCTCACCGTGGCCAAGCCCTTGGCGACGGTGCAGCGCTTCATCGACCGGGCCGAACAGCGCATCTTGTTTGCGGGGCTTTCGCTCTTGGGCCTGTCCTTGCTGATCGGCGTGGCCGTGACCGCCTGGTTGGTGCTGACGGTGCGGCGCTTGCGCGATTACGCGCAGAAGGTGCAGGCCGGCGGCGAGCGTCAGGCGGTGCCCCGGGTCAGCGGCGAACTGGGTGAGCTGGCCCAGGCCATGGATGCGATGCGGGCCCGCCTGGAGGGGCGTGAACATATCGAGCAAACCGTGCGGGCGCTGACGCATGAGTTGAAAAGCCCGCTGGCCGCCCTGCGTGGCGCGGGCGAGTTGCTGCAAGAAGAGCTGGCTCCGGCCGACCGTCAACGCTTTGCCACCCAGGTGGTGGAGCAGACTGAGCGCCTGCGCGAGCTGGTGGACCGCATGCTGGAGCTGTCCAAGCTGGAGCTGCAGAGTGCGCCGGCCCACCCCGAGCGCTTGCAGCTGGAGCAGGTCTTGCAGCGGGTGCTGGACCGGGCCGAGCCGCGCCTGAGCCAGCGCGGCTTGCAGCTGCAATGGCTGCAGCGCGAGGCCATCGCCCTGCAGGCCGACCCCGAGCAGCTGGAGCTGGCCCTGTCCAATCTGCTGGGCAATGCCCTGGACTTTGCGCCGCCCGGCTCCAGCCTGGAGCTACGCCTCTGGCGCGAACCCGGCCGCGCCTGCTTCTCTGTGCGCGACCACGGCCCCGGCGTGCCGGCCCTGGTCTGGGCGCAGCTGGGTCAGCGCTTTTTCTCCACCGCCAGACCCGCTTACGGGAATGCCGGTGGCGGCAAGGGTTCGGGCCTGGGCCTGGCAATTGCCCGCCAGGTGGCCTTGCTGCATGGCGGCACGCTGCAATTCGAGGCGGCCGAGCCGGGTTTGCGCGTGATCTTCACACTGGCTTCACACAGCACCTAGAGCCCTCACCCAAGGCGGCCAGACTGCAGTCCTTCGATTCAAGAATGAGGAGTGCAGAAATGGCGAAACCTTGGGTGATCAAGCTGATGATTTTGTCGGCCGTGGGCTTTGTATTGGCCCTGGTTTTGACGCGCATAGGCTGGTTGGTGGACGAGCGCCAGGGCCGCCAGGCCGAGGCGGTGCAGGGGGTGGAGGAGTCGCTGGCCGGCGCGCAAACGCTGATCGGCCCGGTGCTGTTCCGCGCCTGTGCGGAGACCTGGGACGAGGTGCAGTTGGATGAAAAGAACGGGGGCAAGTACCGCCGCCTGGTCAGCGAGAAGCGTGAGTTCATCCTCAGCCGCGTGCCCACGGTTTTGCAGGTGGGCGGCAAGCTCGATCACGAGGCGCGCTACCGCGGCCTCTTCAAGGTCAATGCCTATGCCGGCCGTCTGCAACTGGATGCGCAATGGGCCTCCCTGGACGGCCTGACGGCCAAGCCCGAGCACAAGGGCGGGCAGATCACATGCGGCGGCTATCGCGTGATGCTGGCCACCTCGGATGTGCGGGGCCTGCGCGGTGTGGCGCTGCGCCGGGGCGAGCAAAGCCTGACCGTGCTGCCAGGCACCCAGTACCCCAGCTATCACAAAGGCCTGCATGCCGAGTTGGGTGAGCTGAACCCGGCCGAGGTCAATGCCAAGACGCCGCTGGCCCTGCGCCTGCAGCTGGACCTGGTCGGCACGCAGCGCTTTGCCCTGGTGCCGGCCGCGCAGTCCACCCGCTTGGACCTGCAGTCCAACTGGCCCCACCCCAGCTTTGGCGGCCGCTTTTTGCCCAATCAGCGTGAGGTGGGTGAGCAAGGCTTCACGGCGCATTGGCAGGTGTCTGAGCTCGCCTCCACCGCCGCCCGCGCGGTGGAGCAGGCGGAGAGCCCGGAGAAGCTGGAGCACCTCGGCTTCGAGATGCTGGACCCGGTGAACCCCTATGTGATGAGCGACCGCGCCATCAAATACGGCCTGATGTTCATCCTGCTCACCTTCACCTGCGTGGGTCTGGTGGAGTTGCTCTCGGGCCGCCGCGTGCACCCGGTGCAATACCTGTTGGTGGGTCTGGCCATGAGCTTGTTCTTCTTGCTGCTCCTGAGCTTGTCCGAGCATCTGAGCTTTGCTCAGTCCTATCTTTGGGCGGCAGGCGCGGCCCTGAGCCTGCTGGCTTTTTACGGCGCTCACATCCTGGGTGGCTGGCGGCGCGGCCTGGGCTTTGGCGCGGCCTTGGGCCTGCTGTACGGCGCGCTCTACGTGCTGCTGCAACAGGAACAGGCGGCCTTGCTGCTGGGCTCAATGCTGCTCTTTGGCGTGCTGGCCACGGTGATGGTGCTGACCCGCAAGCTGGACTGGTACAGCCTGACCTTGCCCAACGAGAAGGCGGCAAGGTCCTGAGCCCCTGCCGCGCTCGCCGCTCACTCAGAGCTTTTGCTGGCGACGACGCAGGACGGCGCCCATCAGCAGCAGGCCGGCGCCCATCAGCGCATAGGTCTGCGGCTCGGGCACCGCCGCCACGCTGAAGCTGATGCGGTAGATGTCCTGGTCATAGCTCAGGCCGCTGTTGAACACATAGCCTGCGCCGGTCGTCAGGCCGTTGAAGGCGGCCAACTCGGCGAAGTTGGTATTGATCACCCCGCCTTGCGCGGTGCGAAGGCCTGCATTGCCCACAAAGGCAGCGGCGGCGGGGTCATAGACCTCGGAGCCTGCGTCCCAAATCTGCCGAGCTTTTTGGGTGATGCTGCTGATCTGCAGATGGCCGGCGCTGTCGAAGAGTTGGTATTGCTTGGCATTGTCATTGCCGATGAAGAAGTCGTTGCTGGGCACCACCATGCCGATGAAGGAGAAGTAAGTGTTGGCCGAGGTGTCCACCGTGAAGGTGGCGCTGCTGGTTTGCCCGGGCTGTAGCAGGCCGCCGACAGTGCCATGGCTGGCGCTGGGGTTGGCGGCGGCCAGGGCTGCCTGCCACAGAGAGCCGTCGCCGAGTTCAGCGGCGCGTTGTACCGCGGCGCTGGCCGTCTCGCCCAGATTGAAGGCGTCGAAACTGCCGTTGTGGAAACCCACGTTTAATGGCGCGAAGGTCACGCTATTGGGGGCGACCAGGCTTTCCACCGTGACATGAACTTGCATGGTGGCGGCTTGAGCGGGGCTCAGGCCGAAGGCAGCGATGGCCACGCCGATGGGGCCTAGAAGAAGGGGTGAGAGCTTGAATTGCATCATGCGTCCTTGCGATTGAGTTTGGGGGAAAAAGGGCCTGCCGCATGACGCGTTCAGCTGCGGGCTGCGCAGCCGTCATCACGGTGGCCCGATGCTAGAAAGCCCGGGCGGCGCAGTTATCACCAATTGCTAACGCAGGTCTAAACAATTGAGATCCGGGGTGGACCCTGGGCATGTGATCAATTCGTGAAGATTTTTTCCGCGCCAGGCGTTCCAATGCATTCATGTCCGCCCCTTCTCACCTCGCGTCTCACCCCGCGTCTCACCCCACCTCTGGCCCAGACCCGCTGCCGCTGTCTGGCGCGACACCCAAGGCCGGCTTGCGGCGCATCCTGGTGGTGGAGGACGAGCCCGATATCGCGGCCCTGCTGCACCTGCATCTGAGCGAGTTGCCGGCCGAAGTCGTTTGTGCCAGCGACGGGCCCCAGGGGCTGGCGCTGGCCCTGGGGCAAGGCCCTTGGGATGCTTTGGTGTTGGACCTGCGTTTGCCTGGCATGGGCGGCTTGGAGCTGTGCCGTGAGCTGCGCGAGCGTGGCCAGCGCCTGCCCATCCTGATGTTGACGGCGCGCAACTCCGAGTTGGACCGGGTGCTGGGCTTGGAGCTGGGGGCCGACGACTATCTCACCAAGCCCTTCAGCATTCTGGAATTGCAGGCGCGCATCCGTGCCCTGTGGCGACGCCTGGCGCATGCCGAGGTCTCGGTGCTGGCGGGCAAGGCGCCGGGCGAGCTGAGGTTTGGGGCCTTGCACATTCATCTCGGCCAGCGCCAGGCCTGGTTGGAGGGCAGGGAGCTGGTGCTGACGCCGCGCGAGTTTGACCTGCTCTGGCATTTCGCCTGCCAGCCCAAAAAGGCTTTCAGCCGGGCCGAGTTGCTGGATCAAGTCTGGGGTTACGGCCATGATGGCTACGACCACACGGTCAATACCCACATCAACCGCCTGCGCAACAAACTGGGCGCGGGCTATATCCATACCGTCTGGGGGATTGGTTATCGCTTCGAGGCGCAAGCATGAGCGTGGCCGCCGAGCCGCGCCCGCGCCTGGCCTGGCGCAATCGCCTGGACCTGCGACTGGCCCTGGTCGTGGTGGTGGTCTTGACCCTGCTGTGTGGGCTTTTGTTGAACTGGCAGGGGCGCCAGGCGCAGCGCCGCTTTGACGCCTACGAGCAGTGGCAAAACTTCAAGCTGGCCCGCTATATCGCCGATCGCCAGCCCCAGGCCATGATCGATGCGCAAGGCCAGGTTCGACCCCATGCCCTGGCCGATACGGCCATGTATATCGGCATGATCCACCCGGCCTTGGAAGTCTATTTGCTGGACCGCCAGGGGCGCGTCATCCAGCACAGCTTGCCCGCGCCTGGCCCAGCCTTGAAGCAGGTGGACTTGGGCAAGGTGCAGAGCTTGATCATGGCCAGTCCACCCAAGGTCTTGCCGGTCTACGGGGATGACCCCCGCCTGCCCGGCCAAGCCAATCTGGTCTCTATCGCGGCCTTGCCCAACGATCTCAATCCTCAGGGCTATCTCTATGTGGTCTTGCGCGGCGCCGCCGCCGGCTCATTGCAAGCCGAGACGGCGGGCCAGTCGGCTCTCGGCCCGGCCTGGGGACTGACCTTGGCGGCCATGGCCGTGGCTGGGCTTTGCATTGTTGGGGTGCAGATGAGCATCACCCGCCGCCTGCGCCGCTTGGTGAATCAAATGCAAGCCTTTCGCCAGCCCGATGGTGCCCAGCTGCTGCAGATCGAGGCCGGTCAGGACGAGATCGATCTGGTGGCCAGCGCGGCAGACCGGCTCCAGCAAAGAGTGCAGCAGCAGTTCCGCCAGTTGGAAGACAGCGACCGGCTGCGCCGTGAGTTGGTCAGCAATATCACCCACGACTTGCACACCCCGCTGGCCAATGTGCAGGGCTATATCGAGACCCTGCTCTTGCGCGGCGAGGGCCTGTCCGCACCGACCCGGGATCAGTACCTGCGCATCGTGCTACAGCACTGCAAGCGGCTGGGGCGGCGGGTGGCGGAGTTGTTCGAGCTGGCGCGCCTGGAGTCGGGCCAGGCCCAGGCGCAGTTCGAGCCTTTTTGCATGGCCGATCTGCTCAACGATGTGGTCCAAAGCCATCAGCTAGCGGCCAAGCAGAACGGGGTGAGTCTGTGCATCAGTGCGGATATCGAGCCCGCCGCGCTGCAGGCCTTGGTCCTTGCCGATGTCCGCCTGATTGAGCGTGTCTTGCAAAACTTAGTCGACAACGCCTTGCGGCATACCCAGGCGGGAGGGCTTGTTGAGCTGACGGTGCAGCTGGCGGGCTCGCAGCTGATCGTGCGGGTGCGTGACAACGGCCAGGGCATTGCCAGCGAGGACTTGCCGCATATTTTTGAGCGCTACTGGAGCACCCGTGAGCGCCAAGATGAGCAGCCCCTGCCCGCTCAAAGTGCGGGCCTGGGTCTGGCCATCGTGCAGCGGATTCTGGCCCTGCACGGCAGCCGCGCCGATGTGCAGTCCAGCCCCGGCCAGGGCAGCGTGTTCAGCTTTGCCTTGCCGACTCAGTAACAACGCCCTTGTTCTTGTAAGCCTGCTGAGTCAGCATGGCCGCCATGAGCTTTGACTACATCATCGTGGGGGCCGGCACGGCCGGTTGTTTACTGGCCAACCGTTTGTCGGCCGACCCGGCCAAGCGGGTGCTTTTGCTGGAGGCCGGCGGGCGGGACGACTATCACTGGATCCATATCCCGGTCGGCTATCTCTATTGCATCGGCAATCCGCGAACCGACTGGTTGTTCAAGACCGAGCCGGATGCGGGCCTGAACGGCCGCAGCCTGCGCTACCCGCGCGGCAAGGTCTTGGGCGGCTGCTCCAGCATCAACGGCATGATTTATATGCGCGGCCAGGCGCGTGACTACGACGCCTGGGCCGTGGCCGCGGCCGACCCCGCCTGGCGTTGGGACCAGTGCCTGCCCCACTTCATCCAACACGAGAACCACTGGCGCCTGGACAAGGGCCAGACCGCCTCGGCCGCCTTCCGCGCCCTGCACGGCCATGGCGGCGAATGGCGGGTGGAAAAACAGCGCCTGCGCTGGCCGGTGCTGGACGCTTTTGCCGCCGCCGCGCAACAGGCCGGCGTCCCGGCCAGCGATGATTTCAATAGCGGCACGAACGAGGGCGTGGGCTATTTCGAGGTCAACCAGAAGAGCGGCTGGCGCTGGAACACGGCCAAGGCCTTTTTGCGCCCGACCTGTTATGGCCGCCCCAATTTCGAGCTGTGGACCGGCGCTCAGGTGCAGCGCCTCAGCCTCAGCCGTGAGTCCGGCACCCTGCAATGCACGGGCGCCGAGGTAGCCACGCCGCAGGGCCTGCAAACCCTCGCCCTGAACCCGGGTGGTGAGGTCTTGCTGGCGGCCGGGGCCATAGGCTCGCCGCAGATTTTGCAGCTCTCGGGCCTGGGCCCGGCCGAGCTGCTGGCCCGCCACGGCATTGCGGTTCAGCAGGATCTGCCCGGCGTGGGCGCTAACTTGCAAGATCATCTGCAGATCCGCGCCGTCTTCAAGGTGGAGGGCGCCAAGACGCTCAACACCATGGCCAACACGCTCTGGGGCAAGGCCAAGATCGGCCTGGAATACGCCTTTACGCGCAGCGGGCCCATGAGCATGGCGCCCTCGCAGCTGGGTGCCTTCACCCGCAGCTCGCCCGCCAAGCGCTGGCCCGATCTGGAATACCACGTTCAGCCGCTCTCGCTGGAGGCTTTTGGCGAGCCCCTGCACGACTTCAATGCCATCACCGCCAGCGTCTGCAATCTGAACCCGACGAGCCGGGGCACGGTGCAGATCCGCTCCGCCGATGCCTCGGAGGCGCCGGCCATCGCGCCCAACTACCTCAGCACGGCCGAGGACCGCCGGGTCGCCGCCGAGAGCCTGCGTTTGACTCGTCGCATCGTGGCTCAGCCCGCGTTTGCTGCTTACCGGCCGCAGGAATACAAGCCGGGCCTGCAGTTCCAGAGCGATGAGGAACTGGCCCGCCTGGCCGGCGACATCGCCACCACCATCTTCCATCCGGTGGGCACTTGCAAGATGGGCCGCAGCGACGATGCGATGGCCGTGGTCGACAGCCGCCTGCGTGTGCGCGGCGTGGCCGGCCTGCGGGTGGTGGATGCCAGCATCATGCCCTTGATCACCAGCGGCAACACCAATTCACCGACGCTGATGATTGCGGAGCGGGCGGCCAGCTGGATTCTTGCGGGCGAATAGCGCCCAAGGGCGACGGGTAAAATCTCGGGGCTCGGCCTTGCAGCATCTCAGCATCTGCGAGGCCTTTTCATTTCCGCCCCAATAAGAATTCCCTGAACAAGGATGCCTGCCATGCAGCAAGTCCCGGTCAAGTCTTCCGACCACGCCGCCGCCCCCAAGATGCCGGGGCAGATCCCCTACATCATCGCCAGCGAGGGTTGCGAGCGCTTCAGCTTCTATGGCATGCGCAACATCTTGACGGTGTTCCTGATGACCAGCTTGCTGATGTCCATGCCCGAATCCATGCGGGCGGGCACGGCCAAAGAGGTTTTCCACACCTTCGTCATCGGCGTCTACTTCTTCCCCTTGTTGGGCGGCTGGCTGGCGGACCGCTACTTCGGCAAATTCAACACCGTGCTCTGGCTGAGCCTGGTGTATTGCGCGGGTCATGCCTGCCTGGCTATTTTTGAGAACAACCGCAACGGCTTCTTTTTCGGTCTGTTCCTGATCGCCCTGGGCTCGGGCGGCATCAAGCCTCTGGTCAGCTCCTTCATCGGCGACCAGTTTGATCAGAGCAATCGCTCGCTGGCGCAAAAAGTCTTTGACGGCTTTTACTGGATCATCAATTTCGGCAGCTTCTTTGCCTCGCTCTTGATGCCCATCTTCTTGCAGAAGTTTGGCGCCAGCGTGGCCTTCGGCATCCCTGGCATCCTGATGTTCATCGCGACCCTGCTGTTCTGGGCCGGCCGCAAGAAGTATGTCGTCGTGCCGCCAGCGGCCAAGAACCCGCATTCCTTCCTGAACGTGGTGCGCACCGCCTTGCTGGCCGAAGCTCCGGGTCAAGGCCGTGGCGGCTTGTTCCTGGCCTGTGCGGGTGTGGCGCTGGCCATTGGCTCCATGTTCCTGATCCCCGGCATCAGCATCGTCGCGGCCCTGTGCCTGGCCCTGGTGTTTGTCTTGGGCTTTGGCGGCATGGGGGCCTGGATGCAGCTGGAGCGAGCACGCGGCCTCCACCCCGATGAAGCGGTGGACGGCGTGCGCGCCGTGCTGCGCTTGCTGGTGCTGTTTGCCCTGGTCACACCTTTTTGGTCTTTGTTCGACCAAAAAGCCTCGACCTGGGTGCTGCAGGCCGATCAGATGACGAAGCCCGAGTGGTTCCAGTCCTCCATGATGCAGTCGCTCAACCCGGCCCTGGTCATGATCCTGATCCCCTTCAACAACTTCGTGCTCTACCCCCTGCTCAAGCGCATGGGCCTGGAGTTGACGGCGCTGCGCCGCATGGGGGCAGGCATCGCCTTCTCCGGCCTGGCCTGGATCGTGGTGGGCCTGATGCAGCTTTCGCTCGACGAGGGCAATGCCTTGTCCATCGTCTGGCAGATCCTGCCCTATGCCTTGCTGACCTTCGGCGAGGTGCTGGTCTCGGCCACCGGCCTGGAGTTCGCCTACAGCCAGGCGCCCCTGGCCATGAAGGGCGTGATCATGAGCTTTTGGAGCTTGTCGGTCACCATCGGCAATCTGTGGGTGCTGCTGGCCAACTCCAGCGTCAAGAGCGCGGCGGTGACGGAGCAGATCAAACAGACCGGCATCAGCGTCACCGGCTTCCAGATGTTCTTCTTTGCTGGCTTTGCCTTGCTGGCCGCCTTGCTGTTTGCGCTGTATGCGCGGACCTACAAGCTGCAGAACAATTACCGGCAGGCGGCTTGATCGGCCTGGCCCCGGCCGCCGCACTGTGGTTTTTCATCCTAGGGATTTCCACTGGCACCTAAACGCGGGATTGCGGGAGTGGACCATGTTTGGAAAAGTACGGAGGCCGAGGCAAATTTTTGTGCCTCAGGAATTGGGGAACAAATGAAAAAGACATTGGGAATGCTTCGCGCGGCGGCAGTCGTCGCCCTGGCTTGTGCCTCGCAGGCGCCGGCTTTTGCGGCCTTGGGAATTGCCGAGGACTTCCAGACGGGTCTGGGCGGCTGGACGGATCGCGACCCGCGCAGCCCCGAATCGGCCGTGGTGGCGGACCCTCTCGATGCTGGCAACAGCGTGCTGAGCTTCCTGCGTCTCGGCTATGGCGGCAGCCTGATGTCCAACACCGCGGTGACCTCCAGCGGCCTGTTCACCATCTCTTTTGACTACCTGGGCCAGCCGGGCAAGGGCGGTGTGGCGGGCAATCTGGGCGGCTATCTGGGCGTCAGCTCGGGTGTGTTCAGCGGCAGCGAAATGTGGCTGGCCGGCACCGGCGGCGGCACCCCCATCGACCTGATCGATGATGGCAGCTGGCACCACTACACCCTGACCTTCCAGTCGACCATCGGTCAGTCTCTGCACGTGATGATTGAAGACTTTGACGGTTCCGGCGGCGTGGCTGGCGACGTCTATTTCGACAATGTGCGCATCACCTCGGCCGTGCCGGAACCCACGTCGGTGGCCATGGCTCTGGCGGGTCTGGTCGGCCTGGCCGTGGTGCGTCGCCGCGCCAATCGCGCCTGAGTTTCTTGATCGCAAGCGAGACCTGATTTCGCTTTGATCTACACAAACAGACACAAGAAAGGGCCGTCATCGACGGCCCTTTGTTTTTGTCTCGCGCCGCCTTGGCCTTTGTCTTGCTCAGAAGCTCAAGACAAAGGCTGCCCCGCCTTCCAGCGGCCGCACATGGCGCACCCGGCCACCCATGCCGTGCACCAGCTGACGCACCACGGCCAGGCCTATGCCTTGGCCGCCTTCAAGGGATTCACCATCGTCTCTGGCGCTGAAGAAGGGCAGAAAGATCTGCCGCTCCAGCCCCGCCGGCACGCCGGGGCCGTTGTCCCGCACACTGATCTGCAGTCGCCCACCACGCCCCTGGCGGGCTTGCACCCACAGGCGCGGCAGCGCCAGTTTGGCGGTGGCCTGGGCGGCGTTTTGCAACAAGGCCAACAAGGCTTGTTCCAGCTGGGCCTCATCGGCCAGCAGCTGCAAGCGGGGTGAACTCAACTCGAAGCTGGCCTCGCCGCCTCTGGCAAGCCAGGCCGGCGCCGTGGCTTGCTGCAGGCGTTGGAAGAAGGCTTGCAAGTCTAACGGGGCCATTCTGGGCGCCGGCCATTGGCTGACCCGGCGGTAGTTGCGCACAAAGCGGGACAAGCCTTCGCTGCGATGCGCGATGCCGTTCAAGGCCGTGCGCAGATCCGCTTCACTGTTCTTGGCGCTGGCCGGCTCGTCTGAACGCTCGTCTAAAAGCATCAAGGCCGTTTGGCTGAGGCTTTTGATGGGGGTGAGCGAGTTCATGATCTCGTGCGTCAGGATCTGCACCAGCTGCTGCCAGGCCTGCAGGGATTCGCTCTCCAGCTCCTTCTCCAGCGGCACCAGCACCAGCAGGGTCTGGGCCTGGCTGTCCAGCGTCAGCGCCTGGCGCTGCAGCTGCCAGCGCTCGCTGCCGCGTTCGGTGTCCAACAGCACGGGGCCGCTGCTGCTGGCGCTGAGCAGCAGGGCTTGCAGCGCGGCCTTGTCGCGCACGCCGCCCGGCGCGCTGAGTCGACGCGCGCGGTTGGATAGCGCCTGTAGGCCTTGCTCGCTCAGGCACCAGGCAGCCACCGGCAGATGCTCCAGCTGGGCCTGCAGCTCGGTCAGACGCTGTGCGTCCACAGCAGGAGCGGGCGGCTCGCTCAAGTGCGGGACGGGTTTGCGTTTGAGCGTGCTCAGGGCCAGCCCCAGGCCGATGAATGCCAGCAAGGCCGCGCCCGTCAGCAGCCGCGCCGAGCCCTGGCCCGCCTGCGCCAGGGCTCCGGCGGCCAGCCAACAAGCGGCCGCCAGCAGCAGACGCAGGGTTTCATAAACCATGTTTTTCCAGGCGTCGGTACAGGGCTGCACGCGAGAGCCCCAGCAGGCGCGCGGCGGCGCTCAGATTGCCTTCGGCCTCCGCCATGGCCTGGGTCAAGGCGGCGCGTTCCTGCACGGCCAGGGAGCGGGCAGGTTCGGCGTTAGGAGCTGCCAGGCTGGGCAGGGCAGGCGCCGAACCTGCTCGGGCCTTCTGCAAGGCCTCCTGGCAGGTGGCGATCAAACGAATATTGTCCCAGGGCTTGGTGATGAAGTCGAATGCGCCCGCCTTCAAGGCCCGGATGGCCAACTCCAGCTCGGCATAGGCCGTCATCACCACAACGACAGGCGCTTGTGGCCGGGCCAGGACCTCGGCCAGCAAGCGCATGCCTTGGGCGCCATCGCTGCGGCCGGGGCCGAAGTTGAGGTCCAGCAGCAGCAGGGCGGGATGGAGCTTGTCCAAAGCGGCGCTCAGCTCGGCTGGCCGGCGCAGCAGCTGCAAGGGCGCCACCCGGCGCTGCAGCAGCAACTGAGCGGTCAGGCCCACATCGGGGTCGTCGTCCAGCAAAAGAATGGTGGGCAAGGATTCGTTCACGGCTCGCATCTTCGCTTCAAAACGCGCGCGCGCGCCAGGGCCCTGTTCGGAAGCGGACAGGGGGCTTGGCTGGGCGGGTGCAGGTCGCGATGCTGTGAACCCTGATGAAGACGAAAACCCAAGATCTCAGCGGCGCAGCCATGGACCGCCGCCTTAGCCCCCCGCCGCCTTGGCGCCGCTGGGCGCCGCGCCTTGGCGCGGGCTTGGTTTTGAGCGGCCTCGTCGTGGGCCTGCTGCTGTGGGGCCGCCAGGCGCAGACAAAAACGGTGGTCGCGCCTCAGCTCGCGACCGTGCGTGCCGGTGAATTTCGGGATGAGTTGCTGCTGCGCGCCCGGGTCGAGCCCTTGCGCTCCGTCCAGCTCGATGCCGCCGAGGCCGGCCGCGTCCAGGCCGTGCTGGTTCAAGAGGGCGAGCGGCTGGCTGCCGGCGCCCCGCTCTATCGTCTGCACAGCCCCGAACAGGAGCAGCTCTTGATGCAGCGCAGCGCCGAGGTGGCGCAGCAGATGGCTAACGTTTCGGTGCAGCGCAGCGCCCAGGCGGCCAGCCTGGCGCAGAACCGGCGCGAGCTGGCGCAGATGCAAATGGCTCAGCAGCAGGCCGAGGCCGAGCATCAGCGTCAGATGAAACTGGCGGCTGCGGGCTTTGTCTCGGTGGCCGCGCTGGAGCAGGCGCAGCGCCAGGCCCAGCTGGCCAGCCAGCTCTTGCAGCAAGCGCAAGCCGACCAGCGTCTGGAGGCCGACACCCGCCAGCAGTCTCTGGATGAAATGGCCCGCGCCGTGCAGGGCCTGCAGCGCGGCCTGCTCCTGCTGGAGCGCTCGCGCGAGCGCCTGCTGCAGCGCGCGCCCATTGCGGGCCGGCTCAGCGGCTTTGTGCTGCAGGTGGGGGCCAGCGTGCGGCCGGGTGATCGCCTGGGCCGCATCGACGATCTCAGCGGCGGCGTGCAACTGGTGGCCGAGGTGGATGAGTTCTATTTGCCGCGCCTGCAGGTTGGGCAGGCGGCCTTCGTCGGCCAGGGCGAGGCGCCCGCCGAGCTGCATCTGGCCCAGGTCTTGCCGCAGGTGCTGGCGGGCAAGGTCAAGGTCCTGCTGCGCTGGGGTGAGGGGCGATCGCCAGCCCACCTGTCCCCCGGCCAGGCGGTGGACTTGCGCCTGCAGCTGGACCACGCCCGGCCCGCCTTGCTGCTGCCCGAAGGCCCGGGCGTGCAGGCGCAAATCTATGTGCTGGAGGGGCGTGAACTGCGCCGCCGCAATATTCAGTTAGGCCGTCGTGCCGCCGGCCAGGTTGAGGTGCTGGCCGGCCTGCAAGCCGGTGATCAAGTCTTGCTTTCACAAACTCCGAATGACTCAGCAGAAAGTTATCGACTGCCATGATTGAACTGACCCAACTCAGCAAACGCCACCGCAGCGGTGAGATTGAAACCACGGCGCTGGATGCCATCGACCTGCAGATCGAGGCGGGCGAATACCTCGCCATCACGGGGCCCTCGGGCTGCGGCAAATCCACCCTGCTGGGTTTGCTGGGACTGCTGGATGCGCCCAGCAGCGGCAGCTACCGCCTGCAAGGCGAGGAACTGGTGGGCAAAAGCCCGCGCGAGCTGGCCGCCATACGCCGAGGGCGCATCGGCTTTGTGTTCCAGAGCTTCAATCTGATCGACGAGATGACGGTGCAAGACAACGTCATGCTGGCCCTGCGCTACGGCCCCTTGCCTGAGAAAGCCCAGCGCGCCCGCACGGCCGAGGTGCTGGAGCGCTTGGGCCTGGCCCACCGCGCGGCTCATCACCCCAGCCAGCTCAGCGGCGGCCAGCAGCAGCGGGTGGCGATTGCGCGTGCCATCGCGGCCCGGCCCGCGCTCTTGCTTGCGGACGAGCCCACCGGCAATCTGGACAGTGCGCATGGCCAGGAGGTGATGCGTTTGCTGCGCGAGTTGAATGAAGAGGGGACGACTTTGGTGATGGTGACCCACAGCGCCGAGCACGCCGCCCTGGCCTCGCGCACCGTGCGATTGCTTGACGGTCGGGTGCTGGTGGATGCCCATGCGGGGCAGCTGCAATGAAGGCCTTGCTCATGGACGTGTTGCGCGGTCTGCGCAGCCGCAGCGCTGCCACCGCCGTGGCCCTGGGGGGCTTGATGCTGGCCCAGGCGGCCTGCCTGCTGGTGGCCTTGCTGGCGATGGCTTTGTCCGACCCCGACCCCGGCATCACGGCGCCCGAGCGGGTGGTGTTGCTGGACTTCAAGGGTAATCTTCCGGGCGAGAGCAACTTCTGGTTCACCGCTGCGCCCCTGTCTTTCGCCGACATGCTCAAGCGCCGCCAAGTGCCCTTGGAGCACATCAGCCGGGTGGCGCAGGGCGGCCTGGATATCAAGATCGAAGGCCGCTTGCAAGCCAGCTATCTGTTGATGGCCGACCCGGACATTGCGCCCCTGCTCAATCTCAAGACCTTGGCGGGTGATTTGCCCGCCAGCCTGGCTCGGCGTGATGGCATCGCCATCAATACCGACCTGCTGCGAAAACTCTGGGGAGAACTGCCTCCGGCCCAGGCCATGGGCCGGAGCATCGAGGCTGAGGGGCGGCTCTACACCGTGACCGCCGTGCTGCCCGACTTGGACCCGCGCAACCCCTTGGCCAATGCCGGCACCCTGCCCTCGGTGGGCCGTGCCATGGCCATGGTGGGCTATGACTCCCAGGCCAATACCCGCACGCCCGAACAGCGCGAGGCTATCTACCTCATCAACGGCCGCGTCTTTGCGCGCTTGAAAGCAGGCGCTTCTGCCGCCCAAGTGGGTGGCTGGATGCGTGAGGCCTTCGAGGCCAATCCGCTCTACGCCAAGCTGCCGGCCGAGTGGAAGTTGAATGGTCGTCAGGCCGCTTTCTTTCGCGGCCTGCCCCTGACCCAGCTGCCTTTCGAGGGCGATGCGGGGCAATTGCGCTGGCAACTGCTGGGCGCTGTGGGCGCGGCCTGCGCCTTGCTGCTTTTGCTGGCCGCCTTCAATTCCATGAATCTGCAGACGGCCAGCCTCTTGCAGCGCCAGCGTGAGACCGCGCTGCGCCGCAGCTTGGGTGCGGACGGCCCGCGCCTCTTGCAGCTTTGGGGCCTGGAAGTCTTGCTGCCCCTGCTCCTGGCCGCCGCCGGAGCCTGCCTGCTGGCCTGGTGGCTGGCGCCCGCCCTGGCCGCGTGGATAGGCCTGGATCCTCTTCACCCGATAGCCGACCCCATGCCTGGGCGTGCCCTGCTGGGCCTGGGGCTGAGCGTCTTGCTGCTGCTGCCCATGACTCTGGCCCTGCCCGCTTGGGGCGCCTTGAAGCGTGCGCCCGCGCCGGCCTTGCAAGGCCGCACAGCCAGCGAGGGGCCTTGGGGGCGTCGCCTGCGCCAGATTTTGCTAACTTTTCAATTGAGCGGGTCTATTTTGCTCTTGGGCATGGCCGGTGTGCTGGCCTTGCAACAGCAGCATCTGCTGACCTTGGATCGGGGTTTTGAAACCCACAATCGCCTTTGGTTGGGCCTGGTGGTCAACCCAGAAAAAGTCCCCAATCTGCAGCCCTTGATCGCCGCGTTGAACCAACACCCCGCCATCAAACACTGGGCCTTCAGCGAAGTGCGTCCGGCCCGCGACACCATGGGCGAGCGCGATCCGCATGTGAGCGCCAGCGGCCACAAGCAGACGCTGCGCATCAGCCGCGTCTCGGCCAGCTTCTTCGACACCTATGGCATGACCGTGCTGGCCGGTGACCCCAGGGCCGGTGGCGCTTCAGCCAGCAGCGATGCCAAGGGCGAGGGCGAGAAGCGCCTGGTGATCGACGCCAAAGCCGCGCGCCTGCTGGGCTTTGCCACGCCGCAGGCGGCAGTGGGCGCCTTGCTGAGCGGTGGGGGTGAGTGGCTGCAAGCGGGCACGGAGCCGCGCCGGGTGATTGCGGTGGTGAAGGATGTGCGCCTGGAGTCGGCCCGCGAGCCGGCCTTGCCCCAGGGCTTCTTGATCACCGAGGCGCCGCAATGGGACATCAGCGTCTACGGGCCCGAGCCGGTGGCCCTGCGCCGCGCCCTGGATGAGATCTGGGCGGCGCACGGCCCGGCAGTCCATGGCGTTGAAATCAGGCATGAGATCCAGTCCGTCGACGAGCAACTGGCCGAGGTCTATCAACAAGAGCAACAGATCACCGCCTTGCTCAGCGGCATCGCTCTGATGGCCGTGGGCGTGGCCATGCTGGGTGCTTATGCCCTGGTGGCCAACACCCTCAACCGCCGTCGCACCGAGTTCGTCTTGCGCCGCCTGCACGGCGCCAGCGATGGGCAGATCGCTGCCCAATTGGCGCGTGAGTTTCTGACGCCCTTGCTCAGCGCCGCGGCCCTGGGCCTGCCCCTGGCTGCCTATCTGGGCTGGCTGTATCTGGGCGGCTTTGAGGAGCGGGCGGGCCTGGGCCGGGGCTTGTTCCTGCCTCTTGCCCTGGCCTGTGTTGTTACCCTGCTGGTGACCGCGCTGGCGGCGCTGCGGCATCTGCGCCAGGCCCTGGCCTTGCCGCCGATGGAGGCTTTGCGCTGAGAAGCTGCGGTGTCGCAGGGCGCTAGACTCCCAGCCAAAAAGGGGGGCTGATGACTCGCATACGCCGCTGGATCGTGGCTGCTTTCTTGGGGGCAATGCTCTTGCTGCTGGTCAAGTTCCTGGCGACGGGAAAGCAGGCCAGCGAGGCCGTGGCGCACGAGCCCCCGCAGGTTAGGCCATCTTCCGCCAGTGATGCGCAAGCACCTAGCCCGGCTGTACCTGTTCCTGTCCAGCCTGGGTCAGCCACGCAATTTCAGCCGCCGGGCTTGTCGGAGCGGGCCCGTCGCATGCAGGCTGACTGGTGCGGGTTTGGCGCCAAAGAGTTGGCGGCCGAACAGGCCAAGCACTTCGAAGGCAAGGAGATGATTGGCCCTGCCGAGATCGCCGAACAGGCAGCCAAGCCCAAAGGCGAAGGCGAGCAGGTGTTGGCCCTGGCAAGGGAAGAGGTGGTCCAGCGTTGGATCCATGCCTTGCGCCAGCGGGGCGAGCCGCGGGCTTTGGCCCTGGCCGAGTTTCTGGGGGCAAGCGGCGTCGGCAGCAAGGCCCGCTTGCAAGCGATGGCATTGAGCTCCACCGATCCCATGCTGACGGCCTTGGCCCTGCAGCGCCTTTGTGATCCAGGGGCTTGCAGAAATGTGGAAGCGTCGCAATGGTCGCGCTTGGAGCCTGAGAATGTTTATGCTTGGTTGCAGATGCTCAGCGAGCCTGGCCAAAAGCAAACGCAGGGTGCCTACCTCTTGGAACGGATGGCCACCCAGGCCCGCTACGCTCGCGGCTATCAGCAGGAAGTTGGGCAGTTGTTGGTGAGTGTTTTGCAAGCTGGAGCACCGGGCCTGGCGCATCAAGCCGAAACCGAGAGCCTGATGGGTGTTCTCGCCGCTTGGCCTATCCCAAGCTTTTCCACTTTGATGCGGCTCTGCCGCGAGAGTCCAGGGCAGCCGGGCCAGGCGATGCGCTGCGAAGCCGTGGCGGCGGCTGTTTGGTCGCAGGGCCACATATTGGACCGGCTTATCGCTTTGGCCTTGGCTCGCGTGGTGGCGCCCAAGTCCACGCCGCAGCGGCCACTTTGGGAGCGGCGGGCGCTGGAGTTCGAGGCGGTGCAAAGCTATGAGGACGAGCGTCGGCGTCGAGAGCTGGAGGCCATGTCAATGCCTGCAGACGCGGAGTCCAACTACTGCTGGGGCCAGCCACTCATGCGGACTTTGATACAGGACTACGCCATTCGACACGACTGGGACGAGGCCCGTGCTCATCTGCATGCGGAGGGCGCAGATCTCAATGCCTGGGCCAAACGTTGGCGAGACAGCAATGGCCGCGGCGTTCTGGATCCCATGCCACAGAACTCCGAGAAGTGAGGGCAGCCGCGCAGGTCGCGCCCGTTCGGCGCTGTGTTTTTGCGCTTCGTCAACGCTTCTTTGCAGCCTGTCGAATCCAAAGTCTTGCCCCGGGCCAAGCGAGGCAAAGTTCGCACTTTCAAGTTCGACTGGCCAGCCAAGGGTCAGCAAGAAGAAGGGAAAAGCCATGCGCAAACCAATCGCCGTCTTGTTCTGCTGGGCCTTGCTGGGCTCGTCTAGCGCCTTCGCGCAGGAGGCCCCGGGCGGCAGCTCCGCGGCCAGGGCCGAGGTGCTGGTGCTGGGCACTTATCACATGGCCAATCCAGGGCGGGACATTTTCAATATGCAGGCCGACGATGTGCGCTCCGAAAAGCGTCAGGCCGAGATCGCCCAAGTCATCACGGTGCTCAAGCGCTTCAAGCCCAGCAAGATCGTGGTGGAGCGTGAACCCGGCGATGCCCGCCTGGGCAAGGACTACCCCGCTTATCTGGCAGGCAGCTATGAGCTCAAGCGCGGAGAGGATGAGCAGATTGCCTACCGCCTCGCCAAAGAACTAGGCCACAAGGCCGTGTACGGCGCCGATGCCGACGGTGAGTTTCCTTATCCGCGCTTGCTCAAGTATGCCCAGGCCACCAACCGAGCCAAGGAGTTGGAGGCGTTGATGGCGGGCTTTGGCGCCAAGTCCAAGGCGCAGGCGGCTTATCTGGCAAGCCACTCCATCCTCGACACCTTGCTCGCCATGAACTCGGATGAGGAGGTCAGACTTGAGATGGGCTTGTACTACCGGCAAGCCCATTTTGGAGAGCCCGGTGATTGGGCCGGGGCCGATCTGCTTGCCGATTGGTTCCGCCGCAATATGCGCATCCACAGCAATATCGTGCAATTGGTGGACTCAGGGAATGAGCGAATTTTGGTGATCTACGGTGCCGGCCATCTGGGCTGGCTGCAGAACAGCATCGCAGCCGATCCCACGCTGCGTTTGCGCAAATTGGCGGAGTTTGTCAGCGGCCCCTGAGCCTCTCAATGCTCGCGTCTAGCTTCTTGCCGCAGCCAGGCGCTTGAGCACCGTCTCATTCATCTCGCGCGTGGCGCGGGTCCACTGCTTGGTAATGCGCGTCATCTCGAGATCCAGGCTCTGAACGGTGGCCGCTTCGCTTGCGCCCTGCCCGAGCGCCCAGATGCAGTACTCGGCATAGGCCTCAAAGCTGCCGAAGCGTTGGATGGCGGATTCATACTCGGCCTTGGCCAGCGCGTGCTGATTCGTGCCGGCTAGCGCACGGGCCCGCAGCAGGCTGATCTGATCCTGGCGAAAGCTGGGGTTGGTCTGGCGTATGAAGTCCAGATGACTCAAGGCCTGGCTAGGCTGCTGGCAATCTGTGTAGGCCTGGGCAGCGCCGAAGCGCACTTCAAGATCCGAGGCAAAAGGGCCTTGGAGGCAGGCCGCGTAGACCTCGGCGGCCTCTTGCGCCTGGCCTGCCGCCAGCAGGGCTGAGGCCAGCCGCATCTGGTTTTGCGCAGTTGGCGTGGCATCCAGAAGTTCGCGCGCGAGGCGGACTTCTCGCATCGGGTCTATGACCTTGGTCGCCACAGAAACCGCGCGCTGGGCGCCGCGCTGCAGATTGCGCGAATCCGGCAAGTAGATGGCGATGAAGTAAACCACGCTGCCGAGCAGGGGGAACATGAACAAGATCAGCAGCCAGTACAGGGGCTGGCCCGAACGCACGGCATGAACTGCGCAAAACAGCGCCAAGAGGATGTGTAGACCTATCCCAAGAAACGGCATCGTTGATTCCCTCCGGGCGCGCGCGGCTTGTTGCTGCACCGGGTCGCGCTCTCAGTTCGAAAATTGCTATTCGAACACAGGTGCAAGCCTCATTGAGGCCGTGGAAAAGCACAAAGCCATCGCGCCGCGCCGATAAGACGCGAGGCGATGGCCCGATGTCTGGCAGGCTCGCTGGCTCAAGGACTGAGCCAGTGCCTGCATTCATCAATCTACGCTTCAAGCCGCGTAGCGCTGCTCCAAATAGTTCAGCAAGGTGCGAATGGTCTGGGCTTCGCCGCCGATGGGGCGGCCGGCACGGGCGGTGTCGTTCCAGGCGAACAGGTCGATGTGCAGCCAGTCCTGGTTTTCGTTGACGAAGTACTCCAAGAACAGGGCGGCATTGATAGCGCCGGCGAGGGCGCTCTTGCCCGTGTTGACGATGTCGCCAATCGTGCTTTCGATGCCGCTCTTGTAGGGCGCCCACAGCGGCATATGCCACAGCGGGTCGTCCAGCTTTAGCCCCAAGTCAACCAGGTCACGGGCGGTGTCGAAATGCTTGCTGAACAGGGCGGGCAACTGGGCGCCCAGGGCCACGCGGGCGGCACCGGTGAGGGTGGCCATGTCGATGATGAGGTCGGGCTTGCCTTCGGAGGCATAGGCCAGGGCGTCGCTGAGCACCACGCGGCCTTCGGCATCGGTATTGCCGATCTCGATGTGCAGGCCCTTGCGGGTCTTGATCACATCGCCGGGGCGGTAGGCATTGCCGGCGATGGAGTTTTCCACCGCGGGGATCAGCACTTGTAGGCGCACGGGCAGCTTGCAAGCCATCACCAGGGCGGCCAGGCCCAGGGCGTTGGCGGCGCCGCCCATGTCCTTTTTCATCTGGCGCATGCCCTCGGCGCCCTTGATGTCCAGGCCGCCGGTGTCAAAGCAGACCCCCTTGCCGACGATGGTCAGCAGCGGCGCCTTGGCCGAGGCCGAAGCGGCGACGCCGGACCAGTTCAACTCGATTAGGCGCGGCGCGCGGGTGGAAGCGCGACCCACGGCATGAATGGCGGGGAAGTTGTGCTTGAGCAAGGCGTCGCCAACGATCTGTTTGAACTTGGCGCCATGCTGCTTGGCCACGACTTGGGCGGCCTGGGCCAGCTCTTCCGGGCCCATATGTTCGGCCGGGGTGTTGACCAGATCGCGGGTGGCGCAGATGGCGGTGGCTTGGGCCAGACCGCGCTGCACCTCGGGGCTGCTCTGCAGCTGCAACTGGGCCGGGGCACGGCGGCGCGGCTTGTAAAGGTCGAACTGATAACTGCCCAGCTCCCAGGACAGGGCGGCCTGCTCGGCGGCCACCGTGAGGCCAAGGGCTTCGTTCAGCGCATACACACCCTCCGGCAGGGCCTGGGGCAGGGCAGACAGGGCGAAGGGGTGAGCGGCATGGGCCACGCCGGCGAAGACCTCGCCCAGCCGGCCATCGGCGCCGGGCACCAGGGCGTGGCTGTCGGCAGCGCCGGTGAAGCCGACGGCGGCCAGCCAGTTGCGCGTGGCTGTGGGCAGCGAGGGGGCCAGGGCTTGGAAGGACGCCCGGTCCACCACGGTGATGGGGGTGAGGGCTTGGGCGGCTGTGCTGGCTTTGCTGCTACGACCCTTGGTGGGGGTCTTGGCTGTGCTTGTCTTTTGGAGCAGAACGGTCATGGCTTGGGCTCACGCGGGTCGCGCAAGAGTTAGAAACGGGAGGGAAATGAAAGATTTTGTAGCCGCGAGGGCGGGAAAGACAGCAATTGTCCCTCTCTTGCCCGGCATCGAGCGCTGGGGGGCGCTCAGCAGCTGCTTTGCAAGCGCACCAGCAAGGCCTGGGCAGCCGGGCTGGCGCTGACCATGGCGGCTTGGCCGCTGGCCTGGGTGGCGGTTTCCAGCAGGCGTTGGGCGGTGGCCAGCTGGGGCGTCACCGGGCCGACAAAGCGCAGTTCCTCACCCACGCCGATCAGCAAGGTGGGAAAGGTCTCGACGTCCAGATCGCCCACCAGCTCCTCATCGTCCTCGGTGTCCACCCAGACGAAGCGGAACTCGGGGAACTGCTGGCGCAGGGCGGCAAAGGTCTCGTGATAGCCGTCGCAGGTGCGGCACCAGGCCGCGCAGAGGCAGGCGACCAGGGTGGTGTGGGCGTGGCGGGTGTGGGCGTCGGTGGGCACGCCGCTTGAGGCGGTCGCCGGGGAATTCGCAAGAGGCTTCATAAGCTGCCAAGCTTAGCGAGAAACCGCCCGCTCCAACCCGAGCGGTGGCTTGGCGGGCGAGTTTTTCCACGCATTTGCTTACTTTTTGAGCAGCAAGCACGCCCATACTGGGGGCGAAAGGAGTTGAAAAATCTTTCGCCAACGCTGTCAACCTCGCCTCCGGGGTCGGCGTTGAGATCAGCAGACGGCCCGAAAGCCCATAGGGATGGACCCCAGGGACGTCAGGAGAAAAGGCAAGAAAGCCATGAAAACTCAGCAGCACCCCGAACAACAACCGCGTCGCGTCCCCTGCCCTGAATGGCATATGGGTCAGCTGGACAAGGGCCGCAAGCACGAAGCGTTTGAAGCCGGATTTGGCGGCGGCGACCGCCGCAGCTTGGCACGCGCCGGCATCCGCTTCGACCGCAAGCGTTGATTTTTTCTTCTTTGAATTGAACCGGCCGGGTCTCCCCGGCCGTTCTCATTTCTGGCATCAGGCCAGCGGCGCCAGCAGCAGATCCAGATCCTCGGGTTTGAATTTGAGCGTCTCGGCCGCGTCCGAGCCCAGCACCCCTTCGGCCAGTTTGAGCTTGCGGGCCTGCAGCTCCAGCATGCGCTCCTCGATGCTGCCCGCCACCACCAGCTTGTAAACAAACACCGGTTTGTCCTGCCCGATGCGGTGCGCCCGCGCGCTGGCTTGCGCCTCCACGGCCGGGTTCCACCAGGGGTCCACATGGATGACGGTGTCGGCCGCCGTCAGGTTGAGCCCGACCCCGCCCGCCTTCAGGCTGATCAGCAAAATCGGCACTTCCTCGGCCTGAAAGCGCCGCACCAGCTCGGCCCGTGCGCCCACCGGCGTGGCCCCTGTCAGGCTCAAAAAGGGCAGGCCCAAACGCTGCAACTCGGCGGCGATCAGGCTCAGCATCTCGGCAAACTGCGAGAACACCAGCACCCGCCGCCCTTCGCTGACCAGCTCGGGCAGCATCTCGCCCAGCAGCTCCAGCTTGGCGCGCTCCATGCCGGGGGCGATCTCCATGCTTTTCACCAAGAGCGGGTCGCAGCAGACTTGGCGCAGCTTGAGCAAGGCATCCAGCACCGAGATCAGCGCGCCCGAGAAGCCGTGTTTGGCCAACTCGCGCCGCACCTGCTTGTCGGCCGCCACCCGCACGCTTTCGTACAGCTCTTTTTGCGTCCCAAACAAGGGGATGCGCCGTATCACCTCGCTCAGGGCCGGCAGCTCGGTCGCCACCTCGGTCTTGCGGCGGCGCAGGATGAAGGGTCGCACCCGGGCGGCCAGCAGCTCGGCGCGCAGGCTCTCGCCGTTCACCTCGATGGGTTTGCGCCAGAGCCGGGCAAAGCTGCGCGAGTCACCCAAAAAGCCGGGCATCAGAAAGTCGAACTGCGCCCACAACTCGCCCAAATGGTTTTCCAGCGGCGTGCCGGTGAGGCAGAGGCGATGCCGCGCAGACAACTTGCGTACCGAGCGGGCCGCGCGGCTGGCGGCGTTCTTGACCGTTTGCGCTTCGTCCAGGATCAGCAAATGCCAGGGCTGGGCGGCCAGGGCCGAGATATCGCGCCACAGCAGGGGGTAGGTGGAGAGCACCAGGTCGTAGTCGCCTAACTGCTTGAAAAAGCGGGCCCGCTCCGTGCCTTGCAAAACCAGCACGCGCAGATCGGGGGCGATGCGCTGGGCCTCGGCCAGCCAGTTGAAGAGCAAGGAGGTAGGCAGCACGGCCAGGGCCGGGCGGTCCAGGCGGCCGGCTTGTTTCTCGACCAGCAGATGGGCCAGGGTCTGGGCCGTCTTGCCCAAGCCCATATCGTCGGCTAGGATGCCGGCCAGACCTTGCGCACGCAGGTATTGCAGCCAGGCTAGGCCGGCCAGCTGATAGGGCCGCAGCTGCAGGCCCAGGCCGGCCGGCGGGGCCACGGGCTGGGGCGTGCCGGCAGCCTGCAGGCGGCGGGCCAGCAGGCGCAGATCGGCGTCGCCCTGGATCTGCCAACGGCTGCGTGCGTCGATGTCCAGCAGGGCCAGGCGGGTGGCGTCCCAGTCGCTGATCTGCAGCGGGCCGGCGGCGCGCTTGGGGTCGGTGAGCAGGTCCACCATGGCGCCGATGATGGTCTTGAGCGTCAGCGCCGGAGCCTCGATGCGCCGCCCGCCGGGGGCGTGCAGCAGCACGGTGGCCTCGTCCTCGATCTCATCCAGCTCCTCGCGCTTGAGCCAGCGGCCGTCGCGCTTGATCAGATCGGCAATCATGGGGGCCAGATCCAGGGTCTCGCCCTCGATCTCCACGCCCAGGCTCAGCAGCCAGGAGCCCTCGCGCGATGGCAGGCTGAGGCGGTCAATCTTGATCTTCCAGCCCTCTGCCTGGGCGGGACGGTGGGCAAAGCCCGGCAGCACCTGGATCGCCCAGCCCTGGGCCTGCAACTGGGGTACGCGCTCCAGATAAAAGGCGCCAAAGAATTCCTCTTGCGCCAGGGTCCACCAAGGGCCGGGCAGGGCGGCGGCCGGGTTGCGCCATTGCAGCAGCTTGGCGTCCAGGGGAATGAGGTTAAGGCTCCAGAGCTGATCGCGTGCATCGGCCTCTTTGATCAGATCGCGGGCCAGCAGGCGGCCCTCCTCCAGCGCTTGCAAGGCAGCGGGGCGGCCGCCCAGCAGGCTGCGGGGAGCGGGGGTTTCCCAGCGCAGGCCGGCTTCGCCCGTGTAGGTCCAGTCCACCTTGGCCACCGTCACTGCATCGCCGCGTGGCCCTAGCTTGCCGCTGGGCGAGAGGCCTAACAGGCCATCGCCACGGTGCAGGGTTTGCAGGGTGAGGCGGGGTTGGAAGCGGGCGGGCTCGCCTTGCGGCAGGGGCGGCGGCTTGTTTGCGGGTTCAGCGGGTGCGAGAGGGGTGGGGGCGGCATCCTCCAGCAGCAGATCCATCAGCTTGACGGCGTCTTCATCGGGCAGGCGGGGCAGGGCCTTCAGCTCGGTCTTGGTGGCCTTGCGGCGCAGCGCCTCCACCCAGGTTTGCAGCAGGGCGGCCCGCTGGGGTGCATCGGCTTCGGCCTGCAGCTTGAGCATCAGGGCAGCCGCATGTTCGCAAAAACGCTGGGTCTTGCAGGAGCAAAGGGCTTGGTAATGTGGGGTGCCCCCGGCCTGAGCCAGGCCTTGCACGCTGAGCTCATAGCGCTGGCCCGCAGCGCCCACCCAGCGGGCGCTGGCCCCCTCGGGGCCTGCCTGCACCTCCACCAGTTGGGCCTGCAGCGTGCGCCCGCGCAGCAAGCGGGCTCGCTCGAACAGGCGAGCCAAGGTCTCTGCGCTGGGCGGCCAGACTCGGTCCGGCTGGGCGGGCTTGGGAGGGGCGGGGATTTGGGGCATTGCGCACATTGTCTCTGCCCGCCCGGGATGGTGGCCTCGCGGAGCCTTCCTGCGTTTGGATTTGCTGGCAGACTGCGCGGCATGAAGAAGTGGATCAAACGAATTTTCTGGGGCTTGCTCTTGGGCCTTTTCTTGGCTGTGTTGCTGGCCTTGCAAACTCAGCCCAGCCTGCCCCCCGCCGCCGAGGTCAAGACCGCGGATCTGAGTCGGGCCAAGGACTTTCTCAAGCGCAACGACCCGCGCCAGATCGACGGTGGTTCGCATCGCCTGGTCACCATCAGCGAGAAAGACTTGAACCTGTTGCTGGGCCAGGCGGCCTTGTACTCGCGCAGCGGCGCGGCCCAAGTGCGCCTGCACGCTGGTTTGGCGGATCTGCGCATCGCCTATGCCTTGCCTAAGCTGGGTCTGTGGCTGAATGTGGAAGCCTTGCTGCATGAGACCCAGCGCCTGCCCGAGTTCGAGAGGGTGCGGGTGGGGCGATTGCCGGTGCCGGCCTGGATGGCGAATCTGGCGCTGCGCAGCGCGCTCAAGCATTTGCCAAAGCCCCAGGACGTGCAACTGGCCAAGGACTTGATCGAGCGCATCGGCTTTGGCGAGCAATACGCGCAAGTGCGCTATCAGTGGCAGCAAGACAGCATGGCGCGGGTGATGGCCTTGGTCTGGCCTGCGCCCGAGCAGCAGCGGGCCATGGCCTACCACGAGCATTTGCGCCAGCTCAGCGAGGCCTACCCCGCCAATTCAGCGGTCTCGCTGGCGGCCTTGCTGCCGCCCATGTTCGATTTGGTACGCCAGCGCAGCCATGGGGACGAGCGCCTGATGACGGCCGAGAACCGCGCCGCCATCCTGACGCTGACTCTGCACGCCAGCGGCAAGAGCTGGGCCGTGCTGATGCCGGCGGCAAGGCACTGGACGCCGGTGCGACCCTTGGTTGTGAGCTTGGGCGGGCGGGACGATTTCGCTCAGCATTTCTTAGTTTCAGCAGCTTTGGCTATTGAGGGTGGCGGCCCTCTGGCCGATGCCATCGGGGTCTACAAGGAAGTGGCCGATTCGCGCGGCGGCAGCGGCTTCAGCTTCAACGACATCGCGGCGGACCGAGCCGGCACCCGCTTCGGCGTGTTGGCGGCCAAGAACCCCGCGCGCTTGCAGATCGCGATGAGCGCGGGCCTGCAAGAGCGCGACTTCATGCCCGATGTCAGCGATCTGCCCGAGTTCTTGACCGAACGCGACTTTCAGCAACGCTACGGGGCCATCGGTTCGCCCGTCTACCGCGAGACCATGGCCGAGATCGAAACTCGCTTGGCCGGGCTCAAGCTGTGGAAGTGACGGGTCGGCCGCTTTGCAGCGGCTGTGAGCTGCCCTTGGCCGCCTGCCTGTGCGCCTGGGTCAGGCCGGTGGACAACCAGGTGGAGCTGATCGTTTTGCAGCACCCGGCGGAAGCGCAGCAGGCCAAGGGCACGGTGCGCCTCTTGCAACGCTGCCTCGGCCGCTGCCAGGTCTGGGTGGGCGAGCAGTTTGATGAGGCCCGTCTGCGTGCCTTGCCGAAGGCGGACACCGCCTTGCTCTACCCCATGGACGACACGGCCAAGGCCGGTACTTGCGCGGCCGACGCGAAGGTCGAGCGCCTGATTCTGCTGGACGCCACCTGGCGCAAGAGCCGCAAGATGCTGCACCTCAACCCCTGGCTGCAGACCTTGCCCCGGCTGGTGCTCACCGAGCTACCGCCCTCGGCCTACGCCATTCGCCGCGCGCAGCGGCCCGAGCAGCGCTCCAGCCTGGAGGCCGCCGCGCTGGCCTTGCAGCAATTGGAGGCTCAGGTCTCGCCCACGCCGGACAGGTATAGACCTTTGTGGGAGGCCTTTGAAGGCTTTGTGGCACTGCGGCAGAGCTGGTCAGCGGGCAAACGGGGTTAGTGCGAGCTTGGTTGCCAGTTGAAGTGGGGCAGTGCACGGACTTTGTGGAGGCGATCGCCAAGCAATTCAAAGCCTGCTGCAGCCGCCGAGCCGGACCGGGATCTCGCCTGCGCCTAAAGCCCTCTATCTTTTCAGCGGTCAAACACCAGATTGAGATAGCCGCCGCTCCAGTTGGGCGCGCTGCCGCCTGTCACATCCCGAATGCCCTTGCCAGGCTTGGAGATGGCCAGCCCAGCAGAGAGGAATAGATGGCGACTGATCAGGTGGGAGTATTCGAGGAAAAGATCCCTGGCCAGATCTGCCGTGGTGACACCGGCAACCAGATTGGCGCTTTCGCCGGAGGTCTCAAAGCGGGTCGCTTGGCCAAACTGGATGGGACTGCGCAACTGATTGGCGCTGATCACCGCATAACGCAGTGTCAACACGTCTTTTTCCGAAGGCTTCAACTGCAGTGCCAGCATATGTGCCTTGACATTGGAGTTCACGAAAGCCATCGAAGACTTGGAGCCGGTCGACCAAGCGCTGGGGTTGCCCTCGTAGTACAGAGGGTCGAAGCGCTCTAACTTTGTGGTGTTGGGGTCGTCCCCTGAAAAGCTCTGATAGGTGTAGTTCAGACTTGGCGCCCAGGGCAGCGGCGCGAGGCTGTACTTGGCTTGCAAGCGCCCAGCCCAGGCGCGCAGCTGGACGGTGTCGTTCCACTGATAAGCGTAGTCGGCGGCGAATTGCCAGCGTGCCAGGGGCCCATTCATCTGACCGGTGGCGACATAGCCGCTGATGACGCTAGTGCCGTGTCGCGCCCCCGGCAAGATCGTGGGAGCGCCCAGCCCCCCTGCTGCTGCCTGAACATAGGGCGACTCAGAGTTGAGTGCTCTGAGCCAGGTCGCACCTGCAAAGCCACCCTGCGGTTCATCCCAGCGCATATCGATGCCTGCCAGACGGTTTTTGCCATCGGAGGAGGGTAGTTCGTTCGGGTCGACAAAAAAGGCCGTACCGCTAAACCCCCCCGAGCTCAGCTTGGCCACGGCATTCATGCCCCAGGCTTTGCGGGGCCCGAATTTCAAGGCGCCCCGCTCAAAACCGCTGGAGGCCCCGTTGGCAATCAGCATGCCGGTGCCGAGTTTGAGTTCACGCGGGCCGACCGACAGCTCCAGCTCCGCGCCGCCAGCTGTTTGGCCGCGTAGCCCCACATAGGCATCTTCCAATGTGATGGCGCCGGTGTTGCCTCCGGCGAAAGCGTCCGTGCCGTTGGTATAGGAGGCCACGGATGACAGCCTGCCAAACAGCAGCCAATCCCCCATCACTCGCTGCTGCACGCTGAGGCCGGGCTTGATATAGGACTCCAGCCATTGCTTGTTGGGCAGGTAGCCGCTGTCCGGGGCGGCTTGCGCTGCCAGGTTCCAAAACAAATGTTGTTCAGCCACGGCATTCACGCCAGCCTGGAAGTGCAGACGCCAGACCGTTGAATTGAACGCCGCCTCGGTCTCTTGCACCAGGGCTTGCGCGTTGACGCCGGCTACCGCCAAGGTTCCCAGCCCAGCGACCGCGGTGCGCCGCAAGGCATGCAGAACGCGTCCAGCAGGCAATGCATTGATCGTCTTCATGGGTTTTCTGTATTTCGGACAGCTGCGAATTTCTTTCGAGGCTCAGGGCTTCAGACCCTGCGGCTGCTGCAAGGCTCTTGCGATGCGATGCCTTGAGACCGTGGGCTTGGGCACTTTGATTGTGAACCAGCTGCGCACATCCTCTTCCAAGCCGATGCCGTGCATATAGTTGTAGATGGCTTTTTTGAGCGCCTTGCCGAGCACATCGTGGTCCACGCCGGTTGGGTCGACAAAGCCCACATCGTTCTTGGCAAAGCCGCCGGGCGGCAGGGGTAGCAGGCTGACGCCGTAGTCCTGCGGGCTCTTGCCCACGGGGGAATGCACGGTGCAGGCGAAGCGGTGGAAGAAGCCGCTCTGGATGCAGCCGTTCTCAAACAGCTGGCGCACATACTCCAAAGCGTCGACGGTGTCCTGCACGGTCTGTGTCGGGAAGCCGTACATCAGATAGGCGTGCACCAAGATGCCCGCGTCGGTGAAGCTGCGGGTGACGCGCGCCACTTGCTCGACCGAGACGCCTTTTTTCATCAGGTTCAGCAGGCGGTCCGAGGCGACCTCCAGGCCGCCCGAGATGGCGATGCAGCCGCTGTCGGCCAATGCCTGGCAAAGCTCGGGGCTGAAGGACTTTTCGAAGCGGATATTGCCCCACCAGGAGATGTCCAGCTGGCGCGCCTTCAACTCGGCGGCCAGGGCCTTGAGGGCCTTGGGCGGGGCGGCTTCGTCGACGAAGTGAAAACCGGTCTGGCCAGTTTCTTGGACGATGGCTTCGATGCGGTCCACCAGGGTGGCGGCGGAGGCGCCCTCGTAGCGGGAGATGTAGTCCAGGCTCACATCGCAAAAGCTGCACTTCTTCCAGTAGCAGCCATGGGCCACGGTGAGCTTGTTCCAGCGCCCGTCGGACCAGAGCCGGTTCATGGGGTTGAGCATGTCCAGCAAGGACAGATAGCGGTCCAGGGGCAGGCCGTCCCAGGTGGGCGTGCCGACTTCGGCAAAGGCGATATCGGGCTCGACGAAGTTGATGTAGCGAACCTCGCCCTCTTCACGCAGGAAGGTGCGCACCAGGCGTGAGCGCGAGCGCTGGCCCTGGCAATGCTCGATCAGCGCCAGCAGGGGGCGCTCGCCGGCGTCCAGGGTGAGGAAGTCGAAGTAGTCGAACACGCGCGGCTCGCTCAGCTCGCGCAACTCGGTGTTCACAAAGCCGCCGCCCAGAGCCAGCTTGATCTGCGGGAAGCGCTCGCGAATCGTTTGCGCGATGCGAAAGCCCGCGTATACCGCACCGGGGAAGGGCACGGACACCAGCACCAGCTCGGGCTGGTGTTTTTCAATCGCTGCCAGGGTCAGGTCTTGCAGGGTCTCGTCGACCAGATTGAGCGGGGCGGCCAGGGCCTGGGCCAGGGGCTCGAAGCTGGGCTGGCTGGTGGCCAGGGACTCGGCATAGCGCACGAACTCGAAGCGCGGGTCCACCGCCTCACGCAAGACATCGGCCAGATCGTTCAGATACAGGGTGGCCAGGTGGCGGGCGCGGTCTTGCAGCCCCAAGGCACCGAAGGCCCAGGCCAGCGGGTCGCCGCCGTCCTCGTCCACATACACCTCGAGCGACTGGAACCGAGGCCCCTCGGGCAGGAATTGGCGGCTGTTGATGCGGTGGGCCAGGGTGGGGTCGCGGCCCTGCAAAAAGGCGATGGTGGGCGTGATGGTGGAGCGGTAGCGCTCGTACCCATTCAAAAAATGCTGCACCGTGGCTGCGCGTTTGGCCTCAGCCTGGGCTTGGGCGCGTTCTTGCAGGGCTTGCAGGCCCTCGCGCGAGAACAGCTTGAGCATCAGGGCCAGGGCCAGGTCTTCCTGCACGGCCGGGATGCCGCGCGAACGCAGAAAGCCGGTGATATAGGCCGTGGACGGGTAGGGCGTGTTGAGCTGCGTCATCGGCGGGATGAGGGACAGCACACGCAGGGGCGCCGTCGTCGAAGCCGAGGGCAGGGAGGAAGTGGAAAGGCTGGACATGGCGGCGCTTGGATGCGCGTAAAGATGGCGTCAAAGCTTGGGTCGGTGACGCGGGGCAGGGTGCGCCATTTTGCCAGCCCTTGGGTTTTGAGCTGGAATCAGTTGCTGACGCTCAAGGCGCACTGCAGCAAGGCATTGCTGCCGCAAGGGCCCATCCAGCGTAGCTGTGTCGCATTGGCTGGTGGCAGCGGGCTGCTCAGCGCTTGCGGCGGCACGGCGCCGATCGCAAATGTGGCCAGGCTGGTCCAAGTGCCGCTGGCGCCCACGCGGTACTCCAGGGCATAGCTGCTATTGGGGCGCAGGGCGCGGGTGAGGATCTGGTATTGATTGCCCACCAGGCTGAAGCTGGGCTTGTCGGCAAAGGGCTGAGCCAGCGGTTCGCCAACGAAGAGGCCTTGGCCGGGCCAGTCCACCGACTTCCAGTAGGCTTCAATCAGCGTCGCGCCGCGGTAGTACTGGTCGATCAGGCTGGAGGCCTGAGGGAACTTATTGGTGTAGTTGCAGGGCTCTTCCACCGTGCCGTAACTGCCGGTGGCACCGGCGGCGAGCCAGTCCACCGCCGACATCTGGCCCGCCCCGGGGATCAGGCCGCCGTAGGAGGTGAGATGGTCGGCCACCGCGCCGGGCCTGAAGCTATTGCTCGCGAGGCTGGGCACCGAGGCCAGGCCGGTGAAGTAGAACAAGACATTGCTCTTACCGCTGATGGCGTTGTTGGCGCTATTGGTGGAGGCGTCGATATAGCTGAGTTGCAGCCGGCCCGCCCAGGCGGCAGGCTGGGCCGCGAAATCGGCATAACGCACGCTGCGGGCGGCGTCCGAGGTACGGATTAGGTAGCCATCGCCCGTGGGGTAGCTGGCATCGGCCTTGACCCCGCGATCGATCAAGGCCTTGGCGGCTTCGAGCGTGCTGGCGCCCAAAAGCATTGAGGGGCGAAGCTTCAGGTCGGTCCAGGGCCGCTGGGACTCGGACTCGAAATAGCCGGAGCGTGTCGTGCCATTGCAGCCGCCGCAGTATTTGACGTCATAGCCCAGGGCCAGGGCACTGGTGATGCCCATGGCGCAGGCGCCGACCACGCGCGAGGGCGCGGCCCAGGTCACGAGTGTGGCCTGGACTCCGGAGGGCAGCTTGGCATCCACATCGGCCTTCAGCGTGGCGAAGTCGGCGGCGGAGATGCTGGCGGAGGCGGTGTTGACCTTGACCCGGATGATGTTGGCGGCTGGGATGCCGCGTGCTGTTTGGTAGTAGGCCGCGACCGCCTCCGAGAGCGGATCGCCCTCGGCCACGATGACTCCCAGATCGGCGGCCACCAGGCCTTGGCGCGGCAGCGTCAGACCAAAGGTTGTGTTGGCGCTGCCTATCGGTTGGGGTGAACTCGGGCTGGGGCTGGCCGGGGTGCTGACGCTGGGGGCGCTGCTGCCGCCTCCACCGCCGCCGCAGGCCGCCAAGCAAAGGCTCAAGGCCAGGCCGACCCAGTACGCCCAGCCCTGGCGCGAAGCTTGGGAGTCGGTGCCAGAGGAGCTGGCGCGCACGCGGGAGTTTATGACTGCAAACATGGCTCGAGTGTTCCATTCCCTTGCGGCCTTATTGGCCGGAGATGGGCGGTCAATTCGGCGCTGATTTTGTCAAAACGCGACAAAGCCTGTGATTTAGTGCCGGCAGCGCACAGGGATTTGACGCCTTCTTCCCCCACAAAAGTGCATGTTCTTATTCTCCAATTCGGCAAAGCTTATGAAGAATATGGAAAGTAAGTGCATGCAAACGACACCAGGTCGGTGCGTGCGGCCGGTAAAAACCCCAAGTGCGTGCATCTCTGGCGACCCCTACATTTGCCCCACGTAATGCATGGGCCGCGTCAAGCAGCCCAAGCAAGGCGGGCTGAGGAGACAAACTCAAGCTGTTTGAGAAAGACGATAGACGACGAAAAAAGTGACACTGTCACAATCACGGGCGCCAGGAGCTTTGCTTCAGGCGCCCGTTTTATTTGCGGCTGCCATGCGCCTGTCTTTCACTTTTCCCCTCCACCTGCCTGCCCATGCTTGAACTTTCGATTGTTGCCCTGGCCTCTTTGCTGGCCGGTTTTGTGGATGCGGTGGTGGGTGGCGGTGGGCTGGTGCTGGTGCCGGCCTTGTTCAGCGTATTCCCGCAGGCCGCGCCGGCCACGCTGTTTGGTACTAATAAGGGCGCCTCGGTGTGGGGCACGGCCTGGTCTACCGTGCAGTACGCGCGCCGGGTCAGCCTGAATTGGCAGGCCTTGCTGCCGGCGGCGGCGATCGCCCTGGTCGGCAGCTTTGTGGGCGCCTGGACGGTGACCCTGATCAGCGCCGATTTTCTTCGCCGCGCCCTGCCCCTGATCTTGCTGGCGGTGCTGATCTACACCCTGGCCAAAAAAGACTTGGGCCGGGTTCATGCGCCTCGTTATGCCGGACGCAAAGAGACCGCGGTGGCGGCCCTGATCGGCTTCACCATCGGTTTTTACGACGGCTTCTTCGGCCCGGGCACCGGCAGCTTCTTCGTCTTCCTCTTTGTGCGCCTGCTGGGTTACGACTTTCTGCACGCCTCGGCCACGGCCAAGCTGATGAATGTGGGCACCAATATCGCGGCCCTGAGCTTGTTCGCGATGAAGGGCCATGTCTGGTGGCATATTGCCCTGGTGATGGCGGTGACCAATGTGATCGGCAGCCTGATCGGCACCCGCATGGCCCTGGCGCGCGGCGCGGGCTTTGTGCGCGGCATGTTTGTGTTCGTCGTCGGTGCCTTGATTCTGAAGACCGGCTGGGACGCGTTTTTCCGCTAGGAGTCTGCGCGGCAGAAGGCGTCGATAGCGAGAAGTGGCACCAGCGAGGCCAGTTTTTGCAGGATTTGCAGCCCCATAGCGGGGCTATGGGGCAAAAAGCCGGTGAACACGAAGTGAGGCAAAGCCAAAAGTGGACCGCTGCGGTCGCTTCGCAGCCGACGATTCTTCTGCCGCGCAGACTCCTAGTCGGCTTTGGATTGCGGCTGCAGCAGCGCGACCAGCGCCGGCCACCATTCTTCGTCACGCGCTGGCTTGAGCACAAAGGCCTGGCCTGCCCAGTCCTGGGCCTTGGGCGGCAAGGCGCAGCAAAGCAGCAGTTGCAACTGGGCCTGGCTGGCCCGCAGACTCGGCCAGGCTGGGGCGAGCGGGCCGTCGGGCAGCAGGGTCTCGCTGACCAGCAGGTCCAGCGTCTGGCCGCGTAGCAAATCGAGGGCCTGGGCCAGGCTATGGGCCCGCCAGACCTCAAAGCCGGCTTCCAGCAGGCGTTCGGCATGGCGGTCCTGCATGGCCAGGCAGGGCTCCAACACCAGGGCACTGCGCCCTTGCCCTAGCTCCAGGCAATGCCTGGGCAATGACTGGCCCAGAGGCATCAGCACGTCTTGCTCTTGCCCGACTTGCAGCGCCAGCGCAAAGCTGAAGCAGCTGCCCTGAGCCAAGGTGCTGCTGACCTGGATCTCGCCACCCAAGGCCCGGGCGGCCTGGGCGGCAATGCTCAGGCCCAGGCCCATGCCGGGCAGGTGGCTGGTGCCAGGGGCGCGCTCAAAAGGCTTGAACAGCAGGCCCATGTCCTGCTCGGCGATGCCAGGTCCGTTGTCGCTGATGTCGAAGTGCAGGCGCCCGGCTTGCACGCTGGCGCTGAACCTCACCTCGCCGTTCTCGGTGAATTTGGCCGCATTGGACAGCAGGTTCAGCAATACCTGGCGCAGCAGTTTGGCGTCTAGCACGACGACCGCCGGCAGGTCCTCGGCGAGCAGCAGGCTGAAATGATTGCCGCCGACCCGCGCCAGCAACTCGCCCTGCGCCGCCAGATCCTGCAGCAGACCGTGCAAATAGCAGGCGCCTTGCAGGGGTTCGGGGCTGGGCTTGTCGCTCGCTTTGGCGGCGATGCCGCTGGGCGTTTGTTCCTGGCCGGGGGCGTTGCGGGCAAAGGCCTGCAACTCGTCGATCATGTCCAGCAGCATCAGGCAGCTGCGCTCCAGGCCTTGGCGCACGCGCTCCACCTGGGCCCGCGACTCGCTGCTCAGGCTGCGGGTCAGATGCAGCACCGAGGCCAGGGGGGCGCGCAGATCATGGCCGATATAGGCCAGCAGCCGGCTCTTGGCGGCATTGCTGGCCTGGGCATTGGCACTGGCCAGGGCCAGCTCGGCGGTGCGATGGGCCACGGCGGCTTCGAGGCGCTCTTGTTGGGCATGGCGCTCGGCCAGCAAATGCTCTTGCGCGCTGCGTTTGTCGCGCTCGATCTGCAGCAACTGGGCGATGGTTACGCACAGGATGAGCAAGCAGGACAGCAGGCCCAGCAGGGGCAGGCCGTACTCGCTCCAGGCACTGTCCGGGCTCAGCCCCAGGCGGGCCGATTGCCGCGCCGACCAGCCCAGGCCTTGCAAGACGATGGAGGCGAGCAGGGGCCAGGCCAGGCGGGGGCTGTAGCGTGTGGCGCGGGCGGCAATCAAGGCGCTGAGCATGAAGATGCCGAGATTCATCAGCATCAAGAGCAGCGCGCCCTGACGGTACTCGCCCAGGATGGCGTAGCTCAGCAAGGCCAGGTCCAGGCCCACCAGCAGCCAGCCCAGGCGGTAGAGCCTGGGCTGGCGCTGCTGCACGTCCAGCATGCTGCAGTGGCTCAGGCCCAGCAACAAAACCATCAGATTGCCGAACACGCCGATGGCGCGCGGCGCCCAGTCCAGGGCCGTGGGCCACAACAGCATGAAGGCATAGCCCTTGACGCTGGCTTCATAGAACAAATAGCTCAGCAAGAAGGCGCTGATCAGCAGATAGGTGGGTCGGCGCAGCGAGATGAACAGAAGCAGGGCGATCAAGGCCATCAAGCCGTGGGTGCCTGCCAGCGCGCCCGCCAGGCCGTCGTGCTGGCGATCAAAGCGAGTCAACTCACCGGCACGCCATAACTTCATGCCCAGGCTGATTGAGGGTCTGCCCGCGACGCGGACCAGCAGCAAGGCCTCGCCATGTGGCGGCAGTTCCAGTTCCAGAGCGCTGAGCCGGTGTGGCAGCTCGCGCCGCTCAAACACCTGATCCATGCCCGCCGTGCTGTGCCGCCATTGCTGACCTTGGCGCAGATGAAAGCTGACGGTTTCCGCGCGGGCCGAGTCCACCGTCAGGACGCGGTAGGCCGGCTCTGCGCCCGAGTTGCGCAGGCGCAGGCAGAGCCAGAAGGCGGAGGCGCTATAGCCGGGCTGCAGCAGGGCCTGGTTGCCGGCCATGGGCGTGAACAAGGCTTCGCCGCCTACCAAGATCTGTTCGTGGCTGAGGCTGGCGCTGCTGTCCTCGCGCACGCTCATATAGCTCTGCAAGGTCAGGCGAGGTGGGCTGTTGGCCATGTCCAGCACTGGCGTGGCCGCGCTCGCGCCGCCGGGCCAGGCGATCAAGACCAGGGCCAGCAAAAAGGCGCCTAGCGCCCATAGCAGAATTGACAGCGGCGAGGGCAGGGGTGAGGAGGCAGGCCCGGGGCCTGGCAGCAGCACTTGCGTCGCCCCCTGCTTCATCAAAGATTGGGTGTTGCGGCGTCGCGGGCGGTCTGGCGATAGGCCAGAGGCGTCACGCCAAAGCGTTCCCGGAAGGCGGTGGCGAAATTGCCGGCGTTTTGAAAGCCCACCGTGCTGGCGATGTCGTGGATGGACATGGCCGTGTCGCCCAGCAAGCGCTGGCCGGTGCGCACCCGCTCATCGCTGATGAAGCCCGACACGGTCAGGCCCAGATGCTCGCGGAACAGGGCCAGCAAGCGCTTCTCGCTGAGGCCGATCTTGCGCGCCACATCGGCCACCGAAGGCAGGTGGGCGAGGTTGTCGCGGATGTATTGCACGGCGCCCTGCACCAGCAACTCGTCCGGGTTGCGGGCTGGGGTTTCGCTGCTTGTTTGCTGCCCTTGCTCGGCGCGGCTCAGCCGCTGATGCAGGTGCAGGTGCACGCGCACGCGGGCCTGGACCTCGTCGGGCAAAAAGGGCTTGCCGATGTAGTCCACACCGCCGCGGGTCAGGCCCTGAACCCGTCGTTCGGGCGAGTTATCCGCGCTGAGGAAGATCACGGGGATTTGCGCCGTTAGCGGATCGGCCTTGAGCAAGCCGCAGGTAGCCAGGCCGTCCATATCGGGCAGGTTGAGGTCGAGCAGGATCAGGGCGGGTTGCAGGGCTTGCGCTCTTTGCAGGCCGCCGTGGCCGCTGTCGGCACTGGTCAGCCGGTAGTCCAGGCGCAGCAGGTCGGCGAGCTGACGCAATTCCTCTGGCTGATCATCGATCATCAAGATCAGTGGCGCGGTCGGAATCACGGTGTGGCGACTTTGAACATGAGGGGGCAGATTGTTACCCGACGTCCACGACGCCGCGTGCGCACAGAGTACAGTTGAAGCCGTTCATGTCTGCGTCCTGATTCGTGTACCTGCAGGCGCTAGCTTGCCAGAAAATCACCCCGTGTTCTTGTGCGGCCCGCCAAGATCACGACTTATGCGACCAGAGAGGGGAGTTTGTCCATGTCAGTTGATCCACAGCTTCGTACGCTTGAAATTGAAATCCCGACCCAGCCCGAGGTGCTGGTCAAGTTGTCCCTGCTGATGGCGGCCGAAGACATTGATTTGCTGGCCATGTCCGCCCTGGTCGAAACCGATATGGCCCTGGCCGCCGCCGTGCTCAAGGCGGTCAACTCCTCGCTTTACGGCTTGCGCGGCAAGGTGCAGACGGTGCATCAGGCCCTGACCTATCTGGGCATGCGCGAGGTTTCCGGCATCACTTTTGAGATGGGGCTGCGCGCCGCATTTCCGCCCGCCGCCGAGCTGGAACCGGTGTGGAAGCGTGCCTCCGAGCGCGGTGTGATGATGGGCCGCATGGGCCAGATGTTGGGCGTGGACCCCTGGGCTGCGCATTCGGCCGGCCTGTTCGAGGAGTGCGGCAAGGCCGTGCTGTATCGCCATGCACCCCAGCATTACACGGCCATGCTGCGCGCGGCCACGCGTGACGCGGAGTTGGTGGAGCTGGAGCACCGGGCCTTTGGCGTCAGTCACGATGCTCTGGGCGCGGCCCTGTGCGAGAGCTGGGGTTTGGCCCCGGCCTCGGTGGCCAGCGTGCGTCACCATGTGCAGGTGCAGGAGACTTTGATCATGCCCGAAGCCTTGCAGCGCCGTGGGGTCAGCGCGATCTCCACCATGGCCTGGGCCATGCTGCTATGCCCCGAGCGTCTGGAAGAAGTGGCGCATGAAATCTCGCCCCAGGCCTCGCTGGACGAAACCCTGGTGCTGCGCGCCTCGCGCCGGGTCACCGAGCAGCTGCAGGTCGCCCAGGAACACGGGCGCTGAAATCGAGCCCGCCAAGGCTGTGAAGGGCCGGCTCAGCCGCGTGCGCTGGCTGCGCGGCTGAGGCGATCGCGCCCGGCGTGCTTGGCGATGTAAAGCGCCTCATCGGCCGCCTGCATCAGGGCTTGTGAACTCAGATAGGGTTCGGCCGGACTGAAGGCGGCCAAGCCTATGCTCACCGTCAAGACCTTGGCCTCGCCCACCCCACCGGAATGGGGAATTTGTAGGGCGCGCAAGTCTTCGCTGAGTTGCTCCAGCAGGTTCTGGCTGACCTCCAGCTCGAAGCCGGGCAGCAGGGCCACAAACTCTTCCCCACCCAGGCGGGCCACCAGATCGGTGTCGCGCTTGAAGCGTTCGCCGAGCAACTGGGCAAAGCGCTGCAAGGCCTGGTCGCCGGCGGCCTGGCCGTAGCGTTCATTGAAGTTCTTGAATTGGTCCAGGTCCAGCACCGCCAGGGCCAGGCGCCCACGATGACGCTGGGCACGCTTGAACTCGCGCCGCAAGGCTTCATCGAACTCGCGGCGATTGGGCAGGCCGGTGAGGGCGTCGATGCGATTCAGGTGGTCCAGCTCCTGGGTGCGCTGAGCCAGGGCTTGCTCGGCCTGGTGCAGGGCAGCGGCCTGGCGTTCGGCCTCGGCGCGGAAGGCTTCGGCTCGCTGCTGCTCGCGCTGGGCACGCTGAATCCACTGCTGCTGGGCGCGTTGGATGGACTGGCTCAGGCCGGCCAACTCATTGATCTGGGTGCTGGGCGACAAGGTGCTGGGCCCCTCCTCGGCCAGGCTTTCGGTTTCCTTGGCCAGGCCGCGCAGGGGGCGCATCACCAGGCGGTCCAGCAGCCAGATCAGGCTGAAACTCAGCAACATCACCAGCACGATGTCGCGCGCCAACATGGCGGGCAGGTGCTCGCGCCACTGCGCTTGCTCAGTCGATGTGTCGGCCGGGGCGGCGGTTTGTTCGGCAGGGTTGCCGGTGGCCGGCGCTTCGAATGTCAACTCCTGGCCTTTGGTCTGCAGGGGGGCGACGCTGTTGCCGGCACTCTGGCTCAGGCCGGGTGGTCGAGGGTTGCTCTGTCGCAGCTGGTGCTGCACATGCAGCAAATCGGTCAGTCCGACGATCAGGCTGCAGCATAAAAGCACGGCCAGGCCCATGCGCAGGCTGATGGAATGCAGGCGGCTGGGCTTGCTGAGGGCCGAGTTGGCTAGCTCCGCAGCACCGAGCTCGGCATTGACTTGTGGATGAGAGTTGTGGCTCACGGCAGGGCAATGCGATGGGGCGAACACCATAGTTCGCACATCAATTGTGCATCGCAACACCCGTTCTTGGGGCCCGAAAAGCCCAGGGTATGCCCTGGAAAAGCCAGCGGCGCGGGGTGGCCGCGCGCGCTCAGGCGTGCACGAACTGCATCTGAGTGCCTGCCAACTCGATCACATCGCCATTCTTCAAGGCGATGGATTCACCGGTCAGCGCCACACCGTTGACGGTGGGACGGGCCAAGCCTTCGACATGGGCAAACACATAGCCGCTGGGGCGCTTGGTGATGGAGGCCACCTGCACGCCGGGCTTGCCGACGGTGGTGACGACCTTGGTCAGGCTGACCTCGCGGCCGGCGGCGGCGCCGGTCAGCACCTTGATGGTGGCGGGTAGGGCGGAGGCGGCCGTGGGCAGATTGCCGAAGGCCGAGGGCGAGCCAAAGCCGCTGGGCGTGGCACCGTGATTGGCCGCAGCGGACTTGAGAATCATGGTCTTCTCGTAGTCGCCGTTGTCTTCCAGCAGGAATTTGATCTTGTACTTGCCGATTTCGACGATGTCGTTATTGGCCAGCAGCTGCTTTTTGATCGCCTTGCCGTTGATATAAGTGCCGTTGGTGGAGTTCAGGTCTTCGATGAAGACATCGCCGCCCACCATCTGCAGCACGGCGTGCTCGCCGCTGACGGCCAGGTTGTCGATGACGATGTCGTTGTAAGGCCGGCGCCCGAGCGTGGTCTTGTCCTTGGTTATCTGGACATCCTTGATCACCACACCATCGAGCGAAACCACCAGCTTGCCCATCTTTGACCTCAAATCCTGTTGTCTTGTTTGCTTCTCCGCGACCGTGGCTTGTCGCCCGTCCCATGCCGCCGAACTCTGCAGCCAGCTTGTTGCCCGGGCGGCCACAATACCTCGCGAAGCATCGACGACGGAGATGATAGCCGCCGTCGATGGCACTCAGCTTCGGGTTGCCCCTGTTTGGGCCTGTTTGACAATTTCTGACGCGCTGTCGCGACGCCCGCAGGCGCTTTCAGCGTCGACCGAAGGGCCACCAGGAGCGCGGCTCGGCCTTGGGCTTGCCTTCGGCCCGTACCAGCACCAGGGCGATATTGTCGCGGCCGCCCGCTTCATTGGCCGCGTCCACCAGGGCTCGGGCGGCCTCGGGCAGTGCTGGGCGGGCGCACAGGATCTGACGCAAGGCGTCGTCTTCCAGCATGTCGGACAAGCCGTCCGAGCAGAACAGGAATTGGTCGCCGGGCAGCACCTCGTGCAGATGTAGCTCCAGCATCACCGTGTCTTCCACACCCACGGCGCGGGTGACGAGGTTTTTGTTGTTGGAGTAGACGGCCTCTTCCGGCGTCAGCAGGCCGGCATCCAGCTGTTCTTGCAGCAGGGAATGGTCGCGGGTGATCTGGGTCAGTTGGCCAGCACGCAGGCGGTAGCCGCGCGAGTCGCCCACATGGCCCAGCAGCAGGCCTTCTTCGCGGAACACGCCCAGCACCAGGGTGGTGCCCATGCCGGCATAGCGTGGGTTGGTGTTGGCGGCGTTGAAGATGGCGCGGTTGGCGTTGTCCACGCAGATGTCCATGGCCCGGCGCACATCGGCCGGGCTGGCGGCCGCGCCCGATTCCTTGAGCCAGCGGCCCAGTTCGGAGCGAATGAAGCTGGTCAGCATCTGGCTGGCGACTTCGCCGGCGTTGTAGCCGCCCATGCCGTCGGCCAGCACGGCCAGGCCGACGTCCTCGTCCAGGGCTACCGAGTCTTCGTTGTTGTCGCGCGCGCGGCCGACGTCTGTGGCACTGAAGAACTCCAAGCTCATGGTTTTTCTGGGTGATGAGATGCAGGAGGATTCTGCCCTGCTTCGGTCAGCTCCAGCCGTACCGTGCGGGCAAAAGGATCGGTCAAATTGTCAGAAAGGTCCGGGTCTTCCTGACTTTTTATCTCAGCGGATTCGGGCCCTGGCTGGGTCTGAGGCAGTGCTTGCAGCACGGCCGCCAGGTCCTGCGCCATCTGCTGGCCGCTGGCATAGCGCAGCTCGGGGCGTTTTTCCAGCGCCAGGGCCAGCACCAGGGCCAGGGCCTCGGGCAGTTCGGGCCGGTAGTGGCGCACATCGGGCGGGGCCTGGTTGGCGATCTGGTACATCAGCTGGGCCATGGAGTCGGCCTGATGCGGCAGGCGGCCGGTCAGCAACTGGTAGAGCATGGCGCCCAGGGAATAGAGGTCGCTGCGCCCGTCCACCTTGAGCCCCGCCAGTTGCTCGGGCGACATGAAGGAGGGCGTGCCCAAGACCAGGCCGGTGCGGGTGCGGCTGCCGTCGGCGATGCGAGCGATGCCAAAGTCCATGATCTTGAGCTCGCCGCTGCTGCGCTCCAGCATCACATTGGCGGGCTTGATATCGCGGTGGATCACGCCTTGGCGGTGGGCGTAGTCCAGGGCCAAGGCCAGGCGCTGGCCGATGTGCAATACCTCGGCCACCGGCAGCAATTGGCCGGCGCGTATGAAGTGGCTGAGGTCCTGGCCCTGCACATACTCCATGGCGATCCAGTTGTCCTCGCCGTCCACACCAGCGTCCAGCACCTGCAGGATGTCGGCGTGCTGCAAATGACCGGCGGCGCGTGCCTCGCGCATAAAGCGCTGGCGCACATCGGCCAGGTCTTCGGCGGCAAACTCGCGTTGCAGGGCCAGGCGCTTGATGGCCACCTGGCGGCCACTGGCCTTTTCGGTGGCCAGGTGGACCACGGCCATGGCGCCGCGGCCCAGCAACTCTTTGAGCTCGTAGGCTTTCAGCCCCTGGCTGCTTTTACCGACACTCTTGTGATCGATGCCGACCGAACCCGCAGCCTTGGCCTGCGAGTCCGCTGATCGCCCCAGAATGCGCTGCCAGAAGCTGCTCATTGACGCCTTTTTAAAGCCCCCAGAGGCTCAGCCTGCTTGGGTGGTGGAGGGATTCTGGCGCGCGGCAAACCATTTGCCCAGTGCCAAGACCAGCAAGGCGCCGGCAATGCCACAGCCGTAGTGCAAGGCAGGCGAGACGACGGCGGCGGCGCCAGGCTTGGCGGCTGCGGTGCTGGGCACCCAGGCACTCAATGCGGGGTCGCCCACCATCATGGTGCCGGCAATCCAACCCAGCAGCATGGCCCCCAAGACGATGACCATGGGGAAACGATCCATCAGCTTGATTACCAACTGGCTGCCCCAGACGATGATGGGGATGGAGACCAGCAGGCCGAAGATCACCAGCGGCATCTGGTGCGAGCCGCCTGCGCCCTGAGCGGCACCGGCGATGGCGATGACGTTGTCCAAGCTCATCACGAAGTCGGCCACGATGACGGTCTTGACGGCGGCCCAGAGCTTGTCGCTGGCCTGGATATTGCCATGCTCATCCTCGTTCTCGGGGATCAGCAGCTTGATGCCAATCCACAGCAGCAGAGCGCCGCCAATCAGCTTGAGATAGGGCAGTTGCAAGAGTGTGATGGCGAAGAAGATCAGCACCACGCGCAAGACGATGGCACCGGCCGTGCCCCACAAAATGCCGCGGGTGCGCTGCGCGTCGGGCAGCTTGCGGCAGGCCAGGGCGATGACGACGGCGTTGTCCCCGCCCAGCAGGATGTCGATCATGATGATCTGACCGACGGCCAGCCAGAACTCGGGGCTTAGAAAGTTTTCCATGGACTTGTTTGTTTTTGTTTTGCGTGTTCGCAGTGCCGACCGACTATACCGAGGGTGGGCGAAGGAATGAAAAAAGGGGCCTGAGCCCCTTTTTATTCTTCAGGCGAGGGCTCTTGCGAGCCTCGCTGGGATGCTGTGGATTACAGCAGACCCTTGAGCAGCTTGCCCATTTCGGAAGGATTGCGGGTCACGGTGAAGCCGCACTCTTCCATGATGGCCAGCTTGGCATCGGCCGTGTCAGCGCCGCCCGAGATCAGGGCACCTGCGTGACCCATGCGCTTGCCGGCAGGCGCCGTCACGCCAGCAATGAAGCCGACCACGGGCTTCTTCATGTTCAGCTTGCACCAGCGAGCGGCTTCGGCCTCGTCCGGGCCACCGATCTCACCGATCATGATGACGGCGTCGGTATCCGGATCGTCGTTGAAGGCTTGCATCACGTCGATGTGCTTCAGACCGTTGATCGGGTCGCCACCGATGCCGACGGCCGAGGACTGGCCCAGACCGATTTCGGTCAGCTGTGCCACGGCTTCATACGTCAGGGTGCCCGAGCGCGAGACCACGCCGATACGACCCTTGCGGTGGATGTGCCCGGGCATGATGCCGATCTTGATTTCGTCGGGCGTGATCAGGCCGGGGCAGTTGGGGCCCAGCAGCAGGGTGCGCTTGCCACCGGCGGCTTCCTTGGCCTTCATCTTGTTGCGCACTTCCAGCATGTCGCGGACGGGGATGCCTTCGGTAATGCAGATGGCCAGGTCCAGATCGGCTTCAACGGCTTCCCAGATGGCGGCAGCAGCGCCTGCGGGCGGCACGTAGATCACCGACACGGTGGCGCCGGTCTGGTGAGCGGCTTCCTTGACGGTGGCGTAGATTGGGATGTCCGAGAACTTCTCGCCCGCCTTCTTGGGGTTCACACCGGCGACGAAGGCGTTCTTGCCGTTCGCGTAGGCTTGGCAGCCCAGGGTGTGGAATTGACCGGTCTTACCCGTGATGCCCTGGGTGATGACCTTGGTGTCTTTATTGATGTAGATGCTCATAGCGAATTCTTTCTAATCAGTCTGGGGCAGCAACTCAGGCGACGGCAGCGACGATCTTGGTCGCGGCTTCGGCCATGGAATCGGCAGCGATGATGGGCAGGCCGGATTCGGCCAGCATCTTCTTGCCCAGTTCTTCGTTGGTGCCCTTCATGCGCACGACCAGCGGCACGGACAGATTCACGGCCTTGCAAGCGGTGATCACGCCTTCGGCGATGGTGTCGCACTTCATGATGCCGCCGAAGATGTTGACCAAGATGCCCTTGACTTCAGGGTTCTTCAACATGATCTTGAAGGCTTCGGTGACCTTCTCGGCCGTGGCGCCACCGCCCACGTCCAGGAAGTTGGCCGGCTCGCCGCCGAACAGCTTGATGGTGTCCATGGTGGCCATGGCCAGACCAGCGCCGTTCACCAGGCAGCCGATATTGCCGTCCAGCGAGATGTAGGCCAGGTCGAACTTGGAGGCTTCGACTTCGGCCGGATCTTCTTCGTCCAGATCGCGGTAGGCGACGATCTCGGGGTGACGGAACAGCGCGTTGGCGTCGAAGTTGAACTTGGCGTCCAGAGCGATCAGATTGCCCTTGGAATCGCAGTTCAGCGGGTTGATTTCAACCAGCGAAGCGTCGGTGTCCATATAGCACTTGTAGAGCTTGGCGAACAGGTCGACGGCTTGATCCACCGAAGCGCCGGTCAGGCCGATGGCCGCAGCGATCTTCTTCGACTGCTCGGCGGTCAGGCCGGTCAGCGGGTCGATCATCTCGGTGATGATTTTCTCGGGGGTGGAGTGAGCCACTTCCTCGATGTCCATGCCGCCTTCGCTCGAAGCGATGAAGGCCACCTTCTGCGTGCCACGGTCGGTCACCAAGGAAACATAGAGTTCCTTGTTGATGTCGGCGCCGTCTTCGATGTAGAGGCGACGCACCTTCTGGCCTTCGGGGCCGGTTTGGTGCGTGATCAGCTGCATGCCCAGAATTTCTTCGGACAGCTTCTTCACGTCTTCCAGCGAACGGCCCAGCTTGACGCCGCCGCCCTTGCCACGGCCACCGGCGTGGATCTGTGCCTTCACGACCCAGACCGGGCCGCCCAGCTTTTGTGCGGCTTCAACCGCTTCTTGCACCGTGAAAGCCGCATGGCCACGCGGCACCGGCACTCCGAATTGGCGCAGGATTTCCTTGGCCTGGTACTCGTGAATCTTCATAGGGTTCTCGCTTTTTTGGGGAAGTCAGGAAGAGGAAGCAGGCACCGCTTGGGGCTGTTCGGCATTCGCCGCCTCAGCCATGCTGCGATACCAGCGAGGGTAGTGAGTCCGCACAACTTCGCCGTCACGCCGCAGGGCGTGGCAACGGTCGATCTGGAACGGCGGCTGACCGTCGGCGGAGCCTTCACGGGTGTCGATGACGACGCCTGCAAAGGCTTGAATCACGCCGGTCGGCAGTACTTGACACAACTCGGTCAGATGGGTGCAGCCCTTGGCACCGCTGAGGCGGTCTTTGACGCCAAGGCGGAAGCCCTTCATCAGATTGAGGCCGACCAGACGCTGATAAGCCTCGCCATGCTGATCGCAGGCGCCGGGGTAGGGCATCCAATGGGTGGCCGAGTTGGCTTCGAGAATATTCATCTGCGTATCGATCAGCAGATGCAACTTCATCTCGTGAATCGGTTCGCCCGCATGGCGAATCTCACCCGCCAGGGGGATGTCCTGGGTCTTGGTGTCCGACAGACCGGCTTCGACTTCATACAAATGGTCGTCGCGTGCAAAGACTTGCACATCGATGGCGCGACGATGTATCAAGCGGCGCGGAGATGAGGGAATGGGTGAGGACATGGGCGAATACGGCTTCGCTGAGGAACGGCTGCTGAGGGTCGAACAGGGGTCGAGCAGCAGCAGGCCGCCGGTTAGCGCAGACGGCAATGTAGCATGTTGCGCTGCGGCAAGCCTTTCACAGAACTGTCAGCGCCCGCAAACTTCGACCGCTTTTGCACCAGATTTGGGCTTTTTTGATCGGCCGGCACTCATTCCTGAGCCGCATCCTTCCTCTCCGCCTGCTCCTCTTCCAAGCTGCGCAGCAGCTTGCGAATCAAGTCCGGTGCAAAGCCTCGTTGCACCAAAAAACGTGTTTGCTTGGCGCGCGTGGCAGCCAGCGCCGCATGGCTCTGGTCCAGGCTTTTGCCAGCAGATGGCGGGTCAATATCGCCAAATCTGGCGCCAAATTTGCGCTCCCAGACGCCACGGGCCCGTTCCAGCTCGCTGACTTTCAGGCGCTCCAGATGCTCGGCATCCAGGCTCAGGCCATGCTGGGCCAACTCCTGTTTGATGCGGCTGGCACCGAAACGAGATGCACGGGCATGCAGGCGCGACTCGACGAAACGCGCTTCGCTCAAATAAGAGTGAGCCTGCAGCCAGACCAGCAGGGTCTCCACCGCCTCGGCGATTTGGGTCGGGGCGTCGTGCCCATCTTGCTCCCCCTCGTCCGACATTGGCGCGGTGCCGAATTCGCCAGCGGCTGCTTGTTCCTTGCGCAGCCTGTCTCGCTCCATGCGCAGCAGCTTGCGTCGCAATTCGCTGACGCTGTGCTCGCGCTGAGCCAGCAGGGCGATGGCGCGCGCCTTCAGCGACAGGGGTTTGGATGACTTCATGCGAGGAACTGAAATGCCTGAGGCCGGCGGCAAGCCGGCACGCCGTTAAAAGCGCTCGATGCAGTCGCAGGCGCGGGGCGGCGGTGCGTAGGGCGCCGGCCAGTGGTCGACGATGCGGCAGATGCGAGCGGTCGCGTCGAACTCAAAAAAGGAAATACCGGTTTCCGTCCTCACGCCATGGGCGTCGCGGACATGAAAGGCGATCTCGGAAACCGCCTGGCCGCCCTGGCTCTTTCCTTCGCCCACGACCCGTAGCAACTCGGCTTCCCAGTTGCCGGGCCAGGTCTGGTTGAAGACCAGATAGGCGGCACGGCCGCGCACCCGCTCTCGGGTTTGCGGCACTTCGTAAACAATGTCCTCGGCCAGCAGCTCGGCAAATGCCGCCCAGTCGCGGGCGTTGGCGGCCTGCCAGTAGCGTCTCACCAGGTCCTGGCTTGTGTGCTGCATGGCAGGCGGCTGCCGGGGCCGGTTCTTGAATTGCCCGGTGAATGACTCGCCGAATTACTCCGCTTGGGCGGCCAGCAAGGGCACGCCCAGGGAGTCACGCACCTTGTTCTCGATTTCGCGGGCGATGTCGGCGTTCTCGCGCAGGAACTCGCGTGCATTGTCCTTGCCCTGGCCGATCTTCTCGCCGTTGTAGGCGTACCAGGAGCCGGACTTCTCGACCACCTTGGCGACCACGCCCATATCGATGATCTCGCCTTCGCGGCTGATGCCTTCGCCGTAGAGGATGTCGAACTCGGCCGTCTTGAAGGGCGAGGCCACCTTGTTCTTGACCACCTTGACCTTGGTTTCGCTGCCGATGACCTCGTCGCCCTTCTTGATCGAGCCGATGCGGCGGATGTCCAGGCGCACCGAGGCGTAGAACTTCAGCGCATTGCCGCCGGTGGTGGTTTCGGGGCTGCCAAACATCACGCCGATCTTCATGCGGATCTGGTTGATGAAGATGACCATGCAATTGGTCTTCTTGATGGTGGCGGTCAGCTTGCGCAGGGCCTGGCTCATCAAGCGAGCCTGCAGGCCCGGCAAGGAGTCGCCCATTTCGCCTTCCAATTCGGCCTTGGGGGTCAGTGCCGCCACCGAGTCGACCACGATCAGATCCACGGAACCGGAGCGCACCAGGGCGTCGACGATTTCCAGGGCTTGCTCACCGGTGTCGGGCTGGCTGATCAGCAAGTCTTGCAAGTTGACGCCCAGCTTTTGCGCGTACTGGATGTCCAGGGCATGCTCGGCGTCGATGAAGGCAGCCACGCCGCCGACTTTTTGCATCTCGGCAATCACCTGCAGGGTCAGGGTGGTCTTGCCCGAGGATTCAGGGCCGTAGATTTCGACCACCCGGCCGCGTGGCAGGCCGCCGACGCCCAGTGCAATGTCCAGGCCCAGGGAACCGGTGGACACCACTTGGATGTCCTCAATCACCTCGCCCTCACCCAGGCGCATGATGGAGCCCTTGCCGAACTGCTTTTCGATCTGCGACAGGGCGGCTTGCAGGGCTTTGGCTTTTTCGGTGCTGATGGTGGGTTTCACTGGGGCGTCCATAAATATCTCCTCGATGAGCTGGCTGGATTATGGCGCAATCTGTATGTTTGTACAGTGGTTTTGAAAATTCATGCGCGGGAATGTCTTGAAGCGGCACGGACGGTGTCAAACCTAGAATGACCGAACCAAGAACGCGAAACCGCCGGAGACCACAGCATGCGTATTTTGATCGCTGAAGACGACCAGGTGTTGGCGGATGCCTTGCTACGCTCCCTGCGGGCTTCGGGTTATGCCGTCGACCAGGTCGGCACCGGGACCGAGGCCGATGCGGCCCTAGCCTCGCATGAGTTCGATCTGGTGATCCTGGATCTGGGCCTGCCGCGTCTGCATGGGCTGGAGGTCTTGCGCAAGCTGCGCGCCCGCGGCTCCTCGATGCCGGTGCTGATCCTGACCGCGGCCGACAGCGTCGAGCAGCGGGTCAAAGGTCTGGATCTGGGCGCCGACGACTATATGGCCAAGCCTTTTTCCCTGCAGGAGTTGGAGGCGCGGGTGCGCGCTCTGACCCGCCGCGGCCTGGGCACGGCCTCCAGCATCATCAAGCACGGGCCGCTGTCCTTTGATGCGACCGGCCGGGTGGCCTATATCAACGAGCAGATGGTGGAACTCTCGGCCCGCGAGCTGAGCCTGCTGGAAGTGCTCTTGCAGCGCGCCGGCCGCCTGGTCAGCAAGGACCAGTTGGTGGAGCGCCTGTGTGAGTGGGGTGAGGAAGTTAGCAATAACGCCATCGAGGTCTATATCCACCGCCTGCGCAAGAAGATCGAGCAAGGCCCCATCCGCATCGCCACGGTGCGCGGCCTGGGCTATTGCCTAGAAAAAATCCCCGGTTGATGTTGATCCGATCGGCAGTGAGGGGCAGTTATGGCCGCTGAATCCGGCCAACGCTCCCTCTTCGGCGAGATCCTGGATTGGATGCTGGCGCCGCTGCTCTTGATCTGGCCCATCAGCGTGGCCTTGACCTGGCTGGTCGCCCAAGGCATTGCCGGCAAACCCTATGACAGGGAGTTGGGCGAGATGGCTCGCACCCTGGGTTTGCAGGTGGCTTCGCCCTCGGTGGCGGCTGCCGCCGGGCGCACCGGGCGCTCGCAGTACGCCTTGGCGCCTGAGGCGGCGGCGCTGCTGCGGGCGGATGAAACCGATACCGTCTTCTTCCAGGTGCTGGGCCTGCGCGGCGAGTTGCTGAACGGCGACGCCAAGCTGCCGGTGCCGCCCGACGATGACCCCATCGTGCCCTGGGAGCTGCACTTTCGCGATGACGAGGTGGGCAATGAGCGGGTGCGGGTGGCCTACCTCTGGGTCTCGCCCGAGGGCATGGCGGGCAGCAGCAAAACCATGTTGGTGCAGGTGGCCGAGACCCTGGGCAAACGTGGCCGCCTGACGAATGAAATCATCAAGGGCGTGATCCTGCCGCAGTTCGTCATCCTGCCCTTGGCCGTGCTCTTGGTCTGGTTGGCGCTGGCGCGCGGCATCGCGCCGCTGAACGAGTTGCAGCGCCGCATCCGCTCGCGCGAGAGCTCCGACCTCAGCCCCATCGACGAGCGCCGCATCCCGGAAGAGGTGGCGCCCCTGGTGCGCGCCATCAATGATTTGCTGGCGCGGCTGGATCAGTCCATCAGCAGCCAGAAGCATTTTTTGGCCGACGCGGCCCACCAGCTGAAGACTCCTTTGGCGGGCCTGCGCACGCAGGCCGAGTTTGCCCAGCGCGAGATCGACGAGGGCCGCAGCGAGCCCGCTGAGTTGAAGCGTTCGCTGCAGCAGATCGCGCTGTCCAGCCAGCGTGCCGCGCACATGGTCAACCAGCTTTTGGCCATGGCGCGGGCCGAAGATCAGGAGCACGCGGCCCGGCGTAGCGAGGTCAATCTGCCCGAGTTGGCGATCGAGACGGTGCGCGATTTCGTGCCACGTGCTTTTGATAAGCGCATCGATCTGGGCTATGAGGGCCCAGAGCAGGAGCAGAGCAGCCTGAGCGTTCTGGGTCACCCCTTGCTGATCCGCGAGCTGATCCGCAATCTGGTCGACAACGCCTTGCTCTACACCCCGGTCGGCGGCACGGTGACGGTGCGGGTGGTGGAAGACCCCTTCGGCCAGGTCAGTGTTTTGCAGGTGGAGGACTCCGGCCCCGGCGTGGCCGAGGCCGAGCGCGAGCAGGTCTTCCAGCCTTTTTACCGCGCCCTGGGCACCAATGTGGACGGCTCCGGCTTGGGGTTGGCCATCGTGCGCGAGATCGCGCAGCAGCATGAGGCCGAGGTGACCTTGGATGAAACCCGCCCGCGCCGACCGGGCCAGGCGGAGCCGGACGGCCAGGGCCCGGGGGCGCGGTTTACCGTGCGCTTCTCTGCTCACCCCTTGCCAGAGACCGAGAGCTGATCAGTAGCGGGGCCGCCGCGTCTTGGCGATAGACATCAACAGCCCCAGGCCCAGGCCCAGGGTCACCATGGCGGTGCCGCCATAGCTGATGAAGGGCAGGGGCACGCCCACCACGGGCAGGATGCCGCTGACCATGCCCATATTGACGAAGACGTAGACGAAGAAGGACAGCGTCACCGCGCCCGCCATCAGGCGTGAGAACAGGGTCGGCGCTTCGGAGGCAATCATCAGCCCGCGCAGGATCAGGGCGGTGAAACCGGCCAACAGGGCCAGGGCGCCGATGAGGCCGAACTCCTCGCCGAAGGCGGCAAAGATGAAGTCGGTGGTGCGCTCGGGGATGAACTCCAGATGGGTTTGCGTGCCCTTCATGAAGCCCTTGCCCTGGATGCCACCGGAGCCGATGGCAATCTCGCCCTGGATGATGTGGAAGCCCTTGCCCAGTGGGTCTTTATTGGGGTCCAGCAGGGTGCAGACGCGGTTCTTTTGATACTCGCGCAGCACCGGCCATTCCACCTCGGGCTGGCAGATTTTCTCCTCGCTCATCACCAGAGCGGTGATGGCGACGGCGCCGATCACGAAGGCCGGGATGATCAGGCGCCAGCTCAAGCCGGCGAAGAAGATCACGAAGAAGCCGGCCGAGAACACCAGGATGGAGGTGCCCAGATCGGGCTGCTTGGCCACCAGCAGCACCGGCACGGCCAGCAGCAGGAAGGCGGCGATGAAGTCGGGCAGACGCAAAAGCCCTTCACGCTTTTGGAACCACCAGGCCAGCATCAAGGGGGTGGCGATCTTGAGAATCTCCGAGGGCTGGATCTGGGTGATGCCGATATTGAGCCAGCGGGTCGCGCCCTTCTTGGTGATGCCGAACAAGGCCGTGGCGATCAGCAAGAGCACGCCCACGGTGTAGAGCGGAATTGCCAGCTGCATGATGCGCTGCGGCGGGATCTGGGCCACGAAAAAGATCAGCGCCACCGAGATCAGCATATTGCGCGAGTGGTCGACAAAGCGCGTGCCGTGGTCATAACCGGCCGAGTACATGCAGATCAGGCCCAGGCCCATCATCCAGGCGATGGCCAGCAGCAGCGGGACGTCAAAGCCGCTGAACCAGGGCTTGAGGCGTTGCCACCAGCTGGGTTTGTCGAAAACGGCGTTCATCGTGAGGAGGCTCCGCTGGCGGGTGGCGCGGCCAGGGGGCGGGCGACGGCACTGGCCTTGGTTGCGGGGGCAGACGCACTGGCGGGCAATGCGGCGGGCTTTTTGATCGGGGTGGCGGTGGCCGCAGAAGTGCTGGCTGCTGGAGCCGAAGCCGCTGAAGCCGCCGATGCCGCCGATGCCGCCGAAGCGGCAGCTTCCGCCGCGCTCGGTGCCGAGGCCGGCACGCCGGGCAGGGGCACGCTGGCGATGGCGCGCGGCGTACCAATGGGCGCGGTGCTCTTGCCGATCTGGGTCAGGGCGATGTCTTCCTCGCTGGGGTACTGGCCCATCAGCACATAGTCGAACACCCGTCGGGCAATCGGGGCGGCCGAGGTGGAGCCGAAACCGGCGTTCTCGACGATCACCGCCAGCGCGATGGTGGGCGCATCGGCCGGGGCAAAGGCGACGTAAAGCGAGTGGTCGCGCTTGCGCTCATCGGCCTTGATGTCCTTGTACTTCTCACCCGCCCGCAGGCCCACGGCCTGGGCCGTGCCGGTCTTGCCGCCGCTTTTGTAGGGCGCACCGGCAAAGGCGGCGCGCGAGGTGCCCTCGATGGTCACGCCATACATGGCATTGCGTATGACGTCGACATGCTCTTTCTTCAGGGGCAGCGGGTCAAGCGCATCGCTGGCGGTGCGGCGCTGTTCATGTTTGACCACATCCTCGATCTCGCGCACCAGGCGCGGCCGGAAGCGCTGGCCACCGTTGGACAAGGTGGCATAGGCCGAGGCCAGCTGCAGAATAGTGAAGCTGTTATAGCCCTGGCCGATGCCCAGGGAGATGGTCTCACCGGCAAACCATTTTTGATTGGCCGGGCTTCTGGAGAAATAGCGGCGCTTCCACTCCTGCGAAGGCAGCACGCCGGTGACTTCGCCCTGCAGATCGATCTCGGTGCGGCGACCCAGACCAAAGGGTTCCAATTCGTCGTGGATCAGGTCCACGCCCATCTCATTGGCCAGGCTGTAGAAGTAGACGTTGGAGCTGCTGACGATGGCCAGGCGCATGTCTTTGGGGCCGGGGCGGTCGCTCTCGGGGCTGCCGAAGGTACGGCCGCCGAAGCTGTAGGTCAGATTGTCCTGAATGACGACGCTGGGGCCGCGCTTGCCGCTGTTCAGTGCCGCCATTGCCATCAGCGGCTTGTACGTGGAGCCAGGCGGGTAGGTGCCGCGCAGGGCGCGGTTGAGCAGGGGCTTGTCGGGGTTTTCGTTCAGATCGCGCCAGCTGTCGACATCGATGCCATCGACGAAAAGATTGGGGTCGAAGGTGGGTTTGGAGACGAAGGCCAGCACCTCGCCATTGCGCGGGTCGATGGCGACCAGGGCGCCGCGGCGGTCCTTGTACAGCTCCTCCACCAGGGCTTGCAGGCGGATGTCGATGGACAGCTGCAAGGTATTGCCCGGCGTCGGCGGCCGGTAGGCCAGGCGGCGCACGGCGCGGCCGGCGGCGCTGGTTTCCATCTGCTCAAAGCCGGTGATGCCGTGCAGCTCGCGCTCATAGCTCTGCTCCAGGCCCAGCTTGCCGATGTATTCGGTGCCGCGGTAATTGGCGATGTCTTCCTCTTCCCAATCCTCCATGGCCTTTTTCTCGGCCTGGTTGATGCGGCCGATATAGCCGATCAGATGGGCGCCCACCTCCCCCAGCGGGTAGCTGCGGAACAGCCGGGCCTTGATCTCCACGCCAGGAAAGCGAAAGCGCTGGGCGGTGAAGCGGGCCACCTCGCCGTCGCTCAGCTTGGTGCGTATGGGCAGGGACTCGAAGCTCTTGCTCTCCTCCATCAGGCGCTTGAAGCGGCGGCGGTCGCGGGCCTGGATGTCCACCACCTGGGCCAGCTCGTCGATGGTGGCCTCCAGATCGACCACCTTGGACGGGGTGATCTCCAGCGTGTAGGCCGAGTAATTGCTGGCCAGCACGATGCCGTTGCGGTCCTTGATCAGGCCGCGATTGGGCACGATGGGCACGATGGTGACGCGGTTGGACTCGGCGCGGTCCAGCAGGCTGTCGTGCTGGATCACCTGCAAAAAGATCAGGCGCGCCACCAGCAAGCCGAAGCAGAACAGCACAAAGCCGGCCGCGGCCACCAGGCGCAGGCGGAAGCGCGACAGCTCTTGTTCGAGATTCTTCAGGACCGTCATGGGGCAATGCGCCGGCGTGAGCCTGCTTTACAGCGGGCGGTTGGCATCACGGTCCGGGGCACGGCGTTGCGGCGCCAGCAGCAGCACCGTGGCCAGCGGCCACAGCATGGCCTCGAACACCGGCGCCAGCATCAGCGTCCAGCCCGGCCACATGCCGCCCACCAGCATGCGCACCGCCAAGGACACGGCATGGGCCATGGCAAACAGGGGCAGCACATGCAGGGCTTGGGTGATCAAACCGAAGCTGGGCAGGCGGCGATGCAGGCTCACCGCGCCATAACTCAGGATGCTGTAGGCCAGGGCATGTTGGCCCAGCAAGGAGCCGTGGTGCACATCGATCAGCAGGCCGAAGGCAAAGGCCCAGCCCACGTTGACGCGGCGGGGTTGATGCACGCCCCAGAACACCAGCACCACCGAGAGCAGGTCCGGCATCAGGGCCGTGCGGCCCAAGGGCACCAGATCGGCCACCAGGGCCAGCAAGAGGCTGAAGGCGATGAAGACAGGATTGGCCGGCAGCAAAAGCTGGCCGGAGCCGCGCGGCATGATCATGGCTTGCCTCCGGCTGAAGCCGCCTTGGCCGCGGCCTTGACGTTCTTGATGGCGGCCTTGGTCTGGGCGTGGGCGGCGGCTTCGGAAGCGGCGGCTGCTGCCGCCTCGGCCTGGGCGGCCTCATGCTGGGCCAGGGGCTGCAGCACCAGCACATGGCGCACGCTGTCGGCCTGCGCCACGGCTTGCAGGTCCACGCGGGCAAAACTGCTGTCGCCACGGCGCTCCACCAGGGTGACCTTGGCGACGGGCAGGCCGGGCGGGTAGATGCCGTCCAGGCCTGAGGTGGCGAGCAGATCGCCTTCCTTCACATCGGCATTGGCGGCCAGAAAGCGCAGCTCCATGCCGCTGCCGTCGGCATTGCCGAAGGCGGCATTGCGCTGCTGGGTGCGGGTGTTGAGCACGGGAATGGCGGCGTCCTTGTCGTTCAGCAGGGTGACCTCGGCGGACAGGGTGTAGAGCCGGGTGACCTGGCCCAGCACGCCGGCGTCGTTGATCACCGGGGCGCCCAGCTGCACGCCGTTGGCACTGCCGCGGTCGATGACGACGCGGCGGGAATAGGGGTCCGGCGCCTCGTACAAGACCTCGGCCGCTTGCGAGCTGACCTGCAAGGCCGGGCGCAGGCCCAGCAAGGCCCGCAGGCGCTGGTTCTCGTCTTGCAGCTGCGATGCGCGTGAGAGCTTCTCGGCCTGCTGCACCAGCTGTTGGCGGGCCAGGTTCTCGGCCGTCATGGCGCGCTGGGTGCCGCGCAGATAGTCGCCAAAGTTGTCCCAGGCATCGACCGGCGTCAGCAGCAGGCGCTGCACCGGATGCAGCAGCAGGGCCAGGCCCGCGCGGGCCGGCTCCACCACCTTGAAGCGGGCGTCGGCCACCATCAGAAAAACCGCCGCGGCCGCGCACAGCAGCAGCTTGGTCAGGGCCGAGGGGCCTTGACGGAAGATGGGGGGCGTCGTGCGATCTGGAGGACCGAGGGGCATGGCGAAAAAGGTTCAGCGTTGCCAGCCGTAGCGAGCCGAGCTTAGGCTAGGCGGACGGAGCGCAGGAACCGGAGCGACCTCGAGGGTCGTGAGGATTCCGAGCACCGCCCAACGACGCATAAGCTTGGCGTAGTAGGCCCGAACTTACTCGTAAGTGAAGATGCTGCCCAGGCGTTCCATGCGCTCCAGCGCCATGCCGCAGCCGCGCACCACGCAGGTCAGCGGATCCTCGGCCACCAGCACCGGCAGGCCGGTTTCTTCGGCCAGCAGGCGGTCCAGATCGCGCAACAAGGCGCCGCCGCCGGTCAGCATCATGCCGCGCTCGGCGATGTCGGCACCCAGCTCGGGCGGGGTCTGTTCCAGCGCGTTCTTCACGGCGGAGACGATTTGGTTGAGCGGGTCGGTCAGGGCTTCCAGAATCTCGTTGGACGAGATGGTGAAGCTGCGCGGCACGCCTTCGGCCAGATTGCGGCCCTTGACCTCGATTTCCTTGACCTCGGAGCCGGGGAAGGCCGAGCCGATGTTCTTCTTGATCGCTTCGGCCGTGGGCTCACCGATCAACATGCCGTAGTTGCGGCGGATGTAGTTGATGATGGCTTCGTCGAACTTGTCGCCGCCGACCCGCACCGAGCCCTTGTAGACCATGCCGCCCAGCGAGATCACGCCCACCTCGGTGGTGCCGCCGCCGATGTCCACCACCATCGAGCCGGAGGCTTCCGACACCGGCAGGCCGGCGCCGATGGCGGCTGCCATGGGTTCCTCGATCAGATAAACCTCGGAAGCACCGGCGCCCAGGGCCGATTCACGGATGGCACGGCGCTCAACCTGGGTCGAACCGCAGGGCACGCAGATGATGATGCGCGGGCTGGGGCGCAGCATCTTGGAGTCGTGCACCATCTTGATGAACTGCTTGAGCATCTGCTCGGTGACGGTGAAGTCGGCGATCACGCCGTCCTTCATCGGGCGAATCGCCTCGATATTGCCCGGCACCTTGCCCAGCATGGCCTTGGCTTCGTGGCCGACGGCTTGAATGGTCTTCTTGCCGTTGGGGCCGCCTTCGTGGCGGATGGAGACAACCGAGGGCTCGTCGAGCACGATGCCCTTGCCGCGGACGTAAATCAGCGTGTTGGCGGTGCCGAGGTCGATGGCGAGGTCGGTGGAGAAGTAGCGGCGCAGGGAGGCGAACATCATGTTTTTGGCGGGCGCGGGCTCTGGCATCTGGGCCTTGGGCTGCAGATCGCTTCAAGCACCGCGCATGGGTAGCGGCTGAATTGGGTTCTTCGGGGCGCGGCCAGCTGATTCAAGGTCGGCTGCGCCAGGGCGGCATTCACAGATTGTTTCAACTTCATCTCCAGATGTGCGACGAGGCTGCGGGTCCAAGAAGGACATGCAGCCCCGGTGCCATGGAGATAAGCGGAGATAATAACTGATCACCCCTTAAATTCTTCACCGCACGGGCCATATGTTTGCTAGTGGCTCACCATTGCTCGCACTCTCGCGTGCGCGATGGTTGGCCTGTGTTTTTCCAACCTCGGAATCGCATTGCCCATGGCACTGACCTCTCAAGACGTAAGCCGCATCGCCCATCTGGCGCGGCTGGACCTGCAGGCTGCTGAAAGCAGCGAAATGCTGACCCAGCTGAATGGGTTTTTCAAGATCGTGGAGCAGATGAGCGCCGTCGACACCCGTGGTGTCGAGCCCCTGTACACGCCGCTGTCGGCGGTGCAGGAGGTGGCCCTGCGTCTGCGTGACGACGCCGTCACCGAAGGCAATCAACGCGAACTCAATCAGCGCAGCGCCCCGGCGGTGGAAGACGGTCTGTTCCTGGTTCCAAAGGTCATCGAATAATGACAACGACAAAAGCTTCTTTGCATGATTTGGGCGTGGCCGATTTGAGCCGCGCGCTGGCCGCCAAGAGCGTGTCCAGTTTTGAGGTGACACAACATCTGCTTGCGCGTGTTACCACCCATTCGCCACTGGGTTGCTTCTTGCACGTGGACGAGGCCCTGGCTCTGGCCGCGGCCCAGGCGGCCGATGCACGCCGCGCCGCCGGTGAAACCGGGGCGCTGATCGGTGTGCCCCTGGCCCACAAAGACATCTTCGTCACCCAGGACATGCCCACCACGGCCGGCTCTAAGATCCTGGTCAACTACCAAAGCCCCTTCGACGCCACCGTGGTGGCGCGCCTGAAGCAGGCCGGCACGGTGTCACTGGGCAAGCTCAATTGCGACGAGTTCGCCATGGGCTCGGCGAATGAGAACTCGGCCTTCAAGCCGGTGATGAACCCCTGGGATCACGACCGCGTGCCCGGCGGCTCCTCGGGTGGCTCGGCAGCGGCCGTGGCGGCTCGCCTGGTGCCCGCCAGCACCGGCACCGACACGGGCGGCTCCATCCGCCAGCCCGCCAGCTTCACCGGCATCACCGGCATCAAGCCCACCTACGGCGTTTGCTCGCGCTTCGGCATGATTGCCTTTGCCTCCAGCCTGGACCAAGCCGGCCCCATGGCCCGCACGGCCGAGGACTGCGCCCTGCTGCTCTCCGCCATGAGCGGTTTTGACGAGCGCGATGCCACCAGCATCCAGCAGCCGCCGCAAGACTTCCATGCCCAGATGCTGCAGGCCCGCGAAGGTGCGACGGCCGCCCAGCCGCTGAAGGGCTTGCGCATCGGTCTGCCGCGCGAGTTCTTCCCGGCCGCCCTGTCGGCCGATGTGGCCAGCGCCGTGCGCCAAGGTCTGGCCGAGTTGGAAAAGCTGGGCGCCACCCTGGTCGATGTGAGCCTGCCACGTACCGAGCTGGCGATTCCGGTTTACTACATCATCGCCCCGGCCGAGGCCAGCTCGAACCTGAGCCGTTTTGACGGCGTCAAGTTCGGCCATCGTGCGGCCCAGTACGACGATCTGCTGGACATGTACAAAAGGACCCGTGCCGAAGGCTTCGGCCCCGAGGTCAAGCGCCGCATCATGATCGGCAGCTACGTGCTGAGCCATGGCTATTACGACGCCTACTATCTGCAAGCGCAAAAGCTGCGTCGCATGATTGCCGACGACTTCCAGCAAGCCTTCCAGCAATGCGATCTGATCGCCGGCCCGGTGGCCCCCACCGTGGCCTGGAAGCATGGCGAAGGCAAGGACGATCCGGTCAAGGCCTATCTGGCCGACATCTTCACCCTGCCGGGCTCCCTGGCCGGTCTGCCCGGCATGAGCGTGCCGGTGGGCTTGGGTGCCGAGGGCATGCCTGTCGGTCTGCAATTGCTGGGCAATTACTTCAAGGAAGGCCAGCTTTTGCATGCGGCCCATGCCTTGCAACAGGCCACCGATTGGCACGCCGCCGCCCCCGCAGGAATCTGAGCGAAACAAGCACATGAGCGCAACACAGCAAAGCAAACTCGTGCGTGGTTATGAGGTCGTGATCGGCCTGGAAAACCACGTCCAGCTCTCCACCCAGTCCAAGATCTTCAGCGGCTCCTCTACCGCCTTCGGTGCCGAGCCCAATACCCAGGCCTCGCCGGTGGATCTGGCCCTGCCGGGCACCCTGCCGGTGATGAACCGGGGTGCCGTCGAGCGCGCCATCCGCTTCGGCCTGGCCGTGGGCGCCAAGGTCGCACCCTTGTCCATCTTCGCGCGCAAGAACTACTTCTACCCCGACCTGCCCAAGGGCTACCAGATCAGCCAGTTCGAGATCCCGGTGGTGCAGGGCGGCACGGTGGAGTTCTTCGTCGGCGATGTGAAGCACAGCGTCAATCTGACCCGCGCCCACCTGGAAGAAGACGCGGGCAAAAGCCTGCATGAGGACTATCACGGCCAGTCGGGTATAGACCTGAATCGCGCCGGTACACCGCTCTTGGAGATCGTTAGCGAGCCCGATATGCGCTCCGGCGCCGAGGCCTGCGAATACGCCAAGACCTTGCACGCCCTGGTGATGTGGCTGGGCATCTGCGACGGCAATATGCAGGAAGGCTCTTTCCGCTGCGACGTCAATGTCTCGGTGCGCAAGCCAGGCAGCCCCTATGGCACGCGGCGCGAAATCAAGAACCTGAACAGCTTCCGCAATCTGCTGCAGGCGGTGGACTACGAGGTGAACTGGCAGATCGACGAGATCGAGGACGGCCGCACGATTCAACAAGCGACCGTGCTCTTCAACCCCGATACGGGCGAGACCCGCGCCATGCGCAGCAAGGAAGATTCGGCCGATTACCGCTACTTCCCCGACCCCGATCTGCCACCCCTGGTGATCGCGCCGGAATGGGTGGAGCGGGTGCGTGGCGAGATGCCCGAGCTGCCGGCCGTGATGGCGGCGCGCTTTGAGAGCGTCGATGGCCTACCCGCCTACGACGCCGCCTTGATGACCCAGAGCCTGGCCACGGCGCGCTTTTATGAAGCCGCCCGCGACGCCTGCAAGGCCCCCAAGCTGGTGGCCAACTGGCTGCAAGGCGAGTTCTCCCGCCGCTTGAATGCGGAGGAACGCACGATCGAATCCAGCCCGGTCTCGGCCGCCACCCTGGCCGCCTTGATTGGCCGCATCCAGGACGGAACCATTTCCAACAACGCCGCGCGCCAAGTCTTCGAGGCTTTGTGGACGGGTGAAGGCCAGGATGTCGACGCATTGATCGAAGCCAAGGGACTTAAGCAGATGAGCGACACGGGCGAGCTGGAGCGCATCCTCGACGAGGTGCTGGCCGCCAATGCCAAGTCGGTGGAGGAGTTCCGTGCCGGCAAGGACAAGGCCTTCAACGCCCTGGTCGGTCAGGCCATGAAGGCGACCAAGGGCAAGGCCAATCCGGCCGCTGTCAATGAGTTGCTGAAGAAGAAGCTGGAAGGCTGATTCCAGCCAGACAAAGGGCCGCTCTAGCGGCCCTTTTGTTTTGTCTCAGCGCTTGCCGTCGGGTGCGGCGTCAGCACCGGCGCCGACCTCGGCCTTGCTCGGCCCCAAGCTACCTGGCGCGGCGCCGGCCCACAGGCGCTTGAGTCTTGAGAGCTCCGCGTCGTAGCGGCTGTTGATGCGCACCAGTTCGGCCTTTTGGTTCTCGATCAGCTGTTGCTGGGCCTCGACGGCCGCGTCGTTCGCGTCCATCTGCTGTTTGAGCTTGGCCGGCAGGGCACGGCCCTTGTAGAACTCGGCCTCGTCCAACAAGGGCTTGCGCTCTTGGGCCAGATCCTTGATTCGCCGCTCCGAGATCAGCATGGCCTTGCTGGCATCGTCCAGCGCGGCGCTGCGGGCGGCCTTGTGGCTGGGCTCGTTGGGGAAGCGCTGCATCAGATTGCGATCCCGCCGCACGGCATCCAGCTGCGCGGCCCGGTCGGCCGCATGTTTGCGATCGCGTGCTTCCTGCGCCGCCCGCTCTTCGGGGGACATGGCCGGTGGCAGGGTGGCGCGCTGGGAGCCGTCGGCATTGAGGATGCGTTGCTCGCGCGAGCTGCACTCGACGATGGGGCGGTCCGAGGTCAGGCGGCGACCGTCCAGGGTGGTACAGGAGTAGATGCTGCCCTTGCTGCTGTCCTTGCTGGGCGGCTGCGCCAGGCTGGCGGGCGCAAGTAGGCAGGCCAAGGCGGACAGCAGTGTGCTGCGGCCTAGCAAGGCGCAGCGCTGCAGCATGGTTCCGTCCTCAAAACGCCTTGTGCGCAGGTGATGGTGCATCAGACCCCGTACTTGTCCCGATAAGCTTGGACGGCCTCGGCAAAAGCCGTCACCGAACTATCGTCCGCTGAGCGTAGATACTGAAGCAGATCGGCCAGTCCGGCAATCGCGATTACCGGCATCTGTAGTTGCTGCGTGACGTATTGCACCGCCGAGTGCGGCAGATCCACACCGTTCTCGGCCGCCTTTTCTTGGCGATCCAGGGCGATGGTGACGCCGCAGGGCGTGGCGCCAGCGGCCTTGATCATGGCGATGGACTCGCGCACCGAGGTGCCGGCCGAGATCACATCGTCAATGATCAGCACTCGGCCCTTGACCGGCGCGCCTACCAGGGTGCCGCCTTCGCCGTGGTTCTTGGCCTCCTTGCGGTTGTAGGCAAAGGGCTTGTTATGACCCAGTCGGGCCAGCTCGATGGACAGGGCCGCGGCCAGGGTGATGCCCTTGTAAGCGGGGCCAAAAATCATGTCGAACTCCAGGCCGGAGGCGATCAGACGCTGGGCGTAGAACTTGGCCAGGGCGCCGAGCTTAGCGCCGTCATCGAACAGGCCAGCGTTGAAAAAATAGGGGCTCAGACGGCCGGCCTTGGTCTTGAATTCACCAAAGCGCAGCACGCCGGCTTGCACCGCAAAGGCCACAAATTCCTGGGCAAGTTGATCGGGGGTGTGAGTGGCTTGGGTCATGGCGCGGGTGTTTTAGGGCGACGCTGAATAAGTTCCCGTGATGCTGCGCGCCACGGTTCGGAATGCCCAACAAGGCGCAAACCACAGCCATAGCCGCAGCTATGGCGAGGATTTGCAACGCCGTTGGGCGCCCGAAACGGGGATGCGCAGCGCACGAGGGACTTGTTCAGCGTCGCCTTAGCTGATGAACAGGGAGTGGGCGGAATTGTAGGGCTGCAAAAAAGCCCGGCTGAGCGGGGGCTCGGCCGGGCTTGGGCTTGCCGACGGGGCTTTAGAAAATGACCTTGAACTGCGCGCCATAGGTGCGCGGGTCATTGATGAAGCCGGTCAGATTGTTGAAGTCGATGGCGCCGGTGACGCGAGTCTGGTTGGTGATGTTGCGCACAAAGCCGGCGGCCTCGTACTTGCCATTGCCCCAGACATAGCCCACGCGCAGACCGCCTTCGGTCAAGGCCTTGCCGGTGAATTCCACCGACTCGTACAGGAAGAAGTTGACGGCGCTGCGATAGGCCCAGTCGGTGTAGACGTAGAGTTCGTCGCCGCCGGCCAGGGGGATGCCATAGCGGGCGGTTAGATTGCCCACCCATTTCGGTGCCTGCGGCAGCTGATTGCCGTCGATATAGAACTGGCCGCCGCCTGCCGGGCGGTTGGTCACCGTGCAGCCGCCGCCGCAGCCGCCCACCGTCAGATTGGCGTCGTGGATTTTGGCCTCGTTATAGCTGCCGCTCAGGGTGAGGACCAGGTTGTCGATGGGCAGCAGGTCCAGGTTCAGCTCGATACCCTGGCCGGTGGCCTTTTTGGCGCTCTTGACCGAATTGCTATTGCTGCCGCCGCCGACTTCGGTAAGCTGCAGATCGTTCACGTCATAGCGGAACATGCTGGCCGAGAGGCGAGCGCGGCGGTTCCAGAAGTCGCTCTTCACACCCACTTCGTAGGAAGTGAGGGTTTCGGGCGCGGCCTTGCTCAAGGGGCCGAAGGCCGAGGCGGGCAGGATGGCGGCGCCGCGGAAGCCGGTACCGACACGGGCGTAGAGATTGGTGCTCTTGTCCAGCGCATAGGTGCCCGACACATCCCAGGTCCACTTGGAGTCCTTGGTGTCGGCGCTCAGGCCGTTGGCGGTGTTGAGCGGCACGTCCTTGGACTCGCTGACCAGGGTCTTTTTGTCCTCGGTATAGCGCAGGCCGGCGCGCAGCTTGAAGGCATCGCTGACGTCGTAGTTGATGGAGCCGAACAGGGCGGCCGCCTTATTGGTCTGGCTGGTGCGTGAGGAGGTGGTGGGGCCGTGGAAGATGCTGTCGTAGTTGACGCTTTCCATGGTGTAACGCTCATCAAACAGATAAACACCACCTTGCCAGCGCCAGGGGCCCTGAGCATTGGACTCCAGGCGGAATTCCTGGCTCAGCTGGCGGTGGTCTTTCAGTGCGTCCGAGGTCTCGGCCGAGAAGGGGATGAAGCCCGGGCCGTACTTGCCATCGGGAGCATAGGGGGCGCCAAAGCCGCCATCCACATCGCCGCGGCTGAAGGGCTGGACGGCTTCCACTGCGGTGATGGAATGCAGGGTCGCGCCACCCAGATTGAATTTCAGGCGGGCGCTGGCACCGCTGGCATGCAGCAGCTGCTCGTTCGTCCCGTCGATGGACATCTTGGCCGGATCGAAACCATCGACCAGATCATTGGTCCCGGGCTTGATGATGTTGGCGCGGAACAGGCGCGGGCTGCCCTTGAGTTCACGGTTGTGGATGTTCAGCAGGGCGCTGAAGTCCTTGCTGGGCTCGTACAAGGCTTGCACGCGCACGGCGCGGTCGTCATAGCCTTCGGTGGACTGGCTGCCCGTCTTTTGAGTGTTGTGCACCCAGTCGTCGCGGTGCTGCAGCTGGGCCGAGAAGCGCAGGGACAAGTCCTTGTTCAGGACCAGATTGGCCGCGCCTTCGAGATTGGCCGTGCCGTAGGTACCGTAGGAGGCATTGAAATAGCCTTCCTGGCGCTGCGAGGGCTTGGCCGAGTCAAACTTGACCACGCCGGCCGGCGTGTTGCGGCCGAACAAAGTGCCTTGCGGGCCGGCGATGACTTCGATGGCCTTCAGGTCAAAGGCGGGGAAGCCCTTGAGGATGGGGTTCTCCTGCACCACATCGTCGTAAATCAGCGAGACGGGCTGCGAGGCGTTGAGGCGGAAATCGGTATTGCCGTAGCCGCGGATGTAAAAGCGCGGGAAGGCTCGGCCGAAGGAGGACTCGATGTTCAGGCTGGGCACGCGGCCGGACAGGAAGCGGATGTCCTGACCGCTGGAGTTCAGCACATCCAGCTTCTCGCCGCTGATGCTGGAGACGGCGTTGGGCACGTCCTTGATGTTCTCGACGCGGCGCTCGGCCGTGATGACCACGGTTTCCAGCTGGGTCTTGTCGGCGGACTTTTCTTGCGCGAGGGCTTGGCTCGCAGGCCAGGCGGCAAGCGCCAGGGCGACGGACAGCGCGATCTGGCGCGGGGCAACAAGCGATGATTGGGGCATGCTCATACGGGGACTCCGGGAGGGGCAGAAGGGAAGGAATGAAGGCGGGGCTTAGGGTGTCGGACAAGCGCCGTTTGAATGCGCGGTGAACGGTGGACCGGGGCCGCGGGGCTGCTTGTTTGACAGGCTGTCGAATCTAGCAAGCCACGTGCATGAAAGTCATCTTCTCGTCGCAAAGCCGCTTTATAGCGGTCCAGTGCCGCCCTTTTTGTTGTCTAAATGCAGCAGACTGGCCGACATCCGCCCTCTTGACTCCTGCCAAAAGCGGGCATGGTCAGCTGCGATACTGGCCGCTTCTTATGAATACCACCGGCCCACGACTCCTATGCGCTTCATCACCGCCAATCTGAACGGCATTCGTTCTGCTGCCAACAAGGGTTTCTTCGACTGGCTGCCGCAGCAAGAGGCCGACGCCCTGGGCGTGCAAGAGGTCAAGGCTCAGGACGAGCATGTGGCCGGTGTTTTTTGCAGCTCCGGCCCGCTCAAAGGCCACTTCCACTATGCCCAGAAGAAGGGCTATTCGGGCGTGGGCCTCTACACCCGCGAGGAGCCCAGCGACATCATCATCGGCATGGGTGTGCCTGAGTTTGACTTCGAGGGCCGCTATATCGAAAAGCGCTTCGACAAGCCCGGCCGCAAGCTCAGCTTGATCAGCTGCTACTTCCCCAGCGGCAGCAGCGGCCCCGAGCGGCAGGAAGCCAAGTACCGCTTTCTCGACGCCATGCGTCCTCATCTGGCCGCCCTCAAGGCCGAGCGCGAGTTCATCCTGGTGGCCGACGTCAATATCGCCCACAAGGAAGCCGACCTGAAAAACTGGAAGGGCAATCTGAAGAACTCGGGTTTTCTGCCCGAGGAACGCGCCTGGCTGGATGAACTCTTCGGTACCGGCAAAGGCCAGGGCGGCCTGGTCGACGTTTACCGCCAGCTGCACCCCGACACCACCGACGAGTGCTACACATGGTGGAGCAACCGCGGCGCCGCCTATGCCAAGAACGTGGGCTGGCGCCTGGACTATCACTTCGCCACGCCCAAGTTGGCGGCTTTGGCCAAGCGTGCCGCCATCTACAAGGCGGAGAAGTTCAGCGACCATGCGCCGCTGACGGTGGATTACGACTTCAAGCTCTGAAGGCGAGTAGAGGGAAGGCCAGGATCAGCAGCCACTTCGCGCTGGACGCGAGCCCGGCAAGCACAAAGGCTTGCCTGGGCAGGCTGCCCGGCGCAGCGGCGAGAAAGCGCTGATGCAGCAGATTCTCCAGGGCGTCGCAGGCAGCGGCCAGGGGCAGGACCCAGCACAGGGCTTGGCCGCTGGCCGCTGATTGCAAGGCCCGCCCGAGCAGAAAACCCAGCCAGCCGTAGCAAAGCAAAAAACAGTAGTCCAAGGGGAAATGCGAGCGAAAGCGCTCCCGCCCCTCTGGCCCCCAGCGCTCGATGATGGCGCGAAAGCTCGCCTCCGAAAACGTCAGCTGCACCCAAACGATATTGGGCTGGAGCCGGCCCAGGCGCCGCTGCATGGCGATGAACAAGGCTGTTGCGGCGATGGCGAGGGCGGCGATGGGGATGACGATGGCCTGCATAGGGGCTCGGCAGTTCGGCGATGGATCCGCCAACAAATATAGCCGCAAGCGCCGCCCCAGCCGCGAGCTACCAAGCCTTGCTCAGTGCCAGTCCTGGCGCGACCGCCGAGGCGGCCAGGGCAAGAGCAATCAGGGCAAAGAAGCTGCCCAGCCAGAAGTTCATGGATCTGGGCTTGGCGCTACTCAAGAGCAGCAGCGCCGCCCCTGTGTTGGAAACCAAGCCCATCATCACTACGCCCCAGGGGAGTTGCTGGTGCTCCGCGCTGGGGATGCCAAAGCCATAGCCCACCAGCAGGGCGGTGATGGCCACACCGTAGAGGCGAAAGAAGATCGGTCGCTTGGCACTCAGGCCGGTGGCAGCCTCCAGGCGTGCCTGCGGCCCGAGCAGAAAGGGCAGGGCCACCAGCAAGGCGGTGATGGCGATCTTGGTGATCAGCAGCAGGGATAGAAAAGTCACGATGGGTTCTCGGTTGAGGGAAGGATGACTCGTGGGCTTGTATTGCAGCCTGCCGCCGCTGAGAATGCCAGCGTCCGAATCGACATCTTTCAAGCGATAAATGACATCGACTGATTTCACCGTCCTGCTGCTGCAAGGCGCGTACGCCAGCAGCGTCGCGCTAACGCTGGATTTGCTTGGTGCTGGCCGCGCTGTGGCCGAGCGCGCCGGCCAGCCCGGCCCGCGCTGGCGCTTGGTTTCGATGGACGGTGGTCGCTTGGATCTGCAGGGCGGGATGTCGCTGCAGACCCTCAGGGCTCAGGCCAGCCATGCCGGCGATGGCTCGATCTGGATCGTGCCCGGCCTGGGGCTGGACTCGGCCACCGCTTTGTCCGAGCGCCTGGCCCAGCCCGATGCGCTGGCCGCGGCCGAGCTCCTGCGCGCGCATGGTCGCAAAGGGGGTGCGGTGGCGGCCTCTTGTTCGGCGGTGTTTTTGCTGCAGCGGGCCGGCTTGCTGGCGGGGCGGCGGGTCAGCACGGCTTGGTGGTTAGCTGCGCAGCTGCAGCGGCTGGAACCGGGCTGCCAGGTGCAGGCGGAGCGCATGGTCTGCGCCGATGGGCCACTGCTGACGGCGGGTGCTGCCATGGCGCAAAGCGATCTGATGCTGCACCTGCTGCGCACCCGTCTGGGTGAGGACTTGGCCGAGGCCGTGGCCAGAGTGCTGCTGATCGACGCTCGGCAGGCGCAAGCACCTTTTGTCGTGCCCGAGCTCTTGGCCAGCGGCGACGAGTTGATCTCTCAACTGACGCGCAAAATCAGCCAGGCCTTGCCCAGCCCACCCTCGGTGGAGGAGATGGCGCGAGACCTGTGCATGTCCACCCGCACCCTGTCGCGCCATGTTCAGCGGGCCACCGGCCAAGGCACGCTGGCCCTGGTGCAAAGCGTGCGCCTGCAGCATGCACGGCAATTGCTGCAACGCAGCCGCATGAGCGTGGAACAAGTCGCCGCCGCCGTGGGCTATCAAGACGCCACGGCCTTGCGCCGCCTGCTGCGCAAGAGCGCGGGGCTGACGCCGAGTCGAATGCGGGGCTAGGGAAGAGACCCCCATAAGTTTGTCGCCCTGTCCGCAGGATGCCGCTAGCAATGGCTGTCGCAGCGGTGCTCAGCATCAAAAACGCCCGAGCGGGTTTGATTACAAGAAAAAGGAGCATGCCCCATGAGAACCAAAATCCGCCGCGAACTGCAAGCCATCCAGCCTTGGGACGCGCAAGAGCAGCGAGATTTGGCGGATGCTTTAGCCTGGCTGGACTCGGGGGCGCCGCTATGCCGCGTCGCCAAGCCCGCCCTGCCGCCTCAGCATTTGGTTTCTTACTTTGTGCTGCTGGACGAGGAGCACATGCTGCTGGTGGAGCACCGCAACGCCGGACTGTGGCTGCCCACCGGTGGCCATGTGGAGCCGGGTGAACATCCGCGCGCCGCGGTGGTACGCGAGCTGCAGGAAGAACTGGGCTTGCAAATGGCCGAGAGTGAGCTGGGGCCGCCGCTCTTCATCACCATCACCGAGACCGTGGGCCTGACGGCCGGCCACCGCGATGTTTCGCTGTGGTATCTCGTCAAGTCCAGGCGTGAGGTCGAGCTGGTTTTCGAAAGGGAGGAATTCCATTCGCTGCGGTGGTTCTCTCTGGCTGACTTGCCCCTGGGCAAGAGCGATCCGCAGCTGGGCCGCTTTGTGGCCAAGCTGCGCTCAGGCCTTGCCTCCTGCGAGCAGGGTTGAGCGCGGAGGCTGGGGCGTGGCTCAGGCCTTTGTTGCGGCCGACCCGTGATTTGCGTTCCACCCGCTTGTCGCCCATTCGGACGCGGCGAGCGGCTAGACTCGGGCCATGAGTTCCACGAGCCCCCATCTGCTGTCCCTGCACCGGCCTTGGCCCGGTGAAGGCTTGCGGCAGCCTGGGCGCCGCAGGCCCGCCATCGCCGCACATTCCTGAGCCCGGCTCCCCACTCTTCGCCCACTGAATCAAGCGCGCGCATCGGGGACGGCCGGGCCAGCCACACAAGTCGCGCTGCTGGGCAGCCGAGCACCTGCAGATGCACCAACCGTTGCAAGCGGGTGCCGGACTCGCCCTCTCCTCACTGGAATGAAGGCTGCAAACTCATGCAAACAATGACTCATGAAATGGCTGGGCGCACGCTCACCGAACTCGACCATGTCCGCCTGGAGGCCTTGCTGCGCCGTGGCGCCCACCCGGCATCGCTGACCCTGGTGAACCAGTTGCTGGATGGTGCCGATCTGCTGCCCTCGCGCCAGATCGCGCCCGATGTGGTGACCATGAACTCACAAGTCCAGCTGGTCGATCCGCAAGACGGCCGCCGCCGCATGTTGACGCTTTGCTATCCCGCCGACGCCGATGCCGAGGCGGGCCGGGTGTCGGTGTTTTCGCCCCTGGGTGCCGCCTTGCTGGGCTGCCGTGTCGGCGATCTGGCGCGTTGGCAAACGCCCTATGGCGAGCCGCTGATGGCGGAGATTCTGAGCCTCTTGTATCAGCCGGAGGCCAGCGGCGACTACACGCTGTAGCTTCCGAGGCTAGGCATGCGCACTGATCAGGCTGACGATGCGCGCGTCGGTCAGCCGCATGGGCATGGACTGGGCCGAGAGCAGGGCCACCACCGCATGTTCACCGCGTGCGCTGTCGCGCATCAGCGCGCTCTTGCGCGATTCCCCGCGGCTATTGGTCAGTGCCGCCACCAGCGGGTGATAGGCCTTGGCACCGTTGCGCACCACCATGCCCAGCTCGCCCGAGGCCAGCTTGACCATGCTGCCCGGCGGGAAGATGCCAAAGGCCTTGATCAGGGCTGCGGCCAGCGGGCTGGCCTCGGCCATCTGCAAGATCTCGCGCCCGGCCTGGTGGGCGCTCATGGCCGGCCGGCGGGCGCGGTGGCTGAGGCGGGCGGTGTAGATATCGGCAAAGCGCAGCAACTCGGCCAGCTCGGTGATGCAGCTGCTGCCGCTGGGATAGCCGGAGCCATCGGGCTGCTCGTGATGTTGCAGCACGGCCTCCAACCAGTCCTGATCGTCGATGCCGGCCTCGCTGAGCAGGGCCACGCTGCGCTCCGGGTGTTCGCGTATGGCCTCGCGCTGCCGGGCGGTGGGCGCTGAGACCTGGGTGGCCAGGCGGGCTTGCAAATCGAGCATGCCCAGATTCATGCTCAGCGCGGCCTGGAAGGCGCGGCGCTGCTCCATCGGGCTCCAGCCCAGATAGCGCGCCGTGGCCAGGCAGGCGGTGGCCGCGTGGATGGAGTGGTCGACGCCGTAATGCCCCGCACCGCCCTCTTGCTGGCGCACCACCTGCGACAGGGCCACATCGGGGGCCAGATCGATCAAGCCCAGCATCTGGTCGGTGCTGGCGTGCAAGGCCTCGGCCAGCTGGGCCGGGGCGGCGCTGAGGGCCAGTTGCACATCCAGGCTGCTGCGCTCCCAGTCCTGAGGAAGGCGGGCCAGGGCTTGGGCGGCGGAAGGCGGCTTTTTGGGCTGCTTGCTCACCATGGCCTCGGCCAGCTCATCCACCTCCACCAGGGCACCGCGCAGCAGCAACTCTTCCAGCTGGGTTTCGTTCGCGATGACCTGTCCGCGCGCCAACAAGAGCATGCGGCTGGCGTCGCGCACGCTGAAGGGCAGCGGCGTGCCCAGCACGATGCGATTCCTGACCGAGGAGAGTGAGCAAATCCGCATGGCGGTCCGATATGAGGCAAAGCCCAGGCCTGCCAAGAAGCGGCGGGCGACCGTCTTCACTTCGGAGGCCTGATTGCTAACTTGAGATGCAAACGGGGCCCAGCAGCAAGAGCCGGGCGAGCTGCGCACAGAGCAGGCGCAGCGTCATTCGCCGCTGCGACTTTTCACACGAATGCAAGCAAGACCCAGCCCGGGTCTCGCACTCGTGCGCGTCAATTTCCTTCACCAAATATTGATGCGGCCTCTGCGCAGTTCAACAGGGTTTTGATGCCCGCAAGGCAAAGATCAAAGCTCCCTAACAACCCTGTCAGATGCATATGAAACCAGTGGCCATTGTTCAACACGAAGAGTTCCTGGGCCCCGGCAGCTTGCAGACCGTGCTGCAACAAGAAGGGGTGCCGCTGCGCCTCATCCGCGCGGACCAGGGTCAGGTCTTGCCCGAGGACGCGCGCGAGTTCAGCGGCCTGGTGCTGCTGGGCAGCGAACGCAATCTCAGCGACAACCTGCCCTGGATGCGGGCGGAGCAGCGCTTGTGCGCATCGGCACTCAGGCACGCCGTGCCGGTGCTGGGCCTGGCCTTTGGCGCCCAGCTGCTGACGGTGGCGGCCGGGGGCAAGGTCTTGCCCAGCACCACGCCAAGTTATGGCTGGCAGCATTCCTGGGTGACGCCGCATTTGAGCAAGTTGATCGCGCCGCCTACCGAGCTGGAGCTGTTCAACGCCCATGCCCACAGCCTGGAGCTGCCGCTGGGCGCCGAGCGCGTGCTGTTCGACAAACGCTGCCGCAACAAGGGCTTTGCCCTCGGCCCCCATCTGGCCCTGCTCTGCCATGTGGAGCTGGACGAAGCCAGCCTCAAAATCTGGTGCGAGCGCAAGAACACCCGCATGAGCAAGGCCAGCGGCCCCGATGTGCAGAACCGCATCACCATGTTGCGGGCCCTGCCTGAGCGCATGCGCAATCTGCGCAATTTCTCCGAGCAGATCACCCGCCACTGGAGTCGCCAGCTGCAGCGCGAGGCCGCTTTGGCGGAATGAGGGCGGCCTTGTTGTCTCGGCCGCTTTGAGACGAACGGGGCAGGGCTTTGTGGCCCCGCCCCGTTCCCGCGTTTGGGTTCAGATCAGCCCAGCCTTCTCGTACAGCGGCCGCATCACCTGGGCCGGCAGAAAGCGCACGCCGCGGCGCGCGCATTCCTCGGCCCGCAGCTGCAGGCGCTGCTGGCTCAGCAGGGCCTCGCGCGCCTTGGGGTCTTGAGGCAAGCTGGGCTTGCCGGCGGGGGTGTTTGAACTTGCTTTGATGCTCATGTTTTCTTCTCCGGTTGAGCCACAGCGCAGGCGAAGCTCGGAGCTTGCAGAAGGCGTGGCTGCGGGCATTGAAGCAAACAAGGTGTCAAGAGCTTGCACAGATTGAGGGCATCGGTATCAGGATCTTGTGCTGAATCGCGCGAAGGGATCGACTACGATTTCCGCCTTCGCCTTCCCCTCAATTTTTCGCGCGCCTGCCGCTGACCGTCCATGTCTCAGATCACGATTTATCACAACCCCGCCTGCGGCACCTCACGCAACACGCTGGCCCTGATCCGTCATGCGGGGCTGGAGCCCGTGGTGATCGAATATCTGAAGACCCCGCCGACGCTGGAGACGCTGCGCGAGCTGGTGGCCGCCGTCGGCGTGGGCGTGCGCGGACTGCTGCGCGAGAAGGGCACACCTTTTGCCGAGCTGGGGCTGGCCGACGCGAAATGGACGGATGAGCAGCTCTTGGACTTCATCACCCAGCACCCGATCTTGTTGAACCGGCCCATCGTGCTCACGCCCTTGGGCGCCAAGCTCTGCCGCCCCTCGGAAGAGGTGCTGGAGCTGCTGCCGGTGGGCCCGCTGCCGCCTTTCACCAAGTCGGATGGTGAGGTGGTGAACGACACCGGCCTGCGCCGCAAGCCGGTGTGAGCTGAGTTGAACTGAACCGAGTTGAGCTGACTCGACGGGCGTTCTTATTCCTCTCCCATGCGCGGCGCCCAGGCCTCGATCTGCCCAGAGTCGAGGCGGCCCGCAAACAAGCGGCGCCAAGATTCGGTCAGCGGCAAAGCCAGCAGCTCGCGCAACTGGGCCGGGTCTTGCTCGCGGTCGCGGATGGCGCGCAGCAGGCGGGCCACGCTGGCCTGTGGGTAAGGCCGGGCCAGCAGCTCGATGGCGTCGCCCGCGCCGATCTCGCCGGGCCGCTCGACGCGCAGATACCAGCCCGCGCGCAAGCTCGTCTGTACTTGCTTGGCCATGTCTTTCTGGCCGAAGCGATCGTTGAGTTTCCAACAGGGCTGGCGGCCCTGGCTGAGGCTGAAGCGCGCCGTCCCTATGCGCAGCTGGTCGCCCAGGCAGATGCTTTCTTCGTCCACACCGTCGACGCTGAGGTTTTCGCCAAAAGCGCCAGGTGCCTGCAGCAGGGCGCAGTCGGGCAGGGCCTCGCGCCAGGCTTGGTAGTGAGACCAGCTGTAGCAGTGCACGGCCTTGTCCGGCCCGCCATGCACGCGCAAATCGCCTTGTTCATCGCCAAGCAGGCCCAGTGGGTGCACGGCGATGCGGCCTTCCACCGGTTGTTTGGCAATGGCGCTGAGCACGCCTGGGCGCGAGGAGGGGACAGCGCGGCCTATCAGCACGCTGCGCACATGGCCGAGGAGGGTGGGGCTGTTCATGGCGGGGAGATTCAAAACATTGGTGAAAGAAAGATCGAAGCGAAGATGCGGTGCAAGCCGCATCTTCGGTTCATTTCAAACGCGTGGGCTCCGCGCCGTGCTCAAGCCGCACGGCGCAGACGGGTGGCGGGGAAGTCCACCGGCGTGTCCAACGCCACATTGATGTAGTTGGTGAAGGTGTTCAAGGCCACATGGGCAATGATCTCGACCAGGGCGCTGTCATCAAAGCCTGCGGCGCGCAGGGCCTGCACTTCTTCGGCGCTGACGGCGCCGCGGGCCTCCACCAGGCGCAGGGCAAAGCGCAGGGCGGCGGCGGTCTGCGGGTCGCTGGACTCGCCCAGTTGCGCGGCATGCAAGGCCTCGGCGCTGAGCCCGGCCTTGCGGCCCAGGGCCGTGTGGGCGGCCAGGCAGTAGTCACAGCCATTGCGATCGGCCACGGCCACGGCGATCTGCTCGCCCAAGGCGGCCGGCAGCGTGCCGCCACCCAGGGCGCCAAAAAAGCTCCACATGGCTTGCAGTGCGGCCGGCGAGTTGGCCACGGCGCGGAACATATTCGGCGTGCCGCCGAAAGCGCCTTGGACCTGGCCCAACAAGGCTTGGGTCGGGGCGTGGGTGGTGGTGGCGGCGGTGAGGAGGGGAACGCGGTTCATGAGGATGCTCTCTTTCGATGGCTTGGAAGGTTGGAGGATTCGCCGCTTGCTGTCTTGGCTGCGGCGTGATCCCAGTGTCTGGCGCTTGGCGCTACGATAGGTGTCGTTTCGTCCGCAAAACAAACCCAATCGTCCAAATGACTTCGCAAGCCCACACCGCCTCAGTCGCGCCCGCGCTGGACCGCTTGTCCGCCCTGTTCGAGCGCTTTCCGGTGCGGGCGCATCTTTTTCATGCTGGGCCCTTGTGCGGGCTGACGCATTTCGCGGCCGAACCGGGGCGGGGCTTTTTGCATGTCTTGCGGCGCGGCGAGATGGAGCTGCGTCACGCCGCGGCGGCCACCCGCGCCGGTGCGCCCAAGCGCTTGCGCATCAGCGAGCCGACCTTGCTGTTCTACCCGCGCCCCTTGGCACACGACTTTCATAACGCGCCGGTGGAGGGCTCCGATTTCGTCTGTGCCACGCTGGACTTTCACGGCGGCGCCGCTCACCCGCTGGTGCGCGCCCTGCCGCCGCTGATCTGCCTGCCGCTGCGCGAGGTGCCGGGTCTGGAGCAAAGCCTGGCGCTTTTGTTCGCCGAGACCGAGCAGCTGCGCTGCGGCCAGCGCCTACTGGCGGATCGTTTGTTTGAGGTGGTGCTCTTGCAGCTTTTGCGCTGGTTGCTGGATCACCCGGCGGCCGATGCGCCCTCGGCCGGGCTTTTGCTCGGCCTGGCCGATGAGCGCCTGGCTCGCACCCTGACGGCCTTGCATGAGCGGCCCGGCGAGGCCTGGAGCCTGGCGCGCATGGCCGAGCTGGCCGGCATGTCGCGCAGCGCCTTCGCGGCCCGCTTCAAAGCGCAGCTAGGCCTGACGCCGGCCGACTATCTGGCCGACTGGCGTCTGGGTCTGGCCCAGGCCCAGCTGAGCCGGGGTCGGCCGGTCAAGACCATTGCCGCCGAGCTGGGCTATGCCAATGCCTCGGCCTTGTCGCGCTTGTTTGCACAAAAGACCGGGCAGTCGCCGCGCGCTTGGTTGCAGGCGCAGGCCGAGGCCTAAGGGCCGCAAAAAGCAGACGAGGCATTGCTCGAATGCCTAGCTCGGGCTGATCATCCTCAAGCCAGCTGTTCCCGACGCCCGAGTAGGACTTTGCCGACTGGGTACGTACCCATATGAAAGCTCTGACTTAGCTTGTGAATTCTTCTGCGCTGCCCGTTGCCAAACTGCGCCTAAAGTCCGCTTGACATGGTCGTTACTTATTGGCCCCCTCGGGCTCGCCTTGCATGTTCAACAAGACTCTTTTCGCTGCTCTGCTGATGGGCAGCTTGCATTTAGCTGGCCATGCCGCGCCCGCTGCAGATTCGCCGCTGGCCCAGGTGGAAGCGCTGTTCGCTTGGGAGCGCAGCGCGTCTTGGGACAGCACTTTGCTGCGCAAGCAAGGGATGTTGGCCGCCTACCAAAGCTTGCGGCCCTGGGTGCAGAGCAGCAAGAGCCGTTTGCAGGAGTTGAGCGAGGCTGAGTTGCGTGCCCTGTTCAAGCTGATGGACCTCTTGGGATGGAGCGTGGGTGGCAATGAATATGCCGACTTGATGCAGGCCTTGGTTGGCGAGTTTGAGGCGCGCGGCGCGACGGATCTGAAGCAGTTGGAAGAAACGCTTGCCATCAACCTAGTTGCGCTGCGCCGCTTTGACGAGGTGCGCGCCCTGCACCAGCGCAAGCCCCATCTGGCGATCGAATTCCTGCCGCCGGTGCTGGATCAAAGCCGGGCGCTTGCTCCCGGATACAGGATCTACCAGCCCGATGCGAAAACTCAGTCCTTGCGTCTGCTGGATGTGGTCAGCAGCCCCGAGCTCAGGGTCTATGTGGTGGGCACCATCGCCTGTGGCTTCAGCCGCAAAGCCAGCGACGCCATCGAGGCCCATCCCGAGCTCAAGGCGCGCATGGCCAGCAGCTCCTTGTGGTTTGATTCTGCAGTGGGCCGCCTCTATTTCAAGGACGTGCTGAGCTGGAATGCCAGCCATCCGGCCACTCAGCTCAACTACGTGGTGAGCGAGGACGATTGGCCCTTCATCGACTCCTGGGCCACACCGACCTTTTACTTCGTCAAGAACGGGCGTTTAGTTCAGAAGGTGCAGGGCTGGCCGGACAACAAGACGGGTGTTGAACGCCTGCTGAAGGCTTTCGCTGCCGCCGAGTCCGCAGCGAGTTGACGCTGCGTCACGCCTATTTGGTCAAAAACGCCAGCACCCGATCCGCGAACTTGCCGTAAGGCGGCATCAGGAATTTGAGGCTGGAGAAACGCGCCTGGTAGAACACCGGGCGCAGCTTGGAGAAGGTGTCAAAGCCCTCCCGGCCGTGGTAATGGCCCATGCCGGATTCGCCCACGCCGCCAAAGGGCAGATCGTGCTGGCCCACATGGAAGAGCGCGTCGTTGACCGAGACCCCGCCCGACATCACCCGGTCCAAGAGCATCTGCACCGTCGGCTTGTCGTAGCTGAAGGGGTAGAGCGCCAAGGGGCGCGGGCCGGCGTTGATGGCCGTGACCACTTCTTCCAACTTGTTGAACGGGCGGATCGGCAGGATGGGCCCGAAGATCTCGCGTTGGGCCAGCTGGCTGTTCGCGGGCGCGTTCAAGACGATGGTGGGGTTGATCTTGCGCGTGGCGCGGTCAAAGGCGGGGCCGGGCAAGAGCGGGATCAGCTGGGCGCCGCCGGCCTGGGCTTCGTCCAGCGCGCTCAAGAGGCGATCAAAGCTGCGCTCGTCGATGATGGCGGTGTAGTCGGGCGAGGCCAGCGTGGGGTAGCGGGCCGAGACGATCTCGCGCGCGGCGCTGACAAAGCCTTCGACGCGATCGGCAGGCATCCACAGATGATCGACCGTGGTGCAGATCTGGCCGGCGTTCAGGCACTTCACAAACATGATGCGCTCGGTGGCCAGGCGCAGGGGGAAGTCGGCGCAGAGCACGGCCGGGGCCTTGCCGCCTAACTCCAGGGTCACCGGGCAGAGATTTTGCGCGGCGGCCGCCATCACGGCGCGACCGGTCTGGCCCGAGCCGGTGAAGAGCAGGTGGTCAAAAGGCAGCTTGGAGAACTCCACCCCCACGCCGCCGGTCTCATCAAAGAACTGCAGCTTCTCGGGCGGGAAGTAGGCGGGCATGCGCTCGATCAACAACTTGGCCAGATGGCGCGAGTTCTCGCTCATCTTGACCATGGCGCGGTTGCCGGCGGCGAAAATAAAGGTCAGCGGGATCAGGCTCAGATTGACGGGGAAGTTCCAGGGCACGATGACGCCCACCACGCCCAGGGGCTGGGGGATGACGCGGTTGCTGGCGCCCAGGAAGTTGCGCACATCGACCGCGCGGCGCTGCGGGCGCATCCAGCGCTTGAGGTGTTTGAGGACTTGGTCGATGCCGTCGATGGCGGGGAAGATCTCGGCCAGCAAGGTCTCGTGCTTGGAGCGATGGCCGTAGTCGGCGCTGATGGCCTCGCACAAAGCGTCTTTGTGATCGCGGATGAAGCGTTGCAGGGTGCGCAGATCGTCCCGGCGCTGGGCCAGGCTGGGGACGGGGTCCGCATGGTAGGCGGCGCGTTGCAGCAGCAGGCAGTTCTGCAGCTGTTCTTGGGTTGAGGCGCTCATATTCATGGCTGGGCTTTCAGACAAGGCAGGGGAGACAAGGTCGGCGGGGCTGGACTGCGGTGCCCGACGACCGGATCCGGTCGAGGATGAGGCCTGGCAGGCGTTCTGGCCTTGGCTTTGCGAGACAAAAGATTGTCATTTGGCGACAGGCTGGGAAAGTCCGTAGGGCCCGCTCAAGCCTTGGCGCGCATTTCGGACGGACTGCGCCCAAACCAACGCTTGGCGCTGCGGCTCAGGGCCGAGGGCTCGGCATAGCCCAGCATATCGGCCAGGGTGGCGATGGAGGGGCCATCGGGCTTGAGGATGAGTTGCTCGAACAGCTTGCGGCGCTCCAGGTCCTTGAGTTGCTCAAAGCTGCTGCCTTCGTCGCTGAGCCGGCGCTGCATGGTGCGGGGATGGATGGCCAGGCGCTGAGCCACCTGCTCATGCGAGGCCTGGCCGGTAGCCAGCAGCTGGCGCAAGAGCACCCGCACCCGGTCGGAGAACAGCAGTTCGGGTTGGCTGAATTGCTGGTCCAGATAGGCCTGGGCCAACTTGCGCAGTAGCTCATTGCTCTTGGGCAGGGCCTGGTTGAGATCGCGTGCGACCAGGCGCGCGGCGGCATAGGGTTGCTCGAACAAGACCTCGGTGCCCAGGGCCTGGGCATAGGCCGCGGGGCTGCCCTGGCGCGCATGCGGCAGCAAGACGGCCAGCAAGGGGATGCGGCCCTGGCCCAGCAGGCGCAGACAGCGCAACATCACGCCCAGGGCCAACTCCAGGGCCTGGGCATGGGGCGGGGCGTCCGGCATATCGATGTGATAGCAAAGGTCGAGTTGATCGGCATGGCCGGGCACCCGCTCCACCGCCATGCGTACCGCCGAGCTGTGCACAAAGATATAGCGCGTCGCCAGGGTGATGGCCTCGTGCAGGCTGGCGGCATGCTCGATCACCACGGCCACCGGCCCCAGCTTCTCCAGGCCCTGACCGTTGGACAGGCGCAGACCCAGATCGGGGCAGTTGGCCTGCGCCGCGCTGTGCTCCAGCAGCTCCATCATGGCGCGGTAGGGGATCAGGCAGTCCGGGTCGGCCAGGGCTTGGCGGCTCAGGCCGAAGCGGCGCAGCAGGGCCGCTGCGTCCAGTCCCAGGGCGCTGGCCTGCTCTTCATAGCCGGACAGGGCGGCGGCCCGGATCAGATGGTTCATGACGCAGGGAGTGGGAGAGGGGGAGGGTGTTCCTGGGGTGACGCGCCATGGTAATTGTTTGTCGCCAAATGACAAGTCTTTGCAAGAGCGGGCTCGCAGAATGGGGCCGAGACAGGTTGAACCTGCAAGCCTCTAGGACTGGAGACAAACCCTATGAATGCACGCGCCCAATTCACCCGCATGGAAGACAGCACGGCCGCCGAGTGGCGGCTGATCGGGGCCGAGTTCATGCAGTTCGCGGCCCAGCTGCCCGACCGTGTGATCGCCCACCTCAAACTGCTGGAGAACGATTACGGCGGCTTCCCCATCGACCGCTACAACCACTGCTTGCAAACCGCCACCCGCGCCCTGCGCGACGGGCGCGACGAGGAGTACGTGGTCTGCGCCCTGCTGCATGACATCGGCGACACGGTGGGAACCTTCAACCATGCGGACATTGCCGCCGCCATCCTCAAGCCCTTTGTCAGCGAGGAGAACCACTGGATGGTGGCCCACCACGCCATCTTCCAGGGCCATTACTTCTTCCATCATCTGGGCATGGATCGCGATATGCGCGATCAGTTCAAAGACCATCCGGCCTATGCCCGCACGGCCGAGTTCTGCGCTCTCTATGACAACCCAGCGTTTGACCCGCAGGGCGAGACCCTGCCGATTGAGGCTTTTGAGCCCATGCTGCGCCGGGTGCTGGCCCAGCCCAAGCAATCGCTCTACAAGGCCGCGATGACTAAGAAGCAGGCGGAGACCCAGGCATGAGCAGCACGCAATACCTGCAGCTGGCGGCCCTGTTCCTGGGTTTCACCCTGCTGGAGTTCCTGCTGGGGCGGGCCAAGGGCTTCAAGGCCAGCGCGGCCGACAATGTGCTGGACCTGGTCGGCTTTGGCCTGCTGGCCGCCGTCAGCCAGCCGCTGGTGTTCTGGATGGTGGCCAAGCTGGGTCTGGCCTTGGCACCCGGCTATCAGAACGCTTTGCACGAGCTGCCTTGGGCGGCGGGCTTTGCGCTCTTTTTGGTGGGCGACGATATGTTGCAGTACTGGTGGCATCGCTGGTCTCACAAGCCCTTGCTGTGGCCGCTGCACCGGGCTCACCATTCCGCGCAATACATGAGCGCGCGCATCATCTACCGCAACAACTTCTTCTACTACATCGGCATGCCGGCCATCTGGGTCTCGGGCCTCTTGGTCTATCTGGGGCTGGGCCATGTTTATATGGTCTATATCGTGCTGAAGCTGGCCGTCATCACCGGCGCGCACTCGGCCGTGCGCTGGGATGAGCCGCTCTATCGCATCAAGGCGCTCCGCCCCCTGATGTGGCTGGTGCAACGCACCATCTCCACCCCGGCCACCCACTTCGCTCATCACGCCATGAGCAATGCCGACGGCATCGGTCACTACACCGGCAATTACGGCAATCTGCTGTTCTTCTGGGACATCCTCTTCGGCAGCGCCCACATCACCCAGCAGTACCCGCGCGAGATCGGCCTGCGCGACGACCAGCTCTTCGGCAAGGAGAAATGGTGGATCGAGCTGTTCTACCCCATCTTCCGCTCGCAGCGTCAGCACACCGCGCTGACGCCGGGCGGCAAGCCCTACGACCATCCGGGCGATCTGCTGCCCGCCAAGACCGCGAGCGGCCAGCCCGCCCGCCACCAGGAGACCTCCGCATGAGCAAGAGCATCAATGAATCCCTGAACATCCCCAGCCTGCAAGGCAAGGTCAGCGAGGCCGAATGGCAGCTGCGCTGCGAGTTGGCGGCCGCCTACCGCCTGGTGGCCTTGTATGGTTGGAGTGATCTGGTCTTCACCCATATCAGCGCGCGCATCCCCGGGCCCGAGCATCAGTTCCTGATCAACCCCTACGGCCTGATGTTTGATGAGATCACCGCCTCCAGCCTGATCCGCATCGACCAAGCCTGCAACAAGCTCAGCGACTCGCCCTTCCCGGTCAACCCCGCGGGCTTCACCATCCACAGCTGCATCCACCAGGTGCGCGAGGACGCGGCCTGCGTGCTGCACACCCACAGCCGTGCCGGGGTGGCGGTGGCGGCGCAGAAGTGCGGGGTGCTGCCCATCAGCCAGCAGTCGACCTTTGTCTTGGGCTCCCTGGCCTATCACGACTACGAGGGCGTGGCCTTGCGCGAGGCCGAGCAGCCGCGTCTGCAGGCCGACCTGGGCACGAACCGCTTCCTGATGCTGCGCAACCATGGCCTCCTGACCGTGGGCGCCAGCATCGCCGATGCCTTCTTGTCCATGTATATCTTCGAGAGCGTCTGCCGCATCCAGATCGACGCCCAGGCCGGCGGGGGCGAGCTGCACCAGGTGCATCCGCAAATCCTGCAAGGCATGGCGGCGGTGATGAAGACGGCCACCGCCGGCATGGGTGCCGACATCGCCTGGCCCGCCTTGATCCGCAAGCTGGAACGCCTGGACCCCAGCTATCGCAGCTGAGCCCCCGGCGGCTACCCCCTTGTTTGAAGGGCCCATCCAGCGGGTGGGCTGCTTCAAATCTCTTGGAAATGGCTTGGAATCGAGGGAAAACCCGAATTCGACCCCCGCCAATCGCCCAAAGCCAGCGGTGACAATGCGGCCTCGCCGCGCGGCCATGAGCTGCGCGATGCGTGCCTATTCTTCGAGGGTCTTTCAGTGATCAACTCCGCCGTCTCGCCAGCACCGGATCAAGCCGGGGCTGCCGCCTCCACTCCCACCAGCCTGCGCCAGCCGCCCGGCCTCAAGGTCATCTTCTTCGCCGAGATGTGGGAGCGCTTCAGCTACTACGGCATGCGTGCCCTGCTGGTGCTGTATCTCGTCAATGCCCTGGGCTACACGCGTGAGAACGCGCTGGCGCTGTACGGCATGTACACTGGCCTGGTCTATCTGACCCCCATGATTGGCGGCGCCATCGCCGACAAATACCTGGGCAAGCGCCGCGCCGCGGTGATCGGCGGCACGGTGATGATGCTGGGCCACTTCGCCATGGCCTTCGAGCCGCTGATGCATGTGGCCCTGGGCCTGCTGATCGTGGGCAATGGCTTCTTCAAGGCCAATACCAGCTCCATGGTGGGTGACCTCTACGACGGCGAAAGCGATCCGCGTCGTGCCGGTGGTTACTCCATCTTCTATATGGGCATCAACCTCGGCGCCTTCCTGGCGCCGCTGGTGGCCGGCACCCTGGGTGAGAAGATGGGCTGGCACTACGGCTTCGGCGCTGCCGGTGTGGGCATGGGCCTGGGCCTGATTCAGCTGCTGTGGGGCCAAAAGCTCTTGGGCCGTGCTGGCCTGATGCCGCATCAAAAGCCTGTGGGCATGAGCGACCTGGGCCTGATCCTGGGCTGGACCGGTGCCAGCGTGGCCCTGGTCTACGGCGTCATCGGCGCCTGGTCGGTGGTCGGCCCCTGGTACGGTGGCTTGCCGACCGGCTTGCGTGTCGGCCTGGCCGTGGCCTTCATCGTCGGCCTGCTCTTGGCCATTGCCCGCCCCTCCAAGGACAGCGAGCTGCCACCCATGAGCAGCCAGGACTGGGGCCGTGTGCTGGGCATCGTCATCGTGATGGTGTTTGTGATCGCCTTCTGGACCGGCTTCGAGCAAGCCGGCGGCACCATGAGCTTGTTTGCTGACAAGCAGACCGACCGCGAATTCTTTGGCACCGTCATCCCGACCACCTGGTTCCAGTCCATCAACCCGCTGACCATCGTGCTGCTGGCGCCGGTGTTTGCCCTGCTCTGGACCCGTCTGGACCAAAGCCGCTATGCGCTGAGCGATGTGGCCAAGCAGGCCCTGGGCATGATTGTGCTGGGCCTGGGCTTCTTGGTGATGACCCAAGCCCAGTCGATTGCCGATCTGAACGGCAAAGTGGGTGCCCAGTGGCTGGCCTTGGTCTATGTGATCCACACCATCGGTGAGCTGATGCTGTCGCCGGTGGGCCTGTCCATGGTCTCGCGCATCGCGCCGGCCCGCCTGGCCGCTCTGCTGATGGGCGTCTGGTTCCTGTCCTCTGCCGCCGCCAACTACCTGGCCGGCACCCTGGAACATATGCTGGAAGGCACGGGCATTCCGCTCTATCCCTTCCTGGCCGGCTTGTCGATCGGCGCCGGCGTGCTGCTGTTCTTGATCACGCCGCTGCTGAACCGCTTGATGGGTTTGCGCAAGACGACGGCCTGATTTTTTGCCCCTTGTTTAAAAAGCCGAGTCCTCTGACTCGGCTTTTTTTCGTCCGTGCGTGTGGGAGGCTCGAATCGAGAGATGCTAATAGCCATGGGCTTTTTCTCGAAATGTCGCCGTAAATTGATCACAAAGCATTCTTTGAAGATTTACGGCAGTCCTCCGGGTGATGGACCTACGCTTGGCCCTGCCTTGTGTCGCCATCGATTGGCCCCATGCTTCAGGAGTTTGGTATGAGCAGTACATTCGCCACCCCGGTCGGCAGCCCCGCCCTCAGCAGTTTCAATCCCCGCGCCAGCCACCCCGAACGACGCCAGGCCGACTCCCTCAGCAGCCATTGGATGAGTCTGGTGTTGGAGGAGCTGGACTACGGCGTGCTCCTGCTCAATGCGGCCGGCCGCGTCCTGCACTGCAATCTGGCGGCCCGGCGCAGCCTGGATGCAAGCCATCCGCTGGAGATCAGCGCCAACCAGATCCGCAGCCGCGAGGCCAAGGACGCCGCTCCCCTGGCCGATGCCTTGCTGAAAGCCGAGCGCGAAGGTCGCCGCTGCCTGCTGCGCCTGGGTGACGGCGAGCGCCGCGCCAATGTGGTGGTGGTGCCGCTGAACAAGGACGTGTCCCAGGCCGCCGTGCTGCTGGTGCTGGAGCGCGGCCAGCTCTGCGGTGATCTGGCCGCCCAGTGGTTTGCCCTGCGCTACGGCCTCACTCCGACCGAGACCGAGGTCTTGAAGGCGCTCAGCGCGGGTGTGCGCCCTAACTTCGTGGCCGAGCAGCAAGGCGTGGCCATCTCCACGGTGCGCACGCAGATCCAGAGCATTCGCGCCAAATCCGGCGCCGACAGCATTGGCGAGCTGATGCGGCAACTGGCCGTGCTGCCGCCGCTAATGTCCACCCTGCGTATGGAAGTCAACTGAGTTTTAGCGATAAGCCTGCGCGTCAATTGAGACTTGCCCTTGGCTTGTAAGAGGGTGTGTCGCATGAGCGCGACGAATGAGGGGCGCGGCTCTCGTAACATCCGCTCGCGACCACAACCGTCTGCTGTGGCGCGACTCCCATGGAAACTGCTGACTCGCTGGCCACCGCCGCCGACTTCTCTGAATTGCCCCTCTCCCTGCGCTCGCTGGCCGGGCGCGGCGTGGCGCGAAGCTACCGCCGTGGCACGGTGCTGATCGAAGAGGGCTCGCAGGGCGATGCCATCTACCTGGTCTTGTCCGGCAGCCTGCGGGTCTACGGCTGTGATGCGCGTGGACGCGAAGTTACGTACGGCATTTATGGGCCCGGTGAGTATGTGGGTGAGATGAGTTTGGACGGCGGCCCGCGCTCGGCCAGCGTCATCACCGAGCAGCCCTCGCGCTGCGTGATCCTGACCCGCTCCAGCCTGCTGGCCCATATCAGTGAGCATCCTGAGTTCGCATTCGAGCTGCTGACCAAGGTGATCCGCCGCGCCCGCGCCGCCACCTTGTCGACCAAGCAGCTGGCGCTCAACGATGTTTACGGCCGTTTGAAGGCCTTGCTGGAGTCCGCCACCGTCACTACCGACGAGGTGCAGCTGACCCACCAAGCCATGGCCCAGCGCCTGGGTTGCTCGCGCGAGATGGTGTCCAAGCTGGTCAAGGACCTGGAGCAGGGCGGCTATCTGGTGCGCGTGGCCAATGGCCGTTATCGCCGCCTGAAGGCCTTGCCGGCGCGCTGGTAAGGCCGCTTTTACTGCGGCGCCGCGCGGCTCTGCAGGGCAGGCGCCACATCAAAGCGCTGCTTGGGTTTGTCGGCCCGCGCGTACAAGCCCTGCACCTTGGGCAGATTGGCCTGGATGTCCTTGATCCGGGTCGGCCCCGCCGGGTGGGTGGACAGCCATTGCGGCGGCGCGCCCTTGGAGGCCGCGCCCATTTTTTGCCACAGCGAGATGCCCGCCGCCGGGTCGTAGCCGGCGCGCGCGGCCAACTCCATGCCGACCAGATCGGCCTCGCTCTCGTCCTCGCGGCTGAAGGTCAGGGTCAGCAATTGCCCGCCCATGCTCAGCAAGGTGTCGCCCACGCCGCCCAGACCTAGCAGGCTGGAGACCACGCCCAGACCCAGCCGGGTGGCCTGCGTCTTGGCCATGCGCTCACGCGCATGCTCACGCAAGGCATGGGCCACCTCGTGACCCATGATGGTGGCGACCTCGTCGTCGGTGAGTTTGAGCTTGTCCAGAATGCCGTAGTAGAAGGCGATCTTGCCGCCCGGCATGCAAAAAGCGTTGAGCTGCGGGCTGGCGATCAGATTGACTTCCCAGCGCCACTGCTTGGCACGCGGGTTCCAGGGCTCGGACTGCGGAATGATGCGCTTGGCAATCTCGCGCAGGCGGATTAGCTGGGGGTGATTATTGGGGGCCAGGGCGCGCTGCTGGGCGGCCTGCTGCATCATTTGCTGGTATTGCTGGGCACCCGCGGCCTCGACCTGTTCGGCCGGGACGAGCTTGGCCACCGAGCTGCTCTTGCCCACATCCACACCCTCGCGGGCCCAGGCGGGGGCCATGGGCGCCAGCGCCGCCGCGCCCAGCAGGCCGGTGAACAAGCGCCTGCCGCTTTGCCGCGGCCGGCATGCGCCTTCTGCGCAGCCGCATCGGCCAAAGCCATGGCTGGGCGCGCTGGGCAGCAGCGGGTCGGCATGGGGATCAAACGAGGCGGATGAAAAGAGGGCGTCGGTTCTGGCAGTCATGTTGCGAGCTTAGCGGCAAAGCATCTGAGCCTCGGGGTAGGCAGGCGCTGAGCAGAAGATCTGGGGGCATTTTCACGCCCTGCAAGACGGCCTCGGCCTGAGGCCCGACAATGCGCGCATGCCTCAAGCCCCTTTTTCTGCAGCCCCCACCGCCTTGGACAGCCAACTGGAATTCCGCGCCGCCCTGGGCATGTTTGCCACCGGCGTCACCATCGTCACCGCCCGCGCCCCCGATGGCAGCCTGGTCGGCCTGACCGCCAATTCCTTCAACTCGGTCTCGCTGTCGCCCCGTCTGGTGCTGTGGAGCCTGGGGCAGAAGGCGGGCTCCATGCCGGTGTTCAGCCGCGGCTCGCATTACGCCATCAACATCCTGGCGGCCGATCAGAAAGAGCTGGCCCAACGCTTTGCTACCCGCGACATCGACCGCTTTGCCGGCGTGGCCTGGCGCGAAGGTGCGGGCGGTGCGCCGGTGCTGGACGGCGTGGCGGCGGTATTTGAATGCGCCAACCGCAGCCAGTATGAAGAAGGCGATCACGTCATCTTCGTCGGCGAGGTGGAAAGCTGCAGCCGCCGCGAGGGCGCTCAGCCTTTGATCTATCACGGCGGGCGCTACTACACCGAGCTGCCGATTTAAAGACGGAAGATGTCAAAGGCCCGCCGCGAGCGGGCTTTGTTTTAATGACATAATGCGAATAGTTCCTATTTGCATCAATGAGGCCCAGCCCTCTTGGCAAACAGGAGCGCTGCATCACCACGCATCCCGAGCCTGTTGCTGAAACTGGCGCTTGATCGCGCAGCTTTTGCGTCCGAGCTGGCAGCAGCTCGATGCACCTCGCCCGTCCACCCGCCCGCCCCGGCGCGCCCGCCCGTTCTTCGCCTGAACGTCAGAGCCGGCCGCCTCAGCCAGCCCCCGGTGTCGACTCATGTCCACCGGCCGCCCATCGGCCATTGCTCGCTTCGTCCATCATGTTTCTCGTGTCCGCACGTCCCTGTGGCCTCCCTCCTGTTTTGCGGCGCAGCCGTTTGCAGACCCGTCTGCAGACCGCCTTGCTCAGCCTGCCCTTGCTGCTTGCGACGGCGGCCAGCCAGGCGCAATCCGCCGAGGCAAAGCCGGCCCAATCCGCCAAGCCAGGCCCCGACGCCCCAGCCGCGCCCATGCAGCTCGCACCCTTGCGTGTTCAGGGGCAGCAGGCGCAGCCTGGTGTGGCCTTGCACCCTTCAGCGGCCGAGGCTGCTCAAGCGCCCTACAAACAGGCGGGCTCCTCCGTGCATATCGCACGTGAAACCTTGGAGCGCTTCCGCGGCACTTCGCCTGCCGACATGCTCAAGGGCGTGGCCGGTGTGCAGATGGCCGATGTGCGCAACGGCCATGCCCTGGACGTGAATATCCGTGGCATCCAAGGCCAGAGCCGCGTCCCGGTGGTGATCGACGGCAGCCAGCAGTCGCTGGAGGTTTACCGCGGCTATGCCGGCCAGCAGCAGCGCAGCTATCTGGACCCCGATCTGATCAGCAGCGTGACGGTTGAGAAGGGCCCGGGCTTGAGTCTGGACGGCGCTGGCGCCATCGGCGGCGTGGTCAACATGACGAGCTTGCAGGTCGCCGATGTGCTGGCCGAGGGCCAAAGCCAAGGCTGGCGCCTGCGCGGCGGCATCGCCGACAACAGCGTGCGTGAACAGCAAGGCTTCAGTGTCTTCAACCGCAAGGAGCGCAACAACATCTTCTCGCCGCAGTCTTACTTTGGCACGATCGCCTATGCCAGCAAGAGCGAAAAACTGGATTGGCTCGCCGCTTATGTGCGGCGCTCCCAGGGCAATTACTTTGCCGGCACGCGGGGTGCCGAGGCCTATGGCCAATCGCGTCTGGACGCCCCCGGCACCGGCATGAACGCCGATCCGGTCTACACCTATTACCGGGTGGGAGAAGAGGTGCTGAACACCCACAGCAGCAATGACTCGGTGCTGCTCAAGGCGACGATCCGGCCCAATGCAGACCAGGCGCTGGAGCTGGGCCTGCGGCATCTGAGCGCGCTTTATGGTGAGGTGATGCCCTCGGCGATCTCGCGCACACCGGCTTCGAGTGAATGGGTCACTTATGTTGATCCTGAAAACACCATGCAGCAGTTCGAGCCGGGGCAGATGAAGCTGACGGCATTGACGGCGCAGCACCGCTGGCAGCCGGCGGGCCAGGCCTTGATCGATCTGAAGAGCCGGCTTTGGTTCACCCGCAGCGACAGCACGATGTTCAATGCGGTGGTGGGCTCGGCCCCGGTGGGGCGCGACCTGCCCAGCAATCAGCTTGGTGACCCGCAGGGCGATAGCTACGCCCAGGCCCTGCGCTCCAATGTGCGCGGCCAGCGCTGGGGCGCGCAGCTGGGCAATACCTCGCTGTTCTTCCTTGGCGAGGGGCAATCGCTGGAGGCCAAGTACGGCCTGTCGTACACGCACGAGAAGACCGGCCCCGGCGTCGATACGCCGGTGGTGGAGGCCGATTTGCGCAACAACCGTTTTGTGCGCTCGGCCGTGCGCCAGGAGGCCAGCCTGGTGGGCTCGCTGGAATGGAAACCCGTCGAGGCCTTGAGTCTCTTGGCCGGTGGGCGGCTGCTCCAGTACGAGGTGCGCGACCTCAACCGCCGAGCCCATGTGACCGAGACCAGGCAGGTGCCTCGGCGCGCCGTTCATCTCTACAAGAATGGCCAGGCGCTCGAGTACGTCAGCTGGTACCCCGATGCCCAGGGCCAGTTCACCGAAGCCTCGCTACGCGCCAGCCCGCACCGCTTGGGCACGCTGGGTGATTTGGGCTACGACAGCTGGAAGCCCAACGGCCCCAATAACGGCGCCTATATGGACAGTATCGCCAGCGCCTGGCGCTACGACGAGCCGCTGCGCCGCAAGGGCAGCAAGTTCGCCCCCAGCTTCAGCGCCAGCTATCAACCGAGCGAGGGCAGCTTGATCTATGCCCGCTACGCCGAGGGCTTCAAGATGCCCAGCGTGTTCGAGGCCACCGTGGGCAACCACTTCATCACCCCCAACCCCGATCTGCGCCCCGAGAGCAACCGCAGCTGGGAGCTTGGTGCCAGCGGCAGCCTGCGCGACCTCTGGCGGGCGCAAGACCGGCTGTCGCTCAAGCTGGCTTACTTCGAAAACCGTGTCCGCGATTACATCACCCGCAGCTACGACCCCAGCAGCTACAGCTTCACCATGAGCAATATGGAGCGCTTCGAGACCGCCGGCTGGGAACTGCAGACGGCGTATGACAACGGAAGCTTCTTTGCCGACGTCTCGGGCACGCTGTACACCCGCGCCCAGACCTGCGACGCCGAACTGGCCCAGAAGCTGCGCAAGGCCCGCTACGGCAAGACCCAGGCCACGCCCGATTGCGTGGACGGCGGCTTTGGCGGCAGCTATGCCAACACCCAGAACCCGCCTAAGTTTGCCCTCAACACCAGCCTGGGCGTGCGCCTGTTGGAAAGGCGCCTGACCCTGGGAGGGCGAGTGGTTCGCAATAGTGCGCCACTGCATCGCCTGGACAAGCCTTGGAACACCAATGCCTACACCACGCTGCAGCAGTACTACCCGGCCACCCTGATCGTCGACGCCTTCGCCAGCTACCAGCTGAACAAGCAGACCCAGCTGAACTTCAAGGTCGACAACCTCACTGACCGCTACTACCTGGACCCGCTGGCCCTGTCCCCCATGCCCGCACCGGGTCGCACCGTGCGCGCCGACTTCAGCCTCCACTTCTGATTCGTCCCCATGACTTCAACGATAGACCGCCCCGTCGCCACGGCCTTCAGCCACAGCCAAGCTCTCAAGGCGGCCAGCCATGGCACGCATGAGCGCCTGGACCAGCGCATCATGCGCGCCCAGCCCTTCGCCAGCCTGGCCAACTATCAGCGTTTTTTGCAGGTGCAGCTGCGCTTCCATCAAGACATCTCGCCCTTGTATCAGCACGCTGAACTGGGCCGTTTGCTGCCCGATCTTGGGCAGCGCCAACGCTTGCAGGAGATCCGGCAGGACCTGATTGATCTGGGCCATCCCGCCACTTTGCCCAGTGCTTCGCCCTGGCTCCGCGCTACAGAACCTCTGCCCGTGGCCCTGGGTTGGTTTTATGTGGCTGAAGGCTCCAATCTGGGGGCCGCCGTGTTGTTCAAACTGGCGGTCAAGCTGGGCCTTGACGCTGGCCATGGTGCGCGCCATCTGGCCGGCCATCCGGAAGGGCGCATGCGGCATTGGCGGGGTTTCACCGGCATGCTGGATGGCTTGGCGCTTAGCCCGGCCGAACAAGCCCTGATGCAGGCCAGCGCGCGTGCCGCCTTTGAACGGGTGCACGGCCATGTGGCCGAACTTTTGTGAGCGCCGCCATGGCCGCCCGGCCAGAGGCGCAGCGCGGCTGGGCGCGGCCACTCTGGATGCTGCTAGGCCTGCTCAGCCTGCTGTGTGCCTTTATCGGCGCCCTGCTGCCGCTGATGCCCACGACGGTGTTCCTGATCATGGCCGCCGCCTGCTTCGGCCGCGCCTCGCCGCGTTGCGAGGCCTGGCTGCTGCGCCACCCGCGCTTTGGCCCGCTGCTGCGGGACTGGCGCGAGCAGGGCGCCATGAGCGTGCGCAGCAAGGTCATGGCTTGCTTGGGCATAGGCTTGGGGCTGGGCCTGTTTTGCTGGCGGGCCGATGCGGGGCCTGAGCTCAAGCTGCTGGTGGCGGCCCTGATGGCGGCCTGCGCTTTGTATCTGCTGAGTCGGCCTTTGCCTTCGCCTTCGCCGGTGCGGGCCATCCAGAGACTGACGCTCACGCAGCCCAAAGAGCCGCGCGGCGTTTTGTCTTGGGCCTGGCTGATCAGCCTGGGCTTGCACCTGCTCTTGTGGGGCGGCTTGCTGGGTGCCAGCCTGGCCAAGCCCGCGCCGACGCCCGCGCCCGAACTGCCGGTGCTGATGCAGCTGCAATGGCTGCCGGCGGCCGCTCCACCTCAGGTCTTGGAGGAGCGGCTGGCGCCAGAGCAGCGCGCGCAAAGCCAGCCTCGCCGAGCCTTGCCCCGAGACCCGCAGCAACCCCCCGTCGAGGCCGCCAAGCCAGTAGTCGTGACCCAGCCCAGCTTGCTGAGCGCGCCAGAAACGAGCAGCACCATGCAAGCCAGCGTGGCGGACTCCGTGCCTAGCCAAGCGCCAGCCCCTGCTTTGCAAGAGTCCTCCCAAGCGGCGGCACCGCGCGCACCGTCCTTGCCGCCAGCGCCGCAGGCCGGGGGCCGCGCCAGCGAGAGCTGGCAGGCCCGGGTGCTGGCGCGCTTGGAGCGCTTTCGCAGCTACCCGCCGGGTGCGCGCGCAAGGCGGGAGCAGGGCGTGGTGGTTTTGCAGCTGCGGGTGAATCGGGAGGGTCAAGTCTTGTCAGCGCGTGTGCAGCAGGGCAGTGGCCATGCCGAGCTGGACCGAGCCGCCTTGGCCACCGTGCAGCGTGCCCAGCCCCTGCCGGGCATTCCGCCCGATTTGCCTCAGGAGCTGGACTTGCTGGTGCCGGTGGAGTTCTTTATTTCTTAGTCTCAGCGCCCCATTGCCAGCGCGGCGGCTCGCCCTTGAGCCAGCAGATGCCTGTCAGCAGCAGGGACAAGAGGGCGAGGCTGAGCCCGAAGGCCAGCGGGTGCTGATCTGGGGGGAACACCCAGCTGCTGAGAGCCGTCAGCCCGACAAAGCCCAGCAGTACCAACCAGCCCTGCCAGCGCAGCGGCAGGCCCCAACCCCAGCCATAGCTTTTGCGTGGGAACCAGACGTCGGCTTGATCTCGTTTGTTCATGCTGATTTGCTCCTTGCAACATGGGATCAAGTGCTCAGATCTGCACCCGCGTACCCAACTCCACCACCGCGTTGTCGGGCAGGCAGAAAAACTCGGCCACGCTGCCGGCATTGCGGCTCATGGTGGCGAACAGGTTTTCGCGCCAGTCGGCCATGCCCGAGCCCGGCGTGGGCACGACGGTCTCGCGGCTGAGGAAGTAGCTGGTTTCAAACACCGGGATGCGCAAGCCCTTGGGCTCGCAAAGCGCCAGGGCGCGCGGCACATCGGGTTGGTCCATAAAGCCAAAGTGCAGGGTCACGCGCCAGAATCCAGCGGCCAGCTCCTGCACCTCGACCCGCTCCGCGTCACTGACCCAGGGCACTTCGTGGAAGACCACCGTCATGATCACATTGCACTCGTGCAGCACCTGGTTGTGCTTGAGGTTGTGCAAAAGGGCTTGCGGCACGGTGTCGGGGTTGGCGACGGCGTAGACGGCGGTGCGCAGGGCGCGGTTGCACTCGCCTTGTTGCAAGCTCTGGACAAAGGGGGCCAGCTCCAGGCCTTCCCGCTGGATGCTGCTCATCAAGAGCTGGCGGCCGCGTGCCCAGGTGCTCATCAGCACGAACAGGCTCAGGCCCATGGCCAGGGGGAACCAGCCGCCGTCCAGGAACTTGATGGCGCAGCCAGCCACCAGCAAGGCGTCCAGAATCAGAAAGATCACGGTGGCCCCGATGGCGATGGGTGCAGGCAGGCGCCAACCCTCGCGCACCACAAAATAGGTCAGCACTGTGGTGATCATCATGGTCAGCGTGACGGCGATGCCGTAGGCGCCCGCCAGGGCCGAGGAGCTGCCGAACAGCAGCACGGCGGCCACCACGCCCACCAGCAAGGCCCAGTTGACGGCCGGCATATAGATCTGGCCGAACTCGCGCGCCGAGGTGTAGCGCAGCTCCATGCGGGGCAAGAAGCCCAGCTGAATCGCCTGCTTGGTCATGGAATAGGCGCCCGAGATGACGGCCTGCGAGGCGATCACCGCTGCGGCAGCGGCCAGCACCACCATGGGGATCAGCAAGCCTTCGGGGAAGAGGCGGAAGAAGGGGTTCTCAATCGCGTCGGGCTCGGCCATCAGCAAGGCGCCCTGGCCCATGTAGTTGAGGATCAGCGAAGGGAAGACCAGGGCCGTCCAGGCCAGGCGTATGGGCTTGGCGCCGAAGTGGCCCATGTCTGCATACAAAGCCTCGGCACCGGTCAGGGCCAGCACAAAAGCGCCCAGGGCGGCAAACACATGCCAGCCGCGCGCCATCAAGAAGTTGAAGGCCTCCAGCGGATTCAGGGCGGCGAGGATTTGCGGCTGGCGCTGGATGTGGACCAGGCCGATCACCGCCAGCACCACAAACCATAGCGTGATCACCGGCCCGAACACCTTGCCCACCGCATGGGTGCCAAAGCGCTGGATCAAAAAGAGCGCCAGCAGCACGCCCAGGGACAGGGGCAAGACATAGGCCTTGAGGGCCGGGTTGATGACCTCCAGGCCCTCGATGGCGCCCATCACCGAGACGGCAGGGGTGATGACGCTGTCGCCGTAAAACAAGGTGGCGCCAAACACACCTAACAACAAAAGCGAGCGGCGCAGGGCGGGCTTGTCTTTGACCGCCTGCGTGGCCAGTGCCGTCAAGGCCAGGCCACCGCCTTCGCCGCGGTTGTCGGCCCGCAGGATCAGGATCACGTATTTGAGCGTGACCACCAGCATCAGCGCCCACAGGATGACCGAGACGGCGCCGATCAGATTGGCGCCGTTCAGCGCCACCCCGGTAGCTGGCAGAAACACTTCTTTGACGGTGTAGAGCGGGCTGGTGCCGATATCCCCGTAGACGACGCCGATGGTGCCCAGAGTCAAGGCACCCAGGCTTTGGCGGCCCAGGCCGTGGCCGCCCTCGCCGGAGGCGGTGGGAACAGGGTCTGTGGAAGAAGAGGACATGGCGTCGGCACTTTTGTTTCGTTACGACAATCCTGAGCCCGCAGGCATCAGGATCGCATAAGTGCCGGCCGAAAAGCCTCCGTCCCCGACCAAATCGCGTGTCGGGAGGGCCCTAACGTGAGGAGTACCGGAGAGTGCGTGCTGTGCTGAGCGCACTCAATTGGGCAGCTGTGGGGCGGGTGCCCAGCCGGGGATGCCGCCATGCCTTTCGCAAGTCGCGCGTCCCGGCTGGACATTTCAGCGGCGTCCCAAGTCCTTCTGTTGATTTCTTGCACATCGTCGAACTGAACGATGGGGGCGCCCGCTGGTCGTTCTCGGCTTGGCTCGATCAACTCACGTAAACGACCCGGTGCGGACATTCGTCGTGACTGTCTCGCATCTCAGTCGCGCTCTGGGCTGCTGCCGGTTTCATGGACACCTTGTTAAGGTGTGAAATGAAATTGGAGGTTTGGTATGGGAACAAGACGGCAGTTCAGCCGGGAGTTCAAGGTTGAGGCGGTGAAGCTGGTGAAGGAGCGCGGCGTGTCGATCACGCAGGCGGCGCTGGATCTGGACATTCATCAAACGATGCTGCGAACGTGGATTCGAGAGTTGGCGGCTGATCCGCAGCAGGCATTTCCCGGCAAGGGCGTCATGAAGCCGGAGCAGGCGGAGATCGAGCGGCTGAAGAAGGAGGTCGCCAAGCTCAAGATGGAGCGCGACATCTTGAAAAAAGCCGCGGCCTACTTCGCGAAGGACTCGCTGTGAAGTTTGAGTTCGTGGCGAAGCACCGAGGGGTCTGGCCGACGGGGGTGATTTGCGAGGCGCTCGGTGTCTCGCGCAGTGGGTTTTATGCCTGGCTGCAAAGGCCGCGTAGCCAGCGCAGCTTTACCAACGAGAGTATCGGCAAGCAAGTTAAGCAGAGCTTCCTGGACAGCGACCGCACATACGGTGCGCGACGCGTCTGGCGCGATGTGCTGGCCAGTGGCGTCAACTGCGGACTGCACTTGATCGAGAAGCTGATGCTGCAGCAGGCGCTGCGGGCCAGGCCTCGCCGGCGCGGTCTGCCCAAGGACGATGGCCAGCGCAGTGACGCGGCCAGCAACGTGTTGGATCGGCAATTCACGGCAGACGGACCGAACCAGAAATGGGTGGCAGACTTCACCTACATCTGGACGGCCGAGGGCTGGCTGTACGTGGCTGTGGTGCTGGATCTGTTCTCGCGCCGTGCGGTGGGTTGGTCCATGCAGGCGAGCATGACCTCTCAGTTGGTGGCCGATGCGCTGATGATGGCGGTATGGCGAAGGGGCAAGCCGGTGGCGCTGCTGCACCATTCGGATCAGGGCAGTCAATACACCAGCGGCCACTTCCAGCAGTTGCTCAAAGACCAGGGGATCACCTGCAGTATGAGCCGGGCGGGCGAGGTCTGGGACAACTCGGCGATGGAGAGCTTCTTCAGCTCAATGAAGACGGAACGCATTGCGCGCAAAGTCTTCCGGACGCGGGACGAAGCACGGGCAAAAGTCTTCGACTACATCGAGCGCTTCTACAACCCGACTCGACGTCATTCGACCATAGGCTATGTCAGCCCCGTACAGTTCGAACAAGCTCAACGAGCTTAGGTCGGTGTCTACAAAATCGGCAGCAGCCCAGGCCTCAACCGTCGCATTTAGTGGCAGGCAGGTGAAATCAGGCTGCGCGACATGGAGCCCAGTCGTCGTCCGCTTGTTCGGATGGATGAAATAGCGATCATGTAGGCGAAAGGCGCTGACGGTGCTCATGAGACCTATCGTTCGAGGTAGCCGTCATGCCGCGAAATATCCGGTTGACTGCGGGGTTATGCGTTATCCCGGTACGAAGCCGGAATGTAAGAGTGCCGCCACGGGAGCAAACAGCGGTGAGGGCAACTCGTTCCAGGAGAACCAATGCCAGCCTTCGCACTTGTGAGGCTCAACGTTGACCGGAGTACCTTTTGACTGCCGAGCGACCACGAAGAGCGTGACGTGCTGTTGGCCGAGCTCTGGGAAGGAGTCGTTTGAGTATGGTCCGGCAGTGACCGGCCCAAGCTCAAGCCCTGTTTCTTCCATCAACTCCCGGCGGGCACACTCCTCGATGGACTCGCCAAACTCAAGCCTCCCGCCAGGACCGGCCCAAGTTCCCGCCCCATGGGAACCGGTTCTTTTGCCAAGGAGTACCTTTCCTTCGCGCACAACGAGCACTCCGACTCCTACGCCAATGTATCGAATGGCCTCGGTTGTTTGCATCTGACGCCTAACTTTTGAATTCACCGGCCTCCGAAGGCGGTCCGGTGGAATGATGGGTTGGACTTCATACGATACGAAGCCTCATGAATGCATTTGGAATGACGACGCCTCGCACTTTGGGCTGCCGCTGCTCAATGACTGTGAACCCAAACTTTTCGTAGAACGGTTGAGCTGTACGGCTTACATCGGATGTCAACTCATGCAGGCCTGTCGACATTGCCTCTTGAAGAATGTGATTCATGAGCGCGGTTCCTATGCCGCATCGGGCATGACTACCAGACACAAAGAAATGGTCAATGTATCCGCTTGGCTGAAGATCCGAGTAGCCAACAAGCTCGCCATTCAGCTCGGCGACGAACGGGTTGATTCCCCGAATTCGCTCTTCCCACAGGCTGGCGTCACGATCCCGAGGAGCCCAAGCTTGAATTTGCTCCTGTGAATACTCTCGAGTGGCCAATTGATGGACCGAGGTGTAGTACACGTTGAAGAGAATGGACTCTTCTCCAGGGTTGTACCGGCGAATGCGGGGCGCAATTTTCATGAGGCCCAAATTGGATACATGGAGACAGCAGTGACGCATAGCTTGGCGCCCTGTCCCCATAGCATGTTAGATGTGACGAGGCCACAAGCGGCTTGTAGCTTGGCTCTGTGCGGCATATTCTGTGCAAAAAACAGTCTTGAATAACAGGCAAAAACCTCAACTGGTTTCTGGCTGGATTGATCGGTAGCAACCCACATTGGGGCACCGATGTGCATTGGAAATGCACATGCCTGATCCGTCCATCGCTCCGTTGGGGGGAAGACAGATGCAAGGCCCCTTCACCCAGACCTTGCTTCACTGAACCTACCTGCGTTGAAGTTGCCACTGCCTTTGGATCAGCTACGCAAACGCATCAGTTTGCAGCGCTGAAAGCGGACTCAGATCAATGACTGCTTTCCGACGAGGCTCAGATCCAACGATGCTCAGTCGGGTTACCGTTCTGGGCACATTGCCGCCACTGAGGACTGCTGACCGGCCGGCTTCTTCAGGTGACCCATCTTTGAACCCAGATCGCTGTCGCGCCTAACGCGCCAGCGCATAGGCTTCAGCGGCCGACCTCAGGGCTCACGCGGCCCCTCCAGGCTTTGTCCGTTTTGATTCAGCACCAGGTTGCGCACCTGGCCGGCTTCATCACGCTTGAAGCTCAGCACTGCGCCCACGGCCTTGATTTCTATTTTGTCCTTGGCCGTGAGTTCGGCGGCGATGGCGCTTTGCCCGGTGGCCTGGGCCATCAGGCGGCCGCTTGCATCTTCAAACAGGCGCAGCTTGAAATGAGGCATCAGGGCATAGCTGCCGACGTACTCTTGCCAAGCCGGGTTTGTGCCTAGCGAGCCCTTGGCCTGAGCCTCGGTGGCGGCAATCTTGCGCTGCAAGGGCAGGGCACCGCCGCCTTGGCGCCACACAGCCTCAATCACGCGGCCGTCTTGCAGCACGGGCGTCAGCAAGGCGTTGAAATCCTGCGGATAGAAGTCGCCCCGGCTGTCGTAGTGCAACTCAAAAGCGGCTTGGCCGGCGGCTTGCATTCGCAGGTGGCCGTCCTCCTGCCACAGGCGCACGGCCATGCTGCCCAGGGTGTAGTCGCCCGCCATGGACGCCAGCAAATCGGCGCTGGCCTTGCTGGCGCGACGCGGCTCGGGTGGCGTCTTCTCCAAACCCAGCAGGGCGTGGCCCAGGGGGCTCAGGCCGCCCAGATCGGTCAATGCGGTATCGGCCAGCAGCACGACCGCGCGCTGGGCCTGGGGCTGCAAGGCCACCAGGGCGGAGAAGCCGCCGGTGCCGCCCTCGTGGGCGACGAGGTCCTGGCCCTTGAACTGGTAGCGCATCCAGTTCATGCCGAAGGGCGCTTTCAGGGGCTGCTGGGTCAGTTGCATGGCAGCCAGAATGGACTTGGCTTGCGCCCTATCCAGGCCTGGCTTGAACCCGCTGCGCTGCCCCAGCTGGGCCTGGGCATAGCTCACCATGTCATTCAGGCTGGCCTTGACCATGCCCACACCGGCCAGATTGGTCTGCGCGTTCCAGGCCGAGCTGGCCTTGCCGCCGGGCAGATGGCCTTGCACCCGCAGGCTGCCCAGAGGTGACTTGTTGATGAAGGCGCCGTCCATTTGCAGGGGCTCGAAGAGGCGCTGGCGCAGGGTGGCTTCCAGGTCGCCGCCGGTGCTGCGGGCCAAGGCGGCCGAGACAATCATCATGCCGAAGTTGGAGTACTCGCTGCGGCTGCCAATGGGCGCGCTCAAGCGGGTCTTGGCCAGCGCGGCCAGCAAGTCGGCCTCGCTCAGATCGGCGTAGGGGTCGTCCATGGACTTGGGCGCGAATCCGGGCGGCAGGGCCGGCAGGCTGGCGCTGTGGGTCAGCAGATCGCGTACCAGGATCTGGCGCTCGCCCTGGCGCGGCACTTGGGTGCCGGGCGGCAGATGTTTGGCGATGGGGTCGTCCAGCGTCCACTGGCCGCGGGCGATCAGATCGGCCACTAAAAAGGCCGCCATGGTCTTGCTGACCGAGCCGATCTCGAAGGGGCGCTGAAAATCAGGCTCGCCCTGGAGCCGTGGTTTGGCGCAGAAGCTGCCGCGCAAGACCTGAGTCTGTTCGATCACGGCCGCCTGCACGCAAGCGCCGCTGCGGTCGCCGTCCAGGGCCTGCTGCAGCAAGGCTTGCACGCGATTGGCTTCGGCCGCCCCGGCGTGGCTGTGCAGCGCTAGCAGGCCGGCGGCCAAGCCGATTAAGTGCGAGCGGCTGCCTTGCCAGAAGTTGTTGATGATGATCTTGCGCATCTTTGTTTTCTCCCTTGGTTTGAACTCATGCGGTCTGTCAGCCCGGCCCGTCCAGCCGGTAGCCCACGCCGGGTTCGGTCAGCAAGCGCTGCGGGTCGGCTGGGTCGCGCTCCAGCTTGGCGCGCAGCTGGCCCATATAAAGGCGCAGGTAGTGGGTGTGTTCGGTGTACTCCGGCCCCCAGACATCGCTGAGCAGCGTTCGATGGGTCACCACCTTGCCGGCGCTGCGCACCAGGCGGGCCAATAACTTGAACTCAGTGGGCGTCAGATGAGCTTCCTGCCCATTCAAGCTGACCTGGTGGGCCTCCAGATCCACTACCAGGCCCTGCTGCTCGTAGCGGGTCAGGGCCGGGCGGGTGTGCACGCCGCGATGGCGCAGGGCCACCCGCATGCGGGCCAGCAGCTCGCGCACGCTAAACGGCTTGACGAGGTAGTCGTCGGCGCCGTCGTCTAGCAAGCTGATCTTCTGCCCATCCTGCTCGCGGGCCGAGATCACCAGCACCGGCGTGCTGTGATCGCGCCGCAGCTCGCGCAAGAGTTCGCTGCCCTCGCCATCGGGCAGGCCTAGGTCCAGCAAGATCAGATCGAACTCGCCGCCATGCTTGAGCAGGGCTTGGGCCTCGGCCAGGCTGGCGGCGGTTTGTACCTCATAACCTTCTATTCGCAGGGACTGACACAGGGTAGCGCGGAGCTCCCGGTCGTCCTCGATCAACAGCACTTGCAAACTCATGGCAGCAATGCCTCCTGGGCTTGAGAGGGGGCGGCCTGCAGCGGCAGCCAACATTCGAAACTGGCGCCACCGTGGGCACGGGCGCGGTAGCGCATCGCACCGCCATGGGCAAGTGCGATGGCACGGCAGGCGGCCAAGCCCACGCCGGCACCACGGCGCTCCGAACCATCGGGCCGGCCGGATTGCGCCTCGGCGCCGCGCTGGAAGGCCTTGAAGATGCGCTCCTGCCAGGCTCGCGAGACACCGGGGCCGCGGTCGCGCACTGACAACACGATGTGCGGCTCGCCTTGCTGCGGGCCGGGATCGGGCCAGGGCAGGCTGCGCGCCAGGATCTCGACCGGGCTGCCCGCGCCGTACTTCAGCGCGTTGTCGACCAAGTTGTCCAGCAGCTGGCTGAGCAAGACGGCATCGCAGCGCAGCAGGGGCAGGCCAGGCTCCACCCGAGCGCGCAGACGCGGCGGCGCGGCCTCCGGCTCGCCCTCCCGCTCACCCAGGCTGGCGCGGCGCTGGCGGCTGCGGCGCAGGGCGCCCCCTATGAGTTCCTCGGCCGATTCCCAGTCCAGGCTCAGCGTCACACCGGGCGCGTCCAGGCGCGCGAGCTGCAGGCTGTTGTCGGTCATGCGACGCAAGGCCTCGGTTTCGTCGAGGATGGTGGCGGCCAGGCGTTGGCGTTGGCGGGCGTCCAGGCGAGCCTCTTGTTCCAGCAGGGAGGAGGCCGCGCCCATGATGCAGGCCAGCGGCGTGCGGTAGTCGTGTGAGATGGCGGCCAGCAAGGCATTGCGGGTGGCTTGGCTGCTGGCTTCGTCGCGGGCCAGCCGGGCGGTCTGCTCGGTGGCCTGGCGTTCCAGGGCCAAGCCCATCTGATCGCACAGCGACTGGGCGTGGGCGCGCAGGCCGGGTTCTTCAGCCTGCCCGCCGGCCGGCAGATGCAGCAAGGCCGCGCCATAGCTGGCATGGCGGCCGCGCAGGGGCAGATACCAGGCCTTCAGGTCCTGATGCCGGCCGGTGCCGGGGCCGAAGGCGCGGCCCTCGCGCAGGCACAGCCACAGGCCGGTGGCCTGGTCGGCATCGGCCTCGGGCCCCAGCCACAGGGCGGCCTCGGCGTCGTTGCGCGGCGGCAGCTGGTTTTTGAGAACAAGCAACTGCACCGGCTCGGGCCGCAGGGCGTCCAGTTCCTGATGCAAGAGCGGCGCCAGGGACTGCGGCTCGTGCACGTCACGCAAGCTGTCGCTGAAGGCGCGCAGCTGCTCGGCGCGCGCGCCCATCAGCCGGGCCTGCGCCGTCTGGCGGCGCGAGCGCCCCATCAGCAAGGCGGTGATGCTGCACAAGCTCAGCATGGCGAACAGCAGCAGGGCGTGGGGATGGTGCTCCACCGTGAAGCTGAAGCGCGGCGGCACAAACAGCCAAGCAAAAGCCAGCACGGCCAGGGCGCTGCTCAGCAAGGAGGCCCGAACGCTCAGCCACCAACCCGCCACCGCCGCGGCCAACACCAGCAGCAAGGCCAGATTGGCCAGCTCCACCACGCCGTCCAGACGCCACATCAGCCCAAAGGCCGAGGCCCAGGTCAGGGCGGCCAGGGCCAGGTCTTGCCTGCGTGCGGCCTTGGGTGCTGAGGAACTTTTGCTCATGATGAGCAAGTTAGCAGATGCGGCATCAGGAAAGCATCAGGATGATGCTGGGCCGCTTTACCAGGCCCTCAGCGCGCAAATTTTTGGTAGTCGCCGGCCCGCATCGCTGCAACCATCTCCTGCGCCAAGGCTTCCACCCTGCGTCGCTCCTCCGTGTCTTGCGGTGAGTTCATGCGGTGGAGTTCGATGAAGTCTTTGGCGCAATGGCCTTGGCTCAGGCATGCAGCAAGCAGGCGGATGTCTTGATCAGGCGCAACGGTAGGCGCGGTGGCCAATTTGACGGCCAGGTTCATTGCCCCGTTGTAGACCTGCCGATCGCCCTCTTCTGTCATCGCCTTGCCGTCCCAATAGGGCAGCATTGGCAGAAAGTGCTGCAGTTGACCTTGCTCCGCAAGTATCTGGGCAAACTGGCGGGCTTTGCCGGTGGCGAAAAAGTAGGGAAAAAGGTAGATGGCCTGGTTCAGGGTTTGACCAGGGTGGTCGTCGGCCAGAGGCATATCGATGTCTCTGTGTTGGCTAAAGGCTAGGCAGCGGCGCTCCAAGGAGTCGCGGGCCTGTACGCGTTGCGCGTAATTGGGCTCATTTTTTCCGCGCAGCAAGGGGTCACTGTCTGGTCCGAGAAGTTCACCTGCCCGAACCTGCCCCATGGCCGAACGGCAAGCGTGAGTCAAGGTCAGTGCTGCTCCGAATGAGCCGGGCAGTCGGGCATCGCGCAGCCGCAGCGCCAGGGCATAGGGCTGCTCGCTGCTGAAGCCTTGGGTCCATTGGGCCATGACATCGGGGGTGACAGCGGGCTTGGGCAAGCTGGGTGTTGATGCGGCAGCCGCTACGACCTTGAGCGCAGGGCTGGCTTGGGCGGCAGGTGGGGGCTCTTGAATTGAGTTGCTGGGCCCTTCGATGAGGGCGGGCGGCGTCTCTGAACCTGGCCAAAGCCAGCAGGCGCCGAGCAGGCCTGTAAACATGAGCAAGAGAGAGAGGCGCAGTGGTTTCATTTTTCCCATGAGTGAGGCCGCGCAAATTGTGCGCCGCGCGCTTTGTGCCAGCCGCTTGTGAGCCTAAGAAGTTCAAATACGCAAATAAGAAATACGATCAACGTCAATGTTATGTCGATATGGCGTCGGTTCTCTGGCGAGGCGGCGGGGAGCTTCCCTAGCCTCGCCTTTTTTGACCAAGGCGACGAAGTCGCATCCAGACCTTGCGCCACAGCGAGGCTTCAAACGCCATCAAGCGGGCCACCCATGGCGGCATGCCTTCGCCCACCATTTGAGTCTCGGCCTCCTGGCGCGATTGACCTTTGAGAACCACGGCCTTGTACAAGGCGAGCGCCAGTTTCAGCTCCAGCGCCAGCAGGCCCGCCAAGCCCAGATAGCGCAGCCAAGTCAGCGCAGGCAGGAACTGCTGCTGTTCGGCTGGGATGGCCTTGCCGCAAAGCCAGATGCCGAGGCAGGCCAGGCCGATGGCCTTGAGCAGCGCGGGCTTGCCTTGGTGTCGATAACAAACCCAATACAGGGCGGGCAGCAGCAAGGCCAGATCGAATAGCAGGGCCGCTTCCAGCAGCTGCGAGCCCTGCCAGTCACCCAGCCGCGCGGCGCTCAGATCGCCTGCGACGATCAAGCCCGCGAGGGGCAGGAACCAATGCTTGCTCAGCCATGCGGCGGCTGGTGTGGATTGTTCGGTCATTGGCTTTCCTTGCTCAGGTGTCAGATCAAAAACTCAATCGCCCCACCGGCATGGCTTGCGGGCCACCGAGCACCCAGCGCTGCCAGCGGATGTACACCAGCGCCAGGGTGATCAGAACTGAGGCGATGGCGAAAGGCCACAAGCTCAGGTTCAGCCACCATTGCAGGGCGGCAATGGCGCCGCTGCAGATGCCGGCGGCGATGAAGGCCAGGGCCGCCCAATTGCCGTTAGGCTGGGCCTGGCGCGCCCAGTCGCGCAACAGCAGGCTGCCCATGGGCAGGACGACCAGCAGAATGTGCAGGCCCGAGAAGCGCCCGGCGAAATCGGTGGGCGTGGCCTTGAGCAGGCCTTGTACCAAGGCCAGGGCGATCAGCCATTGCAGGCCGAACTGGATCAGCAGGCGCCGGCTCATGGCGGCATTGAGCGCCTGGCCGCGCGGCATATGGGGCAGCAGCATCAGCAGCGCCTGCTCGCGGCGGCTGCCGTAGAGGCTGCCGGCCAGGCCGAAGAGCGGGCTGATGGCCATGCTGATGAGGCCGATGTGCAGGCCCGCATTGCTGTGGCCAAAAAACAGGCGCCAGTCATAACCGTAGATCGCTTGGGTGAGAGCGATGATGGCCCCTGCTGCGCCGAAGATGATGCTGAAAGCGCCCAGGGCGCTGGCCCAGTGCACATTGCCCAGGGTGACCAGGTCCAGCCTGGCCATCAGGCTGCGGGTGCTGGTGTTGGCCTGGGCTAGCAAATAGGCGGTCCACAAGGGCCGCGGCCAGTTGAACAAGCGCGTTATCCAAAATCCTCCAGGCGACAAGGTCTTGGGCGTGACCATGCCGCCGCGCATCTGCTCTTGCATGGCATGGCGCAAGTCCTCCTGCACCTGGTAGTTCTTCAGATGGGCGTTGCCACCGCCCTGCAGCATTCGGCTCAGCAGCCAGGGCAGCAGGATCAGGGCCGCGGCGGCTAAGGTGGCGGGCTGCTGCTCGTACCAGCTCAGCAATCCTTGCTTCAGCCAGGGCCAGACCGCCGATCTGGGCCACAGCCAGTAAGGCGCGGGGAGCAGCCAGATGAGGAACCACAGGCGCGGCCAACGCAGGCAGGCGGCGATGGACAGCATCAGGCTGGCCAGACCCAGGGCCCAGGCCAGTGCTTGGCCTGTGCTCAGGCTCAGTATCAAGCTGCCGAGAGCAGTGAACGTTAGCAAAGCAGCCACGGCCGTGGCACGCAAACGCTGCAGATGCTGGGGCACCAGATGGGCACTGGCGGGGTGGTTTTGGCGCCGCAGATTGCTGAAGAGCAGGCCCCAGAGGGCGAGCAGCAAGAGCAGGCTGACGGCCTGGCCCGCGATCTGCGCGGCGCGCCAATCGACAGCCAGGCCCAAGGTGAGCAAGGTGCCCAGGCACAACAAAGCCAGCACGGGCACAAACCAGCGCGAACCCAAGTTGCGATGCTGCTGCCAGGCGCAAAGCAGGATGGGGCGGTAGGGTGCTAAAGCGGTGCCCATGTCAGGTCAGCTCCATGAACAGGTCTTCCAGATTCAGGGCTTGCAAGCCCTCAGTCTGCGCAAGAGGCGGCGCGTCGAGCGGCAGGCGTATCAACCAACGGGCCTGGCCGTTTTCCAGGGCGTGGCGGCGCAGCACCTCGGCGCCCAGGCGGCTGACCATGCTTTGCAGCTGGGCCGTGCTGCCCTGCACGCTGCGCAGCTGCTCGATCAATTCGTCCAGCGGCGCTTGGCAGCTGATTCGGCCTTCGCTCATAAAAGCTAGGTTGAATGCGACCCGCTCCAGGTCGGACAAGATGTGGGTGGAGAAGACCACGGTCGTGCCGCGGTCCAGCACCTGCTCCACCAGCTCGCGCAGAAAGTCGCGCCGGCCGGCCGGGTCCAGGCTGGCCACGGGCTCGTCCAGCACCAGCAGATCGGGCTCATGGGCCAGGGCGCGGATGATGGAGAGGCGCTGCTGCTGGCCGCCGGAGAGCTTGGCGATGGGCTTGTCGCGGGCGATGTCCCAGCGCGACAGCAGGCCCTCGACCTTGGCCTCGTTCCAGCGCGGGTAAAAGCTCCTGAAGTAAGCCAGCAACTGAGCGGGCGTGAAGCCCTCGAACAAATCGCTTTGCTGGGGCACATAGCCGATGCGGGCGCGGGCCGCGTCGTCGATCTGCAAGGCGGCTTGGCCGAACAGTTCGACCCGGCCCGCTTGCGGCTCGCGCAGGCCCAGCAAGGTCTCCAGCAGCGTGGTCTTGCCCGCGCCGTTGCGGCCGAGCAGGCCGACCACCTGGCCGGGCAAGAGCTGCCAGCTCAGGTCACGCAGCACGGTTTGTTTGCCATAGCCCAGCTGCACGCCGCTCAAGCAGGCGCTGGCGCTGGGTTGTTGGATCGCACTGCTGTGCAGGCTGAGGTCGGCGGGGCGCAGCGTGCTGCTGGGATGGGTGCTGGCGTTCATGCGGCGTCTCCCTCTTGAGGGTCAGGAAGTTCTTGGAGGATTTGTTCAAACAGCTGCAGGGCTTGGGCGGCGCTCAGCTCCAGCTGGCGTGCGGTCTCGGCCGCTTGCTCTAGGCTGGGGCGCAGCAGCTCGATGCGCGAGGCTGCGCTCTGGGCCTTTCTGTGCTGGGGCGCGATGCGCATGGCCAGGCCACGGCGGCGCTCCAGCAGGCCTTCGGACTCCAGCAGGCTGTAGGCCTTGGAGATGGTCATGGGGTGCACGGCCAGGCTTTGCGCCAGCTCGCGCACCGAGGGGATTTCATCCCCCGCACTCAGCTGCCCGCTGGCCACCCGCCGACGCAGCTGTTCCATCAGCTGGCGGTAAATGGGCTCGGTGGAGCCGGTGTTGATGCTGAAGATCTGTTCGTGGTTCACGGTACTCCTTGCGTGTACTAGTACTGTAGTACACATAAATCGAGCAGGTCAAGCGGTGCTTGCGGGGGCGGGACTCATGTGATGATTCGGCCCATGTCACGCGCCATCTCTTCTTCTCCGTCCACTTCTACCGCGCCCCAAGGCGCCCAAGCCCTGCGCGGCCCCGGGCCGCAAATCCTCCAGCCCCTGGCCTTGACGCTTTTGCTGCTGGCCAGCGTGATCCCGCCTTTGCTGGCCTTCAATATCAGCCCGTCGGCAACGCTGTTCAATCAGCTGGCGGCCCTGGGCGGTTGGGCTGCGGTGCTGTGCCTGCTGGCGCGTGAGTGCCCCAAGGTGCGCAGCACGGCGGCTTTGTGGGCCCTGGTGCTCTTGATGCTGGCCCCGCTGGCCTCGCATCTATGGACCGGCCTGCCCTTGTCGCTGGCTCTGTCCAGCGGCGCCATGCTGGCGGCGGCGGCGCTGCTGCTCTTCGGCGCCCAAGGCCTGAACGACCGCGCGCGCCAGCTCTGGTTCGAGGTCTTTTGCTGGGGCTTGCTGGTCGCGGGTCTGCTGAGTCTGGTCGTCAGCCTGGTGCAGGTGTTTGCGCCGCAGTTTGCCGACGGCAATGTGATCGCGCGCTCGGGCGTGCCAGGGCGTGCCGTGGGCAATATGCGTCAGCCCAATCATCTGGCCAGCTTGTTGATGTGGTCTTGTGTGGCGGCCGTTTACCTGGGCATGCCGGGTCGGCTCAATCCTTTTGGCCGCGCCTGGGTGCTGCCCTCGATTCTGTTTGGCCTGATCTTTGCCGTGGTTTTGAGTGGCTCACGCACCGGCGTGATCGGTGTGCTGATCCTGGCTCTTTGGGGTGCGCTGGACCGGCGCCTGCCGCGCCTGGCCCGCTTCTCCTTGCTGGCCACACCGTTGATGCTGGCCCTGTGCTGGTGGCTGGTGGCGGCCTGGTCGGCCAGCAGCGGCCATGCCCTGGGGGTGGAGTCACGCCTGGCCGAGGGCGCGGGTTCGCCCTCCCGCATCGCCATCCTGAGTAATGCCTGGGTCTTGCTCAAGCAGAACCCTTGGCTAGGCGTGGGCTGGGGTGAATTCAATCTGGCCTGGACCATGAGCGAGTTCCCCAATCGCCCGGTGGCCTTCTTCGACCATTGCCACAACCTGCCCATGCAGCTGGCGGTGGAGCTGGGCCTGCCGCTGAGTTTGACCGTGCTGGGCCTGCTGAGCTGGTCGCTGTGGCGCGCCCTGCGCATGAGCATGCAGGCCAAGGACGCTGGCCAGGCCTTGATGCGCCGCTGCGCCTTCATGCTGGTCTTGATGATTGGCCTGCACAGCCTCTTGGAATACCCGCTTTGGTACGCCTACTTCCTGCTGCCCACGGCCTTTGCCTTCGGTCTGGCTCTGGGTCGGCCGGACGATCAGCCGCAGCGTGGCGCCGAGGTCGAGGGCTTGCCGCGCCTGCTGGCCGTCACCGGCGTGATTCTGATGCTGGGCACGGCTTATGCGCTTTGGGACTATCAGCGCGTGGTGGTGATCTACTCACCCGGTGAGTCCGCCGCGCCCTTGCCGGAGCGTATCCACGCCGGGCAGAAATCGCTGTTCTTCTCCACCCAGGCCGACTACGCCGCGGCCACCAGTCTTGGCTACGGCCCGCAAGCGCTTGCGGCGGCCAAGCGCAGCGCGCATCAGCTGATCGATGCGCGCCTGATGATGGCCTGGGCCAAGTCCTTGCACGCGGTGGGTGACGATCAAAAAGCCAGTTATGTGTCCGAGCGCCTGCGCGAGTTCCGCAACAAAAGCAGCGAGGCCTTCTTCGCCGAGTGCACGGCGCTCGAAGAAGCCGAGTTGGCTACGCTCAAGCCCTACCAGTGCCTGCCGCCGCAGCAGCAGATCGAGTGGCGGGAAATGCGTTGATCGGGCGTTGATCAGGCACCAGGCCCGAGATCGGCCGACCAGTCGCCGCTCTTGCCACCCTGCTTCTCCAGCACACGGATCTGCTCCATCACCATGCCGCGGTCCACGGCCTTGCACATGTCGTAAACCGTGAGCAGGCCGATCTGCACCGCGGTCAGGGCTTCCATTTCCACGCCGGTGCGGCCCAGGGTTTCGACTTGCGCGCGGCACTGCACGGCGCAGGCCGCTTCGTCTAACTCGAAGTCCACTGTCACCCGGGTCAGGGGCAGGGGGTGGCAGAGCGGGATCAAATCCGCCGTGCGCTTGGCGGCTTGGATGGCGGCGATGCGGGCAATGCCGATGACGTCGCCTTTTTTGGCGCTGCCGCTGCGGATCAAGGCCAGGGTGGCGGGCTGCATGCGGATGCGGCCGGCGGCCACGGCCACGCGGTGCGTCACATCCTTGGCGGCCACGTCCACCATATGGGCCTGGCCCTGGGCATCAAAATGGGTGAGGAGATTGGAAGTCATGCCGGGGCTGAGGGTTCGATTGGCAACAATTGGGCAACAAAGGCGAAACGATGGGGAGTGCCTTGGGCCTCATCATAGTGAAAGCGTAAAGGGTGAATGCAGATGCAGGCGCCCATCTATGTCAGACTCGCCCTGTTCCCGAGACCCCTGCTCTCTGCCCTTTGGAGATTCTTTTTTGTTGAAGAACAAGGAAAAGACCGGCCCCGCGCCGCACCCTTTGCGCAGCCGCTTGATGGCCAGCTTGATGGCGGCCCTGATCTTGAGCGGCGGGCCAAGCCTGAGCTTCGCCCAGGTCAATCTGCCGACTCTGGGCGACTCGGTCTCGGCCGATCTGGATGTGGGCGCGGAGCGGCGCTTTGGCGAGCAGATCATGCGCCAGATCCGCCCCGACCCGGACTATCTGGACGACCCGCTGCTGCTGGAGTATGTGCAGAGCATCTGGTCGCCCCTGGTGCTGGCCGCCACCCGCCTGGGCAATATCGGCGACGAGACCAAGGATCACTTCGCCTGGGAAACCTTTCTGGTGCGCGACAAAAGCGTCAACGCCTTTGCCCTGCCGGGCGGCTTTGTGGGCGTGCATCTGGGCCTGATCTCGATGACGGTGTCGGCCGATGAGTTGGCCTCGGTCTTGGGCCATGAGTTATCGCATGTGACCCAGCGTCATATCGCGCGCCGCATCACCGGCGACTCGCGCAACAGCCTGCTGGCCACGGCCGGCATGATCGCCGGCCTGATCGTGGCGGCTCGCAGCGGCAGCGTGGACGCCGCCAATGCCGCCATCGTGGGCAGCCAGGCGGCCGCAGCGGCCGCTTCGCTGGCCTTCTCCCGCGATATGGAGCGCGAGGCGGACCGCGTGGGCTTCAATGTGATGAGTCAGGCCGGCTTTGCACCGGCCGGCATGCTCAGCATGTTCGAGCGCATGGAGCAGACCTACCACCTGATGGATGCGGGCAACTACCCCTATCTGCGCTCCCACCCCTTGACCAGCGAACGCATCGGCGATGCCCGCACCCGCCTGGGCACCGAGGCCTTTGTGCGGCCGCCGGGCCTGGCCGTTCATGCCTTGATGGCGGCACGCGCCAAGGTCTTGATGGACCCGCGGGCCGAGACCTGGGCCCAGCTGCAAAACCTCGACGCGGGCGTGCGCGACACCAGCGCCGCTGGCCCCGGCAGGGGTTTTGAGCAACTCGGCGCGCGTTATGCCGGTGCCCTGGCCTCGATCAAGATGCGCGACTTCGGCCGCGCCGAGAACGCCTTGCGCAGTGCGGAGCTAACCTTGCAATTGATCGGCACCGACCCGCAAGCCGCTCGCATGCTGAGCTATTTGCGCGCCGAGCTGGCCCAGGCCAAGGGCCAGGCGGCGGACGGCTTTGCCGCGCTCAAGCCGCTGGCGGGTGAGCGCTCACGCGCCATGCTGATGCAGCGCGCCCAGCTGGCCATGGTGGACAGCCGGGGCCTGGAGACGGCCCGCCAGGCGGCCGACGATTTGCAGACCTTTGTCAGCCTCAACCCCAAGGATGCGGGCGCCTGGGCCCAGCTGGCCCAGCTCTGGGAGCGTCTGGATCAGCCCTTGCGGGCGGTACGCGCCCAGGGCGAGGTGAGGGCGGCCATGGGCGATTTGAACGGTGCGATCGATCGCCTGCGCTCCGGCCTGCGCCAGTCGCGCAGCCGTGAGGCTGATCAGATCGAGGCCGCGGTCATCGACTCGCGCCTGCGTGCGCTTTTGTACGAGCGCCGCCAGCTGCTAGCCGAGATGTACCCGCGCGGCGTGCCAGCGGGCGCCGAGCTGCCTTGAAACCCCGCCTCAGTCCTGGGGCGGGAACAAGCGCTCCATGACGGTGTCGATCAACATGCCGCACAGGCTGTAGATCAGCGAGCCAATCAGGGCGGCGGTGAAGCTCTCCACGCCGAAACCGCTGAGCAGATAGGCGGCCGACCAGAACATCAGCGCGTTGATCACAAACAGGAACAGCCCCAAGCTGATCACCGTGACCGGCAGGGTCAGCAGCACCAGAATCGGCCGCAGCAAGGTGTTGAGCAAGCCCAGCACGGCCGCCGCGATCAGGGCCGAGGTGAAACTCTTGACCACCACGCCAGGGTAGAGATGGGCCACCAGCAAGAGGGCGCCGGCCAGCAAAAGCCAACGGATCAATGTTTTCATCATCTCGGACGGGTCCTTGTTTTCTTTTTGACGGGGAGGGGTCTGCGGGTCAACACCGCCGCCGACATGCCTCTCAAGCGTACTGTATCCGGCGCCTACTGCCCCGCGTATTCGCCCTATCCGTGCACCCCGTCACGGCCCTTAAGCCCGTGGCGGGGGCAGGTCTTGCCTGATCTTTGCTAGAATGCGTACTTCCGAAAGGGGAGTAGCTACGCGGCTCAAAGTCTGAATTCTTCAGAATCAGGCTGCGGTCGTGGCAACGGTCCGTCAACACGGCGTCTGTGAAGACACCCGGGCCCTGCAGCTGGTGATTGGTGGTCTGACAAAAGACACCCGCATCCTGTCCCGCAAGACCTTTCTGCCTTGGCCTTGGCCCTGGTTTCAGTCAGACTCTGGCTGGAGCCAGCTGGGTCGTGTCCGGTTCGTGATGGTTTTTTAGCGGGAGACTCTGGATGAGTACGATTGCGCCTCTTTGGCTATGGTTCTTTTTTGCGGGCTCCGTTGTGGTGGCCCTGTTCGTGGACTTCGTCGTCTTGCGCAAGCAAGGCGCGCACGAGGTCTCGGTCAAGGAGGCCATCAACTGGTCTCTGGTCTGGGTGGCTCTGAGCCTGGCCTTCAACGGTTTGTTCTGGTGGGCGGTCAAAGACAGCACGGGTGATGTGGCGCTGGCCAATACCAAGGCGCTGGAGTTCTTGACCGGCTATCTGATTGAGAAGTCATTGGCGGTCGACAATATCTTTGTCTTCCTGATGATCTTCACCTACTTCGCCGTGCCTGCGGCCTATCAGAAGCGGGTGCTGATGTACGGCATCATCGGTGCCATTGTGCTGCGTACCGGCATGATTCTGGTGGGTGGCTGGCTGATCGCCGAGTTCCACTGGGTGCTGTACATCTTCGGTGCCTTCTTGCTGCTGACCGGTATCAAGATGTGGTGGGCTTCGGGCCAAGAGCCTGATCTGGAAGCCAACCCGGCTCTGAAGTTGCTGCGCAAGACCATGCCGGTGAGCAAGAACTTCGACGGTGAGAAGTTCTTCACCATCGAAAACGGCAAGAAGCTGGCCACGCCTTTGCTGCTGGTGATTGCCCTGGTGGGTATGACGGACGTGATCTTCGCGGTGGACTCCATCCCGGCGATCTTTGCCATCACGAATGACCCCTTCATCGTGCTGACCTCCAATATCTTCGCCATCCTGGGTTTGCGTGCCATGTACTTCCTGTTGGCTGCCATGGCTTCCAAGTTCCACCTGCTGAGCTATGGCCTGGCGGTGATCCTGGCCTTCATCGGCACCAAGATGATGTTGATCGACATCTACAAGATCCCGGTCATGGTGTCCCTGGGTGTGGTGGTCGGCATCTTGGCCATCACCATGGTCTGGAGCTTGAAGACTGCTCCCAAGATCGCCGAAGAGAAGTAATCCTCAGGCGACTGGCCGTATCGGCCGTGGCGGGGTGGGTTCGCAAAGAACCTGCTCCTGCCCCAGGCCCCGGCCTCCCAAATCAAGGCCCAAGCGCGTATGCGCTTGGGCCTTTTTTCATGGCCTGGCGCCGGGCGTGCTTGCGCTCGGCTGTGTCCAAGACGGCGCCGTGCCCTGCGATCCCTAGCTTTTTGTGCGCAGATATCTCTTGTGTTGCTGATTTGCACAAATAAGAATCGTTCTCATTAGTGTTATGATTTGTGAATTCTGACCCGGCTGCCCGCCGCAACTCTTGTGAATTCCTTGTCTGTTTCCATCGCCAGCGCAGATTCACTGCCCGCCCTCGCCGCGGCAGCGCCCTCGGCTGCCAAGCCGCAGCCCTTGCGCGCCGTAGCCGTGGTCGATTCGCAAGGATTGCGGCCCCAGCCGGCGCTGAGCCGCGAACTGCAGTGGGGCGCCGGGCTTGTGATGTTGTTGGTCCATGCGGCCGCCATCTGGGCCTTGCTGAATCTGGTGACCCAGGTGCCGGCGCCCGTGGCAGCCCAGCCCTTGATGGTCAGCATGGTGGCCCCGGTGCAGCCGCAGGAAGTGCCGCCGCCACCGCAGCCCCGCCCGCAGCCGACCCAGACGCCGACGCCTGCCGCAGCCGCCCCGCAGCCGCGCCCGGTCAAGACCCAACCCTTGCTGGTGGCCGAAAGCCCGGCCGCGGCCGAGAGCTTTGTGGCGATCAAGGCCGAGCCCGCGCGCGAGCCCAGCCCCGCGCCTGTTCAAGTGCTGGAGAAAGCACCTGCCCTGGCCGCGCCCACTACGCAATCGCTCGCGCCAGCGGCGCCCGCCGCGCCGGCCGTTAAACAAATCGCGCCCAGCGCTCTGCGCTATCTGGCCGAGCCTCGCATGACCGTGCCCTTGCTTTCGCGCCGCCTGGGCGAGAGCGGCCTCGTGCATCTGCGCATCGTGGTCGATGCCAAGGGCCGCTTGCAAGAAGCCAGCGTGAAGAAAAGCTCGGGCTTTGAGCGCCTGGACAAACAGGCGCTGGAAGACATACGCAGCGCCCGTTTCGCGCCCCATATCGAGAACGGCCAGCCGGTGCTGGTGGAAACCACCGCCTTGCTTTCTTACGAGCTTGATCGCTAAGGCGGCCCGCGCCGCTTCGCTTTCGCCGCCCATCAAAAATTCACTCTGACCCCAATTTCGAGACTATGGAACCCACAAGCACTGTTGGCTTCGGCCACTTCATCGCGCAATCCGACTTCGTTGGCAAGTTTTTGCTGGCCGTGCTGGTCTTGATGTCGGTGGCCTCCTGGGCCTTGATCGCTGCCAAGGGAATAACGCAGTACGTGAAGGGCAAGCGCGCGACCCAGTTCCTGGACTTCTTCTGGAATGCGCGTTCGCTGGACGCGGTGCAGGCCGAGATCAGCACCCATGGCGCGCGCGATCCCTTCTCGCACTTGAGCGCCCATGCTCTGCATGCCCAGGCCCATCATGCTCGCCACGGCGCAGCGCGCTTGGCCGAGGCCGGTTCGGCCAATGACTTCATCACCCGCACGATCAAGAAAGTGTTGGACGAAGAAACCACCCGCCTGGAGTCCGGTCTGACCACTCTGGCCACCATCGGCGCCACCGCTCCCTTTGTGGGCTTGTTCGGTACCGTGTGGGGCGTGTATCACGCCCTGGTCGCCATCGGCATGACGGGCGCAGGCACCTTGGACAAGGTGGCCGGCCCGGTGGGCGAGGCCTTGATCATGACCGGCTTGGGCCTGGCCGTCGCCATCCCCGCCGTGATGGCTTACAACGCCTTCAGCCGCAGCAACCGCGTGCTGAGCGGCCGCCTCGACGCCTTTGCCTACGAGTTGCACAGCTTCCTGACCCTGGGCGAAGCGCCGGGTGCCGCCGTGGCTCAGACCGCCAATGTTCGGCCGCTGAAGCCGGCCACGGCCTAAGAGCGAGCGGAGCATTCATCATGGCTTTCGCTTCTTTTGACAGCAAACGCTCGGCCGGCCCAGTGGCCGAAATCAATATGGTGCCGCTGATCGACGTCATGCTGGTGCTGCTGGTGATCTTCATCGTCACCGCGCCCCTGCTCAGCCACGCCGTCAAGCTGGACCTGCCCAAGGCCAGCGCCAGCGCCAATGTGCTGAAGGCCGAGAAGATCGATTTCAGCATCGACGCCGCGGGCCAGCGCTTCTGGGACGGCCAGCCCATCAGCCGAGCTGAGGCTGCTGCCCGCTTCGCCGTCGAAGGCCAGAAGGCCAGCCAGCCCGAGGTGCATCTGCGCGCAGATCAGGACGTGGCCTACCGCCTGGTGGCCGAGACCCTGGCCGATGCCAGCAAGGCTGGCCTCAGCAAGGTCGGCTTCGTCAGCGAGCCCGAGCGGCCCTGATCGTCGACCGCCCACATACCCGATTTTTCTTCCTCGCCAGCCTTCCGCCAGCCAAGTCTTTGAACAAGCAAGCGCCGTCCACAAGAGACGGCCTCGGCGCAGCTTTAGGCAACGCTGAACAAGTCCCTCGTGCGCGGCGCATCCCCGCTTCGGGCGTCCAACAGCGTTGCAAATCCTCGCCATAGCTACGGCTATGGCTGCGGTTTGCGCCTTGTTGGTCCTCCCGAATCGTGGCGCGCCACATCACGGGAACCTATTCAGCGTTGCCTTTGCCCGAGCTCACATCAATTCAGGAGTTATCCACCATGTCCCGCAATCTCAAGCGCCCCGCATCCGCGCTGCTGCCCTTGGGCGCTCTGGCCGCCGGCTTCGGCCTGGCCTCGGCCGCCCTGGCTCAGACCAGCACGGCCCCTGCTGCGGCTGAAACCAAGGCCGAGACCAAGAACGACGCCAAGGCCGAAACCGCCCTGCCCATCGTGCGCGCCCGCGCCAGCGCCGAACGCGCCGGCAAAGAGGACTACCAAGCCGTGGACACCCGCATCGGCAAGGGCAAGCAAGAGCTTCGCGACATTCCTCAGTCGGTCACGGTGGTGACCGAGAAGCTGATCAATGACCGCAATCTGGACACCATGAAGGAAGCGCTGAAAAACACCGCCGGCATCAGCTTCATGGCGGCCGAGGGCGGCGAGGAAGACATCCGTCTGCGCGGCTTCTCCTTGCAAGCCACCGGAGACATCTTCTCCGATGGCATGCGTGACCCCGCTTTCTACGAGCGTGACACCTTCAACTACGACCGCATGGAAGTGCTGCGCGGTTCGGCCTCGATGCTGTTTGGTCGCGGCTCCACCGGCGGCGCCGTCAACCAGGTCAGCAAGCAGCCCCTGCTGGTGACGCAAGGTGAAGTCGCCGCAACGCTGGGTTCGGGCAACTATCTGCGCCTGACCGCCGATGCCAATATCCGTACCGGTGACGAGTCCGCACTGCGTGTCAACGCCATGGTCACCGACGCCAAGAACTACGGCAACAAGATTGACAAGAAGGGTGTGGCCGCAGCCTATCGCTTTGGTATCGGCAATGTGGACGAGGTGCTGATCAGCGCCTACTACCTCGACAACAACAACGGCATCAACTACGGCCTGCCCTGGATCGCGAAGTCCAAGACCGATCCGACCCGGGTGATGTTGCCCATCGATGCGCGCAATTACTACGGCGCCGCCAGCGACTACAACGCCGGCTCCCTCACCCAAGGCACGCTAAGCCACACCCACCGCTTCAGCAGCAGCAATGAGATCAAGACCACGCTGCGCCTGGCGACGATCGACCGCGACCAACGCGCCAGCGCCATCCGCTTCACCGCGCCGGTGACGGCCGAGACCTTGAATGATCAGACCGTGCTGGCCCGTTCGGGTGGCGGCGTGCACGCCAAGATCCAGAACATGGACACGGCCTATCTGCAGAGCGACTACAGCGGCAAGCACCAATGGTTCGGATTCACCCACAGCATCCAGGCCGGCGTGGATCTGGCGCGTGAGAAGTTCAACAACTTTGGCATCTCGCCGCAAAGCCCGGTGATGCCCAAGCCCACCACCACCATTGGCACGCCTAACGACGGCGCCTGGGTGGATGAGTCGCGCCGCGTCACCCGTCTGACGAGCAATTTCGACGCCAAATCAGTGGGCATCTACGCCCAGGACTTGCTGCAACTGAGCCCGCATTGGAAGCTCTTGGGCGGCCTGCGTTGGGACCGCTTCGATGGCACTTACTGGCAGCCCGAGTTGCGCAATGCGGCCGACAAGGTGACCCAGATTGAGGCCACCCGCGCCCGCGTCGATTCGCTGTGGAGCAAGCGTGCCGGCCTGCTGTATCAGCCCAGCGCCACGCAGTCCTACCACCTGTCGTACAGCACCTCGTTCAACACCTCGGGTGACACCTATCGCTTCGACCCGCTGGGCAGCAACACCCCGCCCGAAGGCAGTCGCAACACCGAGCTGGGCGCCAAGCTGGACTTCTTCGACGGCCGCATGAGCACCCGCTTTGCCTTGTTCTATACCGACAAGTACAACGAGCGCAATCGTGACGAGCTGACGGTGGACCCAACCAACTACGTCCTGTCCGGTGCCCGCCATGCTGCCGGTCTGGAGTTTGATATCTCCGGCCGCATCACACCGCAATGGGAGGTCTACGGCTCCTATGCCTTCATCCCCGATGCCAAGGTGGACAAGGGCTCGGCCGTCAACGGTGTCAGCCTGCAAGGTGAGGCGGTGGGTTCGCGCCCCGGCTTGACCCCGCGTCATAGCGGCACGATCTGGACCACCTACAAGCTGAACGAGGCTTGGCGCGTCGGCGGTGGCCTGAATGCCCGTAGCAGCGATAGCCCGCAGCTGTCGCCCACCATCGTGGCCCCCAGCTTCGTGACGGCGGACCTGATGGCGGAGTACACCAACGGCAATCTGTCGCTGAAGTTCAATGCCACCAATATCACCGACGAGCTGTATGCCGATGTGCTCTACCGTGGCCACTATGTGCCAGGTAAGCCGCGCACATATCAGCTGACCTTCGCGCACAAGTTCTGATGATCTTGTTGCTTTGAAATACTCAGGGCCGCAGCTTCTGCTGTGGCCCTGAGCGCTTTGCCGAAAGACTTGCGAGCCCGCCCATGTTGATTCGAATTCCCCAAGTCCTGAGTCCTCAAGCCCTGGCCCAGGCTCAAGCTCTGCTGGCCGACGCCGATTGGCAGGACGGACGCCTGACTGCCGGCCCGCAGGCCTTGCAGGTCAAGAACAACGAGCAGCTCGCACCCTTGTCTGAAACTTCGCGTCAGCTGCAAGCCCTGGTGCTGGGTGCGCTGGAGCGCAACACCAGCTTCTTCTCGGCGGCCTTGCCCAAGCGGGTTTTGCCGCCCATGTTCAACCGCTACGGTGGGGCCAGCAATACCTACGGCAATCATGTGGATCAGGCCATCCGCTATGCGCCTGGCACCGGTCAGCGTGTGCGCACCGACCTGTCTTGCACCCTGTTCCTGGCCGAGCCGGCAGATTACGAGGGCGGCGAGCTGGTGATCGCCGACACCTATGGCGAGCAGCGCGTCAAGCTGGCCGCGGGCGATGCGGTGCTCTACCCCGGCACCAGCGTGCACCGGGTCGAGCCGGTCACGCGCGGCGCCAGGCTGGCCAGTTTTTTCTGGATCGAGAGCATGGTGCGTGGCGATGAGCAGCGCCGCCTGCTGTTTGAAATGGATCAGGCCTTGATGCGTTTGCGCGGTGAGCATGGTGAGAGCGAAGCCGCGGTGCAGCTCACCGGCACCTATCACAACCTGCTGCGCATGTGGGCCGACACATGAGCTTGTCTGCCCTGCAAAGCATTCCCGAAGGCGTCGTCAATCTGGCCGACTTCGAGCCCCATGCCCAGGCTGCGATGCGGCCGCAAGACTGGGCTTATTTAAACGGCGGCGCGGCCGATGAGATCACGCTGCGCGCCAATCGCGCCGCCTGGGATCGGCTGGGCCTGCGCCCGCGCGTGCTGCGCGATCTGAGCGGTGGCCACACGCGAGTGCGTTTGCTGGGCCGCGAACTGGCACAGCCGGTGCTGTTGGCGCCCATCGCTTACCAACAACTGGCCCATGCCGATGGCGAGTTGGCCTCGGCCTATGCCGCGGCGGCGCAGGGTGCAGGCATGGTCTTGAGTGCTCAGTCCAGTGTGGCCATGGAGCCGGTGGCGCGGGTCTTCGCGAATGAGCCGGGCAGCGGGCCGCTGTGGTTCCAGCTCTACTGGCGTGATGACCGAGGCTTTATGCGCGAGCTTTTGCAGCGCATCGAACAAGCCGGCTTTGAGGCCTTGGTGCTGACGGTGGATGCCCCTGTGCATGGCGCGCGGGATCGTGAGCGCCGTGCGGGCTTCAAGCTGCCGGAGCACATCCGTGCCGTTAATCTCGGCGGGCTCAAAAAGCCCTTGGATCTGCAAGCAGGGCAAAGCGCCTTGTTCGACGGCTTGATGCCGCGTGCCGCCACCTGGGCCGAGATCGCCTGGCTGCGTGAACACAGCAAGCTGCCCCTGCTGCTCAAAGGCGTGACCCATCCCGAGGATGCGGTGCAGGCACAGGGCTTGGGTGCGGCGGGTCTGGTCGTCTCCAATCACGGCGGGCGCACGCTGGACACGGTGCCAGCCACGGCGCATTTGTTAGCAGATGTTCGTGCGGCGCTGGGCGCCGACTATCCGCTGCTGGTGGACGGCGGTATCCGGCGCGGCAGCGATGTGCTCAAGGCCATCGCCCTGGGTGCCGATGCGGTGCTGCTCGGTCGACCTTATGTGCATGCGCTGGCGGCAGCGGGCGCGCTCGGTGTGGCCCATGGCTTGCGGCTTTTGCGCGATGAACTCGAGATTGCCATGGCCTTGTGCGGCTGCAAGACCTTGGCCGATGCGGGCCCGCATTTGCTTTGGCCAAGAGGTGTTTGAGCCATCCACTGTGTTTAAGTGATGCGGGTGCGCGACACCCAGGGTAAACAAGGGTCAATTCCGGGCGTGATCGCGCTCGCTTCCCCTGTGAAAGCCTTCTCAATGCAGAAGGTGCGCAGTACCATTGCCCTCGCTAGGTGCTAGAGAGAATTGAAGGCTTATGCGGTCTTCACCCGGACCCAGCACATCAACAACACTTTGATGGAGAGAATTGAAATGGCAACTGCGAAGAAGGCCGCGCCCGCTAAAAAAGCGGCACCGGCAAAGGCCCCTGCGGCTAAGAAAGTGGCCGTGAAGGCTGCGGCACCGGCGAAGAAAGCAGCTCCTGCAAAGAAGGCTGCCCCCGCTGCTAAGAAAGCTCCTGCGGCCAAGAAGGCTGCAGCTCCTGCCAAGAAGCGCACGCCTAACGCTGCCTTCATGAAGGCACTGACTCCCAGCGCCGCTCTGGCCGCCATCGTCGGCGCAGCTCCGCTGCCCCGCACCGATGTGACCAAGAAGGTTTGGGAGTACATCAAGAAGCACAAGCTGCAGGACGAAGTGCAAAAGCGCATCATCGTTGCCGACGCCGCCCTGAAGGAAATCTTCGGCAAGGCCAAGGCCGATATGTTCGAGATGACCAAGCTGATCAACAGCCATCTGAAGTAATGCGCTGAGCCCCGCTGGCCTTGTGCTCGGCGGTGCTGCTCAAGCGTCTGCGGGCCCGGTTCTTCCGGGCCTTTTTTTCGGGCAAAAAAGAACTTTCTACCTGCTTGCTTGAGCGGCAAGGTCTTGCTGCAAGAGGCTGACGAAGCGCGTTACATCGATGGGTTTGGCCCAGTAGTCGCCGAAACCTGCCTGCAAGGCTGCATGCACTTGTTCGGCCTGATCGTCGGCCGACAGCGCAATGCAGCGCAGGGCCGCGCAATGGGCTTGGGCACGCACTTGCTGGAAGAGTGCCAAGCCATTGGTGTCGGGCAGATTCATATCGATCAGCAGCAGCTGGGGCAAGGGCTGGCTCTTGAGCAACTCCATGGCCTCGGCGCCTGACTCCGCGCAAATCAGCTGCCAGCCGGGCAGGCGTCGGAAGACTTCTTCCATCAGGACGATATTGATCCTGTCGTCTTCAACATAGAGCACTTGCGGTGCCGAATCGAGCTGCATGAGTGACGAGTTTGAATAGAAGGAAAGAAGGTGGCGGGGTCGGATCAGTCGAGGTGAGCCTAGCTAGCTGCCCCTCAAGGAGCGTGATTCCGGCCGCATGAGGAAGGCGTGATCAAGGCATCGAGGCGGAACAGGGTGCGAAGTGCATCGGGACTCGCTTGTGGGGCACCCCGAGAACAGGGGGGGTAAATCGGCAAAATCGTGATTTTCCTCACCGGCCCTTGTCTGGCTGTTGCGCGGATGCGCAATCTCGCCTGGGGTCCTTATTACACTACGCACATAGCGAGTCTCAGAAGAAGAGGGTTTCTCCGAATACTGTATTTCTTGCTTCGATAAATTTACTGAATCATTTCAGCAGATATTATCAAATTAAACCAGTCAGGATCGTCTATGTCTTTGCTTGCAACACTCGCACTCGCGGCTTCAGGAGCGGCTTCCGGCGCCGTCCTGCCGCATTGCTCTTGGGACAAGCCGGGCGTGAATCCTTTCATGGGCGATGTGGTGGCGGCCGTGGATCGCTACACCGACATCCCGGTGGCGGTTCGTGAGCGCTTGAAAGAGCGCATGAAGAAGCGCGACTACGACGAATTGGTCAGCATTCAGCGTGATGGCATCAAGGGCAAGGCCCAGTACGGTGCCGACATCCGCGATATGCACTTCGGCGCCAACAATGTCTGCAAGACCGTCAGCCGCGCCAAGTGGACGCAGAAGGCGGAAGAGCGCGGCCTGGTTTACTGCGAAGAGAACCAGTGCATTCTGGTGCCCACCGTCTGCCGCAATGTGAGCCGCATCAACCGCGTGCCCGGCCGTGCCGCAGCGCCAGGTGGCGCGCAGAACGTGGCTTCCTCGGCCCAGGACATGGTCGAACCGCAGACACCGCTGGACATGGAGCCTACCGGCGCCGGTCCGCTTTCTACACCCAACTCACCTGGCAGCTTTGCCCAGGTGGCCGGTGGCGGTTCGGGTCTGGATGGTCTGCCCGGCACCACGCCCGGCGGCGGCACCATCTTCCCCGGGGGCGGCGGAACCGGTGGACCTGGCATCGGCCCCATTGTTGTGCCCAGTCTGCCTCCCGGCACGACGACCCCGCCCGTCATTCCTCCGGTGACGCCCGGCGTGCCCGAGCCCGAAACCTGGGCCCTGATGTTGGGTGGTTTGCTGGCCGTGGGCTTTTTGTCCAGCCGCCGTAAGAAGGCCTGATCGGTCGTCTGCCCAAACAAAGAACGGTGCGCCTTGGCGCACCGTTTGTCATTTGAGAGTGGCTTCTTACATCAGGCCAGCAAGTGCTTGAGATAGCGGCCGGTGTGGCTGCCCTCATGCGCGGCCAGCTGTTCCGGCGTGCTGGCCAGCAGCAACTGCCCGCCGCCAGAGCCACCCTCGGGGCCCATATCGATCAGCCAATCGGCCGTCTTGATAACGTCCAGGTTGTGCTCGATCACGACGATGGTATTGCCCGCGTCGCGCAGCTGATGCAGCACCTTGAGCAAGAGGGCGATGTCGGCAAAGTGCAGGCCGGTGGTGGGCTCGTCCAGGATGTAGAGGGTGCGGCCGGTGTCGCGCTTGCTCAGCTCCAATGCCAGCTTGACCCGCTGTGCCTCACCACCCGACAGCGTGGTGGCGCTCTGGCCCAGCTTCACATAGCCCAGGCCCACGTCCAGCAGGGTCTGCAGCTTGCGCGCCAGGGCCGGCACGGCACTGAAGAACTGGTGGGCGTCCTCGATGGTCATGCCCAGCACCTGGGTGATGTTCTTGCCCTTGTAAAGCACCTCCAGGGTCTCGCGGTTGTAGCGCGCGCCGTGGCAGGTGTCGCAGGGCACGTAGACGTCGGGCAGGAAGTGCATCTCCACCTTCAGCACGCCGTCGCCCTGGCAGGCCTCGCAGCGGCCACCGGCCACATTGAAGCTGAAGCGGCCGGGGCCATAACCGCGTTCGCGCGCGGTGTTCATCTCGGCGAACAGCTCGCGGATGGGCGTGAACAAGCCGGTGTAGGTGGCGGGGTTGGAGCGGGGCGTGCGGCCGATAGGGCTCTGGTCCACATTGATGACCTTGTCGAAGGCGTCCAGGCCTTCGATCTCGTCATGTGGTGCGGGGTCGGCATGGCTTTGGTACAGCTTCTTGGCCACGGCCGTGTAGAGGGTGTCATTGACCAGGGTGCTCTTGCCCGAGCCGGACACGCCGGTCACGCAGGTCAACAAGCCCACGGGAATCTCCACCGTCACGCCCTTGAGGTTGTTGCCGCGGGCGTTGACGATGCGCAGCGCCTGGTGCTCGGCCTGCGGGCTGACCTGGTGGCGCTGCTTGGGGACTTCGATCTTGGCCGTGCCCGAGAGGTAGCGGCCGGTCAGTGAGGCCGGGTTGTTGGCGACCTGATCAGGCGTGCCCTGGGCAATGATGTGGCCGCCGTGCACGCCGGCGCCTGGCCCCAAGTCCAGCACATAGTCGGCGGCGCGGATGGCGTCTTCGTCGTGCTCGACCACGATCACCGTATTGCCCAGATCGCGCAGGCGGCGCAGGGTGGCGATCAGGCGGTCGTTGTCGCGCTGGTGCAGGCCGATGCTGGGCTCGTCCAGCACATACATCACGCCGGTCAGGCCCGAGCCGATCTGCGAGGCCAGGCGGATGCGCTGGGCCTCGCCGCCCGAGAGCGTATCGGCGCTGCGGTCCAGGCTCAGATAGTTGAGCCCCACATCGTTGAGAAAGCGCAGGCGCGAGGTGATCTCGCGCACCACCTTGTCGCCGATCTCGGCCTTGGCGCCCTTGAGCTTGAGCCCTTCAAAATAATGCAGGCAATCGCGAAGGGTCGAGTGTTCAACCTCGTAAATCGGCCGCCCCTTGCTGCCGGGTTCGGCGTCGGCCGGTTGCAGCACCACATGGCGGGCCTCGCGGCGCAGGCGTGAGCCCTCGCAATGCGGGCAGGGCTTGGCGGCCATATAACGGGCCAGATCCTCGCGCACGGCGGTGGAGTCGGTCTCCTTGAAGCGGCGCTGCAGATTGGGCAGGATGCCTTCAAACGGGTGGCTGCGCTTGACCGAGCGCTTGCGGCCCGACGGTCCACTCTCCGCCTGATAAACGAATTGAATCTCTTCCTCGCCGGAGCCATACAGCAGGGCCTGGCGCGCGTTCTCGGGCAATTGCTCGAAAGGCAGCTCGATGTCGAACTGGTAATGCGCGGCCACCGCCTCCAGCATGGAGAAGGTGTAGGCATTGCGTCTATCCCAGCCCTTGACCGCGCCGCTGCCCAGGCTCAGCGTGGGGAAGGCGACCACGCGCTCGGGGTCGAACACCGTCATCTGGCCCAGGCCCTCGCAAGAAGGGCAGGCGCCCACCGGTGAGTTGAAGGAGAACAGGCGCGGCTCCAACTCGGGCAGGGAGTAGCTGCAGATGGGGCAGGCGAACTTGCTGGAGAAGATCTGCTCCGCGCCGCTGTCCATATTCAAGACCAGGGCGCGGCCCTCGGCCAGGCGCAGGGCGGCCTCAAAGCTCTCGGCCAGGCGTTGGCGCAAGCTCTCGGCGTTGTCGGCTTTGAGCTTGATGCGGTCCACCACCACATCGATATCGTGCTTCTCGGTTTTCTTGAGCGCCGGGAAGTCCGGCGCATCCACCGTCTGGCCGTCGACGCGGAAGCGGATATAGCCCTGCGCCTGCATCTGTTCAAACAGGTCCAGGAACTCGCCCTTGCGGTCGCGCACCACCGGCGCCAAGAGCATCAGCTTGCTGTCCTCGGGCATGGCCAGCACGGCGTCCACCATCTGGCCGATGCTTTGCGCCTCCAGGGGCAGGTGGTGGTCGGGGCAGAAGGGTGTGCCGGCGCGGGCGTAGAGCAGGCGCAGATAGTCGTGAATCTCGGTCACCGTGCCCACGGTGGAGCGCGGGTTGTGGCTGGTGGCTTTTTGCTCGATGGAGATGGCGGGCGACAGGCCCTCGATCACATCCACATCGGGCTTGTCCATCAGCTGCAGGAACTGCCGCGCATAGGCCGACAAGCTCTCTACATAACGGCGCTGGCCTTCGGCATACAGGGTGTCGAAAGCCAGGCTGGACTTGCCCGAACCCGACAAGCCGGTGATGACCACCAGCTTGTTGCGGGGCAGATCGACGTCGATGTTCTTGAGGTTGTGGGTGCGTGCGCCGCGCACGCGGATCATCGGCACATCCGCAGGAGGTGAGGCAGGGCGGGAATCGACGTCGGACATGGCGGAATGAAACTGCGGTAGCAAGGGCAGAAGTGAAAAAACAACCGGTCATCATAGGACGACTCAAGGGTTTCGCCTGTTTTGCGTACTCAAGCCCTGCAAACAGGCCTGTTTCGAGCGCTTGTGCGGCGCGGGCTGCCAAAAAAGCACGCGATCCGGGTCTTTGGGGTCCAGGGTAAACCCTTCGTCGCGCGGCTGAGCAGTTCAAACGCGCAAGCCCGCTGTTCGTCGCAAGAGGCGGGCACGCGCCCGGGGTTTTCTCGACACTGAGTTCATCGAAGCAGGTTTTGCTGCATCGAGCAACCCAACAGGAGATCACCATGAGCACTTCGTCTTTCAGCCGCACCGCCCTGCGTTCCAGCCTTGCCCTGGCTCTGAGTCTGGCCGCCGCCTGGGCCAGCGCCGCGCCGCAAGCCCAAACCGCCAGCGAGACCGTGGTCCATGTGCTGCCCCGCGTCGTGGTGACGGCCAAATCGGTTCCCGCCAGCCCCGTGGTGCAACTGCCCCGTGTGGTGGTCACCGGCAGCTCGACCTCGGCTCCCGCCGTCGAACAGGCCGCGCTGCCGCAAGCCCAAACCGTGCTGATCGCCAAGGCCCAGCCTCGCCGCGGTTGAGCCGCTTGGCGCGCAAGACCTGACCCCGCCTTGAAACTTATGAGCGAGCGTGAATTTGATGCAGTTTTTGAATCAGTCTGTGAAGCCGGGTAGTTTTGGCGTTAGTGAAAGATTTTTCTGAGCAGGGTTTGAAGTCCTCGAACCGAGTCGCAGTGTCGTGAAAAAGTCTGTTGGCCTCGCGCCACTGCGATTCGGCTTGAACTTTGAATCCAACCCTCCGCAGTCCTTGGGATTAAAGTCCTCCCTGTTTCAGTCGATGATTTGACCAATGCTTGAGTGCATTGGCGAAACGCTTGTCGATGAACGGAAGCGCGCGACGATTGGGGTCGCGCCAAGGAGAACATTGAATGGGTGTTGCGAGTAGGGCTCAGGCAGTACCGAGCCTTGCAGTGGAACAACGCTTGCTGCAGATTGCGGCGCGTTTTTCCGAACTGGGGGCATGGCTGCAGGAGAGCGGACCTGCAGGGCTTTTCCATGCCAGCCCCAAAGTGCACGAGATCCTGGGTGCCGAGCCCGGTGAGTTGAAGACCCTGCGGGACTGCTGGGCGTTTTTGCATGCAGACGACCGTGCCCAGGCCGAGCAGGCCCAGGCCCTGTGTGAGACACAGGCGCGCGCCTATTCCCTGGAGTTACGCCTGGCCCGGCCCGGCGTCACCGAGAGCTGGGTGCGCTTGCAGGTCTCGCCCCTGCTGGAAACCTCGGGCCAACTCAAGGGCAGTGAAGGCGCTTTCTGCGATATCAGTGCGGTCAAGATCACCGAGGCAGTGCTGCAGGAAAGCGAGATGCGCTTTCGCTCGCTGATCGAAGGTGTGGACAAGGTTTCGGTGCAGGGCTATGACAGCCAGCGCCGGGTGATCTTCTGGAACAAGGCCAGCGAGAAGCTCTATGGCTATAGCGCCGCCGAGGCCATCGGTCGGCAGCTGGAAGACTTGATCATCCCGCCCGCCATGCGCGAGCTGGTGATTCAGGGCACGCGGCAATGGCTGGAGTCGGGCGTGGTCAGCGTGCCTTCCGAGGAATTGGTGCTGCGCCACAAGGATGGCTCGGACGTGCCGGTGTTCTCCAGCCACGCCATGCAGCGCAGCCGCAGCGGCGAGGCTTTTCTCTACTGCGTGGATGTGGACCTGAGCGAGCGGGTGCAGGCCGAGGCCACCCGCGCCAAGCTGGAGTCGCAGCTGCGTGAGGCGCAGAAGCTGGAGGCCATGGGCACCATGGCTGGCGGCATCGCGCATGACTTCAACAATGTTTTGGGCGCCATCCTGGCCAATATCAGCCTGGCCAGCGAGCAGCTCAGCGATGACCATCCGGCTATGCGCCATATGCGCTTGATCAGCCGGGGTGGCGAGCGGGCCCGCAATATGGTGCGCAAGATGCTGGCCTTCAGCCGCCACCAGCCGCACGCCTTGGAGCTGCTTGAGTTGGGCGAGCAAATCGGTGAAAGCCTGGCCTTGCTGCGCGCCAGCCTGCCCAAGGGTGTGAGCCTGCAGCTGGATGCGCTGGACGGCGATCTGCTGGTGCAGGCCGATGCCAGCGAGTTGCAGCAGGTCTTGCTCAATCTCTGCACCAATGCCTGGCAGGCCTTGCCGGCCCAGGGCGGCCATGTCCATGTGGGTCTGCGGCGGGCGCAGCTGCCGGCCGATAGGCCCGAGCTGGAGATGCCGGCCGGGCCCTATGCCGAGCTGTTTGTGCGTGACGACGGTTGCGGCATCGATGCCCTGACCCAGGCGCGCATCTTCGAGCCCTTCTTCACCACCAAGCCGATTGATCAGGGCACCGGCCTGGGTCTGGCCGTGGTGCATGGCATTGTGCGCAGTCATCATGGTGCCATCGCCATCGACAGCGTGCTGGGCAAGGGCAGCTGCTTCCATGTCTATCTGCCGATTGCCGAGGGTCAGGTCTTGCCCATGCCCGCCCCCCAGCCGCTCACGCCTGCGGCTTTGGCACAGACGCCGGACCACAACAAAGCCAAGCAAGCGCCACTGGGCCAGCGCCTGATTTATGTGGACGACGACGAGGTGATGCGCCTGACGGTGGAGGGCTTGCTTTTACGCGCGGGCTATCGGGTCGGCCTTTGCTGCAGCGCCGATGAGGCTCTGAACCTGCTGCAGGACAGCGAGGGCCAGGATGTGGCGGCCTTGATCAGCGATTACCACATGCCCGAACGCGATGGGCTCAGCCTGGCCAATGCCGTGCTGCAGCAGTACCCCGGCCTGCCGGTGCTCTTGTCCTCGGGCTATATCAGCGAGCAGCTGCATGAGCAGGCCTTGTCCCTGGGCGTCTCCTGCCTGATCAAGAAGGAAAACCTGCTGGAAGAGCTATTGCCCAGCATCCAGACCTTGCTAGGTGAAACACCCAGCGCCACAGGCCCAAGTCTGCCCCTCGGTGGCGAGCTGGCTCGTTGACAATGCGCGCGGCGCCGGCTGCAAGAGGGCCGGGCGCATCGTTTTGCAAAGAGGTTGAGGCATGGGTGCGAGTACGCGTTTGAATGAGGTGATTCGCCAGCGCAAATCCTGGTTGGACGGGTTTATGGCCTATGCCTTGCCTGAGGGTTTGAGCGAGGCGGAGTTGCGCGACCACATCGTCACCCTGGATCAGCTGCTTTACGGCCTCTGGAATCTGGGTGAGAACTTGGTCTATGCCTGGACACCCCTGCCGCAAGGCCTGCGGCTCTTGCTCGCCCCCCATCCCTTGCTGACCGAGTATGTGCAAGGTCAGTCCCAGGCCGGCGGTGAGGCCCTGCCTGCGGCCGAGGTGCAGCGGCGCAGCCGCTTGCTCGACGAGGTGCTGGCCCAACCCGGCCACCTGGCCGATACCCAGTTTGAGCGCCTGGCGGCCGAGTTTGGCTTGGAACCGGTGCAACTGGCCCTGCCTTTCTCGCCCAGCGCCGGCCTGGGGCTGAGCCTGGTGGCGGCCATCGTGGCGCGTTATGGCATTCGCCTGGTGGAAGACCGGGCGGTGATCCTGTTCGACACCGTGGGCTTTTCCTTGCTGACGCCCTTGCAGCAGGTGGTGCAGCTCAACAGCCTGTCCTGTTCGGTCAATGCGGCCTATGCCAAGCTGCTGGACCGCGAGATCAATATCAACTTCGCCCGCACCACCACCGGCGACGGCTTCTACATCTGGAACCGCATGCGCGGCATCGAGGCCAATGTGGAGCTCTACCAGCTGCTGCAATTCATCCTGGCGGACAACGCCCTGGCCAGAGAGCGAGCGCAGCGGCCGGAGTCGGTGCCGCAGCTGCGCGCCGCCTTCCACGTCGGTTCGCACTACGAGTTTTATCAGTCGGAGGGGCTCAACCCCACCTCCTTCAGCTATTTGGTCGGGCAGGTCACCATCGAGCTGGCTCGTATGCTGGAGCGCGCCCTGCCGGGGCAGATCCTGGTGGGTAAGTTCAGCACCTTGATGCGCGATGAGCAGGACGGGCAGCAGCGCCGCATCGACAGCCTGGGCTTTGTCGAGCGCGCCCGCAACCCGCTCAAGCAGCTGGGCGGGCTCAATCTGGGTGGGGCGGAGATCGATGAGATCGCTTGCTACCTGACCGGCAGGCGGGACGAGCGGGGTGAGTTCGGCATCAGCGAATTCGAGATCAGCGATAAGCATGGCCTGCCGCACCGGGTCTATAACGCCAAGATCAATATCCACCGTCGGCGGGGCGAGCCCATCTATTTGGGGCTGCAAGAAGAGGAAATGCACAAGTTTTCGACCCCAATTGCACGAACTTAGAACGTGAATAGTGCCGAGGCCATCGTCAAGCGGTAGGATGGCGCTGCGCAGCGTTGGTAGGGAACCACGCGCGCATGCGAACGAGAGCTGAGGCATGACCATTCAGTCCGATATCGCGCCGGCGCTGGGGGTCTTAGGGCAGCGGCGCAACTTGACCCTGTTATTTGCAGATTTGTCCGAGTCGACACGTCTCGCGGATGCCATGGAGGCGGAAGACTACGCCTTGATGCTGAGCGAGCTGCGCGGCCTCTACCAGGGCCTAGTGCGGCAACACGGCGGCATGGTGGTGCGCATCCAGGGCGATGGCATGTTGGCCATTTTTGGCTATCCGAATAGCGGCGAGGACGACGGCCGCCGCGCCGCCTACGCCGCCCTCGACCTGCACGAAGCCGTGCGCGCCATGCGGCCCAGCTCGGGCGCGCCTTGCTGGCCGCATCGCCGCAGCCTGACACTGCATTCCGGCATCCACGCCGGCCTGGTGCTGATGGAGGCGGGCGACGAGGTGCGCGGCCGCTTCGAGCTGCTGGGCAATGTGCCCAATATCGCCGCCCGCCTGTGCGAGGCGGCCGCTGCCGACGAAATCCTGGTCAGCGAGGTCAGCCTGGGCCTGCAAGGCCAGTTCTTTCAGCTGGATGAGCGCCGCAGCCTGCTGGTGCGGGGCCGGGCCACGCCCTTGTCGGTGTGCAAGGTGCTGGGCCGCAACGACATCAAACGCCGTTTTGAGGCCAGCCAAAAGCGTGGCCTGACACCCTTCGTCGGTCGTGACTTTGAGATGAGCTTGCTGGAGCAGGCCCTCCATGCGGCCTGTGCCGGGCGCCCGCGCTGGATCAGCGTCCGCGCCGGCGCTGGCGTGGGCAAGACGCGCTTGACCGAGGAGTTCTTGCAGCGCGCCGCCGATGAGCATTGCCAGATTCACCGTGGCTATTGCGAGTCGCACCTCAGCGCCGAGCCCTTGCAGCCCTATCTGCAGATGCTGCGCAGCCTGCAGGGTCCGGGCAAGCCGGCCGCCGAGGCGGTGCTGCAGCTGCAGCCCAAGGCGCGGGCCGAGGCGGTGCTGAGCCTGATGATGGAGCTGGCCAGCGACTTGCCCCAGCTGCTCTTCATCGACGATTTGCAATGGGCCGACGATGCCAGCGTAGCCTTGCTGCACCGCTTGCGCGCGGTGGCGGCCGAGTTCAAGCTGCCCCTGCTGGTGTTGACGGCCACCCGTCCGCACAGCCAGAACTCGCTGGAAAGCCTGCCCGAGCTGATCAGCCAGGCTGCCAAGGTGCGCAGCGACGCCGAGGTGCAGGTGCATGAGTTGCAGCCCTTCACCGAGCAGGAGTCTCTGCACGCCACCAGCCAGCTGCTACCCCATGTCGACCCCTTTTGGGCAGCGGAGATTCAACGCCACGCCGGCGGCAACCCCTTGTTTATCGAGGAGCTGTGCCATGCGCTCTCGCACGAGGGCAGCGCCGAGGAAGCAGCGCGCAATTTCGGCGCCTTTGCCAGCCATGCGGCCTCGCCCGAAGGCAGCAGCCTGGGCAAGCAGGTGGGCTCGGGCAGCGCCTGGTTGTCTTCTCTGGTCGAGTCGCGGATGGCGCGCTTGCCGGCCGATGAGGCCGAGCTGCTGCGCACCGCGGCCGTCATCGGCAATGTGATCCCGGTTTGGCTTTTGCAGCGCGTCACCGGCTGTGACGAGTCGCACCCGGCCGTGCGCCGCCTGGCCGAACAGGATTTTGTCTTCCCCGCCCAGCGCCCCGGCCAGCTGCGCTTCAAGCACGGCATGGCCCGTGATGTGGTCTACGAGGCCATCGGCCTGCAAGCCCGCCAGGCCATGCATCGCAAGATCCTGGCCGAGCTGCTTGCAGTGCCGCAAGACGGTGTGCGCGAGGAGCCGGCCAATGAGCTGCTGGCCTATCACAGCCGCGCCGCCCAGCAGTGGGAAGCCGCCGCCCATCATGCCGAGCAAGCGGGCGACCAGGCCCTGGCCAGCTCGGCCCTGGACCGCGCCAAGAAGCAATACCGTGCAGTGCTGGAGGCCTTGGAGCATCTGCCGCAAACCGACGAGGTGGCGCTGCGCTGGATCTCCATCGCCCTGCGCTTCGGCATGGCCTGCGTGTTCGACGCCTCGCGTGCCGATCTGCGGGTGATGCAGCATGCCGCCAAGCTGGCCCAGCTGAGCGGCAATCCGGACTTGATCGCCCGCACCGAGTACTGGCTGGGCTATGTCAGCTATGCCCTGGGCCAGGCCCGCGCCAGCACCCTGCACTGCGAACGCGGCTTGGCCGCGGCCGAGCAGGGGGGGGACGCCGCCTTGCTGGCCCAATTGCATGGCACCCTGGGCCAGGTGCGGGCCGCCGCCGCCGACTACGAGGCCGCCCTGCAATTGCTGGACGGCACCATCGCCTTTCAACGCCCGCGTCAGCGCCCCGGCCGCCCGCCCGTGGGCCTGGCCTACTCGCTGGCCTGCCGTGCTTATGTGCTGGGCGACCGAGGTGAGTTCGCCCAGGCGCAGGCGGCCTTCGACGAGGCCCTGTCCAGCATCCAGGGCAGCAACCATGCGGTGGAGGCGTCCATCCTAGGCTGGCGTGCCGCCGTGCTGCTGTGGCAGGGGCGTTGGAGTGAGGCGCAGGTCTGCGCCGCCGATTCACGTCGCATCGGCACCCTGGTGCGCAGCCTGTTCACCTGTGCCATGGGCCATGCCGCCCAGGCTTACGGCCTGTGGATGGCCAGCCGTTCACCGGTGGCGCGGCAGGACTTGCTCAATGCCACACATTGGCTGGCCCCGCGCGGCGGCGGCCTGTTCAATTCGCTCAACCATGGCTGGCTGGCCGAAATCCTGGTCAGCCAGGGCGAGGCCAGCCTGGCCCGCCACCACATCGCCCAGGCCCTGTGCCGCGCGCGCCAGCACGATTTGATCGGCGTGGCCATGGCCTACCGCGCCGCCGCACGCTTGACGGCCTGCCCGGCCATGGCCAGGCAGGGTTTGAGCGAGGCCCAGCGAGACCTTGAAATTGAGCGTTATCTGGCCCGTGCCGACCAGGTGGCCCGGCGCCGCGGCTCGGCCCATGAGTTGGCGGTGAACCAGCTTTGCCGCGCCGAGCTGGCGCAGATGCTGGGACGCCGCGCCGAGCCTGAGCTGGATCAGGCCGAAGCGGCGTTTGGCCGCCTGGGCATGGCCTGGCACTTGGGTGAGGTCAGGCGCTTGCGTTCAGACTTGTAAGCCCAACACCGTCGGCGAGCCCGTGAATCGCAGAGTGCCGGCCTCCAGCACCGCCGCCGCCACCCCCAGCATCACCCCCATGGCCATGGCATAGCCCGGGCAGGCGTGCAGGGGGGCGGGCAAGACCGCGTCGCGGCGGTCGCCGCCAAACATCAGGGTGTGATTGCGAGGGTCTTGCTGGGTGGCCGAGGCGATGCCCACGATCACGGTGTCGCCCTGCTGCACTTCCACTGCGCCGATTCGATGGGGCTTGCGCGCCGTGCGCCAGACCATGCCCGGCACCGGGCGGCCCACCATGGTGGCGAGCAGGGTGGGCCTTAGGGCGGCGACGGCCTGGGCATAAACCTGCGCGGATGGCGTGCCGGCGGCAAAGCGCGGCCAGTCTTGCTGCACATCCCAGAGCTTTTTGCTAAGGACCCAGGCCCCCAGACAGGCGAGGGTGTTGCCATGCACGGTGGGCGGGAAGCCCAGCATGATGCCGGCGATGGTGCGCGGGATGATGTCGGGGTCTTGGCCGCTTTGGCCTTGCAGCGCGTCTTTGATCGCCTGGCTCAGCTTGGGCAGGGGCGCATCGGGCGCTTGAGCGGCCAGCCACTGCTTGACGGCGGCTTGCAGGCCCTGGCCTTTCTTGCTCGCCACCTTGCCGACCACCTCGCTGGGATGGGGGCCGAAGACGAAGCGTGAGACGGCGAAGAAGTCGCGCGGGCAGCGCGGTGCTTCCTGGCCATCGGCTGGCTTGGCATGCCACTCGGTGCCCCACATGGCCTGGCCATCGGGCAGGCCGAACCAGGTTTTGCACAAGGCCGCCAGCACATGCTCCGAGAGCTGCTCCACATCCAGCAAGGCTTCTTTGAGATGCAGCTGCTGGGCGCCGCCGCGCACCCGGGCGACGACGGCGGCCGCCACCGCGTGGGCGGCGGCGAAGGCGCTGGCTTCGTCGATGCTTTCGATCGCCGCATTGATGGCAGGCGCTTGCTCGGCATGGCCGCTGTCCTCGTCCATGCCCAGATAGCCACGGCCGATGGACTGGGCCATGCGCGAGCCATAGCCCGTCACCGAGTAACGCGACTCGCGGTCGCGGAAGACCTCGCAGACCTCGCGCGCCTCGCCCACCAGCACGCCGTAAGCGGTGCGCAGCACGCCACCGGGTTGGCTGCGCACATAGGCCCAGGCGGCGTCGCGGCTGCTGCTGTCCTCCAGCCATTGCTGCCAGGCCTGGGCATCGGCCGTATCGGGGGCGCGGCTGGGCAGGGCGATGGGTGTTGGGAAGGCGGGCAGCTCCACCAGGGCCGGCAGCAGGCGTAGGGCTTGCAGCGAGGGCACGAAGAAGTAGGCGCCCCATTGCAGCTCGACAAAGGGCTGGTCGCCCAGGTTCAGATGTTTGACCTCACCCTGATGCTCAAAGCGGTAGATGCGTGGGGTGGTGGAGGGCAGGGCCTTGGCGGCCGGCGTTTGCGGCACGGCCACGCCCAGGAAGGGGTCGGCCTGGCCGGCATAGCCACCGCTGGCATTGCCGCCGGAGATCCAGCGTTGAATGATCTCGAACTGCTCGGCCAGATTGGCGTTGTAGGCCATGAAGATCAGGCCGCGGTCCTCGGCATCGGGTGTCTCGTTCTCGCTCGTGCCGTGGGCCGGGCCGTAAGACATGCCGCGCCGCAGGATGCGGGGCACGGGCAGGCCGGGGATGTCGGTGCGTGGGTTGGCGCGGCGGATGTGCGCATGGAAGGGGCAGGCCGAGCCCTTGGCGTCTTCGCTGTAGTTAAAGCCGTTGGTCGCGCCAATGCTGGGCGCGGCCAGCGGCGTGCCGTCGGTCCAGCGGCCCATCATCTTGCCCAGCAGTTCTTCACGGTTCAGACCCAGCTGGGGGGCTTGGGCGTCCAGGCAGTTGTGCAGGCGATCCACATACTGGCGCAGCTTGCGCACGACCAGGAAGGTGCCCTTGTCCAGCAAGGCATCGGCCGCCTCGGGCACGGCGCAGGTATCGCGGTCGGTGCGGAAGCCCAGGAGCAGCTCGCCACGGTGCACCGCGTCCGACCAGGGCTGACCGGGGCCTTGGCGCTGAGGCTGGCCGACCTGGGGCTGGCTGATGCCGTCCACAAAGCCAAAGCTCTCGCGCGTCTGCTGCGGGTTCTTGGGGTTGATGCCCCGGCGCATGGCTTGCACCGACAGCACCTGCAAGCCCGTGTCTTGTTCCAGCTGAGCGATGGCGGCATTCAAGCTGCTGCCCGCGGGCAGGGCGCCGTGGCGCAGCTGGATCAGCACATGCACGGCGCCTAAGTCCACCGGCCGACCGTCGGCCTTGGACTCGGGCCAGTTGCGGGTGGGCAGCTTCCAGTAGCGCGGGTGGTTGTGGCGCACATCGCCCAGCACGCCGGCACGGGCTTCCATGCCTTCGATAAAGGGCTGGGGGAATCGCTCCAGCCGCGTGTTGCTAACGCCCAGGGCCCGCAGGCCGCTGAGGCTTAGCGCCAGATTGCGATAGAAGCCGTCGGCAGGCTTTTTGCCGGCCACCGTGTCGGCCTCGCTATTGAGTGACAAGTTGCTGAGATAGGCCACGGCCTTGGCCGCCTGCGTCACCCGCAGCAACACCATGGCGCCGCCTTGCAGATCGGGGTAGGCGCTGAGCATGCCGCCTTGGATGTCGGCATCGCTGTAGTCCAGCGCCCGGGCGGGCAGCTCGACCTTGGGCGGCGCTTGCTCAAACCAGTCCAGCATGCGGTAGTAGGCCTCCCGCAAGGGGCTGGCGGGCGGGAAGAGGGTGGCGGTGTCCAGCTCCACCAGCTCGAAGAGGATGTCGCGCGCCGCGCGGATCAGGCAATAGCCGTCGGGCGCACCGGCCAGGAAGTAGCGGTCCAGGGTGTAGAGCGTGGCCAGGGCCGGCAGGCCGCGCACGGCCATGGCCATTCGTGCTGGCATCTGGCTGGTGTCAGGCAGGGGATTGCTGGCGCCGGGCAGGCCGGTGTGCAGCTGGGTGGCGAGCAGATCATTGCTGGGATGCAGCTCGCGCTGCTGCCATTCCAGGGCGGCGAGGTATTCGTGGTCGCTGGTGCTGCGGCCGGACTCGAAGTAGAGGAAGTCGGCCGAGATCTCGTGCTCGCGCACCCATTGCTTGTAGCGCTCGAAGCTGGTTTCCCGGGACAGGTGATAGCCCTCCGCATGGCAGAGGATCAGGTCCAGCATGCTGCCCAGCTGGTCCCAGATCACCCGCATATAGGGCTCCCAGCCGCCGTCGAAGCAGACATTGAGCAGCAGCTTGTGCGGCTCGCCCAGGGGGGCGTCGGGCTTGGGCTCGATGATGGCCCAGCGGAAGGAGTGGACGATGCGGAAGCGGCTCACCACATCGGTGAACAGGCCCGGCACCTCGCTGGACTCGCGCGCGCCCAGACGCAGGGCGTTGAGAGACTTGAGCACGCGGCGCAGGCGGTCGACGTAGCTGATGGTTTCAAAAGCCGTCACAAAACCAGCTTTGACCGGGGTGATGAGCACCAGATCGGTGATGCCTTGCAGCTGGGTTTCGGGTTTGTTGAATGGCATGAGAGGGCTCCCTGAGGTCTTGTTGTTCCCGGCCGAAACCATAGGCGTAAGGCTCTCGCCTGTCATCCAAATAAAAAGGGATTGCGACCATTTCCGCCTTCGCCTATTCGTCACCAAAGCCCATGGGCACTGCGATTCATCGCCGCAAAGAACCGCTGGCGCGTCACTTCCGCCACTTCGTCGCTTGGCCCTGGCAAGCCCACCCGCTCTTGCCGACACTGTGAACACAGCAGCAAAACCCGCCCTCAATTCCGGCCACTCACACGGAGCCCATCATGCAAAAGCTACTCTCCTTCAGCACCTTGTTCACCGCCTTTATCGCCGTGGCCGCTGCCGCGGCACTGGGCATGAATCTGGCCGATGAGATGAGCCCGCCGCAGCCCACGCCGGTGGTCAAGCTGGAGCGTGTGGTGGTGCAGGGTCAGCGCACGGCTGCCGTGCAGCTGCCCCGGGTGGTGGTGCAGGTTTCCCGCAGCGTTGAGAAGCAGCAGTCCGCCCTGGCCACCCAGCTGAGCGCCGATCAGCATGCTTGCTGAGGCCGGGGTTTTGAACTGCTGTGTGCTTGTTTATTGAAGCTTGATGACAGCGGCAAGACCTGACCCCCGGGGTGAATCTTGCCCATGGGCCTGGCTGCGGGAAACTCTGCGCCATCCGCCCCTGAACCCCCTTGTAATATGGCCGCCTCCCATCGCCGCCGATGCAAGGAAGCGCCTTGATTTCTCGATTCCGCCGCCTGTTTTTCTTCAGCAAAGCGAGTGATTTTTCGGCCGCAGCTTGGCCGACCCGTCTCTCCCCATCCGGCCGATCGCGCAGCGCCTATTCGTTTTGCCTGCTGGCCCTGCCCGCCTTGATGACGGCCTGCGGGGGTGGTGGCGGCGGCAGCGCCCCCGACGTCCCGACGCCCACCCCGATTCCGCTCGAACCGCCCGCCCTGAGCAGCCGCTGTGAACCGGGTTCGGTGGCCCGGCTGGCGCTGGAGGCCGCCCCGCAGCAGGGCCGCAATACCGAGCTGAGTCTGCTGGCTTGTGGCGCGGCCGGCCTGAGCAGCCTGAAGTGGACGCAAACCGCCGGCCCGGCCTTGAACAACCTGAGCAGACGCGCCCAAGCCATCAGCGTGGAACCTGCTGCCGCTGGCCCCTACCGCTTTGATCTGAGCTATGTGGACGGCCAGGGGCGCAGCTTTGTCGCCCCGGTGCAGTTCAGCGCCGCGCCGGCCAGCGAGGCCTTGCAGCTGGTCTTGCGGGGCGAGCCCTCGGCCCTGAGCGGGACCAAGCTGTCCCTGCGCGCTTGGCTGCCCCAGCTCACGCCCGCCGAACTCGCCCAGGCCACGGTGAGCTGGAGCCAGACGGCCGGCCCTACCGTGGACCTCAGCAACGGCGGCAGCAGTAGCAGCTTGCGTCTGGTGCTCAGCGCGCCGGTGGTCAGCAGCGACAGCATCGTGACCTTGAGCGCCAGCCTCAGCCTGCCCGATGGCCGCCGCGCCAGCGGGCAGTTCAATCTGCTGGTGCAGGCGCCGGGCAGCGTGCCCAGCGACCCGCTGTTCAGCGGTAGCGATGCGGCCAGTCGCGTCTACCCCTATCTGGCCCAAGGCCCCTATGCCACGGCGCTGCGGGACTGCATCTACAGCCCCACGCTCAGCCGCAGCAATCTCTGCACCCTGAATCGCCTGCCCATCCTGGGCCAGCAGACGGCCGGAGCCGCGCCCACGGTGGAGCAGGTGATGCAGCGGGTGCTGGTGTCCAACGACTGGATGGCCGAGGTGTTCGAGCGTTTTTTGCGCGAGCAAGATGTCCATGGCGACTTCCGCCGCATGCTCTCGGCCGTCACCGCCGTGGTGATTGGCGGCCAGGTACGGCCGGCGTTCTACTGGAACGCCACCGGCGCCATCTATCTGGACGCGAGCTATCTCTGGCTGACGCCCGAGCAGCGCGACACCCTCAGCGAAGCGCCGGACCCGCGCAGCGCCAATGGCCAGAGCTTGCAATACGCCACGCCTTGGCGCTATGTGAAGAACAACCAGCATGCGGTCACCAGCTATGCCGTGCTGCAGCGCCAAAGCCGCGGCCTGGACGAGCTGCCCAATGAGCTGGGCCGCTTGCTGTATCACGAGCTGACGCATGCGGGCGACTTCCTGCCGCCCGCCGTGCAAGCCAGCTTGGATGGCGCCAAGCGGGTTTACGAGGCCAGCCCGGCGCTCACCCCGTCGCAAGACCTGTTCAACCGCCTGCCTTTTTACTCCAGCACCATGCAGGGCCTGGCCCGGGTGCTGTCCTTTGGCGAGGCGCCCTCGCTTTTGCAGAACAGCTACACGCCCAGCGACATCACTTACTTTTTCAGCAACGACCGCGTCAACGACGACTACAGCTACTCGGTGCCCTCGGGCGCGGCCTTCTCCCGCGAGGACGCGGCCATGTTGGTGGAGGAGGCCATGATGCAGCTTCGCTACGGCGTGCTGCGCGACTACGCCATCACCAATCAGCTGGCCGTAGGCGCCAGCAGCGCCGACCTGCTCGTCAACTGGGGCCAGCGTGGCCGCATTGGCGAGCCCGCGATACGCCCCCGCCTGCAGCTGGTGCTGAATCAGCTCATGCCCTGGCTGCCGCCTAATTTCAGCGCCAATCTGGCGCCGCCCCTGGCCTTGCGCGCCGGCCAGACCTGGGGCGCCAATCTGGATCAGGCCGCGCTGGCGGCGGGGCTTAGCCGGGCCTTGAGCAGCCAGCAGCGCTTCAACGAAGAGGAGCAAACCAGCCGGGTGTTGCGCAGTCGATGATGGGCGTTAGCAGCCAGAGCGAGGGAGGGGCGCGAGAGCCAAAGGCGCGCATTCATCGCAGCGGGCTGCAGCTCATTCGCTCCGCTTGCCACTTGATCGCTTGTGCCTGGAAATAGGCGAGGTCAAGGCCGAAACTGCATTCATGGTCAACGCTGGTGTTGGCCTCGCAGGGAGCCAAGACCATGTTTAGCCAAACCAAGAAGTTCGCACTCGTCACCTTTGCCGCGGTCGGTCTCATGGCCGGTGCTAGCGCGGCCTATCTGAGCCATGCCAAGAGCAGCGCCCCCGCTGTCGCCACCGTCAAGCTGGAGCGCGTGGTCATCACCGCCAAGCGCCAGCAAGTCGCCGAGGCCAGCCAGGCCCAGCACATCGAGCGCCTGCCTCGCGTCGTGATCGAAGCGCGCCGCGTCGCCGAGCCGGTGCAAGTGGCCGCCGCCAAGACCTGCAGCGCCCCGCTCGTCTGCTGATTCCGTTTCGCAGCTGGCGCGGGCTGTTGTCGATTCACCCTCGCCGCTGACCGTTCGTCCCAAGCCGCTCGCGTTTCTCGCCCTTCTCCCTAAGATCGCGCCATTCCTTCTGATGGGGCGCGATTGATGAACACCACGGTGCTAGAAGTCCAGGGACTCAAGAAAAACTACGGCTCACGCCAGGCGGTGCGTGAGATCTCTTTCTCGGTACACGCAGGCGAGCTCCTGGGCTTGCTAGGCCCCAATGGCGCGGGCAAGTCCAGCACCCTGGGCATGATGGCCGGCCTGACCGCGGCGGATGCCGGCAGCGTCAGCGTGGCTGGCATCAGCCTGGCCCAGGACGAGGCCGGCTACAAGGGCCGCATCGGCCTGGTGCCGCAAGACATCGCGCTGTTCGAGGATCTGCCCGCTCAAACCAATCTCGAACTCTTCGGCGCGCTCTACGGCCTGCCCAAGGCACGCCAGCGCCAACGCGCCGCCGAGGTGCTGGAGATGGTGGGCCTGGCCGACCGGGCCCGCGACAAGCCGGCCAGCTTCAGCGGTGGCATGAAGCGCCGCCTCAATATTGCCTGCGCCCTGGTGCATGACCCCGATGTGCTCTTGCTGGACGAGCCCACCGCCGGTGTCGACCCGCAAAGCCGTAACGCCATCTTCGAGCAGCTGGAGCGCCTCAAGCGCGCCGGCAAGGCCCTGGTTTACACCACGCATTACATGGAGGAGGTGGAGCGCCTGGCCGATCGGGTGCTCATCATGGACCATGGGCAATTGCTGGCCAGCGGCAGCTTGCCCGAGCTTTACCGCACCTTGCCCGCCGCCCAGACCTTGCAGCTGGAGATCAGCGACGCCGCTCGCGTCGACCTGCCTGCCCTGCGCAGCCTGCCCGGCGTCAAGCAAGCGGAGCTGCGCGGCAGTCAGCTGCATCTGGGCATGGACGAGCTGACCCAGGGCAGCCAGGCCGTGCTGCAGGCCTTGAGCCTCGCCGGCGTGCAGGTGCGCCACCTCAGCTCGGGCCGGGCCAATCTGGAAGATGTGTTCCTGGCCCTGACCGGCCGCCAGTTGCGCGACTGAAAAAACAAGAACGACAAGGAGAACATGCCATGAGCGCCTTCATCGCCCTGCTGCGCAAAGACCTGCTGCTTTACTTCGCCAACCGTCGCGCCGTGCTGATGAGCATCGCCGCGCCCATTCTGATCGCCGCTTTTTTCGGCAGCCTGTTCGGCAATAGCGATAGCAAAACTGCCGCCGTGCCCGTCGCCATCAGCGATCTGGACCGCAGCCCCATGACGGGCAAGATCATCGCGGCCATGAAGGCCGACAGCAGCCTGCTCGTCATCGAGCTGGCGCCCGAGGAGGCGCTGGCCCAGGTCAAGGCCGGCAAGCAGCGCGCCGCCGTCACCTTTCCGGCCGGCTTCGCCGATCAGGCCTCAAGAGCCTTGTTTGGCGGCGGCAAGAAGCCGGAGCTCAGGCTGGACTACGACCCCTCCCAGGCCATGGCTCTGCCCATGGTGCGCGGCATCTTGTCCCAGCATGTGATGGCTCAGGTGACGCAGGACGTCTTCAGCGGCAAGAGCCCCATGCTCAAGGACATGCGCACCCAGCTGGACCAGGACAGCACTCTGCCCGATGAGCGCCGCCGCGATCTGATCAAGATGTTTGACAGCATTGCCAAGGTGCAGGAGCAGGGTGCCAGTGGCCCCGCCGCCGAGGGCGCCTCAGCAGCCGCTTCAGCCCCCGCCTCCGCAGGCCTGAGCATGCCCTTCAGCACTCGCGAGCTGGAGGCCAGCGCGCGGGTAGAGACGCGCTACAACAGCTACTCGCATTCCTTCGCCGGCATGGGCGTGCAGTTCATCCTGATGATGGGGGTGGACATCGGCGTTGGCCTGCTGCTGATGCGACGCCAAGGCCTGTGGCTGCGCCTGCGAGCCGCGCCGGTGTCCCGGCCGGTGCTGCTGGGCAGCCGCATTGCCAGCTGCGCGCTGATCTCCTTGATCGTGTTCATGGCCATCTACGCCGTCGCCTTCGCGGTGTTCAAGGTCAGGGTGGAGGGCAGCTGGCTGGGCTTTGCGGCCGTGCTCGTTGCCTTCTCGATCTTGACCGCGAGCTTTGGCCTGCTGATCGCCGCCATCGGCAAGACGCCCGAGGCCACCCGTGGCCTGGCGATTCTGGTGACGCTCTTGATGGTGATGCTGGGCGGCGCCTGGGTGCCCTCTTTTGTCTTCCCCGAGTGGCTGCAGACCATCTCCTTCTTTGTGCCCACGCGCTGGGCGGTCGACGGCCTGGACGCCATGACCTGGCGCGGCTTGGGGCCCGAGGCGGCGCTGGCGCCGGTGGCGGTGATGCTGGGCTTCTCGGCCCTGTTCGCGGCCCTGGGGCTGGCCCGCTTCAAATGGGAGGAGTGAGGCCGGCGACGGCGCCCCTGAATCAGGGGGCGCGAGCAAGGGGATTGGGGATAGCCCCGCCAGTTCCACCATGCTAGGGTCGCGCTACTCGGTTTGAGCATGGCGCTGGCGTGAGATCGGCCGACCGAACCGGTGGGCTATCCATGCAAACTGCTTTCTCTTTCTTGGACAAGGGCTTGCGCGGACTTGGGTCCTGGCTGCCGCCATGGCCCTTGCTGCCGCGGCGGTTTGAGGGCGAGCGCGAGCAAAATTTTCTGCTCGACTTCACCGCTCGCCTAGCCCCGCTGCGCCGCACGGCGCTAATCCTGGGCGGGCTGACCTGGTTGTCCTATCTGCTGCTGGACCACGCCCTGGCCGCAGCCGACGCCAACTACCGCGCCGTGGTGCGCGAGGTGGTGATGGTGAGATTGGGGGCTGCCCTGCTCTTCGTGATCCTGTTCCTGCTGACACGGCGGCCGCGCTTCAAGCAGGACACCGCGTATGCCGATCGTCTGGTGCTGCTGGGCTCGCTCACCGCCTATATCGCCATGTGCATGCTGACGGTGATCGTGCCTCACCCCTTTGATCAGCTCTACTTTTTTACCGGCATGGTGGTGGTGGCGGTGGCGGTGTTTACCCTGTTCGGTCTGCGCGCCAGCCAGGCCTTGCAGCTGGCGGCCTGCCTCAGCATGTTGAGCGCGCTCACCATCGGCTGGTGCGTGCAAGGCAAGGGCCAGAACTTCAACTTGGTGCAGTCTCAGCATTACCCGCTCAGCACCGCGCTCTTCCTCAGCACCGTGGGCGTGATGGGCTGTGTGGTCTGCTATTTGTTGGAGGTGTTCGCCCGCCGCTCCTTCATGGCCCGCGAGGATTTGGCGCATCAGAACGAGGCCGTGCGCTTGCAGGGCGAGGAATTGCACCGGGTCAATCTGGCCCTGGCGCAGACCAATCGTGAGGTGCAGGAGCGCATGCAGGCCGTGCTGGCCTTGAAGGAGCGCCTGCGGGTCGAGGCCGAACAACGCAGCCGCGACAAGTCCCGCTTCATCGCCAGCGCGGTGCACGATCTGCGCCAGCCCGTGCAAGCCATCGTCAATGTGCAGCGCCCCTTGGAACGGGCCATTTTGCAGGCCGATGTCAGCGAGGCGCGGGCGCTGCTGAGCTTGTCCCGCATGGCGGCGGCCAGCTTGCACGAGCAGCTGGCCGCCATTCTGGACATCTCGCGCCTGGAGTCAGGCATGGTCAAGGCGACGCCGATGCCGGTGGATGTACGGGCCCTGATTCGCTCCTTGCAGGAAGGCTGGGAGGCGCAGGCGGCCGAGCAGCAGGCGCGCTTCTACTGCGAGATGCCTCAAGAGCCCCTGCCCTTTGTGGGTTTCACCGACCCGCAGTTCTTGCTACGCATCCTCAACAATCTGATCTCGAACGCCATCAAGTACCGCGATCCTGCGCGGCCCGATGGTGCCTGGTTGAAACTGCAATGCCGCCAACAGGGTCAGGTCTTGACCATGACGGTGGTCGACAACGGCATCGGCATCCCTCAATCCCTGATCGACGAGGGCAGCATCTTCCGGCCCTTCTTCCAGGCCAACAACCATCTCAGCCAGGGCGACAAGGGCGTGGGTCTGGGCTTGGCCATCGTCAAGGCCTTGCTGGCCTTGTTGCCCGACCACCAACTGGGCCTGCAGTCGCGCCTGGGTGAGGGCAGCAGCTTCAGCCTGACCCTGCCTGCGGCTTCGCCCGGCGCCGCCCGCTCCAGCCCGGGGCTGCCCTCGGACGGCCATCACTATGAGCATCTGCAGGGCCTGTATGTGCTGCTGGTGGAGGACGACGATCTGGTGCGGGATTCCACCCAGCGTCTGCTGGCCTCGGCCGGCATGGTGTGCGAGGCTTTTGCCAGCTTGCAGGCCTTTGAGGCGGCCCTGCCCGGGCTGGAGCGTGAACCCGATGTGGTGCTGAGCGACTACCGCCTGCCCGGCGATCGCACCGCCGTCGATGTCTTGCGCAGCCTGCGCCAGGGCGTGGGAGAGATACCGATGCTGGTGTTCTCGGGCGAGTCGGGCGACTTCTCCCGAGTGCCCGAGCTGGCCGATCTGCCTGCACTGCGCAAGCCGGTGACGCCCGAGACCTTGTTGCAGGCCTTGTTGACGTTGTGCCCACCGCGCCCCGACGCGGGGACGACGCAGCCCGAGTGAACGCGCCCCAGGTCGAGGCCGTCTGGCAGGGCCAGCTGAGCCAGCCCGTCAACGGGAGCTTTTCCTCCGCCCGAGTGCTGCGTCCGCCCCGGCCGTTTGAGGCCGAGACGGAAAAAGCTTTTGTGCAGGACTATGTCTCCAAGCTGGCCCAGCCGCGCAGGCTGGCGGCCCTGCTGGCCACCCTGATGTGGACCTTGTTCGTGGGCCTGGACCTGGTCTGGATGGCGCATGACCCGGTGTACGCGGCGCGCGGCCCGCTGATCATCGGCCTGCGCCTGCTCACCACCGTGCTGCTGATGCTGCTGATCAGCCGGCTCTGGAGCCCGCGCTTTGGCAAGGACGCGAAGTTTGCCAACCGCGTTTTGAGCAGCGGCGTCATGCTCGGTTTTTTCTCCAGCTGTGTGCTGGCCTTATTGGCCCCCGCGCCCTATGACGAGCGCTTTTTCTTCACCGGCATGCTGGCCGCCACCCTGGCCTCGTTTGCCTTGTTCGGCCTGCCTTGTCGGCTGGCCCAGCGCCTGGCCGCTTGCTATGCCTTGTGCTCAGGCTTGACCGTGCTGAGCTGTGACTACCTCAAGCCACGCGGGCCCGGCTTGGGAGCGGCGGACGAGCATTTCGTGCTGGCATTTGCCCTGTGCATGAGCACGGTCTTGCTGGTGGGCATCTTCGTCAGCTGGTGTCTGGAGGTGTTTGCGCGAGGTTCCTTCCGCCTGCGTGAAGAGCTGGCAAGGCAGCACCGCGCCTTTGTGCTGCAAGAGCGGGAGCTGGCGCGCCTGAACAAGGCCCTGGCCCGCAGCGGGCGCAAGGCCCAGGGGCGTATGCAGGCGGTGCTCAATCTGAAGGAAAGGCTGGGCCAGGAAGCCGAGCGGCGCAGCGCCGAGAAGTCCCGCTTCATCGCCAGCGCCGTGCATGATCTGCGCCAGCCAGTGCAGGCCTTGCTGAGCGCCCAGCGCCCGCTGGAGCAAGCCATCTTGCAGGCGCAGCACCAGCCTGCGAGAGACTTGCTGCGCCTGACCCGCCAGGCCACCCAAGCCTTGCACGAGCAGCTGCGTTCGATTCTGGACATCTCCCATCTGGAGTCGGGTCAGGTCCAGGCCAGTTTGCAGCCACTGGACCTGGGCCTTTTGCTGCAGGACTTGCAGGAGGCTTGGCAGCGCCAGGCGGCCGACGCCGAGCTGGACTTGCTGCTCAGCCTCCCTCCGGCCGGCGCAGCGCTGCGCGCGCACAGCGACGCGGAGTTCCTGCGCCGAATCCTGGACAACCTGGTTTCCAACGGCATCAAGTACCGGCGCAGCCCCGCTGCGGCTGAGGGCAGGGGCGAGCCCGCGCGGCTGCGCCTCAGCGCCTGGCGTGAGGGCGCTGAGATCCATCTCGCCGTGGCCGATAACGGCGTGGGCATGGCACCGGCCCTGGTCGACGAGGGCATGATTTTTCGGCCCTTTTTCCAGGGCGGCAAACACCCGGTGCTGGGCGGGCGTGGTGTGGGCCTGGGCCTGACCATTGTGAAGGCCTTGCTCCAGCTCCTGCCCGCCCATCGCCTGGCGGTGAGCTCTCAGCTGGGCGTGGGCAGTTGTTTCACGCTGAGCCTGCCGGCGCTGGCCTTGCAGCCTCGGCTGGAGCCACGCCCGCCCGTGGCCATCTCAGGCGCGGAGGAGTCGGCGGAGAGCCTGGAGGGTTTGGCGGCGCTGCGCGGCCTGCGGGTTTGGTTGGTGGAGGACGATGCCCTGGTGCGCCTGAGCACCCAGCGCCTGCTGGAGTCTTTTGGCCTGCAGCTGCGTGCCTTCGCGGACCTGGCCTGCTTTGCCGCGGCCTGGTCGGCTGAGCCTCGGCCCCAGCTGGTGTTGAGCGACTTCCGCCTGCCCCAGGCGCGATCGGCCTTGGATGTGCTGCGCTTGGTGCGCATGAGCGAGCCCGATCTGCCGCTGGTGATCTTCTCCGGCGAGAGCGGGCCTCTGGTCGAGCCCTCCGAGCAGTCCGAGCTGGCCAATCTGCTGGTTCTGCGCAAGCCGGTGGCGCCGCGGGATCTCTTGCAGGCCTTGCTGGATCAGCATGTCCAGGCCCCAGACTGAGAGCGCCTCAACTCTCGCCCAGCACCCGCAGAATCTCCGCCCCGTAGGCTTCCAGCTTCTTGGCGCCCACGCCGCTGATGTGGGAGAGCGCGTCCAGGCTTTGCGGATGTTGGCGGGCCATCTCGGCCAGGGTGACGTTCTGGAAGATCACATAAGCCGGCAGGCCATGTTCCTTGGCCACCTCGGCACGCCAGGCCTTGAGCTGATCGAAACGGGCCTGGGCCGCTGCGTCCAGATCCTCGGGTGCACCGCTGCTGCCGCTGCGGCCCGAACTCGGTTTGCTCGTGCGCGAGAGCTTGCCCCGCTTGGGTGCCACCGTGGGCACGCGCAAGAGCAGCTGCACCTCGCCCTTGAGCACGGCGCGGGCCGAGTCGGCCAAGACCAAGGTCATGTACTCGCCCTCGGTCACCACATGGCCCAGCGAGATCAGCTGGCGCAGCACGGCGCGCCACTGCGTTTCCGGCAGATCGGCGCCCACGGCCCAGGTGCTCAAGCTTTGGTGGCCGTACTGGGTGACCTTGTCGGTGACCTTGCCGCGCAAGACGTCGATCAGATGGCCGGCGCCAAAGCGCTGGCCGCCGTTTTGTTGGAAGCGGTAGATGCAGCTGAGCAGCTTGCGTGCGGCCTCGGTGCCGTCCCAGGTGGCGGGCGGGAACAGGCAGTTGTCGCAGTTGCCACAGGGTTTGCTTTCTTCGCCAAAGTAACTGAGCAAACGTACGCGACGGCAGTCGGTCGCCTCGGCCAGGGCCAGCAAGGCGTCCAGCTTGCCGCGCTGGCCTTGCTTGAATTCCTCGCCCGCCGGGCTCTCGTCGATCATGCGGCGCTGGTTCACCACATCGGCCAGGCCATAGGCCATCCAGGCGTCGGCGGCCTCGCCATCGCGGCCGGCACGGCCGGTTTCCTGGTAATAGCTCTCGATGTTTTTGGGCAGGTCCAGATGGGCGACGAAGCGCACATCCGGCTTGTCTATGCCCATGCCAAAGGCGACGGTGGCCACCATCACGATGCTGTCCTCGCGCAAAAAGCGGTCCTGGTGTTTTTGGCGCAGGGCGGCGTCCAGGCCGGCGTGATAGGGCAGGGCCTTGATGCCCTCGCTCACCAGCCAGTCGGCGGTTTCTTCCACCTTTTTGCGGCTCTGGCAGTAGACAACGCCCGCATCGTCTTCGTGTTCATCACGGATGAAGCGCAAGAGCTGCTCGCGCGGCTTGTCCTTCTCGACGATGGCGTAGCGAATGTTCGGCCGGTCAAACGAGGAGATGAAAACGCTGGCCTCTTCGAGCCGCAGGCGCTCGATGATGTCGGCCCGGGTCAGGTCGTCGGCCGTGGCCGTCAGCGCGATGCGTGGAACTTCGGGGTAACGCTCATGCAGCAGGGAGAGCGCCAGGTATTCGCTGCGGAAGTCATGCCCCCACTGGCTGACGCAATGCGCCTCGTCGATGGCAAACAGGCTCAGCAGACCGCGCTCGTACAGCGAATCCAGCTGGGCCAGAAAGCGCGGGTTGGTGATGCGCTCGGGTGCGGCGTACAGCATCACCAGGCGGCCACTCATCATCTCGCGCTCGACATGCGAGGCCTGCTCATTGCTCAGGGTCGAGTTCAGAAAAGCCGCGTGCACACCGGCCTCTTCCAGCGCGCCGACCTGGTCATGCATCAGCGCGATCAAGGGGCTGACCACCACCGTCACGCCCTGCCCCGCGCGGTGCCGGGCGATGGCGGGGATCTGGTAGCAAAGGCTTTTGCCGCCGCCGGTAGGCATCAGCACCAGGGCGTCGCCGCTGCCCGTCACATGCTGGATGATGGCTTCTTGGGCGCCGCGGAATGCGCCATAACCGAACACCTCTTGCAGGATGTTCAGCAGGACTGGATGATGGGGATGCTGGCTCATGGAGTCGGCCATTGTCGGGGAGAACCGAGTTGAGTGAATCTAGCAGCAGCCGCGCCGAAGAATTGCGCCACCAGTTGATCCGCAACCACCAGACCGTGGCACGCGAACGCTTTGTGCGCGCGCCGCGCTACGACAGCCTGATCGGAGGCGTCTCCGAGGGCACCAAAGCCCGCAAGCTGGGTTGCGGGGTGGACACGGTGGCGCCGGGCCAGCAAAGCTGCCCCTACCACTTCCATCACACGCAAGAAGAAATGTTCATCGTGCTCGCAGGTAGCGGCACGCTAAGGGTGGCCGGTGAGATGCTGCCAATTCAAGCGGGCGATGTGATCTTCATCCCCTGCGGGCCCGATTACCCGCATCACATTCTCAATACCTCGGACGCGCCGCTGAGCTATTTGTCCATCAGCACCCAGGAGCGGCCCGAGGTCTGCGAATACCCCGACTCCGGCAAGATCGGCGTCTTCGCCAACCAGGGGCGCAGCTTTGTGCAGAGGCTGGAGAATGGCCTCGATTACTGGGAAGGCGAGCCGTGATTGAGCGTGCGCGGCTAGCGCTTTTCCCCTAAGGCCTTGATCGTTGCCAGCCCGCTGGTTTGCCTTGTGATCTGCGGCTGGCCCCAGTACTCCACCGAGCCCACGCCGGAGATGTGCACGGCCAGATCCTCAACCACCCAGAGTTGGGCATTGCCGATGCCGCTGATATTGACCTGGGCGCGGCCGGCACGCAGCTGCTCGGCCAGCAGCTTGCCCTTGCCCGAGATGCCCAGATTGAGCTGAGCGACCTGGCCGCGCAACTGGCCGTCTCCAGCGCCCGAAACATTGAAGTCCAGGCGCTCGGCCGTCAAGTCGTCCAGCCGCACCTGGCCGGCCCCCGAGATGCGCACCGTCAACCCGTTCAGCTTCAGCGGGCCGGGCGCATGCACATCGCTGGCCCCGGCCAGGGTCAGCTGCTTGAGGTCACGCAAGGTGATCTCCATCTGTAGGCGCGCGTTGTTCCAGAACTTCCAGCCGCCGCTGGGCTCGATGCGCAGTTGTTTGTTGACCAGCTGGAGCTGCACCGTTTTTTGCAGCTCGGGGTCGCCCACGATAAAGACCTGGTCCTTGTCCCCCTGGCTGAGCTTGACCTGGCTCAGCCCTTCCACCTGCAGGCGGTCGAAGGGGCCGGGGCTGTAGAGCTGGCCCTCGACCTCGCCACGGCCTTGGGCCAGGCTGTGGCCCATGCTGGCGCCCAGGGCCAGGCTCAGCAAGGCCAGGCGAGCGAAGGCGAAGTAAGAGGCGCTCATATCGATTGCTCCCGCAGTTTTTTGGAGACCTCACGGCTGGCCGTGAAGCGGCTGCCGTCCCGCATCTGCACCAGCAGCTGCGAGTTCTCGTCCGGCGTCATGGCCTCGACGAAATCCAGATTGACGATGCAAGAACGCTGCAGCTTGATGAAGCGCAGCGGGTCCAGTCTTTGCTCGAAGGCGGTGATGGGCAGGCGCACCAGGTATTGGCGGCCTCGGCTCGCGACGGCGGTGTACTTGGTGTCGGAGCGCAGGTACTCGATGGCATCGACTTGCAGGGGAAAGATCTTGCCCTGGTCGCGCACCAGCAGGCGGCTCAGGGGCTCCAGCGGCAGGCCTTGCTCGGCGCTCCCTCCTTCCTCCGCCCGTTCCACTTCTTGCAAGGCCTCATTCATGGCCTTGGGTGAATTGCGACTCTGCAAGGCGTGTTGCACCGCCTCTTTAAAGCGCTCTTGCGAGAAAGGCTTGAGCAGATAGTCCACCGCATGCAGCTCGAAGGCGGTCAGCGCATATTCGTCGTAAGCGGTGGTGAAGATGACGGTGGGCAGGGGCCGGCCTTCCAGCTCCAGGTCTTGCTGCAAGGCGCGCAGCACCTGCAAGCCCGTCATTCCGGGCATCTGGATGTCCATGAAGACCAGCTGCGGCCGCAGGCGGCGGATCTCGGCCAGGGCTGTGGGGCCATCGGCGCACTGGGCTTGCAGCTGCAGCTGGGGCAGCTGGCTCACCCATTCGGCCAGGCTCTCGCTGGCCAGGGGCTCGTCTTCGGCGATCAAGGTGCTGATGCTTTGCATGGGCTCTGTTCTTGCTGGCTTGGTTTCAATATTGGGGTATCCACAAATCGACCCGGAAGCCCTGGCCAGGCGCGGTGTGGATCTGCATACGGGCCTGGCCCTCAAAGTCCAGGGCAAAGCGGCGGCGCAAGGCGCTCAGGCCCACGCCACCGGAGCTGCCCGGTTTGGATTGGCGTTCGGTCTGGCCGGGCTCGCAGCCCTGGCCGTCGTCGCGCACACAGAGCTGCAGGGCCTGGGTCATGGCATCGCGCTGGGCGCTGATGATGATCTCGCCGCCCTGTGGCAGGGGGGCGATACCGTGGCGCACGCAGTTTTCCACCAGGGGCTGCAAGCTCAGGGGCGGGATCTCGTCCAGCAGGGTTTGCGGGTCCAGCTGCCAGTTCACCCGCAGGCGTGGGCCCAGGCGCAAGGCCTCCAGCGCCAGATAGTCGCGCACAAACTCCAGCTCGTCCTGCAGGGCCACGCGTTCGCTGGCCCCGCGCTTTTCGGCCAGCACATAGCGCAGCATGCCGGCAAAGCGCAGCAAGCCTTGCTCGGCCGCCTTGGCGTCCTTGCGGGTCAGGGCGATCAGGGAGTTGAGGGTGTTGAAGAGGAAATGCGGGTTGAGCTTGCCGCTGATGGCCGAGAGTTCGGCCCGGGCCAGGGCGGTTTCCGCCTGCACCTGGGCCAGCTCCAGCTGCTTGGCGCGGCGCGCGTTCAACACGGCGCTGAAGGCCGTCAGCAGGGCCAGATACACCAGCGCACCCCAGAGCGCGCGCCAGAGAATGGCCTGCGCCAGCATCGCGTGGGCATGCGCGCTGCCGAACAGCCACAGGGCTACCGCATAGTCCAGCAACTGCCAGACCTCGGCAAACAAGAGCGCCCCCAGCAGGTGCCAAGCGCACAGCGCCCACAGCGGCCGCTGCCGACGGTTCAGCCAGCCCAGCCAGGGCCAAACGCCCAGGCCCAGCAGCATGGGCGGCCACAGGCTCATGCTGGCCTGGTACATGGCTTCCCAGAACTGCCACAGGCCGGGTTGGAACTCGGTCACCCCCAAAACAAAGAGCAACCAGGTGAGTAGGCACCCACCTGCATAGGCCAGCCAGAGCCGGCGATTGCTGTGTGTGGGAGGGGCGGTGGAGAGCATGGGGTGAATCTTAGGTAGGCTTTGGCCGGTGCTGGAGGCCGAGGAGATCAAGTGCCGGATTCGGGGCATCATTTGCGGTCGGCCAGGGCCACTAGGGATAGCCGCCAACTCGCCGGGAGCGGCGGGCGGCATAATCCCGGCTTTGGTTTTCTCTCTCTCTCGCTACGCGGAGCGCAATATGGCCTCGGTCAATAAAGTCATTCTCATCGGTAATCTGGGGCGCGACCCCGAATTGCGCTACAACCCCAGCGGCGTGGCCTTCTGCACCATCAGCCTGGCCACCACCCGCAACTGGAAAAACCGCGAATCCGGTGAGCGCCAGGAAGAGACCGAATGGCACCGCGTCGTCTTCAATGACAAGCTGGCCGAGATCGTGGGTCAGTACTGCAAGAAGGGCAAGCCCATCTACGTCGAAGGCCGTCTGCGCACCCGCAAGTGGCAAGACAAGGAAGGCCGCGACACCTACACCACCGAAATCATCGCCGACCAGATGCAGCTGCTGGGCGGCCGCGATGGGGGGGGTGATGAGGGTGGCGGCAGCAGCTACGGCGGCGGTCGCAGCGCGGGTGGCGCAGCTGCAGGCGGTGGCGGCTACGGCAGTGGCGACGACTACGGCGATCAGCAGCCCGCGGCTCGCGCGCCCGCTCGTCCTCCCGCACCGCGCGCCCCGGCGCCCCGTGCACCCGCCCCGGCCCCGCGTGCGGCCACGGGCTTTGACGATATGGATGACGACATTCCCTTCTAAAGCTAGATCGTCCCTTCGGAGGACGATATGGATGACGACATCCCGTTCTAAAAAGTACTTAGCAATAGACTGTCAACATCAGGCCCGCTGCCCAAAAGCTGCGGGCTTTTTCTTGCCCGCCTCATTCACTTGACGTCTAAACAAGACATTAGCTCACCGCTTTGATGCCAGGTTCTCGCTGGTCAGATGCCAGCCATTTCGCTAAGCTTGCTCAGAGAATCGGCATCCGCTTGAATGTCGAGTCAGCGGAGGAGAGCCAGATGCCTTACCGTCGTCACGAAGTTCCCAGCGAAGTGCTTGGGAAATGGCAGGAAACAGCGAACGCCATGGCCGGCATTTTTGAAGTGCCTGCGGCCTTGATCATGCGGGTCCATCCCGAGCAGATCGAGGTTCTGGTTGCCGCGCATCGTGAGGGCAACCCTTACGAGCCGCATGAGACGGCACGTCTGGGCACGGGGCTTTACTGCGAGACCGTGATGGCCAGTCGCAGCCTGCTGGAAGTGCCCAATGCGCTGGAGGATCCGCTCTGGTCCAAAAACCCCGATATCGCGCTGAACATGATTGCCTATCTGGGCGTGCCGCTGCTGTGGCCCGACCAGTCGGTGTTTGGCACCATCTGCGTGCTGGACAGCAAGCGGCGCCAGTTTGAGGCGCGCTATGTCGAGCTGCTGTGGGAGTTAAAGAAAACGGTGGAGCGCGACTTCGCCCTGATCGACCGCCAACTGCAGCTGGAGCGCAGCAATCAGGAGCTGGCCAGCACCTTGCAGCAATTGCAGCAGGCCCAGGCCCGGCTCTTGCAGGTGAAAAAGAATGCGGCGCTGGACAGCCTGGTCGCCGGCCTGGCCCATCAGCTCAACACCCCGATTGGCAATGGCTTGATGGTGGCCAGCACCATGCAAGACCGGGTGCGCGAGTTTGCGGCCCTGCCGCCGCGCTCCATCTCCGGCCAGGGCCTGCGCGACTTTCTGCAAACCCTGGGCGATGGCACCGAGATCTTGATGAGCAGCCTGGGCAAGGCCAGTGAATTGGTGCTGGACTTCAAGCAACTTGCGATTGAGCCGGGCAGCTGGCGCCGCCATCGTTTCAGCGTGGCCGCGGTGGTGGAGGAGGCCTTGACCGGCAGGGCCAAGGCCTTGCGCGAGGCCGATTGTTCTCTCTGTGTGGATGTGCCCGAGGGCCTGGAGATGGACAGCGCCGCCAATGCGCTTGCTCAGGTCCTGAGCCGGCTGCTGGACAACAGCTTGCGGCATGCCTTCGGCGGCGACGCGGCCCCGCCTCGGGCGCAGATCGAGATCCGCGCACGGGCGATGTCGGAAACGGAAGTCCTGATCGAGCTCAGCGACAACGGCCGTGGCATTGCCACCGAGCTGCAGAGCCGCATCTTCGACCCCTTTGTCACCGGCCGCCTGGGCCAAGGCGGCAGCGGCCTGGGTCTGCATGTGGCGCACAACCTGGTCACGGTGGCGCTGGGCGGCGAGATCGAGCTACACAGCCGCCCGGGCGAAGGCACCCGAGTGCTGTTGCGCCTGCCCATGCAGGGCCCGGGCGTGGCGGCCGAGCTGCATTGAGCGCCACGGGCGCGGCCCCTCAGTCGCGTCGACGGCGCATCAGGCCCAGGGCGCTCAAGCCCAGCGCCATCAAGGCGTAGCTGGCTGGCTCGGGGACGGCTGCGGCCGTGAAGTTGATATTGTCCACCGCCACCCAGTCGTCAAAGCTGCCCGCTGCCACGACCACGCTGGTGAAGCTGCCGCCGCTATAGCTCAGGGTGAACTGCCCCGTGCTGCTGCCGGCGACGGTAGAAACAAGCGTGGCGCCGTTGTAGACAAAGATTCGGGTGTCGGCAAAGTCGGTGACGCCGGCAAAGTCCATGCTGATGGACTTGATGGGGGCGGCGAAGTTGATGCTGAAACTTGGGTCACCATCTTCACCGAACCAACCGCCAAAGCTGTGCAAAACCATGCCGCTGACCAAGGGGGGCGAGCCCAGGCTGCCCACATCGCCAGTCACCGAATGGGTGATGGTCATATCGGTATTGCTGGCCCAGTCCATGCCCGAACCTGAACTGCCCGCCCCGCTGAATGCATTGGGTGTGAAGGTCACGCCCAGGCCCGCGTACTGGTTGGACAAGGTATCGCCCTCGGCGAGATCGTCAAAATTGATGGTGGTGGCGCCCGCCTGGGCTGCGAGCAGCGCGGCGGCGGCGGCAAGAAGGGAGGGATGCAGTTTCATGGTCTTCAACCTCTTTCGTCGAAAGCACTTGAGCTCGCAAACGCTGCGAGCAGCGAGGTGGCCCGCCCTCAAGCCTTAGGAGCTTGTTGGCAGAGCCCGTGTGCGTTCTCGTTGAGATGACGAGTCGGCAAGCTCAAGAATCGCTGCTCGTGGCCAGCCCCTCCATTCGGGTTGGACCTGAAGACTCACTTGAACCTAGGGGGAACAACGGGTTTGGGTGACAAGGCCTGGATGTGGCTTGCCATCGTGCCTGCGCTGCATTAGGCCTCCCCCGATGAGGCGCGCTTGAGCGCTCAAGCCTTCTTGCCCAGCCCCAGCAGATAGTCCACCACCGTCAGTGCCGCCTTGTCGCCCCCCGCCATGGCCGGCGTGGTGACGAAGCGGCCGTTGACGGCCAGCATGGGCACGCCCGTGCCCTCATAGGCTTGGATCAGGCGGTCCGCTTGCTGGCAGCGTGACTGCACGCTGAAGCTGCCGTAGACCTGGGCGAACTTGGCCGCGTCCACCCCGAGCTTGCTCATCAGGGCTTGGATCTCGGGCAGCTCTTGCAGGGCGGCCGAATCGGCCTGCACCGCGGCAAAGACCTGGGCGTGCAGGCGTTCTTCCAGTCCCATGGCATCCAGGGCGTAGAAGATGCGCTGATGCGATTTGCTCACCGCGTGAATGATGGAGGGCACACGCTTGAAGCTCACATCGGCGGGCTTGCGCGCCAGCCATTGATTCAGCGCCGGCTCCAGCTTGTAGCAGGCCGGGCAACCGTACCAAAAGAACTCCAGCACCTCGCCGCGCTCATTGCCGGTGTTTTGCGGCGTGCGCAGGCGGCGATAGTGTTGGCCCTCGACAGGCTTGCCTTGGGCATAGGCCGCTCCCGCTGCAAAAAAGGGCAAGGCGGCTGCACTGGCGACCCGGCAGAAATGGCGGCGGCTGCAAGGCTTGGATTCAGAATTGAAAGGGCTCAAAAGTGTGCTCCAGGGCGGCTGATGGCAGGAGCGAAAAGTTTAAGCCGCCGCCCGCCGCGGTTCTCTCGTTTGTTTCATAGCCGCACATCTTCAATCGTGCGTTGGAGGCGGCTACGCTCGGCGGCAAAAGCCATCAGATGGCTTTCGACCGACTCGGCGATGGATGAGCTCAGCAGCGTCGCGTCCTGCTGGCCTACGGCCTGCACCCAATCGCGCACCATGGCGTGATCGCCACCGCCATGGGCATCGGTCTTCATACGCCAGCTGCGCCTCTTGCCCGTCTTGAAGCTGGTCAGAGTAAAGCTCTCCATATCGCCCGTGACATCGCCGAGCGAACCCATGATGCGTGTGCGGCGTCCTTCGTAGGACACAAAGGCCTCCATGGAGAAGGCGGCAGTCACTTCATTCTTGAACAAAATATTGACGGTCAGGTGGTCGGGTTGGTCGTTGTCCATGCGGTAGACGCAGCGGCCGTAGTCGCTGGTTTTTAAGTTCAGCAATATGGTGGCGTCCCACAGCGTGCTGTCCTCTGGCAGATCAAAAACATAGAGCCGCTTGCGATCGCGCAGATAAATTTGCAGGGCTGAATAGGGGCACTCATGCTCCACCTGGCAGCCGTCGGTACAGCGCTCGGTGCTGCCTTGGGGTGCGTTGGCGTTGGTGAACCATTTCAAATTGCCGAAGCAATGCACATTGTCCGCATGGGCATTGACCAACCAGCGGATGATGTCCGTGTCGTGGCAACTCTTGGCCAAGATGATGGGCGTGCTGCTTTCGCTCTTGCGCCAAATGCCGCGCACATAGGAGTGACTCATGTGCACATGCTCAATCGGCTCCAAATGCTGGATGCTGATGAGTTCGCCGATCAAGCCCTTATCGAGCAAGGCCTTGAGTTCACGAAAGTAAGGGGTGTAGCGCAGCACATGGCAGACGCCTACCAAGCGCCCGGTGGCCTGGGCCTTGGCGAGTATGGCGCGGCATTCGGCCTCGGTGGGCGCAATGGGTTTTTCCAGCAACACGTCATAGCCCAGTTCCAGCGCCCTTAGGCAAGGCTCACTGTGCAATGCGTCAGGCGTCGCAATGATGACGGCATCGGCCATGCGAGGGCGATCAAATACCTGTTCCCATCGATCAAGGCAGCGCTCGGAGGCGACGCCGTGCAAGCGGGCCAAGCGGTCGCGGCGGTGGGGATTGGGATCGGCCACGGCCACAAGACGCATTTCGGCCGGATAGCGCGCGGCGAAGTTGGCATAGACAGTGCCGCGATGACCGGCCCCAATCAGCACCACCGTTACAGGTCGGCTTAAGGGCCGATGCCTTGGGTTGGCGTACAGATCCTCCTGCAAACCCAGGGCTTGAGCAGTCTCATCCCAGCCGTGAACAAGCCCGTCTTTGACGGCAGCCAGTGCCCGCGTGAGCGGGCGCAAGGACATGAACTGTCTGAGGGACATGCCGACAGCCTCCTGTGAAATTTCGTCCGTAAGCCTTTGTCGCGGCTCAGCCTTGCCTGACCCCCAACCATAGCGCAAGCCCGCCCATGGCCACGGCCCAGCCAAGCAATAAGGTGATCAAGCCTTTTTGCTGGGATACGCCGCGCCACAGCGCCTGCGCATCCAAGGTGGTGCCCAGCAGCTGAGCGGGCTGCGGCGGCGCGATCAGGCGACTGCCCACCCACGTCACCACCGTGGCCACCAGCAGCCCGGTGATGTTCCACCACATCCAGAACAGGTTGGCGCCTAGCGTGCTGGCCAACAAAAGATTGATCGCCAAACCCACGGCCACGCCAGCCAAGACAGCGGGGCCGCGGGCGCGGCGGTCCAAGATTCCGCAGGCAAAGGCAGCGAGCAAGGGGCCGTAAAACAGAGCGCCGATGCGATTGATGCCTTCAACCACGCTGCTGGCCAAGCCGCCGACGGTGAGGGCAAATCCAACGATAGTCAGCCCCCAGATCAAGGTTACCCATCGGCCTGCGCGCAAGGCTTTGGCGGGGCCAATCCGCGGTTCAACGAAATCACGCAAGGTCGCAGCCGACAGGCTGTTCAAAGCCGAGTCCAGACTGGACATGGCGGCCGCCAAAATGGCGGCCACCAGCAAGCCGCGGGCCCCACTGGGCAGATAGAGCTCGATGAAGCGCGGCACCAGCAGGTCCAGGCGATTGGCGGGCACCGCATCGCGCAAGGCCGGATGTTTTAGCGCGACGGCACCGATCGCCAAACCCAGCCCCGCATAGGCCAAGGTGAGGGGGAAGCGCAAGATGCCGTTGAGCACCAGCGCACGCTGGGCGCCGCTCACATTGATGGCGGATAGGGTGCGCTGAGCCTGGCTTTGGTCGACGCCGTAATAGCTGATGTAAAGCACCAGGCCTCCCGCCACAAAGCCCCACAGCGGGGCCCGGGCGCCGTCTCCTACGCCATGTGCCCATTCGATAGCGGCCAAGCGAGCCGGATCTTGGGCCGCGATGATGGCCGCCCCGCCGCCACTCATATCCCAGGCGATGCTTGCGCACAGGACGATGCCGCCCAGCAACACGGTCATTTGCGCCACGTCCGTCCACACCACCGCGCGCATGCCGCCCATGGTGTCGTAGATCACGGTGATGCCGCCCGTTAGAACAATGGCCCAATGCAGGGGCAGACCCGTGCTGACCTGGACCACCAGCGCCGCAGCGTACAAGGCTACGCCCGTGGCCAGCCCGCGTGAGAGCAAGAACACCACGCTCAGCCAAACCCGGGTGCGGCGGTCAAAGCGGCGCTCCAGATACTCATAGACGCTGATCACGCCCAAACCACGCAGCACAGGAACCAGTACCACCATCACCACAATCATGGCCAGGGGCAACATCAATTCATACTGCAACCAAGTCAGGCCGCCGCCTTGAACCAAGGCCACATAGGCCGGAATGCCAATAAAGGAATTGGCCGACGATTGCGTGGCGAGGATGGAGATGGCCAAGGCCCACCAAGGCAGGCTGCGGCCTCCCACGTAGTAGTCGGCGGCACTGGTTTGGCGCCGGGCAAACCAGGCGGACAGGCCCAAGGTTCCCGCCAGATAGCCACAGATGACCCACCAATCTAGGGGCGACATTCAAGCCGCCTCGGGATGTTCTGCAGGTACATGGGCCAGCAGCTCTTCAAAGCCCTTGACCACGATTACGCCGGGGACCTCACGCAACTGGGCTGATTTGGGCTCCATCGCGAAGGCCTTGTCGGCGCTGCGCAGCATCGCAAGATCATTGATGTTGTCACCCATCGCCCAGATCTCAGCCACCGGCGGTTCGCCCAGGTCCTCACGCAATCGGCGCAGCACATGGCTCTTGCAAATGCGGCGCTCCTCGTCCGCCGGATGGGCGAGAAAGCCCGAGTTCAAAAGCAGTCGTCCGGCGCAAATCTCCGCGTCAAATTGCAGCAAATGGGCCAGCGCGAAATCGGCGAAGAGGCGGCGGTGCACGATGTCGGCCGCAACAAAATAGCTGTCGCTGACCAAACCGACCATGAAGCCGGCACGGCGCATGCGGTTGACAAACTCGATGGCGCCCGGACGCAGCTCCAGCTTGTGGGCCACGCGCTCGAACTCGCGCTGGTGCACAAACTTGAACAGGGCGGCAATGCGGGCGCTGCGGGTGGCTGCGTCGTCGTTGGGGCCGTCAAGCAGGGTCATCAATTCCGCTTCTCGTCCGGTCGCCCGGGCCAACTCGAGCGCAAAGCGTGAACGCGTCACCGTGCCGTCCATATCCAGCAAAAGAATGCGCTGCCGCCCGCGCCGGCGGGTCAGGATGTAGTCCAGCTCGGCCTGGGCCTGGCGCTGGGTTTCGTACATGGCGATCACCTGCTCGACATGCAGGCGGCCGCTGGCGCGCGCGCGGGAATAGATCACCCGTGCGACCTCATTGGCCATCAGGGTCAGGTCGAGCAGGGGCTGGCTGTCGTGTTCCAGTGAGCCGATGTCGACCTCGACCAAACGCGCGCCTGCGCGATGGGCGTCCAGCAGCAGGCCGATGTCCACCCCATAGCCCCCCTCAAAACTGAGCGAGCGCATCAGGCTGCGTCGGGCCGCAATGATGCCGCCCAGGGGTTGGCCCAAATGAGCCACTTCGGGAAAGAAGACCTTCAGCATGGGTTTGGCCGTTAGCTCCGTGACGCGACCGCCGCTGCGGCCGAAACGAGCTTTGACGAAGTCGGCCTCGTCGCGTAGCAGGGGCCGACACAGCTTGCTGACAATGCCTGGCTGCAAGCCGGAAAGATCACCGTCTAGATAAACCAGCAGGTCTTCCTTGGCACTCAAAGCACCATCGCACATGGAGGCGCCCTTGCCAAGAATGGTGCTGGTGATCACACGCGCACCGGCTTCGCGCGCGAGGCGCGCGGTGTCGTCGATCGAGCTGTCGTCGATGACCAAAACCTCGGACGTGGCCTCATCGGCCAGCGCATAGCGCACGACCTCGGCAATGCGACGCGCCTCGTTCAAGGCCGGAATGATGACGGTGGCATAACGAGTCATGGGCATGGCGATCGTCGGCGACCCGCCAAGCGCCCTGTCCTTGGCCAGCGACTCTGGGGCCTTGGAGGCCGGGCGCTTGCTCGCGCCCAAGCCCTGCCACCAAGCACTCAGACGGCGCTTGATCGTGAGAAAGAAATGAGGGATGCGCATAGGAGGCCTTTCTAGAGTTTTCGGCGGCAGCCCATGGGGCGGATACCGTCGATGAGTCTGTGGAGGGGCCGCTAACCACGACTGGCAGAGTCGTACTTCGGTGCAGCTTGCGAAAAGTCCCAGGGCCAAGGCCTGGGGAAAAGGGTTGTTGCGGCGCAAGGGCCGTAGCATCTCCGACGGGTTTCAGACGTTTGTCATCTACCCTTGCTACATTGAGGCGCGCCGGAATTGGGGATAGTTCAAGCCCCAATGGTGGAGCGAATTCGATATGCCATAGTCAAACTTACATCGCCATTCTGCGTGTGTTTTCGAATTCAAGGGTTTGCACTTAGTTCATCAGTTCGTTAGTTCAATTGGTCTCCATGGATCTCATTCAGAAACCCCCCACCTCCACCTCCACCTCCTTTGCCGACGGACGGCGCTCGCGCGGATTCACCCTGCTGGAGTTGTTGGTGGTGATGGTCATCATCGGCCTGCTGGCCGGCTATGTGGGCCCGAAGTTTTTCAATCAGATCGGCAAGTCCGAGGTCAAGGCCGCGCGTGCGCAGATCGACGGCTTGCAAAAAGCCCTGGATCAATACCGCCTCGATGTGGGTCGCTACCCAAGCACTGAGCAGGGCTTGGCGGTCTTGGTGACGAAGCCGGCGGACGAGCCGCGCTGGGCCGGCCCCTACCTCAGCAAGGCCTTGCCCAAAGACCCTTGGCATAACGACTATCAGTACCGCTCACCCGGCGAGCATGGCGAATACGATCTGCTGTCCCTGGGCCGCGACGGCCGCCCCGGCGGCGAGGCTGAAGATGCCGATCTGACCAGCTGGTGATCTGCGCCGCAGCCCCTGCCGCGAACGCCGCCATGCCTAGTTTCCAAGCCCGTGTCTTCCACCCCGAGGGGGTGAAGCTGCTGCGCGTCGATGCCCCGGACCGGCAATCGGTGGCCCATATTCTGGGTGTGCCGCCCCAGCATGTCTTGGCGGTGGATGAGTTGGCTGCCAGCCTTCCCGCTCAGCGCCTGCGCAGCGCCAAGCGCTTCCCTCTGCAGCTCTTCAGCCAGGAGCTGAGTGTCTTGCTGGACGCCGGCATCGCCCTGCTGGAAGCCCTCAACACCTTGCGCGAAAAAGAAAGCGTGGAGGCGGTGCGCCTGGCCTTGAACGGCGTGATCGCCAGTGTGGAGCAGGGCCAGCCCCTGTCAGTGGCCATGCGCGCCCAGCCCCAGGCTTTTGATGAACTCGTCTGCGCCATCGTCGCGGCCAATGAGCGCACCGGCCAGCTCAGCAGCGCCCTGGCCCAGCACGCCAAATACCTCGCCTGGGTGGAAAGCCTGCGTGCCCGCCTGGTCGCGGCCTGCGTCTACCCGGTGATGCTCTTGGCCGTGGGCGGCGGCGTGATCATGTTCTTGCTGCTCTTTGTCTTGCCGCGCTTTGCCGGCATCTTGGATGGCCTGGGCAATGATTTGCCCTGGGCCTCGCGGCTCTTGATTCAGTTTGGCCAGACGGCTGGCGCTCATCCTTTCGCGGTCTTAGGCGGCCTGGCCCTGCTGCTGTTCGCGGGCTTTGCCCTGTGGCGGCATGAGCCGCTGCGCCAGCGCCTGCAAGCCACCCTGTGGACCCTGCCTGGCCTGGGCCCGCGCCTGCGCGTGCTGGCCCTGGCGCGCCTGTATCGCAGCCTGGCCATGCTCCTGGCCTCGGGCGTGCCGGTGCTGGCCAGCTTGCGCATTGTTGAGGATGTGGTGGCCGCGCCCTGGCGACCGGCGGTGGCGGCAGCGGCCGCGCAGATCGAGAGCGGCCAGCGTCTTTCTGAGGCTTTGGAGGCGCAGAACCTGGCCACGCCGGTGGCCCGGCGCATGGTGCGTGTGGGCGAGCGCAGCGGCGAAGTGCCGGCCATGCTGGAGCGGGCCGCGGCCTTTCACGATGAAGAGGCGGCACGCCTGACCGAGCTGCTGACGCGCGCCATCAACCCGGCCCTGATGCTGATCATGGGGGTGCTGATAGGCGGCATCATCGTGCTGATGTATTTGCCGATATTCCAGCTGGTGGAGCAGGTGCAATGAGCGAACAGCTTTCCTTGCAGGACTGGCTGCCAAAGGAACAAGGCCCTTGGGCGCTGGACTTTGAAGCCTGGCCCCAGGCCCAGGCCCAGCGTTGGCGGGCCGTGCTGGCCGTCTCCAGCAGCAGCGGCCGCAAGATGCTTCTGGGCGAGCGCGAGGCCGACGCCATGCTTTTGCAAAGCGTGGAGGCGCGCCTGCAGTCTCCTGTGCGCTGGCTGCGCTGCGACGCGGCGGCGGTGACGCATTGGTTGGGCGCGGGCGAGGCCGACTTCCGCGCGCTCTCCGATGTGGAAGAGGCGGTGGTGGAAGCTGACAGCAGCGGCGACGCGCTAGAGCTTTCGGCCCTGGCCATGTCCGAGCAGGCCAGCCCGGTGGTGCGCCTGCTCAATGCCACCTTGTACGACGCGCTGCAGGACGGTGCCAGCGATGTGCACATCGAATGCACGCTGCGCGGCGCGGTGATCCGCTTCCGCGTCGACGGCGTGATGTCCATGGTGCGCACGGTGGAGGGCGCCGCGGTGGCCGAGCAGCTGGTTTCAAGGCTGAAGGTGATGTCCGAGCTGGACATCGGCGAGCGCCGCCTGCCGCAGGACGGTCGCTTCAAGCTCAAGGTACAGGGGCGCGAGGTGGATTTTCGTTTGTCCATCATGCCTAGCGTGTTTGGTGAAGACGCCGTCGTGCGGGTGCTGGACCGTGCCCGCATCGAGCAGACCGGTGGTTCGCTAACGCTCGATGCACTCGGCTTCCAGGCCGACGAGCGCGCCGCCATCCGCGCCCAGGCCCGCCAGCCTCACGGCATGCTCTTGGTGACCGGGCCGACGGGCAGCGGCAAGACCACCACGCTCTACGCCACCCTGGCCGAGATCCATACCGGCAGCGACAAAATCATCACCATCGAAGACCCGGTGGAGTACCAGTTGGCGGGCGTGGTGCAGATCCCCGTCAACGAGAAAAAAGGTCTGACCTTCTCGCGCGGCCTGCGCTCCATCCTGCGCCACGACCCCGACCGGGTGATGGTGGGCGAGATCCGCGACCCCGAGACGGCGCAAATCGCTGTGCAGGCGGCGCTGACCGGCCACCTGGTCTTCTCCACCGTGCATGCCAACAATGCCTTCGATGTGATCGGCCGCTTCATGCATATGGGCCTGGACCTCTACAACGTGGTCTCGGCCCTGAACGCCGTGCTGGCCCAGCGCCTGGTGCGCCTGACCTGCAAGCATTGCGCCCGGCCGTATTCGCCAGATGCCGTCACGCTCACCCGTTATGGACTGAAAGAAGGCGAACACCAATTCCTGCGCGGCGAGGGCTGCGGCCATTGCCGAGGCACCGGCTACAAAGGCCGCCGCGCCGTGGCCGAGCTGCTCAAGCTGGACGACGGCCTGCGCGATCTGATCGCCGCCCGCGCGCCCATGTCGCAGATCAAGGAGGCCGCCCGCGCGCGTGGCATGAAGCCGCTGCGGGTCATGACCTTGCAAGCGGTTTGCCGGGGTGAAACCACCTTCGAGGAACTGGAGAGGGTCACCCTCGATGAGTAGCAGCGCTAAGACCCTGATGTTCACTCCCTTGGCCGCAGCGCCCGCGCCGACGGCGGGCTGGCGCGCGAGGCTGGCGGCGCGTTTGCAGCGCCAAGCCACCCGCCTCTTCCTGACGGCCGAGGGCTTGCGCGAACTCGATGGCGACGGCCTCCAACACCCAGCCCAGGACTGGGCCTCAACCCATCGCGGCCAGGCGCTGGAGTTGATCGTCTCCGCCCGCTTGCTGCATGAGCTGGTCTGCGAGCCCGGCCTGCCTCTGGGCGAGGAAGAGGCGCTGCAAGCCTATGGCCGCCAGCAGTTTGCGCATTACTTTGGCGCTCTCGCGCGGGCCTGGCCCTTGGCCAGCTGGCGCTCCGGCACGGCAGGCCTAGGTCTGAGCGCCCTGCATGGCCTGGATTGGGCCGCGCTGCGGCTTTTGTTCGATCAAGAGGCCGTCTTGCTGCGCCGCGTGCGGCCGGCCTGGGCGCCGCTTTTGCAGCAGCTGCTGCTGAGCGAGCCCGAATGGGCGCGGGCGCCGAGGGCCGGCCTGGCCTGGGTGGAGGGTCAGGTCTTGACCTGCTTGCGCCTGGAGGGCGGCTGCCTGCACAGCCTGCGCCAGCTGCGCCTGGAGTCCGCCACGCGGCAGGCCTTGCTGGAGCTCTTGCCCGAGCTGCAGGCCGAGATGCCAGGCCCGCTGCTGGTGCAGGGCTTTGGCCTGGAGGCGAGGGGCGTGGCCTTGCCGGCGGCGGCGGCTTCGCTGCGCTTTCTTTCCGATTTGACTGCGCTTGCGCCACAAGGCGACTGGTTTGAGAGCAAGGCCAAGGCCCTGCCAGCCTGGCCGGACCCGGACTTCCTAGGCCCACGCCAGCGCCGCTGGCCTCTGGCCTGGCCGCTGGCTTTGACGACGACGCTGGTGCTGGGCACCTCGGTCTGGGGCATGCTGGACAGCCGTCAGAACCTGGATTTAGCTCGGCATCAAGAGCAGCGTTTGAGCGCCGAGCTGCAGCGTCTGGGCGGCAACAAGCCGGTGGCCATCGTTCCGACAAAAACGGCCAAACGCGGCGAGCTGGACGCCTTGCGCGGCGCGCAGGAGGCGCAAAAGCTTTTGCAACAAGCTTGGGAGCCGCTGCTGAGCAATATCGAGCAAGCGGGTTTGAATGCGGGCGCCAAACCGGAGCAGGGCAGCATCAGCTGGCTGAGCCTGGACTACACGGCCGCGCGCGGTGAGCTGCGCCTGGAAGGCCTGGCCGGCGACAAACTGCTGGCCCTGCATGTGGCCGACCGCCTGGGCGCGGCGCCCGGTTGGCGCCAGGTGATGCTGAGCCGTTTTCAGACGGCCGAGCAAGGCCTGAGCGGCCAGCGCTTTGAGTTGACGGCGCGACTGCGGCCCGAGCTCTTGCAGGCGGATCTGCCCCCTCTGGCTGGCAAGGACAGGCCATGAACTCTCTTCGCTTGCGTCGCGCTCTGCGGGCTCTGGGTTGGCCCGGCCTGATCGGCCTGCTGGCCTTGTTGCTGGCGGCGGCCCTGTGGCTGGCCGCGGCGCGTTGGGACGAGCAAGCCGCCCTGTCCCAGGCCCAGGCCGATCGCCTGCGTCAGGAGCTGCGCCTCAAGCGCGCCGCCGGCGCACAAGAAGCGCAGGCCCCCGCCACCCAAGCCCAGTGGTGGCAAGCCCTGCCGCCGGCCGCCGAGCGTCAACAGCGCCTGGCCGATTTGCTGGAGATGGGCTTGCGCTTGGGCCTGGTCAGCGCGCGCACCGAACACCGCCTGAGCGTGGACGCCGCCGCCGGGCTGGAGCGCCTGCGGGTCAGCATGCCTGTGACCGGCGGCTATGCCCAGGTACGGCAGTTCATCGCCGCCGCCTTGCAGCACGATGCCGCCCTGAGCCTGGACGGCCTCAAGCTGCGCCGGGCCTCGCCGCAAGCGGCCGAGGTGGAGGCCGAGCTGCAATGGTCTTTGCACAGCCGCGCCGATGCCAAGGCCTTGGAACAAGACGGGGCCAAGCCATGAACGCGACGCCTCCATCCAAGACCCGTCAAATTTTCTTGATCGCCGCCCTGGCCCTGACCCTGCTGGCCACTTGGTGGGCCGCGCACAGCGAGGATGAGGCGGACAGCAGCCTCGCCCTGCCTAGCGCCGCGGCTCAGCGCAGCCCGGCACCCGCAGCCCTGCGTGATCGACCCAGGGAAGCCGGCGGAGCCCGGTCGCTGGAGGCCGAAGCCGCGCCACCTAACTGGACGCCGGTGCAGCGCCAGGCCTGGAGTGAAGTGCCCGAGCGCCAGTTCGCCGCCTGGGCGCCGCCCCCTCCTCCGCCCCCGCCCAAGATTGCGGCCACACCCAGCACGCCGCCGCCGCCCATGGCGCCGCCTTTTCCCTATCAGCTGATCGGCCGCCTGGTCGAGGGCAGCAAGGCGCAGGGCCTGCTGGCCAGCGCCACGCGCAGCCTGGCCGTGCAGGCCGGCGATGTGGTGGACGGCCAGTGGCGCGTCGATCAAGTGAACGAGCGCGGCCTCAATCTCACCTGGCTGCCGGCTCAGCTCCCACAAATCATTGCCTTCCGTCCCACACCTCCATGAAGACGAAACACTTGTTAAGGTCGGCACTTGCCCTGGCTCTGGCCGCCCTGCTGGTCGCCTGCGCCAACCCGGCCCTGCGCCAGGCGGAGGAGCTCAGCCGTGCCAACCAGATGCCGCAGGCCTATGCGGTGCTCGGCGAGGCCTTGAAGCAATCGCCGCAAGACCATGCCTTGCGCGCGGCCCAGCTGCGCTTGCAGAACCAGCTGGTCTCGCGTCTGCTGATCCAGGTCGAGGGCTTGCGTGCCACCGGCCGCTGGGAGGAGATGGGCGAGGCCATGCAACAACTGCGTGAGCTGGACCCCAAGCACCCGCGTCTGGCCTGGTTTGAGGCCGAGTTGAAGCGCGGCCCGCGCCAGGAACTCAAGCTGCAGGCCGCGCGTGCGGCCCTGCGCGAGGGCAAGCTGGAGCGGGCCGAGGCCCTGGGCCGCGAGATCCTGGTGGAGTCGCCCCAGCATGTGGGCGCCCGCCTGCTCTTGAGTCAGACCGCCCAGGCGCGGCCGCTGGAGGCGCAGAGCAATGAGATGGGGCCGGCGTTTCAAAAGCCGGTGACGCTGGAGTTCCGCGACGCGCCGCTGCGCCAGGTGTTTGAGGCCCTGGCCCGCAGCTCCAATATCAATTTCGTGTTCGACAAAGATGTGCGCGCCGATGCCCGCGTCACCATCTTTTTGCGCAATGTGAGCCTGGACGAGGCCATGCGGGTGCTGCTGTCCACCCAGGCCCTGGACCGCAAGATGCTCAACGACAGCTCGGTGCTGATCTTCCCGAATACCGCCGGCAAGCAGCGCGAGCATCAGGAGCTGATCACCCGCACTCTCTACCTCACCAATGCCGATGTGAAGCAGGTGCAGGCCATGGTGCGCACCATCGCCAAGGTGCGCGACATCCATATCGACGAGCGCCTCAATCTGATGGTGGTGCGCGACACGCCCGAGGTGATGCGCTTGGTGGAAAAGTTAATCGCCTCGGTGGACCTGCCCGAGCCCGAGGTGATGCTGGAGGTGGAGGTGCTGGAGATGAGCACCGACCGCGCCGACGCCCTGGGCCTGAAATGGCCGGACACGGTGCAATACGGCCTGACCGGCGTCACCGGCCAGGTGGAGCTGGGCCGGCGCAATGAGTTCCGTGCCTCTATCGCCAACCCGGCCGTGGTGGCCACGCTGCGCGGCAGCTCGGGCGATGTCAACATCCTCGCCAACCCCAAGATTCGGGTGCGCAATCACGAGAAGGCCAAGGTGCATATCGGCGAGAAGCTGCCGGTGTTCACCACCACCTCGGCGGTCAATATCGGTGTGTCCTCCTCGGTGACCTATCTGGACGTCGGGCTCAAGCTGGATGTGGAACCCACCATCCAGCTGGACAACGACGTCAGCATCAAGGTGGGCCTGGAGGTCAGCAATCTGATCAGCGAGGTGCTGGGCCCTTCGGACTCCAAGGCCTATCGCATTGGCACCCGCGTCACCTCCACCACCTTGCGCCTCAACGATGGCGAGACCCAGGTGCTGGCTGGCCTGATCAATGATGAAGACAGACGCACGGCCACCGGCATCCCCGGCCTCTCGGCCATGCCCTTGATCGGCCGCCTGTTCGGCGTCACCCAGGACAACCACACCAAGACCGAGGTGGTGCTCCTGATCACGCCGCGCATCGTGCGCAATCTCTCGCTGCCGGACGCGGCCTTCACCCGCCTGGCCAGCGGCACGGACGCCTCACCCGGCGCCTTCAGCAGCTTGCTGCGCCCCAATGCCAAGGTGGGTGTGGGCCCGGCGGGCAGCTTGGGTGGCGCGAATGCCTCGGCCACAACCTCGGCCTCAGGTTTCAGCGTCACGCCGCCCCCCGCCAGCGAGGCCGTGCTGCGTTTTGATGTCACGCCCCAGGTGGGACCGGGCGGCACGGTGTCGGTGACGCTCAAGAACGAGAGTGGGGCGACGGTGCGGGCGGAGCTGGAGTTCGACCCCTCCAAATTCGCGCCCACCCAGGGCGGCGGTCAGCCCGGCCGGGTGCCGGTGGAGTTGACGCCGCGCGGCGACAAGGTCCTGATTCTGCGCGCCTTGCCCGCCGCCAACGGCCAGGCGCTGAACATCGCCGTGGGCAGCATCAGCGCCACGGGTGCGGCGGGTGAGAACATCTCCGTGCGCCTGGAAGGCACGGGCTTGGTGACCGTGGACACACCGCGTTAGACATCATGCGCGCGCGTGGTTTTACCCTCATCGAGATGCTGGTGGTGCTGGCCATCATGGCCATGCTGGGCACGGCCGCCCGCCCCTTGCTGGAGGTGACGGTGCAGCGCACGCATGAGTACGAGCTGCGTGCCGGTCTGCGCACGCTGCGCGGCGCGCTGGACGCCTACAAAAAAGCGGCCGAGGCCGGGCAGATCAAGCTCAGCCCCGAGGACAGCGGCTATCCGCCCGATCTGCGCGCCCTGGTGGACGGCGTGCCTGACCTGAAATCGGCCGAGGGCCGCAAGATCTATTTTTTGCGCCGGCTACCGCGCGACCCTTTTGCCGACCCAAGCCTGCCTGCCGCCGAGACCTGGGGTTTGCGCGCGGCCGACAGCCCGCCCGATGAGCCGCGAGCCGGGCGCGATGTTTTCGATGTGTTCTCGCGCTCCGAGCGCCGCGCGCTGGACGGCACGCGCTACAAGGACTGGTGAGGCAGCTATGGTGAACCCCTCGCCCAGTCATGCCTCGCTGAACGCGGGCAAGCCTCGTCGATCCCCCGAGGGGATGGCACCGCTTGGCGGTTTGACCGCCCAGCGGTGCCAAAGCGGGCCGGCTTGGGAGCGGCCCGGCGCTCAGCCCGGGCGTCGCTTCAATGGTCGCGGGCGGGGCTTCACCCTGATCGAGCTGATCGTGGTGATGGCCATCGTGGCCTTGCTGACCTCCATCGTCGCGCCGCGTTACTTCAACAGCCTGGCCAAATCGCGCGAGACGGCGCTGCGCAGCTCGCTCAATGTGATGCGCGACGCCATCGACCAATTCGCCGCCGACAAGGGCCGCTACCCCGATTCGCTGGAAGAGCTGGCCACGGCTCGCTATATCCGCGAGATTCCCGAGGACCCGCTGACCGGCAGCCGCGAGGCCTGGGTCACGCTGACGCCGCCGCCCGATGCGCAGGCCACGGGCCAGGTGTTTGATGTGCGCAGCGGCGCGGCCGGGCGGGCCAGCGATGGCCGCTTGTTTTCGGACTGGTGAGGCGAGGTGAGCCTGGGTCTGCGCCAGCGCGGCTTTGGCTATCTGGGCCTGCTGTTCTTCGTCGCCATCACGGCGGCGGCCTTGGCGGCCCTGGGCCAGAGTTGGAGCACGGCGGCGCAGCGCGAGCGCGAACGTGAGCTGGAGTTTCGCGGCGGCGAGATCGCCCGCGCCATCGCCAGCTATATCCGGGCCAGCCCCGCCCAGCCAGGGCAGAACCCGCGCAGCCTGGACGATTTGCTGATCGACCGCCGTGGCGTCAAGACGCTTCACCATCTGCGCCGCGCCTATGCCGACCCCTTCACCGGCAAGCCCGACTGGGTGCTGGTGAGCGAGCCCGGCCAGTCGCAAGGCTTCACGGCGGTGCACAGCCGCTCCGAGCGCGAGCTGCTGCGCAGCCTCAGCCCCGAAGGCCTGCCCTTGAAGACGGCACGCGATTGGCTCTTCGATGCCAAGGGCCAAACCCTGCAGGCCACGCAAAGGCCAAGCCCCGAGCCTCAGCCGACCCCGCCTTGAAAGAGGCGAAGAAAAAAGCGCGCTGCCTTTCGACAGCGCGCTTGCACGCGAAACAAGAGCGGGGGCTGATTACCAGCCGATGTCTTGCAGCAGCTTGAAGGTCAGGTCCAGAGGCACCAGCACCGAGTGAGTCAGATCGCCGTTGATCGAGGGCTCCATCAGCTGGTTGCGGAAGGCCGTCACATCAAAGTGCGAGACCGAAGAACCCGATTGATAGGGGTTGGGCGCGAACATCATCATGCGGCCCAGCGGGTCAGCGCCGGAGTACTGCGAGCCCGTCACGCCCAGCGAGGCGAACACGCCCGAGCTGTTGCGGGTGCGCTTGGCCAGCGCGCTCAGCAGGGCCACGCCATCGGCTTGCGAGATGCGCACCGAGGGGATGGTGATGCTGGCGTCGGTACCGCTCATGCCGGCCGGCGCGCCAGCGGCGTTGTCGGCGATCAGCACGGCCTTGGCGCCCGCGTCTTGCAGATTCTTCACCTTGATGGTGAAGCCGCAGGTGCCACGGCTGACCAGGGCCACATTGCCCTTGGCGGCCAGGGCTTGTGCACCGGTCAAGGGGTTGCAGGCCAGGTCCAGGGCACCGGTGCTGGTGGTGATGGGCATCAGGGTGCCCGCCACCGCCGTGCTGGTCAGCGGGGCGCCGAAAGAAGCCTCGCCCACGGCATGCAGGCCGGTGGTGACGCCGGCTTGCGAGCCGGTGATGGTCAAGCCAGGGGCGCCCATGCGCAGCACCTGGGGGATGGCGGCGGTGACCAGGGGGCCGGTCCAGACCAGCTTGTCCACGCTCAGCGCCGAAGCCTGACGCTCGGCCGTCGTCATGTCCTTCCACAGCTTGCCGGTGACCGTGCCCATCAGGTAGTGATCCCACACCGAGGGGTAGCCGCCGTTTTGCAGGCCGGTGCTGCCATTGGTGAAGGTCTGGAAGCCCACGCCGTGGCCCATCTCATGCAGCAAGGTGGCGACGAAGTCGATGTTCGCGCCGTGATTACCGTCCAAGCCCAGGTAGAAGGACGAGCCTGCCAAGCAGTTCGCCTGACCCAGATTGGAGTTGAAGTTGGCGTTGATCTGCGCCGCGTTCAAGGTGCCCAGATAGCTGCCTGCCAGCTTGTTGGCCAGGGCGTAGGAGTACCAGGTATCGGCTTTGGGGGCGTTGGCGAAGTTGCGGAAGATCGAGGTCGCACCCGCGCTGCCCAGCGTGGCCGTGGTGGCCGTGCAGGCCAGGGCCGAGAACTGAGCGTTGATCACGATGGGCTGGCTGCTGGTCAGCGTGGCGCCCCAGATATTGGCCGCATGGGTGAAGGCGATCAGGCGCTGCTCACCCAGCGTGGTGCCGGTGTTGCCGCCCACGGGGGTGGCGGGGGTCGCGTCATTGAAACCAACGCCTGCGAGATTGATGTTGTTGATGACGATGGTGGCGGCAGCCTGGGCCTGGAAGCTGGCGCCTAACAGGCTCAGCGCGGCGCAGGTGGCGCCCAGGGTGGCTTGGAGTTTGTTCTTATTTGCTGTCATGGCTATGGCCTTTCACTGCTGCTGCTTTGCTGGACTTGGCGGCGGTCTTCTTGCCCTTGAGCAGGGCGTCGGCGGCTTCGGCGCCGGTCACGCAGTGCAGATCAATGCTGCCGTCGGCATTGCGAGTCGCCACCGAGTAGGACAAGCTGCTTTCGTCCAGTTCCTGCTCCACCGTGCCGTCGGCATGCTTGACGGGCTGGGGGTTGATGGTGCCGGTGCGCAGGCCACGCGGAGCGCTGGCCTTCAGCGCGGTCTTGCCGGCAGTGCCCTGGCTCAGCACCTGAGCTTCTTGGGCGGTGGGGGCGCGCAACTCACCGGTCGCGCTGTCCTTGGCCACCGTGGCTGCGCAGGCAGCACCAGCGGCCATCAAACCGACGGTCGCAACAGCGGCCGCCATGAAAGAGGTGTTGATCTTCATATCGGGTTCCTGGTCTGTGATGGATCGCGCCCACGTGCACGTACAAGGGCTGCAGCAGCCCAAGGCGCCGGGTGGCGGGCGGATATGAGCCGGTCGTGGCTTACTTGCTGGCGGCGCGGCGGCGCAGCGCGGCCAGGCCCAGCAGGCCTGCGGCCATCAAGGCGTAGCTGGAGGGCTCGGGCACGGCGGCCGTCACCGAGATGGTGTCGATGCCCAGTGCGTTGGCGTTGCCGGCGTCGGCCACCAGGTACTCAAAGGCGATGCGGCCGGTGGCGGCGCTGGGCAGGGCAAAGGTGTACTGGGTCCAGCCGCCGGTGGTGGCGGTGATGCTGGCCAGGGCGGTGAAGCCGCTGGTCGCGGTGCCCGAACCGGCGCTGAACAAGACCTTGAAGGCGTCGTTGAAACCAGCCAGGTCCTGGGTGCGAGCGTAGAAGCTCAGGCTGCTGGCGCCGCCCAGGGTGATCTCGGGGCTGATCAACCAGTTGTCGATGCTGCCGATACCGTTGGCTGCACTCAGGTAGCTGGCGAAGGCGAAGGAGTTGGCAGCGCCGGACTGGGCGCCACTCAGCAACTCTTCGACGCCTTGGCTCCAGGCCTGACCCTCAAGTGCGCTGTTGTTGACCAGCACCCAGCCGCTGCTGCTGAAGCTGTCAAAGCCTTCGCTGAACAGCGCCGGTGTCGAGCTCGTCGAAGCTTGGGCCGCGCTCATCAAGACTAGGGCTCCCAGCCCGATCATGCTGCGTTTGATTGCAAACATAAAAAAATCCCTCGTGACCATTGTGTGAGATCTGACCCGCAGGGCGGTTTGGGATCTTTGGAATCCCAAGCGTGCATGCGGTCATCAGCCCTGTGAAGGGGTTGTGGATTAGTTCACAAATCTCTGGCTCCAACCCCGGGGGATAGTCCTAGTCATCCCGTGAACTGGGGGGCGCGAAAGCCCTAGCTTGCAAGCTACGCGTGGGGCTGTCAGCCCTGGGTTCAAGCGGCCCGCAAGCAGTCCACGATCTTCATTCGCGCCGCGCCCCAGGCCGGAATAAAGCCGCCGACAAAGCCCATGAACAAGGCAAATGCCAGCGTTTGCCAGACGATGGAGGCGGTCAGCTTGAACTGAAAGGCAAGCTCGGAGAAGGTCTGGAAGTTGGTGGTGGAGATATTGACCGTCTGCATCAGCGAGGCGGCGGCCAGCCCGATCAGGCCGCCAACCAAGGACAGCAGCAGGGACTCTCCCAAAAAAGCGACAAGTACCGCGCCGCGCCTGAAGCCCAGGGCGCGCAAAGTGCCGATCTCGCCGGTGCGCGAGGCCACGGCCGCGAACATGGTGATCATGGCGCCGACGATGGCGCCGATGGAGAAGATCACCGACAAGGCCGTGCCCAGAATGCTGATGAATTTGGCCAGGGCCTCGCTTTGCTCGGCGTAGAACTTCATCTCGGGTTTGAGCTCCACCGTCATGCGCGGGTCGGCCTCGATCTGGGCCTTGATCGCCTCGAACTGGCTGGCATCGGCCAGGCGGAACACCACGGTGGAAAAGGCGTTGCGCCGGAAGGCTTGCAGCATCTGCTCTGCATCGCCCCAGATCTCCGAATCAAAGCCGCTGCGGCCGGCATCGAACACGCCCACCACCGTCCAGTCGCGGCCGGCGAAGCGCAGGGTCTCGCCCAGGCCCGCGCCCTGAAAACCCTGGGCAATGGCGCGGCCGGTGACGATCTCGGCCGTGCCAGGTCTGAACATGCGCCCCTCGACCAGCCGTACCTGGGGCCGCAGCTGCAGGCCACTGGCCGAGGTGCCGCGCACCGTCACATTGCTGGGCTTGCCGGTGCCGCGCTTGGGCAGATTGTTCAGCACCACCGGCTCCTTGGTGATGAGGGGCGCACCGGCTGCGTCGGTGGCCAGGCCGGGCAGGCTTTCCAAAATCGCGGCCTGGCCGCGGTCGACGCCGCTATTGATCTCGGCCCCGGCGCCCTTGCGCAGGGCGATGACGTTATCGGGCTGGCCGGTCGCCACCAGGGTGGCGCGTATGCCCTCGCTCATCATCAAGACGGTGGCGAAGACGTACACGACCAGGGCCATGCCACCGGCCGTCAGCAAGGTGGTGACGCGCCGCACCCAGAGGTTGCGGGCGATGTAGGAGAGGGGGATGGCTTTCATTGGATTTCAAGCCACATGGCGCAAGCCTTGAACAATGTCGATCCGACTCATCTTCCACGCCGGCCAGGCCGCCGCCACCAGGCCCACCACCAAGGCGGCCACCACCTGCAAGCCCATGGTCAGGCCGGAGACATGGAAGCTGGGGAAGAGCGTGCCCACGGCACTGGCAAAGCCAGCCGCCAGGGGCAGGGTCAAGAGCAGGCCCAGGCCTCCGCCGATCAGGGCGATCAAAAGGCTTTCACCAAACAGCAGCTTGACGACGAAGGACGGCGCAAAGCCCAGGGCCTTGAGGGTGGCGTACTCGGCCAGGCGCTCGCGCGCCGTCATCGTCATGGTGTTGGCCATCACCGCCATGATGATGAGGACGATGATCAGGCTCACCGCATTGATGGCGACCAAAATCGCCTCGCTCATGGAGACAAAGCTGAGCTGAAAGGCCGACTCGGTTTCGGTCAGGGTTTCGGCCAGGGAGTTCTTGAACAACTCGTCCACCCGTTGCGAGATCAGGGCAGCGTTCTGTGGCTCCTTGATGCCGACGATGTACACGCCCACCGCGTCCGCCCGCTTGGGGTAGAGCTTGCGCACCGTCTCGTTCAGATAAGACCAGTGCATCAGCAACTGGCTTTCGTCCGTCTTGGCCTCGGCGCCGTCCCAGATGCCGCGCAAATTGAAAGTCCAGGTGCCGGGGTAGATGGTGCCGCGCAGCGGGATTTGATCGCCCACCTTCCAGCCGAATTTGTCGGCCAGCTTGCGGCCCACGATGACGCCTTGGCGGTCACGCATAAAGGCCAGGCGTTCGGCATCGCTCAGGCGGTACTCGGGGTAGAGGGCCAGATAAGTCGTCGGGTCCACCGCGAACTGCGGAAAGAAATTGCGCTCGGTGATGTAGACCCCGCCAAACCAGTTCGACCAGCTGATGCCACTCACCCCCTCCACCGACTTGATGCGCTGCCCGTAGTTGAGCGGCAGCGGGAAGGTCAGCGAGATGGCGCTGCGTGTCACCAGGCGGGTGCTGCTGGAGCCCTCCACCCCCGCATACCAGGCGTCGACGATGGTACGCAGCAGGCCGAAGGCGCAGATCGCCACCACCAGGCCCACCATGGTCAGGGTGGTGCGCAGCTTGTGGCGGAAGGCGTTCTTCAGCAGCAGCTTGAGGATGAACATGGGATGAACAGAGGGTCAGGTCTTGCCAGTCAGCAAGTCGGGCGCTTCGTCCACCAGCACGCCTTTTTCCAGATGCACCATGCGGCGGGCGCGGGCGGCGGCCTTGGGGTCGTGGGTGACCATCACAATCGTCTTGCCCAGCTTGCGGTTCAACTCGTCCAGCAGGCCCAGCACTTCTTCGCCGGTGTGGCGGTCCAGATCGCCGGTGGGCTCGTCGGCCACGATCAGGGTGGGGTCGCTGACCAGGGCGCGGGCAATCGCCACGCGCTGCTGCTGGCCGCCGGAGAGCTCGTTGGGGTAATGATCCATGCGGTCTTCCAGCTTGACCATGGCCAGGGCCGCCAGCGTGTGTTCACGCCGCTGGCGGGCGGAGAGACCCGTCAGCAGCAAGGGCAGCTCCACGTTCTCAAACGCCGTCAACACGGGCAGCAAGTTGTAGAACTGGAAGATGAAACCCACATTGCGGGCCCGCCAATCGGCCAGCTGGCCTTCGCTCAGGGTGGCGATGTCCACGCCGCCGATCTCGATCCGGCCGCTCGTGGGCTGGTCGATGCCGGCGATCAGGTTCAGCAAGGTGCTCTTGCCCGAACCGCTGGGGCCCATCAGGGCAACAAAGTCACCGGCTTGCACATCGAGTTGGATGTCCAGCAGCACGGGGATGTCTTGACCGCCGCGCTGGTAAGACTTGCTCAGATCGCGGATGCGGATCAGGGGCTCTTGCGGGTTGCTCATTTGCTGGCCAGCTTGACCTGGGCGCCGTCTTTCAGCTTGGCATCGGGCGAGAGCACCAGGCGCTCGCCCGACTTGAGCGTGGCGCCGCCCTGCGCCGCCACCTCCACCACATCGCCCAGCTTGCGACCGACCTTGATCTCCACCGCCTGCAGCACTTCCTTGTCGCCCTCGCGCTGGATGCGGAACAGCCACTGCTTGCCGTCCCGCTCCAACACCGTCTTGGGGTTGACGGCCAGCACCGGCTTTTGCTCGGCCGCTGTCGGGGCCTGGGAGAGGAAACTGACCTTGGCGCTCATCTCCGGCAGGATGCGCGGGTCCAGCTGATCGAACTGCACCTTGCTGATCACCGTGGCCTTGGCCCGGTCCACCGTGGGCACCAGGCCGACGACGCGGCCGCTGAAGCGTTTGTCTGGCAGGGCGTCCAGGCTGATCTCCACCGGCTGGCCCTTGCTGGCCTTGGAGAGACTGCCCTCGGACACATCGGCCTCCACCTCCAGGGTGGACATATCGGCCATGGTCACCACCGCGCCCTGCGAGCCGGCGGCATTGGAGAAGGGGGTGATGATGTCGCCCACATTGGCGTTTTTGTTCAGCACCACGCCATCGAAAGGCGCGCGGATCTCGGTGTAGTCGCGGTTGACCTGCTGCGCATTCACCTGGGCCTGAGCCTGGGCCACGCTGGCCTGGGCCTGGGCGACGCTGGCTTGCGCTGCGGCCTGGCCCGCGCGCGCGGCATCGAGTCGGCGTTGCGCGGCGTCCAGGGCCTGGTCGGAGACAAAGCCCTGGGCCTTCAATCCCTTGGCCCTTTGCATTTCGGCATCGGCATTGGCCAGTTCCACCGCCGCCTGTTGCTGCAGGGCCAGAGCCTGGCGCACGCCCGCCTCGCCCTGGCGCACACCGGCCTGGGCGGTGGCGATGGCGGCCTGCACATCGGAGGCATCCAGGCGGGCAATCAGCTCGCCCTTCTTGAGCACCGAGCCTTCACGCACATTGAGTTCGATCAATCGGCCCGTGGCCTTGGAGGCCACGGCGGCACGGCGCTGCGCCACCACATAGCCCGAGGCGGTGAGTTGCAGGTATTGCTGGGAGGGGTAGCTTTGCAGCACCGAGCTGGTCTGCACCTCGGGCTTGGAAGGCATCAAAACGGCGGCCCCCAAGGCCAGGGTGAGGAGGCCGCCCAGCAGCCAGGGCCAGGTCTTGCGCTTGCGCTGTGGGCTCTTGGCGGAGGGCGCTTGGCGGTCGATTTTCAATTGCCCCAGGGCAGTGTTCACGGGTTCGGCCATGGTGGGTCAAGCTGAGTAGCCTGCTCTAAAGCGATGGCGCGATTGTGCACTTTGTGCGCTTTCTTTTTAGACCCTTGATCTGGAGGGCTGAAAGCGACAGAACTGCCGTTTAAGATCCTGCTCCCTCACAGCCTTTGCTTGTTGCATGCGCGCTCTCGTTTCAGCTGTTCTGCTCACCTTCACCAGCCTTTGTTTTGCTGGCGGCGGCCCGACGCTCAGCGATTCCAGCGCCTGCCAAAAAGGCCTCAATCCCCAAGAGGTGCTGGCTCAGATCAATGCCTTGCGCACCCAGCCCCGCCAATGCGGCGCGGTGAATATGCCGCCGGCCCAGGCCTTGCGTTGGGACCCGCGCCTGGCGGCCTCGGCCCAGGCTTTTGCGGGCGAGTTGTCACAGCGCAATGAGCTCAGCCATATCAGCGCCCTGGGCCTGACCTTGCGCAAGCGCTTCCGCCTGCAGGGCTACCCCCTGATGCGCGCCGGCGAGAACCTGGCCGGGGGGCAGGAAACCCTGGACGAGGTGATGCTGGCCTGGGTCAGCAGCGCCGCCCATTGCGACAATTTGATGGAGCCCAGCTTTGTCGACGTGGGCATGGCCTGCGTGGTCGGCCCTGGCCAGTACGAACGCTACTGGGTGCTGCACCTGGGGCGCGCGTTCAAGGACTGAGAGGGTAAGAATTTTTTACTGCGCGGCCGCCATGCGTCGTTGGGCGGTGCTCGGAATCCTCACGTACCTGAAGTACGTTCCGGTTCCTGTGCTCCGTCCGCCAAGGCCAGAGGCCTTGGCCCTCGCTAGGCACAAGAAGTCCTCAGGACTCCTCGTGTCCGAGTTCGGCCTAGCCTGACGACCGCTCGCTACAAAAATTCTCACCCTCCGAGGCTCACAGGATTTTGCTTAGCACCACGCTGCGATAGACCTTGCCGGGCCACTGCACCCAATCCACCTGGCGGTAGCCCAGCTTGTTGTAAAACGCGATGAGGTGGCTGGCTTGCTCGGCCGTATCCATGGCCAACTCGCGATAGCCCGACGCTCTTGCCCAGCTTTCAGCTGCCGCCAGTAGCCTCTGACCGATGCCCTGACCCTGCTGCTCTGGGTCCACCGCGAACTGATGGGCCGCTGCCACGCCTGGGCGGGTGAAGTAGGCACAGTCGTTCTGTTGATAGGTGGGCTGCACGACGATGCTGCCCACCAGCTTGCCGTCCAAGAGGGCGACAAGGCAGTGGCCGCCCTCGATGCGGCGGGCCGTCACCGCGGGCGTTTGATCGACGGCCGTGTAGTTCAAGCCCATCGCGCCAAGGCGCGCATAAGCCCGGTGGAGCAGTTGAGTTAGGTCCTCGATGGAGTCCTCGGCGTTGACAAGGCGGATGAACGGCATGGCGTGGAGGCTCAGATCCAACCCAGATCAATCGCCCGCAGCACGGCCTGGGTGCGGTCGCGCACGCCCATTTTGGAGAAGATGGCCGAGCAGTGGTTTTTGATCACGCCCTCGCTATTGCCCAGCAGGGCGGCGATCTCGGTATTGCTGCGGCCGCTGGCCACCAGGCGCAGCACCTGCAGCTCTTTGGGCGAGAGCGGGTCGGGCTGATCGGTGGCGACAAAAGCGCGTTCGCCGGCCCCCCGCACCTGCTCCATGCGCGTCGTCAGCGAGGGGCGCAGGGCGGTGCCGCCGCCCATCACCTCGCGCAAGGCTTGCAGCAGGGTCTCGGGGCTGATGGCTTTGAGCAAAAAGCCGCGCGCGCCCGCGCGCACCGCTTCGTCAAACGCGGCCGCATCGTCAAAGGTGGTCAACAGCACCACCGGGATTTGCAAGGCCCGCGAGGCCAGAGCGCGGATCAGGCCCAGACCGTCCAGACGCGGCATGCGCATATCGGAGAGGATGATGTCGGGCATCTGCACATCCAAGGCACCTTGGGCGCCCAGGGCCTTGTTCGCGCCCATGGCCTCCACCAGGGCCAGGGCCTCGGCGCCATCGCTGGCCTCGCCGACGATCTGGATCTCCTCGTGCAGGGCCAGCAGGCCTTTGAGGCCTTCACGCACCAGTTGCTGGTCTTCCACCAGCAGCAGCTTGATGGGCGTTTTTTCTTGGCTTGTTGTCGTTGCTGTCGCGCTCATGCCGTCCTCGGACAATACAGTTCAATTCTGAAACCCGGGCGGCTGCGTTGCACCTGCATGCCCCCTCCCAATTCACTCATACGTTCCTGCATGCCTTGCAAGCCGTTGCCCGGCCGCAAGTTGCTGCTACCCAGGCCATCATCGTCGATGCTGACCAAGACCTGATCATCCGTCATGGCCGGCCCGCTGCCGACCTGTAGCTTGATGTGGATGCAGCCGGCGCGCGAATGCCGCACGCTATTCGTCACCGCCTCTTGCACACAGCGCAGCAGGGCATGGGCCACACGCGGGCTCAGATCGCGGGCGGCGGGGGCGATGTCCAGCTCGATACGGGTGCTGGCCACGCCCTCGGCCAGGGCTTGCAAGGCGGTGCTGAGGTCGATGCGCTGGGAGCTGCGCTGCTGCGACACCGCCTCGCGCACATCGGCCAGCAAATGGGCGGCGCTGCCACGGGCCCGCTCCACCGCGGCCGCTGCACCGGGCGTGTCCTCGCGCTTGAGCAGGGCCGAGCTCAGCTGCAGCTGCAGATTCAGGGCGGTGAGGTGGTGGCCCACCACATCGTGTAGCTCGCGCGCCATCAGGGTGCGCTCGTGATAGCGCATCTGCTCGGCCTGCAGCTGCTCGGCGCTCATGCGCTCGGCCAGCATGACTTGCAGCCAACGGCGTTTCTCGGCCTCTACCGCCGACATACGGCCCAGACCAAAAGCCATGCCATGCAAGGCCACCATGGCCATCAAGAGACCCAGGCTGTCCAGCCAGGCGGGGATGTCGGCCCGGGCTTGTTGCAGATCGGCCAGGGGCAAGAGCCAATACAGCAGCAGATTGATCACCACCTGGGCCAGGGCAAACAAAAAGGCGGCGCGCGCCCGCAGCAGCACGGCGGCCAGCGCGGTGACCAGAAAGGGCAGGCCCGGCGTGACGGCGATGGCCAGCAAGTCCACCAGCACGATGCGGCGCAAGGCATGCGGCTGGGCTTGGTCGGTCTGGCTGCTTTGCGCCAAGCGCCAGTAGGCCCAGGCGAACAAGAGCACCAGACCGAAGCAGACGACCAGAAGAATCGGGTCATTGCTGGTGCCGCCCAGGCGCAGATAGAGGGCGGCGATGGCGCCGTCATAGGGTTCGGTGCGATAGCCCAGCAGGCCGGCGATCGCCGCGGCGAGCTCCAGCAAGCACATGGTCAGGGCGGCCACCTGCAGCACCACGCCGGGTTGGGCGATGCGGGCCAGCAGGCGGTCCAGCTGGCGGCCGAAGCGGGAGCTGCCCGGGCTGCTTTCGGCGCCGAGCTGGGCACTCATGGCTTCGAGGTTGATGGGGGTGGCGCTTTGCAGCGCCTTGGGCCGGTTCCAGGGCATGGTGCTGGGCTGGCGCTTCAGGCCGTGGGAACGGGGCTGGCCGAGGCGATCACGCCGCCGCCCAGGCAGACCTCGCCGGCATACATCACCAGGCTCTGGCCCGGGGTGACAGCCCATTGCGCCTGGGCGAAGTCCACCCGGCATTGGCCCGCGGCCGGTGTGTTCGGGTGGAAGGCGCAGGCGGCGTCGGCCTGGCGGTAGCGGGTCTTGGCACCGTAGCCGCCAAAGGCGGGCTGATCGCCCGTCCAGGACAGGTCCTCGGCCACCAAGCTGGCGCTGAGCAGCCAGGGGTGATCGTGGCCTTGCACGACGTAGAGCGTGTTGCTTTGCATGTCCTTGCGGGCCACAAACCAGGGCGCGTGATCGCCACCGCCACGCGCAGCCCCCTTTTCTTTGACGCCGCCTATGCCCAGACCCTGGCGCTGACCCAGGGTGTAGAAGGACAGGCCCAGATGCTCGCCCAGCTTGCGGCCGCGCTCGTCCTTGATGGGGCCGGGCTGGTGGGCCAGGTAGCGGTTGAGGAACTCACGGAAGGGCCGCTCGCCGATAAAGCAGATGCCGGTCGAGTCTTTTTTCTTGGCGTTCGGCAGGCCGATCTCCTCGGCGATGCGTCGCACCTCGGTCTTGTGCAACTCGCCCACCGGGAACAAGGTCTTGGCCAGCTGGGCCTGGTTCAGGCGGTGCAGGAAATAGCTCTGGTCCTTGCTGTTGTCCACTCCCTTGAGAAGCTGAGTTTGACCATCAAGCTCACGCACCCGAGCGTAGTGGCCCGTGGCGATCTTCTCGGCGCCCAAGCGCATGGCATGGTCCAGAAAGGCCTTGAACTTGATCTCGGCATTGCAGAGCACGTCGGGGTTGGGCGTGCGGCCGGCCTGGTACTCGCGCAAAAAGGCGGCGAAGACGCGGTCCTTGTAGTCGGCGGCGAAGTTGACGTGTTCGATCTCGATGCCGATCACATCGGCCACGGCGGCGGCATCGACGAAGTCGATATTGGACGAGCAGTATTCGCTGTCGTCGTCATCTTCCCAGTTCTTCATGAAGATGCCGACGACCTCATGCCCCTGCTGTTTCAACAGATGGGCGGTGACGGCGGAATCCACGCCGCCGGAGAGGCCGACGACGATGCGTTGTTTCTTGCTACTCAAACTCATGGGCGCAATTGTCCCGCAAGTGAGTGCGCCCAATTTTTCGGTAGCCATCAAAGTTCTCGCGTAACTTGGGTCGATGCAAAAGCAGCTTTTGCGTGTGCGGACAGGACTTTTGTACTCCGTGTGGTGCTACCAGAGGTGAGCCTACAAGGCGCAGGTGAACGACCGTCAGGACTATGCGCTTCAGGGCGAAGTGTGTCGGCGACCCCGTCACACCGCAGCGCAAGATTGCCGCGCATCACTTGATGCCTGACGGCCTCCAGGACCAGCAGCACTGCATGCGAGCAGCGAACGACAGCACCAGACGTTGAGGTCTGTCCTGCCTGGGGCACGGCATCGCGAAGTTGGCGAACTGCGGTAGGCCGGCGCCGAAGAACCCGGCTGCAAATCGGTCAGAATGGACCAAAAGGACGCAGACAGCGAATCAAATCCTGCGATCAATTCCTCCCACCCGGCCAATCAACCTTGCTCTGCATGCCACGCGGAGAACGGGCGATTGGCCAGTTTCTTTAGGCTTCATAGTCGTGACCGACCCACTTCAGTTCGTAACAGCAGTCCTGTCCTCTGCCGGCGTAGCGGCAGCGCTGCTCGCTGTCGCCGCTTGGTTAGCCCGTGAGTGGATTGGGAATCGCCTAAGCGGCCGGATTCGGCACGAGTACGACGCCAAGTTGGCGGAGCTTAACGCGCGCCTCAAACTTCAAGGTGAGTCGACAGCCATGAACCTAAAGGCAGAAGTTGACCGCCTATCTGAGCGTCGTCGGCAATCAGCGCAGGCGCTCAGCGAGGTGCAGAAGGCCACCATTGAGCGACGACTCTTGGCCGTGGAGGAAGTTTGGGCCGCAACTGTGACCGCCCAGAAAGCAATGCCAAGTGTCTTTGTGTTTTTGGATGTCCTACTCGACAAAGAGTACCCAGAAGCCATCAACAACCCAAAGACTGGTCCGGAGCTTAAGGCCGTCGATGCATTCCAGATCATTGAAGAAGCACTTGCGAAGAACGCGTCAGTTGTCAAACGCCGACCATTCGTCGGAAACTATTTGTGGGTGCTTTACTCAACGTACCAAAGTACTCTATTTCGAATGATTTACCTCGTCTCGCAGTGCGAGGAAAAACCGGAGAAGCTTTTCTGGTTCTCGGACAGTCTCATACGCAGGTACATCCAGGCGGCTTTGGGTGATGAGTTGCTGAAGGAGTTTGAATCGTTGAACATCTCGAGAGTCACTTGGGTACATAGCCAGTTCACGAAGGCAATGCTTGAGGCGATGGACTCACTTGTAGCCGGTCACGAGTACGGTGAGGCAACGATTCATCAGGCCAAACGAATGGAGGCACTGTTGCTTGAGTCTGCAGCGCGCCGACAGGGCTAGCCCCTCTACTGGTACTTCCCTCGGTGTCAATCGATTTTGAATTTATGTAATTCAAGATCAATTCAAACGCATGGAGGATGGGCCGGTGCATAGGCTCTGTCCAGAGTACTCGAAAGCCGTCCAAATTTTGGATGACTTACTCGCAGCTCTTGCATGGCTGTTCTGGACTTTATTCCCCTCGAATTGAGTTCAGCGAGCACCAGGCGCTTGCTCGGGCTTGAACAGCTGGCGCAAGGCTTGCAAGGCGGCCGGGTGGTAGATGCTTTGATGCGTCTCTTGCGCTAGGTCCAGCCGATGCCAGCGAGGCGCTGCACCCGGCGCTTGGTCCTCGGCCAGCAAGGCGGCGAAGCGATCGACCGTGGGCCTGATGCTGGACTCGCTGCTATTGGCGATGAACAGCGGTGGGCGCAGCTCGCCTTTGCTTGTCTTAAGCCGGTTGGCGGCGCTGGCCGTCAGGCTCTCAAGATTCCACCAAAGGCTGGGGTCGACGGCGATATAGCTGTTGAAAAGCTGGGGTTCCAAGACCCAAGTCTCCACCACGAAGAGGCCGGCCAGAGATTCACCGATGACGGCGGTTTCGGCCGTTGTGCGGTAGCGCTCCTGGACGGCCGGCATCAGCTCCTCTCGAATGAAGCGGCGGAAGGCGGCAGAGCCACCCACACGCGGGGCGATGGCGCGATCCTCGGCCTGTTCGGTCGGGCCCGTCAGGTCGCGGCGCCGCTCGGTGTTCTCGATGCCGACGAGGATGAAGGGCCGCATCGTGCCATTGGCAACCGAGACCTGCAGCAGGCCAGCGATGTGCAGAAAGTCCTCCGCCATGCCGCCGTCGGGCATGTAAAGCACCGGCCAGCGCGCCTGGGGGTTCTGCGTATAGGCCTCCGGCAGATAGACATTGATGCGCCGGGTCTCCTTCAGAAGCGCCGAGCGCAGCAGCAGGCTGTCGCCGATCTGCAAGGCTTGGGCGGGGGTTTCAAAGCCGGCGGACCAAGCCAGGGAACTGCAGCACTGGCTCAGCGTGAGCAGGGTCGCGCCAAAGCGCAGGCGCAGGGTGAGCAATCTCGTGTGCATTCGAGCCCTCTGTTGAGTTCAAGCACGGTTGCGGGCCAGTGTAGGTGGGCTCAGGACTTGACCCAAGGTTCATACAAGCTGGGGTCGATTTGCATGGCATCGAGGGGCAGGCGGCGGCCGGCTTTGTGGTCTTCGATGCAGCGCAGCACCAGGGGGCTGCGATGCCGCTCGGCGCTGGCGCGCACTTCATCGAGGCTGAGCCAGACGGTGCGCACAATGCCTTTGTCCAGCACCCAGCCGGGGATGGGTTCGCTGACCGTGCCGGTGAAGGCCAGGCGAAGATAGGTCACATCCTCTAATCGCGAGGGGCGCACAAAGCGGGCCATATAGAGGCCGAGCAAGGCCTCGGGCCGGAAGTGCCGGCCGGTCTCTTCCAAGGCCTCGCGCACCACGCCCTCCAGCGGCGATTCTCCTGGGTCCAGATGGCCGGCGGGGTTGTTGAGCTGCAGGCCTTCGGGGGTCTCTTCCTCCACCAGCAGATAGCGGCCTTGGGCCTCAATGATGGCCGCCACGGTGACGGCGGGCTTCCAGCGTTCGGTGTTGTTGGTCATCTGCATCCCTGGCATGTACGGGTGTCATTGGAGGGGTCTATTGTGTAAGCTGGATCGAGACAGAGACCGCGCAGGTCTCGATGCTGCTGCGCTTTTTTTTGCTGGTTTTTCATTCGTTCATTCATTCACCAAGTTGTTCTTTTGGCTGTGCCGCCCGATGGCGGTGGCTGCGGCCCAGGAGGGATTCATGCTGATAGGTGTTCCGCGCGAGAGTGCGGCCGGGGAAACGCGTGTGGCTGCCACACCCGAGACGATCAAGAAGCTCAAGGCTCAGGGTCATGTCTTGCGGGTGGAGCGCGGCGCCGGCCTGGCCGCCAGTGTGACCGACGAGGCCTTCGCCGCCGCCGGTGCTGAATTGGTGGATCGTGGCGAGGCTTTTGCGGCCGATCTGCTGCTGAAGGTGCGCAGCCCTGACGCCGATGAATTGAGCCTGGTCAAACCTGGCACCGCTCTGGTGGGCATGCTCAATCCTTTTGATCGCGCCGGCCTGCAAGCCCTGGCCACGGCCCAGCTGACCAGCTTCGCGCTGGAGGCCGCGCCGCGTACCTCGCGGGCGCAGAGCATGGACGTGCTGTCCTCGCAGGCCAACATCGCCGGCTACAAGGCGGTGATGATGGCGGCCGAGCGCTATCAGCGCTTCTTCCCCATGCTGATGACGGCGGCAGGCACGGTCAAGGCGGCGCGGGTGGTGATCTTGGGCGTGGGCGTGGCGGGCTTGCAAGCCATTGCCACGGCCAAGCGCCTGGGCGCGGTGATCGAGGCCTCGGACGTGCGGCCTTCGGTGAAGGAGCAGGTCGAGTCCCTGGGCGCCAAATTCATCGAGGTGAGTTACGACACGCCGGAAGAAAAAGAAGCGGCCGAGGGCGTGGGCGGCTATGCCAAGCCCATGCCGCAAAGCTGGCTGGACCGCCAAAAGATCGAAGTGGCCAAGCGGGTGGCGCAGGCCGATGTGGTGATCACCACCGCCTTGATCCCCGGCCGCGCAGCACCCGTGCTCGTCACCGAGGAGATGGTGCGCAGCATGAAGGCGGGTTCGGTGATCGTGGACTTGGCTGCCGCTGCTGGGGGCAACTGCCCGCTGACCGAGGCTGGTAGGACGGTCGTCAAGCACGGCGTGACCCTGGTGGGCGAAACCAATCTGCCCGCCCTGGTGGCGGCCGATGCCTCGGCCCTGTATGCGCGCAATGTGCTGGACTTCCTCAAGCTGGTGCTGACGAAGGAGGGCACGCTGCAAGTCCCCATGGACGACGACATCGTGGCGGCCTGCCTGGTGACTCAGTCCGGTTCAGTGTTGCGGAGCTAAACAAGATGGAACTCGTCAACCCCACCATCACCAATCTGATCATTTTTGTGCTGGCCATTTACGTGGGCTACCACGTGGTCTGGACGGTCACCCCCGCCCTGCACACACCGCTGATGGCCGTCACCAATGCCATCTCGGCCATCGTCATCGTCGGCGCCATGCTGGCTGCCGCCCTGACCGAAACCGATCTGGGCAAGTTCATGGGCACCCTGGCCGTGGCCCTGGCCGCCGTCAATGTGTTCGGCGGCTTTTTGGTGACCCGGCGCATGCTGGAGATGTTCAAGAAGAAGGAAAAGAAGACGGCCGCAGGAGAAAAGAAATGAGCATGAGTCTCGTCACCCTTCTGTACCTGATCGCCAGCGTCTGCTTCATCCAGGCGCTCAAAGGGCTCTCGCATCCCACCACCTCGATTCGCGGCAATCTGTTTGGCATGGTGGGCATGGCGATTGCCGCCGTGACCACGGCTGCCCTGATCGTCAAGCTGGCTGGTGGCCAGATGATGGGCCTGAGCTATGTGTTGGCCGGCCTGGTGATCGGCGGCGGCCTGGGCGCTTATATGGCCGGCAAGGTCGAGATGACCAAGATGCCCGAGCTGGTGGCGTTCATGCACAGCATGATAGGCCTGGCGGCGGTGTTCATCGCGGCGACCGCCGTGCTGGAGCCCTGGGCTTTCGGCATCACCGTCAAGGGCGGCGCCATTCCCGGCGGCAATCGCATCGAGCTGGCGCTGGGCGCCTTCATCGGCGCGGTGACCTTCTCGGGTTCGGTGATCGCCTTCGGCAAGCTCTCGGGCAAGTACAAGTTCCGCCTCTTCCAGGGCGCGCCGGTTTCTTTTGCCGGCCAGCACAAGCTCAATCTGGCCCTGGGCCTGGCCGCCATCTTCTTCTGCTACGGCTTCTTTGACTCGCAGAGCTGGATGGACTTCGGCCTGATCCTGGCCCTGGGTTTTGCCCTGGGCGTGCTGCTCATCATCCCCATCGGCGGGGCGGATATGCCGGTGGTGGTGTCCATGCTCAATAGCTATTCGGGCTGGGCGGCGGCGGGCATTGGCTTCAGCCTGAACAACAGCATGCTGATCATTGCCGGCTCGCTGGTGGGTTCCTCGGGCGCGATCCTGAGTTACATCATGTGCAAGGCGATGAACCGCTCCTTCTTCAATGTGATCGGCGGTGGCTTTGGGGGTGACGCCACGGCCGCGGCGGCCGGTGGCGCGGTGCAGCGCAATGTGAAGAGCGGCAGCGCCGACGACGCCGCCTTTGTGCTGGGCAATGCCGAGACCGTCATCATCGTGCCCGGCTACGGTCTGGCCGTGGCGCGTGCTCAGCATGCGGTGAAGGAGCTGGCGCAAAAGCTGACCGAAAAAGGCGTGACGGTGAAGTACGCCATCCACCCGGTGGCGGGCCGCATGCCAGGACATATGAATGTGCTACTGGCCGAGGCCGAGGTGCCGTATGACCAGGTCTTCGAGATGGAAGACATCAACGCCGAGTTTGGCCAGGCCGATGTGGCCATCATTCTCGGCGCCAATGACGTGGTGAACCCTGCCGCGCATGTGAAGGGCAGCCCCATCTACGGCATGCCGATTCTGGAGGCCTACAAGGCCAAGACCATCATCGTCAACAAGCGTTCCATGGCGGCGGGCTATGCCGGCCTGGACAACGAACTCTTCTATATGGACAAGACCATGATGGTGTTCGGGGACGCCAAGAAGGTGGTGGAAGACATGGTCAAGGCGGTCGAGTAAGCGCGCCTTCGCCGTCTGAACAGGCCCGCGCTCAGCGGGCCTGCTGCCCTTCAAACGAGTGCTGCAAAGGCTCAGGGTTTCGCCTGGGCCTTTGCAGGAACTCGCGTGAATACACGCAAAAACGAGCGAAAAACGCATAAGCGTGCGGCTATCGAATCCCCTGATGAGAGTGCTGTCAGCGATAGGTCAGAATCGCGGCATAGCAAGGAGACGTGAAAGATGGAGAAGATTTGGCTCAAGAACTACTCTGAGGGAGTTCCGGCAGAGATTGATGTTGGGCGCTATCCGTCCCTGGTGGACTTGATGGATTCGGCCTTCAAGAAGTACCCCAGTCTGCCTTCCTACAAGATGATGGGCCGGCAAATCACCTTTGCCCAGCTGGACGAGGCCTCGCGCGCACTGGCCGCTTATTTTCAGAGTTTGGGCCTGGAGAAGGGCGACCGCGTCGCCCTGATGATGCCCAATGTGATGCAGTACCCCGTGGCCGTGGCCGCCGTGCTGCGCGCCGGCTTGGTGGTGGTCAACGTCAACCCGCTCTACACCCCGCGCGAGCTGGAGCATCAACTCAAGGACTCGGGCGCCAAGGCCATCGTCATCCTGGAGAACTTTGCCGCCACCCTGCAGCAAGTGATCAAGACGGTGCCGACCAAGCATGTGCTGCTGGCCTCCATGGGCGATATGTTGGGCTTCCCCAAGGGCCTGATCGTCAACTATGTGGTGCGCAAGGTGAAGAAGCTGGTGCCGGCATTTGAGTTGCCCGGCGCGGTCGCCTTCAACGAGGCGCTAGCCAAGGGCCGCGGCCTGGCTTACAAGGCGCCCAAGATGGGCCCGCAAGACATCGCCGTGCTGCAATACACCGGCGGCACCACCGGCGTGTCCAAGGGCGCCGTGCTCTTGCACCGCAATCTGGTGGCCAATACCTTGCAGGCCGAGGCCTGGTATCAGCCCGCGCTGAAAAAGATCCCGGCCGGCGAGCAGCTGGTGAGCATCTGCGCCCTGCCGCTGTATCACATCTTCGGATTCACCACGAACATGATGCTGTCCATGCATGTGGGTGGCGCTAACGTCTTGATCCCCAACCCGCGAGATCTGCCCGCGGTGTTCAAGGAGCTGAGCCAGCATCGCTTCCACAGCCTGCCGGCCGTCAACACCTTGTTCATGGCCATGGCCAATCATGCGCAGTTCAATACCGTGGACTGGAGTCATCTGGTGATCGCCGTGGGCGGCGGCATGGCCGTGCAACAGGCGACGGCCAAGCTCTGGCTGGACAAGACCGGTTGCCCCATTTGCGAGGGCTATGGCTTGTCTGAGACCTCGCCCGTGGCCAGCTGCAACCCGACGGACAGCAAGGCCTATACCGGCACCATCGGCCTGCCCATGCCGAATACCGAGATCTGCCTGTTGGACGATGAGGGCAAGGAAGTCCCCCCCGGCGCCACCGGCGAGATCGCCATCCGTGGCCCGCAGGTCATGGCCGGCTACTGGCAGCGCCCGGATGAAACCGCCCAGGTGATGACGGCGGACGGCTTCTTCCGTACCGGCGATATCGGCATCGTGGACGAGCGCGGCTTCTTCAAGATCGTGGACCGCAAGAAGGACATGATTCTGGTCAGCGGCTTCAACGTCTACCCCAACGAGATCGAGGACGTGATCACCCAGATGGAAGGCGTGCTGGAATGCGCTTCGGTGGGCGTGCCCGATGCCAAGGCCGGCGAGGCCGTCAAGGTGGTGATCGTCAAGCGCAATCCCGAGCTGACCGAGGCCGATGTGCGGGCTTATTGCGAAGCCAATCTGACCGGCTACAAGCGACCCAAGATCATCGAGTTCCGCACCGACCTGCCCAAGACCCCGGTCGGCAAGATCTTGCGCCGCGAGTTGCGCGACAAGAAGTAAGACTCATCCAAGCGGAGGCCGCCTCGCGTGAGCAGCATGCAACAAAGATTCCAAAGAACGGAGGCCGGCCGTGCCGAGGTGAAAGCGCGCAGCCAGGCCTTGTCGCGCAGCGCGCGCAATCTGCTCTTGGTGATGGATGCCTCGCGCCCGGGTGCCGAGTGGCTGAGCCTGGTGCAGGGCGCGACCGAGGCGGATCTGCAGCAATTGCAGATCAGCGGTTTGATCGCAGACCCGACACCTGGCTTGGCTGAGGTCTCAGATCGCATCGAGTTGCCCGCCGCCCAGGTCTCGCCCATGGCCTTTGAAGAGCTCTACGGCTTTCTGACCCGCCATGCCAAGCAGTATCTGGGCCTGATGAAGGGCTACCGCATGGTTCTGGAGGTGGAGCGCTGCGCCGATCTGCCGGCTCTGCAAGCCTTGACGCAGCGCTTTGTGCAGGAGGTGCAATTGGCTCAGGGTGAACAGGTGGCCGAGCAGGTGCGGCGTGCCTTGGGTCTGGGCAAAAGCTAAAACGCCGCGCGTTCTCAGGCAAACTCGGGGCAACGTTTTTTTCTTGGCCCATCATGCCCCCCCGTTTATTTCTGGACACCCCGCTGGGCGCCGCCGCCGCTGGCGACGCCGCAGCCGCATCCACCGTGCCTGTTGAATTGATTCTGCCCGCCGGTGCTGCCCGCCATGTGCAGGTGCTGCGCTTGCAGCCCGGTGAGGCCATCACCTTGTTTGATGGTTCTGGCTATGAGTGGCAGGCCGAGGTCCTGCGCATGGGCCGCAGCGAAGTCGCCGTGCATTTGCAGGCCCGCCAGCTGGTGCATCGAGAGCTGGCTCATGCGGTGAGCTTGTGCGTGGTGATGCCCGCCAATGACCGCATGGACGGCGTGATCGAAAAAGCCACCGAGCTGGGCGCCGCCGCCGTGCAGCCCTTGATGAGCGAACGCTCGGTGCTGCGTCTGAGCGGCGATAGAGCCGACAAAAAACAAGCCCATTGGCAGGGCGTGGCCGTGGCCGCCTGCGAGCAAAGCGGGCGCGCCCAAGTGCCCAAGATTGAGCCGGTGCGCACGCTGGCGCAATGGCTCAAGAGTCTGCCGCCCGTACAGCCTGAGCAGCGCCGCTGGTTGCTCAGCCCTGGCGCTGCCCGCCCGATTGCAGCGTTAGCGCGTGAGCAGGCCGAGGCGACTTCGACCTTGGTCTTGTCGGGTCCGGAAGGAGGGCTCAGCCCCGCCGAGGAACAAGCCGCCCGCGAGCTTGGCTTCGAGGCCGTGCAACTGGGCCCGCGCATTCTGCGGGCCGACACCGCGCCGCTGGCGGTGCTGGGCTGGTTGGCCTTGCAGTCGGTTTAAGACCGCTTCAGCCCGAAACCGCTTCGCTCTCACCCTCACGCCCCGGCTTAGGCGCACGCGCCGAGCCCTTGATCAGGTCGAAGCGGAACATGCGGCACTCGATCGGGCCGTTCCACATCGGGACCTTGCGTGACTCCTTGAGCCGCATCTTGCTGGGCAGCTTCATATCGGGGCACAACAGCCAGGCGGTCCAGCCGGCCAGGTTGTTGGTGTAGGCGCGCTTCCAGTGCGCGGCCAGGCGGGGGAAGAAGTCGTCTCCGGCGTCGCGGGCTTCAGAGCCGCCCGCGTCCCGGCTCATCTGGAAGTTACCGGCCTTGCCGCGCACCTCGATGCGCTCGCCATAGGGCGGGTTCATCATGAGGGTGCCAGGCATGCCCTCGGGCAGTTCGGGCGCAGGGCGCTCCAGCGCATCGCCGCCGTTGAACTGGATGTACTGAGCCACGCCGGCGCGCTCGGCATTGCGGCGTGCGAAGTCCACCATGCGGAAGGCCACATCGCTGCAGAAGATGGGCACGGCGGGGGCGTGCTCGCGGTCCTTGGCGGCTTGCTTGATGGCTTGCCAGCGGCCGCGCAGGGGCACAAAAGGCAGTTGGCCCTCGAAGGAGAAGCGGCGCTGCATGCCGGCGGCCATGCCGCAGGCGATCTGCGCGGCTTCCACCGCGATGGTGCCGGAGCCGCAGCAAGGGTCGTGCAGGGCGCCACCGGCCTCGGGTGTGCCCTTCCAACCGGCGGCGGCCAGCATGGCCGCGGCCAGGGTTTCCTTCAGCGGGGCATCCCCCTTGTCTTCACGCCAACCGCGCTTGAACAGGGGCTCGCCCGAGGTGTCCACATAGATCGTGGCATGCACCTCGCTGAGGTGCATGATGATGGGCAGGTCAGGGAAGCGGGTGTCCACGCTGGGGCGCTCGCCGGTCACATCGCGCAGCACATCGCAGATGGCATCCTTGACACGCAAGGTGGCGAAGTTGAGGCTGCGCAGGGGCGAGCGCTGCGCCACGGTGTCCACGCGTATGGTCTCAGCTGGGGTGATCCATTTGGACCAGTCCACCTTCAGGGCCAGGGCGTAGATATCGTCCTCGTGGCGATAGCCGCCATCGATGATCTCGATCAGCACGCGCTGGGCCAGGCGGCTTTCCAGATTGAGCTTCATCACCCCTTCCAGATTGCTGCGCACGGCCACGCCGCCGCGCAGGGCTTCGGTGTGGGCGCCGGGCACGATGGTGCGCACCTCGGCTTCGAGCCAGGGCTCAACGCCCGAGGCACAGGAGACAAAGAGATGAAGCTTATCGGTGGGGAGCATGGGCAAGCGGCGCGGCTTTTGGCCGCGTGGGCAGAGGTGGTGCGGGGAAGATTCCGCCCCGATTGTCCCAGTTTGTGCCGTGCTCAGCGAACGGCGCAGTCCAGCAGCTTGAATTCGACGCGGCGGTCGATGGCATCGCGGGCGTCGTCGCTGCCACTGCCGACGATGTTTTCCAGCCAGCCCTTGCCGCTGGCGCTGATGCGTTTGGCGAGGCCGGGTTGCAGGCCTTGCATCAGGCCGCGCACTCTTTCGCTGCGGGCCAGGGAGAGCTTTTGGTTGAAGGCTTCCTCACCGCTGCGGCTGGTGTGGCCGGCCACCTCCAGGCATTGCGGCGAGGCGGCGATCTGGGCGCTGATCTCCTGCAGCCAGAAGTCGTAGTTGCCGCTGACGCTGGGGTCGGCCCAGAAGCTGGTCTGGCCGGGCATGAAGAGGAATTTGACCGCCAGGCTGCGCGTGGCCAGGCCCTCGGCGACTACCCGCTTGAAGTCTTGCCGCGCCAAATCGTTTTGACCCAGCTTGAGGTGGCTCAGATACAGGCCGTTGTAGGCGCGCAAGGCCAAGGGGCCCGGCCGGGCGGCGGCGGTTTGGAATAGCTCCAAAGCCTTGGGGTAGTTGGCCGCGGCATAGGCTTCTTGCGCCTGGCTGAGCAGGGCCAGAGCCCAGGCGTCTTCCACCGTGTCGGCGCCCACCGTGCTGCCGGCCTGGGCATTCAGCAACTGGCTGTTGCGCTGCTCGGCGGCGCTGGGTTTGCTGCCGCTCATCAGCACCGGGCTGTCGTGGAAGTAGGCGGTGGGGCTGAGCTGGCCTTGCAGGGCACGCAGAGGGCCTTGCCAACGGGCCACGACCTGGTGGCTTTTCAGGTCCAGCATCAGCAGGGTCAAGACCAGGGGCGCCTGGGCCTTGGCATCGGCCGGTTTGACCGGGCCGCGCGAATTGGCCGGGCTGCCGACGCTGGAGCGCATCAGGCTGCCGCTGATCAGGTAGTCGGTGGCGCGGCTGTTCGCGGCGTCGGCGGGCACGCGCTTGAGCTCGGGCAGCTGGGCGTCGATCTGGCGGGCGATGATTTTCTTCACCTGGGCCGAGGCCTCGGACTCTTCCTGCAAGGGGCGCTGCGCGCCATTGGTCAGGTCGACCAGATCGTTGATGGCGCCCAGGGCCACGCTGCGCCCGCTGGTCGCGCGCCCGCCTTGGGCCCGCCATTGGCTGAACAGGCCCTGACCCGTGTCCAACACGTCTTGCTCAAACGGGGAGTTGGCGCTGAGCGGGGTCGGCGGTGCAGCGCAGGCCGCCAGCAAGACCAACAAGCCCAGCAGGCAGCGAGCCGGATTCAGGTTTAGCGACATTGTTCGTCCAGTTCCCGCCGGTCCTTGGCGGACAAGGGCTCGCCCAGGGACAGGCGGGCCAGCAGATTGGCGCAAGCCTTGTTGCCGGTCTTGCTGGTGCTCGCCTGCGCGGGCAGGGCGGGCTTGATGGGCGGCACTCGGCTGCCCAGGGCCGCGGAGCTGGGGTCGTCAAAGGCCAGGGCCACCGGCGGCGGTGGCTCGGAGGCCGTGGCTGAGGGGGCGCTGGCATTCGCCACGGCCTTGCCGGTGCTGGCGCTGCTCTGGCTGTTGATCAGCGGGCTGGGAGGCGTGGGCCAGGGTTTGTTTTGCAACTCAGGCGTGGCGGCTTGCTGGGCCGTGGTCTGCGGCGCGACGCCAAGCAGTTCGGGCCAATGCTTGAGGGCGCCCAGGCCGGTGGCCAGCAGCACCAGGCCGGCGGTGACCATGCCGACCAGCGGGCGATGGGCATGCTGGCGCTTGGGCGCGGCCGGGCCGGGGGTGCCCTGCGCCGAGGCCGGCATGCCCTTGCCTTGCCTGCTGCTGGCGGTCGTGGCGCCGCGGGCGCTCAGGGCCAGGGCCGGGTCCAGGCCCAGCTCCTCGGCTTGGGCGGCCACCATGGCGGCGTCGATGGGCTGTTGCTCGTCCATCAGCCAGGCGGACTGCAGCAGATGCTTGCACAGCAGCTTGATGCGGCCGGGGTTGCCCACGCAGCAGGCGTGGATGGCCTCATAGGCTTCGGGTTTGAATTCGGTGGGGCCGTGGTCGGCGGCGGCCAGCAGCAAGCGGCTTTGGATGAAGGCGTGAGACTCCTCGGCCCGCAGCGGCGAGAGATGAAAACGCGGGCCGATATCGGCGGCAAAGGCCTGCAACTCGGGCGCCTTAAGCATATTGAGCAAGGGCGTCTGGCCGACCAGGATGACGCGCAGCGCATGCCTGCCCTTGGGGCGCAGCTGATTGAGCTTGAGCAGGGACAGCAGGGTCTCGGGCGGCAGGCTTTGCGCCTCGTCGATCACCAAGAGAGCCGGCTCGGCGCGGGCGGCCCAGGTTTTGAGTTGCTCGGCCAGCCAGTCTTGCGGGGTCAGGGCGGGTGCGTCCGCGCCGCTAGGCATGCCAAAGGCAAAGGCGATGGACTGCAGGATTTCATGCCCGCTCATCGAGGTGTAGCTGAGGTAGGCGGTGTGGCCGTCGGCGGCGGGCAGGTTTTGCAAGGCCATGCGCAAGAGCAAGGTCTTGCCCGAGCCCACCTCGCCGGTCAGCACCAGCACGCCGTGGCCCGACTCCAGCCCGGCCCGCAGGCCCAGGCGCAGCAACTCCAGCGAGGCGGTGGCAAAGTAGCTGCCGGCTTCCGGCTGCCAGAAAAAGGCCTGACCCGGGTCGTTCGTCTGGACCGCCGTGTTGGCCGTCCTGGCAGCATTTGCGCCCATGTCCTTGATCCTCAAATACAGCGTCGCTGGCGGCTGGCGGCCACTCTTGCTCTCGGCTTCATCCCCTCGGCCGGATTGTCAGCTTGCTTGAGGGCCACTAAGACCTTGCCTGTTTGAGGCCGTGAACTATGCACGCCCACCCCCCACGAACAAGGCCGGGCTCGGCGCTGCCTCAGCCGGTCTCGGCCAGGGCCGCTGGCGCGTGGAGGGCTTTGGCCTGGCCAGAGCCGGGCGCTTGCACCTTGTGTTGCGACTGCCATTCGCGGGCGAGTTGGATGAAGTCGGCCAAGGGCAGGGGGCGGCTGAACAGATAGCCTTGGAAGGCCAGGCAGCCCATCTCCACCAACAAGGCGCGTTGCTCCAGCGTCTCCACGCCCTCGGCGATCACATGCAGGCCCAGGCTTTCGCCCAGCTGCAAGATGGCGTGGGCGATGGAGCGGGCATTGGGCTCGTTGAGCAGATCGCGCACAAAGCTCTGGTCGATCTTGAGCTGCTTGAGCGGCAAGCGCTTCAGATAGGCCAGCGAGGAGTAGCCGGTGCCGAAGTCGTCCAGCGAGAGCTTGACGCCCAGCTGGTTGAGCTCGCCCATCAGGGCGATGACGGCCTCTACATCGTCCACCAGGGCGCTCTCGGTCAGCTCCAGCTTGAGGCGATTGGCCGGTGCGCCGCTGCGCGACAGCAGGTTTTGCACCGTCTCCAAAAATCCCTTCTGACGGAATTGATGGGCGCTGACGTTGACGGCCAAGGTCAGGCCCGCCATGCGCGGCTGCTCCGCCCACAGAGCCAGCTGGAAGCAGGCCTGCTGCAGCACCCATTCACCCAGAGGCACGATCAGGCCGGTCTGTTCGGCCAGGGGGATGAACTGGGCGGGCGAGACCCAGCCGCGCGTGGGATGGCGCCAGCGCAGCAGCAGCTCGGCACCGGTCAGCGCGCCCAGATGGTTGACCTGGGGCTGCAGATGCAGCTCGAACTGGTTGTTGCGCAAGGCCACGCGGAGATCGGCCTCCAGCACGGCGCGATCGGCCATGGCGGCTTGAGTCACCGGGTCGAAGAAGCAGAGCTGGTTGCGCCCCGCCGCCTTGGCCTGGTACATGGCGTGGTCGGCGTGTTTGAGCAGGTCTTCGCTGCTGCGGTCCTCGGCGCCCCAGACCACGATGCCTATGCTGGGCGTGCTGTGGTGCAGATAGTCCTTCAGCTGATAGGGCTGGCCCAGCACGCGCAAGAGCTTCTCGCAGGCCGCCTCGGCATGGCGTATGGCTTCGGCGCGATCGGCTCCCAGGTCCTGCAGCAGCACGACGAATTCATCCCCACCCCAGCGCGCCACCGAGTCCTGCGCGCGCACGGCGCTTTGCAGACGCTTGGCGATGCTTTGCAAGAGCAGATCGCCCATGCCGTGGCCCAGGGTGTCGTTGAGCGATTTGAAATTGTCCAGATCGATGAAGACGACGGCGCCGTGGCGGCCCTGGCGCTGGCGCGAGGCCAGGGTCTGGTCCAGGCGGTCCAGCAGCAGGCGGCGATTGGGCAGGCCGGTCAGCGGGTCATTGAAGGCCAGCTTCTCGATGGCGGCCTCGGCGCGCTTGCGCTCGGTGATGTCTCGGGTCAGGCCGATGAAGAGGGTCTGGCCATCGCGTTCGATGCGCGAGACCGCCAAGCTCATGGGGAAGATGCTGCCGGCCTTGCGGCGGCCATTGACGTCGCGGCCCACGCCGATGACGCGCGGCGTTTGGCCGCGGAAGAAGCTGCGCAAATAGCCGTCGTGCCGGCCCGATTCGGGCTCGGGCATCAGCAGGCTGACGTTGCGGCCCAAGACCTCCTCGGGCGTGTAGCCGAACATGCGGCAGGCCGAGGCATTGAAGCTGGCGATATTGCCCTGGGCGTCGATGGTGATCACGCCGTCCACCATATTGTCCAGAATCGCCTGGGTGTGTTGCGCCTGGGCCTGCAGGGTTTGCTCGGCGCGCTTGGCCGGGGAAATGTCCAGATTGGTGCCCACCAGGCGTTGCGGACGGCCTTGCGCGTCACGCGACATGACGCGGCCATTGGCGCGCACCCAGACCCAGTGGCCGTCCTTGTGCTGCAGGCGGAACTCGGTGGTGTAGCACTCGCGTCGGCCGTCCAGATAGTCCTGCAGCAGGCGCAGGGTGGGGCCGGCGTCCTCGGGGTGCAGGCGGTCCTGCCAGCTGCTGTAGTGCAGGGGCAGCTCATCGGGCCCATACCCCAGCATGCTGTGCCAGCGCCCGTCCACCTGCAGGCGGCCGCTGGGCAGGTCCCAGTCCCACAGGCTCAGGTCGGCGCCTTCCAGGGCTAAGGTCATGCGTTCGGCGCTCTCGCGCTCGCTGCGGCGCTGGGCTTCGCGCAGCTCGTCCATGCTGCGCATGCGGCGCTGCCACAGGCCCAGACCCAGGCCGCTGACCAGGCACAGAATCAGGCCGCCGGTGACCGTCATCTGCACCTGTTGGCGCCAGGGCAGATCCAGGGTCTCGACCTTGCGGCCGATGGCGACGACCAGATGTTTGTTCATGGCCAGGCCATTCACCTTGACGGTGTGGATGGCAGTGAGGCGCTCATCGCCACTGACCAGGGACATGCCTTGCAAGATGTTTTGGTCGCCGCCTGAAGCGAGGTGCTGCTGCAGCAAGGAGCCGGAGTAGCCCAGCAAATTGCGGCCTAGCCAGCCTTCGTTATGCGGCAACATGCTGAACAAGAGGCCGTCGATATGGATCAGCACGCTCCAGGTGTCCTCCGAGGTCTGGGCCGTGCCCAGCACCAGCTTGAAGTACTCCGGGTCCAGGGCGATGGCGGCCACGCCCACAAAGCGTCCCTTCGCGTCGAACAGCGCGCGCGACAAGGTCATGGTGTAGATGCCTTGCAGATTGCGGTAAGGCGGCGAGATGTAGAGCAGGTCCGGCTGGGCTTGCGCTTGCGGCGCGGTAAAGAAGGCCCGGTCGCCATGCATGCTGCCCACCAGTTCGGCCTGGGAGCTGGCCAGCAGGCGGCCCTGTTGGTCGAAGATGGAGGCGACGCGCACGCCGGGCATGGTTTCGGCCAGGGTGGACAGCAGGCTGGCGCCGTCTTCCTGCAAATGGCCGCTGCGCCATTGAGGATAGAAGCTGGCCATGGTCTTGAGCGCCGCCTGTATGCCCAGCAATTGCTGGGAGACGATGCCGTCCAGGGTCTGCACCGTGGCCTGCAGGCGTTCGCCCTCGTGCTGGCGCAGCTGGCTGCGCTCATGGCTCAGCCACAGGCCGGTGAGCAGCCAGGCCAAGAACCAGGCGAGGATCAGCGCCGCCCATTGACGGACAAAAAGGCGGCGAGGCTTCGCGGGCGAAGCCGAAGAAAGGAGTTCGGTGGACATGGTGGGAGCGGCAGCGTCCGGCACCTTAACGAGGGTGGGTGGACTGCGGCTTGATGCAGGTCAAGCCTTGGGCTGCTGAGGCTTGGCCTAGCAGTTTTCCTGTGCGGAGCAGGGCCGAATTTTCGCGCGCCTCAGGGGTTTTTGCGCAGATTGGCCGGCGCGATTTTGAGCGCTTCCCGGTATTTGGCCACGGTGCGGCGCGCCACCTGAATGCCTTGTTCTTCCAGCATGCTGGCCAGGGCGCTGTCGGACAGGGGCTTGTTGGCCGGCTCGGCCTCGACAAACTGCTTGATCAAGGCCCGCACGGCCGTGCTGGAGGCATTGCCCCCGGCCTCGGTGGACAGGCCGGAGCCGAAGAAGTACTTCAGCTCAAATGTGCCAAAGGTGGTGGCCATGTATTTGGCCGTGGTGACGCGCGAGATGGTGGACTCGTGCAGGCCCAGCTCATCGGCGATCTCGCGCAGCACCAGGGGCTTCATGGCCAGGGCGCCGTGGGTGAAGAAGCCTTTTTGCCGCTCCACAATCGCCTTGGAGACGCGCAAGATGGTGTCAAAGCGCTGCTGGATGTTCTTGATGAACCAGCGCGCCTCCTGCAGCTGGCCGCCCAAGGGGCTGTTGGTGATGCCGCCGCGGGTCTGGCGCAAGGCATTGGCATACAGCTCGTTGATGCGCAGTTTGGGCGTGACTTCCGGGTTGAGCATGACGCGCAGCTCGCGCCCCACCTTGCGCACCATCACATCGGGCACGACGGCGGCGGCCTGGCCACGGGCAAAGCGACGGCCGGGCTTGGGCTCCAGCGCGCGGATCAGGGCTTGGGCCTCGCGCAGCAAGGGCTCGTCGGCGCCGGTCAGGGCCATCAGCTTTTTGCTATCGCGTTTGGCCAGCAATTCCAGATGCTGTTTGCAGATCAGGATGGCGATCATCTGCGCCGGGCTGGGGCCCAGGGCGCGCAGCTGCAGCACCAGGCACTCGGCCAGATCCTTGGCGCCGACCCCGGCAGGGTCCATGTTCTGCAGCCATTTGAGGGCGATGCGCAAATGATCCAGCAGCTCTTCGCGGTCCTCGGTGGCCTCGTCCTCCTCACCCAGCAAGCCAATGACGATGGCCTCCAGGCTGTCTTCCAGATAGCCGTCTTCGTTGAGCGATTCGATCAGCACTTGCAGGGCGACGCGGTCCGATTCGCTCAGATGCATGCCGGCCATTTGCGCCGTCAGGTGCTCTTGCAGGCTGATCTCGGCCGAGTCCTGGTTGCTGCGCTCGCCGTCTTCATCGCCGCTGGCGCTGCTGCTGCCATTGCTATTGGCGGGCAGCTCGCGGATGCCGTCGAAGTCATCGCCCTCGGTGCCGTTTTCCCAGTCCTCGCGTTCGGTGCTGCCGAAGTCCTCGGCCTTCAGCTCGGGCGTGGACTCAAGCTCGCTGCCGCCGCCCAGCTCGGTGTCGGCGCCGCTGTCCTCGGCCGTGCTGGCGGGGCGCAGCTCGCTGATTTCGGGCGCCGCGACGCTGAAGTCGTCCTCGGTATCCAGCAGCGGGTTCTGCGCCATCATCTGCTCGATTTCCTGGTTCAGCTCCAGGGTCGAGAGCTGCAGCAGCCGGATGGACTGCTGCAATTGCGGCGTCAGCGATAGGTGCTGACTCAGCCTGAGCTGGAGGGATTGCTTCATGCTCGGCCGGGTTCCGGACCCGCACGGCCGCCCGAAGGGGCCGGAGCGCCCCCTCGGGGGGCAGCGAGCAAAGCGAGCGTGGGGGCAAGCATTTCGTTACATGCGGAAGTTTTCGCCGAGGTAGACCTTGCGCACGTCGGGGTTGTCCACGATCTCGGCAGGTGTTCCTTCGGCCAGCACGGCGCCTTCGCTGATGATGTAGGCGCGGTCGCAAATCCCCAGGGTTTCGCGCACATTGTGGTCGGTGATCAAGACCCCGATGCCACGCGCTTTCAGGAAGCTGATGATGCGCTGGATCTCCAGCACGGCGATGGGGTCGACCCCGGCAAAGGGTTCGTCCAGCAAGATGAAACGCGGCTGGGTGGCCAGGGCGCGGGCGATCTCGACCCGGCGGCGTTCACCGCCCGACAAGGCCGGGGCGGGGCTGTTGCGCAGCTTCTCGATGCTGAGGTCGTGCAGCAGGTTTTCCAGCAACTCGTTGATGCGGGTCTTGCTCAGCGGCCGGCCCTCGGCATCGAGCTGCAACTCCAGCACGGCGCGGATGTTCTCTTCCACATTGAGTTTGCGAAAGATGGAGGCTTCCTGCGGCAGATAGCTCAGGCCCAAGCGCGCGCGCTGGTGGATGGGCAGGTGCTGGACCTCGCGGCCATCGATATGGATCTCGCCGGCATCGGCCCGCACCAGGCCCACAATCATGTAGAAGCTGGTGGTCTTGCCGGCCCCGTTGGGGCCCAGCAGGCCGACGACCTCGCCGCTGTCCACGCCCAGGTGCACGTTCTTGACCACCTTGCGCACGCCATAGCTCTTGGCCAGGCCTTGGGCGTCCAGGCGGCTGCGCGCGCCGGCTTGTTGCAGGCCGCCACTCATGAGGGCTTCTTGCCGCCGGGCAGGCTGGTGCTGGGTTGCAGATTGACACCGGAGGCGGGGCTGTCGGGGGGCGCTGCGCTGGCGGCACCGCGCGGCATCATCACCACACGCACGCGGCCACTGGGATGGGGCGAGTTTTGGCCACCGTCCAGGGTGAAGATTTCGCTGCGGTTGTCAAACACGATGACGGCGCCGGTGACCTCGTCGGCCACGGCCGCACCGACCAGTCGATGCACCACCGCATTGCCGATGAAGCGCACGGTGTCGCTGCGGGTGTCGTACTCGACCTGGTCGGCAAAGCCTTCGATGGCTTCGCCGGGCACATCGCGGGCCTGGCGGAAGCTGACCTGCTTGCCCGTCTGGCCATTGGCATAGGCTTGGTAATAGCCGTCGCCGGTTTCGCGCAGATCGATGCGCTCGGCGCGCAGGATCAGGCTGCCCTTGCTCAGCACCACATTGCCGCTGAACTCGGTGCGCTGACGCGCCATATCGATGCTGCCGCCCTTTTCAGAAGCGATATTGAGCGGCTTGAGCTGGTCGGCTTTCTCGGCCTGCGCCGGATTTGCCAGGCCCAGGCAGAGGCCCACGCTCAGGCTCAGCAGGCGGGCAGCAGTCGGCAAATGGAAGGGGGAGGCAGGCTTTTTCATGGCGGCACAGTTCTTGCAGACCATTCTAGCCCTGCAGGGTCAGAGGAAGCAGGCGCACACCCCGCATTGCGGGGTGTGCCTGGTGGAGATCAGCCCTTGTTGCGGGCCAGCTTGATCAGGAAGTCGGCCACGGCCACGGCTTGCTGGCCATTGACCTGCTCGCCAGCGCCGCGGGTGCCGGCGATGGAGGGGGAGGTCAGGTAGCGGCCAGCGATGCCCAGGGCCGGCACGCCGTCGATGCGGAAGTCCTCCGACAGCTTGCTGGCTTGTGCGCACTTGGTCTGCACGCCGAAGGAGTTGTAGGCGGCGGTGAACTTGGCCACGTCCAGACCCAGGCGGGCGGCCAGGGCGATCACGTCCTTGTCGCTCTCGGGCATATCGCGCTGGAAGGAGGCGAACACGGCCGAGTGGACCTCGGCTTCCTTGCCCATGGCTTCCAGGGCGTAGAACAGCTTTTGGTGCGATTTGATATTGGCGCGGAAGCCCACATGCACGCGGCGGAAGGCCACGTCGGCGGGCAGCTGCTTGACCCAGGCTTCCAGCGTCGGGTCAAAGGCGTAGCAATGTGGGCAGCCGTACCAGAAGAACTCGACCACATCGATCTTGCCCGGCGTGGTGGGCAGGGCCTGGGAAAGCTTCAGATACTGCTTGCCTTCCACCGGACCGCCTTGGGCCACGGCGATGCCGGGCAGGCCCAGGGTGGACAGACCCAGGGCCGACAGACCCAGCTGAGCGGAGAAATCGCGACGCTTCATGTGTGAAATCCTTGGAAAGAAGAGGAGCTGGGAAGCAAAGGGTTAGCGTTTGACGGGAACCAGATTGTTCTCGATGCCGGCCGCCTCGAGTTTGCCTTGCACGCTTTGCGCTTCGTCGCGGGCATCAAAAGGGCCCAGACGCACACGGAAGACGGTGCGGCCGGACTGCTCCCGCTCCATCACCTTGGCGCTGAAGCCCTGGATGGCCAGCTTGGCGCGCTGTTGCTCGGCGTCCTCGGCCTTGGTGAAGGCACCGGCCTGCACAAAGTAGACGTTGCTATCGGCGGCGGCCGCTGCGGCAGTGGCCTTGGCATCGGCCTTCTTGTCCGCCGCTTTGTCGGCGGCCTTCTCAGCCGTCTTTTCAGCGGCAGCCTTCTCGGCGGTTTTCTCCGCGATCTTCTCGGCGATCTTGTCCACCGGCTTGTCGGCGGGCTTGGCTAGCACGGGGGCGGTGGCGTGGCTGGCCGCTGGAGCCGGCGTGCTGGGCAGGGCGACCGGGGTCTCCAGTGCGCCAGGCGCGGGCGTGACTGCGGGCGGGCTCACCACGCCGCTGGCGGCCTTGGCACCGGCCTTGCCGGCCAGGGGGGCATTGGGGTCCCAGTTCTTGTTGCGGGCGGCTTCTTCGGCGTCTTGCTCGGCCGTGCGCTGCGGGACCTTGTTGATAAAGGGCACCGGCACCTTGGTGACGTAGAGCGCCACACCCAGGGCGACAGCCAAGCCGACCAGCAAGCCGACGATCAGGCCCAGAACGAAGCCGCCTTTTTGATTTGAGGACCCAGTGCTCATTGCTTCTCCGCTGTTGCCGTGCCCGTCTCGACTGCTTCAACTGCCTCACGTGCCATCACCTCGGGGGCGCTGACGCCCAAAACAGCCAGGGCGTTGGCAAGCACTTGTTTGGTGGCGGCCAACAGGGCCACCCGGGCTTGGCTCAGCTCGGGCGTCTGGTCCAGCACGCGCTCGGCCGCATAGTAGCTGTGATAGCTGCTGGCCAGCTCGCGCAGATAGAAGGTCACATCATGCGGGGCCAGGCCTTCGGCGGCTCGGCTCAGCATGGCGGGGTAGTCGGCCAGCTTGAGCATCAGGGCGGCTTCGGTCGGGGCCGTCAGCAGGCTCAGGTCGGCGCTCTTCAGCGTGGACTCGTCACCACCGCGGCTGACCCAGTTGCGGATCACCGAGCAGATGCGCGCATGGGCGTACTGCACGTAGAACACGGGGTTCTCGTCGTTCTGCTTCAGGGCCAGGTCGATGTCGAAGGTGAACTCGGTATCGCCCTTGCGGCTGATCAGGAAGAAGCGCACCGCGTCGCGGCTGGTCCAGTCGATCAGGTCGCGCATGGTCACGTAGGAGCCGGCGCGCTTGGACAGTTTGACCTCCACGCCGCCCTTCATCACCAGCACCATTTTGTGCAGCACATAGTCGGGGAAGCCCTGGGGGATGCCCACACCCGCCGCCTGCAGGCCGCCGCGCACACGGGCGATGGTGCCGTGGTGGTCGGTGCCCTGCACATTGATGCACTTGGTGTAGCCGCGCTGGAACTTGTTGATGTGATAAGCCACATCGGGCAGGAAGTAGGTGTAGGAGCCGTCGGACTTGCGCATCACGCGGTCCTTGTCGTCCCCGTAGTCGGTGGTGCGCAGCCACAGGGCGCCGCCTTCCTCGAAGGTCTTGCCCGAGGCTTGCAGCTTGGCGACGGTGGATTCGACCGCGCCGGTTTGGTAGAGGCTGGACTCGAGGAAGTAGTTGTCGAACTTGACACCCACGGCCTGCAGGTCCAGGTCTTGCTCGTGGCGCAGATAGGCCACGGCGAACTGGCGGATGCTGTCCAGATCGTTGATATCGCCCGAGGCGGTGAACTCACGGTCATCGGCCTTGACGGTCTTCTTGGCCAGGAAGTCGTCGGCGATGTCCTGGATGTAGTCGCCGTTATAGGCCGACTCGGGCCAGCCGGCGTCGCCGGGCTTCAGCCCCTTGAGGCGGCATTGGGTGGAGTTGGCCAGGGTGGCGATCTGCACACCGGCGTCGTTGTAATAGAACTCGCGGGTGACCTGGGAGCCCTGGGTCTGGAACAGGCTGCAGATGGCATCGCCCAGGGCGGCCTGACGGGCGTGGCCCAGGTGCAGGGGGCCGGTGGGGTTGGCGGAGACGAACTCCACCATCACATGCTGCTCGTTAGCCGGCTGTGTGCCGAAGTCTTGGGCGCTGCTCAGCACCTCGCTGACCACGGCCTGCTTGGCGGCGGGTTTGAGGCGGATATTGATGAAGCCAGGGCCGGCGATTTCCAGGCTCTCGACCCAGGTCTGGAAGGCGGCACGGCGCTGTAGGGCGTCGATCAAGGCTTGCGCCAGCTCGCGCGGGTTCTTTTTCAGCGGTCGCGCCAATTGCATGGCGGCCGTGCAGGCAAAGTCGCCCAGGGCGGCTTGCTTGGGGGATTCGAAGGCGGCGGCCAGTTCGGCGCCGGGACTGAGTTCTTGAATCGCTTCGGCCAGGGCGGCGAGCAAATCTTGCTTGGCTTGGATCATGGCGGTGATTCTAAGGTTCTATGATCACACTCATGTCGCAGGACCTCGAGTCGCCCATCGAACCCAAGTTGGATCTGCCTGCCTATATCGGCAAGTACAAGGTCATGCGCCGCCTGGGTGAGGGTGCCACCAGTGATGTGTTCCTGGCGCGGGATGAGTTCCGCGGTGTGGATGTGGCGATCAAGCGCATGCGAGCTTGGGCGATGGCCGACCGGGAGGATGGCGCCAGCGATCACAGCAACCGCTTCTACGCCGCCGAAGCCGCCCTGGCCGGCCGCCTCCAGCATCCCAATGTCGTTCAGATCCTGGACGCGGTGCCGGACGAGGCCTCGCCCTATCTGGTGATGGAGTTTGTCCAAGGCCTGACGCTCAAGCACTTCTGCCGCAGCGACCGCCTTCTGCCTCTGGATCAGATTGTCGAGCTGGGCTTTAAATGCGCCATGGCGCTGTCCTATGTGTTCCGCCAGGGCATCATTCATCGCGACGTCAAACCCGCCAATCTGCTGGCCGTGCTGGATTCGCAAGGCCAGGTAACCGATGTAAAAGTTAGTGACTTTGGCAGCGCGCTGAATCTGCGCTCGGATTCGACCCAGGTGCACCGGGTGGGCTCCCTGGCCTATATGCCGCCCGAGCAGATCGAGGGTGGCGATGTGGATTGCCGGGCCGATATCTACGCCCTGGGCGCCGTGCTCTACCACCTGATTGCCGGCCGCGCGCCTTTTGACGCGCCCAGCCAGATGGCTTTGATGCACCAGATCTATCACCAAGCACCGGCCTCCTTGGTGGGCCAGCGCGGCGGCGTCACGGCCGAGCTGGACGCCGTCATCATGAAGGCCTTGGCCAAGCACCCGAATGAGCGCTATGCCGATTGGGAGTCCTTTGGGCGCGGCCTGTCGGAGCTGGTGGCCAAGCAGCTGGTGCCCCTGGCCAGGCTGTACGAGGTGAAAGATTCGGAGCGCTTCAATATGTTGCGCGAGCTGGAGTTCTTTGCCGACTTTGGCGATGTGGAGTTGTGGGAGGTGGTGCATCGGGCACGCTGGCGGCGCTTCCCTGTCGATCACGCCTTGTTCAAGCGCGGGCAGGAGGGCAATACCTTCCACATCATTGCGCAGGGCGCGGTGGAGGTGTTTCGCGAGGGCAATCTGGTGGCGACGCTCGGCAAGGGCACTTCGGTGGGCGAGATGGCCTACCTCGCTCCCAACCCCAGCCTGCGCCAGCACAGCGCGGATGTGAAGGTCAGCGAGCTGTGCATCACCATCTCCTTCACGCCCGAATCCATCGCCCAGCTGAGCCCCGAATGCCAGCACCGCTTCGACCGCGGCTTCATCCAGGTTTTGGTGAGACGTTTGCACGCGGCGCACGAGGCATTGGCCCATCCGCGCCGCATCATGTAAACCCTTCTTGAGGCTGTCGCGTTGGCGTGCTTGAATGCAAAGACATTCAAGCCTGCAAGCCCCTACCTACCCCCACAGAAAGGATCTCTTCATGAAATCTCTGATCAGCCTGGCTGCCGCCACCGCATTTGCTGCCTTCGCTTTGGTGGGCCCCGCCCATGCCGTCGCGACCGCTGAGGCCGCCAGCGCGCCGACCAAGCAGCAGACCAAGATGGGCACTTGCAACAAGGACGCCGGTGACAAAAAGGGCGACGAACGCAAGGCCTTTATGAAGGAATGCCTGTCTGCCAAGGCCACGCCGACTCAGCAAGAGAAGATGAAGACTTGCAATGCCGATGCCAAGGGCAAGAAGGGCGATGAGCGCAAGGCCTTCATGAAGGAATGCCTCAGCAACAAGACCTGAATGTTCAAAGCTCCTGCCGGAGCTTGGACTTCACACAAGTAGACGCAGGGTCAGGTCTTGCCTGGCCCCGCGTCTGTTTCATTTCAGGGCTGCCCCCAGTACTCCGGCCGGGCATAGCTTTGCTTGAGAAAGTCCACCCACAGGCGCACCCGCAGTGGTAAATGCTTGCGCTGGGGCAGCAGGGCGTAAATGCCATTGGGCGGGGCGGCAAAGTCGTCCAGCACAGTGCGCAAACGGCCGGCGGCGATATCGCCTTCCACCTCCCAGGTGCTGCGCCAGGCCAGACCCAGGCCACGCAAGCACCAGTCATGCAAGACTTGGCCGTCGCTGCAATCCAGGCGGCCGCCGGGGCGCAGATAGCTCAACTCTCCATCGACCTTGAAGGCCCAGCCCCGGGTCTGGCTGGCGTCCGAACTGAGCATCAGACAGGCGTGACGCGAGAGCTCCGCCGGGTGCTGGGGCACGCCGGCGCGCTTCAGATAGGCGGGCGTGGCCACGCACAGGCGTCGGTTGTCCGCCAGGCGCAGGCTGACCAGGCTGGAATCGGGCAGATCGCCCACGCGCACGGCGCAGTCATAGCCCTCGCCGCCAATGTCCACCACCCGGTCGCTCAGGTTCAGCGAGATGCTGACTTCCGGGTGCTGGGCCAGAAAGTCCGGCACCAAGGGCGCCACATGGCGGCGCCCGAAGCCCGCCGGCGCGGTGATGCGCAAGAGCCCGCTGGCCTTGACGCCGCCGGCGCTGACGCTGGCCTCGGCATCGGCGAACTCCACCAGCAGGCGCTGGCAATCCTCAAGAAATGCGCTGCCTTCGTTCGTCAGTGTGATGCGCCGGGTGGTGCGCAACAAGAGCTTGACGCCCAAACGGGCCTCCAGGGCGTCGATGCGCCGGCCCATCACCGCGGGCGCCACGCCCTCCAACTGTGCCGCGGCCGTGAGGCTGCCGCGGGTGGCCACGGAGACAAAAGATTCGATCTGTTTGAGGCGGTCCATGGCCATTGATTGTGCTGCCAGTCACGATGAAAAAGTGAATATTTCTTTCTATTCGTGTGTTTTGCGCATGTATTCAATGCGCTGGCCGTCATCAATCGCGGGTGGAATCTGACATAAATTCTGGGTGTCTGTCCCTTTTACTTCGCTTTGCTCTCAATTGCCCAACCGAGGTTTCCGTCATGACCGCACGCACCACCTTGCACAGTCTGCAAGTCGCCACCCAGCTGTATCAATTCATCGAGGGTCAGGTCTTGCCTGGCACGGGTGTGGAGTCCGCCAAGTTCTGGGCCGGTTTCGACGCCATCGTGCGCGATCTGGCACCCAAGAATGTGGCCTTGCTGGCCGAGCGTGATCGCCTGCAGACCGAGCTGGACGGCTGGCATCGCGCCCACCCCGGCCCCATCGCCGATATGCCGGCCTACCGGGCCTTTTTGGAGCGCATCGGCTATCTGGTGCCGGCGCCTGCTGCGGTGCAGGTCAGCACCCAGAATGTGGATGCCGAGCTGGCTTCTCAAGCCGGCCCGCAACTGGTCGTGCCCATCTTGAATGCCCGTTATGCCCTCAATGCCGCCAATGCGCGCTGGGGTTCTTTGTATGACGCGCTCTACGGCACCGACGCCATCTCTGAGGCCGATGGTGCCGAGAAGGCCGGCCGCTACAACCCGGTGCGCGGCGCCAAGGTGATCGCCTATGCCCGCCAGGTGCTGGATCAGGCCGCGCCCCTGGCCAGCGGTTCACACAAGGATGCGACGGGCTATCGCGTTGAGAATGGTGCATTGGTGATCGCCCAAGGCAGCGCAAGCACCGGCCTGGCGGATGCCAGTCAGTTCGTCGGCTACCAAGGCGACGCAGCCGCGCCGAGCTCCGTGCTCTTGCGCCACAACGGCCTGCATCTGGACATCCAAATCGACCGCAGCACGCCCATCGGCCAGAGCGATGCGGCCGGCATCAGCGATGTGGTGCTGGAGGCCGCGCTTTCGACGATTCTGGATCTGGAAGACTCGGTGGCCGTGGTCGATGCCGAGGACAAGGTGCTGGCCTATGGCAACTGGCTGGGCATTCTGAAAGGCACGCTGACCGAGGAGCTGGAGAAGGGCGGCAAGACCATCACCCGCCGCCTCAATGCCGACCGCGTCTACACGGCGGCCGATGGTCAGGGAGAAGTCAAACTGCACGGCCGCTCGCTGATGTTTGTGCGCAATGTCGGCCACCTGATGACGAACCCGGCGATTCTTTACGGCGAGGGCCGCGAGATCCCCGAGGGCATCATGGACGCCGTCGTCACCACCACCATCGCCCTGCACGATCTGCAGCGCAAGGGCAATAGCCGCACCGGCTCGGTTTACATCGTCAAACCCAAGATGCATGGGCCCGCCGAAGTGGCGTTTGCTTCGGAGTTGTTCGGCCGCGTGGAGGCCTTGCTGGGTCTGCCCGAGAACACCGTCAAGCTGGGCATCATGGACGAGGAGCGCCGCACCAGCGTGAATCTGAAGGCTTGCATCGCCGCAGCCGCGGGCCGGGTGGCCTTTATCAACACTGGCTTCCTGGACCGCACCGGCGATGAGATGCACAGTGCCATGCAGGCCGGCCCCATGTTCCGCAAGGGCGATATGAAAACCAGCGCCTGGATCCAGGCTTATGAGCGCAGCAATGTGCTGACGGGCTTGTCCTGCGGCCTGCGTGGCCGCGCCCAGATCGGCAAGGGCATGTGGGCCATGCCCGATCTGATGGCCGCCATGTTGGAGCAAAAGATCGCCCACCCCAAGGCGGGCGCCAACACCGCTTGGGTGCCTTCACCGACGGCCGCTACCTTGCACGCTCTGCACTACCACCAGGTCAATGTGGCCGCGGTGCAGCAGGAGTTGGAGAAGATCGACGCCGATGCCGAACGCCACGGGATTCTGGACAAATTGCTGCAGATCCCCGTGGTCGCCAAGGCCGAGTGGGGCGCGGCCGAGGTGCAGCAGGAGCTGGACAACAATGCCCAGGGCATTCTGGGTTATGTGGTGCGTTGGGTGGACCAGGGCGTGGGCTGCTCCAAGGTGCCCGACATCCACAATATCGGCCTGATGGAAGACCGCGCCACCCTGCGCATTTCCAGCCAGCACATCGCCAACTGGCTGCATCACGGCGTCACCAACGTCGCCCAGGTGCATGAAACCTTTCAGCGCATGGCTGCGGTGGTCGACGGTCAAAACGCGGGCGACCCGGCCTACAAGCCCATGGCCGGCCACTTCACGACCTCAGCCGCCTACCAGGCCGCGCTGGATCTGGTCTTCAAGGGGCTGGAACAGCCCAGCGGTTACACCGAGCCGCTGCTGCATGCTTGGCGTTTGAAGGTGAAGGCGCAGGCTTGAGGCGCAAGCTTGGACTTTGATATCAGGAAGGCGGCGGTGTTCAACAGCCCGCCGCCTTTTTTCAGCTGAACGCTCCTCCCACGCCGAGGCTAGGGTGCGGCGTTGGTGCCGATATGCTTGTCAAGCATGCGTTCGACGCGGCCCCAAAAGTCCTCTTGCGTGGACAGCTGTGTCCACCCATGGGCCTCGCGGGTGTAGGCGACCCACTCGACTTGCTTGTTATTGCTTTGAATTTCGTCGCGTAGCTTGGTGCCGTGCACGACGGGCACACGTACGTCGTCGAAGCCATAGGCCATCAGCAAGGGTTGCTTGATCTCTCGAGCGCGCAGCAGCGGCGAGTTGGACCGCATGGCCTTGAGTTCTTCCGGATTCTCTGGATCGCCGATCAACACAGGCATGCTGTAGTCCTTCGACGCATCGGATGCGTCACTCCAATTGACGGTGTAGAGCAGCTCGATGTCGGTGACACCGACCCAGCTGATGCCGCATTTGTAGAGATCAGGTTCGCGAATCAAGCCCATCAAGGTGGCATAGCCGCCGTAGCTGGCGCCGGCGATGCAGATGCGCTTGGGGTCCGCCAGCCCTTTCTTAATCGCCCATTGTGTGGCGTCGGTCACGTCGTCTTGCATGGCTTGGCCCCACTGCTTCCAACCGGCTTGGAAGTGCTTGAAGCCGTAACCAGAGCTGCCGCGAAATTCCGGCTCCACAACCAGATAGCCGCGGGAAGCGAGGAACTGCGCCGCCGGATTCCAGCCCCAATAGTTGCCGCGAATCCAAGGGCCGCCATGAACCAGTACAACGGTTGGCATGGGCTTTTTCGGGGCCGCTTTGGGTACCGTGATTTGCACCGGGATCGGGAGTCCGTCTCGGGCATTGAATTGCTGCACGTCTACGGCCGCCATTTGCTTGGGGTCAATCCAGGGGCGACCACTGCCCACTGGGCTGAGGACTTTGCTTTCCCGGTCATACAGGTAGTAACTGGAGGGCATCCTGTCAGAGAAGGCCTCCACCAAGATGTTGCTGTTTGAAAGGCAACGCTTGCAGTGGAGCAGATTGACCGTGCCCCCGAGTAGTTTGTCGACCTCAGCCTGAGCTGCCTTCATGGCGGGGTCAAACCAAACGCTGCTGTGTGCATCGGCGGTGAAATGAAGGCCAAGCAAGCGCTTGGCAGTGGCGTCATAGACGAACTCGGGCGACAGGTCGTAGCCTTTGATGGAAACAAGAGGCTGGGGTTCAGGCTTCCATGTTTGTGCGTCCAGTCGGTACAAGGCTGAGGTCTGTTGTTCAGACTGCCTTTTCAAGACGTAGACCTCGCGGTTGGGGCCAACCCAAACAGGATCCGTTTCTGGACCGGGCACGACTGGGCTTGTGGCCCACGCTTCCCAAGGCTGTGAGGCACTCTTTTTGACATACATCGCGAGTTGCCCCTGGATCAGGGTCGTCGCCCACATGGGTTCCCCCTGGCGATCAAGCACCCAGTCCTTGCTACCCAGAGGGGCCCCGGTTCCCAGGGTCGTGCGTTCATGAGTGCGGGTATTCAAGCGCGCCAAGTTCGTGCGCGACAACTGCCTTTTCGTGTCAAAGGTGAACTGTTCGACGATGACGTCGTCGCTCCCATCGTCCAGAACTGCGAACAGGCCCCAGGCCCAGGGCAGGCTTCTGTTTTTGATCGAGGTGCCGGCTTCCATGGCTCGGCGGCTGTGGTCAATCAACTGCCGTAGGTCACCACCGTCGTTGTTCACGGCCCAAAGACCAGGCCCTACATCTTCCTTGCCTGGTGGTTTTCTGACCGTGAAAACGATGCGCTGGGGGTTAACCCAGTAGGCCCGATCGACGTGCAATTCGTCCGAGGCGACGATGACCTTGGATTCCTTGAGGTTCTTGATGTTGAAAACCGCAAGGCCGACATGATCGCTGCCGTTTCTGATGATCGCCAGCAACTGATTGCCATCCGGCGACAGACGGACACCTTGCACATCCGGTGTGCGAAAGAAGTCAGTGATGCTTGTCTTGCCTGCTGCAGCCGGCGGGCCGACAGGCGCCTCGGCTGCCTTCAGGCTGGCGGAAGCGATGGCTAATGCGACGCCCAAGGCGAAGCCTAAGAGTGGATTCTTTCTGAACATGTTGTCTCCTCCGCATTGAGGTTTAGCGAACTGGGCTTGTTTTGCCTAGCCCCAGGAAACCCCGATAAGCTCAACTGCGATGCCCATGGCATTCATGCTGAAAAAAGCCCGCAGGGCTTGATGCCGTGCGGGCTTGGACTTGCGTCAAATCAAGGCCCTTGCGGGCCTGTTCATCAGAAGGCTTGGTTGTAGCGCACCCAGACGAAGCGATCGATTGGCAGATCCGGGTCGACCGAGGCCGAGGAGGAGTTACCGCCGTAGCCGCTGTTGGCGTCGTAGTTGATGCGCGGCTTGACATTGAACACATTGTTCGCGCCGACCATCAGCTTGCCCTTCCAGGGGGTCATGTAGCTCACGCTCAGGTCGTTGTAAATCACGGAACCCTTGCGATCAAAGCCCGTGCCACCGCTCCAGTTGCCTGATGCGTTGTTGCACTCGATAGCTGCGTCAACGTCCCAGCAGTTGGTCTTCACGCTGCTGTAGTAGCGGGTACCGAAGGACGCACCCCAATCACCCTTGCTCCAGTCGAAGGTGAAGTTCGAGCGGAACTTGTAGTAGGGGTACTCATCGGAGTAGTCGACCCAGTCAGAGGTCTCGGTGCTCTTGATCTTGTAGCTCTTCAAGTAGGTGGATTCCGACTTGAAGTTGATCTGGCCCCAGGACATGGCAGGGAAGCGGTAGCTCAGGCCGAGGTCGATGCCTTCGGTTTCTTGCTTGCCCAAATTGGCGTTGCCGCGTTCCAGATAGTTGATCTGGCCGGTCAGCGGGTCACGCTTGAACTTGTTGCAGAAGCTGCTCACACCTTGCACATAGCACTGGTTCAGTTCGTAGGTCGCGCTGACGCCGGTGATGCGGTTGTCGATGCTGATGCGATACCAGTCCAAGGACACGTTCAGACCGGGCAAGGCCGAGGGGCTCACCACAATACCCAGAGTCGTGGTCTTGGCCGTTTCGGGCTTCAGATCCGCATTGCCCGCACCCGTTTGGAAGGGGTAGGGGGTTTGGGCAGCACCGGTCACCGGGTTGCCTGCCTGGTTGACTTGGCGGAAGGTCGGCGAGACACCGGCTGCAAGGCAGTTTGCCTTGGCGGTGGCATTGGTTGCGGCTGCGCCAAGCTTGCTGTCGCAAGGGTCCAGATAGGAGTCGTAGGACTGTGAGCCGCCGCCAAAGGTGTCGCTCAAAGTCGGGGCGCGGAAGCCTTGTGCCCAAGTACCGCGAGTCAGCACGTCCTTGATTGGCTTCCAGGTGAAGCTGGCTTTGCTATTGGTCGTCGTGCCAAAGTTGCTGTAGTCCGAGAAACGGGAAGACAGATTCAAGCTCAGCAGCTCAGCCAGAGGTGCGCCCTTCAGCAGAGGAATTGCGAGCTCACCATAAACTTCCTTGACCGAGTAGTTGCCGGTGGTGGTCTTGGCTGCCAGGTCGGTGGAGTAACCCGATTGCTCGAATTGGCCGGGGCGGTCGTAGCCCGCCACGGTCCGGTACTCCACGCCGACGGCTGCACCCAATGCACCTGCGGGCAGATTGAAGAGTTCGCCGGACATGTCCGCATTGACGCTCTTGATCGTGCTGCCGTAGGTGCCTTGGCCCGTCGACATCACATAGTCAAGCGCTGTAGCCGACGAAGCCGAAGGACCGCCCAGGATGTTGAAGGGCGTGCACTCCGCCAGCGGGATGGGGTTGGCTGCCGTGCCGCACTGAACCACATTGTTGGCGTTTAGGAAGGAGGGGCCGAGAGCCTTCTTGAGGTTCAAGAGGTTCAGGTTGCCGGTCGACAGCGTCGTGCCCTTGACGTCGCTGTAGTTGGCGCCCACGCTCCAGGTCCAGGGCTTGCCAGCGATGGTCAGATCACCTTCAAAGCCGCCATCGATGTGGAATGTCTGGTTTTCATTGCCCGTCACGCGCGGCACTTCGATGGTGCGGCGGTAGAAGAACAGGTCCTGACCATTGCCAGCACCGGCCACGGCATTGCCGTAGGGGTTGAAGTAGCTGTCTTTGTCGATGTAGACCGGGTACTTGCTTTGGGTCTGGCTATTGACGGGGTAGCCGGCAACTTGACGGGAAGAATTGCGGTCGGAGTACATCGCCGTGCTGGCGAAGCGCACGGTCGGCGTCAGTTCATAAGCGCCCTTGACGAAGATGGTCTTCAGTTCCGTCGGCGACTGGAACATCATCTGGTCGGTCGAGTTGAAGGTGTCGGCCTGCGCGCCGGCATAGGTGTGATAGTTGGCCGGGTCACGCGAGTCCGAGCCCGTGCCATCGCCCCAACCGCCACCGGTGTGGTTCAAAATCTTGTTGAAGCCGGTAGCGCCGCCACTTGCGCTCACCTGGCGAATCCGGCCCCAGGGGCTGGCGCCGAAGCCATCGCCCACGTGGTCGGGGCCGTAGGTGGTGGCCGTGATGTCACGGTCCTTGGCCCAAACAGGGTCCACCTTGTTGTAGGCGAAGGCAAACATCAGCGAGGCCTTTTCATTGCCGCCGCCGTAGCTGAAGTTGAAGTCTTGAACTCGGCCGTCGCCCTTCTGGTTTTGGCCGATGTAAGCGCTGGCGCTGCCGCCCTCCATGCTCTTCTTCAGGATGAAGTTAATCACGCCCGCAATAGCGTCCGAACCGTAGATGGACGAAGCGCCGTCCTTCAGGATTTCAACCCGGTCCACCATGGACGAGGGAATGGTGGACATATCGGTGTAACCGCCGACGGTCTGGCTCCAGCGCTTGCCGTTGACCAGGACCAGCACTCGCTCGGAACCCAGGTGACGCAGATTGGCGTACTGGCCACCTTGCTCGCGGTTGGAGGTCAGCACAGCGCCCTTGCTGAAGTCAGGGGAGCCGGCCGAGGTCATGGAGTTGATCAAATCACCCACGGTGACCAGACCGCTCTTCTGAATGTCAGCCTGGGTCATCTTGACGATGGGCTGAGCGGTTTCAGAGTCGATCTGACGGATGCGCGAACCCGTGACTTCCACGCGTTCGATGGTCTGCGGTGTCGACGCTGATTGGGCAAATGCCACGTTGGCCAGGCCGCTGAGGGCCAGCAACGCAGCAAGTGAGACTTGGGTGCGGTTGTGTTTGGACATAGGAACTCCTGGAGGGAAGGGGCTGGTGAGCCTTGCGAACGGGGTCTGCGTGTGAAGCCTGGATAGGGGCTTCTGCAGCCTTCTGAACGACTTTCCATTCTTGCCCTCGGCCTTCTCGGCTCGCTCCGGGGGAAGACCCCTTGCGGGCGTGCGCTTTTTGAACCGCGGCGCCGAAACGGACTCGAAATCGACGCCCTCAAGCACGGCCCATTTCACGTAGTCGCAGGTAATTGTTTGGAAATTACCGGTAAAAGTAACCAACGGACCGCACTCTGCAAACTTTCGCTTGCCTAGAAATGTGCGCCTGCCGCCCTGTTTTGCCTGGCCTAGAAGGTGTCGGCGCGTTGCCGTTTGGCAACGATTGCTTAATGTTTGAGCAGAAATCCCAGGATCTGACCGACTGGACGAAGGATGTTTTGGCTTGTTTGTTGTATTTGTGTGACGAAATTATCGATCTTGTGGCCTCGTCTTTCCATTTGTGCGAATTGCGCCCCGTCTATCCGAAGGCCGCTAATTTTTAGGCCTTTGTGCAAATGTACTTGGCAGTGCTATTCGTCATGCCAATGACTCTTCAATGCATTCAAAGTGCGCTTGGTGAATTAATGACATGAATTTGTGCGATTAATGCATTGTTTTGTGGCGGCATATCGCATCAAGTATTGGTGCGCAATGTGAGCATTTCCATTTCTCTTGCTTTCGACTTTCCGATGTCTGGCGTTAATTCGGTAGGAAAGTCGGAATTCGAGTTGATGCGCTCAAGCAGTGGAAATCTGGTGTGGACCGAAATGGTGGTAGAACGCGGCCTTGGCTTGGGTGACCAACTCGCTGCTGGGCGGGAGTTTGAGAGTCGGTTTGTGTTAATCGCGGACATTGTTTGCGCAGTGCTTGTGCGGCGCGCGAACAGTTGTTTTGAGCTGCGCAGAGAGGTTTGGTGAGGAACGCGGGGAAATGGGGGTTTCCTCTTTAGGCGAACTCCAGCTTGGAAACAGAAGTTTCCCCAGTGTTTATCGGCATTCCGAGCGCGAATCGGCATATTTCATCCAATATGCCGCGGAGATTTTTGGCAGATTCTCTTGCCACAAATTTGCTGAGTTTTCCCGGCTGCGTTGTGCCTCGTTCACAGGTGTTGCTGCTGTGTGAAGCAATGTAAGTTCAAGCTAAATTTTGGGAAGAAGTGCCGCTGGCCTCCGCCCTCTTCCTTATCAGGAACGCGCAGGGAGGTGCAGTGGCTTTTTCGTCCACTACTCCCAAAAGGATGCTCATGTTGAGGAATTGCAAGTTCAGCGCGGTCAGTGCCGCCGTGTTCGCTGTTGTCGCTATGTCGGCGCAGGCACAGACCGCCCCGGCGCAGCAACTGGAGCGAGTTGAAGTCACCGGCTCGAACATCAAGCGCCTGGCTGCTGAAACCGCTTCGCCAGTCACGGTTGTTGGTCGCACTGAAATCAAGCAGTCCGGCGCGAATACCGTTCGCCAAGTCCTGGACACCATCACGTCGACCAGCACCAATGAATTGACCGACAACGGCAATTCCAGCAGCTTCGCCGCGGGTGCTACCGGCGCTTCGCTGCGTGGTCTGGGCAAGGGTGCAACCCTGGTTCTGTTGAATGGCCGTCGGGTGGCGTACTACGCTCTGGCAGACGGCGCCAAGGAAACCTTTGTCAACGTTGATTCGATCCCGGCCGACGCCATCGAGCGTGTTGAAGTGCTGAAGGACGGCGCATCGGCCGTCTACGGTTCGGATGCCATGGCCGGTGTGATCAACATCATCACCCGCAAGGACTACCAAGGCGTTGGCATCAGTGCCAACTATCAAACGGGTATCGAGCCTTCCCTGCAGAAGCAGATGACGGCTAGCGTCGTTGGTGGCTTCGGCAATTTGACCAAGGATCGATTCAACGTCTTGCTGAATGCTGAGTTCTACAAGCGCGAAGGCTATACCCTGGCCGATGCCTTGAGCTCCTATCACCCGTACTACAAGCAGATCGTGAGCCCTGCCCTGGGTGACCCTTCTCTGATTTCCTATCCGGGTAATCTGTTCAAAGGCAACACCCGTACCAAGCCTGTTGCGGGCTGCCCAGCTTCACAGCTGAACGCTGCTGGCGCTTGCACGACCAACATCAACGACCTGAATCAAATCTATGACCCGGCCAAGCGGGTGAACTTGTTCGCTTCGGGCCGATTCCTGGTTTCAGACTCGGTAGAGGCTTTCGCCGAAGCCTCGTACTCAAAGACCGAGACCGAGTATTTGGGTCTGCCCTTTGGTCTGAGTGCACCTGGCACGCAGTACAAGTGGTTTGACGGCAATAGCAAGAAGGTTCAGCTGGTCAACAAGCCCTTGATTGCTGCCAACAATCCTGCGAACTCCCTGGGTGTGCCCGCTGGTCTTGAGTACCGCTTCATGGATGACCTGGGTATGTGGGCTGCGCCGGCTGAAGCCACCCAGTACCGAGTTCAAGCTGGTCTGAAGGGAACTTTTGGCAACTGGGACTGGGAGACTGTGATTGGTCGCCTGGGCGCTGACGGTGAGAAGAATGGCGTTGGCGCTCATCGCACCGACTTCATCAACGCCGTCTCCAGCGGCGAGTACAAGATTGCTGGCTCCAACAGTGCCGATTTGCTGAATCGCATGTTCCGCAAGCACAGCCTGAATGGCTCGAACAGCACCAATTTCATCGATGCCAAGGTCAGCGGTGAATTGTTCAGCCTGCCTGCCGGTCCTGTGATGGGTGCTTTCGGTGTTGAGCATCGTGAAGAGAACGTCAAGATCAAGTCTTCCGAGAACCTGTTGAACGCTGAAATCATCGGCAATGGCTCGGTCTGGATCGAAGGTGATCGCAAGCTCGATGCCGCTTTTGCGGAAGTCGAAGCGCCGTTGTTCAAGGGCTTCACCGCCAATGCGGCTGTTCGCTATGACAAAGCCACCGGCTTTGAGGGCCATATGTCGCCCAAGCTGGGTCTTCGTTACGAAGTGCTGCCGCAAATGCTGATGTTGCGCGGTACTTTGTCGGAGGGTTTCCGCGCTCCCAACATCCCGGAAACCCTGGGCAAGGTGGGCTTGACCGGCTTCTTCAACAACACGGTTGACCCCAAGCGCTGCGAAACGGCCACCCAGATTCGCGACATCCTGAAGAAGGGCAATGCCAACGACGTTCAAGACGCCACGGCTGCTTTCAACTCGGGTTGCCTGGTCTCGGTTCCCGCCATGATCTCGGCCAATCCCAATGTCAAGCCTGAGTTGTCGCGCAGCGCAACCGTCGGCTTTGTGTTCGATCCGGTCAAGAACCTGTCCATCGCGGTGGACTATTACAAGATCGAGCGTCGCGATGAAATCTCCTACCGTGACCCGGCTTATGTGCTGGATCGCGAGGGCGACGCTGGATACAAGGATCTGATCGCTCGCGTGCCCGTCAGCGGTACCGACCAAGCCCGTGCCGATCGTGCAAACCAACTGGACCCCACAGCCAATGTGTCCTGGAAGGCCGGTGAGTTGGTCACCTTGCTGCTGCAGTATGAAAACTTCGGCAAAACCGAATCCTCGGGTATTGACGTAGACATCAAGGGTCAGGTCGGCAACGCTGAGTTCGGTACCCTGCGCATGGGCCTGTCGGCGACTTACGCTTTGACTGCCCGCGAGTGGGACATTGAGGCTAATTCCTATCGTCCGAATCGTGTTGGTCTGCGCAATACCCCGCGTCTGCGCAGCATCTTCAGCTTGGCCTGGGCCAAGAATGATTGGACAACCGGCCTGCGCTTCAACTACACCTCGGCTACCAAGCTGAATGACAGTGAAGCAGATGAGTCCAGCTGGAGCGAGGCGGCTTGCCAGGCTCGATTGAAGCCGGGCGCTTATCCTTGCTTCGTCGAAAGCTATGTGCGCACGGACTTGAATGTTAGCTACCGTGGCTTCAAGGGTCTTACCCTGAGCCTGAACGTTGGCAACCTGTTGAACAATCCAGCTCCCATCAATTTGCGCGATACGTACTCGATTCGTCCGCGCACCGTCAAGGTGGGTGCTGAGTACCGTTTCTAAGCCTAAATCTTGAGGTCCAGTGGCAGAGTTTTGCCACTCGCGACTCAACCCGAAAAGCCCGGCCAGTGCCGGGCTTTTTTTCGTTTGCCGCCAGGAATTATGACCACCCCCTCTATTTGTGCGAATGGCGAATGAGTCGGATGCATTTCGATACCTTTGTGCGACGCATCTGAAAATTAATGTCGAAATCTCAGCCAGTGCCTTAGGTCATATATGCCGTTGCTAACAAGCCAATTTGTCGGGCTCTGTGCAAGGTAAATGCCTTCTGGTGTGCGTTTGTCGCCCGTTTTGCCAAAAGTCATATATGCGGCAGCGAAGCAAGTATTTGTCGCGTTAGACCCATAGGTATTGACCCCTTGTAGGCATTCACATAGGCACTCCTAGACTTTCTTCGGCACACAGCTCCTCGGGTCTCTAGGGCGTAAACCTTAACGTCTGCGGACTTGCAATCAGAGCTCGGCATATCGCCAAATCCACGGAGGAAATTTGATGTTGAAGCAAGCAAAAGTCAGCGCTATCAGCGCTGCGGTTTCTCTGGCCCTGGGCGCCCTGGCGACCCCGGTGTTCGCTCAGCAGGCCAGCACCCAGCAACAGCTGGAGCGCGTTGAAGTCACCGGCAGCCGCATTCTGTCGATGAATGCCGAATCGTCGGCACCGATTCAGGTGATGACGGCAGCCGATATCGCTACGTCTGGCGCAGCCAATCTGCAGGACTTGTTGTTGAAGAGCCCGGTGTTTGGTACCCCGGGCTTGAGCCGCAGCAATTCCAACTTCTTCACCACTGGTGCGGGCGTTGCGACCATTGATTTGCGCAATCTGGGCTCTAGCCGAACCTTGGTCTTGGTCAACGGACGCCGGTATGTCTCAGGCGTTCCCGGTGACTCCGCCGTGGACTTGAACACGATTCCTACTGACTTCATCGAGCGCGTTGAAGTCATGACTGGCGGCGCATCTTCGACCTATGGTTCGGACGCTGTCGCCGGTGTGGTCAACATCATTTTGAAGCGCAACTTCAGCGGTCTGACTCTGGATGCTCAGCTTGGGCAAAGCCAGAAGGGCGACGATCAGAAGAAGAAGTTCAGTGCGACTTGGGGTACTTCGTCTGCTGACGGCGGATCCAATTTGATGGCTCACTTCGGTTTCAGCCGTCAGGGTGAAGTGAACTCGCGCGATCGTTCCGCGTCGGCCGTGGACCAAAACTCCTTGGTCGTTGGTGGCCGCTCGGTCGATCCGGCTGATTTGTACAAGGGCTATGTGTCCTTCTCGGGTTTCGCACCGGCCGGCCGCTATCAAGGCACCGACGCCAATGGCAAAGTCATTGACTTCACCTTTGACGCCAACGGCAAACAAATTCCTTGGAGCCAAAACGGCCCCGCCGGCGATGGCGTGAACGCCACGGGCTTCAACCGCTCGGCCTATCGCCGTATTGCTGTGCCGGTGGACCGCTTGTTGCTCGCCGTGAAGGGCGATCGCACTTTTGCCGAAGCACATCAGGCCTTCTTTGAAGCCACCTATGCTTCGACCAAAGCACAAACCAATATCGAACCCTTCCCCCTGGGTTCTGACTCCATCTATCCGGACTCTGGCGGTGACGTGCCCGCCAGCTTCACGGTTGACGGCAAGACGGTTCGCAACCCCTTGGTGCCCGCCAACTTGGTCGGCGACGTCTACTCCTTCCAGCGCCGTATGTCGGACTTCGGCCCCCGCACCTACACCGTTGAGCGCGACACTTTCCGCCTCGTGACCGGTGTGAAGGGCGAGATCAACAAGACTTGGAACTACGAAGCGTTTGCAGGCTACGGCTTCACCAAGGAAGCTCAGAACGGCACGGGTCAGGTCAATGTCTTGAACTTCCGCAGCGCCCTGGAAGCGATTCCTGACGGCAAGGGTGGAGCCATGTGCCTGGATGCGAATGCGCGTGCACAAGGCTGCGTGCCGCTCAATATCTTCGGTCTGAACTCGATGTCGCCCGAAGCCATCGCGTATGTCCAGGCGCCTCAATCGCTGACGACCAAGGTGACGCAGAAGACGGCCGGCGCCAGCATCAGCGGCGAGCCCTTCAATCTGCCTGCCGGTCCGGTTGGCATTGCGGCTGGTCTGGAGTGGCGTGAGGAAAGCTCCAGCTCGATCAACGACGCATTGACGGTGGCCGGCCTCAACGGTGGCAACAAGACGCCCAACACCATGGGTAGCTTCAACGTCAAGGAAGCCTTTGTCGAAGCTCGTCTGCCCTTGCTGAAGGATCTGCCGCTGGTCAAATCGCTGGACGGTACTTTGGCCTTCCGTACGGGTGACTACTCCACCGCGGGCAAGGCCAATAGCTGGAACGCAGGCCTGGACTGGGCGGCTAACTCGACGGTTCGTGTGCGCTTGACACGAGCCGTTTCGACCCGCGCCCCCAATATCGGTGAGCTGTATCAAGGCCCCTCGCAAGACTTCCCCTCGGTCAATGACCCTTGCGACAAGGTGAAGGCCACTGATACCGGTGTGTTGGCCGACCGCTGCAAGGCTGCACCTGGCGTCTTGGCCAATATGAACGCCAATGGCGGCGTTTTCACTTTGACTCAACCTGATACCCAAGGCGTCAGCGGCTTCAATAGCGGCAACCCCAACCTCAAGTCGGAGCAAGGGACTTCGTCGACCTTGGGCTTTGTGATCACGCCCAAGACGATTCCTTTGCTGAAGAACTTTGCTTTCACGGCAGACTACTTCGACATCTCGATCGACAAGGCCATTGCCAACCCCGGCCGTCAGTACGCGCTGAATCAGTGCTATGACGGAGGCGACCAATCGTTCTGCAAGTTCATCACCCGTCGCGCGGTCGCTAACAGCGCTGGCAGTGCAGGCGCGTTGACCTACATCGACCAAGCACCGGTGAACAGCGGTGGTTTGAATACCCGCGGCGTTGACTTGACTGCTAGCTATGCAGAAAAGGTCGGCCCGGGTCGTCTGAGCAGCCGTCTGTCGTATACGCATCTGATTGATGCCTGGAACCAAGCAACGCCGGAATCGACCGCTGACACCTACCGTGGTGAAGTCGGCGCCCCCGCCAACAAGTGGACCCTGAATCTGGGTTACGACTACGGCAACTGGAGCCTCAGCACCACGACCACCTATATCGGTGAGTCCTACTTGGACGATCAGTTCGCGAGCAAGTACCTGAACAATCCCAAGAAGTACCCCTTGTTCACCAAGAACAGCTTCAAGATTGCTTCCAAGGCTTACTTCGACATGCAGGGCAGCTACAAGTTTGGCAAGGCGCAGGTCTATGTGGGCGTTGATAACGCCTTCGACACCAAGGCACCTCCGATCATCACCGGCCTGCCTGGCAATACCACGGGTGCAGAAACGGCCGCGGCGGTTTACGACCCCATCGGTCGCCGCTACTACGTCGGCATCCGCTACAGCATGTAATTTCGTCTAACGAGCTGCCGCGGCGGCTCTTCTAGACGCATGCCTCCAACCGGCCCATCGGCAACGATGGGCCGGTTTTTTCTTGGCGATGTCGCCTTGGATGTGTGCCCGAAGTTCTCGGCTGTGCGGTGAGCAAATGCGCTGTCTCGCTTTGCCAGCAGGTCTTGCACAGCCGGTGGACGCTGAGGCGAGCCTGCCAGGCAGGGTTTGGCGTCGATGGCGTGCGAGGCTCGCCCCCGACTGCGGGTCGCAGACTTCGCCCGCTGTTGCCTTGCGTCCACAAGCCGTGGATTTCTTTCCTAGACTTGCGCCCCCTGCCATCTTGCCGGGCGCCCGCGCGCGGAGGTTTTGCCTTCCTGGACCGCGGCCCCGTGTCCCCTGGAAAGAAGCGCTGTTTGTTGTCCTCGTTCAAGCAATCCAAATTCAAGCTCGCGCCTGCGGCTGCTCTTCTGTGTCTTGGCGCGCAGGTCTCAACGCCCTGGGCGGCCGATGATGCCCCGCCCCGCCTGAGTCGTGTCGAGCTCACCGGCAGCCGCCTGCTGGCCATGACGGCCGAATCGGCGGCACCGCTACAGGTTTTGACGGCGGCCGATATTGCGGCCTCAGGCGCCGTCAATCTGCAAGAGCTTTTGCTCAAGAGCCCGTTGATGGGCGCGCCGCTGATCAGCCGCAACAACTCCAATATCAGCACCTCCAGCGCCGGCATCGCCACGCTGGATTTGCGCAATCTGGGTGTCGACCGAAGCCTGGTGCTGGTCAATGGGCGCCGCCATGTGGCGGGCATGGCCGGCTCCTCGGCGGTGGATCTGAACACCATCCCCGCGGACTTTGTCGAACGGGTCGAGCTGCTGACCGGCGGCGCCTCGGCCGCCTACGGCTCGGGCGCCGTGGCCGGAGTGATCAACATCATTCTCAAGCGCGAGTTCGAGGGCTTGCTGCTGGACGCTCAACTGGGCCAAAGCCAGCATGGCGACGATGCCAAGCGCAAGTTCAGCGCCACGCTTGGGCGCAAGTTCTCGCAAGGCAGTTTGATGCTGCACGGCGCCATCACCCGCCAGGGCGCGGTCTATTCGCGGGACCGCGCCGCCACGGCCAAGGACCAATACTCGCTGGTGCTAGACCCGGGTTCTAGCGACCCGGCCGATCTGTTCCGGCCCGGCCCCTGGCCTTCCAGCTATGCGCCGCAAGGCCAGTTCTTCGGCGTCGACGCGGCGGGCCAGGCGCAAGACTTCAGCTTCGATGCACAAGGCCGCCAGATCCCCTGGTCCTTGAACGGCCCCAACAACGATGGCGTGGGCGCCACCAGCTTTAACCGGGCGGACTACCGCGCCATTGCCGTGCCGGTGGATCGTTATCTGCTGGCGGCGAAAGGCGATCTGGTCTTGAGCCCGGCCCATGCCTTGTTTTTTGAAGGCACTTGGGCGCGCAGCCAGGCGAAGTCGTATATCGAGCCCTTCGCGCTCAGCTCCAGCGACATCTACCCCGCCACCGGCTGGGTGCCCACGGTGTTCGAGCACGAGGGTCAGGTCTTGCGCAACCCCCTGGTGCCGCAGAACCTGCAGGGCGACTACGCCTTCACCCGTCGGCTCTCCGACATCGGGGCCCGCCTGGTGAACGCCAAGCGCGACAGCCTACGCCTGCTGTTGGGCCTGCGTGGTGAGTTGAGCCCGGCCTGGTCCTACGAGGCCTATGCCGCCCATGGCCAGACCCGCGAGGCGCAGAGCAGCGCCGGCCTGATCGATGTGCGCAAGTTCCGCCATGCCCTGGAGGCGGTGCCGGACGCCAGCGGCCGTGCCATCTGCCGCGACGCCGAGGCGCGCGCCCAAGGCTGTGTGCCCCTGAGCCTGTTCGGCTACAACAGCATCAGCCCCGCGGCCGCGGCCTATGTGGCTGCGCCGGGCCAGATGGACACCCAACTCACCCAGCAGTTCGCCGGCTTCAATCTGAATGGTGAGCCTTGGCAGCTGCCCGCCGGCCCGCTGGCCCTGGCCCTGGGCGGCGAGCTTAGGCGTGAGAGTTCGGACATGGCCTTCGACGCCGTCTCCCAAGCCGGCCTGAACGCCTCCAATGCCCTGCCCAATACGCGCGGCTCGTTTGAGGTCAAAGAGCTGTTCGCTGAGGTGCGTCTGCCCCTGCTGAAATCCTTGCCCGCGCTGCAGCGCCTGGACGCCTTGCTGGCCTACCGCCTCAGCGACTACAGCACGGCCGGTTTGAACCACAGCTGGAATCTGGGCCTGGACTGGGCCATCAGCCCCAGCCTGCGGGCCCGCTTCAGCCGCGCCCAGTCCAGCCGTGCGCCCAATATCGGCGAGCTTTACCAGGCCCGCATGCAGAACTACCCCACGGTGCAAGACCCTTGCGAGGGCGTGCGGGCCAGCGAGACCACGGTGCTGGCGCAGCGCTGCATGGCGGCGGCCGGCGTGCAGGCCAATATGGCCACCCATGGCGGCGTGTTCACGCTGACACCGCTCGATCTGCAATCGGTCAGCGGCTACGACAGCGGCAACCCCTTGCTGCAGGCCGAGGTCGGCCGTTCCAGCACCTTGGGTCTGGTGCTCACGCCCAAGGGGCTGCCTGGGCTGAGCCAGGCGGTGTTCAGTGTCGATTTCTTTGACATCCAGATCGCCCGCGCCATCAACAACCCCGGTCGCCAGTACGAGCTGGATCAGTGCTACAACGGTGGCGCGCAGTCCTTCTGCCGTTTCATCAGCCGCCGTGCCGAGGCCAGCGTGGCGGGCAGTGCCGGTGCGCTGAGCCTGATCGACCAGCAGCCGGTGAATAGCGGTGGCCAGCAGGTGCAGGGCCTGGACTTCGCCGCTAGCATCAGCGAACCGATCGGCGCCGGCCGCCTGAGCGCGGGCCTGAGCTGGACCCATCTGCTGCGCGCCTGGCAAAAACCTAGCGACACCGCCGAGCGCGACAGCAGCCTGGGCGAGCTCGGTAATCCGGTCAATAAGTGGACGCTCAATCTGGGCTACGAGCAAGGCGCTTGGGGCCTGGGCGGCCGCGCCAGCTATCTCGGCGCCAGCGAGCTGGACGATCAATTCCAGAAGTCCTTGCCCGAGTTCCCGCGCTCGGCCTTCCGCGTGCCGGCCAAGCTTTATGTCGATCTGCAAGCCCGCTACCGCTGGGGCCGGGCCGAGCTTTACCTCGGCCTGGACAATGCCTTCGCCACCCAGGCGCCGCCCGTCATTGCCGGGCTGCCCGGCAGTGTGGATGGCAGCGAGACCGCGGCCGGCAGCTACGACCCCATTGGCCGGCGCTACTACCTGGGTCTGCGCTTGAGCCTTTGATTGCGAGCTTTCGGCCGGGCGGGGCGCGCCCTCTGCCTAAAATGCCGCGTCGCCCGGAGGAATAGAACAATGTCAGAGCAAGCAGCCAGCCCCGCCACCGCCAAGCCCCTGCCCTTAGAGGCCTTGCCGGATCGCTGCGAGGTGCTGATCGTAGGCGCCGGCCCGGCCGGCAGCGCCTGCGCACGCGTGCTGGCCCAAGCCGGTGTGGACGTGCTCTTGATCGACCAACAGCCCCAGGGCCGCGACAAGATCTGCGGCGATGGTCTGATCCCCGATGCCCACAAGGCCTTGCAGCGCTTAGGCCTGCTGGAGCCGGTGATGAGCTTGGCCCAGCATGTAGCCCATGTGGGTTGCATAGGCCCGCGCGGCGGCCGCATCGATGTGCCCGGCACCCTGGCCGTGCTGCCGCGCCGCCAGCTGGATCAGCTGCTGAGCCAGGCCGCCCGCGAGGCCGGCGCCAAATTCATCGCCCCGGCCCGTTTCGAGAAGCCGCTGGAAGACGAGCAGGGCCGCGTCATCGGTGCTTTGCTCAAGGTCGGCGACGCCTTGGTCGAGGTGCAAAGCCAATGGCTGATCCTGGCCACCGGCGCCGTGCCCAAGGCCTTGAGCGCCGCCGGCATGTGCGAGCGCCACACGCCCAGTGGCATCGCCCTGCGCGGCTATGTGCGTGCGCCCAGCATGGTGGGCCGCATCAAGGCCATGGACGTGGTCTGGAGCCAGGCGGTGCGGCCGGGCTATGGCTGGATCTTCCCGGCGCCCGACAACTGCTTCAATATCGGCGTGGGTGTCACCGACAGCCACAGCGCCGTCGGCGGCAAGGGCTCCAAAAAAGAGCTCAATCTGCGCGCCATCTTCGACGCTTTTGTGGCCAGCTACGAGCCCGCCGCCCAGCTGATGCGCGAAGGCGAGTTGGTGGGCGACTTGAAGGGCGCGCCCCTGCGCTGCACCCTGGAGGGCGCACGCTGGAGCCGGCCCGGCCTGATGGTGACGGGCGAGGCCGCGGGCAGCACCTATTCCTTCACTGGCGAGGGCATTGGCAAGGCCATGGAGACGGGCATTCTGGCCGCCGATGCCTTGCTGGCCGGTCGCCAAAAGAGCTGGAGCGAGGGCCAGGTGCGCGAGGCCTTTGAGCAAAGCCTGCGCGCGCTCAAGCCCAAGTTCGACCTCTATCAGCGCGCCAACAAGGTCAATGCATTCCCGTGGTTAGCCGACTTGCTGATCTGGCGTGCCCAGCGCAGCCCGCGCCTGCTGCAGCGCATGAGCGGGGTCTTGAACGAGACCAGCAATCCGGGCAATCTGGTCAGCCTCAAAGGCTTCTCACGCCTCTTTCTTGAATAGCCAAAACCATGTGCCAACTCCTGGGCATGAATGCCAACACGCCGACCGATGTGATGTTCAGCTTCACCGGCCTGGCCAACCGTGCCGAGGAGCACAAGGACGGCTTCGGCATCGCCTTCTTCGAGGGCCGCGGCCTGCGGCATTTTGTGGATCACCACAGCGCCCGCGTCTCGCCCCTGGCCAAGCTGGTGCAGGACTATCCGATCAAGAGCGATAACGTCATCGCCCATATCCGCAAGGCCACCCAAGGCCAGGTCGCGCTGGAAAACACCCACCCCTTCCAGCGCGAGCTCTGGGGTCGCTACTGGGTGTTTGCCCACAACGGCAATCTGAAAGACTTCAATCCCCGACTGCACGCCGCCTTCAAGCCGGTGGGTCAGACGGACAGCGAGCGCGCCTTTTGCTGGCTGATGCAGGAGCTGGCCAAGGCGCACTGCGATGTGCCCAGCATCGAGGAGCTGACGCACACCCTGCGTGAGTTGATGCCGCAGCTGAACGCCTACGGCACCTTCAATATGCTGCTCTCCAACGGCCAGGCCCTGTGGGCCCATGGCTCCACCCATCTGCACTACCTCTTGCGCAGCCACCCCTTTGGCCGGGTGCAGCTGCAGGACGAGGACCTGAGCGTGGACTTCGCGCCCCAGACCACGGCGCAAGACCGGGTGGTGGTGATCGCCACCGAGCCCCTGACCCGGGGCGAGCCCTGGATCGCCTTTCAGCCGGGCGAGCTGAAAGTGTTTGTGGACGGTTTGCCGCAGGGTTGATCCATTCGCCGCCGTTGTCGGCCAGTTATCCAAGCAATCCGCAGCTCGCCGCATCCTCAGCCGCCGAGCGGGTTGGCTCGCCTAGACTGCGGGCCATGCAAGACAAACAAGCCCCTCGCTTTGACTGGTCGCTGCTGCTGTGCCCAGGCCCCAAGCGCCGCTTCACGCCCGAGGAGATGCGGCGCGGCGGCAATCAGCCTTGGCCCAAGGCGATTGATGCTTATGTGGCGCTTAATATTTTCTTGCTGCTGATCCCCAGTGCGGTGAGCTTCCGTAGCCTGCCACCCGTCGTCACCGTGGGGGCCATGGTCGTCGAGGCCTTGATCGGCTGGATCGCCTTGCTGGTCGCCCGTCATTTGTGGCGTAAGCCCACCCGCTTACGCCTCAACCTCATCTCCTTCGGCTTTTCCCTCGTGCTCGTTTCTCCTTTGGGCTTGGACAAGTACTGGCTGCCGGAGGGCGTGACGCATAAGGACTTGGCTTTTCCCCTGGTGGGCGGCCTCACCCTGCTCATCATGACCCTCAGTTCCTGGTGGTTCCTGGTCATCTACCGCGTGCATCAGATCGACGCCCGCCTGCGCGAGCTGGACGAGCAGGAGCGCAACCTCAAGCTGGCCCGCCGCCTGGCCACGGCCCAGATCCAGCCGCACTTTCTGTTCAACACCCTGGCCTCCGTCCAGCACTGGGTGGACACCCAAGACCCCCGCGCCGGCAGCACCTTGCGCTCCTTCACCGCCTATCTGCGCGCCACCCTGCCCATGTTCGAGCGCGAGAGCTTGACGCTGAGCGAGGAGCTGCAAATCGTGCGCAGCTATCTGGAGGTGATGAAGGCCAGGCTGGGCGAGCGCCTGCAGTGGACGATTGAGCAAGACCCTTCGCTTGACGCGCTGCAACTGCCTCCAGGCCTGCTGCTGACCTTGGCGGAGAACGCCATCGCCCATGGCATCGAGCCCGCGCTCGGCGGCGGCCGTGTGCAGCTGCGGGCGTGTTTGGCTGCGGAGTCCATCTTGCTGGAGGTCGAGGACGACGGCGCGGGCCTCAGCCCCGAAGCGCAGGATCGGGTGGGCCTGAGCAATAGCCGAGAGCGTCTGTTGCAGCGCTTTGGGCCGCAAGCACGGCTGAGCCTCTTAGCTCGGGCGCCCGGCACCCTGGCGCAGATTGCGCTGCCTCTGGCAGCTTTACAAATGCCGACCAAGCAAGAAGAACAATGAACCGTTTGCGCAATTTCTTCCGCCAGCTGGACTGGCGCGTGGCCTTGATGCTGGGGCCGCGCCACCGCTTCAGCCCCGAGCAGTGGCGGCGCATGGCCCATCTGATCGAGATCTCGCCCAATGTGAAGGTGGCGGCGGTGATCAATGCCTTGCTCCTGTCCCTGATGCTGGTTTGGGGCTTGCCCGATGAGCTGATGCTGAGGGTCTACGGCGTGACGCTGCTTTTCAGCCTTGCCGTGCTGGGCCTGGGCGTGGCGGTCTGGCGGCGGCCCACCATGAAGCGCCTGTACCTGGCTTACGGGATCAGCATCTTTCCCCTGGGCGTGATCACCGGCATGGCCAAGGTGCTGTTGCGCGATCGACCCGATCTTGTGCCCTTGGCCCATGAGCTGCTGCTGCGCGGCGCGGCCTTTGCCTTCATCGCGGCCATGAGCATCTGGGTGCTGGCCATGTGGCGCAATGAGTTCCTGGCCGACTGGCTGCATGACGAGGACGAGCGGGCGCAGAAGCAGGAGTTGGCTCAGCGCCTGTCCAGCGCCCAGATCCAGCCCCACTTCTTGTTCAATTCCCTGGCTTCCTTGCAGCACTGGGTCAACACCCGGGATGGGCGAGCCGCTCCCTTGCTGGCGTCTTTGACGGCCTATCTGCGCGCCACCTTGCCTTTGTTTGATCGCCAGCTGCTGGCCATAGGCGAGGAGGCCGAGGCCGTACGGCGTTATCTGGAGGTGATGCAGGCCCGCCTGGGCCCGCGTCTGCGCTTCAGCCTGGAACTCGACAGCTCGGCGGCCCAGCAATGCCTGCCGCCCGGTGTGCTGCTGACCCTGGTGGAGAACGCGGTGGAGCATGGCGTGCAGACCCAGCTCAGCGGCGGCGAGGTGAAGCTGCGAGCAAGCCTGGCCGCCGACGGCGCCTTGCAGGTTCAGGTGCTGGACGATGGCCCCGGTCTGCCGCCCGATTGGTGTGGCGAAGCCGCAGCGGCCCAGCCCTTGAGCCATGCTCAGGGCAGCTTGGGCCTCTTGAATACCCGGCTGCGTCTGCAACAAGCGTTTGGCGCGCGCGCCAGCCTGTGCCTGAGCAATCGCGCGGAAGGCGGCTGCCAGGCCGAACTGCGGGTGCAGGCGCAGGCCTGAGGCTGAACCCATCCAATATCAAAAAACATGGAGGCATAGAGTGATGAGCCCTAGTCAAGCAAACCCCATCCGCGCCCTGATCGCCGACGATGAAGAAGGCCCGCGCGAGCAGCTGCGCGCCGCCCTCAAGCGCCTGTGGCCCGAGTTGGATATCGTGGCCGCCAGCGAGCACGGCGTCGACGCCTGGGACGATTTTTTGGCCCACGAGCCGGCCCTGTGTTTCTTGGACATCCGCATGCCGGGCCTGAGCGGCATCGAGGTGGCGCGCCGCATGGCCGCCACGGCCACACCGCCCCAGGTCGTTTTCGTCACCGCCTTTGGCGACCATGCCGTCTCGGCCTTTGACGCCGGTGCGGTGGACTATGTGATGAAGCCGGTGGATGACGCCCGCCTCGGCCAAGCCATTGCGCGGGTGAAGAGCCGCCTGCAAGCAGTCCAGCCCGGTGCTGCGCCCGGCCCCGATCTGCAAAGCCTGCTCAAGCAATTGCTGCCCGCGGCCGCCGCCCACAAGCCGCGCCCCATTCAGGCCAGCCTGGGCCGCGAGATCAAGCTGATCGCGCCCGAGGACGTGATCTATTTTGAGAGCGACAACCGCTACACCCGCGTGGTCTACCGCGAGCCCGGCGCGGCCAAGGACGGCGAGGCCCTGATCCGCACCCCGCTGAAAGAATTACTGGCCCAGCTGGATGCCGAGGAGTTCTGGCAGGTGCATCGCTCGGTGCTGGTGAACAGCCGCTGCATCGCCAGTGCCCTGCGCATCGATGAAAGCAGCATGGTCCTCAGCCTGCGCGGCCGCGACACGCAGCTGCCCGTCTCGCGGCAGTTCCAGTCGCTGTTCAAGGGGCAGTAAGCGCGAAGGGCACAAGGCCGGCCACCCCCGGTTCAGGTGCCGAAAAAACCCGCAGGCCAGAATCGGGTGGCTTCTTGGCCGGCTTTGTGCACAATCTGCGCCACCTCCCTGTCTTGAGATGCGAGCAGCCATGGCCGTCCTGCCGACCCCCCGATTCGACGAGTTTTATCGTTATGAAGCCCTGACCGAGCTGCTCTTCGCCTACGCCGAGGCCAGGCCCAATCTGGTCTCGGTGCGCAGCATAGGCAAAAGCCATGAGGGTCGTGACATCTGGGTGTTGGTGCTAACGAACACCGCCACCGGGGCCGATGTGGACAAGCCCGCCTTCTGGCTGGACGGCAATATCCATGCGGCCGAGCTGACCGCCTCCACCACCTGCCTCTACTACCTCAACCATCTGGTGACGGGTTATGGCGTGGACCCACAGGTCAGCCATCTGCTCGATACCCGCGCCGTCTATATGGTGCCGCGCCTCAACCCCGATGGCGCCGAGCTGGCCCTGGCGGACCGGCCGCGCCATATCCGCTCCTCCACCCGCGCCTATCCTTTTGATGAAGCGCCGGTGGATGGCCTCACCGTCGAGGACGTGGATGGCGATGGCCGCATCCTCAGCATGCGCGTCCGTGACCCGCATGGCACTTACAAAAAGCATGAACAAGACCCGCGCCTGATGGTGGCGCGCGAGCCCGGCGAATTCGGCGGCGAGTACTACCGCCTGATCCCCGAAGGCTTTATCAAGAACCACGACGGCCTCACGGTCACGGTCAACAAGGACCGCGAGGGCCTGGATTTGAATCGCAACTTCCCCAGCGAATGGCGGCAAGAGCACAAGCAGCTGGGCGCCGGCCCTTATCCGACCAGCGAGCCCGAGGTGCGGGCCATGGTGGACTTCATCGTCGCCCACCCGAATATCGGTGCGGCCATCAGCTATCACACGCATAGCGGTGTGATCCTGCGGCCCATGGGCTGCCAGAGCGATGACGACATGATCCCGGAGGACTTGTGGACCTATAAGCGCTTCTCGGCCCTGGGCGAAAAGTTGAGCGGCTACCCCGCCATCAGCATCTGGCACGACTTCCGCTATCACCCCAAGGAAGTCATCACCGGCACACAGGACTGGGTCTACGAGCACTTGGGGGCCTTGTTCTGGGTGGTGGAGCTGTGGTCACCGAACAAAGAGGCCGGCATCGAGGGCTATAAATGGATCGACTGGTACCGCGAGCATCCGGTGGAGGACGATCTCAAGCTGCTCAAATGGAGCGATGAGCACTGCGGCGGCCAGGCCCATGTGGACTGGCAGCCCTTCCATCACCCCCAGCTCGGCGACGTCGAGATTGGCGGTTGGGACAAGATGAACTTCTGGCGCAACCCGCCACCGGCCCTGCGCCAGCGCGAGGCGGCGCGTTTCCCGGCCTGGATGGACCAGATCGCGCTATCCCTGCCGCGCCTGGAGCTGCTGCGCACCGAGGTGCGCGCCCTGGGCCCGGACACCTGGCGGGTGCGCATGGCCGTGGCCAATAGCGGTTATCTGCCCGCCTATGTGACCAAGCGCGCCCTGGAGCGCAAGATCGTGCGCGGCGTGATGTTCGAGATCTATCTGCCCGCCGGCAACCCCGAGGTCAGCCTGGTCAGCGGCAAGGAACGCATGGAAGGCCCGCAGCTGGAAGGCCATGGCCCCAAAACCTCGCAGCAAGCCTTTCTGCCCAGCCGCGAGGTGACGGCCGACCGCGCGGTGGGCGAATGGGTGCTGCGCGCACCCAAGGGCACGCGCTTGGCCTTGAGCGCTTGTGCGGACCGGGCGGGCACGGTCAGGACCGAGGTGGTGTTGGACTGAGCTTGCGCCAAGCCAGCAAAGCGAGCCCGAGCAAAAGCAAGACCCACTGCTGGGGCTCTGGCACGGCGGCGGTCATCTGGCCGTATTGGACGTGATCCACCTCGATGCCACCGCTGCTATTGCTGATCTGGATGGACTGGATGCCCCCGGCAAACTGCAGGCCGAAGAAGCGATCCTCGGCCGTGGTGGCCGCAGCGCTGCCATCGGGGATGCCGTTGAAGCTGAAGCTGCCCAGGCTTTGCCCATCTGCGCCCTTGGCACTGAAGGTGATGGTGCCGAAGCCATCGGTCCAAACCAAGCCAAAGGCGGTGGGTAAGGCCCCGCTGCCGACAAAGCTGAAGCCCACACCGGGCACACCATTGCCAAACCAGCTGGCGCAGCGCCCTGCGGTTTGCGGCCCGCAGGTGCCGTCTATCGTGCCGTCATCACTGTCCACCGAATCGCGGATGCCGGCAAAGCTGACGCTGATGATGGAGCCGCCGCTGCCCTGCAGGCTGGCGTCCAGACTGCCGTCCTCAAAGGTTTCCAACAGCGTGGGGCTGCCGCCATGATAGAAGCCGGCCGGGATGTCGGCCGGCGAGAGGTAGGCGCTGGGGCCAAAGAAGATTGGGGCGGCTGAGGCGGCCGCCAAGCCCGGCACGGCGCTGGCCATGAGCGCGGCCGTGACCAGGGCGGTGGGCTGAGTTGAACGTGGCATGTCAATACTCCTGATGTGAAGGTGGGGTGCGGTCGATTTCAATTCCTGGGCGTGGTGGCGCTGCGGCGACGCAGGCCTAGAGCCAAAAGCCCTGTGGCCAGCAAGGCCCAGGCGCCGGGTTCGGGCACCGGGCTCAGGCTGGCGGCATAGGCCACGTCGTCGATGGCAAAGCTGCCCGAGCAGCAGCCCTGGCCTTCGAACACGATGCGGTTGAAGGTCTGGTCTGAGCTGAAGCCGATGAACTGCAAGTCCGTGCCTGCCGCGATGGGCATTTCGCCCACATGGCGGTAGGAGCCAAAGCCCTCCAGGCTGTCGGCATCGACCCTGATGCTCGCGGGCGCACGGCTGAACCAGGCGCCGAAGGCCTTGATGGGCTCGGCAAAGCGTAGATCGGCCCAGGCCCCGTAGCTCACGTCGATGAATAGATTGCTGCTGCCGTCCGAGGGCAGGCGGGTGGCGGGGGCATCCAGGGTCCAGGCCCCCTGCACGGCAAAGTCGCTCAGCATGAGGGGGCTACCTCCCCCGCTCTGGTCGACGGTGAAGGCGTTGAAGGTCTCGGTTTTGACCGTGCCTGCCGCAGCCAGAAAACTGGCCAGGCTCGTGTAGGTCTGTGAGGCCGCTTGGGCGCTGGCGCTGGCGGCGAGTGCGGCGCACAGGGTGCAGGCCAGGGCCAGGGGCTGTAGCATCGATGGGCGTTTGAGATCTGGCATGGTCGTTCTCCTTGAGGCCTTGGGGGACAAGGCTTGGTTAAAAGTGCCTGTGGACTTAGGGGGGGATCCGCGCCGGGTCTGCATGGACATGCCTGCAAAATCGCCGGGCTTGGATTTCTTTGGGAAGCCATGGTCGCTGAGGCCTGTCAGGCCGGGCTGATGAAACTCTTGCGCTTTTCTGAAGGATTTCTTTGTCAATGAAATCAACGGTTTACCGAAAGTTCTCATGAGTGATGCCGAGCTCGCAGCAAGGCCGTCCGGGCCACTCAAGATCGGCGATTGGTGGGCCGATCCGCAGCTGGATGAGCTACGCCGTGGCGATCAGGTCGTCAAACTGGAGCCGCGCAAGATGCACTTGCTGATGGCTTTGGCGCGGCGGCCGCAGCAATTGGTGACCCTGGATCAGCTGCTCGATGAGGTCTGGGCCGACCTGGTCGTCACCCCCAGCTCGGTGTATCAATCCATTTCCCAGCTGCGCAGCGTGCTGGGCGATGACGCCAGCCAGCCGCGCTACATCGTCACCGTGCCGCGCAAGGGCTACCGCCTGGTGGCCGAGGTCAGCGAGTGGCAGTCGGAGCCCGCCCCGCCGCCCAGCGTGGCAGCGGCGCCGGCACCCGAGGCGCAGGCAGCCCCCGAAGTCGTGGCGCCTCCGGCGCCTAGCCGGCGTTTGCTGCTGGGCGGCTCGGCCGTCGCCGCTGGCTTGTTGGGCTTGGGGGGCGCCTGGCTTTGGCAGCGCAGGGTGACCCCGGGCGGGCAGGAGATCATGCTGGCCGTGCTGCCTTTTGGCGATGCCTCGCCCAAGGCGCTGGAGCAGCCCCTGGCCGATAGTCTGGCCGAGAGCGTGATCCTCGCCCTGTCACAGCACCGGCAGATTCGCGTGGTCGCCCGCAGCACCTCGTTTCAATACCGCAATCCGCAGGCGCTGGCGCCGCAAGCCGGCCAGCTGGCCATCACCCATGTCTTGGGCGGCGAGCTGCGACGTTGGCAGCAGGGCCTGCAGCTCAAGCTCAGCCTGCATCGCGCGGCCGACAGCGAGCAGCTCTGGCAGCAGGTACTGGATGCGCCTTCGGCGGCCTTGGCCAGTCTGGCCCTGAGCGCCGCCAATGCGGCCTTGCAGGCTCTGGGCCAACCGCCCCTAGCGGCCGGCACGAGCAGCCCGCCCCTGGCCGATGCTTATGAGCTGTATCTGCTGGGCCTGCACCACCAGCGCAGCGGCCAGATCGAGGGCATTCTGAAGGCGCGCGCCTATTTCCAGCGCGCCATCGACAGCGATCCCGGCTTCGCCCTGGCCTATGTGGGCCAGGCCGCGAGCTGGATCGCCGAGTACCACTACGGCAGCGGCCTGAGCTTTCGCGCCATGGATGCTCGCGCCCAGCCCCTGATCGACCGCGCCCTGCAACTGGACCCCGAGCTGCCCCTGGCCCTGGGCTTGCAAGGCCATCTCAAGGCCAATCTCAGCCAGCATGAGGAAGCGCGTCGCTGGCTGAGCCGAGCGGTGGAAAAAGCCCCCAGCGATGCCAGTCTGCTGAACTGGTCGGGTAGCAATGAATCCGACGACGGCTGGCCGGCCCGTGCCCAGCCCTTCTTCAGTCAGGCGGCGCGACTGAGCCCGCTGGCGGTGCAGATCCAGCACCGCGCTGGTTTGGCGGCCATTCATGCCGGCCAGTACCAAGCGGCGGAGGCGGCTTTCCAGCGCGCCATCGGCCTGGCACCCCAGCATGCCAATGGGCATTGGGGTCTGGGCATTCTGGGCTTTGCGCGCGGGCGTTTGGCCGATGCGGTCCTGGGCTATCGCAAAGCGCTTTTGCTCGATGGCAAACGTGAGGCGCTGTGGGGCCAGCTGGCCTGGCTCTATCTGGACCTCGGGCTCGCCGACGAGGCCGCGCGCGCCTTTGCCCAGTTCGAGGCCTTGAGCGCCACCCCGGCGGCCGCCCGCATGGAGGCGGCCCGCCAGTGGGTGCGAGCGGGGGACCCGGCAGCCCTGGCCCTGGCCTTGCAAGCCCAGCCCTTGAAGCCCGCCCAGGCCGCGCTTGAGCGCTATGCCGTCATCGACGCCGCCCTGCTACAGCTCTGGCTGGGGCAGCCGCAGGCGGCGCTGCGCTCGCTGGAGTCCGTCATCGGCCTGGTGCTGGCCGACCCGGTGCCGCTCTATAACAACTGGCTGAGTTTTCAGGGTCACCATATCTTGCTCGATGTGGCCACGATTTACAGCGCGGCCGGGCAGCGGGACAAGGCCGAAGCCTTTATCGAGCAGGCCTCGGCCTTTGTGGAGCGCTATGTTCGGCAGGGCAATGTTTGGCACGCGGCCGGCTATCACCGGGCACGTGTGCTGGCCTTGCGAGGTCAGGTCGAAGCCGCGCTAGCGGCCTTGGAGGAGGCGGTCAGGCTGGGCTGGCGACGCGGCTGGTGGCTGGCCCAGGATCCTGCGCTACAAGGCCTGCGGGAGGCCCCGCGCTTCAAGGCCTTGCTGGCCCGTATCGAGGCCGCGAATCAGGAGCAGCGCGGCAAGCTTTTGCTCAGCTGATGGCCTCGGTCTCTTCCAGCCACGCCTGCAAGGCCTCGGGCAGTTCCTCCCGCTCCTCCTCGGTAGGCCGAGGCGCCCCGGCCGCCAAGAGCCGCTGCAGCGTGGTCAGATAGTCGCCCCCGGGCTGGGGCAGATGCACGGCGGCATGCAGCAGGCTGCCCATCGCATCGCCGCCGTAGCCATTGCGCTCCTGCCAGCTGGCGCCGTGTTCCAGCAGCGATTGCACCAGGGCGGCGTCGCCATTGAAGGCGGCCTGGTTCAGGGCGCTGGCCTCCCAATCACCGCGCACCGCGATCGGCCAGCCTAGCGACAGCATCAAGGCCACCGAATCCCGCGCGCGGCGCTGGGCTTGGTCGGGCAGTAGGCGTAGCTCATGCGCGCCCAGTTGCTGCAGGAGTTCGGCTTGCTCGGCGAGCAAGGCCTTGGCCCTGCGGGCATCGGCGGCCGCGCAGGCGGCCAGGAAGCGCTCCTTGCGCGAGGGCAGTTCCGGCTCCGCGCCCTGCGCCGCCAGCAGCGCCAGCGCCGCACTTTCGCCCAGCAGGGCCGCTAACGTGGCGGGCTTGCGGCCCTCGGCGTCGCGAGCCGAGAGGTCGGCGCCATGGTCGATCAGCTGGCTCAGGCAGGCGTTGGAGCGGCCTCTGCGCAGGGCGTGGTGCAGGGCTGCACCGCCTTGTGGGCCGGGCTCGTTGACGTCGGCGCCCAGGCTCAATGCCAGGCCGAGGCCGCTGGGGTCTTCAAAGTCCAGCAAGCGCAGAAGCGCGTTCGTGCCCTGCCAGCGTGCGCCATGCGCGATCAGCTGGCGGATCTGCAGGGCGGCACGGGGGCGCTCGCTGTCTTCGCAGGCGTGATACAGCGACTCCTCATCGTTGGGGTTGGCTCCGGCGGCCAGCAGTACGGCGGCAAGCGCCGGGCTTTGCGCCCGGGCGATGGCGCCGTAAAGCAGCGGCAAGCCGGGCGAGGGCTCGACTTCAGGGTCGGGCATGCGCAGGGCGTCGAGCGAGCTATAACCCTGTGCCAGCAGGGCTTGGGCGCTGCGCATCAAACCTTCTGCCCAGGGCTCGCCGAGGCGATGCAGGCTGGAGAAGCACACGTAAGCCAAGGCGGGCGCATCGAAGGGGGGCAGTCGCTGGCCGGCAGCGGGCATGCGTTCAAGCGATTCCAGCTCGCCCTTCACCAAGGCCAGGGCCGGGCGCAAGTGTGCTGGGCAAGGGCCGCGCATGCGTTGCATCAGCGCCAAGGCGCGTTCAGGCTGCGGGCTGTCCCAGCCGCGGCCCAGGGCCAGTTTGAGGATGCGGGTGACCAGGGCTGCTTGGTCCAGTAGGCGGGCTTCTTGTTGCGCCGTGACGGCGCGGTGCAGGGCGGGCCAGCTGGCAAAGCCCAGTTCGCGCGCGATCACCAGCTGGGCAAGGCTGAGCGTGGGTGGCGCGGCGCCATGCTCGCCTTGATAGGGCGCGGCGCGCGTCAGGCTGGCGGCCTCGGCATTGCGCCAGCCGCGCAGCAATTCGCGCGCTTGGCGCTTGAGCTGCTGCAGATCGGCAGAGTCGGGAAGGGTGGGCTTGCTGGGCTGAGATGCAGCCGCGGTGTGGCTTGTGTTCACAAAAAACCTCCATGCGTATCAAGCCTGCGATCCGCGCGATCAGGCCGCACAAAGGCAAGACAAGCGGCAATGGAAGTGCGGACGGAGTTCTTGCTGAAGAACGCGCGTCCGTCCGGGTGGCCTCGGGCCTGCCTGCGGATCCAGCAGCGCCCCGGCTGGCGCTGTGGGCGCAGTGTGCCATAAGGCAAGGTGGCTCAGTGCTTGGTTTGCTGGTCCTGCTCGGCCGCCGCCGCTTGCGCCGCGCGCCACAGGCGTGCGGGCAAAAAGGTACGCAGCTGTTCCATGGCCTTGTCCACCAGCTTGGGGTGGAGTTCGTGGCCGACGCCGGGCAGTACATCGGCGGTGATGTCGGCGCCCAGGGACACCAGGGTGCGGGCCATGTTCACCACCGGCGGGTAGGGCACCATGGCATCGTCCAGGCCGTGCAGCAGGTGGATGGACACCTCATGGGGCGCGTGTTTCGGCAGCCGCACATGGCCGCCCGAGAAGGCCAGCACCCGGCCGGCCAAACGGTCTTGCGCTTGCACCGCTTCCAACGCCAGGGTCGCACCTTGCGAGAAGCCCGCCAGGGCGACGCGCTCCCAATCGAGTTCGAAATGTTTTGCCCAGGCCTGCACGCGCTGCACCAGGGCGGGCAGGGCTTGCTCCAGGCGCTCCGCCAGGCGCTGCTCCAGGACTTCCGCGTCCAGATCATTCAGACCCTCGACGGCAAACCAGGCCTGGCCGCCTTCGGCCAAGCTCAGCGGCCCATTCAGCGAGACCAGGGCCGCCTGCGGGTACTGAGCGCGCAGGGCGGCGCGTACCGGCTCCATGCTGGCGGCATCCGCACCCAGGCCGTGCAAGAGCACAAAACACAGATCCACCGGGCCACTGGCGGGCAGATGAACAAGGGCTGGCGGAATGTTCGACTCTTGCGGGGTGACGGAATTCATGGTGGCGGCAGGCGTTTTCTGTAACAAGTTCAGATTGTCGCTTGTGAGCCAATCTCTCGGTGAGGCCTGGGCTATGCTGCGCCGTCCCATGGCCTCATCGGCCGGGCCAGAAGGAGTCAAACACGTGGAATTGAAGGTCAATGGTCAGAGCATGGCGCTGCCCGAACATGCCAGCGATCCGGCCATGCCCCTGCTCTGGGCCTTGCGGGACGGCCTGCATCTCACCGGCACCAAGTTTGGTTGCGGCGTGGCCGCCTGCGGCGCCTGCACCGTGCATGTGGACGGTCAGGCTGCACGGGCCTGCGTCACACCCTTGGGCTCGGTGCAAGGCAAGGCCATCACCACCATCGAGGCCCTGGGCAGCGCCGAGCATCCGCATGCCTTGCAGCTGGCCTGGTTGGCCGAGCAGGTGCCGCAATGCGGCTATTGCCAGAGCGGCATGCTGATGGCCGCCGCCGCCTTGCTGGCCAAGAATCCCAAACCCACGGACGCCGATATCGACGCCGCGATGACGAATCTCTGCCGCTGCGGCACTTACCCGCGCGTGCGCCGCGCCATCCAGCAGGCCGCTGCCCTCGGAGGGGGCAAGCGATGAAGCGCCGCAGCTTGCTGCTCAGCGGCCTGGGCGCCTCGGCCGCCCTGCTGGTGGGCTGGGGCTATCTGCCGCCGCGCAGCCGCCTGGGCCATGCGGGCAGCCTGAGCCAGGTGGAGGGCGAGATCGGCCTGAACGGCTGGATCAAGATCGCCGCCAATGGTGATGTGATCCTGGCCATGAACCGCAGCGAGATGGGCCAAGGCGTGCACACGGCCCTGGCGCAATTGGTGGCCGAGGAGTTGAGCCTGCCCTTGGCACGGGTGCGCCTGATGCCGGCGGGCCATGAATCCATGTACGGCAATATCGCCATGTTCGTCGGCAGCCTGCCTCTGCATCCGCGCCAGACCGAGCCCGGCCATGCCAGCCTGGGGGCGCGCCTGGGCCAATGGACGGTGGCCAAGCTGGCGCGTGAATTAGGCATCAATGCAACCGGAGGCAGCAGCAGTGTGGCCGACGCCTGGGAGCCGCTGCGCTGGGCCGCGGCCACCGCCCGCCAGCAATTGCTGGGCGCCGCCTCCCTGCGCTGGAAGCTGCCCCTGCCGGAGCTGCTGCTGGAGGACGGGCTGATCAGCCATGTCTCCGGCCCCAGCGCGCATTTTGGCGAGCTGGCCAAGGAGGCCGCGGCCACGCCGCCGGGGGAGGTCAAGCTCAAGCCCAAGGCCAAATGGAGCCAGATCGGCAAGCCCCTGGCGCGCTCGGACCTGGCCGCCAAGGTGAATGGCAGCGCCGTCTTCGGCATCGATGTGCGGCCGGGCAAGGATCTACTCTTCGCCGCCGTGCGCCACAGCCCCATGCTGGGCGGCGGCTTAGGCGTCGTGCCCGTCAATGCCTTGTTGCAGCAGCCTGGCGTCTTGCGGGTGGTGCAGCTGGGCACGGTGGCCGGTAGCCATGCGGCCGTGGCCGTGGTGGCACGCAATAGCTGGCATGCACAGCGCGCGGCAGCATCCATAGAAATGGCCTGGCAGCAACGCCCGGCCGGAGCCTTGAACACGGCCGTGATCGAAAGCCGCCTGGCCGATCAAGCCCGCGAGGCGGCCGAGCAGGGCTATGCCTTTTTCTCGCAAGGCGAGGTGGACAAAGCGCTGGCGCAGGCGCCGCGCAAGCTGGAGGCCTTGTACGAGGCGCCTTATCTGGCCCATGCCACGATGGAGCCCATGAATTGCACCGCCTGCGTCAAGAACGGTCGGGTGGAGGTCTGGGTGGGCACGCAGGTGCCAGGTCTTGCCAGGGCCGTGGCAGCGCGGGTGGCGGGCGTGGCCGAGGAGGCCGTAACCCTGCACCTGACCTATCTGGGCGGTGGCTTTGGCCGCCGACTGGAGGCCGATCATGTGGGTCAGGCCGTGCGTGTGGCCATGGATACGGGCGGTGTGCCGGTGCAGCTGCTGTGGTCGCGCGAGGAGGACATGACGCATGACTTCTACCGCCCGGCCGGCGCCGCCTTTTTGCAAGCCGGCCTGAGCGCCGAGGGCCAGCCCCTGGCCCTGCGGGTGGGCAGCGCGGGCGATGCGATCACGCCGCGCTGGATGGAGCGGGTGATCCCGGCCCTGGTCGGCCCGGTGGAGCCGCCCGACAAGACGGCCAGCGAAGGTCTGTTCGACCAGCCCTATGCCATCCCGCACCAGCGCATCGCGCATCAGGCCACGCATAGCGGCGTGCCCATTGGCTTCTGGCGCTCGGTAGGCCATTCCCACAATGCTTTTTTTATCGAGAGCTTTGTCGACGAGTTGGCCCATGCGGCCGGCGCCGACCCCCTGGCTTATCGGCTGGCGCTGCTGGAAGGTTTGCCGCGCCATGCCGCCGTGCTTAAGCGTGCGGCGCAAGAGGCGGGCTGGGGTCAGGTCTTGCCTAAAGGATTGGCACGTGGCCTGGCCCTGCATGAGAGCTTTGGCAGCATCGTGGCCCAGGTCATCGAGCTGAGCAGCCAGGACGGCAAGCCGCGCGTGCACCGCGTGGTCTGCGCCATCGATTGCGGCGTGGTCGTCAACCCCGGCATCGTGGCTCAGCAAATGGAGAGCGCGGTGATCTTCGGCCTGACGGCCGCGCTCTACGGCCGCGTCGACATCAAGGACGGTGTGGTGCAGCAGCGCAACTTCCCCGACTACCCGCTGCTCACACTCGCCCAAACCCCGCGCATTGAAACCCATTTGATGGCCAGCGAGCTGCCGCCCACCGGCGTGGGCGAGCCCGGCACACCACCGGTGGCGCCGGCCTTGGCGAATGCCTGGTTTGCGCTGACGGGGGAGCGGCGTCGCAGCTTGCCCCTCCTCGCAGGCTAGCCACCCTCCAGCACCCGAGGGTCGTCCGTGCTGGCGCTGCTTTGCACCTTGTGCTCGCGATCAAACTTGACGCTGAAGATCTTGCGGCTCTGGCCGTCCAGATAGCGCCACTCCCATTCCTCCTCATCGGGCTTGAGGGCGTAGCGATGGGTCTTGGCGTGGCGGCCTAGGATCTGGCTCACCTCGGCCTGGGTCATGCCGGGCTGGATCTTGGCAAAGTTGTGCGGCGCCAGCAGCTGGCGCAGCGAACTCATCTTGCCGTCGGCGCCGATGATGATTTCGTAATTCGTGCTGCCCTCGGGCTGGCGCGGGTAGGCCAGGACCTTGCTGCCATCGGCCCGCTCGGTGATCTGGGCGGGCTCGCCAAACTGCTGGCGTACATCGGCCTCGGTGGAGACGCCCTCGTTGAGCTTGTCGGCACGCTGCTGATCGCAGCCGGCCAGACATAGCCAAAGCATGAGCAGCAGGGGCGCTAGACGGGCGTGGACGGTCTTGATCTGCATCACGGTCTTTCCATGGCTGCGAGGGCGTATGGGAGGGGTCAATGTACACCGGCTCCCACGCTCGCATAGACAAGCCTGGCTTCGCAAGGTCTACTTGCAAATCTGCATTGTCAATCTGACGAAGGCAAGGGGGCGGGCGCCCCTGTTGCGTGCAAGAACGGAGGTTCGCGGGTGAAGCTGGCTTGGCCGAATCAATCTCTCAATGCGTCTGTGGCGGTGGCGGTATGCGGACCTCGCTGAGAAGCCGCCTGCGCCTGCCCCATGGCGGCGAAGGCCTGGCCGGGCCCCTCGATCTTGACAAGCCCTTGGGCTTGATCCGGCGCGGCTATTTTTTGGCGCTAAGCATTCTGGCCCTGCTGGTATTGGCCAACTATCTGATCATCAACGCCATGATCCAGGCGCAGACCCATGCGGTGGAGCTGACCGAGATCGTGACCAGCCAGCGCGCCAGCCTGCGTCGTGTGGCGCAAATCGTTGAGCTGGTCCTGCGCACCCAGGAGCAAAGCGCGGGCGGCGCGCGTTGGTTGGTGGCTACCCGGGCCGAGCTGGCCGAGCTGGCCGAGCGCCTGGACAGCAATCGCCTGGCCTTTGACCAGGCCTTGTCCAAGGACCAGGGCGTGCTGGTGCGCTGGCTCAGCGGGCCCTTGATCGATGCGAGCCGCGCGCAGCGCTTGGCGCAGATGAGTCGGGAGGCGGCCCAGCATGTGCGCAAGTTTGCTGCCCTGGACGCCAATCAGGTGCAGTGGCGGTTCTCGGTCTGGGCGCCCATCGAGCTGGCCCTGGCCTCGGACGGGCCCTTGCTGAGCGAGGTCGACAGTCTCAGCAGCGAGTTGTACCGGCATGCGGTGGAGCGAGCCCAGCATTTCCAGCGTCTGCATCTGCTGCTGGCGGTGGTCAGCCTGCTGACCTTGTTGGCCGAGTATCTGATGATTTTCAGGCCCATCCTGCGCCGTCTGCGGGAGCGCAATCGGCACATCGGCCAGATCACCGATCAGCTGCGCCATCAGGCCAGCCATGATTTATTGACCGGCGCGGGCAATCGCCTGCTGCTGCAACAGGTCTTGCAAAGACTCGGCCAGGGCAATGGCCAGGCCCAGTCCTATGCCTTGTTCTTGCTCGATGTGGATGGCTTCAAGACCATCAACGATTTGTTTGGCCACGCGGCCGGCGACCATGCTTTGAAAGTCTTGTCGACGCGGCTGAAGGCGAGGCTGGGGCCGGAGGATGAGTTGTTCCGCACCGGGGGCGACGAGTTCACGGTCGTCGTCGTGCCCGCGCCGCGCGATGCCCAGGCCATGCAGGATTTGGCGAATCGCCTGCGCGAGGAGGTCAATCAGCCCGTGCACTTCGAGCCGCATGAGTTCCAGTTGCGCGCGGCCATAGGTGGGGCGGCGGTGTCCAGCGCGGCGGCGGAGGGCGGCGATGTGCTCAAGCAAGCCGACTTCGCCCTGCGTGCCGCCAAACTCTCGGGCCCCGGCGGCGTGCGTATTTTTGATGGGCGGGATGCCAGCCTCAGCGCTGCGCGTGAGTTGCAGGCCCAGCAACTCAGCAAGGCCTTGCCCCAGGGGCAGATCAAGGCCTACTACCAACCCATCGTCGACATTCACAGCCGGCGCATCGAGGGCGTCGAGGCCTTGGCGCGCTGGCATACCGACGACGGCCAGGTGCTGCAGCCGGCCGATTTCCTGCCCACCTTGGAGGAGTTCGGCATGCTGGACCAGCTGACCGTGGCCATCATGCAGGCGGTGGTGGCCGACCGCCAGGCCTGGCGCAGCCAGGGCTTGATGCCGGGCTTTGTGAGCGTGAACTTCCCGGAGGTGAGTCTGGCCGACAAGGGCTTGCTGTGGCGGCTTCAATCGTTGGCCGGGAGTGAGAGCCTGGAGTGGTTGCAGGTCGAGGTGTTGGAGACCGTCTTGCTGAGCCGCAGCACCGACCTGATCGAACGCAATCTGCACGAGTTGGCGCGCCAAGGGGCTCAGGTGGCGCTGGACGATTTTGGCCTGGGCTATGCGTCCCTCAACCATTTGCGCAGCTTTCCTTGCACCTCGATCAAGATCGACCGCAGCTTTGTGGCCGCCATGCTCAAGGACTCGGGGATCTTGCTGATCGTGCGCGGCATGATTGATATCGCCCTGGGCCTGGGGCTCAAGGTCACGGTGGAGGGTATTGAGAATATGGCGCAGCACGAGGTGTTCACCGTCTTCCCCGAGGTGCGAGGCCAGGGCCGTTTGTATGGCGAGGTTTTGAGTGCACAGGGCTTGAGCCTGCTGTTGCAAGTGCAGCAGTCGCGGGCGGTCGAAGACAAGGGCGAGGCCGAGGCATGAAGGCCGTCTTGCTTGTTTGCTCTTGGGCACTGAGCCTGAGCTTGGGCAGCGCCAGAGCGGCCGACGAGGCCCCGCGCATCGAGCTCGCGCATTACTGGATCTCGGCCAGCGAACGCGCCAGCCTGGATTTGATCGCGCAGCAATTCAAGGCCGGTGGTGGGCGCTGGTCCGACACGCCCTCGCCCGACTATGAATTGATGAAGCGCGACGCCGTCATGCGCATTGCCGCCGGCTTTCCGCCCGCCGCCATGTGGTTGGGGGCCGAAGACATCGCCAGCCTGGGCGCGTTAGGCCTGGCGACACCGCTCAACGATATGGCCCAGCAAGATGCCTGGCAGACGCGGCTGTACGGCTTCGTCCTGCCCGAGTTGCGCAATAAGGGCGATCTGGTCGGCCTGCCCGTGACCCTGCACAACGAGAACTGGGCTTGGTTCAATGCCAAGCTCTACCGTCGCCTGCATCTGCCCCTGCCCAAGACCTGGGACGATGTCCTGGCCCAGGCCCCCGCGTTTGTGCGGGCCGGGCTGATGCCCCTGGCCATCAGCGATCAGGCCTGGAATGTGCGTCTGCTCTTCACCACCTTGATGGCCGGCGCGGCTGGGCCCGAGCTGTACCGGCGCCTCTACGTGAAAGAAGACCCCACGGTCTTCGACGAGCCGCGGGTGATACGGGTGCTGGAGATTCTGGGCCAGTTGCGGGCCTATCGCCCGCCCACCGGCAAGGTCAAGACCTGGAACGCCGCCACCGCCCTGGTCATCCAAGGCCAGGCCGCCATGCAGGTGATGGGGGACTGGGCCAAGGGCGAGTTCAAGTCGGTCGGCACCGGCGCGGATCAGGACTTTGTCTGCGCCCCCGTGCCCGAGGCCCAGCAGAGTTTCATCACCGCCATCGATATGCTGAGCTTCCCAAGGGTGCGCGATGCTTCCAGCCAGGCGGGGCAGCGCCTGCTGGCCAAGCTGATTCTGGAGCCGCGCTTGCAGGCCGCTTTCGCGCGCAAAAAGGGCTCATTGCCTGTGCTCAAGGACATCCCGGTGACTGAGCTGGACGCCTGCGCCGCCGACAGCTTGGTGCGCTTGAACAATGCCGACGCGAGGCTGGCCAGCCCGCGCTCGACGACCAGCGAGCGGGCCCGCATCGAGATGCAGGACGAGGTGGGCGCGTTTTGGATGCGACCCGAGATCACGGTGGCCGAGCTGCGCCAGCGGCTCAAGCAAGCCATGCGTAAAAACCAGGGCGCTGGCAAGGCCGCTTAGCCCAATTTCTGGCCGAGCGCCGCTTTCAGCTGCGGGTCTGGTCGTTGTCGCGGTGGCCGATCAAGCGCACCAGGGTGGCACGCAGCTTGGGCGCATCGATGGGCTTGGTGAGGAAGTCGTTCATGCCTGCGGCCAGGGCTTCATCGCGCTCGGACACCAGGGCGGCGGCGGTCAGGGCGACGATGGGCAGCTCCTCGGCCGAGAAGCGCTTGCGCACCTCGCGGGTGGCCTCGTGGCCGCTCATCACCGGCATCTGCACATCCATCAGCACGGCGTCAAAAGGCTTGCCCATGCTGGCGGCGGCAAAGATGGCCTCCACCGCCTGGCTGCCGTCATTGGCCTGTGAAACCTCCAGCCCCCATTGCTGCAGCTGGGCCACGCCAATCATCATATTGACCGGGTGGTCTTCCACCATCAGCACGCGCAGTCCCAGCAGGTCTTCGTTCTCCTTGGCCGCACGCGGGCGGGCGCTGATGGGCGCGGGCGAGGGCGAGAGCGGCAGCTCGGCCCAGAAGGTGGAGCCCTGGCCTAGCCGGCTTTGCACGCCGACTTCGCCGCCCATCAAGGCCGCCAGCTCGCGGCAGATGGACAGGCCCAGCCCCGTGCCCCCGTAGCGGCGGGTGGTGGATTCGTCCGCCTGGGTGAAGGGCTGGAACAGGCGCTCGAACAGGCTCTCGTCGATGCCGGGGCCGGTGTCCGTCACCTCGATGCGCACCCGCTCGTCCGGGCGCGCCAAGACCCGTACCAGCACAGAGCCGCTGGCGGTGAACTTGAGGGCATTGCCCAGATAGTTGCTGAGGATCTGACGGATGCGCACCTGGTCGCCCACGGCCCAGGCGGGCACGGCCTCGTCGATCTGGATGTCAAAGCTCAGGCCGCGGGCCTGGGCCAGGGTGATATAGGCCATGCGTATGGTGGCCAGCATCTCGCGCAGGGCAAAGGGCGCGGCTTCCAGGCTGAGGCGGCCGGCCTCGATCTTGGAGAGGTCGAGGATGTCGGAGATCAGGCCGGACAGGCTCTCGGCGCTGTCCAGCATCTGGTCCAGATACTCGCGCCGGGTGGGCTCGTCCAGATCGGGTTTTTGCAGCATGCGGGCCAGGCCCAGCAAGCCGTTCAGCGGGGTGCGCAGCTCGTGGCTGGTATTGGCAAGAAAAGCGCTCTTGGCCCGGTTGGCGGCCTGGGCCTCGTCCTTGGCCTGGGCCAGGGCGGCCTCGACGCGGCGCCGCTCGGTGACGTCTTCCATGATCCAGATGGTGCCGCCGCGACTGGGGTGGTTGGGGTCCACCGCCTTGGCCAGCAAACGGCACAAAAAGGTGCTGCCGTCGCGCCGGCGCATGGGGCGCTCGACCTCGACCTGCTCGCCCGCCGCCAGCTTGGGGCCCAGCTCCTTGCCGATGGCGTCGTACTCCTCATCGCTGGGCCAGACGACGCGGCCATGCTGGCCCGTCATGCCGCCGACCGGCCAGCCGAACATTTCTTCCACCAGGCGGTTGGCCTGCACAAAATGCTGATCGCGGGTCAGGGCAATGCCGATGGAGGCGTTCTCCAGAATGGCTTGATGGACCAGGCGCGAACGCTCGGTCTCAGTCACGTCACGGGCATTGATGACCAGGTATTGCTCGCCATCCATGGCGAAGGGGGCGGCCGACATCACCATGGAGATGGGCTCGCCCGCCTTGTTGCAGAACATCACTGGCTGCTCGGTCACGCGGCCGTGCTGGCGTATGCCTTCCAAGATGCGCTCGCGGTCGGCCGGGTCGAACCAAACGCCCAGCTCGTCGGATGTGTGGCCCAGCACGTCCTCGATGGCGTGGCCCGAGAGGCGCTCAAAGGTCTTGTTGACCATGGCGTAGCGGCCGGTGTTGATCTCGGTCAGGGTGATCACATCGGGGCTGGTGGCCACCAGATGGGAGAGCAGGGCCTCGGAGCGCCGCAAGGCCTCCTGGGCGCGCGACTGCTCGGTCTGGTCGATGAAAAAGCTCAAGGTGGCGGGGCCGCTGATGGCGTCCACCCGCACGCTGGTGGCGCTGACCAGGCGCCGGCGCCGGGACAAGGTGCGCAAGCGGAACTCGGCCATGGGCAGGATGGCGCCCACGGCCATGGACTCCATCTTGGCCGCACGCTGGCGGGCGCGCTCGTCGTCACCGGGCTCGTAGTGCGAGAACAGGTCTTGGCCAATCATGCTGGCCCGCTGGGTGTAGCCAAACATGGCCATGGCGGCGGGGTTGGCGTCGATGACGCGGCCCCAGCGGTGCAGCACCAGGGGCGAGGGCGAGCGGCGGAACAGCTCGCGGTAACGAGTCTCGGTGGCGTGGATGGCCTGCTCGGCCTGCACTTCCTCGCTGACATCGCGGCCCACGCCCCAGTAGCCGCGGAAATTGCCCTGCGAGTCGAAACGCGGTTCGCCGCTGACTGAGACGTAGCGCAGGCTGCCGTCCTGGCCCAGGCGCCGCACCATCACGCCGTGGAAGGGGCGGTGCGACTCCAGATCGGCCCGGTGGGCATCCATGTCCTCATCGCTGCTTCCCTGCGGGCCCAGCTCCCAGGGCGTCTTGCCCAGGCGGGCTTGCAGGTCCAGGCCGGTGCTGCCGGGTTTGTCTTCGGCCACATGGGTGAAGCGGAACTCGCGGTTCATCTCCCAGTACCAATCGGCCGCCATGCTCAGGAGGCCGCGAAAGCGCGCGTTGCGCTCGGCCGCGTCGCGCGCGCCGCGCTGCACGATGCGCAGCAGGCCCACGCCTATCATCAGGCCCGAGATCAGCAGGATCAGATGGGCCGAAATCCGCAAGCCCAGCGAATGATTGGCCGCATTGCTGGTGGCCCAGCCCTGCAGCTCGGCCATGCCTATGCCACCGAGCAGCAGCAGGGCCAGGCCGCCCAAGCCCAGGCCGGCGCGCACGCCCAGCATGCCGGTGCCCAGGGCCGTCAGCAGGCTTAGCGCGGCCAGGGTGAGGGAATAGGTGCCCAGCTCGCGCGAGACGGCGATGCAGGCGGCCAGCAGCATCATGCCGGCCATCAGCAAACCCAGGGCATGGGGCCCCCAGCGTCTTGGCAGGCGCCAGTAGCTCAGCAAGCTGATCAGGGACAGGCCGGCCGCCAGGGCTGGTGGCAAGAAGCCGAAAAAGGGTTCGGCCGCCGTGCGGCTCAGCAGCAGCACCAGGGAGCCCGCCATCAGGATGAAGGCCGAGACGCTCAGAAACAGCCGTATGGATCGCCAGCGCACGCTGCGCTCCAGCGCCGTCCTTTGTTCGCCAGGGCTCATATCGTGCCCAACGAGGCTGCTCAAATCATCCTGGGAATCTATGCTCACTCCGCCCTCGTCGCCTTTATCGCTCGGGATCGAGCGGCTCGCTGCTTATTCAAGCCAGGAGTTTCCCTGAGGTGCGCATGGCCATCCATTGGTGGAGCACCTGAATTCCCAGCCTATTCGGCGCCCCGTGGCGGGGCTGGGTGAGAGTTCGAGCAATAGTTCTCGAACCGAGCGCCGCCGCTGGGCCTAAACCGGCGGCGGCCTAGGGTTCGTCTGGGCGATCAGCGTGCGCGGTTCAGCAGGGCGCGTGTGTCCAGGGCGACACGGCGGGCCGCGGCGGCAAAGTCATTGCCATTGCTGGCGTAGAGCACGGCGCGCGAGGAGCTGACGATGATGCTGCCGCGCTGGGCCGCCGGCACGGCCGGGCCACCGCGCCAGCCGGCCTTGACCGTGGCCTCGGCATCGCCGCCCTGGGCGCCCACGCCGGGGATCAGCAGAGGCAGGGTGGGGGCCAACTCACGCACCCGGGCGATCTCGCTGGGGAAGGTGGCGCCCACCACCAGACCCAGCTGACCGTTTTTGTTCCACTCGCTCTGGGCCAGGCGGGCCAGATGTTCGTAGAGGCGGGGCTGGCCGTCCACATCGGCTAGGCGCTGCATCTGCCAGTCATTGCCGCCGGTGTTGGAGGTGCGGCACAGCAGGATGGCGCCCTTGTCCGGGTAGCGCAGATAGGGTTCGATGGAGTCAAAGCCCATGAAGGGCGAGAGCGTCACCGCGTCGGCCTGGTAGCGCTCGAAGGCTTCCTTGGCGTACTGCTCGGCGGTGGAGCCGATATCGCCGCGCTTGGCGTCCAGGATCACCGGCACATTGGGGGCCACGCGCTTGATATGGGCCATCAGGCGTTCCAGCTGATCCTCGGCGCGGTGGGCGGCGAAGTAAGCGATCTGCGGCTTGAAGGCGATGGCCAGATCCTTGGTGGCATCGACGATGGCGGCGCAGAAGTCATAAATGCGGCCGGCGTCACCCTTCCATGCACCGGGGAACTTGGACGGCTCGGGGTCCAGGCCCACGCAGAGCATGGAGTCGTTAAGAGTTTCCGCGGCTTGCAGTTGCTGGATGAAATTCATGGGCGATGATGGGCGTGTTTAAGGTGTCATATTGTCCGGGATTTCTCCCGGGGGGAGCCAATTGATGCTGGTTTTGACGACGGAACGCTTGCGTCTGCGCTGGTTTGAGCCCGCCGACGCGCCCCATGTGCTGGAGCAATTGCTGGAGCCCTCCTGGATCGCCAATATCCGCGACCCCGGCGTGCATGACCTGGAGGCCGCCCAGCGCTGGATGGAGGAAAAGCTCTTCGCCGGCTACTGGTCCTCGGGCCTGGGCTTGTGGGCGGTGGAGCGGGCCAGCGACGGGGTCTTGCTGGGCATGTGCGGGCTCTTGCAGCGCGACTATCTGCCTGCGCCCGACATCGGCTACGCCTTTTTGCCGCGCTTCTGGGGCCAGGGCTATGCCCGCGAGGCCGCCGCTGGCTGCCTGCTCTATGCGCAGGAGGTGCTGGGCCAGAGCCGGCTCTACGCTACGACCGCGCCGGAGAACATTGCCTCTCAAAAGGTCTTGCTCGACCTGGGCTACCGCTACCAGGAAGACCTGGAGCTGGACGGCTATGCGGGTGTCTCCAAGCTTTTTGTCTGGGGCGGCCGTGGCCCCGAGCGCAGCGAAGAAACCCGCATCAAGGACCGCTTGATGCGCTTCTATCGTGTCTTCAACAACCGCGCCGGGCGGCTGCCCAATGTCTCGGCCCTGCCTTTTTGGTTGATGCCTCGCGCCATGATCAATCGCAGTGAGAAAGAGGGCTTGCAGCGGGTCGATCTGCGTGACTTCATGCGCCAGCGCTACGAATTGCTGGGGCCCGGCGGGCGTATGCAGGACTATGAGGAAATCGTCTCCACCAAGCGTTTGGAGATGCATGGCCGGGTCGCCCATGTCTGGCTGCGCTGCCAGCAACAGGGGCGGCTGGACGGGCGGCGCTTCAGCGCCCAGGGGGTCAAATCCCTGCAATTGATCAAGCTCAGCGAGGGCTGGAAGATCGCGGCCCTGGCCTCCGAAGACCTGCTCTGAACATCGGGGGCGCACCGCTACACTCGATCGGCACCCCATCACAGAGCACGGAGATCGACCCATGTCGACGGAAGCAGTCACCAGCATCAGCGCAAGAATTCTCTTGGTCGAAGACGATGAGCGCCTGGCCCAGCTGGTGGCCGAGGCCTTGCGCAAGGCGGGCTACCAGGTCACGCACTGCAGCAGCGGCCTGGACGGCGAAGCCTTGATGCGCACCCAGCCCTTTGAGGTGGTGTTGCTGGACGGCCATCTGCCCGACAAGGACGGCTTCGATGTGCTGCGCGATGTGCGGCGCGACTTCGCCGGCCGCATCGTCATGCTGACCGCGCGCGACGACGATATCGACCAGGTGCTGGGCCTGGAAGGCGGGGCCGACGACTACATCACCAAGCCCGTCGCACCGCGGGTGCTGATGGCCCGCATCAAGGCCTTGCTGCGGCGTGACACGACGCCCTTGCTGGCGGCCACCGAGTCGGACGAGATGCGCTTTGGCGAGCTGGTCATCAAGCCCTCGGCCCGCGATGTGCGCCTGGCCGGTGCGCCGGTGGAGCTGACCACGGCCGAGTACGATTTGCTGCATTTCCTGGCCGAGCGGGCCGGCAGCACCGTCAGCCGAGAAGACATCATGCAAGGCCTGCGTGGCATCGAGTTCGACGGCCTGGACCGCGCCATCGACGCCCGTGTCTCGCGCCTGCGCAAAAAGATTGGCGACGACGCCCAGGCCGCCGAGCGCATCAAGACCGTGCGCGGCCAAGGCTATCTCTTCGCCAAGGACTGACGCGCCAGCAGCCTGGCATGCAAGCCATGCAGACCATGCGCTCACCCATGACCCGCATCGCCCTGGGTCTGGGTCTGGCGGCCCTGGCCCTGGTGCTCCTGATTCAGGGCCTGATGACCCTGGCCGTCAACGGCGTCACCGACGACTATGTGCGCCGCTTCATGCGCGGCACCGTCAACATCCTGGTGGCGGAGCTGACGCCGCTCTCCTTCGAGGCCAGACGCTCCCGCATCAAGGTGCTGGATGAGCAGTTCTCCTATCCCGTCACCCTGGTCTCGGCCGATGAGCTGAGCCGCGCCGACCGCCAGGCCCTGGCGCGCGGCGAGCTGGTGGTGCATGGCTTCAACCGGCGCATCTATGCCGCCCTGCCCGAAGCCGCCGGCCAGAGTGAGGGCGAGCGGGGTCAGGTCTTGCGCCTGGGGCCTTTGAATGTGGACGGCGGGCCGGAGAACAGCATCCGCCTGCCGCGTGAGCTGTGGATGCAGCTGATCGCGGGCCTGGGCCTGGCCCTGGCGGTGTTTGCGCTGGCGGCCTGGGTGCTGCGACCCATCTGGCGCGATATCCGCCGCCTGCAGATCGCAGCGGACCGCATGACAGCCGGTCGCTTCGAGCTGGCCATTGCCGAGCCCGAGAGCCGCATCTTCGCGCCCATCGCCGCTGGCGCCCGCGCCACGCTGGAGCGCCTGGCCGCCGCTCTCGCCACCCAGCGCGAGCTGACCGGCGCGGTCTCGCATGAGCTGCGCACGCCGCTGGCGCGCCTGCGCTTCGCCATCGACGCCCTGGTCGATGAGGACGACGCCGGCCGCCGCGAGCTGGCCGTGCAAGCCTGCGAGCGTGATATCGACGAGCTGGACGCCTTGATCGACACCAGCCTGATGATTGCCCGCCTGGACATGGGTGCCTTGCAAGCACGCAGCGAGCTGGGCGACTTGCAGGCCTTGCTGAGCCAGGAGGCGGCCAGCCTGGCGCCCTTGCTGGAAGGCAAGCAGCTGAGCACCGATCTGCGCCTGCCGCGCCCGGTGCGCTTCGATGCCCGTCTGCTGCCCTACGGCCTGCGCAATGCCTTGCGCAATGCGGCCCGCCATGCGCGGGAACGCATCGCGCTGTCGGCCTGGATCGAAGGGGGTCAGGTCTTGTTAGCGGTGGACGATGACGGCGAAGGTGTGCCCGAGGCCATGCGCGAAGCGGTGTTCGAACCCTTCAAACGCCTGGACCGCGCCAAGGAGCGCGGCAGCCGTGGCTTCGGCCTGGGCCTGGCCATCGTGCGGCGCGTGGCCGAGGTGCATGGCGGCCAAGCCCGTATGGATGTGGCACCTGGCCTGGGCGGCGCGCGCTTATTGATCAGCTGGCCGGTGGAGTGAAGCAAGTTCTTGGGAGTGATGAATCATGCAAAGACGAGCGCTACTGACGACTTCGATGATCTTGGGCCTGACGGCTTGTGCCGACAAGCCAGCGCTGATTGAGGCCGCCACGGCCAAGCCCAGCGCCAGCAGCTCCACCACGCTGTGGTTCATCTTCCTGGAGCGCGGCCGTGCCACGCCGGATGACAAGGCGGCGGTGGCCGCCATGCAGCGTGGCCATATCGAGAACTTCAAGCGCTTGTTCGCCGAGAAAAAGCTCTTCTCCGCCGGCCCCTTGCGCGACCCCAGCGGCTTCAAGCGCGGCATCGTGATCGCTCAAGCCGCCACGCGTGATGCCTTGCAGCGCTACTTTGACCCGGACGAGTATGTGCGCGAGGGCTATATGAGCGTTAACGCGAGCCCAGCCCAGGCCATGCGCGCCCTGCATGTGGAGGGCATCGATCCAGACGGCATCGAGGAGTCGCGTATCTTGCTCTTGGGCCGGCCAACGCAAGAGGCCGCCCCGGAGCTGGCGCTGCGGCGCCGCGCCCATTTGCAACTGCTCTTGGACCAGGGCCAGATCGGCGCCTGGTATCGCCTGGCCAGCGGCCCCATCGCCGAGGTCTTGTTCGCTCGCACAAAAGACAACGCCGCCTTGCAGGCGGCGTTGGCGGGCTATCCCGGGGTGGCCGACAAGTCGGTCAGCCTGGAGATTTGGCCGCAGTGGTTGGGCAAGGGCGTTTTGCGTTAAGCCCCAAGCAAAACCGTCAGATCTTCTTGGCCAGCTCCGCCGCCTTGCCGGTATAACTGCCCGGCGTCATCGCCAGCAAGCGGGTCTTCTCGGCTTCGGGCAACTCCAGCCCAGCGATGAACTCGGCAATTGCTTCGCGGGTGATGGCCTTGCCGCGAGTCAGCTCCTTCAGGCGCTCGTAGGGGTTGGGCAGGGCGTAGCGGCGCATCACGGTTTGGATGGGCTCGGCCAGCACTTCCCAGGCGGAATCGAGGTCTTCGGCTAGGCCGGCTTCGTTGATTTCCAGCTTGTCCAAGCCCTTGAGCAGGGACTCGTAACCCAGCACCGCGTAGCCCAGGGCCACGCCCATATTGCGCAGCACGGTGGAGTCGGTCAGGTCACGCTGCCAGCGGCTGATGGGCAGCTTTTGGCTCAGGTGCGTCAGCAAGGCATTGGCCAGGCCGAAATTGCCTTCGGCGTTCTCGAAGTCGATCGGGTTGACCTTGTGCGGCATGGTGGAGCTGCCGATCTCACCCGCCTTGGTGCGTTGCTTGAAGTAGCCCAGCGAGACATAACCCCACACATCGCGTGACCAGTCGATCAGGATGGTGTTGGCGCGGGTCACCGCGTCGAACAGCTCGGCCATGTAATCGTGCGGCTCGATCTGGATGGTGTAGGGGTTGAAGGTGAGGCCCAGCTGCTGCTCGATGACGCGCTGGCTGAAGGCTTCCCAGTCATGTTCGGGCCAGGCGCTCAGGTGGGCGTTGTAATTGCCCACGGCACCGTTCATCTTGGCCAGCAGCTTCACGTCGGCGATGCGGGCACGCGCATTGCGCAGGCGGGCCACGACGTTGGCGATTTCCTTGCCCACGGTGGTGGGGCTGGCGGTCTGACCGTGGGTGCGGCTGAGCATGGGCACGGCGGCCAAGCTGTGGGCCATCTCGCTCAGCTTGGCGCTGATGCGGTCCAGGGTGGGCAGCAGCACCTCGGCGCGGGCGGCTTTGAGCATCAGGCCGTGGCTGGTGTTGTTGATGTCTTCGCTGGTGCAGGCGAAGTGCACGAACTCACCGGCGGCCTTCAGCTCGGGGTTGGCATCAAAGCGCGACTTCAGCCAGTACTCCACCGCCTTGACGTCGTGGTTGGTGGTCTTCTCGATGTCCTTGATGGCATTGGCGTCGGCCTCGGAGAAGCGCGTCACCAGGCCGCGCAGCAGGCCGCGCGAGGCTTCGGACAAGGGCTTGAACTCGGCAAAACCGGCGTCGGACAGGGCGATGAACCACTCCACCTCCACCTGCACGCGGCGGTGCATCAGGCCGTACTCGGACAGCAGGGGGCGCAGCGGGGCGACGCGCGAGGCGTAGCGGCCGTCCAGGGGCGAGAGCGCGCTGATGGCGGAAAGAGTCGGCGAAGTAGTCATGGCGGTGAGCGGCCGGCTGCCGCTGGGCTGATGAGGGGGGGATGGATCCGGAAAAACCCGCGAATTTTAACCGCCCCGTTTGGGCCGCCCTGGCGGCTTGCTTTCGGCCTCACTCGCTGCGCCCGGCGTCGGCCTTGTCCCTGGAACAGAGGGCAAGCCCTGCGGTGTAGAGCCAGGTAGCCAAGCCTTGATTTCAAGAGTGAAGGGCTAGTATTAAAACTACCGAATCCCTGAATTTTATTGAATGACTCATCGGGAAATCACCATCTATCGACTGTAGTTTTACTTCACTAGCATCGCCCTGGCTCAGCCGCCGGTGTCTTCGCGCCGTGCGCATCGCTGGGCCTGGTCTGGAGGCTTGAGCTATGAAATCCCTCGCGAACGCGCGTTCACCCCTGTTGGGCAGCGCCCTGGCCCGCCGCTTTTTGCTGGGGCTTTTGCTGCTCGTCCAACTCTTGCTGAGCGCCTGCGGCGGCGGTGGTGCCAGCCCCGAGGCCATGGCCCAAGCCCAGGCGGCTGAAGAACTCGGCAGCACTACCTTGGCGGCCGTGCCGGGCAGCCAGGCCAAGGCCTTGTCGGCCGGCTTGAAGGCCGATAGCGCGGCTGCGGGAGCGACGAGCTTGCGGGTGCATTACCGCCGCGCCGACGGCGACACCAGCGGCTGGCAGATCCACAGCTGGGGCGCGGCGCAAAGCCCGGCCTGGAACGGCGGCTGGAACGCCAGCGGCAGCGATGAGTTCGGTGCCTATTACGACGTGCCTCTGGCCAGCGACAGCGGGGTGGTGGGCTATCTGCTGCACAAGGGCGATACCAAGGACTGGGGCAATGCCGACCAGGCCTACACCTTGCAGCCCGGCGCCAACGAGATCTGGCGGGTGCAGGGCGACTACACCACCTACACCAGCAACCCTCTGGGCCAACCCACGCCCGACATTACGACGCTGCGCGTGCACTACAAGCGCTTTGATTCGGCCTATAGCGCCTGGGGCCTGCATCTGTGGCAGGGCAGCGGCCTGAACGCGGCCGGCCTGCCCGCCGGTGTCGTGATCGACCAATGGGGCTCGCCCGTGGCCCTGAGCGCCATGGCGGGCTATGCCCCGGGCGAGGGCGAGGTGGTGTTTGACATCCCTGTGCTCAACCCCAAGCAGGACGCCACGCGCAAGTCCCTGGAGTTCATCATCCACGGCATGGCGCCCAATCAAAACGACAAGGATGGGCGCGAGGCCAATATCCATGTGGACTACGCCGGCCTGAGCATCAAGAACCAGGTGGGCGAGATTTGGCTGGTGCAGCAAGACCCCACCGTTTACCTGGCCCCGCCCGATCTGCGCTCGGTGTCCAGCACCGACGCGCGCGCCGTCTGGCTCAACAAGCAGCTGCTGCAATGGCCGCGGGTGACGGCCAATGCAGCGGGGCGCGGCGAGCTTCGTTTGTACTACTCGGCCCTGGGCCAGATCCAGGTGCAAAAAGACCTGGCCGTGCAGGGTGCCGATGGCTTCATCGTGCTCGATGCCTTCAGCGGCACGGTGCCGGCGGCCGACGCCCTGCGCTTCAAGTACGTGGGCGCTGGCGCCGTGTTCCGCGTGCGCGACGCCGATCTGCCGCGCCTGCCGCAGCTGCACACCCAGCAACTGGTGCTGGTGCAGGTCAACGCCAGCGGCCAGACACAGAACGCGACCACGACCCAGATCGCCGGGGCACTGGATGATTTGTACGCCCCCGCCTACGCGGTGGAGGACTTCGGCGCCCGCGTGCTGGCCGGTGGCGCCAACACCCGCTTCAAGCTCTGGGCGCCCACGGCCCAGGCGGTGCAGGTCTTGGTGGGGGCCGACCCCATGGGCACGCGTTTGTCCAGCAGCTTCACCCTGGACCTGCAGCGCGACGCCGCCACCGGCGCCTGGAGCGTGGACAAGGCGGGCAATTTGCAGGGCCGCCCTTATCGCTACGCCGTCACCGTGTTCGTGCGCGGTGTGGGCCTGGTGCGCAATCTGGTGACCGATCCCTACTCTCTGAGCTTGACCCTGGGCAGCCAGCAAAGCGTGGTCGCCGATCTGCAAAGCGCCGCGCTCAAGCCTGCGGGCTGGGACGCCAGTGCACCGCCCAATACCGTGGCCGCCGCGCCGGACATGAGCATTTACGAGCTGCATGTGCGTGACTTCTCGGCCAATGACGCGACGGTGCCGGCCGACAAGCGCGGCAAGTATCTGGCCTTCACCGAGAGCAATGCCAATGGCATGCGCCATCTACGTGCCCTGGCGCAGGCCGGCCTGACGGATGTGCATCTGCTGCCCAGCTTTGACATCGCCAGCGTGAACGAAAAGAGCTGCGTCACGCCCAGCCCCAGCGGCGCAGCGGACGGCGAAACCCAGCAGGCCGCCGTGGCTGCTGTGGCCTCTACCGACTGCTTCAACTGGGGCTATGACCCCTATCACTTCACCACCCCCGAGGGCAGTTATGCCAGCACGGCGCTGGACCCGGCGGCGCGCATTCTTGAGTTCCGCCGCATGGTGCAAGCGCTCAACGCGGCCGGCCTGCGGGTGGGCATGGACATGGTCTACAACCACACCAGCGCCTCGGGCCAGAACGCCGCCTCGGTGCTGGACAAGGTGGTGCCCGGCTACTACTACCGCCTCAACGCCACGGGCGGCATCGAGCGCTCCACCTGCTGCGAGAACACCGCCGCTGAGAACAAGATGATGGCCAAGCTGATGTTCGACTCGGCCATCGTTTGGACGCGCGACTATCACATCAGCTCCCTGCGCTTTGACATCATGGGCCACCACCCACGCTGGGTGATGGAGGAGCTGAAGGCGCGCGTCAGCCGCGCCGCCGGCCGCGAGGTTCAGATCATTGGCGAGGGCTGGAACTTCGGCGAGGTGGCCAACGGCGCCCGCTTTGTGCAGGCCGATATGTTGTCCATGAATGGCACGGGCATAGGCACTTTCAACCCCTTCATCCGCGACGCGGTGCGCGGTGGCAGCGGCTTTGACAGCGGCAACGCCCAGTTCGCCAACCAAGGCTTCATCAACGGCCTGGTCTACGACCCCAACAGCTTTGGCGGCGGCAAGACGCGGGGTGATCTGCTGTGGGCGGGCGACCAGATCCGCGCGTCTCTGGCCGGCTCCATCCGCAGCTATGTGCTGCGCACCAGCTGGGACGCCGATGTGGCGCTGGAGAACATCAATGTCGGCGGCCTGCCCGCGGGCTATGTCTTGCAGCCTTCCGAGGCGGTGAACTATGTGGAGAACCACGACAACCTCAGCCTGTTCGATAACAACGTCTTCAAGCTGCCTCTCTCCACCAGCCGCGAGGACCGCGCTCGCGTGCAGATCCTGGGTGCGGCCATCAACGCCTTCAGCCAGGGCGTGGCCTATTTCCATGCCGGGGTGGACACCTTGCGCAGCAAGTCCATGGACCGCAACAGCTATAACGCGGGCGATTGGTTCAACCGCCTGGACTGGAGCTATGCCGACAACAACTTCGGCGTCGGCCTGCCCATGTATAGCGACAACGCCGACAACTGGCCCTACGTCAAGCCACTGCTGGCCAATGCCGCCATCAAGCCTGCCCCGGCCGATATCGCCTGGACCCGCGACGCCTTCCGCGACCTGCTCGCCATCCGCGCCAGCAGCAGCCTGCTGCGCCTGCGCACGGCGGATGACATCAAGAGTCGATTGACCTTCTACAACACCGGCTCCAAGCAGGACCCCACGGTGTTGGTGGGCAGCGTCAACGGCGAGGGCTATGCCGGCGCCAACTTCCGCCAACTGGTCTATCTGGTCAATGTGGACAAGTTTGACAAGCATCTGAGCATCCCCGCCCTGGCGGGCCGCTCGCTGGAGCTGCATCCGGTGCACCGCGCCGCGGGCGCTGCCGACCGTCGCGCCGCCGCGGCAGGCTTTGATGTGGCCAGTGGCACCTTCTTCGTGCCGGCCCGCACCGCGGTGGCCTTTGTGATGCGCTGAGAATTAGGGTTATGAAACGCAGTATTGTGAAAGGGCGCAGAGCGCGCAAACTTCCCCCGCTGAGGTGATAGCCAAGACGGGGTGTCTTGCTGAGAATGGTGGCCAACGGAGCACAGCAATGGGCTCCGTTTTTTCTTTTTGTCCCCCTTCATCTATCAAGCAAGTCCCTTCAAGATTTCTTGCGGGCAGGCCTTCATCACCATGTTGCAAAAAGTAGAAAACCTATACCTCGCCATTCTTCGTTTCGTTGTGCTCCTGGTCGCCGGGCTTTTGCTCGTTGCCGTCGTGGGCTTAGGCGTAAGCTCCTTCTCGCTGTGGAAGTCGGCACCGGCCGAGCAGGCCGTCGTGCCCGCCGTCAGCGACAGCGTGCTGAAGAAAAAGCTGCTGGCGCAGGACGATGCTGCCACGCCCGAGGCGGCGGCCTCGGCAGCCGCCACCGCCGCCCAGAAAGCCGACCCCAACAAGGTCTATTTCGAACGCGCAGCCACGGCCATCGTCGCCTTCGTCAAGGCGCACTCCGCTGATATCGACGGCCCCAACCACGCCACCGTGGTCGAGGTGACCCGCGACCATGCCGCCAAGTACGAGACCGAGGCCCAGATTGGCAACTTCGGCAAGGGCTTTGCCGAAAGCCTGGAGCGTTTGTTGAAGGACCCGGCCGTGATCGCCCAGGCCAAAAAGACCTCGGCCCTGGACCTGGTCAATCTGCTGCTGGACTCCTACACCGAAGAGTTCGATGCCCAGCTGGAAAAAGGCAATGCCGCCAACGCCGCCAAGCTGATGGCACACGAAGAGCAGCGCGATGAAGGCAAGCGCAATCTGTATGTGGCCGGCGGTGCTTTCGGCGCCTTCCTGATGTTGGTGTTCCTGTCGATTAGCATCCGCATCGAGCGCAATCTGCGCCATCTGGAGCGCGTCGCCAAATAAGGCGATGCCCCGACCTCAGCCTGGACCTGCCATGAGCATCCCAACATCGTTTGACGGACTTGAGTTGCACACCGAGCGCATGGTTCTGCGCGGCTTTGCCGAGCAGGACGCGCAGGCGGTGTTGCCGATCTACGCCGACCCCGAGGTGATGCGGTATGGCAGCCGCCTGCCCTGGACCTCCATCTCGCAAGCGCATGAATTCATCGCCCAGCACCGGGCTTGGATGGCCGAGGGCAGCTCGCTGCGTCTGGCCATGTTCAGCAAGGAGGACGGGGTCTTGCTGGGCGATTGCAGCCTGTTCAATTGGCAGCGGCAATGCCGCCGCGCGGAGATAGGCTACGGCCTGGCCCGCGCGGCCTGGCATCGCGGCTTCATGGGCGAGGCCTTGCAAGCCCTGCTGGCCTATGGCTTTGGAACGATGGACCTGAACCGCGTCGAGGCCGATATCGACCCGCGCAACAAGGCCTCGGCCAAGACCCTGGAACGGCTGGGATTCAGGCAGGAGGGCTTGCTGCCCCAGCGCTGGATCGTCGGTGAGGAGGTGTCGGATTCGGCGCTCTACGGCTTGCTGCGCAGCGACTGGGAAATGCGTTCAAACCAGGCGGTCGGCTGAGGCGGCCTGGTTTCGCCGCGCCTCCCAGTCGGCGCGCACCATGCCCAGCAAGTCGCCGTCCTGGTAGGCGCCGTTCATAAAAACGACGCCGCGCAAAAAGCCCTCGTACTGGAAGCCGGCCTTCTCAGCCACCCGCCGTGAGGCGAGATTGCCCGGCGCCATGCTGCAGGCTAGGCGGTTGATGGGCAGGTTGAGAAAGAGATAGTCCACCAAGGCCTGCACGGCGGCGCTGCCATAGCCGCGCCCACGCAGCGAGGGCTCGTGAATGCTCCACCCCAGCTCGCGCGCCGTGGCATAGCGGTGCGCCAAGAAGTGCGAGACGCTGCCGATCACGGCCCCGCTCTCGTCGCACACCAACAAGCGCTCGGCCGCATCGCTGGAGAAGCCGTCCTCGGCAAAGCGCTTGCGCATGGCTTGCGGGCTGCGCAACAAGCCGGACTCAAACTCACCCCGCGTTTCGGCACTGGCGGCCAGCTGGCAGAGCAGGGGCAGATCGTTTTCGCTGACGTGGCGCAGGCTGATTTTCCGGGGGCTGGGCATGGACATCTCCTTTGCCCCAAGCGTAGCAAAACCTGACCCTCACAATAGCCCCATGCGAGCCGAATTAAGAAACAAGATCCTGCAAGTCTGCGCCGACAAGATGGCCAAGAAGGGCCCCGATGTGGGCTTGTCCTTCTACGCCTTCTTTGCCAATAAAAACGATGACCCGGCCTTGTTGATGGAGGCAGCGCGCTGGTGGATTGAGGAGCAGCGCCTGGATCATTTCGAGAAGGCCGCGAAGATTCGCTCGCTCTTGAGCGACTCACCCTAGGCCAGTACAAGACCCGTCCTGAATTCCCCGCAGGAGCCCCAGCCCATGTACAAAGTCTCCATCAAGGCCGTGCTGCCCGCGCCCGACGGCCGCATTGTTTTGCTGCTCAACGAGCGTGAGGAATGGGAGCTGCCCGGCGGGCAAATCGAGCTGGGCGAGACCCCGCCCGAATGCCTGGCTCGCGAGATCGCGGAGGAGTTGGGTCTGCAGGTGGCGGTGGATGCCGCGCCGCTGGACAGCTATTTGTTCGAGGTCATCCCGGGTCGTCACGTGTTCATCGTGACCTATTGCGCCAGACTCGTCGGGCCCTTCGAGCCACAGCTGAGTCATGAGCATAGGCGCTGGGCCTTGTTCGCGCCCCAGGCCTTGCCCAGCAATTTGCCGGCTGGTTATCGCGCCAGCATTTTGAGTGCTACAAAGGCTTTCCCCACTTAAGACGCCTTCAGCCCTCCGCCCATGTTCCACATCCTTGCCCTGTCCGGCAGCCTGCGCGCCGCCTCACTGAACTCTGCTTTGCTGCGGGTGGCCGCGCGTCAGGCGCCGCCGGGCATCGACTTGCGCGTGTTTGAGGGCTTGGGCCAATTGCCCTTGTTCAACCCCGATCTGGAGGCGGCGCCGGGGCGGGCGGTGCAGGAATTGCGCGAGGCGGTGGCGCGTGCCGATGCGCTCATCATCGCCAGCCCGGAGTACGCCCATGGCGTCACGGGCGTGATCAAGAACGCGCTGGATTGGTTGGTCAGCTACGAGCCCTTTGCCTACAAGCGGGTGGCGGTCTTGAATGCCTCGCCGCGCGCCAGCCATGCCGATGCGGCCCTGCGCGAAACGCTCAAGACCATGGCCGCTCATATCGTCGAGGAGGCCTCGCTCACCATCCCCCTGCTAGGCCGGGGCTGGGACGAGCAGGCCATGCTGCAGTCGGATGAAATCAGCGGCGCCTTGCGCGCCGTGTTTGCCGGTCTGCAGCAGGCCGGGGACTGAACTCAAGGCGCGCCGAAGAAGCGCTTGCGCTCCGCGTCCGCCGGATGGCTGGCGAAGGCGATGGGCAGGCTGTCGCGGTCGCCTTTTTTCTTGCGCAAGGCCTCGATGCGATCGAAGAAGTCCAGCATCACGCGAGGCTTGATATCGGCATCGAGCATCAGCTGGCGGGCCAGCGCGTCTGACTCGCGCTCGAAGTCACGCGAGTAGGCGGCCTGGGCCATGACGGTGGGCACGCCGGCGATCAGGGCCGAGAAGTCGCCCACCACCAGGCCGGCAAGGGTGCCAACCATGCCGGCCTGCAAAACCGCGCGCATGCCATGCTGGTGCTGCACATGGCCTAACTCGTGGGCCAGGATGCCGACCAAGGCCTGGGGGCTGTCCTTGTCCAGCAGCTGCACCAGGGCATCGGTCATGACGATATTGCCGCCCGGCAGGGCGAAGGCATTGGGCCCCATGGCCTCACCCGCATCGCGGAAGTGCAGCTGGTAGGCGGGCCAGGGCTTGGCGCCCCGGTCGCGGGCCATGGCCTTGGCCTGTGCCTTTTGCAAGGCCTGGGCAAAGCGCTCGGCGATCTGGTCTTGCTGCGCGCGAGCAAGCTTGGACGGCTTGAGCATTTTTTGGTCGAACCAGCTCAGGGCCTGATCGCCGATCTGCTGCTCCACCGCGGGCGGGATCAGGGCCACGCCTTTGTCGGCCGCCCAGGGCACGCCCCAGGCCCAAAGGCCGGCGACCGCAGCGATGCTCAGCACAAAGGCCAGGGCCACATAGCGCCAGCTCTGCATCCAGCGCACGGTCAATGAGTCCCGCAGGCCCGAGGCCTGGGCCCAGTCGTCCCAGGTCCCTGCCTCGTGGTGGCTGAGCAGGCCGCCGCCGGGCAGCTCGGCCTGGCGCTGGCCATGGCGTTGCCGTTCCGGCCACACCACCTCCCGCAAGGGGAAGTGGCGCAGGCTTTGGTCCTCCTCGGATTGCAGATGCAACTGGCCTTCGTGGACCCAGGCTTGCACCCGCTGGGGCCGGGCACTGCGCCCGTCAAAGAAATGGGCTTGCAGCCGCGCCGAGGCGGCTGGATTTGGGAGATCCATCGGGGCTTACCAACCCATGTCGAAGCCGAAGAAGTCGCCCGCAGCCTCGCCGGCCGTCTCGCTGCTGCCCTGGCCAGCGCGTGCAATCCAACGGTCCAGATCACCCTGCAGATCGATGCTGACCGACTCCAGGCGCAGGCGCGCCGTGGCGACGGCCGCGAAGGGGCGGTACAGGCTCAGGGTCAGGGCGGTCAGCAGCCAGTTCTTGAAGGTCAGGATGACCAGGCGGCGAGCCTTGAGCTGGCTGTCGAACTGCAGGCTGGGGCTGCGTGTGTTCGACCAGACCAGGTTCTGCAAGCGTGCGTTGAACAAGGGCCCGCTGACGGCAAAGAAGAAGAGATAGGCCAGGAACAGGGCGATGAAGACAAGGGGCAGGATCTCGGGCCGACCCTTGAACATGGGCAGCAGCACGGCGGCCAGAACGCCGGTGAGGACGAGCGGCAAGATGCCCATCAGAAAGACCTTCAGACCCAAGCCGTAGAAGCGCCGGGTCGGCGTGTCCAGCTGGGTTTGTTCCTCGGCGTACTGATAGCCATTGTGCTGATAGCGCTTGATGCAGGCCAGGGCCCAAGGCGCCAGGCCCAGCATCAAGAGGCCGCAGACGCCGGAGATGGCCAGATACACCTTTGCCGAGGCCTCGATCTGAGCTGCGGCTTCGGGCGTGGTGGCCGGGTTCATATCGCCCAGCAAGAAGTACTGAGCCAGCATCAGGCCGATGGCGGGCAGATAGACCGGCAGAAAGGCCTGATAGGCGGAGCGCAGATCACCGGCGAAGCCAAAGCGCAGGCCGCGCCAGCTGGTGTTGGCCAGGCGGAACTGCATGCCGGCGCGCCACAGCGCGGGCCAGAGCGCGCACAGCAGCAGATAAGCCAGCAGGCCGGCCGTGGGCGAGAAATTGCTGGCCAGGGCGTAAGAGCCCATCAAGGCCAGCAGCAGCACAAAGCCGCGGAACATGGGCCAGGGGCGGCCATGGAAGCTCAGGGCTTCACCGTCCACCTGGGTGTTGGCGTAGAAATACTTGATGCGCCGCACCTTGGCGAAGGGCAGGTAGAGGCCCAGGGTCAGCAGGATCAGCAGCATATTGACGATCCAGATGCGGAAGTACTCGCTGCCGGAGCCGGTGAACCGAATCTTCAGCTGGCGCGGGGGCGAGCTGGCCGTGCGGCTGGGTGCTGTGGCGAAATCTTCTACGGCGATGGTGTCCGCGAACGGGTCTGCCCCGGTGTGAGCGTCTGACATGGTCCTCCCAGCTTTTTTATGCGCTTTTGATGCCAATGAATTTTGGCGAAGGCGGCAGTCTGCGTTTCTTACGCGGCCGTGACAAGAGGACAAATCACTTCGCGTCGGGCCAACAACGTGACATATGCACGCTGGCTTGACGCCACAAGGGCCTCGTTAGAATGCATTCAACAGGGATGACGCAGTTACAGCATTACTTATGAAATTAATTGGATCACTCGCCAGCCCCTATGTGCGCAAGGTGCGCATCGTGATGGCCGAGAAGAAACTCGACTATCAGTTCGTCCTCGAGGACGTCTGGGCCAGTGATGCCATTCTCAAGATGAACCCGCTGGGCAAGGTGCCTTGCCTGGTCATGGAGGGGCAGGACTCGATCACCGGTGCGGTGTTCGACTCACGCGTCATCGTCGAGTACGTGGACACCTTGTCCCCCGTGGGCAAGCTGATCCCCGAGCGCGGTCGCGAACGCACCGAGGTGCGCACCTGGGAGGCATTGGCCGATGGCATTCTGGACGCCGGTGTGCTGGTGCGCCTGGAAAAGACCTGGGCCGGTCGCCCGGACGAGCAGCGCTGCGAGGCCTGGGTGGATCGCCAGATGAGCAAGGTCCTGGCCGGCCTCAAGGCCATGAGCCAAGGTCTGGGCGAAAAGCCCTGGTGCTCGGGCAATCACTTCAGCCTGGCCGACATCTCCCTGGGTTGCGCCCTGGGTTGGTTGGACTTCCGCTTCCCGGCCATCAACTGGCGTGAAGAGCATCCCAATCTGGCCCGCCACTTCGAGAAGCTCAGCGCTCGCCAGAGCTTTATCGACACGGCGCCACGGCTGGCCTGAGCGAAGCCGGGTGAGCCCAGCGCCCCTTTCTTCGCTGCCCGTTCTCTACTCCTTCCGTCGTTGCCCCTACGCCATGCGGGCGCGCCTGGCCTTGCGCCAAGCCGGCCAGCAGGTGGAGTTGCGCGAGGTCGCTTTGCGGGCCAAGCCCGCCGAGCTCCTGGCCGCCTCAATCAAGGGCACGGTGCCGGTGCTGGTTTTGCCGGGCGGGGAGGTGCTGGAGCAGAGCTTGGACATCATGCGCTGGGCCCTGGCAAGATCTGACCCCCAAGGCTGGCTGAGTGCCGCGCCCGAGGCCGAGCAGCTGCGCTGGATCGAACTCAACGACACGCAGTTCAAGCCCTTGCTGGACCGCTACAAATACCCTGAACGCTTTCCCGAGGCTTCGGCGCTGCAGTATCGCGAGGCCGCCTGCGCCCTGTTGCTGCGGCCGCTGGACCAGGCCCTGGCCGCCACACAGGCCTGGATCTTCGGCCCGCAATGCAGCCTGGCCGATATGGCCTTGCTGCCTTTTGTGCGCCAGTTCGCCGCCGTCGACGCGGCCTGGTTTGACGCGCAAACCGAGTTGCCCGCCCTGCGCAACTGGCTGCAGGGCTTTGTGGACAGCGCCTTGTTCAAGGCCGTGATGCAGCAGCGCCTGCCGCCCTGGGCACCCGCTCAGCCCCCTGTGTATTGCTGAGCGTTTTCTGCCCCCGCAGCCGGCCGTCCGGCCTGGGGCAAACCCCTGCCATGTCTTTCGTTCGACTGGCCTAGTTCCTGCACAATCTGCGGCACAAATAGCTATGCAATTGCAGCGGAGTGAGTATGGGCGTCAAAAGCGTTTTCTCGGGTCTTTGGTGGGTGGTGAAGAAGTTCTGGGGCGCGTTGGACGCGACCCGGCGCGCGATTTTCAACCTGCTGATCTTGTTGATTCTGATCGCCTTGGTCAGCGGCTTGATCAACCGCGGCCCCAAGCCTTTGCAGGACAAAACAGCCCTGGTGCTGAATCTGCATGGCCCGCTGGTGGAACAGTTCTCCGGCTCGCCCCGCGACACCGCCATGGCCCAGCTGCAAGGCACAAAGCAAAAGCAGACCCGCTTGCGCGATGTGCTGGCGACCCTGGATGCCGCTGCCAAAGACCCCAAGATCACGAGCGTGGTGCTGGACCTGGACGAGTTCGGCGGCGCCGGCATGGCCGGCCTGAACGAGGTGGCGGCCGCGCTGGACCGCTTCAAAGCCAGCGGCAAACCCATCCTGGCCTATGGCGACAGCTATAACCAGAAGGGCTACTTCCTGGCCGCGCGCGCCAACGAGATCTATCTGCACCCCATGGGCATGGTGATGATCGAGGGCTTTGGCCGCTATCGCACCTATTACAAAGATGCGCTGGACCGCCTGGGCGTGAGCGCCAATGTCTTGCGTGTCGGCGCCTTCAAGAACGCCGCCGAGCCTTACTTCGCCAACGCGCCTTCGCCGGCTGCGCTGGAGGCCGAGAGCTATCTCTACGGTGATCTGTGGGCCCGCTACACCGCCTCGGTGGAAGCCGCTCGCAAGCTGCCCAAGGGCAGCATTGCCCAAGGCATTGAAAAGCTGCCCGAGGCCATGGAAGCCGTCAAGGGCGACACCGCCAAGCTGGCCTTCCAAAGCAAGCTGGTGGACGGCATCAAGACCCGCGACGAAATGCGCGATCTGCTGATGGCCCGTGGTGCCAAGGACGAGAAGGGCAAGAGCTATCGCCGCATCTCCTTTGACGAATACCAGGCCTATCTGAAGCCAGGCGTCCAGCATGGCCCCTCGGTGGGCGTGGTGGTGGCCGAGGGTGAGATCGTTGACGGCGACGCCGCCGCCGGCCGCATCGGTGGCGACTCCACCGCCCGCCAGATCCGCCAAGCGCGCGAGGACGAGAACGTCAAGGCTGTGGTCTTGCGCGTCAACTCGCCCGGCGGCAGCGCCTTTGCCTCCGAGATCGTGCGCCGTGAGTTGGAGCTGACCAAGAAGGCCGGCAAGCCGGTGGTGATCTCCATGGGTGATGTGGCGGCCTCGGGCGGCTACTGGATCTCCATGTCCTCCGACGAGGTGATTGCCGACCCGGCCACCGTCACCGGCTCCATCGGCGTCTTCGGCATGCTGCCTACGGCCGACAAGCTCTTGGACAAGCTCACCATCCACACCGGCGGCTACACCAGCACCTGGCTGACGGGCGGCTTCGACCCACGCCGCCCTCTGGACCCGCGCCTGCAGGCCACGGTGCAGCAAGGCATCAACCACATTTACGACGAGTTCACCACCAAGGCCGCGGCCGCCCGCAAGAAGAATGTGGCCGAGATCGACGCCGTTGCCCAAGGCCGTGTCTGGACCGGTGCCCAAGCCAAGGAGCGCGGCCTGATCGACCGCCTGGGTAGCTTTGACGACGCCGTCAAATCGGCCGCCAAGCTGGCCAAGCTGGAAGGCCAGCCGCGCCTGAACTACATCGAGCGCGAGCTGGGTCGTTTTGAGCGCCTGCTGGCCAGCCTGGACGAAGTGGTGGCGCCCGCGGTCGCGACATCGATTGGCAATGCTCTGCGCGCCGAGCTGGGCTTCAGCGTGCCCAAGGCGATGCAGCAGGTGCAGGGCGAGCTGGCTTTTGCGGCCGAGCTGAGCGAGGGCAAAAAGCCCTTCTCGGCCGTGGTGCACTGCCTTTGCACGGCCCCCTGAGCCGGCCCCCAGACCGGCGATCGGAAGGGCTTGAACCGCATCGCCGGCATCACTGATCTCGCCGCATAATTGCTGATCAGCGCTGCATTTCAGGCGCCGAGGGGCTTGGCATGGGGTGGTGGAATCCGGTTCTTGGATTGACGCGATTCGGCGGCGCAGCCACAGGCCGCAGCCGCCGACTGCAGGGCTGGGCCTTGCTTGGCGCGGCCTTGCTGAGTCTTGGCCTGAGCTCATGGGCTCAGGCCACCCACCACGCTTTGCTCGACCCGGCCGAGTCGGCTGCCTCGGCCAATCTGGTCTCTTCGACAAGCCCCGCCCCAGCCCCGAGTGCGCGTCCGCTGCTGCTGGTCAGCAGCGAATTCCCGCCACTGATTTACTCACGCGGCAGCGGCTCGCCCGGCGCTCTGGGCGATCTCTTGCATGAGCTGGGCCAGGAGCTGGGCCAGCCCTTGGACCCCAGCTTCTACCCCTTTGCCCGCGCCCTGGCGCTGACGCAGCGCGGCCCCGGCGTGTTGATGGCGCCGCTGGCTCGCACACCCGAACGAGAAAAAACGCTGCGCTGGGTGGCTGTGCTGTATCAGAACCGCTATGTGCTTTACGGCAAAAAAGACCGCTGGGCTCAGCTGCCGCCCGAGCCGGACTTGAAGGCCGGTCGGGTGGCCGTGCTGCGCGGCGCCATCGGCCGCGATCGGCTGCGCGGCCTGGGTTTTAAGCACATCGTCGAGGAGGCTGATTACCCCCGCATCCTGCGCCGCCTGGACGAGGGCACGGTGGACTTTGTCTACGCCGCCGAGCCGACTTTTCTGGGTGCTTTGCAAACAAGCGGGCGTGAGCCCGCGGCTTTTGTGGAAGGCCCGAGCTACGACACCCGTGACATCTGGCTGGCCGCCTCGCCCGACCTCAACGAGGCCCAGTTGAACCAGCTGCGTGCAGCGCTGGACAAGCTCAAGCGCGACGGCCGTTACGCCAAATTCCTGCAAAGGGCCAGGCTCAAGCTTTGAGCGAGTGAAGGCGGCGGCGATATACTTCCGCCCACAGCGCTGATTTGTTCCGAATTGCGGGCGCTTAAAAAATGCAGCTAAAGAGGGACTCCGTCAACCGGCGTCCGCTTTTTTTGCGGAGCCGGTTTTTGTTTTTGGAGGATGCATCAAAGTGGCAGTCGGAGACATCGGGCAGGTCAGCCCGCAAACCATGCACTTCAACACGCCCCTGCCCCTGCGCAGTGGCGCGCAGTTGGCGAGTTATCAGCTGGTCTACGAGACCTATGGCCAGCTCAATGCCGAGCGTAGCAACGCCGTGCTGGTCTGCCATGCGCTCAATGCCAGCCATCATCTGGCCGGCACTTATGCGGGCCAGGAGAACAGCGAAGGCTGGTGGAACAATCTGATCGGCCCGGGCAAGCCGCTGGATACGAATAAGTTCTTCGTCATCGGCATCAACAATCTGGGTTCCTGTTTCGGCTCTACCGGGCCCATGCACGTCAACCCGGCCACGGGCCAGATCTATGGTGCGGACTTCCCCGTCGTCACGGTGCAGGACTGGGTCGATGCCCAGGCCCGTGTGCTGGATGAGTTAGGCATCACCCAGCTGGCGGCTGTGCTGGGCGGCTCGCTGGGCGGCATGCAGGCGCTGGACTGGTCGCTGCGCTACCCCGAGCGTATGCGCCACTGCATCGCCATCGCCACCGCGCCGGCCCTGTCGGCGCAGAACATCGCCTTCAACGAGGTGGCGCGGCGCGCCATCATCACCGACCCCGATTTCCACGGCGGCCATTTCTACGCCCATGGCGTCGTGCCCAAGCGCGGCCTGCGGGTGGCGCGCATGATCGGCCACATCACCTATCTCAGCGACGATGTGATGGAGCAAAAGTTCGGCCGCCAGATGCGCGCCGCCGAGCTGGGCTACAGCACCCAGGACATCGAGTTCCAGATCGAAAGCTATCTGCGCTACCAGGGCGATAAGTTCAGCAATTACTTCGACGCCAACACCTATTTGCTGATCACCCGCGCGCTCGATTACTTCGACCCCGCGCGTGAGCATGGCGGTGATCTGAGCCGGACTTTCGCCAGCGCGCGCTGCAAATACCTGGTGGCCAGCTTCAGCACCGACTGGCGCTTCTCACCAGCGCGCTCGCGCGAGATCGTCAAGGCCTTGCTGGACAACAAACGCGATGTGTCTTACGCGGAGATCGACGCCCCGCACGGCCACGACGCCTTCTTGCTGGAGGACCCGCGCTATCACGGCCTGTTGCGCGCCTACTTTCAACGCATTGCAGGAGAGCAGGCATGAGCAGCAGCCAATCGGTGATGGAACAAATCGCGGCCCTGGTGCCCGAGGGCTCACGCGTGTTAGACCTCGGCTGCGGCACCGGCGCCCTCTTGGACTATCTGCAAAAACACCGGGGCTGCACCGGCTACGGCGTGGAGCTGGACGACGCCAATCTGCTGGCCTGCGCCCAGCGCGGTGTCAATGTGATCCAGCTCAATCTGGAAGATGGCCTGTCCATCTTCGAGGACCAGAGCTTTGATGTGGTCTTGCAGCTGGAGACTCTGCAGCATCTGCGCAATACCGAGCTGATGCTGCGTGAGACCGCGCGGGTGGGCCGCATCGGCATCGTCAGCTTCCCCAACTTTGCCCACTGGCCCAACCGCCTGCAGGTGATGCTGGGCCGCATGCCGGTGACCCGGGTGCTGCCTTACGAGTGGTATGACACGCCCAATATCCGCGTCGGCACCTACGCCGATTTCGAGGTGCTGGCGCGCAAGAACCGCCTGCGGGTGCTGGACAGCTTTGGCATCCAGAACGGCGAGGCGGTGCGGACCCTGCCCAATCTGCTGGCCAGTATGGCGGTGTTCAAGTTCGATCGCGGTTGAGTCAAACTAAGGACTCCTATTCACAAGCAACGGAGTCCCGCATGATCGGCTACACCACTCTGGGCACCAATGATCTGCCCCGCGCCACGGCTTTCTATGACGAATTGTTTGGCGTCATCGGCATCAAGCGCATCATGGATTTCGGCCGTGGCTATGCCTGGGGCACGACCATGGACAAGCCGGGCTTCGGCGTCATGAAGCCTTTTGACGGCCAAGCCGCGACGGTGGGCAATGGCGTGATGGTGGCCTTGGTGGTGGACAGCCAGGACAAAGTCCGTGCCCTGCATGCCAAGGCCCTGGCACTGGGCGGCAAGGACGAAGGCGCGCCGGGCCCGCGTGGCGAAGGCTTTTACGCCGCCTACTTCCGCGACCTGGATGGCAACAAGCTCAACGCCTTTTGCGTGGGCTAGGCGCCAGCGTGGTGTGAGTCCAAGGGCTGGGGTGACGCGACTTTTGTCCCTCACAAGAGCCTCTTCCTCGTCCCCCGAATGACAGGCGCGAGGCTGCCGCACTGCTACGCTGCGTAGCGGCGTTCTTCGACGTCATGCAGGGGCCCCTCGCCCGGATCGTCTGGGGGATGGATGCTTGGATGATTTGGCGAAGGGCTTGGCCCACAGGAAAGTTTTGGATCCTTATCGCGCTCTGCCTGGCCGCGCCGCTTGGGGCCTCCGCCGGCTGCAGTCAGCCGGTTCAGGTACCGGTCGCGCCCACCGGATTCAATGTACTGCTGCGCGCTGAGATGGGCGGTCGGGTTGAAGGGGTCTACCCCGACCTGCTGCGCCAGTTGGGCCCGTCGCTGGCTTGCGAGTTCGTCTTCCCCGTAGTGCCGCGGGCCCGCGTGGCCCTGATGTTTTTTGAGACGCAGGAGGCCGATGTCTTTCTGCCCGCCTCGCGCACGGCCGAGCGTGACCTCAAGGCCCAGTTCGTGCCCATGCTCAGGCTCACGCCCAGCTTGATCACCCTGGCCTCGCGGCGCCTGGTGGTGGAAGATGTGGGGAGTCTTTTGCACGCCAAAACCCGTTTGCGCGGCGCCATGGTGCGCAGCTACACCTGGGGTGATGATTACGAGGCCTTGATGCGCCAGCTGGTGGCCGACAAGCGGGTGGACTTTGTGGCCGATTTGCGCACCGTGGCCCAGATGCTGCGCAGTGGTCGGGTGGACTTCACCATCCTGCCGCCGACCCTGCTTTACTCGGCCTTGCAAGAGCCGGGCGTGGCCGCGACGGCAGCCGCCAGCTCGACTCGCGACGGAGAAACCGCCTTCAGCCGTGAGTTCCGCTTCGCCGCCTTGCGTGGCCTGCCGCGCTCCGAGGTTGGTGCCTACCTCTCCCGCCAGACCTTGTCGGCCAGCGATCTGCAACTGCTGCGCGATGGCCTGAGCCGCGCCGCCCGCGACGGCAGCTTGATGCGCAGCCTGCAGCGCTACTACCCGGCCGAGGTTTTGCGGCAGGACGTGCAGATCATCACCAACTGAGCATTTGCTCGCCCGCCGCCGCCCGACTCAGCTGCTATATTTTTTGCCTCGCCCCGAGGTTTGAGGGCGCTGCATGACCGAGGGCTTTCGATGTCAGCTAAGTCCCAAGACGAGTTTCTCGCCCCCTCCCATCAGGCCCTGGCCGGCCGTTTCACCGGCTTGTTTGAGGCCACGCCCCAGCTGGTGGCCTTGTTTGATGCCGCCGATGTCTTGCGCTATGCCAACCCCGCTTTTCGAGCGGCCTTCGCGCTGGCGCCCGAGGCCCAGCCCAGCTGGCAAACCATGATGCGCGACTGCTATCTCCAAAGGCGGGGGAATGTGGTCAAGACCAAGGATTTCGAGGCCTGGTTGGCCTCGGCCACGGCGCGCCGAGGCAAGCAGGCTTTTCGCAGCTTTGAGGCCGATCTCTACGACGACCGCTGGATCTGGATGAACGAGACCGTCGATGAGCAGGGCTGGATGCTGTGCGTGGCCAGCGACATCACCCCTCTCAAGCAAGACGGCCGCGAACTGCGCCAGGCCCGTGATCTGGCGCTGCGAGCCGCCCAGACCGACAGCCTCACCGGGCTGAGCAATCGTGGCCATGTGCTGGGCCTGCTGGATCAGTTCTTGGCGGAGTACCGTGACGGGGGCGATGCCTTGGCGCTGGTCGTGCTGGACCTGGATTTCTTCAAGCGCATCAATGATTGCCAGGGCCATGCGGTCGGTGACCGGGTCATCAGGGACTTTGCTCAGCTCTTGCAATCGAACTGCCGCCGTGTGGATGCCTGCGGTCGCGTGGGTGGTGAGGAGTTCTTGCTCTTGCTGCTCGGTGTCGATGAACTGGATGCCGCGCAGGTGGTGGAGCGGCTCTTGGCCCAGGTGCGGGCCTCCCGGCCCTTGATCGAGCAGCCTGACTTCGCCTACACCGCCTCGGCGGGCATGGCGTTTTGGCGCCCCGGTGAATTGGCTAGCGAGCTGCTCAAGCGGGCCGATGAGGCCTTGTATGCCGCCAAATCTGCTGGGCGCGACCAACTGGTGCTGGCCGCCCCGGCCGACTGAGCGAGCGGAGGCTGTTCGCCTTGTATCTTTAAGCCTC
>NZ_QAJN01000006.1:367-159491 GCF_003852425.1 Paucibacter sp. KBW04 | reverse complement strand
GTGGTTGCGACCATCCTGGCCTAAGTCTTTTGCGTGACCGGCCTGGCTGCTGATTTTTCAGAAGCCAGGCTTCACCAACATCGCGGTAAAGGGCCTTTCGGTCTAGCCGCTCGTTCTTTGAAGGAATCGTCATGCAAAAGCAAAAGATCCGCATCCGCCTGAAGGCATTTGATTACAAGCTGATCGACCAATCGGCCGCGGAAATCGTTGAAACCGCCAAGCGCACTGGCGCGATCGTCAAGGGCCCCGTGCCTCTGCCGACCCGCATGCAGCGTTTCGACATCCTGCGTTCGCCGCACGTCAACAAGACTTCGCGCGACCAGTTCGAAATCCGCACCCACCAGCGTCTGATGGACATCGTTGACCCGACCGACAAGACGGTTGACGCTCTGATGAAGCTGGACCTGCCGGCTGGCGTGGACGTCGAAATCAAGTTGCAGTAAAGGCAACACGATGAGGCTCTTGCATCGACACAGTCGTTGAAGGAGTTCTCGTCAGCTTGTCGCTCAAAAGAGCGATCAGCGACAAGGGCAGCCGAAAGGTTGCCCTTTTTTGTTGCAGTCTCAGCTTGCGCTTGCGTGAAAGCCCTAGTGCGCGCTATACTCGCAAGCTTTCCCGCGTTGGTCTATTCCAGTGCGGGATTTTTCGCATCGGTAAAAAGCTGCGGCATCGGGTGAAAGCCCGGGTCAAAAGCGGAATTTCCGATGTCGAGGTCGCCCCGGCCAATCGTTGTCGGGTGTTTGTAAATGGCTTCCAGGGAAATCCTGTGGGGCTGGAGAAAACCATGAGTCTAAGCAATCGTCTCGGATTGCTGGGCCGCAAGGTGGGCATGATGCGCATCTTCACGGACGACGGCGATGCCGTGCCTGTGACGGTGCTCGATGTGTCCGACAACCGCGTGTCCCAGATCAAGACCGTAGAAAACGACGGCTACACCGCCATTCAGGTGGTGTTCGGTTCGCGCAAAGCATCGCGCGTGACCAAGCCGGAAGCCGGCCACCTTGCCAAGGCAGGTGTTGAAGCCGGTCGTGTGATGAGCGAATTCCGCGTTGCCGCTGAAGTCGCCGCCGAATACAAGCTGGGTGCGCAAGTGCCGGTCTCGCTGTTCGCAGCGGGTCAGTTGGTGGATGTGCAAGGCACCTCTATCGGCAAGGGCTTCGAAGGCACCATCAAGCGTCACAACTTCCACTCGCAGCGTGCGTCCCACGGTAACAGCCGTTCGCACAATGTGCCTGGCTCCATCTCGATGGCCCAGGATCCCGGTCGTGTGTTCCCTGGCAAGAAGATGTCGGGCCACCTGGGTGACGTGACTGTCAGCGTGCAGAACCTGGACATCGTGCGCGTTGACGAAGCTCGTCAACTGCTGCTGGTTCGCGGTGCTGTTCCGGGCGCGAAGAACGGCCATGTGGTCGTGCGTCCCGCAGTCAAGGTCAAGGTCAAGAAGGGAGCCAACTGATGCAGCTCGAGCTCCTGAATGAGCAAGGTCAGGCCACTGCCAAGGTGGATGCTCCTGACACGCTGTTTGCTCGCGATTACAACGAAGCCCTGGTGCACCAGGTGGTCGTGGCCTTCCAGGCCAACGCTCGCCAAGGCACTCGCGCCCAGAAGGACCGCGAACAAGTCAAGCACTCGACCAAGAAGCCTTTCCGTCAAAAGGGAACGGGTCGTGCACGTGCCGGTATGACGTCTTCGCCGCTGTGGCGCGGGGGCGGTCGGATTTTCCCGAACATGCCGGATGAGAACTTCACGCACAAGCTGAACAAGAAGATGTACCGCGCCGGTATGGCCGCCATCTTGTCGCAGCTGGCTCGCGAAGGCCGCCTGGCCGTGGTGGATTCGATTTCCCTCGAAGCCCCCAAGACCAAGCTGCTGGCCGCTAAGTTCAAGGCCATGGGTCTGGAGTCGGTGATGTTGATCGCCGACCAAGTGGACGACAACCTGGCGCTGGCATCGCGCAATCTGGCCAATGTGCTGGTTTGCGAGCCGCGTTATGCCGATCCGCTGTCACTGGTCTTCTACAAGAAGGTGCTGGTGACCAAGGCCGCAATGGAGCAACTCCAGGAGATGCTGGCATGAGCGCTGTGAAAACTTATTCTGAAGGCCGTCTGGCCTCGGTGCTGCTGGCGCCTATCGTGTCCGAAAAGGCCACGGCAGTTGCTGAGAAGCACAACCAAGTGTTGTTCAAGGTCTTGCGTGACGCCACCAAGCCCGAAATCAAGGCCGCTGTTGAACTGATGTTCAAGGTCGAGGTTGAGGCCGTGAACGTTGTTCAGGTCAAGGGCAAGGTCAAGCGCTTTGGTCGTTCCATCGGTCGTCGCGATCACGTCAAGAAGGCGTACGTGTCGCTGAAGGCGGGCCAAGAGCTCAACTTCTCCGGGGAGGCTGCGTAATGGCCGTCGTTAAAGTCAAACCAACGTCACCCGGCCGCCGTGCCGTCGTGAAGGTGGTGCACTCGCATCTGCACAAGGGCGCGCCCCATGCAGCTCTGCTTGAGCCGCAAATCCAGAATTCTGGCCGTAACAACAACGGTCACATCACGATTCGCCACAAGGGCGGTGGTCATAAGCACCACTACCGTGTGGTCGACTTCAAGCGCAACAAGGACGGTATTCCGGCCAAGGTTGAGACGATTGAGTACGACCCCAACCGTACGGCCCACATCGCTCTGGTGTGCTATGCCGACGGCGAGCGTCGCTACATCATCGCTCCCCGTGGTCTGGAAGTGGGTGCAACGATCTTGAGCGGTGCGGAAGCCCCGATCAAGGCCGGCAACACGCTGCCTATCCGCAACATCCCCGTGGGTTCGACGATCCACTGCGTGGAAATGCTGCCGGGTAAGGGTGCTCAGATCGCTCGTTCCGCTGGTGTCTCCGTGGTTCTGATGGCTCGCGAAGGCGTTTACGCTCAGCTGCGCCTGCGTTCGGGCGAAGTCCGTCGCATCCACATCGACTGCCGCGCCACCATTGGTGAAGTGTCGAACGAAGAACATCAGCTGCGCCAGTACGGCAAGGCCGGTGCCATCCGTTGGAAGGGTATTCGTCCGACCGTTCGTGGTACCGCCATGAACCCGGTGGATCACCCGCACGGTGGTGGTGAAGGTCGTACCGGCGAGGGCCAGGCGCCTGTGTCGCCGTGGAACACCCTCACGAAGGGCTTCCGCACTCGTAACAACAAGCGCACGCAGACGTTCATCGTTTCGCGTCGCAAGAAGTAAAGGGTAGGCCATGACTCGTTCATTGAAGAAGGGCCCGTTCATTGACCATCACCTCTTGGCTAAGGTCGAGAAGGCTGTGGCCAACAAGGACAAAAAGCCTATCAAGACTTGGTCGCGTCGCTCGACGATCCTGCCCGAATTCATCGGCCTGACGATCGCAGTGCACAACGGCAAGCAACACGTGCCAGTTTATGTGTCGGACCAAATGGTCGGCCACAAGCTGGGTGAATTCGCACTGACCCGCACCTTCAAAGGCCACCCGGCCGACAAGAAGGCTGGGAAGAAGTAAGGATGCCAACGATGGAAACCAAAGCAATCGTTCGCGGTGTTCGTCTTTCGTGTGACAAGGGCCGCCTGGTGGCAGACCTGATCCGCGGCAAGAAGGTGGACCACGCGCTGAACATCCTGGAATTTACCCAGAAGAAGGCTGCCGTCATCATCAAGAAGGCGCTGGAAAGCGCCATCGCCAACGCCGAGCACAACGACGGCGCTGATATTGATGAACTGAAGGTCACCACTATTTATGTGGAACAAGGTGCTACGCTGAAGCGCTTCTCTGCCCGTGCCAAAGGCCGTGGCAATCGCATCAGCAAGCCCACGTGCCACATCTTCGTGTCGGTCGGCAACTGAAGGCTGAAGGAAGACTATGGGACAAAAAATCCATCCGACTGGCTTTCGACTGCCAGTCACCCGTAACTGGGCTTCGCGTTGGTACGCGTCGAACAAGAACTTCGCCACCATGCTGGCCGAAGATCTGCAAGTTCGCGAATACCTGAAGACCAAGCTGAAGAATGCCGCCGTTTCGCGCATTCTGATCGAGCGTCCTGCTAAGAACGCTCGTATCACCATCTTCTCGGCACGTCCGGGTGTGGTGATCGGCAAGAAGGGCGAAGACATCGAAAACCTGAAGGCCGAGCTGACCAAGCGTCTGGGCGTGCCGGTGGCAGTGAACATCGAAGAAGTGCGCAAGCCTGAAATCGATGCTCAACTGATCGCTGACTCGATCACCCAGCAGCTGGAAAAGCGCATCATGTTCCGTCGCGCCATGAAGCGTGCGATGCAGAACGCTATGCGTTTGGGCGCTCAGGGCATCAAGATCATGTCGTCGGGTCGTCTGAACGGTATCGAAATCGCTCGTTGCGAGTGGTACCGCGAAGGCCGTGTGCCCCTGCACACCCTGAAGGCTGACATTGACTACGGTTTCTCTGAAGCCAGCACGACCTACGGCATCATCGGTGTCAAGGTCTGGGTCTATCGCGGTGACCGCCTCGCCAATGGCGATGCACCCGTGATCAAGAGCGAAGCTGGTGAAGATGATCGTCGCCCACGTCGCAACACCCGTCCTGGCGCACCGAGCGGCCGTGGCCGCCCCGGTGGTGACCGTGGCCCGCGTGGTGAAGGTGGCGACAAGCCGGCCTCCACCGGTGACGCAGCTCAGCCCGCAGCCAAGCGAGTGGTCCGCAAGGCCGCTCCTGCTGGCGGCGAGGCCAAAGGAGAATAAACATGCTGCAACCAGCTCGTCGCAAATATCGCAAGGAGCAAAAGGGTCGTAACACGGGTGTTGCTACCCGTGGTGCTGCGGTGTCTTTTGGCGAATTCGGCCTGAAGGCAACCGAGCGCGGCCGTTTGACGGCTCGTCAGATCGAAGCTGCACGTCGTGCAATCTCGCGCCACATCAAGCGCGGTGGTCGTATCTTCATCCGCATCTTCCCGGACAAGCCGATCTCCCAGAAGCCCGCCGAAGTCCGTATGGGTAACGGTAAGGGCAACCCAGAGTACTACGTCGCTGAGATTCAGCCTGGCAAGGTGCTCTACGAGATCAACGGTGTGCCGGAAGCCCTGGCTCGCGAAGCGTTCACTCTGGCGGCTGCAAAGCTGCCTTTGAGCTGCACCTTCGTGACGCGCCAGGTCGGCACCTGAAGCGGAGAACACCATGAAAGCATCTGAACTGCGTGGCAAGGATGTCGCTGCCTTGGAAAAGGAAGTGACCGATCTGCTCAAGGCCCATTTCGGCCTGCGCATGCAAAAAGCCACTCAACAGTTGAGCAATCACACTGTTCTGGGCAACACGCGCCGTGACATCGCTCGCGTCAAGACCATCTTGAACGAGAAGAAGAAGGGAGCCGCGAAATGACGCAAGCTCAAGAAAAGAACACACGTACCCTGATCGGTCGTGTGGTCAGCGACAAGCGCGCCAAGACGGTGACCGTGCTGATCGAGCGTCGTGCCAAGCACGAGCTCTACGGCAAGATCGTTGCCCGTTCCCGCAAGTACCACGCCCACGACGAAAAGGGCGAGTACAAGATGGGTGATGTGGTCGAGATCGCCGAAGGCCGTCCTCTGTCCAAGACCAAGAGCTGGGTTGTGACCCGCCTGGTCGAGAAGGCTGAAGTCGTCTGATAGGTTTTTGAAGACGTTTGCTTAGTACGGTCTTGTGCCGTGCTCTGCATCAAACGGTCGGAACGCTGGAATACTAGCGTCCGGCCGTTTTTTTTGCCTCCAAGAACTCACAGTGCCTTGACGGCCTGTGACTACAAACAAAAGGAATCTCTATGTTGAAAGTTGGCGATCAGGTGCCTGGCGGCACGCTGTATGAGTTTGTCGAAGTCGAGGGCAATGGTTGCTCGCTGGGCCCGAATGCGGTCGACGTTGCCGCGGCGGTTGCAGGCAAGAAGATTGCGGTCTTCGCGCTGCCTGGCGCCTTCACCCCAACTTGCTCTGCCCAGCACGTGCCTGGCTACAAAGCTCAAGCTGACGCGTTGGCGGCGGCAGGTGTGGATGAGATCTGGTGTGTCTCCGTCAACGACGCATTTGTGATGGGTGCCTGGGCGCGTGATCAACAAACCGCCGGCAAGATCCGCATGCTGGCTGACGGCAGCGCCGAGTTCACCAAGGCCACCGGTTTGACCCTAGACCTGGGTTCGCGTGGTATGGGTCTGCGCTCGCAGCGCTACTCGATGCTGCTGGTGAATGGCCAAGTCAAGACGCTGAACATCGAGGCTCCTGCCAAGTTCGAGGTCAGCGACGCCGCCACCATGTTGGTGCAAGCGCAGGCCAACTGATGGCCTGAAAGAGCAGGGCGCGGCGCGATTTGCTGCGGCGCCCTAAATACTTTAGAGAAAGTGCTTGACGCAAGCGGTGCGTCCAGTGCACAATCTAAAGCTTCGCCGAACGCAAGGCGCATCAAGTGGTGCGTTAAGGCCTCGGATCCGCCCTCAACTGCTGAGCGCAAGACCCTCACGGAAGTGAATCCAGTCTTGTGTTTGGTCAACGGGCCCAAGACTGACCGATGACTCCGATGCGCTTTTTGTGTTTCGGGTGATTTGGGAAAAGTTGGGGATAGACATGATTCAAATGCAATCGCGACTCGACGTCGCGGACAACACTGGCGCTAAGTCCGTCATGTGTATCAAGGTGCTTGGTGGTTCCAAGCGTCGGTACGCAGGCATTGGCGACATTATCAAGGTCAGCATCAAAGAAGCTGCTCCTCGTGCCCGAGTGAAAAAGGGTGAGGTTTACAGCGCTGTGGTCGTTCGTACCGCCAAGGGTGTTCGTCGTCAAGACGGCTCGCTGGTGAAGTTCGACGGCAATGCCGCCGTGCTGCTGAATGCCAAGCTGGAGCCTATCGGCACTCGCATCTTCGGACCCGTGACGCGTGAACTGCGTACCGAGCGTTTCATGAAGATCGTGTCGCTGGCGCCAGAGGTTCTCTGAGCTCGGTCACAGTCAAAGGTACTGCCATGAACAAGATTCGTACAGGCGACCAAGTCATTGTTTTGACCGGTCGCGACAAGGGCAAGCGTGGCGCAGTTGCGCAGCGCATTGATGCCGATCACATCGTTGTAGAAGGTGTGAATGTCGTCAAGAAGCACGTCAAGCCGAACCCCATGAAGGGTACGACTGGCGGCGTCGTCGACAAGACAATGCCTATTCATCAATCCAACGTGGCGATTTTTAACGCCGCATCCGGCAAGGCCGATCGCGTGGGCATCAAGCTCGCAGCTGATGGCAAGAAGGTGCGCGTCTTCAAGTCGACCGGCGAAGAGATCAAGGCTTAAGGGGTTCGACATGGCTCGTTTGCAAGCGTTTTATCGCGAAAAAGTTGTGCCAAGCCTCACTGAGAAGTTTGGTTACACGTCGGTCATGGAAGTGCCTCGCATCACCAAGATCACCCTGAACATGGGTGTGAGCGAAGCAGTCGCCGACAAGAAGGTCATGGACCACGCTGTGGGTGATCTGACCAAGATTGCAGGTCAAAAGCCTGTCGTGACGAAGTCGAAGAAGGCAATTGCCGGCTTCAAGATTCGTGACGGCGTGCCTATCGGCTGCATGGTGACTCTGCGCGGTGTGCAGATGTACGAATTCCTGGATCGCTTTGTCACCATCGCTCTGCCGCGTGTGCGTGACTTCCGTGGTATCTCGGGTCGTTCGTTTGACGGCCGTGGTAACTACAACATTGGCGTCAAAGAACAGATCATCTTCCCTGAGATCGACTACGACAAGGTGGATGCGCTGCGTGGGCTGAACATCAGCATCACCACTTCCGCCAAGACGGACGACGAGTGCAAGGCCCTGCTGGCTGCATTCAAGTTTCCGTTCAAGAACTGAGGTGACCCGTGGCAAAAACATCACTGAAGCAACGTGAGCTCAAGCGCGACGCGCTGGTAGCTAAGTATGCAAAGAAGTATGCGGAACTGAAGGGCATCGCTAACGATGCCAAGAAGTCGGACGAAGAGCGTTATGTTGCTCGTTTGGAGCTGCAGAAGCTGCCCCGCAATGCCTACCCGACTCGTCAGCGTAACCGCTGCGCGTTGACTGGGCGTCCTCGCGGTACCTTCCGCAAGTTCGGTTTGGGCCGTAACAAGATTCGCGAGCTGGCCTTCAAGGGCGACATCCCCGGTGTCGTCAAGGCTAGCTGGTAATCGGCACGATTAGGAGATATCGCAAATGAGCATGAGTGATCCTATCGCCGACATGCTGACCCGTATTCGCAACGCCCAGAGCGTTGAGAAGGTCAGCGTCGTGATGCCGTCCTCGAAGTTGAAAGTGGCGATCGCCAAAGTCCTGAAGGACGAAGGCTATATCGACAGTTTCGCAGTGCGTGGCGAAGCCGCCCGCCCTGAGCTGGAGATTTCGCTGAAGTATTACGGCGGTAAGCCGGTGATCGAGCGCATCGAACGCGTGAGCCGTCCCGGCCTGCGCATTTACAAGGGCCGCCACGACATCCCTCAGGTCATGAATGGCCTGGGTGTGGCGATTGTCACCACGCCGCAAGGTGTGATGACGGACCGCAAAGCACGTCAAGCCGGTATCGGCGGCGAAGTGCTCTGCTACGTCGCCTAAGCGCAAGGAGATATAACAATGTCCCGCGTTGGAAAAATGCCGGTCGCCATCCCGCAAGGTGTGGACGTGACCGTTACCGCTGAGCAAATCAGCGTCAAGGGCTCGCTCGGAACGCTGGTGCGTCCGATCCATAGCCTGGTGTCGATCAAGAACGAAGCCGGCAAGCTGAGCTTCGTTCCTAACGACGAGTCGGCTGCTGCCGGCGCCATGAGCGGCACCGTTCGCGCTCTGGTGGCCAATATGGTCACTGGCGTCAGCAAGGGTTTCGAGCGCAAGCTGAACCTGGTTGGCGTGGGCTTCCGTGCCCAGGCTACGGGCCAAAAGCTCAATCTGCAAATCGGCTACTCTCACCCTGTGGTGAAGGATATGCCGGCTGGCATCAAGGTTGAGTGCCCCACCCAGACCGAAATTCTGATCAAGGGCGCGGACGCCCAAGTGGTCGGCCAGGTTGCTGCAGAAGTGCGCGCCTTCCGTCCGCCCGAGCCTTATAAGGGCAAGGGCATCCGCTATTCCGACGAGAAGGTCTCTCTCAAAGAGACCAAGAAGAAGTAAGGAGCAGCGCAATGTTGACCAAAAAAGAACAGCGCATCCGTCGCTCGCGTCAGACCCGTGCTCGCATCGCCATCCAGCGCGTTGTGCGCTTGACGGTGTTCCGCTCCAACCTGCACATCTACGCCTCCGTCATTTCCGACGACGGCACTCGTGTGCTGGCCAGCGCTTCGACGGCCGAGAAGGCTGTCCGCGAACAACTCGGCGGTTCGGGCAAGGGCGGCAACGTCGCTGCCGCTACCCTGATTGGCAAGCTGATCGCCGAGAAGGCCAAGGCTGTTGGCGTGGAAAAGGTTGCATTCGACCGCGCAGGCTTTGCTTACCACGGCCGTATCAAGGCCCTGGCCGAAGCAGCCCGCGAAGCCGGCCTGCAGTTCTGACGCAAAAAGGAATTCGAAATGGCAAAGTTTCAACCCCGCGTTCAGACCGAAGGCAATGACGACGGCCTGAAGGAAAAGATGATCGCGATCAACCGCGTCACCAAAGTTGTGAAGGGCGGCCGTACGCTGTCTTTCGCTGCTCTGACGGTGGTCGGTGATGGCGCTGGTCGTATCGGCATGGGCAAGGGCAAGGCGAAGGAAGTTCCTGTCGCCGTGCAAAAGGCGATGGAATCTGCTCGCCGCAACATGTTCAAGGTCGATCTGCGCAACGGTTCGATCCACCACAATGTGGTGGGCGAGCACGGTGCTTCCCACGTGATGATGGTGCCTGCTTCGGCTGGTACCGGCGTCATCGCCGGCGGCCCGATGCGTGCAGTCTTCGAAGTGATGGGCGTGACCGATATCGTGACCAAGAGCCACGGTTCGACCAACCCGTACAACCTGGTTCGCGCCACCCTGGATGCTCTGAAGCGTTCCACCACGGCTACGCAAGTCGCAGCCAAGCGCGGCAAGTCGGTCGAAGAAATTCTCGGCTGAATCGGCTGTACTGGAGAGACACATGTCTGACAAGAAAACTGTAACTGTCAAGCTGGTTCGCAGCCCCATCGGTACCCGTGCTTCGCACCGTGCCACCGTGGTTGGCCTCGGCTTGCGCAAGCTGAACAGCACCAGCGTGTTGGAAGACACGCCTGCGGTTCGCGGCATGATCAACAAGATCGCCTACCTCGTGCAGGTGCTGTAAGCACCGTCACGAACTGAGGACAAGAAGATGCAACTCAATACCATTCAACCCGCAGCTGGCGCCAAGCATTCGAAGCGTCGTGTGGGCCGTGGCATCGGCTCCGGTCTGGGCAAGACCTGCGGTCGCGGTCACAAGGGTCAAAAGTCGCGTGCTGGCGGCTACCACAAGGTGGGCTTCGAAGGCGGTCAAATGCCTCTGCAGCGCCGCCTGCCTAAGCGCGGTTTCAAGTCGACCACGCTGAAGTTCAACGCTGAGATCAACCTCGACGACCTGCAAGCGCTGGTGGCCGACGAGATCGACCTGTTGACGCTGAAGGCTGTCGGTCTGGTGCCTGAACTGGCCCGGAACGCCAAGGTCATTCTGTCTGGCTCCATCAGCCGCAAGGTCACGCTGAAGGGCGTGTCTGCAACGGCCGGCGCTAAGGCTGCGATTGAAGCCGCTGGCGGCTCGATCATCTAAGTAGAACGGAACGGGGCACAGTGGCTACCAACGCAAACCAACTGGCCAAGAGCGGCAAGTTCGGCGACTTGCGTCGCCGCCTTGTGTTTCTTCTGCTGGCGCTTGTCGTCTACCGCATCGGGGCGCATATCCCCGTGCCCGGTATCGATCCTGGCCAGCTGAAGCAGTTCTTCAAGGGTCAGGAAGGTGGCATCCTGTCCCTGTTCAATATGTTTTCGGGCGGTGCGCTGTCGCGCTTCACCGTCTTCGCGCTGGGCATCACGCCCTACATTTCGGCCTCCATCGTCATCCAGTTGATGACTTATGTGGTGCCGGCTTTGGAAGCGCTGAAGAAGGAAGGCGAAGCAGGGCGTCGCAAGATTACGCAGTACACGCGCTACGGCACTTTGGGCCTGGCAATTTTCCAATCGCTGAGCATTGCTCTGGCTTTGGAAAGCTCGGCTGGTCTGGTGATCAGCCCTGGATTCGGATTCCGCCTCACGGCAGTCTCCAGTCTGGTTGCCGGCACGATGTTCCTGATGTGGCTGGGTGAGCAGATTACCGAGCGTGGCTTAGGCAACGGGATTTCGATCCTGATCTTTGGCGGTATCGCCGCAGGTTTGCCGGGTGCTATTGGTGGTTTGTTGGGCCTGGTGCAGACCGGCGCCATGGGTCCTGTTTCTTCGCTGTTCATTGTGGCTGTTGTGGTCGCGGTGACGTATCTGGTGGTGTTTGTCGAGCGCGGTCAGCGCAAGATCTTGGTGAACTACGCCAAGCGCCAGGTGGGGAACAAGGTCTACGGTGGTCAGAGCTCGCACCTGCCGCTGAAGCTGAACATGTCGGGCGTGATCCCGCCGATCTTCGCATCGTCGATCATCCTGCTGCCGACCACCATGGTGAGTTGGTTCGCTACCGGTGACAGCATGCGCTGGTTGAAGAACATTGCGGATATGTTGCACCCAGGTCAGCCCATTTATGTGCTCCTGTATGCTTCGGCCATCGTGTTCTTCTGCTTCTTCTACACGGCTCTGGTGTTTAACAGCCGCGAGACAGCAGACAACCTGAAGAAGAGTGGTGCGTTCATCCCAGGCATCCGCCCGGGTGAGCAAACTGCGAAGCATATTGACAAGATCCTGTCCCGTTTGACTTTGGCCGGCGCCATCTACATCACTGGTGTGTGCTTGTTGCCTGAGTTCTTGACCTTGAAGTACAACGTGCCTTTCTATTTCGGTGGCACCTCCTTGTTGATCATTGTTGTGGTCACCATGGACTTCTGGGCTCAAGTGCAGTCTTACGTGATGAGTCAGCAGTACGAATCACTGCTGAAGAAGTCGAATTTCAAGGCCAGCTGAAAAGCTGAGTCAACGTTTAACCAAGATCCATCAGAACAGAAACGAAGGCATGGCGAAAGACGACGTCATTCAGATGCAAGGCGAGATTCTTGAGAATCTTCCTAATGCTACGTTTCGTGTGAAGCTGGAGAACGGGCATGTCGTTCTCGGCCACATCTCGGGCAAGATGCGTATGCATTACATCCGTATCTTGCCAGGTGATAAGGTCACCGTAGAACTAACCCCGTACGATTTGAGTCGTGCTCGCATCGTGTTCCGGGCGAAGTGAGCTTATCTTTTCCCCGGTTATGCGCTGTGAGCGCTTTTGAGTAGGTCAAGGAGCAGACCATGAAAGTTTCGGCATCCGTCAAGCAGATGTGCCGCAATTGCAAGATCATCCGTCGCAAGGGCGTGGTGCGTGTGATCTGTACCGATCCGCGCCACAAACAGCGTCAAGGCTGATTGCTGCACGACACGAGCGAATTAGAGGACGCAAATGGCACGTATTGCTGGTATTAATATTCCGCCGCAAAAGCACACTGAGATCGGTCTGACCTCGATCTACGGCATTGGCCGTACGACCGCCCAGAAGATCTGCACGACTTGCGGTATCCCGTTCGACAAGAAGGTCAAGGACCTCACCGACGCTGATCTGGAAAAGATCCGTGACGAAGTGGGCCGCATGACCATCGAAGGCGATCTGCGCCGCGAGATGTCGATCAACATCAAGCGTTTGATGGACCTCGGTTGCTACCGTGGTTTCCGTCATCGCCGCGGTCTGCCGATGCGCGGTCAGCGCACCCGCACGAACGCTCGCACTCGTAAGGGCCCGCGCAAGTCGGCCGCTACGGGCAAGAAGTGATCTGCGCTAAGCATTGAAAGAAGGTCAAGATGGCAAAAGCACCCAATAACTCGGCTGCGCAGCGCGTTCGCAAGAAGGTTCGCAAGAACGTCGCCGATGGCATTGCACACGTTCACGCGTCGTTCAATAACACGATCATCACGATCACCGATCGCCAAGGCGGCGCTCTGTCCTGGGCTTCCAGCGGCGGACAAGGCTTCAAGGGCTCGCGCAAGTCGACTCCTTTTGCTGCGCAGGTCGCTGCTGAAGTGGCCGGCCGTGCCGCTCAAGACCAGGGCATCAAGAACCTGGACGTCAAGATCAAGGGCCCCGGTCCTGGTCGTGAGTCTTCGGTCCGCGCTCTGGGCGCACTGGGCATCCGGATCAACTCGATCTCTGATGTGACACCCGTGCCGCACAACGGCTGCCGTCCGCAAAAGCGTCGTCGTATCTAAGGGTCTTGTCCCTTTGATGCGAAAGATGCGATAATCGCTGTTTTTCCCGCGCCGGCGGGCACGCAAGTGCCGCGCCGGCCGTTTCGTTGAAGCTTTGTTGCACTGTTTTTGGGTTGTGTTTAGGCACAGATCCGCAGGTAGCTGAGTTTTTAAGACCACCGTCCGAGCCGATAAAAACACTGGCCGGACTCGCGTATTTCTTGCAAGCTTTTTGAGAGCGGGCAGGGCGTGCGTCAGATTGAATAAGGACACGCAAAGTGGCACGTTATCTCGGCCCCAAGGCCAAACTTTCCCGCCGTGAAGGCACCGACCTGTTCCTGAAGAGCGCACGCCGCCCGATCAGCGACAAGGCAAAGTTCGACTCCAAGCCCGGTCAACACGGCCGCACCTCGGGTCAGCGCACCTCCGACTTCGGTCTGCAGCTGCGTGAAAAGCAGAAGGTCAAGCGCATGTACGGCGTCTTGGAGCGTCAGTTCCGCCGCTACTTCGCCGAAGCCGAGCGCCGCAAGGGTTCGACCGGCACCAACCTGCTTTCGCTGCTGGAATCGCGTCTGGACAACGTCGTCTATCGCATGGGCTTCGGCTCGACCCGCGCTGAAGCACGTCAGCTCGTGTCGCACAAGGGCATCACCGTGAACGGTGAAGTCGTCAACATCGCTTCTTACTCGGTCAAGGCTGGCGACACCGTTGCCGTCCGTGAAAAGGCGAAGAAGCAGCTGCGCATCACCGAAGCTCTGAAGCTGGCCGAGTCCATCGGCCTGCCGGCTTGGGTTGCTGTTGACGCTACCAAGCTGGAAGGTGTGTTCAAGAAGGCACCTGACCGTGATGAGTTCGGTGCTGAGATCAACGAATCGCTGATCGTTGAGTTGTACTCGCGTTAATCGTTTCGCTGTTGCCGACGGCGCCTTCACTGGCACTGTCGGCGTTCCCTCGTCTGGGCTAGGCCACCCTGCGGCTCTGCCCGGTTGGTCCCTCAGCCTTATCGGTGTAACGAACCGAGGGTATTGAAAGAAAGACCTCATGCAAACCAATCTGCTCAAACCCAAATCCATCAATGTGGAGCCCCTCGGCGGTCATCGCGCGAAGGTAACGCTGGAACCGTTCGAACGCGGCTATGGTCATACGCTGGGCAATGCTCTGCGTCGTGTGCTGCTGTCTTCGATGGTGGGTTATGCGCCGACGGAAGTGACCATTGCTGGCGTCTTGCACGAGTACTCGGCCATCGATGGCGTGCAAGAAGACGTGGTTCACATCATGTTGAACCTCAAGGGCGTGGTGTTCCGTCTGCACAACCGTGAAGAAGTGACCCTGGTTCTGCGCAAGGAAGGTGAAGGCCCGGTGACGGCAGCCGACATCCAGACGCCGCATGACGTCGAGATCATCAACCCTGAGCACGTCATCGCCCACCTGTCGCAAGGCGGCAAGCTGGACATGCAGATCAAGGTTGAAAAGGGCCGTGGCTATGTGCCTGGCACGATGCGTCGCTACGGCGATGAGCCGACCAAGTCGATTGGCCGCATCGTTCTGGACGCTTCCTTCTCGCCCGTGCGTCGCGTCAGCTACGCCGTCGAGAACGCTCGCGTTGAGCAGCGTACCGATCTGGACAAGCTGGTCATGGAAATCGAAACCAACGGCGCTATTTCGCCCGAGGAAGCGATCCGTGCTTCGGCCAAGATCCTGGTTGAACAACTGGCCGTGTTTGCACAGCTGCAAGGTACCGACCTGGTCGATGCCTTTGACCAGCCGGCTCAGCGTTCCAGCAGCTTCGACCCGATCCTGCTGCGCCCTGTGGATGAGCTCGAGTTGACCGTTCGTTCGGCCAACTGCCTGAAGGCAGAGAACATCTATTACATCGGCGACCTGATCCAGCGCACCGAGACCGAGTTGCTGAAGACCCCGAATCTGGGTCGCAAGTCGCTCAACGAAATCAAGGAAGTGCTGGCTTCGCGCGGTCTGACTCTGGGCGCACGCCTGGAAAACTGGCCCCCGCAAGGTCTGGACAAGCGTTGATCGTTCAACGTCTGTTCCTGCATTGAATTTGTAGTGAAGAAGTAAGTGGGCTGAGCCCTGACAAGCTCAGTCCGGTGCACCCGGCAGTACCTGATACGGCTGCTGGCGATTAATCAAGGAAAGGATAAGCACCATGCGTCACCGTAACGGCCTCCGTAAGCTCAACCGTACGAGCGAACACCGCAAAGCAATGTTGCGCAATATGTGCAACTCGCTGCTGCAACACGAAGCAATCAAGACCACGGTCCCCAAGGCCAAGGAACTGCGTCGCGTTGTCGAGCCCCTGATCACCTTGGCCAAGGAACCCACGCTGGCAAATCGCCGCCTGGCTTTCGACCGTCTGCGTGATCGCGACATGGTCACCAAGCTCTTCAATGAGCTGGGTCCCCGTTTCAAGGCTCGTCCTGGCGGCTACACCCGCATCCTGAAGATGGGCTTCCGTGTTGGCGACAACGCACCCATGGCCTATGTTGAACTGGTGGATCGCGCCGAAGGCGAGACCGCTGGCGAAGCGGCCGAATAAGAAATAGAACTCTGAGGCGCGCAGCGCAAGCTGCTAGCCTCATGGGTTGATTTGAAAGGCCAGCGTTTCGCTGGCCTTTTTTTTGCTCGCTTAAGGTCTGGGCCGGTCTCCGCTCGCGTTTTGCCCAGCAATTTGGGCGAGCGGCGGCAAGGGCAATAACTTTGCGCACGTCAAAACTGGGCCGAATCCGTTTAAGCTCACGGCCCAAACCTCACGCTTACAGCTCTGGGCCGAATTCGGGCGCAGGGCATGCTTCATGACTCTTCATCTCCATAAGTTCAAAACGCTGGCCCTGATGGGCTTTGTGGGCCTTCTCTCTATGCTGGGTCTGGCCGGCCAAGTCCGCGCCGACGATTTCTTGGAGCCCGAACAGGCCTTCAAGCTGAGCGTCAAGGCCCTGGACGGTAACAAGCTCACCGTCAATTTTGAGATCGCGCCCGGCTACTACATGTACCGTGAGCAGTTCAAGCTCGAGGCCACCGGCGCCAGCTTGGGGGAGCCGGTTCTGCCTGCGGGCAAGACCAAGTTTGACGAAACCTTTCAGAAGACCGTGGAGGTCTATCGCGAGGCTTTGAATGTGCAGGTGCCGGTGACTCAGGCCAATGGCAAGTTCAAGCTGGCGGTGACGGGGCAAGGCTGTGCGGACAAGGGCTTGTGCTATCCCCCGATGACCGCGCATTTCGAGCTCAGCCTGGCTGACTTTGGCGGGGATGGCCAGGTCAAACGGCTTGAAGGCGGCGATCCTCTTACGGGTGCGCTGAGCTCTCCGGCGGAGCAAAGCGCTCCTGCGGCTTTGCCCGAGGCCTCAGTGGCGCAGAGCGACGCTCAAGCCGTGCCCGCTTCCGAATCCAGTCGCCTCGATGCCGCCTTGCAATCTGGCCGTTTCTGGACGGTGGTGGGCGTGTTCTTCGTGGCTGGTCTGCTCTTGTCGCTGACGCCTTGCGTCTTGCCCATGTTGCCTATTCTGTCCTCCATCATCGTGGGCTCGGGCGGAAAGACGACACGCAGCCGAGGCCTGCTTCTGGCCATCAGCTATTCCCTGGGCATGGCGCTGGTCTACACCGCTCTGGGTGTGGCGGCAGGCCTGGCGGGAGAAGGTCTGGCCGCAACGCTGCAAAAGCCCTGGGTTTTGGCGGCCTTCGCCGCGGCCTTGGTGCTGTTCTCCTTGTCCATGTTCGGTGCGTACGAGTTGCAACTGCCCGCCGGTTTGACGGGCGGCTTGTCGCAAGCGTCGCAGCGTCTGCCTGCCGGCCGCTTCTTCGGCGTCTTTGTGATGGGGGGCGTGTCGGCTTTGATCGTTAGCCCTTGCGTGGCGGCTCCGCTGGCCGGCGCCTTGCTTTACCTGAGCCAGACCCGCGATGTGTTGCTGGGTGGCAGTGCTCTGTTCGCCCTGGCTTGCGGCATGAGCGTGCCCTTACTTTTGTTGGGCGCTTCGGCTGGCAGTTTGCTGCCACGCGCAGGTGCCTGGATGGATGGCGTCAAGCATTTCTTCGGCATGCTCTTGCTGGCTGTTGCCCTGTGGACGGTTCAACCCGTGTTGGCCCCGGCCCTGGCCCAAGCTCTTTGGGGTGCTTTGCTGATCGGCAGCTCGGCCATGCTGGGGATCTTCCAGCCGGCCCATGCGGTGCATCGTCCGCGCACCTGGTTGCGCAAGACGGTGGCGGTGATCGCCATGGTTTACGGCCTGCTGCAATTGGTGGGCGCGGCTGCGGGCGGCACCGACACTCTCAAGCCGCTGGCTGGCTTGGGCCGCGTGGAGGCCAAGACCTTGGCGGCCGGTGGTGAGGCCACTGGTGAGTTGCAGTTCCAAAAGGTCCGCAGCGTCGCCGAACTGGACGAAGCCGTGGCCAAGGCCGGTCGCCCGGTGATGCTGGACTTCTACGCCGACTGGTGCGTGTCCTGCAAGGAGATGGAGCGCTTCACCTTCAGCGACCCGGCCGTGCGTCAGCGCCTGGCTGGCGCCTTGCTGCTGAAGGCCGATGTGACGGCTAATAGCCCGGCCGATAGGGAATTGCTGAAACGCTTCAAGCTCTTCGGCCCGCCCGGCATCATCTTCTTTGATGCCCAGGGCCAGGAGCAGTCCGGCGTGCGCGTCATCGGCTTCCAGAACGCCGAGCGCTTTCTTTCTTCACTAAATGCAGCGGGCCTCTAACGCTTTGCATAAAAGTGCGCTATACTGCTAGCTTCAGTCGCGGGGTGGAGCAGTCTGGTAGCTCGTTGGGCTCATAACCCAAAGGTCGTAGGTTCAAATCCTGCCCCCGCAACCAAGAATTTTGTTCGGTCATGCCAGTGGCCGGATGCAAGTGAATACAAGGCGTTTGCAAGAACGCCGAGCAAGTCGATAAGACTTGTAGAACGCAAGCCGCCAGCTTTGATGAGCATTTGGGCGGCTTTCGCTTCTGATAACAATCAGTCGCGGGGTGGAGCAGTCTGGTAGCTCGTTGGGCTCATAACCCAAAGGTCGTAGGTTCAAATCCTGCCCCCGCAACCAATTTTCAAAACACCCACGGGTTTGTTTTGGGCGCCAAAGAAAAGCCGATCCCTAGGGTCGGCTTTTTGCGTTGTAGGTCCTCATTCTGATCGCGTGGCTTTTAGTGCTTGATGTCGATTCGCACGAGGTCAATGAAGACGCGCTCGCCCACGGGGTAGATCGACACCGCTCGCTGTTGATTCTCCGTGCCGACCTTGAACAGTCGGCCGCCTGGTTTGGGGCTGGAGTCCTCGCAGTTCAGGGGCTTGTCCTTTTTGCTGGCCGTCATCTCGCCACCTTTGCTGACCGCCTCGGCACTCCCCTTCTTCCCTTCGCAAACCAGTGGCTTACCGTAGGCGCTCATGGCATCAAGGTAGACGCGTGCAATGGCGTCGACCGAGTCCTTGCTGCTGTACTTTTGCACCGCAAGCTTGAAACCAAAGCTATTCGACCAGAACCCCATGGCCAGGCCTTTGTTTTCCTCACCCTGCTCTTTGCGTTGGATCGCGCCGGGGTAAATCGGCAGTCCTATGTCCGCGCTGTCGGTGGAGGCGCGGAGTTCCAGCCCCAGGTTCAGCCCTTCCGTCTTGCTCTCGGCAGCGGATGCCGCGTGGCTCAGAGCCAGGGTAGCGGAGAGCAGGCTGAAGAGCAGGGTGGGTAGTCGTAAGGATCTGCGGGCTTGAGTGGTCATGGCGAGCCTGCCTGAGGCATGGGTGATGTCGATGCCCCCAGATTAGGACTTCAGGCTCAGCCATGCTCCCGGCTTGCGACAGCCCGTCAAAGTGCGGGCATGTGCGGGGCTATCGGCGGATGGGCGTTGCCGGCTGGTTCGCGCCAGCGCTGCCCGTCCGCGTGCATCGCGCCAGGCCTCAGTAACTGTCCCCAAAGGCGAAGATGGGCTTGCGGCTCTTCCACAGGCCTTCGGTGAAGTCGGGGAAGGCCAAGGTCTTGAAGCCTTCGGCGATGGACTGCTCCGACAGCGGCGTGATGGCGCTCCAGGCCACGGCGTCGTACACATCGATGGGCATGGGGGCTTCGGCCTTCAAGGCTTCGACAAAGGCGTGGATGACGAAAAAGTCCATGCCGCCGTGGCCCGCGCCCTCGGCGGCTGCGGCGTACTTCTTCCACAGCGGGTGGTCGAATTTGTCCTGATAGGCCTGGAAGTCTTCCCACTGGTGGGGCTTGCTGATGCCCTCGATATGCACCGAGTGGTTGAGGTCCATCCACAGGCCATCCGTGCCCTGCACCCGGAAGCCCAGGGAATAGGGCCGGGGCAGCGAGGTGTCGTGCTGCAGCAAAATGGTTTCGCCGTTTTCGCAGGCCAGGGTGGTGGTGACCACATCGCCCAGCTTGTACTTGAGCTTGGCATTGGGGTGATCCTTGGCCCCCATCTTCTTGCCCACATAGTCTTGCAGGCCGCGGGCCTTGCTGGCGAAGGCATTGATGTGGGTGAAGCGGTTGCCGCGGTGGATATTGGTGAACATCGCGCAAGGGCCGATGCCGTGGCTGGGGTAAAGCTCGCCATTGCGTTGCACCGAATGCTCGGTGCGCCAGCGCGCCTCCGACCACGCCTTGTCGCCGATTTCCACGCCGCCGCCATAGGGCTTGCTCGGGTCGCCCGAGTTGAACTTCACCGCGCGCAAATCGTGTTGGTAGCCGCCTTGCAGATGGACCAACTCGCCGAACATGCCGGCGCGCACCATCTGCAGCACGGCCATCACGTCGCGGCGATAGCAGACGTTTTCCAGCAGCATGTAAGGCGTGCCGGTGCGTTGCTGGGTGCGCAGCACATCCCAGTGGTCTTGTAAGGTGATGCCGGCCACCACCTCGCAACCCACCGCCACCTTGGCATTCATCGCATCAATCGCCATGGGCGTATGCAGCTCCCAGGGGGTGGCGATGATGACGCCGTCCAGGCCTTTTTGCTCCAGCAGCTTGCGGTAGGCGAGCTTGTCGCCCGACTCGCCATAGGCCTGCGGCTTGGCCTTGCCGGCCTTCTCGACCATGGCCATGGCCCGACCCAGCATGATGGGCTCGATATCGCACAGGGCGACCACTTCCACATCTTCGCGACGCAGCAGCTCGCGTAGCAAGACCTGACCCCGCATGCCGGTGCCTATCATGCCCAGGCGCAGGCGGGTACGGCCGGCGGCAAAAGCGGGGCGGCTCAGGCCCGTGCTGCTCAGCGTTGCGAGCGTGCCCAGTGCGGCACCGGAAGAAAGAAAGCTTCTACGTTTCATCATCTTGATTCAAAGGTGCAAGTCCAGTGGACTTGGGTTGGCGCCTGGCGGGGCGCTCAAAAAGGGCCTGTTGGAGAACGAGAGTGGCAGGAGCCGCCGAAGGCCGGGCGCTGGCAGATGCCTGCGCCCGGCTCTGGATTCTCAAGCCTGGGGCGCGCCTGCGGAAGAGGATTCCCCCACAGGCGTGCTCATACCGTGCGCGCTCATCCCTTGCTTGCTCGGCGCTTCTGCGTGCCCAGGAGCAGCACCAGCCCCAAGCCCATCAGGCCATAGCTGGCGGGCTCCGGGACCGCGGCGGTCGCATAGTCCAGGCTTAGCCGGCCGGACTTCCAGAGGCCGTCTGGCGCCAAGCCGTCCGAGGCGGCCTCGCTGAATTCCAGGCGTAGCACGCCGTCGGCACCGACGCTGAAGTCCAGGCCCTGCACCCTCCAGTCGGACTGCCCGCTGAACTGTGCCGTGCCCGATTGATCGCTGCCCAAGCCTGGGGTGAAAAGCACGCCAGGGCCGGTGGCGTCCGAGCCCGAGAAGCTCAGCTGCATCTCGGACAACCAACTCGGGTTCGTCGCCTGCAGCGTGAGGTCCCAGCTCAGGCCGGTCACATGGCTGCCGGCGCCGATATTGAAGCTCAGCACGGTGTTGGCGCCGGAACCCAGCAGATCCCGGCTGGCGATGCCGGAGACATCGATGAGCAGGCTCGCGGCCTGGACGTTCGTGCTGGCCGCAGCCAGGAGCAGGGTCAGGCCACCCAGCGCGGCGCTGAAGCGTGAATTGACAAGAGTTTTCATATCGATCTCCAAGAGGCAAGAGTGGTGGGGCGCAAGCTCATGGCAGGGTGTTCAGATCCACCGTGGGCTTGCGGCCTGTCAGTGGGCGGATGAAGTTTTGGTGTGAGGGCACGGTCTCGTTGAAGAAGCCGCCCATGCGCAAGAAGAACTGCCCGCTGCCGGCGTCCAGGCCACCGGCGAAGTCCATGCGTTGCTTGTTGTCGCCGGTGGGGTCGGTGTCGTACCAGGCCTTGTTGATCTCGGTCCAGACGCCGCTGCTGCTCACCGCCCATTGCTGACCAAACAGCGCACGGTGGCCCAGATAGCCTTTGTCCACATTGAAGTTCTCCACAAAGGAGTAAACCCCCTTCATCCAGGTTGTGGTGTTCTCCCGATGCCAGGTGGCGATGAAGTGCCAGCGGCCGTCTTCGGGGGCGAAGAACCAGGCGGAGTAGTTGGTGGCGCCCAGGCCATCGGGCCGCACGCGGGTGATGAATTTATAGGTATTGCCAGCCACCCAGGGGTAGACCAAATGGGACTGGCCGCCGGTGCCTTCCCCGCCGAAGTTGTTGACGATGACATCAGGCCCCTTGCTGACCAGACGGGTGGCGCCCGAGGCCGGATCCCAGACCGAGAACAGCACCCAACGCTCATCCGGCGCGTTGACCTGGATGCCCATATAGCTCTCAGAATTGCCGTTGGTCATGTAGTAGGAACCGAGCGTGTCTTCGCCCTGCGGCACGGTCAACTCGCTGTAGAAATACTCGGTATTGCTCGGCACATTGAAGCCCAGATGCACCGAGGGCCCGCGCCGCGACCAGTAGAAATTGCTGGGGTCATTGGCGTAGATCAGACCCGGCGTGGCCGTGCCGTTCAAGACGATGTCGGTGAGGGTGCCGAACTGCGGGCCGGTCCGGTTCAGGCCTTGCACATCGATGCGCACATAGCCGGGTGCGGTGACGTCCACCGTGGCCAGGCTGCTGAACTGAGTAGCGCCCGAGTTCATGCGTATCTTGAAGCTCTTGCCCAAGGCCGTGACCTTCACATCGCTGAGGCTGCCGGGTGGCGCGCTGCCGCGCAGGGTGATATTGAACTTGCCGGCCTGGGCGACTCGCACATAAGTGCTGATGACGGTGTTGGGATCGCTCCAATCCATCAAGCCCTGGGCACCATCGATCCATTCGGGCGCATCGGCGGCGGACTGGGTGATGAAGGCATTGCCCGAGAGGGCGACGACCGGTGCCGTGGCCTTTGAGGCTGCTGCCGTTGATGCTGCTGCTGCCGGCGCGGCAAGCGCGCTGCTGATGCCCATTAGGCCCAGCGATGCGCTCAGGGCCAGGCTCAAAGCCAGGTGCTTGAGTGGGCGATGAAATCGAAATTCATGCATGGCAATTTCCTTCTCTTTCAGTGAAACGACAAGCCTGCTGCCAGCCCCGGCGGGCATGAGGCCATGGAGGCATGGGGAAACCGGGCCCCGGACTTCGTTCAGAACTGGTGCTGGTAGCTGGCCGTCAGGCGTGCGGCCCGCGGGGACTGGCGCTCGTTGATGCTGAGATAGGTGTTGCTGATGCCGTTGTCGTCCTCGCGCACCTCGTTGACGGCACTGACGGTGCGCGCGTCGAAGACGTTGAAGACATCAACCTGCAGCTTCAAGCCCTTGATGAGCGAAGGTGAGTACGCCAGATTCATGTCCAACTGCTTTTGCCAGGGCAGGCGTCCCATGCTGCCGCGTGGTGCTGCCACGCCATCGCAAAACCAATAGGCCGAGCCATAGCTGTTGTCGCCCGGCACATTGGCGGGCAGCATGCCGTGGCAGTTGCGCGGCTTGCCCGACGTCAGGCTTAGATTGGCCCCCAGCATCCACTCGGGTGTCAGCTGGTAGAAGCCGTAGGCCTTGATCACATGGGTGTGGTCATTGGGCAGATAGCCGTCGGAGTTGAGCATTAGCGAGCGCAGATCGGAACTGGTGGTCAGGGCCACATCACCGCCGCCGATGGAGTCCACCTGGCCCTCGCTATTGCCCTGGCTGCGCGAGTAGGTGTAGTTGAGCTTGCCGTACCAGCCGTCGCGGAAAGGGTGCTCCAAAAAGAGGTTCAGCGCGGCATAGGTGCGCTTGACCTTGGGCAGGCCCATATCGGCCGCGCTGAGGTCGATGGCCACCAGCTTGCCGTCGCCCTTCAGATCCACCCACAGGCGATTGGCTTCACCGGGGTTGATAACGGTGCAGAAGCCGGGGAACTTGCTGGCGTCGAAGTCCACATTGTTCTTCTTGGCCCAGTCCGCAATGATGCCGGCGTCGCAGGTGTCGTCATTGGTGCTGCGCAGGCTGCGGTAGTTGAAGGAGGCGCCGAAGTTCAGGCGGGGCGAGAAGGCTTTCTCAAAGCCCAGGCTCATCTCGTCTTGGTAGAGCGGGCGAATGCCCTCGGCCACCGCCGTCTTGGGATCGACGGACTGGCCAAACTGCCCGTTGATGGAGACCTTGTCGCTGATGGCATGCAAGCCTGTGGGCAGGCCGGTGATCGGGTCCACGCCGGTGTAGGTGTAGTAGGTCGTGTAGTTGGTGCGGGGCACGCCCAGATTGCTGGTCAGATTGGAGGGCACCGGCAGGTGGTAGCGGCCCGCATTGGCAAAGAGCTTGAGCGAGCCGTCGCCATGGAAGTCCCAGCTGGCGCCCAGGCGCGGCGCGATCTGCTGCTTCTGCGAGATCATGTCCTTGCCGTCGGTGTTCTTGTTGTTGAAGCTCTCATTGCGCAGGCCCAGGTCGAGCAAGATGTTGTCGCTGATCTGGTAGCGGTCCTGGATGTACTGGGCCGATTGGGTGCCGCTAGGCCTGGAGATATTGAAGAACACGTTCTCGCCCACGTAATAGCCTTGGGCGCCGTAACCACCTCCTTGGGCGGGTGACTCGATGAAGCCGGTCAACTTTTTGTTCGGGTCGTTCAAACGGCCGTAGTTGAAGGCGGAGCCGCCGGCCTGGGTTTCGCCCACCACCGAGTTCACCTTGATGTGGTCGATGCCGGCACGCAGCGAGTGCTTGCCCAGGCGGTACTCGAAGTCCAGGCGGAAGACCTTTTGGCTGTCGCCCTGGTCCGCTGCGGGCAGGGTGCCGCCCACGGTCTGCGGGTCCAGCGGGTAGACCAGACCGGGCACGCGGGTCGCGGCCGTGCTGCTGATGTGATGGATATTGGGGTCGTAGCTATCGGGCAGGCGTGTGTGCTTGGTGGCGGACTCGCCGTAGAGCGCGGTGACGGTCAGGTCCTCCGTGAGATAGCCGGTGTACTTGAGGATGGAGATGTCGGCACCCGGCGCCGAGCCGCCGCCGCAGCAGTTGACGGTGCTCTGGCCACTCTTGTAGACGTAGTCGCGCTCCATGGTGTTGTAGTTGAAGCCGAAGGAGCGGCTCTGGCCGCGCGTCTCGTCGTGGATGCGGGTGAACTCGAAGTGGTGGTCGTCGTTGAGGTGAAAGTCCAGTTTCAACAGGCCGCGGTCCACGGTGTTGCGGCTCTCGGTGAAGCCGGCCGGGTTGATGGGCACATCGGGCGTGGCCGAGATGCTGCCGCTGTCGGTCTGCTGGCGCTCCAGGGCCACAAAGGCGAACAGCTTGTTCTTGATCAGCGGCCCCCCGGCGTAGAGCCCATAGCCCTTGGTGTCGGTGCTGTTCTTCTCATTGAAGTAGCGCAGCTTGCCGTCGGTCAGCGGGTTGGCGCCGGTATTGGGGTAGTAGCTGTTGTCGGGCGTTCCGCGCAAGCTATTGGGCGCGAAGAAGAGCTTGCCTCCCACTTCCCAGTTGTTGGAGCCGCTCTTGGTGGTGATATTGACCACGCCGCCGGTAGCGCGGCCGAACTCGGCACCATAGCCGCCCGACAAGATTTGGGCATTGGCGATGGCGCCAAAGGGCAGCTCCGAAGCGCCCACCTGGGTCAGCAGATTGGTGACCGGGAAGCCATTGATGTAGAAGGCGTTCTCCGAGGCCCCGGAGCCACCGAAGCTGGCGGCATTGCCGTACTGCGAGTTGGTGTAGCGATTGGTGCCTGGCGCCAGCTGGATGATGTCGGCCACCGTCTGTTTCAAGGGCAGGGCGATCAGCTCTTTGGCCGTCAGCACCACACCGTTATTGGTGTTGGACACATCGATGCGTTTGATCTGGCCCGTCACCTGCACCGCGTCCAGGCGCTCGATCTGGCTGAAGCTGGCCTCCACGCCCTGGCCCACCAAGGCCTCGACCTCCAGGCTCTTCTCCAGCACATCGCCGCGCATCAGGCGGATCTGGTAGCGGCCCGGCGGCATGGAGGTGGCTTGAAATTTGCCGTTGGCATCTGGCGTTAGTACGCGCTGGATGCCGGTGGCCAGATTCTTCAGCACGATGCTCTGGCCCGGGCCTGGCGGCACCTCGCCGTAGATGGTGGACGTGGCGTTGGACTGCGCCTGGGCTGGCGTGCTCAGGCCAGCGCTGAGCAGGGTGGCACCGCAAAGCAGGGCGAGGGCGTGTGCGATCGCATGGTGCCTGGACTTGGACTTGGACATGGTGTGAACCTTGGTTTGAAACTGCGGGGAGCAATGCAGCGGCTTCACCTGGGGCCAGGCGAGCCATGGGTCTTGCGGGGGACTCTTGAAAAAAGCCCCTCATGCACTGGGCACAAGGGGCTTACGGCTTACCAGAACTTGTAGCTGGCCGACAGGTTCAACATCCGGCCGTAGATGTTGTAGCGGTGGTCATAACCTTCCCAGCCATTGGGGTCGTAATAGGGCTGGGTGCCGAAGAGATTGATGATGTTCAGGCCCAGGCGCAGGTCTTTGACCGGCGTCCAGTTGAAGGCCAGATTGACCGTGGTGTAGGAGGGCGCACCGGCCACGCACTGGGCGGGCGAGAGCGCGCCGCCCTTGTCCTCGCAGGCCTGCGCGGTGTAGCTCTCATCGCTCGGATAGTCCTTCCACTGGCGCGAGCCGGTGTAGTTGACGAAGACGCTGCTGACCAGATTGCCGTAGGTCCAATCGGCGTTGACGGTGGCCGTCACCTTGGGCGTGCCGTGCAGGCCGATGTAATTGCCCGACCAGCCCTCGCCATCGTCGGCGTTGTACTTGGTGCGGTTCATGATGGTGGCCTTGGCGCCCAGGTTCAGGCGGCCCCAGCTGTTCAGCGAGAAGCGCGCTTGAGCGTCGATATCAAAGCCATCCACCAGGGTGCGGCCGCGGTTGGAGTAGGCATTGACCAGACCCGCCAGATTGCCCACCGTGTAGCCCGGTATCCCGGCTGCGCAGGCGGCCGCATTGGCCGGGTTGGCGCACATATTGGCGACCAGGGCCATATTGGCGCGGTCCGCGTCGGAGATGGCCAGGCGGGTTGCGTTGGGCGCGCCGATCAGAGCCGGGCCGTATTTCTCCACCGCCTTGTCAAACAGCTGGGTGAAGTCCTCGCGGATGATCTCGTTGCGGCGGTAGGCGAAGAAGTAGTCGGCCGAGAAGTCGAAGTCCTTGGTCGGCTGCAGCACAAAACCCAGGGTGCTGATCTTGGCCGTCTCAGGCTTTAGATTCGGGTTGGGCGGGGTCAGGCCGCCCACCACGGTGGAGCAGTTGGAGTTGAAGAGCTGGCTGCCCGATTCGCGGTCCGAGGCGGTGACCGACTTCTTCAGCAGATTGGCGATGGCATCGGTCTCGCTGCAGCGCACCGAGTCCTTCAAGGCGGTCTGGGCGAACACGCCGCCATTGCCGGACTCCGCCAGATTCGGCGCGCGGAAACCTTCGGAATAAGTGCCGCGCAGCAGCAGCTCGGGGCTAGCGCGGAACTTCAGGCCCAGCTTGGGCGCGAGGTTGGCGCCGAAGTTGGGGTATTTGTCCAGGCGCGCGGCGGCGTCCAGCTCCAGGCTCTTGGTGATGGGCACGACGACCTCGCTGAACAAGGCCGCCACATTGCGCTCGCCCTTGAACCAGGAACCGCCTTGCTGGGTGATGTCACCGGCCGCGGCCGCAGCATTGCCGGGGGTGTAGAACTCCTCGCGCATCAGATTGGCGCCGAAGGCGGCGCGCACATCGCCGGCGGGCAGGGTGGCGATCGTGCCTTCGAGCTTGCCGTCCCAGGTCAGCAGCTTGGTCCAGGACTGGATGTCAAAGGTCGGGAAGGCTTCGCGCAGCAGGGCGGCATTGGCCTCGCTATTGACGCCAAACTGGTAGGCCGGCTTGTCGGCGATGTACTGGCGGCCGGTCACCGGGTCGGTGGTGAAGGGGCCGAAGGCCTTGGCGAAGCCGGTCTTGCTGATATTGATGGTCTGGTAGAGCACCGAGTGGCCACCGGCCGCGCTGACGGCGGTCTCGAAGTCCCAGTCACCCCAGCCGCCACGCAGGCCGGCCAGCACGCGGTAGTTGTCATCGGTATTGCGCTGACCGATATGGCCGGGCGCGTCCAACATGGTGTAGCTCAGGCCGGCCGCACCTCCCATCTTGGCCTGCAGCTCGGGCGTGAGCTTGTTGTAGATATTGGTGGGCGAGAGATAGGGCACGACAAAGGTGTTGAGCGTGCTGCCGGTATCGCGCGCATACCAGTTGCTGGTCGAGCCACTGTTGAAGGTGGGCGGGCGGTTGTTCGAGTGCAGATTGATATGGGTGTAGTTGGCCTGGGCAAAGGCCTGCAGCGTGGGGCTGATCTCAAACGTGCCGCTCAAAAAGCCGGTTAGGCGTTCGGAGTCGCCGACCGTGGCCAGCTGATAGGGCAGGGTGTTGAGCACGCAGCTGGTGTTGCTGCCGGTGGTGACGACGTTCTGGCAGCCCGGTGCGGCCATGGAGCTGCGCACTTTTTTGCTATCGAAGACAAACAGCGTGCCGGGGTTGAGCTGGCCGGGCTGGCTGCCCTCGTTGATGCGGAAGTTCTTGATGTAGTTCGGGTTGTCGATGTAGAAGCCTTCGGGGCGCTTGTCGTAATCGTCCTTGGGGTAGATGGGGTCGCGCTTGTAGAGATTGAGCGAGCCGTAGACATTGAAACGGTCCCGCGCGAGATCACCAAAGCCGAACACCGCCGAGGCTTGATGCTCGCCCAGGGCGCCGATGCGGGTGGACTTCTGGGTGCTGCCGCTGAGCTCAAGGCCTTGGTAAGACTTCTTGGTGATGACGTTGATCACGCCCGCAATCGCGTCCGAACCGTAGATGGCGGAGGCGCCATCGGTGAGGATTTCCATGCGCTCGATGGCGGCGGCCGGGATGCTGTCGATATTGACGAACTGGGTCTGGAAGCCGTCCGGTGCGCCGTAAAAAGAGAGGCGGCGGCCGTTCAGCAGCACCAGGGTGGCGCCCGCGCCCAGGCCGCGCAGATTGGCCTGCGAGGCGCCGTCGGTGCCAGTGAACATGGAGCGGAAGTCCTGCAGCGCCGGCATATTGGCGGGCAGATTGTTCAGCACCTGTTGCAAGGTGGTGGCGCCCATATTTTCGATCTGCCGCCTGTCCACCACCTGCACCGGCGAGGCCGTCTCGGCGTTGATGCGCTTGATGCTGGAGCCGGTGACTTCCACCCGGTCCAGCTTCTCGGTCTCGGCGCCGGGCTTGGCCGGTTCGGCCGCCTGGCTCCAGCTGGCCATGCCTGCAAGCGCCAGCAGGGTGGCCAGCTTGTTGAGTCTTTTGTTCGTCATCGCGTCTATCTCCTGGTGGGGGCGGTCGGCAGGGGCCGCCGCCCGGTTCTCATTGAAAAATCGGGATCAAGGCTTGAGCGTCGGGCCCGCCTCAGCGTGCTTTGCTGGGGCTCACGCGAGCGTCCTCGGGCCCCAGCAGCGAGGCATTGGCCCAGTTGCCGCAGGCCGCGCTGGTCTGGCCGGGGCCAGCGCCCACGCTGCGCAGCTCCAGCAACTGCAGGCCGCGTACATCGAGCTCGGGTTTGACGACGGCCGGGGCTTGCACCAGGCCGCTGCTGTAGAGCAGGCGGCCATCGCCCCAGACCTGGAACTCCATGCCGCGCTTGTCGCCGCGGCAGCTGTCGTCGATGCCCACATCGGCGCGGAAGCGGCTCCAGCCTCCGCTCAGATTGAGTGCTAGCTTGGCGCCGGGCTTGGCGCCCAGGCCTTTGCGGAACTGCAGGCCGTTCATGCGCATCTCGGCCTTGCTACTTGCTGGCTTGTCCTTGGCGAAGCCTGCGGGCAGGGCGGGCAGGTCGGAGAGGTAGTGCTGCTGCTGTTCGGCTTGCAAGGGCTGGCGCTGCTCCATCACGCGGAACTCGCTCAGCACAATCGGCGGGACCTCGGCCGGTGTGAAGGCGTTGAAGGCCTTGGCCACCGGCGCTTCCCCGCCTTTTTGATTGGCCGTGACCATGGGGTCTTGCGCCGCCGTGCCTTCCTCCTCGTCGGGCTTGTGCACGCTCAGCACGCGGAAGCGCAAGAGGCGGCCGGCCGCGGCCTTGAAGGCGATCTTTTGCAAGCCTTCTTGCAGCTTGAGTCGGCCGCGATGCACGGGCGCGCCCCAGTCGCCCATATTGTCGGAAAGATAGATTTCGTAGTCGCGGATCTGACCGTACTTCCAGTGCTTGTCGTTGCGCGGTGCCAGCTCGATGCCATCGATCATGCGGCGCTCGCCCAGGCCCAGCACCCATTCATGCGGCCCGGTCTTCTGGGCCTGGTTGCGGCTGGTGCGGAACCAGCTTTCCGGCTTGCCATCACGCTTGCCGCCGTTCAGCGCATTCTCCAGCGGGTGGCCGGGCTCTTCCGCCGGGCGGGCCACGACCAGCAAGCTGTCCACCGGCACCTCGCGGCCCAGCACGGGGGCGGCGGGGAAGCCCGACCCTTCCGTCAGCACCGCATCGGCGGCAATGCGGATCACAAAGGACAAGGCTTGGCGGATGTCTTGCTTGGCCGTCTTGACCTGCACGGTGCCGTAGCGATCGTCGGCATCAAAGAACCAGCCGCTCTCGGCCGCCGCAAATGCCGCCGCGTCTTTCAACTCAGGCAAGACCTGACCCCCTAGCTCCACCGCCTGTGGTCGGGTGCGGCTGTGCACCAGCAAGGCATAGCTGCGGCGCGCTTCCTGGCCGGCATAGCGACCCTGCACGCCGGCAATCTCCACCCGCACATCGCCCGCGCCCTGGGCGGGCGCTTGCATGCGAATCTCTTGCTGGCTGAACTCCCCCTCTTTGTAGCGGCGGCTGCTGCCGTCGTCCTCATAAAGCGTGGTTTGCGAGCTGCCGCTGGGGTAGAGGTCCAGGGTCAGCTGATCCTTGGGCTTCTCGCCATCGAACAAGACCTCGGGGTACATGGGCAGGATGGCGCCGGCGCGCACAAACACGGGCAGCTTGTCCAGCGTCACCTGCAGATCCAGGGTCTGGCCCTGCTTGCCGGCGCGCACTTGGCGGCCGTCCCAGTAGTCGAACCACAGGCCCTCGGGCAAGTAAATGTCCTTGCGCCAGCCCTGGCTGGCCGCCTGGCTGCGGTAGACGGGGGCCACCAGCAGATCGCGGCCCAGCAGGAACTGGTATTTGTGTGCTTCGCTCAGGGCCTGTGCATCGTTCCCGTCCCCGAGGTGGTCCCACATCAGGCCGCGCACCAGGGGCGCGCCGCTTTGCTCGGCCTCGCGTGCCAGGCCGTACATATACGGCGTTAGGCGCAGCTTCAGCTTCAGATACTTGCGGTTGATGCTGCGATAGGGCTCCTCATAGGCCCAGGGATGTTTGCGCGCCTGTGCCGCCCAGCCGGACATGCCCATCAGCACCGGGGTGAAGCTCTTCCACTGCAGATCGCGGGTGAAGGTCTCGGGGCTGCCGCCAAAGATGGCGTCCACATCGCCGGTGGCGTAGGCCTGGCCCGAGAGGCCGGAGCCGATCAGGGTCGGGATGTGCCAGCGGATGTAGTCCCAGCTGCTGCTCTGGTCGCCCGTCCAGGTGACGGCATAACGCTGGGTGCCGGCCCAGCCCATCACGGTCCACAAAAAGGGGCGAGAGTCGGAGTTGTCCAGAATGCCTTGGTAGGCGGCCTGGTTGGCGTCCAGCGAGTGCTGATAGCCCGCGCCCGTCCAGGCCACGTCCAGCTTTTGCGCGCGGCTGCCGGCAGTGCCGACTTCCCACTTGATCTTGTCGACGCCGTTCTCGGTCCACAGCCCGGTCTTGAAGCCGTACTTGGCCAGGCCCTGCACCACCTCGGGCAGCTGGGTGTAGCCGCAGCCATAGCCGTCGTTGGGCAAGATCCAGCCGCCGGGCATATCGTGTTCGCGGTACTTCTTGGCCACGGACTCGATCACGTCGGGCGTCTTGCCGGTCGGGCCGTCGCTCCAACCCGGGGGCACGGTGCCGGGCTTCTTGATGTTGTCGCCGTCGTTGTAGCAGTCGGCATCGCCGTACTCATAGGCCCAGCGCGGCAGCAGGCGGGCGCGGCCGGTCAGCAAGGTGTAGCCGGCCAGCACTTCGCGGATGCTGGGGCCGACGAAGTAGTAGGCGTCGAAGCGGCCTTCCTGGTGGGCCAGGGTGATCTGGCGGGCATCGCGCAGGTCATAGCTGCCGTCGGCCCAGCTATTGCGCAAAACGCCCCAGCCGCGCGAGCTCATCAGAAAAGGAGCGGGGCTGGGGCGGTCGCCTTCTTCCCAACCGCCGGAGTAAGACACCTCCAACTGCTTGCCCTTGAACTCGAAGGCGCCGTTCTGCTGGCCGCCGCCGAAGAAGCGCTCGCCCTTGTCGCTGGCCAGGGTCTGCACGCTGAGCTTGTCGCTCAGGTCCAGGCCCAGGGTCTCTTGCCACAGGGGCTGGCGGTTGTCGGCCTTGTAGAGCTCAAAGCGCAGGGGCTTTTTGTAGATGCGCAGGGCGAATTCTTCGGTGCGCAGCAGGTGGTGGTCGCCGGCATCGCTCATCTGGTGATCCACCCAGCCGCTGGGCTCTTTCTCGACGATGGCGGCGGCCTTGTTGCCGGGCTCGCTGAGTTTTCCCTTGGCGCCGGCCCAGATGCGGAACATGGACTTGTTCAGCAAGCTGATGCGGATCAGGGTCTGGGCATCGGTGCGCAACTCCCATTGGGGCGTGGCCGATTGCTTGTCTTGGGGCCTTTGGTCGGCAGCCTCGCCCAGGGCTTTGATTTCCCGCAGATTGCCCACGGCCGCAGCCTGGGCGGCGCCGCCACTCATGGCCAGAGTACCGGCCAGGGTGCCCGCCAGGGCGGCCACGGTGCCGCGCAGTCTGCGCTGCCGGCTTGCCATGTGTTTCTTGTTCATCTTGTGTGCTCCTCTTCAGTCACGGCGGCGCGAATTTCGCCCGCCGGCCCTGCTTGTCTGAATTCACCCATCGAAATATCTTTCGTTTTTCGATTTTGTGAACTTGTATCTTTCGATTCACCGGTGTTTGCTGCCAAAACCCCCGGTGTCAGGCCTTTTCTTTGCTGAAATTCATTGTGCATACGAAACAAACAAAAAAGTATTTAGTGAAAACACTGAGAGAAAAACTCAAAGGAAAGATAAACGAAAGTTCTCTTGTCTTTCGTTATCTTGTGTTGTTAGACTTGCCCCCGCTGATCTCATTTCATTCCCCTGCGCTTCCGGTGTGGGTCTTGTGAATCGAATGAGAGATCCATAACACCTAGAGAGGAGACTTGCGATGCGGCGCCTGTTCATCAAGACAGCGGTTTCGGCTTCCCTGGCCAGCGGCCTGGCGGGGTTGCTGGGCCTGACGGCCTCGGCGGCCCAGGCCGCCCCCGAGATCAAGATCGGCTTTGTGATCAAGCAGGCGGACGAGGCCTGGTTCCAGGATGAATGGCGCTTCGCCGAACAGGCGGCCAAGGAGCATGGCTTCAAGCTGGTCAAGATCGCCGCGCCGGACGGCGACCGCCTGCTGGCCGCCATCGACAATCTGGCCGCCCAGCGTGCTCAAGGCCTGGTGGTCTGCGTGCCCGATGTGAAGCTGGGCCCGGCCCTGGTGGCGCGTGCCCGCCAAGCCGGGCTCAAGCTCTTGACGGTGGATGACCGCTTGGTCAACGGGGCCGGCCAGGTGATGGCGCAAGTGCCTTATGTGGGCGTGTCGGCCCGCGCCATCGGCGAGCAGGTGGGCCAGGCCTTGCTGGCCGAGATCAAGAAGCGGGGCTGGGCGCTGAAAGATGTGGGCGCCATCCGCGTCACCTACGATCAGCTGGCCACCTCCAAGGAACGCACCGATGGCGCGACGGCCGTGCTCACCCAAGCCGGCCTGCCCGCAACGCAGATCTTCAGCGCGCCCGCCCCCAAGGCGGATGTGGAGAACGCCTTCAACGCCAGCGCCATCGTGCTGACGCAAAAGCCCCAGTTCAAGCAGTGGATCGCCTTCGGTCCTAACGACGAGTTGGTCTTGGGTGCGGTGCGAGCCGCCGAGGGCAAGGGCTTGCGCGCCGACAAATTCATCGGCGCTGGCATTGGCGGCAGCGCGGCGGCGGCCAATGAATTCGCCAAGGCCGAAGCCACCGGCTTCGTCGCCACCGTGATGCTGAGCCCGCGTCGCCATGGCTACGACACGGCCCTCGCCATGTACCGCTGGATCAAGGACGGCCAGGCCCCGGCGCTCCTGACCCTGACCAGCGGCGAGGTGGCGGACCGCGCCAATCTCAAGCAGGTGCGTGCCCGTCTGGGCCTCTGAGCCTGGGGCGGAGCCCGTGGTCATGAATACGCTTGAATTTCGCGGCATCAGCAAATCCTTCCCTGGCGTGCGCGCGCTGGCGGGGGTGGACCTGCAGCTGCGCCCCGGCCGCGTCCACGCCCTGATGGGTGAGAACGGCGCGGGCAAAAGCACCTTGCTGAAAATCCTCAGCGGCGATCTGGCACCCGATGGCGGCGAGCTGCGGCTTGGGGGTCAGGTCTTGCGCCTGAGCAGTGCCGCCGATGCCTTGGAGCGCGGCATCGCCGTGATTCACCAGGAGTTGCAATACGTGCCCGAAATGACGGTGCTGGAAAACCTCTTGCTGGGCCGCATGCCCAGCCGCTGGGGTTTTGTGCAGCCCGCCCGGGCGGCGGCCGACTTGGGTGAGCGCCTGCAAGCCATGGGCATTGGCTTGGACCTGAAGGCCAAATTGCGGGAGCTGTCCACCGGCCAGCGCCAAATGGTGGAGATCTGCAAGGCCTTGCTGCGCGATGCCCAAGTGATCGCCCTGGACGAACCCACCAGCTCGCTCTCCCACCGCGAGGCCGAGCAGCTGTTCCGCCTGGTGGGCGAGTTGCGCGAGGCGGGCAAGATCATCATCTACGTCTCGCACCGCATGGACGAAATCTTTCGCCTCTGCGACAGCGCCAGCGTCTTGCGCGATGGCCGGGTGGTGGCCGAGTTTGAGAGCCTGGCCGAGATCGGGCGTGCCGCCCTGGTGCAAGCCATGGTGGGGCGCGAGATCGATGACGTCTACGGCTGGCGGCCGCGCGAGATCGGCCCTGTGCGCCTGGAGGTGCAGGGCTTGTGCAGCGCGCAGCTGCCGCAGCCCGCCACGTTCAGCGTGCGGCGTGGCGAGATCCTGGGCTTTTTTGGCCTGGTGGGCGCGGGCCGCAGCGAGCTGATGCGCGCCATCTTTGGCGCCGATGCCGCCACGGCCGGCCGCTTGCGGCTGGACGGCCAGGATTTGCGCCCCGAGATCAGAAGCTGCATCCAGGCGGGCTTGATGTTATGCCCCGAGGACCGCAAGGAAGATGGCATCCTCACCGGCCGTTCGGTGGAGGAGAACATCAATATCAGCTGCCGCCGCCACGGTGGCCACCTGGGCGGCTTCGTCACCGCGCCGACGCAGGAGCGCGAGCTGGCCAATGCCTTCATCCGTAAGCTGGGCATACGCACGGCCGGGCCGCAGCAAGAGGTGCAGCGCCTCTCGGGCGGCAATCAGCAGAAGGTGATTCTGGCGCGCTGGCTGGCCGAGCGGGCCTTGCGGGTACTCATCATCGACGAGCCCACCCGCGGCATCGATGTGGGTGCCAAGCGCGAGATCTACGAGCTGCTGCAAGAGCTGGCCGAGAGCGGCGTCAGCGTCGTGATGGTCTCCAGCGAACTCAGCGAGGTGCTGGGCCTGGCGGACCGGGTGCTGGTGATGCGCGAGGGCGCCATCGTTGGCGAGTTGGCGCGCAGCGAGGCCAGCGAGGCGGCGGTGCTGCACTTGGCTTTCCCCGATGGCCAGGGCGCTGCCCGGCATTGATATTCCCAACAAAGCAAATCAAACACGGCAGATTTCAGCGATGACGACCACTTCTTCATCTCCCTCCCCCGGGGCCCACGCGGCCCCGGCCGGCCCGCGCTTCGCGCGCCTGCAGGAGCACAGCCTGACCCTGGTCTTTCTGGCCTTGTTCACCGCCCTGAGCCTGAGCGTGGACTACTTCCTCAGCGTGCCCAATCTGATCGGCCTGGCGCTCTCGGTCTCGCAGATCGGCATGGTGGCTTGCGCCATGACCTTCTGCCTGGCCTCGCGCGATTTCGACCTCTCCATCGGCTCCACCGTCGCCCTGTCCGGCGTGATCTGCGCCGTGGTCATCAACAGCAGTGACAGCATCGCCCTCGGCGTGGCGGCCGCCTTGGCCGCTGGCGCCCTGATCGGCATGGTCAACGGCCTTTTGATCGCCAAGCTGCGCATCAACGCCTTGATCGCCACCCTGGCCAGCATGGAGATCGTGCGCGGCCTGGCCTTCATCACCTCGGGCGGCCAGGCCGTGGGCATTGTTCGTGATGACTTCTTTGCCCTGGGCAGCGAGTTCTTCCTCGGCGTGCCCCTGCCGGTGTGGATCATGGGCTTGTGCGTGCTGGTGTTCGGCCTGTTGCTCAATCGCACGGTCTACGGCCGCAACACCTTGGCCATAGGCGGCAACCCCGAGGCCGCCCGCCTGGCCGGCATTCCGGTGGCGCGCCTGCGGGTCACCATCTTTTTGGTGCAAGGCCTGGTGGCGGCTGCGGCCGGCATCATCCTGGCCTCGCGCATCACCAGCGGCCAGCCCAATGCGGCCCAGGGCTTTGAGCTCAACGTCATCTCGGCCTGCGTGCTGGGTGGCGTCTCGCTGATGGGCGGGCGCGCCTCCATCTTCGGCATGCTGATCGGCGTGCTCATCATGGGCACGGTGCAGAACGCGATGAACCTGCTCAATATCGATGCCTTCTACCAATACGTGGTGCGCGGCGGCATCTTGCTGATCGCCGTGGCCCTGGATCAACTCAAGCAAGGTCGCGACCAGCACTGAATCCATTGCAAGAAGAACACCTGCTTTGCTCCCACCTATGTTTCTGACTCCTTCTTCATCGCCTTCCACCATGAGCCTTCCTCTTCTGACCCGCAGCCTCGCGCAATGGCAGGCCCTCAGCGGCCTGCACACCGCCGAGGAGATCGCCCATCAGCCCCGCCTCTGGCGCGAGCTGATCGCGAGCCTGGCCGCCCGGCAGAGCGAGATCGACGGCTTTCTGCAGCACTGGCTGCATGCGGCCGACAGCCTCCTCATCTTCACCGGCGCGGGCAGCTCGGCCTTCATCGGCGAGGCAGTGGCGGACGAGGTCAATCACCCATGGCCTTGCGAGGTGCGCGCCATCGCCACCACCAGCTTGCTGACCCATCCCAAGCTCTACCTCAAGCGCGAGCGGCCCACGCTGCTGGTGTCCTTCGCGCGCAGCGGCAACAGCCCCGAGAGCCTGGCCGCCGTGCAGCTGCTGCGCGAGCAGGTCAGCGGCTGCGGCTTTCTCAACATCACCTGCAACGAGCAGGGCGCCTTGTATCGCGAGGGGCAGGGTCAGGCCGACACCTTGAACCTGCTGATGCCCGCCGGCAGCTGCGATCGCGGCTTCGCCATGACCAGCAGTTTCAGCGCCATGCTGCTGAGCGCGCTGGCCGTGTTCTGCGCCGAACCCTGGCCGCTGCGCGAGCAGCGTCTGCTGGCCTTGGCCGAGCAGGGCGAGCAAGTCCTGCAGGCCACGGCCGAACGCCTGGCGCGCCTGGCCTTGTCGGAGCGCCAGCGGGTGGTGTTCCTGGGCGACGGCCCCATGGCCGCCATCGCCAAGGAAAGCGCGCTCAAGCTGCTGGAGCTGACGGCCGGCCGGGTCGTCGCCTTTGCCGACACCTCGCTGGGCTTCCGCCATGGCCCCAAGTCCTTGCTCAATGCCGAGACCTTGGTCCTGCTCTACACCAGCGGTGACGCGCATGCTCGCCGTTATCAGCAAGACCTGCTGGACGAGCTGCGGCGCGATGGCGTGGCCGGTGAGGTGCTGGCCCTGGGCCCCGATCAGGCAGGCTTTGCTGCGCCCGATTTCTGCCTGCCTTCGCTGGCTGGTGGTGATGCTTGGCAGGCCTTGCTGGGCCTCTTGCTGGCCCAGCAGTACGCGCTGCATCGCTCGGTCGCGGTGGGCGGTACGCCAGATAACCCCTTCCCCGGCGGCACCGTCAATCGCGTGGTGCAGGGCGTGACCATCTACCCCTTCAAGAACAGCTGAAATGAGCCAAGAAACCCTGCTGGGCATCGATGTAGGCGGCAGCAAGATCGAGCTGGTGGCCTACCGCGTGGCGGCCTCTGGGCCGCAGGCGATGGAGGCCGTGTTCCGCAAGCGTGTGGCCACACCGACCCAGCAGCTGTCGGCCTTTGTGCAGGCGGTGGCCGAGCTGGTGCAGGAGGCCGAGGACGCGCTGGGCCTGCAGGCCTGCGCCGTGGGCATCGGCTTGCCCGGCCTGCGCGACGGCCAGACCGGCTTGCAGATCAGCAGCAACGTGCCCTGTCTGCACAAGCAGCCGGTGGTGGAGCTGCTTGAGAAGCGCCTGGTTCTGCCCGGGCAAAACCGCCGCCTGGCCTTTGGCAATGACTGCCAATGCTTTGCCCTGTCGGAAGCCCATGGCGGCGCGGCCGCGCAGGCGCGCAGCATGTTCGGCGCCATTCTTGGCACCGGCGCGGGCGGCGGCTTCTGCGCCGATGGGCGCTTGCTGCGCGGCGCCCAGGGCCTGGCCGGCGAGTGGGGCCATATGGCCGTGCCGGCCCGTCTGGCCCTGCATTACCAGCTGCCCCTGGTGGCCTGCGGCTGCGGCCTGCAAGGCTGCCTGGAAACCTATGTGTCGGGCAGCGGCATGCGGCGTCTGCACCAGTTCTTCACCGGCAAGATTTGCGAGCCCGCGGCCATTGCCGCTGCGGCCGAGGCCGGTGACGCCGGGGCCCGCCACACCCTGGACTGCTACTTCGATCTGCTGGGCTATGGCCTGGCCCAGTTGGTGCTGGTGCTGGACCCCGAGGTCTTGGTGCTGGGCGGCGGGCTCTCGCAAATGCCGCTGATGTATCAGCGCCTACCCGGCGCGATGCGGCCGCATTTGTTTGCCCAGGTTCAGCCGCCGCAAGTGTTGCCGCCGCGCTTTGGTGACGCGGGTGGCACGCGCGGCGCAGCCTTGCTGGTCTTGCCTTCTTAATCTCACTCATTCTCGAAGAACGCCATGTCCTGGATCCTGCAACAACTCGCCGCCCACCGTGCCGGCCAAGCCCTGGGTATCTACAGCGTCTGCTCGGCCAATGATCAGGTCTTGCTGGCCGCGCTCAAGCATGCTCAGCGTCAAGGCAGCCCTGTCTTGATCGAAGCCACCTCCAACCAGGTCGATCAGTTCGGCGGCTATACCGGCATGCGGCCGCAGGAATTCCGCGCCCATGTGCTGGCGCTGGCGGCCACGGTGGGTTTGGCGCCTGAGCAAGTCATCCTGGGTGGAGACCATCTGGGGCCGAACGCCTGGCAGCATCTGCCCGCCGCGGAGGCCATGGGCCATGCGCGCGATCTCATCAAAGCCTATGTGGATGCCGGTTTCGAAAAGATCCATCTGGACTGCAGCATGCGCTGCGCAGACGACCCGGCCGTTCTGTCGGACGAAGTGATCGCCGCCCGCTCGGCCGAGCTGTGCCAGGTGGCCGAGCAAGCCTATGCGCGCGGCAGCCAGACGGGGCCCGCACCGGTTTACGTCATCGGCACCGAGGTGCCGGTGCCGGGCGGCGAGGTGGGCGAGCCCGATGTGATCGCCGTCACCCGCGTGGCCGCGGCCCAGCGCACGGTGGCCGTGCACCGAGAAGCCTTTGAAGCCCGGGCCTTGAGCAAGACCTGGCCCCGCGTCGTCGCCCTGGTGGTGCAGCCGGGCGTGGACTTTGACCACAGCCGCATCTTTCATTACCAGCCCGAGGCCGCGCGTGAGCTGGCTCAGCTGGCGGAGCAGGGCCTGGGCGGCCTGCTGTTTGAAGCCCATTCCACCGACTACCAGACCGAGGCCGCCCTGAGCCAGCTGGTGCGCGACCATTTCGCCATCCTCAAGGTGGGGCCGGCCCTGACCTTTGCCTTGCGCGAGGCCTTGTTCGCGCTGTCCGCCATCGAGCGCGTGCTCTTGCCGCCCGAGCAATGCGCCAATCTGCCCGGCGTGCTGGAAAGCTGCATGCTGGCCAGCCCCAAGCACTGGCAGAAGTACTACACGGGCGAGCCGGCCCAGCAAGCCTTGCTGCGCCAGTACTCGCTCAGCGACCGCTGCCGCTATTACTGGGGCCTGCCCCAGCTGCGCGCGGCCCAGGCCACCCTGTTGGCGAATCTGGATGCCAGCGGGATTCCTCTGCCGGTGCTCAGCCAGTTCATGCCGCTGCAATACGAGGCGGTGCTGCGAGGCGAGCTGCCCGTGCAGGCGCAAGCCCTGCTGCAGCATCAGGTCGAGCGGGTCATCGCCTCGTATGCGCGCGCCTGCGGAGAGCGAAAACCATGAGCGCCACTTCAGCGAAAGCGCCGGCAATCACGGCTAAAGTGCAGGCTCAGGTCGGAAACCAGGGCAGCATGAGGAATACCAATCAACGCAGGGAACAATTGCTCAAGCTCTTGATGGAGCAAGGCAGCGTGCAGGTCTCGGACCTGGTGCCGCTGCTGGGTGTGTCGGCCGTGACGATTCGTCACGACCTCGACCACTTTGAGCAACAGGGTTTGCTAACGCGCAATTACGGCGGTGCATTTTTCAATCCGCGCGGCACACCCGAGCAGGACATCCGTGAAAAAGACCATCTCAATCCCACGCTGAAGGAGCGCATCGGCGCACGCGCGGCCGAGATGGTTTTGCCGGGCGAGAACATCCTGATCGACTCCGGCACCACCACCCACAAGCTGGCGCGTTATCTGCGCACGGCCCAGGACCTGACGGTGATGAGCAACGGGCTCAATATCGTCGAAGAGTTGGCGCAGGCCGAGGGCGTGCAGGTCATGATCACCGGCGGCGTCTTGCGCAAGGCCTCGCAGTCCTTCCAGGGCGTGCAGGCCGAGGCCTCGCTGGCGGCCTATAACTTCGACAAACTGTTCCTGGGTGTGGACGGTTTCGATCTGCACTTCGGCATCACCACCCACAGCGAGCGCGAGGCCAGCCTGAATCGCAAGATGGTGGAGCGTTCGCGCCGCACCATCGTGATGACGGACTCCAGCAAGTTCGGCCGCGTCAGCCTGCATCGCATCATCGGCCTGGAGCGGGTGCAGGCGGTCATCACCGACGCCGGCATCAGCGCCGAGTACCGTGATGGCCTGCAGCGACTGGGCATCGAGCTGATCCTGGTCGATTGATGAGCCAAGCCCAAGTGCTGCAAGGCCGCATCCTGACGGCCCAGGGCTGGCTGCTCGGCCGCCTGTTCTTTGAGCACGGCCGCATCCAGCGTCTGGAAGAAGACGCGAGCGTGGCCGCCGATCAAATCATCCTGCCCGGCTTCATCGACCTGCATGTGCATGGCGGCGAGGGCGTGGACATCATGCGCGGCGGCGACGCTGCCCAGCATGTGGCGCGCGCCCATGCCCGCCACGGCACAACCGCGATGCTGGGCACCACCATGACGGCCCATGCGGCCGAGATCGAACGCGCCTTGCAGGGCCTGGCCGGCGCCATCGCCCAGCGCGACCCGGCCGGTGCACGGGTCTTGGGTGTGCATCTGGAAGGGCCGTTTCTCAACCACCGCCGCCTGGGCGCGCAGCCGCCCCTGGTGGTGCAGGCCACGCTCGAAGGTGTGCAACGCCTGCATGCCATCGCCCCCGTCAAGGTGCTGACCCTGGCGCCCGAAGTCAGCGGCCATCTGGCCCTGATCCCCGCGCTGTGTGAAATGGGCATACGGGTGCAGCTGGGCCATAGCGCGGGCACGTATGAAGACGGCCTGGCCGCGCTGCAAGCCGGTGCGGCGGGCTTCACTCATTTGTTCAACGGCATGACGCCGCTCAACCACCGCGACCCCGGCATGGTGGGCGCGGCCCTGGCCCATGCGGAGTTTGCCGAGCTGATCCCCGATCTGCACCATGTGCACCCCGGCGCCTTGCGCGCCGCCATGCGCTGCATCCCCAAGGCTTATGGCGTCACCGACGCAACGGCAGCCACCGGCATGCCCGACGGCGAATACGCCTTGGGCTTGCAGCGGGTGATGAAGTGCTTTGGCTGCGTGCGCTTAGTGCTGGGCGATTCCCTGGCCGGCAGCGCCCTGACCATGGACCAAGCCTTGCGCAATCTAGTCTCCATCGGCCTGGACCTGGCGGACGCCTCGCGCCGCTTGTCCCAATACCCGGCGGAATACCTGGGCTTGCAGGACGAGCGCGGCATCTTGCAGGCTGGCGCCTGGGCCGACTTGGTGGTGATGGATGCTGAGTTGCAAGTGCGCAATGTTTTCGTCGAGGGATCTGCGATCGACTTGGCCGGGTCGGGCGTGGCCTAGTCCAGAGCAACTGGGTGGTCATTGAGCGTCAGCGGCGGCAATGTGCTCTCAGCTGAAGTTAGTCAAACTTCGGTAACAAGCTGCTCGGAGTCCCTCTCCGCCGGTAGAGCGAGCGACCACTTTTTCCTCACCGGGCAACCAATGGACAGCGGCAAGTTTGACCGCTGCACAGGAAGAAATAGCACTCGACGTTCGTAGGCCGCCGATTCAATTCGGAGTGTTTTCATGTGACTAAACTGCTCCCGCATAAAGCAGATACAAACAGCGGAGGGCAAATTGGCCTACTACGATCTGAATCGACGTTTTGCCGAGCGCGAAAGCTACGACCAGCACGAACTCGTCGCCGCGCAACTGCGTGGCAAGCAAGTGGCGTGGGCCAAGGTGATCGAGAACCGCGCCAGCGTCATCGTTGCAGCAGCGAACTTTGGGAAGACCACCGAAATGCGCCAACAGGCGGCGCAACTCCGTGCGAATGGCGAGACCGCCGTGTTCGTCGCGCTGCGCCAACTCGCGGATCGCGGCAGTCTCGACAAGGCACTGACCGGCGATGACCGCGACGCCTATCGCGCGTGGAAGGCCTCGCCAGGCGGCCCCATCACGGTGTTTGTCGACTCGTTGGATGAGGCCGCCGCCGGCAAGGCCGAAAATATCAGCCACCTCGTCGGCGACGTTGCCGACGAACTGGGGTGGCCTAACGAGTATGTTCGGTGGGTGATTTCGACTCGGCCCGCTGTCCTCACTGCAGACATCTTCGAGAAGCTCTCGGAGTTGCTTTCTAAGTCGGCCTCGAAGACTGTCGGAAGCTCGGGCGGACCAAGTGGTCTTGGTACTGGCGGTGCGACCAGCGTAGCAGTGGAAGCCGAGGCGCCGGTGCCGCTACGCCTGTTTTCTATGGCCCATCTAGAAGACCACCAGGCTGCCCTGTACCTTACCGGGCGATACCCAGCACTGGATGCCAAGCAATTGATCGAGATTGCCAGTGAGCGTGGCTTGTCGGGCTTCGTTCGCAGCCCGGGCGGACTGGACATCCTTGCGCGCATCGACTTGGTGGCCAGTCCGCCGGAATCCTTGACCGAGGTGTTCGAGCGCGTCGTGAACGCCATCGGCACCCTGCGCGGGGCTGACCATCGGCTAGTTGACGCCGGCATCCCTGAACTGGAGGTCCTGACCAGTGTGGCTCAGCGCCTTGCCTCTGCGTCGGTCGTGTGCCAGCTGGTGAATATCGAAATGCCCGAAGCGACCCTGGCTATTCCTAAAACGGCCTTGTCAGCACGGCTGATTGCGTCACCGATGCTTCATGAGGCGGGCATCAAGGCCCTGTTGAACTCCCAGCTCTTCATCGACGCCGGCTTCCATCAGGTCAAGGTCTATCCCGACGAGCTTGCGCCGTTCCTCGCGGCCAAACGCCTCGCCGGCCTGGTGGCCTCGCCGGACCAAGCGGAGCGGCTCCTCGAGAACTTCAGCTGGGCTGCGACTAGCGGCGAGCAAGGGGTGCAGCCTGCCTTCTTGCCGATGTTGGGATGGCTCGCCACGCTGAACGCGCATTGCCGCGAGGTCATCCTGCAGAAGGATCCGCAGGCGTTAGCGTTCTTCGGTGACCTGCGCAATCCGGCCGTCCCGACCAAAGCTGCACAGGACGCTTTGACGGAGAGCATCAAGCGCTTGGTGGAAAAGGGCGACCACATCGGCCGCACTAAGTTCCGGTTGACGTCTGAGAACTTCTGGCAGGCTGGGCCAGACCGATTGGCCGGGACCATAGCGAGCCTGTACGACCAATACCAGGACAATTACTGGGCGCGCGACGTCCTGCTCGACATTGCTACCGCGTGCAAGATCGAGCCATTGCGGGCGAAACTTCTCAAGCGTCACGGGTCTAGGTTTGACCGCGTTCTCTCCGACAGCAAAGACGTTGGCTACTTCCTTGCATTGCGCAGGCCCGTCGATCTTGCAGCACTCGCGTCCGCTGCGGTGGTTAGTACCACTGTGCGCGAGGGCGTCGTCAGCCTCCTGTTGCTTGAGCTGGGATGGCGCCATTTCTCGCCCCGTGATGTCGCCGAGATGGTCGACAACCAGTTCTTGGCCGGACCGCGCGGCTTCCAGCTTACCTACTCTCTCGAGAAGGGAAGCATGCTGGCCGATGCAACGGATGGCCAGCTGTATCAATTAGCGCGTGGGCTCGTTGTGCGCATGGTGAAAAGGGAGGTGAAGCAAAGGCGAAATCGCGAGGATCAGCAGTACGTCGACCTCGTTGCCAAGGTTCTCGGAGCCTTAGTGGCGAGGACGGATGGCGCCCTGGCGGTCAAGGTCGCTCGCCTCTACCGCGTCTTGACTCGAGGAATCTACGATCGCTACTTGGAGAGCAGCGCAATCGAAGAGCTGAGGTCAGCAGTAGAGGCGAATGTCGCCGTACGCCTCGCGTTGCTGCGGTCGACCGTTCAAGGGCAGCTCAATGACGACGACCTGTTCCAGGCAGTTATTGGCTTCCGCCGGCCCTGTACCTACACACCCGAGGATGTTGTTCAGGTGAACGATGCGCAGCTCAGCCGCGTGTACGCAGAATGGCAAGGTCAACGCGCGAGAGCCATCGCACAGCAGCCGGTGCCTAAGCCAGTCAAGCCAAAGAGCGAGAAGCTCACTGTCGACGCGAAGGTGAAGCGGCAGCTTACCGAGCGCCTGAGCGCACTGGCTGACGGGACGGATACTCGGGCACTCGAGTGGATCGCCGGGTGGCTGCTTCAGACGAATCGCAGCACCTCAAGAATTGGTGAGGTCGACTTCGAGGCGTTCGAGAAGGCCGCCGGCGCGAAGATTGCTGCGGCTACCCGACAGGGCATGAGTCGCCTGTGGCGCGACAAGGCCCCGACCTTCAAAGAGAGTGAGCCGAATTCTACTTTCCACATCACTGCGGCCGGTCTGCAGGGTCTCAAGCTTGAACTTGCGGACGGGACAGTGCTTCCCGTCCTCACTGAATCTGAGGTGCGCCGAGCCCTGCGTTACGCGCTCCTCGAAATCAACGGCTATCCGAAGTGGTTTTGGGCCCTCGTAAAGGCATATCCGGACGTTTCGGTTCATGAGTTGGTATCAATCGCGGGCGAGGCAGGGAACGGCGCTACGTCCAGGGAGCACGCCGAAGAGCTGCTGGCATCCATTCCCGACGCACCTGCACCGGTCCAAGAAGCACTCGCAGGCCTCGCATGGAAGCACCTGATACGCGTGAAACCATCCGCCGACTACGTTGAGGATCGGTTGCTGAAGGCGGCTCTGTCGGTGCGAGGCAAGGTCCCGCAAGATGACTTTGAGCGCTTGGCGCTTCACAAGATGAAGGCCGCCTACTGCTCGCCGCTGCCTGACTCAGTCGACGAGCCCCTCCGCGCGCAGCGCAAACATGCGCTGACCTGGGCCACCCGCTGGTTAATTCAGCGTCCGTTGCGGTGGCGCAATGCCGTCAACGCCTGGGGGCCGGTGGACCCGCTGGCCGTCAAGACCTTTATCTTTGACCTTGCCGCTGCGTTCGGTCGTGACCGCGAGGGCATCGCGGGGCGAATTGCAATGGAGAGCGACCACGGCATCATGGCGCTGGAGGACCTGTACCTATGGACGAGGTGGGCAGTCGACCCGAAGGATGATGTGGACAGACCGGCTGGTGTTACCTACAGCCCTGGCCCCAGAGACAACGCAGAGCGATTCCGCGGCGTAATCATCAATGGGATCGCTGCTGCTACTTCTCAAGCGGCGTACAGCGCGCTGGAACGAATCCGGCTGGCGCTGCCCGCCGACGACTTCACCATTGAGTACATCAAAATGAAGCAGTTCGAACTTCGTGAACGGCAGCTCACCCGGGAGCCCCTTGCGCAAGTGAACTACGCGAAGTTCGAGGAGAACTTCCGTGGAGATGTCACCGGTACGACCGCGTTCGCCATGGCCGTGCATGCTGACCTTCGTGCCGTTCAGTACGACGTCGAACGCGGCGAGCACAGCCTTCGCAGCTTCTTCAGCGAGGTCGACTTCACGCGAGTCAACAAGAAGGGAGAGGAAGGCAAGAAGGCGGGCTTGGCGCTGGAAGCGCACTTCCAGAAGCTCCTAGCCAGCGAGCTGAACCATCATGCGCGCGCGCGGTACTCCGTGACCGTCGAATCCCACACCGCCGAGGCGAAGCGCCGGGATATCCTGTGCAGCAAGGATGAATGGCGAGCCTCTATCGAACTGAAGATGTCCGAGCGCTGGACGTTGGCCGACTACCTCGTCGCGCTGGAAAGCCAGTTGGTTGGCCAGTACATGCGCCACCGAAAGGCGACCACCGGCTTCCTGGTGCTGGTCTTGCAGACCAAGGGGCGCTTGTGGACTATCCCGGGCTCGAAGAAGCAGCTGAACTTCCAGCAGGTCCTGGCGATCCTGACGGATAAGGCGCAGCAGCTAGAGGCCAGGGACCGAACGCTCTACCTACGCGTCATCGGTATTGATGCGACGACGCCGGAAGATTTCAGGGCAGGCAGCACGGAAAGCCGTGCGAAAAAGACCATTTTGACTAAGAACAACAAGAAGACATAGTGATTGCAACAGGTCGGAACGGACCACTCAGGGACGCCCGAGGCGAGGCCATGTACATTTTGAGCACAATGGCTGCGGCGCCTTGTTAAGCGACCGACCGAATAAGCATGCGGCGTCCGACCCCGATGACCGCTTGGTCTCAGACAGCGCTAGTTGGGCTAGCGGGTACGAGCTACTGCAGCCGCTGCGCTGCCGCCCTTCGCCGTTGACCTCGAGCTTCGGCTATGGGCATTTTGCTGCCGGTCATTCTTGACGCCCGAACGACCTGAACCTTCGAGCACCGCCACGGGCAGCCCTCCTCAGCAGCACATATTCCAAGGATAGGGCGCGATCCAACTCAAGGGTAGCGCGGGAACGCCGAGGTTGTCCCCGCATGCAAAAGGTGCTGATGCATGTATCGGCTTGACGTTGGGAGGGCGCCAAACATTGGCAAGACCCTCCAGAACTCGCCACAACGTGTTTCTGCCGACGCCCGGTGAAACTTCGTCGGACTGTGGCGCGACCCGCGACTAGCTAGGTGCCTTACACGGGTCGAGCCCCGCCTCAGGGCTTTTGCAACTGCGTCACCACAAACACGCCCTCGATGCGCGCCGCATCAAAGCGGATCTTGTCGCCCACCTTGAGCGAGTTCAGCAGCGCCTCGTCTTTCAGCACAAACACCATGGTCATGCCGGGCATGGCCAGGCTTTTGATGGGGCCGTGTTTGATGGTGAGTTTTTTGTTCTCCACATCGATGCGGCGGATCTCGCCATCGGCCAGCTCGGCCGTTTGCGCTTCAGTGGCCGACGCGGCCACAGCGGGCTGGGGCGCGGGCATGGTGGCATGGGCCAAGCCGGTGAAAATCATGGTCAGGGCCAGGCCCAGGATCAAGCTCGATTTCTTCATCTTTGTCTTCATGGCAGTTCTCCGAATTTTGTTGGGTGTTCAGCGATAGCTTTGGTACACGCTGGCGCTGCCGTCCTTGGCCAGCAGGAGCACGTCGTAGGGGTCTTTTTGCTTGCCGTACTCGGGGCCGTCCATGCCGGGTGATCCGATGGGCATGGCGGGCACGGCCAGGCCCACGGCCTTGGGGCGCTCCTTGAGCAGGCGGTGGATCTCGCGTGCCGGCACATGGCCTTCGATGGCATAACCACCGATCAAGCCGGTATGGCAGGAGCCGTACTGCAGGCCCACGCCCAGGCGGGCGCGGGCGTCGGTATTGCCTTCGTCGCGGCTCTGCACCCGAAAGCCATTGGCCTCCAGATGTTTGATCCAGTCATTGCAGCAGCCGCAGCTGGGGCCTTTCCAGACCTGGATCAGCGGGGCCAGGGCTTTGCTCTTGGACTCGCTGGCCAGGGCGGGCGCGGCCAGCAAAAAGGCGCTGCCGGCCAGCAGCAGGCGGCGACGGGTGGGGGTGTGCTTGAACATGGGGTTTTCTTTCATTTGCTTGATGGCTTGCTTGCTCGCTTGCATGCAAGCAGAGCAAGGCATCAATGTGAGTGCGTTTTGCCTGAGGCTTGGGCCTTGACGATCACCTTGCCCACCATGCCCGCCTGGTAGTGGCCGGCGATCAGGCAGGCGAAGTCGAACTCGCCGGCGCGGTTGAAGGTCCAGACGATCTCGCCCGTCTGGCCGGGCGCGACATGGGCCATATAGGGCTCGTCGTGCTCCATGCCGGGGTGCTTGAGCATCATGGCCGCGTGCGCGTCCAGTTGCGCCTTGGTGCCCAGCACGAATTCGTGCATCACCGCGCCCTCGTTCTTGATGCGCAGGCGCAGGGTCTCGCCCTGTTTGACTTCCAAGCGATCCGGGCTGAAGCGCATCTGGTCGTTCATGCGGAAGTTGACGGTGCGGGTGGCGGCCTGGGCCGGGGCGGCGATGCCCCAGTCCGTCTGCTCCAGGCGCAGCGGCTGGTCTTGCGCGTGCGCCTCACCGTGCGCTTGTGAGAGCGAGGGCAGGGCCAGCAGGGGCAGGGCGAGCAGGGCGGTCGCGGCCAGGCGTTTGGCTTTGAATGAGGTGTTCATGGGCAGCTCCTTCTCGTCAATGATGATCGTGGCCACTGGGCTTGCGCACCTTCAGTTCGGTGCTGCTGGCCGCTGGGTTTTGCTGGGGCATGGACTGCTTGCTTTGGCTGTTAGCTCTGGCGCGGGTGGCGTCGGGCAGAGCGCCTGTCCACTCATAAGCCACCTGGCCGGGTGGGTGCTGATACCAGGCGGGGTTGCTGTAGTCGCCGGGCTTTTGATCCTTGCGGACCTTGAGCACCGAGAACATGCCGCCCATCTCCACCCCGCCAAACGGGCCTTGGCCCGTCATCATGGGCAAGGTGTTGTCGGGCAGGGGCATGCTCATCTCGCCCATATCGGCCATGCCCCGCTCGCCCATCACCATGTAGTCGGGCACCAGTTTGCTGATCTTCTGGGCCAGGCCCGTGTGGTCCACGCCAATCATGGTGGGCAGGTCGTGGCCCATGGCATTCATGGTGTGGTGGCTCTTGTGGCAATGAAAAGCCCAGTCGCCCAGTTCATCGGCCACAAACTCGACTTGCCGCATCTGGCCCACCGCCACATCGGTGGTCACCTCGGGCCAGCGCGCCGTCTTGGGCACGGGGCCGCCATCGGTGCCGGTGACCATGAACTCATGGCCGTGCAGATGGATGGGGTGGTTGGTCATGGTCAGATTGCCCACCCGTATGCGCACCTTGTCGCCCAGACGCACATTGAGCGAGTCGATGCCGGGGAAGACGCGGCTGTTCCAGGTCCAGAGGTTGAAGTCCGTCATGGTCATGATCTTGGGTGTGGCCGCACCGGGGGCGATGTCGTAGGCGCTCAGCAAAAAGCAAAAGTCGCGGTCCACCTCATCGATCAGCGGGTGGCGGCTCTTGGGGTGGGTGACCCAGAAGCCCATCATGCCCATGGCCATCTGCGTCATCTCGTCCGCATGCGGGTGGTACATGAAGGTGCCGGGCCGGCGCGCGGTGAACTCGTAGACAAAGGTCTTGCCCGGTTGGATGGAGGGCTGGGTCAGGCCCGAGACCCCGTCCATGCCATTGGGCAGGCGCTGGCCATGCCAGTGCACGCTGGTGTGCTCGGGCAGCTTGTTGGTGACGAAGATGCGCACCTTGTCCCCCTCAACCACCTCGATGGTGGGGCCGGGGGATTGGCCGTTATAGCCCCAGAGGTGCGCCTTCATGCCCGGGGCCAGCTCACGCAGCACGGGCTCGGCCACCAGATGGAATTCCTTCACCCCTTGGTTCATGCGCCAGGGCAGGGTCCAGCCGTTCAGCGTCACGACCGGTTTGTAGGGCCGGCCATTGGGCGGCAGCAGCGGGGCCATGGTGTCGGGCGAGGCTTGCAGCACCGGCTCGGGCAGGGCGGCCATGGCCACCTTGGAGACCGCGGTGGCCGACACGGCGGCGCTGACGGCGCCCGCGCCCTTCAGAAGATTGCGTCGATTCAACATAAGGTGTTTGTTCCTAATTTCTTAGTGGCCTGCGGGCGCGGCGGTGCTGGCGCTGCCGGCGGCCTCAGCGGGGCCGCTGAGGCTGGGCTTGCCGATCAAGGCCATGTCCAGGTCGGCGCGCGCCGTCCAGTAGTCGCGCTGGGCGGCGATGGCGCCCATCACGCTGGCCATCTGGCTGCGCGCGTCGGCCAGCAGCTCGAACACGCTGATGAACATGCCGTTGTAGCGCAGCAGGTTCTCGTCCGAGATGCGCTTGGCCGTGGGCACGATGTCGTCGCGGTAATGGCGGGCAATGTCATAGCTGCTGCGCATGCCCAGATAGGCCTCGCGCACCTCGGAGCGGGCATCGACCGCCACCTGTGCGGCGCTGTGCAGGCTTTGCATATACAGGCTCTCGGCCCGCGCGACACGGGCGTCGCCCCAGTCGAACAGCGGCAGCTCGATGCTCAGCTCATAGCCGGTTTGATTGGGCGCCTCGTTGGAGCTGTTGTTGATCAGGCCCAGCTCCAGCACGTTGACGAAGCGGGTGATCTTGTTGAGCCCCAGATTGCGCGCCATCGCCTCGCTCTGCTGCTTGGCGGCCTGCACGTCCAGGCGTTGAGCAAAGGCTTGTTGCTCGATCTCGGGCTGCTCGCGAATGTCGCCCGGCAGATCGGGCAGGCGCTCGGGCAGCTTGAGCGCCTGGGTTTGCGCACCCCAGAGGCCTAGCAGGCGGATCAGGCGCTCGCGCGCCGAGTTGGACGCCTGCTGGCCGCGCGCCAGATTCAGCACCGCCTCGGCGTAGAAGGCGTGCTCGCGGGCTTGCTCCAGCTTGTTGATGTTGCCGGCCCTGGCCAGGCGGCGAGCCATCTCGGCGCCGGCATCGGCCGCTTCCCTGACCTGCTCCAGATAACGCAGCGTCTGCTCGGCAGCGGCGGCGCGGTAAAAGGCCTTGCGGGTCTCGGCCGCCAGGCTCAGCATCTGCTGCGAGGTGTGCAGCTGCTGGGCGGCAAAGCGGCGCTGCTCCAGCTTCTGGTTCAGGGGCAGGGTGATCAGATGGCCCAGGTCGAAGGAGATGGCGCGGTCGATCTCACGCTCGCCGCCTTTTTTGCTGCGGCCAAAGCTGAAGCCCGGATTGGGCAGGCGGCTGGCCTGCACCAGCTCCGCCTCGGCCAGGCCCAGTTCCTGAAATTTGGCTTGCAGGCCGGGGTTGTTGAGCAGGGCGATTTGCACCGCGCTGTCGGCCGTCAGCTCCGCGGCCAGCAAGTCGCTGACGCGGCGGGCGATGCTGTCCTGGCTGGCGGCGTCCTTGGCCACGGTCAAGTCCTGACCCAGGTGTTGGCGGGCCGCTTGCTGCACCGGGCCCAGGCCACGGTCGGCGCTGAGGCTGGCACAGGCACCCAGCGCCAGGGGCAGGCTGGCGATCAAGAGCAGGCGGGGCGCACGGGCCAGGGCTTGTGGGAAACGCATGGGGGATGAGAGCCTCATTTCTTCACCTCGGCGTCGGGCTTGTGATGGTGATGTTGCTGCTGCTGGGCTTGCGCCGGAGGCGAAGCGGTTTCGGCCTCGCTGGCATAGGCCCGCCAGCCACCGGCGCGCCTGACCTCTTCGTTGACGAGGGGCCAGGCGGCAGGCGTTTGCTCGCGCATGGGGCGGTAGGTTTTGAAGGCCGAGCGGTAGTGCAGGGCCGGCACGGCGGCCTGCGGGTTCAGGGCTTGGGCGGGGCTCAGAGGCTCGGGGGCGTTAGGCGGGCAGGCGCTGGCCAAGGTCGGGCTCGCAAGGGCTGCGACAGCAACGACGATGAGCACAGAGTGCAGCGCCCGACCCGGATGCTCCAGGAAGGCGGATGACATGGCAAGACTCGCAAAAAGAGTGGCAAGACCGTGCAGACCGAAACTCGGCTGCACGGCAGGACATCAGAGGCGAGCCAGCCGAGGCGGTCGGTCGATGCCGCCGGTCATCACCCGTTCCAGGCCGCGCGGAAGGCTGGAGCTGAGGGCTTGGTGCAAGGGCATGACAGCCAGCGAGGGCATGCCGCTCATCAGGGCGGCAGCGCTGCAGCAGGAGGCGCAGGCACTGCATTTGCCGTGACCCTGGCTCTTGGCCGGGTCCATGTCCGAGGACTGCGCATCACCCTGTTGCGCATGATGCGCGTCAGCCGCTTGCGCGTGGTGATCGTGCGAGCCCATGTGTCGGTCATCTTGGGGCGCTGAGGAAGAAACCGGTGCGCAGAAAAGCATGGCTTGCGCCGCGAATCCTTGCACGGGAAGCGCCAGCGCCAATAGGCAGGCCAAGGCAAATTGCACGAATCGGTTCGTCATGACGGGCAAAGTGTACGCCAGAAGTTTTTCGCGCCGAGGCAAAGGCCGCCCCCCCTGCGAGCCCTCTGGCTTTGCCCTTACACTGCCGCCCATGCGCCGCCTGCTGCTCATTTTGCTGATGCTGATCATGACCACCCAATGGACTTGGGCGGCCGTGGCGAGCGCCTGCCAGCATGAGTCCGGCCAGGCCTCGCGCCATATCGGGCATCACGAGCACAAGCATGAAGGCGCGGTCGGCAGCCTGCTTGAGCTGGGCGATGCCGATTCATCTCAGCCCGATGCCAAGAGCCTTTTCGTGCTCGACGCCGACTGCGCGACCTGCCATGTCGGTGTGCTGGCCTTGCTCGCACCCGGTGACGCACTCGCACCGGCGCTGATGCAGGATGCAGCGTTGACACCGTATCGGCGCTCCATCACCCACGGCGTGCCCGAACGCCTGATTCGCCCTCCGCACGCCCAAGCCTCCTAAGCGGCGAGTTTGAACTCGCCTTCGCTGGCGGGCTCATGGTTTGAGCCCGCTGTGTCGGACCTCGTCTGCAGGTCCGCCGCAAGCAGGAGTTGCTTGGATGTTTTCGATGAATTTGAAGTCCCGCTGTGCGCGCAAGCGCCTCGGGAGGCAGGCCTTTGCCTGCGCCGCGCTGAGCTTGATGCTCGGCGTTAGCCTGAGCCGGGCCGAGGCCCAGCCCATCACCCTGAGCCAGCTCTTTGAGCAGGCCTGGACCTTGCAAGCCGAGGCCGCCGCTGCGCCGGCCCGGCAGCAGGCCGTGGCGGCGCGCCGCCAGCAGGCGCAGGCCTGGACGGCCGATGCGCCAAGCGTGGAGCTGGCGGCCAAGACCGACCGCTTCATCGGCCAGGCCCAAGGCAGCCGCGAGTACGAGCTGGGGATGCAGATCCCCTTGTGGTTGCCGGGTGAGCGCGGCCGCAGCCAGGCCTTGGCCGAGGCCCAACAAGGCGCGCTGGACAGCCGCTTGGCGGCGGCCCGGTGGCGCTTGGCGGCGCAGGTGCGCGAGGCCTGGTGGCAGTGGCAGTTGCAGCAGCAAGACCTGGCCCTGGCGACGGGGCGCTTGCAGGCCGCGACGCAGCTGAACCGCGATGTGGCGCGGCGCGTGAGCGCCGGTGAGCTGGCCCTGGCCGATCAGCACCAGGCCGAATCCGCCCGCTTGGCCGCCGAGCTGGACTTGCAACAAGCCCGGCTCGGCGCGCAAGCGGCGCATCAGCAGCTGCTGGCCTTGGGCCTGCAGCCGGGCCAAAGCCTGGCGGAGCTCGCTGAGCCGAGTGAGGCCTCGCTTGAAGCCAGCACTGCGCCAGAGCCCAGCGAGGCCGTCCCGCCCGAGCACCCGGCCTTGGCCGAGTTGCGGGACAAGCTGGGCCTAAGCGAGCGCGCCAGCGCCTTGCTCAAGACCCAGGACCGGGCCAATCCGGCCCTGCGCCTGGCCACCACGCGGGAGCGCGGCGGCTTTGGCGAGCCCTTCAATCAAACCCTCACCCTGGGGCTGAGCATTCCGCTGGGCTCGGCGCCGGCCCAGCGCTCACGCCTGGCCAATGCCCAGGCCGAGCAACTGGAAGCGCGCGCCTTGTTGCAGCAGCAGGAAATGCAGCTGCGGGCCGAGCTGGCCCAGGCCCGCTTGGGCTTGCAAAGCGCCCAGGCCCAGGCCGACTTGGCCGCGCGAAGAGCGGCGCTGGCCCAGCAGACGCGGGGCTTTTTCGCCAAGTCCTTCGCCCTGGGTCAGAGCGATCTGCCCATGCTTTTGCGGGTGGAGCAAGAGGCCTTCGAGGCCCAGCGCCAAAGCCAGCGAGCGGGCCTGCGCCTGCAGCAAGCCCGCTCGGCCTTGCGCCAGGCCTTGGGCTTTTTGCCGAGCTGAAGACCGCTGCTAAGGACCCGCTTGATCTGCCCGCTTGATCTGCTCGTTAAGCGGCTGGGTCGGGTCCGCCCAATCTGTTTCAAATATTCGAGAGTTTCCCCATGAAATTTCCAAGCCTCTCCCGCTCGCTGCGCCGGCCCCTGCTGTGCCTGAGCTTTCTCTTGCTGCTGCCCGCCAGCGCGCCATCGGCCCATGAAGGCCACGACGACGAAGCCAAACCCGCGGCAGCCAGTCCTGCGGCCCAAGGCCTGCCGCAACGCTTCAGCCTCAGCTCCGCCCACTACGAGTTGGTTGGCGTGCTGAGCGGCCAGGAACTGACGCTCTACCTGGACCATGCGGACGACAACCGCCCGGTGCAAGGCGCCCAGCTGAGCCTGAGCATCGATGGGCAAATGCTCAAGCCAGAAGCGCATGGCGAAGCCGGTGAGTTTGAGCTGGCGCTGGCCGCGCCGCTCAAGCCCGGCAGCCTGGACCTGAGCGCCGTGGTGCAGCTGGAGGGGCGCAGCGAGCAGCTGCAAGGAAAGCTGGAACTGCTGCCCCAGCCAGCCGCCGCCGATGAGGCCCAAGCCAAGCCGCGCGCCCGTCTTTGGTGGGCCGCCGCTTCGCTGGGCATCCTGGCCCTGGCCTTGCTGGCTTGGCGCAGCGCCCGCCGCGTCGGCGCGGGCAAGGCAGGAGCCGCCGCATGAAGCCCGCTCTGCAGCCCGCCGTGGCAACACCGAATCGAAAGACGCTGATGAAGAAGAACTTTGCTTTAACACCTTGCATGGGCTTGCTCCTGGGTCTCATGCTGGCCTGGCCCGCTGCCCCGGCTCTGGCCGGTGAAGGTCATTCCCATGACGAACCGGCCGCCAGCCTGCCCGGCCAGGGCCCGCAGCGTCAGGCCGACGGCGCGGTGTTTCTGCCCAAACCGGCCCAGCGCCAGATGGGTTTGCGCACCTTGCCGGTCCGCATGGCCGCGCTGCCACGCAGCGTGGAGCTGAATGCCCGGGTGGTGCCCGACCCCAATGCCGGCGGCCGGGTGCAAGCCATGGTGGCGGGCCGGCTGGAGGCGGGGCCGCAGGGCTTCCCCAGCCTGGGCCAGGCGGTGAAAAAGGGCCAGGTATTGGCCTGGTTGGAACCGGCCGCCGGTGCGCTGGAACGCTCCAGCCAGAGCGCCCAAGTGGCCGAGTTGCAGGCCGCCGCCGAGCTGGGCGAAAAGCGTTTGAAGCGCTTGCGCGAACTCAGCGACACCGTGCCGCGCAAGGAGATCGAGGCCTTGGAGGCCGAGCTGCAAAGCCTGCAGGCGCGTAGCCGCGCGCTGAGCGGTGGCTTGCAAGGGCGTGAGGCCTTGCGGGCGCCGGCCAGCGGGCTGATCGCATCGGCCAACGCCCATGCGGGCCAGGTGGTGGAGGCCAAGGAGCTGGTGTTCGAGGTGGTGGACCCGCAGCGCCTGCGCGTCGAGGCCCTGGCCTTTGATGCGGCCTTGGCCGGCGATGTGGCCGGCGCTACGTTGGCCCAGGGTGGCCAGCGCCTGGCGCTGGACTTTGTCGGCGCGGGCCTGAGCCTGCGCGACCAGGCCCTGCCCCTGTCCTTCAAGCCCAGCGCCAAGTCCTGGCCGCAGGCCACGCCTCTGGTGCTGGGCCAGACGCTCAAGCTTTGGGTGCAGACCCGCAGCCAGATTCAAGGCCTGGCCGTGCCCGCCGCCGCCTTGCTGCGCAACCCGGCCAATCAGGCCATGGTCTGGGTCAAGACGGCGCCGGAGCGCTTCGAGCCCCGGGTGGTGCAGGTGCAGCCCTTGGACGGCGCCAGCGTGGCGGTGACCGCCGGTCTGCAAGACGGCGACCGGGTGGTGAGTGAGGCCGCCAGCCTGCTCAACCAGATCCGCTGAAAGGGGCCGCTATGTTCAAGTGGATTCTTGATAACAGCCTGGGCAACCGCTTGCTGGTCTTGATCGCCGCGGCGGTCTTGATGGCCTACGGCGCCTTCACCCTCTCGCGCACGCCGGTCGATGTCTTCCCCGATCTCAACAAGCCCACGGTCACGCTGATGACCGAGGCCGGCGGCATGGCCGCCGAGGAGGTGGAGCAGCTGATCAGCATGCCGCTGGAGACGGTGATGAACGGCCTGCCTGGGGTGGAGTCGGTGCGCTCGAGCTCCAGCGCCGGCCTGTCCTTTGTTTACGTCACCTTTGACTGGAGCACCGAGATCTTCCGCGCCCGCCAGATGGTGACGGAGCGACTGGGCAGCCTGGACGATGGCAGCCTCCCCCCGGGCATCATGCCGCGCATGGGGCCGGTCAGCTCCATCATGGGCGAGATCATGCAGATTGCGATTCCCATCCAAGCGGCGGCCTCAGCCCCATCAGCCGCATCAGCGCCCAGCAACTCGGCCGCGCCCACTCAAGCCATGGCCGTGCGCGAGTACGCCGACTGGGTCTTGCGTCCGCGCCTGATGGCCATCCCTGGTGTGGCCCAGGTCATCCCCATCGGTGGGGAGTTGCGCCAGTTCCAGGTGCAGCCGGACACGGCCCGCATGGCTCAGTTAGGCGTGACGGTGGAGCAACTCTCCAATGCCTTGCGCGGCTATGCCGCCAATAGCTCGGGCGGATTTTTGTCTCAGCACGGGCGCGAGTATTTGATCCGCCATCTGGGGCGCAGCAGCGATCTGGCTGATCTGCAGCAGCTGGCCGTGGGCGCCCGCGAGGGCCGGCCGATTCTCTTGCGCCAGGTGGCCGAGGTCAAATTTGCCGCGGCGCTCAAGCGCGGGGATGCCGGCTTTGAGGGCGCGCCGGCCGTGATTCTGGGCATTCAGAAACAGCCCACGGCCGACACCTTGGTGGTGAGCCGCACCATCGAGGAGGCGCTGACGCAGATGAAGGCGGGCCTGCCCGCCGGCATGGCCCAGCCGCGCGTCACCTTCCGCCAAGCCAGCTTTATCGAGGCCTCCATCAATACGCTGCAGGGCAAGCTGATCGGCGCCTCGGTGTTTGTGGCGCTGATTCTTTTGCTCTTCCTGGGCAATGTGCGCATCACGGTGATCGCCCTGGTGGCGATTCCGGTCTCCATCTTCATCACCGCCCTGGTGTTCAAGTACTTCGGGCTCTCGATCAACACGATGACGCTGGGCGGCCTGGCCATCGCCGTCGGCGGCCTGGTGGACGATGCGGTGGTGGACATCGAGAACATCTTGCGCCGCCTCAAGCAGGACCGCCTGCTGCCCCCCGAGCAACGCACCCCGGCCCTGCGCCTGGTAGCGCAGGCCAGCTTGGAGGTGCGGTCGGCAATTCTGTATGCCACCCTCATCATCGTGCTGGTCTTCCTGCCGCTGTTCGCCTTGCCCGGCATGGAGGGGCGCTTGTTCGTCCCCCTGGGCATTGCCTTCATCGTCTCCACCCTGGCCAGCTTGCTGGTTTCGGTGACGGTGACGCCGGTGCTGAGCCTGTATCTGCTGCCACGCATGAAGTCGCTGGACCATGGCGATACCCGGTTGCTGGCCTGGTTGAAGACGCGCTACCGCATTGCTCTGAGCGCGACGCTCGCGCGGCCGCGCACGGCCATCGCGGCTGCGGTGTTGGCGGTGCTGGCGGCGCTGGCGGCCGTGCCTTTTTTCGCCACCACTTTTTTGCCACCCTTCAATGAGGGCAGCTTGTTGGTGGGCTTGCGACTCAACCCCGGCGTGACGCTGGAAGCCAGCTCGGCCGTGGCGCGCCAGGCCGAGCAGTTGCTGGCCCAGGTGCCCGAGGTCAGCCATGTGGGGCGGCGCAGCGGCCGGGCGGAGTTGGACGAGCATGCCGAGGGCGTGCATGTCAGCGAGTTGGATGTGGGCCTGCTGCCGCAGGCGCAGATCACGCGCAGCATGGACGAGATCAAGGCCGATATGCGGGCGCGTCTGAGCTTGTTGCCGGTGGCCGTCAGCCTGGGGCAGCCGATCTCGCACCGCATCGACCACATGCTCTCGGGCGTGCGCTCGCAGATCGCCATCAAGATCTTTGGCGAGGACCTAGACCAGTTGCGTGGCCAGGCCGAAAGCCTGCGCGCTCGCCTGGCCCAAATCCCCGGCCTGGCCGATCTGGAGGTGGAGAAGATGGTGCTGGCGCCGCAGATCAAGCTGCGCATCGACTACGCTGCGGCCGCTCGTTATGGCGTGCCGGTGCCGCAGCTCTTGGCCACGCTGCAAACCCTGGTGCAGGGCGAGCAGATGGCGCAAATCATCGAGGGCGGCCGGCGCTTCCCCCTGGTGCTGCGCCTGCCCGAGGGCGAGCGGGCCATGGACGGCCTGGCCCGCCTGATGATGGACACGCCCACCGGCCCTGTGCCGCTGTCTCTGCTGGCCAGCATCGAGGAGGGCGACGGCCCCAATCAGATCAGCCGCGACGAGGGCAAGCGCCGCATCGTGCTCTCGGCCAATGCCCAGGGCCGGGCGCTGTCTGACATCGTGGTGGACATCCGCGCGGCGGTAGCGGCCACGCCTCTGCCCGAGGGTTACTTCATCACTTTGGGTGGGCAGTTCAAGGCGCAAGAGGAAGCCTCACGCCTGGTGGGTCTGCTGTCCCTGGTGTCGGCAACGCTGATGTTCGTGGTCTTGTTCGGGCGCTACAAAAGCACCCGTCTGGCCTTGATGATCATGGCCAATATTCCCCTTGCTCTGGTGGGGGCGGTGCTGGGCCTGTGGATCTCGGGTCAGCCCCTGTCGGTGGCGGCCCTGGTGGGCTTTATCACGCTGGCGGGCATCTCGGTGCGCAACGGCATTTTGAAGGTCAGCCACTACATCAATCTGATGCGCTTCGAGGGCGAGAACTTCGACCTGAAGATGATTCTGCGTGGCTCGGTGGAGCGGCTCAGCCCGGTGCTGATGACGGCGCTGGTGACGGCGTTTGCGCTGGCGCCGCTCTTGTTCGAGGCCGAGCGGCCGGGCACCGAGATCCTGCATCCGGTGGCGGTGGTGATCTTCTCGGGCCTGATCAGCTCGACCTTGCTGGACACCTTTTTGACCCCGGTGCTGTTCTGGCTCTTCGGCCGCCGCGAGGCGGAGCGGCTCTTGCAGGAGGGCGCGCCGGGCGAGGCGATCTGATCGCTTGAACTGATAGCTTCGGGGGCGGCCTTGGCGGGCCGCCCCTTGTCGTTTCTGTGGCAAAAGTCATCCAAGCGACGTTTTTCGCATGCCGCTGAGGACTGAGACTAGGCCAAGTCAACGCAGAGCAAGGGCTAACTCATAAAGTCGTGGCACAAGTACCAAGAGAGAGCGCAAAAGCTTTTGCTGAATCTCTCGGCTTGTCTCTAAACTAAGCGAAGCCCCTGAACCCTTTGTGTGCCAGCTCGGCACGGGATTTGCAATGCAAGCTCAAGGCCGGAAGAAAGCGGAGAACATGCGGACACCCTGGGTGTCTTGGAACCGGTTTCTTTCTGCCCAGGTCCTGGGCCTGGGATTGAGTCTGAGCCTGAGCCTGAACCTGCTGCTGGCCGCGCCGGCCCTTGCCGCCGCCGGTGCCGCTGCTGTGGCGAGTCAGCCCGAGGATAGGGTGATGGTCTCCCTGCCCGCCCTGGCCTTGCTTTTCATCGGTCTGCTGCTGGCTTTGGTCTTGCTGGGCCTGGGCTTGCTGCGGCGCGAACGCCGCCTGCAGGCGCAGATGAGCGAGATGGGCGTGCGTCTGCAGCAGTACTCTTTTGCCATGCGCGGCACCAGCAGTGCGCTGATGCTGCTGGATACCGAGATGCGTATCACCTGGGTGAACGAGGGCTTCACCCGCATGACGGGCTATGCCGAGGCCGAGGTGCTGGGCCGTCGGGCGCCGGAATTTCTGGCCGTCGATCCCGCCGAGGTCGATTTGACAGCGCAGCAGCTGGGTGAGCTGCTGGTCGCCAAGCAGCTGATGCGCCGGGAGCGGCAGAACAAGCACAAGGACGGGCATAGATTTTGGGTGTCTGCCGAGCTGCAGGCGCTGAAGGACGACAAGGACCGCCACACCGGCTTTATCGAGATCGCCCGCGATACCTCGGACAGCAAACAGGTGCAGCTGGAGCTGGCGCGCTCCATGGGCATCAACAAGTCCTTGCTGGACACCATTCACCAGCACGCCATCGTCTCGGTGGCCGATGCGGCCGGCACCATCATCGACGCCAACGAGGCCTTCAGCCGCATCAGCGGTTACAGCCGCGAGGAGTTGCTGGGCCACAACCACCGCATCGTCAATTCCGGCCAGCATCCGCCGGAGTTCTGGCGCAAGCTATGGGCCGATATCTCGGTGGGCAGATCCTGGCAGGGCGAGATCTGCAATCGCGCCAAGAATGGCGAGATCTACTGGGTCAACAGCATCATCGCGCCCATCCTGGATGAAAACGGGCGGGTGCAGAAGTACATCTCCATCCGCACCGACATCACTGCGGCGCGGCGCGCCCGCAGCGATCTGGCCGAGCAGCGCGAACGCCTGGCCCGCATCATCGACGGCACCCATGTCGGCACCTGGGAGTGGAACGAACAGACCGGCGAGGCCCGCTTCAACGAGCGCTGGGCCAATATCACCGGCCGCAAATTGGCCGATATGGTGCCGCTGAACGCGCGCACCTGGCTGCGCTACATCCACCCCGACGATATGGCGATGGCCTCCGATATGTTGGCCCGCCATTGCCGTGGCGATACCGAGTTCTTTGAATGCGAGCTGCGCCTTTTGCATGAGTCGGGCGCCTGGATCTGGTGCCTGATGCGCGGCAAGCTCTACGAGCGCGATGCCAGCGGCGCGCCGCGCTGGATTGCCGGCACTTTGATGGACATCAACGCCCGCAAGCGCAGCGAGGAAGGGCTGCTGCGCAAGCAGGCCGCCCTGGACCGCTCGGAGCTGCTGGCCGGCCTGGGCGGCTGGGAATACGACCTGCAGACACGCGAGCTGATTTGGTCAGAGCAGACCTGCCGTTTGCATGACATCGCGCCCGGTACGCCGGTGACGCTGGAGCAGGCCCTGTCTTACTTCTCCGCCGAGGACCGGATGAAGCTGCAAGAGGCCATGGACAAGGCCAAGGATCCCAGCGAGTCCTGGGATATGGAGTTGGCGCTGAATACCGATCTGGGGCGTTTCCTTTGGGTGAGATCGGTGGGCGAGGCCTCGTTTGACGACAACGGCGCCATGCGCATCGTCGGCACCTACCAGGACATTACCGCCCAGCGTGAGCTGGAGGTGGAGAGCAAGCGCAACCACCAGGTCTTGCTGAGCGTGATGGAAAGCCTGCCTTGCGCGCTGAGCGTGTTCGACAGCGAGCTCAATCTGCGCGCCTACAACCGCAAATTCGTCGAGATGTTCGAGTTCCCCGAGCATCTATTCGAGGAGATGCCGCCGCGCTTTGAGTCCTTCATCCGCTACAACGCCAGCTTTGGCGACTATGGCGAGGGCGAGGCCATGGAGGCCCATATCCAGGACCTGATCCAGCGCGGGCTCAATCCAAAAGTCCATCACTTCGAGCAGCATCACCGCAGCGGCAAGGTCATCGAGGTGCGTGGCGCGCCCATGCTGGGCGGTGGCTTTGTCACCACCTATTACGACATCAGCGAGGCCAAGCGCTTGGCCGAAGAGCAGCGGCGCAGCAATGAGTTGATCCGCGTGGTGCTGGACAGCCTGCCCTGCGGCCTGACCTTTGTCGACGCGGACTTCCGCCTGGCCCTGCACAACACCATGTTCATGGATCTCTATGGCCTGCGCGAGGACGAGGTTCAGGACAAAGAGTCGCCGATCGAAGACGTCTTGCGCCTGATCTGGACCCGGGGCGAAAACGGAACGCTGGATCTGGACGCGGCGATGAAGCACAGCATGGAAGTGGCACGCGCCAGCATGTTGGCGCCCCACCAGTGGGAGCGTGAGCGGCCCGATGGCCTGGTGATGGAGATGCGCAGCAAGCCGGTGCCCAGCGGCGGCTTCGTCACCACCTATACCGATATCGGTGCGCGCAAGCGGGCCGAGGCCGAGGTGCGCAAGGCCGAGGCCTTGCTGCGCGGCTCCATCGACGCGGTCAACGAGGCCTTTGTGCTGTTCGACCCGCAGGACAAGCTGGTCTTCTGCAATGAAAAGTACCGCCAGGTTTATGAGGGCGCCGAAGACCAGATCGTGCCCGGCGCCCGGTTTGAGGATGTGATCCGGCTGGGCGTCAATCTGGGCCAGTATGTGGTGGGCGAGGGGCAGGAGGAAAGCTGGATTCAGAATCGCCTGACGGCGCACCGCAGCGGCGAAACCCAGCTGGTGCAAAAGCTGGGCAATGGGCGCTGGAACCGGGTGATCGAGCGCCGCATGGATGACGGCCATATCGTGGGCTTCCGCATCGACATCACCGACATGATGTTGGCCATGGAAGCGGCCGAAGAAGCGGCGCGCTCCAAGGGCCAGTTCCTGGCCAATATGAGCCATGAGATCCGTACGCCCATGAACGCCATTCTGGGCCTGCTGCGCCTGCTGCAAAAAACCGAGCTGACCCCGCGCCAGAAGGACTACGCCAGCAAGACCGAGGGCGCGGCCCGCTCCCTGCTGGGCTTGCTGAACGATATCCTGGACTTCTCCAAGGTCGAGGCCGGCAAGATGGCGCTGGACATGCAGCCCTTCCGGGTCGACCAGCTCTTCCGCGATCTCTCCGTCATTCTCTCGGCCAATGTGGGCCAAAAGAATATCGACATCTTGTTCGATCTGGATGCCGAGCTGCCGCCTCTGCTGGTGGCCGACTCCATGCGCCTGCAGCAGGTCTTGATCAATCTGGGCGGCAATGCCACCAAGTTCACCCAGGAAGGCGAGGTGGTGCTGTCGCTGAAGCTTTTGCGGCCCTTGCAGCCGGGGGATATTTCGGCGGCGGTGCAGTTCTCGGTCAGCGACTCCGGCATCGGCATCGCGCCCGAGAATCAGGAAAAGATTTTCACCGGTTTCTCTCAGGCCGAGGCCTCCACCACCCGCCGTTATGGGGGCACCGGCCTCGGCCTTGCGATCAGCCAGCGCCTGGTGCATTTGATGGGCGGCACCTTGCAGCTGGACAGCGAGCTGGGCCGAGGCAGCCGCTTCTATTTCACCCTCAATCTGGGCCTGGAAGCTCCCGCCCAGGCCAGCGACACCCGTCTGGTGCAAGCCCAGCTGCCGGCCTTGCGCACCCTGGTGGTGGACGACAACCCGGTGGCGCGCGAGCTGCTGGGGCGCAGCGGCCGGGCCCTGGGCCTGCGCATGGAGCTGGTGGACTCGGGCGATGAGGCCTTGCGCCTCTTGCAAGAGCGGGCCACCCAGGGCGAGCCCTATGAGCTGCTGCTGAGTGACTGGCGCATGGGCTCGGGCCTGGATGGCTTTGAGATGATCCAGCGTCTGCGCGGCATGGCGCCGGGCCTGCCACAGCCCCAGATCATCATGGTGACGGCACAGGGGCGCGAAGAGCTGCTTCGCCGTAGCGAGGAAGAGCAAGGCTTGCTCGATGGCTATCTGGTCAAGCCGATCACGCCGCAGATGTTGCTGGACGCGGTGCAGGAGGCGCGCCGCGCCGAGCAGGGCGGCGAGCCTTCACCCGCGCTGCAGCAAGGCCTCAGCAAGCCCTTGCACAAGCTGCGCATCCTGGTGGTGGAGGACAACCTCAACAACCAGCAGGTTGCCCAGGAATTGCTGGAGGACGCTGGCGCCAGCGTGCAGCTGGCGGGCAACGGGCAGGTGGCGGTTGACATCTTGCGGGCCAGCCCCGAAGCTTTTGACCTGGTGCTGATGGATGTGCAAATGCCGGTGATGGACGGTTACAGTGCAAGTCGTGCGATACGGCAGGACTTGCAGCTGACAAGCCTGCCCATCATCGCGATGACCGCCAATGTGATGGCCTCGGACCGGGAGGAATGCCTGGCCGCAGGCATGAATGAACATGTGGGGAAACCGTTTGACATGGATAAATTGGTGGGCGTGATATTGCACAGCCAGGACCGACCCGAGCCGGTCGTGCAGGAGCATCGCTTTGCCACGCTGGCGGTGCCTGAGGACTTGCAAGCCAAGGCCCTGTCCCAAGGATTTGATGCCCAGTCCGCCATGGACCGCTTCATGGGCAAGGCCGAGTTGTTCCAGCGCATGACCCTGTCCTTCGCCAAATCTGCCCTGCAACTGCCCCAGCAGTTGAGCGTCAAGATGGCGGACCAGGACCTCGACGAGGCGGTGCTGCTGACGCATAGCTTCAAGGGCCTGGCAGCGACGCTGGGCGCGAATGAGTTGGCCGAGGTGGGCGCCGAGGGCGAGGCCGCTCTGAAGAGAGGCGAAACGCTCAGCGCCGAATGGATTGCCGCGCTGGAAAAGCTGGTCGTGCCTGCCTGCGCCTTGCTGGTGCAGCTGGCCCAGGACTTGGTGGACCTCAAGCCCAAGAGCGTGCCCAAGGCGACTACCACGGGCCTGAGCGACGCGGCAGAATTCAGGGCTGCGATGACGAGTTTGCTCACGCTCTTGCAGGACTGGGATATGGGCGCGACCGATGCCTTCAACGCCTTGCGCGAGCAGCATGCCGACCGGCTTCAACCCGAAATGCCTGCCATTGAACAGGCGCTTTCGGCCCTCAACTTCGAGCAGGCGCTCGCCCTCTGCCAGGCTTGCCTGGCGCGCGTACCAGCATGACGAACACAAGCTTTCGACCGTCTGGCGGCCCTGACCTGAGTTTGCTGGGCCCGCCCACGCGCCGCGCGCGCCTGCTGATCGTGGACGATCAGCCCATCAATATTCAGGTGCTCTACCAAGTCTTCGCCTCGGAGTATCAGGTGATGGTGGCCACCTCGGGCCAGCAGGCCCTGGATATGTGTCGCGACAAGAATCCCGACCTGATCCTGCTCGATGTGCAGATGCCGGGCATGAACGGCTACGAGGTCTGCCGCCAGATCAAGGCCGACCCCATGCTGCGGGATCTGCCGGTGATCTTCGTCACCGTGCACAGCGATGCCAAGGAAGAAACCTTTGGCCTGGAGTTGGGCGCGGTGGACTACATCGCCAAGCCTTTCAATCCGGCCGTGGTGCGGGCCCGGGTCAAAGCCCATTTGCAGCTCAAGCTGCAGGGCGATCTGCTGCGCCACCTCTCCTTCATCGACGGTCTGACCGGGGTTTACAACCGGCGTTATTTCGACGAGTGCTGCGAGCAGGAGTTCCAGCGCGCCATGCGCAATGCCAATGAGATCGGCCTGCTGATCATCGATGTGGACTTCTTCAAGCGCTACAACGATCACTACGGCCATTTGGCCGGTGACGAGGCCTTGCGCCAGGTGGCGGCGATTCTGAATATGCAGCTCAAGCGCCCCGGTGACTTCGTCAGCCGCTTTGGCGGCGAGGAGTTCGCCTGCGTGCTGCCCGAGACCGATCTGGAGGGCGCCCGCGGCCTGGCGCAAGATGTTCTGGACGCTGTGCGCATGGCCCATATCGCCCATGCCTACTCCGATGTCGGGCCCTTCCTGACCGTCAGCGTGGGCTGTGCGGTGATGCGGCCGCAGACCGGGCGGGCGGCGGCCGAGCTGATCAGTGCGGCCGACGAGCAGCTCTATCTGGCCAAGTCCAAGGGCCGCGGCTGCGTCAGCTGTGTGCAGCTCTGAGAGGGTCTCAGGCGGGCGCTTGCAGGCGCTTGAAGTAGAAGACGGTGTCGCGCAAGCGGCCTTCGGCGCAGCTGGCATAAGCCGGTATTTCACCGGCACGTTGCCAGCCCAGATGGACGTAGACCGCCTCGGCTTGCGAGCCCGAGGGCGTCTCCAGTACCAGCAACTGACGCCCCCGGCTCAGGGCCGCGCATTCCAGCCGGCTCATCAAGCGGCTGGCAATGCCCCGACTGCGGGACTGGCTGTGCACCATCAAGCGTTGCACCTCGCCACGATGGTGCGCGTTGGCGCTGCTGCACAAGGCTAGTTGGACGGCGCCGTGCAGCTTGGGGCTTGTGCCCTCGGGCGCCTCGGCATCGCAGGCAATCCACAGCTCATGCTGGGGGCCCAGGCGGGCCAGCACGGAGCGCCAGTAGTCTTGCGCCGCGCCGAGCGAGAGCGGGGCCAGAAAGCCCAGGCAGGCGCCCCGGTGCACGCTGTCGATCAGCAGCTCGCACAATCCGGGTAGCCATTGCGCCTCAGCCGCGTTGAGGCGGCGGATTTGCAGGGCTGGCAAGGGCCTGGCGGCCAGCGGGGCAGGCGCTTCGCGCAAGGTGGCGCAGCCTGGGCCGGGTTGGGCGCTGGCGCCGGAGCCCGACAGAAAGGGCAGGCCCAGGGGCAGGGAGAAGGTAGGGGTCGAGGCAGAGCTGGCGACGGGGCTGCGGAATTTGAATCTGAACATGGCGGCGGATGGCGTGGGCTTGGGCTGCAATCGGCTTGGGGTGGGCTTCTTGTGGAAGCCCTGGCCTTCAAGCTATTGCAAACCGCGTGCCAGCCTTGTGCCGGGGCTCAGGAGTCCAGGCCGGGCTCGGCCACCAGCAGGCCGCGACCCGCGTGCTTGGCTTCGTAGAGCGCAATCTCGGCGCGTCGCATGAGATCGTCCACATTGCGATCGCCGTGGCGTAGCTTGGCCCAGCCGGCGCTGAAGTTCAGCTCAAAACCCAGCTCGCTCTTGGCCCGTGCCGCCAGGGCATTGCGCAGGCGCAGGTCCAGGGCTTGTGGGCCCAAGGCCTCGCAGCGCGCCATCAGCACACCGAACTCCTCGCCGCCGACCCGGCCGGCCAGATCGCCCAAGCGCATCTGCGCCTGCAAGCAGCTGCCGAACAAGGCCAGGGCGCGGTCGCCGGCCTCGGTGCCTTGCAAGGCATTGATCTCCTTCAGGCGGTCGATGTCCAGCACCATCAGGGCCAGGGGTTCCTGGTGGCGCCGGGCCATGGAGATCATGTCCACCGAGCGGGCCGCGAAGGCGCGCGCGTCGATCAAGCCGGTCAGGCCATCGGTCTGGGCCAGGCGGGCCAGCTCGGTCTCGATCTCATTGCGCCAGGCCAGCACCAGGGCCAGCAGGCCGGCCAGCAAGGCCCAGTGCATGGACAGGGCCAGGGCGCTGTTGATGATGGCAGGCCCTAGCGGGCTGAGCAGTTGCGGATTCACCAGGCCCTGCCCGGCGCGCAACAAGCTGAGCAAAAAAACCGGCAGCAGGGCCGCCAGCAAGAGCAGGCGCCAGCGGCGGTTGTCCAGGCCCGGCGCCACATGGGGGCGGGCTTGCAGCACCATGCCGGGCTCCAGGCGGCTGCGTTCGGGCAAGGCCAGGGCCAGGCCAATCATCACCAGCTGCAGCGCCAGCCAGCCATGGGCCCAGGCCACGCGAAACGTGCTGTCCTCGAACTGCAGGGCGTAGACCAGAGGCATCAGCAGCGGCGCCAGCAGCAAGAGGGCGCGGCCGGGCAAGGGCCGCAGCCACAGGCGCAGGGCCCACCACAGCAGACTCAGGCTGGCGCTGAAGCCCAGCATGGCCAGGCTCAGCAGCAGGCGCTCATGACCGAACTCGGAGGCGCCCAGCAGCAGCCAGGCAAGGGCTTGCAAGCCCCAGAAGCCGAGGGCGCGTCGGCTGCCCGCACTGGTCTGCCAGCCGGTCAGGGCCAGCATCAGGCCGGCCGAGGCCAGGGCCTGGATCAGCAGCAGATTGAACAGGGTGGGGTTGTCGAAGCTCATGGTGATCCGGCGGAGTGGCAAGGGCAGCGTCGGACTGATTCTCGGCTACTGGAAGGCCACTTCGGCAAAGCTTCTGAGCTTGCGGCTGTGCAACTGGCCCAGGGGGTTGGCGCGCAGCAACTCCAGGGCTCGCAGGCCTATGCGCAGATGCTGGTCGACCCGGGCGCGGTAGAACTGGTCGGCCATGCCGGGCAGCTTGATCTCGCCATGCAGGGGTTTGTCGCTGACGCAGAGCAGGGTGCCGTAGGGCACGCGGAAGCGAAAGCCATTGGCGGCTATGGTTGCGCTCTCCATGTCCAGCGCAATGGCGCGGCTTTGGCTGAAGCGGCGCTCCGGCCCGCCATGGCGCTCATTGGGCAGCAGCTCCCAGTTGCGGTTGTCGGTGCTGGCCACGGTGCCGGTGCGCAAGATGCGTTTGAGCTCGAAGCCGCTGAGCTGGGTCACATCGGCCACCGCCTGCTCCAGCGCCTGCTGTACCTCGGCCAGGGGCGGGATGGGCACCCACAGCGGCAGCTCTTCGTCCAGCACATGGTCTTCGCGCACATAGGCGTGGGCCAGCACGTAATCGCCTAATTGCTGGCTATTGCGCAGGCCGGCGCAATGGCCCAGCATCAGCCAGGCATGGGGGCGCAGCACGGCGACGTGGTCGCTCATGGTCTTGGCATTGGCGGGGCCGACGCCGATATTGATCATGCTGATGCCGCTGTGGTCGCGGCGCAGCAGGTGGTAGGCCGGCATCTGCGGCAGGCGAGCCGGTGGCTGGCCGGTGGCGCCCAACAGGGCCAGATCGGCGGCGCTCAAGCCGGCGCGTGGCGTGATGACATTGCCGGGCTCGACAAAGGCGATGCAGTCATCGAGTGCATCGGGCCGCGCCGGATCGGCCGCCTGCAGCATCAGCCCACGGCCCATGCTGACGAACTCGTCGATATAAAACTGGTAGTTGGTGAAGAGCACAAAGTTCTGAAAATGCTCGGCCGCCGTGCCGGTGTAGTGGCGCAGGCGGTGCAGGGAATAGTCCACTCTTGGGGCGGTGAACAGGGCCAGGGGCTGGGGCTCGCCGGGCTTGGGCTCGTGGGTGCCGTTGGCGATGCCATCGTCCATGGCGGCGAGGTCGGGCAGGTCGAAGACATCGCGCAGCATGCGGCGCCGTTCGGGCGTCAGATGACCCTCGATATGTTCGTGCTCGCTGAGCGCGAAGTGCAGGGGGATGGGCTGGTGGCTGGTGCCAATCTCCAGCGCCTGGCCGTGGTTGGCCAGCAGCAGCTTGAACTGGGCGCGGTCGTAGTCGGCAAACAGATCGGGCCGGGTCAGGGTGGTCTCAAACGTGCCGGCGCCGGCCACAAAGCCGAAGGCCAGGCGCGAGTCGGCGGGCCCCACCGTGCTGGTGCGCAGGCGCACAAAGGGGTAGCAGGCGCGCACCCGACCTAGGTCCTCACCGGCCACAAAACGCTGCAAGGCCTGGCGCAGATGCTGGATGCTGCTGGTGTAGATCAGCTGGGCCTGGGCCAAGGCCGCATCGGCATCGACAAAGCTCTGCGGGGCAAAAAAAGGTGGTGTCAAAGGCATGCAGACGGTCTCCTCAATCTGTCTGCATTGTGCGGGGCTTTTGTGGCCCGGCGCTGAGGGGGCGGGCCTCAGTCGGCCGAGCTTTTCCACTCGCTCAGATCGAACTGAATTTGGGCGCGGCTCAGGCCCAGATCGCTCAGCTCGGGCGCGCTCATCAAGGCCAATTCCTCGCGCTGGCGCCTGCGTTCCTGCCGGGCTTGGCGGCCGGCTTGCCAAGTCTGTAGCAGGCGCCGCAATACCCTGCGAGCGGCGGCGAATGAAAACACAGGGCTGCTGCTCGGCTGACTGAGGTGAGGGGAGGGCATGGGCGCTTTCTGAGTGGGTGAATCGGCAGTGCCCGCATCTTGGGTTTTGGGGTAAGGTTTGGAAAGTTGAATCATCTGACTGATTAATTCAGGAATTCTGATGCGAAGCCTCAACCTCGACCAGGTGCGCAGCCTGGTGGCGATTGCCGATCTGGGCAGCTTTGCTGCCGCCGCCCAGGCCTTGCACCTGGCGCCGCCCACCATCAGCCTGCATATCAGCGAGTTGGAGGCGCGGCTGGGCGCCGCGCTGATGCTGCGGGCCAAGCGGGGCAGGGGCTCGGGGGCGGCGGGTCGGGGCGTGCAACTCAGCTCAGCGGGCGAGTTGCTGGTGCAACGCGGCCGCGCCCTCTTGCGCGAGGCCGATGATTTGATCGCCCAGCTACAGCGCCATGCCCAAGGCCGGGCCGGCAAGATACGCCTGGGCACGGCGACCGGCGTGGTCGTCTATCTGCTGCCCCAGGTGTTGGAGGCCTTGAGCCAGCAGCATCCCGATATCGAGGTGGAGGTCCATGTGCTGGGCACGCATGAGACTCTGGCGCGGGTGGAGGCGGGCAAGCTGGACTTCGGCATCGTGACCCTGCCCATCCCGGCCGGCGGTGTTCTGCAATGCCGGCCCTGGCGCAGCGACCCGATGATGGCTTTTGTGCCGCTGGACTGGTCGGCGCCGGCGCACGCCACCCCGGCCTGGTTGGCCGACAAGCCACTGATCTTCAACGAAAGTGGCACGCAGATGTTCCGCCACACCATGGCCTGGTTTGGCCAGGCCGGACACAGCCCGGCGGCCCGCATCGAGCTCAACTACACCGAGGCGATGAAGAGCCTGGTGGTGGCCGGCTATGGCGCGGCCATCCTGCCGCTGGAGCAGGCCGAGGCCCCGCATGCCCAGCCTCTGCACGAGGGCTTGCGCATCTTGCCGCTGGACCCGCCCTTGACCCGCGAGCTGGCCCTGGTGCATCGCGACCAGGCCCTGCTGCCGCCCGGCGCCATGCCGGTGCTGGAGGTGCTGGCCCTGTTCGGGCGTGTGGACCCGACCTGACCCCGCGGGCTCATTGCCGCTCCAGCACATAACCCACACCCCGGACGGTGCGGATATAGCCTTCGCCGATCTTCTTGCGCAGATTGAACATATGCACGTCCAGGGCATGGCCGTCGCTATGCGGCAGGGCGCGGCTTTCCAGCTCCCGCCGGGTCATCACCCGGTCGGAGAACTTCATCAGCGTCAGCAGCAGGGCAAATTCGGTGCGTGAAAGGCTGAGCGTTTCGCCCGCCCGCGTCAGCACCATGCGGCGCTCGTCCAGGGCCAGGTCCTTGGCCGTCCACAAAGCCACCTCGCCGCTCTCGCCATGGCTGCGTCTGAGTACCGCGCGCAGGCGTGCCAGCATCTCGGCGCCGACAAAGGGCTTGATCAGATAGTCGTCGGCGCCGCTGTCCAGGCCGTGCAGGCGATCCTCGATGCTGTCGCGTGCCGTGATGACGAGGATGGGCAGCTGCTTCTGGGCCGTGCGCAGCTGGCGCAGCAGGTCCAGGCCATTGCCATCTGGCAGGCCCAGGTCCAGCAAGACGGCGTCAAAGCTCTGCTCCTCGGTCCAGTAGCGCGCATCGCTCACGCGGCGAACCCAGACCACCTCGTGGCCACCGTCTTGCAGCAAGGACTGCAGGGAGCGCCCGAGCACCAAATCATCTTCGACCAAGCAGATCTTCATAGGCTGCGGACTGTATCGAGAGCGCAATTAAGGATGCCTTAAGACGGTCTTGAGTCGCCCTGAAGTGCCTTGCCTCGACAGTTGCTGCCAGTTGAGTACCAGCGTTCCGCAAGGGCTGGTCGGCAGAGAAACCAAGCAAGCGAGGGACGAGGTATGGGATTCAAGTTCAAGGGCATCACGCTGGCATTGGGAGGGCTTGTCTCCGCGCTCCTCTTGCAGGCATGCGGCAGCCCTTGGGGCCAGGGCGAGGCCGAAGCCGAGGCCAAACCCCAGTCCGGCGCCGAGTCTAGCCATAGCGCCCAATTCCATCTGAGCGAGGCGCAATTTGATCAGCTATTCCCGCAGCGCCTAGCCTTCTACCGCTACGAGGAGTTCATCGCCGCCCAGCGCAGCATGCCTGGCTTCGCCGGCACGGGTAGCGAGTTACTACGGAGGCAAGAGATGGCGGCTTTTTTGGCGCAGATCGGGCATGAGTCGGATGAGCTCAAGGCCCAGCGCGAGTACCGGGTCGAAAACCATGACAAGTACTGCCGCGAGCAGGAGCCCGGCGAGCGCTGCGCGCCCGGCCAGCAGTACTACGGTCGCGGGCCTATCCAGCTGTCCTGGAACTATCAGTACAAAAAAGCCGGCGAGGCCCTGGGGCTGGACCTCTGGGCCGATCCCGACCGCGTGGCCCGCGATGCCAAGGTGGCCTGGCAGACCGCCCTCTGGTACTGGATGACCCAGCCGGGCCCCAATATTCGCTCGGCCCATGCGGCCTTTGTGAATGGCGGTGGTTTCGGCGAAACCACCCGCAGCATCAACGGTGTTCTGGAATGCGACAAGCCCGCTGATGCCAATGTCCAGCGGCTGCTGCAGCGTCGCATTGATTTGTACCTGCGCGCGAGCGCGGTGCTGGGCGTTCCGCCGAGTGAGTCTTTGCGCTGCTGAGTCAGGCGCCCCCCGAAGTTTCATCACTGCAGTTTTTCCTTCCCGTCAAAACCGACAAGAGCCATTGGAGACCCGAGATGAAGATCCTGAAGAGAAGCAAGCCCTCGCAGCAAGCGAGCCCGCGCCCGGCCTTCATGCCCAGCGCCATCAGCCTGGCCGCCGCGGCCCTGCTGGGCCTGGCCCCTGCGGCTTGGGCCCAGAATGCCGCCGAGCCTGCCGAGGAGACCGACAAGCCCAAACAGGGCAGCAAGCACGATGGCAAGCATGAGCTCAAGGAACTGCCCCAGGTGACGGTGACGGCCACCCGCAGCAAGACCAGCTTGATGAAAACGCCGATCGCCGTCACCGCGATCAGCGCCGACGAATTGCTGCGCGACAACGTCAAGGAAGTGCGCAACCTCAGCGGCATGGTGCCCAATGTGCAGTTCGGGCTCTCGCCGGCCGACTCGGGCGTGGTGATGTCGATTCGTGGTGTGAGTTCCACCAATTTCACCGAGATTGGCGACCCGGCCGTGGGCATCCACGTCGATGGCATTTATTCGCCCCGGCCGCAGGGCGCCCTGGCCCTGATGTTTGATCTGGACGGCATCGAAGTCCTGCGCGGCGCCCAAGGCACACTGTTTGGCCGCAACTCCACCGCCGGCGTCATCAACATCAATCTGGCCAAGCCCGACTTCAAGTCCGACTACGGCTGGACTTCGGTGCAGCTGGGTAACTACAACGCCCGCCAGCTGCGCACCGTCTACAACAAGTCCTTTGGTGACAAGTTCGCGCTGCGGGGCGCTTTTGTCCGCGACACCCGTGACGGCTTCATCACCCAGGAGCGGGATATGACGGATCGCGGCTATCGCGTGTCCGACGGCAAGGGCGGCTTTGTGCTTACCCCCAACGGCAAGCCCGATGTGGATCAGCGTCTCAACCGTGTGCTCAAGCCCAGCGAGTACTACTACAACTCCAATCAATGGGCCGGCCGCCTGGCCGCGCGCTGGGCCATCGCGCCCGAGCTGGAGTGGCAAGCCTCCTTCGACCGGTTCCAGAACAATGGTGCGGGCGAGGTCTTGATGCGCGACTGCGAGATGGCCGCTGGCACGGCGCGCGCTTGTGGCCCCGAGGGGCAGTGGCATGCCAAGATCAATGTGCCTGGCAAGCTAGACATGACCATGGACAGCGTGCGCAGCCTGCTGACCTGGCGCGTTAATCCGGGTACCGATGTGCAGCTGCGCACCGGCTATTCGGTGCAAAGCCGCAGCCAGCATCAGGACAATGACGGCGGCTTACATGCCGTTGAAAGGGACATTTTTGTACTCGCAAATGGGGCGCTATCGGGGCCTATTCCAAACGTCACCGATGAAGCCGCATATGTCTTTGACTCGCGCTACAAGACGACCGTGCATGAACTGCAACTCAAACATGAAGCCAAGAATTGGCGAACCGTTGTTGGAGCCTTTTACATGGGGGAGCGAAATGCGATTGAGATGGGGCAGGATCAACTGGTAACTGTTGGGTGGCCTAACAATGCATTTCCACGTGCGCATTACTGGGATCAGACGGATCGACGCAACGAGTCCAAGGCCTTGTTTGCCCAGGGCGACCTGAGAATATTTGATCGTTGGACGGCGACTGCAGGCATTCGAATGACCCGCGACAGCCGGAGCGATGTCGCGGGGAAGTCGATCTACATGGACAACAGCGAGGTCCCTTGGTACTACAACGGCAAGTTCAAGCCTTATCCTCTCAGCCAAGGTATGCCGCATGACGGGACAGATCTCACTTTCGAGATGGGGCCGTTCGCAGGCGCCAGCGCGTTTCCTGCCATGGATGACTTGAACACGAAGTCAGAAAGCTACAAAAACACCAGCTATCGACTGGGTCTTCAATTCGACATAGATCAGAACCAAATGATCTTTGGCTCCCTCGCCACGGCGTACAGGCCGGGTGGATTTTCTGATCGTACGGATAGATGTGGCGGTGCATCGCAAACCTGCACATTTGCAAAGGACGAAGCAAATCGAATTTTCTATCGTGAGTACAAGCCTGAGCACACGAAGAATTTCGAGCTGGGCTACAAAGGGAGATTGCTCGATCGGACCCTGGACATAAGCTTGGTGGCGTTCAATACGGATTTCACTGATATGCATTACACCAATATGCACACCTATGGAGTTAGGAAATATAAAGACGGATATTGTGGTGCCTTGGTAGGTCAGGATGATTGCGTAGTGCGGGGGTGGATGACTCAGAATATCGGCGAATCGACAATTCGGGGCTTGGAACTGGAGTTCAAATCGCTCCCTTGGAGCGGTGGCCAGCTGTCAGGGTTCGCCTCATTCTTGGACGCCAAGATTAAACAGTGGGACACCTATGACGATGACTGGCTTTGCAATGACCGAGTTGGAGAGTTCGCTTGCCCGAACATAGTGGCAAACACACCTGGTGTTGATGTTCGTTGGGTAGGTTTACGGCAAGCGGATTTGAAGGGGAAGTCTCTCCCCAGGTCCCCCAAGTTCTCCTTTGCCCTGAACTACGCCCACGACTTTGGTCTGGGGCAAGACCTGACCCTGACGCCTTCCTTTGGCTACCGCTGGCAGAGCAAGATGTACTTCACGCCGCGCAATCTGGAGGATCCCAACTTCGGCGCTTTCCAGAAGGCCTATGGCAATCTGAATGCGGCGCTGAAGCTGGCGGGCAATAGCGGCAAATGGGATGTGGAGCTGTGGGGCACCAATCTGACCGACAACCTGGTCAAGACTTGGGTGGAACCGATCTCATCTGGACGTGGTGTTCGCGCTGGATTTGCGGCGCCGCGTATGTTTGGTCTGCGCGCCACCGTCAACTACTGAGCCGGCTCGCCGCGCATTCACGCCCGGGCTGCTACGCTCGCCCACCTTGGGTTCAATCAAGCGCTGGGATGAAGAACGTGAAGAGTGGCGATGGTGGCTTGCCCGCCGTGCCTGAAGGCAGCCATCAAAAGGAGATCGAGGTGTTGAATCGACGCCGATTGCTGCAAGGCGCGGCGGCCTTGCCTTGTTTGGGGGGCGGCGCCATGGCCGAGGCTTCGGTGCCGCTCGCCGCTGTGAGCGGCTCGTTGGGCTTGGCCTTGATCGGCGGCTATGCGCCCGAGGCGCAGGGCATTCAAAGCCTTCGCTATTCAATCGATGAGGCGCAGGGAGGCTTGGGCTTGCTAGGCCCTGCGCGCCTCGCCGCGGCCAACGCCCACAGCCCCAGCTGGCTAACGCTCTCGCCCGACGGGCGGCGCCTGTACGCCGTCAACGAGCATGAGAACTTTGAGGGGCGACGCAGTGGCTCGATCAGCAGCTATGCGATCGAAGCCGATGCTGAAGCACCCTTGCGGCATTTGTCCACCGTGGCCTCGGGCGGTGCGGGGCCGGTGCATCTGAGCCTGCATCCGGGCGGCCGCCATGCATTTGTGGCGAACTATGGCTCGGGCCATATCGCGGTGCTGCCCTTGGCGGGCGATGGCCGCTTGGCGGCAGCCAGCCAGATTGAGGCTGCGCCTGGAGTGGCGGCCGGGCCGGCGCCGCATGCGCATATGGCCTTGGCCGACCCCAGCGGGCACTTTGTGCTGGCAACCGATCTGGGCCTGAATCTCCTCAGCTGCTGGCGTTTTGATGCTGCGAGCGGGCGCTTGCTGCTGGCACAGCGTCTGCAACTGGCGGCCGGCAGCGGGCCCCGGCATCTGGCCTTCCACCCGCGGCTGGCTGGGCAGCTTTATTTGCTCAATGAACAAAGTTCGACCCTGCAATGGCTGAGTCTGGATGCGGACAGTGGGCGGCTGCAGCCACGGGCCAGCCTGAGCAGTTTGCCGCCGGGTTTTGCCGGCCGCAGCTATGCCTCCGACCTCCTGCTCAGCCGCGACGGCCGGCAGCTTTATGCGCTCAATCGCCTGCACGACTCCATCGCCATCTTTGCCTTGGAGGCCGATGGCCGCCCGCGTTGGCAGGCTGAGGTGTGGGCGCAGGGCTCTTACCCGCGCAGCTTTGCGTTTGACGCTGCGCAGCGGCGGCTGTTCGTCTGCAATCAGCGCAGCGACCATGTGGCCGTGTTTGAGCGCGATGCCCGCGATGGTGGGCTGCGCTTTGGCGGGCAGTTCATCGCCACGCCCAGCCCGGCTTGCATCGTGCTTGTGCCGCCGCCTCTGTGAGCTTGGGGCGTTCGGGGCTTTAGCCATTCTTAAGCCAATCTTTTTCTCGGCTTGAAACTCGCCCTGCATAGTCAGGGCCAGTGATCAGAGGGGAGTGTGGCGATGGCGTCCAGCAGCGGTTTTGCAAGCACGGGCAGCGGCTTGAGTGGCGCGCCGAAATCTTTTGGGGCGCGGGCCGAAGCCGCGGTGCGTGAGCCGCGCATGCCGCTCTATCTGAGTTTGGCGCAACGCCTCAATCAGGACTTGCGCCAGGGCCGCTGGTCTGGCCTGGACGCCTTGCCCTCGGAGCGAGCGCTGTCTTGCATGATGGCCGTCTCGCGAGAGACGGCTTGCAAGGCCTTGAACGTCTTGCGCGAACGCGGCTTGCTGACGCGACGCCAGGGTTCGGGCAGTTATGTGACGGCCGCCGCCTTGGGCGCGCAAGCGCCGCTGCTCACCCAGGCAGCGCCCGCCTTGCCCCAGGTCTTGCACAGGGCCCAGGCGGACGAGCTCCTCGCCCTGGGGCTGAGCGCAGGCAGCCAGGTGATACGCCGCCGCCTTCTGCATCTCCAAGGCCCGCATGCCATGTCGGAGCTGTGTCTCAGCAGCTTGCCCTTCAGGCCCGACGGCCCGATGTTGCCGCCGGCCTTGGCTGAGCTGAGTGACCTGGGTGCTTGGTTTGAGGCGCAGGGCCTGGGCCCCACCCGCCTGCTGCAAAGAGTGGGGGTGCAGGCCGCCAGCGCCGAGCAAGCCGAGGCCTTGGCTGTGCCGCCGGGCACGGCGCTCTTGCACATTCTGCAGATTCGCTACAGCGCCGCCGGTCAGGCCTTGGAGCTGTGCCAGCGCTATCGCTGCGGTGAGGCGGCGATCTACAGCGCCGAGCTTCGCCGGAACCTGAAACCCTGAATCCCGCGCCGCAGGCTTCGGGCTGGGTGCGCAGCCTGCGAGCCTTGCGCGACGATGCCCTGCTCTGCCTGGCAAGGCAGTCGCACCGTCACCGTCAGGCCGCGACCCTGCGGACCCGAGTCCAGTGTGACGGTGCCGCCATGCTGGGCCGCCGCCCGCTCCGCGATGGACAAGCCCAGGCCACTGCCCGGTTGTTCCTGCCCGGCCAGGCGGTAAAAGCGCTCAAACACCCGCTGTCTTTGCTCGGGCGGGATGCCCGGCCCCTGGTCGCTGACGCATAGCAACCAGCCAGGTTCCTCGCCTTCTGTGTCAGCTCTCAGGCTGATCTTCACCCAGCCGCCTTCGCGGGCGTACTGGATGGCGTTGTCGACCAGGTTGTCGATCAGGGAGCACAGGGTTTCGCGGTGCAGCAGCAGCGGGCAGTGCTCGGGCGCGTCCAGCTCCAGCTCCATGCCCTGCTTATGGGCCAGCGGCTCCAGCAGGGCCAGACGCTGGCGCAAGAGGGCGCTGAGGTCTTGCTCGCGCAGCTGCTGCTCCAGCAGGTCGGCGCGCGAACGGGCCAGGGCCAGCAACTGAGCGGCCATATGGGTGGCCCGCTCCACGCCTTCGCGCAGGCGCTGCTGGATGGCAACGCGGGCCTCGGGGCTGCTGCAGCCCAGCAGGCTCTCGCCATTCATCTGCACCACGGCCAGCGGCGTTTTCAACTCATGGGCGGCGTCCTGCAAAAATTCTCGCTCGCGGTCCAGGCCTTCCTGCAGGCGCTGCATCAGGCGGTTGACGGCGCGCACCACCGGGCTCAACTCGGCATAGGGCGATTCGGGCAAGGGGGTCAGGTCTTGCACCGAGCGGTGCTCGATCTGCGCGCCGATATCGCGCAGCGGCGCCAGGCCGCGGCGCACCAGCAGCAGGGCCGGCAGCAGCAGAAAGGGCAGGCAGTAAAGCAGGGGGCGTAAGAAATAGGCCAGGCCACCCAGAGAGAGGAACCAGCCGCCCCAAATTTCTTGGTCGCGCCGCAGCTCCAGGCGGCCGCCGCTGGCATCGTCCAGGCGGGCCGGCCCGCTGAGCCGGTGGCTGACCCAGCCTTCCGGCGTCGGGCTGTCCAGGCCTTTGCCGGCCTCGCTGCTGAAGATCTGCCGGCCGTCCAACCAAATCTGCAGATGCACGCCGGGCGGCAGGTCATGGGTGTCTTTGTAGGCCTCGCGTGTGATCGCCTCCGTGCCATTGAGATAGGCGGGCAGGTTCACTTTCTGCAGGTCCAGATGCTGCAAGGTGAGCAAGGTTTTTTCATTGATACGGCGGTTCCACACCTCGGCGCCCCTGGCATGGTTGTGGCGCAGGTTGTAGACCTCGTAGGCCAGCAGGCCCAGCCAGGCCACCAGCATGACGCCGGAGAAACCCAGCAGCAGTCGCCGCAGCAAGCTGCGTTGGCGCCAGTTGATGAACACGTTCATTCGCTCTCCAGCGTGTAGCCAATGCCGCGCACGGTGCGCACATAGCCCTCACCGATTTTCTTGCGCAGATTGAAGATGTGCACATCAAGCGCCTGGCCTTCGCTATGGGGCAGGGCGCGTGCTTCCAGCTCGCTGCGCGTCAGCACCCGTTCTGCATAGCGCATCAAGGTGCGCATCAAGGCGAACTCGGTTTTAGACAGATGAATCTGCTGCCCCTTGCGGCTCAGCGTCATGCGCGCGTCGTCCAGCAGCAGGTCTTTGCAGGTCCAGCGATTGCTGCCGGCGTCTTCCGACCAGCGGCCCGCCCGTCGCGCCACCGCACGCAGGCGCGCCAACAGCTCGGCCGTGATGAAGGGTTTGAGCACATAGTCGTCCGCCCCCAGGTCCAGCCCGGTCAGTCGATCTTCGATGCTATCCCTGGCGGTGATGACGAGGATGGGCAGACGCAAACCTTCCGCCCGCCAATGCCGCAAGGCATTGAGCCCATCGCCGTCGGGCAGGCTGAGGTCCAGCAGCAAGGCGTCAAAGCTGTCCTCGCGCAGCCAATGTCGGGCGTCGATCAGGCGTCGTACCCAGACCACTTCATGACCGGCATCCTGCAGGGCGGATTGCAGGGAGCGCCCCAGCGCCAGGTCATCTTCCACTATGCATACCTTCATGGCTGCGCAGTCTACGTGAGAGGCTCTTAAAGAAAGATTAAGAAAGCCTTTAAGGGTTCTGAATCCACCGGCGAGACAGTAGCTACCAGTTCAACACCAGTGAAACGACCCGGAGACAAAAACTATGAATCGTTCCTATCCGTCAAACTTCGCAGTTAGTAAAACGACCATCGCCATCCTCAGTCTTGCAGCGGCTGCCGCGGCACAGGCGCAGACCGCGCCGGCGGCCAGCACGCCGCCCAAGGCCTCTGAGGCGCAACAGCTGGAGACCGTGGTGGTCACCGGCATCCGCGCCTCGCAGGAGAAGTCGCTCAAGGTCAAGCGCAATGCCGATCATCATGTGGACGTCATCAGCGCCGAAGACATCGGCAAGATGCCGGACAAAAACGTGGCCGACTCCCTGGCCCGCATTCCGGGCGTCAACGTCAGCAATGCGGTCTCCGGTGAGGGTGGCTTTGACGAGAGCGATCGCGTCGGCCTGCGCGGCACCGACCCCAGCCTGACCCAGACCTTGATCAACGGCCATAGCGTGGCCAATGGCGACTGGTTTGTCTTGAGCCAGTTCGGCTCGGCCGCCGGCCGCAGCGTCAGCTTCGCCTTGCTGCCCTCCTCGCTGGTGAGCCAGCTGGTGGTGAGCAAGGCGCCTGAAGCCGCCCAGGTCGAGGGCGGCACCACAGGCTCGGTCAACATCATCACCCGCAAGCCGCTGGACTTCAGCAAGTCCATGACGGTCGAGGCCTCTATCGGTGCGGTGCATTCTCAGCTGGCCGGCAAGACCGACCCGCAGCTCAGCGGTCTGTTCGCTTTCAAGAACGAGGCCAAGACCTTTGGCGCGCTGCTGCAGGCCTTCAGCGAGGAGCGCCATCTGCGCCGTGATGGCGTCGAAACGCTGAGTTATGAACAGATCAAGCCGGGCAGCGCCATCGCGCTGACCAATCCCGATCTGGCGGGCGTCTACTACCCACGCTCCATCGGCACCAGCTTGTTCCAGCAGGAGCGCAAGCGCGTCGGCGGCTTGCTGGAGCTGCAGCTGCGGCCCAGCCAGGATGTGGAGCTGGGGCTCTCGGCCTTCACCTCGCAGATGGACGCCAAAAACTACAACAACAACTATCTGGTGATGGGCAATGACATCCTTGGTCAGGGCAGCGGCCAGGCGCCACTGCCGGGCTATGTCATTCAGCAAGCCGGCGGCATCAAGACCTTGGTCGAGGCCAAGTTTGCGCCGGTGGCCGGAAAGAAGTATGGCGAGGTGGACCCCATCTCGCGCCCCGACTCCAAGGCCAGCGCCAACTTCGTCAACCTGGACGGCAAGTGGCGGGTCAACCAGGCCCTAAGCCTGAGCGGCAAGCTGGGCAGCTCCAAGGGCCAGGGCGAGACCGTGTCCCAGAATGTATTCCAGCTGGACTCTATCGGCGGCGGTGCGGCCTGGAAGCTCAAGGGTGCCGACACCGCGCCCGAGTTCAATATTGGCTACAACCCGAGCAAGAACGAAGGTTGGCAGTTCGGCTGGATCTGGGGCGAGCAGAAGATGGTCGTCAAGGACAGCGAGAGCTGGGGCCAAGTGGATGGCGAGTACGCTTTCGAGAGCGGCCCGCTGACCTTGCTCAAGTTCGGCGTTCGCCATGCCCAGCATGAGCGCGACTCCGGCCGCATCGTCGGCCAGGGCCCGCAGTGCTCGGATGGCTCGTCCTTCGATACGGACAAGTATCCGAACAGCTATGGCTGCTCCGATGCCAAGCTGTCGCCGAAGAACCCGGCGAATATTCCGGCGCAAGGCCAGTTCTACCCCGGCAACTATGGCTCTGGCTTGGGCACGGGTTTCCCGACTCAGGTCGCCTACTTCACCCCCGAGCAGCTGGCCAGCCTGGCCAAGTTCGCACGCCGCGAGCTGCCCCTCCGCCGTGACTGGACCAAGGAGTATAAGGTCGAGGAAAGCACGACGGCCGCCTATCTGCAAGGCCATCTGGAAGGCAAGGGTTGGTCCAGCGTGCTGGGTCTGCGCGCGGTTCGCACGCAGTCCAGTGCCAGCTATGCCGATGCGGCCCTGGCCAGCACACCGGGCGCCGACACCAGCTCCGCCTTCGGCCCCTTCCTGCCTACCACCAGCGATCGCAGCTACACCGACTTTCTGCCCAGCGCCAGCCTCAAGCTGGACCTGAGCCGCGAGCTGGTGGCGCGCTTCTCGCTGGCGCGCACCATGACCCGGGCGGACTACAGCGCCTTGTCCGGCGCGGTCAGCCTCAGCCGGCCCAGCAAGGCGGGCGATGTGGGCAGTGGCTCGGGCGGCAACCCCTATCTGGACCCGGTGCGTTCCACCAATCTGGATGCCAACTTGGAGTGGTACTTTGCGCCCCGTGCTGTTGCCTCGGCCGGCTTGTTCTATATGAATATGGACAGCTATATCGGCCTGGGTAGCAGCACCCGCAAGTACCAGACCGAGTACCGGGATGCCGACGGCAAGCTCTTGGGCACCGGCCTCAACGACTATCTGCTGACCATCCCGGTCAATATGAAGGCCAAGGTGAAGGGCTTGGAGACGGCCTTTGAGATGCCCTTGTTTGGCAACTTCGGTATCAACGCCAACTACACCTATACCGATGCCGCCGACGAGAAAGGCCATGCCTTGCGCGGTGCGGCCAAGCACACCTTCGGTATCGGTGGCTATTTCGAGACCGAGAGCTGGAGCTTGCGCAGCAACTACGCGCACCGTTCGGAAATGTATGTGGGTCAGGACCGCGGGCTGGACTTCAATCAGCAAGCCGGCGGGGTCTGGTCGGCCTCGCTGGGCTACAAGCTGAACGAGAACTTCTCCTTCAGCCTGGATGGGCAGAACCTCAACGACCCGGTGCTCAAGTACTACGCCCTGAACGACCAGCAGCCGCGCTCCATCTACAAGAACGGCCGCCAGTTCTATCTGACCGCAAGGATCAAGTACTGATCGCAGGCGCTTAGCCCGCTAGGCCCGCTTGCGGGCAAGCAAAAGAAACGGCGCGGGCAACCGCGCCGTTTGCTTTGGGGCAGGCCTCTCTGGCCAGGCTTCCACAAGCCGCTTCAATGGCTTGTTAAGACATTCTTAACGCGTCAATCGTTAGAGTCCTGCCATGCGAATTTGCTTGCTTGAAAAAGATCTGGCGCTGGGCCGCTCGCTGCAGGCCTTGTTGCTCAACATCGCACATGAGGCGACGTGTTTGCGCCGCAAGATCGGCGAAGGCGATATCCGCACCGTGTGTGGCGTGGCTTTTCTGGTCGAGCGGCATTGAGCACCCAAGCGTCGGCACCGGCTCAGCGCTCGCTGTTTCGCCGCAGCATGGGCGCGGTGTTCGGCGTTTTGTTCCTCACCTGGCTGGCCCTGGTGGCGCGCGAGCTGATCGACATCAGCCTCTTGCAGGTGCGTAACGGCCAGGCCGAGAACGCGCTTTGGGCCGGGCTCTCCCTGGACCGGGCGCGCGAGACGGCCGAGCAGCCCGAGGCCTTGCGGCAGGCGCTGGAGCGCTTGGACGGCTTGCGTGACCAGGAGTGGCGGCAAAAAGGCTACCGCCCGCCCTTTCGTCTGCTGCAGGTGCTGCGGCGCGATCAGTTGCTGGCCGAGTTGCAGCCCGATCTGGCCGGGCGCGACCGCGTCCTGCCGCAGGAGGACCGCGCTGGCGAGGACTCGCATTGGTTGTATGTGGAGCTGCGCGATGATGCGCGCGAGCTGGTGGTGCGGCGTTGGCAGGAGCGCCCGGGCGACTGGCATTTCAGCCTGGCTGGCCTGAGCTATTTCGCCCGCCCCTTGCTCTATGCCTTGCCCCTGCTGGTGCTGCCGCTGTGGCTGCTGTTTCGCCTCGGCTTTGCGCCCTTGCAGCGCATGGGCAGCCTGATCTCGCAGCGCTCGGCGCAAGACCTGACCCCCTTGCCGCCCACGCCATATCAAGAGCTGGCGCCCCTGGTCAACGCGGTGAATTCCTTGATGCTGCGCTTGCAGCAGCGCATGGAGCGCGAGCATGAGTTTTTGGTGGATGCGGCGCATGAGTTGAAGACGCCGCTGGCCGTTGTGCAGCTGGGCGCCGAGGCCCTGGAGCGGGGCGACGCCGGCTCCCGCCAGGAGGCTTGTGAGCGCCTGCGCCAGGGCGTGCAGCGCGCCACCCACACGGTGCACCAGTTGCTGGCCCTGGCCCGTTCCGGCGCGGACGCGCTGGAGCTGAGCAAGTACCCGCACGATCTGGTCGAGCTGCTGCGGGACCGCATCGCCCTGTCCAGCGGCTTGGCCGTGCGTCGCCATATCGAGCTGGAGCTGGACTCACCCGAGCATCTGCTGATGTGGCTGAACCGCGAGTCCATGGGCAGCTTGATCGACAACCTAGTGGACAACGCCATCAAGTACTCGCCCGATGGTGGCCATGTCTTCATCAGCCTGAGCCAGGAGCCCGGGGCATTTGTGCTGCGGGTCAGCGACCAGGGCGCGGGCATCCCGGCCGAGCTGAGGGCGCGGGTGTTCGAGCGCTTTGTGCGCCTGGACGCCGCGCGCTGCCACGGCAGCGGCCTGGGCCTGACCATCGTCGAGCGTGCGGCCGGCCAGCATGGGGCCGAGGTGCGCTTGATGGACGGGCCGGGCGGCCGGGGCCTGAGCGTGGTGGTGAGCTTTCCCGAACGCATGGGCGGCTGAGGGCGGCCCACCCGCTGCTCATTCCCGACTCAGCACCCGCCCGGCACGCGCAAGCGGGCGGCCGCGCTCCCAGGCGGCTTGGCCATTCACCCACACCGCCTCCAGGCCGATGGCGGGCAGGGTGGGCTGGGCATAGTCGGCACGGTCGGTGAAGCGTTCGGGGTCGAAGAGCACGAGATCGGCGGCCGCCCCGGCGCGCAAGACACCGCGGTCCTTCAAACCAAAGCGTTGCGCCGTCAGGCCGCTCATTTTGTGCACCGCCTGCTCCAGGCTGAGCAGGCCGCGTTCGCGCCCGTAGTGGGCCCAGACGCGCGGGAAGGCGCCCCACAGCCGCGGGTGGGGGAAGCGGTCATGCGGCAGGCCGTCCGATCCGATCATGGTCAGGGGGTGGGCGAGGATGCGGCTGACATCCTCCTCCTGCATCTGGAAGTAGCAGGCACCGCCGGGCTGCAGCCGCGCCACCGCCTCGGGCTCGCTGCAGGCCCAGTCGCTGGCGATGTCTTGCAGCCAGCGGCCTGCCAGCTCGGGATGGGCCTCGGACCAGGTCAGGCGTATGGGCGTGAGCCCATCGGCCAGGTCTTCGCGCAGCACCGTGGAGCCGGCCAGATAGGGATAGACATCCAGACCCAAGGCCTGGCGCTCGGCCAGGCGCTCGATCAAGGCCAGGGTTTGCAGGCTGTGGCCCCATTGCTTGCGGCCGGCGCATTTGTGATGCGAGATCACCAGGGGCAGGCCGGCCTTGTGGGCGCAGTCGGCGGCCTCCTGGATGGCGGCCATGACGCCGGCCATCTCGTCGCGCAGATGCACGGCGTAGACCCCGCCATGCCGGGCCGCCACCCGCGCCAGCGCCAGCAGCTCGGTCGCATCGGCCGCCGCGGCCGGCGCGTAAAACGTGCCCGAGGAAAGCCCCATCGCGCCCTCCGCCAGGGCCTGGTCCAAGAGGGCACACATGGTCGCACGTTCGGCCGCCGTGGCCGCACGCCCAAGCTCGCTCACGCAGCGCAGGCGCAGCGCCGTGTGGCCCACCAGGGCCAGGGCATTGACGGCGGGTTGGGCCGCCTGCACGGCGGCCCGCCAGGCGGTGAAGCTGGGGTAGCGGAACTGCTCGCGCGCCAGCAGATTCAGGGGCGGCGGCGGCTCGGAGCTGAGCAAGGGCAGCAGCGAGATGCCGCAATTGCCGGTGACCACGGTGCAGACGCCCTGGCTCAGCTTGGGGCGCATTTCAGGCGTGGTGATCAGGGCCGCGTCGTCGTGGCTGTGTGCATCGATAAATCCCGGCGCCAGCACCATGCCTGTGCAGTCGCGCCGGGGGAGGCTCGCATCCAACTCGCGGTGCAGCTCGGTGCCCAGGGCCGCGATGCGATCACCGCGCAGCAGCAGGTCGCCGCGCCAGGCCGGTGTGGCCCCGCTGCCATCGACGATCAAGGCCTGGTGCAGCAGCAGCTCAGGCATGCTCAGCTGAACTGGGTGGTAATGGCCTCGACCACCCGGTCCTCATCGTCGACCACCGCCATCCAAGCCCATTTGTCAAAAGTGGTGCAGGGGTGCGAAGGCCCCAGGACCACGCGCTCGCCCACGGCCGGGCCCGCGCAGGCGGCCGGGTCCCAGCGCAGATACGCGTGTTGATCGTTCAGGCCGGTGATGGCCCAGCCCGCAGGTGCGGGCAAGCGTGCGGCCTGCTCATCGTCCAAAGGTCTGGGCAAGTGCCAGACGGGCAAGGGCCAGCCTTGATCAAACGAGACATCGCGGCGGCCCGCGTTCAAAAGTGCCAAACCGGGTTCGGGGCAGGACAGCACCTCGGTCCAGACCTCCAGCGCCGCCTGCAGCTGCGGCCCGCCCAAGAGGGTGTGGCGCATGCGCGCATCGATCGCCTGGCCCATGCGCGCGTACAAGCCATGGTCGTGGCAGATATAGCAGCCGGAGCGCAGCAGGCCCAGGCGCAGCGGCCGGCCTGCCTGGGTTTCGCCCTCGCCCTCGTCCTCATCCTCATGCTCACCCGCCAAGACCGGCGCCACCAGATCAAACAGGGCGGAGCCGCCGGCGCTGAGCCAAAGTGGCTGGGCCTCCGCTTCCAGCAATTGCTCGGCCTCGATGGCGGCCAGCAAGGTCTCAACCCGCGCCTGCCAATGCTGCATCAGGGCCTGGTCCGCAGCAATCTCACCTTGCAGCTCCAGGCCCTCGTAAAAAGCCAGGCCGCGCAGGCGCAAGGCCGGGTGTTTTTGCAGGCGCCGCGCCAGCGCCAGCGCCGGGCCGTGCTCGCGCACGCCGCAGCGCGAGCTGCCCAGCTCGATCAGCACATCCAGCCTCGCCTCACCGGCCGCCGCCGCACCCAGCCGCTGCCAATGGCCGGCCAGCAGATCGAGCTGGGCCAGGGAGTCCACGAAGAAGGCCAGCTCCAGGCCCGGGTGGCGATGCCGCAGGTCCAGCAACTCGGCCAGATCGGTCCGGCTCAGCAACTGGTTGGCCAGCAGGGCGCGGCGCAGGCCGGGCTCGCCGGGCATGGACAGGCCCAGGCGCAGCTGGTGCACATTGGCAAAGCTCAGGCCCCAGGCGCCGGCCGCCAGCTGGCGCTGAAAGAGCTGCGGGCTCATCGTCGTCTTGCCATGCGGCGCCAGATGCACACCCTGGCTGTGGGCAAAGCTCTGCATCCAGGCGATGTTGTGGCTCAAGGCGGACTGCCTCAGCACGGCCAGGGGCAGGGGCAGGTCTTGCCCGCGCAGGGTCCAGGCCTGCTGGCCAACTTCGGCCAAGGGCAGGGGGGCATGCAAGGCCGGAAAGCCTTTCAACCAGGGGCCCAGATAGCCGGGGCGAGGGGAGTTGGGGTCGCTCATGCCGCCATCATCGCAAAGCCAATCTGAAGACTGTCTAAAGGCCAGGGCTTGCGCAAACGCCGGCCCGGCCAGAGACTGCGCGCCCATGAATACACAGCCCCCCACCCAGCCCCCCAAGCAGCCCTCGCTGCTGGTCCAGCTCGGCGTCCCGCCCACGGCCAGTGACCAGCAGCCCCGTCCTCTATCGCCCGCGGTGCGGGCCGGGGATTTCATCTATGTCTCCGGCCAGGTGCCGGTGGATGCCGAGGGGCAGATCGTCCCCGGCGGCATCGAGGCCCAGACGCGCCAGGTCATGGCCCAGATCCAGTCCATCTTGGCGCTGGCCGGCGCCACGCTGGACGATGTTTGCAAGACCACCGTTTGGCTGGAGGACGCGCGCGACTTCGGCGCCTTCAACCGGGTCTATATGGGCTACTTCCCGCAGGGCAAGCCGGCTCGCTCCACGGTGGAGGCGCGCCTGATGATCCCGGCCAAGGTGGAGATCGATGTGGTGGCCTACCGGCCCCTGGCAGCTCGCCTCTGAGGCCCCGTCTTGAGCCGGCCTTAAGCTGGGCTTGAGGTTCGCCCAAGCTGAGCCGGGACAAGATGAGCCGCATGTCTTTCTCCCTTGATCTTGCGGCCGATCTCGCCACCCAGCCCGCTGTGCTGCCCTCGTTTCTTTCTTCGACCCTGTGGCCTTTGCCGCTGGCCCTGGATGTTAGGCCCGGGCCCGGCCCGGCCTTGCTGGGCTTGCAAGGCCTGGCCGAGCTGCCCGAGCAGCCCCTGGGCTTGCGCGATTTGGCCCAGGCCCTGCTGCCCGAGGCCGATCGCTACGGCCCAGGCGCTGGGCGGGCGGCCCGGCTGTCGCTCAGCCTGGGGGCGCAGGCGGGCCCCTCTTGGCCCGCCCTGGGTGATAAGGAATCCTTTCGCCTGCGCCTGCGCCTGAGCGAGCGCGTGGTGCAGCTGCGGGCCGAGACAGCGGCCGGCGCCCGCCATGGTCTGCATGCCTTGTCTCAGCTCTGGCATGCGGCCCGCAGCGCCGGTGCCACGGGCTTGCCGGCGCTCTTGATCGAGGACGCGCCGCTCTACCCCTGGCGCGGCCTCTTGGTCGATGTGGCGCGGCGGCCCCTGCCCATGGACGCGCTCTTGCGCCTGCTCGACACCATGGCCGCGGCGCGCCTGAATGTCTTGCACTGGCATCTGTGTGATGACCAGGCCTGGCGCCTGGCCTCCGAGCGCTTCCCGCGTTTGCAGGCCTGCGCCGACGGCGGCTTCCACTACAGCTTGGCGCAGGCCCGCCACTTGGTCAGCGAGGCGGCCGCGCGTGGCATTCGTGTGCTGCCGGAGCTGGACCTGCCGGGCCATTGCTGGGCCCTGGGCCTGGCCTATCCCGAGCTGCTATGCCCGCCCGCGCCGACGCGGCCGCAGCGCGGCTTTGGCGTCTTCCCCTGCGCGGTCGATCCTTTGAACGAGGCGCTCTATGCCTTTCTCGATGGCTTGCTGGGCGAGTGGGCGACGGTGTTCCCCGATCGCTATCTGCACCTGGGCGGCGATGAGCTGGCGCCGCAGGCCTGGGAGGCCCTGGCGGCGTCGCGGGGCCTGAGCCTGGCGCAGCTGCAGTCGCACTATCTGGGCCGCGTGGGCGCCCTGCTGCAGCGCCACGGCCGCCGCTTGGTGGCCTGGGACGAGCTGGGTGAGGCCCAAGCGCCCCTGCCGGCTGGCAGCGTCTTGCAAGCCTGGCGGGGGGAGGGCGCTTTGCGTCAAGTCGTGCGCGGTGCGCAGGGGCGGCTGCGCAGCGCCGGCTATTACCTGGACCAGGCCCATGCCGCGGCCTATCACTGGCGCCGTCGCCCGCAAGCGCCCGCTCAAGCTCGCCCGCCCGAGCCCGGCACGGCCTGGGCCCTGCAAGCCCAGCTGGGCGCCTGGCAGTTGCAAGGCCGCTGCTGGCCCGAAGGCCGCCACGGGCCGCGCCTGTGGCTGCGCAGCAGCGGCACCTTGATCGAGGGCCTGGCGCCGCAGCGAGTCAGGGACCCGGCCTGCCAATGGCGTCTGCTTTGCGATAGCGATCTGGGCGAGCTGGAGCTTTGGGGCCCGGGCCTGGAGGCGCTGGGCAAGGACGAGGCGGGCGCCTGGCTGCGCCTGGGCAATCTGCGCCTGCCCTGCGTCTGGCGCGCCCTGGGCGAGCAGGCGGCCGAGGACTGGCCGAGTGCCCTCTTGCAGCCCGGCGATTTGCCGGTGCTGGGCGGCGAGGCGGCCCTGTGGTCCGAGCTGATCGAGGCCCCGCAGCTGGACCTGCGCTGCGGCAGCGGTCTGCTGGCCGTGGCCGAACGGCTGTGGCGCGACCCGGTGGTGGAGGAGGCCAGCCTGGCCGCCTTGCCCACCCGCCTGGCGGCGGCCCAGTCTTGGTTGCAAGCCTGCGGGCGCCTGGCTGCCGAGCCCGCCGCCGATCTATTTCAAATCCTGGCCCCTGCCGAGCCTGCAGCCCTGCGCGCCCTGGCCCTGTGGCTGGAGCCCGGCGCGGGCTATGCGCGCCAGCACGCCAAGAAGCTGCGCGACGCCTACTCGCTGGACGAACCCTTGAACCGCTTGGCCGACGCCTTGCCCAGTGAGAGCCCGCTGATGGCCCAGCTGGGCGATTCCCCCAGCGCCTGGTTGGCCGCCTTGCAGCAGCTGCGCCAGGCCTTGCCGGGCTGGCAAAGCCTGCCGGTGGCACCGCGCTTGTTGGCGCGGCTGGACGGCCTGGCCCGGCTGGTCCAAGCCCTGTGGGCCGAGGCCGGGCCGATGTTAAAAGGCCATGCCATCGCCGCGCAAGCCTGTCTGCACGAGGGCGCGGCCCTGGTCGATGAAATGGTGCCCGCCTTGGTGAACCCGTTGCAGCGCCGTTTGGATGCTCGCCGCGAACCGGGGGCCGGGCTATGAGGGCTTGCCGCGCCTTGATCTTGAGCCTGGCTGCCGCCAGCGCAAGCAGCCAAGCCCAGGAGCGGGAGCTGGAGCTGTTGCATTGGTGGACCGCGGGCAGCGAGGCCGCCATGGTGGGCGAGTTGCGCCAGCGTGCCCTCAAGGCCGGCCTGCCCTTGAAGGCCTCGGCGGTGGCCGGGGCCTCGAACGCGAACACGGTTTTGAAGACCCGCTTTCTCTCCGGCCAGCCGCCCGCGCTGGCCCAGACCGACAAGTCCGTGCGGGTCTGGGGCGAGGCCGTGCCCCTGGCCGATCTGGGGCCGGCGGTGGCGCTCGCTTTTGCCGATCTGCCTCATGCGGTGGCGGCTGAGCTGCGCTACGAAAAGCGCCCGGTGGCCGTGCCCCTGAATGTGCACCGGCTCAATATGCTGTGGAGCAATCTGCGCCTGCTGCGTGAGCAAGGCCTGGCCGTGCCCAGCGATTGGGACGCCTTCCACCGCACGGCTGCGGCTCTGCAGCAGCGCGGCGTGCTGCCCCTGGCCATCGGCAGTTCGGCGGGGCAGAAGCTCAGCCTCTTCGTCGGGGTGGTGCTGGGTCGAGCCGGGCGAGATTTTTTTGAGCGTGCCCTCGTCCAGGCCGATCCGCGCCTGCTGCAAGGTGAGCAGATGCGTGGCCTGCTGGCCGAGTTCCGCCGCCTCAAACGCTATACCGACAGCGGCCAGGTCAGCCGCGACTGGGCCGGAGCTACCGCCCTGCTGCTGCAGGGCAAGGCGGCGTTTCAGCTGAGCGGCGACTGGGTCAACGGCGAGTTCCAGAAAGCCGGCTGGCAGGTCGGGCAGGACTATGACTGCAGCCCCGCGCCCGGCCATGGCCGCCTGCATTACTTCGAGTTCGACCGGCTGATCTTCTTCGCCACGCCCGAGCCGGCGCAGGCCGAGCAGCAGCGGCGCCTGGCGAGCCTGCTCTTGCAGCCCCAGGCCTCCAGCCGCCTGGCCCAGCTCAAGGGCGGCATTCCGGTGCGGCGCGACGCGGGCCTGGAGGGCTTCAACGCCTGCGCCCAGCAGTCGGCCGAGGACTTCCGCGCCGGCGATGCGCGTGGCCAGCTGGTGTTGGCCCTGAGCGCTCGCTTGGGAGAGAGTGCTTACGGCGGCATGCGCGATGTGCTCTCGGCCTTCTGGGCCAGCGAGCGCATGACGGCCGAGCAGGCACAAAAGCGTTTGGCGCAGGCCTTGACGGCGCGCGATTGAAACAGGGCATGCGATTGTTTTCCACGACTTCTCTCGGCGCCGAGCGCCGAACGGCTTTGAGCTGCCTCTTGCCCCTGCTCTTGCTGGGGGCGCTGTTCTTCTACGGCTTTCTGCTCTGGACCGGCTGGCTGTCCCTGACCCGCTCGGCCCTGCTGCCCAGCGACGAGTTCGTCGGCCTCCTGCAGTACCGCCGCTTGCTGGAGGACCCGCGCTGGCAGGCCTCGCTCTGGAATCTGCTGCGCTTCGGCTTCTTCTTCGTGCTGCTGCCGCTGGCCCTGGGCCTGGGCCTGGCGGTGTTGCTGGACCAGCGCCTGCGTGCAGAGGGATTTTTGCGTTGGGTCTATCTGCATCCCATGGCCCTGTCCATGGTGGTGACGGGCAGCGCCTGGCGCTGGCTGATGGACCCGGAGCAAGGCCTGGCCGAGGGCCTGCGCCGCCTGGGCTGGAGCAGTTTTCGCTGGGACTGGCTGGCGCAGGAGGAGATGGCCGTCTATGCCCTGGTGGTGGCGGCCGTCTGGCAGATCAGCGGCTTTGTGATGGCCATCTTCTTGGCCGGCCTGCGCGGCATCGACGAGTCCTTGGTGCAGGCGGCGCGCCTGGACGGTGCGGCCGGCTGGACCCTGTACCGCCGGGTGCTCCTGCCTCAGCTGGCGCCCAGCTTGTTCTCGGCCCTGCTGGTGCTGCTGCCGGCGGCGATCAAGACCTTTGATCTGGTGGCCGTGCTGACCGAGGGCGGGCCCGGCCAGAGCAGCGAGCTGCCGGCCTTCTATATGTTCCAGATGGCGTTTGAGCGCAGCCGCCTGGGCCTGGGAGCGGCCAGCGCCATGGTGATGGTGATGATGGTGCTGTCCATCGCCCTGCCCTATGCCCTGGGGCGGGCGCGCAGCCAGGCGCGGGGGGCGCAGGCATGAGGCGCTTGCTGCTTTATCTGCTGGCCCTGTTGGCGGCTCTGGTCATCGCACTGCCCCTGCTCTTGATGATGGGCAATAGCCTGAAATCCGGCGCCGAAGTACAGCAGGGCAACTTCCTCGCTTGGCCCACTCAGCCCAGCTTTGCCGCCTGGCGCCAAGCCTGGCGTCTGCTGGCCAGCAGTTTTGCGGCCAGCCTGATGTTGGCCATGCCGGCCGTGCTTTTGTCGGCCCTGCTGGCGGCGCTGAATGGCTTTGTTTTGTGCAAATACCGCTTCCGTGGGGAGCGCTGGCTGGGCCTGCTGCTGGTGCTGGCCTTCTTCCTGCCCATCAAGGTCTATCTGCTGCCTCTGGCCATCACGATGGCGCGCCTGGGCCTGGACCGCTCGCTGCTGCTTTTGATCGCCATCCATGTGATCTACAGCCTGCCCCTGGCCTTGTTCTTCCGCAACCACTTTCTGTCCTTCCCGGACGAGCTTTTGCATGCGGCGCGGCTGGACGGCGCGAGCTTCTGGCGCCTGCTCTGGCGCATTGTGCTGCCCCTGTCCCGGCCGATTTTTGTGGTCGTGCTGATTCTGCAGTTCACCACGATCTGGAATGAGTATCTGTTCGGCCTGGTGTTTGGCCCCGACTCGGCCCGGCCCATCACGGCGGCCCTGGCCCAGCTCTCGGCCCAGACCGAAACCGGCGCGCGCGCCTATCCGCTGGAGATGGCGGCGGCCTTGCTGGCGGCGGCGCCCACGCTCCTGGTTTATCTGCTGGCGGGCCGGCATTTCACGCGCGGCCTGATTGCCGGCGCGGTCAAGGGATGATGATGAGTGAGACAAAAGAAATGGATGCGGCGCCCGACCAGGGCTTGCAGATCCGCGGTCTGCACAAGCGCTTGGGCGGCCAGGCCATTTTGGAGGACATCCACCTGGAGCTGGCGGCGGGCGAGATGCTGATCCTGGTCGGGCCCTCGGGTTGCGGCAAGTCCTCGCTGCTGAGCCTGGTGGCGGGCTTGCAGACGGCCGATGCCGGCGAGATCGAGCTGGAGGGCCGGCGCATCGATGGCCTGAGCCCGCGCGAGCGAGACATCGCCATGGTGTTCCAGAACTATGCGCTCTACCCGCATATGAGCGTGGCCGAGAACCTGGGCTTCGCGCTGGAAATGCAGGGCTGGCCCCGCGCACGGCGCGAGGCGCGGGTGGCCGAGGTGGCGCAGATGCTGCAGCTGCAGGCCTTGCTGACGCGGCGGCCGGCCCAGCTCTCGGGCGGCCAGCGCCAAAGAGTGGCGATGGGGCGGGCGCTGGCGCGTCAGCCCAAGCTGTTTTTGTTCGACGAGCCCCTGTCCAATCTCGATGCCCAGCTGCGTGCCGAGATGCGCGGTGAGATCAAGCTGCTGCACCAGCGCCTGGGCCGCACGGCCATCTATGTGACCCATGACCAGACCGAGGCCATGACCCTGGGCCATCGCATCGCCGTGCTCAAGCAAGGGCGGCTGCAGCAGCTGGGCACGCCGCAGCAGGTTTACCTGCAGCCGGCCAATCTTTTTGTTGCCCAGTTTCTGTCTTGCCCTGGCTTGAATCTCTTGCCCGCCCGGCTGGCCACCGACGGCGCGCTGCGCCTGCTGCCGCGCGGCGCGGAGTCGCAGGACTGGATGGCCGATGGTGCAAGGCTGCCGCCACCGGCGCGCCTGGTGGGCCGCTCCCTGCTGCTGGGTTGGCGCACCGAGACGCTCAGGCTGAGCGAAAGCCGGGTCAGCGAGCCCGGCTGGCTGCGCCTGCAAGCGCCCCTGCGCCTGGTCGAGCCACTGGGCCCAGACTGCCTCTTGCAGCTGCAGCTGGGCGAGCACAGGCTGCAGCTGCGCCTGCCCGGTTGGCCGGCCTTGAGTGCGGGGGCCGAGCTGAGGCTGGAGTTCCCCTGCGAGGCGATGTGGGTGTTTGACGCCGAGACGGGGGAGCGGCTGGATTGATGGGGGCAGCGTTGCTGCCACCAGGACTCAGGCCGCGGGCATGGCCTGGCGCGGCATGATGGCCCCGGCATGCTGGATCACCTGGGCGGCCAGGCGGTTGCCGGCCGCCGCGGCCTGGGCCGCCGTGGCGCCGCACAGGCGCTCGGCGAGATAGGCGCCGCCAAAGGCATCGCCGGCCGCCGTGCTGTCTATCACCTGGACCACCGGCTCGGTGGGAATCTCGCGGATCGGCTGGCCGGCGACCCGCAAGAGGGTGGGCTCGCGGCCGCGTTTGATCACCACGTCGGAGCAGGGCAGCGTGAACAAGCGCCGCAGCAGCGCCTCCGTCGCCAGGCCGGGGTGGAGCGCGCGCTCGTCGTCCAGGGTCAGCAAGGCGATATCGGCCAGGGCCAGAGCTTGGGCATGCACGGCGGCGGCGCTGGCGGCGTCGGGCCAGAGGGCGGGGCGGTAGTTGCTGTCAAAGACCACCAGGCCGCCTCGCTGGCGCACGCCGCGCAGCAGCGCCAGCAGGCGGTCGCGGGCCGGCGCCGGCAGTATGGCCAAGCTGATGCCGCTGATGACGATGGCGCCGATGTTGTGGCGGCGGCAGGCCTGCTCCAGGGCCGTGTCAGGCGGCTCGAAGTAGGCCCGTGCCGCACTCTCGCCGCGCCAGTAGGCAAAGCTGCGCTCACCACGGGCATCGGTGCTGATGGTGTAGAGCCCGGGCTGGCGCTGGCTGAGGCGTTGCACCAGGCGGCAGTCGATCTGCTCGGCCTGCCAGGCCTGGACCATGGCATCGCTGAAGGCCTCGGTCCCCAGGGCCGTGGCATAGCTGACCCGGATGCCGCGGGCGCTGCCGCTGCGCGCCAGATAGATGGCCAGATTGAGGGTGTCGCCGCCAAAGCCGACCCGCAGCCTGCCCGGCCCCTCGGGCCTGAGCTCGACCATGCACTCGCCGAAGACGATGACCTCTTGCGACAGAGTGGCCGTGGCCTGAGGCGCGGGCTTGGAATCTTGGCCGCGCATGAGTTTCAGTCCAGGCCCAGCTCATGCACCTGGCCGCTCTCATCGCCTAGCAGCAGCCGGCGGCCCTGCAGCTGCGGGCGTGCGAAGCTGGCGGCGGGTAGGGCGATTTGCCACAGCAGCCGGCCTTGGCTGTTCAAGGCGGTCAGGCGGCCCGGGCCGGTTGTTTGATAGGCCGCGCCGCTGGCGAAGATCAGGGTGTCGCCATCCATGGCGGGGCCTTGAAACACGTTTTGATCGAGCTGGTACTGCCAGCGCAGCGCGCCGCTGCTGGCGTCCTGGCCGCGGATGCGAAAGCCGTCGGACTCGGCGCTGACGATCAGCCCCTGCTTCGTCAACACGGGCCCGGCCATGATCCAGTTGCCCTGCCTGTCCTCGGCCCAGAGCTCGCGCGCCTGGCTTAGCGAGTAGGCGCGCAGATGGGCGTCGCGCCCGCCCACCCAGACGGTGTCGCCTTGCTGAGCGGGCTGGCCCTGGATCAGACCCTGAGCCAGCTGCCAGCTTTGCAGCAGGCTTCCGTCGCGCAGGTCCAGCTTGTGCAGCTTGCCGCTCTGATCGGCCAGCCAGGCCGCTTGCCCTGCCTCGTCGACGCGCGGCGTGGCTTGCACGGCTTGGGGCAGGGTCTGGCGCCAGATCGGGCGGCCATCTGTGGCGCGCAGGCGCATGACGTCGCGCCCATGGGCCAGCAGCAGCTCCTGGCCCTGGGCCAGGGCGATGGGGTCGGGCAGATAGGCGTCCCAGCGCGGGCTCTGGGCACTCAGGCCGAGGTCGGCCAGCTCGCGTTGCCAAACGGCGGGCGCGCTGGGGCGGCCCTGCTTGAGCGCAAAGGCCTGCAGGCTTGTGCTGCTGGCAACGATCAGAAAATCATCCAACACCAGCGGTGCGCTCAGAACAGGCCCGGGCAGTTGAGCCAGGGCCTGGACCGCCGCGCCGCCTGGCGGGCGGCAGAAGACCTCGCCCGCCAGATTGCCGGCGCACCAGCCGCCGCCGGGCAGGGCGGCCACGGCCGCACGAATGGGACTTGGGCCGGCGCTGCTTCCTTGGCGGCTACTGCTGCTCAGCAGCTCCCCTGGCTTGGGCTCACACAGGCCGGGCAGGGTGAGCAAAACGATCAAGGCCAGGGCAAGGCGGGGGCGCAGCGTGGGCATGGAAGACGCTCCTGAGTGGGGGGCAGGTGTTCGGTCCTCACTCTAGGCCCCTGTGCCTTCAGGAAAACTTAATAGCGTCTTAGCCTTGGCTTTCCTGCAGATGCCGTTCGATGCGGCGATCCGGGATCAGCCACATGGCCGCCACACAGGCATACAAGCCTATGGCCAGGCCCACATGCACATAGGCCAGGGCAATCGCCAGCGCATAGAACACCAGCGAGAGCCGTCCCTTGACATCCTTCCCCAAGGCCTTGGCCAGGGCGGAGTCGGCGCTGTGAATGCGCAGCAGCACCCGCACCAGCATGTAATAGGCCAGGCCCGCCATCAGCAGGACAAAGCCGTACAGGGCCACCGGCAGGGGCTGCCAATGGTTCTCGCCCATCCAGCCGGTGACAAAGGGGATCAGCGAGAGCCAAAACAGCAGATGCAGATTGGCCCAGAGCGCGCCGCCCGAAACGTTCTTGGCCGCGTGCAGCAGATGGTGATGGTTGTTCCAGTAAATGCCCACATAGATAAAGCTCAGCACATAGCTGAGGAACACCGGCAGCAGGGGCTGCAGGGCGGCAAAGTCTTCGCCGTGCGGAACTTTGATCTCCAACACCATGATGGTGATGATGATGGCGATGACGCCGTCGCTGAAGGCTTCCAGCCGGCCCTTGCCCATTGTTGCCATGAGTTGCTCTGCTCTCGTTTGTTCGCAATGCGCGCACTTTAGACCAGGCCAGGGCCCACTTTGAAGCCGCTGTGGGGGACAGGGCCTGGGGACGCAAAAAAACAAATACCGGCTTTGGCAAAGCTGGGGACTCTGACAAGCGCACTACATATGCGCTTTCTACATTGGAGCGAGTTTCCACCCCCTGCCAAAAACTCCCCATGAACAACAAGACTCTTGTTTCGATCTCGCTTCTGTCCACCCTGTTGATGGCCTCCGGCCTGGCCCAAGCGCAGCAATCCAGCGTGATCGTCTACGGCCTGATCGACGCGGCCCTGCAATCCACCAATGGCGCGGCCGTCTCGCCCGGCGTCAGCGGCACTCAGCATCGCCTGACTTCCGGCGGCATCCAGGGCAGCCGCTACGGCTTCAAGGGCAGCGAGGATCTGGGTGGCGGTTTGAAAGCCGTGTTCGACCTAGAGAACCAATTCGACGTCAGCACCGGTCAGAACAAGAGCAGCGCCCAGGCCTTCTCCCGCAAGGCCGATGTAGGCATCAGCGGCGACTTTGGCCGCCTGACCGTGGGCCGCCACACCATTTTTTCCTACGATGTGCAGGACGAGTTGGACCCGGTCCAGTTCGCCAACTTCACGCCCCTGGGCAATAGCGGCGACGCGCCGGTGACCAAGTTTGCCGACTATCAAGTCGTCAATGCCCGCCGTGACAACTCCGTCAAGTACAACTTCAGCAGCGGCGGCCTGAGTGCAGGCTTGATGTACGCCTTCGGCGAAGTCGCCGGCAATACCAGCGCCAACAGCAGCCTGGGCGGCAAGCTGGGCTATGCGAGCGCGGGCTTCAAGGTCTTGGCCTCGGTCGACCAGGTCAAGGATGCCAAGGACGCCAAGGCTCTGGGTAGCACCCTCGGTGCCACCTACACCTTGGGCGATGTCACCGGCTTTGTGGGTTATGTGAGGGTTAAGAACGAGTTCCAGTCCGCCGGCGGTTTTGGCCAGACCAATACCGTCTGGTGGTTGGGCGCGCGCTACGCCGTGCTGCCGGCCTTGGCCCTGCACCTGGGCTATTACGACCAGAAGCAGAGCGACACGACGACCGCCGCTGGTGTTGCCCAGCCCACAGCCGACGGCAAGGCACAGACCCTGTCCTTCCTCGCGGACTACACCCTCTCCAAGCGCAGCGATGTCTACTTCTCGCTGCAGAACAGCTGGCTCAAGGACGGCATGATTGCCGCCATGTCCCCCAGCGGCCGCCGCGACCAGGTGGCTTCGGCTTTGCTGGGGATTCGGCATAAGTTCTGAGGCCTGAGCTTTGAGCAAAAAAAGGCTGGGGCAGGATAATTGCACCAGCCTTTTTGGCGTGGATCTCAGGTCGAGGGGCTATCGCTGATCGACCTTCAGCGCAGCCAAAGCGATCTGAGATTGATCTGACGGGCGATGTCTTCGCACATAAAGCTCAGCTTGTTGCCCGCATCCAAGATAGGCCAGTCGTTACTTGAACAAAAGACGTCGGTGCGGAAGACCTGCGGCTGCAAGGCACTCAAGGGGCGACCGTCCAGCGAGTAGATCAAAACTTCGGTCGAGCCGATCTGGCTTTCGCTCGGGGTCAAATTGATGGTGCTCGCGCGGCTCAGCATGAGGTGCTCAGTGCCTGCCAGCCTCAGCTGGTAGTCGTCGGCGGCAAGGTAGAGAGGCGGGCCTGCTTGCAGTACCGTTTCGCCGCTGGCCAGTATCGGCGCACCTTGTGAGTCCAGCTGGAACAGGAATTTTCCTGGCTTGCCTGTGGGCTTGTAGATCGCGCCGATGAACAAGGGGCCGCCGCGCATGGCCGTGAATTTGAGATTTGGATCGGAATAGTTGCTGACCAGGGTGCGCGTTATCAAGCCGCTCGGCCCCAGCGCGGGATTCAGCACGGAAACCTGCAAATCACTGACCACGTCCCCCGAACTTGGCTTTTGCCAAACGACGTAGGGACGCCCTTCGAAGACCGCTAGGCGGGCAAAGAAGCCCTGATAGTTGATGCCCGGTTCAATGTAGAGCTGGACCGCATCGCCCAGCGGCTGGCCGGTCACGCGATCAAAACCGCGCAGCCACAAACGAGACTCATAGCGGAAGTCACCGGGTTTGCTGTCGGCTGTTCTGCTGACGAGAGTCCAAACCAACCACAGCTGCCGCCCTTCGATTGCCTTCTCAAGTTTGAAGCCCTCGACGGCCGTGGGGTCACCCAAACGACGGTCTATGGCTTGCGGAGGGGTGCTATCGACGGCGCGTCCTTGCAGATCGAAGTTGCGAAGCTGAATCGGATCGAATCCGCTTTCTCGAATGCTCAGCAGCCCCTCTGCGTGCCCCAGCAATGAGCCGCCTGCTTGCTGCAATTCACTCGATAGGAGAGCGGCGTCCATTGAACCTTGTGGGCTAAGGTGAACTAGCAGCGCTTTGTCGTAGGAGTAGTTGTAGTTCGCATTGAAGAGGAACGCACCGCCGCCTGCCTGAATGACGAAATTCGAAGTCGAACTCAGAGCCTGGCCGGGCGTACTCGGGAAGTCGGCGGGCAAGCGCAGCGGAACCAGGTCGGTAAACCCCAGGCCTCGGTCTCCTGCTTGGAAACTGCGGAGCTGCTCGGTGTAGACCCGCCTCAGCCCATTGGTGTCGGGCACCTCTTCGATGGTCTGACGCACGATGCCCAAGCCCTGCGCATACCAGACCTTGGCCCTGGCCTCGACCACCGGCGCCTCAATCTTGCTCAAGGTGAGCTTGGCGCGGGCGCGGATGAAGGAGTCGACGCGCACGCTGTTGATGGTGCCGAGGCGTTGCGATTGCAACACTTCAGGTCCGATCACTCGGGCATAGCCAGCCACTTCCACGGCGTCGTTCTTGCCGTCTCCGTCGAGGTCTTGGGTGAGCTCGATCAGGGTCGAGTCCAGCAAGGTGTATTGATCGCCTGCGCGAACAGGCGAGCGCAGCTCGGGCCACTGGATCGATTGCAGTTTGCCGGTGCCCGCCAGGTCGACTTGCTCAATGCTGCGAATCTCTTGGCCGCTGAGCAGCAGCTCTTTGCTGCTACTGCTGCCTTCATTGCCCGCATTGCTGGACTGCTCGACCACGCCGCCGCCGCTGCGCAGCAGGTGTTTGACCGTGTTCTGGTAAGCGACGATGGGGCCAAAACTGCTGCCGTCAGCGCGCACCTGAACACTTTCCCCTTGGTAGTTCCAGCTCGCATCGACCTGCAGAGGCCGTAGCTGAATGGCCTCCGTGGATAAGACTTCGGCAGGTGTTGGCGCCGGCGGAATCAGGCTAGGCGGTGGAGGAGGTGCCGGGGCGGGCGTGGGGGCAGGCGCCGGTGCGCTGCTAGAGCCGCCACCGCCACCACCGCCGCACGCCGCGAGCAAAAGAGCCAGCGTGAGGGCGGCGGAAACGCTCCGGATGTCGTACTTCGGCTTTGCCGAGCTTGGCAAACTGACTGACTCAGCGCTGAAGCAGCGGGTCGACTGGATCAATGGTGTCTTCTGCATTTTGGCTAGGCCCTCCTCGGAGCGAGCAGCATAGCCAGGGAATGCGACGGAAGACGCGGGCGTCTAGGCTAGCCCGCGTGACTATTCACCAGTTGGTCTCGGCGGCGATTTCAGCCTACCGAGCCCAAGGTGCTTGTCACTTACATGCTGCGCCGATACTGCCCACCCACTTCGAACAGCGCCGAGGTGATCTGGCCCAAGGAGCAGACGCGCACCGCGTCCATCAGCACATTGAAGACGTTGTCGTTGTCGATCACGGCCTGTTGCAGGCGCGCCAGCATGGGGCCGCTTTCGGCCGCGTGGGCGGTGTGGAACTCGGCCAGGCGTGTGAGTTGCGACTGCTTTTCTTCCTCGGTGGAGCGAGCCAACTCGATGCTCTCCATCACCTGATCGCCATGCGGATTGCGGAAGGTGTTGACGCCGATGATGGGGTACTCGCCGGTGTGCTTGAGCATCTCGTAGTGCATGCTCTCTTCCTGGATCTTGCTGCGCTGGTAGCCGGTTTCCATGGCACCCAGCACGCCGCCGCGCTCGGCGATTTTCTCGAACTCGCTCAGCACGGCTTCTTCCACCAGCTCGGTCAGCTCCTCGATGATGAAGGCGCCTTGTGAGGGGTTCTCGTTCTTGGCCAGACCCCACTCGCGGTTGATGATGAGCTGAATGGCCATCGCACGCCTAACGCTTTCTTCGGTCGGCGTGGTGATGGCCTCGTCGAAGGCATTGGTGTGCAGGCTGTTGCAGTTGTCGTAGATGGCGATCAAGGCCTGCAAGGTGGTGCGGATGTCGTTGAACTGGATCTCCTGGGCGTGCAGTGAGCGGCCCGAAGTCTGGATGTGATATTTCAGCTTTTGGCTGCGTTCATTCGCACCGTACTTGTCGCGCATGGCCACGGCCCAGATGCGGCGGGCCACGCGGCCCAGCACGGTGTACTCCGGGTCCATGCCGTTGCTGAAGAAGAAGCTTAAGTTCGGCGCGAAGTCATCGATGTGCATGCCGCGCGCCAGGTAGGCTTCCACAAAGGTGAAGCCGTTGGACAGCGTGAGCGCCAGCTGCGAGAGAGGGTTGGCACCGGCCTCGGCGATGTGATAACCGCTGATCGAGACGGAGTAGAAATTGCGCACATTGTGGTGCACAAAGTACTCGGCGATATCGCCCATCACCTTGAGGCTGAACTCGGTGGAGAAGATGCAGGTGTTCTGGCCCTGGTCTTCCTTCAGGATGTCGGCCTGCACCGTGCCGCGCACATTGGCCAGCACCCAGTCCTTGATCTTGGCGGCCTCGTCAGCCGTCGGCTCGCGGCCGTTGTCCGTCTTGAACTTGGCGAGGTTCTGGTCGATGGCCGTGTTCATGAACATGGCCAAGATAGAGGGCGCCGGGCCATTGATGGTCATGGACACGCTGGTCGTCGGGCTGCAGAGGTCGAAGCCGTCGTACAGCACCTTCATATCGTCCAGCGTCGCGATGCTAACGCCGGAGTTACCCACCTTGCCGTAGATATCGGGCCGGGGCGCGGGGTCGGCGCCGTACAGCGTGACGGAGTCGAATGCGGTGGACAGGCGCTTGGCCGGCATGCCTTCGCTGACCAGCTTGAAGCGGCGGTTGGTGCGGAAGGCATCGCCCTCGCCGGCGAACATGCGGGTGGGGTCCTCGCCCTCGCGCTTGAAGGCGAACACACCGGCGGTGTAGGGGAAGCTGCCGGGCACGTTCTCCAGCAGCAGCCATTTCAGCAGCTCGCCGTGGCACTCATAGCCGGGCAAGACCACCTTCTTGATCTTGGTGCCGGAGAGGCTGGTGTGGACGAGGTTGGTGCGTATCTCCTTGTCGCGGATCTTCACCACATACTCGTCGCCGGCATAGGCCTTTTGCATATCGGGCCATTGGGCCAGCAGCTTGCGGGCGGCGCCGTCCATCTGCGCTTCGCGGCATTCCACCAGCTCGGCCAGGGCTTCGCGGGCGCGGGTCTTCTCGGCATTGGCCTCTTGCAGCATGCGCGAGCTGGCAGTCAGCTGCTGGATCTCGCGGGCCAGGGTGGCTTGATGGCGGGCGCGCTTTTTGTAGCCGCGCACGGTGTCGGAAATCTCGGCCAGATAACGCACACGCGCAGCGGGCACGACCGGGGTTTGATGGGTGCTGTGGCGGGTGTTGACGATGGGCAGGCGGCCTTCAGTCAGCTGCAGGCCCAAAGCGGCTAGGCGCGGCTTGAGGGCTTGGTAAAGCGCGGTGACGCCGTCGTCGTTGAAGCGGCTGGCCATGGTGCCAAACACCGGCATTTCTTCGGGCCGGGTGGTGAAGGCTTCCTTATTGCGCTGTACCTGCTTGGCCACATCGCGCAAGGCGTCCAGCGAACCCTTGCGGTCGAATTTGTTGATGGCGACGAACTCGGCGAAGTCCAGCATGTCGATCTTCTCGAGCTGGCTGGCGGCGCCGAACTCGGGCGTCATCACATACATGGGCACGTCCACATGGGGGACGATGGCCGCATCGCCCTGGCCTATGCCCGAGGTCTCCACCACGATCAGATCAAAGCCCGCCAGCTTGGCGGCGGCGATCACATCGGGCAGGGCCTTGGAGATTTCGCTGCCGAAGTCGCGGGTGGCGAGGCTGCGCATGAACACGCGCGAGCCCTGCGACCAGGGGCCGATGGCATTCATGCGGATGCGGTCGCCCAGCAAGGCGCCACCGCTCTTGCGGCGCGAGGGGTCGATGGAGATGACGGCCACGCGCAGCGCATCGTTCTGGTCCAGGCGGATGCGGCGGATCAGCTCGTCCGTCAGGCTGCTCTTGCCCGCGCCGCCGGTGCCGGTGATGCCCAGCACAGGGGTCTTGATGTCTTTGGCCGAGGCTTGCAGGCTCGCGACCAAGCCGGGGTCGGCCTTGCCGTTCTCCAGCGCCGTGATCAGCTGGGCCAGGGCGCGCCAAGCGGCTTCGCTATGGCCTTGGATCGCGTCCAGGGTCTTGGGGGCGAGGGGAGAGAAGTCCTGGTCGGCCTTCATCATCATCTCGCCGATCATGCCGGCCAGGCCCATGCGTTGGCCGTCCTCGGGGCTGAAGATGCGCACGCCATGGTCCGACAGGTCGCGGATCTCGGCCGGCACGATCACGCCGCCGCCGCCGCCAAAGACCTGAATTTTTTCGCCGCCGCGCGCGCGCAGCAGGTCCACCATGTATTTGAAGTACTCCACATGGCCGCCCTGGTAGGAGCTGATGGCGATGCCTTGGGCGTCTTCTTGCAGCGCAGCGGTGACGACCTCGTCCACCGAGCGGTTATGGCCCAGATGGATCACCTCGGCGCCCATGCCTTGCAAGATGCGCCGCATGATGTTGATGGCCGCGTCATGTCCGTCGAACAGGCTGGCGGCGGTGACGAAACGCACTTTGTGCGTGGGGCGGTACTCGGCCAGGGCTTTGTACTCGGCGGACAGATCGGTCATGGCTTGTCTCCAGGAAGGGGCGCGGCGGCAGTGCTTTGTGTTGTTTGCTCAAACAAGTGGGGCAGGCGTGCTCCGCCCTTTGTAGCAGCAAGACTGGCCCGATTCTAGGGCTTGATTGACGTTAACGTAAACGTCAATCAAGCGTCATTCGGCGCCAGCCTGGCTTGTCACAGGCGCGCAACCCTGGGTCAGCAAGATGGGCGGATGGAGATGCCGCTTAAACCCCAGAAAACCGAGGCCGCCCGCCATGTCTTGTTGCACGAGCGCCGCCGGCTCTCACCGGCGCTGCGCGCGCTGCTGATTACCGTGGACGGGCAGCGCGATGTGCAGGCCTTGTCCAGCTTGGCGAGAGGCTTGGGCCTGCCCGAAGACGCCCCCCAGCAGCTGCGCGCCGCGGGTCTCATCACCTGGCGCTGTGAACGCGAACTGGCCGAGGCCAGTCGCCGAGCCCAGACGCTGGTGCGCGCCAAGTTCTTCGCCATGGACCTGGCGGAGCGTTTTCTGCTCGGCAAGGACGAGGCCTTGCGCGCCAGCGTGCGCGAGGTGGACAGCGAGGCCAGCTTGCAGGCCTGGTTGGCCGAGGCGTCGGGGCATATTGCCCTGACCGAGGGCGGGGCGGCGCGCGCGGGGCAGTTTATGCAGCTGGTGCAGCGCTGTTTGCACGCCGAGGCCGGGTTTGTTTGAGTTCAGCGATTGAGTCCGGGGAAACCAGCTTGGCGTGGCCGGGTCCCAGGCCCAGAATCCCTTGGTCTTGACCCCTCATCAGCCCGGAGCCTGCAAGCCATGAAGCCCGCCAAGAACACCATCTGCCTCTGGTTCGACGGCGCCGCCGAAGAGGCTGCGAATTTTTACGCTCAGACCTTTCCCGACTCCTCTGTCGATGCGATTCACCGCGCGCCGGGCGACTACCCTGCAGGCAAGCAGGGCGATGTGCTGACGGTGGAGTTCACCGTCATGGGGATTCCTTGCCTGGGCCTCAACGGCGGACCCGGCATCAAGCACAGCGAGGCCTTTTCATTCCAGGTGGCGACCGAGGATCAGGCGGAAACCGATCGCTTGTGGGACGCCATCCTCGGCAACGGCGGCGTGGCCAGCGCCTGCGGTTGGTGCAAGGACAAATGGGGCCTCTCCTGGCAGATCACCCCGGTGCAGCTGGTCGCGGCCATCACCGACCCGGACCCGGCCGCGGCCAAGCGCGCCTTCGAGGCCATGATGGAGATGGGCAAGATCGATATCGCGACCATTGAAGCCGCGCGACGCGGGTCGCGCTAAGAACTTAGCCGCAACACTTGACCCTGACCTAGGGTCAGGCTCGATCATTCGCCCCCAGCTAACAAGACATGGAGGCGTTTGTGGACTACAGCGTTGGAGATTTGGCCAAGCGATGCGGCTTGACCGTGCGGGCCTTGCATCATTACGAGAAGCTGGGCCTGCTCAAGCCCACAGGGCGTACGGAGGCGGGCTATCGGCAATATGGCGAGGCGGATGTGCTGCGCCTGCATCGGTTGATGGCGCTGCGCCAGTCTGGGCTGGCTTTGAAGCAGGTGGGCGCCTTGCTGGACGCGGAGCATCCGCCGCTGCGTGAAGTGCTGGCGCGGCAGATCGAGGCCCTGGAACAGCAGGTGCAAGAGCAGCAGCATTTGCTGCGAGCCCTCAGGCAGGTGCAGGACTCGGCGAGCGCCTCGTCTGAGGACCTGATCAGCCAGCTGATGCGTGCCATGTCCATGATGCGGGTGCATCAAAAATACTTTGACGCCGCGCAGTTGAAGCTGCTGGCCGGCCGCCGCGACGCCCTGGGTGAAGAGGCCTTGCGAGCCAGCGAAACGGCTTGGCCGCTCTTGATCCAAGAAGTGCAAGCGGCCATGGCGGCGGGCGTGGACCCGGCCAGCCCCCAGGTCTTGGCATTGGCGCGGAGATGGCAGGACTTAACGCGACAGTTCGTCGGCGAGGACGCCGGCATCCAAAGCAAGGTCCGCGAGATGTATGCCAAAGAGCCCGAGCTGCAGCGCAGCACCGGGGTGACGCCTGCATTGCTGGCCTTCTTGCGGCAGGCCTTGCTGCAGCCAAGTCCAGCAAGCGCGCCATGAGCGAGGCATTGACAGCGGCCCTGCCCACGCCGCCACGGGGAGTGCTGCTGGGCAATCGCAATCTGCGCTGGCTCTTGGGCGGCGGCCTGCTGTCCATGTTGGGTGATCAGTTCACCCAGCTCGCCCAGGCTTTTTGACTTTGATGCCTTGAGCTTCCTCGTCTTTGCCTGTTCGCCTACTTTGCCGCCTTCGCCGTCTTTGTCGGCGGCCCCATCCGGTCGCCTTGCCGGAGATGTTACAGAGGCAGTTGCCGGGTGGTGCCGCCTGGCTGGGCTTCCTGCTGGCCAGCCACGGGCTGGGCACTCTCATGGGCATGGCCTGGATCAGCATTCGGCTTGGTTGGCGGCTCAGATCTTGCCTGGGCGCATCATTGTTTTGATGCGTGCGCTGTTCACCCCGATGCGGGGCATCGCCTATCCCTTGCGCTGAGCGGTGTCGGCCCGCTTGGCTCCGGGACAACCCTCGGCCCTGATGGCCCGCATCAAGTTTTCTGATTGGCCGGACCGGGTCGGCTGATGCACGATGCGGGCATTCCAGCATGCAGACAAAGGCAGCCCCGGTGAATGCCCCGACTCAAATTCTTGCCATCCGCCATGGCGAAACCGATTGGAATTGCTCGGGCCGCTACCAGGGCCAAACCGATATCGCCCTGAACGCCCAGGGTCTGGCGCAGGCCTTGCAAACGGCACAAGCCCTGGCCGATGAGGACTTGGCCGCCATCTACACCAGCGATCTGGCGCGGGCCCAGCAGACGGCGCAGCGGCTGGCCGATGTGAAATGCCTGCCCTTGCAGATCGAACCGGCTCTGCGGGAGCAGCATTTCGGTGTGTTCCAGGGCCTGCGTGCGGACGAGATTGCGCTGCGCTGGCCCGAGGCCCATGCCTGTTGGCATCGCCGCGAGCCGGACTTTGGCCCGGAGGGAGGCGAGAGCCGTCGCGCCTTCCATCGTCGCTGTCTGACCGCCATCGAGCGCCAGGCCGCTCAGCATCCCGGCCAGACCATCGCCATCGTCTGCCACGGCGGCGTCTTGGATTGCCTTTATCGCGCCGCCACCGGCTTAGCCCTGGATGCGCCCCGCAGCTGGGCGCTGGAGAACGCTGCCATCAGCCGACTCCGCTATGACGCGAGCGGCTTTGCCATCCTGGCCTGGGGCCTCACCGAGCATTTAAGCGGGGCGCAGCGCGACGAGCTGCCCGAGCTGTTCCCTGCGCCCTGATCGCCCTGATCGACACCCACCACCCGAAGAGGAGACAAACATGAGCAAATTTCCCCTAGCAGTGCAGGCCTTTGGCAGCCGCAAGACCTGGTTGGCCGGCCTTGCCGCACTGGGCTTGAGTTCTCTGCTTGCCGCAGGTGCGCAGGCCGGCACGGTGTCCATCGTCACCTCCTTTCCGAAAGAGCTGACCCAGGCTTACAAGCAGGCGTTTGAGAAAGCGAATCCTGGCATCAAGCTGGAGATTCTCAACAAGAGCACCGTGCAAGGTTTGGCCTATGTACGCGAGCTGCCCCTGGGCCAGCGCCCGGATGTGTTCTGGGCCTCGGCACCGGATGCATTCGAGGTTCTGTCCGGTCAGCAGCTGCTGGAGAACGTCAGCGCCCAGGCCAATAAAGCCGTACCCGAGAAGGTCGGCAACTATCCCATCAATGACCCGCAAGGCCTCTACCTGGGGCAGGCCTTGGCCGGCTATGGCCTGATGTGGAATACCCGTTACATGGCCGCCAACAAGCTGCCCGCGCCGGCGCAATGGGCCGATCTGATCAAGCCGGTTTACTTCGGTCATGCGGCCATGAGTGCGCCCTCGCGTTCGGGGACGACGCATCTGACCGTGGAGACCTTGCTGCAGGGCGAGGGCTGGGACAAGGGCTGGCATCAGCTGCTGCAAATCTCCGGCAATAGCGCGGCCATCACCGAGCGCAGCTTCGGCGTGCCCGATGGGGTCAACAACGGGCAGTTCGGCATCGGCCTGGTGATCGACTTCTTCGGCCTGGCGGGCAAATACTCGGGCTTCCCGGTCGAGTTCATCTACCCCGATGTGACGGCCGTGGTGCCCGCCAATATCGCCCTGATCAAGGGCAGCAAGAACCCCGAGGAGGCGCGCAAATTCATCGCCTACAGCGTCTCCGCCGAAGGCCAACTCTTGCTGCTGGACCCGAAGATCTCGCGCCTGCCCGTGCTGCCGCCCGCGGCACTGGGCGGCAAAGTGCCGGCCGGCTATCCCAACCCCTTTGAGATCGCCAAAAAAGCCAAGGTGCGGTTTGACTCCGACCTTTCGGAGGCGCGCTACAACGTGGTGTCCTCGATGTTTGACCAGACCATCACCTTCCGCCACAAGGAGTTGAAGGCCGCCACCCAAGCCATCCACGAAGCAACGGCGGCGCTGGCCAAAAAGCCCAATGCCCAGGGCCAAGCCCTGCTCAAGCAGGCGCGTGATCTGGCCTTCACCCCCATCGTGGGCAGCGGCCTGGCGGGCGACAAGGCCTTCCTCGCCCTGTTCACCGCCAATAAGAAGGACGCTGCCGTGGCCAAGCAAGTCACCGGCCTGGAAGACCGCTGGAGCAGCCAGGCGCGCGACAACTATGCCCGCGCCAAGGACTTCGCCGAGCAAGCCCGCGCCTTGGCGCGCTGAGCGGCCACTTTGTAGCGAGGCAAAGCCATGTCCACCCTGTCCGCAAGCAGCGCCCCTAGCGGCCTGCGCTTTCGTTTGTTTGGTGATCAGCTCAGACCCGGCGCCCTGCTGGCCGGTGGCCTGGTGCTGAGCTTTTTGCTGCTCTTCTTGGTGCTGCCGGTGGGCAAGGTGTTTCACACCGCCTTCGTTGATGGCGAGGGCGGCCTCACCCTGGGCCACTTCGGCAACTTCTTCAGCCAGGGCCTGATGCGGGAGGCCTTCTTCAATAGCCTCTATGTGGCCAGCATGTCGGCCGTGTTCGCGGCCTTGATCGCCGTGCCCCTGGCCTATTTCACGGTGCGCTTTCAGTTCCGTGGCGCCTTGCTGATTCAAACCCTGGGCGTGCTGCCGCTGATCATGCCGCCCTTTGTGGGAGCGGCCGCCATGCAGCTGATCTTCGGGCGCTCGGGCACGGTGAATCTGCTGTTGATGGAGCACTTCGGTATCAGCGTTCCCATCATGGAAGGCTTGAGCGGGGTCATTTTTGTGGAGGCGATTCACTACTTCCCCTTCATCCTGATGAACCTCACCGTGGCGCTGCGCAATATCGACGGGGCCATGGAAGAGGCCGCATTGAACCTGGGTTGCACCGGCCTGCGTTTGTTCCGCCGCGTCATCTTCCCGCTGGCCATGCCGGGTTTTGTGGCTGGAGCCTCCCTGGTCTTCGTCAAGGTGTTTGACGATCTGGGCACGCCCCTGGTGCTGGGCCAGACCAATCTGCTGGCGCCGCAAGCCTATCTGCGCATCACCCAGGTCGGTCTGGAGGATCCGCTGGGTTATGTGATTAGCGTCATCATGATCGTGTTCTCCATTACCGCCATGGCGCTCTCGGCCAAGGTGCTGGCGGGCAAGGACTATTCCACCCTGCAAAAGGGCGGCGCAAGCATTGCCAAGCGGGAGTTGAGCCCCTGGTCCGCCCTGGCCGCCTATGCCTGGATCTTGTTGGTCTTGCTGATCGTGCTCAGCCCCCATCTGGGCGTGCTTCTGCTGTCGCTGGCCCAGGTGTGGAGCTTCTCGCCTTTGCCCGATGCCTACACCCTGGCCCACTACCAGACCGTGTTTCAGGATGCCGGCGGCATGATGAAGAACACCTTGCTGTATTGCGGCTTGGCGGCCACCTTGGACGTGGTCTTGGGTGTCACCATCGCTTACTTGATGCTGCGCACCAACTTGCCCGCGCGCAAGTGGCTGGACTGGATCGCCACGGCCTCCTTGGCGGTGCCTGGCATCGTGCTGGCCATCGGCTATCTGCGCCTCTTCAAGGGCGTGACCGCGCCTGGAACCGACACCTTGTTGACCAGCACCTGGGTCGTCATCATGCTGGCCTACGCGGTGCGTCGCCTGCCCTATGCCCTGCGTTCCTGCGTGGCGGCCTTGCAGCAGGTGCATGTGTCGCTAGAGGAGGCGGCCGAGAGCCTGGGGGCCACCAAGCTGCGCACCATTCAGCGCGTCCTGGTGCCGCTGATGGCGGGCGGCATTTTGGCGGGTTTCGTCACCAGTTTCATCACGGCGGCGGTGGAGTTGTCGGCGACGCTCTTGCTGTCTTCGGCCGAGTCACAGGCGCCGATGAGTTACGGCATCTACCTCTATATGCAAAGCATTGCCGGGCGCGGGCCCGGTGCGGCTCTGGGCGTATTGGCCATTGTGGTCGTGGCCCTGGGCACCTATCTCTCTCATTTGGTGGTGGAGCGCACCGGCAAGCGCCTGGCCGCCCGGCCGGTGGACGAGTCTGTGCCGCCGCTTGAAGCCTCCTCCGCCACCTCCAGCCCCTCTGCCTTGAAGCGAGTGCCCTCATGAAAAAAGTTCCCGTTCAATGCCGCAATATCCGCCTGTCCTACGGCACGACCGAGGTGCTGAAGGACGTCAATCTGGACATCGAGCCGGGTGAGTTCTTCGCCTTGCTGGGCCCCTCGGGTTCGGGCAAGTCCACCCTCTTGCGTCTGATCGCCGGTTTCAATCGTCACCAGCATGGCGAGTTGCTGATCGACGGTCAGGACGTCAGTGCCAAAGCCCCCTGGGAGCGCAATGTTGGCATGGTGTTTCAAAGCTATGCCCTGTGGCCCCATCTCTCGGTATGGGACAACGTGGCCTTTGGCCTAGTGGAGCGCCGCGCGCCCAAGGCGGTGATTCAGGAAAAGGTCGGTGCCGCGCTCGAGCTGGTGGGGCTGTCGCAGTACGCGGATCGTCGGCCCAGCCAACTCTCCGGTGGCCAGCAGCAACGCGTGGCCTTGGCCCGCACCATCGTGATCGAACCCCAGGTGCTGTTGCTGGATGAGCCGCTTTCAAATCTGGACAAGACCTTGCGCGTGCAGATGCGTCAGGAACTCTTGGCCATGCAGCGCCGCCTGGGCTTGACCACGATTTTCGTCACGCATGACCAGGAGGAAGCGATGACGACCGCAGATCGCATGGCGGTGCTGGACAAGGGCGTCGTGCAACAGGTCGGCGCGCCGGCCACCTTGTACGATTACCCGGTGAACCCTTTTGTTGCCAACTTTGTCGGAACCATGAATCTGCTCACGGGCAAGGTGCGTTCGCGGCGCGGCGATAGTCTGACCTTGGATGTCGACGGTGTGGGCGACTTGAACTTCCCCCTGAATTCAGACACGCCCGAGGCGGCCACCATCCAGGTCAGTTTCCGTCCGCATACCTTGCGAGTTGAGGTGGCAGATGCTGCGCCGGATGCGCGTTATGTGTGGGTGCCGGGTACGGTGGAGGCCAGCGAGTTCCTGGGTGAGTTCACCCGTTACCGGGTACGCGTAGGGCGCCAAAGCCTGGCGGTCGACCAGGCTCACCATATGGGCTTGTCCAAGTTCCCGGTCGGTGGCGCGGTGAGCCTGGGCATTGAGCCCTCGCAAGTGCGCATGTTTGGCGCCTGAGTTCAGGCGAGGCCCTCCGGTTTATGGAACTGCATCAGATTCGCGCCTTTGTCGCGGTGGCCCGAGTGGGCAATGTGACCAAGGCAGCGGAGGTGTTGTGTGTCACCCAGCCTGCGGTGACGGCCCAGATCAAAGGTCTGGAGTCCAGCCTGGGCGTGGCCTTGTTTGATCGCAGTGCGGGGCGTATGAGCTTGACCCGCGCCGGTGAAAAGTTGCTGCCCCAAGCCGAGCTATTGTTGGCAGCGGCGGCCGAGCTGAAAGGGTCGGCGCGCAATATGCAAGGCGAGTTGAGCGGCCGGATCGATCTGGGCCTGCCTGGCGAATCGGCGGAGTTCTTGCGCACCGGCGCACTGTCGGTGGCGGTGCAGCGTGACCTGCCCTTGGTGGAGTTTCATACGCATACCCAGGCGGCCGGGCATTTGCTTGATCAGGTGCGCGGCGGCGGCTTGGCCGCCGCTTTCACGATTGGCGTCCATCCGCCGCGCGATCTGCAATGGCTTGCGCTTCGTTCCGTCAATTTTCGTATCGCCATTCCCAATCAGTGGGCCCATGAGATGCTGCGCGGCGGCTGGCGGGTGCTGGCGGGCCTGCCCTGGGTGGACGGCAGTGTGGACTCCCATATTCACCAGATGCTGCGCGCCTTGTTCGAGCAGCAGGGCCTGGCCCCCAATGTGGTGATGCGCAGCGACGACACCAGCGCCCTGGACAGCTATGTGCGGGCCGGCAGTGCCTGCGCCTTGCTGCGCGAGGAGGTGGCCGTACTTGGGGTGCAGCACGAGGACTGGATGGTCTGGGGTCACGCGCGGGTGGACGCCAAACTCTTTTTCTGCAGCGCCTCCGAGCGCGCCAGTGATCCCCTGGTGGTGGCCTTGAACTCTGCGGTGCAGTCGGTTTGGGCTTAGGTCGCGGCGCTAGCCTTGCGCCAACAGCGTCGCCACCTCCGCCGCCGAGCGAACGCCTAACTTGGCAAACACACGGGCTCGGTGGACCTCGATGGTGCGCACCGAAACGTGCAGCTCGTCGGCAATGACCTTGTTGAGCTTGCCGGCGGCCACGCGCTGCATGACCTCGGTCTCGCGCTCGGTCAGGCTGGCCAGGCGGGCCTGGCGTTCGGCCGCCTGGGTGCCGTCGGCGTGCATGGCGGCGTCCACGGCCAGGGCTTGCTCGATGCGGTCGGCCAGGGCGTTGTCGCTGTAGGGCTTTTCAAGAAAGTCGAAAGCGCCTTTCTTCAAGGCATCGACCACCATGGGGATGTCGCCATGTCCGGTCAAGAACAGCACCGGGTTGCGCAGGCGGCGGGCCAATAACTCGTCGTGCAAGCGGGTGCCGGACATGGGCTCCATGCGCACATCCAGCATGAAGATGCCTCGCGGAGCGCCCGCACCAGCGGGTCTGGCGTCCAGCATGGCCAGCAGGGCGGGGCCGCTGTCAAAGGCCTGCACATTCAGGCCGCGTGAGCCCAGCAAAAAGCTCAGGGCATCGCGCACATCGGGGTCGTCATCGACCAGAAAAACAGGGCTGGTGTTCATGGGTTAGGGTCTTGGCTACCGCTTGCCAGCAAGGGGCGCAGGGGCAGGGTGAAGGAGAACATGGCGCCACCCTCGGGGGCTTCTTGCGCGTCGAGTACGCCGTGGTGGGCCTCGATGATGGAGCGGCAGATGGCCAAGCCCATGCCCATGCCATCGCCCTTGGTGCTGAAGAAGGGCGCGCACAAGGCCTCCGCCTTGAGGCCTTGCAGGCCAGGGCCGTTGTCGATCACGTCCACCCGCAGAAAGTCGGGGCCGCTGGCAGGGGCTGAGTCTGCAAGGCCGGATTCGGCCCGGCTGACCAAGCGGCTGCGCACCTGGATGCGCCGGTCATGGGCGCGTGCCTGCAGGGAGTCGCCTGCATTGCGCACCAGATTGATCACCACCTGTTCCACCAACACCGCATCGGCCAGCAGGGGCGGCAGATGGGGAGCCAGGTCCAGTCGTAGCTCGATCTGCGCACGCTGCTGCTCCTTGCGCAGCAAGGCCAGGGCGTCGCTGATGATCTGGTTGAGCGAGCAGGCCTCGTGCTGGGGCTCGCGCCGGGTCAAGAATTCGCGGATGCGCTGCACCACCCTGCCGGCCTGAGCGGCCTGTGCGCCCAGGCGTTGCAGGGCACCCAGGACGACGGCATCGTCCACGCCCAGCTTGGCCAGGGAGTTGATGATGCCGGCGTTGTAGCTGGCAATCGCCGTCAGCGGCTGGTTCAACTCATGCGCCAGGGTGGAGGCCACTTCGCCCAGCATGGTGAGGCGGGCGTGGTGGGCCAGGGTGTCGATTCTCCGGCGTTCGCGTTCTTCCAGGCGCTTGTGGGCGCTGATGTCGATGATGGAACCCATCCAGCCGATCTGCACGCCGCGCGCATCCACCAGGGGCGACTCGAACACCATCACATCCAGCACCCGGCCGTCGCGGTGATGCCAGCGCGCCTCATAGCCCTCGCGCGGCGCATGGCCGGCCAGATTGCGGCGGTTGCGCTGCATCACCTCATCGATGGCCTCGGGCGGCCAGTAAGGCATGGGCGGAGCCAGGCCCACCAACTCCTCGGCGCTCAAGCCCACCATCTCACAGAAGGTGCGGTTGACGTAGAGCAGGCGGCCCTGGCCATCGCGGGCGCGCAGGCCCACCAGGGCCGAGTCTTCCATGGCCTGGCGCCAGGCGGCTTGCTCGCGCCAGGCGGTTTCGGCGCGCGAGGTCTGGCGCAGCTGGCGGCGCAAGAGCCAGCTGGCCACCGCGATCAGGGGCAAGAAGCCGGCGATCAGGATCATTGCCAGGGGCTTGATGGTGGTGGGCTGGGGGTCACGCAGGGTCAGCTCAAGTGCGGCGTCACTTAAAGCCGCCTCGGCCGTGTCGGGCAGCTCGGTCAAGGGGCTGGTACGGAAGGGGCCGACGAAGTTGACCCGGTAGCTTGGTTGTTCGCCCTGGGCCGCGCGAATAGGGGTTTCGGTGATGGAGGCGATCACCTGATCGGCGCTGTCCACCATCTGCACATCGTATTTGCGCGCCAGCCACCAGGGCACGCCGCGTTTGAGCAGCAAGGCCGGGGCATAGCGCAGCACCAGGGTGCCGCCCGCTGCATGAGCCCCGACCGGCGCGCTGAGATGCAAGGACAAGCCCTCGTCGTCGCCCTCTACCTTGGCCTCATGAGGGTCGGGCACCTGGGCCAGAACGCGGTTGTGCTTGTCTAGCCAGGTGACCGAGAGCCAAAGCCTGCGCAGGCCGGCATTCATCTCCGGGTGGCGGGCCAGGGACTCGACTGTGGCCGGCTCATTTTGCAAGGCCTCCGCCAGATCGCGCAGATGTTCGCTCTCCTCCTTCAGCTTGGCCCGCAGCTGGGCCTCGGTGCTGAGCGCATCGGAGATCAGGGTCTGGCGCTGCAGCTCGCGCTCCTCGATCTCGTTGCTGCGGGCCCAGGCCAGCACGCCGGCCACGAAGATCAGGGAAAGTACCAGGGGCAGGCTCCACAGCGCGCGCCGCCACCAAGCCTCGGGGCGACGCAGCGGGCTGGGCGCTTGATTCAGCGGGGGCGGGGGCAGGGACATGGCTTCAGTCTAGCGGCGGGGCCAGGCTGCAGGCCCCGCGGTTTGGGGAGTATGTGGAAGTCCACAACTACCGGCCGCGCGCGGCCGCTTCCAAAATGTGCCCACAACAAGTTCCCCCACAAGACCGGAGACAAAACCATGCGCAAGAATGTTTCGAAGTCGGCACGTCGTCTGAGCCTGTCCGCCCTGGTGGCCGCGGCCACCGGCTCTCTGCTGATGATGGCCGCGCCGCTGACGGCCCAGGCCCAAGCCCCCATCGTCATCAAGTTCAGCCATGTGGTGGCGCCCGACACCCCCAAGGGCAAGGGCGCGCAGCGCTTCAAGGAACTGGCCGAGCAACGCACGGCCGGCAAGGTCAAGGTGGAGCTCTACCCCAATAGCCAGCTCTACAAGGACAAGGAAGAGCTGGAGGCGCTGCAGCTCGGTTCGGTGCAGATGCTGGCCCCCTCGCTGGCCAAGTTCGGCCCCCTGGGCGCCAAGGAGTTCGAGGTCTTTGACCTGCCCTTTATCTTCAAGGACGATGCGGCATTCCGCGCCGTGACCGATGGCGCCGTGGGCGCCGAGCTGTTCAAGAAGCTGGAGCCCAAGGGCATCAAGGGCCTGGCCTACTGGGACAACGGCTTCCACATCATGAGCGCCAACAAGCCTCTGCACACCGTGGCCGACTTCAAAGGCATGAAGATGCGCATCCAGTCCAGCAAGGTGCTGGACGCGCAGATGCGTGCCCTGGGTGCGATCCCGCAGGTGATGGCCTTTAGCGAGCTGTATCAAGCCCTGCAGTCCGGCGTGGTCGACGGCACCGAAGGCGTGCCGAGCAACTTCTACACCCAGCGCATCTATGAAGTGCAAAAGCACATCACCCTCTCCAACCACGGCCATCTGGCCTATGCGGTGATCGTCAACAAGAAGTTCTGGGACGGCCTGCCGGCCGATATCCGCTCGCAGCTGGAAGGCGCGATGAAGGATTCCACCACCTACGCCAACGCCATCGCCTCGGCCGAGAACGCCACCGCCCTGGACAAGATCAAGGCCGCCGGCAAGACCACCATCTACACCCCGACCGCCGCCGAGCTGAACGAGTGGAAGAAGGCCCTGATCCCCGTGCACAAAGAGATGGAGTCGCGCGTGGGCAAGGCCACCATCGAGGCCACCTACAAGGCCGCCGGTTTCTCCCTGCCGAAGTAATCGAGCCACGGGCTTGAAGAACGCAAGTGGCCTTGGCTAGCTGCTGGCCGGGGCCCTTGCGTGACAACAACAAAAACAGGACAGGCAAGACCTGACCCCACATGATCAATCGCATCCTCAATCATCTGGAGGAATGGCTGATTGCCTTCCTCATCGGCGCGGCCACGTTTGTGATCTTTCTGGCCGTGGTGCATCGCTACGCCTCGGGCATCCCCGTGATCCAGGACTACACCGTCCAGATCAATATGAGCTGGGCCCAGGAGTTGTGCATCTTTATGTTTGTCTGGATGGCCAAGTTCGGCGCCGCCTACGGCGTTCGCACCGGCATTCATGTGGGCGTGGACGTGGTGCTGCGCAAGCTCAAGGGCCGGCCCTACAAGGCCTTGGTGATCTTCGGCCTGCTGGCCGGTGCCTTGTTCACCGGCACGGTGGCGGCCCTGGGCGCTAACTTTGTTTGGCATATCGCGCAGACCGACCAGACCTCGGCCGATCTGGAGATTCCGATGTGGTGGGTGTATGCCTGCGTGCCGCTGGGCTCTTCGCTGATGAGTTATCGCTTCCTGCAGGTGGCTTGGAGCTTCCTCAAGACCGGTGAGTTGCCGCATCACGACCACGCACATGTGGAAGGGGTGGAGGACGACGCGCTGGAAGCAGCGATCGCCGCCGGCGCCGCGGCCAATAAGACTAACAAGGCCTGAGGAGCACCGCTGCCATGAATGCCTCCATCATCTTCATCCTGCTCATCGTGCTCATGCTGACCGGCATGCCGATCAGCATCTCGCTGGGTCTGACCGTCCTGACCTTCCTCTTCACCATGACCCAGGTGCCCATCGAATCGGTGGCCCTGAAGCTGTTCACCGGCATCGAGAAGTTCGAGATCATGGCGATCCCCTTCTTCATCCTGGCCGGCAACTTCCTCACCCACGGCGGGGTGGCGCGGCGCATGATCCGCTTTGCCTCCAGCATGATCGGCCACTGGCATGGCGGTCTGGGTCTGGCCGGTGTGATGGCCTGCGCTTTGTTCGCCGCCGTGTCGGGTTCCTCGCCCGCCACCGTGGTGGCCATCGGCTCGGTGATCCTGCCCGCCATGGTCAAGCAAGGCTTCCCCAACAAATTCGGCGCCGGCATCTTGACCACCTCGGGCTCGCTGGGCATCTTGATCCCGCCCTCCATCGCCATGGTGATGTACTCGGTCTCCACCAACACCTCGGTGGGCGCCATGTTCATCGCCGGTGTGGTGCCAGGCCTGCTGCTGGCCGCGGCCCTGGGCTTCACCACCTGGTTCATCGCCCGCAAGAACAACTATCCGCGCCTGCCCAAAGCCTCCTGGGGCGAGCGCTGGACGGCCTTCCGTGAAAGCGTCTGGGGCTTGTTGCTGATCGTGGTGGTGATGGGCGGTATCTACTCCGGCATCTTCACCCCCACCGAGGCGGCAGCTATGGCGGCGGTGTACGCCTTCGTCGTGGCCGTGTTCATCTACAAAGACCTGCCGCTCAAGCGCCTGCCTAAGGTCTTGCTGGACTCGGCCAGCATGAGCGCCATGTTGCTCTACATCATCACCAATGCGGTGCTGTTCAGCTTCCTGATGACCAGCGAGGGCGTGCCCCAGGCCATGGCCGACTGGATGATCAACCAAGGCTTCGGCCCGGTGGCCTTCCTCTTGGTGGTCAATATCTTGCTGCTGCTGGCCGGCAATGTGATGGAGCCTTCCTCCATCATTCTGATCCTGGCGCCGATTCTGTTCCCGGTGGCCGTCAAATTAGGCATCGACCCCATCCACTTCGGCATCCTGATCGTGGTGAATATGGAAGTGGGCATGTGCCATCCGCCGGTGGGCCTGAACCTCTACGTGGCCTCGGGCATCACCAAGATGGGCATCTCTGAGCTGACGGTAGCTGTTTGGCCCTGGTTGGCGACCATGTTGGTGATCCTTCTGGTGGTCACCTATGTGCCTGCGATCTCGCTGTGGCTGCCGCATCTTTTGATGAAGTGATGCTCTTCAGCTTGGTTTGATTTGCTTGAAAACCCGGGGCTCAGGCTCCGGGTTTTCTTCATTCGGGCTATCACTTCTGGATCCGCAGGGCGGCCCTGCGATGATGGTGCGCATCTCTTCTCGTCAAAGCCAGCTCACACCATGATCCAGAAGCGCAGCATCCACACCCTCAGCATTCTGTTCACCGCCTTGGCCTTGCAAGGCACGGCCTGGGCCGCCAGCAAGCCCACTGCCGCCAAGGCCGCAGCCAAGCCGGCCAGCGCGGCGGCCTCAAGCCCTGTTGCCCCTGCCGCCGCAGCATCTTCGGCCAATGCTGGCAATACCGGCTCCATCACCACCGCCTCGGGCATCGTCTACGAGGTCTTGCGCGCAGGCACGGGCGCTCACCCCACGGCGGCCGACAAGGTCAAGGTGCATTACGTGGGCCGCTTTCTCGACGGGCGCGAGTTCGACAGCTCCATCAAGCGCGGCGTGCCCGCCGAGTTCCCTCTGGGCCGGGTCATCAAATGCTGGACCGAGGGCGTGCAGCTGATGCAGGTCGGCGGCAAGGCACGCCTGCATTGCCCCTCGGCCCTGGCCTACGGTGAGCGCGGCGCGGGCGGCGGTGAGATCCCGCCCAATACAGCGCTGGTGTTTGAGGTGGAGTTGTTGGGCATCAGCACGCCTTGATGGGCGAGCTCAGGTCGTCTGCTTTTCGATCAGCTTGCGGACGACCTCGATCACCCGGTAAGCCTGCTTCTCGTCGATGTTCTGACCTTCGATCACGGAGCGCTTGAAGGCAAAGCCACCCGACCAGGAGGACGCTTCCACCACACCAATGGCCAGCGTCTTGTTGAGGAAGTAGTACAGAGGGCCGAGCAAGAGGCCAATGAAGAACACCGGGCTCAACAGCACGGCGATGAGCAAGGCTTCTTTCCAGGGCTTTTCATAGCCGTAGTAGGCCGAGGTGATGGACTGCATGGGGATCACGCGGGTGCTGCGGCCCGACAAAGAGGCGGCGCTGAAGATGATCAGCTTGTCCTTGATCTGAATCTCGGTTGTTGGGTCCAGGCCAATGACCGACAACAGCCAGGCAAACAAGCCTGCTTCACGACCCACCAGGTGGACGTAGTTGCCCTCCTCATTCGGCACCTCAGAGGCGTACCACTTCTTGATCACCAAAGCCATCTTCTTTTTTCCATCAATAGGATGCAGCGCGGAATGCGCGTCAGAGGACGCGGAGTTTGCGAGTTACTCCACGTCGCGTCCATCCTCATAAAGAGGGTGATGGCAAGACCTGACCCCGGCCTTGGTCAGCGCGCTATTTGAAGAACTTGTGCAGCCAGGAGCTTTTCTTGCGTTTGTAATGCCCGCGCTGGGAAGCGTAGGGCCGCTGCATTTTGTTCATCGCCAGTTGGAGCAAGCGCTCCAGCAGCCAGCCGGCCAGGCCTTTTCCCGCGCTGCGATGCTGCTTGTGCGGGGCCTCGAACTGGCCGAAGGGCCCCTCACCGTACTGCTGCTGGCCCTGGCTGGGGCCGTAGCCGCCCTGCCCATACGCCTGCTGCTGTTGCTGCTGTTGCTGCTGTCGGCCGGCCAACAAGCGTTCCAGCTCCCCCTTGGCCAGCCAATGGCCGCCGCATTGCAGGCAGGAGTTCAGGCGTGCGCCTTGGCGCTCGAAGAAACGCAGGGAGACGTGATAGCAGTTGGGGCAGTTCATGGGTGTGAAAGGGCGAGTCGGTGCGTGAACGCGGAGCGCCGTGCAAGGCATGGCAGGGCGCAGATGGGGCTCGCCTCAGGCCCTGCAAGAGCCGAGGCGGCTCGGCTGGGCGAGCAGCGTGCGGCGCCGACTCAGGCCTTGGCTCAGGGCTCTTGCGACCAGTAGTCCAGGCTGGGGCCCAGGGTTTGGATGGTTTCGAAGCTGCGCCCGCCGGGCGCGCTGGCGTCGGCCAGGAACTTGCCGGAATCAGGGTACTCGACGATCTCCGGCGTTTCGCGTGTGCTGATGGAGAGGTATTTGAGCGGGGCGTCGGAGCTGTTGATGATCTGGTGTGGGTACTCGGGGCCGGGTGGGATGAAGACCACATCACCCGCCTTGAGCGGCAAGGTCTCGCCGTCCACCCGCAGGCTGCCACTGCCTTCGAGGATGACAAACATCTCCTCCTGCGCCCGGTGCAGGTGATAGGGGCAGGCCCGCATGCCGGGAGCGATCACATCAATCGATGCGCCCAGCTTGCGGGCGGCGGTGCCGCCGGCCAGGCGGGCGCTCTGGGTGTCGTAGAGCGGGGCGCGGAGCAGGCGTTCCAAGGGCACTTCATTGAAATTTCGGATCAGGGTCGAGGCCAAGTGGAGGGCGCGATCGCTCATGTGTTTTTTCTTGCGGGTGGGTGGGGCTGGCGATTCTCGGCCGGCGCGGGTGGCGTCAGGGTCCTGGGTCGGGCTGGGCGTGCGTTTGATGAATCCCTTGTTGGACTCAATGGTTTTGCCGCCCATTTTTTGGCCTTGGCGCCCCCCGTGTTTTTTCTTTGCTCTCGCGAGTTTTGTGGGCTCAATGGTTTTGAGCGGCTTTTTTGGGGGCGGGCGCCACTTTTTTCCTGACACGTTTTTTTGGGCGCGTTTTTTCGGGCCGCCTTTTTTCTGGCCGGATGACTTTTGGGGTCTCGATGGTTTTGCCGGCTTTTTGGGGCTTTCCGAGGCTCTTTCTCGCCCTGGACTCAATGGTTTTGAACGCGTTTTTTGGCCTTGTTTGCCCTGTTTCTGAGCAGTTTTTGGGCGAAGCAAAAGGCCCGCCGGTTTTTCAGCCGGCGGGCCTTTTTGCTTGGCATTTGTCGCAGAGTCGGAAAGTCTTTATTTCTGAAATCCAGCCTTCCTTACTTTCCGACATCCTTTTTATGCAGAGTCTTCAGCGCATCTCGACCTTGATCACGTTGTCGTCCGAATTTCGGTCGATGCGCATGTTGTAGGGGTCGGCGCCCACAAAAACCGGCGCCTGGTCCAGCAGCAAATGGATCTCTTGTTTGCCGGTCTTCAGCGCCTGTTTTTCCATCCGCACAACAGCGCTTTGGCTAAAGCCTTTCTTGCCCGGCTCTATTTGCAAGGCGCCGATGTCCACCGTCTCGTTTTGCAGCGGTGTTTCGGTCTCGCGGCCCTTGCCATCGGCATAGAACTTCTTGGCTTCGACCGTGAAGTGGACGTCGAACTTGCCGTCGGCGCGCTGCTTGGCCCAGGCCTCGCTGGCCTTGATGTCGTAGAGGGTGATGCGCTCAAACAGGTCGGCAATCAGCTGTTCATGCTGGGGGCCGGCCTCGGCGCGCAGCAGGCGCAGGAAGTCGCGGGTGTCGGCGTAGGGCGCGGGCTTGAAGGCGAACTCGGCCAGCAGCTTGCGCAGGGCGCGGTTGACGACTTCCTCCCCTAACGCGTCCTTGAGCGCGTACATGGCCACGGCGCCCTTGCGGTAGTGGATGTAGGGCTGGTTCTCCACCCGGCCCAGGGGCAGCTCTTCCACCAGCTCGCCGGAGCGCGAGCGCAGATAGCGGTCCAGCTCGTACTTCAGGAACTTGCGGATCTGCGCCTTGCCGTAGAGCTTTTCCATCACCAGCATGGCGGAGTACTGGGCGAAGGTTTCGCTCAGTAGGGTCATGCCCTGCTTGTCGGCTCCGTTCATCTGATGCGCCCACCACTGATGGGCGATCTCATGGGCGGTGACCATGGTGACCAGGTCCACTTTTTCGTCGCGGTCCTCGTCCTTGAAGTCCTGGATGAAGCCAATGGCCTCGGAGTAGGGCATGGTGCCCGAGAAGGCCTGGGCAAAGCGCTCGTAAGCAGGGAACTCCAGGATGCGCGCGTGGCTGAACTGGTAGGGCCCGAAGGCGCGGGTGTAGACCTCCAGCGAGCTCTTCATCGCGTCCAGCATGCGGCGCACATTGTGCTCATGCGGCGGGTGGTAGTAGACCTGCAGAGCCACCGGCTTGCCTTGTGGGCTCGTCCAAGCCTCTTGCTGGATCTTGTAGCGCGCCGATTGGAAGGAGAAGAAATTGGCCACCGGCGCCTCGCTGCGCGTCTCCAGCGTGCGGCGGGCGCTCGCTCCGCTGCCGCTCACGCGGTCTGAGACGACCACGCCAGGCACCACCGGGGTTTGATCCGCGTCGGTGCTGAGGGTGATGTGGGCCTTCACCCAGTCGCTGTCGTGGCGCAGATAGTTGTGGGCGCGGGCGCTCTCGTCTTCCAGCTTGGCCACCCGCTGTTCGGGCGGCAGGCCGTACTTTTTGCGCTTGACCCGGTCGTCCATAAAGTAGCGGCGCTGCACGCCCAAACTTGGGGTGAGCATGGCGTGGTTGATGAAGCTGCCATTGGCCACGATCTGCGTCAGCGGGCGGTTGTTGACGAAGCCCTTTTCCTCCGCCAGGGTGCGAAAGCGCAGGTTGCGCCGCTCGCCCGGCAGCATGGGCGTGGCCAGGCGGTAGATGCGGTAGTCGAAGCGCTTCAGCTCTTGCTCCAGCGTGGCGCCCTCCAGTTCCAGGGCCTGCATCTGCAGACCGCGGGTCCAGGCGATATGCACCTGGCTGATGGGCTGGCCGCTGCGGTTCTCCAGCACATAGCTGCCCTGGGTTTCGGCGCGGGTCTGGCGCGGGAAGAGATCGACCTTCAGCTCCAACTCGGTGATGGTGGGCTGGGGCAGCTGGGCGTAGGGCGACAAGGTCTTTTCGTAGTCGGCCTGTCTTTGCTCGGCGGCCGGAGCGGACTCAAACTCGTTCAGCACATGGGTGTTGTAGAACACATAGCCGCCGCAGCCCAACCAGGCCAGGCTGCTCGCCCCCAGCAGCCAGCCAGGCGCCCCCTTGAGGCGGTGCCCCAGGGCTTGCAAACGGGGTTGCAGACTCGTCTCCACCCCACGCCGCCAGAGCAGATGCGCCAACACCAGCAGCACCGCGCCAAAGGCCAGCCAATAGGCTTGCAGCCAGGCGCGGCCTATCCAGAAGCGGCCCATGGCATTCATGTCCGACAAGGGCACGGCGGGCGTGTCGGCAAAGTTGTAGAGCTTGTCTTCAAAACCCAGCGTCGCCATCACCAGGGTGGCGACCGTGAAGACCAGCATCAGGGCCCAGCCCACATATTTGTGCGGCGACAGGGCTTGGACAAAGACCGACAGAATCGCCAGCAACAAGGCCGAGATCAAGCCCGGCAGCACAAGCCACAGCAGATAGGCCTGGGGCTGCAGCTCGAAGTAGCCTTTGGCCAATTGCAAAGCCATGCCGGTGGCCGTGGCCACGAGATAGCAGGCCAGCAGCACGCCGCTGATGGCCAGGACCTTGGGCGCGAGGAAAGCCCAGTTGGGCGCGGCGCTGGCATCGACGATCTCATGCATGCGGCGCTCGCGGTCACGCCAGACCAACTCGCCCGCATAGTAGACGGCGATCAGCACGAGGATGAAGCTGAAGCTGCCCTCCAGCACCTCGACCACCGAGCGGGTGACGGGGAGATAGCTGACGCCACGCTCCGTGCCGCTGATCAGCAAGGAAGCCAGCGCATTGAACAGGCCTAGTGCCAGCAGGACGAAGAAGGCCGGGCTGCGAAACACAAAGGCCATGTCAAAGCGAGCCAGGGCCAGGAACTGGGCCAGGCCGGTGCCGCGGCCCTGCGTGGGCGAGGCCAGGGGCTTGAGTTGGGGCGGCGCCTCGTCCTTGGTCTTTGCCTTCTTTGGGCTCAGGCGTGCGCTCTTGGCCTCGAAGCTGAACAGGCGGTAGGCCAGGGCAAAGAGGGCCGCTGCGGCCGCCAACCAGATCAATCGGTTTTGCAGCAACAGGCCTTGCAGCGGGGGCAGGAGGCTGTTGCGCTCGGCCGTGGTCCAGTACTTGGTGGCCTGGCCCAGGGCGCCGACACCGAAGGGGTCGCTCAGCGCGGACAAGATGCTAAACGCCGGGTCGCGCAGCAGCGCGCGCGAGGCACCGAACAGCACCAGAAAGGCCACGGCGCCCACATAGCTCCACATCATCGAGCGGGTCACGGTGGCCAGGGCGAAGAAGCCCGCGCCCAGCACCAGGAGCGTGGGCAAGCCCATCACCAGGCTGGCGTAGAGGTAGTGGCTGAGCACCAGGGGCCCGATCTGCTCGGCGTCTAACCAGGGCATCAGGGAGCCGATGGCAAAAGCCAGGGGCACGGCCAGGGTGACGAGAAAGGCCACGGCCATGGCGCCGATGAAGCGGCCCAGGAGATAGTCGAACTTGCGGATGCGGGTGGCACGCAAGAGCGGGGCGAAGCCGCTTTCTTCATCGCGCACCACCACATTGGCGACAAAGGCGGTGACGATGAAGATGGCCATCACATGCATGGCGGCCATGGTCTGCAGCAGGGCAAAGGGGGCGTTCAGATGGGTGGCACCCTTGGGCCCGCCGATCTGGATATCGGGCGAGGTGACCGCGCCAAAGGTCAGCAGAAAAAAGATCACAAAGCTCAGCACAAAGAGCGGCGAGCGCAGTTGGTAGCGCGCCTCGAAGGCGGCGATTTTCGTCAGCATGGCGGCCTCTTAAACCGTGGCCGCCTGGGCCCGGCGTGCCTGGGCCAGGGTGGCGAAGTAGAGGTCTTCCAGATCAGCGCTGACGGCTTCGAAGCCCTCGCCGGGCGATTGATCGGCCAGCACATGGATGCGGGTCTGGCCGCCGCGCAGGCGGTTGGAAATCACTTGGTGATCTTGCTGATAGCGCGGCAAGTCGGCGCTGGCGATGCTGCGGCGCCAGACGCGCCCGGCCAGGGCCAGGGTCAGGTCTTGCGGGGCACCGGTCTGCAGAATGCGGCCGCCCGCCAGGATGGCCATGCGCGGGCACAAATCGGCCACATCCTCGACGATATGGGTGGACAGAATCACCACCACCTGCTCGCCGATGGCGGCCAGCAGATTGTTGAAGCGGTTGCGCTCCTCCGGGTCCAGGCCGGCGGTGGGCTCGTCCACGATGATGAGTTGGGGCTTGCCGATCAAGGCCTGGGCCACGCCAAAGCGCTGGCGCATGCCGCCCGAGTAGCCGGCCACCGCTTTTTTGCGCACCTCCCAGAGATTGACCTGGGCCAGCAGGGTCTCCACCGTGTCACGCCGCTCACCCCGGTCGACCACGCCCTTGAGCACGGCCAGATGGTCCAGCAAATCGTAGGCCGAGACGCGCGGGTAGACGCCAAAGTCCTGCGGCAGATATCCCAGCGTTGCGCGCAGGCGCTCGGGAGCCTTCAGCACATCGATATCGCCGAAGTGGATGCTGCCCTGCGTGGGTGTCTGCAAGCTGGCGATGCAGCGCATCAGGCTGGACTTGCCCGCGCCGTTGGGGCCCAGCAGGCCGAACATGCCCTTGGGGATTTGCAGATTGACGTCGGCAAGCGCTTGGGTGCCGTTGGGATAGGTGTGGCTCAGGGCCTGGATGGTGAGCATGGCGGTGCCGCTTCTTCTTGGAAGTAAGAGAAGGGCGCAGTGTGCTCAGCCCAGCCTTTGGCCGCCATCCGCGTGCGAGGAACGGGAGATTTCGCAGGACGAACTGCGCAATCCGCTCAGGCAGGGGCGCGCGCCTGCAGCCAGCTGTCGATCTTGGCTTCCAGCAGGTCCAAGGGCAGCGCCCCGTCCTCCAGCACCAGGGCGTGGAAGTCGGCATAGCTGAAGCGCTCGCCCAGGCGCTTGCGAGCGCGTTCGCGCAGCTCAAGAATCTTCAGCTGCCCGATCTTGTAGGCCAGGGCTTGGGCGGGCCATGCCATGTATCTCTCGGTGGCACGACGGGCCTCGGCCGCGTCCAGGCCCTCGGTCTCCTGCATGTACTGCATGCTTTGCTCGCGCGTCCAGCCCAGGGCGTGCAGGCCGGTGTCGGTGACCAAGCGCACGGCGCGGTGCAGATCGGCGCTCAGATGGCCCAGCCTCACCATGGGGTCCTCGTACAAGCCCATCTCATAACCCAGAGTCTCGGCGTACAAGGCCCAGCCCTCGACATAGGCTTCGTTTGAGCTGTAGCGGCGGTAGTCCGGCAGTGGCAGCTCCTGCTGCAGGGCGATCTGGAAGTGGTGGCCGGGTTGGCCTTCATGCAGGAACAAGCTAGTCATGCCCGAGGTGGAGATTTCACGCGGGTCCATGATGACCTCGAAGAAGACGCCGGGGCGCGAGCCGTCGACGGCCGGGCTCATGTAATGCGCGCTGGCCGTGGCCTTGCTGATCTCGGGTTCGGCGCGAATCTCCAGGGCTGCCTTGGGACCGCGATGAAAGAGGCGGGGCAGGGCAGCGAGCACCTGTGCGTTGATGCGGGCGTAGGCGTCCAGCACCTCTTGATCGCTTTTGAAGGGCCGGTACTCGGGCCGCATGGGCTGCTCGCGCAAGAACTCGGTCAAGCTGCCCTTGCCGCCGAACCCTGCGTGGATCTTGCCCATCTCGGCCCGGATGCGCGCCACCTCACGCAAGCCCAAGGCATGGATGCTTTGCGCATCCATGCGGGTGCTGGTGGCGGCGCGTATGCGCTGGGCGTACCAGGCCGCGCCATTGGGCAGGCCGCCCAGGCCGGCGCTGGCGCGGGTACGGGGCAGATAGTCCTCGCGCAAAAAGCGCAGCAGGCTTTGCATCGAGGGCAGCAGGCGGCTGCGAATTTCGCGCTCATAGCGGCGGCTCAGGTCCGCCCGCTCGGCGGCGCTGAAGCTGGCCGGAAACTGGCGCAGGGGCTGGGCATAGGGGTGTTGATCCAGGGGCGCGGAGGCCAGGGGCTGCAAGGTGAGCAAAGCTTGTTCGATCAAGGCGCGTGACTGCACGACGCCGCTGCGCATGCCCTCCCGCATATTCACCATGGCCTGCGCGTTCCAGGCCGGCAAGCGGGCCAGGCGCTGCAAAAAGTGGCGGTACTGGCGCGGGGTGTTCAAGGCCTGCGTGCCCTGGCCCGAGGCCATCTGCGCCAGGGTGACGGGCATGCCGCCATAGTGATCGATGGGCAGCAGCGCAGCGGGGAAGGCCTGCTCCTCCAGCCGCTGCTGTGCCTGCTGCCGCAGCACTTGCAGCGAGAGCGTTTGCTGGGCATCGAGCTGGGCCTGGGGCAGGCTTGCCAGCTCACGCAACAGACGCCGCTGCAAGGCTTTTTGCTGGCGCTGGTGGGCCGGAGCAATCTCGATTTCCAGCTTGTCTTCGAAGCGCTCGCCGCCCATCAACTCGCTGCCCATCAAGGGGCTGAGCCTGAGGCTGTCTTCAAAATAGCGGCTGCCGATCGCGTCGAGGCGCTGACCTAGGTTTGTTGGCGCCGAGGGAGCTTCGGCAAGGGCCATGCAGGGCAAGGTCATGCCTGCCAGTTGCAGCAGGTGGCGGCGCGACAAGATGAGGGGCATAGGGCGAGTCTCCCGGCTTTGTAGCAGTGGCGCAGCACCGGCACAAAACCGATGCGCGAGGCCTCTACGAGAAGGCAATGTAGGTGGGCGCGCAGCTGCCTAGCCCTAGGGCTTACCCCGCGCGCTGAGCGAGCTTGACGCGGGGCAAACGCCAAGCTGTTGATGGCGCCAGATCTGCGGCAGACTCTCCGGATTCGGACACAGCGGGTACAGGCATGGATGCAGTCGAGCTCATTTTCAAGATCAAGGCAGGGCCTAGGCCCCGGCACCTTGCGCTCGTTCAGGATCGGGGGCCTACGGCGGCTCTTGGCCCAGCTTGCCCGGCTGTGTTTGACGCTGGAGTGTTCGCCCATGTTCGGTCTGTTTGACAACCTGCCCCGCCGCGCCGCCGCGCCCCGCCCGGTGCGGGCGGGCGACTGGGTGGCGGGCTTTTGCGTGGCCGGCATTCTCTTGCCCGAGGCCGTGGCCTATGCGGGCCTGGCTCGGCTGCCGGTCAGCTATGCCTTGACGGCCGTGCTGGTCGGCCTGGCGGTCTACGCTTTGTTTGGGGGCAGCCGCTTCGCCATCGTTTCGCCCACTTCATCCACCGCCATCTTGTCGGCGGCGGCGGTGCTGAGCCTGCCCGGGGCCAGTGAAGGGCTTTTTTACGGCCAGGCTTTGTTGGCCCTGGTGCTGCTGGCCGGCCTCATCTTGTGCCTGCTGGCCTGGGCGGGTCAGGGGCAGCTGTCGGCCTTTGTCTCGCGGCCGGTGCTGCGCGGCTTCGCCTTTGCCCTGGCCCTGTCCATCGTGATCAAGCAACTGCCCGATGCCTTAGGCTTGGTCTTACCGCCCGGTGTGGCCCATGATCCCTTGCCCATCCTGTTTTATGCCCTTGGCCACCCCCAGCAATGGCATGGGGCCAGCGTGGCCGTGGCGTTGCTCGCTGGCCTGTGCATCTGGCTTCTGCGGCGCTGGCCGAGGGTGCCGGGAACCATGGTGGCGATGGTCTTGGCCATCGCGGCGGCGGGGGCGCTGAACCTGGCAGCCCAAGGCGTGGCCGAGGTTGGCGCCGTGCCGCCCCTGCGCTTCGCGCCCGGCCTGCCTCAGCTGCCCCTGGCCGATTGGCTGCCGCTGGCCGAGCTGGCCTTTGGCCTGGTGGTGCTGATCTTTGCCGAGTCCTGGGGCAGCATGCGCACCCTGGCCCTGGCCCATGGCGATCGCCTCAACCCCAATCGAGAGTTGCTGGTGCTGGGTGTTTGCAATCTAGGCTCGGGGCTGTTGCAAGGCATGCCGGTGGGGGCGGGCTTTTCGGCCACGGCGGCCAATGCGGCGGCGGGTGCGGTCAGCCGCGCCGCCGGTGCGGTGGCCTTGGGGGTGATCGTGCTGGTCCTGCTCCTGGCCCTGCCGGCCCTGCATCTGCTGCCGCGGCCGGTGCTGGCCGTCGCCGTTATCGGCGCCCTGGCCCATGCCCTGCATCCCAAGCCCTTGCTGGCGCTCTGGCGCATGAACCGGGATCGCTGGCTGCTGCTGGCTGCCATCGCCGCCGTGCTTTTGTTCGGCGTGCTGCACGGCATGCTGGCGGCGATCGCCCTTTCATTGGTGGCCGCACTCAAGCGCTTCAGCCAGCCGGTGGTGCATGAGCTGGGTGAACTGGAGCAGAGCCGTAATTTCATTGTGATCAACCAGGGCAACGGCGCCCAAGCCAGCCCTGGCCTGCTGGTCTTGCGGCCCGAGGAGCCCTTGTTTTTTGCCAGTGCCGAGCGGGTGGTGGCCGAGGTCTTGAACCGCGTGGCCCAGCGGCCGGACCTGCGCTGCGTGGTGCTGAGCCTGGAGGAAAGCTCGGACCTGGACAGCACGGCCGTGGAATGCCTGCAAGAGCTGGCTCAGCGCCTGCGCGAAACCGGCCAGGTCCTGCTGCTCTCGCGGGTCAAGGAACAGGTGCGGGAGTTGTTGCAAGCCTGGGACCCGCAAGGCCTGGGCACGCCGGAGCGTATGTTCTGGAGCGTGGCGGACGCGGTGCAGGCCAGCCGAGGCTCCTAGTGCGGTGTTCCACACAGTGTGAAACACCACACCAGGTTTAGAAGGTCTCCCAATCGCCGTCATCGGCGGCGGGCTTGGGGGCCGGGCTTGGGGCCGCGCCAGCGCTGGTTGCGGGGCTGCTGGCGGGTGGGTTGGGCTTGGGCGGGGTGCTCTTGGCTGATGGCCTTGCCGCAGCCTTGGGCACCGCCTTGGGGGCAGCGCTGATGGCAGGGCTGGCTGCCGGCTTGGGTGAGACGGGGCTGGGCTTGAATCCGTTGCTGGCTGGCGGCGCGGCCTCGCGTGCCAGCCCACCTTGCAGCTTGAAGCCGCTGACCAGCTCGGCCAGTTTGCCGGCCTGCTCGCGCAAGGACTCGGCCGCGGCGGCGCTTTGCTCCACCAGGGCGGCGTTTTGCTGGGTCATATGGTCCAACTGGCCGACCGAGCCGTTGACGGCGCCAATGCCCTCGCTTTGCTCCACCGTGCTGGCGCGGATCTCGCCGATGATGTCGCTGACCTTGCCCACGCTGCCGACGATCTCGGTCATGGTGCTGCCCGCGTCCTGCACCAGGCGGGCACCGGCCTCGACCCGGTCCACGCTGGCACCGATCAAGGTCTTGATCTCACGCGCGGCCTCGGCGCTGCGCTGGGCCAGGCTGCGCACCTCGCTGGCCACCACCGCAAAACCCCGACCTTGCTCGCCGGCGCGGGCGGCTTCCACCGCCGCATTGAGGGCCAGGATATTGGTCTGGAAGGCGATGCCGTCGATGACGCCGATGATGTCGTTGATGCGCTTGGAGCTGGCGTTGATCTCGTCCATGGTGGAGACCACCTGACCCACCACCTCGCCGCCGCGCTGCGCCACCTGGGCGGCGCTGCCGGCCAGCTGATTGGCGGTGGCGGCGCTGTCGGCGCTTTGCTTGACTGTGCCGGTGAGCTGGCTCATTGCGGTGGCAGTCTGCTGCAGATTGGAGGCGGTCTGCTCGGTGCGCTGGCTCAAGTCCAGATTGCCGCTGGCGATTTCGCTGCTGGCGGTCTGGATGCTGTCGGCGCTGTGGCGCACCTCGCTGACGATGCGATTGAGCGAATCCTGCATGGCGCTGAGGGCGCGTTGCACCTCGCCGATCTCGTCGGCGCGGTCCACCTCGATATGGCCGCTCAAATCGTTGCGCCCTATGCGTTCGGCCTGGCGCACCAGGCGGGCCAGCGGGGTGGTGATGGAGCGGGTCAGGAAGAAGGTGGACACAGCCAGGCAGGCGACGATGGTGAACATCACGCCGGCCGCCGTCCAGACGGTGCGCATGCGTTCGGCACCGGCGGCCTCGCGGGCCGCTTGGGCGCGCTCATGCTCGATGCCGACAAACTCTTGCTGCGCCGCCAGATAGGCATTCAGGGCCGGTTGGGTCTGGTCCTTCAGCGCCGCCACGGCGGCCTCGGCATTGCCGGTTTCTTTGAGCTTGATGGCCGCGCCGCGTGCCGCGATATAGGCTTCGCGTAGTTTGGCGATCTTGGCCATGGTGTTCTTCTCGCCCTCGCTGACGGCCAGGGACTCCAGGCGCTTCTGGATCTCGGCCACCTGGGTCGAGGCCGCCTCGATCTCGGGCTTGAAGGTCGCGGCCACCACCGGGTCGCTGCTGAGCACGCCGGCGATAGCGCGGGCCGAGTTGGCCTCGGTCAGGCCGCGCCAGCGCAGGGCCAGCTCGTAGATGTCTTGCTGCTGCTGCTGGGCCACCATGCTTTTGGCCAGCAAGGCCTGGGTGCGGAAGTAGGTGCCGCCCGCCATCAGCGTGACAAAAAATGCCAGCACGATGATGGGGAGCCAAAGCTTGGTCGCAATGGAAAGAGATTTCATGGTGCTCCTTGCCTTGTTTTTGAGTGAACTACCCGCAGCGATGGGCGGCAGCTGCCAAGCATAACGAGCCAAGTGTGCGCGTCAAATCCGAAAATCGGGGCATTTAGGCAGTGCTTCGCGCTTTTGCTCGCTGCGTGCATGGGCGGGGTTCCTGGGGCGGGCGGGCTTGCCAAGCTGTTAGGCTGGGTGACTTTTGCCAGCTTTTCCCCGCCTCACCATGAGCTTTTTGGCCATAGACATCGGAAACACCCGCCTGAAATGGGCGCTTTATGCCTCGCCGCAACCCGGCGCGAGCTTGCTGGCCCATGGGGCGGTGTTCCTGGAAAACATCGAAACCCTGGCCGACGGCGATTGGCGCGATCTGCCCGCGCCCCATAGCGTGCTGGGCTGCAATGTGGCGGGCGACGCGATGCGCCGCCGGGTCGAGGAGCAGCTGGAGCTCTGGGAGGTGGAGCCGCGCTGGGTGGTGGCGAGCAGCCATGCCGGCGGTGTCACCAATGGCTATGACGTGCCCGGCCGCCTGGGTGTGGACCGTTTTGTGGCCCAGATCGGCGCGCGCTGGCATGTGCTGAACCGCTTTGGCGCCAAGACCGAGGCCGAGAGTGCGCCCTGCGCCGCCCTGGTGGTGATGATAGGCACGGCGGTGACGGTGGATGCGCTGGACGCCAGCGGGCGCTTTTTGGGTGGCTTGATCCTGCCCGGCCACGGCATCATGCTGCGCGCGCTAGAGGGCGGCACGGCCGGCCTGCGTGTGCCCACTGGTGAGGTCAGCGAGTTCCCCACCAACACCTCGGATGCGCTGACCAGCGGCGGCACTTATGCCATCACCGGCGCCATCGAGCGCATGCATCGCCACCTGGAAAAGCGTGTGGGTCACCGGCCGCTGACCTTGATGACGGGTGGCGCGGGCTGGAAGGTGTCACCGACGCTGGAGATCCCGCACGAGCTGGTCGAGTCGCTGATCTTCGACGGCATGCTGGCCCTGCAGTCACACAAGCTGGCGCTCTGAATCAGTCGGGGCGCTGTGCCTTGCGGGCGGCCGCCAGCTCGTCCTTGATGGAGGCTAACTCCTCATGCACGCTGCGCAGCTGTGCATGCATATCGCGCAGGATGTCTTGTTCCAGATGGCGCTCGGCGTTCTCCACCCACATGGCGGCGATGGCCGCCGTGACCAGGGACAACACGGCATAACCCAAGAGCACGACGAAGACGGAGAAGATCTTGGCTGCCGGCGTGGTCGGCACGATATCGCCATAACCCACGGTGGCGGCGGTGGTGAAGGCCAGCCAGAGCCCATCGCCCAAGCTATGGGCGCGCGGCTCCAGGGCCCAAAAGCCTACACCGCAGAAACCCAGCACCAGCAAGGCCAGGGTCAGCAGATAGCCAAGCCCGCCCCGCGTCACCCAGGACTTGATGGCCCAGACCATGCGCACCAGGGTCAGCATGGCCACGAACAAGCGTATTGCCAGGGAGACGGTGGAGGAGGCGCTGGGCGAGATCAGGGCCGCGGTCAGCAGGCCGACGACAAGCGTCACATCCAGCGCATTGCTGCGCAGGTATTGGCGTGGATGGCTGACCTTGCGCGCGACCCGCCACAGCGAGGTGGCGGTCATCAAGGCCGCGATCAGATAAATGGCCACGGCCAGCGGCGTGGGCAGGTTCTCCAGCAGCTCGATGTAAAAGGCCGGGATGGTGCAGAACAGGGCGACCAGCACCGGCCAGCGCCAGGCTCTTTCCGCCCGGTCGGCCGCAGCGTTCAAGGCCGAGGGGCGGGCCAGCCCCCAGCTGCGAGTGGTGAAGTGGGGGGCTTTGCGTGGCTGCGGCATAGATCTGACTTTAAGGGTTCAGTCTCGCCGCGCTCTTGAGATGAATCAAGAGCGCGTGGCCGCTGTTTGCAGTTAAAGAATGAAGCGCGACAGGTCTTCGTTCTTGGCCAGCTCGCCCAGCTTGGTGTTGACATCCTCTGCGCTGAGCTTGACGGTTTGGCCATTCAACTTGGGCGCGTCAAAGCTGATCTCGTCCAGCAGGCGTTCCATCACCGTGGCCAAGCGGCGGGCGCCGATGTTCTCGGTGCGCTCGTTCACCTCGAAGGCGATCTCGGCCAGGCGGCGAATGCCGGATGCGTCCAGCTCCAGCGTGACACCCTCGGTGGCCAGCAAGGCCTGGTATTGCTTGACCAGGCTGGCATGGGTGCTGCTGAGGATGGCCTCAAAGTCATCCACCGACAGCGAGCTCAGCTCCACCCGGATGGGGAAGCGGCCTTGCAGCTCGGGGATCAGATCGCTGGGTTTGCTCAGATGGAAGGCGCCCGAGGCGATGAAGAGGATGTGATCCGTTTTCACCATGCCGTACTTGGTGTTGACGGTGGTGCCTTCCACCAAGGGCAGCAGGTCGCGCTGCACGCCCTGACGCGACACTTCGGCGGAGCCGGAGTCCGAGCGCGAGGTGACTTTGTCGATCTCGTCGATGAAGACGATGCCCATCTCCTGCGCCGCGGCCAGGGCGGCGGTCTTGATCTCGTCCTCGTTGAGCAGCTTGGCGGCTTCTTCTTCCACCAGATGCTTCAAGGCCTCCTGGATCTTGAGCTTGCGGGTCTTGCGCTTGCCGGCACCGAGTTGGGAGAACATGCCCTTGAGCTGTTCGGCCATCTCCTCCATGCCTTGGGGGCCCAGGATCTCCATGCTGGGCTTGGCTTCCAGCAGTTCGACCTCGATCTCCTTGTCGTCCAGCGCGCCTTCGCGCAGGCGTTTGCGCATGATTTGCCGGGCGGTGTTGTCGGCCGGCGGGCTGCTGCTGGCGCTGGCGGCGGCAAAGCCAACCTCGGAGCGCGGGGGCGGCACCAGGATGTCCAGCACCCGGTCTTCGGCGGCGTCTTCGGCGCGCAGGCGCTGGCGCTTCATCTGCAGCTCGCGCTCTTGCTTGATGGCCATCTCGATCAGGTCGCGGATGATGGAGTCCACATCCTTGCCCACATAGCCCACCTCGGTGAATTTGGTGGCCTCGACCTTGATGAAGGGCGCACCCGCCAGCTTGGCCAGGCGGCGGGCGATCTCGGTCTTGCCCACACCGGTGGGGCCAATCATCAGAATGTTTTTGGGCGTGATCTCGCCACGCAGTTTCTCGTCCACCTGGGCGCGGCGCCAGCGGTTGCGCATGGCGATGGCCACGGCGCGCTTGGCCGGGTTTTGGCCGACGATGTGACGGTCCAGTTCGGATACGATTTCTTGGGGGGTCATGCTGCTCATCGGGGCGGGCTTTCAGATGGAGAGAGGGCGGGGCGCGCGGTGGCGGCGGCGGTGTTCTCTCATTCCAGGATTTCTAGCGTGTGGTTTTGATTGGTGTAGATGCACAGATCACCGGCAATCTCGAGCGACTGCTTGACGATGTCGGCCGCGCTCAGCTCGCTGTGCTTGAGCAGGGCGCGCGCAGCGGCCTGGGCATAGGCGCCGCCCGAGCCGATGGCGATGATGCCGTGCTCGGGTTCCAGCACATCGCCGTTGCCGGTGATGATGAGGGAGGCCGTGCGGTCGGCCACGGCCAGCATGGCTTCGAGCCTGCGCAGTACCCGGTCGGTGCGCCAATCGCGCGTCAGCTCGACGGCGGCGCGCACCAGATGGCCTTGGTGCTTTTCCAGCTTGGCTTCAAAGCGCTCAAACAAGGTGAAGGCGTCGGCGGTGGCGCCGGCAAAACCGGCCAGCACCTGGTCGCGGTGCAGCTTGCGCACCTTGCGCGCGCTGGCCTTGACGACGATATGGCCCAGGGTGACCTGGCCATCGCCCCCGATGGCGACCTGCATGCGGCCGTCCGGCAAGGCACGGCGCACGCTGACGATGGTGGTGCCGTGGAAAAGGGGGGAGGATTGTTGTTGTGAGGAGTCCATGGCGCTCAGATGGATGTGAGGGCTGGATTTTCAATCCTTTGCTCACCCATTGATACCGTTTGGACGAAAGCGCCGCCTCAGCTTAGGTTTGTCTCACCTTGATCTTGGCGTGCTCGTTGATGCCCATGGCCGCGAAGAAGAGGGCGACAAGGCGGTGGGTGTCGGTGAAGCTGACGGCGCGGTTCTCGCTCTGGCGGGCCAGCACCCAGTTGAGCAGATCACCGGCGGCCATGAAGTCCAGGCGGATGAGTTTGCCGCACAGCACCTTGGCCTGGGCCGAATTGCCCAGGGCCTCGGTCATCTGGTTCAGCAGGGGCGAGATGTCGCCGCTGAGCTGGCCGCATAGCTCCAGCTCGACATTGCCGGGCTGGCCGCCCAGCTCGGCCACCTGGGAGTCCATAAAACTGCTGCCGGCCTCGGTGGGCGCGGTGCTGGTGAGCGGGCCCTGGGTGCTGACGCTGCTGCCGCTGACGCGCACGCGGCAGGCACAGCGCTCCCAGGACGGGGGCGAGACTTCGTAGGTGACGCAGTAGTCGATGGCGGCTTCGTCAAATTGATCGGGCCGGTTGGCCAGGCGCAGAGCCTCCAGGCGCAGCATCCACAGCGAGGTGTCGATCTCGCGGGCCGAGACCGGCGTCAGGCTGCGCAGCAGTTGCAGCAGGTGGTCGCCGGACAGCCAGCGCATGTCCAGGGCCTGGGTTGCCCATTCGCGGAACAGCTCGCGCAGCGCCGGGGCCGCATCGAGTTCCAGGCGGTGCAGGGCGGCCCAATCCATCACCCAGGGCATGGGCATCAGCAGGCTGCGGCTGCGCAGTTGCTGCACGGCCTCCAGCGTCATCACCTCGGGGGCGGTCCAGCTGACGCCGCCGCTCTTGGCCATGGGCGGGCGTACCTTGCGCTGGGCCTCGGCCACCAGCTTGGGCATGGAGAACCATTGCGGGGCAGAGCGGCCGAAGATCTGCGCGAACTCCAGCGCCAGGGTCTCGAACTTGGCTTGCTGGCCGGTGGCGCGGTAGAGGTCGAACAGCACCAGCCAGGTGCTGCCTTGCAGATTGCGCGCGCCGCCGGGGCGGATCAACTCGGCCAGTATGCGTTCGCAGCTGTCGTTGTCGGCATTGGCAAAGGCGATGACGGCCTCGTCCAACTCGGCATCGTGGGCCAGCTCCTGGGGCTCGACCGGGGCGGCTTCGCTGAAGGAGAAGGTCAGCGGCATATCCAGCAGGGGCAAATCAGGCAGGCGGCTGGACTTGGCGTCGGACAGCGGCGACAGCGCCGCCCCCATCACCACGGCCGCATGCGGGGGCTGCAGCTCCAGGCGTTCTCTCTCGTCCGCGCTAGCGTATTCGCTGACCCGCGCGAAGCTGGGCGCCAAGTTCAGCGTGGCATGGGCGTGCTCGGCGCCTGCCGGGACGGTGGGGGCGAAATTCACCGGCCGGGTGGTGGTTTCAAAATAGGCCGGCGGCTGGGCCACCGTGGCCTGCAGCGGCTGGTTCAGGGTGGGGGCAAAGCTTTCGCCCACCATTTGCTGTTCGATCTGGTCGATCTTGGCCTTGACGCCCAGATCGATCTTGGAATTGATTTCGCTGCTGCGCTCGATCTCGTCGATGCGCGAGGAGGAGGAGCCCAGGGCGGCCAACTGCTCGGGGCTCAAGCCCTCGCGGCGGATGCGGCGCAGCATGTCCAGTTCGCGCTTGCGCACAAAGTCATTGCGGCGCTTGCGGTCCACCATGGCGCGCAACTCGGCCTTGGCCTGGTCGCCCTCGGGGTCGTCCTGGCGCGAGTTGATTTCGGCCCAGTCCGTGGTGGGGTTGGCCACAAAGCGCGCAACCTTGCGGAAGAAGCTCTCGCCGTCTTTCGGTTCTGTCATGCGCCTTGGACCTGTTCTTTTCTGTGGCTAGGGCGGCCGGTGGGCCGCCTCAAAACGGGGGACATGTTCTACGCGACGCTTGTGACGAATTCGCGTGGCCTCGTCATCTTCTATGCAGTCCTGCGAAGTTTCCGCCCCTGCCTTGCATCAATCTCCGAACATCTTTTGCTTCATCTCGCGGCGTTGCTGGGCTTCCAGCGACAGCGAGGCGGTGGGGCGGGCGATCAAGCGGCCCAGGCCGATGGGTTCACCGGTTTCGTCGCAGTAGCCGTACTCGCCGGTGTCCAGGCGGGCCAGCGATTGAATGATCTTCTTCAGCAGCTTGCGCTCGCGGTCGCGGGTGCGCAGTTCCAGGGCGTGCTCTTCCTCGATGGTGGCGCGGTCGGCCGGATCGGGGACGATGGAAGTGTCTTCACGCAGATGCTCGGTGGTCTCACCGGCATTGGACAGCACGCCATCCTTCAGCGCGGTCAGCTTGGCGCGGAAGAACTCGATTTGCTTAGGCCCCATGTACTCGTCTTCGGGCATGGCCAGCACTTCGGCATCGCTCAGTTCGGCGCCGGACTTGGTCTTCCAGGCATTGGCCAGCTTGGGGTCGGCCTTGGCATTGCGGTTGGTGTTCAGGGGGCTTTCGATCACAGGTGAATTCATTTGTCGCGTGGGCGGCTTGGGTGGGGCGAATCGGTCGGCGAAACGGCTGTTGCCGGTCGGCGGCGGGCTGGGTTCTAGCAAGGCAACACTGGGCGAGCCCGTGCCCTCGGATGCAGCGGCCTTGGCCTGCGCTTTGGTGGGCGGCTTGGTACTGGCCGACTTGGCTGTTTTGGCAGCGGGTCGGCTGGCAGCTTCTGCGACCGCGGCCGTTGTGTTGGCAACGGGGGCGGCGGTTTTCGGGGCCTGGGTCTTGCTCACGTTTCTCTCCTCGCTCTGACAAGCATCCATGCTCTGTCAGGCTAGATATCAATCGGGACCAGCTTTGCTTGTTAGGCCTCCCGCACAACCGACCCAGTATTCGCACGGCCATCGCACCTGGGGGTGCGGCTTGGCGGCGTGCATGGCTGGGCCAATTCTGCGCAAGTCCTATTTCAATCTACGCATTTTGGGCGCCGCGGATTGTAGCCATGCCACGGCGGCGTCCGAAATGTGGAATTTTTGGTTTATTTCGCTCCGAGCATCAGACCAGGCAACCCTCCATGCCTTGCAAGAGGATTTCCTTGGGCAAATCGATGCCGATGAAAACCATTTTGCTCGCCTTTTTCTCGCCCGGCATCCATTTCGGACCCAGGTCCGAACCCATCAACTGGTGCACGCCCTGGAAGATGACTTTCTTGTCCGAGCCCTTCATATAGAGCACGCCCTTGTAACGCAGCATTTTGGGGCCATAAACCTGCACGATGGCGCCCAGGAAGTCTTCCAGTTTGGCGGGGTTGAAGGCACGCTCCGAGCGGAACACAAAGGACTTCACATCGTCGTCGTGCGAGTGGTGGTGGGGGTGATCGCAGTGCTCGCCATGCTCGTGGTCGTGATCATGGTGATGGTCGTGATGATCATGGTCGTCGGCCTTCAGGAAGTCGGGGTCGATCTCCAGCTTGGCATTCAGATTGAAGCCGCGCAGATCGAAGATCTGGCTCAGCGGTGCCTCGCCGAAATGGGCTTTTTGCACCGGCGCACGCGGGTTCATATGCTTGATGCGGTGGGTCAGGGCCTCGACGGCGGCGGCGTCCACCAGATCGCTCTTGCTGATGAAGATCTGGTCGGCAAAGCCGATCTGGCGGCGTGCTTCCTGGCGGGTGTCCAGCTGGGTTTCGGCGTGCTTGGCGTCGACCAGGGTCAGGATGGAGTCCAGCAGATAGCTCTCGGCGATTTCGTCGTCCATGAAGAAGGTTTGCGCCACCGGGCCGGGGTCGGCCAGGCCGGTGGTTTCGATGATGACGCGGTCGAACTGCAACTCGCCCTTGCGGCGCTTGGCGGCCAGATCGGACAAGGTGGTGCGCAGGTCTTCACGGATGGTGCAGCAGACGCAGCCGTTGTTCATCTGGATGATCTGCTCTTCGGAGTCGACCCGCAGGATGTCGGTATCGATGGTTTCTTCACCGAACTCGTTTTCGATCACGGCGATCTTCTGACCATGGGCTTCGGACAAGACGCGCTTGAGCAGCGTTGTTTTTCCGGAACCCAGGAAGCCGGTCAGGATGGTGGCGGGGATCAGCCCTTTGGCGGTGCTCGTCATGATGAATGCGCAATCTTCAAAAATGGGGGATTTGTTGCCGCGCTCGGCTGGCAAACCCTGTCAATAAACAGGCCTGGAGATGGGGGCGGCCGACTGTGTTGCAAGAGGCGCGCCATGTCAATGGGTTATTCTGTGACCCATTGCAACTACGACACGCAGTCCTACAGTGTCTGAACCTCAGTCTAGTCGGCCCTCTCATCGAGGGGGCCAAAAAAACCTTGCCGAGCCCCGTGGTTTTCTGGAGCGCTTGCTGGAATTTCTCCATCCCGGCCCCGATTCCAAGAGCGAGCTCATGGCGTCCCTGGCCGACGCCGAGAAGCGCGAGCTGATCGAACCTGAGTCGCGCCAGATGCTGGAAGGCGTGCTGCGCATGGCCGAGCTGAGCGCCGGCGATGTCTTGGTGGCCACGCCTCATATGGACTTGTTGGACATTGACGCGCCCTACGACGACTTGCTGCGCGTGGTGATCTCCACCGGCCATTCCCGTTTCCCGGTCTATGAAGACAACCGCGACAACATCATCGGCATCTTGCTGGCCAAGGACTTGCTGAAGATCCAGCGTGCGCCCGAGCTGAGCCTGCGCGCCTTGCTGCGCCCCTGCGTTTTCGTGCCCGAGAGCAAGGGCTTGAACGAGTTGCTGCGTGACTTCCGCTCCAACCGCAACCATCTGGCCATCGTGATCGACGAGTTTGGCAATACGGCCGGCTTGATCACCATCGAAGACGTGCTGGAGGAAATCGTCGGCGAGATCGAGGACGAGTTCGACGACAAGGACGGTGAATCCAGCATCTACACCCTGGCCGATGGCAGCCAGCGGGTGGCGGGCGACACCGATATCTCGGCCGTCAACACCAGCTTCGGGCTGGACTTGCCCGAGGACGATTTCGACACCATTGGTGGCTTGGTCGCCCATGAGCATGGCCGGGTGCCGCGCCGGGGCGAATCGGTGGAGTTGGGCGGCTTGCTGTTCTCGGTGATGCTGACCCGCGGTGGCTCGGTGCGCTGGTTCAAGGTGACTCGCTTGGCCGAGCCCGAGGCCGGCAGCAAGCCCGCCAAGCCGCACAAAGCCTGATGCGGTGGCGCGGGGCAGGGGCCCTTTCACTGCTGGCCGCCCTGGGTTTGGGCCTGGCCCACACGGCGTCTTTCGCGCCCAGCTTTGCCTGGTGGCTGCAAATCCTGGCCCTGGCCGGCCTGGCGCGTCTGAGTTGGGAGGCCACGCCACGCCGTGCCGCCGCCCTGGGCGCCGCCTTCGGCCTGGCTTGGTTGAGCGCGGGCCTGTGGTGGTTGCACATCAGCATGCATCAGTTCGGCCAGATCCCCTGGCTCTTGGCCGCCTTGGCCGTTTTGTTGCTGGCCGCGTTTTTGGCCAGCTACTACGCCGCGGGTCTGGCCCTGGCTGCTTGGCTGAGCCGGGGCACCGGCTGGGCCTGGCGTGGCTTGATCTGGAGTGCTTGCTGGGCACTGGCCGAATTGGCGCGGGCCACCTTTTTCGGCGGCTTCCCCTGGATTGCCAGCGGCTATGCCCATAGCAGCGGGCCACTGGCCGCCTGGGCGCCCTGGATCGGCGTCTACGGCATCAGCGCTCTGGCGGCCGCCGCCGCCTTTGCCCTGGCCGCCGCCAGCCGCCGGCATTGGCGACCGGCCTTGGCCCTGGGCCTGCTGCTAGGCCTGGCGGCGCTGGGCTTGCCGCAGGATTTCACCCGCAGCACGGGTGAGATCCAGGTTAGCTTGCTGCAGCCCAATGTGCCGCAGGATCAAAAGTTTGATCGGGCCCTGATAGACGCCAATCTGGACGGCCTGGCCCAGCAGATCGAATCGGCGCGAGGTCAGCTGGTGCTAACTCCTGAGTCGGTGGCACCGGTCCCGCTGGCTTATCTGGATGCCGACTATTTGCAGCGCCTGCAAGAGGCCGCCGCCCAGCGCCCGCTGCTCTTGGGCACGTTTTTGGGCGATGACGAGAAGGGCTATACCAACTCCTTGGTCAGCTTTGGCCTGAGCCCACGCTATGACTACGGCAAGCGCCATCTGCTGCCTTTTGGTGAGTTCATCCCCTTTGGCTTCCGCTGGTTCGTCAAGCTGATGGGCATCCCCATGGACGACCAGCAGCGTGGCCAGCATCAACAAGCCCTCGCGGTGGCGGGTCAGCGCCTGCGGCCGCTGATCTGTTACGAGGATTTGTTTGGCGAGGACTTTGTGGACAGCATGGTCGGGCCCGAGGCCGCGACCGTGCTGCTCAATGTCAGCAATCTGGCTTGGTTCGGGACGCTGATGGTGCAGGACCAGCATCTGCAGTTCTCGCAGATGCGGGCGCTGGAGTTCCAGCGGCCTTTTGTTCGATCCACCAATACCGGCGCCACCGCCGCACTGAATTACCGGGGCGAGATCACGGCCCGTCTGCCCGCTGCGCAGCGTGGGGTGCTGGAAGTCACGGTTGAGGGCCGCAGCGGCAGCACGCCTTATGCCCGCTGGCTGCAGGCCTGGGGATTGCTGCCTTTGTGGGCTCTGTTCCTAGCGATCCTGGGCCTGGCGGCCTGGCGGCGCAGAGCCTCTGGGCGAGCCTCGTAGAATCTGCCCCAGTTTGAGTCTGAGGGTGAGCGCTTGTTTGTGCGGCGCCAGCCCTTCCTTTTTTGCTTTTTTACCGGCCCTGCGCCACGACATCACATGCTGAGTTTCCAGCAAATCATTCTGACCCTGCAGGACTACTGGTCCAAGCAAGGCTGCGCGCTACTCCAGCCCTATGACATGGAAGTCGGCGCCGGCACCAGCCACACCGCCACCTTTCTGCGCGCCTTGGGCCCCGAGCCCTGGAAGGCCGCCTACGTTCAGCCCAGCCGCCGCCCCAAGGACGGCCGCTACGGCGAGAACCCCAACCGCCTGCAGCATTACTACCAGTACCAGGTCGTGCTCAAGCCCGCACCGGCCAATATCCTGGAGTTGTACCTGGGCTCGCTGGAGGCCCTGGGCTTCGATCTGAAGAAGAACGATGTGCGCTTCGTCGAGGACGATTGGGAAAACCCCACCCTGGGTTGCTGGGGTCTGGGCTGGGAGGTGTGGCTGAACGGCATGGAGGTGACCCAGTTCACCTACTTCCAGCAGGTTGGCGGCATCGACTGCAAGCCCATCACCGGCGAGATCACCTACGGCCTGGAGCGCCTGGCCATGTATCTGCAAGGCGTGGAGTCGGTCTACGACCTGGTCTATGTGGAAGGCAAGGACGGCGCGCCGGACATCAAGTACGGCGATGTGTTCCACCAGAACGAGGTCGAGCAGTCGACCTATAACTTCGAGCACAGCGATGTGGACTTCCTGCTGACGGCTTTTGCCGCGCACGAGAAGCAAAGCAAGCACTTGATGGAGCAGGCCCTGGCCCTGCCGGCTTACGAGCAATTGCTCAAGGCCGGCCACAGCTTCAATCTGCTGGACGCGCGTGGCGCCATCAGCGTCACCGAGCGTGCTGCCTATATCGGCCGCATCCGCAATCTGGCCCGCGCCGTGGCGCAAAGCTATCTGGAAAGCCGCGCCCGCCTGGGCTTCCCCATGGCCCCCAAGGCCTGGGGTGAGGAAGTGCTGGCTCAGATCGAAAAGAAAACCAAGGCCGCCTGAACACCATGACTGCCAATAACAAAAACCTGCTGATCGAACTCTTCGTCGAAGAGCTGCCACCCAAGGCCTTGAAGAAGCTGGGCGATGCCTTCGCCCAAGTGCTGGTGGACAGCCTCAAGGCCCAAGGCCTGGCTGGTGCCGACTCGGCCGCCACCGCCTTCGCCTCGCCCCGCCGCCTGGGCCTGCATCTAAGCGATGTGGCGCCCAAGGCCGCCGACCGCGCCGTGCAGCAAAAGCTGATGCCCGTGGCCGTGGCTCTGGACAAGGACGGCAATGCCACGCCGGCCCTGCTGAAGAAACTGGCCGCCCTGGGTTTTGACGCCAGCGTCGTCGCCCAACTCAAGCGCGCCCCGGACGGCAAGGCCGAGGCCTTGTTCCTGGATTCCGTGCAGGCCGGCGCCACGCTGGAGCAGGGTTTGCAAAAAGCCCTGGACGAGACGCTGGCCAAGCTGCCCATCCCCAAGGTCATGACCTACCAGCTGGCCGATGGCTGGAGCGATGTGAAGTTTGTGCGCCCCGCCCATGGTCTGCTGGCCTTGCATGGCAATGACTTGCTGCCCGTGCGCGCCCTGGGCCTGACGGCCGGCCGCGAAACCCGTGGCCACCGTTTTGAAGCCCAGGTCGAGCGCATTAGCGTGGACAGCGCCGACAGCTATGCCACCCAGCTGCGCGAGCAGGGCGCCGTGATCGCCGGTTTTGCCGAGCGCCGCGCCGACATCGTGCGCCAGCTGGACGCCGCTGCGGCCAAGCTGGGCCTCAAGCCCATCCAGGACGAAGCCTTGCTGGACGAGGTGACGGCCCTGGTCGAGCGCCCGAATGTGCTGAGCTGCCAGTTCGAGCCCGAGTTCCTGGCCGTGCCGCAGGAATGCCTGATTCTGACCATGAAGGCCAATCAGAAGTACTTCCCCCTGCTGGACGCCGAGGGCAAGCTGACCAACCATTTCCTGGTGGTCAGCAATATCAGCCCCATCGATGCCTCGGCCGTCATTGGCGGCAATGAGCGGGTGGTGCGCCCGCGTCTCTCGGACGCCAAATTCTTCTTCGACCAGGATCGCAAAAAGACCCTGGCCGAGCGGGTGCCAGGTCTTGCCAAGGTGGTTTACCACGGCAAGCTGGGCACGCAAGGCGATCGGGTGGAGCGCGTGCGCGCGATTGCCCGCGCCATCGCGGCCCTGCTGGGCGGGCCTGAGCTGAGCGCCCAGGTGGATCAGGCGGCCCATCTGGCCAAGGCCGATCTGCTGACCGATATGGTGGGTGAGTTCCCCGAGCTGCAAGGCATCATGGGCGGCTATTACGCCCGCCATGATGGCTTGAGCGAAGCCGTCGCCCATGCCATCGAAGACCATTACAAGCCCCGCTTTGCCGGTGACGAGTTGCCTCGCAACCAGGTTGGCCTGGTGGTGGCCATGGCCGACAAGCTGGAGACCCTGGTCGGCATGTTTGGCATCGGCCAGCTGCCCACCGGCGACAAAGACCCCTTCGCCCTGCGCCGCCATGCCCTGGGCCTGGTGCGCATGCTCAGCGAACGCGCCGGCAGCTTGAGCCTGGACGCCTTGATCGCCGCCGCCGTACCGGCTTTTGGCGACCTGATCCAGAACCCGGCTGCGCCCCTGGCGGACTTCATCTTCGACCGCCTGTCTGGCGCGCTGCGCGATCAAGGCTTCAGCGCCCAGGAAGTGGATGCCGTGCTGGCCCTGCGCCCGCAGCGTCTGGGTGATGTCAGCCAGCGCCTGGCGGCCGTGCGCGCCTTCGCGGCCCTGCCCGAGGCCGCCTCACTGGCCGCCGCCAACAAGCGCATCGGCAATATCTTGAAGAAGAGTGACGAGACGGTGCAAGCCGCTATCAACGATGCCCTGCTGCAAGAGCCCGCCGAACAGCATCTGGCCACCGCGCTGAAGAATGTGCAGCCGATTGCAGACGACTTGTTCAACCAGGGCGAGTACGCCGCCTCGCTGCGCGAGCTGGCCTCCTTGAAGAACCCGGTCGATGCTTTCTTCGACGGCGTGATGGTCAATGCTGAAGACGCGGCCCTGCGCGCCAATCGCCTGGGCCTGCTCAAGAGCCTGCATGAAGCGATGAACCGGGTGGCCGATCTGGCCCGCCTGGCCTCATAACAGCGAACGTCCACTCACACGCGAGCCTCAAACCACCATGCCCATCCGTACCGAGCACCACGCCAACCATCCCATGAAGTTGGTCATCCTGGGTCGGGATGGCACGCTGAACCAGTACCGGGACGACCATGTGAAGTCCATCGACGAGCTCCAGCCCCTGCCCGGTGCGCTGGAGGCCGTTGCGCGGCTCAATCATGCCGGTTGGCACACGGTGATGGCGACCAACCAGCCCGGCATCGGTCGTGGCTTGCTGGACATGGCCTCCTTGAACGCCATCCACATCCGGCTCAACCAGATGCTGGCCGAGAAGGGCGGGCGCCTGGCCGCCGCCTTCTTCTGCCCGCACACGCCGGAAGAAGGCTGCGACTGCCGCAAGCCTCTGCCCGGCCTGGTGCAGCAGATCGGCGATCGTTTTGGCGTGGATCTGTCCACCGTGCATATGGTGGGCGCCAGCCTGGGGGATTTGCAGACGGCGCATGCGGCCGGCTGCATCCCGCATCTGGTGCGCAGCGAACGCTTGGGCGCGCTGGACGATGCCCAGCTGGCGGCCGTGGCGGCCCAGGTGCCCGGCACCCGGGTGCATGCCAGCCTGAGTGCTTTTGCCGAAACCTTGATTCAAAAAGACCGCCGCGTCAAAGCGGACGCGCGCGGTGAAAACATGAGCCCCGCCACCGGGGCTGGAGACCTGACTTGATTGCCACTCTGTTTGCCGCTCTGCGTTCTTTTCTCTACGTTCTGTTCCTGATCGTCACCGTCATCCCCTGGGGCATCGCGGTGCAGCTGATCGGCCTGGTCGCGCGTGGCAACCCGGTCTACTGGGCCTGCGCCAACTGGCTGCATGTGTCCATCCTGGGCGCGCGCTATATCTGCGGCGTCAAGTGGCGTATCCAGGGCATGGAAAACCTGCCCAAGAACGAGCAGGGCGAGTATGTGGGCGCCGTGCTGCTGTCCAAGCACCAGAGCACCTGGGAGGCCCTGGCCTACCCCGCCCTGATGCCCAATCCGCTCGCCTACGTGTTCAAGCGTGAGCTGCTCTACATCCCCTTCTTCGGCTGGTCCATGGCCCGCATGGACATGATCCACATCAACCGCGCCAAGCGCAGCGAAGCCTGGCGTCAGGTGGCGGCCCAGGGCAAACGCCTGGCGGAGCAGGGCCACTGGATCATCATGTTCCCCGAAGGCACCCGCGTCGCCCGCGGCGCCAAGGGCGAGTACAAGACCGGCGGCACCCGCTTGGCGATTGGCAGCGGCGTGCCCGTTGTGCCCATCGCCGCCACGGCCGCACGCTGCTGGCCGCGCAAGAGCTTTTTGCTGCGCCCCGGCGTGGTGGACATCTCCATTGGTAAGCCCATCCCCTCGGTCGGCCGTGAGCCGGGCGAGTTGATGAGTGAAGTCGAGGCCTGGATCGAGGCCGAGATGCGTCGCTTGGACCCGGACGCCTATCCCCCGGCCCTGGCGGCGGCCCGCCCCTGAGGAGCGCCAAGTTTTGGCCAAGACACCCATGGGCAAACGGCTCGCCAATCTTTTGCAAGAGGCGCAGCTGAGTTTGTTCGGGCCCGAGCAGTCCTTGCTGCAAAGTGTGGCGGGCGCAGCCGTGCCCTTGCCGCCTGCGGCCAGTCCGCCGCCCATGTCGCCGCAGCTGCCCCCAGCCGGGCAGCCTTCGCCCCTGGCCAATCCGCGCGCCCAGCGTGAGATGAGCTTGGGCGGCCATTCGGTGGCTTATGAATTGAAGCGTGCGCGTCGGCGCAGCATCGGTTTTGTCGTGGGCTCCGAAGGCCTGCGGGTCAGCGCGCCGCGCTGGCTGCCGCAAGCCGATATCGAGCGTGCCCTGCAGCAAAAGTCCGACTGGATTCTGCGCAAGCTGGTCGAGCAGACCGAGCGCGCCCGCCGCGTGCAGGCCGCTCGCATCGAATGGCGCGACGGCGCCAGCCTGGCTTTTCTGGGCCAGCCCCTGCGACTCAAGCTGGACCCGGCGCAGGTCGGCCTGCATTGGGACGAAGCCCAGCGCGTGCTGAGCCTGGGCCTGCCCGTCAACGCCGAGGAAGAGCTGGTGCGCGAAAAGGTGCAGGCTTGGCTGCAAAAACAAGCGCGGGCCTTCTTCGAGCCGCGCTGCCAGCACTTTGCCGCCGCCCTGGGCGTTCAAATGAAGCAGCTGCGCCTGAGCTCGGCCCAGACCCGCTGGGGCAGCGCCAGCGCGGATGGCAGCATCCGCCTGAACTGGCGTCTGATCCATTTCGGCCCCAGCATCATCGACTATGTGGTGGCCCATGAGCTGGCCCATCTGCGCGAGATGAATCACAGCCCACGCTTCTGGGCCCAGGTGCGCTCGGTCCTGCCTGATTTTGAAGTCGCTCGCGAGCAGCTGCGCGCCGAGTCCATCATCGCCCAGTAAGTCCGGCATGCCGCGGCGCATGCATGAATTGTTCGGCGCCGCTTTAATTTGGCGTTAGCTTTGTGCGCAAAGCCCTTCCCACCAATGGGGGGTTTGCCGCTTTGCGCCAAGACGCGCAGACTTCGCCCCAACGCTGTCATCGCGCAGATCCCGAAGCTGCCCGGCCTGTCCGGCGCCTTCACTCCGAGTTTTGCAGGCCCAGCAGTCAAGCCTGCTCGGAGATGGATCCCAAAAAGAAGGGCTGCAATGCCACCGTCCGGTTTCGGACGGTGGCATTATTTTTTGCGCGGCGCCTGTTTAAACCGCGCTGAAGCGATAAATGCCGTCCGCATCCAGCTTTCGCTTGAGCTGCCCCGCCAGCCACAAGGCGTTCAGATGCGCGACCGACTCGCCCATGGCAAAGGTGGTCTGGTGCAGGTCCAGCTTGCGCTTGAACAGCAGCTCCAGCAGCTCGGCCGCATGGCAGGGCTTGGTCGCGCAGGCGGCCAGCACATCGTCCAGGCGCTCGCGATGGTGTTCCTGCAACTGGTCGACCCGGGCGTGCAGGCCGGTGAAGGGCTTGCCATGCGAGGGCAGGACCAGGGTCTCGCCCGGCAGCTTGAGCATCTCGGCGATCGAGTTCAGGTACAGCTTCAGAGGGTCGGCTTCGGGCTCCACATCGACCACGCTGACATTGGTGGAGATGCGTGGCAGCACCATATCCCCAGAAATCAAAACGCCCAGGCCGGGGCAATGCAAGCTTATATGCTCGGGCGCATGGCCGTAACCGGCGATGCAGACCCAGTCATGCTCACCAATGCGCAGGGTGTTGCCATTCATCAGGCGATGAAAGCGGCTGGGCACGGCCGGCACCATGCTGGGGTAATAGCTGCTGCGGGCGCGAATCTTGGCCAGCGAGTCTTCGTCTGTGAGCCCATGGCTGGCGAAGAAGGCCGCCGCCGTTTGCCCGCCCATGCCCACGGTAGAGCCGCTGGCCAGGCGTGCCAGATTGAAGTCGGTGGCGCTGATGGAAAAGCGGCATTGCCATTTGTCCACCAGCCAGGCGGCCAGGCCGATATGGTCGGGGTGGAAGTGGGTGACGATGACGCGCAGCACGGGCAGGCCGTCCAGGTGCTCGGCAAACACCTGCTCCCACAGGGCCTGGGTCGCCTCGTTCGCGACGCCGCAGTCGACGATGCTCCAGCCCGGGCGGCCATCGATCTCATCGCGCAAGAGCCAGAGATTGATGTGGTCCAGCGCAAAGGGCAGGCCCATGCGAACCCAGCGCAGGCCGGGCGCTATCTCCAGCACGCCGCCGGGGGCGGGCAGGGCGTCGCCCAGGGGGTAGTGGAGTTCGGATTCGCGCGGATTGGCCATGGTCGGGATCTGTTGGGGCGGGGATGAGAAGGGCCGGGGCAGGCCGCTGTGCGACAGTTAAACTGCCGTTTACGTTAACGTCAGTTCAGCCAGTTTAGCCACCCTCATCATGACAGCCAAAGCTTCACCCCTCGCACCCAGTGCCGAAAGCCAAGCGCGCCTGTTCACGATCACCGAGTTGGCGGCCGAGTTTGACATCACGCCCCGCGCCATCCGCTTCTACGAAGACATGGGCTTGCTGGAGCCGGCCCGCGCCGGCCGCAACCGGGTCTACACCCACCGAGACCGCACCCGCCTCAAGCTGACCCTGCGCGGCAAGCGCCTGGGCCTGACCCTGCAGGAGATCAAGCAGCTGGTCGATATGTACGACGCCAAGACCGGCGCCGCCCCCCAGCTCAAGGCTTTTTTGGAGGTGCTGCGCCAGCACCGCCGCCAGCTGGAGCAGCAGCTCGATGACATCGAAGTCACCCTAGCCGAGATCGCCCAGCATGAGGAGCGCTGCGTGGGCTTGTTAAAGGTCAGCGAGGCGGGCTGATGAAGCGCGGCTAACAAAACTCAGCGAAGCGGCCCTGGCAAGGCGTATTGCCGCAGACAGTACAAGACCTAAGGCCAAGCAATTCAACGCAGCCAGGAGAGTTTTGTTAGCCGCTCTGGGCCAGCGCCGCCCACCAGTCCTGCTCCTGCACCGGCTTGCACAGCCAGAAGGCGTCGGGGTAGGGCGGGAGGCGACGGCTGCAGCAGAGCACGCGCATGCGGCTGTGGCGGTGGCGCAGCTTGCTCAGGGCCTGAACCGTGGCGCCGGGCAGGGCTTCGGGCTCGACGATCAGCAGATCCACGGCCTCTTCAAACGCCAGGGCTTCTTGTAGATCGGCTGCCTGCAGGCAGTCGAAGCCGGCCAGGCTCAGGCGCTCCACCAGGGCCTCGCGTGCGGCGTCGCAGGGGTCGAGCACCAGGGCGGTCTGGCCCTCGGCGATGGGGGCTTGGCGCAGCAGCGGCGGCCACAGCACCTCGTCCTCGCTGGCCGGCAGCAGGGGCAGATCAAAGGTGAACTCGCTGCCCAGGCCTAACTGGCTATGCACGCGGATGTCGCCGCCCATGGCCTGCACCATTTGGCGGGCGATGCTCAAGCCCAGGCCCTGGCCGGGCAGATGGGCGCTGCTTTGGGCGCGCACAAAGGGCTCGAACAACCAGGGCAGGTCTTCGGGCGCGATGCCGCGGCCCTGGTCGCTGACGCGAATCTGCAAGCGGTCTTTGCCCAAGCATTCGGCGTTCAAGACGATGGCGCTGTCGCGGCTGAATTTGGTGGCATTGGAGAGCAGATTGAACAAGACCTGGCGCAGGCGTTTGGCGTCCAGCTCAAGCACGCAGGGCAGCTCCTCGGCCAGGCGCAGCTCGATATGGCAGCCGGCACTGCGCGCCAAGCCACGGGCCTGCTCCACCGTCTCGTGCAGCAGCCCGTGCAGATAGACGGGGGCGGGCAGGATCTCCAGCGCGGCGCTGCTCTCCGGCGCTTTGGCGAAGCGCTGCAGCTCGTCGATCATGTCCAGCAGCAGCAGGCCGCTGCGCTCGATGGCGCGGCGGTCGCCTTCCAAGTCCTCGCCGGCCTGCATCTCACGCGCCACATGTACGACCGAGGCCAGGGGGGCGCGCAGATCGTGGCCGATATAGCCCAGCAGCCGGCCCTTGGCCGCATCGCTGGCCTGGGCGTGGCGGGTGGCTTGGGCCAGGGCCTGGGTGCGTTCGGCCACGGCGGCCTCCAGGCCGCGCTCGTAGCGCTGGTGTTGTTCGTGAAAGCGGCGCATCAGGGCGATCAGCACCAGCAAGCAGCCCAGCTCCATCATCAGCGGCGGCGCGTAGTCGCTCAAGAGCCCGTGGGGCCGCAGGCCCAGCAAGCCCAGATAGCGCGGCAGCATGCCCAGGGCCTGGGTGGCCAGGGCCAGCAGCCAGGCCCAGGCCAGGCGCTGGCCTGAGCGGGCTGCCTGGACGCAGGCCAGCAGCAGGCCCAGCAGCATGGCGCTGTTGAGCACGGAGTTGCTGACGGTGCCCAGGCGGTAGTCGCCGAACAGGCACAGGCCCAGGCTGAGTAGGCTGAAGAAGGCGAGCAGGCCCAGAACCAGATGCAGGCGGGGCTGGCGCCGGCGCAGATGCAGCAGGCGGCGTACCGCCAGCCACTGGCAGAGCACGGCCAGGCCACCCAGGCTGCCCAGGCTGCGGGTGGCCCAGTCGGTGGCTGTGGGCCACAGAATCATGAAGCTGGTGCCGCGCATGCTCGATTCATACAGAATCGCCAGCAGCACATGGGCGGCGATGTAGAGGGCGGCCGGCTCGCGCAGCACCCGGCTCATCATCAGGGTCAAGAGCATCAGGATCAAGGCGACGCCGACCAAGAGCCCGTCCAGCCACAGGCCGCCGGGTTGATGGTTTTGAAGCGCGTGTGGGTCCCAAAGCGTGGGCTCCAGCGCCACCGAGCTGCGGCTGGCCACACGCAGCAGCAAGGTCTGCGTCTGGCCCGGCGCCAGCGCGATGATGAAGGCGCTCTCTCGCAAAGCCAGTTCGCGCTCGTCAAAGGGGCGGCTGGTGCCAGCCCTGGCCACCCGCCAGCCGCCCTCGGCCTGCGGGCGGTACAGCGCCACCTCTTCCAGCCGGGCCGGTTCCATCAGCAAGTGGCGAACGAGGGGCTGCGGGCCGGGGTTGTGCACTTGCAGGCGCAGCCAAAAGGCCGAGCCGCTATAGCCCGGGTGCTGGTCGCCCATCTGCATGGGCCTGAAGACTTGGCGCTGGGCCTCTTCGGGGCCCTGGCTGGCGCTGGCGTCCACCCAGATCTGCAGATAGGGCTGCAGACTCAGGCGCTCCTGCCCTTGCGCCTGCAGCCGCAGCAGGGGCTCGGCCTGCGCCTGGGCGCTGCCGCTGAACAGCGTGGCGAACAGCAGCCCGATGAGGAAACGGGCCAAGAGGCCGCTCAAGTCGGACCCGGCTCTCGCAAGGCCTGGCGATAGGCCTGGGGGCTCATGCCGGTGCGCTCACGAAACGAGGTGGCGAAGTTGCCAGGGTTGCCAAAGCCGACGGTGAAGGCAATGTCTTGCACCGACATGGCGGTGTCCGCCAGGAGCCGCTGGCCGGTGCTGACCCGCTCATCGCGGATAAAGCCCGAGATGGTCTGGCCCAGGTGCTCGCGGAACAAGGCCAGCAGGCGTTTCTCATGCAGGCCGACCTGGCGGGCGATCTGGGCCACCGAGGGCATCTCGCTCAGATGGGCGCGTATGTATTGGGCGGCGGCCTGCACCAGCAACTCATCGGGGTTGCGGGCGGGCGGCGCGGTGGCCGCCTCGCTGGCCTTGGGCTGGCGAATTTGTGCGGCCAGGCGCAGATGCACATGGACCCGGGCCAGCACCTCCTCGGGATGGAAGGGCTTGGCGATGAAGTCCACCGCGCCCAGGCTCAGGCCCTGGATGCGGCGCTCGGGTGCGTTATGCGCACTCAGAAACAAGACCGGGATGCTGCGGGTCAGCGGGTCGGACTTGAGCAGGCGGCACAGGGCATAGCCGTCCATATCCGGCAGGCCGATGTCCAGCAGCACCAGATCGGGCTGCAAGGCCTGGGCGCGCTGCAGGCCCGCCTGGCCGCTGTGCGCCAGGGCGAGGCGGAAGTCGGGCTGCAAGAGCTGGTTCAGCCAGCGCAACTCCTCGGGTTTGTCGTCCACCAGCAGGATCAGGGGCGGCACCGAGGCCGCAGCGGCCTCGGCGGCGGCAAGACGCTCGGGCGGGTTGGCAGTGCTGAGGGGCGCGTACATAGGAGCCGGATTGTCGGGCAAGGGGTCAGGTCTTGCCAGCCCGTGAGTGGGGGCTTGGGCGGCTGTTTTGTGCGTTAGGCGGACTGCTTCCTTGCTTGAGAGCCGCTTTCCCGCCGCTATTCCTTTTGCCAAGAGTGACGAGCAATTTGCCAAAGGTCGGGCCCCAAGCCTGCGCCGATAAAGCGGACTGCTAACACCGAGATGGAGGGAATCCCATGAAGACCACAAAGAGCAAGAAGCGATGGAACGCCAACCTGGGCGCGACCTTGGGCGCGACCTTGGGCGCCACCCTGGGGCTCTTGGCCGCGGCGCCGCTGGCGCTGGCCGCCCCCGACGCTGGCCAGTTGCTGAACGAGCAGCAGCGCCTGAACAAGCCCGGCCAGCAGCCCGCCAACAAGCCGGCCTTGCTGGAAAGCGAGGCCGCCCAAGCGGCGCAGTCCGGCGGCTTCAAGGCCCAACTCAAGCAGGTGCGCTTCAGCGGCGCCGAGGGCTTGGCCAGCGAGGCCGAGCTGCAATCCTGGGTGGCGGACCGCCTGGGCCGCTCCCTCAACCATGCCGAGCTGCAGGCCCTGGCCGCGCGAGTAACGGCCCAGCTGCAGGCGCGCGGCTATATGCTGGCGCGGGCCTATCTGCCGCCGCAAGACCTCAGCGAAGGCCTGCTGGAGATTGCCGTGCTGGTGGGGCGTTTGGAGTCGGACGCGGGCCGGGTGCAGGTGCTGGGCAAGGACACCGGCCTGAACACCCGCCTGAGCGCCATCGCCAACGCGGCCCTGCCGCCTGGCGCGGTGCGCGGCGAGCAGATCGAGCGCGCGATCTTGCTGATCAACGATGTGCCGGGCGTCAGCGCCCGCGCCAGCCTGGACAAGGGCCAGGAGCCCGGCAGCAGCCGCGTCATCGTCAAGGCCGAGGAACTGCCGGCCCTGGGGGGCAGCGTGTTTGCCGACAATTTCAGCAATCGCTACACCGGCGCCCTGCGCGTGGGCGCCCAGGGTTTCTGGAATCGCCCGCTGGGCCTGGAGGACGTGGCCAGCCTGAGCCTGAGTGCCAGCGAAGGCACCAAGCAGGCGGCGCTGAGCTATGGCTTTGCCCTCAACCCGGCCGGCTTGCGGGCCAATCTGGCGGGCTCCTATCTGCGCTACAACGTGGGCCAGGAACTCAAACGCCTGGACTTGAGCGGCTCCGCCCAGTCCTTGGTGGCTGGCCTCAGCTACCCCTTGCTGCGCGGCCGTGAACAGAATCTGTGGGCCAGCCTGGACGCCGAGCGCAAGCAGCTGAGCGACCAGGCTCTGGGCTTGTCGCTGCGTGAGCGCCGCCTGCACCGCCTGGGCGCGGGCCTGAGCGGTTCTGGCTGGGACGCCGTGCTGGGCGGCGGCCTGAACGAGTTCAGCGCCGGCCTGAGCGTGGGTCAGGTCAACCTGGCCGGCAATGCGGGCGACCAAGCTGCCGATGCCTTGAGCGCCCGCACCCAGGGCGGCTTCCACAAGCTGAGCTGGCGCCTAGCGCGCAGCCAGAGCGTGGCGGCGGATTGGGCCCCCAGTGGCCTGAGCGTGTATGCGGCCTTCAACGGCCAGCAGGCTTCACGCAATTTGGACTCCTCGGAGAAGTTCATGCTGGGCGGCCCCAGCGGGGTGCGTTCCTACGCCGTGGGCGAGGCGGTGGGCGATAGCGGCTGGGTCTTCAACGGCGAGCTGCGTCAGGACTTCATGCTGAACGGCGATCTGCGTGCCCAGGCCCTGGGCTTTGTGGACAGCGGCACGATCACCCAGCACGCCCGCCCCTGGGCCGGCTCGCTGCTGGGCCAGCCCAATCGCTACTCGCTGCATGGCGTGGGCCTGGGCCTGAATCTGTTCGCCCAGTCCTGGAGTGTGCGCAGCGGCGTGGCCCGTGCCCTGGGTGAGAACGCCGGCCGCAACCCGGTCACCGGCCTGGAGGCCGATGGCCGCCAAGAGCGCTACCGCCTGTGGGTGCAGGTGCAGGCCCGCTTCTGATTTTTGACACTCACGTCAAAGCCAATCAAACAAAGAATTCTGAGGAAACAAAGCAATGAAAAAAGCCTCCATGAACCACGCCTATCGCCTGGTTTGGAATGAAGTCACCGGCATGTATGTGGCCGTCGCAGAAACCTGCAAGGGCCGTGGCAAGCGCGCCAGCAGCGGCTTGCTGGCCAGCATTTTGCTGGCGGGTGCTGCTCATGCCGCAGGTGGGGCCTTGATAGGGCCTGACCCGACGCTGCTCTCCAGCGCCCTGCCCAAGGGTGCTCAAGTGGCCGGTGGCCAGGCCAGCGTGACCCAAAACGGCAATCAGCTGACCGTGCAGCAGCACAGCCAACGCGCCATCCTGAACTGGCAAGAGTTCAATATCGGTGACAAGTCCAAGGTCACCTTCGCTCAGCCGAATGCCGAAGCGATCGCGCTGAACCGCATCACCGGCGGCGCACCGACGCAAATCCAGGGCGAGCTGACCGCTAACGGCCAGGTTTGGCTGATCAACGCCAACGGCGTGGTCTTCGGCAAGGGCGCACAGGTCAATGTGGGCGGCCTGGTCGCCAGCAGCCTGAACATCAAGGATGCCGACTTCATGGCAGGCGGCAAGGCACACTTTGCCGCAGAGGGCTTGGCCGGCAGCGTCGTCAACCAAGGCCAAATCCGCGCCCAGGGCGGCGTGGTCGCCTTGCTGGCACCCGTGGTGCGCAATGAAGGCAGCATCAAGGCCGAGCAGGTGTTGATGGGGGCAGGAGACAAGCTGGCGCTGGACTTTGGCCGTGACGGCCTGGTGTCCTTGAACATCGACCGTGCCGCCTTGGATGCCTTGGTGGACAACAGCGGCCAGATCGAGGCCGGTGCCGTGGTCTTGAGCGCTCGCAGTGCCAACGCCTTGCACGCCAGCGTGGTCAATAACAGCGGCGTGATCGAGGCCAGCAGCCTGGTCGAGCGCGGCGGCCGCATCTGGCTGGACGGCGGTGAGCGCGGCGAGGTGCATGTCAGCGGGCGTCTGGATGCCAGTTCGGCCGCGGCCCAGGGCGGCAAGATCACGGTGCAGGGCGAGCAGATCCGCCTGGACGGCGGCGCCCAGTTGAATGCCAGCGGCGCCAGCGGTGGTGGTCAAGTTCAGGTCGGCGGTGGCTGGCAAGGCCAGGACGCTGGCGTGCGCAATGCCCAGCAGGTGCAGGCCGACGCCAGCGTGCGGGCCGTGGCCGATGCCGGTGAACAAGGCAAGGGCGGTGAGGTCGTGTTCTGGTCCGATGACAAGACCCAATTCGCCGGCCAGATCTCGGTGCGCGGTGGCGCGCAAGGCGGCGACGGCGGGCGCGCCGAGGTGTCGGGCAAGCAGGTCTTGCAGTACAGCGGTGTGACCGATGCGCGGGCGCCCAAGGGGCGGACGGGCGATTTGCTCTTGGATCCGGCGACCTTGACGATCCGAGGCGGCAGCGGCACGGCCCCGGCCGATGGCAGCGTGGTCTATGAAACCCAGCTGGAGGCTCAGACGGCCAACATCATTCTGGAGGCCACGACCAATGTGACCTTCAAGGATTTGAAGGCGACGGGCAGTGTGGACGGTGTGCTGAATCTGCAGCCGGATGTCAGCTTGACTGTGGTGGCCGGGCGAGGGGGGCAGAAGTGGTCGGATCCAAACGACAAGGTCGGGGTGATCGTCTTCGAACAGAAGAATGACGAGATCCGTGTCAATGGCCGGGGCGGCATTTTGCTGATCGCGTCCAACTGGAATAGCGGGGTTAGCGATCCTCTCAACGGCGGTAGCGCCAGCATCGTCAATGTACCCAAGCTTGTCGCCACCGGCGCGGGGGCGAATCCGCTCGGCGCCTTGCCTGAGTATGAGTTGAAGACGGCCGCACCTGGTGCAGTCGATCCTGGCACCGTCACGCTTTTTGGCGCCAACGGCATTACCGTGGGAGGCAGTATCACCACCCAGGGCGGCTATGTGCGTTTGTGGGCGGATGCCGATTCAGGCTCAGGCGGTGGATTTGTCCTCAACGCGCCGGTGACAACGAATGGGGGCAATCTCTATATCGCCTCCGGCAATGGCGGCATCGACTTGCGCTCGAATATCACGCTGGATACCGGCCGCCTGTCTTTTGACAATGAAAATGGACGCTACGCTCCTGGCCGCCCTCCCAACGGTCCAAAAATCCTGTCGGGGGTGATCTCCGTCAACGGTGATGTGGACGTCAACACCAACTTCACCATGAAGGGCGGCGCCAGCATCTTGACCGACGGTCAGATCAAGTTTGGCGCGGTCAATGTGCAGATGGACACCGGCGACGGTGTGCTCACTCTGCGCGGTAGCAAGATCGACTGGGGCACGGCGACGCTATCCAATCTCAGCACCGCTTCGCTGCGCCTGGAACCGGCCACGGCCAGCACCGACATGGTGATGGGGGATGCCAACGGTTTTGCCTCTAAGGCGACCTTGGACAAATTGCCCGGCGTTAAGAATCTGACCATCGGGCGTGAAGACGGCACTGGCACGATCAGCGTGCCCAGCGACTTCAGCTTCCAGGCCAGCGGGCACTTCGAGATGGTCAACAAAACGGTGGACATCACCGCCGGCAAGTTGAGCAATACCGCGGGCAATATCACCCTGACCGGCGACACCATCCGCATCAGCCAGGCGGTGGAGGCCAAGGGCGGTGCGGGCAAGGTCACGCTGCGTCAGATGACGGCCTCCAATGAGTTGCATCTGGGCACGGGCTTGGACAACTCGGTCATCGGTCAAGTCCAAGCGGCGACCCTGGTCGTGGGACGGGCGGATGGCGGCAATCTGGTGTTCGATAGCGATATCAGCACCTCGGCCACGAGCGTCCATCTGATGAGTGGCAACAAGGTGATTGGCAAGGACGGCGGCGTGGCTGCCGCCAATCTGGCCGTCACTGCCGGGGGCGGTGCGGACCTGAGCGACAGCACTTTCAACTTCAGCAAGCTGGCCTTGAAGGTCGGTGGCGATACCGAGGTGCGCAGCAGCACACGCAGCTGGGGCCTGGGCGCGGTGGACGGCCTGGACGGCCTGAACATCAATACAGGCAAGGACGTCACGGTCATCTTGAATGCCAATGGGCAGCTGGACCTGAGGGCACCGATTGCCTTCAACGACACCGCCAGCACCCTCAAGCTGCAAGCGCCCAATGGCGTCAACGCAGCCGATTTCTTTGATCCCGCGAACAAGGCCACGGTGAGTGGTCAGTCCAAGGCCACGGTGGAGTTCAGCTTGCCGGGGGCGAACAACTACTTCGGTTTGGGCGGCTTGAGCAGCGAACTCAGCGAGAAAAGCGCCCAAGCTTTCAACGGGGTGAAGGTGATGCGCATCAATGCGCCCGATGACCATGTGTTCATCGACACCTTGAAGGTCGAGGTGGGCGAGCGCTTGGAAGTGACGGGCTTGTTGGTGCAGCAGCAGGGCTCGGTGCAGCTGGACAAGGGCAGCCTGTTCATCACCGCCGAGCAGGGTGGCTTGCAGCTGGACCAGGGCTTGGCGGCCAGCAGCGGCACGGTGTCCTTGAACGACAAGGCAGGCCTCGGTATCAAGGGCAATGGCCAGATCAAGGCCAGCAAACTGGCCCTGCGCAGCAGCGGCGATGTGACGCTGAACAGCAGCACGCATCAGGTGGGCGAGATTGCCGCTGAAGTGGGTAGTTTTGGATTCAAGACCGATCGCAGCCTGACCGTGGGCAGTGCCGACGGCCTGGACGGTATCCATGCCGCCCGCACGGTCGATGTGCGTGCCCAAGGTGCGGCTTCGGACATCGTGCTGAAGCAGGCCGTCAAGGCAGACAACGTCGGTGCCGTGGCCACCCCGCTGCTGCTGGCGGCCGGCCGCAACTTCCGCAACGAGGCGGGGGCGCAAGCCTTGCAAGCCACGGCCGGCGACTGGCATGTCTACTCGACCACGCCCACGGCCGATGAGCGGGGCGGGCTGGAGTATCAGTTCAAACAGTATCAGGCGGACACCAGCAGCACCGTGCTCGGCACGGGTGATGGCTTCCTCTACACCGTGGCGCCCCAGATCAGCGTGAGCCTGCAGGGCAAGACCAGCAAGGTCTATGACGGCAAAACCGAGGCGAGTTTGGCTGCGGATAACTTCGCAGTCAGCGGCGCAATCGATGGCGACAAGGTCGACATCAAGGCGGCTGGCCAAGCGCATTACGCCGACAAGAATGTGGGGCGTGAGAAGGGGGTCAGTGCCGATGGCATCGCGATTGCCCAGGCCAAGCAGGGCGCTGTAGAGGTTTACGGCTACAGCTTGATGAACGACACGGCCAGCGGCGCCATCGGCGAGATCACGCCCAAGAGCGTGGGCGCGGCGACGGGCTCGGTCAAGGACAAGGTCTACGACGGCAAGCTGGGCGCCGAGTTGGGTCGCGTCAGCCTGCAAGGTCTGGTGGCCGGTGACGATGTTCAAACCAGTGGCGGCAGCGCCAGCTTTGCCGACAAGAATGTGGGCAAGGACAAATCGGTCAGCATCAGTGGCCTGAGCTTGAGCGGCGCCGACGCCGGCAATTACAGCTTTGACGGCACAGCTCAGGCCAGCATCACGCCCAAGACCTTGTCGGTCGCGGATGTGCTGGTGGCCGGCAAGGTCTACGACGGTAAGACGGACGCACAAGTCAGCGGCGGCAAGCTCGAAGGCGGTGTTGAGGGCGATGCGCTGAGCTTGGGTCTGGCGGCTGAGTTCGCCGACAAAAACGCTGGCAAGGCCAAGGACGTCAAGGTCAAGCTGGCTTTGAGCGGTGCCGACGTCGGCAATTACCAACTGGCCAGCGATGCCTTGATCGCCAAGGGCGATATCACGCCCAAGACCCTGACGGCCGGCGATGTGGCGGTGGCCGCCAAGGTCTACGACGGCCATCGCAAGGCCGAGGTCAGTGGCGGCAAGCTGAATGGCTTG
>NZ_QAJN01000006.1:0-131 GCF_003852425.1 Paucibacter sp. KBW04 | reverse complement strand
GTGACGCTGGGTCTGAGTGGAGCCGATGCAGGCAACTACCAGCTGGACGGCGCGCAGCTTCAGGCCAAGGGCGATATCGCGCCCAAGACTTTGACCGCAGGTGATGTGTCTGTGGCTGCCAAGGTTTACGA
>NZ_QAJN01000005.1 GCF_003852425.1 Paucibacter sp. KBW04 | reverse complement strand
GCCATTGATCAAATAGCCCAAGAACTCTGCCACGGCAGAGTAGTTGCGGCCGGCGTGTCGGCGCATGCCGAGCAGTTCGGGGCCGAAGCCGCGCAGCATGCGGCTGACGAGGGCGCCGCGCTCTTCCATCTGCCTCAAGGCCTCCGCCTGGTTCTGGAGGATGTCGGCGCGTGTTCGTTTGCTGGATTGCAGCGCTCGGCCTACTGGTGAGCGTGTGGGCCGGTAGACCAAAGTCAGGTAGAGCTCATTGCTCATCATCCGCTTGACGCCTAGGTTTGCGCGGTAGCTTTGCGAAAGATCTTGGGCAAAGCCGGGTTCAGTCGGGTGCTCCAGCTCGTCTTCGACGACCCGATGCAGGCGATGCATCCACACGGCCCATTGGCCACCTGCCAGGTTTCGCAACAGGCCGCACAGGGCTTCATGGCGTTCGGCCACCCTTTGCTCGTCAGCACACTCAAAGGGCACGCCGTCCAGACGCCAGACCCGCAGGTAGTCGCCGCCGCGAGTGATCACGTCGTGCGGGCTCACCAGGGATGAGAACGGCACAAATCGGGCCAGGGGGTTCTCCATCCGCGCACGGTTCCAGTAGCGAGGCATGAGCTTTGCTTGTTGCCGGAGCTTGGTCGGTTTGGGCTGGTTTGGTGCTCCAGATTGACTGGGCTGGGTCAGCTTGAGCGCCGCGCGCCGGAGTTCAGTGAAACCAAGCATCGCGGGCTCCTCGGTAAAGCGTGGGGGCGTAGCTGCGGGCCTGCCAGAGCCTGCGGTTGTGGTCATGCCGGCGCAACTTCAGAGCGATAAACATCTGCTTGAAGCGTTGATCGTCCTTGGTCGTCACGAAGCGCATCCAAGCCAAGGCTGGGCCCGTGGCGACGAGCACCGCCGGGGCCAGCCACCAGCTGATCAGCACGCCTCCCCACATCGTGGTCAGCATACTGACGCCGCCCAGGATGACCAAGGGCACCAGCGGGATGCCCAGCTTCATGGCGGGGCGGGTGGCGCCTTTGTAGATGAGCTCGGCCTGCATGATTCGCTCCCCTCAGGAAACGATGTAGGTCGACATGGCCGTGGCGCCGCCAATCAGCGTGCCGCCGATCAAGATATTGCCAACGTCGGACAAACGCGCGCTCTGAAAAATCATCTTGTAGCCGGCCCAGATGATGGCAATCGCCACCACCGAAACGGAGATCACGGTCAGGATGGCGTTGACGTTGGTGACCGTGGTGTTGATCTTCTCGAATCCTTGGGCGACCGCCCATCGGCTTGCAAGCAAGCCAAGGGTGAGGGCTGTTGCACGGGCTGCAGCGCGTGTGCGGAGCTGAGCGATTTGACGCATGGAGAGCCTCCTGACAAGAATGACGTTTGAGGGCAAGGGTCGCCTAGGTTGGCGTATTGCTCGGTCTACGGTGGTGGGGGCGGCATGGCTCGCGCAACGCGGCGCACATACCCGTGTTTGAAGCCAGTGCTGAAATTGCCGCTGTAGTAGCAGGAGAGGGCGCGGCGCAGGGCGGTTTGGGCGGCCTGTGTGTTTGTCGTGCCTGGCAAGCTGGATCTGGGGCTTGTGGGCACAACCACCGCCCGTTCAAAGCACTCAAGCAAAACGGTCTGCATAGCTCGCAAGTTCTGGCAGGGATCGAACGCAGCTTCTACGCTTAAGCCCAGGCGTTCCAGGTTGCGCGCATTGATCTGGCCCAGCCCGACGCTGAAATTCCAACCCAGTGCTTGCAGCTGTCGGGCGGTTGCCAGCGCTTCGCTTTGGTTTCGGGGTTGCCGTTCCAGCATTCCGCCGACCACGCCAATCGCAAGTGGATTGAAGCTGCTTTCCACCGCAGTCAGCGCCTGAGCCGTGCCTAGATGCACGGCCGGCGCACAGGCCAGCACGAATGAGGCAAGGGTGATGGCGTCCATGGTGGTTTCAGCAGGTCAGGCAGGCTGAGGGTGGTGGCTGGGTGGCGAGCCAGCGCGCGTAGTCGTCGTCAAACTGGGTATCCCAGCGGCAAATCTGCTGCTTGGCGGTGGCGCTGAACTCGGTCACGCTGCCGCCGTTCAAGTCCCACCAAGTGCGAGACCAGGTTTCGCCGTTTACTGAGACGGAGATCGCCCCGCTGTACAGGCATTGATGTACAGGGCCAAAGGGGCCATCAAAGCTCAGTGTGTACTGCGGCGGGCACAGCGAGGGGGCGTGCGCCCATTGATTGCCTGCGCTATTGCCGGCGCCTGACATGGCGCAGCTGGGGAAGGCCTTGCCGCGGGCCAGGTCGCGCAAGACTTGGCGGATGGGGGGCACGCATTGTGGGATGGCCTTCCAGCTCGGTGCTGCGAAGCAAAGCAGCACGGTGCAGCCGTCCACAGCGTGGGCAGGGGTGCAGGAGCTAAATATGGCGCTAACGGCCAGCAGCGTCGCGAAGCATTGTGCGTGGTGGCCCAAGTTCACTTTGGGCCGGTGCCGACCGGGGAGGGTTGAGGCGTTCATGGCAGGTCCTGAAGGCGTAGGAACCGAGAGATTTCGATCCGGGGTGCTGTTGTGCGCCCTGTATGGAAACTCTAGGTTCTGGACCGCCCTAGAACTGCGATGAGTTTTGGCGTTGATTCAGCGGTTCAGTTGGAGGCCCGGGCTGCAGCTCAGCAGCGACTCCAATCAGTGAGGGTCGAGTGCCCGAAACTTTCTGTAGGCAATGCAGCGGAGGTTGATTCCCCTGTCCCGGGCCGTCCCGCCGCGAGGTGTCGAATGCCTTGCTGGCATTCGAGCGACCTGCTCAGACGCTTCCTGAAAAAATGCGGCCAGATATCAGCTGGTTGATTCTTCAATTTGGCGGCGTTGACCCTAGGGTAGGGCTCCACCGGCTCGAATTCTTGGGCGCTTGGCGGGCATTGATGGAAGATCCGTCAAGCGGGTACAAAGCATTGCCCGGTAAACATGCCGTCAAATATTTAGGCGGAGCTATTTCTTAGTAGGGGCACTGCTGCTGGGGGATTCGCCTCCGCTGCGCAGGCAGATTTTTGGCAAATTTCAATGGCATCAAAGAAAGGTCAAATCCAAACCGAGGCGCCCGCCAAGGGTAAACGTCGCGAAAACTAAGCCGAGGGCCAATAGCGTGAAGGCGGCGGCTACTTTGGCGCCCATGATCAGCACTGCACGTACATCCTTGTCATTGTTTTTCTTTTCCTTGTCGTAATGCCATTTGATGGCGATAAACATGCCCGTACCTAACACGATGACTTTGAACAGGAAGAGGACTACAGGAATTAATTCCATCATTGTGCCTAGCTAAATGTTTTGTGGAATATATCGGGTGGCAGCAACTGGGAGCTTGCTTACAGAGTAAGAGAGCTTGTTTTTGCCGAGAAGCGGGCGCTTTTGATAGTGCAGTGACTGAATTGAAGGCTGTTCGAAAATAGACGAAGCAAGACCGTTTTGGTTTGGTTGGCTGAGTTTTTCTGTCGAGGCGCATCAGTCGGTCTGGTCGGAGAGCAGGCCTGGCGTCAAATGAGTTGAGTCGACTCGATGGCCAGTAAAAATTGGAGGGCTATGGGGCCGTCAATTTGCCCTTGAACCATCGCGATCGCCAATGCCTTGCCAAGCGTCAGCCGCGTGAAGTGAACTTGATCAATTCAGCGATTGGAAGGGTCTGCCAGGGGAATTGAGTGGGCTGAGTTTGCGTGCCCCTGTTGCTCCGACTGGAGGTCTTAATGGGTGCAGAGTGATTCTTGGTGAAAATACATTGCTGGTTTTGTAGGGCTTTGCGGGAAATAGGAGTATGGGACGATTGTGTTGAGCCGTAATCCGGTCTAAAAAGATCCTTTTCAGTATGCCTATGTCACGTCTGCTGCGTAAGAAGCAGATAGTGAAAAAAAGTACCATAGCAGTGCGTTTCCGCAGCTACTGGAATTGTCTGCGGTTGGGAAGCCAGTCCTGATTGCCCAATGCGCACTTCCGGCGGTCGCTTGTCTAGCTCATCAGCGCTGTCTTAGAACAAGATTTCGCAGTTAGCACCACAGCGATAGTCGCGGAGTCGTAGTTCGAGCAGTCTCACCCCAATTCAGTTGCTCGCGCGAAGCTGCACGCGGGAACTGATCCGAAGGCATGTGTCGGACAAACCTCAACCATCTTGGACAATTCCGTCCGGCCATTAACGTGTAGTTGATGACGCCACATCCGTCATTGCCGGCTAGCGATAAGCTAGTCGTTCGGCGTAGGGCTAACCGGCGCTGCGCGACTTTACTGCGCAGCGTCCAGCGACTGAAGGGAGCCAGGGTGGGCGCTATGTTGGGCGCCTTCGTGTCGCAGTAGCTGCAGAGCGTGAAGGACTCGGGGAAGGTTTTGTGATTCCGCCATGAGATAGCCCCCTGAATCTCCGGGCACGGTCTATCGCTTATCTTCCAGATAGGCATAGGACTGTGCATATGACTAGGCATACAGAGACGATTGAAGTCATCACCCGTGACCAACGTAGGCGGCGCTGGTCGGCTGCCGAAAAGGCAGCTTTGGTTCGAAAGACATATGAGCCGGGCATGAGCGTGTCGCTCGTAGCCCGCCAGGAAGGCGTTGCGGCCAGCCTGCTGTTCACTTGGCGCAAGTTAGATCGTGACGGCGCATTGGTGGCCGTTGGCGCTGGAGAGGCTGTTGTGCCTGCGTCGGAGTTGGCCGCAGCGCGGGCTGAGATCGCCAAGCTGCAGCGCGTACTGGGTAAGAAAACCTTGGAGAACGAGATCCTCAAGGAAGCCGTGGAGATCGCCGCCTCAAAAAAGTGGATTGCGCGCTCGCCCTTGTTGCCGGGGGACGACCAATGAAGTCGGTCTGCTCGGCGCTGGGCGTGGCGCGCTCGAACTTGCATGTCAGGCATCACAGGCCAGGCGACTGGCAAGACGGTCGCAGTGGTCGCACGCCAGTCGAGGACGGGGCATTGCTTGCCGACCTTCGCCACCACATTGCGGAGCTCCCCAGTTATGGCTATCGCCGAGCCGGTGCGCTGCTCAATCGGGAGCGGCGCTCGCAAGGCCAACCGGTGATGAATCACAAGCGTATCTACAGGATCATGGCCCGGCATCAACTGCTGCTACCCAAGGCGCCCAAGCGTCAGCATTCAAGCCGCGTTCACGACGGCAAAGTCAGCGTGCCGATGAGCAATATGCACTGGTGCTCCGACGGCTTCGAAATCAAGTGTGATTCAGGCGAGACCGTCACGCCCACCTTCGCCAAGGACTGCTGCGACCGGGAGATCCTGGCATGGCGAGCTTGGGAGGGCAAAGGGCTGCCGGGCGAGCCGGTGCGCGACATGCTGGTGGAGGCCGTGGAGCGGTGCTTTGGCACAGCTGAGGGCGCGCCCCAAGCATGTCAATTGGAATTCCTCACCGACAACGGCAGCGCCTACATCGCTCACGAGACGCGCGGCATTGCCAGATCGTTAGGATTGAAGCCAGTCACCACGCCGGTGTGCAGCCCGCAAAGCAACGGCATGGCCGAGAGCTTCGTGAACACCTTCAAACGGGACTACATGAGTCGAATGGATCTGCGGGATGCGCGAACGGTGCTGGCGCAATTGCCTGGGGCGTTCGAGCACTTCAACGAGATCCACCCGCATTCGAGTTTAAAGATGATGTCGCCTAGAGAGTTCCGAAGGCGGCACAATCAAACCGCCCACCAGGGCTAACTTAGCGACTGGACAGTGTCCGGACCTACGGGGGCAAGATCAGTCTTGCCGGCAACCAGGAAGCCGGACAGGACGGTGGTGGGTAGGCGGGAATCAAGCATGTATACCTCCAGGATGGAATGGGGAGCAGGGGCGCAAAGGAGCTTTCGTCGTGATGTCGGCGGCGGTGGGCTGAGCGAGAGCAAGTGGGCGGGTCTGGCACATCGGGCGGGACAGCTCTGCGCCGCGAAGTCGGTAGAGCGCCGCGTGCTGCCGATGTTGGCCGAGGCTCAGTGCCTGCACCACCGCGCCTTCTGCCGAATGCGATTGGGCAGCGATGGCGATGGGTGAACCGGGATCGAACACGCCGGACACCTGGTGCTCCGGAGGGTGGCCGCGATAGGCCACCCTTGGCTTGCGCAGTTCGATCAGACTCATGGTGCCTAAGGGCCAGGCTGCTGTGGCTTAAGGTCCGGCTTGTTTAGGTCCTTCTTCTTCATGTGATGTCGCGAATTGCCACGCGGCCGGCGGCGCGTGTCGCTAGGCCGCAGATCAGCGCGCCGACCAGGGCCAGCGAGCTCAACGGCACCCATGGGAAATCGATCGTCGCGACTCTGGGCTCGAAGCTCGGCAGTCGGGCAAAGTCCTTCGCCTCGAATCGGCGCTCCCGGAACAGATAGGGGTAGAGCTGTTCTCTCAGCTGCGTGTGAAAAGCCGTGATGGCGTCCTGGTAGGCAAGTTGCGCAAGCAGGTCGGTGCCGGCGATGCGGTGCAGCACCGCTTGCAGACCCACGCCCGGCAGGGCGTGGCCCAGGGTCTCGGTCGCCTTCTGTCGTGCGCGCAAGGCCTGGCGGTAGGCGGCGACCTGCGGCGCCACGCTCTCGTCGCCGAGCTGCTGGAAGGCGTAGTACCACTTCCAGTGGAAGCCCGCGGACAAAGGGGCTGTGTCCTGCCATTGCGGATGGCTGCGGAAGAAGCCGGCCAGCGTCTCCTCCCGCGACACATCCCACGCGCCATGCACAGCCTGGCGCTGGGCCAGCAAAAGCGCCGCGCCCTGCTGCACCGGCACGGCACGGCTTAGCACGGCATTGCCGAGCGTTGGCAAGACCAGCGTCAGCACGGCCCAGCAGCCCATCAGCGCGGTGGCGTTTGCCACCGAGCTGCCGCCGCGCAGGCCGACTACCAGGGCCAGACCCGTCCAACAGGCGACATAGGCCAGCAGGGCCACTATGACGGCAACCAACGCAGCCGGCGCCATGCCGCTGACGACGCCGCCGACCAGAAGCGGCAGCAGCACACAGGTAGTCGCCAGGCTTGCACGCAGACCCGCCCGACGCCACCACAACGCTCGACCAGCAGCGGGCAGGGCCAGCAGCGTGGCCAGCCGGCCCGACTGCCGCTCGCTGCTGACGAGGTCGTAGAGCAGTGCAATCAGGAACAGCGGCAACAGGTAGACCGTGACGAAGGCCAGGTCGAAGCGGCCCGCCAGCGCCAGCTCGGGGTTGTAACTCTCCCCCTCGTGCAGCTGGGATTGCAGGGCGAGCGCGCGCACGCGCAGCACGTAGGGCGTGGCATCGCGCAGGCCCAGGGCGAGGAAGGCGGCAGGCGAGGGCGCATCCCAGGTGCCCAGGAAGGCGTAGTAGCCCACCGCGCCCGCATCGCCTTGACGCGTCAGCTTGGACGCCTGTTGCACCAGCTCTTCTTGCTGCAGCTTGGCAACGCGCGCTATGGTGTCCTCCTGGCGCTGCACCTCGCGCAGCCCGCTGATGACGGCCAGGGTGGAGAGGATCAACAACAGCAGCAACGCCGCCATGGCCCAGCGTGAGCGGCTCAGCAGCCGCCATTCGTGACGCAGCGCGCTCATCGCATCGCTCCTTGCAGACGTCGGGTGGCCCAGGCCAGGGCTGCGGCCAGTGCCAGCAGCCAGGCTGCCAGCACGGCGGCTAGGGGCCAGACGCGCTGGAGCGTTTCGCCCATGGGCTCGGGCTCGAAGTGGAAGGCCGCCTGCCCATGCCAGTGGTCCTTGCTGATCCGGCTCTCACGGCTGTTGCGGTCAGAGGCCCAGCTCAGCTGTTCGGCCTGGAGTCGGTTGAGGGACTGGACCAGGGTGTAGCGATGCTGCTCGGCCTGCTCCAGAAAGCGCCGGTAGCTGGGCAGGTCGGTGCCCGCGGCGGCCATGGAGACGCCGCGCAGTGCGATGAGCGGGCTGAGCGAGGAGAACAGGGCCACATGTTGGAGCTGCGCACGCTGGCGCGCAAAGCTCTCGCGGCCGTAGCGCTCGAACAGCTCGCTGGTCAGGCGCTCACCCTCCATGCCCACCAGCCCCTTGTAGTTGACAGGCAGATCCTCGACACGCGAGACGCGGTATTGGGCCAGCGCCTTACGGCGGAATTCGGCAAAGTAGGGGTCGTCGGGGTTGTGGCTGTCGCCGAGCGCCGCCAGATCGCGCGCCACCGCGATGTCGGTCTCCAGGCGCGTGGGCAGCGGTTGCTTCGCGATCGCGAGCTCGGCGGCCAGCCGCGGCAGCAGCACCACGCTGACGGCCCATACCGCCAGCAGCGCCATCAGGGCATCGCGGCTGCGCCCCGCCCAGGTCGAGATCAGCACCACGCCCAGCGTCCACAGCAGCAACCAGGCCGCATAGGCCAGTGCGATGGCGAGCGCCAGCGGGGTACTGGCCGGGTCGTTCACTGCTATGGCAGCCAACGCCACGAGAGCTGGCAGCAACATCAGCCCAGCCGTCGCTGCGAGGGCCAGCAGCTTACCGGCCACCAGCTGGCCGGGGTGCAAGCCCTGCGCCATCAGTACGCGCAAGGTCCCCCGCTCGCGTTCGCGGGCGACCGCGGCATGCCCGATGAAGGCCAGCAGCAGCGGGGCAAGCACCTGCAGCACGAAGGCCGGGGACAGCTGCCCGAAGCGCAGCAGCAGCGATGACTGCCGCACATCGCCGAAGTTCGCGCTGTTCTGGCGATGGCCTTCAAGGAACAGCGTGTGGCCGGTAAAGGGATCGATGCCGGCGTCGAAGGCCGCCAGCGGGTTCAGCGGGCGGAAGACGAAATGGCCGTAATGCACCATGCGGTGCGGATGGCGGTCTGGCTGGGCGTCGAACTCCTGATCCACCTGCGCCTGGTGCTGTTGGCGGTTGGACTGGGCGGCGCGGCGCTGGTCCCAGGCGGTGAAGGCGGCCATGGTGCCGAGCAGCAGCAGCAGTGCCAGGCCGAGCATGGCGACTCGGTCCCGGCGCATCAGCCGCCATTCCTCGTGGGCAATGCGTACGATGCTCATGCGCCCGTCTCGGCCACTGCGTAGTGACGGTGCAGTGCGCGCACGTCGAAGCGGTCCGGTCCGTTTGCGGTCACTTCCTCCACTAGCTTGCCGGCCAGCAGGAAGCCGATGCGGTCAGCCACATCGGCGGCACCCAGCAGGTCGTGCGTGACCATCAGTACCGCCACGCCGCGTGCGCGCAGCTCACCCAGCAGGCGACTGAACTCGGCGCTGGCCTGCGGATCCAATCCGGAGGTGGGCTCGTCCAGCAGCAAGGCCGGCACATGACGGGCCAGGGCCAGCGCGATGACCACTTTCTGGCGCATGCCCTTGGAGAAGCCTGACACGCGCTGGTCGTGAGTCGCACCTGCCAGCCCGGCGGCGGTCAGCGCCTCGCGCACGGCGGCGTCGCTGGCCGCTTGGCCCGCGAGATCCAGCAGATAGGCCAGGTTCTCGCGGGCGCTCAGGTGCTCGTAAAGCGCGACGTTTTCCGGGATGTAGGCGATCTGCCGCCGGGCGCCTGCAGCGTCAGCGGCCGGGTCGATTCCACCCACACGCACGCGGCCTGTGCGCGCCTGTACGAAGCCGAGCAGCAGGCTGATGGTGGTGGTCTTGCCAGCGCCGTTCGCACCCAGCAGCGCATAGATTTCGCCGGGTGCGACTTGCAGGGTCAGGCCTTGCAGCACGTCGCGCTTGCCATAGCCCGCGACGGCAGCGCTGATGTCCAGCAGGGGGGCGTTAGTGGAGGCCATGATCAGAACTTCGCTTGCAGGCCCAGGGTCATCGTGCGCGACGCCCCCGGCGTGACCCAGACGCGGCTGTAGGAGCTGGTGTAGTGGGTGGTGTCGAACAGGTTGTCGACGTCCAGCGTAGCCCGCAGCGTCGGGTTGATGCGCCAGTGGCCCACCAGCTTGGCCGTCGTGTAAGCGGGCAGCTCAAAGGAGGTGGCGGTCTGGCCGATGCGCGCGCCGACATGCGTGAGGCCTCCGCCCAGACCGTAGCGCTGGCCATTGGCGAACGAGCTTTCGTACACCGCCAGCAGGCTCCCGTTGACCCTTGGCACGTTCAGCAGGCGGGTGCCTGTCGGCAGCGTGGTGTCGCGGCGCACCTCCACGTCATTCCACACGAGGCTGGCGTTGACGCGCCACGCGCTGCTCACCTGGCCCGTGAAGTCCAGCTCCAGGCCGCGGCTGCCGACTTCGCCCGCGGCGATGGAGTAACCCGTGTTGACCGGGTCGGCTGTCAGTACGTTGCGCTTGCGGATGTCGAAGAGCGCTGCGGTCAGGCCCATGCGCTGGCCTATGCTCTCCCATTTGGCGCCCAGCTCCAGCGCGCGGCCGCTTTCAGGTGCGAAAGCCTGGCCGCCGAAGTCGGTGCCGACGTTGGGACGGAAGGACTTGCCGGCGCTGGCATAGACTGTCCATTGCGAGGTCGGCAGCCAGCTGATGCCGATGCGGGGTGACGTGGCCGAAGGATCCTGCCGCGTCGTGACGATGGTGCGCCGGTTCAGCAGCGACTGGCGGAAGCTGTCGACGCGCACGCCGGCCAGCAATCGCCATTGCGGCGCCAGCGTGATCGCGTCCTGCGCGTAGAACGCGGTGCCGCGTTGATGCTCCAAGGTGTCCGTGTTGGCCGCCGGTGTGGGCTGGGGCTGACCGTAGACGGGCTGATAGATGTTGATCGCGTAGGGGCTGGCGGTGCTGGGGTTGACGCGCAGCATCACCGTGTCCATGTCGAAGCGAAAGGTCTCTGCGCCCAGCAGCACTTCGTGCACCACGCCGGCAGCGCGCAAGCGCCCCTGCAGCTCAGCCTGCAGCGCGAGGTCGTCGGAGTCGTAGTCGCGCATGCGACGCTGGCGTGTCAGCGTGCCATCGGTCCGCAGCGCGGTCGGCTCGGTTGAGAAACCGTGGATGCCGGTCTCGCGATAGGCTAGGCCCAGTCGACCGCGCCAGTGGTCGCTCCAGTCGTGGGACAGGATGAGCTGGTGGGTGCGATTGTCCACCGTCACATCGCCGTCTGCCGGTTCACCAAGGAAGCGCTCGCGCGGGATGACACCCAACTTGCCATCCGCTGTGGCCACGACACCGCGGTCCAGCGGCGTGCGGTGGCGCAGCAGCTCGCCGTTGTAGTCCAGCATGGTGTCGGCGCCAAGCTTCAAGCTGAAAGCCGGGGCGACCACCTCACGGCGCGCGTGGATGTGATCACGGAAGCTGTCGCGGTCCTCAATGGCGACGTTCAGGCGGTAGGCAAGTGTGTCGCTCAAGGGGCCGGTGCTGTCCAGTGCCGCCCGCTTGAGGTCGAAGCTGCCGCCGTAGACCTCCAGTGCATGGCCGGCCTTCCACAGCGGCCGCTTGGAGACGATGTTGAGGGTGCCGCCGGGCTCGCTGCTGCCGTAGAGCGCAGCAGCGGGCCCCTTGAGGAATTCGATGCGCTCGACGCCGGCCAGGTCGCGCGGCGCATTGAAGCCGCGGTTGGACGAGAAGCCGTTCAAAAGCGTGGCCATGCCGGTGTTCTCGTTGCCGGCCAGGCCACGCACCGCAATGTTGTCCCACAGTCCGCCGAAGTTGTTCTGGCGTGAGACGCCGCCCACGTAGTCCAGCACATCGTCGAGCTTAGTGGCGCCCAGGTCGTCGATGGCCTGGCGGGTCAGCACGCGAACCGCTTGGGGTAGCTCTCGCAGGCGCAACTCGGTCTTGGCTCCGGCAGCATCGCCTGCGTGGTACGCGCCAGAGGCAGTGCGTCCGACCACTTCGACAGCAGGCAGGGTCGCGGGGGCATCTTGCGCTGTTTGCGCGTGGGAACTGTTGACGCCAAGTGAAGCCATGGCGAGAGCAATCAGGTGAGGGGAGCGAGCAGGGGGCATGAAAAGACTTTTGCAAGGGAGGTGTGCGGAAATATTGTTGTTAATGATAATGCGAAATCATAATCAATAAGAAGTGTATTTGGTGTGGAACATGGAACGAAACACCTGGCAGCGCGCTGTGATTCGGCAGGCCATTGCCGAAGCCACCCGTGACAGGGCAACACCGCGTCATCGGTTTAGTTCAACAGCCTTTTCGACACGGACGTTCAAGGGCGTGCGCTGAGAAGGTGCGTCCGAGTGGGGGGGGGCTGCCTGGCGGACCTTGTCGAAAACACCCCGGCCCGTTCGTCGTACCGGTAGAGGGCCTTCCTCTGACCGCCTGAAGGGAACGAAACATGAGTGAAACATGGGTACTACCAACACTGTCCACCTGCACCGCGTCCTGCGCGCTGTTGGCCGAATAACCGGAAGTCGGAGGGACTTATGAGGATGAAATCGCACAAAGAGGACATACAGAGCCTGATCCGCTCTTGGGAGTGCGCAATTCAGAATGGCGACATGGAGGGCATCCTCGCCCACCACTCGGAGTCTGTGCTGATGTTCGACGTCCCGGAGTCACTGCAAACAGTGGGCATCGACGACTACCGAAAAACTTGGGAACTCTTCTTTCGTTACGGCGCACCTAGCCAGGAGGTGTTCGTCATCGAAGACCTACGTATCACCGCAAGTGACGAGGTAGCCTTTGCCACCGGGCTTCTGCGCATCGGGGGATCTTCGGAGCCGGTGTGTCGTCTGACGTTGGGTTTGACCAAGCGCAACGGCCAATGGCAGATCGAACACGAGCATCACTCAGCTCCCCACCAACTCAATTCGTGAGGACAACCTATGAAAACGATTACCGTGTGCTTGGGATTCAACAAGAATCTCGAAGAGGCCGTTGCAACTTACATTGATCTCTTCGACGCTGTGTTTGGGAACTCGAAGATTCTGGGACGAAATTACTTCGGAGAGCAGGAGATCAAGGCGCTTCGGCAGGTGCCAGAGATGTCTGAAGAAATCATGCCCGGTCTTGCTGGTGACGTGAAAACGATCCGCTTTACTCTCAATGGAGAGGAGATCGTGGCCTTCAACGGCGGGGCTTACTTCGGTAAATTCCACGAGAGCGTGTCGTTCTATGTCTCGTGCGAGACCCAGGAGCAGATTGACAGGCTATGGGGCGTACTTTCCGACGGTGGGGAGGAGCAGCCTTGTGGCTGGGTTAGGGACTGCTTCGGGGTATCGTGGCAAGTTGTGCCGTCTTTTGTCTGGGAAATCGATGAAGGCCCGGACCGGCAGAAAGCGGAGCGAATGAATATCGCTCTATTCGGGATGAGAAGAATCGACATCTCAGCGTTGAGAGCGGCGTTGGACGAGCGGTAATTGAAACTGTCGGCTAACAACAGCGTACAGCGGGCGGCGCTATGCGCTGCCGCTGATGCTGAGCGTTGAGCGACAGCTTTCCGGCAACTCATTTGACCAGGGCTGACGACTGCTTTTGGCACTTTGCTGACCTAGGAAGGGCCGAGTTCGAACGGCAGCAAGCAGCCTAAAGCAGCAGTTGGTGAAAGTCCGTTTCCAAGCTGTAGAGTTGTAAGCGTTCAGCCAAGTCATATTGATCCGCCGAGCTGAGTCAAGGATGCTCGTATCCATCAAGAACTGAGCGGATACGTGTGCACCATGGAGCAGGCAAAGAGCGGGCGCCGGAGGCGAACCCATAGTGAAGAATTCAAGGCCCGCGTCGTCCAAGCAAGCACGCGGCCAGGAGTTTCACTGGCCGCCGTGGCGATGGCCCACGGCATCAATGCCAATCTACTGCGCCGCTGGGTGCTGATGTCCCAGTCGTCAACCGCGGTGACGCAACGTGCCCAGCTGGCGCCGCTGACTACGTATGCCGGCTTCGTGCCTGTGCCTATGCCTGCTGTGCCAGCGGAGCCGGCACCAATCCGCATCGACGTGCAGCGAGGCTCGACCACGATCGCTGTTTCGTGGCCGACCAGCGCCGCCGATGCCCTCGCGAACGATGATCGCTCCATGTGAGAAGTCCACGTCCTTGACACGCAGGCGCAGGCCCTCGGTGATTCGCATGCCTGTGCCATACAGCAATTGCCCGAAAAGTCGCCACTCCAGGTCGAGGCTCGACAGGACGTTGACGACCTCGTCGCGCGACATCACCACTGGCAAGCGCCGCTGCGGTCGCGGGCGTCCGATCTCAGACATCCAGGGTAGTTGCACACCCAACACTTTGCCGTAGAGGAACAGCAGGGCTGACAAGGCCCGCCTGTGCGTTGCCGGTGCCACTTGGCGTTCGCTGGCCAACCAGGTCAGGAAGGATTCAACGGCAGCACCATCAAGGTCCCGAGGATGGCGTAGCCCGTGATGTCGAATGAAGGTTCGCACCCAGAAAACGTAGGCGTCCTCGGTGCTGCGGCTGTAGTGCCGGAACCGGATGCGCTCGCGAAGTTGATCCAACAGTCGCGGGGCCTTCAACGCAGGTAGGGTCGCTGAAACAACTTTGGGGCGTAGCGCCTTGCGCCTGACTTCCCCCATTGGTGCGATAGACGGGTCTCGCATGTGCATCTCCAATGCACAAAGCTGCCCCTATGTGGGTTGCTACCGAGCAATTCAGCCAGAAATGCAGCTCAGAATCTGAGTGAGGTTCTTGCCTGTTATTGAATACTGTTATTTTGCACAGCATATGCCGCGCAACGCCAAGCTTCAAGCCGCTTTCAGCCTTGTCACATCGGACATGTTATGGAGGAAGGGAGCTAAGTTATGCGTCACTGCTGTCTCCATGTATCCAAGTTAGAAGGTACGCGCACACTGTAATTTTCAAACCACAAAGGAGAGCATTCATGGCACTTAAACCAGGACCAAAGCCGATAGCAAAATCAACAGGGCAGCCGGATCAACGCCGCCGTGATAACAAAACCACACCAGGGAATACACCGTCCCTCAAACCTAGCAAATCTAGCAATCCCCCAAAAAGTAAATGACAGGAGGCTCGTTAATTTGCCCTTCTAACCCGGCAGTCGAGCGGACCTGCGCGAAATGCCGCGCAGGCCGCTCACTTCTACATTGAGCGACTGCAATAGGCGATGTGTCGTGCTCTGGGAATGGCAGCTTTGGGGCGCAGATTGGCTGCCGGAGGTCGGCTTCCAATGACGGCAACGGGCGCGGTGCAGCCCACCGCAGGCAAGATCGCCCTTCATGCCAACACTGCCGATTGCTAGTCCGCAGCCTGGAAAAGCTGTCGTTGGAGCAAACAGCTTCTGCACGCTGCTGGTCCTGATCTTCGATTCAACGACGGTCAGCTTCGGGAGGAGAAGCTGTCTTCCGGCCAATGAAGCACCCAACGGCCGGTCTCGGCCACTGCGGTCGTTGGGCGTCCAAAAACGAATGGCCGCTGCCAGCCTACAGGCGTCGTTGGTCGTCGGATGGCAGCTATGCAGCGGGAGCGGTCCGTCGGTTTACTGAACTCGTCGCCCGAAAACGGTCGTTCAACGCTCGCTGGAGCGCGCGTACAAGAACTCATGCGTAGCGTCGCTCATGCCGCTCCTTCGGGAATAAGCGATGCAGCCGTACGCAGGAGGAATAACGGCAAGACCAATCAGCGCGCAAAGGCGCCCACCGCCTAAGGCCAGCAAACTTGGCAACGCCGCGAAAATTGGGGTTAGGCCGCGTCTAAACTGGCAGCATGGATTCGCCGCCAGCCCGCGCTCAGAATTTCAAGTCATTCATTGACTTGGATGCAACCTACAAGGAAGGTGTCGACTATGGGAGCGCGATTTCGCGAAGAAACCCTCTGCAGATTGCGGTAGTTGCGCCACATGGCGGCGCCATCGAGCGGCCGACTTCCCAGATTGCAGCCGACATAGCTAGGGACGACTTCTCGTGTTATCTGTTCGAATGCACTCGAAAGGCGAAGAACTACGCGGCTCTGCATCTGACGAGCGAACACTTCGGCGAACTTAGGTGCCCTGAGCTCATCGCTGGATGTGACCGCGTTGTGGCTGTCTATGGGTGCGAAGGCGATGAAATCGCGGTAATTCTTGATAGGCCCGATGATGAGCTGGCAGTGCTTGTTGCTGACGCGCTAGCGTCCGAAGAGGTTGTTGCAAAGCAGAGTGGGTACCAATTTCTGGGCACCAAGTCCTCCATCATCGGCAAACGAGGAAGGAGCGGGGCTCGCGCTCAGAGGGAGCTGGCGGCTGCACTGCGGAACTCGCCTGCGACTATTGCTCGCGTAGTTCGCGCGGTTCGGGGCGTCTTTCTTCGGTTCGTCGATCCAGGCAACGCGCCGCGCGCCACAGGCGAAAGTCAGTTGCACCGATGAAAGAAGTCCTTGCAGGAATTGTTAGCCCTTCAGCGGCGGCGGAGCCTCCGAGAGAGCTTCCTGCTGATGCTCGACGACAGGCCGTTGCGCCCATCAGGGGGGTCATCTATCAGCTCTGGTGGTCGATTGACGCATGGCTACGTCTTAGTACGCCGGACGAGGTCATTTACCTTGAAGGGGCTGAGGACTTTGACAAGGCCTCGGCCTTGGAGGTCGTCGCCCAGCAGGTCAAGAGTGAGGTCGATGGGATTTCCCTGAACAACCTGCGCGCACTGAGAGCACTCGAGAACTTTTGGACCCTACGAACTCGGGAAGCTACGCGCACCGTCGCGTTTCACTACATCTCGACCGCGCATGCAGTTGTTGAGCAGGATGCTGCGTTCGGTGGGATCGCTGGCATGTCCGCATGGAGCGTCGCGCGTGAAAACGCCGACATGGCGTCCTCTCTGCAGAAGTATTTGGCGCCTAAGCTTTCCGAGGATAGTGCGCTGAGAGCATTCCTCGAAGTGGCTGATGCCCCGGCTACTCAAACGCATCTTTTCCGCCCTGTGCATTGGTTCCTGAACCAGCCAGGCCTCGACGCAGTGCAGCGGAGCGCTGAGGACCGTGTTGTTCACAGGTTGCACGGAGCTGGGATAAGCCTATCGTACTCAGCTACCGTCTGCGACCGCCTCTACTCGTTCGTGAGCGACGTGGTCGTGAAGCCCGAGTCAGCAAGCCGTATCCTCACAACGGCGGACCTGCTGCGCCAGATTGAGGTGGCAACTACCGCGCATGTGGCCGTGCCGGCATTGCAATACGCGCAGTTCATGCGTGCGCTTGAGGCTGGCGAATACGATCCTGGCCGGGCGTTGTTGGACATGATGAAGCTCGAGATGCCGCCGGCGCCGACGCCGCTGCTGAATCGCGATGCGCTTGTCCAACGGGTGCGTGAGCGAATTGACGCTCACGCGGCGGTCTTGCTGACTGGGAGCGTGCACAAGGGCAAGACGACCTTGGCTCAACTCGTAGGCCACGCCGTGTGTCCAGAGGCGTGGTGGTTCCCGCTAGCAAACCGTACAGCAGTAGAGACCGACAACCTGCTAAGGGCGCTGATCGCAGCGATGGCTTGCTCGGATGCGCCTTCGCTCGTCGTCATCGACAACATCGACATTTCGCCTTCCGCGTTTAGCGCCTTCGGCACTGCTCTGTCCATAGTGGTGAGCCAAGCCGTCCGTTCTGAACGGGCGCTGCTGTTCACGGCCCGGGGGGAATCAGCTGAGTCTGAGCAGCTTGCGCCGGTCGCAGGTCTGGAAGTCATTGACGTGCCGACCATGCCGCCAAGCGAAGTGGACGAGCAATGCCGAGCCCATGGCTGTCCTGAAGAACTCGCCGGAATCTGGGGCGCTCTTATCTGCGGACTAACCCAAGGTCACCCGAAGCTCGTCCAGGTCCGAATCGCTGAACTTGAAGTGGAGCGTTGGCCGGCACCTACCAGCGCAGACATGGTCACCGCGTCCCCTGCAGTGAGAACGGCTCGAGGCACCGCGCGGAGCATGCTGAGCGGGACGGTGCCGGCCGAAGTAGCGTCTTTCGTCTACACCGCCAGCGCGGCGACCTATCCGCTATCCAGGAAAATGCTTCTTGCACTGGCCCAGGAAATCGGGGGCCTGACCAACGGTGGTGACGTCATTGACTCCTTGGCAGGCAAGTGGTTTGAGCAATCCTTGCCTGGTCGCCTTTCGGTTACACCGCTTCTGAAGGGAGCCACCGAGCAGGTCTGGACGGAAAAGCAGATGCGGCAGGCCCACACGCGGCTGTTCGATGCCATTGCGAGCGTGCACGAGCTAGATGTGTCGGATGCGTCGTCGTTGCTGTTTCATGCATTCATCGCCAAGGATGGTCGGCGTCTGCTCAAAGGTGCGCGAATCGTTGAGACCATTGACGAGACTGCCGTGGCAAAGGCGCTTTATCAGCAGTTGAATTGGTTGCCATACGTCGCCTTGGAGCCTGGCCAACGATTCTTTTCGCCCCATGCGATGGTCAGCGTGATGCTGCGGCAGTTGCAGTTCACCGTTGCGAGTGAGACCGGGTCATCAGAAGTCGTTCGCATTCTCGAACGATGGACGGAAGAGGTCGCCTTCGTTGAAGACGTTGAAATGCGGGAAGCGGTGGAAGTGGCCAGATGCTCGCGTCTGGTGGTCAACCGAAATCCTCTTGTGCCACTCAGAGCCAAGTTGGCGGCAATCTGTTCGCTGGGTCATCGGCGCGGCAAGATGGCCGACTATGCGGAAGGCATGGCCAGGCGGTTCTTGGTCGAGTCGCGTGAGATGGACCTTGAGGTCCCCAAGGATGCGACGACCAGTCAGTTCTATCTTTCTATGCACGCGTCGTCCATGCGCGGGCTGTCCGACTTCGCCGGATTGCTCGATTGGCTTGAGTTCGACGCGGATGAGGCTGCTCGCGCAGAGTTCGACTCGGTGCTAGGTTGGCCTCTGGTCAGCTCTTGCGGCGCCTTTGTCCATGGCGTCTGGGCAGCAGGGTGCACGGAGCGCACAGATTGGACGCCCGTTCTGGCACTGTTGCTGCGCGCGCAGAGCATCGCTAGCGGCCATCGCTTGTCCTGGTTCGGGAGTGAGGTTGCGAGGGCAACGTCGATCGTGCGCAGTGAGCATGTCGACGACCCCGCGGGAGCGATGAATGCACTGGACGAAGCAGCGCTGGTGTTTGGAGAGACGCTGACCATTGCAGAGCAGCGGGTGAACGTGCTGTTCCAGCAAAAGGACTACGCGGATGCTCTGGACCAATGGGCGGTTCTTTTCGAGCGGCCGCACGCAGCGGATGTGCTTGATTCGTTTGCGTACAGGCGAGCCGCCATTAGCGCTTGTCATTTGCAGCGCTGGGAAAAGGCGGAGGAGCTGTTCATGGACGGCGCCAAAGTTTCTGCGTTGCGAACTTTGGCGATTACACGTTTCGGCTTGGTGGTCGACGGGTGTAGAGCGATAGCCATGGCGGGAGACTGCCAGAGGGCCGCTCGCAGGCTTGCAGACGTCATTTTGAATGCTCCAACGGAGGCAAGCGATGCCGCGAACGAGAGCTGGCTGGCAGTGCTTGGGGCGACAGCAGCCACCTGCAAAATCATCGAGGACCTAGCTTCCGGAAGCGTCGGAGACACCCCTCCGATGGCCTATGGCAGAGCGTCAGAGCCAGGGCTAAGCTTAGGCCCAGCCACTGCGGGCCAAGAGTATCGGGCTCTGCTGGTCGCGACAAACGTTGGTCAACTTGCCGCGCAACTTGGCGACGTGCCCGAGGAGATGGAGGACGTCCTGCGATCCGCGATGCTGTCAAGCGTGCCGCTAGTTCGCTTCTCCGGTGCGCAGGCGATGCTGGCTTTCGAGTTGACAAGAGGGGCACGCAAGGGAGTCATCTCTGCAGTTGCCTACTTTGAGCGTGCATTGAACACAATGCACTGTCTTGCAGACCGGCAGCTTTCGAAAGAGTCGCAGCCAGACCTCACTCCGGCGGAGGGAAGCAAGCTGTCGAATGGTGGTCTTGTGGCCTTGTTTGCTGCAGGAGCGATTTGCACCGATGAGCCAATGGAGGCGCTGGCCGCCTGGCAAATCCAGTCAGCGGAGGTGTGGGGCGATGATGCGCCCTCCGTCAGGAGCCTGAAGGCAATGTCGGCTTCATTGATGATGACGGCCGACGATGCCCAACTAACGCTTGAGGACGTTCAAGACCAGTCGGCCGAACAGGTCTTTGGCGCCGCGATGGTCCTTCTCCGCGACGTGAATACCCCAAGGGCTACCCTGCGAATGCACTCGCTGCTGGCGTCCTTGACGGTGTGCACCAACGAAGGTGTTCTTCTCCAGGACACGTTCACCCGCGCTCTTGCCCGGCGCTTCGCGCCCGCATGGAAGGAGCTTTCGAGCAACGCTTTCTTGTTCACCTCACCACGGGTCAGCGTGCCTATGCTCCGACAGGCGGTCGCCGACGTCGAAGGTGGCCGGGTCGGAACCAAAGCGCTACTTGGTGCAGCAGCCGTTGCGCTGGGCCTTGACCCGGAGAATTACGGTTCCCGCATCGCCTGAGAGTTCAACTTCTTGGAGGGTTCGGGTGACCTTCAAGGCGGGTAGTTGGAGCGGGCCATGAGCATGCCCTGTTGCCGTTTTGTGCGGCCAGCATGCCTTCCTCATCGTGTAGACAGAGCTGAGCGCTACTCTCATTGCCAATGCCAATGCCAATGCCAATGCCAATGCCAATGCCAATGCCGATGCTGACACGGATGGCTATACAGCGGGCACTCGTGACTGGCCGCCTTCAGCCTGAACCTGCCGATCAGATCTCAACGGTCGAGAGTTCAGCGGAGCGGTTGCTCACAGAGCCCTTGGCGACTGCATGCCTCCAATGCCAGACTCAACCGCTTTCGGTCGTTGCGGCCGATCAACTGCAACACTGTGCTGGTCGTGATCAGCAGCCCGAGCGGCCGCCTGATCGCCGCGTACATGCTGCTTAGCCTGCTTATCGCACTAGGTGTTTCGTAATCCAGTACCCTCCAGTGCGCCTGCGCCCGTTGCAGTGCCAGGTGCTTCAAGTCGGGCAGCTCGTTGCTGGCGTCTTCCGGCACGTCGCTGAGCACACGACGCAAGGCCTCTGGGCTTTGCAGGAAGACCAGACCGAACACGGCCAGCAAGCCACGGATCCGGTTAAGGCAGTCAGTGCGTTCTTCCTTGTAGCCTTCACGCAGACGGTGAATCCCTTGCCAGCCTTGCTGCGCTGGCGTCTTCACGGGTGCTCAACACGTACGCGCCCGCGAGGCGGCCTCGTAGATTGCTGCAGCATCATTGGGATCGTTCTTGCCGCTGGCGCCTTGCACGCGGAATGGCCCGATGAAGTGGGCCGTGATCAGCCGGACATCTAGCCCCAACAGGCGCAGGCGACAGGCGAGGTGTTGCACCCCTAGCGGACTTTCCTTAGCACTCGACGTATCTATTCGGCACGCATCTAGCTTCGCTGCTATGGTCAGTGCACTGGTTGATCGTGCCTAGCACCAAGAGGATGCAAACGATGAAGCCAACAAACTTTCGGAACAATTTGCTCCTATCCGACAGCAAGATGAAAGCGCTAAACAGCGCTCCCCCCCGCGATGACTATGACAGCAAGAGCTACCAAGTAACTCCCAACGTCCGCAGCATACCCAATCGGCTCGGAGCCGAACAATGGCGCAATGAGCGCATAGACAAATAGCAATGGGAGAACTAGCAGGACGCCGAGACTGACCAGCGTCACAGCTACCTTCACTACGACTTCTATCGCCTTGCCCGCCTTGTCGATCAAATCCCCTTGCTTCACACGCCATCCACTATTTTTTCAGCACAAAGTACGGCTGGAACCTTGCCGGTTAAGGGGAAGTCTATTTGCGCATGGCCTTCAAAAGGGTTTTCTTACAAGCCCGCCGCAGAGATCAAGTCAGCCAAGTTCAGCTTGAGTGCTCGCGCGATTTGGGCGGCAAGGACAAGGCCAACGTTCTGACCTCCGCGTTCGACACTGCTCATGTAAGAGCGGTCAATGCCTGCCTCATAGGCCAGTGCCTCTTGCGACATGCCCAATGCCAAACGGGCTTCGCGAACGGCGGCGCCGAATGCCACCAAATCGGGGGCTTGTGCATGACGAGGAGACGGGCGAGGCATAGCAGGATGATTTGCTATTGACTTCGATAGCACCACGGACGATCATCCTCATATCTTGAGATGATCATCATTGAGTTGAGTCAATCACTGAGCGGAGCAATTCGAATGGTGGCGAGCTACGAAACTTTGGGAGGGGCGGGGATGGTGAGCCTTTGCGGGCGATTGCTTTGTCGCCGTTACTTGGTAAGTGCCTTTCGCACAGCCGATGTAGCGGTTCGAGATTCGCTTGGCTCATGTGCGTCGGTCCATTGGGGGTTTGCCAGTTCGCTGGACGGAAAGTTCGAGTTACTGGGTGCCTGGGCCCAGAACGTTATGACCAAGGCTCCACAAGTTGAGTTTGCAGCGGACTTAGAGGATCGAGGAGTTGAGCGCATCCGCTACTCAGTTGCCACCCAGGTCGAAGGGCAGGGCGGTGGGCGAGGCGTCGAGTTCTTTGGCGCGGAGGCATTGCCATCGATCGCACAGGCCTTGGACGTCACGGTTGCCTTAGTGGCACCTCGGCATAGGCAAGCTGTTGCGGGCGCATTTCGGACGGTAGCCGGAGCCAGTTGCAGCAGCATGGCGACGGACGCCTTGTCTGACGTTGAAGCCGGGCCTTGGGGCAAGAAGTACCCGCAGATCGTGGCGCTGTGGCGTTTGGCCTTAGAGCATTGGCGGCCCCTGTTTGACTTGCCTGCCTCTTCGCGGCGGGTGGTGCTTGCTGCGGACCGCATGGCGGCCGAGATCCAAGGGAGCTTGGAGCGAGCCATCGCTCGGCATGGCAGCTTTGCCGATTCGGCGGAGGCGTTGGAGTTTGTGTGCGGTGTGCTGCTGCGTGCTGAGCGCCGGCTGGAGCGTGCTGCTACCTCTGCTGCTGCGGCTCGTCCTTATGGGGCTTTGGGCATGGCAGCCGCTGGCAAGCCTCAAGGTACTTCAGTTGCTGGTTTCATCTGAGGCGCGTAGACGCTTGAATGGGAGAGATTCAAATGAGCAAGAACTGGCCCCCGGTGTTCTCGCGTGTCAGAGCCGCTTTGATGCGGCGAGGCCGCTCAACCCATGATGCTGATGATCTGGTGCAAGAAGCCTGGGTGCGCCTCGCCCGCTATGAGCTGGATCAGCCGGTGCCGGTGGAGCGGCCCGAGGCGTTCTTGATGCGCACGGCGCTGAACTTGTCGATTGATGCGCACCGGGCGCGGGTCAATCATGGCGAGGAGGTGTTGCTGGAGGAGGTGGTGTTGTTGGATACGGCGCCGGGCATTGAAGCCGTGGTGCTTGCCCGCGAGCGCATGGCGCGGATGAGCGTGTGCCTGAACCGCTTGAACGAGAAGACGCGCGACATCTTCCTGGCCAACCGCATTGACGGCCTGACCTATCGGGAGATTGCGGAACGCCATGGCTTGAGCACCAGCACGGTAGAGAAACACATTGCCAAGGCGACACTACAGGTAACAGGCTGGATGGAAGGTTGGTAGGTGTGCGTGGTTCAGGAGAAGAAGAGGGCAGGGGGCTTGGTGAGGCGGCTGCTCCGGTGGTGACACCCGAGATTGCGGCTGAAGCCTCGGTGTGGGTGGCTCGCCTGCATGGGCCTGATCGGTCTGTACGCATGGAGCGTGAGTGCTTGGCTTGGCAGGAGCGGTCTGCGGCGCATCGTCTGGCATTTGAGCGCTGCACCGAGATCTGGCAGGAGGTGGCGGGCGTGACGCTGAGCAGCTATGCCCGCTCTGCTTCTGGTGAGGGTGCTTCAGTGGCTCGCCAAGCGCACCTGGCTTCGAGGCCTGTGCCTTGGGCCTTGGCCTTGTCTGTCTCGTTCCTTGTGGGCTTGGTGATCTTGCATCCCTGGCGAAATGTAGAGAGCTTTCGGACTGGTGTGGGTGAGCAGCAGGTGGTGATGCTGGAAGACGGCACCCGCATGTCGCTGAACACCGCCACGCGGGTTCGCGTGGAGCTTGGGCGGGCGCAGCGTACCGTTTCCGTGGAGGGTGGGGAGGCCTTGTTCGAGGTCGCCAAAGATGTGAGCCGCCCCTTCATTGTTCAGGCGGCAGGCACTGAGGTCGTGGCCACCGGCACGGCCTTTGTCGTGCGTCTGACGCCAGGTGATTCGCCTGCTGCAGCTGCAGCCCTCGCCGTGACCTTGGTGGAAGGGCAGGTGGTGGTCCGTGATGCTTCATCAGTTGACGCGGGGGCTGCGCGTCGGAGCCCCGTCGTGATGGCTCCTGGTGAGCGAATGCGGCTTGATTCGCGGACTGGGGCAGGGGAGTCAGGCAAGCAGGGCAGTTCGCTTGCCTTGGCTGTAGCTCAAGTCGACCGGCCGCGCATGGAGCAGGTGTTGGCCTGGAAGCGCGGTGAGGCGTTGTTTGACGATGTTTCGCTGCTTGACGCAGTGGTTGAGATGAATCGCTACAGCGCGGTGCCGATTCGTTTGGCAGAATCTGGTGGCCTTGATGAGCTGCGCGTCAGCGGCCTGTTTCAGACGGGAGACAACGCGAACTTCGCGCGCGCGGTGGCGGCGTTGCATGGGCTGGACCTGCAAGAGAGTTCTGAGCACTTGACCTTGGCGACTCGGCAGACGCGCGCTAGGTAGGGGAAGACGGTGGTTCGATTAGCCGACAAGTTCTTCCAGCTCGGTAGTGGTGAAACAAGCGCGCGCCGGTCTCGACGCGCGCTTGGCGTTTAGCGCTCTGGTACTCGCGTTTTCCTTAGGCCACTGCTGGGGTCTTGCTTGCTCTGGTCAAGGCATGCCGCCAAGTTTGTCCGACGTTGCCAAGAATCATGGCGTGCAACGCGTCGACTTGCTCAAGCAGGTCTGGGTCCGTGAAGTAGCGGCGCATTGCATCTCGGAGGCGTGAGACGATTTCAACCGTGTCCTCTCCGCCAAGCGATGCTGGGATGATTGTGTCCAGGTTGCGGGTGGCTGCGGTGATCGCTTCGAAGATGGCTTGCTGCGGCATTTGTTGCCAAGTCACGAGCAGTCGAGGGGTTGCATGAAACTGATGCTGTATGCGTGTATGTGTTCTGCGGACGGTGCGCCAAAGCTTGCTGCCAAATTCAGTTTGGCGCAATGCCGTCTCCAACTGGCCCGTCAGCGTCTCGGAGTAAGGGATAGTTGCGGCTGTGATGCCTGTGGCGACTTCGATGTACAGCTCAGACTGGACGGCAGCGATGGGTGAAGAGCACCCGTTTGGCGTCGACGCGCCCCAGAGCAGGCCAACAACCCGGCCCTTTTGGTCAACGACGGCCGAACCTGAGTCGCCGGGCTCGGAGAAATTCAGAGTGTTGTCGTCGGTCTTGATGTACTGCTGATCCACAAAACGCCAGCCATCGGTTCTGGTCCCTTGAAAATAGAGCGCGGTGATGTTGCCTTTACGGAGCCCGGTCGTTCTTCCACGCTTTTTCACGGGATAGGGAAGATCGCTGAGTTGAACCGTGTAGACGCCTTTGACTTCGCCGATTTCGACGATTGAAGATATTCCACTTGCGCCGTGAGCGTCCAGAGAGCAAAAGGCGCCGTCGACTCTTGGAGAAAGCACCGATCTCACAGTGTTGCCAATTTGATCGCACACAGGATCCATTTTTGGCTGAGCGACCCGGGAACTGGCTCCACCCATGACGTGTTGATTGGACAGGGCGCAGAGTGCTTGGGAATTTAGATCGCGGACTAGGCACCCAAGCGTGCCGTAGCTATTGCCCACTTGAATCTGTATGCCACCTTGCACGGGACGGTACTTGCCATCGTCGGCGTGGGCCTCTGGGATTGCTTCTTCGATCACATCTACAGGGAAACCGTCGATGTTCTTAGGAAGAAGTTCTTTCGATGGCACCGAGCTTTCAGGTCGTTTGTGTGTCACATAGACCAAGACTGCGATGGTCTTGGTAAGGGCGCCACCTGTCCATTTAAGGCCAACGCTGGTGCCATGAACGCCTGGAAAGTGAACAACCTGTGCATGCAGTTTGGTGCGTGCGTCCTTTATGGCCTCTATCGTTTTGTCGTCCATTTTTTATCCCTGATTGGTTCTGGGCGAGGTGCGATCGCCCGTCGCGCCGGCATGCTCACGCCGACGAGCGAATTCCAGCATTCAGAGATAGAACAAACAAGGTAGGCAATTACCCGAGCGGCATTCAGATGGGGGATGTGCCCTGGTATTTGAGGTGCCCCGCTCGTTTTTAGGCTTCAAGGGCTGGCCTTGCACCATCAGGTTGGAGAGATCCTTGGTGGCTCTCAATCTGCGCCATCAACCTCGCCCGAACACGGTTTAGGTCCGCGGACAGGATTGCGTGGCGTCTTTGCCTAAACCCCAAGGCTACGCAATATGTACGTCGAGGAGCAGCTCAAGGCTGTGGTCGTCGTGGAGGCGCCTGCGTAAGAGTGGTGCGGCTATCTCGCTGATGCGAATTGGCCCAACGAGCCGCGCGACAACATGGGGGTGTCAGTAGGGGTGGCCCGCCATGCCTTTCAGAACAGCCCGACCTGTTACTAGGCTCATCCCATGAGCTAGTGAGCTGCGAGCATGGCGTTCATGAGAGCAGTCGAATTTTGGTATTGGATGATGAAGAACAGCCGTGGCGTCAGGCGGAAGTCGCCGTGCCGATTCATGGCGGAGGACGCGTTTCTAGCCGACCCTGAGGCGACACGTATTCCCGGGACCTGTGAGGTCCGAACGTTGCCTGAGACCCCCGAAGAGTTTGGAGAACTGCACACCAGCGCCTTCTTCAAGACCTGAAGGTCGCATTGATCTGGGCACTTCGTCATGAACTCTTGGAATGAGTGTGAGGTCCTTTTGTTTGGCAGGGCTTTTCTTTAGTGCTGTATGAATGTACAGTGGTTGGCGGGCGGCGATTTTTGCAGCTTGTCACGGGGACGGTTTGCGGTCACAGCAGAGGAGAACACGATGCTCATCAATTTGAATGACCCAGACAGTGTGTTGCGGTGGTGGAGGGTTTGGCCCGAAAGGCATCATCCGCTCTTGGAGTTTTGGTTGAAAACTCGGCCGGAGTTTGCGCCGTCGATTCGTGAGGTGCAGCGTCGACTTTCCTCGGATCCCGACTTGGTGGCCCTGATGTTGGCAGTCGTGAATGATCAGAAGAGGCCGCGACAAGTCGAGCCTGAGTTCGAGGCTGAAATGCTCAACTGATATGCGTTACCAAATTCAATTCGGCGATAGCGGGCTTCATGCGCTCCCCGGCATTCAAACAGCCGTTAGAGAGGCCCTCGAGGCCCATTTCGGCGATGCAGAGGCGGTCATGCGGGCCTATGTCCGGTGCGTTGCTGCGGTCGGTTCAGACACTCGGCTCCATCCGCCCGCTGGTGCCCCGGAGACTGACGTCTTCGCGTCGAAGGTGTGGTTTCAGGGGGAGTCTGTCGCACTCAAGGGTGCTCTCGCCGAGTTGTTTCCTGGGCTGGAAGACGAAGTGAGCCGGGAAATGCTCGGAGATTGCTTTTTGATTTTGCGCGCTGAAGCAGACTCCACTGAATTCAATTCGCCTCTCTCTTTTTGAGGAGTTGGCGTCTGGCTCTTCCTTACCCCCCCAAAGGTGGGCCCCCTCTGGTTGGATAGATAGTTTGGCCCTTGTCGCCGATGCTTGTCTCATGCAGCACAGTGAGGTCAAGATGTCCAACCCAAGCCAAGTTTCCTACCCCCTTAGCGCCGAACGTGTGTTTGCCCAAATCAGGCAAGCCACGGAGGTGCTCTTTAGACGAAAGCTTGATGGCGGCGGTTTGGAGGCCTCAATTCCTGGATTGGAAGTCACTGACTCGAGTTGGGGAGAGTGGGAGGCAGCCTTGACTGAGGACAGAGTGTCAAATGGACGCTAAGGTCAAATTTCTGCATCAAGCTCGGTTTGCAAGCCGTCGCGAAACTTGGGGGCGGTCTCAAATCTATCCATCAACGATAGCTTTCCAGATCTAGGCTTCACCAAGGGCAAAGTGCGGTTCATAAAGTCGGGATGCGTCCCCCAGCCTAGAGGGTTTGGGATCACAGACCGTTAAATCGAGCCCGACTTTGCAGCATCGGCGTTCACCCCGACGTTCAGGTCCTGGCGGTGACGCAGCACGGCGTGTTTGACGAAGGGGAGCAGACCTGTACCGGCTTGGGCATCCAAATGCTCAAGCAATTGCTCTCGCATGCGGGGGTCCCAGAAGCGCCGAAGATGCTGAACCACTTCTCGCTCGGCCTCCTCGACATTGGGCATGGTCTGAAAGAATTCACCAATTGAATTGGCCATCTGAGTTAAGTACTGGATGTTCATTGAGTCAGTCCTAGTCGTTCCGGAAAGGTATAGGCGACCAGATCGTTGCCTCGCACAAAGCCCGCCAGCAGGAGGCCGCAATTGCGCGCGCATTGCACTGCAAGCGCCGTAGGGGCGGAGACTGCGGCCAGCACGCTGACACCTGCCATGGCCGTCTTTTGCACCATCTCAAAGCTTGCTCGGCTGGTGATGCAGATGAAGCCGGCCTGAGTGTCAAATTGAGCCGAAACCATCGCACCAATCAGCTTGTCCAGCGCGTTGTGTCGCCCAACGTCCTCACGAATCATGAGCAAGTTGCCTGCGAGATCGCACCAGGCCGCAGCGTGTGTCGCGCCCGTCAAGTTCTGCATGGTCTGGCTCGGCGGCAAGGCATAGTGAGCCTGGGCTAATACCCCAGTGCTCAAGGTCAAGGACTGGAGTAGGGGGAGGGGGCGCCTGACTTGAGCCAGGCTCTCGGTACCACACAGTCCGCAGCCGGTGCGGCCGGCCAAATTGCGACGACGTTCTTTCAGTCGCCATTCGCAGGCCGCCGCCACTTCCATGCGCAGCTCGAGCCCGTCTTCGCCCTCATGAACTTCGATGTCGTAGAGATCCTTGGCATCAGCTAGCAGGCCTTCAGTCAGGCTGAAGCCAAGGGCAAAGTCTTCCAGATGCGCAGGGCTAGCCAGCATGACCGCGTGGGAGATGCCGTTGAAAACCAAGGACACGGGAACTTCGTCGGCCAGCCAGTCAGCTTGGGTTCGTCCGTTGCCAGCCCGCAAAGTTGTCACTTGGGCGGCGCTAACGCAGGGCTTTAGTGCATGGCATTGGACGTTGCTCATGGGCTTTGCTCCAGCGGTGTATCCACCGCAGCCTTCAGTTGCAGCTGCTGGGCATTGAACTCGGCGTAGTTGCGCTGCCAGTCGGAGGTCTGAGTTACCCGGCTGACCTCGACTGCGGTGACCTTGTACTCGGGACAGTTGGTTGCCCAGTCCGAACTGTTTGTCGTGATGACATTGGCGCCCGATTCCGGAAAGTGGAAGGTGGTGTAAACCACCCCAGCTTGCATACGTTCACTGATTTCAGCGCGCAATACGGTATGACCCGCGCGGCTGCTGATGCCAACCCAGTCATCTTGCTTGATGCCTCGAACTTCGGCATCGTGAGGGTGGATTTCCAGCCTGTCCTCTTGATGCCATGCATTGTTGAGGGTTCGGCGAGTTTGGGCGCCCACGTTGTATTGGGACAAGATGCGGCCGGTCGTTAGCAGCAAAGGGAACTTGCGGGTAACTTTTTCTTTAGACGCGACGTACTGTGTGATGAAGAAGCGCCCCTTACCTCGCACAAACCGGTCGACGTGCATGATGGCGGTACCGGCTTCTTCCGTCAGCTCATTGCACGGCCATTGCAGACTCCCCAGGCGTTCGATCTTGGCGTAGCTGACGCCAGAGAAGCTCGGCGTTAGTGCTGCGACCTCCTGCATGATTTCCTCTGGGTGTTGGTAATGCATGGGGTAGCCGAGCGCGTTCGCAAGTTTCATGGTCACTTGCCAGTCCGCCAGGCCTGCCAGCGGAGGCATGGCCTGGCGAACCCGAGAGATGCGTCGCTCGGCGTTGGTGAAGGTGCCATCCTTCTCCAAAAATGAACTGCCTGGCAGCAAAACATGGGCGTATTTGGCCGTCTCGTTCAGGAAGATGTCCTGGACGACGATGCACTCCATCGCCTCCAAGGCGGAGGCCACATGTTGAGTGTTGGGGTCCGACTGGACGATGTCCTCGCCATGACAGTAAAGGCCTTTGAAGCTCCCTCCGAGTGCTGCCTCAAACATGTTTGGAATGCGCAGGCCTGGTTCAGCATTGAGTTGGACGCCCCAGGCCTCATCAAACTTGGCGCGTACGGTACTGTCTGAGATGTGGCGGTAGCCTGGCAGCTCATGCGGAAAACTGCCCATATCACAGCTTCCCTGCACATTGTTCTGCCCTCGCAATGGGTTCACCCCCACCCCTTCGCGGCCGACCATGCCACAAGCCATGGCCAGGTTTGCAATGCCCATCACCATGGTGGAGCCTTGTGCGTGTTCGGTCACGCCAAGACCGTAGTAGATGGCCGAGTTAGGGCCTTTCGCAAAGAGACGGGCAGCGGCACGGACTTCGCCCGCAGGCACGCCACTGATGAGTTCCATGGCTTCAGGCGAGTTTTCAGCGCGAGCCACAAAATCGCGCCAATCGCTAAAGCTGCGGGTATCGCAGCGTTCGGCGATGTAGGCCTCATTCAGCAAACCCTCGGCCACCACGACATGTGCCATGGCGGTGATCACCGCCACATTGGTGCCTGGACGCAGTGCCAAGTGGTGGTCGGCTCGCACATGGGGGCCGTTGACCAGATCGATGCTGCGCGGGTCGATGACCACCAGGCGGGCACCTTGGCGCAGACGCTTTTTCATGCGAGAGGCGAATACGGGATGAGCGTCACTAGGATTGGCGCCTATCACCAGAATCACATCAGCCTGTTCGACCGATTTGAAGGTTTGAGTGCCGGCTGAAGTGCCAAAGGTCTGACCCATGCCATATCCGGTGGGCGAGTGGCAGACACGTGCACAGGTATCCACATTGTTATTGCCGAAAGCTGCTCGGACCAGTTTCTGCACCAAATAGACCTCTTCATTGGTGCAGCGCGAGGAGGTGATGCCGCCCACAGCATCCTGGCCGTACTTGGTCTGGATTCGTTTGAATGCTGCCGCGGCGTGGTTGATGGCCTCGTCCCATGACACCTTGCGCCAGGGCTCGCTGATCTTGTCTCGAATCATCGGCTCGGTGATGCGGTCCTTGTGGGTGGCATAGCCCCAAGCAAAGCGACCTTTAACGCAGGCATGGCCTTCATTGGCTTTGCCATCTTTCCAGGGGACCATGCGGACCACCGTGTTGCCCTTCATCTCGGCTTTAAAGCCGCAACCCACCCCGCAGTAGGCACAGGTTGTGATGATGCTGTGCTCGGCTTGCCCGAGTTCGATCACGCTTTTTTCTTGTAGCGTCGCTGTTGGGCAGGCTTGGACGCAGGCGCCGCAGCTGACGCAGTCACTGTTCAAGAATGAGTCGTCTTGGCCGGCCACCACGCGACTGTCGAAGCCTCGACCTTGAATTGTCAAAGCAAAGGTGCCTTGGGTCTCCTCGCAGGCTCGCACGCAACGGTTGCAGACGATGCACTTGCTGGGGTCATAGCTGAAGTAGGGGTTGGAGTCGTCCTTCGGGGCATCGGTGTGGTGGGCTCCGGCCGCTGCCCCCACGCCGTAGCGCACGTGGCGCAGTCCGGTGACTCCCGCCATGTCTTGCAGTTCGCAATCACCGTTGGCGCTGCAGGTCAGGCAGTCCAGTGGATGGTCGCTGATGTAGAGCTCCATCACGCCCTTGCGCACGTCTTGGAGTTTTGGGGTTTGGGTGCGAACCACCATCCCGGCCTCGGCTGGCGTGGTGCAGGACGCTGGGTAACCTTTGCGACCCTCGATCTCCACCAGACACAGTCGGCAGGAGCCAAAGGGTTGCAGGCTGTCCGTTGCGCACAGCTTGGGGATTTGAACCCCCGTCGCCATGGCCGCTCGCATCAAGGAGCTCCCTTTGGGAACAGTGACAGCGCGGCCGTCGATCGTGAGTTGGACGGTTTCTTTGGACTGGCTCGGCGGTGTGCCGTGATCGATTTCCGGGACGTGGTGATACAACATGGTGAGTGCTCCTCAGGCGGCTTGGGGCCTAGGCGGCGCAATGCCGAAGTCAGCCGGGTAGTGCTTCAGTGCGGACAAAACAGGCATTGGAGTCATGCTGCCCATGGCGCAAAGACTGCCGTGCACCATGGTGTCGCAGAGGTCTTGCAGCAGGACCAACTGCTGGGAGCGGTGCTGGTCGCGAATGATCCGATCGATCACCTCGACTCCTCTGGTGGATCCGATGCGGCAGGGCGTGCACTTGCCACAGCTCTCTAGCGCGCAGAATTCCATGGCATATCGAGCCAGCTGGGCCATGTCGGCGGAGTCGTCGTGCACGACGATGCCGCCATGGCCCAAGGCGGCACCTATGGCTGTATAGGCCTCGTAATCCATGGGCAAATCCCATTGCGACTCCGGCACATAGGCGCCTAAGGGGCCGCCCACTTGGACGGTCTTGATGGGGCGTCCGCTGCGACTCCCTCCGCCAAAGTCATAGAGCAGCTCACGCAGGGTCAAACCGAAGGCCTTCTCGACCAGCCCGCCATGGCGGATGTTGCCGCCCAGCTGAAAGGGCAGGGTGCCGCGCGAGCGCCCCATGCCGTAATCCCGGTAGAAGCTCGATCCTTGGGCCAAGATCAGCGGTACGCTGGCCAAGGTGATCACATTGTTGATGACCGTGGGTTGGCTAAAGAGTCCTTGCAGGGCGGGCAGGGGAGGCTTTGCCCGCACGATGCCGCGCCGCCCTTCAATGCTCTCCAGCATTGCGGTCTCCTCCCCACAGACATAGGCGCCGGCAGCCTTGCGAACTTCGAGCTCAAAGGCCTTGCCGCTGCCGCACACATTGGGGCCTAGGAAGCCGGCGTGGCGAGCAAGGGCAATTGCTTTGACAAGGCTGGCAATGGCATGAGGGTACTCAGACCGGATGTAGATGTAGCCTTTGGTGGCCGCCACGGCCAAACCCGCAATCAACATGCCCTCGATCAACATGAAGGGGTCGCCTTCCAGGGTCATGCGGTCCGAGTAAGTGCCTGAGTCACCTTCATCTGCATTGCAGACGATGTATTTTTGTGCGGCAGAGGCCTGAGCCACCGTGCGCCACTTGATGCCTGCGGGAAAGGCTGCACCGCCTCGACCGCGCAGGCCGGAGTCCAACACTTCCTGAACGATGGCATCTGGTGACAAGGCAAGCGCGCGCCGGAGGCCCTGCCATCCCCCATAGGTTTCGTAGTCGAGCAAAGACAGGGGGGCGGTGATTCCCATGCGGCAAAACGTCAGGCGTTCTTGACGAGCTAGGAATGGGATTGCTTCGGTTGGCCCCAGCGCAAGTGGGTGTTGGCCGCCCCCCTCCAATAGGCCGGCATCCAGTAGCGCACCAACATCCTCCGCTGTTGCTGGCCCATAAGCCATGCGTCCGCCAGCAGTTTCCACCTCCAAAAGTGGCTCTATCCAAAACATGCCGCGTGAGCTGTTCCGAACCAATTCAATCGCCCGGCCTCTTTGCCTGCATTGATCCAGCAGCGCAGCAGCAAGTGCATCAGCACCGACGGCAAGCGCAGCGGAATCGCGAGGTACGAAAACTCTGATAGCGCTCATCGGTTTGACCCCAAGTCCGCCGGTGCTGCAATCTGGCAATGCGTTTGCAACAGTTGATTGAATCGCTGTTCTGTCACGCGGGCGTGCACTTGACCGTCGATTTGCAGCGCCGGCGACGAAGCGCACAGGCCCAAGCAAAAGACTTCTTCCAGGCTTACCGCGCCGTCGTCCCGGGTGTGCCCGCGCGTGCAATTGAGCGTCTGTTCTGCGTGGTGCAGCAGCGCATCTGCACCGCAGGCTTGGCAGGCTTCTGCCCGACAAATCTGAACGACGTGGTGCCCGGGCGGCTCTGTGCGGAAGAAGTGGTAATAGCTGAGAACGCCATGAACTTCTGCTCTTGATAGGTTCAGCGCCAATGCAATGTCGGGTACGACAAATGAAGGTACATAGGAGAACAAGTCTTGGACCGCATGCAAAAGAGGGAGCAAGCCACCTGGCTGTGTCTGGTGCTTCCGAATCAAGTCGGCGAGCAGTTCGGATTGCTCTGGGGAAAGACTTGATGACTTGTCGCTTGGTCCAGTTATTCGACGATCGGGGACTGCCAGAATAGGGTGCATGGCTGCTCCTGAGTTTGGGGGCGCCGGCGGGGGGACTGGACTCAAGAAGTCATGTTTGAACAGTCACATCGATCGGCTTCGCGGCATCTTTGCACCCGGATTGCAGGGCCGCAATATGAGCGCTTCAGCAGCACTCATATGCACTTGAGCTCATAAAGGGATCACCCGCATGCAGAAAATTTCGATCAAACCCACCTGGACAATTCAGTCCCTTGGGGAGCCTCCGCTGCCACCGCGTCTGCTGGATTTGCTCGTACAGGTGCAGGCCCATGGCAGCCTGCTCGCAGCCGCCCAACAAATGGGTTTGTCCTACCGCCATGCTTGGGACCTCATTCGGCAGGGCGAATCACAGTTCAAGGCGGCGCTCCTGCATATGGAGCGCGGCAAGGGCTCCAAGCTCTCGTTGTTGGGTGAGAAATTGGTCTGGGCTGACCATCGCATCGTTGCCCGTCTGACGCCGGTGCTGGACTCTTTGGCTTCTGAGTTGGCAGCCGAGATTCACAAGGTCTTATCTGGCGAGGCGGCTGTGCTGCGAATTCATGCCAGCCATGGTTATGCCGTTGAGGCCTTGGTGGAACGCCTGGATCAGGCGGGCCTGCGGATTGAGCACAAGTACTGTGACAGCTCAGCGGCAGCAGCAGCCTTGCGGGACGGTGACTGCGATGCCGCTGGCTTGCACATCCCGATGGGGGTCCTACAGGAGGCCGCCCTGCAGCATTACTCCAACTGGTTTGCCGGTGAAGATCTCTGCCTGATCGATGTCGCAACACGTCGCCAAGGTTTGATGGTCCCAGCGGGAAACCCGAAAAAGATCTACGAGGTGGCTGATCTGCTCAAACCGGACGTTCGTTTCATCAATCGCCAAATTGGCTCGGGAACCCGCTTGCTACTGGAGAGCTTGCTGAGTATTGCTGCCGTTCAGCGCGAGCGCATTGCCGGCTTTGAACATGGCGAGTTCACTCACGCGGCGGTAGCCGCCTATGTTGCCAGTGGCATGGCCGACGTCGGCTTTGGCTTGGAACCCGCAGCCCGGCAGTTCCACCTGGATTTCATACCCCTGGCGAATGAGCGCTACTTCTTGCTGTGTCAACGAGCCATGCTGGACTCGCCCGCGATGACTCAGGTGGTCGCGGCGTTGCGCGATCCGGCTTTACGTCAGCTGCTTGATCGCCTGCCGGGATACGACGCTTCCGGGGCTGGGCAAGTCTTCTCCTTGCTGGACGCCTATCCAATGCTGGCACCTTCAAGTGCACCAACGGCAACTGGCACGCAGGCTTGACGTGGTCTTCAGCCGCGAGAATGCATCGCGCCAATGGCGGCAGCGGCTGAACGCGTTTCGACGCCTAGTTTTTCAAACAGATGCTCTAGGTGCTTGTTGACCGTTCGATGGCTGATGGCGAGTATTTCGGCGATGTCCCGGTTGGTCTTCCCCTTAGACAACCAGGACAACACTTCGGCTTCACGCGAGGTTAGGGCTGCGCGATTGAGTTGGCTTGAACTGCTGCCCTCCAGACTGGACTGAGACAGCAGGTACAAGGTTTCGCCTTGAGCAACTGGCCCGAGGTTCTTGATGACCAAGCTCAGTGTTGGCCGGCGAGGCGAACTGATTCGAAGGTCTTCACCCACCGCCGCGCGCCAGGCGGTGGGCAGGCTGGCGCAGCTTTGATTCCCACTGTACTCAAGCAGCCATCGACTCGCGCCAGGTGAGCGCCAGGCGATTTCACCCTGGCGGTCCAAAAGAAGGACGCCGAAACCGGCCACATCCATGGCTTCTCGGCTGAGTCTGGCCAACTTGGCGTTGCGCACATGGGCGTTCAATCGCGCCAACACCTCTTCGGCGCGCAAGGGCTTTGTGACGTAGTCGACGCCACCGCAAGCAAAACCCTGCAAGACATGGGTGGTGTCACTGAGACCGGTCATGAAGATGACGGGAATGTGGGCCAGGCCTTCATCGGCCTTGATAAGTCGGCAGGTTTCAAAGCCCGACAGGCCAGGCATCAGCGCGTCAAGCAAAACGGCGTCGACCGCCAGCATTTTTAGGCGTTGTAGTGCGCTGGCGCCGTCTTGCGCAACGCGAACGCTATACCCGCTTTGTTCCAGCACGTCGCAAAGCAGGCCAAGCGTACTAGGGGCGTCGTCGACCACCAGCACAACCGGGCGGGCCTCGGAATCAGGTGAACGGAGAACTGTCCGTGACTCAGGCATGGCAGGCCTTCTCCAACTGAGCATGCAGGGCATTGAGTTCAAAACGATTCAGCATGGCTTGCAACTCAAGACACAGTGGCTGGGTGGCGGGGTACTCTGACGCCAGCGCGATCAAGGCTTCGCTCAGGCCACGGACATGGCCTGTGGCAACCAGTTTCAACAAGGCCTTTCTTAGATCCAGTGGCACGCTTTGCCATGCTGCCAAGCGTTCAGTTTCCCCAAGGGGCAAAGAGGCTTCGAGATCCTGGATGTCTTGCACATCGGCCCGTTCGACGGCTGGGGATGGCAGCCAAGACAGGTCCAAAGCGGACTGAATAGCTTGTAGCAGTTCAGCCTCACGGACGGGTTTCGCCACCAAGCCTTGGCATTGGCAGGCTTGAAGGCGCTCATTTAGGTTGTCAAGCAAGCTGGCCGAGACCATGATGATAGGGACTTCCTTGCCGCAGCCTGATCTCACCAGCTGCGCCGTCTCCCAACCGTCCATGGGCATCATGCCGATATCCAGGAGTATGAGATCCGGTGGGGCCTGGGCAAGTATTTCCAGACAGAGCGGGCCGCTGCTTGTCTCTTGAATGGAAAACCCCAGTGGAGACAGCATGTCCTTGAGTAGCGCCCTTTGCTCGACTTGGTCATCAACAATCAACAGACGCCGTCGCGGGCCGATGTAACCCATGAACTCTTGGGCATTGGCTGATTCTGTTTGGGGCTTCGATGCCGTGTGAAGGGGCAAATCTACGACGAACTGGCTGCCTTTCCCAAGTTGGCTGTTGACCGCAATTGTTCCTCCCATCAGTCGGACGAGTTTTTCCGTAATGGTGAGGCCCAGGCCGGCCCCAGGTTCACCGCTATCCGGCCGCTCCTGACCTCGTTCAAAGGGCTCAAAGATGCGGGCCAAGTCCGTTTCGGCGATGCCCACGCCTGTGTCCTTGACTTCGATGCGTAGCCAATTGCTCAATGGCGGGCGGCTAACGCTCAATCGAATCTCGCCGCTGGGTGTGAAGCGGATGGCATTGCCCAGCAGATTGATGAGAATTTGGCGCAGGCGCTTGCCATCGGCCAGGACCCAGTCGGGCAGCGTTTGAATACCGCTGAAACTAAAGTGCAGGCCTTTGGCATGGGCTTGCGGTCTGACCATGCTGATCACGTCTTGCAGCAGCAATGGCAGGTTAAGTGCGACCGTCTCCAGTTGCAGTCGTTCGGCTTCAATGCGCGCAAGGTCCAGCAGTTCGTCGACCAGTTCACAGAGGTGCTGACCGCTGCGCTGAATGGTGCCCAATCCTTCTTTAGTTTTGGCTGGCAATTCTGATTGCTTCAACAGCAAACTCGAGTAGCCCAGAATGCTGTTGAGTGGCGTGCGAAGTTCATGAGACAAGCCAGCGACGTAGCGCGTTTTGGCCAAATTCGCCGACTCGGCGAGCTCTTTGGCGAGTTGCAAGGCAGCGTCGGTGCGCTGGTGGGCGTCGATCTCAGTGCGGAGCAACTCGTTCTGTCGATTGGAGTCTTCTTGCGCAAGCCGCTTGGCCTGGCTGTTCAAAACGACCCACCAACTCAGTACGGCGACGATGAGCAAGAGCATGGCGCCGGATTTTGCGAACGCTGAGCTCAGCAGGGCGCGGGCCGCCGCATCAGTAGTCGAGCTACTGGCCTGCAAATAGATTGCACCGGTGACGCTGCCTACCAGCGCGCAGATGGACAGAAACACCAGCAAGTAGTGGCTGACGCGAAAATTGATGCGCTGGGCCAGGATGCTGGGCAGCAGGGCAGAGAGGAAATGGGTTGCTTGTTCGGCTGCGCGAGAGTGCTTCTTGCAGCTGTCATGGCAGCGTGACTCCAGTGTGCAGCACAGGGAGCATATGGGCGCTGCGTAGGCCGGGCAGAACGCCATGTCCTCCGATTCAAATGCCTGTTCGCAAATGCTGCATTCCAGCTTGACACCCGGCGCAGCCAGCCGCTGGGGCTGGCGGGCCAAGTAGAAGCGCCCACGGGTGAGCCAGGCCAGTAGCGGTGAGAGTACAAAGGCCAGACCCAGCGCAATGAAGGATGAAAAGGCCTCAGCGCTGGGCCCTGCCAGCCCGGCATAGGCGATGGTTGCGGCGATTGAGCCCAGCAACATCGCGCCCAGACCGACAGGATTGATGTCGTACAGATGTGCGCGCTTGAACTCGATACCGGACGGGCTCAGCCCCAAGGGTTTGTTGATGACCAGATCAGCCACCACGGCGCCCACCCAGGCCACGGCGACGTTGCTGTACAGGCTGAGCACCCGGTCCAGCATCTGAAACACACCCAGCGTGATCAGTAGCAATGCGATCAACACATTGAAGACCAGCCACACCACGCGGCCGGGATGGCTATGGGTCAAACGAGCGAAGAAGTTAGACCAAGCCAACGAGCCGGCATAAGCGTTGGTGACATTGATCTTGATCTGCGAGATCACCACGAACAGCACGGTGGCTCCGAGTGCCCATGCCGCGGAGCTGAAGACCGCGGAGTAGGCGCTGAGGTACATCTGCGTGGGTTGCATCGCTTGCAGAACTGAGTGCCCGTGCTTAAGTGTCAGGAATGCCAGGAAGGCGCCCCCCAGGAGCTTGAGCATGCCGGGCAGGATCCATCCTGGCCCGGCAATCACAAGAGCTGTCCACCAGCGCCAACGGTTGGCAGGGGTCTTCTCAGGGAGAAAGCGAAGAAAGTCCACTTGCTCGCCGATTTGCACGACCAATGAGAACGCGACAGTACATGCGGCACCGAACATGATGGGATCGAAACGATGCGACCCTGAGGTGAGGCCGCTCATCTGAGCGAAGTCCTGGTACAGCTGAGGCTGTTTCCAGTAAATGACGAGGTATGGCAGCAGGAGTAGGCAAACCCAAAGCGGCTGCGTCCAGAGTTGCAACTGAGAGAGGAGCGTGACGCCGCGTATGACCAAGGGAACGATCAATAAGGAGCACAACAAATACCAAACCGTGAGGGGGAGGGGGATTAGCAACTGCAGCGCAGTGGCCAGGATGGCAGTCTCCAGCGCAAAGAATATGAAGGTAAAACTCGCGTAGATCAGCGAGGTGATGGTGGAGCCCATATAGCCGAAACCTGCGCCGCGAGTCAGCAGATCCATGTCGACGCCGTAGCGCGCAGCGTAGTAGCTGATGGGCAGGCCTGTCAGAAAGGTGATCAGGGCGACGCTGAGGATGGCCCACAAGGCATTTGAGAAGCCGTACTTCAATGCGATGGCAGCGCCTATTGCTTCCAGCGCCAAGAAGGAGGCGGCTCCGAAGGCCGTATTGCCGACCCGCCAGGTCGACCACTTGCGAAAACTCCGCGGGGTGTAGCGTAAGGCGAAGTCTTCCATCGACTCATTGGCGACCCAGCTGTTGTACTCGCGACGGATGCGGAAGATCTTCTGAGTGACCATGGCCGAGGCGAGCTCGATTGGGTTAGAGACGTGGAGTCTTGACTATTGCTGCCGGTGTGAGAGCTACAAGAAGGGTTTTCACGCAAAACGTGCGACTGGCGATTTTTCGGCCTACGTTAATTGACGTATTGGGCGCAAAGAAAGGGGCGCGCAGCATCGGGCCTTGTGAAGCCTTGGGTTCAAAGCTTCCTTCAAGTCCATCCCTTCATCCATCCCCAGGAGGTGTCCCATGCCCGAAACTCTGATCAAGGTCGACCTTTCCAAGCCAGCGCCCAGCAATGAGATGGTTCATAACCGCTGGCACCCGGATATCCCGATGGCCTGCTGGGTGAATCCTGGTGATGACTTTGTGCTGGAAACCTATGACTGGACCGGGGGTTTCATCAAGAACAACGACAGCGCCGACGATGTCCGTGACATCGATCTGACCACGGTCCATTACCTGTCTGGGCCGGTGGGCGTGCGTGGGGCAATGCCAGGCGACCTGCTGGTCGTGGAGTTGCTCGACATTGGCGCGAAGTCCGACAGCCTTTGGGGCTTCAACGGTTTCTTCAGCAAGAACAATGGAGGCGGCTTTCTAACCGAGCATTTTCCGCAAGCTCAGAAGTCGATCTGGGACTTCCACGGCATGTTCACGAATTCTCGTCATGTGCCAGGCGTCAATTTCGCAGGACTGATTCACCCCGGGCTGATCGGCTGTCTGCCCGATCAGAAGATGTTGGACATGTGGAACGAGCGGGAGTTGGCCTTCATCGCCACTGACCCCGACCGGGTGCCGCCGCTGGCCGCCCCGCCATCTGCTGCGACCGCCCATTTGGGCAAACTCAAGGGTCCCGGCCGGGAGAAAGTCGCTGCTGAGGGCGCACGCACGGTCCCTCCCCGTGAGCACGGTGGCAACTGCGACATCAAGGACCTCTCACGTGGATCGAAGATCTTCTTTCCGGTCTATGTGGATGGAGCAGGCCTTAGTGTGGGCGACCTGCACTTCAGCCAAGGCGATGGAGAGATCACCTTCTGCGGTGCCATCGAGATGGCCGGCTGGGTCCATATGCGGGTCAGCATACTGAAGGGTGGTATGGCTCTTTACGGCATCAAGAACCCGATTTTCAAGCCCAGTCCCATCACGCCCAACTACAACGACTACCTGATCTTCGAGGGTATCTCGGTCGACGAGTACGGCAAACAGCATTACCTGGATGTGCATGTTGCCTATCGCCAAGCCTGCCTGAACGCGATTGAGTACCTGAAAAAATTTGGTTACTCGGGTGCGCAGGCTCATTCCATCCTTGGTGTGGCACCGGTGCAGGGGCATATCAGTGGTGTGGTCGACATTCCCAATGCCTGCGCCACTTTGTGGCTGCCAACGCAGATCTTCGACTTCGATATCAATCCAAACGCGCTAGGCCCTATCAAGCATCTGGACGGATCCGTTCAGATGCCTTTGTCGCCTGATCTCCGTTGAACCCAAGGCCGCAACCATGCCGATCTATGACTACCAATGCGGGACATGCGGCCCGTTTGACGTTCTGCGGCCCATGGCCGAACGCGATCACCCAGCCGCTTGTCCTTCCTGCGCCAGGTCCAGTAGCAGAACTTGGGTGCAGGGCTCGCGTTTGAGTGAGATGGAGCCTGAGCGTTTGTTCGCAATGGAAACCAACGAACGAGCCTCCAATGAACCCAAACGTTCGGGCGACTACGCTCGGCTGCGACACCCCTCGGGCTGCGCCTGTTGCTCACCTGGCCGACGTGGTGCCACTGTAACGACGGCCAATGGAGCCAAGGGATTCCCAACAAAGCGCCCCTGGATGATCAGCCATTGATCAAGCCCAACTGGCTCGCCCCTCCATCTTTCAAAGGTCCATCATGCTTCTAGGCCTATCTTTGCTCTACGTGGGGGCTGTGTTATGCCTCAACGGTCTATGGTTACTGGGTCGTGTCGGTGACAAGGAGATCTCTGTCATCAACGTCTTTGTAGGTGGCGTCACTCTGACGGTAGCGGCCTACTCGGCATTTGGGCCAGGGGCCGATGCAGCTTCTATCAAGGGTGCGGCTTTGACGCTCTTGTTCACGTTGACCTATCTGTGGGTAGCGATCAACCGCTACAACGGTGCGGATGGCAGAGGCTTGGGATGGTTTTGCCTGTTTGTAGGTATCACCGCGATACCTGTGGCATTCGATACCCTGAATGGCGCCAATTCGGCATTGAATGTTTGGCTGGGTCTGTGCTGGGCCGCTTGGGCCGTTCTATGGCTGATGTTCTTTATGTTGCTAGCCCTGAACAAACCCATCGCCAAACTGACCGGAGCGGTGACGCTGGTGCAAGGCGTGTTGACGGGCTGGCTTCCCGGCTACCTCATGCTCAACGGCGTGCTCAAGTAGGGTGGATCCAGCCTCGATGGACCTGATTGGCTGTAGAGGAACCATTTCGATGGTCCGAAGTAGGCCGATACGCTCAGCAGCAAATGCCACCAGATGGCTTCTTGCTGGGGCTTGGATTGGCGGTAAGCGCTCAAGGAACCCCTACCTTTTCGTCGCTGCGACGGCAGGGTAGGACTTTCTCAGGCTTCAGCCAAATGGATCCGCCAGGGCAGCATTTCGGCATAGTCGCCAGCCGTTGCTGCCTTGGGCTACGCGATGAACAGCGACCTCAGGTAGTGATAGCCGGCGATTCCATCGACTTGGCTCGTTTGCAGCAACGAGTACAAGTTTTCGCTGGCATTGGCACCGGCCACCGTGTCGGCGAATAGCCACTTGCAGCGACCTATGCAGAAGGGCAGGATCGCATCCTCCTGAGCCTTGTTGCAGATGCTGTGGCGGCCGTCTTCGACATAGAGCTTGAGCTTGCTCCTCTGCGAGATCAGGTAGTGAACCGCCCCGGGGTTGAACTGCCCCCCCAGAAGTTGAAGAAAATTAAACCGCTGGACGGCATGGCACGCTCACGCCTGGCGTGCTCAAAGAATTGGCTCGCCAGGGGACACAGTTCAACGGTGTGCGCTGTGACCGGAGTCACCCGCAAGCTCAGCCTTTGACACGACTCTGCCGTCGGCGCCGAAGGTGATTTTGAGGAGGGCCAGGCTGTGCTTTGGTTTCAAGATTGAAGTCGCCAGCCTGTGAATCGCATGCTCCGCCTCAACCTACCCAGCAAGATTGCGAGGATGTCGGTTTCAAAAGTCAAATGTCACCGAGGCGGGGAGGGCTGAGGGAAGCGGCGTTGCTTAACGTGTTCATGAAAATTCGTGCAGGAGAGGTCGAGTTCCACTTCCTGGTCAACAGTTCCTCGGCCGGCAAGTTGCTTGGTCAAGCAGGAGGGGCTATGTATCGAGGCCGGCATCGCAATTCCATCGGCTCGGTTGACTCGAACCCTAGCTCGCTTGATCGAACGGTGTGGTGCACTAGGGGCCGGAGATTTCAAGCCACTACTTCATCGACTAAGGACATCAAGCTCAATCACTTCGAAACCGGCGACCCAACCAAAATGCTTACATGGAACGATTTAACTGGACGTACCGGCGTGAGGTCTTGAACGCTTGCGTATTCAAGAGCATCGAGCAGGTCGCGCACACTTCTGATGACTGGCTGCGAATCTATATGGGTGGACTGCCCCCGACGCAGTTCCTGCCCAGGTTATCCACTGCCGCAAATTCCAGTATTCGGCTGTCTACTTGAAAGGGAAGCCTTCGGCGCCCAGCCACAAAGAACTCCTGGCATTGGTCATTCGTTGTTCAGACTGTCCTTCTCCATGGTTTTATGCGGACTCGAGCAGACCGTAGGCTGCTGCCCTCTTCGCTGAGGCTTTTCGGCTTGAGCAGTTCAGCCGTGTGTTGATGCGCTGAAATCTTGAGTCGACCGAGGCGACGCTCATCCCAGTTCTCGCTGAAATTTCCTTGGATCCGAGCCCGCGCCATTCCATCGCCAACAAATTCAAGTCCCCCTCATGAAGTCTTGCGTCTGACTGGAGTCGTTGCTGGAGGTAGTGGGTAAGCCAGTCATGGAGCTCTGCTGCGAGGGACCTTGCCAGTGTGCGGACGATGCGAGCTTCCATTCCTTCAAAGTCATCCGCCTGATCACTACCAAGGCAAAGCATTTCGTACCGGTTGACGTTTTGGCCGGCCTGGGTGGGCACGATGAGGCATGAACGGAAACCATAGCGACTGACCAGGGCAAACGCTTCGCTATCGGCGTCATGCTGAGAAAAGACCTGGTGTTGGGTTCCCGGCGTTGAATGCGACTGCGCGAATCGTAGCCAGGGGTGCTCTAGCAAATGGCCTTGGAGACTTTGTTCCTGCGCAAACACGGGGTTGCAGGCGAAGAGGCTGAAGCAGGAGGGGGCACTCCCGTCTTCCGGGATGACTGCCGTGTAGACGCTTCCAGTTGCGCCAATGGCCTCTGTGGCGTGAGCCAGGCAAGCAAGCAAGGCCGGAGGGTCGCTTGCATGAGGAACTTGGACGATGGCTTCAAGTGCATGTTCGGCGTAGTCCTTGGACTTGGCGCTGGTTCGTATCGAGCTTGAGGAACTTTGATCGATCGAAGGCATGGTCGAACTCCCTTTTGACCTGCGCGAAGAGAAGCGGTTCTTCGAATCGAAGTGGGTCGCAAGCCAAGCAAGCCTCAAACGATTCCCGAGACTCGAACAGTGCCCAAGACTCGATTCTGGCGTTGCCCGCACTTTGTCGGATCCGCCCGGCAGCAACGCCCTTTGGAACTGAAACGAGACTCAGTGGCGTAACGCGGCGTGGCTCAGTTTCTTTACGGCACCCGCGAGAGGGGGACGACAGAGTTTTCTTGGCTGGATATCTCACAGCTACCTCCTCTGAGTAAGAAGGGCGAACACTTGCCGTCGGGCGCAAATCGCGCACATCGCTATCCGATAGACAGCGACCCCATTTCTTTGGGGCGCATGGTGGCTGTTCCGGCCTTTCAGATCAAGGCCTAATTGAACGGCGATGAGGAACGTTCGGTTCAGCCTGAAGCTAGAGCATGAACGATGGCAAGATCAGTTTCTTGGCCCCTTCATTTGTCAACTTCCTGCAGTCTATGCAATGGTGAGTTAGGTAATTGCGCCGAATTCTTGGCTTGGCCCGCCGACTGCTGCTTGTGAACTCAGGCGTAACCGCCGGCGACTTCCGCGGCAGTGAACAGCCTTGCTTTCGTTCGGTGTACTGCTTTGATGCGTTGCAGGCCAAGCTGCCGAAAAGGTCTTGCCGAGTTTGCTCGTGCCTTGATCCTAAGATGCTCTGTCAAGGTCCTGACTTCGATACTTGGCTGTGGACGGCGATGATCACAAATTGGAAGGCTGCTTTGGCGAGAGTCAAGGCCGTGCTGATGCACCGCGGTCGTACGCGTCAAGAAGCTGAGGACTTGGTTCAGGAGGCTTGGTTGAGACTTGCACTTTATGAGCGCGACCAGAAGGTCAACCAGCCCGAGGCATTTTTGATGCGGGCGGCGCTGAACCTGTCTATCGATGAATTCCGAAGCGGCAGGCATCAGTTCGTGCACGTGCCGACCGAGGAACAGGTACTGGTAGACGCCGCACCGGCGGTCGAGGCCATCTTGCTGGGCAAGGAGAGGCTGGCCCGCTTGACCGAATGCCTTGCAAGTCTTGACCCAAGAACCCAACAGATTTTTCTGGCCCATCGCTTGAACGGAACGAGCTACCGAGACATAGCGAAGGAACATGGCTTGAGCGTGAGCTCAGTGGAAAAGCAGATCGCCAAAGCCACGTTGGTGCTGGCTCGCTTTATGGAAGGTTGGTAGCCATGGACGCGCCTGGAATGCAAAACTTGGGTGAGGAGCCAGAGCCTCGAGTGACGCCGGAGATTGCTGCCGAGGCTTCAGTTTGGATTGCCCGGCTGCACGGGCCCGATCGCTCACCACAGATGGAGCGAGAGTGCCGGGCTTGGCAAGCAGCCTCTGCGGCCCATCGTCTGGCATTCGAGCGATGTACCGACGTTTGGGAGTCGGTGCCTCGTGTGAGCTTGGCCGACGCTTTCGCCAATGCCTTGCCAGCGAAACGCTTGGGCAAGGGCCCCACAAGCGGAAAACTATTCTTTGCGGCGCTACTTGCCTTGGGCATCCTTGGCACGGGCTTGTCACTGTCGTTTTGGCAGCAGGGTGAGGAGTTCGTGACCAAGATTGGAGAGCAACATGTAGCGGTTCTTGACGACGGAACCCGTATGTCTTTGAACACCAATACGAAAGTTCTGGTGGAGATGGACTCGCTTCGACGGAGGGTTAGCCTTTTGGGAGGGGAGGCCTACTTCGAAGTGGCCAAGGACGCGCGACGACCTTTTGTCGTGAGGGTGTTAGGCAGCGAAGTCGAGGCCTTGGGCACGGCATTCTCTGTTCGGCTTGGAAGCCGTACCGCCGGAGACGGCGCTGCACTCGAGGTGGCTTTGCTGGAGGGTCAGTTGACGGTTCGCCCAGCAGGTGTCGAAACGCCGTCTGCGATGGCCCCCTCAGCGTCCGTTTTGATGCAAGCGGGTGATCGCGTGCGCTTGTTTCAGGCCGTAGGTAAGGTGCAGGCGGTGAGCACCCCTCAACTGGATCGTCCACATATCGAACAGTTGATTGCATGGCGGCACAGCGAGGCCTTGTTCGAAGACGTGTCATTGGCTGAGGCTGTGATGGAGATGAATCGATACAGCCGAACGCCTATCGTCTTGCGCGAGGAGGGTGCCTTGGCGAACTTGAGGATCAGCGGTCTCTACAAAACGGGCGACAACCCAGGATTTGCGAATTCTGTTGCAAGCCTGTACGGCCTGATGGTCCGAGAGCATGCAGGACGGTTGGAGTTGGCACTTTCGCAGTAGGGCATGCCCTGGCTGAGATCCGCAGATCCGGCTCGTTATCTCGTTATCACCGACATGGGCAACGAGAGGGGAGCGAAAGATGTTCAGCAAGGTCTTGGATCGTATTCGAGGGGTAAAGGGCAAGCATTGTTTTCGGGAGGGCGCCTTCCTTGCAATGTTCGTTTTCTTTGGCGTTTCAAGTGCCACTGAAGCCAATCCTGCTGCGCGCTACCGGGTGGATCAACCATCCCAGCCCTTGGCAGAGTCGCTGCGAGCCATCGCACGTCAGACGGGCGTGTCCATTGTCTTTGACCCTGGCAAGGTAAGTGGTCGGACCTCTCGCGCGGTAGCAGGTCAGTTGACCGCTGCGGAGGCCATTTCTCAAGCCTTGGAGGGCTCAGGCTTGGCGACTGTCGTCATGAACGATGGTTCAATCGTGGTTCGCCCTGCAGCAGCCCCGAGTGGCGCCACATCACCTTCATCGCCAGCGACGCGCTCGGGACTTGAGCCCACACCCTTGGCGAGTACAAGTTTGGCCGCCGTGGATAGCACTTCTGGCCAAGGCGC
>NZ_QAJN01000004.1 GCF_003852425.1 Paucibacter sp. KBW04 | reverse complement strand
CCACTTCGCAGCCGACGCCTCTTCTGCCGCGCAGACTCCTAGCGCCTGATTGCGCTTCGAGACCCCCAGGAAAACGCCCGTGCTTGCACGGGCGTTTCGCTTGTGGCGGCTGGCTACACTGGCCCCAAGCCTATCGGGTCGCAGCGGCGTGAAAGTGGACGCGACCGGAAACCGCGGCTCACAGCGCCCGCTTTGTGGTGAGCCGCCTTCGCTTGGACCTTGCATGGAAAGCTATCTGCTCGACTGGGCCAATCTGCTTCTGCGTTGGCTGCATGTGATCGTGGGCATTGCCTGGATTGGCGCTTCCTTCTACTTTGTCTGGCTGGACAACCATTTGCTCAAGCCCAGCGACCAGGCCCTGCAGGCCAAGGGTGTGGACGGTGAGTTGTGGGCCGTGCATGGCGGCGGCTTTTACAACCCGCAAAAGTACATGGTGGCGCCCAGCCATCTGCCCCAGCATCTGCACTGGTTTTACTGGGAGAGCTACTGGACCTGGATGAGCGGATTCGCGCTCTTCGTCGTGCTCTATCTCTTCAATGCCAGCAGCTTTCTGATCGACAAACGGGTGTTGGACTGGACGCCTGCCGCGGCGATTGCTGCGGCCCTGGGTTTCCTGGCCGCGGGCTGGTTGGTCTATGACCAGATTTGCCGTCGCTTTGGCCGTGACCGCCAGACCGGTGCCATCGGCAATGACGGCCTGGTGCTGGGCTTGATCGCCGTCTTTGTGGCCCTGGCGACCTGGGCCGCTTGCCAGCTGTTTGCCGGGCGTGCGGCCTTCTTGATCATCGGCGCCATGCTGGCCACCATGATGAGCGCCAATGTCTTCTTCTGGATCATCCCGGGCCAGAAGGAGGTGATTGCCGATATGCGGGCCGGCCGCACACCCAGCCCGCTGCACGGCCAACGCGGCAAGCAGCGCAGCGTGCACAACACCTACTTCGGCCTGCCTGTGTTGGTGGCCATGCTCAGCAACCATTACGGCATGCTCTACAGCGCGCGCTGGAACTGGGCCGTTCTGATCACCTTGATGCTGGCTGGCGTGTTGATCCGCAGCTACTTCGTCAAGCGCCACAAAGGCGTCAATGCCTGGGGCCTGGTGCTGGCGGCCTTGATTCTGCTCGGTGCCTTGATCGTGGCCCTGGCGCCCACGGTCTCGGCGGACCGGCAGGGCGCGGGCAAGGAAGTTCCGGCCACTCCAAACATTGCTCAGGTGCAAGCCATCGTCGCCCAGCGCTGCCAGATGTGCCACAACGAGGCGCTCTCACAGAAGAACATCCAGCTCCACACGCCGGCCTTGATCGAGCAGAACGCGCAAGCCCTGTACCAGCAGGCGGTGGTCTTGAAGCTGATGCCGCTTAACAATGCCACGCAGATCACCGAGCAGGAGCGGGCGGTGCTGGGGCGGTGGTTTGAGGCAAAAAACGCTAAGCCATGAGCTGGCTCATTGTTTGAGCTACATCATCAAAAGCGTTGAAGCGCGCGGGAGAGTTAGGGATGGTGAGAGCCTGAGACCGCGGCGTTAAATGGCGCTGCCACGGAAGAATTTTTGACCTTGGCGCTGGCATCGTCATGCCTGGCGGGGTCGCCGGGCTGGGTCGAGTCTGACGGAGACGACGAGAACGGCAGACCCAGCTCTGTGCTCAGTTCAGGTCCTTTTTGCTTGCTTGTTCTCAAAGGATTCGCCATGAAGTTTCTCCCACGCGTGATTTCGAGATTGCTTCAGACACTGGCTGCGGGCGCTGCGCTCAGCTTCACGCTGGCGGCACCTGCCCAGGCGCAGGCCGCTTGGTCTTCGCTGTCGCTGAGTTTCTTGCAGCCCACCGGCACCGTGGGTGCCAATGACTCCATCGATGTCTATTTGCGTTTGGTTAATACGGACGCCACGCAGAGTTTTGTGGTGGACAACAGCCTGCCCTTGGGGGGCATGAATGCTGCTGACTTGCCGCTTGAGGGCTTCGCCGGCAATGATGCCAACGGTCAACCGATCTACATGCCGTTTGCCAACTACAGTAGTTTTTATCTCTCGGTCGGCTTCGGTTGCAGCGGCAACTTCACCGCTGTGGGTGGGTGTCTTGCGGGCCCGCCTTACACATTCAGCTTTGCTGACAATCCCTTCGGGCAACCTTATTCTCTTGCCGCAGGTGCCCATCAGGACTATCTCTTCGGCACGTTCAAACCTACGGCGGGGCCCGTCGCAGCCGGTGACTACTTCTTCTACCGCAGTGTGTTGTGGCTGAATGTGTATGGAGAAAGCGCCGATGGCACGAGCCTGAGCAGCGTGGTCTTTCCGGCCACGACCTGTAATGGCGATAGCCCGGCCGCCTGCCAAGGCCAAAGCTACTTCATGCGCACCGTCACCGCCGTGCCCGAGCCCGCCAGCTACGCCCTGTTCTTGGCTGGCCTGGGCCTGTTTGGTCTTTTGCAGCGGCGCCGTCGGGCCTGATGGGCCAAGCGACTAGCATCGTGGCGATGCTTCCATAATCGCCCGATGAATGCCGCCACGCCCCAATCGCCCCTCGCTTCACTCCCGCCGCCTCGCGACTTGCTGCAGCAGCTCTACGCCGCCGCCGTGGGGCGGGCGCTGCCCAGCCAAGTGATGCCGGCCCTGCTGCCCGAGTTGTTGGCGCTGGCACCCAAGCCGGGTGAGGGCCGCACCCTGGTGTTGGGTGCCGGCAAGGCGGGTGGGGCGATGGCGCAGAGCCTGGAGCAGCTATGGCCGCAAGACCTGACCCTGTCTGGCCTGGTCATCACCCGCTACGGCCATTGCCCGCCGGACTACCGCCCTAAGCGCATCGAGCTGGTGGAGGCGGCTCACCCCGTCCCGGATGCCGCAGGCCAGGCGGCCAGTGCTCGTTTATTGGCGCTGACCGAAGGCTTGGGTCCGCAGGATCTGGTGATTTGCTTGATCAGCGGCGGCGGTTCGGCCCTGCTCAGCTTGCCGGCCCCGGGCCTGAGTTTGGCCGATAAGCAGCAAATCAATCGCGCCCTGCTGCAATGTGGGGCCTCTATCAGCGAGATGAATTGCGTGCGCAAGCATCTCTCGGCCATCAAGGGCGGGCGCCTGGCGGCGGCTTGCGCGCCGGCGCGGGTACATACCTTGCTGATCAGCGATGTGCCGGGCGACGATCCCTCCATCATCGCTTCTGGCCCCACCGTGGCCGATGCCACGAGCTGCGCCGATGCCCTGGCCATCTGCCAGCGCTACCGCATTCAGTTGCCCAGCGCGGCCTTGCAAGGCCTGCGTTCCGGGGCGTTTGAGACGCCAAAGCCCGGTGATGCGTGCTTTGAAAATCAGCAACTCACCCTGCTGGCCACGCCGCAGATGAGCTTGCAGGCCGCGGCCGAGGCCGCGCGCGCCATGGGTTTGCCGGCCCACATCCTCAGCGATGAGATCGAGGGCGAGTCGCGCGATATCGGTCGCATGCATGGTGCCCTGGCCCGCGCGGTGGCTAGGCGCGGCGAGCCTTTTGCCAAGCCCTGCGTGATCCTCTCCGGCGGCGAGACGACCGTGACCGTGGCGCCGGGCAGAAAGCCCGGGCAGGGCGGGCGGGCCACCGAGTTCCTGCTGGGCTGCGCCCTGGCCCTGGCCACCGAGCAAGGGGGCGAGCCCGGCGTCCATGTGCTGGCGGCCGATACCGACGGCATCGACGGCGTGGGTGAGAACGCCGGCGCCCTGCTAACTCCCAGCAGCCTGGCCCGCGCCCGCGCCCTGGGCCTGAGCGCGCAGACGGCGCTGGACGCGCACGATGCGCTGAGCTTTTTCGCGCCTCTGGGGGATCTGGTCAGCCCCGGGCCTACTTTCACGAATGTGAACGACTTCCGCGCGCTGCTGATTCTTTGAGTTTGGTTTGTCGCAAAAAGGGCGTGAAAAGAGCGGGGCGCGGGCGCTGAGGTCGCGCCGCCATTTGACTTCGCTCAAAGACAGTCCCGGGCAAAAGCCTGAAAGTCGCCGCTATGCACCGACTTCCGGACCGCCCTGCCGTGGAAACTACCGCCCTGAACGTCAGCCCCAGCGCTAGCCCCAGCCCACTTCCCGTCCCGCCCGAACCCAAGCTCGCCAGCCGGGCCTTGCTTCGTTCCGGTGAGAGTCTGAGCAGCAGGCGCAGCACGCCTATCGCTGAGCTCAGGGTCAGCGCCGAGCAATGGGCGGCCGTGATGGGCAGCCCCGCACTAAGCCTGAATGAGTTGCAGGCCTTGGAGGCCCTGGGCCGCTGCCGTCGGGTAGCGCCGGGCGAGTTGGTGTTCCAGAAAACGCAGGCGGCCGAGCAATTGGTCGCCGTCTTGGACGGTGTGGTGGGCCTGGGCAGCATGGCTGCGGACCAGCAATTCCATCTGGAGCGCAGCGTGCATGGCCCGGCCTGGCTGGATCTCAGCAGCGCGTGGGTGGGCGCCGGCCACGGACAAGACGCGCAAGCCATGGGCCCGGCCGTCTTGCTGGAGATCCCGCTGAGCGGCCTGCGGCCTTTGTTGCAGCGCTTTCCCGATATGAGCGAGCGCCTGCTGATGGCGCTGGCCCAGACGGTGCAAAAACTCACCGGGGCCACCCATGATTTGATGGCCAAGGACGCGCAAAAGCGCTTGATCACCTGGTTGCTCTCACGGGCCGCCGCGCCCGATGGCGATGTGGCCCTGCGCGAACGCAAGCGCGAGCTGGCGGCCCAGCTGGCCATCACGCCCGAGACCCTGTCCCGGCTTTTGCGCCAGCTGATGAGCGCCGGCCTGATCGAGGTGCGTGGCTACTCCATCAAACTGCTCAATTCGGCGGCACTGCGCGCCCTGGTCCAGGCCTGAGTCGCGAAGCTGCTGCGGCGGGCCGTGATTTGTTGGCGGAGTGCAGGGTGATTCCTTGTTATTTGTGTGCGGCGTTCGCGCACTCTCAAGCGTAGACTGCAGCAGCGCCCAGGCCCTTCGGGCCCGCGCATGCCCCACCGTTTACCGGTCCCAAGGTCTGAGCTGAGGAGTTCTGCTGTGAGTCTTGCCGCCGAGAAATTTTTCCAGAAAAGCACCGCCATCCCCACCATGCCCGAGGTGGCGAATCGCCTGATACGCAGCTTCGATGACGATAACGTCAGCCTGGCCGCGATTGCCGATCTGATCGGCAAGGACTCCGGCCTCTCGGCCAAGGTCTTGCGCCTGGCCAACTCGGCTCGCTACAGCCCCTCGCACCAGATTGCCAGCCTGCAGGACGCCGCCGCCGCCCTGGGCCTGGAGACCTTGCGCAATCTTTCGCTGGCGGCCTGCTTGTCGGGCGCCTTCCCCAATGTCAAGGGCCTGGACCGGGCGGCTTTTTGGCGCCACAGCATCGCCACCGCGGCCTATGCCCGCATCCTGGCCAAGATGGTGCATCTGGACGCCGACACCGCCTACCTCTGTGGCCTGATGCTGCGCACCGGCCAGATCCTGATGGCCTTGAGCGAACCCGATCTGGTGGGCGAGGTGGAGACTCTGGCGGTGGAGCCGGGCAGCCGTTACTCACTGGAGCAGCATCGCTTTGATTGCAGCCATGCGGATGTGACGGCCTCCCTGGCCTCGCACTGGCATTTCCCCAAGCTGATGGTGCAGGCCTTTACCGATGCCAATGCGCCGATGGAGAGCCGACCTTTCTCCCTGATGGCCGCGGTGCTTCACATGGCCGAGGTGCTGGCTGACGCGGCTCAGCAGCACGACCAGCCGGTGGCGGCCTTGAATGCTGCCGTGCCCGAGCTCGTGGAGCATCTGCATCTGGACCTGGCCTTTTTGGAAGCCAAGCTGGTGGCCGCGGGCGATGTGTCCAGTGATGTGGAGCAGCTGCTGCACTGAGGTTTTCAGGCGACAACGCTAGCCCGGCGGGGCTCTCCACTTACCGCACAATCAGCCCCATAGGCTGGGGCTTCGCCCCGCTCTGCGAAGCCAGGGGAGGGCTTGTTGATGCGGCGAACTATTGATTGGCGCAAGACGGTGCTGGCAGCGAGCCTGCCGCTGAGCTTGAGTCTGATGCTGGCAGCAGGCCCCAGCTGGGCGCAAGCCCCGCTCAAGGCGAGCACGCCTGCTGCCAAGGCCCAGCTGGCCGACAAAGCCGCCAGCAAAAACGCCAAAGCCAAGGACAGCCCCTATCCCGCCCCAGTGGCCGGTGCCGGTTATCGCTTTGGCCCAATGCCGGCCTGGGTGAAGCCAGTGCCCGCGCCCTCAGGCGTTGCCGCTGCGGCGGCCTCGGCCAAGGCTGGCACCGCGACGCTGGGGAATATTCCCGGCCTGCCGCAGGCGGCCCCGGCTCCGGCTCTGACCAGCGGACCCGAGGCAACGAGCCCCAGCGGCGCAAGAGCCAGGCGCGATCGTCTGGTGGACGTGCAGATCCATTTGCAGGCCAAGGACAGCCAGAGCTTTTTTCGCCTGCACACCCAGGCCCTGGACAGCTCCACCCTGCGCGAGGTCTCGGAGCCTCAGATCAGCTTCAATCCGGCTTACCAGACCCTGGTGATCCACAGCGCCAGCGTGCTGCGCGAGGGTCAGCGCCTGGACCGGCTCAAGAACGCCCGCATCGAAATCATGCGGCGCGAGCAGCAGCTGGAACAGCAGATGATCGATGGCGTGCGCACCGCCCTGGTCGTGCTGAACGATGTGCGGGTGGGCGATGTGGTGGAGATGGCCTACACGGTGGAGGGCGAGAACCCGATTTACGAGCATCGCTTTTCGACGCTCTTGCAGCTGGCGGCCGACACCCCCATCGATCAGCTGCATCTGCGCGTGGAAGCGCCCCAGGGCCGCAAGTTCTACACCCGCGGCATTGGCGCGCAGCTGCAGCCCGAGCGCCTGGAGGAGGGCGGCCAGCAGGTCTTGCGCGTGCTGCGCGAGCAGGTGGCCCCGGTGCTGGCCGAGGCCGGCACGCCGCCCTGGTTCAAGGTCTACCCGGCCTTGCAGATCACCGAGTACGCCAGCTGGGCCGAGTTGGACCAATGGGCCCAAGGCCTTTTCATGCCCGAGCCCAGCGGCACGCCGGCCACGGCCAAGCTGGCCGAGCAGGTGGCGGCCCTGCGCGCCCTGGGCTTGCCGCCTGAGCAGACGGTGGCGGCCGCCCTGCGCTTTGTGCAGGACGAGGTGCGCTACTTCTCGGCCAGCCTGGGTGAGAGCTCGCATCGCCCCAAGCCCGCCTCGCGCACCCTGAGCGAGCGCCTGGGCGACTGCAAGGACAAGGTCATGCTGCTCAATGCCTTGCTCGGCGGCCTGGGTTTCGAGGCTCGCCCCACCCTGGTCTCGATGGCGCGCAACCGTGGCCTGGCCAATTACCTGCCGGCGCACGATCAGTTCGACCACGTCATCAGCCGGGTGCAAGTGGGCGAGCAGCTGTACTTTTTGGACCCCACCATCGCCAACCAAGGCCTGAGCCTGCAAAAACGCGGCTACTACCCCTATGGCCTGGGCCTGGTGGTGGGCGGAGCCAAGCCGGGCGGCGAGCTCGCCTTGCAAACGGTGATGCCGCCCAGCTTTGCCGAGGACAGCCTGAGTTATCGCCAGGACTGGGATCTGCACGATTTGCAGCAGGCGCCCCAGCTCAAGACGGCCCTGATCGCCCGTGGCCTGGCCGCCGAGCGCTGGCGGGCCGGCTTTGCCAATGCCGGGGTGGATCGCATCGCCCAGGCCATGGCCGGGGCCTATCTGCGCCAGCTGCCCGGCTTGCAGACGGTGGGCCAGCCCGAGTTGCTGGATGACCGTCAGAGCAATCAGTTAGAGCTGCGCATGAGCTTCCAAAACCCCGGCATGGGCGCGTACACGCGCGGCGGCCTGGAGCTGGAACTGCCCGCCGCCGAGATGGCCGATCTATTGCAGCTGCCGCCCGAGGCCAAGCGCCGCATGCCCTTTATGCTGGAGCAGACCTCGGCGGTGGACCGCCAGCTGGTCTTGCTGGCGCCGCGCGCCTTTGTCGGCCAGCCGCCGCCGGTGCAGCAGGTGGGGGACAAGCATTTCAAGCTCTCCACCCGGCTGGAGCTGCAAGACAACAAGATCACCATCGCCAGCAAGTTCGAGCGCCTCAGCGACGAGGTGCTGCCGGCCGATCTGGAGGCTTTTCGTGAGCGCGTGGCCAAGGCGCGGCAGATCACCGGCAATCGCCTGCGCCTGAACCTGCTCGACACCAAGGCCTTGCAAGGCCAGTTTGCCGACAGCGACCGTTGGTTGGCCAAGTTCAGAAAAGGCCAGCCCGATGCCTTGTTTCAGATCCTGCAGCAAAACGAGATCAACCGTGTCGCGGCCACCTCGGTGCTGCCCAAGCTGGACCCCAAGAGCCGCTGGGCCGCCCAGCTGCTGGTGGAGCGCGGCCAGGCCAACAACCTCTTGGGCCATTTCACCGCGGGCTTGAATGATGCTCAGGCCGCCATTGATTCCCCAGCCGCCGGCCCGAATGAATTGGGCGGCGCCTGGGAGGCGCGCGGCGTGGCCCTGGTCGGCCTGGGCCGACCGGCCGAGGCCTTGCAAGCCTTTCAGACCCGCGCCACCTTGCCCGACGCCAGCAGCGCGGGCAATTGGCTGGCCAGCACCCACTATCTGCTGGGCGACTACGCCCAGGCCGAGCAGGCCCTGCGCCAAAGCCTGGGCAATAGCAATGGGGCCGAGCGCGAGTTCAGCCTGCTATGGCTTTACTTCGCTGCCGAACAACAGGGCGGCGGCAAGGGTCGCGCCGCCATCGCGCCTGAGCTGGCTTCGGTGGACGCGGGCAAATGGCCTGGTGCCGTGCTGCACTACCTGAATGGCGGCCTGGACCGGGATGCCTTGTTGCGCCTGGCCCGCGAGCGGCCCGACCAGGAACGCCTGCGTCTGGCCGAGGCCTATTTCTATATCGGCCAGCAACTGGCCGCCCAGGGCAAGCGTGCCGAGGCCAAACCTTGGTTCGAGCGCACGCTGGACACCCAGGCCTTGCCCTACCGCGAGTTCACCCTGGCGCAGTGGGAGCTCAAGCGCGCAGCACGGCCCTGATCACCGCGGGATCCCCCTAGTCCGTTGTGCGAGTAGCGGTGCGTTTTGCCTGTTCATCAGGGGAAACCGGGTTCTTGGCTTGGCGAGCGCTGGCAATACTTCTTGCCGGACCAGTGCCTTGCGGCGCTTTCTCTCATGACTCTTGACCCTGGAGAACTTCGCATGAACAAGCGTTTGAAAACCTTGGCCGCCTTGCTGCTGAGTGCAGCGGCGGGCCTATCGCAAGCGGCGCAGTACGACTTTGCGGGCAGCCTGTCTTTTGACAATAGCGTGGCCAAGATCCAGTTCAGCGTCAGCAGCGCGGTGGGTGATTTCAAGTTCTGGACCGACTCCTTCAACAACGGCAGCAACTTCGACCCGGTGATCCAGCTCTGGTCCATGAGCAGCCCCACCAGCGGCGTGCTGCTGGGTGAAAACGATGACTTCTTTGGCCCCGCCATGGCGGGCCAGAGCAGCGCCGACGCCACGCTGCGCCTGGCCAATCTGACGGCAGGCAACTATCTGCTGACCATCGTGGCCAATCCCAATTACGCCAACACCAGCTCCTACGCCGATGGCTTTGCCCTGGACGGCGCCACGCCCGGTGCCTTGCAAGGCCTGCCGGGCTACACGGCCCATATCAGCGCCGATGGCAATGGCCTCAATGTGACCGCCGTGCCTGAGCCCAGCAGCTGGGCCCTGATGCTGATGGGCGCGGCCGGCCTGGCCCTGAGCCAGCGCAAGCGCAAGGCCTGAGGCGGCTGGCCTCGGGCCCCTTGGCCCCAGGTCTTTTCCCTGAATTTATTTCGCTGTGTTCAGGCCTTGGGGTCTGGATGCGGAGCTTCGCCGCCTGGGCATTTGGCTTTGGTGGTTTTCTGCGAGGAATGAGCGATGAAACAAGACAAAAAGGCAATCAAGAGCCAAGGCAGCCTGCTGGCCACCAGCATCGCGCTGGCGCTGTCCACTTTGGCACTGTCCGCCGTGGCGCAGACCAGCCCCAAGCTGGGTCTGGGTCTGCGTGAGTTGGCGGCTCAGCAGCAGGGCCTGGATGCTGGCGCCAAGGGCCGCACGGCGGTGCTGTCCGCCAAGCAGGCCTTGCGCGCAGGCGGCGACGCCTTGATGTTCGATGCCCAGGAGCGGGTCCGAGTCAAGGTCACCTTGGACGGGCAGCAGCCTCTGCCGGCGGTGCTGGCCGCCACCGAAAGCCTGGGCTCGCGCGTGCTCGCCTCCAGCGATAAATACCGCAAGGGTGTGCTGACGGCCTATGTGCCCATCAGCGCGCTCAACAGCCTGGCCGAGACCTCGGGCGTGCGCTCGGTGGTGCTGGCCTTGGGCCTGGAAACCAATGTGGGCGCGACCACCTCGCAGGGGGCGCCAGCCATGCGCACCGATCAGGTCAATGCCCAGGGCGTCACCGGCGCTGGCATCACCGTGGGCGTGATGTCCGACAGTTTCAACACCAGCACCAATGCCATCAAGGCTGCCAACGATGTGGCCAGCGGCGACCTGCCCGGCACCGGCAACCCGCTGGGCAATAACCAGAACGTGGTGGTGGTGGTGGACCAGCCCGGCGGCAGCGACGAAGGCCGGGCCATGGCCCAGATCGTTCATGATCTGGCCCCCGCCGCCAAGCTCTGCTTTGCCACGGCCTATAGCACCGAGGTGGATTTCGCCAACAATATCCGCGCCCTGGCCGACAAGTCCGGCGCCTGCAAGGCCGATGTGATCGTCGATGACATCATCTATCTGGCCGAGCCCTTCTTCTCCGACGGCATCATTGCCCAGGCGGCCGACGAGGTGGTGGCGGCCGGCGTGCCCTACTTTTCCTCGGCCGGCAATCGCAGTGCCAGCCAGGGCTATCTCGCTGACTTCCGCTCGGTCAGCAAGGCGGCGGCCACGGCGGCCGGCCAGAGCGTCGATCTGAGCTTGATTGCCGACGCCGACAGCAGCGGCGGCTTGCACAACTTCAACAGCGGCGCGGGCACGCCGGATGTGAGTCAAACCATTCAGTTCAGCGGAACGGGCCGGGTGGTGTTCCAGTGGAATGACCCCTTTGATGCGGGCAAGGTCACGACCGACTACGACATCTATCTTTTCAATGCCGCGGGCACGGCCATCGTCTATTCGTCCAAGGATGACAATCTGGCCACCGACCAGCCGCTGGAATACATCTCTGCGGCAGGCGGCACCTACCAGTTGGTGGTGGTGCGCAAGGGCAATGCGCCGCTCACGCCGGTGGCGAGCAAGCTGCGTTATGTGCTCTTCGGCAGCGTAGTGAATGCCGAGTACATCGACTACAACACCCCAGTCACCTATGGCCACAACTCGGCGGCCGGTGCCATCGGCACGGCGGCCATCCCCTGGTTCCAGACCTACCAGCCGGAGTCCTTCAGCTCGCCCGGGGTGGTGCGCATGTATTTCGATCGTGCCGGCAACCGCCTGGCCGAGCCAGAGGTGCGCCTGAAGCCCGATGTGGCCGCCATCGACGGGGTCAACACCACCTTCTTCAGCTCGGATTCGGCCGAGGACGCCGACAGCTTCCCCAATTTCTTCGGCACCAGCGCGGCAGCGCCTCATGCCGCCGCCGTGGCAGCGCTGCTGCTGCAAAAAGCCGGTGGCCCGGGCTCGCTCACGCCGGCCCAGGTGCGCAGCGTGCTGCAGAGCACGGCCCTGCCGCACAGCTTGCAGCCCAATCTGGTGGAGGCCGTGGCCACGGCCGGGGCGGCCAAGGTCACGGTGATGGCGGAAGGCAATGGTGACACGCCCAGCTCCTTCAACCCCAATGCCTTCAAGCTGTCCATGGTGGCCCCGGCCGGCTACACCTTGCAAAACGTGACGCTGGACCTCAGCACGGCCAATGCCGCCCGGGTGCGCCTGGGCGTGCCCGCGCCGGGCATGTTGTTTGACCCGCGTGCGGCCACCACCGGTTACCCCCTGACCCTGGGCGCGCTGAAAAACATCACGGCCGGCCAGATCAGCTTCACCCGCGCCGGTGTCTTGGCCAACACGCAGTTCGACAAGCTGACGCTTAACTTCACGGCCGGTGCCTTCGGCAATAAGAGCAGTGTCGGCTTTGGTGTGGACCGGGACGAGCGCGCCACCGGCGGCGGTGGCAATGCCGCCGATCTGTTGGCCGGTGCCACGGTCAGCGGTGTGGTCGTCGTGCCAGGCGGCAGCACCATTCCCTTCAGCACCACCTTCAAGCCTCGCCTGTTTGCCAAGGGTTTCTCGCCCCTGGATGGCTTCGGCTTGATCGATGCGCTGAGTGCCGTCAACGCGGTGAACCCACCGGCGCCCAAGGTCGCAAAGTAAGGCTTTGAAGTGAACGCCAGCGTGCTGCCGCCTCGCGGCGCAGCACGCTTTTTTCTTTTTAGCCCTGGACTTGGCTGACCGCCTGCAGCACCCGCTCGGCCGTGGCGGGTGCCAGCAGCAGCGGGTCGCAGCCCGCCGGGCCGCAAGCCGCCACCGCATCCTTCAAGGCCAGGAGCACGGCAAAGCCCAAGAGCAGGGGCGGCTCGCCCACGGCCTTGGAGCGGTGGATGCTGTCGGCCGCATTGGGCTGCTGGTAGAGGGCGCTGCGGAAGTCCGGCGGCATGTCATTGGCCGTGGGGATTTTGTAGGTGCTGGGGGCGTGGGTCGTGAGCAGGCCGCTGCTGGGATGCCAAACGAGTTCTTCGGTCGTCAGCCAACCGGCGCCCTGCACGAATGCACCTTCGTCCTGGCCGATGTCCAGCGCCGGGTTGAGCGACTGGCCGGCATCGTGCAGCAGATCGGCCCGCAAGATGCGGTTCTCGCCGGTCAGCGTGTCGATGATGACCTCGGCCACGGCCGCGCCGTAGGCAAAGTAGTAAAAGGGCTTGCCCTGCAGTTTTTCGCGATCCCAATGCAGGCCGGGTGTGGCGTAGAAACCTTCGCTCCAGAGCTGCACCCGCTGCAGATAGGCCTGGGCGACCAGCGTTTGAAAACTCACGCTCTTGCCGCCCCCCTGAACCTGGGCTTGGGCGAAGCGCACTTGGTCTTGCGCACAGCCCAACAGCTTGGCCGCGATGGGCAGCAGGCGCTGCTTGATGCGCCGTGCAGCATCCTGGGCGGCCTTGCCGTTCAGATCGCTGCCGGTGGAGGCGGCGGTGGCCGAGGTGTTGGCGATCTTCTGCGTGTCGGTGGCGCTGCAGCGCACGGCGGCCGCTTCCAGGCCCAGCTCATGGGCGACGACCTGGGCCACCTTGGTGTTGAGCCCTTGGCCCATCTCGGTGCCGCCATGGTTGACCAGGACCGAACCATCGGTGTAGACGTGCACCAAGGCGCCGGCCTGGTTGAGGTGGACCACATTGAAAGAGATGCCGAACTTCACCGGCGTCAGCGCTAGGCCTTTTTTCAGAATAGGGCTGCTGGCGTTGAAGGCTGCGATGGCCTGGCGGCGGGCCGCGTAGTCGCTGCTCTGGGCCACTTGCTCTGTCAGCGCGGCGATCTGGTTATCTTCAACCGTCTGGCCATAGGGCGTGATATTGCGGCCTTCCGTCTCGCGATAGAAATTGCGCTGCCGCACCAGCAAAGGGTCCAGCCGCAAGCGGCGCGCCACCGAGTCCAGAATCATCTCGATGGCCAAAGCCCCTTGCGGCCCACCAAAGCCGCGGAAGGCGGTGTTGCTCTGGGTGTTGGTGCGGGCGCAAAAGCCGTGCATGGCCACATGGGGCAGCCAGTACGCATTGTCGAAATGGCAGAGCGCGCGCGCCATCACCGGGGCGGAGAGATCGGCCGAGTGACCGCAGTTGGCGATCAGCTCGATCTCGGCCGCCAGGATCTGGCCTTCATCGTCAAAGCCCACCTGCCAAAGGTAGTCAAAGCCGTGGCGGCGGCCGGTGATGAGGAAGTCGTCATCGCGGTCCAGGCGCAGCTTGACCGGCCGGGCGAGTTTGTGCGCGGCGATGGCGGCGACGCAGGCGAACAGGGCCGATTGCGACTCCTTGCCGCCAAAGCCGCCGCCCATGCGCCGGCACTGCACCTGCACCGCATGCGCCTGCCAAGCCAAGGCGTGGGCCACCAGCTGCTGCATCTCGCTGGGGTGCTGGGTGGAGCAGTGCAAGAGCAGGGCGTTCTGCTCCTGGGGCAGGGCGTAGCTGATCTGGCCTTCCAGATAAAACTGCTCCTGGCCGCCCACGCGCCACTCGCCTTGCAAGCGATGCGGCGCGGCCTGCAGAGCGGCGCTGGCATCGCCACGGCTCAGATGCATGGGCGGGATCACATACTGGCCTGCGGCATGGGCTTCCAGTGCGGTGAGCACCGCCGGCAAGGCTTCGAATCGAATCGCCTGCTTGGCCAGCGCCGCCGCGCGCCGCGCCAGTTCGCGCGTGCTGGCGATGATGGCGAACACCGGCTGGCCGAGATAACTCAGTGTGTCAGCGGCAAGAATGGGGTCGTCAGGCAGCAGCGGGCCGCAGTTGTTCTCGCCCGGGATGTCGGCCGCCGTCAGCACGGCCACGACGCCGGGCTGGCGGCGCAGCAGATCCAGATCGATGGACAGCAGGCGGCCATGGGCGACCGGTGAGAGGCCCAGGGCCGCGTGCAGCGTGCCTTGCAGTTCGGGCAAATCGTCGCAGTAGCGAGCCTCGCCCGAGACATGCAGGGCAGCGGATTCATGCGGACGGCTGACGCCAACGATAGGGGCGCTCATGCCTGGCTCCCGTTCGTGCTGATGGCTTGCCAGACCCGGCTTTGCGCCGCCAGCAAGGGCTGGTCTGGCCGTGTCTCCAGCCAGAACTTGTGGAGGAGGTTTTGCGCCACCTTGAGCCGGTAGTCGCTGCTGGCCCGCATATCGCTCAGGGGCTTGAAGTCCTGACTCAAGGCCTGAGCGGCACGCGCCGCTGCCTCGGCCGACCAGGCCTGGCCCAGCAAAGCGGCTTCAGCCGTGGCCGCGCGCTTGACGGTGGCAGCCATGCCGCCAAACACCAGGCGGGCCTGACGCACGGTGTGGTCGTCATCCAGCTGCAGGGCGAAGACGGCGCAGAGGGCGGAGATATCGCTATCAAAGCGTTTGCTGATTTTGTAGGCGCGCAGGGGCTGTGTGGCCTCAGGCAGGGGCAGATGCATCGCCTCGACAAACTCGCCGGGCAGCAGCGCATTCTTCATATAGTCCAGATAGAAGTCCTGCAAGGGCAGGCGGCGTTGCACAGTGCCCAAGCGCAGCACGATGTCGGCGCCCAGGGCGATCAGCGCCGGTGCGCCGTCGCCGATGGGCGAGCCATTGGCGATATTGCCGCCCAGGGTGCCGGCCTGGCGCACCGGCGGCGAGGCAAAGCGCAGCCACAGCTCGCGCAGCTCAGGCGCGGCCTCGGTCAAGGCGGCCCAGGCGTCTTCCAGCCTCGCGCCCGCGCCTATCCACAGGCCGGGGCGGCCATCGGGCCAGGCCTGGCTGCGGATCTCGCGCAGCTCGGCGACGGCGCCGAGGTAAATGATGTCGCCCAGATCGCGGAACTGCTTGTTATGCCAGAGGCCGATATCGGTGCTGCCCGCCAGCAGCCGGGCCTGGGGCAGGGCCTGGCGCAGCTCGGCCAAGGCCTCCAGCGTGCGCGGGGCGTGGAAGTGATCGATGCGCCCTGGGTAGGCCGGGTTGGCCGCTGCATAGTGCAGGGGCGGGTCTTGCTGCAGGGCTTGGAGTGCGGCGGCAATGGGGGCGGTGGCGATGCGTTGCTGGGGCCGCTCAAACATGGCCTGGCCGGCATCCAGAATCGGCCGGTAGCCGGTGCAGCGGCAGAGATTGCCGGCCAGATCATCGGCCAGTTCTTGGCGCGTGGGCCGGGTGCCGGCTTCGCAGTGGCGCTCGTAGCAGGCTTGCAAGCTCATCACAAAGCCGGGGGTGCAAAAACCGCATTGGCTGCCGTGGCAGTCCAGCAGGGCTCGCTGAACCGGGTTGAGCGCCGCGCTGCTGCCCAGATCCTCCACCGTCAACAAGGCCTGGCCGTCCAGCGTGGGCAAAAACTGGGTGCAGGCATTGACATTGCGCAGCTGCAGCTGGCCGCCCACCAGTTCGCCCAGCAAGACGGTGCAGGCCCCGCAATCGCCCTCGGCGCAACCCTCCTTCGTGCCCGTGCAGTGCGCGTGCTCGCGGAGCCATTGCAAGACCGTGGTCGTGGGGGCCAGGTCTTGCACGGCCTGGATCTGGCCCCGCTGAAAGAAACGGATGGCGCGTGGCGGGATGTGCGTTTGGGGGCTTGTGCTCATGGGGAAAGGCCAGGGCTGCGGGGCTCAAAGATATAGGATGCCAGGGTATGTCATCTGCTGCCTCCCAATCCCCCCGTGTTTCCCCACTACAAAAGCTGGCATTGCGCGGCGATTTATTGGACTTTGTTGGCGAGCCCGCTTGGGGTGAGCTGGAAACTTCGACCCTGCGCTTTCAGCCCGACACCTGGCTCTTGATCGAGAACGGCCGCGTGCAGGGTACGCAAGTTCAGGCGCCCGATGTGGCCGAGGGCTGGGAGCTGCAGGACTTCAGTGGGCGGCTGATCCTGCCGGGCTTTATCGACACCCATGTGCATTGCCCGCAGCTGGATGTGATCGCCTCTTACGGCGCCGAGTTGCTGGACTGGCTCAATACCTACACCTTCCCGGCCGAGTGCCGCTATGCTGACCCGGCCGTGGCCGAGCGGGGCGCTCAGCGTTTTCTCGACGCCTTGTTGGCGCATGGCACGACGGCGGCGGTGGTCTTCCCCACCGTGCACAAGGTCTCGGCCGAGGCCTTGTTCGAGGCCGGCGCCCAGCGCGGCATGCGCCTGATCACCGGCAAGGTCTTGATGGACCGCAATGCGCCTGCGGCCTTGCTGGACGATGTGGCCAGTGCCGAGCGCGACTGCCTGGACCTGATCTCCCGCTGGCATGGCCGCGAGCGCTTGGCCTATGCGGTGACGCCGCGCTTCGCCCCCACCAGCACGCCCGAACAATTGGCCATGGCCGGCGCTCTGTGCCGCGCCGACGCCTCGCTCTTTATGCAAACCCATGTGGCCGAGAACCGCGAAGAGGTGCGTTGGGTGGCGGAGCTTTTTCCCACGGCGCGCAGCTATCTGGATGTGTATGAGCGGGTCGGGCTCTTGCACCCGCGCGCCTTGCTGGCTCATGGCATCTGGCTGGATGAGACGGACCGCCAAGCGCTGGCCCGCAGCGGGGCGCAGATCTCGTTTTGCCCCTCCTCCAATCTCTTCCTGGGCAGCGGTTTGTTTGACTGGCCGGCGCTTGCCCAAGCCGGCGTGAAGGTCAGTCTGGCCAGCGATGTGGGCGGCGGCACCAGCTTGTCCATGCAGCGCAACCTGCTGGACGCCTACAAGGTCCAGGCGCTGGCGGGGCGGCGGCTGACGGCCTGGTCTGGCCTCTACGCGGCCACCCGCGGCGCGGCCGAAGCCCTGGGTTTAGCGCAAGAGATGGGGCACTTCGGCGTCGGTACACTGGCCGATGTGTGCGTGTGGGATTGGGCGCAAGGCCCGGTGGCAGGGGCGCGGGACGAGGTCGTGCGGGGTCTGCATGAACGCGTGTTCGCCTGGATGTGCTTGTCTGACGAGCGCAATCTGCTGCGCAGCTATGTGTCTGGGAAAATACGCTATTCGCGTGACGAAGGCATGAAGGGCTAAGCCCTTTGTTTTTGCGGTCACCCCCTCCCTTGCTCTCAGCCCTTTCTTTTCGATGAAACCACGCCTGGAACTCACCGGCATCAGCAAGCAGTACCCGGCCGTCAAGGCCAATGATGGGGTGAGCCTCAGCGTTGCGGCGGGGCAGATCCACGCCGTGCTGGGCGAAAACGGCGCCGGCAAATCGACCTTGATGAAGATCATCTACGGCGCGGTACAGCCCGACGCCGGCGAGATCCGCTGGAACGGCCAGGCCTTGTCCCTCAAGAGCCCGGCCGAGGCCAGGGCGCTGGGCATCAGCATGGTCTACCAGCATTTCTCGCTGTTCGACACGCTGACCGCGGCCGAGAACGTCTGGCTGGGGCTGGACAAGACGCTGAGCCTGGCCGAGGTGATCGCCCGCATCCGCGAGGTGGCGCAGAGCTACGGCCTGGAGGTGGATCCGATGCGGCCGGTGCACACCTTGTCGGTGGGCGAGCGCCAGCGGGTCGAGATCGTACGGGCCTTGCTGGGCAAGCCCCAGCTCTTGATTCTGGACGAACCCACCTCGGTCCTAACCCCACAAGCCGTGGACAAGCTGTTTGCCACCCTGCGCTTGTTGGCGGCTCAGGGCTGCTCCATCCTCTACATCAGCCACAAGCTGGATGAGATTCGCGCGCTATGCGATCACTGCACCGTGATGCGGGCGGGCAAGGTCACCGGCGAGGTGGACCCGCGCACGCAGAGCAATGCCGAACTCTCGCGCCTGATGATAGGCAATGAGCCGCCGCCTCTGCGGGCCGCGCCGGCCGCCGCCCTTGCGCACAAGGGTGAGCTGCCCGCACTGGCCTTGCGTCGGCTCAGCCTGGCCAAGTCTCAAGCCTTTGGCACCACCTTGGTGGATCTGGAGTTGGAGCTGCGCAGCGGCGAGATCCTGGGCGTGGCTGGCGTATCCGGCAACGGTCAGCAGGAGTTGATGGCGGCGCTCTCGGGCGAGGATGCGCGGGGTGAGCCGGGGTCGGTCCAACTCTTCGGCCAAGACATTGCCCGCAGCAGCGCACGCAAACGTCGCCATCTGGGCCTGCACTTTGTGCCTGAGGAACGCTTGGGCCGCGGCGCGGTGCCCGATCTGTCGCTGGCGCAAAACACCTTGCTGACGCGGACCGAGAACATCAACCGCTGGGGCTGGGTCAAGGTGGGCCAGGTCCAGCACCTGGCCGAGAGCTTGATCGCCCGCTTCAACGTCCGGGCCGGTGGGGCCGGGGCGGCGGCGCGCAGCCTCTCGGGTGGCAATCTGCAGAAATTTATCGTCGGCCGCGAGATCTCGGCCGCGCCCAAGGTTTTGATCATCGCGCAGCCGACCTGGGGCGTGGATGTGGGCGCGGCGGCGCAGATTCGCGCCGAGTTGCTGAAATTGCGTGACAGCGGCTGCGCCGTCTTGGTGGTGAGTGAGGAGTTGGACGAGTTGTTTGAGATCAGTGATCGCCTGGTGGTGATGGCCCAGGGCCGTCTGTCGCCGGTGCTGCCCATCGCGCAGGCCAATCGCGAGTTGGTGGGCGAGTGGATGAGCGGGCTGTGGAATGTGCGCCAGCAGGGAGTGGCCCAGCATGTTTAAGTTAGAAGCGCGCCCCCAGCCCTCCAAGCTGATGGCCCTGGCCTCACCGCTGCTCGCCCTGGCCGTCACCGTGGCACTGGGCGTGGCGCTGTTTATGCTCTTGGGCAAGGACCCCCTGCGCGGCCTGCAGATGTTCTTCTGGGAGCCCGTGCGCAGCGCCTATGCCTGGAGCGAGTTAGGCCTGAAGGCCACGCCGCTGATCCTGATCGCCCTGGGCCTGGCGCTGTGCTTTCGCTCCAATGTCTGGAATATCGGGGCCGAGGGACAGTTCATCATCGGCGCCCTGGCCGGCGGCTGGGTGGCCATGCAGGCCGATGCGGGCTCCAGCCGCGTCCTGCTGGTAACGACGATTCTGCTGGCCGGCACCCTGGGCGGCATGGCTTGGGCGGCCATCACGGCCGGCCTGCGCTCGCGCTTCAATGCGAATGAGATTTTGGTCAGCCTGATGCTGGTCTATGTGGCCGATCTGCTGCTGAGCTATTTGGTCTACGGGCCCTGGAAAGACCCGGCCGGCTATAACTTTCCCCAGTCCATCAGCTTCCTTGCCGTCAGCAAGATCCCCAAGCTGATCGAGGGAACGCGTCTGCACATCGGTGTGTTGATTGCGGCCGGCGCGGTGCTGGCCATGTGGGTGTTTATGTTCCGCAGCTATGCGGGCTTCGCCCTGCAGGTGGGCGGCTTGGCGCCGGCGGCGGCGCGCTATGCGGGTTTTTCATCGCAGCGGGCGCTGTGGACGGCCTTGCTGGTGTCCGGTGGTTTGGCGGGTTTGGCGGGCGCGCTGGAGGTGGCCGGGCCCCTGGGCCAGCTGACGCCCTATGTGCCGGCGGGCTATGGTTTTGCCGCCATCATCGTGGCCTTTGTGGGGCGTTTGCATCCGGTGGGCATTGTGTTCTCCGGCCTCTTGATGAGCATGTTTTATATCGGCGGCGAGCTGGCGCAGTCGCGCCTGGGCCTGCCCAAATCCATCACAGGGGTGTTCCAGGGCCTGCTGCTGTTCAGCCTGCTGGCCAGTGACACCTTGATCCATTACCGCTTGCGCCGGGCCCATCTGGCCCTGGCCAAGTAAGGAGTTCGCGTGGAGTCTCATGCACTCTTGATCGCCGCCTCCTTGAGTGCCGGCACCTTGCTGGCGCTGGCGGCCCTGGGCCTGCTCATCAACGAGCGGGCCGGCATCGTCAATCTGGGCGCCGAAGGCATGATGTTGGTGGCCGCGATGGTGGGCTTTGCCACCGCTTTTCATACCGGCAGCGACGCCCTGGCCCTGCTCGCCGGCATGGGCGCGGGCGCGCTGATGGCGGCGGTGTTCGGCCTGCTGGTGATCTGGCTCAACACCAATCAGTACGCGGCCGGCCTGGCCTTGAGCTTGTTTGGCGCGGGTTTTTCGGCCTTTGCCGGCATCCGCTACACCCAGGAAAAGCTGGGGCCACGGGCCTCGTTTGAGATCCCTGGCCTGGCCGACATCCCTTTGCTGGGCCCGGCCTTGTTCAAGCAGCATCCGCTGGTTTACGGCGCCATGTTTTTGACGGCGGCCATTGCCTGGTTTCTCTACCGCTCGCGTTCGGGTTTGGTGTTGCGAGCCGTGGGCGAGTCGCCCGAGTCCGCCCATGCCCTGGGCTACCCGGTGCGGCGCATACGCTTGGCGGCGGTGATGGCGGGCGGCGCGCTATGCGGCCTGGCCGGCGCCTACGTCTCGGTGATCTACACACCGCTGTGGGTGGAGGGCATGATTGCCGGCAAGGGTTGGATCGCGCTGGCGCTCACGACCTTCGCCACCTGGCGACCAGCGCGCATCCTGGCCGGCGCCTATCTCTTCGGTTTTGTCACCATGCTGCAGTTCCATCTGCAGGGCCAGGGCGTGGCCATCGCCAGCCAGTTCCTCAGCATGCTGCCTTATCTGGCCACCATCACGGTATTGGTGCTGATCTCCAGCAACGCCAGCTTCATCCGCGCCAATATGCCGGCCTCGCTGGGCAAGCCTTTCTTTCCGGGTTCTTGAGCCCGCTCTTTTCTTATTTCAATTTCATCGTCCTACCGTCCACAGGAGAAGCTATGAATCGACTCAGTACTAGACGCCAACTCTTCAAGCTTGCCGGCTATTCCGGCCTGGCCCTGAGCGCCGCGGCCGCCCTGGTGGCTTGCAGCAAGAAGGAAGATGCTGCGGCAACAGCCCAGCCCGCCTCGGCCGCTTCGGCTGCCCCTGCCAAGGCCGAGCCGCTGAAGATCGCTTTCGCCTATGTCGGCCCGGTGGGCGATGGGGGTTGGACCTTTGCCCACGACAACGCCCGCAAGGCGCTGGAGAAGGAGTTCGGCGACAAGATTTCCACCTCCTTCGTCGAGAAAGTGCCCGAGGCGGCCGATGCCGAGCGGGTCTTCCGCGATATGGTGGGCCAAGGCAATAAGCTGATTTTCGGTACGACTTTTGGCTATATGGAGTCCATGCTCAAGGTCGCGCCGGACGCCAAGGACGTCAAGTTCGAGCATGCCACCGGCTACAAGCAGGCCGACAATCTGCGCAGCTATGACTCGCGCACCTATGAGGGCGCTTATCTGGCGGGCGTGATCGCCGGCAAGATGAGCAAGACCGGCACCCTGGGCGTGGTGGGCTCTATCCCCATCCCCGAGGTGATCCGCAATATCAATAGCTTCACCCTGGGCGCGCAGACCGGCAACCCGAAGATCAAGGTCAAGGTGGTCTGGGTCAATAAGTGGTTTGACCCGCCGCAGGAAACCGAGGCGGCCCAGACCCTGATCAATGGTGGCGCCGATGTGCTGATGCAGAACACCGACTCCAGCGCCGTGCTGCAGACGGCCGAGAAGAACGGCAAGTACGCCTTCGGCTGGGATTCGGACATGACGGCTTACGGCCCCAAGGCTCACCTGGGCTCGGCGGTCATCAACTGGGCGCCCTACTACATCGCCACCGTGCGTGAGGCGCTGGACGGCAAGTGGACGGCCGGCCCGGGCAAGCATTCCTGGTGGGGCGTCAAGGAAGGCGCGATTGATCTGGTATCGATTGCCGACACCGTGCCGGCGGAAGTCAAGGCCGAGGTCGAGAAGATCAAGGCCGGTTTGAAGGACGGTAGCTACACCATCTGGAAGGGTCCTCTGCTGGGCCAGGACGGCAAGGAAGTGCTGAAAAAGGATGAAGTCGCGGACGACAAATTCCTCTCTGGCATCAACTTCTACCTCAAGGGTGTGGACGGCAAGCTGCCCGGCAGCAAGTAAGCAAAAAGCAGCCCCCGTCCTTGGTCGAGGGCTGTCTGCCTCATTGCGGAAATCGTTCTGCGCCCGGCCTCCGATGAAGCCGGGTGGGGCACAAAAAAAGCAGCCTTGCGGCTGCTTTTTGTTTGGGCTGATGAAAGCTGGTGGGCGATCAGTCGGCGCGGCGACGACGAGCCAGGAAACCCAGCGCACCGATACCGGCCAGCAAGAGGCTGTAGGTCGAGGGCTCAGGCACCGCCGTGGTGAAGGTGTTGGAGCCGTCCACCTTGAGCAGCACGTCGTTCTGACCCACCACATAGGTCGGATAGAGGTCCGACCAGTTGTTGGGCGTGTTGTTGTGGAAAGACGTAGCCAACGAAGTTCCGGGAGGCAGACTTTGGTTGGACGTGAAATTGATCCCTGTGATGGCACCCGTGGTGCTGCTCAGGTAGTTGCTGTCGACCATCCCGACGGTTTGGAAATCAAAGGCAGCAGTGCCGATGCCTGTGCCGGGGTTGGGGCTGTAGAAAGCCGATACGCCGCCAGGCAGGACATTGAACATGCCGATCAGGCGGCCATCATCGAAGCCATTGCCCGAGGCCGTGTCTGACTTCATGCCACCTTGGGCGGTGTTGTCAAAGTAGAGGCCAGCATTTCCGGCCACCGCCGAAAAAGTCGCGACAAAGGCTCCGCCACCCAACATGTTCACGCTGGTGACTTTGAGTTGCAGATGCGCGACCAAGGTCAACTCATAGCCACCCGAAGCAAAGCTGTTGTTCAAGCCCGAAGATGAGCTGCCGGTGAAGCCCACCACATTCGATTGATACAACAAGTCTTGAATTTGTCCCACGACTGGTGGTGTGCCCGGGCCACCGCCGATGATGACTCCACTGCCCGCAGAGTTTTCGTCAAATTCGGTGACGCCAGAGGCCAGTGTGCCGCCCACGCCGTCCTTGACCGTGATGGAGGCGAATGCTCCGCTTGACAATGCTGTGGCAAGTCCTGCCGCCAACAAACCCTGAACCAATTTATTGCATCTAATCATGGTTGCATCTCCACTGAAAACGTGACAGAAATCGTCAGCCGTTCGGGGGCGCAGGCATTGCGTCAAACGGCAAGGGCAATTCGAAATCCAAGAACCGCATCACTCGATTGGTGATTGGCAGCGCGAATCGAAATGAGCCGACAAAAGGGCTTGCACCAGCTTGTCTGGACTGATTATGGACCGCAGGTCTGAAAATTTACCCCCCTAGTTCCCCAACAAACGGGGGCGGGAGAAACCCTTGTTTTCAAAACTTTACCCCGATGAACAGGGAGATGCTGGCGGCCAGGCCTCAGGTTCAGGCCGCCTGAGTCGGGCGTTTAGCCTTGGGCGATGCGCTGTGCCAGGTGAGCGAGCGCTTCCTCAACCTGGTCGACCAGGACCAGGCAGAGGTCGCCCGGCTGCAGCTTTTCGAGCGCCCGATCGATGGCGATGAACTCACCGCGAATCTCCTCAATCTGACTGACGCGGCTGGCGCCTTCCAGGCCTTGGCGCAGCAGGGCCAGCACTTCGCCGTCTTCACGACCGCGTTGGCAGGCGTCCTGGAACAGGATGACTTCGTCAAAGGCCTCGCCCAGGATCTGGGTCTGCACGCGGATGTCTTCATCGCGGCGGTCGCCGGCGCCCGAGATCACCACCGAGCGGCGTTTGGCCGGCAAAGCCTCCACGGCGGCCACCAGGGCCGTCATGGCGTCGCCGTTGTGGCCGTAGTCGGCGATCACCGTGGCACCGCGATAGTCCATCACATTGAAGCGGCCGGGGGCGTTGTCAGCGTCATTGGCGAAGCTGGCCACGCCGCGGCGCACCGTGTCCCAGTCCAGACCCACGCCCCAGGCGGCGGCCACCGAGGCCATGGCGTTCTCGACCTGGAAGCCGATGGCGCCGTTGCGGGTGATGGGAATTTCGCGCAGCGGAATGCTTTCGCGCCAGGAGCCCTGGGCCGCGACCAGCATATCGCCGTCGATATAGACGCAGCGCTTGCCCTGGGCGCGATGGGTGGCCATCAGCGGGTGGTGGCGGTCGGCGGCGAAGAAGATGACTTGGCCGGGGCAGGTGGCGGCCATGCTGGCCACATTGGGGTCGGCGGCATTCAGCACGGCAAAGCCGGTGGGCGCGACGTTCTGCACGATGACGCGCTTGACCAGGGCCAGGTCTTCCACGGTATTGAGGAAGTTCATGCCCAGGTGGTCGCCGGCGCCCAGATTGGTCACCACGGCAACCTGGCAGCGGTCAAAGCCCAGGCCTTCACGCAAGACGCCGCCACGCGCGGTCTCGAACACGGCGGCTTCCACATCGGGATGCATCAGCACATTGCGGGCACTCTTGGGGCCGGAGCAATCGCCGCTATCAATCTGGCGGCCGTCCACATAGACGCCGTCGGTATTGGTCATGCCGACCTTGAGCCCGCAGGTGGCAAACAGGTGAGCGATCAGGCGCGAGGTCGTGGTCTTGCCATTGGTGCCGGTGACGGCGACCACGGGGATGCGGCCGTCCTCGCCCTTGTGGCCATGGCCGTACAGATGGGCAATGATGGCCTCACCCACATTGCGGCCCTTGCCATAGCTGGGGCTCAGGTGCATGCGCAAGCCAGGTGCTGCATTGACCTCGACGATGCCGCCGCTTTGCTCTTCCAGCGGGCGCAGCACGCCTTCGGCCACCACGTCAACGCCGCAGACATGCAAGCCCACGACCTGGGCCGCGGCGATGGCGCGCGCGGCCACATCGGGGTGGACGTCATCGGTCACATCGGTGGCGGTGCCGCCGGTGGACAGGTTGGCGTTATTGCGCAGGATGACGCGGCGGCCTTTTTCCGGCACGGACTCAGGCGTCAGGCCTTGCTGGGTCAGGCGCTCGACGGCGATATCGTCAAAGCGGATCTTGGTCAGCGAAGTGGCGTGGCCATCGCCCCGCTTGGGGTCTGAGTTGACCTTGTCCACCAACTGCTTGACGGTCAGCACGCCGTCGCCGATCACATGCGGCGGGTCGCGGCGGGCGGCGGCGACCAGCTTGTCGCCGATCACCAGCAGGCGGTAGTCGCTGCCGGGCAGGAATTTCTCCACCATCACCGTGCCGATGTCCTCGGCCGCCTTGTAGGCGCTTTCCATCTGCTCGCGGGTGACGACATTGACCGTCACGCCCTTGCCCTGGTTGCCGTCTTGCGGCTTGACGACCACCGGCAGGCCCACGTCCAGGGCCACCGCCCAGGCCTCATCCACCGTGTGTACCGGGCTACCGATGGGCACGGGCACACCGGCCGATTGCAGCAGACGTTTCGTCAGGTCTTTGTCCTGCGCGATCGATTCGGACACGGCGCTGGTGGCGTCCACCTCGGCGGCCCAGATGCGGCGCTGCTTGGCGCCCCAGCCGAACTGCACCAAGCTGCCCTGGGTCAGGCGGCGGTAGGGCACGCCGCGTGCCACGGCGGCGTTGACGATGGAGCCGGTCGAGGGCCCCATGCGCACGTCTTCGTCCAGCTCTCGCAACTGAGCCAGGGTGGCGTCGGCGTCAAACGTGCCGCCGTTCATCGCGGCTTCAACCAGCTGACAGGCGCGCTCGAAGGCCAGGCGGCCCACGTCTTCCTCGCTGTACTCCACCACCACTTGATAGCTGCCGGGCTCGGAGGTGATATGGGTGTGGCTGAAGGTCACCGGGCAGCCGGCTTGCGCCTGCAGGGCCAGGGTGGCTTGTTCCAGCACATGGGCCAGGGAGATGGGCGTGCGGCTGGCGCTGGCGGGCCGCAGCGCGCCGATGCTGGGGAAGAGCGCGCGCAGCCGGGCTTCGAAGTCCGGCATCTCGGCCATTGATTGCTCTTGCGGCTGGCAATGCACGACGGCCTCGATGGCCGTATGGCGGCTCCACATATTCGGGCCACGCAGTGCACGGGTGCGAGAGACTTCCATGGTTTGCTGTCTTTCGATTCTTTTGGGGGAGAGAGAGATGAGTTCGGGGCGGCGCTGCTGGATCAGGCCTGGAGTTCGGGCACAAAAGTGTCCAGGCCGGCAGAGATCAGCTCGGGCGGGATGTTCATGGCCCAGGCGGTGGCCACGGCGGCCAAGGCCACCGAGGCGTCGATCTCGGCGCTGGTCGCGGCCGAGCTGGCTGCAAAGCGGCGCAGCAAGGCATCCACGTTGGCGCCTGCGGTCTCAGAAGAACCTTGCGCCAGCATGGCGGCGCCGCCTTGCAAGAAGACGGCACGGCCGCCCTTGGCGCGGTGCTCTACCAAGGCCGGCGAGTTGCCATCCGCGGCGTAGAGAATCACCTCGCCGTCGCTCAGCTCGGCCATGTCCAGCAAACGGGCCACATCCGCGTTCAGCACGGCCGCGCCTTCGCTCAGCACCACGTCCACCTGGGTGCGCAAGACCTTGTAGAGCTGATCTTCGCTGTGCACATCAAACTCGCTCAGGGATGCGATGCCACCCATATCGGTGATCACGCCGACCTGGCAGCGGTCATAGGCCAGGCCATCGCGCAGCACCGATTCGGCGCTGTTCTCGATCACCACGGCGTCCACGCCCCGGTTCATCAAGAGGCGATGTGAAGCATCCCAGCGCGCGCTGTTCTTGCGCTCCACCCGGCGTGGGCCCAGGAACAGGCCGTCGCGGCAGGCCAGGCCGACATGGCGGCCATTGAGGTGCAGCAACCAGGCGACGATGCGAGCCATGGTGTGGGTGCCGCGCGAACCGGCGATGCCCACGATGGGGATGCGTCCGCTTTCGTCTTCGGCAAACAGATGGTCGATGATGGCCTGGCCCACCGGCTGGGGCATGCCCTCGGCCGGCTTCAGGTGCATCAAGAGGCCGGGGCCGGCATTCACTTCCACGATGGCGCCGCCTTGCTCTTGCAAGGGGCGGCCGATGTCGCGGGCCACTACATCGATGCCGGCGATGTCCAGGCCGATGACCCGGGCAGCCAGCGAAACGATGTGGGCCACATCGGGGTGGACCTGGTCGGTGCAGTCGATGGCCACATTGCCGTTGCGCTGGATCAGCACCTGGCGGCCGGCGGCGGGGACGGAGTCAATCTTCAGGCCTTGACGCTCCAGATCCAGCAGGATGACGGCGTCTTCCAGGGCATTGATGCGGTTGAGCGGGAATTCCTCGGTCAGGCCGCGGCGCGGGTCGGTGTTGATTTGAGAATCGATCAGTTCGGCCACGGTTTGGGTGCCGTCGCCGGTGACGGTGGCGATATCGCCGCGCGCGGCCGCCACCACCTTGCCACCCACCACCAGCAGGCGGTGCTCGTTGCCGGGGATATAGCTCTCCACCAGCACTTCGCTGCCATGCTCCTCGGCGAGCTTGAAGGCGGCCATCACGTCCTCGCGCACCCGCAGGTCCAGGGTCACGCCACGGCCATGGTTGCCGTCCGAGGGCTTGACGACCACCGGCAGGCCCAGGTCCTGGGCGGCTTCCCAGGCGGCCTCGGCCGTCTTGACGGCCACGCCTTCGGGCACCGGCACGCCGCAGGACTTCAGCAAGGTCTTGGTCAGATCCTTGTCGCCGGCAATGCCTTCGGCGATGGCGCTGGTCATATCGGTCTCGGCCGTCCAGATGCGGCGCTGGCGTGCACCATGGCCTAGCTGCACCAGATTGCCGTCATTCAGGCGGATATGCGGGATGCGACGGTCGGTGGCGGCGGCCACGATGGCGGCCGTCGAGGGACCGAGGTAGCAGTCGTCCAGCTTGTCGCGCACCCGGGCCACGGCGGCCTGCACATCGAAGGCCTCGTCATTGATGGCAGCCATCAAGAGGGTGTGGCCCTCGGCCAGGGCGCAGCGGGCGACCTGCTCGTCGCGGGCGCGGAAGACCATGCGGTAGACGCCACGCTGGCTGGTGCTGCGGGTCTGGCCAAAGCCGGTGGGCATGCCGGCCAGGTTCAGCAACTCGATGACGATGTGCTCCAGCACATGGCCGCACCAAGTGCCCTCTTGCAAACGTTGCAAAAAGCCGCCGCGTTCGCCCACGCCGCAATGGTGCTCGATCAAGGCGGGCAGGGCGGTGGTCAGTCTTTCGGTGAAGCCGGGCAGCAGATTGCTGGGATAGTCCTCCAGCTCACCCAGGTCCAGCCAGACCTCCAGTACCGGGCGGTAGGTCCACATATTGGGACCGCGCAGGTAATTGATGCGCAACAGCTTGATGTCTTCTTTCTTGCTCATGGATGGCGTGGCCTGGAGGGGATTTGCGAAATCGGCGTTGAGGGGACGCAGCAGGGCGCAATTGTGCGCTCAGTTATGCACTCTCTCGGGAGCGTGCTACGCCCGGTACGGGTCTTGCAAGAGCGTAAGCCCGTTGGTGCAGTTGTTTGCGTTGGTTTTGTGCACGCTTTATGTTAGCCAGCCGTTAGATCCAGCTGTATTCGCTGAGCGCACAAGCGCATGAGTGAAAATCCGGCACCAAACATCGCCAAAACGCTTCTATTTCGCCTTGGCTCAAAAACACAATGCACCATCATCATCCTGTTGAAGCGTCGCCCCAGCATCCGCAATGGACCGCCTTGCAAGCGCGCTTGTCTGGCGAAGAGAACGTTCAAGCCCATCTTGAGGTTGACCTCGACTCACAAATGCGCTTCGCCGCCGGCCTGCTGGCGCTGACGAACAAGCGTTTGCTGGCCTGGGATCCGGCCACGGGCGAATGGCGTGAGTGGGCACTGACACCGACGACTGAGCTGCGCATCAGCGATCACGCCGGCATCGGCAGCCTGGAGCTGCAGAATGAGCAGGGCCGCCTGGCTCTCTGGCGCTTCACCCTGCAGATCAATCTGCAGGCCCAGCGTTTTCAGGAGGCGTTTGAGCGCCGCGCCGAAGCGGGCGCTGGCGAGGGTGAGGACCTGGAGTTCTGCCCCAGCTGCAAAGCCCCTTTGCCCGCCGAGAGCGAGGAATGCCCTACCTGCGCCCGCGAGCTGCACACCCCGCCCTCGACCTGGGTGCTGCTACGCCTGTGGCGCTTTGCCCGGCCTTATCAGGGCCAGCTGCTGCTGGGCTTTTTGCTGATGTTGGGCGCCACGGGCGCCACCCTGGTTGGCCCTTACCTCTACCGGCCGCTGATGGACGAGGTGTTGATCCCCTTCCAGGCCGGACAAAAAATCGACCCCTGGCTGGTTGCCATGTATCTGAGCGGCTTGCTGGGCGCGGGCCTGGTGTCTTGGCTGCTGGGTTGGGCCAAAACTTATATCTTGGCTCTGGTGTCTGAGCGCATCGCGGCCGATTTGCGCACCCATACCTTTGAGCATCTGCTCTCGCTGTCGCTGGAGTATTTCGGCAATAAACGCACCGGGGATCTGATGTCCCGCATCGGCTCGGAGACCGACCGCATCAGCGTGTTTTTGTCTCTGCACGCCTTGGACTTCATCACCGATGTACTGATGCTGACCATGACGGCGGTGATTCTGTTTTCTATCAACCCCTGGCTGGCCCTGGCCACCCTGGTGCCCCTGCCCTTCATCGCCTGGATGATCCACCTGGTGCGTGACCGCCTGCGCACTGGCTTCGAGAAAATTGACCGGGTCTGGGGCGAGGTCACCTCGGTCCTGGCCGACACCATCCCAGGCATCCGCGTGGTCAAGGCTTTTGCCCAGGAAAAGCGCGAGGCGACGCGCTTCAAGGAGGCGAATGACAACAATCTGAAGGTCAATGACAAGCTCAACAAGACCTGGAGCTTGTTCACCCCCACCGTCTCCTTGCTGACCGAAATGGGCTTGCTGGTGGTCTGGGCCTACGGCATCTACCTGATCTCTCATCAAGACATCACCGTCGGCGTGCTGACCTCATTCCTGGCATACATCGGCCGCTTCTACGGTCGTATGGATTCCATGAGCCGCATCGTTTCGGTGACGCAAAAGGCCGCCGCCGGCGCCAAGCGCATCTTTGACATCCTTGACCATCAGTCCAATGTGCCCGAGCCCACCAACCCGGTGGCGCTGAACAAGGTGCAGGGCGGCCTTCAGATCGAGGACATCGGCTTCCGCTACGGCAACCGCGCCGTCATCCGTGGCCTGACGCTGGAGATCAAGCCCGGCGAGATGATTGGTTTGGTGGGCCACAGCGGCTCAGGCAAGAGCACCTTGGTCAATCTGATCTGCCGCTTCTACGATGTGACCGAAGGCGGCATCCGCGTCGACGGGGTGGATCTGCGCCGCATCCGCGTGGCCGACTACCGCCGCCACATCGGCCTGGTGCTGCAAGAGCCCTTCCTCTTCTTCGGCACCATCGCCGAGAACATCGCCTACGGCAAGCCGGACGCCACCCGCGAAGAAATCGTCGCTGCCGCCCGCGCCGCTCACGCGCATGAGTTCATCCTGCGCCTGCCGCAGGGCTATGACTCCCTGGTGGGCGAGCGTGGCCAGGGCCTGAGCGGCGGCGAGCGCCAGCGCATCTCCATCGCCCGCGCCCTGCTGATCGACCCGCGCATCCTGATCCTGGACGAAGCCACCTCCTCGGTGGACACCGAGACCGAGAAGGAAATCCAAAAAGCGCTGGACAACTTGGTGCAAGGCCGCACCACCATCGCCATCGCCCACCGCCTGTCCACCCTGCGCAAGGCCGATCGCCTGGTGGTGATGGACCGCGGCCAGGTGGTGGAAGTCGGACCGCACGACGAGCTGATGGAAAAGCGTGGCCATTACTGGCGTTTGTACGAAGCGCAGGCCCGCCGCATCGATGCCGAGGACGAAGTGCCCCTGCTGCCGCCCAATCTGTCGGCCCATACCGCCAGCGCCTGAATGCCAGAGATCGCGACCATGACCATCACCGCTTATCAAAAACTGGAACGCAACACCTTCGGCCGCCTGGTGCTGACCGACACCGAGGGCCAAGTGCACGAGGGCGTCGTGCCCGTGCGGGCTCACCCCATCTCGGCACCCGACGAGGGCGTGTCCCTGGTCGGCCAGGACGGCCACGAGCTGCTGTGGGTGGCGCGGCTCTCGGCCCTGCCCGCGCCCGAGCGCGAATTGCTGCAGAGCGAGCTGGCCAGCCGCGACTTCATGCCCAGCATCCAGCGCATCAAAAAGGTCTCGACCTTCTCTACCCCCAGCCAGTGGACGGTGGAGACCGACCGCGGCGAGACGCAGTTCATCTTGCGTACCGAGGAAGACATCCGCCGCCTGGGCGAAGGCCGTTTGCTGATCGCCAGCAGCCATGGCCTGCAGATGCTGGTGCCCGATCGCTTCGCCCTGGACAAGGGCTCGAAGAAATTGCTGGAACGATTCCTGTAATTTATCGGGGCAGGCCGCGCCACAGCAGCCAAGCTGCCGCCACCGGGTAGAGCAGGCCCAGCGGCGCCAGCATCAGCAAGTTCGCTTCCTGGCCGACAAAGCCCTGGGCCACGGTGACGATTTGCAGCACGGTGGCGGCCATCACCAAACCCAGCAAGGCTAGTGGCAGGGCGGCGGCACGCGCCAGCAGCACGAAGAACAGCAGCAGGCCCAGGCCGCCAAAAGCCTTGCCCGAGTAGTGGAAGCCGTTGCGCAAGCCCTTCAGCAGATCCGCCGCCGGGGTGTAGGCCTCGGCCAGCTGGGGGTGGGCCAGATAGCTGGCGCTGAGTGTGCGCATGGCCATCAGGGCGCTGCCTTCCACCAGGCAGAGCGCCAGCTCTGCGGCAGACAAGGCCAGGCAGAACAGCGTCAGCAAGGGCTGGCGATCGCCATAGCGCTGGCGCAGCAGCACGCTGATCCACAGGCCTAGCAGGGCCAGGGTCAGATCCATCAGCACCGCCCCGCCAATCGCTGCGCCTTGCGGGGCGGCCGCGGCCAGAAAGCCTGCCTTGCCCCAAGCCAGCGGCTGCAGGGCGAAGTTGGAAAGAATGCCCAGGGCAAAGCTCAGCAGCATCAGGCCGCCGATCAGGCGGTTCGGGGAGTAAGTCCGGCTGGGGTTCATCACGTTTGTCTCACAGGTTTTGGGGTGAGACGAACTGTGCCGTGTCACCCCCGTGAGCGCCATTGCGCCGCGTATCAGACGCGGCTTTGGCGACATGAGCGACGGCCTATTCGACGCCAGTGTCTATTCAATCCGCGCGAAAGTGATGCACAAAGCTGCGGCTGACCGGCAATACCTCGGGCCGGTGCTTGAGATGCAGCTCGGCCGTCTCGTTAGCGCCTCGCACCACCTGGCGCACGGCGGCCAGATTGACGGCGACCGAGCGGTGGATCTGCTGAAACTGCGCCGGGTCCAGCTGGGCGAGCAGCTCCTTCAGCGGCGTCCGCACCACCGCCTCGGCCGGGCCCGCGCCCTCGCCGCGCCAGGCGATCACGGTGTAGCGCTCGTCGGAGCGCAGATAGTCAATGTCCTGCACCGGGATCAGGCGCAGCACCGTGCCCACCGATGCCTTGATCCAGCGCAGGGCTGCGGGTTGGGCGGCCCGGGCGGTCGGGGCAGGGCTGGGTGAATGAGCATGCAGCTGCTGCAGTAGGCGGGCCAACAAGGCGTCGTCCAGGGTCGGGGCTGCCGGGCTCAGGGCCAGGCGTTCGCGCAGGCGGGCCACGCAGCGGGCCAGGCGTTCGGCCTCGACAGGCTTGACCAGATAGTCCAGCGCGCCTCGCTCAAAAGCCTGCAAAGCATATTGGTCGTAGGCGGTGATGAAGACGATGTGCGTGCGGCCGGCCAGCAGGCGGGCCAGCTCGATGCCGCTCAGGCCCGGCATATGAATGTCCAGGAAGCAGACGTCGGGCCGCTGCTGCTCAAACATCTCCTGCGCCTCCAGGCCGTGGCGGGCCAGGGCGCAGATTTGCAGCTCGGGCCAGCAAGTGGCCAGTTGGCGCTGCAGGCGCTCGCGCAGCAGCGGTTCGTCGTCGGCGATCAGGGCGCGGGGTGGGGTGCTCATGGCGCTCATTCTCGGCGGGCCGGCCATTCGAGTTCGACCGCGAAGCCCTTGGGTTGCAACTCGCTGATGCGCAGGGCGATGTCGGGGCCGAACAAGGCCTCCAGGCGTTCGCGCAAGCGGCTGAGGCCCGTGCCCAAGCCCGTGCTGTGGGCCTGTAGGCCCACGCCGCTGTCGCTGACCCTGGCCAGGCAGCGCTCGCCTTGGCGGCGCACTTGCAGCTCGATATGGCCGCCGTCCAGGCTGGGGTCGATGCCGTGTCGGATGGCGTTCTCCACCAGCGTCATCAAGGTCAGCGGTGGGCAGAGCAGAGTGTCGCAATCGGGCGCGACCTCGATGTTGAAGCTCAGCCGATCCGGCATGCGTAGCCGCATCAGGGCCAGGTAGGCGCGCACCATGTCCAATTCCTGGCCGAGGCGGGTCTGGCTCTCATGCAGGCGCGGCACGGCGGCGCGCAGGTAAGCGATCAACTGGCTCAGCACCGGGCCGGCCTGGGGCGAGCCGTCTTCCACCAGGGCCTGCACATTGGCCAGGGTGTTGAACAGAAAATGCGGCTGCACCTGGGCTTGCAGCAACTGCAACTGGGCGCCCAGCACCTGGCGCTCCAACTCACCGCGCCGCTGCTCGGCTTGGCGCATGGCGATGTCGCGCTGGCGCAGCAGGGCGGACATGGCCGCCCAGGGCCCGATCAAAGTGCCCAGAAAGCAAAAGGCGAACACGGCCTCCAGCCGCTTGGGGTCTTGCCAAAAAGGGCCGGCCTCGGCCGGGAAGGCCAGCTGGTAGAACAGCAGCACCGTGAGCGGAATCGCCACGGCCACCGCGCCCACCTGCCAGGCCCAGCGCGCCAACCATTGGGGCAAGCGGCGTGGCCAGCGCTCGGCAATGCAAAAAGCCGCCAGCCCCGCCAAGCTGGGCAGACCGATGCGCAGCAGCAGGGCGGCCCAGCGGTCCAGCCACATCGGCAAGAAGAAGAGATAGACGGGCAAGGCGACCAGCAGCGTGGTGCGCAGCCGCAGCAAGAGAGTCTTGGAGCTTGTTAAGGCCATGCCGCAGTGTCGCAGCCGGCCTGTGAGTCAGGCATGAGCATCCGCCCGAGTGGCGGATTCCGTGTCGCGAGACGCGGACTCAGCTCATCACTCGCTGCGCCACCGCCGTGTAGAGCGGGATGCCCAGCAAGATATTGAAGGGGAAGGTCAGGCCTAGCGACATGCCCAGATACAGCGAGGGGTTGGCCTCGGGGATGGCGTGCCGGATCACCGCCGGCACGGCGATGTACGACGCGCTGGCCGCCAGCACCATCAGCAAGGCGGTGTCGCCCACCGAGAGGTTCAGGGCCGCCGCCATGCCCAAGGCCAGGCCCGCGTGCAGCAGGGGGGAGGCCAGGGCGTAGACGATCAGCCAGGGCGATTGATTGCGCAGGCCGCCCATATTGCGCGCCGCGGCCAAACCCATGTCCAGCAGGAAGAAGGACAACATGCCCTTGAACAGATCGGTGGAGAAGGGCTTGAGCGCCGCCTGGCCCGCATCACCGGTGAGCAGGCCCACGGCCATGGCGCCCAAGAGCAGCAGTTGCGCGCCGTCGGTCAGCGACTCATGCAAGATCTTGCCCAGCGGGGCATCGTTGATTTTTGAGGGTGCCATGCCGGCCTGGCGCTGATTCTTGCGCACCCAGTTGGCCAGCAGCACGGCCATGATGATGGCGGGCGACTCCATCAAGGCCATGGCCGCCGCCATATGGCCACCGTAGGCGATGTCCTGATTGCCCAGGTATTGGGTGGCGGTGATGAAGCTCACCGCACTGACCGAGCCGTAGGTGGCGGCAATCGCCGCGGCGTCAAAGCCACCGATGCGGCGGCGCAGAACGAGATAGCCCAGGGCGGGCACCAGCACGGCCAGCAGCAGGGCCAGGCCCAGGCTCAATACCACTTCCCGCGTCAGGCCAGACTCTGCGAGGGCGAAGCCGCCCTTGAGCCCGAGCGCCATCAGCAGATAGAGCGAGAGAAAGCGCGAGATGGGGGCCGGAATCTCCAGATTCGACTTCAGCGCCCCCGCCAAAATGCCAAAAACAAAAAACAGGATGGCGGGGTCGAGAAAGCTCTGCATGTCTGGGGAGGCTTGGCGTCGCGCGGTTCTTGCTTTTCTTAGTCGTCCGAGCTGCCGAAGCCGAACAGGCTCAGCAAGCTGGTGAACAGATTGAAGATGGAGACGAACAGGCTCACCGTGGCCAGCACATAGTTGGTCTCGCCGCCGTTCACGATGCGGCTGGTCTCAAACATGATCAGGCCAGCGGACAGCAGGGCCACCATGGCCGACACAGCCAGGCTCAGCGCCGGGATCTGCAGGAAGGCAGCGGCCAGGCCGGTCAGCACCGCGATCACCATGCCGGCGAACAGGAAGCCGCCCATAAAGGACAGATCCCGCTTGGAGCTCAGCACCCAGGCGCTCAGGGCCAGGAAGGTGGCACCCGTGGCGGCCAGAGCCAGCATCACGGTCTGCGCGCCGCCGGGCAGGGACAGGGACTTGGCCAGCAAGGGGCCCAGGGAGTAACCCATAAAGCCGGTCAGGGCGAACACCAGGGGCACGGCCACGCCGCTGTTCTGCTTTTTGTGGATGGCGAACAGCAGGCCAAAGTAGGCCACCAGGGTGATGATCAGCCCGGGCGCCGGCAGCTTGAAGGCCACGCCAGCGGCGGCCACGGCCGCGCTGAATAGCAGGGTCATGGACAGCAGGGCATAGGTGTTGCGCAGCACGCGGCTGGCCGACGGAGCCAGGGCTTGGCTGCCACTCTGCGAGGCGTGCATGCCGTATTGCTGCTGGGCCTCGGGCGAAAAAGGCAGGGCCGTGGCTTGGACGGGCTTGGCGTCTTGGCGGGGGTAAGAGTCGTACAGGCTCATAGCGATTCCTTTGACGGTGGACGAAAAGAGATTTCGTGAATGGGGGCAGGATAGGCGAGCAAGCCTGCAAGAAAAAGCAGAGAATGGGTGATAGACGCTTCCGAAAAACATTGGGCATTCCAATCGCGGCGGAGGCCAGCAAGGAGCGGGCATGAGTCTTGATTTCAGCTATCGGCATCTTTATTACTTCTGGGTTGTGGCCAAGGAAGGCGGCTTGTCCAAGGCCGCCGAGCGCTTAGGCATGGCGGTGCAAACGGTCAGCACCCAGGTGCGCGAGCTGGAGCGCTCGCTGGGCTTTGCCCTGCTCAAACCGGCCGGCCGCGGCGTGGCTCTGACCGACGCCGGCGTGGCGGCGCTGCGCCAGGCGGATCAGATCTTTCAGCTGGGTGAACAGCTGCCTGCTGTGCTGCGCGAGGCCGTGGGCTCACCGGTGGTGCGCCTGGCGGTGGGCATCTCGGACGGCCTGCCCAAGCTGGCGGTGCGCCAGCTGATGCAACCCATCGTCGATGCCGAGCCCAATCTGCGCCTGCTCTGCCACGAAGATCAGTTCGAAGGCCTGCTGGCCGAGCTGGCCCTGCACCGCTTGGACGTAGTCTTGTCCGACCGGCCCGCGCCCACCAACCCTAACCTCAAGGTCTACAGCCATTCATTGGGCTTCTCAAGCATGGCCTGGTATGCGCCGGCGGCCTTGTACGAGGCGGCGGCGAGAGACTTCCCCCGTTCCCTGGCCGATGTGCCCCTGCTCTTGCCCACCACCCAGGCAGCGGTGCGCTTGCGCCTGGATCAATGGCTGGAGCGCCAGGGCATACGCGCCCGCATCGTTGGTGAGTTTGAGGACAGTGCCTTGCTGGCCACCTTTGGTTCGGGCGGTTTCGGCGTCTTCCCCGCCGCCGAGTTGATGCATGAAAAACTCACCGCCCGCTACGAGCTGCGCAAGGTGGGGGTCTGCGAAGGGGTGGAGGAGCATTACTTCGCCATCGGCACCAATAAGAAAATCTCGCACCCGCTGGTGCGCCGCTTGCTGCCAGATCGCGAATGAGTCAAGGCCCTAAATGCGACCGACGCGGCTTGGCCCCGGCAGGCTTTGTCGGCTTAGAATCCGACGCCAGTTGACGTTTACGTAAACGTCACATAAAGGTGAGGCGAGCGCCGGGCAAGGGCTTTCCTGTCCTGCGGTCTTGCGCTCACAGGCCTAGGATGGGGCGCCCCAGCGGCCCGCTCGGCTCGCGCTTGCGGGCCAAAAAATTGACTCTGACCCCAATAATTTCACCCCAATAATTTCTGGAGACACGCATGAATCTGCCCGGCTTGAATTTCCAACTTGGTGAAGACATCGACGCGCTGCGCGATGCGGTGCGTGATTTCGCGCAGGCAGAGATTGCGCCCCGTGCGGCGGAGATCGACCACAGCGACCAGTTCCCCATGGACCTGTGGCGCAAGATGGGCGATCTGGGCGTGTTGGGCATCACCGTCGGCGAGGAGTACGGCGGCGCGAATATGGGCTACTTGGCCCACATGATCGCGATGGAAGAAATCAGCCGCGCCAGCGCTTCGGTGGGCCTGTCCTACGGCGCGCACAGCAATTTGTGTGTGAACCAGATCAAGCGCAACGGCAACGAGGCGCAAAAAGCCAAGTACCTGCCCAAGCTGATCAGCGGCGAACATGTCGGTGCGTTGGCCATGAGCGAGCCCGGTGCCGGCTCCGATGTGCTCAGCATGAAGCTGCGCGCGGAAGACAAGGGCGGCTACTACCTGCTCAACGGCAACAAGATGTGGATCACCAACGGCCCCGACGCCGACACCCTGGTGGTCTACGCCAAGAGCGAGCCCGAGCTGGGCGCGCGTGGCGTCACCGCCTTCCTGATCGAGAAGGGCATGAAGGGCTTCTCGATTGCGCAAAAGCTGGACAAGCTGGGCATGCGCGGCAGCCACACCGGCGAGCTGGTCTTCAACAATGTGGAAGTGCCGGCCGAGAACGTGCTGGGCATGGTCAACGGCGGCGCCAAGGTGCTGATGTCGGGCCTGGACTACGAGCGTGCCGTGCTGACCGGCGGCCCGCTGGGCATCATGCAAAGCGTGATGGACAACGTCATTCCCTACATCCACGACCGCAAGCAGTTCGGCCAAAGCATCGGCGAGTTCCAGTTGATCCAGGGCAAGGTCGCGGACATGTACACCGTGCTGCAAGCCGGCCGCTCTTTTGCCTACACCGTGGCCAAGAACCTCGACCTGCTGGGCGCCGAGCATGTGCGCCAGGTCCGCAAAGACTGCGCCTCGGTGATCCTGTGGACGGCCGAAAAAGCCACCTGGATGGCCGGCGAAGGCGTTCAGATCTTCGGCGGCAATGGTTACATCAACGAGTACCCGCTGGGCCGCCTCTGGCGCGATGCCAAGCTGTATGAAATCGGGGCGGGCACCAGCGAAATCCGCCGCATGTTGATTGGCCGTGAACTCTTTGCGGAGACCATGTAATTGACCCAAGCCCCCGCGCCCCTGCACCTCAACACGCTGCTTTTGCGTGCCGCACCCGGCCTGTTTCCGCAGGCCGAGGTCTGGCTCAAGATGGACGCGCTGCAGCCCAGCGGCAGCTTCAAGCTGCGCGGTGTGGGGCGGCTGGTGCAGCAGGCGGCGGCGGAGGGCGCGCGCGAAATCGTCTGCGCCTCGGGCGGCAATGCCGGCTTTGCGGCCGCGCACGCGGCACTCGCCCTGGGCCTGGCCGTCACCATCGTCCTGCCCGAGAGCAGCAGCGCCGCCGTGGCCGAGAAGATCGCCGCTCGCGGTGCCGCCGTGCTGCGGCATGGCGCGGTGTTCGATGAAGCCAATGCCTTCGCCCAAGCCCTGGCGGCCGAGCGCGGGGCTCGCTATGTCCACCCCTTCGACCATCCCTTGCTCTGGGCTGGCCACTCGACCCTGATCGATGAGGTGCGCGCCGAGGGCCTGGACTTTGACGCCGTCATCACCGCCGTCGGCGGCGGTGGCCTGTTCTGCGGCATCGTGCAAGGCCTGCAGCGCCATGGCCTGCATCAGGTGCCGGTGATCGCCGTCGAAACCCTGGGCGCCGACAGCCTGAGTCAAAGCCTGCGCGCCGGGCAAGCCGTCACCCTGCCTGCCATCACCTCAGTCGCCACCTCCCTGGGTGCACGCCGCGTGGCCGACGAGGCCTTGCGCCTGGCGCAACACCATCCCACCCTCAGCCTGACGGTCACCGACGCCCAAGCCACCCAGGCCTGTGCGCGCTTTGCCGATGCCATGCGGGTGATGGTGGAGCCCGCTTGCGGCGCGGCCCTGGCGGCGCTGAGCGTGCACGCCTCGGCCCTGGCCGAGTTCAAGCGCCCGCTGGTCGAGGTTTGCGGCGGCATCGGCGTTTCGCTGGCCTTGTTGCAGTCCTGGGCCGCCGCATGAGCGAGAAGCTGCTCAGCCCACCCGGCTTGCAAGGCCAGCGTTGCCGCCTGCGCGAGCTGCGTCTGGACGATGCGCCCGCTCTGCAGCGCCATGCCGATGACGAGGCCGTCTGGCGCAATCTGTTTGAAGGCTTTCCTCACCCCTACACCTTGGCCGATGCCGAGGCCTGGTGTGGTGGCGGCTGGCGCATGGGCGGCTTCGTTTGGGCCATCGAATCTGCCGACACGCCCGGCGAGCTGATCGGCTGCATCGGCGTGCGGCCCGAGTCAGGCTGGCTGCGTTGCAATGCCGAGGTAGGCTATTGGATAGGCCAGGCCTTCTGGCGGCGCGGCATCTGCAGCGAGGCGCTGCGCCTGGTAAGCGATTGGGCCTGGCGCGAGCAGCCCGAGCTGAGTCGACTCTACGCCCCCATCTTTGCCTGGAACCAAGGCTCGCAGGCGGTGGCGCGCCGCGCGGGCTACATGCTGGAGGCGCGTTTGCCGCAAAGTGCATTCAAAGCGGGCCGCTTGATTGACCGTGTGGTTTGGGCGGCTTACCGCCAAGCCGCAAGCGTGCCGTCATCCGATCCCTCGACAATTCAGACATGAGTACCAATCTTCAAGAGCTGCTGGACAGCAACAAGCAATGGGCCGCCAACACCGAGGCGCGTGAGCCGGGATTTTTCAGCCGTCTGCTGGAGCAGCAGACGCCGCAATACCTGTGGATAGGCTGTGCCGACAGCCGCGTGCCCGCCAATGACCTCGTCAACCTGCTGCCGGGCGAGCTGTTCGTGCATCGCAATGTGGCCAATGTGGTGGTGCACTCCGACCTCAACTGCCTCTCGGTGATGCAGTTCGCTGTCGATGCCTTGAAGGTCAAGCACATCATCGTGGTCGGCCACTCCAACTGCGGCGGCGTCAAGTCCGCTTTGCTGGACTCTCGCGTGGGCCTGGTGGACAACTGGCTGCGCCATGTGCAGGACGTGCGCAACCATCACCAAGAGTGGCTGGACCAGCTGCAGCCCGATCAGCGCGTCAATGCCTTGTGCGAGCTCAATGTGCTGGAGCAGGCCCGCAACGCCTGCCAAACCACCGTCGTGCAAGACGCCTGGGCGCGTGGCCAGGAGGTGGTGGTGCACGGCTGGGTTTACGGCCTGCACAACGGCTTGCTGGAAGACTTGGCCATCACGGCAGCCTCGGCCGAGGAAGTGGCGCCCGCTTTTCAGCATGCCTTGCGCGCCGTCAAACAGCGCTATGAGCAGGCGCGCTTTACTCAACTCAGCTCGGAAGCCTGAGCGCCCATCCCTGACCCGCCCAGCCTGGATTGCCGATGTTCCCGCAGAAGCTGACCGATCCTCGCGCCTTCGAAATCGCCAAAGCGATGCTGGGCGGCTTCAATCGGCACTACCGCTTGTTCCGCGGCACCAGCGCCGAGGCCAAGAAGCGTTTTGAGCAGGCCGACTGGCATGGCCAGCAAACGGCGCAGCGCGAGCGCATCGAGTTCTACGACAAGCGGGTGGACGAGACCGTGGCCAGCCTGGAAGAACGCTTCCAGACCAGCGAGCTGGCGATGGAGATCTGGCAGCAGGTCAAGCTGCACTACATCGGCCTGCTGATAGACCACCACCAGCCCGAGCTGGCCGAGACTTTTTTCAACTCGGTCTGCACCCGCATCCTGCATCACAGCTACTTCAATAACGACTTCATCTTCGTGCGCCCGGCCGTCTCCACCGAGTACATCGAGAACGACGAGCCCGCCGCCAAACCCACCTTCCGCGCCTACTACCCCGCGCCGAATAGCTCGCAGGAGGCCTTGCGCGATTCTTTGCGTGAGACCCTGCGCCGCATCGTCACCAACTTCCAGCTCGACCTTGAGTTTGAAGACCTGGGCCGCGACATCGAGCATGTGATGGCCGCCCTGCAGCAAGAGATGGGCGACTACCGCCGCCGCACCAACTTCCAGATCCAGGTGCTGTCCAGCCTGTTCTTCCGCAACAAGGGCGCCTACCTGGTCGGCAAGATCATCAACGGCTTTCACGAGACTGCCTTTGCCTTAGCCCTCTTGCACGGCGAGACCGGCATGCTCTATATCGACGCGGCGCTCTTCGGCGAAGACGATCTGCTGATGCTGTTCAGCTTTGCGCGCGCCTACTTCATGGTGGACATGGAGGTACCCAGCGCCTATGTGCAATTCCTGCGCTCGCTGATGCCGCGCAAGCCGCGCTCGGAAATCTACGCCGCTCTCGGCCTGCAAAAGCAGGGCAAAAACCTCTTCTACCGCGACTTCCTCTACCACCTGCGCCACTCCAGCGACAAGTTCCGCATCGCGCCCGGCATCAAGGGCATGGTGATGCTGGTGTTCGACCTGCCGTCCTTTCCCTTCGTCTTCAAGGTCATCAAAGACTTTTACCCCGCGCAGAAGGAAACGAGCCGCGAGCTGATCAAGAGCAAATACCTGCTCGTCAAGCAGCACGACCGCGTCGGTCGCATGGCCGACACGCTGGAGTACAGCAACGTCGCCTTCCCGCGCTACCGCTTTGACGAAGAGTTATTGGCCGAGCTGCGCCATTTCTGCCCCAGCCTTTTGGATGAGAGCGGCGACAACCTGGTGCTGCGCCACGTTTACATCGAGCGCCGCATGGTGCCGCTCAACATCTATCTGCAAGAGGCCACGCCCGAGCAGATGGAGCACGCCGTCATCGAGTACGGCAATGCCATCAAGGACCTGGTCTCCGCCAATATCTTCCCCGGCGATATGTTGTGGAAGAACTTTGGCGTCACCCGCCACGGCAAGGTCGTGTTCTACGACTACGACGAGATCGAATACCTCAGCGACTGCAACTTCCGCTACGTGCCCGCGCCGCGCAATGAGGAAGAAGAAATGTCCGGCGAGATTTGGTACAAGGTCGGCCCGCGCGACGTCTTCCCCGAGACCTTCGGCCCCTTTTTGCTGGGCCACCCCGGCGTGCGCGAGTTGTTCATGCGCCACCACGCCGATCTGCTCGACGCCGCCTTTTGGCAGCAGCACAAGGCCCGCATCCAAGCCGGCCATGTACACGATGTGTTTCCCTACGAAGCGCACAAGCGCTTTTACGGCGCCGCCAGAAATGAGGCGAGGAAGTCACCAGTCCCCAGCGTGGATGGCGCGGCGATTGTCAAAGCCAGCCATCACGATTTGTCCGTCCACTAATTGCTACTAAACCCTTGAAGGAGAGTCCCCATGTCCTCTGATTCCATCGTTATCGTTTCCGCCGCACGCACGCCCATCGGCGGCCTGCTGGGCGACTTCGCCGGCCTGCAAGCTTGGGAACTGGCAGCCGTGGCCATCAAGGCGGCGGTTGAGCGCTCGGGCATCCCCGGCGACGCGATTCAAGAAGCCTTCATCGGCAACTGCCTGATGGCCGGCCAAGGCCAAGCTCCTGCCCGCCAAGCCGTGCTCAAGGCCGGCCTGCCGCAATCGGTCGGTGCCGTCACCCTGAGCAAGATGTGCGGCGCCGGCATGCGCGCCACCATGTTCGCCCACGACACGCTCAAGGCCGAAAGCGCCGACGTGCTGATCGCCGGCGGCATGGAGTCCATGACCAACGCGCCCCACCTGATGTTCGCTCGCAAGGGCGTGAAGTACGGCGCCACCGCCATGTACGACCACATGGCCCTGGACGGCCTGGAAGACGCTTACCAGCGCGGCAAGGCCATGGGCGTGTTCGCCGAACAGTGTGTGAGCAAGTACGCCTTCAGCCGCGAAGCGCAAGACGCCTTCGCTGTTGCCTCCACCGAGCGTGCCAAGCGCGCCAATGAAGACGGCTCCTTCGCCTGGGAAATGGCCCCCGTCACGGTCACGAACCGCGGCGTGGACACCATCTTCAGCAAGGACGAACAGCCCTTCAAGGCCAAGCTGGACAAGATCGCTGGCCTGAAGCCCGCCTTCGTCAAAGACGGCACCATCACCGCCGCCACCTCGTCCTCCATCTCCGACGGCGCCGCCGCCCTGGTGCTGATGCGTGAAAGCACCGCCGCCAAGCTGGGCGTCAAGCCCGTGGCCCGTATCGTCGGCCATGCCGTGCACGCCAACGCGCCCGAATGGTTCACCACCGCCCCGGTCGGCGCCATCCAAAAGCTGCTGGCCAAGAACGGCTGGGACGCCAAGAGCGTCGACCTCTGGGAAGTCAACGAAGCCTTCGCCGCCGTCACCATGGCCGCCATGGCCGAATTCAAGCTCCCGCATGAAATCGTCAACGTGAATGGCGGCGCGGTCGCCCTGGGCCACCCCATCGGCGCCTCGGGTGCTCGCATCCTGGTCACGCTGATCGGCGCGTTGAAGCACCGTGGCCTGAAGCGCGGCGTGGCTTCGTTGTGCATCGGCGGTGGCGAAGCGACGGCAATGGGTGTGGAGCTGATCTAAGCAGTTAGTACCGGGCTGAAATAGGCTCGGGTTTAGACGGGAAGAAGAAAAGCCAGCGGCCTTTTGGGGCCACTGGCTTTTCGTTCTTTGGGGGTAGCCCTCGGAAATTCCGGTGGGGTTCGACCGAGTTGTGTTGGAACCTTGCAGAGCTTGCACGCGGTGCTGGACTTTAGAGAGCCCTGACCCCGATCCGCGATTCGCTTACCGACGCATTCGTCTAGCTGTATGGCAATTCCTGGAGAAAACCGTCAGTCCAGTTGAACCTTCAACTTGTCCTTGTAGACACGGAGCCGCACTTCAGCCCTGTCGATGAAGTGCTGGTAAAGCAGCACCTCGGTGTAGATCTCGCCATAGGCTCTACCGGTCGCAAAGTCCCGCAACTGGTCGCTTTTGAAAAAACCCCGGCCGTCGGCGAACTGCGTATACGACGTGTCCATCCGATTGGGATCAATGGTGCAGCCAATCAGATAGCCATAAAATTTTCTGATTCGGCCATTGGACTTTGCCGCTAGCAGCCGCGCGTACTGAGCTAAGTCTGGGATATGTTCCTGAAGACCGACATCTGGTGCCTTGAACTCGATGATGATTGCGGAACCTTCCTTTGTGAAGAGCGCGATGTCAGGTCGCTTTGAGTCATGGTTTTTGTTGTTAGCTGCGAAAAGTTTCTCCAAGCTCTCATCAATATCTGGCTCGAACATACTCTCTGTGGCTGTCCATTTGATGGACTTCAGAGGTTTGTCCGACGCGATGTACTCAAAGTATTGGTACTCCTCGTTGAGCAGCCAGATGTCGTGTTCTGCCGTTTCTATGGAGTCCTTCCCCATGGGGAAGAAGATGTTGTGGATGATCCGCTCGTTCTCGTTCTTCTTCCCAGGTTCCGGTGCCTGACAGTTGAGCAGGCCGTCAACGGCCATGCCGAGCACCTCGATCATCGCGCTGCGACGGACCACGAGCTGGGACAGGTTCGTCATGTCCATCTTTTTGATAGAACTCGTGTACTTCCAGGCAAGTTCTGAGACCTTACCTCTGAAGTCAGCGGAGCGAGGGTCTAGCTTCAACAGCTCGTTCTTCATCGTGAAAAGGTTCGAGGTGTCGCCGACGATCTCTTCTTGAAGCTTCTTCAAAACGCGGCGCGCAATGTTCTCTTCGTTGTCGCCGTAGTGGATCTTGATATTCGTCCCCTCCATCATCTGCCGGGTGATGCCGAAGCGCTGCTCGGTGGAACGAACTAAGCCGTCCTTGTCGAAATCCGGCGGAGTGATGATCTGGAAAACGTAGTCTTCGAGCGAGCTGACCACGTCTTCCAGCGAAAATTCCTCTTTTAGGGTATCGCTCTCAGTGCAGGTCGCCGGGATGTTGAAGCCATCTCGCTGCTGGTTCACCTTCTCTTCGAAAAGATCACTTTCGACGAGTAGTAACTCAAAGCGTCCTGCTGTAGGACGTTTTCGATCAATCGAATTGCGAAGGTAGCGTTTGGTGATTTGCTGGACAACTGCTGAGTTGGCACAGAGGGCCACTTCATGCTGGAAGGTCGGGAAGATGGCCTGGGAGAACGAGTACCTTGTAATCAGCAGCGTGGGGCCAGTGCGCAACTCCTTGCTATGGGCGCAAACAAGTGGCAGGCGCGCGACCTCGCCAACGGGTTCCGGTAGCACTTTGTCGTCGATGAACTCCGTCTTGAAAACGTTGCCGTGGCGGGACTCCACTTCGATCTTGAAGTCACCGATGAGCTTCTTCAGGATGATGAAGCGCTGGAGAAAAGTGGTGTAAAGGTGATCGACAATCGCCTTCGCCGAGAAAATCTCAGGTACCGAAGCTTCGTCGGCTCTTTGTTCTGGAGTCAGAGCAACCTGTCGACGACCCTTCAAGGTGAACGTGGTCGTAATCTGGCTTCCATCGGCAGGCGTAGTGACGAATGACTGCTCGGAAACTAAGCGAGTGGAGTCGTCGACCTGGAGTTGCCTGCGTTTAATTTTTTCATCGCGCTCGAACACGCTGTCGATGAGCATCCGCTCAAAGTGGTGGAAAAATTGAATTCGCCCCGCCCCTTTGCACTTACCGATACCCGGAATCTGTAGAAGGTCTTTAAAGGTTGAATCCTTCGTCACGAAGGCCTTTACCTCGTCGTCGCCAAAGCCTGCACCGTTGTCGGTGCAGGAAATCTCGACACTGAACTTCGAATCGAACAAGTCGGCCTGCGAAATTTTGACAACTACGCTCATCCAGAAAGGAGGCGCTGTAGCCAAACGGCTCCTCCGAATTAGGTAGGAGTCGATTGCGTTTGAGAGCATTTCCTCAAAAACAACATAGTCGCTGTGGTTCACAGCCGTGTTTTTGCGGCCGCCTGGAACGTCGAGTGCCATAGATTTAGTCTGTTCTATTTAGTGCGGCCGCTGTCTTGGGCGTGGCCATCATCCCTTTTGGCAAAGCACCATCGCATGCCTTTGCTTGCGTATACCGCCTTTGTACCTTGCCACCTCAATCATCGCTGGTTTTCGGCCTTGCCAACGGGGGGGGTACGAGGTCGGGAGAAGGTATGAGCCGGCTTTGGGGTCAGGTCTCGAATCTAAAGGCAAGACCTGACCCTCTCCGCCCGCCAGTGGCTTTGGCTCGGCACTGGCCGCCGGCCCTCCGCTCAGCGGAGGCGCCCAAGGTGGCGCAAGGCCAGGCCCTAAATTTCAAGTCCTCAAACTTCTTGATCAACTGCTTGACTCGAAGGGTCGGAGCCAGGTTTCGAATCCAAAGGCAAGACCTGACCCTTTATCGCCGGCCCGAGATCTTGAGTTGCGTTGCGAGGCGATTGCAAGGGCAGCAATCGGTGGATGACTCTTGCTGGCAGCGGGAGGGCTACCGACGCTCTTGCCAGCGAGTGGCGGGCAAGCGCCATCGCTGTTGGCGCCACAGCAGCGGGCCATCAAAGCCGGGCAGAGCAAGGGCACTTCGACCAGCTGAGCGCCCCCTTGACTGCCCTGGCCTCTAGCGCTCGACTCGATTGGCCCTGGTGAAGATCTCACATCCGTTTACTGCTTGTTTTGTTTGTTTAATTTGATGTAGGATGCATCAAACGGAAAACAAGCCATGCAATCCACCCTGACGCTTCACTCCTCCCCCTTCCTTGGCGACCTCGAGACCGCCCGGGAACACTTGGGCATTCAGCGCCTTCAATTTCCCGGCGGCGAGCGCCATGTGCGTTTGCCCGAGAGCGTGCTTGGCTGTACAGATGGCTGCTGGACCATTACGGCCGGTCTCTATTCGGCCGATGGGGTGATGGATCTACTGCTTTTGACCGACGCGCTCAAGCGTGCGGTTCGGGCCGGGGCGCAGATTCATCTGCGGCTGCCCTACGTGCCTTACGCGCGCCAGGATCGCGTCGCCGTCGAAGGTGAGCCGCTGTCGGCCGCCGTTTTCTGCCAGCTGATCAATAGCGCGGAGTTCGCCTCCGTCACCGTCAGCGACCCCCACAGCGATGTCGTTCCTGCCTTGCTGAAGAACGTTCGCGTCGTCCCTGCGGCTCATTACGTCAAGCAGCTGCGCGAGGGGGCCTTGGCCCCTATCGAAAAGCTTGCCCTCGTCGCACCGGATGCCGGCGCGCGCAAGCGTGTGGAGATTGTGGCCAAGGCGATCGGGGCGCCCGTGGTTTATGCGAGCAAGCGCCGCAACCCCTTGACCGGCAAGCTCAGCGACGCGGCTGTTGAGTCCGAGCTTCCCGAGCTGCCGCTGCTGGTGGTGGACGACATCTGCGATGGTGGCGGCACTTTCATCGCTCTGGCGGCAGCGCTGCGCGAACGCAGCCAGCAGCCGCTGTTTCTTTACGTTACGCACGGGCTCTTCACCAAAGGGCTGGGCCCTTTGGAAGCGCACTTCGACGGCATTTTTACGCCCTTCTGCGCCGATCCCGCCCTGGCGGCACTGACCCAAATTCAACCCCCCACGCCTGCCTGAGCTCAGGCCATTCTTTCAAAGAACACTGAAGAGGACCCCATGAAAATGAATCCGCTGAACCTGATCGATTTTTACAAGTCGGGCCATGTCTTCCAGTACCCCGAGGGCACCCAGAAGGTGTACTCGAACTTCACGCCACGCTCGGATCGGCTGGCGCCGGTGCTGCGCCAAGGCCCTGGCGCCTTTGACGGGCGGGTGCTCTTCTTTGGGCTGCAGGGCTTTATCAAGGAGTTCTTGATCGAGCTGTTCGACCAGCAATTCTTTCAACTGCCCAAGGACAAGGCCGTGCGTCGCTACCAGCGCCGCATGGATAACGCCCTGGGCCCAGGTGCCGTGCCTGTGCATCACATCGAAGCGCTGCATGAGCTGGGCTATCTGCCGGTTCGCATCAAGGCGCTGCCCGAAGGTTCGCTGGTGAATATCAAGGTGCCGGTGTTCACCATCACCGAAACCGTCCCCGCCTTTTTCTGGCTGGTGAACTACCTGGAAACCATGCTGTCCAACGGTGTTTGGAAGCCGATGACGGTGGCCACCATCGCGCGCCAGTATCGCCGCCTGCTGGAGGATTTTTGCGAACAAACCGGCGGTGATGCCAGCTTCATCGACTGGCAGGCGCATGACTTCTCGGCCCGTGGCATGGCCAACCCGGAAGACGCCAGCCGTTGCGGTGCCGGCCATTTGGTCAGCTTCTGCGGCACGGACACCGTCTCGGCGATTGACTATGCGGAAGACTTCTACGGCGCCGACAGCGACAAGGAACTGCTGGGCGGCTCGGTGCCTGCCACCGAGCACAGCGTAATGAGCATGGGCGGTCAGCTGGATGAGGTCTCGACCTTCCGCCGCCTGATCACCGAGGTCTACCCCAGCGGCATCGTCAGCATCGTCTCTGACACCTGGGACTACTGGCAGGTCATCACCCACCACGCCGCCACGCTCAAGCAGGAGATCCTGGCCCGCCAGCCCAATGCCTTGGGTCAGGCCAAGGTGGTGTTCAGGCCCGACTCCGGCGACCCGGTGCTTATCCTCAGCGGCTATCTGGACACCGAATTGGCCGTCGATGGACAGGATCAGCTCCTGCGTGACGAGCAGGGCCGTTACACCGTGCTCCGCAACGGCCATCTGATTTCGGAAGCCGAGCGGCGCGGTTCGGTGCAATGCCTGTGGGACATCTTCGGCGGCAGCGAAACCGCCAAGGGCTACAAGGTGCTGCATGAACGCGTGGGCTTGATTTACGGCGACTCGATCACTCTGGAGCGGGCGCAGCAGATCTTGTCGCGCCTGCAGGCCAAGGGTTTCGCCTCGACCAATGTGGTGCTAGGCGTGGGAAGCTATAGCTATCAGTTCTTGACGCGCGACAGCTTCGGCATGGCCATGAAGGCCACGGCAGGCATCGTCGGCGGCGAGCTTCGCGAGCTGTCCAAGGACCCCAAGACCGACAGCGGCGTCAAGAAGTCAGCCGTTGGCCTGCTGCGTGTGGAAAAGATCGACGGGGACTATGTGCTCTTCGATCGCCAGACGCCCGAGCAAGAAGCGCAAGGCCTGCTGGAGCTGGTGTTTGAGAACGGCAAGCTGCTGCGCGAGCAAAGCTTTGCCGACATCCGCGCCAGGGCCAAGGCAGGCGCTGGAGCTGCAGCCTGAGCGCCGAAGAGCCCGAGCCTTGCTCCAAGCGCAAGAGAGTTTAAAGACCATGTTCAAGACCCCCGTCCTCACCGTCGATGCCGTCATCCTCACCCTGGTCGGTGAGAAGCTCATGGTCGCCTTGATGCAGCGCGAGGACGAACCCTGCGCTGGTCAACTGGCCCTGCCGGGCGGTTATGTTTATGCGGACCCCGAGGCCGGCAAGGTCGATGCCTCGACGGATGCGGCCATGCTGCGCATCCTGCGGAGCAAGCTGGGCTTCAAGCCCAGCCATCTGGAGCAGGTTTGCACCGCCTCTGGCCCCAAGCGCGACCCGCGTGGCTGGTCGGCCAGCGTGGTGCATCTGGCGTTGCATCACCAGGACGCGGTGCAGCCCCTGGTGGACGCCGGCAAGCTCACCTTGCACGAGGTGATCCCGAGCGTGAGCTTGAAGACCCGTGACCTGGCTTTTGACCACCTGCAGCTCATCGATACCGCGCTGGCGCGATTGAAGGCCAAGGCCAGCTACTCCACCATCGTCGCGCACCTGCTGCCCAAGGTGTTCCGCATGGCCGACCTGCAGGCCGTGTACGAGATCGTTACCGGCACCTCGACGAACAAAGACAACTTCCGGCGCAAGGTCCTGGACGAAGGCGTGCTGGTGGAGACCGAGTTGATCCGCCACTCCGGCGGGCGCCCAGCCCAGGGCTACAGCCTGCGGGAAGAACTGGCGATTCTTGGCCGCCAGATCAGCTGAGGCGGCCCCAGTCCTAGATCAGCCCCTTGCCGAGGTAAAGAATCATGGCCAGCAGGACCAGATTGCTGCTGGCAAAGACCGCGAAACGGTGGATGACGTGGTTGTAGCTGAAGTAGATGAGGCTGTGCGCCAGCCGCAATGCCACATAAACCCATGCCATGCCCAGCGTGCGGGCATCGACCTGGTTGCTTGCGAAGGCGATGAATGTCAGCGCGTAAAACAGCACCGGCACCTCGACCAGGTTCATAAAAATGCGGTTCGGCAAGGCCACATCCACGGGCACGTTCTCGGACTCACCATAACGAAAATCTTGCACGGCAACGCGCTTGCGAAAGAACGCTGCAAAGCGACGGATCGGCACCTGCACCAAAACGAGCAAAGTCCAAAGCATCAGCGCGAGTGCGGGCAGGAAGATGGTGGTGGATTTCATGGCGAGCCGGGCGAGTGTGAAGCCTGGCGAAATTCTAGGCATCGAGATCGGGTCGGGGTTTGTCTAGAGTCAAGCCCCGAACCCGAAGCGCGCCTCAGCTTCGCGCAAGCGATCCTCGCTTGAATTACAGCTTGGGCGTGACGACCTCAACATCCTGCTCGCGCTTCTGGTCCAGAGGCATACGGATCACAGCGGCTTCGGGGTCGGGTCTCGAATCTAAAGGCAAGACCTGACCCCTGCAGGCTTCGACTGCTCCGGTGAGTGTCATCCAATCGCTGCTATCCAAAACGGCTGAGAGGCCAAGAGCGCCGACCCGTGGGAAGTCAACCAAGCCTTCGGCCACGCCACTCATAAAATCCAGCATTCCCCGCCCCGCCTGTAGGTTTGTTTCTTTACTTACCAATTTGCAGGGCTCGTCCTCTCCCGCTGCAGCTTCCTATGCCCAAATCTACCCACAAACCTTTCGTCATCGGTGTCGCAGGCGGCAGCGGCAGCGGCAAATCGACGGTGACGCGCCAGGTGGTGGCCGCCATCGGGGCTGAGAACGTGGCGGTGGTGATGCAGGACGATTACTACCGCGACCAATCCCATATGCCGCCGGAGGACCGGCGCAAGCAGAACTACGACCATCCGGATGCTTTTGACTGGCCGCTGATGACCCAGCACCTGGCCGCGCTGCGCAAGGGCGAGGCGATCGCCATGCCGGTCTACGACTTCGCGGCCGACAACCGCTCCAGCGACACCATCACCGTGCAGCCCGCGCCGGTGATCGTGGTCGAGGGCCTGTTCGCCCTGTACGACAGCAAGCTGCGCAATATGATGTCGCTGAAGATTTACGTGGACACGGCCTCGGACGTGCGTTTCATCCGCCGCCTGCAGCGCGATATTTCAGAGCGAGGCCGCAGTACCGAGTCGGTGGTGAAGCAGTACCTGGACACCGTGCGCCCCATGCACAAGCAGTTCATCGAGCCGACCAAGCGCAACGCCGACGTCATCCTGCCCCACGGCGCCAACGGCCCGGCGGTGGACATCATCACCACCAAGGTGAGGAGCTTGTTGCAGGAGATGGGGCGGGGGTGAGCTGAGTTGAGCCCCCCAAGCCTGGGCGTCCAACATCAATGCCAAGCGCTTTGGACAGCCTCTGATGATCAAGTTGAACGCGGCGTTTCCCGTGACGGGGTCAGGCTGAATCCGGTCAGATTGAGGGCCTGAGGCTCGCGCCTGCTGGCCCTGTGCGCTTCGCCGACAATAAGCGGTTTTTGCGCTCGGCGACTCTGCTGCGCTGCGCTGTTTTCTGTTGTTGTGCCATGTTGTCCCCGACCTTCCTGATCCGCCCCATGCAGGCGGCTGACTTGCCTGAGGTGCTGCACATCCAGGCTGCATGCTTCACCGAACTGCAGCCCGAGTCTCGGGCCTCCTTGGCCGCCAAATTGCAGGCTGCTCCTGCGCATTGCTGGGTTGCCGCGCATCAGGGCTCCGGCGGACTGGCCGCCTACCTGTTTGCCCTGCCTTGGCGGGCCGAGGCGCCCCCCTTGCTGGACGCCGCCGATTGCGTGCTGCCCGCGCGGGCCGATTGCCTGTATCTGCATGATTTGTCGGTGCACCCCAAAGCCCGTGGCAGCGGCCTGGCCCAGGCGCTGGTACAGCGCTTTCTGCAAAGCCTGGAAGCCAGCGGCTTGGACCGCGCCTGCCTGATCGCGGTGCAAAACTCGGCCAGTTTTTGGGGCCGCTGGGGCTTTGCGCCCCGGCCGGTGTCTGCCCAACTGCGCCGCAAGCTGGCCAGCTACGGGCCGGACGCGCATTACCTGGAACGGCGCGGCTGACCGCCAGCCAGTGGCTTTCGCTTGGCACTGGCAGCCAACCGCCTACTTGGTCTCGGCGTTCAAGCCCGGCAGATAGAAAGCAGCGATCTTGTCGATGAAGCTCTGCGGTGTGGCGCCCAGCAGATTGCTCAGCACGATGACCGTGAGATCGTCCTTGGGGTAGATGAAGACGGCTGCGCGGGCGCCGCCGGTGAGCGCCAGCGCGGGATGCGCGGGGCGTTGAATGCTTGGAAAGCCCAGCCCGTAGCCATTGATGGTGGCGTTGAAGCCGCGTTGCGTGCCGTCCTTGAGCAGCTGCGGTTTCCAGAGTTGTTCCAGACTGCTCTTGCTCACCAGCTTTTGTTCTTGCAGAGCAATCGCCCATTCGGCCAAGTCGGTGGAGGTGCTGCGGACGCCGCCGATCGGCAGGAATATTTCTGGCAGCGGCTCATGGCGGACAAAAGGCGTCTTGCTGCGCTCCGCGCCGACGGTTTTCATGCCCTTGATCTGCAGCGTCAGATGGGTGTACAGCGTCGCCACGGGCGGCTTGATTGCGGTGGTATCGCTGAAGCCGCTCAACTTCATGCCTGCGGGTTTGAACTGCCGTTCGCGCACGAACTCAGCGAAGGACTGCCCGCTGAGCTTCTCAATTATTTTCCCGGCGACCACATAGTTGGTCTGTGAGTACTCAAACCGCGTGCCCGACGGGAAGTTCAGCGGCAGCTCTTGCACCTTGGCCCAGGCAAGCTCGGGTTCGGCGCCATCGAGCAGGCGGACGTTGTCGTCAATGATCTCTGGGAGCCCTGAGGTGTGGGTGAGCGCCTGCCGGACGCTGACGTCCTTCCATGCCTGCGGCAGCGTCTGGAGGTAGCTGACCAGCGGCGCATCGAGATCGAGCTTGCCCGCTTCGACCAATTGCATGATCGCCACGCCGGTCAAGGCCTTGCTGATCGAGTTGACGCCGAAGATGGTTTGCTTCGTCACCGGCGCCCCGGTCTCGAGATTGCTCTGGCCGTAGGCGCCGCTGAACACAATCTTCTTGCCCTGCACCACGGTGAGCTGGGCGCCAGGGATTCCGCGCGCGCTCATCTCGCTTTGAATCAGGCGCTCTATGGCGACGGCCTTGCTGCTGTCGGCCTCGCTGGCCGATGCGGTGTTGGCGTTTGCGCTCTGGCCCGCGCCGCCTAAGGCTGCGATCAGGCAGATGCTGGTGTAGATCCGATTCATGCTTGTCACTCCGTCCCTGGTTGAAGTGAGCGAGCTTGTATCAGACAAGGTGCGGTACTGCCTTACCTCCTGTCGCTTAGTCCTTGTTTTGGGCGCAGCTCGCCCAGCTCTTAAAAGGGGGCGCGTTCAGCAGGTCCAGGCGCAGCGCCATTCCTCAATGATCAAAATGCAGCTTCAGCATCGCCACATCGTCCCCGATGGCCGCGCTGCTGAGTTTGTCGGCCAGGTTGCGCATCAGTACGCCGGAGACGCGTTGCATGGCGGAGTCGAGTTGGCTGTCGTCCTCGGCATCGCCGTCTAGCAAGGCGTGGAGGTCCACGGTGCTGTATTGGGTGGCCCCAGGCCCGTCGCCCACGGGCAGGGGTTTGCCTTCGTGCAGCAACTCCAGGTCGAAGTTGAATTCGTCAAAGCTGCCGTTCAGGGCCAACACCCGGCCGCCGCCTGCGGCTTGGATCGCCTCGCTGGCTTCCAGCGCGGCCAGTGCGGCGCGGCGCACGATGTCCATGCGGGCGCCCCAGGCGCCGCCCTGGCGTTCGACGAAGGCGGTGATCTGGTGCGTCAGCGGGCCCAGGGCCGGGTCCAGCTCGCCGTGGGCTGTGCGCCGCGTGCCCAGGCGGAACAGCAGGTTCAGCAGAACAACGGTTAAGCCCGCCACCACAAAGCCGTCACCGGCCAGAAAGCGCAGGCTCTCCGGCAGGGTTTGCGAGAGCCCGGGCATCAGCATCGTGGCCAGGCCGGCGCACAGCGAGAGGCCCACCATGAAGATGCCGCGGCTGTCCAGGGCGCGGGTGGCGATCAGCTCGATGCCCGAGACGATCAGATAGGCCGCGGCATACAGCTCCACCGCGCCCAGCACGGCGTGCGGAATGAGCGTGAGCGCCATGGTCAGCTTGGGGCTGAGCGCGATCAGCAAGAGCAGGCCGGCCGCCACCAGGCCGATGACCCGCGAGCTGGAGCTGGTGGCATGCACCAGGGCGATATTGGCCGAGCTGGGTGCCGTGGGGAAGCTGCCGAACAGGCCGCTGAGCAAATCGCTAACCCCGTTGGCGCGTATGCCCCGGCCCACCATCTGCATATCGGCGCGGCGCCAGTCGGCGTTGTTCGTTTTGTCCATCACGATCAGGCAGCCGATATTGTCCAGCTGGTTCAGCGCCGCGATCAGCACGATGGCCATCAGGATCTCGGGCCCCAGGCTGAAGCTGGGGGCGATGGGTTGGGGCAGGGCCAGCAGGGGCGCGCTGGCCACCCATTCCATGCCGACCAGACGGCCGGTTAATGCCGCGATCAGCAGGCCCGCCAGAATGCCCATCATCAAGCCCAGCAGCTTGAAGCGCCGCCCGCCCCAGACCGATAGCGCCACGATGCTGGCCAGGGCCGTGCCCGAGATCAGCAGGCTGACGCCGTCCACCTGCATCTGCGCGTTCACGCCCAGGGAGTTGCGCACGGCCGGCTCCACCAAGGCCAGACCGCCCATGCAGATCACCGTGCCCACCACCGGCGGCGGAAACAGCGGGCGCAGAAAGCGCATCAAGGGCCCCAGGCCAATCGTGACCAGGGCCGTCACCACCGTCACCTGCACCAGGGCGCCCACGCCTTGCGAGGCAATCGCCGCGCCGGCCACGGTGATCATCATCGGGTCGGGTTGGAACACCAGCAAAGTGCCGCTGCCCCAGCGCCCGCCCCAGGCCTGCAAGGCCGTGCCCATGGCCATGCCCAAGAGGGTGACGGCTACGATGGAATGCGTTTGCGGCAGGCTCAGGCCCGCGATCTTGGCGGCCGCCAGCACATGGGTGATCAGGGCCAGCACCGTGGCCGCATGCTGCATCGAGAGCAGGCCCAAGGCCGCAGGCGGCGGGCATTCATCGGCCGCGTAGATCAGCTCAAAGGGCCGGCGGCCGGGTTTGGAGGGCGGCAGCCAGCGCTTCAGCCATTGCGCCAGGGGCAGCTGCAAATTCATAGCGGGCAGGCAGCCAAATTGCGCAGAGCGACGGCGCGATCGTCCACCGTGTCGATGATCTTCAGAAAGCCGCTGATCTCGAAGACCTCGCGCACATGTGGGGCCAGGCCGCAGAGCAGCAAGCGGCCCTGGCCCTGCTTGGCGCGCTTGGCCACCATCAGCACCACCCGCAGGCCGGCGCTGGAGATGTAGTCCACCCCGCCAAAGTCCAGCACGGCGCGGCGGCCGGGGGCGCTGAACAGGTCGAGCACGGCTTGCTCGAAGGCGCTAGCGCTGGCGCTGTCGATGCGGCCGCGCAGGTTCACCAGCTGGCTGCCTTGCTCTTCGCTGCGTTGATGTTCGAAACTCATGGTTTGGATCCTTATCGCTTGAGGGTTTTGAACAGAACGATCAGATTGCCGCTGCCGTCGTAGAAGGCGCGCACGTCGTCCATCATGTTTTTGACCAGATGCACGCCCAGGCCGCCCATGGGGCGCTCTTCCACCTCGGCGTCCAGGCTGGGTTCGGGGGCTTGCTCGAAGGGGTCGAAGGGCGGGGCGTCGTCCTTGAGCTTGATCTCCAGCCACTCGTCGGAGCGCGACATGCGGATGTGGATGAAGCGATCTGGCGCGCCCTGCAGGCCGTGCTGGATGATGTTGGTGATCAGCTCTTCCAGGCAGAGATTGACGGCGAAGGCCAGGTCGGGCCGCTGGGCCAGGGCGCGGCTCACGGCCTCGGCCAGCGGAGCGATTTCTTCTACCCGGCTGGCCAGGCGGTAGTCCAGCAAGCGGGTGGTGTGCTTGAGTTGCAGCGGTGCACGGCTCACGTTGAGCTCTCCTTGAGCATCGGTAGATTGGGCTGGTTTGCCTTGCGGCACAGCAGCAGGGCGGTGAGGTCGTCCGAGGCCTCGGCCTCGCCGACAAAGGCCGCCACATCGGCCACCAGGCTGTCCAGCTTCTCGGCCGCGGCTTCGCCCTGGCTGTCGGCCAGCCAGGCTTGCAGGCGGGCCTCGCCGTAGGCATGGCCTTGGCGGTTGAAGGCCTCGGTGATGCCGTCGGTGTAAAGCAGCAAGGTGTCGCCGGGCTGCAGCTGGGCCTGGCTGTCGCTATAGCTCATGCCGGGCAGAACGCCCAAGGCCATCTCGCAAGCGCAGGCCAGGGCCTGCAAATCACCGCGCCGATTGCGCAGCAGGGGCGCGGGGTGGCCGGCGCAGGCGTACACCAGCTCACCCGTGCGTGGCTCGTAGATGCCGTAGCAAGCCGTCACGAACAGCTCCATCGGGTTGCGACCACTGAGTACGTCGTTGGCGCGGGCCAGCACCTCGGCCGGGGCCAGGCCGGACTGCGCCAGGTCTTGCAAGACCGTGCGCGAGACGGCCATGAAAAACGCCGCGCCCACGCCCTTGCCCGCCACATCGGCGACGAGGAAACCCCAGCGCCCATCGGCCAGGGCAAAGCAGTCGTAAAAATCGCCGCCCAGCTCGCGCGCCGGGTGCATGCAGGCGCGCATGGAGAACTCCGCCGTGTCCGGGAAGTGCTGGGGCAGGATGGCTTGCTGCATGTCCCGCGCCGAGGCCAGTTCCTCCTGCACCCGCAGGGCGGCCAGATGCAGCTGATCGTTCTTGTCCGCCAGCTCCAGGGTGCGCACGTGCACCAGGCGCTCCAGCTCGCGCTGGCGCGATTCGTTTTGCTCGCGGATCACGTCCAGCAGCCGGCTCACCTCGGCCGCCACGCTGTTGAAGTTGCCCGCCACCAGCACCAACTCGTCCTGCGTGTCCACACGGATGCGGGTGTCCAGCCGGCCGGCGCAGAAGTCTTGCGTGCCTTTGGCGAGCTGGCGCAGCGAGCCCAGGGTCGACACATAAATGCCGGCAAACAGGTAGGCGATGGCCGCCATCGCCCCCACCAGCAGGGCGCCCACCTGCCACTGGCTGCGCTGCAAGGCCTCCAGCCGCGCCTCCAGGCGGGCGTCGGCCTGGGCGATGCTGGCGGCGCCCAGCGCGCGCACCAGGGTCAGATTGGTCTGGGCCAGGGGGCGCAGTTCGGCGATGGCGGCGGGCTGGTCCAGCACCTTGTCCACCGCATCTTGCTGCGCCTCGACACCGCTGAGCAAGGCATTCAGCTGGGCTTGCAGGCGCGCATCGCCTTCGCCCGCCAGCAGCTGGCTCATGCCCGCACGCAGCGGCGGCATGGCTTCGCTCAAGACCACCTGGGCAGCCACGGCATAACTGGCCATGTCATCGCTGGCCAGGTTGAGCGCGTCGCGTTGTTTGGCCAGGGTCTCTTGCAGGAGCGGCAGGCGGTGGGCCAGCATGTCGAAGGCGGCGTCCAGCGTCGGGTCCACATTCAGACGATGCACGCGGGCGCCCTCGCGCATCAGGGCCAGCAATGCATTGATGCTGCCGGTGTGGGCGGCAAAGCGGCGCTGGGCTTCATCCGCTGGGCTCAAGGCCAGTTGCTGCAGCCATTGCTGCTGCAGGCGAGCGGCCAGCTCGGGCAAGGCGCTGGGGCCTAGCTGGGCTTGATTCGCCCAGTGCTGCAGGCGCTGCATCTCGGTGGCCAGATGGTTGAGCTCGGCCGGGCCGGGCGCACTGGCGGCGGGCTGGCCGCGCAGATTGATCAAGCCGGCCAGCAGCTGGCCTTGGCTGGCGAGCGCGGCCAGGCCCCGGCGCTCCTGCTGGGTGTGTTGCGCCTCCAGATAACTCTTGCGCAGCAGCGGCCAGCTCAGCAGGGCCAGGGCGATCAGCATCACCGTGCCCACCAGCATGAATTTGCGCGAGAAGCTCAAGCGCCCCGATAGCCAGCTGGCCGGGGCCAAGAGCCGCGGCAGGGCCGCAGCGGGGTTCAAAGGCAAGCTCATTCCAGGCTGGCAGTGAGCAGGACTTTGACGTTAGCGCCGGCAGGTTTGCGGGTGACATAGCCGACGGCGCCCGGCGTGCTCTGCACCAGGCGGGCGACCTCTTCGTCGTTGTCAGCCTGGCGCGGCGGCAAGCCCATGCCGGTGAAGCTCTGGCGCGCCCAGTAGGCCCGCAGCTGGCCGGGGCTGCGGCCGGTGACCTGCTCGTAGAAAGCGCGGCGCAAGGCATTGCCCTCGCGCAGGTCGATGGGCTGGATCGCCTGGCCATCGGGCCAGTTTTGCTGCTGGCGCAGAAAGATCTGCGTGGCGCGCTCGGGGCTGAGCTTGTCCAGGGCAACGTCTTTGTGGGCGATCAGCAGCAGCGTGGGCTCGCCGGGCGCGGCCACGGCAGCGGGCGCCAGGGGCGCGGCGCTCAGGGCCAGGAGGAGGGAAGTCAGAGAGAGGAAGTGCACAGTAAGTTTCATGGCCGGCCCCTGCTCAGAACACCAGGTCCAGCGTGAGGCTGAACAGTTGCAGCTTGGGCACAAAGGGCAGGGCTGGTACGGCCAGCGCGCCCGGCGTGCGGGAATCGGGGGTTTGGACGGTGTCGAACTGGGCCTTTAGCGCCATGTTCTCGCGCCAGTCCCAGCGCAGCCCGAGGCTGAAAGAGCGGGTGGACAGGTCCGCAAACTGCTGGGCTTGCTCCAGGCCGGCCCGCAGCTGGCTCAGGCCGACGTCCAGCGCTGGGTCCAGGCCCAGGGGCGCGAGTGCGCTGGTGTCCAGCTTGGGCCCCAGGCGCTGCTGGCGCGCCACGCTGAGGTAAGGCGTGAAGTCGCCCCAGCTGCGTGCCAGCGTGAAGCTATAGCCGCGGTAACGGCCGACCAGATCGCTGCGCGAGTCCATATGGGTCAGCTCGGCCAAGACCCGCCACTGCTGCCAGTTCGCGTCCGCCCCCAGGCTGGTGTAGATGGGGCGGTTGTCAAAGGGGTTGCTCAAGGCCGGCAAGGCCTGCGCCTTGGCCGCCAGCGCGGCCGCGAAGGGCTGGGTCAGCTGCGGGTTGCTGGCCATTTGCTGCAGGGCGCCGCCCAGCTGGGCCAGGCCGGTGTTGAGCTGCGTGACCTGCTCGGAGCGCAAGGTGTAGCGATCGATCTCGGTGCGCGAGAAGCGCAGCATGGCCTGGGGCAGATGGGCGCTGAGGCTGAAGCCGCGCAGGCCGCGCAGGCTGGCATCGGCGCTCTGCACCGGGTTCAGGTTGTGGAAGCGGTGCTGGTAGTCGTAGCCGCCGGCATAGGCTTGCAGCAGCAGGCTGGCGTCGCCGATGTTGTGGCGGTATTGCAGATCGCCGCCGTCCAGGCTGGCCACGCTGTTCACCATGCCGTAGAGCGGCAAAGCCGGGCGCACGGCGAGGTTGGCGTAGCCGATCTCGGCAATGTCGGAGTCGAAGTAAAGCGGCGTGCGCAGCCGACCCAGGCGAGCGCTGAGGCCGGGGGCGAGCTGCTGGCGCAGGTAAGCGATGCGCAGCTGCGGCTGCATGTCCTCGCCCGCCCGTGCCACGCCCTGCAGCAGCAGCGAGGTCTGGGTCAGGAGCTGCCACTCCAGCTGCAAGCCCAGCACCGTGTCCAGATTGGCCGACCAGCCCTGACGCACCGGCCGGGTCTGCGAGAAGGAGCTGATGGCGCCGGCGGTGGCGTTGTCGTTATGCGTTAGGCCCAGGGTGGCGAAGCCGGAGAGGCGAAGGCCGTTGTTGCTGCTGCCGTTGTTGTTCGTATTGTTTTCCGCCCGTGCCGCCTCGCTGGCCGGCGATTCACCTTCCGCTGTTGCCTTTGCCAATCCTGCGGCGGCAGCGGGTCCCCCCGCCAGGCTTAGCCAAGCCAGGGCGAAGGCGGCGGCCAGCCTGTGCAGGCGGAGCCGTGGTGCTGCTTGTTTGTCCATGAAAGTCCTTGCTTGCCTTTGCAGCAATCCGGCCAGCCTGGTGGCGGGATCGGAGCTGTTGGAGTGAGCAGGACTTTGCAGAGCGAGCGTTGAATTTGCGTTGAAGAGTTCAACGCTGGTAGGAGAGCCGCCTGGAGCTGCGCCAGGAGGCTCGAACCGCTAACTCGAAAAGGGGGAGAAGCCGAATTTGGTGGGAATTCATGGACAGCTACGAACTGCCCCCCAAAAAAACAGCGGAACAACGTTTTTAGAATGGGTGTCCATGAGGCTGAACAAACATGAGGCCTACGGCGTTCGGGTCTTTGCACCGCGTAGCGGCTCCGTCCAACTTCTCATTCCGCCGAAAGGCCCTCGATAGCCGATTAATAAAGGCGTTAGGATTCGAATGGATAAACCATACTCCACAAGCCAAATCCACGGCTCACCGGTAGCCAGGAAGATCTCACTTGGTGCTTTGTTGTTTCATTTGGCAATTCATTCGGCCATGTGCTATGTGCTAGTCGTAGGTGCTTCAATTCTCCAGTGGCATCATGCTCAGGTACCGGGAAGGGTGAATGAGTTTGACGGTACTGTCGTGGCAATTGCCGGCTTGTTTTTTGCACCAGTCGCCTGCCTAGTTGGTCTTCCATTCCAAATAGTCGTTTTCTACAAAGCGGCAAGGCCAGCACGGCACCGTAGATCCTTCATCATTTCATTCACCTTGGCTTTTTTGTACTCTTTGTATTTATTCGCTACTTAGTTTGGCCGTGCCATCAAGTAGCAGAGAAATGGGCAAATGTCCTGGTTGTGCAATGTCTGGGCCTAACTGGTCTACAAGGACTCCTCACCGATTCAAGCTCCAAAGGCAAGACCTGACCCTTAGGGGTCTTTGCCTTTTCTTGACCAGTGTTCTGAACATCGGCAAGGCAACGAGGTGAGGCCGCGCAGCAGCCTTGCGGCGAATACCCCCCAACCAAGTCCTCTCGATGCCAACGGGCCAAGAACCAGCCGCCATTGGCTTCAAGGAACGGTATCAAGTAACTTTCAGCTCGGACTTCAACTTCAGTGGTACGGCCGGAGGGGGTAGGTCAATTTCTCCAGACCGAGCCCCAACCATTTGTTTGAGCCGACGCCGTTCAGCCCGACTCATTCAATCTTTAATTCACGTTGCCGCCTGAAAAGCCGCCCGCTGGCTCAAGCAGCGCTGCCTTAGCAACTCCGCCCCAAAAGCTTCGGCATGCGCCAGGGCCAGGTCCAGACTCGCACTCACCGCCGCATCCTCAGCCTGGTTCAGCTGCAGGCCCAAAGCCCGCATGCGCCATAGCTCTGGAAGCAGATAGAACTCCTGCCGTTCCTGCGCCATGGGCAGGGCGTGTGCGATGTTTTGCAGGGCGGGTTCGGCCAGGCCTAGCTGCAGCTGGGCTTCGATCAAGAAGGACATGAACGTCGCCTCGGTGCTGGGCATGGCAATGGCCGAGGCGGCGCAGGCCGCTTCGATAAGCCCCAGGCCTGCGGGCTCGCCGCGCTGGCATTGCGTCCAACCCAGCACCAGGTCGCCCACCACCCGCCACAGCGCCATGCCGTAGCGTTCGGCCAGCTCGATCAGCTCGAGGGCAAAGGTCTCGGCGGGGCCCAGCTCGCGCAGATGGCGCTGCAGCACGGCGACGATGGCCAGGCTGAAGCCCAGGGTCTGCACATGGCCCAGGGCGCGTGCCTGGGCCAGGCCTTCGCGGGCCTGGGCTTGGGCGGCCTCGGTTTGGCCTGCTAGGGCCAGCGGCCAGCTGAGCAGGGTGCGGGCGGTGATGCCGCCATGCTCGCCGTAGCGGCCGGTCAGCGAGGTGGGAGTGAGGCGCTGGCCGGCCTCTGCGGCATCGCGCAAGGCCTGGCAAGCGGCCTCTAGCTGGCCGGCGAAGAACAGGTTATTGCCCAGGGCGTATTGGGCTTGCACCGCGGCGGCGGCATCGTGATCTTGCGCGGCCACCTGGCCCAGTTCGGCCGCCAATTCAAGCGCTGGGGCTTCGCCCGGGCCGCTGCGGCTGCCCAGCCACAAACCCCACAGGGCCTGAAAGCGCAGGCCCCGGCTGCGCTCGGGCGCTTGCTGGCAAGCGTCCAGGGCTTGGGTGTAGCAGCTGCGGGCTGCCGCCGAGCCATAGCCTTGCAGGGCCAGCAGGCAGTGGCCCAGGCCCAGCAGCAGGGGCGGGCGCAGGCGATCGGCCAGCGTGGCATCGGCCGGATCGGCAGCCGCCGGCCATTGCAAGGCGTCCAGGCCTTGCTCGTACAGATGGCAGGCCTCGACCTGTGCCGATTGGGCGGCGGCGCGTTCGGCGGCTTGCAGCCAGTAATGGGCGGCGGCTGGGTCCTGGGCGGCGTGCAGATGGCGGGCCAGGGCCTCGGGGGCTTCGGCTGCACGCAGGGCAAAGTGGCCCATCAAGGCCTCGGCGGCGCGGCGGTGCAGGGCCCGGCGTTCGGCCGGGGCCAGGGTTTCCAGCGCCGCTTCGCGCAGCAGGGCGTGGCGGAATTGCCAGACGCCGCTCACACTCAACTGCAGCAGGCCTTCTTGCTGCAGCTGGCTCAGGCCCTGAGCCAGCTGGGCCGCGCTCAGGCCGAGCAGCGCCTGCAAGAGATCGGGCTCCCAGCCGGTGCCCAGCAGGGCCGCGCCCTGGGCCAGGCGCTTGGCCAGCGGGGGCAGGCGATCCAGGCGGGCGGCCAGCAGATCCCATAGGGTGGCGGGCACGCTGCCGTCGCGGGCGCTGCCTAGCGAGCGGGCCAGTTCTTCGGCGAACAGGGGCACGCCGTCGGCGCGCTGCATGATCTCGCGGCGCAGCTCGGGCTTGGTCGGCGCGTGGGCCAGCTGGGCGATCAGCTGCGCCATCTGCTCTGCGGGCAGGGGCTGCAGATGCAGGCGCAAACCCAGGTGCGTGTTCAGCGCATCGGGTGGGGCCTGGCGCGAACTCAGCATGAGCAAGCCCGGTGCGGCTTTGCTGGCCGCCGCCAGATGCAGGCTCAGCAGCTCCAGCGTGGAGGGGTCGGCCCAGTGCAGGTCTTCAATGATCAGCAGCTGGCGTTGGCCGCCGGCCATGCGTTCAAACAAGCGGCTCAGCAAGAGCAGCAGCTGGCGTTTGTGCAGGGGCTCGATCACCGGCGCTTGCGCCGCGCCTTGCAGCTGCAGCAGTTGCTGCAAGAGCGCACGGTGCGGCGCGCTATCCAGGCTTGCGTCTTGCAACAGGGCTTGCAGGCCGGCCTCGGCATCGCGGGCGCTGCCATCGGGCGGCAGGCTGCGGCGCAGCAGGGCGACGACGGGCTGCAAGGGGCTGTGCATGGTCTCGGGCCGGCACTGCAGTTGCAGCACGCGCGGCTGGGCTGGGCTGGCACTGAGCGCCTGGCGCAAGGCTTGCAGCAAACGGGTCTTGCCCAGACCGGGCTCGCCTTGCAACCAGACGGCGCGGGTCGAATGCTGGGCCTGCTCCCACTGCTGCAGCAGCTGGGCCAGCTCGGCCTCGCGGCCCACCATGGGCAGCAGTTGGCGTAGCAGCTCATTGCGGGCACCGGGGCCTTCGCCGGCCAAGTGGGCGCTGCCGTCGGGCAGGGCGGGCTCGAAGCGGTGATGGCGCTCGCTTTGTTGCTGCAACTCCGCGCTGATGCGGGCGCGGCCGGGCTCTGCCAGCAGGGCCAGCTTGCGAGCCTGGCGCGAGAGCGCGCCCACACCGTCTGGCGAGGCCTGTTCCGGCGCGGCATGCACCCAGCCCACATGCAGGCCCAGGCGCAGGTTCAGGCTTGGATCGCGGGGCTGGCGCAGCAAGGCCAAGGCGGCCGACAAGGCCAGGCGCGGCGCTTGCTCCAAGGCCTGCGGGTGGCCGAAGAAGGCCAGCAACTCGCCGCCCTCGGCTCTTTGCACATGGCCGCCCTGGGCCAGCAGGAGCTGGCGTGCCTGGTTCAGCTGCAGCTGCATCTGCTGAGCCAAATGCTCGGAGGCCTGGGATTCCTCGGCCTGGGCTTGCAAGGCCTCAATTAGGTCCCATTCGCAGGCCAAGGCGACGACGCGGCGGCGCTCGGGCCTGGCCGCCAAGGACGGCTCGGCCGGGCCGGCCTGGGCCTGGCGCAGCTCTTGGGCCAGGGCCAAGGTTTCTTCTTGGGGCTGGGCTTTCAGCTCCGCCTGCAGCTGTTTGCGGAATTGCTCGAACAAGGCCAGGGCCTCGCCCGTCTGGGTCGGCCCGGCCAGGCGCATGCAGCGGCGCAGCGCGGCCTCGCACCAGGGGTCCAGGGCCAGGTGTTGACGTGCGCTGGCCAGTGCGGCGGCGTGGTCGCCGTCTTCTTCCTGCAGCTGGGCCAGGGCCTCCAGGCAGCGCAAGGCCTGGCGATGCAAGGCCTCGCGGCGTGGTGCCAGCCATTGCTCAAAGCCCGGGGCCTCGCTCAGGTTCAGGCCGGCCAGCAAGGGGCCGCGGTAGAGGGCCAGGCATTGCTGCAAGGCCTGGCGGCGGGCCTCGCGCTGGGGGGTGGCGGCGTCCAACTGGGCTTGGGCGAAGTCTTGGCAGTCCAGCGTCAGGTCCAGCGTCTCACGCAGGTGCAACTGTTTTTTGTCGGCCGGCAGGGGCTCCAGCGCGGGGGGCTGCAGCCACAGGCCGTCCAGGCAGCGGCGCAGATCAAACAGGGCCCGGCGCAGATTGGCGCGGGCCTGGGGCAGGGGGGAGTCGGGCCAGAGGGTTTCGGCCAGGGCCTCGCGCTGCAGCGGGCCGGTTTGCAGGGCCAGCATGGCCAGCAGGGCACGGGCCTTGTCGTAAGGCAGGTTCTGCAGCTCGCCCTGCGCATTGCGCAGTTCGAAGCCGCCCAGCAGCAGCAGACTTGGCCTGGTGCTGGGATCAGCGGCTGCGGCGGGGCGCTTGGATGGCATGGAGGGTGAACGTTTGGACGGGAGGCAATCGAGGCGGGAGTATGCCTGCGCTGGGCGACTATGGGCCTGGGGCAGAATTGGCCCTGCAGCATGCGGCAGCAAAAGGACGGACGATGACTTGTGTTTTGGTGGTGGGCGCCTCGCGGGGCATCGGTTTGGAGTGGGTGCGCCAGGCCCGTGCGGCAGGGAGCCGGGTGGTCGCGACCGCCCGTGACGAAGCCGGCTTGCAGCGCCTGCGCGAGCTGGGCGCCGTGGCCCTGCAGCTGGATGTCAGCGATGCGGCCAGTGTGTCCGGCCTGGCCTGGCAGATTGATGGCTATCAATTCGACGAGGTGGCCGTGGTGGCCGGCGTTTTTGGCCCGCGCACAGCCAATATCCGCCAGCTGCCCACCGAGGCCGAGTTCAGCCAGGTGATGCAGACCAATGTCTTGGGTCCCATGCGGGTGCTGCCGCAGATCTTGGACGCCCTGGCGCCGCAGGCCAGGCTGGCCCTGCTTTCTTCGCGCATGGGTTCCATGGGCTTGCGCAGCAGCGCCGGCAGCAGCCTCTACCGCGCCTCCAAGGCCGCGCTGAATTCCTATCTGAAAGACCTGTCGCTGGAACTCGCCGGCCGCGCCCTCTGCGTCAGCCTGCACCCCGGTTGGGTGCAGACCGATATGGGCGGCGAGCAGGCCGATATCGATGTGCAGACCAGTGTGGCGGGCATGCGCGCCGCACTCAGCCGCTTGAGCGCGGCAGACAATGGCTCCTTCCTCAATTACGACGGGCAAGCCTTGGCCTGGTAAGGCCTGGGCTTGCTACTTCTCCACCCTTCTTCCATCTCCCAGCGAGTCACAACGCCATGATTCTTTCTGAAGACCACCGCGCCGTCCAAGACGCCGTGCGCGCCTATGTGCAAGACCAGATCGCGCCCAAGGCGGCCGAGTGGGACAAGAACCATCACTTCCCCGCCGCCGAGCTGAAGGGTTTGGCCGAGCTGGGCTGTTACGGTGTGGCCGTGCCCACCGAGTACGACGGCGCGGGCCTGGACTATCTGGCACTCAGCATCATCCTGGAAGAAATTGGCGCGGGCGATGGTGCCACCTCCACCGTGGTCAGCGTCAACAACTGCCCGGTCTGCTCCATCTTGATGGCTTTTGCCAACGAGGATCAAAAGCAGCGCTTTCTGAAGCCGCTGGCGCGCGGTGAGATGCTGGGCGCCTTCTGCCTGACCGAGCCGCATGTGGGCTCGGAAGCCGGTGGCCTGAAGACCACCGCCGTGCGTGATGGGGACGACTATGTGCTGAACGGCGTCAAGCAGTTCATCACCAGCGGCAAGAACGGCGATGTGGCCATCGTCATGGCGGTGACCGACAAGGCGGCCGGCAAGAAAGGCATCAGCGCCTTCGTCGTGCCCACCAACACGCCCGGCTACCAGGTCGCACGGGTGGAAGAAAAAATGGGCCAGCATGCCAGCGACACGGCGCAGATCGTGTTCGAGAACTGCCGTGTGCCGGCCGCCAACCGCCTGGGCGAAGAAGGCCAGGGCCTGAAGATCGCGCTCTCGGGCCTGGAAGGCGGCCGCATCGGCATCGCCTCGCAGGCGGTGGGCATGGCGCGCGCCGCCTTGGAGGCGGCCCTGAAGTACAGCAAGGATCGGGTCACCTTCGGCCAGCCCATCTTCAACCACCAGGCGGTGCAGTTCAAGCTGGCCGATATCGCCACGCAAATCGAAGCCGCCCGCCAGCTGATCTGGCATGCGGCCTCGCTGAAGGACGCCGGCCTGCCCTGCTTGAAGGAAGCGGCCATGGCCAAGCTCTTCGCCACCGAGATGGCCGAGCGCGTCTGCTCCGAGGCCATTCAGGTGCATGGCGGTTACGGCTATCTGAGCGACTTCCCGGTTGAGCGCATTTACCGCGATGTGCGGGTCTGCCAGATTTACGAGGGCACGTCCGAGGTGCAGAAGATCTTGATCGGCCGCGCCCTGGCCTAAGCCTCAAGGCTCAGATCGAGCGGCCAGCGGAAGTCCAGCCGCAGGCCGCCGCCAACGGGGGTGCAGGCGCGCACCTCGCCCTTCATCTGCTCCACCGCCAGCTTGCGCACGATGCTCAGGCCCAGGCCGGAGCCTCCCTGGCCCAGGCGGGTGGTGAAGAAGGGGTCAAACAGCCGGGGCAGATTGGCCGGGCTGACGCCGCAGCCGTTGTCGCTGTAGCTGAGCAGCAGCTGCTGGTCTCTGGCCTCGGCCTGCAAGCGTATGCAGGGCTGAGGCGGCTGTAGCTGGGCCTGGAAGGCGTGCACCAGGGAGTTGTTGACCAGCAGGGTGATGATGCGGTGCAAGGCCTCGGGGAAGCCCAGGCTGGTGATGTCCGCGTCGACCTCCAGCTCCAGCCTGACCCTGGCCGCGCGCAGCTGGGTGCTCATGGCCGTCAGGCTGGCTTCGATGGCGTTGGCGATCTTGAAGCGGGTCGGGGTCTCGTGCTCCGAGCGTGAGCCCAGCTCCTTGAAGTTGTTCACCAGGGCGGCGGCGCGGTGCGCATTGCTTTCAATCATCAGGGCCGCGCTATGGCCTTGTTCGCCCAGGGCCAGCAGGTCCTGGCGTGAGACCCGCTCGCCCTTGAGCAGCGAGGCCATGCGACCCAGCTCCGCGCTGAGGGTGGAGGAGGCCAGCAGAATATTGCCGATGGGCGTGTTCATCTCATGCGCAATGCCGGCCACCATACGGCCCAGGGCCGCATGCTGTTCGGCCTCGACCACCCGCAGCAAGGCCTGCTTGAGCTGCTGGCTGCGCTCTTCCACCCGGTGTTCAAGCTCGGCATTCAGGGCGCGCAGCTCGGCGCTGCGGCGCTTCACCTCGGCCTCCAGATGCTCTTCGTGGCGCTCCAGCTGGCGGCGCTGCTGGAATAGCTCGGTAAACACCCGGACCTTGCTGGTCAGCAGATGGCGGTCCAGGGGCTTGGGCAGATAGTCCACCGCCCCCGACTCATAACCCCGGATTACATGCGGGGTGTTGGTCAGGCCGGCGGTCACGAAAATAATCGGCAGGGTGCCGGTCTTGGGATGGCTGCGCAGCAACTCGGCCACCTCGTAGCCATTCATGCCGGGCATCTGCACATCGAGCAGGATCAGGGCGAAGGGCTGTTGCAGGCACAGACGCAGGGCTCGGTTGCCGTCCTCAGCCCTGACCACCTGCAGGGGTAGGCCCATGCTCTCGAGCAGGCCTTCCATCGTCAGCAGATTGCTGGCTTGGTCATCGACGACCAGGATGGGCACCAGTTCTTGGACTTGGGACATCGGCAATTGTGGGCAAGGACTGCGGGGATGCGGCGGCCAGTCTAACGTGCGGGCGTGGCCGTGATCTTGCGGTAAATGCGTGAGCCCGGGGCCAGTTCCTGGTAACGGCCGGCAATGCTTTGCAGCTCCAGCGTCTCCTGCGCGCCCAGCACCAGGAAGCCGCCGACCCGCAGGCTGCGGTCCAGCAGCGTGAAGCAATGCGCCTTGGCCTCGCGGTCGTAATAGATCAGCAGATTGCGGCAGAGGATCAGGTCCATCTCGCCAAAGTCCGCATCGCCGACGGCGTTGTGGTTGGCGAACACCATGCTTTGTTTGAGGCTGGGGTCCATCAAAGCCAGACCTTGATCGACGCGGTAATAGTCGCCAAACGAGGCCTGGCCACCGCTGGCCTGGTAGTTGCGGGTGGCCAGGCGCAGGCTCTCCAGCGTGTAGGCCCCCTGGCGGGCGCGCTCCAGCGCGGCCTCGTTGATGTCGGTGCCGTAGATGCGGCTGCGCGCCTCCAGGCCCGCCTCGCGCAAGAGGATGGCCATGGAGAACGCCTCCTCGCCGCTGGCGCAGCCGGCATGCCAGACCTTGATGGCCAGGGAGGTGGCCAGATGCGGCAGGACCTCGCTGCGCAGGCGCCCAAAGACCTCGGGGTCGCGGAACATCTCGGTCACGCCCACGGTGACTTGTTGCAGCAGGGTCTGGACCAGGGCGGCATCGCGCAGCAAGGGATGCAGCGCGGCGGAGAAGCTGGGCAGGCCTTGCAACACCAGCCAGCGCCGCAAACGCCTTTGCAAGGAGGCCGGCGCATAAGAGCGCAGATCCACCCGGTGCACCCGGTACAGGCCCTGGACCAGCAGATCCAGCTCGACCCGCTCCAGCTCGCTCAGGCCCGCGCTGCCCTCGGCGGTGGCGGCCGGGGCTGGCTGGAACTGGTTGAGCTCAGTCATCGCTCGCCCGCGCCGGGCTGCGGCCCAGCCAGACCTGCATCATGGACAGCAGCTGCTCGTTGTCCAGGGGCTTGGCGATGTAGTCGCTGGCGCCGGCGGCCAGGCAGGCTTCGCGGTCGCCGGGCATGGTCTTGGCCGTCATGGCGATGATGGGCAGGCGGGCTTGCTCGGGATGGGCGCTGTTGGGACCGAGGGCGCGGATGGCGCGCATGGTGGTGTAGCCATCCATCTCCGGCATCATGATGTCCATCAAGATCAGCTCGATCTGCGGGTTGGCACTCAAGAGGCTCAAGGCCTCGCGCCCGTTCTCGGCCTCGATCAGGCGCACGCCGTGGTAGCTCAGCAAGCTGCCGATGGCAAACACATTGCGCATATCGTCGTCCGCCAGCAGCACGGTTCGACCCTGCAAGGCGCCCAAGCCCGGTGCAGCCAAGGCGGGGCGGGCGCTGTTCTCGCTGAGGGGCTCGGCCGGCCCGGGGCGCTTGGCCAACAGGGCTTGCAAATCCTGCCGGACGCGGGCGGGGCTGTGGTCGCCCTTGACGATCAAGACCTGGGCCAGATGGCGCAGGCTGCGCTCCTGGCTGGGCGTGGGCTGGCGGCCGGTGTGCACCAGCACCGGCAGCGCTTCCTTGCTGTGCTGGCTGCGGATCTGCTGCAACAGCTCTTCGCCCGCCATATCGCCCAGGCCCAGGTCCAGCACCAGGGCGTCGAAGGGCGGGCGATCGCGCAAGTAGTCCAGGGCTTGCTGGCCCGAGCTGGCGATCTCGATCGCCATGCCCGGCCCACCCAGCAGCTCGCTCAAGGCAAAGGCCTCGGCTGCATGGTCTTCCACGATCAAGACCCGTGCGCTGCTGCGGCTCGGCACTGGCGGGCTCGGCGCCTGCGCGTCGGCCGAGGGCAGGGTGGGCGGCTTGCCGAGCACCTTGCCAAGTTCGAGCGCGGGAGCGGGCTCGGGATGCAGAGGCAGCAGCAGCGTGAAGGTGCTGCCCTGGCCGCTTTGACTGATGAGGTCCAGCCTGCCCTGCAGGCCCTGCGCCAGCTGGCGTGAGATGGACAGGCCCAGGCCCGTCCCGCCATAGCTGCGGCTGATGCCACCGTCGGCCTGTTTGAAGGCCTCGAAAACCAGGGCTTGCTTGTCGGCCGCGATGCCGATGCCGCTGTCGCTCACGGCCAGGGCCAGCGTGGCCTGCCCCAGGGGGCTGTCGGCGGCGGCCAGGGTGCTGAGCTTGAGTTCGACCTGGCCTTGCTGGGTGAACTTGATGGCGTTGGACAGCAAGTTCTTCAAGACCTGTTGGGTGCGGCGTAGATCAAGCTGAAGCGGCTCGGGCAGCTGGGACGAAACGCTGAAACTCAGGCGCAGGCCTTTTTGCTGGGCCAGGGGCAGGAACATCTGGCGCAGCGGCGCGATCAACTCTTCCACCGTGTGGGGCTCGAACAGATACTCGACCTGGCCGGCCTCGATCTTGGAGAGGTCGAGGATGTCGTTGATCAGGGCGAGCAAGTCCTGGCCGGCGGCATGGATGGCGCCGACAAACTTGCCCTGCTTCTCGCTCAAGCTTTGTTCGCGCTCGTCCTGCAGCAGGGCCGAGAGCATCAGCATGCTGTTCAGCGGCGTGCGCAACTCATGCGACATATTGGCCAGGAACTCCGATTTGTAGCGGCTGACCCGCTCCAGCTCCTGGGCCCGCCATTCCAGCTCGCGACCGCTGTCACGCAGCTCGGCATTGCGCAGATCAAGTTCGCGCCGCTGCGACTCCAGGGCCAGGGCATGGGCTTGCAGTTCCTGGTTGTTCTGCTCCAGCTCCTCTTGCTGGCATTGCAGCTCCTCGCTCTGCGCCTGGGTGGTGGCCAGCAGCTCGTGGGTGCGCTGGCGCGACAAGGCCGAGCCCAGGCCTATCCCCAGGCCTTCGCGGGCCAGCTCGCTGAACTCCAGCCCCATCTCGTCAAAGGGCTGGAAGGCGCCCAGCTCCAGCAGGCCGATCAGGCCACCGGCGTCGAATAGCGGCAACAGCAGCAGGGCTGCGGGTGCGGCCTCGCCGGTGCCCGAGCTGGCGCGCAGATAGCCGGCGGGCAGGGGGCTGATGTGTTGCAGCTCGGCATTCTTGGCGGCCATGCCGACCAGGCCCTGACCGAGTGCGAAGCGCTTGCTCTGGCCCGGCTCGTCCAGCAAGCCCTCGGCCGCCACCCGCCTCAAGTCCTGGCTGCCGACCTCGAAGAAATACAGGGCGCCGACCACGGCTTGCAGTCTTTGCATCACATAGCGCAGCACTTCGCGCCCCAGCTCCTGCGGCGGCAGTTCGCGCCGGGTGATCAGGTTCAGCTCGGCCAGGCCGGTCTTGATCCAGTCGCTGCGCTCCTTGCTCAGATGGCTTTGCGTCAGGGCCTTGGCCATCGCGTTCAGCGCGTGCATCAAGCTGTGGCTGTCAGCATTGGCGACGGGCACGGTCAGATGGCGTTCACCCTGGGCGATGCGGTTGGCAAAGGTCACGGCGGCCTGCGGTTCGCCACCCAGCTGGCCCAGCATGTTGCGCGACACCCGCCAGCCGATCAGGCCGGCGAACAAGACCGTCAACACGCCCAGGCCCAGGACCTGGCGGCGCACGCTTTCCATCTCGGCCGTCGAGGCCGCCGTGGCGGCTCTCAGCTGCGCGTGAGCCGGCTCAATGTATTTGTAGAGCTGCTCGATATAGGCCAGCTGGGCGGGCCGGGCGGCCTCCAGCAGCTGCTGCTTGGCCGCCTTGAACTGGCCGGTCTCGATCAAGCGGACGAAGTCCTGCTCCAGCGGCAGGTAAATCTCGCGCGCACTGGCGATGCGCTCGAACATGCGCCGCGAAGCCTCGTCGTGGCTGAGCTGCTTCAGCGCTGCCAGATGGTTTTTGCGCTCCTGGATTTCCCCACGCAAGCCGACCAGTTCCTTGCTGATCAGGGCGGGGTCGTCGAGGATCAAGGTGTTGCGGATGTGGCGGGCCGACTCCAACAAGCTGGTGATCCACTGCTGGGCCACGATGACGCGCTCGGCCACCACATCGGTGACGTAGTCGTTCTTGTCGTTCTGCACATCGAGGTAGCGCAGGGCCACGCCGACCGAGCTGGCCATCAAAAGCAGCAGCAGGGCCAAGAGGCCGAAGAGTTGCGTCTTGAACGAGAACTTCTCACTCGCCATACCGGGGACTCCATGCAATTCAGGGCCACCCTGCGCAGGCCGGCCGCGGACGGCGCGCCGCACCGTATTGGCTCCACTCTAACGCTTGGCGTCCTGGGCCCAGCGCTTGCGTTCTGCCAATTCAGCGGGGGGGCCTTTCGGGCCGCCAGCTTAGGCCGCGCGATCAGGCCATGGGCAGCAGCTCGCGGTACAGGCGCAGGTATTGCTGGGCCGCCTGCTCCCAGCCAAAGCGCTGGGCCATGGCCTGGCGCTGCAGCTGCCGCCACAAGCCCGGCTGGCGATAGGCCGAGAGGCAGCGCTGCAGGGCGAAGCTGAGGGCTGGTGGGCTGGCTTCTTCAAAGCGGAAGCCGGTGGCACGCTCTTGCTGGATGGCCAGGGCGCTCGCGTCCACCACCGTGTCGGCCAGGCCGCCGACGCGCCGCACCAGGGGCAGGGCGCCGTAGCGCATGGCATAGAGCTGGGTCAGGCCGCAGGGCTCGAAGCGTGAGGGCAGCAGCACCACATCGGCCCCAGCCATGACGCGGTGGGCCAGGGCCTCGTCGTAGACCGTGCGCACCGCCACCCGGCCGGGGTGGGCGGCGGCAGCGGCATGCAGGCCGGCTTCCAACTGGGCCTCGCCGCTGCCTTGCACAAAGAGCTGGCCGCCGCCGGCCAACAAGGCGGGCAGGGCGGCCAGCAAGAGGTCCACGCCTTTTTGCGCGCTGAGCCGGCTGACCATGCCAAACAGCGGGGCCTCGGCCTGCTCGGCCAAGCCCATCTCGCGCTGCAGGGCCAGCTTGCAGGCGGCCTTGCCGCTGGGCGCGCTGTCGCTGTCGTAGCGGCTGTGAATCAGGGTGTCGGTCTGGGGTGACCAGACCTGCTCGTCCACGCCATTGAGAATGCCTGTGACCTCGCTGCCGCGCTGGCGTATCACCCCGTCCAGGCCGCAGCCGAATTCCTGGGTGGCGATCTCGCGTGCATACGTGGGGCTGACGGCCGTGATGCGCTGGGCATAGACGAGGCCGGCTTTCAAAAAGGAGAGCTGGCCGTGGAACTCCATGCCGCGTGGTTGCATGAAGGCGCGCGGCAGGCCGAGCAGCTCAAAGTCGGCGGCCGGGCACAGGCCTTGGAATGCCAGGTTATGGATGGTGATGAGCGAGGCCGCGCGAGTGCCGGGGTGGGCGGCCATATAGGCGCCGGCCAGGCCGGCATGCCAGTCATGGCCATGGACCAGATCGGGCGTCCAGTCCTCGTCCAGCTCACCGGCCGCCAGGTGGGCGGCCATCCAGCCCAGGAGGGCGAAGCGCTGCAGATTGTCCGGCCAGGCGCGGCCTTGCTCGTCCTGATAGGGGCCGCCGCCGCGCCGGTAGAGGTAGGGCGCGTCGATCAAATAAGCGGGCACCGGATTGCCCGGCAGCCTGGCCTTGAGCAGGCGGATGCGGGCGGCGCCGAACAAGGGGCCGAAGCTGCACAGGGTTTGCGCTTGCTCGGCCACGGCCAGCACGGCGGGCAGGCCGGGCAGCAGCAGGCGCACATCGCAGCCGGCGGCCTGCAAGGCCTGGGGCAGGGCGCCCATCACATCGGCCAGACCGCCGGTCTTGACCAGGGGAAAGATCTCGGCGCCGAGCTGCAGGACTTTCATGGTCTGGCCTTTCTTGGCAAGGGCTTGTCTTGGGTTCATGGCGCTTGCAGGCGTGCCAGCATCTCGCGGGTGACCAGGGTGATGCCGCTATCGGTGCGGAAGAAACGGCGGGCGTCTTCCACCGGGTCCTCGCCGATGACCAGGCCGTCGGGGATGCGGCAGCCGCGGTCCACCACCACCCGGTTCAGGCGCACATGGCGGCCCACCTCCACATCGGGCAGCAGCACCGCCCATTCGACCCGGCTGTAGGAGTGCACCCGCACGCTGGAGAACAGCACCGAGCGCAAGACCTGGCCCGAGATGATGCTGCCGCCCGAGATCAGCGACTCCAGCGCCATGCCGCAGCGATCGGGCTGGTTGTGCACAAACTTGGCCGGGGCCAGCTGGGCCTGGTAGGTCCAGATCGGCCACTGGGTGTCGTAGAGATTGAGCAGGGGCTCGGTGGCGGTGAGGTCGATATTGGCGTCCCAGTAGGAATCGATGGTGCCCACATCGCGCCAGTAGGGCGCTTTGTCCGGCGCGCTGCCCACGCAGCTCATGCTGAAGGGGTGAGCCGCCGCCTGGCCCAGGCGCACGGCGCGCGGGATGATGTCTTTGCCGAAGTCGTGGCTGGAGCTGGGGTCGGCCATATCGCGGGCCAACTCATCGCGCAGGAATTGGGCGTTGAAGATGTAAATCCCCATGCTGGCCAGGCAGCGCTCGGGCTGGCCGGGCAGGGTGGGGGGATCGGCAGGCTTTTCGACGAAGTCGGTGATCTTCCATTCCTTGTCCACCGCCATCACGCCAAAGCCCTTGGCCTCCTCGCGCCCCACCTCGATGCAGGCCACCGTGCACTCGCGGCCTTTGGCCACATGGTCGGCCAGCATCAGGGCGTAGTTCATCTTGTAGATATGGTCGCCGCCCAGCACGACGACGTACTCGGCCTTGTAGCCGTCCAGGATGTCCTGGTTTTGCGAGACGGCGTCGGCCGTGCCGCGGTACCAGCTCTCTTCGTCCATGCGCTGCTGGGCCGGCAGCAGATCGACGAACTCATTCATCTCGCTTTTCAAAAAAGCCCAGCCGCGCTGCAGATGGCGCAAGAGGCTGTGGCTTTTGTATTGGGTGATGACGCCGACGCGGCGGATGCCGGAGTTCAGGCAATTGGACAGGGCGAAATCAACGATGCGGAATTTGCCACCAAAGTAGACGGCCGGCTTGGCGCGGCGGTCGGTCAGATGGTGCAGGCGGCTGCCACGGCCGCCGGCCAGGACCAGGGCGATGGCCCGCTTGGGCAGGTCGATGCGCTGGGCCACTTCCTGGGTCAGCATCTGGGCGAGTTCAGGGGTCAACATAGCGAGGCTCCGACTTCTTCTTGACGCTCCCTGCTGCGCGCTCTCGCCGCTTATGAAACCGGTGGCGGACGACGTTCTTCTTTTTTGCGCTACGCCATGATCATTCGACAAAAGCGGCGCGGCCATCCCCATCTTTTTTGATCCCGTGGCGCCAATGGAACGGGCGGGCCGCGTCTTGCTTGTGCGAGCCGCGCCCAGCCAGGCCAATTGGCCCCCGAAACACAGGGTGCCTGGGTGAAACCCTGGGGGTGGCGCGGCGCTGAATTGGACTAAGGTGGGCCCATGATCGAGTCCGCCTTTCCCGAACGTGCTGTGCAGGCCGTGCCGCGCAGCCCCGTGCAGTTTTACTTCGATTTCTCCTCGCCCTATTCCTATATCGCCTCGGAGTGGATCGCGGCCGTGGCCGCCCGCCATGGTCGGCCGGTGCAGTGGCATGCCATCTTGCTGGGCGTGACCTTTCAGGCCGCCGAGCTCAAGCCTCCGGTGGCCTATCCGCTCAAGCGCGACTATGTGCTGCGCGACTTTGCCCGCTCGGCCTATTTCGCCGGCCTGCCTTATAAGCAGCCCAGCGCCTTCCCCATCGCCACGCAGAACGCCGCGCGCGTGTTCTGGTGGCTGCATGCCCAGGACCCCGCCCGCGCCGTGGCTTGGGCCAAGGCCGGCTTGCGGGCCTACTTCACCCGCAATGTGGCTCTTAACGACGAAAATCAGCTGAAGGCCTTGGCGCAAGAGTGCGGCCTGGACCCCGAAGCGGCACAGGCCGCCTGGCAAGACCCGCAGTGGAAGGACAGGCTCAAGGCTGCCAACGAGGCCGCCATCGCCGCCGGCGTGTTTGGCGCGCCCTTCTTCATCATCGACGGCGAGTCCTTCTGGGGCAATGACCGCCAAGCGCAGATCGAACGCTGGCTTGGCAGCGGTCCCTTCAGGGACTTGGTCTGAGCCCTGGCCGCAACACCTTTGTGGGCCCCAGGCCCAACTGCTTTGATCTTGCGTTATGCCGGCTCCTGGCGGGCTTCAAAACATGGAGTAGAGGCGAAAAATTCCTGTTGCTTGCAGCCACGACGCTCTAGACAGGCGGGGTTATTTCGGTTCAAGTGAGGACTCTCCACAGCTGGCTCCTGGAGCAGGCTTGCGGACACCGTTGTAGCAGGGAGTCGCTCGATGAAATTGCGCACGCAGATCACCGCCTTGGGCCTGGCCGGCGTCTTGGGAGCTTTGCTGACCGGGGGCATTGGTTTGTTTTCCTCGGCCCGTTTGGGCTCGGCCGTGGACGACGCCATCTCGGCCGGCAGCGCCCTGCAGCTGAGCCAAGAAGCCGACATGATGCATGACGCCATCCGCGGCGATGCGCAGCTGGCCTTGCTGGGCGCGATGGAGAAGAACCCCGAGCATGTGGAAGAGGCCAGCAAGGACTTGGCCGAGCATGTGGCCGTGTTTGAAAAGGCGCTGGACAAGCTGGAGACGCTGCAGCTGTCCGAGCAAAGCCGGGCCGCGCTGAAGAATGTGCGCCCCACCATGAGCCGCTATGGCGCCGATGCCAAGCAGGTCATCAATGCCGCCAAGACGGATATTCAGCTGGCGCAGCAGTCTGCGCAGGGCTTGCAGCGCAGCTTCGGCGAGTTGGAGAAGCTGATGGCGGGGCTGAGCGAAGCCATCGAGAAGAACGGCGAGAAGCTCAACGAGGAAGCGCAGCAGGCGGTGCGCACAACCCAATGGGCCATGGGCCTGGCCATGCTGGCCGCTGCGGCACTGATGCTGGCCGCCTCGACCTGGTTGACCCGTGCCATCGCCGGGCCCATGGCCCATGCGGTGACCGTGGCTGAACGCATGGCCCAGGGCATTCTCAGCTCCGAAATTCGAACGCAGGGCAATGCCGAAACCCAGCAGCTGCTGGGCTCGATGGCGGCCATGCAAAGCCATATCGCCGACATCGTGCGCGAGGTCAAGTCCAATGCCGACGAGGTGGCCACGGCCAGTGTGCAAATCGCGCAAGGCAATCAAGATCTGTCCAACCGCACCGAGCAGCAGGCCAATGCTCTGCAGCAAACCGCTTCCACCATGGATGAGTTAGGCGTCAATGTGCGCAATAACGCCGACAACGCGCGGCAGGCCAATCAGCTGGCGGCCGGGGCATCCGGCGTGGCCCAGCAGGGTGGGCAGATGATGGAGCGGGTGATAGAAACCATGAGCGGCATCAATGCCAGTTCGCGCAAGATCTCCGACATCATCAGCGTCATCGACGGCATCGCCTTTCAAACCAATATCCTGGCCCTGAATGCGGCGGTGGAAGCTGCCCGCGCGGGTGAGCAGGGGCGCGGTTTTGCGGTGGTGGCGACCGAGGTGCGCAGCCTGGCCGGCCGCAGCGCGGCGGCTGCACGCGAGATCAAGACCCTGATCAGCACCAGCGTCGAGCAGGTGGAGCAGGGTACGGGCCTGGTGAACCAGGCGGGTCAGACCATGGGCGAGATCGTCAGTGCGATCAAGAACGTCAGCGATATCGTGGCCGAGATCAGCGTGGCCAGCGCCGAGCAAAGCAGCGGCGTCAGCAATGTGGAGTCGGCCGTCTCGCAGATGGACCAGGCCACGCAGCAGAACGCCGCCCTGGTGGAGCAAAGCGCCGCCGCCGCCGAGGGCCTGAATCAGCAAGCCCAGCGCCTGGTGCAGGCGGTGGGGGCCTTCAAGTTGTCGAACTAGGCTTTAGATTCCTCGGCCTGCAGCTGACGCAGGCAGGCCAAGCACAAGCAGCTGCTGTACTGCTGGCTCAGGCGCTGGCGCAGGGCCTGGCTGAGCTGCAAATCAAAGCAGTCGCAGCGCGCGTCCTGGGCGCCGCAATGAAAGCCGCCGCCGCAGCGCGGGCAGCGATCATCGGGGAGTGCCTTGGCCGGTGCCGTGCTCATGCAAACAAGCCCTGGTGCTGCTGGCGCAGCAAGTTTTTCTGCACCTTGCCCATGGTGTTGCGAGGCAATTCCGCCAACACAAAGACCTGCTTGGGCACCTTGAAGTTGGCGATCTGGCGCTTCAGGGTGGCGATCATGGCCTCGCCGTCCAGGGTCTCGCCGGGCCGTGGCACGACGGCGGCGATCACCGCCTCGCCAAAATCGGGATGCGGCACGCCCACCACGGCCGATTCCAGCACGCCTTCCATTTCGTTGAGGTAACTTTCAATCTCGGCGGGGTAGACGTTGTAGCCACCGCTGATGATCAAGTCCTTGGCGCGACCCACAATCGTGAAATAGCCGTTGGCATCGACCCGGCCCACATCGCCGGTCTTGAACCAGCCGTCGGCGCTGAATTCCTCGGCTGTTTTCTCCGGCATGCGCCAGTAGCCGCTGAAGACATTGGGGCCGCGCACCTCGATGGCGCCGATCTCGTCCACCGCGCAGGGCTGGCCATCTTCACGGCTGACGCGCACGCCCACGCCGGGCAGGGCTGGGCCGACGGTGCCAGCGATGCGTTCGCCGTCCAGGCCGCGGCAGGGGTTGGAGCTCAGCATCAAGGTCTCGCTCATGCCGTAGCGCTCCAGGATGCGATGGCCGCTGCGGGCCTGCCATTCCTCAAAAGTGGCTATCAGCAAGGGCGCCGAGCCGCTGATGAAGAGCCGCATATGCTCGCAGGCCTTGGGCGTTAGCGCGCCTTCGGCCAGCATGCGCACATAAAGCGTTGGCACGCCCATCAAGACCGTGGCTTCGGCGAATTTTTCGATGACGGCGCGGGGCTCGAAGCGGGCGAACCAGATCATCTTGCTGCCGTTCAGCAGCGCGCCATGCGAGGCGATGAAGAGGCCGTGCACATGGAAGATGGGCAGGGCGTGGATCAGCACATCGCCGGGCTTCCAGTCCCACAAGTCTTTCAGCGTCAGGGCATTGCTGAGCAGATTGCCGTGGCTGAGCATGGCGCCCTTGCTACGCCCTGTCGTGCCGCTGGTGTAGAGGATGGCGGCCAGCTCGTTCGCCTCTTTGGGCGCGATCTCGTGCTGATCGCTTTGCGAGGCGGCGCGGTCCAGCAAGGTGCCGGTCCGGTCTTCGTTGAGGCTGAACACATATTGGGTGCCGGCCATAAAAGCCAGCTTGGAAGCCCAGCCAAAATTCTTGCCCGCGCAGACCAGCACGGCGGGCTCGGCGTTCTTGATGAAGTAGTCCAGCTCGGCCGCCTGGTAGGCGTTGTTGAGCGGCAGGTAAACGAATCCCGCGCGCAGCACCGCCAGGTAAAGCATCAGGGCTTCCACACTCTTCTCGGTGTGGGCGGCGATACGGCTGCCGGCGGGCAGGTCGAGAGACAGCAGCAGATTGGCCAGCATGGCCGTGCCGCGCTCCAGATCGCGCCAGCTGTAGCGCAGGGCATGGCCGTCGGAGCCCAGCTGATCGGCGCATTCAATCGCCACGGCGTCCAGGTCGGCAGGGAAAGCGGCGCGCAGGGCGCTGAAGAGGTTGGCATTGCTCATGCCCGCATTGTCGCCAATGCGCGGGCTCCTTCGTCCTGCCGTTTGTGCCCCCTGTTCAGGCGGCCGCTGACTGCTACATTGCTGCTTCAATTCCCAGGAGCCGCCCCGTGCCCACCCACCAGTTGCCGCTAGGACTTGATGCCGCTTTGAGCATGGCCGCCCAGTCTTTGTTCCAGGTCCTGGAGACCTCGGTGCAGGGCATGATGGTGCTGGACCGCGAGCACCGCATTGTCTGGATCAGCGAGGGCTATAAGCGCTTCTTGCCGGCCCTGGGTTTTGGCGATGAGCGCGAGTTCGTCGGCCGCCGGGTTGAGGAGGTAGTGCCCAATACCTTGATGGCCCAGGTGATTGAGACCGGCCAGCCGATTTTGGTCGACCTGCTCACGAATAAAGCCGGCAGTTTTCTGGTCAGCCGCCTGCCGCTGCGCAACGAAGCGGGGGAGGTGATTGGCGCTTTGGGCATGGTCTTGCTCGATCACCCCGAAACGACGCTGCGGCCCTTGATGCAAAAGTTTGCCGAGCTGCAGCAGGAGCTGATCGAAACCCGTCGCCAGCTCGCAGCCGAGCAGGTCAAAAGCCGCCGGCCCAAGCACACGATTGCCAGCTTCATCGGCTCCAGCCCTGCGGCCCTGGAACTTAAGCGCCAGGCGCGCCGCGCGGCCCTGACCGATTCCACCGTGCTGCTGCTGGGCGAAACCGGCACCGGCAAGGAGTTGCTGGCGCACGCCATCCACGCGGCCTCGGCCCGCGCGGCCAAGCCCCTGGTCAGCATCAATATCGCCGCCGTGCCCGACACCTTGCTGGAGGCCGAATTCTTTGGCGTGGCGCCCGGCGCTTACACCGGCGCGGAGCGCAAGGGCCGCGAGGGCAAGTTCAAGGTGGCGGACGGCGGCACCTTGTTTCTGGACGAGATCGGCGATATGCCCTTGGCCCTGCAGTCCAAGCTCTTGCGCGTTTTACAAGAGCAGGAGTTTGAGCCCCTGGGCAGCAATCAGGTCACGGCCGTCGATGTGCGGGTGGTGGCGGCCACGAGCCGTGATCTGGCGGCCATGGTGGCAAGTGGCGAGTTCCGTGCCGATCTTTACTACCGCCTCAATGTCCTGCCCCTGCGTGTGCCGCCCTTGCGTGAGCGCATGGCGGATCTGGAGGCCCTGGTGGAGACCTTGCTGGAGGACATCGCTCGCCGCTCCTCCATGCCGCACAAGCCGCTGAGCACCGACGCACTGGAATGGCTGGCGGCGCAGAGCTGGCCCGGCAATATCCGCGAGCTGCGCAATGTGCTGGAGCAGGCCAGCTTGATGAGCGAAGAGGCGGTGCTGACGGCAAGCAGCTTTGGCAGCCGCTGCGCGGCGGCGGGCGAGCTGGCCCGTCCTGCGCTCAAGACCCTGATGCCGCCGCCCACGCCGGCCCATGCCGAGGCGATGTTGCTGCGCCCCTTGCCCGAGGCGATTGAAGCGCTGGAGCGCGAGGCGATTGCCCGGGCCCTGCGCCAGACGGCAGGCAATCGGCTGGCCGCGGCCCGCCTGTTGCAGATTTCCCGCGCCTCTTTGTACGAGCGCCTAGCGCGCTGGCCCGAGCTGGGGGTGGCCGAAGGGCTTGTCCGAAATTTAGACACTGTCTGAAAGTCAGGCAAAAGTGCCGCCCAGGCTGTCTGAAGCCTGGACGGCGCGCGAGCTGAGGCCTGGCGCTGGGCGCTCTTTGGGTGCTGAGTAGGCGCTGTTGCTGGCCTGGCTTCGGGGTCTTCCCTGAGTGAGGGGATTTGGGCACGGCAGTTGCGTAGCTCCAGGCACAAGATCGATGGGTCGGTGAGTGCAAGCGGCTCGACCGACTCTCACAAGACACGCTCAGGAGACAAGACATGCCTTTCCCTTTGACCACGACTCGTCGCGGCTTTGCCATCGTTGCGGCTACGCTCTTGCCGCTGGCCTCGACCCTAACGGCGCAAGCCGCCGGGCCCGAGATCCGCATCGCGCATGTGTACTCCAAGACCGGCCCGCTGGAGGCTTACGGCAAGCAGACGCAAACCGGCTTCATGATGGGCCTGGACTACGCCACCGGCGGAACCTTCACCGTGGCGGGCAAGAAGATCGTGGTGATCGAGAAAGACGACCAAGGCAAGCCCGATGTGGGCAAGAGCTTGCTGGCCACGGCCTATGGCGATGACAAGGCCGATCTGGCCGTGGGGCCGTCTTCATCTGGCGTTGCCCTGGCCTTGTTGCCGGTGGCCGAGGAGTACAAAAAGATTCTGTTGGTGGAGCCGGCCGTGGCGGACTCCATCACCGGCGATAAGTGGAACAAATACATCTTCCGCACCGGCCGCAACTCCAGCCAGGACGCGATTGCCAATGCCGTGGCCCTGGACAAGGCCGGTGTGAGCATTGCCACCTTGGCCCAAGACTATGCCTTCGGCCGCGACGGGGTGAAGGCGTTCAAGGACGCGATCAAAAAGGCCAAGATCGTGCACGAGGAGTATTTGCCGACGACGACCACCGACTTCACGGCCGGTGCGCAGCGCCTGATCGACAAACTCAAGGATCAGCCCGGCCGCAAGATTATTTTTGTGATCTGGGCCGGTGCCGGCAACCCCTTCAAGATTGCGGACCTGGACCTCAAACGCTATGGCATCGAGATCGCCACCGGCGGCAATATCTTGCCCGCCATGACGGCGTACAAGCAGTTCCCTGGCATGGAAGGTGCCAGTTACTACTATTTCGGCATGCCCAAGAACCCGGTCAACGAGTGGCTGGTGGCCAATCACTACAAACAGTTCAAGGCGCCGCCTGACTTCTTTACCGCCGGTGGCATGAGTGCGGCGATTGCGGTGGTCGAAGCTTTGAAGAAGACCGCTGGGGACACGACGACGAACAAGCTGATCAAGGCGATGGAGGGGATGAGCTTTGAGACGCCGAAGGGGAAGATGACGTTCCGACCCGAAGACCACCAAGCGATGCAGTCGATGTATCACTTCAAGATTAAGGTGGATCCCGCGTTTGCGTGGGGGGTGCCGGAGTTGGTGCGTGAGATTATGCCGGAAGAGATGGTCGTGCCGATTCGGAATAAGCGCTGATTTGTTTGCGTTGCGTTGGTTAGCTAGAGCGCCGAATCCTCGGCTACTGCGCGGCCCTTGGCCGTCGTTGCGGGTCCTCCCCCAGATCCTCACGTAGCGCTGCTACGTTCCGGTCTGCGGGTCCTCCCGCGCCTAGCCCAAGAACCGCTCGCTACGCCTCGGGCGCTAGCCATGGGCTGTCCACCCAAGGCACAGGCTGAGAAGCATGCCGACATCACCCTTTGCCACAAGGCCGCATCGTCAGCGCCCGAGGCGTAGCGAGCGGCTTCAGGACTAGGCGCGGGAGGACCCGGGAACCGGAGCGTAGCAGCGCTACGTGAGGATTCACGGGGGGACCCGCAACGACGGCCTGGAGTCGCGCAGTAGCCGAGCATCCGGCGCTCACTTCTAAAGAAATACTTGCCAACACGCTCATGCTGGAAACCAAAGATCTAACGATTAAATTCGGCGGCCACACAGCGGTCGACAACGTCTCGTGTCGGTTCGAACCCGGCACCCTCACCGCCATCGTCGGCCCCAACGGCGCAGGCAAGACCACCTACTTCAATCTCATCTCCGGCCAACTCCGCGCCACCGCCGGCCAAGTTTTGCTGAATGGTCAAGACCTGACCCCTCTGCCAGCTCCTCTGCGCACCCGCGCCGGCCTCGGCCGCGCCTTCCAGCTGACGCAGCTCTTCCCCAATCTGTCCGTGCTCGAGAACATCCGCCTTGCCGTCCAAGCCCGCGCCGGCAAAGGCCTGCGCCTGCTGTCGGTCTGGTTGCAGCACCGCGAGTTAACGGACGAAGCCATGCACATCGTCGAGCGCGTCCACCTGCAAGCCCGTGCCCACCACCCCGCCGCTAGCCTGCCGCACGGCGATCAGCGCAAGTTAGAGGTGGCCATGCTGATGGCGCTGCAACCCCTGGTCTATATGTTTGACGAACCCACGGCCGGTATGAGCGTGGACGAGGTGCCGGTGATTCTCGACCTGATCCGTGAACTCAAAGCCAGCCGCCAACACCTGATCTTGCTGGTCGAACACAAGATGGACATCGTGCGCGAACTGGCCGACCGCATCATCGTGCTGCACATGGGCCAGCTGGTGGCCGACGGCGAACCCGCCGCCGTGATCGCCTCGCCTGTGGTGCAGCAAGCCTATCTGGGCCTGGATGTCCAAGCGACGGAGCCGCAGCCATGCTGAGCTTGCGCGGCGTTCATACCCATATCGGGGCGTATCACATCCTGCATGGCGTGGATCTGGAGGTGCCGGCCGGCCAACTGACCATGCTCTTGGGCCGCAACGGTGCGGGCAAGACGACCACCTTGCGGACCATCATGGGGCTTTGGAAAGCCAGCCAGGGTCAGGTCTTGCTAAGCAATCAGCAGATCGCCGGGCCGGGCTGCACCGCTCTGGGCACGCCGGAAATCGCCCAGCAAGATGTGGCCTATGTGCCTGAGAGCATGGGCATCTTCAGCGACCTCAGCGTGGCCGAGAACCTCTTGCTGGCCGCTCGCCGCGCGCGTTCGCTCAAGGACCTGGATACGCAACGCCTGGAGTGGCTATTCGGCCTGTTCCCGGCCTTGAAGAAATTCTGGCTCTACCCGGCCGGCAAGCTCAGCGGCGGGCAAAAACAGATGCTAGCCATCGCCCGCGCCATGATCGAGCCGCGCCGCCTGCTGCTGATCGATGAGCCCAGCAAGGGCCTGGCCCCCGCCATGGTGCGCAATATGGTGGAAGCCTTGAAAGAGCTGAAGTCCACCCAGACCACCATCCTGCTGGTGGAGCAGAACTTTGTGGTGGCCAAGGCCTTGGGCGACCGGGCGGCGGTGATGGATGACGGCCGCGTCGTCCACGCCGGGGCCATGGCCGACTTGGCGGCGGATGAAGGCTTGCAGCAGCGCTTGCTGGGTTTGAGCTTGGGAGCGCATCAGTGATGACCAAAAATTCAGTAACTTCCAAAGTCGATGCCATCCCCAAGGCCCGCTTCGACTTTGTTCCCCTGCTCTTGATCGCTGCTCTGGCCTTGCTGGCCTTGCCTCTGATAGGCAGCCCCAGCACCTGGGCCACGCTGACCGTGGCAGGCCTGGCCATGGGGCTGATCATCTTCATCATCGCCTCCGGCCTGACCCTGGTCTTCGGCCTGATGGATGTCTTGAACTTCGGCCACGGCGTTTTCATCGCCCTGGGCGCCTTCATGGCCACCACGGTCTTGGGCGCGATGAGCGGCTTCACCGCCAGCCCCAGCTTGATCAGCAATTTGATCGCCGTGGCCCTGGCCTGCGTCGTCGGCATGGCTGTGGCGGCGGCCGTGGGCTTGGTGTTTGAGCGCGTGCTCGTGCGGCCGGTCTACGGCATGCATTTGAAGCAGATCCTCATCACCATGGGCGGCATGATCATCGGCGAGGAGTTGATCAAGCTGATCTGGGGCGCGCAGATGATCCCGCTGCCTCTGCCCGAGGCTTTGCGCGGCTCGCTGCTGTTCGGGGACGTGGCGGTGGAGAAGTTCCGCATCCTGGCCTGCCTGGCCGGACTGCTGGTCTTCATTCTGCTGCTCTGGCTTTTGAATCGCACCAAGCTGGGCCTGCTGATCCGCGCCGGGGTGCAAGACCGCGAGATGGTGGAAAGCCTGGGCTACCGCATACGCCGGCTCTTCATCGGCGTCTTCGTCGGCGGCTCGGCCCTGGCCGGGCTGGGCGGGGTGATGTGGGGCATGTATCAGCAAAGCGTCACGCCGCAGATAGGCGCCCAGGTCAACACCTTGATCTTCATCGTCATCATCATCGGCGGCCTGGGTTCGACCTTGGGTTGCTTTGTCGGCGCCCTGGCCGTGGGCCTGCTGGCGAACTACTGCGGCTTTCTGGCGCCTAAGCTGGCGCTGTTCAGCAATATCGCCCTGATGGTGGCCATCTTGTTGTGGCGGCCGCAAGGCCTGTATCCCGTGACCAATCGCTGAAGCCCGCCCATCATGCTCAAGTCACTGCTTTCTCATGATCTGCCGCGCAGTCGCTGGCTGGCGGGCCTGCTCATCCTCATCGTCCTGGGCCTGGCGCTCACGCCCTTCATCTTCCCCAGCACCCGGGCGCTGAATGTGGCCGCCAAGATCCTGATCTTCATCGTGCTGGTGGCCAGCTACGACCTGCTCCTGGGCTATACCGGCATCGTCAGCTTTGCCCACACCATGTTTTTTGGCATCGGGGCCTATGGCATCGCGATTGCCAGCTCGCGCATGGAGCCGGGCTGGGCGGCGGTGGGCGTCGGCCTGGGGGCGGCGCTGCTTGTCTCGCTGCTCTTGTCCCTGGCCATTGGCCTCTTCAGCCTGCGGGTCAAGGCCATCTTCTACGCCATGATCACCTTGGCCGTGGCCTCGGCCTTTCTGACCCTGGCTTCGCAGCTCTCCGAGTTCACCGGCGGTGAGGACGGCCTGAGCTTCAAAGTGCCCGTGGCCTTGCAGCCCAGCACCGAGTATCTGGAAGAGCCTTTTCTGGGTGCCATGATTGATGGCCGATTCCTCAGCTACTACCTGCTGTTCGCCGCTACCGTGGCCCTGGTCTTGCTGATGCTGCGCATCGTCAACTCGCCCTTTGGCCGCGTGCTGCAAGCCATACGAGAGAACGACTTCCGCGCCGAGGCGATTGGCTATCGCTGTGTGGTTTATCGCAGCCTCTCCAATGTGCTGGCCGCCCTGTTCGCCACCTTGGCGGGCGCCATGCTGGCGCTTTGGCTGCGCTACAACGGGCCGGACACGTCCCTGTCCTTCGAGATCATGCTGGACCTGCTGCTCATCCTGGTCATCGGCGGCATGGGCACGATTTATGGCGCCGTGGTCGGCAGCGTGCTTTTTGTCTTGGCGCAAAGCTATCTGCAAGACCTGATGAAAGTGGGCGCGGCCGCGCTGGAAGGCGTGCCTGTGCTGTCCCAACTGATTGCCCCGGAGCGCTGGCTGCTATGGCTGGGCGTGCTCTTTGTCTTGGCCGTCTATCACTTCCCCAGTGGCATTGTCGGGCGCTTGCGCGCGGGCTTGACCACATCTCCCTCAAAGCATCACGACTAGGAGTTCTGAAGCATGAAGACCCTGAGTTTGAAACTGAGTTTGCTGGCGACCGCAATGGGCTTGAGCGCCTGCGGTGGCGAGGACGTCAAAGAGCCCTGGGTGATCAACACCAAGCCCGATTTCGTCGTCGGGCTCAAGAGCACAAGTTACGACGGCGTCAGCGACGATTTGCTGAGCGCCGGCCTGGGCAAGACAGGCTTGGCCAGCGCCAGCTTCCCGGCCTACGCCGACCCGCTCAAGCCCACGGCCGCCGAGCTGCGCCGCGCCGCCATCTACAACAACTACCGCGCCATCGTCGATGTGGCGGCCAACGGCGGCTACGGCACGCTTTACGGCCCCAATGTGGCGGCCGACGGCACGGTGGGCACGGGCGAGGGCAAGATCGCCGGCACCGAATACCTGGCCTTCAGCGACGACGGCACGGGCACGCGCAATGTCACGCTGATGGTGCAGGTGCCCAGCAACTTCAACCCGTCCGAGCCCTGCATCATCACCGCCACCTCCTCGGGTTCGCGCAGCATCTACGGCGCCATCTCCACCGGCGAGTGGGGTTTGAAGAAAGGCTGCGCCGTGGCCTATACCGACAAGGGCACGCATGCCGCCGGCCACGACCTGGCCAGCGATACCGTGCCATTGCTGGACGGCACGCGCAGCAGCGCGGCTGCAGCGGGCACGGGCGCGGCCTTCAAGGCCAATTTGACCGCCGCCGAGCTGTCCAGCTTCAATGCCACTACCCCCAATCGCCTGGCCTTCAAGCATGCGCACTCGCAGCGCAACCCCGAGAAGGACTGGGGCCTCTACACCTTGCAGGCAGTGCAATTGGCCTTTTATGTGCTGAACGAGCGCTTTGGCCAGGATGTGGGCGATGGCCGCAAATGGATCAGCATCAAGCCCGAGAACACCTTGGTGATCGCCTCCAGCCTGTCCAACGGCGGTGGTGCTGCGGTGGCGGCGGTGGAGCAAGACAGCAAGGGTTTGATTGATGGGCTGGCGGTGTCCGAGCCTGCTGTGGAGCTACCGGCCAATTTGAGCGTGTCGCTGCAGCGCGGCAGCAGCGCACCCAAGTCCTTCGGCAAGCCGCTGTACGACTACATCACCCAGGCCAATCTGCTGCAGAACTGCGCTTCGCTGGCGACCAACGCGGCGGGCTCCCCAGGCGCGGTGGCCTTCTATGCCAGCTTCAACGCCAAGCGCTGCCAAAGCTTGGTTGCCAAGGGGATCATCAGCGGCGCCAGCACCCTGGACCAAGCCAACGACGCCTTGCAGAAACTGCATGACAGCGGCTGGGAGGCCGAGTCCGATTTGCTGCATGCCTCGCATGGCGACTACGAGGTGCCCGCCGCCGTGGCCGTCACCTACGCCAATGCCTATGCGCGCGCCAGCGTGAAGGACAAGCTTTGCGGTTACGGGTTCGCGGCCACGACTGCCGCAGGCCTACCCACCGTTGTCGCGCCCGCAGCCCTGGCCGATATGTTTGCCAAGGGCAATGGTGTGCCGCCCTCGGCAGGGGTCAATTTGATCAATGAGCTGAGCGTGGGCACGCCGGTGCGCAATGTGTTCTCGGTCTCGCCCAGCAGCGGAGCTACGGACATCAATGCGGACGGTGCCGACTGCCTGCGCAAGCTGCTGACCGGCACCGACACCACGGCCAAGGCCCTGCAGGCCGGCATCGACGAGACCCGCCGCAACGGCAATCTGCGCGGCCGCCCCGCCCTCATCGTGCATGGCCGCAACGACGCCTTGCTGCCGGTCAACCATACCTCGCGGCCCTATACCGCGCTCAACAAGCAGGTGGAGGGTGCGGCCAGCAATCTGAGCTATATCGAGGTCACCAATGCCCAGCATTTCGATACCTTCATCGACAACCCTTTTCTGCCGGGCTATGACTCGCGCTTCATCCCCCTGCATGTCTACCTGAACCGGGCCCTGGACGCTGTTTACGACAAGCTGCGCAGCGGCAAGGCCTTGCCACCCAGCCAGGTGGTGCGCACGGTGCCGCGCGGTGGTGTGGCCGGTGCGGCGCCCGCCATCACGGCCGCCAATGTGCCAGCGATTGCCGCCAACCCCGCCAGCGGCGACCTCATCACCATGAGCGGATCGACGCTGCGCATCCCTGATTGAAATGACAGCCCCTCGCCCAGTCTCGCCCCGCTGAACGCTCGCGAGCCTGGTCGGTCCCCCGAGGGGACGTGGCCACGCGTGGCATTGAGCCACACGCGGCCGCAGTCGGGCCGGCTTGGGGCGGCCCGGCGCTCGGCCCGGAATCCCTTGAATTCGTACGCTGTAGATGCAGCGAACTCGGAATGGAAACTGATATGACCCCCAGCTCCCACTACATCCACTGTCTGGGCCGCGAGCTGCACTACACCGAGTGGGGCTGCGCCCACGCGGAGGTGGTGATCGCCTGGCATGGCCTGGCCCGCACCGGGCGCGATATGGACGAGCTGGCACAGCATCTGTCCGGCCGCTACCGGGTGATCTGCCCAGACAATCTCGGCCGCGGGCTCTCGCAATGGAGCCCCGCGCCGGCCAGCGAGTACTGCCTGGACTTTTATGTCCGCCAGGCCGAGGCCCTGGTTGACCAGCTGGGCCTGACCCAGTTCCATTGGGTGGGCACGTCCATGGGCGGAGCCATAGGCACGCTGGCGGCGGCGGGGCCGCTGCGCGGGCGCATCCGGCGCCTGGTCTTGAACGACAACGGCCCGCAGCTGGCCCAGGCCGCGATCGAGCGCATACGCAGCTATGCGGGCAGCCCGGCGGCTTTTGCCACCGTCAGCGAGTTGGAGCAGTACTTCCGCAGCGTCTACAAGCCCTATGGCTGGCTTTCAGACGCGCAGTGGCGGCGCCTGACCGAAAGCTCGGTGCGCCGCCTGCCCGATGGCCGGGTGACGCCGCATTACGACCCGGCCATGGTGCAGCAGTTTGTGAACTATCCGCTGGACTACGATTTATGGGCGGCCTGGGACAGCCTGAGCCTGCCCGTGCTGTGCCTGCGTGGCGAGTCCTCGGATCTGCTCTTGCCCGAAACCGCCGAGGCCATGCGGGTTCGCGGGCCTTGCGCGGCGGTGGTCAATATCGCGGGCTGTGGTCACGCGCCGGCCCTCAATGTGCCGGAGCAGCTGGGCTTAGTGGAGCGGTTTTTGAATGGTGCCTGAAAGCACTTACTCAGGCAGCTTGACCCAACGCCCCAAATGATTGCGCAGCGACTTGAAGTCCAGCGGCTTGGTCAGATGCTCGTCCATGCCGGCTTCCATGCTGGCCTGCACATCGCTGTCCAGGGCATGGGCGGTCAGGGCCAGGATGGGGAAGGGCGCCAGGGTGCCGGCCGCTTGCAGCTCGCGCAGGCGGCGGGTGCATTCCAGGCCGTCCATGCCGGGCATCTGAATATCCATCAAGACCAGGTCGGGGGCGGCCAGACCGCAGGCGCTCAAAGCTTCCAGGCCGTTATTGGCCAGACGTGTCTGAACGCCCATCAAGGCCAGAAACTCCAGCGCCACCACCTGGTTGATGGGGTTGTCTTCCACCAGCAGCACCTCGGGGGTGGTCGCCTTAGTGGGCAGCATAGTCATACATCCTTTGGCCTCCAGCCCTGAGGCGCTAGCGCTCGACGGATGATGGCCCGGCGGGCTGTAGGCCAGCGAGTTGGGCGTCGCCTGCCTTTGCATTGCGGCCATGGCCCCGGCCTGCGCGGCTGCGATGGCCGCGCTATTGAAAACTATTTGAGTCATCTGGACTGCTCCACCCACTGAAACTCGACGTACCTTTGTTATTGGGCCGTCGGGTCGCATCGTGCAGCGCAAACCATAGCCCTCCCGGTCACGATCAGTCTATCTTGCCCTTGAATTCCGCCCCCGGGTAAAAAAACCGTGGGCGCTCATGCGTTTGGCTGATACGAAAAATCTGTCGGACCCAGCCATTGTTGCTGTGCGCCCGGGGATTCGCAATGCGCACAATTCAGCAAGAGGTAACAAAAAGATATTCGTCGCCACTTGACAGGGTTTGGCGTATTGGGCGGAGTGTTGTGGCTTGCCGTCCAAGCAGGCCTCACCCCTGACGCGCTACTGACATCTTTGGGCCTGCACTCTCTCTAGAATGCCTGCTCCCAGCGTCAGCAGGTAGCACTCCATGTCCGAAGGTCTGATCCGCATCCGCGGTGCTCGTCAACACAATCTCAAGAATATTGATCTGGACCTGCGCACAGGGGAGTTGACCGTCGTCACCGGCCCCAGCGGCTCGGGCAAATCCAGCCTGGTCTTTGACACCTTGTATGCCGAAGGTCAGCGTCGCTATGTGGAGACCTTCTCCGCCTATGCCCGCCAGTTTCTGGACCGAATGGACCGGCCGGCCGTGGACAAGGTGGACGGCGTGCCGCCCGCCATCGCCATCGACCAGACCAATCCGGTGCGCACCTCCCGCTCCACCGTGGGCACGATGACGGAGCTGAACGACCACCTCAAGCTGCTCTACGCCCGCGCCGCCCAGCTCTTCGACAAAAAGACCGCCGGCGCCGTGCGCCACGACACGGCGCAAAGCATTTACGCCGAGCTCCTGGAACGCACGGCCGAGGCCAACCCCCGCCTGGCTCTGACCTTCCCGGTCGAGCTGCCCGGCAACACCTCGGCCGAGCAGGTCGAGCAATGGCTGTCGGTCTCCGGCTTCACCCGGGTGCAGGCCCAGCGCGAGGTGGCCACGCCGACCGGCCCGCATAAATTGCTGGACGTGGTGGCCGACCGCCTGCGTCTGCAGGGCGCCGACAAGCAGCGGGTGATGGAGGCCATCGAGCTCTGCCTCAAGCGCGGTGGCGGGCGTTTCAATGTTTATGTCTTGGACCATGAAGAAGGCGCCGAGCCACCCATGTGGCGTTACTCCACGGGCCTGCATTGCCCGGAAAGCGATCTGCGCTACCAAGACCCGCAGCCGCCGCTGTTTTCCTTCAACTCCAGCCTGGGCGCTTGCGAAACCTGCCGGGGCTTTGGGCGCGTCATCGGGGTGGACTTAGGGCTGGTAATCCCGGACGGGCGCAAGACCCTGCGAAATGGTGCGGTCAAGACCCTCTCCACCCCGGCTTGGAAGGACAGCTTTGAGGACCTGCTGCGTTATGCCGGTGATGCCGGCATCCCGCGCGACACGGCCTGGAACCAGCTCTCCGAGGCCCAGCGTGACTGGGTCATCAACGGCTCGCCCAACTGGACCGGCAACTGGAACAAGCAGTGGTACGGCATCAAGCGCTTCTTTGAATACCTGGAGAGCAAGGCCTACAAGATGCACATCCGCGTGCTCTTGTCCAAATACCGCAGCTACACCCCCTGTACCGCCTGTGGCGGCGCGCGGCTGAAGACTGAGGCCTTGCTGTGGCGCGTGGGCTCCAAGGCCCTGGCCGATGCCGTGCTGCCGCCCGCGCAGCGCTATCTGCCCGTGGGTGTGGACTGGACGCGTGCCCAGCTGGAGGCCTTGCCCGGCCTGGCCTTGCATGATTTGATGCAATTGCCTCTGCACCGCCTGCGCCGCTTTGTCGATGAGCTGCAATTGCCCAGTGGCCTGTTGGACGACGCGCTCAAGCTGCTGCTGGACGAGATTCGCAATCGCCTCAAATACCTTTGCGATGTGGGTATTGGCTATCTGACCCTGGACCGCCAAAGCCGCACGCTCAGCGGCGGTGAGGTGCAGCGCATCAACCTGACCACGGCCCTGGGCACCTCCCTGGTCAACACCCTCTTTGTGCTGGACGAACCCAGCATAGGCCTGCACCCGCGCGATATGAATCGCATCGTGCAAGCCATGCATCGCTTGCGCGACGCGGGCAACACCCTGGTGGTGGTGGAGCATGACCCGGCCGTGATGCTGGCGGCCGACCGCCTGATCGATATGGGCCCCGGCCCCGGCGAGCGCGGCGGCCAGATCGTGTTTGACGGCACGCCCGAAGCTATCCGTTCTGCCGACACCTTGACCGGCGCTTACCTGGGCGCACGCAAGCATGTGGGCATGGGCCTGAAGCGGCCGGTGGATGGCAGCACACCCAAGCTGATTCTGGAAGGCGTGCGCGAACACAATCTGCGCAATGTCACGGTGGAGTTCCCGCTGCAGCGCATGGTGGTGGTGACGGGCGTCTCAGGCTCGGGCAAGAGCACGCTGATGCAGGACGTTTTGTACCCGGCCCTGGCCCGCCACTTTGGCGAGGCCAGCGAAACGCCGGGCCAGCATGATCGCCTGTTGGGCGCCGACTGGCTCTCGGACGCGGTGTTTGTCGATCAATCGCCCATCGGCAAAACGGCCCGCTCCAACCCGGCCAGCTATGTGGGCGCGTTTGACGAGATCCGCAAGCTCTTGGCCGCCGCGCCCATGTCGGCCGAGCGCAGCTACACCGCTGGGCATTTCTCCTTCAATGCCGGTGACGGCCGCTGCCCCACCTGTGGCGGCTCGGGTTTTGAGCATGTGGAGATGCAATTCCTCTCCGACGTCTACCTGCGCTGCCCGGACTGCGATGGCCGGCGCTTTCGCGCCGAGATGCTGGACGTCAAGCTGAACCTGGGCGGCCGCGAACTCAATGTCGCCGACATCCTCGAATTAACCGTGAGCGAGGCCGTGGCCTTGTTCAAGGACCAGCGCGAGGTGCTGGCCAAGCTGCAGCCCATCGTCGATGTGGGCCTGGAGTATGTGAAGCTGGGCCAGCCGGTGCCCACGCTCTCCGGCGGCGAGGCGCAGCGCCTCAAGCTCGCAGGATTTTTGGCCGAGGCTGCAGCCAAGCCGCGCCAGGCCCTGGCCAAAAAAGGCACGCTCTTCCTGTTCGACGAGCCCACCACCGGCCTGCATTTCGACGATATTGCCAAGCTGATGCGCGCGCTGCGCAAGCTCTTGGGCGCCGGGCATTCGCTGATCGTCATCGAGCACAACCTCGATGTGATTCGCGCGGCCGACTGGTTGATCGACCTGGGCCCCGAGGGCGGCGAGCAGGGCGGCGAGATCGTCTGCCAGGGCACGCCCGAGCAGGTGAAGGAACACGCCACCTCGCACACAGCCCTGGCCTTGCGCGAGTATTCCGAGCATATGGACCGCCCGGCGCTCAAGGTGGAGGAGGGCCGACCCTTGCAAGCCGTGCTGCGGGCGCGCCGTGCCATCGATGAGAACATCCGCATCGTCAACGCGCGTGAGCACAATTTGAAGGCGGTGGATGTCAGCATCCCACGCGGCAAGTTCAATGTGATCACCGGCGTCTCGGGTTCGGGCAAGTCCACTCTGGCCTTTGACATTCTGTTCAACGAAGGCCAGCGCCGTTATCTGGAGTCGCTGAATGCTTATGCCCGCTCCATCGTGCAGCCGGCGGGACGGCCCGAGGTGGATGCGGTCTGGGGCATACCGCCAACCGTGGCGATTGAACAGCGCCTCAGCCGCGGTGGCCGCAAGAGCACGGTGGCCACCACCACGGAGGTATGGCACTTTCTGCGCCTGCTGTATGTGAAGTTAGGCGTGCAGCACTGCATGCATGACGGCACACCGGTGCGGCCGCAAAGCGTGGAGTCCATCGCCGCCCAGCTGATGCGCGATCACAAGGGTCAGCATGTGGGCTTGTTAGCGCCCCTGGTCGTCAACCGCAAGGGCCTCTACACCGATCTGGCCAAATGGGCCAAGACGCGGGGCTACACCCATCTGCGGGTGGATGGCGAGTTCCTTCCCACCGCGCCCTGGCCGCGCCTGGATCGCTTCAAGGAGCACACGCTGGAGCTGCCGGTGGGTGATCTGCTGATCTCGGTAGACAAAGAGGCCGAGTTGCGCGACTTGCTGGCCAAGGCCCTGGACCTGGGCAAGGGCGTGCTGCATCTGTTGGCGCCGCTGGACGGGCTGAAGGCCGCGCAGGCGGCGGGCCAGAGCACGGCGGGCCTGGGCACGGTCAAGGTCTTCTCTACCAAGCGCGCCTGCCCGACCTGCGGCACCAGCTATGGTGAGCTGGACCCGCGTATGTTCAGCTACAACTCCAAACATGGCTGGTGCAATAGCTGCGTGGGAACGGGCCTGGCCCTGACCCGCGAGCAGCGCAAGGCCCTGGACGACTCCGCACCCGACAAGGACAACAAGGGCCGGGAGCAGAGCTTCGCGGGCGAGGAGGTCGAGGTTGAAGGCCTGGTGGACCAGGCCTGCCCGGACTGCCTGGGCGCGCGCCTGAACCCTTCTGCCCGCGCCGTCACCTTTGAAGAACAAGCCATCAGCACGGTGGCCAGCTGGAGCGTGGCCGAGGCGAGGCAATGGGTGCAGGGCCTGCATCTGACCGGCCGTGACGCCGACATCGCCCGCGATGTGGTGAGCGAGATCCAGGGCCGCTTGGAGTTTCTGGAAGAAGTGGGCCTGGGCTATCTGACCCTGGACCGGGCCGCGCCCACCTTGTCGGGCGGCGAGGCCCAGCGCATCCGCCTGGCGGCGCAGTTGGGCAGCAATCTGCAAGGGGTGTGCTACATCCTGGACGAGCCCACCATCGGCCTGCACCCGCGCGACAACCAGATCCTTTTGAAGGCCTTGTCCACGCTGAGCGACAAGGGCAATACCCTGGTCGTGGTGGAGCATGACGAGGACACCATACGCCGGGCCGACCACATCATCGACATCGGCCCCGGTGCCGGCAAGCGCGGTGGTCATGTGGTGGCCCAGGGCTCGGCGGCGGACTTGGCCTTGGCAGCGGACTCGGTCACCGGCCGCTTCCTGGCTCACCCGCTGATCCACCCCTTGCAAGCGCGGCGCGAGATGCTGGACTATGCCCCGCGGCTGCGGGTGCTGGATGCGACGCTGCACAATCTGCGCCATGTCACGGTGGACGTGCCTCTGCACCGCCTGGTCGCTATCACCGGCGTTTCGGGCAGCGGCAAGAGCACCTTGGCGCGCGACGTCTTGCTGGCCAATATGGCCCAGGCCGTGCCCTTGCGCAAAGCGCCGTCGCAATGGAAGGGCTGTGCTGGCATCGAGGGCCATGAGCTGGTAGACCGGGTGCTGGAGGTGGACCAAACCCCCATCGGCAAGACCCCGCGTTCCTGCCCGGCCACCTACATCGGCTTCTGGGACGCCATCCGCAAGCTGTTTGCCGAGACGCTGGAGAGCAAGGCACGCGGCTATGCACCGGCTCGCTTCTCCTTCAACACCGGCGAGGGCCGCTGCTCGGGCTGCGAGGGCCAGGGCATGCGCACCATCGCGATGAGCTTTTTGCCCGATGTGAAGGTCTTGTGCGACCAATGCCATGGCCAGCGCTTCAACCCAGAGACTCTGGGCGTGACTTGGCGGGGCAAGAGCATCGGTGATGTCTTGGCCATGGAGGTGGACGAGGCGGTGGAGTTCTTTGCGGCCATGCCGGCCATCCACCACCCCATCAAGCTCTTGCAGGATGTGGGCCTGGGTTATCTGACCCTGGGCCAGCCTTCGCCCACGTTATCGGGCGGCGAGGCGCAGCGCATCAAGCTGGTGTCTGAGCTTGTGAAGGTGAGGGATGAGGTCGGCCGCCGCGGCCAGAAGGCGCCGCACACGCTCTACGTGCTGGATGAGCCCACGGTAGGCCTGCACATGGCCGATGTGGAGCGCCTGATCCGCGTGCTGCACCGCCTGGTGGCGGGCGGGCATTCGGTGGTGGTGATCGAGCACGACCTCGATGTGATCGCCGAGGCCGACTGGGTCATCGACCTGGGCCCCGAGGGCGGCACGGCTGGTGGCGCGGTGGTGGTGCAGGGCACGCCCGAGACCGTGGTGGCCTCGGGCTCTCACTCCGGCGTGGCTTTGCAGCCGGTGTTGGCGCGGGTGGCGAGGGCGGCCTGAGTCGGACTCGGGCCGCGTCTCAAGACTTAGTCGCGGTCGTGGCCTCTGCCATGACCGTTGCCATTGCCGTGACCGTTCCCACGGTCATGATCGCGGTCCCGACCATGACCACGATCACCGTCTCTATCGCCGCGGCCATCACGATCGCCGCGGTAGCCATCGCGTCGATCCACGTATTGGCGCTGGTACCAGTCGTCGCGCACAAAGTAGACCGGGCGGCCGCAGGCATCGTAGCGGCGGCAATGCTTGTCCCAATGGCGCTCATGGCCGGGAGGCACGCGCAGATAGAGCGGCGCGTAAGCGGGGCCGCGCACCTGCTGGATGATGACCGGTTGGGCGTAGATGAAGGCGGTGGGGGGCGGCGGAGCGCCGATGTCGATGCGGCCGTAAAAACCAGGTTGGCCCACGGTCACGGACACACCCACATCGGCCGCCATGGCTTGGGTTCCTGCGAGTGCCAGGGGAAGGGCCAGGGCCAGGCCGGCCAGCCATTGTTTTGCGTTTGAGTGCTTCATCAGAGGTCTCCAGGGTGGGGAGGCAAAAAACTGTCGTCTGACAGCCTAACGCCCCAAGCAGGCCCCTGGCCGACCGGCTTTACCTTTGCTCACGCAATCGCGGTGGCAGCAACATCTGTGGCCAGATGTTCAGTGCAGATGACCCTTGTCCTTCTTGTTGTCGGGGCGCTCCTGAAAGTTTTTGGGCCGGTAGACATTGCCGTCCCAAGTGCCCTCGGGCTTGTTCTTGGCCCGGCGGATGACGGCGGCGGCCTCTTCGGCGGCCGATTTTTCCGCTTGCTTGCGGTGGCGCCATTGCTTGGCACCCTGAGCCCTGCGGCGAAGGCCTTGCAGCAGCTCTTGCAAGGCCTGGTTGACTCGCCTTTGTTTGGCGGGGCTCAACAGCATGTGCACGGCCATCCCAAGGCAAACAGCCAAGGTGAGGGCGGCAAGGACGTGGCCAAAGGTAAAGGTGGGCGACATAGAACCCGGAGTTTAGGACAAGCGAGGCGGCCTAGGAGTCTGTCGGACTTGGAATCTGCCGGCGGAAAATCGGCCGCAGCGGCCCATTTCTCCCCGGCTTTTTGCCCCATAGCTCGGCTATGGGGCTGCAAATCTGGCAAGAACTCGCCTCGCTGGGGCCAATTCCCGCTTTCGGCAGCCCAAGTCCGACAGACTCCTAGCTGCGTCCGCGCGCAGTGCGCCCAAGCCTGGCCTTTTTGGCTTGGCCTTCCGCATGACCAATGGCCATGCGGCCTTCCCTTCTTAGAATGCGCGATTCCCTTATCCGGGTGAACCGACAGGAGCGAGCGAATTGGCTTATCAATCGAAAAACAGAAGCACCAGCAAGCTGGCATTGAGCTGCCTGACGGCAGCGCTGCTCAGCGCCTTTGCCATGGCCTCGACGGCCCAACAAGCCGCCCCGGCGCAGGCCGCCCTGAGCACGGCCGTGGCCGGCCAAGACTTGACGCTGGAGCAGCTGTTCCGCGCCGAGTCTTACCGCGGCGAGAACGCCAAAGAGCCCAAGTTCAGCCGCAGCGGCCGCTATCTGGCCTTTTTGTGGAACCCCTTTGGCGAGCCCGGCACTGACCTCTATGTGCATGACACCAAGACGGGCAAGACCCAGCGTGTGACCTCGCGCACCCTGATGGGCGCCTTCGACGCGCCCGAGGATCTGGAGCGCTTTGACAAAAAGTTAGCGCAAAAGCGCACGGAGCTGGCCGAGCGCCAGGCCAAGGAAGAGGCACAAGCCGCTTATCTGCAAGGCAAGAATGTCGATCTGGGTCAGTGGGAAGCCGCGGCCCTGGAGCGGGTGAAGAAGGAATTGGCCGAGAAGAAGGCCAAGGACGAAGCCCAAAAGGCCAAGGACAAGGCCGAGGCTGAGATTGAAAAAGCCGCCATGGCCGCGCTGGAAGCCAAGCGTGCCGGCAAGCCTGTGCCGGCGGCAGCTGCTGCGGCCTCCTCCGCCGCCAAGGCAGAAACCAAGCCCGAGAAAGAAAAGGAGCTGTGGGAGCTGCGTGACGAGCTGAAGAAGAGCCTGGCCAAGAACAAGCTCAAGCCCACCGACCTCTACCCCGGCGTGACGCAAATCGTTTGGGCTAACCAGAAGGACGAGCTGATCCTGCAATACCGCGGCAGCCTGTTCCGCTACAACGCAGCGGACGCGAACGCCAAATTGCAGCCTCTGCTGTCCACCCAGCGCGATCTGCGCATCGTGGCTTACACGCCCGATGACCAGGGCTATGTCTTCATGGACGAGAAGCGCGTGCTGCGTGCCAAGCTGGCACAAGCGGGCGTGCAGGTGCTGAACCGCGAGCTGATCCACGCCGACGACGCCGACAAGAAGTACCGCATCGACGCCACCACCATCAGCGAAGACGGCCGTTGGATGTCCCTGCTGGCCCGCGCGCCGCTGACCGACGCCGAAGGCAAGCCCCTGCCGGACGCCGAAGGCCGCAAGGTGGAAATCATGGATTACGCCGAGCGCTTCGCCAAGGCCAAGAAGGTGGACCGCGAGGTCTCCGACGACAAGCGCAAGCAAAAGCCGCTGGCCCTCTACATTCGTCAAGTGCCCGCTGGCGATGCAGCACCGCGCAAGCAGGCGGAAGCCGTGTTCACCCAAGCCGGTGGCGACGGTTGGTTCGAGATCAGCCCCGTCGCCTGGGCGCGTGACGGCAGCCGCTACAGCTTTGCCACCTGGGAGCGCGAGAAAGAGCTGTTCCGCCTCTATGTGGGCAAGGCCGACGAGTCCGCCAAGCCCGAGATCGTGCTGGAGCGCCGTGGCGATCTGGGCCACGAGGTCGTCAATGTGATGGACCCCGAGTTCACCCCTGACGGCAAGCAAATCGTGCTGGCGCTGGACGATGGCGGCTACCGCCAGCCCTATGCCTGGGACATCGCCGCTCGCACGCTGCGCCCCCTGCTGAAGGGCAATTTCGAGGCCCACAACATCCTCGGCTTCACGCCCGACAGCAAGAGCATGTTTGTCACCGCCAACAAGGGTGACTTCGCCGCCATGAATGTGTTTCGTGTCAATCTGGCGGATGGCAGCATGCAGGCCCTGGGCCAGGCGGGTGACTACCACCGCGCTGCCGTGGTCTCGCGCGACGGCCAGTGGGCGGCGGCCAATGCCGGCCAGTGGTCGGCCCGCCCTGAGCTGAAGCTCTTGAAGGCTGACAAGGCCCAACCCGAGGCCGCCAAGGTCTTGACCGACAGCCACGACAAGGCCTGGGCCAAGGTCGATGTGCTGCGCCCCGAGCGCTTCACTTTCAAGAACCGCCATGGCGATGACATCTCGGCCTTTGTCTTCAAGCCCAAGGGCTGGCAGGCCAGCGACCGCCGCCCGGCGGTCATGTATGTCTACGGCGGCCCCTTGAACGACCGCCACACGGTGGAGAGCGACAGCTTCCAGCCCACGGCCTACGTCTTCGGTATGTATATGGCCGCCAAGCACGGCTATGTGACGGTGGCGGTGGACACCCGTGGCCACTCCAACTACGGCCGCCGATTCTCGGACGCCAACTGGGAGCAAGCCGGTCTGCCGCAGACCGAAGACCTGGAAGACGCTTACAAGCATGCCGTTGCTAACTTCGGTGTGGACCCGGCCCGCGTTGGCCTGAACGGCTGGAGCTTCGGCGGTTTCCAGACCCAGTACACCATGTATAGCAAGCCCGATCTGTTCGCCGCCGGCATCGCCGGTGCCGGCCCGACCGAATGGGAGAACTACAACAGCTGGTACAGCGGCCGCACCATCGGCAAGGTCGATCGCAGCAAGCCCAATCTGCGCAAATACTCCCTGCTGCCCATGGCCAAGGGTCTGCGCAAGCCCCTGCTCTTGGTGCACGGCATGATGGACCCTAACGTCTTGTACCAAGACACGGTGAATGTCTACCGCGCTCTGCTGGAGTCAGGCAAGGAAGGTTTGGTGGATCTCTTCCTGGACCCGGACGGCGAGCACGGCATGGGCGGCGCGGTCAAGACCGTGGGTTGGCACCGCAAGTATGAGCAGTTCTGGCTGCAGCACCTGGGGACGGTGCAGGGCAAGGCGGCCAAGTAAGGGCTGTGGATTGATTGCGCCTGGTTTGTGAGGCGCAGAAGTGAAAAAGGGCGAGTCGTGAGACTCGCCCTTTTTGTTGGGTAGACCCAAGAGCCCTTGTGCTTGGCTTGACTACAGGCGAGGCGCTGAATTCGCCTCAGGCCTGGCCGCTTCCGGAGTTCTCGGTTGATTGAGTCGGGCTGCTACGGTGGCGCTTCGATTCTTGGATAAGAAAGTTGATGCGTTCTGCGATGTACTCAGGAGAGGTATCAACGCAAAAAAGTTGAATGACCTTTCTGTCGAAGTAGAGCTGCCCCTTGGACGCTCTAGCCTCCATTTCCAGCCAAACATTGACCGATCCCAGCCAGCCGTGTGGACTACTTCCTCCAGATTTGGCGTACTTGATTTCGGACAGCAGAACTTTGCAAGCCAGACCAGGGCCGTAGGCTAGGGCCGAACTACTGAGTTCAAGTTTTGGCCCATCGAAAGGGCTGAGATGTCTAAGGATCGCAAGAAGCATGATCGACCATGCAAGAGCAAGCGCCATAAGGCCGCCATGCTCCAGCCCAAGCCAAAACAGCACTGGACCGATCAACAACAAGGGAGCCAGGCTGGCAACCAGCTTGGGTTTTGAGTAAAAAACGAATCTATCCATTTGAAAATGCTCGACCTGAGTAAGGTCAGCCGGGGCATTTTGGCTGCGTGGAGTCTAGTTTTCGGTGCAGCGCTAAGAGAGCGTCAGGTCGGACCTCGCCATGAAAAATTGGAGATCAGAATGAGCAACAGAGTCATCCCCAAACTGGCAAGTCCAAGCAAAAGGAGACCTAAGCGCGTTACAACACGCTGACCATCTCGTACAAACGAAAGTGCGCCTGCGGTGCTAAAGACGCGCCCCTCGTTACTATCAAATTTTTCGCCACGCCAGCGTCCAAAGCTCAGTGCGAATACTGTGAATCGCCCTAGGGACACAAGTAGCAGGTCCATGACGATCCAGCTGACAAAAGCGACGATGTCTTCCATGCAGTTTGCCGAGGGTTAGGAGTCGCCGGACTATGCCATCTGCAGGCAGGATGAACTGCTAGGAATGGGCAAGTGTTGCGGCTGCAAATGTGCCTCGAAACAAGTCGGACTTTTCGCAGCCGAGCTTCAATCGCCAACTTAAGGCTTAGTCACCACCACCTTCACCTTGGTCCCCACCTTGGGCTCGCCATCCAAGGCCCCGTTGAGCAAACGCAGCTGCGCCTCGGCGCGCTCGCCCAGCGGTGAGGCCTTGGCCAGCTGTGCGAAGCCGCCAGCCGGGAAGGCTTGCGTGCGCAGCATCCAGGGTTGGGCGGCTTTGCGGTCGGCGGAGGTGAGGGCGCGGAACGTTGCCTCGGCTTCGCGCATCTGCGGCTTGGCGCGGTAGAGGGCGCCTGCGTCGCGGCCCAGGTATTGCAAGGCGTATTGCTGCTGCTTGGGGCCGTCGACCAAGGTCAGCTCCACCGGCTGCCGCTGGCCTTGGGCATTACGCACGACGCCGGTAAAGCGGCTGGCGGGCAGGCCGTTGAGGTTGAGTTTGTCGACCTGGCCTTGCTCGGGCTTGAGCAGGCGGCGCAGGATGTCCTCATGCGCGCCACCGGCCTTGGTCGGAATAGGGCGCAGCACCAGGGCGGCGTCGCCTTGGGGGCTGACCAGGCTCAGGGCCTCGGCGCTGTTGCTGATCTTCCAGCCCATGGGCGCGCTGATCGCGATGCCCAAACCGGTGTGATAGAAATTTTGGCCGCGGCTTAGGCCTTGTTCGGCGCTCTCACCAAAGGGCATGCCTTCGATGGCCTTGAGGTAACGCTCGGCTCCATCGTCCTGGTAGTTGGCGTCGTCGGCCTTGTACTGGCTGGCGATCTCGCGGATCTGCGCCAGGCGTTGATCATTGCTGGGGTGTGAGGCCAACCAGCTGTTCTGGCTTGGCGCTTGTTTGCCCTCGGCCTTGGCTTGTTCGGCGGCAAAGCGCTCTTGCTGCTTGAGCACGCCGATTACGTCCACCATGTTTTGCGGCCGGTAATGGCTGCGCACCAGGTACTCGGCGCCCAGACCGTCGGCCTGCAATTCTTGTTCGCGGCCATAACTGGCAATATAGCCGGCGGCCGCGTTCTGCGAGGCCTGGCCCAGCAACTCGGTGGCGCCACCCACGCCTTGCGACTCCAGCACCACACCCAACACGCTGGCGGCTAGCACGCCGATGCCAGCGGTCTGCTGGCGGGTGGCGCGCTGTGCGCCGTGGCGAGCGGTGACGTGGCCGATCTCATGGCCGATGACGCCGGCCAGATCGGCCTCGCTGTCCAGATAAGCCATGATGCCGCGCGTCACGTAGACATAACCGCCGGGCAGGGCGAAGGCGTTCACCTCAGGGCTGTCCAGCACGGTGAAATGCCATTCCAGATGCGCGCGATGCGACTGCTTGGCCAAGCGCTGACCAATCTCGTTGACGTAGGCCTGCAGCTTGGGGTCGGCCAGGGCTTGGTATTCCTGCAAGACCTGGGCGTGGGCTTTTTTGCCCTCGGCGATCTCGCTGGCTTCGTCCATGACCGAGCGTTCGGTCTGGCCCGTCACCGGGTTGACCACCATGCTGCCGCAGCCGCTCAAACAAAGAAAAAGGGCGGCAGCCGCAGCTGCCCGCCCTTTGTGCTTCAGGCCTTGCAAGTTCATGCGGCTTTGCGCAGCGCCCAGAGTTGCAGCACATTGTCCAGTACGGCGCGGCTCAGGGTGTCGCGTTGCTTGGGGTCGGCCAACAAGGCGCGATCGGCTTCGCTTTGCTGGCTTTCATCGCCGCCCAGCAGGGCCACGGGGGCCAGCAAGGGGCCGGTGACGGCGTCGTCGAACAAGGGCGTCCAGGCCTCGGGGGCTAAGTCCACGGCGGTCAAGAAACCGACGGCCCATTCCTCGGCGTCGATCAAGTCGTCTTCGCCCTCGTCTTGTTCGGCCACGCTGAAGATGGGTTCCCACAGCTCAGGCTTGGCCGTCCACTGCCAGGCGATGGAGCGCAGATGGCGCAGCACCAGCAGTTGCACGCGCTTGCGCTGCTTGCCGCTGACAAAGGGGTAGTTCTCGGGTTTGCTGGCGGCGTCGAGATCGTCGCCGTCACCGCCCCAAACCACGGGCAGCCAAGCCGCGCCGGGCAGCTCAGGCAGGGCCTGCGGGCTCAAGAGCAGGCCGGCCAGATAGCCGTCCAGCGCCTCGATATTCATCGCCGCATCGCTGGGCAGCCGAGTCAGCATGTCATCCAGGGTGGATAACTCCTCGTCGGAGAGGGGCTGGTGGTCGGAGTTGGGGTCGTACTGAGGATATTCCATGAGCCGATTGTCGCCGACAGTGGCTTAGAAGCGGCTGCGCGCTTTTTTGCCGTCAAATTCCAGCAGCTGGGCCTTGAGCAAGGCCATCAACACGCGGGCATTGGCTTCGGTCAAGGTGATCAGGGTGCTGGGCTCAATGCCTTCCACCGGGGTCTTGGGTGTGACGATGGCGTCGACCTTGAAGATCATCTGGCCGTGCACATTGTTGTTGGCGGCCTTGAACTTCTGGATTTCGATATTGTGAATTTTCATGGCGCAATCCTACCTTTTGTCGCTTGCCCTGGCCCCCTTGCCGGGGCCCAGGAATTAGCGACTATGCCGCTTTGCTGCCGCCAAAGCTACGGCGCAAGCGCTGCACCAGGCTGACGCCGGCCAGCACCAGGCCACCGGCGACGACGCCGATCAAGCCTTCGCTGAGCAAGCCGCCCACCCAGGCCAGCGAGCCCAAGCTGCGCTCCAGCAGGGCGGGCAGATCATGCAAAAACGGCAGGCCATGGGCCAGGATGCCGCCGCCGACCAGGAACATGGCGGCCGTGCCGACGACGGCCAGGCCCTTCATCAGCCAGGGCGCAGCGGCCAGCAGCATGCGGCCAATCGCCTGCGCAGCCTGGCTGGGGCGGCGGCTCAGGTAGAGACCGGCATCGTCCAGCTTGACGATGCCGGCGACCAGACCGTACACCCCCACCGTCATCACGATGGCCACGCCGCTGAGCACCAGGACCTGGGTGGCAAAGGGCGAGTTGGCCACCGTGCCCAGGGTGATGGCGATGATTTCGGCCGAGAGGATGAAGTCGGTGCGCACGGCGCCTTTCACCTTGTCGGCCTCAAAGGCCAAGAGGTCTTGCTGTGGGTCCAGGGCGGCGGCCTTCAGGGCCTCATGCTCCTGGCTCAGCTCCTCTTCGCTGTGCAGGTATTTATGGGCGATCTTCTCAAAACCTTCAAAGCAGAGAAACGCCCCACCCACCATCAAGAGCGGTGTGACGGCCCAGGGCGCCCAGGCGCTGATGGCCAGGGCGGCCGGCACCAGAATGGCCTTGTTCTTGAACGAGCCCTTGGCCACGGCCCAGACCACCGGCAACTCGCGGTCGGCCACCACGCCGCTGACCTGTTGCGCATTCAGGGCCAAATCGTCGCCCAGCACGCCGGCGGTCTTTTTGGCCGCCACCTTGGACAGCAGGGCGACGTCGTCCATGATGGTGGCGATGTCGTCGATCAGAAGCAGAAGGCTGGAGGCCGCCATGGGAATGGGTCTTTCAAGAAAACGGCGATAAAAGATGGCGTCGCCTGACTGCTGGCGCGCGTGGCAAACTGCCGCGCATTCTCACCGAGGAAGAGTCCGCATGAAAAAAACGCTGAACCCTGTTTCGAGCTTGGGCGCGCTGGCCCTGTTTGCCCTGAATTTTGCACCTCTGGCTGCGCTGGCCCAAACGACTGCACCAGCGCTGTCCGCACCGGCCGCTTCGGCCCCGGCGCTCAAGCCGGTCTACAACGAGCAGGCGGATGCGCGTGCCGATCTCAACCTGGCCTTGAACGCTGCCAATGCCCAGCACAAGAATGTGCTGGTGGTGTTCGGCGCTAACTGGTGCGGCGACTGCCGCGCCCTGGACCGCAAGATGGGCGAAGGCCAGCTGGCCGCTCATGTGGCCAAGCGCCTGGTGGTACTCAAGGTCGATGTGGGTCGCTTCAATCGCAACACCGATCTGGCCGCGCAGATGGGCGTGTCGCTGAAGAAGGGCATTCCCGCCGTGGCCGTGCTGAAGAACGATGGCGAGGTGTTGCGCGCCACCAATGGCGGCGAGCTGGCCGATGCCCGCAATATGGGCGACGAAGCGGTCTTGCGCGTGCTTGAAGGCCTGCATAGCAAGCCCTGACCCTCAAAGTCGACGGTAAAACACAGGCAAGCGCTGGCTTTGGGGTCAGATCTTGCCTTTTGACGCGGTGTGGACTACCTTTCGCCTCATGGCACGTCCTCCACGCATTGAATTCCCTGGCGCCGTCTATCACGTCAGCTCCCGGTGCGAACCAGGCACGCTGGCGTTTGCCGACGATCAGGACCGAGCCGCTCTGATTGAGCTGATGGCGCAAAGCATGCAGCGCTTCGACGCGCAGCTGCTGGCCTACAGCATCTTGGGCGATCAATACGAGATCCTCGTCTTCACGCGTCGCGCGAATCTCTCACGCCTGATGCGTCATTTGGGCGGGGTCTATACCCAACATCACAACCGCCGCCATGGCAGCCAGGGCGCTCTGTTTCAAGGGCGCTTCAAGGCCGTGCTGGTGGATAGGGAGCGGCATCTGCTGGATGCATGTCGCTATGTGGACCTGGCCGCTGGCCGCCTGGGCCTAAGCAAATCCCCGGCGCAATGGCCCTGGTCCAGCGGCCCTGCCCACACTGGCCTGGTCGCCACGCCAGCTTGGCTTGAATCCGATGGTTTATGGCGTTATGTGTTGGGCCGCGAACTGCAGGGGGCGGTCGACCGCCGCCGTGCCATGGCCCGCTATGCCCAGCTGCTGGCCGAGGAGCCGGGTTTTGATCTGTGGGCTGGCCGTTTGCGTCAGCAAATTTTCCTGGGCGACGAGGCCTTTGCCCGCGCCGCCTTGGCGCAGGCGGCCCAGGCCCAGCGCGCAGCCAAACCTGCGCGCGCCGGCAAGGCGCAGCGTGCTCCGTCCATGCAGAGCTGGCTGCTCGAGAGCGAATCGCGCGAGCAAGCCCTGTACCGCGCCCATACCGAAGGCGGGCTGGCCATGAGCGCCATGGCTCGCGCCCTGGATCTGTCGGTTTCCCGCGTTAGCCGCATCGTGGCGGCCTATGAGCGCAAACTGAGCGCTTGAGGCTTGGATGCAGGCCTGCCCTGCATAAGCTGTGGACAAGTTTGCTGCCTGTGGACTTGTTTTCGGCTATCCCCGCCCTCTGTGGACAAGTGCGTGGGTAAGCTGGATACAGCGCCAATAAGTCATTGATATGACAGGCACTTCAACGCATTGCCGCAAATTTGGGCAGTGTGGAAGACCCGCAAAAATAGCCGTTGCCAATCGCCCGGAGGGGGCTTTTTTAATGATTTTTGGCTTGGCGAGGGCGCCTCAGTTCATGCGCTTTTCGCGCCTTGGCGGCGCCAGATCCAAATTCCGGCGGGAATTTGACTTGGAACTCAGTGAGTGAGTGCGTGCTTGGGGGCAGCGAGTTCGGCGTCCACCCAGGCTTCTTCGCTCAGCTCGCGCGCGGCGGCGAGTTGTTCACAGAGTTCAAAAACGCCCAGATTGTCTGCACCGACTTGCTCGGGCATGGGGGCGCTGCTGATTTCGGCCGGCAGATCGGCCAGGGCGCCCAGCAGTTGGAAGAGTAATTCCAGCGTGGGTTCGCCGTCGGCTTCCATCTGGCGCGCCTGACCCAGGCTGCGGCAGAGATACCAACAGGCCTGGGCGGCGTTATCGCATTGGGCGTGATAGAGCGCCTGGGTTTCCAGGGCAATGCTGCGGGCGCGTTGTTCTTGTTGAGCGGCTTGCGCGTCCAGATCGGCGAAGGCGGAGGGCAAGGCGCAGACGTCGGCAAAAGCGTCGCCAATGCTGGGCTCTGCTGCCAGAAATGACCCGGAGGTCGCTGTCGTCGGTTTGCTCGCCATGGTTCGCCCCTACTGCTTGCTACTGTCGGCTGATGCCTTGCTAGGTCCTGAAACTGGATGCTAACAAGCCGGGTCTGCGGGGCGCGCCCCTTAGGCGAGGGGGCGCCAGCGTGCTCAGACCAAGCTGCCGTGCAATTATCACGCGGCAGCGCGCTTTTCAGCGCTTCTTCACCGGGCGGGTCCAGCCGGCAATGCCGACTTGTTTGCCGCGCGCCACACTCAATTCGCCAGCAGCAACCGGCTTGGTGATGGTGGAGCCGCCGCCGATCGTGGCGCCAGCGCCTATGCTGATGGGGGCCACCAACACGCAGTTGGAGCCCACATGCACGTCGGCGCCGATCTCGGTGCGGTGCTTGTTGGCACCGTCGTAATTGGCGGTAATGGAGCCGGCACCGTAGTTGACGCGCTCGCCCACCGTGGCGTCGCCCAGATAGGCCAGGTGATTGGCCTTGGCGCCCCTGGCCAGGCTGGAGTTCTTGACCTCGACGAAATTGCCGATGTGCACCTCATCGCCCAAATCAGCGCCGGGACGCAGGCGGGCGAAGGGGCCGATCAGGGCGCCGGCACCGACCTTGACGCCGCCGGCCTTCTCGCCGTCGATATGGCTGAACTCATGGATGCGCGCGCCGGCCGCGATGCTGGCATTGCGGATCACGCAGTTGGCGCCGATGCGCACGCCATCACCCAGGCTGACCTGGCCTTCGAACACGCAGTTGACGTCGATCTCCACATCTTGGCCGCATTGCAGCTGGCCGCGCAGATCAAAACGGGCCGGGTCGGCCAGGCGCACGCCGGCTTCCATCAGTTCATGGGCTTGCTCGCGCTGGAAGCGACGCTCCAGATCGGCCAGCTGCACGGGGCTGTTGACGCCCAGCACCTCGGTCTCGTTCGGCGCGGCAATGCCCAGCACCGGCACGCCTTCGGCCACGGCCATGGCGACGATATCGGTGAGGTAGTACTCGCCCTGCACATTGTTGTTGTTCAGCTGGCCAACCCAGCGCTTGAGCGCGCCGGTGGGGGCGGCCATCATGCCGGTATAGCCTTCGCGTATGGCGCGCTCCTCGGGCGTCGCGTCCTTGTGTTCCTTGATGCCCAGCACATTGCCTTCCGCCTTGCCGTCTTGGCGAATGATGCGGCCGTAGCCGCTGGGGTCACTCAGGTGGATGGTCAGCAGCACCAGGGCACGGCCATCGCAGGCCTCGATCAGGCGCTGGGCGGTGGCTTGCTTGATCAGGGGTACATCGCCGTTGAGGATCAGCGTCGTGCCCTCGCCCTCCAGGGCGGGCACGGCTTGTTGGATGGCGTGGCCGGTGCCCAGCTGGGGCATCTGGCGCACAAAGCTCAGATGGGGCGCGGCGACGGCGGCTTCGACCTCATCGGCCCCATGACCGGTGATCACCACACTGCGCTGGGCCGCCAGGCCTTCAGTCATGTTCAGCACATGCTGTAGCAAGGAACGCCCGGCCAGCTTGTGCAAAACCTTGGGCAGAGCGGACTTCATGCGGGTGCCTTTGCCCGCGGCCATGATGACAATATTCAGCGCCATAAGAAAAATCGCGACTTCTAGGATGAAGTCGCGATTATGGCTGGCTCGCTTGACGGGCTTGTTGCGGCCCCTCAAGAGGGGGAATCCGCGCAGCCCCCCTCAGCGCATGGCTTGCACCGACACGCGGCGCGGCTTGGGATCCACCTTGGGGAAGTCGCTGAGGGCGGCGCTGAACATGGCGCTGACCAGGCTGGCGTCGCCCTGGGTCGCCCCCTCATTGCTGGCACGGGCCTCGTACAGCGGTTCGGCGCTTTGGCGATCGCGGATCAGCACCGCGACCGAGCGGTCAAAGCGGCGGTCCATATAGTCGCCGGGAAAGCCAAAGCCGGCGCGATAGGGCCAGGCGCCGGGCCCATAGCCAAAGCGCCAGGAGTTGTAGCTGCCATGCCAGCGCCACCACAACGGGTCGTCCCAGGGCGAGCGATCCTGGGGCTGGATGCGTGCGCCCAGCGAGATGAGGTAGTCGGCGGATTTGGTGTCGGCGGCTTCGGTGAAGCCGGCCTTTTGAAGGGCGGCGCGGGCGCTGTCCTCCATCTTGGCTTGCAGCTCCGAAGCGCTGCCGTCTTTTTGCTGCGAGGGCAGGCGGTCAAAAGCGAAGCTGCCGGGCTTGCGCGACGCATCCCAGCTGCCGTAGGTGGCCACTTCGCTGCTGACCGTGTAGGGCCCGCTACAAGCGGCCAGGGCTGCGGCGGCGACCAGGCCCAGACCTATGGAAAACAAACGGCGACGGTTCATGGCGATCTCCTCTTGATCTTCTTCACAAGAGGATTGTCAGGCGATTTTGTTGCCTGTTTGTATCTCTTTGCTTAAGCCGACTCTCGTCTGAGCGAACTGTGTTTATTCCAGGTCGCGCTTCAGGGGAATCACGGCGCTAACCGTGCTGCTGCTCGGTGTTCCGCAGGCCTCGTCTTCGTCGAAGGCGATATCGCCTTGCGGGTCGGGCACGCCGGTGGCCTTGAGGGTTTGGAAGGGGAAGAGCTCGCGGTCCATCATGTGCGAGGGCACAACCTTGCTCATCGCCGTGAACATGTTTTCAACCCGGCCGGGGTATTTCTTTTCCCACTCATTGATCATGGCCTTGACCTGCACGCGTTGCAGGTTCTCCTGGCTGCCACAGAGATTGCAGGGAATGATGGGGAATTCACGATGCGCGGCCCACTTCACCAGATCGGGCTCGGCCACATAGGCCAGGGGGCGGATCACCACATGCGAGCCGGTGTCGCTGACCAGCTTGGGCGGCATGCCCTTCATGCGGGCGCCGAAGAACATATTCAGCAGCAGGGTCACGACGATGTCATCGCGGTGATGGCCCAGGGCGATCTTGGTGGCGCCCAACTCGCTGGCCACGCGGTAGAGATTGCCGCGGCGCAGACGCGAGCACAGGCTGCAGGTGGTCTTGCCCTCGGGCACCAGGCGCTTGACGATGGAGTAGGTATCTTGCTCCTCGATGTGGAAGGGCACGCCGCGGGCCTTCAGATACTCGGGCAGCACATGCTCGGGGAAGCCGGGCTGCTTCTGGTCCAGATTGACGGCCACGATCTCGAAATTGATGGGCGCGCGCTGCTGCATATTCAGCAGAATGTCCAGCATGGAATAACTGTCCTTGCCACCGGACAGGCAGACCATGACCTTGTCGCCCTCCTCGATCATGTTGTAGTCGGTGATGGCCTGGCCGACCTGGCGATGCAGGCGCTTGGAGAGCTTGTTGATCTCCACGGAGGTCTTTTTCTCGGCGCTGGCCCCAGCCTTGTTGTCGGTGTGAAGAGTTTCGGTCGTCGTCATGGCGTTGTCTTTGGTGTTCATGAGCGCCCTGGCACAGGGCTGCGATTCATCGAGTGGAGCCCATGGATCCGGCTTTGCCGGTCCATCGGGCTCTGCCCCTTGAGGGGAGCGCGAAGCGCTACGGGGTGGTCCATTACCACTGGCCGCATTCGGCACTGATTGCGACTTGGCAGTCGGGGAAAATTTCGAGCTTGGTCACCTTGATGCGCACGCCCACCACGCCAGCCAACTTCATCAAGCGGGTGCAGAGTTTGCCGAGCAGGGCTTCGAGCAGGTCGGTGTGTTCGGCCGTGCATTCGTCGATGATGATTTGGCGCACGCGGCGGTAGTCCAGCACATGGCCGATGTCGGCATCGCGCGAGACGATTTGCTGTGCGCCGAGATTGACCTCCGCGTCGACCTGGATGGGCTGCGGGCCCTCGCGTTCAAAGTCCAGCACACCCAGCTTGGCGCCAAAGCGCAGGCCGCTGATGTGGATGATCTGGCGGTTGTTGCGGCGCATGGCCAGGCTGGGTTGGCCTTCTTGCAAGGGGCGTAAAAAGGCTTCGACGGCCTTGGCCGCCACCACGCCATCCCCCAGCGCCGTTTGCACGCAGGGGTGTTGGCGTCCGCTGGCATCGCCGGCTACGAAGAGGCCCAGGGGCGCAAAGCGCGGCTCGTCGCGGAAAGGGTGGGAGGGCGCGGTGATGCCGGCGCGCTGCAAGGCGTCGCCCACCAGCAACCAGGCTGAGGGTTCGGCCTCGTAGCCCAAGAGCACGGCCACATGGTCAAAAGTCTCCAGACCATGCTCGCGAGACTCCACCTGCACAAAATCTTCAGCGGCATCGAGGCGGAAGGGCAGGGGGGTGCGGGGGCGCAGGGTGATGTGCTGGCTCAGCGGCGCTAAGCGATCCAGCAAGGCTTGCTGAGCCCGCCAGTCGCTGCGCGACCACAGCGTCACCTGATGGCCTTTGGCCTGCAGAAACAGCGCGTTCTCCACCGCGTTGTCGCCGCCGCCCAGCAGCAGGCAGCGGCCGGGGGCCAAGGTTTCGCGCTGGGCGGTCAGAGCGATGGCATCCATCACGCGCGGATGTGCGGTCTGCGGCGCAAAGAACAGCTCTGGCCGCAGCGGCCGCAGACCCGTGGCAAGCAGCAGGGCGCGGGTCTGCAGCATGCGACCATCGTCCAGGCGCAGGCGCCAGCCTTGACCCATTTGCCAGTCCACATGGCTGAGGCTGCGCTGCAAAAACAGCTGCAATCCATCCAGGCCCTGGGTTTGCGCCGCATAGCGCTGGCCCTGGGCGGCCAAGGTCTCGCCAGGCGCACCCAGCAGCCAATCTTGCGGGAACTGCAGGCCTTGCAAGGACGCGCAGAGCACGCTTTCGCGCTCGATCAAGGCGACCTTGAGCCCCAGCTGGCTGAGCCAGGAAGCGGCACTGCAGCCGGCAGGGCCGCCGCCGATGATGGCAAGGTCGGCTTGGGCTGGGGCTTGGTTTGGGACGTGCTGAGGCATGGTGAGGCTTGAGAAGAATCCATAATTATCCCAGCCATGCAGGGCAGAGGGTTCAGACTGATTGGAGGCCCTGCGGGCTGCCTCATTTTTGAACATAAATTGGGTCCCCATGGGGCCGAGGGTGGGATATGAAAATAACAATGAATTCGGGCGGACTGCGTGCCAGTGCCCTGTCGCTTGGCTTGCTTTTGAGTGGCCTACCGGCCTTGGGCGCAAGCCCCGATGCAGCGGGCAAGGCGAACGAGTTGCTGCCGGTGGCGTCTTATGTTGCCGTGCCCCGCTTTTCACAACCCAGCTTGTCGCCCGATGGCCAGCGCCTGGCGGTGCTGGCGCCCTTGAAGGGCAAGCGCAATCTGATGGTGATCGACCTCAAGACCCGGGCCGGCACGGCGTTGACCGGCATGAGTGACTTTGATGTGGTGAGCTTCCAATGGGTGGGCTCGGAGCGCCTGGTCTTCAGCCTCGGGCGTTTGAACGCACCCACGGGCCCAGAGTCAGGTGACGGCGGTGGGCTGTTCACCGTCAAGCGCGATGGCACGGGTTTCCGCAAGCTGCACCCGACCTTTCGTGAACAGTATGGGCGGGGGAATTTTCAATTCCGCTACATGAACTTTTTGGCTACGGCGCCGGGCAGCGAGGACGAGGTCTTGGTGGCCAGCAATTTCCGCACGAGCAAGGCCAATGACATCTACCGCGTCAATCTGGAAAGCGGGCAGAAAAAGCTGCTGACCTTTGATCAGCCAGGCATCGTTGAGCAATGGATATTGGATCAGCAAGGCCTGCCGCGGGTGGCTGTGCTGGCCGACAAAGAGGATGACCCGCAGCAATTCCCAGGGGCCCGCGTGATGATCCGCGCCGGCATGGATGCGCCTTGGAAGCAGGTGGCGCGCTTCGAGCCGGGCAGCCCGGAGCGTTGGTCGGTGCTGGCCTTTGCCGAGAACAATGAAGACTTGATCGTCTCGACGAGGCGCGGCCGTGACACTGTCGGCATGTATCGTTACTTGGTGGCTGAAGGCAGGTTTGGCGAGACCATCGCCGAGCACCCGCGATATGACCTCAAAAGCGGTCTTCGCTATGACCCCAAGACGCGCAAGGTGGTGGGCCTGTCCTTTGCTGACGAGCAGCATCAGGTGGCCTACTTCGATGAGAACTATGCCCGCCTGCAAGCCGGCTTCGAGGCCTTGTTCCCCGGCAAGGCGGTGTCGTTCCAGACCACGGAAGGTACGCGCAATCTGGTGACGGTGTGGAGTGATCGCGCTGTGCCCACCTTCTATATCCACGACGCGGAGAAGAAGACTTTGGAGGAGGCGCTGCGCTCGCGCGAAGACGTGGAGGAGAAGCATCTGGTGCAGATGCGGCCTTTTTTGCTGAAGACGCGGGATGGCTTGGAGATCCCGTCCTACTACTTCCTGCCCGCCAATTACCAGCCGGGTCAGCGCCTGCCGACGGTGCTGCATGTGCATGGCGGCCCCATGATGAGAGCTGACAAATGGGGTGCCTTGAACAGTTTTGGTGTCACCGAGGCACAGTTGCTTGCCTCGCGCGGCTATGCCGTGATCCTGCCTAACTTCCGCGTCACGCCGGAGCTGGGTGAAAAGATCTACAAGGCGGGTTATGGTGAGCTGGGCCGCAAGATGTCGGACGACCACGAGGACGCCGTGCGCTGGGCCGTGGCTCAGGGCTTTGCGGACCAGCAGCGGGTGTGCATCAGTGGCGCCAGTTATGGCGGTTATGCCAGCTTGTGGGCGACGATTCGCTCGGCAGATTTGTTCAAGTGTGCGGTCGCAGGAGCCGTGGTGAGTGATTTGAAGTTGCAGCTGACCTCGAACGCCACAGACTTCTCGGGCAGCAAGTCCGGTGTGGCCTATTGGAAGCGCCTGATTGGCGTGAAGGATGACAACTGGCAGGTCGCGCAAGAGGTTTCACCGGCCTTGCACGCCGCCCGCTCCAAAGTGCCTCTGATGATCTACGCCGGTGCTGACGACAGGCGCACCCCGCTGGAGCAGACCAAGGCCATGGTCAATGCCCTGACCGAGGCCGGCCGCCCACCCGAGATCGTGATGATCAAGCCCGAGGAAGGCCACGGTTACGGCAAGCAGGAGAACTGGGTGGACCTCTATACCACCATGCTCAAATTCCTGGACAAGCACATCGGCTCAGGCCCCACGGCTGCCGCTGCGCCAGCGCCGCAGCAAGCGCCAGCCCAGTAAGACCGCCAACACGGCGCCATAGATCGCGGGTTCGGCGAAATTGTTTTTGCCGGCCCGCATCCAGATGAAGTGCACCAGGCCCAGCAGGCTGATGGGGTAGACCAGCTTGTGCAGTAGCTGCCAGCGCTTGGCCCCCAGGGCCTTGATGGCGCGGTTGAAGGAGGTGGCGGCCAGGGGCAGCAGCAAGACCCAGGCGGTAAAACCCATCAGGATGAAGGGGCGCTTGGCGATGTCGTGAGCGATGTCGCCCAAGTCCAGCCCCATATCCAGCCAGCCGTAGGCCAGCAGGTGCAGGCTGACGTAGAAGAATGCGAACAAACCCAGCATGCGCCTGAAGCGCGCCAGCGCGGGCACGTTCGCCACTGTGCGCAAAGGCGTGATGGCCAGGGTCAGGCAGAGGGCGCGCAAGCTCCAGTCGCCCAGCGAGCGGATCAAGGCCTCGGCCGGATTGGCGCCCAGCTGATCCATGGCCGCAGCCCAGACCAGCCAGGCCAGGGGCAGGCAGCAGATCAGGAAAAGCAAGGGCTTGGCTGCAGGGTGCAGCCAGAGGGAACGCTTCTTTTGCATGGTCTGTTTTAGAAGTTTTTCTTCAGATCCATGCCAGCGTAGAGCTGGCCCACCTGGGCCTCATAGCCGTTGAACATCAGGGTTGGGCGTTTTTTGGCGAACAGCCCGCCCTCACCGATGCGGCGCTCGGTCGCTTGGCTCCAGCGTGGGTGGTCGACCTGCGGATTGACGTTGGAGTAGAAGCCGTACTCTTGCTGGGCCGCCTTGGTCCAGCTGCTGACCGGCTGCTTTTCAACAAAGCGGATCTTGACGATGGACTTGGCCGATTTGAAGCCGTACTTCCAGGGCACGACCAGGCGCAGCGGGGCGCCATTCTGATTCGGCAAGACCTCGCCATACATGCCAAAGCTCAGCAAGGTCAGGGGGTGCATGGCCTCGTCGATGCGCAAGCCCTCGACATAGGGCCAGTCCAGCACGCCGGAGCGCACGCCGGGCATCTGCGTTTTGTCGGCCAGGCTGGTGAACTCGACGAACTTGGCCTTGGACGTGGGCTCGACCTTTTTGATCAACTCGGCCAAGGAATAGCCCACCCAGGGGATCACCATGGACCAGCCTTCCACACAGCGCAGGCGGTAGATGCGCTCCTCCATGGGGCTGAGCTTGAGCAGGCTGTCCAGATCGAATGTGCCAGGCTTGCCGACCTCGCCTTCCACCGTCACCGTCCAGGGCCGGGACCGCAGGGTGCCGGCGTTGCGGGCGGGGTCGGCTTTGTCGGTGCCGAACTCGTAGAAATTGTTGTAAGTGCTGGCGTCCTGGTAGGTCGTTAGCTTGTCCAGCGTCATGGCGCCCGGCACGGTACTGCGCGCGCCGGGCAGCTTGGCCAGTTTGCCGGGGCTTTGTGCAAGGGCCTCACGTCCCGCCCAGCCGGCCATGGCCACGCCCGCGGCGCCGCTGGCCATCAGGCGCAGCCAATCGCGGCGGGCTTCAAACACGGCTTGGGGGGTGATTTCCGAGGCGGGAATCAGATCGAGAGAGGGGTGCTTCATGACAGCCTTTGCGGAGGGTGATTGGCATCTGTCGTGCCAGGCCGCAAAAGCTTACGTCATGAAGGAAATTCTTGCCGCAGGGGCGTTTGATGCCCCTGGGTTTTCAGCTCAAAGCGTGCCGTAGGAGTGCAGGCCCGAGAGGAACATATTCACGCCCAGGAAGGCGAAGGTGGTGACCAGCAAGCCGCCCAAGGACCACCAGGCCGAGACGACACCGCGCAAGCCCTTCATCAAGCGCATATGCAGCCAGGCCGCATAGTTGAGCCAGACGATCAGCGCCCAGGTCTCTTTCGGGTCCCAGCTCCAATAGCCGCCCCAGGCCTCGGCCGCCCAGAAAGCGCCCAGAATGGTGGCGATGGTGAAGAAGGCAAAGCCCAACGCGATGGCCTTGTACATCAGGTCGTCCAGGGTCACCAGCTCGGGCAGGCGGGCCGTCAGCGGCTTGCGCAGGGCGATGCACAGGCCAAAGAAGAGCAGCAGGCCGCCCAGTTTCTTCGTCCAGCTGTCCAGGCCCTCGATCACATCGGGTGTGAGGCCGGCGCCAAGTCGGGCGGCCAGAATCGCCAGGATGATGGCGGCGGGCAGGCCGATCAGGCCGATCAGCAAGGAGCGTTGGGTGGCTGTCTTGAGCAGATAGGCCAGGCCCACCATGGCGGCCAGGGCGAAGGTGCCGTAACCGACGAAGTTGGCGGGCACATGGATCTTCATCCACCAGCTTTGCAGGGCCGGCACCAGGGGTTGGATTTCGTGCGCGTCACGCGCCACCGTGTACCAGAGCAAGAAGGACACGGCCGCGCTGATCACCAGCAAGACGTAGGCGCCCAGGGCGCGGGTCTTGAAGCGGGCTTCGTAGTAGAGGTAGAACAGCGCCGTCATCCAGCAGAACAGCACAAACACTTCGTAGAGGTTGCTGACCGGGATATGGCCGATGTCCGGCGCGATCTGATGGCTTTCAAACCAGCGCACCATGGTGCCGAGCAGGGCCATGAAGACAGCGCCCCAGGTCAGGCGGGAGCCAATCGCTTCGGCCGCGCTGTCAGAGCCTTTTTTGGTGAAGAAGCCGCCCCAGTAGAACAAGGTGCTCATATAGAACAGCACGCTCATCCACAGAATGGCGCTTTGGCTGGACAGCATGTACTTGAGCCAGAACACCTGGTCGGCGGCGGCCAGATCGGCGCCAAAGCTGTCGGTGTGTTGGCCGTACAAATGGATGGCCAGCAAGCTGGTAGCGCCCACGGCCAAGATCAGCAGGCGCAGCGGCCGCCAAAACCAGCCCAGGGCGATCACGCTGGGCAGGGTGAAGAGCAGGATGCCCTCTTCATAGCCGTCCATCGAGCCGCCGTAGCGCGAGAAGGCGAACAGCCCACCCAGCAGCACCAGGGCGGCAAAGCCCCAGTCCAGCAGATTGCGGCCGCTGAAGTAGCCGCGCTTGGCCATCATCGCGCTCTGGGCCAGGCCGACCGTCATGCCCGATTCCAGGGTGGTGTTGGGAGTATTCATACGCCTTCCTTCAACAGATCCAGCTTGAGCTGATCGAATTCAATTGCGGTGTCGGGGGACTCGCGGGTGCAGGACAGGGCCATGCGCACACGGGTCAGCTCCGGTTGGCCGGGGGCTGACTCCAGCCAGACCCACAGCCTGCGCTCCTTGATATAGAGCATGGCGAAGACGCCGATGATGAGCAGCACAGCGCCCAAGTAGACCAGCTTCTGGCCCGGCGCGCGGGTGACCTGGAATACGCTGGCCTGCACCTGCTTGAAATCATCCAGCTGCAGCAGCACAGGGGCGGGGTAGAACATGCTGTCCGACAAGGCCAGCACGGCCTGGGTCAAAAAACCCTGGGTCTGTGCGTCGGCCTTGGGGTCGCCCAGGCCGGCTTGGTCGCGACTCAGCTTGTAGAGCTCGAACAAGCTGCCGTTGAGAATGCGCAGCAGCACCTCGCTGACCTTTTGTCGCTCACCCTCGGGCACCTCGGTCTCGATGAAATTGGACAGGGCGGGCAGGCCGCCCAGCGGCATGGCTTTCTTTGCCTCGCTCTTGCCCGGTTCGGCGCCTGCAAACAAGCTCAGGGCGCGTTTGGCCGTGGCCTGCAACTGCGGCAGCATCTGGGGCTTGTCGCTGGGGGTGGCGGCTTCGGCATATCGGCGCGCGGCGCGGTCGCGCAGCTGGGGGTTGAGCAGGGCGGTGCGCAGGCGCAGCCACTCCGTCATGCTGCCTTGCTCGTCGACGGGGATGCGCAGATAGCGGAAGCTCTCGTTCAGGTTCTCGCGCACACCGGCCAGAAAGACGCGCTGACCGTCCAGCTCGACCGGCACCATATAGTTGTTGAACTCACGCCGCTGGCCGGCGGCGTCCACCAGCTTGTAGCTGAAGGAGGGGCCGATATTGCGCAGGTCCTTCTCGGTCTTGGTACGAGCGCCGCTACCCAGATGCTTGTTCAGCGAGCCCACCAGGTCCACCCGGCGCACATCCGTCCCCTCACCACCGGCGGGTGCATTGCTCATATTCTCGACATTGATGACCCGCAGACCGGTGAATTCCAGGGTTAGTTTTTCTGCTTCCCCCTTCTCGTCAGTGCCGCCCTTGAGCGTGGTGTTGCCGCCGACCCGGCCTTCCAGCGTAAAAGGCTTGCCGCCCTGCATGGCCTGGGCCGTCAGCTTCAGCTCCGAGCCGCCGTCCTCAAAACTGCTTTGATAGAGGGCGATGCCGCGGTGGATCAGGGGCTCGTTGACCTTGATCTTGGCCTCGCTGGTCTTGCCGGTGTCGTGGTCGCGGATCACGACTTCGCTGGCGAACAGCTTGGGCATGCCGGTTTCGTAGTATTCGACGATGAACTTTTTCAGCTCCACATCGAAGGGCAGGTCCTGCAGCACCACGCCATTCGGCATGGACAGTACGGCGGTGGCGGCGCGTGCGCCCTCAGGCACCATCAGATTGCCACGGAAGCTGGGGTTGCCCGGTGGCAGGCGGTGCTCGGGAGCGACGGCGCTGATCAGGCCGCCGCCCTCGTACACCGTCTTGCCCTGGGCCCACATCAGGCCGCGCACCAGCAGGTCGCCGTCCAGCAAGCCGCCCAGGCAGACCAGCACGATGGCCGAGTGGGCGGCGATATAGCCGATCTTGTTGGCCGAACCCTTGCGGGCGGCCACCATCACGCCACGGTCGCGCACCTGGATCTTGGCCTTCCAGCCGGATTGGCCCAGATAGTTGGAGACGCGGGCCAGCACCGCCTCAGGCCCGCCCTGCATATGACCCAGGGCCTTGTGGTGGAAGGCCTGCAGCGACTGCTCGCGCACATTCTCTTTGTAGTTGCGCAGGTCTTGCAGGATCTTGGGCGTGTTGCGGGCGATGCACAGGCTGGTGGAGAGCACCAGAAAGGCCAGGATCAGCAAGAACCACCAAGCGCCGTAGACGGTGTAGAGGTCCAGCTTGCCAAACACCTCGGCCCAGAAGGGCCCGAATTGGTTGACGTAGTTGTTCAGCGGCTCGCGCTGCTTGACCACGGTGCCGATGATGGAGGCGATGCAGATCACCGTCAGCAAGGACACCGCAAACCGCATGGAGGCCAGCAGGTCCAGCAACTCACGGCCGGGGCTGTGGCGACGCGAGGGCGCAAGCGCCATCGGCTGGGTCTCAAAAGAATCACTCATGGGCGGATTGTCGCGGGACGTCGGGCCAGGCGAGGGCGAGATAGGTCAAGAAAAAAGGCCGGTGAAACTCACCGGCCTTTGAAGCTTTGCTCGGACCTTGCCGGCCATTTCTGGCCCAGGCAAAGCCCGAAGATTGCGGGTGAGCGCTTAGCGCAGACCGGCAATGTAGTCAGACACGGCCTTGATCTCGCGATCATTCATTTTGGCCGCAACGCCCGTCATCTGGGCGTTGTTGGTGCGAGTACCGGCGCGGAAGGCATTCAGCTGGGCTTCGGTGTAGTCCGCATGCTGACCGGCCAGACGCGGGTACTGCACCGGCAGGCCGGAGCCACTTGGGCCGTGGCAGCTGGCGCAAGCGGGGATGGAACGGTCGGCAATGCCGCCGCGGTAGATCTTTTCGCCCAGATGGACGGTGTCCTTGTTCTTGGCGAAACCGGGCTTGGCGTGCTTGGAGGCGTAGAAGGCGGCGACGTTCTTGATGTCCTCGTCGGACAGCGTGGCGGCCATGCCCTTCATGATGGCGTTGTTGCGCACACCCGATTTGAATTCGGTCAATTGCTTGGCCAGGTACTCGGCATGCTGACCCTGGATGATGGGGTTGGCCGGAGTGCCGCGCGAACCGTCTGCCGTGTGGCAGGCCGCGCAGACTTGGGTGGAGATGGCTTGGCCCTTGAGCAAGTCAGGCTTCGCAGGGGCTTTGGCCTCGTTCGCCACTGCGTTCAACGCGGCAGAAGTCAACAAAAAGCCCGACAACAGGAAAGCAGCAGTCTTCTTCATGAATTTATTGATTCGGTAGGCGCAACCCAGGGATTTTACAATGGCAAACCACAAGGCTTAATAAATCATGACCAACACCTCATCTGCGCCGCAACACACACCGGCTGAAACGCCCGCTTCTACGCGGGGTTACACCCGTCTTGTCTCTCGCCGTGCAGGGAAAACCACGGTCAGCCGTGGTGTTGAGGACTCGGCGGAAGACAAAATGGTGTTGGGTTGGACCCACACTGCGCGTTTCCTGACCACCGCCAGCGAGCTGGTCCACCTGCCCGCCAGCGAATTGCCCGAGATTGCCTTCGTCGGCCGCTCCAATGCGGGCAAGTCCACCGCCATCAATACCCTGGCGCAGCAAAAGCGTCTGGCTTTTGCCTCCAAGACCCCTGGCCGCACCCAGCACATCAATTTGTTTGAGGTGGGCCCCAAGGACGCGGCGAACGCCTGGTTCGCCGATTTGCCGGGTTATGGCTATGCCGCGGTGGCGCGCACCGCCAAGCTGCGTTGGCAAAAGGTGATGGCCGACTATCTGGGCATTCGCCGCAGCCTCTCCGGCGTGGTGCTGATGGTGGATTCGCGCCTGGGCCTGACCGATCTGGACAAGCAGCTGCTGGAGTTCGTCACCCCACGGGTGCGTAACGGCGAGATCAAGCTGCTGGTGCTGCTGACCAAGTCGGACAAGCTCAACCGCAAGGAGGCCGACGCTGCCCTCTATTCCACCCTGGCCCATCTGAACACCATCGCCACTGCCGAGTCGGATGTCTGGGTGACCCTGTTCTCGGCATTGAAGAAGCAAGGCGTGGCCGATGTGGCCGCCATCCTGCACGAGTGGGTGCATACGGTGCCGGCGGCCGCGGCGGAAGCGAGCCCGTCCGCGCCCGCTGCTGATCCCGCGACCCCGGCGGCCTGAGCCGCTGGGCTCAGGGTCGACCGATAAAGAGATAGAGCAGGGTGCCGCCCTTGGGCGCATAGCCCAGGCCCAGGTAGAGTGGCCCTAAGCCGGTGTCGGCGCCGATGAAGGCGCTGGCGGCGGTGCGCAGATCGGCAACCGAGAGCTTGTCGGTGCGCATCCAGGCATTGCCCAACTCCAGCGAGCCGCCGACGAAGAAGCCGCGGGTCAGCACCGGGTTGTCGCGCAGGCGCAGGTAGTAGGTGGCGCGGCCAAAAACCAGGGTGTCACCGATCAACTGGCCGGACTGATAGCCCGAGAGTTGCTGAAAGCCACCCAGGGTGTAAGGCCCTTGGGCCGACTCCTCGGGCTGGCGCGCGATCAGGCCGCGGAAGTTCAGATTGAGGGTGTGTGCCCCCCAGCTCTTGGCCATGGTGGCTTGCAATTCGGCACGCTGGAAGTCGGCGCTTTGCACCGGGCCACCGGATTGCTTGCCGCCGATGGCGTCGAACTGCACGCGGTAGCCGCGCTGCGGGAAGTTGGCAAAGTCCAGCTGATCGACGACGGCCCGCAGGCGCAGTCCAGTCTCCTGCCAGGTCGTGTCCAGACGCGGGTCGACCAGATCGACCGTCAGCAGCTTGGCCACATTGCGCCAGGTCTGGTGCACCACGCCCAGGCGGACCTCGCCCAAGCTGCTCCAGGGCTGGCCGATGTCAAAACCCACGGTGCCGGACTGGCGCTGCAGGCGTGCGGCCGCGATGTCGGAGTTGTTGTTGTAGAGCGTGAAGTTGCGGCGCTCGGCCTCGGCCCAGGCGGACAGGAACCAGTCGTTGGAGTGGCCGATCTTGAAGCTCAGGGGTTGGTAGATCTCGCTGAACACGCGGGGCGTCTGCCCGATGGAGACCTGGTTGCGCCACTCGGTGCCGGTGGGGGTGAGCCAATGGCGGTTGTGGGAGATGCGCAGATTGAAGGCGCTCTCGCCGTCGAAGTCGGTGCTCAGGTCCAGGCCGACGCGGAAGTAGTTGGGCCCCCAGTATTTATCGTCCATGGTGAACAGCAGGGCGTCGCCGCCTGGCCGTTCTTCCACGTGATAGTCCACCCGCTCGTAGTCGCCCGAGGAGGCCAGGAAGCGCGCATCGCGCTCGGCTCTTTCGGTGTCGAACTGCTGGCCCGGTGCCGATTCCAATTGGGCCTGGAAGCGGGCCGGGTGGGTCAGCGTGGTGCCGGCGAACTCGATGCTCTGGATCTTGGGGCTGGGCAGCTTGGCCTGCACCCGGGCCAGATGCCAGGCGGCGTAGTCCTCGGCATTCAGGGCCAGGGCGCGCAGCTGGGGAATCAAGGCCTCGGCCGCGGCCTCGCCGGCGGCGATGAATTCCTTGGTGCGTTCAAAGTCGCCCGAGCCGAGGTTTTGCAGCTGCGGGGTGATCAGCACATCCTCATTCCACAGCGTGGCCAGGCTGCGCTGCACATTCTGCTCGGTCAGGATATTGATCATCTGCCCGGTCAGGCCGACCAGGGAGCTCAGCGAGGCACGGTTGGAAAGCGGCGTGCCCACATTGACGGCGATCAGGCGCTGTGCCCCCATGCTGCGGGCCACGTCCACCGGCAGATTGTTGACCAGGCCGCCATCGCCCAGCAGGCGCTCGTGCACCTCGGTGGGTGAGAACACGGCCGGTACGCTCATGCTGGAGCGCATGGCCAGCGCCAGATCGCCATCGGCCAGCACCACCTGGGCGCCGCTCTCCATATCGGTGGCGACGGCGCGGAAGGGCGTGGGCAGCTGATCGAATTTCTGGATATGCCGCACCGGCATGGTGAAGCGGCGCAAGAGGATCTCCAAGCCGCGGCTGGACAAGGTGCTTTGCGGCAGGCGGATTTCGCCGTCCCGCATGCCCAGTTCGACCGCCGCAGAGAATTCGAAGTCTTCTTCCTTGCGCCTTTGTGACAAGAGCTGGCGGTCCACCCGGCCGGCGAACACATGGCTCCAGACCACCCGGAGCAGCTCGCGCTCCAGGTCCTGGGCCGTCATGCCGCTGGCGTAGAGGCCGCCGATGATGGAGCCCATGGAGGTGCCGGCGATCACATCGACCGGGATGCGCTCCCGCTCCAGCACCTTCAGCACGCCCACATGGGCCAGGCCGCGCGCGCCTCCACCCGAAAGCACCAGGCCGATCTTGGCGCGGCCAGCTGCCGTCGTGGCGCTGACCGGCGGCGCGATCGCGTCGGTCTGGGCCAGGGCGGCGCCGCCCATCAAGCTCAGCGCGCAGCAGGCCAGACAACCCAGCTGGACAAGGCTTTGGCGCAAGCCCCGGCTCTCACGCGCCATGGTTCAAATCCTGCATCAAGGTGTCCACGGCGCGTTGCACCACATTGGTCTCGTCCAGGGCGGTGATCAGGCCATTGGCCAGCAGCTTTTCGATCGCACCCCGCGTCATGGAGTGGCGCTCGTCCGGGTCTTGACCGACGAAGAGGAAGAACTGCCGGCTCTCGCTGACCCAGGCCACCTGGGCCGTCAGCCATTCGCTCTGCACAAACAGGTGGTACCAATTGCCCACCTGCAGGCCCATCATCCATTGATTGATGGCGGCTTGCGACTCCAGCGAAGTCATCTGGTCATAGAGCTGCACCGGCACCGTGGGCAGTTGGCCGCGGTCGATCTTGGTATTGCTCCAGTGGTCCGGCTGACGAGACTCGCGCTCCTCCAGCAAGCGGCTGAGCTGGGCCTCGGGCGAGGGCATGGGCTGCGGCGGTGTGGCCGCGGCAGCGGCCTGCATCTGGGCCTGCAAGGCTTCGGGCAGGGCGCTGAGGCCGCGCAGCAAGCGGCCGTGTTGCTCCATCAGCTCGCGCAACACCGGTTCTCGCTTGGCCTCGGGCAGCTTGATAGCGTCGCAACCGGCGTTGAAGGTGGCGAGCAGCGGCGGCAGTTTTTTGCGCAAGCCCTGGCGAGCGGCTTCGTCGGGCAGCTCGTGCAGGCTATCGATCAGCAGGTCCACCCAGTCGGCGAGTTGGGCGACCTCGGGCGCGTCGCGGCCGTGCCAGACCATGGCTTGCACGATGATCTGCGTCCAGGTGTTGTGCAGGAACTGGCTCATCTTGGGTGCCAGCGGGGCTCCGGCGGTTTGGGCCTTGATTTGCTCGCGCAGCAGCTCCAGCCATTGCGGTCGCAACTCCTTGCGCTCCAAGGTGGCGAGGGCTTGGGCGCTGCCCTGGCTGCGTTCCTGCGCCTGGGCGCTCAAGTGCGCCTCGACCCGGCTGAGCACGTTCTGGAACAGGACGGCGCTGGGCGTGGCGCTGTCGATCAGCAGCGGCAGCTCCCCCTCCATAAAGCGCAGAAACTCTTTCAGGCGCTCGTCCTCGGTGCTGTCGAAGGCCATGCCGTGCGCGGCCACGCGGTTGAGCAAGCGCCAGGTCGGGTGATCTTGGCGATGCAGCAAGCTGGTGTCGTTGCGGGCCAGGCGCAGCACGGCCACCTGCAGCCGACCCAGCAAGCCCTTGATGGGCGGCAGCAGGCGCGGATCCGAGAGGATTTGCTCATACAGACGGTTGAGCATATCGGGGCCGGTGGCCTTGATGAAGACGGGCTCCTGGCCCGCCGCCCCTGCATTCGCGAGGCCTTGCAGGCGCGAATTTCTCTCCTCCACCCGACGGCTCAGGCCATCCAGGGTGGCGGGCTCGTTCAGGCTGCGGCCTTCAAACAGACGCAGATCGGCGCTCTTGTCCTGCAGCTTGGAGGCGTGGCTGGCGACCAAACCGCTCAGTTCGGCGGCACGCAACTCCCCGCACAGGGCCGAGTAGAGACGCAACAGGCCTTGCGACAGCGGCGTGGCCGCCACATGCATCAGGCCGTAGCGGCGCTCGGGCTCGATTTGGACGCCGGAGAAGGCGGTCAGCAAGGCCTGGGCGAACAGGCCTGGCCGCAGCGGGTTTTCGTTCTTGCGTGCGCGCGCCGTGCCGCGCAGCGCGGCGAAAAAGTTGCCCAGCTGGTGCAGCTCTGGCTTGCATTGCTCTTCCACCACATGGATCACATGCGCGATGGCTACGTCTTGCAAGGCCTGGCGCTCGTCGACCAGGCTGAGCGTTTCCAGGCTGCCGCTGCGCTTCTGGATCGGATCCTCGCCGCGTGCGGCCGCTTCGATCAAGGGCAGTACCGCGCACTCGAAGTCGAAGGCGAAGCTGCCGCGCAGGCGGCGCCAGGCGTCTTGCAGCGGGAAATGCTGGGCTTTGGCCTCGAGTTCGTCCTGGATGGCATTCAGCAGGGCGCGGCTCAGGATGGGCAGCTGCTTGCGTGCTTCATCCAACAAGGAGTTCTGGGTCGGAGCGGGCATGAAGTGGATGGATCCAAGGATCGCGCATTATGTAGGCGCACTGGCCTAGATTTTGCTCTCAGACGCCGCCTTCCCCTGGATCGGGTGGGGCCTAGCCCCACGCTTGTGCAGCATCAAGCCCACAGTCCCGCCAAGTCCAGAAAAAAAGGGTGAGAAATCGGCCCGGCGGTGACAGGTCTTGCCCCTCGCAAAACTTCGGCAAATTTTCGCTTTTTTGTCCCCTCGAACACGGGGTGTGGCCCCGGCAGTGGGCAGAGAAAATCGCGGCTCGTGAAACAGATGCCGTGCATGTTCGGCGTTTGGTTTGCGCCCAGCTCGCCCGGTGCGGGCTGACTCGGTTTGTAGACAAGGGAGAAAACTGATGAGAAACACGATGGGCAAGACCATGCTGGGTGCGGCCCTGGCATTGCTGCTGGCTGGGGCCCAGGCGGCGCCGGTGAGTTTGAGCTATAGCGGTGTAGGCGAGCCGGGTTGGTGGGGGACGCCTTCGACGGCGACGGGCACGGGTTTCTTCAGCACCAAGTCGGGCAGCTATAGCGGCACCATAGGCTTGGAGGATTTGGAGAGCTTCAGCTTCACCCTGACCTTCAAGTACAAGACCTATACGGATGTGCTGAACTTCGACCTGGATACGCTGAAAACCTTCAACGCCAGCTTCGGCGCCAATGGCGTGGACGGGCTGGCGCTGGACACCGAAAACGTGCGCTCCAACGTGCTTTGGGGTCAGGCCTTCCATGTGCGCGGCCAGGGGCAGAACCAGGCCTGGAGCGAGAACTTCGATCTGCCGGGTTATTTGTCCCGCGGCCAGATCACGGCCACCATGGACAACAACTCGCAAGTGCCCGAGCCGGCCTCGCTGGCGCTGGTGTTGGCGGCCTTGGGGGGCGCCGGTCTGGCGGCACGCAAGCGTCGCAGCGCCTGAGTTTTGCAGGGGCTTTGAAATGAAAAAAGGGCCGCTGTGAAGCGGCCCTTTTGATCTGGCTGAGCAGGGAAGCGCGAGGCTTCCCGGCGGGCAGCAATTACATGCCCATATCGCCCATGCCGCCCATGCCGCCCATGCCACCAGGCATGCCGCCGCCGGCTGCTTCTTCCTTCGGCGATTCAGCGACCATGCACTCGGTCGTCAGCATCAGCGAAGCGACGGAAGCTGCGTTTTGCAGGGCCGTACGTGTCACCTTGGTCGGGTCCAGAATGCCCATCTCGATCATGTCGCCGTAGCTGTCGTTGGCAGCGTTGAAGCCGTAGTTGCCCGAACCACCCAAGACAGCGTTGATCACCACGCTGGGCTCGCCGCCTGCGTTGTAAACGATTTCGCGCAGGGGGGCTTCGATGGCCTTCAACACCAGCTTGATGCCGGCGTCTTGGTCGGCATTGGCGCCGACGATGGTGCCAGCAGCTTGCTTGGCGCGCAGCAGAGCCACGCCACCACCGGCCACGATGCCTTCTTCCACAGCAGCGCGGGTAGCGTGCAGGGCGTCTTCAACGCGGGCCTTCTTTTCCTTCATCTCGACTTCGGTCGCAGCGCCGACCTTGATCAGTGCAACACCGCCAGCCAGCTTGGCCACGCGCTCTTGCAGCTTTTCACGGTCGTAGTCGCTGGTGGCTTCCTCGATCTGGATGCGCACTTGCTTGACGCGGGCTTCGATGTCGGCGGCAGCACCCAGGCCATCGATGATGGTGGTGTTTTCCTTGCCGATTTCGGCGCGCTTGGCTTGGCCCAGATCGGCCAGGGTGACCTTCTCCAGGGTCAGGCCGACTTCTTCGGCGATGACCTTGCCGCCGGTCAGGATGGCGATGTCTTCCAGCATGGCCTTGCGGCGGTCGCCGAAGCCAGGCGCCTTGACGGCCACAACCTTCAGGATGCCGCGGATGGTGTTGACCACCAGAGTCGCCAGGGCTTCGCCTTCAACGTCTTCAGCAATGATCAGCAGGGGACGGCCCGACTTGGCCACTTGCTCCAGCGTGGGCAGCAGGTCGCGGATGTTGCTGATCTTCTTGTCGTACAGCAGCACGAAGGGGTTGTCCAACAGCGCGGCTTGCTTTTCCGGGTTGTTGATGAAGTAGGGCGACAGGTAGCCGCGGTCGAATTGCATGCCTTCGACGACGTCCAGCTCATTGTCCAGCGACTTGCCGTCTTCGACGGTGATGACGCCTTCCTTGCCGACCTTGTCCATGGCGTCGGCAATGATCTTGCCGATGGACTCATCGCTATTGGCCGAGATCGAGCCAACTTGAGCGATTTCCTTGGAGGTGGTGGTGGCCTTGGAGGCCTTCTTCAGCTCGGCGACCAGGGCAGCAACCGCCTTGTCGATGCCGCGCTTCAGGTCCATGGGGTTCATGCCGGCGGCCACGTACTTCATGCCTTCGCGCACGATGGCTTGAGCCAGCACGGTCGCGGTGGTGGTGCCGTCGCCAGCGTTGTCGCTAGTCTTGGAAGCAACTTCCTTGACCATCTGGGCGCCCATATTCTGCAGCTTGTCCTTCAGCTCGATTTCCTTGGCCACGGACACACCGTCCTTGGTCACGGTGGGAGCGCCGTAGGAGCGCTCGAGCACCACGTTACGGCCCTTGGGGCCCAGGGTCACCTTGACCGCATTGGCCAGGATGTTCACGCCTTCAACCATGCGAGCACGAGCTTCGCCGCCAAAGATCACGTCTTTTGCTGCCATATGTATTTCTCCGAATTCTTAGAAAAGGGTCAGAACTTGTTGCGAGTCGGACGAAGATTTACTTCTCGACGACTGCAAACAGGTCTTCTTCGCGCATCACCAGCAGCTCGTCGCCGTCGACCTTGACGGTCTGGCCCGAGTACTTGCCGAACAGAACGCGGTCACCGACCTTGACGTTCAGAGCAATCAGGTCGCCCTTGTCATTGCGCTTGCCGGCGCCGACGGCCAGCACTTCGCCTTGATCCGGCTTTTCAGCAGCGGCGTCAGGAATGACGATGCCCGAAGCGGTCTTGGTTTCTTGTTCGAGGCGCTTAACGATCACGCGATCGTGCAGAGGACGCAGTTTCATCACATCTCCTAGATATAGGTCGGGACTTGTGAGCGAAGCAGGCAGGTCTTGTCAGAACAAGGCCCGTCGACTCCGCCATGGGGAACGATGGGTGATCCGTAACTCTTGCTAACTGCTTGTTTGGCAAAGGTTTTTGGATCGTTAGCACTCGCGAGGCTTGAGTGCTAGCAAACGAATTATAGGGGTGAGTCGTGACAGTTCAAGACCCCCCGCCCGCAAAAGCCCTGGCTGGCGGCAGCGCATGGCTGCGGCGGCTGGGGCCCAATCAGCGCCGACTGGGGTTGGAGTCGGGCTTGTTTTCATGCCGGACAATGGTGGCCGACGCGAGCTCGCAGCATCACCCCGTTGCGCGCTTGAGCGGCCAGCCTGGGTCACCCCATCTGGCCGTCACTTGTCTTGGATCAAGAGCGAGGCGCTCCCAGCCCGATCGGCGCGCGCCTTGATTGCCTGCTTCTTGCTTGCTCTGCAAGCGTTCATCTCGCGTTCACCTCGCCGGGGTCTTGTCCTGCCTGCGCAAACACAGGCCAGGCCCCGCGCTCCGAAAGGATTCCATGTCTTCTTCTGCGACAACCGTGCCCGGCGCGGCTGCCGATGCGGCCCTTTCTGCTGTTTCTGCTGTTTCTGCGGTTTCTGCCCCTTCCGCGGCCCCAGCCGTCGGTGCGCCGCGCAACTCACCGCGCAAGGTTGCTTTTGCCTCTCTGATTGGCACCGCCATCGAGTTTTACGATTACTACATCTATGCGGCGGCGGCCGTGCTGGTGTTCAGCACCCAGTTCTTTCCCAAGGGCGATAGCTCGGCGGCAACCCTGCTCTCGCTCTCGACCCTGGCCCTGGCCTTTTTGGCTCGGCCCATCGGTTCGGCCCTGTTCGGCCATTTCGGCGACAAGATTGGGCGCAAGCGCACCCTGGTCGCGTCCTTGCTGACCATGGGCGTGTCCACCGTGGCCATCGGTCTGCTGCCCACTTATGAGCAGATCGGCCTGTGGGCTCCCGTCCTGCTGTGCATCTTCCGCATCGGGCAAGGCATAGGCCTGGGCGGCGAATGGGGCGGTGCCGCCCTGGTGGCGACCGAGAACGCGCCCAAGGGCAAGCGTGGCCTGTTCGGCAGCTTCCCGCAGCTGGGCGCGCCCATCGGCTTGTTTGCCGCCAATGGCGTGTTCTTCCTGGTCAGCTACTTCCTGGGCGCCGAGGCCTTGGTGGAATGGGCTTGGCGTATCCCCTTCCTGCTGTCGGTGGTGCTGGTGGGTGTGGGCCTGTATGTGCGGCTCAATCTGCACGAGAGCCAGGTCTTCCAGGACGTGGAGAAGCAGGGCAAGAAGCTGCATGCGCCGGTGTCCGAGGTCTTCCGCAAGCATGGCGGTGCCTTGCTGCGCGGTGTGCTCATCATGACCACCACCTATGTGCTGTTCTATCTGATGACGGCCTTTGTGCAGGTTTACTCCAAGAGCCCGGTGGCGGTGTCGGCGGCGGGCCATCCCACGGGTCTGGGCATTCCCGCCAACACCTTCACCGGCATCTTGCTGATCGGCGCGGTGGTGTTCGGCATCTGCACCAGCATCGGTGGCATCCTGGCCGACCGTTTTGGGCGCCGACGTTGGTTGATAGGCGTGACCCTGGCCATCATGGTGTTCGGTCTGAGCATCTCCAGCTTTTTGCAGGCCGCCACGCCGCTGACCGTGCTGGCTTTCATCATCGTCGGCCTGGCCTTGATGGGCTTCACCTTTGGCCCCATGGCCGCCTTGCTGCCGGAGTTGTTCCCCACCGAGGTGCGTTATTCCGGCGCCTCGCTGGCCTACAACCTGGCCTCCATCGTCGGCGCTTCGGTGCCTACCCTGGTGGCCTTGGAACTCAACAAGGCCTATGGCCTCTGGGGCGTGGGCCTGTATCTGGCGGCCAATGGGCTGCTGACGCTGGGCGCGCTGCTGGCCTCGGGTGAAACGCGCGATGTGGATCTGGCCTCCATCAAGGGCTGATTGGCGCGAAATCTTGTAAGGGCTTGCAAGAGCCTGCGCTCGGGCCATGAGTTAGGCGGGGCCCCGCTTCGCCGATACTCGGGGCCCGGAGGAATTGGAATGAGCGAATCGCCCGAGATCGGCGACCCTGAAGCCCTGATCGACCCCGACGCCCGGCTTTTGCAGTTTCGCGAGGCCTTTGTGGACGATGTCATGCGTGGCATCGTCCTGCTCTCGCTGTGCATTCTGGGGCTCTCTTTTTGGCGCAATTTCATGGGCCCTCAGGCGCTGCGCCTGCCGCTGGCGTTTGCGATGCTCGCGCTGGCCACCAGCCTGCTGACCTACACCTTTGTGCGCCGCAAGCATTTGTCCTTGCGCTTCAAGTCGCGGGTCCTGCTGTTTGTGCTGTTCTTCACCGGCACCGGTGGCTTGATCTCATTTGGGCAGTCGGCGCCGACGGGCAACTATTTCTCGATGGGCTTGTTCATCGCGGCCATGTTGTACCCGCGCTCCCAGGTCTACGCCATGATTGGCGGGGTGGTGGCCTTGATCGCCCTGGTGGCGCTGGCCGTGCTCAGCGGCCGACATGCGATCGGCGTCAATCTCAATGAAGTGTCGCAGCAGCCGGCGGTGTGGATCAATCTGATGATGACCCTGGCCCTGACCTCCGGCGCCATCGCCACGGCGGTGGGCTCCTTCACCCGCGCCGTGCACGGTTTGCTGGGGGACTTGCATCGGCAGCAGATCGAGATCCGGCGTCAGCGGGATCAGATTGCACACCTGGCCATGCATGACAACCTCACCGGCCTGCCCCTGCTGCGCCTGGCCAATGACCGCAGCAGCGTGGCCATGGCCCATGCCAGCCGCACGGGGCACAAGGTGGCTTTTCTTTTCGTTGACCTGGATGGCTTCAAGGCCATCAACGACAACTTTGGCCATGACGCTGGCGATCAGGTGCTCAAGCAGGTGGCCTTGCGTCTGCGAGCCAGCGTGCGCTCCACCGACACCGCGGCCCGCATCGGTGGCGATGAGTTCCTGATCATCCTGAGCGATCTGAACCGCCAGGCCTGCGCCGCCGACATCGCCGACAAGATCTTGCTGGCCCTGGCCGAGCCCATCGCCTACGGTCAGCAGCAGATTGCGGTAAGCGCCAGCATAGGCATCGCGCTTTACCCCGACCATGCGGACGAGCTGCTGGCCTTGAAGAAGGCGGCCGACCTGGCCATGTACGCCGTCAAGGCCACGGGCAAGAACAAATACGTGTTCGCCCAGCCCTTGTCTGCCCTGCCGGCCTAGCGTGGGCCGAGTTTGGTAGCCCGGGGCGCCGGGCCTACCGAGGCGCGCCAAGTCATGCGGATGGGGAAGTCCCGGCTGACCGGCAGATCGGAGTCGTAGCAGCGATTCATCAGCCAGTTCAGGCCGTTGAGCGTGACCTCGCGCATGGGGATGTGGACCGAGCTCAAACGCGGCGCGGTGTACTCGGCGCTTTGGGTGTCGTCGTAGCCCAGCACCGAAATCTCGCCCGGCACCGAGATGCCTTCTTGCTGAAAGTGCGAGAGCACGCCCATGGCGGTCTCGTCATTGGCGCAAAAGATGGCGCTGAACTTCTTCTGGCTGGCCAACAAGGTCTGGGCCGCGGCCCAGCCGCCCTCGGGCGAGAAATCGCTGGCCACGGTGAAAACCTCATGCTGGGGAATGCCGTTGCGGGCCAGCTCCTCCATGAAGCCGCGGATACGCGCAGCGTTATCGGGTGAGTTGGCCGGGCCGGAAATGACGGCGATGCGCTTGTGCTTGTGGGCCAGCAAGGCCTGTGCTGCCACCACCCCGCCTTGCACATGGTCGGCGCTAAAGCATTGCTCCTTGCCACGCTTGAACACGCGGTTGAGCACGACGATATTGCGCTGGGTGTTGCGCAAGGTCTTGACGTCTTCCTCTTCCAGCGCATTGCTCATCACCACCAGGCCGTCGCAGTCGCGCTCGATCAGGAACTGCAGACCTTCCATGGCCTGGCTGCGCTCATCGCCTTCGCCCTGGCCAAAGGCCACCACCATATGCCGGCCCTTGTTGCGCAACTCGGTGTCAATGACCTGCAGGATGGGCGTGTAGTACGTGCCTTTGAGCGCTGGGATGTAGACCCCAATCATCTGGGACGAGCCCGAGAGCAGGGAGCGCGCGGCATGCGAGGGGCGGAAGTTCAGCTCCGCGATCACCTCGCGCACCCGCTGGGCGGTGGCCGGCGCCACCGAGCCCTTGCCGCTGATGACGCGGGAGGCCGTGCCCACACCCACACCCGCGAGACGTGCAACATCTTTGATGGTTGCCATGAATTTCAGCGCTGCTCCAAGAGATGGGCTGGATTATTGCAGCGCTGCGGATCTATTCGAGCGGGCAGTGCTGGATCTCTGGCCATTCGGGCAGTTGCGCCAGGGTCAGGTCTTGCCCTCTTTGGGCCGCCAGTTGCAGGCCATGACCACGCGGCCAGGCCTGGCCTTTGCCGCAGGGCTCTAGCGGCCATTCAAAGGAAAGGCGGGCGCTGAAGTCCTGGGCCGGCTTGGCCCGGCGGGCTTGGACCAGCAGATCCGTCAGCCCGCGCGCTTCGGTGCCCGGCAGCCAGGCAGCGACGAAGGCGTCGGAGAGATTGAGCAGATCATTGACGAATAGCGGCCGGCCCGAGATCAGCAGGCTCAGTACCGGGCGGCCCCGACCACTGACGGCGCGCAAGGCGGCCAGGTCTTCCGGGTGGCGGCTGCTGTGGCGCAGGGTGTCGCCGGGCGGGATGTCGCCCTTGCCCTCGGCATACGGCGTTTCGCCCAGCACGGCGATGACGGCGTCAAAGCGCCGTGGGTCTTGCTGCGTCCCGGCTTCGTCGAAGACCACGGCCCGGGCTCCCAGGGCCTTGCGCAGGGCGGCCAGCACGGTGTCGGCGTGGGGGAAGTCGGCGTTGCTTGTCAGGTCGCCCTGCCAGCTCAGCGACCAGCCGCCGCTTTGATTGGCCAGGCTGTTGGCGCTCTTGCCTACCACCAGCACGCGGCTGCCCGGGCGCAGCGGCAGCAGCTTGCCATTGTTCTTCAGCAGCACGGCGGAGGCTCGCACCGCGCGCCGGGCGAGATCGCGGGCCAGCAAGGCCTGCTGGCTGCCGGCCTCGGCGGCATCGCCCGGCGCATGCGCGAACAGACCGGCGCGCAGCTTGACGCGCAGGATGCGGCTGACCGCATCGTCGATGCGGGCCATGGGGATGCGCCCGTCCTCCACCGCCGCGACGGTGTTGGCGATGAATTCGCGCCAGAGCGTGGGCACCATCACCAGGTCTACCCCGGCGTTGATGGCTTGCGGGCAGTCGGCGTCGCTGCAGCCCGGCACTTGGCCGATGCCGTTCCAGTCCGACACCACCAGGCCGTCAAAGCCCAGGCGCTCCTTCAGCAAGCCGCTGAGCAAGGCCTGGCTGCCATGCATCTTGCCGTAGCGGATGCCGCTGAGCGGGTCGGTCCAGCTGTTGAAAGAGGCCATCACGGTTTGCACGCCGGCTTCCAGCGCGCCGTAATAGCCCTGGCTGTGCAGGGCGATCAGCTTGGAAGCCTCGGTCTGAGTCAGGCCTTGATCGACCCCGTTTTCTGTGCCGCCGTCGCCGATGAAATGCTTGGCCGTGGCCAGCGTTCGGGTGCCGCGCGGGGTCCAGGCTTGCAAGCCCTCGACATAGGCCTTGGCATAGGCGCGCACCCAGGCGGGGTCGGAGGAAAAGCTCTCGTAGCTGCGGCCCCAGCGCAGGTTTTGCGCCACGGCCACGGTGGGCGCAAACACCCAGTCGATGCCGGTGGCGCGCACGGCCTTGGCCGTGGCTTGGGCGATCTCGCGCACCAGATCGGGGTCGTGGGCGGCGCCTAGGCCGATATTGTGTGGAAAGAGGGTGGCACCCATCACATTGCTGTGGCCGTGGATGGCGTCGGTACCCCAGATCAAGGGGATGGGCTGGGCCAGGCCGGTCTGCAGCGAGGCCTGACGGTAGCGCTGGGCCAGCGCGAGCCAGTCGGCGGCGCGGGCGGCCTTGTTCTTGTCGGGCCAGGAGCCGCCGCCGTTCAGCACCGAGCCAATCGCGTAGCGGCGGATCTCATCCGCGGAGATGGACTGAATCTCCGGCTGCGTCATCTGCCCGACTTTCTGCGCCAGGGTCATGGATTGGAGCAGGGTGGCGATGCGCGCTTCCAGCGCCGGGTCGGGCGTGCGTGCCTGCTCGGGTCGGGGCCAGGCCTGCGCCTTGATCGCCATCAATTGCTGGCGCTGCTCGACGCTTGGCAGCGGGGGCTCGGCATCGCTTTGTGTTGCGTGCGCAACGCCGATCAGGCCCCAGATCAGGGGGGTGAGGAACAGGGCGTTCAGAGCTGTGTTCGGCATGGGGCGAGGTCTTTCTTGTGGAGGGCGTCGCGGCCTCGCGGCCGCCATTTCTAGGGGCTTGCGGCGGGTCCTAAGGCAAACGTGGTTGACAAGCCAAGAAGCCAAGCAGTAAATTTCATTCCGAATTGGAAACGATTCCACTTTGACGGGGAATCAGGGTTCTCAGCAAGTCCGGCAAGCACAGGGGGGAGCCAAGCTCCTGCAAACGTCGACCGGATTGAGAGCGCATGAGGCCGTGTTGACTTGGCCAGCGGCGTGGCCGGCTGCTGGTCGAGCATCGGATTCCAATGCCCTCACTCAACAACAAGGCCAACGGAGACAAGCTGATGTACCCATTCAAGAAGCTCCCCCCTGCGTCCCGGTCCGGCAGCCGCCCCCGATTCGACCTTAGGCCCGTGGCGGCGGTGTGTGCCGCCTTGCTGGCCGGGTCTTTGAGCCAGGCACAAGCCCAAACCGAGAAGCCCACCCCCGCGCCAGCCGCCAGCAATAGCAAGAACGTGAGCCAGTTGGACACCGTGGTGGTGACCGGCATCCGTGGCGCCATCGAGAGCGCCATCGCGCTCAAACGCAACTCCGATTCCATCACCGAGGCGCTCAGCGCCGAAGACATCGGCAAGCTGCCCGATATCAGCATCGCCGAGTCCTTGTCCCGCCTGCCCGGTCTGGCTGCGCAGCGGGTCGATGGACGTGCGCAGGTGATCGCCATTCGCGGCATGTCGCCCGACTTTGCCGGCACCTTGCTCAACGGCCGCGAGCAAACCTCCACCGGCACCAATCGAGGGGTGGAGTTCGATCAGTACCCGGCCGAGCTGATGTCCGGCGCGGTGGTCTACAAAACACCGGACGGCACCCTGGTCGGCCAAGGCATCTCGGGCACGGTGGATCTGCACACCATCCGTCCGCTTGCCGAGGGCGGCCGCACCGTGTCGCTGAACCTGCGTGGCGAGCGCAATTCCAATGGCGATCTGAACCATGGCTATGGCGGCAGCTCGGCCAATGGCAGCCGCGTCAGTGCGGCCTACATCGACCAGTTTGCCGACCGCACCATCGGCGTGGCCCTGGGCTTTGCTCATCTGGACGCGCCCGGCCAGGAGCTGCATTACAAGGCCTGGGGCTTTCAAACCGACGCCAACTGCGTGGCTCACCCGGAGTGGGGCTGCAACCCCGTCACCGGCAGCACGCCCGGTGCGGCCACTTATTTGAGCGGCTTCGAGGCCACCACGGTTTCGCGTGCCGACAAACGCGACGGCCTGATGGGCGTGTTCGAGTTCAAGCCGAACAAGAACCTGCACAGCACGGTCGATCTCTACTACTCCAAGTTCAAGCAGACCGAGGTCATGCGCGGCCTGATGGGCAGCATCGGCGATGGCTGGGGTGTGCCCGGCAGCGTGTTCAGCAATATCAAGACCACGCCGGTGGGCGACCAGACTCTGGTCACCTCGGGAAGCACCACGTTCGCGCCGAATCTGGTGGTGCGCAATGACTACAACACCCGCGACGACACCTTGCGCGCCCTGGGCTGGAACACCGAGGCAGTGCTGGGCAAGTGGACGGCGATTGCCGACCTCAGCTACTCCAGCGCCAAGCGGATCGAGAACCTGTTCGAGACCTATGCCGGCACGGCCAGTTCACCCACCATCAGCTTCAATCTGCCCACCACGCCGGGCTTCCCGACCTTTGGGACGACAACCAATTTGGCCGACCCCTCCTTGGTGGCGCTGAGCGATCCGGCCAACTGGGGCCATGCGGGCCGCTTGGCGCGCAACACCCAGTTTGACGAGATGAAGAACATCCGCCTGCATGCCAAGCGCGATCTGGAGGGTTTCTTCAGCCAGATCGATGTCGGCATCAATTTCAACCAGCGCGACAAAACCCGCGAGTACGCGGTGGAGTTCGCCACGCTCAAGAATGGCAGCAAGACCCAGTTGCTGAGTGCCGCCGACGTTTTGCCCAGCAGCTCCCTGGGCTTTGTGGGCCTGCCCGGCGGCCTGGCTTATGACGTGAATGCCGTGGCGTCCAAGTACTACACCATGACGCCAAATCTGAGCGGTGGCCCCACCGGTGATCTGGCCAAGACTTTTGGTGTGCACGAACACATCACCACGGCCTATGCCAAGGCCGATATCGAGAGCCAATGGGGCAATGTGCCCATCCACGGCAATCTGGGCTTGCAGGTGATTCACACCCGGCAGGACTCAAACGCCAATGCCTTTGACAGCAGTGGCAAGGTGATCGGCCAGATTGACCCCGGCACCAGCTACACCGATGTGCTGCCCAGCCTGAATCTGGTGGGCGATATCGGCAGCAACCGCAAGCTGCGTCTGGGTTTGGCGAAGACCTTGGCAAGGCCCCGCATCGACGATATGAATGCCTCGTCTTCGGCCTCGGTCGCGACCACCGGCGCGCCGGTCTGGTCGGGCGAGGGCGGCAATCCCAAGCTCAATCCCTGGCGCGCCTGGTCGGCCGATCTTTCGCTGGAGCAGTACTTCGGCAAGAGCAGCTATGTGGCGGCCGCGTTGTTCTACAAGTATCTGGATAGCTATATCTACAAGCAAAGCATTCCCTTCGACTTCACCGGCTATATCAACGCCTCAGGCACCGCGGCGGCCTCGCCCATCGGCACCTACAACACCCAGGCCAATGGCGAGGGCGGCAATATGCGTGGCCTGGAACTGAGCGCCTCGCTGGACGGCAGCCTGCTGTCCAAGAGCCTGGACGGCTTCGGCCTGGTGGCCACGGCCTCCTTCACCAGCAGCTCCATCAAGGTCAAGGGCCTGGATGGCACGGCCAGCTGGGAGACGCTGCCGGGCTTGTCCAGCACCGTCGCCGGCCTGCAGGTCTTCTACGAGAAGAATGGCTTTGCCCTGCGCGTCAGCGACCGCTATCGCTCGGACTTCCGCGGCGAGTACGCCAGCCTGTTCGGTGCCACTTCCCTGACCCGGACGCTGGCGCAGAACACGGTGGATGTGCAAACCAGCTACGAGTTCCAGAGCGGGCCTGCCAAGGGCTTGCAACTGCTGCTGCAAGTCGTCAACTTGACCGATGCGCCCGACCGCAGCGTGCAGGACGGCGCAGGCTTTGGCGGCGTGACGGCACCCTTGGAATACAACAAGTACGGGCGCCAGTACCTGCTGGGCTTTAACTACAAGTTCCACTAAGCGCGCAGAGGCAGAGCCAGGCGCCCGAGCCGCGCCTGGCTCTGTGTTCGCGCTGCCATCCCGTTTTCCCCTGGTCATTGAACCTTTGAGCTTCCCACGCTTCTTTGCCTATGAATCCAATCCTCCAAGCCTCCTTGCCTGCGCTGCGCCGGGATGAGTTCGCCTCCGACTTTCGTTGGGGCTGCTCCACCTCGTCCTATCAAATCGAAGGCGCAACGGGGGAGGATGGGCGCGGCGAGTCCATCTGGGACCGCTTCTGCGCCCAGCCCGGCCGCATCCGCGATTGCAGCAGCGGCGCGGTGGCCTGCGACCACTACCATCGCTGGCCGCAAGACCTGGATCTGGCTCAAAGCCTGGGCGTCAATGCCTACCGTTTCTCCATCGCCTGGCCGCGTGTGCTGCCCCAGGGGCGGGGTGCCGTCAATGCAGCGGGTTTGGATTTTTACGAGCGCCTGGTCGACGGCATGCTGACCCGCGGTCTGCAGCCCTGGGCCACGCTGTATCACTGGGATCTGCCCCAGGTCTTGCAGGAGCAAGGGGGCTGGAAGTCGCGCGAGACGGTGGCGGCTTTTCTTGAGTTCACCGAGGCCGTCACCCGCCGCCTGGGCGACCGGGTCAAGCACTGGATCACCCATAACGAACCCTGGTGCTCCTGCTTCATGGGTTATTGGGAGGGCGTGCATGCGCCGGGCGAGACCAGTCTGCAGTCGGCCCTGCAGGCCTGCCACCATGTCTTGCTTTCGCACGGCCAGGCCTTGCCCATCATTCGGGCCAACTCGGCTGGGGCCCAGGTCGGCATCACGCTCAGCCTGCACCCCATACTCCCGGCCAGCGATAGCGCGGCCGATGCCGCTGCGGTTCAGCGTCACGACGGTTCTCGCAACCGTTGGTTTTTGGACCCACTCTATGGCCGCGGCTACCCGGCGGATATGCTGGAGATGCTGGGCGAATTGGCGCCTCGCACACAGGCGGGTGATCTGGCGCAGATCGCCAGCCCCATGGATTTTCTCGGTGTGAACTACTACTTCCCCGAAATCGTGGCCGATGCGCCGGGCCTGGGGCCCGTGCAGACCCGTGTGGTGGAACGCCAGGGGGTGGAGCGCACCGCCTTTGGCTGGGAGGTCTCGCCCGAAGGCCTGCGGGATTTGCTGAGCCGTTTGCAGCGCGACTACGCGCCCGAGCAAATCTTCATCACCGAAAACGGCTCGACCTACGAAGACATCTTGCTGCCCGATGGCAGGGTCAATGACGCTCAGCGCCTGAGCTATCTGGCGCGCCATCTGGCCGCCATGCGCGAGGCCATAGCTCTGGGTGTGCCGGTGCGTGGCTACTTTGCCTGGAGTTTGCTGGACAACTTTGAATGGGCCGAAGGCTATGCGCGCCGCTTTGGCCTGGCCTATGTGGACTATGCGACCCAGGCCCGCATCCTCAAGGCCAGCGGCCATTGGTACCGCGAGTTTCTGCAGCGCTGAATGCCTGTTCATCGCTAGCCTACTGGAGACAAAAAAATGAATAAAAACAAATCGACCCCTGAGCGCCGAGGCACGGTCGCCATGGCCGCACTGCTGGCGCTGATGCTGCCTGCGATGGCCTGGGCGCAGGCCAAGCCCGCAGCAGCTGCAACGGCAGGCCCGGCCCCGCGCGCCGAGGTCATCCACTGGTGGACGGCCGGGGGCGAATCCGCCGCCGTCAAGACCCTGGCGGATGCCTACCGCGCCCAGGGCGGCGTGTGGGTGGACACCGCCGTGGCCCTGGGCGAGCAGGCGCGTGCGGTGGCCATCAACCGCATCGTCGGCGGCAACCCGCCGACGGCCGCGCAGTTCAACACCTCCAAGCAGTTCCTCGATGTGGTGGAGCAGGGCTTGCTGAACAATCTGGACGAAGTCGCGGCCCGCGATCACTGGGACCAGTTCCTGCCCGAGACCGTGCTCAACGTCATACGCGTCAAGGGCCATTACTACGCCGCGCCGGTCGACATCCACATGCCCTTGTGGCTTTGGTACTCCAAGGCCGCGTTCAAAAAAGCCGGCATCGCGGCCGAGCCCAAGAACTTTGATGAGCTGTTTGCGGCCCTGGACAAGCTCAAGGCCGCTGGCCTCGTGCCCTTGGCCCATGGGGGCCAATCCTGGCAAGACAATATCGTCTTCACCGCCGTGCTCAGCAATCTGGGTGGGCGCGACTTGTATCTCAAGGTCTTGCGCGACCGCGACCCCAAGGCCATCCAGTCCGAGGCTTTCAAGAACGTCTTGCTGACCTTCAAGCGCCTGCAAGGCTATGTGGACAAGGGCTCGCCCGGCCGCAACTGGAACGACGCCACCGCCCTGCTCATCACCGGCAAGGCGGGCCTGCAGTTCATGGGCGACTGGGCCAAGGGCGAGTTCTCCCTGGCCAAGCAGGAGCCGGGGCGCGAGTACGGCTGCATCGCGGGCTTCGGGCCCAACTCGCCCTATGTGATCCAGGGCGACGTCTTCGTCTTCCCCAAGACCAACAAGCCCGAGGCCCTCAAGGCCCAGCAGCTCCTGGCCAGCGTGATCACCGCGCCCGCCACCCAAGTGGCCTTCAGCATGCGCAAGGGCTCCATCCCCATACGCACCGATGTCGACGCCTCCAAGATGGATGCCTGCGCCCAGCAAGGCCTGGCCATCATGAAAGACAAGTCCCGCCAGCTGGGCAATGGTGAGGTCTATCTGACGCCGGACCAGAACGGCGCCATGTCCGATGTGTTGACGAATTACTGGAACCGCAATGTGCCGGTGGAAAAGGTGCAGAAAGACCTGATCGCCGCCCTGCGCAGCAATTGAGGGCTGGCCATGGCTTCCAGCGCTTCTTCATCCTCTAAGTTCGCCGCGCGCCTGCGGCACTTCACTCGCCGAGTTTCGCCCTGGTCGGCCCTGCTGCCCATGGCCATCACCGTGCTGCTGGGTTATCTGGGTGCGGCCCTGTGGTCGCTGCGCATCTCCTTCACCAGCTCGCGCACCTTTCCGGCGGACGACTATGTTGGTTTGCTGCAGTACGAGCGCTTGTTTGAGAACGAGCGTTGGCTGCTCTCGCTGCAAAACCTTTGCATCTACGGTGTTCTCTTCATCGTGGCCAGCATGGTGATCGGCTTTTTGCTGGCGGTGTTCATCGACCAGAAGGTCAAGGGCGAGGGCTTGCTGCGCACCGCCTTTCTCTACCCCTATGCCATGTCTTTTGTGGCCACCGGCCTGGTCTGGCAATGGGTGCTCAACCCCGAGAGTGGCTTGCAGCACAGCATGCGTCAGCTGGGATGGGCGGGCTTCACTTTTGACTGGATCATCGATCAGGACCTGGTGATCTACACCGTGGTCATCGCCAGCGTCTGGCAGGCCTCGGGCCTGGTGATGGCCTTGCTGCTGGCGGGGCTGCGCGGCATTGATGAAGACATCTGGAAGGCCTCGCGCATCGACGGCGTGCCTGCTTGGCGGGTTTACCTCTCGGTCGTGCTGCCCATGTTGGCGCCGACCTTGGCGACGGTGTTTGTGCTGCTGGCCACCGGCGTGGTCAAGGTCTTCGACGCGGTGGTTTCCATGACCCAGGGCGGCCCCGGCACGGCCAGCGATGTGCCGGCCAAATTCATCATGGACCATCTCTTTGGCCGCGCCAATATCGCCTTGGCCTCGGCCGGCGCCATGGTCTTGCTGCTGACGGTGCTGATCCTGGTCGCCCCGTTCTTGTACGCCCGCAGCCGCAGCCATGCGGCCGGGCAGGGAGGCCATTGATGGCTGCCGCTCTTGCAATATCAGCCCGCCCCCGGCGCGGCATGACGCCCGCGCGCTGGGGCATCTACGGCTTTTTGCTGATCGCGGCGCTGTTCTTCCTGGCCCCGCTCTACATCATGCTCAGCACCTCGCTCAAAAGCATGGACGAGATCCGCCTGGGCAATCTCTTCGCCCTGCCGCTGGCGCCCACGCTGGACGCCTGGCGCGCCGCCTGGAGCGAGGCTTGCACGGGCGTTTCTTGCGAGGGGGTGCGCACCGGTTTTTGGAACTCGGTCGCCATCGTCGTGCCCAGCACCGTCTTGCCGATTCTGATCGGTGCGCTCAATGGCTATTGCCTGAGTTTTTGGCGGCCGCGCGGCGCTAACGTCTTGTTTGGCGTCTTGATGCTGGGTGCCTTCATCCCCGTGCAGGTGATGATTTACCCCTTGGTCAAGCTCCTGGCCGCAGTGGGGCTGTTTAGCAGCCTGCCCGGCATCGTGCTGGTCCACATCGTCTTCAGCATGCCGGTGATGACCCTGCTGTTCCGCAACTACTACCTCGGTATTCCGCAGGAGTTGTTCAAAGCGGCGCGCATCGATGGCGGCGGCTTTTGGCGCATCTTTGTGCAGCTGATGCTGCCCATGTCCACCCCCATGCTCATCGTCGCGGCCATCATGCAGGTGACGGGGGTGTGGAACGACTACATCCTGGGCCTGGTCTTCGCGGGGCGCGAGAACCTGCCCATAACGGTGCAGCTCAATAACGTCATCAACACCACCACCGGCGAGCGGCTCTACAACCTGAATATGGCCGCCACCATCCTGACCTCCATGGTGCCTTTGCTGGTCTATCTGGTCTCGGGTCGTTGGTTTGTGCGCGGCATCGCGGCCGGCGCAGTCAAAGGATAAGAACAAGCATGAGCGGCGTAACTATTCAAAACCTCGGCATCCGCTTCGGCAGCAACGAGGTCATCAAGCAGCTGAATCTGAGGGTCCAGGAGGGTGAGTTCCTGGTGCTGCTAGGCCCCTCGGGCTGCGGCAAGTCCACCTTGCTGCACAGCATCGCCGGGCTGATCGATGTGAGCGAAGGCAGCATAGAGATTGGCGGTAAGGACATGACCTGGGCCGAGCCCAGCGAGCGCGGCATCGGCATGGTGTTCCAGTCCTACGCCCTCTACCCGACCATGAGCGTGGAGGGCAATATGTCTTTCGGCCTGCGGGTCAGCGGTCTGCCCAAGAGCGAGATTGCGGCGCGAGTGACGAAGGCGGCGGAGATGCTGCAGCTCACGCCCTTGCTGCAGCGCAAGCCCGCACAGCTCTCCGGTGGCCAACGCCAGCGCGTGGCGATTGGCCGGGCCCTGGTGCGGGAGGCCGAGGTCTTTTTGTTTGACGAGCCCCTGTCCAATCTGGACGCCAAGCTGCGCGGTGAGCTGCGTCGTGAGCTCAAGCTGCTGCACAAGAATCTGGGCTCCACCATGATTTATGTGACCCACGATCAGGTGGAGGCCATGACTCTGGCCAGCCGCATCGTGGTGATGCGCGGCGGCCTGATCCAGCAGATCGGCACGCCGGCCGAGGTCTATGAGCGACCGCAGAATCTTTTCGTCGCCGGCTTTCTGGGCGCGCCCGGCATGAACTTCTTGCCCGCGCAGCTGAATGTGGAGAGCAGCGGCCGGGTGACTTTGCGCAGTCCCTTCGAGTTGGCGCTGGACGCCTATGAGTTCAAGCAAAAGCCCAGCCAGCATCAGGCCCTGACCCTGGGTCTGCGGCCCGAGCATGTGTTGATCACGCCCCAAGGCGAGTGGGAGGCCCAGGTGCAGCTGGTGGAGCCCATGGGCAATCATCAGGTGCTGTGGCTGCGTTTTGGCGAGCAGCTGATCTCGGCCGTGGTGCATGAGGCCACGCTTTTTGAGCAGGACCAAAGCGTGCGCTTCACGCTGGATGTGGCGCGCATCTCGCTGTTCGACCCCAGCACCGAACAAAGACTCTAGCAAGTAGGAGCACAGCGATGACGCTCAAAGCATTGCGCCGCATCGTGATCGTGGGTGGCGGCACGGCCGGTTGGATGTGTGCGGCCGCCTTGTCCAAGCTGATGCAACCCGAGCAGGGCAATCAGCCCCTGTGGCAGATCCGCGTGCTGGAGTCGGACGAGATCGGCATCATCGGCGTGGGCGAGGCCACCATCCCCGCCATCAAGAGCTTCAACGCGGTGCTGGGCATTGCGGAAGACGACTTCCTGCGCGCCACCCAGGGCACCTTCAAACTGGGCATCGAGTTTGTCAACTGGGGCGGCCTGGGCCAGCGCTATGTGCATGGCTTCGGTGCCATCGGTCAGGCGCTGGATGGCATCGCTTTTCAGCATCACTGGCTGCGCTTGCAAGCCCATGGGCGTGCCGGTGATTTGTTTGATTACTCCATCAACACCGTGGCGCCGCTGCAGGGCAAGTTCATGCGGCCGCGCGCCGATATGGCCGGCTCACCCCTGGCGGAGATCGCCCACGCCTTTCATTTCGACGCCAACCTCTACGCCCGCTTCCTGCGCCAACATGCCGAGCAGCGCCAGGTGCAGCGAACCGAAGGCCGCATCGTCGAGGTCTTGCAGCACGCGGAACAAGGTCAGAGCAGCGGCCTGATCAGCGGCCTGCGCCTGGCCTCGGGTGAGGTGGTGGAGGGCGACTTCTTTATTGACTGCTCCGGCCTGCGTGCCTTGCTGATCGAGCAGACCTTGCACGCGGGTTTTGAGGACTGGTCGCATTGGCTGCCGGCCGACCGAGCCTGGGCCGTGCCCTGCGCGAGCCGCCAGCCTCTGCTGCCTTTCACCCGCTCCACCGCCCACAGCGCGGGCTGGCAATGGCGCATCCCCTTGCAGCATCGCACCGGCAACGGCCATGTCTTCAGCAGCGCCTTTATGGAGGAGGGCGCCGCCGCCGATTTGTTGCTGTCCAAACTGGATGGCGAGGCCCTGGCCGAACCGCGCCTGGTCAAGTTCCGCACCGGCCGGCGCAAGCAGTTCTGGGTGGGCAACTGCGTGGCCTTGGGCCTGGCCAGCGGATTCATGGAGCCGCTGGAGTCCACCAGCATCCATCTGATCCAGACGGCCATCACCCGGCTGATGGACCTCTTTCCCCGCCAGGGCCTGGACGCCGCCGACATCGCCAGCTACAACCGCCAGACCCAGTTTGAGTACGAGCGCATCCGCGACTTCATCATCCTGCACTACAAAGCCACCCGGCGCGATGATTCGCCCTTCTGGAACTACTGCCGCGAGATGGCCGTGCCCGACAGCTTGCTGGAAAAGATGGAGCTGTACCGCAGCAATGGCCGCATCTACCGCGAAGCGAATGAGCTGTTCTGGGAGCCCAGCTGGCTGCAGGTGATGCACGGCCAAGGGCTGCGGCCGCGCGCCTACCACCCCTTGGCCGATGTGCGCCCCCTGGCCCAGGTACAGGACTGGGCCGACAACATCCGCGAGGTGGTGCAGCGCTGCGTGGGCGTGATGCCCATGCAGGGCGACTTCATCGCCGCGAACTGCGCCGCGCCGCCGCTGTAGGACCGGGCCCAAACGCCCTCTCATGACTCATTCCAAACCGACCATTCAATGAGATTCCAGGACAAGAGAACTGCCCGCTCCCCCGTTCTTGCTTTGGCGCTTTGTGCAAGCCTGCTCGCCGCCGCGCCCTGCCAGACCGCTCAGGCGGCGCCCCTGGCCCAAGCCTGGCTGAGCACCGCCGATCAAAAGCATCTGTTGGCGGAGCAAAAGGACAAGGGCTTGCAATTCAAGCGCGAGCAGGTGGCCTTGCCCCTGCATATCGAGGTCGATGCCCGCCAGCGTTTCCAAACCATGGCCGGCTTTGGTGCCGGCCTGACCGATGCCAGCGCCTGGTTGATTCAGCATCAAATGAGCGAGGCGCAAGGCCAGGCCTTGTTGCAGGAGTTGTTTGGGCGTGGGCCTACCGGTGTCGGTTTTGATTTCATCCGGCTGACCATCGGCGCCTCCGATTTCTCGCGTCAGCACTACAGCTACGACGACCAGCCCGCCGGCAAGACCGACCCCCGCCTGAATGACTTCTCGATTGCGCCCCTGCAGGCCGAGGTCTTGCCCGTTCTCAAACAAGCCCTGGCCATCAATCCGCAGCTGCAGGTGATGGCCTCGCCCTGGAGCGCGCCGGCCTGGATGAAGAGCAATGACAGCCTGATCCAGGGCCGGCTCAAGCCCGAGATGTATGGCGTGTTTGCCGAGTACATGCTGCGTTATGTCGAGGCCATGCGGGCCGAGGGTGTGCCCATCTTCGCCCTGACCCTGCAGAACGAGCCCCATTTCGAGCCGCCCGACTACCCCGGCATGCGCCTGGACCCGGCCGCACGTGCGGCGGTGATCGGCGATCACCTCGGCCCTTTGCTGCGCGCCAAGGCGCCGGGCACGGCCATCTTGGAATGGGATCACAACTGGAAGGAGCCCGAGTCACCGCTGGCGGTATTGAACGATGCCAAGGCCCGGCCCTTCATTCAAGGCGTGGCCTGGCATTGCTACGAGGGCGAAGTCAGTGCCCAGGCCCAGGTGCAGGCCGCTTACCCCGACAAAGACGTTTGGCTGACCGAATGCTCCGGCGGCAAATGGAAGCCGCATTGGCCCGAGACCCTGCCCTGGATGATGCATAACCTGATCATCGGTGGCACCCGCAACGGCGCGCGCGGCGTGCTGATGTGGAACCTGGCCCTGGACGAGAACGACGGCCCCCATCTGGGCGGCTGCAAAGACTGCCGCGGCATGGTCACCATCAATTCAAAAACCGGCGCCGTCACCCGCAATATGGAGTACTACGCCTTTGCTCATGCCAGCCGTTTTGTGCGCCAAGGCGCGCAGCGCATCGCCTCCAGCAGCGATCTGGACGGCCTGGACTCGGTGGCCTTTCAAAACCCCGACCAGTCCATCGTGCTCATCGTCAGCAATGGCGCCAAGGCCAAGCGGCGCTTCAGCGTGGGCTTTGGCGGCCAGCGTTTTGCTTATGCTTTGCCACCCAGCGCGGTCGTGACCTTGCGCTGGGCCCCTCCCGCAGCCCCAGCAGCCAAGGCAGTCAAAGGCAAGCCATGAAGAAGAACCTGTGGATAACTTCCAAATTACTCGCCGCGACCGCGCTGGGCTTGCTGCTCGCCGCGCAAGCGCAGGCCGAGCGGATTCTCTTCATCGGCAATAGCTTTACCTATGGCCAAGGCTCGGTCCTGAAGAGCTACCGGCCGGACACGGTGATCGACCTCAACAAGACCGGGGTGGCCGGCGTGCCGGCCCTGTTCAAGGCCTTCAGCGCACAGGCCGGTTTGGCCTATGAGGTCTCGGTCGAGACCCAAGGCGGTGTGGGCCTGGACTGGCATCTGGCCCAGCGCAGCGACTTGCTGGCCTCGCAGTCCTGGGACCGGGTCGTGATGCAGGGGTACAGCACGCTGGACAAAGCCCACCCGGGTCGCCCCGATCTGCTGGTGAAAACCAGCCAAGACATGGCCGCGCTTTTGCGCCGCCGCAATCCCGAGATCGCCATCCATTTGATGGCCACCTGGGCGCGGGCCGACCAGCTTTATCAGCCCGGTGGGGCCTGGTGGGAGCGCGGCGTGGAGGCGATGACGCGAGACCTGCGCAGTGGCTACGAGCAGGCCCAGACCGCCTTGAAGAAGCTGCCAGGCGCCGAGTTTGTTCAGCCCGTCGTGCCGGTTGGACAAGCCTGGCAGCGCGCCATCCAGCAAGGCCTGGCCGCCCGCGACCCTTACCGGCCCCTGGCCGAGGGCCAGCTTGATCTTTGGGCCGCCGACCGCTATCACGCCAGCGTGTACGGCTCTTATCTGGAGAGCTTGGTGCTCTTCGGTGCCATCACCCATCTTGACCCGCGCAGCCTGGGCGCGAGTGAATGCGCGGCCTACGACTTGGGCCTCAGCCGCGATCAGGCGCGGGCCCTGCAGCGAGTGGCGTTTGAGCAGCTGGCCGCCGAACCGGGATCAAAGATCCAGCCCATGCCCACAGCTGAAACGGGCGTCGCCAGGTCCTGCGCCGAGCTGCTGCCCGCTCGCTGGCAAGACGAGCGCCTGACTGTGCCGCCAGGCTACAAGCTGGTCTGGGCCGATGAATTCGAGCGGCCCGGCCTGCCCGACACGCGCAAATGGAATTACGACACCGGCCGCAATGCCACGGGCTGGGACAACCACGAGTTGCAGTACTACGCTCGCGCCCGCCGTGCCAACTCGGAGGTGAAGGGCGGCCAGCTCCTCATCACCGCCCGCAAAGAAGATATGAGCCGCGCCAAAGACAGCATGGGCCAGCGATACAGCTCGGCTCGCCTGCTCACCCTGGGCAAGGCCGAGTGGACCTATGGCTTCTTCGAGATCCGCGCCCAGCTGCCCTGCGGCCAAGGCACTTGGCCGGCGATCTGGATGTTGAACAGCGCCGTGGTCTGGCCAGCCGGGGGCGAGCTGGACATCATGGAACAGGTCGGCAGCCGCCCACAGCGCCTCTTCAGCACGGTACACAGCGCCGCAGGCTCAGGCAGCGAGGGCGTGGGTGCCGCCACCCAGATCGAAGACGCCTGCCTGGCCATGCACAACTATCAGATGCTGTGGACGGCGGATGAGGTGAGCTTCGCCATCGACGGCCGGGTGCATCACCGCTATCGCAAGCAAGATCATGCCGGTGCCGGTTGGCCCTTTGATAAACCCCAGTTTTTGATCCTCAACATCGCCATTGGCGGAGACCTGGGCGGGACTGTGGATGACAGCATCTTCCCGGTGCAGATGCGGGTGGCGCATGTGAGGGTGTATCAGGCGAGCAGGCCCTAGCTTTCGGGCGCAGTCGCCCGTTTTGGCATGCAGGCTCAGGGCGCTCTTGCCGGTCAGCCAGCTGGCGTGCAAGGCCTAGGCGGCCTCCTTGTCTGCGGGGCTGAGCTTTGCCTCCAACTTGGCCAGGCGCTCATCAAGCCTGGCGCACTTGCTTCGCCGTGATGAAGTAGAGCAGCGGGCCAAACGAGCCCAGGGACAGGCAGACCACCGCCCAGGGAAAAAATGGCCGGCCATTGGCTTGCGCGTCGCGTCGGACGAAGACCAGCAGCAAGCCCATGGTGATCAGCAAGTCGGCAAAGATTTGCCAGCTGGCCGGGTCTCTTGTGTAAAAGGCCAGCCAAGCGAACAGGCCGCCGTAGTGCAGCAGGGTGTAGCCGGTGAGGGCGGTAAAAGCGATGAGGACGACGCTGAGCAGGGTTTTGTTCATGGGGCTTCCTTTTCATGAGCTTGACTTCGCCGCGAAGGCGGCTCCGCGCAGTGTGCGCAAGCCTCTGAATGAGCGCAATTACCTGTGAGGTAGTTGCGCGCTTGCAGCGCTGTGATTGAATCGCCCCATGCAAAACGGCAGCAACAACAATCTTCAAGAGACCCTGCAAAGCGCGCGCAAGAGCCTGCGCATCAGCCAGCTGGAGCTGGCCTCGCGCATGGGGGTGAGTCAAAGACATGTGAGCTTTGTGGAAAGCGGGCGCTCCCAGCCCAGCCGTGAGCTGCTGCTGGCCTGGCTGCATGAACTACAAGCACCGCTGGCCTTGCGCAATGTGGCCTTGCAACAGGCTGGATTTGCGCCCGTGTACCGCGGCAGTGAGTTGTCCGATGCGGTGCTGGCCCCTGTGCGTGAGGCACTCGCCCGCCTGCTGCAAGCGCAGGACCCCATGCCCGCCATGGTGCTGGACGCGGGGTGGAATGTCTTGCAAATGAACCGGGGCGCCCGGTGGCTGGCCACCACCCTGATGCCCTGGGTGGCCGAGCTGCCGGAGGGGCAGCCCATCAATATGCTCGATGCCATGCTGCACCCCGAGGGCATGACCCGCCACATCAGCAATCTTGCCGAGGTTGCCCCCGCCTTGCTCGCCCATTTGCGTGACGACGCCAGCGTCGTGCCCGAGATGTTGCCCCGGGTGGAGCAACTGGCTCAGCAATTGCAGCAGCGGCTTGGCTCAAGCGCCATGAAACTCTGGCCACGCCAAATGGCGCCGGTACTCACCACCCGCTTCAACACGGTGCATGGCGAGCTGGCCTTCTTCAGCATGTTCTCCACCTTCGGCACGCCCCAAGACATCACCTTGGCCTCGCTGCGGGTGGAGCATGTGTTTGCGGCGGATGAAGCGACGCGGGCGGTGATTGCGGCGCAGCTTGCATGAAGCGAATGCTGGTGGCTAAGGACGCGTGCGCATGGATGTAGGGAGTTAGTGCCCCCTGGCTATTCAATCAGGGCCGAGTTTCCTCAGGATTGAAGTCCTCACCGAGAGCGAAGTCACCGCGATGGAATGCGGCCACAAGGTCTTTTGCTTCAGCCAGCTGCGTGCTGGGCACTCTGACACTGGCGCCACCTACTGCGAGAGTAAGCAGAGAGTGAGCTTGAACAATGTTTGTGTCACCCGCGTCTGCATGGATGCCGGCCGAGCGAAGGCAGGAAGAAAGCATGTGCGCCTCGGTCGGCGTGAGGCCACGCTCCAGCATGACCATGTCCCCAAGATATGCCTCTTCTTGCTGCTCGATCTGTGACGTGATCGGAGGAAGGGGAGCGCCGCGCCGCCTAAGTTCGGCCGCGGCCAAGGCTTGAGCATCTTGGGTGAGGCCGCCCGAAGAAACTCGTTCTGTGAGCTCCTCGTCTGTGAGTTGCGAGAAGAGTTCGGCGAGGTCTGCGTTGCTCATTTTGCGGCCTGAGGTTGAGGTGGAGGAGTGGTAACCAGCCGACCGGGAGAGGCAAGGATTGGCTGCCGAATGCAGCACGGCTGTTGATACTTGGAAGGCCAAGAGTTGGTCCAAACCATATCGAAAAAATTGGCCCAGCAGAGCCCGGTTGCCCTCGCGGCCAATGATCACCCGCGCGGGGACTGGACCTCCCCATTCGTCTAGTCGTTTAAGTGGTTTTGCGTGGGTATCCCTGAGGCCCGCCCACCCCTGCACCCAGCCCGCCGCCGCACCCAGGTTAGGATGCGCAGCCACATCCCCTGTCCAGTTGCTGGCGTTGCCGCGCCCACCCATGTACGCGAAATTCTTTGGTCTCAAGCAAGAGCCGTTTTCGATAGCGCCCGATCCGCATTACCTCTTCATGAGCGAGCGGCATCGCGAGGCCTTGGCGCATCTGCTCTATGGCTTGCGCGGTGGCGGCGGTTTTGTCTTGCTGACGGGCGAGATCGGGGCGGGCAAGACCACGGTGTGCCGCTGCTTTTTGCAGCAGATTCCCAAGCACTGCAATGTGGCCTACATCTTCAATCCCAAGCTGAGCGTTCCTGAGCTCTTGCAGACGGTGTGTGAGGAGTTCCATATCCCCGTGCCGGCCAACGCTGCCGCCGCGGCTGGCAGCTCGGGCACGCCGTCACTCAAGCCTTTTGTCGACGCCATCAATGAGTTTTTGCTGCGCACCCATGCGGTGGGGCAGAACAATGTTTTGATCATCGACGAGGCGCAGAACCTGTCTGCGGAAGTGCTGGAGCAGCTGCGCCTGCTGACGAATCTGGAAACCTCGGAGCGCAAGCTCTTGCAGATCGTGTTGATCGGCCAGCCCGAGCTGCGCCAGATCCTGGCAGCGCCCGAGCTGGAGCAACTGGCGCAGCGGGTGATCGCACGCTTCCATCTGCAGGCCTTGTCCGAGGCCGAGACTGAGCAATACATCAGCCATCGCCTGGGCGTGGCCGGGCTGGAGCGGGCCCTGCCTTTCGAGCGCGGCGTGCTGCGGCGCATCCATCAAATTTCACGCGGCGTGCCGCGCCGTATCAATCTGCTGTGCGACCGGGCCTTGCTGGGGGCCTATGCCCAGGGCAAAGCTCGGGTGGATCGCAAGACCTTGCAGCTTGCGGCTGCCGAGGTGTTTGAGGGCAGCAATCGTGTGGGCGGCGGCCTGCCGGTCTGGTGGCCTTGGGCCCTGCTTGGCGCTGCTGTCGCTGGCTTGGCCCTTGCCGGCGCGCTGGCCTGGAACGTGGCCAAGAAACCTCTGGCCAGCAAGCCGGTTGCGGCAGCATCAGCAGCAGCCTCGGCGGCCAGCTCGGCGTCGGCCGTGCTGGCATCCAAGCCCGCGAGCAGCCCGGCGCTTCCCGCCGCAGTGCTGCCTGCTTCGGCCCCGAGCCCAAGCCTGATTCAAGCCGGCCTGCGTGAAGAAGCGCAGGCTTGGCGTGAGCTGGCCGCGCTGTGGCAGATGCAGGCCGTGGCCGCGGTGGCCGACCCTTGCCAGGCTCTGGCGCAAACCGCGCAAGTGCTGTGTTACCAAGGCAGCGGCGGCAGCCTGGCGCTTTTGCGTCTGCTGGACCGCCCCACGCTTCTGAGCTTGCAGGACGAGGCCGGCCAGCCCTATCAACTCCTGTTGCTCGGCCTGGGCGCGCAGACCGCGCTGGTGCGCAGCAGCGCTGGCGGGCCGGCGCAAACGGTGAGCCTGCTGGAGCTGGGCCAGCAATGGCGGGGCGACTACGCCACCTTGTGGCGCCAGCCGCCGGGCTACACCGGGCGCATCACCCCGGGGCCCACGCTGGACTGGTTGCGCGCCCAGCTGGCCAAGGCTCGTGGCGAGCCCAAGCCAGCGGCCACGCAAAAATACCTCGATGCCGCGACCCGCGCCAAGGTGGCCGCTTTCCAGCGCAGCCAGGGCCTGGACCGCGACGGTCTGGCCGGCCCCGTCACCCTGATGCAGCTCAACCGGGTGGCCGGTGTGGCCGAGCCGCGTTTGCAATCCTTGCCCTGAAGAGCGAAGGCCTATGTCCTACATTCTTGATGCCTTGCGGCGCGCCGAGTCCGAGCGGGAGCGTGGCAGCCTGCCCACCTTGCATGGCCAGGCGACGGCTGCGCCCCGGCCGGTAGTGGCCGGGGAAGAGGGCGGTGCCCACCCATCCCGCCTGACGCTGTGGTTGGCTTTGTTGGCCCTGTGCTTGGGCCTGCTGGCCCTGGGCCTGTATTTCTGGCCGCGTGGGGGCGAGAAGCCCTTGCCCGCCCCAGCGCTGCTGCCGCCAATGCAGACACAGACACCGATGCCCACAGCGCAGCCCACCGCTCAAGCCCAAGTGCCGACCCTGGCTCCGGCCGCCGTCGTATTGCCTTCAGCGCCGGCCCCAAGACCGGACGAGGCTCTGCCTCCGCCTGCGCTGCCCACACGGGCTCAGCCTCAGGTGATCAGCAAAGCCCCAACAGCTCCGGCTCCAGCCCCAGCTCCAGCGCCCGTGGCCGAGCGCCCCCTGCCCAGCAAGGACGGCCTGCCGGAGGACTTGCGCCGTGAACTGCCGCCCTTGGTGACCGGGGGCGCCATGTACTCCGACACGCCCGCCAACCGCATGCTCATCATCAACTCCCAGGTCTGGCATGAGGGCGACAAGATCGCGCCGAATCTGACGCTGGAGCAGATCCGCCTGCGCAGTGCCGTGCTGGTCTTCAAAGGCCAGCGCTTCACACTCGCCTATTGATTCCCTATCCACCCTCGCTCTCTCTCATTCCCCGCCATGCTGACTCTGCAAACCGCCATCACCTTCTTCGGCCTGGCCTTGCTGCTGGGCTTCACGCCCGGGCCGGACAACGTCTTCGTGCTGATGCAGTCCGCCACTCAAGGCAGGCGCGCGGGCTTTTTCGTTGTGCTGGGCCTGTGTACCGGCCTGCTGGGGCACACGGCGGCGATTGCTCTGGGCCTGGCGGCGGTGTTTGCGGCCTCGGCCCTGGCCTTCACCGTCCTGAAATTTGTGGGCGCGGCCTACCTGGCCTATCTGGCCTGGCAGGTCTTGCGTGCGCCGGTGGGCCCGCTGGCCTTTGAGGCCCAAGGCCGCAGCAGCATGAAGGCCATGGTTGGCCGCGGCGTGGTGATGAACCTCACCAACCCCAAGGTGGTGTTTTTCTTCCTGGCCTTGCTGCCCCAGTTTGTGGACGCCACGCGCGGCCCGGTGGCCTGGCAGATCGTGCAGCTGGGCCTGATCTTCATCCTGAGCACCTTGATCGCCTTCGGCACCATCACCTACTTTGCCGGCGCCGTCAGCGGCATGCTGAAGCGCTCGACGCGCGCGCAGCGAGCCCTCAACTGGCTGGCGGGGACGGTCTTTCTGGGTCTGGCCTTGCGCTTGGGCCTTTCCGAGCGCTGAGCCTTTACCCGTCGCATGAGCCGCTGGCTACGCGCTTTCAGTTTGCTGGCCCTGGGCGCGGCGGCCATGCTGGCTTGGGGCCTGTTGCAGCCCGTCGAATTTCAGGGTTTGCAAGACCGCTTGCGCTGGCGCTTGAACGCCGTTTGGCCGCAGCCCGATCCCGGCCAATTGCGTTACGAGGCGATGTTAACTTCGCTGCAGTTGCGCGGCGAAGCCTCATTACCCGCGGGCTCGGTGCTGCTCTTCGGCGACTCGCATCTGCAATCCTTGCCGGCTCTGCCTTGCCGGGGTGCGGCCTGGGCCAATTTCGCCATCGCGGGTGAACCGGCTCAGCGTCTCGTGCCGCGCCTGGCTCACTACGCCTCCCTCAAGCAAGCGGGGCTCGTGATTCTGCTCAGCGGCACGAACGACCTGGCCCAGGGCGCCTCACCAGAGCAAGCGGCTGCGAGCATGGCTCAGGTGCTGAGCCAGTTTCCTGCCGCCCGCCCGTTACTGCTGTTGGCCTTGCCGCCGCCCGCCCAAGCCAATGCCTTGGCCCAGCGTCAATCGACCTTGAATCAAGGGCTGGCCGAGCTTTGCGCGCAGCGGGCGGCTTGCCAGTTCTTGCCCCTGAGCGAACTGGCCGATGGCCAGGGCCTGCTGCGGCCGCAGTTCACGGCCGGCGATGGTGTGCATTTGTCGGCGGCGGGTTACCAACGCCTAAGCCAGATCATCGCGGCAGCCATGCCGCTGGCCGCACAATGCCAAGCTGCGAGCCCATGAGCACCAAATCCACCCAACGCTTTCACGAGATCGACCTGCTGCGCGGCCTGGCTTGCCTGTCCGTGCTGGGCTTTCACTACCTCTCGCGCTCGCCTCGCGTGGGCTGGATGCCTGAGGCTCTGGTGCCGGCCATCGACGCTGTGATGCGCTTTGGTTACCTTGGCGTGCATCTGTTTTTCGTCATCAGCGGCTTTGTGATCCTGATGTCGGCGCAAGGCGCCACGCCGCGCAATTTTGCGGCCTCGCGAGTGGCGCGGCTTTACCCGGCGCTGTGGGTGGCCGCCAGCATCACGGCGCTCACCGCCTGGGGCCTGGGCGATGCGCGCTTCATGAGCACTTGGCCGCAATACCTGGTCAATCTGAGCATGGTGCCGCAGTGGTTTGGCGTGCCTTACATCGACGCGGCCTATTGGTCGCTGGCGGTGGAGTTGCACTTTTATATCTACATCTGGATCGTTCTGCGCTTCAAGCTCCTGGGCCATATCGAGACCTTGATGCTGGGCTGGCTGGCGATCAGCCTCGCCAACCTGATCCGCCCGGCCTGGCCCTTGCAGTTCTGGCTGGACGCTAAATGGGCGCCGCTGTTTGTGGCGGGGGGCATCTTTTTTCTGGTGCGCACACAGGGCGGTTTCAACCGGCGCCGAGTGCTGACTTTGCTGGCCAGCTTGGCCCTGGCCCTGGTCTATGCCTGGCAGGACGCGGTGGCCGATCTGCACTGGGCCACGCTCTGGCGTGAGTTGGATGCCTGGGTGGTGGCCGGCCTGATCACGGCGGTCTACGCCGTCTTCACTCTGATCGCGCTGGACCGCTGGCGTCTGCCGCCCATGCGCTGGGTTGCAGTGGCGGGCGCGCTGACCTATCCGGTCTACATCCTGCACCAGTACTTCGGTGCCATGGTCTATCAGCAGTTGCTGAAGCTCAGCCACAGCATGCCGCTGTCTCTGCTGCTGACCACGCTACTCGTCGGCACCATGGGCTGGCAGATCCATATTCGTGTCGAGAAAACCCTGGGCCCGCGCCTGCGCCGCTGGATTGAAGGCCCGCCACTTGCCGCCCCTCAGCCCACGGCCCGCAGCAAGGCCTGACCCATACGAATCCGGGCGCCGGATTCAATCCCATCGCATAACTCAAAAACTGCAGGCACAAAGACGAGGATGGTGGAGCCGTGCTGGAACCAGCCCATCTCCTCGCCTTTTTTGAACGAGGCATCGCAGGGCAACTCGTTCGCACCGCGATAGCCCAGGTGCAGGAGCAGATCCAAAAAGTGCAGGCGTAGGCTGGCCACCAGAATCGCCGCCACCGGCACGATGGCGATGGGCTGGCCCATCGCCGGGCCGCTTTGGATGCGGGCCCGCAGCACCGCCCGCTCATTACGACAAAACAGGCGCTCGACCCGCTTGAGTGCAATCGGGTTGACGTTCCAGGTGTCACCGGCGATATGGGTCACATGTTCGACCCGGCAATCCGCCGGGGCGTGGAAGCGGTGGTACATGGCCGAGGTGAGGCGCAGGGTGATGAACGTGCCATTCTGAAACGCGCTGCAATCCTGGCTGGCGCCGAACAGATCTTGCATGGAATAAGGGAAGCCTTTGGCCTGAAACAGCTGCCGCCCTTGGACGCGGCCGCAGGCGCCGACGATGGCGTCGCAAGGGCTGCTGAGGATGTCGGGCGCGTGGTCAATGCGGCGGGCACCCGGCAGCAACTCGCGGGTGAAGCAGTCGTGCAGGCTCTCGAATCGCTGCTTCTTGGCGTCGGACAGATCGAGGTCGGTGAACAGCTTCCACACGGCGATGGAGGCGCGGCAGACCAGCGGGTTGCGGATCTGGCTGAAGCGGCCCATCAACTTTGTCAGCGCGATGCGGGGAATGCGGTTGGTGAGCAAAAAGTTCAGGTCTTCTTGCTGCAGCAGGCGGCGCAGAGGGGAGAGGGAGCTTTCGGATGGTTTCATCACTTTGTCAATTCAGATGGATAGGGTGGCAAGGAAGAAACCTTGCCGGCGCGCACGCTGGCTCGACAAGATTGCTTCTGTTTTTCATGCGACTCTTTGGACAAGGACGCCGGCCTTTATGGATGAAACCTTCGCCCTCTCTGCCCTGGCCCTGGCCGCTGTGCTCTTGGCCTTGCCCAAGGCGCGGCGGCGGCTGCAGCTCTCGCGCGCCAAGCACCGCTCCCTGGCCGGCCACTCGCGCATGGCCAAGCGCTTGGCTGGCCTGATCCCCGGCTATGCCTATGACGAGGCTCAGTTCTTCGCCTCGGACGCCGCGCCCGCAGCCGTGGCAGCGCAGCGCAGCCAAGGCTTTTATCGCCTTTGCGCCGTGCTGGGCGAGCGCCATGCCAAGAGCATTGCCGCGTCGAACGAAGCGCGCGAGGGCATCTCGGACCTGCAGTTCACCGGCAGTTACCGCGTGCCCTTTCAGTACAGCCCGTTTTTGCGCCAGCACCTCAAGACCGGCAGCTTTTTGCAGGCCTCGGACGGGGTGATGGTGGAAGACCTGGACGGCCAACGCTTCTACGACCTGACCGGCTCCTACGGCGTCAATGTGTTTGGCTACGACTTCTACCGCAGCTGTGTGGACGAGGGCATTGCCCTGACCCATCGCCTGGGCCCGGTGCTGGGGGCTTATCACCCCTGCGTGCTGGAGAACGTGGCCAGGCTCAAGCGCATCTCGGGTCAGGACGAGGTGTCCTTCCATATGTCGGGCACCGAGGCCGTCATGCAGGCCGTGCGTTTGGCGCGTTATCACACGCGGCGCCGCCATCTGGTGCGCTTTTGCGGTGCCTATCACGGCTGGTGGGAGGATGTGCAGCCCGGCCCCGGCAACCCCTTGCCGCCGCGCGAGACCTATACCTTGCAAGACATGGCCGAGGGCAGTTTGCGGGTCTTGGCGACGCGGCGCGACATCGCCTGTGTGCTGATCAACCCCCTGCAAGCCCTGCACCCAAACAAGGGCGCGCCGGGCGACTCGTCCTTGCTGGACAGCGGCCGCAGCGCCGGCTTCGACCGCGCGGCCTACACCGCTTGGCTGCAGCGCCTGCGCGAGGTTTGCACCGCGCGCGGCATCGTCTTGATCTTCGACGAGGTCTTCATGGGCTTTCGCCTGGCAGCGGGCGGCGCGCAAGAATACTTTGGCGTGCGCGCCGATATGGTGGTTTACGGCAAGACCTTGGGCGGTGGCCTGCCGGTGGGCGTGGTGTGCGGGCGGGCTGATTTGATGAAGCGCTTTCGCGAGGATAGACCCGCTGATATTTGCTTCGCCCGTGGCACCTTCAATGCCCATCCCTATGTGATGGGCGCGATGAAGGTCTTTCTGGACCGGCTGGAGAGCCCACAGCTGCAGGCCGTGTATGCCGATCTCGACGCGGTCTGGAACGCCCGCGCCCAGCGTCTCAACGCGGCGCTGCAGGCGGCCGGCCTGCCGCTGCGGGTGGCTAACTTGCAATCCATCTGGACGGTGATGTACACGCAGCCCTCGCGCTACAACTGGATGCTGCAGTTCTATTTGCGTGAACAAGGTCTGGCTCTGAGTTGGGTGGGCACGGGGCGTTTCATCTTCAGCCTCAACTACAGCGAGGCCGATTTCGAGGCGGTCTTGCAGCGCTTTGTGGCCGCGGCCCTTGCCATGCAGCGCGAGGGCTGGTGGTGGCAGGACGCGGGCTTGAGCAACAAGAGCATTCGGCGCGGCATCCTGCGTGAGACCCTGGGTGCTAAGTGGCGGGAGCTGCTTGGAGGTAGCGTTAGCTAGGTTTGGCGTTAGCCCAGGGCATGGGCCAATCGCCTCCGCTCATGCCAGGGCCACAGGCCCTGGCCTTTGCTAGGCACAAACAGTCCTCAGGACTGTTTGTGTCCGAGCGCAGTCCCCCCGTCTTGGGCTTCGCCCAAGCCTCCTCCTTTACTTCGCTGCGCCGATTGGCCCATACCCTGGGCAATCGACGTTTTGCTTTTTGGAGGAGGGCTGATTTCAGCCCTGCGTCTTCACATGCTCCATCGGATCAATCAGCTCGCCGCGCAGCAGGTAGAGCGGGGCCTTGTGATACAGATAGATGTCGTGGAAGGGGTCGGTGATGATCTTGGTGGCCCAGGCCAAGCCGGTCATGAAGCTCTGTTGAACCCATAGCTGCAGGACGCGGAACAGCAGGCCCGCCACACCCAGGGCCAGCCAGGCGATGCCTACATCGTGCAAAAAGCCTTGGAAGTCTGCGGCCGGTGCAATCAAGCCGAATAGCGAGGGCTGGAACCACAGCACAGCAGGCAGGGCCACCCAGACGGCCAGCAGCACGATCTTGCGCTGGATGTTGTAGCCGATCTTGATCTCTTCCTTGTGCTCGTCGCTGGCCTGGTTGACGTGGTCATAGCCGCGCGGCTCGAAGAAGAAGTGCCCCGCCTGGCGGCTGGTCATGGACACGCACCAGGCCAGCAGGGCGGCGCGGGCGGGGTCAATGAAAAGCAGGGCGTAGGAGACGAGAAAGCAGATGGCGCTGAGCAGGTGCAGGCTTTGGTTGATGCGGCTGTGGTGGTAGTAGCGGTGATCGTCCCAGCGCTGCACGGCGAGTGTGTTCAGGAGTTCCTTCACGTGGCGGCCTCTTGTTGGATTGAAAGATTGAGCAAGGCGCGGCCCCCGTGGGGCGGCGTGACGCGATGGTGACGGCCCCGCGTGAAATCTGCGTGACAGTGTCTTGTCATCGAACTGTTATGCATTCCCGGCACGATGGGTCTATGAATACCGCACTCATTAGCAGCACCGTCGAGCACTCCGGTGCAGGCATCCTGGTCGACCAACTGCCGGCGGCCCAGCGCTCGCTGCGCATTGCCTTCGTCACCGAGACCTATCCGCCCGAGGTCAATGGTGTGGCCATGACGATTGCGCGCATCGTGGACGGCCTGCACAAGCGCAACCACGATGTGCAGCTGATTCGCCCGCGGCAAGAGCCCGGTGATGCTGCCGAGCGCAGCCCGCGCTTCCACGAAGTCTTGATGCGCGGCCTGCCCATCCCGCGCTACCCCAATCTGCGCATGGGCGTGCCCTCCAAGCGCGCCCTGGTGCAGCTGTGGTCGGTGCAAAGGCCCGATGTAGTTCACATCGCCACCGAGGGCGCGCTGGGTTGGTCGGCCTTGCAGGCGGCACAACATCTGAAGCTGCCGGTGTGCTCGGACTTCCGCACCAACTTCCACGCCTACAGCCGCCACTACGGCATCGGTTGGCTCTACAAGCCCATCATGGCCTATCTGCGCAAATTCCATAACCGCTGCCAATGCACCATGGTGCCCACCGAGGCCTTGCGGCGCGATCTGGAGGCCAGCGGCTTCAAGCAGCTGAGCGTGGTCTCACGCGGGGTGGACATTGCGCAGTTCACACCGCTGCGCCGCAGTGCTGCGCTGCGCGAGCAATGGGGAGCGTTGGAGGACGATCTGGTCTGCATTTATGTGGGCCGCATCGCCCCTGAAAAAAACCTGGCCACGCTGACGAGCGCCTTCGCCGCCGTGCAAGCCAAGAACCCACGCGCCAAGCTGGTGGTGGTGGGCAGTGGCCCGCAGCAGGCGGAGCTGCAGCAGCAACTGCCGCAAGCGATTTTTGTGGGTCAGCGCAAGGGCGAGGATCTGGCAGCGCATTACGCATCAAGCGATCTCTTTCTCTTCCCCAGCCTGACCGAGACCTTTGGCAACGTCACCACCGAGGCCATGGCCAGCGGCCTGGCGGTTGTGGCCTTTGACTATGCGGCCGCGGCCCAGCTGATCCGCACGGGTGATAACGGGGTGCTGGTGGCCATGGACGATAACGCCGCCTTCGCGCGTGCTGCCGCCCTGGCCGCCAGCGATCTGGCGGGTGTGCGTCAGATGGGGGCAAAGGCCTGCGCGACCGCTCGTGAGCTGGACTGGGCCAGCATCGTCGCCCGCTTCGAAGGCGTGTTGGACGCCGTCATGCTGCGCGCTCAGGCGCCTCAGGGCCTGCCCCTGGTGACGACGCGGCGCTCGGTGGTCTGACCCTCTTTCTGCTTCTCTCGCGCGCCATCAATCCCAGCATGGCCGCCGCGATCGCCAGGCCCCAGCCCCACATCATGGCGGTGATGGGCACGTCCATCGCCAGCAAGGCCGCGTAGACGGCCAGCATGGCCAGCACGCTGGCGTTCTCGTTAAAGCCCTGCACGGCGATGGAGCGGCCGGCGCTGAGCAGGCAAAAGCCCCGGTGCTGCAGCAGGGCGTTGAGCGGCACGACCAGCAGGCCGCCCACCACGCCCACCAGCACGAGCAAGGGCAGGGTGAATAACAGCTGTCGGCTCATGCCCACCACAGGGATCAACAAGCCCAGCAGCACGCCGAAGACCAGCATCTGCTTGGCTCGGGCCAAGGGCACCCAGCGCCCCGCGATGCCTGCACCCACGACGACGCCGACGGCGACGGCCGCTTGCAGCAGGGCCGCCCGGTCCAGGGTCAGGCCCAGCACATCGGCGGCCCAGCGCAGCACGGCGAACTGCAAGGTGGCTCCCACACCCCAGAAGATGGTCGTGACGGCCAAGGACAGGCCGCCTTCCCGGTCCCGCCACAGCAGGCGGTTGGTCTGCCAGAAGTCCCGCAGCAGGGCGCGTGGCCGCAAGCTCGCGCAAGCAGGATAGCGAGCGCCGCTGTCCGGGATGCCCAGATTGAGCATGCTGGCCAGCGCGTAAACAAGGCTGAGCGCAAGCAGGGAGCCGCTCAGCTGACTGCCCTGGCTCATGGCCTGAGCCAGCTTGATCCATAGATCAGTTTGCAGCAGCCAGGGGCTGACCAAAACGCCACCCAGCACTACGCCTAACAACGCGGCACCGACCACCGAAACCTCCAGCCAGCTATTGGCACGCACCAGGTCCTTGGCCGCCACCATCTCGGTTACCAGACCGTATTTGGCCGGGGCGTAGGCGGCCGCGCCGAAGCCGATCAAAGTGAAGGCCAGCATGGGGGCCACACCCAAAGCCAAGGCCGCGAGGCCCAGCAGCTTGACCCCATTCATCCAGGCCATCAGCCTTGCCTTGGGGACCGCATCGGCCAGGGGCCCGACGAAGGGCGCCAGCAGCACATAGGCGATGGTGAAGCCAAACTTCAGCAAGGGCGCCCACCAGGCGGGTGAGCCCTGTTCCTGCAAGAGGGCAATGCTGACGATCAACAAGGCGTTGTCCGCCAGCGCCGAGGCGAACTGAGCCGCGATCAGCAGGTGGAAACCAGGGGGCATGGGGGCTCTTCGCGTCTTCTTGGTGAGGCCATGGGTGGCGCTGAAGACGGGAGCCTGACAGGGGGGTGTGAAAAGCTGGTGACAAAGGGCTGAACCCGGCCTGGGTGCGCGAGCGCTCAGGCATGTGTTTGGGTTCAGGCTTGCATGCGGTGAGGGCTTTTGAGTGCCTGAGACGGCAACTCCGTTAGCCTCGCAGCGCCGCCTCTAGCTCCGCAAAATTCTGCGAATGGATGCCCTGCGGGATGCGCAGCCCCAGGGCGGCTTCAAGACGGCGAGCCGAGAACAGGCCGTGCAGGCGAGGGCCTTCGGCATGGGGGTCGATGACGACCAGATAGGGGTGGCTTAGCTTCATCAGCGTTTGCACCACATTGCCCACGCTGGCGCGTTCAACCGTGGCGCGTTCCAGCACCTGCCAGTCGCCGACCGGTGTCATCAAATGCTCGAGGCGCAGATCATCGTGATGCACATGGTCGGCCAGAGCTCGTTGCACCGGCTTCTCGCTGGCCAGGTCGTCACGGGTGACCAGGCCAACGACGGCGCCGTCCACGCCGGTGACAAAGCTCATGTGTACCCGGGCGCGCAACATCATGTGCAGGGTCTGGTCCACCCCGTCGCCTTGATCGGCCATCACGCAGGGCGCGAAGCGAAACGAGGTCATCAGGCTTAGCGCTGGGTCGCTCAGGTGCGCGTTGGCCTCGGGCATGGGCAGGCGCGGCGAGCCCTGGCTGCGGGCCAGGGGCAGGGCGTGGAACTGATACTCGGCAGTGGCGGGAGGGTTGTTGGACATGGACGGGCGCTCCGGTGAGGGGGGTGGAGAAAGGAGGGCCGAGGGGGATGCCCAAGGCATCTTGTTCTTTTACTCCGATAGCCCCGACCCTTGCCAGCGCATGTCCCTGAAGTTGGGGAGCTTTTCCCTTCTTTACTCTCCGCGCCGTCTTCAGGCCTTCAGGCCTTCAAGCCCAGCGCCTTCCAACCTTCCAGGCCCAGCTTCTCCAGCGTGGCCATATTGGCCTCGTAAATCGCATCGGTGTCGGCCATGGTTTCGGTGGCGCGGGCTATGCTGCTCTCGCGCAGCAGATGCAAGGTGGGGTAGGGCGAGCGGTTGCTGTAATTGCTGATGTCGTCCAGCTCGGTGCCGGCGAACTGGTACTGGGGGTGGAAGCTGGCGATTTGCAACTCGCCATCCAGCTCCAGGTCTTCCACCAAGGCATCGGCCGCGCCCAGGAAGTCATTGAAGTCCAGGAAGTCGGTCAAGACTTTGGGGTGGATCAGCAAGCTGGTTTCGATCTCATCCGGGTCGGCGCGGTTCAAGGCCAGCAGCTCGCGGGCCAGCTCCTTCAGCAAGTCCTCAGGCGTGCTGGCCGTGCTGACCACATAGCGCAGCCTTTTGTTGACATGCACGCTCTTGGCGAAAGGGCAGAGGTTGAGGCCGATGACGGCCTTCTCCAGCCAGAGCTGGGTTTCTTGCTGAACCTGTTCGGCGTCGAGGGGGGCGGTGTTGTCGTTACTGCTGTTCATGACTCTTCTCTAAACCATTCAATGCCTGCTGCGCCGCCTCAAAGGCTTGGCGCAACAGGGCTTGTTTCCATTCGGGGGTGTCAATGTAGAAGGCATCGCGAATTTGCTGCTTGATGCGTCGCAGCTGATCCTCCGATGCCTCCGGGTGGGCCTCTAGCCAATGGTCGGCGCGCAAGGCGTCGATCATGGCCTTCAGCGGCACGGTGCCGTATTCCAGGGCGATGCCGGTGTAGCGAGCTTGCGGGCAGCAGCGCTCGATCACGCTCCACATCAGACCCACCAGGGGCGCGGAGCTGGAGCTGCCGTCGCTCAGCGAAGTGACCTCAGGCCCCCACCAGGCACGGGCGCGTGCGAGCTGGTTGGGGTCTTGGGCCGAACCGGCAAAGATGCGCTCGCCGTGGCCGCTAGGGCCCAGGCCTGTGTGCAGATCGATCCAGGCGATGTCGTTGGCACCCGCGCCATGCTCTTGCAAAACATGGCGCAGGGTTTGGTGGCTCCAGGTCGGCGCGCGGCCGCCGTAGAACAGGCCCAACTCATGCTTGTACTGGCCGCCGCTGATGGCTTGCTGCAAAGCGGCCTCACCATGGCGGGCGGCGTAGTCGCTCAGCAGCGCTTCGTCGGCAGCGCTGGGCGGCCAGTGCGCTGGCAGCAAGGCATTGGCGATCTCCTCGTAGCCCGGGTTGGCGGGCAGCTCGGCGTGCTGGGCAAAGTCGTGGAAATTGCGATTCAGATCCACCCCTTCCTGCGTGACCCGGCGCAGCCAGGAGAAGCCGTAGGGGTTGAGGGCGTGGATATAGAGCACGGCCAGATCGGCTTGCGCTCGCACGGCGGCCAGCCAGCCCGCATCGCTGAGCAAGGCGGTCTGAATGCCCGAGCCGCAAAAGCCCTCCACCCCGTGGCAGGCGCTGCTGATGATCAGGAGCTTGCGTGCCTTGGCCGGGCCTTGGCGCACCAGGTCCATGGCCAGGCGCTCACCTTCGCGGCCCAGCAAGGGATGCCAGTGCGGCTCGGCATCCAAGCCCGCTGCCTCGGCGGCGGCCAGGAACTTGGCGCGCGCCTCGGCATAACTTTGTGAGAAAAATTGTGAGGCCTCGGCGGCCTTTGCCGTGTTCATGGCTGGGGCCGATTCAGCCAGGCCTCGGCCAGGCGCACCCACATCGAGCCGCCCAGGGGGATCAGCTCGTCGTTGAAGTCATAGCTGGGGTTGTGCAGCATGCAAGGCCCCAGGCCGTGGCCGCCCTCGCGGTGGCTGCCATCGCCATTGCCGATCAGGAAGTAGCAGCCCGGCGTCTTTTGCAGGAAGAAGCTGAAGTCCTCGGCGCCCATGGTGGGCTCGAACTCTTGCACCTTGTCGGACCCGGCCATCGCGCTGAGCTGCTGGCGCACAAACTCGGTCTCGGCCTCGTGGTTGATGGTAGGCGGGTAGTTGCGCTTGAAGCGGAACTCGCAATCCACCTCAAAGGCCTCGGCAATGCTTTGGGCGATGGCCTGCATGCGGCGCTCGATCAGGTCCAGGGTCTCCAGGGTGAAGGTACGCACCGTGCCCTCGATATGGCAGGAGTCCGGGATCACATTGGTGGCCTCGCCCGCATGGATGGTGGTGACCGAGATCACACCCGCATCGATGGGTCGCTTGTTGCGGGTGATGATGGTCTGGAAGGCCTGCACCATTTGGCAAGCCGCCGGTACCGGGTCAATGCCCAGATGCGGCATGGCCGCATGCGCGCCCTTGCCGCGCAAGGTGATGAAGAACTCATTGCTGGAGGCGAACACCGGCCCGCTCTTGACCGCAAACTCGCCCGCCGCCATGCCCGGCCAGTTGTGCGCGCCGAAGATGGCCTCCATGGGGAATTGCTCGAACAAGCCGTCCTTGATCATCTCGCGCGCGCCGCCGCCGCCTTCTTCGGCGGGCTGGAAGACCAGATACACGGTGCCGTCGAAATTGCGGTGCTGGGACAGATGCTTGGCCGCCGCCAGCAGCATGGCCGTGTGGCCATCATGCCCGCAGGCGTGCATCTTGCCGGGGTAGTTGCTGGCATGCGCGAACTGGTTGTGCTCGGTCATGGGCAGGGCGTCGATATCGGCGCGCAGGCCCACGGCGCGCTTCGATGTGCCGTTCTTGACGATGCCCACCACGCCGGTCTTGCCCAGACCACGGTGTACGGGAATGCCCCAGTCGCTGAGCGCACGCGCGATCAAATCGGCCGTGCGCTCTTCCTGAAAACAGAGCTCGGGATGGGCGTGGATGTCACGTCGCAAGGCTTTGATGCTGGGGGCATCGGCCAGGATGGGGGCGATCAGTTGCATGGCGCTTTTCCTTGACTCATAGGACTTACGCAAAACCGCCACAGCGTCGTTCAAACACCTTGCCGTACCCGGGCACTGTTTACGGCGCTTTGCCTAGCTGCGACGATTTTGCGTAAGTCCTCATTCAAAAGAGTGCGCGCCTGCGAGCCGGAGCTGGCAGGCGCGCCTGGGCCATCAGTTTAATGCTTGACCTTGCCGTCCCCGGTCAGCAGGGACAACTCCACAAAGCCCGAACCCTGGTGGTCTTGCGGGCCGAAGTTGACGCGGAAACCACCGGCGTTGTACTCGCGCATGGATTCGAGGGCGCCCACCAAGGCTTCCCGGCTGGGCCTGGGGCCCATGCGGCGCAAGCCCTCGGTGAAGACCTTGGCGGCCAAGAAACCTTCCATGGCCGTGTAATTGGGGCGGGCATCGCCACCGGCCTTGTGCAGGGCGGCCTGGTACTCGGCCACTACGCCGGTGCCCGTGCCGTAGGGGTAGGGCATGACCTGGCTGACCGCCACGCCGGCGGCGTCACGGCCCAGCTCGTCCGACAAGGCCTGGGTGCCGACGAAGGAGACGTTATAGATCAGGCCGCCGTAGCCGGCCTTGCGGGCCTCGCGGATGAAGGCGGCGCAGCTCTTGTAGGCGCTGACCAGGATGATGGCTTCGGGGTGGCGACCCTGCACCAGGGCCTTGACGGCCTTGGCCACATCGACGGAATTGCGTTCCACCGTGGCCACGCCCGTGGGCGCCAGGCCCAGGGACTTGAGCGCCAGCTGGGCGCCGTTCAGGCCGGCCTGGCCATAGCTGTCGTTCTGGTGGAAGACGGCGATGCGGTTCAGGCCCAGCTGGGTCAGCTGCTTGACGATCAGTGCGGTCTCGTCGTTATACGAAGCACGCAGATGAAACACCCAGCGGCTGAAAGGCTCGCGCAGGGCCTGCGCGCCGGTGAGCGGTGCAAAGAAGGGGATCTTGGCCGCGTTCACCAAGGGCAGGGCGGCCAGCGAGGTGGGTGTGCCCACATAGCCGAACAGGGCGAAGACCTCATCGGCAATCAGCTTCTCGGTATTGCTTTTGCAGCGTTCGGGCTCGTAGCCATCGTCCAGGCTTTTCAAGATGACGGGCATGCCGTTCACGCCGCCGGCCGTGTTCAGGGCGTCGAAGAAGAGCTTGGCGCCGGCCTGCATCTGCAGGCCTAACTGGGCGGCGGGGCCGCTCAAGGCGCAGGACTGGCCCAGCACGATGGCGCGTTTCTCATCGGCCTGCAGCAGGCCGCTTGCACTCAGGGCGGCCAAACCGCCAAGGCCTTGCAGGCCTTGCCTGAGGATTTGTCTTCTTCTTCTTTGCAAGTGGGGCTCCCTCAACGCGATAGATGTGATGTGAGATCGCGCCTCGGGCTCAGAAGAGACCGGGCGCGATTTATGACCGACCCTGCATTTTGATCGCAGGCTTGGCTTCTTTGAGCGGGTGGGCTGGGGCCTGATGCCAGGGCGCGACGCTTGCCTTGCGCTTGCGTCCGCGCCCAGCCACTCGGGCCCGCCGCGATCAGCTCAGGCGGAACTGCGAGACGGTAGCGGCCAGGCGGCCGGCCTGCTCGCGCAGGCTCTCGGCGGCGGCGGCGCTTTGCTCCACCAGGGCGGCGTTTTGCTGGGTCATTTGGTCCAGATGCTGGACGGCCTGGCCGATCTCGCCCAAGGTGCTGGCCTGGCTGCCGGACTGGGCGGCGATGCTGGACACCACCGTGGTCACGTGGCCGACGCTGCTGACCACGTCCTTGATCTTGTGCCCCGCCTCGGTGACCAGGCTGCTGCCGCGCTCCACCTGCTCGACGGTGGCGGAAATCAAGGTCTTGATCTCCTTGGCCGCCTCGGCGCTGCGGCCGGCCAGGCTGCGCACCTCGGAGGCCACGACCGCGAAGCCGCGGCCTTGCTCGCCGGCACGGGCCGCTTCCACGGCGGCATTGAGGGCCAGGATATTGGTTTGGAAGGCGATGCCATCGATCACGCCGATGATGTCACCGATCTTTCCCGAGGCACGCTGGATGTCGGCCATGGTATCCACCACCCGCTGCACCATTTCACCACCGTCCTGAGCCACCGAGGAGGCCTTGAGTGCCAACTGGTCCGCCTGGCGGGAGGACTCGGCATTGTGATTGACCGTCTGGGCCAGGGTCTGCAGGGCGGCGCCGGTCTGCTCCAGGCTGCTGGCCGCCTGCTCGGTGCGGTTGGACAGGTCCAGGCTGCCGGAGGCGATTTCGGAGGAGCTGGTCTGCACCTGCTCGGCCGCGTCACGCACCTCGCCAATGGTGTCGCGCAGCTGGTTTTGCATCGCGTCCAGGGCTTGCTTGAGTTGGGCCAGCTCGTCCTCGCCGACGACCGAGATGCGGCCGGAGAGGTCGCCAGCGGCGATGCGCTGGGCCATCTCGCGCGCCTCATGCACCGGCGCGGTGACCGAACTGGTGATGATCAAGGCGATCACCGTGCCCGAGGCAATCGCCGCCAGCAGCAGGCCCAGGGTCAGGTTGCGAGCCTGGCGGGCCTGGCCGGTGGCCACATCGACCGCCAGCTCCAACTCATCATGCATATTGTCGGCATAGGCGCTCAAGGCGGCCAGATAGGCCTCCATGGCGGGGATCAACTCCTGGCTGATCCGGCTGCGTGTGTCCACGCCTTCCTTTTTCTGCTTGAGCAAGTCCTCGCGCAGATCTTGATAGCGCTTGCGGGTCTCGCCGATCTTGGCATGCAACTCGTCGCTGCGGGCCGATTGGCTGAGCTTGTCCACATCTTCTTGCAGCTTGTTGATGATGGGCGAAACCTCCTTCATCTTGCGGGTGAAGGCCTCGACAAACTCCTTGTCATCGCTGGTCATCTGCACGACCCGGCGTTGGATGTTCGCCTCGGCCAAGCCGGCCCAGCGGCGGGCCAGGTCCAGGGCCTGGACCTCGTTTTGCACCAAGGATTCAATCCGCTCGCTCAGGAGTGAGACGCGCATTAATCCGATGGCAGCGGCCACCAGCATGACGGCCATGATCAGGCCGAAGCCCGCGAGTACACGAGCTTTAAGGCTCAGAGTTGAAAGGAACTTCATTTTTTGGTCTCCCCGAAGATCCTGCGTTTTTAGCAATAAAGCGCCCCTGGCCATGCGGCAAAAAAGACCTTAAACACGCGGCTGAATTGTTGAGCGATAGGCGCCCACTTCGTTTGACCCTGTTGCGGCCCCGCCAGCCTCGTGCCCGGGTGGCCGCGGGCTTGTGCAATAGTAGGAAGATGAGCGCCACAGCCACCCCCATTCACAGCAGCAAGAGCCCCGCCAGCCAGACCCGCATCGTCAAGGGCGCCTGCCCGCACGACTGCCCCGACACCTGCGCATTGAGGATCACCGTCGAGAACGAACGGGTGATCAAGGTGCAGGGCGCGGCCGAACACCGCAGCACCCACGGCGCCCTGTGCACCAAGGTCTCGCGTTACGCGGAGCGCACCTATCACCCCGAGCGTGTGCTGCAGCCCCTCAAGCGCGTCAGCGCCAAGCATGAGGCGCCGCGCTTTGTGCCGGTGAGCTGGGCGGACGCCTTGGCTGATATCGCCGCCCGCCTGAAGGCGATTGCCGCCCGCGAGCCGCAAGCCATCCTGCCGTACAGCTATGCCGGCACCATGGGCTTGGTTCAAGGCGAGGGCATGTCGGCCCGCTTTTTCAATCGCCTGGGCGCCTCGCGCCTGGATCGCACCATCTGCGCCTCTGCCGGGGGCGCGGCCATGACGGCCACCTACGGCCACAAGGTGGGCATGCACCTGCCCTTTTTCGCCGAGAGCCAACTCATCCTGATCTGGGGCAGCAACTCGATTGCCTCCAACTTGCATTTCTGGACCTTCGCCAACCAGGCCAAGCGCGCCGGCGCCAAGCTGATCTGCATAGACCCGCGCAAGACCGAGACGGCCGACAAATGCCACCAGCACATCGCCCTCTTGCCCGGCACCGATGGCGCCCTGGCCCTGGGGCTGATGCATGAGCTGATCCAAAACGATTGGCTGGACCACGACTATCTGAATGCCCATGTCGATGGCTGGGAGGAGCTGAAGGCCAAGGCCTTGCAATGGCCGCCCGAGCGGGTGGCCGAGGTCTGCGGCATCACGGCCGCCGAGCTCAGCCAGCTGGCGCGCGACTACGGCACGACCCAGCCGGCGGCGATACGCCTGAACTACGGCATGCAGCGGGTGCGCGGCGGCGGCAATGCGGTGCGCCTGGTGGCCTTGCTGCCCTGCCTGACCGGCGCCTGGCGCAGCCGCGCCGGTGGCCTGCTCCTGTCCAGCTCGGGCTGGTTCGCGCCCTACAAGAACACGGCCGCGCTGGAGCGGCCCGAGCTGCTGCAAGGCCCCGCACCCCGCAGCATCAATATGAGCACGATTGGTGACGACTTGCTGCGTGAGGCCAGCGCCGATTTCGGCCCCAAGATCGAAGCCTTGATCGTTTACAACAGCAACCCGGTGGCGGTGGCGCCGGAGTCGCCCAAGGTGGTGCGCGGTTTTCAGCGCAGCGATCTCTTCACCGTGGTGCTGGAGCATTTCATGACGGACACCGCCGATCTGGCCGATTACGTCCTGCCCGCCACTACCCAGCTGGAGCATCTGGATGTGCACACCAGCTATGGCCATACCGATGTCCTGATCAACGAGCAGGCCGTAGACCCCATCGGCGAGGCCAAGCCCAATACCCAGATCTTCCGCGAGCTGGCCGCCGCCATGGGCTTCACCGAGCCCTGCTTTGCCGAGACGGACGAGCAGCTGGCGCGCCAGGCCTTCACCGCGGCCATCGATTTCGAAGCCTTGCGCGCCCAGGGCTGGTTCAGCCTGCCTGTGCCCGAGGCGCCTTTCGCGCAAGGCGGCTTCCCCACGGCCAATGGTCGGGTCCATGCGGCAGGGGCGGATTACGTCGCCAATTACGAAAGCCAAGCCTCTAGCCCCGACCTCGCACGGCGCTATCCGCTGGCCATGATCTCGCCGCCGGCGCGCAATTTCCTCAACTCCAGCTTCGTCAATGTGAAGAGCTTGCGCGATATCGAGGGCGAGCCCTTGGTCGAGGTGCATGCTGAGGACGCCGCCGCACGCGGCCTGGTGGACGGCACCATGGTGCGGGTCTTCAACGACCGCGGCAGCTATGTCTGCCGCCTGGCCATTAACGCAAGGGCCCGGCCCGGCGTGGTCAACGGCCTGGGCGTGTGGTGGCGCAAGCTGGGTGCGGCGGGCACCAATGTCAATGAAGTGACTCACCAGGGCCTGACCGATATGGGCCAGGCGCCTAGCTTCTACGATTGTTTGGTGGAACTGGAAGCGCTGGCCGCGTGATCGTGCTGCGCAAGCTGGCGATCGGTTTGACGGCCGGCTTGCTGCTGGCCGCGGTGGCGGGCTGCGCCCAGCTGGGCTATCTGAGCCAATCCGTGGGCGGGCATTTGCGCCTGATGGCCTCGGCCCAGCCGGTGGCGCAGCTTGTGCAAGACCCGCAAACAAGCCCCGAGCTGCGCGAGCGCCTGGTTTTGAGCCAGCGCATGCGGGATTTTTCCGTCCAGCAGCTGCATCTGCCCGACAACGACAGCTACCGCCGCTATGCCGATTTGCAGCGCGAGGCCGTGGTCTGGAATGTGGTGGCCACGCCCGAGCTGAGTTTGATGCTCAAGACCTGGTGTTTCCCGGTGATGGGCTGCGTGGGCTATCGCGGTTACTTCGACAAGGCCGAGGCGCAGGCCTATGCCCAGTCTTTGCAGGCCGAGGACTCTGAGCTGGAGGTCCTGGTCTACCCGGTGCCGGCCTATTCGACCTTAGGCTGGAGCAATTGGATGGGCGGCGACCCCTTGCTCAGCAGCTTCATCCGCTACCCGGAGGGGGAGTTGGCCGGGCTGATTTTTCACGAGCTGGCCCACCAGGTCGCCTATGCCGCAGACGACACGGCCTTCAACGAAGCCTTTGCCACGGCCGTGGAGCGGCGCGGCGCGCAAGCTTGGTTGGCGCAGGCGGGCAGCCCGCAAGCGCGCGAGGCCTATCAAGCCAGGCAGTTGCGGCGCGAGCAGTTTCGTGCGCTCACCGGCCGCTACCGCGCCCAGCTGCAAGCCATTTACAGCGGCCCGCAGACCCCGACCGAGAAGCGCCGCGCCAAGGCCGAGCTGATGCAGGCCTTGCGTGCCGAGCCGGGCTTGGAGGCTTGGGGCGCGCGTGCCAACAATGCCAGCTTTGCCCTGCTCTCGGCCTATACCGAGCTCAGCCCCGCTTTTGAGGCCTTGCTCGACGCCCATGGGTGCGACTGGCCCCGGTTTTATGCCGAGGTGCAGCGCCTGGCGGCACTGCCAAAATCACAGCGCCAGCAGCAATTGCTGCTGCTGGCCACCCCCAAACACCAGCCTGGAGACTAAGCATCATGGCCGACATCCGCATTCACCGAGACCATGATTTGGGCCTCAAGCGCGCCCGCGAAATCGCCTGGGCCTGGGCCGAGCAGGTCGAGGCCAAATTCGATATGGAATGCACCGTGCTCGAAGGCAAGACCAGCGACACGGTGGAGTTCAGCCGCTCCGGCGTCAAGGGCGAACTGGTGGTGGCCGCCAAGCACTTCGACCTGCATGCCAAGCTGGGCCTGCTGCTGGGCGCCTTCAAGTCCACCATCGAGGGCGAGATCCAGAAGGAGTTGGATGCTTTGTTGGCGGCCGATGCAGCCACGGCAAAGAAGGCGGCCAAGAAAAAGCCGACCTGAGTGAACTCAAGGTCGGCTGACGGGCCGAGCGCCGGGCCGCCATGGGCCGGAGGCCAATGGCCCTCCGTAGGCACAAGCAGTCCGCAGGGACTGCTTGTGTCCGACTCCAGCCCGCCAAGCCGGCCCGCGTTGGTGATGCTTGGCGGTCAATCCGCCACGCATCACCGTCCCCTCGGGGGACCGACCAGACTCGCCCGCGTTCAGCGAGGCGAGACTGGGCGAGGGGTAGGTTTACTTCAGAGAATCGATCAGGTCGATGTACTGTTGTTGGGCTTCGTCCTGGCTGGTGCCCTTGAGGCCGGCCCAGGCGTCGAACTTGGCGCGGCCCACCATATCGGTGAAGCCGGGGCGCGAGCCTTCCACATCGCCAGCGCTGCCTTGCTTGTACAGGGCATAGAGCTTGAGCAGGGTCATATTGTCCGGGCGCTCGGGCAGTTGCTTGGATGCTGCAACGGCGGCTTCGAATTGTTCTTTGAGGCTCATTGGAGGATCTCCTTTTGGGGTGTGACGCAGGGTCACTTGGTGACAATCGGTATGGACGGCAGCGATGTTAACCATCATTGTTCGCCGTAATTAGAGAGATAGATTCAAGATCCCCGCAAACCGAACACCCGCGCGGCCGGTTTGCAGGGGGCTGTAGAACAACAGGAGACGACTTTGGCTTCTTTGCATGAACGCATGTCCAAGGTGGACACGGCCTGGCTGCGCATGGACACCGAGTCCAATCTGATGATGATTGTGGGCGTGTGGCGCATCCGCCCCGGCATCACGCTCGCCGCCATGCGCGAGCGCATCGAGGCGCGCCTGCTGCAATACCCCCGCTTCCAGCAAAAAGTGGTCGAAGATCATCTGGGCGCCCAATGGGTGGAGGATGAGGACTTCGACATCCAACGCCACGTCCTGGCCGAGATCTTGCTGCCCTTGCGCGGGCAAACGGCGGAGGCCGCGCTGAAGGAGCGGGTGGGCGAGCTGGCCATGCAGCCCCTGGACCCGGCGCATCCGCTCTGGCAATTCCAGCTGGTCGAGGATATGGGGGACGGCTCCAGCGCCTTGATCGCCCGCATCCATCACTGCATCGGCGACGGCATCGCCTTGATCGCCGTGATGCTGTCCATCACCGATGGCGGCCGCGCGCCCCCCAAGCGCCAGCAGCAGGCCAGGGATGATCAGGACTGGCTCACCGACACCTTGCTGCGCCCCATCTCCGACATGACCATCAAGGCCATACGCCTGGCCGGCAAAGGCATGTCCAAGTCGGTCGATCAGATGATGCATACGCCGCACCCCATCGACAACAGCCTGGAGATGGCGCGCCTGGGCTATCAGGCGGTCAGTGATGTGGCGGCCTTTGCCTTGATGGCGGACGACTCCCACACCCGGCTCAAGGGCAAGCCCGGCACGGCCAAGCGGGTGGCCTGGGGCGAGCCCCTGCCCCTGGATGCCGTCAAGGCGGTGGGCAAGGCCATGAACGCTTCGATCAACGATGTCTTGCTGAGTTGCGTGGCCGGGGCCATCGGCCGCTACCTGCAGGAAAAGGGCGACGATGTCAGCGGCCAGGAGATCCGCGCCATGGTGCCGGTCAATCTGCGCCCGCTGGAGAAGGCCTATCAGCTGGGCAATCGTTTCGGCCTGGTGCCCCTGGTCCTGCCCATTGGCATAGAAAACCCGGTGGAGCGGCTCTACGCGGTGAAAGCGCGGATGCAGGAGCTCAAGGGCAGCTTTCAGCCGGTGCTGGCCTTTGGCCTGCTGTCGGTGGCGGGGCTCTTGATCAAGCCGGTGCAGCAGGCCATGCTGAATCTGTTTGCCAAGAAGGCCACGGCGGTGATGACCAATGTGCCCGGCCCGGCCGAGGCCTTGAAGTTCTGCGGTGCGACGGTGGAGCGGGTGATGTTCTGGGTGCCGCAGTCCGGCGATATCGGCGTGGGCGTCAGCATCCTGACCTATGCCGGCCATGTGCAGTTCGGCCTGATCACCGACAGCGGCCTGTGCCCCGACCCCGAGGGGGTGATCGAGCAATTCACCCCCGAGTTCAACAAGCTGCTGGTGCTGGCGCTGATGCTGCCCTGGGGCGGGGAAGGGAATGATTAAGCCATGCCGTCCACAATTACTTGTAGCGAGCCCTGCGAGCAAGGCTCGACCCTGGCACTGAGTTGATAAATTTCGCGCAGCATGGAGGCGCAGATCACCGCCTTGCTGGGCCCGCAGGCGCAGTGCCGGCCCTGGGCCAAGACCAGGGTCTGGTCGGCAAAGCGCAGGGCCTGATTGAGATCATGAATGGCGATGAAGATCAGCAGGCCACGCTGGCGCGCCAGCTCGCGCAGCAGGGCCAGCACCTGCAACTGCCGGTGCAGGTCCAGGGCGCTGGTGGGCTCGTCCAGCAGCAGCACCTCGGGCTTGCGCACCAAGGTCTGCGCGATGGAGGCCAGTTGCCGCTGGCCGCCGCTGAGTTCGCCCAGTTGACGAAATGCGAGCTCGGCAATGCCTAGCGAGGCCAGCGTCTCATCGATCAAGGCCAGCTCCTCGGCGCTCACCTGCCAGCGCCCACTGCCTTGTTTGCAGGCCAGCAAGATTGATTCATAGACCGTCAACGCCGGGCTGGCCGAGTTGTCCTGCGGCAAGTAGACGATGGCCTGCTGCCCTCGGCGCGAGCCCTCCAGACGTAGCTGACCAGGGCCGGGAAGCAGCCCGGCCATGCGTTTGAAAAGAGTGGATTTGCCGGCGGCATTGGGGCCGATGACGGCCACCAGCTCGCCGCCCTTGAGCGGTGGGCTGCACACGCCGCTCAGGGCTTGTTTCGCGCCGTAGCTGGCGCCCAGATCTTGCATTTGAAGGCTCAGCATGGGCGTTTTCCGCTGCGCACAATCAGGAAGATGAAAAAGGGCAGGCCTATCAAGGAGGTGACGATGCCTATGGGCACGATGGCACCCGGCAGCAGCAGCTTGCTGAGCACCGAGCTGAGCGACAAGATCAGCGCCCCACAGAGCAAAGACGCGGGAATGAAGAAGCGCTGGTCCTCGCCGATCAGCATGCGGGCGATGTGTGGGCCCACCAGACCCACAAAACCTATGGTGCCGACAAAGGCCACCGGAAAGGCCGCCAGCAGGCTGACCAGCAAGAGCACTTGCAGGCGCAGGCGCTGGACCGCGACGCCAAAGCTGGCCGCCTTGTCGTCGCCCAGGCGCAGGGCGGTGAGCGCCCAAGCCTGGCGGGCAAACAGGGGCAGGGCCAGCAGCAGGGCGGCAGATGTGATGGCCAGCTTGGGCCAGCTGGCCTTGTTCAAGCTGCCCATGGTCCAGAACACCACGGCGGCCACGGCTTGCTCGCTGGCGAAAAACTGCACCAGGGCCAGCAAGGCATTGAAGGTGAACACCAGGGCGATGCCGAGCAAGACCAGGGTTTCCGGCCGTGCACCCGGTTGACGGCTCAAACCATAGATCAGGCCCGAGCAGAGCAAGGCCATCACAAAGGCGTTGAGCGGCACGAGATAGTCGCTCAGAAGACCCCAAGCCTGGGGCAGCAGCTGCACACCGAAGGCCAGGCCCAGGGCGGCACCAAAGCTGGCGGCCGCCGACACGCCCAAGGTGAAGGGGCTGGCCAAGGGGTTGTTGAGCACCGTCTGCATCTGGGCGCCGGCCAGCGATAGCGCGGCGCCCACGACCAAGGCCATCAAGGCCACGGGCAGGCGGATCTCCCACATCACGATGCGCGCCTGCGGGCTGGCTTCGTCCGGATGCAACAGGGCTTGCAAGACCTCGCCCAGCTCGTAGCGAATCGGTCCGGAGCCGAGATCCAGCAAGAAGCTGGCGAGCAAAAGCAGGCCAAGCCCAATGAGCAGCAGCTGGCGGCGGCGGATCAAGGCCCGGTAGCTGCCGGCATTGGCTTGGGGCTTGGCGCGGGGCAGTTGCAGGGTCTGTGTGTTCATGGACGGGTCTCCCTCAGGCTGAGGAAGTAGCCGGGCTGGTAGTCGATGGGCAGGAAACGTTGGTGCAGCTCGCGGAAGCTGGCCTCCGGGTCCAGGTCGGCAAACAGCTGGGGATGGAACCACTTGGCCATTTGTTGAACCGCGATGAACTGATAGGGGCTGTTGTAGAACTGGTGCCAGACGGCGTGCAGCTGCCGCTCGCGCAGCGCCTCGCTGCCGGCATAGGCGGGGCGGGCCAGATAGCCCGTCAGCTTGCGCCTGGCCTCGAACGGATCGGCCCCAGGCCCCACGGCCACCCAGCGGCCGCCGGGCGCATAGGCCTGCCAGTTGGCGCTGGTCACCACCACATGGGCCGGGTTGGCGGCCAGTACCTGCTCCGGATTGATCTGGCCAAAGGTGCCGGGCAGCAGATTCTTGGCAATGTTCTCGCCACCGGCCAGCTGGACATAACGGCCAAAATTCTCGTCACCGAAGCTCAGGCAACATTCCTCGCTGAGGCCGCCGGTGCGTTCGATAAAGACCTTGGGGCGCACAGGATTGCTTGCGGCCAGGCGTTCGCTGACCTTGGCAAGCTCTTGTTGCCTGAACGCTATCAAGGCCTGGGCCCTGGCCTCTTGGCCCAGCAATTGGCCGATCAGGCGGATGGTGGCGTCCGTGTTCTGCATAGGCTGGTGACGGAAGTCGATGTAAAGCACCGGGATGCCGGCCGCCGCCAGCTTCTCCACCATGCCGGTATCGCTGCTCGCGCGTTGGGCATCGATATTGAGCAGGACCACATCGGGTTTGAGGCCGATCAGCTGTTCTGCATCCAGCGCAGCGAAGCTGGGGATGTGGCCGATCTCGGGAAAGCGCTGTTGGTACTGGGCATAGGTGTCGGGGTCGGCCTGCATCAGGTCCGAGCGCCAGGCGGCGATGCGCGCCAGCGGCTGCTTCGCATCCAGGGCGGCCCACAGGTAGAGCTGGCGGCCCTCGCCCAGCACCACTTTTTGTACTGGCAGATTGAGCTCGACCTCGCGGCCCAGCAGGTCCTTCACCCGCGTGCCTTGGGCCTGGCTTGGGCGAGGCGCGGTGTCGGCCTGCTTCCAGGGCAAGAGACTGAGGGCCCAGACGATGGCGGCCAGGCCTGCGAGCAGCAGCGCCCGTCTGCGCCAGATCTGGTGTTGTGTGGTTCGATTCGGCTCGTGCATGGTGAATGGGTTCAGCTCAAGGATGATGAGATGCGCCCGCGCAGCAGCAAGATGCTGAGCGCGGCGATGGCGTAGAAAGAAGCGATGAAGGCGAACAGGTGTTGTAGCCCCAGCCATTGGCAAAAGCCCATGCCCAGGGCAATGCCGCCGATGGAAGCGAACTGATTGCAGCTCTGCGCCAGCCCCAGCACCCGGCCTTGACGCTTGGGCCCGGCGGCGCGGGAGATCAGGCTGCTCAAAATCGGTGTGGTGGCGCCCAGCGCGATGCCCCAGGCGAAATGCAGGGCGATGAAGAGGCCGATGTGCTGGGTCATGCCGGCCAAGCCGGTCAGCAGCGCACAGGCCGTGGCCACCAGGGCGATCTGCGGCAGCACCTGGGGCGCTGATTTGCCCTCGAAGTGCGCCGCCCAGCGCGTGGCCGAGCTGACAAAGCCCAGGGCCATCAGCCCGTAGCACAGGCCGGTGAGCCAGTTGCCCACCGCAAACTCGGTCTGCACATACAGGGCGAAAGAGCTTTGGCCCAGCATGCGGGCCAGCAGCAAGAGGGCGCTGATCAGCAGCAGTGCCGCAATCGGCCCCCGCAGCCAAGGCGTCGGAGCCTCGGCCATCGCCCGCGGCAAGGGCGGCGGCGACGGCGGCTTGATGGGCGACCGGGGCAGGCAAAGCCAGGTGGCCAGGAGGCAGAGCGCGCACAGACAGGCGGCCAAGGCATTGACCCAGACAAAGCTGCTTTGATCCAGGATCAAGCCCCCTAGCAAGGCGCCGCCCAGCGAGCCCAGATTGGTGGCGATCTGCAAAAAAGCGAACAGCCGCGCGCGGCCCTGCGCCGGGGCGATGGACACGCCATAGGCCTGGGCCGGCGCGATAAAGCCCGCGCAAGTGCCTTGTAAGAAGCGCAGGGCCAAGATGCTCCAGACCTCGGTGCAAAAGCACAGGGCGAACTGGGTCAGGCCCAGGCCCAGCAGGGCGCGCATCATCATCAGCTTGTGCCCGTGACGGTCGCCGATGCGGCCCCAGAAGGCGCTGCTGAGCATCAGCCCCAGCATGGGCGCGACGTAGACGCCCACGGCGGCCAGACTGAACAGCTGCTCGTTGCTAGTGAGGCTGCGCAGATGGACGGGCCAGAAGGGGCCGCTCATCTCCATCGCCCCCATGGCGATCAGCTGGATGGCAAACAGCAGGCGCAGGGCCGGCAGGCTGCTGGGGCGGGCGGCTTGGAGGGGCGGGCTGGGCGTGCTCATGGCGTCGCCAGCGCCAAGGGGTTGGCGAGCAGGTGTTGCAGGCGGTAGTCGCGATAGCGCTGCAGATGCATGCTCAGCAGCGAACGGCAGGGCCAGGGCTGCTGCAAAAAGTGCTCGCGCTCGTCCTGCCAAAAAGCAGGGTCTGTGACTCTGGCTCGGACGGCGTCAAAGGCGGCGGCGGTCTCCTCGCGCAAGATGTTCCACAGCACCTTGTCGCCGAGGTGGTACTCCTCGCTCAGCAGCAAGGCCAGCTCGTGCAGATGGCAGACAAAGCCAGCATGGATCAGCAGGTTTCGTACCGGCGCGATGGAGTCGCGGAACACGGTGGGCAGAATGCCTTTGTGCACATAAGGTGCCAGGCTCAGGCCGCGCGCCTCCAGCAGGGGGGCAAAGCTGCGGCCATCGCCAAAGTCGCGCATCAGCAGGCGGCAGGGCTGGCCCTCGGCGTCAAACAACACGGTGCTGTTTTGCTGATGTGCTTCCAGGCCGAGGCCGTACAGCAGATAGAGGGCGATGCAGGGCCGGGTGATGACGCGCGCATAGCGGCGGAAGAAAGCCTGCACCGCCGCCGCCGAGGCGCGCGGCCCGCGGCCTTCGATCAGCTCGGTGACGAGGGGGCGCGGGCTCAAGGGGCTCTGGCTGAACAGGGCCGCCACCGGCACGGGCAGCAGGCCGTCCTGTCGGTCCAGGGCTGGGCGGCTTTGGCGGAAGGCCACCGAGAGAAAACGCCCCGGCGCGTCCTCCTGGCTGTGGGCATTGCGGTAATGGAAGGCCACTTCTTCGGCAAAGATTTCCAGCCCGCCGTCGAAGCCGTTCTCGAGTTTCAAGATCCGCTGCAGCAGCTCGCTGATGCGTGGGCCCATATGGATGGACTTGGCCTGCAAGCTGCGTTGCTCACCGGTGAGCCACAGGGCCATGGGCAGTTTGATCATGGGGGCGCCGTCTGGGGCCATGGGCATGAGAGTGCGGAAGGACATGGTGGGCGCGCACAGCAGCTCCGGCCCCTCGGTGATCAGCAGGCCGGCCTCGATTTCTTGCGCAAAGCCCTGGCGTACAAAATTCTCAAGATGCCAGCCGTGGATGGGCAAGGGCAGCCATTGCGAGGGGTCCAGGCCACGGCGGCGCAGGCCTTCGCACCAGGGCTGCCAGAGCGCGGGGAACTCGGTCGCAAAATATTCGGGCAGGCTGCGGACATGCGACATGCGCTCGATATAGGCGTTATCGGCCTGCAGGGCCGCGATGCGTACTTGCACCCGAGCGCCAAATTCCGGCGACAGGGCCGCCACCTGAGCGGGGCTTAGCGCGGGCTTGGACTTCCAGGTCGGGTAGAAGGGATGACCTTCCAGGGCGCCCCACTGATCCAGCAGCAGGGCGGCCCGCAAGGTGGAGCCCTGGCGCAGATAGCCCGGCAGGCTTTCGCAAGCGGCTTGGCTGATCTGGCTCGCCAGCGCCGTCTTCCAGGCCTGGCGATGCAGGCGTGCCTGGGCATCGTTGGTCACGCTATTGGCGACGTCGGTGCGCAGGGCGGCCAGGCCTTCGGCGCTGCTGGCGCTGGGGTCCAGCAAATCAATCAGCTGCTGGGACGAGCGCAAGTCTTGCGGGGCCTGGCCAGGCATGCACCATTGAATGCTTGCTTGGTTGAGATAGGTCCCGGCCGGCGCAGCCCAAAGCCGCTCAAAGCGCAGGTGCTCGCCCCTGGTCCCCAGAGGCAGGGTGGCGCTTTGGGTGTTGGCGTCGAACTTCAACTGAGCGGCGTCCCATAGGCCTTCGGCGAACAGGCAGCGCAGCAGGCGCCGCAGCGCATTGAGTTCGGCCTGCGCCAGGGCGGCGGCCTGCTCGCCGGGCTCGGGTTTGAGCTGCTCGGGGTCGGGGATGGCTTCGAAATTCATCATGGCTTGTTGCGCTTGGGCCAGTCGCTGGGGATGTAGTGGCAGGAGGATTGACGCAGGCCGCCCATATGAGCCGAGGTCCAGGCGAACAGCTCTTCGATATGGGGCAGGGGCAGGGCCAGGCGGCGGCCCATCTCGACCAGGGTGGCGAGGCCGAAAGCCACGTCTTCTTCAAAAGCGCGGCTCTGCGTGTCCACCCAGTAGCCGCCTTGCGCGTCGGCAAGCAGGGGGGCGTAGATATCGGCATAGGCCTGGTTGCTGCGCAGTACCGACAGCATGCTGTGGGTCTCGCGGATCTGCTCGCCATAGGCCTCGATGATTTCCTGGCGCAGCGGTTTGACCGAGCTCAGGTCTATGCCCAGGGCTTGCTCCACCGCCCGGCAAAGGCGCTGGTTTTCCTCGTCGCAGCGTTCCAGAAAATAGGCGCCCAACTCCGGGCATTCGCTCCACCAGCACAGCGGGCCGGGCAAGGCCCTTTGGTGGTATTGCCCGTAAGGCCCGATGAGGCCGTAGATCACCGAGCTGTGCATGATGGGGTTGCCAGGGGTCAGCGTGATTTCGAGGTAGTTCTCCAGCAGCTGGACGGGGGCCTCATAAAGCCTTTGCAGGCAGGCCAGCACTTGCTGGCGCTGGCTTGCTGACTCGCGGGCATGACAGGCCATATGCAGCAGGCTTTTGGCGCCACCCATGCGCACAGAGTGGCCGGCTTGCAGATCAAAGGCGGTGTGGGGCACGTCCTTCATGCCCCAGATCACCGCGTTGGGGCAGTCGGCCAAGGCCTTCTCGGCCAGCCAGTCGAAGCCGCAAAAGCCCGGAATGGCGCCGACAAACACCGGCTTGTGGCGCGGCAATTGGGGGGCGATACGGCGCAGCAGCTCCCAGCGCAGCTGGGCCGGCACGGTGATGATCACCACATCCACATCGTGCAGGGTCAGCGCCGGGTCGTCGCTGACGATGTCGGGGCGAGCGTGCAGAGCGCTGCCATCGGGTAGCCAGACGCGCAGGCCTTGTTCGGCATCGTCCGCATGCGCCGCCAGCAGCCGGGCGTTCTGGCTGAGCAGGGCAACCTGCACCCCCGGCTTTTGCTTGAAGAGCACGGCGTTCAAATGGCCGGTGCGGCCGCCACCGCAGAGGGAGACCTTGAGTGTGGGCATCGCAGGACTCAACTCAGCCACCTGCTCAGATTGGCGGCGATGCGTGGGTCCAGCAGCTCGCGCTCGCGCAACCAATCCTCGTTGTAGACGGTGTGCAGGTACTTCTCGCCACCGTCGGCCACCGGTGTCAAGACCTGACCCCGGAGCCTGCCGCTGTGGATCAGCTCCAGGGCCTTGTAAATCGCCCCGCCGCTCGATCCGCCGACCAGGATGCCTTTGCGCCTGGCCAGGTAGCGGGCGGTCTCGAAGGCCTGGGCATCGCTGACCTGCACGCCCAGGTCTATGCTTGCGTAGTCCACCACCAAGCCCACGGTATCGCCCTTGGGGGTGCCGGTGCCCGACTGGTAGTAGGGGTGGCCGGCCTGGCCGAAGACGATGGAGCCGCAGGGCTCGACCCCGATGGTGGTGATCTCGGCCCGGTGCTGTTTGAGGCCGCGCGCAATCCCGGCCATGGAGCCGCCGGTGCCTACGCAGCCCACAAAGGCGTCGAGCCGGCCCTGGGTCTGCGCCAGGGCTTCGCGCACAAAGCCGGCGTAACCGGCCGGGTTGGCCGGGTTGTCGGACTGATTCATGAACAGGGCGCCAGGGATTTGCTCGGCCAGTTCGGCGGCCAGGCGTTGGCGTTCCACCACCGCGACCTCGTTCTCGGCGTACTCGCCTTGGACATAGCGAATCTCGGCGCCTAGCGCCCGCATCACCGCAATCTTGTCGGGTGCGGCATGGTGGTCGACCACGGCGATGAAGCGCAGGCCGCGGTCAATGGCGGCGATGGCCAGGCCGATGCCGGTATTGCCCGAGGAGGACTCGACCACCACGCCACCCGGTTTGAGCCGGCCGGACTGCAAGGCCGCCTCCACCATGCTGCGGGCCATGCGGTCCTTCATGCTGCCGCCGGGGTTGTTCTTCTCCATCTTCAGCAAGAGCATGGAGTTGTAGCTGGGCAAGGGCAGACCCAGGATGGGGGTGCCGCCGATCAAATCACTGACGTTCTCAAAAATCATGCAATGGCTCCGAGGTGTTAGTTGTCGAGTGCGACGCTGATGCCGCCCTGCGCGGATCGGCCGATGGCGATCCGCTTGGGGTTGGGGTGACGATGGAATTCGTTCTCCAGCAAGTCCATCTGATAGCCCGCCGTATTGGCGTAGACCAGCAGGTCCTGGCCTTGCGGCGGGCGTGCGAATCGCACCAGGCGGTTGCAGAGCACGTCGTCGTCCAGGCAGCTATGGCCTGCGATATAGGCCAAGGTGGGAGGCGAGTCCGGCACCGCTGCGGCGCCGATCAAGATCGGGTCCACCAGGTATTCAGATGCGAACCAGGTTTCGCAGGCGCTGAAGCTGCTCCCTTCGACGAAGACGACCTGCTGCCCCTGGGCCAAGGGCTTGAGGCGGTTGACGCGAAAGACCGAGATCGCGGCCTGATCGACCAGGCTGCGCCCTGGCTCAATGGCCAGGCGCAAGCCCCTTGAGCTGAGCGCTTGGGCCAGCGTGTGCTTGGCGTCCAGCGTCGAGACCAGCAATTGCTCCAGCCAGTCGGCGGCGGCTAGGCCACCTCCGTAGGGGTAGAAATCCTTGGGCCGTCGGCCATGGCGATAGTCGGCGCCGCTATGCGTCTTCAAGTAAGTGGCAAAACGCTGAGAATCGATGTACTCGATCGGCATACCTCCGCCGATGTCGATCAGCTGTGGCCGCAGACCTAGGGCGCGTGCCCGTTCTATCCAGGGCATCAGCTCCTTGATGGCCTGCTGGCGGGTGCCCGCCTCGTAGCCACTGAGGTGGAAGTGAAAGCCCTCAAAGCCTAGGTTGCGGGGCGCCCGGGCCAGCAAATCGAGGCAGCGGGCGAGGTCTTCCTCACCCATGCCGAAGCGGCTCATGCGCGCGGCCTGCGGCCGGTAGCGCAGCAGGCAGCGGGCGGTGGCCTCCGGGCGGGCATGGGCCAGCAGGGCTTGCAAACTCTCCAACTCCCCGACGGAGTCCAGCGAGATCAAGGCGCCTTGGGCCAGCAACTGACGATGGAAGTCTGCGGTCTTGGCCGGTCCGGTGGCGACCAGGCGCCGGGGGTCCAGGCCTGCGCGCAGGGCATCGGCCAATTCATAGGGGCTGGAGACATCGACGCCGATACCGGCCTCGACGGCGGCGCGCACCAGGGCTTGAGACTTGTTGACCTTGGCGCCGTAGAAGATGTCGAGCTCCACCTTCTGGCGGCGAGCGACGGCTTGAAAAGCTTGTGCATTGCGCTTGAGGCGCTCCGGCCAGAGGATGTGCAGCGGGGAGCCAAACTCCTGCACCCATTGCCGCAGCAAGTTCGGATTGCCCCGCAGGATTTGCTCGAACTCATCGTCCAGCAGCGGCGGCAGCTCGGTGGGCATGAAGACGCCCTCGGCCGCGCCCGCATCGAGGGCGGCCGGATGCTCTGTTCTAGAAGTCATGATTGACGGCCTCCCCGCCGTCGCTTGCAGGATCTTGTTGTCCCGCTTTGTCTGTCTTCGTCCGTCTGGATCCGTGCTTAGAAGTCAGCGCTCGCCGAGACTTGCAGACTGCGTGCCGAGGCCTGTGCCATGCCGCCAAAACTGGACACCCCAGCCCAGTAGGAGCGGTTGAACAGATTGCGGACATTGGCGCGCAGGGTCAGCGGTGTGCGCGCCAGGCTGCCTTGCCAGCGGGCGCCGATGTCGGCGCGCCACCAGGCGGGAATCTGGCGCAGATTGCCCGCATCCACATACTGCGTGCCGGCATAAGCCAGTCCACCGTTGAGCGTGAAGCCCTGGGCCTGGGGCAGGCTCCATTCAGCGCTCAGATTGGCCTGTAGCTTGGGGACGCCCAGGGCTTGCTTGCCCGTGTAGGCGGCCACACTGCTGCGCGTTACCTTGGCCTGCAAGAGCGCCAGGCTGCCCATCAGGCGCAGGCCGGGGCTGAGCTCGCCATAGCTCTCCAACTCCAGCCCGCGATTGCGTTGTTCGCCGTCGGCGCTGTAGACCAGGGCCTCGTTGAGCAGGCCGCTGGGCTTGCTGATCTGGAACAGCGCCAAGGTGCTGCTCATGCCCCCAGACTCGTACTTCAAGCCGGCCTCCAACTGCTTGCTGCGGTAAGGCGGCAGGACTTCGCCCGCATTGCTGGCATTGCTGGGCGCGACATCGCCCTTGCTCAGGCCCTCCATCAAATTGGTGTAGACGGAGATCTGCTCACCCCAGGGCTTGAGCACCAAGCCGACAAAAGGCGTGGTCGCCGATTGCTCGTAGCGCTGCAGCAGTTTGCCGGCGGGGTTGAAATTGTCGGAATGGATTTGCTGAACTCGGGCACCCAGGCTTAGCATCAGGCGGCGCTCAAGCAAGGACAGGGTGTCGGCCATGGCCAGACCCGATAAGCGGCTCTCGGACGTCTTGCTCTGCGGCGGCGTCAGCGGGCTTTGCTTGGGGTTCTCGACGGGGGCATAAAGATTGTTGCTGAGCGCGGTGCCGGCTAACTGGCCTCGGCTGAGACGGTCCTCGTAGCGGCTGAATTGCAGTGACAGGGCATGCTCCACGGGCCCGCTGCGCAGCTTGATCCGGGCGCCCAGATTGGCCGTGCCGCGTTCGATGTCCTGGCTGAAACGAGTCGGTGTCCAAGCCACTTTTCCTGCGGCATCGCTCAGCATGGGATTGCCAAAAAAGCGCTCCACCCCGGTGCGTGAGCTGCCGAGATTGGCAAACAGGCTCAGGCCCGAAGCGAATTCATAGTCGGCGCGCAGCAAGGCCGAGCGGTCGGCGACAGAGGACCATTCCCAGCGATTGCTCAGATTGCTATTGCCGCTGGGTGCCGCCGGTACTTGCGGCAATTTGTTTGCTGGCGCGAGGAACACGGGGCGGTTGGGCGCATCGAAGTGTTCGTCTTGCGACAAGAGGTCCAGGCTCGCGCTGAGTCGACTGCCTTGATAGTCCAAGGCCAGGGCGAGGACCTTGGCATGGCGGTCTTGTTTTTCGCTGGCGGTTTGGCCCTTGCGCAGGCTGGTGTTCAGCCGCGCGCCCCATTCTTTCTGCGGGCCGAAACGCCGCGACACATCGAGACGAGCGCCGAGCTGGGCCTGCTCGCTGTACTCCAGGCCGAGCTGGGTGAGGTCGCTGGAGCCCGCGCGTTTAGGCTGCAAGTTCACCGTGCCGCCGATGGCGCCGTTGGGCGCCATGCCATTGAGCAAGGCGGTCGGTCCTTTGACCAGCTCAATCCTTTCCAGATAGTCGGCGAAGACCCGGTAACTCGGCGCCACGCCAAACACGCCGTCGAACGCGAACTCACCTTGATTGCCCTCGTTGACTGGGAAGCCGCGGATGTAGAAGGCGTCCAGCATGCCGCCCGGTGACACCGAGAAGCGCACGGCGGCGTTGTTGCCAATCACCTCGGCTGCGCTGGTCGCTTGCTGATCGGCCACCGTCTGGGCGGTGTAACTCATCACGCTGAAGGGCGTGTCCATGACGTCTACCTCGCCCAAGAGCCCCAGATTGCCGCTGCGAGCCAGCTGTCCTCCGGCATGCTTGCCCTTGCTATTGCGGCCCGTGATCTCAATGGTCGGCAGCTGATTGGCGGCGGCTGACTTCGGTGTGCCTAGGGCCGGCTTGGCGTCTTCCAGGGTTTGCGCATGAAGCGGCAGGCTTGCGCCGCCGGCGGTGAGCGCGAGCAGAGCCAGCAGTCGCTGCGGCAGACGGTGGCTTGCGGGTAAGGCGCTGTTCAAGGCCTTGGGGCCTTTGGTCGGGGTGGTGGCGGGATTCAGATGAAATCGAGTCATGAAGTTGAGTAGCGCGCGGCGGCGCCCTGTTTGGTTTGGGCCTTGAAATCGGGGCTTGCCTCAGCAAAGCAGCTCAAGAGGAATCTCGCTCTGGGGCAAGCAAGGGCTGAAGGAGTGGCGGGTGGTTTTGAAGGGCAGCAGGAGCTCGCGCCGCGCCAGTTCCGACAAGCGTTGGCGTTCGAAGTCCTGGCCCGTCTTCCAGCAGCGCACCTGGACCCTGGGGTCCTCATAGCTCAGGGGAATGCAGGGCAGGCGCCGCAGCCCCAGCAAATGAGCCACCCGCAGGCGGTGATTGCCGTCCATCACAAGGCCGCTGTGGCCATCAATCGGGATGGGTTGCGTCCATTGACCCTCTGTCTGGATCTTTTTGGCCAGCTCCAAGACTTGGTCTTGGTCTACGCATTCGGAGGCCCGCAGCAAGGCGACCGAGCGCAGCGCGACGATGTAAGGCGGCTGCGGCATGGCCATGCCAGCTCTTGGAGGCGCTAAAGCTTGGCGGGCGATGGCGATCGCCCGATTGCGTTCTTCTCTCATGGTTCAAGCCAGGTCATTGCTTTGTTGATTGCAAATGATAATGATTCGCAATTAAAAATACAATAACTTTAACCTTGAGCGGTGTTGTGTGTTGAGTGTTGAGTGCAGAGTGCGCGTGCGGTGCATGGCCCGGCCCAAGGTGTGGGTCATGGTGCGGGCCATGGCCCAGGCCACAAGCGCCTGGCGGCGGTGGCCGATACTTTGCGAGCCTGTACTGGCCCGCGATGGGGCGGCAAGCCGACGCGGAATTCCCGCATTCAAGGCATTGCCTGCTTGGGCCTGCCGGCTTTGCCGGGGCCCCCAAATGAAAAACGGGAGCAGGCCCTGCGGCCAACTCCCGTTTTATCGCCTTGCCCCAACAAGGGGGCGATAGGGCGCTTTACTTCTGTGCCGCGCTCTCAGCCTTGGCGGCGGCCTTCAGGTCGGGCTTGATATTGACCATGGGGCGGCCGGCGGCCGTGGGGTAGGCCGACATCACACGCAGCGGGTCGGCGCTGGCCAGATAGGCGGTGTATTGCTTGTCATTGCAGCCGACGAATTTGCCGCCTTGGTTTTCGCCGCGGTACTCGCCCTTGCGGTAGACGAAGCTGTACTCGTTGGAGTCTTTGGCCGCCGCCGCGGGCATGTGCTTGGCCGCGCACTCAACCCGCAGGGCCGTGGCTTCCGGCGTTTGGGCGGAGGCGAGCAGGGCCATGGGGGCCAGGATCAGAGCAGCAAGAATAGACTTCATATCGTCAGCCTTTATTCGGATGAGAGCAGATTTGGCCTTGGGCCTGCCGCTCGGCAGCCGACCCGATGAGCTTGCAGCTTAGCGAAGTGGGCGCGCCTCTGACAACCGCCGAATGCGGGGGGAGGGTTAGCGCGAACCCGGGGTTAGGCGTGATTTTTGTCACGCCTTGTGGCTTGCGCTCTGCGCCCTTCGGCAAGAGGCCAGCTCAGTCTTCCATTTCCTCGCGGGCCATGGCGATGTCCAGGGCTTCCATCGCGTCCATGGGCTCGCAAGCGGCCGCGTCGGCGTAAAGCGCCTCGGCTTCCTTCATGCGCTTGTCGCCCTCCAGCATGATGAGTCCGTTGGCCCGCTCCACCATGGCGATGGCGCTGGTGGGGTTGAGCTGCAAGGCTTGCACAAACATCTTCAGGCCGGTGGCGGTGTCGGCGCCCTGGGTCTTGCCCAGCAGCTTGCCGACCTTGTCGATCACCTCGGCATGGAAGGCGCCCAGGGCGATATGGGCGTCGGCATGTTTGGGGGCCAGCTCAATCGTCGTTTCCAAGGCGGTCTTGACCTTGCTGCCCAGACCCTGGGCCAAGGCCTTGGCCACGCTGATGCCCTGGCCGTAGCGGCCGATGGCATAGGCCTGCCAGTAATAGGCGTTGGGGTTCTTGGGCTCTTCTTCCTGCTGGGCGGCGGCCCGCTCGGCCACCTCCAGGAACATCTCCAGCTTGACCTTTTCCTTCTTCTCCAGATAGTTGGCGTAGATGGCCTGCGCCTTGTTGGCCACCGTGATGCCGGCGCCGCCCACGGCCAAGCCTGCGTCATGGGCCAGCTGGAACTCGCCGGCGTGGAAATGAATCCAGGCCTGCACCACGGCCGCATCCTTGGGGAAGGGTTCGGCATCACCCGCATGCAGGCGTGCCCAGTTCTTCTTCAGCGTCGCCGGGCTGTACTGAAAGGCGCTGTTGTCATGCGGAAATGCGGTCCATTTGGCCATGGTTCTTGTCTCCTTCAGGATTGTTGGTACTGGTTGGCAAGCGCGAATAAATGGTCCTTGGAGGCGGGCTCCAGATAGGGCAGCAAGAGGCTCAGCACATGGAAGGCGCCGCGCATCAGGGCGGCGCCGGCCTGCTCTGGTTCCAGGGCGTGACGCGGGTCGCGCACATACTCAAAGCTAAGCCAGTAGCTGAGCAGCACCACCATGGCATTGGCGGTGGGCGGGGCTTCGCGGCTGTTGTCCATGCTCAGCACGCCGCCTTTTTGCAGGCCGGCCAGCACCTGGCGCATGGCCAGGCCTTTTTGACTCAGCACGGTCTGGAAATGGGTTTCCAGGCGGCGATTCTTGGACAGCAGATCGTTCAGGTCGCGGTAGAGAAAGCGGTGCTTCCAGATCAGCTCGTAAAGCATGTGGAAGAACAGCCAGGCGTCCTCCACATTGCGCACATTCTCGGCCGCGCCCAGCAAATTGCTGAGCTCTTGTTCGTAGCGGTTGAACAAGGCGTTGATCAGCTCGTCCTTGGCCGGGAAGTGGTAGTAGAGGTTGCCGGGGCTGATGCTCAGCTCGGCCGAGATCAAGGTGGTGGAGACGTTGGGCTCGCCAAAGCGATTGAACAAGTCCAGCGTCACTTCGAGGATTCGTTCGGCGGTGCGGCGAGGCGTCTTTTTTGTGGCCATGAATGGGGAGTCTCCTGCCTAGGATTCTTGCATCAAGCCGGAGCTTGTCTCTAGGGTTTTCGCTCCACTCGCAGAGTTCAGGCACGCTTCTTGTGTGCTGACCTTAGGGCAGCTGGGGAAAGTCCCGGGTCAAGCAGCTTTGGCGCCGCCTTTCTACAATGCCCGCATGCCCGAACAAAACACCCCCAGTTCCACGACGGCCGGCCCCACCTCGCCGGCCGTTTCATTTGCTGGCGCCGTGCCGGCCATCTCCTTCCAGAATGTCAGCAAGACCTACCGCGGCGGCCAGGTGCGAGCGCTGGACGGGGTGTCTTTTGACATCGCCCAAGGTGAGTTCTTTGGCTTGCTAGGCCCCAATGGCGCCGGCAAGACCAGCTTGATCAGCATTCTGGCGGGCTTGGCCCAGGCCAGCGCCGGGCGGGTCTCGGTGTTGGGGGCGGATGTGGTGAAGGATTACGCAGCTGCTCGCCGCAGCCTGGGCATCGTGCCGCAGGAACTGGTGTTCGACCCTTTCTTCAGCGTGCGTGAGTCGCTGAAGATCCAGAGCGGCTATTTCGGCGTGCGCAATAACGATGATTGGATCGACGAGTTGCTGCACAACCTCGGCTTGTCGGACAAGGCCAATGCCAATATGCGTCAGCTCTCGGGTGGCATGAAGCGCCGCGTGCTGGTGGCCCAGGCCCTGGTGCACCGCCCGCCGGTGATCGTGCTGGATGAGCCCACGGCCGGGGTGGATGTGGAGTTGCGCCAGACCCTGTGGCAGTTCATCGCGCGCCTGAACCGTGAGGGTCACACCGTCTTGCTAACGACCCATTATCTGGAAGAGGCCGAGGCCTTGTGCGGCCGCCTGGCCATGTTGAAACAAGGGCGCATCGTCGCCTTGGATAGAACCTCGGACCTGCTCAAGGGCCGCGCCGCCTCCATGCTGCGCTTCAAGACCGATGCGGCGCTGCCTGCAGCCTTGCTGCCCCAGGCCCGCATCACCGGCCGCATCGTGCAGATCAAGGCCCATGACGCGGCCGAGGTCGAGCAGGTGCTGGCCACGCTGCGCGCGGCGGCTTGTCCCGTGGAGGACCTGGAGATCGGCCGTGCCGATCTGGAGGACGTGTTCCTGGAAATCATGCAAGGCGATGCTGCGCCTCAACGACAAGAAGAAGGAGTGGCCGCATGAGCCTGCTAGTTCTGCAAGGGTCCCGCACCCTGTTCTACAAAGAGGTGCTGCGCTTTTGGAAGGTGGCTTTTCAGACCGTGGCCGCGCCGGTGCTGACCTCGGTGCTCTATCTGCTGATCTTTGGCCATGCGCTGGAGAATCATGTCAAGGTCTACGACAGCGTCGGCTACACCAGCTTTCTGATCCCCGGCCTGGTGATGATGAGCGTGCTGCAAAACGCTTTTGCCAATAGCAGCTCCAGCCTGATTCAGAGCAAGGTCACCGGCAATCTGGTGTTCTTGCTGGTGACGCCGCTCTCGCACTGGGCCTGGTTTGTGGCCTATGTGGGTGCGGCCGTGGTGCGCGGTCTGGTCGTGGGCCTGGGCGTGCTCCTGGTGACGGCCTGGTTTGCGCCGCTAGGCCTGGCGAATGCGGCCTGGATTCTGGTCTTCGCCCTGCTGGGCACGGCCATGATGGGCAGCCTGGGTCTGATCGCCGGCCTGTGGGCCGAGAAGTTTGACCAGCTGGCGGCGTTCCAGAACTTCATCATCATGCCCATGACTTTTTTGTCGGGCGTGTTCTATTCCATGCAGTCTCTGCCACCGCTGTGGCTGGCCGTTAGCCATCTGAACCCCTTCTTCTACATCATCGACGGCTTCCGCCACGGCTTCTTCGGCGTCAGCGATGTCTCGCCCTGGCTCAGTCTGGGTGTGGTGGGCGCCAGCTTCGCGGTGGTGGCGGGCATCGCCTTGGAGCTGCTGCGGCGGGGCTACAAGATTCGTAGCTGAGTGCCCGCCGCTGCAGTGATTTAGCCTTGCGCTGACGCCGGCGATTGCAAGATGCCGGCCAAGTTTTGCGCCATGCCGGTGATGCCCTCGTTGCTGAGGCCAGCGTCCTTCATCACCGCGTCGACGATGGGCTTGGCAATCTGGTATTGCAGGGCTGAGTTCATGACCTGCTCGGGGAAGGTGCCGGCGGCTTGTGCGCCCGTGCCTTCGCCGTTCGAGCCCGCCATACTGCCCGGCATGCCATTGACTTGGAAGATGCGAATGGAGTCGATTTTCTCCATGGGGCGCACGGCTTGTTCAATGATTTGCGGCAGCTGCTGCAGCAAGAGGGTGCGCACCTGCAGATCAATTTGCGCCGCTGACAAGGTGTTCAGCGCTTCGTTGATGGCTCGTTTGCCTTCGGCCTCGGCCAGGGCCGCCGCCTGCTTGGCGCGGGCTTCGATGGTGATGGCTTCGGCGCGATCCAGCGCCGCCTCCTTCTCGGCCGAGGCGGAGACCTTGACCGCGATGGCCTGTTGCTCTGCCTCTTTGCTGGCTTCGATCAGCTGAATGTTTTTCTCTCGCTCGGCCACCGCCACCTGACGGGCGGTGTTGACGCCTTCCTCGGCCTTGACCGCATCGGCGCGCGCTTGGTTGGCTTGGGCATCGGCGACCGATTGCTCCTTGCTCTTGTTGGCGATGGCAATCGCCATGTCCTGGCGGGCAATCTCCACCTGCTTGCGCTGTTCGGCGCGCTGCATCTCGGTCTTGCGCTCCAGCTCAATCTCGCGGGTCTGCACCACCAGGTTCTTCTCGATTTCGGCGGCCTTGATCTCGCGCTCGGCCTCGATCTTCTTCTGGCTGACTTGGCGCTCGGCCTCGATCTTGGCAGCCTCGGCCTCGCGGCTGCGCTCGGCTTGCTGGGTGGCGATTTGAGCCGACTGTTCGGCGCGGGCGGTTTCCACCTGGCGCTGCTGGGCCAGGGTCGCGAATTCCTGGTCTTGCTCGATGGTCAGCTTTTGGCGTTGTGCTTCCAGGTTCTTGGTGCGCACCTGCATCTCGGTTTCTTGCTCGACATCGTTGCGCTGTTTGCGACGCGCCTCGGTTTGTTCGGTCAAGCGAGTCAGACCCTCGGCGTCGAAGGCGTTGTTCGGGTTGAAGAACTGCTTGTCGGTCTGGTCCAGGCTGGTCAGCGAGACCGACTCCAGCTCCAGCCCGTTCTTCTCCAGATCTTCGGCCACGGCGTTCTGCACCGCTTGCACGAAGTCGCGGCGTTTGTCCTGCAGCTCCTGGATGGTCATGGTGGCGGCGGTGGCGCGCAGGGCGTCAACGAATTTGTCTTCCACCAGGGACTTCAAGGCCTCCGGCGCCAGGGTGCGCGTGCCCAAGGTCTGGGCTGCGGTGCTGACGGCTTCGGCGGTCTGTTGCACGCGCACGAAGAAGGCAGCCGTCACGTCCACCCGCATGCGGTCCTTGGTAATCAGGCTTTCACGCTCGCGCCGCATGACTTCGAGCTTGAGCGTGTTCATATTGACGAGCACGCGCTCATGGAAGACGGGTAGCACGATGGCGCCGCCGTCCATGATGACTTTTTGCCCTCCCAAGCCGGTGCGCACAAAGGCGGTCTCCTTGGTCGAGCGCTTGTACAAGCGGGCGAACACCAGGCCTATGGCCAGCAAGCCCAGCAGGGCGATGCCGGCAATGCTGGCGACTTCGATCAGATTGTTTTCCATGGCTCTTGTTTTCCTCTTCTCTGCTCAACGATTTTTAATTTTCAGCGCTCCACCAAGCCGGGGTGTGGGTTGCGAATGGCTCGGTAGATAGCCCCCGTCTTGCGCACCAGCAGCAGCTCGCTGCCTTCTTCAAAAACCTCGTCCGCCAAGTCTGGTTCGACCAGCAGATGGTGAACGCGGCCATATTCGTCGCGAACCCGTGCCTGGGCGGCCAAGCCTTGTCGGGCAGCGCCTGCGTAAACCGTGGCGACCCGGCCCAGCAAGGTCTGCGCACTGACGGCCGTGCTTTCGTCGCGCGGGATGATGTGGGCCACCAGCGCGCCGAGGCCACGCACCGTCGTCAGCCCGGCAGGCACGGCCACCAATCCAGCCAGCCAAGCGGGCAGGTAGTGGCCGATCAGGCCGCGGCTGACCATTTGCAAGCTGTAGCCAAACAAGGCATAGCCCATTAGAAACAGCAAGAGCAAGACCAGGGCGGGCACCCTGCCGAGGTGCAGCCAGCCCAGCACGCGGTCCAGGGCGCTGTCGTGGCCGGCCTCGGGCAGCCAGTCGTCCAGCCAGTTGCTGGGGCTGAGCGAGATCATCATGCCCAGGCCCTCCAGCAGGGCGATGCCGACGATCAATGCAAAGGCGATGCCAAAAGGCAGGTTCTCTGGGGTGGTGAACAGGCTCATGCTTTTCCGCTGTCATTGGCTTGCTTGAGCTGTGCCAGACGGGCCTCGATCTGGGTTTGCCTGACCAGCTCTTCCAAGGACTGGAGTTTGCTGCTTTCCTCCAAACGGCCGCTGCGGGCCACGCCGCCAAGACCGGTTTGACGCTCGTAGATGCGGTCAAAAGCGCCGGTCGCCCCCGCCATGCGTTGTTCAATCTGCTCCGCCGTTCTGCCCTGGGTGGCGGGGAAAGTGCCGGAGCTATTAGGCGTCGCTCGACTTTGGCGGAATTGAGTCAGGGCCGTTTCCATCTCGCGCCGCTTGGCCAGCAAGGCGTCCACATAGCCTCGATGCTCGGCCTCTTGCTGAGCCAACTCCGCCAAGCTGGACTCCAGCAATGGCAGTTGGGCCTCAATGTCCAACTGGCGTGCGACGGCGGCGCGCGCCAGATCCTCGCGGCCTTGGCTCAAGGCGGTTTCGATTTGCCCCTTGAGTGTGTCGTGTTGTCGATTCAACTCGGCATGCCTTTGCTGACTGAGGTGGCGGTTGGCGGTGACGGTGCCCAGCTCGTGGCGCACCTCGTCCACCACCTGATCGAGCTCGCGCAAGGCCTGTTCCATCATGGCCTCGGGCGCGCGCTCCTCGATGCGGTCCAGCAGGGCGTGCACACCACCGGCCATCGCACGGGTGACGCGGGATTTCAGGGTCTCGGCCATATCAGTCTCCTTGAAAGCTGGCTTGTTTCAGACGTTGGATGGCTTGCGCCAATTGCAGGGTGGCGCCCAGATGGCGTTGCACCACATCGGGATCGAAGGCGGCGGCCTGTGCCGTGGTGGCTTGGCGCAGCAGGGATTCGGTATGGGCAAAGCTGCGGCGCAGCAATTTGTCTTCCAGCTGGGCCGCTTGGGCCAGGTTGCCAACTTCAGCGCTCATCAAAAGCGCCATGGCGTGGCTGATATGTTCGAGCGCTTGGCTCAGCACCTCGGAGTGTTGGCCTGTGTCGGCCTCCAGCTGAGCCAAGGCGGCCCGCGGCTTGGCGGCCAGATCGCGGCACCAAGCCAGGGCGGTCACGAAGTCAAACGCACCGTCATGCTGGCGCTTGAGTTGACCCAGCAAGACGCGCAGTTTGTCGCTGTTGGTGCTGGCTCCCTCCACCTTCAGCTGCGCCAGCCAAAGATAGAGATCACTGGGGATGCGCGCCGACAGCGGCTCCATCGTTGTGCTCGTCACTTGCGTCATGGACCGACTCCCAGGGGTCAGAGGCGACCCTATGCAACGCAGTGTATTCAATTGAATTCAAATATCAACATTTGAAGTCAGGTGAATATTCAGCAGGCATTCGATGCATCAGCATCTCGTCGGCCGCCGCTTCAAACTGCGGCCAGGCCTCGGCCGAAGTAGGAGCGAAGCCCAGGCGCTCCAGCAAGCGGCGTGAGCGCGCGTTGGTTTGTTTAAGCTGGGCCAGGAAGTGCTCGACGCCGTAGTGCTGGGCGAGCTCGTTCAGCATCAACTCAACCGCAAGCCGGGCCAGGTCACGACCCCAGAACGCACTGTTCAGCTCGTAAGCGATCAGGGCCGCACCATTGGCCGCGAACACGCTGGCTTGCACATAGCCAATGGCCTCGCCGCTGTTCAGGCGTATCACCCAGTTCAGCCATTGCTCGCTTTGATCGGGTGAGATGCGCGCCTCCAGGCGCGCGTAGCGGGCTTGCAGCTAGGGCCTGCTAACGCTATGGCAATGGGCCGCGTTGGGGTCTGCCAAGGGTGCAGGCAAGGCGCAAACCGCAGCCGGGTTGGACACCCGGCGAGGATTTGCAACGCTGCATGCGCCTTGGCAGGCCCCAACCCTTCGGGAAGGCTCGCCCCAGCGGGCCACCCAGCGTTGCAGCACTTGCCCGCACGCGAGTGCGGGCGGCGCGCTGCGCCTTGCTTGGCCCGCTGGGGCGAGCCTTCGCGACCCATTGCCATAGTGTTAACAGGCCCTAGGCCAGGGAGCTGGGCGGGCTGTTCTCGAACTCATAAATCCTGGGGTCGCTCAGGACTGAGAACATCTCTTGGGCGTGGGCCGCAGTTTGAGGCTCCAGCTGTAGCAAGGTGTGGCTGAGGGTGCGCATGGGGCGAGTGTCGCCCGTGTTTCATGGCATTCAAACCGTCATCGGTCGAATCCCGCTACTTGCGGGTTGGAGGGCTGGGCCACAATTTGTGTCCTTCCTTATTCCAAGTGAAAAGCAGCATGTCAAAGCACATCAAAGCCAAGGATGGCTCGCCGGCTCGGCTGGCTTGCGTGAGCCTCGCCCTGGGTCTGTTCTTCTCCGGTACTTTGCTGGCACCCGCCCAGGCCGCCGAAGCCCCCGCCGCCCTGGTGCAGCCCAACACCAATTTATTGGTGCAAGGCATCCCGGCCATCCCGCAAAGCCTGGCCGACGATGTGGCGCGTTACACCGACTTCCGTGGTCACGGCTTTGTGGACTGGCACCCGCACAAGCGCGAGCTGCTGGTCTCGCATCGCAAGGCGGGCGCCAACACGGCCCAGCTGTTCAGCGTCGGTGCGCCCAAGAATGGCAAGCCGGCTGAGTTGCAGGCGCTGACCGATGCGCCCGATCCGGTCAGCCGCGCGGCCTATGAGCCCAAGACCGGCAAGTATCTGGTGTTCGAGCGCGCCAATGGCGGCGACGAGGTGGCGCAGCTCTACCGTCTGGACCTCGGCGCCAAGGCCGACAAGACACCGCAGCTGCTGACGCCGCCGCAAGAACGTCATGCCTTGCTGAGCTGGCTGAACGCCGGTGGCGAGCTGATTTACGCCTCTACCCCGCTGGACCGCACCGCCCAGGGCGGTAGCCGGGCCGAGGTGACGACCACCTTCTGGCAAGTCAATCCGCTGGCGAGCGAGCCTTTGAAGAGCCGCCGCAAGCTGGCCGAGCTGCCCGGTGGCGGCTGGTTCGGTGCCCAGCTGTCCTGGGACGACAAGCAACTGGCCCTGACCCGCTATCTCTCGGCCAATGAGAGCCAGATCTGGCTGCTGGATCTGAAGAGCGGAGCGGTCCGCCAGGTCTTGCCGGCCAAGACGCAAGAAGCCTCCGAAGGAAAAACCAGTTACTTCAGCGCCGGCTTCAGCAAGGATGGCCGGCATCTGTGGTTCACCGGCGATCGCTTTGGTGAGTTCCGCGAGTTGCAGCGCCTGAATCTGGCGAGCGGCGAAGTGCAGCGCGTCAGCGCGCATATTCCCTGGGATGCTGCGGGCGTCAATTTCAGCCCGGACGGTCGCCGCCTGGTGGCCCAGTTCAATGTGGAGGGGCGCAATGAGCTGCACCTCTTCGACACCCAGAGCGCCAAGGAATTGCCCTTGCCCAAGCTGCCCCAGGGCAATGTGCTGGGGGCGCACTTTGATGCGCGGCGTGGGGAGTTGGCGTTCAGCGTCAGCAATGCCCAGGGCCCGAGCCAGATTTACAGCCTGGACGGCCATGGCGCGACGGCCAAGCTGGCGGCTTGGACGCAGGCCTATGCACCGCCGGGTGTGGACACCCAGGCCTTCCCTGAGCAGCAAATCATTCGCTGGAAGAGCTTTGATGGCCAGGCGATTTCCGGCCTGATGACGCTGCCACCGGCGCAGAAGTTCACCGGCAAGCGCCCGGTGCTGATCTCTATCCACGGCGGCCCGGAGAGCCAGGCGAGCGTGGGCTTTCTGAATCGCAACAACTACTTTGTGATGGAGCAAGGCATTGCCTTGATCCAGCCCAATGTGCGCGGCTCCAGCGGCTTTGGCAAAAGCTTCCTGGCCATGGACAACGGCTTCAAGCGCGAGGACTCGGTCAAGGACATCGGTGCCTTGCTGGACTGGATTGCCACCCAGCCCAATTTGGATGCTTCGCGCGTGCTCATCATGGGCGGCAGCTACGGTGGCTATATGACCTTGGCAACGGCCACGCATTACGCCGACCGCATCGCCGGCTCCATCGATGTGGTGGGCATCTCGCACTTCGTCACCTTCTTGAAGAACACCGAGAGCTATCGCCGCGATCTGCGCCGGGTGGAGTATGGCGACGAGCGCGACCCGGCCATGCGCGAGCACCTGGAGAAGATCTCGCCGCTGACGAATGCGCAGCTGATCAAGAAGCCGCTGTTCGTGATTCAAGGCAAGAACGACCCGCGTGTGCCCTACACCGAGGCCGAGCAGATCGTCGCCAAGGTGCGTGAGAACGGCACGCCGGTCTGGTATCTGCGCGCCGACAACGAAGGCCACGGCTTCTCCCGCAAGGAGAACCAGGATTTCCAGTTCTACGCCACCATCCTCTTCTTGCGCGAGACCTTGCTGAAGCCTTGAACGCTCAGCGCTCACAAGCCCTGCTTGGGAAGGCAGGGCTTGTGAGCCCGTGTAAAAACTGCTCGACTGCCTTGCCGCTCGCCTCCTCGTCAGAAGGGCGCGGCTTCTGACAAATGTCTGCCCTGTCAGCGGGCCGGGCTCGGCCGGGCAGGGACATAGGACAGATTTGCGCCCGCCAGTGTTTTTGCGATGCTGGCCCGGCGCATGCCCCGGATCACATGGCCTGCGTTTGTTGTTCCCGCCCTTGCACAAGGAGGTCCACCATGCGTCTGTCCCATCTGACCGTCAGAGCCCGTCTGGCGCTGGCCTTTGGCTTTCTGGCCTTTGTCATGAGCTTGGTCAGCGGCCTATGTCTGTACTCGCTGCGCGAGGCGGACGAGCGCTTTGGCGACTTTGTGAACGGGGTCAATGCGCGTGCCAACACGGCGGCGGCCTTGAGCCTGGCCGTGGACAAGCGCGCCATCGCTGCCCGCAATCTGGTCTTGCTGAGCAAGCCCGAGGACCTCAAGGCCGAGCATGCGGAAGTGAGCCAGGCCCATGCCCAGGTGCAAGCCCATCTGAAGAAGCTGCGCGAGATGGTGGCCGAGGCTCAGCTCAGCGGCAAGACGCGCGATCTGGTGCAGGTCTTGGAGCAGATCGAGCGCGACTACGGCCCGGTCGCCCTGAGCATTGTGGATCTGGCCTTGAGCCAGCAAAACGAGGCCGCCATCGCCAAGATGAATCAGCAATGCCGACCATTGCTGGCCAAGCTGTCGAAAGCGGTGGAGGACTACATCCGCTACACCGAAACCCATGCCCAGGAGCTGGCGGCCGAGTCCACCGCGCATTACAAGCAGCAGCGCTCGGCACTGATCTTGGCCTGCCTGGCGGCATTTCTGGCGGCCGGCCTGCTGGGTTACTTCATCTCGCGTGGTCTGCGCCTATCCCTTGGCGCGGAGCCCGCGGCGCTGGGGGCGGCCGCTCAAAGAGTGGCCTCGGGCGATCTGAGCCGCCTGACGCTGGCCGGCGAGGTGCCGGCCGACAGCGTCCTGGCCTCTTTGCGCAGCATGCAGTCCAGCCTGGCCGAGATGGTGGGCCAGGTGCGCACGGTGTCCGACTCTATCGCCACCGGCTCGGTGGAGATTGCCACGGGCAGCGTGGATCTGAGCCAGCGCACCGAGCAGCAGGCCGGCAGCCTGCAGCAAACGGCGGGCTCGATGGAGCAGATCACCCGCTCGATGCAAAGCTCGGCCGACGCCGCCGCTCAGGCCAGCCGCCTGGCGGCCTCGGCCTCGGACGTGGCCTCGCGCGGCGGCGCCATGGTGGCCCAGGTGGTGCGGACCATGGACGAGATCCACAGCAGCTCGCAGAAAATCTCCGACATCATCGGCACCATCGACGGTATCGCCTTTCAGACCAATATCCTGGCACTGAATGCGGCGGTGGAAGCGGCGCGTGCCGGCGAGCAGGGGCGCGGCTTTGCCGTCGTGGCGGCCGAGGTGCGCAGCCTGGCCCAGCGTAGTGCGGCGGCGGCCAAAGAGATCAAGGGCTTGATCGGCGAGTCGGTCAGCTGCGTGGCGGTGGGCAATAAGCTGGTGGGCGACGCGGGCGCCACGATGAGCGAGATCGTCCGCAGCGTCAGCGTGGTGGCCGGCATCATCGGCGAGATCAGCCTGGCCTCCAGCGAGCAAAGCCAGGGCATTGTGCAGGTCAACCGCGCCGTGGCCGAGTTGGACCGGATGACGCAGGCCAATGCGGCGGTGGCCGAACAGTCCAGCGCCTCGGCCGAGAGCTTGAAGATCCAGGCCAATCAGCTGGCGCAGTTGGTGGGCTCGTTCAGGCTCTCATAGCCAGGGGTCTTGCGGGTGGCGGCGGGTGGTGGCGCGCGAGCCGCCCTACAATTCCGCCCATGGCCGACCCTACACCCGCTGAAGTTCAGCAATACATCGCTGCAGGCATGACCTGCGAGTACCTGCATGTCGAGGGCGATGGCAGGCATTTCTTTGCCACCATCGTGTCCTCCGAGTTCGAGGGCCTGAGCCGCGTGCGCCGCCACCAGCGCGTTTACGCGGTCTTGGGCGATCGCATGAAGGAAGAGATTCATGCCTTGTCCATGAGCAAGACGCTCACGCCCGCCGAATGGGCGCTCAGCCCCGAGGGGCAGGCCGCTGCTGCCTCTTCTGCATCACGTTAAACCTTTTGGAAAAGGGTCGCTTCGCAGCGACCCTTTTCGTTTCGTCCCCGCGCACCCCACTCTCCGCCCATGATGATCACGCTCGCCCTGTCCAAAGGTCGCATCTTCGAAGAAACCTTGCCTCTGCTGAAGGCTGCAGGCATCACGGTGCTGGAAGATCCCGAAACCTCGCGCAAGCTGATCCTCGCGACCAACAGCCCCGAGGTTCGCGTGGTGCTGGTGCGCGCCAGCGATGTGCCCACCTATGTGCAGTACGGCGGTGCCGATCTGGGCGTGGTGGGCCGTGATGTGCTGATCGAGCATGGTGTGGACGGCATGTACCAGCCCCTGGACCTGAACATCGCCCGCTGCCGCATGAGCGTGGCGGTGCGGGACGACTTCGACTACGCCGGGGCCGTCAAGCAGGGCTCGCGCCTGCGGGTGGCGACCAAGTACACCGAGATCGCCCGCCAGCATTTTGCCGACAAGGGCGTGCACGTGGACCTGATCAAGCTTTATGGCTCCATGGAGCTGGCCCCGCTGACCGGCTTGGCCGACGCCATTGTGGACCTGGTCTCCACCGGCAATACCTTGAGGGCCAATCATCTGGTCGAGGTGGAGAAGATCATGGAAATCTCCTCCCGCCTGGTGGTCAACCAGGCCGCGCTCAAGCTCAAGCGCGAGCCTCTGCGCCGCATGATCGAGGCCTTTGCCTCGGCCGTGCCCAAGTAAGTCAGTTTTTCTTTTCTTTCTTCTCTTGCCCAAGATCATGTTGAATCTGCGCCAACTCAGCACCGCTTCCGCCGACTTCGAATCCGAGTTCCAGCGCGTGCTGCATTGGTCGGCCGAGACGGATGCCGGCATCGAGACCCGGGTGGCCGAGATCATTGCCGATGTGAAAGCGCGCGGCAATGCGGCGGTGCTGGACTACACCGCCCGCTTCGATCATCTGGCGGTGGACAGCGTGGCGGCTCTGGAGCTGAGCCGCGAAGAACTCAAGGCCGCGTTTGAAGCCATCAGCCCGGCCCAGCGCAGCGCCTTGCAGGCGGCGGCCGAGCGGGTGCGGCTCTATCACGAGCGGCAAAAACAGCACTCCGGCCTGAGCTGGAGCTATCGCGATGAAGACGGCACGCTGCTGGGCCAAAAAGTCACGCCGCTGGACCGGGTGGGCATTTATGTGCCCGGCGGCAAGGCCGCCTATCCCAGCAGCGTGCTGATGAACGCCATCCCCGCCCACGTGGCTGGCGTGCCAGAAATCATCATGGTCGTGCCCACACCGCGCGGCGAGAAGAACCCCTTGGTGCTGGCTGCGGCCTATGTGGCAGGCGTCAGCCGTGCCTTCACCGTGGGCGGCGCCCAGGCGGTGGCGGCCCTGGCTTACGGCACGGCCACCATCCCCCGGGTGGACAAGATCACCGGGCCCGGCAATGCCTATGTGGCCAGCGCTAAAAAGCATGTGTTCGGCCAGGTCGGCATCGACATGATTGCCGGCCCCAGCGAGATCCTGGTGCTGGCCGACGGCACGACGCCGCCGGACTGGGTGGCCATGGATTTGTTCAGCCAGGCCGAGCATGACGAGCTGGCGCAAAGCATTCTGCTCAGCCCCGACGCGGCTTACATCGCCCGCGTGGCCGAGGCGATCGAACGCCTGTTGCCGACCATGCCGCGTGCGGCGGTGATCCGTGCCTCGCTGGAAGGGCGCGGGGCGCTGATCCACACCCGCTCCATGGACGAGGCTTGTGAGATCAGCAACCGCATCGCACCCGAACATCTGGAAGTGTCCAGCAGCGAACCGCATCGCTGGGAGCCCCAGCTGCGCCATGCCGGAGCCATCTTTCTGGGCGCCTTCACCAGCGAATCTTTGGGCGATTACTGCGCCGGCCCCAACCATGTCTTGCCCACCTCGGGCACGGCGCGCTTCTCCTCGCCGCTGGGTGTTTACGACTTCCAAAAGCGCAGCAGCCTGATCGAGGTTAGCGAGGCGGGTGCCCAGAAGCTGGGCCCCATCGCGGCGGAGTTGGCCTATGGCGAGGGCTTGCAAGCGCATGCCCGCGCGGCCGAGCTGCGCCTCCTCAAGCCTTGAGTCGGCGGCGGATGCCAAGCCCGGCCAGACCCAGCCCTAGCAAGAGATAGCTGGCCGGCTCCGGCACGGCCGTGGCCAGAAAGTCGTGGCCGCTCAAGCCCGTGGTATTGAGCCCAGCCACCGAGGGCGCCAGCTGGTAGTAGGCGGAGTGATAAAAGTCCGCCTCGGCATTGCGCCCTGTGCGGGCGTAGGAGCTCACATCGGCTCCCGCATAGAGCATGCCGTTGATCGTCAGCGTGTGCCCCACCTGGGTGTTCAGGATCAGGGAGTAGACGCCTGTCGCATTCTTTTTGGCGTCCCAACTCAGGGTGGCGATTTGGCCGCTGTCTTTGTCGCGCAATCTCATCTCGGCCAAGCCATCGGCGCTGAGGTAGCCACCGGACTCGAAGGAGGGCGATGAGAGCGTGCCATTGATGGAAAGATCCATGCGGTAACTCACCGGCGTGCCCTCGGCCAGCGTGCTGCTGGTGACCAGCAGGGTGTCAAAAAACGTGGCCTGAGCCGTGCCGTTGCCATAGCCGTACTGCACCTGATGGCCTTGGGCGTCGTATCCATAAGGGTAGTAGGCCGAGGCATAGGTCTTGAGCATGCCTACGCTGGCCAGCACCTTGGCGCTGGCATGGCCGCCACTGACGACCAGGGCGCTGGAATCCAGGCTGTTCAAGGCCAGGGCCTGGGGTTTGTCCAGCCAGTTGAAGTCCTGGTAGTCGGTCTTGTCGTCGTTGTGCATAAAGTCAGCCGCATGGCTGCGCACATAGGCGCTGAGCTGGTAGGACTGGGCTTGTGCCGAGTTCATGCAGGCCAGGAGGAGGACGGCCGAAGCCAGGACTCTGCCAAGGGGGAATCGTTGCTGGTGCTTCATAGGCTTGCTCTGCGGTGATTGGTTTGAAAAAGATCCAAAAAGGATCCATAAATCTATCCACAAACAGGCCAAAGCCTAGCCCCTAGTTGTTGGGGGGCGTTCAACCCCGGTTCTGGCCCCGGTCGGGTGCAGGCCAGAGGCCATGTGGGCGCCACAGCATGGTGATGATCATCGCCAGCGAGATCAGCAAGGGTCGCATGATGCCGGCGTCCAGTCGCCCGTCGGTCAGGGTCTGCAAGGGGCCAACCACATAGCGCAGCAGCTCCGGCAGGGCGCTCAGCAGCGCAGCCCCCAGGATCACGCCCCGAATATGGCCGATGCCGCCGAACACGACCATGGCCACGATGATCACCGACTCCTGCAGGCTGAAGGCCTCGGGCGAGATATGGCCTTGGATGGCGGCAAACATCGAGCCCGCCACGCCGGCGAAGCTGGCACCAATGCCGAAGGCGAGCAGCTTCATATTGCGGATGTCGATGCCCATGGCGGCAGCGGCCATCTCGTCATCGCGTATGGCCATCCAGGCGCGGCCAATGCGTGAGTCCTGCAGGCGGTGGCAGATCAGCAAAGTCAGCAGCAGCAGCGACAAGAGCACGTAGTAGTAAAGGGAGACGGGCTCTAACTCGATGCCGCCGATGGATAGCCGCTGGCCCAAGCTCAGGCCGAAAAAGCTGAAGGGCTCGATAGGGCCTATACCTTGGGCTCCATTGCTGAGATTGACCGGATACCCCAGGTTGTTGACCAAGAGCCGCACGATCTCCCCAAAGCCCAGGGTCACCATCGCCAGGTAATCACCCCGCAGCTTGAGCGTGGGCGCGCCCAAGAGCATGCCGAAGAAGGCGGCCAGCACTGCGGCCAAGGGCAGGGTGATCCACCAGGCGGTGTGCAAGCCCGCAGGGAAGGTGGCGGCGATCCAGGCAAAGTGCTCTGCCAGATGGGGGGAGGTGAGCAGGGCGGTGGAGTAGGCGCCTACGGCATAGAAGGCCACAAAACCCAGGTCCAAAAGACCGGCGCAGCCCACGACGATGTTTAGCCCCAAGGCCAGGATGATGTAGAGCAAGACCATATCGGCCATGCGAACCCAATGCGTGCCCAGGCCTTGCAGCGCGAAGGGCAGGCAGAGCAGGGCGATGAAGGTCAAGCGGCCTGGCCATGTCCGAGATTTCAAGTTCATCAAGCCACCTCTTTCCGAGATGAAAAACAGCGGGGCCGGCGCTCAATGAGTCCCGGAGATGGCGTGCTCCCCGATCGGGGCAGCGGGGGGGGTTCGGCCCTAGACCGAAGTGGCGCGAATGACGACGAGGTAGCGTGCAGCTTCGGGGCCTGGGTTGTAGACCTCATGCGCCCGATGAAGCGCCAGGCGTGCACAGTCGCCCGGCTTGAGCGACAGCGATTCGCTGCCGAAGGACAGCTGCAACTGCCCTTCCAGCAGCAATACCTGCCCTTCGATGCAATGCGCGCTGCTGTCCTCGAACTTGACCCGTGCAGCGGGCGGGAAGTTGATGTCAACAATCTCGGTATCGCCCTTGCGCAGCGCCGGGGAGACGAGGCGGCGGGTATAGCCCGAGGCGGGGTCGGTCCACTCATGCTGCTCAGCAAGCCTTGAGACGGACTGCTGAGTCGGATGGGCTTCGAACATCAGCGCCGATAGGCTGAGCCCCAAGGCGTCGGCCAAGCGCGCCAGCAGCACGGCGGTGGGGGTGCTGACCTGACGTTCGATCTTGGAGATCATTGCGCGGCTCACCTGCGAGCGTGCTGCCAACTCATCCAGGGACCAGCCCTTTTGCTTGCGCTCGGCCTTGATGCGCTGCGCGATTTGTTCTGCCATCTCCATGCAGAAATTCTACTTTAGTAGAAATCTACGCAAGAGCTCTGTAAACCCTTGAATGCCTTGAGTACTCAACCTGACTTTGATTAACTCAAAACAACACGAACTTCGTGTTGCACGAACTTCGTGTTAAATTCCATCCAACCCGCTCAATCAGTCGGTGCCCGAGCTCGCTTCGCTCGGTCCGGCACGCGAAATATGAAGAATGTGACCATCTCCATGGAAGACAGCGTCGCCGAATGGGCCCGTTTGGAGGCCGCGCGACGTAATACCAGCGTTTCTCGCCTGGTGGGCGAGATGCTGGCCGAGAAGATGCGGCATGACGACGCTTACGAGCGCGCCATGCAGGACTGGCTGCACCGCGAGCGTTCCTGGGTCTCGGATGGCCAGACTTATCCACAGCGGAGCGCCAAGCCATGACTGCGGCCAGCGCGGCTCCCCTGTTTGTGGATACCTCGGTGCTGATCTGCAGCGAGGACGGTGCCGATGTGGCGGCCCGCGAGCAGGTCATGGCCTGGCTGCGCCAGCTCTGGCTGCGCCGCCTGGGCCGCGTCTCCACCCAGGTGCTGAACGATTTTTATGCCCAGGTCACCACCCGCATCACGCCGACCATGCCCAATGGCGATGCCCGTGCCGAGGTGCGGCGTTATCAGCGCTGGCAGCCCTGGGCCATCGACCACGCGACGGTGGAAAGTGCCTGGTCCATCGAGAGCCGCTTCGGCCTGGCCTATGTGGACGCCCTCATCGTGGCCGCCGCCAAGGCCCAAGGTTGCACCCGCTTGCTGAGCCTGGAGCTGCCCCATGAGCTGCAGCTGGACAGCGTGCAAATCATCAACCCCTTGTTGTGCCCTGTGGAGAGCAGCCTTCCATGAGCCCGAATCAAGCGCTGAGCCAAGCCCTGGACCAGATTCGCGACGATGTGCGCGCCGCCCACGCCTACCCGGTGGCCAACAGCGCCGGCATGGTCAAGCTGGATGTGATGGAGAACCCCTTTCGCCTCCCGGCCGAGCTGCAAGCCCAGCTGGGCCAGCGCCTCGGTGCCGTGGCCATCAACCGTTATCCGGCCGAGGGCACGCAGCGCTTGGCCGCCGCCTTGGCCGCGCATGCCGGCATGCCCGCAGGCTGCGCCATCACCCTGGGCAATGGCTCGGACGAGCTGATCACCCTGCTCAGCATGGCTGTGAGCAAGCCAGGCGCTGTCGTGCTCTCGCCCGAGCCCAGCTTTGTGATGTACGAGATGTCGGCCCGTTACCAGGGGCTGAAGTATGTCGGCGTGCCGCTGCGTGCGGACTTTGAGTTAGATGTAGAGGCCATGCTGGCCGCGGTCAAGCAGCATCGGCCGGCCCTGATCTATCTGGCCTACCCGAACAACCCCACGGGCAATCTGTGGGATGCCGATGTGATCGAACAAATCATCCAGGCCGCCCCCGGCCTGGTGGTGATGGATGAGGCTTACCAGCCTTTTGCCGAGCGTGATTCCATGGCTTGGCTCTCGCGCTACCCGCAGCTGCTGGTGATGCGCACCATGAGCAAGTTTGGCCTGGCAGGCGTGCGCATCGGCTATCTGATCGGCCAGCAAGCCCTGGTGGCCGAGATCGACAAGCTGCGCCCGCCCTTCAATATCAGCGTGCTGAATGCCGAGGCCGGTCTCTTCGCCCTGGAGCATGCCGAGGTCTATGCCGCCCAGGCGGCCGAGTTGCGCGCCCAGCGCGAAATCTTGTTCGCCGCCCTACAGGCAATGCCCGGTGTCCAGCCTTTTCCCAGCCAGGGCAATATGATTTTGACCCGGGTACCCGATGCGCCAGCGACCTTTGCTGCGCTGAAGGCGCGCGGGGTGCTGGTGAAGAATTCCTCGGCCGCCCACCCCATGCTGCGCAACTGCCTGCGCATCACCGTGGGCACGGCACAAGAGAACCAGGCCTTGCTGGCCGCCATGAAAGAAAGCCTTTGATGAGCATGTCGAATCAAAACCTGCCCCAAGTGATCCAAGCCCCGGCGGAGCGCATTGCCGAAGTCACCCGCAACACCAAGGAAACGCAAATCAGCGTGCGCCTCAATCTGGACGGCACCGGCGAGGCACGTCTGAACACCGGCATCGGCTTCTTCGACCATATGCTGGACCAAATCGCCCGCCATGGCTTGATCGACCTCGACATCCAGGCCAAGGGTGATCTGCATATCGACGGCCACCACACGGTGGAAGACGTGGGCATCACCCTGGGCCTGGCCGTGGCCCAAGCCGTGGGCGATAAAAAAGGTCTGACTCGCTACGGCCACAGCTATGTGCCCCTGGACGAAGCGCTGTCGCGCGTGGTGGTTGATTTCTCCGGCCGCCCCGGCCTGGCCATGGATGTGAAGTTCACCGCCGGCAGCATCGGCGCCTTTGACACCCAGCTCGCCTTTGAGTTCTTCCAAGGCTTTGTCAACCATGCCGGGGTCAGCCTGCATGTGGATAACTTGAAGGGCCATAACGCCCATCACCAGTGTGAAACCATCTTCAAGGCTTTCGGCCGTGCCCTGCGCATGGCTCTGACCCTGGACCCGCGCTCGGCCGGGGTCATTCCTTCTACCAAGGGGACGCTCTGACCATGAGCCGCACTGTTGCAGTCGTCGACTACGGCATGGGCAATCTGCGCTCGGTCTCGCAGGCCGTGCTGCATGTGGCCCAGGACTCGGGCTTGCAGGTGCTGATCACCTCGAAGCCGGACGAGGTCTATGCCGCCGAGCGGGTGGTGCTGCCGGGCCAGGGCGCCATGCGTGACTGCATGCGCGAGCTGGCCGACTCCGGCCTCAAGGAAGCGGTGCTGGACGCCGCCGCCCGCAAGCCCTTGATGGGCGTGTGCGTGGGCATGCAGATGCTGCTGGACCACAGCGAGGAGCAAGACACCCCCGGCCTGGGCCTGATCCCCGGCGTGGTCAAGCGCTTCCAGCTGGAGGGGCGCTTGCAGCCCGATGGCAGCCGCTACAAGGTGCCGCAAATGGGTTGGAACCAGGTGATTCAGTCCGGCGCCCACCCCATCTGGGCCGGCGTGCCCGATGAATCCTGGTTTTATTTCGTTCACAGCTTCTATGCCGCGCCGTTAGATGCGCGCCACAGTGTGGGCGAATGCGATTACGGCGCCCGCTTTACCTGCGCGGTGGCCCGGGATAATATTTTTGCCACCCAATTCCATCCTGAGAAAAGTGCCGCCCTGGGTCTTGCCCTGTATCGCAACTTCCTGCATTGGACGCCCTAGCTCCGCGCCTGGCGCCTCTTGCGGCACCGCAGCTCTCACGATCTGAACCCATTCTTTTTTCTTTCCTCTTCTTCTTCCCACCACCGACCCCTCGGCCATGCTGCTGATTCCTGCCATTGACCTGAAAGACGGTCGCTGCGTTCGCCTGAAACAAGGCGATATGAATGACTCCACCACCTTTGGCGAGGACCCGGCCGCGATGGCCAGGCGCTGGGTGGACGCCGGTGCGAGGCGCTTGCATCTGGTGGACTTGAACGGTGCGTTTGCGGGCAAGCCCGTCAACGAGGCCGCCATCAAGGCCATCATCCGCGAGGTGGGGGACGAGATCCCCGTGCAGCTGGGTGGCGGCATCCGCGACCTGGACACCATCGAGCGCTATCTGGATGGTGGCCTGAGCTACATCATCATCGGCACGGCGGCGGTGAAGAGCCCCGGCTTTTTGAAGGACGCTTGCTCGGCCTTTGGCGGCCACATCATCGTGGGCCTGGATGCCAAGGACGGCAAGGTGGCCACCGACGGTTGGAGCAAGCTGACCGGCCACGAGGTGGTGGATCTGGCGCGCAAGTTTGAGGATTACGGCGTTGAAGGCGTGATCTATACCGATATCGGCCGCGACGGCATGCTCAGCGGAGTCAATATCGAGGCTACGGTCAAGCTGGCCCAGGCGCTCAGCATCCCCGTCATTGCCTCCGGCGGCCTGTCCAATCTGGCCGATATCCGCGCCCTCTGCGAGGTCGAGCATGAGGGTGTTGAGGGCGTGATCTGCGGCCGCGCCATCTATACCGGCGATCTGGACCTGGCCGAGGGCCAGAAGCTGGCCGACGAATGGGTTGAGAGCTGATCCCCGTCCCTTGAATCGCGTTGTCGGGCCGCAAACGCCAAATTTGCGGCCCGCGTTTTTTTGAATCGAGTGTTCCTCATGCTGGCCAAACGCATCATCCCCTGCCTCGACGTGACCGGTGGCCGGGTCGTCAAAGGCATCAACTTCACCGAGCTGCGCGACGCCGGTGACCCGGTGGAGATCGCCGCCCGTTACAACGAGCAGGGCGCGGACGAGCTGACCTTTCTGGACATCACCGCCACCTCGGACGGCCGTGACCTCATCCTGCACATGATCGAGGCCGTGGCCACCCAGGTCTTCATCCCCCTGACCGTGGGCGGCGGCGTGCGCGAGGTGGCTGATGTTCGGCGCCTGCTCAATGCCGGGGCCGACAAGGTCAGCTTCAATTCGGCGGCCGTGGCCAATCCGCAGGTGATACGCGATGCCTCCGAGAAGTACGGCGCCCAATGCATCGTCGTCGCCATCGACGCCAAGCGCCGCCAGGGTGAGGACCTGGCCGCGCGCGGCCCCGGCTGGGACATCTACACCCACGGTGGCCGCAAGAATGTGGGCCTGGACGCCGTGGCCTGGGCGCGCCAGATGGCCGAGTACGGCGCGGGCGAAATTTTGCTCACCAGCATGGACCGCGACGGCACCCGCAGCGGTTTTGACCTGGCCCTGACCCGCGCGGTCAGCGACGCCGTCTCGGTGCCGGTGATCGCTTCCGGCGGTGTCGGTTCGCTGCAAGACCTGGCCGATGGCATCACCCAGGGTGGCGCCGATGCGGTCTTGGCCGCCAGCATCTTTCACTACGGCCAACACACCGTCGGCGAGGCCAAGGCCTTGATGGCGGCGCAGGGCATTCCGGTGCGTCAGGCATGAGCGGCGGTCGTCCTCGTTCCAGCGTCGCGGCCAAGGCGGCAGCCCTCGGTGCCGCCGCGCAAAAGACCGGCGCGCCGCGCATGGCCCCGCGCGAGGTGCGCATCGTCGGCGGCGCGTGGAAGCGCAGCAAGCTGCCGGTCGCCGACAAACCCGGTCTGCGCCCCACGCCCGACCGCGTGCGCGAGACTTTGTTCAACTGGCTGGGCCAGGACCTGGCCGGCTGGCGGGTGCTGGACGCTTTTGCCGGCAGCGGCGCCCTGGGCTTTGAGGCGGCCTCGCGCGGCGCTGCCGAAGTGCTTTTGCTGGAGCGTGATGCCCAGCTGGCGCGCAGCTTGCAAGCCAGCGCGACGCGCTTGAAGGCCGAGAATCTGCGGGTGGAATGTGCCGATGCCCTGAGCTGGATGGGCCGCCATACCGGTGCGCCACGCTTCGAGCTGGCGCTGCTGGATCCGCCTTTCGATTTGGATCTGTTCTTGCCCGCGCTGCGCGCCGCAGCGCCCTTGGTCGTGGTAGGGGGATTTGTCTATCTGGAGGCCGACCAAGCCTTGGCTTTGCCGCCCGAGTGCGGTTTGGAGCCCTGGCGCGAGGGCAAGGCCGGGGCGGTGAAATTCCAACTGCTGCGCCGCATTGGATAATCGGGTTTCACCTAGCCCAGGAGCGCCCGCCTTGACCTCTGTCACCGTTCTCACCGCCGTCTATCCCGGCACCTTCGATCCCATGACCCTGGGCCATGAGGATTTGATGCGCCGTGCCAGCCGATTGTTCGAGCGTTTGATCATTGCCGTGGCGGCCGGTCATCACAAGCGCACCATGTTCACCATCGAGGAGCGCCTGGAGATTGCCACCGAGCTGGCGGCCAAGTACCCCAATGTCGAGGTGATCCCTTTCCGCGGCCTGCTGCGCAACTTCGTCGTCGAGCATGGCGGCAAGGTGGTGGTGCGCGGCCTGCGGGCGGTGAGCGACTTTGAGTACGAGTTCCAGATGGCCGGCATGAACCGCCAGCTGATGCCCGATGTGGAAACGGTGTTCCTGACGCCCTCGGACCAGTACCAGTTCATCTCCGGCACCTTTGTGCGCGAGATTGCCACCTTGGGCGGTGATGTTTCCAAGTTTGTGTCACCCTCGGTGCGCGAGCGCTTGGCTGAGCGCATCAAAGCAGTTTGAGGTTTTGACATGGCGCTGATGATTACCGACGAATGCATTAACTGCGACGTCTGCGAACCCGAATGTCCCAACGAGGCCATCTCCATGGGCGAGGAGTTCTACCAAATCGAGCACAGCAAATGCACAGAGTGCGTGGGCCATTTCGATGAGCCCCAGTGTGTGCAGCTCTGCCCCGTGGCCTGCATTCCGGTCAACCCGGCCCATGTGGAAAGCAAAGAAAGCTTGATGGCCAAGTATCTGCGCCTGACGGCCGTCAAGGCCTGAGGGATTCAGTGCAGGGGATCAAGCGCCCTCGGCGAGGAAGCGCTCCTTGATCAGGCGGGTGGCCAGTTCAAAGTCGTAGGACTCGAGCGCAGCAAGCATGTCTGCAAAGCCTTGTGCGTTCGCCGAGTAAAACAGATCGGCGTGCTGGTTCAGCAGGTCTAGCGCTTCGGAGTCTGCATTCTCGAACAAGCTCAGCAATTGCCGGCCGACAAGCCGCAGGCTTTGGGCGTCAACCGCGATGGCACGCCGGGGAGCGCTGATCGGCAGTGCGGCTCGCACGGCTTGCAGCAAGGCCTCAAGCTCTAGCCTCAGGGCGTCGATCAGCTGCGGCACCTGCTCCAGGTCTAGCCTGGATCGGAAGCGTTCTTCCAAACCGGCGGCCTGATCACACACGGCCTGAGCGCCCAGGCAACTGCTCACGCCTTTGCAACTGTGGGCCAATCGCTCGGCGCTGGCGTAGTCCTCTTGCAGCAAGGCCTCGTTCAAGTTCTGCATCAGATGTTCCTGATTGCGAACAAACAGTCGCAGCATTTCGATGAGTGCCTTGGGTTCCCCGCCTGCTTGCTGGAGGGCAAAGCTCACATCCATACCGGCTATCTCGCTGGGCAGGCCCGCGTTGATGGGGTGATCGGCGGGTGGACTTGCAGAGGGCGCCTGGGGGGCAGCCGCAGCACCGGGCTCGCGAACAGGTATCCATCGCAGCATCGTCGACCACAGGTCCGCGGGAACAATGGGTTTGGTGACCACGTCCAACATACCCGAGGCGAGGCAGGCCTCCTTGTCGTGCTGCATCGCGTTGGCGGTCATTGCGATGATGGGTAGCTGAGCGAACCTTGGCAGCGCGCGGATGGCACGCGTGGCCGCCAGGCCATCCATCACCGGCATCTGCATATCCATCAAGACGGCGTCGTAGTCCTGGGCCTGCACCTTGTCGACGGCCATCTGGCCGTCATTGGCCAGGTCGACCCGAAAGCCGGCCGACTTGAGCAACTCTGCGCCGACAAACTGGTTGAACTCGTTGTCGTCGACCAGCAGGATGCGAGCGCCATAGATTTGGGCCAGCAAACCTGCATTGGCGTCTTGAGTATTGGCGCCTGCCTGAAGGTCTGTGGCCTCTTCCATCAGGGCTTGCTGCAGGGCCGCGCAGAGGCTGGAGGTGTAGACCGGCTTGATCAGCACGGCATCGATCAGCTTGCTGCGCTGGTACTGCAACACCTCGTCGCGGCCAAACGCCGTGGCCATCAAAAGACGCGGGCGGGGCTTGAGTTGCAAGGCGTGAATGGCCTGGGCCGTCTCAATGCCGTTCATCTCCGGCATGCGCCAGTCCAGCACCAGCAGATCGAAAGGCTTTTTCTCCGACTGTGCTTCTTGCACGGCGCTCAGGGCGGCTCGCCCCGAATCGGCGCATGCCACCTCGGCGCCCATGCCCAAGAGTAGCTCGCGCATCAGACTGCGGGCATAGGGGTGGTCGTCCACCACCAGCACCCGGCAAGCTTGCATTCTTTGGCTCAAGAGCTGGAAGCTGGGGGCCTGCTTGAGGGGTTCCGCCGCTAAGACGCTTGCGTCTTGCACGCCCAACTCTGCGCTGAACCAGAAACTGCTGCCTCGGCCGACTTGGCTGCTCACGCCCACCGTGCCGCCCATCAACTCGGCCAGGCGCTTGGAGATGGACAGACCCAGGCCCGTGCCACCGTATCTGCGTGAGGTCGAGGCATCAGCCTGGTGGAAGCTTTGAAACAGGCTGTCGATCTGGGCCGGGCTCAAGCCGATGCCTGAGTCATTGACGGTGAAACGAAGCAGCACCCGCTCCTGGCCTTGCGCATCCGCGGCGCAGTGCTTCTCGACCCGGATGACCAGGGAGATCTCGCCCTTCTCGGTAAATTTGACGGCGTTGTTGGCGAAGTTGACCATCACCTGCGCCAGGCGCAGAGGGTCACCAATCAAATGCTGCGGCACTTCGGCGGCCAAGTCGAACAGCAGCTCCAACTCCTTCTCAATCGCCTTGCCGGCGACCAAGTTGGCGACATTGGCCAATAAGGCGTCCATCTCGAAGGGCACGTTCTCGAGGGAGAGCTTCTCGGCTTCGATCTTGGAGAAGTCAAGAATGTCGTTGATGATGCCCAGCAAATGCTCGCCCGAGAGCCGGACGCGGTCGATGTACTCCCGTGTCTGCGGCCTGAGCTCGGTTTTCAAAGCCAGCTGCGACAGGCCGATGATGGTGTTCATCGGCGTACGAATCTCGTGGCTCATATTGGCCAGAAAGGCGGACTTGGCCTTGGAGGCTTCTTCGGCCAGCTGCTTGCTGTGTTCCACCTGGCTGGTCATTTCCAACTGCTTGGCATAGGCCTGGCGAAGTTCCGCCTCCTTGCGTTCGCCCGATGCCAAGTCCTTGGCGAGGCGGTCGGCGATCAGTGCAAAGCTCTTGCCCACTTCACCGAATTCATCCAAACCTGCCTCGGGCAGGGTCAGCTTGATATTGGCGTCCTTCAGCTGGGCGGCCTTGGTCAAGGCATTCTTGAGCGCATCTAAGGGGTTCAGCACCAGTTTGAGCAGAACCGCCGACATGGAAATCAGCAGCAGGCTGATCAAGACAAACATCTCCAGCGCCCGGCTGCTCACCAGGGAATGCAATTCCTGCTGAATCACCGCACGGGTGGTCACCACCGTGACCAAGCCTAGTTCGACCGTGTTGCCCTCGGCCTCGATCACCAAGGGGAAGACCAGGCGGTCTTGCAGTTCGGGCTGTTCATTCGCTGCTTTGACATGGGCCTCGGCAATGGGCGGGCCGTTCTTGTCCTCGGCGATGACGATGCTGAGAACTGGGGTGATGATCTCGGCCTGGAGGTTCTTCTTCACCGTCTCGGTGTCCAAGCGCCACATCGGTGAGGCCAGATTGATCTCCAAGCGCTTGCGCAGGGACTGGCGATCCTGCTCGTAGCGTTCAAGGAGCTGATCACGGCTGTCGATGTAGGACACCAGACCAAAAACCCCCAAGATGGCCGAGATCAGGAGGGTGAAAAATAGATTGAGGCGGAAGCGAATGCTGTGTCGATTCAAGTCAGCCCCACCCTTTGCCAAGACGCAGCCTTAGGCCTGATCGAGAAACTTGCCCAGCATCATCGGGGCAAGCCCAGGCGCTGGTAGAAGTCGTTCATGAATTTGTCGTAGGCGCCGCTGCTTTTGAAGTCCAGCAGGGCCGACTCAAAAACTGCGACCATATCCTTGCCTTCTGGGTGACTCTTGGAGAAGTTCAGCCACATCCCGTCCTTGCTGAGTTCACCCACCAGGGCAATATGGCCCGCCAGCTTGGGATCATTTTTGATGCGTACCAAGCCCGGCAAGCTGCTGAGCACAGCGTACTTGACGCGCTTGGCCATCAGCATCTTGAGCAAAAGTTCGTCCGAGCTGGCTTCCGTGAACTTGATCTTGGGATTGGTTCTGAACTCCGCCGGGTAGGTGTAGCCGGCCGTCACCCCCACGGTCTGCCCCTCCAGCTCCTGTGCTTTGATCGCCTGCTTCGGCGCACCGGATTCGGACAAGGCAAAGATGCTGGTGCCTGAGAAAAACAGGGGCGTCGGGTGCCACAAGAACTCGTTCTTGTTCTCCTCGGTGATGGAGGTGTTGAAGCAGGCCACCACCTTGCCGGTCTTGACCAAATGCAGGCAGCGTGAAAACGGCACGACCAGGTATTTCACCTCGATGCCGCGAGTCTTGAAGATGGCACGGACCAGATCGGGTGTCATGCCCTCTGGGCCCGATTTGTCGGCTTTTGCAGAGGAGTAAGGCGGCCAATCGTCTTCGGCGGCGATGGTGATGGATTTGCTCTGCGCCAGGACTGCGCTTGATGCAAACAGCATGAGGCCAAGGCTTGCCAAGGTCGCGGCCAACCGTCGCCGGGATCCAGCTGAGATCAAATCCATGGACTACTCCAACAAGCCCCTTGAAGGGATTCAAGGAAGGGCCAAGCAGACATCGCTCGATGCCCCTCCTCGCTCAATCCGCTGTGATGATACTGCGCAGGACTTGTCAGGTGCTTTCAGGCATTAGGCAATTCGCCAACAGTCGTGACTAATGTGTTACTTGCCCTGTGTTGATCCAATTTGCCAGCATTGCCCGTAGTCTGGCGGCCTGGGCCAGCTGGCTGCGCTCGGCGGTGTTTGGCGGCCATGCTCGATCAGCCAGCGGCGGGCCAGCATCCAACCGCCGTGGCTGATGACAATCTGCGTGCCCGAGGGCGCCGACCAGTTTGCGGCTCTGGCCAGGAGGGCCTGCAGGGATTCGCCCCCGCCTGGTGCATAGTCGACAAAGTCTTGCACCCAAGCATCGATCTCGCTCTTGTCGATCGCATGCCAGGGCCTGGCCTCCCAGGCGCCGAAGTCGAGTTCGCGCAGAGCAGGGTCGACGGCCAGCTGCCATCCCCAGCGCTGCAACCAGCGGCCCACCTCGGCACAGCGCCGCAGCGGTGAGCAAACGACGCGCTGCGCTAGCCGCTCGCGCCGCGCCCGTGCCTGAATGCGCCGGGCCAGGCGTTTGGCGCGCCGCCAATGCACCGGCAGATCGCAGCCGGAGCCTACGCACAGGCCCTGGGCTCCCTCGGGCCGCGGATGGCGCCAGACCCACAGGCCGGGCTCAGAAGACATTGAGCAAGCCCACAAAGGCCAGCAGCCCGGCCAGTTCGGCCAGTTGCTGGGTGGCTCCCAGGGTGTCGCCGGTATAGCCGCCCAGGCGGCGCTCCAGAAAACCCTGCATGGTGAAAGTCGCCAGGGCCATGGCCAACCAGGCGGCGCAAAGGCTGGGCACCAGATTGGGCTGGGCCCAGGCGATCAGGCCGCTCAAGCCCAAGACCCAGAGCAGGGCGAAGACAAGGGTCGCGCCACCGGCCTGGGTGGCCAGGGGCTTGGCCTTGGCATGTTCGGCGTCCCCGGCGTAGCTGAGGTGGTGCATCAGGGCGACGGGGGCAGCGCGCGAGGCCGTGTGAGCCCAGAGCGTGGCCAGCAGGGCGAGGTCGGGGTTGAAGTCCAGCAGGGCGACCAGGCAGGCCGCTTTCAAGCCCAGCATCAGGATCAGGCCCAGGGCACCGTAGCTGCCGATGCGCGAGTCCTTCATGATGGTGAGCGCTTTTTCGCGGCTGACCGCGCCGCCCAGGCCATCACAGCTATCGGCCCAGCCGTCCTCGTGAAAGCCGCCGGTCAGCCAGATGCTGGCGGCCAAGCCCAGGCCCGCGCAGATGCCGGCCGGCCAGATCCAGGAGGCGCCCCACATCACCAAAGCGGCCCATGCCCCCACGACCGTGCCCACCGCCGGGAAGTAGCGCGCGCACTCCTGCAACCACTCGGGCTGAAAACCCACCCAGGCGGGAACAGGGCAGCGGGTGAAGAACTGCAGGGCGGTGAAGAAGAGGCGGAGTTCGTGCAGCAAGGGGCGCATGGGGCGGAGGCAGGGGAGCGAGTTCGGCGGTGGAGGCAGCCCGCACTCTAATGCAGCCGCCGCCCGTTCTTAGCCCGGACATTTCACGAGGTCGGCCCCCGCTGACTTGAATCACCAATGCCTGTTGAGTCTTTGGCGTTCAACAACAGATCCAATTTGGAACCAGGGCCTACGCGGGTTTGCGCGGCGCAAGGCTTGCTGGCTGGCCCTCAACTCCTCGCCAATGCCTGTGGGCATTGGCTGCGGCCGTCTCGGACCAGCCCGCGGCGCCCTGCACCACGCAACTCCCGCGTCCCTCGTGAAATATCCGGGCTAGGCGTCAGGGAAGCGCTGGTAAATGTCTTTCACCGCGTCCAGCCGCGCCAGCAGATGCTGGATCAGCAGCGGGTCGAACTGGGTGCCGGCCTGGGCGCTCATATAGGCCACACTGTCCTCAAAGCTCCAGGCGGGCTTGTAGCAGCGCTGGCTCAGCAAGGTGTCCAGCACATCGGCCACCGCGACGATGCGGCCGGCGATATGGATCTGATCGCCGATCAGGCCGCGCGGATAGCCCTGGCCGTCCCAGCGTTCGTGGTGTTCGTGGGCGATGATGGCGCCCAGCTGCAGGATGCGTTTGTCGGACTTGCGCAGCAACTCAAAGCCCACCCGGGCATGGGTTTGCACACTGGCCCATTCCTGTTCATCGAGCTTGCCCGGCTTGCCCAGAACGCGGTCGGCAATGGCGATCTTGCCCACATCGTGCAGGGGCGCGGCCAGGCGCAGAAACTCGATATCGGCCTCGCGCATGCCGGTAGCTTCGGCCAGCAGGGCGGCGATCTCGCCGACGCGGCGCACATGCTCGCCGGGCTCCATGGAGCGGCTCTCCACCGCTTCGCCGATGATGTAGACGGTGGAGCGCTGGGTGTCTTGGATCTCCTCGCGCAGCAGCAGGCTTTCGTAGGTGATGGCCACATTGGCGCAGAAGATCTCCAGCAGTTCGCGGGCCTGCTCGTCGATCACCTCGGCGAACTCCATGTACAGCAAGGTCTCGTTCCCCGAGCTGCTGCGGTAGTAGCCCACGAAATGCTGGGGGTCTGAATTGCCTTGCTGCTCGACCAAAGCCCGGTCCAGCGCGGCGCAGACGCGCGGGGGCAGGGTGTTGATTTCTTCGTCCACCAGCATGCGCGAATACTCAGGCGTGGCGGCCAGAATCTTCAGCCGCCCCTCGGCATGTGAGGCGGCATAGGCGGCCACCCGGCTGGCACACACGCCTCGGGCCTCATAGCCCAGCAGATAAGCCACCTGCTCCAGCACGGCGGAGGCGAAGCGACGTAGGTTTTGCGAGTCGTAGACGCGGGTGATGGCATCGATGGAGCGGCGCAGCGCCTGGCGCGACTGCTCGATGATCATGATGTCGCGGTAGGAGCGCAGGGCAGCGTAGAAGACGGTGATCAGCTTGCGCTTGGTCAGCTCGGTCTTCTCTTTGTAGTCGTTGATGTCATAGCTCTTGATGACATGCTCTTCCGGCGCCTGGCCGGGTTGGCCGGTGCGCAGCACGATGCGCACATGGTGGTTGTCCAGCTCTTCGCGGATGAAACGCGCCAGCTCCAGGCCGGCGTGCTCTGACTCCATCACCACGTCCAGCAGGATCAGGGCCACATCGCGGCGGGACTTGAGCAGCACCCGCGCCTCGGCGGCGCTATAGGCGTCGAGAAACAGCAGGCGGCGGCCGGCGAATTCAAAGTCCGCCATCACCAGCTGGGTCACCTGATGCACGGCCACATCGTCATCGACGATCAGCACCACCCAGGGATCCAGCGCCGCTGCGGCTGCGGCCGCTGCGTCGCTCTCGTCCTCTTCGTCCGCAAATACCAAGTCGGTCATCACAAGGCCCCGCTGTTGACGAGTCAATTATGTGACCAGGGGATTCAGTCGGCTTGCTTCTCGCTGACGCCGGCCGATGCAAAGCTGGCCATTTCGTGCAGGATGCGACAAGCCGAATCGAGCAGGGGCCAGGCCAGGGCCGCGCCCGAGCCTTCGCCCAGGCGCAGGCCCAGGTCCAGCAGCGGTGTGGCCTCGCCGCAGGCCTGCAGCATCAAGGCATGTCCGCGCTCTTGCGACTGGTGAGCAAACACGCAGCGCTCCAGCACCGCCGGTTGCAGGCGCGAGGCCACCAGCACGGCGCTGCTGGTGATGAAACCGTCCACCACGATCACCCGCCGCTCCAGCGCCGCCTGCAGCACCGCGCCCACCATCATCGCGATCTCAAAGCCGCCAAATGCGGCCAGGGCTTGCAAAGGCTCGCTGGCACTGGCGTGGCGTTGCAAGACGGCCTGCAGCACGCGGGTCTTGCGAGCCAGGCCAGCGTCGTCCAGGCCGGTGCCGCGGCCGGTGCAGTCGCCCACCGGGTGGCCGCCCAGGCGGGCCAGCAGCAGGGCCGCGCTGGAGGTATTGCCTATGCCCATCTCGCCCAGCATCAGCACATTGCCGGGGCGCTGGCGTAGCAAGGCCTTGCCCTCGTTGATGGCGGTGGCGCATTGCTCCACGCTCATGGCCGCCTGGGTCGAGGCGTCCTGGGTGCCGTGGGCGATCTTGGCGATGATCAAACCCTTGCGCGGCTCGAAGTCGTGGGCCACTCCGGCGTCCACCACCACCAGGTCCAGGCCATGCTGGCGAGCCAGCACCGACACGGCCGCGCCACCGGCCAGAAAGTTCTCCACCATCTGCCAGGTCACATCGCTGGGGTAGGCCGACACGCCTTGGGCCACCAGGCCATGGTCGGCCGCAAACACCATCATCTGGGGCTGGTGCAGCGAGGGCGTCTCGGTGCCCTGGATCAGGCCCAGGCGCAGCATCAAGCCCTCCAGCCGGCCCAGGGAGCCCAGGGGCTTGGTCTTGTTGTCGATGCGCTGCTGCAGGGCGGCGGCCAGGGGCTGGTCGTGCAGAGAGGGGATGTGGGGAATCAGGTCTTGCGGGGTGTGCATGGGGGAGCTCATGGGAGATTGCGCATCAGTTTTGTTTTTTGTCCTGTAAGAGACCGGCCAGCACGCCGGGCTGGAAGTGGCGGTCCACATAGTCGGCCAGGCCTTCGAACACGCGGTCCAGGCTGGGCGCTTGGGCGCCGAACAGGGCTTGCATGACGGCGCTGTCCTCAAACAGGCCGTGGGCGTAGCAGCCCAGCACCGGGCCGGCTTGCCAGCCCACCACCCCAACCTTGTCATCAGCGCTGTCGCTGAACACGGCCGGCGTGGCCGCCGCCAGGCTGGGGTGCTGGACGGTGCGGCCATGGTGAATCTCGTAACCCTGGGCTTGCACCGCGCTCAGGGCGGCCCAAGGTTCGCTCAGGGGTGCAAAGCGAAGCCGGGCCGGGCGCAGCAGCTTGTCGCGTTCGAACTGGGTGACCAGGGGCAAGAGCCCCAGGCCGGGTGCATTACCGTCCAGGCCATGGGGGTCGAGCAGGCTTTCGCCCAGCATCTGCAGGCCGCCGCAAATGCCCAGCACTTTTTTGCCCGCCGCCGCATGCTGGGCGATGGCTTGATCCAGTTTCTGCGCGCGCAGCCAGGCCAGATCGGCCGCCACCGCCTTGGAGCCGGGCAGGATGATGAGATCCACCCCGTCCAGACCGGCCGGTTCGCGCACCCAGCTCAGGCGCACGCCGGGCAGACTGCGCAGGGGCTGAAACTCGTCCAGATTGGACAGGCGCGGGTAGGCCACGATGGCGATCTTGAGGCCACGGCTGCTGCCGCTGATGCCGTCGTCGAACACGCCATCTTCCTCCGGCAGGCCATGGCCGCGCCACATGGGCAGCACGGCCACGGTGGGCACGCCGGTCAAGGCTTGCAGCTGCTCGGGCCCGGGGGCCAGCAAGCTGGCGTCGCCACGGAAGCGGTTCAAGACAAAGCCACGGATCAGCGCCCGCTCATGCGCGGGCAGGAGCTGGTGCGTGCCGTAGAGGTGGGCAAAGGCGCCGCCGCGGTCGATGTCGGTGACTAGCAGGCAGGCGGCCTCGGCCTCCAGGGCGGTGCGCATATTGACGTAATCGCTGCTGTGCAGATTGATCTCGGCCGGCGAGCCCGCGCCCTCGATCACCACCACATCGTTCTCGGCCATCAGCTCATGCAGGGCGGGCTTGGCGCGCTGCCACAGCAGCTCGCTGCGCTCCCGCCAGGGGGCACGGGTCAGGACCTCGTCCACCTCGCCCAAGACGATGACTTGCGAGGCCGTGTCTTTTTCGGGCTTGAGCAGCACCGGGTTCATGCGCACATCGGGTGTGCAGCGCGAGGCCAGGGCTTGGAAGTATTGGGCGGAGCCAATTTCGCCTAACTTTCCATTCAATGCTGGTACGACTCTCGCGTTATTGCTCATGTTCTGCGCCTTGAAGGGCGCGACCTTCAGCCCCTGGCGCGCATACCAGCGCGACAAGGCCGTGGCCAGCCAGCTCTTGCCTGCGCCACTGGTGGTGCCCAGCACCATGATGGCGCGGGCTCTGTGTTTGCTGCTCATGCTTGCAACTCCTCCAAGGCTCGCTTCAGCGCCGCCTGCGATTCTGTGTTTTGGGTGGACAGCCGCACCCAGCCCGCCAGGCCGAAGCTGCTGGCGTCGCGCAGCTTGATGCCGCGCTGGCGCAGGGCCGGCAGCAACTCGCTGGTCTGCACACCCACGGGTGGGCGCGCCAGCCAGAAATTGCTGCAGCTGCTGGTCTGCTGCCAGCCCAGCTCGGCCAAGAGCTGGCGCTGAGTGTCGCGCCAGCCGCGCAAGGTCGTTTGGACCTGACGCAAATAATCAGCGGATTCTGGGCTGCGCCAGGCCCGCAGCAGCTCGCAGCCTTCGCTGGACAAAACCCAGCTGGGCGCCACAGCCTGGGCATGCAAGTACAGGGCATCGCTCCTGCTCGGCGCCAGCAGGCAGGCGGCGCGCACGCCCGTCAGGCCCAAGACCTTGTTGGGGCAGTGCAGGCGCCAGGCCTGGTCCTGCAGATGGGCGGGCAAATGGCTTTGGCCCTCCAGGCGCAGGCTTTCATACGCCAGGTCAACGACCAGCGCAGAGCTGCTGCGCTCGATGGCGAGGGTCAGGTCTTGCCACTCGGCCGCGGTGAGGCTGCTGCCACTGGGGTTGCAGGGCTCGCAGACCCAGACCAAGCTGCGGGCTTGACGCAGGCCGCTGCACAGCTCGGCCACGCTGCGGTAGCGGCGCGTCTCCAGGCCCAGGGCCTGGGCGGCGGCGGCATAGTCGCCAAAGCCGGGTTGTGGCACCCAGACTTCTCGAATGCCGCTCAAAAAAGCCGCCAGGCTCAGGCGCCGGATCGCCTCGGCCCCGCCGGAGCAGGGCAGCACCCGATCGGCCGCCACGCCCAGATCCGCGCCCAGATGCTCGCGCAAATCGGTGTAGGCCGGGTCGGGGTAACGGCGTCGGTCGGCGGCCAGCACGGCGCGCAGCAGGGCGGGCGGCGGGCCCAGAGGGCTGGCGTTGCTGGAGAAATCATGGGCCGGTGTGGGCCCGGCATCGCTGCCGCCGTGGATATTCATGTTTGCAAGCGCAGGAAAGCGGCCAGGGCTGCCAGCGAGAAGGCCGATGCCAGCAGGCCGCGCCGCGCGTATGCGATCGCAGCGGGCAGGTCTTGCGGCTGCGGGGCGCGACCCTCCGCGTTGAGTTGATAAACGCCAGGCTTGCCCAGGCGCAGATCCAAACGCAGGGCCATGGCCGCCATGGGCCAACCGCTATTGGGCGAGGGCGTGCGCGAGGCTTGCTGGCTCAGGCGCAGCAAGGCCTGGGGCCGCAGACTGCTCATGGCTATTGCGGTGATGCGGGCCGGCAGCCAGGACAGCACATCGTCCGCCCGCGCCGCCCATTTGCCCGCCCATTCCCACTGGCCGCGATAGCCCCACATGGCGTCGGCCGTGTTGGCGAAGCGGTAGACAGCGGCACCGGGCAGCCCGGCCAGCATGGCCCAGAACAGGGGCGCGACGACCGAGTCGTTGAGGTTTTCGGCCAGGGTTTCGATGGCGGCCTCGCGCACCTGCTCGGCACTCAAGGCCGAGGTGTCACGGCTGACCAAGCGTGCCAGCTGAGAGCGGCCGTCCTCCAGAGAAACTTGGAGCGCCCGCTCCACCGCCAACACCTCATCGGCCAACATACGCCAGGCCAGCAAGGGCTTGAGCAGCAGGCCCAGCAGGGCCGCGCACAGCAGCAGGCGCGGCCAAGAACTCCAGGGGGCCAAGCTCAGGATCAGGGCCGACTCCAGCAGCAGGGCCAGCCCACCCACCAGCAGCGCGCCCAAGACCCAAGCCAGCGCTCCCAGGGCAAAGGCGGGCCTGGGTGGCAGGCTCAGCAAGCGTTTGGAAAACAGGCCCAGATAGCGACCCATGGCGACCACCGGATGCGCCCAAGTCGGAGGCTCGCCGAAGAGACGATCCACCAGCAGGGCAAAGGCAAAGGCCAGCGGCCACAGCAGGCACATGCTCAATCTTCGATGCCGCGCTGCGCGGGTACACCGGCCTTGAAATGGTGTTTGATCAAAGCCATCTCGGTGACGGTGTCGGCCAACTCAATCAGCTCGGCCGGCGCGTTACGGCCGGTCAGCACCACGTGCACATGGGCGGGCCGCTCGCGCAGGGCTTGTAGCACCGGCTCCAGCGGCAGCCAACCGTAGCGCAGGGGGTACATGATCTCGTCCAGCACGACCAGAAAGTTCTCGCCGCTGCGAATGCTGGCTTCGGCGCGCACCCAGCCATCACGCGCCAGCTGGGCGCTGTGCTCCAGGTCCTTGCTCTTCCAGCTGAAGCCGTCGCCCAGGCCTTCGATGGGCACGCCCAGTTTTTCAAACACGCGGTGCTCGCCGAAGCGTGCGCTGGGCACCTTCATGAATTGGTAGATCTTGACCGTCTTGCCCCGGCCATGGGCGCGCAGGGCCAGGCCGAAGGCGGCCGTGCTCTTGCCCTTGCCGTCGCCGGTGTGGACGAGGATCAGGCCGCGGCGCTCGGCCGTGGGGATGACGCGTTCGCGGTCGACGGGAGGTTTTTCGATTTCCATGCTTTGCTCAGCTCAATTCAAAAAGGGGTTCGTCCATCAGCATGTCGGCCAGCGGGCGGGTTTGGCGCCAACCCAGCGCCTCCAACATGGGGCGCTCATAAAAGGTGGCGACCGGGCCCAGGCAGAGCAGGCCCAGGGGCAGGGAGCCCGCAGGCAGCTTCATCAACTCGGCCAGGGCAAGCGGCTCGAACATCGAGACCCAACCCAGGCCCAGGTTCTCGGCCCGCGCCGCCAGCCAGAGGTTTTGCACCGCGCAGGCAGCCGAGCACAGCGCCATCTCGCGCGGCATGCTGCGGCGGCCGAACACGGTGCCATCGTCGGGCGCAAGGCTGACCAGCAACAGCTCGGCGCAGTCGCCAATGCCCTCGACCTTGAGACGCAGGAATTCTGCCGCGCGCTCGTCCAGCGCGGCGGCCGTGCGTTGGCGCTCTGCCTCGACCAGGGCCTGGATTTGCTGGCGGGTTTGAGCATGGCGCACACGCATAAAACGCCAGGGCTGCATCAGGCCCACCGAGGGCGCTTGATGGGCGGCAGCCAGCATGCGCTGCAGCTGCGCTTCTTCGACCTGGCCGCCGGGCTGAAAATGGCGGATGTCGCGGCGCAGGGCGATATTGGCGTAAATCGTGTCGCGCTCAGCCGCGCTGAACTGGTGCTGGGCGCTGGTAATCACCTGCAAGCACCCGTAGCGAAAAAGCGCGCCACCGCCGCTGGGTTGGAGGGGAAGTAATGGTGCACATAGCTGGCGCGCAGCGAGCCCTGGATGAAGAGCGGCTCGGCCGCGCGGCTGCCGGTCTTGGCATTGGGGTTGCTGGCAACGGCTCGCGGCTGCAGCGGGGTTTCCATCGTGGAGTGATGAAAGCTGTGGCCGCGCAACAGGCCCTCGGGCCAGTCCAGGGCCTGTAGACCTAAGGCGGCCAGGCGTTTTTGCATGCGCGCCTGGCCGGGCATCAGGCCGGCCATGGGCTGGGCCTGGCCAGCGGCATCGCTCAGGCTGTCGAGCAAGCAGAGCATGCCGCCACATTCGGCCAGCAGAGGTTTGCCTTGGGCCAGATGTTCACGCAACGAGTCGAAGAAGCTGGGGTGGGCGGCCAGGGCTGGCGCATGCAGCTCGGGGTAGCCGCCGGGCAGCCAGAGCGCATCGCAGGCAGGCAAGACCTGACCCTGCAGGGGCGAGAAGCAGATCACCTCGGCGCCGAGTGCGCGCAGGCAGTCCAGATTGGCGGTGTAGATGAAGGAGAAGCAAGCATCCTGGGCCACGGCGATGCGCAGGCCCGCCAGGGCTTGAGCGGGGAACTCGCTCTCAGGCCAGAGCGGCGCTTGCAGATCGAAGCGCACCCGTGGCCATTCAAACTCGGGTCTCAGCGCCTCGCCCCAGGCCTGGGCCCAGGCATCGAGCTGGCTGTCCAACTCGGGTAACTCCATGGCTTGCACCAGGCCCAGATGGCGCTCGGGCAGGCTCAACTCAGGCTTGCGCAAGAGGGCGGCGGCCAGGGGCAGATCGGCCGGCAGGCCTTGGGCCACCATCTGGCCATGGCCGGGGCTGCCCACGCGGTTGGCCACCACGCCGCAGAGGGTGATGTCGCTGCGATAACGCTGCAAACCCGTGGCAATGGCGGCAAAGGTCTGGGCCATGCTTGATGCATCGATCACGGCCAGCACCGGCAGGCCAAGGGCGGCGGCCAGGTCGGCGCTGCTGGGCTCGCCGTCGAACAAGCCCATCACGCCCTCGACCAGGATCAGGTCGGCCTCAGCAGCGGCCTCGGCCAGCAGGGCGCGGCAATGCGCCAGGCCGCCCATGAACAAGTCCAGTTGATACACCGGGTGACCGCTGGCACGCTCCAGAATCATCGGGTCCAGGTAATCCGGCCCGGTTTTGAACACGCGCACCCGCTGGCCTTGGTGGCGGTGCCAGCGAGCGATGGCCGCGGTGACGCTGGTCTTGCCCGAGCCCGAGGAGGGCGCGCTGATCAGCACGGCGGGGCAGAGGGTGGTGGCGTCAGTTGGCATAGGGCGATGAGGCTCAATCGGCCTTTTGTTTGAGGGGCACGACATTGCTGAAGGCGGGGGGCTTTGGCGCGGGCGCCGTGGGCAAGGCCAGCCACTGGCCTTCAAGCTCCAGCAGGTGCAGGCGTTCGTCAAACACCTGCTGCAGGGCGCGGCGAGTCTCGGCTTGGCCGGGCGAGCCGTGGCAGAGCACGCGGCCGGCCTGCATGACCACCAGTCCGTCGGCCTGCAGTGCCATATTCAGCTCGTGCAAGACGCTGACCACGGCCACGCCGGCCTCGGCCAGGCCGCGCACCAGCTGCAACCAATCGGCCTGGTGGGGCGGGTCCAGATGGGCCAGGGGTTCGTCCATCAGCAGCACTTGGGCCTGCACGGCCAGGGCACGGGCCAGGAGCACGCGCTGGCGCTCGCCGCCCGAGAGCTGGCCCAGCGGGCGCTGACGCCAATCCCAGCACTGGGTTTGCACCATGGCTTGTTGCACGGCGGCATGGTCGCTGGCGCTGGGTGGGGCCAGCCAGGCCCGGTGGGGCAGGCGGCCCAGCATGACCACGTCTTGCGCACTGAGCTCGTCGCCGCTGCTTTCGTTCTGGCCCAGCCAGGCCAGCTCGCGGGCGCGGGCCTTGCGCGGCCAATCATGCAAGGGGCGGCCCAGCAGCGCTATGGATCCCAGGCTGGGGCTCAGCCCGGCCAGGGCGCGCAAGAGGGTGGATTTGCCCGCGCCATTGGGGCCGACGATGGCGGTCCAGTGGCCCGGCGCTAATTCAAGCGTCAAGCGGTGCAGGACCGGCTGGCCCTGCAGGCTGGCGCTGAGGTCCTGGCAGCTCAAAGCGGGTTTCATGCGCGGCCTCCGTACTTGCGTTTGTGCATCAGGCGCAGCAGATAGCCGCCGCCCAGGATGGCGGTGATCACGCCCACCGGCAGCTCTTGCGGTGCCATCAGCCAGCGCGAGAGGATGTCGGCCGCCAGCAGCAGCAGGCCACCGGCGCAGGCGCTGAGCAGCAGCAATTGGCGGTGCGAGCCGTGGCAGAGATTGCGCACCAGATGGGGGGCGACCAGGCCGACGAAGGCGATCATGCCGGTCTGGGCCACGGCCGTACCCGTGGCCAGGGCGAAGGCGCAGATCAGCAGCACCCGCACCAGGCCCAACCGCACGCCCAGGGACTGGGCGGTGGCCTCGCCCAGGGTCAGGGCATCGAGCGCCTCGCTAGCACCCAGGGCCACGGCCAGGCTGAGCAGCAGCACGACGCCCATCAGCACGATGCTGGGCCAGCCCAGAAAGCTGGTCGTGCCGAGCACAAAGGCCTGCATGGTGCGCAGGATGTCGGGCTGGGCCAGGGTGATCAGATCGGTGACGGCGCCCAGCACCACGCCCACCACCACGCCGGCCAGCAGCAGGCGCAAGGTGTGCTCCACCCCCTTGGCCATGGTCAGCGCCAGGCTCACACCGGCCAGGGTGCCCAGAAAGGCCGCGCCGGTCAGGCCCAGGCGCTCCATCCACTGCATGCCCATGGGGCTGCCGCCCAGCACGGCCAGGCTCAGTGCAACGCCCAAGCGCGCACCGGCGGCGCTGCCCAGCAGATAGGGGTCGGCCAGAGGGTTGCGAAACAAGCCTTGGGTGATTGCGCCGGCCAGGCCCAGCAAGGCGCCGGCCAGCCAGGCTCCCACCGAGCGGGGCAGGCGGATCTGCCAGAGGATTTGCGACTGCATCGCATCGGCGCCCGACCAGTCCAGCGCAAAGCCGGTGCTGCCCACGGCCACGCCCATGGCCAAGGCCAGGCCGCTGGCCAGCAGCAGGCCGGCCAGCAAGGGCCAGGCCGACCAGGCGGTTGTTTTGATGCCGACGGAGCTCATGGCTTGGCGTATTGCTCGCGCAGGCAGCGCGCCATGATCTGCGCCGCCTCACCCATGCGAGGGCCGGGCCGGGCCAGCACATCGCTTTGCTGGGCGTCAAAAACGCAGACCCGTTTGTCGTGAATGGCGGGGATGCGATCCCAGCCCGGGCGTTGGAACAGGCCGTCGGCATTGCGCTTGCCAATCATGATCAGCTGCGGCTTGGCGCGCACGACGAACTCGGGGCTGATCTTGGGAAAGGGGCCCATCTCGGGCGTGATGATGTTGCGCAGGCCCAGACGGGCCATGGTCTCGCCCATAAAGGACACCGGCCCTGCGGCATAGGGCGAGCGGTCGACCTCGTAGTAGACCAGGGCGCCGCGCGCCTGCGCTGGGATGTCTTGCGCCGCGGCGCCGACCAAGGCATCGATGCGGCGCCAGACGGCCTGCGCATCGTTGACCTGCAGCAGCTGGCCCATCTTGGCCAGCACCCGCTGCACATCGGCGTAGGACTTGGCCTCCAGCGTCACCACCTTCAGGCCGAGGCCGCGCAGGCGTTCGGTGACGCGTGAAGAGGGGGCCAGCAAGACCACATCGGGCCTGAGGGAGACGATGGTCTCGACCTGGGTGTCGTCCAGGCCGCCGAGCTTGGGCAGCTTGTTGACCGACGCCGGGTGGTTGGAATAACGGTCCACGCCGACCAGGCGCGCGCAGGCACCGAGTTCGCAGACGGTTTCGGTCAGCGAGGGCAGCAGGGTGACGATGCGTTGGGGCGGCTGGGTCCAGTGCGTGATCTGGCCGAGGTCGTCCTTGATCTCAACACGGGCTTGCGCCTGGCTCAGGCCAGCGGCCAGGGCAAGAAAGAGGCCGAGGATGCTGCCAAGGCCTAGTTTCATGGTGTATTGCATGAGGGTTCGCTCTGCGTTTGTACGGGGCGGCTCCAGGCTTGGCCGGCCACCATCAGGGTCAGGTCTTGACAGCGTGCCGCCACCGCCTGATTCAGGCGGCCTAACTCATCCACATAAAAGCGCGCCTCGCGGCTCATGGGCGAGACGCCCCAGCCCACCTCGTTGGAGACGAAGACAATGCGGCCGGGCAGGGTGGGCAGGGCCTGCAGCAGGGCCTGGCGCTCGGCCTCCCAGGCTGCCAGATCGGCTGTGCCCGAGATGGGCATCAGCCAGTTGGTCAGCCACAGGGTCAGGCAGTCGACCAGGATGAAGTTGTCGGCCGAGGCTTCTTGAACCAGGGCCGTCGTCAAGGCCAGGGGCGCCTCGACGGTGGCAAAGCCCGCCGGCCTATCTGCCTGGTGGCGGGCAATGCGCGCCTGCATTTCTTCGTCCAGGGCCAAGGCCGTGGCCAGCACCGTCACCCGCCGTCCGGCGGCTTGGTTGAGCCAGTCTTGCGCCAGCTTTTCAGCATGGCGCGACTTGCCGCTGCGCTGGCCACCGACGATGAGTTGGTGCTGGGGTTTCATCGCTTAGCGTTTGCTCAGAGCTTGGGCGAGTAGCGCAGGCTGAGGAACACGGTGCGCGGCGCCTGGGCATAACCCTTGGCGGTCTCGTAGTCCTTGTCCAAGGCGTTGTCCAGATTGAGCTGGAGGCGCAGCTGCGGGTTGACGCGGTAGCCAATATCCAGGTTCAGCAAGGCGTAGCCGCCCAGAGGGCGTGTGTTGGCATGGTCATCAAAACGATCGCCAAAGGCCTGCACTTGCGCGCCGGCCGTCCACTGCGCCAGGGCCTTCTCGACGCGCAAGCTGCCATGCACCTTGGCCCGGCGGCCCAGGATTTTGTCGGTCTTGGTGTCGCGCGGATCTTGCCAGTCCACCGAGCCTTGCAGGCGCAGTCCGGCCAGGCGGGTTTCACCTTGCAGGCTGATGCCGCGCAGGCGCACCTCGGCGAGATTGCCGTAGCAGCCGTCCCAGGGTTGCGGGTCGGCGCTGGGTGGGCAGCTGCCCAGGAAGATGGAATCCCAGGTGATGAGGTCCTGGATCTTGTTGTTGTAGACGCTCAGACCCAGCTCGGTGTCAGCGCCCTCATAACGCAGGCCCAGCTCGGTATTGCGACCACGTTCGGGATCCAAGGGCTTGGCGCCTGGCTTGGGTCCGTATTGGCTGAAAGTTTGGTAAAGCGTCGGCGCGCGGAAAGCGGTGCCTGCGCTGGCCCAGGCGCGCCAGGCGCTGGCAAAGCGCCAGCCGACAGCCAGGCTGCCGTTATTGCTATTGCCGAAGTCGCTGTCCTGATCTTGACGGGCATGCAGCTGTGCGTCGAAAGCGCCCAGGCTGAGCAGATAACCAGCGCCGATGGCGTTCTGGCTGCGCTTGGCTTGGCCGCCGGTGTCGGCGCGCAGGCCGGAGTTGATCAGCTCGTCTTCTCGGCGCTCCAGCAGGAAGTTGACTTGCTGGCCCGTGCCCAGCTTGAGTCCGGCGTTCAGGGCGTACTGGCGCACCTGGGTTTCGGTCACATAGGTGGGGCGCCGGTTGCTCTGGGTCTCGTAGCGTTCGGTGGATTCACCCGCACTCAGCTCGGTGTTCAGTGCGGGCGTCCAGTTGGCGCTCCACAGGGCGCGGCTGGCGCGGGTGGCATGCAGATTGTGGTCATCCACGCCTGGCTTGGGCTTGGCCGAGGCGTCGTACTGGGCGTCGGTGGAGGCCGCGGTGCTGAGCAGCTCCAAGCGGTGCGCGGTGTTGAGCTGGTAGCCCAGGCGTGCGCTGCCGCTGTAGTTGCGCCAGCCATCCTGGTCGGCCTGGTAGCTGGGGTCGTTGAGGACCTTGCGGGTGTTGAAACCTTCGGAAAACTCGGCAGCCATGCTCAGCGCGTAATCGAAATCGCCTTGGCGACCGGTGGCGCTCAGATCGCCCTTGACCGTGCCCAGGGAGCCGATGCCGGCACCGAAGTCAAAGCTGGGCTGGCCATTGCCCTTGCGGGTGAAGACCTGCACCACGCCCGCCACGGCGTCCGAGCCGTAAACGCTGCTGGCCGGGCCACGCACGATTTCGATGCGGTCGATCAAGGCCAGCGGGATGGCTTCCCAAGCCGCACCACCGCTGCCGCTTTGGGTATCCATGCGCACACCGTCCACCAAGAGCAGGGTGTGCTGGGTGTTGGCGCCGCGCATGAACAGGCTGGTGCTGGCGCCGGGGTTGCCGTTGCGTACGATTTCGATGCAGGACTGGCGGCTCATCAAATCGGCCAGATTGCCGAAGCCTTGGCGCTCGATATCGGCGCGGGTCAGCACGGTGACATCGGCCAGCACATGCTCAAGGCTGAGCTTGCTGCGGGTGGCGGTCACCATCACAGAGTCAAGCTTGTTGGGGCCCAGCGCTGCGGTTTGAGCTTGGGCGGAAATGACTTGGGTGCAGGCCAAAACGGCCAACGCGATGGGAGTGGCGTGCAGGCCAAGGGCGAGCGCGGACGGGCGTGTTGAACGCCGGACGGAAGAGGTCATGAGAGCTAGAGGGGCAAAGCAAAAACCAGGCGCAAAGCTCACCCGCTGAGCGCACTGAATATCGACGCCGAGCTGCGGCTTGGCCGCGGCACTGCATCACCTTGTTGGCCGGTATCCGGGCTGATGAACTGGCCGTCGATATCAGGAGGACCCTGGACCTGGGCGGCTGACCCCTGCGTCCTTCCCAGCGCGCTTTTGCGCACCAGTGGATTGAGAACAGGGATTGCAGCGAGAGCCTTGTCTTGCTGCGTTCACTTACCGTTGCGGGGACAGCTCAGGTTGGGCTTGCATGCGTGGCAGCGCGCCTTCCTGATTCCCGTTTAACTGCGCAGACATGAATGCCTGCGCGAGCACCAACAGGCTTGGATTCTAGCTGCTGCGGCTCATGAGGAAACGCTGGGCTGGGCGCAGCCCGGCCCTGGGGGCGCTGAGAATGCCGATCAGGACGTGCTTTGTGCGCCCTGGGCTGAGGCCTTGTTCTTCTTCTTTTTTTCTTTGGGCCCCTTAGGCGCCTTGTGCGGCTTGGGGGCCGCGCGCTTCTTGCTGGGCTCGCCCGCCGTCGACTTGGGCTCTTGGGACTTCATGCGCCCATCGATGCTGCCTGCCTTGGCATTGGCCTGGCGGTCGCGGGCCTCTTGCTGGAGGCGTTCGCGCTCCATCGCATCGGCCAGTTTCGCCTCGCGCGCGCTTTGGGCCTGGGCGGCTGCGGTTTGCGCGGCGCTGGGTTGTTCGTACTGCAGCTTGGTGGGCTCGTCCTTCTTGCCGCCGGGGCAGGGCGAGTCGCGCAGATCGCGGCCCTCGGGCCCGCAGCGGTAGAGGGGGCTGCTTTGGGTCTGGGTTTGCCCCTGGGCCGGAGCCTGCATTGCAAGCGCTGCAATCAGCAGCAGGGCGAGCGATGCAAGGTCCGGTGAGGGGCGGGGCTTCATGGTTTGGGGCCGGGATCCGGTGTGGGGACTGGGCCTGCCGATTCTGCGACGCTGACCGATGGGCTCGCAAGAGCGGCGGGATTATTGGCCGAGGTCGTGGCCGTGGCCACCTGCGGCGCCGGCTTGGGTGGCTTGGGCCGGGGCGGCTTGGCGTGGATCTTGGTCAAGGCCTTGTCCATCTCTCCTTTGAGCATGAACTCCAGCGCGTCCATGGACTTGCCAATGCAGTCCTCCACCGCCTGGCGCTCGGCCAGGGGCGGCTTGCGCAACACATAGCCGGCTACCTCGCTCTTGATGCCAGGGTGGCCGATGCCCAGACGCAGGCGCCAGAAATTGGCCGAACCCAGTTGGGCTTGCATGTCCTTGAGCCCGTTGTGGCCGCCGTTGCCGCCGCCTTGCTTGAACTTCATCTCGCCGGGCAGCAGGTCCAGCTCGTCGTGGATGGCCAGGATCTCTTCCGGTGCGATCTTGAAAAAGCGCGCTAGCGGGGCCACCGACTTGCCCGAGAGATTCATATAAGTCATGGGCTGCAGCAACCAGATGGGGCCGCTGGCGCCGGGCGCGTTGTTCACCCGGGCGCACAGGCCGTAGTAGTTGCGCTCCACCTGCAGGCTGGCACCCAGCTTGCGGGCCAAGGAATCAATCCACCAGAAGCCTGCGTTGTGGCGGGTGTCCTCGTATTCAGCGCCTGGGTTGCCCAGGCCAACAAAGAGTCGAATCATGGGCGGGATTATCGGTGCAGCGCACCGGCCCGCCCTGGTTCAGCGCCTCAGCATTTGCCTGCGGCCTTGAGCAAGGCATTGCAGCTGGGGGCAGGGGCCGTGCTGGTGCTGCCGCCGCCGCTCTTGCCCATCTGGGTGCAGATGGCGTCGGAGTGCGGCGTCTGGCCAAAAGACATGGCCTTCTGGAAGGCGGTGGCGGAGTACATATAGCACTGGAAGTGGGCGCCGTCCTTGGCCTTGACGTTGAACTCGATGCGGCCGCCGCCGGCTTCCACCTGGTCGGTAATGGTGAAGCTGCCTACCGGGCGGCCGGTGGCCATGGCGGCTCTTTGTTCAACGCCTTCTTGTTTGATGGTGGACGAACAAGCGCCCAGGCTGAGCAATAAGGGGATGAGGAAGTAGTGGGCGCGAGCTCGGCCGTGGCGACTGGCTTTGATGGAAGATGAGGAGGGCATGGGCTTGTGCTTTCGTTTTTGACTACAGTTGGGAGCAAGGGCGTTCAGACCTGCGGGGCGCGTGGGCAAGGGCGGCCATGGCGCTGCGCAGCTTGAAGCTCTGGCCGAGTTTGCCCAGGCCCGTGCCCGCTCGTGAACCCTCCCGCAGTAGGGTGGCGTACGGGCCAGATTTGCGGGCCAATACAGGAATGCACGGAATGAATGCAGAGCCTCGTTTTTCTCCTCCTGCGAGGCAGCCGGGTCCGGCGGAGCGCCTGGGCCATGCCCTGGTGGTCGATGACCATCCCTTGGTCGCGCGCGGCCTGGCGCAGTTTTTACAAAGCCATTGCGGCTTTGCCCAGGTTCATCTGGCGAGTGATGGTGCCAGCTGCCTGCGCTGCTTGCAGGACTTGGGGGATGCGGCAAGCTTGCTGGTCTTGGATTTCTGGCTGGCCGATGGCAGTGCCTTGGATCTGCTGGCTCAGCTGAGCGTGCAAGCCCCGACCACCCGGCTGCTGGTGCTGAGCGGCGATGAAGACCCGGCGATTCAAGCCAAGGTCCAGGCGGCCGGCGCCCATGGTTTTCTGCTCAAACAAGCCTCGCCCGAACAGTTTCAGCAGGCGGTGGACTCGTTGCTCGCGGGCGAGACCTGCTTTGCCCCTGCTGTGCAGGCGCGATTGCCCCTGGCCCGGCGTGAACTGCCCTTGCATGCGGCCGACCTGGGCCTGACCGAGAGGCAGGCCGAGGTCCTGAGTTTGACGCTGCGCGGCTTGCCGAATAAGCGTATCGCCCGCATGCTGGCGGTGAGCGAGGCCACGGTGAAAGAGCATATGGGCAAGATCCTGGCCAAGCTGGGCGTCAGCAACCGGGTCGAGGCCATCCATCTGCTCAATGGCCGCCGGCTTGAGCCGTGATGAAGCGCCGCCTTGCTCAGGCCTGGCGGAATGTGTTTCCGCCGGCGCTGGCTCAGGAAGATCTCAGCCCCGCGGGTCGGGCCCGTTTGCTGGCCCTGATGTTGCAGCGCCTGGTGTTCAGCATCTGCGCAATGCCATTTTTCGGCCTGGTACTGGCTCTGTGGTTCCAGGGTTTTGGGCGCAATCAGCTGGGCTTGCGGCTTTGGACGGCTGGCTATGTCCTGGCCTCGCTCCTGGCCTTGCTCATGCGCCAAGGTTTTTTGCGCGAGTTGCAGACGGTCTCGCCGGAGGCCCTGCTGCTGCGCTGGCAGCCGCGAGTGCGGCGCTTGAGTCAGGCCAATGCCTTGGGTCTGGCGGCGCTGGGATTGACGCTGTTTCTTGCCTCGGGGCGTACCGAATACGACTTCGTCCTTTTGCCCCAGATCGGGCTGGCGCTGCTGATCGTGACGAATGCGCGCAGCCAGCTGCCTGCGGTAGGCATCTTGCTGCGCTTCCTCGGGTTGGGCTGGGGAATTGCGACCGTCGTCTATCCCCTGACTCGAATTGACTGGCCGCCCCTGATCGCCGAGCCCAGCTTGAGCCGGGTCAGCGAGATGCTGTCTCAATCGCCCTGGCCCTTGGTCTTGCCGATTTCCTTGCTCTTCCTGCTGGCGCTCTACCGCCATGCCTTGATCACGCAAAACTTCTTCCACCAACAGATCAAGCTGGAAGAGCAGGCGGCGCAGCTGGCCCAGCAGTACCAGGCGGCCAAGGAGGAGGCCGAGCAGGCCTTGCAGAGCAGGAACCAGTTCATGCGTACGGCCAGCCATGATTTGCGCCAGCCGGTGCACGCCATGAGTTTCTTGATCGAGTCCATCGCCCATCGCAACCAGGACGCCGGCCTGCGCCCGGCCCTGGCCGATTTGCGCCAAGCGGCGCAGTCCTTGAGTCTGATGTTCAATGCCTTGCTGGATTTGTCCCGCATCGAGAGCGGCCATATCAGCGTCAATCCGCAGCTCCTTGCGATCAACCCTTTGTTGCAGGAGGTTGTCACGCTGTTTCGCGCCGAGGCCCAAAGTCTGGGTTTGGCCCTGCGGGTGCGGTTGGCCCCGGCGCATGCCTCGGTCTTTGCCGATCCCGTGCTGCTGCGCCAATGCTTGGTCAATCTATTGCACAACGCCATGCGCTACACCCGGCGGGGCGGGATTTTGCTGGGGGTGCGCAAGCGTGGCGCGTACTGGCAGCTGGAGGTTTGGGATAGCGGGCCGGGCATACCGGTCGAGGAGCGCTCACGGATCTTCTCGCCCTTCTACCGCCATGTGCATGGGCAGGAGATCGACGGCGGAGGCCATGGTCTGGGCCTGGCCGTGGTGGCGCGCTGCGCCGAGCTGATGGGCGCCAGCTATGGCCTGGACTCCATCGAAGGCCGGGGTTCGCGCTTTTTCCTGCGCCTGAAGTCGGCCGCAAGCCTGGGCCTAGCCTCTGCAGCGCAGTCCTTGCCCGAGCCGCGCAGAGGCCAGCTGTGTGGCCGCTGCCTGGTGGTGGAGGACGATGCGCAGGTTGCATCTGCCTGGGCCAGTTTGATGCAGGCCTGGGGCTTGGAGGTGCGCTGCGCCGAAGACGAGGCACAAGCCTTGGCCGTCTTGCAAGCGGGCTATCTGCCGCAGGCCATTCTGTGTGACCAGCGGCTGCGTTCGGGGCAGAGCGGGGTGCAAGTGCTCAAGACCTTGCTAAACCTGTGCCCCGACGCCAGTGGGGCCATGGTCAGCGCCGAGTGGAACTCCGAGGAGCTCTTGGCCGCGGAGCAGGAGGGCTATTTGGTCCTGCGCAAGCCCTTGGCCGTGGAGCACTTGCATGCCTTGCTTTCTCAGTGGATGCCCAACTCAGTGCTCGCCCAATGAAAAAAGGCCTCGCAGTGCGAGGCCTTTCTCAGCAGAAGCTCGTCCGGGGACGAATTACTTCTTGCCCTTCTTCTTGCCCTTGCCGTCATCGGCGGGAGCAGCAGCGGCGACGATCACTTCTTCGGTGATCGGCTCAACCGGGGTGGCGACCACGGGGTTGGGCTTGCCGTGGGTCACAACCTTGACGCCGGCGGGCAGCTTCAGGTCGTTCACGTGCACCGAGTGACCCTTGGTCAGGCCGCTCAGGTCGACTTCGATGAACTCGGGCAGTTGCTGAGCCAGGCAGGTGATCAGCAGTTCGTTGATCACGTGGTTGACGGTGCAGCTGTCGGTCTTGACGGCGACCGAGGTCTCTTCACCGATGAAGTGCAGAGGCACCTTCTTGGTGATCTTGGTCGTGCCGTCCACGCGCTGGAAGTCAGCGTGCAGGACTTGCGGCTTGTAGGGGTGCAGTTGGAAGTCGCGCAGCAGAACTTGCGTGACGGCGCCGTTCAGTTCCATCTCGAGGATGGTGCTGTGGAAGGCTTCCTTCTTCAGGGCGTGGAACAGGGCGTTGTGGTCCAGTTCGATATTGGTGGGCTCACCAGCGCCAAAAACGATGGCGGGCACGCGGCCAGCAATGCGCAGGCGGCGGCTCGCTCCGGTCCCCTGCAAATTGCGCTCAAAAGCGACGAATTTCATATGGTTCTCCAAAAAGGATGGAGCGCCCGCGACCAGGCTGCTCCGATAAAAGCGGTCTCAAGAAAGTGACCGCTGACGACATTCAGCCCTGGCATTGCTGCCAAGGCTGAAGAAACTTAGAAGTTGTTGTTCTGCTCGCTGAACAAGGAGGTGACCGACTCACCGTCCGAGATGCGGCGGATGGTCTCCGCGAACAAGAAGGCCACCGAGAGCTGGCGAATCTTGCCGCAGGCCTTGGCCGCGTCGTTCAGAGGAATGGTGTTGCTGATCACCACTTCGTCCAGATGGGACTTGGAGATGCGCTCGATCGCCGGGCCCGACAGGATGGGGTGGGTGCAATAAGCGAACACGCTCTTGGCGCCACGGTCCTTCAGCACCTCGGCAGCCTTCACCAGGGTGCCGGCGGTGTCGATCATGTCGTCCATGATGACGCAGTTGCGGCCATCGATCTCACCGATGACGTGCATCACTTCGGAGACGTTGGCGGCCGGGCGACGCTTGTCGATGATGGCCAGATCGCAACCCAGCTGCTTGGCCAGGGCACGTGCACGGACCACGCCGCCGACGTCGGGGCTGACCACCACCAGATTGGAATAGTTGCGGGCCTTCAGGTCCGACAGCAGCACCGGCGAAGCGTAGATATTGTCGACCGGGATGTCGAAGAAGCCTTGGATCTGGTCGGCGTGCAAGTCCATGGTCAGGACGCGCTCAACACCCACGGTTTCCAGCAAGTTCGCCACCACCTTGGCCGAGATCGGCACACGGGTCGAACGGGGGCGGCGGTCTTGACGGGCGTAACCGTAGTAAGGGATCACGGCGGTGATGCGGCGAGCGCTGGCGCGCTTCAGGGCATCGACCATGATCAGCAGTTCCATCAGGTTTTCGTTGGTCGGCGCGCAGGTGGGCTGAATCACGAAAACATCACGGGCACGGACGTTTTGCTGGATTTCGACGGTGACTTCACCGTCGGAGAAACGACCGACCACGGCTTTGCCGAGCTCAAGGCCCAGATGCGTGGCGATTTCTTGGGAGAGCACCGGGTTCGCGTTACCGGTGAAGAGGACGGTATTGAGCAGCACGAGCCATCCTTTACGGAGAAGGACCCGTGGTCAGCCGCGTGTCCGGGTGAAAAAAGCAAAGGCCCCTAACGATTAAATTAGTGGGCCATGGAACAAAGCGTAGAAACTTTGACTTCCGAAAGAAATTTGGCAGGGGAAGAAGGATTCGAACCTTCGCATGTCGGAATCAAAATCCGATGCCTTAACCAACTTGGCGACTCCCCTACACAGGACACTGCAGAGCTGCAGCACCCCATAACTTTTCAGCACAAGCAACTCGCGTTGCTTTCTAAAAATCAACTTGCGTTGACTTTTTGCTTAGGCCCAACCGTGAAGTGGGTGCTGATCTAAGCAGCGGCAAATTCTAGCATGAAAATTAGAGGGTAAACCATCTATCCATGTTTTTTTATCCGAAGATAAAATGCCGCCCTTTTTCTGCAATTCGCTTGGCAAACCGTTTGACTGATAGTCAGACGGCAACCTTGCGAATACTGCGCTTCCCGATCCTGTCATTCGGCTATTGCCAAACTCAGCTTCAAGAATTCGCAGCGCCTGAACAACTTCGGGGCAGCTTGCTTCGGCTGGCTTTTGCAGATCATTACGACCGTAGCCATTCAGAAAACTTGCTATCCCTTCCTCGTTCAGCACAACGGGTTTGGCATCCTGATCGCTTGAACTCTCGTTCAAACTCTTCTGTTTGCCTGTCAACTCGTGTCGTAACTCGTTGTGTGCAGGAAAGCCCGCTACTATAGCCACAGAATTCGACCTTGCCAAGAGGGGGCTCGAAAATATTTGCTGTGTCGAGATGCTTTGGCTGGGTTTGAGGACCGCAAAAGACATCGCCGGTAGATCGATGGGATGCAGGATTTCCCCGATGCCTTCTACGAACGCGTGCCGTCCGCCCAGAAAAAAAGGCACGTCCGCGCCCAGGCTCAAGCCCAGTGAAAAAAGTTTTTCCAGCGGCCAGTTCAGACCCCATAAACGGTTCAAAGCGAGCAAGGTGGAGGCCGCATCCGAAGATCCTCCCCCCATGCCGGCACCGGCGGGCAGGCGCTTTTCGATATGAATGTCGGCGCCGAAGCTGCAGCCGCTTTGCGCTTGCAGGGCACGGGCCGCACGCAGGCACAAATCATCGGCGGGCAAGGCGTCGCCTTGGTCATGCCGTGCGAGCTGGCCGTCAGCGCGCTTTTCAAAATGCAAGGTGTCGGCCCAGTCGATCAGGGCAAAAATGGACTGCAGCAGGTGATAGCCATCCGGCCGCTTGCCCACCACATGCAAGAAGAGATTGAGCTTGGCGGGCGCCGGGACGTCGTAGATGGCTTGCATTGCGCGGGAGAAAAGAAAGAGGGAAATGAAAGGAGGACGCGAGGCGCTGATTTTCTCAGGGCTCGATGCGTGCGCGCAGCACCACGGCCGGGTCGGCCAGATAGGGGCCGCGGGTGGCGATGATCAGGCCTTGCTTGGCAACGGCGTCGAAGCGCGAGGTGTCAATGCGCCAGCCCAGTTGCTCAAAGCCTTGTGTGTTCTTGCCTTCCAGGGCGCTGCTGCTCATCTGCGGCCAGGGGCGGCCTTGCAGCCAGTCAAACAGGGCGGCGACAGGAATGGCCTCGCCCAGCAGCTCGCGGGTCAAGGCGTCGAGGTCCTCAAAGCTGCGATCCATCTCGGGCGTTTTCAGGCGCACCTCGCCGTCGCCCCAAGTCGCCCTGGCCAACAAGCTGCCCAGAGGGGTGCTGAGCTCCAACTGTCCGGCCGCCGGGCGGCCATTCAGATCAAAGCCCACATTGCCGCCGGTGGGGCGACCGTTGGCTGTGTTGTTGACCTGGATGCTCAGGCGGCCATTCAGATGAATATCGCCTTCCGCCACTTGCAAGAGTGGGGCTGGGCGCTTCTCCAGGCTGCTACACGCGCTCAGGCCCAGCAGGCAGGTGCCGACAAGGGCAGCGAGCAGTGCACGCTTCACAGGCCTACCTTCAGACGTTTGAGGGTTTCTTGCAAGGCCTCGTTCTTGGCGTCGCGCTTGATGCCTTCTTGCCAGATGCGGCGGGCTTCGTCCTTCTCACCGCTGACCCACAAGGCCTCACCCAGATGGGCGGCGATCTCGGCGTCAGGCCGCGAGGCATAGCTCTGGCGCAGCAGGCGCACCGCCTCGGCCTGATTGCCCAGGCGGAACTCCACCCAGCCCATGCTGTCCAGAATAAAGGGCTCGTTGGGCACAAAGCTCAAGGCCTTGGCGATCAGCGTGCGGGCTTCGTCCAAGCGGATATTGCGCTCGGCGAGCGAATAGCCCAGGGCGTTGTAAGCGTGGTGGTGATCGGGTTTGATCTTGATGACCTTGCGCAGCAGGGCTTCCATCTCGTCGAAGCGGCCCAGCTTTTCGGCCATCATGGACTGCTCGTAAAGCATGTCGGCATCGTCGGGCAGGCGCTCGTTGGCCTTGGCCAGCACCTCGTAGGCCAGCTGCCATTCGCGCATATCGCGCAGCAGCTGGGACTCGGCCAGCAGCTTGCCGCGCAGCTTCTCCGGCGTGTCCTCGGCCATGGCTTGCACGACCTTGCGTGCATCGCTCAGCCGACCCTGGCGTGCCAGCAAGGAGGCGCGGCGGAACTGCGCCTCGGTGACTCGCTCGGCGCCGTCCACCTTGATCAACCAGGCCTCGGCGGCCTTGAAGTCGCCGCGCATCTCGGCCGTTTGGGCCAGCATCAGCCAGGCTTGTTGGCGGGCCTCGCTATCGGCTTGGGCCTGAGCGGGCACGGTGGCCTCGGCGCTGCCTGCGGCCGCGGCGGCCTTGTCCAGCAGTTGCAGGTATTGATTCAAGGCGGCCTCGGCTTCGCGCGGATGGCGCAGGTCCAGCTCGAGCGCACCCAAGGCAAACCAGGCGGTCGAGATGCTGGGCGCGGCCTCGGTGATGGTGCGGAACTCGCGGGCAGCATCGCCGGCGCGTTGGGCGCGCGCCAGGGCCTGACCATAGGCCAGACGCAGGGCGTGGTTGGCGGGTGTGGCGCTCAGCCGCGTCTTGATCAGCGCTTCGGCTTCGGCCTGGCTGGGCATCAGCTCCAGGGCCAGCTGCATGGGCTCATCGGACTCGGGGTAGTGCTGGGCGATGTCCTTGGCAATCGTCAGGGCGCGCGCACTGTCGCCGGCCTGGTTGGCAAAGCGGGCCTGCGTTACGCGGGCGGCCAGGCGGGTTTGCTGCTGGGTCGCGGCGGCTTCCAGCACCGGGTCCAGGGCGGCTAAGACTTTTTTCGGCTCGGCCGCGCGCTGGAACAGGCGGGGCAGGGAGACCAGCACACTGGGGCGCTGTGCCTCGGGCGTCAGGGCCAGCAGGGCGCGCAGCGGCTCGGCCACCTCGGCCGGGCGATTCAGCAGGGCCAGCAACTGGATGGTCATCTGCTGGGCTGCGGCGGACTTGGGCAGGGCATCGCGCCAAGCCTTGGCGGCCAGCAAGGCCTGGTCGCCGGCGCGGGCCTGCAAGGCGATGCTGACGACACGGGTGAACAGCTCTTCATCGCTGGTGCGGCGGGCCGCGTCCAAAAGCACCTGATAGGCCACGCCGGGCTGGCCGGCCCGCAGTTCCAACTCGCCCACCAGCAGTTGGTAGAACAGCGGGGCGTCCAGATCCGAGTTGAGGGGCTTGACGACCGCGGCCTTGTCCTCGAGCTTGGTGTCGGTCTTGCTCGCAGCGTGTGCGGCGAGGGCAGGAGCGGCGAGCAGGCCTGCGCATAGCAAAGTGGCAAGAAGGTTGCGCTTGATACGGGGTCCGCCGTGGCGGAAAGACTCGGGCATGAAAGCTCCTGCGTGAAATGCTCGCCCATTCTGCCCCGATATGATCGCCCCCATGCCCGAGCTCCCCGAAGTCGAAGTCACCCGCCGCAGCTTTGCGGACGCCATTGCCGGTGCCGAGGTGGCGGGGCTGCGCCTGGGCAAACCGCTGCGCTGGCCCTTGGGGCAAGCGCTGGAGGCCTTGAACGGCGGGCGCATCGGTGCGGTGCAGCGCCGAGGTAAATATTTGTGGCTGCCGGTCTCCGCCCCGGTGGAGCGCGGTGGCCTGCTGCTTCATCTGGGCATGTCGGGCTCGCTGGCCTTCACGCCGCATGCCGATTTGCGCAGCTCGCCGCCGGGTTTGCACGACCACTTTGATCTGCAGACCGACAAAGGCTTGCTGCGCCTGACCGACCCGCGCCGCTTTGGCGCCGTGGTCTGGTCCGAGGCCATGGATGCCGGGCCCGCCGCCAAGCTGCTGGCTGGTTTGGGCATGGAACCCTTCGATCCGCGCTTCAACGGTGAGCATCTGCATGCGGGCCTGAGCGGCCGCCGGGTGGCGATCAAGCTGGCCTTGCTGGCCGGCGACATCGTGGTGGGTGCCGGCAATATCTACGCCTGCGAGGCGCTTTTCATCGCTGGCATCAACCCAAGGCTGGCTGCTGCCAAGCTCAGCCGCCCGCGTGCCGAGCGCCTGGCTCAGGCCGTGCGCGGCGTGTTGGCCCAGGCGGTGGAAGCGGGCGGCACGACCTTGCGCGACTTCAAGGACGCCCACGGTGTGGCCGGCAGCTTCCAGATGCAGGCCCGGGTTTACGGTCGCGAAGGCCTGCCTTGTTTTGATTGCGGAACGAAGATCCGCCGCATCAGCCAGGGCCAACGATCGACATTTTTCTGCCCCCAATGCCAACAGCGCTGAAGCCTCAAACAACATCTCTTCCCTTGGACTTTGCTCCCCGCCTGGTGGCCTGGCAGCGCAGCCATGGCCGCAATAGCCTGCCCTGGCAGAACACGCGCGACCCCTACCGCGTCTGGCTGTCGGAAATCATGCTGCAGCAGACCCAGGTGACGACGGTGCTGGGCTATTACCAGCGCTTTCTGGAACGATTCCCCACGGTCAGCGATCTGGGCGCGGCCTCGCTGGACGAGGTCTTGGCCCTGTGGGCCGGCCTGGGCTATTACAGCCGGGCGCGCAATCTACATGCTTGCGCCCAAGCGGTGCGCGAGCAGCATGGCGGCGAGTTCCCTCGCACGGCCGAGGCCTTGCAGACCCTGCCCGGCATCGGCCGCTCCACCGCCGCGGCCATCGCCGCCTTCTGCTTTGGCGAACGGGTGGCGATTCTGGATGGCAATGTCAAACGGGTGCTGACGCGCTTGCTCGCTTTTGATGGCGATATGGCCAGCAGCGCGCAGGAGAAAAAGCTCTGGCTGCTGGCCACCGAGTTACTGCCCCAGGCCAAGGACATGATTGCCTACACCCAGGGCCAGATGGACTTGGGCGCCAGCATCTGCTCGCCGCGTGCGCCGCAATGCTTGCTGTGCCCGGTCAGCGAGCTGTGCCTGGCGCGTGAGCAGGGCGAGCCCACCCGCTTCCCGGTCAAGACCAAAAAGCTCAAACGCAGCCAGCGTGAGAATTGGTGGTTGTGGCTGGAGCATGAGGGTCAGGTCTTGCTACAGCAACGGCCGGCCAAGGGCGTTTGGGCAGGGCTGTGGAGCCTGCCTCTGTTCGATGACGAAGCCGCCTTGCAGACAGCGGCCCAGGGCCTGCATGCGCCGCTGGAGACCATGCCGCGCATCCAGCATGCCTTGACGCATTTCGACTGGACCCTGCACACCCAGCGGGCCGAGCTCAAGCAGAGGCCCGCTGACGCTCAGTTCGGTGGAGAATGGGTGGCACGCGAGCGCCTGGCCGAATACGCCTTGCCGGCGCCGCTCAAGAAAATGATCGTGAGCTGATCGGAAAATCAAAAGCGGGAGCTTTGGGAATGAATGCAAGTTTGAAACCGACCGTGGAGTCGGCCCTGGTGGCCTTGCTGGCCGCTGCCGGCTGCCTTTGGTTTTTGATCTCGGCGGCCAATAGCGCCGACCCAGCGGCGTCCCGGGTGGCGATGCTGGCGATTGGCTTGGCGGGCAGCTTGGCGGCGCATTGGGCTTTCATGGGCATTCTGGTCAAACGCAGCGGCCGCTCGCTCTGGTTCTGGCTGCCTTTGCTGGTGATCTTTGTGCCGATAGGCACGGCCGTGCTGCTGGCCCTGATCGTCTCCAGCGACAAAGAGCCGGCCTTGCAAGGCTCGGCTGCCAGCCCCGAACTTTGAGAGTCGCCCGCCTTGGGTGCAGCGCTTGCGCCCAAGTTTTGAATAAGTAAACAAGAAAGCATTGTTTAGAAAATTTCGGGTTAACACCTAAATTGCGAAGGCGCCAACAAGAGCGTGCAGTAGAAACAAGCGTCGCAATGTCTCCCGTCTCCCGTCTACCCTTCTGCCCGTCGACTTCGGGCCCCAGCCGCCTCGTCGAGCCTGTCTGGCTTCTGCATTTCCTCCCTCGGCACATCGCTACGAATGTGTTGATGGCGAGCACCGCCTCGCCCTAATCCCCTAATTCCCTCGCGAATTCGCGTTGAGCTCAGCCCGGGCAGATGGCCCGAGCCGGCCGCCGCATGCCTAAGCCCTTACCGGGGCTGATCTCGTCCCGACCCGGACTTTTCCTTCACGTCTTTCAAAAATCATGTCGCTGAAACCATCAGTACTGGCCGCTGCATTGGCCGCCGCTTTTCTGCCTGCCACCTTGCTCAGCGCTCAAGCGCAAACAGGCCCCGAAGCCGACAAGGGTTCGCGCCTGGAGCGCATCACCGTCACCGGCTCCAACATCCTCAGCACCCAGCGCGAGGGTGCTAACCCCGTGCAGACGCTGACGGCCAAAGACATTGCCGCCAGCGGCAAGACCACCTTGCCCGAGCTGCTGCGCGCCGTCACGGCCAATAGCGGCAATAGCTTTAACGAGCAGTTCACCGGTAGCTTCTCGGCCGGCACGGCCGGCATGTCGCTGCGCGGTCTGGGGCAGCAAAACACCCTGGTGCTGGTCAATGGCCGCCGCGTGGCGCCTTATGCCACGGCGCAAAACATGCAAGAGGTCTTCACCGATCTGAACAGCCTGCCTCTGGCTGGCGTGCGCCGCATCGAAATCCTCAAGGACGGCGCCTCGGCTCTGTACGGCTCGGACGCGATTGCCGGTGTGGTCAACATCATCCTGTATGAAGACTTCCAAGGCACCGAGGCCCGTGTGGGTTTGGGCAGTTCCACCGAGGGGACGGGCCAGCGCGAGCGCAGCCTGGAGCTGCGCCACGGCTTTGGCGATCTGACGGCCGATCGCTTCAACATCAGCCTGAGCTTTGATGCCGTCAAGCGTGACCGTTTGGACCAGAGCCAGGTCGAATGGCTGCGCGACAGCGACTTCCGAAAAGAGGGCGGCGGCACCCTGGCCTGGGTAGCCACCAACTATCTGGGCACTGATCCGACCAACAAACTGGGCGGCGAGCAAGGCCCGCTGAAGCTGGTCAACTACGGCGATATCACGCCCGGCAAGACCGGCACCGTGCTGGCCTACAACCCGGCGCAGTACAAGACCTTGATTCCCGGCGTGGAGCGCTATCACGCCTCGGCCCGTGGCACCTACCGCCTCACCGAGAACATCGATGCCTATGCCGAGGTCTTGCTGGGCAAGTCGCGGGCGGAGCTGATTTTCTCGGCCCCCTTGTCGGTCTCCAGCAGCCTGCGCGCCTGGAATAACAAGACCCAGTCCCTGGACACCATCTCGGTGGCTCTGCCCAAAGATCACCCCAACTACCCCAGCAGCGGCTCCAATGTGCTGACGGCCACCTTGTTCGATCTGGGCCCGCGCATGAAGCAGGACTCGGTGCAGTTCCAGCGCCTGCTGGCCGGTGCTCGCGGCACGACGGGCCAATGGGATTGGGAGGCTTCGGTGCTGCAATCCGGCAGCCGTATGCGCGAGACGGTGCAGAACTTTGGCAACCGTTACGAATTCGAGCGCTCGCTCAAGGCCGGCAGCTACAACTTCGCCGATCAAAGCAAGAACAGCGATGCCCAGCGTGATGCCCTGCGCATCTCCACCCTGCGCCCGGCCGAAACCGAGCTTTACGCATTCGACGCCAACGCATCCACCGAGTTGACCAAGCTGCCGGCCGGCCCCCTGGGCTTTGCCGCGGGCGTACAGCTGCGGCATGAGCGCATGGACTCCCGCACCTCGGACGCCGTGCTCTCCGGCACCGAGCTGCGCCCCGCCATCAACATCATCCAGGGCACGCGCCGCGTCAGCGCCGGCTATACCGAGTTCAATGCGCCCCTGCTCAAGAGCCTGACCCTGAACCTGGCCGGCCGCCTGGACCATTACAGCGACTTTGGCGCCGCCTTCTCGCCCAAGGCCAGCCTGCGCTACCAGCCGACCGAGTGGCTGGTGCTGCGCGGCAATGCCTCGCAAGGCTTCCGTGCTCCCTCGCTGCCCGAGAACACCCAGAGCACCGGCGTGAGCTATGGCTCGGTGATCGACCCGCGTGACCCCATCTCGCCCACCGTGGCGCGTGGCGTGACCAATCTGACCGCCGCCAACCCCTCGCTCAAGCCCGAGCGCTCGCGCAATCTGAACTTTGGCATCGTGGTTTCGCCGGACGCGCAGACCAGCTTTGGCATCGACTACTTCAATATCCAGCAAAAGGATTTGATCGATACCGAGACGGCCAAATACATCGTCGACAACGAGAAAAACTTACCCGGCCGCATCGTGCGTGATGAGCAGGGTCGCATCGTCTCCATCACCCGTCAGTTCAAGAACCAGGGCGAGCGCACGGTCTCGGGCTTTGACATCGAAGCCAGCCGCAGCTTCGGCCTGGGTGATCTGGGTCAGCTCAAGCTCAAGGCCCAGGTCAGCCGCCTGCTGCAGTTCAAGGCCGCACCCGCCGAGGGCGAGGCAGCGATCAACGGCGCGGGCAGCAATGAGTTTGGCTCCCTGCCGGCCTGGCGTAGCGTGACCAGCGCCAACTGGACGGCGGGCAACTGGACCACCACCCTGAGCTGGAACCATGTGGGCGGCTACACCCAGACCTATCGTCCCTCAGAGGCTTTCGCCGAAAAGGTGGCGGCCATCAACACGGTGGATTTGAACGTGGACTGGCAAATCAGCCCGCGTCTGCTGGCCACGGCCACGGTACAGAACCTGGGCGCCAGCCAGCTGCCCTGGGACGCTTCCACCGGCACCTTCGACGGCAGCCAGGGCGACCCGCGCGGCCGCTTCCTGGGCCTGAAAGCGCAGTACAAGTTCTGAGCCCGGACACAAGGGCGCGGAAGCGGCCTTGTGCCTGGCGAAGGCCCAGGCGCGATACCAGCGCCTGGGCTGAGCCCCCAACGCAAAGGCGCGGAAGCGGCCATGTGCCTGGCGAAGGACCAGGCGCGATACAAGCGCCTGGGCTGAGTTCGGACACAAGGGCGCGGAAGCGGCCTTGTGCCTGGCGAAGGACCAGGCGCGATACAAGCGCCTGGGCTGAGTTCGGACACAAGGGCGCGGAAGCGGCCATGTGCCTGGCGAAGGACTGGCCGCCATACCAGCGGCCAGGCATGAGCTAAGGGCTTGCTGAAATGAAGAAGAAGGGCGTACCGGCCAACAAGCGGGTACGCCCTTCGATCTTTTCAGGTTTTTTCAGGCCTGCTTAGCGTGCATCCAGCTCCCGGTGCCGTTTGAGCACCTGGCCGTGGTCGGCGAATTTGCGTGCCAGGGTCTCGACCAGATAGACCGAGCGGTGCTGGCCGCCGGTGCAGCCTATGGCCACGGTCAGATAGCTGCGCTGATCGGCCGCATAGCTGGGCAGCCAGGTGGCCAGAAAGCCGGCGATCTGGCCTATCATCAGTTCCACCTCGGGCTGAGCCTTCAGATAAGCGGCGACCGGGGCGTCGCGGCCATTCAAGGGCCGCAACTCGCGGTCGTAATAGGGGTTGGGCAGCACCCGCACGTCGAAGACCAGATCGGCATCGCTGGGCACGCCATGCTTGAAGGCAAAGGACTCGAACACCAGGGTCAGCGTCGTGCCGTCCACCACCACCAGATCGCGCACCCAGGCGCGCAGCTGGGCCGGGCGCAGCTGGCTGGTGTCCAGCACGGTGGATTCCACCCGCAGGGCGCTCAGCAACTCACGCTCCAGGGCGATGGCATCCAGCAAGGCGCGGTGCTGGTCTTCACCGTCATCTTTCTTGCCCTCGTTGAGTGAGGACTGGTCCTGGCGCAGGGGGTGAGGGCGGCGGGTTTCGGAGAAGCGGCGCATCAGCGCCTCGGTATTGGCATCCAAAAAGATGGAGCGCACGGCCACGCCCTCGGCGCGCAGCTGCTTGATCAAGGGCAAGAGCAGGGGCAGGGAGCCGGCTCGGCGCACATCGACGGCGATGGCCACATGGCGTTTGCCGCGCTGCTGCTCCAGGCGCAAAAAATTCAGGAGCAGCTCGGCGGGCAGATTGTCCACACAGAAAAAACCGGCATCTTCCAGCGCGTGCATGACCACCGATTTGCCGCCGCCGGACATGCCGGTGACCAGCACCACATCGCTGTGCTCGGCCTTGGGCGGGGCTTCTGGCGAGGTTTCTGGCCTGCTGCTGCCGCTATTGCTGCTGCTCATGATTTGGCCTTCTTGGTTTTATCGTTGCGGGCATTCGCGGCGACGGGCGCGCTGGCGGAAAGATCCAGCATCTCCTGCGCATGCGCGATGCTGGTGGAGGAAAGTCGTTCACCGCCCAGCATGCGGGCGATCTCGGCCGTGCGGGTCTCGCCCGCCACCGTGCGCACCGTGCTGTGGGTCTGGCCGGCTTGCAATGCCTTGGCCACGACCAGATGCTGATCCGCACAGGCAGCGACCTGGGGCAGGTGGGTGACGGCCAGCACCTGGCGCTCGCGGCCTAACTGCTTCATCAAGCGGCCCACGGTCTCGGCCACCGCACCGCCCACACCGGCATCGATTTCGTCAAAGATCAAGGTGCCCACGCCTGGCTGGCCGCCGCCTTGCTGATTGGCCTGGCTGGCGGTGACGGCGATGGCCAGGGCGATGCGTGAGAGCTCGCCGCCCGAGGCCACTTTGGACAGGGGCCGTGGCGCGCTGCCGGCATGGCCGGCCACCAGGAACTCGGCCGACTCCAGGCCAAAGCTCTGCGCCTGCTCTTGTGCGCTGAGCGCAATCTCGAACACGCCGCCATTCATGCCCAGTTGCTGCATGGCTTGGGTGACGGCGCTGGCCAGCTGGGGAGCGGCTTTTTTGCGTGCGGCGCTGACGGTCTTGGCTTCTGCGTTGAACGCCTTGTTGGCCTGGGCCACGGCGGCCGCCAGCGCGTCCAGATCGCTGGCGGCGTCCAGGGCTTGCAACTCCGCACGCCACTGGGCCAAGAGGGCCGGCAGCTCCTGCGGCGTGCGGCGGTAGCGGCGGGCCAGGATCAGCCAGGCGGAGACGCGCTCGTCCAGCTCCTGCATGCGCGAGGGCTCCAGCTCGCTGCCATGCAGATAGGTGCTGAGCGTGTGGGCGGCGTCCTGCGCCTGGGTCTGCGCGCCGCGCAAGGCCTCGACGGCGGGCAGCAGGGCGGCGTCGTAGTCCAGTACTTTTTCCAGCTGATCCAGGGCTTGGGTCAACAAGGATTCGGCGCTGGGCTCGGCCTCGGTCAAGGCATCCAGCGAGGCGCGGGCCGCGTCCATCAGGGACTGAGCGTGGGAGAGTTTTTGGTGCTCGGCGTTCAGCTCCTCCCACTCGTCCTCGCCGGGGGCGAGGCGGGCCACTTCACCGATCTGCCAAGCCAGGCGCTCGCGCTCGCGCAGCAAATCGCCTTGGCGGGCTTGCGCGGCGCTGAGGGCGTCGCTGGCGATCTTCAGGGCTTGGTAGCTGCTGCTCAAGGCGGCGGTGTTGATGCCGGCGTAGTCGTCCAGCAGGGCGCGCACGGCGGCCGGGCGGGTCAGGCCTTGCCAGGCATGCTGACCGTGGATGTCCAGCAAACTGTCGGCCAGCTCGCGCAGCTGGGTGACGGTGGCGGCGCTGCCATTGATCCAGGCGCGGCTCTTGCCTTGGCTGTCTATCACCCGACGCAGCAGCAAGCTGCCGCTCTCATGCTCAAAGCCGGCCTCGTCCAGCCAGGCGCTCAGGTGGGCGGGGCGGTCGAATTCGGCCGAGATATCGGCGCGAGCCGCGCCTTCGCGCACCACACCGGCGTCGCCGCGGCTGCCCAAAGCCAGCTGCAAGGCGTCGATCAGAATGGATTTGCCGGCCCCGGTCTCACCGGTCAACACGGAAAAACCGGTGTGGAAGTCCAGCTCCAACTCGGGGACGATGACAAAGTCCCGCAGACTTAGTCGTCTCAACATAAGCAAAGGCCTCGGCTTGAGTGAAATATGAAACGCAGAGGGTGAAAACCTTTGTAGCGAGCGGCTGTCAGGCTTGGGCGAAGGCGCACAGGAACCGGAACGTACTTCCTGTACGTGAGGATTCCGAGCACCGACCAACGACGCATGGCGGCCGCGCAGTAAAAAGTTTTCATCCTCTTAGCTGACGCCTTCGTACCAGCGCAGCTTGCGGCGCAAGGTGGCGTAATAGCTCCAGCCCTTGGGGTGCAGGAAACAAACCTGGTGGGTGGAGCGGCGCACGGTGATGCGGTCGCCGTGCAGCAGACTGGCCAGGCTTTGCATATCGAAGTTGACGCTGGCGTCGCGCCCGGCCACGATTTCCATGCGCACCTCGCCGGTGTCGGGCAGCACGATGGGGCGGTTGGAGAGGGTGTGCGAGGCAATCGGCACCAAGATCCAGCCAGCGATGGAGGGGTGCAGAATCGGCCCGCCGGCCGACAAAGCGTAGGCGGTGGAGCCGGTGGGGGAGGCGACGATGATGCCGTCCGCCCGCATATTGGCGACGAACTCATCGCCCACATCGACTCGTAGTTCGACCATGCTGGCCGTGGCGCCACGGCTCACCACCACATCGTTGAGGGCGAAGCCTTCAAAAATGCTGCGCTCATCGCGCCAGACGGCGCCTTCCAGCATGGGGCGTTTTTCGGTCTCGAAATCGCCCGCCAGAATCGCCAGCAAGGCCTCTTGATAGCGTTCGATGGAGATATCGGTGATGAAGCCCAAGCGCCCCTGGTTGATGCCCACGCAGGGCACGCCGTAGCGGGCCATCTCGCGGGCAAAGCCCAGCATGGTGCCGTCGCCACCGACCACGATGGCCAGGTCGCAGCTCTTGCCCAGCTCCTCGTTAGAGAGGGCGTCGTAGGCAGTAATCCCGGTGTTCTGGGCCGTCTCGCGTTCCAGCGAAACCTCCAGGCCCTGACGCATGACGAAATCGGCTATTTCTTCCAGGATGGGCCGGATGCCCCGGGCCTGATGCTTGCCCACGATTGCGACATGTTGGAACGGTTTGGCCATGCGAAGAATTACACCACAGCACCATGTCGCTTCCCTGGGAAATGGGCGCTGAATTCCCCCCGATCGAGCCGGGTCGCCGCCTGATGACTAGGTGACTCACTCGGTCTGGCAGGCCCAGCCAGTCCGTACAATGAGGCCATGCTCGACGAGCGATCCAAATCCCTGCTGAAAACACTGGTTGAACGCTATATCGCGGATGGTCAACCCGTGGGCTCGCGCACGCTCTCCAAGGCCTCGGGCCTGGAGCTCAGCCCCGCCACCATACGCAATGTGATGGCCGACCTGGAGGAGCTGGGTCTGATCGCCAGCCCCCACACCAGCGCCGGCCGCATCCCCACGGCGCGCGGCTACCGGCTCTTTGTCGACACCATGTTGACGGCCCAGCCCGCGTCCTTGCTGGGCGCCGATGCCCGGCCGCTGGACACCCATCTGCAGCCCGATCAGCCTCAGCGCGTCATCGCCAGCGCGGCGGCTCTGCTGTCCAATCTGTCCAATTTCGTCGGCGTGGTGACGGCGCCGCGCAAACCGAGTGTCTTCCACCACATCGAGTTTTTGCGCCTGGGCGAGCGGCGGGTCCTGGTCATCATGGTCTCGCCCGACGGCGATGTGCAGAACCGAGTCATCTTCACCGCGCAAGACTTGAATCAAAGCGAGCTGGCCGAGGCCAGCAACCGCCTCAACGCCAGCTACGCCGGCCTGAGCCTGGAAGCGGTGCGTGAGCGGCTCAAGTCCGAGGTCGACGCCTTGCGTGGCGAGATTGCCTCGCTGATGAGTGCCGCCGTGCAGGCCGGCACCGATGCCATGGCGGAGGAGCAGGAGCGGGTCGTCATCTCCGGTGAGCGCAATCTGCTGACCGTGCAAGACTTTGGCAACGATATGGGCAGCCTGCGGCGCCTGTTCGATATGTTCGAGCAGAAAACTCAGCTGATGCGCCTGCTCGATGTGTCCAGCCGAGCCGAGGGCGTTCGCATCTATATCGGCGGCGAAAGCCAGGTCGTGCCCTTTGAGGAACTGTCCATCGTCTCCTCACCCTACGAGGTCGACGGCCAAATCGTCGGCACCCTCGGTGTCATCGGTCCCACCCGCATGGCCTATGACCGCATGATCCAGATCGTCGACATCACCTCAAGAATGATCAGCCAAGCGCTCTCGCAGAAGTAAGTGCGAAGGCTTTCAGTGAGTTGACGAGGCGCCGCTTCGGATCGTCGCCCCAAAACTCTCTATACAATCCGCGCCTTCCGGTGCAATGCCGGAGCAACCCCAGGCCAAAAGCCGCACGCAAGACCCGGGGGCCGTTAGCTCAGTTGGTTAGAGCAGAGGACTCATAATCCTTTGGTCGCAGGTTCAAGTCCTGCACGGCCTACCAGTTTTACTGGTGTTTTTGCGATAGTGATTACTAACGTAAATTGCCCTGAATTTCACTGGTGCCAGTTTGGTGCCAGTTTTGAGGTGGGTACACCGCTCTTTTCGCGGTCGAAAAAACTTTTCGAGTCCTTTGGCCGCTGGTGACCTCGTGTGCCCTTTTTGCCCACGTGACTTGCCGTTTTGCCGGCAGCAACGCGGGGGTGGCCCCGCCGCAATCCTGTTTGCATAACTTGTAAATTGAGCTGATATTGCTTGTTTGAGCCTTGCTTGATCGCTTGGTGCGAGCGAGTTCATTGGCTCGTGTTTCAGGTGATCTGAGCTGCCGTCTACTTCGTCGGTTTCGGATGCTGAAAATGGATGAAAAGTCATCCCTAAGTTGCCTTCTGAGTCAGCGCATATTGGCGGGTATGGATTGCGATCCGCCGCTCGAAAAACGCAACGCCATAGCGTCACGCAAAAGCGCTCGGCGCGCTCGGTTGAGTCTTGATTTGAGGGAGCACGAGCCGGCATTGAATGCACTCGCTCGGTCTCGTCGAATGACTGTGGCCGCTGTCGTGAGAACGTTGCTGGCCAAGAGCCTTGAGAAGGAAGCGTCAGCGGAAACGAGCGCTGGTGTCTCGCGTCCAGTGCGAACCGAGCGACGTCTCTTGAGCTCTGCAGGCTGCGCCAAAGTCACCCTGCGCATGCCCACCCAACACGCCACTCTGCTAGCGCGCTCAGCTCGTGCGGCCGAGTTGTCGCAGGGGATCTATGTCGCTCGACTACTTGATGGCCAGACTCCTTCACCTGTTCCTCCTGATCAGCGAGAAAACAGGGCCGTGTTGGCACAGTCCACAGCAGTCCTTTCCGCCTTGTCCAGCGATATGCAAGCGCTGATGCGCCTTTTGAGGCAGTCCAGTTCCCCTGGGTCGGCCTTGTGCCAAGCCAATGTCGAGAATCTGTCTGAGTTGGTGGCCCGGCATCTTGCGATAGCGGCTCCTTTGATTGCCGCAATGCGCAGAGTCCGAGCATTGCCAGCGGTCGAGATAGATCTTTGATGCGAGGAGGGAGCCAATGTCTTCAGCATCCAAAGTCGACGGGGTATTAGTGCAATGGGGAGATCGCCTGTTCTATCCCGGCATTCGCATCGTTAGGACGGAGCCTACTCCGCGCTTGAACTCCAAAGTACAGCTGCATGCTGCAGTGATTCGGCGCCGCATTGAATTGACCGTGAGCAAGCGCGCTCCTCAGGTCATGGTCAAGGTCACGGGAGGTGGCCGAGGTATGGGCGCAATCGCTGCGCACTTTCGTTACATCAGCAAAGACGGAAGGCTGGAGTTCGAGGACGACCGAGGCGTGATCCATCAAGGCAAGGAGGCACTGCGGGAGCTGGCCGAGCAGTGGCGCCTGGGTGGTTCCTTGATAGATGAAAGCAGCCCACGGCGGGAGGCCTTCAACCTGATGCTGTCGATGCCGCGCGGAACGGACGCGCAAAGCGTTCTTCAGGCTGCGAGGGAGTTCGCCCGCATTGAGTTGAGTGACCACCGCTATGTGATGGTGCTGCACGAGCACCAGGCGAACCCCCATGTGCATTTGAGTGTGCGGGCCGAATCCATGAGCGGTGAGCGATTGAATCCGCGCAAGGCCGATCTGCATCGTTGGCGCGAGACCTTTGCGGAGCGGCTGCGTAGTCGGGGAATTGAGGCGGAGGCGACGCGTCAGGCTACGCGATGTGAAGGACGGCGCCCTGAGGACCTGTGGCAGCGCAAAGCTCGTGAGGAAGGTCGCTTGAGCATGACCGACCAGCCACAGAAGTCAGGCAATTCCTACCAGCGAAGTCGCAACGGAGCTCTGGAGGCCTGGAAGCAAATCACGCAAGCACTCCTCAACTCGGATCAGGCGGCAGACCAGGAGTTGGCGCTCCGTATTGCTGGCTTCATAAATGAATCAGCGTTTGCCAAGGAGCACTCGCAGCAGCCTGGGCGAGAGGTTGAGCCGGGTCGAGCCGCACGAGCTGTTGAACCAGTGGTGTCGAGACATGCGGGTGAGCGGGGAATTGAGCGATGACTGATGTGGAGCAGCGTTTCCACATTTTCTAAGAGCATGAACCATTCAAGGATCAATCGAGATTTCAAGGTCTGACATTGGCTCTCTGAGTGGCCAACTACAGATGAGGTTTGCACGACTCCAACGTGCCAATAGCCGGAGTGCTTAGAACTTCAATCTCTGGGTGGCTGAGGTGATTCGAGTGCAGTCGGTCACTTTCGACTACTGTCAACTGTCGACGCTCAATCAGCATAGAAATTCGGTGAGCCGGCGATAAAGCTCATCGATTGGTCGCATCGGAAGGCGTCTTCGCCTGCGATTCAGCGTTTACGATGAGTAAGTCAAGATAACCCTTTAGGCTTTGAGGCCGGCTGATGGAGAGGTGAATGTTCTGTGTGTATTGCGGGGTCAAAAACACGCTTTCAGGTGCACTGTTCTGCTCGAATTGTGGCAAGCAGTTGAACTCGGCCATTGCGGCCACCGGAATTAAGGAAATTCGGCCGAAGGCATGGTTAGCTTGGCCATTCTGGCTGTTGCTGTTCTGCTTCGTCGGTGCGGTCATGGGCTACTTATTGCCCTCCCACGGGCGACCTTTATCGCAATCTTTCAGTGGTCCCCTGCTTACGGGAGGTGCATTGTTAGCTTACGTGTGGAAGAAGCGCGGCCTGAACGTATGGGCCGGCTTCGTACTGGGCTTGTTAATGTCAGTCGGTCTTCTGATGGTTTCAAGCTTCAGTTTCGGGGCGTGGAAGTTTTACAGGCCAACTATGAGTGCGGACGAATTCCTCGATGCAGAAAAAGTGCCGAATGCCATACTCATCGAGCCGGATAAGTTGCAAGACGCAGCGTCAGTTCCGATGCCGTCGTTATCAGGCAAGGATGACCCCGGAGTGGACAGGAAACGTCAAGCCCCTTAGGCCATCGAAAAATGCATCGGAAGCAAGAGCGGACTGAAATGACTCGACTCCAAAGGGAGGTCATACGCCGGTTTTTGGCGCTTGGAGTCCGCTACCTTCTAGTGGGCGGGCAAGCCATGCGATTGATGGGCATTGACCGTCCAACGCGCGATCTAGACCTATGGATTGCTCGCGACCGCACCAACACGGAGGCTATGACTAGCTTTCTTCAAGAGTTCCCAAACAGGCCGCCGCTTGAACGGTTGCAGCAGCCGAACTTCAAGTTCTGTGTTGGCGATCCAGTGCTCCCCGAAGTTGACATCCTGACTTCGGTCGCAGGAGACCCAGAGTTTGATGATTGCCTTTCCCGTTCGCAACAAGCGACTTTGGATGGATACCTGTTACAAGTAGTGGCCGTCTCGGACTTACTCGCAATAAAGAGGGCATCAGCGAATGCGATGAAACAGGACTCTGAAAATGCAACATTTAGCTTGGAAGACCGCGCGTTAGCTGCTGGAACTGCTGCGAAGGAAAGACGAGATATTGCGCTTTTGGCGCTACTGCTTGCCGCAGGTGGTTGACGTGCTGCCTAGCTAACCATTCGCTTCTACCGTCAGCCCCAGACGGCGTCTGAGATCAGGCGTCAAAACACTGTAGTCAGGCAGTGCAACGAGAGCAGGGTGTGGCAGCGTTAGGGCAATTGGCCGCTTGGCAACGTTCGGGCGCGAGTTTCTGTGAAGGGCACAGAGCGCTTCAGTGCCAGTAGGTTCTCTGTCGACGCTTGCTGCACTTCGGCGTCGTTTCGAAGTTTGTGAAAACTGTCGTGGGTCTCAGCCTGGGTTTCTCGGCCAACCCGACTTAGCTGATCGGCCGTGTCAGGGGGTGCTGCAGGCGGTTGTCCAACGGAATGCTAGATGGCCGGTGTTGGCCGTCGCGGTAGTTGTTGAACTACGCTTGGACCTGGCTGTTAGCCTTGTACTGCGTTCGAATTGGTTCTTTGCTCTGCTCAACGGGTATCCCGTGCTTTGCGAAGAGACAATTCAGTCAGATAACCACAAGGAAAGACTCTCAGGCTGTGCTCGGACGGGGGCTTCACGTTGCTTTTTGTAAGGTAGCTATAGCCTGTCGACGCGCCGCCTCTGGCGCCTTATGGAACGTCAAGATCATCTGCGCCATTTCGTCACTGTCGCAGTAGAGGAACGCGACTGGTACGCCAAGCACTTGAGCCAATCGCATCGCTATTTGGAAGTCGGGTGCGTGAACGCCCTGCTCGTAGCGATTTATACGGGTCGAAGCCACGAACTCGTCAAGGCCCGCCTCAATTCCTAGCTGCTTTTGGCTGAGTCCGAGAGCAATGCGAGCCTCTTTCAGCCGCCTTTGCCAGACCCCCGCTGTACTGTTTTCCGCGTCTTTCATCTTGCTACGAGAGTCGTAGCTTTTGTACAATCCAGATACTACGAATTTCGTAGCATTGACAGGTTGCGGTAGCGCAAGCAACGCGCGCCTTCTCACTTCAGCAAGGGGGAGTGATGGAAAACACTTTGTGTGGAGCAAATGCTGAGTGGCTGAGTCGTCCGCTTTGTTGCAGATACGCGTTGGTCCACTTTGCTGCACTACCGATTCAAGCGCCTGCTCTTGTTGAGGAAAGCCGTAGCCCTCTGACTTGGGCTCTTGGCACGTTGAGCGATGGTCAGCGGGAATTGCTGGGCGCTTGGAGGTGTTCGCCGATGGGGGCACCCGACTGGCGGGCAGTCTTCGTTGATCTAGCTGATCGCGGTGTTGAGCGGATTCGATTCGTGGCTAATGCGGATGCTGGCGCCGCGCGGTTGGCTTTCCCTCATGTCGTCGAAACGAGGCTGGAACTGGTTCGAAAGGACGGCTCGAACATTGGGTATTCAATGTTTGCGCGGCGACTTGTCACTACTTCCGCTCAAGAAATGGAAGCAATTCAGGGTGAGGTGGTTCGAATAGTTGGCCAGAGGCGTGGCTCTTTGGTGTCTCCGTCATGGCTGTTCTTTGTTGGTCAAGTTCTTCAGCGAGTGGACAACCAGTTGGGGTCAATGGCGCTCTGTCTTTCCGGCGCTAGTCGCATCAGGTCCCGGCGATGCAACGTCGAACCTCGCCGCTGCAGGGTACCAGCGCCGATCAATTGCTGGTGAAAAGGAGATTCCAAATGATTAATTTGGAAGCAGCTTTCTCGCGCGTCAGAGCCGCTTTGATGCGCCGAGGCCGCTCAACCCATGACGCTGATGATCTGGTGCAAGAAGCCTGGGTGCGCCTCGCCCGCTATGAGCTGGATCAGCCGGTGCCGGTGGAGCGGCCCGAGGCGTTCTTGATGCGCACGGCGCTGAACTTGTCGATTGATGCACACCGAGCGCGGGTCAATCATGGCGAGGAGGTGCTGCTGGAGGAGGTGGTGCTTTTGGATACGGCGCCGGGCATTGAAGCTGTGGTGCTGGCTCGCGAGCGCATGGCGCGGATGAGCGTGTGCCTGAATCGCTTGAACGAGAAGACGCGCGACATCTTCCTGGCCAACCGCATTGACGGCCTGACCTATCGGGAGATTGCGGATCGCCATGGCTTGAGCACCAGCACGGTAGAGAAGCACATTGCCAAGGCGACACTGCAGGTAACAGGCTGGATGGAAGGTTGGTAGGCGTGCGAGGTTCAGGAGAAGAAGAGGGCAGGGGGCTTGGTGAGGTGGCTGCTCCGGCGGTGACACCCGAGATTGCTGCTGAAGCCTCGGTGTGGGTGGCTCGCCTGCATGGGCCTGATCGGTCCGTACGCATGGAGCGCGAATGCCTGGCTTGGCAGGAGCGGTCTGCGGCGCATCGTCTTGCTTTTGAGCGCTGCACCGAGATCTGGCAGGAAGTGGCGGGCGTGACGCTGAGCAGCTATGCCCGCTCAGCTTCTGGTGAGGGTGCTTCAGTGGCTCGCCAAGCGCACCTGGCTTCGAGGCCTGTGCCTTGGGCCTTGGCCTTGTCTGTCTCGTTCCTTGTGGGCTTGGTGATCTTGCATCCCTGGCGAAATGTAGAGAGCTTTCGGACCGGTGTGGGTGAGCAGCAGGTGGTGATGCTGGAAGACGGCACCCGCATGTCGCTGAACACCGCCACGCGGGTTCGCGTGGAGCTTGGGCGGGCGCAGCGCACGGTCTCCGTGGAGGGTGGGGAGGCCTTGTTCGAGGTCGCCAAGGATGTGAGCCGACCCTTCATTGTTCAGGCGGCAGGCACCGAGGTCGTGGCCACCGGCACGGCCTTTGTCGTGCGCCTGACGCCAGGTGATTCGCCTGCTGCAGCCGCAGCCCTCGCCGTGACCTTGGTGGAAGGGCAGGTGGTGGTCCGTGGTGCTTCATCAGGTGACGCGGGGGCTGCGCGTCGGAGCCCACTTGTGATGGCGCCTGGAGAACGAATGCGACTTGATTCGCGGACTGGGGCAGGGGAGTCAGGCAAGCAGGGCAGTTCGCTTGCCTTGGCTGTTCCCCAAGTCGACCGGCCGCGCATGGAGCAGGTGTTGGCTTGGAGGCGTGGCGAGGCGCTGTTTGACGATGTTCCGTTGCTTGACGCCGTGGCTGAGATGAATCGCTACAGCGCGGTGCCGATTCGATTGGTCGAATCGGGCGGCCTTGCTGAGTTGCGGGTCAGTGGCCTGTTTCAGACGGGGGACAACGCGAGCTTCGCGCGGGCGGTGGCGGCGTTGCATGGGCTGGCGCTTCACGAGCATGCCGATCAACTCGACCTCGCTAGGCCAAAGTAGGCTGAATTTGACCTGCCCCCTTCCTGCCGTACCAGCGCAAAGGTAGTGAAGTCCATCAACCAGGAGAATGATGGACATGAAGAAGAGCAGATTCACCGAGGAACAGATCATCGGATTCCTGAAGCAGGCAGAGGCTGGCATGCCGGTCAAGGAACTGTGCCGCCAAGGTGGCTTCAGTGACGCCACCTTCTACAAGTGGCGCGCCAAGTACGGCGGCATGCAGGCCACGGATGCCAAGAGACTGCGTGAACTCGAATCCGAGAACGCCGAGCTCAAGCGCCTGCTGGCCGAGGCGCACCTTGACATCCATGCGCTCAAGGACGTTTTCGGCGTAAAGCCCTAGCCCCGCAGGTTAGGCGTGAAGCGGCGGCCCAGATGATTGCGCAGCACCATCTGTCCGAACGCCGCGCTTGCCGCCTGGTGGGGCTCTCCATAGACAGCTATCGCAACCCGCCCGTGATCGATGAGGCCACGCAACAACTCAGCGCCAAGATCGTCGAGATCGCGCAGGTGAGGCGGCGCTTCGGCTATCGCCGCATTCACGACCTGCTGCGCCCAGAGTTTCCGGGCGTCAACCACAAGCGCGTCTATCGGTTGTACAGCCAGGCGCAACTCGCGGTGCGCAAGCGCAAGAAGATCAGACGGGCAGCCAGCGAGCGCGTACCGCTCACCGTGCCAATCCGAGTCAATGAGGTGTGGAGCATGGACTTTGTTTCCGACAGCTTGGCCAATGGCCGGCGCATCAAAAGCCTGACCGTGGCCGACGACTTCACGCATGAGTGCGTGGACATTGCCGTGGACTTCGGCATCTCAGGGCAGTACGTGACGCGGCTGTTGGATCGGGCGGCAATGTTCAGGGGCTATCCGGCGGCGGTGCGAACAGATAACGGGTCGGAGTTCACTTGCCGGGCCTTCATCGCTTGGGCGCAGTCTCACGGCGTACAGCACATCTTGATCCAGCCCGGGCGGCCCATGCCGAACGGCTACATCGAGAGCTTCAACGGCAAGTTCCGCGACGAATGCTTGAACGAGCATTGGTTCGAGACGCTAGCGCAAGCACGTACGGCGATTGCTGCCTAGCGCCAAGACTACAACGAGGTGCGGCCGCACAGCAGCTTAGGACGAATTCCTCCGGCCGAGTTCGCCCGCAACCATCGCACAAAGAACCATCCGCCACCGGCTACAAGCAAAGAGATCAAGTAACCTTCAACCCGGACTTCCGCCATGCGACTGGTACGGCGGTAGGGGGCAGGTCATGTGGGGCATCACGTCCCACAGCCAAGCCATGGCGTTCGACCCGCTCACTGAGCAACCGAACAAGGCATACTCTGAGTCGCATTGCTATGGCAACGCTACAGCACAGCCTTGATATTCAACAATCCCGGCTTCAGGTTTTGGCGGCTAGTTGGACGAACTGGACGAATGGCGGCCAGCTGGGCGCTCTAGGCAAGGATTTGAAGCGTCCTGACGCCGTTGCTGTGCGTCCGGACGGGGTTCGCGTTGGAGTGGAAAGATCGAACGCGCCTTTAAGGCGCAGGAACTCGATGCTGCGGTATGGGTGTGCCCCACAAAGGAGCAAGCGCAGCGCCTCAAAAAATCCTCACTCCAATCCGCTCCGTGAAGCACCAAGGCTCCACAGTCCTCGTTCAACCCGAGCGTCATCACGCCAATCTCTACTTCATCGACAATGCGGCGTGGCCGCATCTGACCGTGGACCACTGCGGCTGGCGACACAATGTTACCAGCGACGGTCCAGTTTGAATTGATCACGACTTCACGCATATTCTGTGCTTCCGTCGCATTCCTTCAGCCATTGAAGTCGCGCCAACTACCCTGCGCGTACGCTTCCATGCTGGCAATAGCATGTAGTTGTGACGCCAATTTAACTGCATCACGCACACGCCGACTCTCGACTGTTTCCCCGTATTCGATCAGATGACGTCGCTTGATGCCCGCCCACACGACTGAACAGATGGTATGTACCGCAGCTTCTTCGCTCACTGCATTTGCAGGGCGCCCGATAACGACATATGCCGTCAGGGCTCCTCCGCGCATTGGAATGTTATTACTATAGACCGAGAAACCACAGGCAGAAGCAACCTCGATCAAGTCGGCACTTGAGTAACCGATACCAAAACGCTCAGGCTCAAGCAAAGGATAGAGCTCTGCAATGACGACCTTTCCGTCTTGAGCCACGAGTTCGCGGCAGTCCTGGAAGAACTTATAGATATCTCTCGGCGTGCATTCGTGAAGCAGATTAACTGCCAGCACGACATCAAATGGAGGTTCGGCGCTTTTTATGTCAGTTGTTAAAGTGACTTGCTTCTGATTAACTCTATCCATTAGTTGAGTATTGAGAAGTTCCGCTTGTTTGGCATTGGGCTCATAAAAAGTCCACTGCGCACTCTCCAAGTTCAATTTCTTGACTTTCGCAAGCTCCCAGAACGTACGACCCGATCCAGCTCCGTAGTCGAGAACACGTAGTTCGTTTGTCCCCTTCCTTCGAACGATTTCATGCAGTTCCTCGGCAAGGGCGTTCGTCTGCCCATCTGCCCGATCCCCGCTCCCAGCAGCGGCGACCTTCAAAGTTAGGCCACCATTTATGGATTCAAGTAGATTAAATGCCAACTCCGAACGCGCGGAAAGCCCAATATTTAGCAACTGCTTGTCTAAAGCGTCAAAGAGCTTATATGCGGCAGAAATTCGTTGAAAATCAGTGCTTAGATCGCTAATTCTTCGTTTGGGATGCGGGCGATCGTCCGAGCGTTTCTGTGGCATGACTTCAATTAGGCTGGGTCGTTCCTTAACTAATTCTAATTCAAAGAACCATACCCGGTCCGCATGCGTCGAGAAAATCAGGTGCGGATGATGAGTGGTTACGATACTCTGGCCAGCATATTTCCTAATTAACTCGCATAGGCCTGAGATGAATTCAGGGTGTAGGTGATTCTCCAATTCATCAATGAGCAATATTCGAGGCTTCAAATAATAAAGAATTAGACACAAGACAAAGGCCACCTTTTGCCCCCGACTCCAGCCGCTCCCGTCCGATCCAAATGTCGTCGCTTCATTACGTGAGTAATACAGCACCGGTTCGAAGCCCCGGCCAACATTGAATCGAAAGAAAAGCTTGCCACCACACATCTGCTCAAAGGATTTAAGGGGCGGGGTCGAGCTGGTATTCACGCAGTAAAGTTTATTTGGATCGAAATTTCGACACAGCTTTTCAAAGTGCTCGTCTTTTAGGTCTTCCTCGACGATAGGTCTTCCTACTGCCTGTGCGAAAGAAGGCGCAGACAAAAGTTGATCGCGCACAAACGATGAGCGCACGGACGATATACGCCGCTCGTCGCCATCACCGCTGACTCTCCCGCGCTTGAGAGAGAGCGTCGCGAATTTGTTGGCGAATGAAGACAGATTGGCAAGCAGAACATGGCCAGCAAACGGCATCGTTGCGTCGACCGGTCGGACCCACACGTTAGCTGATGCCGTACCGAGGCCAGCGTCGTAATTCGGCGCTTTCAAATTGGCGTTGTGGGCGCGCAAAGCCTGATATGTGTGGTGGAGGAAATGCGACTTCCCAGTCCTATTTCGGCCACATATGACAGTCAACGAACTCCCGCCATTTTCGGCAGGCAGAGCAACATCAATGTCCTTCAACTTGGAGTTGTCCACCTGCTTTTCGCCATTGGGACCAATGAGCTGCTGTTGACCGAAGTTGATGGTCCGAATAAAAGTGCTTGCACTGTCTGCGATCTGCTCTCTATCCATTTTTTCCTCAGACTCTGGCACGTGTGATGGCACAGCATACGATGCGCCAACCACCGCACTCCTCGCGCCCAGGCCATGGCGCGATCGGCTATGGATGCAAAGTCGGCGGTTTCCGGTGGTACAAGTATCAGCAGGCGAAGATCAGCATGAGGTTGAGCAAGCAATCGGCGCAAGGCCGTTCAGGCCGCAGCGCCTTCTGCCGCACCGGCCCCTGCTGATCGAGCTGAACGCCGGGGGGGCATCGCCCCGCGCCCGTCGAAGCCCGGCAGGGGCGCGAAAACGGGCGCTAGCCTGACAGGGGACACGGCTCTAGCCGTGAGGGGTGACGAGGCCGGTGCATTCAGCGCCAGTGCGACGTTAAGATCGCATCGCCCCGGCCCTCGGTCTTCGGCCTCCAGCCGAAGACCGAGATCTTTGACGAATATCGGAGACGATCTCATCACAGCAACGTCATCGACACCTGTCAACCAAGACATTCAAAATGGAGCACGGATTCGTGAACAGGGAGGCCGAGAACAATGAGCTGGGATTTGAAGTGGGGACGACACCCGAATGCCAAGCCAGTCAAGCGCGGGCAAAGCAGTTCGGCGCTCCGGCGATCGCCAAGTTCGCGGACGATCCCGCTGAGCTTTGGCCGATTCAGGAGTTCACGTACTTGGCGCCGGGACGCTGCGCAGGCACAACGGTCAGCGAACGTCGGGGGTGAGTGGATGCCTATTGGCGTAAAGCGGACACTTGGTACAAAGAGTGGGCGGTGCTGAGTCGTTTGCTCAGTTCATGGACCGGGTGATCCTCGCGCTAGCGCAAGTGCGGCTGCCGCACTTCTCTCGACCGCTGAAGCTACGGCGCTGGTACTCGGTCATGGCCAATTCTTCAATGCTTTGAGATGGCTACGAACTGGTGCGCGGGTCCAAGATATGGGGGCCTTCAGAGCATTTGATGTCGACCATCTGGTTTAAAACGGCCAAGTCTTGGAGTTTGGCTAGATTTCGTGCCGCGAGTTCTTGACCGAGCCCCATCGACAGGGTTTTAGCCGAGAACTCGGCGTTCGGCCGCCGATATAGTGATTCGATATTGGATTCTTACTTTGGACAAGCTGTGTCAAACAACATAACGGAAAGCATTCCTGTCCGCGTCCGCAGCCATATCCTCCGGTTGCTGGGCGATCAACTCGTGGGGCATGACAGGCTGGCCATCTTTGAACTCGTCAAGAATGCGTATGACGCTGATGCCGAAGATGTCCAGGTTGTGGTTGACCTTCGAGCAAAAAAGATCACCGTTCGGGACGATGGCTGCGGGATGAGTCCTGACACCATCAAGAATCGGTGGCTCGACATAGGCACCGACTCCAAGCGAGGGCCGAATCGAGTACGAAGTGCTAGGTTTGGACGCTTGCCGCTGGGCGAGAAGGGCGTGGGGCGCTTGGCTGTACAAAAGCTGGGTGGGCAATTCCGCATGATCACCCGTACAAAAGGAGCGCGAGAGATTGTGGTTGAGCTGGATTGGGGCGAGTTGATCGGCTCATCGGACTACGTCGATGGCGGACTGAAGGTTCGGCTGACGAAGCGGGACAAAGCTGTTGACTTTCCTGGCCAGCAGCATGGAACAATCATTGAGATATCTGGCTTGGCGCGTAAGGAATGGGCGCGCAAAGATCTTCGCGACCTCAAGCGATTGGTCGTATCCTTAGAAAGCCCGTTTCACACTAATGATTCTTTCCATGTTTCACTGTCCGTACCTGGACGGGAAGGGGACATTGACGACGTTCCAGATTTGAAGGAACTGCTGCGGCGTTCGATTTGGGTATACGAATTTGAGCTATCAAATGAGGGATTTACCTGGAAATACAGTTTCGGTCCCCCAAAGTTGAAGAACTTGCACGAAAGGAAAGAAAAGTCTTCATCGCCGGGAATGCTCGAATGGTCGGACGAGGCGTACCGGGAGGCGAAGGCGAAAGCCGAGAAGGCTGACGAGGCTTCAATCTTCATCAATCCTGAGACTGCTCTTGCCGGCATTGGCACTATTAAAGGCAGATTTCATGTTTTCTACCGCCGGGATGAACTGTTGCGCCTAATGGGCGGAGACATTCGCCAGACTAAGCAATGGCTTAAAGACCAAGCGGGCATTCGCGTCTTCCGAGATGGAATTCGCGTCTACAACTACGGTGAGCCAGAGGACGACTGGCTCGGTCTGAATGCACGCCGAATCAATAGGCCCGCCGAACGGATAGGCACGAGTCAACTTGTCGCAGCGATCGAGCTTGACCTAGCAGACAGCGCGGCACTTCAGGAAAAAACGAATCGCGAAGGATTCAACGAAGACGAAACCTTCTCCAGATTTCGTTTGCTAGCGCTAAGCGTCGTCCAGCACTTTGAGAAGCTTCATGAGCCCGACCGCAAGGCAATTGACGCGGCCCTTAGAGACGATGGCAGCCAAATAGGCTCCACTATCAAATTGAAAGACGCGATTGATGGCCTGAAAGAGGTTTGCAACAAGGATAAGGAACTGTCAAAGACGCTTACGCCGTTCGTGAAGGCCATCGAAAAGGAAGTTGACCAAGTTAGGTCTGTGATGCTTAACGCAGGTATGGCCGGGATGGGTTTGGCCTTGGTTTTTCATGAGATTGACCGCTCAATTCGCACACTTACGTCATTGGCGGAGAAAGGGGCTCCGCCGGAGCGACTGCGGAATGGGTTGGGTGACCTTAGAAAGATGCTGGACTCCATTTCAGTGCTTTTGCGTCAGGGGAAAGCAAGAAAATTGTCCATGCGTGAATTGGTGAAGCAGGTCCTCGAACTGAACGAGGTTCGCTTCCAGTTTCACGGTATCACGGTTTCCGCACCGATCGTTACCGGTGAGAGTCCTGATTTTTTTATAAAGGCTCCCCAGCACCTCGTCTTGAGTGCATTGAATAATATCGTCGATAACGCCATTTACTGGACTGAATATCGATACCAGCGCGACAAAGTTTCCGGCCGCAAGCCGGCTTTGATAATTAAGAGCGTGTGGTCAAGCGAAGATGGTGGGTCCGTAGTAATCGCCGACAATGGAACCGGCTTCGCGGTAAGCGAGGCAGACGCTATACAACCCTTTATAACCAAGCGCGTAGGCGGGATGGGCTTGGGGCTGTACTACTGCAAATTGGTGATGGAAAATATTGGTGGGAGTCTGCAAATCCCTTCAATGGGCGACGCGCGTGATCTCATCGACATACCTAAAGCATTTGATGGCGCTGCAGTGGTAATGAATTTCAAGGGTGGGGAGTGAAGAAGTGTTTGAACATTCGTGTCCAATAATTGTTCTCGACGACGTAAAGGAGGAGTTGTGGGAGATATCCCATGGCTTAGGTGTCTGCGGATTGCCAATAATGTCCCACTGGGTGGCAAATGGGAAGCTTGAGCGGCAACCTGCGCACAAGCATGACGGAGTCCGAATACTGTTTACAGATCTGCATCTGCTTGGATCATTGCAAAGCAAGCCTGAGCAATATATTGCGGCGCTGGTCGCGTTTATCCGCCAGCTGATCAATCCATCGAAATATTTAATTGTGTTCTGGTCGGCGTACCCAGAAGAGGCTGAGAACGCCTGGCAGCTTCTGGTTTCCAGATTGAAGGCAGCCAATTCAGAGGATCTGATTCCATTCGACTATCGTGTTCTCGATAAGACTGAGGTCAAGAATATTTCCGATGAAGATGAAAATATCTCTTCAGAGGCAAAGGAGAAGGTGAAGGCTGATATCGAAAAGATATTCACTGATTTCCCACAGCTACGATCATTCATGTTGTGGGAGTCATGCGCCTCGCGTGCAGCATCAGCCACGAGCAATGAGCTGATTCGAAAGCTGGATATCGGCGGCATTCCATTCACAAATGGGGCTGCTGTCAAGGACACCATGAAAAGGATGGCACAAGAGACACTTGGCCGTCCGCATGCACCCAATGCGCCGACGAAAGGGGTTTACTTGGCATTGACGCCAATTGCCCAGGATTGGTTGAACAAGGAGGCAGCGAAAGGGGCGCTGGATAGTTTTCTTGAGCTGACGAGTAAAGAGAAGGTTTCTCTGCCCAAGGAAGCAGCAGGAAAGCCAAAGCTGACCAGCCTTCTCAATGACTTCTTCATTCATTCCGAACAGTCGAATTTGAGGGCGTCTGAGCGCGGGGCAGTTATTCTTTTGGATAACGGATTTCTGGAGAAGGCTCAAGGCGGCCTAGTTGATGAGATTGGACTTGCTGATCAGATGGGTGATTGGCGTGAGGCACTATGTATTGAATTCGCGCATGGTTATTCAAAGAAGACGCCGCAAGAAAAAGAAATCAGCAAGGGTAAGTTGAATCCCGGCAATGTTTATGTTACGGAGCTGAGTGCTGATTGTGACTACGCGCAGGATAAAACGAGGTCTCATCGATTTCTCTTGTCTTTGTTTGTCCCGACTGATGAGCCGAAGCCGTTTTATCAAAACGGGTCGGGTGCAAATGATTCGATCTATATAACGCCGGAGATCACGTTGGGAGGTGTGTCGGGGCGGCTTATGATTTCCTGCCGAATATTCTTGGCGAGGCCATATAGAGGAACTGTAGAGGGGGCTGTGGTTTCTAGGATGCGTCAAGAGGTTTTGTCGGAGCTTGCTCACCACTACTCCACGCATATGCGGCGCCCTGGGAAGGTCGCATTCTTCTGACTGCGATATGGAACGACTTGCCACTTCCGATCAACGTCGCCGGATGATGTCGCGGATCAAGGGGCGCGATACCGGGCCGGAGTTTGGCCTTCGCCGGAGTATGTGGGCGCTACACTTCTGTATCAGGCGGACACGCCCGGATGTTGTCTTGGTTAGGGCTAGGTTGGCTGTGTTTGTGGACGGTTGCTTCTGGCACGGCTCTGCCCGCAGCATTCGACGATGGCCAAGAACAACCGCGATTTCTGGGCACAGAAACTTCTGCGCAATCGAGAACGAAATGTGGAAAGCACTCGATTGCTGGAAGCGAATGGGTGGCGTGTGATGAGATTCTGGGAGCATGAGATAGAGGCGTCACTCGAAAGCTGCGCGCGCCGCGTTGCGAACATGGTGTGCGCCGGAACGGATTCAATGGCATGACCTTCTTCAGCGGCGAGCAACTGAGCGAAGTTGACTTGATAGTTGACGCCGTCTATGCCGGCTACAAGACTGAACGCGGCGGTATCGCTGATCCTTTGGTTCCTTTGGCCGGAGTGAGTAGGCAAGGCGGCTTCCGGTACCGGGGCAGCAAGGAGCGCCCAACGCTGCTTGTTCTGACCTCAAACTTGGCTGAGCCGGAGTGGCCTGATCAGTTGGATGAGACCACAGGGACATTCACCTACTACGGTGACAACCGCCACCCGGGGCGCCTACTGCATGACACACCCCGGTTCGGGAACCAGCTGTTGCGTCAGATCTTCGACTGGTCGCATTTGGGGCAACGCCATCTGGTGCCGCCAATTCTTGTTTTTACTACGGAGGCTTCGGGCCGGACCTTTCGGTTCAGAGGACTTGCGGTGCCTGGCAGTCCGGCATTGGCTGCGACTGAGGATCTTGTGGCGTTGTGGAAGACGAGCGAGGGACAGCGATTCCAGAATTACAAGGCGGTGTTCACGATTCTTGATGAGGCAGTGATTGCGCGCTCTTGGATCCATGCCGCGGGGCGCGGTGATGCATCGGCAGCAGCCGCACCCGGCGCCTGGAAGGCATGGATGGCGTCTGGTGGCGTGCGGCCGCTTATGGCCCCGCGTTCTGTGTTGATCAGGACAAAGCTGGAGCAGCAACCCACAACCCCTGCGGACGAGGCGCTTATCGAAGTGATACGCCAGCGCTACAAGGCAAATCCATACGGTTTCGAGGCCTGTGCAGGTGCGCTTACCCGCCTCCTGCTTCCCGATGTTTCACGCCTCGATTTGACCCGGCCATGGCGCGATGGAGGTCGGGACGGCATTGGATGCCTACGCATTGGACGAGGTCCAGCTTCGATCGAGGTTGACTTTGCTCTAGAGGCGAAGTGCTACGGCTCCAACAACGCAGTAGGAGTGAGAGAGGTTTCTCGTCTGATCAGCCGAATCAAGCACCGCGAATTCGGGATTCTGGTGACAACTTCGTATGTAGACCGGCAGGCGTACCAGGAAGTTACGGACGATGGGCACCCTGTGATCCTGGTGGCAGCGCAAGACATTGTTGGGCTGCTGCATGCGGCTGAACTTCGGGCGCCAGCTCAGGTCGCTGCGTGGCTGGACGGGATCACTCGGAGCGGTTAAATCATGCGGCCTTCTGCTGCGCCCTGGTTCGCCGAAATCCACTGGAAGATCGCTGTCATGACGTCCGAGCACACACCGTTACCACAGAGCTTAACCTTCTCCCGCCGGGTTCCATGAGGCAAGACGTGCTCAGTTGCCCCCCCCATCGCAAGCAGCAGCTCGTCCGGCTGAAGCATGCGCATGTAGGGGGTGCCTTCTTTCCACGTCACCAAGCCAAATCGGTCAACCGTGGTCACTGTTCGAAGTGGTGCATCCAAGGTCTGCCAGCCGCCGGCATAGTCCGAGCCGTAGTAGACCATCAAGAACGGCACGCCTTGGCCCAGCTCGGTGATGGCGCGTTCAGCTCTTTCCAATGTCGCTTTGGCCCGGCCGGGCTTTCTCAGCTGGGAAACCGGATAGTTCGCCTTCCAGTTGACGATGTCGCGAGCTGCTTTTCTCGGTGCGTTCATCATTCGGAGAAGCTCTTCGCGGCTGACTTTTGTGCCCTGTTTATCGCACACAAGGAACATGCGTTTGCGCGCCTGAGCTGAGCCAAAGTCAGCCGAGTTGAGCAGCAGATCGCTAACTGCGTAGCCAAGACCCTCAATGGTTTGGACTAGTTCGTCATGGCGATCCCACTTCTTCATCCGGTTGACGTTCTCCACAATGACCCAGCGCGGCTCCATCGCCTCAACCCAGGGAACAATGCCGATCGCTGTTTCACGGCTTTTCTCCAAGCCTGGCTTGGCACCACGAGCTATCGAATGAGATGTGCACTCGGGAGACGTCAAGAGAACGTCCGGTTGGTACTTCGCCCCGAGCTCCGCAGGCGAAACATCCTCGATTTTCTTGGTGATGATCTCAGCCTGCGGAAAGTTCGCTTTGTAGGTCTTGGTTGCCAAGTCCCATGCGTCCAATCCGAGCAGAGGAATACCGCCCCCTCGAACTGCACCGCGCGCACCGAAACCCGCGCCGCAGAAGAGATCCACAAATGTCGGCATTCAAAAATTCCAGCTTGAGCTTACTTTAAACAAGCGTTGATCGTACCAGGTGCAGGCGTCGGATAGGAGTCGCTAGGGCTTCGCCCACTTTTTAAGGCAGGCGATTTTTCCTGCCGCCTTCAACCAGTTCCGGATCGTACGTTAGCTAATATCGAAGCGGGTCGCGACCTGGCCGATTTGTCGCCCCGAACTACAAGCTGCACTGCATGCTCCTTGGTATCCGCGCCGCAATGGCGCTTCGCGAACCGCCCCTCCTTGACGCGATCGCGCGCGCGGTCGTATCCAGCCTTTCGGTTCAGTCTCAACTCGCCCGGAATCAACGCGCGTAGATCAGGCAGATGGTCGGATGAGATCAGCGGCGCGAGCCGCTGATCCAACGTCTCACGCTGAAACTAGTAGCGAGGATCTCGCTCGGTCCCCTGGAAGACTTGGCGTCCCTCCGCTGCGTCCACCGCTCGCCCCAATACGACCGAAGTGCAGCTTAGAGCCTAAGCCTCCGTCAGTGACGGAGTGAACCGCCGCGCGCAGGCCGCGACTTCATCGCGCAGTGCTTCACTACGCGTGAACCAACTTAGGGCTACAGCCATCAAGAACAGAAACGTATCTCGATGCCCCTCAGGGAAGCCACCAAACCACTGGAATTCAGCGATGCGTATCCGGTCACAATAAACAAGCGCCCACCAGTGGTAGATGCTGCCCTTGTTCTGGTTGCCCTGATGGTCGCTCGACGGGCTAGTTCGCTTTGAGCGCTCGGCGCGAATATCACGGATCTCCGCGCGTGTCTTCGGCAACACTTTGTCCGCCAGCCAATCAAAGTCATACCGTCCAGGGGTAATCCCCCCGAATTCC
>NZ_QAJN01000032.1 GCF_003852425.1 Paucibacter sp. KBW04 | reverse complement strand
TGTTTAGACCGGAGACATAGGTAACAGGTGTGCCAGGACATAGGTAACGCTTTCGAGGGTTGCAAGCCCCCGGGAGAAGCCCATGGTCTGGATGGAGAAGAGCACCGTGTCCCTACGCCAAGAATTCGTCCAATTGGCCCGCCAGGATGGCGCGAACAAGCGTGAGCTTTGCCGTCGCTTTGGCATCAGCCCGAAGACGGGCTACAAGTGGTTGGCCCGCATCGCCGACGGTGAGCTGACTCAGCAAGCACTGTCCGATGCTAGCCGTCGACCTCACACTTCGCCGGCGCGCAGTCCTGCGACTGTTGAGCAGGCGGTGTTGAACCTGCGCCGAGAGCATCCGGCCTGGGGTGGGCGCAAGATTGCTCGGCGCTTGGCCGATCTTGGCATGCCCCAGATCGCGCCCAGTACCGTCACGCATATCCTGCATCGCCATGGCCTCATCAGCCCGCAGGCCAGCCGCGCAGCACAGCACTGGCAGCGCTTCGAGCACGACACACCCAACAGCCTTTGGCAGATCGACTTCAAGGGACACTTCGCCACGCTGGCTGGCCGATGCCATGGACTTACGCTGCCGGACGATCACTCACGCTTCAGTCTGCTGCTGAGCGCTCTGGCGCGCACCGACACCCACTCTGTGCATGACCAACTGGTGCAGGTGTTTCGTCGCTATGGTTTGCCCATCTGCATCAACGCTGATAACGGGACACCTTGGGGCTGCCCGAGTGCTGGCGGGCGCAGCCTGAGCGAGTTGGCGATCTGGCTGATTCGCTTGGGGATTCGGGTGAGCTTCAGCGCCCCCTATCACCCGCAAACCAATGGCAAGCTGGAACGATTTCATCGCACGCTCGATGTCGAGGTGATTGCCGGTCAGCACTTCAAAGATCATGCGTCGGTGCAGGCCAAATTCGACGCCTGGCGGCAGATCTACAACTGCGACCGCCCCCACGAAGCGCTAGGCATGACGGTGCCTGCGAAACACTACCGAGTCAGCACGCTGAACTACCCGGATCGACTCAAGGAGATCGAGTATCCGAGCACAGACACCGTGATCAAGGTGGGCTGGAACGGCTTCATCCACTTCGCAGGACACAAGCTGCGCACGTCTACAGCCTTGCATCGCTTGCCCATCGGAATTCGTCCGCATCCGCAGGAGGACGGCGTGCACGATGTGTACTTCTGCCATCAACGATTCATGCAAATCGACTTGAACAAACTGAGCGCAGATACTTGAGCCGAAGGTGTTACCCATGTCCTGGCACAGGTGTTACCTATGTCTCCGGTCTAAACA
>NZ_QAJN01000031.1 GCF_003852425.1 Paucibacter sp. KBW04 | reverse complement strand
GGTAATCCCCCCGCAAAACCAGTGCGCTGAGAAGTAGAGAGTCTCACAGGAGAATCTCTACCATGAAGAAATCGCGTTTCACCGACAGCCAAATCATCGATGCACTCAAACGGGCGGAGGCCGGCTTGACGGTTCCCGAGCTTTGCCGCGAACTGGGCATCAGCTCGGCGACGTTCTATAAGTGGCGCGCTAAGTTTGGCGGCATGGACGCGTCGTTGATGGCACGTATGAAGGAGCTTGAGGAGGAGAACCGGCGGCTGCGCAAGATGTACGTCGAGGAGAAGCTCAAGGCCGAGGTCGTGGCGGAGGCGCTCGCAAAAAAGTGGTGAAGCCATCTCGCCGACGCGAGATGGCGCAACGAGCCGTGCAGCAACGAGGGCTGTCCATCCGGGCGGCCTGCCAAGCCTTCCAGATCAGTCAGGCCTGCTATCACTACGAGGCCCGGCGTTGCATCGAAGACGATGAGATCGCCCAGTGGCTGCTCAGGCTGACCGACAACAACCGCAACTGGGGATTCGGGCTTTGCTACCTGCACCTGCGCAACGTGCGCCGCTGCCCCTGGAACCACAAGCGCGTGTACCGAATCTACCGGGAGCTGGAGCTCAACCTGCGCATCAAGCCGCGCAAGCGCCTGGTGCGTGAGAAGCCCGAGCCGCTGACGGTGCCGCAGCACAGCAACGAGGTTTGGTCGATGGACTTCATGCACGATCAATTGGAAGACGGGCGTAGCATCCGGCTGCTCAACGTGATTGACGACTTCAATCGTGAGGCCCTGGGCATTGAGGTGGATTTCTCGCTGCCCTCGCATCGCGTGATCCGGGTACTGGCGCAGATCATGGCCTGGCGCGGCAAGCCGCAAGTGATTCGCTGCGACAACGGACCGGAGTACATCAGCGCCACGCTGCTGAACTGGGCCAGTGCCCGCGGCATCCACATCGAGCACATCCAGCCGGGCAAGCCACAGCAAAACGCTTATGTCGAGCGGTTCAACAGAACGGTCCGCTACGAATGGCTGTCACAGTACCATTGGGCCGACCTAGACGAGGTCCGTGAGTACGCGACGCAGTGGATGTGGCGCTACAACCATGAACGCCCGAACATGGCCTTGGGCGGCATCACCCCGAAACAGCGGCTGGCCATGGCCGCATAGCTCTACTTCTCGGAGTGATGGAATTCGGGGGGATTACCC
>NZ_QAJN01000030.1 GCF_003852425.1 Paucibacter sp. KBW04 | reverse complement strand
CCGCGTTCTGAACAGCGGCAACGCAACGAGGAACAGACTGAACATCTACAAACGGGCTTGCTGCAGACCATGCCGCTGCCCCAGATACGAACCGCTCAGCAAGACCCCATTCGTTCGTCGTTGTTGGCTCGGCATGCCGCGCCTGCAACGGACGGGTTATCGGGTTCACCTGCTGCCGGTCTGACCTGTGCTTTGCTTCTACGAACGTGGGTCTGTGATTCGGTGAATGAGTGATGTGACTCAGGCCGGGTGCGGCTCCTTTTGCGCCGGCAGCTTGCACTGCGGAACTGGCGGCACATGCTCGGGGTCGTAGTCGATCCCCCGCGTCAACACCGCCCACAGAATGCGGGCGTTCTTGTTGGCCAGCGCCACCAGAGCCTTCTGCCAGCCGGCACGTTCGCGCAGTTGCAGCAGCCACTGTGAGATGCGATCACTGCGTTTGGGCGCGGCCAGCAGTGCGGATTTGGCGCCCTGGATCAGCAAGGTGCGCAAGTAGTCATCGCCGCGCTTGGTGATGCGGCCCAGCCGGTTCTTGCCGCCGCTGGAATTCTGACTGGGAACCAGACCCACCCAGGCGCTGAATTGGCGCGCGCTCTTGAATTGGTGCATGTCGCCCACGGCAGCCACCAGGGCTGATGCCGTGAGTTCACCGACGCCGTGCAACTGCGCTGCCCGAGCGGCCGCCTGATTGCCGCGCACATGCTGCTTGACCTGCTGGTCGCACCAGGCGATCTCGTCGTCCAGCACCCGCCAGTGCGCCTGCGCACGCTGCAGAGCCAAGCGCATCGTGCCGGGCAGCTCGTTGCTGGCGTCTTCCAGCACGTCGCTGAGCACACGGCGCAAGGCATCCGGACTTTGCGGGAAGACCAGGCCGAACTCAGCCAGCAGACCGCGAATGCGGTTGATGCAGGCGGTGCGTTCTTCCTTGTAGCCTTCGCGCAAGCGATGAATGCCTTGCCAGCCTTGCTGCTCCGGCGTCTTCACGGGCACACAGCGCGTACGCACCCGCGAGGCGGCCTCGCAGATTGCTGCAGCGTCGTTTGCATCGTTCTTGCCGCTGGCGCCTTGCACGCGAAAGGGTGCGATGAAGTGGGCCGCGATCAGCCGGGCATCCAGCCCCATCAAGCGAAGGCGGCGGGCGAGGTGGTGCGCGCCAGAGCAACTTTCCATAGCGACCACGGTGCCTGCAGGCAAACCCACCGCCCAGCTCAAGAAGCGTTCCGGAGACATCGGCCGCGCCAGCACGGTAAGGTCAGCGCTATCGACTGCGTGAACCTGGTAAACACGCTTGGCCAAATCCACCCCGACTCGGGTAATCTTCTCCATGGACTTCCCCTTTCAAATGGCAGTTGATTGATGACTTCGAGAACCACCAATCTTGGCGCATTGACGCCGTTTGCCCGAAGGTGGGAAGTCCCTTCGTATTCGCTC
>NZ_QAJN01000029.1 GCF_003852425.1 Paucibacter sp. KBW04 | reverse complement strand
GAGGCTTAAAGATACAAGGCTCAGCGCCTGCCCGACCCCTATCGCCTAGGAGTCTGCGCGGCAGAAGGCGTCGATCGCGAGAAGTGGCCCCAGCGAGGCCAGTTTTTGCCGGATTTGCAGCCCCATAGCGGGGCTATGGGGCAAAAAGCCGGTGAACACGAAGTGAGGCAAAGCCAAAAGTGGACCGCTGCGGTCGCTTCGTAGCCGACGATTCTTCTGCCGCGCAGACTCCTAGCCGGGGTCCCCACCAAGCCGCCCAGAGTCAAGTGCCTGGGCGGCTTTTTTGTGTACCTGCTCGCCGCCAGAGCGGGAAAGCCCGGCGAAACCATGCGCCACACGCAAGAGGCCGATACTTCAGCTTCCAACAATGCTCCGGAGGCCTTGATGACTCAACACGCATTCGCCCACACCTACGCCCACTTCACCACGCCCTCGCAGCGCAGTGGGGCCTACTACTCCCTGCCCGAGCTGGCCAAGCAGTTTCCCAATGTGAAGCGTTTGCCGCTTTCGCTGCGGGTGGTGCTGGAGTCGGTGCTGCGCAACTGCGATGGCAAGCGGGTCAGCGCCGAGCATGTGGCTCAGCTGGCCAACTGGGCGCCCAAGGCCGAGCGTAGCGAGGAGATCCCCTTCGTCGTTGCCCGCGTGGTTTTGCAAGACTTCACCGGCGTGCCACTGCTGGCCGATCTGGCCGCCATGCGCAATGTGGCCGCCGCTGCGGGCAAGAATGCCAAGGCCATCGAGCCCCTGGTGCCGGTGGATCTGGTGGTTGATCACTCGGTGATGATCGATCACTTCGGCAGCAAAAAGTCTTTGGACTTGAATATGCAGCTGGAGTTCCAGCGCAACCGGGAACGCTACGAGTTCATGAAATGGGGCATGCAGGCCTTTGACACTTTCAGCGTCGTGCCGCCGGGCTTTGGCATCGTGCACCAGGTCAATCTGGAGTTTCTGGCGCGCGGCGTGCACAAGACCGGGGCCAAGGGCGCCAAGCTCTACTACCCCGACAGCCTGGTGGGCACCGACAGCCACACCACCATGATCAACGGCATCGGCGTGGTGGGCTGGGGCGTGGGCGGCATCGAGGCCGAGGCCGGCATGCTGGGCCAACCGGTTTACTTCCTAACCCCCGATGTGGTCGGCTTTGAACTGACGGGACGGCTGCGCGAGGGCGTCACCGCCACCGATCTGGTGCTGACCGTCACCGAGATCCTGCGGCGCGAGAAGGTGGTGGGCAAGTTCGTCGAGTTTTACGGCGAAGGCACGGCCAGCCTGGCCGTGCCAGACCGCGCCACCATCGCCAATATGGCCCCCGAGTACGGCGCCACCATGGGTTTCTTCCCGGTGGACGAGAAGACGATTGAGTACTTCAAGGGCACGGGCCGCAGCAAGGCCGAGATCGAGGCCTTTGAGACCTACTTCCGCGCTCAGGGCATGTTCGGTGTTCCGCTGTCCGGGCAGATTGATTTCACCCAGGTGGTGACGCTGGACCTGGGCACCGTCGTGCCCTCGCTGGCCGGCCCCAAGCGCCCGCAGGACCGCATCGAGATCACGCATCTGTCCAGCCGCTTTGCCGAGTTGTTCAGCGCCGGCCCGGCCGCCAACGGCTTCAATCAAGCGGCCGACAAGCTGCATCAACGCTACCCGGTGGGCGAGCCCAGCCCCACCGCGCCGGCCGTCCATCCCGGCTCGGCCCGTGCCGTGGTGGAAATGGTGGGCAATCGCCCCACCCTGGCAAGCAGCCAGAGCAAGCCTGAGCTGGACATCGGCAATGGCGATGTGCTGATCGCCGCCATCACCTCCTGCACCAATACCTCCAACCCCAGCGTCATGCTGGCCGCCGGCCTGCTGGCCAAGAAGGCGGTGGAGGCAGGGCTCAAGGTGGCACCGCATATCAAGACCTCGCTGGCCCCGGGCTCGCGCATCGTCACCGAGTACTTGGAGCGCGCCGGCCTGCTGCCTTATCTGGAAAAGCTGGGCTTCAATGTGGCGGCCTATGGCTGCACCACCTGCATCGGCAATGCCGGCGACCTCAGGCCCGAGATCAATGCCGCCATCACCGGCAATGACCTGATCTGCGCCGCCGTGCTCTCCGGCAACCGCAATTTCGAGGCCCGCATCCACCCCAATCTCAAGGCCAACTTCCTGGCCTCGCCCCCCCTGGTCGTGGCCTATGCCCTGGCAGGCAATGTGATGGTGGACCTGATGACCCAGCCGATTGGCCAGGGCAAGAAAGGACGCGAGGTCTTTCTGGGCGATATCTGGCCCAGCAGCGATGAGATCTACGCGCTGATGAAGTACGCCATGAATGGCAAGGCCTTCCGCGCCAATTACGAGCGGGTGGCGGCCAAGCCCGGCAAGCTGTGGAAACAGATCGAAGGTGTCAGCGGGGATGTCTACAACTGGCCGGCCAGCAGCTATATCGCCTGCCCGCCCTTTTTTGATGCTTTCACCCAAGAGCCTCAATACGCCCAAGCGGGCGTCAAGGCGGCCCGCATCATGGCCTTGTTTGGCGACTCCATCACCACCGACCATATCTCGCCTGCGGGCTCCATCAAGCCCAGTTCGCCCGCCGGCCTGTATCTGCAGGCCCAGGGCATCCAAGCCGCCGACTTCAATAGTTATGGCTCACGCCGCGGCCACCACGAGGTGATGATGCGCGGCACCTTTGCCAATGTGCGCATCAAGAATCTGATGCTGCCGGCCGGCCCAGATGGCAACCGCATCGAGGGCGGCCTGACCCTGCGCCAGCCAAGCGGTGAGCAGCAAAGCATTTACGACGCGGCCATGGCCTATATCGCCGAGGGCACGCCCACGGTGATCTTTGCCGGTGAGGAATACGGCACCGGCTCCAGCCGCGACTGGGCCGCCAAGGGCACGCAGTTGCTGGGCATCAAGGCCGTGGTGGCGCGCAGCTTTGAGCGCATCCATCGCAGCAATCTGGTGGGCATGGGCGTGCTGCCCCTGCAGTTCAAGGGCGAGGACAGCTGGCAAAGCCTGGGGCTCAAGGGCGAGGAGTTGATCGACATCCTCATCGAGGGCGAACTGGCCCCGCAGCGTGAGGCGCAGCTACTCATTCAAAGGGCCGACGGCAGCCGGCAAAGCGTGGCCCTGACCCTGCGCATCGACACCCCCATCGAGGTGGACTACTACCGCCACGGCGGCATCCTGCCCTTTGTGCTCAGGCAGCTGCTGGCAGATTAGCCAAGCCGGGGTGGCTCGGCCAGGGCATCCAAGCTCTGGCCCGAGGCCGCCAGCAGCTTCTCCAGCGCAGGCAGCAAGGGGCCCAGGCGCTCGTCCAGGGCCTCGCGCACGGTGTCCACAAAGACCTGGGTGCTGCGCTCGATCTCGATATTGAGCGCCGCACCCTCGGCCTTGTCGCCAAAGGTGGTGGCGCGCAAGGTCTCGGGGATCAGCCAGACCTCGAACCAGCCGGCCTTGCGATCGGCCTCGGCGACGGTCAGGCTGGCGCCGTTGATGGCGATATAGCCCTTGGCAAAGATGTAGCGCATCCAGGGCTGGGGCACTTGGATGCGCATCACATGGTTGTGCTCAGGTCTACGAATACCGGCCAGCGTCGCCATAAAGTCCACATGGCCCGACAGGGGGTGGCCGCCGATCTCGGCGCCATCACGGGCGGCCCGCTCCACATTGATGCGGCTGCCCTCGTGCAAATCGGCCAAGGTGGTCAGGCCCAGGCTTTGCTGCATCACATCGAACTCGGCATGGCGCGCGTCCTGGATGCGGGTCACCGTCAAGCAGACGCCGTCGCAGGCCACGCTGGCACCGATCTCCAGGCCCTCGCAAAAGCGCTCGGGGAAGCTGAGCAACAGGCTGCGCAAGCCGGGTCTATCGGTGATGGCCGCCACCTGGGCGACGCCTTGAACAATACCTGTGAACATGAGACAGCAAGAAGGGGAAAAAGATGGAGGCGAGCTTACCAGCTGACCTCCCGGTCGGGCGTAGAGCCGATCTTGTGCAGGGACAGATCGGCGCCCTCGAACTCCTGCTCCTGGCTCAGCCGCAAGCCGCTCAAGTTCTTGATCACGCCGTAGACCAAGAACCCGCCACCGAAAGCCCAAGCCACACCCAGCAAAGTACCCAGTAGCTGCGAAGCAAGACTGACTCCGCCCAAGCCGCCCAGGGCGTGGCTGCCAAAAATGCCGGCCGCGATGCCTCCCCAGGCCCCGCACAGGCCGTGCAGGGGCCAAACGCCCAGCACATCGTCGATCTTCCAGCGGTTCTGTGTCAGGGTGAACATCCTGACGAAGATGAAGCCCGCCACGCCGCCCACCACCAGGGCGCCATAAGGGTGCATCAGGTCCGAGCCGGCGCACACAGCAACCAGGCCGGCCAGCGGGCCGTTGTAGGCAAAACCGGGGTCGTTACGGCCCATCAAGACGGCCACCAGGGTGCCACCGGCCATGGCCATCAGGGAGTTCACCGCCACCAGGCCGGAGATCTTGTCCAGGGTCTGGGCGCTCATCACATTGAAGCCGAACCAGCCCGCCGTCAGCACCCAGGCACCCAGGGCCAGAAAGGGGATGCTCGAGGGCGGATGGGCGCTGATGGCGCCGTCCTTGCGATAGCGGTTCATGCGCGGGCCCAGCAGCAGCACGGCGGCCAGACCAATCCAGCCGCCCACCGCATGCACGACCACGCTGCCGGCGAAATCATGAAACTCGGCGCCAAACTGGGCCTTGAGCCAGGCCTGCAGGCCCAGGCCCTGATTCCAGGCCACACCTTCAAAAGCCGGGTAGATCAGGCCGACGATCACCGCCGTGGCCATCAGCTGTGGGCCAAAGCGGGCCCGCTCGGCAATGCCACCGGAGACGATGGCGGGAATAGCCGCCGCGAAGGTCAGCAGGAAGAAGAACTTCACCAACTCATAGCCATTCTTGGCCGCCAAGGCCTCGGCACCGGTGAAGAAATGCGTGCCGTAGGCCACCGTGTAGCCGAGCATGAAGTAAACCAGGGTGGACACCGCAAAGTCCACCAGGATCTTGACCAGGGCGTTGACCTGATTCTTCTTGCGCACCGTGCCCAGTTCCAGGAAAGCGAAACCCGCGTGCATGGCCAGCACCATGATGGCGCCGAGCAAGATGAACAGCACGTCACCGCTTTGCTTGATGTTCTCCATGAAGTCCTCTGTTGTGGCTGAACAGGGCCTTCAGGGGTGTGATGCACCGATTCGGCCCGACGCACCAAAGGAGCAAGAACAATGCCCAATTTAGGGCGAGGCGCGCCAGCATGGCGCGCACCAAGACAAGGCTTCCCAGCCTTTGATGCAGTGATTTGGTGCGAGCAACGCACCAAATCACTGCGCGTTTTAGAGATGGCTTTGGAACAACTCGGGCGAGAAGCCCACGCTCAAGCGGCCATCCGCCCATTGCACGATGGGGCGCTTGATCACGCTGGGCTGCAACTGCATCAGGGCGGCAGCGCTGGGGGCGTCCACCACGGCGGCCTTGGCCGCGTCATCCAGCTTGCGCCAGGTGGTGCCGGCGCGATTGATCACTTTCTCCCAGCCCAATTGGGACAGCCAACGATCCGCCTGCTCGGCAGGCACACCGGCCTTTTTGAAGTCGTGAAACTCAAAATCCAGGCCTTGATCACCCAGCCAGGTGCGCGCCCGCTTGACGGTGTCGCAGTTGGGAATGCCAAAAACAATAATCTTCATGGCCGAGAGTTTATGGCCTGATTTGTGCCGCTACGATCAGGCCAAGATGATTGACTGGCTTGACGACACCCCCACCCATTTCCCGCCCAGCAGCCGTGCCCTGGGCCCGGACTCCGAGGCGCCTGGACTGCTGGCCGCCGGCGGCGACCTGAGCCCCTTGCGCCTGCAGACGGCCTATTCGCGCGGCATCTTCCCCTGGTACGGGCCAGATCAACCGCCGCTCTGGTGGGCGCCCGACCCACGCATGGTCTTGCAGACCCAGAACTTCAAGCTCTCCCGCTCCTTGCGCAAGACTTTGGCGCATTTTGTGCGCTCACATAGCTGCGAGATCCGCATCGACAGCGCGCGGGCCGAGGTGTTGGCCGCTTGCGCCAATGCGCCACGTGAAGGCCAATCTGGCACCTGGATCCTGCCCGAGATGCAGCAGGCCTATCTAGCCTGGGCGGAAGCATCGGGCCGCGTGCACAGCATCGAGACCTGGATGGATGGGGAACTGGTGGGCGGCCTGTACGGCATCAATCTGGGCCGCATGTTTTTTGGCGAATCGATGTTCATGCGCCGCACAGACGCCTCCAAGATCGCGCTGGCCGCCCTGGTCTGCCTGTGCCGGCAGTTCGACATCCCCTGGATTGACTGCCAGCAAAACACCCGCCATCTGGCCTCGCTCGGCGCGGCCGAGATCCCGCGCAGCGTGTTTGAGGCGCATCTCGCCAGCGTTTGCCAGCAGGCGCAGCCGGGGCCCTGGACCTATCATCCTTCCCTGTGGACCCAGCTTGGCGGCAGCTTCGCCGACCCGTATTGAAAATCGCTTGCCGTGACTTATCCCAAGGACCTTCCGCTCGCCCAACTGCAGTTCTATGCCACGGCGGCCTACCCCTGCAGCTATCTGCCCGACCGGCAAGCACGCTCTCAGGTCGCCACGCCCAGCCATCTGATCCATGCCGACGCCTATTCCGGCCTGGTGGAGGCGGGCTTTCGGCGCAGCGGCCTCTTTACCTACCGGCCTTACTGCGATGGCTGCAAGGCCTGCGTGCCCATGCGCATCCCGGTCCAGCAATTCAAGCCCAGCCGCAGCCAGCGCCGCGCCTGGAGCCAGCATCAGGATCTGCAGGTACGGGTGCTACGCCTGGGCTATAGCCAGGAGCATTACGAACTCTATCTGCGCTACCAGACCGGCCGCCACGCCGGCGGCGGCATGGATAACGACAGCGTGGATCAGTACACCCAATTCCTGCTGCAAAGCCGCATCAACTCGCGCTTGGTTGAGTTCCGCCAGCTGCAAGCCGATGGCCGGGCGGTGCTCAAGATGGTGTCCATACTGGACATCCTCAGCGACGGCCTGTCCGCCGTCTACACCTTTTATGAGCCCGAGGAAACTGCCAGTTATGGCACTTACAACGTGATGTGGCAGATCGAGCAAACCAAGGAGCTGCAGCTGCCTCATCTCTACCTCGGCTACTGGATCGCCGAGAGCCCCAAGATGGCTTACAAGGCCAAGTACCGGCCGCATCAGCTGCGGCTGGACGGGGTCTGGCAGCAGCCGGACTGAGATTGGCCTTGTATCTTTAAGCCTCGGACCAACTCGGGTAGCCCGAGCGGCCTCTGGGCCAGTTGTGGAATCCCGTGACTGAGCACTGGGCGCCCGAGTTGGACCGTCCTTCTCTGCAGCCCGAACGGTTGTAGGAACTTGAAGTTCGCATAGACAAGGATGGGAGAGTGGACGTGTCCGACTCTGTTT
>NZ_QAJN01000003.1:147487-183608 GCF_003852425.1 Paucibacter sp. KBW04 | reverse complement strand
AAGTCCCTTCGTATTCGCTCAACCTGACCCGCAACGGCATGCCGCCTTCGGGCCTCATTTCATTCTGGCCCTTCGGCGTCACGCCGCCGCGGGCCGGTTAGCTCAAACGTTAAAGCGCACGCATGGCACTCCTAGATCGGACATTTCGGGATCAGGTCGTTGGTACCGGCCGGGTGATCGGAATGGCCGCACTTACGCTCCTCGGCCTAGCGTTTAGCGCTGGATTAAGTCTTTTCTGGCTGGCGCATGCAGGCTTGGCAATAACAGAGGCGTCCTTGCGAGTTGCCATCTCTGGCTGGGCGGCGCTGTCTTTGGTTGCATGCGGAAGCTTGCTTTGGTACGTCATCAAACGGCGAACGTATCGCTTGCTTCTACTGCTCGTTGCGCTACCGTTTGTCCTTGCAAATATCGTGGTTCCCGTTGCATTGAGGTTCGGTCAGTGATGCGCTTTAACCCTTTAGTCAAGCGGACCTGCGCCAGCTATGCTGGCTGGTCCGCTTACCGCGAACGTTAAGGCGCAATGAAAGACGTGGACGTCGGCCCCTACCGCGGTCTCGAACCGGACGGCGACTGGCCATTCTTTGATAGCGACTGCTCGATCTCAGAAGACGAGCGAGCCCAGATCTGGCCCCTTTCTGAGGCGGGATCCTGTGCATTCTGGGAGGCGCATGTATCAGCCGAACCTCTGGAGCGGCACCCCATGCTGCTCCCCGCGAATCATTGGCTTGCACCAACAATTGAAGGGCCGAACTGGCTAACGCAGAACCGTGAAACGCCTATTCGGCCCGATAGCTCCAAGGTCGGGGCATTCCTGAGCAATGGCTTTCGCACAAGCCAGAGCGAGCGGGTCTATTTCGTTCTCATGCGGGAGCACATCTACTCTGCTCCGATGGATCTGTTCGTGCGCTACTGGCCCGACTTTCTGCTTCTCGGTGATGAAAACGCCTTCCTGTACTGTCCAGACAGTAAGGTGTTCGCGCGCTTCGGTCCAAACGGACAGCTTTCCTTAGGGCATGTTGAGTAATGATCGATCGCTTGCGCCTTAACCTTTTGGTCAAGCGGACCTGCGCCAGCTTCGCTGGGTGGTCCGCTTACCGAGAACGTTGAGCATCAGCGGCATGACCGAACTTGAGAGCTTCCGAAAGCCGTTTGGCTTGGCGGCGAGCAGATCAGAGCTCTCGACATAGCTTTCGATTGCTTCAACACTGAGATTTGCGTGAGCCTGCCTGACAGGCAGAGAACCTGGGCTTGAAGCTTCCGGTGAAGATCCCTTGGCTCAGCCATGGCCAGTAGGAAGTTGGCGTCTGACTGGAATCAGCCAGTCTGCTCGCCATTGTTTCCCGGATGCGGCTGATCTGGTCAAGTGGATGTCGGACGCAGCTCGCAGCACCGACGCAGGCACGCCGAGCGAGCAACTGAACGAGAGTGTCAAAAGCTTTCTCTTTGAGGTGGCGACTAGCGACGTGATCTTGGAAGAGCTCAGGCGCTTCAAGGGAATGACCACGCCGTTTCAGATTCGCGTGCATTGGTTCTTCGAGCGGCAACCTTCGTTGTACTTCGTTGTCGTATGAGCACTCGGCAGATGCCCAACCATTCGCTGCAGCGGACGGCTTCGCCGCCCGCTGAGCTTTCACGTGTGTGCCATGCATGGCACGAATCCAGCCGGGTGAAAGTCCTGGCATCAGGTATCAGTAGAGCCGAAGGTTGGTCAAAGGGCAACTGCGTCGTCGCGAGGCGGGGTGAGGAGGAAGGCCGGGAGGTTTCTCCTATCCCGATTGCGGCAGATTTTCGGGTGACCTGGAATCTTCAGTTAGCTCGACGGGTGTCCGCTAGGATTCGACTTTTCTTTGCCGATAGGAAGCAAGCCCATGACTTTGAATCCCCTCACACAACTCAAGGGGCGCCTTGCTGCGCTGGCGGCAGTGACCTTGTTGTGCGCCCTCTCTGCCGGGTGCGGGCAGGTCAGCAAAGCGGCCGATGCAGCGCCTGCCGCGCCCGCAGTCGGAGCGGACCGTGATCAGCACGGCTGCGTCGGTTCTGCCGGTTACGCCTGGTGCGCGCGTGAGGCGCGCTGTGTGCGGCCTTGGGAGTTGGCGCAGGAGAAGCCGAGCAAGGGCGTGGTCAACACGGCCGAGTCGTTTGCGGTGTATTGCGCGCCCTCGGCAGCCTCAGCCGCCTCAGCAGCTGCGCAGAAATAGCAAGAGCGGCCGAGAAGTTCTCGCCGCCCTCGGCCCTTCAAGTCAATCCAATCTAATCCAGCAAGCGATCGATTGATCGCTCAATCGATCGATCAATCGATCAGTCTTCCAGCGCGTCATCCGCATCGTCCGCTGCGCTGCTATTGCGCGGGATGATGATGGGCGCTTGGCGGGGCTTGCGATTGGCGGGCTTGGCGACGAGCTCGATGTAGAAGGCGGTGGCGCCGGTCTTGACGACCTCGTCGATGGCGGGATTGATCTCGGCCGGGTGGGTCACCTGGGCCTCGGCCTCGCTGGCACCAATGCGGCAGTCAAAGTCCCAGATGTCAAAGCCTTTGGGCAGGGTCTTGCCTTGCTCGCGCTTGATGTATTTGCGGATCTCGAACTTGATGGCTTCGAGGAGGCGGTCGGGGTTCTTGCCTTCGATGCGCAGCTGATAAGTCTTTTTCAAGGCGAGCTTTCCAATAAGAGAGTAGTGCGGGGAAGGGGGTGATTGTCCCCGCATTCCAGGCTTTGTGTTGATGTGGCTGCGCCGCGCTGCCGATCTCGGGGAGAATGCCGCTCCAATTGCAATCGTTTCCAGGCCCTGGGCTTCACCCCTCGGCAAGCCCTTTTTGTCTCAAGTCAAACCCGCCCCCCGCCTTTTCCCTCTGGCCTGGCCCTTGTTCATGGAGCTGTGGCTGGGCATTGCCGTGGGCATGGTCTGCACGGCCTTGGCCGGGCGTATCTCGGACGCAGCGGGCGGCGCTTTCGCCTTGGCCAATCAGCTCTCGGCCACCTTGTTCATCTTGTTTCGCATCATCGGTGCGGGTGTGAGCGTGGTGATCACGCAGGGCCTGGGTGCCGGTCAGCGCGGCGAGGCCGACCGGGTGGCGCGCGCCGTGCTGGGTGCCAGTACCTGGCTGGGTGGGCTGACGGCGCTGGCGGCCTTGCTGTTTGCCGAGCCCTTGTTGCGCCTCTTGCAGGCGCCGGCCGAAGTCTTGCCTCTGGCCACCTTGTTCTTGCAATGCTTGGCCCCGGCCATGTTGTTGGATGCTTGGCTGGCGTCCATGGGCAGCGTTTTGCGTGCGCATCTGCACAGCCGCGCGGCGCTGGCCGTGATCGTGCTGATGCAGTTGAGTCATCTGGGCCTGGCCTTGCCCCTGATGGCGGGTTGGGGCCCCGTGCCCGCCTTGGGCTTGCCGGGCTTTGCCTTGGCCTTGCTGATCAGCCGTCTGCTGGGCCTGGCCCTGCTGCTGTGGCTGTGGCGGGCGTATCTGGATTTGAGGCCCACGCTCTCGGACTGGTGGCGGCTGCCGCGCCAGCCCTTGGCCGCAGTCTTGCATATCGGCCTGCCGGGGGCGGCGGAGAACATCGCCTACCGCCTGACTTTCATGGTCAGCGTGGCGGTGGCGGCCACGCTGGGCGCGGCCGCCCTGGCCACCCAGGCCTATACCTTGCAGCTGATGTATGGCGTGCTGATGTTTGGCCTGGCCACGGGCTTTGCGGCCGAGATCGTGGTGGGCCACATGATTGGGGCGGGCGCGCTGCATGAGGCGCATCGCTTGGTTCGGCGGGCCTTGGCGCGCGGTTTGGTGGTGAGCACCTTGGTGGCCCTGGCGGCGGCTTTGAGCGGGCGCTGGCTGCTGGGCTTCTTCACGCAGGACACCGCCATCATCGAACTCGGCGCGACCCTGTTGTGGATCACCGTCTTGCTGGAGCCGGGGCGCACCTTCAATCTGGTGGTGATCAATGCCTTGCGGGCCACGGGGGATGCGCGTTACCCGGTGATGGCCGGTGCGGCCTCCATGCTGATCGTGCTGGCCGGTGGCAGCTGGCTGCTCGGCTCGTATCTGGGCTGGGGCCTGCCGGGAGTGTGGCTGGCCTATGCCCTGGATGAATGGATACGCGGCCTGCTGATGTGGCGGCGTTGGGCCACCCTGGCTTGGTTGCCCCATGCCAGGGCGGTGCACAGGCGCTTGCGCGCCTCCTCAGGTCATCAGACGCTGGGCCAGAAGCCGGGCTGAACGTCCAGGCGCGAGTACCAGTCTGAGGGCAGGGTGCCGGCCCAGCTGTGGTTGTGATGCGGCACGAGGCGCTTCTTGGCGAAGGTCATGCGGGTGTCGGCCAGGGCCAGGAGGGCGCGGGCCGTCCAGTTCTTACCCTCGGGGCTGGCGGCAACGCCTAGCGAAATGGTGAGCGGCTCAAACTCGGCCTGCACGGCCAAGCGCAGGGCCTCGGCTTGTTCCAGTGCCGCGGCGATATCGAGCCCCGGCAGCACCACCACAAAGGCATCGGCACCCAAATGGGCCAGGGCCGCACCCGCGGGGAGTTTGGCTTGTAGCTGGGTGGCCAGCTTGAGCAAGGTGGCCTCGGCCTGGGGCAGGCCTTGGGCGTCTTGGTAGTCCTTGAAATGATCCACGTCCAGGGCCAGCACGGCCATGGGTTTGGCCTGAGCGATGGCTTCGGCCGCAGCCTGGTCCAGCAGGCTCAGCATGGCGCTGCGATCCAGCAGCCCGTTCAGTTCAATCTTCTCGGCAACAAGCTTGGGCATCAAGGTCTCCTTTGTGGGCTAGCTCGCTCGTAGTATGCAGCTTCGCCCACAAGAAAACCGCGCCGCTGGCAGGCGTTTTCTACGGCTTTTCCCGGGCTTTTGCGCTGGCGCAAGCTCAGCTGGGTTTGCACTCGGCCAAGAATGACTCGATCAAGCGCGCCCGCCGCCTGTCCTTCAGGCAGTACAGATACTCGGGCACCTGGGGTGTGGCCTCGACAAAGGGCAGGGCGCGCAGCTCGGGGTGCACGCTGACCTCGTTGCGGGCGAAGACGCAAACCCCCATCTGGCGTATCACCGCCTCGCGCAAGGCCTCGCGGCTGGCAATCTCCATGCTGGCCTGGGGCTGGACGCCCGCCGCGGCCAGCATGTCTTCGCTCAGTTGCCGAGTTTTGGAGCCACGCTCGCGGCTCAAAAGCAAGCAATCGGCCAGGGCCGCCAGGGGCACCGCTTCTAGCTGGGCCAGGGGGTGGTTGCGGTGCAGCACCAGCACCAAGGGGTCGGAGCCCAGCTCGATGCGATGCAGGCGCGGGTCGGTTTCCAGATGCGAGGAGGTGGCCAGGTCGACCCGGTACTCCTGCAAGGCATCGATCATCTGGCGCGAGTTGCCCGCGCCAATGCTGATGTCCACCAGGGGGAAGCGCTGGCGATAGCGTTGCACGATGTCCAGGATGTAGTAGGGCGCCGTCGCTCCCAGGCGCAGGCTGCCTTGCTGCGGCTCGCCCGCATTGCGCAGCGCGAACTCCACATTGATCTCTTGCTGCAGCAGTTGGTCCACCAGGGGCAGCAGGCGCACGCCCGCATCGCTGATGTTCAGCCGACCGCTGCTGCGGTGGAACAGCTCCACCCCGTAGAGCTCCTCCAGCGCGCGGATCTGGGTGGTGACGGTGGGTTGGCTCAGCCCTAACTGCTTGGCCGCCAGGGTCACGCTGCCCAGGCGCGCCACCACGAAAAAGGACTTGAGCTGGGTCACCAGCATGGCGGCACTCCCTCTGCTTGGCCCTGGCGTGGGCGATCCGCGGGGTTCAGACCGAAAGATCCCAATACCTGCTTTGTCAAATTTGCGTCATTTGACGCCGTCGTTTCATCCCTCATCCCTAGAGTTTCGCCTATTCCCTTGCATGGCCTAGCGGCCGCGCCCTAAGCCCCGAAAACCACCTCCCACGGAGTGAAGACGATGATGAAGAAACTCTTGCAGTCCCTGCGCCTGAAGCCCCTGGCTGGCGTGCTTGGTTTGTCAGCGCTGATGTCCTTGACGGCCGGCGCCGCCCTGGCCCAGGGCAAGACCGAGCTGCTGGTTTACTCGGCCCTGGAGGCCGATCAGATCAAGGCTTACAAGGCCGCCTTCGAGCATGACAACCCTGGCATCGAGCTGAAGTTTGTGCGCGACAGCACCGGCATCATCACCGCCCGCCTGCTGGCCGAGAAGGCCAACCCGCAGGCCGATGCCGTCTGGGGCCTGGCCGCCACCTCGCTGATGCTGCTGGACAAAGAAGCCATGTTGCAGCCTTACGCGCCCAAGGGCCTGGAGCAGGTGCGCGCCAATATGCGTGACCCGCGCGCCCAGCCCACTTGGGTGGGCATGGACTTATGGTCTGCCGCCGTCTGCTTCAACACTGTGGAAGCCGAGAAGCGCAAGCTGCCCAAGCCCACGTCCTGGCAAGACCTGACCCTGCCGGCCTATAAGGGCGCCATCACCATGCCGCACCCGGCCTCCAGCGGCACCGGCTTCTTGATGGTGTCGGCCTGGCTGCAAGGCATGGGCGAGGCCAAGGGCTGGGCTTTCATGGACGCCTTGCACCAGAACATGGGCGTCTACACCCACAGCGGCTCCAAGCCCTGCCGCCAGGCCGGTGCGGGCGAGTTCCCGGTGGGTCTGAGTTTTGACTACCGTGCCAACAAGACCAAGAAGGACGGCGCGCCCATAGCCATCGTCTTCCCCAAAGAAGGCCTGGGTTGGGATGTGGAAGCCACCGCCATCTTCAAGAGCAGCAAGAAGCAGGACGCCGCCCGCGCCCTGGCCGACTGGGCCGTGACCCGCAAGGCCAATGAGCTTTACGCCGGCAACTTTGCCGTGCTGGCCTTGCCGCAGGTGCAGGAGCGCCTGGAGTTCGTGCCGGCTGATATCGAAAAGCTGCTGGTGAAGAACGACTTCGCCTGGGCCGCCGCCAACCGCGAACGCATCTTGACTGAATGGGCGCGTCGCTACGAGGGCAAGGCTGAGCCCAAGAAGTGAGCGAAACCATGCTGTCGGTCAAACACATTACCAAGCGCTATGGCGCACAGCCCGTGCTGCGCGGCATAGCGCTGGAGGTGGCAGCGGGTGAGTTCATCAGCCTGCTGGGCCCCTCGGGCTGCGGCAAGACCACGCTCTTGCGAATTCTTTGCGGCATCGAGACGCCGGATACCGGCAGCATCCATCTGCTGGGCCAGGACATCACGCGCCAGCCGGCCTCGCAGCGCCGCTTTGGCGTGGTGTTCCAGAGCTACGCCCTGTTCCCCAATCTGACGGTGGCTCAGAACGTGAGCTACGGCCTGCAGGACCTGAACCGGCGCGAGCGGGCGGCGCGCGCGCTGGAGATGCTGGCGCTGGTCGGCCTGGCCGAGCAGGCGCATAAATTCCCGGCCCAGCTGTCCGGCGGCCAGCAGCAGCGGGTGGCGCTGGCGCGGGCCCTGGCGCCGCGGCCGCGCTTGCTGCTGCTGGACGAGCCCTTGTCCGCCCTGGACGCCCAGGTGCGGGTGGGCCTGCGCAGCGAGATTCGCCGCCTGCAAAAGCAGTTAGGCATCACCACCTTGATGGTCACGCATGACCAGGACGAGGCCTTGTCCATGTCGGACCGGGTCGTGCTGATGCACCAGGGCCAGGTGGAGCAGCAGGGAAGCCCGCAAGTGCTGTATGCCAAGCCGGTCAGCCCTTTTGCGGCCGGGTTCGTGGGCAAGATGAATCTGCTGCCCGCCCTGGTGGTGGGCGGTGGCCGGGTGCGGGTGGGCGAGCAGGAGCTGGTCTGCGACACGCATCTGTTCAAGACCGGCAGCCCGGTGCTGCTGGGCCTGCGGCCCGAGGCCATCGTCTTGCGGCCGCTGCAAATCACCAGCTCGGCGCATGCCCAGATCAACTGCTTGCGAGCCGAATTGCTGGACACGGTGTTCCTGGGCCCTTGCACCCTGGTCCGCCTGCGCTGCGAGAGCTTGGGTGCCGAGCATGTGCTGGAGGCGGAGCTGCCCACGGCGCGGGACGCCCAGCTGCCGGCCTGGCTGCAGGGCAGGGAGGGGCGGCCGGCCCAGCTGATGCTGGAGATCCCGCGGGATGCCTTGCATGCCCTGGCTCAGCCTCTGTCCATGCGGGCCGAGCCGCCCGCCGTCTTGAGCAAGGCGGCCTGAGCATGAGTGCCGTGATGCCTACGCTTGCTCCCCGCCCAGTTTTTTCCGCCCTGCGCCTGCCCGCCGAGCGGGGCCTGCTCGGCCTGCTGTTGGGCCTGGCCCTGCTGGCCTTGCTGATCAGCATTGCCCTGCCGGTAGCGGCCTTGCTGGGCATGAGCTTTTTCGATGCCAAGGGGCAGTTCACCGGTCTGGCCAATCATTGGGCTTATGCGGCCAGCCCCAATATGGGACGCTCGCTGTTCAACAGCCTGTGGCTGTCCTTGCTCAGCGCGGCCATTTGCGTCGGCCTGGCCTATGGCTATGCCTTTGCGCTGACGCAGACCTGCATGCCGGGTCGGCGCTTCTTTCGCGCCGTGGCCCTGGTGCCGGTGCTGGCGCCCTCGCTTTTGATGGCGATCAGCCTGATTTATCTCTTTGGCAACCAGGGCTTGTTGAAGAGCTGGCTGATGGGCCTGCCCGGTGTCTCTTCAATTTATGGCCCCTTCGGCATCGTCACCGGCTCGGTGCTCTGGACCTTTCCCCATGCCTTGCTGATCTTGCTGACCGCCCTGGGCACCAGCGATGGCCGCTTGTACGAGGCGGCCGCCAGCTTGGGCGCCAGCCGCTGGCGAGTGTTCCGCAGCGTGACCCTGCCGGCCAGCCGCTATGGCCTGGTGATTTCCTTTGTGGTGGTCTTTGTGCTGGTGATCACCGACTTTGGCGTGCCCAAGGTGATTGGCGGCAACACCCAGGTCTTGGCCACCGATATCTACAAGCAGGTGATTGGTCAGCAAAAGCTGCAGATGGGTGCCGTCGTCGCCTTGATCTTGCTGCTGCCGGCCCTGCTGGCCTTCTGGGTGGAGCAGCGCCTGCGTGCGGCCCAGGGCGCCAGCCTGAGTGTGCGCGCCGTGCCTTATCAGCCCCAGCCCTACCCGCTGCTGGATCGCGCCATGCTCTTGTACTGCAGCCTGATCGCGGCCCTGCTGCTGGCGGTGTTGGGCGTGGCGGTGTTTGCCTCGCTGGCTACTTTTTGGCCTTACAAGCTAGCGCCGTCCTTGATTAACTACCAGTTCGATCTGATGGATGGCGGGGGGTGGGCCAGTTATAGCAACTCGCTCAAGCTGGCCTTGGGTACGGCGCTGCTGGGCACGGCCCTGAGCTTTCTGACGGCTTATCTGGTCGAGAAGCCGCGCCAGATGGCCGCTGTCCGCAAGCTTCTCAATGCCGTGGCCAGCCTGCCCATGGCGGTGCCGGGCCTGGCCCTGGGTCTGGGCTACATCCTCTTTTTCAACGCGGCCTGGAATCCCTTGCACTTTCTCTACGGTTCGCTGGGCCTCCTGATGATTTGCACGGTGGCGCATTTCTTCTCGGTGGCCCATATCACCCAGCTGAGCGCCTTGCGCCAGCTGGACCGGGAGTACGAGCTGGTGGCCGAATCCCTGGGTGTGCCGTTCTGGAAGACCTTGCTGCGGGTGCATCTGCCGGTCAGCCTGCCCACCCTGGTGCAGGTGGCGGGTTACTTCTTCGTCAATGCGCTGACCACCGTTTCGGCCGTGGTGTTCTTGTATTCCCCCGAGACCAGCCTGGCCTCGGTGGCCGTGCTGGCCATGGATGACGCCGGCGATATCGGCCCGGCCGCGGCCATGGCGGTGCTGATTTTTGCGACGGCGGCGGTGGGGCGCCTGGTGCTGGCGCTGTTGGAGCGCTTGCTGATCAACAAAACCCAGCGCTGGCGTGCTCGTTGATTGATTGGAATGGACAAGAAAGAGATGACGATGAAATGTGATGTCTTGGTGGTGGGCGCGGGCATTGTGGGTCTGGCCCATGCCTTGGTCGCGGCCAGAAAAGGTTTGAAGGTGGTGGTGCTGGAGCGAGACGCGGCCTGCATCGGTGCGTCCATCCGCAACTTTGGTTTTGTCACGGTGACGGGCCAAAAGGTGGGTGCCAGCTGGGCGCGTGCCATGCGTTCCCGTCAGGTCTGGGCCGAGCTGGCCCCGCAGGCCGGCATCGAGGTCTTGCACCAAGGCCTGTGCCTGGCGGCGCAGCGTGAGGAGGCGCTGGCCGTGCTCGAAGCCTTTGCTCGTACCGAGATGGGCCAGGGCTGCGAGTTGCTGAGCGCGGAGGTCGCGGCGGCTCGCTTCCCCAGCCTGCGCCTGGAAGCTCAGCGTGCCCTGCTGTACAGCCCGCATGAGTTACGGGTGGAGTCGCGCAGCGCCATCCCTCGCCTGGTCACCTGGCTGGCCGCGAGTTATGGCGTGGAGTTTCGCTTTGGCGAGAGCGTGCTGTCGGTGCAGACCCCGCATGTGCAGAGCTCACGCGCCAGCTACCAGGCCGAGCGGGTCATTGTCTGTGGCGGGGCCGAGCTGAACGGTCTCTTTGCCGAGCGTTGGCTGCCGCACAAGCTGCGCCTATGCCAGCTGCAGATGTTGCGGGTTCGGCCGCAGGCGGGCTTCAAGCTGCCGGCCTCGGTGATGGGTGAGCTGAGTCTGGTGCGCTACGAGGGCTACTCGGAGCTGCCGGAGGCGCAAGCCTTGCGCGCGCGCCTGCAGGTGGAGGAGGGCGAGAGCCTGGCGCATGGCATTCACTTGATCGTGGTGCAAAGCGCCGATGGCTCCCTGGTGGTGGGGGATTCGCACCACTACGGCCCGGTGCTGCCGCCCTTTGCTTCGGAGGCGGTGGATGAGCTGATCCTGCGTCATCTGCGCGAGGCCCTGCATCTGCGCGAGGCGCAGGTCGTGGAGCGCTGGGTGGGCACCTATCCCTCCTCGGCCAGCGAGCCCTGCCTGGTGGAAGCGCCCGATGCCCTGACCCGCGCCGTGACCGTCACTAGCGGCACGGGCGCCAGCACCGCCTTCGGCCTGGCCGAAGAAGTGTTCGCTGCCTGGTAATTTTTTGGAACCGAAAAGAGAAATGAAGAATCAATTGCAAGCCGTCGTGTTCGATTGGGCGGGTACCGTGCTGGACTTTGGCAGCCAGGCGCCCATGGGCGCCTTCGTCCAACTCTTTGCGCGTTACGGCGTCACGATCAGCATTGACGAGGCCCGCGTGCCCATGGGCCTGGCCAAATGGGATCACATCCACGCCCTGGGCACGGAGGCCCGCATCGGCGCCGAATGGGCGCGGGTGCATGGTCGGGCTTTCAGCGCCGCCGATTGCGATGAGCTTTACGAGGTCTTCACCCCCATGAACCGGGAGAGCGTGAAGCAGCATGCGACGCTGATCCCCGGTGCGCTGGAGGTGGTGAACGCTCTGCGCGTGCGCGGCCTCAAGATTGGCTCCACCACCGGCTACAACCGGCCCATCATGGAGGTGGTCTCGCCCCTGGCCGCGGCTCAAGGCTATGTGCCCGACAACGTTGTTTGTGCCGGCGATATGGCCAGCGCAAGACCTGGCCCTCTGATGATGGTCAAGACCCTGGCGGATCTGGGCGTGTGGCCGCCCAGCAGCGTGGTCAAGGTGGATGACACCGTGCCGGGTCTGCAAGAAGGCCGCGCCATCGGTTGCTGGGTGGTGGGCCTGGCGGTGACGGGCAATATGCTGGGTTTGTCCGAGGCGCAGTGGCTGGCTTTGCCCGCGGCGGAGCGGCAGCGCTTGCGCGCGCAGGCCACGACTGAGCTGCTGGCCGGCGGCGCGCATTTTGTCGTCGACGGCGTGGCCCAGCTACCCAGCGCGCTGGCGCAGATCGAGGCCTTGATGGCGGCCGGCTGCTTGCCAGGCTAAAGCCTATCGGCTGTGTGAGGTGAGCTTGGCCAAGGGCGAGGCCAGGCTGACTCCGGGCGCGGCGCGGCGGGCACCGGCCTTGGGCTTGCTGCCGCTCTCTTCGTTTTCATCCAAGGCGATTTGCGCCTGACGGGCCAGCAATTCCGCCCCTTCCGGATTGCGCCGCATGGCCACGCCCACGGCCAGGATGTCGATCACCAGCAGGTGCAGGATGCGGCTGATCATGGGCAGATGGGTGGCCACGTCTTCGGCGTGGTCCACGATCAAGGCCGCGTCGGCCTTGCGCGCCAGCGGCGACTGGCTGGCGGTGATGGCCACCACATAGGCGCCGCGGGCATGGGCTTTGTCGGCCACCTCCAGCAGCTCGCTCAGGCGGCCGCCGCTGCTGATGATGACGGCCACATCGCGCGGCTTGAGCACATTGGCCGCCAGCATCTGCAAGCGGGTGTCGGTGTAGGCGGCGCTGGACATACCAAAGCGCAGGAACTTGAACTGCGCGTCTTGCGCCACCACGCCGTAATGCCCGACGGCGTAGAACTCGATGTGGCCGGCGCCCAAGAGCAGGTCCACCGCGCGGGCAATCGTCTCGCGGTTGAGCTGGCTGCGCACCTGCAGAATGGCCGAGGCGGTATTGCCCAAGACCTTGGCGCCCAGCTCCTGCATGGAGTCGTCCAGATTGACTTGGGTGTGGGTGACGGGCACGGTGCCGGTCAGGCCCGAGGCCAGGCGCAGCTTGAAGTCCGACAGGCCCTCGCAGCCTAGCGAGCGGCAAAAGCGGATCACCGTGGGCTGGCTGACCTGGGCGGCGCGGGCGATCTCCACAATGGGGTCGTTCAGCACGGCGCGGGGGTGGGCCAGCACATGCTCGGCCACCCGCAGCTCGGCGGGCGAAAGCTCGGCGCAGGCGCGGCGGATCTGGCTCAAGATGGCCGAGCCGGGCGTGGCCTCCAGCGTGCGCAGCTGCGACTCCAGAATCGCCGAGGCGCCCTTGAAGGTGGCGTGCTCGGCCGTGATCACAAAGGTGGGGATGGCCGCCACGTAGTCGCTGAAGCGGCCCTTGTCCTCGAAGCGGGCGCGGAAGGGGGACTGATCGAAATAGGCGCCCAGGCGCGGCACGATGCCGCCGCCGATGTAGATGCCGCCCAGGGCGCCCAGGGTCACGGCCAGATTGGAGGCGGCCGTGCCCAGCACGGCGCAAAACACTTCCAGCGTGTCCTTGCAGATGGGGTCATCGCCCTCCAGCGCGCGCTGGGTGATTTCCGGGGCATGTAGATCCTCTGGCGCTTGGCCCGCATGCTCGGCCAGGGCCCGGTAGATCAACTCCAGGCCGGGGCCGGAGGCCAGGCGCTCGAAGGAGACATGCTCAAACTCCTTCCAGGCGTGGCGCAGGATGGCGATCTCGCGTTCGTCCCGCGGGGCGAAATTGGTGTGGCCGCCCTCGGTGCCCAGGGCGATCCAGCCTTCGGCGGCCGGGATCAGGCCAGACACCCCCAGGCCCGAGCCCGCACCCAAGAGCCCGATGACGCTGGGCATGCGGGCCTCGCCGCCGCCGATCTGGCGCACATCGCCGGCGCTGAGCTTGGGCAGGGCCATGGCCAGGGCGGTGAAGTCATTCACCACCACCAGGGTCTCAAAGCCCAGACGCTGACGCATCTCCTCGATGGAGAACTGCCAGTGGTAATTGGTCATGCGGACCTGATCGCCTTCCACCGGGTTGGCGATGGCAATGGCCGCATGGGCGATGCTGCCGCCCCCCAGCTGCGGCGCGACGCTGCTGATATAGCTGCTGACGGCGGCGTGGAAGTCGGCAAAGTCCGCGCAACGCAGCGAGGCGATCTGGCTGAACTCACCCGGCGCCGTCTCCAGCGTGAAGCGGGCATAGGTGCCGCCGATGTCGGCAATCAGGCGAGGGCTGTCGAAGGAGAGATTCAGCGGCATAGAGGGGCGGGTAGAAGCAATCGTGGTGGGCCGACCCACAGCAGGCGGGCCTGCCCTGGCGCAGGACTGGGCCCTCGCCTGGGCTCGCGCAACAAGGCGCTTGGCGCTGCATTATGCGGCGGCCTCGGGATGCCTTGAGCGCTCCCTTGGTCGGGTCTGGCGGCAGAGGCGGGCGGCGCAGGGCTTTGCATTGGCGGGGAATGAATGAGGCATCGCAGGATTGTCGAGCAATGATGTAGCTTCACTACAGATTGGGCTGCGCTTTGGCGGCGAAATTGATCCAGCCTGATCCGCTTGTTTGCGCGCTTTGTCTCATGATTTTGGAATGAGTCGGCGTGAATACAAGGTTAGCGAAAGGCTTGAGCGGTCATGCGTGGGAAGATGTGTATTGCATAGATGATGTAGTTTTGCTACCTTTCGCTTGCGATACTCGAATCAACACCTGTTCAAAGCTTTGTGGGCTTGGGTTTGAGTAGGGCTGGCTTCGAGCCGACTCCCTTTTTTGCGCCATGTCTTGCCCTGTGTTGGCGGAATCTCTACATGCTTAAGTTGTTTGTCTTGTTTGCGAATTTGCCATCTTTGGCCCGGCCTGGGGAGAAGGGCGCGTGACGGCGGCCTACCCCTGTTTGGTGGCCGATGTCGGCGGCACCAATGCGCGCTTCGCCTGGGTGGCGAGCCAGGGTGGGTCGGTGTCGCATGTGGTGGTGCTGTCGGTGCAGGACCATGCGGGTCCGGCGGCTGCGGCGCGGGCCTATCTGGCGGGTTTGAAGGCGCAGCTGGGTGCTGCGTTTCAGGCGCCACGCTCGCTGGCACTGGCGGTGGCGACGGCGGTGGCGGGCGACAGGGTGGAGCTGACCAATGGGCATTGGAGCTTCTCGCGGGCGCAGCTGCAGGCCGAGCTGGGTTTGTCGACCCTGCTGGTCTTGAATGATTTTGAGGCCCTGGCCCTGTCATTGCCGCGCTTGCAGGCGAATCAGCTGCGGCCCTGGCCGGGTGTTTCGCCTGTGCAGCCGGTGGCTGCCGGTTCGGCCATGGCGGTCATCGGGCCCGGCACCGGCCTGGGGGTGGCAGGGGTTTTGCGCCTGCGCCAAGCCTGGGTGGCTTTGGCGGGTGAGGGCGGTCATGCCACGCTCGCGGCGGCCGATGCTTTTGAGTCCGATGTGCTGGCTTTTGTGCGGCGCGACTTCGCGCATGTCTCGGCCGAGCGCTTGCTCTCGGGCATTGGCTTGCCGGTCTTGTATGGCGCCGTGGCCGCGGTGCGTGGTCAGGCGGCGGAGGCGGGCCTGGGGGCGGCGCAGATTGTTGAGCGTGGCCTGGCTGGCGATTGCGAGCTGTGTTCGCAAACTCTGGATGCCTTTTGCGCCTTGCTGGGCGGCTTTGCAGGCAATGTGGCTTTGACCTTGGGGGCGCGTGCCGGCGTGTACATCGGCGGGGGCATCGTGCCGCGTCTGGGTGAGCGCTTCTTCCAGTCGCGCTTTCGTGAGCGCTTTGAGGCCAAGGGTCGCTTCCAGTCCTATTTGCAGCCCATTCCCACGGCTCTGATCACCGACACCCTGGCTGCCTTGAGTGGCGCTGCCCTGGCGCTTGAACAGCACGAGCAGTGAGTGTCTGGCCGCTGAAGTGCCGGCCTTTTTCCCTTCGTTTTGACTCTGGATTCGTCTGAAGCCAGCCTGCGCCTGAGCCGTGCAGGCTGGCTTTGTTTTGTCTGCTCGTGATGTAGCTTTGTCTTAACGGTGATGTAGTTGAACTACACATTGCCTTGTGAAATTGGTCTTGAACTGGGCTCTTCTGAAACAAACGTGGCGATTTTCAGTAAAAACCCTCGGTAATTTCTGATCGAATCGTGAAAATTGGTCGTAGTAATGCAACGTCTAGGGTTTACGCATGTTGGCGAAAAATCTAGTTTTGGTACAAATCGCTTTGAGACGTGGGTTCTCAACCCCTGTGCCAATCGTCATGACATTGCTCTGACGGTGATGTGTGGGGCACTTTGTTGTTCCAGTGAGCTTGAGGAGACAAACAGATGATGACTTCCGCAGAGAAGCGCAAGCAAGCCAAGAGCTCGCAGCGCGAAATTTTCCGAATCAATCCGGTGGCGGTGGGCTGCACCTTGCTGATGTTGGCCTCAGGTGCCTATGCGCAAGAAGCGGCCAAGCCCGCAGCGGCGACCGAAAAACTGGACGCCGTGGTGGTGACCGGTATCCGCAAGGGCATTGAAGATGCCATTTCCGTCAAACGCAATTCCGATTCCATCGTCGAGTCCATCTCGGCCGAAGACATTGGCAAGCTGCCCGATGCCAGCGTGGCGGAATCGATTTCCCGCCTGCCTGGCGTGACGGCGCAGCGCAGTTCGGTGACCGGCCGTGCCCAGGGCATCAGCGTGCGCGGCATGCCGCAAGACTTCACCGGCGGCCTGCTGAATGGGCGCGAACAAGCCTCCACCGGCAGCAGCCGTGGCGTCGAGTTCGACCAGTACCCGGCCGAATTGCTGGGTGGCATCGTGGTCTACAAGACGCCCGACGCGGGTCTGGTGGGTCAGGGCTTGTCGGCCACCATCGATATGCAGACGGTGCGTCCGCTGAGCTTTGGCCAGCGCAATGTGGTGCTCAACTACCGCCGCGAATCCAATACCAAGGCCGAGGATTTGCCGGGCTTTGGCGCCGGCACGGGTGACCGCGCTTCGCTGTCCTATATCGACCAATTCGCCGACCGCACCATCGGTGTGGCCATCGGCCTGACCAAGCAGAAGTCCAAGGGCGGCGGCCGGCCCAACTTCAATACCTGGGGCGGCTGGGTGGCTGACTCCTGCCCCGGCGTTGTTGACTCTGCCGGCAAGTGCAGTGTGGCGACTGTGAAGACCCCGGGCGGCTTCACCACCGATATCGAGACCACCGATTTCGATCGCACCGGCGCCATGGCCGTGCTGCAGTACAAGCCCAATAAGAACTTCGAGTCCGTGGTGGACGTGTTCTATTCCAAGGGTGATTTCTCGGTCAAGAAGCGCGGCCTGGAAGGTCCGGTGGGCGGCTTGTCGGCGGGTGCCAATGACAGCGGTGGCTCTCTGATCAATGCCACCATCAGCAATGGCGTGGCCACCTCGGGCACCTTCACCAACTGGAAGGGCGTGATCCGCAATCACAACGAGGACTACACCGACAAGCTGGAGTCGATTGGCTGGGCCAATAATCTGACCGTGGGCGGCTGGGCCTTCAAGTCCGACCTGTCTTACTCCAAGGTGGTGAAGGACTCGACCCGTTACGAAACCACGGCCGGTCTGCCAGGCAACACGGCCAATGCAGCCGACACGATTTCCTTCTCGGGCTTCGACGGAACCAATCTGTCGGCGGTGCAGTACAAGACTGGCCTGAACTACGCCGACCCCAACATCATCAAGCTGACCGATGTGCAAGGTTGGGCGGGTGACAAGGGCGTGCAAGACGGCTACTACGCCAACCCCAAGACGACCGACAAGATCCAGGCCATTCGCCTCTCGGCCAAGCGTGACCTCGAGTTCGGCCCCATCACATCGGTGGACTTCGGCGGTAACTACTCGGACCGCACCAAGGACCGCGTGACGCAGGAAGGCGCCCTGGTCATCAAGGGTGGCTTGAACGCGGATGGCACGGTCAAAGATCGTTTGATCTCTACCGCCATGCCCAATGCCACGACCGGCGTCGGTGGCCTGACGGGCATCCCGACGCTGAACTGGGATCCGGCCGGCTCGCTGGGCTCGGTCTACGAGCTCAACCCCTGGTCTGACCACGATATCGTGGGCAAGAGCTGGGGCGTGCAGGAGAAGGTCACCACTGCCTATGTCAAGGGCGATATCGACACCCATGTCGGTAGCGTCAATGTGCGCGGCAATGTGGGCGTGCAGTTCCAGGACACCAAGCAGTCTTCTTACGGCTATCGGGTGGACCAAGCCTCTTGCGACGGTGGTACCCACAAGTGCAGCTACGCGCAGGTCGGCTCTAGCCACAACTTCACCGACTTCATGCCCAGCTTGAATCTGTCGGCCGATCTGGGCGGCGACCATGTGCTGCGTTTTGGCCTGGGTCGTGTGATCGCTCGCCCGAATATGGAAGACATGAAGGGCACCATCGACTTCGGCCTCAAGACCGATGTCACGCCCCAGCGTCTGAATGGTTCCGGCGGCAATGGCAATCTGGAACCCTTCCGCGCCGACGCCATCGACGTCTCCTTCGAGAAGTACTTCGGCAAGAAGGGCTACTTCAGCGTTGCGGCCTTCCAGAAGAACCTGAAGACCTACATCCTGAAGGTGGACCGGGTGTTTGACTTCGCGCCCTATCTGACGCCCAGCACGACCTTGCCGCCCAGCGGCAGCACGGTTGGTCTGCTGACCACGCCCATGAACGGCACGGGCGGCCAGATCACCGGTGTGGAATTCGCGGTCAACATCCCCTTGAATATGGTGGCCAACTTCTTGGATGGCTTCGGTGTGGCTTTGAACTACTCGAACACCGACAGCACGGTGCAATTGCCGGCCTCGGCTTTTGCCACCCAGAACGTCAGCACCAAGAACATCCCGCTGCCCGGTCTGTCCAAGGAGGTGACCAACTTCCGCCTGTACTACGAGAAGTATGGCTTCCAGGTGGCGGTGGCGACCCGCACCCGCTCCGATTTCCTGGGTTCCATTGCGGACTATCAGGACAAGTCGCAGCTGGTCTATATCAAGGGAGACACTACGGTTGACCTGCAGGCTTCTTACGAGTTCAGCGAGGGTTGGTTGAAGGGCCTGTCCATCCTGGCCCAGGGCTCCAACCTGACCAATAGCGAGTACGTCAACTACGACGCGGGCAACGGCAACGTGACCGATCGCAAGAAGTTCGGCAAGACCTATATGCTGGGTGTGAACTACAAGTTCTGATGCAGCATTGGGGTCTGGCTCGGCACCCTGGCAAACAGGGTGCTTGATCTATGCTGACGGGGAGCCCTTGGGCTCCCCGTTTTCACGTGCTCTTCGCTGTTTTCTTTTTGCTGTTCATTTCCTTCCAGTGATCCAAGTACAGGATTCGTCTCATGCAGCCCAAGCCTCCCGAGCTTCTCAAAACCGTGGTCATCGTGGGCGGCGGCACCGCCGGTTGGATGACGGCAGCGGCCTTGTCTACCGCCTTGCGGGGCCGTTATCAGATCCGCCTTGTTGAGTCCGATGAGATCGGCATCGTCGGCGTGGGCGAGGCCACCATTCCGATGATCCAGGTCTTCAATCGCATCATCGGAGTCGACGAGAACGACTTTCTGCGTGAGACCCAGGGGACTTTCAAGTTAGGCATTGAGTTCGTCAACTGGGGCCGCCTGGGGGACCGCTATATGCACGGCTTTGGCCCCGTGGGCCAGGCCTTGTGGACCGTGCCTTTCGACCAGTACTGGCACCGGATGAATGGGCTGGGGCGGGCCCAGGATCTGGGGGCTTATTCCATCACCCGCATGGCGGCCCTGGCCAATAAATTCATGCCGGCGCGTGACGATTTGGAGAACTCGCCGCTCAACCACATCGCCCACGCCTATCACTTCGACGCCAGCCTGTATGCGCGCTATCTGCGCAAACTCTGTGAAGGCCGGGGCGTGCAGCGCATCGAGGGCAAGATCGTCAGCGTCAGCCAGCAAGAGGCAGGCGAACATGCCGGCCATGTGCAAGCCCTGCAGCTGGAAAACGGGCAGCGGGTCGAGGGCGATTTGTTCATCGACTGCTCGGGCATGCGGGCGCTGCTGATCGAACAAACGCTCAAGACCGGCTATGAGGACTGGACGCATTGGCTGCCCTGCGACCGCGCCCTGGCCGTGCCTTGCGAGTCGGTGCTGCCGCTCACGCCTTACACCCGCTCCACCGCGCACCGCGCCGGCTGGCAATGGCGCATCCCCTTGCAGCATCGCATCGGCAACGGCCATGTGTTCTCCAGCCAGTCCATCAGCGAAGACGAGGCCGCCGCGACCTTACTGGCCAATCTGGACGGCAAGCCCCTGGCCGAGCCGCGCCTCATTAAGTTCCGGACCGGCATGCGGCGCAAGAGCTGGCACAAGAATGTGGTGGCCATCGGTCTGTCCAGCGGTTTTCTGGAGCCGCTGGAGTCGACCAGCATTCATCTGATCCAGGCCGCCATCCAGCGCCTGATCGATTTCTTCCCGGACCGGGGCTTCAACCCCGTCGATGTGGAGGAGTTCAATCGCCAGAACCGCTTCGACTATGAGAGCGTGCGCGACTTCATCATCCTGCACTACCACCTCAATCAGCGTCAGGATTCGGACTTCTGGAAGGCCTGCACCAGCATGGAAGTGCCGGAGTCTCTGCGCCAGAAGATGGCGCTTTACCGCGCCCATGGCCGCATCGTGCGCTTCAACAACGAGCTGTTCTCCGAGGTGGCTTGGCTGCAGGTAATGCAAGGCCAGAACCTGCGGCCCGAGGCGCACCACCCGTTGGCGGATTTGATGCCTGAGCAGGAGGTGTTCGACTACCTCGAAGGCGTGCGCGGTGTGATCGGCAAATGCGTGGATGTGATGCCCGATCACGCGGCCTATATCAAGAAGTTCTGCGCCGCCAAACCGCCGGCCAAGATGTGAAAGGGAGAAACACGATGAGGCCCAAGCTGAATGCGCTGAGCGCCAGGAACACCTGGGCCTCGCGCGCTTCCGTGCTGCGCCTGACGCGTCGCAGCCTGCTGCTCAGCGCCGCGCTCACCGCCTGGCCCTTGCGTCGGGCGCAAGCGGGCGAAGGTGGCCCAAGGGCAGAATCCTTCGTCAAGCGCAGCCAGATGGAGGCGGCCGTACTCTCGCCCGATGGCAAGCGCCTGGCCATGCTGACCGTGGGGCCGCATGGGCGCTTGATGTTGTCGGTGCTGGATCTGGCCAGCATGAAGCCGCAGATTGCCTTCAACTCCGACAGTGCCGATGTGGGTTGGGTGGTCTGGGTCAATCCCAATCGCCTGGCTTTCACCCTCAGCGACCGCGAAACGCCGCAGGCCAAGCAGGATGCCGGGCCTGGCTTGTTTGCGGTGGATCACGACGGGTCGAATCTGAAACAGTTGGTGGAGCGGCAATGGGCGTGGCTGAAGAATGGCAACGACAACGCCCGCCTGCAACCCTGGAACACTTTTCTTCTCAATGGCAGCACCCATCGCAAGGGGCCCGAGGTCTTGGTGCTGCGGCCCGAGGCCCATAGCGAAAAAGATTGGGGCTATTTCAAGCTGCTCAGCCTGAATACTTTGACGGGGCGAGCCGTGGAGCTCGACAGCCCCTTGCATTCGGTGGCCTGGTGGCCTGATGGCCAAGGCAATCTGCGGGTGGTGTTGACGCGTCAGGCCGAGAAGGGGGCGCTGCGCTGGCTGGACGCCGCCAACGGTCAATGGAAGACGCTCACCGAGTTCAATGTCTTCACGGGTGGTGAGGGTGATTTTGGGGTGCGCCATGTGGCCAGCGATGGCCAGCTCTACATCAGTGCCCGGCGTGGCAGCGACAAGCAAGCCATGTGGCTGCTGGATCCCGTCAAGGGCGAATGGTCCGACAAGCCCTTGCTGCAGTCGCCCGACTTCGATGTGGATGCCGAGGTCATCACCCGCGCCGACAAGGTCTTGGGCCTGCGTTTCACCATCGATGCCGAGGTGACGCAGTGGTTGGACCCAGATATGCGTGCCCTGCAAGCCCAGATCGACAAGGTCTTGCCGCGCACCGTCAACCGGCTCTCGGTGCCTTGGTCCGGCGATGAGTCCTGGGTCTTGGTGGAGGCCTTTGCCGATATCCAGCCCCGACTCTTCTTTCTCTACAACCGGCAGACCCGTAAGTTCAGCCGCTTGGGTGCGCAGCGGCCGGATATCGAGGCCAAGCAGATGGCGTCCATGGATTTGCAGCGCATCAAGGCGCGTGATGGCTCGGACCTGCCTGTGTGGCTGAGCCTGCCCAAAGACGGGCCCAAGAAGAACCTGCCCACGGTCGTGCTGGTGCATGGCGGGCCTTTTGTGCATGGGCCGTCCTGGCAATGGGACGCCGAGGTGCAACTCTTGAACGCGCGCGGCTATGCCGTGCTTCAGCCTCAGTTTCGCGGGACTACCGGCTTTGGGCTCAAACATGCGCGGGGTGGCTGGCGCCAATGGGGCAAGGCCATGCAGACCGATGTGGCGGAAGCCACGCAATGGGCCATCGCGCAAGGCATCGCCGACCCCAAGCGCATTGCCATTGCCGGCGCCAGCTACGGCGGCTATGCCAGCTTGATGGGCCTGATTCGCGAGCCCGAGCTGTACCGCTGCGCCGTCGCCTGGGTGGGGGTGACCGATCTGGACATGCTTTACAGCGTGGGCTGGAGCGATACCTCGGACGACTACAAGACCTTTGGCGCGCCGGCCCTGATCGGCGACCGGGTCAAGGACGCGGCCGACCTGAAGGAAAACTCCCCACTGACCCATGCCGGCAAGATCAACAAACCCTTGTTCCTCGCTTATGGGGGCGCCGACAAGCGGGTGCCCTTGGTGCATGGCGAGGCCTTCCGCAAAGCCCTGCCTGCCAGCAACAAGCAGGTGGAATGGCAGGTCTATCCAGACGAGGGCCATGGCTGGCGGGCGCCCGAGACGCAGATCGATTTCTGGAACCGGGTGCTGGCCTTTCTGGACAAGCACCTGGCGCCCTGAGCACGAGTGGATTCCGGATTGCGGAGTATTAAAACTACCTGTAATTTCGAAGAAAAGCGGCGATTCCCCTCTTTGCAATCGATAGCATATCTAGTAAAACTACGGCATGTTGAGCAAAGTCTCTCGCCGTCAACTGCTGGGATCGGCCTGCGCCTGGGGTGCGGCGCCTGGCCTGGGCTTGCTGCCCGCTGCGGTGGCCGCGAGGGCAAAGCCGCCTGAACCCTTGGTGATCTGGTTCACCGTCGAAGGAGCCAAAGGCATGCGGCGGGTGGGCGAGGCATTTACCGCCGCCACCGGCGTGCCGGTGGTGGTGGAAACGCCCGATGAGGGCCCGGCCAAATTCCAGCAAGCCGCCTCGGCGGGCAAGGGCCCCGACATTTACCTCTACAGCCATGACCGCATCGGCGAATGGGTGGCGGGCGGGCTTTTGCATGCGGTGACGCCGCCCCCTCGTTTGCTGCGCGATATCGATCCCATGGCCTGGGATGGCTTTCAGTGGCGCCAGCGCCTCTGGGGCTATCCGCTGGCGCTGGAGGCGCTGACCCTGGTCTACAACAAGGCCTTGCTGCCCACGCCGCCGCAGAACTTTGAGCAGGTGTTTGCCCTGGATGCGCGCCTGCGGCCCAGCGGCCGCAGCGCCATCTTGTGGGACTACAGCAATTGCTATTTTTCATGGCCGCTGCTGGCCGCGCATGGCGGCTATGCCTTCAAGCGCCGGGCCGATGGCAGCTATGACGCGCAGGATTGCGGCGTCGATGGCCCGGGCGTCCGGGTCGGCGCCGAACTGCTGGCCCGCATGATTCGCGAAGGGCTGATGCCTGTGGGTAGCGGCTACGCCGAGATGGAGGCCGCCATGGCGCAGGGCCGGGTGGCGATGATGATCAACGGGCCCTGGTCCTGGGTGAATCTGCAGCGCGCCGGGGTGGACTTCGGCATCGCCCGCATCCCGGCGGTGGCGGGCCGGCCGGCCGCGCCCTATGTGGGCGTCAAGGGCGTGATGATCAACCGCGCCACCCGCCAACGCGAACTGGCGGTGGAGTTCATCGAGCACTATTTGCTCAGCCCCGCAGGCCTGCGCCTGATCGATCAGGCCGAGCCGATTGGCGCACCGGCCAGCCGCAGCTTTTATGCCGAGTTGGCGGCTCAGCCGGGCAAGGGCGAGCGGGTGGTGGGCATCATGGCCTCGGCCCGCGACGGCGTGCCCACGCCTTGCATCCCCGAGATGGGCCGCTTTTGGTCGGCCATGAAGTCTGCCCTGCTCAATCTCAGCGAGGGGCGGCAAACACCGGCCGAGGCCATGGCTGGCGCGGCCCGCCGCATCCGGGAGGCGGCCTGATGAAGACGCGCGCTTGGCTGCGCCATGGCTTGCAACTGGGCGGCGCGCTGCTCTTGCTGCTGGCGCTGACGGGTGTCTATGCCAGCGGCCAGACCTTGCTCGCCGCCGTGCTCTTGGCCGCGGGCGTGCTGGCGCTGTGGACCTATAGCTCGCCGCGCAGCGGGGCTTTGCGCTACCTCTTCCCTGGGGTGGCGGCGGCCCTGGTGTTTGTGATCTTCCCCATGCTCTACACCCTGGGCCTGGGTTTTAGCAATTACAGCGCGCGCAATCTGCTGGACTTTGAGCGTGCGCGCGAGCTGCTTTTGGAAGAGCGCTTGCAGGTGCCGGCCTCGCAACGCGAGTTCAGCCTGCACAGTCAGGGCGATGGCGGTCTGCGCCTGCGTTTGATCGCAGGGGAGGACGAGAAAGGCGGGGAGGGCGGCCCGAGCTTGCTCAGCCCCGTGTTCCGCTTGGATTCGGTGTCAGCGCAAGACCTGACCCTCAGTGAAAGCCACAGCGATGGCGTCAACGATAGCGTCAACGATAGCGCCCCCCTTGGCCGCGAGCTCAGCATGGCCGAGCGGGTGCCGCTCTTGCCGGGCTTGCGCCAGCTGAGCCTGCTCACCCCGCAGGGTCAGCGCCTGAGCCTGAGCAGCCTGCGTGAGTTCGCGCAAAGCCGCCCCTTGTTTGAGCTGCAGGCCGATGGCAGCCTGCGGCACACACTCAGCGGCCAGCTCTACCGCCCCGATGCCGCCCAAGGCTTTTTCACCGGCCCGGACGGTGAGCAGCTGCAGCCGGGCTACCGTGTCAACGTGGGCTGGCGCCACTTTGCGCGGATTTTTGGCGACTCGCGATTTCGCGCGCCCTTCTTGAGCGTGTTCGCCTGGACGGTGATGTTCTCGGCCCTGACGGTGATCTCCACCGCGGCTTTGGGCCTGCTGCTGGCCGTGCTGCTGAACTGGCAGAGCCTGGAGTGCCGGGCCGCCTACCGCCTGGTGCTCTTCTTGCCCTATGCGGTGCCGGGCTTTATTTCGATTCTGGTGTTCAAGGGCTTGTTCAACCAGAACCTGGGCGAGGTCAATCTGATCCTGCATGGGCTCTTCGGCATCAAACCGGCCTGGTTCTCCGACCCCTTGCTGGCCAAGACCATGCTGCTGATCGTCAATCTGTGGCTGGGCTTCCCCTACATGATGGTGTTGTGCAGTGGCCTGATCCAGTCCATTCCCAGCGATCTCTACGAAGCCTCGGCCGTGGCTGGCGCTGGGCCTTGGGACAATTTCCGCTTGATCACGCTGCCGCTGATCCTCAAGCCGCTCACGCCCTTGCTGATCAGCGCCTTTGCCTTCAATTTCAATAACTTTGTGCTGATCAGCCTGCTCACCGGCGGCCGCCCCGATCAGCTGGACACCAGCCTGCCGGCGGGCACGACCGACATCCTGGTCTCCTACACCTGGCGCATCGCGTTTCAGGACTCGGGCCAGCAATTCGGCCTGGCCTCCGCCATCTCCACGCTGATCTTCCTCATCGTGGCCGCCATCACCTTGGTGCAGATGCGGCTGACCCGGATCAATGACGCGAAAGCGAGCTAGTTCCATGGCCATCGTCCAACATCGCTCCCAGCGCTGGCGCAAGCTGGCGGCCCACCTCTTTTTGCTGCTGCTCAGCGCCCTGGTGCTGTTCCCTTTTTTGGTGGTGATCTCGGTCTCGCTGCGGCCGGGTAATTTTTCCAGCGGCAGCCTGATCCCCAGCACCCTGAGCCTGGAGCATTGGCGTTATGTCCTGGGCCTGCCCTATGCCGGGCCGGACGGCCGCCTGCTGCAGCCCGATCTGCCGGTGCTGCTGTGGCTGTGGAACTCTGTCAAGGTGGCCACCGTCTCGGGCCTGGTGAGCCTGCTGTTCTCGACCACCGCGGCCTATGCCCTGGCTCGGCTGCAGTTCGCCGGCCGGCGCGCCTTGCTCACCGGCCTGATGCTGATGCAGATGTTCCCGGCCGTGCTGGCCTTGGTGGCCATCTACGCCATCTTCGACCGCCTGGGTATGGCCATCCCTGCGTTGGGGCTCAACACCCATGCGTCCCTGGTGCTGGCTTACTCGGGCGGCATCGCCATGCATGTGTGGACGCTGAAGGGCTATTTCGACACCTTGCCGGTGGAAATCGAAGAAGCCGCGCGGGTGGATGGCGCCAGCGTCTGGCAGACCTTTTACCGCGTGCTGCTGCCCATGGCCTTGCCGGTGCTGGCGGTGGTGTTTTTGCTGGCCTTCATCGGCGCCATCATCGAGTACCCGGTGGCCTCCGTCTTGCTGACCCAGCAGGACCAGCTCACCCTGGCGGTGGGTGCCAAGCTTTTTGTGCATGAGCACAACTTCCACTGGGGTGATTTCGCGGCGGCGGCCTTGCTGTCCGGCCTGCCCATCACCGCTGTCTTTTTGCTGGCCCAGCGCTGGCTGATCTCCGGCCTGGCGGCCGGGGGCGTGAAAGGTTGATTTCTCCCCATGCCAACTCCCTTCTGTTCACGCTGGGCGGCCTTGCTGGCTGCCGCGGCCCTGGTTTTCTCAAGCCCCAACACCATGAGCCAATCCCCTGCACCCGCTACAGCCTCGTATATGCCGCATGTGGACTGGTCACGCCAGGCCAGCATCTACCAAATCAATGTGCGCCAGTTTTCGGCCGAGGGCACGCTGGCCGCCGTCAGCGCCCAACTGCCCAGGCTCAAGGCCATGGGGGTGGACATTCTGTGGCTGATGCCCATACAGCCCATAGGCAAGTTGAACCGCAAGGGCAGCCTGGGCAGCTACTACTCCATCAGCGACTACACCTCCGTCAACCCCGAGTTCGGCACACTGGCCGATGCCAAGGCCCTGGTGAGCCAGGCCCATGCCTTGGGGCTCAAGGTGATCTTGGACTGGGTGCCCAATCACACCGCCTGGGATCACCCCTGGACCCGCGAGCACAAGGATTGGTACAAGCTCAATGCCCAGGGCGAGATCTACCCCGTCACCTTTACCGAAGGCCCCGAGCCCGAGTACTGGACCGATGTGGTGGCCCTCAACTACGAGCAGCCGGCCCTGCGCGACGCGATGATCGCGGCCATGGCCTTTTGGCTGCGCGAGGTGGGGCTGGACGGCTTTCGCTGCGATGTGGCCAGCCTGGTGCCCACCTCGTTTTGGGAACGCGCCCGGCGCGAGCTGGACGCCATCAAACCCGTCTTCATGCTGGCCGAGTCCGACAAGGCGGAGCTGCATCGCAGCGCCTTTGACATGACTTACAGCTGGGATTTGGCGGATGTCTTCAAGGCCATAGGCCAGGGCAAGGCCGGCGCCGCAGAACTGCGCAGCTGGATACAGCGCCAGGCCGATCCCAAGACCAGTGGCTACCCGGCCCATGCCTACCGCATGCGCTTCACCAGCAATCACGACTTCAACTCCTGGCATGGCACGGACGCTGAGCTCTACGGCCCGGCCTATCAAGCCCTGGCCGTGCTCAGCTTCACCTTGCCCGGCATGCCCCTGATCTACGGCGGCCAAGAGGCGCGGCTGGACAAGCGCCTGGCCTTTTTTGAGAAGGACGCGATCGACTGGAAGCTGCTGGAGCTGCAGCCCTTCTACACCGAGTTGCTCTCGCTCAAGCGCAAGAACCCGGCCCTGGCCAATGGCCAGTACGGCGCACCGGTGCAGTTGCTGGATGTGGGCAATGCGCAGCTGCTGGCCTTTCGCCGGGTGGCGGGCGCCAATCAGGTGGGCGTGGTGGTGAACCTGAGCGATCAGATCCAAACCTATCACCTGGACGGCAAGTCTCAAAGCCTGCCGGCCTGGGACTGGCGTGTTGACGCGCAATGAGCTCGGCGCTTGAAAACGCCGACCCTTACCGCCCGCTCTGGCATTTCACCGCGGCGCGGCATTGGATCAACGACCCCAATGGCCTGATCTACGAAGGCGGCGAGTACCACCTGTTCTTCCAGCACAACCCCTTTGGCGAGCAATGGGGGCATATGAGCTGGGGCCATGCCCTGAGCCGCGATCTCTTGCACTGGCAGGAGCTGCCCCTGGCCATCCCCGAGGACGAACGGGTGTCCATCTATTCGGGCAGCATCGTCATCGATCATGCCAATAGCAGTGGCTTTGGAAGCGGGGCCCAAGCGCCCTGGGTGGCCATCTATACCGGCTGCTTGCGCGTGCCCCAGGGCGGCCAGGCGCAGGAGCTGGCCTACAGCCTGGACCGTGGCCTGAGCTGGACCAAGTACGCCGGCAACCCGGTGCTGGACCTGGGCCTGCGGGACTTCCGCGACCCCAAGGTGTTCTGGCATGCGCCCACCCGGCGTTGGGTGATGGCCGTGGTGCGGCCGGACGACCATCAGGTCTCCTTCTTCGCTTCCGTCAATCTGCGGCATTGGCTGCATCTGAGCGACTTCGGCCCAGCCGGCGAGGTGGGCGGCATCTGGGAATGCCCGGACCTGATCGAATTCCCCGCCGTGGAGGTGGGCCAGCCCAGCCGTTGGCTGCTCAAGGTCGATACCTTTGCCGGCCACCCGGGTGGCAGCGGGGCCCAGGTCTTCATCGGCCAGTTCGACGGCCGGCAATTCATTTGTGAGCCGGGGGCAGGGCAGGCAGGGCAAGCGGGGCAAGCGGGGCAAGCAGGGTTTTGGGTCGACCATGGTTGTGATTTCTACGCCGCCCTGTCCTGGGCTGGCCTGCCGCCCGAGGCCGGTCGGCCGCCGCTCTGGATCGCCTGGATGAATAACCACGGCTATGCCAAGCACACGCCCAGCCCGGCCGCCTTGCCTTGGCGTGGTGCGATGAGCGTGCCGCGTGAGCTGTTCTTGCAGGAGACCGCTGAGGGGACGCGCCTGGCGCAAAGGCCCTGGCCGGGCCTGGCGGCCTTGCGCGGCCCGCAGCACGAGTTTGAGATCCCAGGCCAAGGCTTGCACGACTTGAAGCTGCCGGACGAGGTGGACGCGCGTAGCCTGGAGTTGCAATGGGATCTGAGGTTGGATCCCGCCTCCTGCTTCAGCTTGCGCCTGCGCTGCAGCCGCGATGGTCTGCGTTATACCGAGGTCGGTATCGATGGGCCGCGCGGCCAGGTGTACGTCGACCGCTCCCGCTCCGGCCTCCTTGTTGACGAGTTGCGCTGGGCCGGCCGCCGGGGAGCGCCCTTGCCGCAGGCAGCGGGGGCCCTGCGCTTGCGCCTGCTGCTGGATGCCTGCTCGGTCGAGGTCTTCGTCTCCGAACTGGGCAGGGGTGAGGCCGATGATGCCGCCACCGCTTGCTTGAGCGAGCTGATCTTTCCCGAGGCGGCCGATCTGGGCCTGCAAGCCTGGGTGTTTTCACAAAAAAGCGCCGGGCCGCCCCAAGCTTGCTTGACCCTCCTGGGGGGCGGGCCGGGCGCCGCCCGGCCCTGGGGGCACTCACAAGGCGCCGCTGCACCCGGCCTCGTGCGCGTTTGGCCCTTGCAGCCGCGAGCCGCCAATCGCTGAGCTTGCTGCTAGCCCTGGGTGATACTGCTTGCCCATGAAGATCGAACTCAGCACCCAGGCCGACCCCAAGGACGCGGCCACTCTCAGCCAAGGCATCGTCGCGTTCAACCATGCCCGCATCGCCGGACTGGAGCCTATCGAGGCCGAGGTTCGATTCTTTGTGTTCGCGCGCGATGAGAACGAGGCCGTCGTTGGCGGCATTCGTGCCGCCTGCTACTGGAACACCTTGCACATCGAGCTGCTGTGGCTGTCTGAGTCTGTGCGCGGCCAGGGCGCGGGCCGCAAGCTGATGGCCCGTGCCGAGGCCTTCGCCCGCGAGAAAGACTGCCAGATCGCCCTGGTCGAAACCACCGGCTGGCAGGCCCGGCCCTTCTACGAGAAGTGCGGCTACCAATGCATCGCGACGATTCCCGATCGGCCGCGTGGGCATGTCTCGTATACGCTGAGCAAGCGTCTGGACGCCTAGGCAGCGTTTGAGGACTTCTACTCTGAGCCACTCTTGAAAGAACTCAAGCCATGAGCCACCCCCTCAAACCCGGCGCCGTCATCTTTACCAAGGATCTAACGTGCATGGCCCGCTTCTATCAAGAGCTGTTCGGCCTGCAGCTCTTGGAGCGCGAGGCCGGACACGCGGTGCTGGAGTCCGAGCATTTGCAGCTGGTGATTCACGCCATTCCCAAGCAGCATGCCAAAGGCATACACATCAGTGTGCCGCCGGTCTTGCGTGAGGAGCAGGCCATCAAGCTTTTTTTCACGGTGGGCAGCCTTGCCGCCGCAAGACAGCTTGCGCAAACCCTGGGCGGCGGTTTGAGCCCCGTCAGCAAAGAATGGCAAATCGAAGGCGGCCTGCGCGCCTTTCGCGCCTGCGATGGCTTTGACCCCGAGGGCAATGTGTTGCAGTGCAGGGAGGCGTTGAAGAAGTGAGCAGTTCCAGGCAAGCCAGGCTGGGTCGCTTGTTGGCAGCGGTTGCCGAGCTGCTTGCAGGCCAAGCGAATCCAGACGAGCGCTTGCTCAGGCAGATCGCGGCGCTGCTGAAAGCCGCTGCGCCTGAGCTTCAGATTGGGCCCGCTCAATTCCCCATTGCCCAACCAGGCCAGGAGTTGCTGTACGAGTTGGCGCTAGACCCAACCGGCGGGCCTTCGCTCTACCTGGTTTCAGACGGCGCCGGCACCCACAGCCCGCCGCATACGCATCAGACCTGGGCCGTGGTGCTGGGCTTGCGCGGGGTGGAGTTGAACCAGCTGTATCGCCTGGCGGGTGATTCTGGTGGGCGCTTGCAAGCCGCCGCTACTGAGCAGGCCGTGGGCCCTGGCGAGTGCCTGGTGATGCAGGCCGAGGACATTCACGCGACGCGGGTGCAGGGCGAGTCTTGCTACCACCTGCATTTGTACGGCCGGGCCTTGAGTCACTTGCCGCCGTTTGCGGCGCGGTGTTTTGATTGGCCTTCTTCTCTCCCAAATGTCGCGCAAATGCATCGCTAAAACACCGGCATGCTGGACTGAACCCCGACTGTGCACGTACAGTCGCGCCCTCGCTGCATGACAAGGACGGTCAGTCATCGATCTTGCAGCGTCCGCCATCCCTTCATCCACTTCACAAGGAGAAAAAAATGCAAAAGAACACGACCTCCCTGTGGGCTGGGTCAACGGTGGCAGGGCTTTTCATCTAAGCCTCTCCGCCTCTTTTCTCGCACCCCATCTCGCATCGCCCAGCGACCTCGCTGAGCGGGTGAGCGCGTGGCAGTGTGCGACCGTCCCAGTCCGGTTTCAATCAATGCTTGAATCTGGATTTTTCTGTGGGCAATATTTTTGTAAGAACTCTGTCGGAGCGCGCCTGTGTGGTGGCTACCGATAGGACGTGGATGGAAGACGCCGCGATTGCGCAGCTGATCTCCACTTCACAACTGGAAGGCATGCGGCGGGTTGCGGGCATGCCGGATTTACATCCTGGCCGCGGCTACCCCGTCGGTGCCGCTTTTTTCTCAACCGGGTGTTTCTATCCGGCTTTGGTTGGCAATGACATCGGCTGCGGCATGGGCTTGTGGCAAACAAGCTTGCCAGCCAAGTCGCTGAACATAGACAAGTTGGAGAAGCGGGCCGGCAATATCGACGGCCCCATGCAAGATGAGGCGTTTAGGCTGCAAGCCATGCAAGCGGCTGACTTGCCGGCCGGTGACTTTGATGCCTCCTTGGGGACGCTCGGCGGTGGGAATCACTTTGCTGAGTTTCAGCAGGTGGACGCGGTCTACGCGGCCGATGCGCTGTCGGCTTTGGGGCTGGACAAACAGCTTCTGCTGCTCTTGGTCCACAGCGGCTCGCGAGGTCTGGGTGAACGCATCCTGCGGCAGCATGTGGATGTCTTTGGTCACAGGGGATTGCAGGGCGGATCAGTCGAGGCCTTGCGTTACATGACTCAGCATGATGCGGCATTGCGCTTTGCGCGGTGCAATCGCCATCTGGTGGCTCAGCGCCTGCTTTCCAATGTGAGGGCACAAGGGCAAGCGCTGCTGGATGTCCATCACAATTTTGTGGCTGAGGCGAGCATCCATGGGCAAATGGGTTGGCTTCATCGAAAAGGGGCCACGCCGTCTGACCAAGGGCCGGTATTGATCCCTGGCTCACGTGGCGACTACAGCTATCTGGTTCGGCCGACTCTTGCCTGCCAAGACACCTTGCTGTCCTTGGCGCATGGGGCGGGGCGCAAGTGGACTCGTTCAGCCTGCAAGGACCGCCTGTTCAAGCTGGTGACGCCCACGCAAATGGCACGCACCGCTCTGGGCAGCCGCGTCATCTGCCAGGACCGCCAACTGATCTACGAGGAAGCACCGCAAGCCTACAAAGGCATAGACAGTGTGGTCCAAGCATTGGAGGGCGCGGGCTTGATAGAACTGCTGGCACGCACCAAGCCCGTGCTGACCTACAAAACTCGTGGGGAGTGCTGCGAATGATCTTGCTTCACCTGACGGCCAACACCGGCCCTGAAGAATGTTGTTTGGCTGTACGCAAGGCGCTTTGCCGGCTCCAGAACGAAGCCTGTTCGCTGCAGCTCAGGGTGGAGTTACTGGAACAAGTGCCAAGTGCCATCGCTGGCAATTTCCATTCGGTGCTATTGGCACTGGATGGCGAGCAAGCGAGCGCACTCGCCGAGCGCTGGCGCGGCAGTGTGCTGTGGACCTGCCCCAGCCCCTATCGGCCAGGGCATAGGCGCAAGAACTGGTTCATCGGTGTCGAGGTCTTTGAAGCCGAGGCAAGCAGCCCAGCAGGCCAAGCGCTTCGCGATCAGGACTTGCGCTTCGAAACTTTGCGGGCCGGCGGGCCCGGCGGTCAGCATGTCAACAAGACCGACTCCGCCGTTCGCGCCACCCATCTGCCAACGGGCTTGAGTGTGAGGGTGGAGACCGAGCGCAGCCAGCATGCCAACAAGCGCTTGGCTCGGGCTCTGCTGGCGCACAAACTCAGTGAGCAAGCTCGCCGCGCGCAAGGTGAGGCACGCCAACAGCGCTGGCGGCAGCACTACGAGGTGCAACGGGGCAATGCCGCGCTAGTGTTCAAGGGCGAGGGTTTTGAGGAGGGCTAGCGTGTAGTCTCAACAGACTGGATGACCCATGACTCCCTGGCTAGGCCGGCGAGTCATGGGCCGCCTCTTGATGCAAGAACGAGCACGCCCACCACCACGAAGACAAGCCAGGACAGATGTTTGCCACGCGTGAAGTAAAGCGGGAATGCTGCTGAACCAAGGGCGGCAAAGCCAATGACGGTCAGGACCAGGTCTCTTGAAACACTACCTTGCCCGGCAGAGAAAACCAAGAATGCCAGGGCACCCCAGGCGAGGGTCGTCAGGTGCCACACGAAACGCAAGGTGCCAAGGGTGAATGCGGTGCTTCCAAGGACCTTAGGCAAATTGTCTCTTTTGGACAGTCTGACCAGGATGTAGCGCTCGCCCAGGTAGGAATGGGCGATGCCCATGAGCAATAGAAGAACCACTGCAATCGTCAACATTTGGAGTGCCTACTTTTGTTGTTGTGTGTTCTCCGATGAGTATCGCGTCTTGTCCGCCAGGGGCTGCCACCGTCGCGACACCGTGCCTACTTCACCCTCTGCTTCTCCAACTTCCTCGCCAAGGTGCGCCGATGCAGACCCAGCCGCCTGGCGGCTTCGGAGATATTGAAGCCCGTGGCGGCCAGGGTTTCGTGGATGTGTTCCCATTCCACCGTCTTGATCGAGGTGGTGCGCTCGGTCAGCTCAACTTCGGCGTCACCTTGGGCGCGGGTGAAGGCGGCTTCAATGTCGTCGGTGTTGGCGGGTTTGGCCAGGTAGTGGCGGGCGCCTAGCTTGATGGCTTCGACGGCGGTGGCGATGCTGGCATAGCCGGTCAGCACCACGATCAGCATCTGGGGGTCGAAGCTGTGCAAGCGCTCCACACAGGCCAGGCCGGAGCTGCCGCTGGCAAGCTTCAGGTCCACCACGGCGTAGCCGGGGCGGTGATCCTGCAGCAAGGACTGCATGCGCTCCAGATCGGCGGCGCGCAGCACGCGGTAGCCACGGCGCTCGAAGGAGCGGGTGAGGGTGCGGGCAAAGGCGTCGTCGTCCTCGACCACCAGCAGCAGGCGTTCGGTGTCTTGCGCTTCGCTCATGGTTTGTTTGCCCTGCTCACGGTCGTGCTGATGGATTGAATCGTTTTCTGGCGGCCCCAGCTTTCGTCCCAGATCAGGGCGGCCAAGGGCAGGCTGATCTTGACCTCGGCCCCGCCTTCGCTGCGGTTGCTGGGTTCGATATGGCCGCCCAGGGTGCGCGCCACATTGAGGGAGAGGAACAGGCCCAGGCCGCTGCCGGGTCGGCCCTTGCTGGAGTGGTAGGGCTTGCCGAAATTGGCCAACATCTCGGGGCTGAAGCCAGGCCCACTGTCTTGCACCCGCAGGATCAGGCGTTCATCGTCGCAAGAGACTCGCAAGGTGATAGCTCGGTCGGGCGCGGCTTCGGCGGCGTTGTCCAGCACATTGTCCAGCATCTGCCGCAGGGCGGCGTCCGAGACCATGGGCAGGTCGGGCAGATCATCGGGCTGCTTGTAGTTAAGGATCTGGCCGCTGCGACTGGCCCGCCAGTGTTCCACCTGCTCGTGCATGAAGCGGTGTAAAGAAATCTGTGCCGGGGCCTCGGCGCGCGATTCGCCGGCCGACATCAAGATGCCACTGACGATCGCCTTGCAGCGCTGCAGCTGGAACTGCATCTCCTCGATCTCTTCGCGCAGCTCGGGGTCGGCGGCAAATGGGGCCATGCGCGACCAGTCGCCCAAGATGACCGAGAGCGTGGCCAGCGGCGTGCCTAACTCGTGCGCGGCGCCCGAGGCCAGCAAGCCCATGCGGACGATGTGTTCCTCCTCGGCGGCGCGCTGGCGCAGATCGGCCAGGCGGCTGTCGCGCTGGCGCAGATTGCGCGAGATGCGGTGCAAAAAAATCACCAGCAACGCCGCATTCAAGGCAAAGCAGATCAGCAGCCCGCCGATGTAATGCACGGAGAGATGGCTGCCGTCCATGGCTGGCAGATTGAGCGGGCGCTGCCACACCGTCAACGCGATAAAGCACAAGCCGGTCAGGGTGACCATGGCCCAAATAAATGCGGGCCTCAGCAGCACTGCGCCTACGGCGATCTGCAGCAGATAGAGAAAGATGAAGGGGTTGGAGACGCCGCCGCTGAAGAAGAGCTGGGCGGTCAGCACGGCCACATCGACCAGCAGCCCGGCGAAGAGCTCGCCATTGCCGATCTCGCCCCGTGTCTGACGCAGGCGCAGCTGGCAGGCGCCGTTGAACAGGGCCAAGCCGGCCAGCAGGGCCAGCATCTCGGTCATGGGCAGCTGCACATCGAGCAGCAGCTCGGCCGTCAAGATGGTGGCCAACTGACCGGCCACGGCCAGCCAGCGCAGCTGAATCAGCTGCTGCAGATTGCGCCGCCCGGCCAAGTTCTCAGGGGTGTAGCCACGCTCGGCGGGGCTGTCGTGGGGGCCATCCTCCAGCAAGGGCAGGGGGCCGTGGGTCAATTCGCTCATGGAGCGGGATTGTCGCTGCCTGGCTGAATCCTTGGGTTTTGACGCCGCAAGCGCAGCTCGGTCCACAGCAAATACCCGCCGCCCGCCAGCACCATCAAGGCCAGGGTGAACCAGGTCAGGGCATAGCCCAGATGCTTGTTATTGAAGCTCAGCACGGTCAGGCCGGCGCGCGGCCAGGGGGCGGAATCGGGCAATGCCACGGCGTCGATGAAGAAGGGCGCGAGGTCTTGCGCGGGCAGGCCCTGGCTTTGCGCGATGGCGGCGACATCGCGCGAGTACCAGCGTTTTGCTTGGGGCTCGTTCTTTTGCAGCAGGCTGCCACCGGGTTCGCTGGGGCGCAGCAGGCCGATCACGACTTGCTCGGGCTGGCCAAGTGAAGGCTCGCCGCGTGATTCGGGTGTCAGCCGGTCTGTACCCACATAGCCCCGGTTGACCAGCAAGTAGCCACCCGTGCTCAGGCGCAAGGGCGTTAGCACCCAGTAGCCGGTGCCCAGTGCCGTGCTGGCGCGCACCAGGGTTTGCTTCTCGTGGAGGAATTGGCCACGGGCTTGGACGCGGCGGTATTCGTCTTGCTCTTTGCTGATGCTGGGCCAGGTGCTGGGGGCGGGCAGGGGCGTGGGGGCGGCCTGTTGGGCTTGGCTGATGCGCGCGATCAAGGCCTCTTTCCAGGCCAGGCGTTGCAGCTGCCAGAGGCCGAGGGCTGTGAGGCCGGCGCTTAAGAGTGCGGCGAGCAGGAGCAGGGTGGCCACGAAGGCGGTGGAGCGGGGGCCGCGGCGGCTTGGTTCGGCAGTGTCTTGGCGGTGTTTCATGTTGCATGGACCTTTCGTGCACATGATGATCCGGCGCGTTGCGCCGTCGACCTCTTGTCTTGTTCGAAGGCCCAGCCGGGAGTTCGCCCCGGCGGGCGACCT
>NZ_QAJN01000003.1:0-147414 GCF_003852425.1 Paucibacter sp. KBW04 | reverse complement strand
GGGGTCCGCTGCGGTGCTCGAATTCGCCGGCCCGCGCCCAACTCACTGCGCTACGCTCCGTTCAGACAAGGGGCGCGAGCTAGAGCTTGAAGGCGCTGCGCGCCGCCCGTCGAATTCTGCGCTCCTCGCCCAGGCAACACGGGGAACCCCAATACAACTCGGCTCGCTGCGCGTCGCCTCGATAGCGCCGCAGCTAACGCTGCATGCGCTTGGCGCATGCAGCCCCTCAAGCCGATGCGCAGCGAGGCGTGACGGGGTTCGGTCCCGTCGCGCCTGGATGAGGAGCGGAAAGTTTCTTGGGCGTCGCGAAGCGACTTCGTGGACTGACTTCGCGCCCCATGTCTGAACGGAGCGTAGCGCAGTGAGTTGGGCGCGGCCCAAGCAAGCTGAGCACCGGAACGGACCCCGAAGGGGCCAGGCGTCGGGTCGCCTTTCTTTGCCTACTTTCTTTGGCGAAGCAAAGAAAGTAGGTCGCCCGCCGGGGCGAACTCCCGGCTGGGCCTTGGCAAAGGGCGAAACAAAAATTTAAGCGCCCTTTGTTGACATCAAGGTGCTGTCCGCACCTCAGTCATCTCATGGCTAGGCATCATATTGGTGTTCAGGTGATACATCACCCAGATCGAACCCGCCAACAAGATCACCACCATCACCACGGTGAAGATCAGGGCCAGCATGGACCAGCCGCCTTCCACCTTGGTGTTCATGTGCAGGAAGTACACCATATGCACCACGATCTGCACCGCTGCAAAACCCAGGATGACCAGGGCCGTCGTGCCGGAGGAAGGCAATACCTTGCCCATCACCAGCCAGAAGGGGATGGCGGTCAACACGACCGACAGCAAAAAGCCGATCACATAACCGCGCACCGTGGCGTGGTAGGCATTGTCATCATCATCGTGGTGATCGTCATGATGACCATGATTCAAGTCTTGCGCATGCCCGCTCATGGCAGCACTCCCATCAGATAAACAAAGGTGAAGACACCGATCCAGACCACGTCCAGGAAGTGCCAGAACATCGACAAGCACATCAGGCGGCGCTTGTTCTCAACCGTCAGGCCCAGCTTCTTGACTTGCACCATCAAGACCACCAGCCAGATCAGGCCGAAAGTGACGTGCAAGCCGTGGGTGCCGACCAGGGCGAAGAAGGCCGACAAGAAGGCGCTGCGCTGCCAGCTTGCACCTTCGTGGATCAGGTGATGGAACTCATACAGCTCCAGGCCCAAGAAGGTCAGGCCGAACAAGCCGGTGATCGCCAACCAGGTCAGCACGCCCTTGATGCGGCCATGCTGCATGGCGATCATGGCCATGCCATAGGTGATGGAGGACAGCAGCAGCGCCGCCGTACCCGCCGCCACCAGGGGCAGGCTGAACAAGTCAGCGCCCGAGGGGCCAGCCGCATAGCTGCGACCCAGCACGGCGTAGACCGCGAACAGCACGGCGAAGATGAGGCAGTCGCTCATCAGATAGAGCCAGAAGCCCAGCAGCGTGCCTTGCTGCGGATGGTGCTTGCCCTCGGTGTCGAAGAAGCGCGGCAGGCCGCCGGCGCTCAGAGTGCTAGAGGAGGAGTTGTTCATCATTGCTCTTCTTGTTTGCTGCTCTCAACTCAGGCCAGGGCCGCCAGGGCCTTGGTGCGGGCGTCTTCAACGCGCTTGACCTCATCCGCAGGGATGTAGAAGTCGCGCTTGTAGTTGAAGCTGTGCACGATGGCGCCGATGACGGTGGCCAGGAAGGCCAGGCCAGCGATCAACCACATATGCCAGATCAGGGCAAAGCCGACCACCGTGCTCAGACCCGCCAGCACCACGCCAGCGGCGGTGTTCTTGGGCATGTGGATGGACAGGAAGCCGCTGGTCGGGCGCTGTGCGCCGCGCTGCTTCATATCGTGCCAAGCGTCCAATTCGTGCACCACGGGGGTGAAGGCGAAGTTGTAGTCCGGCGGGGGCGAGGAGGTCGACCACTCCAGCGTACGGCCACCCCAGGGGTCACCCGTGTGGTCGCGCAGCTGTTCGCGGCGACGGAAGCTCACCACCAGCATGATGAAGAAGCAGGCGATGCCGATGGCGATCAAACCAGCGCCCAGGGCCGCGACCTGGAACCAGATCTGGATGGACGGGTCATCGAAATGGCTCATGCGGCGGGTCACGCCCATCAGGCCCAGCACATACAGAGGCATGAAGGCGAAGTAGAAGCCGATCAGCCAGAACCAGAACGAGCACTTGCCCCAGAAGGTGTCCAGCTTGTAGCCGAAGGCCTTGGGGAACCAGTAGGTGATGCCGGCGAACATGCCGAACACCACGCCACCGATGATGACGTTATGGAAGTGGGCGATCAGGAACAGGCTGTTGTGCAGCACGAAGTCGGCCGGCGGCACGGCCAGCAGCACGCCCGTCATGCCACCGATCACAAAGGTGACCATAAAGCCCATGGTCCACAGCATGGGCACATCGAAGTCGATGCGGCCACGGTACATGGTGAACAGCCAGTTGAAGATCTTCGCCCCGGTGGGGATGGAGATGATCATGGTGGTGATGCCGAAGAAGGCATTCACACTGGCGCCCGAGCCCATGGTGAAGAAGTGATGCAGCCAGACGATGTAGGACAGGATGGTGATGACCACCGTCGCGTACACCATGGAGGCATAACCGAACAGGCGCTTGCGGCTGAAGGTGGAGACCACTTCAGAGAAGATGCCGAAGGCGGGCAAGATCAGGATGTAAACCTCGGGGTGGCCCCAGATCCAGATCAGGTTCACATACATCATGGCGTTGCCGCCAAGATCATTGGTGAAGAAGTTGGTGCCCAGATAGCGGTCCAGCGTCAGCAGCACCAGCACGGCGGTCAGCACCGGGAAGGCGGCCACGATCAGCACGTTGGTGCACAGGGACGTCCAGGTGAAGACGGGCATCTTCATCAGCGTCATGCCGGGCGCGCGCATCTTGACGATGGTGGCGATCAGGTTGATGCCCGATAGCGTCGTGCCCACCCCCGCAATCTGTAGGGCCCAGATGTAGTAGTCCACCCCCACGCCCGGGCTTTGCAAAATGCCCGACAGCGGCGGGTAAGCCAGCCAACCGGTGGTGGAGAACTCACCGATGAAGAGCGAGGCCATGATCAGAATGGCACCGCTGGCCGTCATCCAGAAGCTGAAGTTGTTCAGGAAGGGGAAGGCCACGTCGCGCGCGCCAATCTGCAGCGGCACCACATAGTTCATGAAGCCGGTCACAAAAGGCATGGCCACGAAGAAGATCATGATCACGCCGTGGGCGGTGAAGATCTGGTCGTAGTGGTGCGGCGGCAGGAAGCCGGCGTTATCACCAAAGGCCATGGCCTGGTGGGCACGCATCATGATGGCGTCGGCAAAGCCGCGCAGCAGCATGATCAGCGCCAACACGATGTACATGATGCCGATCTTTTTGTGGTCGATGCTGGTGAGCCAGTTGCGCCACAGCGGGCCCCAGGCCCGGTAATAAGTCATGCCGCCCATGAAGGCGAGGCCGCCCAGCACCACCATGGCGAAGGTCGCCAAAATGATGGGGTCGTGGGGGATCGCCTGCGTGCTGAGGCGACCAAAGATCAACTTCTGGAGGTCGGGTGCGTCAAGCATCTTGCTTCTCTCGGTAAAACATGCGGACGGGCCGACAAGGGTTTGTCGGCCCGCTCAATCGTCTATGTCGCGTCGTCTGAAGGCTTCAGCGCTGCGCTGTGCGTGAGGCCGCAGGCAGGTACTGGTCCAGGTTCTGCGGGGTGCACATGGAGGCCACCACATTGCGCTCACCTTCGCGCCAGGCTTGCTTGGACAAACCGTCCACGCTGCCCTTGCCCAGGCCACCTGCGGCGTCGATCGCCATCATCTGGCCCATGCACATCTTGTTGGTGTCCACGCAGCGGTTCAGGATGGCCTGATACAGGCTGGGGTCCACCTGGGCATAGCGGCGCACCGGCTCACGCTCGCTGGGTTGCTCCAGCTGCAGGAAGGCGGCGCGGCTCAGCGTCGCATCGCCGGCCTTGTTCTTGGCCACCCAGGCTTGGAAGTCCGCGTCGCTCAGGCCGTGGAACTTGAAGCGCATATGCGAGAAGCCGTGGCCGCTGTAGTTGGCGGAGAAGCCGTCAAACACGCCCGGCTTGTTGATCACCGCGTTCAGCTCGGTCTGCATGCCAGGCATGGCATAGATCTGACCGGCCAGGGCGGGGATGTAAAACGAGTTCATCACGGTGGAGGCCGTGATCTTGAACTGGATGGGGCGGTCCAGCGGCGCGGCCAGCTCGTTCACCGTGGCAATGCCTTGCTCCGGGTAGAGGAACAGCCACTTCCAGTCCAGCGCCACCACTTCCACCACCAGGGGCTTGTGGGCTGGATCGTCTGCGGAGATGGGCTTGCCGGGCGCGATGCGGTCCAGCGGGCGGTAGGGGTCCAGCTTGTGAGTGCTGATCCAGGTGATGGCGCCCAGGGCGATGATGATCATCAGCGGGGCGCCCCAGATCAGCAGCTCCAGCTTGGTGGAGTGGTCCCAATCGGGCGCGAAGGTGGCCGCCTTGTTCGACTGGCGATAGCGCCAGGCGAAGAAGAAGGTCAAGAAGATCACCGGCACGATGATCAGCAGCATCAGCACCGTGGAGGTGACGATGAGCTGCGCCTGTTGCTGGGCGATGTCACCCGAGGGTTTCATCACCACCATATTGCAGGCGGCCAGGGGAAGCGTTGCGGCGAGCAAGGCGAGCCGGCTGACTCGTTGCGCGCGCTTTTCGCGTGTTTTGGGCTGATTTTGCGGGGAGATGGGATGCATCGATATGGGCCAGGAAGGGACCAGGAAGGCGGAGCTACATCACTAGCGGGAAAACGCCAGTTGCGCGTCGGGCTGAAATGTATCCTGATTGACCCAGATCAACGATTGGACATTTTGTCCAAGGCCCTCGCTAAGTCGTTGATCTAACTCAGGATCTCAGCTACCTATTGATTGCCATGAACAGCTCAGCGATGCACTCCTATTCATCCCAGGTTTCTGCCCCGTTTTCTGCGTCCGGTGGCCGATCAAGCCGCCCGACCGAAGACCCCTCCGTGGCGCCCGGCGATATCGCCGTTGGCGTCGTCATTGGCCGTGCTTCCGAGTACTTCGACTTCTTCGTTTTTGGTATCGCCTCCGTGCTGGTGTTCCCGGCCGTGTTCTTCCCCTTCGCCTCCCAGCTGCAGGGCACGCTCTACGCCTTCGCCTTGCTGGCCCTGGCCTTTGTGGTGCGACCTGTGGGCACCGTGCTGGGCATGTGGGTGCAAAAGCGCTGGGGGCGCAGCACCAAGCTGACCCTGGCGCTGTTTTTACTGGGTAGTTCGACGGCAGGCATGGCCATGCTGCCCAGCTATGCCAGCGCGGGCGCTACCGCCATCGCGCTGCTGATTTTGTGCCGTGTGGGTCAGGGCTTAGCCCTAGGCGGCTCCTGGGACGGCCTGCCTTCCTTGCTGGCCATGAATGCGCCGGAGAACCGCCGCGGCTGGTACGCCATGCTGGGTCAGCTGGGTGCGCCCCTGGGTTTTTTGGTGGCCAGCGGTCTGTTCGCCTATCTGTGGAGCGATGTCTCGCAGGCGGACTTTCTGTCCTGGGCCTGGCGCTATCCCTTCTTCGCCGCTTTTGCCATCAACGTCGTGGCCTTGTTCGCCCGTCTGCGCCTGGTGTTGACGCATGAGTACGAGCGTGAGCTGGAAGCGCGTGAGCTGGAGCCTTGCGATATCGCTGAGCTGCTCAGCACCCAAGGCCCGAATATCTTCATCGGTGCCTTCGCCGCCCTGGCCAGCTATGCGCTCTTCCATCTGGTGACGGTCTTCCCCCTGTCCTGGATCATGCTGTATTCGCATCAGGGGATGGGCCAGTTCCTGGTCGTGCAGATGGCCGGCGCCGTGCTGGCCGCTGCCGCCATGCCGGTCTCGGGCCTGATCGCCGACCGGGTTGGCCGCCGCCGCTTCCTCGGTAGCCTGGCCGTCTTGATTGGTCTGTTCAGCGTCTTCGCCCCCTGGCTGCTGGATGGTGGCACTCTGGGTCAAGACGCCTTCATCCTGGTCGGCTTCGTCTTGCTGGGCCTGTCCTACGGTCAGGCGGCCGGCGCCGTCACGTCCAACTTCCTGCCCCGGCTGCGCTACACCGGTGCGGCCCTGACGGCCGACCTGGCTTGGCTGATCGGTGCGGCTTTTGCCCCCTTGGTCGCCCTGGGCCTGTCGGCAAAGTTCGGTCTGGCTGCGGTAAGCCTCTATCTGCTCTCGGGTGCTGCCTGCACCTTGATTGCCTTGCGGGCGAATCGGGTGTTGGCGATGAAGGACTGAAAAAGGGCGCTGCTCGCCCTCGCGGCACAAATGCCCCCGGTTTATCTCGGGGGCATTTTTTTGGAGTGAGTTCTATGTTTCGACGGTCTTTCCTTGTCTGCCTTGCTGCGGCCTTGCTGTCGGCCTGCGCCGCACCCAATATTGACAAGGATTTCAAGCTAGAGAAGGCGGCAAGCTCTGGCATTGCCTGCGGCAGCATCACCTACCAGGGCGGCTATGCCAGTTTCCGCCTGCACCTTGAGAAATTGGGTAGCGGCGAGACGTTCAAGATCGAGCATGGCAGCTCGCAAACCTTGAACCCCATGCTTGCCTTCAAAGGCGAAGCGCCCAACCCGGCGCTGAAGCAGACGGGCTCGGTGTTTGCTGTTGAGTTGCCACTTGGGCGCTATGTGCTCAAGTCCTGGCGGATTGGCCAGGGCATGGCCCAAGTCTGGTCCACTGGGCCGACAGGCGTCGAGTTCGAGGTCAAGGCAGGGGAAGCCATTTATTTGGGTAACTTTCATTTCCGTGGCAGCGCCAATTTCGGGCGTCTGTTGACATCGGGAACTTTGACTTTGAAGGATCAATCAGAGCGTGATCTGCCGGCCATCCGAAACGAATTTGACGCTTTGAGATCCAGTCCCTTGACGCAGGCCTTGACGGTTGGTGCCAATTTCCAAAATGTCGGCGGGGCGAGTGATGGCAAGGTAACGATCCCGATATTTGTGCCGGTGGTTCGATAGGCAAGAAGTTCTTGATTTTCGGAGAGCAAGGATGAGCCTCTTTTTGGATGTCCTCTCGCAAGGTTTTTTGGGTGGTTTTTCCCGAGCCTCTTTTCTGCTTATTTTGCTTTGCACCCAACCTTGTTTCGCCTACAGCATATGGTTTGAATTTGATCGTGTGCTCGAATTTTCCGAGGTCGTGGCTTGGGTTCGCATTGAAGGCGGCGAGCTACGCCGAGACATCAATGGTGAAATCTGCGGCGCAGCTTATACAGCCAAAGTCTTGCACGGGATTAAGGGCGCGCAAGATGGCGAGTCTTTTGACTTCGGTAATTTCTCGGGTCGCAAAATCGGCGCGCAGTATTTCGTTTTCTTGCGAACTCAGAATGCAAGCGACCTAGACGCGCGGCCGAACTGCCAAGGCGCCAAGCCCGCTTTACGTGAAACTGTTGAGGGATATGGGACGATCGAACTTCAGTACGGTCAACAGTCTGGCTTCCAGTCTGCCGTTATATTGACAAGCCCGCCCTATGAAATACCGGCCTCAATGCCGGGCTTCCAAGTGCGTGGGGGCATGGTGGACGAGGAACTTTTTCTGGGGACGCTGGAGATCAGGTCTACCGATTTTCTTAATTGGTTGAAGTCCAAGCTAAGGGGCTATTTGCCATAGTTCGCAAATTAAAGGTAGGCAATGTGAATGGTCTAAAGTTTGCGTATAAATTATTTGGTATCTTTGGAAAATCAGTTGTCGTGCTTGCTGCGGCTGGCTTTTTTCTATTGCTTATTGCACGCCATTTTTCTTCAGTTTCGATTGATGGATCTGATGCGGATGCCATGTCCGTTCGTGCGGCGATTCATATGTTGAATGGTGTCGAGGGGCCTACGTCGCCGATATATTTGGAGGTAATGGCACGCCAGCCCACGGGGGTCGAAGTATCGCAAATAGAGTTTGAAGCCCCTGGGGTTAAGATTTTGCCAATCCGTGAGTTCCCAGTTGTGGGAAGTGGGGGCGATGCGACTAAATATTCGAATGACTCGAAATTGCGAATAGATGTCCAGTCGATACCGTTATGGCGAGTCGGCGTGATAACGGCGACAATTGGTGCTTGTTCATCGGAGCTTGTCGCTGTTAAGTTTCTTTCTAAGTGGCGGATATTTTCGGAGCGTTGGGCTTGCATTTAGCGTGCTTCTTCAAATGGGGCGGTCCGCCCAATTTTCGTGGCGGGCTCGCCTGCTTTGGATAGCGCGGCCTGTGCCTGCGGCAGTGAAGGTTTGAGCTGGAGTGACTTTGGGCGCGTAGCGTGCCTTGCCGCCCCAATCGTGCTCGCTTTTGCTTGCCCATCCCCAAGGGCCCGGCTAAAACCGGGCCCTTGGTCTTGGCCTTCTTCAGACTAAAAAGCGAGCGTGCACAAGCATGGCACTTTCAATCCCGGTTGCCGAGTTCTGGCAGCGCTTCCTCGCTCAGAACCCTGAGCTTGATGCGGCCCGTTTCTACGAGGCCTTCAGTTTTGGCGACAGCGAGGACTTGGCGGACAGCCTGGCCGACTTGGTGTTGCGCGGCGTCAAGCGCGCGACGGCGGGCTCAATCGCCAGCTATGAAATCGACGGTGGCCGAGCACCGCGGCCGGGGGACTTGAGCATCGTCACCGATGGGCGCGGCAAGCCGCTCTGTGTCATCGAGACCTTGCAGGTGGATGTGCGCCGCTTCGGCGATGTGGATGCCGAGTTTGCCGCCGTGGAGGGTGAGGGCGATGGCTCCCTGGCCTATTGGCGCGAGGCGCATGCCGCTTACTTCGAGCGCGAGGCGGCCTGGACCGGCCAGGCTTTCAGCGAAGACTTGTTGCTGGCTTGTGAGCGTTTCAGGCTGGTGTATCAAGAGGCTTGATCGCGCCCGCCCAGCACATCCTCAGCCTTTGACTCCGCCTGCCGTCAGTCCCGAAACGATCCAGCGCTGTGCGGCCAGGAACACCAGGGTGATGGGCAGGCCCGAGAGCACGGCGGCAGCAGCGAAGTCGCCCCACAGAAAGCGCTGGGTGTTGAGGTAGTACTTGACGCCCACGGCCAGCGTGAGGTTGGCCTCCTCGCGCAAGAGTACCGAGGCCACCGGGTACTCGATGATGGTGCCGATAAAGGCCAGCACAAAGACCACCATCAGAATGGGCACGGCCATGGGCAGCAGCACATAGCGGAAGGCCTGCCAGTGGGTGGCGCCGTCGACCTTGGCGCATTCCTCAATCTCGACCGGAATCGTTTCGAAGTAGCCGCGTATGGTCCAGATATGCATGGCCACGCCGCCCAGATAGGACAGCACCAGGCCGGCGTGCGTCTCCAGGCCCAGGGCCGGCAGGTACTGGCCCAAGGTCTCGAAGATGGCATAGATGGCCACCAGGGCCAGCACGGCGGGGAACATCTGCAGCAGCAACATGCTGTTCAGGATGGCGCTCTTGAAGCGGAACTTCAGGCGCGCAAAGGCGTAGGCGGCGGTGGTGGAGATGGCCACGATCAGCAAGGCCGAGACGGTGGCGATCTTGATCGAGTTCCACAGCCAGTGCAGGACGGGGAAGGGTGGTTGGATCAGGCTTCCGTCCGGGCCTTGCACGGGGATGCCTAAGGCCAGCTTCCAATGTTCCAGGCTGATTTCGGCAGGGATCAGGCTGCCGGTGGAGAAGTTGCCCGGCCGCAGCGAGATGGAGATCACCGCCAGCAGCGGAAACACGGTGATGGCGATCAGCGCCCACAGCAGGGCATGAGCGCCGAGCACCCGCCATTTCTGATTTTTGTTGGTGACGATGGCCATGGTTGTTTGGGGTGGGTCGCTATGTTTGGGTGTTGGGCTAGTTGGCAGGCCCAGCCGGGAATTCGCCCCGGCGGGCGACCTCCTTTCTTGTGCTCACAAGAAAGGAGGCAAAGAAAGCGCCCCGAATGCCTGGCCCCTGCGGGGTCCGCTGTGGTGCTCGAATTTGCCGGGCCGCGCCCAACTCGCTTCGTTCGCTGTGCTCACTGCGCTCAAACAAGGGGCGCGAAGTCAGTCCTTGAAGTCGCTGCGCGACGCCCGGCAAATTCTGCGCTCCTCGCCCAGGCAACACGGGGAATTCGGTCTCGGCTCGCTGCGCGTCGCCTCGGTCAACAGCCGACCATGCGTTCAGCGCGCTGCGCTGAAGCCCCTCGAGGCGACGCGTAGCGAGCCGTGACGGGGTTCGGGCCCATATGTCTGGGTGAGGAGCGGAAAATTCCAGGGCAGGCGCGCCAGCGCCCTCAACTTCTAGCTTCGCGCGGCTGTCCGAACGCAGCGAGCGCCAGCGAGCGAAGTGAGTTCTGCGCGAGCCCTGGAATTTGAGCACCGCAACGGACCCCGCAGGGGCCAGACATCTGGGTCGCCTTTCTTTGCTTACTTTCTTTGGCGAAGCAAAGAAAGTGAGGCGGCTGCCGGGCCGCAATCCCGGCATGGGCCTTGCCATGTGCAGATGGCTTGACTTAGCGCCCTTGCAGCACATCATTTCGAATTCGCCTTCATCAGCCGCAAATTCACCAGCGACATCACCGCAACCATCAAGAAGATCACCGTCGACACCGCCGCCGCCAGGCCGAAGTCCTGGCCCGAATCCTGAAACGCGATGCGATAGGTGTAGCTGACCAGAATGTCCGTCTGGCCCGCCGGCACCTTGGTGTTGAGGAAGTCCGGCCGGCCATCGGTCAGCAGGGCGATCAGCACGAAATTGTTGAAGTTGAAGGCGAACACGCCGACCAGCAAGGGCGTGAGCGGCTTGGCGATCAGGGGCGTGGTGATCTTGAAGAAATTGGTCAAGGGCCCGGCGCCGGCAATGGCCGAGGCCTCGTACAGATCGGAGGGAATCGCCTTCAGCAAGCCGGTGCACAGCACCATGATGTAGGGGTAGCCCAACCAGGTATTGACGATGAGCAGCATGGTCTTGGCCAGCAGCGGGTCGGCAAACCAGGCGGGCTTGATGCCAAACAAGGCGTCCAGGATGGCGTTGATCTCGCCAAAGTTCTGGTTGAACAAACCCTTGAACACCAGGATGGAGATAAAGCCCGGCACGGCATAAGGCAAGAACAACAAGGTGCGATAGGTGGTCTTGAAGCGCAAGGCCTCCCAGTTCAGCAGCACGGCCAGGGCCATACCGATCAAAAGGGTGAAGAGCACGGTCAGGGCCGAGAAGCCCACGGTCCACAAAAAGATGGCGAAGAAGGGGCCGCGGAAGTCCGGGTCCAGCACCATGCGGGCGTAGTTCTTCAGGCCAGCGAAGACCTTGTAGCCGGGCTGCAGGCGCTCGCCCGTCGGGCTTTCAAAAAAGCCGGTGTCGCCATTGGGCTTGTAGACCACGCCATCGCTGTTCAGCGTCAAGGAGCCATCGGCATTGGCGCGCCAGACCCGGTTCAGCGGCCCGAATTCGCTCACGCCCAGATAGTGCAACTCTTGCGCTTGGGGCTCGGTGGCTGTGGCGGGCAGGCTCAGCACCAGGCGCTGCAAGACCTCGCGATGGCGCAGCACCTCCTTCAGCGACAAGGCCGGACCCAGGGGTGTGGCGGCGGTCTGGGGGCTGGCGACAAAGGCCTGCATCTCGATCTTGGCCGGTGGCTGCGCATGCAGCAGGGCTAATGGCGCAGAGACGTACATGATCTCGCCTGGCTCGCCTTGCTCGTCCACCGGCCGCAGGGCCAGGCGGAACTCTGCGCCCTCGGCATGCAGGCTGAAGCGCTTGAGATGGGCGTCGTCCGGCACCGTCTGCTCCAGCAGATAGCCACGCACCCGCTCCTGGGTCAGCAGATTGCTGGAGGAATAGTTGCTGAAGCCGATCTGCACCGTGAACAGCAGGGGCAGGGCGACAAAGATCGCCATGCCGGCCAGGCCGGGGTAGAGATAACGGTAGGCAAAAGAGATCTTGGAGAGGTAGACAAAGAAGGCGCTGGCCAGAAAGACCAGCAAGCCCATGGCCCACCAGACCTGGCCGGCGGCGAAAACGGTGAAGACGAGGTAGAGCCCGCTCAAAGCAAGCGCCAGCACGAGCGGCCATTTCAGCCAGGCGGTGGCCGGGGAGGATGCGGTGGAGGCAGCGCGTTTCATTTGCCCACCAGCATGCGTGCGGCCGCGCCGTCCAGCGCGTCCTTAGGCTTTTGCAAGCCGTTGCTGATGGCCTCCAGGGCGGCGTCCATGGCCGTCCAGAAGCGCCCGACCTCGGGGATATTGGGGATGGCTTGGCCTAGGCGGGCGTTCTCCATGGTGGCGCGTATGGCCGGGTCGGCCGCCAGTTCGGCGTAGAACTTTTTGTTCGCGGGCACGCCCAGGGGCACGTCGGCATTGATGATGCGCAGGCTGTCCACCGTCATCAAATGGTTCTCGATGAACTCGCGGGCGATGTCCTTGACCTTGCTGGGTGCGGCAATCATGCATCCCAGCACGCCCACAAAGGGCTGGCTGGGCTGGCCGGGGATGACGGCGGGAATGGGGGCGACGCCGAAGTCGATGCGGGCGCGGCGGGCGTTGTCCCAGGCAAAGGGGCCAGAGATCATCATCGCCACCTCGCCGCGGGCAAAGCCGCCCTCCATCTCGGCATAGCGGGCACCCTTGGGCATGACGCCGGTCTTGATCAGGCGCTCCAGCATCTCGCCGCCCTTGACCGCGCCGGCATTGTTGACCCCGACCTTGCTCGGGTCGAAGTCACCCTTGGCGTCCTTGGGGAAGATCTGCCCGCCGGCACCGGCCAGCAGGGGCCAGCTGAAAAAGGCCTTGTTGTAGTCCCATAGCACGGCCTTCTTGCCTTGCTGGCTCAGGCGCTGATCCAGCTGGATCAGTTCCTCAAAAGTGGCGGGCGGGGTCTTGACCAGGGCCTTGTTGTAGATCAGGCCTATGGCCTCGATGGCCACGGGGTAGCCCCAGGTCTTGCCGTGGTAGGCAAAAGCCTGCCAGGCCGAGGCTTCCACCCCCGCTTCTAACTTTTTGCTCGGGCGCACCGGCGCGATCAGGCCGGACTTGGCCCACTCGCCCACGCGGTCATGCGGCCAGCAAAAAATATCCGGGCCTTTGCCCGCTCCCGCCGCTTGGGAAAATTTGTCCGGCGCGTCGACCGGATGTTCCACCACCACCTTGACGCCCGACTTCTCGGCAAAGGCATCGCCCACTTTTTGCAGGCCGGTATAGCCTTTGTCGCTATTGATCCAGACCAGCAGCTTGAGTTCGGGGGCGGGGGCGGCTTGGCTTGCGCTGCTGAGCAGGGCAAGCATGGCGGCCGAAAATTTCAGAAAACTCATGCCTGACCCCAGCCCTGGCGGCGCAGGGCCTGGCCTTGGGCGTCGAAGACATAGCAGGCCTCGGCAGGCAGTGACAGGCTCAGCACATCACCGGCGCGTATCTTGGTGCGACCGTCAAACTCGCAGGTCAGCGCGTCCTCCACGCCGGGGAAGGCGCAGTAAGCATGGGTGGCGCTGCCCAGGGACTCGACAAAGGTGACGGTGCTTTGCAGGATGTTCTCGCTGCCGCCCACCACAAAGTGCTCAGGCCGTATGCCAAGCGTGACCTTGTCGCCCGGCTTGACCGTGCTGCCGTTCACCAAGGCCTTGATCTGGGCGCCGGTGGACAGGCGGATCAGGGCGTGGCCCGCATCGGCGCCGATGATTTCGCCCTCGATGAAGTTCATCTTTGGCGAGCCGATGAAGCCCGCCACGAAAAGGTTGTCCGGGTGCTCGTACAACTCCAGCGGCGTGCCCACCTGTTCGATGCGGCCGGCCGAGAGTACGACGATGCGGTCGGCCAGGGTCATGGCTTCCACCTGGTCGTGGGTCACATAGACCATGGTGGTTTTCAGGTCCTCATGCAGCTTGGCGAACTCGTAGCGCATGCGCACCCGCAGGGCGGCGTCGAGGTTGGACAAAGGCTCGTCAAACAAGAACACGTCGGGCTTCTGCACGATGGCCCGGCCGATCGCCACCCGCTGGCGTTGGCCGCCGGAGAGGTCTTTGGGCTTGCGGTCCAGCAGGTGTTCGATGTGCAGAATCTTGGCCGCATGGCGCACGGCGGTCTCGATCTCGGCCTTGGGCACCTTGGCCAGCTTGAGGCCAAACGCCATGTTGTCGAACAGATTCATATGCGGGTAAAGCGCATAGGACTGGAACACCATGGCGATGCCGCGCTCGGCCGGCGGCACCTCGTTGACGACCCGGCCGCCGATGCGCAACTCGCCGCCGGTGATCTCCTCCAAGCCCGCGATGGAGCGCAGCAAGGTGGACTTGCCGCAGCCCGAGGGGCCGACAAACACCATGAACTCGCCGTCGCGGATGTGCAGGTCTATGCCTTGGAAGATCTTGATATCGCCGTAGGCCTTGGCCACGCCGTTGAGCTGAACATCTGCCACTGTGAGTCTCCATAGCGCCGGAACGACCCAGGGGGTGTCGGCTTGTTGCTTTGTAAGCCGGACCAGGCGGGCCTGCGATGAGCAGGCTCGCCAGCGTCGCGTCAAAACATCAGATTTGTAGGCAATATAACGGGGTTTCTGTAGTTGAACAACAGAGCAAACCCGGCTGAGTTGTGCGCCTGCTGAATGAATTCAAGGCTACAACGCTTTGATCGCCATTTCATTTGTAGTGAAACTACACAATACGTGAACTCTGAGTGATACTTGCATCAGCGCGGCCTCTGGGTCGCATCTGTGCATGCTTTGTTCGCCAGGTTCCGGCAAGCTCTGCCAAGCTGAGCGCCGCGCCCGACGAAGCCAAAGTTCAAACTTCAGCTGCTATCAATGATGGATGCCATGACAGCCCAAATCCCCTCATCCAAGCCTGCCGCCTCCGCATCTGCCGCCGCCGGCCCCGCGCAGGCGCTGATTCGCGCGGCCTTTGCCAGCGCCTTCAATCGCGAGCTGAGCCTCTCGGGCGCGGGCGTGACGGCTCAGGCTGCCTTGCGCGCCGCCGCCACCGCCACCCGCGAGGTGCTGGCCCAGCGCTGGGGCCAGACCCAGCTGGAGGACGCGCAGCGCCCGGCCGACGCACCGGTGCGCCGGGTGCATTACCTCTCGATGGAGTTTCTGATGGGCCGGGCCCTGTCCAATGCCCTGGCGGCCCTGGGCCTGGAGGCCGATCTGCGCGAGCTGCTGGCGGCCCAAGGCCTGCAGTACAGCGATGTGCTGGAACGTGAGCCCGATATGGCCTTGGGCAATGGCGGCCTGGGTCGCTTGGCGGCCTGCTTCCTGGACTCCTTCGCCGAGCTGGGCCTGCCTTCTTTTGGCTACGGCCTGCGCTACCAATACGGCATGTTTGCCCAAGGCATTCAGGACGGCCGCCAGATCGAGATGCCCGACGACTGGCTGCGCCTGGGCCAGCCCTGGGAGGTGCCACGCCCCGAGCTGCGCTACCGCGTCGGCTTTGGCGGCCGGGTGGCGGTGGAGGGCGGGGTGCGGCGCTGGCGGCCGGCCGAGATCATCGAGGCCCAGGCCTATGACTTCATCGTGCCCGCCCACCACAGCGAGCGGGTCTCCACCCTGCGCCAATGGCATGCCAGCGCCGAGGCACCGATCGACTTTGCCGCCTTCTGCGAGGGCGACTTTCTGCGCGCTGCCCGCCACCGCGTGGCTGCCGACGCGCTCAACTGGGTGCTTTACCCCGACGACAGCACCGAGGCCGGCCGCGAGCTGCGCTTGAAGCAAGAGGCGTTCTTGACCAGCGCCTCGCTGCAAGACCTGATCGCCCGCCATCTGCGCGAGGCGGGCCCGGCCGGGAACTTGCGTGATCTGGGCCTGCGCAATGCCATCCATCTGAACGACACCCATCCGGCCCTGGCCCCGGCCGAGCTGATGCGCTTGCTGGTGGATGAGCACGCCTTGCCCTGGGATCAGGCCTGGGCCATCACCCGCCAGGCCATCTCCTACACCAACCACACCTTGATGCCCGAGGCCCTGGAGACCTGGCCGGTGCATATGTTTGAGCACCTGATGCCCAGGCATCTGGAAATCATTTACGAGATCAACCAGCAGTTCCTCAACGAGGTGGCGGCCCGCTTCCCTGGCGATATGGGCTTGCTGCAGCGGGTTTCGCTGATCGATGAAGGTCATGGTGGGGAGCGCCGTGTCCGCATGGCGGCCTTGTCCATCGTCGCCTCGCACCGGGTCAACGGCGTGGCGGCTCTGCATTCCGAGCTGATGGTGCAAACGATTTTTGCCGACTATGTGCGGATCTTCCCGGAGCGTTTTCATAACGTCACCAACGGTGTGACGCCGCGCCGCTGGCTGCAAGAGAGCAACCCCAGCCTGTCGGCCCTGATCGACGGCCGCATCGGCCGTGGCTGGCGCCAGGATTTGATGGCGTTGAGCCGTCTCAAGCCCTTGGCTGCGGACGTAGGCTTTGGCGAGCAGTTCATGGCCGTCAAACGCGCCAACAAGCTGCGCCTGGCTGAGCTGGTGCGCCGCCAGCTGGGCGTGGTGGTGAATGCCGACAGCCTTTTCGATGTGCAGATCAAGCGCATCCATGAGTACAAGCGCCAGCTGCTCAATATCCTGCATGTGATTGCGCGCTACCAAGCCATCGTCGCCAACCCTGAGGCAGGCTGGGCACCGCGCACCGTGTTTATCGCGGGCAAAGCAGCCTCGGCCTATCACATGGCCAAGTCCATCATCCAACTGGCCCATGATGTGGGCCGGGTGGTGAACAGCGACCCGCGCGTGGGTGACAAGCTCAAGCTGGTCTTCCTGCCTAACTATGGCGTTAGCTTGGCTGAGATCATCATCCCGGCGGCCGATCTCTCAGAACAAATCTCCACTGCCGGTACCGAGGCCTCGGGCACCGGCAATATGAAGTTCGCCCTCAACGGCGCCCTGACGATCGGCACCTGGGACGGCGCCAATATCGAGATGGCCCAGGCCATGGGTGTGGAGAATATGTTCGTCTTCGGCCTGCGCACCGAGGCCGTGGCGCAGATGAAGCAGCTGGGCTATGACCCGCGCCTGTATGTGGAAGAAAACGCCCAGTTGGGCCGCGTCATCGCCGCGATTGCTGGGGGCGAGTTCTCTTTCGGCGACGGCGAGCGCTACCGGGCTCTGGTGGACAACCTGCTGGGTCGCGACGTCTATATGCTGATGGCCGACTTCGCCGCTTACGTGGCCAAGCAGGCCGAGGTGGACGAGCTCTTCAAGCGGCCCGCCGCCTGGAGCCAGCGCGCCATCCTCAATGTGGCCGGCATGGGCGCCTTCTCCTCGGACCGCACCATTGCCGAGTATGTGGAGCGGGTTTGGTCGGTGAAAAGTCTGGGCTAAAAAAGAAAAGAAGCATGCTGGCGCAACACGATCTTGATGCCTTGCTGGGTGGCCGACATGCCGACCCTTTTGCCGTGCTGGGCCTGCATGCCGATGAGCTGGGGCGGCTGTGGCTGCGGGCTTTTTTGCCCGGCGCTGAGACCGTGCAAGTGCTGGATGCCAAGACGGGTCGCAAGCTCCTGAGCTTGGATCAGCGCGACCCGGCTGGGTATTTTGAGAGCCTGGTGCCGCGCCGCAAGAATCGCTTTGATTACCGCCTGGCGGTGCAGTGGGCCGGTGCCGAAGGCTTCGAGACTTACGCCGATGCCTACAGCTACGGGCCTCAGCTCAGCGATGAAGACCTCGGCCTGCTGGCGCGCGGCGAGCATCCGCGGCCTTACACGGTGCTGGGCGCCCATCCCTGCCAGATCGGTGAGGTGGCGGGCGTGCGCTTTGCCGTTTGGGCGCCGAATGCGCGCCGGGTCAGTGTGGTTGGCAGCTTCAATCTCTGGGATGGCCGCCGCCACGCTATGCGCTTGCGGCATTCGGCCGGAGTGTGGGAGATTTTTGTTCCGCATGTGGCCGTCGGGGATCTCTACAAATATGAGCTGCAGGACGGCCAGGGTCAGGTCTTGCCTTTGAAGGCCGACCCCTTTGCATTCGCCTCTCAGCTGCGACCGGACAATGCCAGCGTGGTGGCCGCCTTGCCCGAACCCAAGGCCTTGCCTGCGGGCCGGGCGGCGGCCAATGAGCGCCAGGCCGCGATCTCCATCTACGAGGTCCATGCCGGCTCCTGGCGCCAGGGCAGGGAAGGGCGCTTCCCGACTTGGGACGAGTTGGCCGAGCAATTGCCCCCTTATGCGGCGGAGCTTGGCTTTACCCATGTACAACTGCTGCCCATCAGCGAACACCCCTTCGATGGCTCCTGGGGCTATCAAACCCTGGGCCTCTACAGCCCCTCGGCCCGCTTCGGCCCGCCGGAGGGCTTTGCCCGTTTTGTGGCGGCCTGCCATGCCCAGGGCCTGGGGCTTTTGCTGGATTGGGTGCCCGCGCATTTCCCTAGCGACGCCTTCGGCCTGGCCCGTTTTGATGGCACGCATTTGTACGAGTACGCGGACCCGCGCGAGGGCTTTCACCGCGACTGGAACACGCTGATCTACAACTTTGGCCGCAACGAGGTGCGGCAATTCTTGGTCGGCAATGCCTTGTACTGGACCGAGCGCTGGGGCGTGGATGGGCTGCGGGTAGATGCGGTGGCGTCCATGCTGTATCGCGACTATTCCCGCCCGGCGGGTGAGTGGATCCCCAACGCCCAGGGCGGGCGAGAGAATCTTGAGGCCATTGCTCTCTTGCGTCAGATGAATGAGCGCCTGGGCCAGGATGCGCCCGGCGCCATCACCGTGGCGGAGGAAAGCACCAGCTTCCCCGGTGTCTCGGCCCCCACCTTCGCAGGCGGCCTGGGCTTCCACTACAAATGGAATATGGGCTGGATGAATGACACGCTGCATTACATGCGCGAGGACCCGGTCAACCGCCGCTGGCACCACGACAAGATGACTTTTGGCCTGATCTACGCCTTCAGCGAGAACTTTGTGCTGCCGCTCTCGCATGACGAGGTGGTGCATGGCAAGGGCTCGCTGCTGGGCAAGATGCCGGGTGATGACTGGCAGCAGTTCGCCAATCTGCGCGCCTACTACGGCTTTATGTGGGGCCACCCCGGCAAGAAGCTGCTCTTCATGGGCCAGGAGTTTGCGCAGCGCAGCGAATGGAATCACGACCAGAGCCTGCCCTGGGATTTGCTGCAAGACCCGCGCCATGCCGGTGTGCAGCGCCTGGTGCGTGATCTCAATCGGCTCTACCGTGAGCAGCCGGCCCTGCACCGCCTGGACTGCATGGCCGAGGGCTTTGAGTGGCTGCAAGGCGACGATGCCGATCACTCGGTCTTTGCCTGGTTGCGCCGTGACGAGCAGGGCGGCATGGTGATGGTGGTCAGCAATCTGACCCCGGTGCCACGTGAGGCCTACCGTCTGGGCGTGCCTGAGCAGGCCTCGGCCTGGCGCGAGGTCCTCAACACCGACTCGGCCTTTTACGGCGGTAGCAATCTGGGCAATGGCGCCGGACCGCTGTCGCTGGAGGCAACATCGGCGCAAGGCCGCAGCCACTCCATCGCCTTGACCTTGCCGCCGCTGGCCACGATATTCCTGGTGCCGGCCTAAATTTCAAATTGAGCGCCATGACGATGTCTCACCTGCCCGCCGAGCTTTGCCAAGGCCGCCCCGCACCCTTGGGCGCCACGCTGCGCGACGGCGGCATCAACTTCGCCGTCTTCTCCGACCATGCCGAGCGCATCGAGCTCTGCCTCTTCGACACCCACGGCCAGCGCGAGCTGCGCCGCTATGCCTTGAGCGGCCCGGAAGACGGCATCTTCCACGGCTTCCTGCCCGGCATGGGCGCGGGCCTGGTTTACGGCCTGCGGGCCAACGGGCCTTATCAGCCCGAGCGCGGCCTGCGCTTCAACCCGCACAAGCTCTTGCTCGACCCCTATGCCCGCGAGATCGTCGGCCGCTTCGCCTGGCGCGCCGAACACCATGGTTATGAGCTGGGTCATCCGGACGGGCCACGTTCCCTGGATGCGCGCGACAACGCCGCCCAGGCCCTCAAAGCCCGTGTGGCAGCGCCGCTGCCGGGCCGCAGCCCGCGTGCCAATGCGCCGCATACGGCAGCGGCCGACACGGTCTTGTACGAGGTCCATGTCAAGGGCTTTTCCATGCTGCATCCGGGTGTGCCGCCCGAGTTGCGGGGCACTTACGCGGGCCTGGCCCATCCGAGTTCGATTGCGCATTTCAAGGCGCTGGGCGTCAGCACCCTGTCCTTGCTGCCGGTGCAGTATGCGGTGGACGAGTCGCATCTGGCCGAGCGTCATCTGCACAATTACTGGGGCTATAACACCCTGGGCTTTTTTTGCCCCGACCCGCGCCTGGCCCAAGCGGCGCACAGGGATGATCCCAGCGCCGTGGCCCAAGAGTTCCGTGCCATGGTCGCGGCCCTCCATGAGGCGGGGCTGGAGGTGGTGCTGGACGTGGTCTACAACCACACGCCGGAGGGCAATGAGTTCGGCCCCACTTTGAGTTTCCGTGGCCTGGACAACAAGAGTTACTACCGCCTGGCTGCCGACGATGCCAGCCGTTACGAGAACCTCAGCGGCTGTGGCAACACGCTCAACTGCGCCCACCCGCGCGTCACCCAGTTCGTGCTGGACTCCCTGCGCTTTTGGGTGGCCGAGATGGGGGTGGACGGCTTCCGCTTCGATCTGGCACCGGTGCTGGGGCGTGGGGCGCACGGCTTTGACCCGCATGCCGCCTTCTTCACCGCCTTGCGCCAGGACCCGGTCTTGGCCGATGTGCATCTGATTGCCGAGCCCTGGGATGCGGGCTATGACGGCTATCAAGTCGGGCGCTTTCCCGGCCGCTTTTTGGAGTGGAACGACAAGTTCCGTGACAGCGTGCGTGGCTTTTGGCTGCGCGGCGCAGCCGGCGCCTCGGGCCGGCCGGCGGTGGGCCGGGGCGAGTTGGCTCGGCGCTTCATGGCCTCCAACGATTTGTTCCACCACGGCCGGCGCCAGCCCACGGCCTCGGTCAATTTCATCGCCGTGCATGACGGCTATGTGCTGGCTGATGTGACCAGCTACCAGCACAAGCACAACGAGGCGAATGGCGAAAACAATCGCGATGGCCGTGACGGCGAGCTGAGTGCCAATTTCGGCGCCGAGGGTGCCAGCGATGACGCCGCCATCACCGCTCTGCGCGCCCGCGTGCGCCGCGCCATGCTGGCCACCTTGCTGCTCTCGCAGGGCACGCCCATGCTCTGCGCGGGTGATGAGATCGGTAACAGCCAAGGCGGCAATAACAACGCCTATTGCCAGGACAACGCCATCACCTGGCTGAATTGGGATCAGGCCGAGAGCCAGACCCTGGCCCTGGTCAGCGCGGCCCTGGCCTTGCGGCGTGAGCAGCCCTTGCTGCGCCACGCCCGCTGGTTTGTGCCGGCCTCGGACCCGGGCTTGCATGGCGGTGACGCCAGCATCAGCTGGTTCAATCCCGGCGGGCACGAGATGCAGCACCAGGACTGGCACGACGCCGGCAGCCATGCCTTCGCCGCCCGGGTCTGCGCGGCAGCGAGCAGCCAGCCTCAGCTGACCCTGATCTTCAACCCCGAGGCTCAGGCCCTGCCCTTCACCCTGGGCCGGGGGCCTTGGTGCCTGGCCTTGGATAGCAGTGGCGAGCTGCAGTCAAGCGCGCTCCTGCCCCAGGGCACGCCTCTGATGGTGCCGGCCCACAGCTTGCTGGTGCTGGCGCGTGCCTCGGCCCCGCCCACAGATTTCCCTCAGAAAGTTTGATCGAATGAACCCACTTCATCAGCGTTCCTCCGGCGTGCTGCTGCACATCACCTCCTTGCCCGGCCCGCACGGCATGGGGGACTTCGGCCCCGCCGCCCATCATTTTGTGGACTGGCTGGCCTCGGCTGGGCAAACCCTCTGGCAGCTGCTGCCCACCACCCCGATTGGCCCCGGCGACTCGCCTTACCAGGGCGTCTCGGCCTTTGCCGGCAGCCAATGGATGGTGGCCCTGGAGCCTCTGATCGCCAAGGGCTGGCTGGCTGCGCCGGATCTACCGGGCGGAGGTTTTGACCCCTTGCATGTGCACTATGGCGATGTGCTGCCCTGGCGCGAGCAGCAGCTGCGCACCGCGGCGGCGGGCTTCGCCGCCCTGGCCACACCGACCGATAGGCTGGCCTTCACCCGCTGGTGCCAGGCCCAGAGCGATTGGCTGGACGACTACGCCTTGTTCATGGCGATTCGCTCACCCCTGCAGGGCCAGCCCTGGTGGGAATGGGATCCGGCCTTGGCGCGCCGCGAGCCGGCGGCGCTGGCCCGCGCCCGCGAAGACCATGGCGACGAATTCAATTTCTGGCGCTTTGTGCAGTGGCAGTTTGATGTGCAGGCCGCCGAGCTGAAGGCTTATGCGAATAGCAAAGGCGTGGCCATCATGGGCGATCTGCCCATCTTCGTGGCACATGACAGCGCGGACTGCTGGGCCAGGCCCGATCTTTACTATCTGGACGAGCATTTCCAGCCCACCGTGGTGGCCGGCGTGCCGCCCGATGATCTTGGCCCGCTGGGCCAGCGCTGGGGCAACCCGCTCTATCGCTGGGACCGCATGGCCGCCGAAGACTATGCCTGGTGGACGGCGCGGGTGCGGCGTGCGCTCTCGCAGGCCGATGTGTTCCGCATCGACCATTTCCGCGGCTTTGCCGGCTACTACGAAATCCCCGCCAGCAGCCCCGATGCCAAGACCGGTCGCTGGTTGCCCGGCCCCGGCAAGGCCTTGTTCGATGCGATTGAAAAAGCTCTGGGCCAACTGCCCATCGTGGCCGAGGACTTGGGCTTCATCACCGAGGATGTGCATGAGCTGCGCCTGGCTTGTGGCTTCCCGGGCATGAAGATCTTGCAGTTCGGCTTTGGGGCTGACGGCCAGCACGAGTTCCTGCCCCAGATGTGGTCGCGCGAATGCGTGGCCTATACCGGCACGCATGACAACGACACGGTGCGTGGCTGGTGGCTCAATGCCAGCCCGCGTGAGCGCGCTTTTGCCGGCGCCTATCTGCCCTGCAATGAGCACGATGTGCACTGGGCCATGATCCGCGCCTGCTGCAACTCGGTGGCGAATATGGCCGTCTTCCCCATGCAGGATGTGCTGGGCCTGGGCAGCGCGCACCGCATGAATGTGCCCGGCGTGCTGGGCGGCAACTGGGGCTGGCGCTTCACCTGGGAGATGGTGGACAGCGAAACCACTCGCGTGCTGGGCCTGATCTCGGCCGCCAGCGGGCGGGCGCCGCTGGCCTTGATGGGCTTGCCGGGCTAAAGCAGAAGCCGCGCCAGTGCGCGGGCTTTCTTTACTCTCGAACTTCCAGCAGCAAGGCGCTGCGTCCCGGGATCTCCAAGGGCTGGCCCAGCTCATGGCGCAGCCCGGTCAGCACATCGATGCCGTAGGAACGGCTCGTCAGCATTTCCGGGAAGCGCCGGGTTTCCAGGCGGCTGGCTTTGGCGTTCTTGTTGAAGACCACCATCAGCCGTGCTTGATTCAGGGGCTCGCCCTGGGCCGCGTGGCGGAAGAGGGTGTAGAGGCCGTCCTGCGGCGCGTAATGCGTCAGCGCGCCTTGGTGAACCAGCGCCGCGCTCTTGCGCCAGTTCATCAGGCGCCGCACAAAGGCTTGCGCCTCGGCTTGGCTGGCGCTCAGCCCGGTCCCGGTGAAGCCGTTGACGGGGTCACCCGCCCAGCCGCCAGGAAAGTCGGCCCGCACGCGGCCATCGTCACGCTGGGCTGGGCTGCTGAGGAGGAGTTCGTCGCCGTAGAAGAACTGCGGGATGCGCTGGGTGCTGGCCAGATAAACCAGGGCCATTTTGTACAGCGCCAGATCCTCCTTCAGCAGGGTGTAGATCCGCGGCGTGTCGTGGTTGCCCAGAAAAAGCACCAGATTGCTCGCATCGGGGTAGAGGAAATCATGGGCCAGCGCCTCGTAGAGCTTGTTCAGCCCGCCATCCCAGGCCTCCGTCTCGCCCAGGGCGGCGAGCAGGGCGCCGTGCAAGGGGAAGTCCATCATGCTGGGCATGCTGGAGACATAGCCGTCGTGATTGCGCTTGCCGCGCTGCCAGTAGGACACGATGGCCGGCGAGGCGCTCCATTCCTCACCCACCAGATTGAAGTTCGGGTACTCCTGCATCAATCGGGCCGACCAGCGGGCGAGAAAGTCGCGGTCGGAGTAGGAGTAGGTGTCGGCGCGTATGCCGGAGAGCCCCGCCCGCTCGACCCACCAGACGCTCATCTGAATCAGGTAGTTGGCCAGCTGGGGCTGGCGCTGGTTGAGGTCGGGCATGGTGGGCACAAACCAGCCTTCGCTGAAGCGCTTGCGGTCGCTGGCTGCGGCATGCGGGTCCATCAAGGTGGCGCGGGCGTGCTGGGTCTCGGTATAGCTGGGCCATTGATTGAGCCAGTCAGGGCTGGGCAGATCGCGCATCCACCAGTGCTCGCTGCCGATGTGGTTGAGCACGATGTCTTGGATCAGGCCCAGGCCCAAGGCCCGTGCTTCGCTGGCCAAGGCCAGATAGTCGGCCTCGCTGCCAAAGCGCGGGTCGATGCGGTAGAAGTCGGTCGCCGCATAGCCGTGGTAACTGGCCTTGGGGGCATTGTTTTCCACCAGAGGCGTGGGCCAGATTTGGGTGAAGCCCAGGCCGGCGATATAGCCCAGGTGCTGGCGCAGGCCGGCCAGATTGCCGCCATGGCGACCGTCCTTGTCGCGGCGGTTCTCGCCTTCCTTGATGCCCGGGGCCGAGCTCGCCGGGCCGCTTTTGGCGAAGCGGTCGGGCACCAGCAGATAGATGGCGTCTTTGGGTCCAAAGCCTTGGCGCTGGGCGGAGCCGGCTGAGCGGCTGCGCAGGGGGAAGGCGTAGTGCAGGGTGGGGGGCTTTTCAGCCGCGTCCGCCCTGGGCTCAAAGCGCAGGTCGATCAGGCCCGGCTGGGCATCCGGGGCGATTTGCAGATCGACAAAAAGGTAGTTGGGGCTGCTGAGCCGGTGCACCGCCTGCACTTGCACGCCGGCATGTTCCAGGCTGGGCTGGAGCCGGGCGACACCCGGGCCATGCACCATCAGCTGCACCGTGGGCTCGCTCATGCCTATCCACCAGGAGGGCGGCTCCACCCGCTCAATGCTTTGCGCCCAGCTGCCGCTGACCAAGCCGCTGGCGATGCTGATCGCGGCCAGCCATTTCTTTTGTTTGTTTGTTTTCATGGTTTGTGGGCGGGCTTGAGGCGAAAGACGTTGACGGACAGTGCTGCCAGCTCGTCTGAAGCAAGGGCCTTGTTTTGCGAAGCGCGCGGGAACAGGCGCTTCAGGCCTTGTGCTTGGGTGAGGCTGGCGCTGCCCTCGCCGTAGTTGATGGCGATCAGCAAGCGATCTTGGCCCTGGCGGCGCACAAAGCGCAGGACCTGACCCTCGACTCCGACAGACTCGTAGCGGCCACGCTGCAGGGCCGGGTGCTGCAGGCGCAGCTTCAGCAAGGCTTTGTAGAAGTTCAGCAAGGACGCCGGATCGCGCAGCTGGCTTTGCACGTTATGCGTGCTGCGATTGGGGGCCAAGGGGCGGAAGGGCGTGGCGCTGCCGACGCTGCTGAAGCCACCGGGCTCGCCATCGGGCACCCAGCTCATCGGTGCGCGCAGCGGCTCGTCTCCCTCCAGTCCCGCGACTCCGGCCATGCCGATTTCTTCACCGTAGTAAAGATAGGGAATGCCGGGCTGCAGCAGATAGGTGGCGGCGGCTAGTTGGTAGCGGGCGCTGGCTTGCTCGCCGGTGTCCTGCAACTGATCCCAGATGCGCTGGCCGGCGAAGATGTCGTGGTTGGCCAGCATGGTGGCCATGCTGGGGGGGGCGGTCTTGAAGTAATCCGCCACGGCTTGAATCGCCTGGGGCTCGCCCCGCGCGGCCTTGATCACCTCGTACTGCAGGCCAAAGGCAAAAGCGCTGCCGCAGACCTCGGGCGCGGCGTAGGCGATCGGGCTTGCCGTGGCCTCGCAGACCACCGTGCGCTCCGGGTAGGCCTTGATCAGGCGCTGGAAGTCGCGGGTCAGGCGGCGGCTTTCGGGCTGGTCATTCCAGTCCTGGGCGCTGTTTTCCACCAGATGAGGCACGGCGTCGAGGCGGAAGCCGTCCAGGCCTTTGTTGAGCCAGAAGCGCATGCTGCTGCGGTGGTAGTCGACGACGGACTGGTTGCGCAGATTGAAGTCCGGCATATGCGGGCCGAAGGTGGCGAAGTAGCTCTCGCCCAGGGCGGAGGGGTACCAGGGGTTCTTGCCCCAGATGTCCCAGCCGCTGGGCGCGGGCTGGGCCCAGACATACCAATCGCGCCAGGGGCTTTGCTTGTCGGCGGCGGCGAGTTGGAACAAGGGATGGGCGGCCGCGCTGTGGTTGATGACGTAGTCGATGATGACGCCGATGCCGCGCTTGTGGGCCTGGCGCAGGAATTCTTCAAAGTCCGCCATGCTGCCGTACTGGGGCTCGATGGCGCGATAGTCCGTCGTGGCATAGCCGTGGTCATGGTCGGCGCTGGGCATGATGGGCATCAGCCAGATGCCGCGTATGCCCAGCTCTTTCAAATAGTCCAGGCGCTGGGTGAGGCCGCGCAGATCACCGATGCCGTCGCCATCGCTGTCCTGATAGCCGCGCACAAAAATCTCCATGAAGGGGCCTTGCTGCCAGCCCGGCTTGAGTTGGCTGGCTTGTGGGCGGGCCGGCACCGGGCTGAGATCGGGCAGGGGCTGGGCGCAGACCAGCCCGGTCGCTAGCAGGGTGCTAAGTAGGGTGCTCAGAAGCGGGGCGCGAAGGGAGGTGAATGCGGGCATGGCAATCCTTGTGCGAGGGTCGGCCGTCTTTGCCTGACCCGTCGAGGTGTTGTAGCTAAATTACCGATACTGCGTAAGACTCCAGATACTCATTGATTGGTAATTGTGATCTGATGCTGCGTCTGATTTGAAGTGTATGTAGTTTTGCTACTTTATTCGCGCCTTGCGGGCTGCGCTCATGGTTTATCCCCGGGCCGCCGGGGCAGGGGCAAAAACAATGAGGGGAGATGGGCTGATGAGAATTTTGCGCATCAAGGTTTGGCCACGCATGGCCGTGCTGGCGTCAGTTTGGTTGTGGGCAGCAGGGGCCTCGGCCACTGACTTGGCCGCGCTTTGCGACGGCCCGCCCAGCCAGCTTTTGCAAGCCGCTGCTCAGGCGTCTACCGAAGCTCGGGCCTACTGGCTGGATCGCCAGCGCATCCAGTGGCCTGGCGAGGCCCGGCCCAACGAGCCTCAAACGCCACGCTACATGCTTTACGCCTCATCCCGAGGCCAGCTGAGTCTGACGCTGGGCGGGCGGGTCGACGGTGCGGAGCTGGCCTTGGCTTTGATGCCCGATACGCAGCCCTTGCCCGCCGCCCTGGGCGAGCGCTTCAAGTTCATCGCCCCCGGCGCGCGGCTGCGCCTGGCTGACGCGGATGTGGCCAAGCTGCCCGCCTTGCTCAAGGGCCAAGTGCTCTTGGTGCGAGAAAACGCGTCCGGTGCGGTGCAGGCCTTCAGCGCCTTGCAAACCCCGGGCGCCTTGGACGATGCCTATGCCGACGCGGCCGAGGCCATGAACGATTGGGGCGTGCGCCTGCCCGGTGGCCAAGCAAGTTCAGCGCGCTTTCGCCTCTGGGCCCCCACGGCCCAGTCGGTCCATGTTTGCCTTTATGCCCAGGGCGACAAGACGCCCGCCCTGGCCAGCCTGCCCATGCAGTGGCAGGCGGCCAGCGGCTCCTGGACGGCCACGGCAGCCGTGCCGGGCGCGGCCTATTACCGCTACGCCGTGCAGGTCTGGGTGCCGGGCCTGGGCCTGGTCTTGAACCGGGTCACCGACCCTTACTCCGTTAGCTTAGGCGCGAATTCGCAGCGCAGCCTGATTGCCGAGCTGGATGAGCCTCGGCTCAAGCCCCCGGGCTGGGCTGCTTCCCTGCAAGCCCGCCCGGCGCCGCTGCGCTCAGCGAGCGAGATGTCGGTGTACGAGTTGCATGTGCGCGACTTCTCGGTTGGCGATGCCTCGGTGCCCGCTGCCCTGCGCGGCAAATACCTGGCCTTCACCCAGCCCGAGTCGCGCGGCATGCGGCATCTGCGTGCCCTGGCCCAGGCGGGGCTGACGGATGTGCATCTGCTGCCGGTGTTCGATATCGCCACCATTCCCGAGCGGGGCTGCAAGACCCCACGCGTCCCCAAGGCCGCGCCGGACAGCCCGGCCCAGCAGGCGGCCGTGATGGCCTTGGCGGGTGAGGACTGTTTCAACTGGGGTTACGACCCCTGGCACTACAGCGCGCCCGAAGGTAGTTACGCCAGCGACGCGGCGCAGGGCGAGCGCCGGGTGCTGGAGTTCCGCCAAATGGTGCAGGCCCTGCACCAGGCCGGCCTGCGGGTGGGCATGGACGTGGTCTACAACCACACCTCCGCCGCCGGCCAGGATGCGCGCTCGGTGCTGGACCGCATCGTGCCCGGCTACTACCAGCGCCTGGATGCAAAGGGGGCGGTGGAGCATTCCACCTGCTGCGCCAATACCGCCACCGAACATCGCATGATGGCCAAGCTGATGAGCGACTCGGTGCTGCTGTGGGCGCGCGAGTACGGCATCGACTCCTTCCGCTTTGATCTGATGGCCCACCAGCCGCGTGCGGTGATGGAGGCCTTGCAGGCGCGCTTGCGCCAGAGCTTGGGTCGCGAGATTCAGCTGATGGGCGAGGGCTGGAACTTCGGCGAGGTGGCCAATGGCGCCCGCTTTGTGCAAGCCTCCCAGCTCTCGTTGAATGGTTCGGGCATCGCCACCTTCAGCGACCGGGGGCGCGATGCGGCGCGAGGGGGCAACGCGGGCGACTCGGGGCTGGATCTGATTCGCAAGCAAGGCTGGTTGAACGGATTGGAAGGCGGCAGCTTGCTGCCCACGGCCGATCTGATTCGTGTAGGCCTGGCCGGCTCCTTGCGCGACTATGTGATGGAAGATGCCCAAGGTCGCCAAGTCCGCCTGCAGGACATCGCCTACGGCGATCAACCGGCCGGCTATGTGTCTCAGCCCGGTGAGGTGGTGAATTATGTGGAGAACCACGACAACCAGACCCTGTTCGATATCAATGTCTTCAAGCTGCCGCCCAGCACCAGTGCCGAAGAGCGCGCCCGGGTGCAGGTGCTGGGCCTGGCGCTGACGGCCTTCAGCCAGGGCGTGGCCTACTTCCATGCCGGGGTGGATGTCTTGCGCTCCAAGTCTTTGGACCGGAATAGCTATGACTCGGGTGACTGGTTCAATCGCCTGGACTGGACTTACCGCGACAACGGCTTTGCTGCTGGCCTGCCACCGCGTGCCGACAACGAGGCGCAGTACTCTTTGATGGCGCCCCTGCTGCGCGAGGCCAAGATCGTCAAGCCGCGCCCGCAAGACATTGCCTGGACACGAGACGCCTTTCGCGACCTGCTGCGCATACGGGCCAGCTCCAGCCTGTTCCGCCTGGCCAGCGCCGAGGCGGTCGGTCAGCGTCTGCGCTTTCTCAACACCGGCCCGACGCAAAACCCCAGGGTGATGGTGGCCAGGCTGGACGGCCAGGGCGAGGCCGGCGCAGGCTTCAAACGCTTGCTTTACTTCATCAATGCGGCAGTTAGCCCGCAGACCCTGGTCTTGCCCGAGGAACGGGGGCGGGCCTATCTGCTCCACCCCGTGCATCTGGCCCCATCGGCGGCCGACCGGCGGCCTGCGGCCTCGGCGCGTTATGAGGCGAGCAGCGGGCGCTTCGAGCTGCCGGCGCGCAGCGCCCTCGTGTTTGTGGAGAACTGAAGCCAATCTTTAGCTGGGCCTGGCGGCGACCTTGTCACGGCGCTGTCAAAAACAGGGGTTTGGGCTAGGATCAAGAGGCTTGTGTTCAAGCGTTTTCAAGCGCCTTTTCAAGGAGTCGCCATGAAGCCCTCGCGTGCATTCCTTGCTCCTTTTTTGCTCGCCTTGGCCAGCGTCTGCGCCGGCCTCTTGACTGGCTGTGCCTCGGCGCCCCCGCCGCCGAAGGCGCCGGTGCAGCAAGCTTTTTTGCATGACAGCTTGTTCAAAGCACCCAAGCAAGCGGTGGACGTCAGCCGCGTCTTTGCCCTGAGCCCGCAGATGCTCAAGTATGTGGACCAAGACATTGTGGGCCAGCTGCGCAGCAAGGGGGCCCGCCAGGGTTTGTTGGACGCGCTCTACAACAAGCAGGAATTGCGCCTGGAGTACGAGTCCAGCATGACCCGCAATGCCAGCGAGGCCTTTGATGCCAGGCAGGGCAACTGCCTGTCCCTGGTCATCATGACGGCGGCCTTCGCCAAACATCTGGATCTGCCCTTGCGCTACCAAAGCGTCTATGTGGATGAGTTCTGGACCCGCAGCGAGGGCGTGTTTGTGCTCAGCGGTCATGTGAATCTGAGCCTGGGTCGGCGCATGATGGATCAGCGCAATGTGGTTGGCGATCCCGATCTGCTGACCGTCGATTTTGTGCCCGCCGAGGAGCGTCGCTTTCAGCGCAACCGGGTGATCGAGGAGAGCAGCATCCTGGCCATGTACCTCAATAACCGGGCGGCCGAAACCATGCTGGCCGGCGAACTGGACGAGGCCTATGCCTGGGTGCGCGAAGCCTTGGTGCAAGAACCCAAGCTGCTGGCTGCTTACAACACGCTGGCCGTGCTTTACCGCCGCGCTGGCCACGCGGCCGAGGCCGAGGCACCGCTGCGTTATGTCTTGGCCCAGGAGCCGGCAAATGCGCAGGCCATGTCCAATCTGGCCCTGATCCTCAGAGACCTGGGGCGATCCGCCGAGAGCGAAACCCTGCTGGCCAGGCTCAAGGAGCTGCAGCCCTATCCGCCTTACCGCTATTTCGATCTGGGCGTCTTGGCCATGCATGCGGCCGATTTCAAATCGGCCAAGGAGTACTTCGATAAAGAAATCGCCCGCTCCGCCTATGTGCCCGAGTTCCACTTCTGGGCCGCCTTGGCCAGTTACGGACTGGGTGATTTGAGCGCCGCACGCAAGCAAATGGGCATGGCGGTGGACAACAGCAATACCAACAAGGATCGCGCCACCTACTCGGCCAAGCTGGATTGGCTGAATGCACAGCAACGCACCCGCATGCGTTGAGCTTGTTCAGTTCAAGGGCGGCAGGCCGTGCCGCGCCCGCGCACGGCTGCAGGCATCGTCGCCCAAGCCCATGGGCGCACGCAGGCCGAACTCGCGGCAGGGCGCCGGCCGCCATTCGTAAATGCCGCAGGAGGCCTGCTCGCCCACCTTGCCCACCAGGGCGGCGCAGCGTGGCCGCGCGTGATCGGTGCCGCGCATACGGGCCAGGCTGTCGTTCAGCTCCACCGCCAGGCCGTCGGGCACGCAGCCTCCTTCGCTTTGCAATTCCTGACGAGCAAAGTCCACGGTATAGCTGGCGCAGCAGGCGCCGCAGCTGATGCAGGGGTTGGATTTCAGTTCGGGCATGGCGGCAGTTTACGTGCCGCTGGCCGACTCCCTCACCACCGTCACGCTGCACTCCGACTGCGTCACCACCTGGGCCGAGACGCTGCCCAGATAGCGCCGCAAGGCCGAGGCGCCGCGTGCGCCCATGACGATGTGATCGACCCCGTTTTTGGCGGCGAAGTCGATGATGGCGGTGGCCGCGTCAGGGGCTTCCAGCACATGGAAGGTCAGGCGCCCGTCTTCCAGATTCAAGGCCTTGCTGATGGGGCGGGCCCAGTGCTTGAGGGCGATCAGCTGCTTGACGTGTACGCTTTTGCCGTCCTTGTCGGTCAGCTCGTCCATGCCGATGCGGGCCGTCTTCATCACGCTGACGCAGGCCAGGCGGGCGCCGGGCTCGGTCTGCACCATGCGTCGCACCACCTCACGCAGCTGCTCCAGCAGGACGGGGGTGGCGTTCTCGGTATCCACCGCCGCCATGATGATGGGGCTGCGTTCCACCTGCACGGTGGTGCTGGTCTGGATGCTGGGTTCGGCGCCCAGGGCAAAAAACCAGCGCTTGAGCGTCTTCACGCTGCTGCTGGTGTTCATGCGTTCGGCCCGTTTGGTCAGCACCACACCCTCGGGGTGTTGTAGGTCCAGGGCCAATTGGGCAGCGCTTTGGTAGCGGCGCTCGGGCTTGACCTCCAGGCAGTGCAACACCACCTCCTGGAACCAGGGTGGCAGCTCGGGGTCGATGGCACGTGGTGGCACCGGGTCGATATAGAGCCGCCGGCGCAGGCCGCGCACCGAGTTGGGCTGGCCAAAAGGGCGCTCCCCGGTGGCCAGGTGGTAGAGCATGACGCCCAGGGCAAAGAGATCGCTGCGCGGGTCATTGCGCACAAACTGCACCTGTTCGGGCGACATATAGGGGCCGGTGCCCATGGGCAGGGCGAACTCTTCTTCCAGCAGATCGGGCAGATGGTCGTGGCGGGACAGACCGAAGTCCACCAACACGACTTCGCCATTGGCTCTGAGCATGATGTTGCTGGGCTTGATGTCCAGATGCACCACATGCTGGCGATGCAGATCCTGCAAGGCATTGGCGACCTGGATGCCGATCTTGATGACCTCGTCCAAGGGCAGGGGGGCTTCGTCCAGGCGCGGCCGCAGGGACTGGCCCTCGATATGCTCCATCACGATATAGGCTTGACGGGTCCAGTCACCGCGCGCCACGAAGCGCGGAACATGGCTGCCTTTGAGCGCGGGCATCAGCATCTGCTCGACCTCAAAGCCGACGATGGTGGCGGGATCTTCACCACCCTTGATGCGCGGCACCTTCATCATCAGCGGGAAGTCCTCGCCCGCCACCGGCTCGACCCGGGCCACGCTCCAGAGATTGGCCATGCCACCCTGATGCAGGCGCTCGATCAGGCGAAAACCGTCCAGCACCAGACCCGGCTCCAGCGTACCGACCGGCGTTTGGCTGGCGCTGGCGCCAGGGGAGGCGCCAAAACTCTGCGTACCGCTGCTGCTCTGGATGCCTGTGCTGGCCATTGCGTGCTGTCCTTGGTCTTGGGTTTTTGCGGAGGCCCTGGCCTTACTCGCCCTGGCTCAGGCGCTGAGCCAGGCGCTCGGGCAGGCCGGCGGCGCGGATGCGGGCGGCGGCGCTCTCGATGTCGTAGGGCACGCGCTGAAAGGCCAGTTCGCTGCGCTCGCTGTCGAAGATGGCGTAGCAGGCGGCAGGGTTGCCGTCGCGCGGCTGGCCGCAGGAGCCCGGAATCACCAGCCATTGCCGATTCGGCAGCAAGGGGATGGGCGTGCCGGGCGCGGGCGTGAACTCGCCCGCCTTGCCCGTGCCCGAGAGGTGGTAGAGCATGGGCTCATGCATATGGCCGCAAAAGGTGTAGCGGCATTCGGTGGCTTGCAGGCTGCGCATGGCCTCCAGCCGGCCCTGGATGTACTCCCAACCCGCCGGGGCATAGGCATTGGCGTGCACGAACAAACGGTCTTGCTTGGCGATGCTCATGGGCAGCTGGGCCAGAAACTCCAGCTGGTCTGCCCGCAGCTGCGCATGGGTCCAGGCCACGGCTTCTCGCGCTTCCTCGCGCATGGTGGGCGCCAGGCCTTTGACGGTGGCCAGATCATGGTTGCCCATCACCGCCACCGCGCCCTGTGCGACCAGCTCACGCACCCGGTCCACCACCCAACTCGGGTCGCCGCCATAGCCCACGAAATCGCCCAGCAGGGCGTAGCTGTCGACACCGGCGTTCTGTGCATGCTCCAGCACGGCAGTGAAGGCTTCGCGGTTGGCGTGCAGGTCGGAAATCAGTGCAATCTTCATGGCCTCAGCTTGCCATGAATCGCTGACGGCAGACTGAAGTGTTTTCGCTAGGAAGGGGCGAAAAAAAGGCCCGGGCTGTGAGCGCCAGGGCCTGTCGATGGTCAGTGTCTTGCTTCAGCCGATTCGACCCAGCAGCAGGTACTCCATCAGCGCCTTCTGCACGTGCATTCTGTTTTGGTGTGCACACGCCGCTATCGCGGCTTCACATTGCCCAAGGGCAATGTGAGTGCACCCCAAATCGCATGCGGCCCTGCCGGGCCAGGACCTACTCGGCTTGTCAGCCGATTCGGCCCAGCAAAAGGTACTCCATGAGTGCCTTTTGCACATGCATGCGATTTTCCGCCTCATCCCAGACGACGGATTGGGGGCCGTCGATGACTTCGGCCGTCACCTCCTCACCGCGGTGCGCCGGCAGGCAGTGCATGAAGAGGGCGTCGGGCTTGGCTACGCCCATCATCTCGGCATCCACGCACCAGTCGGCAAAGGCGGTGCGGCGGGCATCGTTCTCGGCCTCATAGCCCATGCTGGTCCACACATCGGTGGTGACCAGATCGGCATCACGGCAGGCGTCCAAGGGGTTTTTAAAGACCTTGTAGCAGTCCTTGTTCTGGATGCCGGCCACGGCCGGGTCCACCTCATAGCCGCTAGGCGTGCTGACGTGGACGGTGAAGCCCAAAATCTCCGCCGCCTGCAGCCAGGTATTGGCCATATTGTTGCCGTCACCCACCCAGGCCACGACACGGCCTTTCAGGCAGTCCACATCGACGATGCCGCGGCGGTTCATGCCACGCGCTTCGATGAAGGTGAACAGATCGGCCAGGATTTGGCAGGGGTGGAACTCATTCGTCAGGCCATTGATCACCGGCACCCGCGAGTGGGCGGCAAAGCGCTCGATCTTGGTCTGCTCAAAGGTGCGGATCATCACGATGTCCACCATGCGGCTGATCACTCGCGCGCTGTCCTCGATGGGCTCGGCCCGGCCCAGCTGGCTGTCGCCGGTGGTCAGGTGCACCACCGAGCCGCCCATCTGGTACATGCCGGCCTCAAAGCTGACCCGGGTGCGGGTGCTGGCCTTCTCGAAGATCATGGCCAGGCTGCGGTCGGCCAGGGGCTGGTAGCGCTCGTAGTTCTTGAAGCGGCGCTTGATGATGGCGGCGCGCTCGAACAGATGCGCGTACTCCTCGGCGCGGAAGTCCTTGAACTGCAAGTAATGCCGCATCAGGGCGGATCCGGGCTTCATGGCTTGGGCTCCGAAAGAAAGGTCTTGATCACCGGCACCAGCAGGGTCGCGATCTGGCGCGCTTCATCGGCGCTCAGAATCAGCGGCGGCACCAGGCGCACGACGCGGTCGGCGGTGACGCTGATCATCAGGCCGGCCTCGGCCGCGCGCAGCAGCAGGGCGCCGCAGGGGCGATCCAACTCGATGCCCAGCATCAGGCCCTGGCCGCGAATCTCGTTCACGCCGGCCACGCCGCTCAAGCCTTCTTGCAAGGCCGTCTTCAGCACCGCGCCGACCTCGGCGGCATTGGTCAGCAGATTGTCCTCACTCATGATCTTCAGCGTCTCCACGCCGGCGCGCATGGCCAGGGGGTTGCCGCCAAAAGTGGTGCCGTGATTGCCGGGCTGCATGACCTTGGCCGCACGCGGGCCGCAAACCACGGCGCCGATCGGAACGCCCGAGCCCAGGCCCTTGGCCAGGGGCATCACGTCGGGCCGAATGCCGGCCCACTGGTGGGCGAACCATTTGCCGGTGCGGCCGATGCCGCATTGCACCTCGTCCAGCATCAGCAAGATGTCGTGCTCGTCGCAGATGCGGCGCAGCCCTTGCAGGAACTCGATGCGCGCCGGGTTCACACCGCCTTCGCCCTGGATGGTCTCCAGAAAGATGCCGGTGATGTTCGGGTGCGCTTTGAGGGCCGCCTCCACCGCCGCAATATCGTTCAAGGGCACGCGTACAAAGCCCGGCACCAGGGGGCCGAAGCCGGCATGGATCTTGGGGTTGGCGGTGGCCGAGAGGGTGGCGATGGAGCGGCCGTGGAAGGCGCCATCAAACACCAGCAGTTCTGGGTTGTGGTTGCCGCGGTCGTGACCGAATTTGCGGGCGATCTTCAAGGCCGCCTCATTCGCTTCCAGGCCGCTATTGCAGAAGAAGGCCACATCGAGGCCCGACAACTCACACAGCTTGGCCGCCAGCTCTTCTTGCAGGGGCACATGGTAGTAGTTGCTGGTGTGAATCAGCTTGGCCACCTGCTCTTGCAAGGCCGGCACCAGACGCGGGTGGGCGTGGCCCAGGGTGTTGACCGCGATGCCACCCAGGCCATCCAGGTATCGTCGGCCGTTCACGTCCCAGACCCAGCAGCCTTGGCCATGCGACAGGGCAATGGGCAGGCGGCCATAGGTTTGCATCACATGCGGTTCGGACGGTGCGGGCACGGCGACAACAGGCGCGTTCATCAACTCTCCATCAAAGAGGTTAGGGCTAAAGAAAACAGGGCTTGGGGATCAAGCCCTGTTCGTCGGCGCCAAGGGGCGGCGCAACAACGTGGCTTGATTCTAAGGCGCCATATGGCGGCCCTTGTCCTGATGCGATTTTGCGCGGGCAAAGTGACAAGATTTGGCTTTTGTCCGTCGGCTTTGGGCGCAAGGCATACAGGGGTGGGATACATCCAAGGCACAATACGGCTGTCGTCCCCAAAGTTTTTCCTGCGGCGGCCGGGTCTCTTGCCGGGACCGGCAACCCAGCCGCCATCACCATGAGTCAGCCCCTGAAGCCGATTGAAAAGCCCCGAGAAGTCTTCATCCAAGGTTTGACCGCGGATGGCCGGACCTTCCGCCCCAGCGACTGGGCCGAACGATTGGCCGGTGCCATGTCTTGCTTCCGGCCCGGCGGCGCCCGAGGCGGCATCGGCGACTACATCGGCTACTCGCCCTTGTGCGTGCCGCGCGTTATCAATGGCGTCAAATGCGTCATCGTCAATGAAGAGCTCAAGCAGCTGGAGCCCATGGCTTGGGACTTTGTGATGAACTTTGCGCGCGACAACAATCTTCAGGTCGCCGAGGCCTGTTTGCTGCCCGAGACTTCGCCCAAGCCGGGCGGCGCGGCCTGATCTGCCGGGCCAGGGCTTAGGATTTTTTGGCCGCAGCGCGCCACAAATTCAAGGTCTCGCGCAAGCCGCTGAGCCAAGCCCAGGCGATGACCAAGCCGACCCAAAGTCGGCGCATTAGCTCATCTCTTCGCGTTTGATGTTTGTGCATGGCTGACTTGGCTGTGCCTGGACTTTGCTGTTTTTGCAGCGCCGTAGAGGCTGCAGACTAGCGAGTCGATTTGACAGCTGCGTGACCCTGTGACTTTGTTGCCTCATTCCGGGCAAATTCCACCCAAGTTAGGGCTGGTGAGGCGGGGGAGGGCTGGCTATGCTTTCTGCTGTTCAATCTTCTACCGTCTCCAGGGCGGCTCGCACGTGGGAACAGATGTTGCCGTTTTGCCCGAGTTGCGATCCCTGGACCTGCTGGTCGAGCAGGCGGGATGCCATGTTCAGCGCCACCATCTGTGTGATGTGCAGGCCGGTCAGGCGAAGTTCCCGGTTTGGTCCCTGACCCTGGGTAACCCGGATCCGGCAATGCCGGCGGTGGGATTCTTTGGCGGGGTGCATGGCCTGGAGCGCATAGGCGCCGAACTGGTGCAGGCCTTTTTTGCCAGCCTGGTCTCACGTCTGCGCTGGGACAGCAGCTTGCACCGCCTGCTGGAGACCGTGCGCATCGTTTTCATGCCCCTGGTCAACCCGGGTGGCTTGTGGCGCGGTACCCGGGCCAATCCGCGTGGCGTCGACTTGATGCGCAACGCGCCGGTGGATTCGAGCGCCCCGACGCCCTTCTTGCTCGGCGGGCAGAGATTGAGCCCTCGTCTGCCCTGGTTTCGCGGCCATGCGGGCGAGCCCATGGAGAGGGAAAGCCAGGCGCTGTGCGACTGCGTGCGGGAGGAAATGCTCTCGCACCAACTGTCCTTGGCGGTGGATTGCCACTCGGGCTTCGGCCTGCGCGATCGCATCTGGTTTCCCTTTGCTCACACCGCGCAGCCCATCGCTCACCTGGCCGAGATGCATGCCTTCAGCGAGGTCTTGGATCAAACCCATGCCCAGCATCGCTATGTGTTTGAGCCGCAGAGTCGGCAGTACCAGACACATGGCGATCTATGGGATTTCCTCTACGCCGAGGCCTGTACCAAGCCGGGCAGAATGCTGCTGCCCCTGACCTTGGAGATGGGCTCCTGGTTGTGGATCAAGAAGAATCCAAAACAATTGTTTTCAAGGTACGGCATGTTCAATCCCTTGATCGCCCATAGGCAGCAGCGTGTCTTGCGCAGGCATTTGGCTTGGCTGGACTTTGTGCTGCGTGCCGCCGCTTCCATGCCGCGCTGGTTGCCCTTGCCGGCGCAGCGGCTCGAGCATGAGCGGCGGGCCGTGGCGCGCTGGTATCGCGCGGAGGCGCTTGCATGAGGGGGCTTGATGCGCTGGGGCTTGAGGCGGCTGGCCCTCAATTGGGTGGAGCCCATGGCAAGGCCGTTTGGGTCTTGCTGCGCGGCCTGGCCCGCGAAAGCGGGCATTGGGGCGTGTTCCCCCATGTGCTTTTGCAGCGCATTCGCGAGCAGCAGCCGGGTGCGGAGTTGGTGTTGCTGGATTTGCCGGGCAATGGCACCTTTCATCGCAAGGCCAGCCCCATGCAAGTCTCTGGCATGGTGGAGTTCTGCCGCGATGAGTTGCGGCGGCGCGGTGTGCAGGGGCCGGTGCATCTGCTGGCCATGTCTTTGGGGGCCATGGTGGCCAGCGATTGGGTGCAGCGTTACCCGTCCGAGGTGGCGGCCGGCGTCTTGATCAACACCAGCTTCCGACCATTCAGCCCTTTTTATCGGCGCCTACGACCGCTCAACTACCTAACTTTTTTCTTGCTCAGTCTGAGTCGTTTGAGTGCGCGTCAGCGCGAGCAAAGAGTGCTGCAAATGACTACCTGCTTGCAGCAAAGACCGAGCGAGGTGCTTGATCACTGGGTGAATTTGCGGCGCAGCCATCCGGTGGGCTTGCGCAATACGGCGCGTCAGCTGTGGGCGGCCATGCGTTACCAGGCCAGCGAGGCGCGCCCGCCGGTGCCAATTTTGCTTTTGTGCAGCAAGGCCGATGGCTTGGTGGATTGGCGCTGCTCTCAGGCCATCAGCCGGGCCTGGGGGGCGCCGCTGCGCTTGCATGCGCGGGCAGGGCACGACTTGGCGCTGGATGATCCACCGTGGGTGGCGCAGGCCGTGTGGGAGTGGCTGCGGGTGCGCGATATGCATGGCCTGTCGGCAGGCCAGTTGCACTGAAGAATTCTTGAGGTGTTGCTGGGGGAGGGCGCAGGAGGCGAATCCGCAAGATTCGCCCAAGCGCTCAGTCGGGGCATGAAAAAGGCCCGCCGAAGCGGGCCTTTATCTCTGCACCAGACTTGGGCTATTAGGCGGCCAGAGCCTTGATCTTCGCAGACAGACGGCTCTTGTGACGAGCTGCCTTGTTCTTGTGGAAGATGCCCTTGTCAGCCACCGAGTCGATCACGCTTTGAGCGATCACGAACAGTTCAGCGGCCTTGGCCTTGTCGCCGGTGACGACGGCTTTTTGCACGTTCTTGATGACCGTGCGGAATTTAGAACGCAGCGCCGTGTTGGCGGCGTTGAGCTTGATGTCCTGGCGAGCGCGCTTGAGGCCCGATGCCGAACGGACAGTCTTCTTGACTTTGGAAGAGGTTGCCATGCTGTGATTCTACCCAGTTGGTGCAAAGACCGCGAGTGTAGCACTAAATTCGAGGTGTTTCAATGTGGCGCTCTGTTTGGAGCGCCAAAGCCCCCGGTTCAGTGACTCGCGCCGACATGATAATGCGACGCCCAGGTCTGTTGCTGGGTGGATCGCATCGCAGTCAAAGCGCGCTTGCACTGTTTCCTCTTTTGCACGGCTCAGGGCCGGCCCGCCTTCGCACATGAATTTGCTTCGTACTGCCTCCTTGATCTCCGCGCTGTCCTTGGTCTCGCGCATTGCTGGTTTGGTCAGAGAGCAGATGATGGCGGCCCTGTACGGCGCCTCGGTCTATTCGGATGCGTTTTTGGTGGCCTTTCGCATCCCAAATATGCTGCGCCGTCTGTTTGCCGAGGGTGCTTTTTCTCAGGCTTTCGTGCCGCTGCTCGCCGCGACACGCGCCCAGGACGGCGAAGAGGCCACGCATACCTTGATTGATGCCGTCGCGACCGTCTTGTTGTGGGTTTTGTTGGCGCTTTGCGTGATTGGCATCGTGGGCGCGCCCCTGCTGGTCTGGCTGCTGGGTTCGGGCATGCCAAAGGCCGGTGAAGAGGCCGCCGTCGTCATGACGCGCTGGATGTTTCCCTATATCGGCTGCATGTCTTTGGTGTCTTTGGCGGCCGGAATTCTGAACACCTGGAAGCGTTATCTTGTGCCCGCGGCCACGCCGGTCCTCTTGAATCTGGCCATGATTGCCGCGGGTTACTGGTTGTCGCCGGTGATGACTTCTCATGGCTACCCGGCGATTTATGCCCTGGCCATCGGTGCGATGCTGGGCGGGATTTTGCAAATGGCGGTGCAATTGCCCGCGCTCAAGCGCATTGGCGTTGTGCCCCGTTTTGGCTTGACTTTGCGCAGGCTGCGAGTGGCGGCCTCTCACCCGGGGGTGGGGCGGGTGCTAAAGAATATGGGGCCGGCGGTTTTGGGTGTGGGGGTGGCTCAACTGTCCCTGGTCATCAATTCGCAGATCGCCAGCCATATTGCGGTCGGTGCCATTACTTGGCTCAATTACGCCGATCGCTTGATGGAGTTCCCCATGGCCTTGCTGGGCGTGGCCCTGGGCGCGGTGCTGACGCCGCAGCTGTCGTCGGCCCAGGCCAAGGGCGATATGCAGGCCTATTCCGGCATGCTGGATTGGGGTTTGCGCATGGTGATGTTGTTTGGGCTGCCCTGTGCCGTGGCCTTGCTGGCGTTTGCCGAGCCTCTGGTGGCGGTGCTCTATCACCGCAAGGCCTTTTTGGCGGTGGACGTGACGCACACGGCACAGGCGGTGATGGGCTGGGGCGTGGGCCTGATCGGCCTGCTGGCCGTCAAGGTTCTGGCGCCGGGCTTTTATGCCAAGCTGGATACGCGCACGCCGGTGCGCATCGCCATCGGCGTGCTGGTGCTGACCCAGCTGTTCAATACGCTGCTGGTGCCCTGGGTCGGCGTGGCGGGCCTGGCCTTGTCGATTGGTCTGGGTGCGATGGTGAATGCGTTTTGGCTGCTGCGCGGTCTGCGCAAGCTTGGCAGCTACACGCCGGAGGCGGGTTGGTGGATGTTTGCGGGCAAGGTGGTGCTGGCCAGCCTGGCCATGGGCGGCCTGCAGTACTACCTGGCCTGGCGCCTGGATTGGATCGCCCTGGGTGCGCATGAGGGTTTGCGAGCCCTGGCCATGGCGGGCAGTTTGGGGGCTTCAGCCCTGGTCTACTTCGCCGTTCTGACCCTGTTTGGCCTGCGCCTGCGGCAATTCATGCGGCGTGCCTGAGCCCGACCTGCGGCGGGCGTTTGCCCGACATATGAGGGCCTCAGGCCCTCGTGCCTGCCCAGGCCCAGCCAGATTCAATAAACTCAAGCCATGCCCAATCATTTGCGCCTGCACGCGCCCACGCCTCTGGAGTATTTCGGCAATCTGGTTGCCGAGGATGCTGGCCTGAACCTGCTGGAGGCGGCGGCCTCGATCGCCCAGGACGAGTTCCCTGCGCTCGATGTGCAGGCCGTGCTGGCCGAGGTGGATGGCCTGGCCCAGCGCCTGCGCGAGCGCTTGCCGCCCGATGCGTCGGCTCGGCACAAGCTGCAGATGTTGACCCGCTACTTCCATCAGGAGTTGGGTTTCGCGGGCAATGTCAACAACTACTACGAGAGCGGCAATAGCTTTATCCATCATGTGCTGGCGACACGCCGCGGCATCCCCATCAGTCTGGCGGTGATCTTTATCGAGATTGCTGGGCAACTGGGTCTGCGTGCCCATGGGTTGGCCTTTCCCGGCCATTTTTTGATCAAGCTGCAGATGGGTAATGGCGAGGTGATCTTGGATCCCTTCACCTGCGAGTCGCTCTCGCGCAATAAATTGGACGAGTTTTTGCAATCCTTTCGGCAGAGCTCCGGCCTGGTGGGGGAGGTGGATCTGCCGGTGGATTTGTTCTTGCAGCCCGCCTCGGCACGCGAAGTGTTGGCGCGTATGTTGCGCAATCTGAAAGAGATTTATCGCTCCAACGAGGATTGGCCGCGTTTGCTGGCCGTTCAGGAGCGATTGGTGCTGTTGCTGCCCGATGCCTGGATCGAGCGGCGTGATCGGGGTCTGGTTCTGGAGGCGCTGGGGCATTGGCGTGCGGCGGCCGAGGACCTCAGTGCCTACCTGAATCAACAACCGCAGGCGCCCGATCAAGTGGGCTTGAGTCAGCGCCTGGCCCAGCTGCGCCAAAAGGGGGCGCCGCCCTTGCATTGATGCTTCCCCTGGCGCTTCGATGGAGGCCTTCCCTGCCCACCCTGGTTTTGCCCACTAGAATCGCCGCCGCTGCCAAGGCTTCGCAGGCTTGGCTTTCCGATATTTTTGATGATGAATTTGAACAAGCAGGAATGCTGAGTTTCGAGCCCGCAAAAATGAGCGCCTCGTAGCCTTTAGCCGGCTTAGGATTTTTTGAGTTGAAGCAAATTCCGCTTGCCATCGGCCCCGAGCCGGTCTTTACCTTTGATAACTTTCTGCCAGGCGCCAATGAGGCCGTGCTGGCCGAGTTGCGGAGCTTGCGCCCGGGCGCCTCATTTGCTGCGACCGTGCCGCCCATCTTTGTGTGGGGGCAGTCCGGCAGCGGCAAGACCCATGTACTCAAGGCCTTGGCCGAAAGTTGGCAGGGGGCGGGCCTGCAAGTCGGCTGGTATGACGCCGACACGCCTTTGCCCTGGGATCTGCCGGCCCAACCCAGCCTGCTCTTGCTGGACGACTGCGAGCGTTTCGATGCCGGCCAGCAGCACGCGGCTTTTGCCCTGTTTGTCGAAGCGGCCAGCGATGGCCTGACGATTGTGGCCAGCGGCAGCGCGCCGCCGGTGGATCTGCCGGTGCGCGAGGACTTACGCACCCGCCTGGGCTGGGGCATCACCTTTGAGTTGCAGCCGCTGTCCGAGCAGGATATGCGCTCGGCCCTGCGCTTGGAGGCGGGGCGCCGCGGCATTCTGGTGGCCGATGATGTGATCGATTATTTGCTGACCCGTTTCGCCCGAGACCTCAAGCACCTGATGCAGTTGCTCACAAGGCTGGACGAGTTTGCCATGTCAACCAAGCGGGCGGTCACCGTGCCCCTGCTGCGCCAGATGCTGGCCGACGAAGGACTGAATCCATGAATTTGACCCTGTTTGACCTGGATGGCACCTTGATTCCGAATGACTCGGATCATGCATTTGGCGCCTTCATGGTGGACATAGGCTGGGCCAACGGCGAGCAGTGGCGTGCCCGCAATGACGAATTCTTTGCCCAGTACCAGGCCGGTCGCCTGGACCTGGCCGAGTACATAGACTTCGCCACCTCGGTGTGGCGCAGCCGGCCCTTGGCCGAGGCCTTGGCCGCACGCGAGCGCTTCATGGCCGAGGTGATGCTGCCGCAGATCCAGGCCCAAGCCCGCGCCCTGGTTGAGCAGCACCAAAAGGCAGGCGACCTGGTCGCCATCGTGACCGCCACCAATGAGTTCGTGACCGAGCCGATTGCAGCCGCATTTGGGGTCGAACATCTCTTGGCCGTCCAGCTCAAGCGCGATGCTCAGGGGGCCTACACCGGGGCGATCGAGGGGGTGCCTTCCTATCAAGCCGGCAAGATCACACGCGTCCAGCAATGGTTGGCCGGCTTGGGGCGACAATGGGAGGAATTCGAGCGCGTGAATTTCTACAGCGACTCAATGAATGATTTGCCTCTGCTGGACTTGGTCAGCCATCCCGTGGCCACCAATCCCACGCCAGCCCTGGCCGACATCGCGTCGGCACGCGGCTGGACTACCTTGAAATTGTTCGCATGATCAAAAAATTCATAGACAAGCTGCTGGGCAAACCCTCGGCGGCCAAAGTCGTCAAGGCTTTCAAGCCCAGCGCCGTGGCCAAAGCGGCTTCGTCCGGCGCCACCGGCACCCTGGGCAAGCGTGTTGAGGTGCATGTCGCCGAGCATGGCATTGATCCCAGCTTGCTGGACGAACGCGCGGTGCGCGTGGTGCAGACGCTGAGTGATGCGGGCTTTGAGGCCTATATCGTGGGTGGCGCGGTGCGTGACCTGCTGCTGGGCATGCGGCCCAAGGACTTTGACGTTGCCACCAATGCCACGCCGGAGGAGGTCAAGAGCCTGTTCCGCCGCGCCTTCATCATCGGCCGACGCTTCCGCATCGTCCACGTGGTCTACGGTCGTGGGCGTGAGCATGAGGTGATCGAGGTTTCCACCTTCCGCGCCTTGCTGGTGAACGAAAGCGCCGACCAGGTCGCCGGCAATGAGAAAACCTCCAAGGCCGAGCTGGCCGGCAAAAGCCATGTGGTCGATGCCGAAGGCCGGGTGCTGCGCGACAACGTCTGGGGCCCCCAGATCGAAGACGCCGCCCGCCGCGATTTCACCGTCAACGCCCTGTACTACGACCCGCAACGCCAGCTGGTGGTGGACTATCACGGCGGCTTGGCCGACGCCAAAAAGCGCGTGCTGCGCATGATTGGCGACCCGGACACCCGTTACCGCGAGGACCCGGTGCGCATCGTGCGTGCCGTGCGCTTTGCTGCCAAGCTGGGATTCGAGCTGGAGCCCAAGACCCGCGCCCCCATCAAGGCTTGCGCGCCGCTGCTGGCCAATGTGCCGGCCTCGCGTCTGTTTGACGAGATGATCAAGCTGCTGCAGACCGGCCATTCCCTGGCCAGCCTGGACGAGTTGCGCAAGCAAGGCCTGGCGCGTGGTGTGTTCCCGATTCTGGACGCCATGCTCAATGAGAAGGGCGAGCTGGCCGAGGGCGTGCGCGGCAAGTTTGTGCGCATGGCTTTTGAGGATACCGATCTGCGCGTCTCCGAAGGCCGCGGCGTCTCGCCCAGCTTTATGCTGGCCTGCATGCTGTGGTTTGAGGTGCTGGAGCGCTGGACTCGCTTGCGCGATGCCGGTGAGCCGGCGGTGCCGGCCCTGGGTCAGGCGGTGGATGCCGTCTTCGATGCTCGCATCGGCGATATCTCGGGTCGCGGCAAGCTGGCCACCGATATGCGCGAGATCTGGATGATGCAGCCGCGTTTTGAGCGCCGCACCGGCAGCGGGGTCTACACCTTGGTGGAGCAGCCGCGCTACCGCGCTGGCTTTGACTTCCTGCGCCTGCGCGCCGATGCTGGCGAGATCGATCCGGCTCTGGCCGATTGGTGGGAAGACTTTGCCCTGGGTTCGGATGACGAGCGCGCTGCCCTGGTCGATGAGGTGCGTGAGGCCGAGAAATCGCAGCGCCGCAGCAGCGGCAAGGTGCATCAGCTGCCGCGCAAACCGGCCGCCAAGGCCGAAGGCGAAGCCCAGGACGAAGCGGGCAGCGCCGAAGTCCAGCCCTGGACGGACGGAGCCACACCGCCCGCCAAGAAGCGCCGCCGTCGCCGCAAGCCGGCAGGCAAGGGCGCAGCGGCTGCTGCAGGCTCTGCAGGCGAGGGCGGGGCCGACGCACCGGTGGGCAAACCTTCCGAATCCTGAATGCGGGCCGACTCAGTTGTGGGCGGCACGCTCGCTTTTGTCGGCCTGGGGGCCAATCTGGGTGATACGCGGCAAAGTCTGCAACAGGCTTTGCAGGCGCTGTCGGAGCTGCCGAGCACAGCCTTGCTGGCTTGCTCCAGCGCCTATCGAACGGCGCCGGTGGAGGCGAGTGGCCCCGACTTCTTGAATGCTGTCGCTATGCTGCGCACCCAGCTCTCTCCCATGGAGCTGCTGGATGCGCTGCAAGCCATCGAGCAGGCCCATGGGCGCGAGCGCCCCTACCTCAATGCGCCCCGAACCCTGGACCTGGACCTACTCCTTTTCGGCGAGCTCTCGCTGGCCTCCATGCGCCTGACCCTGCCGCATCCACGCCTGCATCAGCGTGCGTTTGTGCTGCAACCTCTGTTGGAGCTGCAGGCCGATTTGGCCGCTCCGGGCTTGGGTGCTTTGGCTGCGTTCCTGCCCGCGTTGCAGGATCAGGCCATCAGTCGCCTCGGCCCTTTGTGGCCGCAAGGCTGAGCCCACCATCGTTCATTGAGAAGGGCGGAACCCCATGTTCAATAGTTGGGCTGGCTGGCAAACAGTGGGGCTCTTGCTCCTGTCCAATGTCTTCATGACCATGGCTTGGTACGGCCACCTGAAGGATTTGGCGGCCAAGCCCTGGTGGATCGCCGCCCTGGTGAGCTGGGGCATCGCCTTGTTTGAGTACCTGTTGCAGGTGCCGGCCAATCGAATCGGTTTCAATGCCGGCTTCAGTCTGGCCCAGCTCAAGATCACCCAGGAGGTGGTGACCTTGGCGGTGTTCGTGCCCTTTTCCATGTTCTATATGGGCCAGCCCTTCAAGACCGACTTCATCTGGGCCGGTTTGTGCCTGATGGGGGCGGTCTATTTCATCTTCCGCTCGGCCTGAGCGTGATTTCGGCAGCGCCGTCGCGGCCGCCGCCCCTGCGAGTGTTGTGTCTTGCCTCAAGAAATGCGCTGATTTGAGGGGCTGAGCCCTGCTTTGCCCTGTGTTTGAGTTTCTTTGCGGGCTCGGCCCCACTACACTTGCGCGCCTGCTGTTGATGAAACAGTGATGAAATTTGTGTGAATATTTATGCGAATTTGATGCTTGCGCAGCAAGTTCGCACGATTGGAGTCGGTGTGTTTTTTTCCAAATTGCTGCCCCGCGAGGGCAATTTCTTCGAGCTCTTCAATGAGCACGGAGCTCAGATCACAGAAGGTGCGCGCGCTTTCATGTTGATGATCCAGAACTACAACGACCCGGTGCTGCGTGAGCGCTATGCCGAAGAGGTCAACAAGGCCGAGCATCAGGCCGACCGAGTGACCGCCGAAGTCAATCGCATGCTGCATCGCACCTTCATCACGCCCATCGATCGCGAGCAGATCCACGGCCTGATCAATGCGATGGACGACATCCTGGACCTGTTGCAGGACACCACCGAGACGCTGTCCCTCTACGACGTGCGCACCATACCCGAAGAAGTCTTGAGCCTGGGTGAGCTGAGCGCGCGCTGCTGCGAACGCGTGCAACATGCCGTGTCCCTGCTGCCCAAGCTGAAGAACCCGGAAGTGGGTGAGGCCGCGATCAAGACCTGCGAGGAAATCGATCGCCTGGAGTCCGATGCCGACCGCGTCATGCGCACCGCGATGTCGCGCCTGTTCCGCGAGCAAGACGATGTGCGCGAGCTGATCAAGCTCAAGACCATTTATGAGCAGCTGGAGTCCATCTCCGACCGTTGCGAAGATGTGGCCAACTTGATCGAGGGCATCGTCCTCGAAAACGCTTGAGTTCTGCACGATGGAATCGGTGCAGATAGCGTTTTGGGTCGTCGCCCTGCTGGTCATTCTGGCCGTGGGCTTCGACTTCATGAATGGGTTTCACGACGCGGCCAATTCGATCGCCACGGTGGTTTCTACCGGCGTCCTGAAACCGCAGCAGGCGGTCTTGTTCGCCGCCTTCTTCAATGTGCTGGCGATTGGCATCTTCCATTTGCAGGTCGCCGCCACCATTGGCAAGGGCATTGTTGACCCGGGCGTGGTGGATCATCACGTGATCTTTGGCGCCTTGATCGGTGCCATTACTTGGAATGTGATCACCTGGTGGTACGGCATCCCGTCCAGCTCATCGCACGCCTTGATCGGCGGCATCGTGGGCGCCGTTTTGGCCAAGGCCGGCTTCGGCTCTTTGCAAGCGGGTGGCATTCTGAAGACGGTCTTGTTCATCTTCGTTTCGCCGCTGCTGGGCTTTTTGCTGGGTTCTTTGATGATGGTGATGGTGGCCTGGCTGTTCAGGCGCGCGTCGCCGATCCGGGTGGATGGCTGGTTCCGGCGTATGCAGCTGGTATCTGCCGGCCTCTACAGCCTGGGGCATGGTGGCAATGATGCGCAGAAGACCATCGGCCTGATCTGGATGCTGCTGGTGGCCTCGGGCTACCTCTCGGCTCAGGCCAGCGCCCCGCCGGACTGGGTGATTCTGGTCTGCTACTTGGCCATCGGCTTGGGCACCATGTTTGGCGGCTGGCGCATCGTGCGCACCATGGGTCAGAAGATCACCAAGCTCAAACCCGTGGGCGGCTTCTGTGCCGAAACAGGCGGCGCCATCACCTTGTTCCTGGCCACGGGCCTGGGCATTCCGGTGTCGACGACGCACACCATCACCGGCGCCATTGTCGGTGTGGGTTCGGTGCAGCGGGCCTCGGCCGTGCGCTGGGGCGTGGCGGGCAATATCGTCTGGGCCTGGATCTTCACCATCCCGGCCTCGGCCCTGGTGGCGGGTTTCTTCTACTGGTTCAGCTTGGTTTTGTTCTGAACTTTGCGTCTTAGCAAGTCCGGTATGTAAAAGGGCAGCCCACGGGCTGCCCTTTTTTCTTGCCGGCCGTCGCGGCCCTTACTGGCTGATTTCCTGCGCCGCCTCGACCTGGCTTTCAAAATAGCGTTGGGCGCTGAAGGCGATGGTGCTCATCAAGCAGGTGCCTCCTATCAGCACACAGGCCACGACGCCGATGATGGCCGCCCAGCCGCTGGGTTTGGAGCTGCGGCCGCCATTGTGGATCGCATCCCACTTTTCATCGGCGGTGAGGCCGTAGACGATGCCGCAAATCATGGCGTTGACCAGCATCAGGCCCAAAAAGGGGATCAAGACCCAGGCGGTTTTGTCGTCTTGGCCTAGCTCTCCCATGCGCTGCACGCCATACAGCCCCAGCAAGGTGGGCCAGGGGTGTAGCCAAGCCAGGCGGTCCGAAAAACCGTAAAGATAGAGGCGATGCAGACCCAGGCTGCCCAGGCTCAGGGCCAGCCAGGTGGCGATTGTTTTTGACTTCAGCGGGGTGCTGCTTGCAACGCTGCTGCTCATGCGCCTTGCTCCGGCGCGGCCCGATCGCCCTGGCCCAGTTGGCGCTGCATCATCACCACGTCCAGCCAGCGGTCGAACTTCCAGCCCGCGCTTTTCAAGACGCCGCTGTGCTCGAAGCCCAGGGCCTTGTGGACGCCCAGCGAGCCCAGGTTTTGCGAATCGCCGATGACGGCCAGCATCTGGCGTGCGCCGGCTTGCTCGCAGCGGGCCATCAGTTCGGCCAGCAACAGTCGGCCCAGGCCCTGGCCCTGGCTGCCGGGTGCCAGATAGATGGAGTCTTCCACGCAGAAACGATAGGCCAGGCGAGGGCGGAAGTAGTTGGCATAGGCATAGCCCTGCACCTGGCCGCCCACTTCGGCCACCAACCAGGGCAATTGCCGGCCCAGCACCTCGCTGCGGCGACGGGCCATTTCGCTGACTTCGGGAACTTCCGTCTCAAAAGTGCCGGTGCCATGCAGCACGGCGGCCGCGTAAATAGCTTGGATGGCGTGCAGATCGGCCTCGGTGCTGGGGCGAATCGTGATGCCGAGGGTCTGGTTTGAGGCCGAGGAGGGGAGATTATTGGGAATTTGTGTGCTCATATTCTTTGTAGTCTGCTCAGCCGAGTTTATAATGCTGGGTTTTGGCCTTGGTCGGATTGTTCTTGGTGAATTCCAGTGCTCCACTGGAATCAAGAAGCGCAGTTCGGCGTATCTACAGGGCCAACCACGGTGCTCGGCTGAGTGAGGCGCAGGCGGATCATGCCAAAAACTTTCCTGGAAACCGGGAAGGCTTGGGTCGGGTCTGATGCTCTGATCAAAACCGTCGCCACCCCGATCTACTCGCCCTGAGTGTCTCCTGGTGCGGTGGACAACAAAATTCATCTAAGGATTCATCATGGTTGTTATTCGTCTGGCTCGCGGCGGCTCCAAGAAGCGCCCCTTCTACAACATCGTCGTTGCAAACAGCCAGCAGCGTCGTGACGGCCGCTTCATCGAGAAGGTCGGCTTCTACAACCCCGTCGCTTCGGGTGCTGCTGAGCCCCTGCGCGTCGCTGTTGACCGCGTCAACTACTGGGTTGGTGTCGGCGCCCAGCTGTCGCCCACCGTCGAGCGTCTGGTGACCCAGGCCAAGAAGGCCGTTGTCGCTGCTTAATTGACCCGCAAATGACAAGAGCCCCTGCTGATCCTCGTCCTTCGTCCTCGGCTACCGAGGAGGTCTCCTGGCCCGAAGATGCGATTGAGGTGGGGTGTGTTCTTGATGCCTGGGGTGTCAAAGGCTGGTTCAAGGTGCAAGCCTATTCCAGTGACGCCCAGGCTCTGTTTTCCTCGCGGCGCTGGTTTCTCAAGCGTCCCGAGATCGGCGGCCAGGCTGCGCCCGCGGTGCCCCAGAGCACCAAGGCCCTGCCTGCCTTGCTGAAGATTCTCTCGATTCGCGAGCATGGCGAAGGCCTGGTGGCCAATGCCCAACATATCGCGGATCGCAATGCGGCCGAAGCCTTGCGCGGCGCCCGCATCTTCATCTCCCGCTCGGCCTTCCCGGCGGCGGATCCGGATGAGTACTACTGGGTGGATCTGATCGGTCTGTCCGTGGTCAATCGCCAGGGTGAGACCCTGGGTCAGGTCGAAGGCCTGATAGACGCTGGCCCGCACAGCGTGCTGCGCATCATCCCGCCGGGCCTGGTGGCGCCGGTGAAGCCAGATCAAGAGCGCCTCGTTCCCTTCGTCGCCCGTTTTGTCGACGATGTGGATCTGGAGCAGCGTGTGATCACCGTCGATTGGGGTCTGGACTTTTAAGTTCGGATCAGCGCGCATGCGCTTCGACGTCATCACCTTGTTCCCCGAACTGTTTGGCCCGCAGCTGAGTCAGGGCGTCACGCGCCGTGCTTTTGAGAGCGGGCAGGTCGATGTGCAGCTGTGGCAGCTGCGCGATTACGCCAGCGATAACTATCGCCGCGTCGATGATCGCCCCTTTGGTGGTGGCCCGGGCATGGTGATGTTGGTGGAGCCGCTGGAGCGCGCCCTGGCGGCGGTTAAGGCTGCTCGCTTGGCTTCTGCAGCGGATGGTGACGCCCCTCCGGCCATCATCCATTTCAGCCCCACCGGCCGACGCATGGATCAGGCCCTGATGCAGGACTTGGCGCAAGGGCCAGGTGCCGTGCTTCTGTGTGGTCGCTATGAGGGCATGGATCAGCGTTTTCTCGACCGGCATGTGACGCTGGAGCTGAGCCTTGGTGACTTCGTGCTCTCGGGTGGTGAATTGCCTGCCATGACCTTGCTGGATGCGGTGGCGCGGCTGCAAGATGGGGTCTTGAACGACGCCCAGTCGCATCAGCAGGACAGCTTCTCCGATGGCTTGCTCGATTGCCCGCACTACAGCCGTCCCGAGGTCTTGACTGGCTTGCCGGACCAGACCGAGGACTTGCCCGTGCCTGCGGTGCTGATGTCGGGTCACCATGCCCAGATCGCCCGCTGGCGGCGCGAGCGTTCGCTGGAAATCACCTGGCGGCGCCGCCCCGAGCTGATTCTCGCGGCCCGCGCTGCGGGGCGGCTGAGTAAGGCGGATGAGCGCTTTTTGCTGCAATTGCAGGCTGCGGCCAAGTCGGCCTAGGCAAATCCAAGAAGTCAAGCTATACTAGCGGGCTGTCCGATCCTCTGGTGGGTCGAGTCGGGTTTGAAGAGGCTGCTTGTCGGTTGATTCAACACCCATTTTTTGTCGCCTTGGCTGTCATGTGAGAGTTCAAGGTTTCGGCGCCACCATGATCACTAGGAGAACTTTGTGGACTTGATCCAAACCCTTGAGCAAGAAGAAATTGCTCGTCTGAACAAGACATTCCCGTCTTACGCCCCTGGTGACACCGTCATCGTGAGCGTGAACGTCGTTGAAGGCACCCGCAAGCGCGTTCAGGCTTTCGAAGGCGTCGTGATTGCCAAGCGCAATCGCGGTCTGAACTCCAGCTTCATCGTTCGCAAGATTTCGAACGGCGAAGGCGTGGAGCGTACGTTCCAGCTGTACAGCCCTTTGATCGCTTCGATCGAAGTCAAGCGCCGTGGCGACGTCCGTCGCGCCAAGCTGTACTACCTGCGTGACCGTTCGGGCAAGTCGGCTCGTATCAAGGAAAAATTGGGCTGATCCGCGGTTTTTGATCGCGTATTCATCCTGTAGAAAAACCGCCCGAAGCTCGCTTCTGGCGGTTTTTTTCATTCCTCAAGCCTTGCGTGCTGTGTAGTAAACCGAGCCTCTACCCATGTCCCGAGCCCCCATTCTGGATCCCAAGCTCGTGCCCGTGCAGGGCCGGGATGCGCATCTGCCCGCCGTGCCCGCGCAAGCGCTGACACCCGAGGCCTTGCGTGCGCGCTTCGCGGCGCCGCCCATCTGGACGCCCGAGTTTCAAGGCGATGGCGGCCGTTTCAGCGATCGAGCACCGGCCGATGCAGCCGTGCTGATGCCTCTGGTGATGCGCGAACAAGGCTTGCAACTCTTGCTGACCCGCCGCACCGATCATCTGCGCTCGCATGCCGGGCAGATCAGCTTTCCCGGTGGGCGGGTGGAGCCTGAAGATGGCTCGGTGGAAGTGGCGGCCCTGCGCGAAACGGCGGAAGAAATCGGCCTGGGGCCTGCACACATCGAGCTGATTGGCCGGCTGCCGGTCTACGCCACCGTGACCTCGTTTCAGGTCACGCCGGTCGTCGCCCTGGTGAGGCCCGGTTTTGAACTTCAGTTGGATGCTTTCGAGGTCGCCGAAGCCTTTGAAGTGCCCTTGGCCTTTCTGATGGATCCGGCTCATCACCAACGCCATCGCTTTGTCTTCGAGGGCGGAGAGCGCCAATTTCTTTCCATGCCTTGGACGCCGCCCACAGCGCTTGCGCAGGGCCAAGCGCTGGGTCAATCGCAGGCGCAGGAGTACTTTATTTGGGGCGCGACGGCCGCGATGTTGCGCAACTTCTACCGCTTCCTTTCGGCGTGAGTCGCAGCGCCCGCTATCATCTCCGGCCATGAACTTCTTCGCGGTCCTTTTGGCCTTGCTGTGTGAACAGCTGAAACCTCTTCGCCATGGCAATGGCATCCATCGCAGTGTGATCAGCTGGGTCCGCTGGGTCGGTCGTAACTTCGACGCCGGACGGGAACATCACTCCACCGTCGTTTGGGCCATCACCGTCTTGGGCCCAGCCTTGCTGACGGCGCTGATCTATTTGAGCGTGCGCCATTTCAGCCTCATCTTGGCCTTGATCCTGGATGTGGCCGTGCTCTATCTGACCCTGGGCTTCCGCCAGTTCAGCCACTATTTCACCGATATCCGTGACGCCTTGGAGCGGGGTGACGATTTGGAGGCACGCCGCCTCTTGTCCGAATGGCGCCATCTGGATGCCAGCGAGCTGCCCCGGACCGAGTTGGTTCGCCATGCCATCGAGCACTCCTTGCTGGCTGCCCACCGCCATGTGTTTGGGGTGTTTTTCTGGTTTATCGTCTTGTCGACCCTGGGCCTGGGGCCGGCCGGTGCCGTGCTCTACCGTATGGCCGAGTTCGCCAGCCGCTACTGGTCCTTCAAAAGCCGCACGCTGGACGCGCCGACCAATGAGCGCTTGATGCAGCTCTCGCGCCGTCTGTTTGGCTGGATCGACTATCTGCCCGCCCGCCTGACCGCCACCGGCTTCACCATCGTGGGCAATTTCGAGGAGGCGGTGAATGGCTGGCGGCGCGACGCCAAGCTCTGGCTGCATCCCAATGAGGGGATCATTCTGGCTTCGGCCGCCGGGGCCCTGGGCCTGCAACTCGGTGGGGTGGCGGCGCCTGGAGTGACGCCCGATCGTAGCAAGACCTTCAATTCCGGCGTCGACGCGGACGCCACGGGCGCCGACGGCTCGACACCCGGGCAAGCCCCTCAGTTGGGGCATTTGCAAAGCGTGGTGGGCCTGATTTGGCGCTCCGTGGTGCTTTGGATGCTCTTGCTGGCCCTGCTGACTCTGGCCAATTTGCTGGGTTAGGACGCGGGGCAAGGCCGGCCGCTGGCGCGTACAGGCCACAGACTTTGGCATTCCTGAACGCTAAGGGCTAAAGTTAGCGATGTTTCGGTCGATAGCAGAGTTAGAACCCTCTCAATCCGACCTCTGGGTCTGCTCTGCCGACCATCAGCGCTTGCCTTGAGTCGGCCTTGCAAAGTCTTCCTCGCGGAGGTTTGCCATGATTTCATCAGTGACGTCCCCATCAGTTCCCGACCCCGGCCTTGCGGCATTGCGCCCCACGGCCGAGGATCTCAGCAAAAAGCGCGATGCCAGCGCAGGTACTGCCCTGCCTGCAGCGGCAAGCAATAGTGACAGCAACTCCGCCGTGGTGCAGATTTCCTCGGAGGCTGTGCGCCTGTCTGAGCACGCCAGCGTCAGCAATGCCAGCAGCAAGACCAGTGCCGCCCCGACGACCGTCAAGAAGTATGCAGATGCCGACGCCAATCAGGATGGTCGTGTCAGCGTGCTGGAGGCACGGGCCTATGATTTCGCCCACCCCACCATCCCCAAGCCGGAGCGTGATGGCGATCAACCGCCCGCTCGCAGCGCCATGGCCGATGTGAAAGCCTATGAAGCGGTGGCCCGCTCCGGCCGCAGCGTCTGACGACGACCACATCTTTCTCTTCGCCCAAACAAAAAAAGGCCCGCTTTGCGGGCCTTTGCTTTTGCGCTTGGGTTTAGTTGCGGGCCTGAATGCCGGCAATCGCCCACTCGCGGCTTTCGTCCAGCGGGCGCACCAGGTGCCAGACCTCGTCGAAGTTTTCGGCCGCAGCCTCGCTCTGCTCGCGGATCAGGCCCCAGAAGCGCACGCTGACGATTTGCTGGCCGTTTTCTTGAGCGCGCTCGACGATTTGCGCGTCCAGCTGCAAGACATCGGTGCGTTGTGCGGCGCCCTTGCGATCGAGCACTTCTTGCTGCACCACACCGAACATTTCGGGCGTCGTGAAGCGGCGCAAATCGTTCTGGTCACCCGCATCGTTGGCGGCTTGCAGGCGGATGAAGACGCGCTTGGCCAGTTGCTCAAAGCCGGCTGTGTCAAAACCATCGTTGAGCGGCGCGGCCGGGCTATTGCCAGCGGCCAGTGGCGTTGCGGCGGCGCTAGGCGACAGGCTGTTGAACAGATTCATGCTGGGCGCTGCCACGGGCTGGGCCTGAGTGGGCGTGGGCGTCGGCGTGCTGGCCGGGAAGGGCGCACCCGCGCCGGCGAACTGCGGGCCCGAGTGTATGCCCTGGGATTTGCCCTTGTTGGCGGCAAAACGGCGCATCAGGAAGCCAATCAGCATGAAGGCGGCGAAGCCGATCAAGAGCATGGTCATGATATTGGCCAGGGCGCCGCCCATGCCAAAGTGGCTGAACAGGGCTGCTATACCTAGGCCGGCGGCCAGGCCGGCGATGGGGCCCATCCAGTTGCGCTTGGGTGCGGCAGCGGGCGGGGTGGCCATGGGTGCGGCAGGTGCGGCTTGTTGGGGGGCAGCTTGCTGGGCGGGCGCGCCTTTGCTGGCGTCATGCGGCTGAGTCGGAGTCGCCCGCTTCATGCCGGAGGATCCACCGCCGCCCAGGCGCTTGGCGTGGGCGTCAAATGAGGCGACGCCCAGTGCGCAAACGGCAATCAAAGCTGACAGAACAATACGTTTCACAAACATCTCCTGGTCGCCGCAAGGGCCTGAACACGGCCAATGCTGGCCTTGGTGCAAAAGTGGGGCCAGGGTAAGCGATTTCAAGTCGGGGTCGTTCGGCTATCGCCCCGCACAAGCACTCTCGTCTCAAGCATCCCGCACATCGCCCAGGACGGCGTTGCCGAAATCGGGTCTGGCCAGGAATTTGAGCACCTTGGCCGCCGCGTCCTCAGGGCTGCTGAGCTGGCCGGCGCTCTTGAAATTGGCGAACACCGCCTGATCGGGGAACTTGGCCGGGTCGCCGCTGCGCAGTTGGACCTGCATGTCTGTGTCGATGATGCCGGGGGCGAGGGACACGATGGCAGCGCCGTCCGGTTTGGCGGCTTCGTCCAAGGCCATGGCGCGGGAGAGATTGTCCATGCCGGCCTTGGCCGCGCAGTAGGCGGCGGCACCCGCCATGGCGCGACGGCCCAGGCCCGAGGAGATGTTCAACACCCGTCGCTCACGCCCCAGGCTTGCCGTGCCGCGCAAGAACACGCTACTCAGCAAGAGGCAGGCTTCTAGGCCCACGCGCAAGGCATTGGAGAGTTCGATCAGGGAGGCTTCGTCCACCGGGCCAGGCGTGGCGACCACGCCGGCGTTATTGATCAAGGTGGCTTGGCTGAAGCGGTGTTTGGGCTGGGCCTCCAGCCATTGCTGCAGGGCCTGGGCCGCGGCCAGAGGTTCGGCCAAGTCCATTTCCCATTGCTCCAGTCCGGCAGCGAGGGCAAGGGCAGCTGAGGCTAGCCCGGTGCTGCGCTTGCGCGAGATGCCGATCACCAGATGCTCAGGCCGCAGCAGCTGGCGCGCGATGGCCTCGCCCATGCCGCGCGAGGCGCCGGTGATGATGAAGAGTTTTTGGGCTTGTTGCGTCATGTTCAGGCTCCTGGTGTGTGCTGGGCTTGGAACACCAGCAGCAAATTGTTGGCGGGCATGTTTAGGCGTTGCGCAAGATGCAGACCTTGCTCGGCGGCGATCGCTTCAATATCGCTCAGATGGCGCAGGCCCCAGGCCGGGTTGCGCGCACGCAGATCGGCATCAAAAGCGAGGTTGCTTGCTGCGGTGGGCAGGCCCTCGACGATGAAGGGGCCGTAGACGATCAGCTGGCCTTGTGCGCGTAAATGCTGGGCCGCGCCCCGCAGCAGGCTGCGCGCGCTGTCGGCGCCCGAGATATGCAGCATATTGGCGCAGAAGATCGCATCCAGCTGGCTGTGGCTGGCGGGCAGGGGCCAGGGGTTTTGGCTAACGTCCAGCTGCAGCGGGGCGGGACCCTGGGGCCACCAGTGGGGGATGGAGGCCAGGGCGCTGGCATCGGGGTCCGAGGCCAGCCATTGCCAGCCCGGCAGCAGCGCGGCGAAATGCGTCACATGCTGGCCGCTGCCGCTGGCAATCTCGAGTGCAATACCTTGCGGCGGCAGCAGGCCCAGCAAGGCCTCGCCGATCGGCTGCTTATTGCGTTCGGAGGCCGGTGAGTAGCGCGCCGCTGGGTGGGTGGGTTGGGTGGCTGACATGGTTCAAAACTCCGGTGGGCAATCAATCTGCAGCCCCCATTCGGGCAGATACAGGCTGCGGGCATGCAAGCACATGCGCAGGCCCGGCACTGCGGCGGCCGGGGGCTGGTCTTGCGGGCTGCTGTAGAGCGTGTCGCCCACGATGGGGTGACCCAGGGCCAGCATATGCACGCGCAGCTGGTGGGTGCGGCCGGTCAGGGGTTCCAGCAGCACGCGGCTGTTGGGCCCCTCAAAGCCAAGTAGGCGGTAGCGAGTCTGCGAGGGCTTGCCATTTGCGTGATCAATCTTTTGCCGCGGGCGGTTGGGCCAGTCGGTCAGCAGGGGCAGATCCACTGTTTGCCAGTCGGTGCCCCTCTGCAAATGCCCTTGCAGCAGGGCCTCATAGCGTTTGTGCACCCGCCGCTCGGCAAAGGCGAGGCTCAGCTCGCGTTGCGCATCTGGGCCGCGGGCCAGCAAAAGCAGGCCTGAGGTGGCTTGGTCCAGGCGGTGCACGATCAAGGCCTCGGGGTGCTGCAGCTGCACCCGGTGAATGGCGCAGTCCTGCTTGTCCAGCCCGCGGCCGGGCACCGACAGCAAGCCGGCGGGCTTGTTGATCAGCAGCAGTTCATCGTTGATGAAAAGGGGCGGCAAGGCCTGCATTGCTGAGTGTCAGAACTGGTCCACCCAGCCCGATTGCAGGGCGGATTGCGGATTGGCACCCGCCGCCCGCACCGCGCGCAATGCCTCCTCGCGTTCCAGGCCCAGGGACTTCAGGACACAGGCCGCCACCGTGCCGGTGCGGCCGATGCCGGCGGCGCAATGCAGCAAGACCTGGTCGCCCAGCTTGAGGCTGTGGCAGATCTGCTCCACCCCCTGGCGAAAGGCTTGTGGGTCGGCGCCCAGGCCGAAGTCACGCATGGGCAGATGCTGCCAGCGAAAGGGCAGGCGCCCCTCGGCAATCGCCTTGTGATAGCTGGGGGAGAGCTGGGCCACCTCCTCCAGCGGGTTCAGGCAGACAACCAGACTGAGCTGGCGCAGGCGCGCCTCATCCAGAAACGCTCCCCAGGACTCCAGCCGGCCCGGCATGGACTGCAGCCACAGGCGGCCGCTGGCGGCGGCTGGGCTGCTGGAATTGGGGAGTGGCAAGGGACGGAATGGCATGGCAAGTCAAAGCTGTGTTGCGGGCTTCGCCCAGGCAATTGCTGGGCAAATACGCGCGCATTGTGCCCCGGTGTGGAGGCGGGCGGCCGAAGCCTGGGGGCGCAAGAAGGCCTGCTGCTGCCGCTGTTAATCAACAAAATGTTTATTTATTGAGAGGGCCGTGGCAGGATGGCGGCCAGAAATACAGAGAAGGCGTTCGATGGTCGGCAGTTCCACTCCCTTGCAAGTCAAACACCCGACCTGGGTTTTGCTGGCCATTTGCGCCATGGCCTTGATGAGCACGGCCGGCGTCGCCATGCCTTACCCCATCCTGGCACCTATTTTTGTCGGCGGCCCGGTGGATGACTTCACCCACTTTGCCGGTCTGGAGCCCAAGTTTCTGATGGGCGTGGCCCTGGCGGCTAATCCCCTCGGCATTCTGATCGGCAGCTTGTTCATCGGCCCCATGTCGGACCGTTACGGTCGCCGCACGGTGCTGGCAGTGACGCTCAGCGCCACCTTGCTGGGCTATCTGGCCACGGCTCTGGCCCTGGGTGAGCGGGCCTATCTGCTCTTCGTGCTGGCCCGCTTCGTCACCGGCCTGACCGAAAGCAATGTGGCCGTGGCCCGCGCCTTGCTCGCCGATATGCATGAGCAGATCGATCGCACCCGTGGCTTTGCCTGGCTCAACGCCTGTCTGTATATGGGTTGGTTGCTGGGCCCCTTGGTTGGCGGCCTGACGCTGCCGCTGGGTGAGCCCGTGCCCTTCGTGCTGGCCGGCCTGGCCATGCTGCCTTGCCTGCTGGTTTTGCTGATGTGGGTGCCGGGCCAGCGGCCGGGTGAGCAGCAGGTCTGGTCCTGGCAGGCCTTGTGGTCGCAGCAGGCTCTGGGCCTGCTGGCCAAGGACAAGGCCTTGCTGGCGCTCTTCATGGTGCAGCTGGCCTATACGGCCGGCATCAATGCCTTGTACGAGTTTGCACCGCTGTGGATGTGGGAGAACCTGGGTTTGGACAGCCGCGGCATCGCCTGGGTGACGGCGGCCCAATGTGCAGCCATGACCCTGGCCAGCGTGGTGGCCGGCAAGCTTAAGGCCAGTGCCCGGCCGCTGCGGCGGGCCGCCATGCTGGCCTTGTGTGCGGCCCTGGGCCTGAGCCTGCTGGCTTGGCTGCCGGGCGCCCAGGGCGTGGTGGCCATCGTGATGCTGGGTGTGCCGCTGGCGCTTTACAACGCGGTGCTGCCGGCCTGGGTGTCGGAGCGCTTTGCGGCCTACGGCCAAGGCCGGGTGATGGGCTTGCTGTCCACCGTGTTCTGCATGGCCAATGTGATGGTGGCCCTGGCAGGCGGCGCGATTGCGGTCTTGTCGACCCGCTGGATCATGGGCTTAGGAGGCCTGACCTGTGTGCTGGCTTCGCTGGCCCTGCTGCGCCTGGCGCGGCTGGAGGCTGCAAGATGAAGGGCCGCGCCGAGCAATTATTGTTTGAGCTCAAAAGCCGTGGCCCCCAGCCCGCCGCGACCTTGGCCGCCGCTTGCGCCATCACCCCCATGGGCGCGCACAAGCAGTTGCAGGAGTTGGCCCAGCAAGGCCTGGTGCAGGCCCAAGACGAGGCCCGTGGCGTGGGGCGGCCCACCCGGGTCTGGCGCTTGAGCGAGGCCGGCCATGCACGCTTCCCGGATCGCCATGCCGATCTGACCCTGGCCTTGATCCGCCATACCCAGGAGCTGCTGGGCCAGGAGGCGCTGGATCGCCTGATCGCGGCGCGTGAGCAGGCTTGCGAGGCCCAGTACCTGGCCCGCATGGCGGGCAAGCGCAGCCTGCTCGCTCGCGCCCAAGCCCTGGCGGCTGCGCGCACGGAAGAAGGCTATATGGCCCGGGTCGAAGTTCAGGGCCGGGGCATGAGTCAGGTCTTGCTCTTGATCGAGGACCATTGCCCCATCTGCGCGGCGGCACGTGAATGCCAGGGCTTTTGCCGCTCGGAGCTGGCCTTGTTTCAGCGCTGCCTGGGTCCACAGGTGGAAGTGCGGCGCAGCGAGCATCTGCTGGCGGATGGGCGCCGCTGTGTTTATGAGTTAGTCAGGCGTTCCGATTCGCCGGTGTGAGGCGAGCTGGCCCTGAGCAGCCTTACCCAGCGCCTTGCCAAGTAAGCGGCCAGCGCAATCAGGCCCGCGGCCAGACCGAGCAAGGCATACAGGGCGGGGCCGGGCTGCTGCAGGGCTCGCAGCAAATCGTCCAGAAAAAAGGCCATCACCAGGGTCGAGGGCAACATGCCCAAGGCCGTGCCCAGCAGCATCTGCCACAGGCGGATATGGGTGGCACCGGCGACCAGATTGACCAGGGCAAAAGGGGCGATGGGCACCAGGCGCAGGGCAATGACGGCCAGCAGGCCGCGCTGACCCAGGCCCTGGCTGATCTGATTGATGCGCGGGCCGCCGATGCGGCACAGAGCCTCATGGCCGAGCAGCTGACCCAGGCCATGGCTGAGGCCGGCGCCCAGCAGGGCGCCGCCCATGGCGCAGAAGAAACCCGTTAGCGGGCCAAAGGCGGCGATCACCAGCAGACTCAGCAGGGTCAGGGGGATGGCCAGGCACAGCGCCAGGCCAAAGCCCAGCACGGTCCAGGCCGGACCTGTGGCTTGGCCCAGGGCCTGCAGGCGCGGTAGCAGCAGAGCCGGGCTCAGGCTTTGGCGCAGCGGCGTGCTGGTCCAGGCCAGGGCGAGGGCGGCGAGCAGGACAAGGCAAAGGGCCAGCGTCAGGAGCCGGCGTCGCAGGCGGCGACGCTGAAGGATCTCGACTGACATGCTCAGGCGCTGTGGCTCAGCAGGCCGCCGTCCTGCTGCATGAACTCGCGCAGGCAGGTGGCCAACTCTTCTACATGCTGGGGCTCAAAAATAGAGCCATGCAGGCCGCTGATCTCGCGCGTTTGCATGCTCTTGGGCATGCTGCGCTGCCAGGGTTGGAAGAGCAGGCGATTCCAGCTGGCCAGGCCGGAGGATTTGACCAGCAAGACCTGACCCTCAAAGCGTGGGCAGCGAAAGCCGCGCAGGGCCAGCACCTGGCTGACCAGGCCGGGGTCGCTGAACATGGCGCCCAGGCGGCGGCCATTCATGCTGAGTTCTTGCACATGCAGCTTCTGCACCAGCCAGCCCAGGGTGCGCCAGGAGGCGGCGCCGCCAAACATGGCCTCGGGGTGGATGGTGTCGAGCAGAATCAGGCCGCGCGGCGGGTGGCCGCGGGCCTGCAGCTCCAGGGCAGTGGCGATGGCGGTGATGCCGCCCACCGAGAAGCCCGCCAGCCAGCCGGGCTCCGCCCCTTGGGCCTCGATGCAGTCGGCGTAGATCTTGGCGAACTCCGGCATGCTGGCTGGTGCCGGGTCCAGCGGCGCTTGCAGCATGAAAAGATTGGCGTCGCCCCTCAGCGCCTGGGCGAGGTTTTGCAGGCGCATCACATCGCCATGGCCCGAGGAGGCCAGGAAGAGCGAGGGCGCGCCCGAGCTATAGCCCATGGAGCGCAAGATGCCGGGTCGTGCCTGGGGGGCACTGAGCGCCTCGGCCAGCTGGGCGATGGTGGGGTGCTCGGTCAATAGCTGCAGGGGCAGGCGGCGGCCCAGATGCTGCTCCATCGCATCCAGAATGCTCAGCGCGGCCAGCGAGTCGCCACCCAGGTCGAAGAAGTTGTCATGCATGCCGACGGCGGGCAGGGTCGCGCTGCCTGGCACTTGCAAGGCCAGCTGCCATTGCTTTTGCAGCTCGCGTTCCAGGCTGCTGCTGGCCTCGCGCTTTTCCAGCTTGACGCTGATGGCCTGGGGCGCGGGCAGGGCCTTGTGGTCGATCTTGCCGTTGGCGGTGAGGGGCAGCTGGGCCATCAAGGTGAAGCTGGTGGGCCGCATATAGTCCGGCAGCCGGGCGCGCAGGCCGGCCTGCACTTCGGGCACGCTCAGGCCCGCGTCCGCCGCCAGCCAGGCGTGCAAGAGAGCGCGGCCCTGGCTCTCGATCTTTTTGGCCACCGCTTGCTGCACGCCGGGCACGGCCGTGCAGGCGGCCTCGATATCACCCAGCTCGATGCGGTAGCCGCGCAGCTTGACCTGGCGGTCATCGCGGCCCGAGAAGTGCAACTGCCCCAGGGTATCCAGCCAGCCGCGGTCGCCGCTGCGGTAGATGCGCCCACCCGGCACAAAAGGGTCGGGCAGAAAGACCTGGGCCGTCAGCTCCGGCTGGCCCAGATAGCCGCGGGCAACCGCCTCGCCACCGATGAAGATATCGCCCACCACGCCGAAGGGCTGGGGCTGCAGCTCGGCGTCGAGGACGTAGATGCGGGTGTCATCAATCGGCCGACCTATGGGCAGGTCTTCGCTGAGTTCGCCGCGGATCAGGCCCTCGTGTTCTTGACTCAGCCCCAAGCTGCTCGCCTCGGCAAAGGGCGGCGCGCCGGGCTCGTCCTGCTTGCACACACAGCACCAGGCGGTGGCAAAGATGGCGGTCTCGGTGGGGCCGTAGACGTTGTAGAGCCGCACGCCGGTTTCGCTGACAAAGCGCTGCGCCAGCTCGGGCGCCAGCACCTCGCCGCCGCAGCAGGCCACCCGCAGCTTGAGCTCTTGCTTGCCCCGCCAGGCCGCCAGCAGGCCGGTCAAGGTGGTGGGCACAAAGGCGCTGAAGGTGGCGCCGTGGCGCAGGATGAATTCGGCCAGGCGTTGCGGATGCAGGCGGCCGGGCGGGGGCAGGGCGATGCTGGCGCCTTGGGTGAGCGGCAGCAGCAGCTCGATCAGCGAGGGGTCAAAACCCAGCTGTGTGCCCTGGGCGGAGCGGTCGTCGGCATGAATGTCCCAGGCGCGGGACAACCAGGCCAGGCGGCGCGACAAGGTGCCGTGATCGATCATCACCCCTTTGGGGCGGCCGGTGGAGCCGGAGGTAAAGAGCACATAGGCCAGGTCCTCGGGCCTGGCCTTGGCCCAGGTCCAGAGCGAGGAGTTATTGGCCTCGCTGCCCTCGCCGGGCGGCAGAGGCGGGCTGGGGCTGAGCGCGGCGAAAGTCTCCACCGGCTCGCGCACGCTGGGCAGGCGCAGGCAATGGCTGTGCAGGCCGGGTGAGTCAGACAGGGCGGCCGGCATGCTGGCATCCACCAACAGGGCCACCGCCTCGCTATCGAACAAGATGCCGGCCAGGCGGGCCTGCGGCATCTGCGGGTCCAGGGGCAAAAAGGCCGCACCGGCGCGGGCAATGGCCAGCAAGGCCACCACCATCTCGGGCGAGCGCTCGACGCCTAAGGCCACCACTTTGTTGCGCGCCGCGCCCAGCAGGCGCAGGCGGCCGGCCAGGGCTTCGACGCGCCGGGCCAGGGCGGAGTAAGTCATCTGCCCCTCGTCCCAGACCAGGGCGCAGGCCTCGGGGCGCAGCGCGGCCTGGTGCTCGAACAGGTCGATATAGGGTTGCGGTGTTTCCAGCTGGGCGAGGTTCTGGTGCAAACCCTCCAGCAAGGCCCAGCGTTCGGCGGCGGGCAGCAGGTCGATTTGTTTGAGCCGGGCCTGGGGTTGGCGCACCAGGGTTTGGGCCAGATGCCAAAGCCGGCGTCCCAGCATGGCGGTTTCGGCCTCGCCAAAGCACAGGCGGCTGGACTCCAGCACCATCTCCGGGTCGGCCTCGCTGTCGAACTCGCAGACGCTGATGGCCAGGGGGTAGCGCGCCTGGCCGGCAAAGAGCTGGCGCGATTCCAGCAACTGCGCCTCGCCAAAGTTCAGGTGGTAGTCCTGACGCTCGAAGGACAGCAGCACGTCCAGCAGGCTGTCGCGCCCCTCTCGCATCAGTTGCAGGCGGTGGCTCAGCTCGCTCAAGGGGTAGCGCGGGTGGCGCAGAGCCCCTTGCATTTGCTGCTGGACCTGGGCCAGCAAGTCGGCCGCGCTGGCCTGCGGGTCGACCCGGATGCGCAGGGCCAGAATGCCCACAAACATGCCCGGCGTCTGGCGGTAGCGGCGCCCAGCCCGGTTCAGGCTGGGCACGCCGATCAAAACCGATTCGCGCTCTTGCGTGCGTGCGAAATAGAGCGCCAAGGCGGCCAGAAAGCAGCTGAAGGGCGTGGCGCCCAGGGCCGCCGCTTGCTCCTGCAGCGCGGCGTAGTCGCCCCTGGGCAAGGCCTGGGTGATGACCTGTGCGGCGGGCAGGGTCTTGGCCTTGGCGGCGCTGCGGTGGCCGCGCGGGGTGATCAGGGGCTTGGGCAGCTCGCCCAGCTGTTGCTGCCAAAAAGCGGCGTCACGCTCGAAAGCGGCTGAGTTTTGGTAGGCCCGAGACTCCTGTACAAAGGCCTCGTAACTGGCCTCTTGCAAGGGGCTGGTCGCTGGTCGGGTGGCGGGAAAGGTCTTGACCAGATGGTGCAGATCCAGGTGGTAGTCGGCTTCCTGCTTGGCGCGGTCTTGCGGGCCCTGGCCCACACACTGGTAGAGCTCGGCCCAGGCTCGCATGACCTGGGTGGTGCCCCAGCCGTCCATCACCAGGTGGTGGAACTGGATGGTCAGGCCATGCAGCTGATCACTGTAGCGCAGCAGGGCAAAGCGCCAGGGCGGTTGCCCGTTCAAGACAAAGGGCTCGCGCATGCGGCTGTTCCACCAGTCGCGCATGCTCTGCCGGGCGGCAGCTTCCTGCTCGGCGGCCGAGGCGCTTTGCAGCAGGGCGGCGGGCAGGTGGATGTCTACCGTTTCCAGTCGTGGCTCGAAAAAAGGCAGCAGCTGCTGGGTGCCGTCGGCCAAGGGCGCCAGGCGCAGGGCGTCGTGCTGGGCCACCAGCAGGCGCAGGGCTTGTTGGAAGCGGGCCAGGTCCAGTGGGCCTTGCAGAAACGCGCCGCCACCGATGTTCAGATGGCTGCTGCCGGGCCAGGCGCGTTGATCCAACCAGACCTCACGCTGGCTCAGCGACAGCGGCAGGATGTGGCTGGCATCGCCCCAGGCAGGCCCAGGCGCAGGCGCTGCGGGCTCGTCACCGCCTGGACGCTCACGCTCCGGGGCGGCATGGGGGAGTGCCGGTGAGTTCAAGGCCATTCTTTGTGCTGCTCCCATTGCCCGATCTTCTCCATCGCGTAGCGGTAACCGACCTCGGCGATATCGGCAGCCTTGGCATAGGCCATCAGTGAAAAATCCCCCACCGGGGGTTCCAGATAGTGGTCGGCCTGGGAGATGGTGCGAAAGCGCTGGCTCTGCCCGCCCACATGGCCGGCGGTGTAGAGGATGTCGGCAATGCCCGGCGAGGCCGGCGCCCCGGCCGAGAGCATGCGGCGCAAGGTGCTTTTGAGCGTCAGCCGCTCCAGCCCAGGGTCGGCGCAGAGCTTCTCCCGCACATCGACATCGATGGCGATGATGCTGCCGTTGCCACGCCGGCGCTCCAGCGGGGTGCCCAGGCGCATGCGCATGGCCTGCACCGGCACGTTTTCCAGAATGGCGCCGTCGACCAGCAGATGGCCGTCTTGCAACACCGGGGGGAACAGCCCGGCCGGCGAATTGCTGGCCAGCACCGCACGCCACAACAGACCTTGGTCCAGCACCGTGGTCTTGCCCAGGCTGAGATTGCAGGCGGCCGAGAAAAAGGGGCGCCACAGGGTCTCGATGCTGCGCTCGCCAAACATGCGGCGCAGATCACGCTCGACCCGGCGGCCCCCCACCAGGGAGATCAAGGGCAGGGTGGGGCGCTCACCGCCGGTGGCGAAGGCGCGGGTGTCGCGCAGGATTTGCTCCAGGCTGCGGTCGCAGGCCAGTTGCGCGCCGATCAGGGCGCCCATGCTGTTGCCGCCAATCAGGTCGATGGGGATATGCGCCTCGTTCAGGGCCCGCACAATGCCCAGATGGGCAAAGCCGCGCGCACCGCCTCCGCCCAACACCAGGCCGACGGCGCTGCCGGTCAGGAAGCGAGCCAGGCGGTGGGCGTCGGTGCGGCGACCCTGGCGCAAGGGGTAGACGCGTTCCAGCGAGCGCCCCTGCAACCAGGGCCCGGGGGCGGCGGGCAGGGCCGCGTCGGCGGCGTGCATCAGCACCAGATGCTGGCGTTTGAGGGAAAAGCCAGCCTCTTGGCTGAGGCTGGCCTCCAGCGGCCCAGGCCTGGGCGAGGCCTGGGCCGAGGCCAGAAAAACGACCTGGTCGGCTTGGCGTAGGGCGAAGCGGGTCCAGGCCACATCCTCGTGGCTGGTCTCAAACAAGATGAATTCGTGCGCTTCCTCCAGCCTCGTCATGTCCAGATTGCTGCAGGGCTCGCCATTGAGCAATTGCTGGCCATGGGGCGATAGGCTGAGATGGGCCGTGCGGCCCAGATGCGCAAAACTCAGGCTCAGATCCTGGGCCAGACCGCTGGCCGCGGCCTCGGCATGCAAAGGGCAAAGGGCAAAGGTCTGCGCCAGGCGCTGATGTTCGGCGCTGGGTTCGCTGTTGTGGCGCATGCGGTCGTAGACGGCCTGCAAGAAGGCCTGGCTGAGCTCCAGGGGAAAGCGCAGCAGCAGGGCTTCATAGGACTTGCGGCTTAGCAAGGCCAGACGGGAGTCGCGCAGGGCGCTGACGTCCTGGGCGCGCGGCTGGCACAGAATCATGCCCAACTCGCCAATGCTTTGGCCGGGCTGAATCTGGTTGTAGAGCAGGAGATGGCCGTCGCGGTCGTGGCGAGAAACGCGCAGGCCGCCGCTGATCACGAAGACGATGCTGTCCGAGGGCTCGCCCTCATGCAAGACGGCTTCGCCACCGTGGACCTGGCGGGGTTCCATGACGTCGGCCAGCGCCTGCAGGATCTCCTCGCGCAAAGCGCCGAAGACCGTGCTGGATCGCAGCACTTCAACCACACGAACACGAAAGCTCAGCGGATGCTCCATGCGCTGAGTCTAGTCCCGGCTATGCGGGGAGCGCCGCGTTAAATAGAGCCGGAATTGGGCTCAATCCGGGCTTCAAAAGCCGGGCGGCTTGTGCTGGATTGCGGGGTTGGCTGGGAGTTCAGCCTTGCTGCTTCTGCACTCACTCAGCTGCCCCGCTGGTATCACGGGGCATCCTTCACTAGCCACAACTTCCTTTACGGAAGCTGTGTGCGAGTTCAGTCTTTCAGCAGGGCCGAGCGGACGGCGGAGATGGATTCGCTCAGCTTGGTCTTGGCCAGAGTCTGGCACTGCTCCAGCGAGGAGGCGCTTTGCATGCCGTAGGTGGTGGCTGTCTTGGCCGGTTTGAAGGCCAGGGTCTTGCCATTGCGGGGCATCATCATGGTGCGGGCGGTGATGACGCAGTTCTGGTCCTTGTCCATGCCGCCTTCGACCTCGGTCACGAAGCCCCATTTTTTGACCGGGTAAATCTTGCTCAGCTTGGCCGGCAAATCGGCCTCCCACAGGGCTTGGGCCTTGGCCTGGTTCATCAGGATTTCGGTCGAGTGGTCCACCACCAGATAGGCCGGTGCAGCGGCGGCAAAAGCTTGGCCTGCGCAGGTCAGGAGCAGGGCGGCGAACAGTCGTGTAGCTTGCATGGGGAAACTTTCTTGGGATCGCTGAAATTGAAATTCGGGGCCAAGTGCAGCAGGCGCACGGCCGGCGGACTCGAATTTGATTGTATGAAGGCCGCAAGGCAGAAATGAGCCCAGCCTGCGGTTTCCTGCTCGGCGTAAATACCTAGGAAGGCAGCCTTTTCAAGCCGGGTGGCGCTGGGCTTGGGCCGGTGGTGCGACTTTCAAAGCCAGGGCCTTTCGAGTTCAGCATTTCGAACTGATGCCGAAAAAAGCCGGAAATTTGTCCTTTGGCCCGTTTGTTCTCGAAGTTATTCTGCGTCGATAGACCTTGTCAGTTGGAAGGGAACATGATGGCTACAGTGAGTATTGGCTCAGCCGCCCAGCAGCAGCCCAGTGACGTTCAGGCGAAGGCCTGGCGGGCCGCCGACCGTATTGTCCTGAGCGCATTGGGCTTGCAGTTTGGCTTGAGTTTGGCTCTAGGCTTTTACTGGGGCACGGTTGGGCTTGCACTCGCTTGGAGCCTGCCTATATTGCTGTTAGCTGGCCTGGTCTTCGGCCTGGCGGGCGGGCGCCTGCTGAGCGCCAATGTGCTGGCGTTTCTGTCCATGAGCATGGTGGCCGTGCATATCCAGTTGGCCCGTGGCATGACCGAGTTCCATTTCGGCGTTTTCGTGACCTTGGCCTTGATGTTGGTGTATCGGCATTGGTCTCCTATTTTGGTGGCGGCCGCCACCATCGCGGTCCACCATCTTGTGTTTGATCGAATGCAACTGGCCGGCTACGGCGTCTATTGCATGCCGGACCCCAGCTTTGCACGCGTGCTGATCCATGCGGGTTTTGTGGTGCTGCAAACTGTGCTGCAGGTCTTCATCGCCAAAGGCATGGCATCACGGGAGCGGGAGCAGCAGCAGTTGGAAGCCATGGTGCGGCGGTTGACGGCCGACGATCGGGTGAATCTGGAACGCTTTAGTGGCCATGTCGCAGACGGGATGAGCGCACAACTGGGCGGCGCGCTTCAGCGAATTCGACTGGTCATCGGCCAGGTGCGTGACGCGGCCGATAGCATTGGGACGGCCAGCGCTGAGATTGCCAGCGGCAATCAGGACCTTTCCAATCGGACGGAGCAAACGGCATCCAGTCTGCAGCAGACGGCTTCCTCGGTGGAGCAATTGACCGGTGCGGTTCAGGCCATGGCACACACGGCGCGTGAGGCCAACGGTCTTGCCGATGCCGCATCCAGCTCGGCCGCGCATGGCGGACAGGTCGTCAGCAAAGTGGTCAGCACCATGCAGGCCATTGATGCCAGTGCCAAGCGCATCGCGGATATCACCGGCTTGATCGACAGCATCGCGTTTCAAACCAATATTCTTGCGCTCAACGCGGCGGTTGAAGCCGCTCGTGCGGGCGAGCAGGGCAAGGGGTTTGCGGTCGTGGCAACCGAGGTGCGCAATCTGGCGCAGCGCAGTGCGCAGGCGGCCAAGGACATCAAGGGTTTGATCAGCGAGTCCGTCGAGCAGGTCGAATCGGGCGCTCAATTGGCCGAGCAGGCCGGTAGCGCCATGCGTGAAATCGAAAACTCGGTCCAGCACGTGACTCAGCTGATCTCGGGCATTGCGATGTCGTCGGCGCGCCAAAGCGACGATATCGCCACCGTCAACGGCACGCTGGCCCAACTGGATCAGGTCACCCAGCAGAACGCCGCCTTGGTTGAGCAGGCGGCGGCTGCGGCTGAGAAACTGCAGGATCAGGCGAAGCGGCTACAGCAGGAGGTCATGGTGTTCCAGCTGCGCTGATTCGCCCATCAGGAGGCTGCGCCAATCAGATAACTGCTGAGGTGGTAGGTGATGAAAGAGGCCAGATAAGCCAGGCCGAAAAGATAGGCTGCCATCACCAGAGGCCAACGCAGGCCGCCGGTTTCGCGCTTTGCGGCGGCCAGGGTCGCCATGCATTGCGGGGCGAACACAAACCAGGCCAGCAAAGACAGGGCCGTGGGCAGGGACCAGGTCTGGGCGATGATGGGGCTGAGAGCCTGGGCGGCATCTGTGCCGCTGGCCGACAGGGCGTAGACCGTGCCCAGGGCGCTGATCACCACTTCGCGCGCGGCCAGGCCGGGCACCAGGGCCAGGCTGATCTGCCAGTTGAAGCCGATCGGCTCAAAGAGTAGGGACAAGCCACGGCCCAGATAGCCGGCGATGCTGTATTCAATCGGGCTGCCGGTGGCACCCGTCGGCGGGCCCGGGAAGCTGGACAGCAGCCACAGAATCAGGGTCAGGCTGAGGATGATGCCGCCGACCCGCTTGATGAAGATCATCGCGCGCTGCCACAGGCCGATCAGCACATTGCGGGCGTCGGGCCAGTGGTAGCTGGGCAGCTCCATCATCAGGGGGCGCACCTGGCTGCCGGTGCTGAGTTTCTTGGCGATCCAAGCCACCACCAGGGCGCCCAGGATGCCGGCCAGATAAAGGCCGAACAAGACCAGGCCTTGCAACTCCAGCCCGCCCCAAATTTGGCGCTGTGGAATGAAGGCGCCGATCAAGAGCGCGTAGACGGGTAGGCGGGCCGAACAGGTCATCAGCGGCGCGATCAGAATCGTCACCAGGCGGTCGCGCGGATTGGCGATGGAGCGGGTGGCCATGATGCCGGGGATGGCGCAGGCAAAGCTGGACAGCAGCGGAATGAAGCTGCGGCCGGACAAGCCCACGCTGCCCATCAAGCGGTCCAGCAAAAAAGCAGCCCGGGGCAGATAGCCGCTCTCTTCCAGGATCAGGATGAAGAAGAACAGGATCAGGATTTGCGGCAAAAAGGCCAAGACGCTGCCGGCGCCGGCCAGCACACCGTCGGTGATCAGGCTTTGCAGATAACCGGCCGGCAACACTTGGCTGACCTGGGCGCTGAGCCAGGCGATGCCGGCTTCGATCGCGTCCTTGGGTGCTTCCGCCCAGGAGAACACGGCCTGGAAAAGCAGGAACAGAACGAGGGCAAGAATCAGTGGCCCGGCCACCGGATGCAGCAGCACGCGGTCTGCCTTGTCGCTAGCCAGATCGGGTAGTTGGCTGTCCAAGCCCAGTTTCTGCAAGATCTCGCGCACCACCGCGTGGTCGGCTTCGGGGCTGTGCTCGGGTTCGGCCCCGTTTGGGGTGTTGGCATGGGCGGCTTGCCAGATTTCTGTCTGGTCGAGCAGTTGTTTCAACTCGTCCACGCCCTCGCCATGGGTGGCCACAGTGGCGACGACAGGCACGCCCAGGGCCTTGGAAAGAGCCGCCGGGTCGATCTTGAGGCCGCGCTTGGCGGCCAGATCATTCATGTTCAGCACCGCCACGCAGGGCAGGCCTAGGCGTTTGACGGCCAGCAGCAGGCGCAGATTGCGGCGCAGATTGGTGGCGTCCAGCACGCAGATGACCAGATCGGGCCGACGTTCGCCCTTGGCCCGGCCGGCCAGCACATCGCAGGTCACGCGCTCATCGGGTGAGCGGGCGTGCAGGCTGTAAGTGCCAGGCAGGTCCAGCAGGCGCAAGGCCTTGCCGGCGCCGCTGATCAAGCGGCCCTCCTTGCGTTCCACCGTCACGCCGGCGTAGTTGGCGACCTTTTGGTGGCTGCCGGTCAGGCGGTTGAAGAGGGCGGTCTTGCCGCAGTTCGGATTGCCCACCAGGGCCAGCAGGGGGCCGGCCTTGTGGACATGGATGACGGCCTCATGCATGGGCGGCTCCCGAGCTAGTCGTAGGAGCGCAAACACGCACGCATTCCGCCTCGGCACGGCGCAGGGCAAAGGTGGACTGGCCGATGCGCACCACCAAGGGGTCGGCGCCGGGGAGGCCGCGTGCCATCACCCGCACCGCTTCGCCGGGCAAAAAGCCTATCTCTTCCAACCATTCGGCCCACTCGGGGGCGTGGGCGGGTGCGGCAATGGCCTGCACCCGCAAGGGTTCGCCAATGGCGGCCTGGGCAAGACTGGCGGGAGTGACAGCTGACATGGAGTGGGCCGGGGCGGCCGCCAGGGCATGGCAGCTGCCGATCAATTAAGAATGATTCTCATTGTATGCCTGCGCTGGGCACCCATATTGAGGTGCGTCAAGCGCACGCCTGTTCCGGTCTTGGGCGGCGGCGCCTCGGGTTTGCCTGGCAGGAAGCGGGGCTGATTTCCTTGCCGGTTTTGAGAGTCAGCCCCGGGCCTGCCCGCATCAAACTGGGGGCTTGGCAAGCGGATGACAAAAGTCGATAAACACGGGCGCGCAAACGTTTTAGTGTTTCTACTCCGCTGTCGATACACTGGCGCTTCTTACAATGTGCTGCGCGCGATTCGGATCAAGCCTTGGCCCGAAATCGGTCCGAATCACGAATTCCTTCTGCAAGAGGTGCAGTTTCGCCTCTTGCTCAGCCTTTCATCCTCTGCCAGCTCCCGCCACCGCCATGATTGCTTCCCACTCGTTCACACGTGCCGCAGTGACTCTTGCTCTGACGGCCGCCGCCTGCTCCGCCCAGGCGCAGTCCCAACCTGCCGTGATCTTTGATATGGGGGGCAAGTTCGACAAGAGCTTCAATGAATCGGCCTACCGCGGGGTGGAACGCTGGAAGCAAGAGACCGGCAAGCCCTATCTCGAGTTCGAGATCAGCAACGACACCCAGCGCGTGCAGGCGATCCGCCGCATGGCCGAGCGTGGCGCCAGCCCCATCATCAGCGTTGGCTTCGCCCAGGCCTCGGCCCTGGCCCAGGTGGCCAAGGACTTCCCCAAGACCCAGTTCGCCATCGTCGACGCCAAGGTCAATCTGCCCAATGTGCAGTCCCTGCTGTTCAAGGAGCATGAAGGCAGCTATCTGGTGGGCGCCATGGCCGTGCTGGCCAGCAAGACCGGCAAGGTCGGCTTTGTGGGCGGCATGGACATCCCGCTGATTCGCAAATTCCAGTGCGGCTACGAGCAGGGTGCCAAGGCCACCAATCCCAAGGCCGAGGTTTTCTCGAACATGACCGGCACCACCTCCAGCGCCTGGAACGACCCGACCCGTGGCAGCGAGTTGGCCAAGGCCCAGTTCGCCAAGGGCTCGGATGTGGTCTTTGCCGCTGCGGGTGGCACGGGCTCGGGCGTCTACCAGGCCGCCAAGGACGCGGGCAAGCTGGCCATCGGTGTGGACAGCAATCAAAACCATCTGCAGCCCGGCACCATGCTGACCTCCATGGTCAAGCGGGTGGACGTGGCCGTTTACAACGTGCTCAAGGGCTGGAAGCCCGGCATCAGCGATCTGGGCCTGAAGGAAGGCGGCGTGGACTACGCCCTGGATCAACACAATGCCAAGCTGGTGACGCCCGCGCTCAAAGCCAAGGTCGAGGCCATCAAGGCAGACATCGTCTCGGGCAAGATCAAGGTGGTGGACTTCATGGCCACCGGTTCCTGCAAATACTGAAATCGAATCACCGGCGGAGGCTTGTTGGGCATCGCTGCTCTGCAAAGCCTCCTTTTTCTTGCCCGCCCGGCATTCAATAAATCCATAGCGCATGAGCGAATCTTCAACGGCGAATCACCGGCCTGTGGCCTCGGCTGGGCGCTCGCCCGCCGTCCGCCTGATAGCGATCTCCAAGCGCTTCGGCGCGGTGCAGGCTAACCGGGAAGTCAATCTGACGATTGAGCCCGGCACTGTCCATGGCCTGGTGGGCGAGAACGGCGCGGGCAAGAGCACGCTGATGGCCATTCTCTACGGCTACTACCACGCCGATTCGGGCCAGATCGAGGTGAACGGGCGGCCCGTCCAGATCCACAACAGCCATCAAGCGATTGATCTGGGCATTGGCATGGTGCATCAGCACTTCATGCTGGTGGACACGCTCACTTGCCTGGACAACATCATGCTGGGCGCGGAAGGCGGCTTCTTCCTGGCCCCCTCCAAGGCCAAGGTCAGAGCCAAGCTGGAGGCGCTGATGCAGGAGTCCGGCCTGCATGTACATCTGGACGCCAAGGTAGGCGATCTGCCTGTGGGCGAGTTGCAGCGCCTGGAGATTCTCAAGGCCCTGTACCGCGGCGCCAAGGTCTTGATCCTGGACGAGCCCACCGCCGTGCTGACCCCCCAGGAAACGCTGCAGCTCTTTGAGACCCTGCGCCGCCTGAAGGAAAAGTCCGGTACGACGATTTTGCTGATCACCCACAAGCTCAAGGAAGTCATGTCCTTGTGCGACACCGTCACCGTCATGCGTGCCGGTCAGGTCATCCACACCACGGCCATCGGCGACACCAGCCCCGAGGCCTTGGCCGAGGCCATGGTGGGGCGCAAGGTCAATCTGGGCCGTAAGGCCGGTGCCAAGCCAAGCGGCGAGCAGATCCGCCTGCGTGCCACCGGCCTGAACCTGCGCGCGGCCAACGGGGTCGAGACGCTCAAGGACGTCAGCCTGGCCCTGCATGCGGGCGAGATCGTTGGCGTGGCCGGTGTTTCGGGCAACGGCCAGACCGAGTTGCTGGAGCTGCTGTCCGGCATGCTGGCACCGCAGAGCGGCCTGCTGAGCCTGGGCTCGCAACAGTTTGATGCGGCGGCCGGCCCGTGGTTGACGCCCGGCTTGGCGCGCGAACTCAAGCTGGCCCATGTGCCGGAGGACCGCCACGCCTGCGCGATGGTGATGAACTTCCCGGCCTGGGAAACGGCCGCGCTGGGCTACCAGGCCCAGGCGGCCTACCGCCGCGGCCCGGGCGGTTTGAGCATGAATCATGCGGAAATGCGTGCCCAGACCGCGCAGATGCAAGAGCGCTTCGATGTGCGACCGCGCGATGTGAATCTGGGTTCCTCCAAGTTCTCCGGCGGCAATCAGCAAAAGCTGGTGTTGGCGCGCGAGATCGGCCAGGCGCCCACCGTCTTGCTGGTAGGCCAGCCCACGCGCGGGGTGGACATCGGTGCGATCGAGTTCATCCACAAGCAGCTGCGTGATCTGCGCGATGCCGGCTGCGCCGTCTTGCTGGTCAGCAGCGAGCTGGACGAAATCCTGGCCCTGGCTGACCGCGTCATCGTGATGAATAGCGGGCGCATCACCGGTGAGCTGGGCATTGAAGACTGCGATGAAAAGAAATTGGGACTGTTGATGGCTTCGCAACATGAGAGCGCTGAAGCGGGAGGGCAGGCAGCATGAGCCAGGCCAAGACATTGCCCCGCTGGATCGATGTGGGCTTGCTGCCCTTGTGGAATTTGGCCGTCGCCCTGGCCGTGGCTGGGCTGGTGGTCTTGGTCATCGGCCAAAGCCCCTGGCAGGCCCTGACGGTCTTGCTGCACGGAGCCCTGGGTAGCGCCCGTGGCATCGGCTACACCCTGTACTACACCACCACCTTCATCTTCACCGGCCTGGCCGTGGCCGTGGCCTTCCACGGCGGCCTGTTCAATATTGGCGGCGAGGGCCAGGCGACCTTCGGCGGCCTGGGTCTGGCTTTGGTGGCTTTGCTGCTGGGGCCCCATCTGCCGGCGATTGTTTTGCTGCCCTTGCTGGTGCTGGCTGCCGCCCTGTTTGGCATGGTGTGGGCGGCCATCCCCGGCTATTTGCAGGCCTGGCGCGGCAGCCATATCGTCATCACCACCATCATGTTCAACTTTCTGGCCGCCAGCCTGAACGTTTACCTGCTGGTGAACTGGCTGCGTCCCTCGGACAGCATGTCGGTGGAAAGCCTGGAGTTTGCGGCCTCAGCTCGCATGCCCAGCTTGCACAGCCTGGCCGCCCTGGTCGGCTGGGAGCTGCCGTCCTCGCCGCTGAATCTGAGCCTGCTGCTGGCCGTGCTGGCCTGCTTTTTCGTGCACTGGTTTTTGTGGAAGAGCGGGGCGGGCTATGTCTTGCGCGCCGTGGGCAGTGCGCCGCGGGCGGCGCATTACGCCGGCATCAAGCCGCGCTGGCAGGTGCTCTTGGCCATGGGGCTGTCGGGCGCCTTGGCGGGCTTGGTGGCGGTCAATGAAATCTCCGGCGTGCAGGGTAAGCTGACCCTGGACTTTGTGGCCGGCGCCGGCTTTACCGGCATTGCCGTGGCCTTGATGGGGCGCAATCACCCGATCGGCATCGTGCTGGCTTCGTTGTTGTTTGGCGTGCTTTACCAAGGCGGCGTCGAGCTCTCGTTTGAGCTGCCCGGCTTCAGCCGCGAAATGGTGGTGACGGCCCAGGGCCTGATCGTGCTGTTCGCCGGTGCCATGGCCACCGTCAGCGTGCCCCTGTTCGTCAAGCTTGTCGCGCTGTTTGACGCTTCAAAAAAGAAGGAGAGCCTCCATGGATGAGGTCTTGATCGGCTCGGTGCTGGCCTCCACCCTGCGCGTCACCACGCCCTTGCTGCTCTGTGCCCTGGCGGGTTTGCTGAGTGAGCGGGCGGGGGTGGTGGACATCGGCCTGGAAGGCAAGATGCTGTTCGCCGCCTTTGCCGCTGCCGCGGCCGCGAGCGCCAGTCATTCGACGGGGCTGGGCATCATGGCCGCCATCGCCGTGGCCTGCGCCATGTCCATGATCCACGGCTTCGCCTGTGTCAGCCACAGGGGTGACCAGGTGGTGTCGGGCGTGGCCCTGAATATGGTGGCCGCAGGGCTGACCGTGGTGCTGGGTATTGCCTGGTTCCAACAAGGCGGCCAGACCCCGCCGGTGGACGCCAGCGTGCGCCTGACCGGCCTGGTCCCCAGCTGGAGCGAGCCCGCCGCCGCGCAATCGGATCTGGGTAACTGGGTCGGTGCCGTGCTGGGCCATGGGGTCTTGAGCCATAACGTCTTGGTGTATCTGGCTTTTGCCCTGGTGGCCGGTGTGTGGTTCTTTATGGAGCGAACCCGCCCCGGCCTGCGCCTGCGCGCCGTGGGCGAGAACCCGGCCATGGTGGACGCGGCCGGAGTGTCCGTCGCCGGTCTGCGTTACTCGGCCCTGCTGATGAATGGGGTGTTGTGCGGCCTGGCCGGCAGCTATCTGACCCTGGCCCAGAACGCCTCCTTCTCGCCAAACATGACGGCGGGCCGTGGCTATATCGCCCTGGCTGCGCTGATCTTCGGCAAGTGGAAGCCGGTGCCTACGATGCTGGCCTGTCTGCTCTTCGGCTTCCTTGATGCCCTGGCCATTCGCATGCAAGGTGTCAGCCTGCCGGCGGCCTTGGGCGGTGCCGAGGTGCCGGTGCAAGCCATCCAAGCGCTGCCCTATCTGCTGACGGTCGTGCTCTTGGCGGGCTTTATCGGCCAGGCCCTGGCGCCCAAGGCTCTGGGCCTGCCCTATGTGAAGGAGCGCTGATTGAATATTTCGGCTGAGCTTCAACAGCGCTTGCTGGAGGCCTCCTTGGCCGCCCGCGCGCATTCGCATTCGCCTTACTCGCGCTATGCCGTGGGCGCGGCGATTCTGGACGAGCAGGGCCGCATCCATGTGGGCGCCAATATCGAGAATGCGGCCTATCCGCAAGGCTGGTGCGCCGAGGCCACGGCCTTGGGCGCCATGATGATGGCGGGCGGCCGTGAGGCCCGCGCCGTCTTGGTCAGCGGCCCCGGGCCCGACATCATCACCCCCTGCGGCGGCTGCCGCCAAAAGCTGCGCGAGTTTGCGCAGCCCGAGCTGCTCGTCATTGCGGCCGACCCGGGCGGCATTCGCCAACACTGGACCCTGGCCGAGCTGCTGCCCTTCAGCTTCGGTCCGGGCCATTTGCGCCCCTAAATTTTTCTAAGTGAGATTCAAATGATCGACAACAAAGCCCTGGACGCCAAGATTGACGCCACTCTCGCCAAGCTGAACAGCCAGTTCGGCGCCGCGCCCGCCGTGGCCGTGGTGCTGGGCTCGGGCTGGTCGGGTGCCGTCAGCCTGGTAGAGCAGGCTCAGCATCTGAGCTATGCCGAGCTGCCCGCCTTCCCTCAGCCCAAGGTGGAAGGCCATGTCAACGAGATCGTGGTCGGCCAGATCGGCGCCCAGCGCGTGGTGATGTTGCGCGGCCGCGCCCATACCTACGAGAGCGGCGATTGCACCGGCATGGCCGGCGCGCTGCGCAGCCTCAAGCGCTGGGGCGTCAAGGTGCTGCTGCAGACCAATGCCTCGGGCTCGCTGCGCACCAGCATGCCCCCGGGCAGCCTGATGCTGATCAAGGACCACATCAACGCACCCCAGCGTTCGCCCCTGGTCGGCGAGCCCGGTAGCGAGCGTTTTGTGGACATGAACCAGGCCTACGACCGGGAACTGCTGGCCAATGCCAAAGAGGTCGCGGCCAAGACCGGCCAAGTGCTGGGCGAGGGCGTTTACTGCTGGGCTCTGGGCCCGCAGTTTGAAACCCCGGCCGAGATCCGCATGTTTGCCGCCTGGGGCGCCGACGCCGTGGGCATGAGCACCGTGCCCGAAACCATTCTGGCCCGCCACTGCGGCCTGCGCGTGATGGGCCTGGCCTTGATGACCAATATGGCCGCCGGCCTGTCGGAAGAAGCCCTGACCCATGCCCTGACCCTGCAGCAAGCGCAGGTCTCGGGCGAGCGCGCCGCCAGCTTCCTGGCCGCCGTGGTGGCCAGCCTGGCGAACCTGCCTTCGCTGCAGGCTTGAGTATGAGCAGCCGCAGCCTGAAAGAGTCGGCCGCACTGGCTCTGCAATGCCTGGACCTGACCAGCCTCGGCGAGGCCGACACGGCCGCCGATATCGCGGCCCTGTGTGCCCGTGCTCAGACGGCCCATGGTGCCGTGGCCGCCGTCTGTGTATGGCCGCGCTTTGTGGCCCAGGCGAGGGCGGCGCTGCCATTGGCAATCAAGGTTGCGGCCGTCGCCAATTTCCCAGCGGGTGACTTGAATCTGCCTCTGGCCTTGGCCGATGTGCAAGCCATTCTGGCCGCCGGTGGCGATGAGGTCGATGTGGTCTTGCCCTATCGCGCCTTGCGGGCCGGACAGGAACAAGCGGTCAGCGATTTCCTCGCCGGTGTGCGTGCCGCCTGTGCGGGCAAGACGCTCAAGGTCATCATCGAAAGCGGGGAGCTGGCCACGCCAGAGCTGATCCGCCTGGCCACGCGTCTGTCGATTGCTGCGGGTGCCGACTTCATCAAGACCAGCACCGGCAAATCGCCCGTCTCGGCCACGCCCGAGGCGGCCGAGGCCATGCTGGACGAGATCGCCAAGGCGGCTCGACCCGGCTTGGGCTTCAAGGCCTCGGGCGGCATCCGTACCGTGCTGGAAGCTGAACGCTATCTGGCCCTGGCCGAGCGGGCCCTGGGCGCTGCGGCCCTGCAGTCCGCTCGCCTGCGCTTTGGTGCCAGTGGGCTCTTGAACGATGTCCTGGCCGTCCTCGATGGTCAGGGCTCAGCGTCCGCTGGATCTGGCTACTAGGCTAGACTTCCGCCCTTTTCTTTCGTCCCTACCTGCGCTGTCACCATGTCCGAGCTTCCTGAAAACCCCGCCACCCCCGCAGAGACCGAGGGAGCGCCTGCCCACCCGCAGCGCGCCATCAAGAGCTTTGTGGTGCGTGCCGGTCGCATGGGCTCGGGCCAGGTCAAGGCCTTGGCCGAGCTAGGCCCCAAGTTCGTCCTGCCCTTCACCGAAGGCAAGACCCTGGAGCCGGCCGCCGTGTTTGGCCGCCAAGCGCCGGTGGTGTTCGAGATCGGCTTCGGCATGGGCGACGCCACGGCCAAGATTGCCCAGACCCTGGCCGATCACGACTTCCTCGGCTGCGAGGTGCATGAGCCCGGCGTGGGCGCTTTGCTCAAGCACATCGATGAGAAGGGCTTAAGCAATATCCGCATCTTCCAGCACGATGCGGTGGAGGTGCTGGAGCAGATGATTGCACCCGACTCCCTGGCCGGCGTGCACATTTTCTTCCCCGATCCCTGGCATAAAAAGCGCCACAACAAACGTCGCCTGATCCAGCCGGCTTTTGTGGCCAAGCTGGTCAAACACATCCGCCCGGGTGGCTATCTGCATTGCGCCACCGACTGGGAGCCCTATGCCCAGCAGATGCTGGAGGTCTTGAGCGCCGACCCGCTGCTGGAGAACACGGCGGCTGGCTATGCCGAGAAGCCCGCCTACCGCCCGCTGACCAAGTTCGAGAACCGTGGCATCAAGCTGGGCCATGGCGTCTGGGATCTGGTGTTCCGCCGCAAGGGCTGATCAACTCTCGGCCAAGTCCTCGGGCACGCCCCGCAACAAGCTGGCCAAGGCCAGCAGCAAGAGCGCGGCGGCCAGGGGCAGGGTGGCGATAAAGCCCGCGTGCTTGAAGCCCAGGGCGCCCGAAATACCGCCGATGAAGAAGGCCAGCACCAGGCTGGCATGAATGCGCAGGCGGCGCCGGTCGGCGCGCACCTGCTCGCTCTGCTTATGGCCCTGGTTCCAATAAATCAGGCGGCCCAACTCCAGGCCCAGATCGGTCAGCAGGCCGGTGACATGGGTGGTGCGAATCTCGGCCTTGGAGATTTTGGTGATCAGGGCGTTCTGCAGCCCCATCACAAAGCAAAGCAGCAAGGTGGTCAGCGAGACCCGTTCGATCTGCTGCGGCAGCAACTGGCTGCCGATCAGGCCAAAGATCAGCAGCAACACGGCTTCCAGCAAGAGCGTGGGCACATAGGTCCAGGCCGGGAAATTGCGGCGGCTGTAATTGACCATCAAGGCCGTGCTGCCCGCCCCGATCACAAAAGCCGCCACGGCGACGAGGGCGCTGATGGCCAGGCCAATCCGCCCCAGGGCGATCTCATCGGCTGCGCCCGAAACCAGGCCCGTCATATGCGAGGTGTACTGGCCCACGGCCAGAAAACCACCGGCGTTGAGCGCGCCCGCCACAAAGGCCAGGCCCGCGCCCAGATGCAGATTGGCGCGTGGACTGCGCACCGGTGAGGTCAGATCGGCGAGGTAGTTGACGGGCATGGCTGAAGCATACGGGATGCGGCCTGCGCCAAATTCTTGCGGGCAGCCTGCTAGAGTGCGGCCCATGTCTGAAACCACTCCTCTTCAACTGGCCGGCAAGCATGTCTTGCTCGGCCTCTCCGGCGGCATCGCCTGCTATAAAAGCGCCGAGTTGATCCGCCTGCTGACGAAGGCCGGTGCGACGGTGCAGGTCGTGATGACGGCCGCGGCCGAGCAATTCATCACCGCCGTCACCTTGCAGGCCTTGTCAGGCCGCGCGGTCGTCACCAGCCAGTGGGACGCTCGCGAGCCCAACAATATGGCCCACATCAATTTGGGCCGCGAGGCCGATGTCATGCTGATCGCCCCGGCCAGCGCCGACTTCATCGCCAAGCTGGCCCAGGGCCGGGCCGATGAATTGCTGAGCCTGACGGCCCTGGCGCGCCCGCTGGATCGCTGCCCCTTGTTGGTGGCGCCCGCCATGAACCGCGAGATGTGGGCTCATCCGGCCACGCAACGAAACGTCGCCACCTTGCGGGCCGATGGGGCGCTGATCCTGGGCCCCGATGCCGGTGACCAAGCCTGCGGCGAAGTGGGTGATGGCCGCATGCTGGAAGCGGCCGATCTGCTGGAGGAGGTGATCGCCTTTTTCCAGCCCAAGCTGCTGGCCGGGCGCAAGCTCTTGATCACGGCGGGCCCGACCTTTGAGCCCATCGATCCGGTGCGTGGCATCACCAATCTGTCCAGCGGCAAGATGGGTTTTGCGATTGCCCGCGCGGCCCGCGAGGCCGGTGCCGAGGTCACCCTGGTGGCGGGCCCCGTGCATCTGCCCACGCCGCGCGGCGTGCGTCGCATCGATGTGCGCACCGCCTTGCAGATGCATGAGGCCGTGCTGCCTCTGGCCACCCAGCATGAGATTTTTGTGGCGACGGCCGCGGTGGCCGACTGGCGGCCTGCCACGCTGAACGAGCATAAGATCAAAAAAGACGGCAAGAAGACTTCGCCGACGTTCGAGTTGACCGAGAACCCCGACATCCTCGCCGCCGTGGCGGCCCTTCCGGACAAGCCCTTCTGCGTAGGCTTTGCGGCCGAGAGCCAAGACTTGCTCAAGCATGCGCGCGAGAAGCTGCTGCGCAAGAAAGTGCCCCTGATCGTGGGCAATCTGGGCCCGGCCACCTTTGGCCGCGACGACAATGCCCTGCTGCTGGTCGACGAGCAGGGTCAGCGCGAACTGCCACACAGCGACAAGCTAAGCCTGGCCCGCGAGCTGGTCCAAGAAATCGCCCGTCGCCTCGCCAAGCCCTAACTCTCTTTTCCCATGACTCAAGCGACTGTTGACCTCAAAGTGCTCGATGCCCGTATGGGCGAGCAAATCCCCGCCTACGCCACGCCCGGCAGCGCCGGCCTGGACCTGCGTGCCTGCCTGGATGCGCCCGTGACCCTGGAGCCGGACCAGACCTTTCTGGTGCCCACCGGCCTGGCCATCCACATCAATGACCCGGGCCTGGCGGCCATCATCCTGCCGCGCTCCGGCCTGGGCCATAAGCACGGCATCGTGCTGGGCAATCTGGTTGGCTTGATCGACAGCGATTACCAGGGCCAGCTGATGGTCAGCTGCTGGAACCGGGGCCAGACGGCCTTCGTGATCCAGCCCCTGGAGCGCATCGCTCAGCTGGTGCTGGTGCCGGTGGTGCAAGCCGCCTTCCGCCGGGTGGAAGACTTTGCCGACGCCTCGCAGCGTGGCGAGGGTGGCTTCGGCTCCACCGGCAAGAGCTGATTCGTGCTGAACTCGGCCGGGAGGCCGGGTTTGCAAACCGCGTTTAGTGCAGCGGCTCGTCCGCTGGCGCGCCGCCCAGCAGGCTGAACACCGCCTCGCCCAGGCTGCCGGCTTCGATCTCGGCTTCGGTGGCGGCGCGTACATCCAAGACCTTCAGATGCATGCGCAGGCCGATGCCGGCGAGCGGGTGGTTGCCGTCCAGCACCACATGTTCGGGATAGACGTCGGTGACGGTGTAGATGCCTTCGGGCATGTCTTCGGTGGCGGCGCCCGGGGGCAGGCCCTCGAACTGCATGCCGGCTTCCACGCCCTCGGGAAAGAGGTTGCGGGCTTCGAAGCAGACCAGGCTGGAGTCGTAGTCGCCAAAAGCGTGCTCGGGTTCCAGGGCCAGGCTGGCTTGGTGACCGGCTTCTTGATCCAACAAGGCCTCTTCGACCTTGGCAAACAAATCATGGCCGCCGTAGAAGAACTCCAGCGGTTCCGCCAGTTCGTCGATCAACTGGCTTTGGGCATCTTCAAGTCGCCAGCTCAGGGCGACCACGCAGGGGGCAGAAATTTTCATCGCCGTATTGTTTCACAGCCGTCTCTGCCCCACACCTTGCGGCGTGGCAAAGCGCAGCAGGGCCTGGCAGCCGGGGCCGTCTGTGCGGTTGCTCAAGGTCAGGCTGCCCTGGTGAGCCTCGGCGATGCGCCGCGCCAGCACCAGGCCGATGCCGCTGCCTTGGGGCTTGGTGGTGTAAAAGGGCACGAAGAGATTGGCCGGGTTGGCAAGGCCGCGGCCCCGGTCCAGCAGGCACAGCTCCAGGGGCTGGGCTTGCACCCGCAGGCATATCTCCGGGGGCTGTGCCTGCACCCGCAGGCACAGGGGCGCGCCACCGGCTTCGATGCCGTTTTGCAGCAGATTGATCAGCATCTGCTCGATCTGCACCGGGTCGCCGAAAAACAGCAGCTCACCTTCACTTTCAGCCAGGCCTTGTAACTCCAACTGGGCTTGCGGCAGCAGGGCGGGCAGGCGGCGCAGAAGAGCGGCCAGATCAAAGCGCTGCTTGTGGGGCTCTGGCAGGCGAGCCAATTGGGCGTAGCGCTGCACAAACTCGCCCAGATGCTGGGCGCGGTCGCGGATCAGGGCCAAGGATTCCTCGGCGTCCTGATGCCAGTCGGCGCTGGCCGCCTGGCCGCTTGCCTGCTTGCGCAGGCCCTGGCTCAACATCTCGCTCAGGCTGGCAATCGGGGCCAGGGAGTTGTTGACTTCATGGCTCAGCACCCGCAGCAGGCGTTGCCAGGCCTGCAGCTCTTCCTCGCGCAGCACCTGCTTGAGATCGGTGACGAAGAGCAGCCGGTGTTGCGCCGCCTGGCCCGATCCGGGCATGGCATAGGCTTGGCGGCGCAGGCGCCACAGACCGGCAGCGCCGGGAAAGACATGCTCGCAGAGCTGCTCGGTGTCCGCCTGCAAAAGTGCCGCCAGGCCCAGGCTTCTGGCCTCCCGGCCCAGGGCTTGTGAGGCAATGCATTGCAGCAGGCGTAGGGCGCTGGGGTTGGCCAGTTGCAGGCAATCTTGTTCGTCAAAAGCAAACACCGCCACATCCAGCTGCTGCACGACGTTCTCGGCCAGGCTCAGCGCAGCCATCGCCTGCTGGCGCTGCTGGTACAGGCTGTCGACCAAGCGATTGATTTGCTCGCCCAACAAGTCCTCGGGGCCGGCGCGGCGTAGGCGTTGCTGGTACTCACCGGCGATCACGCCTTCGATCACATTGCCCAGCAGCAGGCGCTGAAACTCCGCCCGCTGACGCAAGCGCCAGGCCGCGCCCAGCCAGGCGGCTGCGGCCAGGCTCAGCAACAGAATCTTGGGGTAGATGGACCAGGCTTGCTGACTGAGCAAATAAGCGGCGATGGCCAAGGCCGGGGCGCCGCCCGCCAAAGCCCAAAGAAACTGCTTTTGGGCGAAGCCCTGCCTGCCTTGGCGAATCGCTTTCACAGCTGGTGCTTTTCCAGGCGACGGTAAAAGGCCGAGCGGCTCAGGCCCAGGGTTTGGGCCGCCAGCAAGGCATTGCCCTCGCTGCGCTGCAAGGCCTTGCGGATCAGCAGCTTCTCGGCCTCGTCCAGGGTCAGCTGTTCCAGTTCCGGCTCCTGGGCCGGCGGCTTGGCTTGGGCTTGCAGGCCCAAATCGCTGGCCTCGATGCGGTCGCCCTGGCTCAACAGACTGGCTCTTTCCATGCAGTGGCTCAACTCACGCACATTGCCGGGCCAAGCGTGGCTCAGCAAGAGCTGCTGAGCGGATTCGGACAGGGTGCGCAAGGGCTTTTGATAGCGCCGGGCATGCGCGGCCAGAAAGTGCTGGGCCAGCAGCAAGATGTCGGCGCCGCGCTCGCGCAGGGGCGGCAGATGCAGCTGCACGCTATTGAGCCGGTAGAGCAGGTCGCGGCGGAACAGGCCCTGGCTCACCAGCTGATCCAGGTCGGCATTGGTGGCGGCGATGAGGCGGACCTGGGCCTGGCGCGGCGTGGCCGAGCCCAGGCGCTCGAAAGCCCCGCTCTCCAGCACCCGCAAGAGCTTGGCCTGCTGGGCCAGCGGGATATTGCCCACCTCGTCCAAGAACAAAGTCCCCCCATCGGCCAACTCGAAGCGCCCCAGCCGGGTCTGGCGCGCGTCGGTGAAGGCGCCGCGCTCGTGGCCGAACATCTCGCTCTCGAACAGCGTCTCCGGGATGGCGCCCATATTCAGGCTGATGAAGGGGCCGGCGGCGCGTTTGCTTTGGCGGTGGATGGCCTGGGCCAGCTGGCTTTTGCCGCTGCCGTTCTCGCCGGTGATCAAGAGGTTGACCTCGGTTGGTGCCAGCGCGGCCACTTTTTGCATCAGGCTTAGCAAGGCCGGGGACTGACCCAACCAGGGTTTATCGGCGCTGTCGGCCTGCAGCAAGGCGTTCTCGGCCGCCAGGCGCTGGGCTTGCTGACGGCTGCTGTGCAAGCTCAGCTGATTGCGCAGCACGGCGGCCAGGCGCGCGTTGTCCCAGGGCTTCTCGATGAAATCATTGGCCCCCAGCTGCAGGGCTTGCACCGCCAGCGGGATGCTGCCCCAGGCCGTCATCGCGACGATGGGCAGCAGGGGGGCTTGAGCACGCGCCGCGCGGATCAAGCCCAGGCCCTCTTCCCCCGAGGTGGTGTCGCGGGCGTAGTTGAGGTCGGCCAGCAAGAGACCGACCTCGCCGCGCCCCAGCTCAACAAGGGCTTCTTGTGGCGAGGCCACCAGCACGCTGCTCAAGCCCTCGCTTTTGAGAAACAGACGCAGGGCCGCACGCACGGCGGCATCGTCGTCGGCGACCAGGACGGGCGCGCTTTCCGGCTTGCTGGCCTGGGCTTCCATGCTGCTGGGATTTCGAGTCATTGGGTCGAGGAAAAATGGCCGGGCCATTCTCGCCCGGCCAGACCGCTGCTGGGGAGCCCCGCCTCAAACACTGTTGAGAGCCGCGCTGGGCAGCTGGCGCAGGGCTTGGCGGGCGGGCAGCCAGGTGGAGACCAAGACCAGACTGCTGATCACCAGGGCGACCAAGCTCAGGCCCGCGGCCAGCAGGGCTGCGGAGGCCGCGTCCTGGCGCAGGATCAAGGCACCGGCCAGCAGACCCAGGGGCAGGGCGATGAGCAGCAGGCGCAGGGCCTGGGCCATCAGCAGACGCATCATCTGAGCGTCGGTCGCGCCGACCGCGCGGCGCACGGCGATTTCCTGGCCGCGCAGCTGCACGGCTCGGCTGGTGACGCCGTAGATGCCGCTGACGGCCAAGCTCATGGTCATCATGCCCAGAATCAGGCACAGCGCCGACATCACCTCCTCGCCGCCGTAGGCGATGCGTTGGCGCTCCTCCGCGCTATAGACCCGCTCCAGCGCCAGGGCGGGGTCGGCCTTGGCCACGGCACGGGCCAAGAGCTCGCGGCTGGCCGCTGTGTCGTTCAGGCCCACCAGGCCGATATTGATGTCCGGCGAGGGTGCTTGGCTCAGCGGGCGATAGAAGTTGGCGGCCCGCCGGCCGGCGTCCCCTGCAATACCCTGGATCAGATGGGCGCAGACACCCACCACGGTGACCCAGTCGCTTTTGGGGTTCTTGGGGTCGACTTTGAAGCGTTTGCCCAGCACCGCATGCAGGCTTTGGCCGGGCCAGAACTGGGCCGCGAAATTGGCGTTGACCACGGCCACCTTGAGCCCCTCGGCTCTATCGCTGCTGCTGAATTCGCGCCCGGCCAGCAGGGGGACTTCCAGGGCCTTGAAATAGCCGCTGTTGACGCTGTAGTCACCGGCGCTGGGGTAGCGCTCATCGCTGATCTGCATGCCCTCGGCCAAGACCTCCTCGCTGGAGCGCATGCCGCCACCGGGCAGGCTGGTGGACAGGGCGACGCCCGTGCTGCCATCCACCTGCTCTTGCAGGGCGGTCTCCAAGCGCGCCCAGAGCTGAGCCAAGGCCGGCTCGGCCTCGGGCCCCTGATAAACGGCCAGGCGCGGTTGCAGCTGCGCCGTCATCACCGCATGGCTGCGCGCTCCGGTGCCGGCGTTCAGGCGCCGCTCCACCTCGACGGTTTGCATGCCCGAGAGCAGCAGGAGCAGGCTGGACAAGGCGATTTGCAAGACCACCAAGGCGCGGCTGAGGCGGCCGGCCTGGCGGCTGTTGCCACCGCGACCATCGCGCAAGACCGAGGCCACGTCCACGGCGGAAGCGCGCCAGGCGGGCAGGCCGGCGGTCAGCAAGGCGATGGCCACACTCAGGCCCAGGCCGCAGACCACGGCGGCCGGGCTGAGGTGGATCTGTATCCAGAAGGGCAGGCGGCCGTCGGCGGTGCTGAGCACGGCCTGCTGCGTGGCCTCCAGCGCCCAGGCACTGAAGAAGAGGCCGACCAAGCCCGCAGCGCCGCACAGCAGCAAGGCCTCCAGCAGCAGGCGCCAGATCAACCGGGATCGCGGGGCACCGAGGGCGGCACGCAAGGCCAGTTCCTGACGGCGCTCGTTGGCGCGTGCCAGCAGCAGATTGCTGGTGTTGATGCCAACCAGGGCCAGCAGCAGGGCCGCCGCGGCGGCCAGACCCAGGTAGATCAGTTCCAGATCGGGCATGCCCCAGGCCGCATAGGGCAGGGCGATGGCGCCCACGTCCTTGTTATTGGCCGGAAAGCTTTGTGCCAGCTGGGCGGCGACCTGATCCAGCTCGGCCTGGGCCTGGGCGGCCGAGGCGCCGGCTTTGAGGCGGCCCAGCACCATCACATGCTGGGGTGTGCCCATGCTTTGGCCCTTGCCGCGGCTGAGCGGACCGCTGGGCGGGCGGAAAGGCAGCCAGACCTGCTGAACCATGGGGAAGCGCAGCTGCGCGGGCAGCACGCCGACGATCTCGGTGTCCACCCCGTTGATCTTGAGGTGGCTGCCGATCACCTTGGGGTCAGCCGCCAAAAAATTGCGCCAGACCTCGGCGCCTATCACCACCACGGGCGCTGCACCGGCCTGCTCGTCACTGGCTTGCAGCAAGCGGCCGAGCTCGGGTCGGGCGGCCTCGCCCAGCCAAGGCCAGAGCGCGGCGGGTACATAGGCCGCCTTGAAGGTGCTGGGGTAGCTGCGGCTGTGCCCCAAGGTGACGGTAGCGGTGCGCAAGGCTTGCATGTCCTCCCAGCTGCGGCCCCGGGTTTGGCTGGCGTACGCCAGGTAGTCCAGGTAATGCACGCTATTGGCCTGGGTGCGATCGGCCTGGCGGGTGGCCTCCACCGCACGCAGGCGGCCGGGCTCGGGGAAGGGGATGTGGCCGTCCACAAAGCTGAAATAGATGGCGGCGCTGTAAATGGCAAAGCCCAGGCCGCAGATCAGGCTCAAGAGACTCAGCAAGCTGAAGCCCGGGGCGCGCAGCAGGGCGCGCAGGGCGTGGTTCAGGTCGTCGCGCATCACAGCACCTCGGCCGCTTGGCTGCTCAAGTGCGGCGCGGGGCTGGCCACATTGGGCAGGTCGGCCACGATATGGCCGTCGTAGAGGCTGATCGTGCGCTGGGCCATGGCGGCAAAGCGCGGCTCATGGGTGACCATGCAAAGCGTGGCGCCGCCGGCGTGCACCTCTTTCAGCAGCTGCATCACAAGCTCGGCATTGCGAGAGTCCAGATTGCCGGTGGGCTCATCGGCCAGGATCAGGCTGGGCCGGCCCACCAGGGCGCGGGCAATGGCGACTCTTTGCTGTTGGCCGCCGGAGAGCTGGTTGGGGTAGTGGCGGGCGCGGTGGCTCATGTCGACCTGGGCCAGTACCTCGGCCACGCGGCTGCGGCGCTGGGCGCGGCTGAGATCCTTGCGATAGCTCAGCGGCAGGGCGACGTTTTCCTCCACCGTCAACTCGGCGATCAGATTGAAGGCCTGGAACACAAAGCCGATGCTTTGATTGCGCAGCAGGGCGCAGGCGCGCTTGTCCAAGCTTTCGACGCTTTGCCCGTCCAGCTCATAGCGGCCGGCGCTGGGCCTGTCCAGCAGGCCCAGTATGGCCAGCAGGCTGGATTTGCCGCAGCCCGAGGGGCCGCTGACGGCCAGGAACTCACCTCGTCTGATGACGAGATGGATGTCGTCCAGCGCGCGGGTCTCCAGCTCATCGCTGAGAAAGCTCTTCTGTATGCCTTGCAGGCGGATCAGGACGGGCTGCTGGGTCTGGCTAGTCATGGGCGTCTCCTCGGTGGTCAATATAGGTTGAAAGTTAGTGGGTCAAGTGAGTGAGTGCAGGGCGGCCGCTGCCTCAACGCAGGCGCACGCGCTGCGCCTCGCGCCAGGCGCTGGTGTCGGATACCACCACCTGATCGCCCAGGCTCAGGCCCGACTGCAGGGCGATACGGCCCACCGAGGCCGGGCCGAACTGCACGGGCACCCGCTCCAGCACGCCGTCTGCGCCCAGGCGGAAGAGGCTGGCGCGGCTCTGCGCCTGGCTGAACAAGGGGCGCTGAATTTGCAAGGTGTTGTCCAGGCGGCTGAGGGTGATGACGCCGTCCACGCCCAGATCGGAGCGGGCGCCGCGCGGCAGTGGGCCGCTCAGCGCGATGTCCACCAACACCACCCCATTGCTCACCTTGGCGGCGATGCGGCTGACCTGGCCGCCGAGCTGGCCATCGCTGCCCCCGCTGCGCAGGTCGAGCTGGGCGCTTTGGCCCAGGGCAATATCGCGGGCCTGGGCTTCTTGCACCTGCAGCTGGGCGTAGAGCGCGTCGGCTCGCGCCAGCTTGGCCAGATTGGCGCCGGCCAACACGCTTTGCCCGGGTTGCAGATTCAGCTCTTGCACCACCGCGTCCTCTGGCGCCCGGACGTTGAGCGCTTCCATCAACTCCTGCTCTCTTTGCAGGCTTTGCTGCCAGCGGTTCAAGGCTGCGCGCTTTGCCTCCAACTGGGCTTGCATGGCGGCGCGGTGTCGGCTCAGTTGCTCACGCTCTAGCTGCAAGGTCTGGCGGGCTTGCTCCAGCGCGAAGCGGCTGCGTTCAAAAGCCAGTTTGGAAACCATGCCGTCCTTGCGCAACTCCTGGTCGGCCTCCCACTGCAGCTCGGCACTGCGCAGGGCAAACTCGGCGCGCTGGACGGCGGCGCCTTGGTTCAGTGCCTGGCTTTCCAGGCTGAGCTGGGTGGCGTTCATCTCGGCTCGGGCCTGCTCTAGCTGGCCGCGCAGCTCCAGCAGGCGTAGCTGCAACTGAGGATTGCTGAGGGTGAGCAAGACCTGACCCTTGCGCACCGAACTGCCCGCCTGCACCTCGACCCGTTCGACCCGGCCCTCGCTTTGCGCTGCGATCCAGCGCTGCTGGCTGGGCAGCAGCACGCCGGCGGCGCGCACATCCAGTTGCAGCGGGCCGCGTTCAACCGAGGCCAGCACGACACCTTGGCGGCTCACGCTCATCTCGCTGGGCTTGGCTTGCAAGCGCAGGGCGAGCAGGCCCGCGAGCAGGATCAGCAAGAGGGCGGCCAAGCCCAGGCGAGGGCCTTTTTGGCGCAAGCGTTGGAGTGGTGTGAGTGCGCGTTGAATGTCCATATCAAGACGGCTTTGCAGGAGTCGTGCCAGCGGTCGAGGTGCGTGAGGAAACAAGGCAAATGCTTGATTTCCCGGGTGAATGGCCGAAGTGCGCGGACTTGATCTGGCGCAGTGAAGGCTCAGGAATGTCGAAACTGGGATGCGCGAGCGCAACTCGTCCCAATTTCGAAACAGGGGAGCAGGCGACAATGCCCGCCATGAACATCCAAGACTCCCTGCCGCTGCTGGGCGGCCTCAGCCCCGAACAATTCATGCGTCGCCACTGGCAGAAGAAGCCCTTGCTGGTGCGGCAGGCCTTGCCTGGCATTCGCCCACCTGCCTCGCGCAGCGAGCTGGCGGCCTTGGCCGCCAGCGAGGATGCGGAGTCACGCCTGGTCAGCGCTTTTGATGGCCGCTGGGCCCTGCGCAAAGGCCCCATCGCCAAACTGCCGCCTTTCTCCAAGGCTGGCTGGACGCTGCTGGTGCAAGGGCTGGAGCAACATGTGCCCGCCGCTTACGACTTGCTGAGCCAGTTCCGTTTTGTGCCCGAGGCGCGGCTGGATGATTTGATGATTTCCTACGCTACCGATGGCGGCGGCGTGGGCCCGCATTTCGATTCCTACGATGTGTTCCTGATCCAGGTCCACGGCCAGCGCCGCTGGCGCATCGGCCAGCAAAAGAATGCCCAGCTGCGCGACGATGTGCCGCTAAAAATCATCGCTAACTTCGAACCCGAGCAGGAATATGTGCTGGAGCCGGGCGATATGTTGTATCTGCCGCCGGGTTGGGCGCATGACGGCGTGGCGATTGGCGAATGCATGACCTGCTCGGTGGGCTTCCGCACGCCTTGGCGGGCCGAGTTGGCCAAGGATTTGCTGAGCCGTTTGATGGACGACGAAGACCAGCATTACGCCAATCGCATGTATGCCGACCCCAAGCAGCCGGCCACCACCACCCCCGGCCTGATGCCTCAGCAACTGCTGGACTTCGCCCGCGATGCCGCCGAGCGTGCGCTGCGTGAGCCCCTGGCGCTGGAGCGGGCGCTGGGTGAGGCCATGACCGAGCCCAAGCCTCATGTCTGGTTCGATGCGGGTGTGCCGGTGCCTGCCGGCTGCGGGGCCGTGCTGGATAGGCGCAGCCGCATGCTCTACGATCCCGCGCACATTTTCATCAACGGCGAGTCCTTCCGCGCGGCTGGCCGCGATGCCAAGTTGATGCGTGAGTTTGCCGACCAAAGAGCACTGACGGCCAAGCAAGTGACGCAGTTGTCGGAAGGCGCGCGTGAGTTGCTCGACCAGTGGGCAGAAGACGGTTGGGTTCGGGTGGCTGACTAAGGCCGCTGCCCGGTCCGAATGAGGTTTTGACCGAGTTTTTTGGGAGCGCAAAGCCATGACGCAAGCACCGGAAGAGTCATGTCAGCCCGCCTTGAATCTGGGGGTGTTTGAGGGTCGTCAGGCCTTTGCGGCGGCCCTCACCCAGTGCTTGGCCTGGGCCGGGGCTGAGGACTGCCGAGACCTGCGCTGGGTGGACGCGAGCTTTGTTGACTGGCCTTTGTCGGAGCCCGCGCTGTTGGCCGTTTTACAGGCCTGGGCCAAACCCGGCCGTCGCCTGCTTTTGCTGGCCCAGCAGTTCGAGGATTTGCGTCGCCGCCATCCGCGCTTTGTGCAGTGGCGCGCTCGCTATGGCCATTGCGTGCAGGCGCGGGCTTTTGACGAGGATTGGCAGCCCCTGGGGCATGGCGCGCCCGAGGCCTTGCTGTGGGCCAAGGGCCGCGAGGCGACGCTCAGCCTGCGGCTGTTGGATAAACAGCATTGGCGAGGCGTTTTGTCCTTGAGCCAGATCGACGCTGTGTCGCTGCGCGAACAGACTGATGCAAGCTTGCAACGGTCTTACGAATCATTTGCCAGCACGACATTGGGTCTATAAGGGTGGACAAAAGTACCGGTTATACTTACAGGCTAGGCGGTGGAAGCGCTCGAGGTTTCCTCGTCTTAAGACGTCGAGGTTCGCAGCAAGTCAAATATTCAGTTTTTTCTGAGGGTTTGAGACTGTTGTGATGCTTCAAAAAATTACCGGTAATTGCATCGTCGTTTAACGAATTTTGAGGACAAGTATGAACAAGTCGATCCTGTTGGCTACCCTGTTGGCTGCTGTTGCCCTGACCGCTTGCGGCAAGAAGGAAGAAGCCGCTGTTGTGGCTCCCGTCGCTGAAGCCGCTTCGGCTGCCGCCAGCGCTGTTGACTCGGCTGCTTCGGCTGCCGCTTCCGCAGTGGCCACCGGCGCTGCTGACGCAGCTTCGGCTGTCGGCACTGCCGCTGCTGATGCAGCTGCTTCGGCTGTTGACGCCATCAAGAAGTAATCGAATCTTTTCGATTCTCTGAAAAAACCGCCCGGTGCGAACCAGGCGGTTTTTTTACGTCTGCTGTTTTTGCAAGGCCTGCGTTTATCGGGTGACAAAAGCGGCTCAGCGCAGTGAAAACCAGTCCGTGCCCAAGCCCTGGCTGGCGACCGGAATGTCCTCGATCTTGCGATCCAGTGCAGCGGCCAGCGCTTGTGCGGCCAGCTCGGGCCGGTTATTGCGCTCGCTCAGATGGGCGGCGACCACGACGCCCAAATCGGTGTGCAGGCACTGGCGCAGCAAGTCGGCCGAGTGCTCGTTGCATAAATGGCCGTGGCTGCCCAGGATGCGGCGTTTGAGGCTGGCCGGGTAGCTGGAGTTCCTGAGCAGCTGCTCGTCGTGATTGCATTCCAGCAGCAGGGCATGGCAGTCTTGCAAGGCTTCGATGACCTGCGGTGTGGCGCAGCCCAGATCGGTCAGCAGGCCTAGATGGCGGTCACCGTCGTGGCAGCGCAGGTGCAGGGGCTCGCGGGCGTCGTGAGGCACGGCAAAGGGCTGTAAAGCCATATCGCCCAGGTCGATGAAGTCGCCGTCGCGTACCAGGTGCAGCAGCTTGGGGTCGAAGTCCTCATGGCCTATGGCCTTCCAGGTGCCACGGCTGGTCCATAGCGGCACTTGAAAGCGCTGGCATAGATTGAGTACGCAACCCACATGGTCGCCATGCTCATGGGTGATGAACACCGCGCTGAGTTGCTCGGGCGAGCTGCCGGCGCGCAGCAGGCGTTTGCTGAGTTCGCGCAGGCTGAAGCCGCAGTCCAGCAGGAGCTGGGTGCTGGTGATGCCCTGGCTGGCTTCGATCAGCGTGGCATTGCCGCCGCTGCCGCTGCCTAGGCTACAAAAACGCATGGGGCTCTTTCGTTTGCTGTCTTGAATGAAAAACGCCACCGACCCGGAGGCGGTGGCGTGTTCTGTTTGGGCTGGGCTCTTGAATCAGCGCAGATCGTCCATCAGCAGATTGAGAATCCGCTTGGCGATCTCATTGGTCTGCTTCTGGCCCTTGTCGTCCAGCACCGAGACGACGCTGCGCTCGCCTTCGGACTTGACCTGCACCCGGTAGCGCACCTTGGCCGGGCCTTCGTCCTTGCTGAACAGCTTCTGGAAGAAGTTGGGCTCTTCCTTGCCGGCCTGGTTGGGGTCGGCATAACGCAGATAGAACAGGCCGGCTTTGCGGTCGCGGTCTTCCACGGTGAAGCCATGGCGATCCAGCGACTGACCCACACGGCGCCAGGCGCGCTCAAAGCCTTCGGCCACTTGCAACTCGTCCGGCACATCGGCCAGGCTGCGGCTTTGCGGCTTGCTGGCCACGGCGGCGGCACCAGCGGTGGCCACGGCGCCCGAGGCGGCGGCAGCGGCCGGCTTGGCGGCAGCCGCATTGTTGGCGGCCACCAGGGCGGCCTTGGCCGCTTCATCCTTGGCGCCCAGTTTGAGCATCAGGCGGGACAGCATCTCGGCTTCGAGCTGAGGCTCGCTGGCGCGGGGCTGCCAGGCCGTGCTGTCCTTCTGCTGGCTGGTGTAGACCTCTTGCACACCCTTGTGCGAGATATAGATCTCGGTGCCGCCGGCCACGCGCTCGATGCGGGTGCGATACATATCGCGCTCGCCGCTGGAGTAGAGGCCGTCAAACACCCGACCGATGGTGGAGCGGATCACGTCCTGCGGCAGCTTGGCGCGGTTTTCATTCCAATTGGTTTCGATCAGGCCGATATCGGCCTGCTCTTTAGCGATCTCGAAGCCGCGCTCGACCCAGAAGTCACGCACTTGCTGCCACAGCTGCTCGGGCGGCAGGTCCACACGCAGGAATCGCTCGCTGCCATTGCGCTCCAGGCGCACATTGCCGGCGGCGTTCAGGGCCACGGTATTGGCAGGGGCTGCGCCGCTGGCCTGGGCATTGGCCTTGGCGGCCGCATTGTTTTGCTGGAAGGTGGCTGCGCTGACCACGCCGCCTTGAGCCTGGTTGCGGCCGTCGCGGGCCAGCTGGGTCAGATCGGGCGGCACGTCCAGGCCGGTGGTCTGCTTGGCGCCGCTGCGGTAGTCCACCTTGTCGGTGGAGATCACATTGTCCAGCGAGGAGCAACCGGCTGCCAGCGCGCCCACCATCATCAGACAGGCCAAGGACACCGGGCGGGTCTTGGAAGAAGCAATTGAGGAACGAGTCACGCTAGACATCTCCGGAGGTCAGGGTTGCGGCTGCATGCGATCTTCAGTGATCTTGCATGAGCGGCTTCAATCAAAGTGGGGCGATTAGAGCAGATGCCGGGCTCGGACAAAACGAATGCGGTCTCGCCATCTGCTCGGGGGCCTTAGAGCAGGCCCGCGTCCTTCATGGCTTGCTCGACCAGGGCCTGGCCAGCAGGCGTCAGACCGGTGATGGGCAGGCGCAGATGGGGCTCGATGCGGCCCAGGCGCGACAGCGCCCACTTGGCCGGTGCCGGGCTGGGTTCGCAGAACAGATGCTTGTGCAGACCCAGCAGCTGGAAGTGGATGCGGCGGGCCTCAGCGATATTGCCGGCCAAAGCAGCCTTGCACAGCTCATGCATGGCGCGCGGAGCCACATTGGCCGTCACGCTGACATTGCCTGCGCCGCCCAAGAGCATCAGGGCGATGGCGGTGCCGTCGTCGCCGGAGTAGATCTTGAAGTGCTGGGGTGCGTGCTTGATCAGATAGGTCGCGCGCTCGATATTGCCGGTGGCTTCCTTGACGCCGAACACGCCGGGCAGGGCGGCGCAGCGCAGGGCGGTCTCGGGCAGCATATCGGCGACGGTGCGGCCGGGCACGTTGTAGAGCATCATGGGGATGTCTACCGCCTCGGCGATGGCCTTGTAGTGCTGGTAAATGCCTTCTTGCGAGGGCTTGTTGTAGTAGGGCACGACAGACAGGGTGCAATCCGCGCCGACTTCCTTGGCGTAGCGGCTCAGCTCGATCGCCTCGGCGGTCGAGTTCGCGCCGGTGCCGGCCATGATGGGCACACGGCCCTTGGCATGCAGAACCGCCGCGCGAATGATCTCGCGGTTTTCTTCCATGCTGACCGTGGGTGATTCACCGGTGGTGCCGACCACACCGATGACATCGGTGCCCTCGGCGATATGCCAGTCGATCAGCTTGCGCAGGGTGGGGTAATCAACGCTGCCATCTTCAAGCATCGGGGTCACGAGAGCGACGATGCTGCCAACAAGTCCGTTCATTGAGCAATTCCTAGTAATCGGCTGATTCTACTCAGCCACACAGCGCTTTCTCAGCCGGCTAGGGCATAACGCTGGAAAACCCCGTCTGAGCTAGCTGGGGCGCGCACAGCGGCAACGCGCTGCACAAAGCGGCCGTTGACGCCCGCAGCCTCGGTGCTGCTCGTTTGTGCGCATTCAAAGCCATCCTCGTAGGCGATCACCCGCAAGCCTTCACAAGCCTGCAGCAATTCGCCCGGCTGCAGCAAGAACTCGGCCCGCGCCGGCCGGCCTATGCTTTGCTGACCCTGGGCAAAGGTTTCGTAGATCAGCCAGCCGCCCGGCGCCACCGCCGCCACGATCTGCGGCAGCAAGGGCCGCCACAGATAGTTGCTGACCAGCACCAGATCAAATTGCCGCCCGGCCAAGGGCCAGGGGCCGTTCTCAATATCGCTGAGGATGATTTCGGCCAGCTCGCGCAAGGGGGCGACGGCAGCTTCGTCACGGTCCACGCCAGTCACCTGCATACCTCGCTGAGCCAGATAGCGCAGATGGCGCCCAGAGCCGCAGGCCAGGTCTAGCGCCGTGGCGCCGGGTCGGCAGGCTTGCGACCAGCGCATCAGCCAGGGGGAAACAGGATTGGCGCAGAGCAAAGGGTTCAAAAACAGGCCCAAATTTGATCAGACAAGCCCTGCATCAAGCTGGGCTGGAAATAGGCCAGAAACACCAGGCCCAACACCGCGAGAAGCAGGAGCCGCCACAGTGCAGCGCGTATTTTCATCTCAACTCTTCTTCGCCCGCCATCAAGCCGGCACAGCGCCGCGCGGAATGGCCGTCTCGCGCACCGGCAGATTCACCAAGGCCGCCATCACGCCCAGGCCAACCGCCAACCACCAGACCACGTCATAGCTGCCGCTCAAGTCGTAGAGCTTGCCGCCCAACCAGACGCCCAAAAAGCTGCCGATCTGGTGGCTTAGAAACACAAAGCCGCCCAGCATGGACATGTGTTGAACACCGAAGATCTGCGCCAACACCGCATTGGTGGGCGGCACGGTGGACAGCCACAACACCCCCATCACCGCCGAGAAGATGTAGATGGAGGCCGGCGTGAGGGGCAGGCTCAGAAAGATCACGATGGCGATGGAGCGCAGGCTATAGATGGCCGAGAGGATGTAGCGTTTCGGGAAGCGCTGGCCGAGCGAGCCCGCCGCATAAGTGCCAAAGACGTTGAATAGCCCGATCAAGGCGAGCGAATAGGTGGCGATCTGGGGGCTGAAGCCGTGGTCCTTCAGATAGCTGGGCATGTGCACGCCGATGAAGACGACCTGAAAACCGCAGACAAAATAGCCCAGCATCAAGAGCTGAAAGCTGCGGTAGCCAAAGGCCTCACGCAAGGCCTGGGCAATGCTTTGCTTGTGGCCATGGGCGGTTTGCGTGCCCTTGGGTTCGCGCAAGCCCAGGGCCAGAGGCAGGATGATCAAGGCGGCACAGGCCAGGATGAAGAGCGCGTTTTGCCAGCCGGTGTGGCCGATCAACCAGTTCTCCACCGGCACCATCAGGAACTGCCCGAAGCTGCCCGCCGCTGCGGCCACACCCATGGCCCAGGAGCGCTTTTCGGGCGCCACATTGCGGCCGATCACGCCGTAGATCACCGCATAGGTCGTGCCTGATTGGGCAATGCCTATGATCAGGCCTGCGCTGCCGGTGAAGGCCAAGCCTGAGGTCGACAAAGCCATCAAGACCAGGCCCAGGGCGTAGAGCAAGCCACCCACCATCAGCACGCGGAAAGGCCCGAAGCGATCGGCCAACATGCCGGTGAAAGGCCCGGCCAGGCCCCAGGCCAGGTTCTGGATCGCCAGAGCGAAGGCAAAGGTCTCGCGCGTCCAGCCTCGCTCCATGGTGATGGGCTGCAGCCACAGGCCAAAGCCGTGGCGTATGCCCATGGACAGGGTCACGATCATGGCGCCGCACAGCAGCACCTGAAACATGGACAGCTGTGGCGGCCGGGCGGCCGAAGATGGGGGTGTTTGGGGGAGGGTTGGGGCGCTCATCGCGCGACTCTAGCCAGAAATGCAAGTCCTGGCTGTCCCGCAGGTGAATCCATGGGCTTGTGAGCGAGGCGCTTTCTCTATTGGCTCAAGACCCGACCCTGTTTGACCCGCAGCTGAATGCGTTCCAGAGCCTCCAGGCCTTGGGCGCCTTGCAAGGGATTGCTCTTGAGCAGCAGGAAGCTGGCCTCGCAGCCATCGTCAAAGCAAGCGATCTTGCGCTTGGGGAAGAGGGCGCGTGGCGTGTCCACGGTGGCCAGGCGCAGCAGCTGGGCGCGCTCCAGCACGCCCAGGGAGTCCAGGCTGCGCAGCTCGCTCAAGACCGTGCCGTTGTAGAGGTCGGAGCCCAGCAGCAGCGGCACCTTGGCATCCAGCAATCGGCGCAGATTCTCGGCCTGCAACTGGCGCACGGCGGTGAGCGTCTCGGCCGACATGGGGAAGAGCTTGCTGCCGGAGATGGCGGTGATGACGGATACCTTTTTTTTCGCCGCCTCAGAGGCTGCGTCGGCGCTGATGCGATAGCGCTCGGCGTTCGTGCCCTCGAAGAAGAACAGGCCCGGCAGGCGTGCCACCCAGTCCACCCCGCTCTGGGCCGCCAGAGCAAAGTCGGCCGCGGTATCAGCCTGGGCGATGACCTTGAAGCCGTCCTGGTGCGCGCGTTTGACGATGGCGGGAACCAGCTCGGGCTTGAGCCCCAGGCGGCCCCACTGCTTGGGGTCGGCGCGCAGCTCGGGGCTTTCTGAGCGGCTGATCATCAGCTTGATGGAGTCGCTTTTGCGGGGGGCGATCAATGGCCACTTCTGGGCAATGTCCTGCGGCGAGTCCATCACCAGCACGGCCTTGTCGATGAAGTCCTCAGCGCGCAGCTTGGGGTCTTCGCCCATGAGCTGGGCCAGGGGCTGGCCGTCGCTGGAAGTGATGCAGGCGCTGTTGAACAGGACCTCGGGCGAGGCGGCCTGGGCAGCGATGGGCCGCATCTCGGACACGGCCTTGGGCTCGCCGCATTGCTGGGCTGTGTAGAACACGCCGTCGCGCAGATAGCTGGGCGCATAGCGGGCAAAGCCCCAGAGCGTCTGTAGATTGTGGTTGTGGGCGTCGGCCAGGGGCGGGATCAAAAACTGACCCTTGAGATCCATCTGGCGCTGGGCTTTTTTGATGCGTTGCTTGGTGAAGCGGCCGTCCTTGACGTAGAGCGTGCCTTGTTGAAAGCCCTTGCCGTCGAACCACTGGGCGTTCTTCAGCTCCATGCTCAGGGCCGGGCTGGCCTTGAAGTAGGGCGTTTCGGGCTCGGGATTGGCAGCGGCCGGAACTACAGCGAGCAGCAAACTCAGGCTGAGGGTGATGGGAGCGAGGGGACTGAAGGGGAAGCAGGAAACTGTCATAGCCCGGCCATGCTAGCCGGGTTTGCTGGCCTCAGCCCCGTGCGAAGATGGCCTCGCCCCAAAACAGCGAGGAGCCAAGGCTTGAAGACCGTCTACAACGACAAGCATGTTCAGCACGCCGCCAGCCATGAGTTCTTTCGTGGCCGACTGGTGCCGGCTTTTGAGATCCCGGCCCGTGCCGACTATGTTTTGCATACGCTGCAGGCCTCGGACCTGGGCCCCATCATGGCCCCCCAGGATCAGGGCTTGCAGGCGCTGGCCCGCGTGCATGCTCCCGCCTATTTGGATTTTTTGAGTGGCGCTTGGGGCGAGTGGCAGCGCTTGGGTGGCGAGGGCGATGCCTTCCCCGCCGTTTGGCCGGTGCGCAGCCTGCGCGCCGACGTCTTGCCCCAGAGCTTTGCGGCCCGCATGGGCTTGTTTTCCATGGACAGTGGCACGCCATTGACGGCCGGCGCCTGGCCCGCCGCTTACTGGGGTGCGCAATGCAGCTTGACGGGCCTGGATCTTGTCCTGGCCGGGGAGCGCAGCGCCTATGTGCTGAGCCGCCCGCCGGGCCACCATGCGGGGGCAGACTTTTTCGGCGGCTACTGCTTCGTCAACAACGCCGCGGTGGCGGCCCAGGCGGCCCTGGATCGCGGCCTGAAAAAAGTCGCCATCCTGGACGTGGACTACCACCACGGCAATGGCACGCAGGCGATTTTTTACGAACGTGCCGATGTCTTTTTCGCCAGCATCCACGGCGACCCGATGACCGAGTACCCCTTCTTCCTCGGCCATGCGGACGAAACCGGCGCGGGTGCTGGCCTGGGCTTTAACGCCAATTTCCCCTTGCCAGCGGGCGCCAGCAATGCGCTGTGGTTTGAGCGTCTGGACGCCGCCCTGGCGCGTCTGCAAGCCTATGCGCCCGAGTTGCTGATCGTCTCCCTGGGTGTGGATACCTATGGCGGCGACCCGATCTCGCACTTCCATCTGGACCGGCCGGAGTTCGCCCGGCTGGGCCAGCGCCTCCAGCGTTTTGGCGCGCCCACCCTGTTCTTGCAGGAGGGCGGCTATGCCACCGAGGCGATTGGCCACAATGTGCTGGCCGTTTTGCGGGGCTTTGAGTCAGGCGCTTAGTCGCCTAGTTCTTGGCCGGCAGGGCCTGCAGCACATGGCCCTGCTTGACCCGCAGCTGCACTTGGCCGAAGGCCTCTTTGTCGCGCAAGGGGTCGGTCTTCAGCACCAGAAAGCTGGCCTCGCAGCCGGGCTCAAAGCAGCCCAGGCGGCGCTTGGGGAAGAGGGCGCGCGGCGTGTCCACCGTTGCCAGCTTGAGTAATTCGGCCGCATCAAAAACCTGCAGGCTGGCCAGATTGCGGTACTCGGCCAGGCCGGTGGCGGCGAAATGGTCCGAGCCCACCAGCAGCTTGACCCCCGCCTGGCGCAGCAGGCGCAGATTGATTTTCTGCACGTTTTGGATGCGCGCCAGCAACTCGGGCTTGGGCTGGAAAAGATGGCTGACGGCCGTGGTGGTGATCACCTCCACCCCGCGGCGGGCGGCCTCGGCGGCCAACTCGGGGCTGAGCAGATAGTCCTCGATGCGATTGCCGTGATGGGGATAGTAACCGGGCAGGTGGGCGATCTGGTCCACCCCGGCCTGCAGGGCCGCGCCGAAGTCGGCGATGCTGTCCACATGGGCGCTGACCCGCAGACCTGAAGCATGGGCCAGGCGCACGACGGCGGCGGCGGTGTCGGCCCGCATGCCCAGATAGCCCTTGAGCTTGGGGTTGGCGATCAGATCCGGCCGCTCGTGGTAGCTGAGTATCAGCTTGACCCAATCGGTCTGGCTGCGCAGCACCAGCGGCCATTTGCGTTCGACCTCCTCGGGGCTGTCGGCCACCAGCACCGATTTGTCGGCCACGTCCTCATAGCGCACAGGCGGCTCCGGTGGCGGAGGCTGATCGGCCAGGGCCATGCCTATGGGGTGGCCGTAGGAGGAGGTGATGACGGCACTGGCAAAGAGAACATCCGGGCTGTCCGGCCGACCCGCCAGGGCGCGCAAGGGGGCGACGCCCTCGGGGTCGCCGGCCAGCATGGCCGCGTAGAACACGCCCTCATGCAGATAGCGCGGCCCGTTCTGCTGAAAGCCGCGCAGGAACTGCAGATTGTGGTTGTGCGCCTCCGCCAGCGGCGGGCTCAGGAAGCGGCCTTGCAGATGCATCACCCGGTCCACCCGGGCCGGTCGCTGGGCGCTGAACACGCCGTCCTGCACAAACAGCGTGCCCTGGCGCCAGCCCTGGCCGTCAAACCAGCGGGCCTGGCGCAGCTCCAGATTCTGGGCCGGCAGGGCCTGGTAGGCGGGGCTGCTTGCGCCCTGGGCCGGGCTGTTGATCAGGGTCAGCGCCGCTGTGAGCGCGGTGAGAAACAGAGCTTTCATGGGGGAATCCAGGAAAAAAAGCGGACTATCCGGCTTGAGCCGGTGGCTAGGCCGGGAGGCTTGGGCCGGGCATCCTAGCCCTGGGCTCGCAGGGCAAAGCACCCCAGGGAAGCACCTGAATCCGCTGATCGCCCCTGAGCATGGGGCTTGTGCGGCCGTCGCATGGGCTTGGGCGGCAGGGCGAACAGCGCCCGCGGGGTGGCCAGACCTGGGCTTGGCCGGAGCGGCCAGCGCCCCTGCCTACAATCGCCGCCATGGCGACGACTAAAGGCACTACCAATTCCTCCCCCGCTTCCTATGGCGAAGCGTCCATCCGCGTGCTCAAGGGCTTGGAGCCCGTCAAGCAGCGCCCGGGCATGTACACCCGCACGGACAACCCCCTGCACACGATCCAGGAGGTGATCGATAACGCGGCCGACGAGGCCTTGGCCGGTTTCGGCAAGCGCATCGATCTGATCCAGCACAGCGACGGCTCGGTGTCCATTGCCGACGACGGCCGGGGCATTCCCTTCGGCCTGCACCCCGAGGAGGGCGTGCCGGTGGTGGAGATCGTGTTCACCCGCCTGCATGCGGGCGGTAAATTCGACAAAGGCTCGGGCGGGGCTTACAGCTTCTCCGGCGGCCTGCACGGCGTGGGCGTCAGCGTGACCAATGCCCTGGCCAAGCGCCTGGAGGTGACGGTCTGGCGCGAGGGCCAGGTGGCCACGCTGGCGTTTGAAAACGGCGATGTGGTGGAGCCGGTGACGGCCCGCCCCGCGGTGCGCGGCGACCGCAAGCAGGGCACGACCGTGCGCGTCTGGCCCGATGCCAAGTATTTTGAAAGCGCCGAGCTGCCCAAGCACGAGCTGGTGCATCTGCTGCGCAGCAAGGCCGTGCTGATGCCAGGCGTCATCGTCACGCTGACGAATGAGAAGACCGGCGATGTGCAGACCTGGACCTACAAGGGCGGCCTGCGCGACTATCTGCTGCAAACCCTGAACGCCGAGCCCTTGATCCCGCTCTACGAAGGCGAGCAATACGCCAGCAAGGCCGAGACCGAGAACTTCGCCGAAGGCGAGGGCGCCGGCTGGTGCGTGGCCTTCACCGAAGAAGGCGCGCCCATGCGCGAGAGCTATGTCAATCTGATCCCCACGGTGGCCGGCGGCACCCATGAGTCGGGTCTGAAGGACGGGCTCTTCGGCGCCATCAAGGGCTTTATCGAAATGCACAGCTTGCTGCCCAAGGGCGTGAAGCTGATGCCGGACGATGTGTTCTCACGTGCCTCTTTCGTGCTCTCGGCCAAGGTGCTGGACCCGCAGTTCCAGGGCCAGACCAAGGAACGATTGAACAGCCGTGACGCTTTGCGACTCGTGTCCACTTACGTCAAACCCGGCCTGGAGCTGTGGCTGAACCAGCATGTGGAGCATGGCAAAAAGCTGGCCGAGCTGGTCATCAAACAGGCGCAAACCCGCCAGCGCGCCTCGCAAAAGGTTGAGAAGCGCAAGGGTTCGGGCGTGGCCGTGCTGCCGGGCAAGCTGACCGATTGCGAAAGCCGCGATCTCTTGCACAACGAGGTGTTTCTGGTCGAGGGCGACTCGGCCGGTGGCAGCGCCAAGATGGGCCGCAACAAAGAGACCCAAGCCATCCTGCCCCTGCGCGGCAAGGTGCTCAACACCTGGGAGGTGGAGCGCGACCGCCTGTTTGCCAATAACGAGATCCACGACATCGCCGTCGCCCTGGGCGTGGACCCGCATGGCAAGAACGACTCGCCGGATCTCTCCGGCCTGCGCTACGGCAAGGTATGCATCCTCTCGGACGCTGACGTGGACGGCTCTCACATCCAGGTGCTTTTGCTGACTCTGTTCTTCCGCCACTTCCCTAAGCTGGTCGAGGCCGGCCATATTTATGTGGCGCGCCCGCCGCTCTACCGGGTGGATGCACCGGCCCGCGGCAAAAAGCCCGCCGCCAAAATCTATGCCCTGGACGAGGGCGAGCTGACGGCGACCCTGGACAAGCTGCGCAAGGAAGGCGCCCGCGAAGGCTCATGGAGCATCAGCCGCTTCAAAGGCCTGGGCGAGATGAGTGCCACCCAGCTCTGGGACACCACGCTCAATCCCGAGACCCGCCGCCTCTCGCCCGTGGTTTACGGCCGCCTGGATCTGGGCGAGACCGAGGTCGCCATCAACAAGCTGATGGGCAAGGGCGAGGCCGCCTCCCGGCGCGAGCTGATGGAGATCAACGGCGATTCCGTCGAAGTTGACGTCTAAGGCCCGCGCCGTAACCGCCATGAGCCCGCCGCGCATCCATCTGCGTCCCACGATGCTGTCCGACCTGGACTATGTGGTCTCGGTCGAGCAGGATGGGGCGAATCGCCCCTTCATCACGCCCTGGGAGCGGGTGCAGCACGAGGGGGCCTTGCGCTTCCCGGACTCGCGCCACTTCATCATCGAGGCCGGGCCTGCATTGGAGCGCGCTGGCTTTGTAATTTTTCAAGGTTGCCGCAATCCGCATGGCTCGGTGGAGCTCAAACGCATCGTGCTGGCCCGCCAAGGCCAGGGCAAAGGCCTGGGCCGCGAGGCCTTGCGTTTGCTGAAGAAGATGGCTTTCACCCAGTTGCACGCCCACCGCTTTTGGCTGGATGTGAAGGCGCTCAATGTGCGGGCGCTCAAGCTCTACGAGAGCGAAGGCTTTGTGGTTGAAGGCCGCCTGCGCGAGAGCGTGCGCATCACGGCCGAGGGCGCGGACGGTTATGACAGCCTGATCGTCATGTCCATGCTGGACCGCGAGTACCAAGCCCGCGTGGCCCTGGGTGAGGAAGCGCTGTGATCGCCCGCGCCCTGTGTTTTGTTGCCGCGCTGAGCGCCGCCGCCTCGGCCCAGGCCGAGCTGTGGGGCTATGTGGACGCGCAGGGCGTGGCGCATTTGGCAGGCAAGCCTTTGACGGGCCAGTACAGCCTGGTCATGGCCGGCAAGCAAGACAGCAAGACGCCTGTGCCGGGCCGCGTATCCGGTAAGACCGATGGCAGCCAAGGTCTTTTGACCTGGCTGGAGATTGCCCCCGAGGTCAAGGCGGTGCAGCCTTTTTTGCGCGAGGCCGCGCGTGTCCACGGTGTGGACATGGAACTGCTCAAGGCCATCATCGCGGTGGAGTCGGGCTATAAGCGTGACGCGGTGTCCCCGCGTGGCGCCATCGGCCTGATGCAGATCACCTCGGTGGCCGGTGGCCGCTATGCCGAAAAAATGCTGGGCTCGCAAACCCTGGAGCAAGGCCTGCTGGACCCGCGCACCAATGTGATGACCGGCGCGCGCATGCTGGCCGATTTGATGCAACGCTTTGGCCGTATCGATGCGGCCTTGGCCGCCTGGAATGCCGGTGAAGGCGCGGTGCGCCGTGCCGGCGGGCGCATGCCGCCGATTCTTGAAACCCAGGCTCATGTCCATTTGGTGCTGGAGCTGTATTGGGCGTTGTTGCAGAAACGTTTGCCCGCCCAGGCCCAGCATCTGAAGATTCACTCCTCTCAACCATGAACCAGACTCCTATCGATTTCGATCTGCCGGATCAGCCGGCCCAGCCCCCTGTTCCACCTGTGGCTGCGAAGCCCATCTCTTTCGACGAGCCCGGCGACGCCCTGACCCTGGGCGATTACGCCGAGCGTGCTTACCTCGAGTATGCGCTGAGCGTGGTCAAGGGCCGGGCCCTGCCCGATGTTTGCGACGGGCAAAAGCCGGTGCAGCGCCGCATCCTCTACTCGATGGAGCGCATGGGCCTGAGCTTCACCGGCACGACGGGCGCCAAGCCGGTCAAGGGCGCGCGGGTGGTGGGTGATGTGCTGGGTCGCTTCCACCCGCACGGCGATCAGTCGGTGTATGACGCCCTGGTGCGCATGGCCCAGGACTTCTCGCAGCGCTATCCGCTGATCGACGGCCAAGGCAATTTCGGCAGCCGCGATGGCGACGGCGCTGCGGCCATGCGATACACCGAAGCCCGCCTGGCGCCGATCTCGCGCCTGCTGCTGGACGAGATCGACGAAGGCACGGTGGACTTCATCCCCAATTACGACGGCTCCACCCAGGAACCCAAGCAATTGCCGGCCCGCCTGCCTTTTGTGCTGCTCAACGGTGCCAGCGGCATTGCCGTGGGCATGGCCACCGAGGTGCCCAGCCACAATCTGCGTGAGGTCGCCAGCGCGGCCGTCGCCTTGCTGAAGAACGAGAAGCTGAGCGACGACGAACTCTTCACCCTCTTGCCCGGCCCGGACTATCCCGGCGGCGGCCAACTGATCAGCTCGGCCGAGGACATCCGCTCAGCCTATCTGAGCGGCCGCGGCAGCATGAAGCTGCGCGCACGCTGGAAGATTGAAGACCTGGCCCGTGGGCAATGGCAGTTAGTTGTCACCGAGTTACCGCACGGCACCAGCTCGCAGAAGGTGTTGGAGGAGGTAGAGGAGCTGATTAACCCGAAGGTGAAGGCTGGCAAGAAGGCGCTTTCGCAAGAGCAGTTGCAGCTGAAAGCCAGTGTGGCGGCCGTACTCGACTATCAGCGGGATGAGTCCAGTAAGGACGCCCCGGTTCGACTGGTCTTTGAGCCTAAGAGCAGGGCTGTGAACCAACAAGACTTGATTGCTGTCTTGCTGGCCCACACCAGCCTGGAGACCTCGGCCTCCATCAATCTGACCATGATTGGCGCGGATGGCCGCCCCACGCAGAAGAGCTTGCGCCAGATGCTGGTCGAGTGGCTGGGCTTCCGCCAGGCCACCGTCTTGCGCCGCACCGAGCACCGCTTGCGCAAGGTGCTGGATCGCATCCATGTGCTGGAAGGCCGGCAGCTGGTGCTGTTGAACATCGATGAGGTCATCCGCATCATCCGCAATGCCGACGAGCCCAAGCCGGCGCTGATCGAACGCTTCCGCTTGAGCGACCGACAGGCCGAGGACATTCTTGAAATCCGCCTGCGCCAGTTGGCGCGGCTGGAGGCGATCAAGATTGAGCAGGAGCTGAAATCCCTGCGCGAGGAGCAAAGCAAACTCGAAGACATCGTCGCCAATCCCGGTGTCTTGAAGCGCACCCTGGTCAAGGAAATCGAGGCTGACGCCAAGCAGTTTGGCGACGAGCGCCGCACCCTGATCCAGGAAGAGAAGAAAGCCACGGCCGAGGTCCGCATCGTCGATGAGCCCGTCACCGTGGTGGTGAGCTTGAAGGGCTGGGTGCGTGCGCTCAAGGGCCATGAGGTGGACCCCGCGGCACTGGCCTTCAAGTCGGGCGATCAGCTTTACGGCGTCTTCCCCTGCCGCAGCGTGGACCCGCTGATCGTGTTCGGTAGCAACGGCCGGGTCTACTCGGTGCCGGTTTCGGTGCTGCCGGGCGGGCGCGGCGATGGCCAGCCCATCACCACCTTGATCGAGCTGGAATCGGGCACGCAGATTGCGCATTACATCGCCGGCGCCAGCACCCAGCGCCTGGTGCTGGCCGGCACGGGCGGCTTTGGCCTGATCGCCGCCCTGGGCGATTTGGTCGGCCGTCAGAAGGCCGGCAAGACCTTCCTGAGTCTGGAAGGCGATGAAAAAATGCTGCCGCCGGCCCTGGTGCCCGCGGGCGAGGTGTTGGGCGTGCAACTGGCCTGCCTGTCCTTGCAAGGCCGTTTGCTGACCTATGCCCTGGATGAACTCAAGCACCAGCCCAAGGGCGGCCGTGGCCTGACCCTGATGGACCTGGAGCCCAAGGATGCCTTGCTGAGCGTGGCCGCCTTCGCCCAAGCCTTGCAGGTCCTGGGCCTGGGCCGTGGCGCCAAGCCCAAGGAAGAGCTTCTGAAGGGGGTGGGCTTGGCAGGCTATGCCGGCAAGCGCGCTCGCAAGGGCAAGGCCGTGGAAGCCTTCCAAAAGGTCTTGCGGGTGCTGGCGCCTTGATTGACCTCTTGAATGGCGCAGACGTCAAACGCCGAGCCCTGCTGATCACGGGCCTGGGCCTGGCGGCAGGGCTGCATGCGGCCGAGCCCGAACTTCTCGCCCGCATCGAAGCCTTGCAAAAGCGCAGCGGTGGGCGCATCGGCTTGTTTGCCCTCAACAGCGGCAGCCGGGCGCAGATCGCTTTCAATGCCGATCAGCGCTTTGCGTTTTGCTCCAGCTTCAAGCTCTTGCTGGCCGCGGCCGTGCTGGCCCGGGTGGACGCGGGCCAGCTGAGCCTGGACAAGCCGATACGCTTTGGCAGCAATGACATCGTGGCCCATGCGCCCATCACCTCGGCGCGCTTGGTCAATGGCCGGGGTGTGATGAGCGTGGGCGAGTTGTGCGAGGCCATCGTGACGGTCAGCGACAACCCGGCCGCCAATCTGCTATTCCCCCTGGTGGGCGGCCCGCCGGGCCTGACGCGATTTTTGCGCGAACTAGGTGATCAGCACACCCGCTCGGACCGCATCGAGCTGGCGCTGAACACCAATCTCGTGGGTGATGAGCGCGACACCACGACGCCGGCTGCCTTTGTGGCCAGCATGGAAGCCTTGCTGCTGGGCAATCGCCTGAGCGAGGAGGCCGTCCATCTGCTGCTGGGCTGGATGGTGGGCAGCACGACCGGATTGCAGCGCCTGCGCGCCGGCTTGCCCGAAGGCTGGCGGGCGGGAGATAAGACCGGCAGCGGGGCCAACGGCGCCGTCAACGATGTGGCCATCTTTTGGAAGCCGGAACAGGCCCCGCTGTTGATGGCCGTTTTCATGACGGGCTCGGAACAAAGCGTGGACGAACTCAACGCCATTCACGCGGAGTTGGCGGGGCTGGTGGTGAAGGCCCTCGGCTAAGGCCTTGACTTAGGGCGCCGCCAGATTGCGCCCCAAGAAGCTCTCGACCCGGCCCCAGAAGTCCTTGTTCGTTTCCAGCGCACGCCAGCCATGGCCCTCTTCGGGGTAGAGCACCCATTCCACCTGCTTGTGACCAGCGGCTTGCAGGGCGTCGCGCATCTTGACGCCATGCTCCAGGGGCACGCGGCGGTCGATGGCGCCGTGGGCCATCAGCAGGGGTTGTTTCAGGCGCGAGGCCTGCTGCAGGGGTGAGTTCTGTTTGAACATCTCGGCGTCTGACTTCGGGTCACCCACCGTGACGGGCATGTCGTAGGTCAAGCCCAGAGCGCCTTGGTCGCTATTGAGCGAGGTGTACATGAGTTGCAGGTCGGACACGCCCACCCAGTTGATGCCGCACTTGAAGGTCTCGGGGTAGCGGATCAAGGCCATCATGCTGGCGTAGCCGCCATAGCTGGCCCCGGCGATGCAGATTCGCGAGGCATCGGCATAACCCTTGGCCACGGCCCAGCGGGTCGCGTCCACGATGTCGTCGACCATGCCGGTGCCCCATTGCTTCCAGCCCGCACGTTCAAACTTGGCGCCATAGCCTCGGCTGCCACGGAAATCGGTCTCGATGACCAGATAGCCTCTTGAGGCCAGGAACTGCGGGATGTCGCTCCATTCCCAGTGATTGCCTCGCGCATTGGGGCCACCGTGCACCAGCACCACGGTGGGCAGGGGCTGGCTGGCCTTGGGGCGAGTCAGGAGGGTGGGCAGCATCAGGCCGTCGCGAGCGGGGATGCGCAGGCTCTCCCGCGCCGCCATGGCGCTGGGCTTGATCCAGGGCCGGGAAAGCAAGATGGGCTTGAGCGTCTTGTTCGCTCGGTCGTAGATGCTGAAGGCCAGAGGTTGGCGGTCCGAATGAGACTTCACCACCAAGCGTTCGGCATTCAAGCAATCGTCCCCGCACAGAATCTGGTTGACGGTGCTGCGCATGGCCTTGTCCACCTCGGTCTGGATGGCCTTCATGCTGGGCTCCATCCAGACGCTGTCCTGAGTCTCGGCCTCGAAGTGGGCGCCCAGCAGGCGGCCGGTCTTTTCGTCCAGCACCAGTTCACCGCGGAAGTCATAGTCCTTGATGCGCAAGAGCTCCTGGGGTTCTTGCTGGGGTTTCTTGGGGTCCAGCAGCAACAGGGCATCACCCACACCGGCCGACTTGCCTGCGCCCACCAGATAAATCTCTCCGCTGCTGCTGATGTCTATCCAGGTCGGAATGCCTTCCTCCATGCGGGGCGCGCGGCGCCACAAGTCCCAGGCATTGCCCTCTTTATTGGCCAGGTAGAGGGCGATCTTGTCTTGCTCGAGGGTGAGGGCAGCCAGCGGCTTGCCCTTGCTGCCGGTCAGCCAATCGCTGACATAGGCCGGCGCATTCTCCGCCACCTGAGTTTTGTTCGTGCTGTAGGTGTTGAAGCGAGCCAGGGTGGCGGAACGAAAGTCCCCGGTCCCGTCGTAGTGGTTCTGCCGCAGGATCACATCGGCGCTACCGTCTCGGATCACATTGTTCAGACGCCAGGTCCAGGGCAATAGAGTTTCCCGGCGCTCTTTGATGCGCGAATTGGCCAGGCGAGCCACGCCATCGGTATTGGTGGTGGGGAGGCTGGAACTTGCGTTGATGAGTTGACGGAAGTCGCCGCCGTCCACATCCACGGCCCAGAGGCCTCGGGCGATCGGCTTGTCGGTCGCCTCTTGCAACTGCGCCACATCGAACACCAGGCGTTTGTTATTGACCCATTGCACCCGGTTGATATCGCTATCGCTCATGGTGACCAGGGAGCGGGTGTTCTTCGGGTCCTGCAGATTGACGACGACCAGCTGGGTGCGTCGGCCTTCGGGCGAGGCAACCACGGCCAGCCATTCGCCATCGGGCGAGACCACGCCACCAAAAAACTGGGGCAGGCGGAAAAAGTCTTCGATGGGAGGCGGTGGCGCCGCCGGCGTTGTGCCTTGCGCCCCGGCGGGTGCGCCGCCGAGGCTGAAAAAGGCCAGGCCGAGCAGGCCGATCAATCGCTGGGCCTTGAACACCCGTTTTTGCACAGTCCTCATTCCTCAACCCTCTTGGTTTTGAATGAGACCACTGTGACAGCACTTGTCAGCCAAGCCTGTGCGGAAAAGCCCTTGCTGTGTGGGGCGGCCTACTCACCCCAACAGGTGTAGGGATTGTTGGCCAGCTGGGAGTTGAAGTACCGCGCATCGTGGCTGACCTCCTCGCCCAGCCAGGGCGGGCGCTCAAACTCTTGCTCGGCGTTGTTCAGCTCGATCTCGGCCACCACCAAGCCGGCGTTATTGCCCAGGAACTCATCCACCTCCCAGCTCATGCCGGCGTGTTGAACCTCGCGGCGGATCTTCTCGATCCGCGGGCCTTCACACAGGGCTAGCAGCTGTTTGGCGTCGGCCAGGGGCAGGGCGTACTCAAACTCGGCCCGGGCCAGGCCTTGGTTCTTGCCCTTGATCGTCAGCCAGGCGGACTCACCCTTGATGCGCACCCGCACCGTGCGGGCCGGGTCGCGGTTCAGATAGCCCTGGCTGATGAACTCGCCCGGGCCGCTGTCCTTCCAGGCCTCGCCCAGCACCAGGAATTTGCGTTCGATCTCGATGCCCATGGCGAACCGTTCGTTCAGACCCGCGCCATCGCGGTTGCGCACTCTCGCACCAAGGCCGGGCCCTTGTAGATCAAGCCGGTGTAAATCTGCACCAGGTCCGCCCCGGCCTGCAGCTTGGCACGGGCGTCCTCGCCGCTCATCACGCCACCCACACCGATGATGGGGTAGTTGGGCCCCAGGGCCGAGCGCAAGAGGCGGATGACCTGGTTGCTGGCCTCGAACACCGGCTTGCCCGACAGGCCACCGGTTTCCTGCGCATGGGGCAGACCTTTGACGGCTTCACGTGACAGCGTGGTGTTGGTGGCGATCACGCCGTCGATGCCATTGGCTTGCAAGGTGTGGGCGATAACGCTGACCTGTTCCTCATCCAGATCGGGGGCGATCTTGACGAACATGGGCACCTGGCGTTTGGCCTGCGCTTCCAGCTTGAGCTTGCGCTCTTGCAGGGCGCCCAGCAAGGCGTCCAGGGCCGCATCGCTTTGCAGCGCGCGTAGATTCTTGGTGTTGGGGCTGGAGATGTTGACGGTAATGTAGTCCGCATGCGGGAACACACCGTCCAGGCCGATCAGATAGTCGCTGGCCGCGTCTTCAATCGGCGTGGCCGCGTTCTTGCCGATGTTCAGACCCACCAGGCCACCGGCCGCGCGGAAGGAGCGAGCCCGCTGCACATTGGCCAAAAAGCTGGCTAAGCCTTCGTTATTGAAGCCCAGGCGGTTGATCAGCGCCTGCGCCTCGGGCAGGCGGAAGATGCGCGGCTTGTCATTGCCCGGCTGGCCCTTGGGCGTGACCGTGCCGACCTCGATAAAGCCAAAACCCATGGCGCCCAGGCCGTCGATGCAGCGACCGTTCTTGTCCAAGCCAGCGGCCAGGCCGATGCGGTTGGGGAACTTCAGGCCGGCCAGGGTCAAAGGATCCTGGATGCGGGGCTGGGACCACAGGCATTGCGCTGGTGTGTTCTGCAGCTTGGCAATCGAGGCCAGGGTCAGTTCGTGCGCCTGCTCGGGATCGAGGCCGAACAGGAAAGGACGGGTGAGGGCGTAAGGGATCAAAGACATAGGGGCGAATTGTCGCATTGCGCCGGTGATGGCCTGTCCCAGGGCGGCTCTTCGCCCAATTTCTCCAGCATGAAGTCAATCAAGGCGCGCAGCTTGGGGCTGGGCTGGCGCCTGGGTAGGTAGACGGCGTAGAGCGTGTTGGCGTCGGCGATGCCGCCCACCGGCGTCCACTCGGGCAGCAGGGCCTGCAAGCGGCCGGCGCGCAGATCCTCCCCAATCGCATAGCTGGGCAGAATCGCCAGCCCCATGCCGCTGAGAGCGGCCACCCGCAGGGCCTCGCTGCTATTGATGCTGAGCGGGCCTTGCACCGCCACGCTTTGCTCACCCAGGCTGGCATGGCGAAAGTGCCAGTGCCCCGGGGCTTGGCCGCTGGCAAAGCGCAGGCAGTGATGCTGGAGCAAGTCCTCCACGCTTTCGGGCCGACCCTGCCGGGCCAGATAGCTGGGCGAGGCGCAAAGCCGGTAGTGGAGCGGGGCCAAGCGCCGCGCCACCAGGCCGGGAGAGGGCTCCTGGGTCAGTCTCAGCACCACATCGAAGCCTTCTTCGGCCAGATCGACATAACGGTCGTTCAGGAGTAATTGCACCTGCAGCTGCGGGTAGCGCTGGCAGAACTCGCTCAGCAAGGCGCTGAGCTGCAGATTGCCAAAAGCGCTGGAGGTGGACAGGCGCAAAAGCCCTCGCGGCTCGCTGGCTTGGCCGGCCATTTCTTCCTCCAGGGCCTGCGCGTCTTCTAGCAGGCGTAGTGCGCGTGCGTAGACCTGCTGCCCGGCCGGGCTCAGGCTCAGGCTGCGGGTTGTGCGGTGCAAGAGCTGCACGCCCAGCTCCGCCTCCAGGCGCCCCAGCTGCTTGCTGAGGGCAGATTTTCCTAGCCCCAAGCTGCGGGCCGCGGCCGAGAAGCTGCCGCTGTCCACCACTCGGGCAAAACACATCAAGTCTTCCAGTCGACCCATCCTGCTTGCCCCTTGTACTGTTCAGTCCCATGCGCTGTTTCCAAAATGGAAACATTGCTGTGACTCCTTGGTGGATTCTCTATTTTTTTGGCAATGAATACAGTGAGTCAAGCCAGCCAGCCTGGCTTTTTAGCGCTTCAACACCCCCGTATGCCAAAGGATGGATATGCCTTACCTCCACATCAAAGTCGCCGCGGCGGAGTCCGCCGACACCTCTGCCCGCATTGCCCAGTTGCTCACCGATCTGACCGTGTCGGTCCTCGGCAAGAAGCGTGAATTGACGGCCGTCGCCTTGGCCTATGTGAAGCCCACAAGCTGGTTCATCGGCGGCAAGGTGCTGGCGGCCCCCAGCTTCTTCCTCGACATCAAGGTCACCGAGGGCACGAACACCAAGGACGAGAAGGCGGCCTATATCCGGCAGGTGTTTGCCGGCCTCTCCCACATCCTTGGCGAGTTGGCGCCGGCCAGCTATATCGTGATCCATGAGCTGCGCGGCGATGCCTGGGGTTACCAAGCCCAGACCCAGGAGTGGCGCTATATCCAGGGGCGTTCGCTCTGAAGCGGGGGCGGCCTTGCGGGCTAATCAGGCGATGTGCGAGCGCGCGGATCGCAGGCAGAGATAATCCCCTGCAGTTCGACGGAGTAGCAGACTGATGATGACGAATGCCTTGAATGATCGCCCCCTGGCCTCAAGCGACGAGCCCCGCGTAGCAACGGCGGACGGCACCCGCACCGATGACACCCGCATCGGCGCGGTGCGCCCCCTGATCTCGCCCGCGCTTTTGCTGGATGAATTGCCCTTGCCGACCGCCTCGCTGGAGTTGGTGGAGCGCGCCCGCCGTGAGATCAGCGATGTGCTGCACGGCCGCGATGACCGTTTGCTGGTGGTGGTGGGGCCATGCTCCATCCACGACCATGACCAGGCCATGGACTACGCCCGCCTGCTCAAGGCCGCAGAAGAAGAGCTGCGTCAGGACTTGCTGGTGGTGATGCGCGTCTACTTCGAGAAGCCCCGCACCACGGTGGGTTGGAAGGGCTATATCAACGACCCCCGCATCGACGGCAGCTTCCATATGAACGAAGGCCTGCGCCTGGCGCGCAAGCTCTTGCTGGATGTGACGGCGCTGGGCCTGCCGGCCGGTACCGAGTTCCTGGACCTGCTCTCGCCTCAATACATTTCCGACCTGATCGCCTGGGGCGCCATCGGTGCTCGCACGACCGAGAGTCAAAGCCATCGCCAGCTGGCATCGGGGCTTTCCTGCCCGGTGGGCTTCAAGAATGGCACGGATGGCGGCATCAAGGTGGCCAGCGACGCGGTGCTGGCCGCCGCTGCCAGCCACGCCTTCATGGGCATGACCAAGATGGGCGCAGCCGCCATTTTTGAGACCCGCGGCAATGACGACTGCCACATCATTCTGCGCGGCGGCAAAGCGCCCAATTACGACGCCGCTTCGGTCGAGGCGGCCTGCCAAGCCATGCGCTCGGCCGGCCTGCGTGAGCAGGTGATGGTGGACTTCTCGCACGCCAACTCCAGCAAGAAGTTCGAGCGCCAGATCGATGTGGGCCGCGATGTGGGCGCGCAGATTGCCGGTGGCGATGTCCGCATCACCGGCGTGATGATCGAGTCCCATCTGCAGCCGGGCCGCCAAGACCTGGCCGCCGGCCAGACCAAGGCCGATCTGAAGCCCGGCGTTTCCATCACCGACGCCTGCCTGGGCTGGGCCGATACCGAACCCCTCTTGCGCGAGCTGGCGGCGGCGGTGCGGCAGCGCCGCGCCGCAAAGGCTTGAAGCCAGGCTGAGCCGACTCGCCGACGCGGGCGGCGCCACCACTGGCGCCGTGTTTCAGACCCTTGGCGACTTGGCGGCAGCGTTTGTCGCATGGTGCTAGAGGGCAGGGGGCGTGAACCCTAGAGTTCATCCATCGCCAACCCAGCCCTCGAGGTGCCGCCATGAAGAAACTGTCGTCCATTCCCTTTGCTCTCGCCCTGAGCGCCGGCCTGATGCAGGCTCAGGGCGCCCGTGCCGCCGATATGGAGCTGGAGGTCCAGGGCGTGAGCGAGGACCAGGGCCAGATTCTGGTCAGCGTCTTCGCCGAAGCCAAGGACTGGCTGCGCAAGCCGGTGCTGGTGTTCAAGGCGCAAGCGGTCGAGCGCAAGGACGGCAAGGTTCTGATCCAGCTGCGCGATTTGCCCGAGGGGGATTTGGCCCTCAACGTCAGCCACGACGTCAACGGCAATGGCCGCCTAGACATGAATGCCATGGGCATGCCGACCGAGCCCTACGGCTTCTCCAACAATGCCGCGGGCATGTTTGGGCCGCCGGCTTTTGACAAGGCCCAGTTCGCGGTCAAGCCCGGCACGCGCATCGTCGTGCAACTCAACTGATCGAGGGGCGAGATCATGCGCATGCAAAGACGTGAACTCCTCAAGGCGGGCCTGAGCGGTCTGGCCGGCGCTGGGCTGGGCCTCACCGGCCTGCAAGAAGCCTGGGCCCTCGGCGCCCCGCCGCCCAATCAATTCAGCAGTGCGCCCGAGCTGGCGCCTTTTTTGGGCCTGCAGGGCGAGGACCTGGCGGCCCAGGATCTGCGCATTGAAGGCCGCCTGCCTAGCCAGCTGCGCGGCGTGTATTACAAGAATGGGCCCTCCCTGATGGGGCGCGCGGGCGAGCGCTATCAGCATTGGTTTGACGGCGACGGCTTGGTGCAGGCCTGGCGCTTTGGCGATGGCAAGGTCAGCCACCAAGCCCGCTTTGTGCAGACGGCCAAGTTCAAGGCCGAGACGGTGGCCGGCCGCTTTCTGGTGCCGGGCTTTGGTACGGCGATCGAGGCCCGCATGCCCACCCGCGGTTCGGACGGCATGAATGTGGCGAATACCAGCGTCCTGATGCAGCAGGACAAGCTCTACGCCCTCTGGGAAGGCGGCAGCGCCCATGAGCTGGACCCGCAGACCCTGGCCACCCGTGGGGTCAAGACCTGGGCGCCGGGCTTGGCGGGCATGCCTTTCTCGGCCCATCCCAAGGTGGAGGCGGACGGCACGGTGTGGAACTTCGGCACCATGGCCGGGCGCATGGCGATCTACCAGATCTCGGCCCAGGGTCAGGTCTTGCGCAGCGAGGTGTTTGCCTCTCCTGGCCCCACGGCTTTTGTGCACGACTTCGCCGTCTCGCAAAACTATCTGGTGTTTTTGCTGCCCCCCCTGCATCTGGACCTGGAGGCCTTGCGGGGCGGTGCCAGCATGGCGGGCTCGCTGCGTTGGCAGGCGGCGGAATCGACCCGGGTCTTGCTCATCGACAAGGCGGACTTCGGCCGACGCCGTCTGCTGGAGATCCCGGCCTGCATGCTGTTTCACTTCGGCAATGCCTGGGACGATGGCCAGACCCTGCATCTGGACTATGTGCAGTCTCGCCCCATGCCCTCGCTGAACCAGGAGTTCGCCCAGCTGATGCGGGGCGAGCGGCCTGCAAGCCATGAGGCCTTGAGCGTCACTTCGACGCCGCGCTTCATGAAGATTGATCTGAGCAGCGGCCGGGTTGAATTGCAGTCCCGCACCGAGGCGGTGGAGTTCCCGGTGGTGGACCCGCGCGTCGTGGCCCAGCGCTACCGCCATGTTTACTACCCGCTGGCGCTGGAGACCGGCGAGCGCTGGGGCTTCAACGGTCTGTTGCATCTGGATCTGGAGTCCGGTCGACGTGAGCGTTACTGCTTTGGCAATCAGGTGGTGGTGGAAGAGCATGTGATGGTGCCCAAGCCCGGCAGCCGCCAGGAGGGCGAGGGCTGGTTGCTGGGGCTCTGCTACGACACCCAGCGCCAACGCAGCTTTGCCAGCGTCTTCGATGCGCAAGCCCTCAGTGCCGGCCCGCTTGCCAAGGTCTGGCTGCCGTATTGGGTGACTTACGGCTTTCACGGCAAGTTCTACGCGGCTTGATTCGACAAGGCTTGGGATAATGGCGGGGACGGTGGGGTTTGCCCCGCGATTTCTTTTCCCTCTTTCCCTTTCAAGCGCCGTGCGCGCTCCAAGCCATGACCCAAGACGAACTCAAAACCCTGGTGGGCCAAGCCGCCCTGTCTTACGTTGAAGCCGGCAGCATCGTCGGCGTGGGCACCGGCTCGACGGTGGACAAATTCATCGACGCCCTGGCCGCCAGCGGCCTCAAGATCGCCGGCGCCGTCAGCAGCTCGCTGCGCTCCACCGAACGCATGAAGGGCCTGGGCATTCCGGTGCTGGACGCGGCCGAGGTCAAGTCCCTGCGCGTTTACATCGACGGCGCGGACGAGATCGACCACGCTGGCCACATGATCAAGGGCGGTGGCGCGGCGCTGACGCGCGAGAAGATCGTGGCCGATCTGGCCGAGCAGTTCGTCTGCATCGCCGACGAGTCCAAGCTGGTCAAGGTGCTGGGCCAGTTCCCGCTGCCGGTCGAGGTCATCCCCATGGCCGCCGCCCAGATCGCGCGTCGCTTCGAAGCCCTGGGCGCGCAAGCCACGCTGCGCGCCGGTGTGGTGACCGACAACAGCTGCCACATCCTGGACGTGCGCGGTCTGCAGATCGCCGATCCGCAAGCGTTTGAGGCCGATGTGAATCAATGGCCCGGCGTGGTCACCGTTGGTGTGTTTGCACGCAACCGCGCCTCGGTCTGCTTGCTGGGTACGGCCGAAGGCGTCAAGACCCTCAAGTTCGATTGATTCGGGTTTAAGCCGTAGACATGAAAAAAGCCCCGTGAGGGGCTTTTTGCTTTTCTTGCACGCAGGGCTTCAGAGCTTGAACACCGCGATGGCCGAGGCCAGACGGCCCGACTGATCGCGCAGGCTCTCGGCCGCGGCGGCCGACTCCTCCACCAGGGCGGCGTTTTGCTGGGTCATCTGATCCAGCTGGCCCACGGCGTTATTGACCTGGTTGATGCCCTCGCTTTGCTCGCGCGAGGCGGCGCTGATTTCGGCAATGATGTCCGAGACCCGCTGCACGCTGGCGACGATATCGCTCATGGTGCTGCCGGCGTCTTGCACCAGCTGGGTGCCGGACTCGACCCGTTCGGCGCTGGCGCCTATCAAGGTCTTGATTTCCTTGGCGGCCTCGGCCGAGCGTTGAGCCAGGCTGCGCACCTCGGAAGCCACCACCGCGAAGCCGCGCCCTTGCTCGCCCGCCCGGGCCGCTTCCACGGCGGCGTTCAAGGCCAGGATATTGGTCTGGAAGGCGATGCCATCGATGGTGCCGATGATGTCGGTGATGCGGCGTGAGCTGGCGCTGATGTCCTCCATGGTGCTGACCACCTCGGCCACCACCGTGCCGCCGCGGCGGGCCACCTCGGCCGCCGAGCTGGCCAATTGATTGGCGGTGACGGCCGATTCGGCGGTCTGGCGCACGGTGCCGGTCAGCTGGGCCATGGAGGCCGCCGCCTCTTGCAGATTGGAGGCCGTTTGCTCGGTGCGGGCCGAGAGGTCGTGATTGCCGGTGGCGATTTCGGCGCTGGCCGTGCTGATGCTGTCGGTGGAGCTGCGCACCTCGCCGATCAGGCGGATCAAGGCCTCCTGCATGGTTTTCTGTGCCTGCTGCAGCTGGCCGGTTTCATCGGCCGAGTTGACCGAGATGTGGCGGCTGAGGTCGAAGTGGGCGATGGCATCGGCCGAGGCGGCCGCCTGGCTCAGTGGCCGCACGATGGAGCGGGTCAGGCGCAGCGCCAAGAAGGCACCCAGCGCCAAGGCGCAAGCGGCAAAAACCAGCAGGGCGATGCGGGCCTGACTATTGGTTTGGGCCACGCGCTGGGCGGCCGCGTCCAACTCGTCGCGTTGCTCCTGCACGATCTGCTTGATGGTGTCCTGGAACTGGCCGGCAGCCGGCAGGTATTGCTGCGTGAAGATCTCCTCGGCGCGCTGGGCATCGTCGGCCTTTTTGGCCTGGGTCATGGCGTCGCGTGCGGCTAAATAGGCTTGGCGACCTTGGCTCAGCTGATCGAACAACTGCCGCTCGCGTGGTGAGCTGAGCAAGGCATCCAAACGCTTTTGCAGTTCACTGGACTGGCGGGTGGACTCGGCCGCCGCGGCGCTGAAGTACTCGGCCAGGGCCTTGTCCTTGCTGACCGCGATGGCGGTGGAGCGGTAGATGCCGCCGACGATATTGCGCTGCCAGTCACTGGCCAGGCGCTCGGAGAGCAGGGTCTCGCCATACATGCTGGCGGTCTCGTCCGCCACTTTTTGCAAGGACCAAAAGCCCATGGCCGAACCGGCCAGGGCAATCAAGAGAACCAGGGAGAAGGAGAAATTCAAACGACGGCCTATGGAGCGGCCGGACAACTGAGGGACGGACATGCAAACTCTTTTCGGAAAACGTCGAGCCGCAGAACAAATGCGACGGGGAGGGTGAAAGTTACATCGACGTTTCAGCCGGCATGTTGAGTTTGGGTGGGCGGCAATCGCACTGGTGAATCGCGCAGCGCCCACTGGAATGAAACAAAGGCCCCGCAGGGCCTTTGTGTTTGGGCAGGAAAAAGCAGGTCTGGGCTTAGTTCACTCCGACCGCCGACCAGGCGGCTGCCACCTGGGCCGAGTAGTCGGTGCCCAGGGTGGCGGTCAGCTCGGCGGCAGCAGCCAGGGTGGCTGCGCGCGCGCCGGCATAGTTGGTGGCCGAAGTCATCTTGGTGGTCAGTGCGCGGTACCAGATCTTGGCCGCGGCCGTGCGGCCAATGCCGCTCAGGCTGGCACTGCCGGTGGCCACGCGGGTGTTGCCGGCCACGCAGGTGGGGCTGCTGCCCAGGGGGCTGTTCGTGCCTTCGGCCAGGATGAAGAAGAGGTGGTTGGCCACGCCTGAGCTGTAGTGCACGTCCAGATTGCCGACGCCGGAGTACCAGCAGTCGGCCGAGGATCCATCGGCGCTGGGTTTCATCATGCTGCGCATAAAGGCGCGGCCAATCATGATCTTCTCGCCGATCAGATAGTCGCCCGCGTCATTCGCATTGGCGGCATAGAACTCGACCATGGAACCGAAGATGTCCGAGGTGGCTTCATTGAGGCCGCCGGACTCGCCCGAGTAGGTCAGATTGGCTGTGCGGCTGGTGACGCCATGGGTCATTTCGTGGCCGGCCACGTCCAGCGAGACCAGGGGGCGCAAGGATGTGCCGTTGCCGTCGCCATAGGTCATGCAAAAGCAGCTGTCCGACCAGAAGGCATTGGCGTAGTTACGGCCGTAGTGCACGCGGTTGTAAGCACCCTTGCCATCGTTGGCGATGCCGTTACGGCCGTGCACATTCTTGTAGTAGTCCCAGGTCACGGCGGTGCCGAACTGCGCGTCGGCGCCGGCCGAGGCGACGTCGCTGGTGGCGTTATTGCCCCAGCTGTTGTCGGCATCCTTCATGATGCTGCCGCCGTTGGTCTTGTTGGCCAGGCTCATGGTGTAGGTGCTGCCGCGGCTGGGGTCGCGCAACTCGTAGCCACCGGTCACCGTGTTGGTGGTCAGCACCACATTGCCGCTGTACAGCGTCTTGCCCGTGCCGTTGGCGGCCGCGGTGTGGACATCGTCCCAGGCTTCCAGCACGCGGCCGTTTTGCGCGTCCACGATGACGTGCATCTCCGACGGCGTGCCATCGGCCTTGGTGCTGAAGCTGCGCACATCCCAGGCCAGGGCGGGCAGGTCGCCGCGGGCGTAAACCATCAGCTCGGGCTGCTTGCTGAGCAGCTCACCACCATGGCTTTGCAGAGCGATCTGGTTGGCTTCGGCGGCGCGCAGCTTGGGCTTGGTGTCGAGCTGGATTTGGCGAGCCAGGGTTTGGCGGATGGATTGCAAAGCGCCTTGACGACCGGAGTGCACGATCAGATCGCCACCCAGCACCTTGAGGCCTTTGTAGCGGCGGTCGAAGCGGGCGTGTTCGGCACCGTCCTCGTCCACGACCAGGTCGCGGGCTTCAAAGCTGTGATCGGCATCGCTGAGGCTGCGGCCTTGGTGCGACTCGATATGGCCCTGTGCCTTGCTGAAGGCATTGGCCCGCTGGGCTTGGCTCAGCTCTTGCATCTGCTGGGCTTGTGCGCCCAGGCTCAGGGCCGAGAGGCCGGTGGCAATGGCAAAAGCCAGGCTGGCTTGACGGAAGGTATCGCGGGACATGGACCGTGTTGTCATTCGAAAATCTCCGGGTTGCGGGTGGTGGATTCGCCTGCGGTCAACCCCCGGAGTAGAGGGGCAACCTTGGCGAAGCCACGAATGTCCGCTGTTCGCACAAGAGCCCGCATCCAGTGTTTCCCTGATCCTTTACAAAGCAACACATTCAGGGGACAAGCGCCCCGCTCAACCCCTGGGGAAATCCAGCACTAACGTTGTTCCCGCATGACAAAACGTGCCGGATCGACGGCGTCCAGCAAGCTGGCTTCCAGCGGAATCGGTGCGCCACTGACTTGCGCCGCCAGCACCTGGGCGCAGAGGGCGGCCCAGGCGATGCCACGCGATCCCATGGCTGTGCACAAGGCCAGGCCGGGCCGCCTTGGGATGAAGCGGGTCTGGTCCTGCCGGCCCGCGTAGCCCGGCAGGGGCAGGCCGCCCACCAAGGGCAGGCGGTCCGGCGTGGCCAAGCGCCAGCCGACGCGACCGCCCTGGATCTGCGGCAGCAGCTCGGCGGCCGTGCCCGCTTGTGAACTGAGGCTCAGCCATTGCGCCAGATTGCGCTCGTGATCGGCGCTGCGCAGCTGGGGCTCGCCGTCATCCATCTGGCTGGTGGCGCCACACCACAGGCCTTGCTCGCGATCGGCGATGGCATAACCCAGGCCCGCCACGGGGAGCTTGGGGCGGGGCCCGGCCGGGCTCAGATGGCTGAGTTGGCCTCGCATGACCGACAGCCGCGCGGCCAGGCCTGAGTCCAGCTGCGCAAGCAAGACCTGACCCTCATGCCCGCCGGCCAGCACCAGCAAGTCGGTCTCGGCGATCAGGTGCTCGGCCTCGTCCCACAGCCGCCAGTTAGCCCCTATCGATTCAATGCGTGCGACTCGGCAGTTGAATTGCGTACTGACCGCCGACCCGGCGGCCTGCAGCAAGGCCTGGGCGTAGGCCGGGGGCGGCAAGGCCCCGCCGCTTGGATAGAACCAGGCCGGGCCGGGCAATGCCAGGCCGGACAAGGCGGCAGCCTCGCCTTGGCTCAAGGCCTGCACATAGTCGGGTGGCAGGCCCTGGCGCTGCAGCAGGGCCTGCATCTGGGCCAGCTCGCGCGCTTGCTCCAGGCGCAGCAAGCCTTGTTGCCGCCAGGGCAGGGCGGGCAGGCTACGCAAGGTCTCGGCGGTGGCGAGGGCTGCCGCGCGGTTGAAGCGGGCGTGCAGGCCGTCGTCCGGGTTGAGTGTGCCGTGGTAGAGGCCACCGGGATTGCCCGAGGCGGCCTGGGCCGGGCCGGGGCGGGCGTCGATCAAAGTGCTTTTGATGCCCTGGGCCGTCAGGGCCCAGGCGCAGGCGGCACCGGCCAGGCCGGCGCCCAGGATCAGGGCGTGCTTGGCTTTGGGTGCGAGCGCCTCGCGGCCGGCGGGCTTCTGGGCTTGGTGGCGCGGTTCATAACGCGCCACACACATGCCACCCTTGTTGGCAAAGCCGCGCTGTCGCTCCTGGCTGAAGCCCGCGGCCATCAGGCCTTCGCGCAGCTGCGGCGCCACGCTCCAGCTGGCGGCGGTGGCGCCAGCAGCGGCGCGCCGGCCCAGGGCCTTGAGCACATGGCCGTCCCACATCTCGGCATTGCTGGCGGGCTTGAAGCCGTCCAGATAGAAGGCATCGACCTCGGCCACCAGCTCGCGCATCCACAGATGCACATCGCCAAAGGCCAGCAAGAGCTGCACCCGGCCGCCCTCGAAGGCGAGGCGATGCAGATTGGGTGTGAGCGGTGGCCAGGCCGCGTGCAATTGCTGGGCCAGATCCGCCAGCGTGTCGGGCCGCTGGACCTGGGCCAGATCCTCTTTGCGCAGCGGGTGTTTTTCGATGCTGATGAAAATCAGGGTCTGGCAGCGCTGCGTGTCCTGCCGCCAGGCCTGCCAGGTGGCGAGGAAGTTGCTGCCCAGGCCAAAGCCAGTCTCCAGGATGACGAAGCGGGGCTTTTGCGCCCAGCGCTCGGGCAGGCCATTGCCGCCCAGAAAGACATGGCGGGCTTGCTCCAGGGCGCCGGCGCGGCTGTGATAGACGTCTTGGAAGGCCGGGGCACTCGGGGCGGCGGGGTCGGAGAAGTCGATCTGAGCGGGGGCAATGGGCTGGGTTTTCATCCGGCAAGAAAAGGTTCAGACGCTGAAGAGCAAGAGGCTGGTGAGCAGCAGACAAATGCTCAGCACGCTGGCGACGATGAGGGCGTAGCGCAGGCCCCCGGCCAGCCAGGCGGTGAGGCAGCGAGTCAGGCTGTTGCAGGCGATGGCGAGCATCACGCCTTGCGCCACCTGGTGGGTGTTGATCTGACCCTCGCTGTACAAGCCGGCGAGGGAGGCGACGGGGGCATGCGCGTCCGCCAAGGCGGCCAGAGCGATGGAGGCGTAGAGGCCGGTCTGGCCAAACTGGCTCTGCGCCCAGCTGACCAAGAGGGTGACGGCACTGAGCATCACGGCGATCAGCGCGGCTTCTTTCAAACGCAAGGGGCCTTGTCTGGCCGATTCGCTCGAGGCCGCCGGCGCCTGCGCTGCTGGCCCCGCGCGTTTGGCGCGTGCCGCCAAGGCCATGCCCGCGCTGCCCGCCAGCACCAGGCCCAGCGCGCTGATGGGCAAGAAGGCGCGTGCGGCTTGAGGGGCCAGGGTCAGCAGCATGAGGCTGGCTTGCAACCAGGTGGCGGCGGTGGACATGACCGCGCCCGCGCAGCAGGCCCAGAACAAGCTGGGCTCGGCCCGCGCGCGCTGGCCCATGCTGGCGATGGTGGCGGTGCTGGAGATCAGGCCCGACATCAGGCCGGCCAGCGCCAGGCCGGTGCGGGCGCCCAGCAGCCTGAGCGCGATATAGCCCAGGGTCTGCAAGCCCAGCAGCAAGACCAGCAGGCCGAGGAGGGCCTTGATTCGCAAGCCGGCCAGCCATGGCAGAGGCTCGGCAGGGCTGAGGGGCAGGATGATCAGGGCGAGGACGGCCAGCAGCAGGCCGTCGCGCCACTCTTGCGGGCTCAGCCAGGCGCGTGGCCGGCGCAGGCCTGAGAGAAAGGCGGTCCGCCACCTTTGCCTCATCGTGGCGCTGAGCCCAGTTGGCGGAGTTGATCCGATTCCAAAATGCTGAGGCCTTGCCCTTGTTGGGCCAGGCCCCGCCACAGGGCGCGCGCCACCAGCCTGGCTTCAATCGGCCGCCAGCGCGCCGGGATCAGCGGCAGCAAGGGGCGGCTGAGCCGCTCGCCCCATTGCTCGCCGGGCCTGGCGGGCTGGCCCAGGGCTTGCCTGTCCCCGATCAACAAGGAGGGGCGGGCGATCAGCAGGCGCTCGAAACCGAGGCTGCTGAGGGCCGCTTCCATCTCACCCTTGACCTGGTTGTAGAACACCTTGGAGTCGGGGTCGGCGCCCAGGGCCGAGACGACGGCGCAGCGCCGCAGGCCCGCAGCCTTGGCAGCTTGAGCGACATGCAGCACGGCTTGCAGATCGAGGGCTCGAAACGCGTCTTTTGATCCGGCTTGGCGAATGGTGGTGCCCAGCGCGATGAAGAGCGCGTCGGCTGACGGCAAGGCAGGCTGTGCGTTCAGGCTCGCGGCTTTGAAATCCACCTGGTGCAAGTGCAGCCGTGGGTCTTGGGGCAGGTCGGGTGCTGCGCGGCGCAGCAGGGCGTGGACGGCGCGGGTTTGCGGCTCGGCGAGTGCCAGGCCCAGCAACTCGTGGCCGATGAGGCCGGTGCCTCCGGCAATCCAGATCGAGGGCAAGAATCGGGTCGCTTGGTTCATACGGGCATCCTAAACACCATGGGCAAAACGCCGAGCTGGGCCAAAAAACAAAACCCAGCCGCACGATGACATCGCAGGGCTGGGTTGAGGGCTGTTGAGGCCGCGCTGCAAGGCAGTGCGACCTTGCAGGCCGGGGCTTAGCGCTTGGGGCTGGTCAGGCGCGAACCGCCGCCAAAGCCGCCGCCACCACCGCCGCTGCGGCCACCGCCGGCTGCGGAGCGAGGGGCGGAGGAGCGATTGCCGCCGCCATTACCACCACCACCGGTACCGGAGGACGAGCGCTGGCCTTGCGGCGCGGCTTGTCGGGGCGCGCGTTGTTCGCCGCCACCACCGCCGCCTTGGCCGGGTCGGCCGCCGCCGCTTGGGCCACGGCCCGCGGCCGGGCGACCGCCGCCACCCGCGCCACCGCGCGAATTGCCACGGCCACCGCCGCCGCCGGAGCGGCTGCCATTGCCGTTCAAAATCATGCGGCCCAGCACGATGGGCTCGGCACGCTCGTCGGGCGAGGGTGCGAAGCCGGGCACGATTTCCTTGGGGATCTCGCGCTTGATCAGCTTCTCGATCTCACGCAGGAAGCCGTTCTCGTCCACGCAGACCAGGGACACCGCCTCGCCCTGGGCACCGGCGCGGCCGGTACGGCCGATGCGGTGCACATAGTCTTCCGGCACATTGGGCAACTCGTAGTTGACGACGTGGGGCAGTTGATCGATGTCGATGCCGCGCGCCGCAATATCGGTGGCCACCAGCACCTGCAGATCGCCGCTCTTGAACTCGGCCAGGGCCTTGGTGCGGGCACCTTGGCTCTTGTTGCCGTGGATGGCCATGGCGCTGATGCCCTGGTCATTCAGATAGTCGGTCAGGCGGTTGGCGCCATGCTTCATGCGGGTGAAGACCAGCACCTGGTGCCAGTTGCCTTCTTTGATCAGATGGCAGAGCAGGTCCTTCTTGCGGTCGCGGCCGACAGGGTGAACCTTTTGCGCAATCGACTCATTGGTCTGGTTGCGTCGCGCCACTTCGATCAGGGCGGGCTGGTTCAGCAGGCGGTCGGCCAAGTTCTTGATGTCATCGCTGAAAGTGGCGCTGAACAAGAGCGACTGCTTCTTGGCGGGCAGCAAGGCCAGCACCTTCTTGATGTCATGCACAAAGCCCATGTCCAGCATGCGGTCGGCTTCGTCCAGCACCAGGATCTGCACCTGGCTCAGGTCCAGCGTGCCCTGCTGTGCGTGGTCCAGCAGACGGCCGGGTGTGGCCACCAGGATGTCCACGCCGTCGCGCAGGCGGTTGATCTGCGGCTGCATACCGACGCCGCCGAACATGACCATGCTCTTGAGCGGCAGGTATTTACCATAGGTTTTGACGCTTTCCTCGACCTGGGCGGCCAGCTCGCGGGTAGGTGTCAGCACCAGGGCACGGATGGCGGGCTTGCCACGCTTGTTGGTGACGGGCGCGCCCTGACTCAGCAGGTGCAGCAGGGGCAGGGTGAAGCCGGCGGTCTTGCCGGTGCCGGTCTGGGCACCCGCCATCAGATCGCCGCCCTTCAGAACGGCGGGAATGGCTTGCGCTTGAACGGGGGTGGGAGTGGTATAGCCGGCGTCGGCGATGGCCTTCAGCAAGGGCGCGGCAAGGCCCAGGGATTCAAATGTCATTGACTGCTTATTGAGCACGACTCATGGGTGCAAGGCCGCGCGGCAAAGATGCTGCGCCAGTCTTCGGGCCTGCGAAGGAACCGTGCTTGAGGCTCAAAAAAATAAAGCCGCGACAAGACTGGTAGTCGCAGCAATGCCGCAGATTATAGCCGTCATAGAGAGCGGCCTCCCGGCCTGTCTCCGTGAGCAAACTCTCAATGCGCCCGGCGGCGGCGCATCAACAGGCCAGCCCCGGCCAGAAACAGCGCCCAGGTCTGGGGTTCGGGGACGGTGGTAGCGATGAAGCCGTGGTTGATGCCGAGTGCGTCGGTGTAGAAACCGACCACATCATTGGCGTTGTTGATGCCGCCGCCGAAAGTCATGTTCGCACCCTCAATGAGCAATTCTTGAAAGCTGCCGGGGCTGCCCACAAAAGGATTCAATGGGCTGCTTGCTCCCCGTGCATAGCCGAGCATGAGGCCGTTGTCATTGATATCGGTCAGGCGGGTTTGACTCAGACCGGAAAACACAAGCGGCGTGCTCGTGCCGCTGTGGATGTCGTACAAAAAGGCTTGGCGGCGGGAGGTGCCGGCGTCCGCGTCGACGACCAAGTCCCAACCGGCCACCTGCCCCAGATTGTTGATGCCCCTAAGGGATGAATACACACCTGCTTGGTAGGCACCCACGAATGTTCGCGTGTTGGTGAGGCGATCAAAGATGAATCCCTGCGAGCCTTGAATACCGTCGGCATCTCCATAGTCATAGGTTCCGGAGACGTAGCGACCGTCGGGAGAGATTCCGCCCAATAGAGTGTTGTAAGCCCCCTCAATGGCCATCGTGGTATAGGCCCCTCCAGCGTAGATGAAGCCATGGCTGGGGCCTAGAAGGTTGCTGCCGCTGGAAGTGTCTCGGTTGGTGTAGTAGTTGCCTACGACGGCACCGTTATCGCTAATGCCGAAGGCTCCAACGCCCAATGCTCCGCTGGGGCCGTTCAAATAGCTGTATTGCCCATTTTGCAAGATGAAGGCTCTGTATTCATCTTGTTCTGAAACGAGCGACTGACCCACGATTTGGCCAAGATTGTTGATGTCAAGAAAGTTTGTTGACGTACTGCCATTCGGGTCAATGCGCGTGATTTTGTAGTCCGTCGCCAGGGCTGCGCAGGCCGTCAGCAGGCCCAGGCCGAACAATCCAATGGTTCTTGAAAGATGCTTCATGCTTTGAGTTCCCTCAGGCTTCTTTGGCCAGGAATTGTGCGAGGCCGGGACGGCGTCAAACACCTGTGAACAAGGGAAGGGTTTGCCTGAATTGCCCGTAGTTTGTGGGCGCTTGTGGGTCGGCCGCCATAGAAGGGCGAGGGCGGGGCGCTGAAGCTGCGACAATAGCGCTCTTCGCGTTCCGCCCGGCCCGATTCGATCCGGGGCCCAGCGCCGAGCGCGGCGAATGGCTTTCGCTTGTTGTTTGACCGAAGCCGCTCGCAGCCTGCATAACCCAACGCTTTTCTCCAGGAAGCTCATCCTCATGGCGCAATACGTCTATTCCATGAATCGTCTGAACAAGACGGTTCCTCCCAAACGCCACATCCTGAAGGACATCTCCCTGTCCTTCTTCCCGGGCGCCAAGATCGGCGTGCTGGGCGTCAACGGTTCGGGCAAGTCCACCGTGCTGAAGATCATGGCCGGCGTGGACAAGGAGTACGAAGGCGAAGCCATCGCCATGCCTGGCATCAAGATCGGCTATCTGCCGCAAGAGCCGCAGCTCAACCCGGAGCAGACCGTGCGCGAAGCGGTGGAAGAGGGCATTGGCGGCGTGCTGGCGGCCAAGAAGCGCTTGGACGAGGTCTACGCGGCCTATGCCGAGCCGGATGCCGACTTCGACGCCCTGGCTGCCGAGCAAGGCGAGCTGGAATCCATCATCGCCGCGGCGGGCTCCGAGAACACCGATCTGCAATTGGAACTGGCGGCCGACGCCCTGAACTTGCCGCCCTGGGACGCCGTCATCGGTGTGCTCTCCGGCGGTGAAAAGCGCCGTGTGGCCCTGTGCCGCCTGCTGCTGAGCAAGCCCGATATGTTGCTGCTCGACGAGCCCACCAACCACTTGGACGCCGAATCGGTCGAGTGGCTGGAGCAGTTCCTGCAGCGCTTCCCTGGCACCGTGGTGGCCATCACCCACGATCGCTACTTCCTGGACAACGCGGCCGAGTGGATTCTGGAGCTGGACCGCGGCCACGGCATTCCCTGGAAGGGCAATTACACCGACTGGCTGGACCAGAAGGAACGCCGCCTGGAACAGGAGCAAAAGACCGAAGACGCTCGCACCAAGGCCATGAAGGAAGAGCTGAAGTGGGTGCGCTCCAATGCCAAGGGCCGTCAAGCCAAGAGCAAGGCGCGTCTGGCTCGCTTCGAAGAGCTGAGCGATGTTGAGTACCAGCAGCGCAATGTGACGAACGAAATCTTCATCCCCGTGGCCGAGCGCTTGGGGAACGAAGTGATCGAGTTCGAGAACGTCAGCAAGAGCTTTGGCGATCGCGTGCTGATCGACAACCTCAGCTTCAAGGTGCCGGCCGGCGCCATCGTCGGCATCATCGGCCCCAACGGTGCCGGTAAGTCGACCCTGTTCCGCATGCTGCAAGGTGTGGAACAGCCGGACAGCGGCACCGTCAAGATCGGCAAGACCGCCAAGATGGCGTTTGTGGATCAAAGCCGCGAGAACCTCGAAGCCGACAAGACCGTCTGGCAAGACGTCTCCGGCGGCCTTGACAACATCACGGTGGGCAAGTTTGTGATGCCCAGCCGCGCCTATCTGGGCCGCTTCAACTTCAAGGGCAATGACCAGCAAAAGCTGGTGGGCAGCTTGTCGGGTGGTGAGCGCGGTCGTCTGCATCTGGCCAAGACCTTGGCTCAGGGCGGCAACGTCCTGATGCTTGACGAACCCTCGAACGACTTGGACGTCGAAACCCTGCGCGCGCTGGAAGAAGCGCTGCTGGAGTTCGCCGGCTCGGCCATGGTGATCTCCCATGATCGCTGGTTCCTGGACCGCATCTGCACCCACATCCTGGCTTGCGAAGGCAATTCGCAGTGGTTCTTCTTCGACGGCAACTTCCACGAGTACGAAGCCGACAAGAAGAAGCGCCTGGGTGAAGAAGGTGCACGCCCCAAGCGCATGCGCTTCAAGCCGATCAAGTAATCGTCTTCAAAGACGTCAAGACGAAGGGAGCCTGTGGGCTCCCTTTTTTGTGCTCGCCTTTGGCCTTCACTTAACTTTACGGCCGGGGCATGGGTGATTTACCTGGCCTGGTGAGACTTCAGTCAGCTCCTCTGGGAGGAGCATAAATTCTGGAGTTCAAGCATGCGTCAACTGATTTCTACATCTCTGCTGAGCAAGGCCTTGTTGCTGGGTACGCTGAGTTTGGGTGCTGCGATGGCCATGGCACAAGGGCCTATGGCTGGCCCGGGCGAGCATGGCGGCCACGGTGGCCGTGGTGGCCCCGGCATGATGATGATGATGGAGGGCGGGCATATGCCTCATATGCTGGAGGCGGCCGGCGCCACCGAGGCCCAGCGTGCCCAGATCAAGCAAATCATGCAGGCCGCCCACGCCGATCTCAAGGCCCAGCGCGAAGCAGGGCGCAAGCTGCATGAGCAGGGCATGGCCTTGTTCACCGCAGCGGTGATCGATGCGGCCGCCATCGAAGCGCATCGCCAACAAATGCTGGCCCAGCACGATCAGATGAGCAAGCGCATGACGCAGGCGATGACGGAGGCTGCCAAGGTGCTAACGCCCGAGCAGCGCGCCAAGCTGGCCGAGAAGATGAAGAAGATGCAGGCGCGCCGTGGCGAGCGCGGCATGGACCGCGGCCCGACTCACAAGCACGAGGGTGCCGGTGCTGCGAGTCCGATGTCGTCGCCCAAGTCGGGCAATTGAGATTCAGCTTTGAACAAGGCTCGCTCGTTTATGCTCACACCTCACACGCCTTCTTCTCTGTCAGCGCGGCTCAAAGCGCTGCGCTCCCTCCACTGCACCGAAATTTCGCCCATGCCCGCTCGACTGCTGCTGATCGATGATGACGCCCGTTTGACCGCCATGCTGAGCGACTATCTGGGCGCGGCAGGCTTCGAGGTGTCGGTGGCGGGTTCCTTGGCGGCGGCACGTTCGCAGCTGGCCTCCGGTGCCTTTGACCTGCTGGTGCTGGACCTGATGCTGGGTGACGGCGATGGGCTGGACTATTGCCGCGAACTGCGCAGCGATGTCCACACCCGCCGCCTGCCGGTGCTGATGTTGTCGGCGCGCGGTGAACCCATGGATCGCATTCTCGGCCTGGAGTTGGGGGCGGACGACTATCTGGCCAAACCCTTTGAACCTCGCGAGCTGCAGGCCCGCGTCAAGGCATTGCTGCGTCGCGCCGAGCCGCAGCTGCCTGACCAGGATGTGCTGCGCTTCGGTCGTCTGGAAATCGATCTGGCCGAACGCATGGCTCGCCTGGACGGCAAGCCTTGCGATTTCACCAGCCATCAGTTTGACTTGCTGGTGGTGCTGGCGCAGAGCCCGGGACGGGTCTTGTCGCGCGACCAGATCATGGATGCATTGAAAGGCCACCCCCTGGATGCCTTTGACCGCTCCATCGATGTGCACATCTCCCGCATCCGGGCCTTGATCGAGGACGACCCCAAGAATCCGCGCCGGGTGCTGACCGTGCGCGGTGCAGGTTATGTTTTTGCCCGCAAGCAAGATGCAGAGAATGCGGTCTGATTGTTTGACATGAAGTCGCTGTACCTGCGGATTTATCTGACCCTGGTGGTCTTGCTGCTGGCTTTCGCCTTCGGCTCGGCCTGGCTGTTTCAACGCCATATCGAGCAGGAACGAGGCAGCGTAGAAGTGACGGCCAATGAGCGTGCCATCGCCATGGCCGAGCTGATTGAATTGGCACTGCCTGCCGCCGACGCGCCGCGCGAGCAGCAGGCCGCGGCCTTGCTGGACTGGGGCCAGCGCCTTCGTCTGGCGGTGGCCTTGATCGATGCCAAGGGGCAGCGCATCGCCGAGACCGAGTTGTTCCAGCGCCGCGAGGCCGACGACAACATGCCCATGCAGAGTCAGACGGTGGAGCTGGGCGATGGCCGCAGCCTCTTGCTGCTGCGCCCGCGCCGCTTGCCATCAGCCATGCTGCCACCGGCCGTGCTTCCTCCGGCCATGCTGCCGCCGGCCGGGTTGCCTCAGGGGAGAGCGGGGCGCGAGGCCCACGATCCTGGCGAAGTTCGCATGAGCGGACGCCCGTTTGTTGATGCCCGCGGCATGATGTTGCCGCCACGCGATGAGGCGCTCTGGCGCCTGCCTTTTTTGGGCCCCCAGCCTAACGGCCAGGCTTTGGCGATTCTCTTGGTGCTGCTATTCCTGGGCGTGGCCTTGGGGGCTTATCCGGTGGTGCGGCGTTTGACGCGGCGGCTGGAAGAACTCAAGCAGGGCGTGGAGCAATTTGGCGCCGGCAAGTTGGCCCACCGGGTCGATGACCAGGGCAATGATGAGGTGGCGGCCCTGGCCGGCAGCTTCAATCAAGCCGCTGCTCAGCTGGAATCCTTGTTGCGCTCCCAGCAAACGTTGCTGGCCAATGCCAGCCATGAATTGAGGTCACCCCTGGCTCGGCTGAAGATGGCTTTCTCCATGCTGGACGAGGCGGGCCCCACGCAGCGCGCCAAGCTGGTGACCGAGATTCATACCAATATCGGCGAGTTGGATGCCTTGGTGGAAGAGGTGCTGCTGGCCAGCCGTTTGGATTCTGGCCTGCCTCGAGATGCGAACGAGTCGGTCGACTTGATGGGCCTGGCCGCCGAGGAGTCGGCGCGGGTGGGGGCCGATTTTGAGCCGTCCCAAGGCCTGAGCAGCCTCAAGGTCAGTGGTGAAGACCGTTTGCTGCGGCGCGCCTTGCGCAATCTGCTGGAGAACGCGCGGCGCTACGGCGGTAACGAGGTCTTGTTGACCTTGACCCGCCGCGAGGGCCTGGCCGAGCTGCGGGTGTGGGACCGTGGCCCGGGCGTGCCCGAGGCCATGCGCGAGCGCATCTTCGAGGCCTTCTTTCGCTTGCCCGGTCATGCCGAGCAGGCGGGTGGCGTGGGCCTGGGCCTGAGCTTGGTCAAGCAGATCGCTCAGCGCCACGGCGGCCAGGTGCGCTGTGAGTCGCGGCCAGGCGGCGGCAGTGTGTTTGTGTTGAGCCTGCCCGCCTTGGCCGGCTGACCCCACTCAAGCCCGGGTCTGCACTTCCTTGGCATGCACCCAGGCCAGGAAGCCGCCCATGCCGGTGGCTGCTAGAGCCAAGCCCACGGTGGCCGCCGACCAAAAGCCTGGTGCGCCGTGGAAGCGGGCCGGGATCCAGGCGGCCTCGCCAAAGGCCAGCCAGTAGCCGCCGCCTATGCCCACACCCCAGATGGCCAGGGCATAGACCAGCATGGGCACGGTGGCGATGCGATGGGCGCGCAGCACAAAGGCACCCACGGTCTGACCCGCATCGCCCACATGGAACCACCACAGCCAGATCAGCAGGGGCATGGCCGCTGCGATGATGGCTGGGTCCTGGGTGTAGAGGCCCAGGATTTGTTCACGCCCCAGGAACACCAGGCCGCCCATGCAAAAAGCCAGGGCCAGGGCGATCTCCAGGCTGTGCCAGCCCAGGCGGCGTGCGTCGGCCAGGCGTTGCGCTCCCACGTTCTGCGCCACCAGGGTCTGGGCGGCATTGCCCAAGGCCATGGGCGCCATAAAGAGCAAGGACACCAGATTCATGGCCAGCTGATGCCCGGCCACCGCCGTGGCACCCAGTCGGGCGATGAAGATGGCCATGAAGGTGAAGCCCGTCACCTCGATCAACATGCCCGCGCCCATGGGCACGCCCAGCTTGAGCATGGACTTGATGGCGGCCCAGCGCGGCGCGTGCAAGCCGCCGGTGTTGAGGCCGAAGGGCGCGTAAAAGGGGTCGCGCCGCACCAGGCGCCAGGCGATCAAGGCCTGGGCCCACATCACCAGGGCGGTGGCCGCCGCGCAACCCACGGCGCCCAGGGCGGGTACTTGCAAGCTGCCGAGGCCAAAGCCATAAATCAGCAAGAGGCTGAGCGGCACTTTCAAGGCCAAGCCGGCCAGCTGAATCGCCATCACCACCTTGGGTCGAGATACGGCCGTGTTGAAGCCTCGGTAGGCGGTGAACAGCAGGGCTGGCGGCAGGCCCAGTGCCAGGGTGCTGAGGTAGCCGCGCACCTTGCCCTCGACATCGGGCGTCACCCGGGCGAGGCTGAGCATGGGGTCGGGGAAGAGCAGGGCCAGGCAACCCAGCAGGGACAGGCCCAGTGCGAGCCACAGCGATTGATGCAGCTCGTCACCCGCTTGGGCCAGCTTCTTGGCGCCAAACAGCTGGCCGGCGATGGGGGAGATGGCCAGCACCACGCCCATCAGGCCCAGAAAGATGGTGATGTAGATGGCGACGCCGACGGCCAGGGCGGCCAAATCGTTGGCGGAGTAACGCGCCATCAGAACGGTGTCCACCGTGCTATTGGCCAGCACCGCCACTTGGCCCACAAACACCGGCCAGGCCAGGGGCGCGAGTTGGCGCAGGCTGGCCAGGCGGCCGGGGCTGGTCAAGGCTGGGCTGGGCTGCCAGAGGGCAGCGCCTGGTTTTGTGGATGGTCAACACCATGAAATTCGCGGGCGCGCTCGGCATAGCGATTGAAACGCCAGGCTGTCGCCTCGATGGAGATGCGGCGCCAGGTGACGCGCTTCTCGGCCGGCGTCATCACCGGCCAGTTCTGCACCTCATCGAAGGTGCGGCCGCAGCCTTTGCACAACTCATCGCCCTGGCTGGTGGAGCAGATGGCGATGCAGGGGGCGTCGGGCGTGCTCTCGTACCAGCGCAGCCAGGCCTCGCGGGCGGCGGCGGGCATGCTGTCTTCATCGCATTCCGTCTCGCGGTAATAGACCAGCAGGGCGTAGACCTCGGCCAGGGCCAGCACCTCGGCGCAGGCGCGCAGGCCGTCGGCGGAGGGTTGGCGATCGCGCCACCAGTTGATGGCGGATTCGATATCGGTGATGTGGATGCCGGCCATGCTTGTTTCGTTCAGCGTGATCCGACCCATCAGTAGGCCAGGCCCATGGCGGTGCGCACCTCGCGCAGGGTTTTGCGGGCGACGGCGCGGGCGCGCTCGGTGCCGACCTCGACGATCCACTGCACCTGCTTGGGGTTGGCCAGATAGCTCTCGGCGCGCTCGCGCCAGGGCTCTTGCTCTTTGTGTATGGCTTGAATCAAGGGCTGTTTGCAGTCCAGGCAGCCGATGCCGGCTGAGCGGCAGCCCTCGGCCGCCCAGGCCTGGGTCTCGGCATTGGAGTAAAGCTCATGCAAGGGCCAGACGGGACAGCGCGCGGGCTCGCCGGGGTCGCCCAGGCGCACGCGCTGCGGGTCGGTGGGCATGGTGCGGATTTTTTCTTCCACCACGGCCGGGGCGTCGCGCATGGCGATGGCGTTGCCCGCGCTCTTGCTCATCTTCTGGCCGTCGAGCCCGGGCAGGCGGGCGGTTTCGGTCAGCAGCTCCTGCGGTTCGGGCAGGATGGCGCGATCCGGCGAGTAGATGCGGTTGAAGCGGCGCGCCACCTCACGGGTCACTTCCACATGGGCGGTTTGGTCTTCGCCCACCGGCACAAAAGCGGCCTTGTAGATCAGGATGTCGGCGGCCTGCAGCAGGGGGTAGCCGAGGAAGCCGTAGGTGGCCAGCTCGCGGTTTTTTTCCACCTGATCCTTGTAGCTGGGGATGCGCTCCAGCCAGCTGGAGGGCGTGCTCATGGCCAAGAGGGTGAAGAGCTCGGCATGCTCGGGCATGCGGCTTTGGATGAAGAGGGTGGCCTGCTCGGGGTCGATGCCAGCGGCCAGCCAGTCGATCACCATATCGTAAACATTGCGCTCAATCTCACCACGGTCCTGGTAATGCGTGGTCAGGGCATGCCAGTCGGCGACGAAGAAAAAGCAGTCGTGAACGGATTGCAGGCGCACCCAGTTCTTCAGGGCGCCGTGGTAATGGCCCAGATGCAGGGCACCGGTGGGGCGCATGCCCGAGAGCACGCGCTGGCGGGTCTGCTGGGGCGTGGACGAAGCGTCGGGGGCAATCAGTTCGGAATTTGGGTTCATGGCATTGGGCCGAGGGTGGCCGAGCGAGGCCGAGGACAGCCCGCCATTGTAGGTATGCGCCTGCAGTCGCCTACACTCCCGGCCCATGAAAAGCATTGTGATTTTGATTTCCGGCCGTGGCTCCAATATGGAGGCCATCGTGCGCGCCTGCGCGGCCGAGGGCTGGCCCGCGCGCATCGCCGCCGTGATCAGCAACCGCCCGGGCGCGGCTGGCTTGGCCTTTGCCGCCTCGCACGGCATCCCGACGGCGGTGGTGGACCACAAGGCATTCAGCGGCCCTCAGGCCCGCGAAGCATTCGATGCCGAGCTGCAGCGGGTGATCGATGGTTTTGCGCCCGATCTGCTGGTCTTGGCCGGCTTTATGCGCATTCTCACGCCCGGCTTCACGGCTCACTACGCCGATCGCATGCTGAACATCCACCCCTCGCTGCTGCCGTCCTTCACCGGCCTGCACACCCATGCGCGGGCGTTGGAGATGGGCTGCAAATTCGTCGGTGCCACGGTGCATTTCGTGACGGCCGAGTTGGACCATGGCGCCATCGTGGCCCAGGCCGTGGCGCCGGTGCAGGCGGGTGATGATGAGGACTCTTTGTCGGCCCGGGTGCTCAAGCTGGAGCACCGCATGTATCCGGCGGCCGTGCGTTGGTTTGTGCAGGGTCAGCTCGCCATTGAAGGCGGCTTGGTGCGGCAAACAGCGGGCGAGAGCCAGGCCTTCAGCTGAGCTTGCCCTAGGTGATGGGGCTGAATCGCTGGACGATTTGACCCTCAACTTCCAACTCACCAAAAAACATGGCGTAGGGCCGCACCCATAGGCCTGTGGCGTTGTAGAGCGGCCGGTAGAGCACCAGGGGCTCCAGGGTTTCGCTGTGGCGGGCGACGCCCAGCACCTCGTATTCACCGCCTTTGTAGTGGCGGTAGCGGCCGGTGGGTGCAGAGGGTAGGGGGCTCAGTTCTTCGCTCATGGCGCCTTTTGTGCGGACCTTGCTGCATACAAATGCGGGCAGGGTGGCCGGTGCTGGGATAATCGGGGCATGCATCCTAATGCCCTTCTTGAAATGAGCTGCGAGCTTTTGCGCGCTGTCCTCAAACTCGACGCACCCGCCGACGGCGTGGTGTCTGCCTTCTTCCGCCAACACAAGGGCCTCGGTCAGCGTGAACGGCATGCACTTGCAGAGACGACTTATGCCGTCCTGCGGCGCCGGCCCTTGCTGCAACATCTGGCCCAGTCGGGCCGCGGCCCGACCGAACGCCGCCTGGCCATCTTGGCCTGGCAGGGCAATGACACCTTCTTGCGTGGCGCTCTAACGCCGCCCGAACAGGAATGGTTGGCCCAGGTTCAGGCCCTGGATCAAACCGGCCTGCCGCCCAAGCTGCGCCACAACCTGCCGGATTGGCTGGCCGCGCCCCTGTTGGAGCGCCTGGGCGAGGAGCAGTTCTGGCTGCTGGCCGCCAGCATGAACGAGCCCGCACCGCTGGATCTGCGCGTTAACACCTTGAAGAACAAGCGCGAAGAAGCGCTGGCTGCCCTGGCCGCGGCCAATATCTCGGCCGAGCCCACGCCTTTTTCGCCCCTGGGTCTGCGCATCCCGGGCAAACCGGCATTGAACAAGCTGGAGCTCTTCACCGGCGGCGGCGTCGAGGTGCAGGACGAAGGCAGCCAGCTGCTGGCCCTGATTCTGGACGCCAAGCGCAGCGAGATGGTGGTGGACTTCTGCGCGGGCGCCGGTGGCAAGACCCTGGCGCTGGGTGCGTCCATGCGCAATACCGGCCGCCTCTATGCCTTCGATGTGTCCGGCCATCGCCTGGCGGCTCTGAAGCCGCGCCTGGCTCGCAGCGGCCTGTCCAATGTCTACCCGACCCAGATCGCGCATGAGCGGGACGATCGCATCAAACGCCTGGCCGGCAAGATCGACCGCGTGCTGGTCGATGCACCTTGCTCGGGCCTGGGTACCTTGCGCCGCAACCCCGATCTGAAATGGCGCCAGACGCCGCAGGCGATCGCCGAACTGCAGGTCAAGCAGGCGGCCATCCTGGCCAGCGCAGCGCGCATGCTTAAGCCGGGTGGCCGTCTGGTCTATGCCACTTGCAGCCTGCTGGATGCCGAGAACGAAGAGATCGCCCAGGCCTTCGAAGCCGCGCACCCGCAGTTCAGCAAGCTCGACGCTGCCGAGGTCTTGAGCAAGGCCCATGTGGCCCATGCCGAGAAGCTGGTGGAGAACGGCTATCTGCGTCTGTGGCCACATCAGCATCAGACGGACGGTTTCTTCGCTGCCGTCTGGGAAAAGCGTTAAGTCCTGCGCTTTCCTTGCGCGTTTCTTGATCTCCCTCAGCCGGGCCCGGGGCTTTCACCCTGGGCGATTTAGGGTGACTCACCTACAATCAAGCAAGAACTTTTTCGCATCTGTTGGCTTTTGGCCAATGCTTGGCGGAGAAGTTTCCAAGGGATTGCCGCGGGCCTGAGGCCTCGGATCGCTATGGATCACTGTTTAAGGACCGAATGAACTTCTTGATGACGATACGTGACGGCCTGGTGGAGTGGCTCAGCAATGGGCTGCTGGACGCCAGCGCTTGGCAGATGGTTGTCTACACCTTGGTTGTGACGCATTTCACGATTCTGGGTGTGACCATCTTCTTGCATCGTGCGCAAGCTCACAGAGCCTTGGACCTGGGCCCCATTCCGGCCCACTTCTTCCGTTTCTGGTTGTGGCTGACCACCGGCATGGTGACCAAGGAGTTTGTGGCGGTACACCGCAAGCATCACGCCAAGTGCGAGACCGAGGAAGATCCCCACAGCCCGCAAACGCGTGGCCTCAAGGCCTTGCTGCTGACGGGTGTGGAGCTCTATCGCGCCGAAGCCAAGAACCCCGAGACCGTCAGCAAGTACGGCCTGGGCACGCCCAATGACTGGATCGAACGCAATCTCTACACCCGCTATTCCTGGCAAGGTGTGGGTCTGATGTTGATCATCAATTTGACGCTGTTTGGTGCCATCGGCGCCACCATCTGGGCGATTCAGATGGCCTGGATCCCGGTCTGGGCAACAGGTGTCATCAACGGCATCGGTCACTTCTGGGGCTACCGTAATTTCGAGGCCCCCGATGCTTCGACCAATGTCTCGCCCTGGGGCATCTTGATCGGTGGTGAAGAACTGCACAACAACCACCACACCTATCCGACCTCGGCCAAGTTCTCGGTCAAGCCTTTTGAGTTCGATATCGGCTGGGGCTATATCCGTGCCTTCGAGATGCTGGGTTGGGCCAAGGTCCGCAAGACGGCGCCCAAGCTGCGTCAGGGTGATATCAAGCCCGCCGATAAGCAGACGCTGGAAGCCATCATCGCGAATCGCTACGAGGTCATGGCCAGCTATGGTCGCGGCTTGAAGGCGGCTTGCGGCGAGGAGTTGGACAAGCTCAAGGCTCAGGGCAAGCAGCACAGCGCTCAGTGGGCGCAGTTCAAGGCCGCCAAGGCTTGGCTGCACCGCGATGCCGATCGCATCCCGGACGAGGCGCTGGACCAGATTGCTGGTGCCCGTGCTGCCAGCCCGGCTCTGGACAAGCTGCTGACCATGCGCGAGGAATTGCGCCAGCTCTGGACTCGCACCAATGTCTCGGCCGAGCAGCTGGTGAGTGATCTGCAAGCCTGGTGTCGTCGCGCCGAGGAGAGTGGCATTGCCGAGCTGCGTGCCTTCTCCATGAACCTGCGCATGGCGCGGGTCTAACGGCGAAAACGAACGGCTTTGCCTTCGCTTTGCGAAGTGCGAGGCCAAGACAACAAAGCATTACAGAAGCGATACAGAAAGGGCACCCCAGGAGGTGCCCTTTTTTTCGTCTACGGACTAGACTTTGTCTGTGACTAGCTCAAGGAGAGACAAGATGAAAGCAATCAGACTTGCTGTTTTACCCCTGGCTTTGCTGCTGGGTGCTGCTGCAGCCCAGGCCAGTGTCGAAGTGCGCTTCGTGAATCCCGAGAAATTTTCCGATGCCAACCGCTCGGTGGTGGACCGGGATCGGGTTTTGCAGGCGCTGCAAGCGCATCTGCGCGAGCTGGGTGATCAGCAGCTGCCCGGCAAGGATTTGCTGATCGAAGTGACTGATGTGGATCTCGCCGGCGAGTTGGAGCCGCATGGTCGGACCATGGAGATGTACCGCGTCCTTCGTCCCGTGACGCGCCCGGCCATCGATCTGCGCTTTGTGCTGAGTGAGCAGGGCAAGGAATTACGCAAGGGTCAGGCCCAGCTGAGCGATCTCTCGTATATGGATCGCTTCAATCGCTACGACAGCAATGACTCCCTGCGTTTCGAGAAGCGCATGCTGGACGAGTGGTTCGCCAAAGAGTTTGCCGCTGAGATCAAGCCTGCTGCCAAACCCTAAATCGCAGCGTCGGCCTTGCGGCCATAAAAAAACCCCGCCAGCCTGAGCTGCGGGGTTTTTTTTTGGCGAGACCTGCGAGCAGGTCTCAAGCACCGAGATACCAGGCCGAATTACTTCAGCTTGATTTCCTTGTACAGAACATGCTTACGAGCCTTGGGGTCGAATTTCATGAATTCGAGCTTGCCGGTCGTGGTCTTCTTGTTCTTGTCGGTGGTGTAGAAGTGACCCGTACCTGCGGTCGACTCCAGCTTGATCTTTTCGCGTGCGCCTTTGGCCATGATTGTGCTCCTTGAGTCTTAGATGATCAGAGCTCGCCCTTGGCGCGCAGATCGGCGACGACTTGGTCGATGCCGACCTTGTCGATCAAACGCAGAGCAGCATTGCTGATACGCAGACGAACCCAACGGTTCTCGGTTTCCAAGAAGAAACGGCGGTACTGCAGATTCGGCAGGAAGCGACGCTTCGTTTTGTTATTGGCGTGGGAGACATTGTTTCCCACCATGGGCTTCTTGCCCGTGACTTGACAGACGCGTGCCATGACGCTACTCCGGTTTGATTTGATGACCAGCCGCCTCGCCCTGAAACAGGGTTTCGCGCAAGGCGAACCCTGGAAAGAGTGATTGAGACGACCTTTTGATCGCTTTATGCAAGCTAAACCCTTTGAAGAAAGCTCTGGGCTTTAGTCATTGGGCGCGATCCATCCAGCAAGCAAGCCTGCGAGTATAGCTCAATTTTGAACAGGCCACCAGGCTCGGGCCGCCCTGGGCTTGATCAGCCCTGTTCTTGCTCCAGATAGCGCTGAGCGTCCAAGGCCGCCATGCAGCCGGTGCCGGCGCTGGTGATGGCTTGGCGGTAGATGTGATCCTGCACATCGCCGGCGGCAAAGATGCCCGGCACGCTGGTCATGGTGGCGAAGCCGTTCAGGCCGCTCTTGGTGACGATATAGCCGTCCTTCATCTCCAACTGGCCCTTGAAGATGTCGGTATTGGGCTGATGGCCAATGGCGATGAAGCAGCCTTGCAGGGCCAGGTCTTGCGTGCTGCCGTCCTGGGTGCTCTTGATGCGCACGCCGGTGACGCCGCTCTGGTCACCCAGCACCTCATCCAGGGTGTTCCACAGATGCAGGACCACATTACCGGACTTGGCTTTTTCGCTCAGCTTGTCGATCAGGATAGGCTCGGCGCGGAACTTGTCGCGGCGATGGATCACATGCACCTTGCTGGCGATATTGGAGAGGTAGAGCGCCTCTTCCACGGCGGTGTTGCCGCCGCCCACCACGCAGACTTCTTGGCCGCGGTAGAAGAAGCCGTCGCAGGTGGCGCAAGCGCTGACGCCACGGCCGGCAAAAGTCTCCTCAGAGGGCAGGCCCAGATACTTGGCCGAGGCGCCGGTGGCGATGATCAGGGCGTCGCAGGTGTAGGTGGCGCTGTCGCCGATCAGGGTGAAGGGGCGCTTGCTGAAGTCGACCGTGTGGATGTGGTCGAAGACGATCTGAGTCTGGAAGCGCTCGGCATGTTCCTGGAAGCGCTGCATCAGCTCTGGGCCTTGCACGCCCATCACGTCGGCGGGCCAGTTGTCGACTTCGGTGGTGGTCATCAGCTGACCGCCTTGGGCCATGCCGGTCAACAGGGTGGGCTTGAGATTGGCGCGGGCGGCGTAGATGGCGGCGGTGTAGCCGGCGGGGCCGGAGCCGAGGATCAAAAGCGAGTGGTGTTGAGGTGCTGAGGTCATGACTTTGCTTCGGGGGTTGTTTCCAGCAGACACATGGGGGCTGTCTCGGGCTTATTCCCGTGCCTACCCGATGTGAACACCAGAAGGTATTGGCACAATCGTTGAGTGCATTCTAGGGACCCTGGGCAAAACCGTAGGGATCTTGTTGTTTGCCCTGGCTACGCTGCAGGTGTTGCGCTTGCGTGCCGATATCAATTCATTCTTCGTAGGAGACCCTATATGGCCATGTTGTCGAATCTGGACCTGATCCGCAGAGTGCCTCTGTTCTCCTTGCTGACCACCGATCAGGCGCAGTCCATTGCAGACAATGTCGTCAAGCGTCGCTTCAAGCGCGGTGAATTGATCGTGGAGCAGGGCACCAAGTCGAATGCCTTGTTCATTTTGCTGAATGGCCGGGCCCGAGTCCTAACCTCGGATACGCGTGGACGCGAGGTGATCTTGGCCGTGTTGCAGCCCGGCGACTATGTGGGCGAAATGAGCTTGATCGACCATGAGCCGCATTCGGCCACCGTGCGTGCCGAGGTGCAGACCGATATGTTGGTGCTGGGTCGTCTGGAGTTTGCGCGCTGCTTGCCCGAGACCTCTAGCCTGTCTTACGCCATTCTGCGTGGCTTGGTGGCGCGCCTTCGCAATGCCGACCGCCAGATCGAATCTCTGGCCTTGCTCGATGTGTATGGCCGTGTGGCGCGCACCTTGCTGGATATGTCAGAGGAAGAGAAGGGCCTGAAGATCATCCGTGGCAAGGTTTCGCGTCAGGACATGGCCAAGGTCGTCGGCGCCTCGCGCGAAATGGTCAGCCGGGTGATGAAGGACCTGGAGGAGCGGGGCGTGATCGAGACCCTGGAAAACGGCTCGGTGGTGATCAAGGAACGCTTCCCCGATTGAGCGTCTTTGGCGCTGAAACGACCCCGCGCGCACGCTGACCATCGCAGCCTTGTTGGAGATGGTCACACCCTCGGGTGACGCGTGCGCAATGAGCGCCAAATCCTGCGCCACAATGGCAGCATGAGTTTTCCCCTGGGTTCCCTGCTGCGTGGCGAAGAAGCCGGCGCAAACGACAAAGTCTATAAACGCCAAGGCAAAAAGGGCAAGGCGCCCGTGCCTGTGCGCGGCAACCCCTTGAGCACGCCGGTCTGGTTGCTGCTGGGTGGGCTGCTGTGGTGCATGGTGGTGCTGGCCTTGCTCAGCCATGATCCGGCCGATGCCGCGTTCACCAGCTCAGGCACCCGGGCGCTGTACGGCAATCGCATGGGGGGCGTGGGGGCCTGGGTCTCCGATCTGCTGCTCTTCGGCTTTGGCTTCTCGGCCTGGTGGCTGGTGTTGATCGGTTTGCGCCAATGGCTCAGCGGCCTAGCTGGTCTCTTGCGCGCCGAGGCACCGGATGCCCATCCTAGGCCAGCTGGCCGCAAGGCCTTGGGGGCCTTGGGCGTGCTGCTACTGATGTGCGCCAGCTGCTCGCTGGAATGGACCCGGCTGTACTCCTGGGAGTCTCATTTGCCCGGTCATGCCGGTGGCGTGCTGGGCTACGCCCTGGGCCCTTGGAGTATGCGTGCGCTTGGCTTTGCGGGATCGGGCGTGGTCTGGATCGCCCTGGCTTTGCTGGGTTCGGGTCTGGCCCTGAGATTTTCTTGGCTGCGAGTCGCGGAGGCCTTGGGTACCCGCCTGGACCAGCTGCGTGAACGCCAGGCCGAGCGCCGCGAGCAGGCCGAGGACCAACGCGTGGGCGAACAAGCCGCCCAGGAGCGTGAGTATGTGGTCGAGGTGGAGCGCCAGGTGGTCGAGGAGCACCATGTGCCCATCGTCATCGAGCCGCCGGTGGTGGAAGTGCCCAAGTCCACCCGTGTGGCCAAGGAACGCCAGACCACGCTTTTTGTCGATGCTAGCGATACCAAGCTGCCTCAGGTCGATCTGCTGGACACCGCCCCGCAGCGGGTGGAGTCGGTGACGCCGGAGTCGCTGGAAATGACCTCGCGCATGATCGAAAAGAAGCTGCGCGACTTTGGTGTCGAGGTGCGGGTGGTGGCGGCCTCGCCGGGCCCGGTGATCACCCGCTACGAGATCGAGCCGGCCACCGGCGTCAAGGGCTCGCAAATCGTCGGCCTGGCCAAGGACTTGTCGCGCTCTCTGAGTCTCGTGTCCATCCGCGTGGTGGAAACTATCCCCGGCAAAAACTACATGGCCCTGGAGCTGCCCAATGCGCGGCGCCAGACGATTCGTTTGTCGGAGATTTTGGGTTCGCAGGTTTATGCGGACGCCTCGTCTCAGCTGACCATGGGCCTGGGCAAGGACATCGTGGGCCTGCCCGTGGTGGCCGATCTGGCCAAGATGCCGCACTGCCTGGTGGCCGGTACGACAGGCTCGGGTAAGTCCGTCGGTATCAACGCGATGATTCTGAGCCTGCTCTACAAGGCCGAGGCGCGCGACGTGCGCCTGATCCTGATCGACCCCAAGATGCTGGAAATGAGTGTCTACGAAGGCATTCCGCATCTGTTGGCCCCGGTGGTCACCGATATGAAGCAGGCCAGCAATGCGCTCAACTGGTGTGTGGGCGAGATGGAGCGCCGCTACAAGCTGATGAGCAAGCTGGGCGTGCGCAATCTGGCTGGCTATAACAAGAAGATCGACGAAGCCACCGAGCGCGGCGAGCACCTGCCCAACCCCTTCAGCCTGACGCCCGAGATGCCGGAGCCGCTGGAGCGCCTGCCCTTTATCGTCGTCGTCATCGACGAGTTGGCCGACCTGATGATGGTGGTGGGCAAGAAGATCGAAGAGCTGATCGCCCGTCTGGCGCAAAAAGCCCGTGCCGCCGGCATCCACCTGATCCTGGCCACCCAGCGCCCCTCGGTCGATGTGATCACCGGCCTGATCAAGGCGAATATCCCGACCCGCCTGTCCTTCCAGGTCAGCAGCAAGATTGACAGCCGCACCATCCTCGACCAGATGGGCGCCGAGGCCTTGCTGGGCATGGGTGACATGCTTTATATGCCCTCGGGCACCGGCCTGCCTATCCGTGTGCACGGCGCCTTCGTCAGCGATGACGAGGTGCACCGCGTGGTCGAGTATCTGAAGACCCAGGGCGAGCCCAATTACATCGAAGGCATTCTGGAAGGTGGCGTGCTGGAGGGTGAGGGCGGTGAGGCCGGTGGCGGCGGGGCAGGGGGTGAGGGCGAGGCCGACCCGATGTACGACCAGGCCGTGGCCATCGTGCTGCAGCACCGGCGAGCCTCTATCTCCTTGGTTCAGCGCCATCTGCGCATTGGCTATAACCGCGCCGCCCGTCTGCTGGAGCAGATGGAAAAGTCCGGCCTGGTGTCCAGCATGGGCACCAATGGCAACCGTGATCTGATCGTGCCCAAGCGGGACGAGTAAAGCGAAGCAAGAACAATGAAGACGATGATGAAGACCGGCCTCAAGCTGTCGCAGAAGGCCGCTGTGCTGCTCGGCATGTTGAGCATTTCCGCCTGGGCTCAGGCCGATGCGGTCACGGCCTTGAAAGACTTTGTGCGCGAGGTCAAAAGCGGCCGTGCCCAGTTCAGCCAGGTGGTCAGCTCGCCCGATGGTCAGCGCAAGAAGACCTCCTCGGGCAGCTTCGAGTTTCAGCGCCCCAATCAATTCCGCTTCGTCTACACCAAGCCGTTTGAGCAGCTGATCGTGGGTGATGGGCAAAAGGTCTGGATCTTCGACCCCGATCTCAACCAAGCCAGCTCCCGACGCATGAGCGCCGCCCTGGGCGCCACCCCGGCTGCCTTGCTGGCAGGTGGCAATCTAGAACGCGACTTCAAACTCAAAGCCTTGGCCTCGGAAGGCGGCCTGGATTGGGTGCAGGCCGAGCCCAAGCAGGCGGACGGTGGTTTTCAGTCCCTCAAGATCGGATTCAAGGGCGAGGTTTTGGCCGCCTTGGAAATCGTCGACGGCTTCGGCCAGCGCTCGCGCCTGGACTTCACGGCCCTGAGCGCCAACACGCCCATCGCGGCGGAGCGTTTTCGTTTTGTGCTGCCTGCCGGTGCCGATCTAATCGAGCAGTAAGCCTGTGCCTGGCCGGTGAGAAGCTGCGACAAGCGGCTGCGACAATGCTTGCCATGTCCGATATGAATGACTCGCTCTTTCCTGAGTTCACTGCGCCGACTCAGCCCGCGCCAGCATCCAGCCCGGCCGAGGTTTCTGTCCTGAATCAACCCCTGGCCGAGTTGCTGCGGCCCCGCTCGCTGGATGAGGTCATTGGCCAGCAGCAGCTGCTGGGTCCGGGCATGCCTTTGCGCAATGCCTTTGAATCGGGTCGCCTGCACTCCATGATTCTGTGGGGCCCGCCGGGCGTGGGTAAAACCACTTTGGCGCGGCTGATGGCGCAAGCCTTTGACGCCCACTTCATCACCATCTCGGCCGTGCTGGGCGGGGTGAAGGACATTCGTGAAGCGGTGGAGCGCGCCCAGAGTGTGGTCGCTCAAGGCCGCCGCACGGTGGTGTTTGTGGATGAGGTGCACCGCTTCAACAAGTCTCAGCAAGACGCTTTCTTGCCCCATGTTGAATCGGGCCTGTTCACATTCATCGGCGCCACCACCGAGAACCCGTCCTTTGAGATCAACTCGGCGCTTTTGTCCCGCGCCCAGGTCTATGTGCTCAAGTCGCTCAGCGATGAGGAGCTGAGGCAATTGGTGGCCAAGGCCCAGGCCACCGAGTTCTTCCCGGTGGAGTTGGACGAGGGCGCGATAGACACCTTGGTGGGTTATGCGGATGGCGATGCCCGCCGCCTGCTCAATCTGCTGGAGCAAGCCGCCTCTGCCGCCCTGGCCGCCAAGACCCAGAAGCTCAGTAGCGAGTTCATCCAGAAGGCGCTCACGCTCAATGCCCGCCGCTTCGACAAGGGCGGTGACAATTTCTACGACCAGATCTCGGCCCTGCATAAATCGGTGCGAGGCTCCAATCCGGATGCCGCGCTTTACTGGTTTTGCCGCATGTTGGATGGCGGGGCCGATGCGCGTTATCTCTCGCGCCGCATCGTGCGCATGGCCTGGGAAGACATAGGCCTGGCCGACCCTCGCGCCATGCAGATCGCCAACGATGCGGCGGCCACCTTTGAGCGCCTGGGCTCGCCCGAAGGCGATCTGGCCCTGGCTCAGGCGGTGATCTACCTGGCCGTGGCAGCCAAGAGCAATGCGGGCTACAAGGCCTTTAACGAGGTGCGTGCCTTTGTGAAGCAAGACAAATCGCGCGAGGTGCCGGTGCATTTGCGTAACGCGCCTACGAGCTTGATGAAGGAGCTCGGCCACGGCCATGCCTACCGTTATGCCCATGACGAGCCGCATGCCTATGCCGCGGGTGAGACCTATCTGCCCGCCGGCCTGGAGTCGCAGCGCTGGTACGAGCCCGTGCCGCGGGGTTTGGAGGGCAAGATCAGCGAGAAGCTGGCCTTTCTGCGCCGGCTCGATGAAGAGGCCGGCGCGGCACCCGAAGCCAGCGCCGATTGACCTGAATACTGTGCCCGTGGTGGGCATGAATTTGCGGCGTTTGCCCCCGTGTTTATCCGGGGTGTCGGTACGGGTATTTACTATCGAAACCGGGCTCTAGCCCACTCCTACAATCGTTCCGAGCCTGCAGGAACAGATGGCCAACCAAGGCCCGCCGACTTTGCGGCGGGTTTTTTTTTGCTCGTCATGCAATGAACGGGCAAGGGCAGTGCAGAAACAGTACAAGGCCCAAGCCAAACCGGAGACGCTTTATGGAAACCTTTTTCCAGCAAATCATTAACGGGCTTGTGCTCGGCAGCATGTACGCGCTGGTGGCGCTGGGGTACACGATGGTGTACGGCATCATCAACCTGATCAATTTCGCGCATGGCGAGATTTTGATGGTGGGGGCGCTGGTGAGTTGGACCGTGGTCTCGGCCTTGTCTGACGCCGGCCTGCCCGGCTGGGCCCT
>NZ_QAJN01000028.1 GCF_003852425.1 Paucibacter sp. KBW04 | reverse complement strand
GGAATTCGGGGGGATTACCCATGTGCGAGATAGCTCCTACCTCAAGGCATGAGAGTGCCTTGTACTTTTAGGTGTACAACATTCTTCGATTGACCACTCTAGAGGTTAGATGGTCAGGCTTTTTCGCACACAGAAAATCGAACAATCGGTGCCCTAGGCTTGGCTTACGTGGGGCGTCGCGGTGGCCGACGTCTTGTCCTGGGGGTGACAGCAAAGTGCCCAAAGCCGAAGTTCGTGATGAGGGCTGAGAGTTCCGCTTTCCAGGCCTGCGCTCCGTCGTGGCGATCAGCCAGGCTCATAGCGCGTTCCCCAAAGCTGTCGTCAAGTCACTGCGCATCCCACCACTTTCAGAGACCCGTCTACGGGGCGCTGCGGTCATCGAATTCGAAAGCGGGCGCATGCCCCGTCACCGGGCGGTCAAGCGCAGCTTGGGCCCCCCAATTGCCCCATTGCTCGTCGGCAATCTCCACAAGCACACCATGTACGCGCCAAGTGCCGAGAAACCAATAAGTCATGGCTCAAAGTATTGAACAGTATTTACTAGATCATCACCGTCAGAACCGGTGAAAATCGTCGTGCGCGTCATGTCCCATCCTCTGTGAGTGGTGCAAATCGCGTAGGAGCCCGAACTTAAGGCAAATATTGCCATTACAAGTTCCCCATTTGCACTTGCCGCATAACCAACCTCTGCGGTCTGATGTTGGGCTTTTTGTGTATATTCAATGCGCCGAATAATGTCTTGCGTCACGCAGAAACCATTAGAAACCAGATACTCCAGAATTTCGCGATACAAAATCGCTCCGTCGCTTGGTGAGTCCGCTTCGGGCACGAAGAACTTTGTTGCTGACACTTTGGCGACCTGATTGTGCTTTGAGATGGCGACGGCGAGGCGCTTCCCTACCCAGCGAATTTCTCTAAATCTTTATGGGGGAACTGGCTTCTGGGTACGGTCACGAGTTTCTGCACTTGCCGAATCCTCATCCGTAAAAAGTCTTTTCCTCAGCCATCCAGTCAAGAAAACTCCGAATAGTCCAACTACGAGGCCACCGTAGAAGTCGTTAACGGATATCGTGAAAGGCAGAGCGGCATCCTTAAGCCGAAATGTTAGAAATATTGCGATGGCAGCTGCAGCAGTTGAACCACACCACAACAGGATTGAGGTCCCAATAGTGCGAGCCAGGCGCGGCGCCAATCCTAGATGCTCATAAGGAAATCCGCTAATGCTACGGGCATGCGGAGAGAAGCCCCAAAACATCACCGTGAGCAGAGAGCCAAGCATTGCTCCGGCTATCACTTGCCAGATTGTTGGAGTCAAATGGACCGAAAAGGCCTTGCTTGTCATGACGACAACCGAGTCCTGCTCAGCCTGAACTCGCGAGGTTGCGACCGCCACGAATCGATAGTCGCCCGGAGTAAACGTCAATAAGCTCCACCTAGAAAATATTAAAGTAAAGAAGCCTGTGAATGTATCTTCGTATCCAGGCGCAGTCACGGAACAAGCAACAACTACCGCGTTCTTTGCTTCCACTGCCTTCTGCGCAGTCTTTTTGCAAGCCTCGTCAACCTCTAAAGGGGTAGTTGATTCGATTGATCGAAGGACGAAATCTTGCAAGACAAGTTTGTTTGCAGACGGGTTTTGCAAGAGAAACGCGATTTGAAAAGTACCCGGCTGTTCAACATTCTTAGGAACAGCAATTACGTCAATGGAAAATCCTACGGCCGCTTGCAACTGGCCGTCTTCTACTTTAGTTGCAGGTTCGGGCGCCGCGTGCACCAGGGTGGCAAAGCAAAGCCCTACACAAATCCAACGGGCACTAAAATGATTGCTCACTGACGAACGCACGTTTGCCTTTCAGCTGCGATAGCCGCGGCATTAGTCGAGAGTCTTGCAAGCCCTGCTGAAGCAGTCCACGGTGGCTCCCCTAATTGCGCAGTGAGGTCGTTTAAAGTGCGCGAAACTAGATCCATACATTGAGTGAGGCAGGTGAGCTGCTTGCTGACCTTCGTCCAATTTGGGCAACGCTTAAGCGCAGAGAAAAACTGATCTGAAGTATCAGTGCTCAAGCCAAGCTTCGCCTTGTCTATACCTCGAACCAAAAGTGGAATTCGGTCGGGAAAACTTGAGTATCGCGAATACTGTATAATTCTTATCACTCCGATGTTGATCCGCCTCAGATCGTATGGCAGTGCGACCGCATCGACGTACTCCGCCCAAAGTTCTGCCGCATCCCTAGCATCATCTGGGAATGGAGCTGTGTCTTCGTATAGAAGCGACATGGCGTCGGACATACCCTGAGCGAGCTGATAGCGAACTTCATCCGACATCTCAGAAACGGCATGCGATTTCTTAATGGAGCGCACACACGCTATCGCATCGTCCGGGCGTCTTGCTCGTAGCATCGCTTGAAAGACTTGACTCAACACGGGTTGCTGCGGCGGCGGGCAGACTTGCTGGCTGAAGGAAGCTGTGGAAAGCAGCAGACTACAAGCAAGCACTGCTTGGACGAACCGTTGGAACATGACCCGAATCCTGCCTACGTGACGAACTTTGGATCGGACCTAGGAGGCAGAACGGGAAGCTCTGTGTCGAGATACGCAATAAATTGCATCGCATCGAAGCGGAGCGACGAAGCTTGGAAATCAACACTTCTATCGAGACGAAAAGGGCCTATTGCAAACGATTCTGCAAGCGCCTGTCGATCAGCATCGCTGAACTCAGCTTCGATGACGAGATTCCTCACAACAATAGTTTTCGTAGCTACTGCGCTTAGGAGCCCATAGCTCTTGCCTTCAGATCCTAGCGTCAACTCCCCACGTCTTGCGTCCTGCAAATACCAGCTCGTATTCGTCAATATTGGCCAAGATAACCACGGACGACTGATCTCAACAAACTGATAGTCGAATGCAACGCTGATACGGTCCTTTGTTGCGGAAGGTGATACATCGGCAGACGTCGCAAATGCAACCTTTTTCATATATTCGGCCGAGGCACCTTCAATGCTGGAAACGTCAAAATCTTCCAACTTGATTCCGCCCATCGGCGGCGCGACGACTGCCTCTTCTCCGCCTTGCATCATTTGCCCATTACCAGGTTTTATTACCCCTAGGTGATGAAAATCCGGAGTGACTGAGGTCTTAAAACCATCGGAAAAAATATTTGCATGGCCAGCAGCAAACTTCTTCTGCATTAACTTGCTGCCAAAATTTGACAAATCGGTCTCTGCTGGCTTGGCGTATTTTAGATCCTTAAGTAACCATTCGGGAGCAGGATCAACCGGGGAAGGAAATCCTGGTTTGGGTTGTACGCCTTGCTTAAAGATCTTTAGCGCCTCTTCTAGCTTTTTTTCATCAAACTTGCGCCATGGAAATTTGACGCTCGGGAGGTCCGCCGTATAACCATCTGCCTCGACAACGGTACCCCCTTGTGGTTGCGAGGAGAATTTGATAAGCGCTTTTTGCCACACGCTCGAGACCGCAGGGTTGCACCAGTTCTTTGGCGTGGAATAACTTGGAGTAAAAAGCGCCGCACCATCGAGCATGGCCAATTCCGGCATGCCATTGAGCGCCGTAGCCAGCATAGCCTCGAGCGCCTTCTCGTTTTTCTCGTTTATCTGATCAACGAGATCTATGCGCCGATAGAATAACGCACTTTGATAAATCTGAAATCTTACTAGCTGCGAGATGGAAACATCATGACTGAAGTGCAGGCCATTCGAAACGTGAGCAGCTTTGTCCGCAATTTTCGTGGAGAAGAACTCCAGGGCACGGGCTTCGCTATATTTGCCGTCGGTGCCAAGTAGGTCTTCCAAGGGAAGTGTTCTCGGCATAGGATCAAAGTACAGGCCAATGCTCTTATCCGCCAGATCAGGAGAAATTCGAGAAGCGAAGTACTCGCGAATAGCTTTCGTAAACGGGTCCAACTCAATTGATGACATATTCTCTCCGACTACATCGTTGCTGTTGGCGAGGGAGGGGTAATTTCAAGCACATATCCAATCAATTGAGCCCCATTTATGACAAGCCATCCGTTCTCCATAGAGCACGATGTGTCAGTACTGCTACTTGCCCAGCTACTAGAACCGCTGACCGTAAACGGCCCCCAACCGAACGACGCACCTCCACCGGAGTTCTTCTGTACAAAATCGTAGAACTGTTGGATCCCGGAAGAAGTTATGCGCACATCCTTGACTATGACGAGCTGCGTTGGAATTGATGGGAGCCACAAGCTTTCCATAGCTTCAACGGCGGGCGACTTCTGAAACTTTTCTCCTGTCGAAATGCAGTTAGCTTGCTGCCCAATCAGACCCCATCCTTTGACGTTGAGCAACACCGTAGATAGCCAAGGGCGCTCTATCGTCGCAACTCCGTACGACATCTGTATCCCCAGCGAGCTTGAACTGAACTCGTCATGAACTCGCCGTTCACTACCACCCGCATTCCCCCCGACACTCCAGAAGCCGAAAGAAACCCCGCCGCCGCCGCCCCACGAGGTCGACGATTCGCTGTGATGCGTACTCGTCTTCGACTCTTGGTATCCATACTGGTGCCACCCGGAATCCCCCGGGCGGGGCTCCGCCCAATCACTTGGAAGCACATATGTAAACGGATGCTCCGCCCCAGCCCCGCCAGAAGCCACTTGCCACGCTTCGAACTGCTCTCGTGCGAATGAGATAGTCGCATCCACCGCGCTCATTCCTTGGCTGCTAATGGTCGCCTGCTTCTCCTCCACGGCTTTCCTGAAGCCAAAGGTATCCCAGGCCTTTTCCGCTGCGTGGATGTCACTAATATAGTTTTTGCCTTTTTGAGGCCATGTAGCGGCCGTTGCTGGCGTCGCCATCGCTTCCAAGTACGCGTTTGTATAATTGTCCCTGGCCACTTTGACCTTCTCGCGATACCGCTCATAGGCCTTGGCCTGTGGAGTAGGCTCCAGCGTCTTAGGATCCATCAGGTATGCGCGAGCATCCTCGATCCGCTTTAGTACTGCCGCCGGTGCCTGTTGGCCCTCGGCGGGTGGCGAACTGCTAGTAATAATCGCTCTCCATGTTTCACTTATCTTTGAAGAGACAGGTGCAACTTTAAAATCGTTTTCGAGACGAATCTTGTGGTCAAGAAACTGCGAAACGTAAAACGCAGCTTGCTGACGCTTGCCGATATCTGCGGGCGTTTCATCTGGTCCGGCCTGCGAAAATGGCGTATACGGGTTACGAAAATCCGCTGCATTAAGAGGGTGACCTACCTGCATCATCGAATAGAGAATGCCGTCTGGCTCTTTCTGACTGTCGGTCATATTGAGAACCCGGCGCTTGACGTCGTCGTAAATCGTAAGGACAGCATCTTTGGACATTTGGCACTCCAAGTGTATTGAGAAGGGTTGATGCAACCCGCTTGTAGAGCTGCATTCGGGTCCTGCGTCGCTACCGTCGGAGATCCTCCTTGAAAGAATGTATTTTCGGTAAGGCAACGACTCCGTAAAAACCCTTGCATGTAGTTAATAGTGACGAGAGGAGAGGAACCTAACGCAGCTGTTGACGGATGGGTCGCAGAGATCCAAATGTCTTGCGTCAAAGTCGCTTTGCTGACCCCTCTTTTGCGTATTGCTTCGCTAACTTGAGCGACGGCTTTTGATCGATCCAGGGCATGCATTCAACCTAGACCGACATTCGAGGCTTTAGCCTCCGGGCCGGAAGCAATCGCTGCGATGCGGCACTCTGTCCAGCCTGAACTTTGGCTCGGGGCACGCACCGTGTACTCAGGTCCTAGACGCGAACCATGGCACCCGCTGCGGTGCCTTCCACAGCCGCGGAATAGGAAGCTCCGCTTCGGGCACGGAGTCGACAACCGCAGACTCGGTCGCCGTTTATGCCGGCGCCGCCGATTGCTGATTCGCAGCTTGGGAAAGCTGTCGTTGGATCAAACAGCAGCTTGCACAATGCTGTAACAGAACCCCGATTCATTGACTGTCAGCTTCTGAAGGTGGAGCTGTCGTCCGACCATTGAAGCGCCCAACGGCCGGTCTCGGCCACTGCGGTCGTTGGTCTACCAAAAGCGAATGACCGCAGCCAGCCTAGTGCCGATGTTGGCCGGAATTCAGCTTCGCAGCGGTTGCAGCCACTCGTACTTGACTCTTGCGGGGCAGCTTCGTGCCTGTAGCAGCCGTTCGCTGCTCTGCCAAAACGTCGTCACGGAGTAGATCGGTCCTTGAGATTTAAGGCCTGACCCTCTCGCCTATGGATTCAGCAGCGCGGGCGCAAAGCCGTGCGGGGGCAGGTCTTGCCCTGCAGCTACCAGGGCCCGCTTGGCACAAGAAGTCAACCCGCTGAGCCGCGCTGAAAGTGAGTTCTACCGAGAAACCCGGACTCCAGCGGCTAGGTGGGTAGCGCCATAATCAAAGCCAACGAAGACTGGGACGATCCAATCCCCCAGAGAGTCCAATCAAAAGGCTTGCGTGGCCAGGGACGGCGGCATGGTTCAGTTCAACACGGTTTATCTGCCTCGGTCAGCCGCCGCGTGCCTCTCTGGCTTTGAAACTCGGCAGATAAACGCTATCCGTTAAGACCCATACCAACCCCATGTACCCCCCAGCCGGTCAATGCATCTACTGTGGCGCCACCGACGTACCGCTCTCTAAAGAACACGTCGTGCCCTTCTCGCTTGGCGGGAGTCTCGTATTGCCGAGAGCCAGTTGTAACGTACACGCGCAATTGACATCAGCGCTGGAGCGTGAAGTTGCCAGAGATACTTATGGACTTCATCGTGCGCACGAAGGGACCCAAAGTCGGAGAAGGGGACGTCACGCCGCAGTGCTACAGCAATTCGTTGGCGTAGAAGGACTCGACTTGCAGGGTAACCCGGTTCAAGCTCAGCTTCCGGCTAGAGAGTTGCCACGTCTGCAGATGATTGTCCGCCCGCAACCTCCTGGCATCCTTCGAGGCGGGCGCGATGACTTGAATGAACCAGTAACACTTGAGTGTCGGCCGCACAGCGAAGCAGCCTTCACCGCGGTAAGGGAGCGGCTCGGTTGGTCCCGACTTTCAATCACAAGCCCTCCCGTACGCCCACGTGCGTTCCTACGCACCCTAGCCAAGATTGCCCATTCTTTCGCATGTGCTGAAAGACTGCCAACTTCCTTTCAACCAACTCTCCTTCCCCTGATTCTGGGCGAACAGGTAAGTGAAACCTATTACGTCGGTGGTTTTCTCCCTGAACTCAGGCAGGATTGCAAGCCTGTTACCTTGCGGGAAGCGCTACTGGATGACCGCACGCTATTGGTGGCAGAGATCTCTCTTCACTTCTTTCCAGCGCTGCCGCGATACCAAGTCGTATGTGGCATCGTTCGTTAGCGCACATGGGGCATAACGAGTAAGGATAGGTCGCGCGCAGCGAAGCGAAGCCGCGACCTGATCCGTTTGTTGGACAGGCCCGGTGGTGGCATACAGAAGACGGGTTATGGCCGCTGTAGATTGATCCGAGGGATCGGGTCGCGGCAAGCGCTGAAAAGGCGATTGGGGGCTGCTGTGGCGCAGCATTGAGCCGGCTTCAGCCGCCGCGCAAACGCTTTATCGCTGTGATTGACGCTGACTTGGCCAAGGGCAGACCGAGCTTGCCCCGCAGTCCGCGCAATGGCTTGCGCGGACTGGGTTAGGTGAGTGAGATGAAGGTGTTGTTGCGGGTTCGTCTAAAACCTCACGGTGGGCTTGTCTGGCCGCAGCGTGGGTGGCGCGCTGCAGGGCGGCTCGGCTTGGGGGCGCATTCGGCGGCGCAGGATCGGCATGGCTTGCCCGCAGGCACAGCGCCAGACTGGGCGTGTGGTTGGCGGCTCGGCAGGCACCGTCGATTGGGGCATGAGCTGTGTGAGTTGCAGCAGCGCCATGCTGCGTCGGCTGTTGTGGTGCAAGAAGCCGAAGGAATCCCAATGCGCGGTTGTGGGTGTGCAGCACCGCCACCGCGCTGGGCGTGCCTGCGAGTTGCCAGTCGTTTAGGCTGAAGGCCTTGAGGGTCTCCCAGGCGCATTGCATCAAGAGGGTATAGACCGGACTTTGATGCTGCCACGCCAGGCTGCGCAATTGGGCCGGTAGGGTGAAGGTGACCAAGAATTATGTGGCGGGCACCAGGGCTTGAAGCTGCCGCTGCAGCCAGACTTGCGCCTCATGGTGCTGGCAGTGCGGGCAGGCGCGGTGGCCGCAGGAGTGAGGCAGGCAGGCTTGGGCGTGGCAACCCGAGCAGGTGGCCAGCATCTGGGGCGCGAAGCGGCTGCGGCAGGCCTTGAGCGCGGCCAGGGCGCGGTGATGGCTGGGTAGCAGTTGGTGTTCATAACGCGCCAAGAGCGTGGGCTCGAACTCAGCGATGACCTCGGCCAGCCGCATCATGGTTGTGCTCCGGGCTTGCTGGGGGGGCGTAGGCGTGGGCGTGGCGGCAGGCCAGCCGAGCCGTTAGCCGCTCATCAGCGCGTTCAGTCGCTGGCTGCACTGCTCGCCGGTGTGGCTTGTCAGGTGGGTATAGCGGGCCGTAGTCAGGATGCTGTGGTGACCCAGAATTTTCTGCACCTGCAGGAAATCAACGCAGGCTTCAAACAGGTGCGTGGCATAGCTGTGGCGTAGGCAGTGCGGCGAGATCTTTTTCTAAGGCCGATCTCGGCCACCACCTTGGACAGGGTGCGCTGCACACCGCCACGGTTCAGCGTGCTGCTGGCACGGTAGGCACCGGCTCGCCCGGCCAGACGGTTGGGGAACATCAGCTTGGGGTGGCGGTGCAAGGACCAGAAGCGGCGCAGCACCGCCAAGGTGCTCTCGGGCAAGGGCACCAGGCGGTCACGGTTGCCCAAGCCGAAAGCGCACCTGCACGCGCATGCGCTGGGCGTCAATGTCGGCCACCGTCAGCGCCAAGCCCTCACCCAAGCGCAGACCCAGGGCTGTAGAGCGTGAAGAACAGCACCCGATAGCTCAACACGCGGGTGTAGTCCAGGATGGCCTGCACCTGAGCGATGCTGACGATATCGGGCAGACGGCTGACTTTGGGCGGGCGGATGAAGCCGGGCATGGCCCAAGGCTGGCCCAGCACATGCTCGGTGAAGAACTTCAGGCCATACAGGTCCAGCTTGACGCCACTCCACGAGTGTTCGCGCAACATCGCGGTGAAGTATTCCGTCAACTGGGCGGGCGAAAGCGCCGAGACCTGGTAGTCAAAATGCGCCCCGATGCGGCGCATGGCGCGTGCATAGGCCTCCACCGTCTTGGGGCGCAGGCCCTTGAGTTGAAGGTGCTGAAGGTGGCGGCGGTACAGCGCAGCAAAGGGCTCGGTAAACGAGGCGGGGTCAATCCCGCTGACAAACTGAGAGATGGTGAAACTCCTCGTCAAAGCAGTGGGCTCACATCCCCCACAATCGGGGCATGGGCTCACACCTCACGAGATCACCGGCTTCCAGGGCGTTGCTCCGCGTAGCAGCTTCGTCCAACAATTCATTGCAGCCGACCTGCGCCAGCTTCGTTGGCTGGTCGGCTGAGTTCAGACGTTGTGCGTCAGCCTCCCGGCAACTCGTTTCGGTAGGGCCGACGACAGATTTGGGCACGGAGCGGCCCAACGGAGGCAAGGTATCCTTTCATGCCAGCGTCACCGATTACAAATTTGCAGCTTGGGAGGTCTGTTGTTGGAGCAAACTGCGTCCCGGACGTGGCTGATACTGATCCCGGCCTTCATTGGTGGCGAGCTTTGGACGGTAAACCGTTCAATGCGATCAATGAAGCGCCCGACGGCCTGCCTCCGCCGCAGCTGACGTTGGCCCACAAGAATTGAATAGGCTTAGGTTGCCTAGTGTCGAAATTCAACGTGTTTCCGCTTTTGGCACTGGGGTGACGCTCTCATTGCTTATGCGATTGACGTGAGCTTTCTGGGAACTTGAAGCTGCATTGCTGACAGTTTTTTCTGTTAACTATCATGGTTGTCAAACCCAACGTCAGGTGTGCGGGCGGCGGAAAGCCCTTCAACTTCGGTTGATGGATATTCCGCCGTCAACCAACAACGTTGAGCCGGTGGTGAAGCTGGACGCGGCGCTGGCCAGGTAGAGCGCTGACTGAGCAATTTCATCGGCCCGGGCCAGCCGCTTGAGTGCGTACAGGTTTTCAATGTAGGCCAGCGTCTCGGGCGTGTTAGCAAAGGCGCGCCCCATCGGCGTGTCGGTTCCTCCGGGTAGCAGCGCGTTGACGCGAATGCCTCTGGGGCCTAACTCTGCTGCCAGGGCCTGGGTCAACCCTATCAGGCCCGCTTTGCTCGCTGCGTAGGCGGCCAAGCCCGGAAACCCGACGGTATAGCCGACGAAGGACGAGGTGAAGATCAATGAACCAGTGCCGCGCCTAAGCATGGCCGGGATTTGATGTTTGGCCCCCAGAAAAGCACTGCTCAAATTTGTGCTTAGGGCCTCGTTCCAGGCGTCAAGCCCCACTTCTGCTGTCGCGCCCATGGGCCCCAAAACTCCGGCGTTGTTGAAAGCTACATCTACCCCACCAAAATGGTCCACCGCCAGCTCGACCAAAGCCTTTGCATAGGCCTCATCTTGCACATCACCCGCAAGTGCGACCGCCTCGCCGCCGGCCTCAGCAATCTCTACAAGCAAGCCATTCAGCTCGGTCTGCCGCCGCGCACCGACGACAACTTGGGCCCCCTCGCGAGCGAACAACTTGGCACTGGCATAGCCAATTCCGGAGCTTGCACCTGTGACGATCGCGACCTTTTTCAACAATGAAGACATACCGAAAACCTCGACTTACAGACAAGTAGACCGGTCCCGAACTGGCTCCGGCAAGACTTCAGTGTCGAGATTCAGCATTCGCCGCGCGACCCGGTTCTTGTTGCCTGGAAAAGGAGACGATGAAGGTCTTTTCCACTGACTGTCCCCTCGTCTTCGTAGACCGTGATCCCCAGGGAAGCCAAGGTTCCGAGAAGTCGAGCTATGTGGCATGGACAGGCGCTCTTTCGGGGCGGTGCCACCCCAAGCGAATGCCTTTGGGCGACCCGTGAGATGCAGCGTGAGGCTTGCGTGGGTAGTCTTTGCTGCGTGATACTGGTCAAGCAAAACAAGGAGTGTGAATGCTTGACCGACTCCTGATCTTTCTTCGGATCAAGAAACCCAGGCCCCAGCGTTTTGTGCCCAGGCCTCGGCAGTATCGTGTCGTGAGCAGGGCAGGGGATGGAAGTGCCGACCCGGTCCAAGATTGGATGTTGAGTCAATCGCTGGCGAGAGCGGCTTATGTCGGTCAATTCAGCGCGGCACCCTGTGGTGACAACGGGCAAACCAGTGGTGGCGGCGGCGATTTTGGAGGTGCGGGCGCGTCTGGGTCATGGGACGTGCCCTTGATTTCTAACAGTGACTGCTCAGCATCAGTCGACTTCAACGGCGACGCCGCATTTAGCCCTTCTGACTGACTTACGTCCAGTAGCGACTTGCAGTCCCTAGGTCTGGTCTATCGTGAGTCAGTTTGTCGACTCAACGCGTCATGGACTTGTTTGCTCAGACCTGTAGCCAATTGAACGGCCACCTTGGTCGTGGCATCAGCCCTGCTTTTGCCCAGCGAGGTCAGAATTGAAACTAGAGATGCATGCACTTGTGCTGAAGCAGTCGTTAGCTCTGCGTGTTCGCGCTCCAATGCAATTGTCATTCGCACAAGTTGAATTTCCTCTTTGAGGCGAGCAAGTCGCGCTTGGAGTTGACGCTGCCAGGGCATGGAGGCGGGGAAGCTCTGGGTCAGTGAGCCCACCAAATGATCCAAATCATTGAGGGCTTTGGCGGCTGCACCTGAAACTTGGATTTTTGAGCCGGCGTTTTTGGCATGCGACCGGTCGTTTTCGTTCGTATCTGCCATTCAATTGGCTCTTTGTTTCATTTGAATTCTTCCTTCCTCAGGGGCATAAGCATACATAGGCAAGTGAAAAGGAATTGTCAAAATCGGTTTCAAGGACTTGCTCGCCCTACAAGGCTAACTTGAGCCCGCCGTGGACGGAAAAGGAGGGATCGAAGCGCTCTGGCTTGGATCCCAATGCCAGTGAGACTCAATTGGGCCAGGGCGGCCGCAGTTCGACAGTGGTTCGCCGGCCAGGGTGATTTGAAGGGGGACGATGTTGGGCCCGGCATCTTTCAGCAAGGCGCTTGGAAGCTCCGCTGACCGCGCGAGGTTGTAGGCAAGGGGTTTGTTAAATGATCGTCCCTCTGACATCAGCAGATCTAGTAGCTGCTGTTCGTAGACGTTTGCTACAGGCGTCCAGGCTTGATTTGTCAGCATCAGGGACACTTCGTTGAGCTGCGCCGTGCCATTGGTGCCCACGACCAAGGTTCCGATCAGAATGGCTCTTAGGGCATCAGACGCGCCCCACAAGAGGAGATCCTCTCCAAACTGACGGGACATCTTGCGGAAGAGCTGTTCGTCAACCAGCAGTGGGGTGTCCGGTAGATGCTTAACGAGTGCCCGATGTCCGAAACGGGTCGGAGCCAGTTCTTTTAGCTCCGCAATGATCAGAATCATGGCGGAGCGGCCTAATGGACCCGATTGCGCCACTTGCCAGCTGAAAGCGCGCCGCGCATTGATCGCTTCGCGCCGGTCCACAAAGAAGGGCTCCGGAATGTAGAGCTGTTGCGAGAGTTGCCGTCCACACAGGGTCTTGCATGTCATGGCTCGAAGCAGCATGTTTCGGACAAAGGGCCAGGTACGACCATCCTTTTGATCCGGCGACCAGCTGCTTAGGTCAGCTTGGTCCCAGAGGTAGTGGAGCAGCCCACGCAGGGAGAGTCTGGTACCCGATGACTTGGCACTGCTGCTTGGTTCACCGGCCAGGGCAGAGGGCAACCTCTTCGTACCTTTGGACATGGGGAAATCGAGTCGCAACTGTGTGAGTCCAGTCTCAGGGTCCTCGACAATCGCGGTTCCCAGCACCTGCGCAAGTCCGGAGAACTCGGCTGCGGGTTCGTATGAAGGGCAGGTCGGTGCGTGCTCAGAGCCAGTACCTGGCATGCGCTTGACGAGGTATCCGTCTCCTAAGCGAGCGATGTACATTTCCGCCCCCGTTGATGTGCACATGCAGCGCGGCCGGTGACGCCTTGAGTAGGCGTTGCCGATGGACGCGCCCAGTTCAGTGGAGTTAGCGCTGTGAAGCCTGCCTTCGATTTGTAGTTGAACCTGAGGAGTCGCAAGCGTGTTCATGGTGCTTGACCCACGACTATCGGGTTCGATTGGCTTGCTCGCGCTGCATTTCGGGCGTGCGAAGCAGCGTCGGGGCCGGGCGCTGTGACGGCGCTGATTTGTCCAGTACTTTGACCTTGATCGAATGGCCGGCCCGCTGTGCCTGAGCTAACTGTTCGGTTGCGGCGGCCAGCACCCCTTGCCGTTTCTGTTCCGGAACTCCCTTGGCGACCAGGATGGCTTCGATGGCTGCCAGCACGGATTTGCGGCTGGCGTTTGGCCTTTTTCCTTGCTCTGCTGCCTTCTCAGCGGTACTCGACATGGGCAGAGGTTCAAGTCGGTTGATTTGTCGGGCGAGTTGTTCCTTGCGCATCGACTCCAGGTCACCGGGAACTGGCTCATAGCCATGGGTCTTTACGCCTCGAATGGTGGCCTCCATCCAAACCATGCGACGAAACTCTTCGGCGCCCGAAATTTTCAAGGAGCGCCAACCACGGGCTTCGGCCACATCCACCATCGAACGTGCCACGGAGGGGCTGTTGGTGTCTGTGGCCAGTTTAAAGGTCGATTCAGTGAATGCAATGCGCGAGGTGTCTCCCCTGAACCGGTACTCGGTATGCCCCAGCGTGACGGCACCAATTGCGACAGGGGCATGCTTGATTACGTAGCGGTCATGGAGGGTAGCTTCGATCTGAGCAACGCGGCTTGCTCGCTCTGTCCTGGGATTCTTGGGCTGGGACTTGAGCAGAGGCTCTTCGAGGGCCGCGGCGGGGCGAGCAACTGAAGGTTCTTTTGATGGGACGGCTGACTCTTTCTCTAACGCTGGAATGGCTGCCAAATGATTCGATCTTTGCCAGCCTTCCTCTCCCTTTTGCACAAATGAGCGTTGCTCATTTCTGTCGATTGCGGTGAAACGTTGGCTGCCGAGACGCTCCGCTTTGGTCATGATGTCCTTCAAGGAGTTGGACCGGTAAGTGACCTCCTCGAATGGATCGCGCATTTCATAGCGCTCGCCAGGCTTCGCCCTGATGGGCGAGGTCTGCGACGGTGAGCCAAGTGCCGCAGACCCTCGGGCGCTCGCGGGCTCTACGCTCCCACCCTGGTGGAAGCCTGTAGTGGTGTTGTTGGTTTGATCGTTATTCATAGCATCCTCACTGAAGCGCGGCAGTTTCCCGGCTTGGGGCCCTGGGCGCGGTGGTGGCATTGAAGAGTTTGGGAGAGCTGCGATAGATCTCTATTTCGACACGGCGATTCAGCCGTCGGCCTTGAGGATTGCTGTTGTCGGCCAGGTGATCGCCCACGGCCTGGTAGCTGGCGCGGATGCGGCCGGGTTCCACACCTGCAGTGATCAGCAAATCGCGGACTGCGAAGGCGCGGGCTTTGGCGATGGCCGCTTCAGAGCTTGATTCGGCATGCCCGTCGGTGCGGCCTCGGACGGCGATCAACGGTGCCGACAAGGCTGCTTGTTTGATCAAGGCGGCGGCTTCTTCGCTGAGTGTGACTTTGGCGCTGCCATAGTCAAAGTACAGCATGAAAAGGCTGTTCGAGTGCGACGCCTCTGCGGACCCGTTTGGTTGTTGGGATGACTGTCGGCCCGCCATTGCATGTTGCAGCTGAAGCAGATTCTTCTGCATGGCCTGGATGTGTTGCCGGCTCGTTGCAAGCGATTCGGAAAGCCATTGGGACTCAGTCGCTTGAATGCGGGTGTTGTGGAGATCGTGTTGGCACCGCTGTAATTCGATGGCCATCGAAGTGTTTGCGGGCCTCTTGTCGTCCTCGTCAAGGTCGGGTGGCTTTGGCGCAGCGCTGCAGCCGATGAGGCCCAGCGCAATGGTGGCGGCAATGAGGGTGATGGTGCGTAGCAGTTCTCGCATGGGACCTCCGTTCGTGGCATTGCGCCTTACTCAGGTTCGCTTGAAGTGGATTCGGGGCAGAGTTCCTTGAGCGTGACTTCGTGTTCGACAAGTACGCCGTCCTGGTCCGGGCAGGCTTCGATTTCTCCTCCAGCGGGTCCCGATGCCTCTGACTTCAATCCGGTGAAAAAGGTCAAGTAGGCCTTCGAGATGGTTTCGTTGGATGCGCACATGGTTTCAGCGAGACTGGGCAAAGCTTCGAGGTTCACGTTCAGCGCAGCGACGTCCAAGCGCTCATCCACTGGGAGCTCGTCTGGAAGCTCACGCCAGCGTTCTTGGATGCGAGCGATGTGTAAGTCCATGTCCATCTTTGGCACTTCAGGTGGCGGCAGTAGCCGCTCTCTAAACTCAGGCTCGCGGTAGTAGCGAATTTTTTTCGCCAAGATGGGCTTGCAGTTCTCCAGGATCAGCACCAGGCGTTCGCTACCCAGTTCCTTGAACTCCTGAGGCAGAAGTAGGGGGCGGCGCTGCTCGCTCTCATTTCGACTGACCGAGCGGGTGCCGTGTTGGCTGAAAGACTGGCTGCGTCCGCGCGAGACTCCTGTCTCGGTGAACTGGCCCAACATGGCGCTGTACTCGTCCGCATCTCTTTGTTCACGGGGGGCGTAGAGGATCTGTAGGCCGTGATTGCTTGCAAAGCTGCGAGCCTCTTTCTCGCCGTAGAGCGACTCCATCTGCGACATGGCTTGAATGATGGTCAGCAGGCGCAGGCCGTAGCCACCCAGGAAGGCCGAGGCCGAAGCAAGGATGCCGACCCGACCTAGCGCGGCGAACTCATCGTTGACCAACAGGCATTGGAGTTTCAGGCTCGTGTCCTGTTCGGGAAGCAGCTGGGTGTTGAGGTGAATCAGTTGCGAGAAGAAGAGATTCAACAATGGCCGAGCGCTGGCCAGGCGGTTGGGTGGGATGCGTACATAGACCGTCATGGGTCTGCGCCTCACATCTGCCAGATCGAAGTCACTTGCGCTGGTGGAGGCATCAACGATGGCGTCGGCAAAGATCAGCAAAGGCGCGTTGAAGGTAGCAACGATGCTGGTGAGTGTGTTCTCTGAGCTAGATAACAAGCGCTGGAGAGCATCCACACATTCGTCGCTCAGGGCTTGACCCTGGGCCTGTCGCGCCGCCATCAGTTCCCTGAGATGACTGGGCAAGGACTGGCCCTTGCCAGAGGCCTGGCGAAGCATCTCGCCAATGGTGCGAGGCAAGGCTGGCGTTTCGAGCAGTAGCAGACCCAGGCCAAGAAAAAGGTTGCGCGCGTGGTCATTGAAGAAGGCTTCAGACGAGTTGCCAATGCCTTCGTTCGGAAAAAACACCTGCCCCACAGTTAAAAGGTCACCCACGCGAAACAGGGAATCCGTGCGGATTGCGCTCAAGGGATTCCAGCGGTGGCTACGGGCCGTTTCATCGAAGGGAGAGAATGCGTAGACGGCCTGGCCGTGCTTGGCTCGATAACCAGCCGTTAGGGCGAAGTTCTCGCCTTTGACATCCAGCACCACTGCCGAATGTTTCCAATTGAGAAGATTGGGTACCACGATGCCAGCACCCTTGCCGCTGCGCGGCGAGGCCGAGAGCATCACCGAGAGCTGGCCGGCCAGGGCAAGAAACCTGCCGCGATAGCGCCCCAGAAGAATGCTCGGAGCGGGGTTGTCTCCGCTGTCAAAAAGGCCGGCCTGCCTAATTTCACTCAGTCTGGCAAAGCGCGCATTTCCGTGCAGGGGGCGGCGAGTTCTTGCCGCGTTGACCATCGCGGCAGGTAGAACAAGGAGCAGGCTTACTCCCGAAACCGTCATCGACGTGATCAGTTTTTTGCGCAGTGGCGGATCGTCAGCGTAGAACTGCCAGTAGCGGACGATGCTGAGGAAGCTGGCATGACCAGGATGGGTCTTGTTCAATAGCAGGAAGAGGGCGGCTGAGGCGTAGATCGTTGCGCTGAACAGCGCGGCGAAGCCCAGGGCGATGAAGGCGCCAGCAGCTACACGGCGGCTGGTGGGCCAGTCAGACATCGGCAATGGTTGCGCATCACTCATGCGGGGGCTCCGAATAAGCTGAGCTGGCTGGCTTTAGATGACTCTGGCGCCGCCGTCAGCGCAACGTCTTTGAACCGCTGTTTGTGTGGCTTTGGGTGTTCGGCTTCGTAGAAGATTTCGGAGACATAGCGACCCCGCGTGTCACGTTTGAACTGCACGACGATGTCGATGACTGAGTGCAAGAGCTGGCGTATGTCGGCCAAGCTCAGGCCACCGCCTGCCGCGCTCTCACGGATCATCAAGGCCATCTGGTCGAAGGCCAGACTGCAACTGCCAGCATGGACACTGGTGACGCTACCTGGGTGCCCTGACGCCGCCAGGCGCACGAAGTGAAAGCACTCGTCCCCGCGTACTTCGGCCAGGAAGATGCGGTCGGGCCGCATGCGCAGGCAGGCTTCAAGAAGTGATTTGGCGTTGACCTTGGCCAAGCCCTGGCCATCCTTGCTGTAGAGCAGGTGGACCGAATTGGGGTGATGGGGCAGGGTGAGCTCAGCAGCATCCTGGATCGTGACAAGCCGCTCGTCTTTGGAGACCTCCTCGATCAAACCCTTCATGAAGGTCGTCTTGCCAGAGCCGGTTTTACCGCTGACGACGATGGTCTGTTGCTCTTGGACTGCCAGTCTTAGAAAGTCCGCATGGCGGCCTGCCTTGCGCAGGGCCAGGAGTTGGGACTCGATGGCTTGCAGCCGGGATTCTTGCTCACAGTTTGGTGCCTTGACCCGTTTGAACAAGCCTTCCGCCGCCAGTTCATCCAAACGCTTGATCAGAACGGAGGGCTTACGAATCGTGATGGAGACAGTGCCTCGGCTCACCGCCGGCGGGATGACGAACTGAATGCGTTCGCTGCTGGGGAGTGTGGCGGCCAGCAGGGGGCGCTCTTGGTTGATCTGCTGGTCGGTGAAGGTGGCCACGGCGGTGGCAAGGGACCAGCAACGTTCGAACGTCAACTCCGGTACGACCCGGCGCTGCCAGCCTTGCTGAGTTTCCACAAAGATCTCGCCGGGTCGGTTGACGCAGAGTTCCAGTACCTCGGCCTCGTCTAGGTGAGCGCGCAATGGGCGCAGGAACTCGATCACCGAAGTTGCGTCTCCTGCCCATGCCGCGGCCGATACGTCGGGTGTCAGCGGCTGAATGCTCACGGCAGCACCGCCTTCAGCTCATAGACGGACGAGAAGTCCACATCACGGGCGACGTAGATGCCCACAATGCCGCCCTGGTTCTGATAGATCAATGGGGGGATGTTGATCGTGCTGTCCAGCACCTTCTCTGCGAGTTTGCTTGTGTTGGCTGTTGTCGAGGGCAGGATGACCGTGCTGCTACCGTCGAGTCCGATTTGCTGGGTTCGGCTTTGAATCACCAGCTTGACCGAGTCATCGATCAAGGACATCAGCATGGCCGCACCGATGCGCTCACCCCAGCGCTTGTCCACGTAGCCGTCTACCCCGGACTCGCCGAGCTGACCGGTCCCCGGAGATTCAATGTCCACGATGACGCCGAGCGGCGTGCGGATGCGAGTCCAAAGCACAGGAATGCGAACCATGCCTGGGCGCATGGAAACGATGCGGTACTCACCGTCTATGTGTGAGCCTCGCTCAAGCAGCAAGACGCGTCCGTCTTCGCTGAAAACGTGGCGCTGAACTTGGCAGCCCACCAGGCCTGAGGCGGCGCTGATGATGCGGGTCTTGAGCGCGCAGGTGAAGGCGGTGCCCTTGGGCAAGATGAGGCTTCGATTGCCCATTTGCGAAGCAAGGACCGGTGGCGTCGCTGAACCCTGCAATTGGCCGCCGAACAGACCCATGGAAGGCCCCGCATGGTTTGCTGGAGTCAGGCTTTCAGCGCTAGGCAGCCGGCCCAGGCCCGCTTCGGGCGGTATGACTTGGCCTGTCGCGAGGGCTGAACTGCGAGTCAGGGCCTCAAGCATCTCCTGCAATTGCAGCTGGTAGGCCTGGAGATTGCGCTTGGTGGCTTGCAATGGATCGTCGGCACCTTCTTGTGCGTCGGTTGCTGCGTCCTTGTCTGTAGGCTGTGTTTGCCCGAGTACAGCGCTGTCCTTGGCCCGATTTTCCTGGGCGCGAGACGAGAGCAGCATAACCGGAGCATCCTCCGGTGAGACTGGTTTGGGGCCTAGGTTTGCGCCGGCGGTGCTGCCGGCAGCGGGTGAGCCCTGGTCGGTGCGTCGAACGCCGATAGGGTCCGCGCGTTCCTCAGCAGTGGGGATCAACGCTGGAATGCGCTGAGGTTGTGAGGCAGGCGTTTGCGCGAAGTCGAGCTTGCGTGTTTCGCCGGCCGCCGCAGAAGGGCGATCAGCCGCAAGCTTAGGCATGGGATCCGCAGGTGGGTCTTCCTTGAAGAAGTTCAGGATCGTGGCCCAACCAAAGGCGAGCAAGGTGATGATTACGCATGCAAGCGCTAGCAGTCCCTTTTTGTCTACGGATGGCTTCCTGGCGGCGGCTACGTTGGGGATGCCTGCCTCACCGGGCAATGGAGACAGACCGTCTCCAGACTCGGCGGTATCAGCCGTGTTAGGTGTCTGGGCGTTCATGGCGGGCTCGTTCATTGGCGGCCTCTCAGTTCTTGCTGCCTTGCGCATTGGTTCTCAACTGGCTTGGTTTGAGAATGCGCTGAACGCCCGGAACAGTGGCTCCGCTCTCAGGCGGCTTACCGTCCACATCGAAGGACTCGTTCCAGATCCCGACGACGGCCGATCCTGCACGCAGCCGTAACTGTCGGCTTACCCGGTCCACGACCAGTAAGTCGCCGTCCATGCGGATGTTGACTAGGCTTTCACTGCCGTCCCCCAAGACTTGGAACACGGCTGGCATTTCGCGATTGCCCGGAAAACGCAGGTAGGTGAAGAGGCCGTCGTCAAAGACCAGGGTTGGCACGATGTCGTCTGAGGCCTTGCCCTGAGCCAGGGTGTATTGCGTGTTGCGTAGCAATGGTTTGGACTTGATGCGATCCGCGACAAGATCCAGTGGCGCCGGTAGTGCAGGCAAAGGCAAATCTGGCAGAGCCAGAGCTGGAAGTTCGGGGGAGTTGTTTGTCGCCCCCAGCGGCCGGGGTTTGGCGGCTGGTGCCTGGGCGGGGCTGATTCGCAAGCGGTAGATGGGTTGCTTGGAGTCCTTGTCCTCCAGCACGACCAGTCGCAGGCTGTGGGTGCGCTTGTCACTGACCACGGCAAGATTGTTAGGTTCGCTCGCGCCGCTCTTGGGCTTCACGAAAATCGCACGTCCGCCCGACTGGGTGGCGATGCACCAAGTCATGTCTGCCTTGCTGCAATCGGAGCCCAGGCCTGAGCCCACGTCGGTGATGGTTTCATCCTCGCCCAGTTGAATCAAGGTGACGACGCCGCGCTTGACGGGCACTGTGACGACCGCCGCCGGGTCGTAGACCAGCTCGCGCAGCCGAGGATCTCTGTGCGGCGAAGTGAGTGGCGGTTGTGCAGCCAATGTTTGCGCAGCCATGGCGAAGAGCAGAGCCAAGCAAGCGCACTGGACGGCATACCTGCTCATGGCTTGACTCCCGCAGTTTGGGTGTTGATCTCCGGGTCGGATCGGTAAGCCGTGACGGTGAATCCAAATGGATTCTCCAGACGGTCTTGCTCCTTGAGTAAGACCTTGGGCTGGTAGCTGAAAACGACACTGGCCACATGGCGGCTGTTGACGTCGGGTAGCTTGCGGTCAGTCAGGTGCACAACCTTGTCGTAGGTCACCGTGGCTTCCCCGCGATTGCCAGTTCGGCCCGTCGCTGACAGTCGAACGTTGACGATCTGGATGTGCCAGTTCTCGGCGGCGCCCAACTTGGTATGCAAGGCCGCCTCTCCTTCATAGCGGCGGTTGTACTCAGCGAACACGGAAGGCACCGCCATTCGAGCCACTTGGTCGAAGTCCCGCTGCAGGAACATCCAGTTGTAGCCCTCTCGGGCCCGAATGAACACGGCCAGATTGTGTTTGTCGAGAGCCTCTCCCGGTGGAATGGTTTCGACGCTGAGCCGCTGCTGAATCGTGGTCTCGCCGGTGACTCGGTCCACGACGATGGGGATCTCGACCACCTGGCGCAAATGCCCCTGGACAAACACGGCGGCGATGCCGAGCAAGCCCAGGGTAAGGCCGCAAATGGCCACTCGCCAGGCCCGGCGTTCAGACCGCTCTAGCAGCAGGCTTCGATCCAACTCCCAGGCTCGGTTGGCCTCGAAGCTAGGTTCTGCTTCCAGTTCAGTTGTGCTGCGGTTGACGATTGACAATGCGGCGGCTTCGCCTGGGCTCAGGGCGGCGTTCATGGGGTGGTGCTCAGGGGAGGTAGTCGGAGATCTTGCCGGTGCGGCTCAGGGCTTCGTACTGGCGCTCCCGCTCACGAGAGCGGGCAATGCGCTCTTCGCTGTCGGCCATGCCTTGCAGCATCTGTATCTGAGAAATCTCGTGCTGGAGCAGGGCGTTTTCTGCGGTGATTCGGGCTTGGATCTCTTGCACGGACTTCTGGTCCGTCGTGGCGTTGATGCGGTCCATCAGCGTGTTGATCTGTGAGATGCGCCCACTGGCATTGCGCATGCCGTCTTGGAGCAGGCCTTTTTGCTGATAGGGCTGGGCCAACGCGGCCTGGCATTGGCTGCGAGAAGCTCCACTCAGATCGTGGCAGTTGTAGACCATCGCGGCATCGCGCAGTGCCTTCGCGGTTCCGCTGAGGGCGGAGTACCCCGAACTGTCCACGGCGTTGAGCACTGTGTAGGCCTCGGCGGGCACATAGTTGCGCAGCAACGGGCTGTTGGCGATCTGGCCAAGGTTTCTGAGGCCATTCATGCTGTTGAGCTGTTGCTGAACCTGAGTGATCTGCTGAACCTGATTGTTAATGGCCGTGATGTCGTTCATCACCTGTTGGATGGTTTGAATCAGGTTGGCGGCATCAATCACCGGGATGCCTTGAGCCTGGCTTGTTGGCGTTTGGATGGCCGCGGCCAAGGCCAGCAGCAGAGGCAGTTTTTTGAGGCAGGAAACCATGGGACTCTCCTCATCCAACAGGTTTTAGGCACTGCCTCGGAGGGCAGCGAGTTTGTAGGCAGCGGTACGTGTGGCGCTGTAGGCCTGGCGGGCCATGCGCTGGCCGCCTGCGGCAGTCACTCCAGCAGCTTGGCCTGCAAGGTAAGGAATGCTCGCGCCGGCGCGCACTTGGCCGCCGGTGCCTGTTCCAGCTGACCGGGATGATGCCGCCGAGCGTAGGCCGCTGACCATCATCGCGTTCTGAATCATCTGGATGCCTTGCTGAACAGCTGCGCCGCCGGTCAGAGCCGAAGTCAAGCTGGGCGCCTGGAAGCAAATGATGGCCATCAAAAGCATCAGGATGCAGTAGCGCGTGGCTTCGCCGAGGACGTTGAACGCGCCTCCCAGGAAGCCGCCCCCATCGTGGATTGCTTTGAAGATCCCGATACCTGCGAAGTTGCTCAGTCCGAGCGCAAAGAATGCAAACCAGGTCAGCACGACCGCGTTCAGGAGCATGGACAACCAGCTGTCGAAGAAGCGTTGAGTCGGGCGCCAGGCCAGGCAAAGGATGAACAAAGGCCCAATCGCGATCACAAACGTAAGCAGCAGCTTTGCCAGCGTCACGATGAACAGAGCGATGCATAAGAAGATGACCGATCCGAATGAGAAGACGATGGCGGCAAGAACCAGGTCCAAGCGTACGATGCTGGCTTCCTTCATGATGTCTGCGACCTGCGCGCTCGCTTGGTCGTTGAACTTATCGAGAAGTGCGTAGGGCGTTGTCACGGTCGCTGGGTCTACGCCGCTGGGAAGTAAAGTCGATGCCACGCCCATGGCCAAGTTGTTAGCGGTGTCTGCAACGTTGCTGATGTAGAAGCCGGATTGCAGCCCGAAGGCCAGGACCACGCCGATCTTGAAGGTCTTCCAAAGAAATGCTGGGATGGCTTCGGCAACCTCACCTCTCACGACCGCCCAGCCGAATACCATGACCCACAAGGTCATCGCAGTCAGCGCCAAGGGTGTAAGGGCAGACATCAAGGCTGACACGACACCCAGCACATAGGTGCTGAGTATTCCGTCGAGCATGCTGCCTATCCAGTCAAACATTTCTGATTCCCTCTACTGGACTGCGGGGTATGGCAAATTCGCCGGAGGCGGCGCGAACATGACCACGCATTTGCTCTTTAGATCAGGGTACTGGCACTGGATCCACCGTCCTTGGGACTTCACAATCCATAGGCGCGATGTTTTTGTCTTGCCGTAGCTGGATGCCCGACAGGCGCCTGGCCGTGCATACGCTTCGGTGCACTCAACTAGGCCGTCTTTAGATTCGACCATCTGCCAAGGGCCAGGGTAGCAGCCCGCGTTTGCCAGACATGGTTCCAATCTGTTCACTGCGCTGGTCTTGGGGATAGGGGGCGTCTCAACCCGTTTGCTCCCATCCGGCATCAGCTGTACCGCCTCATTGCCCTTCACAAACTGTGCGCTGGCTGGTGTAACGATCATCCCTAGCGTCAGGCTCGTGGCCCAGAAGATTGCTCGCGCAAGTGTTTTCATGCGGCCCTCCTTGAGTTTCTGGACTTGCGATCCTGAACCTCTTGCAGAAAAACTGGAAGCCATTGAAACGGATCGTCACCATGCGCTAAGCGCACGCGATCCAGGATGGCAATGTTGTCGGTCGTGGCGGACAGCACGGCGATGAAGTCCTGCATGCCACTCAGGTCTAACTCGCAAATGGCGCAGGATTGGCCTTGTTTGACCATGAAGCGGCGGCCGCCATGAACGCTGAGACTTTTGACCATGTCGAACTCGGCTTGGCTGAGCCCCAGGCCTTCCATGTATTCCTCGCGTACCGCGTCTGGGTTGGCCAGGAAGATCTTGGTGACGCTTTGCTCCACCATCGTCCGGCCAATCGGGTGGCGCAGCAGGTCCGATGGGCTCTGGGTGTCGAAGATTCCCAAGCCATTCTTCTTGCGAATGGTCTTTTGCTGCTTCTTCGCGAACTCGCTGAAGGCCTCATGGTCCAGTGATTTCCAGAACTCCGAGATCACGTAGATCAGCCGCTCGCCGTTAACCCAGCCCTCCATGCGATGGAGCAGGTACAGCATGATGGGCGTACGCACTTCGGGCATGTCCAGAAACTCTGTGGTGTCAAAGCCGATCACCGAAGCCCGGTCCAGCTCGTCAAGCTTGTCTTCTGCCTGGTCAAACACCCAGCCCAATGCTCCCCCCTCACACCAGCGCCCCAAGCGTTCGTACAAGCTGTTGTCGCCGTTCTTGGGTAAGTTCTGTCGTACCGTTGAGAACCGCCTCAGTGAGCGCGGCATCAAGGCCACCGCTTGCACGGCATGTGCAATTGCGCGCTCATCAGCGGGCAGCAAGGGCAGGGCGGGTGTGCTGACGCACACGCGAATCAGTTGCTCCCAAAACTGCAGCCTGGCCGACGTGGGGTCCATCTGCAGAGGATTGCAGCCGGTGGGCTCGCCGGCTTGCAAAGCGAGGTACTGGCCGCCCAGGGCTCGCAGCGCAATCTCACAGCCCCGGTCCAGGTCAAAGTGCACCAGGCGAGGGGCAGGGCTCCATTTGCGTGTCAGGGCTAGCAGGAGCATCTCCAACGTGGTCTTGCCAACGCCGGTGGATCCAATGATGACGGTGTTGCCCGCCAGTTTCTGATCTTCTGAGTTTTCGTCGTCCGGGCTGCAATGCAAGTTCAGGTAGAAGGGCTGGCCCGAAGGTGTGCGAAGCAAGGCCAGGGCTTCACCCCATGGGTTGCCATTGCGCTTGCCGCTGGCGAAGTTATGGCCACTGGCCAGGGCCGCAAAGGCCCGGGACGAAAGCTTGGCCTCGCGTGGTCGCCATTGCCAGTTACCGGGCCATTGCGCGAACCACGCAGCATCGGCAACAAGGTCTACAGCCGACATCTGTAGGCTGGAAGTCTCGCCTACAGCGCCAATTGCCTGTGCGGCACGCCGGCCGGCGGCGGCCACATCGTCGCCAAAGACGACCAGGCTGTAGTGGTACTCGCCCATACAAAACTGTCCGTCGCCCAGCTCATTCATGGCTAGGTCCATTTCGGCGATCTGACTTTCCACGACATCGTCGCTGGCGATTAGCTGGTCCCGCTGCAGCTCCAGTGCGCTCATCGCTTCGCGCCGGGGCAGGATGGAGAAGCTCTGGGTTTCAATGAACTCGCTGGCCTCGTACAGCAGGCTGTTCAAGATGCCAGGCTCCACCGCGTCGGCGTATTCCTTGATGTCGACCAGGGCGCCGTAGCGGGTTCGTCCGTTATGCCTGAGCTCCAACTTGTCTCCCCCAAAGCTGAGGCGGGTTTGAGGCAGGGAGCGGTACAACGGACCTGCCGCCAGTGGGACGTCTTGGTGGTGGCCATTGATCAAATAGCCCA
>NZ_QAJN01000027.1:2201-30367 GCF_003852425.1 Paucibacter sp. KBW04 | reverse complement strand
TCAAGACGGTTGCTCAGTCCCTGGATCAAAGAAGTTTGAAAGCTGCTGCAGCGACGATGGTAGGAAGCAAGGCCGCCAACAGCAGACCCAGGGGGTGCACAGCCTTGCCGTCGAAGTGCTCTCGCAGAACCGCGATGCCAGCCGGGTTCGGCGCATTCGCGATGATGGTCAGGCCACCACCCGTCACGGCGCCAGCGACCAAAGCGTACTTGAAGCCGTCCGACAGGCCCTCAACCAAAGAGCCCAGATATGTCAGGGCGGCGTTGTCGGTGAAAGCCGTCAACACCGTGGCACCGAAGAAGACGACATCGCTGCTCATGCTCATCAGCACCGGCTGCAACCACCACTGCTGCTGCCCCCCCAGCACAACCAGGCCCGCCAGGAAGAAGGCCACCAACAGGCCTTCACGGAGGATCAAACGATCCTGGTGGCGCTCGTAAGCATTGGCGACGCCCAGGAAGAACAGGAACAAGCCCATGAACACCACCGGGTGGTGAGCAAACACGACCACTCCCACCAGGAAGCAAAGATGCACCAACACAAGAGGCAGAGGCACATGGGCGGCCGCGCCATCTTCCACCTCAGCCATGGGCAATTGCTTCAACTCCTTGGCGAACAACAGGGTCACGCCCACGGTATTGATGAACACGGCAATCGCCGCCTTCCAGCCAAAGTGCGCCAGCATAAAACTGCTGTCCCAACCCCATTTGCTGGCGACCATCAAGACTGGCGGCGCGGCAAAAGAGGTCAAGGTGCCGCCGATAGAAATATTGACGAAAAGCACACCCAAGGTGGCGTACTTCAGGCGGGAGGAGATGCCGCGGCCGAAGAACTGGTCGGCCAGGATCAGCGCAGCCAGTGTCATCGCGGCCGGCTCGGTGATGAAAGAGCCCAGCAAGGGCACCAGACTCATCACCAGAAAATACATACCCACACTGCCCGGCAAGGGCAAGGCCTTGGCCGCTCCACGCACCAAACGCATGGCAGACTGAATGATGGGGCGCGTGCCTGCGATCACCATGATGGCGAACACAAACATGGGTTCGGTGAAATTGCGGCTCTCCAGATAGGCTGTCGCCTCCTGCTTGCCGTTGTAGGCAAACATGAAAAGCATCAGCACAAGAGCCCAGAAACCAAACACCACCTCCACCTCGGCCAATAAATGCCAGATGCCGCCATGCCGAGGACTGCGGTGCGCGAGATCCTCGAAGAACTTGGTGGAGAAGGTATGGAGCAGGGCCACAACAAAGATCGCGGCTGCCGCAACTTCGGTGACATGGGTCGGATTCAGATTCATGGTCGTCATTTTCCCGCGAGGCGGCCCGACCATCGCTAAAACCTGCTGCCCTGCCATATGCGAGCTTTGCACCCAGGCTTTGATTGTAGTCGAGCGCGAATCTTGCAAGCAGCGCGCAATCCCACGCGCTGCCTGCGCTTACAAACTCAATACAAATATCACCTAAAACAGTGACAAGAGTGAGCGGTATTCCCCTTGGTTTTCGAGGGAAATACCACCCAGTGTCGGGCCGTGATTTCAACCCTCCAATGCTCGCCCGGCAGGCAGTGAATCCGTTCGAGCATAAAAAAACCCAACCGATCAGGATTGGGTTTTCTCAAAAAGATGGTGGGCCGGCGTCACTTGAAAACAACGCTACAGCCCGCACAGGCTCGTCGTTAAGATTTTTCGAATCGGCAAGTTGTGCGGCGAGTTGTGCGGCGATTTCAACGCTAGGAATCCGGAATTGAACCGACGTGAGTTCGCGTCAAAACCAATGCTCCCTTGGCTCTTTCCTAGAAATTTTGTCGTCACACAATCCAAATGCCACCGACGGAAGCAACCCAAGTTCACTTGAGGTGAAAATTTGGGTACTCGCTCACCCGATCACACCAAAAGCCATCTGGTGAGTGAAGCAAATGCTTGTTGCTTCAGTCGATCGCAGCGATGGAAGTCCTTGGAGGAGCAAGATGTGAGCCGCGGCTAGAAATGAATAATTGCCTCTGGCGGTGGCAAAAGCCGCAACTGCAACCAAGGACTTCGCCTTTGCTCATTGGGGGCTCCAACTGCCAAAGTCCGCATCACATAAAAGTACGCAGTCAGGTCATCAAGTCGAACGCGCTTGGGCCAGCCAACTCTGCCGTTGACAGCTGTACAAACCGACCAAGCCTAGTCGCCATAGACTTCCTTAGACTTGACTGGTCTGCTCAATAAATTCAGAGCCCCAGACCTAGCACCGCAAATTGCAGTAACTATTCACCTAGCAACTTAGGCACTGCTCGCCCAACTAGCTCGTCCTGTGAGCTAGCAAGAGTTGAAACTTGCGGGCATGCAAGACCTGACCCCCAGCGATCTCAAAACCATCCTGCACTCCAAGCGGGCCAACATCTACTACCTGGAGCACTGCCGGGTCTTGGTCAACGGCGGGCGGGTGGAGTATGTGACCGAGCAGGGCAAGCAGTCGCTGTACTGGAATATCCCCATCGCTAACACCACCTCCGTGCTGCTGGGCACCGGCACCTCGGTCACGCAGGCTGCCATGCGCGAGTTGGCCAAAGCCGGTGTGCTGCTGGGATTTTGCGGTGGCGGCGGCACGCCCTTGTTTGCAGCCCCTGAACGCGAGCTTGAAGTGGAATGGCTGCAACCGCAAAGCGAGTACCGGCCCACCGAGTACCTGCAGCACTGGGTTCGCTTTTGGTTTGACGATGCGCACAGGCTCGCTGCGGCCAAGTCCCTGCAAAAGCTCAGACTGGCAAGGGTCGGCAAGCAATGGCTGGACAAGCGCCTGCGCGATGCAGGCTTCAAGATCGACGGCGATGAGCTGAACGCCATGCTTGCGGGCAGCCTCACTCAAATTCAAGCCGCGCAAGACACCACCGCTCTGCTGACAGAAGAAGCCCGCCTGACCAAGCAGCTTTACCGCATGGCCTGTGTCGCGCTCGCTTTCGGCGACTTCACCCGCAGCAAAAAGGGGGAAGGCACCGACCTGGCCAATCAGTTTCTTGACCACGGCAACTACCTCGCCTACGGCCTAGCCGCCACCGCCACCTGGGTGCTGGGCCTGCCCCACGGCTTGGCGGTCCTCCACGGCAAAACCCGGCGCGGCGGCCTGGTGTTTGACGCCGCTGACCTGATCAAAGATGCCCAAATCCTGCCGCAGGCCTTTGTCAGCGCCAAACGCGGTGACAGCGAACAAGAGTTTCGGCAAGCCTGCATAGACTCATTCGCCCGCCATGAGGCGTTGGACTTCATGATCGATTCCCTCAAAGAAGTCGCCGTACAACAAGGCCAATCGGCTAAAACCAGCGGCATCAGTCCATGAACGTCCTGTTTATTTCCCAATGCGACAAGCGCGCACTCACCGAGTCGCGCCGCATCCTTGACCAGTTTGCTGAAAGGCGCGGCGACCGCACTTGGCAAACCGCCATCACCCAAGACGGCCTAGACACTCTGCGCCGCCTGCTGCGCAAGACCGCCCGCAAAAACACAGCCGTTGCCTGCCACTGGATACGTGGGCTGGACCACAGCGAACTGCTGTGGACGGTGGGGGATGCCTCGCATTTCAATGAGCGGGGGGCGGTTCCGACGAACTCAACTCGCAGCAATGTGCTGCGAGCAGACGATGAGAACGCGTGGCACGGCCTACCTTTGATGACCGCGTTAACGGCGCTTGCGGCCCTCCTGCATGACCTGGGAAAGGCCACACAGGCGTTTCAAGACAAGCTCAGCAACCCTGGCCAGCGTGAACGCAATCACTACCGTCATGAGTGGGTGTCGGTCAGGCTGTTTCAGGCATTTGTCGGATCAGAAGCCACGGACGCCGGATGGCTGCAACGGCTAGCGGCTTGCGCAGACGTCGGCGTCAATCCCGGTGTCTTTGAGGCTATGTGGCTAGATCACCGTGGCGGACGATTGCTACGCGACGGCTTGGATGAACCACGCGCATCGCAAAGCCTCCCGTTTGCCAATCTGCCGCCACTTGCTCAGGCGGTCGCTTGGCTTGTTTTTACCCACCACCGCCTGCCGTGCAAGCCAGTCCTGGCTGCAGAAGGAAACAACGACGACGAAGTCAATGACTATCGTTCAATTTATCGTCGCTTTGGCGCGCGACCTACCTTCCTGAATGCCAACAATCTAGACGACGTGCTGCTTCGTATCAGTGCTGACTGGAATGAACCCCGGGAAGTGTCCACCAAACAAAAAGTGGAAGGTCATTGGCACTTTCAGCATGGTCTGCCGGTGTCGACCGTCGCCTGGCGGAAGAAGGCAGCGCGCTACGCGAAGAAGCTTTTCGAGATTTCTCAGCACCAAAGTTCAGAACCTGTGCTGTACGCCCCATTTGCCATGCATGTATCCAGGCTCTGCCTGATGCTGGCGGACCACCACTACTCCAGCATTTCCGACGAGTCCCGCCGAACCTTGTTCCGAAATACCAAGTACCCGTTGTATGCCAACACGCGTCGCAACGGTGCAGCCACCGACCTTGGCTCTCAGGCCCACCACCCCGGCTTCAACCAAACTTTAGATGAGCACCTGCTGGGTGTTCAAGCCCATGCGACGCTAGTGGCACGGTCCCTCCCAAGCTTGGCTCGAAGCTTGCCTGCACTCAAAAACCACAAGCCGCTCAAACGGCGGACTGCGGATGCACGCTTCTCATGGCAAGACAAGGCCGCCGACTTAGCTCATAGCCTCCACGGCCGAGCTGCGAAACAAGGCACATTCATCGTCAACATGGCGTCTACGGGCTGCGGCAAGACCATTGGCAACGCCCGCATCATGTACGCGCTTGCAGAGCCTGAGAAAGGCATGCGCTGTGCCTTTGCCATGGGTTTGCGAACCCTGACGCTGCAAACCGGGCGCAGCTTTCAAAACGACCTGTCCTTGAACGACGAACAGCTCGCGATACAGGTGGGTGGGTCGGCCAGTCGCGCTTTGTTTGAATACTGGGAGCAGCAGGCCGAAGCAACGGGGTCGGCCTCAATACAAGGGCTGATGGGTGACCCCCGTCTGCCGGTTGCAGGTGAATCCGATGACGCCGAAGACCTTCAAGAATCGGTCAGTGGTTTGCTCTACGAAGGGAACGATCAGCACCCCCTGCTACAAAGGCTGACGGATGACCCTCATGTGCGCCGCCTGCTGTCCGCCCCCTTGCTGGTATGCACCATAGATCATCTGACGCCAGCCACGGAAAGCCTGCGTGGGGGTCGCCAGATCGCACCCATGTTGCGGCTGCTCACAGGCGATTTGGTACTGGACGAGCCCGACGATTTCGACATAGCCGACTTGCCAGCACTGACCAGGCTGGTGCATTGGGCGGGGCTTTTGGGCAGCCGTGTTTTGCTGTCCTCGGCCACGTTACCGCCGGCACTGGTGGAAGGCCTCTTTTTGGCCTACCGCGCCGGGCGAGCGGTCTACCAGAAGCACCGCAGCGAGCGCCCCGGTGAGCCACTCAACATCTGCAGCCTTTGGATCGATGAGTTCCATCAAACTGCTCAAGAGTGCGCGGACGGCCCCACGTTTCGCGAGGCACATGCCCAATTTGTGGACAAACGCATCAGCAAGCTCAAGCAGGCTGAAGTGCGCCGCCTGGCACAGATTGTTCCCCTGCCTGACACTTGGCCCAGTCTGAAGGAAGCCGAACGCCGCAAAGACTTTGCGCGCCTTGCCCTAGAGCAAGCATGGCGGCTACATCAACTGCCGCATAACCAAAGCACAGACCCCAAAAGCGGCAAGCGCATCAGCTTTGGCTTGATCCGCATGGCCAATATCGCGCCGCTATACGACGTGGCGCTTGCCATGTATGCCATGGGCGCGCCCGCCCCTGATGTACGCGTCCACTTGTGTGTGTACCACTCGCAGTTCCCGCTGCTTCTGCGGTCTGCCATGGAGCAGAAACTAGACACCGCGTTGAACCGACGTGGTGCGGGGGCGGACTACGACCCGGCGCTTGAGCGGCCGGAGTTGCGTGCATTTTTTGATGCATACCCCGAGAAAAACCACCTATTTGTCGTGTTAGGTAGTCCGGTCACTGAAGTCGGGCGGGACCACTCGTATAACTGGGCGGTAGTTGAGCCGTCTTCTATTCGGTCTCTCATTCAGCTCGCAGGGCGCATACGTCGGCATCAACCGGGGGCGGTTGGGGGCGTCAACATGGCGGTGTTGGACAGCAACCTACGCCACTACGAGAAGACCAACCAGCCTGCGTTCTGCAAACCAGGCTTTGAAACAGCGCATCGTCCCTTTCAGCTAAAGTCGCACTTCCTGCATGACCTGCTTGAGCAGGACGCTAGCAACTGCTTTTTGTGGGCAGTCGATGCGCAGCCGCGCATCGCTGTTGCACAAGCGGCGCTACACCCCAGCCGCCGCTTGGTCGATTTAGAGCACGCTCGTATCCACGCCTGCATGCTGCCAAAGGCCCCAGGCGACGCTGCCGTCAGTCATGCCGCGAGCTTGCAGTGGCACGAGCCACGACCAGAAGCTCCACGAGCATTGTGGCTGACTGGATTGCTCCCACAGTTTCAGCGCTTTCGCTTTGACCCGCAGCGTCGAGATGATGTCGCGCTGCTACCCGACGACGATGAAGAGTCGCTGTGGCTGCATCGCGTAGAGGATGGCAAGGGGCGCCATGACAAAGCCTATATCCCTGTGCATCAAACCCTGTGCCATTTGGCACCGCTTCCCCAAATGGACACCACTACCGTGTCGCGATGGCCGCACCTGGATTTGATGCAGGAATTGTCCGCGCTGGCTGAGGCGCAAGGCTTGTCATTAGCGCGATGCGCAGAACGCTACTTCACAGCCAGCCTGCCCGCATGCCGGGACGGCTGGCTGTGGGACGAGCGCTTGGGTTTCACCAAGAAAGCTTGAGCTGCCTGTACGGCAGTGGATCAGTGCGCCACGCAAGGAAGGTGACTTTTCTGAGCTGTCTTCCGACAGTGGCTTGATTGTCCCTTAGTTCTGCACTAAGATCCGTTCACGAAATAATTTTCCCTACGCATAGAAGATGACTGGTTAAAATCTGATCCCGTAAAGAAAACCGTGGTGCAGGTTCGAGTTGCACCACGGTTGATGTCAACAACGTGCTGTGGAGGCACCAATAAGAAAGTGAGGTCACAGTGGATAGCTTCCGCGCCCCAAGAAGGGCCTCTTCGGCTATCTAGCCATTTGTCACATCCCCGGTTGGCTGTGTGCTGACCGTGGGATTCTAGCTTCCAACTCCTTTTTGGAAAGGTATTTCCATGTCCCAAACCCCTGGCACAGGCGGCGAGACAGGCTATCGAGCGGCCATCAGCGCGTTCTTGCAAGAACGACTGCAAGGCAAGCTCGACAAGCTCAAGCCTGACGATCCCCAACGCGACGAGGTGATGGCGTCGTTTGCTTATGACGCTTGGCTGACCAGCGCAGCCAAGCGTGTGGAGCAAATCCAAGCTGTCACTCATTCCCTCAAACCCATCCACCCTGAAGCGCGCGGCACCAATCTGTATATGGAGCCAGCGACCCTGCCCTCGCTCGCTGAATTGGGCAGCCACGCCCTTGGCTCCAGCTTTGCCAGCGATGTGGTGGGCAACGCTGCGGCACTGGATGTGTACAAGCTACTCAAGCTGGAAGTGAACGGGCGCAGCTTGCTCGCCGCGCTGTTAGCACACGACTCCGATGCTCTGACCGCACTGCATGCTGACCCTGCGCAGGCTCAGGCGCTCCGAGACGCCTTGGTCTCATTGACGCAACCACGCTCTGAGGGGCCAAGCAGCCACACTCTGGCCAAACAGGTGTACTGGCTGACCGGCAGCGACGCTTGCGCCGACACGGACTACATCTTGTTGGCACCGCTGTATGCCACCTCATTGGCTCATGCTGTGCATGCACAGGTACAGGAACACCGATTTGGTGAGGCGAACAAAGCCGCTCGCCTGGCCCGACGTGACCGCAAGGAACATGACGGTATGTTTCATGAGTACCCCGGTTTGGCCGTGCAAAACATGGGTGGGACCAAGCCGCAAAACATCAGCCAGCTCAACAGCGAGCGCCGAGGGGTCAACTACCTGCTCTCCTCGCAGCCTCCTCGGTGGCAGCCCAGCTCCGTGCGATTGCCGGCTCACGCCACGTCGGTGTTCGATCGTCTCTTCATCGCGCGCCCGGAAGTGCGTCGGGCCATTCATTCGCTGCGCGTGTTTTTAGAGTCCGACCCAGACGCTAAATTGGAGACACGCCAGCGGCGCGAAGCCTTGTTGGACACGTTGATGGATGAATTGGTCGCGCTGGCTGCCGAACTGCAACACCTGCTGCCGCCAGGGTGGAGCCGAGACGACGAGCGTTTCGAAGCCCTGCGCTACGAAGAGCAGTTGTGGCTCGACCCTCTGCGGGCCGAGTTGCCAGAGGAAGCTCAGTTCGCGCACGATTGGCTTTGGATGGACTGGCCTGCGGCCATCGGCAAGTTCTTTGCCAATTGGTTGAACCAGCAGCTACGGGATGGGCTGATGGTTGGTGACACTGAAGCACGTGAGTGGAAAAAGGTGTTGCTGACAGATGAAGACGGCTTCAAGCAACAACTGCGCACCTTGCGAGACCGGCTGGATGCACCGCACTACATCGGCATCCGCCAGACACACGCGGAGCTTGTTGCACAGCGGGAGGGAAACCCATGAACCTCCTCAAACCACAAGCCATCCTCGTATTGCCTCACTTGCGTATCCAAAACGCAAATGCCATTGCCAGCCCGCTGACGCACGGCTTCCCATCTATCACCGCCTTTGCTGGCTTGATGTGGGCGTTAGAGCGCAAGCTGTGTAGTGCAGGCGTGCCGCTTCAGTTGCTTGGCGTTGGCGTGGTGTGTCACCACCACCAAGAGCAAGTGACCCAGGGCTATGTGCGCACCTTCAACCTGACCCGCAACCCAGTCGACAAAGACGGCAGTACAGCCGCCATTGTGGAAGAAGGCCGAACCCACCTGGAGTTGACTTTGGTTTTGGCTGTGTCGGAGAAACGCGTGCCCGGTGGCTCTGCGGCATTGGTTCAAGGCAATGAAGCGCAGACAGACGATTGGGCCAAGCTAACTGGCAGCATCTTGAGCGGTATGCGCGTGGCAGGAGGCAGCGTGCTGCCGTCCCGTCCTGCCCCAGGCAAGCGCGTGCGTCCATGGCTGGCCATCGTGCCTGATGAGCCGGAAGCCGCCGCTATGGAATTCCGAAAATGGCGTCGCCAATGGTTACCCGGATACGCCTTGGTTGGCCGGGATGATATTTTGGCTCAGCGCTTACAGGAGCTGCGGACCCAACAACCCAAGGCCACGCTATTGGATGCTTGGCTACATGCCTCGCGTTTCAACTATCGGGCTGTCATGCCAACGGGCGATGTCGAAGTAACTGACGGGAAAGTGCAGTGGGCCGACCTCATGCGTCCCAAAGGAAGTGGCTGGGTGGTGCCCATCCCTGTGGGATATGCCGCACTGGGCGCTCAGACGCACGCCGCAGGCTCGGTACGCAATGCACGTGACCCGAAGGTGCCGCTACGGTTTGTGGAGTCGGTCTATTCGCTGGGTGAATGGATCAGCCCGCATCGCCTGACCAACTTAACCGAGTTGCTTTGGCGCTCGGAGGCCGATGAGGAACAAGGGTTATACCGTTGTCGAAATGGCTATCGGCCATCGACACCGGAACAGACCTTCAACCAAGCAGTTAGCAGCATTGACGCGCAAGAGGAATTGGATGACAGCGACGCCTACGACTACAGCTAAGGCCGTGTCCTCATTCCATCGAACTGAACACACATTTTGAAAGATTGACATCATGTCCGACAAACTCACTACCGCTACCGTCCTGGCTTTTGAACGCAAGCTGGATCCTTCTGATGCCGTACTCCACGCTGGGCGCTGGGATGAACGGGCCCGGTCCCAAGCATGGGCCCCCGTCAAGATTCAGGCCAAGTCGGTCCGAGGCACCATCAGCAACCGCCTCAAAGCCAAAGATCAAGACCCTGCGAAGCTCGACGCAGCCATCGAAAAGCCGAACTTGCAAACGGTGGATGTGGCTGCATTGCCCGCAGATTCCGACACGCTCAAAGTGCGCTTCACATTGCGCGTACTCGGCGGAGCAGGCGCACCATCGGCGTGCAACAGTGCGGCCTATCAAGCTAAGCTGGCATCAACTGTCCAAGGCTATATGACCCAGCATGGATTTGGAGAACTGGCGCGTCGCTACGCGACCAACCTTGCCAACGGCCGCTTCTTGTGGCGCAACCGGATCGGAGCCGAGCAAGTTGAAGTGACGGTTGAGAAGCTGCAGGAGGGGCAAGCCGTCGGTTCTTGGGTGTTCGATGCATTGGCACTCAATACCCGATCTATGGAGGCGACCTATAACCAGGCCAAAGGACTCGATGAGTTGAGCCAAGTTATTGCCACAGGTCTCGCGGGGTCAGCCCATGTGTTGCTGCAGGTCACGGCCTTTGTTCGCCAAGGTGCCGGCCAAGAAGTGTTCCCATCGCAAGAGCTGATTCTGGACAAAGGCAGTGCCGGGAAAAGCAAGACGCTCTATCACGTCGATGAAGTTGCCGCCATCCATTCTCAGAAGGTCGGAAACGCCATCCGGACGATTGATACGTGGTACGAAGGTGCAGACGAGCTGGGGCCGATTGCGGTGGAGCCCTACGGTTCGGTGACAACCCAGGGTAAGGCCTATCGTCAGCCAAACGCCAAGGATGCATCTGGCAAGGCACGTCCCAAGCTAGACTTTTATTCGCTCTTGGACAACTGGCTGCTGAAGGATGTCGCCCCCCCCGTGGAACAGCAGCACTTTGTCATGGCCACCTTGATTCGCGGCGGCGTGTTTGGCGACGCAGGCAAGGACTGAGAGTGAGGCTCATCATGTCTTTGCACTACATCGACATCCAACTACAGGCCGACCCAGATTTCCCGGCGCATCAGCTGCTGTCAGCGCTTTACGCAAAGCTTCACCGCGCCTTGGTACAGCTGCAGTCCAAGCAAATTGGCGTTGGCTTCCCTGACTACTCAGAGAGGCCAATCAGCCTGGGCAGCGTCTTGCGCTTGTTCGGGCCTGAGGCCGCGCTGGCCCAGCTCATGGCGCAGTCTTGGCTGACTGGAATGCATGACCATGTGCGCGTGACTGCGAGTGCGCCGGTTCCCACGGCGGCATCGCATCGGTGGCTGACTCGGAAGCAGGCAAAAAGCAACCCTCAGCGCTTGCGTCGTCGGCAAATGAAGCGGCATGGCATCAGCGCCGATGAAGCGTTGGCGCGGGTGCCCGATACCGCTGCAGAGCAGCTTTACTTGCCCTTCGTGCAGATCCGCAGCGCCAGCACGGGTCAAAGCTTTAACCTGTTTCTGGCGCTGAGCGAACCTGTCGCTGAACCCAGCCTCGGTGAGTTCAATGCTTACGGCCTGAGCGCCAACGCCACCGTCCCCTGGTTCTGACCCTTTTTTTGATCGGGCTCGCAAGTGCTTGTTAAATCAAGCACTTGCGTTCGCCGTTTTTTTTTGGGGTGCATAGCGGGTTCTTTAAAATTCCGTACTGGCCAGAGTGACTTAGCATCATTTTTGGTTACTTCACTGCCGCACAGGCAGCTCAGAAAACAAGCAAGATCCGCCGCGCCACCCGGCAGACCTTCACTGCCGCACAGGCAGCTCAGAAATTCACCAATCGCTGGTTTCGCACCGCGCCCAACTTCACTGCCGCACAGGCAGCTCAGAAATCAACGGCTGGGTCTTCAATAGCTTCCAGCATCTTCACTGCCGCACAGGCAGCTCAGAAATTCTTTCGTGGCCGCTGGTTTTCTGCCTGAAGCTTCACTGCCGCACAGGCAGCTCAGAAAGCACGTAGCGCTCCAGCGCATCGGCCAGCGTCCTTCACTGCCGCACAGGCAGCTCAGAAATGTCCACGGTGGGCCTTGTTGCCCCGACTGTGCTTCACTGCCGCACAGGCAGCTCAGAAATTTTTGTAGCGAGTGGTTTCAAAGCCCGCTGCCTTCACTGCCGCACAGGCAGCTCAGAAATCCAACTTGCCGCTGGCGTTTTGGGTGCCAACCTTCACTGCCGCACAGGCAGCTCAGAAATGCCGGGCAACTATGCGCGCCAGGGCCAGCGCCTTCACTGCCGCACAGGCAGCTCAGAAATGTACCGATGCCGTAGTTGTCAGCAGCCGATGCTTCACTGCCGCACAGGCAGCTCAGAAATATTCAGCGAAGGCGGCGCGGGCATCGCGCTCCTTCACTGCCGCACAGGCAGCTCAGAAATGTCAGGCCCCGCCCAGATCGCAGCGCAGCGCCTTCACTGCCGCACAGGCAGCTCAGAAAATGAGGCACTGCTTACGGAATCCATCCACCATCTTCACTGCCGCACAGGCAGCTCAGAAATGCTACAACTACTTCACTTCAGATTCGAAAGTCTTCACTGCCGCACAGGCAGCTCAGAAAGCAAACAAGCACCTTCGGGTGCTTTTTTTACGCTTCACTGCCGCACAGGCAGCTCAGAAAGTCAATGGTCAGCCAGCACATCAAGGGGCGTCCTTCACTGCCGCACAGGCAGCTCAGAAATTGTTGCCGCCAATAGCGCCCAGGCCTGCCCCCTTCACTGCCGCACAGGCAGCTCAGAAATGTTTGATCCCCTCAAAGCGTTTTGCCAGCTCCTTCACTGCCGCACAGGCAGCTCAGAAAAAACCAGCATCCGCGCCTACGCCCTGGCTGATCTTCACTGCCGCACAGGCAGCTCAGAAATTTTCGCCGACGCTGGCCAGATCGTGCTCAAGCTTCACTGCCGCACAGGCAGCTCAGAAAATCACGCCCCAGGATTGGCCCGGCTTGGTTTTCTTCACTGCCGCACAGGCAGCTCAGAAAGGTTGATGCGGCCCCCGTGCCTACGCCTTCGCCTTCACTGCCGCACAGGCAGCTCAGAAAGGCAACAACGGCGGCAAGATCAAACGAATTTGCTTCACTGCCGCACAGGCAGCTCAGAAAAACTCGGACAGCTACGCGCTGGCTTCGGCATGCTTCACTGCCGCACAGGCAGCTCAGAAATTGCTGAGGGCCACCAGGCCCTTGTTGCTGCACTTCACTGCCGCACAGGCAGCTCAGAAACCCAGCTCGGTCAGCAGAGTCTTGTAGACCTCCTTCACTGCCGCACAGGCAGCTCAGAAATGTACAGATGGCCGATGGGTGTCCAGGCGCCGCTTCACTGCCGCACAGGCAGCTCAGAAATCTTGGCCCAGGGCGCTGAGGTCGGCGGGGTCCTTCACTGCCGCACAGGCAGCTCAGAAAAGCAGAGCGCCGCCCTGGCCGCTGCCCGCGAGCCTTCACTGCCGCACAGGCAGCTCAGAAATGGGTCTGCCAAAGCGCACCCCCCTATCCTGACTTCACTGCCGCACAGGCAGCTCAGAAATTTGATGCGGCCGTGGTGGTGGTACGGCGTTTCTTCACTGCCGCACAGGCAGCTCAGAAAAGTGAACAACGTCAAAGGTGCAGGAGCAGCGCCTTCACTGCCGCACAGGCAGCTCAGAAATCTTCCGAGATCAGCAGCGAGTTCACGCGCTGCTTCACTGCCGCACAGGCAGCTCAGAAAAAACAAAAACTCCAAAGGCAAGACCACCATGACTTCACTGCCGCACAGGCAGCTCAGAAAAGGTAGCGGTCGGTGATGCGCTGGCGGAAGGTCCTTCACTGCCGCACAGGCAGCTCAGAAAGAGCAATAACGTGGGTCTTCCCGCCACCTGTCCTTCACTGCCGCACAGGCAGCTCAGAAAATCGGCCCGGATTCGTCGGCCCAAGAATTCAGCTTCACTGCCGCACAGGCAGCTCAGAAAGCTGATCTTGGGCACATAGGCCAGCACCGCGTCTTCACTGCCGCACAGGCAGCTCAGAAAAAGATGCTCACGCTGCGAGGCAGCAGCAGCGTCTTCACTGCCGCACAGGCAGCTCAGAAATTCACCGGGTCTGAAGTTCTCGGTGTTGGCATCTTCACTGCCGCACAGGCAGCTCAGAAATACAACACCGCCGCCTTCTTGTTCACCAACCCCTTCACTGCCGCACAGGCAGCTCAGAAAACCCGCGGCAGGATCGACCCTGCGGCCGCTCTCTTCACTGCCGCACAGGCAGCTCAGAAATTGCTGGCATACATCCGGGCCCGAGGCTTCGTCTTCACTGCCGCACAGGCAGCTCAGAAAACTCGCTACCAACACCGGAGTGAACGGGATGACTTCACTGCCGCACAGGCAGCTCAGAAAAGGTCTCGCCATAGATGATTTGCCAGGGCGCGCTTCACTGCCGCACAGGCAGCTCAGAAAACAAAGGGCAGCACCTGGGGCATGGCCAGCCATCTTCACTGCCGCACAGGCAGCTCAGAAAGGAAGAACGCGAACCCAGGTGCGCCGGGGGCTCTTCACTGCCGCACAGGCAGCTCAGAAAAGATGGTGTGCCTGCTGCCCCAGGGGAGTACCTCTTCACTGCCGCACAGGCAGCTCAGAAATGCAGCCCCGCAGTGGCAAAGCTGGCGCCGAGCTTCACTGCCGCACAGGCAGCTCAGAAAGGGAAACCATTGGCCCGTCATGGGGAAAAGGCCTTCACTGCCGCACAGGCAGCTCAGAAAATGCTGAACACGCCTAGGGCGATCTTTTGCTTTCTTCACTGCCGCACAGGCAACTGAGAAATTCCCCTGCGCCTACCCCCAAGCCGCCCACGGCTTCACTGCCGCACAGGCAGCTCAGAAATTGAACATCTGGGAGTATTCCTTGTGGGTGGTCTTCACTGCCGCACAGGCAGCTCAGAAATGAAGCTTGCGACCCACAGCTCCAGGGAGACTCTTCACTGCCGCACAGGCAGCTCAGAAATCTCAAAGCCGAGTATTTCAACGCCATCAAGACTTCACTGCCGCACAGGCAGCTCAGAAATATCGCCGCACCGGAGACCCCGCCAGCACCGACTTCACTGCCGCACAGGCAGCTCAGAAATATCTGTCAGGGCTGTCCCCAGGCTATGCGGACTTCACTGCCGCACAGGCAGCTCAGAAAAGACCTCCAGGCCTGCGCTGCCGGCCGCCAGCCTTCACTGCCGCACAGGCAGCTCAGAAATCAAGAATCGCTGCGCCCACCAATGAACCCAGCTTCACTGCCGCACAGGCAGCTCAGAAATTCCAGAGCCCCTTATTGAACTTGCACTCCCGCTTCACTGCCGCACAGGCAGCTCAGAAATACTCGCGATCGGCGGGCAAGACACCGTCTACCTTCACTGCCGCACAGGCAGCTCAGAAAGAAGAATGGCCACGTGCATGCTGGCACCCAGGCTTCACTGCCGCACAGGCAGCTCAGAAACAGCGCAGCGGTGGCGGGCGCTCGGGCTTTCGCTTCACTGCCGCACAGGCAGCTCAGAAAAATTACGTGGAGATCAATGATGCGACGGATTGCTTCACTGCCGCACAGGCAGCTCAGAAAACACCGTCCTCGGTCACAAAAGCGGCATTGCTCTTCACTGCCGCACAGGCAGCTCAGAAAGTCACGCCGACCGTCCATTTGCAACGGCTGCGCTTCACTGCCGCACAGGCAGCTCAGAAATACATCACCTGTATGAGCAGCAGCACACAAGGCTTCACTGCCGCACAGGCAGCTCAGAAATACTCTGAAGCCGGTTACCTGTGGGACGAAGACTTCACTGCCGCACAGGCAGCTCAGAAATGTGCGTGCGCCGCCCACTGCCTTGCCGCCGCCTTCACTGCCGCACAGGCAGCTCAGAAATCAACGCGTCGAAGCGGTGGGCGAAGAAGCTGCTTCACTGCCGCACAGGCAGCTCAGAAAATCCCGACACCGTGCGCCGCGCCCTTGGCAAGCTTCACTGCCGCACAGGCAGCTCAGAAATCAACTTGCGGACGCGCTCTGCTCCAGCGCCTCTTCACTGCCGCACAGGCAGCTCAGAAAAGATGGTGTGCCTGTTGCCCCAGGGGAGTACCCTTCACTGCCGCACAGGCAGCTCAGAAATGCACGGCTCGCTGGACGGTGTCGACGCTGAGCTTCACTGCCGCACAGGCAGCTCAGAAATTCACATGCGCGGCTTCAAAGCCGCGCTCGGGCTTCACTGCCGCACAGGCAGCTCAGAAACAGAACGTCGCGCAAGACCTGACCCGCGCCCGCTTCACTGCCGCACAGGCAGCTCAGAAAGCTTGAGGAACTGGGCAAAGGCCCAGGCCTCCCTTCACTGCCGCACAGGCAGCTCAGAAATTCTTGATGCTGATCTCGGCCTCGTACTTTGTCTTCACTGCCGCACAGGCAGCTCAGAAAAGAAGGCACCCCAGCAGGCCGAGTGGCTGACACTTCACTGCCGCACAGGCAGCTCAGAAACTAAAGAGGTTCAACCAGCCCCCTGTTATCCACCTTCACTGCCGCACAGGCAGCTCAGAAATCGGCCATCTGCACAATCAGCGCGTGCTGCTGCTTCACTGCCGCACAGGCAGCTCAGAAAAGTTGCGGGAAGTCCTTAATGGCAATCCTATGCTTCACTGCCGCACAGGCAGCTCAGAAATTGACGGCACTGTTGACGCCCACACCGCTCTTCTTCACTGCCGCACAGGCAGCTCAGAAAAGAAGCGGCGCATGTAGACCTGATGGCCCTTACTTCACTGCCGCACAGGCAGCTCAGAAATTCCAACTGGCCCGCACGGTGGGCGGTTTTCTCTTCACTGCCGCACAGGCAGCTCAGAAAATGAACGCGGTAGCTCCAGCCGATGGGGCGCACTTCACTGCCGCACAGGCAGCTCAAAAATTGGATCGGCGGCAAACGCCGCTTGGCAGACCCTTCACTGCCGCACAGGCAGCTCAGAAATGGTAGCAATTGCCGATCCGGTTGCCCGTGATCTTCACTGCCGCACAGGCAGCTCAGAAATTGCTGGTCAGCCAATCACGCACAGCGCCCCACTTCACTGCCGCACAGGCAGCTTAGAAATTATGCCGCCATCGATAGCGTCACCGCTTGGTCTTCACTGCCGCACAGGCAGCTCAGAAATGGCAGCCTTTGCCGGACTGGGGCTGGCATGTCTTCACTGCCGCACAGGCAGCTCAGAAAACACAGCCATTTCCTCGCGCTGGATGGCCGCTCTTCACTGCCGCACAGGCAGCTCAGAAAACAGCCAGGGATTTGCCTCCCAGCTGTCAGGGCTTCACTGCCGCACAGGCAGCTCAGAAAATGCTGGGCGTTCGGCAGGCACTCCCCGCGCCCTTCACTGCCGCACAGGCAGCTCAGAAATGAAGGCCGCCGATGACCTGACCATGCTTGTGCTTCACTGCCGCACAGGCAGCTCAGAAATTGCAGCAAAGGACTATCTCAAATGAGCACACCTTCACTGCCGCACAGGCAGCTCAGAAAAAAAAGCCCGCATCGACGCCCTCAAGGCTCCCCTTCACTGCCGCACAGGCAGCTCAGAAATTGCAAGCGGGCCACGCTCTTGAACCGCTTTTCCTTCACTGCCGCACAGGCAGCTCAGAAATACCCGCAGGGCAATTGCATTGCCGATCGCGTCTTCACTGCCGCACAGGCAGCTCAGAAAAGGTACGTGGCCCGCGCGGCATCAGACATCGACTTCACTGCCGCACAGGCAGCTCAGAAAACTACCCGACTGCTCAGATGTCGGGCGAAAGCCTTCACTGCCGCACAGGCAGCTCAGAAATGCATGGACGATGACGATCGGGAGAACATCCCCTTCACTGTCGCACAGGCAGCTCAGAAATGCCGGGCTCCGTACAGTTATTGACACGGGTCCTTCACTGCCGCACAGGCAGCTCAGAAAATCTGCTTAGACGGCAGGCGCACGGGGTTAGCCTTCACTGCCGCACAGGCAGCTCAGAAACGGTGGAAAACCTCGATATCCGCGTGACCACCCTTCACTGCCGCACAGGCAGCTCAGAAAGATGAGCATGGCTTGAGAAAAAGGGGCCGAACCTTCACTGCCGCACAGGCAGCTCAGAAATGCAAAGCCCCACAGTCGCCCGTGATCTGCTGCTTCACTGCCGCACAGGCAGCTCAGAAATTGCGCGAGCAATGCGCAGGCGCCGGGCCTCTCTTCACTGCCGCACAGGCAGCTCAGAAATTGAATTCGCGGACGCCGGCCAGGCCGCCGACCTTCACTGCCGCACAGGCAGCTCAGAAAGCGACGACAAGGGCCAGATCGTCAAGAAGAAGCTTCATTGCCGCACAGGCAGCTCAGAAAGCGACGACAAGGGCCAGATCGTCAAGAAGAAGCTTCACTGCCGCACAGGCAGCTCAGAAAGCCCGCCTCAAGCCAGCCGGCCAAGTCCTTTTCTTCACTGCCGCACAGGCAGCTCAGAAATGCCGCGCTGCAGGCCGACCCGTGGGCGGCCGCTTCACTGCCGCACAGGCAGCTCAGAAATGACCCAGGTGGACTTGGCTCGCGCGGCCGGACTTCACTGCCGCACAGGCAGCTCAGAAAACCAGGGGCACCTTGTCAGCACGTTCGGTGCGCTTCACTGCCGCACAGGCAGCTCAGAAATGGGTCGACTCGCCGGTCGCATGTTGATTGTTCTTCACTGCCGCACAGGCAGCTCAGAAATTCAGGAACAAGGCGGCGCAACATCTGGGCGCCTTCACTGCCGCACAGGCAGCTCAGAAACCAACAGGCGCAACCGGTGAGTTTGCGGGCCGCTTCACTGCCGCACAGGCAGCTCAGAAATGGAGCGATAAGACCCTGCACGGCATTGCGGCCTTCACTGCCGCACAGGCAGCTCAGAAATGCAACTACGGGCGCAAAGATCCGAACTCTGGCTTCACTGCCGCACAGGCAGCTCAGAAATTCTCCGTCCTCGCCAACCGCGACTAGCGGGCCTTCACTGCCGCACAGGCAGCTCAGAAAACATCAAGATTTATGCACCCTGGCAAGCCCTGCTTCACTGCCGCACAGGCAGCGCAGAAAAGTCTTTCGGCGTCTTGTCGATCTGCTTTGTTCTTCACTGCCGCACAGGCAGCTCAGAAATACACCGCGGATACTTTCGACCAGCGCTACTACTTCACTGCCGCACAGGCAGCTCAGAAAAGATAGATCGCGAACTCAAGTCCACCACAAACCTTCACTGCCGCACAGGCAGCTCAGAAAGTGCGAGGCAAGCAGTTCACCGATGTGCTGGACTTCACTGCCGCACAGGCAGCTCAGAAAACTCAATGGCGGCGTGTTCAATCAGCGTGCCTCTTCACTGCCGCACAGGCAGCTCAGAAAATCAGCTGCCAGCGGCCATGCGAACGCTGCCGCTTCACTGCCGCACAGGCAGCTCAGAAATGCACCGCACCCAGGCCTTCCTTCGTCTCCGCCTTCACTGCCGCACAGGCAGCTCAGAAACGCTTGGCCAGCGCGTTCTTCTTCAGCTGCAACTTCACTGCCGCACAGGCAGCTCAGAAAAGCTTGTCGGCATCACTCAGCGGCTCGGCCTGCTTCACTGCCGCACAGGCAGCTCAGAAAGTAGTGGTCAAAGGTTTCGCTGGTTTGGGCAACTTCACTGCCGCACAGGCAGCTCAGAAAACGAATACAAGGCTGACAAGCCCGAGGGCTACACTTCACTGCCGCACAGGCAGCTCAGAAAATTCATGCATTGATGCCACCACCCGCCCCACGCTTCACTGCCGCACATGCAGCTCAGAAAGCATCTTCCCCGGTTGGTATGCGCCAGTGATGCTTCACTGCCGCACAGGCAGCTCAGAAAGGCACCGGCCAGCCTCGCGGTATTGCTGTCGCCTTCACTGCCGCACAGGCAGCTCAGAAATTCACCAGCTCGCCACGCTCCTGCATGCGGCTCTTCACTGCCGCACAGGCAGCTCAGAAACATAAGGGCCTGGCCAGCCACCATCAGCTCGCCTTCACTGCCGCACAAGCAGCTCAGAAAGACGAGCAAGGCTCGGCATACATGGTTGACATCTTCACTGCCGCACAGGCAGCTCAGAAATACGTCACGATCCCTGTGCCCTTCGGCTTCGGCTTCACTGCCGCACAGGCAGCTCAGAAATCCTGCTGGATGCGAGTCAGACTAGCCAACAGCTTCAATGCCGCACAGGCAGCTCAGAAAAGATCCAGGCGGCACGGTTTGCACATGTGCCCCTTCACTGCCGCACAGGCTGCTCAGAAATGCAGGCGCGCGGCCTTCTTGCTCAGGCGGCCCTTCACTGCCGCACAGGCAGCTCAGAAATTGCTGGTGCTGCGCTTTCGGCGGGGCGTGCGCTTCACTGCCGCACAGGCAGCTCAGAAAGTGAACAACCCGCGCCGCTTCGTCTCAGCAGCCTTCACTGCCGCACAGGCAGCTCAGAAAAAGATCAAGCGCTTTGTGCAACTCACCGGCACCTTCACTGCCGCACAGGCAGCTCAGAAAACCTACGCTGTCGCCAAACGCCTCCTCGGCGCCTTCACTGCCGCACAGGCAGCTCAGAAAGAGATCGCACCCAAGACGCCGCCTCGGCCGCGCTTCACTGCCGCACAGGCAGCTCAGAAATACCCTCACGCCATGGAAATCGCGCTGGACCACTTCACTGCCGCACAGGCAGCTCAGAAAAGCCCGAGCTTGTCAGCTTCATGGACAACGGACTTCACTGCCGCACAGGCAGCTCAGAAATCAATCGATCGAGCCACCGTGAGCACCGGGTCCTTCACTGCCGCACAGGCAGCTCAGAAATTGAACGCCTTGGAGTATTCCTTGTGAGTGGTCTTCACTGCCGCACAGGCAGCTCAGAAATCTCCAACATCACCAAGGCCTGACATGAGCACCTTCACTGCCGCACAGGCAGCTCAGAAATTCATCGACATCAAGAGCCGCTTCATCCCCGGCTTCACTGCCGCACAGGCAGCTCAGAAAAGCAAAGGTCACGCCTGCAACGTGCGCCACAACTTCACTGCCGCACAGGCAGCTCAGAAAACAGACGGGGCACTTGCAGCGGCCGATTTGCTCTTCACTGCCGCACAGGCAGCTCAGAAAGAGCTGGTCGACATTTCCGAAGTGATCACCGCCTTCACTGCCGCACAGGCAGCTCAGAAGATCGTGAGTTGGTCCAACGGCTTGGCGTTGATCTTCACTGCCGCACAGGCAGCTCAGAAATGGCCACGCCCATCCTGAAGCTGCCGCCCACCCTTCACTGCCGCACAGGCAGCTCAGAAAATGAAGATTGAAGAGTGGTGCCCCGCCCGGGCCTTCACTGACGCACAGGCAGCTCAGAAATCTTCGATGCCATAGCGGTCGCGCGAGTCCATGTTCACTGCCGCACAGGCAGCTCAGAAATGATCGAGCGCAAGACCGTACCAGAGCTGGTGGTTGACTGCCGCACAGGCAGCTCAAAAGTCACCGAATCCTCAATCCTGTGGTCGCCCGAGGTTCACTGCCGCACAGGCAGCTCAAACGTCAGTATTCCGGCCCCATTCCTCGGCATTCATTCATGGATGCTACCCCTAGCAACTGGCCTCAATTTCCTACCAAAAATCACTGCGCGCGTCATCGTTAACTGCTCAAGGCCGGACAATTTATCAGCGCTGAATCTTCGACACAATTCATCAATACCAAATTCAAGACCGGTCCTACAGTTCCCATGGGGCGCAGCGCTGCTGTCCCTTGGTTACTCCTTTGAGCAACCTTGAGGGACAGAACCTCGCCCATCCAATGATGTAGCTCCCAAAAGTGCCTTGTACCTCACTCGTGCAGTTGTTAGTGCTGTGCCGATCCAAGACGCGCGCCGAGCCTTCATTGACTCGAATCGATCGCGTGGAGCTGCATATGCTGGACGAACCTAAAGAATTGCCAACAAAGCGCCCCGCGCTTGCAGATGCAGTTGATCTGCAGCAATTGGCAACTCTTATTTCCCGAGGCTTAGCCCGCGAAATCCTGATCCGACTAGACCCTGACTCTCTACTTGACAGCGCTGACGTCGGAGCAATGGTGCGCTGCTGCCCGGAGTACGTCACCCAAGAGTTGGCCAAGACACCCGGCTTCCCTAAAGCCTACCGGCTTACCAAGCGAAGAGGTGTTGGCCATCCTCGTTGGAAGCGGGCTGACATTCAGTCATGGATCGACTCCCATGCCAACGGTGCAACCAAACGTGGTGGTCGCCCCAGAAACAACCTCGACTAGCCCTGCGAAGAACACAAGTAAGAATGACTGAAACGAGGGGGTACTGACAGGGCCTAAACTCCCACCGTCTTGAGTCAAAAATCGAGCTCAAATCCCTCAGAATGGCTTGGATAAAGGAAGTTAACCAAAGCCCAGCAAGCCCGCATCAAACCTCGCTTGTGACTCCGGCCTCGGGCACCATCCAAATGGGAGTTCACCGCGCTGAAAATCAAGTCTCTTTTGAATCTGCAAAGCTTTGACGGACGACTTGCAACAAACCACCCTAGGCAATCTAGAGGTGGTTTTTTTGCGCCCTCTTGCGCCCTTTAGTGCCCATATGTTTGACCCAATGCACCCCTCTTCTCGGGGAATTCCCACGTCCGGCTTGCGCTTACACTGCGCTTTTGCAACGACGTGGCCAGGCCTTGGAGGGCTTGGCGGCGCATAGAGAAAAAAACATTCATGCCCCCGATCCCTTCGGTCACCAAAGCGTTCATGCTGGCCTGCGTCGGCCTCTACTGCATCTTCTTCTTGGTGCCGGGATTGCAGCCCTGGTTTGAACTCTGGCCCCTGCAATCCGGCAACTTCCTGCCCTGGCAACCCATCACCTACGCCTTTTTGCACGGCAGCGAGTGGCATCTGTTCTTCAATATGCTGGGCCTGTGGATGTTTGGCTCAGAGTTGGAGCGTGTCTGGGGCGCCAAGCGCTACACCCAGATCCTGGTCGCCAGCACCATCAGCGCCGCCGTGGCGCAATTGCTGGTCACCTTTTTGATGGGTTCCAACGCACCCACGGTGGGCGCTTCGGGCGCTTTGTTCGGCCTGCTGCTGTCCTTTGGCATGCTGTTCCCGGACCGCATCATCGTGCCCCTGTTCCCGCCCATTCCGATGAAGGCCAAGTACTTCGTCGCCATCTTCGGCACATTGGAGTTGCTGCTGGGCCTCAACAACACGGGCGGCGTCGCCCACTTCGCGCATCTGGGCGGCATGCTGGGCGCCTACCTCTTGATCCGCTACTGGCGCAGCGGCCGTCGCCGCTGAACGATCAGGCCAACAAGCCCTGCTGCGGCAGGGGGTAGCGTAGGCGCAAGCGCAGCTCAGTCTTCAAGCGCCGATTGATCAGGCGTCGGCTCTCGCTCATAAAGCTAAACTGCATGGGCGACATCAGCTGCTGCGCCTGCGCCCTGCTCACTCTGGGCGGACGCGGCAGACCGCAAAGATCGGCCGCCAAATCGAAGTAGTCCCCCATCAAGAGCTCGCTGTCGTCGCAGACATGCAGCACCCGCTGCGCCGGGCCGCGCATCAGAGCCAGCACACAGGCACGCGCCAAATCATCGGCATGGATGTGGTTGGTGAACACATCATCCTCTGCCCGCAAGACTGGCGAGCCCCGCTGCAAGCGCTCGCGCGGATGGCCGCCCATCCGGTTGCCCGCGTAGATGCCCGGCACGCGCAAAATCGTCACGCGGCAGACCTTGTCTTTGCCGAAGGCTCGCAACTGCTGCTCGGCATCGACACGCCGTCTGGCCCTGTCGGTAGCCGCAGCCGTGGGTCGACTCTCGTCAAACCTGGCCCCCGCGCAATTGCCATAGACCCCGGTCGTACTGGCATAGACCAAGCGTTGCGGCGCGCGCCCGCGGCTCAGGGCCTGCAAGAGATGACGGGTGCGCAGATCTTGAGCGCCACTGCCCTGCGGTGGTGCCAGATGCAAGACGCGATCGGCCCAGCCGCTCAGGCGCCGCAGCGTCGCCGGATCGTCGAGATTACCCACCAAGGGCTGGGCACCGGCTGCCCGCAACTCCGCGCAACGCGCCGGGCTGGAGGTCAGCGCCAAAACCTGCCAATGCCGGGGCAGGCGCGGCAAGACCCGCAAGCCCACATCACCACAACCCACGATCAAGAGGCGAGGCTTTTGATGCGTATTGCTTTGTTTTGACTCAATAGGGGAATAGAAGGGCATGGAACAAGCTCAGGCAAAATAGCGCATCAGTTTACGGTCCGCCTTGTACGACAAGCCGGGCCGCTTTCTTTGCCGGGCCCTCCTTCCTTTCTCTCATCACCATGAATTTTCAAATCACCGTGCAGCCCAGCGCTCGCGTCTTCGAAGTCGAGCGCGATGAAACGATTCTGGGCGCCGCCATTCGTGCCGGCATCGGCCTGCCCTACGGCTGCAAGGACGGGGCTTGCGGTTCCTGCAAAAGCCGTCTGCTGGAAGGCCGCGTGATTCATGGGGCCCATCAGGCCAAGACCCTCACCGAGGCCGAGGAAGCCGCAGGCTTCGTGCTGACCTGCTGCGCCACCCCGCAGACCGATTGCGTACTCGAAGCCCGCACAGTGCCGGGCGTGGGCGAGCACCCCGTCCTCAAGCTGCCCAGCCGTGTGCTGAGCCTGGAGCGGCCTAGCGCTGACGTGGCCATCGTCAAGCTGCAATTGCCCGCCACCCAGAACTTCCAGTTCCGCGCCGGTCAGTATGTGGAATTCATCCTGCGCGATGGCGCGCGCCGCAGCTACAGCATGGCCAACGCGCCCCACAATCTGGGCACACCGGCGGCCATCGAGCTGCATATCCGGCACATGCCCGGCGGCAAGTTCACCGACCATGTTTTCGGCGCCATGAAGGAAAAAGACATCCTGCGCATGGAAGGCCCTTTCGGCAGCTTCTTCCTGCGCGAGGACAGCGACAAACCCATCGTGCTGCTGGCCAGCGGCACCGGCTTTGCGCCCATCAAGGCCATCATCGAACGCATGCAGCATATGGGCTCGACCCGCCCAGTCACGCTCTTCTGGGGCTGCCGCAGCAAGGCCGATCTCTATCTGCACGACTGGGCTTTGAATGCCGCGGCCAGCCTGCCGCAGCTGCGCTATGTGCCGGTGCTCTCCGAGCCCAAGGCCGAAGACGGCTGGACGGGCCGCAGCGGCTTTGTGCATCAGGCGGTGATGGCCGATCTGCCCGATCTGAGCGGCCACCAGGTCTATGCCTGCGGCGCACCCATCGTGGTGGAATCGGCCCAGCGCGACTTCTCCGCTCTTTGCGGCCTGCCGCCCGAAGAGTTTTTTGCCGATTCCTTCACCTCCGAAGCCGACAAGCACGCGGCCTAGCCTCAGCACAAGGTCAGATCCTCATCATGATGTTCGAGCCGCCGTACGCCACGGCCGAAGAATTCCAGGCGCAGTTGAAGGCCATGGGGCATACCGTCATCGCCCCCAGCAGCTTGCCCGCAGCCCTGGGCTGCGAGGTAGCGGCGCTGAACGAACTCAAGCCGCTCTGGCAAGACCTGCCCCCCGATGCCTATCTGCGCGACGGCGGCCGCTACCGGTTCCGCCGCCACGCCTGCTTTGTGGCCGAGCAAGGCCAGCTGCGCCTGGCGCCCCATCGCGCCCATTGGCAGCCGCTGGACTACAACGCCTTGCACGGCGGCATTGAGCGCTGGTTCGAACCCTTGGACGAACGCATGCTGGCGCATCCGGCCTGGACTCAGCTGCTGCTGGGCCTGGCCCGCATCACCTCGGGGCTGAAGGGGGAAAAGCCCTGGTTCATCGAGGCCCACCAGTTCCGCATCGACACCACCGATGGCATCGGCAGGCCTACACCCGAGGGCGCGCACCGCGATGGCGTCGATCTGGTGGCGGTGTTTCTGGTGGACCGTCAGGGCGTCAAGGGCGGCGAGTCGCGCGTCTTTGAAGCACAGGGCCCGCAAGGCCAGCGCTTCACAATGGGTCAAGCCTGGACCCTGCTCTTGTTGGACGATGAGCGGGTGATCCACGAAACCACGCCCATTCAACCCATGGCCGAACATGGCCATCGGGACACCCTGGTCATCACACTCAGAGCCGGCGGCTTCCAGTCCAGCTGAAGGCCCCGAAGCAGCAGCAATTACACTGGCGGCACTCGAGCTCCACAAGCGCCCGAGCCGCCCTTTCTTCCCCGCACCACAAGTGCATCACCGAAAATCATGAACGCTCATACCGACCTCGCCAGCGCCCTCGCGGCCGCCCCCGCTTCCTCCCTCCCCTCTTCCCTGTTCGGCCTGCCCGGCCAAGCCGCCCACGAGCGCGTGCTGCTGGCAGCCGACGAGCAGACCGGCCTGAAAGCCATCCTGGCCGTGCACAGCACCGCCCGTGGTCCCGCCTTCGGTGGCTGCCGCTTCTGGACCTATGACAACGAGTTGGCGGCCCTGAACGACGCCCTGCGTCTGTCGCAAGGCATGAGCCTGAAGAACGCCCTGGCCGACCTGCCCTTCGGCGGCGGCAAGGCCGTCATCATCAAGCCGGCCGGCCACTTTGATCGCCACGCCCTGTTCGCCGCCTTCGGCCGCGCCGTGGAGTCTCTGCAAGGCGCTTACATCACCGCCGAGGACGTGGGCACCACCACCGCCGATATGCTGGGCATGCAAGCCCAAACGCAGTACGTCAGCGGCATCCCGCGCGCCGGCGCATTCGGCGGCGATCCCAGCCCCAAGACGGCCTGGGGCGTGTTCGTGAGTATCCAGGCCGGTGTGCGCCTGCACCTGGGCCGCGAGTCGCTGGAAGGCGTGCGCGTGGCCCTGCAAGGCCTGGGCGCCGTGGGTTGGCATCTGGCCGAGTTCCTGCACAAGGCCGGCGCCAAGCTGGTGGTGGCCGATGTGGACGCCGCCAAGGTCGCGCGCGCCCAAGCCGAGCTGGGTGCTCAAGCCGTAGGCGTGTTGGAAATCCTCAGCGCCGATGTGGACGTGCTGGCGCCCTGCGCCCTGGGTGCTTCGCTGAATGTGCAAACCATTCCCGGCATCCGCGCCAAGCTGATCGCCGGCGCCGCCAACAACCAGCTGGCCACGGTGGAAGACGGTGACGCCCTGCAGCAGCGCGGCATCTGCTATCTGCCTGACTACCTGGTCAACGCCGGCGGCATCGTCAGCGTGGCCCGCGAGTACCGCAACGAAGGCGAAGAGTCCGCCGTGATGGCCGAAGTCAGCCGCATCGGTGATCGCGTTGCCGAGCTGCTGGACCGCGTCAAGCGCGAAGGCTCCACCCCCGGCCGCGTGGCCGACGCCTGGGCCCGCTCCAAATTGGTCAAGCCCGTCTGATCTTTGCCGCCGCACAAACAAAAAGGCAGCCCTCGGGCTGCCTTTTTTCTTCCTGTGGGTCAACTCACTCCCCCAAATAAGCCGCCCTCACCTTAGGATCATTGAGCAAGGCCTTGCCCTCTCCGGTCATCGTGATCAGGCCGGACTCCATCACATAGCCCCGGTTGGCAAGCGCCAAGGCGCGGCTGGCGTTTTGCTCCACCAGCAGCACCGTCACACCTTGCTGGTGGATGTCGTTCACCACCTCGAAGATCTTGTCCACCATGATGGGAGAGAGGCCCATGCTGGGCTCGTCCAGCAGCAAGACCTTGGGTTGGGCCATCAGCGCCCGGCCCATGGCCAGCATCTGCTGCTCACCGCCGCTCATGGTGCCGGCCAGCTGGTCTTTGCGCTCTTTCAGGCGCGGGAAGATGCTGAAGACCTTGTCGATATCGGCCAGGATCTGCGCCTTATCGCTGCGGATGTAGGCGCCCATCTGCAGGTTCTCGGTGATGGTCATGCGGGTGAAGGTGCCGCGCCCTTCGGGCACCATCACCAGGCCTTGTTTGACCAGATCCCAAGCGCCCTGGCCCTTGAGCGACTGGCCCATGAAGAGGATGTCGCCGTCGGCCACCGGTTGCAGGCCGGTGACGGCCTTGAGGGTGGTGGTCTTGCCCGCACCGTTGGCGCCGATCAGGCTGACCAGCTCGCCTTGGCGCACTTCAAAGCTCACGCCCTTGACGGCCTGGATGCCGCCGTAGGCCACCTTCAGGCCTTTGACTTCCAGCAGGATGTTGTTGTTCGCTGTCATGTTCGGGTCCTGTTCTCTCAATGGTTCTGGTGGCCTGCGCCCAGATAGGCCTCGATGACCTTCTCGTTGCGCTGCACTTCCTGCGGTGTGCCTTCGGCGATCTGCTTGCCGTAGTCCAGCACCGTGAGGCGGTCGCACAAGCCCATCACCAGCTTCACATCGTGTTCGATCAGGAGAATGGTGCGGCCGTCCTTGCGGATGCGGTCGATCAATTCCCGCAGCACCACTTTCTCGGTGGCGTTCATGCC
>NZ_QAJN01000027.1:0-2052 GCF_003852425.1 Paucibacter sp. KBW04 | reverse complement strand
GCGTCCGGCACGTAGAGGCCGGTGATGACGTTGAAGAAGGTGGTCTTGCCCGCGCCATTGGGCCCGATCAGGCCGTAGACCTGGCCTTTGCGGATTTCGATGCCCACCTCGGACAGGGCTTGCAGGCCGCCAAAGCGCTTGGACACGCCGCTGACTTTGAGAACGATGGATTGCTCACTCATGCTTGTCTCCTCGCTCACTTATTGTTCTGGGGGATGGGCGCGGCCTTGCCATGCTCAGGCGCGGGCCACAGGCCGCGGGGGCGGATCAGCATGATGCTGATCATGGCCAGGGCCACCAAGAGTTGGCGCAGGATGGCGGCGTCCAGGCGCCCGCCGGTCATCTCTTGCAGCGGGCCGGCCGCATAGCGCAGCACTTCGGGCAGGGCCGAGAGCAGCAAGGCGCCCAGGATGACGCCGGGGATGTGGCCGATGCCGCCCAGCACCACCATGGCCACAATCATCACGCTCTCTTGCAGGCTGAAGGACTCAGGCGACACAAAGCCTTGGAAGCTGGCGAACATGGAGCCGGCCACGCCGCCAAAGGTGGCGCCCATGCCGAAGGCCAAGAGCTTGAGGTTGCGGGTGTTGATGCCCATGGCCTTGGCGGCGATCTCGTCCTCGCGGATGGCCATCCAGGCGCGGCCGATGCGGCTGTTCTCCAGCCGGTAGCAGATCACGACGCTGGCCACGACCAGAGCCAGGAAGAGGTAGTAGTAAAGCGTGACCGAGGGCAAGGTGTAGCCGAAGACCTCCAGGCTCTTACCGAGGTCAATGCCCCAGAAGTGGAAGGAGTCGATCTGACCGATGCCGCGCGGGCCGTTGGTGATGTTGGCCGGGTATTCCAGATTGTTCAGGAAGACGCGGATGATCTCGCCAAAGCCCAAGGTCACGATGGCCAGATAGTCACCCCGCAGCTTCAGCGTGGGCGAGCCCAGCATGACGCCGAAGAAGGCGGCCAGGCCGGCGCCCAGCGGGATGACGATCCACAGCGGCGAATGCAGGCCGTCGGGGAAGGCGGCGCGGAAGGTCTCGAAGTTCTCGCTCAGATGCGGGCTGCTGAGCAGCGCGAACATATACGCGCCCACGGCGTAGAAGGCCACATAGCCCAGGTCCAGCAGGCCGGCGTAGCCCACCACGATGTTCAGGCCCAGGGCCAGCAAGACGTAGAGCAAGGCCAGGTCGATGATGCGCACCGGGCCATTGCCCAGCTGCTGCGCAAACAGCGGCACCAGCAGCAGGCCTAGGCCCGCGAGCAGGAAGACGAAGAGTTTGTTCTTTTGCATGATCAGTTCTCCTTCAAGCGCGCTCAAGCACGATCAGCGACGCGTTCACCCAGCAGGCCCGAGGGTCTCAGGGTCAGCACCAGGATCAGGGCCACGAAGGCAAAGATGTCGGCGTAATGGCTGCCCAGCACGCCGCCGGTCAGGTCACCCAAATAACCCGCGCCAATGGCCTCGATCAGGCCCAGCAGAATGCCGCCCACCATGGCGCCAGCCAGGTTGCCGATGCCGCCCAGCACCGCGGCGGTGAAGGCCTTGAGCCCAGGCATAAAGCCCATGGTGTGTTGCACCGTGCCGTAATTGGCCGCCCACATCAGGCCGGCCACGGCCGCCAGGGCCGCGCCGATGACGAAGGTGGTGGAGATGATGAAGTCGGGCTTGACGCCCATCAGGCCGGCCACCTTGGGGTTCTCGGCCGTGGCGCGCATGGCCCGGCCCAGCTTGGTGTGGTTGACCAGGAACATCAGCGAGGCCAGGATGACCACCGTGAGCCCCAGGATCAGGCACTGCGTGACCGAGATCACCGGGCCGCCCAGGTCGATGGGGGTGGTGGGCAGCAGCAGGGGGAAGGGTTTGGGGTTGGGCTTCCAGATGATCATGGCCAGGGTCTGCAAGAGCAAGCTCATGCCCATGGCGGTGATCAGGGGGGCCAAGCGCGGCGCATTGCGCAGCGGCCGGTAGGCGATCTTCTCGACCAGGAAGTTCAGCGTCACGCAGACCACCACGGCGCAGACCAGGGCGATCAGCATCAGGGCCCAGCCGGGCAGGCC
>NZ_QAJN01000026.1:14222-17272 GCF_003852425.1 Paucibacter sp. KBW04 | reverse complement strand
ACGTTGACGTGCGGCTTGGTGCGCTCAAATTTACTCTTTGCCATTTGGTTTACTCCAAAAAGAACATGAGCCAGTCTGGGGGTTTAGCGTTTCCGTGCACTCTTTGATTCCCGCCGACTGGCAAACGGGAAGAGCCTCACGAAGACGATTCAATTCAAACGAAGTGAGAGGACAACGGCCCTGAGACCCTCATCCTCTCAAATCCATCACTTGCCGCGTGCGGTGATGATGGCTTCAGCAACGTTCTTAGGAGCTTCGCTGTAGTGCTTGAACTCCATGGTGTACGTTGCACGGCCTTGCGTTGCGGAACGCAGAGTCGTCGAGTAGCCGAACATTTCCGACAGGGGGACTTCGGCCTTGATGACCTTGCCACCGCCGACCATGTCGTCCATGCCCTGCACCATGCCGCGGCGGCTGGACAGATCGCCCATCACGTTACCTGCGTAGTCTTCAGGCGTTTCGACTTCCACAGCCATCATCGGCTCCAGGATCACCGGCGAAGCCTTGCGGCAGCCGTCCTTGAAGCCCATCGAAGCGGCCATCTTGAAGGCGTTTTCGTTCGAGTCCACTTCGTGGTAGGAACCGAAGGTCAGCGTGACCTTGACGTCCACCACCGGGAAGCCGGCCAGCACGCCGTTAGGCAGGCTGTCGATGATGCCCTTTTCAACGGCGGGGATGAATTCGCGAGGAACCACACCGCCCTTGATGGCGTCGACGAACTCGAAGCCCTTGCCCGGCTCTTGCGGCTCAACCGTCAGAACCACGTGACCGTACTGGCCCTTACCACCGGACTGACGAACGAACTTGCCTTCGACGTCGCTTGCGGTCTTGCGGATGGTTTCGCGGTAAGCCACTTGCGGCTTGCCCACGTTGGCTTCCACACCGAACTCGCGCTTCATGCGGTCAACAATGATTTCCAGGTGGAGCTCGCCCATGCCGGAAATGATGGTCTGACCCGATTCTTCGTCGGTACGCAGACGGAAAGAAGGATCTTCCTTGGCCAGACGGCCCAGGGCGATACCCATCTTTTCCTGGTCGGCCTTGGTCTTGGGTTCCACAGCCTGCGAAATCACGGGCTCGGGGAACACCATCTTTTCCAAGGTGACGATGCTGTCGGGATCGCACAGAGTTTCACCCGTGGTGACTTCCTTCAAGCCCACGCAAGCAGCGATGTCACCGGCCAGAATTTCCGAGATTTCTTCACGCTGGTTGGCGTGCATCTGCAGAATACGACCGATACGCTCCTTCTTGCCCTTGATGGGGTTGAAGACCGAGTCGCCAGACTTCAGCACGCCGGAATACACGCGCACGAAAGTCAGCTGACCGACGTAGGGGTCCGTCATCAGCTTGAAAGCCAGGGCGGCGAACTTTTCGTTGTCGTCGGCCTTGCGGGTCGTCGGCTGGTCGTTCTCGTCGGTGCCAGGCACAGGAGGAACGTCGACGGGCGAAGGCATGAAGTCCAGCACGCCGTCCAGCATACGCTGCACGCCCTTGTTCTTGAAGGCGGTACCGCAGAACATGGGCTGGATTTCAGCAGCCAGCGTACGGGCACGGATGCCTTGCAGGACCTCGGCGTCGCTCAGCTCGCCGGTTTCCAGGTACTTGTTCATCATGTCTTCGTTCGACTCGGCTGCGGCTTCAACCAGGTTGTCGCGCCACTTCTGAGCTTCAGCCTGCAGTTCAGCAGGGATCTCACGGTAGTCGAACTTCATACCCTGGGACGCTTCGTCCCAGTAGATGGCCTTCATGACCATCAGGTCGATCACGCCCTTGAAGTTTTCTTCGGCGCCGATCGGCAGGACGACGGGGACGGGGTTCGCCTTCAGGCGAGCGCGCATCTGGTCGACGACCTTGTAGAAGTTGGCACCGGTACGGTCCATCTTGTTGACAAAGGCCAGGCGAGGCACCTTGTACTTATTGGCTTGGCGCCAGACGGTTTCCGACTGGGGCTGCACGCCGCCCACGGCGCAGTACACCATGCAAGCACCGTCCAGGACGCGCATCGAGCGCTCGACTTCAATGGTGAAGTCCACGTGTCCGGGGGTGTCAATGATGTTGATGCGGTGCTCGGGGCGCGAGGCGTCCATGCCCTTCCAGAAGCAGGTCGTGGCAGCCGAGGTAATCGTGATGCCGCGCTCTTGCTCTTGCTCCATCCAGTCCATGGTGGCCGCACCATCGTGCACTTCACCAATCTTGTGGTTCACACCGGTGTAGAACAGGATGCGCTCGGTCGTCGTGGTCTTGCCAGCATCGATGTGCGCCGAGATACCGATATTGCGATAGCGCTCGATGGGGGTCTTGCGTGCCATGTTGTCACTCCAAAAGGCAGGAGCCGCCAACGGGTCAGTAGAAACCCGAGGCGGCCGATTCGAGGGGATTTAGAAGCGGAAGTGCGAGAACGCCTTGTTGGCTTCGGCCATGCGGTGAACTTCGTCACGCTTCTTCATGGCGCCGCCGCGGCCTTCTGCGGCCTCGAGCAACTCATTGGCCAGACGCTGAGACATGGACTTTTCGCCACGCTTGCGAGCCGACTCTTTCAGCCAGCGCATGGCCAGAGCCATACGGCGGACAGGACGAACTTCCACGGGAACTTGGTAGTTCGCACCGCCAACGCGGCGTGACTTCACTTCGACCATAGGCTTGACGTTGTTCAAGGCCACCAGGAACACTTCCAGGGGATCCTTGCCGACCTTCTTTTCGACTTGTTCCAGGGCGCCGTAAATGATGCGCTCTGCAACAGCCTTCTTGCCCGATTCCATGATGACGTTCATGAACTTGGACAGATCGACATTGCCGAACTTGGGATCCGGCAGGATTTCGCGTTTGGGTACTTCGCGACGACGTGGCATGGGAATCTTCCTCTTGCTTCAGTTGGTGCGGGGCAAATGCCCTTTACCGCTGGACGAGCACCGAAAGCATTCGCTTTATTTGGGCTGTCCACTTACTCGGCTGCTACCAGACCTGGGGCCTAGCACAAACCGCTAAACATCCTGCGCGAGCTGCTCCTGAAAGGATAGAGCCTGCGCGTGACAACTGCTTGTTGATTACTT
>NZ_QAJN01000026.1:0-13943 GCF_003852425.1 Paucibacter sp. KBW04 | reverse complement strand
ACGCTGGGGGCAACCCTGCATCGCCGGCGATTTGGATTTCGTGACCTCGGTCTCACGACCGTGGCGCACGAGCTGATTGATGGTTGGCATAAGTAACTTGTTCCCGTTTGAAGTCACACGCTTCGGCGGCAAGGCTCAGGATGAGCTGCCTTCAGAACTCGTCTTGGCACCGCGAAGCTAAGGTCTTGAATCGACCAACAAACCAAGGCCGGCACGCTGCCGACCATAGCTGCCGCAAGGAATCGCGCTCAAACTGAACTCGACCCAATCTTGCAGCACTAGATGCAAAGACTTTGCAGGACTTTTTGAACCGCGCGCGAAATGCGCAGCAAGGCCCGCCGAAGAGCCTGCGATTGTAGACCAGAACCCGGAAAACACACAAGCACGGGCGCGCAGCTCAGGCAGAGCCCAGGAATCGCCAGGTTTTCGGTGCAAAACCAGGTCAAGAAGGCCTGAAAACCGCAACATCCCGGTATTCTTGTCGGCTTTTGCCAGCCAAGCGCCATGACTCCAGCCCCCTGCCCCGCCACTAGCCCGCCACCCAAGCTGGTCATCGACACCCAGGTCGTGATGGATTGGCTGGTCTTTAACGACGCGCGGGTACAAACCTTGGTCGAGGCCATCAGCCGCGGTCAGCTGCTGTGGCTGGGCCAGCCCGCCATGTTGGATGAGATCTTGCACGTGCTGGGTCGCGGCGTGGCGGCAAGCTATGCGCCCAATTTGGAACAAGTGCGTGAAGGGTTTGCCAAACACTGCCAGATGTTGGATCAGGTACCGCCGCGTGTGATTCGCTTGATCTGCCGCGACCCGGACGATCAAATGTTCATCGACCTGGCGGTCGAGGCCAAGGCACGCTGGCTGATTTCTCGCGACCGGGCGGTGCTGGCCTTGGCCAAGCGGGCACGAGCTTTTGGGGTGGATATCTTGACGCCCGAAGTCTGGACCCGGCAGTACCTAGCCAGCCTCCAAGGCGCCGACATGCCAACACAACAGGCGTAAAAAAAGGCCACCCGAGGGTGGCCTTTGCTTGTTGGCTGAACCGAATTATTCGGCCGAGCCTTCTTGACCGGCGTCCACGCTGGCCATTTGTGCCGAAGCCAATTCCTCGGCTTCTTGCTGAGCGATAGCACGGCGCTCGGCGTCGTCCATCTTCTCCTTGGCATAACGGGCGCGGTGGAAAGCCATACCGGTACCGGCGGGGATCAGGCGACCCACGATGACGTTTTCCTTCAAGCCGCGCAGCTCGTCGCGCTTGCCCATGATGGCAGCCTCGGTCAGCACGCGGGTCGTTTCCTGGAAGGAAGCGGCCGAGATGAAGGAGTCGGTCGACAGCGAAGCCTTGGTGATACCCATCAGCACGTCCGAGTGGGTGGCAATCATCTTGCCTTCCTTGCGCAGACGGTCATTGGTGTCCAGCAACTCCGAGCGCTCGATCTGCTCGTTGATGATGTAGCTGGAGTCGCCCGGGTTGGTGATCTGCACACGACGCAGCATCTGGCGAACGATCACCTCGATGTGCTTGTCGTTGATCTTCACACCTTGCAAGCGATACACGTCTTGCACTTCGTCGACGATGTAGCGAGCCAGCTCTTCGATGCCAAGCAGGCGCAGAATGTCTTGCGGGTCGGCAGCGCCGTCCACAATCAATTCGCCGCGGTTGACCACCTGGCCTTCGTGCACCAGGATGTTCTTTTCCTTGGGCACCAGCTCTTCGTGCTTCTTGCCGTCCGGGTCGGTGATTTCCAGGCGAATCTTGCCCTTGGTCTCCTTACCGAAAGACACCGTACCGGTTTGCTCGGCCAGCACACCCACATCCTTGGGCGAACGGGCTTCGAACAACTCGGCCACACGCGGCAGACCGCCGGTAATGTCTCGGGTCTTCTGACCTTCCATCGGGATACGGGCCAGCACTTCGCCAGGAGCCAGCTCTTGGCCGTCGCGCACCTGGATCAGAGAACCGACCTGGAAGCCGATCGTCACCGAGTGGTCGGTGCCGGGGATCTTCACTTCCTGGCCATTGGCATCCAGCAGCTTGACCTGCGGGCGCACGATCTTGGCCGAACCGCGACGCTTGGGGTCGATCACAACCAGGGTCGACAAGCCGGTGACTTCGTCCACCTGCTTGGCCACGGTCACGCCTTCTTCCACGTTCTCGAACTTCGCGGTACCCGCGAACTCGGTAATGATGGGGCGAGTCAGCGGATCCCAATTCGCCAAGATGGTGCCAGCCTTGATGGCCTGGTCCGGCTTGATGCTCAGGATGGCGCCGTAAGGCACCTTGTGACGCTCGCGCTCACGGCCGTGCTGGTCGGCAATGATGATTTCGCCGGAACGGCTAATCACCACCAACTCGCCCTTGCCGTTGGTCACATAACGCATGGTGGCGTTGAAGCCGATCAAGCCTTCCGACTTGGCATCGACGCTCGAAGCCACGGCCGCACGCGAAGCCGCGCCACCGATGTGGAAGGTACGCATGGTCAGCTGAGTACCGGGTTCACCGATGGACTGAGCAGCGATCACACCGACGGCTTCACCAGCATTGACCAGACCGCCTCGGCCCAGATCGCGGCCATAGCAATGGGCGCACAGACCAAAGCGTGTGGCGCAGGTCAGCGGGGTACGAACCTTGACCTCGTCCACGCCGGCTTGTTCCAGCATGTCCAGGGTGTCTTCGTCCAGCATGGTCTTAGCCGGCAGCAGCACGGCCTGGGTCTCGGGGTGCAGCACCTCGATAGCCGTGACACGACCCAGCACGCGGTCGCGCAGGGATTCGATCACTTCACCGCCTTCGACCAGGGCGCGCATGGCCAGGCCGTTGTCGGTGCCGCAATCATCCTCGATCACCACCAAGTCCTGCGTCACGTCAACCAGACGACGGGTCAGGTAACCCGAGTTCGCCGTCTTCAAAGCCGTGTCCGCCAGACCCTTACGAGCACCGTGGGTGGAAATGAAGTACTGCAGAACGTTCAGACCTTCGCGGAAGTTCGCGGTAATGGGCGTCTCAATGATGGAGCCATCAGGCTTGGCCATCAGACCCCGCATACCGGACAGCTGACGAATCTGGGCTGCGGAACCGCGAGCACCGGAGTCGGCCATCATGTAGATGGAGTTGAAGGACTCCTGATCCACTTCCTTGCCGTGACGGTCGGTGGTCTTTTGCTTGGACAGCTGGGTCATCATGACCTTGCCGACTTCGTCGCCGGTCTTGCCCCAGATGTCCACCACCTTGTTGTAGCGCTCGCCGGCTGTCACCAGACCGGAGATGTACTGCTGCTCGATTTCCTTGACTTCCTGCTCGGCGCGAGCGATCAGCACGGGCTTCTCGGGCGGCACCAACATATCGTCGATGGCGATCGAAATACCGGCGCGCGTGGCCAGACGGAAACCGCTCTGCAGCAGCTTGTCGGCCAGCACCACAGTTTCCTTCAGACCGCACTTGCGGAAGGAGGTATTGATCAGGCGCGAGATTTCTTTCTTCTTCAGCGCCTTGTCAATGTTCGCGAAGGGCAGGCCCTTGGGCAGGATTTCGCTCAGCAAAGCGCGGCCCACGGTCGTGCTGGTCAGCTTGACTTCGGGGATCCACTCGCCAGGCTGGCTGCCCTTGGTGTAGTGCACCATGCGGACGTTGACGCGGGCGGTGATTTCCACCGCGCCGTTTTCCAACGCACGGATCAGCTCGGGAATGTCCGAGAAGACCATGCCCTCGCCCTTGCCGTTGATGCGCTCGCGGGTGGCGTAGTACAGACCCAGCACCACGTCCTGCGAAGGCACGATCGAGGGTTCGCCGGATGCGGGGAACAGCACGTTGTTGGAGGCCAGCATCAGGGTGCGGGCTTCCATCTGCGCTTCGATCGACAGTGGGATGTGAACGGCCATCTGGTCACCGTCGAAGTCGGCGTTGAATGCCGAGCAAACGAGCGGGTGCAGTTGGATCGCCTTGCCTTCAATCAGCACGGGCTCAAAGGCCTGGATGCCCAGACGGTGCAGCGTAGGCGCACGGTTCAGCAGAACCGGATGCTCCTTGATGACCTCTTCCAGGATGTCCCAGACCACCGGCGTGCCGGATTCGACTTCCTTCTTCGCCGCCTTGATGGTGGTGGCGATACCCATCGCCTCCAGACGCGAGAAGATGAAAGGCTTGAACAGCTCCAGCGCCATCAGCTTGGGCAGACCGCACTGATGCAGCTTCAGGGTCGGGCCCACGGTAATCACCGAACGACCGGAATAGTCGACGCGCTTACCCAGCAAGTTCTGACGGAAACGACCGCTCTTGCCCTTGATCATGTCGGCCAAGGACTTGAGAGCACGCTTGTTGGCGCCGGTCATGGCCTTGCCACGACGACCGTTGTCCAGCAGCGAGTCCACGGCTTCCTGCAGCATGCGCTTTTCGTTGCGCACGATGATTTCAGGGGCCTTCAACTCCAGCAGACGAGCCAGACGGTTGTTGCGGTTGATGACGCGACGATACAGATCGTTCAGGTCGGAGGTGGCGAAACGGCCACCGTCCAGCGGCACCAGCGGACGCAGGTCCGGCGGCAACACGGGCAGCACTTCCAGCACCATCCAGTTCGGCTTGATGCCCGAACGCTTGAAGGCTTCCATGACCTTGAGGCGCTTGGAATTCTTCTTGACCTTCAGCTCGGAGCCGGTCATGTCGTTGCGCAGGCGATCGATCTCGACGTCGAGATCCATCTCTTCCAGCAACTTCTTGATGCCCTCAGCGCCCATCAGGGCGATGAACTCGTCACCGAACTCCAGGCGCTTCGCGTCGTAGTCGTCCTCGGTCATGATCGAGAACTTCTTCAGCGGCGTCATGCCCGAGTCAACGACCACGTAGGCTTCAAAGTACAGCACGCGCTCGATATCACGCAGCGTCATGTCCAGCACCAGGCCCAAGCGCGAAGGCAGGGACTTCAGGAACCAGATGTGAGCGCAAGGCGCGGCCAGGTCGATGTGGCCCATGCGGTCACGACGAACCTTGGTTTGGGTGACTTCAACGCCGCACTTCTCGCAGATCACACCGCGGTGCTTGAGGCGCTTGTACTTGCCGCACAGGCATTCGTAGTCCTTGATGGGACCAAAGATCTTGGCGCAGAACAGACCGTCACGCTCGGGCTTGAACGTGCGGTAGTTGATGGTCTCAGGCTTCTTCACCTCACCGAAAGACCACGAACGGATCTTCTCGGGCGAGGCCAGCCCGATCTTGATCGCGTCGAAGTGTTCATCCGGGGTGAACTGCTTGAACAGGTCCAGTAAGCCCTTCATGGCTTCTCCTAATTTGTGGTTGGATGCAATGAACTTTTAGTCAGTGAGGGACAGAGCGACTCGCGGGTACGCGAGGGCGGTCTGTCCCGCAAAGACTCTTAGCCAGTTGGGGACAGAGCTACTCGCGGGTACGCGAGGGCGGTCTGTCCCGCAAGGCCATTAGTTCCGCTCCAACTCAATATCGATACCAAGCGACCGAATTTCCTTGACCAACACATTGAACGATTCCGGCATGCCGGCTTCGATCGTGTGCTCACCCTTGACGATGGACTCATACACCTTGGTACGGCCGTTCACGTCATCGGACTTGACGGTCAGCATTTCCTGCAGGATGTAGGAGGCGCCATAAGCTTCCAGCGCCCACACTTCCATCTCACCGAAACGCTGGCCACCGAACTGCGCCTTACCACCCAGCGGCTGCTGCGTGACCAAGCTGTAGGGGCCGGTGGAACGGGCGTGCATCTTGTCGTCCACCAAGTGGTGCAGCTTCAGCACGTGCATATAGCCGACGGTGGTCGGGCGCTCGAAGCGCTCGCCGGTGCGGCCATCCGACAGATAAGCCTGGGTGCGCGAGGCGGTCAGGCCCTTCTTGGCGGCGATGTCGTCCGGGTAAGCCAGCTTCAGCATGGCGCGGATTTCTTCTTCCTTGGCACCGTCGAAGACCGGGGTCGCGAAAGGCACGCCGTTGCGCAGGTTGTGAGCCATCTCGACGATTTCCTCGTCGCTCAGGTCTTCCAGATGCTCAGGCTTGCCACCGGACTTGTTGTACAGCTCATCGAAGAACTGACGCAGCTCGGACACGCGAGCGTGTTCTTGCAGCATGTCGCCGATGCGCTGGCCAATGCCCTTGCCGGCCCAGCCCAGGTGAACTTCCAGCACCTGACCCACGTTCATCCGCGAGGGCACGCCCAGCGGGTTCAGCACGATGTCAGCAGGTGTGCCGTCGGCCATATAGGGCATGTCTTCGATCGGAGCGATCTTGGACACGACACCCTTGTTACCGTGACGGCCGGCCATCTTGTCACCAGGCTGCAGGCGACGCTTGACGGCCAGGTAAACCTTGACCATCTTCAGCACGCCAGCGGGCAGCTCGTCGCCTTGCGTCAGCTTCTTGCGCTTTTCTTCAAAAGCCAGGTCGAAGCTGTGACGGGTCTGTTCCAGCGAGTTCTTGATCGATTCCAGCTGATTGGCGACTTCGTCCTCTGCAGGACGGATGTCAAACCAGTGGAACTTCTCGACGCCGGCCAGATAGGCCTTGTCGATGACCGTGCCCTTGGCGATCTTCTGCGGGCCGCCGTTGGCCACGCGGCCGTTCAGCAGCTTTTCGATACGGTCGAAGGCGTCGGCCTCAACAATACGCAGCTGGTCGTTCAGGTCCAGGCGGAAGCGCTTCAGCTCATCGTCAATGATTTGCTGAGCGCGCTTGTCACGCTGGATGCCTTCACGGGTGAAGACCTGCACGTCGATGACGGTGCCCGAGGTGCCTTGATCGACACGCAGGGACGTGTCCTTCACGTCGGAAGCCTTCTCGCCGAAGATGGCGCGCAGCAGCTTCTCTTCCGGAGTCAGCGTGGTCTCGCCCTTAGGTGTGACCTTGCCCACCAGCACGTCGCCGGGGTTGACTTCGGCACCGACGTAGACGATGCCCGACTCGTCCAGGCGAGCCAATTGCTGCTCGGACAAATTGGGAATGTCACGGGTGATTTCTTCGCTGCCCAGCTTGGTGTCACGCGCGTTGACCACCAGTTCCTCGATGTGGATCGAGGTGTAGCGGTCTTCGGCGATCACGCGTTCGGAGATCAGGATCGAGTCTTCGAAGTTGTAGCCGTTCCAGGGCATGAAGGCGACCAGCATGTTCTGGCCCAGGGCCAACTCACCGATGTCGGTGGACGCACCGTCAGCAATGATGTCCTCGGCAGCCACCTTGTCACCACGGCGCACGATGGGGCGCTGATGGATATTGGTGTTCTGGTTAGAACGCTGATACTTGATCAGGTTGTAGATGTCGACGCCGACTTCGCCAGCCACGGTTTCTTCGTCGTTGACGCGAATCACGATACGGTTCGTGTCCACGTAGTCGACGATACCGCCGCGACGAGCCGCCACGACCGTGCCCGAGTCCTTGGCCGCAACGCGCTCAACGCCGGTACCGACCATGGCCTTTTCAGGGCGCAGGATAGGCACAGCTTGACGCTGCATATTGGCGCCCATCAATGCGCGGTTCGCATCGTCGTGCTCCAGGAAGGGCACCAGCGATGCCGCCACCGACACGATCTGGGTAGGCGCCACGTCCATGTACTGGATGCGCTCGGGAGAAGTCAGCACCGACTCACCGTTCTCACGAGCCGAAACCAGCTCGTCGATCAGTGCGCCTTCCTTGCTCAGCGAAGCATTCGCCTGCGCAATGACGTACTTGCCTTCTTCGATGGCCGACAGATAGTCGATCTGGCTGGTCACCTTGCCGTCGACGACGCGACGATAAGGCGTTTCCAGGAAGCCATACTCGTTCAGCTGTGCGTACAGAGCCAAGGAGTTGATCAGACCAATGTTCGGGCCTTCAGGCGTTTCGATGGGGCAGACACGACCGTAGTGAGTGGGGTGCACGTCACGGACTTCAAAGCCCGCGCGTTCACGCGTCAAACCACCCGGGCCCAGGGCGGAAACACGACGCTTGTGCGTGATTTCCGACAGGGGGTTGGTCTGGTCCATGAACTGCGACAGCTGCGAGGCGCCGAAGAACTCCTTCAAAGCCGCAGAGATGGGCTTGGAGTTGATCAGGTCGTGCGGCATCAGGGCTTCGGTCTCGGCCTGGCCCAGACGTTCCTTGACGGCCTTCTCGATACGCGCCAGACCCGAGCGGTACTGGTTTTCGGCCAGTTCGCCCACGCAACGCACGCGACGATTGCCCAAGTGGTCGATGTCATCGACTTCGCCACGGCCATTGCGCAACTCAACCAGGATCTTGACGACGTCGAGGATGTCCTCGTTCGACAAGGTCATGGCGCCTTCGGGCGTGTCGCGGCCCGCACGGGCGTTGAACTTCATCCGGCCCACGCGCGACAGATCGTAGGTATCAGCGCTGTAGAACAGGCGGTTGAACAAGGCCTCGACGGCGTCTTCCGTCGGCGGCTCGCCGGGGCGCATCATGCGGTAGATGGCCACGCGCGCAGCCAGCTGGTCGGCGGTTTCGTCGGCTCCAAGAGTCTGGCTGATGTAAGCGCCTTCATCCAGCTCGTTGGTGAACAAGCACTGGATGTCCTTGATGCCAGCTTGGCGCAGCTTCTTCAGCAGCGCATCGGTCAGCTCATCATTGGCCTTGGCGATGATCTCGCCGGTGTCGCCGTCGACCATATTCTTGGCCAGCACGCGGCCGAGCAAGAAGTCTTCGGGCACGGTGACGTGCTGGGTGCCGGACTGCTCCATCTGACGCACATGACGCGCGGTGATGCGCTTGTCCTTCTCGACGATGACGGTGCCGCTCTTGTCGGTCAGGTCAAAGCGAGCGACTTCACCCTTCAGGCGGTCGGCCACGAATTCCATCTGCGCACCTGCGTCCATCAGACGGAAGTTATCGAAGACGAAGAAATGCGCCAGGATCTGCTCGGGATTCAGGCCGATGGCCTTGAGCAGGATGGTGACCGGCATCTTGCGGCGGCGGTCCACGCGGAAGAACAGGATGTCCTTGGCGTCGAACTCAAAGTCCAGCCACGAGCCGCGGTAAGGAATGATGCGGGCCGAGAACAGCAGCTTGCCAGATGAGTGGGTCTTGCCCTTGTCGTGTTCGAAGAACACGCCAGGCGAGCGGTGCAGCTGCGAGACGATGACACGCTCGGTGCCATTGACGATGAAGGAACCGTAGTCGGTCATCAAGGGCACTTCGCCCATGTAGACCTCTTGTTCCTTGATCTCCTTGACGGTCTTCGCCTGGGGCGATTCACGGTCATAGATGATCATCTGCAGGCGCGCGCGCACGGCGGCTGCATAGGTCAAGCCACGTTGTTGGCACTCGCGAGTGTCAAACGGGGGCTTGGCGATGTTGTACTCGAGGAATTTCATTTCCACGAAACCGTTGTGCGAAACAATCGGGAACGCGGACAAGAAAGCTGCTTGCAGGCCCTCGGCCTTGCGCTTTGCAGCGGGAACATCCTTTTGCAGGAAGGCGACATAGGCCTCCTTCTGCATGGTCAGCAAATAGGGAACGTTGAGAACGCTCTCACGCTTGCCAAAGCTCTTGCGAATTCGCTTGCGCTCGGTATAGCTATAGGGGGTTGCTTGCGCCATAAACACTCCGTGTCGAGAGCCCATCCCTGGCCGTGGAACAGGCTTCGTCGGCGACTGGCTTTCCGAACCTATTCCAGGACGGAAGGTTCGACGCTTGGTGGTTGGCCACTACCAACCGCTGGCGGACAACCCCGGCATTGCACCGAAGTCCGACCAAACCGGCTCTCTGCAGTCGGATCAGAGAACACTTGAAAGAACCGCGCATCATACCCCGCGCGAGGCTTTCAACTATCCTCGGAACAACAAGACCTTCAAACGCTAAAAGGGGAGGTCTAAAAGACCACCCCTTTTAAGTCATTCACAAGCGCCCTGCCCCTGTACTTATTGCCAACTGCCTCGTCAGGCTCATCAGCGACAAAGAGCAGACCGGTTGTGTGACCTGGTACTGCGTCGTAAGACCGGATGAGGGCCGCCGGAGCAGGCCCACATCCAAAGTCATTACTTGACGTCGACCTTGGCGCCGGCTTCTTCCAGCTTCTTCTTGGCGGCGTCGGCATCAGCCTTGGACACGCCTTCCTTGACAGCCTTGGGAGCTGCGTCGACCAGGTCCTTGGCTTCCTTCAAGCCCAGGCCGGTGATTTCGCGGACAGCCTTAATGACCGACACCTTGTTGGCGCCGACGTCAGCCAGGATGACGTTGAACTCGGTCTGCTCTTCAGCAGCGGCTGCACCAGCAGCAGCGCCACCAGCTGCGGGAGCAGCCATAGCAGCGGCGGACACGCCGAACTTCTCTTCGATGGCCTTGACCAGGTCGTTGAGTTCCAGAACGGTCATTGCGTCCAGGGCGGTGATGAATGCGTCTTTATCGAATGCCATTTGAGGCTCCTAGATTCAGTATTGGTTGCTTGTAAAGCTGATCGATCAAGCTGCAGGTGCAGCTTCTTCCGCAACAGCGGCTTCGGCAGCAGGAGCGCCGGCGCCACGCTGTTCGGCCACAGCAGCCACGACACGCGCGAAGCGCGAGACGGGCGACTGCATGAGACCCAACAGTTGAGCCAGCAGAACTTCCTTGCTGGGCACAGATGCCAGGGCCTTGATGCCGTTTGCGTCCAGGGCCTTGCCGCCATAGGCGCCGCCCTTGATGATCAGTTTGTCGTTGCTCTTGGCAAAGTCAGCGATGACTTTAGCGGCGGCAACAGCGTCTTCAGAAAAGCCATAGATCAGCGGGCCGACCATGCTCTCTGCAGCAGCTTCGAACGGGGTGCCGGCGACAGCGCGACGTGCCAGGGTGTTCTTCAGCACGTGAAGATAAACACCCTTGGAACGTGCGTCGACGCGCAGCTTGTTCAAGGCTTCCACAGTGAGGCCACGGTATTCGGCCAACGCCAGGGTCTGCGACTTAGCCGCTTGGGCTGCCACATCCGTAACGACGGCTGCTTTCTCGTTGCGATTGAGACTCAAGGTCTACTCCTCACAAAAACGTGTTCTTTGCCCTACGCTTTTTTGCTTCAGGCTCCAAACACACCCGGGTTCAGCGACCTTCTGTCCAGGAAACCCATTCCTCGCTCTTTTCAAAGCCAGAAACAAATCAAACCTTTACAGCGGGACCGCCATCTGCGCTGGCTAAAGACGGGGCTGAGGCCCTGTCTTCGATTAAGCAAACGCATTCAAGAATGCATTCGCGCCAACGGTCTTGGATGACGCGCGAGAGGCTGTTCGCCTCTCGCGCCCCACCAATTCATCAGTGCAGCGCCAGACTAGCGCTACACCTCATTTGAAACTCAGGCCGAAGCTTGAGCGTTGATGCTGGCCACGTCCACGCGGGCGCCAACGCCCATGGTCGACGAGATCGCAACCTTGCGCAGGTACACGCCCTTGCTCGTTGCCGGCTTGGACTTGTTCAGCGCTTCGATCAGCGCGCGCAAATTGCCTTCCAGCTTGTCAGTGTCGAAGGAGCGACGGCCGAGGGTGCCGTGGATGATGCCGCCCTTGTCAACGCGGAACTGGACTTGACCAGCCTTGGCGTTCTTGACAGCGGTTGCGACGTCAGGCGTCACGGTGCCGACCTTGGGGTTAGGCATCAGGCCACGGGGACCCAGCACTTGACCCAGGGTACCGACGATACGCATCGTGTCGGGGGAAGCGATGACCACATCGAAGGGCATGTCGCCAGCCTTGATGCGCTCTGCCAGGTCTTCCATACCCACCACGTCAGCGCCGGCAGCCTTGGCTTCTTCAGCCTTGGCGCCTTGTGCGAACACGGCGACGCGCTTGTTCTTGCCGATACCGTGAGGCATCACGACCGCGCCGCGAACGACTTGGTCAGACTTCTTGGCATCCACGCCCAGTTGCACGGCGACGTCGATGGACTCGTCGAACTTGGCGGTTGCCAGGCTCTTGACCAGTTCCAGCGCTTCGTTCAGCGAGTACAGCTTGGTGGTTTCGACCTTGCCTTGCAGGGCCTTTTGGCGTTTAGTCAGCTTTGCCATCTCAAACACCCTCCACCAGCACGCCCATCGAGCGAGCGGAACCAGCAATCGTACGAACAGCGGCATCCAGATCAGCAGCGGTCAAATCCTTGACCTTGATCTTGGCGATTTCTTCCAACTGGGCGCGGGTCAGCTTGCCGACCTTTTCCAGATGAGCCTTGGAGGAACCCTTGTCGATCTTCGCCAGCTTCTTGATCAGAGCCGTTGCGGGCGCCGACTTGATGACGAAGGTGAAGCTCTTGTCTGCGTAGGCGGTGATGACCACCGGCAACTTCATACCCGGCTCATGGCCTTGGGTCTGAGCGTTGAACGCCTTGCAGAATTCCATGATGTTCAGACCGCGCTGACCCAGCGCCGGACCGACCGGAGGCGAAGGATTAGCCTTGCCTGCCGCCACTTGCAGCTTGATAAAGCCGACAATTTTCTTGGCCATAATTTCTCCTTACAGAATCGCAGCGGCCTCGCCGCAATCCCTGAGTGCTAGCGCAAGGGGCTAGAGATTCACACCTCGTACCCTTGCTCCTCTTGCCTGCATCTCGTCGCAGGCTGACTACGGACAGGATGCAGTTCGCATAGCGCTCGCTGCGAGCCCTGTCAGGCTCTTAATCACTTGCCAACCTTTTGCCTTCAGCCCTTCGGGCTTTCGGCGAAAAGTCCGACGAACAAGTTCGTCAGACTTTTTCAACCTGCGAGAAGTCCAACTCCACCGGTGTCGCACGACCGAAGATGGTGACCGACACGCGAACCTTGGACTTGTCATAGTTGACGTCTTCGATGGCGCCGTTGAAGTCCGTGAACGGGCCTTCCTTGACGCGCACGATTTCGCCCACCATCCACTCGACCTTGGGCCGGGGCTTCTCGATGCCTTCTTGCATCTGGCTAACGATCTTCATCACCTCGGCTTCAGAGATGGGAGCGGGGCGATTCTTCGCGCCGCCCACAAAGCCCGTCACCTTGGAGGTGTGCTTGACCAAGTGCCAGGTGTCGTCTTCCATGACCATTTCCACCAACACATAGCCGGGGAAGAAACGACGCTCGGTCACGGCCTTCTTGCCGTTCTTCAGCTCAACCACTTCTTCGGTCGGAACCAAAATACGGCCGAACTTGTCTTGCATCTCGGCACGGTCGATGCGCTCACGCAGATTGCGCTCCACCGCCTTTTCCATGCCCGAGTAAGCATGCACCACATACCAACGCTTGGGCAGGCCGACCGGCGCAGCAGCGGCTTCGGTCCCGACAATGCTTTGTTGCTCTTCAGTCATTGCAATCCTTCAATGCTTTTCAAAGCCGCAGCAGGGCTTAGCGCTTCCAACCCAGGATCAGGTCGTACAGCACCCATTCCAGCGTCTTGTCCGTCAGCCACAGAAACAGCGCCATCACAACGACAAACGCAAACACATAGCCCGTCATCTGGGTGGCTTCCTTGCGGGTCGGCCACACCACCTTGCGCACTTCGCGCAAGGAATCGCGCCCGTAGGCAATCAAGGATTTGCCGGACTCGGAGGTGAAGAACGCCGCCACGGAACCCGCCAGCAAGACCAGCAGAGCCGCCCATTGCGCGAGCGCACCCTGATTGGCCAAGGCGTAAAACGCCACCAAAGCACCGGCCAGCAACACCACAGCACCACCCAGCTTGACCTTATCGGCGCTGGTGGTGACTGTTTCGACTTGAGGATTGGACATTGATTCTTTTCCATGCCGAGCAAAACGCGCTGCGGCATTCACATTTGCTTTGGATATCCGGGCCGCAATCTCTTGCAGCCATCAGCAGCAAAGCCCGCCGAGAAGGACTCCCGCGGGCTGATGCACTACCAACGAACCAACTACCGTGATCAGCGGTGGCTGGCAGGGGCGGAGGGTCTCGAACCCCCGACCTTCGGTTTTGGAGACCGACGCTCTGCCAATTGAGCTACGCCCCTGTGGCGCTTAAAACTAATTCCTAACTTAAGCCAGGATGGTCGCAACCAC
>NZ_QAJN01000025.1 GCF_003852425.1 Paucibacter sp. KBW04 | reverse complement strand
GGTTTTGCGGGGGGATTACCCATGTTCTCGCTTCCGTCGACTGAACAAGCCTAGTGTCGAAACCAGGGGCTCGTTCGAGTTCAGGATCCTTCTTTTCGTTCAAATAGGAGCGAATTTCTAACGCCAAAGAGTAGTCAGAACTTCCTGGTTCAGTGCGGGCGAGGACAGCAGCCAAGACGGCAAGCCCATGCCGACCAACTTTTTCTTGACTGTTTGGAATTTGGACCAGCATTGCGCCCTTCATGTCGTCTCGCAGGCGCCCTTGCTCCTTAGCCTTAATTCGCCACAAAGCTTGGTAGCCTCTCACTGCTCCCCGATCAAATCGGCTACTTGCTCCCGCTTCGATCCCCCACCCTTGCAGTTTTTCAGCAAAGGTCTCTCTCCACCTCCGCAAGTCCGCCTTGCGTGGGTTCATGCGATGACCGTTTCGAGACTCGGCCCTCACGCTGAGATGCACATGGGGATTCGCCTGATGATCATGTAGCACCATCACGTACTTGTGATTCGCAAACTCAGTTTGGGCAAACTCCCTCGCCGCCTTGAGAACAATGGAAGGGTCTGTTCCTCGGGGCATCGAAAGCATCAAGTTGAACGCCTCCCGCCGATGACTGACGTCATCAATGAATGAGCCCCCAAGACGCCATTCATTGATCAAGTCCCCGAGCGCCTCTTTGCCCTGCAGCTTTTGGCCAAGCTCATCTTCAAGCTCACGCCTCCCGTTCTTGCCGATGTATCGGAAATGAGCGGCGATCGCCTTCAGGCCCCGCCCACCGCCGGTGACCTTCACCATGACCTGCGGAGCCTTTCGCTCAAGCAAGGCGCAAATTCTTCGACGCACCAGCGCAGCTCTTTGCTTTTCGCGTCCGCCTCTCAGGCGCGGCTGAGTCTGATCCTTCACCATCCGGTTACCCGGATAGAGGAAGCGATCCCCCCACTGCACCAAAAGTCCGTCGACTGTCATGGCTTGACTCATTGCGAACTCCTTCAATAGTCCCTGCGCTGAGTGCCTTCGCTCGTACCCTGAGGCCTTGGTTTCAGCGAGGCCAAAGCACGCGAGGCCAGGCGCAGGTGCGACTGAACTACTCTGTCCAGGCTCAACAAGGTCTCTCGGTACTCAAGCGCTGCTTGAACACTCCCAATTTGCAGCAGGGCTGCCAAGTGTCGAAGACAGCGACTAAGGGTGGCAAGCTCAGCAGAAGAAACGGTAAGCGCAGAAATTGATTCGCGGCAATCGTCGCTACCCTGGAGAACTGGAACACGGTCGAGCAAGCCTTCGACAAGTTCACCAGGTGCCACGCCGGCAACTCGAGACGCCGCTCTCAGGGCTGCAGCTTGGTTTGTTCCAATCCGGAGCGTGACGCGGATACGCATGGAATCAGACCTCCCGGTCGGCTTCGGAAGGGGCGCCTCTGGATTGACGCCCGCAGCGACTGGCCCGGACAGCGCCGCCGCCAGTACATCCCGTACGAAGCCCGAAGGCCTCACTCCCGCTGCTTTGGCATGCGACCAAAGCAGCGGCCTGAGTTGCTTCAAATCAACGCTGATACGACCACGCCCCGAGCCACGCATGACGAACTCCTCTGAAGTTCAAGGCCTTGTCCGACAAGCGCGCCACCGCGCCTATCTCTGCACTAACCCTTGTTTCAATATTCGTCGAACATCAAGCCTAGCCAGGCGATGATTTCGCGGCCGAATTCGCTGCCTCAAGCGGCCCCGCCCTAAGCGCAATCGCAAGAACAAACGACAACCACCGGCCCCTCCTATCAAGCGCAACCACAAGCGCCGACGGCACTCATGCGACTCGACGAAATACTCGACCGGCGCTCATTCAGAACCCCAGAATTCTCCAAACGAGCGGGCTGATACAGTGAACCAAGCGCAAGCGCAAAGCTCAAACAAGACGCGCCCACAAGGCTTTCAAGCCCAAAAAAGCAAATGATCCAGGGAGGAATTCGAAAATGAAGAAGCTCTTACACGGTGCGGCCCTGCTCGGCAGCGCCCTCGCCTTGTCAGCCTGCCTAGTTCCAGAAAAGTTTGAGGCCTCGGCCACCTTCAAACCTGATGGCAGCTACACCTACAAGTACGACGGCACAGCCTTTCATGCCTTGGCGGCCATGGCAATCAAAGACCAGGGCTCCCTCTCAGCGAAGGACGAAGCGTCCTTGCAAAGAGATGCTGAGAAGTCATCCAAAGCAGACGGCGTCAAGAAGCTGCGCTACATGGGCGCGGGCAAGTACGAGATTTCAATCGAGCGCGACATGAAGCCAGGTCAGGCAGCCTCGATCGTCAATGTGATTGTGGTGCGCAAGGCCAAGGACGGCATGCTCTCGCTGAGCTCTCCAGATCTCAAGCAAAAAGACAAGGACGAGTTCAAGCGCATGGGCATCAAGATCGACGGAACGGTCGAAGTGACCCTTCCAGCAAATGCAACGGTTCTATCGCACAACGCGACCAAGACACCAGGGATCTTCAGCAAGGCCTATCAATGGAAGGTGGGGGCTTTGGATGAAAAACCCGCCATCACGTTTAGGCTCGCCTCGCCATGAAGCCCTCTTTTGGCAGGTTGGGGAGTTAAGCGACTTAACAGCGATCGCCCAGGCCTCACGACAGACTTGAGAGAAAGGCAGGTCCATGCGCCAAGCTTTGTCGCCTTCGTTCCGGCCAATGCACCTGTCGAGAGTCAGGACCAACCGATCAGGGTCAAGCAGGAGGCCTCGACGGCTTTTGCTTGATCCGAGCCGGGTCCGCAAATGAAGACGTGGCCGGCTTGTTCTGGTGAGCAATTCAACAGGATAGACACGACCTCACCATTCAGCGTGGCCAGAAGCGCAAGATTCGAATTGCGTCGAACATTGCAGCGCTTGGCGGGCCGCTTGGATTGCGGCTTGAAGCACTCGTTCGCTGCAAAGGTCGAACCACCCGATGGGCTCTCCATTGGCGGAGGTCCTGGCAAACGCGGCCCGCGGCGTTGTCCCAGTTCCTTGGCCAAGGTTCGAACGTCATCACGGCTGATGTGTCCGCGGTCAGCCGCCCAAGCCTCGACGACTTCCGAGTGATCTTCATAGAGATTGCGTAGCTCATACAAGGCACAAAGCCCCTTGCAGTGACCTGCCCTGTAAAGAGCCATCAGCCAATCAGGCGCATCGATCAGGGCCATCGCATAAGTAGCGTAGGGGCGGCTCTTCCCTAAACGCCGGGCAATCTCGGCCTGACTGTCACCAGCGGAAAGCCGCTTCTTCACAAACAACGCCAAGGCAAATGGACTGAGCCCTTCACGCTGCTCGTTTTCTATCACCTGGTCGTAGCTGTCTACGAGCAAGTCAACAAAGGCAGGGAGGCTTGTCTTCCCCGCGAGACGAGAGGCGCGCAGCCTTCTGGCGCCAAAGTTCAACACCCAACGTCCAGGGACGCTAGGGTGCGGCCGAACAGAGACTGGCTGCCTAACACCCCGCTCACCCACGGTGGCAGCCAGTTCTTGCAGTGTTTGAGCATCAAACTCGATGCGAGGCTGATCCGGGTCTTCATCAATGAGCTCGATGGGCAGCAAGAGCGGCAGGCCGGTCGAACTGGCCTCAGGCGCATCGAGAGCGGCCAAATCATCTAGCTGCAGCGCCATAACTCCACTCCTCGCCCATCAGGATGTCGAAGATTCGCGCAAGTCCAGGCTCTATCTCTTTCCAAGCCTCACGGGCAGGCGACTTCTTCATCTCCCAAAGCAGTTCTCCACTGGCTTGTGACTCTGCAATTGAAGAGCGCCGAGGGATATAGGCGAATTGCCCCACTTGCTGACCCACCGGAATCATCAGGTGCTGGTAGTGCTGGATGACTTGGACGAAATTCGCCCTTTGGAAGGGCGTCGCCTCGACCAGGGTGGGCAAGAGTCCAATCAGGTTCAGCTTGGGGTTCAAGGCCGATTTGATCTTTCGCAGCCCTACCCGCTCATGATTGAGCAGCCCGCTGACCCCATCCATCGCCTCCTGATTCAACTGTATGGGCGACAGCACAAAGTCAGCCGAAGCTAGCGCTGAAATCACGCGGATGTCCGGATTCGGATTGGTATCTACGATGCAGAGGTCGAACTGCGCGTCCACCCGCGCCAGAAATGACCTGAAACTCCTGGCAAAGGGCGTGTGCAGCTCAGGCTGTCTTTCCAACCCTAGCAAAATCCGGTCGCTGGCGATCAACACAAAGGGTTGTTCGGGCAATTCCTCGACAGCGCCCGTCAAGATCGCGCTGGAGGAAAAGCTCGAAAGCTCGGCACGCCCAGACAGCTTCAACGGCTTGCTGAAGTTGCCCTGATGGTCCAAATCAATGGCCAACAGTCTTTTGCCACGCCCCGCAATGTAGTGACTCAGCAGAGTGGAAACCGCCGACTTACCGACGCCTCCCTTTTGGTTCGCAAGGACAAGCGTCTTCATCTCTGAGACTCCTTTGACCTAAACAAGGCTTGTGCGTCGCGCACTGTCGGCAGGGATCCAAGGGAATGCAGGCTCGGGAGCGCTACGTTGCATCCATACCCAATGGCCGAACAGCGCACCCGCAAGAAGCATCTGGCGTGATGGCGCGAATGACCCCTCCCATCATCTCGCGGGAGATCTAAAGCCACTGCGATGGTTTTGCCCCGAGATCCAGCGGTACCGACCTCCAACTCAGACTCGCTTAGCTCGAGATCACCTCCCCCGCCGCGTTCCAACGAGTGTTGCAGCCAGACTTGTTCAACATGCCATCCAGCCTAACCTCCTGAAGCATGGACTCCGGCACTGTCAGTTCAAATCGTTTCAGAGTTCTGATGAGGGGCGCCAAATCATCGGCAAAGCCCCCTAAGTTTCTCAACTCTGGGTCAGTGAGATGGCTGTAGATTGGCGCTTCGCGAACCTCGGCCGCGAACTCAATCGACATGAAAAACCCTTGCAAGGAACGGTCCCAGCCCATCCGAATGGTGATCGGCCGCTCAAGGTACTCGCTGCAAAGAATGTGCTCTGTCATTTAGCCTCCCCGTTTGGTGTTCTGTTTCTAGGGCCGCATTCTCGAAACCCTAGAAACAATGACGATCGGACCAAGGCCAGACCGCACCCCAGTTCAACGGCGCAAGATCGACGGTACCCAGGCTTTTCCCTGCAGCAGACTCCCAGCCGCGGCCACGGCCTCTGACTTTTTCATCTTGCTGAGTGTCTGCGTTTCATCAGCCAAGCCAGATTCAACAGTGCCTGACACGCTGCGAAGCAGCGCACCATGAGGGTTGTTCTGAAGTTCCTGGCCGGCGTCTCCAAGGCGCCGGCGCGCGACTGGCTGTCCCGGCCCTACCGACGCTGGCATCAGCCAGCAACCGCGTCAGCAGGGCCGGATCCGAAGAGCAGCCCCGGAGGGCTGCGACTTGCCTCAGGCCTTGAGTCGACGCATCTCTTCCGCGAGCGTCCACAAGGCACGGTTCAGCTTGACGTCTTGATCGATGCCCGTCACGGCACGGGTGGAGCGACGAACTCCGTTGCTCAAGCGACCTTGCAAGCCCCCTTTGACACTGTTTTCCTGCACCCGGTTGAAGGTGCTCCACAGATCAGCTGCGCCATCCTCTTGACGCCGGGGCCGCAGCAACTGCTCCGCACTGACAGGTGCGGCCTGACCTTCTGGTAGGTCAAAGCGAAGGCCAAGTGCAGCTTGCGCAAACGCCTGTTGCTCGCCTGAGCTGAGCACAATTCCGCGCATCTCGTCGCGGCTTTCTATCACCCGAGTCAGGCCATCCAGCACTTCATAGGCGCCCGCTACGACCTTGTCCTGAACCTTGCCCGCGTGATGGACCTTGACCGTCTGGCAAACCCCTTCCGGCACGACCATGCCATTGCTACAGATGAATCTGAACATCCCGCCCATCATTTGATAACTCGAGCTTCCATCGTGCGAGTTCAGCAAAACGATTTCACCCACTGAGTCGCCCACCTTGGCGACGTTCTCGACCTGGCTGATGTGACGCAGGCGGAGCAAGTGCTTGGTGTGCTCGCTGCGATCTTCCGAACGACAACGCGATTGACGCGCACTGAAAACCTCGAAGCCTTCCTTGCGCAGGCCCGCCAGAATCTCGGCGGTGGCGATATAGGCATAGCGGGCGCTGCGACTATCGTGTGCTGCCTCAGCAAAGACCGAAGGTGCCACGCGACGCAGTTCGGCGTCGGTCAATGCGCGGGCTGCTGTCAGGCTAGAAGCGGCTGTAACGCGGAAAAAGGGAAACATGGTGGTTCTCCTAGAGGTTCCGGCGACCCGCCGGTTTGGGGGAAAGCGCTGGCTCTCCGGTAGTGAGGGGCTTTCATGCGAGCCAAGCTCGGGTTCAGCACAAAGCCATGGCGAGCTTTGAAATTTCCCAGTCCGAGCTGTTGCGGCGTTCAACTGAGGTTTCACCTTCGCTTGCTCTTTGGTGAGCCTCGGGGGGTGCGGGAGGAACGCCCGCGCAGCTCGTGTCGTTGGGGGTGGGGGGGTGTCCTCGTGCTCATGGCTCTGTCCTTTCGTTTTCCTTGACCTGCATCTGCTCTTTGGAGCCGCCTCGACGCAAAAGAAGCGGGCGGCCAAGGGGCAGCAAGGGCACGCCCGCAAGCCGCAGGCGGAGCGCAGCCAAAGGCGAGCACCGAACGGGTGAGGACGTGGGCATCGCCATACCCTTGCGGCACAAGGGCTGGCCGCTATGCGTCGGAAAGAGGCGATCCAAAGGGCAGAGGCCAACGATCTAAAAGGAAAAGCGTGCAGCTGGAGAGCGACAACGCCTGCCTTCCCCGCCCACTGCGACGCGGCGCTGGACTGACACAGCCCAGCGCGCCCTCGCCGCTGCGCGGCGCTGATCACATGGGAAATTTGGCCCCCCCCACGCGGTCCTAAGACGGAGCCTACAAATCGGGGCACGCCTCACGCCATTCCGCCATACCGGGTCGCACGAGGCCTCCGGCCCGCGTTATGGCTAAAGAACCCTGTCCTCGAAGGCCGCCGAAAGGTGCGTATGGCTTTGCCCCAAACAGCAAAACGTGACCTTATGGCGAGGGGAAGACAGTCTGCGCAGCAGTCTGTCCCGAGCCGCACCGTCGGACGAAGTCGGACGGGGCCCATGACTCTTTCGGCAGGTCCGGGCGCCAAGCTCTTGAACAAGAACTCAGGACAAGAATCCTGGACGCGGCCGGCTTCGGGCGTGGCGGGTGTCTGGGGTGGCGATCTGAACGCAGTGCAGCGAAAGTTCTGTTCGCCAAGCAGGCGCGTTTCCGTGCAGCGGAAAGGCAAACAAACTGCGTGCCCCGGACACGGGTACGGCCGCGTCACTTCCAGCGCATCAGCTCAACTCGCAGGACTCTGTGGTAGCGGATGCAATGCGCCGCACATTTGCTTGCTATTGCGAATGAATCTCATTTAGAATTTGCTGCAGTTGCCAATCATCAGGCACCGACAGCCTCCAACCTGCTTGTCAGGCACTTCACTTACACACAAGCACCAGCCAGCGCCTGCCAGCCCGTGCCAGTTCTTCTCAGGACTATCACTTCATGCTGCGCAAGACTCCGGTCGCGCTGGCGCTCGCCGCGCTCAGCCTCACTCTCTCCACGTCCTGCGCGCACGCGCAGACGCCGCAAGTCGCGGCTAGCACCTCGCCTGCAGCTGAACCCCCGGCCCGTTTGGCCGAGATCACCGTCAGCAGCACAAGAACCGAGCGCAGCACCGACGCCGTGCCCAACACCGTCACGGTGTACGGCAAGAAAAAACTTGCTCAACGCGACGCCCGTGACCTGAAAGACCTGCTCGAAGGCGAAGTCGATATCGCCGTTCGCGCGGTGGCGCCACGCTTCACGGCGGCTGGGGCATCGACCGGTCGTGGCGGCAACGAAGGCATCAATATTCGGGGTCTTGAAGGCAACCAGGTGCTCTTGATGGTGGACGGCATCCGCCTGCCACAAAGCTTCAGCTTCGGGGCCTTCTCAAGCGGCCGACTCGACTACCTGGAGATGGATACCTTGGCCAGCGCCGAGGTCCTCCGCGGTCCAGCATCGGCCCAGTTTGGCAGCGAAGGTCTGGCCGGCGCCGTGAGCCTGCGCACCCTGTCGCCCGAAGACTTGCTGGTCGAGGGCAAAACCAAGGCCGGGTTTGTGCGCAGCAACCTGAGCTCGGTCGATAACTCGCAAAGGCTGGCAGGCGCCCTTGCCGCGCGCAGCGGCCAATGGGACGGCCTTCTCTTGCTCAGCGCCCGTCGCGGCCACGAAACCAAGACACTGGGCGAAGACGGCTCGAACAACAGCAATCGAAGCAAAGCCAATCCAGCCGATGTCAGCAGCGAGACCTTGCTGGCCAAGACAGGTGTCCAACTCAGCGAGTCTCACCGCGTACAAGTGGCCCTGGAAGGCCACCGGCGCGAGGTCGACACCGACGTTCTCTCTGCTCGTGCGGTCACGGTATCCGATAAGACACCGAATGCTGTCGTCGGCCTGCAAGCCCAAGACACCTTGAAGCGCGATCGACTCTCGTTGGAGCATCGTTACGAGGACTTGAACGCCAACTGGCTGCAATCCCTGCGTACCCAAATCTATGTGCAGAACAGCGATACCCGTCAGTACGCAACGGAAGATCGCTATACCTCACCTGACCGCATCCGCGATGGCCGCTACGAAGAAACCTTGATCGGGCTGAGCAGCCAGGCACAAACGCAACTCAGCAAACAACGCTTGAGCTACGGGTGATGTCCCACCAAGTGGTGTAAGTTCTTGAGCGAGGCGGCCCGATGAGGGTGGCCATCGTGAGTCCGGATAAGGTTGAGGTGCGACCCACCAACCTTGATCCAAAGGAAAACACGATGACCACCTCTACTATCGCATTGGCCGAACTCGCCGAGAAGGGAGCCGATATTGATGTGCTGCGCCAGATGGTGCAGTTCATGGCCCAGCGCCTCATGGAGATTGACGTTGAGGCCCGCTGTGGTGCGGGCTACGACGAGAAGAGCCCGGAGCGCATCAATAGCCGCAATGGCTTCCGTGAGCGCACCTGGGAGACTCGCGCTGGCAGCGTCGAGCTGAAGATCCCTAAGCTGCGCCAAGGCAGTTATTTCCCCGAGTTTCTGGAGCCCCGGCGCACCGCTGAGAAGGCGCTCACCGCCGTGATCCAAGAGGCGTACATCAAAGGAATTTCGACGCGTTCCGTGGACGACTTGGTCAAAGCCATGGGCATGAGCGGCATCTCCAAGAGCCAGGTCTCGCGACTGTGTGCCGAGCTGGATGAGCGGGTCGGTGCGTTTCTGAACCGCCAGATCGAAGGCGATTGGCCCTATCTGTGGATCGACGCGACCTACGTCAAGACGCGGGAGGCCGGGCGCATTGTGAGCGTGGCCGTCATAGTGGCAGTGGGCGTGAACACTGAGGGTCAGCGCGAAGTGCTGGGGATCAAAGTCGGGGCCAGCGAAGCCGAACCCTTCTGGACTGAATTCCTGCGCTGCCTGAACCGGCGAGGCCTGCGCGGCGTCAAGCTCGTGATCAGCGACAGCCATGAAGGCATCAAGGCAGCGGTCGCCAAGACGCTCAAGGCCACTTGGCAGCGCTGCCGAGTGCACTTCATGCGCAATGCCCTGGCCTACGCCAACAAAACCCACCGACGCATGGTCAGCGCGGCCATCGGCACGGTGTTTGTGCAGGAGACGGCCGAGGCCGCCAGGGCTCAGTGGCGCAGCGTGGCAGACCAGTTCCGGGAGAAGCTGCCCAAACTCAGCGCCATGATGGATGACGCCGAGCACGACGTGCTGGCCTTCATGGGCTACCCAAGGGCGCACTGGCCGCAGATCTACAGCACCAACCCGCTGGAGCGGCTGAACGCCGAGATCAAGCGCAGGACCAATGTAGTGGGCATCTTCCCCAATGACGCCTCGATCACGCGGCTGGTCGGCGCGATGATGCTGGAGCAGAACGATGAGTGGAGCCTGAATCGGCGCTACATGCAGCTTGAGGGGCTCCAGGGGCTCAGTGATACTGTTCCAACTCGGCTGCCTGCAGTGGCACGCTGAGTAGCCCGTGGATCTCAGCCTCTCCGGGCTGCGAACTTACACCACGCGCCGGGACATCACCCTCGCTGCCCTCGCTGGCACCTGAGCACCAGCCCTGCCTGGCCCAGCTCACCGAACGCTACTACCCCAGCATGCTGCGTGATCGAGGTTTGCAGGCCTTGGTGACCCTGCTGGTGCATGTCGATGAGCAGGGACGCGCCGCCGAAATCAAGCTCAAGCAGGGCAGCGGCCTGCGGCTCTTTGACGACGCTGCACACCAGGTGGCCAGGGCTTGTCGCTTCACGCCGGCAAGACGGGGCGAGCAAGCCATCGCTAGCTGGGTGGAATACCCCGTTCGTTTCGCACTGAAGGCGGCGCGGCAGTGAGGCGCCAGCTTGCGGCTGCATCCGACTTAGGGGCGCCCTTGCCCAACCGTCACCGGAAACACCCGATTCAGATGTCGCCCCCGCAACCGACGTTCAACGCATCCCTCGAAACGAACCCAACACGCCGTATGTCCAAGTCCATTCCAGAGAACATCAAGGACCTCAAAACCAATGGGCTCAAAGCGACCATTCCGCGTATCAAGGTGCTTCAGCTGTTCCAACAATCAGCGCAGCGACACCTATCGGCCGAAGACCTATTCAAGTTGCTCTTGAGCAGCGGCTCAGAGATTGGCTTGGCCACGGTTTACCGTGTGCTGATGCAGCTTGAGCAGGCGGGGCTGCTTGAGCGGCACCACTTTGAAGGAGGCAAGTCGGTCTTCGAGCTCAACGAAGGACATCACCACGACCATTTGGTGTGCGTCAAATGCGGCCGCGTTGAGGAGTTCTACGACGAAGAGATTGAGCGCCGCCAGAAGGCCATCGCCGAGAACCGAGGCTTCAGACTGCAAGAGCATGAGCTGGCACTCTACGGCGTTTGCGCTAGACCTGGATGCGCGGAAAACTGAAGCAAGTTCAGGCGCATCCCACCCGACTTTCGGTGCTAAAGCGGCAAAACCAATTCAACCATGCAAAAACACAGCGTTCCTCGATATGAACCAACAAGGTTCTCGACTCAAACCAATTGGCTTCGAATCGTCCTTGGCCTCGCACTCGGAACTTGCCTGCTGGCCTGCGCAAATCAAGACAAGGCGCAGCACTCACAAGGCACTCCAGCAAAGCAGAAGGCCGAGGCAAACATAGTCGAAGTCGCCAGCGGACGAAGTATCAGCAGAGGTGAGCTACTTCAGTTGATGCGGAAGTCCGACTTTGTGCTGCTCGGCGAGAAACACGACAACCCGAACCACCACATCGAACGGGGAGCCCTGCTGCGTGAGCTGGGCCCCTCGCCAGTGATCATTGCGGAACATCTACCGAGCTCGGCGCAGCTGCGTCCCAAGCCCAGCGATGAACTCTTGAACGAGCTCAACAAAGCAGGGTTCGCTGCAAAACAATGGCAATGGCCTGTACATCAGCCGCTGTTTGCAGGCGTGGCGCAGGCAGGTCAAAGTTTGCAAGGCGGCAATATCTCGCGGGATCTGGCGCGGCAGCTTGCTCGCGAAGGGCGGGCCGCAATGCCGACTGATTTGCTGTCGCTGACTGAGGCAGCCCCACTTGCCCCAGTGGCACAAGCGGCTCTAGAGGCGGACTTGATCGAAGGCCACTGCGGCCAATTGCCGAGCGCTCGACTGGCGGGCATGATTTGGGCCCAACGCGCGCGCGATGCCGCCATGGCTCAGCGCATGATCCAAGCCTACGAGCAAGGCGCCAAACCCGCCGTCTTGGTGGCCGGCAATGGACATGTGCGACGAGACTATGGGGTACCTCAACTCCTGCAAAAGCAGTTGAGGCAAAGTCGGTTGCTTAGCGTCGGTTTCCTTGAACCGGACGCACCCAGCGCTGGTGCGCCATACGATTACGTTTGGATCAGCGCTGCACCGGGCCGGGATGATCCTTGCGCAGGCTTTTTGATGCCGACGAACTCAAAGTAATCCGTCTGGCGTGCCAACCACGTAAATCAGGCATCATGACGCCGCCCAAATCTCCCAAACGCCCCATCGGCTTCGTCACCCCCGAGGATCCAAAGAAGCCGCCCTGAATCCTTTTAAAACCCACGTCCCGGCGCTGCGGCGCGGCCCGGTCAAGACGAATTTCCTTTGCCCCGGCCCTTAGCGGCGAAAGGGGTGGCTGGAGGCTTTTTTGTTCTATTTAAAAAGAAGAGGCACCACGCAGACCCCTGCTTGGCTCAATGCCCAAGGCTTCACTATTTGAGCAGCCAGCCCACCACACTGCCTAAAACGGCTGCCGCGAGCATGCTGCACAGCATGGCTTCGAACCAGGCCTGCAACTCACGCTCATGCGCCCGGCGGGCTCGGATTCCCAAAGCAAGGAGCTCAGCTCTTGCATCCTGCGATCCAGGCTTTGATGCACCGCCCATGCTCCGTTTTGCAGGGCCGGCGAGAGGGATGTCTCGGTTTCGGTCAGCGCTTCGTGCGGCGCGAGCAAAGAGGTGTTGGCAGTATGCGTCCAGGCATCCCATCTTGAATTGACCCCTCGCGGCTGCAAGGATCGTGTCCACGTAATCAAAGGTGGACACGATGGCAAGCGACAAGCCCGCAAGACGGCGGACCTATGACGAGAAGCTGAAGGCGCAAGTTCTCGCTGAATGCGAGGTGCCGGGCACTTCGGTGGCGAAGGTGGCCCTGGCCCACGGCATCAATGCCAATGTCGTGCACCGCTGGCGGCAACTGGTTCGCGAAGGCAAGGCGTCAGTGCCCGCGATCCCAAGTGGCTTCGTCCCGGTGTCGCTTGCCGCACCCGCAGCGCAACCGACTCCCATCGCTGACATCCAGGTCGAACTGCGCCGCGGCGCCATCGCCCTGACGATCAAATGGCCCACATCGGCGGCGGCCGAGTTCGCCGCCTGGACTCGCGAGTTGCTGCGTTGATCCGCATCGACTCTGTTTGGATGGCGGTCGAGCCGCTGGACATGCGCGCAGGCACCGAGTCGGCCCTGGCCCGGGTGGTCAAGGTCTTCGGTGCCGCGCATCCCCACACCGCCTACCTGTTCGCCAACGCCCGCGCCAACCGCATGAAGGTCTTGGTGCACGACGGTGTCGGTGTCTGGCTGGCCGCTCGGCGGCTGCATCGCGGCAAGTTCATCTGGCCTCATCACGTCGAAGGCACACTGAGCCTGAGCCGCGTTCAACACGATGCGCTCGTGCTGGGCCTGCCTTGGCAGATGATGGGCGAAGCCGGAGTCATCCGCGTGCTGTAGTGCAATTGCCGGAAGTGCCGATGCCTGCGGGCATCGAAGCGGGCACTATCCATTCTCGTGATCCACGAAGCCCAGCTCGACAACCTGACACCCGCGCAGTTGCGCGAGCTGACCGCGCGTCTGCTGAACGAGGTACGCCACAAGCAGGCGACCATCGACAAGCTCACTCATGAGAATGCGGTGCTCAAGCGGATGAAGTTCGCGGCCAGCAGCGAGGTGTTCCAGGGCGATCAGCGCAGCTTGCTCGAAGACTCGGTCGATGAAGACCTGGGGGCCGTGCAAAGCGAGTTGCAGCAACTCGCCCCCAAGCCTGCCAGTCCTGAGCGTCAGACTCCCAAGCGACAAGCGCTTCCGGCCGAGCTGCCACGTCGCGAGTTCCGCCATGAGCCCGATAACACCCTGTGCGCCTGCGGCTGCCAAATGAAGCGCATAGGCGAGGATGTGGCCGAGAAGCTGGACTACGAGCCCGGCGTGTTCACCGTCGAGCGCCACATTCGTGGCAAATGGGCCTGCGCCAAATGCGAGCGCCTAGTGCAAGCACCGGTCGAGGCGCATGTGATCGACAAGGGCATCCCGACCGCTGGCCTGCTCGCGCAGGTACTGGTCGCCAAGTACGCCGATCACCAGCCGCTTTATCGCCAGGAAGGCATCTATGCCCGCTCCGGTGTGACCCTGCCGCGCTCAACATTGGCCGCCTGGGTCGGTGCATGTGGCGTGCAGTTACAGCCGCTGGTGGACGCACTCAAGACAGAGATGCTC
>NZ_QAJN01000024.1 GCF_003852425.1 Paucibacter sp. KBW04 | reverse complement strand
GCCAGGATGGTCGCAACCACGCCGGAGCCGACGGTACGGCCACCTTCGCGGATAGCGAAGCGCAGACCGGTTTCCATGGCGATCGGAGCGATCAGCTTCACGGTGATGCCGACGTTGTCGCCAGGCATGACCATTTCCTTGTCCTTGGGCAACTCAACGGCACCGGTCACGTCCGTGGTACGGAAGTAGAACTGGGGACGGTAGTTGTTGAAGAACGGGGTGTGACGGCCGCCTTCTTCCTTGCTCAGAACATAGATCTCAGCAGTGAAGTGGGTGTGGGGCTTGATCGAACCGGGCTTGGCCAGCACTTGGCCGCGCTCGACGTCTTCACGCTTGGTGCCGCGCAGCAAGATGCCGACGTTGTCGCCTGCTTGACCTTGGTCCAGCAGCTTGCGGAACATTTCCACGCCAGTGACGGTGGTCTTTTGCACGTCGCGGATACCGACGATTTCGATTTCTTCGCCGACCTTGATGATGCCGCGCTCAACGCGACCGGTCACCACGGTGCCACGGCCCGAGATCGAGAACACGTCTTCCACCGGCAGCAAGAAGGCGCCGTCAACGGCACGGTCAGGCTGGGGGATGTAGGTGTCCAGAGCTTCGGCCAGACGCATGATGGCTTGCTCGCCCAGGTCGCCCTTGTCGCCTTCCAGAGCCAGCTTGGCCGAACCCTTGATGATGGGGGTGTCGTCGCCGGGGAAGTCGTACTTGGACAGCAGCTCGCGCACTTCCATTTCCACCAGTTCCAGCAGCTCGGCGTCATCCACCATGTCGCACTTGTTCAGGAACACGATGATGTACTTCACGCCCACTTGGCGAGCCAGCAGGATGTGCTCGCGAGTCTGGGGCATCGGGCCGTCAGCAGCCGAGCAAACCAGGATCGCGCCGTCCATCTGTGCGGCGCCGGTGATCATGTTCTTCACATAGTCAGCGTGGCCGGGGCAGTCAACGTGAGCGTAGTGGCGGTTAGCCGTTTCGTACTCAACGTGAGCGGTGTTGATGGTGATGCCGCGAGCCTTTTCTTCGGGGGCTGCGTCGATCTGGTCGTAGGCCTTGGCCTCGCCGCCGAACTTGGCCGACAGCACGGTTGCGATTGCAGCCGTCAGCGTGGTCTTGCCGTGGTCAACGTGACCAATGGTGCCGACGTTGACGTGCGGCTTGGT
>NZ_QAJN01000023.1 GCF_003852425.1 Paucibacter sp. KBW04 | reverse complement strand
ATGCCTAAATCAAACGGTAAAGGGCGATTGCTTCAAGAACGCCGCCGCGCTGCCCAGCACGAACAAATTGGGCGACTGGGTGGGCGGCAGGCCCGCGCGGATGCGCTGATGGAAGAGCTGGTAGTTGCCCGTGAACTTGCCCTGGTTCCAGACCTTCAACAAGCTCTCGGTGAAGGCGCCGTTGTGTTGGCCGTCCATGGAGGTTTGATTGTCCTGGCAGCCCGAGATCAGCAGCACCGAGGGTTTGAATGCGCCGACCAGGGCGGTGGCCTGGGCGGCAGCACCCACCTGCGCCAGGGCCGCGTCGGGGTCGACCACCCGGCCTTTGCGGGCAGCGGCGGCCTTGGCCACATCGGCCTGGATCTTGTCGTAGAAAGCCTGATGCGCGGTGTAGACCCGCCTTGCCACCGCATCGGGCATCAGGCGCGGGCGCTGGCCCGGCGGTGGTGGCGGCGGCGGGAAGTCGCGTGTCACCGTGCCGCTGTGGCAGCTGTCACTCAGCACCAGAATGCGCACGCCAGCGGCAAAGCCACTCAGCTCGAAGTAAAGCTCGTCGTCGATCAGCTGACCATCAAACAAGCACCAGGTTTCGTCCTTGTGGTCGGGCTCGTCGCCATTGCTATCGGGCACTTGTCCGCCATGGCCGGAATAGCTGATGAAAAACAAATCCCCGGCCTTCAAGGCCTTGGCCGCCGCCCGCATCTGCGCCAGCACCGCGGCACGGGTGGCCTTCTTGGTCAGCAGCACGGTGGACTTCATGCCCTTGCTCTTGGCGATGGCGGCCATATCGTTGGCGTCGAACTCGCAGGCGGACAGTGGGCCGTCCCAGCCGCCATAGGCCGCGGCGCTGACGGCGTTCAAACCGATGTGCAAGGACAGGGCCTTGGGTTTCTTCGACAAGGCCGCTGCGGCCGCGCTGCTGGCACTGGTGGCCACCTTGGCCGGGGCGCTCGTCGTCTTGCTTCTGCTTGCCATATGCATCTCTCCTGTTGGGACCGCGCGAGGGGCTGGGCCTTGGCTTCGCAAGCCTGCCGGGGCAAAGGCGCGGCGCCTTGCCGTGGGCAGCGGGAATCTTGCGTTAGTCACCCCGGCTGCGAAACCCCTAGTGTGGTGCTTCATGCTGTGTGGAACTTAAGAAAACCGATGGATTTGGCCCTGTGGCAAGGCGCAAACCGCAGACATAGCCCTAGCTATGGCGAGGATTTGCAACGCGGCCATGGGGACAAAGACGCGGTTTTATGTTTCACACCGTGTGAAACACCACACTCGCTTAAGGAAGCATTGTGGCCCGGACCCGCTCAGCCCTGCGCCGCCCGCTTCTCTTGCAAGACGCCTTTGAGGCTGTGGCTGGCGCGGTCGAAGTCGAAACGATCCAGCGCCTCGGCAATCTCGGCATGCACCTCGCCCAGGCGCGGGCGCAAGGCCGCACTGTGCTGCTTGAAATGGTCCAGGGCCTCGGGGTCGTCGCGCTGCAACAAGGACTGCAGGGCTTGCAACTGAGCCTCCACCTCGGCTTCATCCAACGGGCGGAATTCGGTGAGCGAGCCTTCCTCCGGCAGCGCGGCTTGCAAGGCCTCGATCAAGGCAGCCAGCAGGACACGCAAGGGCGTGATGCGGGCGACGATTTGGACCAGGGATAGCTCCTCCCGGAAGCCCTCCTCCACCTGGGCCGCGGCCGCCTGCACCGCGCTGGCGCCGATATTGCCGGCCAGGCCCTTGAGGGTATGGGCGGCGCGCTCACTGGCCTTGCGATCCTTCAGCAACAAGGCTTCGATCTCGCTGCAGGCCTGGGCTCGGCTGAGCAAGAAGTCTCTCAACATGGCCAGATAAAGCAGCGGATTGCCGGCCGCCCGACGCAGGCCCAGGCGCAGCTCCAGGCCAGGCACGGCCTGGCGCAGGCCCAGCATCTCCTGCACCTCCTGCTCGTCCAGCACGGCGGCAAAGCCGGCGCCAAACACCTGGGTGTTTTCACCACCGCCGCTATTGCCCTCGCCCAGGCCTGGCCGCATGCGTATGCAGCGGCGCAGCGCCTGCCACAAGTCCTCGGGCTCGATGGGCTTGGCGACGAAATCATTCATGCCGGCCGCCATGCAGCGGTCGCGGTCCACCTGCATGGCATTGGCCGTCATGGCGACGATGGGCAAGTCGGCAAAGCGGCCATCCGCCCGCAAGGCGCTGGCGGCGGCCACACCGTCCATCACCGGCATCTGCATATCCATCAAGACCAGGTCATAAGCCGGCCCGGCCTCGAGCTTGAAGTCAAGCGCATCCAACCCCGGCTCCAGGGCCGTGCCCGACACTTTTTGCACCGCGATCAAGCCGTTGTCGGCCACCTCCACCACCATGCCGACCATACGCAGCAACTCGCTGGCCACCTGCTGATTGATGGGGTTATCTTCCACCAGCAAGATGCGCGCACCGCGCAAGGCCTTGAGCGCCTCCATCTGCGCCGCCGCGCCTTCCAGCGCGGGCGCGCGGCTGGAGCGGCTTTGTTTGACCTCCAACAAGCGCAAAAGGCTGTCCAAAACCGCCTGCGGGTAGACCGGCTTGGCCAAGACTTCACGGATGCCGACCTGATAGGCCGCGTCCACCACATCGTCGCGGCCAAAAGCCGTCAGCAAGGCCAGGCGCGGACGCGGGGCCAGGGCCAACTCGCCCAGGCGCTCGGCCAGCACCAGGCCGTCCATGCCGGGCAGCTGCCAGTCGATCAGCACGATCTCAAAGGGCTCACCGCCCAGGGCCGCTTCTTCCACCGCGCTCAAACCCTGCTCGGCGGTGGGCACGGCGCTGACGGCCAAACCCAGACCGTTGAGGATGGAGACTAGCACCGTCGAGGCGGCCTCGTTGTCTTCCACCACCAGCACCCGCCGCCCCTCCAGGCTGATGCCGAGGCTGGGGTCCAGCAAGGCCTGGCTTTGCTCGCCCGGGGCCAGTTCCAGCCGGGTGGTGAACCAGAAGGTGGCGCCCTCGCCCAAATGACTCCGCACGCCCACATCACCGCCCATCAGCTCCACCAGGCGTTTGGCAATTGCCAAGCCCAGGCCGGTACCCCCGTACTGCCGGGTGGTCGAGCCATCGGCCTGGCTGAAGCTCTGGAACAAACGCCCCATCTGGTCGGGGCTCAGGCCGATGCCGGTGTCGCGCACCTCAAAACGCAGCAAGACCTCGCCCTCGGCGCGCTCGGCCACCCGCACGGTGATGACGATCTCACCCGTCTGGGTGAACTTGACGGCGTTATTGGCCAGATTGATCAAGACCTGGCTCAGGCGCAGGGCGTCGCCCTTGAGCCAGCTGGGGATTTCGGTGGGCAGATCGCAGACCAGCTCCAGGCCCTTGGCCCTGGCCTTCTCGGACACCAGGTCCAGCACATTGGCCATCACCTTGTTGAGGTCAAAAGGTTGCAGGTCCAGGCTGAGGCGGCCGGCCTCAACCTTGGAGAAGTCGAGGATGTCATTCAAGATGCCCAGCAGGTGCTGGCCGGACTGCTGGATCTTGCTGAGGTAGTCGTACTGGCGCGGCGTCAGCTGGGTGGACAGGGCCAGGAAGGACAGGCCGATGATGGCATTCATCGGTGTACGGATCTCATGGCTCATATTCGCCAGGAAATTGCTCTTGGCCTGATTGGCCGCATCGGCCGCCTCCTTGGCCGACTGCAGCTCCTGGGAAATGCGCCGGGCTTCGGTCACGTCCTCAAAGGCCCAGACGCTGCCCACCATCTGCCCCTCGCTGATGACGCCGCGGCCATACATACGACCCCAGAACAAGGAGCCATCCTTGCGCTTGAGCTGCCACACCCCCTCAAACTGGCCGCCGCGCTGGATGGGCGCATACAGCTCGATGCCGGCCTGCTCGAACTGCCTATCGCTCTGGAACAGGCAGCGGGTGGAGCAGCCCAGCAGCTCGCCCGGCTGATAGCCAAACAAGCGCTCGAACATGGGGTTGCAGCGTTTGATCTGGCGGTCCACCGCATACATGATGCCCAGGCTGACCGCCGAGAAGATCACTTGCTGATCCTGCAGCGCCTGGGCGCTGGCCTGCTCGGCCCGCACCTGCTCCGAGACATCGACAAAACAGCCCACCAGCCCGGCCGGTCGGCCTTGGGCGTCATGAAAGCCGGCCGAACGGAACAAGGTCTCGTGGCAGCTGCCGTCGGCATAACTGGGTAGAAATATGCGCTGCACAGTGCCGGCCTCGCGGATGACGCGTAGGTCCTCGGCGAAGTACTCCTCGCGCGACTCATCGGGCACATCGGGCGAATCCATCACCGTCTTGCCCAGCACCTCGTGGGCCTGCGAACCAAAAGCCTGCAGATAGGCCTGGTTGATACCGGCGTAGCGCCCTTGCGCATCCAGGCAGAAGGCCGCAATGGGCAGGCGATCCAGCACCTGCTGCCAGTAGGCAAGCTGCGCTTGGCCGCTTGCCGATGCTTGCTGCAGACCCCACAGCTCTTGCATGCGCTGCCAGGCCGCCTGCAAGCCCTGCGGCAGCGCCTTGAACAAGGCCTGCAAGCGGGCACTGGGCGCCCCCTGCAAAAGCAGGCTGAGCCGCGCATCGGCCTGGTTCAGACCTGGCACCCGGCTTTGCAAGAGCAGCTGACCCGTGCCGGGCCCGGGCCTCAGCTCAAAAGCGTGTTCATCGGATGCGTGGGTGTCGACGGCCTCGGGCCATGCTTGCGTAGGCGCCGTCGCCTGAGCCTGGCTGTGCAGGCAAATCCAGCCTGCTGACTCTCGTTTGTGCAGGGCGGCGGCCAGCACACCCTCCAGGCTCAGCGCCTGCTGAACCCAGGCTTGCGCCAAAGCCTGCTCGCTGCTGGCTTGCAGACCCGTGTTCACCCAGGATGACAGGGTCTTGGCGACCCACTCACCCTCCTCCAAGGCTGCCAATCGACGGTGCACTTCGTCCACGCGCTCGTCTCGTGTTGCCACTGATGCAGATGATTATGGACTGCCCTCAAACTTTGGGGGGCAAGCATTTGGGCGGGAAAATCCGCCTGTCTTTTAAACCGGATTGGCCGAATTCACCTGCTCAGCAGCTGGGCCACCACGGCAATCGCGATCACCTCCGGCTGCTTGCCCTGGATGCCGGCCAGGCCTATGGGGCAGCTCACCTGGGCCAGCTCGGCCTCCTCAAAACCGCGAGCCAAGAGGCGTTGGCGAAAGCTGGCCCATTTGCTCTTGCTGCCGATCAGGCCGATGAAGGCCAGGTCGCCTCGCTCGCGTTGGCGGCGCAGACAGGCGGCAACAATGTCCAGATCCTCCGCATGGCTGAAGCTCATGATCAGCACCTGCGAGCCGGGCGCCACCTCGGCCACCGCGCGCTCTACCGGCTCAGAACACTCGCTTTGCACATGGGCGGGCAGATCGGGCGGGAATACCGCTTCCCGGCTGTCAACCCAGAACACCCGGCAAGGCAGGCGCCCCAGCAGCTCGACGATGGCCCGGCCCACATGGCCGCCACCGAACAAGGCCACAGACATCAAACCCTCGGCTGCCGGGCCCAGGCGCTGCCGCAAGACCTGACCCTGGCTTTGCTCCGCGCCCTTGGGCAGGCGCTCAAAACTCAGCGTCACCACCCCGCCGCAACATTGACCGAGCCTGGGGCCCAGAGGGAAACGCCGGCTAAAGCCTGCGATGTTCTCCTGCAGAAGCAGCTCACGCGCCAAGGCCATGGCCTCAAATTCCAGCTGACCGCCGCCAATCGAGCCCTGGCAAAACCCCTCACCCAAGACCATCCAGGCCCCCACCTCACGCGGGCCACTGCCTTCGACACGATCCACCTGGATCAAAACCAATGCTTGATCGGCCAGGGCGGCCAAGACTTGATCGACGGGGCTCTTGCCCATCTCAGCTACCGCGGTAAGTGGAGTAGCTCCAAGGGCTGGTCAAGAGTGGCACGTGATAGTGCAGCGAAGCATCGGCAACACCAAAGTCCAGCGGCACCTGATCCAGAAAAGCGGGCTCGGGCAAAAGCACGCCGCGCGCCTTGAAGTAGTCGGCCACGGCGAACACCAGGCGGTAACGGCCCGGTGTGAACTCAGGCCCAGCCAGCAGGGCTGCGTCGGCGCGGCCATCCGCGTTGAGGCGCAAAGACTTCAGCAACAAGGCGGGCGCAGCATCGGCGGCCAGGCGATAAAGCTGGACCTGCATGCCGGCAGCCGGGCAGCCGTGCATGGTGTCCAGCACATGGGTGGTGAGTTTGCTCATAGGAAGGCGGTGGCATCGGTGGATAAACTGCATCGCAGTGTAGGCAAACCCACCGCCATGAACCCCAAACCGCCCATCGCCTCAACGCCCTACCCCCGCGACCTGATCGGCTACGGTGAAAAGCCGCCCCATGCCCAATGGCCGGGCCATGCCCGCATCGCCCTGCAGTTTGTGCTGAACTACGAGGAAGGCGGCGAGAACTCGGTCCTGCATGGCGACGCGGGCTCGGAGCAGTTTTTGTCCGAGATGGCCAACCCACCCGCCTACCCGGCTCGGCATCTGAGCATGGAAAGCATCTACGAGTACGGCTCAAGAGTGGGGGTCTGGCGCCTGCTGCGTGAGTTTGAATCTCGCGGCCTGCCGCTGACCGTGTTCGCCGTCAGCATGGCCTTGCAGCGCCACCCCGAGCTGGCCCAGGCCCTGCAACAACTCAACCATGAAGTCGCCTGCCATGGCTGGCGTTGGATCCAGCACCAGACCATGGCCGAGGCGGAGGAGCGCGCGCAGATGGAGCAAGGCATGGACGTCTTGCAGCGCTTGCTGGGCGAGCGGCCCTCGGGCTGGTACACCGGCCGCGACAGCCCCAACACCCGCCGCCTGGTGGCCGACTACGGCGGATTTGAGTACGACAGCGACTACTACGGCGACGACCTGCCCTTCTGGTTGAACGTGCGCAAGAGCGATGGCCAGCTAACGCCACATCTCGTCGTACCCTACACCCTGGACTGCAACGATATGCGCTTCGCCCTGCCCCAGGGTTTTTCGCATGGGGACGAGTTCTTCCACTATCTGCGCGACGCTTTTGATGTGCTTTACGCCGAAGGCCAGGAAGCGCCCAAGATGATGAGCATTGGCATGCACTGCCGCCTGCTGGGCCGCCCAGGCCGTATGCGCGCCCTGCAACGCTTCCTGGACCATGTGGAAAAACACGAGCGCGTCTGGATCTGCCGCCGGGTGGACATTGCCCGCCATTGGCGGGCGACGCATCCCTTTGATGCGGGGACGGCGTTTGTGTGGGAGTGAAGAACACGCTGGCTAAAAATCGTGCTCGTCAGATCACAATGCCTCACACAAAACACAAGCGAGGAGCCCCATGAAGCTGTGGCGCGGCCAAGAAGAATCACTCTTTGTGAAATTCACGTTAACGGCCAATGAGAGGGCTGCAGCGCTAGTCTCGCTCGGTGGCATGGCCTTGCTCATGGCCTGGCTCGATTGGACCCAGCCCAAGTCACCCCCCTTCACCGGCAAATGGGCCTGGCTACAAAGCTGGGCATTTGAATCAATGGGGCCGCATGGGCCCGCCTTCTTACACCTATTGCTGGGCGGAGCTTTCTTGCTGGGGGCTGCATTGACTTGGTGGCGACGCTAAGCCGGCCACCGTCGTTCTTTGCCTTTTCACACCAGATGCTGACCGTTTGAATGACAAGCTATCGGTGATCAGGCCAGGGAGAGAAATGAGGCCCAAGCCCATCCTTGGCGGCCCAAGCCTGAGCCTAAGCCCGGACTCAAAAATGAAATCAAACCTCTCGCTCACCTTGTTCAAGATTGTGCTGACCATCCCGGTCGCCTACGCCCTGCTCTACCCCTTTCTAAATCCTGAGGTCGGTGGGGGCGTATTCAAGGAGCTTGAATTGCTGGGCCCCATCGGCAGCGCTATCGTGGCCGCCGTTTTCCTCGGCTTGATTGTTTTTTACTGCCTGGATCTGCAACGTTCGCTCAGCCTTGTCCGCCCCGGCGCGCGGGTCGCGAGTCCGCGCAGCGTCTGGCTGATGTTTCTGCTGCCTTACAACTTCGTCGAGGACTTTTTCATCATCGCCCATGTGGCCAAGTCCTTGGCGCAAGAAGCGCAATTCAATGCATCGCTGCGAGCCTTCAAGAGCTTTGGCTGGCTTAGCGGCATGGGCTGGTGCGCGGCCCAAATCGTGTCCTTGCTACCCAATGAGATCGGCAGTTTGGCTGGCTTGCTGGCACTCGCGCTGTGGATCCTGCATTGGCGACTCATTCGTCGAATCAATTCCGCCCTCCTCGCGGCGTCTGAGCTGGCCTCCGCTCAGCCAGCCTGAAGCTGGTCTTCATGGCACATCAGCAGCGACAACAACCCGTCAAACATTTGTGGCTGCCTATCGCCGGTCTGTTCTGCGTGGGCGTTTCTCTGGCATTGACGCTGTATCTCCATCTGCGCGAGCGAACTGCTGACTCGCAATGAGGGCAAACGAGGCCTGAGCCTTCCGTGCCGGGCTGCGACGCCGAGATGCTAGATTCTGGCCATCCGCCAAAGGATCAGAAAGCCAGCAGGACTTGAACCCCTCTATGAACGGCCCAGACCCCAAGAATCCGCACCCCATGCAGGGCTTCCCGCAGGTGTGCTTCATCAAGAACACGGTCAAGAACCCCAACATCCTCGTCGGCGACTACAGCTATTACGACGACCCCGAGGACTCGGCGGACTTTGAGCGCAATGTGCTCTACCACTTCCCCTTCATCGGCGACAAGCTCGTCATCGGCAAGTTCTGCGCGATCGCACGCGGGGTCAAATTCATCATGAACGGCGCCAACCATCCCAGCGCCGGCTTCTCCACCTACCCTTTCTTCATCTTCGGCGGCGGCTGGGAGTCCTCTGCACCCAAGCCGGGGGAGCTTCCCTACAAAGGTGATACCGTCGTTGGCAATGATGTGTGGATTGGCTTTGAGGCGCTGATCATGCCCGGCGTCAAGATAGGCAATGGCGCCATCATCTCCAGCCGCTCGGTGGTCACGGCCGACGTTCCGGCCTATGCCGTGGTCGGCGGCAATCCTGCCCGGCTGATTCGGCGCCGTTACAGCGATGAGGTGGTGCAGGCGCTTGAAAGCCTGGCTTGGTGGGATTGGCCGGTCGAACACATCAGCCGAAATCTCCCGGCCATTCTTGCCTCGGACCTGGACGCGCTCAAAGCGGCGGCGCAGGCCTCAAAAGAGAACTCAGCAGAAGGGGCAGGATTGCCGTGAACCTCCAAGACCTCAACACCGCCAGCACCGAGAGCTTTGTCCAACTGCTGGCCGGCACCTACGAACACTCGCCCTGGATCGCCGAGCGGGCCGCGGCCAAGCGGCCCTTCCACAGCCTGGCCGGCCTCAAGCAAGCCTTGGCCGAGGTGGTGCGCAGCGCCAGCAAAGAGGAGCAGCTAGGCCTGATCCGCGCCCACCCCGAGTTGGCCGGCAAGGCCATGCAGAGCCAGACGCTGACGGCCGAATCGACGGATGAGCAAAGCCGCGCGGGCCTGACGCATTGCACGGCCGAGGAGTTCGCCCGCATCCATGCGCTGAACAAAGCCTATAACGAGCGCTTTGGCTGGCCCTTCATTCTGGCGGTGCGCGGCCCGCGCGGCTTAGGCCTGAGCAAGGCCGAGATCATCGCCACCTTCGCCCGCCGCCTGGACTCACACCCCGAGCAGGAGCTGGCCGAATGCCTGCGCCAGATCCACCGCATCGCCGAGATCCGGCTGAACGACAAGTTTGGCCAGGCCCCGGTGCTGGGCAATCTGCTGCTGGACTGGGCGGAGGAGTTGGCCGTGCATTCGGAGCCCGAGTTCCGCGCCCAGGGTCAGCTGACCGTCACCTACCTCAGCGAGGCCCACCAGACGGTGGCGCGCCGACTGCAGTGGTGGATGCAGCAGGATTGCGGTTTTGATGAGGTCCGCATCGACGCGGTCGGCAATGTGCTGGGCATCTATCACGGCCATGAGAAAGAACCCCGCCGCCTGCTTACCGGCTCGCATTTCGACACCGTGCGCAATGCAGGCAAATACGATGGGCGCTTGGGCGTGCTCGTCGCCATGGCCTGCGTGCGCGAGTTGCACAAGGCCGGCCGCCGCCTGCCCTTCGGCATTGAAGTGATCGCCTTTGCCGAGGAAGAAAGCCAGCGCTACCAAGCCAGCTTTCTGGCCGCCAGCGCGCTCACCGGCCACTTCGATCCGGCCTGGCTGGACGCGCTGGACGCCGAGGGCCTGCCCATGCGCAGCGCCATGCAGACGGCCAGCCTGCCTGCAAACATTGAGGCCATCCAAGCCTTGCAACGCCGGGCCGAGGACTATCTGGGCTTTGTCGAAGTGCATATTGAGCAAGGCCCGGTGCTGAATGAGCTGGACCTGCCTCTGGGCGTCGTCACGTCCATCAACGGCAGCCGACGCTATCTGGGCGAGATCATCGGCCAGGCCTCGCATGCGGGCACCACGCCCATGAATCGGCGCCGCGATGCAGCGGCGGCAGCGGCCGAGTTGATCTTGCGGGTGGAACAGGCGGCCGCGCAGATCCCCGATGCCGTGGGCACGGTGGGCATGCTCAAGGTGCCGGCCGGCTCCATCAATGTGGTGCCGGGCCGCTGCGAGTTCAGCCTGGATTTGCGCGCCACCAGCAACCCGGCACGCGACGCACTCGACGCACAAGTGCGCGCCGGCCTGGCCGAGATCTGCGAGCGGCGCGGCCTGCACTTCACGCTCACACCCACCATGGTGGCCGACGCCGCCCCCAGCGACCCGACCTGGCAAGCGCGCTGGGAACGCGCCGTGGCGACCCTGGGCCTGCCGCTGCTGCGCCTGCCCAGCGGCGCCGGCCACGACGCCATGCAGCTGCATCGGCTGATGCCCCAGGCCATGCTGTTTGTGCGCGGCGCCAACGGCGGCATCAGCCACAACCCGCTGGAGTCGGTCACGAATGACGACGCCCAATTGGCCACCGAGGCCATGCAAACCCTGCTTGAGCAGCTAGCCCAGGAATTCTGAGCCATGACGACCCGCCCTGATGATTTGAATGCCCAGCTCGACGCCTGGATCGATGCTCACTTCGCCGAGCAAGTGGCTTTTTTGCAGGCCCTGGTGCAGCTGCCTACCGACACGCCCCCGGGCAATAACGCGCCCCATGCACGGCGCACGGCCGAACTGTTGGAGGGCTTTGGCCTGAGTGCCGAGCAATACCCCGTGCCCGCCGAGCTGGTGCAAGCCCAAGGCATGGAGAGCATCACCAATCTGATCTTGCGCCGCCGCTACGGCGACAGCCATGGGGCCGGTGGCCCGGTGATCGCGCTGAACGCCCATGGCGACGTGGTGCCACCCGGCGAGGGCTGGACCCATGGGCCTTATAGCGGCGAGATCGTGGGTGATCTGCACGCCGGCCAACTCTTCGGCCGCGCTGCTGCGGTCAGCAAGAGCGACTTCGCCACCTACACCTTTGCCCTGCGGGCGCTGGAGTCGCTCAGCGGCGCGAACTTGCGCGGCGGGGTGGAGCTGCATTTCACCTACGACGAAGAATTCGGCGGCGAGCTGGGCCCGGGCTGGTTGCTCAAAGAAGGCCTCACCAAGCCCGATCTGCTGATCGCCGCCGGCTTCAGCTACCAGGTGGTGACGGCCCACAACGGCTGCCTGCAGATGGAGGTGACGGTGCTGGGGCAAAGCGCCCATGCGGCGATTCCCGACAGCGGCATCGACGCCTTGCAGGCAGCGGTCGGCATCTTGCAGGTGCTGTACAAGCAGAACGATTTGAATCGTCAGGTCTGCTCCCAGGTCGAAGGCATCAAGCACCCCTACCTGAATGTGGGGCGTATCGAGGGCGGCAGCAATACCAATGTGGTGCCCGGCCGCGTCACCTTCAAGCTGGACCGCCGCATGATTCCCGAGGAAGACCCGGTCCATGTGGAAGCCACCTTACGCAAGCTGATTCGTGATGCGGCGGCCGATTTCCCCGGCATCCAGGTCGAGATCAAACGCCTCTTGCTGGCCCATGCCCTGCAGCCGCAAAGCGGCAACAAGGCCTTGGTGGCGGCCTTGCAAAAACATGGCGAGGCGGTGTTTGGCGAGCCCATCCCCAGCTCAGGCACGCCGCTCTACACCGATGTGCGGCTCTACGGCGCGCACGGCATCCCGGCAGCCATCTACGGCGCCGGGCCCCGCACGGTGTTGGAGAGCCATGCCAAGCGCGCCGACGAACGCCTGAACCTCGCCGATCTTCGCCGCGCCACCCAGGTGGTGGCGCGCACTTTGCTGGAATTGCTGAGCGCGCCCAACAAGGCATAAGTTTGACGCGGGTCATTGAAGCCGCATTGAAGGCCGAAGCGAGCAAGACAGGCGCAGGCGGCCGGCGTAGGCTGAAGGCTCAAAGATTTCCACAGGAGGATTTCATGAGCCTGATGCCCAATGCCGGAGGCGACCCCGGCCCAGCCCTGCAAGCCCTGGCCGAACAGGCCCACCAAGCCTTGGATGATGTTCGCCAGCTCTATGAATTCGAACGCCAGAGCCTGGCCGCCGATGCGCGCGTGACCAGCTTTTTGTCCATCTTCGCCCTGCGCAATGTGCGGGCTCGGCTGCTGGAGCCAGCGCCCGGCGAAGCGCAAGACCTGGCCCTGCACTGAGGCTGGGGCGGCAGGCGGCGTGGTGCAAGCCGGACTTTGCGGCAAGCAAGATATTCTTGAGCCTTGCCGCGGTGTTTTCTGCGCCGCATACCTAGCAAGGACGTCCCACCATGCCCAGCGTAGAACTCTCCTTCGACCCCCGTCTGGATCTTTTATTCCAAAGCGAGGTTGACCTGAGCCCGGCCCAAATCTGGGCCGCCTGGACCCAGCCCGAGCACCTGCTGCACTGGTTCACACCGGCACCTTGGACGACGGTGGAGTGCGAAATCGTGCTGCAAGCTGGCGGCATTTTCCGCACCGTCATGCGTTCCCCCGAGGGCCAGGAGCACACCCACTCGGGCTGCTATCTGGAAATCATCGAGAACGAGCGCCTGATCTGGACCGACGCGCTGGGCCCCGGCTTCCGCCCTGCCCTGGAGCCCTTCATCACCGCCACCATCGCGCTCAAGCCCCTGGGCCCGGGCCGCACGCTCTACACCGCCACCGCCAGACACCGCGACGAGACCGCACGCCAAAGGCATGAGGAAATGGGGTTTACCGCGGGCTGGAGCAAGGCCCTGGAGCAGATGGTGGCCCATATGCAGCAGATCCAAGCCCAGGCCAAGCCGGCCTGACAATGGCCGGCGAGCCGCGCTGCGCGCCCCGGTCTCATCGATTCAAACCACAAGGACTTTTCCGCATGAAGAAAATGACCAAGCAACTCTCCCTCGCCCTGCTGGCCTCCGGCTGCTTGTTCGCCGCCTCGGCTCAAGCCCAGGTGGAAGTGAGCCAGCCCTGGGTGCGCGCCACCGTGGCCCAGCAAAAAGCCACCGGCGCCTTCTTCCAGCTCAAGGCCAAGACGGACAGCCGCCTGGTCGAGGTGCGCTCGCCCGCGGCCGAGGTGGTCGAGGTGCATGAGATGGCCATGGAAGGCACGACCATGAAGATGCGCGCCGTGCCTGCCCTGGAGCTGCCCGCCGGCAAGACGGTGGAGCTCAAGCCCGGCAGCTATCACGTCATGCTGATCGGCCTCAAAGCCCCGGTGAACGCCGGCGACAGCGTACCCCTGACCCTGGTGTTTGAGGGCGCCGACAAAAAGCGCGAGACGGTCGAGATCAAGGCCGAGGCCCGCCAGCTGGGCGGCAAGCCCGCCAAGGCGGACGAGCACAAGCATCACTGATCTGCGTCAGCCGGGCTCGCGCGAGCTCGGCCTAGAATGCAGCCCGTGCGCAAATCGCCCCTCACCACCTCTTGCCGCAGTGCCCGTTGGCTGGTCCTTCTGACCTTGGCCCTGGCCCTGCTCGCGCCCACGCTGAGCCAGGCCCTGGCCTTGGCGCGGGGTGAGGTCGTGGTGTGGAGCCAGCTTTGCCGCAGCAGCCAGGTCTCGCCGCGCGCGGCCCAGGCGAGTTTCTTGGACAAAACCAGCCAGGCCCAGCGCGAGCAGGCCCAGCATGAGGGCGTGTTCCAGCACTGCCCTTTCTGCGCCCTGCATGGGCAAGACCTGGCACCGCCCCCCGCGCCCAGCAGCGCCGCCCTGCTGCCGCCAGACCTGCAGCAAGCCATGCCGGAGCGCTTTTACAGCGCCCCGCAAAGTGCCCACGCCTGGGCGCCGCCCCAGTCCCGCGCCCCGCCCCTGACGCTCTGAGTCCATCGCGAGCCCGACCTCGGCAGCCAGCGGCTGCGCGGTCGTGCATCCCCGCTCGGTCCCTCGCCCTCCTCCCGCGAGGCGAACCCAGCCACTCAGAGAACAAAGTCCCTGCGCATGAAAACCCAAGAACATTTCGCCACGCGCCGCCGCGTGGCCCTGGCCTGCGCGCAAGCCTGCCTGGCCATTGCCGCCCTCCATGTCCACGCCCAAGCCCTGGCCTGCGATGACTGCGGTGAAGGGGATGGGGCCGTCGAGGCCAAGCCCGCGGTCAAAGCCCAATCCGCCAACAGCGCCAGCCCCGTCCACAGCCTGGGCCTGGTGCAGATCAATGGCCGCGCGCCCAGCTCTTTGCCCAACAACATCCCCACCACGCTGGAGAGCATCAGCGCCGCCGAGATCGCCAAAACCATCAACGCCACCGACGCCGAGGATGCGCTGAAATACCTGCCCAGCCTCTTGGTGCGCAAGCGCTATATCGGCGACTACAACCACGCCGTGCTGTCCACCCGCGCCTCCGGCACGGGCAATAGCGCCCGCTCCCTTGTGTTTGCCGACGGCATCCAGCTCTCCAATCTGCTGGGCAATGGCGCCACCTTCACCCCGCGCTGGGGCTTGGTGACGCCGGAAGAAATCGAACGGGTCGATGTGCTGTACGGCCCCTTCTCCGCCGCCTACTCCGGCAACTCGGTGGGCGCGGTGGTGGACTACCAGACCCGCATGCCCAAAGCCTTCGAGGCCCATGCCAAGGCAGGTGTGTTTGTTCAGCCTTTTGAGCTGTACAGCAGCAAGAAGACCTACGGCGGCTATCACGCCAGCGCCTCGCTGGGCGACCGGGCCGGGGCCTTCAGCTGGTGGATCAACGTCAATCACCTGGACAGCGATGGCCAGCCCCTGACCTTCATCACCAAGCCGGTCTCCACAAGTAATGCCGTGCCCTCGGCCACCGTGGTGAACGGCAGCATCTTGGGCGCCGACAAGAGCAATGTGCCCTGGCAGATCCTGGGCGCTGGCACCCAGTACCGCACAGAGCAAGACCACGCCAAGCTCAAGCTGGCCTATGACATCAACCCCGTGCTCAGCGCCAATTACACCCTGGGCTGGTGGGGCAACAACAGCCGGGGCAGCAGCGAGAGCTATCTGCGCGACGCCGCGGGCCAACCCTTCTACGCCGCCGCAGCCAATAGCGGCACGGCCAAGGCCAGCCCCATCGCCATAGACGGCAAGGCCTACAGCCTGGCCGCCAATGATTTTGGCCAGAACCGCGACGAGCTGCGCCACCTGATGCAAGGCGTCTCCATCAAGAGCCATAGCAAAGGCGTCTTCGACTTCGAGCTGGCCGCCAGCCATTACAGCTACGACAAAGACGAGAGCCGCTCGGCCCTGCTGGCCCGGCCGGGTTCTGAGGCGGGCGGTGCAGGCCGGCTCAACGATCTGAGCGGCACCGGCTGGACCACGCTGGCCGCCAAAGCCCAGCTCCGCCCCAATAGTGAACACGTGATCGAGCTGGGCGCGCAGCAAGAACGCTATCAATGGCAGCAACGCGTCAGCGATGTGGCCGACTGGATCAGCGGCGCGCCCACCGCCATCTTCACCGCCTTCAGCGGCAAGACCCAGCTGAACAGCGTCTACGCCCAAGATGCCTGGGCCATCAGCCCCCAGCTCAAAACCGTGATCGGCCTGCGCCTGGAAGACTGGCGCGCACTCGATGGCAGCAAAACCTCGGCCGCGGGCAAGACTGTCAACTTCGAGCGCCGCAGCGAGCAATATGCCTCGCCCAAAGCGGCCCTTGGCTATGCCTTGAACGAGGACTGGTCGCTCAAGGTCAGCACCGGCCGGGCGGTGCGCATGCCCACGGCGGGCGAGCTGTTCCAGGGCGGGGTCAATGCCTCTGGCGTCTATGTGGAGAGCGACCCCACGACCAACCCCTACCTCAAACCCGAGCAGGGTTGGACCAGCGAGTTGAGCGCGCAGTGGGCCAGCAGCACACAGCAACAGCTGCGCGTGACGCTCTTCCACGAGGACACCCGTGACGCGCTGTACTCGCAAAGCACGGTGGTCGAGGGCAAGACCATCAGCAGCACGCAAAACATCGACCGCATCCGTACCGTGGGGCTGGAGCTGTCCTATCAGGCCGCCGACCTCTGGCTCAAAGGCCTGGAGCTGCAAGGCAACGTGACCTATGCCGACTCCAAAATCCTGGCCAATAGCGGCTTCGTCAGCAAGCCCGGTGACACGATTGGCATGCAGCAGCCGCGCGTGCCCAAATGGCGGGCCACGGGCTTGATCAGCTATGCAGTCACGCCCGAGGTTTCGGCCAGCTACGGCCTGCGCTATTCCGGCCCGCAGTACGGCACGCTGAACAATAGCGACCCCAATGGCTTCACTTATCAGGGTTTCTCCAAGTTCTTCACCACCGATGTACGGGCGCAATGGCGGGTGAACAAGCAATGGACACTGGCCGGTGGCATCGACAACCTGAACAACTATCAGTACTGGGCCTTCCACCCCTATCCGCAGCGGACCTACCACGCGGAACTGAAGTTTGATTTGTGAGAGACAAGCCCAAGAAGGACATTCCCATGAAGACATTGCAAAGCCTCTTGATGCTGGCCCTGTTCGGCCACAGCGCCCAGGCCATCGCCCATGTGACCCTGGACCAGCCCGAAGCCCAGGCCGGCAAGCCCTACAAAGCCGTGCTCAAGGTGGGCCATGGCTGCGAGGGCTCGGCCACCACCCAAATCAGCGTTCGTCTGCCGGCGGGCTTTCGTGGCGCCAAACCGGTGCCCAAGGCCGGGTGGCGCCTGGATCTCAAACGCGCGCCCCTGGCAACGCCGTACGAGAGCCACGGCAAACAGATTTCCGACGAGTTGGTGGAGGTGATCTGGACGGCCCAGGGCGAGGACAACTATCTGCAAGACGCTTGGTACGACGAGTTCAGCGTGCGCGGCACGCTGCCCGAGAAAACAGGCCCGCTCTGGTTCAAGGTCAAGCAAAGCTGCGTCAAGGGCGAGTGGGACTGGGCCGAGATCCCGGCCAGCGGTGAATCCACCCAGGGCCTGAAGGCACCGGCGGCGCGGCTGATCCTCAAATAAGGCCAGTCCTGGCTCATCGGCCGGGAATTGGATCTAGCCCCCATTCCCGGCCCTGCAAATTGCTTTGTTTCGCCCGCCTTCTTCCGGGCTTTGCAAGAGGGCATTCGCGTCGATGATTCATCCATGCCGCAGCAAATGGCTGCGACAAGAAACGACGGATGGACCGGAGGAGTTTTCCCATGCACGCCACGCCTCTTGACAGCGCACAGATCGGCAGGCTGACGAGCCCGCAGCAGCAGCAGCAACAACGCTCGCTGCTGCTCTCGCTCAGCGCCGCCGACTGGGGGCTCAAGCCCCGCGCCCAAAGGCAAGCGCTGCAGCAAGCCCTGCCTCATCACGCGTCAGTGAGCTCAGCGACCGACCAGGTCAGCAACACGACGCCCAGCGCCGGCCCTCCCGCCTTCAGCTGAACGCAGGCTGCCGGGCCTAGCCCCAGCCCCTCGCCCGCCCCATCCACGCTTCCCGCAAGGTCTACAACACAGCGCCCAGGCTCTGTGCGCTGCTTGAGCACGCCTCAAAAACGCACGCTGGCCCGCGCACACCGCGCTCCTTCTACGCCTGCCAAGGCCTCAAACCTCGGCAGCTGTCCCACACCGCAGCCCCATACCGCTCAAGTAACCAGTCAGGAGCGGCGTCCCGGGCGGTGTCCCGCGCTTCGCACTTGCCCCGCAGCCCTTGTCACGACTCGGGCTGCGGGGCTTTTTTGCTCGGGGCTAGTCAAACCTCAGGCGGCCAGCAGCGTCTCCAGGCAATGCTCACGCAGGCCGTAAAAACGCTTGATCTCGGCGATCTGGGCCAGCAGCGGCGGCCTTTGTGCCGCATGCGCGGCCAGGGCAGCGCCGCTCTTCTTGACCGCCAAAATCATCTTGTTCTTGCTGGTGTGCTCCAGGGCGATGAACTCGAACACCTGGGTCTCATAGCCTTCGGCCTCCAGCAGCAAGGCGCGCAAGGAGTCGGTCACCATCTCGGCCTCCTGGCCCAGGTGGATGCCGTGTTGCAGCATGGGCCGCAGGGCGGCGGGCATCTTCATCTGCGGGCGGATCTGCTTGTGGCAGCAGGGTGAGCACATGATGATTTGCGCGCCGGCCCGCAGGCCCAGATGGATGGCGTAGTCGGTGGCGATATCGCAGGCATGCAGGGCGATCATCACGTCCAGCCGCGCGGGGGTGTAGGCCCGCACATCGCCTTGCTCGAAGCGCAGGCCGCTCAGGCCGTGGCGGGCGGCCGCCGCGCTGCAGAGCTTGACCATATCGTCGCGCAGCTCCACGCCGGTCACCTGGGCGCTCTTGCCCTGCTCGACGATCCAGTCATACATGGCGAAGGTCAGGTAGCCCTTGCCCGAGCCGAAATCATTGACGTAGACATCAGGGCTGGCATTCAAGGAGGAGGCCTTCATCGCGGCGGCGAACACCTCGATGAATTTATTGATCTGCTTCCATTTTCGCGACATGGCCGGCACCAGGGCGGGCTCACCCTTGACTTCATGCGTCAGGCCCAGGTCCATCCAGAAGGGCTTGGCCAGGGTGAGATAGCGCTGCTTTTCCTTGTCATGGGCGGCAGCCCCAGCGGCCTGGACGGCATCGCCCTCGACGGGAGCCAGGCGGCTGACCCGCAAGCTGGGCTTGCCCTTGCGGCTGAAGGCCAGTTGCACCTCTTCCGTGGGGGTGTGCAGATGGGCGTTCTGAAACTGCGTGCCCAGGAGTTGCGCGATCAAGGCCTGGCCTTCGGCGAGGCTGAGGTTCTTGGTGATGTCCTTGGTCTGGTAGCGCCACAGAAAGCTCAGAGCGCGCTCGCCACGCAAGACCACCTCGCGCACGCTCAGGCGCTCCAGCTTCTCTTCCTCACCGCTGTATTTGGACAGCAGCACTTTGTGCAGCGTGCCGGCGGCCAGGGCGGTTTCCAGCAGGCGCAGAAAACGCTGGCTGGCATCGGCCTGGCTGGCAGGGGCTTGGGCTTCGGGAATCAGATGGGTGAACATGGGCGGCTGTGGCGCTGGCAAAACCCGATTTTCCGCCATTCGCAAGCCTCGGCCCGGTCGCGCCGCCGGAGGGTCAGGCGCCGCCCCGAATCTGCGCGCCTAACGCCCAGATGCCACAGATCGCACACGCAACCGGCTCGCTGGGTCTGGGCGCTTGCTCCACCCGCCGGTCTGCGCACAAATCCCCTTTGAATCGGGGGGGTCTTTTTGAGGGGCGGTGAAAAAATCCTGTTTCCAGGGCGATCCGCCCCACCGAAGCGAACACCTCTTGTTTTCCAAAATGCAAAAACTCATCCTCGCTGCGCTGCTCGGCGCCCCCATGCTGGCGCAAGCCGCTCCGGTCAATCTGGTTCAGAACGGCAGCTTTGAGACCATTGCTGGCGGACAGTCCGGCGTGATCACCCTGATCGCCAACAGCAGCCGCCTGAGCGGCTGGCAAGTCGGTGCCCAAGGCGCCGAACTGCGCCACAACACCGTCGGTCAGGCTTCGGACGGCAAGTACTTCCTGGAACTCGACGTCAGCAAGAACAGCAGCGTCAGCCAAATCCTGAACACCGTGGCCGGCCAGTGGTACACCCTGAGCTTTGACTACTCCAACCGCGCTGGCACCGCCGTGAACAGCAATGGTCTGGGCTGGTCGGTGGGTGGCGCCATGGAAATCGCCCCCGAGCTGGCTTACAACCGCAGCAAGGGCAATGTCTGGTCGCACATCGACTGGAGCTGGCAAGCCACCGGCAGCAGCACCACGCTGAGCTTCTACGGCCTGGGCAAGAGCGACGGCCTGGGGACCTCGCTGGACAATATCGCCGTCACCTCGGCCGTGCCTGAACCCGAAAGCCTGGCCCTGGCAGCCCTGGGTCTGTTCTTCGTGGGTCTGGTCAGCCGCCGTCGCAAATCGGCCTGAAGCCTTGGCCGGCGCTCAGCCGGCATCGAAGAAACACCCCCTTTGTGAAAGGCGCCCTCGGGCGCCTTTTTTCATGGCCGCATGAGCCGCGGGGCTGCATCAAGTCTGTTCGCCCGCCCAGTACAGGCCGCCGCACATGAGGGCACCCAGCAGGTAGAGCAGCACGGTGCTGGAGACCAAATAGGGGTAGAGCATCAGCGCCAGGCCCAAGTACAGGCGCCGCGGCTGCTGCTGACGCCGCCCATGCCTGAAGGCGAGCAGGCCGATCAAGCCAAACATCAGGGCGCCAAAAAGATAGGCCGGGCTGGGCAGCTCCAGACCCATGGCTTGCAATTGCTGGATCGAATCCATGGGCGCAGCCCTCGCTTTTGGGTGGAGAAGCAGGGATTGTGGGCCCCTCCGGTGGCTTGAGCCCGCCAGAGGCTGGATCAGCACCACTCAGGCCCAGCCCTTGCTGTCGCTTAAAAATGATTTATTTGATAAATACACCGATTTCGGGGATGGATGATCCGCGCATATTTAACAAAAATGGACAAAAGGCGACAGACCTTTCCCCCAAGTCAACAACCACTAGGCAAATAAATCTATGAAAAAACTCCTACTCGCGGCGCTCATCAGCGCCCCCTTGCTCGTCCAGGCCGGCCCGGTCAATCTGGTTCAAAACGGCAGCTTCGAATCCAACACCCTGGCCAATGGCGCTTGGCAAATTCTCAGCAATGGTCAGCTGAGCCAGTGGCAAGTCGGCAACAGCGGCGTCGAAATTCGCAACAATGTCGCTGGCAAGGCCTTTGACGGCGTCAACTATTTGGAGCTGGACGCCAACTCCAACGGCAGCATCGCCCAGGTGCTGAACACGGTGCAGGGCCAGTGGTACCAGCTGACTTTTGCCTATTCCAACCGCAGCGGCGTGGCGGTGAACAGCAATGGTCTGGGCTGGTCCATCGGCAATTTGAGCGATTCCGCGCCCGTGCTGGCCTTCAACAACACTGGCGACAACGTCTGGAGCCAGTTGAGCGTGCGTTGGCAGGCCACCGGCAGCAGCACCTTGCTGTCCTTCACCGGCCAGGGCATCAGTGATGCCGTGGGCAGCTCGCTGGACGCCGTCTCGGTGACCGCCGTGCCCGAGCCCGAGAGCCTGAGCCTGGCCGGCCTGGCCTTGCTGGCTCTGGGCTTTGCCTCCGCCAAGCGCAAGGCAAGCCGCCGCGCCTAAGCCCGGCAAGCCGAGTCCGCAAAAAGGAAGGCGCCCCGAGGGGCGCCTTCCTTTTTTTGAACCGTCAGCGGCTGTTCCCAGCCAAGCTGACTCAGAGCGGGGTCTTTACTTCTTGGCGGCGGCAGCGCTGGCCGCTTTTTCGGCCGCCTTGGCTTCCTTGGCTGCCTTCTTCTCGGCCTTGGCCTTCTTGGCTTCCTCAGCCGCAGCGGCCTTGGCGGCCTTTTTCTCTTCCTTGGCTTTTTTGGCAGCCGCCTTCTTGTCCTCGGCGCTCAGGGCGGCCGAGGCTGCAGGCGCGGGGCTGGCTGCGGGGCTGGCGGCGGCAGCCTTGGAAGCGGCCTTGGCCGCCGGTGCAGCGGCAGTGGTGGCAGCAGCCGCAGTCGTGGCGGTTTTCGCTGCAGCTGCCGGTTTGGCCGGAGCACCGGCAAAGGCGCTGCCGTTGACCGTCAAACCCTCGGTGGAAAAGCGCGCTGCATTGGCTTCGCCCACGCCCTTGACCCGCTCAACCAGATCCGACCAGTCCTTGAAGGCACCCTTCTGACGCTCCGCCAGGATCTTGCCCGAGATCGCGGGCCCAATGCCCTTGACCGATTCCAACTCGGCCTGCGTGGCCTTGTTGACATCCACCGCGGCAAAGGCCGCCGCCGCAAACAGGGCCAGCATCAAAACAAGAAGTTTCTTCAGCATAGTTCGTCCTCGATCAGTGTTTGAAATCGTCAACTCGAATCCAGCCCTCCGTGGCGCCGAATTGCACCGGTCGAGCGCGGGTTCAACCCGAGGCCAAGACCCATCGCCCGGCAATTGTGTGCATCACAATCACGCCCCAGTATGCCCACCCCTTGCTGAATTGGACACATGAGCAGCGCCGAAATCTTCTTGATCGCGATGTTGATCATCCTGACTGTCCCCTATTTGGTGTGGCGCCTGTTCAACACCGACTATTTCGCGCCCTTGGTGGTCGTGCAGATCATCACCGGCATCCTGCTCGGCCCAGGCGTGTTGGGGGCGGCCTTCCCGGCCTATTACGACTTCGTCTTCAACCCGACCGTCACCCAGGCGCTCACCGGCATTGCCTGGTGGGCGGTGATGCTGTTTGTCTGGATCGCCGGCATTGAACTCGACCTGCGCGCCGCCTGGACGCATAGGCGCGAGAGCGGCATCACCGCCGGCCTGGCCTTGGGCGCGCCCCTGGCCCTGGGTTGCGCGGCCGCCGGCCTGCTGCTGACCACGCCGGGCTGGATGGGGCCCAAGGCCCTGAGCTGGCAGTTTGTGATGGGCGTGGGCATGTCTTGCGCCGTCACCGCCCTGCCCATCTTGATCTTGTTTCTGGAAAAGCTGGACATCCTGCGCCGCCCCCTGGGCCAACGCATCCTGCGCTATGCCAGCGTGGACGATATCGCCATCTGGGGCGTGCTGGCCCTGATCCTGATGGACTGGCAGCGCATCGGCAAGCAAGCCGTCTTCATCCTGGCCTTTGTCTTGCTGGGCGCGGGATTTCGCTGGCTGATGAAGCGCCTGAGCCCCAGCGACCGCTGGTATGTGGGCCTGATCTGGCTGGTGCTGTGTGCCTTCGGTGCCGACTGGTCGGGCCTGCACTTCATGGTGGGCGCCTTCCTGGCCGGCGCCATCATCGACGCCGACTGGTTCGACCAAAAGCAGCTGGACAGCCTGCGCCACCACGTCTTGCTGGTGGTGATGCCGGTGTTCTTCCTCAGCACCGGCCTGCGCACCCAATGGGGCGTGGGCGGCAGCGCCGTCTTCCTGGCCGCCGGCTTGCTGCTGGTGGCTTCGGTGGCGGGCAAGCTGCTGGGCGTGCACCTGGCCGGTCGCATCCTGGGCTGGCAGCGTGGCGAGGCCTCGCTGATCGGCTGGCTGCTGCAGACGAAAGCCTTGATCATGATCATCTTCGCCAACATCTTGCTGGACAAACAAATCATCACCCACTCCACCTTCACCGCCCTGCTCCTGATGGCCGTGGGCAGCACCATGCTGACGGTGCCGGTGGTGACGCCGATGCTGAAGAAGATGGGGGCGGTGTTGGGGCGGAGCAGCTGAATGGGGCCGACGCTTGGGCTCGCGCGGCTGACTGCGGCCCTGGTTGCCTGCTTAGCCTTTTCCTCGACCTTTGCGGGCGAGCGCGAAGAGTCCCTCCTGCTGCACGATGTCAGCCGCCAACGCGATGTCCCGGTGCAGCTCTATCACCCACCGACCGAGGTGGCTTGCCAAGCGCCGGGCGAATGCCCCGTGGCATTGCTCAGCCCCGGCTATGGCGAGAGCCATCTGGCCTACTCTTTTCTGGCCAAGGCCTTGAACAATGCTGGAGTTCTAGTCGTCAGTCTGCAGCAAGACCTGCCGAGCGACGCGCCCCTGCCCAGAGAAGGCGATCTGCTGACTCTGCGTGCCCCCTTTTGGCAAAGAGGCGTCGACAACCTCTTGTTCGTGCGCGCCCAATTGCAGCATCGCTTTCCTACCTACAACTGGGCTCAGCCTCTGCTGGTGGGGCATTCCAATGGCGGCGACACGGCGGTCTGGCTGAGCCATCGGCACCCGAACATTCCAGCGGCCTTAATCACCCTGGACCACCGCCGCGCACCGCTCTTGCGGGCGCAACGTCCCCGCATTCTGTCCATCCGCGGCTCAGACTATCCGGCCGATCCTGGCGTCCTGCCCACCGCGGAAGAGCAGGCCCGCTACGGTCTGAGCATCGTCGAAATTCCAGACGCCAAGCACAACGAAATGGTGGACGACGGCCCCGAGGCTCTCAAGCAAGCCATTGCCAAGCTCTGCCTGGCGTTCTTGCAATCCCTCAGAACAAACTCGCCCCGATATTGATCAGCAGCGCCAGCACCGTCGTGTTAAACAGATAGGCCAGGATGCAGTGCAGGCTGCCGATGCGGCGCAGGGGCTTGGAGACAAAGGCCACATCGGCCGTCTGGCCCGAGGTGCCGATGACGGCGGAGAAGTAGAAGAAGTCGCCATAGTCCGGTGCCGCCTCGCCGGGGAACTGCAAGCCGGGCGGGTGGCCGCGATCCAGTTCGGCGTAGTACTCATGGGCATAGTGCAGGGCAAACATGACCTGGATAAAGGCCCAAGAACTCAGCACCGTGTAGCCGGCCAGGGCAATGTGCAGGCTTTTGAGCAGGCCTTGCATCTCCTTCACCACCGCCAGCTCAAAGGCAATGGCCGCCAGGCTGGCCAGGGCCGAGACCACCACCATCGCCAAGATGAAGAGCTGCCCCTCGTCCTGCAGCTTGGCGCGGCTGCGCATGCGCCCGTGATCGGAGCGCATCATCATCCAGACCGCCAGGGCCAGGTACAGCGTCGTGCCCACATTCCAGGCGATCAGGCTGCAGGTAACGCCGCGCAGCGTCAGCAGCTGCGACAGGAAAATCCCCACGGCCAGGGCCAGAGCAGCCGCGATGAACAGGCGAGGATGCGAGCGCAACATGCGGCCCAGCGTGGCAGCGGGTCGTGGCGAGGGTGGCGTGCGGCCGGGCATGGGCGTTGGCTGGCGCCGCAAACCGCTCAGCGCTTGGGCGCGAAGGCCTGCTGCAAGGCCTGGCCGTCAAAGCCCTGGCCGATTTGGCCGGTGGCGGCATAACGGTAAAGCGCAGCGGCATAAATGCCGGTCAGCGCCGTCTGCACCAGGGCCGTCAAAGCCACGGCGGCCAAAGTCAGCAGCAAGGCCAAGGCAAAAGCCAGGCCGCTGCCGCTGGACAAGGCCGCCATGACCAGGGCCACGCCCGCGATCACCACCACAAAGTGCAGCACGGTGAAGACCACGCCGATACCGGACTGCCCCACCACGTTCTCGCCCCAGGTCTTCTTCAGAATGCCGGCGCTCTCCTTCACCGCATCCACCGGCCCCACATCGCGGCTGACCAGCACGGGCACGACCAGAAAGGTGGCCAGGGTCCAGCCCACGCCGAGCAGGCCGACGATCAGGCGGCCGATAAAGCCCACCCGCTCCTGAATCATGCGCAAGACCATGCCCACGGTGGCGGCGATCACCGCGTAGCCCAGGATCTGGCCGAACTTGCTATTGGCAATGCGCAAGCCGTCACCCACCGTGGGCGAGCCGCCATCGAAGCGAATCAGGGCCGCGCCGATCAGGGCGGCATTGAAGAAAAAGATGATGAAGTACAGGCTCACATAGAACAGAAAACCCAGGCCGTAGGCCGCCGCCGGTGCGCCATTGCCTTGGCCATGCGTGAGGCCGTCCAACCAGCCCAGGCCAAAAACAGGCAAGGCAAAAGCGGCCACCAGGACCACGGTGGCCAGGGCCGAAATCAAGGGAAAAACCAGCAGCTGACGGTCTTGCTTCAGGACTGCGGCACTGGCCTTGACCAGGGCCCAGCTGCGGGACAGACGTTCAAACATAGGAATTCCTCCGAAAGACGTTTTTGTGGGTGAGCCCGGCGGTGCCGAATGGTCTTTGCCTGCGGCACCAGAGTCCGGGTCAACTTCGAGCCAGCGGCCTCGCAAATCGCCAAACGAGTGTAGCGGCGGCTTGTGCGCATTTCGAAAATCAGCGCGCTTTCGCCCATCGGTGCGGGCTGCGCCCGAAGTGATGCAGGCACGCCAAATGCGCTTGATTCCCCCGCCAGTTCCAGACTTGCATAGCCAAGCCCATGCCTAAAGTCCGCCACTTCCCGCAGTAGATATCCCCGCATGAAAAACAACCAGCCCGTCAGCCAACGTGAGTACCCCTTCCCCAAGGGCAAGACACTGGTCTCCACCACCGATCTACAAGGCCGCATCCAGCACTGCAATGCCGCCTTCGTCGAAGTCAGCGGCTTCAGCCGCGAGGAGTTGCACGGCCAACACCACAATCTGATCCGCCACCCCGATATGCCGGAGGAAGCCTTCCGCGACCTCTGGGCCACCATCCAGCAAGGCCAGCCCTGGTCAGGCATGGTGAAAAACCGCCGCAAGGACGGCGACCACTACTGGGTGATGGCCAACGTCACCCCGCTGATGGAACAGGGCCGGCCGGTGGCCTTTATGTCGGTGCGCACCGAACCCAGCCGGGCCCAGATCGCCGCCGCCGAAGCGCTGTACGCCCGCATGCGCGGCGAGCGCGAGAGCGGTGAGCGCGTCCATGTGCTGCGCCAGGGTCAGGTCTTGCGACGGGACTTGGCTGGCCGCCTGGCCACCTGGACCCGCCTCGGCCCCAGGCTGGGCCAGTGGATGCCGCACGCCTTGATGACGGGCGCCGCCATGCTCGCCGGCCTCTGGAACGGCCCCCTCGCGCTAGAGCTGCTGCTCTTGCTGGGCCTGAGCGTGCTGACCGCCGCCCTCGCCCATCGCCAGACCCAGAAGGCCATCCAGCCGGTGCTGGACTATGCCCACCAGGTAGCGGCCGGTGACCTGAGCACCAGCCTGCCGCGCAGCGGCCATGCCTTGACGGCGGAGCTGGAGACCGCGCTGAACCAGCTCTCCGTCAATATCCGCGCCATCGTCTCCGACACCCGCAGCGAGCTGGAGAGCATGAGCCAGACCATGCAAGCCATCGCCCAGGGCAATCAAGACATGGCCCGCCGCACCGAGGCCCAGGCCGCCAGCCTGGAGCAAACGGCCGCGGCCATGGAGCAGATCACCGGCACCGTGCGCAGCAGCACCGACACCGCGGACCAAGCCAGCGGCGTCGCCGCCGCGCTGACCGAGATGAGCGAACACAGCGCCGAGGTGGTGCACCACGCCACCCACAGCATGGGGGCGATCTCGGGCTCGTCCAAGCGCATCGGCGAGATCATCCAGGTGATCGACAGCATCGCCTTTCAGACCAATATCCTGGCCCTCAATGCCGCCGTGGAATCGGCCCGCGCGGGCGAGCATGGGCGCGGCTTTGCCGTCGTAGCCAGCGAGGTGCGGGCCCTGGCCCAGCGCAGCTCGGAGGCGGCGCGTGAGATCGCCCGCCTGATCAGCGACTCGGCCGACAAGGTCAGTGAGGGCGAGCGCCAAACCAGCACCGCAAGGCTCAGCATCGACAAAACCCTGGACTCGGTCAAACAGTTCAACGGCTTGATCGGCCAGATTCATCACAGCGCGCGCGAGCAACTGCTAGGCATCACCCAGGTCAACCAAGCCATCGGTCAAATGGAAGCCATCACCTTGCAGAACGCCAGCATGGTGCAAGAGCTGGCCAGCTCGGCGCAGGACTTGTTGGGGCAGGTGGACGAGGTGAATGCCTCGGTGCGGGTGTTCCGCCTGGCGGGCAGCCGGCCGCGCTGAGAACGCTGGCAGCCTGTTGCCCGCCAATCACGCCATCCATCTATCCATCCGTCGATCAGCCTGCGCTGCGGCGCTGCCGCCAAGCCAGGCCGCCCAGCCCCAGCAGCAGCAAGCCGGCGCCGGAAGGCTCAGGCACAGCAGCCGCTGGCATGGCCAGGGCCAGGCCCTCCAGCACCAGCGGGTCGCCGCTGAACACCGGCGTCGATTGGCCGGTCATGAAGTTGAAGCTGCCGTTCACCCAGGCACCCCAGGCGCCCTTGCTGTCTTGCTGGCGGTAGGACAGGCTCAGCTTGCTGAAACTCAGTCCGCCGTTCAGCAGCGGCGAGCTGCCGGCCGAGGCCGAGGTCTTGAGTTCGGTGAGATAGGCCGGCTCGAACAAGAGCTTGAAGTAGTCCTGATTGCTCCCCGTATTGCTGCTGCGAGCCACATCCAGCTCGGTGGACTGCAAGCCCTTGCCCTGCACCATGGACAAGAAAAGCGGCACGAAGCTGCCATCCACCGTCTGGCTCCACTCGAAGGGGCCGTGCTGCGGCTTACCGCTGCCACCACCGCTGCTGGGCGCGGCCGCCGTCAGGTCCAGAGACCAAGCGCTGGCGATGCTGAAATCCTTGTGATTGACGTCGGTGGAGCTGCCCTTGATCTGCGCCCCCGTACTGTCAACAAACTTGACGAAGTAACTATCGGCCTGAGCCTGGCCGGCGGCGAGGCTGGCCAGCGCCAATAGCAAGGGGCGCAAGTGGCGCAAGAGGCGGCGGGGGGATGTGCTGGTCTTCATGGTCTGGCCCTCGGGTGATGGGTGAGTGAATGAACCGACCGATGCGGCATGTCGGCATCTCAAGCAGACGTGAATCCGCGCTCAAACAGGACAAGCCGGCCCCGCTTATGCGCGGGCCGTATGTCTAGCTGCATTCCTATTCCTTGGCCACCCGAAGCCGGCCACCTAAGCTGCAAGCACAACAGCAAGGAGAGGTCGCATGAGCATCAGCGCCATCAATGTCCGCAACCAGTTTCGCGGCACGATCAAAGAAGTCATCGAAGGGCCCGTGGTCTCCGAGGTCGATGTGATCACCCCCTCGGGCTTGATCGTCACATCGGTCATCACCACCCGCTCGGTCAAGGAGCTGGGCCTGGTGGTGGGTAAGGAGGTGGTGGCCTTGGTGAAGTCCACCGAAGTCTCCATCGCCACGCTCTGAGGCCGGCCGAGCCCCTCCCATGGCCAGCAGCCCTTACCGCGCCCCACGCCTGCTGATCGTGCCCGGTCTGCGCGACAGCGGTCCCACGCATTGGCAGACCTGGTTGCAGCAGCAGTACCGCGACGCCCGCCGCGTGGTGCAACGCGATTTCAGCAACCCCGATCTGCTGCGCTGGGCCGAGCGCATCCATTCCACCCTGGACCATGCCGGCGAGGGCGAATGGATCGCCGTGGCCCACAGCTTTGGCTGCCTGGCCCTGGCTCGGCATCTGGCCGACCACCCCGATTCACCCATACGCCAGGTGCTCTTCGTGGCGCCGGCCGAGCCCGACAAATTCGGTCTGGCCGAGCTGCTGCCTCACCACGGGCTGGGTCGGCCCAGCACCTTGATCGCGAGCCAGAACGACCCCTGGATGAGCGCCTCCAGTGCCCTGCGCTGGGCCCATCGCTGGGGCAGCAATTTCTCCAATTTAGGCCCCGTCGGTCACATCAACAGCGAAGCGGGCTTCGGCCCCTTCCCGCTGGCCAAACGCTGGGTGGACGCGGCGCGCGAACGCGCCGCCCGTGAACACCGCCCGGCACACGCTAGTTTTCAAGAATGGTCGTTCGCAATCTAACTTTCAATTTCAACTGACACCAACCAACAGGGAAACCACCACATGCCAAGCCTGCGCCTGGGCGACCTCGCCCCCGACTTTGACCAAGACTCCAGCCAAGGCACCATTCATTTCCACCAATGGCTGGGCGATAGCTGGGGCGTGCTGTTCTCGCACCCCGCGGACTTCACCCCCGTCTGCACAACCGAGCTGGGCCGCACCGCCAAGCTGAAGGACGATTTCGCACGCCGCAATGTGAAGGCGATTGCCCTCTCGGTCGACCCTGTTGACAAACACCATGCCTGGATCGCCGACATCAACGACACCCAGGGCACCGAGGTCAACTTCCCCATCATTGCCGACGCCGACCGCAAGGTCTCAGAGCTGTACGACCTGATCCACCCGAACGCCAACGCCACCGCCACCGTGCGCTCACTCTTCATCATCGACCCGGCCAAGAAGGTGCGCCTGATCATCACCTACCCGGCCTCCACCGGCCGCAACTTCGATGAGATCCTGCGCGTCATCGACTCCCTGCAGCTGACCGAATACCAGAGCGTGGCCACACCGGCCAACTGGAAGGACGGCGACGACGTGGTCATCATCCCATCGCTGCAAGACCCCGAGGTTTTGAAGCAGAAGTTCCCGCAGGGCTGGGACGCGGTGCGGCCTTATCTGCGCTACACCTCCTTGCCCAAGCAGGCGGCGTAAAAAGGGCACGGAAAAACAAACGCCTATCGCTTGATTTTCTTCAAGGCCAAGAGTCTTTCTCTCGCTGAGGCTGGCTTGGCCTTGCCCTAGAATGATTTCATGCCCTTCAGCCAAAAGATCAAGACTCTGATCTCGTGGATTGCCTCTTGCGCGATCCTGCTGATGGCGCTCGCCCCGGCACTTTCACATGCCTTGCAAACCAAGGCACCGGCAGGCTGGGTCGAGGTCTGCACCTTGGCAGGCACCAAATGGGTCAAGCTGGACGGCAGCAGCACCGGCTCCTCTGAGCAAGAGCAGCCCGGTAGCACCAGCATGAAGCACTGCCCCTGTTGCGCCAACCCGGCGCCTAGCCTGGGCCTGCCACCCACCTCCTCAAGCAGCACCCCGCTGCTGCACCTGGGCTTTGCCGTGCCCGAGCTATTCCTGCTCGCGCCGCGCCCCCTCTTTGCCTGGGCACCCAGCCAGGCCCGCGCCCCACCCCTGAACGTCTGAACCGACAAGAGCTGCACCGTTTGACGCGCAGGCGTTGACGCGTGCACGGGTTCATGTACTCGCGCCTAGGCCCGAGGGAAGCTCTGCACAAATCAGGCTGGTCCGGGACAGCGCGGAATCGGGCGGTCTGCAGCGTTGCAGTTCTCGCCAATAGCTACGGCTATTGGCTTCAAACTGCGCCTTGCATCCCATCCCGATCCGCACTACCCGGCCTCACCCTGATTTATGCAGAGCTTCCCTAACTGCCTGCGCGATGGGGATTCCATCATGTCCACTGTTGACGCGCTTTACTGGCGCGAATTTGACCTGGCCTGGCGGCCCGCACTGGGTTGGCTCATCGTGGCGGCGGCGATCTGCGCTGCGGCCATGACCCTGAGCCTCAGCCGACCTGCGCCGCTGGTCCTCAAGCCCGTCGCCTCACAGCCCACAAGCCTGCGCTGACCGCAACTCTGCGGTCGAACGGCGCGCCCCTGCGCGCAGGCACGCACGGCCCACGCACGCACTCAAGCTCGCTCGCAGGCTTGGCTGCGGCGTGGCCCTCGTTCACGCCTTCCCTCACTGATTGACTCGTCCATTCACTGATTCATTCACCGAACTTTCACCATGACCAACAAAACTTTCATCCCGTCCGCCCTGGCACTCGCCGCCACACTCGTCCTGTGTGGCCAAGCCAGCGCCCACATCGCCATCAGCAATGTCACCCTGCCCATCAGCGCGGCCGGTCAAGCAACTTATGGCATTGCCAACACCAGCAGCGAGATCTTGCTCAATGTGCCGCACGGCTGCACGTCGGCCGAGAGCCAGCCCAGCTATAGCGGCCCCAATCTGGACACCACCAAGATCGAAGTCACGGTGCCCGCCGCCATCGTCGCCGCCACCACCGTGGCCTCGCTGCGCCCCACCATGGACGGCTTGTTCGGCACCGTGCAAGTCGGCAGCCCCGACGCCAATGGCAACGTCAAGCTGAGCTGGACACGCAAGCTCAGCGCTATCGGTGAAGCCAATGCCACGACCAGCGACAACCAGCTCTACAAGATCAGCCTGCGCCTGAAGTTCCCGGCCGTGGCCTCGGCCACCGACTTCTCCATCAAGAAGTACCAGTTCCTGACGGTGCAAACCTGCAAGAGCAATGGTGTGGACTATGTGATGGACTGGGGCACGGCCAACTCGCCCAGCGTCATCGTCTTCCCTGATCGGCGCAAGGGCTTCAACAAGTTCACGCTAGACGCCTCCACCGTGGGCGACTTCACCACCACCGGCACCAACACCTTGGCCTCCAAGCTGAAGAGCTACTTCGGCGACGCCGCCATCGTCTGGGTCAGCAAGGCCGGCTACAGCGCCAATCCCAACACGGCCGCCAAGATCACAGCCTTGGCCGCCAAGGACACGGCTTACAGCGATTTGGGCGCTAAGGCCGGCGGCGTGATCACCGCCACCGACACCATCTGGGTGAAGTACTGATGGACGCACGACGCCGCACCCACAGCCCCGCCCTGGCCGCCATTCTGCTGATCAGCGCCAGCCTGCTCAGCGCTTGTGACGACGGCTACGAGGCGCCCACGGCCACGCCCGTCCCCGCACCCGCCCCGCCGCCACCGGCGGCGCAAACCCTGTTGGGCGCCGATCTGCTGCCACCGGACGACGCGATTGCCATCGCCGCCGGCCTGACGGCGGCCGATCTGCCGCCCGATGCGGCCGCCGCCCTGGCCGACGAAGACCTGGCCCCAGCCACTTAAACCCGCTAGCAAGACCTGGCCCCGGGAGAGGGACGCCCCTCTCCCCTCCCCCCTTTTCAAACCCTCGAATGCAAATCATGAAACAACTCAAAGCCCCCAAACCCTTTTATTTGATTGCCCCCCTGGCCATGGCCCTGGCCGCCTGCGGCGGCGGCGGGAGCAGCAGCGACGCCCCAGCACCCGCGCCGGCCCCTGCCCCCACACCGGCCGCACCCATCGCCATCAGCATCCCCTTCATCGCCGTGGCCAATAACGCCAACACCCCGGTGACTTGCGAGTCGGGCCTCAAGGCCCAGGGCAGCACGCCGACCGATGCGCAGCTGGCCGATTTGCGCTTCTATCTGACCGACATCGCCCTGGTCAATGACAAGGGCGAGACCGTGCCCGTGACCCTGGACGCCAATGAATGGCAGCTCACGAGCGGCAGCGATAAGGTGGTGCTGATCGACCTGGAAAACGGCAAGGGTGGCTGCGCAGCCGAAGGCACGGCCACCACCAACGCCCTGATCAAGGGCACCGTGCCGGCCGGCAGCTACACCCAGCTCAAGGCCACGGTGGGCGTGCCCGAAAAGCTCAGCCACTCCGATGTGATGGCCGCCAAGGCGCCGCTGGACCTGATGGCCATGGGTTGGTCCTGGCAGGCCGGCCGCAAATTCGCCAAGATCGAATTGAACCCGGTGGGCGGCGTCAGCACCCCTTCGGGCGGCAGCACCAGCATCGTGTCCACCTATTTCCTGCACCTGGCCTCCACCAACTGCACCGGCCCCGGTGACGGCAGCGACACCTGCGCCAAGAAGAATCTGGCCCAGTTCGCCATTCCTTTCAATCTGAGCACCCAGCAAGTGGCCATTGACCTGGGCAGCATGTTCAGCGGTTCAGACATCCGCAAGAACCAGAACGAGGCGGTGGGCTGCATGTCGGCCACCAGCGATCTGGACTGCCCGGCCATCTTCGGCAAGTTCGGTCTGGACTTGGCCACAGGCGGTAACGCGACGACGGCGCAAAGCGTGTTCCGCGCCATCGCCAAGTAAGTCGGCGCTAGACATCATGAATCCAGCCAAGCAAGCAGCGACGCGAGCCTGGCTGCCCCTCTCCCTGGCGCTCTTGCTCAGCGCCTGCGGAGGCGGCGGCAGCGGCGGCGTGACCGTGGTGGACACCACGCCCGCCCCGGTGGGCAGCAACTGGCAGTGGCAACTGCCCAGTTACTTTCCAACCCCCAAGGTGCCCGACGACAACCCCATGTCGACAGAGAAGGTCGACCTGGGCCGCCATCTCTTTTACGACCGCCGCCTCTCCGGCAACGGCACACAGGCCTGCGCCAGCTGCCATCTGCAAGCCCTCGCCTTTACCGATGGCAAGGCGGTGTCCAAGGGTTCGACCGGCGAGTTCACGCCGCGCAGCGCGCAAGGCCTGGCCAATGCGGCCTACCACCCCACGCTGACCTGGGCGAACAAATCGCTGACCAGCTTGGAGCAACAGTTCTCGGTGCCGGTATTTGGCATCAACCCGGTCGAGATGGGCATCACCGACGCCAACAAGGGGGAGGTGCTGCAACGCATCAAGGACCAGCCGCTCTACCAAGCCAAGTTCGCCGCCGCCTTCCCCGGCACGGGCGAGGCAGCCATCAGCTGGCCCAATATCACCAAAGCCGTGGCCAGCTTTCAGCGCTCGCTGATCTCGGCCAATAGCCGCTACGACCAGGCTCTGCAAGGCAAGACCACGCTGAGCGAGCAGGAGCAACGCGGCCAGCGCCTGTTCTTTGGTGAGAAGGCCGAGTGCTTCCACTGCCACGGCAGCTTCAACTTCAACGACCAGGTGATGCATGCCAACACCCGCGTGCTGGAGACGCCCTTCCACAACACCGGGCTCTACAACATCGGCGGCACAGGTGCCTTCCCCATCCCCAACCGCGGCCTGTTCGAGGCCACCGGCGAGGCCAGTGATATGGGGCGCTTCCGGGCGCCCAGCCTGCGCAATGTGGCGCTCACCGCGCCCTATATGCACGACGGCTCCATCGCAAGCTTGGAAGAAGTATTGGACTTCTACGCCGCCGGCGGCCGCAACATCAGCAGCGGCCCCTACGCAGGCGACGGCCGCCAGCACCCCAACAAGAGCAGCCTGGTGGCGCAGATCAACCTCAGCGCCCAAGACAAGGCCGATCTCGTCGCCTTTTTACGCACCCTGACCGACGAGGAATTCATCACCTCGCCCAAACATGCCGACCCCTTCAAATAAGCAGCGCTTACGCCCCCTCGCTGCCGCCCTGCTGCTGGCCTTGGCCTGCAGCCATATGGCCCAAGCCCATGACGGTGACCACGACGAACAAGCCCCCGCCAGCCCCGGCCTGCGCCTCAGCGCCGCCGCCGTGCTCAGCAGCCTGCGCGCCTCAGACCCCTTGCCCTCGCAAGGCCTGCCCGGTTATCTGATGCGCGGCGACCCCGGCGTCGACCTGCGCGGCGGCCAGTTGGAGCATGCCACGGTGGGCCTGGGCTATCGCTTCAATGAGGCCTGGAGCGCCGACCTCGCCGTCGGCGCCCATGGCCGCGACCCGCTTCATCTGGAGGCTGCGGCCCTGCGCTGGCAGGGCCAAGCGCAGGGCTGGGACTGGGCCCTGAACCTGGGCCGCCAATCCCCCGCCCAAGGCAGCGTGATCGGCCCGGCCGGCCATCTGGACCGCTTTGGCCTGATGCCCCTGGCCAAGCAAGCCCAGACCGAGGGCGACTGGCTGGCCGATGGCGCACAACTCACTCTCCTCAAACGCCTAAGCGCAGGCCTGGCCTGGCGCGCCGACCTGGGTCTGTGGACCGGCCGTTACGTCAGCGGCGGCATGTTCCCGGCCGGCCAAGACAGCCCACCCGCGCCCAGCTTGCATCTAGGCCTGCAAGGCGAGGCCAGCCACGGCAACTGGACGCTGGACGGCTTCGCCTCGCCGCAGCGCGTGCGCGCACGCGGCGCCCGCTTCATCAGCAGCACGGGCGCGCACAGCCACAAAGCGCCGGTCTGCGACGCGGCCTTGAGCCAGGTCGTTTGCTTTGATGGCGACTCGCGCCTGTGGGGCCTGAGCGCCAGCTGGGCCGGCCGCCAAATCCCTTTGAGCCTCAGCGCCGCCCTGCTGTGGCGTGAGGAGTCGGGTGACTTGCTGTCCAGCAATGGCGCGGGTGCATACCAGGGCCACAACCGTGGAGGCTGGCTGCAAGCCTTGTGGCGCATCAATCCCGCCTGGGAAACCGGCCTTCGGCTTGAACGCCTGAGCAGCACGCAAACCCTGACCGGGCCGGGCGCCAATCTGCTGGCACTCAACGCTGGTTTTGATCGTTATGCACCGCTGCAGCGCAATGCTTGGATGCTGGGCTATCAGTACAACCGGGCCTTGGGCTTGCGAGTGGAGGCAGGGCAAGAGCGGGCGGGGTCGGGGGGCGCGGCGGTGTCGTTCGCGGCGGTGCGATTGGTGTTGGCATACCCGTAGGGCGGCTCGAGATCCGGCATGGGCCTTGGCGACCAATGGAGATGTCCGGTCTCGACCCGACCTACGAAGCTGCCGAGCATGCTCTCGCTTGGGATTTCATCCCTTCAAGCCGATGCGCAGCGAGGCGTGACAGTTTTCAATCCCGTTGAGACTGGATGAGGAGCGGGAGGTTGGCTGGGCGTCGCGAAGCGACTTCGTGAACTGACTTAGCGCCCCTTGTTTGAACGGAGCGAAGCGCATTGAGTTAGGCGAGGCCCAGCAAACCTGAGCACTGAGGCTGCACCGCGCAAGCATCGCTTGCGACGCCTATCGAAGGCCCAAGCGCATGCAGGCGCGTGGGCGCACTCCCGGCTGGGCTTTGGAAGTGGATCAGGTCTTGCCTATAGATTAGAAACTTGATCCCTGACACGCAGATGAGCCAGCGGACGTAGCGGCCTAACCAGGTAGATCTGAGACCTAGCCCCTAGCTTGGGCTTGGCTCGCCGTCGTTCAGATCAGCATAGGGTTAGAGCTCGATCTGAGCTTGAGCAGATGCCGCCTGAACCGCGATGACGGCGCCGGACACGAATTCGATGGCGGTGAGCCAATTCGGGTCTGACTGCTGATTCGACTCGACCTCAAAGACGCCATCCGCCCAATCTTCATCCGTCCAATAGCCGATTGAATTCACGCAGTCATCCTCGGTGAACGGGTTTGCGGAATCACGTGGTTGAAATCGAAACTCACTGACCACTTGAAACTCTATGCTCACGCTCGCAGGCGTGCCAATACAAACCCACTCGCCCGGCGAACGCCGCCAACGCAAAACAAGCGTTCGGTACTCAAGCGAGTAGTCAAAACCTACAAAAATGAAATCATTGTGGAGGTCCAGTTTGTGCAGTGACTGCACAAGGTAAATCCCCTGTGAAATTTCAAAATCACACTGCATACGCACCCCAAGGTCGATAGCCGGCGACTTCACTGCTGCACATCGTATGTGGACCATTCGAAGCCAAAAAATATGCCTTGCTTCATGAACTTGCAAACCCCGCAGTGCATCTTCAGGCTTTGGATTGGATCAGCGAAACAAAGAAGCACGCAGGTCTCGACCCGCCCTAGGTCGACACACCCAGAATGACACTGGCCGCATTGAAGACCGCCACCGCCTCGGCCCCCACCGCCAGCCCCAAGTCCTCAGCGCCTGCTTGGCTGACGATGGCGGCCACCGTGCCGCCACCGGGCAGGGTCAGTACCACCTCGTTGTTGACCGCGCCCTCGACCAATCGGCTCACGACGCCGCGCAGCTGATTGCGGGCCGAGAGGCGCAGGCCACCCGCCTCAGCTTCGGCTCCGTCCACCACCAACACAATCGACGAGGCCTTGACCAGTGCAAAGGCCTTGGCCCCCACAACCAACCCCAGCTCTTGCGAGCTTTCCCGCGTAACGGTGGCCACCAGGGTTTGGCCGCCGATGATGCTCAGCTCAATTTCGTCGTTCACGGCGCCGGTGCGCAAGGCCGTGATGGTGCCGGCGAATTGGTTGCGGGCGCTGGTCTTCATGGCGATGCTCCCCATCAAGGCGTAGTCGGCGCTGAGGCCTTGGGACTGTTGATTGAGGCGCGCGACAAAGCGCGTGTGCTCTTGCTGGATCAGCTCGTAGTTGCGCAGCAGTTGGGCGCCGCGCTCGGTGAGGCGGGTGAAGCCCCCGCCCTTGCCGCCCGCCACCCGGTCCAGCAGGGGCTCACCGGCCAGATTGCTCATCTGCTCGATCGCGTTCCAGGCACCTTTATAGCTATAGCCCACGGCCTTGGCCGCGTGCGTCAACGAGCCCAGGCGAGCGATCTCGGCCAGCAGGGCGAGTTGCCTGGCACCAGCCAGATCCTGGCCTTGCAGGCTCAGGCGCAGCTCGGCGGCGACGCCCAGCTGCATGGGTTTGCTTTTCTTCTTGCTGCTGCTCACGCTGCTCATGACTGGATGCGCCCCTCGGCGATCAAGAGCTTGGCCTGGCCGAAGCAGGCCAAGTCCTCGGGGTCATGCGTGATCATCAGCATGGGGATTTGCAGGCGATCCAGCAGGGCCAGCAGTTCCTCGCGCATGCGGCCGCGCAACTCGGGGTCGAGGGCGGCAAAGGGTTCGTCCAGCAGCAGGGCGCGCGGCTGGTTGACCAGGGCCCTGGCCAGGGCCGTGCGTTGCCGCTGGCCGCCGGACAACTCATGCGGCCGCTGCCCCGCCACCGCCTCCAGCTCAAAGGCTTGCAACCAACGCTGCACCTCGGGCTCGGCCACGGCCGCAGGCGGATTGAGCCAGCCACGCCGCAGGCCAAAGGCAATGTTCTGCCGCACATTCAGATGCGGGAACAAGGCGTAGTCCTGAAACAGATAGCCAAAGCCTCGCTTGCGGCTGGGCACCTCCAGGCCCTGCTTGGCATCGAACAAGGTCTGGCCTTGCGCCAATATCTGGCCGGCATCTGGCTTGAGCAAACCCGCAATCGCCTGCAGCGTCAGGCTCTTGCCCGCGCCCGAGGGGCCGTAGATGACGGTGCGCTGCGCCTCGGTCTTGAAGCGCACGTCCAGTTCAAAGCGACGAGCGCCGCTGCGCACCGTCTTTTGAATTTGCACATCAAAAACTGCGCTCATGCCAGCGGCCTCGCAGGGGCCAGCCGCCCGGCCGAGAGCAGCACCAGGATGCAGGTCAGCGAGGTGATCAGCACCAGGAAGTTGGCCGTGTCGTCCTGCCCCGCCTGCACCGCCTCGTAGACCGCCACCGACAGGGTTTGCGTACGGCCCGGGATGCTGCCCGCCACCATCAGCGTGGCGCCAAACTCGCCCAGGGCGCGGGCAAAGGCCAGCAAGACCCCCGCCAGAATGCCGCGCCAAGCCATGGGCAGGCTGACGCGGAAGAAAACAGCCCACTCGCCCAGGCCCAGCACACGGGCGGCCCGCTCCAGCTGCGGGTCCACACCCTCAAAGGCGGCGCGCGCCGACTTCAGCACCAGGGGAAAGGCGACCAGGGTGGCGGCGATGACCGCGCCCTGCCAGGTGAAGATCAGCTGTATGCCAAAGTGATCGAACAGCCAGGCCCCCAGCGGCCCCTGCTTGCCTATCAGCACCAGCAGGTAGTAGCCCAGCACGGTGGGCGGCAAGACCATGGGCAGGGTCAGCACGGCGTCCAGCAAATCGCGGCCAGGGAAGCGCCAGCGGGCCAGGGCGAAACCAGCGCCCACGCCCAAAAAGAGATTGAGCAAGGTGGCGCAGCCGGCCACCTTCAGGGACAGGAGCAGGGGAACCCAGGCAGCGTCCATCGGTTCAGCGATCCACTTCGAGAACGTGGATTGCGGGCCGAGCGCCGGGCCGCTCCCAAGCCGGCCCGCGCTGGTGATGCTTGGCGGCCAAGCCGCCAAACATCGCCGTCCCCCCGGGGGACCGACTGGGCTCGCCTGCGTTCAGCAAGGCGAGACTGGGCGAGGGGCTCAAATCCACCTCAGGGTTGCTGGAAGCCGTAGCGAGCCAGCACGGCTTGACCGGCAGGTGACAGGACATAGGCGATGAACTTGCGCGCATCCACCGCGTTGGCACCGCCTGCCATGGCCGCAATCGGGTAGCTGATGGGCGTCTGCGTTGGCACGCTGAACAGGAGCTTGACCTTGTCTTTCTGCACCGCGGCATCGGTCGCGTAGACAAAGCCCGCCTCCACCTCGCCGCGCGCCACATAGTCCAGGGCCTGACGCACGTTCTGGGCGTAGACGGCCTTGGGCTCGACGGCGGCCCAGAGCTTGGCTGCCTCCAGCGCCGCCTTGGCATAGCGGCCGGCGGGCACGCCCTCGGGCTTGCCCAGGGCGATGCGCTTGAACTCGGGGCTGGCCAGGTCTGCCAGGCTCTTGGCCTGCGGCCCGCCTTGCAGGGGGCTCACCAGCACCAGGCTGTTGGCCACGAAGTTGTGACGGCTGCCGGACTGGAGGAGCTTTTGCTGCTCGGCCTTGTCCATGGTCTCTTGATCGGCCGTGGCCAACACATCGACCGGTGCCCCGCGCGCGATTTGCGCCAGCAAGGCGTCGGAGGCGGCGAAGTTGAAAAGGAGTTTGGTGCCCGGGTGCTGGGCCTCAAAAGCAGGCGCCATCTCCTTGAAAGCGTTGCTGAGGCTGGCGGCGGCCGAGACCGTCAGCTCCGCCGCCTGGGCGGAACCCATGGTCGCGGCCACCATGGTGGCCAAGATGAGTACAGCGCCGTGGCGCAATGCCTTGAACCGAGAGGCGAGAGTCATACGAGTGCTTTCCTGTGAGGCGGCGGCAGGCCTAAAAAGAGTGGGACGGTCTTGCTGAAAGTCGCCGGAAGTCAGCACCGGGACCGAAATATACATTGCTACACAACGCACCTGTTTTCTCGCCTTGGCCTGGGCGCGAAAAAGCGATGTTTGCTTTGCTCTAGATCAAGCCAAAGCAAGCTTGCCTGCCTACACTCAGCCGCCTGCCCTCATTTCCTGTGGATCGTTCTCGCCCCGGTATGCCCAAGCTCCTGCTTCGTCGCTGGTTGATCAGTCTGGCCATCCTGGCGCTGCTGATGAACGCGTTCGCGCCTTCGATATCGCAGGCGCTGGCGGCCCAAGCGAGCCCAAGCAATGGCAGCTGGGCCGAGGTTTGCTCCAGCCAGGGGACTCGCTGGGTGCAGCTTGAACCCGGCGATACAGATTCGGTTCCCGAGCCGCCCGGGGTCGTCAAGCATCAAGCGGCTTGCGACTACTGCCTGACGCATGCCGCCTCCTTTGCCCTGCCGCCGCCCGCAGGCGCGGGGCCACCCGCCCGCTTCGATGCCGCGACGCGGCTTACCCTGGCCGAGCCGGGCCCGGCGCCGGGCCTGAGCCGCAGTTGGGCCTCACCCGCCGTTCGGGCGCCGCCCGCAGTCTGCTGAATGCCGTAGCAACGACGTTTGACTGACTGAGAAACGGGCCTGCGCTGCAGGCCGACGGAGGCCTCATGAGTTTTGCAACCGATCTTGATTCGAGCGACGGCCAAGCCGTCTATGTGCCAGCAGGGGTGGCCTACCCATTGCCGCCAGGTGGCGGGCTGTGGCGTTTGCGCAGCGGTGCCATGCGCCTGGACTGCCCCCAGCAAGAAGGCGAGAACTTGGTCAAGGGCCTGGCCCTGCCCGGCGACTTGCTGGGCATCGAGGCGCTTTGCCCAAACGGCCTGCCCGCCCAATTGCGGGCCCTGACCGCCTGCCGCTTGCAGCCGGTGGCGCTGGCCGATGACGCAGCAAGCAGCGCCCTCTTGCTGCAAGCCTTGTCGCAAAGCCAGCGCCAGCAGCGCGATTTTGCGCAGCTGCGCACCGGCCCGGTGGGCGAGCGCATCAAGGCCTTGCTGCTGATGCTGACCCGCGGCGAAACCACGCCCGAGGCCTGTACCCTGCCCGCCTTGCGCGAGATGGCAGCGCTGATCGACTCGGCGCACGAGACCATCTCGCGGGTGATCAGCAGCATGTTGAGGTTAGACCTGCTGCAAGACCGCCGCCCCACCAGCGTGCGCGTCAATCGCCAGGCCCTGCATGGCTTCCGGCCCACGCCCAGCATGAGCTCCAGCAATGCGGCAGCCCTGTTGGGTGTGCGCAAACGCGCTGTGCACGAGTTGCTCTGATCAGAACTGCGCCTTCAGCGTCAGCCGCAGGCTGCGCGGCTCACCCGGGTGGACGACCTTGTCGTTCACCGGCGCCGTCTCACTCTTGAGCTGGGTGGCGTAGAAGTACTCGATATCGTTGTAGCGGCGGTCAAAGAGATTGAGCGCGTCCAGGCTCAGCTCCATCTTGGCGCCCAGCTTGCGGGTGAGGCGCAGATTGGCGATCAGAGAGGCTTCGGAGCGCATGCTGTTGTCGGCACTCAAAGGCCCGCTACCGATGTAGCGGCCGGTGAGGCTGGCGGACCAGGGGCCGATGTCCTTCAGCGTCACCGTGCCGGTGATGACTTGATCGACCGAGTTGGGAATGTAGCGGCCGACCGTGATGTCGTCGCTCTCATCGTTCTTGAAGCGCGCGTGCGTCCAGGCCAGGTCCAGGTCCAGCTGCAGCCAGGGCGCGGGCAGCCAGTGGTTGTTCCACTCCACACCCCAGCGGCGGCTGGGGCCTTGGGCGCTGGTGGTGCCGGCATCGCCGGTGTAGGTGAGCTCGGAATCGAAGTTCAGCTGCCACAGAGACAGCGAACTCTGCAGGCCCGGCAGCCATTCGCTGCGCATGCCGATCTCGCTACCCATGGCCTTGACCAAGGGCTGCACCCGCTCTTGCGCCTCGCCGGTTTTGGGGTCGACGGCGGCCGTCATGCCGCGTGCGTCATTGCTATGAAAGCCTTGACCGGCATTGACGAAGAACTCGGTCTTGGACCAAGGGCCAAACACCAGCGAGAGCTTGGGTGAAAGCAAGGTCTGGCCGGCCCGGCCGGAGTTGAGCGGTTCGGTGAGGCTGTTCACCCGCGCGTCCATGCGGTCCAGGCGCAGGCCCAGCACCGAACGGAATTTGGGCGACCACTCGACACCCGTCTGGGCATAGAGGCTGGCCAGGCTTTGGCGCAGCTCGTCCTCGCGGGTGGTGGCGATCAGGGCGCGGGCTTGGCTGTCATACAGGCCCACGCGGGCATCGTCCACCCGCAGCTGCAGGCCCAACTCGCTGCGCGCATCCAGGCCCCCGAGCTTGTGTTGCAGGGCGCGGCTGGCCGAGAGGCCGTAGACATTGCGTCTGTCCTGCTGTGAGAACTGGTCGCCGGTCTCGGGCCTTTCCATGGCATAGGTGAAGTTGGAGAAGAGCTTGAGCCGGTAGTTCATGGCATAGGCCGCCAGCTGGGTGCTGCCGCCTTGCGCGTCACTGTCATGCCATTGCAGGGAAACACTGCTGCGCTGGCTCTCGCCGCCGTCCGTGGGGTCGATGGCATCGAAGCGGCCAAAGGGCTTGCCCTCGTAACTGCCGGCCTCGATCAAACGCAGGGGCACTTGGTCGGTGGAATTCCACTTCGCGTCATAAGCCATCAGGGTGGCCGCCCAGCCGGAGCGGGCGTCGCCACTGCTCAGGGTGAGCAAGCCATTGTTGCGGCGCAGGCCTTCTTTCAGCGTCCAGGGGCCGTCATTGCGCATCAGCTCCGCAGCGCCAAGCAAATGCAGACCCGCACCCACCTCGGCCGAGCCCGCCGCCAGGCCACGCCCATAGCCATGGCCACCCAGCGTCAGCTGCACAAAGGGATCGCTGAGACGACGCAGCAAGCGCATATCGGCCGAACCGGCGGCGGCAAAGTCGCCATTGGCGGCAAAGTAAGGCCCTTTGCGATAGTCGATGCGCTCGACCAACTCGGGGATCAGAAAGTTCAGGTCCGAATAGCCCTGGCCATGGCCGTGGCTGGGCATATTGACCGGCAGGCCATCGACGGTGGTGGCGAAGTCGGTGCCATGGTCCAGATTGAAGCCGCGCAAAAAGTACTGATTGGCCTTGCCATCGCCCGAGTGCTGGGTCACGACAAGACCTGGCACCGTCTCCAGCACCTCACCCGGCCGCAGCAAGGGCCGGCTCTTCAACAGCTCGGCCCGCACCACGCCTTGCGAGGCGGCGTCCGAGCTGCCGACCGCGTTGTCGTAGTGGCGGCCGCTGACCTCGACCTTGTCCAGCACGCTTGCTGCGGCCAGCAGTTGCGCTTTGCTCAGCTCCTGCCCGCTTTTTTGTTGAGCCTGCAGCGTCGTGGCGCCAAACAGCAAAGCGGAGGCAATCGCAAAGCGCGAAAGCGCTGGCTTGGGAAGTTTGGTGGAGTGATTGAAGTTCATGAAGCGCCTTGACCGAGACAGTCTTTGTAACTGAGGTTCATGACCGTATGACGAAAACAAATTTCCTCATACAAGAATCATGCCCGATCAACAAGGAGCCCGAAACCAGCCAGGCTGGCCGCCCACAGGCCGCCAACCCAGGGTTGCTGCTGAGCCCAGAAGTTTGCGGCACACCCTCACATTGGCATACAAACTCCCAGTGCGGCCTAGAAATCAGGCCTTACTTCCCTTTCGCCGGAGAAACCACCTTGTCAGGCGTCTTACCGAGTTTCTTGAGCTTGGCGGGCGCCGGATGGTCATGGCCATGGGCGTGCCCAGCAGCCACTGGCACCAGATGCAAATTCCCATGACTGACGCCGGGCTGGGCCATGACGGATTGCGCAAAGGCCTGCACCTGATCGCTGCGGCCACGCAGGATCACGGTCTCCACGCAATGGTGATGATCCAGATGGGCATGGGTGGTGGCCACGGTCAGCTCGTGATGCGCATGCTGCATCTCGGTCAAACGCAGGGCCAGCTGGCGTTGGTGGTGGTCGTAGAGGTAACTCAAGACCGCGACGCAAGGCCCTTGCGGCTGCTTGGCAATATGGCGCTCACCCAGGTCTTGGCGTAAGAGGTCGCGGAAGGCTTCGGAGCGGTTCTCGTAGCCGCGCTCTTGCACCCAATGCTCAAACGCATGGGCCAACTCATCATCCAGCGACATGGTCAGGCGTTTCATCAAAAGTCCTTTTCCTGCAGCAAGCACGCGCCGCAAGAGCGCCGCACGAATTCATGCCAAGGATAGCTGCGAGTTCAAGCTTGCGAGGTTTTGCACAAATGCGGAGTTGAGAGCCAAGCAGCAAATCAGGTGCCCCGCAAATCCGCGCAAGCCCTGGACCCAAATTGGAACTGTTCTTGAACGCCAAGAACTCAGTAGGCATCGATGAGTCAAGTCAGTGAGGAAAGACCTCGTGAAACATCCGCGCTTGGAGCTCAGTTTATTGGCCTCGCCTATGCCTGCCGAGCGCAAAGATCGGTCTGGGCGCTGTTCGTGCAAGCGGCCAAGAGGATCATGGAACGGTAGGAGGTCAGATGACATTGCTTACCGCCTGGCAGTTTGCCATCGGCTTGAATGCCTTCAACTCGGCCCTGAAGCCTGCGCCTACAAAGTGGGCCCGCAACTGCTCACAGAAGGCGGCCCCGATCTCGTCAAGCACCTGGGCGCAACGAGCAAGGAGGTCCTTCCGGCCTGCAAGCCAAGCCATGAGTCAAGGCGGGCAACCATCGCTCTTACTGCTTGCGCCTGCGCCAACGCAAGACCGCCCATACCAAGCCCGCCAAGACCAAGAGCCAAGGCAGCAGATAGGCTAGCGCCGTCACAAAACCCGCGAGCCCGCGTGACAGGTCTTCACCAAAATCGCTGAAGGCGCGTTGCAGCGGGCTTGTCGCTCTGCGCAGCTCAGGATCGCGGATATAGACCTGCAAGGTTTGTGTATCCACTCTTTGCTGCAAACGCGCTTGCGCCGTGGCGGCGTCGTCCAGCTCGCTCTGCACCTGAGCCAGCTCGTGGCTGACCTTGATCAAGGCGTCCACATTGCCAGCGGCGCGATTGCTCAAGGCTTCGAGCTTGGCGCGGTAGTCCTTGAGCATGGCCAGCTTGCGGGCGCCATCCGACAAAGGCGCGGCCAGATCTTCGGCATGAGTCGAAAAAGAAGTCAGCTTGCCCTGGGACTTGAAGCGCTCCAGCACGGTCTGAACGCCTTGGGCCGTGGCGCGAATCTTGAGCGAGGCCGTGGCCTCCTTGCCCGTGGCCACGCTCATCTCCAACAGCACGCATTGCTGGCTTTGAGCGATGGACTGGCAGGTCTGTTGACCGGCCCTCAGCAGCGGCTCCCGCTCCACCTCTGGGGCGACCAGCTCGGCGATATGCGCGTAGGCCAGCCGAGCCTCAGGCGGCGCCGCGCGCTCCTCAATCACCTTGGTTTCGATGGGGCCGCCGGAACCGGTTGAATCAGCGCCCCGATGATTGCAGCCCGCCAGGCCCGAACCGAGGAAAAGTAAAAGGGTAAAAAGCACTCGTTGCATGGGCGGCAGTGTCGCATTGCGAGTAGGAAACTGCGGGCCGATTCCGGCTCAATCACGCAATATTCACACTCATGTTTGCACTGGCAAGACCTGGCACTTTCGAGCCCAAGCATGCTGTCTTTCCGCAAGAGGCCCAGGCATGGCGCGCGACTGGCTCTCGCCGACCCGCGCTTTAGCCCAGCTTCGCCCTCAAAAATTCCACTGTCCGCTGCCAAGCCAATGCGGCCGCCTTGGCATCAAAGCGCGGCGTCGTGTCGTTGTTGAAGCCGTGCTGAGTGCCCTCGTAGACGAATGCCTCGTAGCTGACGCCGGCCGCTTTCAAGGCCTGCTCGTACTTGGGCCAAGCAGCGTTGATGCGCTCGTCCTGGCCCGCATAGTGGATCAGCAGGGGCGCTTTGATCTTGGCCACTTCTTCCACCGGCGGCTGGCCGCCGTAAAAAGGCACGGCGGCGGCCAGATCGGGGATCTGCGTGGCCAAGTAGTTAGCAACACCACCTCCGAAACAAAAGCCCACCACGCCGACACGCCCATTGCCCTCGGGCAGGCTTTGCAAGGCCTTGGCCGAGGCGACAAAATCGGCGCGGGTCTTGGCGGCATCCAGCTTGGGGAAGAGCTCGCGAGCCTTGTCCTCGTCACCCGGGTAGCCACCCAGGGTGAACAAGGCGTCCGGCGCGAAGGCCAGGAAACCATCGAGGGCCAGGCGGCGCGTGATGTCCTCGATATGCGGGTTCAGGCCCCGGTTCTCATGCACGACCAGGACGACGGGCAGCTTGCCTTTTGCATTGGCAGGCTTGGCCAGCAAACCCCTCACCTTGCCGTTGCCGGCCGGCGAATCAAACTCTTGCCAGCGCGTCTCAATCCGCTTGTCATCAGGCCTGACCTGTTGGGCCACGGCAAAGCGCGGGCTCAAGGCCGACAAGGTAGCCGCCGCTGCGGCCGCGCTGCCCAGATGGGTTTTGGCTTGATCCAGAAACGCGCGGCGGCTGACATCGCCATGCACAAACTTGTCGAACAAGGCGAGGATTTGCGGGGAGAAGTCCTGGGAAGTGAGTAGGCTCATAAAGGCTTCCAAATTTGTTAGCACAGGGAAACGGGGCCAGCAGACCAGCATGCCAGGAGCAGAGCCTATGGTTCTATCGCACTGGCGACATGGCTGTCTTCTGCATGCCCATGCACCAGCCCCGCCAGCGTCAGGCTGCGCGCCGCGGCGGCCAGGCAGGCGTCCGAGGCCAGGCAGCTGCCGCTCGCCTGGGTCTGGCTGCCCAGGGTGTAGACCTGGCGATCCTGTTTGATCGCGCCGGTCACCGTTAGGTTGGCGAGTTGCTCACGCGGAATCTTCAAGGGATTTTTGTCCAGCAGGGTGAAGTCCGCCAGCTTGCCAACCTCGATGGAGCCTTTGTCCTTCTCCTCGAAGTATTGATACGCCGCCCACAGGGTCAGGGCCTTCAGCCCCACCAGGGGCGTAACCCGTTGATCGGCACCCAAGACCTGGCCCGTGCGGGTGCTGCGGTTGACCGTGGCCGAGAGCACGCGGATGGAGCTGGGCAAGGCCACCGGCGCGTCGTGATGCGAGCTGAAGATCATGCCGCGCTCCAGCGCCCAGCCGGTGGGCGAGATGTTCTGTGCCCGCTCATTGCCCAGCACCGAGTCGCGGTGCCAATCGCCCCAGTAAAAAGTGTGCATGGGGAAGAAGCTGGGCATGATGGCCAGGTCGTGAAAGGCCTGCACCTGATCAAAACGCGCCGTCTGCGCATGAATCGCCACCGCGCGGCGATCGGCCCGGCCCAGCTTGGCCTCGGCCTTGCGCACGGCAGCGATGTATTGATCAATGGCCGCATCGCCGTTCACATGGGCCAGCACCTGCCAGCCCTTGCTGAAGGCACGCTCCACCAGGGCGTCCACATCGCTATCGTTCTTGTAACTGGGGTAGCCGGCATAGTCGGCCGACTGGCCTTCGGGCACTTTGTAATAGGGCTTGCTGAGCCAGGCCGTCTTGCCCTGCGGTGAGCCGTCCAGATTGAGCTTGACCCCGCCCACGCGGAAGTGGCCTTGGTAGGCGCGCGAGGTCCAGGGGCTGTCCATAGAAGACTCGGCCGTGGCCATATCGGCATAGGCCACCACATCGACCAGCAGGCCGCCTTTTTTCGCCAGCTGGGTGAATGTCTTGATGGTGGGCGCGGAGGCACGGCCTTCTTGTGCGGTGGTGTAGCCAAAGCGCAGATACAGATCTTGTCCGGCCTTGATCATGGCCTCGTTCTCGGTCTCGCCGAGCTTGCTCTGCAAGGGAAAGAGCAGGGTGAACAAGGCGTTTTCTTCCAACACACCGTTGGGCTCTTGCGAGCCCTCGCGGCGGCGTATGGTGCCGCCGGGCGGGTTCTTGCTGTTCGCGTCGATCTTGAGCAATTCCAGGGCCTTGCTATTGACCGCGCCCAGATGGCCGCTCTGGTGAATGACCAGCACCGGCACGTCCTTGGAAACCTGATCCAACTCGTCCCGCGTAGGATGGCGCTGCTCGGCCAGCTGCGAGTCGTCATAACCGAATCCGATGATGAAGCCCATTTTCTGCGTGATGGCATTGGGCTTGGCATCGCGCAAGGTCTTCAGCAAGCTGGGGATGTTGTTCACCGCGCCATCGGGTGCGGGCAGCAAATTGGCCGAGGCCGCCTGGAAGCCCACATTGGCGATATGCCCGTGGCCATCAATAAAGCCAGGCAGCAAGACCTGACCCTTGAGGTCCACCAGCCGGGTCTTGGGGCCTTTGAGCTTGAGCAGCTCATCGCGATCACCGACCTTGAGGATGCGGCCCTGGCGCACCGCCACCGCCTGGGCTTCGGGCTGCAACTCATTGATGGTGACGATGTCGCCGCCCAGATAAATCGTGTCCGCCAAGACAGGCTTGGGCGACGCGGCCGAGGCGGCACCCCAGGCACTGAATAGCAGCGCAGCTGCGAGGGCGAGCGAAGTCTTGGGCTGAGTCATGAACAACACCTCATTTGGAAAAAAGGATAGGAACCAGAAGTCTGCGCGCGCCATCATAGGTCGCGCCCAGCCGAGGCAAACCCTAGTGCAAATACCGGCTATGGATATGAACAAGGCTTTGTTCCCGGCGTGACGCTCGCGCCCTAATCTTGCGTACATGCCATCGGCCAAGGGAATCGAAAGCCATGAACGACAAGACCACGAGTGAGCACATCCGTCCGCAAATCATCCGCAGGCTGATCGGGCTAAGTGCCGCAGCCTTTGGCATCACGACCGTCAATTCACCCCACACCGACCCTGCCGGTCTACGCAGAACCTAAGAATTTGTCTGAAGAAAGTGAGGGGGAGGATGGCGAGAGGATTTTGGATGCAGAGCAAGGCTGAATCCGACGAAGGCCAGACCCTCAGGGTCTGGCGCAAATCCAAACCACACCCGAAGGCATTGCGAGGATTTTCAGGGCAGCGATGCGTTCAAAGCGTAGGCCAGACGACCCCGGCTGTTTGCGGCGGAATTCTTCGTCGAACGCTTGGGCACCAAGCGCCGCTCCATCACATGGGCTCGCCGAGCCGAGCCGTTTCCCCGGGAGGCAAGACTATCGAACAAACTTCATGAATGCGCCCAATAAAACCAATGCTTCCGAGGGGGGCTGAAAACTCCTCTCTCGCAATGCCTCGTTCTCCAGCGAGGCATTGCTTTTTGTGCGAGCCGACAAGCTCGGAGCAAGGCTTGATGAGGGTCTGCTGACAGGATTGAGCACGCTTGCGAATAGCATCGCAGCCAACCCTTTTGAGGAGCGATTGCCATGCCCAATAAATCCGTCGACGCCCTGCTGCAAGACATCCGGCTGTTGAGCGAAGAGCGCTATCAAATCGTGCAGGCCGTGCGTGAGCTTTTGCTGAGTCACAAAGACTTCAAACCCTGCAGCGAAGAGCTCAAGTACGGCGGGATCTTGTTCAGCGCCGGTGTGCAGTTCTGCGGCGTCTTCGCCTACAAAGAGCATGTCTCCGTCGAGTTCGGCCATGGGGCCGATATTGACGATGCCTGGGGTCTGCTGGAAGGCGCGGGCAAGCTCAGACGCCACCTCAAGCTGCGCAGTCTGGACGATATTCAAGACAAGCGGCTGAAAGGCTATTTGGATCTGGCCTTGGCCGCCGCCAAGCAGGGCATGGGCTAAGCTGTCGGCCTCTGCTTTTGCAAGGCCCAAGCCCATGGCCGATTCATCGCCAGACCTCTACTTCCACCCTCGCCACGGCATCGCCCAAGTCAAGAAGGGCTTTTGCTTGCCAGCTTTTTTCTTTGGCTCCTTCTGGGCGCTGGCGCGGCGAGCCTATGCCTTGTTTCTGCTTCTGTCGGTATTCGACTTCGCGCTCTGGTTCCTCACCGGCTATGCCGCGGCACAGGAATCTCTGGGTTTGATGAGCCTGGGCCTTGTATGCACCTTGGCTTATGCCTATATCCGCGGCAAGCACGGCAATGAATGGATTCGCAATTCGCTGGAGGCGCGGGGCTACGCCCTGCGGAGCTAGTGTTGATATCCCCCGCAGAATCTAAAGCACGATGACGAAGCTGGTCCTGCTCCCCGGACTGGATGGCACCGGAGACTTGTTCGCCCCGTTTCTGAATGCTTTGGGTGATGAAGTCCAAGCACAGACCATTCGCTACCCTCTTGACCGGGTGCTTGGCTACCCAGAGTTGACTCAATGGGTCGCGCAACAACTCCCCAGCGGTGAACCCTTCTACATCCTTGGCGAATCATTCTCAGGACCCATCGCAATTGCCTTGGCTGCCCAAAATCCACAGGGCCTGAGGGGGCTCATCCTTTGCTGCACCTTCGCCAGCAACCCTCGTCCAGCACTGGCCTGGACCCGCTCTATGCTCCCCTTCATTCCGTTTCGCTGGACTTGGACCTTCGCGCTCGATCAGGCCTTGCTCTACCCGCAGGGAACGCCAGGCCTGCGGCAGGCTATCGCGCACGCGGTTTCCTCGGTAGACCCGCGCGTGCTGCGAAGCAGACTCAAGGCCGTGCTGGCTATTGATGTGCAAGACCATGTCGCTGCCATCAAGAGTCCTTGCCTTCTATTGGCGGCAAAGAGAGACCGCCTGGTGCCAGCCCAAGCCCGTCTCCGCGCGTCTCTTGTGGAGGCTCGCTTCCTTGAGTTGGATGGGCCACACGCCCTGCTTCAGGTCTTGCCAAACGAAACTGCTCGTGCCGTCACCTGCTTCATTCACGAGATCGAAGCAAATGCAGGCTGAACAAGCAATGAAACTCGACACACAAAACACCCCCTCGGTTGACGAGACCATGTTCCAAAACTCCTGGCAACGCAGCTGGCACAGCCTGGGCATTCAGCCCGCGCCCGGCCTACAGGCGCAGCTTCTGAGCGCTTACCGCGAGCCTCAGCGGCACTATCACACCCTGCAACATCTGCAGGAATGCCTGACGCATTGGGAGCGGGTGATCCAGCTGGCGCAGTTTCCCGCTGAACTGGAGCTGGCGCTTTGGTTTCACGACGCCGTCTACGAGGTCAAGGCCAAGGACAACGAAGCACAAAGCGCGCGGTGGGCCAGCCAAGCCTTGCAGCAGAGCGGAGCAAGCGCCGAGCAAATCCAGCGGGTGCAAGACTTGATCATGGCGACCTGCCACCAGGCAGCGCCCAGCGAAGCCGATGCGCAGCTCTTGGTTGATATCGACCTGGCCATACTGGGCGCGGAGCCCCCACGTTTCGCCGAGTACGACGCCCAGGTGCGGGCCGAGTACAGATGGGTGCCCGGCTGGATTTACCGCAGCAAACGCAAGCAGGTCTTGCGTAGCTTCTTGGCACGCGATGCCATCTACAGCTCGCCGCACTTCCATGCGCAATTGGAGGCACAGGCCAGGCTCAATCTCGCCGCAAGCTCCCGCTAGATTTCGAGGGCCCTCGGAGCTCGGCCCCGTTCAAACAAGGCCTTATGCAAGCGGCGCGCAAGCAAGAGTGAATTGCTTATTGGAAAGCGCTTGCGCCGCCGAATATCCTGCAAGTGCTTCAGGGAAATGAGGAAGCAGGAAAGCCGAAGAGAAGAGCAAGAGAAAGTGTCCCGTGCCACTTTGAAGGGGAACGGCCCAAGACGCCGTCACCCTCTGCAGCACGGGGGAGAAGCCAGGCCGTGCTCGAGCGGTATTGCTAAACGGGGGGGGGCTCCGTGGGGAAAGCAAGGGGAAACCACTCGAACACGGCCTGGACTGATTCCGGCAAGCAGCAGGGGCGCGTTGATTCACATCGTCAACAAGCCCAAAAACTTCATGAGGGCGGGTTCATCCCCGCCCTTTTTCTTTTTCCGGCAAAGCTAAGCAAGCGCTATGCGAATATCGTTAGCAGAATTTGTTGGACGACAAGGCAGACGGCAAACCTAACAATGGAAAGCAAATAACGAAAAGGGTTTGCCGTGAATTTCCAACAATTGCGTTCCGTCCGAGAAGCTCAGCGCCGCGGCTTCAACCTGACCGAAGTGGCCCTGGCCTTGCACACCTCGCAGCCTGGCGTGAGCCGGCAGATCCGTGAGTTGGAAGACGAACTCGGCATTGAAATCTTTGTGCGCGCCGGCAAGCGCCTGACCGGCCTGACCGAACCCGGCCGCAATGTGATGCCCATCGTCGAACGCCTGCTGCATGAGGCCGATAACCTCAAACGCGCCGGCGACGACTTTGCCCGCGCCGACAGCGGCACCCTGCGCATCGCCGCCACCCACAGCCAGGCCCGCTATGCCTTGCCCCCGGTGGTGCGCGACTTCCGCGCCGCGCATCCCGATGTGATCCTGCATCTGCAGCAGGGCTCGCCCCAGCAGGTGGCCAAGCTCTTACTGGACGGCGAGGCCGATGTGGGCATCGCCACCGAGGCCCTGGCCCAGTACGAGGATCTGGTCGCCCTGCCCTGCTACCGCTGGACCCATACCATCATCACCCCGCTGGATCACCCGCTGGCCCAGGAAGCAGCCGATCTGGCCGCACAGGGTCAGGTCTTGCCACTGGAGCGACTGGCCCAGTTCCCCATCATCACTTACGAGAGCGGCTACACCGGTCGCTCCCATATCGACGAAGCTTTCCGCGCCGCCGGCCTGGACTTGAATGTGGTGCTGGCCGCCATGGACGCCGACGTGATCAAGACCTATGTGGACCTAGGCCTGGGCGTTGGCATCGTCGCGGCCATCGCCTACGACGATGAGCGCGACCGCCACCTCAGCGCCATCGATGCTCGCCATCTGTTTGCCGACAATATGACCCGCTTGGCGGTACGCCGCGACGCCTATCTGCGCGACTACATCTACGCCTTTATCTCCACCTTTGCCGCGCCGCTGAGCCGTGCGGCGGTGGATGAGGCCCGGCTGGGCTTGAGCGAAGCGGCCTGAGGCCTACTCGGCAAGACGCCAGCGCTGCAAGAGCCTGGCGAGCATCAAGCACAGCAAGGCCCAGGCCGCGCCGAAAGACCAGCCACCCAGCACATCGCTGGCCCAGTGCGCACCCAGCATGACGCGGCTGATGCCCACCAGCACCGTCAGCAAGACGGCGGTGCTCAAGATGAAGATGCGCTCGCGCTGACGCACCCGCATGGCGGCCAACAAACTGCCCAGGGTCAGGAAGACGATGGCCGACATGCTGGTGTGGCCGCTGGGGAAGCTCCAACCGCTGACCACCGCATCGGCGAAGGCTGCATCCGGCCGGGCGCGCGCGAACAAGCTCTTGAAAAAGTACAGCAGACCCGTGCCGCTGATGGCCGAGAGCGCCAGCAAGCCGGCCCGGCCCCGGTGGCCGCTGAGCACCAGATAGACCACCGTCAAGCTGCTGATCAGCACCAACACCGCCGTGCTGCCCAGGGCGGTGATGTCGCGCATCATCTCGGTCAGACCGGGGTGGGCCGCGCGCAGGCTTTGCGCCGCCAAGAGCAGGCGCTGATCGAATCCATAGGCCTCACCACCGCCCACCTCATGCCCCAGATGCGCGAAGCCCAGGGCCAACAAAAGCATCAGCCCGGCCGCCAGCAAGGGTCGCAACAGCCGGCGCTTGGAGGCTGGCGACAAACGGATGATGGAAGGGCTGGCTGGCTTTGACATGGCGGAAAGGAAGCGGGGCAAGAAATGGAAAAAGGTGTTGCGTCACCGGAATTGGAACCGATGCGCGGCATGATCGAAACCGCGACTCGCACAGGCATTTTTCCGGCGGCACATCTTCGGTGGATTGGCTGGCCATGCGCCGGGTTCAAGCCTTCCGCTGCTTCAACTCAGCCCACCCAAAACATGCATATTTGCATACGTACGCAAATTATGAAATAATCAATCATGGCAAGGCGCCAAGGCTGGCGCCGCAAGGAGTGATGCTGATGTTGAAGAGCTTGATGGGCCAGGCTGCGGCCGGCCCGACAGGGAATGCGGACTGCGCCGACGCCAACACCTTGGTGATCGATGTGCGCTCACCGGGCGAGTATGCGTCCGGCCATGTGGACGGCGCGCTCAACGTGCCGCTGGACCGCATAGAAGCCGATCTGCCGGCCCTGGCGCCCGACAAAGGCCAGGCCATCCTGCTGTGCTGCGCATCGGGCATGCGCTCGGGCATGGCCTTGCGCGCCCTGCAGGCCATGGGCTATCAAGCCGCAGTCAACGGCGGCGCTGCTGGCGCCCTGGCCCTGCAGCTGCAACGCCCCATCCGCCGCCTGTGAGCGGCACCCCGAAGAAGGAGAACCCGCATGAGTGAGCCCCTCGTCAGCGTGACGCTGCGCCAGCAGCAAGACTACCGCTTTGACATCGACTTCGGCCCCGGCAAGGTCGGCGTCCTCAGCGATGAGCCCGCGCCCCTGGGCACCGGCTTGGGTCCCACGCCGGTGCAACTGCTGTGCGCGGCGGTGGGCAACTGCCTGAGCGACTCGCTGCTGTTTGCGCTGCGCAAATTCAAGCAAGCGCCCGAACCGCTGCACTGCACGGTGCAGGCCGAGCTGGGCCGCAACGAGCAGGGGCGTATGCGCGTAGTGCAGATGCATGCCACCCTGCATCTGGGCGTGCCCGCGGCCCGGCTGGAGCATCTGCAAAGAGTGCTGGACACATTCGAGGCCTATTGCACCGTGACCCAGAGCGTGGGCCAGGGCATAGACATCCGCCTGACGGTGCTGGACAGCGAGGGCCAAGTCATCAAGTCCAGCACGCCCAGGACTTGAGCGCCGTGCCGTGCCCGCAAGGCGGTACAAGCCAGGCCTGTTGCGCTGAATTTGGGGGGCTATCGCCGGCCCTCGCGTGCAAAAATAGTTGCGAGCTTGGACTTGTCGCAGCCCGTCGCGCCTTGTGAGCCCCTCCCAAGCGGGCTGCCCGCAAGATGCGAACCTGCTGGAACTACACCGCTCTTACCCGGGTCCCTCATGCCTCAGCCTTGTCCCGAGACTCCTGCCGGAGTCAGCACCGCCAAGTCTCGCCAGTCTGCGCGCGCGATTGCCAAAGCCTTTCTGCAAAAAACGCTGGGCTTTGCCGACTGTCTGCCCAGCACCTTGGATGCGCTGGTCGAGCAGGGGCATCTGCGCACGCTCAGCAAAGACGAGCACCTGGTTCGTCAAGGCGAACCCTTCGATATGCTGGCCTTGGTGGTGGAGGGTTCGCTGAGCTTCAGCCAGAGCCGGCCCGATGGACAAAGCCTGCGGCAAAGCATGCAGTGTGCAGGCGACACCATAGGCTATGTGCCCATGGCGGACGGCTCGCTCTACCCCTTCGACACCTTCGCCCGCAGCAGTGGCACGGTGATTCTCATCATGCCCGGCGATCTGATTCGGCAGCTGCGCCCCCTAGACCCGGGCCTGGGCCGCACCATTGAGCTGCAGTTGGCCTTCCGCCTGCGCAGGACCTATGAAAGGATGAACCACGAGGCCGGGCAAACCATCAACGTTCGTCTGGCCTACACCCTGCTGGCTTGGGCGCAGCGCTTTGGGCTGGAGCGCGGCGATACCGTGGTCATCAAAGAGAAGTTCTCTCAAAACGAACTCTCCGGCATCCTCGGCGTCAGCCGGCAGCGGGTGAACTTCGCCTTGCGCGAGCTCAAAGAGGCCGGGCTGATCGCCACGCGCTACTCGACCCTCACCGTCTTGGACATGAAGGGCCTGCTCCGTTACGCCAACGAGCACACGCTCTGAGCTCGCGCGCCCCTCTGGCCGCGCCGCAGCAAGTCTTCAAGCAAGCCTTTCGCTCTTGCCCATGAACTAGGGGGGAGAGGAAAACCCGTTTGTGTCGAAGCTTTGACAAATTTTTGCAGCCGACTTTCAAAGAATGGCATCTCCAACCACTCCCAATCGCAGAGGTTCTCATGCAATTCAAAAAAGTCCTGATGGCAGCACTCATGAGCGGTGCTGCCATGCAAGTCGCCTTGGCCGGCGCACCGAGCTACACCCTGGTCGATCTGGGGCCGAGCAGCAGCTCAGCAGTGGCTCAAGGCCTGGGGGTTTCATCCAATGGCAGCTACGCCGTCGGCACCACAGTCAACCAGGGCCCCTGCTGGTACTGCGGCGACTCCAATGCCATGCTCTGGGGCAATGGCGGCGCCACTGCCTTGCCCAATTTACCGAGCAATAGCTTCGCCATTGCCCGCGGCGTCAACAACTCAGGCATTGCGGTCGGCACCCTGGGCACAACGGCCTGGGGCCAAGACCCACAAGCGGTGAAATGGGTCAATGGTCAGGCCCAGCTGCTGTCCGTGCCCGCATGGGCTGGCGGCATGGGCCATGCCAACGCCATCAATAACGCGGGCATGGTGGTCGGTGACGCGAGTTCCAGCGATGGTCTCGGGCGCGCGCAACTCTGGGATGCCAGCGGCCAGTCCATCGGTATCAGCGCCAGCAGCAATGGCAGCTTCATGACCTCAGCCACTGGCATCAGCGGCGCCGGACCCAAGGGCGAAGCCACCATCGTCGGCCTGGGGGTCGACCCCAGCAATGCCAGTCTCAACGTGGGCCTCGTCTCCTACCTCCGGCAAGGCCAAACCTTCACCCAGGTGCTGACCCCCACCATAGATGGCGCCAACGGCGTGATGCCCATGGCCATCAGCAGCAATGGCTTTGTGACCGGCGTCCTGACCCTCAATCAAGGCTCGATTGGCTCTTTCATCTGGAGCGAGGCCACGGGCATGAAGCAAATCACACCCCTGGGCCCAGATGCCAGCTTTATGCAGGCCCGCGGCGTCAATAGCCAGGGCTGGGCGGTCGGCACCATCTTCGGCAACTCATTCCTCTATGACGGGAAGCAGACCTACGATTTGCAGACCCTGCTATCGGCACAAGCGCAAGCGGCGGGCTGGACTTTTAACGACTCCTCCGGCGCGGCCTCTGCCATCAGCGACAACGGCATCATCATTGGCACGGCGAGTCTGAACGGCCAAATCCATGCGGTCCAGCTAATTCCCACCCAAGCCGTGCCCGAGCCCGCCAGCTACGCGCTGATGCTTTTGGGGATGAGCGCCTTGGCCCTGTTGAAGCGTCGCCGCAGCACGCCTTGATGCGGCGGCAAGCCCTCAGCGCAGCTTGAAGGCCGCCACCGAGCCCACCAGCTGCTCGGCCTGGCTCTTCAGGCTCTCGGCCGCCGAGGCGGTTTCTTCCACCAAGGCGGCGTTTTGCTGGGTGGCCTGGTCCATGGTGCGGACGGTCATGCCCACCTGCTCGATGCCCACGCTTTGATCGCGGCTGCTGCTGCTGATCTCGCCCACGATGTCGGTGACCTTGCGGATGCTGGCCACCAACTCGTCCATGGTGGAGCCGGCTTGTGCCACCAGCACGGTGCCGCGTTCCACCCGCTCCACACTGGCCGCGATCAAGCCCTTGATCTCGCGCGCCGCCTCGGCGCTGCGCCCGGCCAGGGTGCGCACCTCGGTCGCCACCACCGCGAAACCGCGCCCTTGCTCACCCGCCCGCGCGGCCTCGACGGCCGCGTTCAAGGCCAGGATATTGGTCTGAAAGGCGATGCCATCGATGACGCCGATGATGTCCGAGATGCGCTTGGAGCTGCTATTGATCTCGCTCATGGTGCTGACCACCTCGCCCATCACCTCGCCACCGCGCGCCGCCACATGGCTGGCGCTCTGGGCCAGCTGATCGGCCAGCTGGGCGTTCTCGGCATTGTGTTTGACGGTGCCGCCCAGCTCTTCCATGGTGGCCGCGGTTTGCTGCAGGGCGCTGGCCTGCTGCTCGGTGCGGCCGGACAGGTCCAGATTGCCCTGTGCGATCTCGGTGCAGGCGGTGGAGACGTTTTCCGCCCGCCCCCGCACCGAGGCCACGATTGCTGAAAGGCTGGTGCTCATCTCGCCCAAGGCCTCCAGCAAGGTGGTGATTTCGTCCCGCCCTTCCAGCTTGGCCTGGTGGTTGAGCTCGCCCCGCGCCACCGCCTGCGCCGTCTCCAGCGCGACCGCCACGGCCGAGCGGATCTGGCTGGCCACCGTCCACATCATCCAGGCCGACAGCGCCAGCATCAGGCCCGAGATGGCCAGCACAAACAGCAACTCGCGCTGGCTGTCCTGCACCCTTTTTTCCAGCGCGTCGGAGAACTGCTTGATGGCCGGGTTCAGCAAGGCAAAGTGCTGATCGATCACCCGGGTCATGGTCGCGAAGTAGGCCGAGGAATCACCGGTCGGCGTCTCAGGGCTGAGGATTTGCTGGCGGATCAGCTCAAGCGCCTCATCAAATCCAGTCTGGGTCTTTTTGACCTCGCCGCTCAGGGCCTGGGTCAGCGGGGGGTTGGAGCTACCGGCTAATTCCAGCAGCTTGAAGGTGTCATGGCCGTGCTGCCGGGCCTGGCTGATCAGGCCCAGGATCAAGGCCTTCTCCTGCGCATTGGGCACGCCCTGGGCCAACAAGGCCGCACCGCGGGCCCGCATCTGACCCAGAGCCTCGGTCAGCAAGGGCAGCTTGGAAAAGGCGGCGGATTGCAAATAGTAGGTGGTGGCCTCGGGGTCCAGAACGATGCCGTAGGCAATCGCCACATCGTCGAGCAGATCGACCTGCTCGACGATCAAGTCGGTGTGCAATGAAAAGCTCTCCGGCGGCTTCAGGCCCGCGGCGGAAACCTTGCCCGCCAGCGCCCGCCAGCGTTCATCCAGGGTTTGCAAACGGCTGTTCAGCTTGGGCTCCGGCGCCTGCGCCAGCGCGGCCTTGAGGCGTGCGTACTGGGCATCCACCGCGGCCTGCTGCTCCTTTCGCTTGGCCTCCATGGCCTTGTTGCCGCCCAGCCAGGCCGCCGTCATGCCGCGATGCACCTGCAGCAGCTTGATCAGCTGCACCGCCTGCCTGGCCGGTTCAACGCCATCAAACTCAAGCCTTGCCACCTGGACCTGTTCCAGCTTGTTATTGATCAAGCTCAGCGTCGGGACCAGAAGAATCAAGAGACTCAGCAGCGCCAAAAGACCAAACTTGGCGGAGATAGACAGTCGCGAGAGCAAATGACCCACAGTTTGACTCCCAGTAACTAACGCAGCAGCGCGTAGACCAACTCAGACTAGCGAGCTTTGGCGCCCCTGGCAACTCATGCAAACGCCGCAGAGGCAGGAATGCACGAATTCCCGTGGCGAATGCGCAAATCGCAACAACTGAGCCTAGCCCACGCACCGTGTTTGGGCGCTGTGCCAAAGGCTTTGCCCTTTCAGTTCCTTGGCGCCCCGCCGCAGCCGCAGGCTTTTTGCCAGCAAAATGAAGAACCTGTCCTACGAAGAGATGGCCCAGCGCTTTGCGGCCATGATGAATACACCCGATGCTTCCTGACGACTCGCTGATCTCGCTGTGTGAAGACCCGCAGGCCGAGGCGCCCGAGCACGCCGACCACCTGATCGCCCTGGTGCAGCAAAGCCCTTGGCTGATGGAGGCCCTGCGGGCCGTGCGCGGCCTGGGACTGGCCTCCTGGTGCATAGGCGCGGGCGTCTTGCGCAACCTGGTCTGGGACGCCTTGCACGGCAAGAGCCCGGCCGACAGCAGCGCCCACGTCATGAGCGATGTGGATGTGGTCTTTTTCGACGCCAGCGACCTGAGCCCCGAACGCGAGGCCGCGCTGCAAGCCCGGCTGAGCCAGTGCATGCCCACGCTGCCCTGGGAGGTGAGCAACCAGGCCAGGGTCCATCTGTGGTTTGAGTCTTGCTTCGGCCATGCGGTGCCACCGCTGACTTCGCTCCACGAAGCCGTCGCCTCCTGGCCGGAGTACGCCACCGCCGTGGCCGTCTGGCTGGACGAGGCCGATCGCCTGCATGTGCTAGCCCCACATGGCTTGAGCGATCTTTTCTCATGCACCGTGCGGCGCAACCCCATCCGGGTCAGCGTCGAGACCTACCACCAGCGGGTGAGCCAGAAACGCTATGCCGAGCGCTGGCCCCGGGTGCGCGTGCTGGCGGCCTGATAAATTCCCTCTGCATCGCCGCGCTGCGGCCCCAAACCCGAAGAGACGAGCCGCCCATGCCATTTGAATTCCGCCCTGCCCGGCCCAGCGATATCGCGGCCTGCATAGACATACGCGGCAAGACTCGCGAGAACGCCATCTCCGCCACCCGCCTGGCCGAACTGGGCATCACCGAAGCCTCCTGGGCCGGCCAAGTTGCCTCGGGCGAACTGCCCGGCGAGGTCTGCACCCACGAGGGCCAGATCGTGGGCTACTGCTTCGCCGAACTCAAGACCGGCGAGATCATCGTGTTGGCCCTGCTGCCCGCATTTGAAGGCCAGGGCCTGGGCCGCCGCCTGTTGCAAGACATGATGGCCCAGCTGCAAGCCCAGGGTCACCAACGCCTCTTTCTGGGCTGCGCCAGCGACCCGCGGGTGCGCTCGCACGGCTTTTACCGCAGCCTGGGCTGGCGCGCCACGGGAAAGCAGGACAAATACGGGGACGAAGAGTTGGAGTACCTGTTTGCTGAGGGGCTAAGCTGAAGATCCGATGAGATCACCCCAAACAGCTTTGCCCCAAGAACCCGCCCCATGAGCACATCCCTGCGCCGACTGCTGATCGCCCTGGCCCTGCTGGTCTTGTTCTATGCCGGCGCCTCGGTGCTGGCCACCCTCAGCCAGTTGGCCAATGCGGCGGACCGGGTGGCCATGGGCGCCGGGCAGTATGTGTTCTGGAGCCTGCTGGCCCTGTTTGCCGGTCTGGCCGCCACGCCGCTGCTGCTGTACTTTCGCCTGCCCAAGCCGCTGATCCCGCCGGCCAGCCAGCAAGAGCCGGCCTATGGCCTTTATCTGCAGCGGGTGCTGGCCTCGCTGCAGCGCAACCCGCTGCTGCAGGGTCAGGTCTTGCGCGATGCCCACGACATCGCCCCGGCCCTGGAGCACTTGGGCAAGCTGGCCGATGAGGCCGCCTTGAAGGCGGCCAGTGGGACCTTTGTCAGCACCGCTCTGATGCAGAACGGGCGGCTGGACGGCTTGATCGTGCTGGCCTTGCAGCTGCGCTTGGTGTGGCGGCTGATGTGCATCTACCAGCTGCGGCCCTCACCCCGCCAGGCCCTCTACATCTACGCCAATGTGGGCGGCGCCCTGCTGGTGGCCAGCAGCATCGAGGATGTGGACTTTGCCGAAATCACCACGCCCTTGCTGAGCGCGGCCGCACCGTCGCTGGCCGAGAACATGCCGGGCCTCGGTGGGCTCTCACGGCTGCTGGGCAATAGCCTGGCCAATGGCGCGGCCAATGCCTTTCTGACCCTGCGCGTGGCCATGCTGACCAAGCAGTATTGCCAGGCCCTGGTGCGGCCCGACCCCGTGCCCTTGCGCAAGAGCGCCAGCCTGGCGGCCCTCGCCCTGCTGGCCGTGGTCAGCCGGGATAGCGGCGCACGTGTGGTCAAGGCCGTGTTCAAGGGCGCGGGCGGGGCGCTCAGCGGCGCGGCATCGGCCACCACGCAGAATGTGATGAACTCGGTCAGCAGCGGCGCCAATGCGGCGGGCGGGCAGGTCCGCAAGGTTGGTCAGCAGCTGGGCCGGGCCTTCAGCGCCTCGGCCGAAGGCGCGCGCAAAATGGTGGGCTTGGGGCCCAAGCCGCAAGACAAGGATGCCGGCGCCGCCAGCGAGGACGGCAAACCCTAAGCAAGGCTTAGCGCGCCAACTCGACCGCCACAGCCACCGCCTTGTCGCTCTTGTTGGACCACATCCAGCAAAAGTCTTGCTCGGCGCTAGGCTTCAAGACACCGGCAGCCGCCAGCAAGCCATCGGCCTTGGCCGGATAGCCCACCTTCTCGCCCTCGTGGAAGTGGATGTTGAAGTTCAGCGCCTGCTGGGCCTTGAAGCTCCATTGCACGGGTGCGCTCGGACCCAGCTTGCCGCAGACCTCCAGAAACTTGCCCGGCGCGATCTCGCTGCTGTGCGCAAACTTGGCGTTTTCATTCCAGCGGATCTCGACCAGCTCCGCCTGCGCCGCGCCAGCCCCACCCAGCAGAAGAAAGCTCAGGGCCAGGGTGTGCAAAGTGGAAGACATGGGCGGGCGCCTCTCAAATGAAGTGAGTGAATGAATGATTGAACAAGCCCAAAGCGCACGCCAGCGCGCCTGGGCAAACAGCGGCCGCCATGATAGTCGGCGAGCCGCCCGCCTGGCTGGCTCAGCCCATCTCAACTCAACTCGCTGAAGCGCAGATCCGTCACCAGGCCGTTGGCGCTGGGCTCGAAACTCAGCTGCACCCGCCCATCGGCCGTGGCCCAGGTCAGCGGGCCTACCGGCATCAAGACCAGGCTGCGGCGCGCATCCACCACCACCCGCAGCCGTTTGGCCGTGCCGGCCACGGCCAGGCTGCGGCCGTCTCTGAGCTTGTAGTCGCCCTGAGCCGCCTGCGCCACCAGGCGTTGAGCGGCGGCCTCTTGTTCGGCCGCGGCGATGACGCGCGCCAATTGTTCGGCGGACAGCTGGGCACCCGGTGCAGGCCCTGCCGCCTGAGCATGGGCCGAAGCAGCCCCCAGGGTGGCCAACACGGCCACGGCCAGTGCACAGGCCAGGCCGCGCGGCCGAAGTGCCCGAGATTGCGCTGCTTGCTTGGAGGAAAAAGAAATCGCCATGATGAACTCCCGTCGCTGTTGTGGCGGCCTCGAAGCAAGGCCTGAGCCCATGATTGCGCTGGCAATCGGTGGCCGCAGCCCGGCTGCGACGAGGCGTAAAAAGCGCGTGATGGAGCGCAGGATGAGGCGATGCGAGTCGATCGCAACGAACGCCCGAACCGGCCGACGCTCCCGCGCCGTCCCTTGATTTGCGCCAAATACACCACGCTTCTCGCGCACAAACGGGCGCTGTTCGACCATAGACTGAGCAGCTAACGCACAAGTTCTGCAGCAACCCACACCGGGTCGAGATCGCACGGCCTTGTTTTCCTGGAAAGGAATGTCGATGAACCTTAGCAATTTCAAGATTGGAGCCAAGCTGGGCTTCGCCTTCGCCCTGGTCGTCACCATCAATTTGCTGGTGGGGATTTTCTCCGTCGCGCAGTTGTCTCGTATCAATGACAACGTCGAGGAGATCGGCGGCAACTGGTTGCCCAGCATCAAGATCCTGGGCGAGATCCAGGACACGGCCAACGACCTGCGCAAGCTGCAGGCCCTGCATGTGATGGCGGCGGACGACAAGGCCATGGACGAGTTGGACAAAAAGTTCGAGACCACCAAACAGCATTTTGACGAGCTGCTCAAGACCTATGCCGGCCTGATCTCGGAAGGCGCCGAGCGCAGCGCCTACAAAGAGTTCGAGCCCACCGTCCCGGTGTTCTTCGAGACGCACAAAAAGTTGCTACCGTTGTCGCGCGGTGGCGAAGCCATGACCGAGAAGGCGCAGGCCTTTTACCGCGAGCAAGGCTATGTTGACTTCAATCGCATGAACGACGCCATCGCCAAGCTGATTGAAGTCAACGACAAGGGGGCCGAGGCCGCCACGCGCAAGGCCAAGGAGACCTTTAGCAATGCCAAGCTGATGGACACGGTGAGCCTGATCATCTCGGTCGCCCTGGCGGCCGGCTTGGCCTTCTGGGTCACCCGCCAGATCACCCTGCCCCTGGCCACCGCCGTGAAAGCTGCGCGGCAGTTCGCCGACGGCGATATGACGAATGACCTGCGTACCGAGGGGCGCGACGAAACCGCCGAACTGCTCAACGCCCTGGACAGCATGCGCCTGAAACTGGCCGACATCGTCGGCAATGTGCGCCGCAATGCCGACAGCGTGGCCACCGCCAGCGCTCAGATCGCCCAGGGCAATCACGACCTGAGCGGCCGCACCGAGCAGCAGGCCAGCGCGCTGGAAGAAACCGCGGCCTCGATGGAGCAGCTCAGCTCCACGGTGAAGCAAAACGCCGACAACGCGCGCCAGGGCAATCAGCTGGCCCAAAACGCCTCAGGCATCGCCGTGCAGGGCGGCGAGGTGGTGGGCCAGGTGGTGGAGACCATGAAGGGCATCAACGACAGCTCCAAGCGCATCGTCGACATCATCAGTGTGATCGACGGCATCGCGTTTCAGACCAATATCCTGGCCTTGAATGCAGCGGTGGAAGCCGCCCGTGCGGGCGAACAGGGGCGCGGCTTTGCCGTCGTGGCCAGCGAGGTGCGCAGCCTGGCCCAGCGCTCGGCCGATGCGGCCAAGGAAATCAAGGGCCTGATCTCCGCCAGCGTGGAGCGGGTGGAAAGCGGCACGGCCTTGGTGGACAAGGCCGGGGCCACCATGCAGGAGGTGGTCGTCGCCATCCGCCGCGTCACCGACATCATGGGTGAGATCAGCAGCGCCAGCGTCGAGCAAAGCTCAGGCGTAGCCCAAGTCGGCGAGGCCGTCACCTCCATGGACCAAGCCACCCAGCAGAACGCCGCCTTGGTCGAGGAAAGCGCGGCCGCCGCCGAGAGCTTGCGCAATCAGGCGCAGCAATTGGTGGAGAACGTCTCGGTCTTTAAGCTTCGTTGATCCATAGAGGCGCCCCAGGCTCAGCCAGGGATGGCGTAGTCGCGGTCCGTCATCAGGTCGATGCCACAGCTCAGCGTTTCGACCCAATCGATGAACTCCTGCACGGCCGGACCCTTCATGGGCGCGCCGTGCTGGGGCACGATCATGTCTATCGGCAGCTTGCGCACCATCTGCGCCCAATGCCGCAAGACCTTGTTGGCCACCATATAGCGGCGGTGAAACCCTTCCATATAGGGCAGGTGCTCGGCCAGCGAGGTGACGGGGGTTTGCGCATCCAGGCCATGGCCCAGTGAGGCGCCAAGATCGCCCGAGAACAGGATGCGGCTGACCGGGTCGTAGAACTGGAAATTGCCTTCGGAGTGCAAAAAGTGTGCCGGCAGCGCCAGCAGATGACCGCGCCCCAGGGGGATGCGCATGCCCGGATCGGGGATGCCCACGATGCGGCCCGTCGTCTTGCCGGACTTGCAGAAGTGCGGCACGAAGCGCTCCCAGATGCGCGAGATATAGACCTTGGCCGTGGCGGTGGCCGTCATCCAGCGATCCAGCGAGGCGATGATGTCCGGGTCGGCATGGGAGGCGATGATGGCCGAGAGCTGGTGCGGCGCGAAGTGCTGGGTCATGCCCAGATACAGCTCGCCATAGGCCAGATTGCCACCGGGGTCAACGATGACCCCGGTCTTGTTGTCGATCAACAAGAACTGGTTCGATTGCACCGCCTCGCCGCCCTCGCGGCAGAGGTCGGTGAACATCAGGCAAAGGTGTCCGTCCTTGTTGAACAGTTCGATCGGCATGTGTTGACCCAGGTTGAAGCGGCTCAATGTAGACGGGTGAACAAACTGCGAACTTGATCAGCATCAAGTCGGCAGCCCGGCGCGGCCATCAAATATTGCGTCTGTGCGTAAGCGCGACAAGCATGCGCCCCCGCAGCTCGATATAGAAGGGCGCAATCGCGGCCATGGCGGCTTGCGAAAACTCGGTCGCCTGCACCAGGCGGCGGGCCACATCGGGCTCTTGGGCCAAGCGGGCGTCCAGCTCACGCCAGCGCGCATGCAAGTCGGCCTCGAAGGGCTCATGCGCCTCTTTCAGCAAGGGCAAGGCCTGCTGAAAGCCCAGCTGCATCAAGTTATCCACAAACTCGATGCACCAGCGGGCCGAGCTGTCGCTGTACTGCTCGGGCAGGTACTCGCGGAAGCTGGGGTGGGTGTCCGTGATGCCCAGATGCATGGGCACCCAGGTGCTGACCAGGGGGTTGGCCAGGGCCAGCCAGTAGACGCCGGCGATGTCGGCGGGCAGCTCGCCGCGCAGCTGGCAGATCATGGCGTAGTGGCCGAAATGCCGGGCCACCGGCCGGCGATGGGTCAGCTTGAGCAGGCGGCGCAAATCGGGCGTGGGAAAGGGCGTGGCCAAAGGGCTTTTTTGCAGCTGGCCCTGGGCATCGGCCACCCACCACTGCGGCTGCTCGGTGATGTCGTACACCGTGCCCTCAAAGGTGGAGCGGTGAAAGTCCATCAAATCCTGCAGCGCCAGCGGGCGCTCCGGCTTGACCGAAAAAGGATAGATGGCCATGGGTTCGAGGACCTGGGTGTAGCCGTCCAGGGTCTTGTGGCGGTCGGCGCCCAGCTTGCGGTCGGGCCAGGCGCGCAGCGAGGGTGCCACCGTCGAATAGAACAACCACAGGCGCGAGACCGCCCATTCGCGCGGCAGCGGGATATAGGCCTCTTGCCAGTCAAAGCGTCGGCCTTGGGTGGGGTCAAACCAGCCGCGCTCGATGGCATAACTTTTAAAATGAGCGCAAGCCAGGTATTGCTGCTCGTCGCTGGGGTCGATCTCACGCAAGACACTCCAGTTGCCCACCACCAGGGCATGGTCGTCCGGCATGCGGCGCGCGGCCCAGATAGCGCCGGGCTGGCCGCTGGCGCGGGTCCAGCCCTTGCCCACGCCCAGCACCTCCATGATCCAAACCTCGCGCGCGTCGGCAATACACAGCAACTCGCTGCCCTCGCCGCAGGAAATCAGGAAACCGTAGCGCTCCATCAACTCGCCAATCAAGGCGATGGCCTCGCGCGGATGGCGGCAGCGCTGCAGGGCAAAAACCATGGCCTGCTCGATGCTCATGATCTGCTCGCCCTCGCCGCGCTGGCATTGCAGTTCGGGGCGCTGGGCGGTGGTGCTCTCGGCGATCGCCAGGCCATGCTCGTTGACATGGGAGTAGGCCGAGTGGAAGTAGGCGTAGCTGTGCGCGACCTGCGGGATCTCACCCAAGACTTCGCCGAAATCATTCAGATCAGCGCCGCGGATCTCTTGCAAACCCCAGTGCACGGCGGCCATGCTGCCGGGCGTATGGTCTTGCGCGGCCACCTTGCGGACACGGGAATCGAGGCCGGTATCGGAATGACTGATCAGGGTCGAGCCCTCCGCGCTGGCCAGCCGGCCGACGGCAATGACGGTGCACATATCGAAAGCCCCCAGCCCCTGCGTTCGTATAAGGCAAATATATTAAACCAAGGACCAGACGCAGCGGCTCAGAGCTCCCCCTCGTGCATATGCACACCGCAGTTTTTGACGTAGGGCGCGATGGCCTCAAAAGGCAGGGCCGGGCTGAACAACCAGCCCTGGAAGATATTGCAGCCCAGCTTCATCAACAGCTCTTTCTGCGCCTCGGTTTCCACATACTCGGCCACCACCTTCATGCCCTGGGCCCGGGCCAGCTCGCAGACGCAGCGGATGATGTCCTGATCCACCGGGCTGCTGAGCACATGGCGGGTCAGCACGCCGTCCAGCTTGAGGATATTCATGCTGAAGCGGTGCATATAGAGCAAGGAGGTGCAGCCCATGCCGAAGTCGTCCATGGACAAGGACACGCCCAGGGCCTGCAGCTCGGTCAAGGTCTGATTGGCCCGCTCGGTGGTGGAGACGTTGCGGCCCTCGGTGATCTCGATGTCCAGCTCATGCGGGCTCACCCCATGCTCGCGCATGGCTAGGCGCACTTGGCGGGTCCACTCCGAGGACTCCAGCTGCAGCGATGACATATTGATGGAGACGGTGAAGCCCTGCAGGCCTTGGGCGCGCCAGCGGGCGATGTCCCGGCAAGCCTGGTTCAAGACCCAGACGCCGATGCGATGGATCAGCTCGCACTCCTCGGCCAGATTGACGATGGCTTGCGCAGGCACCGGGCCATGCTTGGGGTGGGTCCAGCGCAGCAAGGCTTCCAGACCCACCACATGGCCCAGGCTGTCGTGCTGTGGTTGGTAGAACAGGCTCATGCGGCTGCTGCCCAGATCGGCCTCGCAGTCGCGCACCAGGCTGCGCGCCAGGGCACCAGACACATCGTCCCGGTCCAGATGGCGGGGCCCGGCCAGTTCGATGGGCAGCATGAAGCCGTTGATGGTGCGCGCAAAGGTGCTGCGCCTTTGCTCCTCGCGGCGCTGCTCCAGCCGGCGCAAAAAGGGCGCATAAATCGTGGTGGCCGCCAGCACACCCAGCATTTGCACGGCAGGCCCGGCCCAGCCACCACTCATCACATAGCCCGACACCAGGATAGGCGTGGACCAGCTCACCAGCTGACCGCCCAGCTGCATCAGGCCGAGTTGCATGGCCACAATGGCGATGCCGCAGCAGCACAAGGGCGCCAGCACAAAGGGCAAGGCCATACGGAAACCCAGGACCATGGGCAGGCCAAACAGAATCGGCTCGTTGACGTTCAAGATGGCCGGCACGATGGACAGCCAGGCCAGGCGACGCAGGCCTCGGTCCTTGCTGAGAAAAATGCAGAACACAATCACGCCCCAGGTCGCCCCCGCTCCGCCCAAATGCGCAAACGCGTTCATGAACATGGGCGTGGCCAAGACCGCGTCATAGGCCACCGAGGACGGCGCCAACAAGGCCCCGGGATTGCCCGCCCAGCTCAGGAACACCTGGCCGGCATTGATGCCCATAATCCAGAACAACTGGTTGATCAGCACAAAGAACAGGTTCAAGGCAAAGCCCGGCAGCTGCTGCAAGGCCGCCACGCCCGCGGCCACCGGCGCTGACTGCGTCAGCCAATTGAAGCCAGAACCCAAGAGCCCGTACACCAGGCTGATCACCAGCATGCTCAGCGCGGCCGCCACCGACAGCTCGATGGCACTGCGCAAGGGCAGGCCCGCCTCCATCTCCGAGGCATCCATCTGGTTGGGCCAGACCCGGGCCAGGCCGTGCATCAGCTCCGAGCAGGCAATGCCCACCCAGATGCTGTGGAACACATTGGCATAGCCAAAAGCCTTCAAATCGGGCTGGCCTTTGAACACCACCACCAGAAAGGCGGCGCCCGCCACCGCGGCCGTGGTGAGCTGGCCATACTGATCCACTCTTTGCACCGCTTGCAGGCGGCCACTGACCTTGTAGCTGATGGCGCAAGTGCCCAGAAAGCCCATCACCCCCAAGGTGGCCGCGCTGAGGGCGTAGGCCCAGCTCTGCCAGCCACTGCCCAGATGCTGCAACATCCAGTTCACCAAGGGGGGATAGGGAATCTCGGCCAGGCTGAGGGCCAGGGCTCCCATGGCCGTCAAGGGCAGCAAGGCCAGATAGGCCTCGCGGACCGAGGAAAACCAGGCCGGCAGGCGTTGCCGCAAAAGCAGGCGCAAGCCGCGAAAGACCGCGCCACCGAACAGGCGCCTGGAGACGCCGTGCCAAAGAGTTACCTGCGCGGTATTCATCCGGCCTCCGCGTACGTACTCTGCAAATTCATCACACCACCCCCAAGCCTCTGGCCCATCCCCGCCCTCGATGCCAGACGCAGCACCGGCGGAACAAAGCAGTCAAGCAAACATCGCTGCTGATGTGGCCCCGTCTGACGCATCCCACCAAAGAAGCCGGCAAAGCAGAAGCTGACAGATGTCGGGTTACTTGGGGTGACATCACCACAAGCCGGGACAAGGCTGTGGCATCCCCGACTCAGTCCTCGGCGGCAAGCGTCTGGCGCCTTGCCGCGCCGGCGCCATTCCATCCGCTGTTGGCGCGGTCTGAGCCCTTGAAACACCCGCCCATCGCCCGCGGCTCGCCGGGTCTTGAGGCGCGGGCTACATTGCGCAGCGCTTGCTGTTCAGCACGGCAAAAAACCAACAACCCTTTTGATCGGGAGTACCCATGATCCAACGCATTAGTTCTTTGTCCCTGGCCTTGCTGGCCGCCGCCCTGTGCAGCGCCTGCGTGATCGCCCCGCCGAGTAGCGTGCGCGTCGCCGACCCGGCCGAGATCGCCAAGATGGGCGAGCAAGCCATCCTGGTCTGCGGCGCCGGCCTGGTCAAGGAAGTCAACGCCAAGAGCTTTAGTTGCAAATAAGCGCCTGAGGGCGCCAGGCCCGCCCCAGCCGCCGCGGGTCTTTCGGTGCAGGACCGACACCCGCGCGGCTTAAGATGCGCCGCAAGACCGCGGATTCAGCCCCTGCAGCCGGCCACAGCCCCAGGCAAGCAGAGGCAGACGAAGGACCGCCGGCACTGGGAGCGGATGCATGAGAATTGAAAGCTTCAACGATTTGCTGGTGGCCGCGCGTGCGCAGCCCCAGCCGCAACGTCTTTTGCTGGTCTTCACCCAGGCCGAGCTGCCGGACCAGCCCACAGCCGAGCAGCGCCAGCAGTTCCAGGCCGGCCGAGGCGGTGTGCTGACGCCGCAGATCTGCGTGGACAAAACCCCCGATGAATTGAGCAGCTTTGCCGCCCTGCTGGCCGAGGCCCAGAGCCTGGGCGCCGACTGGCAGATCGTGTTCGCCGCCGCACTCTCTGGCAGCGGCGGCCAAGCCCCCACGGAGGCCCAGACCAATGCGGCCCTGCAGCGCATGGTGGAGGCCATCAAACAAGGCCAGGTCGGGGGGTTGATCCCCTTTGATCTGGCCGGCCAGCCCCTGCGCCTGGGCGAAGCCGCGAACTGACAAGCCCCCAAAAGCCTGCGCGGCGTCCCGCCAGGCCTTGATTCAGCTCAAGCAGCAAAGGCCGCAAGGCCACTAAGGTGCTTCCATGTTTCGTCGTGTGCGCAGCCTGGTTGGCAAACTGGCCCTGATTCAAACCAGCTTTCTGCTGGTGGCCCTGGCCTCTATCGCCTTCACCCTGTGGGTGTCTTGGCAGTTGGAGGGCGGCGCGGGCGCGATCAACGAGGCCGGCCGCATGCGCATGCTCAGCTACCGCATGACGCTCTCGCATGCGCAAGGGCAGATGCAGGACGTGCAGCGCGATGTGCTCGGCTTCGACGAAATGGTGGAGCGCCTGCGCAAGGGCGACGCCCAAAGACCTTTGTTCGTGCCCGACACGGCCGCCTGCCGCGAGGGGCTGAGCCTGGTGTCAGCCCAATGGCCCAAGTTCCGCGCCAGCTTGTTGAGCGACACCGGCAGCAGCGAGTTGCGCGGCCAGGCCGATGCCTTTGTGGCCACGGTGGACGCCTTGGTCGGCGCCATCGAACACACGATTGCCGCGCGCACCGCCATCCTGGGCGGGCTGTGCTTTGGCCTGGTGGTGCTGGTGGTGGCGGCCTCGGTGGTGTTTGTCTCGGGCACCTTTGTCTGGATCATCCAACCCCTGCAACGCTTGCGCGAGGGCCTGGGCCAGATGGCGGGCGGCAATCTGGCCGTGCGGGTGGATGAGCAAGCCTCGGTGGAGGAGTTCACCAGCCTGGCCATGGGCTTTAACCAGATGGCCACGGCTTTGCAACAAGCTTATGCGGGCCTGGAGGGCAAGGTCAGGGAGAAGACCGCCCACTTGGCCGAACAAAACGAACGCCTGGAGGCCTTGTACGACGTGGCGCAGATGTCGGGTCAGGGGGACCTGAGCCTGGAAACCCTGGCCCACTCCTTTGCCACCAAGCTGGCACGCATCGCGCGAGCCGACGCCAGCGCCGTGCGCCTGGCCGCCGAGGACGGCGAGCGCCTGCTGCTGCTGGGCCAGGCCTGCCTGCCCCAAGCCATGATCGATGCCGAGCGTTGCCTGCGCAAAGGCGAATGCGCTTGTGGCGCCCCGGCCCTGCCCGCAACAACGCCGGCAAGCCCAAGAGTAATCGCCATCCAGGCCCTGCCCTCGCCAAAGCTGGGGCATTGCGAACAGGCGGGCTTTCAAACCGCGATCTCCATTCCCATGCGGGCCGGCACGCGCCAGGTCGGTGAGGTGGAGCTGTTTTTCTACTCCGAACGGCGTATGAATGAATCGGAGAGCGTGCTGCTGGACGCCCTGGTGGGCCAGTTCGGCGTACAGGTCGACAATCTGCGCCTGGTCTCGCGCGACCGCGAGATGGCGGTCTCAGAAGAACGCAATCTGCTTGCGCAAGAGCTGCACGACTCCATCGCCCAGGTGCTGGCTTTTTTGAAGATCCAGGTGCAGCTGCTGCGCAGCGCCATGGCCAAGAGCCGACCCGAGCAGGTCGAGCGCGCGGTGGACGAGATCGATGCCGGGGTGAAAGAGTGCTATGCCAATGTGCGCGAGCTGCTGCTTCACTTCCGCACCCGGCCTGGGCATGAAGACATCGAACATGCTTTGCGCAGCACCTTGAGCAAGTTCGAGCAGCAAAGCGGCCTGAGCACCCATCTGAGCCTGCAGGGCGACGGCCTGCCCCTGCCACCCGATCACCAGATCCAGGTGCTACACATCGTGCAGGAAGCCTTGTCCAATGTGCGCAAGCATGCCCAGGCCGACCATGTCTCGCTGCGGGTGGAGCAGCTGCCGCGCTGGAGCTTTGAGGTACAGGACAACGGCCGCGGCTTCCAGCCCCTGGCACCGGAAGACCAACACACCCATGTGGGTCTGCAAATCATGCGCGAACGCGCACAACGCATAGGCGCGCAGCTGAGCATCGATGCCCCGCCCGAAGGCGGCACCCGGGTGCGCCTGCTGCTGCCCGCGCAAAGCGCCTTCACCAGCAGCCAAGGCGCGGTCGCCGCCCCTAGCACCCCCGACACCTTGCCCAGCCCCGCCCCTTGATATGAAGAAACCCATCACCGTCCTGGTTGTCGATGACCACACCTTGTTCCGCCGCGGCCTGATCGCCTTGCTGAGCCAGGAAGAAGGCGTCGAGGTCTTGGGCGAAGCGGCCGATGCCGGCGAGGCCTTGCGTGCCGCCGTGAAGCTACAACCCGACCTCATCTTGCTGGACAACCATATGCCCGGCATGCGCGGCGTGGACCTGCTACCCGAGCTGCGCCAAAGCGTGCCCGCCACGCGGGTGCTGATGTTGACCGTCAGCGAGGACGAGCAAGACCTCAGCGATGCCTTGCGCAATGGCGCCCAGGGCTATCTGCTCAAGACGGTGGACGGCGAGGATCTGGCTGCTGCCTTGATACGCACGATGCGAGGGGAATCGGTGGTCAGCCCCGAGATGAGCCACAAGCTCTTGAATGCCTTGCGCAAGGGCTCACCCACGGGTGTTGAGCCCGCCTCGGTCGACCGAGGGGACACGGTGCCCTTGTCGCCGCGTGAGCTGGAGATTCTGCGCGAGCTGACTCGCGGGGCCAGCAACAAAGAGATCGCCCGCACGCTGAACATCGCCGAGACGACGGTGAAGATCCATGTGCAGCACATTCTGCGCAAGCTGGGGGTGAGTTCGAGGGTGCAGGCAGCGGTGTGGGGGAGTGAGAGGGCGTTGGGTTCTTGACTGAAGTGGAGCATGGCTTCGCAGCTTGCTTGCATCACCCTTTGCCAAGGCCCAGCGGGGAGTTCGCCCCCGCGGGCGACCTACTTTTTTGCTTCGCCAAAAAAGTAGGCAAAAAAGGCGACCCGACGCCTGGCCCCTGCGGGGTCCGTTGCGGTGCTCAGCTTCACTGGGCCGCGCCCAACTCACTACGCTACGCTCCGTTCAGACAAGGGGCGCGAAGTCAGTTCACGAAGTCGCTTCGCGACGCCCAGCGAAGCTTCCGCTCCTCACCCAGTCTCAACGGGATCTGAATACCGTCACGCCTCGCTGCGCATCGGCTTGAGGGGCTGCATGCGACAAGCGCATGCAGCGGCAGCTGCCGCGCTATCGAGGCGACGCGTAGCGAGCCGAGTGGAGTTCGCATTCCCCGTGTTGCCTGGGCGAGGAGCGCAGAATTCGCCGGGCAGCGCGCAGCGCCTTCAAGTTCTAGCTCGCGCCGCATGTTTGAACGGAGCGTAGCGAAGTGAGTTCGGCGCGGGCCGGCGAATTCGAGCACCACAGCGGACCCCGCAGGGGCCAGGCATTCGGGGCGGTTTCTTTGCCTCCTTTCTTGGGCGCTGTTTAGACCGGAGACATAG
>NZ_QAJN01000022.1 GCF_003852425.1 Paucibacter sp. KBW04 | reverse complement strand
CCGAGTCAGCAGCGAACAAGCAAGACAGTGGTGTTGCTTGAGTTCTTTAAAAATTAACAGCCGATAAGCGTGGGTGTTTGAAGATGAGTGCTGATATTTGGGTGACCAAGTATCAAGTCTCTTAGACTTTAAACGCTCACGGAAATTAAGATTGAGAACTATGCAAATGGTTTTTAGTCGATTCCGTTGAGTAAAACAAGATCGAACTGTAGAGTTTGATCCTGGCTCAGATTGAACGCTGGCGGCATGCCTTACACATGCAAGTCGAACGGTAACAGGTTAAGCTGACGAGTGGCGAACGGGTGAGTAATATATCGGAACGTGCCCAGTTGTGGGGGATAACTACTCGAAAGAGTGGCTAATACCGCATGAGACCTGAGGGTGAAAGCGGGGGATCGCAAGACCTCGCGCAATTGGAGCGGCCGATATCAGATTAGCTAGTTGGCGGGGTAAAAGCCCACCAAGGCGACGATCTGTAGCTGGTCTGAGAGGACGACCAGCCACACTGGGACTGAGACACGGCCCAGACTCCTACGGGAGGCAGCAGTGGGGAATTTTGGACAATGGACGCAAGTCTGATCCAGCCATGCCGCGTGCGGGAAGAAGGCCTTCGGGTTGTAAACCGCTTTTGTCAGGGAAGAAACGGGTTTCTCTAATACAGAGACCTAATGACGGTACCTGAAGAATAAGCACCGGCTAACTACGTGCCAGCAGCCGCGGTAATACGTAGGGTGCAAGCGTTAATCGGAATTACTGGGCGTAAAGCGTGCGCAGGCGGTTATGCAAGACAGATGTGAAATCCCCGGGCTCAACCTGGGAACTGCATTTGTGACTGCATGGCTAGAGTACGGTAGAGGGGGATGGAATTCCGCGTGTAGCAGTGAAATGCGTAGATATGCGGAGGAACACCGATGGCGAAGGCAATCCCCTGGACCTGTACTGACGCTCATGCACGAAAGCGTGGGGAGCAAACAGGATTAGATACCCTGGTAGTCCACGCCCTAAACGATGTCAACTGGTTGTTGGGAGGGTTTCTTCTCAGTAACGAAGCTAACGCGTGAAGTTGACCGCCTGGGGAGTACGGCCGCAAGGTTGAAACTCAAAGGAATTGACGGGGACCCGCACAAGCGGTGGATGATGTGGTTTAATTCGATGCAACGCGAAAAACCTTACCTACCCTTGACATGGACAGAATCCTGAAGAGATTTGGGAGTGCTCGAAAGAGAACTGTCACACAGGTGCTGCATGGCCGTCGTCAGCTCGTGTCGTGAGATGTTGGGTTAAGTCCCGCAACGAGCGCAACCCTTGTCATTAGTTGCTACGAAAGGGCACTCTAATGAGACTGCCGGTGACAAACCGGAGGAAGGTGGGGATGACGTCAGGTCATCATGGCCCTTATGGGTAGGGCTACACACGTCATACAATGGCCGGTACAGAGGGCTGCCAACCCGCGAGGGGGAGCTAATCCCAGAAAACCGGTCGTAGTCCGGATCGTAGTCTGCAACTCGACTGCGTGAAGTCGGAATCGCTAGTAATCGCGGATCAGCTTGCCGCGGTGAATACGTTCCCGGGTCTTGTACACACCGCCCGTCACACCATGGGAGCGGGTTCTGCCAGAAGTAGTTAGCCTAACCGCAAGGAGGGCGATTACCACGGCAGGGTTCGTGACTGGGGTGAAGTCGTAACAAGGTAGCCGTATCGGAAGGTGCGGCTGGATCACCTCCTTTCTAGAAAATGGTCGAGCAGAGGTTTGTTGCTTGCAACAAGCGTCCAGCGAGATCCACATGCACTCAGATTTAAGCGCCCACACTTATCGGCTGTGATTCAACAGAAGAGTAATAGCGTGAGCCTGCCGAGCTGGCCTCAAAAGGCAAGCGTTACTGAGAGGCAGGGCACGCAACAAACGCGTGGGTCTGTAGCTCAGTTGGTTAGAGCACCGTCTTGATAAGGCGGGGGTCGCTGGTTCGAATCCAGCCAGACCCACCACGAGAGACAAAGCTTGCCAGACAAGGCGTGAGACACCGCAGCATAGCAACGCTATGTAAGGTGTTGAGCAACGCAGTATGGCGAGGTTTGCGGGGGATTAGCTCAGCTGGGAGAGCACCTGCTTTGCAAGCAGGGGGTCGTCGGTTCGATCCCGTCATCCTCCACCAATTACTCTGCTCCATGGTTGACAAACCAAAGCATCCGTTGCGCGCAAGCGTGAGCGGTTGTTGTGGTTTGTCAGTCATAAGGCTCGAAAGAGTCGGCTGTTGTTCTTTAACAATTTGTAGAGTCGAATCAGCGTTGTCGACGGAAAGTTTAGTTTCTTCGTAAAGGGGGCTAGACACCGTGCCGTCGGCAACATTTTGATTGCGTCAAACACAAGACTTCAACTAAGCAAGAAATTGATTAGATATGAAGAACGGCGTAACGCGTAAATACTCAATAACGGATAGACCGATGAAACGGGTTTATCCGAGTTCTTGACCGACAGTGCAGTCAGCGCTGTCAAAGTTATAGGGTCAAGTGACTAAGTGCATATGGTGGATGCCTAGGCGATTACAGGCGACGAAAGACGTGATAGCCTGCGATAAGCTTCGGGGAGCTGGCAAATTAGCTTTGATCCGGAGATTTCTGAATGGGGAAACCCACCCCGCGAGGGGTAACTCTGACTGAATACATAGGTCATTGTGGCGAACCGGGTGAACTGAAACATCTCAGTAGCTCGAGGAAAAGACATCAACCGAGATTCCGAAAGTAGTGGCGAGCGAAATTGGAGTAGCCTTTACGTTTTAGCATCGTGTATATCAGAACGGAATGGAAAGTCCGGCCATAGCGGGTGATAGCCCCGTATGAGAAATGCTGCGGTGTGGAACTAAGCGTAAGACAAGTAGGGCGGGACACGTGTAATCCTGTCTGAATATGGGGGGACCATCCTCCAAGGCTAAATACTCGTAATCGACCGATAGTGAACTAGTACCGTGAGGGAAAGGCGAAAAGAACCCCGGGAGGGGAGTGAAATAGATCCTGAAACCGTATGCATACAAAAAGTAGGAGCCCGCAAGGGTGACTGCGTACCTTTTGTATAATGGGTCAGCGACTTACATTCAGTGGCGAGGTTAACCGAATAGGGAAGCCGTAGAGAAATCGAGTCCGAATAGGGCGAATTAGTCGCTGGGTGTAGACCCGAAACCAAGTGATCTATCCATGGCCAGGATGAAGGTACCGTAACAGGTGCTGGAGGTCCGAACCGACTAATGTTGCAAAATTAGCGGATGAGCTGTGGATAGGGGTGAAAGGCTAAACAAACTTGGAAATAGCTGGTTCTCTCCGAAAACTATTTAGGTAGTGCCTCAAGTATTACCATCGGGGGTAGAGCACTGTTATGGCTAGGGGGTCATGGCGACTTACCAAACCATTGCAAACTCCGAATACCGATGAGTACAGCTTGGGAGACAGAGCACCGGGTGCTAACGTCCGGACTCAAGAGGGAAACAACCCAGACCGCCAGCTAAGGTCCCCAAAATTGGCTAAGTGGGAAACGAAGTGGGAAGGCTAAAACAGTCAGGATGTTGGCTTAGAAGCAGCCATCATTTAAAGAAAGCGTAATAGCTCACTGATCGAGTCGTCCTGCGCGGAAGATGTAACGGGGCTAAGCCAGTTACCGAAGCTGCGGATGTGCAATTTATTGCACGTGGTAGGAGAGCGTTCTGTAAGCCTGTGAAGGTGGGTTGTGAAGCCTGCTGGAGGTATCAGAAGTGCGAATGCTGACATGAGTAGCGTTAAAGGGGGTGAAAAGCCCCCTCGCCGAAAGCGCAAGGTTTCCTACGCAACGTTCATCGGCGTAGGGTGAGTCGGCCCCTAAGGCGAGGCAGAGATGCGTAGCTGATGGGAAACAGGTAAATATTCCTGTACCGATGTGTAGTGCGATGTGGGGACGGAGAAGGTTAGCTCAGCCAACTGTTGGAATAGTTGGTTCAAGCGTGTAGTCGTGGTCCTTAGGCAAATCCGGGGATCTGAGATGAGGCGTGATAACGAGGCAGCTTGTCTGCCGAAGTGAGTGATACCCTGCTTCCAAGAAAAGCCACTAAGCTTCAGCTACACACGACCGTACCGCAAACCGACACTGGTGCGCGAGATGAGTATTCTAAGGCGCTTGAGAGAACTCTGGAGAAGGAACTCGGCAAATTGACACCGTAACTTCGGAAGAAGGTGTGCCTCTATTAGGTGAAGGGATTTACTCCTGGAGCCGAATGGGGTCGCAGAGAATCGGTGGCTGCAACTGTTTATTAAAAACACAGCACTCTGCAAAGACGAAAGTCGACGTATAGGGTGTGACTCCTGCCCGGTGCTGGAAGATTAAATGATGGGGTGCAAGCTCTTGACTGAAGTCCCAGTAAACGGCGGCCGTAACTATAACGGTCCTAAGGTAGCGAAATTCCTTGTCGGGTAAGTTCCGACCTGCACGAATGGAGTAATGATGGCCACACTGTCTCCTCCAGAGACTCAGCGAAGTTGAAATGTTTGTGATGATGCAATCTCCCCGCGGAAAGACGGAAAGACCCCATGAACCTTTACTGTAGCTTTACATTGGACTTTGAACAGATCTGTGTAGGATAGGTGGGAGGCTTTGAAGTGAGGACGCTAGTTCTCATGGAGCCAACGTTGAAATACCACCCTGGTGTGTTTGAGGTTCTAACCTTGGTCCCTTATCGGGATTGGGGACAGTGTATGGTGGGCAGTTTGACTGGGGCGGTCTCCTCCCAAAGTGTAACGGAGGAGTTCGAAGGTACGCTAAATACGGTCGGAAATCGTGTTGATAGTGCATTGGCATAAGCGTGCTTGACTGCGAGACTGACAAGTCGAGCAGGTACGAAAGTAGGACAAAGTGATCCGGTGGTTCTGTATGGAAGGGCCATCGCTCAACGGATAAAAGGTACTCTGGGGATAACAGGCTGATACCGCCCAAGAGTTCATATCGACGGCGGTGTTTGGCACCTCGATGTCGGCTCATCTCATCCTGGGGCTGTAGCCGGTCCCAAGGGTATGGCTGTTCGCCATTTAAAGAGGTACGTGAGCTGGGTTTAAAACGTCGTGAGACAGTTTGGTCCCTATCTTCCGTGGGCGCTGCAAGATTGAGAGAGCCTGCTCCTAGTACGAGAGGACCGGAGTGGACGCACCTCTGGTGTATCGGTTGTCACGCCAGTGGCATCGCCGAGTAGCTAAGTGCGGAAGAGATAACCGCTGAAAGCATCTAAGCGGGAAACTCGTCTCAAGATGAGTCTTGCCGGGGCCTAGAGCCCCCTGAAGGGTCGTTCGAGACCAGGACGTTGATAGGCTGGGTGTGGAAGCGCAGTAATGCGTTAAGCTAACCAGTACTAATTGCCCGTGAGGCTTGACCCTATAACTTTGACAGTTCGTGAGAGATGAGAATCGATCACTGAACGAGCCAAGGATTATTGAGTAGTCAATACAAGTTATGCTGTTCTTCAGAAGTCTGAATTGAACGCAATCAAAATCAAAGCTGATTCGAAGCCAGATACAAGAGAAACTCATGTATACTGCGCAGCTCTACAAATTGGACTTGTTGTTCAGCGAACAGCAAGTCAGCCAGTTAAGCCTGATGACCATAGCGAGTTGGTCCCACTCCTTCCCATCCCGAACAGGACAGTGAAATGACTCAGCGCCGATGATAGTGCGGATTCCCGTGTGAAAGTAGGTCATCGTCAGGCTAATAT
>NZ_QAJN01000021.1 GCF_003852425.1 Paucibacter sp. KBW04 | reverse complement strand
CTATGTCTCCGGTCTAAACAGCGCCCAAGAAAGTAGGTCGCCCGCCGGGGCGAACTCCCGGCTGGGCCGTCGAACAATCAAGTTACTTGCCGGCGCGCAGCGCCGCATCAACAGCCCATCCAGGAAAGCCAAACGCCTTCGATAAGACATGACACAACGCCAGGCAAAGTTGCGCCAGATCAAGCCCAAGCCTGAATAGTTCTTTCGAACGATGGCCGCTGTGGGGCCCTAGTTCCTCTGCCTGAGTCCATCTGCCACCCGGGAGGATGTGCAGCGTAAAGCCAAAGCCGGACAGTCGTGCTCAAGCAAAGGAGCACCACCCCATGTCAACAAGCCCCAGCAGCCCGCCAAGCCCAAGCCGAGCCATCTCGGTCCTGGTCGTCAGCACCCTGGCCTTCACCGTCTGCTTCATGGTCTGGATGATGTTCGGCGTCATCGGCATCCCGATCAAAAAACAGCTGGGCCTGAACGCCACCGAGTTCGGCCTGCTCACCGCCATGCCGGTGCTGACCGGCTCGCTGATCCGCGTGCCCCTGGGCATCTGGACCGACAAGTTCGGCGGCCGCATCGTCTTCTTCTCGCTGATGATGGCCTGCGTGCTGCCCATCTGGCTGATGAGTTATGCCACAGCCTACTGGCATTTCCTCGTCATCGGCGCCTTTGTCGGTCTGGCCGGCGGTTCCTTCTCCGTGGGCACGCCCTATGTGGCGCGCTGGTTCCCCAAGAACCGACAAGGCTTTGCCATGGGCGTCTTCGGCGCCGGTAACTCTGGAGCCGCAGTCAATAAGTTTGTTGCCCCGGCCCTGGTGGTGGCCTTTGGCTGGACCCTGGTGCCCCATGTCTACGCGGCGGTGCTGCTGGGCACGGCGATTCTGTTCTGGTTCTTCAGCTACTCGGACGAGACCCATCTGGTGGCCAGCAAGGCCAGCTTCGTCTCCCAGCTCAAGGCCTTGAGAGACCCCAAGGTGCTCAAGTACTGCCAGTACTACAGCATCGTCTTCGGCGGCTATGTGGCGCTGAGCCTGTGGATGGTGCAGTACTACGTGGGCGAGTATGGGCTGGACATCCGCATCGCCGCCCTGCTGGCCGCTTGCTTCTCCCTGCCCGGCGGCGTGCTGCGCGCCATCGGCGGCTGGATGAGCGATAAGTACGGGGCGCACGCCGTCACCTGGTGGGTGCTGTGGGTGAGTTGGATCTGCCTCTTCCTGCTCTCCTACCCGCAGACCGATTTCAGCATCCAGACGGTGGACGGCATCAAGACCTTCCACATCGGCCTCAACGTCTACGCCTTCACGGCCCTGATGTTCACGCTAGGCATTGCCTTCGCCTTTGGCAAGGCCAGCGTCTTCAAGTACATCAGCGACGACTACGGCCAGAACATCGGCACCATCAGCGGCATCGTGGGTCTGGCCGGTGGCCTGGGCGGCTTTGTGCTGCCCATCATGTTCGGCGCTCTGATGGACCTGACCGGCATCCGCTCCAGCGCTTTCATGCTGATGTATGGCGTGGTCTGGGTTTCGCTGATCTGGATGTACTGGACCGAGGTGCGCCGCGCCGAGTTGATGGGCGACAAAGCCGCGCCCTCCCCCATGTCCAAGTCCTTTGCCCGCTGAGAGCAAAAAGAAAAGGTAGTCCCCCCATGAATAGCAAAAGCCAAGTCGGTCCCGACATCGAGGACTGGCGCCCCGAGGACGAGAAGTTCTGGGAAACGACAGGCAAGAAAATTGCCTACCGCAATCTGTGGATCTCCATCCCGGCCCTGCTTTGCGGCTTCGCCGTCTGGGGTATGTGGGGCATCATCACCGTGCAGATGCTCAATCTGGGCTTCCCCTTCACCCAGGCAGAGCTGTTCACGCTGACGGCCATCGCCGGCATCTCGGGGGCCACCATGCGCATCCCGGCCTCCTTCTTGATCCGCATGGCCGGCGGGCGCAACACCATCTTCTTGACCACGGCCATGCTCTTGGCCCCGGCCCTGGGTACGGGCATCGCCCTGCAGCATCCCGAATGGCCGCTGTGGGTGTTCCAGCTGATGGCTTTGTGGTCGGGCGTGGGCGGCGGCAACTTCGCCTCCAGCATGTCGAATATCTCGACCTTCTTCCCCAAGCGCCTGCAAGGCACGGCGCTCGGCCTGAATGCCGGCCTGGGTAACTTCGGCGTCACCACCATGCAGATCGTCATCCCCCTGGTGATGACGGTGGGCTTGTTCGGGGCCCTGGGTGGCGAGTCCAAGGCCTTGCTCAAAGACAGCGGCTGGATCTTCGGCAAGATCGCCGCCGGCACGCCGACCTGGATTCAGAACGCGGGCTTTGCGTGGTTGCTCTCGCTCGTACCGCTGTCCATCCTGTGCTGGCTGGGCATGAACAATCTGAAAACGGTGACGCCCGCCGCCGGCAGCCCGCTCTTGGCCTTCGCCAAGATCACCTACCTCTACTCGCTCGCCTTCGTGCCCTCCATCGGCATGCTCTACCTCTATCTGCCGGCGCCCACCGGCTTGGGGCTCTTGAATATGTGGGTGGCGATTCCGCTGGACATAGCGGCCGCGCTCTTGGTGATGAAGCTGGCCGCCTTCGGCACCATGAAGGAGAACGTGGCCAAGCAGTTCGAGATCTTCCACAACAAGCACACCTGGGCGATGACGGCGCTCTACGTCGTCACCTTCGGCAGCTTCATCGGCTTCTCCATGGCCCTGCCCCTGGCCATCACGGTGATCTTCGGTTTCCAGCATCTCCCAGATGCCGCCGGTGTGATGCAGCACACGCTGAAAAACCCTAACGCACCTTCCGCGCTGACCTACGCCTGGATCGGCCCCTTCGTCGGCGCCGCCGTGCGGCCGGTGGGCGGCTGGATTGCCGACAAAGTGGGGGGATCCATCGTCACTCAAGTCATCTCGGCGGTGATGGTCGTGGCCTCGGCGGCCGTGGGTTATGTGATGTTGCAAGCCTATGGCTCGCCCACGCCGGAGCAGCATTTCCCCATGTTCATGGGCTTGTTCATCCTGCTCTTCGCCGCCAGCGGCATCGGCAATGGCTCGACCTTCCGCAGCGTGGGTTTCATCTTCGACCGCCAACAAGCCGGCCCGGTGCTGGGCTGGACCTCGGCCGTGGCCGCCTACGGCGCCTTCATCGCTCCGGTGCTGATCGGCCAGCAGATCAAGGCCGGCACGCCGCAATACGCCTTCTACGGCTTCGCCGTCTTCTACGCCTTGTGCCTGCTGCTGAACTGGTGGTTCTACCTGCGCGCCAATGCCTACGTGAAAAATCCTTGAGGAACGCACCATGAGTCACTTTCTCGATCGTCTCAATTACTTCAGCGCGCCGAAGCAGGACTCTGCCGACGGCCACGGCCGCCTCAGCGCCGAGGACCGGACCTGGGAAGACGCCTACCGCAATCGCTGGGCCCATGACAAGATCGTGCGCAGCACCCATGGGGTGAACTGCACGGGCTCCTGCTCCTGGAAGATCTACGTCAAGGGCGGCATCGTCACCTGGGAAACCCAGCAGACCGACTACCCGCGCACCCGCGCCGACCTGCCCAACCACGAGCCGCGCGGCTGCGCTCGCGGCGCTTCCTACAGCTGGTATCTCTACAGCGCCAACCGGGTCAAGTACCCCATGGTGCGCGGCTCCCTGCTCAAGCACTGGCGGGCCGCCAAGCTGCTGGCCAAGAGCCCGGTCGATGCCTGGGCGAATTTGGTGGACAACCAAGAGCAGCGCCGCGAATGGCAAAAGGATCGCGGCCTGGGCGGCTTTGTGCGCTCCACCTGGGACGAGGTCAACGAGATCATTGCCAGCGCCAATATCTACACCGTCAAAAAGCATGGGCCGGACCGGGTGATCGGCTTCTCGCCCATCCCGGCCATGAGCATGATCAGCTATGCCGCCGGCAGCCGCTACCTCAGCCTCTTGGGCGGCGTCTGCATGAGTTTCTACGACTGGTACTGCGACCTGCCCCCGGCCAGCCCGCAGATCTGGGGCGAGCAGACCGATGTGCCGGAGAGCGCCGATTGGTACAACAGCAACTACATCATCGCCTGGGGATCTAACGTCCCACAAACACGCACACCGGACGCCCACTTCTTCACCGAGGTGCGCTACAAGGGCGCCAAGACGGTCGCCATCACGCCCGACTACGCCGAGATCTCCAAGCTCGCCGATATCTGGCTGCACCCCAAACAGGGCACGGACGCCGCCATCGCCATGGCCATGGGCCATGTGATCCTGAAGGAGTTCTATTTCGACAAGCGCTCCGCTTATTTCGACGGCTACGCCCGCCGCTACACCGACCTGCCCCTGCTGGTGAAGATGAAGCGCCAGACCACGGCCGATGGCCGCGAGCTGCTGGTACCCGACCGCTATCTGCGTGCCAGCGACTTTGGCGGCCGGCTCGGCCAAGACAACAACCCCGAGTGGAAGACCCTGGCCTTTGACACCCAGGGCAAGGTGGTGCTGCCCAATGGCTCCATCGGCTTCCGCTGGGGCGCGGGCGAGCGGCCCGATCTGGGCAAATGGAATCTGGACGACAAGGAGGCTCAGCACGACCGTCAGGTCAAGCTCAAGCTCTCGGTGCTGGAAGACGGCGAGCCGCAAGCGCATGAGATCGCCGAGGTCGGTTTCCCCTACTTCGGTGGCGTCGAGTCACCCCAGTTCACCGCCAACAAGCAGCAAGACGTGCTGAGCCGCAACGTGCCCGTCGTGCGCCTCAGGCTAGGCAAGCATGAGGACGCGGAAGAGGCCTTGGTCGCCACCGTGTTCGACCTGCAAGTGGCGCAGTACGGCATTGACCGCGGCCTGGGCGACGACACCGCTCGCAGCTACGACGACAACAAGGCCTACACGCCCGCCTGGGCGGAGTCCATCACCGGCGTGCCGCGTGCCCAGATCGCCCTGGTGGCGCGCGAGTTCGCCGACACCGCCGACAAGACGCATGGCAAGTCCATGGTCATCATCGGCGCGGCCATGAACCACTGGTACCACTGCGATATGAACTATCGCGGCATCATCAATATGCTGATGATGTGCGGCTGCATAGGCCAGAGCGGCGGCGGCTGGGCCCATTACGTGGGCCAGGAAAAGCTGCGCCCGCAAACCGGCTGGACGGCCTTGGCCTTCGCCCTGGACTGGAGTCGCCCGCCCCGGCAGATGAACAGCACCAGCTTTTTCTACGCCCACACCGACCAGTGGCGCTACGAGAAGCTAGACGTCGCCGAAGTGCTCTCGCCCCTGGCCGACAAGGCCAAGTTTGGCGGCAGCCTGATCGACTACAACGTGCGCGCCGAACGCATGGGCTGGCTGCCCTCGGCGCCGCAGATGCAGGTCAACCCCATCCAGATCGTCAAGGATGCACACGCCGCCGGCATGGACGCCAAGGACTATGCCGTCAAGGGCCTGAAGGACGGCTCCCTGCGCATGAGCTGCGAGGACCCCGACCACGAGGCCAACTGGCCGCGCAATATGTTTGTCTGGCGCTCCAACATCCTCGGCTCCTCGGGCAAAGGCCACGAATACTTTTTGAAGCACTTGCTGGGCACAACCAATGGCGTGCAGGGCAAGGATTTGGGTCAAGAAGATGCCAAGCCGCAAGAGGTGACCTGGCACGACAAAGCGCCCGAAGGCAAGCTGGACCTGCTGGTGACGCTGGACTTCCGCATGAGCACGACCTGCTTGTACTCAGACATCGTGCTGCCCACCGCCACCTGGTATGAGAAGAACGACCTCAACACCTCGGACATGCACCCCTTCATCCACCCGCTGTCCACGGCGGTGGACCCGGCTTGGGCAGCCAAGAGCGATTGGGAGATTTACAAAGGTTTTGCCAAGGCCTTCAGCGAACTCTGCGTCGGCCATCTGGGTGTTGAGAAGGAGCTGGTGCTAACGCCCTTGATGCACGACAGCCCGGCCGAGCTGGCCCAGCCTTTTGGCGTGGCTGAATGGAAGAAGGGCGAGTGCGAACTGATCCCCGGCAAGACTGCGCCGCAGCTGGCCGTGGTGGAGCGCGACTACCCCAATCTCTACAAACGCTTCACCGCGCTTGGCCCCTTGATGAACCGCGTCGGCAATGGCGGCAAGGGCATCAGCTGGAACACCGAGACCGAGGTCGAGCAGCTGGGCGATTTGAATGGGCGGGTGCGTGAAGCCGGTGTGACGCAAGGCATGCCCAAGATCGAGAGCGATATCGACGCCACCGAGGTGGTGCTGATGCTGGCGCCCGAGACCAACGGCCATGTGGCCGTCAAGGCCTGGGAGGCTTTGAGTAAGCAGACGGGCCGCGAGCACGCCCATCTGGCCCTGCACCGCGAGGACGAGAAGATTCGCTTCCGCGACATCCAGGCCCAGCCGCGCAAAATCATCTCCAGCCCCACTTGGTCAGGCCTGGAAAGCGAGAAGGTCAGCTACAACGCCGGCTACACCAATGTGCATGAGCTGATCCCATGGCGCACGCTGACGGGCCGCCAGCAGTTCTACCAGGATCACCCCTGGATGCAGGCCTTCGGCGAGGGCTTCAGCAGCTACCGCCCGCCGGTGGATCTGAAGACCTTGGCCGAGGTGCAGGGCGTCAAGCCCAATGGCCATAGGGAAATAGCGCTCAACTTCATCACCCCGCACCAGAAGTGGGGCATACACAGCACCTATAGCGACAACCTGATGATGCTGACGCTGAACCGTGGCGGCTCCGTCATCTGGCTCAGCGAGGACGACGCCAAGCGCGCGGGCATTGTGGACAACGACTGGGTGGAGCTGTTCAACAGCAATGGCGCCATCGCGGCCCGTGCGGTGGTGAGCCAACGGGTCAAGAACGGCATGGTGATGATGTACCACTCGCAAGAGAAAATCATCAACACGCCGGGATCGGAGATCACCGGCGCACGCGGCGGCATCCACAACTCGGTCACCCGCATCGTCACCAAGCCCACCCACATGATCGGCGGCTACGCGCAGCTGAGCTACGGCTTCAATTACTACGGAACGATTGGCACCAACCGCGACGAGTTCGTACTGGTGCGCAAGATGGCCAAGGTCGACTGGCTGGACGATGAAGTCGCCGTCACCGCAGGAGAACACGCATGAAAATACGCGCCCAAATTGGCATGGTGCTGAACCTGGACAAGTGCATTGGCTGCCACACCTGTTCGGTCACCTGCAAAAACGTCTGGACCAATCGCCCCGGCATGGAATACGCGTGGTTCAACAATGTTGAGTCCAAACCCGGCATCGGCTACCCCAAGGAATGGGAGAACCAGGCACGTTGGAATGGCGGCTGGCAGCGCCTGGCTAACGGCAAGATTGAGCCGCGCCAAGGTGGCAAGTGGAAGCTGCTGATGCGCATCTTCGCCAACCCCAATCTGCCCCAGATCGACGACTACTACGAGCCCTTTACCTTCGACTACGACCACTTGCAGTCGGCACCCAAGAGCCGCGCCACGCCGACGGCCAGGCCGCGCAGCCTGATCACCGGCAAGCGCATGGAGAAGATCGAGTGGGGTCCCAACTGGGAGGAGATTCTGGGCGGCGAGTTCGCCAAGCGCAGCAAGGACGCCAACTTCGAAAACGTGCAGAAGGAGATCTACGGCCAGTTCGAGAACACCTTCATGATGTATCTGCCCCGGCTGTGCGAGCACTGCCTGAACCCGGCCTGCGTGGCCAGCTGCCCGTCTGGCTCGATCTACAAGCGCGAGGAAGACGGCATCGTGCTGATCGACCAGGACAAATGCCGGGGTTGGCGCATGTGCGTCTCGGGCTGCCCCTACAAAAAGATTTATTACAACTGGCAAAGCGGCAAGGCCGAGAAGTGCATCTTTTGCTACCCCCGCATCGAGGCCGGCCAGCCCACCGTCTGCTCTGAAACCTGCGTGGGCCGTATCCGCTACCTCGGCGTGCTGCTCTATGACGCGGACCGCATCGCCGAGGCCGCCGCCACGCCCAATGACAAGGACTTGTACCAGGCCCAGCTGGACCTCTTCCTCGACCCGCATGACCCCGCCGTGATTGCCCAGGCGCGCGCCGATGGCATCCCCGAGGCCTGGCTGGAAGCGGCCAGGAAGAGCCCCGTCTACAAGATGGCGGTGGACTGGAAGGTGGCCCTGCCCCTGCACCCCGAGTACCGCACCCTGCCCATGGTCTGGTATGTGCCGCCGCTCTCGCCCATCAGCGCGGCCGCCAATGCCGGCCACATCAGCAGCAATGGCCAGATCCCTGACGTCAAACAGCTGCGCATCCCCGTGCAATACCTGGCCAATCTGCTCACCGCCGGTGATGTGCCGCCGGTGGAGCGTGCACTCGAGCGCTTGCTGGCCATGCGCGCCTACCAACGCGGCAAGCATGTGGACGGCATCGAGAACAGCCAGGTGCTGGACCAGGTCGGCCTGCAAAAAGACACGGTCGAAGACATGTACCAGGTGATGGCCATCGCCAATTACGAGGACCGCTTCGTCATCCCCAGCAGCCACCGCGAGTACGCCGAAAACGCCTACGACCTGCGCGGCGGCTGCGGCTTCACATTCGGCAACGGCTGCTCCGAGGGCGAGAGCAATATCAGCCTGTTTGGCGGCGACAAGAAGCGCACGATTCCGATCAAGGCCACGCTATGAGCAAGAAACAAACCCTGAAACCCATCAGCCTGTCCTGCCGCGTGCTGGGTCGTTTGCTGGACTACCCCAGCGAGGCCATGCGTGCCGCCCTGCCCGAGCTGATGCAGGCCCTGCAGCAAGAGCAAGCCCTGAGCCCCGCCCGCATGGCCGAGCTGCAAGCCCTGCTGGCGCGCCTGGGTGCGGCCGACGGCCTGGCCGTGCAAGCCCTGTATGTGGACAGCTTTGACCGTGGCCGCGCCACCAGCCTGCATCTGTTCGAGCATGTGCATGGCGACTCGCGCGAACGCGGCCCGGCCTTGATCGATCTGGCCGCCACCTACAAGGCCGGCGGCATGTTTTTCGACGCGCCTGAATTGCCGGACTTCCTGCCTGTGGTGCTGGAGTTCGCCTCCACCCAGCCGGCCGATACGGCGCGCGCCTTTCTGGCCGAGATGGCCCACATCTTGAACGCCATCCACAGCGGGCTGATCAAGCAAAGCAACCCCTACGCGGCGGCGATTGGCGCCGTGCTGGAGCTGGCCGGCGAGAAACCGCAGGCCGTGCCCATCACGGCCGAACCGCCCCTGGATGAAAGCTGGCAAGAGCCCGCCGCCTTTGAGGGCTGCAGCTCACGCGGCCAGGCCAAGCCTGGCGATATCCAGCCCATCCACATCGTCAAAACCCATGCCGCTGCTCAGAACAGCGGCCATGCGCAAGGAGTCCGGCCATGAGTTCCCTGGACCATGCCCTGTTCGGCATCTACCCCTATATCTGCCTGGCCGTGTTCCTGCTCGGCAGCCTGCTGCGCTATGACCGCGACCAGTACAGCTGGAAGAGCGACTCCTCCCAGCTCTTGCGGCGCGGCACGCTGCGCTGGGGCAGCAATCTGTTCCACATTGGCGTGCTCTTCTTGTTCTTCGGCCACACGGTGGGCATGTTGACGCCGCACTTTCTTTATGAGCCCTTCATCAGCGCCGGCAACAAGCAGCTGATGGCCATGGTCTCGGGCGGCATCGCCGGCCTGGCCGGCTTTGCCGGCGTCAGCCTGCTGCTGCACCGCCGCCTCAGCGACGAGCGCATCCGCATCAATAGCAAGTTCAGCGACATCGCCTTGCTCGTGCTGCTGTGGATTCAGCTGGCCCTGGGCCTGGCCACCATCCCGCTCTCGGCGGAACACCTGGACGGCGGCATGATGATGCGCTTGGCCGAATGGGCGCAGCGCATCGTCACCTTCCGCAGTGGCGCGGTCGAGCTGCTGGCTGGCGCCTCCTGGATCTTCAAGCTGCATATGTTCCTGGGCATGAGCTTGTTCCTGGTCTTCCCCTTCACCCGCCTGGTTCATGTGTGGAGCGGCTTTGGCACCCTGGCCTATCTGGTCCGCCCCTACCAGCTGGTGCGCAGCCGCCGCCTGCATCTGCCGCCCGGCCACGAGCAAGCCCCGCAACAGCGCTGAAGGAGTGCAAGCCATGACACAGGCAATCGAGCAAGGCTGCGGTGCAGCGGGTGGCTGCGGCTGCGCGAGCAAGAGCGCAGCCGCAGTAACCGCCAGCATCAACGGTGTGCCGCTCCACGCCCCAGCTGAGTCGCTGAGCGAAGAAGACCTGCGCCAACGCGCCTACAGCGAGCTGCTGCGCCAGGCGGCCCAGCGCGCCGGCCTTTTGGCCGTGGGCGATTTGCCGGCCTTGGACGGCGTGCTCAGCGAGGCCGCCTCCCGTGCGATCGAACAATTGCTGGCGCGCGAGATCCAGATCCCGCAAGCCGATGAAGCGGCCTGCCTGCGTCACTACCAGGCTCACACGGCGCGCTTCGCCCAGGGCGAGCAGGTGCAGGCTCAGCACATCTTGTTTGGCGTCACCGAGGGCCTCGATATCGCCGCCCTGCGCCAGCGCGCCGAGAGCTTGTTGGTCAGCCTGCGCTGCGAGGATGAAGCCGCTTTTGCGCAAGCCGCTGCCGAGTTCTCCAACTGCCCCAGCGGCGCCCAAGGTGGCCAGCTCGGCTGGCTGCACAGCGCCGACTGCGCGCCTGAGTTTGCTTCAGCCCTGTTCGCACAAGACGAGGCCAATGCCCATATCGGCGTGCTGCCACGCCTGATCAGCACCCGCTTCGGCTTTCACATCGTGCGGGTACAGGATCGCCTGCCCGGCCATATTCAGCCTTTCGCGGCGGTGCACGCGGCCATTGCGCAAAGCTTGGAAAACCAGGCTTTTGTGACGGCCCTGCGCCAGTACCTCAATCTGCTGGTGGGCGCGGCCATGGTCGAAGGGCTCACGCTGGAGTCGGCCGACTCCCCGCTCTTGCAATAGGTTCGCCATCGTGCCCGACGACGAATTCTTGAGCCGGCTGCGGCGCTTCAACACCGACTATTTCCCCCAGTACCAGGCCCGCTTCAAAGATTTGGTGGAGCAGGGGCAGCGGCCCAGCACGCTCTTCATCGGCTGCTCAGACTCACGCCTGGTGCCCTATCTGCTGACCGGCAGCGGGCCGGGCGATCTTTTTCTGGTGCGCAATGTCGGCGCATTTGTGCCTCCTTATGATGGGTCCCAAGGCCATCATGGCACCGCCGCCGCGATTGAATACGCGGTGCTGACGCTCAAAATCGAGCACATCATCGTCTGCGGCCACAGCCATTGCGGCGGCATCCGCGCGCTCTACGAAGAGCAGCCCGAAGACGCCCCCAATCTGCGCGCTTGGCTGGAGTTAGGCCGCGAGGCCGCCCTGCCGGTGCAGCTCAGCAGCGAGGCCTTGCGCCGCACGGAGGAGCGCTCCGTCGTGCTGCAACTGGAGCGCTTGATGGACTACCCCATGGTGCGCGCTCGGGTGGAGCGGGGTGAGATCTCGCTACATGGCTGGCACTATGTGATCGAGGCCGGCGAGGTCCATGTCTTCGACGTCAAGAGCGGCGGCTTTGTGCCCGCCTCCAAGGCCGTGCACAGCGGCGACGGGCCCTATCTTGCCCACCCGGAGGGGTATCACCCTGAATCGCCATTCAATGCTGCAGACGGGCAAGCCGAAGGCAATGCCTGAACAAGCCTTCGAGAACCGGCAGCCGATTACAGCCAGGAGTCTGCGCATCGTTCTGCCCAGCTTGGGATGAACTCAGACCGTGCTCAAACTCGCCGGCATGTCGGCCAAGGCGAAATCGGCGGCGGCCATGGCATGCAACTCGGTCGTGTCGAACAGCGGCAAAGACAGGTCCGTCGCACGCAGGATCAGAGGCAGCTCCGTACAGCCGAGGATCACGCCTTCGGCACCACGCAATGCGGTGTCTGCCACGATGTTTTGCAGTGTCTGCCGCGATTCTTCCCTGAAGTCACCCAGGCAAAGTTCCTCGAAGATGATGCGGTGCACCTCGTCGCGCTGGGCCTGCGGAGGCACGATGCATTCAACGCCCATACGGGCCAGGCGGTCCATGTAAAAGCTCTGCTCCATCGTGTACCGAGTGCCTAGCAGGGCCACACGCCGCAGGCCTCGCCCAAGAATCGCCTGGCCGGTCACATCGGCGATGTGCAGCAGCGGTGGGAGGCCCTCGGCGGCGACCTCATCGGCAATCTTGTGCATGGTGTTGGTACAGATCAGCAGGCAGTCGGCGCCGGCTCCTGCCAGGCCCTGGGCCGCCCTGCGCAACAGTCGGGTCAGGCTGACCCAGTCGCCGGCCTTCTGGCCGCGCACTACTTCTTCGAAGTCCAGGCTGTGCATCAGGATGCGGGCCGAGTGCAAGCCGCCGAGGCGGCGAGAGACCTCGCGGTTCAGGGTTTGGTAGTACAGGAGCGTGCTCTCCCAGCTCATACCACCAATGAGGCCTATCGTTTTCATGGGCTATTTCCTTGCGTTTTGATGTAGCAAGGGAAAGTGTCGATCTGCCAAGCTAGACGCTTTTGCCAATTAATCATTCATAAGATCTCAGGCAGAGCAAAAAATTTCAATTTCCTGTCAATAATTAGAAATTGCTTGCCTTGAGTGCCATGTCCTCCACCTTCTCGCTCGATGCCATCGATCTCAAACTCTTGGATTTGCTCCAGCGTGACGCCACCGTCCCATTGGCTCAATTGGCTGAGGCGGTCAACCTCTCCAGTACCCCTTGCTGGCGCCGTATTCAGCGCTTGAAGGCTGAGGGTGTGATTCGCTGCCAAGTGGCGCTGCTGGACCCGGCGCTCGTGAATGTGGCGGTGACGGTGATCGTGACCGTGCGCACCTCCGTGCACACCGAAGCCTGGTTTGAGAGCTTTCGCGCCACCTGTGAGGCCATCCCGGAGGTGGTCGAGTTCTACCGAATGAGCGGGGACATTGACTATCTGCTGCGCGTGGTGGTGCCCGACATCAAGGCCTATGACGCGGTCTACAAACGCCTGATCACGGGCACCAATCTGCACGATGTGAGCTCGAGTTTCGCCATGGAGCAACTCAAGTTCACCACGGCACTGCCGCTCAAGTACGTGGCCTGATTGCCTGTCGTGCCGCCAGGACAGTTCCAATTACAGCGTGACAGTTCACGGGTGGCGAGCCTGGGTCCAGCTGAATCGGCTGGGTCAGAGGCCCGCCCTTGACCCGGCTGCAGCCTCGGCCGGCAGAGCACAGGCCAGCGCGCTCAGCTCTCCCGGCGGCTGAATGCCCAGCACCCGCCCAAACATGCCCCCTGCCCACATAAAACTCATGCAGGCGATCAGTTCCACCAATTCGGCGGCGCTGCAATCGTGCTCGCGCAGCTGGCTCAGCAAGGCCGGCTCAATACGGCGATGGTCTTGCGCGAATTGGCGCGCCAGCTCCAACACCAAGGTGGCCCGCCTATCTTCGGCAACAAGGGCGTTTGCCGCGAACAAGGGATCCACCGCGCCACCCTTGGCCTGGCAGTAGGCGCAGCCATGGCCTTGCGCCAGCACCCGGCGCACCTGCTCCAGCAGATCGGCTGGCAGCAGGGTCTGGCTTGCAAACACCTGCTCCAGCTGGGTCCATGGGCCCAGGACGTGAGGCGCATGGCCCATCACCCGCTCGTAGGCGGTTCGGCCTAGCGTTGATGGAGGGATAACTTGAACCATCAGCGCACCACGATCACTCGACCGTGACGCTCTTGGCCAGGTTTCTGGGCTTGTCCACATCCGTCCCACGCGCGCAAGCCGTGTGATAAGCCAGCAATTGCAACGGGATGGTGTGCAGGATGGGGCTGAGTGCACCGTAATGTTCAGGCATGCGGATCACGTGCAGGCCGGATTCGCTTTCGATCTGCGTGTCGCCGTCGGCAAAGACGTAGAGCTGGCCACCACGAGCGCGCACTTCCTGCATATTGCTCTTGAGCTTTTCCAGCAAGGTGTCGTTGGGGGCGACCGTCACCACCGGCATCTCGGCCGTCACCAGAGCCAGGGGGCCGTGTTTCAACTCGCCGGCAGGGTAGGCCTCGGCGTGGATATAGCTGATCTCCTTGAGCTTCAGGGCGCCTTCCAGGGCGATGGGGTAGTGCAGGCCGCGGCCCAGGAAGAGGGCGTTTTCCTTGCGGGCGAATTCCTCGCTCCAGGCGATGACTTGCGGCTCCAGGGCCAGCACGGCTTGCACGGCCACGGGCAGGTGGCGCAAGGCCTTCAGGTGCTCGGCTTCTTGCGCCTCGCTGAGTTGGCCACGCGTCTGCGCCAAGGCCAGGGTCAGCATGAACAGGCCGACCAGCTGCGTGGTGAAGGCCTTAGTCGAGGCCACGCCGATCTCGGCCCCGGCGCGGGTGATGTAAGCCAGCTCGCATTCGCGCACCATGGCGCTGGTGGAGACATTGCAGACGGTCAACGTGTGCTTCATGCCCAAGGAGCGGGCATGCTTCAAGGCGGCCAAGGTGTCGGCGGTTTCGCCGCTTTGGCTGATGGTGACGACCAGGGTACGCGGATTGGGCACGCTGTCGCGGTAGCGGTACTCGCTGGCGATCTCCACGCTGGTGGGGATCTTGGCGATGGACTCCAGCCAGTACTTGGCTGTGGAGCCTGAGTAATAGCTGGTGCCGCAGGCCAGGATGAGGACGGAGTCCACCTCCTTGAAGATGCGATAGGCGCCGTCACCAAACAGCTCAGGCGTGATGCCGACCACGCCTTCCAGCGTGTTGGCGATGGCCACGGGCTGCTCGAAGATTTCCTTCTGCATATAGTGGCGATAAGGGCCAAGCTCAGCGGCGCCGCTGTGCGCATGCACCGTGCGCACCGGACGCTGGACCGACTCGAATCTGCCGGTCTCGACCTGCAGATGGCTGATCCAGTAACGGCCCAGCTGCAGGTCCACCACATCACCCTCTTCCAGGTAGACGATTTGGTCGGTCACGCCGGCCAGGGCCATGGCGTCTGAGGCCACAAAGTGCTCACCCTGGGCGGCATCCATGCCCACCCCCAAGACCAGGGGCGAGCCCTCGCGGGCGGCCACGACGCGGTGCGGCTCGTCACGGCAGAACACGGCCACGGCGTAAGCGCCCTTCAGGCGCGGCAGGGCTTGTTGCACGGCTTCGAGCAGGTCGCCGTTGTAGAGGTGGTCGACCAGATGGGCGATCACTTCGGTGTCGGTTTGGCTGCTGAATTGATAGCCCTTGGCCTTGAGCTCGGCGCGCAGCTCATCGTGGTTCTCGATGATGCCGTTGTGGACCAATGCGATACGACCCACGCCGTCGGCCGCCGCATGGGGGCCTTGCGAGAAATGCGGATGCGCGTTGTGCACGGCCGGGGCGCCATGGGTGGCCCAGCGGGTGTGGGCGATGCCGGTGCCGGAGGCGATGCCGTCTTCCGCCGCCAAGCCCATCAACTCGGCCACGCGCGAGGTGCTGCGTGCGCGCTTGAGGCCACCGTCCTGATGCACGGCCACGCCGCAGGAGTCATAGCCGCGGTATTCCAGGCGCTTGAGCCCTTCGATGAGGATAGGAACGATATTGCGCTGGCTGACGGCTCCGACGATTCCACACATGTTTTGTCTCCCAAAGATTGGCAGTGAATCAGGGGCTAACAAGGGACGAGAGGAGGTGCGCTCGGCTGGCCCCTTGGGGGGACATGCAAAGCCAAGCAATCCAAACGGCCAAGATCAACCCCAAGAGTTTGATGATGAGCGCGGCAAGGCTTTGACGACAAGGCTTTTCAGGGCCAGCCATGCCGCGCGGCCTCAAGGCTTGGTCGGCATCGTAGGACGGCGCAGAAAATCATTGCTTTCAAAATTAAAGCAAAAATGAAACAATCAACCACCATCAATCATTGATGGTGATTAATTTCACATTGGAATAGTTTGTGAACGATTCAGTCGATAGCCGCGAGCTGGATGCCGCCGATCTGCGCATCCTGGAATGCTTGCAAAGAGACGCAGCCATCTCCAACCAGGACTTGGCCGCCAAGGTCCATGTGTCGCCCGCCACCTGCTTGCGCAGGGTGAAGCGACTGGAGGGCGGGGGCATCATCGAGAAGCGCATCGCCCTGCTCTCGGCCGAGAAACTAGGGGCAGGCCTGAGCGCCATCGTGGAAATCACCCTGGATCGTCAGGGCGCCGAGCATCTGGCCGCCTTCGAGGCCAAGGTGCAGGCCGAGGCCGCCGTTCAGCAGTGCTACCGGGTCTCGCCCGGGCCAGACTTTGTGCTGATCTTGCAGGTGCAGGACATGCCGGCATATCACGCCCTGGTGCAGCGCCTGTTCACCCAGGACGCCAATGTGCGCAATGTCAAAGCCTTCTTCAGCGTATTCCGCGCCAAGTTCGACCCGGCCTTGAATCTGGACGGGGTCAAGGCCAGAGCCTGAGTCCTTGGCACTCCACAATGACAAAGGCGACCTCACGGTCGCCTTTTCTCTTAATTCAACCTGCTTCGCCTGGCGTTTGCGGCCAAAGGCGCAAACGCAGGCGGGCTAGCCCACAGGTTTGGGCTCAGGCCTTGCGGCGGCGCGCCACGGCACCGACGGCAAACAGGCCCAGCGCCATCAAGGCATAGGTCTGAGGCTCGGGCACGGCGGTCACGCTGTTGATGAAGCCGAGGTGGGAGTAGACAGCGGTCGAGCCGGACAGGTCACCGTAGCTGGACGTGTTGGCGTTGAGGGCGTTGCAGCTGGTGTAACCGAAGTAGTTACAGGGATTGTTCCAGCCCCAGCTGTGCACACCGGACAAGAGCCATTCGCCATTGACGAACACGAAGTCGCCGCCACCGGAGTCACCGCCAGCGATCAGGCCTTCGTTGACACCCAAGCCTTGGTCGCTGGTCCAGGTGCCGCCATGATCGGCAGCCAAACGACCCAGCACGTTGTAGTCCGCACGTTGCTGCGCGGTGGCCGTTGCATTGGACCGGTCAAAGTCCACCATATAGGTCACGCCGTACTTGTAGTTGGCAGGATCGTCACCGAACACGGTAGCGCCGAACTGCTCGCTGGTCACGTCGAAGGTGTTGTAGGCGTAGTGGCCGTAGTTACCGTCGTTCCAGTTGGTGGCGGAATTGGTGCCACCGTTTTGAGTCGTGCCATAGCCGGCCATCAGGTGTTGCTTGCCCACATCCAACGTGGTGCTGAGCTTATAGCCCTGAATGGTGGTGACTTTCTGGTCCAGCTTCAGGATGGCGATGTCAGCGCCGGTGTCCAGCGTGCCATTCCAGCCAGAATGGACGGTGGCGTTGCCAACCGCCACCGTGCGGCTCACGGTGGCAGTGCCGCCATACCATCCAAAATCCACCTTCATGGAGGTGAAGTCATCGGCGCAATGGGCGGCGGTCAGCACATACTGACCACCTGCCAGCAGCGAGCCCGAGCAAGCCCAGTTGCCCGCAGAATTGGTGAAGCTCAGGCGCGCCACGCCATCGAGGGCGCCGGCAACACCGCCAAAGCTCTGGCCGGGGGCGAAACGCCAGTTCGAAGGTGCGCTGGTATTGCCAGTCAGCGGCTCAAGATTGCCATTGACTTGGGCTTGGGCGACACCCACCAGGGACATCGCGGCAACCAGACCCAAGAGCTTGAATTTCGATTTCATTTGTAGACGTCCTCACTTGGCTAAGCACTGTGTATGCATCGATGCTTTGCGTTTGAATGGCAGCCCGTCGTGCGAGCCAGGGAATCAAAGACAAAACCACTCATCGATGCGTGAATATGTCACAGGCGTTTTGCCCTCCCAACCCCCGCAGTTGGGGAAGTAGGACCCCTTAAGGGATTACCTTGCTTTGCATTCCGCAACATTTGTGCAAACCCGTGTTCACTGTTTTTTTGCAGGGGCGTAACGCGGCACTTCCAGAGATCGGGCCCCGTCACTTGCGGCGAGCGGAACGAAAAAAAGGCAGCTCGCGCTGCCTTCTTTTTACTCAAATGCGAGGCACAGCCCAGGCTGCGCCCACAAGCGAGGTATCTAGCCCTCGACTCAGGCCTTGCGGCGGCGTGCCACGGCACCCACGGCGAACAGCCCCAGGGCCATCAGGGCATAGGTTTGCGGCTCGGGAACGGCCGTCACCGAGTTGATGAAACCCAGGTGCGAGTAAACCGCGGTCGAGCCCGACAGGTCGCCGTAGCTGGAGCCATTCTTGGTGCTGACATCGCAGCTCAGGCCAAAGCTGCTGCAAGCTTGCCAACCCCAGGAATGCACGCCGCTGAGCAGCCACTCGCCATTGACCAGGACGAAGTCGCCACCACCCGAGTCGCCACCGGCGATCAGGCCTTCGCGCGCGCCCAGACCGGTGTCGCTGGTCCAGGGCGTGGTGCCGGTGATATTGCCAAGCAAGTTGCCGATCTGGCCCAGGGTGTTGTTGGCTTGGGTACCTGCGGCATTGTCAAAGTCCGACATATAGGTGATGCCGTGCTTGTAGTTGTCTTCGTCATACCAGCCGGACTGCACATCGCCGATGGCCTTGTTGAAGCTCTTGCTGTCCACGTCAAAGACGTTGTATGCGTAGTGACCGTAGGCCCAGTCATTCCAGTTGGTCGGCGTGTCGGCGCTACCCACGCTGGTCGTGCCGTAGCCGGCCATCAGGTATTCCTTGCCCACGTCCACGGTGGTGCTGAGCTTGTAGCCCTTGATGGTGGTCACCGCAGTGTCCAGCTTCAAGATGGCGATGTCGGCGCCGGTGTCCAGCGTGCCATTCCAGCCGCTGTGAATAAAGGCATTGCCCACCGAGACATTGCGAGTCACTTGTGCCGTGCCGTTGTACCAACCGAAGTTGACGGTCATGCGGGTGAAGTCGTCGGCGCAGTGCGCAGCGGTCAGCACGTATTGGCCGCCGGCCAGCAGCGAGCCCGAGCAAGCGTAGTTGGCACCAGCGCTGGTGGTGAAGCTCAGACGGGCCACGCCGTCCAGCGCACCGGCAACACCGCCAAAGCTTTGGCCGGGCGCGAAACGCCAGTTCGACACATCACTGGTATTGCCGGTCAAGGGATCCAGATCGGCCTTGGCGTGCGCAACGCCGGTCACGGCCAAGGCGGACATCGCAGCCGCCAGGCTCAACAGCTTGAATTTAGAAATCATCCAACACTCCCTCTTTGGTTTGCACAGTGGATTCACCGACGCTGCCCCGGCCTCGTCTGTCGGACTTGTGTGTCCAACGCGAGGATTTCCTGAGGCAAATTTCATCGAGCCCGTGAATATGTCTCACTCTGTCAAACCGGGGCACCCCCCACATCCGGGAAGCAATTTCCCTTAAGGGAATCCGTTGAGGAAAGTCGTTATCAATTCATGCAAAAATGCCGCCCCTTTGCCCAGCTAGCTCACTCTGTGAGCCCATCGGATCGAGGGCGGCAAGCGCACAAATTCAGGCAAGCGACTAGGCCTTGAGGATCAGCAAGCCCTTCAGATACTCGCCCTCGGGGAAGTTGATGGTTTGGGGGTGATCGGGGCTGGCACCGACGCGGTCCAGCACATAGCCATCGACCTCGGCATCCATGCCCGCACCCGCCACGATTTTGTGGAAGAGATCGGGGCTGATACCGCCCGAGCAAGAGAAGGTGAACAACAAGCCGCCCGGTGCCAACAAGCGCAGGCCCAGGCGGTTGATGTCTTTGTAGGCGCGCGCCGCGCGCTCGGCATGCGCAACCGTCGGGGCGAACTTGGGTGGGTCCAGCACGATGGCGTCGAACTGGCGGCCTTCCTTCAAGAAGTTGCGCAGAGTGGCGTTCACATCGGCGTCCAGGCTGCGGTGGCGCCCGGCATCAAAACCATTCAAGGCCACATGGGCCTCGGCACGCGCCAGCGCGGGTGCGGACGAGTCCACGCTGATCACCTCGGTGGCGCCGCCGGCCAGGGCCGCGACCGAGAATCCCCCCGTGTAGCTGAAGCAGTTCAGCACGCTTTTGCTGCCGTACTGGCGCACGGCGTCGGCGAACTTCTTGCGGTTATCGCGCTGGTCCAAGTAGTAGCCAGTCTTGTGGCCTTCGGCCACATCCAGGCTCAGACGCCATTCGTGCTCTTGGATCACGATCTCGGTCGCGCCCTCGCCCTGCAGCCAGCCGGTTTGCTGGGGCAGGCCTTCAAGCTCACGCACCTGAGCATCGGAGCGCTCATACAAACGCGTCAGGCCGGTGGCCGCCAGCAATTGCGCGCACAGCACAGGCTTCCAGCGCTCCACACCGGCCGAGAGAAACTGTGCCACCAGCGTGTCGCCGTAGCGGTCTACGATCAGGCCCGGCAAGCCGTCGGCCTCGCCGTGGATCAGACGCAGAGCGTCCGAGGCGATGGGCAGACGCTGGCGCATGGCGATGGCGCGTTGCACGCGTTGCTCGAAGAAGGCCGCGTCGATGCGCTGGGCCTCGTCAAAACTCCAGGCCCGCACGCGGATATTCGAGTTGGGGCTGAAGGCCCCCCAGCAGAGGAACTCCCCGGCCGCAGACTCCACCCGCACGGTCTCGCCAGCATCGGCCCCACCACGCTGGACCGAGCCCTCGAAGACCCAGGGATGGCGACGCTGCAATGAGCGCTCTTTGCCGGCGCGGATGATGATTTTCTTCATGGGTACTGCTCGATTGAATGGTTATCTTGACAGGGTTCCGTAGGCATAGCCAATGGAGAGATTGATCAGACTGCTGCTTTGCTCTTCCGGGTGACGCAGGCTGCGCCACTGGCCCAGGCCGGCGCGCAGGCGCAGGCGCTCGCCTTCCCACTGGCCCCACAACTCACCCTGGCCCACGGCGCCGCCGCCCACCACCACGCCGCCGCCGCCGGCTGCACCCACAAGTGCTTCGGCGCCAAAGCGCAGCTGGCCGGAATTGCCCAACTTGACGGCCGCGGTCTGCGCGCCCAGTCCGAACAAGCCGATGGAATAGGCCCCCGCCCGGCCCACGGCCGCGCTACCCGCCTGGGCCACGCCGTAGACATGCGGTGATAGTTCACGCGTCATCACCATGTTGTACTGGGTGATGGCCTCCTTGGCGCCGTCCTTGAACTTCACGTTGGGCAGGTATTGCACGCTGGCGAAAATTTGGCTGACGCGCACCACGCCCTCGTCCACATCCAAGCCACTCCAGGCCGCCGAGGTGGAGGGCGTGATGTCCAGCGGCATGGCCAGACCCACGCGCACAAAGCTGCCAGAGAAATGGCCGCGCACGGCCTGGGTCCAGCCGCCCTCCAGGCGCAGTGCCGGCCCCCAGGGCGTGACCCAGCGCAGCGTCGGCCCAGCACGCCACAGCCAGCCGCCGCCGGTATCCACATTACCGCCACCTGCCAGGCCCAGGCCCAACTGCCCACCCAGGCGGAGATTCGGCGTGCCCAGACCCCAGTCCTGACCGGCATTGGCCAAGATTTCCATATAACCATCGGCCCCGCCCTGGGCGGCACCGGCGGCTTCCACGCCCCACCAGCTGCCGTCTGCGATGTACTGGCGCAGATCGGCACCGGCCGCACCCATGCGCTGGGTGCTGGCCACGCCGCTGCGGTTGGTGGTGGAGCTGCTGGGCTTGATGACCCCGCCGTAAAGCATGATCTCGTCAAAGCCCAGACCGGTGCGCGCGCCCGCACGGCCGCGTTTGCCCGCATCACTGGGCGAGAAGCTGGCAAAGCTGGCGGCCCGACCCAGGGTCAAGGTGTAGCTGGTGTCGCTGACATTGCCGCTGGGGAAGCGGATCATGGCCACGCCCAGGCCGGCATACCAGTCACCCATCTCGGTGCGTAGCGACAGCTCGGGCCGCAGCATCAGACCACCGCCGAAGCGGATCTGCTCTGAACTCAGGCCACCGCCTGCGCCGGCATAAAGACCGGCGGCCAGATGCGTGTTCTGCCCCACGCGCCAGCGCCGCTGCGCCGTCAGGCCCAGGGTAAAGATACCGCCATAGCCGCCCTTGGCCGAGCCGTAGACGCTGGGGCCAAAGCCCCAGTCATCGTCCACCGCCATCAGATAGCTGCCACCCAGCATGGCGATCTTGGCGCCATTGGGCAGGGCCAGCGGGGTCCAGTTCATCTCCACGGCCGCGGGGCGGCTGGGGGCGAAGCGCACGGGCTTGGCTGGATCGGGGCTGTCCACATCCACTGGCCCGGCGGCCTGGGCCGAACTCGCCATGGCCAGCAGCGCGGCCGCAGCCAGTGCAGAAAAAGCTAAACAAGGATTCAAACGCATATCAATCTTCTAAGGCTGTCTTCTTGCTTGACTTGGCACGTGGGTGCGCCGCGTCGTAAATCTTGGCCAGGTGCTGGTAGTCCAGCTGCGTGTAGACCTGGGTGGTGGCGATATGCGCATGACCCAGCAACTCCTGCACCGCACGCAAATCGCCGCTGGACTGCAGCAGATGCGAGGCAAAGGAATGCCGCAACATATGTGGGTGCACATGGCTGGGCATGCCGGCCGCCAAGGCCCTTAACTTCAAACGCAAGCGGATCTGCGAGGCCGACAAACGCCCGCCCCGCTGCCCCACCAGCAAGGCCTTCTCGTCCGCCTTGGCCAGTCGCTCGCGCTGCGGCAACCAGTCTTGCAGCGCCACCAGCGCCGCCCGGCCCACAGGCACCGAACGGCGTTTGCTACCCTTGCCCAGCACATGGGCCTCGGCCGCCTGGGCGTCGATCCAACCGCGCGCCGCGCTGCTGGCGCGCAGATCCAGGCCTTCCAGCTCGGCTACCCGCAGGCCGCAGCCATAGAGCAGCTCGACGATGCAGCGATCCAAGGCCTCCAGCGCCGGGTCAGCACCGGCCTCCTCGCCCTTGAACTCCGCCAGCTGCACCGCATCATCCACCGCCAAGGCCTTGGGCAAAGGCTTGGCAGCCTTGGGCGCCCGCAAGCCCTCAAAAGGGTTGAGCTCCACCCAATGCTGGCCGCCCAGCCAGCGGTACAAACCACGCCAGACCGAGAGCTGCAAAGCGATGCTGCGCGGCCCCAGGTCTTGCTCGCCATGCATGCGCATCAAGAGACCGCGGGCATGGTGAGGGCGCAGCTGCAACAAGTCCTGCAAGGCACCGGCCTCGGCAAAGTCTTGCAGGCGCCGCAAAGCTTGTTCATAGATCACCAGGGTGCGCGGCGCCAAACGGCGCTGCACCTGGGCATGGGCCAGATAGTCCCTCAGCAGAGGGAGCAGGGGCTGCTGAGGCGCATCCTCCGCCTGGGCAGTCCTCGGGCCGGACTCAGTCCGTGCCACCTGCCGCTCGATTGGCGCTTGCCGCCAGCAAGCGCGCCAGTGCAGCGCTGGCGATATCGCCCACGCGCAACAGGAACTCGGTGCCCATCTCAGCCGTGTAACGGGTTGGGTCGGGCGAGCCCAGCACCAGCAGACCAAAGGCACGACCGGGCTTGCCGTCCTCGGCCAGGGTCAGGGGAATCAGGGCCAGCGAGGTCGCACCGCCGCTGCTGCCTTCCGAATTCCGCAACCAGGCGGCCGCTTCAAAGCCCGAGTTCACGCCGCAATAGGGCTGCGACAGGCTGGAGGCAAAGCTCTTCACATCGGCGCTGACCGCTTGCGCGAACTCGGCCTCGGCAAAGGCGGCATCCACACCCCAGAGGCGCAGGCCGGCCTGCGGGATCATGAACTGGTGGCGCAGCTCTTGCACCAGCACCTCGGGCAACTCGGCGGCTTGCACCGTCTGCATCAGGCGTTTGGTCCAGCGGTGCAGGCGGTCGGCAATGGCCACGTTCTCCTGGCCGTTGCGGATCATCTCCATGATCCTCTGCTCCAGGCCCTTGATCTTGTCGCGCAGCATCTCGGCCTGGCGCTCTTGCAAGGACACGGCGCGCTGGCCCAGAGGATGGGTCAGTTGCACGGTTGCCAGCAGCTCGGCGTGGCGCTCGAAGAATCCGGGCGTGTGCAGCAAGAATTCGGCGATCTCTTGCTCTGTCACGCCTTGGGTCGCACCAGCAGGTGTCAATGGGTTGCTTGTCACAGCGTGATCTCTCCTTCAAACACGGTTTGCGCCGGGCCCGTCATCAGCACGGCGGCCTGCAGGCCTTGGCTCAGCCCGGCCCACTCGATTTTCAAATCTCCACCGCGGGCATGGACCTCGACGCTTTCGTCCAGCAGGCCCAGGCGGATCCCGGCCACCACGGCGGCACAAGCGCCGGTGCCACAGGCCAGGGTCTCACCCGCATCGCGTTCAAACACGCGCAGGCGAACCTCGCTGCGCGACACAATCTGCATAAAGCCGGCATTGACCTTGCGTGGGAAGCGCGCGTGCGCCTCGACCAGGGGGCCGATCTGCCCTACCGGTGCGAGGTCCACGTCGCCGCTCACAATCTGCACCGCATGGGGGTTGCCCATGGACAGGACCGCCACCTCGCAAGCAGCCTCGGCCAGGGGCCAGAGCGCAAAGCCGTTCAGCTCACGCGGCAGCAGGCCTTGCGAATCAAAAGGCACGCGCGCCAGATCGAACACGGGCGCGCCCATGTCCACAGTCACGCGGCCGTCATCGCGCAGATGCAACTCCAGCACCGCGTTGACTGTTTCCACCCGCACACTGCGCTTGTCCGTCAGACCCTTGTCCACCACATAGCGGACAAAGCAGCGCGAGCCATTGCCGCAATGCTCCACCTCGGCGCCGCTGCTGCCGTTGAAGATGCGGTAGCGGAAATCAACACCAGGCGTAGCGCTGCGCTCGATCACCAGAATCTGATCACAGCCCACACCAAAGCGCCGGTCCCCCAGCACGCGGATCTGGGCCGCGCTCAGGCTCAGAGGCTGGCGGGTCGCGTCAATGACGACGAAGTCATTGCCGGCGCCGTGCATTTTGGTGAAGGAGAGTTGCATGATTTGATTATCACTTGCCATCTACTGAGCCCGAGACCGAAGCCGCGCAGCGGCGAGCTCTGGCTCCAACTGACTAGGGGAAGGCTCAATACAAAGAGGGCTCGCCCTCGGGCCGGGTCTTGAACCGGCGATGCACCCAGAGGTATTGGGCCGGATGGCGGCGTATGCGCTCTTCCAGCCAAGCATTCATGGTGTGGGCATCGGCTTCCAGGTCATCGCTGGGGTAGCCGGCAGGGGGCTCGCAGGCCTCCACCTCATAGCCTTGGCCGCCCGGCAACATGGTCACCACCAGGGGCTGCACCGCCATGCCCATGCTGCGCGCGATCTTGGAGGGCGCCAGCAAGGTGCTGGCGGGCACGCCGAAGAAGGGCACGAAGGCCGAGTCTTTGAGGCCGAAGTCTTGGTCCGGTGCGTTCAAAAACGAGTAGCCCTGCTTGATCAGGCGCAGCACCGGGCGGATGCCGTCGTGGCGATCCACAAAAGCCGTCTGGCCAAAGCGGGAGCGCCCGGCCAGCAGAAATTTGTCAAACACCGGATTGCTCTGGCGCTGGTAGACGTCCACGCCCGGGCATTTTTGATTCAGCATCAGGGCCGGCCCCACCCATTCCAGGCCGGCGAAATGCGGCAAGTACCACATCACCGGACGACCGCCATGCTCGGCCAGGGCGATATCGCCCTTCACATGCATCAGCCGCTGCAAGCGCGCCGGCGAGGCGAACCACAGCAGGCCGCGCTCCAACAAGCTGCGACCCACCCAGCCGAAATGTTCACGGCCGAGCTGCTCACGCTCTGCCGCCGACTTCTCGGGGAAGCACAGCTCCAGATTACGCAAGGCGATGCGCCGCCGCCGCCCCGCCACCCACCACAGCAGACGCCCCAGGCCTTGGCCCAGCGCGGCCAGCACGGCCAGCGGCAAAAAGTGCAAGAGCCAGAGCAGGCCGATCAGCAAAAAAGCACCCAGTTTTGACAGCATCGCTCAGTGCTCCGACTTATCCACAGGCGCGGCGGGGGCAGAGGGCGCGGCCGCAATATCCAGGCCGCGTGGTTGCTTGTAGCGGTGATAGCCCCAAAGGTATTGATCAGGTGCGAGGCGAATCATTTCTTCCATGGCCTTGTTGATGGTCTCGGCTGCGGATTCTGGGGCCTGCTCGGGCGCAATCTGCGGCGCCGGTCGCACATGCACCACAAAACCCTGGCCCTTGGGCAGGCGTTCGCCCCAGATCAGCAGGGCCGCCGCGCCGGTTTGCTGCAAAAGCTTGCCCGCCATCGTCATGGTGTAAGCCGGCAAGCCGAAGAACGGCGCCCACACACCCAGGCCCTGGGGCGGCACCTGGTCGGGCAAGAGGCCGATGGTATGGCCTTGGCGCAGGGCGCGAATCATCTGCCGCACACCCGCCAGATTGGCCGGTGCCGTGGCCAGACCGGGGCGGCCGCGCGAGGCATCCACCACCTCACGCAGCCAAGCCTGGCGGGCCGGACGAAACAAAACGGTGATGGGCGAGAGGCGGGTCTGCCCTTGCACTTGCGTCTCGGCAAAGGTCTCGGCATAGGCCTGAGCACAAATTTCAAAGCAGCCCAGATGCGGCGTTAGCAAGACCAGGCCTTTGCCGTCTTGCAAGGCCGCTTCGATCAGCTCCGCGCCGTCCCAGCGCAGGGCGGCACCCAAGGGCTGGCTGGGCGGGCGCATCCACAGCCAAGGCGTTTCCAGAATCATGCGCCCCGCATGCGCAATGCCGCCGCGGGCTTCGGGCCAGGCCATGCCCGCAATGCGCACATTCGCCTGATAGCGCTGCCGGTAGGTTTTGGAGGCGACATAGGTCAGCCAACCGGCCAGCGCGCCAAAAGCATGCAAAAGTCGCAGGGGGAATTTGGACAGGAGACGAAACAGCAGCAACATATTTCTATAATTGTCACATCGCCGAGTTAATGAACTACTTGCGGGGCGATGCGGACTTGTTTTCTGGGCTTTATCCCTTGATTAGAAGTGCGCCGGGCAGTGATGCTCAACAAATGCTGCTAAAGCGTTCGCCGCGTCTTCTCCCGACAGCACGGCAACGCCGATGAACTGTTGTACTTATATGGAGTGTAAAAAAGTGGCGAACGATTTTCTCTTTACGTCTGAATCCGTCTCTGAAGGCCATCCCGACAAGGTCGCTGACCAGATCTCGGATGCCATTCTCGACGCAATCTTCACCCAAGACCCACGCTCACGCGTCGCGGCCGAGACCTTGTGCAACACCGGCCTGGTTGTGCTGGCCGGTGAAATCACCACCAACGCCCATGTGGACTACATCCAGGTGGCGCGCGACACCATCAAGCGCATCGGCTACGACAACACCGAGTACGGCATCGACTACAAGGGTTGCGCCGTGCTGGTCGCTTACGACAAGCAAAGCAATGACATTGCCCAGGGCGTGGACCACGCCAGCGACGACCACCTGAATATCGGTGCCGGCGACCAAGGCCTGATGTTCGGCTATGCCTGCGATGAAACGCCCGAGCTGATGCCCGCGCCCATCTATTACGCCCACCGTCTGGTGGAGCGCCAGGCCCAGCTGCGCAAGGACGGCCGTCTGCCCTTCCTGCGCCCGGACGCCAAGAGCCAGGTCACCATGCGCTATGTGGACGGCAAGCCGCACAGCATCGACACGGTGGTGCTGTCCAGCCAGCACGCACCCGAAATGAGCTTGGGCGACAAGATGAAGCCCGAGTTCTACGAGGCCGTCATCGAAGAAATCATCAAGCCCGTGCTGCCCAAGGAATGGCTGAAGGACACCAAGTACCTGGTCAACCCGACCGGCCGCTTCGTCATCGGCGGCCCGCAAGGTGACTGCGGCCTGACTGGTCGCAAGATCATTGTGGACACCTATGGCGGCGCCTGCCCCCACGGCGGTGGCGCCTTCTCGGGCAAGGACCCCAGCAAGGTGGACCGCTCGGCCGCCTATGCCGCCCGCTATGTGGCCAAGAACATCGTTGCCGCCGGCCTGGCGCGCCAGTGCCAGATCCAGGTGGCCTATGCCATCGGCGTGGCCCGCCCCATGAACGTGACGGTCTACACCGAAGGCACGGGCGTGATCTCTGACGACAAGCTCTCGGCCCTGGTGCAAGAGCATTTCGACCTGCGCCCCAAGGGCATCATCCAGATGCTGGACCTGCTGCGCCCCATCTACTCCAAGACCGCCGCCTACGGCCACTTCGGCCGCGAAGAGCCGGAGTTCACTTGGGAGAGAACGGACAAGGCGGCAGCGCTGCGCGCGGCCGCTGGCCTGTAAGGCCACCGCGAAGCGGCTTGGCAGTTCTCGGGCGACGCTCATATCTGCGCAGCAGATGTGGGCGGAGACCAAAAGACCGATAAAGCTGCAGCGCTGCGCGCGGCCGCCGGCCTCTAAGCAAAGCCGCTCACTGAAATCCAAGGCCCGCCTCGCGCGGGCCTTTTTCATGCCGGCTCAAGGCTGAAACAAGGGGACTCCAACCGCATTTCTACTGAGCTAGCCAGCCGAACCCAGGGCGATAATCGCACGACACTTCTTTCGGTTTGCCCGAATAACCCGTGCTCATGCCTCTCCCGCCCAACTCCCCAAGCAAGCCTGTTGTGCTCCCGCCCTTGCACATCCTGCTGGTTGACGACCAGGCGTCGACACGACAGGTTCTGGTCGCTCAACTGCATGCGGCGGGTCACACGGTGCAAGAGGCCGACTCCGCCGAAAGCGCCCTCAGCTTGTTCCGCGCGCAAGCCCCAGATCTGGTCTTGCTGGATGTGGAGATGCCCGGCCACGATGGCTACTGGGTGGCCAGCCAGCTGCGCGCCTCGGAAGCCGGGGGCTGGACGCCCATCATCTTTCTCTCCAGCCTGAATCAGGACCACAACCTCTGGCAAGCGATTGAATCGGGCGGTGACGACTATCTGGTCAAGCCCGTCTCCGGCACGGTCTTGCAAGCCAAGCTGCGCGCCATGCAAAGACTGCGGCGCATGCAAAACCGCTTGATCGAACTCTCGGATGAGTTGCGCATCGCCAACGAGCAGCTGACCCGCATCAGCCATGAAGACGCCCTCACCGCCCTGCCCAACCGGCGCGGCTTTGATCTGCGTCTGCAGCAAGAGATCCTGGCCGCACAGCGCGAGCAAGCGCCACTGACCCTGGTGCTTTGCGATATCGACTTCTTCAAAGGCTATAACGACAGCCTGGGCCATGTGGAGGGCGATGCCTGCCTGCACACCCTGGGCCGCTTGCTGCAAGGCATGTGCCGCCGGCCACGCGACTACCCGGCCCGCTACGGTGGCGAGGAGTTCGCCCTGATCCTGCCTTGCACCCCACGCTCGGGCGCCATGACTTTCGCGCGAGCCCTGCTGCGCACGCTGGAGCTCAAGGCCATCCCCCACCCGCGCTCCAGCATCGCGCCCTACCTCACCCTCTCGGGCGGCATCACCACCTGCCTGCCCGACAAAACGACGTCGGCCGAGGGCTTGCTGCGCCGTGCGGACGAGGCCTTGTATGCGGCAAAATCGCGCGGCCGCAATTGCTTCTTCAGCTTCGAGATGCAAATGGACACGCGTGAGCAGCGCAACGCCGGGCGTGCAGCATCGTCCGGATTCGGCGGCTTGACTTGAGCCGCCCGGCCAAGTCTGAAGCCTCCACCGCAGCCCAGCCGAATGCCCAAAACCGCCCCGCTACTTCTTGACGATCTGCGCCGCTACGCCATCGCGCGCAGCCTGTTCAAACCCACCACCCTGCCCGCCGCCATCCAGCGCCTGGGCTTTGTGCAAGCCGACCCCATCCGGGCGCCAGCGCGGGCGCAAGACCTGACCCTCAGGCACCGCGTCAAAGACTATCGCGCCGGCGATCTGGAGTTGCGCTACGCCCGCCTGAACGTCGAGGAAGACTGCTTCGTCAACTACGGCTTTGTGCCGCGCGAGCATCTGCGCCTGCTGCACCCGCGCATCGCCCGCCAGGGCTGGGACGCCAAGACCGCCACCCAGGCCGAGGCCATCCAGGCCTTTGTGCGCAGCCATGGCCCGGCGCATCCCAAGCAGGTGCAAGCGCATTTCCAGCTGGGCCAGACCCGCAATGCCTGGGGCGGCAGCAGCAATGCCACCACCCATTTGCTGGACGCCATGCACTACCGCGGCCTCTTGCGCGTCAAGCGCCGGGAACAGGGTCTGCGCATTTACGAGGCGGTGCAACACGTCGAGGACGAGAGCAGCAGCCCGCAAGAAAAAGCCCTGGATCTGCTGCGGCTGATCTTGGCCAAGTACGCCCCTTTGCCGGCGCGCAGCTTGAGTCAGCTATGCAGCATGACGCGCTATGGCGCACCGCAGTTGCAGGCCGAGGTCAAAAAAGCGCTGGCCCATGCGCAGCAGCTCTTTCCCAGTGCCGAGGTCGAGGGTGTGCGCTGGTTCTGGCCGGAAGGGGAAGAGCCCCGCTCCAAGCGCTGGAAGCTGGACGAAGAGCTGCGCCTGCTGGCGCCTTTCGACCCCATTGTCTGGGACCGCCTGCGCTTCGAGCTGTTCTGGGGCTGGGCCTACCGTTTCGAGGCCTACACCCCGCCAGCCAAACGCCGACTCGGCTACTACGCCCTGCCCATGCTGTGGCGCGGCGAGGTGCAAGGCTGGGCCAATGCCTCGGTGGACGAGCGCGGCCAAAGCTTGCAGCTGCAATGCGGCTATCAGTCGGGCAAGGCGCCACAGGACGCGGCCTTCAAGGCCGCGCTAGCCGAGGAAAGCCAAAGGCTGGCCCTCTTCTTAGGCTTGCCCGGCAGCGCCTGATATCTCGCAAAGCTTGCGCAAAGGGCCCAGCACCGCCTCGCCGCGGAAGGGCTTGACGATCCAGCCGGTCACGCCGATGTCTTTGCCTCGGGTGCGCATGGCGGGGTTGTCTTCGGTGGTCAGCATGATGATGTGAATCACCCGATCCTTGAACTCCTCACGGATCTTCTTGGCCATGGCCAGGCCGTCCATATTGGGCATATTGACGTCGCTGATCACCAGGCGGATGCCGGGATCATTGCTCAGCTGAAAAAGCCCGTCGCGGCCGTCATTGGCCACCGCCACCTCGAAGCCGTTCTTGCTCAGGAAACTGGCGACGATTTCGCGCATGGTGCTCGAATCATCGACCACAAGAACATTAGCCATAACAAACACTCCTCGCGCCAGCGCGAAACTAATTCAAGATCTCAACAGAGTCCGGGCGCTACAGCCGCCCGGCACCTTTACTCTTTCAAAACAATTCCAACTCGCCGGTGGGCCCTACCTCAGGTGGGTTGTTGTCGAACTCGGCGAACTCGTCCGGCGACCAGTGCAAGTTGAAGATGAAGCGCTGCACCACGATCAAGGGCGGCAAACCCGGCCGGGCGGGGTCGGACAGCTGGTAACGAATGCACAGCTGCGGGTCCTGCGAGCCAAACGAGATGTACTTGTGCTCGTGATTGATCACGATGGGCACTTGGGTCTGCTGATTGGTGAAGGCCTGGGGCGGGATGTAGCGATTCTTGAACGCGCCCCAGATCAGATTGGTCGTCTCGCCCAACATATTGTTGAGCTCGCGGAAGTTCAGATCGCCGCCAATGCCCTCGTAGCTAAAGCCCTGGATCAGGCCCTGGCGCAAGGCCCGCTCCTCGGTCTGCAACATCATGTAGCCGCGGCACCAGGTGCTCTCGATCGCGATCAGGGTGGACACCTCGCCATGGATGATGCGGTCATGCACCACATAGGGCGACTCCGACAGCACCTGGGCATTGGGGAACATGGCGCACAAGGCCTGACGGGTCAGCTCGACGATGCCGTTGACCAGGCGCGTCGGGTAGCGCAGGCTGAAAATATTGTGCTCCACCGCCGTGTGCAGCGAGGCCATCTCGCCGGTCTTCCAGCCATGGCGTATGGTCTCCTGCTCCTCGACGCTCAGCGCACGGCTGCTGGTGCGGCGCAGAAAAATCGGCAGCTCGGGGCGCAACTTGTGGATGGCGCGGGCCAGATGCAGGCTGTCGCCGTCCTCACAGGGCAGATCCTCGGCCAGCAGCACGCCGCCCAGGTCTTTGTGCTGAGACAGCGTGACTAATGCGTTATGCGACGAGCGCGGCAAGGCCAGGAGGCCTTTCTCCAGGCAAAAATCGCTCAGGATTTGGTACTGGGCCGGGTCATGCTCGAGCAGCAGTACCTTGGCCTCCAGTTGGGTGGTTTCCGTCATGCGCCACATCCTCAGGCCCGAAAGAGCCGCTTGATCACCAAGGCTATCGGCTTTTTCCGTCGAATCTGTAGCGCTACTCGCACAAAGCGGAGCAAATCGCGCAGTCCTGCGCGGGAAATCGACGTTAGCGCCTTGGCTGCGCAGCCAACAAGGCCCGAGCCACCTCGGCGAAGCCCTCGCCACGCTCGGCCTGGGTCACGTAAGCGGGCAGGGTCTGCAGCTGGGGCACAAAGCGGGCGATATTGGCCACGCCCACGCTCAGGGGGATCTTGGCGAACATTTGCTGGTCGTTGGTGGAGTCGCCCACATACACCCAATCACGCGCATCAAACGGCCGGTTCAGCAAGGCCGGCACGGCCCAGGCCGCCGCCGTCCATTTGCTGTGCTCACCGATCCAGCCATTGATGTGGATAGAACTGACGGTGGCCTGCAGGCCATGCTCGCGCATCACGGCACAGACCGCCGCGATCTGCGCCTCGTCCAGATGGGCGTGCTCGCTGTGATCGACAGCGATATCGGTCAGGCGGCCGGCGCTATCGGTGGCCAGCACGCTGCCGGGTACGCGGCGCAGAACGTCGGCCGCGCAATGACGCAAACGCTCGAAATTGACGGCACGGGCGCTGGCGTCCTGGCAGAACTCGCGGCGCAGCTGGCCATTGCTGGCATCGGCGCGCAGCATCACCGCGCCGTTCTCCGCCACGATGGCGCGCACCGGCCAGCTGAGGGCAAAGGCTTCGCTCCAGCCCGAGGGCCGGCCGGTGATGGCGATGACCGGGATGCCTGCGGCCTGCAGATCCCACAGGGCTTGTAGCGCGGCGGGAGCGATCTCGCCCTCCGCCGTCAAGGTGTCGTCGATATCGGTCAAAAGGCCGTGGATGCGGCCCAAATCGGCGGCGGGGCAGAGAGAGAATGCTTGCATAGTTAGGTGAGATTGTCCTCAAATCCGGGCTTGATCCTTGGATCACCTGTGACATTGCGTCTAGAATTGACGCACTCCGAGGAGCGTTGCAACCTCATGTCGCACAGACATGAGGCCAGGCTCGGAATCGAATCCAGTGCCGGCATTCAAGCGCCGCCCAGATTCATTGCAACCGCGCTCACCCGCTGCAGTTTTTTTTGTGGGTGATCGCGCGTCCCGGTGAGGCTAGTCCATTGACCAAAGCCCTCGCCCGCACGGCTCCCGCACTCATGCTGCAGCGGCTTCAACATCTCTTGAAGGAGCCCGCCCGCCATGACTGCTACGACCACTCTGTCCAAAGAACAATTCCATATTGCCGACCTGACGCTTGCCGCCTGGGGCCGCAAGGAACTCAATATCGCCGAGTGCGAAATGCCCGCGCTGATGGCCATCCGCAAGGAATATGCCGCCAGCCAGCCCCTGAAGGGCGCGCGCATCGCCGGCTCCCTGCACATGACCATCCAGACCGGCGTGCTGGTCGAGACCCTGCAAGCCCTGGGCGCCGAAGTGCGCTGGGCCTCGTGCAATATCTTCTCCACCCAAGACCAAGCTGCTGCTGCCCTGGTGGCCGCAGGCACGCCCGTGTTCGCCTACAAGGGCGAGACCCTGGAAGACTACTGGGACTACACCCACCGCATCTTCGACTTCGCCGGCAAGGATGAGCCGGGCGAAGGCCCGAACATGATTCTGGACGACGGCGGCGATGCCACCTTGCTGATGCATCTGGGCCAGAAGGCCGAGAAGGATCTGAGCGTGCTGGCCAACCCCGGCAGCGAAGAAGAGCGCGTGCTGTTTGCCGCCATCAAGGCCAAGGTTGCCCAAGACCCGACCTGGTACACCCGCAAGAGCCGCGAGATCATCGGCGTCACCGAAGAGACGACCACCGGCGTGCACCGCCTGAAGGAAATGTCGGCCAAGGGCACCCTGCTGTTCCGCGCCATCAACGTCAATGACTCGGTCACCAAGAGCAAGTTCGACAACCTCTACGGCTGCCGCGAGTCCCTGGTGGACGGCATCAAGCGCGCCACCGATGTGATGATCGCCGGCAAGATCGCCGTCATCGCTGGTTACGGCGATGTGGGCAAGGGCTCGGCCCAAGCCATGCGTGCCCTGTCGGCCCAGGTCTGGGTGACCGAGATCGACCCCATCTGCGCCCTGCAAGCCGCGATGGAAGGCTACCGCGTCGTCACCATGGAATACGCCGCCGACAAGGCCGACATCTTCGTCACCACCACCGGCAACAAGGGTGTGATCCGCCACGAGCACATGGCCGCGATGAAGAACAACGCCATCGTCTGTAATATCGGCCACTTCGACAACGAGATCGACATCGCTTCGATCGAGAAGTACCAGTGGGAAGAGATCAAGCCCCAGGTCGACCACGTGATCTTCCCCGACGGCAAGCGCATCATCCTGCTGGCCAAGGGCCGCCTGGTGAACCTGGGCTGCGGCACCGGCCACCCCAGCTATGTGATGAGCTCCTCGTTTGCTAACCAGACGATTGCGCAGATCGAGCTGTTCGCCCACAAGGACGCTTACGACATCGGCAAGGTCTATGTGCTGCCCAAGCACCTGGACGAGAAGGTGGCGCGCTTGCAGCTGACCACGCTGAATGCGCAGTTGTCGGAGCTGACGGAAGAGCAGGCGGCTTATATCGGTGTTCCCAAGCAAGGCCCGTTCAAACCCGACACCTACCGCTACTGATTGTCACGGGCTACTGCGCGCCTGCCATGCGGCGTTGTGGGTCCCTCCGCAGATCCTCACGTAGCGCTGCTACGTTCCGGTCTGCGGATCCCCCCACGCCTTGCCTGACAGGCGCTCGCTACGCCCGGGGACCATCGCCTCAATTCAAGGGCTGAAGCGCAGCTGAGCTGCGCACTTTTCCATCGTCTTCAAAGTTCCATGCGCGCTGATCAACTCCTGGTCTCCCAAGGCCTCTGCTCCACCCGCTCGATCGCTCAAAGGCTGATCGCAGCGGGCGCGGTGGAGTGGCGCTCGGCCAAAGGCTGGGCGCCGGTCAACAAGGCAGGCCTGGATTTGATCGAAGGCGTGGAGCTGCGCTTGAATGACGATGCCGAAGCGCGTTATGTCTCGCGCGGCGGGCTCAAGCTGGAAGGTGCCTTGAAGCACACCGGCTTGAGCGTCGCCGGCCTGACCGTGCTGGACATGGGCCAAAGCACCGGCGGCTTCACCGACTGCCTGCTCAAAATGGGTGCAGCCAAAGTGGTGGGTGTGGACGTGGGCCATGACCAGCTGCATGAGCGGCTGCAGGGCGATGCACGCATCGTGGCACTTGAAGGCCTGCATGTGCGTGAGCTGGCGGCCTCGGCCCTGAGCGAGCACAAGCCCGCGACCGGCTTCGACCTCATCGTCGGTGACCTCAGCTTTATCTCCATGCTGGGCGCCCTGCCCGAGCTGCTGCCCTGGGTTTCTTCTGCCCAGGGTCAGGTCTTGCTCTTGATCAAACCGCAGTTCGAACTAGGCCCCAAGGCCGTGGCGCGCGGCGGCTTGGTGAAGGACGCAGGCCAGTACCCGCTGCTGGAAGCCAAGGCCCGCGAGGCCTGCGCTGCGGTGGGCCTCGTGGTGCGCGACTATTTCGACAGCCCCATCACCGGCGGTGACGGCAACAAAGAATTTTTCCTCTGGGCAGCGCGTGCGCCTGGGGACAAGGAACAAACATGAGCATCGCGAACAAAAAGACGCCTCCCGTTAGCTTCGAGTTCTTCCCGCCCAACACGCCGGTCGGCACCGAAAAGCTCAAGACCGTGGTGCAGGACCTGAGCGTTCTGAACCCGCATTACTTCAGCGTCACCTACGGCGCCGGCGGCTCCACCCGCGAGAAGACCCTGGCCACGGTGATGGACATCGCCGCCAGCGGCTATGAGGCCGCGCCGCACCTGAGCTGCGTGGGCTCCACCCGCGAAAACATCGCGGAGATTCTGGCCACCTACCGCGCCCAGAACATCCGCCGCGTGGTCGCCCTGCGTGGTGATTTGCCCAGCGGCACCGCCACGGCCGGCGAGTTCCGCTATGCCTCCGAGCTGGTGCGCTTCATCCGCGAAACCCAGGGCCCGGACTGGCAGATCGAAGTCGCCGCCTACCCCGAGTACCACCCGCAGCAACGTTATGCGGCGAAGGACTTGCAGCACTTCGCCGACAAGATGAAGGCCGGTGCTAACGCCGCGATTACCCAGTTCTTCTTCAACCCCGACGCCTACTTCAACTTCGTGGACGAAGTGCGCAAATTGGGCGTGGACGCCCCCATCGTGCCGGGCATCATGCCCTTCCACAACTACGCCCGCATTGCCCAATTCGCCGCCCGCGACGGCATCGAAATCCCGCGCTGGGTGGCACTCAAGATGGAAGGCTATATGGACGACGCCGCCTCCATCCGCGCCTTCGGCCTGGACGTGATGACCCGCGTCTGCGAACGCCTGATCGCAGGCGGCGCGCCGGGGATTCACTTCTACACGCTCAATCAGTCGGGGTTGACCTTGGAGTTGTGTAAGCGCTTGAACTTGGGTTGATTTGAGCTGAGCTGACTTTGCCCGTCCGGCACGACGGGCAGTCCTCGCTTGGCATGACTGCAGCCAGCGCCCAACTTGCCCGCGCCCGAGTCGCCGCAAATGAACGGCTGCACCAAACAGACCGCCTGCCGCTGCGTAATGGCTACCGCCGCGCGCTACTTGGGCGGCAGTGAGTTTGCGAAGCGAGCGGCCAATTCAATCCAGTTGCCGAGCCCCGCATCGATGGCATCGTCGGCGTTGACCCAGACGATGCCGCGCATTGGCTTGCCCGTGATGTCCATTGGCTTTGCGCCGGGCCGAGAGAGCGCCTCTGCTTCCAAATCCTTGCCCACCCTGAACATGAAACGGCCCACTTCGACACCACAAAGCATGTGGCCGTGCAGCATCCAGCAGAAGCCGCCGAACATCTTCTTCTCCTGAACGCCTGGGCGGCCCGCCAAGGCTGTTCGCATCAAATCGGCCAGGTGAGGATCGAAAGGCATGCCAGGTCCCTTTTTAAAAAAAGCTGCGTAGACCGAAGCAGGTTAACGATCCCGGTGTGCCAGCGCAATCAGTGGCGAGAACAGGCTGAACCAAGTGGCTAGGCGGGCGCCAAGGCTCAGGCCTTGAAACTAAGCGAACCTTCATCCGAACCTGAATGTTTGATTCAGACAGGTGCGATTGTCGGGTTCCCACCGCCCTGTGCATGAGCACAGCACGGCCTTCCTCACTATGCTTGATCCAGGCGCCCGAGGAGGCGGCCCCGTCCAACTCAGTGACCCAACTCATCAATCGGAGAAACGGATGACTGCGCTCAAGAACAGACCCCACACCGCCTTGCTCGTCATCGACATGCAGAACAAGGTCTTGGCCGCAGCACATGCGCGTGCCGCGGTGATCGACCATGTGGCGGAGGTGGTGGCGAAAGCAAGGCAAAGCCAGACCCCGGTGATCTGGGTGCAGCACACCAGCGCCGAACTGCCGAAGGACAGCGACGCCTGGCAAATCGTCCCCGAACTCGTGCCCAACAAAGCAGAGTTGCGCGTGGACAAGCACTACGGGGACGCCTTCGAAGACACCTCTCTCGAAGCCGCGCTGCATGAGCTTCAAGTCGGCAAGCTCGTTGTGGTGGGCGCGCAGACCGACGCCTGTATTCGCTCAAGCCTGCATGGCGCTCATGTACGAGGTTATGACGTTGTGCTGGTGAGCGATGCCCACACCACAGACGATTACTCAAAGTGGGGTGCGCCGCCACCCGAGCAGGTCATTGCCCACACCAATCTCTACTGGGCCTATGAATCGGCACCCGGCAGGACGACCGGCGTGGTGGCAAGCAAGGACCTTGATTTCTCAGCCTAGCCCCGCAGCCTGAACGGCAAACATTGAGGTCAAAAACTGTCCAGCAATTGCCGCGTCATCTGCATGCGGCTCACCAAGCCTCGGCCCTCGACTTGTGCGATCACCTCACGCCGGGGCGCGGAGGGCTCGCGCACAAAGCCCCAGGGCGACTCTGGCCCCAAGGCGGCGCCACTCAGAGAATGCCACGCCTTGGGAGGCCGCAGTTCGCCTGCGCTCAGCTCTGCTGGCGACGACGCAGCCAGGCAAAGCCGCCCAGCCCCAGCACCATCAAGGCCAGGGATGAGGGTTCGGGCACGGCCGTCACCGCGGCGTTGACGGTGTTGGGGGCGAAGTCGGGGATCGCAGACACGCCCGAGACCGTCACGCCATTGAAGCTGGTACCTGTGAAGCGCGGCCACAGATTCCAGGTGTAGTTGGCCTTGCTGAAGCCGTTCTCTGGCAAGACCGAGCCGGCGATGGTGGCCGTGATGGTGGAGCCAAAGATGGTGGCCGTGCCGACGTTGACGCCCCCGCTGACGATGGAGCCATTGGCGTTCACCACCACGGTTCGATCGAACAGCACCTGTGTCAGGCCCAAACTGCTGCCGAAGGCTGCCGTGCCATGCCCGCGGTCGAAGCCCCAGACATAGGCGGCCAAGGAGGTCGGCGAGATATTGCCCGCCATGGTGGCGGAGAGTTGGAAGACGTCGCGGTTGGGGTCGTAATTGACCCAGCTGGCGACCACATCAAACTCGCCGGTCTGGGCGCCTTTGTAGGTGCTCAGAAAGTCCCCCGTGGGGTCTCCCACCGTCACCGCCTGCGCTGGCGAGGCAGCCAAGGCGGCCACACCCAGCAGGAGTGCCGAGCAGGCCGCATAAGCGGTATTCATTGCGCTGTGCTTCATTTTTTGTTCCCGGTTGAAGGTCAAACATCCATCAAGTTCAAGAGGCCTGCGCAGATTGCGGCGGCTGTGGATGAGTACCCCGGGCGACGCCAATCGTTGCGCCGCCGGCCCGTCAAACTAGGGAGTCTTGGCCAGCCCTCGGCACTGTTGCTGAGGCCGCAGCGCTTTCAAGGCCTGGCAGGCATTGAGGCTCGGGCCCGTACCGGCGGGCGCAAGCAGTTCGCGCAAAGAGCGCTGAACGCTAGTGCCCTGCAAGGGCAGGGATCGCAACAAGGCGGCGAGGCCCGTGGCATGGGCGGTCGCCAGGGAACTGCCACTGGCGTAGTCATATCGCCCGCCCGGGCTCAAGGTCAGCACCTCACGGCCCGGTGCCAGCAGCGAGGCCGATTCGCCCGCCACGCCGGCGGCAGCATCCGCCCCTTCGGGCTCCATGCTCACGGTCTGCACACCCGCCACGTTAGCTGGAAAGCCCTGCAAACTGCCATTGAGGGGCAAGGCCCCCAGCACCCAAACACCACGCTTGAGCGCGTATCCCGTCAAGAGGCTCAGCAAGGGATCCGCCGGGCCGCCCAGACTGAGATTGATGATGTCCGCCTCTGCCGCGATAGCGGCCCCCAAGGCCTGGGCCAGGGTGAAACTGTCGCAACGGGCGGCCGCAGCGTCCCGCTCCCAACAGGCGCGAAAAGACAGCAAGCGAGCCTGCGGCGCCATACCCACGATGCCGATCTGATTGTTGGCCACGGCGGCGATCACGCCTGCCATCTGCGTCCCATGTCGCTCACCTTGGGGAGGGGGCGGATGCGCAGGGCCGACGAAATCTCGTTGCAGTTGCACCCGCCCCAGCAGGTCGGGATGGCGAGCGTCCAAGCCGGTGTCGATCAAGGCGACTTTCACGCCCTCCCCGCGCGTCCACCGCTGCGCTTCGATCACCTCCATGCGCGCGAAGCCGCGCTGCAAAGGCCAATAGGGGTCGTTGAATTCGGCGGCTGCGCTGGCCTCGCCCAAAGTCTCAAACTGATTGAGCGGCTGGGCCAGGGCGACACGGTCGTCGGCCTGCAAGCGCTGCAGCACTCGATCCCGGTCCTGCCCCGAGCTGATGCGGAACAAGATGCAGTGCAGCTTCAGGGGCGCAATCGTCCAGGCCGCACGCCACGCCAAACCATGGCTCCGTGCAATCTCGGCGGCGAGCGTCTGCGTGGACGGGCTCGCCGCATAAGTCTGGCTCGCCCCGTAGGCCGCGCGCGGTGTTCCGCCCACGGGCGGCAGGCTGAAGCCCTTGTCGGCGAGTGCCACGATCAGCAGGGTCTCGCTCCCCTCCTCATCCATCAAAGCCCCAGGCTGGGTGGCAAAGGCGCTGGGCCAGATCAAGCCCAGGCCTAGCGCGAGCAGTAGCGTGAACAGGCGGCCTGCACTCATGGTTGCGAGGCCGCGGGCTCGGCCGGCCCCAAAGGCTCGGCCAGCAAAACACCGGGTTCGGCACGCAAAGCCTTCACCAACTCGGGGACCGAAGCCCGGGCCTGCGGGCTGGGTGCCAAGCCGAAAAATTGCCCCTCGGCGCTGCTCTGCACCAAGCGCAGATGATGGCGTTGCAGCAAGGCCTGCAAGTCCCCCAAGGCCATTTGCGGCGCCGGCACAAAACGGATGCTGGGTGCCACTCCCACCGCCTGCTCCGCCGGCTGGCTCAGCACCTGGTAGTCATGGGCAACACCGGCGTAGCGCTGCCACAGAACACCCAGGGCCGCCGCCTGCAAGAGCAGGCCAGCGGCCATGGCGCGAGGCCAGTCCAGGCCCAGGAAGCGAGGCCGCGCCTCTTTGGCAAGCGGGGCGGCTTCGATGGGCGCTTGGTCCTGCGCCCAAAAACGCCGCAGCGCCGCATCTACGTCGGCATCCCTCGATTCGCACTGCCCCTCGGCGTCTTGCTGCATGCCCTGCTGCAGCAGCTGCTGAAAGTGCATCTCTTCGCGACAATCCGCGCACTGAAGCAAGTGCGCCTCCAGGCTCTGGCGCTGGGCCGCATCAGCGCTGCCGTTGAGTACCCAGGGGATCAGTTCCCATGCTCGTGCATGAGCCGATTCCTGCGCTTGAAATGAGGCATCCATGGCGATCAACCTTGTTGGTTTCGGAGGGCGCCATCCGAGCTAGCGTCTAGCCCTCCCAGTGCCGGCATCAGGTTTCTCAGACGCAAGCGGGCGTTGAACATACGGGCTTTGACCGTGCCTTCGGCGCAGCCCATCACCTGGCCGATCTCGGCACAGGACAGGCCCAGAAAATAGGCCAGCTCCAAGGTCATGCGCAAGTCCTCGGGCAGGCGCTGCAGGCCTTTTGCCAGCCAATCCCGCAGCTCTTGTTCGGGCCTTGGATCGCTGCGCGCCAGCGGGTCCACATGATGACTATCGCCCCCAGCGGTGTTGCCGGTGGGCTCGCTGGCCGACAGCGGCTCAGCATCGCGCAGGGCTTTCAGCAGGGTTCGATAGGCGATGCCCATGATCCAGGTGCTGACCTTGGCCTCCCCGCGGAACTCGGAAGCGCGGTTCCAGACCACCCACAAGGTCTTGTTGACCACGTCCTCGATCAACTCAGGGCTGCGGTTGAAGCGCCGCAAAAATCGACTGAGTCGCGCGAAGTATCGACGGTACAGTCGCTCGAAAGCGGCACGATCCCCCGTCGCTGCTGCGGCCAACTCCTGTCTATCCAAAGCATCCGCCGCGAGCGCAGAGTCGACGGCAAAGGGTTTGGAAATCATGGCCGTGAGTACCCGGAGGGAGGTCTATGGTTGCCTGTTTTCGAAAAAAAGTTTTACCCCTGACTCGGGCCTCGGCTGTGTGGACGCTCACTGGCCTCGCGATGCTCTGGGTCGCCCAGCCGGCTCAAGCCGATGACTGGGGCCTGAGCCTGGCTTTGTCCACCGACTATGTGGTGCGCGGCCTCACGCGCAGTATGGGCCAGGGCAGCCAGAGTTTGGATCTTGCTTGGCGGCGCGACACGGGCTGGGGCGTGGATCTGGGCGTCGTCGCCTTGCATCGTGACGCCGAGGGCCGGGTGCTGCAAACATCCGCTCGACTCGGACGGACCTGGCAATGGGATCAGGACTGGAGCGGCGAGCTGGGCTACGCCCACGCGGCCTATCCGGGGAGCGAGCAGCGCAGCAACTTCAACTACGACGAGCTTGCCGGGCATTTGATCTGGCAAGGCCGTTGGGTCCTCAGCGGCAGCTGGTTCCCCAAGATCAGCCGCCGCGATGCTCAGAACAATTTGATCAGCGCGCCCGCCTTCAGCGCCAGCTTGGGGCTGCGTCAGAACTTGCCGCTCAGCCTGGCGCTCGACGCGGGCCTGGGCCTTTACGCTCACCGAACAGCCGAGCCGCGCAGCTATGTCTTCGGCAGCATCGACCTGAGCTGGTCGCAAGGGCCTTGGCAATGCCATCTCAGCCATATCGCCAGCAATGCCGAGGCCCAAGGCCTGGCCCAAGCCGGGCGCGCGGGTCGGCGCTGGCTGGCGACGCTGCAACTTGGTTTTTGAACATCGGCCGAGGCAAGCTGGCGAAGGGCTAAGCATGTGTGCAGGCCCTTGTGCATTCAACCGATGAGCGCCACCGGGCTCACCAGATGAGCACCCGCTTGTCTTCCGGCCTCACCATCGCATCACCCGGCTTGCAGCCATAGGCCTTGGCGAAGGCCGGCATATTGGAGGGGGCGGCATTGGTGCGGAAGCTGGCCGGGGCATGCGGGTCGGTGTTCAGGCGCAGCAGTTGAGCCTCCGGCCGGATGCTGCTGGCCCAGACCTTGGCCCAGTTCATGAAGAAGCGTTGGTCGCGGCTCATGCCGTCCAGCATGGGATCGGGCTGGCCGGCGGTGGCCTGGACCATGGCGTCGTAGGCCATATTGAGCCCGCCGAGGTCACCGATGTTTTCACCCAAGGTCAGGCGGCCGTTGACATGCTTGTCTGGGTACTGGGCCATGGGGACATATTCATCGGCCTGGGCCACCAGCTTGTTGGCGCGCTCATCGAAGCGCTTGCGGTCCTCGGCCGTCCACCAGTTGAGGTTATTGCCCTCGCCGTCAAACTGGCTGCCCTGGTCATCGAAGCCATGGCCGGCCTCGTGGCCGATAACGGCGCCGATGCCACCGAAGTTAATGGCGTCGTCGCCCTTGGCGTAGAAGAAGGGCGGCTGCAGGATGGCCGCGGGGAAGTTGATGGTGTTGGTGGAGGGGCTGTAGTAGGCGTTGACGGTTTGCGGCGTCATATTCCATTCGTAGCGGTCCGTTTCCTTGCCGATCTTGGCGAGGTAGAAGCGCTGATTGAAGACGCGGGCCGCGCGCACATTGGCGTAGTGGCTATCGGCCGTGATGCTCAGGCCGCTCCAATCTCGCCAGCTGTCGGGATAGGCGATCTTGGGCAGAAAAGTCGCCCACTTGGCGATGGCCTTGGTCTTGGTCTCGGGGCTCATCCAGTCGAGGTTTTCGATGCGTGCTTTCAGAGCGTTACGGACCTTATCGACCAGCTCCTGCGCGCGGGCCTTGGCCTCGGGCGGGAAGTATTCCTTCACATAGAGCTGGCCCAGGGCTTGGCCCATATGGCTGTTGACGGCGCCCAGGGCGCGCTTCCAGCGCACTTCCTGCTCGGGCGTGCCGTTGATGGCGCGGCCGTAAAAGGCGAAGTTCTGATCCTGGAAGGCTTTGGACAGCGCGGGCGCGGCGCCATCGATGGTGTGGAAGGCGAAATAAGCCTGCCATTGCGCCACCGGCGCTTGCTCCAGCAAGGCATCGAAGGCGGCGAAGAATTTGGGCTGCGAGAGCGAGAAGCCGCCCGTGCCTGAAACACCAGCATCAACCTTCATGATCTTGAAGTAGTGGGCCCAGTCCCAGTGCGGGGTGATCTTGTTGGCCTGCGCGATGGTGACAAAGTTGTACTGATTCTCCGGCTTGCGAAGCTCCACGCGCAGCAAGGAGGCAGCGGCCAACTTGCTCTCCAGATCCATCACCAGGGCCGCGCGCGACTTGGCTTGGTCAGCCGCTGTGCCGGTCAATTCGAAGTTGCTGGCGATGTGGGCCAGATAGCTCTCACGCAGCTTGGCGTACTCGTCCTTGCTGTAGTACTCGGGGCCAGGCAGGCCCAGGCCGCCCTGTCTGGCGAAGGCGATCTGGCGCTTGGCGTTTTTGTAATCGGCGCTGACGCCGAAGCCGAAGGCTCGCCCCTCGCCGCGGGCATGGCTTTGCTGCAACCAGGCGACGACGTCGGCGCTGCTCTTCAGTGCATCGATGGCGGCCAGGTCCTGCTTGATCGGGTCGAAGCCGGCGCGCTCGATGGCGGCCTCGTCCATGGCGGCGCGGTAGATCCAGCCGATCTTTTGCTCGATGGAGCCGGGCTTGGCCTTGTCGGCGTTCTTGGCGGCCGCTTCAACAAGGCTGCGCTGCGCGTTCTGGCTCTTCTCGGCCAACTGATCAAAGCCGCCCCAGCGGCTCTTGTCCGAAGGGATGGGGTTGGCCTTGATCCAGTTGTTATTGGCCCAGGCATTGAAGTCGCTGCAGGCCGATTGGCTCTTGTCCACATCGGGCACGAATTCGGGAATGGCGGCGGCTTGGGCAAAACTGGCCGCGCACAGGGCGGCGGCCAGGGCAATAGAACGAGGGGGCACGTGAGAACTCCGGTTTGGACAGAAAGATTGGATGACTCGCACCATAGCAGCGCAAGCCTTGCCCAAGCCATGCGGAAAGTCACCGAAGCCGCAAGCGCCTCCAGCTTCGACTCGCTGCAAAAAACAAAAGGCCGAGCTCCGCCAGGGTCCGGCCTATTTCTTCAAGCTTGAGGGGCTTGCTCAGGCCCGCTCTTCCGCATCAATCTGCGAATGCTTCTGCGTGTCGCGCATGCCCAGATAGACCAGCAAGGTGCAGGCGATGACGGCGGTGGCGTACCAGTAAAAGCCGCTCTCATTGCCAGCTTGCTTGAACCACAGGGCGATGTACTCGGCCGTGCCGCCGAACAGCGACACTGCCACGGCGTAGGGCACGCCCACGCCGGTGGTGCGAATGGCGGCAGGAAACATCTCGGCCTTCACCACCGCGTTGATCGAGGTGTAGCCCGACAGAATCAACCAGGCAATCGCGATCAGGCCGAAGGCTTCCCAGGGGCCCTGAGCATGTCGAATCGCCGTCAGCAAAGGCACGGTGAACAAAGTGCCCAGCACGGCAAAGCCCAAGAGCAAGGGGCGGCGGCCGATGCGGTCCGACAAGGCGCCGTAAAGCGGCTGCAAGCACATGGCGAAGACCAGGGAGGCGGCCGAGACGGCCGTGGTCTGCGCATCCGTCAGGCCGACCGAGAGGCGCAGGAACTTCTGCATATAGGTCGTGTAGACGTAGAAGGCCAGGGTGCCGCCCATGGTCAGGCCCACCACCACCATCACCTCCTTGGGGTAGCGCGCCAGCTGGCGCAGGCCGCCCAGGGCCTGCTTGCCGCTTTGGCGCTTGGCCTTTTCAAACGAGGCGGTCTCGGGCATCTCGCGCCGCATGGCCAGGGCGATCAGCGCCAGCAGAGCGCCGATGAAGAAGGGGATGCGCCAGCCCCAGGCCTTCAGCTCCTCGGGGCTGAGGAAGACATGTTGCAAGAGCAGGAGCACCAGCAAGGCCGTCAGCTGCCCGCCGATCAGGGTCACGTACTGAAAGCTGGCATAGAAGCCCCGATGCTTGGAGCTGGCCATCTCGGACAGGTACGTGGCGCTGGAGCCGTACTCACCGCCCAGGCTCAGGCCTTGCAGCAAGCGGGCCAGCAGCAGCAGGGCCGGTGCCCAGGCGCCGACCATGGCGTAGGTGGGGGCGCAGGCGATGATGAGCGAGCCCAAGCACATCAGCAGCACCGAGGTCATCAAAGCCTGACGGCGGCCCAGGCGGTCGCCGATGCGGCCGAACAGCAGGCCACCCAGAGGCCGCACAAAAAACCCCAGGGCGAAGATGCCAGCGGTGGACATCATCTGCGCCGTCGCATCCTGGGCCGGGAAGAAGGAGTTGGCGAAGTAGAGCGAGAAGGCCGCGTAGCAGTAGAAGTCATACCACTCGACCAAATTGCCAGCCGAGCCGACCAGAATGGCCTTGAGTCGGCTGGCGTCGATGCGCTCGGGCGCGCTGCTGGCCGGGGCGCCGCTGGCGGCTGCGCGGCTGGGTGTGATGCTGTGGTCCATGATGGGCGGTCTCCTATTGTTCTAGCTAAGGTCGGCCCAGTCTCGCCAGACTCGGCCACAGGCGCATCCGTTCGAGTCACCGCGCGGCCCTGCGTAGTTCTACGCAGGGGCGTCAAAGCAAGCGCCCGTCGACAATGCGGCGACCCCTTGCTCACACCATGTCTCGCACCTCCCTGTCTCCCGTTCTGCGCCGTGGCCTGCTGGCCTTGCTGGCCGCGCTGCTGCTGGCCCTCGCCGCCTGGGCGGCCGGGCACTGGGCCGAGCGGCGCGAGTTGCAAATCAAGGTGCAGGGCCTGCAACGGGCGGTCGAGGTCCATGCCCTGGGCCTGCGCGGCGCGGCCGAGAAGTTCGACTACCTGCCCTTCACCGCCGCCCAGCATCCGCTCATCCTGGCCCTGCTGCGCCAGCCCCTGGACGCCGCCGCCCGCCTGCAAGCCAATCGCTATGTGGCCCAGGTGCAGACGCATAGCGGCGCGGCCGCGCTCTATCTGCTGGACGCGCAAGGCAAAGCCTTGGCCGCCAGCAACTGGCAGACGAGCGACAGCTTTGTGGGCCAGAACTACGCCAGCCGGCCCTACTTCGAGGAAGCCATGCGCGGCCAGCGCAGCGTGTTCTACGGCGTGGGCCTGACCACCGGCGTGCCGGGGCTCTTCATCGCCGCGCCCGTGCGTGCCGATGCGGCAGGGCCGGTGCTGGGCGTGATGGTGGTCAAGGTCAGCCTGGACGCACTGGAAGCCACCTGGGCCAAGGCGCAAGACCCGGTGCTGCTTTACGACGCGCGGGGCATCGCTTTTTTGGGCTCGGTGAAGGACTGGTACTACCGCAGCCGCCAGCCCCTCAGCCCGGCCGATCTTGCCTGGCTGGATGCGCACGGCCAGTACGGCGGCCACCGCAGTTATGCCACCATGCCCTGGGCCGACGAGCGGGTGCCAGACCAGGCCGAGTACCGCATCCAAACCCGCATCGCCGGGCGCCAAAGGCAGTTCCTGGCCCTGGACCAGGCCCTGCCCGAGCTGGGCTGGACGCTGACGGTGATGAGCGATCTGGCCGAGCTGCGCCAGGCCCGCAATCTGGCCCAGGCCCTGGCGGCGCTGGCCGGTGGGCTAGGCCTGTTGGGCGCGCTGTACTGGCGCTTGCGCGAGCGCCGTTTTGCCGAGCAAAGACTGGCGCGGCTGGAACTGGAGCAGCGGGTGCAGGAGCGCACCCGCGAGCTGCAAGAGGCCCATGCCTTCCGCAAGGCCATGGAAGACTCGCTGCTGGTGGGCATGCGGGCGCGCGCGCCGGACGGCCGCATCATCTACGTCAACCCCGCCCTGTGCGAGATGGTGGGCTACCGTGCCGAGGAGTTGTTAGGCGCCAAGCCGCCCTACCCCTACTGGCACCCGGACGATCTGGACCAGCATTGGCGCGATAGCGAAGCGGCGCTGAGCGGCCGCGCGGCCCTGAACGGCTTTGAGTCCCGCGTGCGCCACCGCGATGGGCATGAGGTCTACACCATGGTTTACACGGCACCGCTGATCGATGCGGCCGGCCAGCACAGCGGCTGGATGAGCTCGGTGGTGGACATCACGGCACAGAAGCAGGCGGAGGAGCGCCAGCGCTTGCAAGACGCGCAGCTGCAGCGCAGCGCCCGCCTGGCCGGTCTGGGCGAGATGGCCTCCACCCTGGCCCATGAGCTGAACCAGCCCTTGATGGCCTTGTCCAACTTCGCGCTGGCAGCGCGGGCTTTTGCCGAGCAGGGTTCGATCAATAGCCAGGGGCTGCTGATCGAGAGCCTGGACGAAATCGTGGCCCAGGCCCAGCGCGCGGCCGAGATCGTCAAGCGCCTGCGCGGCCTGGTGCGCCAGCGCGGTGGCGTGCATGAGGCGGTGGACATCGCGGCCCTGCTGGCCCGCGTTCAGGCCTTGCTGGCGCCCGAGCTGCGCCTGCGCAAGGCCAGGCTCAGGCTCAAGCTCCAAGAGGGCTTGCCCGCCGTGCGCGGCGACCCCTTGTTGCTGGAGCAGCTGATGATCAATCTGCTGATGAACGCCCTGCAGGCCGGCCAGGAGCTGGCGCAAGAGCGCCGCCAGATCGAGATTGAGGTCAGCGTCGAGGCTCAAGTCTTGAGCCTGCAAGTGCGGGACCACGGCCCCGGCATCGCGCCGGAGCTGCTGGGCCATCTCTTCGACCCCTTCTTCAGCACCAAACCCGACGGCCTGGGCCTGGGCCTGAAGATCTGCCGCAGCATTGCCGAAGCCCATGGTGGCGCCCTCAGCGCCGCCAACCGTCTGGACGGACCGGGCGCTTGTTTCAGCCTCAGCCTCCCCCTGCCGCCATGAGTAGCCGCAACAGCCCCCATCACAAGCTCAATCTCTACGTCGTCGACGACGATGAGGCGGTGCGCCGCTCCCTGATGATGCTGCTCTTCGCCAGCGGCCAGCCGGTGCAGGCCTTTGCCTCGGGCGAGGCCTTTTTGGAGGCGCTGGACCCACAGCAGCCCGGCTGCGTGATCCTGGATCTGCGCATGGGCCAGGGCTTGTTGAGCGGGCTGGAGGTGTTCGAGCGCCTGCTGGGCTTGCACAGCCCGCTGGTGGTCTTGTTTCTGTCGGGTCATGGCGAGATCGCGATGGCCATCGAGGCGGTCAAGAAGGGCGCCTTCGACTGGGTGGTCAAACCCAATACCGCCGAGCTGCTGGCCAAGCTGCCTCAGGCCCTGGACGCCGCCCAGGCGCGCGCCGATGCCCTGACCCGCTGGCGCCTGCTGACCCCGCGCGAGCGCGAGGTGGCCCGCCACGTGGCCCTGGGCCGGCCTAACAAAGAGGTTGCACGGATGTTGGATCCACCGTGCAGCCCGCGCTCGGTCGAGAGCCATCGTGCCCATCTCTTTGCCAAGCTGGACTTCGCCAATGACAACGAGCTGGGCCGCTGGCTGCAGCATCACGCCTGGCTGCAGGACTGAAGGCGGCCCTCCATACGCCTGTTCCCTCCCGCTGTGGCCGCGAGTTGCACAAACGCTGCAGCGGCCAAGCGCTTTCTTGAGCTAGCTCAAACAGGCCCTGCCGGCCGCGCCCACGGGTTTTTGAGTTTGCGAAATATCAAGGGTTAACCCCTTGCCGACCGTTTCAATAGCGTCATCGGGACTCGATCCCATCACTTGGAAACGCTGCAAACATCATGAACAAGCTCGCTACCTCCCTCGCTGTCATCGCCCTGGCCAGCACCAGCTTCGCCGCCCAAGCCCAACAAGAAGGCAACTGGCTGGTGCGCGCCCGCGCCGTGAATCTGCAATCGGCCAATACCAACAGCAGCCAGCTGCATGACACCCTGACCGCCGTGGTGGGCAAGTCTTCCGACGCATCGATCAACAACAAGTGGCTGCCCGAAGTGGACATCAGCTACTTCTTCACCCCCAATATCGCCGCCGAGCTGATCCTGACCTACCCGCAATCGCAGGATCTGTCGGTGAGCAATCTGGGCAAGATCGGTAGCTTCAAGCACCTGCCTCCTACCCTGTCGCTGCAGTACCACTTCATCCCCACCGGCACCTTCCGTCCTTATGTGGGCCTGGGCGTGAACTACACCAATATCTCGCACATCAAGTTCGACCCCAGCCTGGACGCGCTGGACCTGAACCTGAAGAACAACAGCTTCGGTTTCTCGGCCCAGATCGGTGCCGACTTCCAAATTGGCAAGAATCTGTTCCTGAACGTCGACATCAAGAAGGTGCAGATCAAGACCACCGTCACTTCCAAGGGCAATGACATCGGCGACTTCAAGGTCGACCCCCTGCTGATCGGCGTCGGCCTGGGCATGCGCTTCTGATCATCCGCGAAGCCAGGACTTGAGCGGCCCCGCCGCTCAGCCTTCAAGAAAAAGCCACGAGCTCGAGCGCCGTGGCTTTTTTGTTTTTGAGTCTGGCAAGCGCTTGAGCAGCGCTCGCTCCGCTTCGGAAAACCAGCTGACAGGCCCCCCCTCTTTGGGCCTGGGTCTGAACTACACCCATCTGTCCAACATCAAGTTCGACTCCAGCCTGAACGCGCTGGACCTGAACCTGAAGAACAACAGCTTTGGCTTCGCAGCGCAGATCGGCGCCGACATCGAAATCGCCAAGAACCTGGTGCTGAGCATCGACATCAAAAGGGTTCAGATCAAGACCACCGTGAGCTCCGCGGGCAAGGACATCGGCGAGTTCAAGGTGGATCCGCTGCTGGTCGGCGTCGGCCTGGGTATGCGCTTCTAAGCCCCGCCCAGACTGTCGGAGAGCGCCCTGGCGGACAACATTGCGGAGCGCCGCCACCACAGCGCCACGCCAATTTGTCACGCCAATCGGCCAAATTCTCCGTAGGCCCTGATGGCGCTCAGGGAAATCGCTAGAGTTGATAAAGATGACCGCTAAGCATGAGGCCTGGCGGCGCTGAAAGATTTGCAGTAACAGAGGGCAAACCCGTCGAAAGACGGGGACGCAAAGCCACCGGCCTACCGCGCGCAAGCGCCAGGGCAGCGGGGTTGCCAATGAAGCGCAGAGCGGCCGGGTTCTCCCTGGCCGCAAAGCCGGGGCAGGACGCGACAGCAATGGCTGCAGCGACCTCAGCCCAAGCTCATTGATCCGGCGTGGCCCTCGCCTTCCTTCTCGGAGTGCCCTGGACATGTCGGTAGCAAAGCCCTCTTCGCAAGCAAACCTGCCCCGCCTCAGCCTGCTGAGCGCCGCCTTGCTCCTGCTCAGCGCCTGCGGCGGCGGCCGCCCCGATGTGGCGACCGAGCCCAACCTGGCGCCCTTGGCCAGCGCCACCACCACTTTGCAGCTGCAGACGGATGATCTGCCCAGCGCGGCCGCTCAAACGGAGGTCAAGCCCGCCTTCCACGTCGCACCGCTGCTGCTGGACGAGCCGGGGGACGGCGATCGCCTCAACCCCAATGCCTCGGCCCTCAGCGGCCCGCGTCGGCAGTCGGTCCCGGCCGAGCTGAGCAGCTTGTCCACCCGAGGGCTGACCGTGCAGACCCTGGAGGCCGCCAGTCGCAGCCACGCACTCAGTGTCAACACCAGCGCCAGCACCGGGGTCAGCCCCATGGCCGGCAGCGGCGTGGTCTCGACCTACAGCCCGGCCCAGATCCGCGCCGCCTACGGCCTGCCCGCCCTGCCTGTGGCCGGCGCCAGCCTGACGGCCGCGCAAGCGGCGCAGCTGGGTGCGGGCCAGACGGTTTACATCGTCGACGCCTACCACGACCCCTATATCGCCGCCGAGTTGGCCGCCTTCAACAGCAAGTTCGGCCTGCCCACTTGCACAACAAAGGCGATTGCCAGCAGTACCGCCCTGCCCCTGGCGGCGGCCTCGAGCAAGGCCTGCGAATTCAGCCAGGTCTACAGCACGCCGGCCGGCGGCATGACGGCCTCGGCACCCGCCTACAACTCCGGCTGGGCCACCGAGATTGCGTTGGATGTGCAATGGGCCCATGCCATCGCCCCCTTGGCCCGCATCGTGCTGATCGAATCCGCCGACGCTTCTTTGAATGCTTTGCTGGGCGCCGTCAAACTGGCCAATGCCATGGGCCCGGGCGTTGTCTCGATGAGCTTTGGTGCCAATGAAGGCACGTACACCGCCTCGGTCGATGCCGCGTTTGCTGCCGCCAAGATGAGCTATTTGGCCGCCACCGGCGACTCCGGTGCGGCCGTGTCCTGGCCCGCCGTCTCGCCGAATGTTTTGGCCGTCAGCGGCACCAGTCTCACCTACAGCGGCACGGGCACACGCAGCGAGCTCACCTGGTCCGGCACCGGCGGTGGCGTCAGTGCTTACACGGCCACGCCCAGCTATCAGAAATCCACGGTGCCCGGCATGGGCACGCCGCTGCGCCGCAGCGTGGCCGATGTGGCCTTCAACGCCGACCCCAGCACCGGCCAATACGTGGCCGTGCTGACCAGCAGCGGCGGCGCGGTCAACTGGATCAGCGCCGGCGGCACCAGCCTGGCCACGCCGCAATGGGCCGGCCTGCTGGCCGTCGCCAATGCCGTGCGCGCCCAAGTCGCCAAGCCCGTGCTGGGCCAGGCCCACGGCGCGCTCTACGCCAGCATCGCCAGCGTGCCGGGCAACTATGCCGCCGCCTTTGCCGACATCAACAAGGGCAGCAACGGCACTTGCGCCAGCTGCGCCGCCAAGATCGGCTATGACACCGCCACCGGCCTGGGCACGCCCAATGCCGCCAGCCTGCTGAGCCAACTCAGCGGCGTGGCCGCCCCGGTCAGCGCACCGGTGGTGACGCCCGCCAGCATCAGCGGCCAGGTGGGCAAGGCCCTCAGCTTCACCGCCTCGGCCAGCGGCCCCAATGCCCTGAGCTTCAGCCTCAGCGCTGCGCCTGCGGGCATGACGATTGCGGCCAGCACCGGCGTGGTCAGCTGGCCCAGCCCGGCGGCCGGCAGCTATGCGGTGAGCGTGATCGCCAAGGACGCAAAAACCGGTCTCAGCGGCCAGGCGGTCTACAGCGTCAATATCGCCGCCGCCCCGGCCCCGGTGGCGCCCACGGTCAGCGCCGCCAACTTAACGGGCAAGCCCGGCGTCGCCCTGTCCTACAGCCTGATCACCAGCGCTGCCAACCCACTGACTTACAGCTTGAGCGCTGCCCCCAGCGGCATGACGGTCAGCAGCAGCGGCGTCCTGAGCTGGGCCAAGCCTGTGCTCGGCAGCTATAGCGTGACGGTCACGGTCAAGGACGGCAAGACCGGCCTCAGCGGCCAGGCCCTGATCAGCGTCAAGATCGCGGCCAGCGGCCCGCAGATCACGGCCCCGGCGGTCAGCGGCGTGGCAGGCAAGCCCCTCAGCGCTTTGATCAGCATCAGCGATCCCGGCGTCAGCGCCGTCTCCATCTCCATCTCGGGGGTGCCGCTGGGCATGATGTTCTCGGCCAATGGCATGAACATCACGGCCAGCTGGGCCAAGCCCATCACCGGCAGCTACACGCTGAAGATCGTGGTGCAGGACTCCACCGGCCAGACGGCCACGGCCAGCCTGCCCATCACGGTAAGCGCCAAGTAGAGCGAGGGCAGGCTTCAGCGAAGCGGCGCGAGCCGGCAGTCCTCGGCCGGCTGGCCCGCCAGCCTGCGCGCATGCACCCATTCAAGGCCTGCCTCCAGCTGGGCCGTGAAACGCGGCGTGTCAAACAGATTCGAGTGCTCCCGCCCGCTCAACACCGCTTGCTTGAGCTGGGCATAAAAGCGAGGCTCAGCCGCGATTCGAATGGCGAGATCCCGGTAGTGCTCTTGGTCCTGAGCAATCAAGGCTTCGCAGCCCAGTGCCCTCAGCAAACTGGCCGCCATACGGCTGGCAAAAGACTGGCCGGGCAGGGTCAGCACCGGCAGACCCATCCACAAGGCGTCGCTGGCGGTGGTGCCTGCGTTGTAAGGCAGGGTGTCGAGAAACAGATCGGCCAGCCCCAGACGTTCCAGATAAGACTCACGGGAGCAACGCGGCGCGAACACCAGGCGCTGCGGCTCTATGCCCCATTCACTCGCATGCCTGCACAGGTTCTGGGCCGCAAGCGGGTCTTCTTCCAAGAGCCAAAGCACGGCCTGTGGCTGGGCGCGCAAGATCTCGGCCCAACGCGCAAACTGTGCGGGGTTGATCTTGCAGGAGTTGTTGAAGCAGCAAAAGACAAAGGCTTGATCGGGCAGGCCCACGTCGATCCGGCGCAAGCCGGTCGAGGGCCGAGGGCGCTGGCGGTCATTGCACTGATACCAGGGCAGGTACAGCAGCTTCTCGTCAAAGAAGGGGCGGCTCTCGGGCGGCACCAAGACCTCGTCGGCAATCACATAGTCGTAGACGGCCGAGCCTGAACTGCCCAGATAGCCCAGATACAGCAGCTGCAGCGGCGCTGCCCCCTGGAAAAAGATGCCGGGCCTTGCGCCTTGAGTGAAGCCCGTCAGATCGACCGCAACATCAACACCCAGGCTTCTGCACAGCGCGGCGATTTGCGCGTCACTCAAGGTCTCCACGTCGTGAAAGGCGTCGAAGGCTTGGCGCAGCCGCTCCTGCATGGGGTCGCGGGTGGCCGGGCCATAGTTGATGGCGATCACCTCGAAACGTTCTCGGTCATGCAACTCGATAACTTCGGCCAGCAAGTAGGCGATGGGGTGCGCCTTGAAATCACGCGAGACATAGGCCAATTTGAGCTTGCCGCCGGGTTCCCGCGGCGGCATCTGCCCTGCGCGCTGCGAAGTGCCGATGCTCTCCATCCAGATGCGCGCGGCAGCAAGCTGCGCAGCAGCGTCATCACACAGCGTCTGCAGAACAAGGGGCTGAACAATGCGCCGGCCACTCGCCAGCTCCGGCAGGATGGCGGCGAGCTCGGCCTCAAAGCCGCCCCAGTCAAATACATGCATGGCCGTATACAGACGCAGGCCGCGCAGCCAATCCAGCTGAGGTTTGAGCTGCATGGCCCGGTCGAAATCCGCCAGCGCAGGAGTGAATCTGCGGCTGCCAAGCAGCAGATTGGCGCGGTTGTGCAAAGCCTCCACACAGTCGGGCTGCACTTGAATGGCCTGGCTATAGGCCGCAAAGGCCTCGTCGGCCAGGCCCATCTCCGCCAGCAACATGCCGCGCAGATTGTGGGCTAGGGCATGCTCGGGAAAGCGCTGGCCCATGAGCTGCAAATTCGTCAATGCCTCGTCTTTGCGTTGCAGACTCAGCAAAGTCCGCGCCCGCTCCAGCAGTACACGCGGGTCCTGCGCCGACTGGGCTTCGGCGCAGTCGAAAGCCAGAAGGGCTGCCTCAGCAATGCCCAGCCGCTGGTAAGTGACACCAAGTTCGAGAAAGGCTGAGGCCGAATCCGGTTGCGCCTTGATGGCGCGCTCGAAGGCATCCACCGCCGCTGGCAATTGACCTGTTTCACGCAAGGCCAGCGCATGGTTGAAATGACAGTCCGAGCGCGTGGGCGCCAACTGACTGGCACAGGAAAAACATTGCTCGGCCACCGTCCAATTGCCCGCCCCAGCCAAGGCGGCGCCCAAGCGCATGAAGTGGCGCCAATCCCGTGGAAAGGCCTGCGTCGCGGCGTACAGAGTCGCCAACATTTCCTGGGTCTGACCGCGACGCTCTTGCACCTTGGCGAGCAGCACCAGACCGTCAGCACTGGGCGGCCCCAAATCGAGCGCGCGCAACAACTGGGTCTGCGCCTCATCCAGCTGATTCATCTCGAACAGCGCCAGCGCGTACTCCGTGCGAAGTGCGGGATCCTCCGGCGCGGCCGCGATCGCCCCAGCCAGCAACTCGACGGCTTGCTCACCTTGACCCGCTTGTCGCGCAGCATTCCCGAGAAAGCGCAAAGCGAGGGGATGCGCGGGCGCATCGCGAAGCACGGCGCGATAGCACTTCGCCGCCGCGTTCAAGTCGCCACGTTTTTGCGCCATCGCGGCGGCCTTGAGAGAAGCCAGGACCCGGCCTTGCTTGATGGAATTCATCCGAACTCATTTCCTCAAGTTCACGCTGCGCGGCAAGCGAAGGGGTCGGCTCGCGCCGTCCCAGAGAGCCTCCGCGAAACCAAGCCTGCGCTTGGTTCTGAAAGCAGGGGGCCTTGGAGGCCATCGTCGGTCTTGCGAGAGCTCGATGTCAATCCCAAAGCCAAAAGCGGGAATCAAGCAAGCCCCCCGCTCTACCCCCCAAAAGAGCGTAGCCAAACAGACTCACCAAATTAGCCGTTATGCCACAAAATTTCAGCCTACCCCCCAAGCTGTTGCCACCATGTTGCTGCGACTTATTTTCTGGACCACTCTCATTGCCCTGGTGCTGGGCGGCGTCCAACGCTATGGCACCACTCGCCTGAAGCAGCAATTGCTGCAGGGCGAAGTGGCGCACACCCCCAAGCCTTTCAAGTTCGACAACGGCAGTGTTCGTGACAAGGTCGAAGCCCTGCCCACGAGCAAATCAAGCAAGGCCGCGGCTTCGGCCGAGCCACCACCCGGCGCCTTGCGCAAATGCGCCCGTGGCAAGGAGGTCGTCTACACCAATGTGAGCTGCCCGGCAGGCTATGCCGTGGCCCAGGTATCGGGCGGCACGGTCAATGTGGTGGGCGGCCAAGATGCGGCCATGCACAGCAGCACCGAGGCCAGCGCCCAGTCGGTCAACCAGGCCCGCCGCACCCTGCACGAAGCTCTGGACCTGAATGTGGACCCGGCACTAAAAGCCCGCATGATGGAGCGCGCGATTGAGGGCGCGAACTGAGTCGGCCCTAAGTTTCATGGTGCGGGGCAGCGCTCCGGATCATGGAACACCTCCACATTAAGCCACCCCACCCGACTGAGGCAAGGGCGGCAAGGCGTCAGACAGGGGCGGTGCACCGGCCCCCTGCGCCTTTGAGTAGCTATGCACAAAGGTCTGCCTGACTCGCTCCGAATGAAGAAGGTAGGCGGTCCAGATGCCCAGAAAGATCACACCCCAGGCTTGTTGGACCAGGCCGGATTCCTCGCCCGCCTTGCCTGCCTTGCCCGCAAATTGGGGGATGGAATTCAGCGCCCAAGCGTCCAGCGCGCCGACAAGCACCGACCCCCACATCAACACCAGATACACCACGGGCATGCTGCTGCGCCGCTTCAGGAACAGCAGGAGTAACAAGACTCCAAAGACCAGTTGCGCGAGCAGCACAGCCAGCTCCAACAGCATCAGCGGCCCGGTCAGGACATGGAAGCCTGCCGAGTCTGGCAAGGTGAAGTAGGTCCAACTTTCCATGCTGTAGCTGCCGGCGTTTTCCAGCAGCTGCCGCCCCGCTCTGAGCGGCGTCACCAAAACCCCCAGACCCAGCAGCAGGAGCCAGCCGCCCAAAGGCCAGGCCGACGCACCGGCCTCAGCGGCCCATCGCTTGCGGGGATTCCAGGCATAGAGCCGCAGGGCCAAGCCGACAAACAGACCACTCAACAAGACCGCCGACAAGGCCACGGCGATATTCAGACTGGCGCCTTGTTTGCGGGGGCTGCCGCTCACCGAATCGTTTTTGTAAATCAGATAACCCAGGGACTTGCGCGCCTTTTCCAGATTGGCGGTGAAGCTGGGCACGTCGGCTGGGCGCACATGGTCGGCCAGGGACTGGTAGTGGTCGACGATGCGCACGCTTTGTTCGCCGCCCTTGATCTTTCGGCTCAGGCTGAAGCCCGGGTCTTCAATCAGTTGCTCCTCGTCCTTGAAGGTCCAGGCCTCGGGCAGCATGAGCTCGATCACATGCTCGATCTCCTGAGGGTAGGCCAGGGCCAAGGGAGCCGTGCGAATAGTGTCGCGCGGCGCCTGCAGATAGCTGAGCAACTCCGGCACCTCCAGCCCGGCCTCCAAGCGGTGCGCGGTCTCGCTGCGGGTGAAGAAGTTCGGAATCTCGTAAAACTCCAGCAACTCCATGCGGTTGCTGCCGGGCAGGTCCTTGGTTTCAAAAGGCTTCACCACTTTGAGGCCGGGGTAGGAGCGCGCGTAGTAGTTCAGATAGCGCTGCTGCAACTCCTTGGGGTTCTCGCCGGCCAGCAGGGCACGCTGCTGTTCGGCGCTGAGGCCTTGCAATTCGGTCTTGACCGTCATGCTCACCGCCTTGTCCAGGCCGGCGCGCACATCGAGCAGCACATTCACGCGGCGCCATTGCTGCATGGCCGGGCCGCTGGCAACAGACTCCAGCGCCTGGGTCTTGGCGTCGACCAGCAAGGCTCGCCCGAAGTTGCTCTGTGCCATCTGGTCGAGTTCCCCCGGCTGGGTGTTGCGTGTGGGATCCAGCCAATAGCTCTTGCCATCAATATCGGCACGCACGATGACGTGGTTGAAGGCACTGGGGCGCGGCAACAGCCCCTCAATGCCCTGCCGCATCTGGGTGTGAACCAGGGCCGCACTTGCCTGCAAACCCAAGGCTTTGAACAACGTCAGGGTCAGCAAAGTCTTGTCCTTGCAGTCACCGAAGCGGCGCTCAAACACTTGGCTGGGCGGGTTGGGCGCATGTGAGCCCACACCGACCTCCACACCCAGATAACGAACCTCTCGTTGAACCAGGCGCAGGGCTTCGGCCGCCCTCTGTGCCGGCTGCGAAAACTTGCCCGCGATGCGCTTCACCTCCGCCTGCAGAGCGGGAGAGAGCCGATCCGGCACCCGGTACAAGGGCAGGGCCCAGCGCGCCACCTCGGCCCAAGTCGCAAACTCACCCCACTGCACCGCCTGATAGGGGTCGTACCAAGAGGGTACGTCGTTGTCCAGGGACAAGGCAGCCAGGCCGTTTTGCTGCCATTCATACTCGTTTTGCCCATCGCGAGAAGTTTGCTTGGCCGCGGGCGCCTTGTTCAGCAACTTGAAGTTCACAGGCCGCCCGGCCGGCCAGGACAGGCGGGCATAGAGCTTGGCCACAGGCGAGGACCACTGCAAATCGAATTGCCCGAAATGGCGCCCCTCAAACACCGGGTTGCTGCCGCTGAGGGTGTAGGCGTACTCCACCACATCGCCCACCCGTATGTCTTCGAGAAAGGCATTGAGCGTCTTGCTGCCGTCGTAGATGAGGTAGTCCAACTCCTTCTCTCGCTGCAAGACGCGCAAGGCCGTACTCGCCAGTCGCTCGCTGCGCTGGCCCGCGCGATGGACGGTGATGCGGTGCAGCTGCAGGCGCTCATAACTTGGGTCAAAGCGCAACTCCAGATTGGCAGCACTCTCCACGCCCTTCTCGTTGAGCGCTTGCATGGCAATGCGGCGAAAGGACTGGCGCCCCGTGGCATCCACACGCACCTGGGTATCGACCAGCAGGTAGTAGATCCCTTGGCGGGCTTGCTCGGTCAGCGAACTTTTCTCGCTGGGCATCTCGACAGGCTTGACCCAGGCCGGTTGTGGCCCAATCAGCTCGGCCTTGCCTGGCCCGGCTTGGGCCCAGGACTTACCGGGCTGCAGCAAAAGCAGCAGAGCGAGCAGCACCGCCTGCAGCGGCCCGGCCCAACTCCGCGACTCACCTCGCCCTGCCCCCTGCCGCCTAAGCGCTCCAGTCATTTTTTGGCCCCTCTGCCTTGCGACGCCTGAAGGCGTCATGGCTGGCATTGTGAGGGGCTTGACGGGGCCGCAAGCCCGGGGGAAACCTGTGCCGGCTTGGCCAAGCAAGCATCAAACCGGCGACAAGGAAAACCCTCAGCTCAGCGCCGCAAACGCATCCCGCGTCATGTTTTCCGGCGCGCCTTCGGCTCGGCAAACCACATCGTCTTCGATCCGCACGCCACCGAATTTGCTCAGGTGCGCGACCAGGCTCCAGTCCACCGCGCTAGCTGCTGGCGTGGCCTTGAGCTTGTTCAGCAAGGTGGGGATGAAGTAGAGACCGGGCTCGATGGTCACCACCATGCCGGCCGCCAAGGGGCGGGTCAGGCGCAGATAGGGGTGGCCCTCGGGCTTGGGCGAGTTGGCGCCGCTGTCATCGGCCATAAAACCGCCCACATCGTGGACCTGCAGACCGATCAGATGACCGATGCCATGCGGGAAAAAGGTCGAGGTGACGCGCTGCGCCAACTGTTCTTCCACGCTCAGCTTGACCACGCCCAGCTCGCGCAGAATCGCGGCCACCTTGGCATGGGTGCTCAAATGGATGCTGCGGTAATCAACACCGGCACGCACCTCGTCCACCAGGGCCAGCTGGGCGCTTTCCATGGCGTCCAGCAAGGCCTGGAAGCTCGCGTCACCGGCGCCCCAGGTTCGGGTGATGTCGGAGGCATAGCCGTTCACCGAGGCGCCCGCATCGATCAGCAGGGAACGCGACTCGGCCGGGGCTTGTGCGTCCTGGTACTGGTAGTGCAGCACCGCGCCATGCTCGTTCAAGCCCACGATATTGGTGTAGGGCAGATCGCGATCGGTGTGGCCGCTGCCGGCCAGATAGGCGCGGTGGATGTCAAGCTCCGAAGCACCGGCCTGGAAGGCCCTGCGCGCGGCCAGATGGGCGGGCACGGCGCGGCGTGAGGCGGCACGCATCTGCTCCAGCTCGTACTCGGTCTTGTAGGCGCGCTGGTAATGCAGGATGTTGAGCAACTCGGGCGGGTTGTTGGGCACGATGCCGGGCAAGCCGGCATCCGCCTCGCCGATGATGGCCAAGCGGCCGGGCACTTGCAGATGGGCGGCGGCGTCTTCGCTGCGGGCGATCAGCACCAGCTCCACATGCTCCAGCCACTCACCGCTGGGGTCGGCCGGGGGCACATGCCAGAAATCATCCGGCTGGTAGTACACGACGCGCGGCTTGTGGCCGGGGCGGATCAGCAGCCAGCTGTCCGGATGATTGACCAGGGGCAGCCAATGCTTGAAATGCGGATTGGGCGCGAAGAGGTAGGGCCGGTCGTCCAGAAAGGCGAACTTCTCGACGCCGGAGGCGATCAAGAGGGCATCGAATCCGCAACGCGCCAGGGCCTGTTCGGCCTGGGTTTGCAGCAGGGTCAGGTGTTGCTTGTAAGTGCTCATGGCGGGCATTGTCTGTGGAATTGGTGGGTCAGCCGTTCTTGTCCCAGACCACGCCTTCCTCGGTCAGCATGGCGTCCAGCGGCATATCGTGGGGCTGGGCTTTCAGCAGCATCTGGAAGCCGTGGGCATAGCCCAGGCCGGCGGTGGCCGGGCGCGGCTGCAGGGCGGCCAAGGTGCGGTCCATAAAGCCGCCACCATAACCCAGGCGCAGGCCGCAGGGCCCGTAGCCCACGCAAGGCACCAGCAGCAGCTGGGGCTCAAAGACCTCGGTGTCCTTGGGCTTGGGGATGCCGTAAGCGTCCTCCTCCATGGGGCAGCCGGGGTACCAGACATGGAAGCGCAAAGTGCCGTGTTCCTTGTCCACCACCGGCAGACCGATGCGACGGTCGGGGTCGGATTCACTCCAGCGATACAGGGCGGGCAGCGGGTCGAACTCGCCCTTGATGGGCCAATACGCGCCTATGGTCAGCTCCCGGCGCGGGATCAGCCAGGCGCGCAAAACGCTTTGCAAAACCTCGGCCCGCTGCAGGCGGTCGGGCATGTCCAGGCGTTCCTGAATCAGTTTGTGACGCAGGGCCACACGATCATTCAAATCCACAGAGGTCTCCAGCAGCCGGGGCTGGCCTCATTGTGCAGTGCGCGCCGCTGCGGCCGAGCAGGGGTTTTGCACAAGCCCCACAGCCGGCACGCAGTCTTTGTGCAAATAATGAGCCAACTCAAACCCCAAAGCCCTAGCCCCATGAGCGCCAAAGACGAATTCACCCGCCACTGTGCTGAATTGCTGGAAGGCCTGGGGCCTGTGCGCACCCGCCGCATGTTTGGCGGCCATGGCCTGTATCTGGATGATTTGTTCGTCGCCATCATCATCGACGAGCAGCTCTATCTGAAGACCGATGCCCAGAGCCGCCCACAGTTCGAGGCCCAGGGCTGCCAGCCCTTTAGCTACCAGCGCGGCAGCGAGACCCACAGCCTGGGCTACTTCCGCCCGCCCGAAGAGGCCATCGACTCCCCCGCCCTGCTGCGCCCCTGGGCTCGGCTGGCGCAAGAAGCGGCGCTGCGGGCTCAGGCCGCCAAACTGGCCAAGCCTGCAAAAAAGCCCAGCAAGGCCAAGGCCAAGACGGCGCCGGCCGCCAAGGCCAAAAGAGTCAGGCAGCCCGGTGACGTGTCCAGCCGACCGCCGGCCGCAGCGTCTTCTTCAGCCAGGACCAAGGCGCGGACGAAGTCTTGAGCAGCGCGGTCTTGCGCTTCGCCTGCTCATAGCAAGGCGGCACCAGCAACTGGAACTGGGCCGTGGGCCAGGCCTCCAGCAAGACCTCCTCGCCCGAGGCCAGGCGCAGGCTGCTGCCCGGCTCCAACCAATGGTCTTCGGGCAAGGCGCCGGGCTTGGCGGGCTGTTTTTGCGTCAACCAGACCCGGCCGGCCGTCACCAGCAACTCACGCGGGCCCGGGCCTACGGTGAAGGCCATGGCTTGACCCGGCTGCAGGCGCCACAGGGCAGCGTCGCTGGATGAGGAAATGCCTTGTTCTTGCAGATTGCTCATGATTGTTCACCTCGGTTTTGCCGTCTACCTGGAACTTGTCAGGCTTATCCCTTCTGGATCGGCATGGGCAAATACTAGGGCTGACCCGGAGGAGCGTCCAATGAGTTCGCGGCCTTGGATTGATACCATTCGCGCATGAATCCACCCAACCCTGGCCTGCGCCAGCGACCCTTGTCGATCGGCCCGCTGCGCGCCTTCGAGGCCGTCTCACGGCATTTGAGCTTTCGCGCGGCGGCGGATGAATTGCATCTGACCCAGTCGGCCATCAGCCGCCAGATCCGCTCGCTGGAAGAGGAAATCGGCTGCAGCCTGTTTTTGCGCGGCACCCGTTTTGTCGAGCTGACCAGCGACGGTGCGCTGCTGAAAACAACGGCCCAGGCCTTGCTGGAGCGCCTGGACCAAACGGTGCGACAGATTCGCCAGACACGGGGTCGCCGGGTGGTCAACGTCACCACCTTCGCCTCCTTTGCCTCGCTGTGGTTGATCCCACGCCTGGAGGCTTTTCAGCGCCTGCATCCCGATATCGACATCCGCGTCTCGGCCCATGATGTGGTGCTGGATCTGGAGGACGGTGAGGTCGATGTGGCCTTGCGCTATGCCGTGGCCGAGCGCATGCCGCCCGAGGCCCAGCGCCTGTTTGGCGAAACGCTAACGCCTGTAATCAGCGCCATGCTGGCGCGCCAGATCGAGTCCGGCGCAGCGCCCAAAATGCAGCTGCCGCGCGACCTGAAGGAACACACCCTGGCGGAGGAAGACGACCAACGCCCCAGTGCCGAATACCTGAGCTGGCGCCACTGGTTGCGCCTGCAGGGCGCGGCCGAGATCCAGCCGCGGCGCTGGATGTATCTCAACTTCACCTACCAGCAGATTCAGGCCGCCCTGGCCGGTCAGGCCGTGGCCCTGGCTCGGGTGGCCCTGGTGTCGGAGCAGCTGCGCAGCGGCGATCTGGTCGAGCCCTTCGGCCCCGCTGCGCGAACGCACAGCCCCTATGCCTACTGGCTGCTGCAGGCCCAGCAAAGCCAGCCACGCGCCGAGGTGCAGCAGTTCTGCGCCTGGATCTTGGAGCAGGCGGCGCAAACTCGCCTAGACGTGGGGGAGGTTTAACTCGGCAGCAACTGCGCCAGCAGCTGCCGCACAAAGGGCTTCTCCAGCACCGATTTGCGATAGCTGAGGTAATAGATCTGCGGCGCCGGCAGGGCGGCCTCGGACAAGCTCAGGGGTGCGACGAGGCGACCGGCTTGCAGATCTTGCTCCACCAGATAGCGCGGTGCCAAGGCCAGGCCCAGGCCTAAGCGCGCGGCTTCTATGCACATCAAGCTGTTGGCAAAACTGGCGCTGCCGCCCAGCACCTGCTCCTGCACGCCCAGGCCTTGCAGGCAGCTGGACCAGCCGGGGTAGTCGGCCATGCCTTGCAGGGGGCGGTCGTGCAGCAGGCGCAGGCGGCTCCAGTCGCTTTGCGCGGCTATCTTCTTCAGGCCCAAGGCCTTCAGATAGCCCGGGCTGCAGACGGGAACGATGTCGCTGCGGAACAGCTCATGGCTGCAGACCTCGGCGCCCACGCCGGGTTGGTAGTCCAGCAGCAGGTCTTGGCGCTCGGGGTCGCGGTCCAGCTCGGTCTCGATCTCCAGATGGCAAAAAGGCAGGGCGTCCATCAAGGCCGGCAGGCGCTCCAGCAACCAGCGATGGCAGAGCATGGGTCGCACCGACAGGCGCACGCTCTCCACCTGCCGCCCGCGCAGGCCTTGGGTGGCCTGGCGCAGGATGCTGAAGGCCTCGCTGACCAGGGGCAGATAGCGCTCACCCTCGGCCGTCAGGCGCAGGCGCTTGACCTCGCGCACAAACAGCTGCACATCCAAATAATCTTCCAGCTGCTTGACATGCAGGCTCACCGCGCCCGGCGTGACAAACAACTCCTTGGCGGCCGCGGTGAAGCTGAGCTTGCGGGCCGCCACCTCGAAGGCGCGCAAGGCGTTCAGCGGCGGCAGCCGCTCCTTCAGGACGGGGCGCAAGGACTCCAGCGCGGCGCGCTGGCCGCTGCCACTATGGCTGCTGACGGAAGAAGAGGAAGGACTGCGACTGCTCATGGGACGATTTTCTCAACGCCCCTCTTCGGGCGCACTGACGGGATAAGGCGTCTGACTATAGGGCCGCTGGGCCCTCGTTTGCGCCCAATCCAGGCGCGGCTCGCCCTGCATGGTGAAGACCAGTTCGCCACCCGCCATCAAGTCCTCGTGGCGCAGATAGCTCACTTCATGAGCCTGGCCATTGAGTTGTACCGCGCCGATGTAATCATTGCCATGGCCCAGCCCTTCGGCCCGCACCGAGAAGATGCGGCCGTTGGGCAGGCGCAAGCTGGCGCGGCGCACAAAGGGGCGACCGATCACATACTCATTGCTGCCCGGCGCCACCGGGTAGAAGCCCAGGGCGGTGAACAAAAGCCAGGCCGACATCTGACCCAGATCGTCATTGCCCGCCAGGCCGGCCGGGCCGCTGGCGTATTGCATGGGCACGATTTGCGTCAGGCGCGCTTGAGTCTTCCAAGGTGCACCCGCATAGGCATACAGATAGGCGATGTGGTGGCTGGGCTCGTTGCCGTGGGCGTAGTGACCGATCAGGCCGGAGATGTCCTCCATATGCGAGTACATCTTGGGATTGGTCTCGGCCTCGAAGATCTCGTCCAGACGCTTGACCAGGCCGGCGTCGCCACCCAGATTGCCCACCAGGGCCGCGCAGTCATGCGGCATATACCAGGAGTATTGCCAGGCGCTGCCCTCGGTGTAGTCGCTGCCATAGCCGGCGGCCGTGGGGTCGAAGGGCAGGCGGAATTTGCCATCGCTGCCCTTGCCCCGCACAAAGCCGGTGGCCGGGTCCAAGAGATTGCGGAAGCTCTGCGCGCGCTGGTAGTAACGCGCCGCCACCGAGTGCTCGCCCAAGGCCTCGGCCATGCGGGCCAGGGTCCAGTCGTCGAAGGAGTATTCCAAGGTCTTGGAAGCGCCCTCGCCTTCCTTGTCGTAAGGCACATAGCCGTGCTGGAGGTAGTCGCCAATGCCACCATAGGGCGTGTACTCGGCGCTGGCCTGCATGGCGCCCAGGGCGGCCTTGGCGTCAAAGCCGCGCAAGCCCTTGAGGTAGGCGTCGGCGATCACCGGCAGGGCGTGGTAGCCGATCATGCACCAGGTCTCCAGGCCGTGGAATTGCCAGACCGGCAAGATGCCATGCGGGCTGTGCTCTTGCGAGGCCAGGAGGGAGTTGATGAAGTCGCTATTGCGCTGCGCACCTTGGGTCAGCAAGAGCCAGGGGTGCAGGGCGCGGTAGGTATCCCATAGCGAGAAAGTCGAGTGGTAGCTGAAGGCGGGGCCGAAGTCCTTGGCCTGATGAACCGCGTTGTCGGGGCCACGGTAGCGGCCGTCCACGTCCATGAAGAGGCTAGGCGCCTGGCAGGCGTGGTAATGGGCGGTGTAGAGGCTGGTGCGCAGCTCGGGCTCGGCATCGATGGCCATCACTTCCAAGGTGTCGGCCCAGGCCTTGGCGGCCAGCAAGCGCTGGGCATCGAAGTCCCAGCCCTGCATTTCGCTCAAGTTCGCAATGGCGCCGTCCTCGCTGACGGCCGAGATGCCCACCTTGATCAAGAGCTGCTGGTCGACCGGAACATCGAACTCAAACGCGGCAACCAGGGCACGGCCTTCCAGCACGCGCTTTTCATGCGCCTCGCGGCCGGGGGTACGGAAGCCCCGGTACTCGACATCGGTCTCGGTGTTGTGAAACTCGTGGCGGGTCAGCGGGCGCGAGAACTCGATGGCGAAGTACAGCTGACGCCCCGGCGCCCAGCCGCGCGTCTCGCGCATGCCGGTCAGCAGCTGGGGCGTGCGCAGGCGCAGGCGCGACCAGAGGTTTTTGCCGGGATGGTTGTAGACGCTAGAGCGCAGGTCCAGCAACAACTTCGGCTTGGCGCCGGGCTCGAAGTGATAGCGGTGCAGGCCCACGCGGTCCGAGGCGGTCAGCTCCACATCGATTTCGTGGTCCAGCAGGCGCACGGCGTAGTAGCCGGGTTGGGCGCGCTCTTGCTCATGCGAGAAGCGCGAGCGGTAGCCGCTCATGGCGCGCTCGGGGTAGCCGGGCTCCAGCTTGGTGGCGCCGGTGAAAGGCATGAGCAGCACATCGCCCAGATCGCCATGGCCGGTGCCAGAGAAATGGGTGTGCGAGAAGCCGAGGATGGAGTCGTCCTCATAGCGGTAGCCGGCGCACCAGGGATAGGCCTGACGATGGTGGCGATGTTGGGTGTCCGGGCCGACCTGCACCATGCCGAAGGGCCGGGTGGCGGCCGGGTGGCAGTGGCCGTCGCCGCCGGTGCCGATGAAGACGTCCACCGCGGCATAGGCCGAATCCGCCGCGAACTGGCCGTGAGACGCTGGGCCTTGGTTCAGGGAGGTCGCTTGGAAGGTCGTGTTGAAAATGGACATGATGGTCTTGAGCGCAGAGCCGATACCGGCCCCAGCGAGAATTTCAAAGTGCTGCCATGCTAGTGGCGCCAGGGCCAAAGCGCACGGCCAGGGTGGGCGATTGTTTCTGGGTGCTGGGGCCAGCTTTTTTCAAAGCCTGGCCGCGGCGGGCAAAACAAGCAAGGGCGGCGCTGCAGAACAGACGCCGCCCTCGTCAAACATGGCACTCAGACCCAGGCCTGAAGTGCCCCCAGGCTTGTACTCAGAAGCGGTAGGCGCCGGTCAGGTAGACCGTGCGCATCATGGGGCTGGCGTAGCGCGAGTCATAGCCCACCTGGTGGCCCGAGCCGGAGCGCAAGCTCAGGGGGGGCTCCTGGTTGAGCAGGTTCTTCACGCCCAGGCGCAGTTCCAGGGCCTGGTTGACGTTCCACTGGCCTTGCCAGTCCAGGGTCACATAGCGCGGCACGTTCAGGGTGATGGTGGTGTTCTTATTGGTTTCCAGATCACGCACCGGCGCCGTGCGGTCGGTATAGCCCGAGCGCATATTCAGCGCGAAGCTATTGCTGAAGGCGCCCGAATCCAGCGTGACCGTGGCGCGCGCAATATTGCGCGCCGTCACCGCGCCGTTTTCACCGTAGCGACCCAGGCTGCTGGTGAAGTCGTCGGTGGTGCCCGCGCGGGTATAGGAGGACTCGATCATATAAGTGCCGCTCAACTCGCCGGTTAGGCGACCGATGTCGGTATTGGCGCGTGCGATCAGATTCCAATCAATGCCGCTGTAAATGGCTTGGCCGATATTGGTGGAGACGCTGCGGAAGGCGTAGTAAGCCTGCTTCTCCTTGGGCTGCTGGAAGGTGGTGAACAAATCCTTGTACTTGGCCGGGTCGGCAAAAGCCTGTTCTTCCGACACGCCGGAGACCGCATCCTTCAGCTTGACCTGCCAGTAGTCCAGGCCGATGCCGAACTGGGCCGTGGGCTCGAAGCGGATGCCGAAGGCGGCTTGCTTGGAGGTCTCGGGCCGCAGCTGGGCGTTGCCGCCGGACATCTGCGTGTACTGATCCGGGCCCAGCTTGCAGGGCGCGGTGTTGGGGAAGGGGCAGTCATAGCGGCCGCCGGTCACGCCAAAGGGCACTTCGGGCTGGGCGATGTCCAGCATGGACGGCATTTTGAAGCCGGTGCCATAGGAGCCGCGCAGCAGCAAGCTGGGCAGCACTTGGTAGCGGCCCGAGATCTTGTACGTGGTGCCGCTGGCGCTCTTGCCCACGGTGGTGTTGTTGAGCTTGTCCTTGATCGCGCCGGTGTTGTCATAGCGCAGGGCCGTGGTCAGCTCCAAGTCTTTGACGATGGGGATCAGGGCCTCGACGAAGACACCGGCCGTGCGGCGCTCCAGCTTGTAGGGCTCGGTGGGGCTGTAGTTGTAGATATCGCCATTGCTGGCCGCCGCGGTCGGCGCCTGCTCATAGCTGTAGTTGCGCAGATCACCGCCCAGGCCCAGGCTCAATGCACCGGCCGGCAGCTTGAAGAGCTCGCCGGTGGCGCGCACATCGATGCCGGTCAAGGCCGTCTTGGAGGTCTGGGTCTGGCCGTGGAAGATGGAGTCCTGCATCTTCTGCAGGGCCTCGGGTGTTTGATTGCCGGCCGCCACAAAGGGGTCGAAGCTGACGTTGGCCATCAAGGCCTCGAACTTGTCGGTGCGGAAGTAGCCGCCGTCGTAGACCTCATCGCTCTTGCTGGCCGAATAGGTCAGGCCGCCGCTCAACGTCCAGGAGCCCAGCTCCGCCTCGGCACCCAGGACGATGTGCTGGGTGTCGTAATGCTGGCGGGTGGTGCGCAGGCCGAAGTCCTGGCCGCGGTAGGCGGCGGTCACATCGGTGACGTTGGCGGCTTGTTCGGCGCTCAGATAGGGCTGGATGTGCTTGGCGAAGTAAACCGAATCCAGCGGAATATCGATGGGCACCGGGTTGGCCGCGACGCGCGAGGTGATCAGGAACTTGGACAAGGCCACATCGGAGAACAGGCGCAGCGAGTCATTGACCTTGAACTGACCGGAGACAAACAGCGCGTCGCGCTTGTTCTCGGGATAGATCTCGATGGTGTTGGCGAAGTCGAAGGTGCAACGCTCGGTCACCACATCCTTGGTGGCGGTGTTGGACAGGCTGTAGAAATTGCGCTCCGCGCACTTATTGCCATTGGCCTTGTAATAGGGGTTGAAGACCCAGGCCGGCAGCTTGGCCTCGGGCTTGAACTGCACCGTGGCATTGGCGGGCACGGCGTAGGAGCTGGTCTGGTCGTAGATGTAGTTCTTGCCCTGGAAGCTCACTGGCAGATAGGAGGTGCTGCCAAACTTGCGATCGGTGGCGGCCAGCTGACGCTGCTCATCGTGGCGATAGGACAGCATCACATTGAAGCGATCCTTGTCGATATCACCAAAGCCGCCGGTGATGCTCAGATTGCCATTGCGGCCGCCGCCTTCCAAAGGCAGGCCCAGGCCGCCCTCGATGCTGAAGCGCTGCACATTCTTCTTCAGCACAAAGTTGATCACGCCGGCGATGGCGTCAGCGCCGTAAAGCGCGGAGGCACCATCGGTCAGCACCTCAACGCGCTCGATTGCGCTCAGGGGGATGGAGTTCAGATCCACCGCATTGCCCGAGCCATAGGGCGCCACACGGCGGCCGTTCAAGAGCACCAAGGTGTAGGAGGCGCCGATGTCATGGATGCTGGCCTCGGCCCGGCCACCACCGCCGCCGACGGCGCTGTCTATCACCGCAAAGCCCTGCATGGCGGGCAGGCGCTGGATCACCTCGGCCGCCGAGGTGGCGCCGCTGCGGGCGATTTCCTTGGCCGTCACCACCTGCACCGGCAGCGAGCCTTCGGATGCGATGCGCTTGATCGAAGAACCGGTGATCTCCACCCGCTCCAGCTGGGTGGCGTCGGCCTTGGTCTGGGCCTGAGCGGCGCTCAAGGCCGTGCAGGCCGTGGCCAGAACGGCCAGGGCGCGCGAGATTGTTGTGGGATTGAACATGTCTGAGGTCTCCTCTGGTGGCGAAAGATTCTTTGAACTCCCGGCACTCCGCCGCGCCTCGCTAACGCGAACCTCCAACAGCAGGCGAACAAGCGAGCAAGCAGCCGAGCAAGCCGCGCAGTGTGGTGGGCGCATTGCGCACCCACAAGCGAGCAAAGCTGCGGTCTGGCGCGAAAAAAACTGGGCGAGGACAAACCCGTGACTCAGAAAAGCTGCAGGCCTGGCTCAGTTCTGCTCCATCGCTTTCAGGGCCTTGCGCAAGAAGAATTCAGCTGCCCATCCTCGGCAAGCTCGGGCCAGGCCAGCGCACAAGGCTGGCACTGGCACCGACCATCAAAAAAACAGGAGACAAGACCGATGAAGAAGACACAGACGGCCCTGGCCGCCGCCTTGCTTGGCCTTTTGCTGAGCGCAGCGCCCCTCTCAACCTTGGCGCAAGAAACCAAGCCCCAGGCCGCCGACAAGGACGAGGCCAAGCCCGAGGTGCTCAAGCGGGTGGAGGTCAGCGGCAGCCGCATTCGCCGCCTGGACGCCGAGACCACCTCGCCCATCGAGGTGATGACGCGCAAGGACATCGAGACCAGCGGCGCCAGCTCCATCGGCGATCTGCTGCGCAACCTCAGCTCCAACGGCGCCACCAATATCAACGAGAACTCGCTGGGCACTTACACGCCCGGTGCGCAGGCCCTGAATATGCGCAATCTGGGCGAGCAGTCCACCTTGCTGCTGGTCAACGGCCGCCGCCTGGCGGCCTACCCGCGCGCCGCCGGCGCCGCCTTCTTCAGCGACCTCAACAGCATCCCGGTCAGCGTGATCGACCGGGTGGACATCATCAAGGACGGCGCCTCCGCCATCTACGGCTCGGACGCGATTGCCGGTGTGGTCAACATCATCCTGCGCAAGGAGTTCAGCGGTCTGGAGATCAATGCCTCGGCCGGCAAGTCCAAGTACGATGACGGTGGCCGCCGCACGGTGGCCCTGACGGCCGGCATGGGTGATGTGCTGCGCGACCGCTACAACGTCTGGGGCAATCTGGAGCTGATCCAGCGCGACCCTTACTACCAGGGCAATCGCAGCGACAGCTATGTGGGCAACCGCGACACCCGCCCCTGGGGCTGGCTGGACGAACGCAGCCGCTACAGCCCGGCCGGCAATCTGCAAATCACCCTGGACAAGCCTTTTCTGGACCCGGCCACCGGCCGCACGGCCTCACGCTTCATCGTGCCGCTGGACAAGGCCTGCGCCCCCGATATGTTGAGCGCCCATCCCGCCGCGTCCTACGGCGGCCTGGTGTGCTGGCACGATGAGTTCAAGAGCACCAAGCAGCAAGCCGGTGCCGACTCGCAGCGCCTGGCCTTCAACGGCGGCGCTACCTTTGCCATCAGCCCCGATATGGAAGCCTTTGCGCGCCTGAGCCTGCTGCGCAACACCACCAACTCCATCGGCATTGGCCAGCCCTTCGGCACCTATCTGCATCCGGACCCCATCGTCCTGCCCAGCCACCCGCAATATCCCAGCCAGTCCATGCTGCCGCCCGGCGCCACCCTGGCCGATGTCCAGCGGGTGGACATCACCTATATGTTCCAGGACACCGGCGGCACCGGCTCACACAATGTCAGCAACTCCGCCAATGCCATCGCCGGTGTGAAGGGCACGTTCCAGGGCTGGGACTGGGAGGCCGCCTTCAACCACCAGGTGCAGAGTGCTGACGCCACCCGCCGCGGCGAACTACTCAAGCAGCCGGTGTTTGACGCGATTGCCAATGGCAAATACCTCTTCGGCGGCCCCAATTCGCCGGAGCTGATCGCCTCCTTGCTGGCCGGCACCACGGACAAGTTCAAGACCACCCTGACGGTGGCCGATTTCCGCGCCAGCAAACCCGATCTCTTGCGCCTGCCGGCCGGTGATGTGGGCCTGGCCATCGGCGCCGAGACCCGCAATGAAAGCTATTTCTCCGAGCTCAGCCCCCTGGCCAGCAGCGGCGCCATCCTGGGCATTACCGGCCAGTCCGGCGGCTGGGATGTGGGCCGCCGCGTCAGCGCCGTCTACGGCGAGCTGTCCATCCCCTTGCTCAAGAGCCTGGAAGCCCAAGTGGCCCTGCGTCACGACCACTACAGCGACGTCGGCGGCGTGACCAAGCCCAAGCTGGCCCTGAAGTGGCGCCCCGTTCAGGAACTGATGGTGCGCGCTTCTTACGCCGAGGGCTTCCGTGCCCCCAATGTGTTGGAGGTTGCCCCCATCACCACCGGCGGCTATGCAGGCGTCAACGACCCCAAGCGCTGCGACGGCAATGAATGCGGCACCACGGTGGAGATGCGCACCGGCGGCAACCCGGCCCTCAAGCCCGAGCTGTCCAAGGGCTACTTCCTCGGCTTTGTGGCCGAGCCCATCAAGGACCTGACGTTTGGCCTGGACTACTGGCGCTTCCAACGCTTCAACGAGATCGGCGACCCCGACCCGCAAACCCTGGTGGACCACCCCGATCGCTATCCCGATGCCGTGCTGCGCGGCCCCAAGCTGCCCGGCGACCCGGCCTCTTTCACCGCCGGCCCCATCCTTCTGATCCAGGCCATCAAGCGCAATTCCACCAGCACCATGACGGACGGCGTGGACTTTGAAATCCACAAGCAATGGCGCACGGCCGAATGGGGCCGCTTCTCGCTCGACTTCAACGGCAGCTATCTCTCTCACATCGAGTACCAGTACGACCCGGATCAAGCGCCTTACAGCTATGCCGGTTACGAGTCCACCCCGCGCCTGCGCCATAACCTGGGCCTGCGCTGGGAGTACGACAAGCTGAGCCTGGGCCTGAGCCGCAACACCGTCGGCGGCTTCTTCAGCACCAGCCGCGAGGACAACTGCAGCATCGCCACCAGCAAAACGCCGTCCCTGCCGGCCAGCCTGTGCGATATCAGGCCGCACTCGGTCATCAATCTGAATGTGGGCTACAAGGGTTTGCTCAAGGGCTTGGATGTGCAGATGAATGTCGACAACGTTTTGAACGCAGTGCCACCCTTCAATGTGCAGGACTCCGGCTCGCATATCTTTGGCGGCCTGCACAGCGCCATGGGCCGCTATTTGCAAGTCTCGGCCAAGTACCGTTACTGATTCTTTTTACTGAAACCAAGCACGGCGGGCTCTGCTCCGCCGCCCATCGCCAGCCAAAACAACTATGAAATCCAAACTCCTGCTCAGCGCCCTGCTGCTGGCCTGCGCCACGGCCCATGCCACGCCCAAGGCCAAGGCCCTACCGGCCGCACCCCAACTCTCAGCAGCCGTCGCGGCAGACGACCCGGCCTGGGTCCGCGTCGCCACCCCGGTGGTGGACTACAAGAACGACGGCTCCGCCGGCGCCCAGGCCTTTGCGGCCCTGGTGCCCGATATCAACGCTTATGTGCATGAGATCGCGCGCGGCGTGGTGCAGCGCCTCTACAAGAGCCCGGCCGATGTGCCCGCCTTCCAGACCCTGGAGTTGCGCATCCGCGAATGGAATGGCGAGAAGGGCAGCGAAGAACCCAAGGACGGCATCGCCTGGAAGGCCGGCGAGCCGCCCGAGCGCATCATCGTCAACGTCAACACCCGCTGGCTGGAGAAGTACGCAGCCAAGGGCGGCAATATGGCCGACGAGGTCAAGGGCATCCTCTTCCACGAGATGGTCCACGCCTACCAGCACTACGAGGGCATGCATGGCGCGGCCCTGGAAAGCCTGGCCGATCTGGTGCGCTACCAGGCCGGTTTCGGCTATGCCAAAGACCGCAAGCTGGGCGGCAGCTATACCGACCCCTACAAGACCGGCGCCTTCTTCTTCGCCTATCTGGTCGAGCAAAAAGGTTTTCGCGACTTTGGCCCCTGCTTCAATGCCACGGCCAAGCCCGGCTCCAAATTCCCCTGGACCTGGGAGAACGCCATCGGCGCCTGCGCCGGCGGTGGGGATGTGAAAAAGCTGTGGGCCGAGTACCAGGCATGGATCCCCAGCCAAACCGCGAAGTAATCTGTGGCACGGCGCGCCCGAGCAGGCTCGGGCGCGGGCCAACACGGGGCACGCTGCGCATCTGCAGCGTGTCCTTTTGCGTTTTCTAGAGAACAGCAGCAATGATCCCGACTTCCCTGCGTCGCCGCCAAATTCTGGGTGCCGGTCTCGGCCTGCCTCTGCTCGCCGCCCCCTCGCTCAGCCAGGCCGCAAACGGCCAGAAGACTCTGCGCCTGGCCTTCAAAGCGGCCGAGACGGGCTTCGACCCCGCGCGCATCTCCGACGGCTATTCGCGCGCCGTCACCGGCCATATCTTCGAGGCCCTGTACTGCTTCGATCACCTGGCCCGGCCGGTGCTGGTCAAGCCCCTGACGGCGGCCGCCTTGCCCGAGGTCAGCGCCGACTTCAAAACCTTCACCATCCGCCTGCGGCCAGGCATCTTGTTCGCGCCCGATGCGGCCTTCAAGGGCAAGCCGCGCGAGTTGGTGGCGGCGGACTATGTCTACAGCTTCAAGCGCATCGTGGACCCGGCGAATATGTCGCCCATGCTGCCCTTCTTGCTAACAGCCAATATGCTCGGCTTGAACGAGCTGCGCGAGCAGGCCCTCAAGACCGGCCGAGGTCTGGACTACGAGCAAGACATCCCCGGCCTGCGCGCCCTGGACCGCTACACCTTGCAGATCCGCCTGGCCGAGCCGCGCCCGCGCCTGATCGAGCGCCTGGCCAGCAGCGATATCTTCGGCGCCCTGGCGCGCGAGGTGGTGGAGGCCTATGGCCGCGATGTGGACGCCCACCCGGTGGGCACCGGCCCCTACCGCCTGGCGCAGTGGCGGCGCAGCTCCAGCATCGTGCTGGAGCGCAACCCGGTCTACCGAGAGCGGCGTTATGACGCCAGCCCGGCCGCCGACGACGCCGAGGGCCAGGCCATCGCCAAGCGCTTCAAAGACCGCTTGCTGCCCATGGTGGACCGGGTGGAGATCGCCATCATCGAGGAAGACCAGCCGCGCTGGCTGTCCTTCTTGAACGGCCAGTTGGACGTCCTCGCCGCGCCCGGCGACGGCGTGCCCGCGCCCTTCATCAGCCAGGCCGTGCCGCATGGTCAGCTGGCGCCGTTTTTGGCCAAACGCGGCGTGCAGCTGTTCCGCCAACTCAATGCCGATTGCTCGCTGATTTACTTCGGCATGACGCACCCGGTGGTGGGCGGCCTCGCGCCCGAGCGCATCGCCCTGCGCCGCGCCATCTCGCTGGGCTACGACGTGCGCCGCAATATCGCTCTGGTGCGACGCGGCCAGGGCATCCCCGCGCAAAGCCCTATCGTGCCGCACACCAGCGGCTATGACCCGGCCTTCAAGAGCGAGATGGGCGAGTTCGACCCGGTGCGCGCCAATGCCTTGCTGGACGCCTACGGCTGGGGCGAGCGCGACGCCGAGGGCTACCGCCTGCAGCCCGGCGGCGAAAGCCTGAGCATCGAGATCGCCACCACGCCGGACCAGGCCGCACGGCAAAGCGATGAGCTCTGGCGCATCAATCTGCAGCGCCTGGGTCTGCGGGTGAAGTTCAATACCGCCAAATTCCCCGAGCATCTGAAATCGGCCCGGGCCGGCAAGCTGATGGTCTGGGGCTTTGCCGTGCAATCCGATGTGCCCGACGGCCTGGCCGCCCTGGCCCGCTACAACGGCCCGCAAGCCGGCTCGCAAAACGTCTCACGCTTTTCGCTGCCGCAGCTGGACGCGCTTTACCAACGCCTGGAGGCCCTGCCCGACGGCCCCGAACGCGAGGCCGTATTCCGCGAGGCCAAGCGCCTGGCCGTGGCCTATGCGCCCTACAAAATCGTCGCCCATCTGTTCAGCAACGACGTGGCCCAGGCCTGGGTGCATGGCTACCGCCGCCCGCTGTTCTGGGGCGACTGGTGGCAGTTTGTGGACCTCGATCCGCAGCCGGCCAAGCTCTGATCAAGGCCTGACCAAACCCGCCAGCCCGGCCTGGGCGCGGCGATGCTCGCGCGCTTGCAGCGCTTGCGCCCAGCGGGCCTTGGACTCGGGGTAGATCAGGCTCTCCTCCAAGGCCAGGTGCTCGCTCACCAGGTCCATAAAAACCTGGGCGTAGTTGAGGAACTCGGTTTCGTCCACCCAGGCGGAGCCGGTGGCCAGGGCACGCAGGCGCGGGCCCAATTCCAGCCAGTTCTCTTCGATCCAGCCATGGTCCTGCTGCAGGCTGCGCACAGCCGAGACCAGCTCGGGCTGATCGCTGTTGAGCAGTTCGGGGAAGACACTGCGCTCCTCCTCGGCATGGTGCTGGCGCGAGGCGCCGGAGAAGAATTTTTCAATCTCCGCCGCCTGGGCCCGCGCGACCTCGTCCAGGCCGGCAGACTGCATGCCCAGCATCAGATGCCGCAGCTGCTCCAAATGCTGCTGCATCTGGCGATGGCACTCGTCCAAGGCAGCAAACTTCTCACCCTCGTTGACACGGCTCATGAGATTTCTCCTACAGCAGCTGAGCATCGTAGGAGTTCATGCCGCTCAGGCTTTAATCCAGATCAAGCTCAGGCCTAAGCCTTGGGCGGCAGGGCTAGGCGGTAAAAACGTGTCTCCGGCGCCAAGCGCGGGAAGCTTGGCGGCAAGGCGCTTTCAGACAAGGCCTCAAAACCCTGGGCCTCGTAGAAGCGGCAGGCCGCAGCGAACTGCTCGGTCGTGCCGAGAAAGATCTCGCGCAGTTCGGCCGCCTGGGCGCAGCCCAGCAAGGTCTGCAAGAGGCGCTGGGCCAGGCCGTGCTGAGGGCCGCGGTGCGAGGCCCTCACATACATCTTGCGCAAAGCAGCTTGGCCCCCGCCCAGATCGCGCAAGCCCAGGCAGGCCAGCAGCTCGCCGCCCTCGTCAAGCGCGACCCAAAAACCGCCACCGCCCTGTTGATAAAAACCCGGCACGTCCAGCAGATCGGGCATGTGCTCGGCCTGCACAGGAATGCTGAATTCCTCGTTCAGGATTTGCAGCACCAGGGCGGTGACGGCAGGGCCATGCGAGGGCTGGAAACGCTGGATCTGGATCATGGCGAGGCCTTCAAGCGCTCCAGCATGGCCTCGATCTGCGCTATCGTGGGTCGGCAAGCACCGGCTTGTTCGCAAGCGGCGGAGGCGGCCGCCACGGCCCAGCGCAGATGCCGCGCAGGTTCGGCCTCAGGTGCGCTGATCAGGCTGTAGAGCAGGCCGGCCATGGAGGCATCGCCCGCGCCCACGGTGTCCACCACCTTGAGCGCTGGCGGTCGCAAGCGGCAAGAGCCTTCTGAATGAAAAAGTTCAGCACCCTCGGCCCCACGGGTCAGCATCAACAAGGCTTGCGGATTCCAGGCCTGCAGCTGGGCCAGGCCAACATCGGGGCTGCTGCAACGGAACAGGCCACAGAGGTCTTCGTCCGAGACCTTGATCACATCGGCCAGGCGGCTCATGCGCTCCAGCGTCCCGTCGTAGCGGCTGTCCATCAGCAGGCGGAAGTTCGGGTCGTAACTGATGCGGACGCCTTGTTCCTTGAGTTCGCCCGCCAGGGTCAGCAGGCGCTGCGCCAGTGGTTCTCGCACCAGGCTGATGCCACCGAAATGCGCCCAGCGCGCCGCCTCACGCCAGCCCTTGGGCAGGGCCGCGGGTGCGAAGAACAAATCGGCCGCGCCCTCGCCGATGAAGAAGTACTGCGGCGGGCTCAGCTCATGCACCACCGCCAGCAAGGGCGGGCGCTCGGGCGGCTGCTGCTGCAAAAAACGCAGGTCCAGGCCCGCCGCCGCACTGGCCTGCCACAGGGCCTGACCAAACACGCAGGAGCTGATGGCACCACCGAAGGCGCTGGGCAGACCCAGGGCGGCCAGGGCGGCCGCCACATTCCAGGGCGCACCGCCGCAGAGCGAGGTCCAGCTCTGCGGGCCGCTGCGAATCAGATCGGTCAGGGCCTCGCCAAAAGACAAGACTTGGGGCAGTGGCTTGGCGCTCGTCATGCCTGGCGCTCCAAGGCATGGATCAGCTCGTAGCAAGCGCCCATGGTGTGATAGTCGGTCTTGCCCGCCGGGCTCTTCTCATCGCTGTAAGCGCTGTTATCGGCCTTGAGGATGCGGTACCAGGCGCCATAGCGATGGTCCACCATATGCGACCAGCTGTAGTCCCACAGGCGCTGATACCAGTCCCAGTAACCATCTTCGCCGGTGCGCAAGGCCAGCAGGCCGGCGGTGGCCAGGCTCTCGGCCTGCACCCAGAAGTACTTATCGCTGTCGCAGACCGTGCCATCGGGCGCAAAACCGTAGACCAGGCCGCCATGCTTGGCATCCCAGGCCCGGGCCACGGCGATGTCAAAGAGCTGGCGCGCGCGCGGCAGCAACCAGTCTTTCCCGTGCGCCAGATGTGCGCCGTGGCGCTCCAAAATCAAAAGCAGCTTGGCCCACTCGGTCAGATGGCCGGGCTGATAGCCCCAGGGGCGGAAGATATTCGTCTTGTCTTCACGGTTGTAGTCCCAGTCCACCTGCCAGTCGCTGCGGTAATGCTCCCAGATCAAGTCATTCGCCAAGGCCGCCTGACGCAGGGTGATATTGCGCGCCAGGGTCTCGGCGCGCAGCAGATAACGCGTTTCTCCGGTGGCTTCAAACGCCGCCAACAAGGCCTCGCAAGCATGCATATTGGCGTTCTGGCCGCGATAGGGGTCGAGCACCGACCAGTCCGCGCTGGCCACATCGGCGTAGAGACCGGCCTCGGGCTCCCAGAAGCGCGCCTCCATCAGATGCCAGGTCTCGGCCAGCCAGGTCCGCGCCTCCTCCTCGCCAGCCATCAGCGCATGGGCATAGGCCAGCATCACAAAGGCCAGGCCGTAGCAGTGGTTGTCGGCTTCCAGAGGGCTGGCCTTGCCGTCCTGCCAGTTCAGGCACCACCAGTAGCCGCCGGTGTCGGCCTGGCGGTGTTGCTCACGCAAGAACTTCAGGCCATGGCGCAGGGCGACTTGATGCTCAGGGTGACCGAAGCGCCGCCAGGCCATGGCGTAATTGAAAACAAAGCGGGTGCTGCTGACCAGATGGCGGGTGTGGGCGTCATACACCGTGCCGTCATCGCGGAAGAAATGAAAAAAGCCGCCGCTGGCATCGATGGCGCGCGGGTGATAGAAGTCCAGGGTGTGGCGCACATGGGCGTCCAGCACCTGAGGGTCGCGAAAGTTAGGGAAAAGATTGGAGCGCGTCATGGCGGCGTTGAACTTGGAGTCAATCCGTCATTAGAAGCCAAGGCCCAGCAATGGGCCGAGCCCTGACCACCAGTTTTGCTGAAGCAATGACCTAGCTTTCCTACCCTCAGGGCATGATGGCTTCTTTTTCCGTCAGGATCAGGGTCAGCGCCTGATCGTGGGCCTCGACGGGGAAATGCGTCTCGCTGATGGACCAGGCCAGGCCTATGCTGGTGACGCCGGGGTGCGCCGCCAGCCAGCGGTCAAAATAGCCGCCGCCATAGCCCAGGCGATAGCCCTCGCGGGTGAAACCCACACAAGGCACCAGCACCACATCGGGCACGAGGGGCGCGCCGCTGCTGCTGGCGATGCCGCATTCATCCGTCAAGCCGGGCGCGCCGCCGTCCCAGCGCCGGTAGTCCATGCGACGGGGCGATTTGAAGGCATAGGGCAGGGCCCAAACCACAGGGGCGCGGGGCGCCCTGTCCTCATCGGCGTCCTCACCATCCAAACCCTCGTCTTCATCGGCCTCCAGCGCCAGCGGGGCGCTCAGCGCATGGTCTTCCGACAATGCCCTGCCCGCCAAGGCCTCGGCTGCGTTAAATTCCCCCTCAAGCGGCCAGTAAAGCCCCAGGCATTGCGGCTCGATTTGAGCCAGCAATTGCTGCAAGCGCGCCCCCAGACCGGCGGCAGCCGCATGCGATGCGGGCGTGGCCAACCAGGCGGCGCGATCGGCCAGCAGTTGGGCGCGCAGTTCGGGGCGGGAATTTGGCAGAAGAGTTGGCACGGTTTGACCTTTGAGGAACGAGTTTTGGCAGTATATGAATCACGCCCCTGGCTGCGCAAAGCCCTGAAACCCGCCGCCCTGGTGTTGGCACTTTCCTTGAGTTTGAGCCTGGGCAGCCTGCCGATGTGCCAGGCCCAAACCAGCGGCAAACCCGCGGCCGTAAATGGCACGTTCAGCGGTACGGTGAGCAGCGCAAACACCCCGGCAAGACCTGACCCCCTCTTGATCGAAGCCCAGGAGGCCCTGCGCCTCAAGGATAAGAAACGCGCCACTGCCGCCGCCAGCGCCGCCATCGAGCAAGCCCACCCCCTGGCCCCCTGGATGGACTACTGGCAACTAGGCCTGCGCCTGAGCGAGGCCAGCCAGCCCGAGCTGGAGGCCTTTTACAGCCGCTGGCCCGGCAGCTATGTGGAAGATCGCCTGCGCAATGACTGGCTGCTGGAGTTGGGCAAACGGCGCGACTGGCAGAACTTTGCCGCCGACTACCCCCGTTTTCAGATGCGCGACGACCGCGAGGTTGCCTGCTACGGCCTGCTGACCGAGCACCTGGCCGGCCGCAAGGTGTTGGACGCCGCCCGCAGCGCTTGGTTGGCCCAACGTGACGGCGACGATGGCTGCAATCTGCTCGCCAGCACCCTGTTTGAGGCCAAGCTGCTGAGCAGCGACTATGTCTGGCTCAAGCTGCGCCTGGCGGTGGAGGCGGGCAAACCGCGTGCCGCCAAGCAAGCCGCGGCCCTGCTGGGCAAGCCGGTGGAGCTGGCCTTGATCGAGATTCAAGACAATCCGGCCCGCTACATCGCCCGCAAGGCCAAGGGTGGCACGCGCACCCACACCGAGCTGGCCACCTTGGCCCTGATGCGCATCGCCGCGAACGACCCCGCCGTGGCGGCCGATTTGATGAGCAGCCGCTGGCAGCGCGAGCTGCCCGCCGAACTGGACGCCTGGGCCTGGGCGCAGATCGGCCGCCAGGCCGCGCTCAAGCTCAACCCCGATGCGGCCGACTACTTCGAGCGCGCCCTCAAGTTGGCGGAGAAAAACAAGCAAGGCTTGAGCTGGAGCGACGACACCCTGGCCTGGTCCACCCGCGCGGCCTTGCGCAGCGGGCGCTGGTTCCAGGCGCTCAAAAGCATGGAGCTAATGAGCCCGGCCGAGCAACGCGACCCGAGCTGGCAGTACTGGCGCGCCCGCGCCTTGCTGGCCACCGCCGCCGAGGGCGCCGTGGGTGAGCCCTTGCGCGCAGAAGCCCGCGGCCTCTTGCAAGCCATCGCCTCGCCCTGGACTTTTTACGGCCGCCTGGCCGCCGAAGACTTGGGCGAGGAGCCCGCCCTGCCCGCAGCGCCCAGCCCACTCAGCCCGGCCGAGCGCGGCCAGGCCCAAAGCCATGCCGGCCTGAACCGCGCCCTGCTGCTGATTGGCAGCGGCTTGCGCAACGAGGGCGTGCGCGAATGGAATTTCAGCCTGCGCGGCCTGAACGACCGCAGCCTGCGCGCCGCCGCGCAAGAGGCTTGCGAGCGCGAGATCTGGGACCGCTGCATCAACACCAGCGAGCGCGCCCGGGGCGAGTTTGACCTGAGCCAACGCTATCCGGCGCCCCATGCCCGTGAGCTGCTGGCCAAGTCCAAAGAGGCCGGCATCGACCCCGCCTACGTCTTCGGCCTGATCCGCCAGGAGTCGCGCTTTGTGATGGACGCTCGCTCCCATGTCGGTGCCTCCGGCCTGATGCAGGTGATGCCGGCCACGGCGCGCTGGACGGCCAAGAAGATAGGCCAGGACTTCCGGCCCGAGCTGATGACGGACCGCGACTTCAATATCAAGATCGGCACCGCCTATCTGAAGCTGGTGCTGGATGATTTTGGCGGCTCCATGGCCATGGCCGCCGCGGCCTATAACGCCGGGCCTGGACGGCCACGGCGCTGGCGCGAAGGCGCCACGCTGGACGCCGCCATCTGGGTGGAGAACATCCCCTTCACCGAGACTCGCGACTACGTCAAAAAAGTGCTGACCAATGCCAGCATCTACGCGCCCTTGCTGGGCGACAACAGCGCCAACGCCAGCAGCCTGCGCTATCGCCTGGGCAAGCAGATCGGCCCCAAGGAAAGCAGCAGCAACAACGACATGCCATGAGCAATCCCAAACTCCTGATCCTGGGCGGCAGCGGCTTCATCGGCAGCGCCCTGTGCGAGCAGCTGGTGCAGGCCTTGGGCGGCCGGGCGAATATCACCGTGCCCACCCGACGCCTGGCCCATGCACGCGGCCTGATCAGCCTGCCGGGCCTGCGCGTGCGACAGGCCAATGTCCATCGCGAAGAGGACTTACGTCGGCTGATGGCGGGTCAGGATGTGGTCGTCAATCTGATCGCCATCCTGCAAGGCAATAAGAGCCAGTTCGAGCAAGCCCATGTGCAGCTGCCGGCCAAGATCGCGGCAGCAGCCCAGGCCAGCGGCGTCAAGCGCCTGATCCACGTCAGCGCCCTGGGCGTGGCGGCCGATGCGCCTTCGCTTTATCTGCGCAGCAAGGCGGCCGGTGAGGCGCAGCTGCTGGGCGCAGGTCTTGAGCTGACCCTGCTACGCCCCTCGGTCGTGTTCGGCGCGGGTGATAGCTTCACCAATCTCTTCGCCGGCATGCTGGGCCTATTCCCGCTTCTGCCCCTGGCCGGGGCCAAGGCGCGCTTCCAACCTGTGTGGGTGGAGGATGTGGCGCGCGCCCTGCTGCGCTGTGTGCTGGACCCGCAAACCGCGGGCAAAACCTATGAGCTGGCCGGGCCGCAGGTGCTGAGCCTGCGCGAGATCGTGCAGCAGCTGGGTCGCATCAGCGGCCACCCGCGGCCCATCCTCGGCCTGCCTGCGCTCCTGGCCTGGGCCCAGGCCCTGCTGCTGGAAGCCTTGCCGGGTGTGCCGCTGATGTCGCGCGACAACTTGGCCTCCATGCAAGTGCCCAATATCGCAACGGGTCGGCTGCCCGATCTGGCGGCGCTAGGCATTCAGGCCCAGTCGCTGGCGGCCATCGCGCCCAGCTATTTGCAGACCCTGGAAGGTTGCGCCCGCCTGAACGAGATACGCAAGACGGCAAGGCGCTGAGCGGGGCATTGCTGAATTTGCCGCAAGAATGCCTTGCCAAAGTCTCAGCACAGCGCACGCTCGCTGACGCTAAGCTGCTCGCACCCAGCAAGCCCCTGCACAAAGGCATTCATGAAACTCTATATCGGCAACAAGAATTACTCCTCCTGGTCCATGCGCCCCTGGGTGCTGATGAAGGCCTTCGGCATCGCCTTCGAGGAGATCAAGCTGCGTTTTGACTTCACGCCGGGTTCGGCCTTCTACCAGGCCCTCAAGCCCGTCAGCCCCACGCACAAGGTGCCGGTGCTGGTCGAGGACGATGGCTTTGTGATCTGGGACACCCTGGCCATCGCTGAGTACCTGGCCGAGCAACATCCCACACTGGCCATCTGGCCGCTAGACGCGCGCCAACGCGCCCGCGCCCGCAGCCTTTGCGCCGAGATGCACTCCGGCTTTGGCCAGCTGCGCAGCTTGTGCCCCATGAATATCGACGCGGACCTGAAGGCCGTGGGCCAGCGCCTGCTGAGCACCGAGCCCAAGCTGCACGAGGACCTCAAGCGCCTGAATGATTTGTGGGGCGAGGCCCTGGCGGCCAGCGGTGGGCCGTTTTTGTTCGGTGAGTTCAGCAATGCGGACGCCTATTTCGCGCCGGTGGTGATGCGGGTCAGCCGCTACGGCCTGCCCCTGAACGCCGCCGCCACAGCCTATGCCCAAGCAGTGCAAGCCCAACCGGCGGTGGCCGCCTGGGTGGCCGATGCGGTGGCCGAAAAAGACTTTCTGGACTTTGAAGAGCCCTATCGCCAAAGCGGCTCGCCGGCCTGAAGCAGCGGCCACGAGCACAAAAAAAGAGCGCCGCGGCGCTCTTTTTTGTGGGCAAGGCTGTTGAAGCCGCTTGGGCTCAGCCCTGCTTGCGGCGCGAAGCCATGAAGCCCACCACGCCCAGGCCCGCCAAGAGCAGAGCATAGGTCTCGGGTTCGGGCACAGGTGTCGCTGGCGCCGGCGTGGCCGACAAGGTCGAGGTGTACTGGGTGTTCTTGGCCACCGACAGGCCCGTGATGTTCACCGAATAGGTGCCGGCCAACAGGGAGCCCGACCAGCTCAAATTGGCTTGCGTGCCCGTCGACGTCAAATTCAGAGGACCGTAGCCCACCAAGACGCCAGAAAAATTATGGATGGCGCTGCTCAAAGAGCTGAAGGACTGCTGGGCACCGAAGGACACGAGCGAGGCCTTGTCCAGCGTGAAAGTCCAGGTATCGGCAATCGACGCGTTCACTGCAAATTTTGCCGACAAACCAGAGCTTGTGTCCGGCCCAGAACTGTCCAGCAAACCCAGGTCGATCGTAGTGGCCGAAGCGGCCAGCGAAGAAACGGCCAGGACGGCGGCGGCGGAGATCGTTTTCAACTTCATGGTTTTCCTTGTTGAGGAGAACGCAGCACAAAATCGCATTGCATCTCCAACTTCGTTCCAGTCCCTGAGAATGTAGCTGCCACCGGCTTGTTATACCCCCCACAGCTTAGGGGGGTTTGGCAGGTCAATCGAAGCTAAATGTAAGCGGCGCTTGTGACTCTTTCTTGATGGTTTTTTGACTCATGCAAACATTTCTTGTCGGCGGCGCGGTGCGCGACGCGCTCCTGGGCCGCCCGGTCAAAGACCATGACTGGGTGGTCATAGGCGCCGATCCGGCCGCCATGCTGGCGGCCGGCTTCATCCCCGTGGGCCAGGACTTCCCGGTCTTTTTGCACCCGCAGACCCATGAGGAATACGCCCTGGCCCGCACCGAACGCAAGACGGCGCCGGGCTATCACGGCTTCGCCTTCCATGCCGCCCCCGATGTGACGCTGGAGCAAGACCTGGCCCGCCGCGATCTGACCATCAACGCCATGGCACAGGATGCGCAGGGCCAGCTGATCGACCCCTACGGCGGCCAGCGCGATCTGGCGGCCAAGGTCTTGCGCCATGTCTCGCCGGCTTTCGGCGAAGACCCGGTGCGCATCCTGCGCCTGGCGCGCTTTGCCGCCCGCTTTAGCGACTTCAGCGTCGCCCCCGAAACCCTGGCCCTGATGCAGACCATGGTGGCCCAGGGTGAGGTGGACGCCCTGGTGGCCGAGCGGGTCTGGCAGGAGATCTCGCGCGGTTTGATGGAAGCTCAGCCCTCCCGCATGTTCGAGGTGCTGCGCGCCTGCGGCGCCCTGGCTAGGCTTTGCCCCGAGCTGGATCGCCTCTTTGGCGTGCCCCAGCCTGCCCAGCACCATCCCGAGATCGACACCGGCGTCCATGCCTTGATAGTGATAGACCGCGCCGCCGCCGAACAAGGCCCGCTGGACTTGCGCTACGCCTGCCTCTGCCACGACCTGGGCAAGGGGCTAACGGCGCCCGAGCTGCTGCCCCGCCATATCGGCCACGAAGGCTTGAGCGCCAAGCTGGCCAAGCAATTGAGCGAACGCTGGCGGGTGCCGAATGAATGCAAGGAGTTGGCCGAGTTGGTGGCACGCGAGCACACCCATGTGCATCAAAGTGGCGACTTCGGCCCCGAGGCGCGCCTGCGCCTGATGGAGCGCTGCGACGCTTGGCGCCGGCCCGAGCGCTTTGCCCTGATGCTGTGGGCCTGCGAATGCGACGCACGTGGGCGACTGGGCCTGGAAGACCGTGCTTATCCACAGCGCCAGCAACTCCTGAACGATCTGGCTCGGCTGCAGGCCTTGGATCTGAGCCTCGTCAGCGCCCAGGCGCTGGCCGAAGGGAAAACCGGCCCGGCGATTGGGCGGGCGGTGCAGGCCGCGCGCTTGGCGGCCCTACAAGCCAGTTCGGCCTAAGCCTATTGCTAAAGCGGCCGATCCAGCACTAGCCCTGGCTGGGAGGCTTGCTGTTCAAAAGCGCTCAAGCCCTGCAATCCCGCTTCAAAATCAAAGGCCTCCAAGGCCTCCTGGACCTTTGCCAAAAGGGTGAGGCCGGACGAGTCTGGGTCTGCGGCTTGCACGGCCCGACGCAGGCTGGCCATCAAATCCAGGGCGCCGACATCGCTTTCCTCCAGCGCTTGACGCAGACGCGGCAAGAGCAGGGCGACGGACTCACCCGTTTGCGCGCCTTGTCCTAAGCCCTCGTCGCCTCCACGGTCTGCCTCGGCTTGCAAGCCTGCCTGAGCCTGCAAGCCCTGCAGCACCGGCTGTAGCGCCGCCAAAGTCTGATCCAGCAAGGCCTGCAACTCGGCCTCGGGCCGATTTTGCGCACAGGCCTTTTCCAAACCCGCTGCAGCCGCTTCCACCGCGCGCGCGCCTACCGTGCCGGCCGTGCCCTTGAGGGTGTGGGCCAAGCGCTGGGGCGCAGAGGCATCGGCCGCCCGCAAAGCTTGCTCGAACTGCGCCGCAAAGCCCTGGTTCTGGCTCAGAAACTTGCGCAAGAGCCAGGTGTAGAGCCGCACATCTCCGCCCGTATTGGCCAGGCCTTGCTGGGTTTCTAGCCCATGCAGGGCCTGCAGATCCAGGCCCGCTTCGGCTGGCGGCGATTGAACGCCGGGCTGCTCGGCCGCCGTCCATTCCTGCGGATGCGCGGGCACGATCCAACGCGCGATGGTGTTGAACATCTCCACCACATTGAGCGGCTTGCTGATGTGGTCCCACATGCCCGCAGCGATCACCTTCTCGCGCTCCCCCACCACGGCATTGGCGCTCATGGCCAGGATGGGCAGGTCTTTCAGGGCGGCGATCTTGCGAATCTCGCGGGTGGCGGTGTAGCCATCCATCACCGGCATCTGGCAGTCCATCAGAACGCCGTCAAAAGCCTTGGGCGCGTCGCGCAAGAGCTCCAGCGCCAGCAAGCCGTTCTCGACGATCTTGACCTGGATGCCGGCCTGCGTCAGCAGTTCCTGAGCCAGCTCCTGATTCAGTTCGTTGTCCTCCACCAGCAGCAGACGCGCGCCCGCCAGCCGCTTCTTGGCCTCTTGCGCCGCGTCCTGTCCCTGGGACTTGGCCAGCAGAGGGCCCGGCGCACGGCCCATGGCTTCCGCCACGGCTTGGAACAAGGTCGACCGGGTCACCGGCTTGATCAGCACCGAACGCAGCTGAGCCCCCTGACTCCTAGCGGCCTTGAGCGCCTCTTCCCGCCCATAGGCGGTCACCATGATCACCGCGGGCAATTGACTCAAGTCGTCCTGAAGGCGACGGACACAGTCCACGCCATTCATGCCGGGCATCTGCCAGTCCATCAAGACCAGGTCATAGCCTCGCGAGGCTTGTTGAGCGGCCTCTATCATGGCCAGCGCCTCGATACCGTCCTTGGCCATCTCGACCTGCAAGCCCAAGTCCTCGGCCATGCCCAAGAAGATGGTGCGCGCGCAGACGTTGTCATCGACCACCAGCAGGCGCAGCCCCTGCAGTTCATCGGCCGTGAAGGCGAGGCGCTCGCTCGGGCTTGTCTGCAAACCAAAGCGCGCATGGAAATGGAAGCAGCTGCCGCGCCCCGGCTCTGACTCAAACCAGATGCGCCCGCCCATCATCTCCACCAGCTGCCGGCAAATCACCAGGCCCAGGCCGGTGCCGCCGTATTTGCGCGTGGTCGAGGCATCGGCCTGACCAAAGCTCTGAAACAGCTTGCCCTGCTGCTCCGCGCTGATACCGATGCCGGAGTCGCGCACCCAGAAATGCAGCTCCACCTGCGCTTCGCTGCGGCTCAGCTCCTCAACGCCAATGACGATCTCGCCCTTTTCGGTGAACTTGACCGCGTTATTGCCCAGGTTCGTCAAGACCTGACCCAGGCGCAAGGCGTCACCGATCAGCGCGCCGGGCACTTGGGCGCGGCTGTCAAACAGCAACTCCAGGCCCTTGTCCTCGGCCTTCAGACCAATCAAATTGGCCAGGCCCTCGAAGACCTCCTCCAGCTGAAACTCGGACAGTTCCAGATCCAGTTTGCCGGCTTCAATTTTGGAGAAATCGAGGATGTCATTGATGATGCCCAGCAGCGATTCCGCGCTGCGGTGCACCTTGTCGATATAGTTTTTCTGGCGCGCATTGAGCTCGGTCTGCAAGGCCAGATAACTCATGCCAATGATGGCATTCATGGGAGTGCGGATCTCATGGCTCATATTGGCCAGGAAGTCAGACTTGGCCCGTGTGGCCTCCTCCGCCGCTTGCATGGCCTGACGCAGTTGCTGCTCGGCCGCCTTGCGCTCGGTGATGTCGATCACCCAGCCCAAGGTCGCCAACTCGCCCTCGTAGTCGGTGCGCACATAGCTGATCAAAAAGTCGCGCACCTCGCGGCTGCCGGTGTAGAGCTGCACTTCCACCCCGTTCACCCGGCCCTCCTGGCTCAGAATCTGCATCACCCGTTCTCTATCCCCCGGGTTCACGTAGAGATTGGGCATGGACTCGCCCACCGACACCTTGAGCATCTCGTGCATGGTCGGATTGATCATGCGCAGCACCTGATTGACCGACACGGCCACGCCCACGGGGCTGGTGTCGAGGATATTGCGCAAGCGCTTCTCGCTCGCCCGCAACTCCCCCATGGCCTTCTCCATATCGCGGGTGGCCTCATCCACCTTGTGCTGAATCAGCGCGTTTTTGCGTCGCAGCCCTCCCGCGTACAGCGCCATCAAAAGGCTTAGCAAGCCACCGCCAGCCCAAACGGCATAGGCCAGGCTCAGATCCACGCCGCCGGCAAAGTCTGACGCCACCAGCCAGTCCAGGTCCAGGCTGCAGCGCCCCGTGTAAAGCAAGGTTTGGGCATGGTGAGCAGCCGTGAACGCCGGGCGCGGATCTTGGATCAACATCCGCGTCTCGCTGCCATCGGGCTTGAGGCCTAGGTTCAAGCGCAGCCCTACCAGCTTGTTGGCAGCGCTCAGATTGATCAGGGTCTGCTCGATATCGAACACGCCCACAATCGCCAGATCGGGGTCGCGGGTGGTGACCAAGACCATATAGACATGGCTCTTGCCCGCCAGGTCCTTGAAGGGTGTGGACAGCAGCCACTCATTCGGGCTGTCGCCAGCCTTGCTCAAGGTTTCGGCCAACAGCGCAACCGGCGGCTTGCCCACAGCGGGGAATTGAGCATCGGCACTCACGGCGCTGGAGGCATAACGCACGGTCCAGGAACCCTTGCTGCGGTCCAGCAAGGCCTTGCTGGACAAGAGGTTGACGCGCGCGCGCGACTCCATTCCCTCGACCGCGTTGTAGAACTCACCCCCGGCCACCGAGCTCGAGTTCTCCACCAACACCACCAAGCCGGACAGCAGAGTGAAACTGTCTTCCAGCCAACTCAGCAAGGTGACCGCATGCTGAGCGGTCTCATGTTCAGCCAGTTGCTGCCAAGAAGCCTGTGCGCGCTTTTGCAGGACCTGCCCCAAACCCGCCGTCAGCCCAAGGCCTAGAAAGAGAATCAGCCAAGGCCAAAGGCGCGAGGCATGACTTGGATTTGCCCCCGATGCCGCCATACCCGCGGCCTACTTGTTGACGCTGAAGATGGCGCGAAAACCTTCGGGCGCCAAACTACCGGACAAATCGACCTTGCCCACATTGGCGCCATCAATCAGCTGAATGGGCGCGCTGAGGTGGCGTGGATAAGGCTTCTTCTCCAAGGCCCTGACGGCCAAGTCCACCGCCAAGCGGGCCTGCAGGCCCGGCACATCGCTGGGCGCGGCCGCCATCACCCCGCGCTCTATGCCCCGATGCACGGCCGGCCCGAAGTAGTAAGACAAGACCTTGACCCGCGCGCTGAGCTTGCGACGGCGCAACTCCTGCACCGCTGCCTCGGCCGAGACGGCCGTGCCAGCGATCACGTCGACATCGGGGTGGGCGTCCAGCATCTTGCTGATCAGGCCGCTTTGCGCCGCCAGGCCGGTGTCACCCCAATCGGCGGCCACGATCTTCAGAGGCGAGGCGCTCAAGGCCTGCCGGAAGCCCTGGTCCCCAGCCTCGGCCCAGCCCGCGCCCTTGGGCCCGGGCAGCCACAGCAGTTTTTGCGCTCGGCCCTGGCCGAAATGCTGCACCGCGTAGTCGCCAGCGGCCTTGCCCATTTCGTAGAAATCGGCCGCAGCTCTGGCGCTGAGTTTGGGGGAGTTGATGCCATTGATCAGATCGATCACCGGCCGGCCTTGGGCGGCGAACTTGTCGATCAAATCATTCAGACCTTCATTGCTGATGGAGCCGATGATCAAGGCATCGGCCTTGTCGGCCAAGCATTGCGTGATCTGCTCGCGTTGCTTGTCCAATTTGTCATAGCCCCCGGCCGCGGCAATGGTGAGCGTCACCCCCAGCTGACGCGCATGCTCCACCAGACCGTAGTTGACGGCCATCCAGTAAGCATCCTTGAGGTGCGGAATGACCACGCACAAAGACCATTTTTTCTCCGCCTTGGCCAGGGCGGTATAGGTCTGACTGCTGTGCTTGCGCTGGGTGTTGAAGGGCGGATCCCAGACATCGACCTGCAAGGGCGACCAGTCGGCGCGGGCGCTGCAAGCCAGCAGCAAAAGAGTCCAGCCGAGGTGGGTGAGCTTGAAGCGCATACCGTTCCCTTCGCAAACTTCAGATGGAAGCACAGACCTGCGTCAGCATAACCTGCTATGCAGGCGACTCAATAGCTCAGGGCTCAAGGCGCCAAAAGCTCAGCCGTCTTCGTGCGGTAATTCGCTACTGCGGCGCGCCATCACTCACAAGGTATGGCTGCGGTCGCCGTGGGCAAAGCCCAGGGCCTCAAACTCCGGCCCCACCGCCAGGCCTATGACCTTGAAGAGTTCGCCCATCTCATGCTCGGCGATCAGCTTGTGGGCCATGCTGCGCGTCGCCAAATCGGCTGTTGCCATCAGGTCGACGATGCCGCAGTTGATGAGGAAATTGCCCTGGCTGGTATAGCCCAGCACGCTCAAGCCCGCATCCTGCGCCACCAGGGCAATGCCGGTGAAGTTGACATGCGCGGTGATGTCTTTCTCACCCACCATCACCAGGGGATCGGGATCGGATCGGTGCTGGTGATGGCACATCAAGGTGCCACCCGAGCGCTGCGGGTGGTAGTACTCGCCCTCGGGGAAGCCGTAGTCGATCAAAAAGATGGCGCCGCGCTTGAGCTGGGCCGCCAGGGTGCGCACAAAGGCTTCGGCCTGGGCGTGGATCTCGGTCACGGTGCCGGGCGGGAAATGCGCGGCATCGCTGTCGCAGAGCAAGGAGGGGCGCAGAGTGGTGGGGCGATCGGCGTAGATGAAATCAGCCCCTGGCGTGGCAGCCAGACTGACGCCGCGTTCCATCCAGCGCTGGCCATCAAAGCTCAGCAATTGCACGGGCATGGCGTCCAGCACCTCGTTGCCGATGACCACACCTTCAAAAGTGGGCGGCAAGGCCTGTACCCATTCCACCTTGTCGGCCAGCGGACCCAGGGCCTGCAGGCGTTCGGCCTGGCGGGCGGCCAAGCTGGCGGACAGATCGACGATGCAGTAGCGCTCGATCTTGTCGCCCAGGCTTTGCAGCAGCTGGGCCGCCAAGGCGCCGGTGCCGGCACCAAACTCCCAAATAGTGCGGGTGCCGGTGACCTCCAAGGCTTGGGCCAATTGATTGGCCAAGGCCTGGCCGAACAGGGGAGACAGCTCGGGCGCGGTGACGAAGTCGGAGCCGCTTTGCGGCATCAGGCCGAACTTCTGCCGCGCATTGCTGTAGTAACCCAGGCCCGGCGCGTACAAGGCCAGGCTCATGAAACGGTCAAAACCTATCCAGCCCCCCGCATCGCGGATGTGCTGCTGGATCAGGGCTTGAAGTGGACTCGGGGGATTCATGTCGGGGTCTTGTCGTCCAGGGCCGTCAGGGCCAAGCAGAGGTCGGCCCAGGCACGGGGTTTGTCGGCCTGCTGGCGCAGCAGATAGGCCGGGTGATAAGTGAGGACCACGGGGATGCCTTGGTACTCATGCAGACGGCCGCGCAGCTTGCCCAAGGGCTCGCCACTGCGCAACAAGGCCTGGCTGGACAAGGGGCCCATGGCCAGAATCACGCGCGGCCGCAAGAGCTCGATCTGCCGAGCCAGATAGGGCTGGCATTGCTGCAACTCCGCCGGGCCGGCCGCAAGGCCAGCCTGCGGGCGACACTTCAGCGGGCTGGTGACGAAGGCATTGGCCTGCTCGCCCGCGGTCTGCAAGCCCATGGCGCGCAGGATATTGGCCAGCAAAACGCCTGCATCGCCACCCAAGGGTGCATCGCCTTGATCGCTGCCCTCGGCATCGACCACCACCAGGCACTGAGCTTGTGCAGCGCCGTCGCCAAACACCGGCAGACGTCGGCCCTGGCACAGGCCGCAGGCACGGCATTTGGCGGCACTTTGGCGCAGGCCTTGCAGATCCAGCGCGGACAGATCCTGGCTGGCAGCGGCCGCGGCTTCGGGCTCTGGCACTGGCTTGGCCGTGGCCTGGCGCAGGGCCTGAGGCAAGGCGGCCACGGCCGCCTGGGGCGCGGGGGCGCGCTGCTCTGGCGGGCGCGCCAGGGGCGCAGCGGCTGCTGGGATTTGCGGCGCGTCCTGCGGCTCTGCGGCTTCTTCTTCCTGCAAAACCACCGTGGTGGACTCGCGCGGCCAAACCCGCAAGCCCATGGCCGCCAGCATGGCAATCTGACGTGCATCCCAGCTCATTGCTTGGCCTTTTCCTGGCCAGGGTTCTGGCCCTGGTCTTGGTTCATCAAATCAATCGGCAAACTCATCAGCACCGCATCCTCTCGCTGGCCCTGATGGACCGGGTAGTAGGCACGGCGCAGGCCCACCTCGCTGAGGCCGTAGCGGCGATACACCTCGCGCGCACGGGTGTTGCCGGTGCGCACTTCCAGCCACAGCTGCTCGCAGCCCTCGCTGCGGCAGAGCTGCACCAGGGCGTCCAGCATCAGGCGGGCCAAGCCCTGACCTTGATTCTCCGGGCGCACCGAAATATTCAGCAGATGCATTTCACCCACACCCTTCATGGCCAGAAAGTAGGCCGCCAGGAAGGGCTCTTTGCCCGCCTCGCCCTCCAACCAAAGACCAAAGCCTGCATAACCCGAGGCCAAGGAATCGATGAAATTGCCCTCGGTCCAGGGCTGGGCATAGACCCGCGTCTCTATCGCCATGATGGCGGGTAGATCGATCAGGCGCAGGGGCCGAAACCGCGGCTGGCCTGCGGGCGTCAGCGGCGCAGACATAAACAGATTTTGGGGCGAAACGCTCATGGCGACGTGGCAGCGATCAAAGGCCAGAAGCCGCGGCTTGGGCTGCCCGCGCGTCCAGCCGCTCCTGCGTCGTCTGCGCTACCTTGTCTCGCACATAAACCGGCATGGCCTGGGCCGCGTCCATGGCGCCACCCTGAGCCCAAGCCTGGCTGGCCAGGACGGCCAGGGCTCGGGCGCGCGAACGCGTTTGCGGCCAGACCCGGCGCGAGGCCGCGCCTTGGACGGCGGACAGGGGCTCGGCAAACACGGTCAGGGCGGAGCCTGCCAGGGCGAAGCCTTCCGTCTGCGCATTCAAAAGCTCGGCCAAGGCCTCGGGCTTGTAGAGCGCGGCGGCTTGAACCTCAAGCAGCGGGCCGGCGGTTGTGGGCAGGCGGAAGGCCGCCGCATAGATTTCACCCATGCGTGCATCCATCGCCACCCAGATCAGACCGCTCAAGGCATCGCCCTGCTCGGCCGCTTGCTGGCGTGCGTCTTCGGCCACCAGCATCAGGCTGTCAATCGCCAGCACCGGCTTGCCCACGCCAAAGGCCAGGCCTTGCACCACGGCACAAGCGGCGCGCAAACCGGTGAAAGCGCCAGGACCACGGCCGAAGGCGATGGCATCGACTTCGCTCAAACGCAGACCGGCTTGGGCCAGCAGGGCCTGGGTCTCGGGCACCAAGCGCGCCGAGGCCTGTGGCCCGCCTTCGGCCTCGAAAAAGTACTCGCCCGAAGGGCTGCTCAGGGCGATGGCCATCACCTCGGTGGAGCTATCAAGAGCCAACAAAACAGTCATGAAACAAGTGTAGCGAGAGGCATGGAAAGGGCGGGATGGGAACGCAAAGGCCCGGCAGCGAGGCGCGGCCGGGCCTTTGCAGACAGCAAACCCTCGGGTCAGAAGGGGTTGGTGGTGGCGGTTCTCCGGGCGGCCTGCCCGATGACATCATGCCCTTGGAAGGTCAACAGGCGGTCATTGGCCCACAACCAAGTGCTCGCCGAGCTGTCGGCGATCAGGGTGTTGGTGGTGCAGTTGTCCACCGAGACCGTGTTCAGACAGGCCGGCTTGGTCACTTCGCCCGAGGGGTACTTGGTCATGATCTGAATCCGCTCATCCGCCAGCACCAGGCCGATCAAGCGACCATCATTGCGAATATTGACCCGCATTTCCAGATTGAACTCCGAGGTCAGCTGGGTCAAGAAGGCGGCCCGCCCGCTGTCCAGCTTGCTCTCCTCCAAGGCGTAGGGTGTCGTCCCCTGATCGATCACGGTTGCCAATACCACCCGACCGTTGGCATTCGCGATGCGGTTGACCTGGGCGGCCAAGGCTCGGGCGCGAACCCGCACCTCGTTCAGCAAAGCCGCCTGACTCTGCGCCGGATATTGTTGGTACAGCTCGATGATGTCATTGGCGCCGACCATCACCGTAACCAGGTCCTTGGGGCCAAAGCCGCCGGTCGCGAAATGGGTGTCCAGCGCGGCTTGGAACGAAGCCACATTGCCGCCTGCCGTGGCATACATCAGGCCGCTGGTGACCGCGATTTGGCTGGGATTGCATTCGCTGAACACCAGGCCGAATTGATTGGCCAGGTACTGCACCCAGATGGGATTGGCCGCGCAATCGATGGCCCCGGTGACCGAGTTCACCGCGTTGACGGTGTACTTTCTGCCATCCGGCTTGATCAGGCTGCTCTCATCGCCAAAGGTGATGATGCGGGTGGGGGCGAAGGGTTCGATCTGCGAAGTGCCACCGCCACAGGCGCTCAAGGTCGCCAGGGCCGCCACCGACAGGGCAGCCAGGCCTTGTCGACCCCACTGTTGGCCCAATTGAGCAAGATGGGCAAAGCCGCGCTGGCCTGCTGTGAAACTCTTCATGAACTCTCCGAACTCTCAAAAAATCGAATCAAGCGCTCCGCAGGGAGTTCTCAATCCTCATGGCGCTGCCTGAAACGCCGCGGCGGCGCGGGACAAGCGGTCTCTGACCCCGTCCCAAGCCGCCCCGGCCGGGGGCAACTCAATCCAAATCTCTACAGCACCTGCCGCGTCCAACTCACGCAAAACGGCAAACAACTCATGCGCCGTGGCTTTTGCATCCTCAGGCATCTGGCGCCAGAGCAGCTCTGCCGCCTCAGACCTTGGCGGCACACTCAGCGTGCGTGAATATACCGCCAGCCCTGCGCTGGCTTGAGGAGGGCGGTCTGCCAAGGCTTTTTGCAAGGCCTCGCGATCCAGCAAGCGCACCGTGGCCGTGGGCGCGTAATGTGCGGCCAAGGTGCCCGAGGCACGCGGTGCCGCCGCATCCGGCGCCCACAAGGCTTGGCCCATGGCGGCCTCAATTTCATCCGGCGTCAAGACGCCCGGGCGTAGCAAGACCGGATGCTCGCGGCTGCAGTCAACGATGCTGGACTCGATGCCCACCTCGCACTCACCGCCGTCCAGCACCAGCAAGCCGGGCTCGAATTCATCCACCACATGACGGGCCAGGGTCGGGCTGACCCGGCCGAAGCGATTGGCGCTGGGCGCGGCCACCCCGCTCACCCCCAATTCGCGCGCGGCCGCCAGCAAGGCACGCGCCACCGGATGCGCGGGGCTGCGCAGGCCGATGCTGTCCTGGCCGCCGGCCGCTGCCGCGCCCATGGCTGGCGCGCGCTTGACGATGACGGTCAAGGGGCCGGGCCAGAAGGCCGCCATCAAGGCCTTGGCCACCGGCGGCAGATCGGCCGCATAGCGGGCCGCGTCGGCCGCGTCCAGCACATGAACGATCAGGGGATGGTCGGCCGGCCGGCCCTTGGCCGCGAAGATCTTGGCCACGGCCGCGTCCTCGTCGGCCCGCGCACCCAGGCCATAGACGGTCTCGGTGGGCAGGGCCACCAAGTCGCCCGCCGCCAAGGCTGCGGCGGCCTGGGCGATGGCTTGGGGGTCTTGGCCGTCTAACAACATGGCTGAGCGCAGTTCCTGGCTCACCACTGCGTGGGCAGACCCAGCAGAGCGGCCGCAGCCCGGGCCGTGGCCTCGGCATCCGCCACGGTGGCGGCGGTGATATTCAGATGGCCCATTTTGCGCCCTGGCCGAGCACTGGCCTTGCCATAGAGATGCAGATGGGTGCCAGGCAGGGCCAGCACCTGATCCCAGACGGGCGTGCGCTCATTGCCCTGCGCATCGAACCAGAGATCGCCCAAGAGATTGAGCATCACGGTGGGCGAATGCAGGCGCGGCTGGCGCAGCGGCAGGCCGGCCATGGCCCGCACCTGCAGCTCAAACTGCGAGACATCGCAGGCATTCATGGTGTAGTGGCCGGAGTTGTGCGGACGCGGCGCCATCTCGTTGACGATCAGGCGGCCGTCTTGCAGCACAAAGAACTCCACGCAGAGCACGCCCACATAGTTCATGGAGGCGGCGATGCGGGCCGCAGAGGCCAGGGCCTCGGCCGCCAGCTCGGCACTGACGGCAGGCGCTGGCACCTGGGTGACGGCCAAAATGCCGTCGATGTGCAGGTTTTGCTGCACCGGGAACTGCACGATCTCGCCCTGCGCATTGCGGGCGCTGATCACGCTCAGCTCCAGGGCCAGGGGCAGCATCTGCTCCAGCACGCAGCGCACCTTGTTCAGCTCGTCCCAGGCAGCGGCCAGCTCGGCGCGCGTGCGCACCCGCATCTGGCCCTTGCCGTCGTAACCCATGCGGGCGGTCTTCAAGATGCCGGGCAGCAAGGCCTCGTCTACCGACGCCAAGTCGGCGGCGCTGGCGATCTCGGCATAGGGCGCGCAAGCCACGCCGCTGGCCTTGAAATGGGCTTTCTCGTCGGCACGGTCCTGGCAGATGGCCACGGCCGCACCGGCCGGTGCCACCACGCGACTCTGGGCCAGCTGAGCCAGAGCCTGGGCGGGCACGTTTTCGAACTCGGTGGTGATGGCACCACACTGGGCTGCCAACTCGCTCAAGGCGGCCGAGTCCAAGTAGTCAGCGCGGATGTGCTGATGGGCGACCAGGCCGGCCGGGCTGTCGGCGTCGGGGTCCAGCACCACGGTGCGGTAACCCAGGGCTTGGGCGGCATGCACAAACATACGGCCCAGCTGGCCGCCACCCATCACGCCCAAGCTGGCAGCGCCGGGCAACAAGACTGCAGGCAAAAAGCTCATCAGACCAAATCCTGGCTCATGCCGCGGGCCACTTCGGTCTGGCGAGCCCGGTAGGCCGCCAGCTTCTCACGCAGGGCCGGGTTCTGATTGGCCAGCATGGCCACGGCGAACAAGGCCGCATTGGCCGCACCGGCCGTGCCGATGGCAAAGGTCGCCACGGGAATGCCCTTGGGCATCTGCACGATGGAATGCAGAGAATCCACGCCTTGCAGATGGCGGCTGGCCACCGGCACGCCCAACACGGGCACGACGGTCTTGGCCGCCAGCATGCCGGGCAGATGGGCGGCACCGCCGGCACCGGCGATGATGGCCTGCAGGCCGCGCGTCGCGGCCGCCTCGGCATAGGCGAACATATCGTCGGGCATGCGGTGGGCGCTGACCACCTTGGCCTCAAAGGCGATGCCGAACTCGGCGAGAATATCGGCGGCGTTCTTCATGGTTTCCCAGTCACTGCTGGAACCCATCACGATGCCGACCAAAGGAGATTCGCTCATTGGAAAAATCCGCTCTATCCACGATGTGAGACTTGACCCCAAAGGCGAGGCCAGCTCTTGCATCAGGGCTGGAAAACCTTGAATTGTAGGCGGCCGCCGCCACCTGCCCGCACTGAGCCCTCGCTTTTACAAACCTTGACGCCACCCAAGCGCCATCAGAACCCTGCCCGCTGCCCACCGCCATGATCGATATCACCCTACAGAACTTCCAAGCCGAATTGATCGAGGGCTCCTTGCAGCAGCCCGTGCTGCTGGACATCTGGGCGCCATGGTGCGGCCCCTGCAAGGTGCTGGGCCCGGTGCTGGAAAAGCTGGAGGTGGCCTACGCCGGCCGCTTCAAGCTGGCCAAGGTGAATGCCGACGAGGTGCCGCAGATCAGCGATCAGCTGAGCCAGATGTTTGGCGTGCGCAGCATTCCTTTTTGCGTGATGTTCGCCGGCGGCCAGCCGGTGGACGGCTTTGTGGGCAATGTGCCCGAGGCCCAGATCCGCGAATTCCTGGACAAGCATGTGCCCAGCGGCGAAGCCCTGGAGGCACAGGAAGAAGTGGCCGCGGCCGAGGAATTGCTGGCCGAAGGCGATGTGGAATCGGCCCTGGTCAAGCTGCAGCACGCGGTCGAAGCCGACCCGAGCAACGAGACCGCCCGCTTCGACTACATCAAGGCCTTGCTGGAACTGGGCGACTTGGCTGCCGCCCAACAAGCGTTTGAACCCGTGGCCGCCAAGGCCGCCGACACCATCACCCGCCACGCCCGCTTTGCCGCCCTGGGGCATTGGCTGAGGGCCTGCCAGCGCGCCAGCGAAGGCATTGACGCCGCCGCCCTGCAGGCCGCCATCGCGAGCAACAAGCGCGATTTCGAGGCCCGCTTCACGCTCGCCCAAGCCCGTTGGGCCGCGCACGACTTCACCGGCGCCATGGACGATCTGCTGGAGATCATCATGCGCGACAAGAGCTGGAATGAGGGCCTGGCCCGCATCAGCTATGTGGCGATTCTTGAGTTGATGACCAAGCCGGTGCCCAAGGCCCCGGCCGGCAAAGCCACCGCCGACGACGCCAAGAGCGGCCTGCAACTGGCCGGCCACACGGTGCTGCCGCCCTCCGACCCGCTGCTGGATCAGTACCGCCGCAAGCTGAGCATGGCGCTCAACTGAGCGTCTTTTTAACGCGGCTGCAGCTGAGCCGCGGCCAAGGCCTCCGCCCAGGCGCTTTGCTGTTGGGCAAATTCCTGCCATTCGGCGGCCGCGCTTTGCGCATGGCGCTCGGCGGCCGTCGCATCACCGACCAGGCCGTAAACCTGGGCCAAGCGGCTGTGGGTGATGGCGCGGTCGTCCACATCGCATAGCGGGTCGAGCTCGATCTCCGCCTCCTTGGCCTGTTGCAAGCCATGCTCGGTCTGGCCGGTATTGACCCGGCACCAGGCCAGATCGGCCAGCAAGCTGCTGCCCAGGCGGGCCAAGCCAGTGGACATGGCCTTGGGCAGATAGGCCTCGAACAACAGCCTTGCCTGCTCAAAATCGCCTTCCACCGTCAGGATCTGAGCACGCAGCACCGGGGTCAGATCGGGCTTGACCGAGCCGCCCACCGCCTCGTCGTAATGCTTGATCGAGTCGGCGCCGAGCAGCAGACCCGAGCTTGCCACCGCGCCCGGCGCAAATCGGCTGGCCAGAGACTCACGCCGGGCCTGGGCCGTGCGCATCTCCGCCATGTTGTACATCAGGGCGGACAGGGCCGCGTCATCGCCCTCGGCCTGCGCATGGGTGCGCGCCTTGGCATACCAAAGCCGCGCCTGCTCCTCTTGATTGGCAAAGTGATGCGACAGACCCAGCACGGTGCACAGACGGTAACGGGCGCTGAAATCGGTGCCCGCCGCGCTTTCATCGCAGGCTTGGGCCAGGCGCAGCATCTCGGGCAGATCGTGGCGCACGTAAGCGAGCTGGGCCAGCCAGGCGGCGCTCAAAGCCTCCAGATTGTTCAAGCCCACCGACTTGGCAATCGCATGGGCGCGGGCAATCTTCTCCTGCGCGGCGCTGCTGAAATCGGTGTAATAGCTCATCAGGCCTTCGGCGAAATGCAGCCAGGCCCCGACCTCGGGGTGCGGGTGTTGAAAAGCCAGCTGATGCAGATCGGTGAGCTGCTCGCGCGCCTCGGCCATATGGCCATGGCGGGCAAACAGCAGGGCCCGCTGAGCGCGCAGGCAGGAGGTCTTGGCCAAGGTCTTGGAGGCCGCAATCTCGACCTCCAGGCGCTTGAGCAAGCGGCTTTTGATGGCCTTCATTGGGTCAGGCGTTGCAGGGCTTCGCCGTACTTGGCGGCCGTGTTCTCGATCACCTCGGCCGGCAAGGCCGGCGCCGGCGCCACCTTGCCCCAGGGCTTGCCATCCACCTGGGCTTGCTCCAGCCAGTCGCGCAGGAACTGCTTGTCATAGCTGGGCGGGTTGCTGCCCACGGCATAGCTCTCGGCCGGCCAGTAGCGCGAGGAGTCGGGCGTCAGCACCTCGTCCATCAAAGTCAGGGTGCCGTCGGCATCCAGTCCGAACTCGAACTTGGTATCGGCAATGATGATGCCCTTGCTCAGCGCGAAGTCGGCGGCGCGCTGATAGAGCTGGATGGAGATGTCGCGCACGCGTTCGGCCAGGTCCTGCCCGATGATTTCCACGCAGCGCTCGAAATTGATGTTCTCGTCATGGTCCCCCATCTCGGCCTTGGTGGCGGGGGTGAAGATGGGCTGGGGCAGCTTGCTGGCGTTTTGCAAACCGGCCGGCAGCTTGACGCCACAGACCTCGCCGTTTTGCTTGTACTCGGCCCAACCGCTGCCGGCCAGATAGCCGCGCACCACAGCCTCGATGGGCAGGGGCTTCAGGCGCTTGACCAGCATGGAGCGGTCCTTGACCTGAGCCTTGTCGGCCTCGCCCACCACCGACAGCGGGTCCTCGCCGGTCAGATGATTGGGCACGATGCCGTCCAGCTTTTGGAACCAGAACAAGGCCATCTGGGTCAGCAAGGCGCCCTTGCCGGGGATGGGCTCGCCCATGATCACGTCATAGGCCGAGATGCGGTCGCTGGCCACCATCAGGATGCGATCCTCGCCGACCGCATAGTTTTCACGCACCTTGCCGCGAGCGATCAGAGGCAAGGAAGTCAGCGAGGAATTCAGGAGAGCTGCGGTCATGATGGGCGGGGAGAGGGCAAAAGAGGAGGGATTTTAGGCGGCATTCAAAGCAAAAAGCCCGCCAGCGGGAGCGCGGGCGGGCTTTACTCTCTAGACGAGCCGGCTTTTGCCGGCGCCTAAGACTTACTGAACGACTTGATTCAGCTCGCCACGGGCATAGGCAGCGGCCACATCGACCAGGCTGCGGGCCTTGATCTTGCCGGCCTGGCCTTCGCAGCCGAACTGGCGGTAGCGCTGCAAGCAGACCAGCTTGGCGGCCTCGCGCGCGGGCTTGAGCCATTCGCGGGCGTCGAACTTGTCGGGGTTCTCGACCAGGAATTTGCGCACCGCACCGGTCATGGCCAGACGGATATCGGTGTCGATATTGATCTTGCGCACGCCGTACTTGATGGCTTCCTGGATCTCTTCGACCGGCACGCCATAGGTTTCCTTCATGGCGCCGCCGTACTGGCGAATCTGCTCCAGCAGCTCTTGCGGCACGCTGGAGGACCCATGCATCACCAGATGGGTGTTGGGGATGCGGGCATTGATCTCCTTCACGCGCGAGATCGCCAGGATGTCGCCAGTGGGCTTGCGGGTGAATTTATAAGCGCCGTGGCTGGTGCCGATGGCGATGGCCAGCGCGTCCAGGCCGGTGGCCTTGACGAATTGGGCGGCTTCCTCCGGGTCGGTCAACATCTGGCTGTGATCCAGCTTGCCGACGGCGCCGATGCCGTCTTCCTCACCCGCCTCGCCGGTTTCCAGCGAACCCAGGCAGCCCAGCTCGCCCTCGACGGTGACGCCGACCTTGTGGGCCAGGGCAACGACCTGGCGGGTCACGTCCACGTTGTAATCGAAGTTGGCCGGCGTCTTGCCGTCGGCTTGCAGGGAGCCGTCCATCATCACCGAGCTAAAGCCCAGGTCGATGGCACCTTGGCAGATCGCCGGGGTTTGACCGTGATCCTGGTGCATCACCAAAGGGATGTGCGGATAGGCCTCGACAGCGGCCTGAATCAAATGCTTGATGAAGCTTTCACCCGCGTATTTGCGCGCACCGGCCGAGGCCTGCAGGATCACCGGCGCACCGGCCTCGTCGGCCGCTGCCATGACGGCCTGCACCTGTTCGAGATTGTTGACGTTGAAGGCTGGGATGCCGTAGCCGTGCTCGGCCGCGTGATCCAGCAATTGACGCATTGAAACGAGAGCCATGAAGTTCTCCGGGAGTTTGAAATGCTTTTTCAGGCGCTGGCCACGGCGACCCACTACCAGTTTGCCGCTGTAACCGCTCTGTAACTCGTTTGATTCTAGCGGCAGCTCATGTCGACTCCAGGCGCCCGAACCGGGGGCAATGGCTATTGCTACCGCCCAAGCAAGCGATTAGGCTGCCGCGACACACTTTTTCCTGGGCTTGCCGCGTGGGCCGGGACGCACAGCCAGGGAGCCCTGCATGTCGACACGACTTTCTATCGATCACCTCACGCTTTGGATCACCGCCGCGGCCGGCGAGCATTCGCTGGACCTGGCCAGCCATATCGAGGAACGCACCGGCGCCAGCCGCCGCGCCGCACTCGCCGCCCTGCGCCGCCTGGTCGATGCCCAATGGCTGAGCCGCAGCGGCAGCGATCGCCGCCCCGTCTACAGCCCCGGCGCCTTGCGCCAAGTGGCCCGCTCCTATACCTTGTATGGCCTGCAGGAAGACCTGCCCTGGCAGCGCGATTTCGCGCCCCATTTCGCCCTGCCCGCCCATGTGGGCCGCATGATTCGCCACGGCTTTACCGAGCTGGTGAACAACGCGGCCGACCACAGCGGCGGCAGCAGCGTCACTGTGTCGCTGCGCCAAACGCCCAGCCATGTGCAGTTACTGGTTTCGGATGACGGTTGTGGCGTTTTCGACAAGATCTGCCAGGCTTTTGAGATTGAAGATGCCCAGCACGCCATGCTGGAACTCAGCAAAGGCCGGCTGACCAGCCAACCTGAGGCGCACACCGGCCGCGGCCTCTTCTTCAGCTCCCAACTGGCCGATGTATTCGACATCCACGCCAATGGCACGGCCTTCCAGCGCCGTGCATGGGAATCCAGTGGCTGGCGCCCGGGTCGCCCCATGCCGCGCCAGGGCAGCTCAATTTATATGGCCATCGCCCTGGACACCCAGCGCACCCTGGACCAGGTGATGGGCGCCTGGAGCCTGGACGGCAGCGGCATCGAGTTTGATCAAACCGTGATTTCTCTGCAGCTGCTGGCCGGGCCCGGCCAGCCCCTGGACAGCCGCGCTCAAGCGCGCCGGGTGGCCGCCCGCTTGACGACCTTCCGCCGCGCCGAGATCAATTTCAGCGGCGTCGAAGATGTGGGCCATGGCTTTGTCGACGAGTTGTTCCGCGTGTTCGCCCGCGCCAACCCCGGCGTGGAACTGCACCCCACCCATACGACTCCGCGCATCGCCGCACTGATCAAGAGCGCGCAAGACAGCGCGACGGCAACGGCCTAGCCCCACGAAACAGCGCGCGAAACAGCGCTCAGCTTTCGCTCTCAGATATCGCTATTGGCCAAGGCCTCGATGGCCTTGGCCTGCTGGCGCAAGGCGATGTTGATGCGAGGCAGTGCGCGCTGGGCCAGATCGCTGCCGCGCGCGGCGGCCAAGTAAACCGGGCTGACCTCGACCGGTTTGGGCAGATAAGTGAGCTCAGACGCGCTGCCGGGAGGCAGGCCCAGCATGCGCGCCAGGGACTCCGGCCGTGCACTGCGGTAGGTAGCCAACAAGAGATCACAGCGCCCGGCCACCACCATGCGCACTCGGGCGGCGATGTCCACATCGGTTTGCTTGACCTGGATCAGGCTGCCACGCGCCGCCTCCAACTCGGGCCCCATGACCACGCCTCGCGGCAGGCAGAGCACGCGATCCCGTAGATCTTCGACACCACGGTAATTGAAGACCTTGTCGCGCCGCACCACCAGCCAAGCATGATTCACAAACAAGGGCTCGGAGAACTCGAACACCAACTCTCGAGGCTCGCTGCGAGAGAGCCCGAAGGCCAGGCATTGGCCACGTTCAGCCATCAAAACCTGACGGGCAAAAGGCACGAACTGCGGCTGCCATTCAATATTGGCCGCCTGTGCGATGAGGTCCAAGAGCTTGCCCACAAAGGGGCGAGGCCCTTTGCTGCCCAAGCCTATGGGCACTTGCAGGCGCTCGGTCGAGCGAGCCGGCATAGACGTCCCAGCCAAGCCCGCCCCCGCCCCGACAGCGGCACAAAGAAGCTGGCGCCGCTGGAGCAGGGTGGCGGTTCCGGCCCTTTCGGGCGCAGAGGCAGGGTTCATGTTCGCAAGCCCCAAGACAAATGGGACTTTTTTACAAAAGAGTGGCCCTATTCTCGCCCCGCCAGGCCCGGGTCAAAGCCCGAATAAGCCGATCAACCGCCGACGCGGCAGACTTTCAGCATATTTGTACCGCCTGGATAGCCCATGGGCTCACCGCAGGTGATGGCATAGGTGTCGCCCGGCATCAGCACGCCCATATCGACCAGGATCTGTTCCGCCGCGGCCAGGGCCGTGTCCCTGTCCTCGTACTTGGGCATCAGCAAGGGGCGCACATTGCGGTAGAGCGACATCTTGCGCTGGCTGACCGCCGTAGTGGTGAGCGCGAAGATAGGCACTTGGATGCGATGGCGGCTCATCCACAAGGCGGTCGAGCCCGACTCGGTCAGGGCCAGGATGGCCTTGCAGCCCAGGTGATGGGCGGTGAACAAGGCACCCATGGCGATGGACTGGTCAATGCGGGCGAACTGGCGGCCGGCGAAATCGGTGTCCAGGGTGACGAACTCGGCGCGCTCGGCTTCCAGGGCGATGGCAGCCATCTGCTCGATGGTCTCGACCGGGAACTTGCCGGCGGCGGTTTCGGCGCTGAGCATGACGGCGTCGGTGCCGTCCAGCACGGCATTGGCCACGTCGGACACCTCGGCGCGGGTGGGCACCGGGTTGACAATCATGGACTCCATCATCTGGGTGGCGGTGATGGCCACTTTGTCCAGCTCACGGGCCAGCTTGATCATGCGCTTTTGCAGGGCCGGCACGGCCGCATTACCCACTTCCACGGCCAGGTCGCCACGCGCCACCATGATGCCGTCGCTGGCCTTCAGAATGGCTTCCAGATGGGGGATGGCTTCGTAACGCTCGATCTTGGCGATCATGCCGGGCTTGTGGCGATAGGGCTCGCCGGCCACATTGGCCAGCTGGCGCGCCATCTCCATATCGGTGGCGTTCTTGGGGAAGCTCACCGCCAGGTATTCGCACTGGAAGCTCATCGCGGTCTTGATGTCTTCCATGTCCTTGCCCGTCAGGGCCGGCGCGGTCAGGCCGCCGCCCTGCTTGTTGATGCCCTTGTTGTTCGACAGCTCGCCGCCCATCTTGACGATGGTGTGCACGGCCGCACCGCGCACCGCTTCCACCGTCAGCACCAACAGGCCGTCGTTCAGTAGCAAGGTATCGCCAGGCTTCACATCGCGCGGCAGTTCCTTGTAATCGAGGCCAACAATGTCTTCATTGCCCAGCTCGGTGCGGTCGGCGTCCAGGATGAAGGGGCGGCCGTTGACCAGCTCGATCTTGCCGTTCTCAAACTTGCCGACGCGGATCTTGGGGCCCTGCAGATCGGCCATGATGGCCACCGACTTGCCCGCCAGGGCGGCCGCCTCGCGCACCAGCTTGGCGCGGTCGATATGGTCCTGCGCCTTGCCATGCGAGAAGTTCAGCCGCACCACGTCGACGCCAGCCGCGATCATTCGCGCCAGGATCTCCGGCGACGACGACGCGGGGCCGAGGGTGGCAACAATCTTGGTGGCACGGGACATAGCTGGCTCTCGCTGAAATAAAGTTACAGGCGAGCGATTATGGAGCGCAAATCGGGGGAAAGTCGATTACAGCGGGTTACCAATGCAAGCCCGGTGCGCGAATCGCCGCCGGCGCCAAACGACAAAGGCCCAGCAATGCCGGGCCTTTGAATTCAAGCAGGTTTCAAGCGCTGGCTTCAGCGCTCAAGAGCGCTTATTTCGCGCCCCGCTCGGCCAGCACATCGGCCACCGCCAGCGCCGTCATATTGACGATGCGGCGCACCGTGGCCGAGGGCGTCAGGATGTGCACCGGCGCGGCCGCGCCCAAAAGAATGGGGCCTACGGTCACGCCATGGCTGCTGCTGATCTTCAGCACATTGAAGAGGATGTTGGCCGCGTCCAGCGTGGGCAGCACCAGCAGATTGGCCGCGCCCTTGAGGCGGCTGTCCGGCAGGAAGCTGGAACGCACCGATTCCGACAAGGCTGCATCGCCATGCATCTCGCCCTCGGCCTCGATTTCCGGATTGGCGGCCGCAAACAACTCATAAGCCTGGCGCATCTTCAGCGCCGAAGGCCGCTTGCTGGAGCCAAACATGCTGTGCGAAACAAAGGCCAGCTTGGGCGGCAGGCCAAAGCGCTTCACCTCCTCGGCGGCCATGGCGGCGATCTCGGCCAATTGCTCGGCGTCCGGGCTGTCATTGACGAAGGTGTCGGTCAGGAACAGGGTGTGCTGCTCCAGCATCAGCGCATTCATGGTGGCCAGGGTCTTGGCGCCGGGCTTGAGGCCGATCAGGTCGTTGACATGCTCCAGATGGCTGTCGAAGCGCCCCACCATGCCGCAAATCATCGCGTCCGCATCACCCAGCTTGATGGCCAGGGCGCCGATGGTGGTGGCCGAACGGCGCACCGCCGCCTTGGCCATGTCCGGCGTCACGCCACGGCGGCCCATCACCTGATGGTAGGCCTCCCAGTACTGGCGGAAGCGGGCATCGTTGTCGGGGTCGATCACCGCCACATCCACGCCCACTTTGAGGCGCAGGCCGGCCCGTGCTATGCGGGTCTGGATCACTTCGGGGCGGCCGATCAGGGTGGGCTTGACGATGCCTTCGTCCAGCGCCACTTGCACGGCGCGCAGCACGCGCTCGTCCTCACCCTCGGCATAGATCACACGCGCTGGGTTGGCCTTGGCGGCCGTGAAGACCGGGCGCATGAACATGCCGGTCTGGTAGACAAAGCGTTCCAGCGACTGACGGTAAGCGTCCAAGTCCTTGATGGGGCGTGCGGCCACGCCGGAGGCCTCGGCCGCCTTGGCCACGGCCGGGGCGATGCGCAGAATCAGGCGCGCATCGAAGGGCTTGGGGATCAGGTAGTCGGCACCAAAAGCCAGCACCTCGCCGGCGTAGGCAGCCGCCACCTCGTCGCTGGTCTCGGCCTTGGCCAGGGCGGCGATCTCGCGCACGCAGGCCAGCTTCATTTCCTCCGTGATCTTGCTAGCACCGCAGTCCAGCGCACCGCGGAAGATGTAGGGGAAGCAGAGAACGTTGTTGACTTGGTTCGGGTAGTCCGAGCGGCCGGTAGCGATGATGCAGTCCGGGCGCACCGCCTTGGCCAGTTCGGGGCGGATCTCGGGCTCGGGGTTGGCCAGGGCCAGGATGATGGGCTTGGGCGCCATGGTTTTGACCATGTCTTGCGTCAACACGCCAGCGGCCGAGCAACCCAGGAACACATCGGCGCCATCGACCACATCGGCCAGGCTGCGCTTGGTCGTGACCTGGCAATAGCGCTGCTTGCTCTCGTCCAGCTTGCCGGCCTTCGCGTCCTCGCGCTGGTCCTGAATCACGCCCTTGGAGTCGCAGACAAAGATGTTCTCGCGTTTAACACCCAGGCCTACCATCAGGTCCAGACAAGCGGTGGCCGCAGCCCCCGCGCCCGACACGGCCAGCTTGACGCTGGCGATGTCCTTGCCCACCAGCTCCAGGCCGTTCAGCAAAGCGCTGCTGGAGATGATGGCCGTGCCATGCTGGTCGTCGTGGAAGACGGGGATATTCATCCGCTCCTTGAGCTTCTTCTCGATATAGAAGCACTCGGGCGCCTTGATGTCCTCCAGATTGATGCCGCCCAGCGTTGGCTCCATGGCGGCAATCATGTCCACCAGCTTGTCGGGGTCGCGCTCGGCCAGCTCGATATCAAACACATCGATGCCGGCGAACTTCTTGAACAAGCAGCCCTTGCCTTCCATCACCGGCTTGGAGGCCAACGGGCCGATATCGCCCAGGCCCAGCACGGCCGTGCCATTGGTGATCACCGCCACCAAATTGCCACGCGAAGTGAAGTCGGCCGCCAGCGAGGGGTCTTCCTCAATCGCCAGGCAGGCATAGGCCACGCCGGGCGAGTAGGCCAGCGAGAGGTCGCGCTGGTTGGACAAGGCCTTGGTGGGAGTGACGGCGATCTTGCCGCGCGTGGGCGCGCGGTGATAGTCCAGCGCGGCCTCGCGCAAGGCCGCTTCGGCCGGGGACAGGGTCTTGTCCTTTTTGGTGATCTCGCTCATCAATGTCTCCGTCTTGTGGGTTCGGCCCGGCCCTGGGTCGTCCAGAGGGCGTGCCGAAACTCGGGGGGTCGAATTTACCCCGCCAATTCCCACCCTCCACTGCGGACACTCCGTACACCCATGCAAAGAACGCAAGAAGGTATGCCGATGCGGCGTAGCGCGAAGACGGGACAGGTCGGTGCTCAAGTGTGCGCTCCATCACGAGCCATGCCGCCAGCACCTGAGTCACGGGGTGACGCCTGCATGGGATCCCGCCAAGAATGGGCTCACCCAATGATTTCGGAGCACCGCAGCATGTTTATCAAAAACCTTTTCAGCGCCACTGGCCTGCTCTTGAGCTTGGCCTGCGCCGCACCGCAAGCCCAGGCTTTGGAACTGGTCACCAACGGCAGCTTCTCCTCCACCACCAATGGCACGAACAAGCAGGTGGGTTACAACACCAATCTAACCGGCTGGTCCGTGCCCTCGGGCAATTACAGCTTTGTCTTCTCGGACATCAGCGCCACCGTCAGCGGCAACTCGGGCCCCTTGAGCTTGTGGAACGGCAGCAATGGCGGCAGCGCCCTGGCCTCGAACAGCCCGACGGGCGGCAACTTCTTCGCTGCCGACCCGGTCTGGGGTACGCAAGGCCCGCTGACTCAAACCTTGACGAATCTGGCCGCCGGCACCTACCAAGTCAGTTTTGACTGGGCCGCCGCCCAGCAGTACGGCTACACCGGTGATACCTGGGAGTCCTGGACCGTCAAGCTGGGCTCGGCCGCCTCGCAATCCACCGTGACCTTCAACAACCCCAGCCATGGTTTCACCGGCTGGAAGCATGAAACCATGACCTTCACCGTGGGCGCAGGCAATGCGGTGCTGAGTTTCTTGGCCGGCGGTGGCCCGAACGGCGTGCCGCCCTTCGCCTTGCTGGACAGCGTGTCGGTGACGGCCGTGCCCGAGCCCTCCACCTTCGCCCTGTTTGCTCTGGGCCTGGGGGCCGTCGTCGCGGCGCGCCGCAAGACCCGCAGCGCCAAATAAGCCAGCGCTGACGCGTTCCAAATAGAAAAGCGCCGGAGTCAGCCGACTCCGGCGCTTTCGTTTTTGCGACTCAGTCTTGCGGCGCCTGCACCAGGCGCCGCTGCGGCCTCAGGCCGCGGCGCGCTTGGCCAGGATCTCAAACGCAGGCAGGGTCTTGCCTTCCAAGATTTCCAGGAAGGCGCCGCCGCCGGTGGAGATATAACCCACATCCTTCTCGATGCCGTATTTGGCGATGGCCGCCAGGGTGTCACCGCCGCCTGCGATGGAGAAGGCGCTGGAGGCCGCGATGGCGCGGGCAATGGTTTCCGTACCGTTCGCAAAGGCATCAAACTCGAACACGCCGACCGGGCCGTTCCACACGATGGTGCCGGCGGCCTTGAGCTGCTCGGCCAGCAGCGCAGCCGTTTGCGGGCCGATGTCCAAAATCAAATCGTCATCCGCCACATCGGCAGCGGCCTTGACCGAGGCTTGCGCATCGGCAGCAAAGCGCTTGGCGACCACCACGTCAACAGGAATAGGCACGGCCGCGCCACGGGCCTTCATGGCGTCGATGACGGCTTGGGCCTCGGCCACCAGATCCGGCTCCGCCAGCGACTTGCCGATCTTCAGGCCAGCCGCCAGCATGAAGGTGTTGGCGATGCCGCCGCCGACGATCAGGCCGTCCACCTTCTCGGACAAGGCTTTCAAAATGGTCAGCTTGGTGGAAACCTTGGAGCCAGCCACGATGGCGACCAGGGGGCGCTTGGGCGCGCTCAAGGCCTTGCCAATGGCATCGATCTCGGCCGCCAGCAAGGGGCCAGCGCAGGCGATGGGCGCGAACTGGGCGATGCCATAGGTCGTGCCTTCGGCGCGATGGGCGGTGCCAAATGCATCGTTGACGAAGATGTCACACAAAGCGGCCATCTTCTTGGCCAGCGCTTCGTCGTTCTTCTTCTCGCCCTTGTTGACGCGGCAGTTTTCCAGCAGCACCAGCTGGCCGGGGGCCACCGTCACGCCGTCCACCCAGTTGGCCAGCACGGGCACTTCACGGCCCAGCAACTCACCCAGGCGCTTGGCCACGGGGGCCAGCGAATCCTCGGGCTTGAACTCACCCTCGGTGGGGCGGCCCAGATGCGAGGTCACCATCACCGCGGCACCGGCCTTCAGGGCCGCCTCGATGCAGGGGATGGAGGCGCGGATGCGGGTGTCTTCGGTGATGTTGCCGGCATCGTCCTGCGGCACATTGAGGTCGGCGCGGATGAAGACGCGCTTATTGGCCACCTGGCCGCTGCTGATCAAATCATTGAAACGGATAACGTTCATGGCTGTCTCGGAAGGATTCGTAGCGAATCGGGTTGGTTTTGGAAAAGCAAGAAACTCCGGCCAGGACTAGCAAGAAAAGTGCACAGCCCTGCATCAAGGGCGAAGCTTACCAAGCCCGCCGGGCTCACCAGCCCAGGCCTATGCGCAGCGCCAGCATCACCGCCGTGCCGCTCAAAATGGTGCCCAAAATGTCGCGCCGCCAGAAGAAGTAAGCCGTGCCCACGGCCGTGGCGTAGAGGCGGGCATCCTTCCAGGTGTCGATGAGCACGCCATGACTCATCACGATCTCCGGCACGATGACGGCCGCCAGGGCCGCCAAAGGCGCATAGCGCAGGCCTTGCTTGGCCCAGTCGGGCATGGGGATCTCCTTTTTCGGCAGCAGGAAGAAGCTGCGGGTCAGCAAGGTGATCAGACCCATGCCAAGGATGCCCAAGACGATTTCCCAGGTGCTCATGCTTGCTTCCTTTTCTCGGGGAAGCTGTACTCCATCAGCAAGCCCATGGCCACGGCGGCAGCGATGGCCACCAGGATATTGAGTCGCAGCGGCAGGCCGTAGGCCGCCACCGCCGCACAGGCAGCGACCGCCCCCGAGACCCAGGTATTGCGGTCGCGCAGCAGGGAGTAGGCCAGGCCTAGCAAGGCCAGCACACCGGCAAAGCCCAGACCCCATTCGGTAGGCACGCGCTCGGCTAGCAAAATGCCAGCCACCGAAGGCACTTGCCAGGACAACCAGTTCAGCGACACGCCGCCCCAGTAATACGGCTCTTGCTCGGGCGCAGGCTTGCCATCAGGCCAGCGCTTCAAAAAAGTCACGTAATTGAGGTCGGCGGCGAAGTAGCCGATGGACATGCGGCGCAGCAGAGGCAGATGGCCGAAGTACATGCGCCACTGGGTGCTGAAAATCACAAAGCGCAGATTGACGCAAAAGGCCGTGGCCCACAGCACCCACAGCGGCGCGCCACTGGCGATTAGAGGCAGGGCCGCGAGTTGCGAGCTGCCGGCAAAGACCACAAAACTCATCAGCAAGGCCAAGCCGACGCTCAGCCCACTCTTGACCATGGCCACGCCGGTCACCAAGCCCCAGGCCGAGATGCCCAGGCTGATGGCCACCATCTCGCGGGCCCCTCGCTTGAATTCGGGATCACGCCACATCGGCACGATTGGCCTTGGCGCAGAAGGGGAGGCGGACGAAAAAGAAGGACCCATAAGCGTGATTGTCCTATGGGCCCCAAATCTGGTCTGACCCAAGGGCTTGCATCAGGCCCGGGTCAAGTCTTGCCAGAGGATCAATCAGTCCAGCTTCTTGATGCGGCCGCTGCCCGCCACCGAGGTGCTGACCTGGGGGTTGCCGACATAGCCGATATCGCCCGAGCCCGCGATGGAGATGCTCAGGCTTTTGCGCGCATTCACCTGGGCGCTGCCGCTGCCGGCGATGCTGGCCTTGACCTCATCGGCCTGCATCTCGCGAGCATGCACATCACCGGAGCCGGCCACCGACAGTTTCAAAACCTGGGCCGTGCCCGCGGCCGAGATATCGCCGCTGCCGGCCACGCTGAGCACCAGTTGCTCGGTCTCCAGCTGGGCAAACTTGATGTCACCGGAGCCGCCCACGCTGGCATCGATGCGCGGGCTCTTCATCGCCTCAACCTTGATATCGCCCGAACCACCGATCGTGACGGCGCGCAACTCGGGCAGCTCCACAACGATTTGCGGTCGCACCGAGCCGGAAAGGTTGTAGCCCTTCTTGGGGGCGATCTCCAAGGTGCGGCCCTTGCCGTTCTCGACCACGCGGGTCTCCAGCAGGGACTGCAGATTCCGGTCGGTACGCACCTCCACCTTGGCATTGCGGCTTTGCCGCACGGTGACCACAAAACCGCCCGACATGCTGACCGCGTCGAAGCTGCCCAGATCGCGCGCCTCGCTGACCACTTCGCCGGAACCACGCACCTGCTCCGAGCCCCAATTCCAGCTCCAGGCCTGGGTCGGCGCCGCAGCAGCGGCCAGGCCAAAGGCGGTGGTGAGCGCGGCAACGGCAAAGAAACGGCGTTGAATCATGGGGAGCCTCCTGCAGAGCAAGTTTGTTGATGTGCAGGCATCTTCGCCAGCGCCACCCAAGGGAGCAAAGCGCATTCGACCGCTTGCAAGAACGACGGCACCAAATGCAAAAACGCCGCGGTGAACGGTCGGCGGGGACGGTTCAGCGCGGCGTTCAGCCAAGCTCGGACAAGTTCTTAGTGCTCGGCCTTGGCCTTGGGCTTGGCAGCAGCCTTGCCCTCTTCCTTGCTGGCGGCCTTGTCAGCCGGCTTCTCAGCGCCATGGCCGTCTGCCTCATCAGCGTTGGCATTGGCCGGTTTGCGGGGCTCGGGGCGCGGCACAACCGGCGCCACGCCTTCTAGCTTGTTCTCCCGCATGTACTCGTCCATCTCACGCCAACCGGCAAACACCGAGGCCTTGTGAGCCTTGGGGTTGAGGGTGTAGCAGTCTTCGATGGCGCGCATGGCATGGCGGCAGGCGCTGCCAATGGCCTTGCCCTCGGCTTCTTTGGCGGCCTGGATCTTGGCGGGGTCTTCAATGCCCAGTTGGTCGCAACCGCCCAGGCCTGCCAAGGCGGCACACAGACTCAAACCCAGCAGCGGGCGCGCGAAGAGAGTTGGCTTCATCACCACCATATCGGCCATTGCCGCCAAGTCTTGACCACGGCTTGGCTCATGAGAAACAAGGCCGGGCCGCCCCAAGTTGTTTCTCCTCCCCCTCGGGGGGCCTGACGCGAAGCGGCAGGTCTGGGGGCGTTCAAGAGCCGCGCGCCATCTCCAGCAGACGTGCCACGCGCTCCTCGGTGGCCGGGTGGGTGCTGAACAAGCCGGCCAAGCCGCGGCCCGACAAGGGGTTCATGATCATCATCTGCGCCGTCTCGGGGTGGCGCTCGGCCGCTTCCAAAGGAATGCCCTGGGCAATGCGATGGATCTTCTCCAAGGCCGAGGCCAGGGCGGCCGGGTCGCCGGAGATCTCGGCACCGCCACGGTCGGCTTCAAACTCACGCGCACGGCTGATGGACATCTGGATCACACTGGCTGCGATGGGGGCCAGCACAGCCACCAGAATGCCGACCAAAGGGTTGCTGCTGCGGCCCTCGCTGTCGCGCCCGCCAAAGAACATGGCGAAATTGGCCAGCATGGAAATGGCACCTGCCATGGTGGCGCTGACGGTGCTGATCAAGATATCGCGATGCTTCACATGGGCCAATTCATGGGCCATCACGCCACGCAATTCGCGCTCGGACAAGACCCGCATGATGCCGGTGGTCGCGGCCACGGCCGCATGCTCAGGGTTGCGGCCGGTGGCAAAGGCATTGGGCGCGTTCTCGTCGATGACATAGACGCGCGGCATGGGCAGCTGAGCTTTTTGCGCCAACTCGCGCACCATGCCGTAAAACTGCGGCGCGGAGCTTTCGTCCACCTCCCGTGCCTTGTACATCTTCAGCACCATGGTGTCGGAGAACCAGTAGCTGAAAAAGTTCATGCCCAGCGCCACGAGCAGCGCCAGCATCATGCCGGAGCGGCCGCCCACCATCGCGCCCAGGGCCATGAACAAGGCAGTGATGGCGGCCATCAGGATGGCGGTCTTCATCAGATTGAACATGGCTTGAGTCCTTTGGGTTTGTTGAAACGAAGGAACGTGAAAAACGAGGGCCAGGCACCAGCAATGCTGCGCGGCGGCCTGCCCTCCCCCATCAGATCAGGGCAAACGCCCTCGCTTCAAGACTTTGGTGCCGATGCAAGGCTCGAATCGCCGCCGAAGTGAGCCCCAAGCGCAATCGGCCGCGACTGCAAAAACACCGCCGCGGGCAGGCGCTTGCCACCGGCTCTTTGCAATTCGGTCAAGCGCAAAGCCCCCTGGCCGCAGGCCACGACGACACCGGCCTCATCCACCCGCAAGACCTGACCCTTGGGGCCTTGGCCCTCGGCCAGCTCGGCCCGCCAGATCTTGATGGCCTCACCGTCCAACAAGCTCAAACCACCGGGGAAGGGGTCAAAAGCCCGCAGACGGCGCTCGATCTGAGCCGCATCTTGCGTCCAATCGATCTGTGCCTCGGCCTTCTCAATCTTGTGCGCATAGCAGACGCCATCGCTGGGCTGCACCGTGCGGGTCAGGCCACCACAGGCTGCCAGCTCCAGCGCCTCCACAATCATGCGGCCACCCAAGCGGGCCAGTCTATCGTGCAGGCTGCCGGTGCTGTCATCGGCGGCGATCTTCAAACGCTCGATCAAGAGCATGTCGCCGGTATCCAGACCCGCGTCCATCTGCATGATGGTGATGCCGGTCTCGGCATCGCCCGCCTCGATCGCGCGATGGATGGGCGCAGCGCCGCGCCAGCGCGGCAGCAAGGAGGCGTGGATGTTCAGGCAGCCACGCGCCGGCAGATCCAAAACCCATTGCGGCAAGATCAGGCCGTAGGCGGCCACCACCATCACATCGGCCCGAGCATCCAGCAGACTCAAGCGAGCGGCCGCCGCGTCCTCAGGGAATTTGCCATCCAAACGCAGGCTACGCGGCTGCGCCACCGGGATGCCATGCTGCAAGGCCAAGGCCTTGACCGGTGAGGCCTGCAGCTTCATGCCGCGGCCGGCCGGGCGATCCGGCTGGGTCAGCACCAGGGGCACGCTAAAACCAGCCTTCAGCAGATCAGCCAGGGCGGCGGCAGCAAATTCCGGCGTACCGGCGAAGATCACACGCATGGAGGGTGTCTGGCTCATCGGTGTCCGATCAGCGCTTGTGCGCCTGCTCTTCGCGGGTCTTCTTGATCATCTTGGTCTTGATGCGTTCGCGCTTGAGCGGGCTCAGATACTCGACGAAGACCTTGCCCATCAGATGGTCCATCTCATGCTGGACGCACACCGCCAGCAGGCCCTCGGCCTCGAACTCATAGGTTTCACCCTCGCGATTGAGGGCGCGCACCGTAACGCGCGAATGACGCGGCACCTTGTCAAAAATCTGCGGCACCGACAGGCAACCCTCTTCACCCTCGGTGAACTCGGCGCTGGTCTTGACCAGTTCGGGGTTGATCAGGACGCGCGGGGTGTCGCGGTCGTTGGAGGTGTCGATCACCAACACCCGCTCATGCACATCCACCTGGGTGGCGGCCAGGCCCACGCCCTCGGCGTCGTACATGGTTTCCAGCATATCGTCCACCAGACGGCGAATGCGCTCATCCACCTGAGCCACGGGTTTGGCCACGGTGTGCAGACGGGGATCGGGATAACGAAGAATATTCAGAATGGCCATGGAGGGGGCGATGTGGACTCAGCACAACGCGAATGAGTTTGTAAGTACATGCAAGAGCCCAAAAGCCCCCGCTTTGTTCGTTGCGAGCACCCTTTTTTGGGGGCAGAATCGCCGCGCATGAGCCCGATTTTCGCCGAATTGCTGCACAGCGGCACGAAGGCACTGGATCGGCCCCATGGATCGCTGCCCAAAACCCAACAAGTCAGGGCCTTGCTTAGTCAAAGAAGCAGGACTCTGCCCACACATAAAAGCCGCGATGTCTTGCGGTAGAGAGCCCTTGATGCCCCGCTCCAAGCCCATGCCTGTCCCTGAAACATTGAACTCCCCCCGTCGCGCTTCGCGTCGCTCCGCCCAGCGTCTGGCCTTGATCCCGCTCTTGTGCTTGGGCGCGCTAGGCGCCGCTCAGGCCGCCCCCCTGCCCGTCACCGACGCCCAGCGCGCCACGGCCGAGCGCGTGGCCCAGGCCGGCGTGCCGCTGTCCGAGCTGGCGCCCAATGCGCCCGAGACCTATACCGTCAAGACTGGCGACACCTTGTGGGACATCTCCCAGCTCTTTCTCAAGAGCCCCTGGCGCTGGCCCGAACTGTGGGGCATGAACCGCGAGCAGATCGCCAACCCGCATCTGATCTACCCCGGCCAGACCCTGATGCTGGTGAAGCAAGACGGCATGGCTCGCTTGCAACTGGCGCAGGAATTCGGTCAAGGCAACGGCAGCAACAGCGCCTCGGCAAAGCTCTCGCCGCGCATCCGCGCCTCGGACAATCTGCTGGCCGCGATCGCGGCCATCCCGCTCAATCTGATCGAACCCTTTCTCAACGACGCGGTGGTGTTCGACTCCGACGCCCTGGCCAAGGCCCCCCGCATCGTGGCCGCACCCGAAGGCCGGGTGAATCTGTCCAACGGTGACATCGCCTATGCGCGCGGCGACTTCAGCCAGGCCAGCGATTACCGCGTGTTCCGCAACACCCAGCCCTTGCGCGACCCGACGACCAAGGAAATCCTCGGTTACGAAGCCCGCTACCTCGGCACGGCCGAGCTGACCCGGCCCGGCGAGCAAAGAGTGAACGACCAAGGCAAGCCCGAGATCGTCCCCACCACCTTGACGATCAAGACGGTACGCCAGGAAATCGGCGTGGGTGACCGCCTAGCGCCGGTGCTGCAGCGCAGCTTTCTGCGCTATGTACCGCATGCACCCAGCAAAGACATATCGGGCCAGATCGTCTCCATCTACGGGGATGGCCTGAACGCCGGCCAGAACCAGATCGTCGCCCTCAACCGCGGCAGCCAGGACGGCCTGGAGCGCGGCCATGTGCTGTCCCTGTGGCTGAAGGGGCGCCAGGCCGTCGACCGCACCGGCGAGCGCAAGGAAGACATCCGCCTGCCCGATGAAAAACACGGCGTGCTGTTCGTCTTCCAGACCTACTCGCGCGTGTCCTATGCGCTGATCATCTCGGTAAAAGAGCCGGTCAAGGCCGGTGACCGTTTCAGCCAACCTTGAGATGGAATGCCCCTCGCCCAGTCTCGCCACGCTGAACGCGGGCGAGCCTGGTCGGTCCCCCGCGGGGACTAGGCCGTATGCGGCATTGAGCCGCAGACGGCCTCAGGCGGGCCGGCTTGGGGCGGCCCGGCGCTCGGCCCGAACAGCATTCCATGCATTGCGGCTGAGACAGATAAGCGTGAAGGACAACTCCGGTGCGCTCAAACCCTATTGAGTACGCGGAACTGGCCGCTTGGCTGCGCCTGCTGGAAACACCCGGCATAGGCTGGGAGACCGCCCAACGCCTGCTGCAAGCCCTGGGCTCGCCGCAAGCGGTCTTCGATCTGCCGGGCCAGGCCTGGCATGACTTGCTCAGCCCCAAGCAAGCCTTGGCCTTGAGTCGGGAGCCGACCCATCTGCCGGACTTGCTTGCGCGCACCTGGCAGTGGCTGCAGGAGGACGAGGCCCGCAGCCTGCTGATCCTCGGCGATGCGGACTACCCACCGGCCTTGCTCGCCACCGCCGACCCGCCGCTGCTCTTGTACTTGGAGGGCCAACGCGAACTGCTGGCTCGCCCGGCCCTGGCGGTGGTGGGCAGCCGCAACCCCAGCGCCCAGGGTCAGGACAATGCCCAGGCTTTCGCCCAGGCCCTCAGCGAACAGGGCTTGACCATCGTCTCCGGCCTGGCTTTGGGCGTGGACGGGGCCGCTCACAGAGGCGGCCTGGCCGGCCGCGGCAGCACCATCGCCGTGCTGGGCACGGGCCTGGACCAGATCTACCCCAAGCGCCACCAGCGCCTGGCCGCCGAGATCAAGGCGCAAGGCCTCTTGATCAGCGAGTACTCACTGGGCACGCCCGCCCTGGCCCCCAACTTCCCGCGCCGCAACCGCATCATTGCCGGCTTGGGACTGGGCTGCCTGGTGGTGGAAGCCGCCCTGCAATCCGGTTCCTTGATCACCGCCCGTCTGGCCAGCGAGGCCGGCCGCGAGGTCTTCGCCATCCCGGGTTCCATCCACTCACCGCAAAGCCGGGGCTGCCATGCTTTGATCCGGCAAGGCGCCAAATTGGTGGAGACCGCCGCCGATGTGCTGGACGAGTTGCCACCCTTGCCTGGCTCCGCCGCGCCAAATCCGGCTGCCGAAACAACGCCGCTGACGCCCCAAACCGACGGCATCCCGCCCGCCCAGGCCCAGGTCTTGGCCTTGATGGGCTTCGAGCCGGTTTCGCTGGATCAGCTGATGGCGCGCGGTGGCTGGGCGGCCGCGGACTTGAGCGCCCACCTGCTGGAGTTGGAGCTGCTGGGCGAGGTCGCGCGTCTGGCCGGCCAACTGTTTCAGCGTCGCGCCAGGGCCTGAAAAACGTCCTGCAGCCCCTGTTTGAGCCCTGCCCAAGGGCTTTGAAGCGCCAGGGCTTACAGCCAGGCCGCTCATGGGCCTGAGTTATCATGCCGCCATGCTCGATGTGTTGGTCTATCTCTACGAAACCTATTGGCGGCCTGATGCCTGTCCGGATCATGCTCAGCTGACGCGCAAGCTGTCGGCGGTGGGCTTTGAAAGCGATGAGATCAAGGAAGCGCTGACTTGGCTGGACGGCTTGGCCGCCAGCGCCAGCGCCTACCAGGGCGAGCAAGGCCCGCTGAGCCTGCGCGTTTACTCCCAGGCCGAGCTGAACCATCTGGGCGAGCCCTCGGTGGGCTTCATCAGCTTCTTGGAATCGGCCGGTGTGCTGCCCCCGCCCATGCGCGAGATGGTGATCGACCGCGCCATGGTCGTGCCCGGCGAGCCCCTGGATCTGGAAGACCTCAAAATCATCGTGCTGATGGTTTTCTGGAGCCGTGGCCAAGAGCCCGATGCCCTGATCCTGGATGAACTCTTTGTAGCACCCGAAGACCGACTGATTCACTGAGTTCTGCGGGAACTCTTAGGCTTAGTTCAGCAAACGATCAGGGTCCACATCCAGCTTGGCCAGAGCATTGCGCGTGGCCTTGACGGTCAGCGCCTCATCCTGCGCCGGCAGTAGCAAACCGGCCTGCAAAAACGCCGCCATGCGGGTCAATGGGAACAGCACGCCACGACCCTGGGTCGTGACGAACAAAGCCATCTGACGGCGATGGCCACGCCAGGCCAGTTGCACCGCCTCATTGCGATGGCGGTAGTCCAACATATACCAGCCGCCCACCTGCAGCTCGCGCGCCCAGGCCAGCATGGCCGGGGTCGGGGCGGAGCCGCCTTCGGACACCACCTCCAGGCCCTCAGTTTCATGGCCGGAGAGATCGCGCACCAGAGATTGGTTGATCTCCACCTCGCCGCGCCCATCGGCGCCCGGCTCGGGCAGCATGGCCTCCAGCGTTTCCAACTGGTCCATCAACTCTTCCAGACGCTCGCGCGGGATCACCGCCGTCTTGGCGGTAAAGGCCGCGGCCAGGGCGTTGTTAAGGCTGCGCACATGGTCGTCTTGCTTGTCCAGCGGCAAGCCGGCCAAGCCCATGCCTTCGCGCAAGGTTTTGAGCAGGGGCGGCAAGCGCCGAATGACCTCGGCCCGCTCCTCGCGGGAGACCTTGGCACTGGCCGACCAGATCAGATCGGCCGCCGCCCGCTTCATCTGCTTGATGCTCTCGGACTGAGCGCCGCTGCGCACCGCCGTGACGGCCAGCACATCGGCCCAGACCTGGAACAGGAATTCCCGGATGCCGTCCTGCACCGGCACCTCGGCCAGCATCTTGCGCAGCTCGATGGTGTACTGGATGGCCAGGGTCTCGCGCTGCTCCACCTGCTGGGCCAGGGAGACCCCATGACGGGTGTTCTGGTTCTCGTTCTCGAAATAGTTGTCGAGGAATTTCTCGAACTCGGTCAGCACGGTCTGGAACACGCGCCGGCCGGTGTCGGGGTAGGCCTCCACAACCTGCACCACCCGTTTGATTTCGCGCTCCAGCGGATCGCCGGCCGTCGAATGACTGCTATTGCCTGATGTGGTGCTGAAGCCCATCACGCAGGAGCCCATGCGGTCGATCAGTTGGCGGGCGGGATGGTCGGTGGTGGCGAAGAAGTCGGGTTCGCTGACCGCAACCCGCAGAACCGGCATCTGCAAACGGGCGAACCAAACCCGCACGGCGGCCGGGATATGGTCCTCCATCAAGATGCTCTGGAACATCATCGCCACCAGCTCGATGGTGGCGCGCTCAGCCGGAGTATCGGCCGCCTGCTTGAGCACCTGCTTGACGCTGTGATTGCGCTGCTGCAAATCTTCCAGCACCTGCGGTGCCGGCGGCAGCTGGGCCACATCACTGGACAGATTCAAGTCCAGCGGCGACCCCTGCTCCTGCATCGCTTGCTGCGCATGCTTGATCGCCGCATCAAGGCGTGGCGCAGATTCCAGGACGCCACCCGAAGCAGCGCCAGTCTTCTCAAAATCGGTTGGCGCCCCGCCCTGCGCACCCGCCGCTCGAGAGCTGACTGCAAACGCTGGAACCTGCCGGCCAACAATGCGCTGCAGCAGTTGCAAGACCTCCTCGGCCTGGCTGCTGGACGGGCTCTGCACCGGCCTCGCGTCCGCGTGTGCTGTGGCAGCAGCACCCACACCGCGCGCATCGGCCAAGCCCGAAGACGCCCGAATCTGCGCCCCCGAAGCCGCGGGCGCCATCGCATGGCCACTGCCAGCCAAGGCGCTGCCGGTGTTGAGTGAGCGCCGAATGAACGGCCGCAAATCCACCTCGGGCAACACGCTTTGCGAGATCAGCCAGCGGTTGACCTCGTGGTAGGCCTCGCCCAACAGGAGTGAGAACTCCTCGTGCAAGGAGACTCGGAGCATTTGCCACTCGGACACGCCCAGGCCGCTGCGCGACCAGGCATCCAGAATCAGCTTGGCCACCACATTGGCGCGCAGCAAATCGCTGGTGGCCAGATCGTCCTGGCGCTCCAGCACCTGCATGCGGGTGCGCAGATCGGTGAACTCCCAGGTGGCCTTGTCCATCATGGCCAAGGACAGGCGGGAGGCGGTGATCTCACGCTCGATGGTGTCGTCATCCACCAGGCTCAGGCCAGCGCTGCCGCCCGCGGCCTCGCCACTGGGTTTGGAGGCCGATGCGGCCGAGCCGGTGGAGGCATTGGCGCCCGCCCGCGAGGTTTCAAGAATGCCGTAGACGGCTGCATGCCTCAGGCCGCTGACCACCCCGACCGACTAGGCCGGGCCCAGACGATTCCAGGCTTGCACGCCGTCGCGGCGCGCCATCATCACCGGGTGTTCGGCGCCTTGCTGCAGCAGCAGGGCCGCCGCTTCATTGAGGGCCTGAACCACGCCGGCCATGCCGCGCACCAAAGCTTCGACATAGATCCGCCGCGCCTGAGAGGCCAGAGCCTTGTTGCGGGCAGTGTCGGTCATGGAGGAATGGGCAGGCCGAACGTTGGAGTCAAGCTGACTCTACACCACCGCGCCGGCATTCGGATCGTCCGGGTCTTCACGATTTACCGGGGCTTGCACCAAGTCTTCACGTTTCACGCCCAACCACATCGCGATGGCCGCAGCCACAAAGACGGAGGAGTAAATACCGAACAAGATGCCGATGGTCAGCGCCACCGCGAAGTAGTGCAGGGTCGGGCCGCCAAAAATCAGCATGGACAGCACCATCAGCTGGGTGCTGCCGTGGGTGATGATGGTGCGGCTCATGGTGCTGGTGATGGCGTGGTCGATCACCTGGGGGGTGTCGAACTTGCGGTACTTGCGGAAGCCCTCGCGCACCCGGTCGAAAATCACCACCGACTCGTTCACCGAGTAGCCCAGCACGGCCAGAATCGCCGCCAGCACAGTGAGCGAGAACTCCCACTGGAAGAAGGCGAAGAAACCCAGAATGATCACCACGTCGTGCAAGTTGGCGATGATGCCGGCGACCGAGAACTTCCACTCGAAGCGGAAGGCCAGGTAGATCATGATGCCGATCACCGTGGCACCCAAGGCGTAGGCGGCATCGCGTGCCAGCTCTTCACCGACGGCGGGGCCCACCACCTCGCTGCGCGAGAGCTTGACCGGCTCGGCACCGGCGGCAGTGGTACAGACCTGCTTGCTGATGGCCTCGCCCTTGTCGCTGACGATTTGACGCTGGCTGATGCTGCCCGACTCGGCCTTGCACAACTCGGCAAAGACCTGGCCGACCTGCTCGGTCTGCTTGATATTGGGGCTCAGCGGCAGGCGCATCATCACATCGTGCGAGCTGCCGAAGTTGGTGACCTGCACCTCGCCAAAGCCCATCTTCTCGACCACGTGGCGGGTCTTTTCAAGATCGGCCGCCTGCGCGTATTCGACCTCGATGACCGAGCCGCCCTTGAACTCGATGGACCAGTTCACGCCCCGGGTGATCAGGAAGAAAACGGCGGCGGCGAAGGTCAGGAAGGAGATCACGTTGAAGATCAACGCGTGCTTCATGAACGGGATGTCCCGTTTGATGCGGAAGAGTTCCATGATTCTTGGCTTCCTAAATGTCTCAGGCCTTGGCCACGGGCTGCTCGCCCTCGGCCGTGGGTTTCCAGATCTGCCCAATCGACAGGGATTTCAGCTTCTTCTGGCGTCCGTACCAGAGGTTGGCCAAGCCGCGTGAGAACACGACCGAGGAGAACATGGAGGTCAGGATGCCCAGGCAGTGCACGATGGCAAAGCCACGCACCGGGCCGGAGCCGAAGGCCAGCAAGGCCACACCGGCAATCAAGGTGGTGACGTTGGAGTCCAGAATCGTCGCGAAGGCGCGCTCATAACCCAGGTTGATAGCCGCTTGTGGCGACACCCCGGCGCGCAACTCCTCGCGGATGCGCTCGTTGATCAGCACATTGGAGTCAATCGCCATACCCAGCACCAGGGCGATCGCCGCAATGCCCGGCAGCGACAGCGTGGCGCCCAGCAGGGACAGCAAGGCCACCAGCAAGAGCAGATTGAAGCCCAGTGCCAGCGAGGAGAACAGGCCGAACAGCATGTAGTAAACACACATGAACACGGCCACGGCGGCAAAGCCCCAGATCACGCTGTGAATGCCGCGCTCGATGTTTTCCTTGCCCAGGCTGGGGCCGACGGTGCGCTCTTCGATGATTTCCATCGGTGCGGCCAGCGAGCCGGCGCGCAGCAGCAAGGCCGTATCGTTGGCTTCCTGCGTGGTCATGGCGCCGCTGATCTTGACCCGGCCACCGCCGATCTCGCTGCGGATCACCGGCGCGGTCACGACCTCGCCCTTGCCCTTCTCAAACAAGATGATGGCCATGCGCTTGCCGATATTGTCACGCGACACATCCTTCATGATGCGGGCGCCCTTGGCGTCCAGCGTCAGGTCCACCGAGGGCTGGTGGTTCTCGTCGAAGCCAGGCTGGGCGTCGGTGAGGTTGTCACCCGTGTAAACCACTTGGCGCTTGACGATGATGGGACCAAAGCCGCGGTCCATGAAACGCTCGGTGCCGAAAGGCACGGGGCCGGTGCCGGCCAGGGCGGCTTGGGCCTCGGCGCTGTCGTCCACCATGCGCACTTCCAGCGTGGCAGTGCGGCCGATGATGTCCTTGGCCTTGGCCGTGTCTTGCACGCCAGGCAGTTGCACGATGATGCGATCCAGGCCTTGTTGCTGAATCACCGGCTCGGTCGTGCCGAGTTCATTGACCCGGTTGTGCAGCGTGGTGATGTTCTGCTTCAGGGCCGCGTCCTGCACCGCCACCATGGAGGCGGGCTTGAGCGAGCCGCTCAAACGGGGCTCGGCGCCAGGCGTCGCATCGACCACAGGGGTCCACTGTGCCTCGGGCGATTTTTCGCGCAGCAAGGCCTCGGCCTGAGCCAGGGTGGCGGCGTCGCGGAAGGCGATCACCACCGAATTGCCATCCCGGCTGATGCCGGAATGACGGATATTCTTTTCACGCAAGAGCGTACGCACATCGCCGCTCAAGGACTCTGCCTTCTTGCTCAGCGCGGCCTTCATATCGACCTGCATCAGGAAGTGCACGCCGCCACGCAGATCCAGGCCCAGATACATGGGCGTGGCATGCAGCTTGGACAGCCACTTGGGCGAGCGCGACAGCAGGTTCAGGGCGACGATATAGGTGGGCTCGGCCTCGTTCGGGTTGAGCGCCTTGTTGATCGCGTCCTTGGCCTTGATTTGGTGATCCAACTCGCTGAAGCGAGCGCGGATGGACGTCCCGTCCAGTTCCACAAAGTCAGGCTTGATCTGAGCCTCGTTCAAGGCCGCCTCGACCCGGGCACGCAGCGCCTCGTCGACCTTGATGGTGACCTTGGCACTAGAAACCTGCACGGCCGGGGCCTCGCCGAAGAAGTTCGGCAGCGTATAGATAAAGCCGAACAGAAGTGCGATCACCAGCATCGCATATTTCCACAGCGGGTAACGGTTCATGGTGCTTCCTCTCAGGCCCCGGGCCACGGCCGGCGGCAGCACTCAGGCTGCATGCCGGCTCAGGCAGATCGGGACGCGGCGCGTGGCCGGCAGACGGGGTCGTCGGTCTTTGATTGACGGGAATCTAGGGCTGACCGAGGCCTCGCCCCAATCAAGCCCAGCCAAGTCGGTACGACTTACTTGACGGTGCCCTTGGGCAGCACTTGCACGATGGCGCCGCGCTGCACTTGCAACTCAACACCAGCCGCCACTTCCAGCGTCAGGTAGCTCTCGCCGACCTTGCTGATCTTGCCCAACAGGCCGCCGGAGGTGACCACCTCGTCGCCCTTGACGATGGCCTCGATCATGGCCTTGTGCTCTTTCTGACGCTTCATCTGGGGACGAATCATCACGAAATAGAGCACCACAAACATCAGCACCAGGGGCAGCATGCTCAGCAGGCTGGATTCGGCTCCGCCGGGAGCGGCGGCGGCTTGAGCGAAGGCATTGGAAATAAACACGTCGGATCCCTTTGGAATGAAGGCTCTGCAGCGCAGCCAATGCGGCGATGCAGGCGAAAGAACTGCGGATTGTATGCGCGCGGAACTTCCGCCGACGCGCCCTGCGGCGGCCAAACGCCCCGGCATGCGCACCTTCGCCAGCACGGCTCTTGGATGGGTTGTCCAGCCAGCACCTGGCACGCGAAGCGATAACTGGTGTTGACAAGCCCGCAAGGCAAGACTATCGTCTAAATATATTAACCATATACCGGAGATTTCAATGCCCGCGACTTCCGCCCTGCCCCGCTGGAGAGGTGTCTTCCCCGCCGTCACCACCAAATTCCATGCCAATGAAGAGCTGGATGTGGCCGCGATGGAGCGGCATTTCGAATTCCAGATCGAGAACGGCGTGGACGGCCTGGTCACCTGCGGCTCGCTGGGCGAGGCCAGCACCCTGACGCTGGAAGAAAAACTGGAAGTCGCCGCCATCGCCCTGCGCGTCTCGAATGGGCGCGTGCCGGTGCTGGCCAATGTGTCGGAGTCCAGCACCCGGGCCGCCCTGCGTTATGTGGAGGGCGCCGCCAAGCTGGGCGTGCAAGGCCTGATGCTGATGCCCGCCCTGCTCTACGGCGCGGACGCGCGTGAGGCCATGACCAATGTGCGCACGGTGGCCAACGCCGCCGCCCTGCCCACCATGGTTTACAACAACCCGGTGTCCTACCGCGTTGATCTGCGGCCCGAACATTTCGCCGAACTGGCGGACTGCCCCTGGCTGGTCGCCATCAAGGAATCGACCGACAACATCCGCCGCATCACCGATCTGCGCAACACCCTGGGCACGCGCTACCAGCTCTTCATCGGCGTGGACGACCTCAGCTTTGAAGGCCTGGCGATTGGCTGCGACGGACTGCTGGCCGGCCTGTGCGACGCCTTCCCGGCCGAGACCGTGGCCATTTACAAGCTGATGCAAGCCAAGCGTTATGACGAAGCGCTGAAGATCTACCAATGGTTCACACCCCTGCTGCACCTGGATGTAAGCCCAAAGCTGGTGCAAAACATCAAGCTGGCCGAGGCCATGGTCGGTGTGGGCAATGAAAACGTGCGGCGCCCCCGCCTGCCCCTGGTCGGTGCGGAGCGCGAACAGGTGGCCACCATCATTCAACACGGCATCAACACCCGGCCCGATTTGAGCGGCCTGTTTTAAATGGGCAGGCGCCGCGCCTGCGATGATGCGGCCATGAGCAAGAAGTCTTTGACCCAGGTCAGCGAGGAGGAAAGCGGCGATGCCGCGGACGCCGGCCGACGCCGCTATGCCGACCAAGCCTATGACGCCTTGGAGTCCATGATCGCCACCTTGCGGCTCAAGCCCGGCGCCCCGATCGTGGAAGCCCAGCTGATCGAGTTGACCGGCCTGGGCCGCACGCCCACCCGCGAGGCCTTGATGCGTCTGGTCAGCTGCGGTCTGATCACCCAGCAGCCGCGCCGTGGCCTGCAGGTGAGCGAGATCCGCCTGGCCGAACATTTGGACCTGATCGAAGCCCGGCGCGCACTGGAGCGATTGATCGCCGCCACCGCCGCCCGCCGCGCCGCACCCCATCAGCGCGAGGAACTGCTGGCCTGTGCCGAGGCCATGACGGCCGCCGCCGCCCGCGGCGAGTTGCACGGCTATATGGCGGCCGACCAGGCCCTGGACCGCGTCATCCACGCCGCCTGCCGCAATCCAGCGGCCGTCGCCGCCGTCATTCCCATGGCGATTCAATGCCGCCGCTTTTGGTACGCCTACCAGCACCAGGGCGATATGGCCTTGGGCGCCCAGCTGCATCTGGCGCTTGCCCAGGCGATTGCCCTGGGTGAGCCGGAGGCGGCCACCCAAGCCTGCGAGGCGCTGATGGATTATTTGCGCGGCTTTGCCCAGGCCGTCATCGCTTGAAAGCTCTCACCTCCCAATGAACACGCCCATCCGCATCATCGACTCCCACACCGGCGGCGAGCCCACCCGGGTGCTGGTCTCCGGCGGGCCCGAGCTGGGCTCCGGCCCCATGAGCGAGCGCCTGCGATTGCTGCAAAGCCAGCACGATCACTGGCGTCGCGCCCTGGTCAATGAGCCGCGCGGTTCGGAGGTGCTGGTCGGCGCCCTGCTCTGCGAGCCGCAAGCCGCGGACAGCGCCTGCGGCGTGATCTTCTTCAACAACGTCGGCTATCTGGGCATGTGCGGCCACGGCAGCATCGGCCTGATCGCGACCCTGGCACACCTAGGCCGCATCGTGCAGGGAACGCACAAGATCGAGACCCCGGTGGGCGCCATCACCGCGACGCTGGCGAGCGATGGCCAGGTGACGCTGGCCAATGTGCCTAGCTTCCGTGCGACCAAGAATGTGGCCGTCAATGTGCCCGGCCATGGGCGGATGCATGGCGATGTGGCCTGGGGCGGCAACTGGTTCTTTCTCTGCGAGGACCATGGCCAAAGTCTGGAAATCAGCAATGCCGAGGCCTTGACCGAGCTGGCCTGGCGCATACGCACAGCATTGACCGAGGCCGGTGTGCGCGGCAGCCAGGGCGAAGAGATTGACCACATCGAGCTGATCGCCCCCTCGCGCAACCCCGCTCACGATCCCAAGAAAAGCGCCCGCAACTTCGTGCTCTGCCCCGGCAAGGCCTATGACCGCTCGCCCTGCGGCACCGGCACCAGCGCCAAGATCGCCTGCCTGGCGGCCGATGGCAAGCTGGCGCCGGGCGAGCTCTGGCAGCAGGAAAGCGTCATCGGCAGCAGCTTCGCCGCCAGCTATCAATTGAATGAACAGGGTCAGGTCTTGCCTCAGATCAGCGGCCGCGCCTTCATCAATCTGGACGCTCAGCTCGTGCTGCAAGCCGAGGACCCCTTTGCCTGGGGCATTCCCGTTTGAAGACGCAGCGCACAGCCGATGTACTCATCGTGGGCGGCGGCATCATCGGCGCGGCCTGCGCTCGTGAGTTCGCTCGCCAAGGCCTGAGTGTGGCGGTGATCGAGCCCGCCCCCCTGGGTGGCGGCGCCACCGGTGCCTCCATGGGCCATCTGCTGGTGGTCGACGCCGAGGGGCAAGACGGCGACGCAGGCGCGAACGCCGAGTTCGCACTGACGCGACGCGGCAGCGAACTTTGGCGCGAATGGCTAGACGCCTCCGAGGCCCACCCACGCCTGGCCGAACACAGCCGCTGCGGCACGCTGTGGATTGCCGCCGACGCCGAAGAACTGGCCTTGGCCCAGCGCAAGCAGCAGTGGCTGCAAGCCCGTGGATTGAAGGCCGAGCTGCTGGACCCGCAAGCCCTGGCCCGTGCCGAGCCCCTGCTGCGCCCCGGCCTGGCCGGCGCCTTGCGCGTGCCCGATGACGCCCGGCTCTACCCGCCCAAGGTGGTGGCGGCCTGGTTGCAGGAAGCCCGCGCCGAAATCATCCAAGGCCAGGTGCAAGGTTTTGGCCGGGCCGGCGAAGTGATCTTGCAAGACGGTCGCCGGCTCTGGGGCGCGCTGACGGTGCTGGCCGCCGGCCTGGCCTGCCAGCGCTGGCTGCCGCCCGGCACGCTGATTTCCAAGAAGGGCCAGCTGGCCATCACCCAGCGCTACCCTGGCCTGATCCAGCATCAGCTGGTGGAGCTGGGCTATATCAAAAAAGCCCATTTGCTGGACCAGGACACGGTGTCCTTCAATGTGCAGCCGCGTCCCGGGGGTCAGGTCTTGATCGGCTCGTCCCGCCAGATCGGCAAGGCCGACGCCGCGCTGGATCTGACCTTGCTGCGCCAGATGTTGGCCCATGCCTGCGACTATCTGCCCCCGCTCGCGCAGATGAGCTTGCTGCGCAGCTGGACGGGCCTGCGCCCCGCCAGCCGCGATGGCCAGCCCCTGATCGGTGCCCACCCCAGCCTGCCGCGCGTCTGGCTGGCCACGGGGCATGAGGGTCTGGGCATCACTACCGCCCTGGCCACGGCCGAGCTGCTGGCCCAACAGAGCTTGCAACAGCCCTGCACGCTGGCGCCCGAGGCCTGGTCGCCCCAACGTTTCTTCTCTCCCTCGCCCCAGCCATGAGCCAGATCACCCTGCACATCAACGGCCTGGCCTTGCAGGTGGCGGCCGATTCCACGGTGGCCGCCGCCCTGGCTCGGGCCGGTCTCAGCAGCACCCGCTTGTCCGAAAGCGCTCAGCCCCGCGCGGCCTTCTGCGGCATGGGCATCTGCCAGGAATGCCGCGTGCAAATCGACGGCATCCCGCACCGGCTGGCCTGCCTAACGCAAGTGAAAGACGGCATGCAAATCGAGGGCGATTTCGCATGAGCCTGCGCTTGAAGGCCGATCTGCTGGTGGTGGGCGCGGGCCCAGCCGGCATCGCGGCGGTGTGTGAGTTCGTCCAGGCCGGGCGCTCCGTCATCTGGGTGGACCAAGGCCTGCGCGCCGGTGGCCAGATCTGGCGCGCGCAAGTCGCCGCCCCTTGGCGCCAGCGCCTGGAGCAGGCCTTGGCCAGCCCCTTGCTGCAATTTCTGCCCGGCCATGCGGTGATCGGCGTGGAAGCCTGCTCGGCCCAGGAACAGCGCTTGCGGCTGAGCAGCCTGCAAGACCCGCTGGCCCCGGGCAAGGTGGTCACTGCGGCTCAGCTGCTGCTGGCCCTGGGTGCTCGCGAGCGCTTTCTGCCCCTGCCGGGCTGGACCCTGCCCGGCGTGCACGGCGCAGGCGGCCTGCAGGCCTTGATCAAAAGTGGCTGGCCCATCGGTGGCCAGCGAGTCGTGCTGGCGGGCAGCGGCCCCTTGCTCTTGGCCGCAGCCGACACGGCCCGGGCGGCGGGCGCGCAATTGCTGCAAATCATCGAGCAGGCGCCGCGCAGCGCCTTGCTGGGCTTTGGCCTGCGCCTGGGCTCTCAGCATTGGCGCCAAACTGCAAGCCTGGCCTGGCGTTTGCGCGGCACACCCTACAAGACCGGCTGCTGGGTGAGCCAAGCCCTGGGCGAGCGCAAGCTGGAGGCCGTGCAGATCAGCAATGGCCAAAGCAGTTGGACTCTGGATTGCGAGGCCCTGTGTCTGGGCTTTGGGCTCTTGCCCAATACCGAGTTGGCGGCCCTGCTGGGCTGCGAGATCGTGGACGGAGCGATCCAGGTGGACGCTAGCCAGCAAAGCTCAAGGCCCGGTGTTTACGCGGCAGGCGAATGCACCGGCGTGGGCGGGGTAGACAAGGCCGTGCTGGAGGGCCAGCAGGCCGCCAGGCAAATGCTGGGCCAAGGCGGCCGCAGCAACACCCGCGCCCTGAGTCTGGCTCGCCAGCACGCCCGTCTATTGGCCCAGCAGTTTGCCCTGCGGCCCGAACTCTTCAAGCTGGCCGAGGCCCGCACCCTGATCTGCCGCTGCGAGGACGTGAGCCTGGGCGAGCTCAAGCCCTTTGCCAATTGGCGCAGCGCCAAGCTGCAGACCCGCTGCGGCATGGGCGCCTGCCAGGGCCGCGTCTGCGGGCCCATTGCCCAGGACGTTCTGGGCTGGCCGGCGCAGGCGGGCGAGCGCGGCATGCGCCTGCCTTTGCAGCCGACATCCATCGCCAGCTTGCTGGGCGAGGATCAAAACTGAAGCACCCACAAACACGCACAGAAAACCACAGGCCGTCACGGCTTTGTCATCAAGCCCCTCGTCTAATTCGGGCGATGGACACCCGAGTCAGCCCGCCAGTCATGCACAAAGCCCCCATGTGGACGCCCGAAAGGCACGAAAGAATCCTCGCTCTATTGCAGCAGCGCCAGCGCCTGACCACCGATGCCTTCGCGGCCGAGCTGGGCGTGTCCAAGGAGACCATACGCCGGGACTTGATCGAGCTGGAGCACAGCGGCAAGCTCAGCCGTGTGCATGGCGGGGCCGTGCCTTGCAGCGCCGTCCCGGAAGCAAGTTATGCCGAACGTACGGCCTTGTTCTTGCCCGAAAAGCGCGCCATTGCGGCGGCCGCAGCCGACTTGATCGCAGCCGGCCAGTCCTGCTTCATCGACGCCGGCTCCACCACCCACGCCCTGGCCCAGGCCCTGCAAAGCGTTCGGGACCTGCTCATCGTCACCAACTCCGTCGATGTGGCCATCAGCTTGCGGGGCCGGGCCGACTTACAAGTCCATTTGCTGGGCGGCTCCATGGCCCGCGATGTGCCCGCCACCTATGGCGAGGCCACCTTGGCCGAGATTGCCCGCTACCGCCTGGACTGGGCCATCAGCTCACCCACCGCACTCCACCCCGAGCAAGGCGCGATGGACTATGACTGGCAGGAAGCCGCCGTGGCCCGCGCCATGATGGCGCAAGCCGGCCGCACCCTTTTGCTGGCCGACGCCAACAAGCTGGGCGGCAGCAGCCGGGTGCAGGTCTGCAACAGCCAGAGCATCGATTGCCTGGTGACGGACGTCCGCGCCGATCAGACCCTGCTGGAAAGGCTGGGCCAGGCCGGCGTCAAACACATCATCAAGGCCGACTTGACCTGAGGCGCGCCCGGCAGTCAGCGCTAATCAAGGCGTCGTCTCGATCTTGTAGCCCGCGGCCCGCCATTCGGGGAAGCCGCCACGGAACCAGAACACCTTGCTGTGGCCGGCCTTAAGCGCAGCATGGCTGGCCTTGAAGCTCTTCCAGCATTCCGCCCCATTGCAGGCGAAGACCAGGGGCTGGGCCTTGTCGGCCGGCAGCTTGGCCAGCTCGAACTTATCGTCCTCAGCCTTGAAGTCCGCCTCCTTGGCGCTCTTCTCGCCATAGGGCAGCAACTTGGCACCGGCCACATGGCCGGCCTTGTATTCGCTCTCGGCCCGGGTGTCGAATAGCAGGGCACCGCCCTGCAGCAGCTTGGCGACGGCAGCGGCGTCCACCACCGTCGCGCCGGGCAGGGCGCGCGGCGTGAAATAACCCAGGGTGGACACATATTCAAAGGCCTCGGCCGCCACCGGTTGCAGCTTCAAGCTGGCCAGAGGCGAATTGCCGGTGGCGGCGCTGAGCGTCGTGCGCAAGCCTTCCACCGAGGGCAAGACCCCCGGCTTGATCGCCACACTGAGGCCTGGCACGGCCTTGCTCTGCATGACGGCCTTGAGCGGCTCGCCGCCGGCCTGCCAGCGCTCGAACACGCTGCGCTCCACCGCCACCACATCGCAGCGGCGGATCTGCAAACACACCAGCAAGGCGTCCTGGTAGCGGCTTTCCACCAGAGTGCTGAAATGCTTTTTGAGCGTGCTGTTGGCGGCATTGACCTCGCCGCGCAACAAATAGGTGACGACGCTGTCCTGCTGAGGCAGGCCCAGGCGCTTGCCGGCCGCCTCGGCCAGGCTGTTGATGGGGCTGCTCTGCGAAGCCACCAGCACCGCTTGCACCGGCTTTTCCACCGTGGCCAAAGGCAGATAGCCGGAGCGGATGGCGCTGCCCACCACATGGGCGGGGCCCACCACCAGATCGTTCAGGCGCGCGCGGGTGGCGCTGAGGTCGGCCGTGGCGTCGCTGGATTGGCTGATCTGCAGGCCCAGACCGCGTTCTCGGCGCAGACCTTGCTCAAGACCGGCTTTCCAGTCGCTGTACACCGAGTAACGCGACTGCTCGGCCTGGTCGCCGGGGTTGATGACGATGCTGAAGGGCTGGGCCTGCGCGGCCGCGCTGCCCAGCAGGGCGGCCAAGGCCAGCACCAAGGGCATTGCCAGGGGCGCGGGGGGCAGCGCGGACCTGGCGGTGTTGGGGGAGGGGGTGAGCTTCATGCGCGCGAGTCTAGGTGAATCGACATGACAAAAAGGCCGCATTGTGGGCGGCCATGACATCGTTCACGAAAGGAATCTTTGCCGGGTGCGCTGCACGCACCGGGCCTAGGAAAACTGGGCGATAGCGCCCGCTTCAGGCCGCGTCTTTGGGCTTGGCGCAGGCCGGCTTACACACCACTTCGGTACGACCCAGAACCCGCTTGGACTGCAAGTTACTGGGCGTGCGGTGCTTGCCGCATTTGAAACAGGATCGGGTATGACCGCTGCCGAGGAAAGGAGAGCCACCGAGCTTGGACTCATAACGCAGGCCGTTGTCGCTCACGGCGGTGTAGGTGTCTTTGGTCATTGATGTCACTGGTTCGCGGAACAGACCACCGGCGCGAGGGGCGCAGGTGGCGCAGATTGCCTTGACTACATTCAGCCCTCCCGACAATAGTAGGCCCGCGATCCGACATTTGACTAGCTCGCTTGCCCCAGGTTTTGTCACAATCGCGGTCCGCCGGACACCTAAATAGGGGGATTCGACGAAGCAGCCGGTGCAAACCGGCTAAGCCCGCCCGGATTGCCTCTTTTTCAGCAATTGCCCGGGCCAAGCTTTTTCTCTTCTTTTTCTCTTTTTTGGCGCGCCCCGCCCTGCCCACCTCAGCCATGGCCAAACTGTTCTTCCGCTACGCCGCCATGAATGCCGGCAAGTCCACGGCGCTTTTGCAGGTCGCTTACAACTACGAGGAGCGCGGCCACCGGGTGCGTCTGTTCACCGCCCAGGTGGACGACCGCTACGGCCGTGGCCAGATCACCTCGCGCCTGGGGCCCCATCGCGAGGCCGAGCTGTTCCAGCCCGACACGGACTTTCTGGCCCTCTTCCATGCCGGCGAGAAGATTGCCTGCATCCTGATCGACGAGGCGCAGTTTCTGCAGAAAGCCCAAGTCTGGGCCCTGCACGAGCTGGCCCATCTGCACAATGTGCCGGTCATCTGCTACGGCCTGCGCACCGACTTCCAGGGCGAGTTGTTCAGCGGCTCGGCCAGCCTGCTGGCCCTGGCCGACGAGATGGACGAGATGAAAACCATCTGCGACTGCGGCCGCAAGGCGACAATGAATATGCGGGTGGATGCCAGCAACCGCAAGGTGACCGAGGGGCAGCAGGTCGAGATCGGCGGCAATGCGCGCTACCGCTCGGTGTGTGGCCGCTGCTTCAGGCAGAACTGAAGCGGCTCAGGGGCACAAAAAAACAGGCCAGAACGCTCACGCGCTGGCCTGCTTTGCTGGAATGCTCAATTCAGGGTTGCTGAATCAAGGCTTGGCCAGTTGTTCGTCCAGTTCCTTGCAGGAAGGGGCGCAAACGGGTTGAGACTTGCCCAAGAGCTTCTTGGACTTGAGCATCGCACGCGGACGATGTTTGCCGCACAAAAAGCACGACATGGTTGCTGCACCAAAGGATGAGGTCGCTGCAAAAGGCGAGCCCGGTGCTTTAGAGCGGTAGCGCAGACCATCGGCTTCGATGGTCGTTTTAGTACTGTCCTTGGCCACGTTGGTCCTGATAGTGAGTTAATGAGAGTGCCAAAACGATCAGTGACCCAGCTTTCCTCGACTGGGGCACTGACGCATGTGCCAACTCCTCTATTTTCCCACGTTCTGGGCTTGCGTCGGGAACGGCTTTGGGCGACTTGAGGCCTGACATGACAGGGGATTCCCTGATGCCGCCCCCAAAACCCCCTCAAATAGCGCTTATCGCCCCATAAACCGGGGGGTTCGACGCTCACTCCAGGCGGCCACGCCCTCGGCCAGATCGGCCGAGGCATTGGCCTGCGCAATATCGGCCTGCAAGGCCTGGCGGTCCAAGTCCCCCCGGGCGATGGCGTTAAGGTGTTTCTTCATGCCCAGTAGGGCCAGCGGCGCCATGGCCAGCAATTGATCTAGCAACTGCTGGGTGGCCGCCTCCAGTTCGGCGGGCTCCTCCAGCATGCGGTCCAAGAATCCACAAGCCAGCATCTCGGGGCCACGCAGGGTCTCGCCCGCCAGCAGCACCCGCTTGGCCTGTTGCAGGCCCAGGCGACTGACATAGCGCTGCAAGCCGCCGCGGTAGAAATGCAGCCCAAGTCGGGCGGCGGGCACAAACATCTCGCTGCGGGCGAGGCCCAGGCGGAAGTCACAAGCCAGGGCCAGATCGGTGGCTCCGCCGTAGACGCCGCCCTGGATGGCGACCACGGTGATGGGGCGCGCCGCCTCCCAGTCATCCGACAAGGCCTCGAACAAGGCGCCCGCGTCGACCCCGGGCACGGCGCCGATATTGAAGCCGCTGCAGAAATGCCGCCCTTCGCCCTGCAGCAGCAGCACGCGGATCTCGGGGCTGGCGTTGATTTGGCGGAGCTGCTCGCGCAGGGTCTGCAAGTCTTCGATTTCCAGGCGATTCGCCAGGCGCGGGCGGCGCAGGGTGATGCGGGCGAGGGAGCCTTCGAGCTCTAGGGTGGGGGCGTGTCCGGACATAGGGAGAGCAAGCTTAGCACCCGCCTTCCAGACCCAAGGGCGGCGTGAGCAGGGGCCGAGAGCGCCGGAGCAAACAAGGCCAAAAGTATTTTCGCCCGACCGGTCGGGCGGAAGTTTTGTGTTTTGTCAATGCGGCGCTGCACCAAGAGGACTACTCAAGTTTTTGATTAGAGTGGGTCAAACGCTGAAAATTACCCGGAGACAGGTCTTTCCATGGATTTCTCAATCGCCAGCATCCTGATGCTCGACGGTCTGACCAATGGCGCGATCTATGCGCTCTTGGCCCTGGCCACGGTGCTCGTGTTCGCTGTGACACGCATCATCTTCATTCCCCAGGGCGAGTTCGTGGCCTTTGGCGCCCTGACCCTGGCCGGCCTGCAAATGGGCAAGACGCCCGGCACCATCACCTTCCTGTTGAGCATGACGGCCCTGGTCGCCCTGCTGGATCTGGTGGCCGGCCTGCGCGCCGGCAAGCCTGTGAGCCATGTGCTGGCTCGCGTGCTGCGTGCGGCCATCGCCCCCGCGCTGATTGGCGGCCTCGCACTGTGGGCGGCGCCGCAACAACTGCCCCTGGTCTTGCAGGTGCTGCTGACCCTGGCCATCGTCACCGCCATGGGCCCCCTGCTTTATCGCCTGGCTTATGAGTCCCTGGCCGATGCCTCGGTGCTGGTGCTCTTGATCGTCTCGGTGGGCGTGCACTTCGCCCTGACCGGCCTGGGTCTGGTGTTCTTCGGCGCCGAGGGCTCGCGCAACCCCAGCTTCTGGGACGCCAGCTTCAATCTGGGCCCCCTGCTGATCTCGGGCCAGACCCTGATCATCATCCTCAGCTCCCTGGCCTTGATCGTCATGCTGTGGTTGTTCTTCGAGCGCAGCCTTTACGGCAAGGCCTTGCGGGCCACGGCGGTGAACCAGCTGGGTGCGCGCCTGATGGGCATCTCCAGCAGCTCGGCCGGGCGTCTGTCCTTCACCATGGCAGCCTTCATCGGCGCGCTATCGGGCGTCTTGATCAGCCCCACCACCACCATCTTTTACGACAGCGGTTTTCTGATCGGCCTCAAGGGCTTTGTGGCCGCCGTCTTTGCAGGCCTGGCCAGCTATCCCGGTGCCGCGCTGGGCGCCGTGCTGGTGGGTCTGTTGGAGTCCTTCAGCTCCTTCTGGGCCAGCTCCTTCAAGGAGGTGATCGTGTTCACCTCCATCCTGCCCGTGCTGCTGTGGCGCTCGCTGCGCAACCCGCATTCAGAAGAATCTTAAGACTTGCGGGACAGACCTTGCTGTACTCAGCAAGGTCTGTCCCCAACTGACTGGGTACTCAATTGATATGAACCTGAGAAAAATCGCCCCCCTGGCGGGCCTGGTCCTGCTGTTCGCCCTGCCCTTGCTGCCGGTGCCCGAGTTCTGGATCACCCAGCTCAACTACATCGGCCTGTTTGCCCTGGTCAGCGCCGGCCTGGTGCTCTTGACCGGCGTCGGCGGCCTCACCTCCTTCGGCCAAGCCGCCTTCGTGGGCCTGGGCGCTTACACCACGGCTGTGCTCTGTACCCATTACGCGCTCTCGCCCTGGCTGGGCCTGCTCGTCGGGCTGGCCATCACCGCCGTGGTCGCCCTGATGTTGGCCTTGCTGACCTTGCGCATGTCGGGCCATTACCTGCCCCTGGCCACCATCGCCTGGGCGCTGAGCCTGAACTACACCATGGCGAATATGGAGTTCCTGGGCAAGTACGACGGCATCCAGGGTCTGCCGCCCATCTACTTTTTGGGCATCAGCTTGCAGGACGGTCGGGCCATCTACTACCTGATCTGGGTGATCGCACTGCTGGCGGCCTGGGGCTTGCGCAATCTGCTCGATTCCCGCCCCGGCCGCGCCATTCGCGCCCTCAACGGCGCCACCACCATGGCCGAGGCCATGGGCGTCTCGACCTTCCGCTACAAGGTGGTGATCTTTGTGCTGGCAGCCCTGCTGGCCTCGGTCTCGGGCTGGCTGTTTGCCCACCTGCAACGCACCGTCAACCCCAGCCCCTTCGGTCTGAAGATGGGCATCGAGTACCTCTTCATGGCCGTGGTCGGCGGCGTAGGCACGGTGTGGGGCGCGTTTGTGGGCGCGGGCGTGTTCAAGATCATCGAAGACCAACTGAAGGAAATCCTGCCCGCCTTGCTGGGCAGCAGCGGCAATTTCGAAATCATCGTGCTGGGCATCGTGCTGGTGCTCATCATCAAGTACGCGCCCAAAGGCATCTGGCCCTATGCCACCGCGGCCCTGGCACGCTGGTTCCCAGCCGAACCACGCCAGCGCGACTGGCAAGACGCCGCGCCCCTGGCCGCCCGCCCCAAGCCCGCCCCCAAGGAGCTGCTGCTGGATGTGGACAAGGTGCGCAAGCAGTTTGGCGGCCTGGTGGCGGTGAACGATGTGTCCTTCCAGATCCATGTCGGCGAGATCATCGGCCTGATCGGCCCCAATGGCGCGGGCAAGTCCACCACCTTCAATCTGATTTCCGGCGTGCTGCCCCTGAGCAGCGGCAATGTCTCCTTCCGTGGCCAGGCCATAGGCGGCAAGCCCTCGCGGGAGATCGCCCGCAGCGGAATGTCGCGCACCTTCCAGCATGTGAAGATGATTGCCGATATGACGGTGCTGGAAAACGTCGCCCTGGGCGGCTATCTGCGCAGCAGCAAGGACACGGTGCAAGCCCTGCTACGCCTGGACCGCGAGGAAGAAAAGCGCCTGTTTGCCGAGGCCGAGCGCCAGCTGCAACGCATAGGCATGGGTGAGCAGATGTTCGAGCTGGCCGGCAATTTGGCCCTGGGCCCGCAGCGCCTGATGGAGATCGCCCGTGCCCTGTGTACCGACCCGGCCCTGCTGCTGCTGGACGAGCCTGCCGCCGGCCTGCGCCACAAGGAAAAGCAGGCGCTGGGTGATGTCTTGCGCCAGCTGCGCCAGGAAGGCATGAGCGTGCTGCTGGTGGAACACGATATGGAGTTTGTGATGGGCCTGACCGACCGCATCGTCGTGATGGAATTCGGCACCAAGCTGATCGAGGGCACGCCGGAGGTGATCCAGGCCAGCCCCATCGTGCGGGCCGCCTACCTCGGGACGGAGCACTGAAGCATGACTAGCAATCTTTTACTGGAAGTCCAAGGCCTGCACGCCGGCTACGGCCGTGCCGAGGTGCTGAGCAATCTAAGCCTGCGCCTGCCCGAAGGTTCGGTCGTGACCGTCATCGGCCCCAATGGCGCGGGCAAGAGCACGACGCTGAATGCCTTGATGGGTGTCTTGCCAGCCAAAGGCCAGATCAAACTGGCGGGCGAGGACATCAGCCGCTTAGGGCTGGAGGAGCGGGTGATGAAGGGCCTGGCCCTGGTGCCTGAGAAGCGCGAGCTCTTCACCACCATGAGTGTGGAGGACAACCTGGTCCTCGGCGGCTACCGGCCCATGCGCCTGGGCCAGCGCGATTGGCGCGAGGGCCTGGAAAAGGTCTACGCCCTCTTCCCGCGCCTGAAGGAGCGGCGCGAGCAACTCTCGGGCACCTTGTCGGGCGGCGAGCGCCAGATGCTGGCCGTGGGTCGGGCTCTGATGGCCCAGCCCAAAGTCTTGATGCTGGACGAGCCCTCGCTGGGCTTGGCGCCGCTGATCGTCAAAGAGATCTTCCGCATCGTCTCGCGCCTACGCGATACCGGTGTGGCCATCCTCTTGATCGAGCAGAACGCCCGCGCCGCGCTGGAGGTGGCCGACTACGGCTATGTGCTGGAGACCGGCGAGATCGGCCTGCAAGGCCCGGCCGCCGAGCTGGCCCGTGACCCGCGGGTGATCGAGACCTATCTGGGGACGGCCAAGACGCACAAATAAACAGTTAGGGAACCACGGCCAAAAAGAGGAAAACGGCGAACAAAACCAGGTGCACCGCGCCATGCAGCACGGTGGCCCGGCCCGTGCCCAAGGTCAGGGTGCCGACCCCAAAGGTCAGCATCAGCAAGACCATATGGGTGTTTGAGAGGCCCAGCACCAGGGAAGTGGGCAGGAAAAGCGACAGCAGGGCCACGGCGGGAACGGTCAGGCCAATGCTGGCGATGCCTGAGCCCAGGGCCAAGTTCAGGCTGGTTTGCAGGCGATTGGCCATGGCCGCGCGCACGGCCGCCAGGGTTTCGGGCAGCAACACCAGCAAGGCGATGATCACGCCCACCACCGCCAGAGGGGCGCCGGCTTGGCGCACGCCGGCCTCGATGGAGGGCGCTAGCAATTTGGCCAGGCCCACCACGCCCACCAGGCAAATCATCAGCAAGACCAGGCTGATCAAGGCCACGGCCGTGGACGGCGGCGGCGCATGGGCGTCGTCGTCCGCGCCATCGGCGGGCAGGAAGTAGTCGCGATGGCGCACGGTCTGCACGAACACGAAGACGCCGTAAAGCAGCAGCGAAGCCACACCGGCAAAGGCCAGTTGCGCGTTCGAGAACGTCGGACCGGGTGAGCTGGTCGTGAAGCTAGGCAGCACCAGCGTCAGCACGCTGAGTGCCACCAGCACGGCCAGGGCGGGGCTGGTGCCCTCAACCTTGAAGGCCACCTCTTTGTAGCGCACGCCGCCCAGCAAGATGCACAGGCCGACGATGCCGTTGCAGACAATCATGATGGCCGAGAACACCGTGTCGCGCGCCAGGGCATTGGTGCCCTCGCCGCCGGCCAGCATCAGAGACACGATCAGCGCCACCTCGATCACCGTCACCGCCACCGCCAGCAACAAAGAGCCCAGCGGCTCGCCCACCCGATGCGCCACCACCTCGGCGTGGTGGACGGCGGCCAGCACCGCCGCGATCAAGGCCGCCGACACCAGGCCCAAGGCCCAAGCCGACAAACTGGCCCCTCCCATACCCAGCAAGAGCCCTGCGGCAAGCACCGGGGCAATAAGAGTCCAGACGGGCAAGGCGGTGGGCAGTTTTTTGATCATGGTGCAAGCATAAAGGCAAGCGGCGGCGGGGCAGGCCCGTCTGGCTGATACTGGCGCTTCTTGTTCCAGCCTCGGACGCTACGCATGAAAAAGACTCTGACTCTGATCGCCCTGCCCCTGCTCTTGTGCAGCAACGCCAGCGCCGATGCGGTGGGTGAGGTCGACACCGTCTTCAAGCTGATTGGCCCCGACCACAAAATCGTGGTCGACGCCCATGACGACCCCAAGGTGCAGGGCGTCAGCTGCTATGTCTCCCGCGCCAAGACCGGCGGCATCAAGGGCGCATTCGGCCTGGCCGAGGACAAGTCTGAGGCCTCCATCGCCTGCCGCCAGACCGGCCCTATCAGCTTCAACAAGCCCCTGCCCCAGCAGGAAGAGGTGTTCAATGAGCGCGCATCCCTGGTGTTCAAACGCCTGCGCGTGGTTCGCATGGTGGATCTCAAGCGCAACACCCTGGTCTACCTGACCTATTCCGATCGGGTCATTGAAGGTTCGCCCCAGAACAGCGTGACGGCCGTGCCGGTGGACCGGGCCACGCCCATTCCCATGAAGTAGGGCCAAGCCCAGGACCTGAGAAAGGGGCGGATCAACAAGGCTTTATCATTCGCCCATGTCATCCGCGCCTGTGGACGTCGCCCAAGTCCGTCTGGACAACGCGATGCTCCTGTTTGAAGAATTCGTCGCCGCCTCCGTCAAGCACCCCGATCCCGCCACCTTGCGTGGGCTGGAGCGGCGCTTTGCCGAGCGTTTGCAAATCCAGCCCAGCTATTGGAGCCAGATCAAGAGCCGCTCACGCCAGATCGGCGAGCGCCTGGCGCGACAGTTCGAGCAGCTGTTTCACAAGCCGCCTTACTGGATGGACCAGCCGCATGGCGCCGACCCTTCGGGCAAGGGCGCCGAGCTTGCCGCGGCGGCCGACAGCAATCCCAGCGTGCCGCAAGATGATGATGAACGCTTTATCGTCGGCCTGGTGCTTACCTACTACCGCCGCCACCCTCAGCGCGCCCGCACCCGTCTGCTGGACCTGCTGGGTGAGGTGCTGACCCCGCCCACTGCAGCAGCCACAGCCCCCCCTGCGCCCAGCAGCGCCAGCACCGCAGCCAAGACCGGCAAGGCCGAGAACCCCGTGAAAATCGGGGCTGTGGCGCGACCGGGCCCGGCGCCTGCACCGAAGGCCGCCCCCGGCGGCGCGGCCGAACTGGACGAATGGCGGCGCTTGCAGCAAGGCATCGCACCACTCAAACCCAAGAAGCGCTGAGCCTCAGCCCGGAATGCCAACTTCTGGCATTCTTTATCTTTTTGGATAAAAACAACTTGCGCTTGATAAACAATTGTTTATCATCTGCGCAAGTTGTGACGAGACTCGTCGCAACGAGGTTTCTCCCCCTGCACCACCGCCCCTGCAGCCTTGCGCTGATCGGGGCTTGACCGTCCGCCCAGCCGCTGCATTTTTGTCCCCGGCGCAGCTTGAGCAGACGCTGTTCCCTTAGCCCCTCGGGCTTGAACGACAAGTACTCCAGGCAGGCCTTGCCAAGCGAGTGCTGGCCCGTTTCTCGCCCCGTGTTTTCGCACTTGTTTCCGCTGCCGCGCCGCAGTCGCGCTGCCGCATTGCCCAAACCGCACAGGCACCTCGTGCCAGGAGTTGTTTTATGCCTCAATTCGTCTCGCCTCGCCCCCAAGCCCAGCGCTTGCTCAAACCTCGCAATCCCCTGGTCGCCCCCGCGCTGATGCGCCTGGCCGGCCGCCACGGCGGACTGCAGACCAAGGGCAAGCAGCGACAGAGCGCCCAGCGCGATCTGCAAAAGCAAATTCAAACCTTGGGCTCGCCAGACGGCGGGCCCTGATGTAGCGGCGCCTGTCTGCCCAGCCAGGCCGCGCCGCAAAGGAGAAAGATCATGTTGAGAGTGAGAGACTTGCACGGCGCTCATGACAGCGCCGAGGCCTGTGAACTGAGCCACGAAGCGTGGCGTTTGCGTCTGGTGCGCAGCCTGCTGTGGGCCAGCGCTGCATTGACCCGTTTGGCCTGCCGCTTGAGTCTGCGGCACGGGCGCCGCGGTCGTCGGCCCGAGCTGGAGTTCTACGGTGAGGCCGCTGCGCCCGAAGGCGCTTTGTATGTGGACGGCCATTTGTTTGGCACCTTGCCCGGCGTCAAGCGCCTGTGATGTCCTGGCCCTGCCGCCCACTGAAGCGGCGGCAGGGCCCCAGCCGAACAGGAGGCCTGGATTGCCCAACTTCCACCAAGCTTTTTCGTCGACCAGGCCCGCCCAGCTGAGCGAAGCTATGAACATCCATGCGCCCAGCCTGCTCAGCGCCAGGCCTTCACGATCCATTTCCGCCGCCATGACGTCCTCACCTGCCCGTTCTTCGCCCAACCTCGCCCTGAGCGCGCCTCTGCCCGATCTGGCCGCCTGGGTAGCCTTGTTCGCCAGGGCCGAAATTCCCGTGCTGGGCGAAACCGCGGACAAGCTGGAGCTGCTGCGTGCCAACGAAGATGCGGCCGACGCCAACAATCTGGGCGAGATGATCGCCAGCGACCCGCTGATGAGTTTGAAGGTTTTGGCCCATGTCGCCCATCAGCGTGCGACGCATCGCTCGGCCCGATTGCAGACCGATGCCGAGACCGTCATCGCCGCCCTGGTCCTGATGGGCATCACCCCCTTCTTTCGCGAGTTCGGCCCGCAGCCCATCGTGGAGGACAAGCTGGCCGCCCAGCCCTGGGCCTTGCAAGGCCTGCAGCGGGTGCTGCGACGCGCCGAGCGTGCCTCGCGCCTGGCCTTGGGCTTTGCCGTCCATCGCCTGGACCCGGATGCGCCGGTGATTCACAGCGCGGCCTTGTTGCATGACTTTGCCGAGATGCTGCTGTGGGTACATGCGCCCGAGCTGGCGCAAGAGATCCGCAAGCGGCAGATGGCCGACCGCCAGCTGCGCAGCGCCGAGGTGCAGCGCGCCGTGCTCAATATCGAGCTGAGCGATCTGGAGCAGGCCTTGATGGCGGAATGGCATCTGCCCGAACTGCTTCAACACATCACCGATGACAAGCGCGCCCATGACCCGCAGGTGCGTTGCGTCAATCTGGCCGTGCGTCTGGCCCGCCACACGGCGGATGGCTGGGACGATGAAGCCATCCCGGACGATGTGAGCGAGATCGCTGAGCTGCTCAATCTGAGCACCGAGGCCACCCTGACCCTGCTGCACGAATTCGACTGAGCTCGCGTTTCACCCGCTCCGCCGCCCATCCCTCAAAGCGCTTGGCTCTGGCCCCACATCGGCCAGGCCAGCGCCAGCCCGCCTGGCTCTTTGCCCAGGCCCGGCATTCACCCCAGAACTTGCCATGCGACCGAGTCAAATTTTCCGCGCCCATCGCGGCAGCATCAGCCTGAGCTATGGCCTGACCGTGGCCGAGAAGGCCTGTCTGCTCGCCCTGCCCGCGCTCACCGGCCTGGCCATCGACGAGCTGCTGGCACGCTCCCCCTGGGGTTTGCTGACCCTGCTTGTGGTCTGGCTCGCCCAGCTCTTCCTCGGCTGGGCCCGCCAGTGCTACGACACCCGCGTGTTCACCGGCATCTACGCCGAGCTGGCGCAGCACACGGCCATGGATCAGTCGGAACGCGGCGAGAGTCTCAGCCGCGTCGCCGGCCGTGTGGGCCTGGCGCGCGAGGTGGTGGACTTCTTCGAAGACGAGTTGCCGGCCATCGCGCAAAACCTGCTGGCGGTGATCGGTTCCCTGGTGATGGTGTTTGGCTATGACAGAGAGGCGGGCTGGATCGCGGCCTGCGTCTTGCTGCCCATGGGCGCGGCCAACTACTGGAACGGCCGCAAGGCAGCCCGCCTGCAACGCGCTTTGAACGGCCAGATCGAGCGTGAGGTCGATGCCCTGGCCAGCGCGCAAGCGCCGCGCCTGAACCGACACTTCGCCCTGCTGCGGCGTTGGCGGGTGGCGCTTTCGGACGGCCAGGCCGGTGTTTGGGCCATCACCGAGGGCGCCAGCGTGGCGGCCCTGGCCCTGATGCTCTGGGACTTCACCCACTCGCCCGCCTTCAGCGCCGGCGCGGCCTATGCCTTGATCGCCTATATGCGCGGCTTTCTCGATGGGCTGAACGATATGCCTTATGTGGTGAACAATCTCTTGAGCCTGCGCGATGTGCTGCGCCGCCTGCAGACCTGAGGCATAGCGGCGACACTTGCGCACTTCAACGCTATTGACCGAGGCAAACATGGCCGGCCCCAGCACCCAGTTCTGGCAAGAGAAATTCACGTCCGGGCAAACGCCCTGGGACCGCGGCAGCGCCCACCCGCAATTGCAGCTCTGGCTGGCGGCAGGCCTGATTCCGCCGCAGGCCCAGGTGTTGGTGCCCGGCTGCGGGCGCGGCCATGAGTTGGTGGCGCTGGGCCAAGCGGGCATCGCTGCCCTGGGGCTGGACTACACGCCGGCAGCCGTCGAGCTGGCGCGCGCCAATCTGGGCGCTCTGCCCGGCCGGGTCGAGCTGGCCGATGTGCTGCAGTGGCAAAGCCCCGCGCCCCAAGACATCGTCTACGAGCAGACCTGCTTGTGCGCCTTGCACCCCGATCACTGGCAACGCTATGCCCAGCAGATTCACCGCTGGCTCAAACCCGGTGGCCTGCTGCTGGCCTTGTTCATGCAGGCGCGGCGCGAGAGCGCCGAGCAGGGTGTGGTCGAAGGCCCGCCCTACCACTGCGACATCAACGCCATGCGCGCGCTGTTTCCCTCCGAATTATGGGATTGGCCCGCGCCGCCCTATACGGCCCAAGGCCATGAGCGTGGCTGGGCCGAGTTGGCCGTGGTGCTGCGCAAGCGCTAGCCTTTACACCGGAATCTAGACCGGCACGGCCGTCGTGTTCTTCAGCCGCTCCAGCACAAAGCTGGTCTTGCAGTCCTGCACGCTGGGGTGTTTGAGCAGGGTCTCGGTGATGAAGCGGGCGTAGTGGGCCATGTCCTGCACCACCACCCGCAGCAGATAGTCCATCTCCCCCGTCAGAGCCGCGCACTCGACCACCTCGGGCCAAGTCTGCACGGCGACGCGGAACAAGTCCATGGGGTTGCGCTTGTGGCTCTCGGTGTGCTTTTCCAGCCGCACATTGATGTAAGCCGTCAGGCCCAGGCCGACCTGCTCGGCCGGCACCAGGGCCACATAGGCCGAAATGACGCCCGACTCCTCCAAGCGCCGCACCCGCCGCAGCACGGCCGAGGCCGAGAGATTGACCTGAGCGGCCAGCGCGTCGTAGGTCACGCGGCCATCTATCTGCAACGCCCTCAAAATGCGCCGATCAATGGTATCGAGCTGTGTTTCACTTCCCATAGCAAAGATTCTCGCAGGATTCCTGCGCGGCCACGCAGGCTGGCGCCAGAGATCGCATGAATCCTGCGCCCCCAAAGCTCTACAGTCTTGACCTATCGCAAGACTTCCAACGGAGACAAGACATGCCATTCACACCTTGGGACAACCCCATGGGCACCGACGGTTTCGAGTTCATCGAATTCGCCGCCCCCAACCCCGCCGAACTGGGCAAGCTGTTTGAAACCATGGGTTTTTCCGCCGTGGCCAAGCACCGCCACAAGAACGTGACGCTCTATCGCCAAGGCGGTGTGAACTTCATCATCAACGCCGAGGCCGACTCCTTCGCTCAACGCTTCGCGCGCCTGCATGGCCCCTCGATCTGCGCCATCGCCTTCCGCGTCAAGGACGCCGCTCAGGCCTACAAGCGCGCCCTGGAACTGGGTGCCTGGGGCTTTGACAACAAGGCCGGCCCAATGGAGCTGAACATCCCGGCCATCAAGGGCATCGGCGACTCGCTGATCTACTTTGTGGACCGCTGGCAGGGCAAGGACGAGGCCCCGCAAGGCGCCATCGGCAATATCAGCATCTATGACGTGGACTTCGTGCCCTTGCTGGGCGCCGACGGTAAGGCCGTGGATGCCAACCCGGTGGGCCACGGCCTGACCTATATCGACCACCTGACGCACAACGTCTTCCGCGGTCGTATGAAGGAGTGGGCCGAGTTCTACGAGCGCCTGTTCAACTTCCGCGAGGTGCGCTACTTCGACATCGAAGGCAAGCTGACCGGCCTGAAGAGCAAGGCCATGACCAGCCCCTGCGGCAAGATCCGCATCCCCATCAACGAGAGCAGCGACGACAAGAGCCAGATCGCCGAGTACCTGCATCTGTACAGCGGCGAGGGCATCCAGCACGTGGCCCTGGGCACCGACCACATCTACAGCACCGTTGAAGGCATGAAGGCCACGGGCGTGGTGTTCCAAGACACCATCGACACCTATTTCGACCTGATCGACAAGCGCCTGCCCGGCCACGGCGAGCCGGTGGACGAGCTGCGCCGCCTGCGCATCCTGATCGACGGCGCCGCCCATCTGGACGCCCCGAATGAATTGCTGCTGCAGATCTTCACCAAGGAAGTGATCGGCCCCATCTTCTTCGAGCTGATCCAGCGCAAAGGCAACGAGGGCTTTGGCGAAGGCAATTTCAAAGCCTTGTTCGAAAGCATCGAGCTGGACCAGATCCGCCGCGGTGTTTTGAAGGAGGACGAGAAGGCCTAAGCCCTCGCTCGGCTTCTCAATCAACGCCCTGCCGCGCGCCGCGCTCAGGGCGTTTTTTTATGGCGCGTCGGCCTCGCGCAAATGCTGCAAGAGATCACTCAAGACCCGGGGCTCAAACACCATGGCCAAGTGGCCGATGGACGGCAACTCGATGGCTTTTGATCCCGGCAGCACGGCCGTCTGGGCCGGGCACACCATCTGGTCACAGCGGCTTAAGTAACAATCAAACTGAGCGCCAAAGTCGGCAGCCTCCTGCGCGGCCAGCTCGCGCAGCCAGCGGCTGCCCGGCCGCATCTGACGGGCGTTGGTCGCTGGCGAGAATTGGGCCAGCAAGGTGCCACCATGCGGTGTGCCCAAGGTCATCACACGCCGCACCCGGCCCGGCGCACCGTAACGCCGACACCAGGCCCGAATCGCCATGCCGCCCATGCTGTGCCCCACCAGGATGGGAGGACGGCCGCCACAAGCAGCATTGAGGCGCTGAACGGCGGCCTCGATGGGATCCGCATAGTGGTCGATGGAACCGAACAGCGGCTCCAGGCTCAGCGCCATGCAGGGATGGCCCTCCGCCTGCAAACGACGCATCCAGGGCGCCCACAGACCGCGGTTGCAGGCAAAACCATGCACCAGCAAGACACCGTGCCGAGGCGCAGCGTTTGAGGGGAGGAAGTCGGGCACCGCATGCTCGGCAAAAGGCAGCTGCCAGGACAGCACCTGTTCGCTGACCGGCACCTCCCGCCACCAGGCGCGCATGAGTTGAGACCACCGCGGCAAGTAGCCCGTGCCGGCGTTGATCCAGCGCAGAGCCATGAAGTTGGGCAGCAGCAAAATGGGATAGGCGAAAAACAGCAGCAAGGCCAGCAAGCCGCCCAGACCCGGCCGGCCCTGCAGCCAGAAATGAGCAAGCAAAGCCCCACTGAGAAGCACCCGCAGCAAGAGCTGCACTCTAAGCATCCACGCGTTCATGCGGGCAGTGTAGAAGGGCCGGGCACAATGGATTGATCACTTTGACGCCAATGCCATGGATTTAGACGTTTCTGCCGACGGCATATTGACCCAGCTGCAAGAGGTCGAGCGGCAGCGCAGCCTGCGTGAGTGCCAGCCCTTGCTGGCGGCACGGGTGGAGGCCCTGAAACGCTACCAGCAGCAACGCTTTTCCAAGACCTATGCCGACCTGCTGGCCAACGCCCGCTACGCTCAAGCCACCCGCTTCTTCTTACAGGAGTTGTACGGGCCCGGCGATTTCAGCCGCCGCGACGCGCAATTTGCCCGCGTGGTGCCGGCCTTGGTTCGCATCTTCCCTAGCGAGGTGGTGAGCACGGTCGCCAAGCTGGCCCATCTGCACGCCCTGTCCGAAAAGCTGGATACCCGCATGGCCCAGCTGCTAGGCAGTGAGTTGCTGAACCCACTGCATTACGCACAAGCCTGGCAGGCCTGCGGCGAGGCCGAGGGCCGCATGCGACAGATCGAACTAACGCTGGATGTCGGCGCATCGCTGGAACACCTGACCCGCAAGCCCCTGCTGCGCCAAGCCCTGCGCATGATGCGGGGCCCGGCCACGGCGGCCGGCCTGCCGGAGTTACAAAACTTCCTCGAAACCGGCTTCGACACCTTCAAGGCGATGAAGGGTGCGCAGGAGTTTCTGCAGACGATTCAGCAGCGCGAGACGCAGCTCGCACAAGCCTTGTTCGCGCCGGAGGCCTTGGCCAGATTGGCGAGCACACCCTGTCCCGCAGGTGACGAACCCCTAGGGCAATTACCCTAGCCATCACCAGGCCTGCCCGGCCACCATGCCCGCAGATGGCTTCGCCATTGACTGAACAAGCAATTGATCGGAGGCATGGTGCAGCACACTGAAGCGATCCTGGCTGAAGCCAAGGCAAGTCCGCAAACGAGGAGCTCGGCATCCAAACCCTGGTTGCAGAGCTACCCGCCTGGCGTGGCCGCTGAAATCGACGTCAAGGTTTATGGCTCTTTGGTGGACTTGTTGGAAGAATCCTTCCACAAGTACGCAGCAAGAGATGCAGCGGAATGCATGGGCCAACGACTGAGCTTTGGCCAGGTTGATGAGCAGTCCCGGGCCCTGGGCGCCTGGCTGCAAAACCAAGGTCTGGCCAAGGGGGCGCGGGTGGCCATCATGATGCCCAATGTCTTGCAGTACATGGTGGCGATTGCCGCCATCCTGCGAGCGGGCTTCATCGTGGTCAACGCCAATCCGCTCTACACCCCACGCGAGTTGGCCCATCAGTTGAAGGACTCGGGCGCCGAAGCCATCATCGTGCTGGAGAACTTCGCCGCTACCTTGGCAGAGGTCATTGCGCAGACTCAGGTCCGCCACGTCGTGCTGGCCTCGCTAGGCGATCAACTGAGCTGGTGGCGCGGCCCGCTGGTGAACTTCGCCGTTCGCCATGTGAAGAAGATGGTGCCGGAGTTCCGCCTGCCCCTGGACGGCGGCCGCAGCGTCACCCGCTTCAACAAGGCCGTAGAAAAGGGACGCGACCTCAGCTTCAAGAAGGTGGCGCTGGGGCCCAAGGACGTCGCCTTCCTGCAGTACACCGGCGGCACCACCGGCGTCTCCAAAGGGGCCACACTGTTGCACAGCAATGTGGTGGCGAATATCTTGCAAAGCGAAGCCTGGTTCGCGCCCACGCTCAAAGACCTGGGCGACAAGCCCCTGACCACCGTCTGCGCCCTGCCCCTGTATCACATCTTCGCTCTGACGGCCTGCTATATGCTCGGCGCCCGGCTGGGCATGATGAATCTGCTGATCCCTAACCCGCGGGACATCCCGGGTTTCGTCCGCACCCTGCAAAGCCACAAGGTCCATATCTTCCCGGCCGTGAACACCTTGTTCAACGCCCTGGCCAATGACGCTCAGTTTGCACGTTTGGATTTCAGTGAACTGCTGATCTCCAACGGCGGCGGCATGGCCGTGCAGCAGGCCACGGCCGAGAAGTGGCTGCGCATCACCGGCTGCCCGGTGGTGGAAGGGTATGGCCTGTCTGAAACCTCGCCGGTGGCCACCATCAACCGCTTGGATCTGAAGACCTTCAATGGCTCCATCGGCTTGCCCATGCCCTCGACCGAGATCGCCATCCGCGATGACGATGGCCATGATGTGGCCCTGGGCGAGCGGGGCGAAATCTGCATTCGCGGCCCCCAGGTGATGGCGGGCTACTGGAACCGACCGGATGAGACCGACCTGGTGATGGACGCGGACGGTTTTTTTAAGAGCGGCGACATCGGAATCATGGACGCCCAAGGCTATGTGCGCATCGTCGACCGCAAGAAAGACATGATTCTGGTCTCGGGCTTCAACGTCTACCCCACCGAGATCGAACAGGTCGTCAGCCTGCACCCGGGCGTCCTGGAATGCGCGGCGGTGGGCGTGCCCGACGCCCGCTCCGGCGAGGCCGTCAAGCTCTTCGTGGTGAAAAGCGACCCCGCCCTGGCCGAGGAAGACCTCAGTGCTTACTGCCATGATCAGCTGACCGCCTACAAACGCCCCAAGTACATCGAGTTCCGCGACGAGTTACCCAAGAGCAATGTGGGCAAGATCTTGCGGCGCGAGTTGCGTAGCAGCTGAGCCGAATGAACCACCTTCCAAGCGCAAGCCAAGCGGGCTTGCTTCCACCTGACATCACTCTGCTGGAGCGCGGCTGGTTGTCCTCCAACTCCCTGCTGCTGCATGACGAGAACCAAGGCGCTGTCCTGGTGGACAGCGGCTACGGCAGCCATCAAGCGCAAACCCTGGCCTTGGTTCGACATGCCTTGATCTCCCAGCGAATGCCGAGCTTGCGACTGATAGTCAACACTCACCTGCATTCCGACCACTGTGGCGGCAACGCCTTGCTGAGCCAGCATTTTGGCTGCGAGATCGCCATCCCGCCGGGAGAATTTGATGCGGCCCTGGCATGGGATCAACAGACACTCAGCTACGAGTCCACCGGCCAAAGCTGCCCACGTTTCAAGCCCGACCATGTCCTCCGGCCAGGCACACTCATTAAGCAAGGTGGGCGCCAATGGCAGGTGCTGGCCGCCCCGGGACATGACCCACATTCCATCATCTTGTTTGAGCCCGAATCCGGCATCCTGGTCTCGGCCGATGCCCTCTGGGAACATGGCTTCGGCATCGTGTTCCCCGCCATCACGGGTGAGGGCTTGGAGACCGAGCGGGGATTTGCCGAGGTCGAGGCCAGCCTCAATCTGATCGACACGCTGCCAGTACGCTTGGTCGTCCCTGGCCACGGCCCGGCGTTCAGCGATCTTGCCGGTGCCTTGCAAAGAGCGCGCAAGAAGCTGGACTATTTCAGACAAAACCCCGAGCGCCACGCCCGCCATGCGGCCAAGGCCTTGATCATGTTTCGCTTGCTGGAAGTGGGCCCACAGCCGCAGGCCAATTTTGTGGAATCGCTGCTCAAAACCCCGGTGCACCTGGCCATGTGGCGCGCCTACTTTGCTCAAGTCGACGCACAAGCCTGGACAAAAGAATTACTGACAGAATTGGCCCATCACGGTGCATTGAAGATGAGCCCGGAAATGGAGCTCTCCGCCCACTGATCCTCAAGCGAAGCACAAAACCATGCCCACGCAGCTCAATCTGCCTGGCTTTGCCCCAGAGGCACCACGAGCCATGCCGCCTGTCGTCAAGCCACAGGGAACGCAGGGCTTCAAACACAAATTGTTCTTCGCCATCTTCCCAGCTGCGGAGGAGGCCGAGCGTATTCATCTGCGGGCGGAAGGCCTGCGTCAGCAGCATCGATTGACCGAAGGGTTGATCGAAGCCGAGCGCCTACACATCACCTTGCACATGCTGGGTAACTATGCCGATCTCATCCCAGACGAACATATTGAAACTGCAGTCCAAGTTGCGGCCCGAGTTCAAGCCCAGAGCTTTGAAGTCGAACTCGATCACGCCTTGAGCCTTCAGCGCAACGGCGCCTTTGTACTCAGCGACACAAAACGAGAAAGCCCCTTCACCAACTTCCGCTGCGACTTGGTGCGGGCTCTGATTCAACATGGCTTTTCAAACCATCCTCGCGGAACTCCGCATATGACTCTGCTTTACAGCCGTCATCACCGCGTCGCGGAAGAGGCAATTCGCCCGATCCGCTTCCTAGTCCAACACTTCAGCCTGATCCACAGCCACACCGGCAAGCACCGTTATGAAGAATTAGGCCGCTGGAATTTAAGCCCCGACTCAAGACCGTAAGCCAGAGGCATCCAAATTCGAATCCCCAATGCAAAAACCCCCAACTCTTGCGAGCTAGGGGTTTTGACTTTGATATTAGCCTGACGA
>NZ_QAJN01000020.1 GCF_003852425.1 Paucibacter sp. KBW04 | reverse complement strand
GCGGGATTATGACTTGTTTTCCTCAAACTCGTCAAGCGTTTTAAACAATTTGTTTTCGACGCTTTCCACTCACTTCTTATCTTCACCGCCTGCCTTTGCTCGTTTCCGAAACAGAAGACTTGCTAGCAGCGAAGCCCTCTACTGTAGCACAGGATTTCATGGGGAAACAGCAAGAATCAAGAATAGCTCCAAGCCATTCGTAGGGAAGGCGTCTGCGCGAGCCCGGGCGGGTAGCAATGAAGCAAAGAACGGGGCTAAGCCCAGGCACGCTCGACACCGAATTCGGCGTGACTCAGGACTTGGCTGCGCCCTTTTGAAGACTGAAGGCCAGCTCAGCGTCCCGCTGAGGATCCTCACTCACCAGCAGATCAGGCATCAACCGTGCCAGCCGCGACGCATCGGCCCGCAATATGCGCTGCTTGACCGAGGGGATCTGGGACGGATGCATGGAGAAACTACGCAAGCCCATCGCCAGGAGAATATCAGTGAAGGCAGGATCACCCGCCATCTCGCCACAAACACTGACAGACTTGCCCGCAGCCCGCGATTGGGCAATGGATTGGCTGAGCAAATGCATCACTGCCGGATGCCAGGGGTCATACAGATGCGCCACGGCCTCATCGGCGCGATCAATGGCCAAGGTGTATTGAATCAAGTCATTGGTGCCGATGGACACGAAGTCCACATGCTGAAGCAGCAAGGGCAGCATCACGGCGGCGGCAGGAATTTCGATCATCACCCCAAGATCGACCTTGGTGAAGGCGCGGCCCGCATCGGTCAATTGCTGCTGAACCTTTTTGATCGACTCAAGAATCTGCCGGATTTCACTCAGGTGCGCGACCATGGGGATCAGCAGCCTAACCTTGCCGAAGGCACTGGCGCGGTAAATGGCGCGCAATTGCTGGCGGAACATACTGGGCTCCGCCAGGCTCCAGCGGATTGCCCGCAAGCCCATGGCCGGATTCAGCACATGCTCGTGCCGCAACTCGCTGGCACTCATGCGATCCAAGGGCTTGTCGGCGCCCACGTCCACCGTGCGTATGGTCACCGGCATGCCGCGCATGGCCTCGACGGCGGCACGGTAGGCCAAAAACTGCTCATCCTCACCCGGCAACTCGCCGCCGCGATTCATGAATAGAAATTCGCTGCGGAACAAACCCACGCCGGTTGCACCGGCCTCAACGGCAGCCACGGCGTCCACCGGCAATTCAATATTGGCGTGCAATTCCACCCGCTCACCATCCAGCGTCACGGCCGGGGTGTGTCGCAGCCGCGCCAGGCGGGCGCGCTCCAGCTCGCTTTGCCGCTGACGGAAACGGTATTCCTCCAGCATGATGGGTGAGGGGTTGACGATCACCGCGCCGGCATCGCCGTCGATGATGACCCAATCATCCTGCCGAATCAGGCGCGAGGCTTCCCGCGTGCCAACGATGGCTGGAATGTCCATGCTGCGCGCCACGATGGCGGTGTGCGAGGTCTTGCCGCCAATATCGGTGATGAAACCGTGGAACACGCTGCGCTTGAACTGCATCATGTCGGCAGGCGCAATATCAGCAGCCACCAGCAGCAAGGGGTCTTCACCGGCGAAGTCACGCTGCACCACGCTGGCCGCATCGGTGGGCACACGCCCCTGCTCACGCGCCAGCGAACTCAAAACCCGCTCGACCACCTGCTCCAGATCAGCCTTGCGCTCGCGCAGATAGTCGTCCTCCATCTCATCGAACTGACGAGCCAGCACTTCCAGCTGCGCGGAGAAAGCCCATTCGGCGTTGTAGCGGCGGTCAATGATCCACTGCTTGGTGGCCCCGATCAGGGCCTCGTCGTGCAGCAGCATCAGGTGGACGTCTAGCAGGGCGGCCAGTTCGTGCGGAGCGTCGGCCGGCAGATCCTGCTTGAGTGTCTCGAACTCCAGCGCCACCTCATCGCGCGCATTGAGCACGCGCTGAATCTCGGCATCCACTGCGCCGTCGGCAATGAAGTAATGCGCCACGTCGACACGACTGGACGCGACCAAAACAGCGCGACCAATGGCCACGCCACGCGATACCGGGATGCCAAAGACCTGAAAGCTCATGCACCGACTTTAGCAGCCACTGAGACTCAGCCTTCGCGTCATGGATTCGTCATGCGCGAGTCACGCCCGCGTCACGCCCAAGCCCGAGCATTTACTGGCGATCAACGACTGCACGAGGCTGTCCATGCGGGATATTCCAATGCCCACCCTGCCCTTTTCCGATGCCAGCGTCGGCAACGCGCCGCGCCGTACGCCTGCGGCAAACCACGCTGCGCCACGCCTGCATGTGAGCTGGGCCCGTGACGAGGCCGAGGTCCGTGAAGCCCAACGCCTGCGCTACAAAGTCTTTGCCGAAGAAATGGGCGCAAGACTGAGCCTGCCCAACGGTTCACCCAAGGGTTTGGACATCGACGCCTTCGACGCCTTTTGTGAGCACCTGCTGGTGCGTGAGATCAAGCACGATGGCAGCCAAGGCAAGGTGATTGGCACCTACCGGGTCTTGACCCCGGCCGCGGCCAAACGCGCCGGCGGCTTGTACAGCGCAACCGAGTTTGACCTGACTCGCCTGCGCAGCTTGCGTGAGCGCATGGTGGAATTGGGCCGCTCCTGCATCCATCCCGAACACCGTTCGGGCGGGGCCATCATGGCCTTGTGGGGCGCGCTGGCCGAGTTCATGTTGCGCAATGAGCTGGACACCATGATCGGCTGCGCCAGCGTCAGCATGCGAGATGGCGGCCACTTCGCCGCCAGCTTGTGGAAGCAGCTAGAAAAAACACATCTGGCCAGCATCGAATGGCAGGTGCGTCCCCGCCTGCCATTGCCGGTGGATGATTTACGCCATGACATGGCCGTCGAAGCCCCACCGTTGATCAAGGGCTATCTGCGCTGCGGCGCACGCATCCTGGGCGCGCCGGCCTGGGATCCCGACTTCAACACGGCCGATCTGCCAATGATGATGCGCATCCAGGATCTGCCTGCGCGCTACCGCCGCCACTTCATGGAGTGAAGTGCGCTCGCGTGCGGAAGGGCAGTCTGCTTACTGCCCTTCGCCGAACTTGTCGTTCACCAGCGCGGTCAACGCCTCGTGGGCGGCTTGTTCGTCCGGGCCTTCGGTTTCCAGCTCCACCTGGGAGCCCAGGCCAGCGGCCAACATCATCACGCCCATGATGCTCTTGGCATTGACGCGGCGGCTGTTGCGGCTCATGAACACCTCACATTGGAAAGAGCCAGCCAGCTTGGTCAGCTTGGCGGAGGCGCGAGCATGCAGCCCAAGCTTGTTGCTGATGGTCAAAGTGCTTTTGATCATGAAGGTTCAGGACTCGGAAGAAGGGTTCAGCGGCGCATCGCCGCACAACATGATGCCGGCGATCCCGCCATCCACGGCGCGGCGGGCCAGCACATCCAAGGGCTCTTTGGCATAACAGAGCGAACGCCACAACATCGGCGCATTAACACCACAAACCACCCGTACCGACTCACCCGCCAAACGCAGGGCGGCATTGTGCGGCGAGGCGCCAAACACGTCGGTGAGGATGAGGTTTTGCGCATGACCGGCAGCCGCCAGGTGCTCACGCGCGGCCGCTTCAATGGCCTCCACCGACATCTCGGGCGTCACATCCAGCACCGACAGCTGCGGCGCGCAATGCGGGAAGGTGTGCTCGGCCACGGCTTTGAGCGCGGAGGCCAGGGGGGAGTGAGCGATGACGAGGAGTCCGGACATGGGAGGATTATCAAGGGTGCGCGTGCCACCCAAGCCTTCAGGGGCATGCAAAAGTCATGGAAATGCGGCGGCCGTAAGACAAGGCATGCCGAAGGCTCAAGGGGCGTCGCCCAACTTGATGGACTCCACAAAGCTCTGCCAGGCGCGCGGGTCGGCCTTGGGGCCCAGCATCAAGGCCTGGTAGACCTGCTGCCCGCGAGTGAACACGGCCAGCTGAGCGACCTGGCCTGCGGCACTCAAGGTCTGCTGCTGGGCAAAGGGGCTGGGCGTCATGCCGGCTATTTGTACCGCAGTCAAATCACCCGCCTGAGCGGAGAGCTTGCTGACTAGGCTCTCGCGCATGCCTTGCAAGGCCGGCCCAATTTGCGCAGGCTCCGCCACCTGAGCCCAGGACAAGGCAAAGGTCGCACCCGCCGCCTTGCATTGAGCCAAGCCCATGGCGGCCGGCGCCTCGGGCGTGGCGGCGCGTTGATGCATCTCGGGCTTGCAGGGGAAGAGCAGGCGGGCATTCGAGCCCTCGGGCCTCGCTTCGCGCCAATCCAAGCCGGGCGAACAAGCGGCCGTCAGAGCGGCGGCCAGCAGCAAGGCCCACCGCCTCTTCGGACCGGCCAGAACATTCCAAGAAGCATGCGTGCGCGTTTTCATGCGGGCATTATCGGAGGCAGGCGCCGCAAGGCCTGAAGCACAATCAATCGCATGCAGACAAGCTCAAACGAAACGCAAAACCCGGCCGCGTCCGCCCTCTCACTGGCCGGTGTGCGGGTGCTGGACCTGTCCCGCGTCCTGGCCGGCCCCTGGTGCACCCAGACTCTGGCCGACCTGGGCGCCGATGTGATCAAGGTGGAGCGCCCTGGCAGCGGCGACGACACCCGCGCCTGGGGCCCGCCCTATCTGAAGGACGCGGACGGCGCCGACACCAGCGAAGCCGCCTACTACCTTGGCGCCAATCGCAACAAGCGCTCCATCGCCATTGACATCGCTTCTGCGCAAGGCCAGGCCTTGATCCGCAAGCTGGCCGCAAAGGTCGATGTCTTGGTCGAGAACTTCAAGGTCGGCGATCTGGCCCGCTACGGCCTGGACGCCCAAACCCTGCAGGCGGAGAACCCTGGCCTGGTCGTCTGCTCCATCACTGGCTTCGGTCAGACCGGGCCCTACAAGGATCGTGCCGGCTACGACTACGCCATCCAAGGCATGGGCGGCCTGATGAGCGTGACCGGCGAGCGCGACGACCTGCCCGGCGGCGGCCCGCAAAAAGTGGGCGTCGCCGTGGCCGATCTGTTCACCGGGCTCTACGCCACCGTGGCCATCCTGGCGGCCCTGCGCCACCGCGACGCCACCGGCCAAGGTCAGACCATAGACATGGCCTTGCTGGACACCCAGGTCGCCATGCTGGCCAATCTGGGTGCCAACTACCTCTGCACCGGCAAGGCACCCGGCCGCATGGGCAATGCCCATCAGAACATCGTGCCCTACCAGGTCTTCGAAGCCAGTGACGGGCATCTGATCGTCGCCGTGGGCAATGACGGCCAGTTCGCCAAGTTCAGCGAAATCGCCGGCCACGCCGAGTGGGCGGCCGATCCGCGCTTCCAAAGCAATGCCCAGCGCGTGCGTCACCGGGACGAACTGGTGCCACTGATTGCCGCGGCCCTGAAGACAAGGCCGCGCAACAGCTGGCTGGCCGACCTGGAAAAGGCAAAAGTACCCTGTGGTGCGATCAACAACTTGGCCGAAACTTTCGCCGATTCACAGGTACAAGCACGGAAGATGACGGTGGCCATGGCACATCCGCTGAGTGAGGGCTTGAAGCTGGTGGCCAACCCCATCAAGCTGTCGGCCACGCCGGTGAGCTATCGCCATCCGCCGCCACTGCTGGGGCAGCACACGCGCGAGTTGCTGAGCGAGGCCGGGCTGACGCCAGCGGAGGTGGAGCAACTCATCCGTGATCAGATCGTCGCTTGAAAAGAGGGCTTCGTGAAAAAATTCGCATTGATCAGACGGCAAAATGAGCTGACGTCAAGTTCCCCCGGATCGAGGGATGGACGCTGACCAGCATCACGATGACCATCGAGGCGCTGCGGGGATGCCGCCACCCAGTCCTCCACTTCACAATGGTTTTCCTGCAGAGTTCCACCACGCATGGTCAAGCCAACGCAACCCAATACTCAAGCACTTGCCAGCCCTGCCGCTGCCAATGACGTGGCCGCTGGTCCCAGCCACACGCAGTGGGGCGAGATCGTGCAGCTCTTGGGTGCGGAGATCGCCGGCCCCCTGAGTTCGGCCCTGGAACGCATTCACGGTCTGGTCAGCACCGGCCAGATCGACCGCCAAAATCTGCGCGCCCTGCGCGACAGCGTCACCCAAGCCCGTGAGGCCGGCATGATGGGCCAGCAACTGGCCCGCTTGGCCTCGGGCCGCCTGCGCCTGACGCGCGAGCGCCTGCATCTGACCCAGATCCTGCGCGGCGTGCTGACCCAGCGCAGCCGTGAAACCCAGTCGCGCGGCATTCAAGTCCGCCAGGTCTTGAAGCCCATCGAAGTGATGGCCGATGGGTCCCTGCTCTTCGGCCTGCTGAACGCCTTGATGGACTGGGCCCTGGCCAACACCCACTCCTCCATCGACCTGCGCCTGGATCTGACCTCCTGGCCGGCCAAGGCGCGCCTGGTCTGCCGCTTCGCCCATCGTTCTCTGGAGATGAGCGACGACCCGCGCAGCAAGGAAATGCCCGAGGCCCTCAACTCCCTGCGCTGGCGCTTGGTGGAGCAGACCGCCATCACCATGGGTGTGCTGCCCCTGCGCGAAGACGAGGCCGGCATCACCGTGCTGACCCTGGAGTTCCCCCACACGGTCGGTGATGAGCCGGGCCTGTCCGGCGATATCGTGCCGCGTGAGGCACGCTGGGAGCCCGAGCGCCCGCAGGACTACATGCCTTCCAGCAACTCCAAGCCCCTGGCCGGCAGCCACGTCCTCATCATTGCCCAGACCCGCGATCTACGGGTACAGATCCAGGCCGCCGTGCAGCATATGGGCTTGATCGTGGACGTGGTGGGAGGCATGGAAGAAGCAACCCAGTTCTGCGCCGAAGGCCTGCCGCATGCCATCGTGTTTGAAAGTGCTTTGCGTGGCCCCGACTTCGACCTGCTGTTCGAAGACGTGATGCGCGAGGTGCCGAGCTTCAGCTTTATCGAGGTCATGCCCGACCCGCATATGACCCAGCTCTCCACGGCCACCGCCGACGGCCTGGCTCGCATCTCACGCCAGCATCTGGTGGATGCCCTGCCCTCGGTGCTGCTGTTCGAACTGTCAAAAGAGTTCTGAATTGACCGCACGCTAAACTGCAGGCCATGAATGCAACTCGATGGATAGCCCCGGCTCTGCTCCTGGCCGCGCTCGCGGGCGGCGGCTTCTGGGCCAGCCAAAACCTGGGCAAGGGCGAACAGGCACCGCCGGTCAGCTATGTCTTGCTGGACGGCGTCAAGCGCGACTCCAGCCAGTGGACGGGCAAGGTCATGTTGGTAAACTTCTGGGCCACGAGCTGCACGACCTGCGTCAAGGAGATGCCCGAGATCATCGCCACCCACGAGAAATTCAAGGCCCGCGGTTTCGACACCCTGGCCGTGGCCATGAGCTACGACCCACCGGCCTTTGTGGCCAATTTCGCCGAAAGCCGCCGCCTGCCATTTGGCGTCGCCATCGACAACACCGGCGAGATCGCCAAGCAATTCGGCAAGGTGCAGCTCACACCGACCACGTTTTTGATCAATAAGCGCGGTGAAATCGTCAAACGCTATGTGGGCGAACCCGATTTCGTGGCCCTGCACAGCCTGGTGGAGAAACTGCTGGCCGAGAGCTGAAACAAGCCCACCCGCTCGCTCGCTGGCAGCCCCCAAATAAAACAAGCCGCTGAGGTCCTCGGACCTCAGCGGCTTGTCTGTTTTAGCGGGGCTGCTATTTACTTCGCGGCGGCCGCGTCAATCGCTTGCGTGGCAAGTTCGGCCTGGTGGTCGGCGTGATAGCTGGAGCGCACCATAGCGCCCACGGCCGCATGGCTGAAGCCCATTTTGTAGGCCTCGGTCTCGAACATCTTGAAGGTGTCGGGGTGCACATAGCGGCGCACCGGCAGGTGGTGGCCCGAGGGCGCCAGGTACTGGCCGATGGTCAGCATGTCGATATTGTGTTCACGCATATCACGCATGACTTGCAGAATCTCTTCGTCCGTTTCACCCAGGCCCACCATGATGCCGCTCTTGGTCGGCACATGGGGCACTTCTTCCTTGAAACGCTTGAGCAGATTCAGGCTGAATTGGTAGTCGGAACCCGGGCGCGCTTCCTTGTACAGACGGGGTGCGGTTTCCAGATTGTGGTTCATCACATCGGGCGGCGCGGCGCGCAAGATGTCCAGGGCCCGGTCCATGCGGCCACGGAAGTCGGGCACCAAGACCTCGATCTGAGTGGTGGGGCTCAGCTCACGCACCTGGCGGATGCACTCGGCGAAATGGCCGGCGCCACCGTCACGCAAGTCGTCGCGATCCACGCTGGTGATCACCACATACTTGAGCTTCAAGGCTGCGATGGTCTTGGCCAGATTGACGGGCTCATCGGCGTCCAAGGGGTCGGGGCGGCCATGGCCCACATCGCAGAAGGGGCAGCGGCGGGTGCACTTGTCACCCATGATCATGAAGGTGGCCGTGCCCTTGCCGAAGCACTCGCCGATATTCGGGCAAGAAGCCTCTTCGCAGACGGTGTGCAGCTTGTGCTCACGCAGAATCTGCTTGATCTCGTAGAAACGGGTCGAGGGCGAACCGGCCTTGACGCGGATCCAGTCCGGCTTCTTCAGCATCTCGGCCGGCACGATCTTGATCGGGATGCGGGCCGTCTTGGCTTGCGCCTTTTGCTTGGCGCTGGCATCGTAGGCCTCGCCAGTTTTCAGTTCATGGGTGATGTTGTCGCTGGCCATTTTTGCCTCGTTACCGCCTCGGTTCCCGCCTCTTTTGGAGGCCTCGGATCTCAGCGTTCCAGCTGGGCGCCAAGGCGCTCACCGAAACGCTGGGCCACCAGGGCCCACTCCGCACAAACCCCAAGTGTAACGAGGTCCACCGTCGCCAGCCCCGCATAGCCACAGGGATTGATGCCTTGGAAGGGCTTCAAATCCATGTCCACATTGAGGGCCACGCCGTGATACGTGCAGTGCCGGCTGACCTTGATGCCCAGGGCCGCCACTTTGCCCAGGCCACGAAACGGGTCCAAAGGATCGGCCGGTCCGGTCAGCGCGGCGTGAGCGCCGGGCTCGTCCAGGCGCACATAAATACCGGGCGCACCCGCCACGCGATGGCCGGTGATGCCAAAGGTCTCCAGGGTCTGGATCACCGCCGCCTCGAGGCGAAACACGTACTCGCGCACAAAGTAGCCAGCACGCTGCAGATTGATCAGGGGGTAGGCCACCACCTGGCCAGGGCCGTGGTACGTCACCTGCCCGCCCCGGTTGGTTTGCACCACCGGGATGCCGGCGCTGTTCAACACATGGTCGGCCTTGCCGGCCAGGCCCTGGGTGTAGGTGGGCGGGTGTTCGCAAAGCCAGATTTCATCGGGCGTCTCGGGTCCGCGGGTCTCGGTGAAGCTGCGCATGGCCTCCACCGTGGCCGCATAGTCCACCAGGCCCAGAGTTTTCACAAGAATCATGGGCGCAATGGTAGCTCGCAGCCTGTAAGGCCTGCGCCTCCTGGGGCGACTCAAAGCCAGCTAGTCTTCAACCCTGCCAAACTTTGCACCAGGAAACGCCATGAAAAAAACTGCCGCCTTGTCGCCCCTCCTGCTGGCGCTTTGCATCAGCCTCATGGCCATGACGCCAAGCCGTGCCGACACTATGGCCCAAGCGCTGGCGGCCTACGAAGCGGGGGACAGCAAAACGGCAGCCCAGCTGTTCCAGGGCTTGTCCGCCCAGCAGCTCCCCCTGGCCGACTACAACCTGGCCATGATGCATCTGCGCGCAGAGCTGCCCCAGCCCGAGCCCCAAAAAGCCCGCCGCCTGCTAGAGCGTGCCGCCGCCCACCGCCTGGTACGGGCCGAGCTAGCCTTGGGGCAGTTTTACGAGATGGGGCTGCAGTCCAAGACCGGCAAATCAGATCTGGCGCAGGCCAATCGCTGGTATGCGCGCGCCGCCGAGCATGGCAGCGTCGATGCCCAGGTCGCCCTGGCCACCGCTTTCTATCTTGGGCGCGGCATCGCCAAGAACGAGGTGCAGGCCGCGCATTGGTTCCGGGCGGCGGCGAACGGCGGGGATGTAGGGGCGCAGTACCTGCTGGCCTCCATGTACGAGACAGGCCTGGGCTTAGCGCCGGACCTGCGCCTGGCGCGCTACTGGTACGAGATCGCCGCAGCCAATGGCGATGAGGCGGCGCCCTTCAAGCTCAAGGAGGTGGACGCAAGGCTGGGCTCGGTGGCAGCGCCCCAAACAGGCGAAGACGCCGTCAAAGCACCACTTTGACCATGGGGTGGGTGCTGAGGGTGCGGTAGAGCTCGTCGAGCTGCTCGCGGCTGGTGGCGGTGACGGTGACGGTCACGCCCAGATAGTTGCCGGCCTTGCTGGGGCGGGTCTCAACGGTGGCCGGATCAAACTCGGGATCGAACTGCTTGGCTACGGCCACCACGGCCTCCACATAACCCTCCACATGCGCGCCCATCACCTTGATGGGGAAACGCGAGGGGTATTCGATCAGGGACTGCTCGGGGGGAATCTCCGGCAGTTGAGGGGGAATCGTCTTGCTCATACAAATAACTCGTTAAATTCAGATGGATTGCCTGCGCTTGGCCGCCTGATAGGCCTCGTACAAGCGCGCATACACCGGGCCGGGCTTGCCATGCAGAGCGCCATGCCCGACCGGCTGGTGATCCAGCTGAGTGACGGCCAGCACTTCCTTGGTGGCCGAGCTGAGGATGATCTCATCGGCACTCAGCAACTCCAGCTCGGAGATGGGGCGCAGATTGAAGCCCACACCGATGTCTTCACATAGCTCACGCAGCAACTCGACGCGTATGCCTTCCAGCACATGCTCGCTCTTGGGCGGACCCAGCAAGGCACCTTCCTTGACGATCCAGACATTGGAGGCCGAGGCCTCGGTCAGAAAGCCATCGCGCAAGAGAATGGTTTCGCTCGCGTCTTGATCGGCCGAGATCTGCCGTGCCAACACATTGCCCAAGAGCGAGGTGCTCTTGATGTCGCCGCGCTCCCAGCGAAAGTCCCGCGAGGTGACGCAGGCCACGCCCTGATGGCGCTCCTCGGCGCAGGGCCAACGGGCCGGCGTGCTGTAGGCAAACACGGTGGGCGTGATGTCGGCGGGCATCACATGGTTGCGCGGCGCCACGCCCCGCGTCACCTGCAAATAGACCCATTGATCATCGGCGCCCACGCCTTCGATCAGCTGGCGAGCAACGCCCAGCCATTCGGCGCGCAGCAAGGGGCTGGCGATGCGCAACTTGGCCAGGCTGCGTTCCAGCCGGTCCATATGCGCCTCAAAGCGGAACAAGCGTCGCTCATAAACCGGCAACATTTCGTAGACCCCATCACCAAAGATGAAGCCCCGGTCCATTACCGACACCTTGGCCTCGGCCAAGGGTGTGAACTCGCCGTTGAGGTAGCAGTCCACCGCGGGCAGGCTGCCAACTCCACTCGCTTGCTTTTGATTGCTCATGCGCTGATCCTCACAAAGCCCTTGTTCCAGCGCATGAGCTTACGCCGAAGCGCCGTGGTTTTACTTAATCCAAAGCCGCAAAGCATCCCAAGCGCGGCCAAAGATGCCTGCCTGCGGCACGGCTTCCTGCACGATCAGGGGCACTTCGGCCACCGGCACGCCGGCCGTGGTGGAAATCTTGACGGTGCCCACACGCTGGCCCTTGGTCAGCGGTGCGACCAGGGGGTCGGTACGCTCCACCTTGGTCTGCAGCTTGGCGCCATCGCCACGCGGCACGGCCACGAAGACGGCACCCGCTGCGCCCAGCTTGGCTTGGGGCGCTGCGCCCTTCCAGACCGGCACGGTGGCGATTGCCTGATCCTTGTCAAACAGGCGCACGGCGTCAAAGCTGGTGTAGCCCCAGTTCAGCAGCTTCTGGCTTTCGCTGGCGCGGGCTTCCTTGGAGGCCGTGCCCATCACCACGCTCAGCAGGCGACGCTTGCCATTCGGAAAGTCACGCTGGGCGCTGGAAATCAGGCAATAGCCGGCAGCATCGGTGAAGCCTGTCTTCAAGCCGTCCACCGTGGGGTCACGGCGCAGCAGCAGATTGCGGTTCTCCTGGCGGATCTTGTTGAAGGTGAAGTCCTTCTGCGAGTAGTAGCTGTAGTGCTCGGGGAAGTCGCGAATCAGATTGGCGGCAATCACCGACAGATCGCGCGCGCTGCTCTTATGGCCAGGCTCGGTCATGCCGGTGGGGTTCTTGAACTCGGTGTTCTTCAAGCCCCAGGCCTGGGCCTGGCGATTCATCATCGCGACGAACTGCTCCACCGAGCCGGCCACACCTTCGGCCAGGGCGACCGAGGCATCATTGCCAGACTGGATGATCATGCCGCGCAGCAGCTCATCGACCTTCGGGCTCATGGTGGTGTCGATAAACATCAGCGAAGGATCGCCCTTGCGCTCATCCCAGGCGCGCTTGGACACGGGCAGGGTCTGCTCCAGCGTCAGCTTCTTGTCGCGCAGAGCGCCAAAGACGATATAGGCCGTCATCAGCTTGGTCAGCGATGCCGGGTCGTTCGGCTTGTCGGCGTCGTACTCGGTCAGCACGCGGTTGGCGGTCATGTCCAGCAGCAGATAGCTGCGGGCGGCCAGCTCGGGCGCTTGCGGCGCTTGAGCCTGGGCGGAGGCGGCGCTAAAGACACTGGCAGCGGCCAGCACGAGGGCAATCAGTCGTTTCATCAGGGAAGGTCTCAGGGACAGTAAAGCAAAGAGGGCCGCGCGTCCGTCCGCCGTTCAGGCCGGCCAGGCACCCAGCACAATGCTTTTGAGCAGCGGGAGCTGCCCGTGGAAAAAATGCCCAACACCGGGGACCACGGTGATGGGCAGGGATTGCGGCCTCGCCCAGTCCATCACGGAGCTGAGCGGGACCACATCGTCTTGTTCGCCGTGGATCACCAAGGTATTGGCGGGCACGGCGGCCGTGTCAAATCGGCTGGTGGCCGGTGCCACCAGCAGCAGGCGGCGGGCACGCAGGCCTTCAGGCAAACGCAAGGCCGCTTGCGAAGCCACATAGCCGCCGAAGGAGAAGCCTGCCAGCAGCAGAGGCTCATCCGCCTGGCGCAGGGCTTGCAGCACGGCCAGGGCATCGTCGATCTCACCACGGCCTTCATCCCAAGCACCTTCGGACTTGCCGATGCCACGGAAGTTGAATCGCACGGCGCGCAAACCCATCTGCACACAAGCGCGAGCGACGGTCTGCACCACCTTGTTGTCCATGGTGCCACCCTGGGTCGGGTTGGGGTGGCAGATCAGGGCCATGCCCGTCGTCGCCTGCTCCTCGGCAGGCAAATCGATGGCGCATTCAATCGCGCCGGCAGGGCCCGCGATGAGCGTCTTTTGGGTGCGTGAATTCATAGCCAGCACAGACACTCAGCGGCCGATGTGATCGGGCAGGCGCAAGCGCTCCACCACCTCACCTTGCTTCAAGTGCTTCTCGACGATTTCGTCGATATCGCTGTTGTCCACATAGCTGTACCAAACCGCTTCGGGGTAGACCACCGCCACCGGGCCACCGGCGCAGCGATCCAGGCAACCGGCCTTGTTGACCCGCACGGCGCCCACACCGCCCAGCTCCAACTCGCGCACCCGCGCCTTGCAATGATCAAAGCCCTGTTGAGCCCCATGTTGCGCGCAGCTGTTGTCGCCGTTCTCGCGTTGGTTGAGGCAGAAGAAGATGTGGCGTTCGAAATAGCTCATGGCTTGATTGTAGGCAGGCGCTTGTTAAAACCCTGGGCGCTCAAAGGCTTCGGCGGCCGATCAGGGTCAGCAACCAGGCGATAGAGGCAAAGGGCCAGACCCAACCAATCCATTGCGCCAGGCCGTAAAGATTGATGAAACGCCCTTGCTCCCAGGCCTGCAGACTCATGTGCAAATAGGGGCTGGTAGGCGCTTGATTGATCAGGGCGATCAAGGCACACAAAACCAAGAGGCCGAAGGCCGCACACAGACGCCGCGGCAGCAACAAGGCCAAGGCCGCCAGGATCACCCCCGCAGCGAGACCCGGCCAGCTTGCCAGCGTCAGCCAGGCCCAGGCATGTTGAGGTCCGAAGTTCATGGCCGTGGACAAAGCCGTCGTCAACATGCCCAAGCTCAAGAAGCCCATGACCAGCCACAGGCGACGCCAACCACGCTGGGCTACGGCCAGCGCCAGCAGGCTGGGCGCCAGCAGGCCCAGGGCAATGATGATGGCCTCCACGCCGGGCGGCAGCGCGCGCGCCATGTCCAAAGCAACATCGGCATCCTCGGCCCACTGCAGGGCCCAGGGGGTGTCCTCCAGCGCACTCACCGCCAGGCTTTGCAGACGCGGCAGCCACTGACCCAGACCCAGGGGAACCGGCGTCGGGAACAGCAGGCCCACCGGCCACAAGGCCAGCAAGGCCAGGGCGCCCGCGCAATGCGGCTGGAACCAATAGGCCCGCAACTCATGCCAGCGTCGCAGGCCTCCAAAATGATTCAGCAAAAGGCCTAGCAAGACGCCCATCCAGGCCCCGCCCACATTCAAAAGCCAGTCCAGCGAGGACGGCACCCGCCCCGGCAGAAAGAACTGCAAGGTCTCCAGCAGGAAGGACAAGGCGGGCGCCGGCAGCAAGCCCAGCAACAAGGCGCCCCGCAGACTCAGGCCGCTGCGCAGGCCCGCGGCCAAGCCCAGGAGACCCAGGGGCGCATAGCCCAGGGCATTGGCCTGCATATCGAAATTGCCGAAATACTTGGGCCAGGGCAGGCCGATCAGGTCGCGCAAGGCCATGCCTGGCGGCCAGGTCCAGGGCCAGAAGGGGTAGAGACTGGCGTAGACGATCAGGGCCAGATAGGCCAACAGCAGCCAGGTGGCGGAACTTTGCCGACGCACCATATTCAAGTCCCGGCCTCGCTTAGAAAGGCTTCACCACCACCAGAATCACGATGGCCGCAAACATCAGCACCGACACCTCGTTGAAGAAGCGGTACCAGCGATGCGGGCGCTTGTTCGTCAAGGTCTCAAAGCGGTGCAGGATGCGCCCACAAGCATGGTGGTAGCCGCCGACCAGCAGCACCAGGCCCAGCTTGGCGTGCATCCAGTAATTGCCGGGGCCACGACCAATGCCGTAGTACAACCAAAGCACCGAACCCAGCAGCAGCGCCGGCACCATCAACAAAGTGCTGAAGCGGTAGAGCTTGTGCGCCATCAGCAGCAAGCGCTCGCGCTCGGCATGGCTCTCGGTCGGTACCATGGCCAGATTGACGAAAAGCCGCGGCAGATAGAACAGGCCGGCGAACCAGCTCGCGACGAAGACGATGTGAAAGGCTTTGATCCAGAGCATGGGCCCATTATGCGGGCATGGGAAAACCCGCTGGTTCTGAGCGAAGATCTGGGCAGCAAGCCGCAAGCCAGCAAGGTCCGGGCAAAAAAAAGCCCCGGCCAAAAGCCGGGGCGCTAAAGCCTTATCGCTGTCATCACGCTAAGGCTCCTGCTCAGGGAGGAAAAGCAGGGAACGACGACCTTGCGGCTATCATTCGGAGTCAATATTAACAGAATTGATACAGCTGCGAACGTACGGACAATTGCTTAGATTGAGCATTTTGCCCCTGAAATCAGGCTCAACCCCCTCAGTTCGGTGAGCGACGATAGGCCTGTTGAGCGGCCCTTCCGAGCCCCCAATTTCTGCGCCAACCCAACACCATGACCGCTGCCAAACCCGCCCCCTTCCCAGCCAGCCGCCCCCGTCGTCTGCGCTTTGATGCCTTCACCCGCGCCCTGGTGCGCGAGCACGCGGTCAGCTGCAACGATCTGATCCTGCCGGTGTTTGTGCATGAGGGTCAGGACCGGGTGGAGCCCGTGCTGTCCATGCCCGGCGTGTCGCGCCTGAGCCTGGATCATTTGCTCAAGGTGGCGGACGAGTGTGTGAGCCTGGGCATTCCGGTGCTGGCCCTGTTCCCCGTCATCGACGCCTCGCTGAAGACGCCCGATGGCAGCGAGGCCACCAACCCCGATGGTTTGATTCCGCGCGTGGTGCGTGCCCTCAAGGCGCATGCGCCGCAGCTGGGCATCCTGACCGATGTGGCCCTGGACCCCTTCACCAGCCATGGCCAGGACGGCGTGCTGGACGAGAAGGGCTACATCATCAACGATCGCACGGTGGAGATGCTGACCGCCCAAGCCCTGGTGCAGGCCGAGGCCGGCGTGGACTTTGTGGCGCCCAGCGACATGATGGACGGCCGCATCGGCGCCATCCGCCAGGCACTGGAGGCCAAGGGCCACATCCACACCCGCATCATGGCCTACAGCGCCAAGTACGCCAGCGCCTTTTACGGCCCCTTCCGCGACGCGGTGGGCTCGGCCGGCAATCTGGGCAAGGCCGATAAAAAGACCTATCAGATGGACCCCGGCAACAGCGATGAGGCCTTGCGCGAGGTGGCGCTGGACATCGCCGAGGGCGCGGACATGGTGATGGTCAAGCCCGGCATGCCTTACCTGGACATCGTGCGCCGGGTCAAGGACGAGTTCCATGTGCCGACCTTTGCCTACCAAGTCAGCGGCGAATACGCCATGATCAAGGCGGCAGCCGCCAATGGCTGGCTGGATCACGACGCGGTGATGATGGAGTCTTTGCTGGCCTTCAAGCGCGCCGGCGCCGATGGCGTGCTGACTTACTTCGCGCTGGAAGCCGCCCGTCTGCTCAAGCGCTGAGCGTTGAGCACTGAAACATGCGCTTCTTCCACATCCACGGTGACCGTTTCATCGAACTGGGTCAGCTACCCGCAGACCTGCCCTCCGAGGGCTTTCTGTGGGCCAGTTACGCCCGGCCCGAGTTTGAACAACGCTTCAGCGAGGTGCAGCAAAAACTGCAGCGCTGGGACTGCGGGCAGTTGGTGGATCTGCATGTCTCCGATCTGATCAATGCCCAGCTGCCCTCGCACTTTGACTACACCTCCTGGTATGACCTGATCGTGTTCCGCCGCTTGGCGGCCCTGCCGGGCTCGGAGAATTTGCTGGCGGACGAGCAAGCACCCAGCGCCAGCGCGGCGGCCCAGGCCTTGAACGCCATCGACACCAGCCCCATAGGCTTCGCGGTCTTCGACCATGTGCTGATCTCGGTCCACCCGGCCGACTGCGTGGTGCGCGACTTCTTCGCCGACAAGCTGGGCCACCTCACCGAGGGCCGCGATCTGCGCGGCAGCGCCCGCCTGCCCACCAGCCCGGCCGAGCTGATGCTGCGCATGGTCAATCACACGGTGGACAACTATCTGGAGCTGCGCCGCCTGCTGAGCCGCCATCTGGGCAGTTTGCAGCGCGAGTTGATGGATGCACACAGCCATTTCGACAACTGGTCTCTGCTGCTGGCCTCGCGCGATGCCTTGCACCGTCTGGAGGAAATCAGCGAGGACCAGCGCAGCGCCATCCAGGAATGGATAGACGCTTTGGACGAATGGCCGCTGAGCGAGGATCCCCAAGTGCGCCGTGAGCGCGAGCTGCTGCGGGTGCGCTCACGCGATGTGCTGGAACATATCGAGCGGGTGCTGACCCATGTGCGCCGGCTGGAGTCCTCCTCCGAGGCCGCGGTGCAGATGCATTTCTCGGCCCTTGGGCACCGGACCAACAGCATCATGCGCACGCTGACGGTGCTGACCGCCATCTTTCTGCCGCTGAACCTGATCACCGGCATCTTCGGCATGAACTTCGACGGCCTGCCCTTGATTCACAAGGCCGCCGGCTTCTGGGTCGCTTTTGGCCTGATGCTGGCCGTGGGCCTCAGCTTGGGGCTGTTCTTCTGGCGCAAGCGCTATTTAAGCAGCCGCCATTAGTTTCAGTTAGTAATCGCGTAGGGGTCGGCAAAGCCCAGGCCTTGCAGGATCTCGCTCTCCCGCGCTTCCATGCATTCGGCCTCGTCGTCTTCCTCGTGGTCATAACCCTGCGCATGCAGGGTGCCATGGACCAGCATATGGGCGTAGTGGGCAGCAATGTCCAACTTGGCCTCGGCGGCCTCACGCTCCACCACCTCGGCGCAGATGACCAGGTCGGCACACACCACTGGCTCGGCGCTGTAGTCAAAGGTCAGCACATTGGTGGCGTAGTCCTTGGCGCGAAACTCGGCATTCAAGCGCTGGCCTTCCTCGGCGCCGACGATGCGCACCGTGATCTCGCCGGGCAACTCCAGAGCCGCACGGATCCAGCGCGCCACCTTGTGGCGCGGCAGCAGGGCGCGGTGGCGCGGGTCGGCAAACTGCAGGGACAAACTCAACTCGGGCTGGCTCATGCAGCACCTCCATCATTTCGGGCCGACAGCTTGGCCAGCATGGCCGAGCGTGCCTCATAGGCTTCCACAATCCGCGCCACCAGGGGGTGACGCACAACATCTGCGCTGGTGAAGCGGGTCATGGCAATGCCCTTGACCTTGGCCAGCACCCGCTCGGCATCCACCAAGCCGCTGGTCATGCCCTTGGGCAGATCGACCTGGCTGGTGTCGCCGGTGACCACGCATTTGCTGCCAAAGCCGATGCGGGTCAGGAACATCTTCATCTGCTCGGGCGTGGTGTTCTGCGCCTCGTCCAGAATCACGAAGGCATGGTTGAGCGTGCGGCCACGCATAAAGGCCAGGGGGGCCACTTCCAGTTGGCCTTTCTCAAAGGCCTTGGTGACGCGATCAAAACCCATCAGATCGTAAAGCGCGTCATACAAAGGGCGCAGATAGGGGTCAACCTTGGCCGTCAAATCGCCGGGCAAGAAACCCAGGCGCTCGCCGGCCTCCACCGCCGGGCGGGTCAGGATGATGCGCTGCACGCTGCTGCGCTCCAGCGCATCCACCGCGCAAGCCACGGCCAGATAGGTCTTGCCCGTGCCAGCCGGCCCCAGGCCGAAGGTGATGTCATGCGCCATGATGTGGCGCAGATACTCATGTTGACGGGGCGTGCGGCCCGCCAAATCGCTGCGTCGGGTGCGCAGCACCAAGGGCTGTTCCTCGCTAGGCAGGGTGGGGCTCACCATCGCTGCCGCACGTTTGCTGCGGCCCTTGACTGCCGCCGCCGCCACCTCACCGGCGGCTTCGGCAATCGCCAGCTGCAAAGTCTCGGGCGGAATCGAGCGGCGCGCTCGTTCATACAAGGTCTGCAACAAGAGCAGGCCGCGCTCGGCCGCAGCCTTGAGGCCATCGATGCGGAAGCGCTCATGCTGACGCGTGATGCGCAGACCCAGGGCCAGCTCGATCTGGCGCAGATGCTCGTCCAGACTGCCGCACAAATGGGCCAGGCGCCGGTTGTCGACCGGGGCAAACTCGTGGCGAAGAATCACGTCAGCACTTTCTCAATCAAATCCAAGAAAGTCACTATTGTCGCTGGCGGGTGAAAAGCCATCGACTCTGGGGAGTTCCAGCCGTGCCCCCGCTACTGCACAATCGCCCCTCATGCAAAAACGCACATCGAATCATGCGGGGACGGGGCAGATGGGATGGCTGCGCCGTTTCAATCCGATAGGTCTTGCCGCCGGCGCAAGCCTGCTGCTTGCGGCCCTGCTCTGGCCCGTTGCTGGCTGGTCGCAAGCCGCCAGCGGCGGGGGCGAGCCCATGCAGCTGCAGCTGGGCTTCTCGGCCCTGCAAGCGCATCAATGGCTGCTTGGCATGCTGCTGATTTTGAGCATTACGGCGGAGATCATCGCCCGCCTCTATCCGCGTGAATCGCAGGTCAGCTGTCTGGGCAGCATGATGCTGGCCGGCGTGGCCTATCAAGTCCTGCGTTTCGCCACCGTGGCGCCTGCGCTGTGGCTGCAGGCGGTGATTCTGCTGATGCTGGCCCTGGTGGTGATGTTTGGCATGCACTATCTGACCCGCCAACTGGACAAGCCTCTGCCCCGCCTGGAGCAGGCGCTGTGGTGGCAGGTATTCGTGGCGCCGGCCTGCGTGTTGATCGCGGGATTTTTCAGCGACTTCGCCCTGGCCCGCATCTGGCATGCCGCCTTGACGCTGGAGTTGGTCGTCCTGCTGGCCTGGTATCTGCGCCAGCGCTGGACTTCGCTGCAAGCGATCACCCCGGTCCCGGCCAAGGAGCGCGCCGATCTGCTCAAGCTAAGCGCCCTGATCGGTCTGTGCTGCCTGGCCATGCTGGGCGACCAAGCACTGGCCATGCTGCCCCTGCTGCCCGCCTGGACGGTGTGGCTGGTGCTGGCTCAGCCGGTGCTGATGATCGCCCTGGGCCTGCAGTTCGTGGCCAGCTTTGCGCGCGCCCGGCGCGACAGCGATCTGCGTCAGGTGCAAATCGAGCAAGGCATGGCCGAGAAAGTAGCCGAGATGGAGCGCAGCTTTGCCGGCACGGTGGAACAAAAGCTGGAGCAGGTGACCGAGCGCGAACGCAAGCGCATCGCCGCCGATCTGCATGACGACCTGGGCGCCAAGCTGCTGACCATCGTCCATACTAGCGAATCGGACCGCATCTCCACCCTGGCCCGCGAGGCGCTGGAAGAGATGCGCTTGTCGGTACGCGGCCTCACCGGCAAGCCGGTGCAACTGCTGGACGCGCTGGGAGACTGGCGGGCCGAGGTGGTGTCACGCCTGGGTCAGGCCAATATCCTGGCCGAGTGGAAGGCCCCGGCCGAGGATGTGGTCCACACCCTGCCGGCGCGGGCTTACGTGCAAACCACACGCATCTTCCGCGAGGCCGTCAGCAATATCATCAAGCACAGCGGTGGTACCCACTGCACCATCAGCTGCAATGTGCAGGACGGCGACTTCCTGGTCGTCATCCAGGACAACGGCCAGGGCATACCCGCCGAATTGGACGGACGCCTGGACCGCGGCCACGGCATGGCCAGCATGAAGTCGCGCGCCAAGCAGATGCATGGTCAATGCCTGGTGGAGTCCGGCCCCGGCTGGGGAACCGTGATTCGTCTCACGATTCCGCTCTGAATCTGCACCGAAACCGCCGCTAGCGACGACAATTCCCGGCTTGCTGCTTCAGGCAGCTAGGCGGCGGGCCGATAAAGCCTTACCGTTGGCAAGCGACGAACTTTGCGCTGCCCGCTGCTCCGCCTGAAACCAGACCTCGAACGAAAGACCGAGCGCCGGCCGCGCGCCCTCACAGGAAGCAAAACGACCATGGACCACATCCTTCTGCTTGAAGACATTCCTGAAATTCGCGCCTGGTTGAAGGCCTTGGTGAAACAGGTGTTCTCCAACGCTCAAATCACCGAATGCTCGCGCGTGCAAGATGCCCTGGCCTTGGTGAACAGCCAGCGCTTCACCCTGGCCTTGCTGGACCTGGGCCTGCCCGACGGCTCGGGCGTGGATGTGATCGCCGCCTTGCGCGAAAAACAGCCCGAGGTGCAGTCCGTCATCGTCACCATCCACGACGACGACGAGCATCTCTTCCCCGCCCTGCAAGCCGGCGCCTTCGGCTATCTGCTGAAAGAGCAGTCGCGCGAGCTGCTGTTTGAGCAGCTGCAGCGCATGAGCCAGGGCGAGCCGCCGCTGTCACCCTCCATCGCACGCAAGGTGATCGCGCATTTCGCTAACCAAAAGCGCCCACAGGTTGCGGCCGTGCTGCATGAAGTCTCGCTCACCGACCGCGAAACCGAGGTGCTCTTGCGCGTGGCCAAGGGCTACACCTTGCCGGAGATCGGCGTGCAGCTGGGCTTGTCCCGCCACACCATCGCCGACTATGTGAAGCAAATCTACCGCAAGCTCAATGTGTCTTCGCGTGCCGAAGCCGCTTTGGAAGCCCAGCGCCTGGGCCTGTTCGGCAGGAACTGAACGCCCCGCTTCGGCCCGCCAGGAACGACCCGATAATCAAGCGATGATAGGCAGACTCACTGGCGTCATCGCGGAAAAATCGCCCCCGCAAGTCCTCGTCGATGTCCAGGGCGTCGGCTACGAAGTCGACGTGCCCATGAGCACCTTCTACAACCTGCCCGGCCTGGGCGAGAAGGTCAGCCTGCTGACCCATTTCGTGGTGCGGGAGGATGCGCAGATCCTGTTCGGGTTCCTGAGCAGCGAAGAGCGCGGCGCCTTCCGGCAACTCATCAAGATCACCGGCGTCGGGCCCAAGATGGCCTTGAGTCTCTTGTCGGGCTTGTCGGTCGCGGAACTGGGCCAGGCGGTGACAAGGCAAGAGGTGGCACGCCTGGTCAAGGTGCCCGGCATCGGCAAGAAAACGGCCGAGCGCCTGCTGCTGGAACTAAAAGGCAAGCTGGGCGCCGATCTAGCCTCGCCGCTGACCCTCAGCAATGACAATCAGGCCGATATCCTGCAGGCCTTGATCGCCCTGGGCTATAGCGAGAAAGAGGCAGGCCTGGCCTTGAAAGCCTTGCCGCCGGATGTGGGCGTTAGCGATGGCATCAAGCTGGCCTTGAAGTCCTTGTCGCGATAATCCAGACGCATGAGCATCCAGACCGACGATTTCGCCAGCGCGCCGCAGCAGCAGCGCGTCATCAGCGCCGCCCCCACCTCGCCCAAAGAAGAGGCCATCGAGCGGGCCCTGCGTCCTAAGCTGCTGGATGAGTATGTGGGCCAGACCAAGGCCCGCGAGCAGTTGGAGATCTTCATCGGCGCGGCCCGCAAACGCGATGAGGCCATGGATCATGTGCTGCTCTTCGGTCCGCCGGGCCTGGGCAAGACCACGCTGTCCCACATCATTGCCGCGGAGTTGGGCGTCAATCTGCGCCAGACCTCCGGGCCGGTGCTGGAAAAGCCCAAGGATCTGGCCGCCATCCTGACCAATCTTGAGAAGAACGATGTGCTCTTCATCGATGAGATACACAGGCTTTCGCCGGTGGTGGAGGAAATCCTCTACCCCGCGCTGGAGGACTATCAAATCGACATCATGATTGGCGAGGGTCCGGCCGCCAGATCCATCAAACTGGATCTGCAACCCTTCACCCTGGTCGGTGCCACCACCCGAGCCGGCATGCTGACCAACCCCTTGCGCGACCGCTTCGGCATCGTGGCGCGGCTGGAGTTCTATACCGCGCTGGAATTGCAGCGCATCGTGACGCGCTCGGCCGCCCTGCTCAACACGCCCATCGACGCCGAAGGCGCCTTGGAGATTGCTCGCCGCTCACGCGGCACACCGCGTATCGCCAACCGCCTGCTGCGTCGGGTGCGCGACTACGCCGAGGTGAAAAGTAACGGCCATATCGGCAAGAGCGTGGCCGACAAGGCCTTGGCCATGCTGGACGTGGACCCGCAGGGCTTCGATCTGATGGACCGCAAGCTGCTGGAAGCCATTGTGCACCGCTTTGACGGCGGGCCCGTGGGCCTGGAGAACGTGGCCGCCGCCATCGGCGAAGAGGCCGGCACCATCGAGGACGTGATCGAACCCTATCTGATCCAGCAAGGCTATCTGCAACGCACGCCGCGCGGCCGGGTCGCCACCTTGGCAGCCTTTCGCCATCTGGGGGTGACACCGCCCAAGGTGGCTGGACAGCTGTTCGAGGAGTAAGTAACGACCCACTCAAAGGGCCGTGCTACTGAGTTCTTCCGCAGTCACGCCGACACAAAAAAAGCGACCCGAAGGTCGCTTTTTTGCATCTGTTCGAAATCGATCAGAAGTTGTGGCGGACGCCAACAGCCACAGAGTCAAAATCGCCGACCTTGTTGTTAGCGGTGCTGTCGATGGCGGTGTAGAAACCGTACACCTTGGTGCGCTTGCTCAGGTTGTAGTTGTAACCCAGGGTGTATTGCTTGGCGCCATTGGAACCATAAGCGCCGCCAGACTCGGTACCACCGACGTTCACGTGGAACTCGGAAGCGCCCATGGTGTACATAGCGGAGACGCGGCCGATATTGCGGGTCGGCTTGGCGCCGGTACCGATGTCTTCACGCTGGTAGTAGCCACCGAAGGTGAAAGCGCCCAGCTCATACAAGCCGCGGATGGCGTACTGGTTGGCATCGCCTTGGTTGCTGTAGCCAAAACCCAGGTGCAGAGGACCTTGGTCGTAGTTAGCCGACAGGTCGAAAGCGCGCTTGTCGACGTTTTCACCCGCGTGAGCGGTGATTTCAGCGGTGAAGCCGCCGTAGTTGGGGGTGAAGTAGCCGACCTTGTTGGATTCGGTCCAGCCCACGCCAGAGTACAGCGCGTCGGAAGAGGTGCCGGTGTCATGGTTGTGCATGGACACATAGTCGGCCGTAGCAAAGTAGGAACCATTGGTCCAACGGCCCAGCTTGACGGTACCGAAGCTGCCGCTCAATTGCACAGCGGCTTCACGATTCCAGAAGGCGGTGTTGGTAGCCTTGCCGTCATCGGAATTCAGACCGTGTTCCAGCAGGAAGCTAGCCTTCAAACCGCCACCCAGATCTTCGGTGCCCTTGAAGCCCAGACGCGAAGAGTTGTTCTGCACAACGGCCTTGCGGTCTTGGTCTGCAACCTTTTGGCTTTCAACCGAGGTGTTGATACGGCCCCACAGGGTGACCGAGCTTTGAGCGAATGCTGCGGGAGCTGCGACGGCGGCCAGAGCTGCCACGAGAGCGATCTTTTTCATCGTTTACCTTTGTGAGTTAAGTTTGTGCTGGGCTTCAATGCCCGGTCTTTGAGCGCAATGTGGAGCGAGTATAGAAGTCCGTAGTTCGGCGCCAAATCATTCGACGCGAAATTGCAACACTTATCTGATACACCCCTGGCCATGCGCTTCAGCACTTGCCTGGCCTTGATTTAGACCTGGATCAGGCGGGCTTGGTTTGACTCGACGAGACGGTTTGAGTCGCTCTGCTGCACAGCCGGGAGACCGCCCACAAACCCACCATCACCACCGCCAAGACCTCGGCCTGCTGCCACCAAGTCAGCAGATGCGCCTGCCACAAACCCCAGCTGGTCAGGCCCAAGACCAGCACAAACAACAGGCTGGCCAAGCGGCGGCGCAGGGGCGACACCTGGGGGTCATAGCGCTGTTGCGCCCTGGGGTCATAGGCCTCGCTCTTGGCGGCAGCGACTCCCGGCGGCTGCCAGTGCGCAGGCTCCCACCAGACCCTCAGCTTGTTGATCAAGCCTGGCGTCGCTGCTGTTTTTTTCAGCAAGAAGCCGTAGACATGCCAGTTGGCGACCCAGGGATTCCAGCTTTGCAAGGCGTCTCTTGTCCCATAAACACAGGGCTCCTCGTCCAGCTCTTCCTGAAAACTACCGAAGAGACGGTCCCACAAAATCAGGATGCCACCATAGTTCCGGTCCAGATAGGGGTCGTTGACGGCGTGATGAACGCGGTGGTTAGAGGGCGAGCAGAACCAGCGGTCAAACCAGCCCAAACGGCCGATCTGCTGGGTGTGGACCCAGTATTGATACAGCAGGTCGATCAAGGCCACCACCACAAAGACCAGGGGCGGGAAGCCGATCAAGGCCATGGGAAGGTAGAAGATCCAGCCCGCCAGCCAGCCACTGCTGGTTTGGCGCAGGGCGGTGGACAGGTTGTAGTCCTCACTCTGGTGATGCACGGCATGAGCCGCCCAGAACAAGGCCACCGTATGACCGAAGCGGTGATGCCAGTAATAGAGGAAGTCGTAGATCAGCAGGCCCAAACCCCAGACCATCAGGGAGTCCTTGGACAAACCGGGCAGCAAGGCCCAGTGCTCGTAAACCCAGACATAGATGCCCAGCGTGAACAGCTTGGTCAGGCCGCCCACCAATTGGCTGACCATGCCGAGCCCGATGCTGCTTAGCGCATCATTGAGTCGGTAGGCATTGCGGCCACGGCGCCGCCCCACCCAATACTCCACCCCGATCAGCAGAAAAAACAGCGGGGCCACGAGAACAATGATCTGTGCAGCTTCCATCGGCAAACCAAGCGGTCAAGAGTGGAGAGAATTCAGGCCCGAGCCGGCTTGGGCTCGTCCTGAGTCGAGGTCTGAGGGAGCAGTCCGTCGAGATGGAACTCGTCATTCCAACCCACGACGGTGAAGCCCTGCGGCGAATAAAGCAATCGGTTGATCGCCGCATTGCCCAGTTTCCAGCTGCGCGGGGCCGTCAATGACTGGCGCGAACCCGCCCGATGCAAGCAATCCAAGACGCCGCCATGCGTCACGATGGCCAGGGTTTGCCCAGGGTGAGCGCGTGCGATGCGCTCGAAGGCCGCCACGCTGCGTTGATAGAAGTCCTGCAAAACCTCGCCACCAGGGGCGCCGAAATCTGCATCCCGGCGCCGCCAGGCCTCGCTCTCGGCGGGCCAGCGGGCGGTGATCTCAGGCCAGCTATGCCCCTCGAACACGCCAAAGCTGCGCTCCCGCAACTCGGCGTCCAGGCGCAGCTCCAAGCCAAGTTCAGCGACCACCGCCGCAGCGGTCTGGCGCGCCCGACTCAGGTCGCTGGCATACAAGGCGTCAATGCCTTCGCCCACCAGCGCCCGCGCCAGACGCTGGGCCTGGGCCAGGCCGGTTTCATTGAGGGGAATGTCCAGCTGCCCCTGGATGCGCGCCTCGCGATTCCAGGCGGTTTCGCCGTGGCGAATCGCCAGGATGCGCGTGCTGCCGTCCAGACTCATGCCTCAGACACCCCAGACCACGTCTTGCCCCGCAGCAAGGCTGTAACGCAACAGTTCCACAAAAGGCCAGGCGCGCTGCTTGAGACTGACCTCGGCGCGCCGGGGTGCGGGCTCACCGGCCGCCTCGGCTTCGGCCACCGCTTGGGCAAAGCGGGCTTCGTCCTCGGCCACCGCCCGCTCCAGGTTGGCAATGGCCGGGGTCAGCTGATCCTTGAGCAAGATGCCTTGGGCCGAGGGTTCGCGACCGAGCAGGCGCAGGATCTGCTCGCCCTGTGGCCCCAACATGATCACATCGGCAGCGGCCTTGGACTTGAATTTATAGATCACAGCACCCTCCTTGTTCGCTCTTCACGGTCTGCCACCATTGTGAGTGCAGGCGCGCCGTTCGCCACTTGGGCAAACCAGCAAACAGGTGCGGCAAACTAGAGAGCTGCATCGAAAAAGGGCTCTGGAGATGCACCGCCTGCGATGCATTTCCAGAGCCCCTCAACCCAGCAGCCCGCCCAGCAGGTGGCGGCCGCTGCGACCTGGCGGCGCCTTGCCGCTGCGCCACACTCTTTCTTCAAACGCCGCCGCATCCAAGGCCGGCGCATAAAGAAAGCCCTGAAACTCATCACAGCCCGCCCGCGCCAGAAAGTCGCGCTGCGCCTCGGTCTCCACGCCTTCGGCAATCACGTGCAGGCGCAAGGCCTGCCCCATCTGAATGATGGCGTTGACGATGCCAACATCGCTAGCATCTGCCGGCAGGCCCTGAATAAAACTGCGGTCTATCTTCAAACGCTGAATCGGGAAACGCTTCAGATAGGCCAGGCTGGAGTATCCCGTGCCAAAGTCGTCGATGGACATGCATACACCCAGAGCAGCCAGAGCTTTCAAGCGATGCAAGGCCTCCTCGGCATCACCGAGCAAGATGCCTTCGGTCAGCTCCAACTCCAGCAAGGCCGGCGGCAGACCCGAGGATCGCAAGGCAAGGGCCACCGTATCCACAAAGCGGGACTGCTGGAATTGCAAGGCCGAGACATTGACCGCCACCGGCATGCGCCACCCCTTGCGCAGCCAGGCCGAGGCCTGCTCCACCGCTTGCTGCAGCACCCATTCGCCTATAGCCACCACAAAGCCACTTTCCTCGGCCACCGGGATGAACTCGGAGGGCGAGATCTCACCGCGCAAGGGATCGCGCCAGCGAATCAAGGCCTCGGCCCCGATCACCTGACCGCTGCTCAGCGCCAGCTGCGGCTGAAAGTGCAGGCGGAACTGCCCCTCTTGCAAGGCCTGGCGCATGGCGTGATCCAGGCGCATGCGCGACAGCAGATCCACTTCCTTGCGGGGGCGGTGGAAATGGAAGCCTCCGCGGCCGCTCTCCTTGACCCAGTGCATGGCCCGTTCGGCACTGGCCATCAACTCATCCGCATTGCTGCCATCGCCCGGGAACAGGGCAATGCCGGTGCTGCAGGTGACGGTAAAGCTGAGGGTATCGAAATTAAAGGGCCGGGACATGGTCTCCTGCACCCGGCGCGCCGCATGCTCGGCGCCGCGAGCGTCGGCCTGATGAATCAAGAGCGCAAACTGATCGCCACTGACTCTGGCCACCGAATCCACCTCACGCAGGCAGTCCTTGAGCCGTTCGGCCACTTCCTTCAAGACCCGGTCACCATAGGAGTGACCCAGGGTTTCGTTGATCTGCTGGAACCGATCCAGATCAACATTGAGCAGGGCAAACAAACCGCTTTCCCGCTTGGCCACGGCCTTCATGTATTCGATGCGCTCACCCAGGGCGCGGCGGTTGGGCAGGCCGGTGAGCATGTCCGAATGGGCCAACTCCTCGATGCGCTGGCTGGCGGCCAGCTTTTCGCTCAGATCGCGATAGGAGAACACCCGCCCTATCGGCCGGCCACGGCTGAACTGCGGCAGTGAGACCCGCTCCAGCACCCGGCCATCCAGCAGCTTGATGATGTCGCTGCTCTGCAGCAAGGGAGCGTCTTGAATGGCGGCCAAGCGAGCGGCGTAGGCCCCAGCTTCGCAAACGCTGCGCCGCATCCACAGCTGCACCGCCTCGTCATCCCGGGCCCGCAGCAAATCGACCGGAATGCCCCACATGGCCGCAAAACGGCGGTTGAAGGAACGCATGCGGCCAGCCAGATCGGCCACCAGAATGCCGTCGGCGGTGGACTCCAGCGTCGCCTGCAACTCGGCCACCAAGGCCTCCCGCTCGTCCTCGGACTGGCGCTGGCGCGTTTGGTCATACATGGCGACCAACCAATAGCCGCCGCGTGCCGGCAATGCACTCTCGCCCGGCGCAATAAAGGTGATACGGCGGGTCACCCACAGCAGATGGCCATCGGCATGGCGCATCATGGTCTCGGAATTGAGCAAGGCCCGAGGGTCGGTTGCCGCTTCCTGCCAGAACAAGGCATCTTCCGGCGTCTGCGCCAGCGACTCCACCAGCTGCCCCAGCAATTGCTCGGGCGGCACGCCCAGCAGGCGTGTCGCCGCCGCGTTCACGGCCAGGATGCAGCGGCTTTGCCCGTCCACCAACCAGGTCGCCTCCAGCAGGCCCTCCAGCAGGGCTGCGTACGGAGCAGGATCTGAGGTCGGAGGCGGTGCCTGGAAGGGCAGGACGTTCACGCCGCTAATTCCGCGTCGGCCATGCCGCCGGCGACGGGTTCAAAGAAGTAGGCCACACGGGTGCGCGGGCTCAGATAGTCCAGGGCGGCGCGCGGCAGCTGCTGAGCCTTGAGACTACGGCGTATGCCCAGATCGGGCTGATCTTCCAGATTCAGCACCAAGGCCTCGTCGCGCGGCACCTTGGGGTCATGCACCATTACCCGCGGCTTAAGCGGCCGCGAGGAGTTGACCGCAACGACCAGGGCGTAGCGGTCGTCGGTGAGTTGCACCGCCGAGCCCGGTGGGTAGACACCCATCATGCGGATGAAAGCATTCAGCATGGTGGCGTCGAAACGATTGCGCCCCTGAGCAAACATCAGCGACAAGGCCTCGTGCGGCGTCATGGCCTTGGAGGCCAGCAAGGGGTTGCACAAGCCGTCGAAACGGTTGACCAGGGCCACGATGCGTGCCCCGGCGCTCATCTTGTCCATATTGATGCGCTGGGGGAAGCCGCTGCCGTCGGCATTCTCATGGTGCTGGGCAATGATCAGCATGGGTGCCGGTGCCAAGCCCATGCCCTGAGCCAGGGCCACACCCTTGGCCACGTGCTGTTGGTAGATTTGCAACTCGGCCACCGAAAAGCCCTCGTCGCGATTGCGCAAACGGGCTTGCAACTCGATCTTGCCGATGTCGTGCAGCAAAGCACCCACGCCCAAATCCATCATTTCCTCGCGCCCGAGTCCGAAAGCTCGGCCCAGAAGCAAGGAGATGATGGACACATTCAAGGCATGGGCCGTGCTGCGATCGCCTGCGCCCTCGTTAAGCAGGCGGATATTGAGATCGCCCTCCACCAACATCTTGTCCAATAAGGCGCTGGTCAAGGCCAGGGAATGGTCTTTGGCATTGCGCGGGTCGCGCGGCACCAAGTCCATGACCTCGCGGAATGCGGCGGCTGCCTCACCATATTGGCGCTCGCACAAACTCAGGGCGGCGCGCTGCGCCAGCAAGGCCTGACGATGGGCTTCACGCGCCAACTCCTCGGCCGACATCGCTGGCACGACCTGCTCGGCCACGCTCGGAGTGACCGGTGGCACCGAGGAGTCGGTCAACAGCTCACTCTTGCTGGGGCTCCAGCGCACTTGCGTCAGGCCCAGGCGACGCAGAATCTGTAACTGCTCTTCGGAGGTCAGCTTGAAACTGCTGAGCGGGAATGGATGCGACATCCAGCCCAAATCCAGGTGGATGAACATTCCCACCTTGAGCTGGCTGACATCAATCAGCGGATCGGCAATTCTGTCCTTCATATCATTCCTACGCCTGTTCGGTGAGGCGCCCTCAAGTCCAGCATCGGCAGCCTATGCACAAAACTTAAGGTCTAGTGGGAGGAAACGCCCCGCCATACGCACAGCTCAATTTTCATGTGCAAATTGTCACGCCCATTCCTTGACCCCGGCGCAAGTGCGCGCTTAATATTGTTCATCAATTGAACTCAAGTTCTTATTGCGAACTTTTCAACCCTCAGCGCCTTTTGACTGGACCCCAGCATGAGCTCCCAAGCCTTTATCTGCGATGCCATTCGCACACCCTTCGGTCGCTACGGCGGCGCACTTTCCTCGGTGCGGGCCGACGATCTCGGCGCCATCCCGCTGCGTGCTTTGATGGCGCGCAATCCCGGCGTCGACTGGGCCAGCGTCGATGACATTCTTTACGGCTGCGCCAATCAGGCCGGGGAGGACAACCGCAACGTCGCCCGCATGTCCGCCCTGCTGGCCGGCCTGCCCATCGAAGTGCCGGGCGCCACGCTGAACCGCCTGTGCGGATCCGGCATGGACGCCATCGGCTCGGCCGCCCGCGCCATCCGCGCCGGCGAAGCCGGTCTGATGCTGGCGGGCGGCGTCGAGAGCATGAGCCGCGCGCCCTTCGTCATGCCCAAAGCCGAGACCGCCTTCTCGCGCAACAACGCCGTCTACGACACCACCATTGGCTGGCGCTTCATCAACAAGCTGATGAAGGAGCAGTACGGCGTGGACTCCATGCCCGAAACGGCTGAAAACGTGGCCAGCGACTTCGGCATCGAGCGAGAAGCCCAGGACCGCATGGCCCTGGCCAGCCAGCAGCGCGCCGTCGCCGCCCAGGCCTCGGGCTTTTTCGACCGCGAAATCACCCCCGTGCTGATCCCGCAGAAAAAGGGTGATGCGCTGAGCGTCAGCCGTGACGAACATCCGCGCGAAACCAGCTTGGAAGCGCTGGCCAAGCTGAAAAGCATCGTGCGCCCAGGCGGCACGGTCACGGCCGGCAATGCCTCAGGCGTCAACGACGGGGCTTGCGCCCTCTTGCTGGCCAACGAAGCCAGTGCGGCAAAAAATGGCTTGACGCCCCGCGCCCGCGTGGTCGGCATGGCGTGCGCTGGCGTGGCGCCTCGCATCATGGGCATCGGGCCCGCCCCGGCCAGCCAGCGCGTGCTGGCCCAAACCGGCCTGAGCCTGGCGCAGATGGATGTGATCGAGTTGAACGAAGCCTTCGCCGCCCAAGGTCTGGCCGTGCTGCGCCAACTCGGCTTGCGCGACGATGACCCGCGCGTCAACCCCAACGGTGGTGCCATTGCCTTGGGCCATCCCTTGGGCGCCAGCGGAGCGCGCCTGGTGACAACCGCCATCAACCAATTGCAGCAAACAGGGGGCCGCTACGCGCTTTGCACCATGTGCATCGGCGTCGGCCAAGGTATTGCCCTGATCATCGAAAGAGTCTGAAGCTCCGTAAAGCCTGAGCGTCAGCCGAGCCACAGCCATGTAAAAAACTTTCGGCAGGGTGCGCCCAACGCCCCAGAATTAGCACTCAATCCCGCGGCCGCCAGAACCTAGTTCTTGGCGGCCGCTTTGTTTCCGCTATGTTTCTGGCGCCAAAAAAGCCCGCAAAAAAGGGCGCAGGGTGTACAAAAACGCCACAACCGTGGGATACTGGATCCAAGAGGGAGTTGAGATCCGCACATTTGCAGAGCCAAACATGGCCGCATCGACCCAGCCGCCGCAGCGCAGCAAGGTCGCCCCGCAGGGTTGAGCCTCCAAAGAATTAATCCGTTAGCTCCCTGTCATCCCGTTTCAAGAAACCAGCTTTTCGCACTGCCGCCTGATCGCCGCTCGATGTTTTGAGCGACTCATCGCCCGCCGACACCCGCCCTTTTGGGCCGTGGGCTTGGCTATTGGCAAATCGCACCAACATGGTGCACAACAGTGCGCACATCGCCCGGCTTTCGTGAAACTTACGGACAAACTAGGGGTTGACTTTTATAGTTCGCACTTTTCGACCTGCGCTCTTCGGTTTTAGGGCGCCTAACGCACACCATCCATGTCAGCTGCTCGCGCTTTTGAAGACCAAGTCAATCTGGCGTCCCTGGCCACGCCAGCCTCGCCCAGCCTCGCCCCCGAGCCCCAAGGCCCGCTGAAACGCGACCTGGTGGCCGGCCTTGAAAAAGGCTTGGCCGTGATCGAAGCCTTCGATCAGGAACGCCCCCGCCTGACCATCAGCGAGGTGGCCGTGCGCACGGGTCTGACCCGTGCCGCCGCGCGCCGCTATCTGTTGACCCTGACCCATCTGGGCTTTGTCTCGCAGGATCGCAAGATGTTTGCGCTCACCCCCAAGGTGCTACGCCTGGGCCAGAGCTATATGCACTCGGCTCGCCTGCCACGCATCGTCGAGCCCGAGCTGCACAAGCTGGCCTACGCGCTCAAGGAGGCCAGCTCGGCCGGCGTGCTGGACGGCAACGACGTCATCTGCATCGCCGCCACCAGCGCCGGTCGGGTCGTTTCGCCCACGCTGCAGCCTGGCACCCGCGTGCCGGCTCATTGCTCGGGCAATGGTCGCGTGCTGCTGGCCGCCTTGCCGCCGGAAGAGGTGGATGCCTGGATCAAGCGCCAGGAATTGGTGGCCCTGACCCCCAACACCATCGTGCTGCCCGAGCGCCTGCGCATCGAGATCGCCCGTGCGCGCTCGCTGGGCTATGCCTGCATCGACCAGGAATTGGAAATGGGTCTGCGCACCGTCGCCGTCCCCCTGCGCAACTACCGCGGCGAAGTCGTGGCGGCCATGAATATCAGCGTGCATGCCTCGCGCATGAGCATGGAGCAATTGGTGGAGCATTGCCTGCCTCCGCTGCTGCAAGCCCAAGCCCATCTGCGCATGCTGCTGTAAACCTGCTCAGACCCACACAAGCAAAAGCCCGCCCGGTCAGACACCGGGCGGGCTTTTTTAATGCTTAGTCAAGCCTGGGCCGAGAGCCTCAGGCCGCCCAGACCTGCTGCCGCAGCAGGGGGCTGACACGGTAACGCTCGCTGCGATAGGCCTGGAACAAACCGTCCAGCAGCTCCGCACAGCTGGCGGCACCAACGGCGCGCAGCCACTCAAATGGCCCGGCCGGGTAATTGACGCCCAGCTTCATGGCCAGATCGGCCGCGCTCTCCTCGCACACGCCTTGCCAAACAGCGTCCGCCCCCTCGTTGACCAACATGGCCACAGTGCGCGCCACCACCAGACCCGGCACATCGCGCAAGAACAAGGGCTCCCAGCCCAAGGCCCGCCACACATCAACCAGCTGCGCCTTGGCCTGGGCAGAAGTTCTTGGCGCCAGACTGAGGGCCAGGCCCGTGCAACGCTCGGGCGCGACCGGCCAGTCCATTACCGCCAACTCTGGGTGAGCCCGCTCGGACGCCAATTGCGCCGCCGTCTTGCCTTGGCTGAGGTGAACATGAGTCTCGCCCACCACCAGACCGGCCCAGTCCGCGGCAGAACCACGGCTAAAGGGCAGGCCCTTGCGCGTCAACCAGGACAGCAGCTGATCCACCAGCGGGCCTTGACCCACCACGCTGATCGGCGCCAATTCGGCCTCCGGCGCCGCCAACGCAGCCGGCGTGGGCGGCTGCCCCTCATAAAAGCCCTTGCCCACCTTGCGTCCCAGGCGTCCACCGTCGACCAGGGCCTTTTGCACCTGCGAGGGCACAAAACGCTTGTCACCAAAATTGGCCTCAAACACCGACTGCGTGACCAAGAAGTTGGTGTCGTGCCCGATCAAGTCCATCAACTCGCAAGGCCCCATGCGGAAGCCCACGCCGCGCAGGGCATGGTCCAACTGGGCGGGCGTACCGGCCTGCTCTTGCAGCAGGGCCAAGGTCTCGGCGTAATACGGTCTGGCGATGCGATTGACGATGAAGCCCGGGGTGGACTTGGCATGCACCGGCGTCTTGCCCCAGCGGCGTGCCAGGGCCTCAATGGCCTGGGCCACATCCGCAGCCGTCTCGGCTCCCGACACCACCTCCACCAGCTTCATCAGTGGCACCGGGTTGAAGAAATGCATGCCCACCAATCTCGAGGGCGTCTGCATGCCATTGGCCAAGGCCGTCACGCTGATGGACGAGGTGTTGCTGGCGATGATGGCATCGGGCGCCAGCAAGGCGTCCAGCTCACGCAGCAAGGCCTGCTTGGGCTCCAGCTTTTCAATGATGACCTCGATCACCAAGGCCACATCGGCCAAGTCGGCTGTGGCCGTGGCGGGCTGGATGCGCGCCAGCACGGCCTCGCGCTCGGCGGCCTCCATGCGGCCTTTGGCGACCAGGCCATCCAGGGCTTTGCCGATCTGCGCGATGGCCGCTGCTGCCGCGCCTTCGCGTACATCCAGCAAGCGCACCGGGTGACCGGCCTGGGCGGCGATCTGGGCAATGCCCGCACCCATCACACCGGCACCGACGACGCCGATCAAGGCCTCGCCCGCGGCGACGCTGGCTACGCGCCAAGCGCCCGAACTTGTTTCGACTGCATCACTCATTTGCCTGCCTCTTGCTTCTATTCAATTCGTCGTCGAGTCTGAGTCTGCCTGGGGCACCCAAGGTGCCGGCTGCTTGGCCAAAAAGGCGGCAAAACCTTGCTTGGCTTCATCACCCATGCGCACGCGGGAAATCGTCTGCGCCGTCAGCTCGCGCACCTCGGCGGTGACGGGACCGATCTCCAGCTGCGCGATCAAACGCTTGATCTCACCCTGGGCCAGCGGGCCGTTCAGCAGCAGCTCGGCCACCCAGCGCTCCAGCGCGGCATCCAGATCGGCCGTCGTCGCCACCACCTCATGCAACAAGCCCATGGTCAAAGCCTGCTCGGCCGTGATGCGGCTGGCCGTCAGCGCCAGCCGACGCGCTTGGCGCGGGCCCACGGCATTGACGACATAGGGCCCGATCACCGCGGGCAAGATACCGAAGCGCGCCTCGCTGACGGCGAACTTGGCATCCGCACTCGCCAGCGCGATATCGCAGGCCGCGGCCAGACCCACACCACCGCCCAGGGCCAGGCCTTGCACCAGAGCCAGGGTCGGCTTAGGGCAGTCGGCGATCAGATGCAACATCTGGGCAAAGCGACGAGCATCCTGCAGGTTCTCTTCTTGGCTGGCCTCGGAGGCGCGTTTCATCCACTGGATATCCGCGCCCGCGCTGAAGGCCTTGCCCGCGCCGGCCAAGACGATGAGGCGCACGCTCGCGTCAGCGCTCAGCTGCTCCACCGCCTGCGCCAGCTCGGCAATCATCAATTCATTGAAGGCGTTGAACACCTCCGGGCGATTCATGGTGATGCGCGCCACGCCGCGCGCATCGACGGCCAGCTGCAATGTCGTAGGCATAGTCATCAAGTCAAACTCCTGGTCAGCGCCGCAGTATCGCAGTCTCGACCGATCGGTCGAATCAGTGCTTTCGGTAATCTTGGGCTTGCCGCAACAGCCTGACAATCGGCCCACGCCAGCCGGCCAACCGGCTGAACGCCCTGCGCACAAAGAGAACAAGTTTAGGGATACGACATGTCCGTCCACAGCAAGCCCCCAGCCCGGGTCATTCCCCTGCAGCCCGCCGAGGCCGGCCGCCCGGCCGCGGCCAAGCGCGGCGGCGGCCTGCGCGGGCGCCAGCCCAGCGCCGAGGCGCGCCAGGCCATCCGTGACCTGCTGGGCGAGCTGCCGCGCGATCGCAGCCTGTTGATCGAGCATCTGCACCGCATTCAGGACAGCCGCGGCCGTCTGGGTGTGGACCTGCTGGCCGCGCTGGCCGAGGCCATGGGCTTGTCGCAGGCCGAGGTGCATGAGGTGGCCAGCTTCTATCACCACTTTGAAATCGACCGCGATGACAGCAAGGCGCCGCCCGAGCTGAAGCTGCGCGTCTGCGTCTCGCTCAGCTGCGCCATGCAGGGCGCCCAAGGCCTGAGCCAGGACTTGCGCCAGCTGCTGCAAGACCAGCAAGGCCTGCGGGTGATCGAGGTCTCGTGCGTGGGCCGCTGCGAACAAGCGCCGGTGGTGGTGATAGGCCAGCGGCCTGTGGGCCAGGCCGACGCGCAAACAGTCCAGGCCCTGCTGCAATCACCGCCAGCAGCAGGCTGGCAAGACCTGACCCTGCAGCCACAAAGCCAGACCGAATACATCGCCCACGGCGGCTACCGCCTGCTGCTTGAGCTGCTGCGCGGCCAGCGCGAGATAGCGGCCAGCATCCAGACCCTCAGCGAGGCCGGCCTGCGCGGCCTGGGCGGCGCGGGTTTTCCGCTCGGCCGCAAATGGCAGTTGGTGCGCGCCCAACCGGCGCCGCGCCTGATGGCCGTCAATATCGACGAGGGCGAGCCCGGCACCTTCAAGGACCGCCACTATCTGGAGCGCGAACCCCAGCGTTTTCTGGAGGGCGTGCTGATCTCCGCGCATTGCGTAGGCATAGACGCCATCTACATCTATGTGCGCGACGAGTACCCGGCCCTGCGGGACTTGCTGGCGAAGGAAATCGCCGCGCTGCAAGCGCATCTGCAGGCCCAAGGCCATGCGACCCCTTCAATCCATCTGCGCCGCGGTGCGGGGGCTTATATCTGCGGGGAAGAGTCCGCCATGATCGAGTCCATCGAGGGCAAGCGCGGCTGGCCGCGCCAGCGCCCGCCCTATGTGGCGGAGCGCGGCCTCTTCGACCGCCCCACGCTTGAACACAATATGGAGTCACTGTTCTGGGTGCGCGACATCTTGGAGCGCGGCGCCGACTGGTTCGCCGCTCAGGGCCGGCGCGGACGCAAGGGCTTGCGCTCGTTTTCTCTTTCCGGCCGGGTGGCCAAGCCGGGTGTGCATCTGGCGCCGGCCGGCATCAGCCTGCGTGAGCTGGTGGAGGAGTACGGCGGCGGCATGCTGCCCGGCCACGAGCTTTACGGTTTCTTCCCAGGCGGCGCCTCGGGCGGCATCTTCCCGGCCCACCTCGCCGATGAGCCGCTGGACTTCGACACCTTGCAGCCGCATGGGGGCTTCATCGGCTCGGCCGCCGTCATCGTCTTCTCGCTGGCCGACCGCGCCCGTGACCTGGCCCTCAAGGCCATGGAATTCTTTGCCCATGAGAGCTGCGGCCAATGCGTGCCTTGCCGCGAAGGCACACAGCGCGCGGTGCAGCTGATGCAAGCGCCCGAGTGGAACGCGCCCTTGCTGGAGGAGCTGGCTCAGGTGATGAGCGAGGCATCCATCTGCGGCCTAGGCCAGGCGGCCCCCAACCCCATGCGCTGCGCCCTGCGCTACTTCCCGCAGGAGTTCTAAGCCATGAGCAGCATAACTTTTCAACTAGACGGCCAGACCATCGAAGCCCAAGGTGGCGAAACGATCTGGGAAGCCGCTCGCCGCGCCCAGATTGCCATCCCCCACCTCTGCCACAGCGAGGGGCTGAGCCCCGCGGGCAACTGCCGTGCCTGCGTTGTTGAGATCGCCGGTGAGCGCACCTTGGCTGCCTCCTGCTGCCGCAAGCCCAGCCAAGGCATGCAGGTGCAGCTGAACACGCCACGGGTGCAGCGCAGCCAGAAGATGGTCTTGGAGTTGCTGCTGGCCAATGCGCCGGCCCAGGCCCACAGCCGGGAATCTGAGTTGTCGCAGTGGTGCCAAGCGCTGGGCGTGAGCCAGCCCCGCTTTGCGCCGCGCGAGCAGCCCGAGCCCGACCTCAGCCACCCGGCCATCCAGGTGCATCTGGATGCCTGCATTCAATGCATGCGCTGCGTGCGCGCCTGCCGTGACGAGCAGGTCAACGATGTGCTGGGTGTTGCCGGCTCCGGCGCCCACACCCGCATCGCCTTCGATGCCGACGATGCCCTGGGCCAAAGCTCCTGTGTGGCCTGTGGCGAATGCGTGCAAGCCTGCCCCACAGGAGCCCTGACGCCAGCCAATGGCGCGGCCCTGCTGCTGGCCGATGCCGAGGTGGATTCGGTCTGCCCTTACTGCGGCGTGGGCTGCCAGCTGAGCTACCGAGTCAAGGACGAGCGCATTCTGGAAGCCACCGGCCGCGATGGTCCGGCCAATCATGGGCGCCTGTGCGTCAAAGGCCGCTATGGCTACGACTATGTGATGAGCGAGGAGCGCCTGCGCCTGCCCTTGGTGCGCCGTGAGGGCGTGGCCAAGGACCCGGCCGATATTCAGCGGGTGCGGCGCGGCGAGTTGCCCTTGTCTGCCCTCTTCCGCCCCGCCAGCTGGGAGGAAGCCCTGGACCTAGCCGCAGCCGGCTTCAAACGCCATCTGCAAGGCGACTCGGCGCGCGGCAAGGCCAGCCCGCTGGCTGGCTTCGGCTCGGCCAAGGGCAGCAATGAGGAGGCCTATCTCTTTCAAAAGCTGATCCGCCAGGGCTTTGGCACCCACAACGTCGACCACTGCACGCGGCTTTGCCACGCCAGCTCGGTGGCGGCCTTGCTGGAGGGCCTGGGTTCAGGCTCGGTGAGCAACCCGGTATCGGATGTGCAGCACGCCGAGGTGATCTTGCTGATCGGCGCCAACCCCAGCTCCAACCACCCGGTGGCGGCCAGCTTCATCAAGAACGCGGTGAAAGAAAAGGGCGCGACCCTGATCGTGGCCGACCCGCGCCGTGCGCCCATGACTCGCTTCGCCCGCCACCATCTGGCCTTCCGGCCGGACAGCGATGTGGCCCTGCTCAATGCCTTGCTGCACATCATCATTGCGGAAGGCCTGACCGACCCAGCCTTCATTGCCGCTCGGGTCAATGGTTATGAATCCTTGAAGGCGGCCGTGGCCGAATGCACGCCGGAGCGCATGAGCGAGATCTGCGGCATCCCGCCCGAGACCCTGCGCGAGGTGGCGCGGCTTTACGCCAAGTCCCGCGCCTCGATGATTTTCTGGGGCATGGGCATCAGCCAGCATGTGCATGGCACCGACAATGTGCGCTGTCTGATCGCCCTGGCCATGATCACCGGCCAGATCGGCCGCCCTGGCACCGGCCTGCACCCCTTGCGCGGCCAGAACAATGTACAAGGCGCTTCCGACGCCGGCCTCATCCCCATGATGCTGCCCAATTACCAACGGGTGATTCATGCCGAGGTACGCGAGCAGTTCGAGGCCTTGTGGGGCATGGATGCCACCTTGGGCGCCGAACCTGGCCTCACGGTGGTGGAGATCATCCATGCGGCTTATGAGGGGCGCATCAAGGCCATGTTCATCGAAGGCGAAAACCCCGCCATGTCCGACCCCGATCTGGATCACGCCCGCGCCGGCCTCGCCAGGCTGGAGCATCTGGTGGTGCAAGACATCTTCGCGACCGAGACGGCTTTGCTGGCCGATGTGATCCTGCCCGCTTCCGCTCACCCTGAGAAATGGGGCAGCTACACGAATACCGACCGCCTGATCCAAGTCGGCCGCCCGGCCCTGACGCCGCCCGGCGAGGCCCGGCAAGACCTCTGGATCATTGAGCAACTGGCCCGCCGCATCGGCCTGCCTTGGCAGTACTGGCAGGCCGAGGACGGCGACGGCCAGGCGGCCGCCCAGGCCCCGGTGGCGCGCGTGTTTGAGGAGATGCGCCAGCTGATGGCGCCGCTGGCCGGTGTGAGCTGGGCCCGCTTGCTAAGGGAAGAAGCCGTGGTCACCCCAGCCCCGCGCGAGGACAGGCCCGGCGAGGACGTGGTCTTCATCGAGCGCTTCCCCACAAAAGATGGCCGCGCCCAGTTGGTCCCTACCACCTTCACGCCCGGGCCCGAGCAGCCCGACGCGCAATTCCCCCTGGTGCTGGCCACCGGCCGGGTGTTGGAACACTGGCATACCGGCGCGATGACGCGGCGGGCCAGCGCTCTGGAGGCGCTCTCGCCCCAGCCCCTGATCAGCATGCACCCGGAGGACATCGCCGCCCTGCACTTACACGATGGTCAAGCGGTACGCATGAGCTCCCGCTTTGGCGATTTGCAAGCCCTGCTGCAGCAAAGCACTGAGGTGCGCCAGGGGCAGGTTTTCTTGCCCTTCTGCTACTGGGAGGCGACGGCCAATCTGCTGACCGGCAGTGCGCTCGATCCCTCGGGCAAGATCCCCGGCTTCAAGGTCACCGCCGTGCAGGTGCAGGCGCTGAGCTGATTCATTTTTTCTTTGTTGGAAAGTAGACCCATGATTCTCGAAATCGCCGACATCCGCATCGCCCCCGGCCAGCAGGCCGCCTTCGAAGAAGCCATTGCCCATGGCCTCAAGACCGTCATCTCGCAAGCCCAGGGCTTTGTCTCGGCCCGTGTGCAGCAAGGCATTGAATCGCCCGAGCGCTATCTGCTGCAGATCGAATGGGCCACGCTGGAAGACCACACGGTGCACTTCCGCGGCGGCCCGCTGTTCCCGGCCTGGCGCGCCATCGTCGGCCCCTTCTTTGCCGCGCCGCCCCAGGTCGAGCATTTCGAAGCGCGCGTGACGCAGGGCTAAGGCGGCCCGCCAGAAACAACAAAGCCAAGTGTTCCTGCGAACACCTGGCTTTGCCGGGTGAGCCTGAGGACCGGGAGGTCTTCAGGCAACTGAGAACAGGGCGCAAGGCCCTGAGCTCATGATTTTTACTTCTTGGCCTTCTTGGCGGCGGGCTTTGCAGCGACCTTGGCAGCGCTAGCGTCGGCAGCCTTGGCAGCCTTGCGGGCAGCAGCCTTGGGATCCACAGCGGCCTTGAAACCAGCGCCAGGAGTGAACTTGGGCAGCTTGGCGGCGGCGATCTTGATCTTGTCGCCGGTGCTGGGGTTCACGCCGGTGCGAGCGGCACGCGAGTGTTGCTTGAACGAGCCGAAGCCAGGAATGGACACAGCGCCACCCTTCTTGACGGTGGTGACCACGGCGTCCAGCAGGGTTTCCAGGATACGGCCAGCTTCGGCCTTGGTCAGCGCGTGCTTGGTGGCCAGATGTTCAATCAGTTCGGTTTTATTCATTCCAGGGTCTCATCTCAAATGGTGCCCGACCAGCTCGGGCGGCGCTATTTTCACTGAATCACCGAGAACCCCGATCAAGAGGCCTCTGTGAGTCGGCGTGAATCATTACATCCAACACTTTAGCGCGTCATTTTGCACGCAAGAGGCAGGGCGGCACTGCGCTGCATCAAGGCTTGCGACCGATACTCGCCCCTGCATGCACAGTCCCTGCGCCCGGCATCCTGCGTGCTCGGGCTTCCGCCTGCCCAGTATTCGCAACAGTTTTTGTAGTAACCGCATGTTCCCAGGCCTGCTTCGGTGAAGATTTCATCGCCATTTTTCAGTTCCATCGGCATGATGTGGCCGTGAACATGGCCCCTAACTCCGTATCCACCGGCCAGCGGGATTCGCCCCCTTCGCCAGAACAAGCGCCAGGATGGCCCCTGCCCGCCGCACATTGGCTGGACCAGCTGCCGCAAGGCGTGGCCTTGCTGAGCCCGAGCTATACGCTGTTGCAAGCCAACCAAAGCCTGCTGGCCTATACCGGCCTGAGCCTGCAAGAACTGCAAGGCCAGCCCTGGCTGGCGCGCTTGCACCCGGCCGATCTCCCGTCCTTAGAGGCGCAGCTCTTGAAGCTAAAACAAGGGGCAGATCTGTTGCTGGATTGCCGCTGGCTTGCGGCTGATGGGGGCTTTTGCTGGCATCAAACCCAGGCTCGTTTGCTGCCCGAGGGTCAGGTCTTGCTCAGCATGAGCGATGTGCATGAACGCAAGGAACAAGAAACCCGTTTGCGCCAGGCCGATGACCTGTGGAAGCTGGCGCTGGAAAGCAATGGCGATGGCGTCTGGGACTGGTATGTACAAACCGGGGTGGAGATTTACTCGCCACGTTATCTGCAGATGTATGGCTACTCGCCGAATGAGATTCAACCCAGCCCGGCCGAGTTCGACGCACTGACCCACCCCGACGATCTGGCCCAGATGAGCTTGGACCGCGAAGCTCATTTCTCGGGCCGCGCGCCGCTCTACAGCAATGAGCACCGCGTGCGCTGCAAGGATGGCAGTTGGAAATGGATTCTCAGCCGCGGCATGGTGATCAGCCGTGACGAAGAAGGCCGGCCGCTGCGCATGGTGGGCACCCACACCGACATCACCGCCCGCAAGCAGAGCGAGGCCTTGATCTGGCAACAAGCCCATTTCGATGCCCTCACCGGCCTGCCCAACCGCCGCCTGCTGCGCGAGCGCTTGGAGCAAGCCCAACATGTGGCCTGGAAGAGCGGCCGCTCGGTCGCCGTGCTCTTCATCGATCTGGATCACTTCAAGGAGGTCAACGACCTGCTGGGTCATGCCATGGGCGACCTGCTGCTGGTGCAAGCCACGCAGCGCATCGTCGCCTGCGCCCCGGCCCCCCACACGGTGGCGCGCATGGGCGGTGACGAGTTCACCGTGGTGCTGAGCGAGATTGACTCGCCCCAGCAGGCCGAGGCCATTGCGCAAAACATCTTGCAAGCCCTGGCCTTTGCCTTCCGCCTGGAGGGCGAACGCGTGTTTGTCTCGGCCAGCATTGGCCTGAGCCTGTACCCGGCCGATGGCGAGCAGATCGAGACCTTGTTCAAACACGCGGATCAGGCGCTCTATATGGCCAAGGGCGCCGGCCGCAACCGCCTGTGCCGCTTCACGCCGGCCCTGCAGACCGCCGCACAAGAGCGGGCGCGCCTGGGCAATGATTTGCACGATGCCCTGTCCGAGCAGCAGTTCAGCCTGGTCTACCAACCGATTGTTCGGCTCAGCGACGGGCTGATCCACAAGGCCGAGGCCTTGCTACGCTGGCAGCACCCCAGCCGCGGCCTGCTGGGACCGGGCGAGTTCATCCCCTTGGCCGAAACCAGTGGCTTGATCATCGAGATCGGCGAATGGGTGTTCGAGCAGGTGGCGCTGCAGGTGCAAGACTGGCGCAGCCGCTTCAACCCACGCTTTCAGCTCAATATCAACAAGTCCCCGGTGCAGTTCCGCAGCAGCGGTCTGCCCAATGGGCAGGCTCAAGGCCATGCCTGGGCGCGGCGCCTGAAGGAGTTGGGCCTGCCTGGCCAGGCCATCGCGGTGGAGATCACCGAGGGCCTGCTGCTGGAGGCGGATGAGCTCGTCACCCTGCATCTGGACAGCTTGCGCAAGGCCGGCATGCAGGTCTCGCTGGATGACTTCGGCACCGGCTACAGCTCACTGTCCTATCTGCAGCGCCTGGCCATCGATCAGGTCAAGATCGACAAGAGTTTTGTCAGCCATCTGAAGACCGGCGCCAAGGAGTTGGCCCTGTGCAATGCCATCATCACCATGGCTCATGCCCTGGGCATCGAGGTGGTGGCCGAGGGGGTGGAAACCGAGGAGCAGCATCGATTGCTGCTAGAGGCAGGCTGCGATTTCGGCCAGGGCTATTGGTATGCCCGGCCCATGCCTGCGCAAGCGCTGGAAGAGCTCTTGAAAACATCCGGCCGACTAGGCAAGACCTGACCCCGCCGCTTGGTTTCAAAGCCGGAAAACGCAAAAGGCCAGCACTTGCGTGCTGGCCTTTCTTGTTTGGTGCCAAGCCGCCTGCAGGCGGCTTGGCCTCGGCGAGCGTCACACAAGCCGCGAGGCTCGTGTTCGGTCCCGCCTCAGCCCAGGAGAGGCTCGGTCACGTCCCGCGACCCCGGCGCCGCAAGCATGCGGGCGCCTTTCTCGTCCTCCCGCAAGGTCCGCAGGGACCTTGCTTCCTGTGCCCCAAACGCAAAAGGCCAGCACTTGCGTGCTGGCCTTTCTTGTTTGGTGCCCAGGAGAGGACTCGAACCTCCACGGAGTTACCCGCTAGTACCTGAAACTAGTGCGTCTACCAATTCCGCCACCTGGGCTTGCTTTTCTTCGCTGCCTGAACAGCGAAGACCGCTACTGTAGCACGTATTTTTTAGCTCGCCAAAGATTTTCTACAAAATCTTCAAATAGACCCAAAAACAAGAGGCCGCCGAAGGCAGCCTGCGGCCTCAGATATCGAACTTAACGCCCTGAGCCAGCGGCAAGGCGCTGGAGTAGTTGACCGTGTTGGTGGCACGGCGCATATAGGCACGCCAAGCGTCCGAACCCGATTCGCGGCCACCGCCGGTTTCCTTTTCGCCGCCGAAAGCGCCACCGATCTCGGCCCCCGAGGTGCCGATATTGACGTTGGCAATGCCGCAGTCCGAACCTGCCGCCGAGACAAAGAGTTCGGCCTCACGCAAATCATTGGTGAAGATGGCGGAGGACAGTCCTTGCGGCACATCGTTTTGCAGCGCAATGGCTTCATCCAGGCTCTTGTACTTGAGCGTGTAGAGGATGGGCGCAAAGGTCTCTTGCTTGACCACCGCCGTCTGCGCGGGCATGCGCACCAGGGCAGGCGTGGCGTACCAAGCGTTCGGATACTGCGCGGCCAGCGCGCGTTCGCCGCCGCTGACCTCGCCACCCTGCTCGCGCGCGGCGGCCAGGGCTTTTTGCATGGCATCGAAAGCGGCCGGATCGATCAGCGGGCCAATCAAGGTGCCGGCCTCGATGGGGCTGCCGATCTTGAGCTGGGCGCGGGCGCGGTCCAGGCGCGCCACCAGTTCGTCATGAATGCTCTCGTGGATGATGACGCGGCGCGTCGTGGTGCAGCGCTGGCCGGCCGTGCCATAGGCGCCGAACAGAATGCCGCGCACGGCCAGTTCCAAATCGGCCGAAGGGCTGACGATGATGGCGTTATTGCCGCCCAGCTCCAGCAGGCAACGGCCGAAGCGCGCCGCCACCTTAGGCGCCACGGCCCGGCCCATGCGGGTCGAGCCGGTGGCCGAGACCAGGGCGACGCGGTGGTCGTCCACCAGGGCCTCGCCCACGGCAGCGCCGCCGTTGAGCACTTGGGAGAGATGCGCGGGCGCGCCCTCAAAACGTGCCAGCGCTTTGTCGAACAAGGCCTGCGTGGCCAAGGCCGTCAGCGGCGTCTTCTCAGACGGCTTCCAGACGCAGCTATTGCCGCAAACCAGAGCCAGGGCCGAGTTCCAAGCCCAGACAGCGACGGGGAAGTTAAAGGCCGAGATGATGCCCACCACACCCAGCGGCAGCCACTGCTCCATCATGCGGTGGCCGGGGCGTTCCGAGGCAATCGTCAGGCCATGCAACTGGCGGCTCAAGCCCACGGCGAAGTCGCAGATGTCTATCATCTCCTGCACCTCGCCCTCGCCTTCGCTGGTGACCTTGCCGGCTTCCAGCGAGACCAGGCGTGCCAGGTCTTGCTTGTGCAAGCGCAACTCTTCACCGAAGAGGCGCACCAGCTCACCGCGACGCGGCGCGGGCACATTGCGCCAGCTCAGATGGGCGGCGTGGGCGCGCCCAACAGCCGCTTGCATCTCGGCGGCCGAGGCTTCGTGCACGGCGCCCAAGGCGGCGCCGTCGATAGGGGAGCGCACCTTCAGCGTGCCCTCGCTGTAAGCGCTGGCGGGCAGGCCCAGGGACTGCATCAGTGTTTGGATTTCGTTCATGAGCGGATTCTCTCTCTTGCCTTAACCGATTGATTCCACCTGGCGCGATTGCTGATAAGCCTTGCCGAAGCGGTTGGCCAAGAAGGCCGGCAACTCCACCTCTTCCTGGCGGATGAAGCCGGACTGCGGCAGTTTGCCTTCGCGGAAGAGATCGACCGCAGCGCAGATACCGGCCGCCGTGGTGATCTGGATGGCCGACAGAGGCGAGGCCCCATCACGCTCGGCAAAGATCTTGCGAGCGAACACCTCTTGCACCAAGGAGCCGCCGCGCATGCCCGACACCGTCACGAACACCAGCACCACGTCCTGCATGGTGGCGGGCATGGACTTGCGCATGATGTTCTTCAGCGTCTCTTGGTCGTTCTTCAGCTGCAGGTCATCCAACAGCATCATCATCAGATCGCGATGCCCGGGGTAGCGCACGGTTTTGTAGTCAAGATTGCGCACCCGGCCCGACAGGGTCTCGCACAAAGTGCCCAAGCCGCCCGAGGTGTTGAAGGCCTCGTACTCGGTGCCGTCCAGCGAGAAATGCTCCAGGCCTTCCAGCGGCAGGGCGGCGATCAGCTCACCATCGTGGATGGACTCGCAGGGGTGGCAGTACTCGTTGATCAGCCCGTCCACGCTCCAGGTCAGGTTGTACTTGAGCGCATTGGTGGGGAAGGCCGGCAAGGCGCCGACGCGCATCTTCACATCCTGCAAAGTGTCAAAGCTCTTGGCCAGATGATGGGCGACGATACCGATGAAACCTGGGGCCAGGCCGCATTGGGGCATGAAGGCGGTGCGCGCGCCGGCGGCGATGCGCTTGATCTCCTTGGTCGCCGCCACGTCTTCGGTGAGGTCGAAGTAATGGCAGCCGGCCTCCAGCGCAAGGTGAGCTGCCGTGATGGCCAGGTGGTAAGGCAAGGCGTTGACCACCGTAGTCTGGCCGCGCAGAGCGGCGGCCAGGGCGGCCTTGTTCTCGGTGTCCACCGTCTGGGTGGCGATGCCCTCGGCCTGCAGCTTGGCTAAGGCCGCCGCGCTCTTGTCGATCACGGTCACCTGGTAGTCGCCGCTGCCATGCAAAAGGCGGGCAATGGTTTGGCCGATATGTCCGGCGCCGAGCAGGGCTACTTTCATGAGATGTCTCCTGAGCTGGTTTCGTTTCGGCCCAGTCTAGGGATGAGTCCGGACGAAAGAAAGCACGAGTTCGACGAATAATCAGGTAGATCCGCCGATTCGGCGAATTCATTCGCCGCAATGATTGAAACTAGGGTTTCCGATGAGCAGCAAGAATCCGCCCAACAAAGCCCCCGTCCACGCCAAGACCAGCCCACCCCTGAGAAGCCGCAGCCAGCCCATCGCACCGCCGGCCGCGAGCAAAGAGCAGGTGGACCGCCAGCTGATCACCCTGCTGCAGGCCAATGCCCGCGCCAGCACGGCCGAGCTGGCACGCAAACTGGGCGTGGCACGCACCACGGTGGTGGCTCGCCTGGCCCGGCTTGAGTCCACAGGCACCATCGTGGGCTACACGGCCCGCCTGGGGACGGACGCCGCTGACCGCGGTGTGCAAGCCTTTGTAGGCATCACCGTTCAGCCCAAGGCCGGCCGGGAAGTGGTGCAGCGTCTGAGCCAGTGCCCGGAGCTGCGCCAACTGGCCTCGGTCAGCGGTGAGTTCGACTACATGGCGCTCTTGCGCGCCGAATCCACCATGCGCCTGGACGCCTTGCTGGACGAGATCGGCGAGATCGAGGGCGTGATCAAGACCACCAGCTCCGTCGTGCTGGCGCTGCGGGTGGATCGCAGCGCCTGAAGCTGGCGGCCGGCCCTGGCGCTGGCATATGTATTGCTAGCTTTTGCGGTCAAACGCAAACTCAGGAGCCCGCCCATGAAAACCCCGCGCATCAGCCCAAGCGACAAACGCAATCTGCTGATCGGCCTCAAGGCCCTGGGCCTGGCCGCGACCGCCTGGGGTCTGGTCTACCCGGGCCTGCTCTGGGGCCTGGATCGGCTCTTGAGCGCGTAAGACCTCGATCGGCGCCACGCCAGCGGTGGCGCGAGATGGGTTACAAAGACGCACCGCAGCCGCGCTGCTAGCAACCCCAAGCCACCATGCTTCTTCTGATCACCGGTCTTGTGCTGTTTCTGGGTATCCATTCGACGCGCATCGTGGCCGAAGACTGGCGCGGTCGCCAACGGGCCCGCCTGGGCGAGAAGGGCTGGAAGCTGGCCTACACCGCCGTCTCCCTGCTCGGCTTTGGCCTTGTTGTTTATGGCTACGGCCTGGCCCGGCAGACGCCGCTGGCCTTGTGGGCCACGCCACGCGGCATGAACCATCTGGCGGCCTTGCTGACCCTGCTGAGCTTTGTGCTGCTGGTGGCCGCCTACATTCCGGGCAATGCGATCAAGGCCCGGCTGCGCCATCCGATGATGCTCAGCGTCAAGGTTTGGGCCCTGGCCCATCTTTTGGCCAACAACACCTTGGCCGATGTGCTGCTGTTCGGCAGCTTTCTGGTCTGGGCCGTCTTGGCCTTCCGCGCTGCCCGCCAGCGTGATCGCCTCAGCCCAGCTGCCCCGCTGCAAACCAAGGCCAGCGCCACGGTGCTGACGGTCTTGATTGGCCTTGCCGCCTGGGCGGGATTTGCCTTGTGGGGGCATCAGGCCTTGATCGGCGTGCGGCCTTTTGGCTGATCTAAACCAGGACGCCAGGGCGACAGCCCCTGGCAAGACTTGACCCTAGAATTCCCCCCGCCGGGCCTTTGTGCCCGGCAGCGTTCTCAGGGCGGGGCGAAATTCCCCACCGGCGGTATTTGTGTTTTTATCTGTTCAAAGCACAAGAGCCCGCGAGCGCCCTTGGCCGATGCAAGTCTGCCGGGGGGTCAGCAGATCTGGTGCGAAACCAGAGCCGACGGTCACAGTCCGGATGAAAGAGAAACGCAGTCTCACGGCGATGGCCTCTTCCAATCACATGGAAGGGCGACGCTGAATGAGCCCCGTGATGCCGCACGCCTCGGTTCGGGATGGGATGCAAGGCGCAAACCGCAGCCATAGTCCAACTATGGCGAGGATTTGCAACGCAGCAGACCGCCCGAAGCGAGGATGTGCGGCGCACAAGGGGCTCGTTCAGCGTTGCCCATGGCCGCCGCTGCGTTTGCGTGCGCCCTGATTCTGGCAACCCCTCCTTTTGAGGAAACAAACCATGAATCAGATTGACCATCAGCAACCCAGCAATTCCAGCAACACCCCGGCCCGCGTGGCCATGATCAGCGCCGGCTGGCACAAGGACATCGTCGCTGCTGCGACCCAGTCTTTTGTGGCCGAGTTCGAGCGTTGTCGAAGCCCCATCTCCGGCCTGCGCCAGTTCGAAGTCCCCGGGGCCTTCGAGATCCCCTTGCATGCGCAGAGGCTGGCCCGCAGCGGCCAGTTCGACGCCATCGTGGCCTTTGCCTTCGTCGTCAACGGCGGTATCTACCGGCACGAATTCGTCTCCAGCGCTGTCATCGACGGCCTGATGCGGGTGCAGCTGGACTGCGATGTGCCGGTGCTGTCTGCCGTGCTGACGCCACGGGACTTCCACGGCCACGAGGAGCACACGCAGTTCTTCCGCGAGCATTTTGTCCTCAAGGGCCGCGAGGCCGCGCATGCTTGCTTGCAGACCCTGGCCAGCTTGCGTAGCTTGCCGGTTTGATGCGAGCTTGAGGCGATGACAATACAAGGCCGGGCCACGCAATAGCGTGGCTTCGGCCTTGTTGTCATCCAGCGCCTGAATCGCCCCGAAATCCTGGTCTTGCACTTGGGCAGCCTGGACGGCGACCCGCTCGCGCGTCCCCAGCGCCATGTCTTTTGCGACTCCAAAGCCAGCTGGCATGAGATCGCAGGCACACTGCCTCAATTCAAAATTTATCCCGGCTTTGAGCCCACGGAACTCCCATGACCACACCCACCGCTTTGCTCTCCACCATCGAACTCAACCCCGCCGCCGAGGCAACAGCCTCGCTGATCGTCTTGCACGGTCTGGGCGCCGACGGGGCCGACTTCATCCCCATGTTCGACGCCCTGGATCTGGCGGCCGTCGGCCCGGTGCGCTGCGTGATGCCGCGCGCCACCGAGCGGCCCGTCACCATCAACGGGGGCCACCGCATGCGGGCCTGGTACGACATCAGCCACAGCGATCTGCAGCGCCGCGAGGACGAGGCCGGCCTGCGCGCCTCCATTGCCCAGGTGCACGCCTTGCTGGACCGCGAGGTCGCGCGCGGCATCCCCGCCCATCGCATCGTGCTGTCGGGCTTTTCGCAGGGCTGCGCCATGACCTTGCTGGCTGGCCTGCGCTACCCGCAGCGCCTGGGCGGCTTGGCCGGTTTGTCAGGCTATCTGCCCCTGGCCGAGAGCACGGCCGCCGAGGCCCACAGCGCCAACCGCAACACCCCCATCTTCCTGGCTCATGGCACGCGCGACCCGGTCGTGGCGCTGAACCGTGGGCAAGCCGCGCAGACGCAGCTGCAAGCCCTGGGCTACCAGATTGAGTGGCATGAGTACCCCATGGAGCACTCGCTGTGCATGGAAGAGGTGCAAGACCTCAACACATGGCTGCTGCGCGTGCTGGCAAACTGAGGCCCGTCTTCATCTCGCCGGAGCCTCGCCCCATGAACCCATCCCGCCGATCGTTGCTGGGCCTGAGCGCCCTCGCCTTGCTTCCCATGGCCGGTTGCGCAGCCCTAGGCCAGCGCGACGCCTTGCGCGTTCATGTCGCCGGCGTCGAAGCCCTGCCCGGCGAGGGCCTGGAGCTGCGCATCCTCGTCAAGCTGCGGGTGCAGAACCCGAACGACAGCGCCATCGCCTTCGATGGCGTGGCCTTGGATCTTGAGCTGAACGGCAGGAGTTTTGCTAGCGGGGTCAGCGACCAAAAAGGCGAGGTGCCGCGCTTTGGCGAGACGCTGCTGAATGTGCCGCTGACCGTCTCCGCCTTCGCCGCCGTGCGCCAGGCCATGGGCTTTAGCGACGCAGCCGCGCGCGGCGAGCTGCCTTATGTGCTCACCGGCAAGCTGGCCGGTGGTTTGTTCGGCACGGTGCGCTTCAGCGACAAGGGTTTGTTGAAGCTGCCCAAGTAAGGCGGGGCATCGTGCAAATTCCTGCGCAAAAGACCCCCAAGCCACTCGGCTCGCTGCGTGTCACCTCAATAGTGCCGCAGCTAACGCTGCATGCGCTTGGCGCATGCAGCCTCTCAAGCCGATGCGCAGCGAGGCGTGACGGTATTCAAGTCCCGTTGAGCCTGGGTGAGGAGCGCAGCAATCCAGGGCCGGCGCGAAGCGCCTTCAAGAACTGACTTCGCGCGGCTGTCCGAGCGCAGTGAACGCCAGTGAACGTAGCGAGTTCTGCGCGAGGCCCTGGATTGCGAGCACCGCAACAGACCCCGCAGGGGCCAGGCGTCGGGTCGCCTTTTTTGCCTACTTTTTTGGCGACGCAAAAAAGTAGGTCGCCTGCCGGGGCGAACTCCCGGCTGGGCCGTCGAATAAGCAAGTTATCCGATATCGCTGTGCGCCGTCTCAACAACCGAACAATTACACCAGCCCCCGCGTCTGCGCCATCAACCTCACCAGCCCCAGCAAGGCATCGGTAAACGGCGTTTCCATGCCCAGCTTCTGGCCGATCTCGCGTGCCGCGCCGATCAGCGCGCTGTACTCCAGCGGCCGGCCGGCCTCGGCGTCTTGCAGCATCGAGGTTTTGAAGGCACCCAGGGAGCGGGTGATGGCGTGGCGCTGTTCGGGCGTCTGGTCCACGGCGCAGCCCATGCGCGCGCCGATCTCGGCCGCCTCCAACATGATTCGAGTCATCAGGCCGCGCACCAGATCGTCATCGAGGATGCGATCGCAGGTGGCGCCGGTCAGGGCGGACATGGGGTTGGTCGTCATATTGCCCCAAAGCTTGTACCAAATATCGCGCTGAATGCGCTCGGACACGCTGACCTTGAAGCCCGCTCGGCCCAAGAGCTCGGCCAGTTGCAGCACCGGCTCGGGTCGGCCACCGGCAGGCGCGCCGATGATCAAGCCCATGCCCATCACATGGCGTACCCAGCCGGGCTCCGGCGTCGCGCAGCTGGCGTGAACCACGCAGCCAATCACCTGCTCGGCCGGGATCAAGGCCGACACCGCACCGCCGGGGTCCACGCTGTCCAGATGCGTCCCCTCCAGCTCGCCGCCCAGGCCCTCGAAGAACCACCAGGGCACACCATTCATGGCCACCAGCACGCGAGTCTGCGGGCCCATCATTGCTTTGACGGCCGGCGCCACGGCGGCCAGGGCCGGGCCTTTGACGGCCAGGATAATGAGGTCTTGCTCGCCCAGCTCGGCAGGGTCATTGCTGAGTGCCTGCACAGGCACTTGCACGGTCTCATTGCCGCCAGGCAGTTGCAGGCGCAAACCTTTGTCACGCAGCGCGGCCAGCGTGGCGCCACGCGCCAGCACACTCAAACGCAGCTCGGCGCCCAGGGCCTGGCCCAGATACGCGGCAAACCAGCCGCCAATGGCGCCCGCGCCGACGATGCAAACTTTTTTGTACAACATGGCTGAATCTCTCCTGCGCGGCAGTCTCGCACAGGCGATCAAGCTTGGCAGTGACTGAACTATGAGACCGTGGCCAAGGCCGGGTACTCCAGGGTCGCCTCATTCACCCTCAGCGGCAGGCTCAAGACAAAGCAAGTGCCTTGACCCGGCTGGCTCGTCACAGTCAACTGGCCCTGCAAAAGATCGGTGACCAGATTGCGCGCAATGTGCAGGCCCAGGCCCAGGCCGCTGGCATTGAGCTTGTTGTTGAAGGGCTCAAAGATGCTGGCCAAACGGTCCGGCGGGATTCCTAGCCCTTCATCGCGCACGCTGATCTGCAAGCGATCGCCCTGCTGCTCCTGCGTGATCCACACCCCCGCTTGGCCCGCACCGCCCAGTTCCGGCTGCCCATGCAGCATGGCGTTCGCCAACAAATGCTTGAGCACCTGGGCCAAGACCTGCAGGTAACCAAAGCACTGCGGCCGGTCGCGCAATTCCAGATGCAGGGGCACGACGGTTTGAAGTTTCAGCTCTTCCTGCATGGAATCGCAGCACTCCTGCAAGGCCTCACCCGGGTCGAAACATTTGGCCTCTTCCACATGCTCCAGGGTCGAGACCTGCTTGAACACCCGCATCAACTCGCTCGCCTGCTTGAGCGCAGCTTCGGCCAAGTCGCCGGTCTGGCGGGTCAGATCGATGAACTCATGCAACTCACGCTCATTCACGCCCTTGGCCAAGTCCGCCTCGAACTGCTCACAGGCGGATCCCAAGCCACTGACCACCATGCGCGCATTGCCCAGCGGGGTGTTGAGCCGGTGCGCCAGGCCCGAGACCAGGCGCGACAGCGCCGCCATGCGCTCGTGCGCTGCGATGCTGGCCTGAGCCGTCTGCAGCTCGGCGGTGCGTTGCTGCACCCGCAGTTCCAGCTCTTCATTGATTTTTTGCAACTCGGCCTCGGCCCGCTCGCGTCGACCCACTTCGCTGCGCAACTCCAGCACGGTGTCCTTCAGGCTTTGATTGCTAGCGGCGAGTTCACGCGTCAGCGCGTCGCCATGGCTGCGCAAGACGCGGTTCTCGCCGGTGGCCTGGGCAGATTTAACGAGTTCTTCAAAACTAGTCGCCGTCAACTCTTGACTGTTCGCGGCGAACTCTTTGTGCAGGCGGGTCAACTCGCTCACCCAATCCGCAACATAACGGCCCTGCTCGTAGGCGGCAGAATGTTTGAGCAAGAGCTCCTGGATCTTGATCAAGGGGGCCAGACAGGCCCTGCGAGTCGCTTGGGCTTGCTCCTTGGCCTTGAGGAGCAAAGCAAAGCCTGCCTCTTGCTCGCCGCGCCCAAAGGCCACAAGGCCTCGGCAAAACGCCACCCAGCACAGCTGCGATTCCGAAGGCTTGTTCCGCACCGGGTCATACAAGCGGTCCATCGCCTGCAAATGGACTTCGGCCAAATGCAGATCCCCCAGCAAACCCGCGTTGACGCTGACGTTCACGTGCGCCAGAGCCTGTGAAAGAGGTTTGCCGAGCTCACCGGCCATCGCCACAACCCGCTCATGTTCGTCGATTGCTCGCCTATAGGCCTGCAAATCACCACTTTGCTCGGCCAAGTTGAACTCGGCCGTCCCCATCACGTTGTGCAGATGGATGCGGACTTTTGAAGACAAAGGCGGCTGGCGCTGTAGCCACTTGCTCACAAAAGCTTTGGTTCCGTCCACCAAAAAGTCCACAGCGAGGGCCTGCGCGATGACGGCCTCTCCTAGCATGTCTTCATTGCCAAGTCGCTCAAACAAGTCCACGGCCGCAACGGCCGAGGCCAAGGCTGCGGCACGCATGCCGCATCGACGCTGAATCGTCGCCTGCAGCAAATAGGCCTCCCCTTGCCAGTTCGATTCGTAGGTCGCGAGGGCCGCCGCCAACAGCGCAGTAGATTCGCCCAACACCTCCACCGCAGGCAATTGCCCGGTGATCACCAAAAGATGCAGTTCCAAGATCCGGGTGCGGTGAATCTCCAAGGCAGTGCTGGCTCGCGACTGCTTGAAAGCATCCAACTCCCTCAAAGCTTGGGCGTAGCCACTGCGGTTCGCGCGCAGTCGTAAGCCCAGCAGTGCTTCGTCAAAAGAAGCAGGCAAGGGGCTAGGCGATTCAGAAGTCTTGGTCATGAATCAGGATTCCTGCTTTCTTTGTCCGGCATCGGCGCGGCGAAGACGAAGGCAGACCTTGCGCATTTACATCGGTCATCAACCCCGCTTCGGCTGCTACGACATACTGTATCGAGCATCTCTGCCTCAGCTGACTTAGATATGACTGAAAACTCCTCTTGTTCTTCCCAAGCCCTGCCCCTGGCGGGTCTGCGCGTGATCGAGTTCACGCACATGGTCATGGGCCCCACCTGCGGCATGGTGTTGGCCGATCTGGGCGCCGAGGTGATCAAGATCGAACCCTTGGGCGGCGACAACACCCGCCGCCTGCTGGGCGCGGGCACGGGCTTTTACCCTTTGTTCAATCGCAATAAGAAGAGCTTGGCCCTGAACGTCAAGGACCCGCGCGGCCTGGAGATTGCGCTCAAGCTCTTGGCCGGCGCCGATGTGTTCAGCGAGAACTTCAAGAGCGGCAGCATGGAGGCGCTAGGCCTGGGCTATGAGGCCTTGAGCGCGCTCAACCCGCGCCTGATCTACGTCTCGCACAAAGGCTTTCTGCCCGGCCCTTACGAACACCGCACGGCCCTGGACGAGGTGGTGCAGATGATGGGCGGGCTGGCGTACATGACGGGCCGGCCCGGCGACCCGCTGCGCGCGGGCAGCAGCGTCAACGACATCATGGGCGGCATGTTCGGCGCCATCGGCGTGCTGGCCGCCCTGCAGCAGCGCCACAGCACGGGCCGTGGCCAGCAGGTGCAGTCGGCGCTGTTCGAGAACAATATCTTTCTGGTGGCCCAGCACATGATGCAGTTCGCCATCACCGGCCAGCCCGCTGCGCCCATGCCTAACCGCATCTCGCCCTGGGGCATCTACGATGTGTTCAAGCTGGCCAAGGATGAACAAGTCTTCCTCGCCGTGGTCAGCGACACCCAGTGGCAGCTGTTTTGCCAGGCCTTTGATTTCCAAGACTTGGCGGCGGATGCGCGCATTGCCAACAATCAGCAGCGGGTGTTGGCGCGCGACTGGCTGATCCCCACCCTGCGCGAGCGTCTGGGCCAGCGGCCGCTGGCCGAGGTGACGGCCATCTTCGAGGCCCAGGGCCTGCCCTTTGCCCCCATCACCCGGCCCGAGCAGCTAATGGAAGACCCCCATCTGCTGGCCACCGGCGGCCTCGCCCCCATGACACTGCCCGATGGCCGCAGCACCCGCGTGCCCCTGCTACCGCTCACCCTCGACGGTGCCCGCCTGCCCCTGCGCCTGGACCCGCCGCGCCTGGGCGAGCACAGCCAGGCCTTGTTGCAAGAGCTGGGCTATGGCGAGGCCGAGATTGCCGTGCTGCTGGCCGAGGGCGTTGTTGGGCAGGACGCGGCGCCGCCAAGCCCGGATGCTTCATGAGGGACGCGGGAATTGCGTGGTGCAGGGCGCGGCGGGGTGGCCCGAGACGGCCGCAGCCAATGCCGATTGGCATTGGCGAGGAGTTGAGGGACAGCCAGCAAGCCCTGCGCCGCGCAAACCCGCGTAGGCCCCTGTATCCAAATTGAAATTCGAGTTGAGCGCAGAGAACTCAACAGGCATCAATGTTGTAGGTCAGTTGGGGCCGACCTCGTGAAGCATCCGGGCTAGCCCCATGAACTCGCGGGTGGATTGCTGCACCAGGGCCGGGTCGTCCCACATCAGGAAGTGATAGCCCGCCTGGCTGACCTTGATCTGCACGCCCTCCAAGGCCGCGTACTGGCCCTGATACAGACGGGTGACGATCTCCTGGCTGGAGCCCATGGGTGCGTAAGCGGCCCAGGCGCCGAACACCAAGGTCGGCACCTTGATCTTGGGCAGCAGCGGGCGCAGATCGGTAGTCCACAACTCATACATGGCCTGGGCCACAGTGGCGGGGTCGGAGTCCAGGCCCCACTGCACCAGTTGCTCCACCCGCGCCGGGCTCTTGCTCATGCTGGCCATCATGGGCTTGAGCTGGGCCGCCTGCGGTTTGCCCTTGGACATGGCATCCCGCATGGCCGCCATCTGCGGACGCACGCTCTCGACCGTGGCATTGGGGTTCTGGATGGCAGGCAAGAAGGGCAGGCTGTCGACGATGATCAAACGTTCGATTTGCGCGGCATCGGCCTGCGCCGCCAACATCAGCGCCAGCGCGCCGCCCAGGCTGTGGCCCATCACCGTCACCCGCTTGGGTGCTTGGGCCTTGATCAGCGCCTGCAGCTGATCACGCATGGCTTCCAGAAACTGCGCTTGCTGCTGCTGCCCGGCGGGCGCACCGGCAAAGCCCGGCAGCTGGGCGATCAGACATTGCACTTGCGGCTGCAGGGCCGCGCAGGTTTCGTCCCAGACCTGGGCCGAGCTGCTGAGGCCGGGAATCATCAGGACAGGCATGCCGCTGCCGCGCACGCTCAGGCCTATCTGGCCAGGCTCGGCGGCGGCCTGAGCGGGTGCTTGCAGCGCCAGGGCGGCGGCCAGCGCCAGACTTGCGGGCGCCAGCAGGCGAGCGAGGGAGGTTGAGGGCTTGGAAAACATGCGAAGGCTCCGGTCTGTGTTGAACTGAGGCCAGTCTCCGCCCTCTGGCCCGACTGGGTTCGGCGCGGGCGACGTATCAACAGCCCAGCCGACGAATCGCCAGCAGGCGCGGCGAACAGGGCCGCCGCTGCGCGCCAGAGTCTTGGGGCGAGCCGCGCTTGCGCCGGGGCGAGATGGCTTTCCCCCTCTTCGCCCGGGGCGGCCGCGTGATAGCGTGAGGGCCATGAGCGCAACCCGTCCAGACCTCGCTTCGCCCCAGCGCCACCTGCTCTGGTGGGCTTACGCCGCCCTGGTGCTGGGCGTGGGCCTGCTGCTGAGCCTGGCCGAGTTCCAGCATTACCAGATGCGCGGTGGGCCCCATCCCTGGGAGCCGTTTTTGTGGGAGTTGAGCAGCGTCTTCATCATCGGCCTGGAAGCCATCGCGCTCTATCGCTGGCACGCCTGGCTGCGCGAGCGCGGCTTGAGCGGCTGGGCTCTGCTGCCGCCGCATTTGCTGGGCTGGGCCGTCTTTGTGCTGGTTCATGTCGCCGGCCTGCTCATGATTCGCGCCAGCGTCTACGCCTCGATGGGCCTGCCCTACTCGCACGACCCCCTACCCACCATGTTTGCCTACGAGGGCGCCAAGGACAGCATCAGCTATCTGCTCTTCGTCTTCATCTGCGAAGGCCTGCGCCTGGCCAATGCCGATCAACGCCGTCGCCATGAAATGGAGCGCTTGCGCAGCGAGCTGGCCGAAGCGAAGCTGCAGCGCCTGAGCGATCAGATCCAGCCGCACTTTCTCTTCAACACCCTGAACCTGATCTCCTCGGTGATGTATGAGGATGTGGCGCGCGCCGACCATCTGCTCTGCGAGTTAGCCACTCTTTTGCGCCAGGCCTTGAACGCCCAGCACAGCGAACGTCACACCCTGGCGCAGGAGTTGCGCCTGGTCCAGCCCTATCTGGCCCTGATGCAGGCGCGCTTTGGCGAGCGCTTGCAGATCCAGCTGGAGGCCAGCGAGGCGGCGCAGGCCGCGCTGCTGCCCAGCCTGCTCTTGATCGCGCCGATCGAGAACGCCATCACCCACGATGTGGCCCAACACAGCGGCCCGGTGCGACTGAAGCTGCAGGCTGAGCTGGCAGAAGGGCTGCTGCAGATCACGGTAGACAACAGCGGCGTCGCCCCCAGCCGGGATGCGCGTGCCGGTTCGATTGGCCTGGCCAATACCCGCGAACGCCTGCGCGCCTGCTACGGCCATCGTGCCCAGGTGAGCCTGGAGGCGCTGGGCGGCGGCAGCCGGCTGAGGCTGACCCTGCCCGCTGAGTTAAGCCCCCCAAGCCCATGATGAAAGTCTTGATCGTCGACGACGAACCGCCCGCCCGCGCCAAGCTGCAGCGCCTGCTGCTGGCGCATGCACCCGAGGTGCAGGTGGTGGGCGAGGCCGGTGACGCGACAGAGGCCTTGCGTTTGGCGCAAGCCCTGCAGCCCGATCTCGTCTTGCTGGACATCCAAATGCCCGGCATGAGCGGCCTGGAGCTGGCCCTGGCCCTGCCCACCGGCACTCACTGCGCCTTCTGCACCGCCTTCGAGGAACACGCTTTGCGCGCCTTCGAGTTGAACGCCCTGGACTATCTGCTCAAGCCCTTCAGCGCCGAGCGCCTGGCCCAGACCTTGGAGCGGCTGCGCCAGCGCATGCACGTGAAGGAGATGAAGGCCGAGTCCGAGCGCCCCCGCATCGCCCTGCTCAGCGCCCTGCAGCAGTTGCAGCCGGTGCTCGGCCATTGGTTGGTGCCGCAGCGCGGTGGCGGCTTGATGAAGCTGGCCCTGGCCGAGGTGGAATGGGTGGCCGCGGCCGATAACTACATCGAACTGCACGCCCCGCCGGCTCAGCATCTGGACCGCCACACCCTGGCCGATTTCTTGGCGCACGCCAGCGTGCGCCAGGCCGGCTTTGTGCGGGTGCACCGCAGCCACGCGGTCAACCCGGCGCATATCCGCGCCATCGCCAGCCTGGCGCGCGGCGAGGCCGAACTAACGCTGAGCTCCGGCGCCAAACTGCGGGTCTCGCGCGGCTACCGGGATCAGCTCGTTCTTCAAGCCGAAGCAAAATAGGCCAAGCTCCACCAAGGCATGGCCCAAGCATGACACCAGAACAAAGACTGCAGGCCCTGGGCCTGGACCCCCCCAGCGGCGGCGCGCCGGCCGGCAATTACGCTGCCGCCGTGCAAGCGGGCCCGCTGTTGTTTCTCTCCGGCAAGGCGCCGCTGGCCGTGGACGGCCAATTGCCCAAAGGCCGTTTGGGCCAGGACTACGGCAGCGAAGCGGGCTATGCCCTGGCGCGCTCCGCCTGCCTGGCCTTGATTGCGGCGATGCAAGAGGCCTTGGGCTCGCTGGACCGGGTGCAGCAGATCGTCGAACTGCAGGGCTCACTCAACACCACGCCCGAGTTTGAGGACCATGCCCAGGTGCTGGACGGCGCCTCCGATCTGCTGGTGGCGGTGTTTGGCGAGGCCGGCGTGCATGCGCGCTCAGTCATCGGCGTGGCCTCGCTGCGCAAGGGCGTGCCGCTGACGCTCAAAGCCACGGTCTTGCTCAGGCCTGCCGTCGACTGACCCCGTAGAAAAACCAACTCGCCCCAGATCGCTTGGCGAGGCGCATTCGGCGCGCGATGCTGGCGCCATGGAACCTAACACCCACACCCCACGCCTCTTCTTCCTCGACTGGCTGCGCATCCTGGCCTTTGGCCTGCTGGTGTTCTATCACGTCGGCATGTACTACGTGAGCTGGGGCTGGCATGTCAAAAGCCCAGCGGCCAGCGATGCCATCGAGCCCTTGATGATGCTCAGCTCGCCCTGGCGCATGGGCCTCTTGTTCCTGATCTCGGGGGCGGCCCTGGCGCACGCGCTGGCGGGCAAGGCCCAGCCCAGCGGATTCGCGTTCTTTCGGCGCCGCAGCCTGCGCCTGCTGTGGCCGCTGCTGTTCGGCATGCTGGTGATCGTGCCGCCGCAGTCTTACTTCGAGGTGATCGAGAAGCTGCATTACACGGGCAGTTACGCAGACTTCATGCGCGACTACCTCAGCGCGCGGCCCGACTTCTGCCCCATCGAGGAAGGGCGGCGCCGCTGCTTGACCGTGCCGACCTGGAACCACCTCTGGTTCCTGCCTTACCTCTGGGCGTACACGGGTCTGGCCCTGCTGCTGACACGCTGGGCGCCGCGCAGCCTGGCCTGGGGCAGCCAAGCGATCGCCAAGCGCAGCGGCTCGCCGCTCTTCCTGATGCTGCTGGGCGCCCTGCCCCTGGCCCTAGCGCGCGTCACGCTGATAGGTTTTGAAGTGACGCATAACCTCGTCTGGGACTGGTATGCCCATGCCCAGTATCTGAGCCTGTTTCTGCTGGGCATCATGCTGGCCCACGCCGGCGAGGGCCAGTGGCTGAACATGGCCCGCCTGCGCTGGCCCGCCCTGCTCGCCGCCCTGGGCACTTGGGGCCTGCTGATGCTTTATTTCAAGACCTTTGCCGACAGCCCACCGCCCGAGGCTTTGCGCTTCTTGATGCGTTTGCTGTGGGGCGGCATGCAGTGGTGGGCCTTGCTGGCGGCCTGCGGCTTTGCGCGCCAATGGCTGAACTTCGACAGCCCCCTGCGCCAGCGCCTCAGCGCGGCCGTGTTCTGCGTCTACATCCTGCACCAGAGCCTCATCGTCGTGCTCAGCCAGGCGCTCAAGCCTTGGGGGCTGCCACCCTTGGCCGAGGGCTTGCTGTTGGTGCTTCTAACCTTTGCTCTGTGCGGCCTGGGCTATGCCCTGGCCCGCCGCCTGCCCGCGCCGCTGGCCTTGGCGCTGGGGGTGGAGAAAAAGCCTTCGAGCAGCTCTCGGCAGGCGGTGCCCGTCGGCGTAAAGATTTGAGTGGGGGAAGGCTACGCGCTGATTTTTCAAACCGGTCAGGTCGCGGCTGCGCGCGACCTAGCCCTACTCCTTAGCATGCCCGGTGGAGCACCAAGCCGCCCTTGAGAAGAACTTGATCTACCTTGGCGAAGCCGGCGCTTGCAAAGGCAGCGGCCTGTTCGGCAACAGTCATGTACAACTGGTCGTTGCTCATGCCACCCTCGCCAGCGAAATGGTCGCAGACGAGGTAAGCGCCTCCCGGCAGGAGCAAGGACCTGACTTGTTGATGGAGTTCAGCGGCATAGCGTTTGTGGCGCAACTCGTGAACTGCTTGATTGGTGACAATGCAGCCGAATTGCCCAAGCCCATTTGACCAAGCAGGCTCGCGGAAGCTGCGCTCGACAAACTGAACGCTCGAGCCCAAGAGGCCGAGGCGCTTGGCCGCCAGTTCGTGCATTGCCAAAGAAAAGTCCAGTGCCACGTACTCGACTTCGGGAAGAGCGCCCAGCAGGTGCTCGGCTAGAAACCCGGGGCCGGAGCCAAGCTCCAGAATGCGGCGAACTCGGATGCCACTGGAGAGTATTTCCGAAGCGAACGCCTCGAAGAACTCGGTTCGCCACGGGCGTTTGGACATGGCCGTTTTTTCCCACTCGCGGGCATCGCGCATGAGACGAAGGTCGATGGGGCTGGGCACGTCGCTGAGCATATTCAGCAACCTAATGTCGGCGCTCAGCGGACTGCGAAGCAGTCCGCTGCAGCAACGGGTTAGACCACGGGCCAGAAACCTGCTGGCGTACGGCGCCGAGCACTTGCACTAGTTGTGCGCGCTTCCGGGGTGACTTGAGCTCTGCAGGCAAGCGACTCAACCAATGGCCATTCGGTCCGACAGGGAGCCCATGTCGCGAAGACAGCTGCCGCGAAGTGGGAAGCGGCTTGCGCGACAGCACGTCGATGAAATGATCTAGCTGCGCCAGTGCGCTGAACTGAAGCTCATGTGCCTCGAACTCCACGCGGAGGACTGGATAGCCGAGATGAGGAATAGCAACTGGCGCTGGTGGATCGCAAGCTTCGCTCGTTCCCGGAACGGGCACATGCACCCAGAACGCAACGGGCGCAACTCGCCAGTCCCTCTCATACGTGAAATGGAACGACGGCTTCATTTCGAGTGGTCTAACGAGCGCAAGATTAGGGCGATAAGGAGCGCGCCAAAAATGGGAACAAGCCAAATGGCAGCCGACGGCAAGATCACTTGGCTGCGGGTATACAGGCCACTCCTTAGAACCGCGGCGCAAGCAGCGCAGTTGGCGACCGTAACGAGCGCCGCGATCAAGTAGATGGACTGTTCGAACGTCGGCATTTACTGCGCTTTAACGTTGAAGCTGAGCCGCGAGCGGCGGCCTGCCGACGCGAGTCGGCTCGAGCGAATACGAAGGG
>NZ_QAJN01000002.1:290786-422403 GCF_003852425.1 Paucibacter sp. KBW04 | reverse complement strand
TATGTCTCCGGTCTAAACAAGATGTGATGCGCACGCTTGGGGCTCCTGGCTAGGGCTTACCCCTTTGTCCCGGGTGAGGGACTTGGTCATCATGGCGGCTTGTTCGGCTTTCCGCTCTTGCGAATAGGGCAAAGCAAAGCAGAAGTTCTTCCAAGGCGTGGTGATGTTTGGGGCGACACTTCGGCCCCTTCTTCTTTCGCCGACAGGCCCTGCGCTGGCAGGGCTCTCTTGTTCGCGAGGCTGATGTTCAGGCCTTTTCATGAGCCGGTTCGGCCGGCAGCCATGCCCACATGCTAGTTTTTGTACTTCGTCGCCTGGCTCAAGCCATCATCGTGATGCTCACGGTGGCCTTTATCGCCTTCATGCTGTTCCAGTATGTGGGCGACCCAGTGACCAATTTGCTCGGACAAGACGCCACGCAGGAACAGCGCGAGGCCTTGCGTCGCGATCTTGGGCTGGACGCCCCTTTTCCGGTGCAGTTTGCGCGCTTTGTTGCTAACGCCGTGCAGGGCGAGTTCGGCCTGAGCCTGCGCCAGGGGCGCAAGGTCTCCAGCCTGATCGCGGAGCGCTTTCCCGCTACTCTGGAGCTGTCCTTAGTTGCTGGCCTGATTGCGCTGGGTGTGGGCATTCCCCTGGGTGTGTTCGCAGCCTTGCGGCGCGGCAAGGCCAGCTCGCAGATGCTGATGATGTTGTCTCTGCTGGGTGTTTCCTTGCCGACTTTTCTGATCGGCATTCTGCTGATTCTGGTCTTCTCGGTCTGGCTGAAATGGCTGCCGAGTTTTGGTCGGGGCGATGTCGCGGCCTTCGGCAGCTGGACGACGGGTTTGCTCACAGCCGATGGCTTGCGGCATGTGCTGCTGCCGGCCATCACCTTGTCGGTGTTCCAGCTGACCTTGATCATGCGTTTGGTGCGCTCGGAGATGTTGGAGGTCTTGCGCACCGACTACATCAAGTTCGCGCGCGCCCGCGGCCTCAGCAATCACGCGGTCTATTTCGGCCACGCTTTGAAGAACACCTTGGTGCCGGTGATCACCATCACCGGCCTGCAGCTCGGCTCCTTGATCGCTTTCGCCATCATCACCGAGACGGTGTTTCAGTGGCCGGGCATGGGCCTGCTCTTCATCCAGGCCGTGCAGTTCGCGGACATTCCGGTGATGGCGGCCTATCTATGCCTGATTTCTTTCATCTTCGTCAGCATCAATCTGCTGGTGGACCTGCTGTATTTTGCGGTCGATCCTCGCTTGCGTGTCGAGGGCAAGGCGCATTGAGCTCCGCTTCTTTGAGGTCTCAGGTTTTGATTGAATTGTTCGCCCGGGCCTTGTGGCCGGTCTGTCCTGCGGAGTGTTTCTGTTCATGAGTTCCACGCCCAAACCTATTCCTGTCGCAGCAGTGGCGGCGCCGGCCAGTGCCTGGAGTCGCTTCTTTGACGGCGATGTCTGGTACTCCTTTCGGAGTTCGCCGGTGGCGATCGGTGCCGCCGTTGTTGCGCTGATTTGCATCTTCTGCGCCCTGTTTGCCGAGTTCGTTGCACCCCACAACCCTTTTGATCTGGCTTCGCTGGAGCTGATGGACTCACGCCTGCCACCGGCTTGGATGGAGGGCGGCAGCAGCAAGTACCTGCTGGGCACCGATGATCAAGGCCGCGATCTGCTCTCGGCCCTGATGTATGGCGCGCGCATCTCTCTGTTTGTGGGCCTTGCCTCGGTGCTGGTCTCCATGGTGATTGGTGTCGGTCTGGGCCTTTTGGCCGGTTTTGTGGGCGGCAAAGTGGATGCCTTCATCATGCGTGTCTGCGATGTGATGTTGTCTTTCCCCTCCATCCTGGTGGCCCTGCTGATCGATGGTGTGGGTCGGGCCTTGTTTCCTAACGCCCACGATGCGCTGGCTTTTTTGGTGCTGATCCTGGCCATCTCCCTGACCGGCTGGGTGCAGTACGCGCGCACAGTGCGGGGCTCGACCATGGTGGAGCGCAACAAGGAGTATGTGCAGGCCGCCCGCGTCATCGGCGTCAGCTCCGCGCGCATCATGCGCCGCCATGTCTTGCCCAATGTGCTGGGCCCGGTGATGGTGCTGGCCACCATCCAGGTGGCCTCGGCCATCATCACCGAGGCCACCCTGTCATTCCTGGGGGTAGGTGTGCCGCCCACCAGCCCTTCGCTAGGCACCTTGATTCGGGTCGGCAATGATTTTCTGTTCTCGGGCGAATGGTGGATCACCATCTGGCCCGGCGCCATGCTGGTGCTGATCGCGCTGAGCGTGAATCTGCTGGGCGACTGGCTGCGCGACGCGCTCAATCCGCGCCTGCGTTGAACAGCAGCTCCCCGCCCGCACACGATTCGTTTCTTGCCTGACTATGACGACAGCTCCTCTTCTTGAAGTCCGCCATCTGCGGGTCGAGTTCCCGACCCGACGCGGCACCTTGCTGGCCCTGGATGACATCAGTTTTGAGATCGCGCCCGGTGAGATCCTGGGTGTGGTGGGCGAGTCCGGCGCCGGCAAATCGCTGACCGGCGCCGCCATCATCGGCCTGCTGGACCCGCCGGGCCGCATCGCCTCCGGCGAGATTTTGTTGGAAGGCCGGCGCATCGATCAGCTGCCCTACGAGGAGATGCGCAAGATTCGTGGCCGCCAGATCGGCGCGATCTTTCAGGACCCGTTGACCTCGCTGAACCCGCTCTACACGGTGGGCCAGCAACTCATCGAGACCATCACCACCCATCTGGATCTGAGCCAGGCCCAAGCACGCGCGCGGGCGATCGAATTGCTGGCGCAGACCGGCATCCCCGCCCCCGAGGCGCGCATCGATCAATACCCGCACCAGTTCTCCGGCGGTATGCGCCAGCGGGTGGTGATTGCCCTGGCGTTGGCGGCCTCGCCCAAGCTGATCGTGGCGGATGAACCAACCACGGCGCTCGACGTGTCCATCCAGGCGCAGATCATTTCTTTGCTCAAGCGAGTCTGCAAAGAGCAGGGCGCCGCCGTGATGTTGGTGACCCACGATATGGGCGTGATTGCCGAAACTTGTGACCGGGTGGCCGTGCTCTACGCCGGCCGTGTCGCCGAGATCGGGCCGGTGCATCAGGTTATTCATCAGCCGGCCCATCCCTACACGGCCGGGCTGATGGGTTCAATTCCCGCGATGGACGAAGACCGCGAACGGCTCTTGCAGATCGACGGTGCCATGCCGCGCCTGAATGCCATCCCGCAAGGCTGTGCCTACAACCCGCGCTGCCCCCAGGTGTTTGAGCGCTGCCGCAGTGAGCGACCGGAGCTGCACACCCAAGGGCAGACCCGTGCGGCTTGCTGGTTACTGTCCGCACCCAGTGCACCCTCGGAGGTGGCGGCATGAGCGCCCACAGCGAAACTCAGCGGGACACCGTGGCCGAGGCCGCACCCAAGGCCTTGGTCGAGGTGCGCGATCTGGCCAAGATTTTTGATGTCTCCGCGCCCTGGTTGAACCGGGTGGTGGAGCGCAAGCCGCGACAGTTCGTCCATGCAGTGGACGGGGTGAGCTTCAGCATTGAACGTGGCAAAACCCTGGCCCTGGTGGGAGAGTCGGGCTGCGGCAAGAGCACGGCGGCGCGCCTGCTGGTGGGTCTTTATCCGCCGACCCGGGGCACGGTGAGTTTTGACGGCGTGGACACGGCGCAGACCTTGGCCTCGCCTGGCGCCCTGGCCCTGCGACGCCGCATGCAGATGATTTTTCAGGACCCCTATGCCTCGCTGAACCCGCGCTGGAAGGTGCAGGACATTGTTGCCGAGCCGCTGCGCGAGCATGGGCTGATCGCCAATCAAGACGAGCAGCGCGCCCGGGTGGCCGAGCTTTTGCAGTCGGTGGGTCTGTCGGCGGTGGACGGGGAGAAGTTCCCGCACCAGTTCTCGGGCGGCCAACGCCAGCGCATTTCCATCGCACGAGCCCTGGCCACCCAGCCGGAATTCCTGGTCTGCGATGAACCGACCTCGGCCTTGGATGTCTCCGTGCAGGCCCAGGTCTTGAACATCATGAAGGATCTGCAGCGCCAGCGGCAGCTGACCTATCTCTTCATCTCGCACAATCTGGCCGTCGTTCGCCATGTGGCCGACCAAGTCGGGGTGATGTATCTGGGGCGCCTGGTTGAGGTGGCCAACAAGACCGAGCTATTTGTTCGGCCGCGGCATCCTTACACCCGCATGCTGCTGGATGCGATTCCCGACATTCATATGACAGGTCGGTCCCGCACGCCGGTGCAGGGCGAGGTGCCCAATCCCCTCAATCCGCCCAGCGGCTGTAGCTTCCACCCGCGCTGCCCGCACGCCAATGAGCGCTGTCAGCGCGAGCGCCCGGCCATGCTGAGCATTGCCGGCATTCAAGTCGCCTGCCATGCGGTGCAGGAGGGGCGGATCCAGGCCTGATGGAGTAACGACCCGTCAGCGCGGTGTTGCCGCACTCGATGTTGTTGCGCTGGCGGCAGGGGCGGGGGGCGAGGCGTCCTGACTGGCTGTCCTGGACGGCAGGCTCAAGGGCCCTTTTTGACCGCAGGCGGCGATGCCCGTCAGCAAGATGGCGGCGGCAAAAGCCAATAGGGCGGCTCGACCACCCGGCCGACCCGTGATTGACCCTGGCTGGGGCGAGGGATCGCTGCCGAGGCCTACACTGTCGCTTGAGATTTTCTTGTCGTTCATTTCCGGAAGTTTAGCCGCCATGTCAGCAGCCGCCCCTCTTGCGCAGCCCGCACCCGCCGCCACCGCCCTCAGCGATGCCGAGTACCAAGCCCGCACCCGCGCGGTGCTTGATGCGATTGAGGCCCAGGTGGATCAATGGCTGGACAGCGACTGGATCGACATCGACACCCATCGCTCCGGTGGTTTGCTGGAGCTGAGCTTCCCCGACCGCAGCAAAATCATCATCAACACCCAGGCTCCGCTGCAAGAGCTTTGGCTAGCGGCCAAGGCTGGCGGTTTCCACTACCGTTTTGTGGCGGGGCAGTGGTTGGATACCCGCGATGGCAGCGAGTTCCACGCTCATCTCTCGCAGCTGGCTTCTGCCCAGGCGGGCAAGGCTTTGGAATTCGCCGCGGTCTGATTCACAGCCGCGATTGAAGGCGGGCAGCAAGCCGCCCGCCCTGGCTGAGCTCCCGGCTCAGCGCTTGAAGAGATCGAGGATGCCCTTCTTCTCTTCCGCAGTACCGGCCGCCGGCATCTTGGCGTCGTCATTGCTCAGGGCTTGCACGCCGGCGTTGCCGGTGTACTCGTCGTAATACCACTCCCCGTTGATATTGACCACGCCTTCGGGTGCGCTGGGCTCGGACACCGGCTTGCCGCGCAGGGCGAAGCTCATGTATTCGATCCATACCGGTAAGGAGAGGCCGCCGCCGGTTTCTCTGTCCCCCAGCTTTTTGGGCTGGTCGTAGCCAATCCAGACGACGGCTACCACCTCTTGTTGATAGCCGGCGAACCAGGCATCCATGGAGTCGTTGGTGGTGCCGGTCTTGCCGTAGATGTCGGGGCGCTTCAGCTGAGCCTGGGCCTTGGCTGCCGTACCGCTACGGGTGACTTCTTGCAGCAGGCTGCTCATCAGGAAGGCGTTGCGGGCCTCGATCACCCGGCTGTCTTCACCCAATGGGGCCTGCGGCGCTTCATAAAGCAGGCGGCCGTTGTTGTCGGTCAGACGGGCGATCAACTGGGGCGCGACCCGGTAGCCCCCGTTGGCGAAGACCGCAAAGCCCTGGGCCATCTGCATGGGCGTGACCGAGCCCGCGCCCAGGGCCATGGTCAGATAGGCCGGGTGCTTTTCGGCCTCAAAGCCGAAGCGGGTCAGCCACTGCTGGGCATAGGGCGCGCCAATCGAGTTCAGCACCCGGATGGACACCATATTCTTGGACTTGGCCAAGGCCTTGCGCAGCGGCATGGGGCCCTCGAACTTGCCGTCGTAGTTCTTGGGCTCCCAGGGCTGGCTGCCAGTGCTGGTGGCGTCAAAGAACAAGGGACCGTCGTTGACGATGGTGCTGGGAGTGAAACCTTTTTCCAGCGCGGCCGAGTAGATGAAGGGCTTGAAGCTGGAGCCCGGCTGGCGCCAGGCCTGGGTGACGTGGTTGAACTTGTTCTTGGCGTAGTCAAAACCGCCCACCAGGGCGCGCACATTGCCGTTGCGAGGGTCCAGCGACACAAAGGCGCCTTCCACCTCGGGCAATTGAGTGATGGTCCATTCCTCCTTGCCCGCCCGCGCGACCTTGACCACGCGGATGATGGCACCCCGGCGAATCCGGGTCTTGGGGTTGCCCTTTTCGGCCAGGCCTGAGGTGGCGGGCTTGAGGCCTTCGCCGCTGATGTTGACCAACTCGCCGCTTTGCAGCGCGGCCTGCACCTTTTTGGGGTCGGCGTCCAGCACCACGGCCGCCAGCAATTCGTCGTTGGCAGGGTGGTCGGCCAAGGCTTCGGCGATGCGGGTGTCCAGCTCCTTGGGGTCGGCCGGCAAATCAGCGTAGGCCTCGGGGCCACGATAGACCTGGCGGCGCTCGTAATCCATGATGCCGCGTCGCAGGGCGCGATAGGCCGCGTTCTGCTCATCGGCGCGCAAGGTCAGGTAGACGTTCAGGCCGCGGGTGTAGGCGTCATCGCCGTACTGGCTGAAGATCAACTGGCGGGCGGCTTCGGCCACGAATTCGGCATGCGGCAATGACTCGTTCACCGTGCGATAGCGCAAGGTTTCGGCCTTGGCGGCGTCGCGCTGCTCTGCGGTGATGAAGCCGTTCTCCAGCATGCGCTCAATGATGTACTGCTGGCGGATATTGGCCCGACGCGGGTTGTTGATCGGGTTGTAGGCTGAAGGCGCCTTGGGCAGGCCCGCCAGCATGGCGGCTTCGGCCACGCTGATGTCTTTCAGTGGCTTGCCGAAATAGACCTCGCTAGCCGCCGCAAAGCCGTAGGCGCGGTGACCCAGAAAGATCTGATTCATATAGATCTCAAGGATTTTTTCCTTGCTCAGCGCGTTCTCGATCTTGAGCGCCAGCAAGATCTCGTAGATCTTGCGGGTGAAGGTCTTCTCGGTCGAAAGGTAGAAGTTGCGCGCCACCTGCATGGTGATGGTGGAGGCGCCTTGGCTGCGGGTTTCACCCACATTGGCCATGGCGGCACGCACGATGCCCAGGTAGTCCACCCCGCCGTGTTGATAGAAGCGCGCGTCTTCAATCGCCAGCACGGCGTTCTGCATCACCGGCGGAATTTCTTTGATCGACAGGTAGTTGCGGCGTTCTTCGCCGAACTCACCCAGCAATTGACCGTCCGCCGACAAGATGCGCATCGGCAATTTGGGCCGGTAATCGGTCAGGCCGCTGATGTCGGGCAGATTGGGGTAGGCCATGGCAAAGGCCAGGGCCAGCAGCAAGGCAATGCTGAAGACGCCGGCCAGAACCAGGCCGGTCAGCCACAAAAGCGTGCGTCCCAGCAGTGATGAAGCGCTGCGGTGAGGGGCAGGGCGGGGCTCAGCGTTTGAATTCTGAGTGGATTTCTTCTGGTTGTCGCTCATGGGCCTCCGAATGAGTCTGGGCATTATAGGAAAGCCCTGAAAACCCTAGTCTCCCCAACATGCATCTGAACGCGCTGGCTCCGTCCGCGAGGTGAGAATGCTGTGTTTCCCGACGGGGCCGGGTGTTTGCGCCGAAGCGGGCGCTTTTCCTGTGTATTTCAAGGTTTCAAGTTGTTGCATGTCGTGTATGTTTCGCAACGTGGTGTTGGCTGCCCGCTCCCGGCTTCCTTGGGGGATCAAGGGCTTTGCTGCTAGCATTCAAGTAACTTATTAATAGTCCGAGCCAAAAAACGTTGGGGGATTCAGGGCGTGGGAATACTTGACGTACTGTTGGGTCGAAAGCATCCGCCGATGATTGGCTTGGATATCAGTTCAAGCAGCGTCAAGTTGGTGGAATTGAGCCAGGCGGCCAATGGCGAAATGGTCTTGGAGCGTTTCGCCTCCGAGTCATTTGAAAAGGGCTGGATTACCGACGGCCAGATCGAAAAATTCGATGAGGTGGCCGATGCCGTGCGTCGCGTCGTGGCCCGCAGCGGTTGCAAAACGCGTGATGCCGTGCTGGCCATGCCGCAATCGGCCGTCATCACTAAAAAAATCATGTTGCCGGCGGGTCTGCGCGACGAAGAGTTGGAAATTCAGGTGGAAGCGGAGGCGAATCAGTACATTCCCTTCTCCCTGGACGAAGTCAGCCTGGATTTTTGCGTGATCGGCCCCAGCCCCACTTCGGTCGGGGATGTGGAGGTGTTGATCGCGGCTTCGCGCAAGGACCGGGTGCAAGATCGCCAAGGTCTGGCCGAAGCTGCCGGTTTACGGCCGGTGATTCTGGACATCGAGTCGCATGCTTCACGCATGGCCATGGGGCGCTTGATCGCCAACTTGCCTGGCGCGGGCAAGGATGCCTTGGTCGCCTTGTTTGAAATTGGCGCCGACACCACCAGCCTCAAAGTGCTGCGCGATGACGAGATGCTGTATGACCGGGACCAGGCTTTTGGCGGCTCGCAGCTGACCCAGCTGATTTCTCGTCAGTACGGCTTTTCTTTTGAAGAGGCCGAGCAAAAGAAACTCAGCAATGATTTGCCCGAGGATTTTGAAACCGCGGTTTTGAATTCGTTTGTGGACAGTCTCTCGCAGGAAATCGGCCGGGCTCTGCAGTACTTCTTTACCAGCACGCCCCATCACAAGGTGCATTACGTGATGCTGGCGGGCGGCACCGCCACCCTGGCAGGGCTGAAGGAGCGGGTCACCGAGCTGACCGGCTTTGCCTGCATGGTGGTGAATCCTTTTGAAAACATGGCGCTGGGATCGGCCGTGCGTGAGCCCAAGCTGCGCCGCGAGGCGCCGGCCTATTTGACGGCCTGCGGCTTGGCGATGCGGAGGTTCTTCCAGTGATTCTGATCAATCTGCTGCCCTATCGCGAAGAAAAGCGTAAGCGGCGCAAGACGGCATTTTTCGCCGGTTTGGGCCTGGCTGCTTTGGTGGGTGTGGGCCTGGCGTTTGCCATGTATGTGTTGCTGCAGCACCTGACCTCCGAGCAACAGCGGCGTAACCAATTCCTCAGTACCGAGATTGAGCGGCTGGACAGCCAGATCAAGGACATTGCAAATCTGCGCTCGGAGATAGACGCGCTGAATTCACGCCAGCGCGCGGTGGAAGACTTGCAGACGGACCGCAACACGCCGGTGCAATTGCTCAATGCGCTGGCTCAGTACACGCCCGAAGGTGTGTACCTGACCGCGATTCGGCAAACCGACAAGGTGGTGACCATCAACGGCATTGCCCAGACCAATGAGCGGGTGGCCGAGTTCCTGCGCGCCATCTCGCGCAACTCCGAGTGGCTGGATCGGCCGGAGCTGGTCGAGGTCAAGGTGGCCAATTTGAGCACCAGCAGCCGGGATCAAAAGCGCTTGTTCGATTTCTCAATGCGGGTGTCGATCAAAGAGCCCCTGCGCGAAACCCCTGGTGCGGCCAGTGCGCCTGCGGCCAAGAAATCCTAAGCCGGGGCACAGAGCATCATGGCGAGCAAGTCAATCAATCTGAAGTTCGACCTCAACGCTGCGTTTGAGGACATGGCCGAGCAGTTTCGCGGCCTTAATTTCAATGAACCCGGCCAATGGCCGCTGCTGCCCAAGCTGGCAGCCTTCTTTGTGACCGTCGTTGCGGTCTGTGTAATGAGCTGGTTTCTGGTGCTGGCCGATGCGCAGAGCGTGCTGGACGGCGAACGTGGGCGTGAGCCGACCCTGAAGGAAGACTATCGCAACAAGCTGGCCCAGGCCGTCAATCTGCCTGAGCTGCGCAAGCAAAAAAGCCAGGTCGAAGAGTATGTGACCCAGCTGGAAAAGCAATTGCCCGGCAAGGCAGAGATGGACGCGCTCCTGTCGGACATCAACCAGGCGGGCCTGGGTCGCGGTTTGCAGTTTGAACTGTTCCGACCCGGCCAAGTGGTGGTCAAAGACTTTTACGCCGAGCAGCCCATTTCGCTGCGGGTCTCGGGGCGATACCACGATATCGGGGCGTTTGCGGCCGATGTTTCCAATCTCTCTCGCATCGTGACCCTGCACAATTTGGTCGTTCTGGCGCCCACGGGCAAGGACGCAAACAGCAGCAATCTCAGCATGGAAGCCACGGCGCGTACCTACCGCTATCTGGATGCCAATGAGGTGATGGAGCAGAAGAAGACGGCGGCCAAAAGCAAGACAGGAGCGAAGAAGTGAGCCTGCAAAAGCATGAATCGATGCGCTGGGCCGCTGCTTGCCTGAGCCTGCTATTTTTGGCGGGTTGTTCGGCCGATATGGATGAGCTTTCCCAATGGATGGAGCAGCAGCGCCGCGAGGCCCGCGCCACCATCAAGCCGCTTGTTCCGCCCAAAAAATTTATTCCTCAACCCTATGAAGCCAGCGCCGGGGTTGAGCCCTTCAGCGCCCAAAAGCTCAGTGTGGCCATCAAGCAAGAGGCCTCGCAGCCGAATTCGCTTTTGACGGCCGAAATGAATCGGCGGCGCGAGCCGCTGGAGTCTTTCCCGCTGGACAGCATGTCCATGGTGGGCAGCATCACCCGCAACAACACGCGCTATGCCTTGTTGCGTGTCGACAATCTGCTCTACCAAGTCAAGAGCGGTGACTATCTGGGCTTGAACTTTGGACGGGTCATGAAGATCAGCGAAACGGATATCAGTCTGCGCGAAGTGGTTCAGGACGCGGCAGGCGAGTGGGTTGAACGCAGCAGCACCCTCCAGCTTCAGGAGCAGGGACGATGAAAAAGTATCAGGAGACTTCGAGGATGACGAGCCTTTGGCGCACCTTGGCATTGGCCGCAACCTTGGGTCTGATGGCTGCATCACCGGCCTGGGCTCAGACCGCCATTCGTTCGATCAACAGCTTGCAACAGGCCGGCGTGGAGGTGGTGCGCATCGAGTTGTCGCAACCTTTGACCGAGTTGCCCAAGGGCTTCACCGTGCAGACCCCGCCTCGCATCGCCATCGATCTGCCCGGCGTGGTGAACGGCATTGGCCGCTCCTTGGTGGAAATCAATCAGGGCAATCTGCGCTCGGCCAATGTGGCCCAGGCTGGCGAGCGGACGCGCGTGGTGCTCAATCTGCGCCAGGCCTCCAACTACCGTGCCGAGTTGCAAGACAGCGCCTTGTTGTTGGTGCTGGACGGCGGCGCCGCTGCGCCCGCCAGTGCGAACGAGCCGCTGCATTTTTCGCAAAGCTTGAATGCTGAGTCGCAAGCGATCCGCGATATCGATTTCCGGCGCGGGCAAGACGGTGCCGGCCGCGTGGTGGTGAATCTGCCCAGCAACCAGGTGGGCGTGGACATCCAGCAGCAGGGCCAAAAGCTGGTGGTGGAGTTTTTGCGTTCCAATGCCCCCGAATCATTGCGCCGCCGGCTCGATGTGACTGATTTCGGCAGTCCGGTGCAAAGCATCGTCACCACTCAAGTGGGCGACCGCGTTCGTATGGTGGTCGAGCCCAAGGGCGCTTGGGAGCACAGCGCCTACCAAAGCGACAACCAGTTCGTGTTGGAGGTGCGCCCGCAAAAGCTGGACCCCAACAAGCTGACGGCGGGCCCGGGCTATGCGGGTGACAAGCTGTCGCTCAACTTCCAGAACATCGAAGTGCGCGCTTTGCTGCAGGTGATCGCTGACTTCACCAACTTCAATGTGGTGACCAGCGATACCGTGACCGGCAACGTCACTCTGCGCCTGAAGGATGTGCCCTGGGATCAAGCCCTGGACATCATCATGCAAGCCAAGGGCTTGGGCCTGCGCAAGTCCGGCAATGTCTTGTGGATCGCTCCCAAGGATGAGTTGGCCAGCAAGGAAAAGCTGGATTTGGAGTCCAAGGCGCAGATCTCCAATTTGGAGCCGGTGCGTACCCAGTCCATCCAATTGAACTACACCAAGGCCGAGGAAGTGGCCAAGGGCCTGACCGGTCAAAACTCCGGGGGTGGCGGTGGCAGCGGTACGACGGCGCGCATCTTGTCGCCACGCGGCAGCGTGATTTCAGAAAGCCGGACCAACCAGCTCTTCGTCACCGACATTCCTTCCAAGCTGGAAGAAATCTCCGCCATGATCGCCAAGATCGACATCCCGGTGCGCCAAGTCTTGATCGAGGCGCGGATTGTTGAGGCGGACGATAAATTTGGCCGCTCCTTGGGTGTCAAGCTGGGCGCCAGCGATCTGCGTGCTCAGCAAGGCGGCATCCCTGGTTACAACGTCGGCGGGTCCAACTACGTCACCGTGGGTGGCAACTACAACGGCGTTGGTTCCCAAACCAATCAAGGCCCAGGCGCCAACTACGCCAACACCCAGTTCGTGAATCTGCCGGCCAATGTGACCTCGGACAGCTTCGGTGCTGCGGCCAATGCCGCCACTTTTGCGCTGTCCCTGTTCAGCGCAACGGCCAATCGCTTCTTGAACCTGGAAATCTCCGCGTTGGAGGCCGACGGCAAGGGCAAGATTGTGTCCAGCCCGCGCGTCATCACGGCCGACCAGGTCAAGGCCTTGATTGAGCAGGGTGAGGAACTGCCTTATCAGGTGGCCACTTCCAGCGGCGCGACTTCCATTCAGTTCAAGAAGGCGGTTTTGAAATTGGAAGTGACCCCGCAAATCACGCCCGAAGGCAGTGTGATCCTGGATGTGGACGTCAACAAGGACAGCCGCGGCACGCTGACCCCTCAGGGCTATGCGATCAATAACAAGCATGTGAAGACCCAGGTCTTGGTGGAGAACGGCGGCACGGTGGTGATCGGCGGCATCTTCACCCAGGACGAGGGCGAGAGTGAATCCAAGGTGCCCTTGCTGGGCGATATTCCTGGGCTGGGGTATTTGTTCAAGAACAAGTCCCGCACCACGTCGAAGACCGAATTGCTGATCTTCCTCACGCCCAAGGTGGTGAGTGAGCGGGCGACGGTGCGCTGATCTAAGGATTGCCGCTTCAAAAAATTGCTTCAATGCCCTAGTTGATAGGCGTATTGGTGAAATGATGGCGTGACCGCGTAAGCGAGCGTCGGTGATGCAGGAGAGTGCTAGAAATGAGTAAAAAAAGATTCGAATGGGGCCGCGGAATCACGCGCGTCTTGTGCGGTGCGGCCGTCGCCGTGCTGATGGCGGCATGCGGGGGGGGCTCTGCGGGAACTTCGGTGTTTGATCCCAAGGATCCAAGCAACCCGACCAATCCCGGTGCATTGACCGATGTCGCGGTGGTTGCGGACAAAGTGTCCATTCCGAATTCCGGCGCCGAGGTTGTGACTCTGACGGTCACTGCCTTGACCACCGGCAATGCAGCCTTGATTGGCGTCGCGACGCCAGTTTCGCTCGAGGTTAGCAGCGGCGCCATCGTGACGGCTTCTGCCAAAGTCACTGACACCAAGGACGGTAAGTTGACGGCCATCGTTTCCCTGGTCGACAAGACCAGCCGAACAGTGACGGTCACGGCCAAGAGTGGGGCTATTGCCAAGACGCTGAGTTTCACCGTGGTTGATAGCGTGACCGGCAGTTCGGTTGCGGATCTGTCGGTTGTGGTGGACAAGCCCACCATTCCGAATACCGGTGCTGAGCAGGCCAGCATTACCGTGACATCGCTTGATGCTTCCCGTTCGGCCATTGGTGGCGCGCTCGTGACCTTGCAGGTGGTTGATGTGGGCGATGCCGTTTTGTTGGATCCGGGCAAGACAACGACGGATCCGGCAACGGGGCAATTGACGCGTCGTTTGAGTCTGCAAAATAACAAGACCAAGCGCACGATTGCGATCAAGGCCACCAGTGGGACGGTGTCGCGGACCATCACAGTCGATGTTGTGGATCCGCCGGCTGGAACGGTGCTGGTTGCCAACGATTTGACGATGACTTTGAGCAAGGCCAGCATCAATGACTCGGGCAGCGAATCGGTGGATGTCGTCGCCAAGGCCGTGGATGCGAATCGAAATGCCTTGGCCGGTATCGATGTGACCTTTGTGGTTGACAACGACGGAGTGTTCATTCCCGTCAATACCAAGACTGACGCACGAGGAGAAGCCAAGGGCAAGGTGGAGATTGGCTCCAATCGAACCGTGCGCACCATTCTTGTTTCTGCGCAAAGCGTAGGCGCAACAGGAGTCTTGAAGGTCGTGCGCCCTCTGTCAGTGACCGGTGCCAAATTGGTTGCAACAGTGAATCAACCCAATCGTTTGGTGGGTGAAACAGGTACGGTCGACTACACCTTGGTGGATGTCAATGGCAGCCCTATCCCTGATGTGACCATCGTCGCCACGGGGCCAGGTTCGGCCAGTGGACGCGGGACCACTTCGGCGCAGGGCCGTTGGACCTATAGCTATACGGCAGAAGGCTCGGGTCGGATGTCTATCAAGGCCATCGGCGGCGCGGGTGATACGCCTATCGAGTCCTTCGTCAATGTTGCCGCCGTGCCGGGTCCTTTGCCTGACTCCACCAAGATTTTGTCTGCCACCATGACCATGGATCCCATCGTGGTGAAGGTCAATCAAGTGGGGAGCGACGTCAATCGAGCAGAAATTCGATTGCTGTTCCGTGGAGAAAAGAACGCACCTATTGAAAACGTACGTGTGAAGGTCGGTTTGGGCCCCAACAACAGTTCGACCGACGGTCGTCTGAGTGTGAGTGAAGATGATGCGCCCTTGCTGTCTGACAAGAATGGCGTGGTGACCTTGAGCTTCATCCCTGGTCAACGTAGCAGCCCGACCGATCAGGTCAAGATCTATGCTTGCTATGGAAGGACTGACAATCTCGGCCGCACTTCGGATGCTACGCCCTGCGCCAATGGTTTCGCCATCAATCCGGTTTCGCTCACCATTGTTGAGTCACCGATTTCGATCTCCATCGGCAGTGATGATGTGATCTCGGTAGGAGATACGGGTCTGACCTACATCGCCAAGTTCACGGTACTGGTGGTCGATGCGGCAGGCAACCCAAAATCTGGCGTCCAAATTTCTCCCATGATTGATCTGCTTGGGTATGCCAAGGGTCAGTATTCATGGGATGCGGCGGCGAAGAAGTGGTACATCCCCATTGACAACAAGGGGACGCCCGCTGATACCTCCGATGACCAGGCGATCTTCTTGCGCTGCCCGAATGAGGACCGGCTGGAGCCTGACGGAACGCGCAACGGAACAATAGAGGCCGGCGAAGACGTCAACGGCAATGGTCAATTGGACCCTCGCAAGTCGGATGTGTCCGTCAGCATGGTGGGTGCAACGACAACGGATGCGAACGGCCTGGCGACTTTGCGGATTGAGTATCCGAAGAGCGCTGCTTCATGGGTCCGGTATATGCTGAAAGTCAGTGCTCCTGGTGTGTTGAGTCCACCTGCTTGGTATGGGCGCTATGAAGAGCGCTGGCTGCCGGCCTTGCTCGACGCCATCAAAAACGAAGGTACACCGGCTTTTGTGACTAGCCCCTACGGCACGACAACCACGGGCTATCCTGGGTCGACTGATCCTTCCGCAACATTGAAGGCAGGGTGTCTCGCCAATCCTTGAGAACTAGGAAAACTTCAGTTTGATCATCTCCCTCATCGGAATGCCCGGCAGTGGTAAATCCACGGTCGGGCGGCAAATGGCGCGCCAGATGGGCGTGCCATTTGTCGATTCGGATAGCGAAATTGAAATCCGTCTCGGTGAACCTATTCGCGACTTTTTTGAGCGCGTGGGAGAGGCTGAGTTTCGCGATATTGAGAGCGCGGTGATCGACGAGATCTTGCAGCGCGATGCTGAGTTCGTCCTAGCCACCGGCGGCGGGGCGATTTTGCGTGAGTCGAACCGGCAGCTCCTGCACAAGCATTCCACCGTGCTTTACCTTCGCTCCACGCCCGAGGAGTTGTTCCGGCGTTTGCGCCATGACACCCAGCGGCCGCTGCTGCAGGTGCGAGACCCGCTGCAGAAGCTGCGCGAGCTCTATGCCGCGCGCAATCCGCTGTATCGGCGTTGCGCCCATTTTGTGTTGGAGACGGGGCGACCTTCGGTCCACGGTCTGGTCAATATGGCCTTGATGCAGCTGGAGTTGGCGGGCATTCTGGATCCGACGCGAGTGGCCGCAACAGTCGGAGCCGAGAAAACTTCTTGACTCCGCGAGGCCAAGCTTGGCGCATGGGCGCCACGGCCAAAGCCATCCCTAAGGCGCGGCAGTCATACGGCCCCGTACACTTAGGCGCATGACTGCCCCCGCACACGCCCCCAACGCCACGCATCCCCCTTCTTCTTCGCCGCAGCTCGGCAGCAGCCACAAGGTATCCATCGCCCTGGATCAACGCGGCTACGACATCTTGATCGGACCAGGCCTGTTGGACGATCCCGCCACTTGGCTTGGCTTGCCCAAGGCTCAGGTCGCTGTCGTCGTGAGCAATGAAACGGTGGCGCCGCTTTATCTGGAGCGACTCAGCCGCCAGTTGCGCGTGCATTACAAGCGAGTCGAAGCCGTGGTCTTGCCCGATGGCGAGGCCTACAAGGACTGGGACTCGCTCAACAAGATCTTTGATCATTTGCTGGCTCAGGCCTGCGACCGCAAGACGGTTCTTTTTGCTCTGGGCGGTGGCGTGATTGGCGATATGACGGGCTTCGCGGCCTCGGTCTATATGCGGGGTGTGCCTTTTGTGCAGGTGCCGACGACTCTGCTGGCGCAGGTGGACTCCTCGGTGGGCGGCAAAACCGCCATCAATCACCCGCTGGGCAAGAACATGATCGGCGCCTTCTACCAGCCTGAACGCGTCATCGCCGATCTGGACAGCCTGGACACCTTGCCGCAGCGGGAACTGTCCGCCGGCCTGGCCGAGGTAATCAAGTACGGCCCGATCGCAGACGCGGAGTTCCTGACTTGGATCGAAGGCAATCTCGACGCTTTGCTGGCGCGCGACAAGGCGGCCTTGGCCTACGCCGTCAAGCGCTGCTGCGAGATCAAGGCCTGGGTGGTGGGGCAGGACGAGCGCGAGCAAGGCCTGCGTGCCATCCTCAATTTCGGCCATACCTTTGGCCACGCCATCGAAACCGGCCTGGGCTACGGCGAGTGGCTGCATGGCGAGGCCGTGGGCTGTGGCATGTTGATGGCTTCTGACTTGTCCGTCAGGCTTGGCCTGATGCCGGCCGAATTCTTGCCTCGTATGCACCGTTTGATTGAGCGGGCGGGCCTGCCTGTCGTGGGGCCGGCGCTGGGGATCGAGCGTTATCTGGAATTGATGAGGGTAGACAAAAAAGCCGAGGCTGGAGAGATCCGCTTCGTGCTGATCGAGGGCTTGGGGCGGGCGACCATGCGTTCGGCGCCGGATTCACTGGTTGCCGAGGTCTTGCAGAGTCACTGCCGCTGAGTGTGCGGGCTGAAGCTGCTGATCCACCCAGGCCCTGTTTCGACGTTGACGCTCATCGCATGACGACAAAGAGAAGGTGCAGCATTTATGGTTCTCGCGGTTTACGCCAGTCACTCCCATCGAAGCCGGGGGCGCCGCTTTCCTGAGCCTCCTGCCCCGACACGCAGCGAGTTCCAACGTGATCGCGACCGCATCATTCACAGCACGGCCTTTCGCCGCCTGGTCTACAAGACCCAGGTCTTCTTGAACCATGAAGGGGACTTGTTTCGCACCCGATTGACCCACTCGCTGGAAGTGGCGCAACTGGGCCGTTCGGTAGGGCGCAGTCTGCGTTTGGATGAAGACCTGGTCGAGGCCATCGCCCTGGCTCACGACCTGGGCCACACGCCCTTCGGCCACGCAGGTCAGGATGTGCTGGACGATTGCATGCGGGCCCATGGCGGTTTCGAGCACAATCTTCAATCCCTGCGGGTGGTGGACAAGTTGGAGCAGCGCTACCCGGCTTTTGACGGGCTCAATCTGAGCTTTGAGGCGCGGGAGGGCATTCTCAAACACTGCGCAAAACGCAATGCCTTGCTGCTGGAGGCGGCCGAGCCCGGCGGGGTGGCGGCGAGGTTTTTACAGGGCGGGCAGCCAAGTTTGGAAGCGCAACTCTGCAATCTGGCCGACGAAGTGGCCTACAACGCGCACGACATCGACGACGGTGTACGTTCCGGCTTGCTGGAGCTGGAGCAGTTGGAAGAGGTGGCTTTGGTGCGGCGCTATCTGCGCGAGGCTTTGGCTGAGTATCCTGCTTTGCAGGGCAAGCGCCTGTTGTTCGAGACCATACGCCGCATGCTCTCGGCCCAGGTTTATGACTTGATTGACGCCAGTGGTGCGGCGCTGAAAGAGGTGGCACCCGCCGATGCCGAGGCCGTGCGTGCCGCGCCGCCCTTGATCCGCTTCAGCCCCGAGATGCGCGCCGCCAGCACCGAGCTCAAGCGTTTTTTGTTCGCCAAGCTCTATCGCCACCCCCAGGTGCAGGAAACTCGCCTGCGCGCTGAACAAGTCTTGCGCGACTTGTTCGAGCTCTACACCGCCGATCCCCGGCAACTGCCCGAAGATTTTTCCGGCGCCGCCGACGCACCTCGCGCCTGTGCCGACTACATCGCCGGCATGACCGACCGCTTCGCCCTGCGCGAGCATCAGCGCCTGACCGGCAAAACCCTGTTCTGATTCGAAATAATGGGGTCAGAGTGAATTTTCTTTGATAATTTGGGCCATCTCATGCCCAAACTGTCATTGAAGAATCATGGCCAGACCCCCTCGACTCGTTCTCCCTGAGCAAGCGCATCACCTGATCCAGCGCGGCAACAACCGTCAGCTGATTGTTCAGGGCGACGCGGATCGCCAGCAGTTCCTGGACATCTTGCGTGACTGCGCCACCACCCACAAGGTCGCCATTCATGCCTATGTTTTGATGGACAACCACATTCATCTGCTTGCGACTCCCGCAGAAGAGCAGGGCCTGAGCCGAATGATGCAATCCCTCGGCCGGCGCTATGTGGCTTGGTACAACTTCAAGTACCAGCGCAGCGGCACGCTGTGGGAGGGGCGATTCCGTGCGGCCTTGATCGAAGGAGAGCACCATTTCATGGCGTGCATGCGCTATATCGAGCTCAATCCGGTGCGGGCCGGCATGTGCGCCGAGGCCTCTGACTTCCCCTGGTCCAGCTGCGCCCATCACCTGGGGCGGCGGGGCGATCCTCTGGTCAATGACCATGCCTTGTTCTGGTCTTTGGGCAACACGCCGTTTGAGCGGGAGTTGGCCTATCGAGAACTGCTGGACCAAGGTGTGGCTGAGGCTGAGCGGCGGCAGCTGACCGAGGCGGTTTTCAAAGGAGTGCCACTTTGCCGCCCCGAATTTCTCAAACAGCTGAGCGAGCAAACGGCGCGCCCCTTGCTTGCTAGGCCCAGAGGGCGCCCCTTGGGTTCGGTCAAAACACCCAAGAAAATTGACTCTGACCCCATTTAATTGGTACGCCTGCGTTGCTCTGGAAATAAATTGACTCTGACCCCATTTATTTCGGCTTGATGCATTTGCTGCGGCGCAGTAATCTCCGTTCACCGATGAATGAACTGGAGTGCGCCATGAGCAAGGCAGCGGATTTTCAAGCTGAGATTCAAGACCTGAGCGAGCACGGCCTGTACCGTCCGCAGAACGAGAAAGATGCCTGCGGCCTGGGTTTTGTGGCCCATATCAAGGGCTTGAAGGCGCACAGCATCGTGCAGCAGGGTCTGAAGATTCTTGAGAATCTGGACCACCGTGGTGCCGTCGGTGCCGACAAGCTGATGGGCGACGGCGCCGGCATCCTGATCCAGATCCCCGACGAGTACTACCGCGCCGAGATGGCCAAGCAGGGAGTCGATTTGCCGCCGCCCGGCGAGTACGGCGTTGGCATGATCTTTCTGCCCAAGGAGCATGCCTCCCGCCTGGCTTGCGAGCAGGAGTTGGCCCGCGCCATCAAGGCCGAGGGTCAGGTCTTGCTGGGTTGGCGCGATGTGCCGGTGGACGCCGAGATGCCCATGTCGCCCACGGTGCGCGAGAAAGAGCCCATCATCCGGCAGATCTTCATCGGCCGTGGCCCAGACATCATTGTTCCCGACGCCCTGGAGCGCAAGCTCTACGTCATCCGCAAGACGGCGTCCAGCGCCATCCAGGCCCTGAACCTGACTCATAGCCGCGAGTACTACGTGCCCAGCATGAGCTGCCGCACGGTGATCTACAAGGGCTTGCTCTTGGCCGACCAGGTGGGCAGCTATTACAAAGACCTTGCCGACCCGCGCGTGGCTTCGGCCATCGCCCTGGTGCACCAGCGCTTCTCCACCAACACCTTCCCCGAGTGGCCGCTGGCTCACCCCTACCGCATGGTGGCGCACAACGGTGAGATCAACACCGTCAAGGGCAACTTCAACTGGATGCGCGCTCGCGAAGGCGTGATGAAGTCGCCGGTGCTGGGGGAGGACCTGAACAAGCTCTATCCCATCAGCTTCGAGCATCAGTCCGACACGGCGACCTTTGATAACGCAATTGAGCTGCTGACCATGGCCGGCTATCCGCTGGCCCATGCCGCCATGATGATGATCCCGGAGGCCTGGGAGCAGCACGAGCAGATGGACCTGCGCCGCCGTGCCTTCTACGAGTACCACGCCGCCATGATGGAGCCCTGGGACGGCCCGGCCGCCATGGTCTTCACCGACGGCCGCCAGGTTTGCGCCGCGCTTGACCGCAACGGCCTTCGGCCCGCCCGCTACTGCATCACCGACGACGATCTGGTCGTGCTGGCCTCCGAGTCCGGCGTGCTGCCCATCCCCGAGAACAAGATCGTCAAGAAGTGGCGTCTGCAGCCGGGCAAGATGTTCCTGATCGATCTGGAGCAGGGCCGCATCATCGATGACGAAGAGCTGAAGAACCAATACGCCAACGCCCGCCCCTACCGCCAGTGGATCGAAAACGTGCGGGTGCGCCTGGACGATATCGAGCTGGCCGATGTGAGCCCGGCCGCGTTTGAGGCCAGCTTGCTGGACCGCCAGCAAGCCTTCGGCTTCACCCAGGAAGACCTCAAATTCCTGCTGGCCCCCATGGCCAGCCAGGGTGAGGAGGCCATCGGCTCCATGGGCAATGACTCGCCCCTGGCCGTGCTCTCCAGCAAGAACAAGCCGCTGTTCAACTACTTCAAGCAGCTGTTCGCGCAGGTGACCAACCCGCCTATCGACCCGATTCGCGAGAACATCGTGATGTCGCTCAACAGCTTCATCGGCCCCAAGCCGAACCTGTTGGATATCAATGCCGTCAACCCGCCCATGCGCCTGGAAGTGGCCCAACCCGTGCTGGACTTCAAGGACATGGCTCGCCTGCGCCAGATCGAAGCCCACACCAACGGCAAGTTCAAGAGCCATGAGTTGGACATCACCTATCCCAAGGCCTGGGGCAACGAGGGTGTTGAAGCTCAGCTGGCCTCGCTGTGCGCCGAGAGCGTGGACGCGATCAAGAGCGGCCACAACATCCTCATCATCACCGACCGTCGCCTGAGCGCCGGCCGAGTGGCCATCCCCGCGCTCTTGGCCTTGTCGGCCATCCACCACCATCTGGTGCGTGCCGGCCTGCGCACCACCGCTGGCCTGGTGGTGGAGACCGGCTGCGCTCGCGAGGTTCATCACTTCGCCGTGTTGGCCGGCTTTGGTGCCGAGGCGGTTCACCCCTATCTGGCACTGGAGACGCTGAGCGAGATCGCGGCGGAGTTGCCCGGCAATTTGAGCGCAGACAAAGCCATCTACAACTACATCAAGGCGGTGGGCAAAGGTCTGTCCAAGATCATGTCCAAGATGGGCATCTCCACCTATATGTCTTACTGCGGCGCGCAGATCTTCGAGGCCATCGGCCTGAAGAGCGACTTTGTGGAGAAGTACTTCCGCGGCACGCCCACCCAGGTGGGCGGCATCGGCGTCTTCGAGGTGGCCGAGGAAGCCATCCGCTTGCACACGGCCGCTTTTGGTGACGACCCCGTGCTGGCCAGCATGCTGGACGCCGGTGGCGAATACGCTTGGCGCGCCCGCGGTGAAGAACATATGTGGACGCCGGACGCCATCGCCAAGCTGCAGCACAGCGCCCGCAGCGGCAAGTTCGAGACCTACAAGGAATACGCCCAGATCATCAACGATCAAAGCAAGCGCCATATGACCTTGCGCGGCCTGTTCGAGTTCAAGTTCGACCCGACGAAAGCCATCCCGCTGGAGGAGGTCGAGTCCGCCAAGGAAATCGTCAAGCGCTTCGCCACCGGCGCCATGTCCCTGGGCTCCATCAGCACCGAGGCCCATGCCACCCTGGCCGTGGCGATGAACCGCATCGGTGGCAAGAGCAATACCGGCGAGGGCGGTGAAGACCCGGCGCGCTATCGCAATGAATTGAAGGGCATCAAGATCACTTCAGGCACCAAGGTGTCGGACGTGGTCGGCAACAAGGTCATCGCGGTCGACTACGAGCTGCAGGACGGCGACTCCCTGCGCTCCAAGATCAAGCAAGTGGCTTCGGGCCGTTTCGGCGTGACGACCGAGTACCTGGTCAGTGCCGATCAGATCCAGATCAAGATGGCCCAAGGCGCCAAGCCGGGTGAGGGCGGCCAGCTGCCTGGGGGCAAGGTCAGCGAGTACATCGGTTTCCTGCGTTACTCCGTGCCCGGCGTGGGCCTGATTTCGCCCCCGCCCCACCATGACATCTACTCCATCGAGGACCTGGCTCAGCTGATCCACGACCTGAAGAACGTCAACCCCAAGGCCGATATCTCGGTCAAGCTGGTGTCTGAGGTGGGCGTGGGCACGGTGGCCACCGGTGTGGCCAAGGCCAAGGCGGACCATATCGTGATCGCCGGTCATGACGGTGGCACGGGCGCCTCGCCCTGGTCGTCCATCAAGCACTGCGGCACGCCCTGGGAGCTGGGCCTGGCCGAAGCGCAACAGACCCTGGTGTTGAACCGCCTGCGCGGCCGCGTGCGGGTGCAGACCGATGGTCAGCTGAAGACGGGCCGCGACGTGGTCATCGGTGCCTTGCTGGGTGCCGACGAGTTCGGCTTCGCCACCGCGCCCCTGGTGGCCGAGGGTTGCATCATGATGCGCAAATGCCATCTGAACACCTGCCCGGTGGGCGTGGCCACGCAAGACCCGGTGCTGCGCGCCAAGTTCACCGGCAAGCCCGAGCATGTGGTGAACTTCTTCTTCTTCATCGCCGAAGAAGCGCGCCAGATCATGGCCCAGCTGGGCATCCGCAAGTTCGAAGATCTGGTTGGCCGCAGCGATCTGCTAGACACCCGCAAAGGCATCTCGCACTGGAAGGCAAAGGGCCTGGACTTCGCGCGAGTCTTCCATCGCCCGACGGTGCCGGCCGACGTGGCCCGCATCCACAACGATGTGCAAGACCACGGTCTGGACCGTGCCCTGGACGTCAAGCTGATCGAGAAGTGTCTGCCCGCCTTCGAGCGCGGCGAGAAGGTGCAGTTCATGCAGGAGGTGACGAATGTGCGCCGCACCGTGGGCGCTATGCTCTCGGGCGAGCTGATCCGCCGCCGCCCCGAAGGCCTGCCCGACCACACCATCTTCATCCAGATGGAAGGCACGGGCGGCCAGAGCTATGCCGCCTTCCTGGCTCAGGGCATAACTTTCTATCTGATCGGTGATGCCAACGACTACACCGGCAAAGGCTTGTCCGGCGGCCGTGTGGTGGTGCGCCCCTCGATCGAGTTCCGTGGCGACGCGACCAAGAACATCATCGTCGGCAACACCGTCTTGTACGGTGCGACCCGTGGCGAGGCCTTCTTCCGTGGCGTGGCGGGCGAGCGCTTCGCGGTGCGACTCTCCGGCGCTTCCGCCGTGGTGGAGGGCACCGGCGACCATGGTTGCGAGTACATGACCGGCGGCACCGTGGCCGTGCTGGGCAAGACGGGCCGCAACTTCGCGGCCGGCATGAGCGGCGGTATCGCCTACGTGTTCGACGAAGACGGCCAGTTCGCCAAGCGCTGCAATACCAGCATGGTGGCGCTGGACAAATTGCTGCCCGCGCATGAGCAAGAAGCGACGGTTGACCGCGCCATCTGGCACCACCTGGGTGACGCCGAAGCGCAGACCGACGAAGCCATCCTGAAGAAGATGCTGGAAGACCATCATCGCTGGACCGGCAGCCAACGTGCCCGCGACATCCTCGACCACTGGGCCGATTCGCGTGCCAAGTTCGTCAAGGTGTTCCCGCACGAGTACCGCCGCGCCCTGGGCGAGATCCATGCGGCCAAGGAAGCGGCGCAGACCATTGCTCAGGCGGCCAAGCCCAACGCTGTGGTCAAGGCCTGAGCCCCGCCGCCGACGCGGTGAATCAAAAGAATCGAAGGACCAAGATCATGGGAAAAGTCACCGGCTTCATGGAGTACGAGCGTTTGGACGAGGGCTATGAGCCCGTCCCCGCACGCCTGAAGAACTACAAGGAATTCGTCATCGGTCTGAACGCCGATCAAGCCAAGCAGCAGGGCGCGCGCTGCATGGACTGCGGCACGCCGTTTTGCAATAACGGCTGCCCGGTGAACAACATCATCCCGGACTTCAACGACCTCGTGTACCGCGGCCGTAGCGAAGACTGGGCCAATGCCATCACCATTCTGCACAGCACCAATAACTTCCCCGAGTTCACCGGCCGCATCTGCCCCGCGCCCTGCGAGGCGGCCTGCACGCTGAACGTGAATGACGACGCCGTTGGCATCAAGTCCATCGAGCACGCCATCATCGACCGGGCCTGGGCCGAAGGCTGGGTCAAGCCCCAGCCGCCCAAGCGCAAGACCGGCAAGACGGTCGCCGTCGTCGGCTCCGGCCCCGCTGGTCTGGCCGCGGCTCAGCAATTGGCCCGCGCCGGCCACAGCGTCACTGTGTTCGAGAAGAACGACCGCGTCGGTGGCCTGCTGCGTTACGGCATCCCCGACTTCAAGATGGAGAAGAGCCATATCGACCGCCGCGTCGCGCAGATGGAGGCCGAGGGCGTGGTCTTCCGCACTGGCGTGCTGGTGGGCGCGCTGCCCGAGGGCTCCAAGGTCACCAACTGGGCCAAGGACAGCATCAGCGCTGATGAACTGAAGAGTCAGTTCGACGCCGTGCTGCTCAGCGGCGGCAGCGAGGGCTCGCGCGATCTGCCAGCCCCGGGCCGCGAACTCTCAGGCATCCATTTCGCGATGGAGTTCCTGCCCCAGCAGAACAAGGTCAATGCCGGTGACAAGCTCAAGGGCCAGATCCGCGCCGACGGCAAGCATGTGATCGTCATCGGCGGTGGCGACACCGGCAGCGATTGCGTGGGCACCAGCAACCGCCATGGCGCCAAGAGCGTGACCCAGTTCGAGGTGATGCCCCAGCCGCCCGAGGTGGAAGACCGCCCGCTGACCTGGCCATACTGGCCGCTCAAGCTGCGCACCTCCAGCAGCCACGAAGAAGGCTGCGAGCGCGAGTTCGCCATCTCCACCAAGGAATTCATTGGCGAGAAGGGCAAGCTGACCGGCGTCAAGACGGTGCGGGTCGAATGGCAGAGCGGCAAGATGGTCGAGGTACCCGGCTCCGAGCAGATCTTGAAGGCCGACTTGGTCTTCCTGGCCATGGGTTTTGTGGCTCCGGTGGCCACGGTGCTGGAGGCCTTTGGCGTCAACAAAGATGCGCGCGGCAATGCCAAGGCCTCGGTGGACTTCATCGGTGGCTACCAGACCAATGTGCCCAAGGTGTTCGCCGCTGGCGATATGCGGCGTGGCCAAAGCCTGGTCGTCTGGGCCATCCGCGAAGGCCGCCAAGCGGCGCGAGCGGTGGATGAGTTCTTGATGGGCGTGAGCGACTTGCCGCGCTGAGCAAGCCCAGGGGGGAAGCTCCTCCGCACTGAAAAGCCATTGAAAAGCCACCCTTGGGTGGCTTTTTTCTTGGCGCCAAGACTTGGCGAACTGGGCAAGATCGCCCGGTGGTGTTGCGTTCAGGTTGCAAGCCTGGGCGGTTTTGACCGTTCGTCGCAAGTGCCCCCGCGCCTGTCGCGTCATGGCTTTGAAGTGAGCAATATTGCACAGTCTTCGGGGTCCAAGCTGCCGACAATCCTTCTAACAGACACGCTCGCCGGTCCGATTTGAAGACGATTTTCCGTCCCGAATGAGCAGACAAAAGGTTCCACATGCATCCCATCCAACCCCGCATTCCCTCTTGCGCCCCGCGCGGCTTCACCCTGGTGGAGTTGATGATTGTGGTGGCCATTGTGGGCATCTTGGCGGCCGTGGCCTTGCCGTCTTACAAGGACTACATCCGTCGTGGCACCTTGCCCGAGGCCTTCTCACAATTGGCGGATTACCGGATCAAGCTGGAACAGTATTACCAGGACAACCGCAATTACGGTGGCGCCGCTTGTGCGGATGCAGCCGGTGCTCCGGCCTGGGCAAATTTCGCTCCTAGCAGTGCCCGCAATTTTTCGTATGCCTGCGTTACTTCGAACGGTGGGCAAGGCTATACCGTGACTGCCACGGGTAAGAGCGGCACTGCGGCTCTGGGCCATGTCTTCACCATCAATCATTCCAACGCACAGACCACCACCTTGTTCAAGGGTGACGCCACCAACAAGAGTTGCTGGTTGTCTCGTGGCAGTGAATGCTGATCATGCGCACACAGGCTAGCCGTGGGCTGACCCTGATCGAGTTGATCGTCACGGTGACGATTGTCTCGGTGCTGTTGGCAATGGCGGTTCCCTCCGCGGCGGTCTGGATCCGCAATACACAGATCCGCAATGTTGCAACATCGCTTCTTGCTGGCGTGCAGCGCGCGCGCGCCGAGGCCATTCGTCGCAATGAGCCGGTGCAGTTCTCCTTGGTCAGTCTGAGCAATGTGGCGGTGATGGACAACAGCTGCGCGGTGTCTCAGTCGGGGGCATCTTGGGTGGTCAGTCTTGATAGCCCGGAGGGTAAGTGTGCTGAGCCGGTTTCTGAAACGGTAAGCCCTCGTATCTTGGACAAGCAGGCCGGCGGAGCTTCGGCCGAAAAAGTTTCTGTGGCGGGACTCAATGCTGCAGCCGGCGATGCATCCCTCTTGCAGTTTGATGGGTTTGGGCGGCCCGTTGGGCTCAACAGCATTGCTGTGATCTCGGTTGACAACGAAAGCCCAGGCGACGACTACCGCGCCTTAAGGATAGTCATTGGCTCCGGCGGAACCACGCGGCTTTGCGAGCCCAAGGTCACGGCAGCCTCAGATCCGCGAATTTGCTGACGGTGGCGGCGGACGCTCAGGAGTTGAAATTGAAAGTCAAAGCACAGTCCTTCCAGCGCAATCATCAGCATGGCTTTGCCATGTTCGAAGCTTTGATTGCCCTATTGATTTGCGCCATGGGCGTGTTGGGTGTTGTCGGCTTGCAAGCTTCAATGACTCGTGCGCAAACCTCGGCGACTTTTCGTGCTGAGGCCTCGTTTCTTGCGCAGTCCTTGATAGGGGAAATGTGGTCAGACCGCGCCAATCTGGCCCAGTACGACAGCACAACCTGCGGTGCAGCTTGTACCGCCTGGCAGGACCGTTTGGCCGCGCGCTTGCCGAGCGGAACGTCTACCGTGACTGTTAGCGCTGCCGGTGTTGTCACCATCGTAATTCGTTGGACGCAACCGGGTGAATCGACCAATCAGTTCTCCACGGCCACTTCCATTACCTGATGTGATGCCATGAAATTCAATTCTCTAGCTCTTCACGCCCCTCTTTCGGGTCGACGCAAGACCGCAAAGGGTGTGTCGCTGATCGAGTTGATGGTGGGCATGCTGTTGGGCTTGGTCGTGGTGTTGGTTGTGGCGCAGGTGTTGTCTTTCGCTGAGGGGCAAAAACGCACCAGCACCAGCGGTTCAGATGCGCAGGTCAATGGTGCTCTGGCTTTGTACAGTTTGCAGCGCGAAATTCAGATGGCGGGGTACGGCCTGACGAATGACAAGGCCGGACTAGGTTGTCCCATTCACGCCAATCACTCAACCACGGGCAATTTTGTGTGGAATCTTGTGCCCGCCTTGATTCAAGACGGAGCCAATGGCGCGCCAGACACCATCACCGTGATGTCGGCCAGTCGAAACTTCTCTGTTCCCTTGCAGGTGACGGTCGATCACTTGGCCGCCGCGGATCGATTCGTGGTTCGCTCAGCCGTTGGCGTCAATGTAGGTGATATGTTGATCGCACTGCCGTCTGCCTACGATGCGGCCTCAAATTGGTGCAGTGCCTTCAATGTTTCGGCCATTCTCAATACCAACCAATTGCAGCATACGGGTGGCGTTTGGAATGAGAGCCTGGCGACTGTGTTTCCGGCAAACGGCTATTTGGCTGGAACCCAGTTGCTCAATACAGGGCAGTTGGTCAGTCGGACTTTCAGTGTTTCGGCTGACTATGTTTTGCGTCAGCAAACTTTGGGTCTGGCCTCGGGTGCGGCGAGCACCGAGGACTTGTTTCCGCAAATCGTCAATTTGCAGGCCATGTATGGCAAAGATACCGATGGCGACGGTGTTGTGGATGCTTATGACAACGGGACTCCGACGACCAATGCGGGTTGGCGTCAAGTGCTGTCCGTGCGCATTGCCTTGGTGGCGCGCAGTGTCAGCTATCAAAAAGAAGAGGTCAGCCTGAACGCGCCGCAATGGGATGTTGGCTCTGCCGTCAATGTCGCAGGTGCGGTGGACTGCAATGGCAGCAGGTGTATCAATATGAAGGTGGAGGGTGTTCCTGACTGGAAACACTACCGCTACAGGGTCTACGACGTGGTTGTGCCCTTGCGCAATATGTTGTGGTGAAGGCTGCTATGAAAAACCGTCAGACGAGATTCAAACTTCACGGTCGACAGCATGGGCTGTCCTTGCTGTTTGCCTTGATGGCCTTGGTGGTCTTGACTCTTGCCGCAGTGGCCTTGGTTCGCTCGGTAGATACGGGGTCCTTGGTCATTGGCAATCTGGGCTTTAAGCAAGATGCGACTTCGGCGGCCGGCCAAGCCGCTGAGCAAGCGCTGACATGGCTGAACACCAATGCAGGGCAAACATTGCGAGGCGATGTGGCGGCGGCTGGCTATTACGCATCCAGCCGTGATTCTTTGGATGTAACAGGGCATATGAGTACAGCCTCAAATCGGGCTGTCGTTGATTGGACAGGCGATGGTTGTTCCCTGTATCCAGCCGGCAGCTTTGGGACTTGTGTGGCTGCGTCGCCAGAAATCGTCCTCAATGGCGGTAACAACCGAGCGCGCTACGTCATCACTCGTTTGTGCGCCGTCGAGGGAAATCCTGCGGCGATTGACTGTGCGTTCCCTCTAGGCGCGGCAATGACTTCAGGCGGAAACAAGGGATCGGTCGACTACAAGCAAGGCAAGGCCGTTATTGCCGTCAACAATCTGCAGTATTACCGCATCGTTGTGCGTGCCCAAGGGCCGCGCGGAACTGTCGCGTTTACTGAAACCATTGTCCAGATGTAAGTCTTCGGACTTCGGGAGTATCAGCATGAATCTATTCAAAATTCCCCATGCCCTGGCCTGCAGTCTTTTGCTCTTGGCCCTGTCTTGGCAAAACTGTTTTGCCGGTACGGCTGACATCTCGGACAAGCCGCTTGGCACCATGTCCAACGGCACTTTGGTGCGTAGCAATCTGATGTTTGTCTTGGATAATTCCGGCTCCATGTCCTGGAATTTTCTGCCCGATGATGCTCAACGCAATAACGTTTGTTTTGGGGCCGTTTCCGACAATCTTGTATTTTACGACCCCACCCGAACTTACGATCCCCCCTTGAAATCCGACGGTACACTGATGGCAAATGCCTCGTTCACCTCGGCTTGGAATGATGGGTATAACACCAGTTCGGGCAGTAATACGAATCTAAGCAATAACAATCCTGAGACTCCCGATGTCTTAGGCCCCATTATTGATACGAATACGAGCTCATCCACGGCATCTCCCTGTGGTAAATCGACATCCAGCAGTTGCGCCTTGCCGCGCCCCAATCCAAGGACTTCTAGTTACTGGGACGGCACCAACACTATCACTACGACGGTCCTGGTTGAGCGTGTCAACGCGCCAGGTAAGACTTGCAATAGCTCAACTAGCAATAGTTGCGCTTTGAAAACGACAACCACCCAGGTGACGAATGCTGGCCAGGCCGGTCCATTTCTTTGGGCGACGCGCAAGGCCAGCGCGCCGGCAGGGAGTTGTTTGGACAATGATTTTGATATCGTGCGAGCCAGTTCCTCGCTCACGGCTGCGCAGAAAACCAATTACGCAAATTGGTATTCTTACTACAGAACTCGCATGCTGGCCATTCGTGCAGGTGCAGGTCGGGCCTTTGCGCTTATTGACGCTACGCGTTTTCGTGTCGGCTTCTCGAGAATCAGCGATTATGCCAATGGCGGCTCGGATAGTACCGGATTCTTGAATATTCGAGATTACGACAGCGGTACTCAAAAGGTTGATTTCTTCACCCGGCTCTACGGCACGTCCGGTACAAGTAACACACCCTTGCGGCCGGCCTTGGCTCGGGCAGGACGATACTTTGCCAACCGCTTGTCTGGGCAATCCGATCCGATGCAGTATTCCTGCCAGCGAAACTACACAATTCTTTCCACCGACGGCTATTGGAATCAGGATTCCGCCGCTCCCTTGAATGTTTCAGGGGGAAGTGGCGTTGGAAATCTGGACGGCGATTCGTCTGTGGATCGTCCCATGCGTGACCAGTTGAGCATTGGCGAAACCTTGGCCGATGTGGCCATGTATTACTACATGACCGATCTGCGTACACCTGCTCTGGGTAATTGCAATGGTGCGGTCTCAGGGCAGACAGTATGTGATAACAATGTGCCAAGTGACGGAAAAAAGGATACAAACTCGGCCCAGCACATGACGACCTTTACCATGGGCCTGGGTTTGAATGGAACTTTGCGTTATGACAAAAACTATGAAACCCAGTCCAGCGGTGATTTTTTTGACCTGAAGCAAGGCAATAAAAATTGGCCTGATCCGATCAACAACGTCAATGAAGAGCGTATCGATGACCTCTGGCACGCAGCTGTGAATGGGCGCGGTGTCTATTACAGCGCCAAGAATTCGGCTGATATGGCGGCAAGCCTGGTAGATGCCTTGACCAAAATTGACGCGACGACCGGCAGTTCGGCGGCCGCTGCGACCAGCTCGCTGACACCTTCGGCTGGCGACGACTGGCTGTTCATTCCTGTTTACACCACCAAGACCTGGGACGGCACGGTTAACGCACACAAGATCAATACGGCAAGCGGTGAGGTTATCAATCCCAGCACCCCTGTTTGGTCGGCGGCTTCGCGTATCAAGGGCCAGGGGACCCGCAGTATTCTGTTCCGAGGAGGTTCAGCCGCGAGCGGCCTTGCCGAGTTCACCGAGCCCAATCTTCGTTCAGCAGGTTTCGCAAGTGCTTTTGATAGTTTGTGTGCCAGCGGTAGTTTCAGACTTTCGCAATGCGCGTCTCTGAGTTCCGCAGCACAGGCAAAGGTCACAGCCACCAATGTGGTCGACTTTCTGCGAGGTAATAGCAGCTACGAGCAATCGGCCGCTGCCTTGGATGACCAGTTGTTCCGCATTCGTAGCAGCCCGATGGGTGACATCGTCAACGGTGCTCCGGTCTATGTGAAAAAGCCGCCCCTGAGTTATGCCGACGGCTATGCCACCTATGCCCATGATCAGATGAACCGCCAAGGTGTCCTGTATGTCGCTGCCAACGATGGCATGCTGCATGCATTGAAGGTCAGCGAAGACAGCACCGGAGGCACCGAGTTGTGGGCTTATGTGCCTTCCATGGTGATTTCAGACATGTATGTCTTGGCGGACGCCAGGTACGAGACTTTGCATCGCTTTTATGTAGATGGCGCGCCCGTGGTCTCCGACGTTTACGACGGCAGCAAGTGGCGGACCATTTTGATCGGCGGCTTGGGCAAAGGGGGGCGCGGTTACTACGCGCTTGATGTGACGGACCCCAATGCTCCCGTTTCGCTTTGGGAGTACACCGATACCGATCTTGGCTACACCTTTGGCAATCCCATCATCACCAAGAACAAGGCGGGCACGTGGGTGGTCGCTTTCAGTTCGGGTTACAACAATGTCAGTCCAGGGGATGGCAAGGGCTACCTCTACGTTCTTGACGCCGTCGCAGGCACTTTGATCAGCAAGGTGGGTACAGGCGCGGGCGACACCGGAACGCCTAGCAATCTCGGCAAGATCAATGCCTGGGTGGATGATGACAAGCTCAATATTGCCTCCCGTATTTATGGCGGGGATATGTTGGGCAATGTGTGGCGCTTTGACTTTGATGACAATTACGCCCCCACGGGCCGCGAGGCAGTCCTGGTGGGTAAGACGGGGTCAAACCAACCGATCACGACCAAGCCCGTGCTGAGCGAGATTGTGTCCGGGCAGTACAAATACCCCGTGATCTCGGTGGCCACGGGTCGCTACCTCGGCACCACGGACGTGGGAGATACGGCGACTCAGTCGATCTACACCTTCAAGGATCAACTCGCCACGACAGGCCTGGGCGCACTGCGCAGCAATGCTGGCATGGTGAAGCAAACCCTTAAGGCAGACCGTAGTGGCCTTTTGAACCCGTCGACCGTGAACTGGGCGACTCAGCTGGGTTGGTATGTGGACTTGAATCTGACGACCGGTGAGCGGGTTAACGTCGACTTCGATCAGCAACTCAATCAGCTGATCGTCGCCAGCAATATTCCCACGCCTACGGTTTGCTCGCCGGGAGGTACCTCATGGCTGTACTACCTGGATGTCGGTAGCGGCACGCCCTTGCTGGCTTACTCAGGCACGACTTTGGTGGCGGGTATCACGTCTATTGTTGGCTCGACGGGCAAACTGATCACCTTGATTCAAGGTGTGGATGGCAAAAACGTGGCGCGCAACGGTGCGGAAGTGACACCGCCGACCATGGGAAGTATGCGTAGAACATCGTGGCGAGAGTTGATGAATTGATCCAGAGGCCATGGGCTCCTTCCCCCTCGCGTCGCTGGGTGCTTGGGGGCTTGCTCGCCTTGGTCCTCGCCATCCACCTGACGTTTGCCACAGTGCTTGAGTTTGGGTCTCCACCCTCTCAAGCTTCTCCAAAGCCTGTCGCGATTCGTCTGTCGCAGGGCCTCGTCAGTGGCGGCGCCGGACAGGTTCCGCAAAGCAAGCCTGAGATAGCGTCCTTAGCATCCACGGACTTCAGGCTTGAACCCCTGGCGCCGGCTGAAGGCTTGTCTGAGCGGGCCATGCTTGAGGTCCAGGGGGAAGTTGCACCAGTGGCGGATGAACTGGACTACTGGCCTCGTCCACTTCTGACGCAAGCGCCCACAGCTCAACAGGCGCCAGAGCTGGAGTGGCCCAAGGAGGCTAGCGCCTTGATCGGTAGCTATATTGGGGTTCTGAGGCTCTTCATTGATGAGGCGGGGGCGGTGCAAAGTGTCCAAATGGACGACCCCCCATTGCCAGAGCCCCTGGCTTTGGCGGCGAAGCGCGCCTTTCTCTCGCTGCGGTTTCGACCCGGGGAGTTGAATGGTCAGCAGGTCAAGTCATGGATGCGTGTTGAGGTCCGATTCGACGCCGAGCCGGGAATTTCGTCCACTCCGATGGGGTCCTAGGCCCGCCCTCAGCAGCCCTCGGGTGTTTCCCCTATGATGTCGCTTTCGTCCATCGGGCCTGGGGTCCGACTGCCCGAGGCTCATGGCGTCTACCACCTACTTGAATTCCACTGAAGAAGAAACCGCTCTGATCGAGTTGCGCGATGTCAGCTGCGGCTATGGCGACCGGGTGATTCTGGAGTCGGTCAATCTGAAGGTGCGGCGTGGCAAGGTGCTGGCCTTGATCGGCACTTCGGGTGGCGGCAAGACCACGGTCTTGCGGCTCTTGGGGCGGCAGATTCGGCCCTTCAAGGGTCAGGTCTTGTTCGATGGTCAAGATCTGGCGCAGCTGGGTGGCGATCAACTCTACGCCGTGCGTCGCCGTATGGGCATGCTGTTCCAATTCGGCGCCTTGTTCACCGATCTCTCGGTGTTCGAGAACGTGGCCTTCCCCTTGCGCGAGCACACCAAGCTGCCCGAGGCCATGATCCGCGATCTGGTGCTGATGAAGCTCAATGCGGTGGGCCTGCGCGGTGTGCGCGACTTGATGCCGTCTGAGGTGTCGGGTGGCATGGCGCGCCGGGTAGCCTTGGCGCGGGCCATCGCCCTGGACCCGGACCTGGTTTTGTACGACGAGCCTTTCGCCGGCCTGGACCCGATTTCCCTGGGTGTGGCGGCGCGGCTGATTCGAGATTTGAATGATGCGCTTGGCCTGACCAGCATCATTGTTTCCCATGATTTGCATGAAACCTTTGCCATCGCCGACGAGGTGGCCATGATTGCCAACGGCCGTGTGGTGGCCCAAGGCACGCCGGATGAGCTGCGGCATAGCGCGGATCCCTTGGTCAAGCAGTTTGTGGGCGCCCACGCCGATGGCCCGGTGCGCTTTCATCAGCCCGCCACGCCGGTCGCGCAGGACTTTGGCCTGGAGCAGGACGTATGAGCGGCCGGCCCAATTTTCTGGCCAGGCTGGGCCTGGCCACGCGCGAGCAGCTGGCCAGCGTGGGCGCTGGTGCGCGCTTGCTGACGCAGATCCTGGCGCGTTCACCCCAGGCTTTGCTGCGTTTTGGCCTGGTGCGCGACCAGGTCTATTTTTTGGGCAACCGCTCGCTGTCCATCATCGGCGTGTCGGGCCTGTTCGTTGGCTTTGTGCTGGCGCTGCAGGGTTATTACACCTTGCAACGTTATGGTTCGGCCGAGGCCGTGGGCCTGTTGGTAGCCTTGAGTCTGGTGCGCGAGCTGGGGCCCGTGGTGGCCGCCTTGCTGTTTGCTGGCCGGGCCGGTACTTCGTTAACGGCCGAGATCGGTTTGATGAAGGCCGGCGAGCAATTGACCGCCATGGAGATGATGGCCGTGGACCCGCTGACCCGGGTGCTGGCGCCACGATTCTGGGGCGGGGTGATTGCCATGCCCTTGCTGGCGGCCTTGTTCTCGGCCATCGGCGTGATCGGCGGTTGGCTGGTGGCAGTCGTGCTGATCGGCATCGACGCCGGTGCCTTCTGGTCGCAGATGCAGGGCGGGGTGGATGTGTTCGCCGACGTTGGCAATGGCGTGGTCAAGAGCCTTGTGTTTGGCGTGACCGTGACCTTTGTGGCCTTGTTGCAAGGCTATGCCTGCAAGCCCACGCCCGAAGGCGTGGCTCAGGCCACGACGCGGACCGTGGTGGTTTCATCCTTGGCGGTGTTGGCACTGGACTTTGTGCTGACGGCCATGATGTTCTCCATCTGAGAATTTTTTGAATTAGCTAGTTTTTGGAGTACGGCATGCAAGCCTCTCGACATGATGCGGCGGTCGGTTTTTTTGTCCTCTTGGGCGGCGCCGCCTTGCTGTTCCTGGCCCTCAAGGCCGGCAATCTGCTGAGCCTGAACTTTGACGAAACCTACCAGGTGACGGCCAAGTTCGACAATATCGGCGGTCTCAAGGCCAATGCCGCGGTGAAGAGCGCGGGTGTGGTCATCGGCCGGGTGGAGTCCATCAATTTCGATGACAAAAGCTTTCAGGCCAAGGTCACGCTGAACCTGCAGAAGAAGATGGCCTTCCCCAAGGACAGCTCGGCCAAGATCCTGACGGCCGGCCTACTGGGCGAGCAGTACATTGGCCTGGAGCCCGGTGCCGACGAGAAGAATCTGGTGGCCGGCGACAGCATCAAGCAGACCCAGTCCGCCGTGGTGCTGGAGAACCTGATCGGCCAGTTCCTCTACAACAAGGCGGCCGATAGCGGGTCGTCAGCTGGCGGAGCCAAGCCATGAGGGCAGGCCTCGCCCCTGTCCTACGCGCCTTCGTGCTGCTGTGCATGGCCTTGATGCTCAGTGCTTGCGCCAATCTGCGTGGCCCCGGCGCGCCGGGCCAGAAATTGGACCCTTGGGAGTCTTGGAACCGCAAGGTCTTCAGCTTCAACGATGCGATTGACGAGCATGTGCTGGTGCCGGTGGCCACGGCTTATCGAGACATCGTGCCCGCGCCCGTCCGTCTGTCCATCGACAACTTTTTTGGCAACGTCAACGATGCTTGGTCCACCGTCAATCTGTTCTTGCAAGGGCGCTTGAAGGCAGGGGTGGAACAGGGCATGCGCTTTGCGGTCAATACCGTGTTGGGTTTTGGCGGCCTGATCGATGTCTCCACCGAGGTGGGTCTCGAGAAGAAGAGTGAAGACCTGGGCAAGACCTTTGGCCGCTGGGGCCTGGGTACCGGCGCCTACATCGTCTGGCCGATCTTCGGCCCCTCCTCGGTGCGAGACAGCCTGGCCTTGCCCTGGGACTATGCCGCTTCGCCCTCGCTGGTGTTCAAGGAGGGCTCGGCCAAGGTGGCGATTTACAGCTTGCAAACCATCAATGCGCGCTCCAACTTCCTGCGTGCCAGCCAGATGCTGGAAGGCATTGCTCTGGACAAATACACCTTCTACCGCGATGCCTATCTGCAGCGTCGCGGCAGCTTCAGCGATGACGACGAGTACGAAGTGCTGACGCCGGAGAAGCCGCCTGCAGAGAATCCCCAAGCCGGTCCCTGAGTTCTGAGCGAATTCTTGTGAACCCAAGCAAGGCCTGCGGCGTTCTAGCTAAGGCCTTCCGACCGAACGATTGAAGAATGAAAGAGCAGACAGCAATGAATGCAAGCAAACGAGACCTGTTGAAGCGCGGATTCTTCTCCGCCACCCTGGCCGCTGGCCTGATCTGGGCTGCGGCCCTGCCGGCACAGGCGGCGGACGCCAATGCCGCACCGGATCAACTGATCCGCCAGCTCTCGCTGGAGACCCTGGATGCGGTCAAGTCCGACAAAGCCATTCAGGCCGGTGATATTCAAAAAATCATCAACCTGGTCGACACCAAGGTCATGCCCCATGTGAACTTCCAGCGCATGACCTCCTCGGCCGTGGGCCGCTTCTGGCGCCAGGCCACGCCCGCCCAGCAGCAGCGCCTGCAGGAAGAGTTCAAGACCTTGCTGGTGCGTACCTATGCCGGCGCGCTGACCCAGGTGAAGGATCAGACCATCGCGCTCAAGCCCCTGCGTGCCAGCGCAGATGACACCGAGGTGGTGGTGAAGACAGAGATCCGCGGCAAGGGTGACCCGATCCAGCTGGACTACCGCCTGGAAAAGTCTTCCGGCCTGTGGAAGATTTATGACGTCAATGTGCTGGGCATCTGGCTGGCCGATCAGTACCGCAACAGCTTTGCGCAAGAGATCGGTGCCAATGGCATCGACGGCCTGATCAAGACCTTGGCCGACAAGAATCAGAAGGCCGCAGCCGGTAACGGCAAGGCCTGAGCCAGCGCTGCATGCCCATGCTCAAACTGCCTGCCTCCGTTCGCTTAGAGCAGCTGCCCACGCTGTGGACGGCCCTGCAAGCCAGTCTGCGGGCCGAGGCCGCGCAGGTGCGCAGCGCCGCCGGTGCGCAGCTGCGCATCAGCGCGGCGGATCTGCAAGACTTTGATTCCGGCGTGCTGACGCTTTTGATCAGCGCGGCCCGTCTATGCGCCCAGGAGGGCGTGCAGCTGCAGCTGCACGAGGTGCCGGCCAAGCTGCAAGAGCTGGCCCGGGTCTACGGCGTGGCCGAGTTGCTGTGGCCGGAGTTGCTGCCGGCCTGAACCCTGCGGGCGGCCTGCAAGCCGCCCGACACGATCAGTTCGCGTAACGCTTGCTGCGCAGATTGCGTTTGATCTCCTGCAGCATGGGCCTCAGCGTCTGCCCCAGACGCAGGGCCACGCCCGTGGTCAAAATATCGACCGCGATCAGATGCAAAAGCCGCGAGACCATGGGGCTGTAGCGGTCGTAGTCTTCCGGGTGGTCCACCGCCAGCAAGATCTGACCCTGGCTTTGGCCCAAGGCCGCCAGGGGCGAGCCGCTGGCGGTGATGATGATGATGGTCGCCCCCTTTTTGCGTGCGATCTCGGCGGCGTCCAGCAGGTCGCGGCTGCGACCGGAGTTGCTGATGACGACGGCGCAATCGCCCGCCTGCAACATGGTGGCGCTCATCAATTGCACATGGCCGTCGCTGCAGGCGGCGGTGTTGATGCCCAGGCGGAAAAACTTGTGCTGCGCGTCCTGCGCCACGATGCCCGAGTTACCCACGCCATAAAACTCGATGCGGCGGTTGTTGCGCGCGCTCTCGGCCAGGGCGTTGATAGCGCGCTCAAACGCATGGCTGGCGGCGTCGTTGCGGTAGTGCAGCAGGGCGGCCACCGCGTTGTCCACCACCTTGACGATCAGGTCGCCCGGCTTCTCATCCTCATCCACCGCGCGGTGCACAAAGGGCACGCCTTCGTTGACGCTGCCGGCCAGCTTGCGCTTGAAGTCGGCCAGGCCGTCATAGCCCACGCTGCGGCAAAAGCGCACCACCGTGGGCTTGGAGACATGGGCCCGGTCGGCCAGCTCGCTGACCGGCAGATTGGCGAAGCCGCGCGCATCGTTCAGCAAGAGCTTGGCCACGCGCTGCTCGGCCGGCGGCAGGGCCGGCAGAGCGGCCTTCACGCGCTCCAGGATGCTCACTCCTCTTCACCCCAGGCAAAGCCATCACGCGCCACCAGGGCGCTGGCAGCGGCCGGGCCCCAGGAGCCGGCGGTATAGGGCCGTGGGCCTGCGTCGTCCTCTGCCCAGGCGTGCAAAATCGGCTCCACCCAGCGCCAGGCCTGCTCTTGTTCGTCGCTACGCACAAAGAGGTTCAAGCGGCCGGCGATGGCATCCAGCAGCAGGCGCTCGTAAGCACCGACGCGGTTGGCGGCAAAGGCTTTGTCGAAGTCCAGGTCCAGGGACACCGGCGTTAGCGCCTCGCCGTGGGCTCCGCCCTTGGCCGCCAGCAATTGCAGTTCCAGCCCGTCCTCGGGTTGCAGCTTGATCACCAAGCGGTTGGCCTGGTTGGTGCCGGGGAAGATGGGGTGGGGCACGGGGCGGAAGTTGATGACGATTTGCGCGTCCCGCTCCGCCAGGCGCTTGCCGGTGCGCAGATAGAAGGGCACACCCGCCCAGCGCCAGTTCTGCACCTCGGTGCGCAGAGCCACAAAGGTTTCGCAATGGCTGTCGGCCGGCACCTTGGCCTCGTCCAGATAGCCGGGCACGGCCTGGCCTTCGATGGAGCCGGCCCGGTACTGACCGCGCACCACGTCGCGGCTCACGCTCTCGGCGGTAAAGGGCTTCAGTGAGCGCAGCACCTTGAGCTTTTCGTCGCGGATGGCGTCGGCATCGTTGCTGGAGGGCGGCTCCATGGCAATCATGGTGAGCAGCTGCAAGGCATGGTTCTGAATCATGTCGCGCAGGGCGCCTGTGCCGTCGTAGAAACCGCCGCGGGTGCCCACGCCCAGGCGCTCGGCCAGGGTGATCTGGATATTGGCGATGCTTTCACGCCGCCAAAGGGGTTCGAACAAGGCATTGCCAAAGCGCAAGGCCATCAGATTCTGTACCGAAGGCTTGCCCAGATAGTGGTCGATGCGGAAGGCTTGCTCTTCCTTGAACACCGAGCGCACGACTTGGTTGATCTCTTGGGCGCTGGCCAGGTCATGGCCCAGGGGCTTCTCCAGCACGACGCGGATGCGCTCGTGGTTCAGGCCGGCCGCACCCAGCTGCTGGCAGATCTGGGTGAACAGATGCGGGCTGGTGGCCAGGTAAAGCACCACGGTATCGGCCGCCCGTTCGCCCAGCCAGTCCTTCAGACGCTGGTAATGCTCGGGCTGCGACAAGTCCATGCGGCGGTAATGCAGCAGGTCGGCGAACTTCTCAAACTCTTCCTCATTGGGACGCTTGCTGCCGTCCACTTCCTGGAAGCGGGCCTTCAGCCATTCGCGATAGGCCTGGTCCGTCATCTCGTCGCGGGCCACGGCCAGGATGCGGCCGCCAGCGGGCAACTTGCCGTGGCGGAAGGCCTGGAACAGCGCGGGCATCAGCTTTCTCCAGGTGAGATCGCCGGTGCCGCCGAAGAAAACGAGATCAAAAGACATTGAGCTAGGCCTTGATAGAAGGTGTACGGGTGTCTGCCGCGGCAGACGGGGTGAAGCAAAATGAGTTTGCGATGTAACAAAGTTTCTGGAATTATGATGCCGGAGTTTCTTGAATCGGTCAATCCGAGGCCTCATCCGCCGCAAGTTCATGGGAGATTTTTGACAAGCAGAGCTGTAACCCGCCGCCCCTCCGTCGTCTGGCTCTGCTTGCACCGCCGCCAAGCCAGCGCAGGGAAACGGTTCTAATACGGGTTTGCCCTTTTCCTCCGTTTTCTCTCTTTTGTCATCGCGCCTGCCATGAACCAACTCGACCAACTCAAATCCCTCACCACCGTGGTCGCCGACACCGGTAACTTCCTGCAACTGGCTCAGTTCGCGCCGCGCGATGCCACCACCAACCCCTCGCTGATCCTCAAGGCCGTGCAGTCGCCTGATTACGCGCCACTGTTGAAGGACACGGTGGCCGCCCATAAGGCCAAGCCGCTGGATGAGATCGTGGATCAAGTGCTGGTGCGCTTTGGCTTGGAGATCCTCAAGGTCGTGCCCGGCCGCGTGTCCACCGAGGTCGATGCGCGCCTGAGCTTTGACAAGGCCGCCACCGTGGCGCGCGCCCGCCGCATCATGGCCTTGTACGAGGCCGCCGGCGTGGGCCGCGAGCGGGTGCTGATCAAGATCGCTTCCACCTGGGAAGGCATTCAAGCCGCCGCCGAGCTGGAGTGCGAAGGCATCCACTGCAATCTGACCCTGCTGTTCTCCTTCTGCCAGGCCGTGGCCTGCGGTGAGGCGGGCATCCAGCTGATCTCGCCCTTTGTTGGCCGTATCTACGACTGGTACAAAAAGAGCGCCGGCTCGGCATGGGATGAGGTCGCTCAGTCGGGTGCCAATGACCCGGGCGTCAAGTCGGTCACCCAGATCTACAACTACTACAAAAAGCACGGCATCAAGACCGAGGTCATGGGTGCGAGCTTCCGCAATGTGGGTCAGATTCAAGCCCTGGCGGGTTGCGATCTGCTGACCATCAGCCCCGATCTGCTCAGCCAGCTTCAAGCTCTGGACGCCGCCCTGCCGCGCGCCCTGGACGCCGAGGCCGCGGCCAAGGCCGAGATTGCGCATGTTTCTTTCGACGAAGCGGGCTTCCGCTTTGCCCTCAACCAGGATGCCATGGCCACCGAAAAGCTGGCCGAAGGTATCCGCCTGTTTGCCATCGACTCGGCCAAACTGGATCAGATGATTGCGAGTTAAGGACTATGGGGATTTCGCGTTGTGATCAAAGCCCAGCTTGGGCACTGTTGCAAGCGCATTTCAATGCCAGCGGCCGCGACTTTGATGTGCGGCAGGCCTTCGCAGCGGAGGCCGATCGCTTCGGCCACTGGAGCATCGCTGCGCCGGAGCTGTTTGTGGACTTGTCCAAAAACCGCATCGACACCGCCACGCTGGACTTGCTCTTGCAACTGGCCCGTGACTGCGGGCTGGAATCACAACGCGAGGCCTTGCTGGCCGGCGCGCCGGTCAATCTGACCGAGGATCGCGCCGTGCTGCACACGGCCTTGCGCGCCCCGGCGGGCGCGGGCCTGTTCAGCGCGGAGGTGCAAGCCTCGCTGGCCGCCATGCTGGCTTATGCCGAAAGCGTGCGCGACACGGCCCGCAGCGGGATCACCGATGTGGTCCACATCGGCATTGGCGGCAGCGATCTGGGCCCGGCCATGGTGGTGGGGGCTTTGCAGTCCTACACCCAGCCGGGGCTGAAGCTGCACTTTGTCTCCAATGTGGACGGCCATGATTTGGCCGGTGTGCTGCGGGATTTGAAGGCGTCCACGACGCTGTTCGTGATTGCCTCCAAGACCTTCACCACGCAAGAAACCCTGGCCAATGCGCAGTCGGCCAAGGCCTGGTTCCTGGCCGCAGGAAAGTCTGAAGCCGATGTGGCGCGTCACTTTGTCGCCACCAGCAGCAATACCGCGGCGGCGGCGGCCTTCGGCATCCAGACCACGTTTGGCTTTTGGGACTGGGTGGGCGGGCGCTACTCGCTGTGGTCGGTGATCGGCCTGCCGATTGCTATTGCCATTGGGGCCGACAACTTCCGCAGCCTGTTGGCCGGGGCCCATGCCATGGACGAGCATTTCGCTCACACGCCGCTGGAGCGCAATGCACCGGTGCTGCTGGGCTTGCTGGATATTTGGTATCGCAATTTCCACGGCTTCAGCAGCCGCAGCGTGGCGCCGTATCACCAAGGGCTGAAGCGCCTGCCGGCCTATCTGCAGCAACTGGAGATGGAGAGCAATGGCAAGGGTGTTGACCTGCAGGGTCAGGTCTTGCCCTATGCCACCAGCCCTGTGGTATGGGGTGAGGCGGGTACCAACGGCCAGCATGCTTACTTCCAGATGTTGCACCAGGGCACGGATGTGATCCCGGTGGAATTCATCGCCGTCAAGAAGCCCAATTTCGGGGCCCATGTGCAGGGCGATCTGGCCCGCAGCCTGGCCGATCAGCATTTGAAATTGCTGGCCAACTGCCTGGCGCAGTCCCAGGCCCTGATGCAGGGCAAGTCCTATGAGGAAGCCCTGGGCGAGCAGGCACCGACGGCCTCCAAGACCTTGGCGTCCGAGGTGCTGGCCCGTCATCGCAGCTTCCCTGGCAATCGCCCCAGCACGACCCTCTTGCTGGACGAGTTGAGCCCACGCTCCCTGGGCGCCTTGATCGCGCTTTACGAGCATCGTGTGTTTGTCAGCGGTGCGCTCTGGGGCATCAACAGCTTTGACCAATGGGGTGTGGAGCTGGGCAAGGCCTTGTGCAACAAGCTGCTGCCGCGCCTGAGCAATGGCGATGCCGGCGGGCTGGACGGCTCGACCGCCGGCTTGCTTCAAAAAATCCAATGAAAAAGAGCATTGTTTTTGACTTTGGCGGCGTGCTGTTTCGCTGGCATCCGCCCAGCTTCCTCGCCCGTGTCTGGCCGCATCGGGTGCGCGATGCGGCCGAGGGCGCGGCCGTGGCGGCTGAGTTCTTCACAGCCTATGGCGGCGACTGGGGCGCGTTTGATCAAGGCTTGATCGATGCGCCCACGGTGACGGCCCGCATTGCCCAACGTACCGGCTGGCCGCTTGAAGAAGTGGCCCAGGTGGTGGCGGCAGTGCCGGATGAGTTGCAGGTTTTGCCTGAGACGGTGGCCCTGATCCAGGAACTCAAGCAAGCGGGGCACCGACTCTTTTTCTTGTCGAATATGCCCGAGCCCTATGCCGAGCATCTGGAGCAGAGTTTCCCCTTGCGCGAATGGTTCGAGGACGGCGTGTTCTCGGGCCGGGTCAAGCAGTCCAAGCCCTCGGCGGCGGTGTTTGAACTGGCCACTGCGCAGTTCGGCGTCACGCCGCAGAGCTGTGTTTTCTTGGACGATCACCCGGCCAATATCGAGGCCGCCAAGGCCTTGGGCTGGCAGGCGATTTTGTTCAGTGATGCCGCTGAGGCGCGGCGTCAGCTGGCCACTATCTTGGGCTGATTACTGCCGCAGGTCTGGCGGCAAGGCGTCGGGGTCCAGGTCTTCCAGCGGTGGCGTGGTCTCGACGCGAAAGCTCTCGCTGGCCCAGGCGCCCAGATCGATCTGGCGGCAGCGCTGGCTGCAGAACGGCCGCCACTGATTGCTGGGGGCGAAGATGCTGTCACCACCGCAGGTGGGGCAGCGCACGATACGGCTTGTGCTCATCGGGGTCTGGAAAGGCTTTGATTGATTAGGCGCAGAGCGTCAGCTCGAAGCCGGCGTCTTGCTGGGCCGGCTTGAGCCGCCCGTCTTCGTCCTGCCGCATCAGGCGTATGGACACCATCAGGCGGTGGCCGCTGATCTCGGGGATCAGCCCCAGGCTGGGGTCGATGCGCATGCGCAGGAGTTGGAAGACCCGGCCGGCCGGCAGGCTTTGTTGGAACTGGCCGTTCGTCGCGGCCACCTTGTGCGGCGCACCGGAGTCACGCAGCAGGCCCAAAAGCACTTGCAAGGCCTCGGCCAGCGGCATCAGGCTCTCGGTCCATTGCATCAGGTCTTTGCGGCGGCGCACCGGCAGGAATTGCTGCCAGGTGTAGTAGGCCGGCAGATCGAACTCGCAGGTGCCGCCGGGGATGCTGATGCGGCTGCGTATGCTCATCAGCCACTCATTGGCGGTGAGGGCGTGGCCGGCCTTGCCCGAGAGCTTGTTGAGGCCGTCAAAGGCATGGTCGATGCGATGGATGACTTCGTCCAGCGCTTCGTCCGAGACACCCGGCTTGCCACGGTAGCTACCGAGCTGAGTCTTGTGCCGCTCCAGCTCCTTGAGCAGGTCGGACTTCAGATCGGCGCGCGAGGCCACATCCATGATCTCGAAAATCGTCACCAAGGCGAAGTGGTGGTCGAGCGGCGTCTCGCGCTCCATCAGCTGACCCAGTCGGTCGAACAGATGCTCCAGTCGCAGCATCGTGCGGATGCTCTCGTTGAAGGGATATTCGTATAGGACCAAGGCGGTCATTCCTGTCGGTCAGCATTGAGGCCAAGCGCTGCGTCCTGAGGGCCTGCTGTCTGCCGGGGCGCTGCGCGATGTGGCCTGATTGTTTCACAGCCAGAGCGCCTGCTCGCTTCAATGGCGGCTAGATTTGCAGCGAAATCCTTCAAGTCCAATGCCGGGCGAGGGTCAGGACTTGCCTTTTCAACTCCTCGGGTGTGATGGCCTCGTTGTAAAGCAGCGCGTCGGCGCAGGCGCGGCGCTGGCTGCGTGTGGCCTGCTGGCCCAGCACGGCAAGCACGGTCTCACGGCTCCAGCCATTGCGGGCGATGACGCGCTCGATCTGGGTTTGCTCCTCGCAGTCCACCACCAGCACCTTGTCGACCCGCTGGCGCCAGCGTCCTGATTCGACCAACAGCGGCACGTCGAAGACGATCACATCGGCGCTGGACGCGGCAGCTTGCTCTTGCGTCAGCGCGCCAATCAGGGGGTGGAGTATGGCTTCCAGCCGCCGTTTGACTGCGGGGTCGGCAAAGGCCTGTTCGCGCATCCAGGCGCGATTCAGTGCCCCCTGCTCGTCCACTGCCAGTGGGCCGAACTCTTGCACGATGGCCGGCATGGCCGCACCCTGGGGCAAGGTCAGGCTGCGGGCGATCGCATCGGTGTCGATCAGGGTTGCACCCAATTCGGCCCAGCAGCGGCCCACCGTGCTTTTGCCGCTGCCAATGCCGCCGGTCAGGCCGATTTTCAAGACAGTCATGCTTGCGGCTTAGGCCCAGCCCAGCCAGCCCAGCACCCGCTCAGGCCCGGCGAAGAGCACGACGAAGCCACCACCCGCCAGAAAGGGGCCGAAGGGCACGTAACGGCCTTCGCGCAGCTGGGAGTTCATCTTCATGGCGATGCCCACGATGGCGCCTATCAGGGAGGCGCCCAGCACGATGGGCAAAATCATCTGCCAACCCAGCCAGGCGCCCAGGGCGGCCAGCAGCTTGAAGTCGCCATAGCCCATGCCCTCTTTGCCGGTCACGAGCTTGAACAGCCAGTAAATGCTCCAGAGCGAGAGATAGCCCACTAGTGCGCCGGTGAGCGAAGCCGTTAGCGGCAGGGTGAAGCCCAGCAAGGAGGCGGCGAGGCCGGCCCAGAGCAAGGGCTGGTTGATGGCGTCGGGCAAGAGGGTGGTGTCCCAGTCGATGGCGGCCAGGGCCAGCAAGGCGGCGGCAAAGCCACACCAGAGCAAGGTTGTGGGCTGTGGGCCGAAATGCCAAGACAGGGCCGCAAACATCAGGCCGGTGGCCAACTCAATCAGCGGGTAGCGCTTGGAAATAGGGGCCTTGCAGGCGGCGCATTTGCCGCCCAGGCGCAGCCAGCCCAGCAGGGGCAGGTTCTCATGCCAAGCCAGCACATGGCCGCAGGACGGGCAGCGCGAGCGGGGCAGGGCGATGCCCAGCTTTGGCAGCTTTTCCAGCTTGTCCGCCAAGCCGGTGGCCGAAGCCGCGAGCTTGTCGGCCTCGGCCTTGGGGACTTGGGCCACGCGGCCCAAGGCCTCGCCGTCACCCAAGGTGTGGGCCGCATCCTGCAGCCACTGGCGTTCCATCATCAGGGGTAGGCGGTGCACCACCACATTCAGAAAGCTGCCCACGCACAGGCCCAAGACGCCCAGCACATAGGGCGAGAGAAGAAACTCAAATTCCGCAGAAGACATAAATTCTCGTGGCTTAAACCACTTGGCCCAGCTTGAAGATGGGCAGATACATGGCGACCACGATGCCGCCGATGATGGTGCCCAGAATGACGATGATGAAAGGCTCCATCAGGCTGGACAAGGCCTTGACGGCCTCGTCGACCTCGTCCTCGTAGAACTCGGCGGACTTGGACAGCATATGGTCCAGGGAGCCCGACTCCTCACCGATGGCAGCCATCTGCAAGACCATGGTGGGGAAGATGCCGGTTGAGGTCATGGAGGTGGTCAGGGCCGTGCCGGTGGACACATCGCGCTGGATCTTTTCGGTCGCCTCGGCGAACACCGCATTGCCGGAGGCGCCGCCCACCGAGTCCAGGGCTTCGACCAGGGGCACACCGGCCGCAAACATGGTGGACAGGGTGCGGGTCCAGCGTGCCACGGCCGACTTGTAGAGCAGATCGCCAAAGATGGGCACCTTCAGCAAGAGGCGGTCCATGGTGTGCTGCATCTTGACCGAGCGCTTCCAGCTCTGGAAGAAGAAGTAGATGGACAAGAAGATGCTGGGGAAGATGATGAACCAGTAACCCACAAAGAACTTGGACATGGCGATCACCATCAAGGTGGGCGCGGGCAGTTCGGCGCCGAAGGACTTGAACACGTCCTCGAAGGCGGGCACCACAAAAATCATGATCACCGCCACCACCACAAAGGCCACGACCAGCACGCCCACCGGGTAGGTAAGGGCGGACTTGATCTTGTTCTTGATGGCAACCGTCTTCTCCTGGTAGATGGCCAAGCGATCCAGCAGCGACTCCAGAATACCGGCAGCCTCGCCCGCTTCGACCAGATTGCAGTAGAGCGCGTCGAAATACATGGGGTGCTTGCGCAGCGAGGTGGACAAGCTGGTGCCGGTCTCCACGTCCTGGCGGATGTCGTTCAGCAAGCGGGTGAGGCGCGGGTTGGTGCTGCCGCGGCCGACGATCTCAAAAGACTGCAGCAAGGGCACGCCGGCCCGCATCATGGTGGCCAATTGGCGGGTGAAGACGGCGATGTCTTTTTGCGTGATGGACTTGCCGCCGCTGATGCGGCGCTTCTTGACCTTGTTAACCAGAATGCCTTGACGGCGCAGGGTGGCGCTGACCATGGCTTCGCCGCCGGCGCGGATTTCTCCTCGTACCAGCTTGCCATTGCGGTCCTTGCCCTCCCATTCGTACGTGAATTCATTCACGCGCTTGGCCGTTGCGCTTGTCGTCGCCATATCACCTCCAAGGGGCGCACATCAGGGTGCGGCCCGAACTATTCATTGGTTGCGGCCAGGACTTCTTCCAGCGTCGTCACCCCAAGCTTGACCTTGACCAGGCCAAACTGGCGCAAGTCGCGCACGCCATCAAGCTTGGCCTGCACCGCGATATCCATGGCCGAACCTTCGGCCAGGATGATGCGTTGTATGGCTTCGGTAATCGGCATGACTTGGTAGAGCCCGACGCGGCCGCGGTAGCCGTTATTGCAGTTGGAGCAGCCCACGGCGCGGTACTGTTTCCAGCTCCCATCCAGCTCTTCTTCGACAAAACCGGCGCGAAGTAAAGCCTCGCGGGGGTAGTCGGCTGGCGCCTTGCAGTTCTCGCACAGGCGGCGCACCAGGCGCTGGGCCGTGATGAGCAAGACGCTGGAGGCGATATTGAAAGGCGCCACACCCATATTCAAGAGGCGGCTGAGCGTCTTGGGGGCGTCATTGGTGTGCAGGGTGGACATCACCATATGGCCGGTCTGGGCCGCCTTGATGGCGATGTCGGCCGTTTCCAGGTCACGGATCTCACCGACCATGATGATGTCGGGATCCTGACGCAGGAAAGACTTCAGGGCGGCCGAGAAACTAAGGCCCGCCTTGTCATTGACATTGACCTGGTTGATGCCGGGCAGGTTGATTTCGGCCGGGTCCTCGACGGTGGAGATATTGACGCCCGGCTGGTTGAGGATGTTCAAGCAGGTGTAGAGCGACACCGTCTTGCCCGATCCGGTGGGGCCTGTCACCAGCACCATGCCGTAGGGCCGGGAGATGGCGGCCAGCAGGCGCTCTTTCTCTATCTTCTCGTAACCCAGGGCGTCGATGCCCAGCTTGGCCGAGGAGGGGTCAAGAATACGGATCACGATCTTCTCGCCGAACAAGGTGGGCAAGGTGCTGATGCGGAAGTCGATGGCCTTGGCCCCGAACTTGAGCTTCATGCGCCCGTCTTGCGGTACCCGACGCTCGGCGATGTCCAGGCGGGACAAGACCTTGATGCGCGAGGCCAGTTTGTCCTTGATGGCGATGGGGGGTTGGGTGATCTCGCGCAGCTCACCATCGACCCGAAAGCGCACTCGGTAGTGGTATTCATAGGGCTCGAAATGCAGGTCGGAGGCGCGCATATTGATGGCGTCCACCAACATTTTTTGCAGGAAGCGCACGACCGGTGCGTCTTCCACATCGGCCAACTCGGCCGCTTCTTGCTGCGGGGCGGCGTCTTCCTCGGCGATGTCGAAGTCGAAGTCGCCGCCCGACATGGACTCCAGCGCCTCGGCCGCACTGGCCGCCGAGCCTTGCAGCATGCGGGTCAGCTTGTCATGCTCGACGATCACCCATTCCGGCGTCAGCTGGGTGGCGAACTTGATGCGCTCCACCACGTCTTGATCGGTGGGGTCGGCACCGCCGATGAAGAGGCGGCTGCCGCGGCGCCCCAAGACCACGATTTGATATTGATTGGCCAGCTTGGCGTCAACGATGTCGCGCGGCATGCGCTGGGCATCCATGGCGGCCAGGTCCAGCAGGGGCACGGCCAGGGCGGCAGACAAGGTGTGGGCCAGATCAGAAGAACTCACCACGCCGGCGCTGATGACGGCGTTCACGAAGCTGAGCTTTTTCTCGCGCGCCTGGCGCATCAGGTCCTCGGCCTGCTTGTGCTGCATCTTGCCCGCATGGACAAGCATGCGGGCGACGCCGGACAGGGCGGACTGAGGTGGCTCGGCCAAGGTGGGTTCCACGGGGTCTCTCGGGCTTGCGATGGTTTGAGGGCGGCTCCAGCGGACGGGCGCCCCGGCACCAATCTCAAATCATCGCGGGCAACAAGATTCCGAATTGAATGGATAGTGCACAAAGCGCCCGGTCATGCCGAGCCTCAGCCCGGCACTTTAAACCGAGAGCCGAACTTTATTTCCCTCTGTTACTCGGTGAAGTCCCTGCTTTTTCGCGCCAAACGCACTTCGTCGCGGTCGCGACACAGTGTGTAAAAAAGTGTTCCAGGGGCGCATGACGCCGTTTTAGAAGAAGTCGATATTGGAGCCGCTGCTGGATTCGGCGCTGGCCGAGCTGGCGCGGGAGGCCATATCGTTGCGTACATTGGCAGCGGCTTCGACGGCGGCGCGGGCCGATTTGAGGAACTCGGTGACGGCTGAGTCGTCGCCCAGGCGGAAGGTGCTGAGCACCTCGGCCAGGGCCACCGACTGACCCAGCAGCTCATGGGCAATCTCGCCGGAACGCTCCGCCACATGGACGTTCTGCCTCGTCACCTCGTCCAACTCCTTGACCGAGGCGGCCACCACTTCCAGGCCTTGCGCGTGCTCGGAGTTGTCGGCCGTCAGATTGTTGAAGACCTCACCCACCCGTTTGACCGAGCTGACCAGATCGACCATGGTGTCGCCCGCCACATCGGCAAGCTTGGCGCCCCGCTCCACCGTTTCCAGCGAGGCCGCGATCAAGGTCTTGATCTCTTTGGCGGCCTCGGCCGAACGACCCGCCAGGCGGCGGACCTCGCCGGCCACCACCGCAAAACCGCGGCCTTGCTCACCGGCACGGGCCGCTTCCACCGCCGCGTTCAGGGCCAGGATATTGGTCTGGAAGGCAATCATGTCGATCACCGAGATGATGTCGGTGATGCGGCGGGAGGACTGATCGATCTCCTGCATGGCGGCCACCATCTGCGACACCACATCACCGCCTTTGATGGCCATGGCCGAGGAGGCGTGGGACATGTCCAGCGCCTCTTTGGAAGCGCGAGCGCTGGCCTGCACGATCATGGTGATCTGCTCCAGGCTCATGGCCGCGTCTTTCAGGCCGTTGGCGGTCTTGTCGGTGCGTGAGAGCAGCTCGGTACTGGTGGCGCCAACTTCCTCGGCCGCCCCGTGCACGCTGAAGGTGGCCTCGCGCACCAGTCGCAGGGCGGAGGACATGCGGCTTTGCACGTCCTTCAGGCGGCCACCGACCTTGGAGCTGGTACGGATCGAATCCAAGTTCAGGCGGATGGGGCCGTCCTTGCCCATGGCATTGACCAGAAACTCCAGCTCGAAGCGTTCATTCGCCCGCACCTGCATCTGGCGTGCGCCTTGGATCAGGAAGGCGCTCAGCACGACCAGAAAACCCAGATCGGCCAACTGGCCCCAGCGCCCGGTCGCGGCATGCACATACAAAGGCATTTGCGCGGAGCTGAGCGCTTGAAAGCCCAGATGATGCAGACCCAGCAAGCCACCCATATAGGCAATCACCATCCAATCGCCGTAGAACAGCATCAGGCACAGGCTCACATAGACATTGGCGTGGATATTGGTGGCACCTTGGGTGAGCTGCAGTTGCAACGCGACCAGGGCGACCAAGACCGTTGCCAAAACCAGACGGCTGGTGATGCGCCCGCCCGCGTAGCGATAGCTAAGCCCGGCCAGCAAAAGACCGGGCAATGCGACCTTGAGCGCCAGGGGCAGCGCCTGGTTGTAATAGCCCAGGCCGATCGCAAGAACTGCGTTGACCAGTACCACCAGCAAGATGGTGATGTCCTGACTCTTGTTGCTGTTGAGAAGAGCGGGATGAGTATTCATGCAACGGAGCATCCTCTAGGTTCAGCGAAAGTCATCGTCGGCACTCTGTGCTTGGGTCGATGCAAATCGACGTTATGGCTTGGAGTGGCGCTCCGGCCTATGCCGGGGGCTCACATCGTTACTTCGGCTCAATCATCGCGTTCTTGACGCATAAACGCTAGGCAATTCCGTCTGTTTTTGCGTGCATAGGACGCGTTTTCCTGATGCAAATTTGTACACCGCGCGCCTGGGCTGAGGCATCATGGCGTAGCGTTACTAAATGCCTTCAGGGGTAGCCATCGTGAAGAAAATTCTTATCGTTGAAGACCAAGAGGAAATTCGAGAACTCATCCGCGTAACGCTGGAGTTCGATGACTACGAGATCGAAGAGTCGCCCAATGGCGACGAGGGTTTGCGCAAGGCCGGTAGCTTCCGGCCCGATCTGATCTTGCTCGACGTGATGATGCCCGGCGGCCTCAATGGTTTGCAGGTTTGCCAGCGGGTGAAGTCTGACCCCGGCCTCAAGCGCACCAAGGTGATCTTGCTGACCGCGCGCGGTCAAGATAGCGACCGCCAAGCCGGCTTGAAGGCCGGTGCCGATGAATACCTGATCAAACCCTTCAGCCCGCTGGAGTTGATGAAGGTGATTGGCAAGGTGATTCGCTAAAGCGAATGTGAGCCCCTCGTCCGGTTTTGCCGCGCTGAACGCGGGCAAGCCCAGCCGGTCCCCCTAGGAGCCGGCAACGCTTGGCGTTGCCAAGGCGGGCCGGCTTGGGAGCGGCCCGGCGCTAGGCCCGAATACGCCTTTATGCGTCCGGGAAATCTGAAAAGCGCGCCAATCAGCCCGCCACGCCGCTGAGCTTGATGAGGGCTGCAGGTGCGGCCGTCAATGAGACGATGTGCTGTGCCGCGCCCAATTCCGCCGCCGCCTTGGGCATGCCGTAAACCACGCAGCTGGCCTCATCTTGGGCCAGGGTGGTGGCACCAGCCTTGCGCATTTCCAGCAGACCACGCGCCCCGTCATCTCCCATGCCGGTGAAGATGGCGCCGATGGCGTTGCGGCCCGCGCATTGCGCCACCGATTTGAACAGCACATCCACCGAGGGCTTGTGGTGGTTGACCAAGGGGCCGTCCCTTACTTCCACCACGTATTGGGCGCCGCTGCGTTTGAGCTGCATATGCTTGCCGCCGGGCGCCACCAGCACGCGGCCGTTGATGACCCGGTCGCCGTCCTTGGCCTCCATCACCTCCAGATCGGTCATGGAATTCAAGCGGGCGGCAAAAGACTGGGTGAATTTTTCCGGCATGTGTTGCACCAGCACGATGCCGGGCATGGTGCGGGGCAATTGCTTGAGCACCGCTTCAATCGTCTGCACGCCGCCGGTTGAACTACCGAAAGCGATGACGCGATCGGTGGTTTCCGCCATGGCCAGATTGCTGGCGAAGGCGGCCGGGTTGAAAGGCGCCTTGGGCCGGCTGCCCGGCTGGCCGGCCTGACCGGGTTCGCTCGAGGCGATGGGCAAGGCCCGCACATTGGACTTGGCGGCAGCTCGCACCATGCCTACCAGGCCATTGCCGGGGTCTTCCAGAAAGTCGCGCAGACCGATCTTGGGCTTGGTGACAAAGCCTACGGCACCGGCCGCCAAGGCCTGCATGGTGGTTTCGCAACCGGCTTCGGTGAGGGTGGAGCACATCACCACCGGCATGGGGTGGTCACGCATCAGCTGGCGCAGAAAGCTGATGCCGTCCATGCGCGGCATTTCTACATCGAGCACGATGACATCGGGCCAGTTGGACTCCAGCTTGGGCCAGGCGAACAGCGGATCGCTGGCGGTCATGATGACCTTGATACCGGCGGCTTCTAGCAGACCGGTCAGGTGTTTGCGGACAACGGCAGAGTCGTCGATCACGGCAACACGAAGGGCTTCACTCATGGGCTCGCTCCCGAATTTTTGCTAGGTTTTGCTTCAGATCACTTATTGGCCTTGCCGCGTTTGACCTCGACCTTGCCGCTAGGCAGATCCAGGGACACGGTGCGTGGCACGTTGTCGCCCACATCAACGTCTTGCAGCTGGAAACCATGCTGGTCGATCAAGGCCCAGCCCTGTTCGATATTGCGCTGGCCGACATTGAACTTGACGTTCATGCCGTCGGGCATGGTGTCGGCGCCGCCGTAGAGATGAGCCAGATAGTCGCCGGGCTTGGTGCCGGTGCGTTTGATGGACTGCACCAGCATCTCAATGGCCTCATCGCCATAACGGCCATCGAGTGCGGCACCGCCGCGATTGCTGCGCGAGGGCAGGAGGAAATGGCACATGCCGCCCCATTTCTTGGCCGGATGCCAGAGCGTGATGGCAACGCAGGAGCCCAGCAAGGTGCGCAGCATCGCGCCCTGGCCAAAATGCCATTGGCCGGGCATCAGGTTCATGGTCTTCTGCACCTCGCTCAATGGCGGGAGGCGTGGTGGCGGTAGATTGCTGAAAGGCCTGTTCATGGGCTTCACCCTGGGTTCTTCAAGCGTGTTGGTAAATCGCCGGGGCGATGGCCTTGAGTGGAAGGTCCAAGGCAGCCAGCGATTCGGCATGGCCGGGATAGAGCACGCCCTCGGGCTTGAGCCGCTCGATCACGCGCTCCACGATGGCACGTTTGGCCGGTGCGTCAAAGTAGATCAGCACATTGCGCAGAAAAATAACGTCAAACATGGGCAGAGCTGGCAGCGGTTGCATCAGGTTGGCGCACTGGAACTTCACCCTTGAGCGCAGCTCTTTCATGATGAGAAGTTGACCCTCATAAGGGCCTTCGCCGCGCAGGCAGAAGCGGCGCAGATAGTCCTTGCTGGTATTGCGCGCTCGCTCCATGGGGTAGAGGCCTTGGCGTGCGCTCTCCACCACCGTGGTGGACAGATCGGTGCCGTGAATGGTCCAGGGCGCTGTGCCGAGTTTGTCGGCCAGCACCATGGCGATGCTGTAGGCCTCCTCGCCGGAGGAGGAGGCGCCGCTCCAGACCAGGAACTCGCCCCCGCCGCGATGCGCGCCGGCACGTCGGGCCAGGTCCTCGAAGTGGGCCGGCTCGCGGAAGAAGTAGGTCTCGTTGGTGGTGAGTTTGTCCACCACGCTGACCAGCATGTCCTCGGGCATCTGGCCGCGCACCATCTTCTGCACAAAGACGTTCAGATCGGGCTCGCCGGAGTCGGTCGCCAGCTTTTGCAGCCGGCTTTGCACCAGGGCATGCTTGGCTTCGGTGAGGCGGATGCCTGAGATCCGATGAAATAAATCGGTAATTGCTGTGAATGACTGGGGTGAGAGATTGCTCATGGTGTGTGGCGATGGACTGGGCTCAGGCGGGTTGAGGTGCGGCCATTAGCGCCGACAGGGCGGCCGGTGAAAGCACCTGGTCCAGATTCAGCAAGGCTGCGTAGCTGCCCCGCACATTGACCATGCCGGCCAGGAACTCCGGCGAGATGGCCACGCCCAGACTGGGCGCCGGTTCGATGCGCTTGCTGTCCACCTCCAGCACCTCGTAGACGGCGTCGACCAGCACGCCTGCGATCAGGCGGTCGTAGTCGTCATCGCCCTTGGCCTCCACCACGATGATGGCGGTGCGCCGACCGAGCTCGGTGATCCCCAGGCCGAAGCGTGCGCCCAGGTCGACCACCGGCACGACTGCGCCACGCAGATTCATCACCCCGCGCACAAAGGGCGGGGTTTGCGGCAGCGGCGTCATGCGGCCAACTTCCAAAATCTCCCGCACCACCTCGATGGGGATGACCAGGGTCTCGCGGCCCACGGCCAGTCGCAACAGCTGCTGCATCGGGCCGTCCTTGGCGTGCTCGGCGATTGCGCTGAGCAGGATGTCCGCTGGGGCGCCATGTCCTGTGCTCATGGCTGCTCCTTAAAAGCGTTTGAAATAGGACTCGTCGATCTCGCCGGCCACGCTGCCGCCGCCACGCGGCTTGCTGCTCGCGGCGGGTGGCTTGAACTGCGGGGCCGCGGCGCTGCGCTGCTGATTGGCCTCGTAATTGGCCCGGGTCGCGTTGACGCTGCCACCGCTGCCGCTGCTTGCGCCCGAGCTTCTGGGGGCGGCATGCGAGCGGGCCTGGCCATGCAGGGTGGCGCCGCTGCTGCGCGCGCCGCCAGAGGGTTTGTCATCGGCCAATTGGAAGAAGGCCATCTGCTCTTGCAATTGCGCGGCTTGGGCCGACAGCTCCTCGGCCGTGGCCGAGAGCTGTTCGGAGGCGGAGGCGGTTTGTTGCGTGGTGGTGGAGAGATGGTTCATCGCCGTGGTGATCTGGCTCACGCCTTGCGACTGCTCACCTGAGGCAGCGGAGATCTCCTGCACCAGCTCCGAGGTCTTCTGGATGGAGGGCACCATATTGCCCAGCAAGGCGCCCGCCTTCTCGGCCATCTGCACGCTGGAGCCGGCCAGGGCGCCAATTTCCTGGGCCGCCACCTGGCTACGCTCGGCCAGCTTGCGCACCTCGGCGGCCACCACGGCAAAGCCCTTGCCATGCTCGCCCGCGCGCGCCGCTTCGATGGCGGCATTGAGGGCCAGCAGATTGGTCTGGTAGGCGATGTCGTCGATGATGGAAATCTTGGTGGCGATGGATTTCATCGCGTCGGCCGTCTGGCTGACCGCCTCGCCACCCTCCTGGGCCTCATTGGCGGCCTTGGTGGCCATGCCGTCGGTGATGTTGGCGCTGTCGGCGTTTTGTCTGACCGATGAGGCCATTTCTTGCAGGGAGGCCGTCGTCTGCTCCACGCTGGCGGCCTGTTGCGAGGCCGAGTGCGAGAGCGACTGCGAGGTCTGCGAGACCTGGTCCGAGGCACTGCTCAATTGCTCGGCCGCAGCCCGCACCTCGCGGATGGTGCCGCTGACGGTTTCGATCAGCTCGTTGAACTTGTCGCCAATCTGTTTGAAGAAGCCGGTCTTGTCCGCCGTGGGGATGCGCTGGCTCAGATCGCCACCGCTGGCGGCCGTGGCCAGGGCGTCGAACTCTTGCTCGGCGGCCAGTTGCTCGGTGCGGTCCTGCCACTGACCGACGGTGCCGATCAGGCGGCCCGCGGCATCCCGAATGGGAGAGGTGGTGACGTCGTAGTTACGGCCGCCCAGGACCATGGAGGCATTGGTGGTCTCCTGCAGATTCAACATGCGTTGCACCGCCGCCGCTGCATCTTTGTAGAACATGCCGATGGAGCCGCCTATCACCTGGCGGGCATCGAAGGTGGGCAACTCGGCCCGGAAAGCGGCCTCGTCGCGGCGCAAGATGTTCAGCAAGGCTTCGTTGGCGTAGACGATCAGGCCGCGATCGTCGGAGATACGCACAGGCATGGCCGCCACATCGAGCGCGCTGCGGATGCGCGCGTTATCGGCTGCGAGCATTTGCTCGCGTTCGGCCGCGGCCAGCTCGGCCGTCATATCCTTCCATTCCACTACCGTGCCCAGGCGCTTGCCCTCGACCAGCACCGGGTTGACGATCAGGTCGAAGCGGCGGCCGCCCAGTGTCAGGCGGGTGGTGTGGGCGCTGCTCAGGCGATCCAGCATGGTGCGCTGGTGCGCGGGATTTTTGTGGAACACGTCCACATTGCTGCCGATGACGGTGGCGGCGCTGAAGCGCGGCAGATCCTTGCGGATGTCTTCCTCCGCATTGCTCAACATTGCCTTGAGCGAGGCATTGCCGTAAATGATGTTGTAGCCCACATCGGCCACCATGATGTTGGTGGCGGCCACATCCAGGGCTTGGCGTATGCGTTCGGCTTCTTCTGCACGCTTGCGGGTGTCGGCAAACTCGAAGCCCAATCGCGTCTGCACCCGCTTGAGGGCGAGCATCATGCGCGCCAGCTCGTCCCGGCCCTCGGTCTTCACCACGCCGTCGAAGCGGCCCTGGCCAAACATTTCAAACTGGGCACCGGCCACCTCGAGGGTGTTGCGCAGGCGCTTGTTGATGGCGAACAGGCCCCAGGCGCCGAGCAAAGCCGCCAGCAGGCCCGGGCCCGCCAACTGCCAGTTGGACGCCGGCAGGGCATAGCCAAGCAGCAGGGCGCCCGCGGCCAGCAATAGCGCGGCCATGCCGGACTTGCTGGCCAGGCCCAGGCTGGCGGAGAACTGCCTCAGGCTGTCCAGCAAGCCGGTCTTGATGCCTTGGCCGTCCCGGATGATCCAGCCGGCGGCCTTGCCTTCTTTGAAGCGGCGGTACAGGCCTTCGGCCGCGGCCACCTGATCGCGGGTCGGCCGGGTGCGCACCGACATATAGCCCACCACCGAATCACCTTCCTTGACCGGCGTGGCATTGGCCACCACCCAGTAGTGGTCGCCGTTCTTGCAACGGTTCTTGACGATGCCCGTCCAGGGGCGCCCGCCCTTGAGCACCGACCACATATCCGCATAAGCCTCCTCGGGCATGTCCGGGTGGCGGACGATGTTGTGAGGCTGACCGATCAGCTCGGCTTCCGCGAAGCCGCTGGCCTCAAGAAAGTCGTCGTTGATATAGGTGATGCGGCCTTTCAGGTCGGTGCGTGACACGATGGTCATGCCCTCCCTGAGCAGGAATTCCTGTTGGGTGACGGGCAAATTAGTGCGCATGGCGGGCTTTCAGATCGGGGAGGCTTGGGGGCTTTTCTGAGGGTTTAGCGATGCTTGCCGGGGCGAGCTCGAGAGCCGCCCGAGTCATGGTCATCGGCCAAGCGGAAGAAGGCCATTTGCTCTTGCAGCTGCGAGGCTTGGGCCGACAACTCCTCGGCCGTGGCCGACAGCTGTTCGGAGGCCGAGGCGGTCTGCTGGGTCGCGGTGGACAGATGGTTCATGGCCGCGGTGATCTGCGACACGCCCTCGGACTGTTCGCCTGAGGCGGCCGAAATCTCCTGCACCAACTCGGAGGTCTTCTGGATGGAGGGCACCATATTGTTGAGAAGCTGGCCGGCCTTCTCGGCCATCTGCACGCTGGAGCCGGCCAGGGTGCCGATTTCTTGCGCCGCCACCTGGCTGCGTTCGGCCAGTTTGCGAACCTCGGCAGCGACCACCGCAAAGCCCTTGCCGTGCTCTCCGGCACGAGCGGCTTCGATGGCGGCGTTGAGGGCGAGCAGATTGGTCTGGTAGGCGATGTCGTCGATGATGGAGATCTTGGTCGCGATGGACTTCATGGCATTGACCGTGGTGCCCACGGCCGCGCCGCCATCCATGGCTTCCTTGGCTGCCTTGGTGGCCATGCCGTCGGTGACATTGGCGCTGTCGGCGTTTTGTTTCACCGAGGAGGCCATTTCTTGCAGAGAAGCGGTGGTCTGCTCAACGCTGGCGGCTTGTTGCGAGGCCGAATGCGAGAGCGATTGCGAGGTCTGCGAGACCTGATCCGAGGCGCTGCTCAGTTGATCGGCTGCCGCGCGCACCTCGCGGATGGTGCCGCTGACGGTTTCAACCAAGGCATTGAACTTCTCGCCCAACATGCGGAAGAAGGGTTCCTTGCCTTCAAGCGCGATGCGGTTGGCGAAGTCACCTTGGGTGGCGCCGTCCACCATGGTGCTGACCTCTTGTTCAGCCGCCACTTCTGCGCTGCGATCCTTCCACTCCACGACCGTGCCCAAACGTTGTTGCTGTGCGTCGAAGATCGGGTTGGCGATCAGAGAGAAGGTGAGGTTGCTGACCTTGATCTCGGTCCTGTACTCGCTCTTCAGGCCGCCCAGCAGATTGCGTTGATGACCGGGGTTACGGTGGAACTGGTCGAAGTTGGAGCCGACGATGCGGCGCGCGTCGAATTGCGGCAAGACCTTGCGCAGTTCGGCCTCGTTGCGCTGCATCATCTGCGCCACCGAGCCGTTGTTGTAAATGATGTTGCCGTCAGGATCGGCAATCATGACGTTGGTCGAGCAAATGTCCAGCGCTTGCTTGACCCGCGAGGTTTCTGCGGTCAGTTGCAGTTCGCGTTCGCGGGCGGCCAGTTCTTGAGTCACGTCGCGCCATTCGACCACGGTACCCAGACGCTGGTTCTGTGCGTCAATGATGGGGTTCGCGATCAGCGAGAAGGTGAGGGAACCCACCTTGATCTGAGTTTTGTACTCGCCGTTGAGCCCCGCCAACAGATTTCGTTGGTGCGAGGGGTTCTTATGGAAGATATCGATGTTCTGGCCGATCAGCCGCTTCGAATCGAACTGCGGCAAGACCTTGCGCAGCTCGTCTTCATTGCGCTGCATCATGCTCAGCACCGAGCTGTTCATATAGACGATATGGGCGTCGGCGCCGGCAATCATCACATTGGTTGAGCAGCGGTCCAAGGCCTGTTTGACCCGGCTGGATTCCGCCAATGCAGCGGCATCGCTGGCTGCACGGTCGCGCAGATTCCCTTGCATGGCGGCGAGCTTTTGCAGCAGCAGGGCGGCCTCGTCCTGGCCCTTGTCTTCGATGCGGTAGTTCAGGTCACCCTGGGTCACTGCTTCAGCGGCAGATATCGCGCTGCTCAGTGGGCGGGTGACCGAGCGCACGATAGCAATCATCAGACCTACCGCTACAGCGATCAGCAAGAGGAACAAGCCGGCCTCGGTCCAGACCTTGCGTTGCACCGAGGCCGCTCTTTGCTCCAGGGCCTGAGCCAGCGCATCCTGGGTCTGGTCCATCAGCTTGTACTGAGCCTCGATGGTGCTATTGGCCCGATTCTGGAATTCGGCCACATTCAGGCTGGGCTTGTCGTTGAGCACCAGCTCATTGCGGGCCAGCTTGTCAAAGGCGGCAAGGCTGTCCAAGCCGGCCTTGAGCGGGGCGGCCAAGCTGTCTTTCAGCGCGGGCTCCAGATTGATGGCATTTTCCAGCTGGGTCGAGGTGCGACCGAGCTGCTGGGCGGCGCTGTTCAGTGAGGCGGCAATCAACATCCGGGCCTCGCTGGCACCGTCCTTGTTGCCGAGCAGGGCCGCGCCCTGGGCCTGGGCCAGCGAGAGGTTCTCCAGCGTGGTGGGCATGAAGTCTGAACCCACCGTCACCAGATAGTAGGTGGAGGCGTCAGGCTCAAAGATCAGGCCGGAGGCGTCGGCGATGTCCAGCGTCGCCTCCAAAGTGTTTTGCAGCAGCAGCGCATGGCGCTGCAAGAGGTCCTTCAAGGGCAGTTGGCCGGACTCCAAGGCCTTGACCACTTGTTCAAAGCCGTTGGCCGTGTCCTTGAGTCGGCCGGCCGCCTTGCTGAACTGTGGGTTGGCCAGCAGCTCGCTCACCTTGCCCAGCTCGGTGCGCACCAGATCGCGCGCTCGGACCCGCTCCGCCTCGCTGCCTTGCTGGCCCGACAGGCTCAGCGTGGCGTAGCTGCGATGCGCTTGCAGGGCGCGAGCCAACTTTTGTACCTCCTTGATGGGCTGCAAGCCCGTCAGCTCGGTCTTCACAAAGCTCAAATCGCCCAACAAGCCTCGCAATAGCTGGGAGGCAGGGATGATGGCCAATACAAAGCCCACCAAACCGATGAGTACAAATTTTTGCCAGAGTTTGATGTTGCGAAGAAGACTGTTCATAACGTTTGACCCTGTGAAGTTTTTTGCGTTCAGGATTTGAGGGCGGCGTGAGCGAAGGCGGCCGTGCCGATCTGGCGAACCTGCTGGCCATTGCGGACCGCAGCGTTCAGCAGGCCGGAGACGTCGAGCAGCAGGGCCACGTCACCGGAGCCAAGGATGGTGGAACCCGCCAAGGCTTTCAGATGCTGGAAGATGGCTGAGAGTGGTTTGATCACCGTCTGGTGCTCGCCCAGCAGGCGATCCACGATCAGACCCACTCGGGTTTGGCCGTCGCGCACCACCACCACGCTGCGTCTGCGCGAGGTGTCTGGCGTGATGCCGTAAAAACGGGCCAGATCCAGCCAGGGCAGCACCTCGCCGCGCAGATCGAAAGTGCCGCTGACCCGTTCGCCCTGCGTTGCGCACTCGGCCGGCACATCGATGCACTCGGCCACCGCCGACAAGGGCAACACATAGTTGACGCCACCCACCATGGTCAGGAAGCCATCGATCATGGCCAGGGTCAGCGGCAGGCGGATCTGGGTCAGCGTGCCTTTGCCGACCTCGCTGGTCAGCGCGATGGTGCCGCGCAAGGCCTCGATATTGCGTTTGACCACGTCCATGCCCACGCCTCGGCCGGAAAGGTCGGTGACCTGCTCGGCGGTGGAGAAGCCGGCATGGAAGATCAGCTGCCAGACCTCGTGGTCGGGCAAGACCTGACCCTCGGCAATCAGGCCGCGCTCCACCGCCTTGGCCAGAATGCGTTCGCGCGCCAGGCCGCGGCCGTCGTCGCTGACCTCGATCACCACCGCACCGGCATCGTGATAGGCGTTCAGTGCCAGGCGGCCCATCGGCGGTTTGCCGGCTGCGATGCGGCCTTCCTGGGTTTCCAGGCCATGGTCCATGCTGTTGCGAACCAGATGCATCAGCGGATCGGCGATGGAGTCCACCATGGACTTGTCCAGCTCGGTGTCACCGCCGGTAACCACCAGATCGACTTCCTTGCCCAGCTGTTTGGAGACATCGCGGACCACGCGCTGGAAGCGGCCAAAGGTCTCGCCAATCGGCACCATGCGCAGGGCCAGCGTGCCGTCACGGGTTTCCTGCACCAGATCCATCACCCGCTGGGTGGCTTCGACCAGTACAGCCGAGCCTTCCTGATGGGCAATCATCTGGGCGCCCGAGCCGGCGATCACCAGCTCGCCGATCAGGTCGATCAGCTTGTCCAGCTTGTCGGCGCGCACCCGTACAAAGCGGGTTTCGTCACCGGCCCGGCGGTCGCGCCCACCTTCGCGGCGCTCGCCCTCGCCGCTGCGGCGGTCATTGCGCTTTTGGGTCTTGCCTTCTTCGGCCGGGCCCACCCGGCGCTCGATATGCGGAATGACTTGGGGTGCTTCGGCCTCGGGGACGGCCGCGACCTCAAGCCGCACCTTGAAGCGCATGCCCATCTCGTGCCAGCATTGGAAGAGGGCGGCGCGAGCCTCGGCATCGTCACCGCAGCGGCGGGTGGCGAGTTCTTCAAAAGCAGCGGGCGCGGTGCCGGGCTCGAAGATCTGCACATCGCTGTCTTCGAGCGCGAACTCGAACACGCGCTCGATGTCTTCACGCTTGGCCTTGGAATCGAAGCGCAGCTCAAAGCCCAGATAGCAGGCCTCGGCGTCCAGCTCGTCCAGATTGGGTATGGCCTGGACTTGGCTGCGCAAGGCCTTGATCTCGCCCAGGGTGGCCAGGTAGCGCAGAAAAGCCAAAGGGTCCAGGCCGTTGCGCAAGGCGTCGTGACCGAAGCGCAAGGACAGATGCCAGCAGGCATCGCCGCCGCTGTCTTCTGGCTCGGCCTGGGCGCTCTGCACAGGGGCTTTGCTGGCCGCGGCCGCCGCCGGAGCGCTGGCCGCCTCTTCTGCGCCCAGGAGGGCGCGCAAGCGGGCCGCCAGGGCTTCGCTGCTGGCCTTGACGCCCGGGTCTTCCTCACCGCTTTGCACCTCGCCCAACAGCAGTTCGATTTGGTCGCGGCTTTCTAGCAGGGCAGCCACCACATCTTCATCGAGCTGGCGAGTGCCCGAGCGCAAAGCTTCCAGCAGGGTTTCGGCTTCGTGGGTGAAGGTCACCACCGCCTCGCAGCCAAACATGCCGGCCGTACCCTTGATGGTGTGAGCGGCGCGGAAGGCGGAGTTGAGGCTTTCCGAATCGCTGGGGTCTTCTTCCAGGACCAGCAGTCCTTGCTCGAACTGGCGCAGCATCTCCTGCGCCTCGTCCAAGAAGCCGGCCCGGGCGACCGCTAGGATTTCTGCATCTTCGTCATTCATTGACATGGATTCAGTCCTCGCTTGCACTCGCTTGGCCGAGGGACTGCAGATTCGCGTCCAGGCCATAGCATTGGAGGGCGGAGAGCACGACCTTGCTGGGCTCGTGCAATCTGAACTCGGCGGCTCGCTCCTGCATGGTTTTGTGCGTGGCCAGCAGCAGTTGGATTCCGGTGCTGTCAAAGTCGCTGACCGCGCTCAGGTCCAGGCTCAAACCGCCATTGAGGCGGCCCACGGTTTCCAGCAACAGACCGTGGATGTCGGCGGCTTGCGAAATAGTCATCTCCGGCCCCATGGTCAGAGAAAACAACTCGGCATTCGTTTCGGCCATCTAAAGACCTCCAAGAACGTTAGGCGCCAGACGCTGGCGCGCGACTTTGCAAAGAAGGGTTCAGGCGGCGGGCCTGTGTGTTCAGGCCCGACCTGCCTTCAGACGCAGAGTCGATTGACCGCGTCTACCAGCTGCGATGGCTGGAAGGGTTTGGTGATCCAGGCCTTGGCGCCAGCCGCTCGGCCCTCGGCCTTCTTGGCTTCTTGCGACTCGGTGGTCAGCATGATCACCGGCGTGAACTTGTAGGCCGCCACCGTCTTCACATGGCGCAGAAAAGTCAGGCCGTCCATATTGGGCATATTGACATCGCACACGATCAGATTGATCTTGGCTCCGGTCAGCTTGCCTACAGCGTCCTGGCCATCGACGGCTTCGATGACGGTGTAGCCGGCCTTTTGCAGCGCCAGTTTGACCACGGTGCGGAAGCTCCCGGAGTCATCGATGACCAGAATGGTTTTGCTCATGGTGTCCTCTTGCTGTTCTAAGGGTCAGAGATAGGGCTGGATCTAGAAAAATTCGACGTTGTCCTGCGGCGGCTTGGCTTCCTCGCCGCGATGGAACTGGCGCTGTTCGTCGGTGGTGTAGCGGGATTCCAGGGCATTCAGCCAAGCCTCGGCCTCGGCCGGGCTGGCGTCTTGCATGCCAGGCAGTTCGAGCGCAAATCGTTCGGTGTCCTGGTAGAGGATGTCGACCATCTGCACGACCCGGTCGCCAAACTGCAGGGCCATCAAAGCGTGTTCGCATTGCTGTTGGAATTCGTCGTTGAGTTGCTTCAAGGCCTGGGCAAACGGCGCATCGGGCGGCAAGTTCTTGAGCTCGGCACTGAGTTGATCTTGCAAGCCCAGGATGCTGGCCACGCTGGTGAGCAATTCCACGGTACCGCCTTGCACCGTGTGCTGAATAGCCGCCAACTGTCGGGTCCAGACGGGGACCACGGCCTCGGTCATGACACCGACACCTGTGGGCGGAACGTCCGCCGTGGTCGCCACGCCTGTCGTAGCCGCAGCTGTAGCGACAGGGGCCGTGGTTTTGGGGGGGCGGGCTTGCGAGCTCATGGCTGTGGGCTGGCTAGAAGTGTCCGAGGGAGGCCGCGAGGGCGGGCACCCTTGTCGAGGCAATAGCCCCCCCGCCCTGGCTCCGCCGAAGGCCGAGCGCGGTACTGCGCTTGCTCAAGCCGCCTTGCCTCTTGATGAAGGTCAAAAACTGCTCGGCGCGAGGGCTGACGCTCCGCTTGATCGAACGCGTTGGACTGACTGCAATGCCCAAAGGCTCCTCCCGTTTGGCGACTCATCCACTGCCTTTCTAAGACAGGCACGACCGCAATCAGCCGGTCGGCATGGGTATCAGGACTTGAGAACACCAGTTTCACTAACCGCACAGTCAGTGATGCTTGGATAAGGGCCTAATTTAGCAAGCTAACGCCGACATTGGTGGAATTTCAACGCCCAAGACTTAACGCTTTGGCTCAGTATGAGTCGGGCGTTAGTGCATTGTTGTTTGTAGGCGATAGCGCTTTGGCAAGATTTGCATTTGGCCACCAGGAGGCGAGACTCCGGCTTTTGTCATCTTGACAAAGTAGGCGCTTGGAAAAGGCCGCAGGTGCAATCCCTGCTAAGACTGAGCTTGAGCTCAGCAGGGCGGCCGCATTGCACGGCGCCCGTCGGGCTGGCATTGCGCCAGCCCGTGGTCAAACTCAGTTATTGGCCGAGGCAGCGCTGCTGGGGGCGGTGATGGCGGGGGCACGGCTGACCCGGGTCTTGCCGCCCGTGGTCACCAGGATGACGGCCTCGCCTGGGTTGAGGTTCTCATTGCCCTTGGCCTGAACCACCGAGCGGCGTTCGCCATTGCGCAGCTGCACGATGACCTCGACGGCTTCCTCGCGGGTGGTGTTGCGTTCCACCGCATTGCCGACCACGGCACCGGCCACGGCGCCAAGCACGCCAGCGATCTGGCCTTCACGGCGCCCGCCCACCGAGGAGCCGGCCACCGCGCCCACCACGCCACCGGCCACCGCACCGATGCCGCTTTGGCTGCCGTCCACCGTCACCGGCCGAACGGACAGCACGGTCGCGTCCTGGATTTGCGACATGCGCTGCGCGTCTTCACGCTTGATCACATCGGGGCTGCTGGTTGAGCAGGCGCTCAGGGCCGCGAGCGCGACCACACAGCTGCTGAGAACGAGTTTTTTCATCAAGATGGGCATTCGATTTCTCCTTGGGCAGACCGCTGCCCAACGATTGTCATTGTGCCGAGGTTGACCGGGCGACGCTTCTTTACAAGCGCTTACGCAAACCAGCCTGAAGTCGGGTCAGGTGTACAAGCGGCTGGAGCGCGGCACGCTGGCGAGCAAAAACTCCATCTGGTCGGCCAGGATGCGGCGGCCGCGCAGAATCATGTCCTCGTGCAAATTGGGCACATAGGGCAGGTAGAGCAAGCTCATATTTGCCTCTTCGGGCATGCGATTGCCCTTGCGGCCATTGCAGCCGCGGCAGGCGGTGATGCAGTTCATCCAGTTGTCGCGCCCGCCGCGTGAGCTGGGGTGGATGTGCTCGCGGGTGAGGTTGTCGGCGTGGAAGCAGTGGCCGCAATAGGCGCAGACGTAGCGATCGCGGGCAAACAGCTTGGGATTGGTGAGCGCGGGGGACTGGCGCCAAGCCCGGCTGGGGACCGAACCGCGCACGGCCACGATGGGGTGGACTTCGATGCGCGACTGCGCGCCGGTGCGACGCTGCATGCCGCCACGCAGCACCTGACAGGGCTCGCCCAGGGTCCAGGCGATGCCGTCGCTGGCGTAGATGACGGCCGCTTCGCGGGTCGTGATCCAGGCCTGCGGTCGACCAGAGACATCCAGTTGAAGCACGTCCACAGCTTGTGACCTCCAAGTGGGAGCGTACTGCAATAGTGCGCACTGACTCAAGTTTTGCTGCAAGCCACGCGTCACTCCCTTGCCCGCTGTGCCATGGCCGCCACGCGGCGCGCGGGGCAGGGAGGCGGTCAAGCACTTGTCATCTTGGCTGCCGAAACTGAAAGGTCTTGCGCTCGGTTCGGCACTGACGCCGAGGCTAGGCGGTGCGCACGGCGACAGCCTCCTAGGCTGGCGCCTCTAGAAAGCCCGCAAATCGCACGCGGGCTCGACAAAGTTGGCAAAGTTTCTGCAAAATAGAACGATCGTTCGTTTTATTATTCGCCACCTCGAATTCATTCGCTTCAATTCCCAGCCCTTTGCCAGCCAGCCCCGGATCAACTCTGTGTCAGCGACCTTGCCTCCCAAAACCTCTGTGAACACAGCCCCTGCGGCGACGGCCAAGCCGGCGCGCAGCGTGCGGTCCTTGCAAAAAGGCCAGCACACCCGGGCGGTGATTCTGGAAGCTGCCCTGGGTCTGGCCTCGCATATGGGCCTGGAGGGTCTATCCATCGGCGCCTTGGCCGATGTGACCAAGATGAGCAAGTCCGGCGTGTTCGCCCATTTTGGCTCGCGTGAGGAATTGCAGATCGCGGTGGTGATGGAGTACCACGCCAAGTTCGAGGAAGAGGTGTTCTTCAACGCCATCCGCGAGCCGCGCGGCCTGCCACGTTTGCGGGCCTTGTATGAGCGCTGGGTGCGGCGCGTCTCGCTGGAGTTGGACTCCGGCTGCATTTACATCAGTGGCGCGGTCGAATTTGATGACCGCACGGGCCCGGTGCGCGACGCGCTCGTGGCCATGGTGCGCGCCTGGCATGCCGCCCTGCACAAGGCGATTGTGCTGGCGCAAAAGGCCGGCCATCTGCATGCCGACGCCGATGTCGAACAGATTCTTTTTGAGCTGCACGGGCTGATCCTGTCTCTGCACCATGACGCTCGTTTTCTGCGCAATCCTGGCGCCCTGGCCCGTGCGGGCCTGGGTTTCGAGCGCGCCGTGCAGTCCTATGCCACGCCGGAAGGCTTGGTGGCGGACGCCCAGGCACGGCAAAACGCCACGGCCAAGAAGCGGCGCTGAGCCACGCTTGTGCCATCCCCATTTTTGTCACCATCAAACCACTCGGAGTAAGACATGCCCCAATACAACCCACCGCTGCGCGACATGCAGTTTGTGATGCACGAAGTGCTCAATGTGGTGGATCAGCTGAAGGCTTTGCCCCCGCATGCCGACATCGATGCCGACACCATCAATGCCGTGCTGGAAGAAGGCGGCAAGTTTGCGGCTGAGGTGGTGGCGCCCTTGAACCTGAGCGGCGATGCCGAAGGCTGCACCCTGGACAAGGCCACGCATGAAGTGCGTCCGCCCAAGGGCTTCAAGGAAGCCTATGCCAAGTATGTGGAAGGAGGCTGGCCCTCGCTGGGTTGCGACCCCGAGTTCGGCGGCCAAGGCCTGCCCCTGGTGGTGAACCAGAGCTTCTACGAGATGCTCAATTCGGCCAACCAAGCCTGGACCATGTACCCCGGCCTGAGCCACGGCGCCTACGAGGCCCTGCATGCCCACGGCACACCCGAGCAAAAAGCCACCTATCTGCCCAAGCTGACCAGCGGCGAGTGGACCGGCACCATGTGCCTGACCGAACCCCATTGCGGCACCGATCTGGGCCTGCTGCGCAGCAAGGCCGAGCCTGTGGGTGACGGCACTTACAAGATCAACGGCGCCAAGATCTTCATCTCCGCCGGCGAGCATGACATGGTGTCCAACATCGTCCATCTGGTGCTGGCCCGCCTGCCGGACGCGCCCGAAGGCTCCAAGGGCATCTCGCTCTTCGTCGTGCCCAAGTTTCTGGTGAATGCGGATGGCAGCTTGGGGCAGCGCAATGGCATCTTCTGCGCTGGCCTGGAGCACAAGATGGGCATTCACGCCAACTCCACCTGCCAGATGGTGCTGGAAGACGCCGTCGGCACCCTGGTGGGGCAGCCCAACAAGGGCTTGGCCGCCATGTTCGTGATGATGAACGCCGCTCGCCTGGGCGTGGGCAACCAGTCCCTGGGCCTGACCGAAGTGGCGTATCAGAACGCCGCCGCCTACGCCAAGGACCGCATCCAGATGCGTGCCCTGTCCGGCCCCAAGGCGCCAGAGAAGGCCGCCGACCCCATCATCGTGCACCCCGATGTGCGCAAGATGCTGCTGACCGCGCGCGCTTACGCCGAAGGCGGCCGCGCCCTGTCGACCTATGTGGCCGTCACCCTGGACCGCGCCCTGAGCTCGGACGATGAAGACGAGCGCAAAGAGGCCGACGACGAAGTCGCGCTGCTGACGCCCATCATCAAGGCCTTCATCACCGACAACGGCTGGATCGCCACCTCGCACTGCATGCAGGTCTTCGGCGGCCACGGCTTCATCCACGAGTGGGGCATGGAGCAGTTCGTCCGTGACGCCCGCATCAACATGATCTACGAAGGCACCAACACCATCCAGTCCCTGGACCTGCTGGGCCGCAAGGTGCTGATGGACAACGGCGCCAAGCTGAAGAAGTTCGGCAAAAAGATCGCCGCCTTCGTCGAAGAAGAGGGTACCAATGAAGCCATGCAGGAGTTCATCAACCCGCTGGCAGATCTGGGCGATAAGGTCACCAAGCTGACCACCGAGATCGGCATGAAGGCCTTCCAGAACCCCGATGAAGTTGGCGCTGCAGCGGTCGACTACCTGCGTGTCGTCGGTCACCTGACCTTCGCCTACTTCTGGGCCCGCATGGCCAAGGTGGCGCTGGAGAAGCAAGCCAGCGGCGACAAGTTCTACACCGCCAAGCTCTCGACGGCACGCTTCTATTTTGCGAAGCTCCTGCCCGAGACTGCATCGCTGATCCGCACCGCACGTGCCGGCCTGCAGCCTTTGATGGAAATGGACGAAGCCCTGTTCTAAGCTCGCGTCGGATTTCTTGTTGTTGAGATGAGCACTTCGGTGCTCATCGCTCGGGATTCAAACCAAACCTATATCGGAGACACCCATGAAGACAATTTTTGCCGCTGCCGCTCTGACCCTGGTCGCTAATCTCGCCATGGCGCAAGCCACGCCGGTGGGCCTGTGGAAGACCATTGACGACGATGGCAAGACCGAGAAGTCCCTGGTTCGCATCAGCGACAACGGCGGCGTCCTCACGGGTGTGATCGAGAAAATCTTCGACGCCAGCAAACAAGACGCCAAATGCGATAAATGCACAGACGAGCGCAAGGACAAGCCCGTCGTGGGCATGACCATCCTCAAGGGCATCAAGCAAGACAGCGATGACAAGGGCTTGTGGGGTGGCGGCGAGATCCTCGACCCCAATAACGGCAAGACCTACAAGGCGCGCCTGAAGCCCATCGAAGGTGGCAAGAAACTGGAAATGCGTGGCTATGTCGGCGCGCCCATGTTCGGTCGGACCCAGACCTGGGTGCGTGCCGAGTAATTCTTTTATGGCAAAGCCCGCCGCAGCATGCTGCGGGCTTTGCTCTCAAGCAGTGTTTTTTGGGAGAAGTTCGTGAGTCGATTCCAAGTTCGCAAAGTCGCCGTGCTCGGCGCTGGCGTGATGGGCGCGCAGATCGCTGCGCATCTGGTCAACGTCAAAGTGCCCGTGGTGCTGTTCGACCTGCCGGCCAAGGAAGGCCCCAAGAATGGCATCGTCGCCAAGGCGATTGATGGCCTGAAGAAGCTCAAACCCGCACCCCTGGGTGATGTGGCCGATGCGGCCCTGATTAGCCAAGCAAATTACGAAGAGCATCTGGAACAGCTGAAGGACTGCGACCTCATCATCGAGGCCATCGCCGAGCGCATGGACTGGAAGCTGGATCTCTACAAGAAGATCGCTCCCTTCGTCTCGCCTAGCGCCATCGTGGCCTCCAACACCTCGGGCCTGTCCATCACCAAGCTGGCCGAGGTGCTGCCCGAAGAATTGAAGCCACGTTTCTGCGGCATCCACTTCTTCAACCCGCCGCGATACATGTATCTGGTGGAGTTGATCAACACCCCCACCACCCGTCCGGAAGTGATTGACCAGCTGGAAAGCTTCGTCACCACCGCCGTGGGCAAGGGCGTTGTGCGCGCCAATGACACGCCTAACTTCGTGGCCAACCGGGTCGGCGTCGCCGGCATGATGGCCACCATGATCGAGGCCGAGAAGTTTGGCCTCTCCGTGGACCTGGTGGACGACCTGACCGGCAAGAAGCTGGGTCGCGCCTCCAGCGGCACCTTCCGCACTGCCGACGTCGTGGGCCTGGACACCATGGCCCATGTGATGAAGACCATGCAGGACAATCTGCAGGCCGACCCTTTCTACTCGATGTACGCCACGCCCAAGGTCTTGGCGACCCTGATCGAAAAGGGCGCCCTGGGTCAGAAGAGCGGCGGCGGCTTCTACAAAAAGGTCGGCAAGGACATTCAGCGTCTGGACTTCGCCACCGGCGAGTACGTGGCCGGCGGCAAGAAGGCCGACGAGATCGTCGCCCGCATGTTGAAGAAGCCCGCGGCCGAGCGCATCAAGCTGCTGCGTGAGTCGAGCAACCCGCAAGCCCAGTTCCTGTGGTCCATTCTGCGCGACAGCTTCCACTACGTGGCCGTGCATCTGGACACCGTGGCCGACACCGCCCGCGAAATCGATTTCGCCATGCGCTGGGGCTTTGGCTCTAGCCAAGGCCCCTTCGAGCTGTGGCAACAAGCTGGCTGGAAGCAAGTGGCCGAGTGGATCAAGGAAGACATCGCGGCCGGCAAGACTTTGTCCAGCGCCGCTCTGCCCGCCTGGGTGTTTGAAGGCCCGGTCGCCGATAACGGCGGCGTGCACAGCTCGGCCGGTTCCTGGAGCGCGGCGGAAGGCAAGTTCAAGGCTCGCGCCGAACTGCCCGTCTACCAGCGTCAGGCCTTCCCGGAAAGCCTGTTTGGCGAAGGCGCAGCCGAGCCTTTGAAGGCCGGCACCGAGCTGTTCAAGAACGAGGAAGTGCGCGTCTGGACCCTGGACAATGAAGTCGTCATTGCCTCGATTACCGCCAAGTTGCATCTGATCAGCCCCACCGTGACCGATGGCCTGCTGAAGGCGGTCGAAATCGCTGAAGCTGGCTATAAGGGCCTGGTGATCTGGTCGCCGGACGATGTGTTCTCGGCCGGTGCCAATCTGGAAGCCCTGATGCCCGTCTTCATGAGCAAGGGCGCCAAGGGCATCGCCCCGGAAGAGAAGAAGCTGCAGGACATGATGCTGCGCCTGCGCTACGCCAATGTGCCGGTGATCGCCGCCATGCGCGGTCTGGCCCTGGGCGGTGGCGCCGAGCTGGCCGTGCATTGCGCACGCCGTGTCGCTCACATGGAAAGTTATGTGGGCCTGGTGGAAGTGGGCGTGGGCCTGATCCCCGGCGGCGGTGGTCTGACCTACATCGCCCGCCGCGCGGCCGAGATGGCAGCGGCCGGCAACGCGAATGCTGACATCTTCATGTTCCTGAAGGACGGCTTCACCACCGCAGCCACGGCCAAGGTGGCGACCTCGGCCCTGGAAGCCAAGAAGAACGGCTTCTTGCTGGACAGCGACATCGTCGTGCCCAATAAGGACGAGCTGCTGTTTGTGGCCACGGCGCAAGCCAAGGCCATGTTCGACTCCGGCTACCGCGCGCCTCTGCGGGCCAAGTTCGCTGTGGCCGGCCGTTCGGGCATCGCCACCATCAAGGGTCAGCTGGCCAATATGCGTGACGGCGGCTTCATCAGCGCCCACGACTTCCACCTCGCCAGCCTGATCGCTGACGTGGTCTGCGGCGGTGCCGTGGAGGCCGGCTCTCTGGTCGACGAGGAATACCTGATGGCCTTGGAGCGCAAGCATTTCTGCAGCTTGTTGGAACACCCTAAGACCCAGGAACGCATCATGGGCATGTTGCAAACCGGTAAGCCCGTCCGCAACTAATGACCTTGCGGGACAGAGCTTCGAGCCAATCGAGAAGCTCTGTTCCCAACTGACCAGAAAGAAGATCATGAGCAAACAAGTTCAAGAAGCCTATATCTGCGCCGCCACCCGCCTGCCCATCGGCAAGTCGGGTCGTGGTTACTACAAGAACACTCGTCCGGACGAGATGCTGGTGCGCGCCATCCAAGCCGCCTTGGCTCAGGTGCCAGGTCTTGACCCGAAGGCCATCGAGGACGCCATCGTCGGCTGCTCCTTCCCCGAGGGCGAGCAGGGCATGAATATCGCCCGCGTCGGTGCCGTGCTGTCCGGCCTGCCTAACACCGTGGGTGGTGTGACGGTGAACCGTTACTGCGCGTCAGGCATCACCGCTCTGCAGATGGCGGCCGACCGCATCCGTGTGGGCGAGGCCGAGGTGATGATCGCCGCCGGTGTCGAGTCCATGAGCATGGTGCCCATGGGCGGCAACAAGCCTTCGCTGTCGCCGCTGATTTTTGAGCGTGACGAGAACATCGGCATCGCCTACGGCATGGGCCTGACGGCCGAGAAGGTCGCCACCCAGTGGAAGATCAGCCGCGAAGCGCAAGACGAGTTTGCCGTCGAGTCGCATCGTCGCGCCCAGGCCGCCATCGCTGCCGGCCACTTCAAGGCCGAGATGACGCCGTTTGAGATCATCGAGCGCTCGCCCAATCTGCTGGACGGCTCCATCTCCGAGCGCCGCCGCATCGTCGAGATCGACGAAGGCCCGCGTGCCGACACCTCGATGGAAGGCCTGGCCCGTCTGAAGCCGGTGTTCGCCGCCAAGGGCAGCGTCACCGCCGGCAACAGCTCGCAGACCTCGGACGGCTCCGGCGCCCTGATCGTGGCCTCGGAAGCCGCGGTCAAGCGCTTCGGCCTGACTCCGCTGGCGCGTTTCGTCAGCTTTGCCGTGCGTGGCGTGCCGCCCGAAATCATGGGCATCGGCCCGATCGAAGCCATCCCCGCCGCTCTGAAGCTGGCCGGCATCACGGCCGCCGATCTGGATTGGGTGGAGTTGAACGAAGCCTTCGCCGCCCAGTCCCTGGCCGTGCTGAACGATCTGGACAGCAAGGGCATCGTGCTGGATCGCAGCAAGGTCAACCCCAATGGCGGCGCCATCGCCCTGGGCCACCCCCTGGGCGCCACCGGTGCTATCCGCGCGGCCTCGGTCATCCACGGCTTGCGCCGCACCGGCGGCAAGTACGGCATGGTGACCATGTGCGTGGGCGCGGGTCAGGGTGCCGCAGGCATCATCGAACGCCTGTGATCTGGCGCGCCTAGATCGCGTTTGAATGGAAGGCCTGATGCCCGTGCGTCAGGCCTTCTCTACATCCGGGACAATCGCATCCAAAGTTTGCATTCCGCAGGAGATATTTCCATGAGCATCAAGACCGCAATCGTCAACGGCGTGGCCAGCATCGAGATCGCCCGCCCCGAGAAGAAGAATGCCCTGACCCGCGTGATGTATCAGGCCATGGCCGATGCCTTGGTCGCCGCCAATAGCGACAAGAGCGTGCGCGCCGTGTTGATCCAGGGCCAGCCCGGCATCTTCACCTCGGGCAATGACATCGAGGACTTCATGAGCAGCCCGCCGCGGGACGAGGACGCCCCGGTGTTCCAGTTCATGCGCGCTTTGCTGAACTGCGAGAAGCCGGTGATCGCCGCCGTCAACGGCGCTGCCATCGGCATCGGCACCACCTTGCTCCTGCACTGTGACTTCGTCTATGTGGCCGACGACGCGCGCCTGGCCATGCCTTTTGTGGGTCTGGGCTTGGTGCCCGAGTTTGGCTCCAGCATCGTCGTGCCCCGCCTGATGGGCCACGCACGAGCGGCCGAGAAGCTGCTGCTGGGCGACCCCTTCACCGGCGCCGACGCGGTGGAATGCGGCATCGCCAATGCCGTGCTGCCTGCTGGTGAAGTCGTGAATCACGCCCGCCGCGTGGCCGAGCGTTTCAACACCCTGGCACCTAGCGCCGTGCGCGAAAGCAAACGCCTGATGCGCCGTCACAGCCATGAGCAGGTGCTGGAGACCATCAAACATGAGGCCGAAATCTTCGGTGCTCGTCTGCGCTCGCCCGAGGCCATGGAAGCCTTCCAGGCCTTTTTCCAGAAGCGCGCCCCGGATTTCTCCAAGTTCGAGTAAGCGAGGTCGCCGGCGTCGAGTTCAGATCACATTGAGCTCGACCACCGGCGTGTTCGCCGCGATCCGATTGGCGGAGAGCGGCGACAGATCCAGCGTTTGATAACGCCCCAACTCCAGCCACTCGGCCAGGCCCCGGCCCACGCCGGCGGCGTGCTGCAGGCCGTGGCCCGAAAAGCCACAGGCCAGCAGCAGATTGGGGCAGGTGTCCAGCGCGCCGACCAGACCGTTGTGGTCGAAACTATTCATCTCGTAATAGCCGGCCCAGGCGCGTGTGGGGCGCAGGGACTCAAAGCCCGGCACCCGCTCGGCCAGGGCGGGCCAGAGTTTTTGCTCGAACAGATCGGGCTCGGGCTCCAGCGGCAAATCGTCTTCGTCCGGCCCCAAGGGCGGCCCGCCGCAGATGAATTGATCGCCCTCGGGGCGGAACCAAAGCCCCGAGGGGTCGATGACCAGCGGGCAGCCTGCCGCCACTTCCGGGCTGCGAAAACCGTAAACGCTGCGCCGCTTGGCACTCACGGGCACGGCCAGGCCGGCCGTGGCGGCCAGCCGGCCCGACCAAGCGCCGCAGGCCAGCACATAGACATCGGCCTGCAAGAACCCGAGCGTGCTCTCCACCCCCGTCAGCGCACCGCTGCCCGGCTCCGTGCGCAGGGCGACTGCCTCGCCTTGCAGGTAGCGCACCCCGGCTTGAAACGCTTGGCTGCGCAGGCCTTGCAAAAGGCCCCAGCCGTCAAACCAGCCTTCACCGGAGCGCCCCCAACTGCCCAGGCTCAAGTCCTGGGTGGCCAGCCAGGGCCAGCGCTCTCGCAGCTGGGTAGGCTTGAGCAAATCGATGCTGGCGCCCTGGCTGCGCTGCAGGCTGTGCAGGGCTTCTTGTCGTGCTCGGCCCGCTGGGGTGGCCAGGTAGAGGTAGCCGCGCTCCTGCAGCTGCGCCTGGGGCTGAGCCCGCAGTGTTTGCAAGCCGTATTGCGAGAGGGCGATGTTCAGCGGCGTGCTGAACTGCTGGCGGATAGAGGCGGCGGACAGTGCCGAGGAGGCGCGGGCATATGTGGGGTCGCGCTCCAGCACGCTGATGCGCTCCGCCCAGCCGGGCCTCTGGCTCAGGGCTGCCGCCAGGGCACTGCCCATGGCCCCACCGCCCAGGATCAAGACGCGGGTCTTTGTGCTGGAGCTGAGGGCGTTCATGGGAGCGTTTAACTAAGAAGTTAGGCCTGCGCCTGTGCCTCTGCAAAAGGCCGTGGCTTGCCCTCGCGGTCAATCGCCACATAGGTCAGATTGGCCTCGGTCACCTTGACCACTTGTGGGTCCGCCGGATTGCGTTCGGCAATCACCTCCACATGGACGGTGATGGAGGTGCGGCCGATGCGGGTGACTTGGGCGTAGAAGGACAGCAGATCGCCGACCGAAACCGGCTGCTTGAACACGAACTCGTTCACCGCCACGGTGGTGACGCGGCCGCGCGAGACGCGGCTGGGCAGCACGGAGCCGGCCAAGTCCACCTGGGCCATGATCCAGCCACCGAAGATATCGCCATTGGCATTGGCATCGGCCGGCATGGGCATGACGCGCAACACCAGCTCGCGCGGCATGGCGGGGGAGGTAGCGGATGGCAGGTGACTGTTGTTATTGGAGGAAAGATCGCTGGTGTTGGGCATGAGCTAAGCCTGAGAGAATCAGCCTCCATTCTGAACGAGCCCAAGCGAAGCCAACAGCCACATGCGAAAAAGCCCTGCCATTGCCATGCCCAGCGGGCCCGAAGCGGCCAGCCCAGCGCCACGTGGCGACTGGCAGACGGTCCGCAAGCTGCTGCCCTATCTGTGGCGCTACCGCTGGCGGGTGGCCATCGCCCTGGGCTTTATGTTGTGCGCCAAGTTCGCCAATGTGGGCGTGCCCTTGTTGCTCAAGTCGCTGGTGGACAGCCTGGCCATCAAGCCCGGTTCGGTGCAGAGCATGGCCGTCGTGCCCCTGGGCCTGCTGTTCGCCTACGGCGCTTTGCGTCTGTCAACCTCGCTGTTCACCGAGTTGCGCGAGCTGATCTTCGCCAAGGCCACCGAGGGCACGGCACGCTCCATCTCCCTGCAGGTGTTTCGCCATTTGCATGATTTGAGCCTGCGCTTCCATCTGGAGCGCCAGACCGGCGGCATGACCCGCGATATCGAGCGCGGCACCCGCGCCGTGCATTCGCTGATCTCTTACTCGCTCTACAGCATCGTGCCGACCCTGATCGAGGTGGCCCTGGTGCTGGGCCTGTTGGCCATCAAGTTCGATGCCTGGTTCGCCTGGATCACCCTGGCTGCTCTGGTGCTTTATATCGGCTTCACCATCACCGTGACCGAGTGGCGCACCAAGTTCCGCAAGCAGCTCAATGAGCTGGACTCGGTGGCACATAGCAAGGCCATCGACTCCTTGCTCAATTTCGAGACCGTCAAGTACTTCAATAACGAGGACTTCGAGGCCCAGCGTTATGACGAGAGCCTGGAGAAGCTGCGCCGTGCCCAGCTGAAGTCGCAATCCACGCTCTCGCTGCTCAACACCGGCCAACAGCTCATCATCGCCACGGCCTTGGTGCTGATGTTGTGGCGCGCCACCGAGGGCGTGGTGGCGGGGCGCATGAGCTTGGGCGATTTGGTGATGGTCAACGCCTTCATGATCCAGCTCTACATCCCGCTCAACTTCTTGGGCGTGATCTACCGCGAGATCAAGCAAAGCCTGACCGATCTGGAAAAGATGTTCGGCCTCCTGGAGCGTGAACGCGAGGTGGCCGATCTGCCCGATGCCAAGACCTTGCAGGTGCAGGGCGCGGCCGTGCGCTTTGAGCATGTGAGCTTTGCCTACGACAAGGCGCGGCCCATCCTGCATGACGTGTCGTTTGAGATCCCGGCCGGCAAAAAGGTGGCGGTGGTGGGGCCTAGCGGTTCGGGCAAGAGCACGCTGGCGCGCCTGCTGTTCCGCTTCTACGACATCGACAGCGGCCGCATCACCATCGACGGCCAGGAACTGCGCAGCGTCACCCAGTCCAGCCTGCGCCGGGCCATAGGCATCGTGCCGCAGGACACGGTGCTGTTCAATGACACGGTGGCTTACAACATCGCCTACGGCCAGCCCGGGGCCACCCAGGCCCAGGTGGAGGCGGCGGCCAAGGCGGCGCATATCCATGGCTTTATCTCGGCCACGCCAAAGGGTTACGAGACCATGGTGGGCGAGCGTGGGCTCAAGCTCAGCGGCGGCGAGAAGCAGCGTGTGGCGATCGCAAGAACCTTGCTGAAGAACCCGCCCCTGATGATTTTTGACGAGGCGACCTCGGCGCTGGACTCCAGCAACGAACGCGCCATTCAAGCGGAGCTGGACGCCGCCGGCCAGAACAAGACGGTGCTGGTGATCGCCCACCGCCTGTCCACCGTGGTCGACGCGCATGAGATTCTGGTGCTGGAGGCCGGCCGCATCGTCGAGCGCGGGTCTCACGAGGCCTTGCTGGCCCAGCAAGGCGTGTACGCCCGCATGTGGCGTTTGCAGCAAAGCGGCGCAGCAGGCTGAGCGCGATTCCGAAAGTACCCAGCAAAAGGGCCGCGTATGCGGCCCTTTGCGCTCAAGCTTGGAGGTCAGGTTCAGGGCTTGCGTGACTTGGCTCGCCAGGCCATCGCGCCCAGGGCGGCCAAGCTCAGCGCCATGCTGCCGGGTTCGGGCAGGGTGCCTCCGCCGGATTGGCCCAGCAGGATATCGTCCAGATAAAAGGCCGAGTTGTTGCCGCTGATGCGGACCGAATGCGCCGTGCCGCTGAAATTGATGTCGGCCGTGCCCCAGTTGCAGACGAAGTCGGACAAGGTGGCGCCGGTATTGGGATCGACACAGGGGGCGGTGCTTGAGATGCCGCGCCCGCCCAACTGCTGGCCCTGGCCATTCAGCCCGTCAAAGACCTGCACCGAAGCACTGGCCGACAAGGACGCGAACAGCATGGAAAAATGCTCCGTGAAGCCGCCCATCACATTGAACACAAGAGAGGTATTGCCTTGCGCATCTTCAACGCCCGACATAAACAAGGCGCCGCGGGTGCCTGAGCCATAAATCGCTGGGTCGCGGAAGAACAGGCCTCCACCCAGGCCCCCACCAGGGGAGTCCGGCCAAGCGCTGGTGACGCTGAGGGCGCTGCTGAGGAACTGCACGTCCGCGCTATAGGGGTTGACGCCGCTCACCAGATTGTTGGTGGCGGTGGGGACGCCCTCGAAGTCCATCAAGAGGGGGGCGGCCTGCGCCGTCAAACTAGCACCCAGGCAAAAGCATGCGATCAGGGTTCTCTTTGCCAACATAGGTTAGCTCCGTGGTTTGCGGGGTTTGCGGGATCCGTCGGGCTGAATGTAGCCAGAGACTTTGTGAAATAGTGCATGGCTTACCCCTTCAATCAAGGGGGGTAAAGGGCGGATCCAGGGCAAACACGAGGCGGTTTGGCGCGACAGCTCGGTCTGGGCGAGCTTCGGCGGCGCTGGCTTGTGAGCCCACCGGTCGGCCCGGGCCGCCCGGCTACACTGCGGGCGTGGAGACCAAATGGTTTGAAGATTTCGTGAGCCTGGCCGAGACGCGCAGCTTTTCGCGCTCGGCGCAGCTGAGGCATGTGACTCAGCCGGCTTTTTCGCGTCGCATCCAAGCCTTGGAGGCCTGGGCGGGTACGGATCTGGTGGATCGATCCTCCTACCCGACTCGTCTCACCGGCGCCGGTGAAACCTTGCTGGCCCAGGCGGTGGAGATCCTTGGCAATCTGCAGGCCACTCGCAATATGTTGCGCAGCCACCAGGCCGCCGGCCAGGACATGATTGAGTTCGCCGTGCCGCATTCGCTGGCCTTTAGCTTCTTCCCGCATTGGCTGATGGATCTGCGCCAGCGCTTCGGTGCGTTGAAGAGCCGTCTCAATGCGCTCAATGTGCATGACGCCATGTTGCAGCTGAGCGAGGGCAATTGCGATCTGCTGATCGTGTATCACCACGCCAGCCAGCCCTTGCAGCTGGACCCCGAACGCTACGAGATGGCCTCCCTGGGCCAAGAGACGCTAGCCGCCTATGCCAAGGCCGACCCCAAGGGCCGGCCGCTGTTTCGACTGCCCTCGCAAGCCAAGGCCAAGGGCGCGGTCAGCCAGGGCGGCCCCAAGATTCCCTTTCTCAGCTATGCCTCCGGGGCTTATCTGGGGCGCTTGGTTGAGTTGATCGCCAAGGCCTCCGCCGTGCCGCTGAACCTTGACGCTATTTATGAGACCGATATGGCCGAGGGCCTCAAGGCCATGGCCTTGGAAGGCCACGGCCTGACTTTTTTGCCGGCCAGCTCGGTACAGCAGGAGCTGCGGGCCGGCCGCCTGGTGCAAGCGGCGGCGCCGGGTGAGTTTGAGCTGACCATGGAGTTGCGCATCTACCGCGAGCGGCCCGAGCTGTCTCGCCGCAACAAGCCTTCAGCCCTGGCGCTATGGGATTTCCTCACAGCGCCCTGATGTGCGTCATGCGCCCGGCGTCCTCATTTGTTTGACCTCGTTCGATCATCGAATTCGTGTAACCACTTATGTGGATAGTGCCATCCACGTGTTCTCCTTCGGTATCTGCAGCATGTCTTGCTGGCAAGTCTGTGCATACCTTTTTTCAGCGCTTATCCGCGCCCCTTTTTACTGGAGTGTTTATGAAGAAATCTCTGCTCGCCCAAACCCTCGCTCTGGCCCTGGCCGCCGCTGCCGTTGGCGCGGTGCATGCTGAAGACACCCTCAAAAAGATCAAGGACGCAGGTAGCGTGACCATGGGCGTGCGTGAGTCCTCCGGCGCCCTGTCTTACACCCTGGGCGATGGCAAGTACGTGGGTTACCACGTCGAGATCTGCCAGCGCGTGCTGGCCGATGTGCAAAAGAGCCTGGGCCTGGCCAAGCTGGACATCAAGTACCAGCCCGTGACTTCGCAAAACCGTATCCCCCTGGTGCAAAACGGCACCGTGGACATCGAGTGCGGCTCCACCACCAACAACAAGGCGCGCGAGAAGGATGTGTCCTTTGCCGTGACCACTTTTGTTGAAGAAGTGCGCATGGTCACCAAGGCCAACTCGGGCATCAACTCCATCAACCAATTGGCTGGCCGCACCGTTGCCACCACCACCGGCACGACCTCGGTGCAGACCCTGCGCAAGCATGAGCGCGCCTCCGGCCTGGACTTCAAGGAAGTGTTCGGCAAGGATCACGCCGACAGCTTCCTGCTGCTGGAATCCGGCCGTGCCGACGCCTTTGTGATGGACGGCTCCCTGCTGGCCGGCCTGGTGTCCAAGTCCAAGAACCCGGCTGACTACAAGATTGTTGGCGAAGTGCTGTCGGTGGAACCCATCGCCATCATGTTCCGCAAGGACGACCCCGCCTTCAAGAAGGCTGTGGACGACAGCATCAAGGCCATGATGAAGTCCGGCGAAATCAACAAGCTGTACGACAAGTGGCTGATGCAAGCCATCCCCCCGTCGAACACCAAGGTGGGTCTGGCCATGAGCGACAACCTGAAGGCCGCCATTGCCAACCCCAATGACAAGCCTGCCGAAGACTACGCCAAGAAGTGAGTCGCCGCGCTCGGCGCATTCGGAGCGGTAGTTTTGAACTGAACGCGTGAATCGAGCCGGAGCAAAGGCCGCCCGGGCGTTCCCGTGCGGCCTTAGTTTTTTGGGATAGGAGTCAGACGTGTCTACATGGGATTGGCAGGTGTTCTGCAAGAACACCATTGACGGGGAGGTGATTCCCAGCTGTTTCGGCAGCGGCGGAGATATCACCTATTTGAACTGGATGATGTCGGCCTGGGGCTGGACGCTGAGCGTCGCGGTGCTGGCCCTGCTGGTGGCCCTGCTCGTGGGTTCGCTGATGGGCATCTTGCGCACCACGCCCAACAAGGGCCTGGTCTTCATCGGCGACGCGTGGACGGAGACCTTCCGCAACATCCCGCTGCTGGTGCAGATCTTTCTTTGGTACCACGTGCTGCCGGCGCTGATCCCTGCCCTGCGCCAGGTGCCCAGCTTCATCCTGGTGGTGCTGGCCCTGGGCTTCTTCACCTCGGCCCGCGTGGCCGAGCAGGTGAGGGCGGGCATTCAGAGTCTGCCCAAGGGTCAGCGTTATGCCGGCCTGGCCATGGGTTTCACCCTGCCGCAGACCTACCGCTATGTGCTGCTGCCCATGGCCTTCCGCATCGTCATCCCGCCGCTGACCAGCGAGAGCATGAACATCATCAAGAACTCCTCGGTGGCGTTCGCGGTGAGCATTGCCGAGCTGACCATGTTCGCCATGCAGGCCTCGGAAGAAACCGCGCGCAGCGTGGAGATCTATCTGGCCGTCACGGCGCTGTACTTCGTCTCGGCCTTCTTCGTCAACCGGGTGGCCCTCTTCATTGAACACCGCATCCAGGTGCCGGGCATGATGGGAGCCGGCAAATGATGAGCCCCCACGTCACTTCGTTCCTGCCCCCCGAGGGGGCGCCAGCCTCCCTCGGGGCGGCCCAGCGGGAGGCTGTATGAATCTCGACTTTTCTTTCCTCAACTGGGGCGTCGCCTCCAGCTTCATCCTCAAGGGCCTGATCTTCAGCATCCAGCTGACCCTGATCGCGACCCTGGGCGGCATCGTCCTGGGCACCGTGCTGGCGCTGATGCGCTTGTCGGGCAAGAAGTGGCTGATTGCCCCGGCGGCTTTTTACGTCAACACCCTGCGCTCCATCCCCCTGGTGATGGTGATTCTGTGGTTCTTCTTGCTGATCCCGATGTTGATCGGCAAGCCCATGGGCGCGGAGCTGTCGGCCATCATCACCTTCACGGTATTTGAGGCGGCCTACTTCTCCGAGATCATGCGCGCGGGCATTCAGTCGGTGCCGCGAGGCCAGGTGGCTGCCGGTTATGCCATGGGCATGAGCTATGGCCAGACCATGCAGTTGGTGGTGCTGCCGCAAGCCTTCCGCAATATGTTGCCGGTGCTGATGGCCCAGACCATCATCCTGTTCCAGGACACCTCTCTGGTCTATGCCATCGGTGCCTACGACTTGCTCAAGGGCTTCGAGATTGCCGGCAAGAACTTCAACCGCCCGGTGGAAACCTACTTGGTGGCAGCCGTCGTTTACTTCGTGATCTGTTTCAGCCTGTCGATGCTGGTGCGTCGCTTGCAAAAGAAGATCGCCATCATCCGCTGATCAATTTGTTGCCGGTGCCTGCCTTTTGGCAGGCCACCGCGAGAGGAGTTTGCTGTGATTGAAATCAAGAATGTTTCCAAGTGGTACGGTCCCTTCCAGGTTTTGACCGACTGCAGCACCAAGATCGACAAGGGCGAAGTGGTGGTGGTCTGCGGTCCCTCGGGCTCGGGCAAGTCCACGCTGATCAAGACCGTCAATGCGCTGGAGCCCTTCCAGAAGGGCGATATCGTGGTGGACGGCGTTTCGCTCGCCGACCCCAAGACCAATCTGCCCCGTCTGCGCTCGCGCGTGGGCATGGTGTTCCAGCACTTTGAGCTGTTCCCGCACCTGAGCGTGACCGAGAACCTGACCATCGCCCAGATCAAGGTCCTGGGCCGCACGCCCGACGACGCCAAGGCCCGCGGCCTGAAGATGTTGGACCGTGTGGGTCTGTCGGCCCACAAGGACAAATTCCCTGGTCAGCTCTCCGGCGGCCAGCAGCAGCGAGTGGCGATTGCCCGAGCGCTCAGCATGGACCCCATCGTCATGCTCTTCGACGAGCCCACCTCGGCCCTGGACCCCGAAATGGTCGGCGAAGTGCTGGACGTGATGGTCAAGCTGGCTCAAGAGGGCATGACCATGATGTGCGTGACTCACGAAATGGGCTTCGCAAAGAAGGTCAGCAGCCGCGTCATCTTCATGGACGCCGGCAAGATCATCGAGGACTGCAAGCGCGAAGAATTCTTCGGCAATCCGGATGCGCGCTCACCACGCGCCAAGGACTTCCTCAACAAGATCCTGCAGCACTAAAACTCAGACTCAGCGTCAAATCAGGCGGTCCCATCGGACCGCCTTTTTCATGCCTGAATGCCGTCTCTGCGACAATCACAGCCCATGAACACGCCCCACGCTCAGCCCCAATCCCTCACTCTCACCCGCCCCGACGACTGGCATCTGCATCTGCGCGATGAAGCGGCTTTGCGCAGCGTGCTGCCCTACACGGCGGCGCAGTTTGCCCGTGCCATCGTGATGCCCAATCTGCGCCCGCCCGTCACCACGGCCGCCCAGGCCCAGGCCTATCGCGAGCGCATCTTGGCGGCTTTGCCGGCAGGCGCTAACTTCGAGCCCTTGATGACGCTGTATCTGACCGACCTGACCCCGGTCGAGGAGATCGCGCGGGCCAAGGACGCGGGCGTGGTGGCTTTGAAGCTTTACCCGGCCGGTGCCACCACCAATAGCGATGCCGGCGTGACCGATATCCGCAAGTGCTACAAAACCCTGGAGGCCATGCAGCGCGCCGGCCTGCCCTTGCTGGTGCATGGTGAGGTGACCGACCCCGAGGTCGATGTGTTCGACCGTGAGGCCGTCTTCATCGACCGGGTGATGACGCCGCTGCGCCGCGATATGCCCGAGCTGAAGGTGGTGTTCGAGCACATCACGACCCAGGAAGCGGCCGAGTATGTGATGAGCGCCGACGACTTCACCGCCGCCACGCTGACGCCCCAGCATCTGCTCTACAACCGCAATGCCATCTTCATGGGTGGCCTGCGCCCGCACTATTACTGCTTGCCGGTGCTCAAGCGCGAGCAGCATCGCCTGGCCTTGCTGAAGGCGGCCACCTCGGGCTCGCACAAATTCTTCCTGGGCACGGACAGCGCGCCCCATGCCTCGCAGATGAAGGAGAACTCGGTCTGTGGCGCCGGTTGCTTCACCGCCTTGTCGGCGCTGGAGCTGTATGCCGAGGCCTTTGAGTCCGCCGACGCGCTGGACAAGCTGGAGGCTTTTGCCAGCTTCAACGGCCCGGACTTCTACAACTTGCCGCGCAACACGGCCCAGGTGACCTTGGTCAAAGAGAGCTGGACTTTGCCTAGCGCCGTGCCTTTTGGCGAGGCCCAGCTCAAGCCCTTGCGCGGCGGCGAATCTTTGGCTTGGAAGCTGCGCTAAGTTCAGCGGACCTGGCCGCAGCGTTTGAGCAAACGCTGGGCCAGCCCTGGCTCCAAGCTTACCGGCCGCAGGGTCAGGTCTTGCTAGAGGCCCTGAGGCCTAGCGACTCGGTGGCCGAGGCCTTGAACCAGGCGCTTGCCCTGCGCGCGGTGCCGATTGTTCTGGCCGCCGGGCCTCTGCGCTTTGTGCCGCAAGAGCTTTTGCCTGAGGGCGAGGCTTACGAGCGCTTTGTGCACCGCACTGCCAGCGTGCCCACGCGAGACAACGCACACGATCTGCTCAATGGCCTGATCTGGCTGCTGTGGCCGCGTCTCAAAGCCCGGCTCAACGCCTTGCACATGAGTGAGCGCGGTGATCTGCGCGGCAGCACGCGCGGGCCCCTGCGCGATGCGCTCACCGTGCTGGATGAAAACGCGGCCTTTCTCAGCGCGCCCCAGCCCCTGTGCGAGGCCTTGCGGGCACGCGACTGGCAGCGCTTGTTTATTGAGTTACGCGATGATTGGCAGCAAGCCCAGCTGCTGCCTTTTGGCCATGCGCTGCTGGAAAAGCTGATGCTGCCGCGCAAGCCCATCTGCGCCCATGTTTTGATCCTCCCCACGCTGGACGAGGCCTCGGTTTGCGCAGCGCTTGACGATCCCGAATGGCTGGCGCGCAAACCTTTTGTGCCTTTGCCCGTACTGGGCGTTCCCGGCTGGTGGCCGGCCAATGAGTCGGCCGACTTTTATGCTGACCCCCAAGTGTTCAGACCGCCTCGGCTTTGAGTAGGGCAGGCTGAGCTAGCATGGCGCGCAACAAGATCACGGGAGCGCTTCTTGCACAGCCGCATCGATAGCAAAAGAAACACAAAGCCCGGGCAGGCCGCCATGGCCCTGGGCCTCATCTGTTTGCAGGCCTTGTGGGTCTTGAGTCTGGGCCAGCCTTGGCAGGCCTCGGCGCAGCCCCAGCCTGCCGCAGCGGCGGCCTCGGCAGTGCCGCCGCCCGCAGCCGTCTCGGCCACCGCCAGGCGCGTCTACGAGAGCGCCCGCTCACAGCTGCTGCAGATCCGCACACTCTTGAAGAGCCAGGACAGCCAGGCTTCGGTCGGTTCGGGCTTTCTGGTCAGCGAAGAAGGCCATGTGCTGACGAATTACCACGTCATCAGCCAGGTCGCGCTGGAGCCCGATCGCTACCGCCTGCGCTATGCCAGCACCGATGGCCAGGAGGGCCAGCTGGAGCTGCTGGACTTTGATGTGCGCCGCGATCTGGCCTTGCTGCGTGTGGTGGCGCCCAAGGGCGCGGAGCCGGGTCTGAAGAATCGCGGGAGCCTGAGCTTTCGTCCTGTGAGCCAGCCCCTGGCCAAGGGGGACCGCATCTATTCCATGGGCAATCCGCACGATGTGGCCTTTGCCGTGGTGGAAGGCAATTACAACGGCCTGGTGGAGCGCAGCTTTGACGCGCTGATTTACTACTCGGGCAGCATCAATGCCGGCATGAGTGGGGGGCCGGTGGTGGACGAGGCGGGGCGGGTGGTGGGCGTCAATGTCTCGGCCATGTTCTTTGCCCAGCAGATGAGTTTTTTGGTGCCGGGTGAGTACGCCCAGGCCTTGCTGGAGCGCAGCCGCCATGCCAAGCCCATCAGCCAGCCGGCCTGGGGCCGCTTGCGTGAGCAGTTGCTGGCCTATCAAGAGGAGCTGAGCACCCGCTTCATTGCCCAGCCCTGGCAGGCGCCGGCGGCTGGCAGTGCGGACATTTACCGCCTGCCGGTGCCGCAGGAGCTGTTCATGCGTTGCTGGGGGCGCGGCACGCCGGCCGACTCCAAGGGCCTGGAGTTCCAACGCTCGCAATGCCGCATGGAGCATGCGCTCTTCATCGACGGCCGTTTGCAGACGGGCTATCTGTCCATGAGCCATGAGGTGTATGACGGCGCCAAGCTGGGTCCGCTGCGTTTTGCCAAGCAGTATTCAGCCAGCTTCCGCAATGAGCGTCTGGGTCGGGACGATAAGGACCGCACGGCGCCTTTCTGCAAAGAGGAGTTCGTCTCTTCGAAGGAGGGCTTGCCCCTGCGTGCCGTGGTCTGCCTGCGTGCCTATCGCAAGCTGGCGGGCTTGCATGATTTGAGCGTGCTGGTGACTACGGTGGATGCTTCCACCCAAGGCGCTTTAGGCCGCTTCAACGCTGCAGGGGTGAGCTTTGACAATGCGCTGAAGTTGAGCGCCCATTATCTTGAGGGCTTTGGCTGGACGCCAAAGACCCCCAGCAACAGCAACAACAACAGCGGCGGAGCGAAATGATGACAGCGCAGCGCATCGGAGTTTTGGAGCTGCTGGGCCGCGAGGGACAGGTCTTGCGGGTGCAGCGCGTGACGCAATGGCCGCTGCGCATCGGCCGCTCGGCCGCCTGCGATTGGATTTTGGATGACCCCCATCTGGCCGCCGAACATGCGCAACTGGACTGGGCGGAGAGCGGCCCGCAGTTGCAGATGTTGGCCAGCCTGAATGGCGGCTGGCTGGGCGAGCGGCGGCTCCGGGCGGGTGAAGAGTTAGTCCTAGGCGATAGCGCTCAATTTCAGCTCGGCGCCAGCCAGCTGCGCTGGCGCAGCCTTGACGCGGCCTTGCCACCTGAGCAGCCCCTGGAGTCGCATCTGCACCGCTTGCAAGGCCAGCATCTGCGTCTGCGGCCCGGCATGCTTCAGGTGCTGGGCCTGTTGCTGCTTTGGTTGGCCATGTTAGTCGGCCAGCAATGGTCGCAACTCGACCCGGGTGCGCGCTGGATGGACTACAGCACGGCCGTGCTCGGGCCCTTGGGGCTCTTGCTGCTGTGGGTGGGTTTTTGCGCCTTGCTGACCCAGTTGTTCCGGCGCAGCTTCCCTTTTGCCGCCCATTTGCGCATTGCACTCAGCTTGCTGATCTTGCGCCTGCTTTTGGCGCAGCTGCTTCCCGCCCTGGCCTATGCCTTCTCCTGGCCCCGGCTGATGGTGCTGGAGGGCTTGACCGACACCTTCGGCCTGGCCTTGCTGCTGACTTGGCATGCCAGCCTGATCTGGCCGCGCCCGCGTGTTCTGCGCCGCATTGCCATTGCCATGCTGGCGCTGGTTTGCTTGGACTTGGGCCTGGACATGGCGCGCCGCCAGGAGCAGCAGTACTGGCTAGGCCCGGCCTACCTCAGCGCCTTGCCGCCACCGGCCTTACGCCTGGTTGAGCCCAAACCGGTGGGCGAATTGATGGAGTCCTTGCGCCCGCTGGAGGCCGAGTTGGCCGCCCAAGCCAAAAAGGAAAACGACCAGGCGGGCGTCAGCGTCGAGCTGGAGGATTAGGGCCTCATCAAGCCGGCAGGAAACCTTCGATCGACAGATAGCGCTCGCCCGTGTCGTAGTTGAAGCCCAGCACGCGGGCATTGGGCGCCAGCTCGGGCAGCTTTTGCGCGATGGCGGCCAGGGTGGCGCCGCTGGAGATGCCCACCAGCAGGCCTTCCTCGCGTGCGCTGCGGCGGGCGTACTCACGTGCCGGTTCGGCATCGACCTGGATCACGCCGTCCAGCAGGTCGGTGTGCAGATTTGCCGGGATAAAGCCCGCGCCAATGCCTTGGATGGGGTGGGGGCTGGGCGCGCCGCCGCTGATGACGGGCGAGGCGCTGGGCTCCACCGCGAACACTTTGAGATTGGGCCAGGCTTTTTTCAGCACCTGGGCGCAGCCGCTGATGTGTCCGCCCGTGCCCACGCCGGTGATCAACACGTCCAGGCCTTCGGGGAAGTCGTTCAAGATTTCCTGCGCGGTCGTGCGCACATGGACGGCGACATTGGCCGGATTTTCGAACTGCTGCGGGATCCAGGAACCTGGGTTCTGTGCCTGCAATTCCTGGGCGCGGGCGATGGCGCCCTTCATGCCCTTCTCACGCGGAGTCAGATCGAAGCTGGCGCCATAGGCCAGCATCAGGCGGCGGCGCTCGACCGACATGCTGTCCGGCATCACCAGGATCAGCTTGTAGCCCTTGACGGCGGCCACCATGGCCAGGCCCACGCCGGTATTGCCCGAGGTCGGCTCGATGATGGTGCCGCCGGGTTGCAAGAGGCCACGGGCTTCAGCGTCCTCCACCATGGCCAGGGCGATGCGGTCCTTGATCGAGCCGCCGGGGTTGCTGCGCTCGGACTTGATCCAGACCTCCTGGCCGGCGGTCGCGACGCCCTTGAACAGGCGCTGCAGACGGACATGGGGGGTGTTGCCAATGGTGGCGAGGATGTTGTTGGCTTTCATGTTTGTGCTCTCCTGCGGGTGGCTGCAATGACAGATCCAGATGTTGGGAATGGTAGCGTGTGAGCCTCGCAATCCAGGGAAAGCCTGCGCTGACGGTGCGCTCGCCGGTCATTAGCATGAAGCAGATCGAAAGTGCGGGCCTCGCAGCAAAGGAGCCATAAATGAGTGGGACGACGGTAAAAAAGACCTTGCAGTTCTCGGTGCAGATCCAGGCCGCGCCTGAGCGAGTCTGGCAGATGCTGCAGGATGATCAAGCTTATCGCGACTGGACCTCGGCTTTCTGCGAGGGCTCTCACTTTGAGGGCGCATGGGAGGAGGGGGCGGCGATTCGCTTTCTGTCGCCCAAGGGCGATGGTATTTGTGCGGAAATTGCGCAGAGCCGCCCGCCCGAGTTCTTGTCGATCCGCCACTTGGGTGAGGTTCAGGCGGGCATTGATGTCACCGAGAGCGCGGAGGTGCGCGCCTGGGCGCCGGCCTATGAGAACTATCACTTCCTCAAGCAGGTGGACGGCACGGAGTTGCGCGTGGTGGTGGAAACTTTGCCCGATTTCGAAGCCTATATGCAGCGGACGTTTCCCTTGGCATTGGGCCGCTTGAAGGCGCTTTGCGAGGCTTAGAAAACTCGATACTTGAGCGCCGAACCACCCTAGAACCTCGGCTCACATCCGTCCTGAACCATGGACCCAGTCCCTGTTTTCAATCGCCTTGAGTTAAGAGTACCGCCGCTGCTGCTGGTGCTGGGTTTTGCCCTTGTGATGGCGCTGCTGGACAGCACCTTGCCGATGTTTGAACTGAGCCTGCCCTGGGCCCAAGGCCTAGGCCCGGTGTTGATGGCTTTGGGCGCAGCTTGCGCGGCGGCCGGTGTCTGGGCCTTTCGGCGCGCGGGCACGACGGTGAACCCGACGCGGCCCGAGACCAGCCGCGAGGTGGTTCGCGAGGGCATCTATGCCTACAGCCGCAACCCCATGTATCTGGGCTTCGCGCTGGCGCTGTTGGGTTGGGCCTGGCTGCTCTCGCATGGTCTGGCCTTGGCCTTGCTGCCGGGCTTTGTGCTTTATATGAATCGCTTTCAAATCTTGCCCGAGGAGCGCGTCCTGGCCCGGCATTTCGGCCCTGCTTACGACAGCTATCAGGCCCAGGTGCGGCGCTGGATCTGAAGGGCAAGACTCTTTTTTGCAACCTTTGAGCCGGGCTTACGTCTAAACGGGGGCATCAGTTTCGATGCGACCCAAAAAAAGGACCTCGCCATGAAACGCTTCCATGTTCACGTCGCCGTTGACAACCTGGGCGCCAGCATCGCCTTCTACAGCCGGCTCTTCGGCCAAGCCCCCGCCAAGCAGCGGGAGGACTATGCCAAGTGGATGTTGGACGATCCAGGCCTGAACTTCGCCATCTCCTCGCGTGGGCACAGCACGGGCGTGAATCACCTCGGCTTCCAGGTCGACTCCCGTGAGGAACTGGAAGGCTTGAAACGCCTGGCCGAGGCTGCCGCCGGCGAGGCCGATGTACTCGATCAGGCCGATGCGGCCTGTTGCTATGCCCGCAGCGAGAAGCACTGGACCGTGGACCCGCAAGGCCTGGCCTGGGAGCATTTCCACACGCTTGAAGAGGCGCCGGTGTTCGGCCAGGACACGGCCAATCAAAGCGGCGCTTGCTGCATCCCCTTGAGGGCCGCGGCGGCGGATGGGCCGCAGGCCAAAAGCCCATGCTGTCTGCCCCTGCAAGCGGATGGCGCTACTGCCGAGGGCGCTTGTTGTGGCTGATGCGGCGCCGCAGCCCGAGAAGGATCTGGCGGCCGCCTTTGCCAGCCTGCGCCAAGGCATGCGAGCCTTTGTGCGCAGGCGTGTGGCCGACCCGGCCTTGGTGGACGATCTGGTGCAGGAGGTTTTTCTCAAAGCCAGCGTGGCGCTCCAGGGCGCGCATGCGCCGCGTCATCTGCCCGCCTGGCTGTACGCGGCCTTGCGCAGCGCCCTGGCCGATCACTACCGGGCGGCGCGCCCGCAGTTGCTGGCGCTGGATGAGATGGAGGCGGACGCGTCTTCGAGCTTGAGCCCGGCCGCTGCGCAGGAGCAGCAGCCCGAGTCGGCCCACCAGCAGTTGGCCGAATGCTTGCGGCCCATGCTCTTGCAGCTGCCAGCCATCTACCGCGAGGCCTTGATCGCCAGCGACTTCGAGGGCCGCCGCTTGGCCGAGGCGGCCGCCGCCCAAGGCATCAGCCTGGCGGCCATGAAGAGCCGGGTGAGCCGGGGCCGCGCATTGTTGAAGACCAGGCTGCTGGCTTGTTGCGAGCTGGAGTTCTCGCAAGGCCTCGTCAGCGACTACCGGCGCAAGCGAGGCGCGATGCGCGCGTGCAAGGGGAATGGCTGTGCAAAACCTGCCTAGAACGGCGTCTGAAGCTGACTTTTAGCTGCAGCAGCAATTGCGGCTAGAGTCATAGCCATCCGCTGCGGCCCTCACTCCAGCCGCCGGAACAGGTCCCCACCTACCGTGTTTGCAAGACGATGAGAACCCAACTGCAATCTTTCATGGCCCTGCTGGCCATGCTTGCCTTGACCCAGTCCTTTTCCGCCGAGGCCCAGACGCGCTCCTTCCGTTGCAAGAACGATCTGGTCAATCTGGGCGACGACAAGGCCTCGGCCGCGCTCAAGTGCGGGGAGCCGGTGTTCAAGGACTCTTTTTGCAAGCCGGGTGAAGCCGGGCCTGCGCCGACTCCGACGCCAGCGCCTGAGCAGCCGCGCCGTCCCCAGGTCTGCGAAACCGTGGACGAGTGGACCTACAACCCCGGCTACGGTCAGTTCATGACCACCTTGCGATTCGAGTCGGGGCGCTTGGTCAGCATTCGCTATGGCGAACGGGTCAAGTAAGTTGGTGACCAGCGGGGCTTGAAACCGCCGCTGTCAGTTGTTCCAACGCAGGTCTGGGTCCTCACTTGCGCCTTCACATTGATTGAAGGCGCTGTCTGGCCATGAGCGATGGCGTCGGTGGCGCTCGACCGAGAGGCAAAACATTTGAGACAAAAAATACAGAAAGACATGGGAGCTAGGGCATGAAATCAAAGCAGTGGAAGGGTGTGGTTTTGCTCGCGATGGGCGTGGCCGGCTTGAGCTTGGATGGCTTTAGCTATACCCAGAGCACGGCCGTTCTGTCGCAGGCCTCGGTGACGCTGACGGTGCGTCAGATGGGGACGATTGCCGTGCCGCTGTGGGCCAGTGTGGCGGCGCTCTTGCTGGGAGGGCTTTTGTTGTGGACGGGGCGCCAACGGTGACCCCGGCTTTCAGCATTCAAGCCGCGCAGCTTGAGGAGGCGCAGGAGATTTGCGTGCGCCTGCAGCGCTTCAACCGCGAGACCGGCGGCCTGAGCTTTCAAGCGCTCTGGCTTTCTGCCCGCGACCCGGCCGGCGCTTTGCTGGGCGGCGTGGTGGCGGACTTGTGCCTGGGCTGGCTGGCGGTGGAGGCCCTGTGGGTGGATGAGGCGGCGCGCGGCCAGGGCCTGGGTCAGGCCTTGTTGGCGCAGGCCGAAGCGCAGGCGCTAACGCAGGGCGCGCAAGCGGTGGTTCTCGACCGCTTTGCCTGGCAGGCTCAGGGCTTTTATGAGCGGCGAGGCTATCGCGTCTTTGCCCGTCTAGAGGACTTCCCCGCCGGGCAGCCCCGCCTGTTTTTGCACAAGCGTTTGCGAGCAGACCTGCAGAGCCAGGCGCGCTCTGAGCCTGAAGCGGCGATTCAGATCAGCCCGGCCCTGCCTGCAGACGGGCCCGCCCTGCGCCAGATGTTGGAGCTGTATCAACATGATTTATCCGATATCTGGGATCAGGACCTGGACGAGCAGGGCTGCTTTGGCTACGCCCTGCCCGGTGAGACGGCGGAGCGCGGTCGGCGCGCCTATCTGCTGCGGGTGAACAGGCGCTACGCCGGCTTTGCCTTGCTGAGCCAAAGACTCAAGGTGGCTGGCGCCCTGCGATCAGGCCAGGCAGAGCAAGAGGGCTGCTGGATGGAGCAGTTCTTCATCCTGAAAAAGTACCGGCGCCAAGGCCTGGGCCAGCAGCTGGCGCGGGCGGTGTTCGCGGCTCATCCGGGCTACTGGGAGGTGGGGCAGATGTTGAACAACCACGCGGCTCAAGCCTTTTGGCGGGCCTTGATCGGCGAGCTGACTCGGGGGCGCTTTGTCGAGCACGTGTTGCGCGGCAGCGCGTGGGAGGGTTTTGTGCAGTGCTTTGATTGCAGCTAGGGCAAAAAAAGAAGCCCGATCACCTGAGCGGTGTCGGGCCGGCCAGCAAGACCTTTGAGCGCCTTGGCCTAATGCCGAAGTTCATGGGCACCGACCTGCTGGAGCACGCTCTCCCCATGCCCAGCAGGTCGGGCCATGAACCCGGTGTCGAAGGTGCAGCCGCTGCCTGAATTGCGGCCGCCCACCGGCATTGTTGGAATCTTTGTTGCTCTTCCTCAGCCTGCGTGATCAGCGCACCACAGCCAGTTGCTCGCGGGCGCCGGCCTTGTAGGTGTAGAGCGTCAGGGCGCCGTTCTTGATATCGCCCTTGGCGTCGAAGCTGATGGTGCCGGTCACGCCTTTGTATCCCTCGGTCTTGGCCAGCACCGGCAGGTATCTGGCGGGCTCGGCGGAGCCGGCCTTGACCATGGCCGCGACCAGCACGCCCACAGCGTCGTAGGAGTAGGGCGCATAGACCTGCACTTCCAACTTGGTGTTGGCCTTGAAGCGGGCGCGGAAGTCTTCCATCGCTTGCTTCTGGCTGGCGTCCACACCGCCGGCTTCGGCGCAGAAGACCTGGCCATCGCCCATGGTGCCGGCGGCCAGCTTGGGCAGCTCGGCGGTGCAGATGCCGTCGCCGCCGATCAGCTTGGCGTTCAGGCCTAACTGCTTCATCTGGCGGATGATGGGGCCGGCCACGGCGTCCATGCCGCCGAAGAAGATGATGTCGGGCTTCTTGGCCTTCAAGCTGGTCAGGATGGCGCTGAAGTCGGTCGCCTTGTCATTGGTGAACTCGCGGCCGATGATCTTGCCGCCCGCGCCCTTCACGCCTTTCTCAAACTCGTCGGCCACGCCCTGGCCATAGGCCGTGCGGTCGTCGATGACGGCGATGGACTTGCCCTGCAGGTCCTTGGCGGCGTAGCGGCCCAGGGTGCCGCCCAGATGCACATCGTCGGCCACCACGCGGAAGGCGGTCTTGTAGCCGTTGCGGGTGTATTTGGGGTTGGTGGCCGAGGGCGAGATTTGCGGGATGCCGGCGTCGGAGTAAATCTTGGAGGCGGGGATGGTGGTGCCCGAGTTCAGATGGCCCACCACGCCGTTGACCTTGGAGTCGGCCAGCTTTTGCGCGGCTTGCGTGCCTTGCTTGGGATCGCCGGCATCGTCCTCGCCCAGCAGTTCCAGCTTGACCTTTTTGCCGCCGATGACCACGCCCTTGGCATTGAGTTCATCGATGGCCATGCGGGCGCCCAACTCATTGTCCTTGCCCAGGTGGGCGATGGCGCCGCTGGTCGGGCCGACGTGACCGATCTTGACGACCAGGTCTTGGGCCGAGACGGTTTGGGCGGCCAGCAAGGTGGCAGCGCCCAGCAGGGACAGGGTGAATGAGGTCTTGATTTCTTGCTTCATGGGGTCAGTCCTTTTTTGAGAGATCCGCTTGACTTGCGGTGGAGGGGGAAACTGAAGAAACAGGGGCGGGCGCTTTCTCGCCCAGAATCCAGCGCGCCGCAGCCAGGGCCTGGGCCTGGTTGAGCGCGCTATTGGCGGGCATGGGGATCTCCCCCCAGCGCCCGCTGCTGCCCTGGGTGATGCGCTGCGCCAATTGGGCGGCCGCCTCGGCCTGGCCGGCGTAGCGCTCGCGTATGGCTTGGAAAGAGGGACCGACCAAGGCCTTGTCGCGGGCATGGCAGGCCATGCAGGCGTCGAAGGCACGCCAGTCGGCGCTGGCTTGCGCTTGCGCCTGTGCTTGGCTTGAGAGCGGCGCCGAAAGCCCCGCCCCTAGCGCTGCCGCGCTCAGCAAACAAAGCAGCAGCGCGCGACTCACTTGGGCAGCCCCGTCACCGGCTTGCCCAGCAGTTCGGAGGACAAGACATACATGCCGTGGTTGGAGAAGACCCAAACCAGATTGCGGTCCCATTCCACAAAAATGCTGTGCACCGGATTGGGCAGGGCGCGGATGCTTTGGGTCTGGCCGTCCCTGACGGGGATCTCACCAATCATCTTGGGCGTGAAGTAGCCGGCGATGACGGGCTTGGCCGGGTCCTTCAGGTCAAACATCTGCATGCCGGCGTTGTAGTAGCTGTAAGGCATATAGCGCTGGCTGGGAGTGCCGGGCTGGATCTGCGCATAGCCACTGCGCTTGGGGCCAAAGCTGCCGCGGCGCTGGCAGAAATCGGTGAAAGGCGCGGAGGCGTCGGGCACGGGGCGGGGCAGGGTGTAGGCGATCTTGGGCTTCAGCGGGTCGCGCACATCGATGGCGTAGATGTCTTTGAAGGGCTCGTAGCAGTCCTCGCTCATCGGGTAGCCGCTGTAATAGACCATGCCCGTGGTGGCGACCTTGGAGACGTCGATGTTGTCGCCCTCGGTGCCGGTGACGCTGACCGGCATATCGATATGCGCCACCTGCTTCATGGCCTTGGGATCGCTGATGTCGATCACATAAAAGCCGAAGCCGCCCATGGCCGCATAGCCGTACTTGCCACCTTTTTCGACCGGGGTGGGGATGAAGAGCGGCATGCGCGCGCCCATCCAGGAGGTCTTGTTGCCGGCACGCGGGTTCTTTTTGTATTCCTCTTCCTCGCCCAGGCGCGAGCCCGGTGCCCACCACATCGAGAGCCGTTTGGGTTCGCTGGGGTTGGAGACATCGAAGGCCATCTGACCCCCGGCGAACAGATAGGTTTTGTACTCGGTGTTGGCAAAGGTGTCGTCGGGTGCGCCAGCGACGAAGAGGTATTTGTCGCCGTCGTAGACCGGCACGTCCTGGCAGCCCGAGCCTTGTTGCACCGGGTCTTTGGCCGAGTGATAAGGGTCCAGCGAGGTTTCGCTGAGCAGCTTCCAGTCGGTCCACAAGGGGCCGGTGACTTCGAACATGCGGAAGCCGCGCAGCATCTTGCGGTCGCGCAAGGCCTTGACCTGATCGGGGTTGCCGTACTTGTTCCAGACCACGCCATAACGCGGCGTCTCATAGCACTGCACCGCGATCATCTTGCCCAGGGACTTGTTGTACTTGACGGTGAAGGGGCCGAACTGATGTTCGCCGCCCTTGATGTCGAAGTTTTTCTTGCCCACCAGCTTCATATCGCGCGGGTCGGTGATGTCGAAGACGTTGTAGTGCCAGGTCTCGTAGTCGTAGAGATAGCGGCGGCCTTGCCAGTCAAAGCTGGCCTGCCAGCTGTGGCCGGCGCCGGCCACAAAGGGGTAGAAGCCTTCTTGCTTGAAGTTTTTGGCGTAGGTGTTTTGGTCCAGATAGGGCAGGCTGCCCTCGACCGGGTGGGCACCATAGGCGTCGGGGGTCATCTCGGGCATTTTGAACTTGCCGGTCTTGGCGTCATAGCCATAGCTGCCGGGCGCCGGGTGGGGCGGTTCACCGGGCAGCAGGTTCTGGTTCAAGGGCTTGCCCGGAGGGGCGTCGGGGGCGTTCAGGTTCGCCCCGCTCTTGGGGGCTTGGGCGAGGGCTGCACCGCTCAGCAGGGCGGCGCCCAAGAGCAGGTTGGTGTGAAGTTTCAGCATGGTGATTGGCATCTCTTGAGTCTTGGGTGGGCGGGGCAGAACCGTCAGAAGGCGTGGCGCAGGCCGAACATATAGCCCTCGGGGTTCTCTCCGGACTTGGGTGTCAGACCCCAGTCGATGGGGTACTCAGCGCCTGCGCTGCCGGGGCTGCCGTTGCGCACGGTGCCGTAGGTGGCGTAGGCCGTGGTGCGCTTGGAGAAGTGGTAAGTGGCACCCAGCGTTGCGCCTGTGGCGTCGGCCAAGGCACCGGTGGCGTCATTGCGTCGCACCACGCTGGCGAACAGACGGATCTGGTCGTTGATGGAAATCCGCGTGCCCAGTTGCAGGCTATTGCCGTGGGTGCTGAAGCCGACGTAGGGCGGGTAGGCGTAATAGCCGTTGTAGTCGTGCAGGATGGCCGTGAGGTCGAACTGACCGATGCGGTAGACGCCGGAGATATAGGTGTCGCGCGAGGTCTCGTTCTTGGTCTTGGCCTTGTCCCAGATATTGGTCTTGTTCTGAATGTCGTTGGCGATGCTGAGGAACAGCGGGCCGTTCCAGTAAGAGGCGCCCAGGCTGATGACGCGGCCATTCTTGCTGTTGTCGCTTTCTTCCTTGCCTGCAGTGATGGTGGCGCGAACTTGGAAGCCACCGCCGAACTTGGCTGAATTGAAGGAGATGGCATTGGACTCGCGCCAGGGCGCGTAGAACACCATCACGTTATTGACCGGGCTGTAGGCCGAGCCATAGCTCGGGTCGGCATAGCCATACAGGTTGTACGAGGACAGATTCAGGCGGCCCAGATTGATGTCGCCCCAGTCTTTGTGGGCCAACTGGACATAGGTCTCGCGCGAGTTGGCATCCATGGTCCCGGCATCGGGCTTGATGATCATTTCGTGGCGGATCTTGGCGGACAAGCCATTGCCGAGGTCTTCCTTGGCCGTGAACTCCAGACGCGAAGTGGTGAGGCCGCCGGAGCTGACGCGGTTCAAGGTCTTGCCGCCGGAGCTGATGTGCTCAAGCGCCGCATCGACATAGCCAGAGATGGTGACTTGGGCCAGCACCGGCGTGCTGCTCAAGAGCGCGGCGGCCGCCAGGGCCAGCGGCGTGCGAAGGGAAGTTTGGTCTCTCACGGGGGGATCTCCTGAATGAAAAATCGCTTCAATACAAGGTCGAACTGCCGGGGGAGCGGACAAGGTCGGGGCGGACGGGGATATGGCGACGGGCCACCGGCCCGTCCTGGCCTAGGGGCAGGGCCTCAGGTCACGGCCTTCTTGGCCATGAACTCGGGGGCTTGCCAGGCCTTGTTTTGCATCACGTCTTTCAGCGTGGCCACCGCGTCCCAGACATCGGCATGGCTGAGGTAGAGGGCGGCAAAGCCGAAGCGCAGGATGTCGGGGGCGCGGAAGTCACCAATCACGCCGCGGGCGATCAGGGCCTGCACGATGGCATAGCCTTGCTCGTGGGTGAGCGAGACTTGGCTGCCGCGCAGCGCGTCTTCGCGCGGGGTGGCGAGGCCGAAGCCAAAGCCGGCGAGTTCCTGGTCGATCAGGCGGATGAAGAGGCCGGTCAGCGACAAGCTCTTGGCGCGCAGCTGCTGCAAGTCCAGACCGTCAAACACGGTCAGCGCGGCTTCGAGGGCGAACAAGCCCATCTGCGGCGCCGTTCCCACCAGCATGCGATCGATGCCGGGTGCCGGCTCATAGCTTTGACCAAAGGCAAAAGGCTTGGCATGGCCGTGCCAGCCGGTGATGGGCTGACGCAGGCTGTCGTGATGGCGTTGGGCCACGAAGGCGAAAGAGGGCGCGCCGGGGCCGCCGTTCAGATATTTGTAGCCGCAGCCGACGGCGAAGTCGGCCTCGCAGGCGTTCAGATCGCAGGGCATGGCGCCGGCCGTGTGGGCCAGGTCCCAGATCACCAGGGCCCCCACCTCATGGGCGCGGCGGGTGATGGCGGCCATGTCATAGACCTGGCCGCTCTTGTAGTTCACATGGGTCAGGGTCAGCACGGCCACGTCTTCGTTCAGGGCGGCCATCACCTCATCGGGAGAGACGGCGCGGTGCTGCACACCGCTCAGCTCGGCCACGCCGGAGGCGATATAGGCATCGGTGGGGAAGTTGCCGTTCTCACCCAGAATGGTTTTGCGGCCGGGGCGCAGGCGCAGGGCCGCCACCAGCAGCTTGAAGAGATTGACCGAGGTCGAGTCGGCCACGATCACCTCATGGCCCTGCGCGCCTATCAGCTGGGAGATGCGTGCGCCAACGCGCTGCGGCGCGGGGTACCAGTCGGCATCGTTCCAGCTGCGGATCAAGCCCACGGCCCATTCCTGCTCGATCGCTTTTTGCATGCGGCCCGGCACGGCGCGCGGCATGGCGCCCAGGGAGTTGCCGTCCAGATAGATCACGCCGGCCGGCAACGCGAACAGCTCACGGCGGGCGGCCAGGGGGTCTTGGGCGTCCAGACTCAGGCAGTGGGCGCGGTCCAGGGTGGCAGGGGAAACAGTCGAAGCAATCGAGGCAGAGTTCATGGCGGCTTTGCTCTGTACGGAAACAGGCGTTTATGTATACAACGAGGCCAGTCTATGTTTTTGACTTCGTTTATCTTCACCGAGCTAACCCTACAAGCCTTTGTTTGGGGTAAATTGATCCTGAAACAGTGGTTTTGGAGAATTTCTTATGCAAGTTGAGATCGATGCGACCGACCGTGCCTTGTTGAAAGCGCTACAAAACAACGCCCGGCTCACCACCTCGGAGCTGGCGCAGATGACGGGCATGTCTCAATCGCCTTGCTGGCGGCGCATCAAGCGTCTGGAAGATGCCGGTTTGATTGCGGGTTACACCGCCCGCCTGGATCGCCGCGCCCTGGGCTATGGCGTGATGGCGTTTGTGACCATCAGCATCGACAGCCAGGATGAAGACCATTCTCTGGATTTCGAGCGCGCGGTGCGCGACATCCCCGAGGTGGTGCTCTGCCACGGCGTGTCCGGCCCCGAGGACTTTGTGCTCATCGTGGTGGCCCAGGACCTGGATGCCTACTCCGCCCTGATGCAGCACAAGCTGCGCCGCCTGCCCGGCGTCAAAAGCCTGCGCACCAGTTTCTCCATGCAAGAGGTCAAGGGGCTGGAGGGGATGCCGATTCCGGACGGACGGGCCGCCTGAGGCGCGCGCCGTCGCCGGCCTCAAAAAAAATGCCCCTGACCGGCTGGGTCAGGGGCATTGCTGAGCGAAGCGCTGAAATTGAGAGGCCTTAAGGCTTGTTGGCTGCGGCCTCAACCTTGGTGACCTTGGGCGGCTGCCAAGTCTGGTTGACGATATCGGCCTCGGGCAGATAGGCGCGCAAGAACAGGAAGAAGGCGCCGTCCGGTGTGGGCAGCCAGTTGCTGCGCTTGCTGGCCTCGGGCGAATCCTTTTGCAAATACACCGTCAGGCTGCCGTCTGCATTGGGCTTCATGCCGCTGCGGTCGCCAATCGAGTAACGATTGATCGAGTTGGCCACCAGATTGGTCTTGTCGTTGTACATCGTGATGGACCAGAAGGCCTTGACCTTGGGCTGGGCGCCGGGCGCGAAGTGGATCACGTAGCGATTCTTTCCCGAGAGAGGCTTGCCCTCGCCGTCCACCGAGACATTCAGATAGGTCGCTTCGACGGGATCGTTGGCAATGAATCCGACCGCCGGTTGAATCGCGCGCAACAGCCAGTCGCGCGACTGGGTCATCCGGCCGGTTTGCTTGGGCGGATAGTTCCAGCCATTGATCTGGGTCTGGCCATAGCCACCGGCGAAGCCGCCGAAGATGATTTTTCGGCCATCGACGGCCGCCCTTGCCAGGCCGCGCCGGGTGCTGGCATCCAGGCCATCGATATCCAGGCCAGGGCCGACGCCAATGCTTGCGAAGGAGCGCAGCAGGTCCGCGTCAATCGCATCGGTGGGGAACTCAAGCAAGGCGCGATTGATGGTCCGCCATTCGTTCAAGGGATCGGCCTTGCGATCCAAGGGGTGCCAAATCTCGGGGGCCTTGGCCGGCTTGGCGCTGGCGTTCAGCCATTGCGAGAGCGGGGTCAGCTTGTAGCCGTCCTGGATGGCCCGCGCGGCCGGCAGGTCGGTGGCGTCCTTGACGTAGGTACGGACTTGGGCGAAGGACCAGCTCGTGCTCGATGCGGGCAAGAGGGTCACGCCGGCGGGCAAAGTCCCTTTCCAGCCCGGGCCGACGATGGCGAAATGGCCAGCCTCGTCGCCGGTGCTGCGCCTGCCGACGTAGGCGAAGTTATCGCCGCGGAAATCCACCAACTCAACCGAGTGATAACGGTCAGGAATGGCGGGCACCGACAGGATCACCGGCTCCTCATTGGTATAGATCCAGGCGCGTGAATACAGCGTGTCGTTGTTCGGCGAGCCGCCGTCCAGATGGCTGGCATCTTTGAGCTCACGGAAGTGACGCAGCACATTGGCTTGGCGGTCTACATCGGCGCTGCGCTTCCAGCGCTCCTCGGGAAAGTAGGACCAGGGGAAGGCATAGATATAGGCTTGCACGCCCAGGGTGTAGGCGTTCATCTCGCGCCAGTCGGCCGCGGGCTTTGTGGCCGGGGCTGCATACGAATGCAGAGTTAGCAATGCGGCGGTGGCCAGGCCGAGGCCTTGCAAACCGCGCTTCAATTGTCCAAGAATGCTCATGATTCAATCTCCCTTGATTGAGCTTGTTTTGGCGCTGCGACGCAATCAAAGCCGGTCGTTCAAAGCCAGCGAGTGCCAGACCCAAGCGACTTGGCATCCAGCGCTGCCATCAACTGGGTTCAGCGCCGGACCTGGCCGAGGTCCTTACTTGGGGAACAGAAAACTCACGGCGAAACGGAAGCCGCTGTCGAGTTGATCGTTGGGCGCTTTGACAAAATGCTTGTAACCCAGGGCCACGCTGATGGGCTGTTTGCCCACGACGGTGACTTTGGAAATCATGGCCGCTACCGGAAAGGTTTCTCGCTGGCCCGAGGGGGCTTCCCAGTTGTAGGTGTATTCGGGCGACAGGGTGGTCGTCCAACCTTGACCCAGGCTGTAGCTGACGAAGGGGTTCAGGAATGTGGCCTGCACGGTGCCGCGGGATTTGTCACCGGCGAAGGAGCGCAGGTGATTGGCCAAGCCACCATAGGTCCAGGGCCCGGTTTGCACCAGCACGACGCCGGTGGGGCCGGCCGACCATTTGCCCGTGCCCAGCCTGTCCTTGCTGGCCGTCGGCAGCATGAAGACCGTCCCCGCGCCCCAAATGAAGGCGCCGGTTTTCGCGGGCGAGAAAAACTGCGAGGCGACGACATCGCCCAGGCCCCAGGTGCTGTCTTGGCCGACTGCCAGAGCAGGCTGGTTCACCAGGGGCACGATGGTGCGGGTGATCAGGTTCCAGTCGGCGTTCACCTTCACCGGAATCACGGGCTGCACATTGAGGGTGTACTGCGTGTTGCCCTCAACGCCGACCTTGCGATCCCAGTTGCTTTGAAAGGGCAGGGAGATCAGGTCGGCGACCGGATTGGCGGTGGCCTTGGCCAGATCGTCCGCACTTTGGGCTTGGGCCGCATGGCTCAGAAGTGTGGGCAGGGCGGCGACGAACATGGCGGCGCGCTTGAGTTTGAATGAAGTCATGGATCGGGGCAGCGTTAAAAAAAACGACGCCGAAGATTCGGCGTCGTCGATGATGAAGATGAAGATTAGTGGGCGTGCGAGTGCTCGTCGCCGCCTGCCTCATCGTGGTCGTGCGCATGGATCAGGCCCGCCAAGCTCAGGCTGCGGGCGGCAGAGGCCAGGCAGCGGTCAGAGTTTGCGCAACTCAGTTTGTCTTGGCCTTGCGCCTGCGTCTGGGCCTTCAGCTCGTAGACCTGCTTGTCCTGCTTGATGGCGCCGGTCACGACCAGATCGGCCAGTTGCTCACGCGGAATCTTCAGCGGGTTTTTGTCCAGCAAGGTGAAGTCTGCCAGCTTGCCGACCTCGATCGAGCCCTTGTCCTTTTCCTCGAAGTACTGGTAGGCGGCCCACAGGGTCAAGGCCTTGAGGCCGACCAGCGGCGTCACGCGGTGCTCGGGGCCCAAGACCTTGCCCGTGCGGGTGCTGCGGTTGACGGTGGCCGAGAGCACGCGGATCGAGCTGGGCAGGGCCACCGGGGCGTCATGGTGGGAGCTGAAAATCATGCCGCGCTCCATCGCCCAACCGGTGGGCGAGATGTTTTGCGCGCGCTCGTTGCCGAGCACCGAGTCACGGTGCCAGTCGCCCCAGTAGAAGGTGTGCATGGGGAAGAAGGAGGGCATGATGCCGAGGTCGTGGAAGGCCTGCACCTGATCCAGTCGCGCGGTCTGGGCGTGGATGGCCACGGCGCGCCGATCGGCGCGGCCTAGCTTTTCCTCGGCCTTGCGCACGGCGCCGATGTATTGGTCGATGGCGGCGTCACCGTTGACATGGGCCAGCACCTGCCAGCCCTTGCTGAAGGCGCGCTCCACCATGCCGTCCAGTTGAGCGTCTTGCTTGAAGGTCGGGTAACCCGCGTAATCGGCGGGCTGGCCCTCGGGCACCTTGAAGTAGGGCTTGGTCAGCCAGGCGGTCTTGCCTTGAGGGGAGCCGTCCAGATTGAGCTTGACGCCGCCGATGCGGAAGTGGTTTTTGTAGCTGCGCGAGGCCCAGGGGCTGTTCATCGAGGCCTCGGACGAAGCCATGTCCGCATAAGCGACCACATCGATCTTCAGATCGCCCTTCTGGGCAGATTGACCGAAGGTCTTGATGGCAGCACCGGTGGCCCGCCCTTCTTGTGCGGTGGTGTAGCCGAACTTCAGGTACAGCTCCTGGCCGGCCTTGACCATGGCTTGGTTCTCGGCATCCCCCAGCTTGCCCATCAAGGGGAAGAGCAGGCCAAACAAGGCGTTTTCTTCCAGCACGCCATTGGGCTCTTGCGAGCCTTCACGGCGGCGGATGGTGCCACCGGCCGGGTTCTTGCTGTCCTTGTCGAGCTTGAACAGAGCCAAGGCCTTGCTATTGACTGCGCCCAGGTGTCCGCTCTGATGAATGATCAGCACCGGCACATCTTTGGAGACTTGGTCCAGCTCGTCGCGGGTCGGATGGCGCTGCTCGGCCAGTTGTGAGTCGTCATAGCCAAAGCCGATGATGAAGCCCAGCTTTTGGGTGACGGGGTTGCTTTGGGTCTCGCGTAGCGTCTTCACCAGCGTCGGAATGTCGTTGACCACGCCATCGGGTGCGGGCAAGACATTCGCCGATGCCGCTTGAAAGCCGACATTGAAGATATGGCCGTGACCATCGATGAAGCCGGGCAGCATGGTTTGCCCCTTCAGATCCACCACGCGCGTTTTGCTGCCCTTGAGCTTGAGGATCTCGTCCTTGTCACCGACCTTGAGGATGCGGCCCTTGCTCACGGCCACGGCCTGCGCCGCAGGTTGCAACTCGTTGATGGTGACGATGTCTCCACCCAGATAGATCGTGTCAGCCGCTGGTGTGGCCGCAGCAGCGGCACCCGCGCAAAGCAAACTCGTGGCGATAGTCATCGAACTGAATGCGACTTTCATAGATCTCTTTCCAAGATTGCAACTGGACAATTGCAAGGTTTTTCATCAGAACTTGGCTGGCGCAGGGGAGGTGGAGGCTGCGTGGCTGTGAAATTCTAGGGGTCTATCACTACAGCAAGATGATCAAACTGGGTCGGCTTGATATTGATCAAATAACTTTGATGGGTTCGATGTTTGGGGATTATTTGACCGCTCTGCTGCTGCGTAAGCGCTGACATCCCTGCGATGATGCGCCGCGCATTTTCTGAAATGCGGGCCGGTCAGCCCTCGGTCTGGCGGCACGTGCCCGGCGGCATATGCCTGGCATCTTCTTGCCCACCATTTGTTCCTACTTTCAGCACAACTTCAGCATGCACAGCAGCCCCATCACACAGGCAAGCAAAGAACTTCAACAAAGGCTGCTTGGCCGCTGTTTGGCCCTGCTTGTCCTGCTTTGTTTGAGTGGCCTGCCGGGATGGGCGCCCCAAGCCTTGGCACAAGGCCGCGCGGCTGAGGCGGTTCAAGCGGCCAGCGCCGCCGACGCATCAGGCCCTGCTGTTGAAGCCTCGCGAGCCAATCTTGTGGCGTCGCCGACGGCAGATGTCCCGGGTGTATCGGTCATGGTGCTCAATCGTCAGCTGGCGACCTTCCGAGGCGCTCATATGGGTTCGGTGCCCAGCGACCGCGCGCGCCGGGCCCAGCTGGTGATGAATGAGATTCTGGCCCGGGTGGAACGTGGTGTGGTGACGGTGAGAGTCGAGGCCCCCAATCGGGTCTTGATGGTGGACGGGCAGATGGCGTTCATCCTGACCCCGGACGATGTGGACCTGGATCAAAGGCAGACCCTGGATCAGGCCGCCGCCGCCGCCAAGCAACAGATTGAACGCTTGGTCGCCGAGACGCGTGAGAGCCGGGACGGCGCAAGACTTTGGCATGCGGCTGTTGCCGTTGTGCTTGCCACGCTGGTGTTTGGCGTCGCCATTGCTTTGCTGCTGCGTGGTCGCGACGTGGTGAGTGCGCGTCTGGCCGCCCTCATCAGCAAAACGACGGCGGGTCTGGTGCTGGCCGGTATTCAACTCCTGCAGCGAGACAAGCTGCTGACCCTCACTCATGTGCTGGTACGCCTGAGCAGCTGGACGATTCTGGCTTTGCTGAGCTATCAATGGCTCAGCTTCTGTTTGAGCCAGTTTCCCTACACCCGGCCCTGGGGTGAGCAACTCAGCGCTTACCTGATTCAAGTGGTTTGGCGCATAGGCGGCGGCGTGCTGCGGGCCATTCCCGATCTCTTCGTTGCCCTGGTGATCTTCGCGCTTGCCCGGGCGGTCATCAACATCCTGAGCCCGGTGTTTGACCGCGTCGAACGTGGCGAGGCCGTGCTTGGTTGGCTGGATCAAGACACGGTGCGCGCCACGCGGCGCATCGTCAGCATCGGCATCTGGCTGTTCGCCCTGGTGATGGCCTACCCCTATCTGCCCGGTTCGGGCAGCGAGGCCTTCAAAGGCTTGTCGGTGCTGCTGGGCTTGATGATCTCGCTGGGGGCCTCCAGCATCGTGGGTCAAGGTGCCAGCGGCATGATTCTGATGTTCTCTCGCACCATACGCGTAGGTGAGTTCGTGCGCATCGCCGATCACGAGGGCACGGTGACCGAGCTGGGCATGTTCACCACCCGCATCCGCACCGGTTTGGGTGAGGAGCTCACCCTGCCGAACTCGCTGGTGCTCAGCACGGTGACCAAGAATTACTCGCGCACCGTGCGCGGCCCCGGCTTTATTGTGGACACCACGGTCACCATCGGCTACGACACGCCTTGGCGTCAGGTGGAGGCCATGCTGGAGGAGGGCGCGCGCCGAACCCAAGGGGTGTTGGCCAGCCCTAAGCCGCAGGTGTTTCAGACCGCCTTGTCAGATTTCTACCCTGAGTACCGCTTGGTTTGTCAGGCCATTCCTAGCGAGCCGCGTTCACGCGCCGTGGTCTTGAGCAATCTGCACGCCAATATCCAGGATGTGTTCAACGAGTACGGTGTCCAGATCATGTCGCCGCACTATCTGGGCGATCCGGCCGAGCCTAAGTTTGTGCCCAAGAGTGCTTGGTTTGCCGCACCCGCCAAGCCGGAGTGAAACAAGGTTTGCCCGCGTCGAGCGCCCCTGCTTGACAGCCCAACTCTGCTTTGTCAAGGTTTGCCGACTCGTTTGCCAGACACGCGTTTGGTGATGCAATGGCGGCTTGAATAGGCAGTGTTGGCAGGGGCGAGGCATGCGCGCCCCACAAGAAAAAAGAAGTTGAAGGGGACAAGCGCGATGCCGCAAAGCAAGAGCAGTGTCTGGCTGGGCCAGATGGACCGCGTCGTGGACGAGGTTCTGGCCCGGGTCCAGGGCGAGATCGTGCTGGCCATTCCACTGGGCATTGGCAAGCCCAATCCGCTGGTGAATGCGCTCTACCGGCGAATCAAGGCCATGCCGGAGCGCCGCCTGCGCCTGATGACGGCCTTGTCGCTGGAGCGACCGGTGGGCAAGTCAGCGCTGGAGCGCAACTTCCTCAAGCCTTTGCTGGACCGGGTGTTCGAGGACTATCCCGATCTGGACTACGTCAAGGACGCGCGCGCCGGTCTCTTGCCTGCCAACGTCGCCGTGCACGAGTTTTTTTTCAAGACCGGCGACTACCTGGGTAATGCACAGGCTCAGCAGCATTACGTCTGCACCAATTACAGCTTTGTCGTGCGCGACATGATGATCCAGGGCGTCAACCTGATCATGCAGGCGGTGGCGCCGGCCGCGCCGCTGCAGGCGGGCGCGCCTAAGCGTCTGTCCCTGTCCTGCAACCCGGAGCTGAGCTTTGATCTGGTCGAAGGCCTGCGGGCGCAGGGCCGGCCCCTGCTTGCCGTGGCCATGGTCAATGAGCAGCTGCCCTTTATGGGCGGCGCGGCCGAAGCCAGCGATGGCTTCTTCGACCTGGTACTGGACGCGCCGGGCTGCAGCCATGCGGTATTCGCGCCGCCCAATTCAGCCGTGGGCAGCGCGGACTACGCCATCGGCCTGCATGCCTCCAGCCTGGTGCCCGATGGCGGCACTTTGCAGATCGGCATCGGCTCCCTGGGCGACGCCATCGCCCAGGCCTTGATCTTGCGCGACCGTCAGCCCGAGGCCTATGGCGAGATCCTACGCGGCCTGTGCCCGGCCGGCTTGCAGGGGCGCGAGTTGGGGCCCTTCAAGCAAGGCCTGTATGGCTGCTCCGAGATGTTCGTCAACGGCTTTCTGCGCCTGATCGATGCGGGCATCGTGCGCCGTCTGGTCTTCGAAGACCTCGACTTGCAAGCGCTGGCCGGCATCGGCTTGTTGGGCGATGCGCCGGACTTGAACGCCTTGCTGGGCCTGCTGCAGCGCGGCCGTGTGGGCGCCGCACTGTCGGCGCACGACCTGGTCTATTTGCAAGACCATGGCCTGCTCCGCAGCGATGTGAGCTTGCAGGGCGGCGAGCTTTGCCGCGGCGAGATCCGCTGCGCCAATGATTTGCTTGCGCCCACCAGCCAGGCCTGCATCGCCCAGCATCTGCTGGGCGAGCGCTGGCGGCGCGCGGCTGTGTTGCACGGCGGCTTCTTCCTCGGGCCGCGCGATTTTTACCAACGCCTGCGCGAGATGCCCGAGGCCTTGCGTGAGCGCATCGCCATGACGCGCATCTCCCACGTCAACGAGATCTTCGACGATGGCTTGGGGAGCGAGGCGCTCAAGCGCGCCCAGCGCGTCAAGGCCCGCTTCATCAACACCACCATGAAGATGACGTTGCTGGGCGCGGCCGCCTCGGACGCACTGGAGTCTCAGCAGCTGGTCTCAGGCGTGGGCGGGCAGTACAACTTTGTGGCGCAAGCCCATGCCTTGCCGGATGCGCGTTCCATCCTGCTGCTGCGCTCTTGCTATACCAACCACGGCCATCTGCGCAGCAATATCGTTTGGAACTACGGCCATGTGACCATCCCGCGCCATCTGCGCGACATCGTCATCACCGAGTACGGTGTGGCCGATCTGCGCGGCCAATCCGATAGCGAGGTCATCAAACGCCTGCTGGCGATTGCCGACAGCCGCTTCCAGGCCGAGCTGATCCGCGCCGCCCAGGCCCATGGCAAGCTGGAGCCGGGCTACCAGCTGCCCGCGCACTGCCGCCGCAATCTGCCCCAGCATCTGAGCGAGGTGCTGAGCCCTTGGCGCCGCTCTGGCCAGCTGCCCGACTACCCTTTTGGCACCGACCTCGATGCCGACGAGCTGAAGATGGCCCGCGCCCTCAAGCAGCTCAAGGCCATTGCCGACAAGCCCTGGGCCTCGCGTGGAACCCTCCTGCGCAGCCTGCTGAGCCAGCGCCAAGCGCCGGCCGCCTATCTGCAGCGTCTGGGTCTGGACGGCAAGCTGGGGCTCAAAGACTGGGTGATCAAGAAGCTTTTTGTCGCCCAGCTTTAAGCCCTTGGGGGCGGCTACTCAGGCCGGTGACAGACCGCCTCGATATTGTTGCCCTCGGGGTCGATCACGAAGGCGCCGTAGTAATTGGGGTGATAGTCTGGGCGTAGGCCGGGGGCGCCGTTGTCTTTGCCACCGGCGGCGATGGCGGCGCGGTAGAAAGCATCCACCTGGGCCCGGTTCTCGGCTCGCCAGGCCAGATGGCAGCCGGTGGTGGCCGGCGGCCCGCCATAGGGTGAGGGGCCGTCGATGAACCAGACGTCGGCCTTCTTGCCCTCGGGCTCGGCGGCGTCTGGGTAGGCATAGCCCAGCATATTCGAGCCATAGTTGCCTTCGAATATCAGGGTGTAGCCCAGCGGCGCCAGAGTGGGGGTGTAAAACGCTTTGGCGCGGGCAATATCGCTCACGCGGAAAGTCATGTGGTCAAGCATGTCGCTTCGCTCCTCGATGGATGGGGTGGGTACTGCCGAGGCAACTGTATGTTTGTACAGTTGTTTTTGCAATAGGCCCAAGGCATCAAGTCAGGGCTTTCATCAAGCCCTCATCTGGAGGCTGGGCGCTCAGCGCAACAGACTCCACAACATGCGCGCACCCAGCAGCAAAAGCAGCACGGCGAACATGCGTTTGAGCTGCGCCACCGGCAAGGCGTGGGCCAGGCGGGCACCCAGCGGGGCGGTGAGCACCGAGGCCAGGGCGATGGCGGCCAGGGCGGGCAGATAGACATAGCCCAGGCTGTGCGGGGGCAAGACCTGACCCTTGGCTTGGGCCAGCAAGCCGTTGACGATAAAACCTAGGGCGCCGGCCACGGCGATGGGGAAGCCCAGGGCGGCCGAGCTGGCGATGGCGCGGTGCAAGGGCACATTGCACCAGCTCATAAAGGGCACGGAGACCGAGCCGCCGCCTATGCCCACCAGGCTGGAAAACACCCCAATGCCGCCGCCTGCGGCATGCAGGCCCAAGGCGCCGGGCAGCTCGCGGCCCGGGGCCGGGCGGTAGTTCATCAGCATCTGGATGCCGACGTAAAAGGCGAAGGCCACGAACACGCTCTTCAGCAAGGGCGTGGACATCTGGCCGGCCAGCCAGCTGCCGGCCAAGGTCCCCACAATCAAACCCGGGCTCATGCGCCTGACCAGGGCCCAGTCCACCGCGCCGCGGCGGTGATGGGCGCGCACGCTGGAGACCGAGGTGAAGACGATGCTGGCCAGCGAGGTGCCCAGGGCCAGGTGGGCCAGGCTGGCGGCCTGCGCCTCACCCCAGGGCAGGCCGCCGAAGATCAGCAGCAAAAGCGGCACGATGACGATGCCGCCCCCCACGCCCAGCAGGCCGGCCAGCACCCCGGCAAAAGCGCCCAGGGCCAGATACATCGCAATTTCCAACATCAGATCACCTTGTTCGCGGCAACAACAAATGAGCTCAAGCTCACCATAGCCCAGATTGTGTGCGGGCTCACGGCCTAGGGCCCAGGCAGGCGGTGGCAGTGATCTCGATGCGCATATGCGGGTGGGGCAGCTGGTGCACGGCCACCGTCGTGCGGGCCGGGCCGCTGAGGTCGAAGTACTCGGCATAGGCTGCGTTATAGGCGGCGAAGTCGCGCATATCGGTCAGGTAGCACACGAGGCTCACGCAGTCGCTCAGGGCCGCGCCCTCGGTCTGCAGGGCGGCGCGTATCTTCTCGATCACCACCCGGGTCTGCAGGGCAACGTCGATCTGAAGCTGGCCCCCGGACTCGCTGACCCCGGCGCAGCCGCCATCGGCCTGGCGCGCGCTCATGCCGGAGACAAAAAGCCAATCGCCCCGCCGCTTCAGCGCCGGGTAGGCGCCCAGGGGCTTGATGAGGGCGGCGCTCATCGCAGCTGGAAGCCGGCGGCTTGCAGATCCTTCAAAAGGCTGGCGGCCTTGTCGGCGGGCAAAAGGTCTAAAGGCGCGCGCAGGCGGCGCCAGTCGGGGTCTTGCAAGCCCTGGGCCATGACTTCTTTGAGCGCGGCAATCATGGGATAGGCCTGGGCGATCTTGCGCACCGCATCCACCTGGGCTTGCAAGACCTGACCCTCGTCTGTGTGCCAGCTCTCCACCAAACGGCTGATGGGCCCGGGGTTGATATTGACGGTGGCCGAGATGCAGCCGCGCCCACCCAGGGGCCGCGAGCGGGACAAAAAGCTCTCCGAGGCCGGGAACACCGCCAGCGTCGGGAAGCGCTGCAACATCGTCTCGATATTGTTCCAATCGCCCGAGCTGTCCTTGATGCCCACGACGATGCCGGGGAAGTCGCGCAGCAGTCGCTCGATCACCGCGTGGGTGATGGGCACGCCCGACAGGGCCGGGATGTGATACAGGTAGAGGCGCAGGCGGGCATCGCCAATGCGCGCGATCACATCGGCGTAAAAGGCGTAGAGCCCCTCGTCGCTGATGCCTTTGTAGAAAAAGGGCGGCAGCATCAAGACCCCCGCGCAGCCCAGCTCAATCGCCTGGCGGCTCAGGGCCGCGGCCTCTGGGGCCGAGCAGGCGCCGGTGCCGGGCAGCATGCGGCTGGGCGGCAGGCCGGCTTCCACCATCTGGCCCAGCAAGGCGCTGCGCTCGGCAAAGGACAGGGAATTCGCCTCGCTATTGGTGCCGAAAGGCGCCAGGCCCGCGCCCTGCTGGATCAGCCATTGGCAATGGGCCAGAAAGCGCGGCACATCGATGCTGCCGTCGGCGTGGAAGGGGGTGATGACGGGCGCGAATGCGCCGCTCAGTGCTTGCGCAGAGCTCATGGCTTTTCTTTCCTTGAATTGAAACAGTCGGGTGGGCGCTTGCTTCTTGGCGCCGTTCGCTAGCCCGGGCAGGGCGGCAGGCTGGCGGCGAAGTCCAGCAAGGCCTCGCCCAGGGGCGAGGTTTCGCCGCTGTCGAGATGGGCGACGATGGAGGTGTGGTTGTGCCGCGGCAGGCAGAGCAGGCGCGGGATGCGGCCCTGGGCCAGGCCCACGCGGTGGCAGAACTCGGCGGCGTAGACATCCAGCCAGGGGTTCTCGTACTCGGCCACGGCCAGCAGGGCGGGCAGATTCAGCTGGGCCGCGTGGCTGACCGGCGAGTCGGCCTCGTAACGCCAAGCCTCCTCGCCAAAATAGGCGCGCACGCCGGCGGCATTGGGGTTGTCGGCCCGCACATCGGCGCGCAGCCGGGCGCTGATCAGGGCCACGCCCGCCACCCGGGGCCGGGCCGGGCGCACACGGGGGTCGCAGGCGTAACTGGCCACATGGGCGCCACCGGCCGAATGGCCGATCAAGAGAATGCGCCGCGCGTCGCCGCCAAACTTGGATGCATGCTGATGCAGCCAGTCCACCGCCAGGCCCACGTCTTGCGCACCGGCCGGGAAGGGCGCCTCGGGTGCCAAGCGGTATTCCATATTGACGCCCACAAAGCCGTGGCGGGCGAAGTAGCGTGGCACATTGCCGTAGACCTGGGCATTGCTATTCATCTGCCCGCGCAAGAAAGCGCCGCCGTGCACAAACATCGCAATCGGCTGCAAGGCTTCACTGCGCTGCGCCTGCAAGCCCTTAGTGCCCTGGTAGACCTGCAGGCATTGCCGCGCATGTGGGCCGTAACTCAGCTCGGCGCTCAGCAGCATGCCTGGCAGCGGGTGGGCCTCCAGCAGCGGGGTGTAGGCCTGCACGACCTGCTCGCGATGGCTGTTGATATCGCTGGCCCAGACCGGGCCGATGCGGCGCAGCAAGGCCTGCACGGCCGCGGCCTCAGTGCTCATCATTGAACACCCCCATCAGGCGGGACAGCTCGGCGATGTACTCGCCGTAGCGCGGGTGCGACTTGATCTCCTCGGGCCGGCGCGGGCGCGGCAGATCGATGCTGATCTCTTTGACGACGCGGCCGGGCCGGCCCGACATCACCACCACTCGGTCCGACAAGAACACCGCCTCGGCAATGCTGTGCGTCACCAGCAGCACGGTCTGGCGCAGCTCCTGCCAGATGCGCAGCAGCTCCACATTGAGGCGGTCGCGGGTCAGGGCGTCGAGGGCGCCGAAGGGCTCGTCCATCAAAAGGATTTGCGGGTCTAGCGCCAGGATCTGGCCGATGGCCGCGCGCTGCCGCATGCCGCCCGAGAGCTGGTGTGGGTGATGGTTCTCAAAACCTTTGAGGCCCAGGGTCTCGGTTAGCGCGGCCAGCTTGTGCCGCATGGCTTCGCTGGGCAGGCCGCGCAGCTGGGCACCCAGGCTCATATTCTGAGCCACCGTCAGCCAAGGCAGCATATTGCTGCTCTGGAAGACGACGCCGATCTCGGGGCCTGGGCCTTTGACCAGGCGCTCTTGCACCCGCACCTCGCCACCCTCGTAAGGGGTGAGGCCGGCGACGATGCGCAGCAAGGTGCTTTTGCCGCAGCCGCTGGGGCCGAGGATGGAGACGAACTCGCGCGGCGCCACGCTCAGGTCCACGGCCTCCAGGGCCTTGACTTCATGCTTGCCGACAAAGGTCTTGAGCACCTGGCGCACCGCGATGGCGGGCATGCTCTGGGCGGATTCTTCTTGGGTGGGGGCGTTCATGGGAAGGGGCTCACTCGACTAGAAGGAAATGCCGCGCCACCAGACGGCCTTGGCCAAGCGCTCCACCAGCCAGTAGAGGAAGACGGCCAGGGCGGTGATCACCAGGATGGCGGCGAACATCAAATCGGTCTGGGCGTTCGCCGTGGCCAGGGTCATCAAATGGCCCAGACCCTCTTCGGCGCCTATGAACTCGCCCACGATGGCGCCGATGACGGCCAGGGGCATGGCGATCTTGATGCCGTCCACAAAGGCGGGTAGGGCGGCCGGCACCTGCAGGCGCCAGAAGCGGTCCCAGGGGCGAGCGCCCAGGGCCTTGAAATGCTCGTCCAGATGGATGGGCACATTGGCCATGCCGCCCAGCGTCGCCACCACCACGGGGAAGAAGGCGAACAAAAAGGTCGAGGCCAGCTTGGAGGCAAAGCCGTAGCCGAACCAGACAATCATCAGCGGCGCCAGCGCGATCTTGGGCATGCTTTGCAAGGCGGTGATCAGGGGGTAGAGGGTGCGCCGGGCCAGGGGGCTGAGATGAATCAACACCCCCAGCAGCACGCCGCCCACCACCGCCAGGCCAAAGCCGGCCAGCACCTCCAGCAGGGTCACCCAGGTTTCGGCCAGCAAGGTCTCACGGGCCTCCCAGCCGGCGCCGAGCACGGCCGATAGCGGCGGCAGCAGATAGCGCCTGATGCCCAGCCAGCCCACGCCAAACTCCCACAGCGCGGCCAGCAGGCCCCAGAAAATCACGGTTTCCAACACACGTTTCATCACGCTTGTTCTCCGGCGCTCAGTCTTCAGCGCTTGTTGTCGGGCGGGGTGGCGGTCTTGCCGGACTTGGCGTCCACCACCGCTTGGGGTGGCGGCACGACGAAGCGGGCAAAGCGGTATTGGTCGAAGGACTCGATATTGCGTTCCCAGACCCTGGCCTCGTGGGGCTGATCGGGCGCGATCTGGGTCATCTCGCAATAGAGCTCGACGTTGTTGCCGTCCGGGTCTTTGAAGACCAGGAAGAGGTTCTCGCCCGGCCCGTGCTTGCCGATGCCGCGCACGATCTCGATCTGATGGGCTTGCAGCAGCTGCACGGCCCGCTCCATCTCGGCCATATCGTCGACCAGATAGGAGAAATGCTCCAGGCCGGGGCGGTTGTAGCGCGGCAGATCGGCGAAGTCGGCGCCCGGCGGCAGCTGGGACAGGGCCAGATCGTGATGGTCTGCGCCGGCGCGCAGAAACACCATCTGGTCGCTGATCCAGTCCGAGACCTGCAGGCCCAGGATCTCGGTGTAGAACTGCACCGATTTGTGGATGTCTCGCACCATCAGCACCAGATGGCCGAGCTTGCGGGGGCGGATGGCTTGTGGCTTGTTGGGCTGGATGTCCATGGCTTGCTTGATCCCTGCCTCAGTCGCTGATGAAACGGTTGGTGTAGACCTCGCCACCGCGCACGGCGGCGGTGACGTGGAAGGCCTTCTTGGCGAATTCGATGGTGCCGTGCATGCGGTCGGCGCGGATGAAGCCCAGCTTTTTGTTGTCGGCCCCGGCGTCGCTGATGATGTCGTTGGTTTCCTTGATCTGCTGCAGCAGAATGGCCTTGGCGGTCAGCTTGTTGCTGGCGGCGATCAGCTCCGCCGCTTCCTCGGGGTGCTGGCGCATGTACTCATAGCCGTGGTAGGTGGCGGCTACGAAGCGCTTGACCAGCTCGGGCTTGTTGGCGATCAGCTTCTCGCTGGTGACGATGCCGTTGCCATAGATGTTCAGATTGAAGTCACGGTAACGCAGCATGCCCACGGTCTTGCCCTCGCGGGCGGCCAGGGCGTCCAGCAGCGGCTTGTTGGCGCCTTCCCAGCATTCGGCCAGGTCGATCTTGCCTTCCAGAAAGCTGGGGTTGATGACCGAGGGGTCCAGGCGCAAGAGCTTCACATGGTTGGCGGGCAGGCCATTGGCCTGCAGCCAGGCGGGCACGATGTTCTGCAAGGGCGAGGCGGCGCCGCCGCCCAAGCTCATGCCCTTGATCGAGGCCAGGCCGCTGATCTTGCGCTTGGGATTGTTGAGATAGCACAGCGCGGCGGGCCACACCGTGTTGATGGCGCCCACCATCACCGTCTTGCCGCCATTGGCGCGGTTGAGCATGACGCTGATCGGGTCGCCATAGCCAAACTCGAACAAGCCCTGGTCGATTTCGTTGACGGTGCGCTGGCCGCCATAGCCGCGCTGGGTCTGCACCTCCAGGCCGGCCTCGGCATAAAAGCCTTTGGCCGCGGCCACCAGCACGCCGCCGGTGCTGCCCTGGGGCAACCAGGCCAGATTGAACTTCACTTTCTCCAGTGGCCTGTCTTGCGCTTGCGCGGCGCTCGCTTGCAGGCCCAGGCTGGCGAGGGCAGCAAGCAGCAGCCGGCTCAGGCCGCAGCAGGTCTTGTTCCACAGGCTGTTCATCGATGTCTTCATGTCCCGTCCCTCAAGGCTTTGTTGTTGGGATGCTCTGCCAAGCTGCTCAGGCCGCTGCCGCGACCACGCGATTGCGCAAGCTGCCAATGCCTTCGATGCTGGCCACCATCACATCGCCCGGCTTCAGAAAGCGGCCGCTGCCCATGCCCACGCCGGTCGGGGTGCCGGTTGCCAGCAGGTCACCGGGCCTCAGGGTCAGCATGGAGGAAAGGTAGGCGATCTGCTCGGCGATATTGAAGACCATGCCCTCGGTCGTATCGTCCTGCATCATTTCCTCGTTGACCGAGAGTCGCATGCGCAGCTTCTGCGGGTCGGCGATGCAGTCGCGCGGCACAAACCAGGGGCCCATGGGGCCGAAGGTGTCAAAGCTCTTGCCGCGGAACCAGTCATGGGTGAAGGGGTAGTCGCTGCGGCGGTTCAGGTCGCGGGCGCTGATATCGTTGAAGACGGTGTAGCCGGCGATCACCTCGAATGCCTCGTCCACGCCGATATGGCGGCACTCGCGGCCGATGATGACGCCCAACTCCACCTCCCAATCCAGCTTCTGGGTGTTGGCGGGCTTGATGACATCGACCTCGGTGGCGATCACGCTGCTGTCGGCCTTCATGAAGACATAGGGCGCGCTCTCGCTGCGTGGGGCCAGCTGGGTGCCCATTTCCTTGGCATGCTCGTAGTAGTTGGAGGCCGCGCCGAAGATGCGGCCCGGCCGGTAGGGCGCGCACAGCCGGTAGCTGTGGGCGGCCAGGGGCTGGAGCGCGCCTTGCGCCGCCAAGTCTTGCACGTGGGCAGCCAGCGCGGCAATGGCGGGAGCGGACTGCGTCCATTGCTCGATGCCGGCTTGCACGCCTTGCAGCAGCACATGCGAGTCCAGGCCGGCCGCAGCCGCGGCCTCGGCGGCGTCAAACAGGCGATCCTGCAGCACCAGGGCGGCGCGCGGGCCTTGGCCCTTGTCATAGGTGGCGAGTGCGTACCAGTTCAAAGTCTTGACTCCTTGATGAGCGATTCCGGCACCGCATTTGCTGCGGCATGTGAATACAATAACACTGCCGTGTATACATAACAATGCGATCAAGGGTATTTACCGGCATGCCTATCGCCCCGCAACACGACCGGAGTTTTGATGCCCGCTCTTGCCAACCCCGCTTCTATCGCTGGCTTGCCCGCCCCCAGCTCGGCCAAGCCGACGCTATTGATCCTGATCCCTTTGCAAGCTGAGTTCGAACAGCGCTTGGCCCAGCGCTACCAGCTGATCTCTGCACCGGGCGGATTTGATGCCGATCTGCAATCACTGCTGGCGGATTTGCGCGCGCGCGGCCAGGGCGTGCAGGCCGTGCTCAGCAATGGCACGCGGGGCTTGAGCCGCGCGCAGATGCTGGCGCTGGGTGCGGGCCAAGCTCATCGGCAAGGGAATGGGCTGGGCATTGTGTGTGCTTTTGGTGCGGGTTATGAGGCCATCGATGTGGCGGCGGCGCGCGAGCTGGGTGTGGCGGTAACGCATGCGCCGGGCATCAATAACGCCACGGTGGCGGATCACGCCCTGGCCTTGATGCTGGGCCTGGCGCGCGGCATCGTTGGCCTGGATCGTGCCGTCAAGGCCGGGGCCTGGCTCAGCAGCCGGGCCGAGCGGCCCACGCTCAACGGCCGCCGCCTGGGCCTGGTGGGCATGGGCAATATCGGTCAGCAGATTGCGCGCCGCGCCCTGGGTTTTGATATGAGCGTGGCCTATCACAGCCGTCTGGCCAAGCCCGATCTGCCCTACCGCTTCCATGCCGATCTGCTCGCTCTGGCCGAGGCCTCGGACTATCTGGTGCTGGCCTGCCCCGGTGGCCCGGCCACCCATCACATGGTCACACGCGAGGTCTTGCGCCGCCTGGGGCCGCAGGGCTATCTGATCAATATCGCGCGCGGCAGTGTGGTCCGCACGGCCGACTTGATCGCGGCCCTGCAAGCCGGGGAGATCGCCGGCGCCGGCCTGGATGTGTTGGAGGATGAGCCGCTGGTGCCGCCCGAGCTGGCGGCGCTGGATCAGGTGCTGCTGACCCCACATATCTCCGGCCGCTCGCCCGAGGCCCAGCGCGCTCAGCTGGCTTGCTTGATGACCAATCTGTCCGCCTTCTTTGAGGCTCAGGTCTTGCCCAACCCGGTGCCGGTTTAGGCGGCCGGTTCTTGCTGCGTGGTGCAGTGGATGCCGCCACCGCCGGCCGCCACCGCATCGATATTGAGCTGCACGATGTCGCGCTTGGGGAACAGCTCCTGCAAGAGGCTGCGGCAATTGGCATCGCCGCGCTTGTCACCAAATTCGGGGGCAATGACGGCGCCGTTGCAGACATAAAAGTTGATGTAGCCGGCGGCAAAGCTGTCGCTCTTGAAGGCCTTGCGTACATCAGCCGGCCCGGCCAGCACCATGACCTTGAGCTTGCGCCCGCGCGCATCGGTGGCGGCGCGCAGGATCTGCAAGTGCTTTTGCGTCACCGCATGGTCGTAGGACTCGGGGTCGGCGTCGAAGCCGGCCACCACCACGCCAGGGCTGCTGAAGCGGGCGTAGAAGTCGGTATGGCCGTCGGTGATGTCGCGCCCGGCAATGCCCGGCAGCCAGATCACTTTCTCGATGCCCAGCAGGCGCTTCAACTCGGTCTCGCAGGCCGCCTTGCCGACGCCGGGGTTGCGGTTGGGGTTGAGCACACAGCTCTCGGTGATGATGGCCGTGCCCTGGCCATCGACCTCGATGCCGCCGCCCTCCTGTACCAGGCGGGTGGCGAGCCTAGGCACGCCGCTTTGCTGGGCGACGAAGCGGGCCACCTGGGCGTCGTGTGCATGCGCCTGCTTCTTGCCCCAGCCATTGAAATTGAAGTCCACAGCGGCGCGCTGGCCCTGAGCGTTGCGCACAAAAACCGGGCCGCTGTCGCGCATCCACAAATCATCAACCTCGCGCACATGCAGCTGCACCTTGGGGCCGCAGGTCTCGTAAGCCAGGTCCTGGTCTTCTTCGCGCACCAGCATATGCACGGGTTCATAAGCCGCTATCGAGCGGGCGATGCTGCCCAGGTTGAGCCGCACCGCCTCCAGCAAGCGCTCGCCCCAAATCTCCTCGCGCGGGCCAAAGGACATCCAGGTCGCCCGGTGCGGCTCGGCTTCGTCGGGCATGTGCCAGCTGCCTTGCCCTGTCTGCCCGGTCGCGGCCAGGGCTTGGGGCGGCAGGCCCAGCAGACCGAGACCGCTTGCCAGACCCAGGTTCAAAAGATTGCGGCGTGTTTGCATCATTAAAGCTCCGTGATTGGCTTGTTTGGACTGTAGGTCGACTGGCCGGGGAGGCCTCAGGCGGGTTCTTGCTGTGTTGTGCAATGGATACCCCCGCCACCGGCCGCGATGGCGTCGATATAGATTTGCACCACCTGACGGCTAGGGAAAGCCTCGGCCAGTCGCTGCCGGGCTTTTGCGTCGGCCGCCGCGTCGCCAAACTCGGGCATGAAGACGCAGGCCTGGGTCAGGTAGAAATTGACATAGCCGGCTGCGAAATCGCGGCGCTGGGCATAGGGTGCGCGGATTTGGCTTGGGGGCTCCAGCGGCAGGACCTGCAGGCGGCGGCCCTCGGCGTCGGTGGCCGCGTTCAAGATGTCCAGATGTTTGCGGGTTAGCGCATAGTCGTAGGAACTGGGATCTGTTTCCAGATTGGCCAGCACCACACCCGGGCCGGCAAAGCGAGCGTAGAAGTCTGTGTGGCCATCGGTGATATCGCGTCCGGCGATGCCTGGCAACCAGATGATTTTGCGCAAGCCCAAAAGGCGTAGCAGCTCCGCCTCGCAGGCGGCCTTGCTCAGGCCGGGATTGCGATTGGGGTTGAGCACACAGCTCTCGGTGATGATGGCCGTGCCCTGGCCGTCATGCTCGATGGCACCGCCTTCGAGCACCAGCCCGGCGCTCAAGAGCTTCGCTTGGGTGTGGCGCGCCATGGCTGCGGCCAGCAAGGCGTCCTTGGCGTGCGTTTGTTTTTGGCCCCAGCCATTGAAGTGGAAGTCGCAGGCGCCCGACTGTCCTTGGGCGTCTTTGACGAAGAGGGCGCCACTGTCGCGCAGCCACAGATCGTCACAGTCTTGCGGGATCAGTTGGATGCGTGGGTCCAGCAGGCTGCTGGCCAGCGCGAGGTCTTGCGTGGGCACCAGCATCTTCACCGGCTCGACCTGAACGATGGCGTCCGCAATACGCGCCAGGGCTGCATGCACGGCACCGCGCTCGCTCCCCCAGATCGAAGCGGAGGCGGCAAACGCCATCCAGGTTGCGCGATGCGCACCGCCTTCTTCGGGCATGTGCCAAGCGGGCTCGGTAGTCGGCGGGGTGGGCGGAGTGCTGGTGTCATTCGATGCCGAGCCGCCCCCGCAAGCGCCGAGCAAAAAGGGCAGTGAGGGCAGGCACAGGCCGGAGGCCATGAGAGCAGGGGACTTGAGGAAGAGGCGGCGGCTGCGAATCATCGGGGGCGGGGTCTGGCGAGCGAGGGGTGGATGGGATTGCCCGTATTGTGGGCAGCCGGAGTCTTTATGAAAATTGCGATTTCTTCCGACAATTAATCAAGTCTTCTCATATGTCAGCCCAAAGAATCCCTTCTCTCAAGCTTTTGATGGGATTTGAGGCCGCCGCGCGGCACGGCAACTTCTCCCGCGCCGCGGACGAGTTGTGCCTCTCGCAATCGGCCATCAGTCACCAGATTCAGCAGTTGGAGGAGCAGGTCGGTCAACCCCTGTTCCGGCGTGTGGGCCGTGGCGTGGAGTTGACGGTGGCGGGCGAGGTTTTGCAGCGCAGCGTGCAGCGTTCCGTCAATACCTTGCGCAGCGGCCTAGGGCGTATCTCCACCTATCTGGACCCCGGCCTGGTGGCCATGGTCGCGCCGGCCCTGTTGTTGCAGGGCTGGTTGCAGCCGCGTCTGAGCCAGTTGCTGGCGGCCGTACCCGGCCTGTGCCCGGTTTTGTCTAGCGATGAAAGTGCGCGTTATGTCGATGAGATCGATGTGGACATCGTCATCAGCGACCGGCCGGTGCAGCAATCCAATCTGGCCCAGCTGCCGCTGTTGAAGGACGAATGGGTGATGGTGGCGCGCGCCGATCTGGCGCAGTGCCTGGACGCCTTGCCCCTGCAAGCCCATGCCCAGCACACCGAGCTTTTGTGCCTGGAGGAGGATCTCACCAGCGAGCCCACGGCCGCTATTTTCCGGGAGCAGCTGTCCGGCCTGCGCAAGCGGGCCATCTACGACGACCGCCGCCTTTTGCTGGACGGGGTGCTGCTGGGCCAAGGCATTGCTTGCATGTCGCGCTTGTTGGCCGACGGCGGCCTGCGCGCTGGCAGCTTGCAGGTCTTGGCCGCCTACCCCCGTTTGCCTGGCAATACCTGGTGGCTGGCCAGGGTGGCGGGAGAGGCCCGCTCGCCCTTTGTCGAGCAAATGTTCGACTGGTTGGTGGCTCAAGGGCAGGATGATTAAAAACTCAACACCAGGGAACTGCCAAAGATTTGATTGCTGCGCCGGTACTGGCCATCGCTCAGGTCCAGAAAGACCGGCAGGCTGGCGCGGTCGAGGCGGTATTCCAGTTTGAACAAGGTGTTGGCGTCCCAGGCGTAGCGCAGGCCCAGGGCCAGGGCATAGCGATCGGCGCCGCGCTCGGGGTCACCGCCGGGAGCCGGGCCCAAGCCATTGCGTCCGTCGGCAAAGCTGTAGCCCAGGGCGCCACCACCGTGACGGCTGTTGTTGAGATAGTCAGCACGCAACAGCGCTTCCAATTTGGGACTCAGTTTGTAGGCGGCCAGGGTCGAGATACCCCACCAGCGGCTGTCGCGCAGTTCGCCGCTGAGCGGGTCGGCGCTGATGGCCGCGCGTTTTTGCATGCCGCCGCCGAGCTGGCCGCTCAAGGTCCAGTCGCCACGGATGAAGTAGCCATCGATCTCCAGGGTATGGGCCCAGCTGTCACGGCTGTCGTAGGCCTGGCCGCTGATCGGGTTGCCGCTCGGGTCGCTGGCACGGTAATTGGGCAGGCGGCCGTGCAGGCCGGCCAGGCCAAAGCCGCTGAATTCACCCTTGGCGTAATCAATGCGGTAGACCAGGGCCGGCGTCTTCTCGCCCGCCTGGCGCTTGGAGCTGTTCACATTGGCCAGCAGGCCTTTGATCAGCCATTTGCCTCGCGCCAGCTCCAGGCCGGCGCCGGTGTAGACCGCAGGGATGGTGAAGTCGAACAACAAATTGTGGGTGATGAACTTGTTGAGCGTGGCCTGCATGGGTTCGTGACCCGACCAATCGGGAATCTGGCCGGCGATCAGCCGCGTCTGTAAGTCACCTAGCGGCAGGGAGACACTGGCCTCGTGGATGATGGACTTGCCATCAATGGCGATGCCGCCGCCGCCGCGGTTGGGTGCCAGCGTCAGGCGCCAGCGGCTGCCGCCGTCTAACTCTTTCTGAAAGTCCAGCATGGCCATGCCGAAGGAGCCGTTGTCGATGGCGTACTCGCCCCCATCGCCGGCATTGAGAAACTGAAAACCGGCTCGGTTCTGCCCACTGCTGTAGAGGTAGACCGGATCCATCATGCCGCTGATCTTCAGGCCTTTGTAGCCCAGGCTTTCGTTCCACTCCTCCAGCGCCTCGGTCTTGACGGTGATGCGCCCGAGCTGGCGCGCCTGTTCGGGCGTCATGCCCCATTGCGCCGCACTCGGTGCGGCCGTCTTCAGCTGCGCCTCCAGCTCCTGCATGCGGGCCTGCAACTGGGCCATGCTGGCTTGCATACGGCGCAGTTCTTGCTGAAGCTCATTCGGTAGGACTTGTGCCGGTTCTGCGAGGGAGTAGCCCGGGATCGCCAGGCTGAGCGCTATGGCCAGTGCGTTCAATGCATTGGGTTGCATGCGATTCTCCATTTTTTAGGCAAGACCTGACCCCGCCGCGCTGCAGCGATTGCCTGGTGTGGGCCGGGGTTAGTAGCCTGACTTGAAGGCGGTGAAGCTGCGGGCCATCAGGCGCCGCATATCGTTGTTGACTGCACCCTGTACGCCCATGCGTTGGATCTCCGCTTCGCTGGGGTAGACGGAAGGATTGCTGGCGATCTCGGGCCGGACGAAGCGCCGTGCCTCCTTGTTGGGGTTGGCGTAGAACAGCTTGTTGGTCAGGCTGGCATGCACTTCGGGACGCAGGATGTAGTTCATGAAGGCATGCGCGTTGGCCACATGCGGTGCGTCGGCAGGAATGACCAGGGTGTCGAAGTACATGATGCCGCCGGTTTTGGGCAGCAGGGCTTCGATGCGCTGGCCCGATTTGCTCTCGATGGCGCGCTGGCGTGCGTTGTTCAAGTCGCCCGACCAGCCCATGGCCACGCACAGGCTGCCGGAGATCATGTCGTCGATGAAGCCGGCCGAGCTGAACAGCGTCACATAGGGGCGCACCGATTTGAGCAGGGCATTGGCGGCCTGGTAGTCGGCCGGGTTGCTGCTGCTCAAGGGGCGGCCCAGATAGTGCAGCACGGCGGGCAAAACTTCCGATGAGGAGTCAAGGTAGGACACGCCGCAGGACTTGAGCTTGGAAACATACTCGGGCTTGAAGAGCAAGTCCCAGGCGTTCTCCGGCATGGGGGTGTTGCCCAGGGCGGCGCGCACCTTGTCCACATTGATGCCCACCGTCGTGTAACCCCACAACCAGGTCACCATGTATTGATTGCCGGGGTCGAGCTTGAGAACCTGGGCCTGAATCACCGGGTCCATATTCTTCAGATTCGGCAGCAAGGCTTTGTTGAGCGGCTGCAGCAGGCCGCCATCGGCTTGCATGCGAGCCCAGCCGGTGGAGGACATGACGAGGTCATAGCCGGTGCGACCCGCGACCAGCTTGGTGTGCAGGATCTCGCTGCTGTCGAAGGTGTCATAGCGCACCCGGATGCCGGTCTCTTTTTCGAAGTTGGCAATCGTGTCGTCGGCGATATAGCTGGACCAGTTGTAGAAATTCAGGAACTTCTCTTCGGGCTGTGCCCGGCCTTGCAAGGGCAGGGCCAGGCAGGCCAGGGCCAATAGGGAGGTGATCAACTTCATGCGGGCTCCTGTTGGGTGACGCAATGGATGCCGCCGCCGCCGGCCGCGATCGCATCGATATTGAGTTGCACGATCTCATGCTGGGGCAGCAGGTCTTGCAAGGTGCTGCGGGCGATGGCGTCCGCGCGGGCGTCGCCGAACTCGGGCAGGATCAGGCCGCCGTTGACCAGATAGAAGTTGACGTAGCCCGCGGCGAAGTCCGGATTGTTACGGCCCGCACGAGTCTGGGTGGGGGCCGTCAGCTGAATCACATCCAGCACCCGGCCTTGGGCGTCCTGGGCCGCACGCAGCAGGTTGAGATGTTTTTTGGTGACCGCGTTGTCGTAGGAGTAGGGGTCGCTGTCGTAGTGCGCCACCACCACGCCGGGCCTGACGAAGCGGGCGTAGAAGTCGGTGTGGGCGTCGGTGATGTCGCGGCCCTTGATGCCCGGCAACCAGATGATCTTCTTCAAGCCCAGCAAAGGCATCAGCTTGGCCTCGGCCGTGGCCTTGCTCATGCCGGGGTTGCGGTTGCTGTTGAGGATGCAGCTCTCGGTCAGGATGGCCGTGCCCTGGCCGTCGACTTCGATGGCGCCGCCTTCCATGATGATGCCGGCCTTGATGGCCAGGGCACCGGCAGCCGCCGAGCTCAGGGCGGCGACTTTCTTGTCCTGGGCGCAGGCCTGCTTGCCGCCCCAGCCGTTGAAGCCGAAGTCCAGGCCAGCCGCTTGCCCTTGCGGGTTCTTGACGAAGACGCAGCCGCTATCGCGCATCCAGATGTCGTCCAGGGCGGCTGAGAGCAATTGCACCTCGCTGCCGCAGTACTGGCGCGCCAGGCCGAGTTCGTTCGGGCGCGCCAGCAGGGTGACGGGCTCGAACTCGGCGATGGTGCTGGCGATCAGGCCCAGATTGGCTCGCACCTTGGGCAGCAGGCTGCTGCCCCAGATCGTGCGGCTGGCGCCGAAGGCCATCCAGGTGCGCTTGTGCTTGGCGGCTTCGTCGGGCATCAGCCAGGGCGGGTTGTTGCCGGCGGCCTGAGCGGGGTGGCTGAGGCTCAGCATGCCGGGCAAGGCCAGGCCGGAGCCGGCGGCCAGCAAGCGTCGGCCTAAGGTTCTGCGGGTGATCATGGGTTTTGTTCCTGAGTGTCGTTGGGAAGGAATTGCGCCGGGCGGCGCAGATCGGGGCGGGTGTGCTGGCCATCGCTGCTGAGCAAGGCGGCGTACATCTCGGGGCGGCGGTCGCGGAAGAAGCCAAAGCTCTGGCGGTCCAGGCGTATGCCTTCCAGCTCGAAGCGGTGGATCAAGATGCATTCGTCCACCCGGTTGGCTTCGGCGACCTTTTCACCCAGGTGATCGGCGATGAAGCTGGAGCCGTAGAAATTGGCGCTGAGTGCCTGTTGCTGCGGGTTGCCATTGCCCAGGCCGGTCTCGCGGCCGATGCGGTTGGCGGCCAGCACCGGCACCATATTGGCGGCGGCATGGCCTTGCATGGTGCGCTGCCAGTGGCCGGCGGTGTCCATCTCGGCGCTGTGCGGTTCGGAGCCGATGATGGTGGGGAAGCACAGCACTTCGGCGCCCATCAGGGCCAGGCTGCGGGCGGTCTCGGGATACCACTGGTCCCAGCAGATGGCCAGGCCGATGCGACCGTAGCGTGTGTCCCAGACCTTGAAGCCGGTGTCGCCGGGTGTGAAGTAGAACTTCTCGGTATAGCCCGGCCCGTCGGGAATATGGGTCTTGCGGTAGACCCCCAGGATGCGCCCGTCGGCATCGGCCATGGCCACCGAGTTGTAGGCAGCGTTGCCGGCGCGTTCGAAGAAGCCAATGGGAATCACCACGCCGAGCTCGCCCGCCAAGCGGGCAAAGTGGGCGACGCGCGGGTTGCCCTCGAAAGGCTCGGCCAGTTCCAGATGCTGCACGTTCTGGTCGATGCAGAAGTAGGGGCACATAAACAACTCGGGGCAGACGATCAGTTGCGCGCCAGCAGCAGCGGCCTGGCGGATCAGGCGTTCCGCGCGCTGCATATTGGCTTGCAGATCCCAGTCGCCGGAGGCCATCTGGATGGCGGCGACGGTGAGGTGGCGTTCAGTCATGCGGAGTCTCCCTGGCGTGGATGACGGTTCAGAGGCTGTTGCTGGGTAGAGCAGTGCGCCGCGCCGCCGCCGATCGAGATGGCGGCAATGGGCAGCAGCTCGACCCGCCGGCCCGGAAAGGCTTGGGCAAAGACCCGGCGTGCCTGCTCGTCCTGCGGCAGCCCGAAGGCGGTGGAGATCACCGCGTGATTGGTGAGGATGTAGTTGGCGTAGCAGTCGCAAAAGCGCTCACTGCCGTAGTTGGCTGCGCCGCGTGGCACGGGCAGATCCAGCAACTGGAATTGGCGGCCCTGCGCATCGGTGGCCAGAGCCAAGGCCCGGCGGTTCTCCTCCATGCTGCGGTAGTAGTCGCCCATGTCTGGGTCGGCCGCATTGAAGAGGATCTGGCCAGGCGCGAAGAAAGAGGCGATGCCGTCTATATGGCCGTTGGTCTCGACCTCGGCGGCATGGCCGGGCAGCCAGACGATTTTGCTGACGCCCAGCATGCGTCGCAGCTCCTGCTCGATCTCGGTCCGAGTCATGCCGGGGTTGCGATTGGGGTGGAGCAGGCAGCTCTCGGTGGTCAGCAGCGTGCCTTGCCCGTCCACATAGAAGGAGCCGCCTTCCAACACCATCTCCGATCGGATCAGCGGCATTTGCGTGGCTTGGGCCATGTCCTGCGCCAGGCGGGCGCAGCCCTCGTAGGGGCGGTACTTCTCGCCCCAGGCATTGAAGCGAAAGCCCAAGGCCAGCTGAGCCGGGCCTTGGCTTTGGTTCAGGAAAATGGCACCGCAGTCGCGCACCCAGTTGTCCTCAAGGTCCAAGGGAAGCACTTGGACGCTGGGGCCGCAGAGCGCTTTCGCTCTTGCGACCTGAGGCCGGTGGGTCGCGACGATGCAGGGCTGGTCACGGGCAATCGTGCGGGCCAGCAGGGCAAAGGCCTGGCAGACTTCCTCGTAGTGCGGGCCCCAAAGCTCCTCACGGTTTTGCAAGACCGGCCAACCCAGCCAGGTGGCGGCCATAGGCTCCCATTCGGCGGGCATGCGGTAGCCCGCGCTCAGGCAATCAAAATCCAGCTCAGCTCGATAGTCCATACATCTTTGTTCAAAGCCCTTGCGATGGCTGCGAATGGTGTCTGGACTCGGCTTGAGAAAAAACGAGATTTATTGGTTTGATTGATCTGGTTTGTTCATGTCTTGCTCCTAAACCATGCGTCGCAAAAAAGAAAAAGCCCTGGGGCAAATGCCGCAGGGCTGTTTCGTTTCTTAGCAATGGACCAAAGAATGGGCGCTCAAAGCCCCTCGCGGTTCGCCTGCAGATCCGGGTGGCGCAGGGCCGGCGCTTGGGCCGCGCCCACCACGTCCTTGGCGGCGCCGCCCCAGCCGTGGTCGGTCAGGTCGATGATGACGCCGTTGGGGTCCTTGTACTTGACCTCGTAAAAGATGTTGCCCTTCACCGGCACCTCGCCCATGTAGTAGGCGCCGCCAGCGGCCTCGCATTCGGCCCTGGCCTCCTTGATGTCATCGACCCAAAAGCCGATGTGGTGCAGGCCCACGAATTCGCGGCCGCGCTCGCCGGCGGCTTCATCGCTCTTGTAATTCAGCAAGGCCACGCACATCACGCCGTCGCTGAGGTAGATGCCGCGCGCCAGCGAGGAGTCGGTCTCGCCGACTTTTTTCATGCCGAAGGATTGCTCGTAAAAGGGCGCTACGGCCCAGGGGTCGGGGCATGAGATGGCGATGTGTCGCAGTTTGCCGGCCATGGTGGTTCTCCTTTGAGATCGGTTTTAGGTGAGTGAGATTTGCAAGATTGCATGTATACATCGAATTGAATATGTATGCAATTGGCGGCAAAGTCAGGGCTGTTGTGTTCCTGAAGGCTAGAATCAGGCTCGCAGGTTCTTACTCAAGCCGACTCATAGGAAGACATAAATGGGCAACGCTTCCGCGGCGATATGCCGCAGCCTCACCGATGACATCGTCAGCGGCAAACTGCCGCCCGGCCAGAAGCTGGAGGAGTTGGTGCTGGCCGAGCGCTTTCAGGTCTCACGCACGCCGATTCGCGAGGCCTTGCGCGAGCTACATGCGCGTGGCCTGATCGAGCTGGAGCCGCGCAAGGGCGGCATCGTGCGCAGCATCGGACTGGGCGATTTGTCCGACATGCTGGAGGCCATGGTGGAGCTGGACGCTTTGTGCTGCCGCATCAGTGCCGAGCGCATGAGTGCAGTGCAGAAGAAGCAGCTGGCCATGGTTCAGCAGCAGAGCGAAGACTGCGTGGCGCGTGGCGACGAGGCGGGCTATTTGCAGCTCAACCATCAGTTTCACCAGCTGATCAGCGCCGGCGCCCAGAACCGCAGCCTGACCGGCATTCTGGACAAGCTGCGCGAGCAGCTGGCGCCCTTTCGGGCCGCGCAAACCAAGGTGGAGCGCCGCCTCAAGGTCTCGCACGAAGAACACCAGGCCATCTTGGCCGCCATCCTGGCCGGTGATGCCGAGGGCTCCTACGAGGCCATGCGCAATCACACGGCGCGGCTGAGCATCAATGTGTTGGATCTGCTGCGCCAGCAGCAGTCTGGGCCCAGCGAGGCCGGGGCAGCCGCCGAGGCCAAGCCGGCCCGGGCGCGCAACGCTGCGGCGGTGAAGGCGCCGAAAGCTCTGAAGCCCGCCAAGACCCAGCCGGCCGCCAAAAAGGCCGCCGCCAAGAAAACCGCAAAGACAAAAGAAGCAGTAAAACAATGACGAGCACGACACAAACAGACGGCTTTGAACAAGCGGTGCAAAGGCTTTTGGAGGCCGAAGGGTTTTGGGTGCGCCGCGCCGTCAAGGTCAATCTGAGCCAGGACGAGAAGCGCCAGATCGGCAAGACCTCGGCGCCCCGGCCCAGCGTCGATATGGTGGCTTTGCATCTGGCGCGCGGCGAGCTGCTGGCGCTGGAGGCCAAGTCCTATGCCGACACGCCCGGCGTCAAGCTGGCGCAGATGCAGGAAGAGCATGAGCTGCCGACCGGGCGCTTCAAGCTCTTCACTTCGGAGCGCTATCGCAGCATCGTGCTGGCCCGATTGAAGCAGGACCTGGTCGAGGCCGGCATGGCCTTGCCCGAGATGCAAGTGCGCCTGGGCCTGATCGCCGGCAAGGTCAACCAGGGCCAGAGCCAGGCCATCCGCGAGCTGATGGAGGCGCGCGGCTGGTTGTTCTGGTCGCCTGATGACATCAAGGCCAAGCAGCAGGCCGCGCAGAACGAGAAGGCCTGATTTTTCAGGCAGGCCCGGGCCCTGCCCGGAACTCGCTTCCGCCGCTCAAATGCGCAGCTAGACTGCGGCCAAAGCCATTCGCTTTTGCCCGTCTTGCCTGCCCCGTGTTCCAAGCCCGACACCTCTCATTTGCCGCCGCCCGAGGCGCTCGCTTGCCTGCCAAGCCGCTGCCCGAAGCCCAGCTCAAGCAGAGCCTGCTGCTGGCGGCGCTGCTGCATGTCTGGCTGGTGCTCTTGCTGGGCAATGCGCCGGGCGGCACGGCCAAGCCGGGCGAGGGCGTCTGGGGCCGACTCAATATCACCCTGCGTGGCCCGGAGAACGGTGAGCCCAGCGGCAGGCCTCAGCTGCCCCCCGCACCCGATGACAATGCCGGGCCCGTCGGCCAGGCCAAGCAGGCTCGTTTTGGCGGGGCGCCGCGCCCTTTGCCCGCGGCCGATCAGCCCAGGCCGACGCAGCCCGGCGCGGCCCAGCTCGGGACCTGGCAGGCTGCAGCAGGAGAGGGGCAGGCCGAGGCGCCGACACAAGCCAAACCTAGCCCTCAGCCCAGTGTTGCGACTGAGGCCCGGCCTGTGACGAGGCCTGAGACTGCGGCTGTGGCGGCTCCGCCTCCCGCACCCGCACCCGTGCCTGCACCCGCGCCAGCTCCGGCCCAGCCCGCGCCCTTTCTTGTGCCCGCCGTCCCCGCGCTGGCCGCCCTGCCCAAGCAGGCCCTGCCTGTGCCGGCGCCGCTGAATGTGCCTCAGTTTGAAGCACTGCCGGCCGCGCCCGAGGCCCCAGCTCAGCCCAAGACATTTGAGGCGGCCCCGGCCCCGGCCGTGCAGCGCGCCCGCCCCGCGCCTCTGTTGCTCAAGCCGGGCGGTGCTCAAGCGGCACCTCAGGCCCTGGACCTCGCCCCGGCATTGCCAGCCCTGCAAGCCAGGCCTGAGCCCCGGCCCGCTCCTGTGCCTGAATCCCTGCCAGTGCCCGTGCCCGTTCCCTCGGTCGTCGCTGCCCCTGAGCTTGCAGCCCCTGCGCCGCCTCTGCCGCCTGTCAAGTCCTTGGCCGAGCCCGCCCCCTTGCCCAGCCTTGCCGCCCAGCCCTTGCAAGCGCCTTCGGCCTTGAAGCCATTGCCGCCCAGCGCGCTAGAGCGCGCGCCCGCACTGCCGCCAGCGCCTGCCGTGCCCGCACCGGCACCGGCAACAACGCCCGCGCAGAACCCCGCTGCGGCCCATCCTGCCGCCGAGGTCCCGGCCGCCGCCCAGCCAGCTGCCAGTTTGCAAGACCGTTCGTCCGTTCGGCTGGGTCAGCCCGGCCAGCCCTCGCCACAAGCCCGCTTTGGCACGCCGGATGCGGGCTCGCGGCTGGGTCACGATGTGGCCACGCCGCCTTCGGCCGCTGCTTCGGCGCCGCAAGCGCCCTTGCAGCTCAATCTGTCTTTGCCGCCACGGCCGCGTGGCGGCGAGTTGTCGGGCCGTGGCTCGCGCGGCGTGTTGGACTTGTTGCCCACGCCGCCCGAGCGCAAATCCAAGCTCAGCCAGGAGATGGAGAACGCCGCTAAGCAGGACTGCCGCAAGGCCTATGGCGAAGCTGGCCTGCTGGCGGTGGTGCCGCTGGCCGTCGATGCTTTGCGGGACAAGGGCTGCCGTTGGTAGTTCGCCCGACGGGCGGGTGAGGGCCTGGCCTTCACAATAGGGCATGGCCGCCGGTGACTCCGGGAATTCCTCCCGCTCTTCTTCTAATTTCGCTTCAAGCGCGTCGTCGTCTTTTGACCCCAACAAGGTGCTGGACGACTTCAACGAGCGCCTGCGCGCGCTCAACAAGCCCTTGGACCTCTCCATCTCGCAAGAGACCCTGAACGCCAACACGGCCATGTTCCAGGGCCGCCAGGTGCCGCAGCCACCTTCCGTCGCTGCAGCCCGGGCCGAGAAGCGTTGGCCGATGGTCGATGTGGTCGATGTGGAAGATATCAGTGGGCGGACAGCGCCCGCCGCTTCGGCCGAGCAAGACCCGGCCCCAGTGCTCGTTGATGAGGTCCTGCCTGCCTTGGCCCAAGGCGCTGCACCCACGGCCTCGCCCAAGCGTCGCAGCCGCGAGCAGCTCCCCTGGGTTGAGGAGCTGGACATGGCTGCCGAGCGGGCCGAGGCCGCGAGGCTTGAACAAGAACAGGCACGTGCCCAGGCCTTGGCCCAGCGCCTGCAGCTGTGCCAAGAAGAGGCCCGCCGAGCGCTTCATGATTTGCAGCAAGAAGCACAGCAGGGTTTTGCACAGGCCGAGTGGGAATCTCAGGCCCTGGCCCAGCGTTTGCGCTGGCCGCTGCTGTTGCAGGCCAGCTTGTCGCAGGCGCAGACGCGCATCGCCGCCTGGCGTACCGAACTGGGCGAAGCCCTGGTGCGCGCCGACAGCTTGGCTACCCATCTTCTGAAAGATCAGCAACTCGCGCTGCAACGGCAGGCCAGAGAGCAGCTGGCCCGAGCCGCAGCCATGCGCCGATTGGCGCAAGAGCAGGCGGAGCGTCAAACCCAGGCGCAGGCCTTGGAGCGTGCTTTGCAAGAAGCCCGTGCCGCTGAGTTGCAGCGTTTGCTGCAGCAGCAGATCGCGCAAGCCAGGGTCCATCACGAGAGGCAAGTACAAAGCCTGAGCCAAGAGGCCTTGCTGGCCCACAAGAAAGCGCAAGCCTTGTCACGCCGTCGCGCCACCTTGGCTGCGAAGAAGCTCGTCAAAGAAGCCGAGGCGCAGCGCGCGGCGCAGGCCCTGGAGGCGGAGCAGGCGAGGGCGCAGCAACTGGCGGCAGAGAAGCTCGCCCAGCAAGCCATGGCCGCCGAAGCCGAGCGCCAGCGTTTGGCTCAGGAGGAAGCGTTGGCTGCAGCTGCACAGGCTTTGCAGCAGGAGCAAGAACGAGCACAGCGCTTGGCCGCAGAGCAGGCTGCGCGTGAAGCGGCGCGTCTGGACGCCGAACGCGAGGCTGCCGAACAAGCGCTTCGTGAAGCGCAGCGGCAAAGAGCCGAGCAAGAGGCACAGGCCCAGGAAGCTGCCGCCCGCATCGCTGCACAGCAAGCCGCCGAGCAAGCGGCTCGGCAGGCGGAAAAGGATGCGGCTGCACGCCTGGCAGCCGAGCAATCCGCCGCTCAGCTGGCTGCGGAACAAGCCGCAAAGCAAGCCGCAGAACAAGCCCTGCGTGATGCGGAGCAGCAAAGAGCCGAACGAGAACAAGCCGAACGAGAAGCCGCCGAGCAGGCCGCACACGCGAAGAAAGAGGCTGAGCGGCAAGCCGCTGAGCGCCTCGCTGCCGAAATAGCTGCCCGCGAAGCGGCCGAACGGGCAGCCCGACTGGCCGCCGAACTTGCCGCAAAAGAAGCCGCAGAAGAAGCTGCAAGGGCAGCCGCAATAGAAGCCGCAGCAGCGCTAAAGCTGCGGCAGGAACAAGAGGCTGCGGCTGAACGCGCTGC
>NZ_QAJN01000002.1:0-290698 GCF_003852425.1 Paucibacter sp. KBW04 | reverse complement strand
CTGCGGCTGAACGCGCTGCGCTGCTCCAAGCCCAGGAGGCTGAAGCCGCTTTGGCCAGAGAGTCCGCTCGTCTGGCCCGCGAAGCGCAAGCCGAACGCGAGCGGGCCGAGCTGGCCGCCTTTTTGCACATCGACCTGAAGGTGAACGAGGCCAATGCCGAGTCCGGGGCTTTTGACCTCGGCCAAATCCATTTGCCGGGTCTATCACCCGCGCAGGAACTTGCCGCTGCCCAGCCCATGGACTTGGCCAGCCTTCATCTGCCCCAGCCCACACCAGCCACAGCAGATCTTGATCTTGGCGCCCTGGGTGATTTGGGCCAGATGCTGGCCAAGGTCGCGCAAAGCTCTCGCCAAGCCACGCCCGAGCCCCAAGCTCTGGACTTGCATCGGGTGGCCGAGGCCGCTCAGCTCAGGCGCACGGTGCCCAAGCCCTAATCGCCGCTCGGCCTCCCGCGCGCGCTCGTGAATTGAATCGATCTCAACGGAGTTTTTGAAATGAAGAAACGCTCGGGTAAGAAACGCTCGGGTCTTTGGGCCCTGCTGATGCTGAGCCTGGCCCCGGCCTTGGCCCTGGCCGCCGAGGGCGGTGACAAACCGGGAGAGGCGTTTTGGCAGGCCTTGCAAAAGCTCTGCGGCAAGTCCTTCCAGGGGCAGCTGCTCAATCCGCAAGCGCGCGATGCCGATATGGCAGGCAAGCAGCTGCTGATGCAGGTACGCAGCTGCAGCGAAAGCGAGATCCGCGTGCCCTTCCATGTGGGCGAGGATCATTCCCGCACCTGGGTCTTCACTCGCAGCAGCGAGGGCCTGCGCCTGAAACATGATCACCGCCATGCCGATGGCAGCGAAGACGCCATCACCCAATATGGTGGTGACTCACGCGGCACCATCAAGGGCGCCAGCGTTGAGTTCTTTGCCGACGCTCACACGGCCGCCCTCATCCCGGGTGCCGCCAGCAATGTCTGGACCGTCACCGTGGATGATAAAAGTTATGTCTATGCCCTCAGGCGCGAGGGCTCGGACCGGCGCTTCCAGGTCGCCTTTGATCTGCAGCGAGAGGTGGCCGCGCCACCGGCGCCTTGGGGTCAGAAGTAGCCCGGGGCTGAGGCCTGTTAGTTTGGCGTGCCGCTCTGCTTTTTCTCTACATGTCGCGCAAAGCTGTCCAGAATTGCCTGCCAGCCCGTGCGCTGCTGTTCTTCGCTGTGGGTGTTCTCACCGTCGAAAGTGACGCTCACGGTGACGCCCGCAGGGCCTTCCGAGAAGCCGACCTCACCGACCCGGTCGCCAAATCGATAGGCCAGATGGGTCGGCGCCTGCACGGCCGTGTACTCGCCCGCAAAGTCAAAGCCAAACGAGCCGTCCTTGGCCTCCATGCGCGATGAGAACTTGCCGCCCACCCGCAGATCCACACTGGACGCCGTCGTATGCCAGTCCGGCGAGGCGGTGTTCCAAACCTTGATGTCCTCGGGCGAGTTGTAGGCGCGCCAGACTTCGGCAATTGGGGCTTTGACGAGGGTGGATACGGTGATCTTCATGGGAACTCCGAAAAGGGCGATGGCAAGGTTTGTGGGCCGTGAGCGGGAGCGCTCGAAGTCTCCGCAGCGCAGCGGCACATTATGGCCATCCCTTGGTGACGACTGCTCCTCGCGGCTCTCCCGCCAGCTTGTCAGTGATGATTGCCATTCCTCTGCACAAAGATGTCCAGAGCTTGCTGGCCTAGCCAAACCCTGCCCGACAATGTCCCCAAGCTAGGTTCGCGCACGCACGCCACCCGCCGCTAGCCGCCAAAACATCGTTGCATCAACATCCTTTGTTGCCCCCAAATCCATGACCGACCGCTCCCCGGCCACTGCCGAGCTTCCTGGCCCCACCCCCATCACCCCCATCACCCCCGGCCTCCTCGTCCTGCACGGCAACCGTGCCGAGTTGCTGGGCGAGGCGGTGTTTGAGTGGTTGCGGCGCCAGCCGCTGGGGCCCTTGGAGGAAGAGATTTTTCTGGTGCAGAGCAATGGCGTGGCCGAGTGGTTGAAGATGACCCTGGCCACGCAGACCGGCATCTGCGCCGCCACCCGGGTGGAGCTGCCGGGGCGGTTTTTGTGGCGGGCCTACCGGCAGCTGCTGGGACGGGCGGCCGTGCCTGCCGAGTCGCTGCTGGACAAGCTGCCCATGACCTGGCGGCTGATGCAGTTGCTGCCCGCTTTGCAAGAGCAGCCGGGCTTTGAACCACTGGCCGGTTTCTTGCGCCTGGGTGGCATGGAGCGGCGCTTGCAGCTGGCCCAGCGCCTGGCCGATTTGTTTGACCAGTACCAGGTCTATCGCAGCGATTGGCTGGACGCCTGGGGCCAGGGCCATGACGTCTTAATTCAGCAGACTGGCCAGGACCCAAGCACCAGCCCCGGCCTGCCGGCCGATCAAAGCTGGCAGCCCCTGCTGTGGCGCGCCTTGCAGCATCCCCTGAGTGCCACCGAGCGCGCCGCCAGCCGGCCGCAGCTGCACCAGCGCTTTGTGGCTGCTTTGCAAGCAGGTCGCAGGCCCGTCGCGCCCATGGCCCGGCGCGTCGTGCTCTTTGGCATGACCCATGTGCCCATGCAGACCTTGCAGGCCTTGGCCGCCTTGTCTGAAAGCTGCCAGGTCTTGCTGGCCATCCCCAACCCCTGTCGCTACCACTGGGCCGACATCATCGAGGGCCGCGAGCTGCTCAAGCAAAGCCGCCGCCGCCAGCCCCTGCGCAAGGGCCTGGACCTGGCCGAGCTGGGCCTGGAGGCCATGCATCAACACGCCCACCCCCTGCTGGCCAGCTGGGGCCGACAGGGCCGCGACTTTGTGCGCCAGCTCGACGCCTTTGACGACGCGCTGCAGGCGCAAGAACGCTTTGCCCAGGCCAAGATCGATCTGTTTGATGAAGGCGAGGGGGCGCATTGGCTGGGCCAGGTGCAGGCCCGCATCCGCGACCTCGTGCCCCTGGCCGAGCATGAGCCGGTGCAGCTTGACGCGGCCGACCGCTCCATCGTCTTCCACATCGCCCATGGCGCCCAGCGCGAGGTCGAGATCCTGCAAGACCAGCTGCTCAAGCGGCTGGCTGCAGGAGGCTTGCAGCCGCGTGACATCGTCGTGATGGTGCCGGACATCGACGCTTTTGCCCCCGCCATCCGCTCGGTCTTCGGTCAGTACGGCCGGGGCGACAAACGTTTTATCCCCTTCGACATTGCCGACCTGAAGGACCGGGGCCACAACCCCCTCATGATCGCGCTGGAGTGGTTGCTACGCCTGCCCCAGCAGCGCTGTCGCTTGAGCGAGGTCCGCGATCTGCTGGATGTGCCAGGTCTTGCTGCGCGCTTCGGCCTCAGCGTTAACGATTTACCTCGGCTGAGCCAGTGGATGGAAGGTGCGGGCATACGCTGGGGCCTGAACGAGGCGCAGCGTGCGGAGCTAGGCCTGGCCGCCTGTGGCGAGCAGAACAGCTGGGTGTTTGGCCTGCGCCGCATCCTGTTGGGCTATGCGGTGGGTGACACCACGGCCCAGGACCAAGCCTTCCAGGGCATTGCCGCTTACTCCGAAGTGGGAGGCCTGGACGCCGCTCTGGCCGGCTGCCTGGCCGATCTGCTGGGTGCGCTACAAGCCTGGTGGGAACTGGCGGCCACGCCGGTTGCGCCCCTGGAATGGGCCGAGCGCGGGCGCTGGCTGATGGAAAACTTTTTCCTCGCGCAGGACGAGCAGGAGCGCCAGACCCTGGGCGCTTTGCAGACAGCGATGACGCAATGGCTGAACGCCTGCGACACGGCCGAGTTTGCCGATGAAATCGAGCTGCCGGTGGCGCGCGAGGCTTGGTTGACGGGCATGGACTTGCCCACCTTGAACCGCCGCTTCAAGGCCGGCGGCGTCACCTTCTGCACCTTGATGCCCATGCGGGCCGTGCCCTTTGAACTGGTCTGCCTCTTGGGCATGAATGACGGCGACTACCCGCGTCGCAGCAGCCGCAGCGACTTCGACCTGATGGGCCTGCCCGGCCAGCAGCGCCCCGGCGACCGCTCGGGTCGGGACGACGATCGCCAGCTGATCCTGGAGGCCTTGCTCTCGGCCCGCCAGCAGCTCTATATCAGCTGGAGCGGCCGCAGCGTGCGCGACAACAGCGAGCAGCCGCCCTCGGTGCTGGTCTCGCAGCTGCGCGACTACCTGGCCTCGGGCTGGGGCGAAGCCGAGGTGGCGGCGCGCACCGTGCAGCACCCGCTGCAGCCTTTCAGCCGCAGCTATTTCGAGCTCAAGAACGACGCGGCCCAGCAGCGCGACTTGTTCACCTTCGCCCGCGAGTGGCGCCAAGCCCATGCGCAGACGGACGGCGTTGGTGAAACCGCGCCTCTGGCAGGCAAGGTCGAGCTGGGCTCGCCTGAGCTGCCGCTCAATCTGGCGGCCTTGACGGCATTCTTGAAGAACCCGGTGAAGAGCTTTTTTCAGCAGCGCCTGGATGTGCAATTCCGCGATGAGGAAGAGGCCCTGGAAGACGACGAGGCCTTTGGCCTGGGCGGCCTGGACGAATGGGCGCTGCTGAGCGAGCTGAGCCACGAGGTCTTGATGAGCTTGGAGGCCTTGGGTGACGACGCAGCCGATGCCGATGAAGCCTTGCTCGGCGATTTGATTCAGGCCCAAACCCGCCGCGTGCAAGCCGCCGGCCGCCTGCCTCTGGGCGAGATGGGGCGGCGTGCCGAGCGTCAGCTGGGCGTCACCCTGCTGCCCATGCTCAAGGCCTGGGTGGAGCTGCAGTCGCTCTTCCCCGTCAAAGCGGCGATGGCGCGCCTGCACTTTGTGGCCGAGACGGAGGAGGGCGCCACCGTGCATCTGGATGACTGGTTAGACGGCTTGCAAGCCGCGCCCGAGGCCGAGCAGCTGGTCTGGCTGACGCTCTCGCCCAGCCGGCTCTGCGCCGACGAGAAAAGCCGCACACCGCGCGCCGATCATCTGCTGGCCCCCTGGTTGCGCAGCCTGGTGGCCAGCGCCTGCGGCGAGCCGGCCCTGGGCGTGCTGGTGGGGCGCGATGCCTCTATCCAGGTCAACCCCTTGCCGCAGGAAGAAGCCATTGAATGCCTGAACGCCTTGCTGCAAACCTGGCAGCAGGGCATGGACGAACCCCTGCCATTCGCGGCCAAGACGGCGCTGGCCTTTGTGGCCGATCAACGCGATGTGGCCCAGGTTTACGAGGGCGGTGGCTTTGGCGGCCTGAGCGGCGAGGGCGAAGAGGCCTGCCTGGCGCGCACTTACCCAGACTTTGCGGCCCTCAGCGCCGATGGCCGCTTTGAGCATTACGCCCGGCTTTTGTTCGACCCCCTGCTGCAGTGGATGCATCGCAGCGTGACCCTGAAGCTGCACGGCAGCGAGGACTAACCTAGATTCGGCAGTTGACCGCTTGATTTGATCTGGAAACATTGATGCCTACTACCTTTGACCCGGTCAAGGACCTTCGCCATACGGCTTGCCGCGCTGCGCAGCCGCCTGGCTCGCTAGGCAGCACGCGGACTGCGTTGCTTCTCCTCGTGGGCATCAGCCCACTTCGTCGGCGCGCCTGGCCCGCGCACTGCCCAGCGACCCCTTCGGCCGCGCCCAACTGCCGAATCTAGGTTAAGCGATGACTAACGCACTCCACCCGCTGAGCTTCCCGCTTTGGGGCAGCCGCCTGATCGAGGCCAGTGCCGGCACGGGCAAGACCTGGACCATCGCCGCTCTCTATCTGCGCCTGGTCTTGGGCCATGGGGAGGCGGCCGACGCGGCCGAGCCCACGGCCTTTCAGCGCCCCTTGCTGCCCGCTGAAATCTTGGTGATGACCTTCACCCGCGCCGCCACGCGCGAGCTGTCGGACCGCATCCGCTCCCGCCTGCTGGAGGCCGCGCGCTGCTTCCGCGGCGAGGGCGAGGAGACCGAGTACGACGAGTTTTTGCGCGATCTTTTGCAAGCCTACCCGGCAGGCGCCGTGCGCGAGCGTGCCGCCTGGACCCTGGCCCTGGCGGCCGAGAGCATGGACGACGCGGCCGTGCACACCATCGACGCCTGGTGCCAGCGCATGTTGCGCGAGCATGCTTTTGACAGCGGCTGCTTGTTTGACGAAGAGCTGCAAGGCAATGAGGGCGAGCTGCAAGTCCTGGCCGCTCAAGACTATTGGCGCAGCGAGTTGTACCCGCTGCGCGCCGCCGACTTGGAGCAGGCCTTGAGCGTCTGGCCGCACGTCGACGCCCTGGCCAAGGATGCTCGCGGCCTGCTGGACTTCGCCATGCCCGAGGGCGCGGGCGAGGGCAGCTTGGGCGCTTTGATCGAAGAAGTGAGCTTGCAGCGCGCCACGGCCTTGGGCGATTTGAAGCAGGGCTGGGAGGCTCGCGCCGCGGAAATGCAGCGTTGGCTGGATGAGCTTTACGCCCTCAAGAACTGCCCCTTTGACAAGCGCTCGCTCAACCAAAAGCATTACAGCAATTGGCTCTCCGCCCTGGCCGCCTGGGCGCGGGAAGACAGCAGCGCGACCGACGCCGCCACCTACCCGGACATGAAGACCGGCCTGACCCGCTTCACGCCCGAGGGCATGGAAAAGGCCTGGAAGCCCGATGCTGCCTTTGATCTGCCCGAGCACTTCGCCGCCTTCGAGCAATTGATGCAGGCCTTGCAGGCTCTGCCCGACTTGGCAGCGCTGGCGCGGCTGCACGCCACGGCGCGCATCCAGCAGCGTCTGGCCGAGTTGAAACTCAAGGCCGGTACTTTTGGCTTTGCCGATATGTTGACCCGCCTGGACCGGGCGCTGGACCCAGAATTGAATGGCCCCGCCGCCGAGCGCCTGCGCCAGCGTATGCTGGCCCAGTACCCGGTGGCCTTGATCGATGAGTTTCAGGACACCTCGCCCCTGCAGCTGCGCATCTTTGATCGGCTCTACCGCATCGCCGAGCATCGCAGCGACAAGGCCCTGCTCTTGATCGGCGACCCCAAGCAGTCCATTTACGGCTTTCGCGGTGCCGACATCTACAGCTATCTGCAAGCCCGCCGTGCCACCGAGGGGCGGCATTATGTTTTGGGCACCAATCACCGCTCCACCCAGGCCTTGGTGAAGGCGGTGAACCATGTTTTTGAGCGGGCCGAGCAGCGGGTGGGCGAGGGCGCCTTCATGTTCCGCCGGCCGGACGAGAACCCCCTGCCTTTCGAGGCCGTGGCCGCCAAGGGTCGCAAGCAGCAGTTTGTGTGTTCGGACGGGCCCCAGCCCGCGCTCAGCCTGGCGCTGGACGCCGAGCTGCGCGACGGCGGCAGCAGCCAGCGCCTGTTTGCCGCCCACTGCGCCCAGCGCATCGTGGACTTGCTGAACGATGCGCAAGCCGGTTTCCAGGACAGCGAGACCCAGGCCTTCACCCGCCTGCGGCCGGCCGATATCGCCGTGCTGGTGCGCACCGGGCGCGAGGCGGCCGCCGTGCGGCGCGAGCTGCGGCGGCGCGCCGTGGCTTCGGTCTACCTCTCGGACAAGGACTCGGTCTTCATGAGCGTGGAGGCGGGCGACCTCTTGCGCTGGCTCAAGGCCGTGGCCCAGCCCCTGGACAGCCGCCTGGTGCGCGCGGCCCTGGCGACTCGCATGCTGAGCCTGAGCTTGGCCGAGCTGAGCGTGCTGGCGGCGGACGACGAGGTGTTTGATCGCCGCAGCGAGGATTTGAAGGCCTTGCGCCAGGTGTGGCGGGCGCAAGGCGTGCTGGCCATGCTGCGCCAGACCTTGCATCTGCTGGATCTGCCGGCGCGCTGGTTGGCCTCAAGCGGCGAGGCGGGCGGCTTGCTGGGCTTGGAAACGAATGGCGAACGCCGACTGACCAATTTCCTGCATCTGGCCGAGATGCTGCAAAGCGCCAGCCGCCAGCTGGAAGGCGAGCAGGCCTTGATCCGCTGGCTGGCCGGCCAGATTGAGAGCGCCGGCCTGCGCGGCGGCGAGGAGCAGGTGCTGCGCCTGGAGAGCGATGCCGATCTGGTCAAGGTGGTGACGGTGCACAAGTCCAAGGGCTTGGAGTACCCCCTGGTGTTCTTGCCCTTTGCCTGCGCCTTCCGCGGCGTGGACGGGCGCAGCAGCTATGTGAAGGTGGCCGATGAGCAAGGCGAAGCCAGGCTGCATCTGCAGCTCACGCCCGAGCTGATCGAGGCGGCCGACCGTGAGCGCCAGCGCGAGGACTTGCGTCTGCTCTACGTCGCCCTGACCCGCGCCCGCCACAGCCTGTGGCTGGGTATCGCCGCCATCAGTCTGCGCGGCGGCAAGGACAGCACGGCCCATCGCAGCGCCCTGGGCTATCTGCTGGCCGGGCCGCACAAAATGAGCGGCGAAGGCCTGGCCGAGCAGGTGAATCTGCTGGCCCAAGACCAGGCAGAGATGCAGGTGCTGGCGATGCCGGGCCAGCCTGCTCTGCCCGGCCGCTTGCTGCCCCGCGAGGCACCGCCTCCTTTGCGGGAGCTGCAGCCCTATGAGGCGGAGTTTGAGCGGCGCTGGACGATTGGCAGCTTCTCCGCCCTGGTGCGTGCCTTGCCACATACGGGGGGAGGGGCGACTGCTGTGACCGTGGCGGCAGCGCGTGAGGATGAGTCCGAACAAGCCGCCACTTCGCCGGAGACGGTGCAGGCCGAGCCAGCACAAAGCGAGGCCGCGCCCGCCCCCTGGCACAGCTTCCCGCGTGGTGCCCTGGCCGGTAATTTCTTGCACGATCAGCTGGAGTGGCTGATGAGCGAGAAAGCAGCGCAAGGCGGAACGCTCAGCGACTCGCCCGAGCTGCGTGCCCAGCTCACACGCCGTTGCGAGCGCGGGCTGTGGGCCGGGCATGCCGAGGCGGTCCTGGCCTGGCTGAGCCAGGTCTGCGCCACCGTGATTCCCGGCGTGGGTGCCAGCCTGGACCAGATCCAGCGGCCTCTGCCCGAGATGGAGTTTTGGTTCCCGAGTGAGGGCCTGCTGGCCAGTCATTTGGACCAGCTCTGCCGTCAGCATCTGCTGGACGGCCATGCCCGCCCGGCCTTGCCCCAGCGCGAGCTGCGGGGCATGTTGATGGGTTTTGCCGACCTAGTGTTTGAGCAGGGCGGGCGCTTCTACGTTTTGGACTACAAGTCCAATGCCCTGGGCGATGCTGACGCCGACTATCAGCTGACAAATTTGGAGGCCGCCATGGCCCAGCATCGCTACGAGGTGCAGGCCGCGATCTATCTGCTGGCCCTGCATCGCTTGCTCCGCGCCCGCTTGGGCGAGGCCTATGAGCCGGGCGAGCATCTGGGCGGGGCGGTGTTTTTCTTTCTGCGCGGCATTGGCCACCCAGGCCGAGGCTGCTACACGGTGGAGCCGCCGCTGGCGCTGTTGGAGAAGCTCGATGCCTTGTTCCGTGAGGATGTTTTGTTGAGCCAGGAGCAAGCGGCATGAGCGCGGCCTTGATCAAGAATCTGCAGGCCTGGCGCGAAGCGGGCTGGCTGCGCCGCCTGGACCCGGCTTTTGCCGCTTTCTTGCAAGAGCTGGAACCCAGCGCGCCGCCCGCCTTGCTCTTGGCCGCGGCCTTGCTGAGCCATCTGGAAGGGCGGGGCCATAGCTGCCTGGACCTGGCCCATCTGCTGCAGGACGCCGAGGATTTGCTGAGCTGGCCCGTCGAGGGCACGACGGCCTTGCAGGCCCAGCTGGCGGATCTGCCGCAGGACTTGTCGGATTGGCTGAGCCAGATTGGCGGCAGTGTTCTGGTCGACAGCGGTGCAGACAGCGAGGCCACGAACACACCGCTGGTTTTGCGCGGTAGCCGGCTCTACCTGCGCCGTTACTGGGCTTATGAGCAGCGGGTGGCCACCCAGGTGCTGAGGCGTTGTGCGTCGGCGAATGAGGCCTTGGACGAGGCCGCGCTGCGCCAGCGTCTGGATGCTTTGTTCCCGCCCACCGAGGCCTTTGACTGGCAGAAGTTCGCCTGTGCCGTGGCCTTGCGGGGCCGCTTTGCCGTCATCACCGGCGGGCCGGGCACGGGCAAGACCTACACCGCCGCTCGCCTGCTAGCCCTGCTGTTTGCGCAGGACAGCCGGCCCAAGAATCTGCGCGTCGGCTTGGCCGCGCCCACGGGCAAGGCGGCGGCCCGGCTCAAGCAGTCCATCGCCTCGGCATTGAAGGATATTCCGGCCGACTTCGATTGCGGCCTGCCGCGCGCCGAGCTGGCCCAGGCCTTGGGGGCGGCGCGCACCCTGCATTCGCTCCTGGGGGCAAGACCTGACACCCGCAAGCTGCGCGCCGATGCGGCCAATCCGTTGGCCCTGGATGTGTTGATCGTGGACGAGGCCTCCATGATTCATCTGGAGATGATGGCCGGCCTGCTGGAAGCCCTGCCGCCCACGGCTCGCGTCATTTTTCTGGGCGACAAGGATCAGCTCGCCTCGGTGGAGGCCGGCGCGGTGCTGGGTGATCTGTGCAGCGATGCGCAGGCGGGTGCTTACTCGGCAGAGACGGCGGCCTTTGCCCTGGCCACGACGGGCCAGGCCTTGCCTGCAGACTATCTATTGCCGCCGCTGCTGGCGCCTAAGCCCCTGGCCCAGCAGACGGTGATGCTGCGCGAGAGCCGGCGCTTTGGCGGCCCCATCGGCCAGCTGGCCCTGGCGGCCAACCGAGGTGATGGCAAGGCGGCCGCGGCCTTGCTGAAGCAGGGCACACCTGATTTGCTCTGGCTGGAAGCGCCCAGCGCTTCCCAGGTCTTGCATTTGGCCGAGCGCGGCCGTGTCGGTGCGCCCGGCGGCTACCGCGCCTATCTGGAACTCTTGCGCCAAGGTCCGGGCACGCCAGATCGGGCTGGTTTCGAGGCTTGGGCCTGCGCGGTGATCAAGGCCTTTGAACGCTTCCGCCTGCTCTGCGCCGTGCGCGAGGGTGAGTGGGGCGCGCAAGGCCTGAACGCGGCGGTGGAGGGCGCCTTGATCCAGCAAGGTTTGCTGAGCAAGTCCGGCGAGTGGTATGCCGGCAGGCCCATCATGGTGACCCGCAATGACACGGGTCTGGGCGTGTTCAACGGCGATATTGGCATCGTGCTCAAGCCTTTTGCTGAGCCTGGGGCTGCCGCGAGCTCAGGTCTTGCGCTGAGGGCCTTCTTCCTCGATGGCCAGACCCTGCGTTCGGTCTCGGTCAGCCGCCTGGCCGATGTGGAAACGGCGTTTGCGATGACGGTGCACAAGTCCCAGGGCTCGGAATTCGAGCACACGGTGTTGGTCTTGCCCGACAGGGCCAGCCATGTCATGTCGCGTGAATTGGTGTACACCGGCATCACCCGAGCCCGCAGCGCCTTCACCCTGGTGACGGGCTGGGCGCCCGGCTTCGCAATGGCGCTGGGGCGTCGCACCCGTCGCGCCAGCGGTTTGCTGGATTTGCTGGGCGGCTGAAGCGGGCTCTGGCCCCGGCCAGAGTCGATTTAGGGGCTTGGCCTGGGGGCCGAATGCCGCCAGACTTTCCTCCAAACAGGCGGGCTGCTTGCTTTGAAGCAGGGCCTTGACCTTGGAGGGGGGTGTTTGTGGAGTCTGCCGAGTTTTCAGCGTTTGCCCAGGTCTTTGGGACCCAGTTGCTGACCCGCCGTGTTGAGGACGCTTCGGGCCATGTCTTGTTCGAGAAGCTGGCCGCCTGGGGCAAGGGTGGCGAGGCCGCGCGTCGGCGTTTGCGCCAGCACTTTCTGATCTGCACCGGCCTGAAGCTGCGCGGTGTGGCCAGCCCCCTGGCCTTGACGGCCCAGCCTCATGGCCTGGTGCTCAATGTGCCCTGGCTACCGGGTCAGGATCTGGCGGCTTATGTGGACGCGCATGCGCCGGCCCAGGCCTTTGGCCCGGCAGCAGCCTTGCCGCTGGAGGAGATTCTGCGTCTGGCCGAGGCGCTGGCGCAGATCCTCGCCGGCCTGGCCGAGCGTGGCGTGGTGCACGGGGCTTTGCAGGCCTCGCATGTCTTGGTGCAAGAGGGTGGCGCCGAGCTGGCCTTGATCAGCTTCGGCCGCGCCCGCTTTGCGCGTGCGGCGCCAGCGGTGGCGGGGGCCGCCGTCCTCACCCATGCCCATGATTTGCGCGCCCTGGGCCGGCTGCTGCTGCGCATGTTCAGCGGCGCCCGCTTGAGCGGCTCGGCCGAGCTCAGCGACGCGACCCTGGAGGCCTTGTTCGCTGCCGAACTTCAGCCGCTTGCCCTGCCCGCTGCGCCCGCCGCCCACGATCACGAAACCGGCCCCCCGCCCGATGTCTACGCCGAGCGCCTGGCGACCCTGCCGCCGCCGCTGCGCCTGCTGCTGAACCGCCTGCTGCAAGCGGGTACGGCCCAGGGCTATAAGCATGCAGGGCCTGTGCTGATGGACCTGGCGCGCTGCCGGGCGCAGCTGCAGAACGTGGATGGTGCTGACGCTGCCGCCACCCTGGGTCTGGACCTTGGCCAGCCGCCCGAGCTGGATCTGCCGCAGGCGCGGCTCGGTCGGGAGGCCGAGTTGGCCGTCTTGATGGCGGCCTATGCCGAGGTGGCTGGCGTGCCGCAGGAGCTGGGTGCAGAGCTGACGGCGGAGGGGGCAAAAAGCGCTGCTGCCAAATTGCCAAGCGCGGTGCCAGGCAAGCGACCGGGCTCCTTGCTGCTGGTGCTGGACGGCCAGGCCGGCATCGGCAAGACGGCGGTGATTGCCGATGCCTGCCGGGTGATGGCCGAACATGGCGCTCGCATCGGCATGGGCAAGTTCAACCAGTTCGGCGACAGCCGCCCGCTCTGGGCCCTGAGCCAGGCCTTGGACGCGGTGGTGGAGGGCTTGTTGGCCGAGACCGAGCACCGCCAGCAAGCCCTGCGCCAGCGCGTGCTGGCGGCCTTGCAAGGCCTGGGCCAGGTCTTGATCGATGCGGTGCCGCAGCTGAGTCGCTGGCTGGGCCCGCAGAGCCCGCCGCCCAGCTTGTCGGGCGAGGCCAGCCGCATGCGCCTGGAATTGCTCATGCGCCGCTTTGTGGCGGCCCTGGCCACGCGGGAGCAGCCCTTGGTGCTGGTGCTGGACGATGTGCATTGGGCCGACCCGGTCTCGCTCAAGCTGCTGCGCGGCCTGCTGCGCGATGCCGACATCCGCCATCTCTTGCTGCTGGCCGCTTACCGGCCCGAGGCGGTGGGCGAGGGTCATGCCCTGCCACTGGCCCTGGCCGAGCTGCAGGCCGATGGGGCCGAGCTGCGCCGCGTCAGCGTGCGCGCCTGGACGCATGAAGACCTGCTGCGCCTGCTGGCCGCGGCCAAGCTGGTGGCGGCCCAGGGTGAGGGCGAGCGTGAGGATGAGCTGGCCGATCTGGTCTACCGCAGCACGGCCGGCAACCCCTTGGGAAGCTTGCTGGCCTTGCGCGAGCTGCACCGCAAGGCCTGTCTGGGCTTTGATGCGCGGAGCCAGTGCTGGCTGATCGATCAAACCCAGGCGGCCCAGTTGCTCAAGGGCAGCCACAGCGCCGAGCTGGCCGCGCGCCAGCTGGCCCAGCTGCCCGCGCCGACCCGGCAGACCTTGTCCACCGCCGCCTTTCTGGGCGCCGCCTTCAGCGTGGACACTCTGGCTGCCGCCTTGGGCCGTGGGCGCAGCCAGGTCTTGGCCCAGCTGTGGCCGGCCCTGGCCAGCGGCCTGCTGCTGGAGGACCTGGACCTGGGCAGCCCGGTGGAGCTGCCGCGCCTCAAGCTGGCGCATGACATCGTGCAATTCGCCGCCCATGCCCTGGTGGGCCAGCAGCGGGATGCCATCCGCCACGCCGAGATCGGCCGTGCCCTGCTGGCCGCTTACGACACCGACCTGCTGCTGCAAGAGCATTTGTTCGAGGTGGTGTTGCACTTCAACCAGGCCGGGCCCGCCGCGGTGGGCGCCAGCGAGCGCGAGCGGGTGATGGGCCTGAACGTGGCGGCCGGCCGCAAGGCCAGGCGCGGCGGGGCGGCCGCTGCGGCGCTGGCGCACTTCAACCATGCCCTGGCCTTGCTGGAAGAACAAGACAAGGCGCGCGATGCCCTGGGCTATTTTGAGATCTGCTGGGAGGCCGCCGAGGCTGCGTATCTGGCCGCCGATTTCGGCCGCCTGGATGCTTTGTGTGCCGGCTTGGATCGGTGGGTGGCGGATGCCGCCCTCGGCGCCGTGCCCAGCGCGCGGGTGTTCGAGTTACGCATCCAAGGGCTGGTGGCACGCAATCAGATGGTGGAGGCCCTGGCCCTGGGCCAGCAGGCCCTGGCCTTGCTGGGCGTGGAATTGGCGGCGCTGATCCCGCCCGCCCAGTGGCCGCAGGTGCCCACGCTGGAGAGCCTGGCCCTGGGTGAGCCCAGCAACCCGCGGGTGGACACAGCCCTGCGCCTGCTGGTGTGGCTGACACCCTGCGCCTACATCACCTCCTTCGAGATGTATGCGCGGGTCATCCTGACCATGGTGGGCCTGGCGGATGCCCACCCCAGCTCGCCGCTGACGGCTATCACCTTCACCAATTACGGCCTGACCCTGTGCGGCATCGGCCGCAACCCCGAGGGCTTTGCCGCCAGCGAGCTGGCCCTGGTCTTGAGCGAGCGCCTGGGGGACGAGGGCTTGCATTGCAAGGTCAGCGCCCTGGGCTACGGCTTCTTGCGCCACTGGCAGCTGCCGGCCGAGGCTTCCTTGCGGCCTCTGCTCGACACGCTGGAGGCCTGCTTGCTGTGTGGCGACCAGGAGTACATGGGCTATGCCTCCTTCCTCTATTGCGACAAGGCCTGGGGCTTGCAGCCCCTGGGCGAGTTGTTGCAGCTGCATGAGCCGCATACCAAGCTCGTGCGGCAGTTTGGCCATGACTTTTCTTGGCGGCATTGCCAGGTCTGGCTGCAGTTTTTGCTGGCGCTGCAAAGCGACACCCAGCCCCGGCTGAGCTTGCAGGGGCGCGTCTTTGACGAGCGGGTGGACATTGCCGAGCTGATGGCCGCCAACAATCATTTCTCCCTGTTCACCGCCCATGTCTTGCGCGCCTGGCTGGCCTGGCATCGGCACGATTGGGAGCAGGCCTTTCAAGCCTGCCGGGTGGCGCAGGACTATGCAATGACGGCCGTGGCCACCTTGCTGTCGGTGGAGCATGTGCTGCTGTCCCTGCTGTGTGAGCTGCGCGTGACTAGCGACGAACAAAGCGCTGCCCGCATCCAAGCCCTGCTGGAGCGATTGCAAGTCTGGGCTCAGATGGCGCCGGCCAATTTCGCCCACAAGCTGGCCCTGGCCCAGGCCATGTGCTTGAGCGCGCAGGGCGAGGTGGTGCAGGCCTGGGAGGCTTTTGAGCGCGCCCAGCGGCTGGTCCAGGCCAGCGCTTTCTTGCACGACCGCGCCTTGATTGCCGAGCTGAGTGCCGAGTTCTATCTGGCCCAAGGCCATCGACGGCTGGCGCTGGAGCTGCTGCAGCGTGCCTACCAGGATTACCTGAGCTGGGGTGCCACGGCGATCAGCGACCGCCTGTTGCGCCAGCATGCGGCGCTGCTGGTCGATCTGGATGAGCGGGTGCAGATCCCGCCGCGCCCGGTGGGCATGAGCTTGCGCGAGAAGTTCGCGGCGCTCTTGCAGGAGTTTGCGGTCGACCGGGTGGTGGTGCTGGTGGAGGGCCTGAGCACGGCCCTGGTCAGCGAGCGCCAGCCCGAGCAAACCGTGTCCCTGGTGCGCATGCCTCTGGGCGCGGACAGCGAGGCCGTGCTGCCCCTGGCCTTGCTGCACGAGGTCTGGTCCGGCGGCCGCTTTGTCTGCCTCAACGAGCCACATCGCCAGCTGGCCTGGGGCTCGGACGCCTATTTTGCGTCGCGCCGGCCTGCCAGCGTGGCGGCTTTTGGTGTGCAGCGTGGGGCGGGGATGATGGGCGGGGTCTATCTGGAGTCGCGTGGCTTGCGGCTTTTGTCTGCCGCCTATCTGGGCGCGCGCCTGGCCTGGCATGTGCAGGCCATCGTGGACGAGATGCGGGCGGAGTTTCTGGCCGAGCAGTTGCAGGAAAGCGCCTTGCTGGACCCGCTCACCCATCTGCCCAATCGCAGCGCCTTCATCCGCATGCTGGACTTGACCCTGGCGCGCATGCGCAATGTGGGCGAGCGCGGCACGGCCCTGGCCCTGGTGCAGGTGCGCGATTTTGATGAGCGGGTGATCTACCAGGGCCAGGACCTGGGCGATGCCCTGCTGCTGGCCCTGAGCCAGCGCCTCAATGCCACGGCCAAGGCGGCCGGCAATGTGGCCTTGCTCAACCGCCATTGCTTCGGCCTGCTGTACTGGGGCCTGAGCGTGGAGGCGGTCTTGCAGGACTGCCGCCGCCTGCAGGAGCTGCTGCAAGGCAGTTATCTGCAGGGCAAGGACATCCCGGTCGAGATCGATATCGCCGTGCGTATCGACGATGGCCAGGGCCATGGCGCCTCTTTCTTGCGCGACGCCAAGCTGGCGCTGGATGCGGCGGCGCGGGCGGGCGGTGGGGCGGTGCTCTTGTTTGACCCGCTGCGACACCGCGAGGGCCAGGACTCGGCACTGCAGAACGAGGCGGCGCTGCGGCGCGAGCTGCGTCTGCGCAGCTTGGCGGAAAAGCGCGATCGCGAAAAATCCAAATTCATCGCCAGCGCCGTGCACGATCTGCGCCAGCCCCTGCAAGCCATAGGCACGGCGCTGGAGCCCGCTTACCTGGCAGCCAAGGCCGGCGATATGCGGCGCACCGAGCAGCTGATCGAGATCGCGCGCCGCTCCTCCCGGCTGATGCGTGAGCAGCTCAATGCCATCCTCGACATCTCGCGCCTGGAGTCTGGTCTGACCCAGCCCAGCTATGCGGTGTTTGAGCTCAAGCTGCTGCTGCAAAGCGTGTTGGCCCAGCTGGCGCCGCAGGCCGAGGATCTGGGCGTGCGGGTGCTGCTGGATCTGGAGCCGCCGCATCTGCTGTTTGTGCGCAGCGACCGCCAGCTCTTGCAGCGCCTCTTGCTCAACCTGGTGCAGAACGGCATCAAGTACCGCTCGGCCCAGCCGGCGGGCGGGGCTTTTGTGTGCCTGCGGGCGCGCCAGCTGGAGCAGCAGGTGCAGCTGGCGGTGGAGGACAACGGCATCGGCATCGCGTCGGAGATGATTGAGAGCGGAGCCATCTTCCAGCCCTTCTTCCAAGCCCAGAGCCGGCCACCCGAGGGGGACCGGGGCGTGGGCCTGGGTCTGTCCATCGTGAAGGCGATTCTGAGCCTGCTGCCCGACCACCACCTGAGCCTGCGCTCCACCCTGGGTCAGGGCAGCTGCTTCACCCTGAGCCTGCCGAGCTCGGGCCTGGGCGAGATCAATCTGGATGGCGAACCGACCGGCGGTGACTTTGATCTGCGTGGCCTGGATCTGTCCCACCTTTTTGTCTTGCTGGTGGAAGACGATGAGTTGGTGATGCAGTCCACCGAGGCCTTGCTGGATGCTTTCGGCGCCCTGCATGAACGCGCGCTGTCGCTGGACGATTTGCGCAAGCTGCTGCCCGAGCTGGAACGCGAACCCGATGTGGTGCTGAGCGACTACCGCCTGCCCCAGGATTGCACCGCGCTCGATGTGCAGGCGCTGGTGCGGGAGCTGCTGGGCACGATCCCGCTGGTGGTGCTGACCGGGGAGTTGCTCAGCGAGCAGGCCCTGGCCCAGCTGGGCCAGGTGCCTTTGCTGCACAAGCCCATCGAGCCAGTGGAGCTGCTGCGCTGCATCTCCCAGGTGACCGCCAGCCGCTTGAAGCTGAGCGAAGGCTGAACGAAGGCTGAGCGGCTTGCCGCCGGCGCTGGCCTCAGGGCAAGTTGAAGCGCTCGACCTGGCCGGCCAGCCCTTGGGCCTGGCGCTGCATGGCGGCGGCGGCGGCCACGGTTTCTTCGACCAGGGCGGCGTTTTGCTGGGTCATGCGGTCCAACTCGGCCACGGCCTGACCGATCTGGTTGATGCCCAGACTTTGCTCACGGGCGCCACCGGCGATCTCGTCCAGCACCTGGTCCACCTGCTGGGAGGCGCTGACGATGTCGGCCATGGTTTGGCCGGCGCGACGCACGATGGCCGAACCGGTCTCGACCTGCTCCACGCTGCTGCCGATCAGGCCCTTGATTTCCTTGGCCGCATCGGCGCTGCGCTGGGCCAGCATGCGCACCTCGCTGGCCACCACCGCAAAACCGCGCCCTTGTTCGCCGGCCCGGGCGGCTTCGACGGCGGCGTTCAGGGCCAGGATATTGGTCTGGAAGGCGATGGAGTCCACCGTACCGATGATCTCGCCGATGCGGGCCGAGGCACCGCGTATGCCGTCCATGGTCTGGGCCACTTCCTCGATCACACGAGCACCGTCGCGGGCCACATCGGCATTGCGGCGCGCCACCTGGGAGGCATCGGCGGTGAGGGCGGCCGACTGTTTGACGGTGGCGCTGATCTGCTCCATCGAGGCGGCCGATTCCTCCAGGTTCGCCGCGGCTTGTTCGGTCCGGGCCGACAGATCTTCTGCACCGTGGGTGATCTCGCTGCTGGAGTGCAGGATCTTGTGGCTGGAGGCCCGCACCCCGCGCACCATCTCGCGCAGCGAGCCCTGCATCTCGCTGAGCTCATGCATCAGCTGGGAGATTTCATCGCGCCCCCAGGGCTTGGGTGTGGTGGTCAGATCGCCGCTGCTCATGGCCTGCAGATGGCGGCGGGTTTCCACCAGGCCGCCGTTCATGACGCGGTAAAAGCTCAGGAAGAGATAGCCGGTGCCCAGCAGCACAAAGGCCGCGATCCCCGCCGACAACTCCACCCGGCGCAAGGTGGCTGCGCGCAAATCGTCGATATAGATGCCAGTGCCCACGATCCAGCCCCAGGGCTCAAAGCCTTGCACATAGGAGAGTTTGTCCACCGGCTTGTCGCTGCCCGGCTTGGGCCATTGGTAGGCCACAAAGCCCTTGCCCGACTCCTTGACCTTGGCGACGAAGGCGTTGAAGAGGGCGAAACCATTGGGATCTTTGTTGTTCGACAAATCCTTGCCATCCAGCTCGGGCTTGGTCGGGTGCATGACCATGCGAGGCTGCATATCGTTGATCCAGTAGTACTCGCGCTCGTTGTAGCGCAGCTTGGCAATCTCTTGCTTGGCCAGAGTCTGGGCCTGCTCGCGGCTTAGCTTGCCATCGGTTTCCTGGGTATAGGCCCAGCTCAGAATGCCGTGCGCCACTTCCACATGCTGGCGGGTGGCGTCCATGCGGGACTGCATGGCTTGCTCGCTGAGCGCTTGCAAAAGCCAGATCATCAAGGCCAGCATCGGCAACATAAAGCCCAGGCAGATCACGCTGGCCTTGGCCTTGAAGCCCATGTTTCTGAAGACCCGCACACCCGGGGCCCACAGGCCATGATGGCTGAAATAGCCTTCGCCCTTGGCGGCTTTGAAACGGGTGAATTCTTCGGGCACCTTGAAGGGCTGCGGCAGGCCCAGTGGCTGACTGAAAGACATAGCTCTAACTCCTCACAGATCTCGCGCTGTTCTCTTGCAGTCGTCGAGATGCTCCCCGTGAGTGGGGCTATCGGTCAGAGGCGTCCGTGACGTGAAGGCTATTTGTGCGTAGATCGCGCAAAGACGAGGGCCGCGTGGCAAATTCGACAGAGCCCTCGGATTCCTGCGGCCCAGAGCCCCCCAAGCTTAGGGGGCTCATCGTGCTTGGTGCGCAGCTGGCAAGACCTGACCCCCGGTGCCTGGGATGTACGTTGCATGGGCTTGTGCGCTGCGTGTGCGCCTTGCTCGGCCCCAGCCCTTACAGTAAGCGCCCGATAACAGGAGTTCAACATGGCCAGCACGCCCCCCAACAACAACGCCAAAGGCAACGTTTCAGGCAAGATCGACGTCAAGCATCTCGCCTCCGACAGCGGCGTTGCCGTCGAGGCCTACGATACCTACGACACCGACGAAGAAACGCTGGCCGCCGCCCACCGCTTTGCCGCCGGCCTGCTCAAGCGGGTGGCGCAGATCTGCGAGGCTCAGCCGGGCAAGACCTTGGATGCAGCCGCACTGCGCAGCCTGGCCGCTGGCCTGCTGCCCAAGTAAGGGCAGCGGCCAGTCTTAGTTCGCCTTAATAGGGGCCGTTGGCCAGCCAGCGCTCCAACTGAGGCAGGCGGTCATTGCCCCAGAAACGCTCGCCCTCGACGATGAAGAAGGGGGAGCCGAAGACGCCGCGGGCTTCTGCCATATCGACCTCGGCCTTCAGGCGTGCGCGGCTGGCGGAGGCGCTGCTGGCCTCGTGGAAGTCTTCCTCCGAGACGCCCAGCTCAAGAGCGATCTCTTGCAGCACCTCGGTCGCCGCGATATTGCGGTCATCGACGAAGTAAGCTTGCAGCACACGTTGCGCAAAGCCTCGGCCTTGCTCGGGGCTGCGGTCGTTCACCCAGTGGAAGATGCGCGCCGCTTGCTCGGTGTGCAGGCCCAGGGTGGAGGGCGTCTTGTAGCGAATGCCCTCGTAAGCGGCCAGGCGTTCGGCGTCGCGCTTGATGTACTCGCTGCGCATCACGCTGCTGGGGATGCGGATGCGCTCCAGCGAGGTGAAATTGGCGTCCAGCACGATGGCATGCCAGTTGACGGCGCGGCCGTGCCGCTCGGCGATCTTGTCGATCGCGGCGGAGGCGATATAGCCGTAGGGCGAGGCAAAGTCGAAGTAGAAATCAATCGGCGCAGACATGCTGGGGGCTCCATCAGTTTGGCGCGGATTGTAGGGGCGGCCAGCTTTGCTGCGCTGCTTGCAAACTCAAATGCAAAGAGCCCAAGTGAAGGACTCACTTGGGCTCTTTGTTTTTTGTTTGGTCGGGGTGAGAGGATTCGAACCTCCGGCCTCTACGTCCCGAACGTAGCGCTCTACCAGGCTAAGCTACACCCCGATTTTTTGTGTGTCCGATGGGCTCGGCGGAAGCGCCGGCTCGAACTCTTCAGTCAAGCTGGTGATGGATCTTCTTAGAAGGACCGCTCAACCGACTGAGCCGCAAATTCTAGCAGAGATTCACGCCACTTATTGGCAGGCAGCAGCTTCAGGCAATCTTTTGCCAACTTGGCCTCGGCTCTTGCGGCCTCGCGAGTGGCTTCGAGCGCGCCGGTGGAGCGCACGATGTCGACGATCTCGCTGAGCTTTTCTTGCTCGCCATGTTCGATGGCGTGGCGCAGCAGCGCGCGCTGCTCGGGTGTGCTGCGTTCCATGGCGATCAGCAGGGGCAATGTGGTCTTGCCTTCGCGCAAATCGTCGCCCACGTTCTTGCCCAGAGCGGCGCTATCGCCTTCGTAGTCCAGCACATCGTCGATCAGCTGGAAGGCGGTGCCCAGGGCGCGGCCATAACCGGCGCAGGCTTCTTCCACCTCCGGGCTGGCCTCGGCCAGCACCGCGCCCAGGCGCGCGCTGGCTTCAAACAGCTTGGCGGTCTTGTAGCGGATGACGCGCAAATAGCTTTCGACCGTGATGTCCGGATCGTGCATATTCATCAGCTGCAGGACTTCACCTTCGGCGATCACATTGGTCGCCTCGGCCAAGACGTCTAGCACCCGCATGCGGTTCACCGACACCATCATCTGGAAGGCGCGCGAATAGAGGAAGTCGCCCACCAGCACGCTGGCGGCATTGCCGAACAAGGCATTGGCGGTCTTCTTGCCGCGGCGCATCGAGGACTCGTCCACCACGTCGTCGTGTAGCAAGGTGGCGGTGTGGATGAATTCCACCACGGCGGCCAGCTCAAAGCGGCCAGGCTTGTCGTAGCCCAGGGCATTGGCGAACAGCAACACCAACTTGGGACGCATGCGCTTGCCACCGGCGTGCACGATATAACCCGCGATCTGATTGATCAGCGCGACGTCCGAGCTCAGGCGCTGGGCAATCACGGCATCCACTTCCAGCATTTCTGCTGCCAGGGTGGTGAGTGCCTCGCTCAGGGCGGGACGGGTGGAGGGGGACGAAGCAGACGCAGCGTGCACTCTCGGCTCTCATTGGGACGAAAGTGTGATTATAGGAACAGCGGGGAGGGCGTTTCCCAGGCTGCGCTGCTTTGTCGGCGCGGCCCGTCGCTCCAGGCCGGGTCTTGGCAATCTTGCTTGCGAGTTGCGCAATCCGTGCTACACTCGCGGGCTCTGCTACTTTTAAGGTTGCAGGGTATAGGTCTGGGTGCAAGGGATTCGAGTGCGTGGTTTGAGGGCTTGCTTTTTCGGGAGCGGTACTTCACCGGCGAGCTTTGAGTCCCGAGTGACAGATAGGTTTAATTGAAAGGGCTGATATGTACGCGGTCATAAAAACCGGCGGTAAGCAATACAAAGTTGCTGCCGGCGAAAAGATCAAGATAGAACAGATTGCTGCGGATGTTGGCCAAGAGATTGTGATCGACCAAATTTTGGCTGTCGGCAACGGCGCTGAATTGAAGGTTGGCACTCCCTTGGTTGCGGGCGCAAGCGTTTCCGCCACAGTTGTGGCTCACGGTAGGCACGACAAAGTGCGCATCTTCAAGCTGCGCCGTCGTAAGCACTACAAGAAGAGTCAGGGCCACCGCCAGAACTTCACCGAGCTGTTGATCAGCACGGTGAACGGCTGAGCCAAGCCTGTCTCCCTTCTTCGCTAACAGTTCAAGGAGCTAATCCATGGCACAGAAAAAGGGCGGCGGTTCCACACGGAACGGCCGCGACTCCAAACCTAAGATGCTCGGTGTGAAGGCCTTCGGCGGCCAGACCATCTCTGCAGGTTCCATCATCGTGCGCCAGCGCGGTACCAAGTTCCATCCCGGCACCAATGTCGGCATCGGCAAGGACCACACGCTGTTCGCTCTGGTCGACGGCCAAGTGTCGTTCGCCATCAAGGGTGAGAAGAGCCGCCAAACCGTGTTCGTCACCCCTGTCTAATTTTTAGACGAGCGACGACACTTATCGCCGATGGGGGCAGTAGCCGCCCGCCGGCGACCCAAAGCCCCGGCTCGCCGGGGCTTTTGCTTTTTGCGGCTGACATCGGCAGCAGCGGGTTCCGTAGACTCGGCTTGCTCTAAAATTAGGCATTGGCCCAGCGCCAGTCCCTGCAGCCGCTTTCAAAGCGAACAAGGCTTAGAACAAATATATGAAGTTCATCGACGAAGCCACCATCGATATCGTGGCCGGCAATGGTGGCGCCGGCTGTGCGAGCTTTCGCCGCGAGAAATTCATCCCCTTCGGTGGACCCGACGGCGGTGACGGCGGACGTGGCGGCAGCGTGTTTGCCGTCGGTGACGTCAATCTCAACACCTTGATCGACTACCGCTATGCGCGCCGCCACGAGGCTCGCAACGGTGAGGCGGGTCGTGGTTCGGACCAATACGGCGCGGCCTCGGATGACATCATCCTGCGCATGCCGGTGGGCACCATCATTCGTGACCTGGAAACCGATACCGTGATCGCCGAATTGCTGGAACCAGGCGAGAAGGTCTTGTTGGCCAAGGGCGGCGACGGTGGTTTCGGCAACTTGCATTTCAAGACCAGTACCAACCGCGCCCCGCGTCAGAAGACGCCCGGCTGGCCCGGCGAGGCCAAGAAGGTCAAGCTGGAACTGCGCGTGCTGGCCGATGTGGGCCTGTTGGGTCAGCCCAATGCGGGCAAGTCCACGCTGATCACGGCCGTGTCCAATGCGCGCCCCAAGATCGCCGACTATCCCTTCACGACGCTTTACCCGAATCTGGGTGTGGTGCGCGTGGGCCCAGAGAAGAGCTTTGTGGTCGCCGACATCCCCGGCCTGATCGAAGGCGCGGCCGAAGGTGCGGGCTTAGGCCATCAGTTCCTGCGTCATTTGCAGCGCACCCGTTTGCTCTTGCACGTCGTGGACCTGGCGCCTTTTGACCCGGCAGTCGATCCTGTTGCTGAGGCCAAGGCCATCGTGGCCGAGCTGAAGAAGTACGACGAGGCTTTGTACGACAAGCCGCGCTGGTTGGTGCTCAACAAGCTGGACATGGTGCCCGAGGACGAGCGCGCCAAGCGCGTCAAGGACTTCATCAAGCGCTACAAGTGGAAGGGCCCGGTCTTCGAGATCTCCGCCCTGACCCGCGATGGCTGCCAAGGCTTGGTGCATGCCATTTATGACCATGTGGCCTCGGCTCAGCGCGTCATTGTGGAAGTGGATCCGCGCTTCCCCGAGGGCAAGCCCGCTTCGGCCACGGCTGAAGACGACGCGGTATGAGCGGCGCGCTGAAAGGCGCGCGGCGCATCGTCGTAAAAGTAGGCTCCAGCCTGGTGACCAATGAAGGTCGCGGGGTGGATGCCGAGGCCATCGGAAACTGGTGCCGCCAATTGGCGGCATTAGCGGCCGAAGGTCGTGAAGTGGTCATGGTGTCCAGCGGCGCGATTGCCGAGGGCATGAAGCGCCTGGGCTGGACCAGCCGCCCCAAGGAACTGCATGAGTTGCAGGCCGCGGCGGCCGTGGGCCAGATGGGCTTGGCCCAGATGTATGAAACCAAGCTGCGGGAGCAGGGCATGGGTAGCGCGCAAGTGCTGCTGACCCATGCGGACTTGGCCGATCGAGAGCGCTACCTCAATGCGCGCTCCACCTTGCTGACCCTGCTGCAACACCGCGTGCTGCCGGTCATCAACGAGAACGACACCGTCGTCAACGACGAAATCAAGTTCGGTGACAACGACACCTTGGGCGCCCTGGTAGCCAATTTGGTGGAAGCCGACGCCTTGATCATCTTGACCGATCAGCGCGGCCTTTACTCGGCCGACCCGCGCAAGGACCCGCAAGCTCGCTTCATCGCCGAAGCCCAGGCCGGTACGCCGGAGCTGGAGCAGATGGCCGGTGGGGCAGGCTCATCCCTCGGGCGCGGCGGCATGATCACCAAGATCCTGGCGGCCAAGCGTGCGGCGGGTAGCGGTGCTAACACCGTGATCGCCTGGGGTCGTGAGCCCGATGTGCTCTTGCGTTTGGCGGCCGGCGAGGCGATAGGTACGGCCTTGCTGGCCACAACCCCGAAGCTGGCTGCACGCAAGCAATGGATGGCCGACCATCTGCAGCTGCGCGGAGCGGTGGTGGTGGACGCCGGTGCGTCGGCCAAGCTGCAGGGCGAGGGCAAGAGCTTGTTGTCCATCGGTGTGCAAGAGGTGCAGGGCGATTTCCGGCGTGGCGATGTGATCGCGGTGCGTGACGCAGCCGGCTTGGAGCTGGCGCGGGGCCTGACGAATTACTCCAGCGCCGAGGCGCGCCTGATCGCCCGCAAGCCTTCCAGCGAGATCGAACGGGTGCTGGGCTATGTGGCCGAGCATGAGTTGATCCATCGCGACAATCTGATCTTGCTTGGCTGATCCAAGCCTCAGCGAAATGAAAAAAGCCGACCCCTGGGTCGGCTTTTTGCTTGCAACAAAGCGTTCAGTCTTGCGACTCAGCGATCCCGCTGCCGGGCTCTTGCAGCGGCAGTGGCGCATCCCCGCTGTCGGGCGCTAAGCCGGCTTGACGATGCCGCGGTCTTTCGGCGTTACTGGCATCTCCCGCCCTTTGCCCGCCTCCGCCATGGTGCGGGCGCATGCCCGAGCGCAGATAGCGGTTGTGCTGGTTGATGCGCGGCAGGTAGCGGGCCAGCTCGGTCAGCGCGTTCTCGTAGACGCCGCGCTTGAACTCGATGACCGCGTCCAGAGGCACCCAGTACTCGTTCCAGCGCCAAGCGTCGAACTCGGGGTGATTGGTGGCGCGCAGATTCATGTCCGAGTCGCGGCCCATCAGCTGCAACAAGAACCAGATCTGCTTTTGGCCACGGTAATGGCCACGGGCATCGCGCCTTATGAAGTGATCGGGCACCTCATAACGCAGCCAATCGCGGGTGCGCGCAATGATGCGCACATGGTCGGGCACAAGCCCCACTTCTTCGTGGAGCTCGCGATACATCGCCTGCTCAGGCGTTTCGCCATAATTGATGCCCCCTTGCGGGAACTGCCAAGAATGAGTGCGGATGCGTTTGCCCCAAAACACTTCATTCCGGTGGTTGAGCAGGATGATGCCGACGTTGGGGCGGAACCCTTCACGGTCGAGCATAATCAACCTCGAATCTATAGTTGGTTTGATTATTGCATTGGGATGCCACCCCGGCATCGTCCTCGCTTACCCTGACCCCACCCTTTCCATACCCCTGGGTTTTGCTGTGTTCAGCCAAGCCTTTTTGCCGAGTCCCGCGCCGCCATGAAAGCCAGCCAGTTTTTCGTTTCCACGCTCAAAGAAGCCCCTGCCGACGCCGAAGTTGTCAGCCACAAGCTGATGATGCGAGCCGGCATGATCAAGCGCCTGGGTGCCGGCATCTACAACTACATGCCCATGGGCTTGCGCGTGATCCGCAAGGTGGAGGCCATCATCCGCGAGGAGATGAATCGCGCCGGCGCGGTGGAACTGCTGATGCCCGTGGTGCAGCCGGCCGAGCTGTGGCAGGAAACCGGTCGCTTCGACAAGATGGGGCCGGAGCTCTTGCGGGTGAAGGACCGCCATGGCCGCGATTTCATCATCCAGCCCACGTCTGAAGAGGTGATGACCGACATCGCCCGCCAGGAACTGCGCAGCTACAAGCAACTGCCCAAGAATTTCTATCACATCCAGACCAAGTTCCGTGACGAGCGTCGCCCACGCTTCGGCATCATGCGCGGCCGCGAGTTCACCATGAAGGACGCCTACTCCTTCGACCGTGATGTGGCCACCGCGACGGTGAGCTACCAGAATATGTACGCGGCCTACCAGCGCATCTTCGGCCGCTTCGGTCTGGAGTTCCGCGCCGTGGCGGCCGACACCGGCGCCATCGGGGGCGAGCTCTCGCATGAGTTCCAGGTCATCGCCGACACCGGCGAAGACGCCATCGTCTACTGCCCCACGAGTGACTACGCCGCCAATATCGAATTGGCTGAAGGCGTGGCGCTATTGCCTGCCCGTGCCGCGGCGACGCAAGACCTGACCCTGACCGCCACGCCCGCTAAGAGCACTTGCGAAGACGTGGCGGCGCTGTTGGGCCTGCCGCTGACGCAGACGGTGAAGTCCCTGGTGCTGGCCAGTGATGAGTTGGACAAGGACGGTGCCATCGTCAAGTCCACCATCTGGCTGCTGCTGCTGCGCGGCGATCACGATCTGAACGAGGTCAAGGCCGGCAAGATCGAGGGCTTGAAGAACGGCTTCCGCTTCGCCACCGTGGCCGAGATCGAAGACCATTTCGGCAGCAAGCCCGGCTATCTGGGCCCGATCAAGCTGCTCAAACCCGTCAAGGTGGTGGCCGACCGGACGGTCGCGCTGATGAGCGATTTCGTCTGCGGCGCCAATCAGGCCGACTTCCACTTCACCGGCGCCAACTGGGGTCGTGACCTGCCCGAGGCCGATCTGGTGGCTGACATCCGCAATGTGGTCGCCGGTGACCCCTCGCCCGACGGCAAGGGCGTGCTGGCCATCCAGCGCGGCATCGAGGTGGGCCATGTCTTCCTCTTGGGCACCAAGTACTCCAAGGACATGAACGCCACCTTCCTGGACGAAAACGGCAAGCCTCAGCATATGGTGATGGGCTGCTACGGCATCGGCGTGACCCGCATCCTGGGTGCAGCCATCGAGCAGAACCACGACGAGCGCGGCATCATCTGGCCCGAGGCCATCGCGCCCTTCACCGTGGTCGTTTGCCCCATCGGAATGGATCGCAGCGAAGAGGTCAAGCTCGCCGCGCAGCAGCTGCATGATGACTTGCAAGCCCTGGGCGTGGATGTCTTGCTGGATGATCGCGGCGAGCGCCCCGGCGCCATGTTTGCCGACTGGGAGTTGGTGGGCGTGCCGCATCGCGTGGTGATCTCAGACCGCGGTCTGAAAGAAGGCCAGGTCGAGTACCAGGGCCGCCGTGACAGCGCAGCCACCAAGCTGGGCTTGGCCGAGGTGCTGGATCTGCTCAAGACCAAGCTGGCGTGAGCTGGCAGCGGCCCGCGCCGCCCATGCAAAGAGAGTTGGCCGTCGACGGCCTGCGGGCCCTGGCCTTGTTGGCGGTGATCGCGGTGAATTGGGTGGGCTATACCAGCCTGCCCGAGGCCGGTCCCCTGGGGCCGGCCCAAGCTACCTCCTCGTGGCTGGCCCAGCTCAGCCTGGCCCTGGTGGCCGTCTTGCTGGCGGGCAAGGGCATCAGCTTGCTGGCTTTTTTGTTTGGCTACAGCCAGGGCTTGTCGCGCCGCGCGCGAGGGCGGGATGCTTTGGCGCATCGGCGCCTGCGCATGCGCCGTCTGCTGGCCCTGGGCCTGCTGCACGGCGTGTTCATCTATATGGGCGACGTCCTCACCCTGTACGCCATCAGCGGGCTCTTGATACTCAGCTGGTCGGGCCTGCGCCTGCGTCAGCTGTGGCGTCGCATGATGATGTTGCTGGGGCTTGAATTGTTGCTGAGCCTGGCGATCGCGGTCTGGCTGCTGCAGGGTGGCTGGGTCGAGAAATCGGACGAGCTGCGTTCTCTGACTCAAGCCACGAACGGGTGGGCTTGGATCCGACTCAACGGTGGCAACTTTATTGCTGGCGTGCTGGGTCAGCTGCTGCTGGCCTTGCCGTTTTTCACTGGCCTGATGACGGCAGGCTTGATCGCTGCCCGTCTGCGCTTGTTCAGCCACCGCCGCTGGCGCGCCAGCTTGCAGCGCTGGGCCAGCCGTTGGCTGTGGCCAGGCTTGGTCTTGAATCTGGTCTGGGGCTTGACGCTGTGGCAGGCTTTGCGCAGCCAAAATGAGCGGCTGGAGCAGCTGTGCTGGTCGGTTTACATCTGGTTTGCGCTGGCCTTGTTGGCCGGCTTGGTGCCCAGGCTGGTGCTGGCCGCACAGCGCGGTTCGCGCTTGATGCTGCAGCTGGCACCCGCAGGCCCTCACACGCTGAGCATTTATATCGGCAGCTCCCTGCTGAGTTTGCTGCTCTTCAGTGGCTTGGGCCTCAGCCTGCCTTTCGGTACGGCGGCCCTGTTGGGTCTGAGCTTGCTGTATTGGAGCTTGTGGATAAGTTGGGCGCCCCGTATCAAGATTCGCTTGCCGCTGGAGGCTTGGCTGTCACGATGACAAAGCATTTGAAGAATGAGTTGACGCCGGCAGCGGTGTTACGCCGCAGTCTGCTCATGGCGGCGGGGGCCGGTTTCTTGCTGCCTCGCCCGGCCCAGGCCGGCGCCCAGGTCGAGGAGCCTTTGGTCGACTCCGTTCGCTCGGCTCTGAGCGCCTCCATCGCCAATAGCGCGCCGCCCAAGCCCAGCTTCGCCGATGTGGAGCAGCGTCTGGCCTATCTGCGCTGGTTGGGTGTGATGAGTGAAAAACTCAAGCGCCGCAAGAGTGAGACGCAGACCCGCATCGAGTTTCTGGAGACGGTCTGGTACGAATCCATGCGAGCGGGCTTGGAGCCCAGCCTGGTGCTGGGTTTGATTCAGGTGGAGAGCGGCTTCCGCAAATACGCAATCAGCTCGGCCGGTGCGCGTGGCTATATGCAGGTGATGCCTTTCTGGGCCAAATTGATCGGCGATGGCCAGGCCTCACGCCTCTTCCATATGCAGACCAATCTGCGCTTTGGCTGCGTCATCCTGCGCCACTATCTGGACCGGGAGAAGGGCAATATGTTTCTGACCCTGGGCCGCTATAACGGCAGCCGGGGTCGGGCGGAATACCCCAACGCCGTGTTTGCCTGCCGCAAACAATGGTTGATGGACGGCGAGAAGTAAGCGCAGGCTCAGTTCTTCAGGCCGACCCAGGCCTTGGGTGAGGCGCCGAGGACGCCGGCCAACTCCAGCACCCGCTCGGCGCTTTCATTCACCAATTCCTCGATGCTCTGCGGGTGGTGATAGAAGGCGGGCAGGGGCGGGAAGATGATGGCACCCATCTCGGTGGCGGCCGTCATATTGCGAAGATGAGCCAAGTTGAACGGCGTCTCGCGCACCATCAGGATCAGGCGGCGGCGCTCCTTGAGCGTGACGTCGGCGGCACGCGTTAGCAGATTGTCGCCAAAGCCATGGGCCACCGAGGCCAGGGTCTTCATCGAACAAGGCGCCACCACCATGGCGGCGGTGGCGAAGCTGCCGCTGGCCACGCAGGCGCCCACATCGGCGGGCGAGTAAGCGTGGCTGGCCTCGGCCTCCAAGGCCTTGCGATCCAGGCCCAGCTCGTGGTGGGCATTGAGCACACCGGCCGGGGTGACGATCAGATGCGTTTCCAGCCCCAGCTCGCGACCGCGGCGCAGCAAGCGCAAGGCATAGGCTGCACCGGTGGCGCCGGTGATGCCGACGACCAGGCGCTGCGGCGCGGGCGAGTGGCTGCGGTTGTTCAAGCGGATGTCTGCCGTCTTCAGGCTGCCAGGGCCTGTTGCAGCTCACCGGATTCGTACATCTCCATCATAATGTCCGAGCCGCCGACAAACTCGCCCTTGACGTAGAGCTGAGGAATGGTGGGCCAGTTGGCGTAGTCCTTGATGCCTTGGCGCACTTCGGCGTCTTCCAGCACATTGACGGTCTTCAGATCGGTCACGCCGACGGCCTTGAGGATCTGGATGGCGCGGCCGGAGAAGCCGCACATGGGGAACTGCGCCGTGCCCTTCATGAACAGGACCACGCGGTTGCCCTTGACCAGCTCATCGATGCGTTGCTGAACGTCGCTCATTTGATCTTCACCCCAAAAAATATTGAAACTAGGGTGGGATTATCGGTGAGCTTGCATGCCCCCCGCCTCGGACGGGCTTCTTGGCCAGCTGTCGGCCCGCTCAGCGAGGGCAATTTCAGTAGCTGTAAGACAGACCTAGTTGCAGCACCGGCTTGAAGCGCAGGTCCCGCATCAGGTCTTCCATGCCCTGGCTGCGGCTATTGCCCAGGCGCAAACCGCCCAAGCTGGTGTCGCTCAGCAAGCCCAGGTCGGCGCTGAAACCCCAGCCGCCGCGCAGGGATTGACCGGAATAGCCCAGGCCCAGATAGGACAGCGAGGCGCTGGGGTCGCCGCCATCCAGGGCCGGTGACAAGGTGCTGAGTGAGCTGCGTTGGCTGAGTGAGAAGTTCTGGCCGAGGCGGGCGTTTGACCCCAGGCCAAAGCCGAGCTGGCTTTGCGAGACGGGGCCCAAGAGCATGCCGCCGGTGGCGCGCAGGCCGCCGTGGACGCCGCGCAGGCCCGAGCCGGTCAGGAAATAGTCGCCCATCAGCTGGGCGCTGAGCAGACGCGAGCCGGCATAGCGCGAGTTTTCGAAGCCGTTGTTCCAGTTGCTGCTGCTGTCCAGACTGCCCAATTGCAGCCGGGCTTGCCATTTGGGCGCTTCCAGCGATGGGGCCGAGAAGTCGGCGGCCAGCGCGCCCGTGTGCAAGGCCAGGACCGCCAGACCCTGCATGGACAGGGCGGGCAGGCGGGGCATGGAGCGCATGGTGCGAGCCGAAAGAAGCGTGGACGCGGTCTTCATGGCGATCTCCTGCAGCAGTGGTTTTGGATCGATGCTACGCCTGCCGCGCGCTTTTGTGAGCCCTCATTTGACGGGGAAGTGCCCGCTTTTGCACAGATTGAGCCAAGCTCGGTCCGGGCTCAGCCCAGCCAGATGCCACCACTCACCCGCGCTTGCTGGCCCAGATCGCGCCGGAAGCCGACCTCGGCAAAGCCGCGCTGGCGCAGGGCGGCCGTGACCGCCTCGGCCTGGTCGTAGCCATGCTCCAGCAGCAGCCAGGCGCCCGGATTCAGGTGCGCGGGCGCCCCTTCGATCAGGGTCAGCAGGTCGCGCAGGCCATCGCCACCGGGCGTCAGGGCGCTGAGGGGTTCGTGACGCAGCGCCGGCAAATGGGGGTCTTCGCCGGCGATATAGGGCGGGTTGCTGACGATCAGGTCAAAGCGCTGGCCCGCCAGGGGCTGCCACCAGTCACCCTGGTGAAACTCCACGGGGAGCCCCAGCTGGCGGGAGTTTTCTTGGGCCACGGCCAGGGCCGCGGTGCTGAAGTCCAGGGCGTGGACCTCGGCGGCCGGATGGCTGGCTTTCAGGGCCAAGGCGATGGCACCGCTGCCCGTGCCGAGGTCGATCAAGCGAGGCTGGCCCGGCAGGGTCTGCAGAATTTCCAGTGCCCACTCGACCAAGGTCTCGGTGTCCGGCCGGGGCACCAGGGTGTCGGGCGTCACCTTCAAGAGCAGGCCGTGGAACTCTTTCTCGCCGACGATATAGGCCAGGGGCACGCCGGCGGCGCGCTGTTCAAACTGCGCCAGCAAGTCGGCTGCGAGTGCCGCGGGCAACGCTGCATCGTCGTGGCTGATCAACCAGGCCCGGCTTTGCTGCAGGGCGCGGCCCAGCAGCAGCTGGGCATCCAGCCGGTCCAGGCCCAGGCTTTGGGCCCGGACGAGGGCGGAGCTAACCGTCTGCATCAGTTCTTGCCTCCCTCTTCCAGCAGCGCGAGTTGCTCGGCCGCCTGGGCGGCTTGCAGGCCGGCGGCCACATCGTCCAGATCGCCGTCCATGATGGCGCCGAGCTTGTAAAGCGTCAGATTGATGCGGTGGTCGGTCAGCCGGCCTTGCGGGAAGTTGTAGGTGCGGATGCGGTCGCTGCGGTCGCCGCTGCCGATCAGGCTTTTGCGCATGGCGGCGTCTTTGGCGGCGCGTTCGATGCGGTCCTTGTCGCGCAGGCGGGCGCCCAGCACGGCCATGGCCTTGGCCTTGTTGCGATGTTGGCTGCGGTCGTCCTGGCATTCGGCCACCAGGCCGGTGGGCACGTGGGTGATGCGCACGGCGCTGTCGGTCTTGTTGATGTGCTGGCCACCGGCGCCGCTGGCGCGGTAGGTGTCGATGCGCAGATCGGCCGGGTTGAGCGTGACCTCTTCGGCCTCGTCCGGCTCGGCCAGCACGGCCACGGTGCAGGCGCTGGTGTGGATGCGGCCCTGCGATTCGGTGGCGGGCACGCGCTGCACCCGGTGGCCGCCGGACTCAAACTTGAGGCTGCCGTAGACCCTATCGCTGGGCGTGCCCTCGATGCGCACCACCAATTCTTTGTAGCCGCCCAAGTCTGACTCATTGGCCGACAAAATTTCGGTGCGCCAGCCGCGCCGCTCGGCATAGCGCAGATACATGCGGGCCAGGTCGCCCGCGAACAGGGCGGACTCATCGCCGCCGGTGCCGGCGCGGATTTCCAGAAAGGCCGGGCGCTCATCGTCCGGGTCGCGCGGCAGCAGGGCCAGCTGCAAGGCCTCGTGCAAGCGGGTCATCTCGGCCTGGGCGCGGCTGATTTCTTCCTTGGCCATCTCGGCCATCTCAGGGTCATCCAACCAGGCCTGCGCCTCGGCCAGATCGGCCTCGCATTGCTGGTACTGGCGGTACTGGCCGACCAGCTCGGCGGCTTCGGACTGCTCGCGCGTCAGGGCGCGATAACGCTTCATATCGGCGGCGGCGCTGCCGTCGGCCAGGATGGTGTCGAGCTCGTTCAGGCGGTAGGCGAGGCGTTCAAACTGCTGGCGCAGGGAGTCTTTCATGGCGGGTTCGGTGCGATGCGTGGAGACGTCGCTTCAAGCGGGAAGCGAGGAATGGGGCAGGGAGTGCCCCGGGCTTGCCACCGACTTCGCTAATGCTCGTCCGAGCGCTCGACCGCATTGGCCGGGTTGCGGCTGCTATTGCGCAGGAACAGGCGCGACACGGTTTGCGCCATCTGCACTCTTTGCTCGCCTTCGCTGGCGTGCAATTCGGCCAGGGCGCCGTGCAGCATTTTCTGGGTCAGGCCGCGCGAGAGGGCGTCCAGCACCTCTTCCACATCCGCCCCCTTGGCCAGCAGCTTGCGGGCGCGATTGATTTCATGCTCGCGCCAGCCCTCGGCCTGGGCGTTCAGGGCCTGGATCAGGGGCACGGTGTGGCGCTGACCCAGCCAGTGCACAAAGCTCTGCACGCCGGTTTCGATGATGGCCTCGGCCTGTTGCACGGCGGCTTGGCGCTTCTCGCCGGCGGTCTGCACCAGATTGGCCAATTCGTCGACGGTGTAAAGGTAGACATCGTCCAGCTGGGCGACTTCGGGTTCGATATCGCGCGGCACGGCCAGATCGACCATGAACATGGGTCGGTGCTTGCGGGCCTTGAGCGCGCGCTCGACGGCGCCCAGGCCGATCAAGGGCAGGCTGCTGGCGGTGCAGGAGATGACGGCGTCAAACTCATGCAAGCGCTGTGGCAGATCGGCCAGGCGGATTGACTCGGCACCCAGGCGGCCGGCCAGCTTCTCGCCACGCTCCAGCGTGCGGTTGGCCACGGCCATGGATTTTGGCGTGCGGGCGGCGAAATGGGTGGCGACCAGCTCGATCATTTCACCCGCGCCGACGAAAAGTACCTTGATCTTGCTGAGGTCTTCAAACAGCTGAGCGGCCAGGCGCACCGAGGCGGCGGCCATGCTGATCGAATGGGCGCCGATCTCGGTCGAGCTGCGCACTTCTTTGGCGACCGAGAAGCTGCGCTGAAAGAGTTGGTGCAGAGTGGTGCCTACCGTGCCGGCCTGGTTGGCGTGATGCACGGCCTGCTTCATCTGACCCAGGATTTGTGGCTCGCCCAGGACCATGGAGTCCAGGCCGCTGGCCACGCGGAAGGCATGGCGGGCGGCGGCGCTGCCTTGCAGCACATAGGCATGGTCCATCAAGGCGCTGGAGCCCACGCCACCGATTTGGGCCAGCCAGTCGACGGCGGGTTGCACCATGCTGCTGTCGCCTGCCACATAAAGCTCGGTGCGATTGCAGGTGGACAGGATGGCGGCCTCGGCGCCTTTGCTGAGCTTGGGGCTTTGCAACTGCTGGCGGAAGCCCAGCAAGGTGGGTGCCAGTTGTTCCAGCGAGAACGCAAAACGGCCGCGCAAATCCAACGGCGCGGAGTTATGGTTCAAGCCCAGGGCAAAGACTGACATGAGGGGATTATAAAATTGACATCTGTCAGACCAAGGCCGAGAAGCGTTGTCTGGCGGTAAAACTTGGGGCTTTGGACTTGATTTAACTCAAGCCTTGCTCGTTTCCAAACACTTTCATCCCAGCCCTGGGCGTCTTTCCATCTTGAGTCCACTCGACGCCATCTGGCATCTCGCCAACTTCTTTGCCCCCGCCTGGTGTGTGGCCGCGCTGCTGGCCGCGGCCTGCAAGCTGCTGTGGCGGCGCGAAACCCAGGGCCTGGCCTGGCTGCGCTTGCTCAAATGGGGCGGTGTGGGCGGCAGCCTTGGCTTGGTTGCGGCCTTGGCTGTGCTAGGCCATGACGGCAAGATGATGGGTTATGGGCTGATGCTGTTGAGCATCAGCCTGCCGCAGTGGTGGCTGGCTTTCAGGCCAAAAAAGTAGCGTCTTCGCTCGTCAGCACCTCGGCGCGCAAGGAGTGCGCGAAGGCCTGGGTGATTTTGACGTCCACCAGCTGATTCATCAGGCGCGGGTGGCCCTTGAAGTTGACGATGCGGTTGCACTCGGTGCGGCCCATCAACTCGCTGGCGTCCTTGCGGGCATTGCCGGTGACCAGGATGCGATGGGTCTTGCCCACCATGGTCTCGCTGATGGCCAGGGTGTTGGCCTCGATGACGGCTTGCAGCTCTTGCAGGCGCTTGACCTTGACTTCGTAGGGCGTCGTGTCCTCGAGCGCAGCGGCCGGCGTGCCGGGTCGGGGGCTGAAGATGAAGCTGAATGAGGCATCGAAGCCGATGTCATGCACCAGCTTCATCAGCTTGGCGTGGTCTTCCTCGGTCTCGCCGGGGAAGCCGACGATGAAGTCGCTGGCGATGCGGATGTCGGGCCGAATCGCGCGCAGCTTCTTGATCGTGCTCTTGAACTCCAGGGCGGTGTAGCCGCGCTTCATGGCCATCAAGATGCGGTCGCTGCCATGCTGGACCGGCAAATGCAGATGGTTGACCAACTGCGGCACCTTGGCATAGGCCTCGACCAGGCGCTGGCTGAACTCGTTCGGGTGGCTGGTGGTGAAGCGCAGGCGCTCGATGCCGGGGATGTCGGCGCAGTACTCCAGCAGTAGGGCGAGGTCGGCGTATTCGCCGGTGGCGCCCATCTTGCCGCGGTAGGCGTTGACGTTCTGACCCAGCAGATTGATTTCCATCACGCCCTGGTCGGCCAGGCCGGCGATCTCGGTCAACACATCGTCAAAGGGGCGCGAGACCTCTTCGCCACGGGTGTAAGGCACGACGCAGTAGCTGCAGTATTTGGAGCAGCCTTCCATGATGGAGACAAAGGCCGAGGCGCCTTCCACCTTGGCGGGCGGCAGATGGTCGAACTTCTCGATCTCGGGGAAGGAGATGTCCACCTGCGGGCGGCGCTCGTCGCGGCGGGCCGCCAGCATTTGCGGCAGGCGGTGCAGGGTCTGCGGGCCGAAGACCACGTCCACATAGGGTGCGCGTTCGATGATGGCCGCACCTTCTTGCGAGGCCACGCAGCCGCCCACGCCGATCAGCACGCCTTTTTCCTTCAGGTGCTTGATGCGACCCAGATCGCTGAAGACTTTCTCCTGCGCCTTCTCGCGCACCGAGCAGGTGTTGAAAAGAATCAGGTCGGCTTCGTCAACGTTCTCGGTTTTCTCGTAACCCTGGGCCGCGCCCAGCACATCGGCCATCTTGCCCGAGTCGTACTCGTTCATCTGGCAGCCGAAGGTTTTGATGAAGACTTTTTTAGGCATGGGACCCCTCGTCCGTTGGGTACACCGGCCGATCCCCCGAGGGGATGCGGGCCGGCTTGGGGCGGCCCGGCGCTCGGCCCGGCCGCGAAATTAGATTGCGTTGAGATTCAGCGTTTGGTCCAGGTCTGCGTGCCGGGCTCGAAACTCCAGCTGGCCGATTCCTGCGGCGAGCGGGGCCAGGTCTTGTTGGCCAGCTCGGCCGAGTTCAAGACCCACACATCCATCAGCAGGCCGGCGGGGTCCACCGTGTAATGCACCGTCAACTTCTGGCCGGCCACGCTGGCGGGCGGCAGCAGCATATGGCCGTCGCTGCGCAGGCGGGCACCGGGGGCAAGGCGGGCGGGTTTACCGTTGAGCAAAACGTCGGGCGTTTGCTGCACCACCAGTTCACCGCGCAGGGTTTGGGGCGGGAAGGGGCGGTGGCTTTGCGCCAGCGCGGGTGCGGCTGCAAAACAGCAGGCCGCCACGGTCAACACGGCGGAGGCGAACCAAGAGTTGGCACAGCGAGTCATGGTATTTGTCCAGGGGCTGCGTGAATCGGGCAAAGATTTTTTGTCTTCACAGAACGCGTGTTCGGCGTCCGGAAAACAAAACAGCCCAAGGTTTTGGCCTTGGGCTGTTTCTCTTCTTTTTGGTGGCGCTTCAGGGATTCGAACCCCGGACCTGCGGATTATGATTCCGTCGCTCTAACCGGCTGAGCTAAAGCGCCTCAAGCCCTCTACTATAGCAGCACTTTTTTGGGCTGCGCAAGAGTTTTTGAAAAAAGTTTAAGAAATCCTGTTTGAGCGCCTGGCTCAAGCGCCTAGATCAAGCGCCTAGAGCGACCCGAACCGCAGCCAAGTCCCAGGCCGCATGGCCCACGGTTTTGAATAGCAGGGGGCGGCGCAAGGCCGTCTGTCCGTCCAGGGCTTCGGCCAAGGGGTGGACGCGGCTCCAATCAACACCGGCCTGGAGCAGGTCGCCCGCCTCGTGGCGAGCGCCTTCTAAATCGTCAACCCAGAGTTGGCGGCTGCGCACCTGGGTGGCCGGGAGTTCGGCCATCTGCGGCGTAAAGCTGCCCAGGCCGACGATCAAGGTGTCGGCCGCAACCTCCTGAGGCAGCACGGCATTCAAGGATGTGGTGGCGGCGACGGCCACGGTCGCGCCGTCTAAGGCCTGCTCCAGCGGGAAGGCCAGCACATTGCTGACGCCTTGTTCACTCAGACTGGCGGCGAAGAGTTTGCTTTGGGTATTGCTTCTACCCACGCAGCGCAGCTCCACACCGGGCCAGCGTTCCCTCATGGCGAGGGCATGCATGCGGGCTTGGCTGCCGGTGCCCACCAAGGCGACGCTGGCGGGCGCTTGTCCCAGCAAGGTCTCTATGCCCAGCAAGGTGACGGCGGCGGTGCGGCGGGCGGTGATGACCGAGCCGTCCAGAATCATCAGCGGCGTTCCCGAGGCGGCTTCGCTGACGATGACCCGGCCCTGGATCGTGGGTTGACCCAGGGCGCGGTTGGCGGGCGTGACGGCCACCAGTTTGGTGACGGCATAGCGCTGATCGGTGCAAGGCATGGCCAGATAGCTGCCGCCCTCGGGCAGGGGAAGGACGGTGCGGGGGCTGGCGTGGATGCGGCCGTCGCGCAGGTCGCGCATGGCTTGGGCCACGGCCGGGATCAAGCGATCAAAAGGCAGCAGGGCGGCGGTGGCCTGGGCTTCATGGATTTGCATGGCTGGCGTCTTTGCTTCTCTTGGAATCGGGACCTGCGGCTGGAGCGCTCTGCACAAGGCGGCTTGAAGGGCTGCTGGAGGGTTGCAGAAGGCTCGGCCGATTATGATTCGGGACTTCGGGTCGGGGCGTTCAGCACTGGCCTCTGCGCTGGGCCCGCTGCAACAAAGATTTGCTTTGCAAGGCCAGGGACCCAGGAATCTAGGCGTTTAGATGTTCAGTTTCTTCAAGAAAAAATTCGGTGCTTCGCCACCTCCTCCTCCGCCACCCGAGGCCGTAGCGGCACCCGCGCCAGCGCCTGCCGTGGCTCCCCTGCCCAGCGAGCTTGTGGCGGAGCTCAGCCAGCCCGAGGTCAAGGTCGAGGTGCAGCCGTCGGTGGCTCCTGCACCCGTATCTGCGCCCGCGCCCGCACTTGCACCCGTGCCTGCAGCGGTTGCAGAAGTTCCCGCTGTCCTTGCGGCGCCCGCTCCAGTCCTGCCCGCGGTCGTGCCTGTCGCTGCGCCCGAACTCGCGCCGTCGCCTGCGCCTGAACCGCGCCGCAGCTGGATGGACAAGCTGCGCCAAGGCTTGCGCAAGACCGGCTCCAGCATCGCCCAGGTCTTTACCGGCACCAAGATTGACGATGCGCTTTACGAGGAGCTGGAAGCTGCGCTGCTGATGGCCGACACCGGCGTCAAGGCGACCGAGTTCTTGCTGGCGGATCTGAAGCAAAGAGTGAAGGACACAAAAGCCACCGATCCCAGCGCCGTGCGGGCCCTGTTGGTGGAGTCCCTGGCTGAGCTGCTCAAACCCTTGGAGCGCGCCCTGGTCGTTGGCCAGCACAGCCCCACGGTGATGATGGTGGTGGGTGTGAACGGTGCGGGCAAGACCACCAGCATCGGCAAGCTGACCCGCCATCTGGCCGAGGCCGATCAAAAAGTGCTGCTGGCCGCTGCCGACACCTTCCGCGCGGCGGCGCGTGAGCAGCTCTCGGTCTGGGCCGATCGCACCCAGGTGCAAATCATCAGCCAGGAGGGCGGCGACCCGGCCTCGGTGACCTTTGATGCGGTCAATGCCGGCCGCGCGCGCGGCTGTGATGTGGTTTTGGCCGACACGGCCGGCCGCCTGCCCACCCAGCTGCACCTGATGGAAGAGCTGAAGAAGATCAAGCGTGTGATCACAAAGGCGCAGGCCGAGGCGCCGCATGAGGTCTTGCTGGTGGTGGACGGCAATACCGGCCAGAACGCGCTCAGCCAGGTCAAGTCTTTTGACGATGCCCTGGGTCTGACCGGCCTGATCGTCACCAAGCTGGACGGCACGGCCAAGGGCGGCGTGCTGGCAGCCATCGCCCGCGAGCGGGCCATACCGGTTTACTTCATCGGGGTGGGCGAGAAGCTGGAGGATTTGCAGACCTTCAATGCGCGGGAGTTTGCGCAGGCTTTGCTGGAGTGAGCGAGGAATTGCGCAAATGAGAAAGGGCCAGCGACTGCTGGCCCTTTTCGTTGAAAGGCTGGGAATGTTTACATGCCTGGCATCATGCCCTTCAGGCCTTTCATGCCACCCAGCTTCTTCATCATCTTCATCATGCCGCCGCCGCTCATCTTCTTCATCATGCTTTGCATCTGATCAAACTGAGTCAGCAGGCGGTTGACGTCCTGGATCTGCACGCCAGCGCCCGTGGCGATGCGGCGTTTGCGGCTGGCCTTGCTTTTGCCGTCCATCAGCAGGGCGGGCTGGCGGCGCTCCTTGGCCGTCATGGCGTTCAAGATGCCTTCCATGCGCTTCATATCGCGCTCGGCACGGTCCATGTCTTGCGGGCCGGCCTTGGCGGTCATCTGGGTGGGCAGCTTGTCCATCAGGCCGGAGAGCCCGCCCATCTTCTTCATCTGCGAGATCTGGGCCAGGAAGTCGTTGAGGTCGAAGCCGCTGCCGCTCTTGAGCTTCTCAGCCAGCTTGTGGGCGGCGGCCACGTCCACGCCCTTGGTCACCTCCTCGACCAGGGCGACGATGTCACCCATGCCCAGCACGCGGCCGGCATGGCGTTCGGCGTCAAACACTTCCAGGCCGTCAATCTTCTCGGACGTACCGGCGAATTTGATCGGCGCGCCGGTGATCTGGCGCACCGACAGGGCGGCACCGCCGCGTGAATCACCGTCCAGCTTGGTCAGGATCACGCCGGTCAGGGGCAGGGCTTCCTTGAAGGCCTTGGCGGTGTTGATGGCGTCTTGACCCTGCATGGCGTCGACCACGAACAGGGTTTCGACCGGGTTCAGGATGGCGTGCAGATCACGGATCTCGGCCATCAGCGCTTCGTCGATGGCGAGGCGGCCGGCGGTGTCCACCAGCAGCACATCGAAGTAATGCTTTTTGGCGTAGTCGATGGCGGCCAGGGCGATCTCGCGCGGCTTTTGATCCGGCGCGGAGGGGAACCACTCGGCGCCGGCCTGGGCCGTCACCGTCTTGAGCTGTTCAATCGCGGCGGGGCGGTAGACGTCGGCCGAGACCGTCAGCACCTTTTTCTTGCGCTTCTCGATCAGATGCTTGGCCAGCTTGGCGGTGGTGGTGGTTTTGCCCGCGCCTTGCAAGCCGGCCATCAGGATGACGGCGGGCGGTTGGGCGGCGAGATTGATGTCGGCCACGCCCTCGCCCATGGTGGCGGCGAGTTCTTTCTGGACGATGGACACCAGCACCTGGCCGGGGTTGAGGGAGCCGATCACCTCGGTGCCCAGGGCCTTGTCCTTGACGCGAGCGATGAAGTCGCGCACAACGGGCAGGGCCACGTCGGCCTCCAGCAGAGCCATGCGCACTTCGCGCAGCATCTCCTGGACATTGCTTTCGGTGATGCGGGCTTGGCCGCGCATCGTTTTCACGAGGCGACTGAGGCGGTCGGTCAAATTGGAAGCCATGGGGGGTGGCGCTGCCACTAGGGCCGGGCGCGCAAAAGTACACTGTGGCCATGATTTTATCCATCGCATCTTCAGGTGCCGCCAATTGGGTCTTGGCTGGCGCCAGTTTGTTGGCCGCCCTGGCCTATGGCTGGGTCGCTGTACGGGCTTCCAAGGCCACGGGTGCTCAGGGCCTGGCCGATTCAGCGGGCCTGCTTTTGCTGGCCTGGGGCGCGCACCTTTTGGCTTTGCTGGTGGATGTGTCTGGGGTAGGGCAGGCGGTCAGTGGCACGCGCTTTGGCTTTGCGCCTGCCCTGTCGACCACGGTCTGGCTGGTGTTGGCCGTCTATATGGTGGAGAGCCGCTTTGTCCCTCTGCCCGGCGTGCGCCGGGTGCTGGCGCTGATGTCGGCGGCGGCGGTTTTGCTGGCCTTTGCATTCCCGGGCGAAAGCCGCCCATTGGCGGGTTCGCCCTGGGCGCCGCTGCACTGGCTGCTGGGTCTGGCTTCCTACGGTTTGTTCGGGGTGGCGGTGCTGCACGCGGCCATGCTGAATCGGGCCGAGCGCATGATGCGTGTGCTCAAGCCCGGCTCGCCCAATGCCAGCGCGGCGGCTCAGCCCTTGATGCCTTTGCTGCGTCTGGAGCGGCTGACCTTTCAGTTCGTCGGCGCCGGGGTGGCGGCTTTGTCGATCGCGATTTTGCTGGGCTGGTGGTTCACACCGCACTGGCATTGGGACCACAAAAACTTTCTGGCCGTCTTGGGCTGGCTGGTGCTGACCGGTCTGCTAACCGGCCGCAAGGTGTTTGGCTGGCGCGGCCGGCGCGCCACCCGCTGGCTTTATTTCGGCGCTTTGCTCTTGCTGCTGTCTTATGCCGGCTCGCGCTTTGTGCTGGAAGTGATCTTGCAGCGGCCTCTGGCCGCCTGAATTTGAGCTCGCTGAACCTGGGTAGCCACGATGTTGAAGTTTCTCTTTCTGATCCTCTTGCTGGGCCTGGTGTTCTTTTTGCTGGGGGTCAAGCATTCGCGGCCCGCTCAGCCCAAAAAAGAGGTGCCCGAGCCGCAGCCCGCCGCGCCCAAGGACATGGCCAGCTGCGCGCAATGTGGCCTGCATCTGCCTGCCGAGGAGGCTTTGCCAGGCCGCGGCGGTGTGTTCTGCTGCAGCTCGCATCGCAAGGCCTATGAAGCGGAGCATGGCGGCGCCGCATGAGTGCTGAGCCCGCGCAATCCTGGTTTGGCCCGGGGGACGACCGGCCCAAGGCCTTGTCGAAGAAACGCTCGGACGACAGCGTGCAAGCCTTGTGGGACCCGGACCCGAGCGAGGAGTTGGCGGCCGAATCCGGGCTTGGTGAGGACGCGGCGGCGATCGCTGCGGGTCGGGCTGAGGCCGGGCCCGCGGCAAGCGAGAGCGCTGCCGAGTCGCAGTTCTTTTTTCAGCAAGCGCGCCGTTTGGTGAACAGCGGCGGCAGCGCGTTCGCCCGCCTTTACCGTGCTTTTTTGGGCGCCCGCGCCGCCCTCGGCCTGGCCTTGGTGGCGACCCAGGTCATCGGGGGTTTTTTAGGCGCACCGGCACCGGAGTGGACCCTGGTGGTGTGCGTGCTCTACGGGGTGCAGGCCATGGTCTTGTGGCTGTGGCCGCCTTTGCAAAAGGGCGCGTCGGCACGCAGCATGGCGCGCGTCTCCAGCCCGCCCTGGTGGACCAGCATCGGTCTGGATCTGCTGGTGTTCGGTGTTTTGCATGCCTTCGACCGCGGGGCGAATGTCAATTACGGCGCCATGCTGGTGATGCCGGTGCTGATGGCGGGCGTGCTGACGCCGCGCCTGCTGGCGCTGGCGACGGCGGCCTGTGCGGCTTTGCTGATGCTGGGCGTGGCTGGCTGGGCCGTGCTGGCCGGGGCCGATGTGGGCCTGCGCATGACGCAAGCCGGCCTGGTGGGCAGCGGCTTTTTCGTCATCAGCCTGCTGGCCAGCGAGTTGGCCAGCCGCCTGGCCAAGGAAGAGCGCGCCGCGCGTGGCAGCATGGAGTTTGCGCGCCAGCAGGCCCAGCTCAATCGCCTAGTGATCGACGAGATGCAAGAGGGGGTGATGGTGGTGGATCGGCGCGGCCGGGTGCGCGCCGCCAACCCGGCCTCGCGGGCTTTGCTGGCCGATGGTGCGGCGGCCGTGCGCAGTGCGCCGTTTCAGCTGCGCGGGGTCAAGGCCTGGCACCCGCTGGTGCAGGCGGTGGAGCAGGCCTTTGCCGACGGTGCCTGGCCCGAGGGTGGGCGCGATGTGGACTTGGCCTTTGACTCTGGCCTGCAGCGCAGCCTGCGCCTGCGCATGCGCTTCACCCGCCGCCGCGCGCCCGACACCAGTGAAGATTTATGCGTGCTGTTTGTGGAAGACAAGCGCCGCGTGCAGGCTCGCATCCAGCAGGACAAGCTGGCGGCCATGGGCCGGGTGTCGGCCGGTATTGCGCATGAGATTCGCAATCCCTTGGCGGCCATTGATCAGGCCAATGCCCTGTTGTCGGAGGATGCCGTCGAGCCTCGAGTCCAGCAACTGACGCGCATGGTGGCCTCCAATGTGCAGCGGCTCAAACGCATCGTGGACGATGTGCTGGAGGTGGCGCCAGGCGCGGTGTCGGCAGCGGTGCCCCTGGATGCTGCCGCCCTGGTCAACGAGATCTGCCTGGAATGGGCGCGCACCAATCAACTCGCCCCTGGCCCCTCCGACCCGCTCAGCTGCAGCGTGCCCTTGCATCCGCTGATCGTGGCTTTTGACCCGGAGCATCTGCGCCGGGTGCTGGTCAATCTGCTGGACAACGCCTGGCGCCATGCCGAGCGCGGGCCAGGCTGCATGCAGGTCTTGCTGGAGCAGGAGGCCGAGCCGGTGCCGGATGCGGCCCACAAACCCTCGCGCGCGCCCGCGCCCGATCCACAGCCCTGGGTGCGCCTGAGCGTGTTCAATCTGGGGCCGGCCATACCGCCCGATGTGGAGCGGCATCTGTTTGAACCTTTCTTCTCCACCCGCAGCCGCGGTTCGGGCCTGGGCCTGTACATCTGCCGCGAGCTGTGTGAGCGTTATGGCGCCAGCATCGACTACCAGCGCCGCCACGATCCCGCTCGCGCGGGCAATGAGTTCAGTCTGCGCCTGCGTTTGCTGGCGGCTTCTTCAGCCGCTTCTTCAGCTGCTTCCGCCCCTGCGGCCCTCGGCCGTCACCCTTCCAATTGAGCGCTAGCGCATGAGCACAACAAGCCCCTTCAGCCTTCTGGTGGTGGACGATGAACCCGATCTGCGCACCTTGTACGAGCTGACGCTGCTGCGCGAAGGCTATGAGCTGGAGACCGCAGGCACGGTGGAAGAGGCCTTGCGGCAATTGAAGCAACGTGAGTTCAGTGCCGTCATCACCGATATGCGCCTGCCCGACGGCAGCGGCTTGGATATCTTGCAGTGGCTGGAGAGCCAGGCGCGCAAGGAGAAGACCCTGGTGATCACGGCCTATGGCTCGGCCGAGAACGCGGTCGAGGCCTTGAAGGCCGGCGCCTATGACTATCTGACCAAGCCGGTGGATCTGCGTCAGTTCCGCCTGGTGGTGGCCTCGGCCCTGGGCCGGGTGCCGGCCGTGGCGGCCACCGTGGTGCCGGCCAATCTACCCTCGGAGGCGCAGGGCGCTCAGCCCGGTGCGCAGGTCAGCCCACCGCCGGCGCCGCCGGCCAGCAAGCCGCTGCCAGCCGTCCCGGCCGCTGCCCCGGCGCTCAAGCAGCCTGTGACGGCCTTGTCCCGCCTGGCCGGCTGCTCTGCCGCGATTCAGGAGGTGCGCCAGCTGATCGAAAAGGTGGGCCGCAGCATGGCGCCCGTGCTCTTGCAAGGCGAGTCCGGCACCGGCAAGGAGTTGGTGGCGCGCGCCATTCACGACAGCGGCTCGCGTCTGCGCCAGCGCTTTGTGGCGGTGAACTGCGGCGCCATTCCCGAGGCCTTGTTGGAGGCTGAGTTCTTTGGCTACCGCAAGGGCGCTTTCACCGGCGCCAACGAAGACCGCGAGGGTTTCTTCCAGGCAGCGGATGGCGGCACGCTGTTTCTGGACGAGATCGGCGATCTGCCCCTGGCCATGCAGAGCAAGCTCTTGCGCTCCATCCAGGAGCGCTCGGTGCGGCCGGTGGGGGCGGTGGTGGAGGCGCCGGTCAATGTGCGCATACTCAGTGCCACGCACAAGGATTTGAGCGCCGAGGTGACGGCCGGCCGCTTCCGGCAAGACTTGTTCTACCGCCTCAACGTCATCCAGCTGCGCGTGCCGCCGCTGCGCGAGCGTATCGAGGATGTGGCCCTGATCAGCGACAAGGTGCTCGAGCGCATTGCGGCCGATGCCGGTGTCTCGCCCGTGCCGCGCCTGACGGCCAGCGCACTGAGCCTGCTGCAGCGCTATGCCTTCCCCGGCAATGTGCGCGAGCTGGAGAACTTGCTGCATCGCGCACTGGCGCTGGCGGGCGGGGAGTGGATCGATGCGGGCGATCTGGGCCTGCCTGAGGCCATGCTGGATGACTCCCAACTCGGCGCCCTGGATGAGCTGGCCGAGCCGGGCTCGTCCCTGAAGCATGAGCTGCCGGCCCGAGGGGAGGGGCTGTTGCCCAGCGACCTGGCGGCCTATTTGGATGAGGTGGAGCGTGACATCTTGCTGCGCGCCCTCGATCTGCACCGCTTCAATCGCACGGCCGCGGGCGCCAGCCTGGGTTTGTCGCTGCGCCAGATCCGCTACCGCATGGCCCGGCTGGGCATCACCGACGCCGAGGGGGCTTGAAGCTGCTTGCTGCCGAATCCGGCATGGATCGCCTAGCGGCTAGAATCCTCGGGTATTCCCTGGGTCCCGCGAGTTTTTTGCTTCAACGCAAAGACGGGTGCGAAAGGCCTTTCGACGAAGTCGTCGACGCTGGGATTTACCCCTCTTGCGCGAGGGTTCTTGGCCGGCCCGACCCGTTCTGAATTGTTTGCAGCGGCTGGCTTGCCAGCGCTTTGCTTGACGAGTCGACTGGACCCCAAGTCTTGCAACACCGGCTTCGCAGCGCCAGTATTGGCGCGGCTTTGCGAGGCATTCCGGCCGCAAAACCAAGCGCCATGCGGGCTTGTTTGCGCGGGCCCCCACGCCATCGGGGCTTACGCGCCACAGGGCCTTGTCTGGGCGGCTTTCTTGCCCGCCAAAAGGTGGCGCCGAAAGCGGTTTTGGAGGCGCTTTCCAGGCCCTTGCTAGCGCGGCAAGTCAGCAACGTCAAGCGGTATTGATACGCTAGCTGTAGTGCTTGAAGGGGGTGGAGCCCCCAGATATAGTGCGCCGCATGGTATGCTTCACACCTGACTTCAGCACTCGGAAACGCGCAGTTTTGCGTGCGTTCCGGGCGGCCAAGTTGCAGGATTTTCTCCCGGCTTCGGCGGGCATCAAGAGGGGCTTCGCAGCCCCTCTTTGCACGCCCGGGGGAGGGTCGAGCAAGGAAGTCCAGGGTCTTGCCCAATCTGTCTATTTCATCCCGCTGAGTGAGTGCGTCGTCGCACCTGCTTGGGTGAGCCGCCAGTCGGCTTCAGCTTGCGGGATGCGGTGGCCGGATTCGGCCAAGTTCGGCCCATGTGGCCAGATGGGACAAGCTGTGATCTCGCCATGCGTTTGTGCAAAAAAGGTCAGATTGCAGCCCCGCGCCGTTCAGAGCAGGACGACGGCGAAGGCGTGGAATGGAGCTTCGGATGCCCCTCCGACTCAGCAAAAAGAAACAACAAGTCAACAACATCAATTCTCAAAAATCCAAGCGTCGCAACGCAGCCGAGTCGGCCAGCCCGCGGCGCTCTTTGATTTCTGACACCCCCGAGACCAGCCAGGAAAGGTTTTTAGCAATGCAAACTCAAGTCGATCAAGCCGTGCCCGAAGGCGCAAGCCAGCAAGGCCCCGTGAGCGCGAGTCAAGGCGCATCGTCGGCCTTTCTGGCGTATCACATCCTGCGCCGCAATGGCGCGGTGGTCTCCTTCGAGCCCAGCAAGATCGCCGTGGCTTTGATGAAAGCCTTTCTGGCCGTGCATGGCACGACCGGTGCGGCCTCGGCCAGCGTGCGCGAGACGGTGGACGGCCTGACCGAAGCCGTGGTGCGCGCCCTGGTGCGCTCGCGCCCGAGCGGCGGAACCTTCCATATTGAAGATGTGCAAGACCAGGTGGAGCTGGGTCTGATGCGCGGTGGCCATCACGAAGTGGCGCGTGCCTATGTGCTGTACCGCGAGCGCCGCAATCAAGAGCGTGCCCGCCAGGTGGAGCAGGTCACGCCCGTGGCCTCGGCCGCCCTGACGGTAATTGATGGCGGCCAGCGCGTGCCCCTGGATCTGGCCCATCTGCAAAGCCTGATCGTGTCGGCCTGCGCCAATCTGGGCGCCGATGTGAAGCCTGAGCCCATCCTGGCCGAGACCAAGCGCAATCTGTATGACGGCGTGCCCATCGACGAGGTCTACAAGGCCTCCATCCTGGCCGCCCGTACCCTGATCGAAAAAGACCCGGGCTATAGCCGCGCCACCGCCCGCCTGCTGCTGCACACCATCCGCCGTGAAGTGGTCGGTGGTGAGATCAGCCAAGAGCAGATGCAAGAGCGCTATGCCGAGTACTTCCCCAAGTACATCAAGAAGGGTGTGGCCGCCGAGTTGCTGGATGAGAAGCTGGCTCAGTACGACCTGGCCCGCCTGGGCGCGGCGCTGAAGGCCGAGCGCGATCTGCAGTTCGACTACCTGGGCCTGCAGACCCTGTACGACCGCTACTTCCAGCACATCGACGACCAGCGCATTGAGATGCCGCAGGCCTTCTTCATGCGCGTGGCCATGGGCCTGGCGCTGAACGAAGTCGACCGCGAAACCCGCGCCATCGAGTTCTACGAAGTGCTGTCCAGCTTTGACTTCATGTCCAGCACCCCGACGCTGTTCAACTCCGGCACCCGTCGCTCGCAGTTGTCCAGCTGCTATCTGACCACCGTGGCCGACGATCTGGACGGCATCTACGAGGCGCTGAAAGAAAACGCCTTGCTGTCCAAGTTTGCCGGCGGCCTGGGCAATGACTGGACGCCTGTGCGCGCCCTGGGCTCGCACATCAAGGGCACGAATGGCAAGAGCCAGGGCGTGGTCCCCTTCCTGAAGGTGGTGAACGACACCGCCGTGGCGGTGAACCAAGGCGGCAAGCGCAAGGGCGCCGTCTGCGCCTATCTGGAATCTTGGCACCTGGACATCGAAGAGTTCCTGGAACTGCGCAAGAACACCGGCGATGACCGCCGCCGCACCCACGACATGAACACCGCGAACTGGATCCCCGATCTGTTCATGCGCCGTGTCATGGACGGTGGTGACTGGACCCTGTTCAGCCCCTCCAACACGCCCGATCTGCACGATCTGTTTGGTGCCGCCTTCGAGAAGGCTTACGTTGAGTATGAGGCCAAGGCCGACCGTGGCGAGATCAAGCTGTTCAAGCGCATGCCCGCCAAGGACCTGTGGCGCAAGATGCTCTCGATGCTGTTCGAGACCGGCCACCCCTGGATCACCTTCAAAGACGCTTGCAATGTGCGTTCGCCCCAGCAGCATGTGGGCGTGGTGCACTCCAGCAATCTCTGTACCGAGATCACGCTGAACACCAACGACAGTGAGATCGCCGTCTGCAATCTGGGTTCGGTCAATCTGGTCCAGCACTTGAAGGACGGTGGCGTTGACCACGAGAAGCTGAAGAAGACGATCTCGACCGCCATGCGCATGCTGGACAACGTGATCGACATCAACTACTACGCCGTCAAGAAGGCGCGTGACTCCAATCTGCGCCATCGCCCGGTGGGTCTGGGCCTGATGGGCTTCCAGGACTCGCTGTATGCGCTGCGCACGCCTTACGCCTCGCAAGCCGCCGTGGAGTTCGCCGACCGTTCGATGGAAGCGATCTGCTACTACGCCTACCAGGCTTCGACCGAGCTGGCTGCTGAGCGTGGCCGCTATTCCTCCTACAAGGGTTCGCTGTGGGATCAGGGCATCTTGCCCATCGACTCCCTGGACCTGCTGGCCAAGGCGCGCGGCGGTTATGTGGAAGTGGATCGCAGCACGACGCTGGACTGGGACGCACTGCGCGCCAAGATCCAAGCGCACGGCATGCGCAATAGCAATTGCGTGGCCATCGCGCCGACCGCCACCATCTCCAACATCATCGGCGTGGACGCCTCGATCGAGCCTTGCTTCGGCAACCTCTCGGTCAAGTCCAATCTGTCGGGCGAGTTCACCATCATCAATGAGTCGCTGGTGCGTGACCTGAAGAAGCTGGGCCTGTGGGACGACGTGATGGTCATGGACCTCAAGCACTTCGACGGTTCGCTGCGTCGCATCGACCGCGTGCCCGAAGAGTTGAAGGCGCTGTACGCCACCGCCTTCGAGGTCGAGACGCATTGGCTGGTGGAAGCTGCCGCACGTCGCCAGAAGTGGATCGACCAAGCACAGTCGCTCAATATCTATATGGCGGGTGCCTCGGGCAAGAAGCTGGACGAGACCTACAAGCTGGCTTGGCTGCGCGGTCTGAAGACGACTTACTACCTGCGCACCATGAGCGCCTCCTCGGCCGAGAAGAGCACGGTGACCAAGTCGGGTCAGCTGAACTCGGTGTCCTCGGGCGCTGCGCCCAGCATGGTGTCGGCACCCGCCGCGCCTGCCGCGCCGGTCGAAGAAGCACTGCCTGCGACCGACATGAAGTTCTGCTCGATTGACAACCCCGACTGCGAGGCGTGTCAGTAAGCGGGCAATGCCTCGCCGGGGTTGCGACGACGTCACAACCCCGACTGCGAGGCGTGTCAGTAAGACGGCGATGCTTCGCCAAAGGTTGCGACGAAGTCACAAGCTGCGGTGAAGCATCAGTCGACGAGCGCACACATCGCGCGAGCTTGGCGTGAACTGGGCGGCTTGCGGAGCGAGCCTCCTTTTGCAAACTCTTGGCGCGACGAGTGCGAGTGAATTGAAAGTTTGGGGTTTGGCCGAGATCCCCGTGTTCATCGGGCCAAACTCGAATCGAGGTCTGCGCAATGCCTGCATCGCAGACCTCTTGAACCACACCCTCGGTGGGTTGCGTGAAGAACAGCAGGCGCTCAGAACCGCGATGAACAGCGGTGATTGAGCGACTTGGACGATGCGAGCGAGCAACGCAGATCGCATCTCCATGTCAAGAAGTCCTTGGTGTTTGAACGCAACACTCTGATAATTCGATCCGATAGGAAGGCCACTATGTTGGTTTGGGAAGAAGACCTGAAGCACGCTGAAAAAGCACATGCAAATACCGCGACCGGCAATGCTGCGAACGCGGGTGCAGACGTCACCAAAAATGAAGCGAGCAGCGTTCAGGCACAAGCTGCCGGCGGCTCGTCGGCAGCGCCGAGCGCTGCAGCAACGCAGCCCGTGCTGAGCGCCACAACGCATCGCATCAAGGCCGCCGACAAGCGCATCATCAACGGCCAGACCGACGTCAATCAGCTGGTCCCCTTCAAGTACAAATGGGCGTGGGAGAAGTACCTCGCCACTTGCGCCAACCATTGGATGCCGCAAGAAGTGAATATGTCGCGCGACATCGCCTTGTGGAAGGACCCTAACGGTCTGTCCGAAGACGAGCGCCGCATCATCAAGCGCAACCTCGGCTTCTTCGTGACGGCCGATTCGCTGGCCGCCAACAACATCGTGCTGGGCACTTACCGCCACATCACGGCGCCCGAGTGCCGCCAGTTCCTGCTGCGCCAGGCTTTTGAGGAAGCCATCCACACCCACGCTTACCAGTACATCGTGGAGTCCTTGGGTCTGGATGAGTCTGAGATCTTCAACGCCTACAACGAAGTCAAATCCATCCGTGACAAGGACGAGTTCCTGATCCCCTTCATCGGCGCGATCATGGACCCCAACTTCCACACCGGCACCTTGGAAACCGACCAGACTCTGTTGAAGAGTCTGATCGTGTTTGCCTGCCTGATGGAAGGTCTGTTCTTCTACGTGGGCTTCACCCAGATCCTGGCCATGGGTCGCCAGAACAAGATGACCGGTGCTGCCGAGCAGTACCAGTACATCCTGCGCGACGAGTCCATGCACTGCAACTTCGGCATCGACCTGATCAACCAGATCAAGCTCGAGAACCCGCAGCTGTGGACGCCCGAGTTCAAGGCCGAGATCAAGGCCTTGTTCATGAAGGCCGTGGAACTGGAATACGCCTACGCCGAAGACACCATGCCGCGTGGCGTGTTGGGTCTGAATGCGTCGATGTTCAAGGGCTATCTGCGTTACATCGCCAACCGGCGCGCGACCCAGATCGGATTGGATGAACTCTTCCCCAACGAAGAGAACCCCTTCCCTTGGATGAGCGAAATGATTGACCTGAAGAAGGAACGCAACTTTTTTGAAACCCGCGTCATCGAATACCAATCCGGTGGCGCATTGAGCTGGGACTGACTGTGGACAGGAGACAAGCCCTGCGGCTTGTCTCCTGCCTCAGTCAGGCCAAGGCGCTTGCAAGCGCATTGGCTGAGCCCGGACGAGAGACAAGCCCTGCGGCTTGTCTCTCGCCTGGCTTAGGCCAAAGGGCCTGCAAGCCCTTTGGCTGAACTAGGACACAAAGCCTGAATTCGCTTTGCGTTCCCATTCAGTTCCCACTCAAGCAGACGAATAAGTAACTGATTTGTCGAGCGCAGTGACCCCTGTCCCACAGGACTCGGGCGCGGCGTTTGAAAACCGAATTCTCCGTACTGGGGCGCTCCTCCTGGGCGACATCTGGGCGGTGAATAGCTGTGTGAGGCTTGAGCTAGCGTCGACCGCACACAGTGCTTTTTCCACTTGATCAAGGAGAACTGAAATGGCAACTGCAAAGAAGGCACCGGCTAAGAAGGCCGCCGCTCCCGCAAAGAAGGCTGCTGCACCAGCAAAGAAGGTCGCTGCTGCTCCCGTGAAGAAGGCCGCTGCGCCTGCTAAGAAGGCTGCTGCTCCCGCCAAGAAGGCCGCTGCACCTGCAAAGAAGGCTGCTGCTCCTGCTAAGAAGGCCGCTGCACCTGCGAAGAAGGCTGCCGCTCCTGCTAAGAAGGCCGCTGCACCCGCGAAGAAGGCTGCTGCTCCTGCGAAGAAGGCCGCTGCACCTGCGAAGAAGGCTGCTGCTCCTGCCAAGAAGGCTGCTGCGCCCGCGAAGAAGGCTGCTGCTCCTGCTAAGAAGGCCGCTGCACCCGCGAAGAAGGCTGCTGCTCCTGCCAAGAAGGCCGCTGCACCCGCGAAGAAGGCTGCTGCTCCTGCCAAGAAGGCTGCTGCACCCGTCAAGCCTCCCGTGAAGAAGGCCGCTGCGCCTGTCAAGCCGCCGGTCAAGAAGGCTGCTGCTGCGCCTGCCAAGAAGGATGCCGCGCCCGTCAAGCCTCCGGTGAAGAAGGCAGCTCCCGCTGCCAAGAAGCCGGCTGCCAAGCCCGCTGCTGCCGCGCCCGCTGCCAAGACGGCACTGAGCCCGCAAGCTGCATGGCCCTTCCCCACGGGCAACAAGCCCTGAGCGATTTGTCGCTCTGCGACGGCGGAGAGGGGTACAGAAACGGTCCCTCTCTGATGTCAGCGAAACCCGGCTCCGGCCGGGTTTTTTTTCGTCTGTCGATCGAGAGTCGGAAGGCCTGGGCGGGCCGTCTGGCCTTGGCTGTCAGGGAAAGAAGATTTCGACGCTGTAGCCGCTGACGCGCTGCTCGCCGGTGGAGAGCAGAATTTGCAAGGGCAACTCGCTGCCCGCAGCCATGGACTCATGCTTGCTGGGCGCGGCCGTGCTGGCTGTGGCGCTGGCAGCCGAGGCTGCACTGGCTGCGGCCACCGCGGCGGCCAGGCCTGCTGCCGAGGCGGCGGGAGCCGGCGGGTTGAGTCTGAACTCGGCGGGCGAGAGCATGCGGCGGCCCACCAGGGCGCCGGAGGAGTCGGTCAGACTCAGCTCCACCCAAGGCGTGGCCAGCTCATAGCTGCTCTTGTTGCGTAGGCTGATGGCCAGCTGATAGTGGTTGCCGTTGCTGCCCGGGCTGAGCTGGCTCAGGGCCGTGCTTTCCACCGCCATATGCTCGATGCGTTGCCAGGGTTTGATCTGGCAGCCGGTCAGCTGGCAATAGGCTTGCAAAGCCGGCCGACTGGCGGGCACAACCGTGGCGATGGCATCGTGGAAATGCTGCAAAAGCTGCACACCCAGGCCGGCGATCAAGACGCCACAGGCAAAGCCTGCCGCCAGGCGAACCGGCTTGCGTTGCCAGGCGCCGCCGCGGGCCGGCTTGCGCAAAAACTCGGGCAGGCCGGCTTCTTCTGTGCCGGCCGGGGCCGGTGCTTGTTCGGCGGGGGCTGTCTTGCTGCGCGATGTGGCTGCAGCTGCGGCCTTGGGCTGCTTCTTGCCCGCGTCACTGTCCTTGGTCTTGCTGCCGGCCTTGTCCTTGTTCGCCAGGCCGCTGCTCAGGCTTTTGGACAGCACCACATCGGGCTTGTCGTCCTCCAGCGGCGGGTCGATCAAGATGGCCGCAGGTTCTGCTGCACGCAGGCGAGCCTGAGCGTCACTCTGCGCGGGCGGCGGTGCGGGCTCCTGATCATCGCCCTCAAACCATTGCGGCTCCAGGCGTGAGTTGGTGAAGCCGGGTTCGGCCGCCGGGCGATGCGTGGGGGCCGGGCCGGGGCGTTCTTGTTCGAGTGCGTCGGCTTCGGCTTCGGCGTCGGCCCAAGCGCTTTGCTGGGCCTGCGCCTTGGCCGTGATCAGGTCCAGGTCCTCCGGCGCCGGCAGCACATCAGCTTCCTCTTCTTCCTCATGCCAGGGCGCGTGGTTCGGCGGCGCAGGGGTGTGGAAGGCGGTGCTGGCTGGTGGGTGATGCGGCGGGCTGGGCTCGAAGGCTGCGTGATGTGCTGGTGGCACGTCCTGACGGGTAGCAGGGGCGGCAGCGGGCGCAGCGTCGGCAGGCCAAGGAGGAGGGGCTTCGCGGTCGATGTCGAAAAGCTGTTCGCCGGCGTCAAACACCTCGGCGCAACGGCCGCAACGAACAAATCCTTCGGAGACGCGAAGCTGATCCTGCACCACCCGAAAGATGGTGCCGCAAGCGGTACAACGGGTGGCGAGACTCATGGCCGAATCATGCCATGAGATCTCGCGGCTGCTGAGCGATGCAGGTCTTCAAATGCCTAAACTCGGCCTCTCAGATGCGCTGTGCGCTCATCAAGATCCAGCCTTCTTCGCTGTCGCTGACTTCCAGCTTCAGCCAAGGGGCATAGGCCTCTTTGAGCTCCTCGGCCTGGCGCTCCAGAATGCCCGCCAGAATCAGGTGGGCACCGGGGGCCAGGTGGGCGCAGAGCAGGGGGGCCAGCAGCTTGAGCGGCGTGGCCAAGATATTGGCCATCACCAGCGGGTACTCGCCTTGGGCTGCATCAGGCAGGGCGGCACGCAGCGTGACCTGATTGGCTTCGGCGTTAGCCTTACTGGCGATGATGGCGGCCGGGTCGATGTCCACCGCATCGATATTCTTGGCGCCGTGCAGGGCCGCACCGATGGCCAGAATGCCCGAGCCGCAGCCGTAGTCCAGCACCCGCTGCCAGCTGGGGGCCAGGTCTTGATGGCGGGCGATCCAGCGCAAGCACATGCGGGTCGTGGGGTGAGTGCCCGTGCCAAAGGCCAGGCCTGGGTCCAGACGCATGATCTGCTTGGCCTGAGGCGGCGCCTCATGCCAGGAGGGCACGATCCAGAACTCGGGCGTGATCTCGACCGGCTGGAACTGCGACTGCGTCAGCCGCACCCAGTCCTGCTCGGCCACGGCCTGAATGGCTTGCACATGCACGTCCTCGGCCCAATCCTGGGCCAGGATCAGCGTCGCGCATTCGGTCGCTTCGGCCTCGTTCGGAAACAAGGCTTTGACGACAGAGCGCTGCCAGCCGCCGCGCGGTGCGGGCATGCCGGGCTCGCCGAACAGCGCTTTCTCGGCATCGGTATCGGCGTCGGCGTCTTCCACCGACACGGCCAAGGCATCGAGCTCCATCAGTGCATCGCTGACGGTCTCCACATCATCCTCACCGCAGATCAGCAGCAACTCGTGCAAGGTGGCCGCATTCGGCTCCTCGTCCTGGGCATCGCTTTTGACGGCCTCGCTCATCGCTTGTGCTGGCTCATCCAGCCCTCGAGGTAATGGATATTGGTGCCGCCTTCGACAAACTTGGCATCCACCATCAGTTCGCGGTGCAGCGGGATGTTGGTCAAAATGCCTTCAACCACGGTCTCCGACAAGGCGATGCGCATGCGGGCCAGGGCCTGCTCGCGGGTGTCGCCGTGCACGATGATCTTGCCGACCATGGAGTCGTAGTGCGGGGGCACAAAGTAGTTGGTGTAGACATGCGAGTCCACCCGCACGCCCGGGCCACCCGGTGCGTGCCACATGGTGATGCGGCCCGGCGAGGGCGTGAACTTGAAGGGGTCCTCGGCATTGATGCGGCACTCGATCGCATGACCACGCATGGTGATATTGCGCTGAGTGAAGGGCAGCTTTTCGCCAGCAGCCACGCGGATCTGCATCTGCACGATGTCGATGCCGGTGACCATCTCCGTCACCGGATGCTCCACCTGCACGCGGGTGTTCATCTCGATGAAGTAGAACTCGCCGTTTTCGTACAGGAACTCAAAAGTGCCTGCGCCGCGATAGCCCATCTTGCGGCAGGCAGCCGAGCAGCGGTCACCGATTTTCTCGATGATGCGGCGCGGGATGCCGGGTGCCGGTGCTTCTTCCAGAATCTTCTGGTGGCGGCGCTGCATGGAGCAGTCGCGCTCGCCCAGCCAGACGGCGTTCTTGTGCTCGTCGGCCAGCACCTGGATCTCGATATGGCGTGGGTTCTCGAGGAACTTCTCCATATAGACCTCGGGGTTGCCGAAGGCCGCACCGGCTTCCGCCTTGGTCGTCTGCACCGCATTGACCAGGGCCGCCTCGGTGTGGACCACGCGCATGCCGCGACCACCGCCGCCGCCGGCGGCCTTGATGATGACGGGATAGCCGATGGAGCGGGCAATCTTGACGATCTCGCGCGGGTCATCGGGCAGGGCGCCTTCCGAGCCGGGCACGCAAGGCACACCGGCGCGGATCATGGCCTGCTTGGCCGAGACCTTGTCGCCCATCATGCGGATGGACTCGGGCGTGGGGCCGATGAAGGTGAAGCCACTGCGCTCCACGCGCTCGGCGAAGTCGGCGTTCTCGCTCAGGAAGCCGTAGCCGGGGTGAATCGCTTCGGCGTCGGTGACCTCGGCCGTGGCGATGATGGCGGGCATCGAGAGATAGCTTTGCGCCGAAGCGGCCGGGCCAATGCAGACGGCCTCATCGGCCAGCTTCACATACTTGGCTTCACGGTCGGCTTCGGAATACACCACCACCGACTTGATGCCCAGTTCTCGGCAGGCGCGCTGAATTCGCAGGGCAATCTCCCCACGATTCGCAATCAGAATTTTTTTGAACATCGCGAGACCTTATTCGATGACGAACAAAGGCTGGCCAAACTCAACCGGCTGACCGTTTTCGCACAAGATCTTGGTGATGGTGCCCGAGAAGTCGGCGTCGATCTCGTTCATGATCTTCATCGCCTCGATGATGCAGATGGCTTCGCCTTCCTTGATCTGCTGACCGATCTCGGCGAAAGGCTTGGCGTTCGGGCCAGAGGCGCGGTAGAAGGTTCCGACCATGGGCGAAGTCACGATGTGACCGGTCTCGGCCGCTGGAGCTGCCGGGGCGGCGGCCACCGGCGCGGCAGGAGCTGCGGCAGCCACCGGCGCCGCGGCGGGCGCAGCGGCAGCGGCAGGCACTTGCATCATCATGGGCACGGCGACGGCGCCATCGGACTTGACGATGCGCACCTTGCCATCAGCCTCGGTGATTTCAAGTTCAGAAATATTCGACTCGGACACGAGGTCGATCAGGGTCTTGAGCTTGCGCAGATCCATAAGGTTTCTCCAGCGAGATGTTGTTTATTGTGTTTTAGGGGATTCAGATCCCGCAGGCACAGCAGCGCCGCGTCGGGATGCAAATTCGCCGCGAACTAGCGCTCGCGACGAACTTGATACTGGTGCGTGATGACAGGAAGCTCAGCCCAGCTTGCTGAGTGCAAACGCCAAGGCTGCTCGGTAGCCTTGGGCGCCCAGGCCGCAGATCACACCTTCGGCCAGATCTGAGAAATAGCTGTGATGCCGGAAGGCCTCGCGTTTATGAACATTGGACAGATGAACTTCAACAAAAGGCAGGGCAACCGCGGCCAGGGCGTCCCGCATGGCCACACTGGTGTGGGTATAGGCCGCGGGGTTGATGATGATGAACTGGCAACCGTCCGTGCGAGCGGCTTGGATGCGGTCGACCAACTCTCCTTCGTGATTGCTCTGGAAGGATTTTAGCTCAGCCCCTGCATTGGCGGCGATCTCGGCCAGATCAGCATTGATCTGCGGCAAAGTCAGCGCACCATAGATCTCCGGCTCGCGGGTGCCGAGCAGGTTGAGGTTGGGGCCGTGAATGACAAGAATCTGTTTCTGCGACATCGTCGAATCGTGTTGCCGACCTTAGAGTGGCGCCACTAGAAGCGAAGAAGGCCGGACTTTACGCGTTTTGAAGCCCGTTCACGCGGCTTCCTCGTAAATAATTTTCTTGACCGCCGCCCGGCTTTGCGCCAGCCAAGGCCCGGCGGTGCGGCCGATCAGACCAGTTTGCCCTGGCCGAGTTGGCGCAGTTCTTCCAGGCTGGTGGCGCCCAATTTTCGCCACATTACGCGGCCGTTCGCTGCAAAAGCGACCGAAAACGGCAGACCGCCCTGGCTATTGCCCAGGCTGCGGGTCAGCTCGGTGCCCACCATGCCGGCCAGGCCTTGGGGGAAATCCAGCGGCAGTTTTTGCAGAAAATCCCGCACCGGCGTCGGTGCGTCTACCGCCAAACCCAGCACCTGCCAGCCCTCGACTTGGAACTCGCGGTGGAACTGGGCCAGCTCCGGCAGCTCTTTCACGCAAGGCGGGCACCAGGTGGCCCAGAAGTTCACCAGCAGTGGTTTGCCACGGAAATCGGCCGTGGCCAAATCCTTGGCGCCTGTGGCCGCATCGGGTGTGGGGCGATCAAAGCGGGCGGCCCAGAAGCTTTGCTCGGCCGGGCTCAGAGCTGGGTTCTCGGCCTGATGGCGGCGCCAGGCCAGGCCCAAGCCGGCGGCACCGGCGGCGATGCCGGCCGCGGCGAGCAGCAGTTTGCGGCGGCCGCCGGTGTTCGATTCGATCTCGGTGCTCATGTCTTGGCGCTCTGTTCAGGGGGAGTCTTGCTTTTCTTCATCCAGCAGTTTTTGCAGAGCATTCAGATCGCCCCGCTCGCTGCGTCCGCGGGAGTCCAGCTTGAGCGCGCCGCGCAAATCGTCGAAATCGAGAATGCTCAGGTGGACGGTGACCAGCTCCTGCAAGGCCGGGCAGGGCGCGGCGATGGAGAGCACGTCGACGTCCTGGCCGCGCGGGCCGCTGACCGCGCCCACCTCGTAATCCACATTCATATTGATCAGCGCAATCTCGGCCGACTTGCTGTCATCGCAGAACAGCTGCAGATGAATATTGTTCAGCCGCGTCGCCGTGCCGCGCCAGACCGCGCCGCACAGATGCGGCCGGAACTCGGCCAGCCTTGCCATCCAGCGGGCCGCCAGCTCGCGCAGGGCGCGCAGCTCGGCGGGCTGGGTATCGGCGCAGAACAGGGCCAGATAGTCCCGCACCTCGTCCTCTAACTCTTCATTGCTGGGCAAGGCGGCGCGGGAGTTGCGGGTCAGGCCGAGTTGTTTGAGGGCGCGCTGCTTGGCCGGGCCGTATTCCAGGCCTTCCTCCACCACGAGGCGGGCGGCGGTGGCGGCGATTTCGGTGCTGATGGAAGAGTGTTCCGGGATCATGGGAGTTCAACAGCGGGCATGCGGGCTTCGATGGTAGCCGCGCGGGACAGGACATAGCCCGAGCCTGGGCGCTTCTCGAAGCGCTTGGGCGCGGGCAGCATCACCGCCAGCCTTGCCGCCTGGTTGCTGGAGAGCCGGCTGGCATCCACCCGGAAGTAATGCCGCGCGGCCGCCTGGGCACCGAAAACGCCCTCGCCCCATTCCACATGGTTGAGGTAAATCTCCAGGATGCGGTCCTTGCCCAGCAGGGCTTCCAGCATGAAGGTGATCAAGAACTCCTGACCCTTGCGCAGCAGGCTGCGTTCGCCGCTCAGAAACAAGTTCTTGGCCAGCTGCTGGGTGATGGTGGAGCCGCCGACGATTTTGGCGGGCTTGGGCGGCGGCAGCTCTTTGGCCGTGGCGGGTCGCTTGGCGGCTATCTTTTGCATCTGCTCGGCACGTTTGTCGGCCTGTTTTTGCGCGATCGCCTGGGCCTTTTGGTTTTTCTCCCAGGCTTTTTCCAGCGCGTCCCAGTCCACCCCGCTGTGCTCGACGAAGGCGGCGTCCTCGCTGGCGATCACCGCGCGCTTGATTTGGCGCGAAAGGCCATCGCCGTCCACCCACTCCTGGCTCCAGGCGATCTCGTGCTTTTCTACCGCCAGCCGCCAGATTTCCGAACGCTCAAAACTGGTGGACTGTGGCGCCACGAGATTCATCAGCGCGATGCGGCCCGCGAAATAGAGCTGCAAGGCCAGCAGGCTCAAGAGCAGCAGGGCGGCCAGGCGGAGCAGGGAGCGGCCGAGCGACTTCATGGTTTGGCGTCTGAAACCTGTTGCCGCAGCTGGCGCAGTACGGCGGCGGAGTCCGGCTTGGCGCCGCGCCAGAGCTCAAAAGCCTCGGCCGCTTGCTCAACCAACATGCCCAGGCCATCACGCGGCTCGGCGCCTTGGGCGCGGGCCCAGTCCAAAAAGGGCGCGGCGGCCGGGCCATACATCATGTCCAGGGCCAGGGCGCCGGGTTTCAAGACCTCGGGCGCGACCGGCACGCCTGCACCGGCCAGGCTGGCACTGGTGGCGTTGATCAAGACGTCAAAGCCCCGGCCGCAGTCCTGCAAAGCGTGGGCGCTCAGGCGCACGCCATGCTCGGCGGCCCAGTTTGCGTGCTGATCGACCAAGGCCTGGGCCTTGTCGACGCTGCGGTTGGCGATGCAAATCTCAGTGGGCCGCTGGGCGATCAGGCTGCCCAGCACGCCGGCCGAGGCGCCGCCCGCGCCCAGCAGCAGCAGGCGCTGGCCGACCAGGGGGCGCTGGGCATTGATCTCGATATCGCGCACCAGGCCGGCGCCGTCGGTGTTGTCGCCCAGCCAGCCGCCCTCGCTTTCCGCATCAAAGCGCAAGGTGTTGACCGCGCCGGCCAGCTGCGCCCGTTGGGTGAGCTTTGCTGCCAGGGCGTGGGCCTCAAATTTGAAAGGCACGGTGATATTGCAGCCGCGCCCGCCGGCCGCCGCAAAAGCTTGAACGGTGGGGGCAAAAGCGTCCAGCGGGCAAAGCAGGCGCTCGTAGCTCATGGCCTGATTCATGCCGCACTGGCGAGCAAACTCGGCGTGGATGGCGGGCGAGCGGCTGTGCGCCACCGGGTTGCCGGCCACGGCGTAGCGCGCAAGTTGCCTAACTGGAGCGGTCATCGGTACTGCCTGTTCTTGTCTACGGGTTGCTGCTGCTACTGCCGCTCACGCTGGTCTCCAAGCCGTCTTCGCGGGTGAAGCGAAAGCGTGAGGTGATCACCAGCACCTCGGCGCCCTGGCGCATGGCCGGGGTGAAATTGCCAAAGGGCGAGGCGGCCCGCACGATGGCCACGGCCCGGCGGTCCAGATTGGCGTCGCCCGAGGGCGCCACGATATCGGTTTCTATCACCCGGCCGCGCTGATCCACATGGATATTCATGGTCAGCTCGCCGTAGAGCTTGCGGCCCTTGTGCTCGGGGAAGTCACGGGTGCCGCGCTCCTCGATGCGATGGCGCAGATTGTCGTAATACAGGGCGTAGACCACCTCGCGGGTGGCCGGGCTGATGTAGCGCTTGCGCGGGCGGGCGCTTTCCTCGTTGACGCGTTTTTCAATTTCGGCCAGCAGCTGCACCAGGGCGCGGCGGCGCTCGGCCTGCTCGCGGGCGGCTTCCGAGCCTTTGTCGCGTTGCGGGTCGGGGGCGGGCATCTGGGCCAGCTCACGCCGCACCTGAGTCAGCAGCTGCTGCTCCTGCTCTTTCAGCTGGGCGATCTGCGTGTGTTGCGTCTCCACCGCCTCGCCCACTTCCATCAGCTTGGAGGGCGGCAGGGGCGAGGTTGCTCGGCCCGCCTCCATCTCGCCGCCGCCGGCCAGATTGGCCTGGGCCAGGGCCGTGGCCTTGGTCGGCGCCTCGCTGCTGCGGCTGTTGACGAGGATGACTTCCAGCGGCGTGTCCTGAAACAGCCGGTCAAAGCGATTCGGGTCCACCAGGCGCAGAGTGAGCAGGCCCCCGTGCAAAAGCAGGGAGGCCGCCAGGGCGATCTGGAGGGTGGTGGGCCGCCAGCGCATTGCTAAGGTGCTGCGACCTCGGTTGCGGGCGCGGCTGCGTCCTCGCCTTCCGTGAGGTCCAGGGCCAGCGTCAGAGGGCCGGCGCCGGTGTCCTCATCGTCTTCCTCGGCATCGGCGACTTCGGTGGCCACCTCATCCAGGCGTTCGATCAGGGTGGCATGCACGTCCAGCGTCATCTCGTCCGTGCCGGTGATGCGCACCTTGACGTGCGCGCCACGTGCCAGCGGCTCGCAGCCCAGGGCCTTGAAGACCAGGGGCAGTTCGTCGGCACGCACCAGGCCGTCCTTCATCACGGTGGCGGTCAGCTCGGTGATGTTGTTCTGCACCAGATAGCGCAGGGTCCAGAAACGCTCGATGCCATTCTGGAAGCCGTTGTAAGCGCTATAGGCCGCATCAAAGCCCGAGATGATGGAGAAGAGCTGCGCGTCCTTGGGCTTGAAGGGCGCGACCAGGGCCGCCGTGCGGCCGTTCTTGGCGCAAGCAATGATTTGCCACTGATTGACCAGGTCCACATAGCGGCGCAGGGGCGAGGTCGACCAGGTGTACTGAGCCACGCCCAGGCCGGCATGTGGCTGAGCGCGGGTGCCCATGCGCACCTTGATGCCAGGCGCCATGCTGGCCTGGCTGCGGTAGATGCCGGGCAGGCCCAGCTCGTTGATCCAGGCGCCCCAGCTGGAGTTGGCCAAAATCATGGCCTCGGCCACGATCAGGTCCAGCGGCGCGCCGCGCACCCGGGTGCTGATGCTGACTTGTTCGGTCCCCTTGGGCTCGGTGGCACCACCCGAATCCAGGCGGAAGTTGTAGTCTGGCCGGTTGAAGTTCTCCGGCTTGCCACGCACGACTTCGCGCTGCTTTTTGAGCACCTGCGCCAGGCGGAAGCAAAAGGCCAGCTCGGGTGCGAAGGCGTAATCCGCGACTTCAGCGCCGGTCAGCGTGGCCTCGGTGATCACGCCGTCCAGTCTGTCGTGGCGCAGATTGGCGGCAATCCGCACCCGCTCCAACTTGGTCTCGCTGCTTTGAATCGCCAGCGTCGCTTCATCCAGGCTGAAGTAGATGGAGACGGCCGGGCAGTCCCGCCCTTCGATCAAGGTGTAGGCCTGCACCACCTCGTCGGGCAGCATGGTCAGCTTCCAGCCCGGCATATAGACGGTGGACAGGCGCTCGCGCGCCACCTTGTCGATGGCCGAATCCGGCTGCACCGCCAAGCCCGGCGCTGCGATGTGCACGCCAAAGGTGACGGTGCCCGTGCCCAGACCTTGCACGGACAAGGCATCGTCGATCTCGGTCGTGGCCGAGTCGTCGATGGAGAAAGCCTGCGCGCTGGACAGCGGCAGCTCGTCCTTGATCTCCGGCGCCACCAGCTTGGGGAAGCCCACGCCCTTGGGGAACTGCTCGAACAAAAAGCGCTTCCAGTGGAACTGGTAGGCGCTGGTGATGGCGCCCGCGCCCTGCAGCAAGTCCAGCGGGGCCTTGTGCGAGCGGCGGGTGGCCTCGACCACGGCCTTGTACTCGGGGCCGTTCTTGTCGGGCTTGAACAGAATCTTGTAAATCTGGTCGGCAATCGGCTGCGGGCATGTGCCGGCCGCCAGCTCGGTGGCCCATTGCTCGATCTGCAGCGCTTGCTGGCGCTTGCGCTCAATGCCCAGCAAGGCGGCCTTGACGGTTTCTTCCGCCGCCTTCTTGAACTGGCCCTTGCCGGCGCGGCGGAAGTAATGCGGCGCCTCAAACAGGCGGAACAGCGCTCCCACCTGGTGGGCGGTGCTGCACTTGGCGTCGAAGTAATCGCGAGCCAGATCGGCAAAGCCGAACTCGCCCTCGGGCGCGAACTCCCAGGCCAGGTCGAGGTCGATCTCCTGGGCCAGGCGCTGGCCTTCGGCGATCAACTCGGCGGGCGAGGGTTTTTCAAATTTAAGCAGCACATTGGCCGCTTTCACTTTGACGCGCTTGCCTGATTCCAGTTCGACCTGCATCGAACTATCGGCTTCAGACATCACGCGGCCGGCGAGGAATTTTCCGGCTTCATCGAACAGTGCAAACATAGGGTGGGGATTGTCGCTGATTGGCGGGAGGGGCTTCCCGAGAGTGGGGCAGCGGGCTCGGCGGCCATGTGCGGCGGTGTTTTTTCCCTTGCGCGAAACTAGGGCCAGGCTGCTTAGACTGCACGCCTGATCAAGCGGCCCATCGCGCCGGATAGGGAGGTCTCAATGACAGCAAGGCAGGTGCGCGCCCGATTGGCTTGGCGCGGCAAGGCGGGGGCGGACATGACTTGGATTCAACAGATATCCCTCAACGCCCAGCTTGAGGACGCCCGAAGCGCGGAATGCCTCGTTGAGTCGGCAGTTGCTATTGATCTGAAGGATGCCCTCGCCGAGCGCTTGTCCTGCCAGCTCACTCGCTTCGTTTGCAATCTCGGTGGCATTCATGCCTAAGTCGCTGCTTTGGATCGGCGCCTTGCTGCTCGCCCCGGTGATCTACAACTTGGACGCCATTGCGGGGCAGTGGAAGTTCAACAAGATGTGCCGGGAGGAAGGCGGGCCGAGGTTTTACGCGCCATTGGAGAAGGATGTGGGGTGGGAGGTGGAGGGGCATGACCCCGAGGACATGGCCCAACCCTTCCGGTTCGAGCGCGTGGCATTCGTTCGATTTCAAGACAAAGAAAATCAATGGCATGACGTCCGCGTTGATGGCTGGCTAGGCCCATATCGGCGGAAATTCATCTTCTCACCCGTGGCGCCAGATCATCCAGTTCGTTACAGGTATCGAGATTTCCGGGAACGCATGACTGATGAGCGGTTCGGCAAATCGCACCGCCAGGTTATTGATCTTTCCAATGGCCAAATCGTGGCCAGTTACACACAAATTTCCTACGAATGGACCAAGCCAGAACGGATGCTTCTTGCTGCACCGACTGCAACGGGCTGCTGGAATCAGCAGGGTGACTTTGACCAGTTCTTCAAACATATCTTCGATCTAGGGAGCAAATGACCACGATTTCCGATGTGGCACTGCTGAGTCGACCTGTGTCGACCAAGTCCAACAAGTCCAAGACACCCATGCAACAGCCGCAATTGACTTCGCCGAAATTTTGATGGGTGTACCAGACCCTAACTGTTGAATCAGAGTCAGCAGTCGGTGGTTTGACAAGGCTGTCTGGGGCACCCAGTGCGCCAGCCAAGCTGGCGAAACTCGAGACGAAACTCGGAGACACCGATCCAAACCCCGCAGCTCACAAAACGATCAAATCCCGGTCGTGTGGCGGGTTCGGCCTTGCCTGAGCCGATGCGAGCCTCGGCCTGAAGGGTTGTTTTCATAGACATCCACCAATTTGAGGATGCCGTCCCGGCGCTCCCCCAGCATCATGAAGCCCTGATCCACCCCGCGATCCTCGTCCGTCATCACCATGCCTCGCGCTCGCCAAACCTTGGTTGATCTGACGCTAACCCCCTATTACCACGTGGTGGGTCGCTGCGTGCGGCGTGCTTTCTTGTGTGGGGTGGACGCCTACAACCAGCGCGACTACGGCCACCGCAAGGCCTGGGTGGTGGATTTGCTGGCTCGCTTGGCAGCAGGCTTTGCAATTGATGTGGCCGCCTACGCCGTGATGTCCAATCATTACCACCTGGTTGTGCGGGTGAATCCACAAAGTGCGGCCCAGTGGTCAGAAAAAGAAGTGGCGCGGCGCTGGCAACTCTTTTTTGGCCAGCATGTATTGGTCACGCGCTATTTGCAGGGCCAATGCGGCACGGCGGCCGAGCGCGCGGCGGCGCAAAAGATGTTGCAGGTCTGGCGTGAACGGCTGTGCAGCCTGTCTTGGTTTATGCGGGTCTTCAACGAGAAGCTGGCGCGCCAGGCCAATGCGGAAGATGGCTGTACGGGCCGCTTCTGGGAAGGGCGCTTCCGCAGCCAAGCCTTGCTGGACGAGGTGGGTTTGCTGGCCTGCATGGCTTATGTGGACCTGAACCCGGTGCGCGCGGGCATGGCGCCGACGCCGGAGGCCAGCGAGTTCACCTCGATTGAGCAGCGCGTCAAGGCCTTGTTGCAGGCCGAGAAGTCGGCCCCCACGCCTGCCAAGACGGAAGGCGAACCCTCTTCACCCCCGCCGCGCCTGATGCCGTTCATGCCCGAGGGTCTCGCCAAAGCCAAGCCCTCGGCCAAGCAGCTTCCCTATCAGCTGCAAGACTATCTGGAACTGCTGGACTGGGCCGCCCGCATTGAGCGGAGGGGTAAGCGCGGGCTTGTGTCCGCCGACACGCCCGCCATTCTGGAACGCCTGGCCTTGGAGCCGGAGCGCTTTCGGGCGCAGTTGCAAAGCCAGTTCAGTTTTCGCGGCGCGGTGGTCGGGCGGCGGGAGACGGCGCGGGCTGCGGCCCGGCAAAGCGGCCGGAAGTTCTATCGGGGCGTGTTGTTCGGCTCTGCCTTGCCTGAGCCGCCGCGAGCTTCAGCCTGAACGAGCAGGCCGGCCGAGCCTGGTCGGCAGAGATTCGCTGAGCGGGGGAGGTGCTTTGTCACGCCACAATACCCACCCCATCCACAACGCCTTGTCGGGGACTTCATGACCTCTCTGCTGCTGACCCTCCTCAGATTTCTCGGCGGTGTTCGTCAGGCCTGGTCGAGGCCGGACTTTCGCAGTGTCTTGACGCTGGTTGCCATGACCTTGAGCTCGGGGACGATTTTCTTCCGCACGGTGGAGGGCTGGAGCTGGATCGATGCCTTCTATTTCAGCGTGACGACCATGTCGACCATCGGCAGCCCAGGTCTGGCGCCGCAGTCGGACTTTGGCAAGCTGTTCACCACGCTCTACATCGTCGTGGCTGTGGGCTTGTTTGTGGCGCTGATCGCATTCCTGGCCGAAGGCATGGTGGCCAACTCCCGCGCATTGCGAGACAAAACCTCAAACGCGGGTTCAAACCGCTCCCCGCAGCCCGATTGAGTTTGCCGTCGCTGCCCACCTCGTGCTTAAGATGCAGCACCGAATCGCAAGCGCCCCGGCCACCCGCTTGGCGCGCGCCCTCTTGTTGTCTTGAACGGAACTCAAGAACCATGATGAATCTACGTTTGAAGCGCTCCACCACTTCCCTGGGCCTGGCCCTGGCCATCGCCTGCGGCTTCGCTGCCCAACAGGCGAACGCCCAGGCTGTCGCTTACCCGGCGACGCCGCAAAAGCCGGTCAGCGACAACTATCACGGCACGGTGGTGGTTGATCCCTATCGCTGGATGGAGGATATGAAGGCACCGGAGTTCCAGAGCTGGATGCGCACGCAATCGGCCTTTGCCGCCGATTTACTGAGCCAGTTGCCGGGCCGTGCGGCCTTGCGTGAGCGCCTGGGCCAGCTCTCGGATGCAGGCGAGAGCACGGGTGGCTACGAGGTGGTGGCGGGCAAGCTTTTTTATATGAAGCGTGCGCCCGGGCAGAACCAGGCGCGGCTGTGGCAGCGCGAGGGGCTGGAAGGCGCGGAGCGCGAGCTGCTGGACCCGAACAACTTGCCGGGCGAGCCGGGCAAGCATGCGATCGACTGGTACAGCGTTTCGCCCAATGGCAAGTTGCTGGCCCTGGGCCTATCCAAGGGCGGCTCGGAGAACAGCGTGCTTCGCGTGCTGGATGTGGCCAGCGGCAAGTTCCTGAGTGAGGCCATCGCGCACACCGGCTTGAACGAGGGCGGCGTGGCCTGGTTGCCGGATTCCTCCGGCTTCGCCTACAACCGCCACCCCGCCGACGAGCGCTACAACAAGAGCGCCGTCTATCTGCACAAGCTGGGCCAGGACGCGGCCAAGGATGTAGCGGTATTCGGTTGGGAGGTCAGCCCCAAGCACAAGTTTGCGATCCCTGATCTGCCCTATCTGCGCCTGTCCAAGGACTCTCACTTCGTCTTGGCCGAGGTGCTGCATGGCGATGCGGTGGATCATTCCTTCTGGGTCGCCCCGGCCAAGCAGCTCAAGGGCGCGGCCACGCCTTGGCGCCAGGTCGTTCGGCCCGAAGACCGCGTCATCCACGCCGCGCTGGCGGGTGACAAGCTTTATGCCTTGACGCAGAAGACGGCCTCGCGCCGCCAGCTGGTGAGCCTGGATTTGACCAAACCCAATGCCAAGTTCAAGGCCGTGCTGCCGGCCGGTGAGAGCGTCTTGCAAACCCTGGAGGTGGGCGATGACGCGGTCTATGTGAAGGCGCTGGACGCGGGCGTGAGCAAGCTCTGGCGGGTGGACCGCAAGAGCGGCGCCATCAGCACCGTGGCCCTGCCTTTCGAAGGCACGCTGCGCGGCGTCAACGCCTTGAAGGACGGCAAGCTGCTGGTGCTGCTGGAGGGCTGGACGCAGGCGCCGCAAAGTTTGCTGATCGACCCACGCAAGCCGGGCGAGGCCCCGCGTCAGCTGTCCATCCAAAAGCCGGTGGCCGTGGATACATCGGGCGTGGAAGCACGCCGGGTCATGGTCAAGAGCCATGACGGGGTGATGGTGCCGTTGTCCATCATCGCGCCCAAGGGCGCGGCCCTGGACGGCCAGCATCCCACCATCCTGACCGGCTATGGCGCTTACGGCATCACCATGGAGCCGCGCTTTGCCGCCACCCGCCTGGCCTGGACGGAGCGGGGCGGCGTGCTGGCCACCTGCCATGTGCGCGGCGGTGGTGAGTTAGGTGAAGAGTGGCACCAAGGCGGTTATATCGCCACCAAGCAAAACACGGTGTCGGACTTCATCGCCTGCGCCGAATGGTTGATCGCCAACAAATACACCTCGCCGGCCAAGCTGGCCGGCACCGGCGGCAGCGCGGGCGGCATCACCATCGGCGGCACCATCACCCAGCGCCCGGATCTGCTGGCCGCGGCACAAAGCGCGGTGGGCCTGTCCGATATGTTGCGCATGGAGACCACGCCCAACGGCGCGCCCAATGTGGCCGAGTTCGGCACCGTCAGCAACCCGGCCCACTTCAAGAGCATGTATGCCTTGAGCCCCTACCACCTGGTGCAGGAGGGCCGCGCCTATCCGGCCGTCATCGTCACCACCGGTGCCAATGACCCGCGGGTGGAGGCCTGGATCCCGGCCAAGTTCGCGGCCCGCATGCAGGCGGCCAACCCGGACAGCCTGGCCAAGGGCAAGCCGACGATTTTGCGGGTGGACTTTGAGGCCGGCCACGGCATGGGCTCGGGCGTTTCGCAGCGCCTGGATGAAACCGCCGATGTGTGGAGCTTCTTCCTCTGGCAGTTCGGCGACGCGGCCTTCGCACCCAAGCGCTAAACCGTCTTGCTGACATCGACCCTGGGACGCGTTCTGCGGCTGGGCCTGCTGTTGCTGGCCTGGCTGGGGCTTGTCTTTGCCTCTGCCGCGCAGGCGGCGGCTGAACCTGCGCCGCAAGAGCAGCGCCTGCGCGTGGCTTTGCAGCTGGAGCCGCCGATTCTGGACCCCACGGCGGGTGCGGCCGCGCCCATCAGCGAGCTGGTCTACGGCAATGTCTTCGAAGGCCTGCTAACGCTGGGTGCCGACGGCGAGCCCCAGCCCCGGCTGGCCCTGCGCTGGGACATCGCGCCCGATGGCCTCAGCTATGAGTTTGCGCTGCGGCCCGGCGTGCGCTTCCACGACGGCACGCCTTTCGACGCTGCGGTCGCCAAGTTCTCGCTGGACCGCGCCCGGGCGCAGGGCTCCATCAACCCGCAGCGCTCCAGCTTGCAAGCTATCCATGCGGTGGAAGTGCTCGGCCCCTTGCGTCTGCGCATCCAGCTGCTGCGTCGCCAGGGTGGTTTGTTGCAAGCCTTGGGTGCCGGCGCCCTGGTGATGGTGGCGCCCGCCACGGCGGCGACGAATAGCAGCCATCCGGTCGGCACCGGCCCCTATCGCTTCGAGGCCTGGCGGCGCGGCGAGGCGGTGGAGCTGCGCCGCTTCGACGGCTACTGGGGCGGCCGCCCGGCCATCGCCCAGGCCAGCTACCGTTTCATCGCCGACCCCTCGGCCGCGTTTGCGGCGCTGATGGCGGGCGATGTGGATTTGTTTTCCAACTTCCCCGCGCCCGAGAACATCGCCCAGTTCCAGGCCGACCCGCGCTTTGCGGTGGAGATAGCCTCCAGCGAAGGCGAGACGATTCTCTCGCTCAACCACCGCCACCCGGCTCTGGCCCAGCTGGCGGTGCGACGCGCGATAGCCCATGCCATCGACCGACGCGCCCTGATCGAGGGCGCGATGTTTGGTTTTGGCCAGCCGATTGGCAGCCATTTCCCGCCCAGCAATGCGGCGTATGTGGACCTGACCGGGGTCTATCGCTATGACCCGCAGCGGGCCCGCAGCCTGCTGGCTCAGGTGGGCCTGGCTCAGGGTTTGAGCCTGCGCATGAAGCTGCCGCCCACGCCCTATGCGCGGCGCAGCGGCGAGATCATCGCCGCCCAGCTGGCCCAGGTGGGCATCCAGGTTCGCATCGAAAACCTGGAGTGGGCGCAGTGGCTGGACCAGGTCTACAAGCGGCACGACTTTGAACTCAGCGTGGTCGCCCATGTGGAGCCGCTGGACTACACCATCTACGGCCGCGAGGGCTATTACTTCGGCTACCAAAGTGCGGCCTTCAAGGCCTTGCTGGCCAGGCTGGATGAGCAAACGGAGCCAGCTGCCCGGCATGAGCTTTTGCAGGAGATTCAGCGCAAGCTCAGCGAGGATGCGGTCAACGGCTTTCTGTTCCAGTACCCGCGCCTGCTGGTGCGCAATGCGCAGCTGCGTCTGGGCGGCCCGCCCAATGCCCTGGGCGTGGTGCAGCTGGGCGCGGCGTCTTATGCGCCGGGTGCGCTGGGTTCATTCAATCTGCCCGCCCAGGGCAGTCGGGCTTGGGGTTGGGGCGCGTGGTTGACGCTGGCCGTCTTGGGCCTGGCGGCCACCGGTCTGGCGGCCCTGATGGCCCTGGCCTTGCGGCGCAGCGGCCCGCGTTGGCTGGCCCAGCGCCTGCTGGGTCTTGGCCTGACCCTGGTCTTGGCCAGCGGCCTTGTGTTTGTGCTGGTGCAGCTGGCGCCGGGCGATCCGGCGCGCTACATGATGGGGCTGAATGCGGATGCCGAGGTGCTGGCTGCCTTGCGCCAGCAGCTGGGCCTGGATGCGCCCGCGCTGCAGCGCTACGGCCAGTGGATCTGGGGCTTTGTGCAAGGCGACTTCGGCCGCAGCTACACCTACCGGGTGCCGGTGAGCCAATTGCTGCAAGAGCGCTTGCAGGTCTCGCTGCCCCTGGCCGTGTTGGCGCTGAGCCTGGCGGTCTTGCTCGCCCTGCCTGTGGGCCTGATCGCTGCGCATCGACGTGGCAGCTGGGTGGATGGCTTTTTGAGCAGCCTGACCCAGCTGGGCGTGGCCGTGCCGAATTTCTGGCTGGGGCTTTTGCTGGTGCTGGTGTTTGCCGTGGGCCTGCGCTGGCTGCCGGCCGGTGGCTTTGAGGGCTGGGAGGCAGGGCCCGGGGCGGCCTTGCGATCCCTGCTGCTGCCCGCCCTGGCCCTGGCCTTGCCGCAGGCGGCCATTTTGGCGCGGGTGCTGCGCGGCGCCTTGATCGCCTGCCTGCATGAAGACTATCTGCGCAGCGCGCGCGCCAAGGGCTTGAGCGCCTGGCAGGCCTTGTTGCGCCATGCCTTGCCCAATGCCCTGGTGCCGGTGCTGACGATTCTGGGCATGCAGTTTTCTTTTCTGCTGGCGGGGGCCGTCATCATCGAGAACGTGTTTTTCCTGCCCGGCTTGGGCCGGCTTTTGTTCCAGGCCGTGGCCCAGCGCGATCTGATCCTGCTGCAAAGTCTGGTGCTGCTGCTGGCCGTGGCGGTGGCGGCCGTCTCCTTTGTGGTGGAGATGGCTTACCGCGTGGCCGACCCGCGCATCGGCAACCGGGTGGCGCAAGCATGAGCATGAAGCCGGCCAACACCTCGCTGCGCCTCGGCTTGGCCCTGGGTCTGGGCTTTTTGCTGCTGGGCCTCTTGTCCGCCGTTTGGACGCCGTATGACATCAGCCAGCTGGCCGTCTCGCAACGCTTGCAAGGGCCTAGCGCCCAGCATTGGCTGGGCACCGATCAGTTAGGGCGCGATGTGCTGTCCTTGCTGATGAAGGGCGCGGCCACCTCGCTGGGCGTGGCCTTTGTGGCGGTCAGCCTGGGCGCTTGCCTGGGCCTGCCGCTGGGCCTGTGGGCGGCGGCGCGGGCGGGCTGGGTGGACGAGGCGGTGATGCGGGCGGGTGATGTGGTGTTTGCCTTCCCCTCCTTGCTGCTGGCGATTCTGCTCAGCACCTGGTTGGGCCCGGGGCGCAGCAGCGTGATCCTGGCGATCGCCGTGTTCAATGTGCCGGTGTTTGCCCGCGTCGTGCGGGCCGGCGCGCTGAGCTTGTGGGCGCGTGATTTCATCCTGGCCGCGCGGGTGGCGGGCAAGGGGCCGCTGCTGATCTCCTGGCAACACCTATTGCCCAATCTGAGCGGCTTGTTGCTGGTGCAGCTGAGCATCCAGTTTTCTGTCGGGCTCTTGGCCGAGGCGGGCTTGTCTTATCTGGGCCTGGGCGCCCAGCCGCCGGTCGCCAGCTGGGGCCGTATGTTGGCCGAAGCCCAAACCCTGACGGCCCTGGCGCCCAGCCTGGCCTTGTTCCCCGGCCTGGCCCTGGTGCTGGCCGTGCTGGGTTTCAATCTGCTGGGCGAAGGCCTGCGCCAGCACTGGGACCCGCAGCGTGAAGCCGCGAAGGCCATGCCATGAGCTTGACGGTGAACGCGCCCCTGCTGGACATCCGCGGTTTGCGGCTGGCGATCGCCGGCCAGCCCCTGGTGCAGGACTTGAGTCTGCAGCTGCAGGCCGGTGAAATCCTGGGTCTGGTGGGCGAATCGGGCTCGGGCAAATCGCTGACGGCCCTGGCCCTGATGGGCCTGGCGCCGCCGCAGTCCGAGATCGAGGGTCAGGTCTTGCTGGCGGGGCAGGACTTGCTGGCGCTGGATGAGCTGCAGATGAATGCCCGCCGTGGCAGCGAAATTGCCATGGTTTTTCAGGAGCCGATGACGGCGCTCAACCCCTTGATGCGCATAGGCGATCAGGTGGCCGAGGTCTTGCGTCTGCCGCGCGCCGGCCGGCCGGGCCTGGGGCGCCGGGCGGCGCTGGCCCGCGCGGCCGAGTTGCTGGACCAGGTGGGCCTGCCCGAGTCTCGGATCGGCATGGCGCGATTGCCGCATGAACTCTCGGGCGGCCAGCGGCAGCGGGTGGCGATTGCCATGGCCCTGGCGCTCAGCCCCAAGCTCTTGATCGCCGACGAACCCACCACCGCCTTGGATGTGGTGACCCAGGCCCAGATCCTGGCTCTGCTGCGCGAGCGGGTGCGGGCCCAGGACTGTGCCCTGATCCTGATCAGCCATGACCTGGCCGTGGTGGCCGAGCTGGCCGACCGGGTGGCGGTGATGCAGGGCGGCCGCCTGCTGGAGCAGGGCGACACCTTGCAGATGCTGAGCCAACCCAGGGAGCAGGGCAGCCGCCATCTGCTGGCGCATTCCAGGCTCAGCCCCAGGCTTGCGGCGCAGCAGCAGCCAGAAGCCGCTGAGGAGTCGTTCTCGCAGGCCCCCCCCTTGCTGGAGCTGCGTGATTTGCGGCGCAGTTTCTTCGCCCGCAGCGGCATGCTCTGGCGTGCCCAGGAAGCGCAGACGCGAGCGGTGGACGGCGTGTCCTTGCAGATCCGCCGGGGTGAGAGGTTAGGTCTAGTCGGTGCCTCGGGCTGCGGCAAGTCCACGCTTTTGCGCTGCGTGCTGGGCCTGGACAAGCCCCAGGGCGGCGAGGTGCTTTTGCAAGGCCAGCGTTTTTGGGGCGGCATGGATGCCTCGCAGCGCGAGCTGCGTCGCTTGGTGCAAATCGTGTTCCAAGACCCTTACGGCAGCTTCGATCCGCGCTGGCGGGTCTGGCAGCTGGTGGCCGAGCCCTTGCATCTGCTGGGCGAGGACGCCGACTCGGCCCGCCTGCGTCAGCGGGTCGGGGATTTGCTGGAGCTGGTCGGCCTGGCTGCCGAGGATATGGACCGTTATGCCCATCAGTTCTCGGGCGGCCAGCGGCAGCGCATCGCCATTGCCCGAGCCCTGATCGTGCAGCCCCAGTTGCTGGTGCTGGACGAGGCGGTGTCGGCCCTGGATGTGTCGCTGCGGGCGCAGATCCTGGCCCTGCTGGATCGCTTGTCGCAGGAGCTGGGCCTGGCCCTGCTGTTTGTCTCGCACGACCTGGCTGTGGTGCGGGCCGTCACCGATGTCTTGCATGTGATGGATGCCGGCCGCATCGTCGAGAGCGGTGCGACCGAGGCCTTGTTCAGCCGGCCTCAACATCCGGTGACCCAGGCCTTGCTGGCGGCCACGCCGGATCTGGACCGGGCTTTATCCCTGCGTCATTCCAAGTTGGCCAGATAGACGGCGCGGGCAATCGCCCTCGCCAGGCAGTCCGCCGCGGCGGAGCCGAGGCGGGCGATCTGAACCTGGCGCGCCATGCCATCGCCCAGCTGCTGCTGGCCACCGGCCAGGGCGAACACGGTGTCGCCATCAAACGGGGTGTGGGCCGGGCGCACAGCGCGGGCCAGGCCGTCTTGCGCCATCATGGCCAGGCGTTTGCATTCGGCGCTGGTCAGATCGGCATTGCAGGCCACGATGGCCAGCGTGGTGTTGGCACCGGCCTGGTGGCGGCCCAGGGCCGCCAGCTTGGACTGGTCGGGCACGGGCTCGATCACCGGCGCAGTGCCAAGCGGCCTGTGCCCACCAAACTCTGCGTCAATCTCAAACGGCCAGGCCCAGAAGGTTTGGCCATCGGGCATCAGGGCCGAGCCGACCGGATTGGCCGCGACCAGGGCGCCAACCAGCAGCCCGTCGCCCAAGTCCAGCGAGGCCGAGCCCAGGCCGCCAGGGATGAGGCCAGCCATGGCACCGCGCCCGGCGCCCACTCGGCCCAGGGCGAAGTCTCGCTGCGCCGCAGCCACCGAGGCCAGGCCCAGATCGCGGTAAGGTGGGTTCAGGCCCCAGGCTTTGTCACCCCCATTGCCCAGATCGTGCAGCACGGCGGCCGGCACGATGGGGATGGCGGGCGAGCCCTCGGTCAAGCGCAGGCCAAGACCCGCATGGGATAGAGCGGCGGCAACGCCATCGGCGGCGGCCAGGCCGAACACCGAGCCGCCGCTGAGCACGATGGCATGGGCCCGGCCGACTAAGTTCTCCGGTGAGAGCACCTCGGTCTCGCGGCTGCCAGGGCCGCCGCCGCGCACGTCCACACCTGCGGCCCAGAAGCCGTCGACCAACAAGCTCGTGACGCCGCTGCGGCAGGCTTCGTCGCTGGCGTGGCCCACGCGCAGGCCGGGGACGTCGGTGATCAGGTTCAGGGGGCCGGGGCGCAGCATGGGCTTCCTTCAGGGTGGGTGAGCGGAGTCTAAATTCCTCGGCCCGCCTGGCGCCAGCGGGCCAGCCCCAGCAGCAAGGCGTGGGCCGCCACAAAGCTGAGCGCGATGCCCAGGGCATAGGCCGCCACGGCCGCCGCGCCACCCGCTTGCTCGGGTCTGAGGAAGGGGTAGGGGTACCAGCCGGTGGCCGCACCACGCAGCATTGTGTAAACCAGGTAGACGAGGGGGAAGGCCAGGCTCAGGCCCAGGGACTTGGCGCTGAAGCTCAAGACCTGTCCGCTGGCCTGCGGCCGCAGCCACCAATCCAGCAGCAGGGCGCAGGGCATCACATAGTGCAAGACCGTGTTGATCCAGGGCCGCAGGGCGCCCAGGTCCACATGGCGCAGAAGCAGCACAAACACCAGGCCGACCACCAGCATATTGAGAATCGACAGCGCGCGCAGCCTTTGCATGGCCGGCCGGGCCGCGAGGCGGCCTTGCCAAAGCAACTCGTCCAGGGTCAGCACCAAGAGCACGCTGGCGGCGAGCAGATTGGACAGATTGGTGAAGTAGCTGAAGAAATTGACCGGGTCCATCGCCAGGCTCAGATTGATGCTGAGCTGCCAGGCAATCGCGCCCAGGGTCAGCAGGGCTAGGCCCAGGCGCAGCAGGGGCCAGGTCTTGCCGGCTTGGGGCGTGATGGCGCTGATGACGTTGATGGGGCGACTTTCTGGCATCGTGGGCTCGCTAGATGGCAGTGCTTGATCTGGATCATTTTGGGGCATAACGCCTTACTCACTGGTGAATACCAAGCCCTGCAGCTTTGTTTGACGCAGTGCAAAGTCTGCTTCGCGTGCCTTTGCGCAAGCTCAACAAGACTCCGCGACCCCGGGCGCCCAATGGAAGTCGACCTGATGGAGGGTCGACACTGGAGAAAAGCGATGACTGCCTGGAATGTTCTGTTCTCGACCGATGTGGGCCTGATGAGTGTGGCCGGCCTCAGCATCACCCTGGGCTTGGGAGTGTTCTATCTGCGCTATTTCTTGAAGCACATCAAGGAAGATGGCGAGCGCGCAGCCGCGGCCGCAGCCCGCAAGCCCTGAGCCTCCCGTTTGTGCGCAAGCCGGATGAAAGAGCCCGGCTGGCCAAGGTCTTGAAGCGGGGGGCTTGATCTCAAGTGGGCTTGAGCTTTGATACTGGCGCCCTTGTTTTCTTGGCACCGGTGTTAATGTCTTTGCTCTCTTCTTCTGCTTTACCCAACTCTGCCTCGGCGGCCCCGGCCGCCACGATTTTGCGCACCCCCACCTTGTTGCTGATGGCCGTGGCCACCGGCCTGTGTGCGGGCAGCAATTACTTCAATCAGCCCCTGCTGCATTCCATTGCCCAGGCCTTGAACTTGAGCGAGGGCAAGGCGGCCTTGACCGTCACCCTGGCCCAGGTGTCTTACGCCCTGGGCCTGCTCTTCCTCGTGCCCTTGGGTGACAAGCTGGAGCGGCGCAGCCTCTCGGTAGGCCTGATGCTGCTGGCGGCCCTGGGCCTGGCCATCAGCGGCTTTGCGCCCAATTTCGAGCTGCTTTTGCTGGGCACGGTGATGACGGGCCTCTTCTCGGTGGCGGCTCAGGTGCTGGTGCCCATGGCGGCCACCTTGTCCGAGCCGGCGCGCAGCGGCCGCGCCGTGGGTCTGGTGATGAGCGGCTTGCTGGCCGGCATCTTGCTGGCGCGCAGCGCGGCGGGGGTGTTGTCCAGCATGGGCAGCTGGCAGCTGGTCTATCGCCTGGGCGCCGTGGCCATGCTGGCGCTGGCGGCCTTGCTGGCCTGGCAGCTGCCGCGCTCGCGCAATGCGCAGCCGGCGGGCTATCTGCAAATTCTGGCTTCCATGGCCGGGCTCTTGCGGCGCTACCCGCGGCTGCGCACCCGCTCCTTGCTGGGCGCCCTGTGTTTTGGCTCCATGAGCGTGCTGTTCTCCACTCTGGCCCTGCTGCTGGCCGGGCCGGGCTTTGAGCTGAGTGATGCGCAGATCGGCCTGGTGGGCTTGGTCGGGGTGGTGGGCGCTTTGTCGGCCAGCGTGGTGGGGCGGCTGGCGGACCGGGGCTGGGCGCAGCGCGTCAGCGGCGCTTCCTTGCTGCTCTTCGCTCTGAGTTGGGCGGCATTCTGGTGGGGCAGCAGCCAGCTCGGGCTCTTGCTGCTGGGTATTTTGCTGATCGACATCGCCTTGCCCGGTGTGCATCTGAGCAATCAAAACATCATCTACCGCCTGCAGGCCGATGCGCGTTCGCGCATCAATGCGGTCTATATGACCAGCTACTTCATCGGTGCGGCCGGCGGCTCGGCCTTGGGCGCGCTGGCATGGCAATGGGGGGCTTGGCCCGCCAGCTGCGGCCTGGGTTTGGGTCTGGTGCTGCTGGCGGCCGCCGTGTTCGCTCAGGACCTGCGCCTAGCGCGCAGCCACCGGCGCGCAAGCGGCCTAGCGGCCTGCCCGGAAGCTTGCTAGAGCCTGACGCCCTGCGCCGCTGAAACTCGCGCGGCAAGGCCAAAAAGTCCGCTTCTCGCACTTTTGTTGGCGGCCCTGTGGCGCTCTTTTCGGGCCTTTGGCGATAGGCTATCTGCCCATACTTCTTGGGATGGAGCCGTAGGTTTCGGCTTCGCCATGCCCCGGAAATGAAGAGGAATCTCATGTCTTCAAGCGAGCAATTTGTAGCGCCCGCCGTGCGCGCCAGCGCTAGCGCTGGCTTCTTCTCCCATCATGGCCTGTGGGCACCGGGAGTGCGTCTATTCCGGCGCCTGCGCTTCGGCGCCAAGGCCCTCATCATTTCCCTGAGCTTTCTGCTGCCCTTGCTGGGGCTCTTGGCCTGGCAGATGCTGGAGCAAGCCGATGCGGAGTTGAGCGGCCGTCAAGACGCCACCCGCCAGCATGTAGAAATTGCTCATGGCGTGTTGGCCTGGGCGCAGGCGCAGGAAGCCAGTGGCTCGCTCAGCCGCGAGCAGGCCCAGACCCTGGCCAAGCAGGCCGTGGCCAAGTTGCGTTATGACAAGAACGAGTATTTCTGGATCAACGACCTGCAAGCCCAGGTCCTGATGCACCCGACCAAGCCCGAGTTGAACGGCAAGGACGGCTCCGGCATCAAGGACCCCAATGGTCTGGCCGTGTTCACGGCCTTTGCTCAAGAAGTGCGCAAAAACGGCGCGGGCTTTGTCTACTACCAATGGCCCAAGCCGGGCCAGGACAAACCGGTGGACAAGCTCTCCTACGTCAAGGGCTTTGAGCCCTGGGGCTGGGTGCTGGGTTCGGGCATTTATATCGATGATTTGCGTGCCGCCAGTCGGCAGCGCCTGATGCTGAACCTGGCCGTTCTGGTGCCGGCTCTGCTGCTGGCGGCCTATCTTTTCTACTGCTTCTTCCGCGTCATGGACGGCGGCCTGCGCGAGACACGCCGCCATCTGGGCGCCATGACGCGCGGCGATCTGACCACCTCGCCCGACCCCTGGGGCCGCGACGAGGCGGCCGAGCTGATGCTGGATCTGCGCGCCATGCAGCAGTCCTTGCTGACCATGGTGCACAGCGTGCGCGAGTCCAGCGACGAGATCCTGAACTCCAGCAGCGAGATCGCCGCAGGTGCCATGGATTTGTCGGCCCGCACCGAGCAGGCCGCCGCCAATCTGGAGCAAACGGCCTCGGCCATGGAACAGATCAGCGCCACCGTGCGCCAGACCTCGGACCACACGCAGGAAGCCACCCGTATCGCTTCGCAAAACGCTGAGGTCGCCAAGCATGGCGGGGTGGTGATCGGCTCCATGGTGGCGACCATGGAGGAGATTCAGGACTCATCGCGCAAGATCAACGAGATCATCGGTGTCATCGACGGCATCGCCTTCCAAACCAATATCCTGGCCCTCAACGCCGCGGTGGAAGCCGCCCGTGCGGGCGAGCAGGGGCGCGGTTTCGCGGTCGTCGCCTCCGAGGTGCGGGCCCTGGCCCAACGCAGCGCCGGTGCGGCGCGCGAGATCAAGGGCCTGATCACCGCCAGCGTGGAGAAGGTGGAGGGCGGCACCCGCATCGTGCGCGAGGCGGGCAGCACCATGGAAGACATTGTGGGCAGCGCCGAGCGCATCAATGTGTTGCTGGCCCAGATCGCCCTGGGCGCCAGCGAGCAAAGCGAGGGCGTGGGTCAGGTGGGCATGGCCGTGCAGGATCTGGACAAGGCCACCCAGCAGAACGCGGCCATGGTGGAAGAGACGGCGGCCGGAGCCACGGCCATGAAGGCCGAGGCGCAGACCCTGGCCCAGCAGGTCGCGGGCTTCCGCCTGCCTGCTTCAGCGGCCGAGCATCATCGCCCGCAGAAAGAGGCTCTGGACATCGATGTGGATTCCGCCGTGGAGGCGCACCGGCAATGGAAGGTCAAGCTGCGCAAGGCCATCGAACGCAATGAGAAGCTGGACGTTGAAACCATTGCCTGCGACGACCGATGTGCCCTGGGGCAATGGATGCATGGCAAGGGCCGGCAGCGCTTTGGCGGCAAGCCTGATTTCGTCAGCTTGCTGGAGCAGCACCGGCAATTCCACCTGGCCGCCGGCGAAGTGGCGCGGCGCATCAACCAGGGCCAGATGGCCGAGGCCAAGCGCATGCTGGACTCGGGCACGCCTTTCTCGGCGGCGACCAATCAGGTGGCTTTGGCCTTGCTCCAGCTCAAGCGCGGATTCTGAGTCGGTGCCAGCGGCTAATATGGCGTATCGGGTGAGTGGCGCAGGCCTTGCTTGGCGTCAACTCACTAACGTCTAAATTAACCGGAATGGCGAAGCTCATCATGGCTCAAATTCACAAGACTTTTGCACCCCTGGCCGCGGCCTGCTTGCTGGCCCTGGCCGCCGCCCCAGGCTGGGCCGCCAGCTCGGCTACGTCTTCGGTGTCGGACAGCGTCTCCACCTCGGTGGGCAGCCTGTCGGACTCCATCCAGGGCTCCAGCAAGAGCTCGACCGGCGACAAAAAAGTGGCCGCCGGAGACTACAAAATCATCGACATCGCCGCTGTGCCTGGCAAGCCCGGCATGGCTCAGCTGACCTTGCAGGCCGCTGCCACCCCGGCCGGCCAACCGGCCGAAGAATTCCAACTGCTGCTGCCCGCAGCCACCTTGGCCAAGACGAATCTGGCGGCAGGCGGCACGGTGACGGCGCGTGAGCATGCTTACGGCCTGGAGTTCGCCGTGGCCCAAACCAGCCAAGCCTTTTTCCTGGTCTTGCGTGACGAGTGGTTCAAGGAATTGCACAGCAATCCTGTTGTGCTTTGATGCTTGTGCTTTGATTCGCCCCCTGCTTGTCGCGGGCTGCTTGCTTTTTTTTGGCGCAGCGGCCCAGGCCTCCAGCACCGGCTACTGTGACCGGCCCGCGCCGGCCAATGCGGCCTCGCAGCACAAGCTGCTGCGCTTTGCCGAGATCGTCAAAAACGAGCTGAACCAGTCGGGCCGCGGCCTGGCCCTGGTGGCGCGTTCGGGCATGGACCTGGCGCGCTTTGATCAGCGCTATTCGCATGCGGGCTTCAGCCTGCGCGAGAGCGAGAACACGCCTTGGTCGGTGCGCCAGCTCTACTTCTCTTGCGATGAAGGGCGGCCGCGTATTTTTGATCAAGGCATGGCGGGCTTTGTCTTGGGTGGCGACGACCCCAAGCTGGGCTTTGTGTCCCTGCTATTCCTGCCGCCCGAGACCTCGGCTCAGCTGGAACGCGCCGCCCTGGACAAGGGCCTGGTCCTGCAGATGCTGAACCCGCAGTACAGCGCCAATGCCTATGCCTTTGGCCTGCAATATCAGAACTGCAATCAATGGGTTGCGGAGATGCTGGCCGCTGCCTGGTCGGGCGCGCAGCCGAGTGGGGCGACCGAAGAAGCTCGGGCCCAGGCCCAGGCCTGGCTGCGCGGCCAGGGTTACCAGCCCACCGCGATGGAGCTGGGCTGGCGCCCGCTGAAGTGGCTGGGCGCCTTCATCCCCTGGGTCCACGATGAAGACCATCCGCCCGAGGACCTGGCGGCCCTGCGCTACCAGGTCAGCATGCCGTCTTCCCTGGAGGCTTTTGTGCGCGCCCAGGCGCCCGCCACCCAGCGGGTGGAGCTATGCCATACCGAAACGCAAGTGGTGATTCGGCGTGGCTGGACGCCCATCGCCCCTGGCTGCGTGCCCGAGGCGCAAGACCTGGTGCTGGCACTGGACTGATGCCCTCAGTTCCGGCCTCAGAACTTGTGCGTGATGCCCAGGCCTAGGCCGCGTGGATCCTGGCCTGGCTTCAAGCCTGGCAAGCTATTTGCCGAGAGGTTGTAGACAGCGCCTTGGCCATTGCGTATCAGCGTCCAGGCCCCCCAGACCTCGGTGCGTTTGGAGAAGTGGTAGCCATAGCCCAGCGAGACCTGCTGCGCCCCTGAATCCACCCCCGGGGCGCCCATGCCGCCCAGGCCTTGCGTGGCATTGCCTTGGGGCTCTTCCGCCCGCACATAGCTGGCGCGCAACTGGCCCTGGCCGATGTCATGCGTCACCGCCAGCTGCCAGGCGTCCCGGCGCAGGCTTTGGCCGGCGGCCGGCTCGTATTGCAGGCGCTCCCAGGCGGCGCGCAAGCGCGTCTTGCCCATGGAGTAGGCGGCGCCTAAGCGATTGGCCACATCCAGGCTGCCGGGGCCAAAGTAGTCGCGATGCCGCTCATGGCCCCAGGCGAGGTAGAGGCCATTGGCGTTGTAGCTGAGCAGGCCGGAGATCAGGTCGGGCCTCGTCGTCGCGGTCTTCTCTTCGCTCAGGGCATAGGCGATGCGGCCGGAGATGCCGTTCACCACCGGGCTGCTGTACTGGATCAGATTGGGCGCGCGGCGGTCAAAGGAAGAGGGCGCCGCCGCATTGGCGGCCGTGGCAAAGCCATTGCCCATCAGGCTGTTGGAGGCAAAGATGCCGGCGGTGAAGGGGTCGATGGCGTAGACCGAGACAAAGCGTAGCGGCGTCTCCCACTGGCCCATCAGCAGATCGCCCCAGGGGCTGCGCAGGCCGATGCCGGTGTTGCGGCCGCCCCAGGGGCCGTCGCCGGTGTCGACACGGGCGTTGGTTTCAATCTGCGCCCAGGCGACCAGGCCGCTCCCCAAGTCTTCGCTGGCGCGAAAGCCCAGCACCGAGAGATTGTTGGACAGGCGCTTGAGGCTGCCGTCCATGCCGCTGGCGCTGACGGTTTCTACATCGGCCTTCAAGAAGCCGTAGATGAGGAGGGCGTTGCCGCTGGCGGCCTTGGCCTGCTGAGCCTGGACGGCGCCGGCCGTGGCGAGCAGGCCGGCCAGCAGCATGATCGTTGGCGCGATCGCTAGCGGGGCCCGCCATGTCTTGCGATATTGAGTCATTTGTTTTCTCCTTTTGTATTCAGTGTTGCTGCAATGTATACATAAATACTGATTTGGATTCATGGTGTTTGTCTGCATGCCGGGCTCTCCGTTGCGGGCTGGGCACGATTTGGGCGCTGAGCGGCCTGTTTTATTCAGAAGTAAAACAACTGAATCAACGAATTCTTTGCGTTTGCATGAATGTCGCCAGGCGGATTCAATGCAGGCCATGGCAAGCACAGCACACGCAAACAAGCAACTCGGTGACGAGGGAATCCACGCGTTCTTCCAGGGAGAGGGCAGCCGCTTGGCCAGGCCGCAAGGCCTGCTGCGGGTGGAAGACGCCCGCTTGCTGCGCGGACAGGGCGGTTTTGTGGCCAATCAAAAATTGCCCGGCAGCTTGCACGTCGTCTTCGTTCGCAGCCCGCACGCGCATGCTTTGATCCAGAGTGTTCAGATCGAGGAGGCCCAGGCTCAGCCGGGCGTGGTTGCTGTTCTGACGCCGGCCGACTTCGCAGCATTGCGCCAGCCTCGCGTCAACCGCCTGCTGTCGCAGATGGTCTGCCCACAAGCCGAGCTGCTGCCTGCCGACCGGGTCTTGGCCGTCGGGGTGCCGGTGGCGATGGTGATCGCGCAGAACCTGCACGAGGCGCAGGCCGCCGCCGATCTGGTCTGGGTGGACTATGCCGATCTGCCGCCGGTACTGGACTTTGCTACGGCCGCGCCCGAGCTGTATGCGGAGGTGCCGGGCAATCTGGGCCTGCAAGCTCAGGTCTCTAGCGGCAGCTTGCCTGCACACCCGAGCACGGCCGCATCGCATCTGAGCCTGCCGCGCGTCGCCGCCGCGCCCCTGGAGCCGCGCGCCGCCCTGATGCAATGGGATGCCGCGAACGCAAGGCTGCAGACCTGGCTGTCCACCCAAACGCCCAGCCGGGCGCGTGAGGACCTGGCCGCCGCCCTGGGCTTGGCGCCCGAGCAGGTGCAGGTGATCGCCACCGATGTGGGCGGCGCTTTCGGCGGCAAGGCCTCGGTTTTTGCTGAGGATTTGATGCTGGCCTGGGCCGCCCGTCTGCCCCAGGTGCAGGGCCGGCCTCTGCGCTGGCTGGCCACACGGGGCGAGGATTTGCTGGCCGGCACCCACGGCCGCGCGGCCCGCATGGATGGCCAGTTATGGATAGATGAGCAAGGGCAGTTCCAAGCTCTGGAGGCGAAGCTGCACTTTGCGCTGGGCCATTGGATGCCTTTCAGCGCTGCAGCCCCGCTGCGCAATGCGGCGCGCATCCTGCCCGGGCCTTATCGCGTGCCGGCCCTGCAGGTGCAGGCCCAAGCGCATCTGAGCCATGCGGCGGCCGTGGGTATCTTTCGCGGTGCCGGTCGGCCCGAGGCTTGCATCTTGATGGAAGCCCTGGTCGACGAGGCGGCACGCCGGCGCGGCCTGGACCCGCTGGACCTGCGCCTGGCCAATGCCTGGACCGCGGAGGAGTTGCCGCGCGAGTTGCCGCAAGGCGAGTGGCTGGATCGCTGCGATCTGCCCGCCTTGTTGCAGCGCGCCGCCACTCTGTTTGACTACCGCGCCCGCCGCGCCGCTCAGGCCCAGCACAACAGCGATTCGTCCCTGCCTTTGAAAGGCTTGGGGCTGGCCTTGTATGTGGAACCCTGCGGCCAGGGCGGCGAGAGCGCCCGCTTGACGGCGCTGGACCCCGCTCAAACGGGTGGCCTGCACTACCGCCTGGCCACGGGCAGCAGCGCCCAAGGGCAAGGCCGGGAGACGGCCTACGCCCGCATCGTCGCCCAGGCCATGGGTTGCCTGCCCGAGCAGGTGGAGGTCTTGCATGGCAATACCGGCACCTGCCCGGCTGGCATAGGCGCCCTGGCTAGCCGCAGCACGGCCATTGGCGGCTCGGCGATTCTGGCGGCGGCCGAGCAGCTGCAAGCCAGGCTGGCCGCAGGCGCGACGCTGCCCTGCACCGAGGAGGTCTTCCACACCGTGGCTCACGAGGCCTGGGCCTCGGGCTGCTTGATGCTGGAGCTGCTGATCGACCGCCAGACCGGCCAGCCCCGCATCAGCGAGCTGGTCTGGGTGGATGACGCCGGTGTGCTGGTGCACCCCGAGCTGGTCCATGGCCAGCTGATCGGCGGCCTGGCTCAGGGCCTGGGTCAGGCCTTGATGGAGCGCATCGCCTATGACGAGAACGGCCAGCTTCTGACCGGCTCCCTGATGGACTACGCCCTGCCGCGCGCCGAAGACATGCCGCGTGTGCAACTCGAAAGCCTGCCCACCCGCAGCGCCGCCAACCGCCTGGGCGCCAAGGGCGTGGGCGAGGCCGGCTGCATCGGCCTGCCGGCCGCGATTCTCAATGCCGCGCATGACGCGCTCGCCGCCATTGGCGTGCAGCCGCAGGCCGCAGCACTTCAATTCCCGCTCACGGCCGCCACGCTCTGGCGCGCCATGAATCCAGTTTGAAAACCTAAGAAGGAATCCCCATGGACTACAGCAAGCAAGAAGCCAAGGCCTATGCCAAAGCCCATTTCACCGGCGTGTGGGCGGCCATGCTGACGCCGTTCAAGGCCGACGGCAGCATCGATGAGGCGGGCTTCCGCGCCAATGTGCGGCATTGGACCGGCGTGCTCAAGCTGGGCGGGCTGTTCGTCAGCGGCAAGCAGGGCGAGTTCTTCTCCATGTCGCTGGAGGAGCGCAAGCGCAGCTTCACTTGGGCGGCGGAAGAGGCGCGCGCCCAGGGCTCGCGCACGGTGATGTCTTGCTCCGACACCAACCTGGACACGGTGCTGGCTCTGGGCCGCCATGCCCAGGAATGCGGCGCGGACTGGATCGTGGTCCACAGCCCGGTGCTGCATTTCGGCGCCGACACCGAGGAGACGATTTACGAGTACTACCGCTATATCAGCGAGCAGCTGGACATCGGCATCGCCATGTGGAACCACCCGGACTGCGGTTATCTGATGAGCCCCCAGCTCTGCGCCCGCATCGCCGAGCTGCCCAATATCGTCGCCATCAAGTACAGCGTGCCGCGCGAGATGTATGTGGAGTTGAGTCGTTTGGTGGGCGACAAGATCCAGGTCAGCACCGCCTCCGAGGAGGAGTGGCTGGACAATATCGAGGAGCTGGGCTGGCGCCTCTACCTCTGCTCCACCCCGCCCCTGCTGCTGCAGACGGCGGCCGACCAGCGCATCAATGAGTACACCCGCCTGGCCTTTGCCGGCAAATTCGCCGAGGCCCGCCAGGTCCGCGACAGTCTGGAGCCCGCCCGCCAGGCCTTCAAGGCCAGCAAACCCAAGGGCAAGCCGCAGGCCCACAGCAAATACTGGCTGGAACTGCTGGGCCAGGTTGGTGGCCCGGTGCGCCGCCCGCTCTTGCAGTTGAGCGAGGACGAGAAGGCCTTGATCCGCGAGCAGTTCGCCAAGAGCGGCCTGGAACTGGGCTGATCTGCCATGGAGCTGAAGGTCAATCTGCGCAGCTGCCCGCTGGCGCCCACGCCGCGCCGAGCCAGCCTCTTGATCGAGGTCTTGCGTGAGGACCTGGGCCTCACCGGCACCCACCAGGGCTGCGACACCGCCCAGTGCGGCGCCTGCACCGTGTTGATGAATGGCCGTGCCGTCAAGGCCTGCAATGTCTTGGCCGCGCAGGCCGAGGGCAGCGAGATCGAGACGGTGGAGGGCTTGGCTCAGGGTGATGTTTTGCATCCCTTGCAACTGGCCTTCTCGCGTCACCACGCCTTGCAATGCGGCTTCTGCACGCCCGGCATGTTGATGCGGGCCAAGGCCATGTTGGCTGAGGGTGTGCCGGCCGAAACGGAAGCGGTGGCGCGAGCCTTGAGCGGCAATATCTGCCGCTGCACCGGTTACGAAGGCATTGTGGCGGCCATCTGCGAATGGCTGGCCGCCGAACGTGAAGGGCAGGCTCAGCATGCGTGAGTTCGAGTACTGCCGGGTCAAAACCTTGGGCGAGGCCCTGGCCCTGCTGCGCGAGGGCGTGGACAGCAAGCTGCTGGCCGGTGGCCAAAGCCTGCTGGGCGCGATGAAGCTGGGCCTGATGGCGCCCGAGCGCTTGATCGACTTGCGCGATGTGGCCGAGTTGCGCGCGCAGCGCGAGCTTGGCAGCGGCCGCCTCTGGCTGGGCGCCATGCAGACCCATGCCGACCTGACGCGCAGCCCCGCGCTGCGCGGCTTTGCGCCCGGCATGGCGGCCCTGGCCTCGCATATCGCCGACGAGCAGGTGCGCAGCATGGGCACGCTGGGCGGCTCCCTGGCCAATGCCGATCCTGCGGCCTGCTGGCCCGCCGGCGTGCTGGCCCTGGGCGCCAGGCTCAAGACCGACCGGCGTGAAATCGAGGTGGATGACTACTTCACCGGCATGTTTGGCACGGCCCTGGAGCCCGATGAGATTCTGTGTGGCCTCAGCTTTGGCAAGCCGCGCCGCATGGCTTATCAAAAAATAGAGCAGATGGCCTCGCGCTTCGCCCTGGTCGGTGTGGCCGTGGCCCAGCTGGACGATGGCAGCGCCCGCGTGGCCCTGACCGGCACGGCCCAGGGAGCGGTGCGCCTGCCGGCCTTCGAGGCCGCGTTGACCCGCAGCTTCAGTCCCGAGGCGCTGAAAGGGCTGAAGGTGGACGAGGAGCTGATGTCCAGCGATGTCCACGCCCCGGCCGATTACCGCGCCCATCTGGCCGCCGTGCTGGCCGCCCGTACCGTAGAACAAGCTTTGGAGATGCAGCAATGACAACGAACACGACAAACTCAAACAGCCCGACTTTGCGCGTGGCCTTGATCGGCCTGGGCGCCATCGGCCGGGTGATTGCCCAGGAGTTGCAGGCCCGCGCCAGCGAGGGTGTGTGCCTGGTCGGCGCCCTGGCCCAGCATGTGGCCGAAGGGGAGGGGCAGGGCGTGCAGGTGTTGACAGAGTTGGCGGATCTGTTGGCGCTGAAACCCGATCTGGTGGTGGAAGCGGCCGGCCACGGCGCCGTCAAAGCCCATGGCGCGGCGGTGCTGCGCGCGGGCTGCGATCTGCTCCTGGTCTCGGTGGGGGTCTTGTCTGACTCGGCGCTGCAGGCCGATTTGGAGGCCGCCGCTGAGGCCGCTGGCCGCCAGCTCTTGCTGCCCTCGGGCGCGCTGGCCGGCCTGGACTATCTGCAGGCCGCGCGCATGGCCGGGCTGGAGCGCGTTTGCCTGCGCTCGCGCAAGCCGCCCCTGGCTTGGCGCGATACGCCGGCCGAGGCCTTGCTGGATCTGGCCAGCATCAAGACCCCAACGGTTTTCTTCAGCGGCAGCGCGCGCGACGCCGCCCGGCTCTATCCCAAAAACGCCAATGTGGCCGCCACGCTGGCGATCTGCACTTTAGGCATGGACGCCACCCAGGTCGAACTGGTGGCCGACCCGACGATCCAGGGCAATGTGCATGAGATCGAGGCCAGCGGCGCCGCTGGCGAGATGCGCTTGCAGCTGAACAACACGGCCTCCAAAGACAACCCCAAGACCTCGATGGTCACGCCCTATAGCGTGATGCGCAGCATCATGAGTCGTCGTGCGCGCGTGAGCGTTTGACGCGGCCTTTGCTCGGTTCGGAAAGCCCCAGATGCTCGCCCAGCTGTTCCCGCAAATGCGCCCGGATGTGCTCTTGCATGGCCTGCGCTGCGGGCGAGAGCGAGCGCTGCTGCAGATGGGCCAGCGAGACCTCGCGGGCGATGGTCGGCTCGGTCAGCGGCACGCCCACCAGATTGGCCAGCGGCGAGACGCGCAAGGCATAGGCCGGCAGGATGGCGATGCCCATGCCGGCCGCCGCCATGGCCATGGCGGTGGCGATATGGGTTACTTCTTGCGCCGGCTTGGGCGCACCGCCCAGGGGCGCAAAGCAGCGCTCCACCAGGGCGCGCAGGCCGCTGCCCTCGCGCAGGAAGAGCAGGGGCTGCTCCAGCAGCTCGCGCCAGGCCAGGGAGCCGGCAGCGGCCAAGGCATGTTCGCGCGGGCACATGGCCACCATGGGGTCGCGCAGCAGGGCTTCGCTGACGATCTCGCCCTCGTCCTGATCAAAAGTGGCCAGGGCCAGGTCCAGCTCGCCAGCGCGCAGCTTGGCCAGCAAGACATCGGCGCTGGCGTCCAGCAGGCTCAGCTCGATCTCGGGGTAACGCTGGCTGAAGCTGCGCAACAGCCCCGGCATCAGCGAGGCCGCCAGCAGCGGCGTCGTGCCCAGGCGCACCCGGCCACGGCGGCGTTCGGCCACATCGCGCAGATCACCCGCCACCCGGTCCAGATCGGCCAACAGGCGCTCGACGGCCGGCAGCAACTCGCGGGCCGCCTCGGTCAACTCCAGGCGTCGGGTGGTGCGGTCAAACAGCTTCAGGCCCAGCTCGGTCTCCAGCCCGCGAATCAGGGCCGAGAGCGCCGACTGGCTGAGGAACAACTGACCCGCCGCGCGGGTGAAGCTGCCCTCGCGCGCCACGGCCGCAAAGCCACGCAGCTGTTTCAGCGAGACATTGGCCGGGCGATGGCTCAGGCTCAATGCACCGCTGAGATTTCGCGTTGGGATATGGGTGGGCGTTGGCGTGTCTTGGCTCATGGCAAGGCTCATCATAGCGAGGGGGGTCTGCAAAACCCAGCGCGCAGCGCCATCAATCGGACTCGGGCGGCCTGCTGCGTTGAAACTCTTGCCAATAGCTGGGCTATTGGCTGCAAGTTTCGCCTTGCAGTCCATCCCGATCCGATTGCCGCGCCCTCGCGCTGGGTTTTCCAGACCCCCCTAGCCCCCCAAGAACTATTGATACTCAAACCCTCAGGAGAAGACAAGATGCTCAAGTTTGGTCCCCCCCTCAACTTCGCCCGCTGGATCGCCGACCATGCGGCCGAGCTGAAGCCGCCCGTGGGCAATCAGCAGATCTGGCAGGACGCCGATTTCATCTGCACCGTGGTCGGCGGCCCCAACCACCGCACCGATTTTCACGACGATCCGCACGAGGAGTTCTTCCACCAACTCAAGGGCAACGCCCACCTGATGCTGTGGGACCGCGGCCGCTTCGAGCGGGTGGATCTGCGCGAGGGCGATATCTTTTTGCTGCCCGCCCATGTGCAACATTCACCCCAGCGCCCCGAACCCGGTAGCTTGTGCACCGTGATCGAGCGCCAGCGCGCGCCCGGCTCTTTGGACGCCTTCCAGTGGTATTGCGCACACTGCGGCGGCCTGATCCAACGCCACGAGGTGCAGCTGCAAAGCATTGTGGGCGACCTGCCGCCGCTGTATCAGCAGTTCTACGCCAGCTCGGACGCCTCCCGCGTTTGCGCCTCTTGCGGCGAGCAACACCCGGGCCGCGACTGGCGCGCCTGGCATGCGGTGATCGCGCAAAAGCACCCACATGCGGCCGTGCCCACCGCACCCCTGGTGGAGGCTTGAGCGATGAAGATTGAGAGTCAACGCGAGCTGCCCTGCAGCCAGGCCCAGGCCTGGGCCGCATTGAACGATGACGCCGTACTGCAAAGCTGCATCCCCGGCTGCGAAAGCCTGGAGCGCACCGGCCCCGACCAGCTCAGCGTGGTGGTGATGGCAGCGGTGGGCCCGGTGCGGGCCCGCTTCAAGGCCCAGCTGCAGATGTTGGACGTGGAGGTGCCCAATCGCTATACCGTGCAATTTGACGGTCAGGGTGGGGTGGCAGGCTTTGGCAAGGGCAGGGCGGCGGTGAGCCTGGCCAGCTTGGCCGAGGATCGCTGCCTGCTCAGCTATGGCGCCGATGTGCAGATCGGCGGCAAGCTGGCGCAAATCGGCTCGCGGGTGGTGGACGGCGCGGCCCAAAAAATCATTGGCGAGTTTTTTGGCCGCTTTGAGCAGGCGGTGGCGGCACCGGTGGCTGCGGAGCCTGTGCTTGAGACTGCCAGTGCCTCGGCTGCGCCGCAATCAAGAAGCTGGCTAACCCGCCTGCTGGCTTGGTGGCGCGGGCTGTGGGCCAGGCAGCATGCGGCCTGATCGCTGGATGGATTGAGTCAGGGTGCCAGAGCCTCTGCTGCGAGGTCTGCTCTCGGCAGGGCTCGCCCGCTCAAACCTTGGCGAGGAAGCTCGCCGCATCACCCGCTTCACACTTCCAGTCGGCGAAGACCCCGACCAGATTGCATTCCACGCAGTGGCAAGCGATGTAGTACCAGCGCACGTCATGTGTGCCCTCGACCACGGAGACGCCCGACATCAGCTCGAACACCTCGTTCTCGCACACGCACTCGTGCGTCTCGGGCGTGGCGCCATCAACATAGTCCGCGCTGTCGCCCATCAGGTGTTCTTGCCCGCAGTCGGTGCAGGTGCGGATGGCCACGCCGGCGTCTTCATCCGTCTGCAGCGCAAAGGTCCGGCAGCCGCACTCGCATTTGGACGCGGCAAACCGGACGGCCTCGTGGCGATTCGCGATGCTGTAGCTGCGCAGCTCGGCTTGGGTGTCGCCGGACGTCGTCCCGTACCAGAACTCACCCTTTTTTGTCAGTGCCATTGATGCTGCTCCATTGTTCAAGGGGGGCCTGTTCAGCGTTGCCCTCATGCCAAGCTCGCCCCGATCATTTGGATTTTGCCAGGAGGCCTGGTGACTCCTGGTTAAGGGCCCGGGGCAGGGTGATAGGCGGCAAGGGCTGCGGACATCCTTGACTGTTGATTCTTGGAGATTGCAGCCAGCCGGTCGCCTCTCCGATTCGAACGGCTCCTATTCGCCTGGAGCTGGCATCGCATAGGTGAACGGCTCGTCTGCTGCGCTAGCTGCGGGTCGCACTTACGTCGCTGTATTTCCACTATTGGCCCCAAAGATGCCCACCGAGGTGGAGTTCTCGGGGTGCTTTTCAAAACGACCTTAGAACTCGTACTTCTCTTTGCGCTGGATGAAGGCGTCGCGCCCGCCTTCCAGAATCCTGGCCACCTCATCCCGAATCACAGGAACGTCTATTGAGCCTTGCGCTTCCAACCCGAGACATCCATGATTCTCAGCGGCTGTGAACACGCCAATCCATTCGGCATCGCCGAACACAGGGATGTTCGCGTTGTGTGTTGCGAACAAGAACTGCCGACTGGTCTTTGCCTCCCTCAATTCGGTGACGATCCGATCTGCGATGAAGGCGTTGTCTAGGTTGTCCTCCGGCTGATCCATCAGAAGGGGATCGACGCTCTCAAGCAGCAGCATGTGCAGGATTGCCGTGCACTGCTGGCCAGTAGAGAGCTTGTTGAGTGGCCGGAATTTCGGATCGGCTTGGCCGTGCGCGACATTCAAAAAGATGTCCACGCGATGCGCCAGCTCCAAGGCTTCCATTTCCATGAGTTGAGCAGACTGGAGCTTGGTGAGTGCATCGGCCACCATCTGCGTGACGTCCCAATCGAGTTGCACCTCGGCAGATCCTTTCTGAATCGACTTGGCCAGTGACAGCGGGCTGATCGTCTCAGCCTCCTCAATGAACGCAAGCCGCTTTTCACCAACACCGTCCAGCTTGCAAGCCAGCAAGAAGGTCATCAAGGGCGTGCGGTCAGCCTCCGGCACGATCTCCACCTTGAGCTTGCCCTCAAGTCGCCTGTTCAGTTTCTTCGCGGCCCTTTGCAACGTCTGTATGCGTTGCCCACGCAAATCGGACAGTTCGGCCAAAAAGTTGCGTCGCTCCTGAAGCAAGGCGTCGCGCTGGGACTCGTGATTCGTTGCCCGCGACTTCATGGGCTTGATGCGCTCAATCTCCTCGATCAACTTTTGATAAGCAACACCGATCTCCTGCCCGCTTTTTCCAGCGGTGGCGGGCAACGTCCGCAGCGCCTTCTCCAACTCAGTATCGTGCGCCTTAATCGCCTGCTGCCATGTGTCATGCTGGTTGCTGAACTGTCCTGCCCTGTCATCAACCAAGGCCTGCATGGCGGTCAGATGGTCAGTGAATCCCTGCTTGAGTCCCTCCAGCGTTGTGCGCATGGCAAGCAACTGTGCAGCGTCAGGCAATCCCTGAAGAGCCTCATCGTTGAAGAAGTCAAGGTCTGGCAATCTGTCACGCAGGTCTGAAAGCGCGTTGCGAAAGCTCTGTACGCCATCAGTAGCGGTCTTGGAAATCTCTCGCTCGCGTGCGATCAGTGAGGTCTTGGCCAGCTTCTCCTTTATCCCCAGTTCATCAAAACCGCGATGCTGCTCTTCCAGCTTGGGCAAGCGCTCCACCTGTGCATTCAGCTCATCAAGATCGGTCAGGGACTTCGTGAGCTTCTGTTGGTTGTCCTTCAACCGCCTATGCACGTCGGCGCTCTTCGCCTCGTACTCCCCGTCTTGAGGAAGAAAGCGATCCAGCAACTGCACGCGGCTGGTTTCATCTTGGGCCAACTCGTAAATTTCGTTCTGCCCGTAAATGTCGATACCCGGCAGCAAGTCGCGCGGGAGTAGGGTGGAGATATTGCCATCCATCTCACGCACCATCGGCAGCTCGCCATGACGGCGCGAGATGGTGTATTGCTTGCCGTTCTGGGCAGAGGACACCACTGTCAGCTCAACCCGACCGGCCGAGCGACCAAGGTTCTCCTTGATGATGTCCTGGTGGAGCTTCAGAGCCTGTTTGCCTTTGGGTGGCAAGTTCAAGGCGAAGCGCAGGCATTCGAGCAAGGTTGACTTACCCGTTCCACGGCCGCCGATCACCGTGTTGAGATGGTCGGAAAAATCCACCCGGACGCCATCAAGGTAGCCACCGGCTACCGTCATGCGTACCACCTTGCCAATCGGACTTTGGGCCTGCTGCGAGTTGAGCCGGACACGCGATCCTGGATCGAGGAAGGCCACCTTGAAAGCTGAGAAAGTGGGCCGTGTCATCTTGATGAAGCACGTTGCGCTCGGCTGATCCAAGTCATCAGGCTTGGCTACATCCTTGGCATTGATCGCTGCCACAGGGCGCTCACGCCGGTAGCTTTCGTCCTTGTTCAAGAACACCTTGCGATAGAAGTCGCTCTCGATGCTCGTGAGGTCGTCTATCGACCCCGGAATCTGGGCCGCGCGCAGCTTGGGATGCTTCCATACGTGGTTCAGGCGGCTTTTCAGCAGGCCACTGTCCTGCGTGCAATGTGCAGCGTAGATGAACCCACCAAGTAGATCGACTTCTTCAATCAGATCTTCTGAGCTCAGCCGAGAAGGCCGGATGCCATCTGTAGGGTCATGCAGCTTGAGGTTGCCAAGGTAGCGATCAAGCTGCTGCACCGTGGTGTCCTCGGGGAAAAGACAGACGAAATGCGTTTTGTCGTTCGAGGCGATCTCGAAGCCGGGAAACACCACGATCCCTTGCAGCTGTAACACCTGACGTAAAGCATCGACGCTGCTCACGCTGCCGTGGTCGGCTAACCCTACAACTTTGATGCCCAGCTCAAGGCACTTCTGAAGCAGGGCTTGGTTGTAGCCGCCCTCATCCAGCCCATGGTCGGCTCCCCTATAGGTGCCGTTGTAGCCGACAGGATTGACCTGTAGCGCACAGCGCCAGAATCGTGCGAACGTGTACTCATTATTCATATTTCATCCCTGATTTGTTCAGCGACGCGAGGTCGCTGGATGCCTAGGTCGATGCAACCGTTGGCGTTCCTCTTCGGGCAGTCTGGCAGATTCCGCGCTTGGAGGACGCAACGGACAGAAACTGGCCGTACAAACCATGCCAGGTGACTGACTGCAATCAGCGATAGCTGACAGCAGAGCGACCTGACGCGAACGGCCACAATCAGCCTGCTGCCGAATCCTTATCCCTTTCGGATCCGGCCACTGAGCCGGCATCTTCGACTAAGGAATGCTTCCCTCCTTCCCGTGGGTCGAAAGTCCGAAGTCCCAGGCTTGGTTGACGGCTTAGAAAACGGGCTCCCACCTCGGCGTGCCTGATGTGCCGCGCGAAGTCAGTCGCAAGGCGGTGGCAAATCTCTCCTTGGTTTTTCGGCCTGGTGGTTTGATCGCCAGATGAGTAGCAGTGCTTCAACCAGCCTTGCGAAAAGTCAGGTTGATCCGCTGCTCGCCCAGCTCTTCGTGCCGGCCACCCGCCAGCGGCATAACGCCATGAAAGCGCAGACGGGCCGGGCCGCCCCAGACCAAAACGTCGCCATGCTGCAGATCCAATCTCTCGGTCTTGTCGCCGCGACTCAAGCCGCCGAACAGGAACACGGCGGGCAAGCCTAGCGAGACCGAGACGATGGGCTGGCTGAAGTCTTGCTCGTCGCGGTCTTGGTGCAGGCTCAGGCGCGTGCCGGGCAGGTAGCGGTTGATCAGGCAGGCGTCTGGCTCAAAGCGCGGGAAGCCGGCCCGTTCGGCGGCTTGCTGCGCCAGTTCTGCAAAGGCTGCTGGCAGGGCGGGCCAGGGTCGCCCGCTCACGGGGTCCTGGGCTTGGTAGCGGTAGCCGCGCCGGTCCGACACCCAGCCCAGCGGCCCGCAGTTCGTCATCCACACAGCCATCAGCTTGCCGCCCGGCGTGAGCATCTGGCGCAGCGGCGCTTGCGCCAGCACCGCTGCCACACCGGCTTGCAAGGCGGCGCTGTGCGCCAGGGCGAAGCCGCGCAACATGGTGGCGCCGGGGGCGAGAGGCATCTCGGCGGGCTCGTCATCAAACAAGGAGGCATTCATGGCGGGCAAATCTTATCGACGATAATGGCGCCGTGAAGCAAGCTAGACCGCCGCTGGTGCAAGCATGGAAACATGGCACTGGAGGAAGGTCCGGACTGCATAGAGCGGCGTAGCAGCTAACGGCTGTCCGGCGTGAGCCGAGGATTAGAGCAACAGAGACGAGTCGATCAAACGTGCGGGGTGTAAGCCCTTGCGGGACTGGAAGCGCAGCCTCCAGGGTCGGGTGAAACGGGCAATCTCTACGCGCAGCAACACCAAGTAGGCCAGTATTGATGCGGCTCGCAGAGCTGGCGGGTAGGTGGCACCGAGCCGGGCAGTGATGCCCGGCCAAGAGGAATGGCGGTCACGGCGCGGTCTTCGCAAGAAGGCCGCGCTGCACAGAATCCGGCCTATCGGCTTGCTTCACACTTTTAATTTTTCAACGCGAGCTCGCAAGGCCTCGCCGCTACACTGGCCCGCTGTGCCTGTCGCACACCACCAGTTTTCCCACATCCTTTATGAACCCCCAAGCCAGCACCTTGTGGCGCGCGCCGCGTTGGGCCTTGGCCGTCTTGTTGGCGGCCCTGGGCATGATTGGCCCCTTCTCCATCGACACCTATCTGCCGGCCTTTGCCGGCATTGCCACGGCGCTCAATGCCACGCCGGTGGAGATGCAGCAGACCCTGTCCAGCTATCTGCTGGGCTTTGCCGTGATGAATCTGTTCCACGGCGCTTTGTCCGACAGCTTCGGCCGCCGGCCGGTGGTCTTGTGGGGCATGGCCGCCTTCACCTTAGCCTCGGTGGGCTGTGCCCTGGCGGGCAGCATCGGCCAGCTGGTGTTTTGGCGCACGGTGCAAGGTATGTCGGCGGGCGCGGGCATTGTGGTGTCGCGCGCCATCATTCGCGATATGTTCGCGCCCTCCGAGGCGCAGCGGGTGATGTCTCAGGTGACCATCTTTTTTGGCATCGCGCCGGCCATCGCGCCGATGATCGGCGGCTTTTTGTTTGTGCATTCCGACTGGCACAGCATTTTTTGGTTCCTGGTGCTGATCGGCGCCAGCCTCTTCATCGCCAACTGGCGCTTGCTGCCCGAGACGCTGCATGAGGAGGCCAAGCAGCCCTTCCATGTGGGCCAGCTGCTGCGTGAGTACTGGCGGCTGTGCACCAGCCATCGCTTCATCCTTCTGGCCTTGGCCAGCGGCATTCCCTTTAACGGCATGTTTTTGTACGTGTTGTCGGCGCCGGTGTTTGTGGGTGAGCATCTGAGGCTGGCGCCCACGCAGTTCTTCTGGTTCTTCTGCTTCTCCATCGGCGGCATCATGGGCGGGGCCTGGCTCAGCGGGCGCCTGGCCGGCAAAGTGCCGCCGCGCAAGCAGATCCGCTATGGCTTCGTCATCATGTCGGTGGTCTCCCTGCTGAACGTGACGCTCAATCTACTGCTGCCGCCCAATCCCTTCTGGGCCTTGCCGGTGATCTCGGCCTTTGCCTTTGGCTGGGCTTTGATGGTGCCGGTGGTGACCTTGCTGGTGCTGGACGAGGTGCCCGAGCGCCGTGGCCTGGCCTCCAGCTTGCAGGCCTGTATTGGCAGTGCGGCTAACGGCCTGGTCGCAGGCCTGGTCGTGCCCTTGGTGATGCATTCCACCGTGGCGCTGGCGTTCACCTCGATGGGTTTGATGGGCATAGGCCTGCTGTCCTGGACCATCGTCAAACGCGAGATGACCTGAGCCCAGGCCTCAAGCTGAGGCCCGAATGACCGATGAAAAGACGATGGGCCTGTCGAGGCCGGGAGTCTTCATTCATGCATCGCAATCATTTTTCAAGAGTTTTGGCTGCGGCCTTGGCCGGCATGCTGAGCCTGTCATCGGTCCAGGCCCAGCATGGCGACGCAGGCAAGCCTGAGGAGTCGCTGGACGTGTTGCGCCAGCGCTTGGCCGAGCGGCTCAGCAATAAGTCGGCCTCGGGCGCGCTCAAGGTCGCAGGCAAGCCGGGTGCCGCTGACGAGCATGGCAAGGCCGCAAAGGGCAAGGCCAAAAACGAGCATGCCAAGGCCGAGGCCCATGGCGGCGCGCCCCATGTGCACTGGGGCTATACCGGCGAAGGCGCGCCCGAGCGTTGGGCGGCGCTGAACCCCGAGTTCGCCACCTGCGCCGTCGGCACGCGGCAAAGCCCCATCGATATCCGCGAGGGCATACGGGTGGATTTGGAGAAGATCCAGTTCGACTACCGGCCCAGTGGCTTCGCGGTGCTGGACAACGGCCACACGGTGCAGGTGAACGTGGCGCCGGGCAATTCTCTGCAAATCATGGGCCGGCGCTTTGAGCTCTTGCAGTTCCACTTCCATCGCCCCAGCGAGGAGCGCATCAACGGCCGCCAGTTCGATATGGTGGCCCATCTGGTGCACAAGGACCCCGATGGCAAGCTGGCCGTGGTGGCGGTGTTGCTGGAGCGCGGCCGCGATCAGCCGCTGATCCAAACCATTTGGAACAATCTGCCGCTGGAGAAGAACGAGGCCTTGCCGGCCCAGGTCAGCATCGATCTGAACCAGCTGCTGCCGGAGGACCGGGCCTACTACACCTATATGGGATCGTTGACCACGCCGCCTTGCTCCGAGGGTGTGCTGTGGATGGTGTTGCGTCAGCCGGTGCAGCTGTCCATGAATCAGATTTCCATCTTCAGCCGGCTTTACCCCATGAATGCGAGGCCGATTCAAAGCGGCTCGGGCCGCCTGATCAAGGAATCTTCGGGTCCTTGAGCAAGCCTCAAGGCGTGTAGCCGAAGTCGCTGTAGATTTTGCGGATCACGCCGCGCCGGTCCAGGGCTTGCAAGCCCTGATTGAGCTGGCGGATCAAGGCCTCGGGCATGTCTTTCTGGCAAGCCAGATACATCTCGCTGCGGTTGAAATTGAGCACCGGCTCTATGCCCGTCAAGCCCTGCTGCTGCAAGCGGTAGAGGCCGATCAGGCGGCCGGTCGCCCAGAAGTCGATGCGGCCGGCCAGCAGCTTGCGCGGGTTGAGTTCGTCCGAGCTGCCCACGTCCACCTGGTAACCGCGCTCCTGCAGATAGGGCACGATGGCGTCACCCCGGTAGCTGCCGATGCGGGCCTTGATCGCCTCCTGCAACTGGGCCGGGCGGCTCCCGCCGCTGCGGGCAAACAAGGTCCAGTCATTGAAGACCAAGGGGCCTACCCATTGGTAGAGCGACTCGCGCTCCGGCGTGCGTGACATGGAGTAGACGCAGGTCATGGCCTGAGATCTGGCCATGGCAATGGCGCGGGCCCAGGGGTAGATGGCGACCGTGTAGTCCAGCTTGGCCTCGGCCAGCAGGGTTTGCAAGATGCGGCTGGAAATGCCGGTGACCTCGCCCATGCCTTCCTTGGTCTGGCCGCTCATATTGTAGGGAGGGTACTCCTCGGTCACCAGATGGAGGAGTTGGGTCGGCGTGCTGGTGGCAGCGAGCGGGGCGCCGCCTGCCTCCGGGGCCGCGGCAGTAGCGGCAAGGGCAGGCAGGGTGGGCAGAGCGCAGGCCAGCAGCAGAGCCTCACCGAGGCGGCGGGCAAACGTGCGGTGCTGCTTGACGGGCCGGCTGCAGGGCTTGCGCATGAGGCGCTCCGTGGACTATTGCGTTAGTTTGCGCTGTTCTTCGCTGCGGCTCAACCAAAGATGCAAGGTGCCGAATAGTTGCTCGGCCACCACGGGCTTGGCAACATGGTCATTCATGCCCGCATCCAAGCAGCGCTGGCGCTCCTCGGCAAAGGCATTGGCCGTCATGGCCAAGATGGGGATGTCGCGGCCCCGCTCCAGGCGGCGAATCGCGCGGGTGGCGTCCAGTCCGTCCATGATGGGCATTTGCACATCCATCAAGACCAGGGCGTAGTCCTTGTTCGGGTCGCTCATCATGTCTAGCGCGGCTTTGCCATCGGGGGCCACGTCGACGGCCAGGCCGGCGCTGCCCAGCAGGGCGATGGCGACTTCTTGATTGACCATATTGTCTTCGGCCAGCAGCACCCGGCGGCCACTGAACTCGGCCAGGCGGTCTCTTGCGGCATGGTTGCGGCGCGGTGGGGCGGGCGGCGGGCCGAGCACAAAGCCGCTGCTCTTGGCCAGGCTGAGCTTGAGCCAGAAGCAGCTGCCTTGGCCGGGCTTGCTTTCCACGCCCACCTGACCGCCCATCAGCTCGGCAAGGCGGCGGCAGATCGACAGGCCCAGGCCCGTGCCGCCGTAGCGTCGGGTGGTGGAGCTGTCGGCTTGCTCGAAGTCTTGGAACAGGCGTTGCTGGTCAGGATCGGCGATGCCGATGCCGGTATCGATGACCTCAAAGCGAACTTGCAGCTTGCCGGCCTCGTCCGCCAGGATGTGGGCGGCCATGCAGACCTGACCTTGTTCGGTGAACTTGATGGCGTTGCCGGCAAAGTTCAGCAAGACCTCGGCAATGCGCTGGGAGTCTCCCAGCAGCACCTGCTTGGCCAGGCGATCTTCGATCTCGATCTTGAGGCTGAGCCGCTTCTCACTGGCCCGCTGGGCGAGCATGCTGTAGACGTTGTCCAGCACTTGAGTAACGGTGAATTCGGTGTGTAGGAGCTGCAGTTTTCCGGCCTCGATTTTGGAGAGATCCAAGACATTGTTGATCACGCCCAGCAGATGCTCGGCGGCGTCGGCGACCTTTTGCAGCCTCTCCTGCTGCTTGGGTTCGTGCGCATCGCTTTGTACCAGATAGGTCATGCCGATGATGGCATTCATGGGGGTGCGGATCTCATGGCTCATATTGGCCAGGAACGCGCTTTTGGCCAGATTGGCGGCTTGGGCGGCCTGGCTGGCCTCGGCCAGCTCGGCGGTGCGTGCTTCCACCAGCTCTTCCAGGTGGTGACGGTAACGCATCAACTCCAGGGCGTCCAGACGCTGGCTTGAGATGTCGGTCAGAAAACCATGCCACAGCACCGAGCCGCCTTCCTCGGCCTGGGCGATGGCGTTGCCGTAGAGCCAGCGTTCGCTGCCGTCGGGGCGGCGGGTTCGGAACTCCTGCTGCCAGGGGCTGAGTTGGCGGGCCGACTCCTTCAGGCTTTGGCGCACCGCCGCACGGTCGGCCGGATCAATCTGCTCAAACCAGGCGTTTGCACTCTCGCTCAACTCGGCGGCGCTGAGCTGGAAGAAGTCCTTTACCGCCTCGCTGACGTAGGCGAATTGGTATTGCCCCTCGGCGTCCTTGCGTAGCTGGTAGACCACGCCGGGCACGGTCTCAGCAATGCCGCGCATGCGCTCCAGCAGGGCGCGTTGCGCACCGAACTGTTCATGCAGGGCGTGGCGCATATGGTCCAGATGGGTGCCCAGCAGGCCGATCTCGTCGGTACGGTGGCTGTTCAGCCTTGCGCTGAAGCGGCCCTCGGCCAGGTCGTTGGCAAAAGCACCCAGTTCGCGCAAGGGGCGCATCACACGGGTGTTGAGCAGGGCCAGGATCAGGCCCAGCGAGATCAGTAACTGGCCGCCCACGGTAGCGCCGTAAAGCCAGCGCTGGCGGGAGAGGGCGGCGCTGCTGAGGTGGTCGTCCAGCTCGATCTGGATATGACCGATTTGACTGCTGCCGCGCACGATATCGCGCTCGCCGAGGATTTGCCGGCCTTGCTGGCGCTCGGGCGCGCTCATCTCGATGAAGGGCGCGTCTTGCGAGGCGTCGCGGATCTTGACCCGCACCACGTCGGGCGACTTCATCACCGCCGCCACTACCTCGCGGGCGGCCACGGTGTCCAGATTCCACAGCAGCTCGGGCAGGCTGCTGGCCAGCACGTCCAGCTTGGTCTCCAGCTCGCGTTGCTGCTCTTCGACGGCGACCTGGGATTCACGCAGGCCGATCAACCAGCCGCCCACCATCAGGGCGGGGAGTAAGAGACCGATGCTGGCGCCCAGGGCGATGGCATAGAACAGAGAACTTGATGCTTTGCTGCTCAAAAACGCCTCTATCGGTTCACGCGCCTGGACGGTCCAGGGGCTTGGAAGGGATGGGCGGATCGAGCGCTTGCGCGGACTCGAGTCCTTGGGTTTCCTAGGAATCGGCAGCTTTGCGAGAGTCTGTAGCCCGAAATCGTGACAAGCCCTACTTGAAATAAGTTCATCTAGCACTTGCAGACAGTTATGCAAGTCCTTAATTTTGAACGAATTTCAGTTCCAGGGGCTTGTGAGCATATGTGTCTAAGTGCTTGATTTCATTGGAACTTTTTACGAATTGGCTTGACCTGCTGAAGTTCGGTCAGTAAAGTGGTGAAAAGTGTACTTTGGTGGGTCGCTGTGGCGAATTTTGTGTTTCAGGGGGCTTCCTCCTTGGCAATGGATGCCAAGGGGCGTTTTGCCGTCCCGACACGCCACCGCGAGGTCTTGCAGGCGCTGTGCGCCGGCCAGCTGACCGTGACCCGCCACCCCGAAGGCTGCTTGATGGTGTTCCCGCGCCCAGCCTGGGAAGCCTTTCGCGACCGCATCGCTGCGCTGCCCATGTCGGCAGCCGGCTGGAAGCGGGTTTTTCTGGGCAATGCCATGGATGTGGAGATCGACAGCGCTGCGCGCGTGCTGATCTCGCCCGAGCTGCGTGCGGCAGCCGGCATCGAGCGCGAGGTGATGCTGCTGGGCATGGGCAGTCACTTCGAGCTGTGGGACGCCCCCTCTTATGCCAAACATGAAGCACAAGTCATGCAGTCCGAACTGCCTGACGCCCTCAAGGATTTCAGCTTCTGATGGAAACAACGCCCACCTCTCCCGCCCCCTTTTCGCACACCACCGTGCTGCTGCACGAAACGGTGGAGCAGGTGCTGACCTCGCCGGACGGTGTTTACGTCGACGGCACTTTCGGCCGCGGCGGTCATTCGCGCCTGCTGCTTTCCAAACTCTCGCCCGAGGGGCGGCTGATCGCCATCGACCGCGATCTGGAGGCGATCGCGGCGGCCACGACGGGCGAGACGCGGATCACGGATCCGCGTTTTTCCATCATCCACGCCGCCTTCGCCGATATGCGCGAGCAGCTGCGCGAGCGCGGTGTGGAACAGGTGCAAGGCATCTTGCTGGACATCGGTGTGTCCAGCCCGCAGATCGACAACCCAGAGCGTGGTTTCAGCTTCCGTTTCAACGGCCCGCTGGACATGCGTATGGACACAAGCCGTGGTGAAAGTGCCGCGGATTTCCTGGCCCGCGCCGATGAGCGCCAGATTGCGGAGGTCATACGCGACTATGGGGAAGAACGGTTTGCTGTTCAGATTGCAAAGGCGCTTGTTGCTCGCAGGGCAGGCGGGAATCCCGTTAGAAGCACCGACGAGTTGTCCGAGGTCGTGGCTCGTGCGGTCAAGACCCGGGAAGCGGGACAAAACCCCGCAACGCGCACCTTTCAAGCTCTTCGGATTCACGTCAACGGGGAGCTTGAAGAACTAGAGCGCGGCCTCAACGCGGCCCTGGCCTTGCTGGCCCCGGGGGGGCGCATGGCCATCATCAGCTTCCACTCGCTGGAAGACCGCATCGTCAAGAACTTCATCGCCGGCCATAGCAAGCAGGTGGTGGACCGGCGCGCCCTGTTTGCCGAGCCCAAGCCTCTGGCGCTGGAGGCGATTGCCCGCATCAAGCCCAGCGAAGCCGAGGTGGCCGCCAACCCGCGCGCCCGCTCGGCCGTGCTGCGCATCGCCCAGCGCACCACCACGCCGCTGCCGGTGGAGCATCACAAGCGTCGTCGCGCCGCGCGCGGCGAAGGCACTGATGAGGCGCCCTGAGTGATATGAGCCGCCTCAACTTCCTCCTGCTGATTGCCGTTCTGCTGAGCGGCGTGACTCTGGTGCGCAGCGCCTACGAGGCACGCCGGCTGTTCACCGAGCTGGATCGTGCGCAGGCGGAAGGTCGGCGGCTGGAGGCTGATAGCCAGCGCCTGCAGGCCGAGCGTCATGCCCAGGCCACCAATCTGCGGGTGGAGCAGGTGGCGCGCGAGCGCCTGCATATGCGCGCCATCGGCCCGGCAGTCACTCAGGAGGTGACGGACCAGGCGGCCAAGCCTGCCCACAATGCCGCCTCGGGAGCCAAGTCTTGAAGCTGCCCGGCGCCAAACGCAATAGTGGCAGCGGCAACTCGGCCGCGCGCTCGCTCAGCACCCGCGGGGTCAATTATTCGACCAGCCCGCTGCTGGCCTCCAAGACGCCGCCCTGGCGTTCGCGCTTTCTCGTGGCCCTGGTGGGCCTGGCCTTCGCCGGCTTGCTGGTGCGTGCCTTGTACGTGCAGGTGATAGGCACCGAGTTCTATCAAAAACAGGGCGAGGCGCGCTACGCCCACACCATGGAGCTGCCGGCCAGCCGTGGCCGCATCATCGACCGCAGCGGTCAGGTGCTGGCCGCCAGCGTGGCCGTGCCTTCCTTCTGGGCCATCCCGAAAGAAGTCGATGCCGACCCCGACAAGCGGCGCGCCCTGGCCAAGATTCTGGGTTGGTCTAACGCGGAACTTGAGCGCAAGCTGGACCCGGCGACTAAATTCGTTTGGCTGCGCCGCCAGGCCGACGACCAGACGGCCGAGAAGATCAAGGCCCTGGGCCTGAAGGGCGTGTTCGCTGACCGCGAGTACAAGCGCAAATACCCCGAAGGCGAGGCCGCCGCCCATGTGGTGGGCTTCACCAATATCGAAGAAAAAGGCCAGGAAGGCATAGAGCTGGCCTTCCAGAAAGAGCTGCAGGGCCGCGATGGTTCGCGCTCAGTGGTGCGCGACCGCCTGGGCCGGGTGGTGGAAGACATTGGCGACCGCATCCCGGCGGTGAATGGTCGCGACATTGACCTGTCGGTTGACTCCAAGGTGCAGTTCTTTGCCTACCAGCGCATCCGCGACGCGGTGGCCGAGAACAAGGCCAAGGCCGGTTCGGTGGTGGTGGTCGATGTGCAGACCGGCGAGGTGTTGGCCCTGGCCAACTTCCCCAGCTACGACCCCGGTGAGCGCAAGAATCTGAGCGGCGCCCAGCTGCGCAACCGCGCCCTGACCGACATCTTCGAGCCCGGCTCGACCATGAAGCCCTTCATCGTGGCGCAAGCCCTGGAGAGCGGCCGCGTCACGCCCGACACCATCATTCATACCGCGCCTCGCAGCGTCAACATCAGCGGCTGGTCGCCCACCGACCACACGCCGCGCGAATCCATGACGGTGACCCAAGTCATCCAGCGCTCCAGCAATATCGGTGTGGTCAAGATGGCCATGCAGATGCCGCCGCGCGAGATGCACGAGCTGTTCACCGCCATCGGCCTGGGTCAGCGCCCGCAGCTGGACTTTCCCGGCGCCATCACCGGCAAGCTGCGGCCTTACAAGGCCTGGCGGCCGATCGAGCAGGCCACCATGTCTTACGGCTATGGCCTCTCGGCCTCGCTATTCCAGCTGGCTCATGCTTACACCGTATTCGCGCGGGATGGCGAGGTCATCCCCCTGACCATGATGCGTCGCCCGCCGGGCGAGCAGGTGCATGGCATCAAGGTTTTCTCGCCCAAGACGGCCGAAACCATGCGCGGCATGCTGGAGATGGCCGCCGCCCCCGGAGGCACGGCGCCCCAGGCCATGGCCGCGGGTTACAGCGTGGGCGGCAAGTCCGGCACGGCTCACAAGCAAGAAGGCAAGGGCTATGCCGGCAATAAATATCGCTCCTGGTTTGTGGGCATCGCGCCTATCAGCAAGCCCCGCATCATCGTCGCGGTGATGTTGGATGAGCCCACGGCCGGCAAGTATTTCGGTGGCGCCGTGGCCGGCCCGGTGTTCAGCCAGGTGGTCTCGCAAAGCCTGCGCCTGATGGCCGTGCCACCCGATCTGGAAGTGAAGCCGCAAATCGTGGCCAAGACCCCGGTCGAAGCAGTTGAAGAAAGCTTTTGATGTTGACGAAGTTGAAATCCCCCGAAGCCGCCGCCCGCTGGTTGCAGGAATGGACGACCGGCGCCCTGCGCACCGACAGCCGTGCCGTGCAGCCGGGTGATGCCTTCATCGCCTGGCCCGGCTATGCGCGTGACGGCCGCGAGTTTGTGGCCGCCGCCCTGGCCGCAGGTGCCTCCACCTGTCTGGTGGAAGACGAGGGCGTGGAGACTTATGGCTTTGTCGACGCCCGCGTGGCCTCGCTGCCCGGGCTCAAGAGCAAGACCGGCCTGATCGCCGCCGCCTACTACGGTGAGCCCTCCAAGGCCCTGGATGTGATCGCCACCACCGGCACCAATGGCAAGACCTCGACCGCCTGGTGGATGGCTCAGGCCCTGAGCCTGCTGGGCCAGCGCTGCGGCATTGTCGGCACCTTGGGTGTGGGCGAGCCGCCCATCCCTGGCCAGGCCAATGCGGGGGCCGCCATCGAATACACAGGCCTGACAACACCTGACCCCGTGCTCCTGCAGCAGGGCTTTCGCCGCATGGCCGACCAGGGTTTCAGCGCCTGCGCCATCGAGGCCTCCAGCATTGGTCTGAAAGAACATCGCCTAGCCGGCACCCAGCTGCGGGTGGCCTTGTTCACCAATTTCACCCAAGACCATCTGGACTATCACGGCAGCATGGAGGCCTACTGGGCCGCCAAGCGCGAGCTGTTCGACTGGCCCGGCCTGCAGGCCGCCGTGCTGAATCTGGACGATGCCAAGGGCGCCGAGTTGGCGCTTGAGTTGGCTGGCAAGTTGGATCTGTGGACCTATGCCTTGGGCGACAAGGGCGCGCGCTTGTCCGCCCACGATCTGCATTACCGCGCCGGTGGTCTGGCCTTTACCTTGCGTGAGCAGGGCGCGGGCGAGTTGCTGCTGGAGACCGGCTTGATCGGCGACTACAACGTCGCCAATCTGCTGGCCGTGCTGGGCGGCCTGCGCGCCCTGGGTCATAGCCTGGCCGACGCCGCCCGCGTGGCGGCCCAGGTCACGCCGGTGCCTGGCCGTATGCAGCGGGTGGGCTCAGGCACCGAGTTGCCTCAGCTGGTGGTGGACTATGCCCACACGCCCGATGCCTTGGACAAGGCCTTGAGCGCCCTGGCTCCGCTGGCAGCAGCACGGGGTGGTCAGCTGAGCGTGGTGTTTGGCTGCGGTGGTAATCGCGATCGCACGAAGCGGCCGGCCATGGGGGCGATTGCTGCGGCCAAGGCCCAGCGCGTCATCCTGACCAGCGACAACCCCCGTAACGAGGCGCCCGATGCGGTGCTGGCCGATATCGTCGCCGGTGTGCCCGCTGGCGCACCCCATCAAGTCATTGCCGACCGCCGCGCCGCCATAGCGCAGGCCGTGCAAGAGGCCGGCAGCCGCGACGTCATCCTGGTCGCCGGCAAAGGCCATGAGGACTACCAGGAGGTGGGCGGCGTGCGCCATCACTTCTCCGATGTGGAAGAGGCGCGTGCCGCCTTGATCCGGAGGGCTGGCCTGTGACTGCCCAACATTTGATGACTCTGGGCCAGGCCCATGCGCTGCTGCAGCCTTTGCTGCCCCAGGCGCGTCTGGTGGGCGATGCCAGCATCGCCATCCAGCGGGTGCATAGCGACAGCCGCACGCTGGCGGCGGGCGATCTTTTCGTCGCCCTGCGTGGCGAGCGTTTTGATGCGAACGATTTTCTTGCGCAGGCTGCAGCCGCCGGTGCCGTCGCTGCCCTGGCCGAACGCGGCCTGGCCGAAGCGGGGCTAGCTGGCATCGAGGTGCCCGATGCCAAGCAGGCCTTGGGCCTGTTGGCCAAGGCCTGGCGCGCCCAGCTGCAATTGCCGGTGATCGCCGTCACCGGCAGCAATGGCAAGACCACGGTCACCCAGATGATTGCCAGCATTCTGCGCACATGGCATGGCGAGCAAGCCTTGGCCACGGCGGGCAATTTCAATAACGATATCGGTGTGCCCCTGACCGTGCTGCGCCTGCGCCAGGACGAGCATCAATGGCATCGGGTGGCGGTGCTGGAGCTGGGCATGAACCACCCCGGCGAGATCGCGCCCTTGGCCGCCATCGCCCGGCCCACCGTGGCCCTGGTCAATAACGCCCAGCGTGAGCATCAGGAGTTTCTGCAGACCGTGGAGGCCGCCGCGCGCGAGAACGGCGCCGTCATCGAGGCACTGGGCGATAGTGGCGTGGCCGTGTTCCCCGCCGATGATGAATGCGCCCCCATCTGGGCCGCGCAAGCCGGCCATCGTGGCCATCTGAGTTTCGCCTTGCAAGGACCTGCCGATGTGCAGGGCAGTGCACGTTGGCTGGAGGCCGGCCATTGGGCGCTGGAGTTGCACACCCCCGCTGGCGACGCCCCCGTGGCCCTGGCCGTGGCCGGTTTGCACAATGTGCGCAATGCCTTGGCGGCTACCGCCTGCGCCCTGGCGGCCGGTGCTCCGCTGGCGGTGATTCAGCGCGGGCTGGAGGCCTTCCGCCCGGTCAAAGGTCGTTCCCAGCTGCGCCGTGTTGAACGCATGGGTCGTGCCTTCAATCTGATCGACGACAGCTACAACGCCAACCCCGACAGCGTGCGCGCGGCCATCGATGTGCTGGCGGATCTACCCGGCGCATCCTGGCTGATCTTGGGCGATATGGGCGAGGTGGGCGATCAAGGCCCGGCCTTCCACGCCGAAGTCGGCGCCTACGCTGCTCAGCGGGGCTTGCAAGCCCTGTGGACAGTGGGAAGCGCAACCGAGCACGCAGCGGCCGCCTTTGGCCCGGCCGCGCGGCATTTCAAGACGGTGGCCGAGTTGATCGCCACCCTCACAGTCGAAGAACTAGCACCTCAGGTGCAGAACATCGTGGTCAAAGGATCGAGATTCATGCGGATGGAACAGATCGTCGCTGCATTGGCGGGCGACACAGAGCAGGGCACTTCACATGCTGCATAGTTTGGCGATCTGGTTGCAAAGCATGTACCCCGAGCTGGGGTTTTTGCGGGTCTTCCAATACCTGACCTTCCGCGCCGTGATGGCGGCCCTGACGGCCTTGCTGATCGGCCTGGCCTTCGGCCCCTGGGTGATACGCCGCCTGACCGAGATGAAGATCGGCCAGCCCATCCGCGAGTACGGCGTGCAACAGCATCTGGCCAAGAGTGGCACCCCTACCATGGGTGGTGTGCTGATCTTGATCGGCATCGCGGTCTCCACCTTGCTGTGGTTTGACTGGAGCAATCGTTTCGTCTGGGTGGTGATGGTCGTCACCCTGGGCTTTGGCGCGGTCGGTTGGGTGGACGATTGGCGCAAGGTGGTGGACAAGAACCCCGAGGGCATGAAGAGCCGCGAGAAGTTCTTCTGGCAGTCCTTGATCGGCCTGTTCGCCGCCATTTACCTGGCCTTCAGCGTGTCGGAGACGTCGTTCTTGGGCGTGATCCAGCTCTTCTTCCGTTGGATCAGCAGCGGCTTCTCGACCGAGCTGCCGCCGCGCGCGGACTTGATCGTGCCCTTCTTCAAAACGGTCAGCTACCCGCTGGGCGTGTTCGGCTTTATCGGCCTGTCCTACTTCGTCATCGTGGGCACCAGCAATGCGGTGAACTTCACCGACGGCCTAGACGGCCTGGCCATCATGCCGGTGGTGATGGTGGGCTCGGTGCTGGGTCTGTTTGCCTACCTGACCGGCTCGACGGTGTTCTCCAAATACCTCTTGCTGCCCTATATCCCGGGCGCCGGTGAGTTGCTGATTTTTTGCGCGGCCATGGCCGGCGCGGGTCTGGCCTTCCTCTGGTTTAACACCCATCCGGCCCAAGTCTTTATGGGCGATGTGGGCGCGTTGTCCTTGGGCGGCGCTCTGGGCACCGTGGCTGTGATCACCCGCCAGGAAATCCTGCTGGGCATCATGGGCGGTATCTTTGTGGCCGAGGTCTTGTCGGTGATGTTGCAGGTGACCTGGTTCAAGTACACCAAGCGCAAATACGGCACCGGCCGCCGCATCTTCAAGATGGCGCCCCTGCACCACCATTTTGAGAAATCGGGCTGGAGGGAGACGCAGGTCGTGGTGCGCTTCTGGATCATCACCATGCTGCTATGCCTGATCGGCCTGGCCAGCCTGAAGCTCCGCTAATGCCATGAGAAGCTATAACGACCGTCATGCGCTGATCCTGGGCCTGGGTGACACCGGCCTGGCCATGGCCGTCTGGATGCAGCGTTTGGGTGTTGCCAGCATCCGGGTCTGGGACTCGCGTGCCAACCCGCCTCAGCTGGCGGCCCTGCGCGAGGTCTTGCCCGAAGCAACGTTTGTCAGCGGCGAGTTCGGTGAGCCTGCGGCCGAGTTGCAGGGTGTGCACCTCTTGCTCAAGAGCCCGGGCCTGTCGCCCCGCGATGCGCGCATCGCGCCCTTGATCGAGCTGGCGCGCCAGACCGGCGTGCCTGTGCTGGGCGAGCTGGACTTGTTTGTGCAGGCCCTGGCTGACCTGAAGACCGAGCGGCAATATGCCCCGGCCGTGCTGGCCATCACCGGCACCAATGGCAAGACGACGACCACTTGCATGACCGCCTTGCTGGCCGAGCGCGCCGGCAAGCGTGTGGCGGTGGCCGGCAATATCGGCCCCAGCATGTTGGGCATGCTCGGCCAGGCCTTGGATCTGGAGCCGGAACCTGTCCTTGAACTTGCGGTGGAAGCGCCGCTGGACATGCCAGCTGAAGCCGTGGAGGTAGTGGAAGCGACGCCAAGCGAGTCGGCCACGGAAGCCATGGCGAACGAGGCCATGGCCGATGCGGAGTTGAGCGTGGACGTCCCGGCTGTCGAAGCTGAACCCTCGCCAGAGGAGGTCGCCGAGCCTGTCGCTGAAGCCGCTGAGACTGCCGAAATTGCGGCACCCGCTGCAGTTGCCGCCACCGTCCTCGAGCAATCCACCATGGAAATGGTGGACGCCTTGCTGGACGAGGCGCCCCTGCCCATCAAGCCGCCGCCCAAGGGCCCGGTGTTTGAGGTCTTGCCCGAGGTCTGGGTGCTGGAGCTGTCCAGCTTCCAACTCGATGGCGTGCAGGGCTTCGAGCCCACGGCCGCCACGGTGCTCAATATCACCCAGGACCATCTGGACTGGCACGGCGATATGGCCGACTACAGCCGGGCCAAGGCGCGGGTGTTTGGCGAGCAAGGCCTGATGGTCATCAACCGCGACGACCCCCTGGTCGAGGCCATGGTGCCGGCCGCTGTGCTGGTCAAGCAAGGCCGGGGTCGCGCGGCCAAGAGCGTGTCGCGCCGGGTCACCCGTTTCGGCCTCGACGCCCCGGACCGCCCCGGCGATTTCGGCCTGGTGGAAGAGGGCGGCATGGCATGGCTGGTGCGCGCCCGCGAGGTGGACGAGACCATCAAACGCAAGAAAGGCGATGACGAGGAAGAAATTTCTCTGCAGCGCCTGATGCCGGCCGATGCCCTGCGGGTGCGCGGCCGCCACAACGCCTCGAACGCGCTGGCGGCTCTGGCCTTGGCCAGCGCGGCGGACTGCGCCTTGGCTCCTATGCTGCACGGCCTGCGCGAATACCGAGGCGAGCCGCATCGGGTCGAGCATGTGGCGACGATTGACGGCATCGACTTCTACGACGATTCCAAGGGCACGAATGTGGGCGCCACCGTGGCCGCCATCACCGGCCTAGGTGCAGACCGCGACCCGGCCAAGCTGGTCTTGATTCTGGGTGGCGACGGCAAGGGCCAGGACTTCAGCCCTTTGGCTGCCGGTGTCGCCCGCCATGCACGCGCCGTGGCCTTGATCGGCCGCGACGGCCCGCAGATCGCGGCGGCCCTGGCCGAGACTGGCGTGCCCCTGCAGTCGCATGAATCCCTGGAAGCCGCCACCGCCTGGTGTCTGGAACAAGCCCAAGGCACGGACAGCGTGCTCCTGAGCCCCGCCTGTGCCAGCCTGGATATGTTCCGCAACTACGCCCACCGCGCTGAGGTCTTTGTGGCCGCGGTGCAAAGCCTGGCGGCCGACCGAGGTCTCAGCGCATGAGCGAGACCGGCAGCGGCAGCTTTCGCTCGGGCGGCTTGGCCGGCCTGGTCGAGCGCCTGCGTGGCCTGCTGGGCGGCGATCGCGCGGGCGGCAAAGAGAAAGTGCCAGTGCGGGACTGGGTTTCCACCTCGGCCGGCCAACCCACGCAGATTCAGGGTTTGGATCTGACGCTGATCTGGGTGGTCTTGGCCTTGATGGGCCTGGGCCTGCTGATGGTGTATTCGGCCTCCATCGCCATGCCGGACAACCCGCGCTTTGCCAAATACCTGCCCACGCACTTTTTGATCCGACACATCGTGGCCATCTGCTTCGGCCTGGTGGCGGCCTTGGTGACGGTGATGGTGCCGGTTAGCAACTGGGAGCGCTGGGCGCCCTGGTTGTTTGTGGTGGCCCTGGTCTTGCTGATCTTGGTGCTGGTGCCGGGTGTGGGCAAGGTGGTGTATGGCGCGCGGCGTTGGCTGCCTCTGGGTGTGATGAACTTCCAGCCCTCGGAGCTGGCCAAGTTCGCCATCGCCATGTATGCGGCCAACTACATGATGCGCAAGATGGATGTGAAGGAGAACTTCGTCAAAGCCGTCTGGCCCATGGTCGTGGCCCTGGGCGTGGTGGGCGTTTTGCTGCTGGCCGAGCCGGATATGGGGGCCTTCATCGTGATCGCCGCCATCGCCATGGGCATCTTGTTCTTGGGCGGTGTGAACGGCCGCATGTTCTTCCTCATCGTGGCGGTTTTGATCGGTGCCTTTGTGCTGATGATCACGCTGAGCGACTTCCGCCGCGAGCGCATTTTTGCCTACCTCAACCCCTGGGACGAGAAGTACGCCCAGGGCAAGGCTTATCAGCTGACGCATTCCCTGATCGCACTCGGCCGGGGCGAATGGTTCGGCCAGGGCCTGGGTTCCAGCGTGGAAAAACTGCATTACCTGCCCGAGGCGCACACCGACTTCTTGCTGGCCGTGATCGGCGAAGAGCTGGGCTTTTTGGGCGTGGCCGTGGTGATCCTGGGCTTCTTCTGGCTCTCGCGCCGGCTCTTCCACATCGGCCGCCAAGCCATCGCCCTGGACCGCGTGTTCGCCGGTCTCTATGCCCAAGGCATAGGCATCTGGATGGGCGGCCAAGCTTTTATCAATATGGGCGTGAACCTCGGCGCCCTGCCTACCAAAGGACTGACTTTGCCCCTGATGAGTTTTGGAGGGTCGGCGATTCTGATGAACTGTGTCGCGCTGGCTGTGGTTTTGAGAATTGATATTGAAAACCGGCAACTCATGCGAGGAGGCCGAGCATGAGCGGCTTGAAGCAAAGCGCAAAGCCGACGCTGCGCAGCATGCGCGGCGTTTGCCGGTTTCGGCGCAGCCAAAACAGACAGCTCATGCGGGGAGGCCGCGCGTGAGTACTAAACACCTGGTCATCATGGCGGCCGGCACCGGTGGTCACATCATTCCCGGCCTGGCCGTGGCCGAGGAGATGACCCGGCGCGGCTGGAGCGTCAGCTGGATGGGCACCGAGTTGGGCCTGGAAAACAAGCTGGTGCCGCCGACCGGCATTCCGCTGGACCGCATGGCCTTCGCCGGCCTGCGCGGCAAGGGCTTGATGCATACCGTCAAAGGTTTGTTCAAGCTGGTGCAGGCCTTTGTGCAGAGCCGTCAGGTCTTTGTGACTCGCAGCGCCGATGTGGTGCTGGGCATGGGCGGCTATGTCTGCTTTCCCGGCGGTCTGATGGCCTGGCTGAGCGGCAAGCCGCTGATGTTGGTGAATGCCGATGCGGCCATGCTCTTGAGCAATAACTCCCTCAAGCATTTCGCCCGTCGCATCGCCTTTGGCTTTGACGGCGCAGCGGCCGCAGCCACGCCCAAGGCCGTGGTGACGGGCAATCCGGTGCGGGCCGAGATCGAGGCCATCGCGCCGCCCGAGCAGCGTTTTGCTGGCCGCTCGGGGCCCTTGCGGATTCTGGTGGTGGGTGGCTCCCTGGGTGCCAAAGCCATCAACGAAGTCCTGCCCAAGGCCTTGGCTCTGTGGCCCACCGAGAGCCGCCCGCAGGTATTGCATCAAACCGGTCAAGCCAATCTGGCGGCCGTGCAACAAGGCTATCGCGAGGCCGGTCTGGAGCTGGGCGAGGGCCTGGAGCTGCGCCCCTTTATCGAGGATATGGCGACGCAGCTGGCCGAGGCCGATCTGATCATCTGCCGCGCCGGCGCCGTCACCGTGAGCGAGCTCTGCGCCGCCGGCCTGCCCAGCGTGCTGGTGCCTCTGGTCGTCAGCACCACCTCGCATCAGCGCGACAACGCGCAGTACATGGCCCAGCACGCCGCGGCCATCCATCTGCCGCAGCCGGAGCTGAACGCGCAAAGCCTTTATGAATTGCTCAAGAGCCAGGACCGCGACAGCCTCGTGCAAATGGCCCAGCGCGCCCGCGCCCTGGCCAAGCCGCGCGCGGCGGCGCGAGTGGCGGACGAGTTGGAAGCCTTGGTGAGTCATCAATCATGAAACACGCACTCAAGCACATCCATTTCGTCGGCGTTGGCGGCGCCGGCATGAGCGCCATCGCCGAGATCCTGCACGATCTGGGCTATGTCGTTTCGGGCTCCGATCAATCGGACAGCGCCACCGCGCAGCGCCTAGCCAGCCTGGGCCTGAGCATCCACATCGGCCATGCGGCCGAGCACATCGCGGGCGCGCAGGTGGTGGTCACCTCGACCGCCGTCAAGGCCGACAACCCCGAGGTGATTGCAGCGCGCGCCCAAGGCATCCCGGTGGTGCAGCGCGCTGTCATGCTGGCCGAGTTGATGCGTCGGCAAAAAGGCATTGCGGTGGCCGGCACCCATGGCAAGACGACGACGACCTCCTTGCTCAGCTCGGTGCTGGTGGAGGCGGGCCTGGATCCGACCTTCGTCATCGGCGGCAAGCTCCTGGCCGCGGGCGCCAACTCGCGCCTGGGCCAGGGCGAGTTCATCGTGGTGGAGGCCGATGAGTCGGACGCCTCCTTCCTGAACCTGCTGCCCACCCTGGCCGTCGTCACCAATATCGACGCCGACCATATGGAAACCTATGGCCATGACTTTGCGCGCCTGAAGCTGGCCTTTGTCGAGTTCCTGCACCGCATGCCTTTCTACGGCGCGGCGGTCTTGTGCGGGGATGATGCGGGTGTGCGCTCCATCATGCCCTTGCTGTCCCGTCCGGTGATCAGCTATGGCATGAATGCTGGCAATCAGGTGCAGGCCTTGGATGTGCAAGCCCTGGCCGGTGGCCAGATGCGCTTCAAGGTTCGCCGTGAACTGGAGCAGGGTCAGGTCTTGCCCGAGTTGGAGGTGACGCTCAATCTGGCCGGTCAGCACAATGTGTTGAACGCCCTGGCCGTGATCGCCGTGGCCACCGAGCTGGAGTTGCCGGACGCGCCCATCGTGGCCGCCCTGCAGAAGTTCGGCGGCGTGGGTCGGCGCTTCCAGCGCTATGGTGATCTGCCCACGCAGGACGGCGGCACATTCGCGCTGATCGATGACTACGGCCACCACCCGGTGGAAATGGCCGCGGTGCTGAGCGCGGCGCGCGGGGCCTTCCCCGGCCGCCGCCTGGTGTTGGCCTTCCAGCCGCATCGCTACACCCGCACGCGGGACTGCTTTGCCGACTTTGTGCAGGTGATGGGCCAGGCCGATGCCGTGCTTTTGACCGAGGTTTACTCGGCTGGCGAACCGGTGATTGCCGGCGCCGATGGACGTGCCTTGATGGATGCGCTGACGAAGGCGGCCAAGGGTGCGGAGAAGGGCGCGGAGAAGGGCCAGACCCCGGTCAACTTTGTCGACAATATCGCCGCGCTGCCGCAGGCCATCGCTCAGCAGGCGAAGGCCGGCGATGTGGTGATCGTGATGGGCGCCGGCTCGATTGGCGCCGTGCCCGCCCAGACACATGAACTTTTGACTGTGCCGCCCGCTAGCGGCAAGGATGCTTCGGCATGAATACACCCACTGTTTTGAATTTGAATATCGATCCCAAGGCATTCGGCAAGGTCGCCGTTTTGCTGGGTGGCAGCTCGGCCGAGCGCGAGGTTTCGCTGACCATGTCGGGCCCCGGCGTCTTGCAAGCCTTGCGTGAGGAAGGTGTGGACGCTCACCCCTTCGATCCCTCGGTGAACGATCTGGGTGAACTCAAGCGTCAAGGCTTCGCGCGCTGCTTCATCGCCCTGCATGGTCGGGGCGGTGAGGACGGCACGGTGCAGGGCGCCTTGGAGTTGCTGGGCATCCCCTACACCGGCTCGGGCGTGATGGCCTCCAGCATGGCCATGGACAAGATCACCACCAAGCGCCTGTGGCTGGCCGACGGCCTGCCCACACCGCGCTATGTGAAGATTCGCCGCGCCGACATCAGCCGCGAACGCTGCAATGCCATCCCCGATGAGCTGGGCCTGCCGGTGTTTGTGAAGCCGCCGCACGAGGGTTCGTCCATGGGCGCCAGCAAGGTGGAGGGCTATTCGCAGATGCAGGAGGCGGTGCAGCTGGCCGCGCAATTCGACGATGAAATCCTCTGCGAGGAATTCATCGAAGGCCCCGAGCTGACCTGCCCCGTGCTGGGCGAGGGTGATGCCGCCTTCGCTCTGCCGGTGGTGCGCATCAATGCGGTCGAAGGCAAGTACGACTACCAAAACAAGTACTTCACCAACACCACCCAGTACCTCACCGGCACCCTGAGCGAAGCACAGGAGCGTGAGGTCCAGGCCCTGGTGCTGGCGGCCTACCGCTCCCTGGGCTGCCGCGGCTGGGGTCGTGCCGACCTGATGCTGCGCGCCAAGGACGGCAAGCCCTTTTTGCTGGAGATGAACACCTCGCCCGGCATGACCTCTCATTCCCTGGTGCCGGTGTCGGCCAAGGCGGCGGGCATTCCTTACTCCAAGCTCTGCCTGTGGCTGCTCTCGCAAGCGCGGCTGGACAACAGCAAGCCTGTCGCCCCAGCGGTCTGAGACTGAAGCCCACCCATTCACCCAGCCATGCGCGCCAACAGCAAAACCCTCATCATCCCGCCAGACGTTCGTCTGATGCAGGCGGTGACGGCTTTGCTGCTCGCCGCTTTTGTGCTGGCGTCGGCGGCCTTGGCCCTGCGCTGGTTCAGCCGCCTGCCGGTGTTCGCCATCCGCGCGATTCAGGTGGAGGGCGATGTGACCCGCAATAGCGCGGCCTCACTGCGGGCCAATGCCTTGCCCCATCTCTCGGGCTCCTTCTTGAGCATGAGCTTGCAGAACGGACGCAATGCTTTTGAGGCCGTGCCTTGGGTGCGCAATGCCCAGGTGCAGAGGGTCTGGCCGAATCGCCTGCGCGTCAAACTGGAAGAACACCACCCCGCCGCCTACTGGGAAACCAAGGCCGAGGGGGCCGACGCGCAGAGCGATGCCGCCGTGGACCGCCTGCTGGTGAACAGCTATGGCGAAGTCTTCCAGGCCAATCTGGGCGATGTGGAAGACGAGGACCTGCCGGTGCTGGCCGGCCCCAAGGGCAGTTCGGCCGCCATGTTGAAGATGTGGCAGCAACTGCAAGCCCTCAGCAACAAGCAGCAAGACGGGGTCGAAAGGCTGGATTTGTCGGGCCGCGGCTCCTGGCGGGTGACGCTGGAAAAGGGTGCGGTGCTGGAATTGGGCCGCGGCAGCGAGGAAGAAGTGCTGGCCCGTTATGGACAATATATGCGCACGATTACACAGATTAGCTCGCGCTACCAAGCGCCGGTTTTGTCCGCCGATTTGCGACATGCGGATGGATTTGCCGTGCGTTTGCGCGGGGTAACGACCACGGAAAAGCCCGGCAAGACCCGTTGAGCCGGGCTCAAAGGGTTTGGCCGCGGGCGGCAGCGAAGACGAAAAAACTCTAAGGAAAAAGAGATATGGCCAAGGAATACAAGGATTTGGTCGTCGGACTGGATATCGGCACCGCCAAGATCATGGCGGTGGTGGCCGAGGTGTTGGGCAATGGTGAATTGCGCATTGCCGGTCTGGGCGTGGCCACTTCGCATGGCTTGAAGCGCGGCGTGGTCGTCAATATTGATGCCACCGTGCAATCCATCCAGCAGGCCTTGAAAGAGGCCGAAATGATGGCCGACTGCAAAATCAGCCGGGTTTACACCGGCATCACCGGCAGCCATATTCGCGGCCAAAACTCCACCGGCATGGTGATTGTGCGTGACAAAGAGGTCACGCCGGTGGACGTGGCGCGGGTGGTGGAAACCGCCAAAGCCATCAATATTCCCAACGATCAGCGCCTGTTGTTGGTGGAGCCGCAGGAATTTGTCATCGACGGCCATGAGGTGAAAGAGCCGATTGGTATGAGCGGCGGTCGCCTGGAGGTCAAGGTACATATTGTGACCGGCGCCCAAAGTGCGGCGGAAAACATCGTCAAATGCGTGCGCCGCTGCGGTTTGGAGGTCGATCAACTGGTTTTGAATCCCAGCGCCTCCAGCCATGCCGCGCTGACGCCCGATGAGCGCGACCTGGGTGTGGCCATTGTGGATATTGGGGCGGGCACCACCGATGTCGCCATATTCACCGGCGGTTCGATTCGCCATACCGCCGTAATACCAATCGCCGGCGATTTGATTACCAGCGATATTGCGATGGCCTTGCGCACGCCCACCAAGGATGCCGAGGAAATCAAGGTCGAACATGGCGTGGCCAAGCAATTGCTGGCCGACCCGGCCGATCAGGTGGAAGTCCCCGGTTTGGGTGACAGGGCGCCGCGCATGCTTTCCAAACAGGCTTTGGCGGGCGTGATTGAGCCACGCGTCGAGGAAATATTCTCCCTGGTCCAGCAAGTCATTCGGGAAAGCGGATACGAGGAATTGTTGTCTTCCGGAATCGTCCTAACGGGGGGGTCTTCGGTGATGCCTGGCATGATTGAGCTGGCCGAAGACATATTCCTGAAACCGGTGCGCCGTGGGAATCCCACCTATAGCGGTGCCTTGTTTGACATGGTTTCCAACCCGCGTTCCGCCACCGTCATGGGTTTGCTGGAAGAGGCGCGCATGTCGCGCACCCGGGGTTTGAAGGCGGCGCAACAAGCGGGTTCGATGAAGACCGCTTTCGGGCGCGCCAAGGATTGGTTTTTGGGCAATTTCTAAGCCCCGCGGGGGCAGATTTGCAGCGGCAGAGTTTTTGAGGACTTAACTGTCGGGAAACAACGGCAGTAAGTGAAAAAAGAGGGTGAACCCCGTAGTTTTTCACTGTTGTTAACGGCACAATCGGCACAGGAGGTTTGTTATGGCGATCGAAATGATTGAAGAGTTTGACCAAGGCACCCAAATCAAGGTGATTGGTGTTGGCGGTGGCGGCGGTAATGCCGTGGAGCACATGATTGCTCAGGGCGTGCAGGGTGTGGAATTCATCTGCGCCAACACCGATGCCCAAGCACTCAATCGCTCGAAGGCTGACCAGCTGCTGCAGCTGGGCACCTCCGGCCTGGGCGCTGGCGCCAAGCCCGAAAAGGGCCAGGAAGCCGCGCTGGAGGCCGAAAGCCGCATCCGCGACGCCATCCAAGGCGCCAATATGTTGTTCATCACCGCCGGCATGGGCGGCGGCACCGGCACCGGCGCTGCACCCGTGATCGCTCGTGTGGCCAAGGAAATGGGCATCCTCACCGTCGGTGTGGTGACCAAGCCTTTTGAGTTTGAAGGCAAGCGCCGCTCCACGGCCGCCGATGCCGGCTTGGCCGAGCTGGAAGCCAATGTCGACTCCCTGATCGTGGTGCTGAACGACAAGCTGCTGGACGTGCTGGGCGACGACGTCACCCAGGACCAAGCCTTTGCCCACGCCAACGATGTGCTGAAGAACGCCGTGGGCGGCATCTCCGACATCATCCACATCCCCGGCCTGGTCAACGTCGACTTTGAAGACGTCAAGACGGTGATGAGCGAGCCCGGCAAGGCCATGATGGGCACGGCCCAAGCCAGTGGCCCGGACCGCGCCGCCAAGGCCGCCGAAGCCGCCGTGGCTTGCCCGCTGCTGGAAGGTATCGACCTGTCCGGCGCGCGTGGCGTGCTGGTGCTGATCGCCGCAAGCAAGGCGAACTTCAAGCTGAGCGAGTCGCGCAACGCCATGAACGCCATCAAGCGTTATGCCTCCGACGAAGCCCACATCATCTACGGCACGGCCTATGACGAGAGCCTGGGCGAAGCCCTGCGGGTGACCGTCATCGCCACCGGCCTGTGCTCGCAACGCGCTCGTCAAGCCGCACCGCTGCAAGTGGTGCAACAACAGGTGCAGCTGCGCACCGGTACCGACAATATGCCGGTGCTGACCCAGGCCGTCACCATGGCTTCGGCCGGCGTGGGCCAGGGCGTGAGCGCTGCCGCTCCCGCCATGGGCTCGGTGGCCGGCGTCGGCGCCCTGGGTGCTGGCGGCGATTTCGCCGGCATGAGCGTGCCCAGCGTCTGGCGCCACGGCCGCACGGCCGCCGCCAAGGTGGAGGCGCTGTCCTCCAACGGCATGGACGAAATCGAGATCCCAGCCTTTTTGCGCAAGCAAGCTGATTGATTTCGCACGGTCAAGCCCCAGCCGCAATACACGCGGATGGGCTTGGCCTGCAAGTCAGAACTAAACCTCCGCCCGACCCGGTGTCATGAGCCAGCAGCTCAGGACACCGGGTTTTGCTTTTGGGCTTGCGCACCGTGCGCTGGCCTTGCCCGCCAATCCCCCAGAAGAAGGGCCCCAAGCGCCGCGCGCAGCGGCCCCGCAACAGCGGAGCCGCTGGGCCCAAAAGGCCTGCTGCCGAGCCCGGGCCTGTGGCATGCTTGCTGCTTCCATCTGGCTGTTTGGCGTCCGCATTGAATGCTTGTTTCGACTCTTGATCCCGCTTTGACGAGGCATACGCTCCTGCAGGCCGGGCGGCCGCATGGCGGGCTCGCGTCGGCATCGGCGTTAGCGTCAGAGTTTGCGTTGGCGGGCTTGGCTGCCTGGGCCCGTCGTGCCTTGCGCCTTTGGCTGCTGGCCCTGCTGAGCCTGCTCTTGGCAAGCCTCTTGCCCGGCTTTGGCGCCTGGGCACAGCCGCGTTTGATCACCCCGCCGGCCGATGCCAATAAGCAGCTGGGTCAGCAGATGCAAAGTGCTGAGTTGGCCATCAGCCAATGGTCGCGCGACGATTTGCATGAGTGGTGGGCGGCCCTGCGCTCCATGGACGGCAGCCCCGGCAGCATGCCCTCGCATCTGCAGCCCCCCAGCGACCCGCGCTTGTGGAGCCGGGTGCAATTGCCCGATGTGCGCGGCCGCGAGGTGGGCCGCCGCTTCACCGAAGACCCGCAGTACCAGATGCGTTGGTATCGCTTCCGCTACGCGCCTCCCGAAGGGCGCTGGCCCACCAGTGTGGCCTTGTATATGCCGCGCCTGGTGACCATGGCCGCCGCCGTGCTGGTGCATACCGATGAGGGCTGGCGGCCGGTGTTTGACAACCAATCTGGCGCGCGCGAGCAATGGGTGCGCCCGCTGTGGGTGGTCTTTCCTGCCGCGCTGACGGCGCTCAGCCAGGATCAGGCCCTGGAGGTGGTGGTGGCGGTGCCTGCCATCAACGACACCTTCTATTCGGTCTCCAGCGCCTGGCTGGGCCCGCGCGAGGATCTGGAGGCGCGCTACCAGCGACGCTGGGCCTTGCAGATCGGCGTGCCTCAGGCCACAGGCCTGACCCTGGTGGTGCTGGGCCTGTTCTCTTTTTCTCTCTGGGTGCGCCGGCGTGATGAGCCGGCCTATCTGCTCTTCTCTCTGGCCTCGGTCGCTTGGCTGCTGCGCAATCTGCATTACCACGTGGACCTGCCGCGCACCCGGGTCGGGCTGGAGTGGTTTTGGTGGGTGACCCATGCCTCCATGTCCTGGGTGATGCTGCTTACCTTTCTCTTTGTGCTGCGCTTTTCCAGGCGGCGCTTCCCGCGCTTTGAGTTGGGTGTGGCCGGGCTGGTCTTGCTGGGCAGTACGCTGACCCTGCCGTTCTGGCATTTCTGGTTCGATGGCCTGTTCTTTCAGCATGCGATCAACGCGGTCGTCGGTTTTGCCTGCACCAGCTTTGTGGTGAGCGTGGCCTTGCGGGAGCGGCGTTACGGCCTGCGCCTGATTGCTCTGGCCCTGGTGCTCAGCCTTTTGCTGGGCATTCACGATCTCTTCCTGCTGGCGGGCTGGGCCTGGCCCGAGCATATTTATCTGATGCCTTTTGCCACCCTCATCATCGTGGCCAGTTTTCTGTACGCGGTGCAGAACCGTTATGTGGGCGCGGTCTACGAGGTGGAGTTGCTGAACGAGAACCTGGCCCAGCGCCTGGACGCGCAAAGCCGCGAGATGCAGGCCCAGCACGACCGCCTGCGCGAGGCCGAGCGCCAGCAAGCCCTGCTGCTGGAGCGCCAGCGCCTGATGCAGGACATGCACGATGGCCTGGGCTCCTCCCTGCTCTCGGCCATGGTGGCGGTGGAGCAGGGCAGCATGGATCAGGACCGGGTGGTCGAGGTGCTGCGCGAGTGTGTGGACGATCTGCGCCTGGTGATCGATTCGCTGGAACCTATCGGCCATGATCTGGTCTCCCTGCTCGCCACCATGCGTTACCGTTTGGGCAAGCGCTTGCAAGCCGGCGGCCTGATGCTGGAGTGGGATGTGCAAGACCTGCCGCCGCTGGAATGGCTGGAGCCCCCCGACGCGCTGCATGTGTTGCGCCTGATGCAGGAGGCCTTGAGCAATGTGCTCAAACATGCGCGCGCCAGCCGGGTGCGCATGGTGACCCGCCATCACGGCAGCTATGTGGAGATCCGGGTGGAAGACGATGGCGAAGGTTTTGACATCAACACCGCCCAACGGGGCCGCGGCCTGAAGAGCCAGCAGCGCCGCACCCAGCGCCTGGGCGGCTCTTTGCGCATCGATTCCAGCCCCGGCCATGGCACCCGCCTGAGCCTGCGTCTGCCCGTCATCCGCCCAGAGGCCCCAGGCAAGCAAAGCCCTGCCTGATCGCCGACAATCTCGCCCATGCTGCAACAAAGAACGCTGAAGTCTCTGACCCGTGCCGTGGGCGTGGGCATACACAGCGGGCAAAGAGTCGAGCTGACCCTGCGCCCCGCCGCGCCCGACACGGGCATTGTTTTTCGCCGTGTCGACCTGAACACGCCGGTCGACATCCCCGTGCGCACCGACACGGTCTGCGACACCCGCATGGCCACCACCATCAGCCCGAATGGCGACCCCGGCGGCCCCAAGGTGCAGACCATTGAACATCTGCTCTCGGCCTGCGCGGGCCTGGGGCTGGACAATCTCTACGTCGACATCAATGCCGACGAGGTGCCCATACTCGACGGTTCGGCCGCCAGCTTTGTCTACCTGCTGCAGAGCGCCGGCATCGAGCTGCAGAAGGAGCCCAAGAAGTTTTTGCGCGTCAAGAAGACGGTGGAAGTGCGCCAGGGCGAGGGCAAACGCCTGATGTGGGCTCGGCTTGCACCCCATCACGGTTACACACTGAGCTTTGAGATCGAGTTCGACAACCCCGCTGTCTCGGCCACCGGCCAGCAATATGTGTTCGATATGGGCAGCGGCCAGTACAAGCGCGAGATCGCACGCGCCCGCACCTTTGGCATGACCAGCGATATCGAGCTGATGCGCTCGCGCGGCCTGACCCTGGGCGGCTCCATGGACAACGCCATCGTGGTGGACGACTACCGCGTGCTCAATGCCGATGGCCTGCGCTACGACGATGAGTTCGTGAAGCACAAAATCCTCGATGCCATCGGCGATATGCAGGTGGTGGGCCATCCGCTCTTGGCGGCCTATACCTCCTTCAAGGGCGGCCACGCGCTCAACAACAAGCTGCTGCGCGCCTTGCTGGCGGACGAGACGGCGTATGACTACGTCACTTTTGAAGACGAGGCCAAGGCCCCGCAGGGCTTTGCCAAACTGGCACCGGCCTGGTAAGCAAACACCATGATGATCTTCCGCCTCGTCGTTGGCCTGCTGCTGTTTGCGGGCGTGCTCTCGTTTGCGCTCTATATCGCCACCGGCCAGGTCGTCTGGCGCCAGCGCGGCCTGGTCATCGTCAAATGGACGGTCTTGGCCGGCCTGGGTTTCTTTGCCGTCTTGATTCTGGAGCGGTTGGCCATGTTTTTGTGAGGGCAGGGCGGTCTGTGATCGGCCCCACCTTCGCGTCAAACATTACTTGGCCTTGTAGGTGACGGTGAGCTTGTAGCTGCCGGCGCTATAGCCCAAGAGCGTCACATACACATCGACATCGCTGTTGGTGCTGACGTTGCAACTCTCGGTGGAAGTGCTGCCCTCACTCTTGCAGTCGTAGCTGCTGGCGCTGGCGGCGCTGCCCTTTTTGACGTACAGGTCGATGTCGCCCGTGCCACTGGTATTGGCCTTCAGGGTGCCGCCGGCCTTGAGTCTGAAGGGCCCAAAACTGCGTGACTGGCCGGTCGTCAAATCACCGTTGAAGACCTCTACTTTGTCCGCCGGCTGCCGAGCGCCAGGCCCGTCGGCGCCCAGCTCCACCGCATAGGACAAGCCCAGGCGCGCAAACTTCAGCGAATGCTCGGCCTGGTTGCCGCTATTGGCATAGGTATCGTTGGCGGTGTGGATGTAAGGGTTGTCACCCGAGAACGAGGCCTCGAATGGCATGCTGGCGGCATAGCCCTGGGCGCTCCAGGATGCATGGTCGGAGCAGGCATAACCACAGCGGTCGCTGCCTATCGTGAGCGTTGGCTGATAGGTCTGAATCAGCTGGGTCAGGAACTGATTTTGCGAGCCGTCGGTGTAGTCGGTGAAGATGTAGATATCGTTGGGCGAGCCCTTGTAATTGGTCATGTCCAACTGCAGCACGCCCACCACATTGGTGTTCAAGGACGCCAGCTTGGCGGCGATTTCTTGCGAACCCCGCAAGCCGACCTCCTCCGCCGCATAGGCCATGAATTTGAGGGTGCGGCGGGGCTTGAAGTTGTTGGCGACCAGGGTGCGGATGATCTCCGTCAGGCTGGCGACGCCGGAGGCATCGTCATCGGCCCCGGGGGCGCGCGTCGCCTCGCTCGTGCCCGAACCGCCGGTGGAGTCAAGGTGGGCGCCTAGCACCACCACCTCGCCCGGATTGTCTGAACCCCTGAAGGTGGCAATCACCGATTGCTGCGGCCAATTCGGATGGGGGAACTGCTCGATCGTGACGTCGCTGCGGCCAGCCGTCAGATTGCTCCAGCGCGTCTTCAGCCAGTTGGAGGCTGCCACACCGCCGCTGGTGGTGTAGAAGCGGTTGGTATGGGCGGACAGATCCAGAATGGTCTGGCCGATATTGCTGGCCTGCATTTGGCTGAGCATGGGGGTGATCTTGGCTTGCTGATCGACCAGATAGCTGGGTCGGGTGGGCGTCAGCGTGGGCTGCTGCGGTTGTGCCAAGCGCTGCAGGCTGCGCAGGCCTTCCGCCTTGCTGGCGTGGTACATATAGCCGCCGCAGCGGCGCAGTGTTTCATGGATGGCTTCAGACAGCTGACCCAGGCCGGCCTCATCCACCTCGACCAGATGCACTTGTTCCAGCGGCGCGGCGCGAGCCAGCGTGTCGGCACTCTGGCTTGGGCGCGAGGCCAAGGCCGCGACCGAGGCTTCGCTGCGAGCCTTGAGCGCGGGCAGGGCTTGCAGCTGCTGGTAGGCGGCATCGCCCAGGCTGATCCAAACTCGGCCCTGCGAAGCCGCGACAGCCGGTGCGGCGCTGAGCATCAGTGCACTCAGGCCCAGGGCGAGTCCCCAGCGGGATGGGTGTTTGTTTTGTCCTCGATTCGCCATCATTTTTCTCTCCAATTCGGTGGTTGAAGATCCGACCCAAGTTCGCCCGGGGGGCAGGCTCAAGGTCGTTTGCCGGGTGGGCAATGCGCACTCGCGTCGGTTCGCGCGGCGATGGTAGGCGGATGTGCGAGATTCGCCCTACGGGAAAACCTGCCTAGCGTTTTTGCTGATGATTCCAAGATCTCGGCGATTGGGGCCACTAGAACTCCGTTGCTTGCTGGGCAACTAATGGTTTATATGCCTGTCAACTATGACAGCTTGTGCGCTGATCGCCCGAATCTAGGATGCGCGTCACGGGTTTGAGGGCCGGCCGCTGAGTCGCTTTGGCTGCTTGCAGGCCTTCGCCGCCGAACCCCACGCCTTGTCAGCCCGGCTGCGATCCAGTCTTGCCGCAAAGGCGGCCCGTGGCGAACCTTGCCATAACGGGTTATGCAAACGACATCCAACCCAAGGAGATAGACATGAGCACACCTCAATTCGGACTACTACGCCTGAGCGTACTGGCCGCCCTCTCGGCCCTGGCTTGCCAGGCCATCGCCGCCGAGCGCGTGGACCTGAATGGCCGGGATTTGCAAAGCAGCGGCATCAGCGCCCTGCGTGGCGCCGGCGGCCCGGCCGCAGCGCTAGGCCTGGCGGCCGAGGAGTTGCAGCCTCTGCGCAGCCAAAGCTATGCAAACGGCCTGGTGGTGACCCGGCACCAGCAGTTCTACAAAGGCGTGCCCATCTGGGGCGAGGCAGTTGTGGAGCATGTCTCCGGCAAATCTCAAACCAGCAGTTTCAGCGGTGCCCTGCTGCGCAATCTGGTGCAAGACCTCGCGCATACCGAACCCAGCTTGTCGCAGGCTGCGGTGCTCAGCCAGGCCAAGGGCTTGCATGGCGCCAGCGGCGCTCGTACAGCAGCCCTGACCACGAATGAACAAGCCAAGCTCTTCATCAAGCTGGATGAGCGCAATGTGGCAAAGCTGGTCTATCTGGTGTCGTTTTTGGATAGCAGTGACGCCCAACATCCCAGCCGCCCCCATTTCCTGATCGACGCCAACAGCGGCGCGGTGCTGGATCGCTGGGAAGGCCTGAACCACAAGGACGCCACCGGCCCCGGCGGCAATAGCAAAACCGGCAAGTATGAGTACGGCGTCAACTACGGCCCCCTGGTCGTGACGACCGACTGCCAGATGAATAGCGGCAATGTCATCACCGTGGACCTGAAAGGTGGGACCTCGGGCACGACCCCCTTCAAATTCACCTGCTCACGCAATGAGTACAAGCTGACCAATGGTGCTTTCTCGCCGCTCAATGACGCGCATTACTTCGGCAATGTGGTCTTCAATATGTACCAGGGCTGGTTTGGCCTGAGACCCATCAGCCAGACGCTTTATATGAAGGTGCATTACGGCAGCAATTACGAGAATGCCTTCTGGGACGGCTCGGCCATGCATTTCGGTGACGGCGCATCCACCTTTTACCCTCTGGTGTCGCTGGACGTCTCGGCCCACGAGGTCAGCCATGGCTTTACCGAGCAGAACTCGGGCTTGGTCTATTCCAAGCAATCGGGCGGCATGAACGAGGCCTTCTCCGATATGGCGGGTGAGGCGGCCGAGTACTTTATGAAGGGCACGAACGACTGGTTGGTGGGCAGCGAGATCTTCAAGGCCAGCGGCGCCTTGCGCTACTTTGCCGACCCGACCCGTGACGGCCGCTCCATCGCCAACGCGGCCAATTACTACGATGGACTGGATGTTCACCTCTCCAGCGGCGTCTACAACAAGGCCTTTTACCTGCTGGCCACCAAGCCGGGCTGGAACACCCGCAAGGCCTTCGAGGTGATGGTGGATGCCAACCGCCTGTACTGGACGGCCAACAGCACCTTCAACCAAGGCGCTTGCGGGGTGGAAAAAGCCGCCACCAACCGAAGCTACGCCGTGGCCGACGTGACCGCCGCCTTCGCCGCCGTGGGCGTGAGCTGCGCGACCCAGCCGCAAACTGGCATCCCCTTGAGCAAGGGCGTGGCGCAAACCGGCATCAGCCTGGCCAAGGGGGCGAGCAAGCTCTACACCTTGCTCGTGCCTGCCGGCGCCAAGAACCTGACGTTCAAGCTCTCGGGCGGCACTGGCGACGGTGACATTTACCTGAAGTTCGGCAGCGCCCCGACCACGACTTCGTTCGAGCTCAAGTCCGACGGTTCGAGCAATACCGAGACCATCACGGTGGCCGCGCCCAAGGCCGGCACCTACTACCTGCTGCTGAGTGCTTATGCGGCGGTCAGCAATACCAGCCTGGTTGCCAACCACAACTAAGACTCTGCATGACGGCAAGGCCGGGCTTGTTGCCCGGCCTTTTCCGTTCTAGTCGCTCAAATCCTGCAACTGAACCAGGCGCTGATAGATCCCGCCCTCCAAGCCCATCAGCTCCACATGGCGGCCGCGCTCGGCCAGATGGCCGTGGTTGAGCACGATGATTTGATCGGCCTCGCGGATGGTGGAGAGCCGGTGGGCAATCGCCAGAATCGTCACCTGGCCGCGCAAGGCCGTCAGGGCCTCGCTGACGATGCGCTCGGTGGCGCTGTCGATGTTCGAGGTGGCCTCGTCCAGGAACAGAATCTTGGGCGCACCGGCCAGGGCGCGAGCCATGGCGATCAGCTGCTTTTGGCCGGTGGAGACGCGGGCGCCGCCTTCACCCATGAGCGTGTCCCAGCCCTGCGGCAGGCCGTCCAAAAACTCATCGATGCGGGCGGCGCGTGCCGCGGCGCGCAGCTGGGCCTCGGGGATCTTGCGGCCCATGGCGATGTTCTCGCGCGCCGAGGCTGCCATCAGATAGGGTTCTTGCGGCACCAGGCCCACGGCGGCGCGGAAGGCGGCGTCGGGGATCTCGGACAAGGCCTGGCCATCGATGCTGATGCGCCCCAGCTGGGGCGCGTAAAAGCGCAGCAAGAGCGAGAGCAGGGTGGACTTGCCGCTGCCGGTATGGCCGACGATGCCCACAAAAGAGCCGGCCGGAATCTGCACATTCAACTCATGCAGCACGGGCCGCTCGGGCGCGTAGCCGAAGCTGAGTTGATCGATCTCGATTTGGCCTTGGCTAATCGGCCGGCCGCTGGCGCTGGCCACGACAGGTGCGGTCTCTTGCAACAGGCTGCGCACCCGCGAGGCCGCCACCATGGACTGCTGCAGCTGGCCGAACTGCATGGTGATCTGGATCAGCGGCTCCACCACCCGGGCGATATAGCTCAGGAAGGCATAGAGCAGGCCCACCTCCAGGCCCGACATCTCGCGCCGGCCAAAGCCGTAGATGACGGTGACCAAGAGCATCACATTGAGCAAGTCCAGGGCCGGGCGCAAAAGCCAGGCATTGGCGCGCAGCTCTTTCTGGCGCGCGTCGAAGTGAGCGCTGTTGGTGCTGCCGAAGCGTTCGCCAAAGCGCTGGGCCGCGCCGGCCGCCTGCAACATGGCCATGCCGGCCATGCTCTCGGCCATCTGCGCATTGATCTCGCTGCGCAGCTGGCGGGCGCGGGCCACGGCCGGCGCGCTCAGGCGCTGGTAAAGCAAGATGATGACGACCATGGCCGGGATCAGGGTGGCGACGATCAGCATCAGCCGCCAGTCCAGCCAGGCCATGGCGATCAGCGAGCCCAGCACCACGATGCTGGAGTCCAGCATCACATACAGCACCTGGCGATAAAGCGTGTTGACCGCCTCGCTGTCATTGGTGACGCGGCTGACCAGCTGGCCGGTGATGGCGCGATCAAAAAAAGCCATGGGCAGGGCCAGCACATGGGCATAGACCTGCTCGCGCAAGCGCAGCACCGAGCGCTGGGCCACACCGGCCATGCGGCTGAGCTGGGCGTAACGGATCCAGCTGGCCACCCAGCCGCAGGCCAGCAAGCCCGTGAGCAGCATGGCCATGGCGGGGAGGTCGAATTGGCGCGGCAGCAGGTGCGCGTCGATGAATTGCTTGCCGATGATGGGCCCCAAGGCTTCCAGGCCGGCGGCGACGAGCAGCCACAAAACGCCCCATCGCATCGTGCGCTTCTCCGGCTTGGCGGCATCCAGCAGCAGGCCGACCGAGGCCCAGGGCCGCTCGTCTTTTTTGACTTCTTCAGAGCGCATCAAGGCTGGCCTCCAGTTGTTGATAACGCCATTGGCTGGCGTACCAGGCGCCGGCCTCCAGCAGCTCGGCATGCCGGCCCTGTTCGCTGATGCGGCCCGCGCGCAGCACGGCGATCTGGTCGGCCTCCATCACCGCGCTGAGGCGATGGCTGACGATGATGACGCTGCGCTCGGGGCGTGCCTGGCGCAGCTCGCGCAAATGGTCGAGGATCTGCGTTTCGGTGCCGGTGTCCACGGCCGACAAGGCATCGTCCAGCAGCAGAATCGGCGCCTCGGACAGCAGGGCACGCGCGATCGCCACCCGCTGGCGCTGGCCGCCGGAAAGCGTCACGCCGCGCTCGCCCACCTCGGTCTCATAGCCCTGGGGCAGGCGCGTGATGTCGTCGTGCACGGCCGCCATGCGGGCGGCTTGTTCGACCTCGGCGCGGGTGGCCGTGGGGCGTGCCAGGGCGATGTTTTCCGCGATGGAGGCCGAGAACAAAAATGGCTCTTGTGGCACCCAGGCGATGGCGGCGCGCAGGCTGGTCAGGCTGATCTCGGGCAGGCCCAGGGTTTGGCCATCGGCACTCACCGCGATGCGACCCTCACTGGGTTCGAACTGGCGCAGGATCAGATTCAGCAGCGTGGACTTGCCCGCGCCCGTGGGCCCCACCAGGCCCAGGGTTTGGCCGGGGCGCAGCTGCAGCTGGATGTCTTGCAGGGCCGGCTTGCTGGCCTCGGCGTAGCTAAAAGTCAAATCCTCAAAGCTCAGCTGGGCCTGGGCCGGCATGGGCTGCTGGCCCTTGTCTTCCAAGCTCAGGGGCGCTTCCAGCACGGGCAGCAGGCGGTCCCAGGCGGCGCGCCCACGCTCCAGCAGGGACAGCACCCAGCCGGCGGCAAACATGGGCCAGATCAGCTGGCCCAGATACATGGTGAAAGAGGTCAGCTGGCCGATGCTGAGCTCTTGTTTGGCGACCAGCACGCCGCCCAGGCCCAGGGCGATGACGGTGGCCGCGCTCAGCGTCATGCCCACGGCGGGCTCGTAAGCTGCTTCCCAACGCTGGGCCTGAAAGCTGGCCTCACCGGCGCTGGCCGCCAAGGTGCGGAACTGGCCGGCGTTGTGCTCGGCCAGGCCTAGGGCGCGCAGGGTGCGCACGCTGGCCAGGCCTTCTTGCACATGCTGATTGAGTTTTGAAAAGCGCCCCAGCGAGCTTTGCCAGGCGTGGTGGATATGGTCGGAGATGCGCCAGAACGCCAGCGCCATCAGGGGGAAGGGCAGCAGCGCGGCGAGGCCCAGGCGCCAATCCACGCCCACGGTCATCATCAGGAGTACCAAGACCAGAGTCAGCGTGCCATCAAAGGCTGCCAGCAAGGCCTCGCCCGCGGCCATCTCGACGGCGTCCACGTCGTTGGTGGCCAAGGCCATCAAATCACCGCTGCGCTTGGCCTGGAAGAACACCGGACCTTGCAGACTCAAGCGGGCATAGAGCTGGGTGCGCAGCTGCTGGCCCAGGCGGTAGGCGGCGGCGAACAAGGCCAGGCGCCAGCCCACCCGCAGCAGATAAATGGCCGCACCGGCCGCCACCAGCAGGCCCAGCTGCTGGAGCAAGACCTGACCCTGCAGGGAGCCGGCCACCATGCCGTCCACCACATGGCCCACCTGGCGCGGGATCCAGGTGGTCAGCACGGCGATGCTGGCCAGCATCAGGGCGGCGGCGGCATAGGCGCGCCAATGCCGGCGTACAAAGCCGAGCAACATTTGGGTCAGGGTCATCTCGCGGGGCCCGCAGCCAAGGGCGGGTGATTGGAGGGCAGCGGCCGATTCTAGGTGGGGCTAGGCTCAGCGCTGGCTTGTCTCAATTTAGCCCTTGGCGGCGTCCAGCAAAGCCAGGGCGGCGTCGAAGTCAAACAGTTGCAGATGGTCCATCAAGGCATCGGCCTGGGAGGAGCCCAGCCAGCTGCGCAGCAAGTCGCTGCTCTCCTCGGCCAGGGCCAGGGCGTCCAGATCGGAGGCCTGCAGCAGCTGGCGCAGCCGTTCTTGCAAGGCCTGGACGGCGGCGGGGTCGCCTGGCGCCGCATGGGCGCTAGGTGCCGGCTCGTAAATCTCCACCGTGGCGTCGCTGGCCTTGCCGAAGTAGGCGTCCAACTGGCCCAGCACGCTTTGCAAGGCCTGGCTCAGCTCGGCCATGCCGCTGTGCAGCACTTGAGCCTCGGGCTCGGGCTGGCGCAAGGCCTGCTCAAGCGCTCCCGCGGCCTGGGCCAGTGCGTCCATGCCGAAGGTGGCGGACAAGCCTTTCAAGGTATGGGCGACCCGCTCACCCTCGGCCCAGTTCTGCCGTTTCAAGGCGCTGCTGAGCTCCTCCAGGGCCTGGCGCTGGTTGACGCAAAAGCGTTGCAAGGTATTGCGCAGAGAGCCTGCGTCGTTGACGAAACGCTGCAAGGCGGCGGCAATGTCCAGGCCCGGCAGGGCGGCGATCAAGGCTTCGCCCTCGGGGCTGGGCTGGGTGATGAATTTGGACAGGCGCTCCTGCATGTCCTGGGCGGCGGCGGTCTCGGACAGGGCGGCCGCTTCGACCGGCCCACCCTCGGCATGTTGGGCCTTGAGCTCCTTGCCGCTGTACTGGGCGATATGGCGATAGAGATTGCCGGGGTCCAGGGGCTTGGAGATATGGGCTTGCATGCCCTCGCTCAGGCAGCGCTCGCGCTCCTCGGCCATGGCGTGGGCCGTCATCGCGATGATGGGGAGGGAGTCGAACTGTGGGTCGGCGCGCAGTCGTTTGGCCGCCTCATGGCCGTCCATCACCGGCATCTGCATGTCCATGAAGACGATGTCGAAGGGCTCGGGGCCGCTGCGCAGCAGGTGTTCCACCGCCTCCTGGCCATTGACCGCCACCTCGGCGCTGACGCCCACCAGGGCAAACAGCTCCAGCGCGATCTGGCGGTTGATCTCGTTGTCTTCGACCAGCAGCACATGCACGTCCTCGAAGCGCAGCGAGGGCTCGCTCGCGTCGGGGGCGGGCAGTTTGAGCTTGTAGTCGCCGTAGAGGTCCATCAAGGCGTCAAGCAAGGAGGAGGGGTTGACCGGCTTGTGCAAAAAGCCGTCCACGCCTATGGCCTCGGCCTTGGCGCGGGTTTCTTCCATGCCGAAGGCCGTCACCATGATCAGGCGCGGCGGGTGGCTCAGGGGCAGCTCGTGGCGGATGTGCTGAGCGGCTTGCATGCCGTCCACCACCGGCATCTTCCAGTCCAGAAACACCAGTCGGTAGGGGTCCAGGCCGTCGGCGGCGGCCAGCAAGTCGTAGGAGGCGAGGGCGGATTGGCAGCTGTCCACTCGCAGCTCAAGCCGCTCCAAGAGCTTGCGCAGGATGCGCTCGGCCACGGGGTTGTCGTCCACGATCAGGGCGCGGGCGCGGTGCAGCTGGGGCGGCAGCACCGGCCGGGTCGGGCGGCCCTCGCCGCGACCGAAGTTGGCGGTGAAGAAGAAGCGGCTGCCCTTGTCCTGCTCGGAGCTGACGTCGATCTCGCCGCCCATCATCTCCACCAGGCGTTTGCTGATGGCCAGGCCCAAGCCGGTGCCGCCGTATTTGCGGGTGGTGGACTCGTCGGCTTGCGAGAAGGCCTTGAACATCTTGCGGCATTGCTCGGGCGACATGCCGATGCCGGTGTCCTCCACCACAAAGCGCAGCTGCAGCTCTTGACCCTGGGCTTGCACCAGGCTGATCTCCAGGCCGACCTGGCCTTGCTCGGTGAACTTGATCGCATTGCCCACCAGATTGGTGAGGATCTGGCCCAGGCGCAGGGGGTCGCCGATCAAATGCGGCGGCACGTCTTCACGCACCTCGATCAGCAGCTCCAGGCCCTTGCTATAGGCGCGCTGGGCGATCACGGTGACCAAGCTCTCCAGCACGGTGCTGAGCTCAAACTCGATCGCCTCCATCGCCAGCTTGCCGGCCTCGATGCGGGAGAAGTCCAGGATGTCGTTCAAGATGCCCAGCAGGGACTGGCCGGAGTGATGAATCTTGGTGACGTAGTCGTGTTGGCGCGCGTTCAGATCGGTCTTCAGGCAGAGGTGGGCCAGGCCGATGATGGCGTTCATCGGCGTGCGGATCTCATGGCTCATATTGGCCAGAAATGCGCTCTTGGTCTCCACCGCCGCCTCGGCGATGGCCATGGCCTGCTGCAGCTCCATGGTGCGCTCGTTGATGCGCTGCTCCAGGGTTTGGTGGGCTTCTTCCAGGGCCTGGTTCTTGACCTGAACGTCGGCGAATAACTCGTCGGCACTGCGGATCGCCAGGCATTGACGGGCTTGCTCCAGGCGCTCGGCATCCAGGATGCTCAGCAAATCATCGGGCTCACCCACCAGCAAGCGCAGTTGCTGGCGACCATCGTCCAGGCGGATCTGCTCGCTGCGATCACAGGCAGGCAACTCATGGGCCTCGATGGGCCCGCCTTGGTACTGCAGGGTGAAGGCCAACTCGCTGCTGCTGCGCAGAAACTGCACCTCGACCTCCGAGACCTCCTTCAGCGTCAGCGCCAAGCGAGCCAGATGCGAGAACAACACCGCCTGGCGCAAAACCAGGGGCGAGGGCCAGCCCAGCGCCCGGCCCATCTCCAGCAGGCGACGCCGCCCATTGGCATTGGGCTGCAGGCCTTTGGCGCCGCGGCTGCAAGGCTTGAGCCTGCCCAGCTCAATCATGGCAGCACCGTACCACCAGGCAGCTGGCGTCGTCGTGGAAGCGGCCTTGCTGCCGCACCAGATTGAGCGCGCAGTCGGCGGCTGACATGGTGCGCAGCTTATTGGCCGGGAAGCCGTCGACGCAGATGGCGCTGGAGGACACGCCATCGGAGGCCAGCACGATCACATCGTCCAGGTCGACCTTGACCTGCCGCTCTTCCAGGCGCGGCAGGTACTGGCCGATCAGGCCGGGTTTGGCGGGGAAGCTGTGTACCTGATGCTTGTCCACCAACCAGAGCAAGGGGTTGCCGACGCCGCAATAGCTCAGCAGCGCTTTCTGGGTGTCCAGATTGCAGACCACGCCCACCCCGCTGCCATGGCCGCGCAAAAGCTTGTCCAGCTGCTGCAGAAACACCATCGGCCGCTCCGGCGCCTTGTCGCCTATCCAGGCCTTAATTTCCTGGGCCACCTTGGCCGCTTGCTCGCCATGGCCCGACACATCGATCAGGCCAAACAGCAACCCCTGCTCGGTGACTTGGGTGAAGACCAGATCCCCCGACTCGGTCTGCCCGAAGCAGGGGAGGTTGTAGCTGCCGTGTTCGAGCTTCATCTCGGCCCGCCTTAGCGTCGGCTGAAACGGGCGGTGACCACGGTGCCCGCGCCCGGTTTGGAGTCGATCTTGAAGGATTCGCTGAGCCGGCGCACCCCCGGCAGACCCAGGCCCAGCGTGCCGCCGGTGCTGAAGTTGTCGCGCATGGCGGCGCTGATGTCTGCGATGCCCGGGCCTTGGTCCTGGGCTACCAACTCACAAGCACCTGCTTGCAGATAGGGGTCCAGCAGGCGCAGGCACAGGCGGCCGCGACCGGCGTATTTGAGGATGTTCTGGGCCAGCTCGGAGGCCGCGGTCTTGAGCCGGGCGGTGTCGGCTGCGGAAAAACCCGCCGAGCGCGCCAGCAGGTCCACCTCGGCCAGGGCGATCCAGAGATCGGCCTCGCCGCTGATGCTGACCTCCACATCTTTGCCGACCTTCATGCTTTGCGTCCGTAAACAGAGAGGGCTTGCTCCAGCGTGCCTGCCACGCGCAGGCCGCGGGTGTCTGCCCCCAGATTGACCAGCAAGGCCGCCAGACCGGCTTGCAAGCCGATCAAGACGGCGCGCGCGCCCATCAGATGGATGGCGCCCAGCATCTGGCGCAGGGCCTGGAAGTCCACCAGGTCCAACAGATCCACGCTGGACATATCGATCAACACCGTACGCTGTTCGCTACGGCTGAGCTGCAGCAGCAAGGGCTGATTCATGGCCTGCAGGGACTCGGCCGTCATCTCGCCGTGAATGGTGGCGACAAGACAGCCCGAGACCAGGCTGTAAACGACATTGCTAGAGGCGTCCAAGGCGTGGAGGGGGTCAGTTATCGGTAATCTGTTTGACGCTGACGCCGGCAAACTTAAAGGCGATTTCCAGCGCATTGCGCAGGGTCGAGGTGGTGCGCAAATCGTTGACGGGGATGCCCAACTCCACAATGGTTTGGGCGATGGCGGGAGAGAGGCCGGACAAGATGCAGGAGCAGCCCATCAGCTGCGAGGCCTGTACCACCTTGATCAGGTGATTGGCCACCGCCGTGTCCACCACCGACACGCCGCTGATGTCGATGATGAAGACCTTGGCGCGTGACTCGGCGATGCGCGAGAGCGAGGAATGCATGATGTCCTGGGCGCGCCGCGAATCCACCAGGCCGATGATGGGCAGCAAGAGAATCCCTTCCCACAGCGAGGTCACCGGGGTGGACATGGCGATCAGGGTGCGGGTCTGCTCGGCCATGCGACGGCCGATCAGGTGGGAGTAGGTCTCCACCACGGCCGTGGTGTCGAAGTGCAGCATGCGGGTGACGGCCCGGGCGCAGCGGATGTAGTCATCCGGCTCCAAGGAGTTGTCGTAAAAGTTCTCCAAGAGCATGGCGAGCGACACATCCATCGCCGCGAAGTACGTCGGCAAAGGCAGGCCGATGCGGGCATGAACCTCGCCGACATCGCGCAGACGACGCAGATAGTTGTCGTCCACCTGGGCCTGGAAGAAGCCCTGCCAGTAGCGCAGCTGGCCGCCCTTGACGCGTTGCAGCCGGTCGGGGTCGGAGAAGAAGGTGCGGTAGTCGGGTTGGCCTGCCATCCAGGCGTAGAAGGCGTCCAGAAACTGCGGCAGCTGCGGAATGACGATCTTGCCGTAGCGCTGCACGTCGTCCAGCAACTCATCGTCAATGTCTAGCATGGCGCGCAGCTGCTGAACATTGGCGAGCGATTCATTGTGAAGATCGACCGAGGACATAGTTGCGCTCCGTGGTTCACCTGAAGAATGGCAGGGACAGACTTCGCCGTCTGAGTAGACGGTTACTGCATCTTCGACGAAAGCGCCCAAAAAATGAAACTATTTCATGGGTAAATGTGGCGCGAATGTTGGCCCAGCGGGGATTGAGATAACTCAATCAAGCGGCGGACTATGTGGCGTTGTGCTTTGCACAAGTTGGGCTCGCTCTGCCCCTCATTTCTTGCAATCGAATTTCTTGATCCGCATACTATCGAGGCCTTGCGTGGCGTCAGGCGCTGAATGCGGCTTGGTGCTGGTGAATTCCGAGTATTGACGTGTCTGCTGGCTAACGCGTTAGGCCCCTGAACGTCGAACGGTACATAGGAGATCTATGGTGGAACAGACGCTTCGGCAGTCGGTCCTCGTGGTTGACGATACCCCCGAGAACCTTGCCCTGATCTCGCGGCTGCTCAAGCAGCATTACCAGATCAAGGTGGCCACAAACGGGGAAAAGGCGTTGGTGATTGCCAACAGCGACCCTCAGCCGGACCTGATCCTGCTGGATGTGCTGATGCCGGGCATGGATGGCTACGAGGTCTGCCGCCGCCTGAAGGCCGAGCCCCGCACCGCCGAGATCCCGGTGGTCTTTTTGACCGCCCGCAGCGACACCTCGGCCGAGGCCCAAGGCTTTGAGCTGGGCGCGGTGGACTTTCTGTCCAAGCCGGTCAGTCCACCGATTTTGTTAGCCCGTATCGAAACTCATCTGGTGCTGAAGAACGCGCGCCAGGTGCTGAAGGATCGCAATGCCACGCTGGAGGAGGAAGTCCGCCGCCGGGTGCATGAGATCCAGGTGGTGCAGGACGTCACCATCATGGCCCTGGCTTCGCTGGCGGAAACGCGTGATAACGAGACTGGCCACCATCTCGTTCGTACCCAGCTCTATGTGCAGGCCCTGGCCGATCATCTGCAAGGCCATGCGCGCTTCTCGGCCGAGCTGACGCCCAGCAATATCGAGCTGATCGTCAAGAGCGCCCCCCTGCACGACATCGGCAAGGTCGGCGTACCGGATCGCATCCTGCTCAAGCCCGGCCGGCTGACGCCGGAGGAGTTCGAGGTGATGAAGACCCACACCACCCTGGGCTATCGCGCCTTGGTGGAGGGGGAGTCCCGCATGCAAAAGCAGGCGCCGTTTCTGCGCTTTGCCAAGGAGATTGCGCTCAGCCACCAGGAGAAATGGGACGGCAGCGGCTACCCCAATGGCCTGGCCGGTGAGGACATTCCCATCTCGGCCCGCCTGATGGCCCTGGCTGATGTGTACGACGCCTTGATCAGCCGGCGTGTCTACAAACCCGCCATGTCGCATGACCAGGCTTATGGCCTGATCGTGGCCGGCAGCGGCATCCATTTCGATCCCGACATCGTCGCCGCCTTCATCGCCGAGGCCGACAACTTCAACCAGATCGCCCAGCGCTTTTCCGACACCGAGGCCCAGCACGAGGAAGAGCAGGCCAGGGTGCTGCGCGCCATGGGCGAGAACGCCTGAGCCGCCTTCAGCGCGGCAAGACAAAGGTCGAGGGCTCCTCGACCTGCTCGCCCAGGCCATTGCTGATCTGAAAGGCGATGGGCGAGCTAGCGCCTTGGCCAGACTTGCCAAGCCGCAGAGCCGCTGCCGCTGGCGCCGACAGGCGCACCGCCACGACCAGGCTGCGGGCCTCGCCACCGCGGAACTCGGTGCTGCCGTTGCTGCCGCTACTACTGCCCACCAGTTCCGCCCCCGGCAAGCCTTGCAGCGTGAGGCGAATCTGGCGCGCCTCTTCCGACAGATTCACCACCTGCAGGCGGTAGATGTTTTCCACCGCGCCCTCGTCCACCTGACGCGCCATCACGCCACGGTCACGGATCACGTCCAGGCGCAGCTCGTCGCGCTGCGACAAGCCCCAGGCCATGGCCAGGCACAGGCCTAGCAAGAGGCCTGCATAGATGCGCACCCGGGGCCGGGCTAATTGCCAGCCAAGGCGGGCGGCCTGGGCGCCGTTCTCACTGGCGTAGCGGATCAGGCCGCGCGGCGCCTGCAGCTTGTCCATGACTTGATCGCAGGCATCGATGCAGACGGCGCAGCCTATGCAGGCCGATTGCACACCTTGACGGATGTCTATGCCCACCGGGCAGACCTGCACACACAGGCTGCAGTCCACACAGGCGCCGCTGGATTTGCTGGTTTGTTTGCCGCGCGGCTCACCGCGCTGGGCGTCGTAGCTGACGAGCAAGGTGTCGGCATCCAGCATGGCGCCCTGGAAGCGGCCGTAAGGACACATATGTTGGCAGATCTTCTCGCGCAGCAGGCCGGCGTTCAGATAGGTGAAGCCGCCGTAGAACAGGGCCCAAAAGGCTTCCCAGGGCCCCAAGTTCAGGCTCAGCAGCTGCGCTCCCAACTCCCGCATGGGCGAGAACCAGCCCACAAAGCTCAGGCCTACCCAAAAGCTCAGCGCCAGCCAGGCCAGATGCTTGCCGCCGCGGCGGGCCATCTTCTGCGGCCCCCAGGCGGCCTGATCCAGGCGCAGGCGCTGGTGGCGCTCGCCCTCGAAGCGTTTTTCCAGGCCGATGAAGAGCTGGGTGTAGACGGTTTGCGGGCAGGCGAAGCCGCACCAGACCCGGCCGAACAAGGTGGTGACGAAGAAGAGCAGCAGGGCGCTGATGACCAGCAAGCCGGTCAGATAGATCAGGTCCTGCGGCAGCAGCACCAGTTTGAAGAGGTGAAAGCGCTGGGCCTCCAGATCGAAGCGAACCGCCTGGCGATCGTTGATTTGCAACCAGGGCAGACCCAGAAACACCAGCTGGGTCAGCAGCAGCAAGCCAAGGCGCAGGCGACTGAAGCGGCCGCGCACGCTGCGCACCTGGACTTTGTGGGCGGCCTCAAGGCCCTCCAGCTCGGGCAGCAGGCTGCGGATGGGAATGATGGGATGGCGAGTGCTGGGGATGGGACTGGACATGGACGGCAAGCTCATGGTGCAGGAGGGCTGGCAGCGATCTTGGCCTAAGCTCATCTGAGATGGTGTAATCACTTTTCTGACAAAACTACCGGATCAGATCAAGCCCCATGAGCGCCACGACTCTGTTTGAAAGCCTGGCCGAGGAGCTGGAGGAACGCATCCACAGCGGCGCGCTGTCGGCCGGCGACCGCCTGCCCTCAGTGCGCCAGGCCTGCTTGGCGCGGGGCATCAGCCCCTCCACCGTGTTCCAGGCTTACTACTTGCTGGAGGCGCGCGGCCTGATCGAGGCGCGGCCCCGCTCGGGCTATTACGTGCGCAAGCTCAGGCGGGCACGGGCCGCGCCGCTGGCGGCGGCCTTGCAAGCGCCTGCGCCGGCAGCCGCCACCGAGGTGGTGATCAGCGAGTTGATCTTCGATGTGCTGGGCTCCACCCGCGACGCCGAGGTCGTGCCCCTGGGCTCGGCCTTTGCCGCGGCCGAGCTGTTCCCGCTGGCCCAGCTGGCGCGCTGCGGCGCCCGTGCCATGCGCCAGCTGCCGCCCCGCCAACTCACCGCCGAGCTGACCAGCGGCAATGCCCGCCTCTTGCAAGCCCTGCGGCGGCGCTATGGCCAGCACGATATCGCGCTGGCGCCGCAGGAGTTGGTGATCTGCAATGGCGCGATGGAGGCGCTAGGCCTGTGCCTGCAGGCCGTGACCCGGCCGGGCGATGTGGTGGCGGTGGAAGGCCCGACCTTTTACGCCGCCTTGCAAGCCCTGGAGCGCCTGCATCTGCGCGCCGTCGAGGTCCCAACCGATCCGCGCCTGGGTGTGGACCCCGATGCCCTGGCCGAACTGCTGGCCCGGCAGCCGATTGCCGCCTGCTGGTTCATGCCTAATTTTCAGAATCCGCTGGGGGCCTTGATGCCCGTGGCACGCAAGAAGGCCTTGGTCGCCTTGCTGGCCCGGCACGGCGTGCCCTTGATCGAGGACGATGTCTATGCCGAGCTGTATCACGGCATCCAGCGCCCGCGCCCGGCCAAGGCCTTCGATCAGGAGGGCGGGGTGCTGCATTGCAGCTCCTTCTCCAAATGCCTGGCGCCGGGCTACCGGGTCGGCTGGGCGGCGGCCGGGCGTTTTGCACCGCAGCTGCAGCGGCTCAAGATGATGAGTTCGCTGGCCACGGCCGTGCCCTCGCAGCTGGCCCTGGCCGAGTATCTGGAGCAGGGCGGCTACGAGCGCCATCTGCGTAGCCTGCGGCAGGCCCTGGCCGCCAGCATGGCGCGGGCACGCGCCCTGGTGCTGCGCCACTTTCCCGCGGGCACGCGGGTCTCGCAGCCGGACGGCGGTTACTTTCTTTGGCTGCAGCTGCCGGCTGAGGTGGACACCCTGGCCCTGCATCGCGAGGCGCTAGAGGCCGGCATCAGCACGGCACCGGGTCAGCTCTTCTCGGCCGATCGGCGTTTCCGCCAGGCCCTGCGCCTGAATGTGGGCCACCCGGACGATGCACGGGTGGAGCCGGCGATTGCCAAACTGGCTCAGATGGCGGCGCAAATACAGCGCCGTGCAAGTCCCTGATTCGGGTACACCCGGCCCCTCAGACGAGGGTTTTGCATGTCATCAACCGTCATATTTGGGCGCTAGCATCCGCCGCAGCGCCTGGGCAGTTCTTGGCGCGAGAGCCGGGTTTGCAGCATTTGATCGGCCCAGTGCCTTTGAGAAATGCATGGTTTCAAGCCCGGAGTGCGGTCTCTCTCTTCTACTCCATCACCATGAAACTCAAACCCATTGTTGCCTTGCTGGCCGCCGCGTTTGCGGCCCCGGCAGTGCTGGCTTCCGCGCAAGGCGTGGTCATCAGCCAGGTTTACGGCGGTGGTGCGGCCACCACCGGCTCGCCCTCCTACAAATACGACTACATCGAGATTTTCAACGGCGGCAGCAATCCCGTCGATCTGAGCGGCTACTCCCTGCAGTACGGCAGCGCCACCGGCACCGGTAACTGGGCTGTTGCAGCACTGAACAATCTGGCCAATCCGGTTCTGCAGCCCGGCCGCTATCTGCTGATTCGCCAAAGCACGGGCACCGGCGCACTGGGTGCGGACATCACCATCCAGGACGGCACGGGCAATCTGAGCATGAGTGCTTCCAACGGCAAGGTCGCCTTGGTGAGCAGCACGCTGGCCCTGAGCGGTGCTAACCCGGTCAGCGCCAGTCTGGTCGATCTGGTGGGCTATGGCACGGCCAATGGCTTTGAAGGCGCAGCCACTCCGGCACTGAGCAGCACCACAGCCGCCTTGCGCAAGCTCGCAGGATGCACCGACAGCGACAACAACAGCGCGGACTTCACGGTGGGCACCCCGCTGCTGCGCAATTCCGCGACACCGGCAAACGTTTGCGGCGGCACTCAGCCCTTCCAGCCCATCGTGCCCAACTGCCCGAACGCGACCGCCACCTCGGGCGCCAACAGCGTCTTCAGCGTCGGCGCCAGCGATGCCGACAGCCTGGTCAACAGCGCTCTGGCCACGGCCGCTTGGCCCGCAGGCATCAGCCTGGGGAGCTTCAGCGCAGCCACAGCCCCTGGCGGCTCGGCGACGCAAAACATCAATGTCGCCGCCTCGGTGGCCGGCGGCACTTACAACCTGGGCCTGCAATGGGGCAATAACGATGGCCAATCCGCGACCTGCAGCTTCAGCGTGACGGTGGCCGGGCTGACCCCCATCTACAACATCCAAGGTTCGGGTGCCAGCAGCCCGTTGGTGAATCAGACGGTCAGCACCAAGGGCATCGTGACCCATCTGGCGCCGACCGGCTTCTATCTGCAAGACCGCCTCGGTGACGGCGATCCCAGCACCTCGGACGGCATTTTTGTCTACACCGTCACCGCGCCCACCGTGGCCGTCGGCGCCGAGGTCAGCCTGAGCGGCTTGGTCACCGAGTTCACGTCCGGTCAAAGCACCATCACCCAGCTGAAGAACATCAGCGGCCTGACCACGCTGAGCACCGGCAATGCCATCCAGCCCACGGCGGTGGACCTGACCACCCTGGCCCCCGGCGGCCTGGAGGCGTTTGAAGGCATGTTGGTCACGCTGACCGGCCCCATCACCGTGCAGCAGAACTACTTCCTCGGCCGCTACGGCCAGCTGACGGTGGCGGCCGGTGGCCGCATGCTGAACCCGACCAATGTGCTGCGTCCGGGCCCCGATGCGCAAGCCCTGGCCGCGGCCAATCTGGCCCGCGCCCTCATCCTGGACGACAACAGCTCGGCTCAGAACCCCGCCGTCGTGCCCTATATGGGCGTGGACAACACCAACCGCGCGGGCGACACGGCCGACAGCCTGACCGGTGTGATCGACTACGGCCCGGCCACGGCCAACGCCAGCGGTGCTTCCATGTACCGCCTGCAGCCCACCGTGGCGCCGGCCTTCACCCGCGCCAATCCGCGCCCCCTGACGGCCCCGGCCGTGGGCGGCAATGTGCGCATCGCCAGCGCCAATGTCTTGAACTTCTTCACCACCTTCACCAACGGCCAAACGGCCGCCGGTGGCACGGGTCAGGGCTGCTCGCTGGGCGGCTCGGTGTCGGCGGCCAACTGCCGCGGCGCCGACAATCTGAACGAGTACCAGCGCCAGATCGCCAAGACCGTGGCCGAGCTGAGCACGCTCAATGCCGACGTCGTCGGCCTGATGGAAATTCAGAACAATGGCGAGGTGGCGGTCACGACGCTTGTCAATGCGCTGAACGCCAAGATGGGCGCGGGCACCTATGCCGTGACTCCGCCGCCCGCCCAAGGCACGGGCGACGACGCTATCCGCGTGGCCATGATTTACAAGCCGGCCAAGCTGAGCCTGGTGGGTGCTTCCATCTCGGATCCCTCGCCCATCAACAACCGCCCGACCTTTGCCCAGGGCTTCCAGGCCCCCAATGGCGAGCGCTTCGCCGTGGTGGTCAACCACTTCAAGTCCAAGAGCTGCTCGAGCGCTGCGGGCCCAGACGCCGACCAAGGCGATCTGCAAGGCTGCTACAACGCCACCCGCGTTGAGCAGGCGCTGCAGTTGCAGAACTTCGTCAACCAGGTGAAGACGGTGGCCGGCACCAATGATCTGGTGCTGCTGGGCGACTTCAATTCCTACGCTCAGGAAGACCCCGTCTACACCTTGACCCAGAACGGCCAGATCGTGGACCTGGTGGGCTTGTTCGAGCCGGCCGACTACTCCTATGTCTTCGACGGCTTTGCCGGTCGTCTGGATCATGGCTTCGGCACGGCGTCCCTTGTCTCAAAGGTGGCGGGCGCAACCTCCTGGCATATCAACGCCGATGAGCCTTTGGTGATCGACTACAACACCGAGTTCAACCCGGCCGCCTACTACACGCCCACGCCCTTCCGCTCCTCCGACCATGACCCCATGGTGCTGGGCCTGAATCTGTACAAGCAGATCAAGGGCACGGCGGGCAACGATGTGCTGGTGGGCACAGCCGGGGACGACATCATCGAGGGCGGACTGGGCCGCGACACCTTGACGGGCGGCGCGGGCAACAACCAGTTCGTCTACAAGACGGGCGCCGATGGCCTGGACACCATCACCGACTTCAAACCGGGTCAGGACTTGCTGGTCTTCACCGAACTCCTGGCCAATGCAGGGATCGAGAGCAGCGATCCCCTGGCCGCCGGTCTGGTGACCTGCGCCAACTCCAGTGCTGGTGCGGTGGTCGGTTATGACCCGGATGGTGCTAGCGGCGCCGTCAGGTCCCGTCCGGTCGTCGTGCTCAAAAACGTCAGCTGCTCGGCTCTGCAAGCCAATAGCTTCCGTTTCTAAGAACTTGTCCGTAAATAGCGGGGTTGAGGATGGCGAGGCGATTTGGATGCAGAGCAAGGCGCAAACCACAGCGATACCCAAAGGTATCGCGAGGATTTGCAACGCAGCCCTGCGTTCAAAGCGTCCGCCAGCCGACCCCAGCTATTTGCGGATAAGTTCTAAATCAAGGCCGGGGCGGCCGACGCTCGCTGTAGCGCCGGTCGCCCCTCGCGGCTGAATTTCAGAATTGTTTTCGGAGAGATTAAATGTTCAAGAAAACCGCCATCGCCCTGGGCTTGCTCGGCGCCATGCTGTCGGCGCAAGCTGCCACCTATAACTTCAACGGCTTGATCGACGCCGGCCCCCAGGCCGGCCAGACCTTCAGCGGCCAGTTCAGCTTCTCAGACGCCGCCGTGAGCGGCAGCGGCTTTGAGACGCCCGCCCTGCTGAGTTTCAGCCTGAGCTTTTTGGGCCAGAACTACAGCTTGGGCAGCGCCACTGGCACGCCCACGGCCGATCATCAAGACGGCGTCTTCTTGGGGCTGAGCTATCAGTTCAGCTCCCCTACGCAGACCTTGGTTTTCACCTCGGGCAGCTTTGATCTGAGCGATGCCTATCTGCACTTCACGCCTGTCGGTGGCTTGGAAAGCTCGGGCAGCTACACCATCAGCGCCGTGCCCGAGCCCTCGACCTGGGCCCTGAGCCTGGCCGGTCTGCTGGCCGTGGGCGCGATCGCCCGCCGCCGTCAAGCGCAGGCCTGATCGCCCGTCCCCTCGGGCGGCTTCAGAGCTTGAAGCCGCCCATCACCAGGCCCAGTTTTTGGGCCTGGTCTTGCAGGCTCTCGGCGGCTGCGGCGCTTTCTTCGACCAAGGCCGCATTCTGCTGCGTCATCTGGTCCAGCTGAGTCACCGAGCCATTGACCCGGCCGATGCCGCCGGACTGCTCGGCCGAGGCCGCGCTGATCTCACCGATGATGTCGCTGACCCGTTTGACCGAGCTCACCAGCTCGCGCATGGTGGCGCCCGCGTCCGCCACCAACTGGCTGCCCGACTCCACCCGCTCCGCCGAGGCGTGGATCAAGGACTTGATCTCCTTGGCCGCCTCTGCCGAGCGTCCGGCCAGGCTGCGCACCTCGCTGGCCACCACCGCAAAACCCCGCCCTTGTTCACCCGCACGCGCCGCTTCCACGGCCGCGTTCAGCGCCAAGATATTGGTCTGAAAGGCGATGCCGTCGATCACGCCGATGATGTCGGCAATGCGGCTGGAGCTGCTGCTGATTTCGTCCATGGTGTTCACCACCTGGGCCACCACCGTGCCACCGCGTGCCGCCACCGTGGCGGCGGCGCGTGCCATCTGGTCGGCCTGGGCGGCGGAGTCGGCGGACTGCCGCACCGCCTGGGTCAGCAGCTCCATCGAGGCCGCGGTTTGCTGCAGATTGCTGGCCGTCTGCTCGGTGCGCTGGCTCAGATCCTGCGTGCCCATGCTGATCTGGGCCGAGGCGGTGGCAATGCTGTCGCTGGAACGGCGCACCTCGCCGACCACGCTTTGCAACTGGGCCTGCATGGCGCCCAGGCCGGCGATCATGCGGCCCAGCTCGTCCTCACGCGCTGCGGGCAGCGTCGTGTTCAGCTGGCCCTGGGCGATTTTCTCCATGCAATATTCCACCTCGCGCAGCGGCCCGAGCACCGCACGCAAGGTGTAAAGCGCCAAGGCGCCCAGGGCCAGCATGCACAGCAGGCCGCCCGCAATGCCGGTGCCCAACATGCTTCGGCTCTTTGCCCGGGCCTGCACAAAGTCCTGCTCGGCTTGCTGTTGAGCCAGGGGGATCAGGCCTTGCAAGGGCTTGATGGCCTCTTTGTGCATCAGCGGCCATTCTTCCTCCAGCAAGCGCGCCAGCTCCTCACGGTTCTTGGCCTCGTAAGCCTGTTCCAGCTTGGCCAGGGTGCTGTCCACCAAGGTCCAGTGCTGGCGTAACTGGCTCAGCAGGGCCACGCTCTCGTGCGCCGCCTCGCTGTCTTCGAACACCTTGTCCAGCAGCGGTGTCAGGGTCGCCCAGCGCTCGCCCAGGCTGGCGCGCACCTCGCGCAGATGGTTCAGCGAACCCGGCACGGGCAGTTGATCCAGCAAGACGCCGGCGGTGCGAAAGCGCACCTCCAGCAGGCTGTTCTCGACGCTCATCAGCTGCACGACGCTGCCACTGTCTTCTTCGTACAGCTGCTGCAGGGCGGCGATATTGACCCGGTTGGACAGGACCGCCAGGGCCGCGACCAGGCCTATGCCCAGCAGGGCCAGGGCGGCCAAGGCCAGCAAGCGGCTCTTGATGCTCAGATTAAAGTTCATGCGGGGCTCGGTGAACAAGTGTGGAAGGCCGTGAACGCGGGGGCGGCGCCAGGCCGGCCGGGATTACTGCGTGGGCAAGCCCTTGGCCGACCACTCGGGCATGCCGCCGCGGAACCAATGGATCTTGCTGTGGCCGGCTTTTTGCGCCAGCACCGCGGCCTTGTAGCTCTTCCAGCATTCACCCGAGTTGCAGAAGAAGACCAGGGGCGCGGCCTTGTCGCCGGGCAGCTTGCCCAGATCGAATGCGTCCTTGCTGGCGTCGAAGTCCACCGCCTTGGCGCTCTTTTCCTTGTAGGGCAGGCTCTTGGCGCCCTTGATGGTTTTCTCGGCGTACTCGGCCGCCACGCGGGTGTCGTAGACCGGCACGCCGCCGTCCAACAGCTTCTTGGTTTCTTCGGCGCTGACCAGTTTCACGCCGGCCAGAGTCTTGGGCGTTTCATTGGCCTGGGCCGTCAGCAGGGGCAGGGCCAGGCTCAGGCCCAACAAGGTCTTGAGGGCCAATTGCAGGCGGGGGCTGGGGGTCTTCATGGGGGACTTCTCCGGGTTTTGAAAGCAAGTGAACTCTGATCACCAGGGAAGTCGACATGGCGCGGCCCGGCCCAGGCACTCATGGGGGCATGAGCAAAGCCTGGGCAAGCTTTGGGCTTGGGTGCGCAAGGCACCTGGGTCTTGATTCCGCAATGGGGCTGGGGCGGGCTCTTGTTTGGCGCCGCTCTTCAGCCGTCTTGCAGCCGCGCTGCGGCCTTCCCTGTGCTCAGGGTTTCGGCCCTTGTGGCGTGGACTTGATGCGTTAGCTTCGCGCCTGTTCGCTCTGCGGCGCTAGGCAGCAAAGCGCGCGCTGATCGCCCCTTGGCCCCGCCTCAGTAGGTGCGGCTGCCCTTGAACTGCGCATGCTGGCGGCGCTGCAAGGTGGTGCTGCGGCTCATGGCCTCGAACGAGACATTGGCATGCGCGTGCATGATGGCCAGGCCCAAGGCGTCGGCGGCGTCCTTGCCCGGCTCACCGGGCAGCTGCAGCAGGCGTTGCACCATATGTTGCACCTGCTCTTTTTTGGCGTGGCCATGGCCGACCACGGCTTTCTTCATCTGCAAGGCGGTGTATTCGGCCACCGGCAGATCGCAGGACACCAGGGCGGTGATGGCCGCACCGCGCGCCTGCCCCAGCAGCAGGGTGGATTGAGGGTTGACGTTCACAAACACGATTTCCACCGCCGCGCATTGCGCGCCGTAGCGACGGCTGACCTCGCACACGCCGTCGAAGATGATCTTCAGGCGGGCCGGCAAATCGCCGGTGGCGACGGCGCTGGTCTTGATGGTGCCGCTGGCGACGTAGGCGAGACGCGGGCCGTCGGCTTCGATGACGCCAAAACCCGTTGTTTGTAGACCGGGGTCAATGCCAAGAATACGCATGGTTGTTGAGGCGCGAAAAAGTTGAAGTTGGGCAGGATTTCAGCGCAGGCTCATGTCCGCGCAGCGGACGTGAAGGCGCACCAGCGCCGGCCGAAGCTAAAACCGGTCGTTTGTAGCCCAGGGTCAATACCCAAAATTCTCATTGCGCCCATTTGAAATACCAGCGAACCGAGTGAAAGAAAACGGGGGCGGAGAAGCACAGCACGGCGATGCGATCCAGCAGGCCCACGGCGCCGGTAATCGAGCTTTGGTTGCCCCAGGAGCGCACGCCGGCGTCACGCTTCAAGGCCTCCATCACCAGGCTGCCAAAGCTGCCGGCACCGGCCGCCACGGCGGCCATCAGCATGGCTTTCCAGACGGTGAAGGGCGTGATCCAGAACAGCGCCGCACCCAGCAGCCCCGCCGCCAGCAAGCCCGCCCACCAGGCCCGCATGGAAAAAGTCCGGCTGACATGGCGCGCCACCGGCCGGCGGCGCAGGCGCTGGCTGGCGGCCTGCTCGACCAGCTGGCCGCAACTCACCACCATCACCAGGAAGAAGAGCAGAAAAGCCCCGCGGCCCTTGTAGCCCGGGATGTCCAGCAGGATCAGGGCCGGGGCATGCGAAAGCCCGTAAACGCAGACCATGATGCCCCATTGAATCTTGGCATTACGTTCCAAGAAGTCTTCCGGGTCACCGGCCAGAGCGCTGACCACGGGAATGGCCAGAAAGGCGTAGACCGGTACCAGCACGGTGAAGAGATTGAACTCGCGCAGGCCCACCACCAGGTATTGCAAGGGCAGCAGCACGAAGAAGGCCAGGATCAGGCTGCGGTGGTCGCCGCGCCGGGTGTGCAGCAGGGTGATGAACTCGCGCAGGGCCAAGAAGGACAGCACGCCGAACAAGAGCGTGGCGCCCAGCGGCCCCGAGATCCAGGCCGCCCAGAAGATGGAGGCGCCCAGCCACAACATGCTCAGCTCGTGCTGGATCTTGCGCCGCCGGGCCAGGGCGCGTTCGCCGTTTTCTTCGCGCGCCCGCAAGCTCATTAGAAAGCTGGCGGCGCTGGCCAGGGCCAGGGCGCCGAACAAGGTGACGAAGAGCAGGGCGATCTGCTCGTGGCTGTCCAGCCCTTTGAGCCAGTTCATGGGCGGCTCCTACCCGGCCGCTGCGCCATCACGGCCGCACGGGCGCGTTCCAGAAAGGCACGCTTGTCCTCGCCGGGCTCCAGGCTCAGGGCGGCGCCAAAGGTGACGGTGCACAGAATCGGCACCGGCACGACCTCGCCCTTGGGCATGACGCGTTGTACGTTGTCTATCCAGGTGGGGATCAGCTTGACCTGCGGGAACTGCTCGGCCAGATGAAAGAGCCCGGCCTTGAAGGCCTGCGGGTCGCCTTTGTTGGAGCGGGTGCCCTCGGGGAAGATCACCACCGAGTCCCCGGCGGCCAGGGCCTCGAGCAGGGGCTCCAGCGGGTCTTCGTCCGGCGTGGCGCGGGTGCGGCTGACGTAGACGGCATTGAACACGGCCGAGGTCAGCCAGGCCTTGAGCGGGCTGCTGGTCCAGTAGTCGCGGGCGGCGATGGGGCGGGTCTGGGCGCGCAGCTCATGCGGCAGGGCGGCCCAGATCAGGACCCAGTCGAAATGGCTTTGGTGGTTGGCGAAATAGATGCGCTGCTCGGCCATGGGCGGGCAGCCCTTCCAATGGCCTTGTGCACCTGTGATCAGGCGGGCAAGCCCGGCCAAGAGCAGGCCGGTGTAATGGGCAAGAGACATGCCGCCATCCTATCCTCTGAAGCGAGCCCCTCGCCCAGTCTCACCTCGCTGGACGCGGGCGAGCCCAGTCGGTCCCCCTAGGGGACGAAGCCGACTGCGGCATTGAGCCGCCGCCGCCTTCCGGTGGGCCGGCTTGGGGCGGCCCGGCGCTCGGCCCGAAAGTCCAGTCCCCTCTGCTCGTTACGCAAGTCCTTTTTACGCGGGCTTCGTTCTCATTTGACCTGGCTGGGGCTGATGCCGTACTGCTTTTTGAAGGCGGTGGCGAAATTGGCCGGGCTCTCGAAAGCGGCCTCCAGGGCGGCTTGCGCCACCGAGGCGCCTTGGCGCAGCAGGGCATGGGCCCGAGCCAGGCGGCGTCGGCGCAAATACTCAAACACCGAGCAGCCATGGGCGGCGCGGAAGTGGCGCTGCAAGGTGTTCTCGTGCAGGTCCAGCTCCAGCGCGATATCGGCCAGGCTCCAGTGGTCGGCCGCGCCGCTGTCCAGCAACTCACGCGCCAGCTGCATGCGTTCGGGGGGGCTGGGCGCAGCGCCTTGCTCGGCCTGGCTCAGGGCCTCGCTCAGCAACTCCAGGCATTGGCATTCCAGGCGCAGGCGGGCCAGGCCCGTGGCCGCACCGGCTTGGGCCTGGCCCAGCAGGCCCCGCCCGAGGTCTTGCAGCGCACGGCCCATGCGGGGCCGCTCGGCGCCCAGGTGGCGGCTGGGCAGGCGCAGGCCGGCTTGGTCCAGCCATTGCTGGCTGATCTGCAGACTCAGGCGGTGTTCAGCGAGCCCGGCCGCGTCTTTGCGCTCGAAGCGGGCCGGGCGGTGTAGCGAGATCAGGGCCAGCTCGGCCTGCCCGCTCTCGCCCAGGCGCTGGGCCTGGCCACCAAAAGTCAGGTGCAAGCGCCCCTGCAAAACCATCACCAGATGCAGGCCGGCCGCGGCCTGCACCTCCTGGCCGGGTGCATGGGCGTGGCTGAGGGTGCTGTAGCTGAGGGCCAGGCCGCTGCGCAGCTGCAGCGCAGCCCGGCGGGCGTTTGGGGTCTGAGCCCGGTGTTGGGGGGCAGGCAAGGCGGGGTGCGAGAACAAGGTGGGCGTGTAGCAAAGACGGGTGGTGGGCGCAAAGGCAGGCGCCGGGCAAGCCATGGATACTAGCGCCGCCAAAGCGTTAATGCAAACTATTCGCATTTAGAATGAATGCAAAACCGCAATGGCCCAGGTTTTGAGCGGGCCGGGATCGCTGGGCCTGAACCACGGCCCGGCGAAGCCGGCACCGCATCCCCTCTACTTTTTTCTGGCCCTTGCTGTATGCGCATCCCTCGATCGAGTTCCCCTCTTGTCTCTTCTGGACCCGGCTTGGCGGCTGGGCCGATCCGCCCACTGGCCCTGGCTTGCGCCCTGTTATCAGCCAATGGCGCTGTGCTCGCGGCAGCAGCCGAGCAGCTGGAGCGCGTCACCGTCAGCGCATCGGCCAGTGCCCGTGCCCTGGCCGATGCCCCGGCCAGCATCACCGTGATCACGCGCGAGCAGCTGGAGCGCGAGCCGGTGGCCAGCTTGGAGGACGCGCTGCGCCGGGTCGAGGGTGTCTCGGTGGTGGGCAGCGGGCCCAATGACCAAGACATCAATCTGCGCGGCATGCCGGGCGAGTACACCTTGATCCTGGTCGATGGACGGCGCCAGAACACCCGCGAGACCATGAACCGTGGCACCGGTGGGGTGCAGGCCTTTTGGATGCCGCCCGTGGCCGCCATCGAGCGCATCGAGATCGTGCGCGGCCCCATGTCGGCCCTGTACGGGGCCGATGCCATGGGCGGGGTGATCAATATCATCACCCGCAAGCAGATCGCCCGCTGGAGCGGCAGCCTGGGCCTGGGCCTGACCCAGCAAAGCGGCGATCGCCGCCTGGGCGACAGCCGCCAGGGTGATTTCTGGGTGGGCGGGCCGCTGGCTCAAGGCCTGAGCTTGCAGCTCTGGGGCGGACGCAATCAGCGCGAGGAAGATCAGCTGTACTACCCCATCAGCACGACCGCGGGCGCGGCCGCCCAGACCCAGCAAAACCTGGGGGCCAAGCTGGGCCTGCAGCTGGGCGAGGGCCAGCAGCTGGCGCTGGAGCTGGGCCAGGGCCAGCTGCGCCGCGAAAACCATGCCGGCCAAAGCATAGGCCCCAAGGAGGCCGACTACGACAATGAGCAGACCCGCGACTACTGGGCCCTGAGCCATAGCGCTCAGGTCCTGCAGGGCGGGCGCTGGCGCTCGGCCCTGTACCGCGAGAGCGGCCAGCAAAACAATTGGACGGCGGGCAAGCCCTCCGAGCTGGAACCCCGCGTCAGCAACACCGTGCTGGACAGCGTGCTGACCCTGCCGCTCGATGCCCACAGCCTCAGCCTGGGCCTGCAGTGGCAGCGCAACGAGCTCTCGGGCGTGGCCCAGGAGGCCTCAGTCAAGGGCCATGCCAGCAGCCCGGCCCAGATCAAGACCGATGCCGCCGCCCTGTTTGCCGAGGACGAGATCGAACTCAGCCCGGCCCTGGCCCTGACCCTGGGTCTGCGTGCCGATCGTGAGTCGCGTTATGGCACGCATTGGAGTCCGCGCGTTTACAGCGTCTACAAGCTGGCCCAGGGCTGGAGCCTGCGCGGTGGTGTGGGCAGTGGCTTCAAAGCACCCAAGCTGCGCCAGGCCGAGGCCAGTTATTGCATGAGCACGGGTGGCAACACGCCCAGGCGCGGCTCCCTGTGCGGCAACCCCGATCTCAAGCCCGAGACCAGCCGCAGCGCCGAGCTGGGCTTGCGCTGGGATGGCCAGCGCGGCAACTCCTTGGTGGCCACGCTCTTCCACAACGACTTCCGCAACAAGGTCGTGTCCTACAACACAGGCAAGGTGGACCCGCTGAACAAGGCCTTGGACATCTATGTTTACGACAATGTGGACCGCGTCAAGCTGCAAGGCCTGGAGCTGGCTGGCGCTTGGGCCTTCAGCCCGAGTTGGAGCCTGAACGGCAACTACAGCTACACCGACTCCCAGCGCGATGGTGGGCGTGAGACCAGTTTTGAGGGCAGCTCCCTGGACGGCCGCCCGCTGGACAAGACGCCCAAGCATATGGCCTCGCTGCGCCTGGATTGGCGCGGCCCCATGGGCCTGCAAGGCTTTGTGCGGGCTAACTACGAGGGCGAGCAGTACTGGGCCGGCCTGCGCAACGGCGCCCGTGGGGTGCGCGAGCGGCCCGCCCTGGCCACCCTGGACCTGGGTGGCAGCTATGCCATCAATGAGCAGCTGAGCTTGAGCGCGGCCCTGATCAATCTGGGCAATCGCCAAGTGGCGGTGGACGATCGCAATCGCAACACCGGTCTGGACGGCAATTGGCAGATCGACGAAGGCCGGCGTTTCTGGCTGCGTCTGGGAGCGCAGTTTTGAGCGCGCCGCTGCAAAGCCGGGCCAGGGTCCAAACCCCGCGCGCCGACGCCTTTTTGTTCAAGCTGGCCAAGCACTTCGCCAAGAAGGTGCCGGTGGCCCTGGGCAGTGAGCAGGCGCAGATCGAGTTCGCCTTCGGCCAATGCGAGCTGCTCTCGCAGGACGGGGGTCAGGTCTTGCTCATCCAATGCGCCTGCCCCCATGCCCGAGCGCAAATCACCATGCACGAGGTGCTGGCCTCACATCTGGCCTTGATGAGCCGCCAAGCGCCGCTCGAATTGAATTGGGAGAACTTGCCGTGAAGATCAATCGTCGCCAATGGAGTTTGGGCCTGGGCGCGGCCCTGGCCTTGCCGGGCTTGAGCCGGGCGCAAACCACCGGCCGCCAGGTGCAAGACGCCCTGGGCCGCAGCCAGGTCTTGCCGGCCCAGGCCCAGCGGGTGCTGGCCTTGTCGGAACGCGATCTGGACGCCGCCCTGGCCCTGGGCCTCAAGCCCGTGGCCAGCACCCTGGGACGGGCGCAGCTGGGTTTTCCGCCCTATCTGGCGGGGGCCGCCCAAGGCGTGCTCAGCCTGGGGCAATTCGCCAATCCCAGCATGGACCGGGTTCTGGCTGCGAGGCCAGACCTGATCCTGGCCGGTGGCCTGGCCGATGCGAAATTGTTTGCCCAGCTGGAGCGGGTGGCGCCCACCGTCTCGACCTACCGGGGCACCGAGCCCTGGACGCTGAGCCTGCCCCGCCTGGCCGATTGGTTGGGCCGGGAGCAGGCCGGTGCCGAGGCCTTGCAGCGTTATCAGAGCCGGGTGGCGGCCCTGCGCCAGCGCCTGGCCGCCCAACAGGGCCGCAGCGTCAGCCTGGTGCGCTGGACCCCGCAAGGCCCGGCCTATATGAAGGGTCAGGCCTTTGCCGGCCTCTTGCTGGGTGAGCTGGGCCTGACGCGCCCGCCGCGCCAGCAGGAGCCGGGGGCCGGGCATTCGGCGCCGCTGTCCAGCGAGGCCTTGGGCGAGATCGATGCCGACTGGCTCTTGATCGGCATGTTTGGCAGCGGTGCCGGCCATGAGCCGCAGGCCTTGCAAGCCCTGCTGCAACAGCCGGGCTTCCGCCAGCTGCGCGCCGCACGCGCCGGCCGGGTGCGCCAGGTCGACGCGGCCCTGTGGACCGTCACCGGCGGCCCCTTGGCGGCCATGGCGGTGCTGGACGATGTGGAACGCCTGATGCTGGCTGCGGCATGAGTCAGGCGCGCGGCCTGGGCCTGGGCTTAGTTTTGATGGGCTTGATGCTGATGGCCATGCTGTACGGCCCCGGCCGGGTCGGCATGGCCCAGTCCTGGCTGGGGCTGTGGCGGCCCGAGGGCCTGGATGAGCATGGCCGCATGGTCTTGCTGCAGCTGCGTCTGCCGCGTCTGCTGGCGGCCTTGGCCGTGGGCGCGGCCCTGGGCCTGGCGGGCTGCCTGATGCAGCGCCTGAGCCGCAACCCCCTGGCCGAGCCGGGCCTGCTGGGCGTCAACAGCGGTGCCACCCTGGCCATCGCCCTGGGCCTGAGCCTGCAGGGCACGCTTGGGCCCTTGGGCCTGTTGCTTTGGGCGCTGTGTGGCGCCTTGCTCGCCACCCTGGCCGTCTTGTGGCTGGCCCGGCGCGGCCAGGGGAGGCGGGCTCATTTGTCGCCCCTGCGCCTTTTGCTGGCCGGGCTGGCGCTGGCGGCCACGGCCCGCGGCCTGATGGCTTTTCTGCTGCTGATGGATCAGCAGGGCCTGGATCAGTTTCGCTTCTGGGTGCTAGCCTCGCTGGCGCGGGTTGGGCCCGACGCTTTTTGGCTCAGCCTGTCGCCCCTGCTCCTGGGGTTGGGCCTGGTCCTGGCCTGCGGGCCGCGCCTGAGCCTGCTCTTGCTGGACGATGATCTGGCCGCCGGCCTGGGGGCGCGGCCGACCTTGCTGCGCGCGGCGGCGGTGATCGCCGTGGCCTTGCTGGCCGGCGGTGCCGTGGCCTGGATAGGCCCGCTGGCCTTCCTGGGCTTTGCCGCGCCTTATCTGGCGCGCAGCCTGGGCTGGCAAGCCCCCTTGGCCCAGCTATGGGCCAGCGCGGGCCTGGGCGCCATCTGCTTGCTGGCGGCCGATTTGCTGGGGCGCTGGTTGTGCGCGCCCTTTGAGCCGCCGCTCTCGGCCCTGTGCGCCTTGCTCGGCGCGCCCTTGTTGGTGCTGGCCTTGCACCGTGATGCCAGTCTGGGGCTGCGAAAATGAGCCGCATTTTTTCTTCGCGTGCCTGGCGCGCCAGCACGCTGCTACCGGGCTTGCGCTTCAAGCCGGGCGGCTCGCCCGTCCTGCGCCCAGGGCGCTGGGGCCTGAACAGCTTGCTGGCCTTGGCGGTCGTGGCCTTGCTGCTGCTCAGTCTCTTGGCCGGTGAGCTGAGCCTGAGCCCGCAGCAGGCCTGGGCCGCTTGGCGGGGTGAGGACGCGATGGCCTTGTTCCTGCTGCAAGAGGTGCGCCTGCCGCGCGCCCTGGCCGCCTTGCTGGTGGGCGCCAGCCTGGGCCTGGCCGGCCTGATCTTGCAGACCCTGGCCCGCAACCGCCTGGCCAGCCCCGATGTGCTGGGCCTGCATGACGGTGCCGTGTTGGCCTTGGGCGCGGGGCTGTGGGTCAGCGCGGATGGCTTGCTAGGCCCCTGGTGGCTGGCCCTGGGCGGGGCCTTGCTGAGCCTGCTGCTGGTCTTGCTGTGCGCCGGTGGTGTGGGGCGGCAGGGCCAGCGTGTTCTGGTCGTCGGCCTGGCGGTGGCGGCCGTGGCGCGGGCGGGTTTTGAGCTGGTCTTGGCCACGGTGGAGCTGGCGCATAGCAGCGCGCTCTACAGCTTCAGCATGGGCAGTTTGCTGGCCGGCTCCTACCAGCAGTTGCGCCCGGTGAGCTGGGGCCTGGGCCTCGTGCTCCTGCTCTTGCTGCCCTGGCTGCCGGGCCTGGCCCTGCTGCAGCTGGGCGAGAGCCAGGCCCAGCTGCTGGGCCTGCGGGTGGGCTTGCATCGTTGGGCGCTCTTGCTGCTGGCCGCGGCCTTGGCGGGCTTGGGCGTCAGCGTGGCCGGGCCTATCGGCTTTATCGCCCTGGTCGCGCCTTTGTTGGCGCGGGCCTGGCTGGGGCCCCTGCCTTTTTTGGGGGCCAGCCTGCTGGGCGCGGCTCTGACCTTGATTGCCGATCTGCTGGGCCGGCTCTTGCTGGCGCCGGTGGAACTGCCGGCCGGGGTGCTCAGCGGCATCTTGGGTGGGCCGGTGTTGCTATGGCTCTTGTTGAGAGATGCTTCGCAGGGGGATGAGGAGTGAGTGAGATGGCAAGCGTGAACGAGGCGAATCAGCAGCTGCGGGTGCTGGATTTGCATGCCGGCTATGGCGGCACGGCGGCCCTGCGCGGCGTCGATCTGCAGCTGCGGCGCGGCCAGGTGATGGCGGTGGTGGGGGCAAACGGCTGCGGCAAATCGACCTTGCTGCGCTGCATGGCCGGGCTGTTGGCGCCCTCGCGGGGTCAGGTCTTGCTAGAAGGCCAGGTGCTGGAGCGCATGCCGCTGGCGCAGCGAGCCCGTCGTCTGGCTTTGTTGCCCCAGCAGGCGCTGGCGCCCGAAGGGCTGAGCGTGGCCCAGCTGGTGGCTTTTGGCCGGCGCCCGCATCAGCGCGCCAGCCTGGGCCTGTGGCAGCGCTGGTCGGCCGAGGACGAGCAGGTGTTGGAGCAATGCCTGCGCGATTGCGATCTGCTGGACCTGGCCGGGCGGCGCCTGGACCAGCTCTCCGGCGGCCAGCGCCAACGCGCCTGGCTGGCCATGGTGCTGGCCCAGCAAACCCCCTGGCTCTTGCTGGACGAGCCCACCAGCGCCCTCGATCTGGGCCATGGCCATGAGCTGCTGGGCCTGGTGCGCCGCCTGGCCGAGGCCGGGCGTGGCATCTTGATGGTCTTGCACGATCTGGGCGCGGCGGCGCGTCATGCGGATTCCTTGCTGGCCCTGCAGCAGGGCAGGGTGCTGGCGCTGGGCACGCCGCGCGAGGTGGTGACGCCCGGCCTGGTACGCCAGCTCTACGGCCTGGAAGCGCGGGTGCTGAGCACTCCGGGCGATGGCGCGCCCCTGGTCGTGCCCCTGATGGCGGCGGAGTTGCAAGCATGAGCGCCCTGGCACGGCGTGATTGTTTGGGCCTGGCCCTGGCCTGGCTGGCGAGCGGCAAGGCTTTGGCGCAGACGGCGCCATCCGAGTTGCCGATCTTGCAAGCCGCCCAGCTGGAGCATGCGCAAACCTTTGAGTTGAACTCCCGGCACACGGGCCAGCGCTATCGCATCTGGCTAGGCCTGCCGGACGGCCCCTTGGCCCCGGGCCAAAGCGGCTACCCCGCCTTGCTGGCTCTGGACGGCCAGGCCGTGTTTGCCTTGATGGAGCCGCAGCGCGCCCGGCCGCAGCTGCGCAGCGAGTTCCGGCGCAGCAAGATGGGCGGGCGTCGGCCCGGCCTGGTTGTGGGCATAGGCTATGCGAGTGGCGACCCCATCGATGTGGATGCGCGGGCGCTGGACTACACGCCCACCGATGCCTGCGCGCCCTGCGACAAGCTCTCACCCCGGCACGGTGGGGCGGCACATTTCCTGGACTTCATCGAGCTGGAGCTGCTGCCCACGCTGGCCAGGCTGCTGCCGCATTTGCCCGTGGATCGCCGCCAGCTCAGCCTGTTTGGCCATTCCTACGGCGGTCAGTTCACGCTCTACACCTTGCTGCACAGACCCGCTTTGTTTGCGCGTTACTGGGCTTCCAGCCCCTCGCTATGGTTTGGCAATCGCTTTTTGCTGCAAGGCCTGGCTGAACGTCTGGCCGCTCGGCCAAATCCGCCGGGCGAGCGGCGTGTGCATATCGCCGTGGGCCTGCTGGAGCAGGCGGCCGACCCCAGCCGCACGGCCGAGCGCAACGCGCGCCTGGCGGCCAATCGCATGGTGGACAACGCCCGCGATTTCGTTGCCGCCCTGCGCGCCAGCGACTGGCCGGGGCTGCGCCTCAGCCATGCCGAGCTGGCCGGCCACGACCACGGCGCCATGTTGATGCAGGGCGCGGCGGCGGTGCTGGACTTTGCCTTCGGTGATTGACGGCCCTCAAGCCAGCTGCACATCCTTGCCCGCCAAGCGCTTGGCCAGACCGGTGGCGAAGCGGTTGGCCAGGGTGTAGACGGTGACCTGCGGGTTGGCGCCAATGCTGGTGGGGAAGAGCGAGCCGTCGTGCACCGAGACATTGGCCAGCTGCCAATGCTGGCCGTCTGGCCGCACGACGCCGTGGCCGGCCTCGCTGGCCAGGCCGCAGCCGCCCATCACATGGGCGCTGCCCACCACGGTCAAAAAGGGCTGGTAGTTCAGGCCCTGGATGGCGCGCTTGGCCTGTTCCCAGGACGTGTAATCCTCGGCCTGTTCGTGGCCGGGGCGCACGCTCTTGGCGCCGGCAGCAAATTGAATCTCGGCCATGGTCAGGTGGGCGCGGCGTACTCCGTCGAGCAGATAGTCGTTCAAGACATAGGACAGGCTGGCGCTGCCATCCGATTTGAGCGTCACTGTGCCGCCGGGGGCCTGCTCGTGGAAGCCGTCGCGCAACAAGGCGATGCCGATGTGCAAGTGCGGGAAGGCCTTCATGCGCCCGCCCAGGGCGCTGCCCATACCGCCCAGATTGGTCAGGGCAAAACCGGGGTGGACGGGGGCGGTTTCCAGCTTGTAGCCCACCGGCCCGTCGATGGGGTGCTGACGCAGGAATTGGTCGGAGAACACGCTCATGGGCGCGCCGGCCCAGCCTTCGACGGCCTCGGGCATCAAGGCGCTGCTGACCCCGGTGGGGTGCAGAAAAGTGCGCTTGCCCAAGAGCTTGTGGGGGTCGGGTGCGCCGGAGCGCATCAAGAGCGCGGGCGAGTTGATGGCGCCACCGGCAACCACAAAGTGCTTGGCGCTGATGCGCAGGGCGGGGCCTGCGGCATCGCCGTTCAAGGCAATGGGCTGGCAGACCAGGGCTTGGGCTTGATCGCCTTGCAATTCCAGACGCTCGGCCCGGGTCTGCACCAGCAGGGTGGCGCCCAGATCCAGGGCGGCGGGAATGGTGGTCACCAGCATGGACTGCTTGGCATTGGTGGGGCATCCCAGGCCGCAGGAGCCCAGATTCCAACAGCCCTTGACGTTGCGGTGCATTTTGTTCACCTCGACGCCAATCTTGAGGCCGCCACGCTGGATCACGGCATTGTTCTCGTTGGGCTCGCCCATCCACTCGCCCACGTTGAGGCGGCGCTCGACTTGCTCGAACCAGGGCGACATGGCCTTGGCATTCAGCTCATTCAGGCCGTACTTCTGGCCCCAAAACTCCAGGGTGCTGGCGGGGGTGCGGAAGGCCCCGGCCCAGTTGACCGTGGTGGAGCCGCCCACGCAGCGGCCCTGCAAGATGGGCATGGTTTGCTCGACGTTCTTGCGCCCACCGGCTTCTTGGTAGAGCTGGCTATAGGCCTCGGACTCCAGCTGGCGGAAGTCGCTGCTGGAGCGCAGCGGGCCTTCTTCCACGATGATGATTTTCAGCCCCGCCTTGGCCAGCAGCTCGGCTGTGATGCCCGCGCCGGCACCGCTGCCGACGATGACGACGTCGCAGTCCAAGCTGCTGGGCGCCGGGCGGGCCTGACCCGCCACATTGCCGCCCAAGACCTTCCAGCCGTGCGCCAGCCCTTGGGCAATGGGGTCGATGATGCTTGTGCTCATATCAGGGGTACTCAGGGAATCTGGCGGGGGCCGGGGTAGCCCACGCGGGGCCAGTTCGTCGCATCGCTGAAGAAGACCAGGCAGTTGAGGTCACGCAGGGCGCGATAGACCTGCTGGCGGGTGGCGATGCTGGAGATGCTCATGGCGGCAAAGGCGCTCTGGATCTCGGCCGCCGTCGCCTCGCTCCAATCGCTCTTCAGGCCGGTCAGGCCCAGGCGGCCCGGCGCCGTGCTCAAAAGGCTCAGGACTTGGGAGAGTTCGGCGCGCACGCTGGCAGGGAACTTGGCCACACTGGCCTCAATCTGGGCCACTTGCTGATCCAGCCGGGCGCCGCGCTCGATCGCCGATTCAGGCCATTGCCCATCCAGCACGGCCAGGGCCACGGCGCGCATCAGGGAGCGGGCCGAGGGGCTCAGCTTGCCATCCACCAAGCCGGGTTTGAGCAGGGCCACACCGGCCCCCGCCACACCCAGCAGCACGGCGGCCCCCAGGCCGAGTTGCAGCCAGCGGCGTCGATTCATCGTGTCGTCTCCTTGTTCTTTGCCTGCGGCCAAGGCTAACCCTGGAAGGCCTTCAGGCCAAGGGTGTTGGCCCTGGGCTAGAGACAGGCGTCTAGAGGCGCGCGCCTGTCTCCAAGGTGTCAGATGCCGCGACGCGGCTCCAGCAACAAGCGGAGCGCCAGACCGGCCAGCACCAGGCCCATGAAGTAGCGCTGCACACTCATCCACAAGGGATTGTTGGCAAACCACAGGGCGATGCGCGCGGCCGACAAGGTCACCAGCAGGTTCACGGCCGAGCCAATGAACATCTGCGTGGCCCCCAGCGTGAAGCCCTGCAGCAGCACCGAACCCCGCTCGGGGGCGATGAACTGGGGCAGGACCGAGAGATAAAACACCGCGACCTTGGGGTTCAGGGCGCTGGTCAGCAAGCCCATGACGAAGAGCTTGCGCGGGGATTCAGCGGGCAGGGCGCGCGCCTCGAAGGGCGAGCGTGCGCCGGGTTTGAGCGCGCCCCAGGCCAGCCAGGCCAGGTACAGCGCACCGGCGAACTTGAGTACTTCATAGCCCAGGGGCACGGCCATGAACAAGGCCGTCAGGCCCACGGCCGCCGCCGTCATATGCAGGGTGAAGCCCAGCACCACCCCGCACCAGGAGGTCAGGCCGGCGCGCCAGCCCTGGCAGAGCGAACGCGAGATCAGATAAACCATATTCGGCCCCGGGGTCAGGGCCATCAAAAAGGCGGCGCCGGCAAAGAGCAGCCAGTGTTGGGGATCGATCATGGTGTGTCCTGCTCGGTGGGCTTGCCGAAGCGTAGCTGAGAACGCGCCCGGGCCTTGGCCGCTTCGGTCTCCCGGTCGCGCGGCGGCGCCTGGGTGCGCAGGGCTTGCATCAGCTTGCGGGTGCTGGCCGCCACCTCGGCCACGGCTTGCTCAAACGCGGCCGCATTGGCCTGGCTAGGCACGGCAAAGCCGCTGAGCTTGCGCACATATTGCAAGGAGGCGTCGCGGATCTCCAGCTCGGTGGCCGGAGGCGCGAAATTGAACAGGGTTTTGATATTGCGGCACATGGTGTTGGGGGCCCCTGGCGCGGTGGTGTAGAACATGAAAAAAGCCGCCGGGCTGGGGAGCTCCGGCGGCTTTGATTCTTGCTTGATTCGGCGCAGGGCCTTGTCAATGCTTAGTGACGGAAGTGACGCACACCCGTGAAGACCATGGCGATGCCGCGCTCATTGGCGGCGGCAATCACCTCTTCGTCGCGCATGGAGCCACCCGGCTGGATGACGGCGCTGGCGCCTGCATCGGCCAGCACGTCCACACCGTCGCGGAAGGGGAAGAAGGCGTCGCTGGCGACCACCGAGCCCTTCAGCGCCAGACCGGCGTTGGCGGCCTTGATGGCGGCGATCTTGGTCGAGTCCACACGGCTCATCTGGCCGGCGCCCACGCCCAGGGTCATGCCGCCGCCGCAGAAGACGATGGCATTGCTCTTCACATACTGGGCCACGGTCCAGGCGAACATCAGGTCATCCAGCTGCTGAGCCGTGGGCTGCAGGGTGGTGACGATTTTCAGATCGCTCTTTTTCAGGAAGTGGTTGTCGGCGCTCTGCAGCAGGATGCCGGAGCCGATGCGCTTGCTGTCGGTCAGATTTCGGCCTTGCTGCCAGGGTGTCGCGCCGCCGGGCGGCAGGTCGATTTGCAAGAGGCGCACATTGACCTTGGCCTTGAAGATTTCCAGCGCTTCGGCGCTGAAGCTGGGCGCCATCAGCACTTCGACGAATTGCTTGGAGACATGGGCCGCAGCGGCGCCGTCCACCTCGCGGTTGAAGGCGATGATGCCGCCGAAGGCGCTGGTGGGGTCGGTCTTCAAGGCCTTGGCATAGGCCTCGGCCGCGTTGGCCGCCACGGCCACGCCGCAGGGGTTGGCGTGCTTGACGATGACGCAGGCGGGCACATCGAAGCTCTTGACGCATTCCCAGGCGGCGTCGGAGTCGGCGATATTGTTGTAGCTGAGTTCCTTGCCTTGCAGCTGCTTGGCCGTGACCAGGGAGCCGGGGGCAGGGTAGAGGTCGCGGTAGAGCGCGGCGGTCTGGTGGCTGTTCTCGCCGTAGCGCAGGTCTTGCACCTTGACGAAGCTGCTGTTCATCTGGCCGGGGTACTCGGACAGCGTGCCTTCTTCGGTACGTGCGCTCAGGTAATTGCTAATCGCAGCGTCATATTGGGCGATGCGGTTGAAGGCGGCCACAGAAGCGGCAAAGCGGGTCTTGTCGCTGGTCTTGCCTTCTGCCTTCAGCTCGGCCAAGACTTGGGCGTACTGGCCGGCGTCGGTCAGCACGGTGACGTCCTTCCAGTTCTTGGCGGCGCTGCGCACCATGGCCGGGCCGCCGATGTCGATGTTCTCGATCGCGTCTTCCAGCGTGCAGCCGGGCTTGGCCACGGTGGCTTCAAAGGGGTAGAGGTTGACGGCCAGGATGTCGATCATGGTGATGCCGTGCTGAGCGGCGGCGGCCATGTGCTCGGGGAAGTCGCGGCGCGCCAGCAGGCCGCCGTGCACCTTGGGGTGCAGGGTCTTGACTCGGCCGTCCAGCATCTCGGGGAAGCCGGTGTGGTCTGCCACCTCGGTGACCGGCAGGCCGGCATCGGCCAGCAGCTTGGCCGTGCCGCCGGTGGACAGCAGGCGCACGTTCAGGGCGTGCAGTTCCTTGGCGAATTCGAGGATGCCGGTCTTGTCGGACACGGAGATCAAGGCGGTCAGAAGAGGCTTGGGAGACATGGTTTGCTACTCAAGAAAGAAAGTGGGGAGGGCGGCCGGCCTGCCGGGGCTGAGCCGCCAAATCGTCGGGATGGCGTGAATTGTCTGCGGGAAGCGATCAGAGCAGTTTGTGCTCGCTCAGCTTGCGGCGCAGGGTGTTGCGGTTGATGCCCAACCATTCGGCCGCCTTGCTCTGGTTGCCGGCGGCGTGCTGCATCACCACCTCCAGCAGCGGCTTTTCCACCAGATTGATCAGCATCTCGTGCATGGAATGCGGCACCTCGCCTTCCAGGTCACGGAAATAGACTTCCAGGTTTTCACGCACGCAGGCATCAATGGGTTTCGGTGTCATGCCTGCGGCCTCACTCTTGTTGTTGCTTGGGATCATCGTCGTCATCATCATTGTCTGTGGCCGCCATTGTTGGCGGGGACTCGCGCTTGGCAAGATAGGGCAAGCGCTCATAGTCCGCGCCCAGGGTCGCGAACCATTGCTGCAAGGCCTGGATTTGGGCCTCACAGCTTTCCAGCCGGTTCATGGCTTGGCGGAAGTCCTCGCCGCCAGGCAGGTCTCGCACGGCCCAGCCGATGTGCTTGCGCGCGGTGCGCATGCCGGTCAGGCTGCCGTAGAGGCTGTAGTGCTCCAGCAGGTGTTCCACCAGCCAGTCGCTGGCCTCAGCCACGGTGGGCGCGGGCAACTCTTGGCCCGTCGCCAGAAAATGGGCGATCTCGCGGAAGATCCAGGGCCGGCCTTGGGCGGCGCGGCCAATCATGATGGCGTCGGCGCCGGTCAGGGCCAGCACCTCCTTGGCCTTTTGCGGCGAATCGATATCGCCATTGGCCACCACCGGGATGCGCAGGGCTGCCTTCACGGCGGCGATGGTTGTGTACTCGGCCGCACCTTTGTAGCCCTGCTCGCGGGTGCGGCCATGCACGGTGACCATGGCCACGCCGGCGTTCTCGGCGGCCTGGGCGATGCGCACGGCGTTCTTCTCGGTCTCGCACCAGCCGGTGCGCATCTTCAGCGTCACGGGCACGCCCTGCGGGGCGGCGGCGGCGACCACGGCCTCAACAATCTCCAGCGCCAGGGGCTCGTCCTGCATCAGGGCCGAGCCGGCCCATTTGCTGCACACCTTTTTGGCCGGGCAGCCCATATTGATGTCGATGATCTGGGCGCCGCGGGCGATGTTGTAGGCCGCGGCCTCGGCCATCATGGGGGCGTCGGTGCCGGCGATCTGCACGGCGATGGGGCCTTGCTCACCCTCGTGGTTGGCGCGGCGCGAGGTCTTCAGGCTGTTCCACAGGTCTTTGCGCGAGGTCACCATCTCGCTCACCGCATAGCCCGCGCCCATGCGGCGGCAGAGCTGGCGGAAAGGCCGATCCGTAACGCCGGCCATGGGCGCTACGAACAAATGATTGGCAAGCCTGTGGGGGCCGATTTGCAGAGTCGGCGCGGCGGAAGTCATGTGGAACGGGACCGGGCGAATCGCCAAGGGGGCGAAAAAAGGCGAGGAGCAGCGAAAAAGCGGGCGGACAAATCGGAGCGGGCGCTGCAGGCTTTGGAGCCCGAAGTGGGCCTATCGCCGCAGGCGGCGGGCCGCAGGGGCTCGCGCGTTTGCTCAAAAATGAGGCAAGAGTATAAGGCCTCGGGGCCCGCCGTGCAGCGTGGCGGCGGGATTTATGCCGACTTTGCGGCGCAGATGTTGCGGGTCGGGTCATAAAAAGCCGACAGACAGCCGACAGCCCCGAGGTCTTGCCCCGCTGGCCGCCCGCCGACGCTGCCGATAATGCCTCTCATGGAGAAATTTCTGGAGTCGGGCATTCTGGCCCTTTTGGCCGCACTGGCCCTGCCCCAGGTGGGCCTGGCCGCCGTCTTTCTGGTGGCCCTGGTTTCGGCCACCCTGCTACCCCTGGGCTCGGAGCCGGCGGTGTTTTTGCTGGTCAAGTCCGACCCCAGCATGTTCTGGCCGGCGATTGCGGTGGCCACCCTGGGCAATACCCTGGGCGGCGCCATCAGCTGGTGGATGGGCTATGGCGCCGAAGCCGCTTACGAGCATGCCCGCCACAAAAAGCCGCCCAATCCGCGCGCCCTGAGTTGGCTGAGCAAGTTCGGCGCCAAGGCCTGCTTGCTGAGTTGGCTGCCCCTCGTTGGCGACCCGCTGTGCGCCGTGGCCGGCTGGCTCAAGCTGCCTTTCTGGCCTTGTGTGGCCTATATGGCTGTCGGCAAGTTCATGCGTTATGTCGTGATGACGGCGGCCCTGGTCTGGGTATTTCCCCCCTGATGGGGGAGACGGCGCAGCAGGGTCGCTGCGATGACAATGCGAGACTGCCTTCATCGCCAACCGCCAGACGCTCCCTATGAATACCCAAGCCCTGCCAGCCGCCTACGCCGAACTGCACAAGCGCCACCAGCGCCTGCATCATCTGGCGCATCTGAAGTCGATTGCCGAGTGGGACCAGTCGGCCAATATGCCGCCCAAGGGCAATGAGGCGCGCTCCCTGGCCGTGGCCGAGATGGGCGGCTTGCTGCACCAATTGGCCACCGAGCCGGCCTTGAAGGGCCTGCTGGACGCCGCCGAGCAAGAGCCGCTGGACGCGGACCAGCGGGCCAATCTGCGTGAGATGCGCCGGGTCTGGCGCGCCTCCAATGCCTTGCCCCAGGCCCTGGTGGAGGCCAAGTCCCTGGCCGCTTCGCGCTGCGAACATGCCTGGCGCGAGCAACGCCAAGCCAATGACTGGGCAGGCTATCTGCCCAATCTGCGCGAGGTGATCAAGCTGGCAAGGGAAGAGGCGAGCTTGCTGGCGGACTCCAGCGGTTTGTCGCGTTACGACGCGCTGATGGACCAGTATGAGCCCGGCATGCGCAGCGCCGAGGTGGACCGCGTGTTCGGCGATCTGCGCAGCTGGTTGCCGGGCCTGATCCAAAGCGTGCGCGCCAAGCAAGCGCAGGAAAAAGTGCTGCAGCCGGTGGGCAGCTTCCCCAAGGCCGCCCAGCGCGCCCTGGGCCTGGACGCCATGCGCTTGATGGGCTTCGACTTTGAAGCCGGACGCCTGGATGAAAGCGCCCACCCCTTTTGCGGCGGGGTGCCCGAAGACGTGCGCATGACCACGCGCTACCGCGAAGACAATTTCCTGCCCAGCCTGATGGGCACCATCCACGAAACCGGCCATGGCCGCTACGAGCAGAACCGCCCGCGCGAATGGCTGGGCCAACCCCTGTCAGAAGCCCGCTCCATGGGCTTGCACGAGAGCCAGTCGCTCAGCTTCGAGATGCAGTTAGGCAGCCACCCGGCGTTCGCCAAGCTCTTGAGCCCGCTGTTGAATCAACATTTCGGGGCTCAGCCCGCGTTTGAGGCCGGCAATCTGCATGGCCTGCTGACCCGGGTCAGCCCGGGCCTGATCCGCGTCGACGCCGACGAGGTGACCTACCCCGCCCACATCATCTTGCGCTACGAGATCGAGCGCGCCCTGATCGAAGGCCAGATCGAGTGCGAGGACATCCCGGCCCTGTGGGACGCCAAGATGATGGAGCTGCTGGGTCTGGACACCCGTGGCAACTTCAAGGACGGCTGCATGCAGGACGTGCACTGGGGTGCGGGCCTGGTCGGTTACTTCCCCTGCTACACCCTGGGCGCCATGTACGCCGCGCAATGGTTTGCCGCCATGCGCCGCGCCATGCCGGATCTGGACGCGCAAATCGGCGCGGGCAATCTGGCGCCGGTGTTCGACTGGCTCAAGCAAAACATCTGGCTGCAGGGCAGCCGCTACGAGACCCCTGAGTTGGTGCGTCGCGCCAGCGCTGAGTCGCTCAACCCCGCGCATTTCAAGGCACATCTGCAGTCCCGCTATCTGGGCTGAACAAGGTTTGACCCCGAGATGGCGGAGCTGAAACTTGAGCTGCTGAACGAGGTCAAAGCGGCCGATTTCGAGGCCTTGGTCGAAGGTGTGCGCCAGCACAATTTTGCGCAGATGGGCGAGGAGAGGTCCCAGCCCCTGGCCGCCTTGGCCCGCGATGTGTCTGGCCAGCTGCTAGGCGGTGTGGCCGGCCGCACAATCTACCGTCAGTTCCTGATCGACGTACTCTGGGTCGCAGATAGCCACCGAGGCCGCGGCCTGGCCCGCCAGCTGATGGCCCTGGCAGAAAACCAGGCCCGGCAACGCGGCTGCCTGGCCGCCCAGGTCGACACTCTGGCCTTTCAAGCGCCCGACTTCTATCAAAAGCTGGGCTTTGAAATCGTGGGCAAGGTGGAGGGCGTGGCGCAGAGCCCGGATCGGTATTTCTTGCTGAAGCACTACCAGTAGCCTGCCGCCGCCACAACAGGCTCGCCGCTCAACTGAGATCGCCCGCCTGAATTTGCGCGCTTCGGGCGCCCTCAAACCCGCCGCCAATGCATCACCCAGTTGTGCTCCCAACTCTTGCCGCCGTCGGCTGACACCACCTGGCGCCAGCGGCAGGACTGCGGGGTGATCTGATCCCACAGGCCGGCGGAAAGCATCTTTTTGCCTTGCTCTTCGTATTCGGAGCTGAAGATGCCCACGCCATGCTCGAAGCTGCCGGTCTGACCCGGCGTGGTGAGCACGCCGCTTTTGGCATTGACCCAAAAGTCTGACCACTGTGCCTTTTCGGCGTCGAGCAGGCGCAAGCCCATGCCGCTGAATTGGCGGGCAGGGATGCGCAGCTCTTCCACGCTGCCGCGGCCGCCCAGCAGGCTCCAGCAAGTGGCTTCACCCTCGAAATGGTCCCAATCCTGGCGGCCCGGCTGCTGGCGGAAATGCTCGATGCGCCATTCGCCGTTCAGAAAATCAAAGTCACCTGGCCGGCCCGGTGTGGGCTGGCTGGGCAGCGTCGGCACGGGGTCAAAGCGAGGCGGGAGTCCGGGGGCTGCCTGCGTCTTGTTCAAGGCCAAGGCGGTGGCCGCACCGCCGGCTTTGAGTAGGAGTTTTCGTCTTGCTGTGTTCATGGCTGATCTCCTGCTTGGTTCGCTGTTTGAGCAGGAGTTCATCTTGCCTAGCTAAACCTGTCAGCCCATGTCATGTATTCTGGGCCGGCGCAGAATTTCTCTGTGTTGTCGGGACGTCGGAAAGAAGAGGGCCCACCATGCGCTCAAGCCGTTTGCTGTCGATCTTGCTGCGCTTGCAGCTGCAAGGGCGTTGTAGCGCAAGCGAGTTGGCGCGGCTGTTTGAGGTCTCGGTGCGCACGATCTACCGGGATGTGGACGGGCTCAGCGCGGCAGGGGTGCCGGTCTATGCCGAGCGAGGCCGCCACGGCGGCATCGTCTTGCGCGAGGGCTACCGCGCCCGTGCCACGGCGTTGAGTGCGGAGGAGGCGCAAGGTCTGCCTTTGGCGGGCCTGGGCGGCGTGGCCAGCGATCTGGGGCTGGGCCCGGAGGCGGCCTCGGCCCAGCTCAAGCTGCTGGCCAGCCTACCCTTGGAGGGCGGTGCCGATGCGCTGGCCAAGGCGCAGCGCATGGCCGAGCGTTTTCATCTGGATCCCTTGCCCTGGTATGGCCGCGCCGAAGCCTTGGCGCACCTGCCCTTGCTGGCCGCAGCCCTGTGGCATGACCAGGCGCTGAGCCTGAGCTATGCGGCCTGGCGGGGCGAGCGGCAGTTGCGGGTGGCGCCACTGGGCCTGGTACTCAAGGGCGGGCTTTGGTATTTGGTGGTGCAAGCGGCAGGGCGGACGCGGCACTTTCGGGTCTCCAGCATCTTGAGCCTGGAGGTCTTGCCCGAGAGCGCGCCGCGCCCCCGGCGCTTCGAGTTGGCGGACTACTGGCGCAAGGCGGTGCAGCGCTTTGAGGCCGAGCTGATGTGCGAACGCGCCAGGGTCAAGATCTCGGACGAGGGTCTGCGCTTGCTGCGGGCGCAATCCCCTGCCATGGCCGAGCATGCGCAGCAGAGCTTGCGCAAAACGACACAGCCCGGCTGGTTCGAGACCGAGCTGCCGATCGAAGCAGCGCCTTACTCGGCGCGCCAGCTCTTGCGTATGGGTAGCGAGTTAATCGTGCTGAGTCCGAAAACGCTGCGTGAGGCCTTGCTGGCGGAGGCCGCCGCCGTGCTTGCCTTGTACTCAAGGAAGGCGAATGACTTGCGAGCTTGAACCGATCAGCCCTGGCCTTGCAGGATCTTCAAGCCTTCCTCTAGATCAAATGCCTGCAAGGCGGCGGCCAAGGGGGCGAATCGATCGCCCAGGGCTTGTTGGAACAAGGCCTGGTGGTCGCTCAAAAAGGCGGGGCTGCTGGCATCCGCTTCTTGGAGCAACTCGCGTAGCTCGGCCAGGCGCTGAGCGATCTCGCTGGGGCTGGCTTGGAGTGTGGTGCTGGGCTCAGTTCTTGCCACCTCGGGCAGAGCCTGGCCGATGGCGGCCAGCAAGGCGTCCAGCGCGGGGGCGAGGGCGGCGGCGCGGGCCTGCAGTTCGCTCAGAGGCAGGCCGTCGCGCAAGCCCTGCTCCAGCGCTTCGGCCAGGGGCGGGACCTGGGTGGCGCCGATATTGGCGGCCACACCCTTGACGGTATGCGCCAGGCGCTGGGCCAGGGCCAGATCGCCGCTGGCCAGGGCTTGCTCAATTTGCGCATTGCTTTGCGCCTGACCGCGCGCGAACTGGCGCAGCACCGAGAGGTAGGTGGCGGTCTTGCGATTGCTGTAGCGCAGGCCGAGATTGAGGTCGACCCCGGGCAGTACGCTGGGCAGCGCTTCGGCCGCTTCGGGCTTGGGGCTGGTGGCGGCCGAAAGGGGCGCTGGGATGGTGTCGGCCGACTCCGGCGCGGGCAGCCATTTGGACAAGGCGCGCCAGAGCTGGGCCGGGTCTATGGGCTTGGAGATGAAGTCGTTCATGCCGGCTTGCAGGCAGGCGTCGCGGTCGGCGTCCATGGCGTTGGCCGTCATGGCCAGCACGGGGATTTGCTCCAGCCCGGGCAGGCGGCGCAGGGCCTGGGTGGCGCTGAGGCCGTCCATCACCGGCATCTGCATGTCCATCAACACCAGCTCGTAAGCATTTTTCTGCAGCATCTCCAGGGCGATGGCGCCGTTGTCGGCGACCTCGACGTGCAGGCCCACCTCGCTCAGCAGCTCGACGGCCAGTTGCTGGTTGATGGGGTGGTCTTCCACCAGCAGGATGCGGGCGCCGTGGAAGGGGGCCATGCGGATCTCGCCCTCGTCCAGGGGCAGACCACGGCCCTCGCTCAGGGCCTGGGCCACGCCGCTGGCGCGCAGCAAGGTGCCGAGCAAGGCCGAGGCGTTGACGGGCTTGATCAGAAACTCGCTGATGCCCAGCTGCGAGGCCTGGCTGACGATTTCCTCGCGGCCATGGGCCGTCACCATCACCACGGCCAGCGCAGGCCAGCGTGCGCGGATCAGGCGGGCGGCAGCCACACCGTCCATGCCAGGCATCAGCCAGTCCATCAAGACGAGGTCAAAGGGCTGGGGGCCGGCTTGTGCCGCGGCGAGCATGTCCAGGGCTTGCTGGCCGTCTTGGGCTTCGGCAAAACTGAGTTGCAGGCGTTGCAGCTGCAGGCCCAGCACCTGGCGGGCGCTGGCGTTGTCGTCCACCACCAGGACGCGCAAGGCCTTGGCCAGGCCGAGTTGTTGCACGGTGGCGGGCTCGTCTTGGGCCTCGGCCAGGCCCAGGCGGGCGGTGAACCAAAAGCGGCTGCCCTGGCCCAGCACACTGTCCACGCCGGCCTCGCCGCCCATCAGCTGGGCCAGCGATTTGACGATCACCAGGCCCAGGCCGGTGCCGCCGTACTGGCGGGTGACGGAGCTGTCGGCCTGCTCAAAGCTGCGGAACAAGCGACTCATCTGCTCGGCCGAGAGGCCGATGCCGGTGTCGCTGACCGAGAACTCCAGCAGCACCTGCTCGGCACTTTGCTCGCGCACCGTGATGCGCAGCACGATCTCGCCCTGGGCGGTGAACTTGACCGCGTTATTGGCGTAGTTGATCAGGATTTGACCCAGGCGCAGCGGGTCGCCGATCAGCCGGCGCGGCAACTCGGGCGCCAGGTCGTAAATCACCTCCAGGCCTTTGGCCGCAGCCTTCTCCCCCACCAGCAGGGCGACGTTGTCCAGCACCCGCTCCAATTCAAACTCGATGTTCTCGATGCTGAGTTTCTCGGCCTCGATCTTGGATAGGTCGAGGATGTCGTTGATGATGCCCAGCAGGTTCAGGCTGCTGGACTGAATTTTTTCGGTGAAGTCTTTTTGCCGTGGGTTCAGCTCGGTCTTGAGTAGCAGCATGCTCATGCCGATGATGGCATTCATGGGCGTGCGGATCTCGTGGCTCATATTGGCCAGAAAGCTCGATTTGGAGCGATCCGCCGCCTCGGCCGCGCGCCGCGCCTGCGCCGCCACATATTGGCTGTGCCCGACCCAGAACACGGCGGCTGCCAAGAGCAGGGTGACCAGGGCCGCCACGGCGGCAAAAGCGTGGATGGAGCCGCGGTCGTCGGCCGCAAAAAAGCTGCTGCGCGGGTGCAGCACCAGCTCCCAGGATCGCGATGCCACCACCACCGAGAGTTGCAGATCGCCGGGTCGGGGCTTGTAGGCTTCCAGCGTCTCCGGGTCCAGATCGCTGTGCTCACCGCGCTGGGCGTACTGGAGGCTTCGCTGATCGGTCACGTCGAAGACCAGCAGGTCCAGATGGGCGGAATCGGCCCGGAAGGAGGCCTCCTGCATGAAGAAGTTGATGTCGAACAAACCCGAGACATAACCTCTCAAGCGCTCGCGCCTGGCCTTCAATCCAGTCGTCGTGCCGGGCGCAAAAACCGGGGTTACCAGAATCAAACCGCGACCGCGGTCAAAGCCGTCGGCACCGGGCTGTGTGACCTCTTCAGCGTCCGGGCGCAGCTGAAAATCGGTGAGTGCGGTGGAGACGGTGACGCCGCTGTCGCGCGCCATCTGGCTGCTGCTCAACCAGAGGGGCTGACGCGCCAGATCCTCGCCCAGGGGCAGGATATTGGGCGGGGTCACCAGCTTGCGTGGAAAGCGGTCCTGGCCTTGCTCGGCAGGGCTACGCGGAGCCCAGTCCATGGCGCGCAAGGGTGTGCGGCCCTTCATGATGGGGACGGTAAAGGCGCGCCAAGCTTGTTCATCGGGGGCGTTCAGCGCCCCCATCATCAAAGCGGTGCTGCGCATGGCATCGATGGCGCCGTTCAGATCGGTATCCAGGGCTTGCAGGACGGCCCGGCCTGCGGCGTTCAAACGCTCTTCGGTCAGCACGTCCAGGGTGGTGGACATGGCGCGATAGAGCAGCCAGCTGGCGGAGCCTCCACTGACCAGCACCAGAGCAAAAATGCTCCAGGCCAGCCATGAAAAACCCCAGCGGCGCGCTTCAGCCATGGTCGGGCGCTACTTTCGTAGACCGAGATTGATGCCCAGCTCTTCGTAGAGATTGAACTGATCGTTGACGAATTCGGCCGGGCGGGGCAGGGACTTGATGGCGACCAGGCCGCCGGATTGTTCGATGCCATTGACCCACTGCGGGTCGTCGGCGATTTTTTGCAGGGCGGTGCGCCAGCGCGCCAGCGCCGGTGCGGGCATTTTGGGCGGCGCCACCAGCACCGACCAGCCCACCATCTTGCTCATATCGCGCAGGCCCACTTCCTGGGCGCTGGGCATGGCGGGCAATTGGGCCAGGCGGCCGGTGGGCGAGGTGCCAAAAAGCCCGCGCAGGCGCCCGCTCTTGATATGCGGCACCATCAGCAAGACGCTGCCGCAGGACAGTTCGACCTCACCGTCCAGCAAGGCGCGGGTGGCGTCGCCACTGCTGGCCAGATGCACGGCCTTGACGCCGTCCGGCTTCAGGCCGGAGATCTTGACGAAGTAAAGCACCGAGAGGTTTTGCACCGAGCCTATGCCGGCCGTGCTGTAGCGCACGGCGCCGGGTCGGGCCCGGATATCGTCCACCACATCGCGCGGCTTTTGGTAGGGCGAGTCGGCTCGCACGGCACAGACCAGCGGGTCGATCTGCAGCACGGCCAGGATGGTGAAGTCCTCCGGCGTGTAGGGCGCATGCACCATCAGGGCCGGCGCCACGGCGATATTGCCACCGCGCCCCATCAGCACGGTGTTGCCGTCCGGCGTGGCTTCCAGAAAAGCCTTGGTGCTGGGCACCCCGCCTTGGCCAGCGGCGCCGGGCTTGTTCAGCACCTGCACGCTGCTGGCGTGCAGATACTTTTGGGCAAAAGGTGCGAGCGCACGGGCCGATAGATCGGAGTCACCGCCCGGCGTGAAGGGCACGATGATGGTGAGGGGCGGGGCCAGCGCTGCATCGGCGCCGCCGGCCGCCCCGGCCGAGGTACTGCTTGCGCCGAGTAGCAAGGTCGCCAGGCAGGCGGCGGGCCCAAGCAGGCCTAGCCCCAGGGTTTGAAGCAAAGAGGTGGCCATGATCTTCATCCTCATTTCCTCAGGCCTATGGAGCCCACCAGTTCGTCGTAGAACTCGACCTGATCCTTGATGAACTTCTCGGGCTGGCGCACCGAGCGCGGGATGCGTATGGAGCCGGTGCGCTCTTCCGAGGCGGTCCATTGCGCATCGTTGACGGTCTGCTCGATCACCTGGCGCAGGCTTTGCACCACGGGCTCCGGCAGATGGGCCGGCCCCACCAGGGCCACCCAGCCCAGCATGCGCTGCATATCGCGCAGCCCCACTTCCTGCGCGGTTGGCACCTCGGGCAAGGCCGGGATGCGGGCCGAGGCGGTGGTGAACAGCGCTTGCAAGCGCTTGTCGCGCAGCGCGGGCAGCACGGTGGCGGTGTTGCCGCAGACCAGATCGACCGAGCCGTCCATCAGCGCCGCGACGGCGTCGGCACCGTTCGCATAGGGCTTGGCCGTGGCGTGATCGGATTTAAGCCCTGAGATCTTCAGCAGATAAAGCACGCTGAGATGGTGGATGGTCATGGCGCCGGCCGTGCCGTAGCGCAGCTTGCCGGGGTTGGCACGCATATAGTTGATCAGGTCGCGCGGCTTGCTGAACGGGGCGTCGCGTCGCACCGAACAGACCAGCGGATTGATCGAGATCATGGCGATCACGCTCATGTCCTTGGCGCTATAGCTGGCGCGGGTGTCCAGCACTGGCACGATGGCCAGATTGCTGACCCGGCCCACCATCAAGGTGTAGCCATCGGCTGGGGATTGGATCAGGTGCCGGGTGGCCACCGCACCCGACTCGCCCTCGTGATGGTCCAGGCGCAGGCTGATTTTGGGGAAGTGTTTCTGTACATGGGTTTGCAGGGCGCGGGCGGCAAGGTCGGTGTCGCCGCCGCGCGAGAAGGGCACGATCAGGGTGATTTCACGCTCGGGGTAGTTCTCGGCGCTGGCCGGGCTGCTGAGGCAGGCGGCCAAGGCCAGCCAGATGGCGCCAAGCTTGAGCCCGGCGTGGTTGCGCTCGGGCTTGGGCCTAGCAAGCCCGCGTCGCTGCGGAGCACGCGGCTCGCCTGCCAGCCTGGGCTCCAGGGTCAAGGAATCGATCAGGGCGCCTGCTGCCCGTCTGCCTGCCACCATCCATGCCATCGCCCGCTCCTCGACTTGAGTTCGCGATTCAAACTCGTCTGGTCGGCGCGGAATCCGCTTGCCTGCTGGGCCTGCCCGGCAAACTCAGCGGGCTCAGGCGAGCCGCACATCCATAGCTTTCGATGCTTAGAAGAATACCTGTCTGGGCCGCGCTTGTTGCGTTTTCGGTGTGCATTCTTGCCGCAGAATTCGGCGCTCAAGCAACAAGAAAGCCGGCCAGACCTCCGGGTGAGAGGGCTGTGCCGGCTTGAGGCAAGGCTTGTTTGCCTGGCTGAGCGCTGCTACTCAGCGCGACCGCTTGAGCGCGGCCGACTCGGTGGCTTTGCTTGACGTCAGGCCTGGGCGGCCTCGACCTTGACCTCGGCCTTGGCTTCCACCTTGGGGGCGGCGGCCTTCTTTGCCGGGGCTTTCTTGGCCGCCGGGGCTGCGGCGGCCTTGACAGCCTTGGCCGCGCTGCTCAAGGCCTTGGTGGCGGGCTTGGCGGTTTTGACGGCCTGAGCCACGGCCTTTTTGGCGGCAGCCGGGGCGCTGTCAGCGGCGGCCTTGACCGTCTTGCCGGCCTTGCTCACTGCCTTGAAGGGCGACTTGGGCGCAGCGCTGCTAGCCTTGGGCGTCGCCTTCTTGGCCACGGGCTTGGCGGCAGACTTTGCAGCGGGCTTGGCGGCCGCTTTGGCTGCTGGCTTGCTGACCTTGCTCGCGGCCTTGGCGGGTTTGGCCTTAGGCAGATCCAGATGATCGCTCAATGCGTTCAGGCGTTCGATCAGTTCGTCCACATCCTTGGCCGAGGGCACACCCAGGCGCTTCAAGGCACGGGCCACGCGTTCTTCGAAGATGGATTCCAGCTTGTCCCAATGCTGGCCGGCCTTGTTGCCGACGTCGCCGGCCATGCCGCTCATTTTGCTGGCCATGGCACCGAGCTTGTCTTCGGCGGCGGACTGGGTCTTCTTCTGCAGATTGACGCCTTCCTTGACCAGGGCTTCAAACACCTTGCCACCTTCGCCCTGGGCCTTGGAGAAGGCACCCAGACCGGCGGCCCAGATTTGCTGGGCGGAGTCCTTGATGTTCTGGGCCAGTTGGCTGTCGAGCAGGCCTGCAGGGATGGCAGAGCCAAAGGCCGCACCCAAGGAGCTATTAGCTGCCGCGTTCTTTTTAGCCGCCATTTTCTGAAGCTTCTTGACCATGTTCTCAGTCCTTTGTGATGACAATTTGCTGTGCTTTGCTTGATTCATGCGGCCCATCTTTGCGGGCGCTTGTCCCACTATAGAGCCACAGTCGTGCCCTGCGCATCGGTACTTCCTAGGCTGTGCCCTCTACCTATTGCCGGCCTTTGCCAGGGTTTTGGGCTTGCGCCTGCGAGTTTGGCGTGCGCTGGCCGAGCCTGGCAACTGCGGGTAAGCGCGGGGGGCGGCGCTCGGCGAATGGTCAAGAATCGCAGCGCAAATTCAAACAATAGGAGACTGCGATGCAGTATTTCGTGACTGGGGCCACCGGCTTTATCGGCAAACGTCTGGTGAAGAAACTTTTGGCCCGCCGGGGCAGCACGGTGCACTTTTTGCTGCGCGAAGAAAGCCGGGACAAGCTGCCCGAGCTCTTGGAATTCTGGGGCCTGGGCAAGAGCGCCAAGACCCGGGCCGTGCCGGTTTTTGGTGATCTGAATGGCAAGAAGCTGGGCGTCAGCGCCGAGGACCTCAAGCGCCTCAAGGGTCAGATCGATCACGTCTACCACCTGGCTGCCGTCTACGACCTGAAGGCGGACGAGGAGTCCCAGGTGCGGGCCAATATCGATGGCACCCGCAGCATGGTGGAGTTCGCCCAGGCGGTGGACGCCGGTCATGTGCACCATGTTTCCTCTATCGCGGCTGCAGGCCTTTACGAAGGCGTGTTCCGCGAGGATATGTTCAGCGAGGCCGAGGGCCTGGACCACCCCTATTTCATGACCAAGCACGAGAGCGAGAAGATCGTGCGCAAGGAGTGCAAAAAGCCCTGGACGGTGTATCGCCCGGCCATGGTGGTGGGCGACTCCCAGACCGGCGAGATGGACAAGATCGACGGGCCTTACTACTTCTTCAAACCCATCCAGCGCCTGCGTCAGATCCTGCCGCCCTGGATGCCGGCCATCGGCCTAGAGGGCGGCCGCGTCAATATCGTGCCGGTGGACTTTGTGGTGGACGCGCTCGATCACATCAGCCACCAGCAGCGCAAGAGCGGCGCCTGCTTCCATCTGGTGGACCCGGTGGGCTACCGGGTCGGCGATGTGCTGGACATCTTCTCCAAGGCCGCCCACGCGCCCAAGATGAATCTCTTCATCAACGCGGCCTTGCTGGGTTTCATCCCCAAGAGCGTCAAGAAGGGGTTGATGGCGCTGGCGCCGGTGCGGCGTATCCGCAATGCGGTGATGAAGGATCTGGGCCTGCCCGAGGACATGCTCACCTTCGTCAATTACCCCACCCGTTTTGACTGCCGCGACACCGAGGCCGCGCTGAAGGGCTCGGGTATTGCCTGCCCCAATCTGCACGACTACGCCTGGCGTTTGTGGGACTACTGGGAGCGCCATCTGGACCCGGCCCTCTTCATCGACCGCAGCCTGCGCGGCACGGTGGCGGGCAAGGTGGTGCTGGTGACGGGGGGCTCCTCCGGCATTGGCCTGGCCGCGGCCATCAAGTTCGCCGAGGCCGGCGCCATCACCCTGATCTGCGCCCGCGACGAGGTCAAGCTGGTCGAGGCAGTGCAGCAGATCCGCGCTGCAGCCGGCGCCCAAGCCCAGGTGCATAGCTTCTCGGCCGATATCGCCAATGAACAGAGCTGCGCCGAGATGATGGCCTGGATCGCCGAGAACTTTGGCGGGGTGGACTTCCTCATCAACAACGCCGGCCGCTCCATCCGCCGCGCCATCGAGGGCAGCTACGACCGCTTCCACGACTACGAGCGCACCATGCAGCTGAACTACTTCGGCTGCCTGCGCGTCACCATGGGCTTGCTGCCCGGCATGGTGGCCAAGCGCAAAGGCCATGTGGTGAATATCTCCAGCATTGGCGTGCTGACCAATGCGCCGCGCTTCTCGGCCTATGTGGCTTCCAAGGCCGCGCTGGACGCTTGGACGCGCTGCGCTTCATCCGAGTTCGCCGACCAGGGCATCACCTTCACCACCATCAATATGCCCTTGGTGCGCACGCCCATGATTGCGCCGACCAAGATCTACAACAATGTGCCCACGCTCAGCCCCGAGGAAGCGGCCGATATGATTGCCGAGGCCTGCATCGCCAAGCCGGTGCGCATCGCGACAAGGCTGGGCATCACCGGCGAGCTGATGCATGCGCTGATGCCGCGGGTGGCGCAGATCGTGATGAATACCAGCTTCCGCATGTTCCCGGACAGCGATGCGGCCAAGGGCGAGAAGGGTGGCAAGCCTCAGCTCTCGGCCGAGGCCATCGCCCTGCAGCAGATGATGAAGGGCATTCATTTCTGAGCATTCAGCAGCACTGATTTCTCTTTTGTGAGCTGGCCGGACCCGGAACAAGGGTTCGGCCTTTTTTGTTGCGGCTCAGGCCAAGGCCTCTTCGCTGGGAACCAAGCTCACCCGGGTCGACACGCCGCTCAGCGCGATGCGGTGAATCATCTCGCTGACGCTGGTGCAGCAGTCCGGCAGTATGCGCAGGCGGTACTTCTCGGCCGCCTTGGAGAGGGCGGTGAAGGCCACGCAGTTCTGCGTCATCATGCCGCCGATCAGCAGCGCCTCAACACCCAGGTCGCTCAGCGTGGCCTCTAGCGTTGTGCCCTCGAAGCTGTCGGCAAAGCGCTTGATCACGATCAGGGGTTCGGGGCCAGCGGCGGCCAGCAAGTCCGGGTGCAGAGCGACACCTGCGCTGCTTTGGTTGAAAAAGGGGGCCGGGCCCTTGGCGGGGTCGGCCACATGCTGCACCAGCACGACAGGCATGCCCAGCTCGCGGGCGCGCCGCAGGGCGGCCAGGCTGCGGCTCAGGGCCGCCTCGGGCTGCCACAGCGGGAACAGGCCGCCGGGGAAATAGTCCATCTGGATGTCGATGAGGAGGAGGGCGGTTTTGCTCATGGTTTGAATCTCCGGCTGGGCTGAATTGAGGACTTCATTGTTGGCCCCGAGGTCTGTTTCGACGAGTGGCCCAAGTGACAACAATCGCTAAGATCGGGCCAATGTCTTCCTCTGCCCGATCCGCCCTGCCCATCGTCGCCGTGCTGGCTTTTGACCAGATCAGCGCCTTCCATCTGGCCGTGCCTTGCGCGGTGTTTGGCGAGGCGCAAGCGGGCGCGCCCGCCTTTGATGTGCGGGTCTGCGCCGCCGAGCCCGGGCCTTTGCGCAGCACGGCCGGCTTCGGCCTGGGCCTGGACCATGGCCTGGAGCTGCTGCGCCGCGCCGCCATCGTCATCGTGCCCAGCTGGCGCGATCCGCAGGAGGCGGTGCCTGCGCCCTTGCTGCGGGCCTTGCAGGCCGCGCATCGCCGCGGCGCCCTGATCGTGGGGCTATGCCTGGGGGCTTATGTGCTGGCCGAGGCCGGCTTGCTGGACGGCCGCCGCGCCACCACCCACTGGGCCTATGCCCAGGACTTTGCGCAGCGCTATCCGCAGATCGAGGTGGAGGCCGATGTGCTCTATATCGAGGAGGACGAGGGTCAGGTCTTGACCTCGGCGGGCACAGCCGCCGGCATCGATGCTTGTCTGCATCTCTTGCGCCGCCGCTGCGGCAGCCAAGTGGCCAACTCGGTGGCGCGCCGCCTGGTGGTGCAGCCGCATCGCCAGGGCGGCCAGGCCCAGTACATCGAGCAGGCCTTGCCGCAGCGCAGTCGCGACTCCAAGCTGGCCGTCTTGTTGGACGAGGTGCGCGCCACGCTGGAGCAGTCGCACAGCCTGGACAGCTTGGCGGCCCGCGCTTCGATGAGCCGGCGCAGCTTCAGCCGCCACTTCCGCCAACTCACGGGCGGCACGGTGGGCGAGTGGCTGCTGCATGAGCGCCTGCGCCTCAGCCAGAGCTTGTTGGAGGGCAGCCAGCATTCGGTCGAGCGCGTCGCGGCCCTGGCGGGCTTTGGTTCGGCCGCGTCCTTGCGCCTGCATTTCCAGCGGGCTTTTGCCGTCTCGCCCACGGCCTGGCGGCGCAGTTTTCAGGCGTTCTGAGGCACCTCCCTTCTACCTCTTGAGATGCTGCGTCAAGTATTGGTTAGCAATCTCGCCAAAAAAACTCAAGCCCAGGCCGAGATTTGCTAGCTCCCTAGGCTTAGGGGGATTGGGTCAAACCCTGGTGCTTCCCCTCTAACGTGACTTTTGCACGGGTGAGAAGCTGGGGTTCGATCTCCATTTCGTGCCCACCCCCTCCACAAGTTCAAGGGAAATTGAATGCAACTGAAACATCGTTTGAACACGGTCGCCGCCGCTCTCGCCATGGCGGCCATTGCCGCACCTGCGCTGGCCGAGACCAGCACCTTTACCAATTCCGCCGACTTTCTTGCCAGCCTGAAGGGTGGGCATTACACCGAGAGCTTTGATGGCTTGGCCGAGCTGCCCGCGGGTGCCGCTGGTTTCTCGGGCAACGGTTTTTCTTATACGGTCTCGGCGCCAGGCAATCTCTATGCATCGGGCGAATTCCTGTCGACCAGCTTGCCCGACCTGGCCATCACCATCAATTTCACCGGCGGCCCTATCAATGCCGTGGGCGGCAATTTCTATGCGGTCAATTTGTCGGACGCCTTCCAAGCGGTGGCGCTGACGCTGACCTTGAGCGATGGCACGGTCACGAGCTTCACACCGGGTTCGGTGTTGGACAGCTTCCGTGGCTTCAGCTCCAACCTGGCCATCAGCTCGCTGACCCTGAGCGGCCCCGGCACCTCGCTTTACGCCACGCTGGACAACCTGACCGTCGGTTCGGTGAGCGCCGTGCCCGAGCCTGGCACTTGGGCCTTGATGGGCCTGGGTCTGGCCGGCCTGGGCCTGGCACGCCGCCGCAAGGCTTGAGTCTCGCCACGCCACACTCAATCACGGTTTCGTTCTTCAAAATTTGTCGATGCGGGTCTTCGCCCGCATCAGGGAATGCATATGACAAGAAGTAAATTTCAGCTGAGCTGCGTCGCCCTTTCCGTCGGCATGGTGCTGGCCGCTCAGGCGCAAGCTCAGAGCAGCTTGGTGGGCCAACGCGAGGCGGCGGCTCGTCTCGCTGCCGATGCCGGCAGCCCTGTCGAGGTCTCGTACAGCGAGGCGACCGGTGCCGCTCGCTTTGTGCGTTTGCCCGTCGGTGGCAAGCTCAGCGCCGCGCGTGCTGCGCTGCAAAGCGATGCCGCCAAGCAGGCCAGCGCCGTCCAGTTTCTGAATGAGTACGCGGCCCTGTTCGGCATCAAGGACGCCGGTGCCGAACTGGCCTCCGCCGTGATCTCCAAGGACCCGCAAGGTGGCAGCCATCTGCGTTACCAGCAGCTGTATCAAGGCGTGCCGGTTTTTGGCGCCGAACTGCGCGCGCATTACGACGCGGCCGGCAATCTGACGGTGGTGAACGGCGCCTTCGTGCCCGGCATCAATGTCAAGGCCACGCCCAGCCGTACGGCCGAGCAGGCCAGCAAGATCGCTTTGGCGGCGGTGAATGCCGATCTGGGCCGCAGCGTAGCAAGCCGCGTCACCGCCGGCACCCCCAGCTTGTTTGTCTATCGCGCCGGCCTGGCCAAGGGCGTGGAAGGCGCCAACCACCTGGCCTGGCATGTCGAGGTGGGCAACCGTGTGGATGTGCGTGAGTTCGTCTTGGTGGACGCACACACCGGCAAGGTGATTGAGAAGATCAGCGGCATTCACGATGCCAAAAACCGCCGCGCTTTCAATGGCCAGGGCGTCACCGCACCGGGCCCCAACTATCCGAACAATCCCTTCTGGGTCGAAGGCAATGCCTTCCCCACCGGCACGGTGGAAGCCGACAATATGATCGCGGCCTCGTCCGATATCCACGATCTGTTCAAGCGGGCATTCGGGCGCGACTCCTTCGATGGCAAGGGTGCCACCATGGACTCCATCTTCAACCGTGGGGACAGCTGCCCCAATGCCTCCTGGAACGGTCGCTTCATCTCCTTCTGCCCCGGCACGACGACCGACGACGTGACCGCGCACGAGTGGGGTCATGCCTACACCGAGTACACCCACGGTCTGATCTATCAATGGCAGCCGGGTGCTCTGAACGAGGCCTACTCCGACATCTGGGGTGAGACGGTGGACCGCCTGAACACCCGCGGCACCGACACGCCCGACGCGCCGCGTTCCAACGGCGCCTGCACGGTCTTCACCAAGGTGGGCGGTGTGCCGGGGACCGACAACTCGGTGCGCTGGCTGATGGGCGAAGACGCCGCTGTGTTTGGTGGTGCCATTCGCGATATGTACAACCCCACTTGCTATGGCAACCCAGGCAAGGTCAGCGACAGCCAGTACCGCTGCAGCACCGCCGACCAGGGCGGCGTGCACAGCAACTCTGGCGTGCCCAACCACGGCTATGCCCTGCTGGTGGACGGCGGCAGCTACAACGGCCAGACCGTGTTCGGCATCGGCCTGACCAAGGCGGCGCACATCTACTACCGCGCCCAAAGCGTGTACCAAGGCCCGACCAGCGGCTTTGCCGATCATGCGGATGCGCTGCAGCAGTCTTGCGCCGACCTGAGCGGCGTGAACCTGAACGATCTGAAGACCGGTGCCGCTTCGGGCGAGATCATCAACGCCCAGGATTGCGCACAAGTGGCCAAGGCGGCGCTGGCGGTGGAGCTGCGCAGCTCGCCGAGCCAGTGCAACTTCGTCCCCCTGCTGGCCAAGTCGCCCCCGCCTCTGTGCCCCAGCGGCACGCCCACGCCTTTGTTGAGCGATAACTTCGACGGCGGCAAGCGCGGTGGCGTGCGTTGGGTGGTCAGCCATGCGGGCAACAACCCCGAGTTCACCCCGCGTGACTTCGGCGTCGTCAGCAAGCTGCCCACACCGCGTACCGGCTATGCCCTGTTCGCGGCCGATGCCGATATCGGCACCTGCGCGCCTGGCGGCAACCAAGCCGGTCTGCAGCGCATCGAAAGCCCCGAGATCTTGATCCCCGTGGGTGCCGCGACCCCTCGTCTCAGCTTCGACCACTGGGTCGCGACCGAGGCCGATTGGGATGGCGGCAATCTGAAGATCAGCGTCAACGGCGGTGCCTGGCAGTTGCTGGCGGCGAGCGACTTTGTCTACAACGCCTACAACAAGACCTTGAAGACCGTCGGCGCTGGCAATGACAACCCGCTGGCCGGTCAGCCCGCTTTCTCGGGCACGGACGGCGGCTCGCTGAGCGGCTCCTGGGGTCGTTCCATCGTCAATCTGTCTCGCTTCGCCAAGGGCGGTGACAAGGTCAAGCTGCGCTTCGAGCTGGGCAATGACGGCTGCGGCGGCAATACCGGCTGGTATCTGGACGATGTGACGGTCTACCGTTGCACCCCCTGATCGCGATCTGAGCCAAGAGCTTCCAGGCCTAGGCCTGGAGCTTTAGGCAAGCAAAAAGGGCTTCCGAATGGAAGCCCTTTTGTTTGGGGTTTGCCAGGCCTTAGCTCTGCAAGCTGGCCACCCGACTGCGGCTGGGTCGGCTGGGGAAGCTGTGGCGCAGGATGCGCCAGATCACCTGGCCGAACTGTTTGGTCAGCGAGCCGGTGTTGTAGTGCACACCGTAGCGGCGGCAGATATCGCGCACCACGGGTGCCATCTCGACATAGCGGTTGGCCGGCACATCGGGGAAGAGATGGTGCTCGATCTGGTGGCTCAGATTGCCCGACAGCGTGTTCAGCACAAAGCCGCCGGCCAGATTGCTGGAGCCGCGGATCTGGCGCCAGTACCAATGGGCGCGAGTCTCGTTCTTCAACACATTGCGGTGGAAGGTCTCGACCTCGGTGGTGAAGTGGCCACAGAAGATGATGGTGTAGGTCCAGATATTGCGCAGCATATTGGCGACCAGATTGCCGCTCAGCACGACCAGGAAGCCAGGGCCGGCGAGCAGCGGGAAGATCAGATAGTCCTTGATCAGCTGATGTGAGACTTTGCGGGCGGCCAGCTTCACTTCCTTGCGTGCGGCCTTGCCATGCTTGCCGAAATAGCCGCCCTTGGGCAGGTTCTGGATCGCCACGCCCCACTGAAACAGCAGCGCGAAGAGCACGGCCACGACGGGCTGGATCAGGGCAATCGGGCTCCACTTTTGCTCGGGGAAGAGGCGCAGCAGGCCGTAGCCGATGTCGTCGTCTAGGCCGTGGATATTGGTATAGGTGTGGTGGCGGAAGTTGTGGGTCTTGCGCCAGTTCTCGCTGGTGCCGACGATGTCCCACTCAAAGCTCTTGCCCTGGAACTTGGGGTCGCCCATCCAGTCGAACTGACCGTGGATGACGTTATGGCCCAGCTCCATATTGTCCAAAATCTTGGACAGACCCAGGCTTAGGGCACCGACGACCCAAAAGCCAATCATCCAGGGTGTGGGCAAAAAGGCGCCAATCATCAAGAGCGCGCGGCCGGCCAACTCGGTCCAGCGCACGGCCTTGAAGATATTGCGGATGTAGCGCGCGTCGCGCTCGCCCAGATCGGCCACGGTGCGGGCGCGCAAGGCGTCGATTTCGGCGCCGAATTGTTCCAGCTCCTGGCTGGTCAGATTGCGGGTGAGTGACTTAGTCATCGCTTAGAGATCCAGGCTGATGTCGGTACAGGCGCGGCTCACGCAGATGCGGATGGCGCTCTCGGGCTCGCTTGAACGCTCGCCGGTGTTGATGTCTTCGGCCAAGCCTTCGTGCTTGGTGCACACGCAGCTGTGGCAGATGCCCATGCGGCAACCCGATTGGGGTCTGACGCCTTGCGCTTCCAGGGCCACCAGCAGAGGAATGCCCGAGGCGACTTCCAGCGTGCGGCCGGAGCGGCGCAGCTCCACCTTCACCTGGTGCTTGCTGTCGGTATTGAGCGGCACGGCCGGCGTGAAGGCCTCGGCCTTGAAGCTCTTGGCCTGGCCGCCCAGCAGCTCACGCGCCGTCAACGCAAAGCCGCCGGGGCCGCAGGCGAAGGCCTGCAAATCTTCAGCGCCTGCCGCCAAACTGGGCGCCAGCGCCTCAGCATTGATGCGCTGGCCGCCTTCTTGGGTGGCGATCAGCTGAAACTTGAAGTTGGCGAAGCGCTGGGCCAGGGCCTGCAACTCGGGCACAAAGCAGGCTTGGGCGGCGGTCTTGACCCAGTAGATCAGGGTCAGGGGAACGGGCATGTTTTGCGCGGCCAGGGCACGGGTCAGGCTCATCAGCGGGGTGATGCCGCTGCCGGCAGCCAGCAGCAGATAGCGGCCGGACAGGGCCTTGGGCAAGACCAGGTCGCCAAAAGCGGGCGCCAACTCCAGCACATCGCCGACCTGGGTTTGGGTGCAGAGATGGGTGGACAAGAGGCCACCGTTCACTTTTTGCACCGTGATGGCGATGCGGCCATCGGCGCGTGGAATATCGCTCAGGCTGTAGGAGCGTGTGACACGGCGGCCCTGGATCTCGGCACCAATGTGCAGATGTTGGCCGGGCGTGAAGCCCTTCCAGTGTCGATTGGGCTGCAGCGTCAAGGTGACGGCACCGGCGGCCGCCTCCTGGCGCTGCACCACGCGTGCCAAGGGGCGGTCCCAGGTCCACAAGGGGTTGATGTGGCCCAGCCAGTAGTCAAACACGGCGGGGTCCACAAAGGGCTGGGCCCAGCGGCGCAGCAGGCTAGGCGCGGGCTGCTTGGCTGGGGCAGGGGGGCTGGCGAAAGCGGTCGTCATGGCACTCACAAAAACAGGGCGTCCAGGGGGAAAGCGCTGGACTGGCGAGATTATATGCATGAGCATACAAATATATATACACCTGTATATTAATTATTTTTTGGCTATGATGCGGGCTCTTCTGCCCCTTGCCGATGACTCCATTGCTCGCCCAGCCCTCTGTTGTTGATGATCTTGCCGACCCGGTCTTGCTGCCCGAGTCGCAGGCCGCCGCCGCTGCTGTGGTCGGCCCTGGCCGCAAGGCCTTGATCACCCGGGGCGACATCATTCAGGCGGCGCTCAAGCTGGTGGGGCCGCATCGCAGCGTCTCGTCTTTGAGCCTGCGCGAGGTCGCCCGCGAGGCCGGCATCGCGCCGAACAGCTTTTATCGCCAGTTCCGCGATATGGACGAGTTGGCCGTGGCCTTGATCGACCTGGCCGGCCAGTCCCTGCGCGAGATCATTGGCGAGGCCAGACGGCGCTCCAACGGCGGCTCCAGCGTGGTGCGCAGCGCCGTGCAGGCTTTTATGGATCAGCTGCGCTCCGACGATTTGCTGCTGCACATCTTGCTGCGCGAAGGCACGGTGGGCTCTGACGCCTTCAAGCAAGCGGTGGACCGGCAACTGGGTTTTTTCGAGGAAGAGCTGCGCCAGGATCTGATCCGCATCGCCGAGGCCAACGGCACCGGCCTCTATGAACCCGCGCTGACGGCCAAGGCCATCACCCGCCTGGTCTTCGCCATCGGCTCCACCGCCATGGACCTGCCGCACGACAAGCTGCCCGAGCTGACCGAGCAATTGGTCATCATGGTGCGCATGATCGTCACCGGCACGCAAACCATGGCCATCGTGGGCTCGCCGGATGTGGGCTTGGACAAGCTGGCCAGCTGAGCCTCTGACAGCGGCTTGATGCCGCGCAAGCGGCGTGTTAGCCGGGCTTTTTACACTGCGGCTTGCTGTCTCTCTCTTCTCTTTTCTCCCTTCCCATGATGCAAAGAAACGTCCTTGCCTTGGCCGCAGGTCTGGCCCTGGCCTTGCCCGCCTTGGCGCAGCCCACGGCTGCGAGTGCCTCCGATCTTGAGGCCGTGCTGTCCCAGCCTGAGGCCTATGTGGGTGGCCCCCGCTTGGAGGCCAGGCTGAAGAAGCAGATCGACTATGTGCTGGGCTCGCCCATGACCCTGGAGCGCTTTGGCGTCAAGATTCGCGACCCGTTTTCGGTGAATGCTTTTGCCAGCAAGATCAAGACCGCCGCCAAGCAGCGCGGTGAGGCCCTGGGCGAGCCGCTGCCCTTGCCGACTCTGCTCAAGATCAAGGCCAAGTTCCCCGTCATCCGGCGGGCATATTCCTTCGATGATCAGGCCTTGATCATTGGCCCGGTGTTCAAGAGCGAGGCCTATCAGGTCAAGAACTCCATCAGCGCTTACGCCTACTGGCCGCTCAGCATTCCCGCCTGCCTGTTCGTGGACCTCAGCGGCCAGCTGGCCGATGTGGACCTGGGCTCGCCGGGCGTGTTCGCCGCCCATCTGTTTGGCGAAAAGCTCAGCCGCCTGAAGATCAGCCCCGAGGAGACCCTGGCCCTGCTGGGCGAGGGCGCCAGCAAGGAGTTGAGCGGCGAGGTCCTGTACCGCCTGCAAAAGCCCCTCCAGTCCTACGGCAGCTCGGTCTGCGGTGAAGGGCTTGTTTTTGAGCTGACGCCCGTCAGCTACACGATTCACGGCTTCCCAAGCGGCAGCAAGACGGCGACGCAGTTCTTTTGGGGCAAGGGGAACTGAGGCGGGCGCGGCATCAGCGGAAATCCCGACTCTCCACCCCCAGCCTTCCCAGCATCGGCGTCAAGTCGTCAAAGCGCTGCGCCAGCAGATGCCGCACCTTGTTTTCAAACTGCCATTTGCCATGCGCGGCCAAGAGCCGGGCATTGCGTAGCAGCGTTCGATTCGCCGCGTAGACATCGGGCCAGACGATGACCTGCACGCTGCCGGTCTCGTCTTCCAGGCTGATGAAGAGTGTGCCCTTGGCGGTTTGCGGGCGTTGGCGCACGGTGATGATGCCGCAGGCGTGCGCTTGGCGGCCGCTGCGCCAGGCCTGCAATTGCTCGGCCGTCAGCAGGCCGCGTTTGGCCAGCTGCGGGCGCAGGAGTTTGAGCGGGTGGCTGCGCAGGGTCAGGCCCAGCGAGGCGTAGTCCCACAGCACTTCTTCGCCTTCGCGGGCGGCCGGCAGTTCAAGCGGGTCCTCCAGCGGCAAGGAGCCTTGCAGCAGAGGTGGCAGGGCGCGCTGGGCGCTGGCCTGCCAGACTTGCTGGCGGCGGTGGCCGGCCAGGCTCATCAATGCATCGGCAGCGGCGAGTTGCTGCATCTCTTGCTGGTCCAGGCCGGCGCGCAGGGCCAGGTCTTGCGTGTCGCTGAACGGGGCTTGGCTGCGGGCAGCTTCGATGCGCTGGGCGGCGGCCTTGGGCAGGCCGGACACCAGGCGCAGGCCCAGGCGAACGGCGGGCTGGTCCTGGCCGGGGATTAACTCCAGTTCACTGTCCACCCCGCTGTGCATGACGTCCGCGGCCCGCACCTCGACCTGGTGGCGGCGGGCGTCCTGAACCAGCTGGCTGGGGGTGTAAAAGCCCAGGGGTTGGGAGTTCAAAAGGGCGCATAAAAAGGCCGCCGGCTCATGCTTTTTGACCCAGCAAGACTGATAGGTCAGCAGGGCAAAACTGGCCGCATGCGACTCCGGAAAACCGTAGGAGGCAAAGCCCTTGATCTGGCGGAAGATGGCCTCGGCAAAGTCCTGCGTATAGCCGCGCTCGGCCATGCCCGTGATGATTTTGTCGTAGAACTTTTGCAGATCACCGGGCCGCTTCCAGGCCGCCATGGCGCGGCGCAGCTGATCGGCCTCGCCGGCGGTGAAGCCGGCGGCAATCATGGCCACCTGCATCACCTGTTCCTGAAAAATCGGCACGCCAAAGGTGCGTTTGAGTGCGGCCTCCAGTTCCTTCTTCGGGTAAGTGATGGAGCCCTCCGGCTTGGCCCGATTCGTCAGATAGGGATGGACCATGCCGCCCTGGATGGGGCCGGGCCGCACGATGGCGACCTCGACCACCAGGTCGTAAAAACAGCGCGGCTGCAGGCGCGGCAGCATGGACATCTGGGCGCGTGATTCGATCTGGAACACGCCGATGGTGTCGGCCCGGCAAATCATGTCGTAAGTGGCTGTGTCTTCGGCCGGTACATCGCTCATGCCGAAAGGCCTGCCGCGCAGCTCAGAGATGAGCGCAAAGCTGCGCCGCAGGGCGCTGAGCATCCCTAAGGCCAGCACATCCACCTTCATCAGATTGAGCGCGTCGATATCGTCCTTGTCCCATTGGATGACGGTGCGCTCGGCCATGCTGGCGTTCTCGATCGGCACCAGGCGCGAGAGCGGCCCCTCGGTCAGCACAAAGCCGCCGGGGTGCTGGCTCAGGTGCCGGGGCATGCCCATCAGCTGGCGGGTCAGCACGAGCAGCTGGCGCAGACTGGGGGCGTCGAGGTCCAGCCTGAGTTCTTGGCGCAGCTCTTGCAAGCGGCTCTCGGGCAAGACCTCCTCGCTCCAGCCGCTGTGGTCCTTGGCCAGGGCCTCGATCAAGGCCTCGTCCAGCTGCAGAGCACGGCCCACATCGCGGATGGCGCTGCGCGGGCGGTAGCAGATCAGCACAGCGGTGAGCGCGGCGCGCTCGCGGCCGTATTTTTGGTAGAGGTACTGGATCACCTCCTCGCGGCGCTCGTGCTCGAAGTCCACATCGATATCGGGCGGCTCCTTGCGCTCGCGGCTGATGAAGCGCTCGAACAAGACGCTGCTGCGCCCCGGGTCCACCTCGGTGATGCCCAGGCAAAAGCACACCACGCTATTGGCGGCCGAGCCGCGGCCTTGGCAGAGGATGCCGCGCCCGCGGGCAAAGCTGACGATATCGGCCACGGTGAGGAAGTAATGCTCGTAGCCCAGCTCGTTGATCAGGTCCAGCTCATGCTCAATCAAGGCTTGCCAGCGCGCATCCACGCCGCCCGGCCAGCGCTTGCGTGCGCCTGTCTCGGTCAGCACCCGCAGATGGCGGGCCGGGGTGCTGCCGGGGGGGATCACCTCGGTGGGGTAGCGGTAGCGGATCTCGTCCAGCGAGAACTCGCAGGCTGCCACTACCGCCAGGGTCTCGTTCAGCAGCTCGGGCGGGTAGAGCTGGGCCAGGCGCAGGCGACTGCGCAGATGGCGCTCGGCATTGGGTTGCAGGTCCAGGCCGCAGGCGGCGATGGGGCGGTTCATGCGGGTGGCCGTCATCACGTCTTGCAAGGGCTTGCGCGAGCGCACATGCATATGTACATCGCCTGCGGCCAGCAGGGGCAGGCCGCTGGCGGTGGAGAGCTCGCGCAGGCGCTGCAGCCAGCGCTCATCGCCCAGCTCGCGCAGCAGCGCTACCCCGAGCCAGATAGGGCCGCTGAAGTGACGTTGTAGCCAAGCGGTATCGTTTAGTAGTTGCGCGCCCGAGCTGCTGCGCAGGGGCAGCAGCAAGGCCAGGCAGTCGCGGCCCAGGCGCGGGGCCTCGATCTGCAATTGCGCCAGCGTCAGGCGGTAAGTTCCTTTGGGCGAGTTGCGGCGCAGATCGGTGATGAACTGGCAAAGGTCGCCATAGCCTTGCAGATTGCGGGCCATCAGCACCAGTTTGAATTGCGGTGCGGCGTCTTCCTCAGCTTCGTCCGTATGGACGGCGAACTCGGAGCCTATCAAGAGCTTGAGCCCGCAGGTCTTGGCAGCCACATGAGCGCGAACCACGCCAGCCAGCGAGCATTCGTCGGTGATGGCCAGGGCGGCATAACCCTGATGCTGGGCGCGCTCCACCAGCTCGCCCGGGCTGGAGGCGCCGCGCAAAAAGGAATAGTGGCTGAGGCAGTGCAGCTCGGCGTAGGCGGGCAGGGCCTTGGGTTTCGCTGTGCTGCTCATGCAAAGAACCCGTGCAAAAACCAACCCTGCTCGTCCAGGCGGCCGCTGGGCAGGCGCTCATGAAAAATCCACAGCGCCCCGGCCGTCTCGCTCAGCGCCAGGAAGTAGTCGCGCTGGGCGGGCTGGCCCTCGTTTTGCCACCAGCCACCCTCGACGCGCTGCGGGCCGGCCAGCAATTGCAGCGGGCCTTGGTAGAGCGGCTGATCCCGCTGCACCTCCAGGCGCAAAGGCTCGGGCAGCAGCCAGCTGGGTTGGGGGCAGCTGGGCAGGCGGGCGGCTGACTGCGGCGCGCTGCCCGGCCAGGCCTGCCAGTGCTGCATTTGCTCGGGCCGGTGGTCCTCGCGCAGCTGGCCGCAGCGCACCTGATCGGCGCCTAGGCGCAGGGCCAAGCGTTCCAGCAGCTGGGTGATGGATTCTTGCGGCTCGCCGCCCTCGCCAGCACCCGGTGCGAGCAGCTTGGCGCTGTGTTCGCGCAGGGGCAGGATCTGTTCGGCATGCAGGCTGATCTCGCCCACCGGGGCGGGCAGCTGCAGGCGCAGCAGATGCTCGTTCAGCAAGCGGCTGAGGTGGCGGTAGTCGCGGCTGATCTCGGCCGTTTGCAGGCGCAGCTCGCCATGGCTGGCGATCTCGCGGGCCCGCATGGCGTCGTGGGCCCAGCGCAGGCTCAGGCCTTGCACGCCGGCATGGCGGGCGGCTAACCAGGCGCAGAGCTGCTGCAGCAGGTGCTGGGCATGGTGCCGCAGAGCCATGGCGTTATCGTTGCGCTGGGGCAGTTCCAGCCGGGCCTGGAATTGCTCCGGGATCTCCACCCAGGCATGGGCCTCGGCCAGGTCGCCGTAGGCGCGGTCCAGGGCCAGCAGCAAGCCTTGGCCAAAGCGCCGCGCCAGGGCGGGGCGGGGCAGGCGGCGCAGCTCACCTAAGCGGCGCAGGCCCAAGCGGGCCAGCATGGGCAGATGGGGCTGGCAGGCGCTCAGGGTGGGCAGGGGCAGGGCGTCCAGCTGTTCGCTAAAAGCTTGTTCGGCCGGCCATTGCAGTGCTTCATCTAAACCGGGGCGGCTGCGCGCCAAGGCCAAGGCGCCCAAGCTGCTGGGCGCCCAAGCGGCGGCGTGCAGGGCCAGGCCGGCTTGCTCTGCGCGCGGCTGCAGGCTGCGGTGCAGGGCCGGCGCGCCGCCGAACAAGCGCAGGCTGCTCTGCACCTCCAGCACCACCGCCTCCTCCAGGCAGGCCACCCGCGGCGTGAACTGCAGGGCCCACCAGGCCAGGGCGAGTTGTGCCGATGGCTCAGGCGATGCCGAGGGCGGCGGCAGGAGCAGGGCGAGCCAGTGCATGGTGAGGCAGGCTGGGTGTTGTGCTGATGTCGGGCCGCAGCGGCCAGGGATGGCTCAGCATGCGAGGCGTCAGCACCTGCTGCAGGCCGGCGGGCAGGGCTTGTAGAGCCAGCTCGCCTTCATGGCAGGGGCCGCGGCGTTTGAGGATGTGCAGATGCAAGCACCAGTCGCGCCCCGGCCGCAGGGCCAGGCGTAGCGGCGCGGCCGAGGACTGGCTGCGGGCGCTGGAGGGGCGCAGCAGAAAAACGGGCGCCGCTGAGGCCTGGGCATGGCTTTGCAAACGCCGGATCTGCTCGGGCCTGGCCTGGGGCAGCCAGGCCAGCACGGCGGCGGCCGCATTGGCCTTGATGGCTTGCTCGGTGGCCCAGAGCTGCTGCTGAGGGCTGCAGGCTTGAATCCAGACCAGCTGGCGCGGCGGCAGGCCGCTGGCTTGTAGGCCGGGTAAATTTGGGGTTAGCGGTGGGTTGATCAGCAGGAGCGGCCGGCTTTGTGCCGGCTCGCTCAACAAGGCTTGCAAGGCCGGGGCCAGCAGGCGCCACTCCAGATGCACGGTGGCGTCTTGCAGGATTTCGCTCAGGCCGTGGGTGGGCCAGCCCTTGCCGGGCAGCTCCGCGTCCAGCGCCGCAAAGCCGCTGCTCACGCAGGGCTTGGGGTTGCTGCCCAGATGGCTGGCGCGCCAGAGCTGGGCGTGCAGGGCCTGCGCACTCAGGCCCGGCGAACTGGCCGAGGGCTGCGCGGGGCAAAAAACGGCGGGGGAGGGCATGGAGAAAAGCGCTTGGCAGATTAACTACTGTATGTTTGTACAGTATATGACAAGGCGGCAGGGGCCGGAAGTTTCTTGGCACGCTAGGTGGCTTGCCCGCAAGATTTCTCGCAAACATCCTTTGTTTGAGGGGGCTCTGGGTCCCGACGCCGTTTTACGGTTCAGAATCAGGGTTTTCACCAGTTCGTCATCTTTGTGGAGCCGGAACACATGACATTGCAGGCGTCTTTGGAGGCGATAGAGACGAACCGTTTGCTGCTGCGCCAGCCGGCCGCAGCGGATTTGGCAGCGATCTTCGAGATCCACGCCGACCCCATCACCAACCGCTTCAATCCGGGTGGCCCCATGCGCTCGACACAGGAGGCCGAGGCCTTGCTGCAGGGCTGGCTCGCGCATTGGCAGGCGCAGGGCTTTGGCTACTGGGCGATTGCCTCGCGGGAGCAGCCCGAGCAATTGCTGGGCTTTGGCGGCATCATGGCCAAGCCCAGCCTGGGGCCGACGGGCTTGAATCTGTACTTCCGCTTCCGGCCCCAGGCCTGGGGTCAGGGCTATGCCTCCGAAATGGCCTTGGCCGCGCTGGCCCTGGCCTTTGAGCAGCTCTATGCCCCGGCCGTGCTGGCCGTGGTGCGGCCGGCCAATATGCCCTCGCGCAAGACGCTGGAGCGCATCGGCATGCGGCTCAAGGGCTCACTCGCCGATGTGCCCGGCCAGCCCCCCAGCCTGCTCTACGAGATGAGCGCGGCGCACTACGCCAACACGCCCCACACCCTGCCCCTGCCCACGCCTTTTGGCGCCTGATCCTGAGCTCGGCGCGAGGCTGGTTCTGACGCAGAATCGACAGTAAAGATGGTCTTTCGCCATCTCAAACTGGGACTGCCGAGAATGCGAATCAAGCGTAGAAAAATCCTGAGCGCCTTGCTGATGCTGGGCGGTGTTGCAAGCCAAGGTTTGGCGCTCGCCCAAGCGGCAGCCACTGCGTCTGCGCCCAAGCCCAGCGGCGTGCTGTTCGAGAATGTGCGCGTCTTCAACGGCACGGCCGACAAGCTCAGCGCCCCGGCCAATGTGCTGGTGATGGGCAATGTGGTGAAGACGATTTCCAGCGCGCCCATTTCGGTGCCGGCCGGCGCCGAGGTGAGCCGGGTGCAAGGCGAGGGCCGCACCCTCATGCCAGGGTTGATCGACGCCCACACCCACATCATGTTTGCCACCGTGCCGCAGATGGTCATCCTCACCAGCGATGTGGGTTTCGTCAATGTGGCGGCGGTGAAGGCGGCCAACGACATGCTGATGCGGGGCTTCACCACCATCCGCGATCTGGGCGGGCCGGTGTTCGGCCTCAAGCGCGGCATCGATGCAGGCCTGGTCAACGGGCCGCGCATCTTCCCTTCCGGTGCCTTCATCTCGCAAACCGGCGGCCATGGCGACTTCCGCCTGCCTAACGAGTTGCCCGCGCGGCCCGGCGAGTACAGCTTTAGCGAGCGCGTGGGCGCCGCCGTCATCGCCGACAGCGCCGACACCGTGCGCCAACGCAGCCGCGAGCTGCTGGCGCTGGGCGCCTCCCAGCTCAAGCTGATGGCCGGTGGTGGCGTGTCCTCCAGCTACGACCCGCTGGACGTCACCCAGTTCACCGTGCCCGAGCTGCGCGCCGCCGTCGAGGCGGCCGAGAACTGGGGCACTTACGTCACCGTCCATGCCTACACGCCGCGGGCGGTGCGCCAGGCCATCGAGGCCGGCGTGCGCTGCATCGACCACGGCCAGTTGCTGGACGAGCCCACCGCCAAGCTGATGGCCGAAAAAGGTGTTTGGTGGAGCTTGCAGCCCTTTGTGGACGACCGCCCTTCGCCCTTCCCGGAAGGCTCGCCCAATCGCCTGAAGCAGCTGGAGATGTATGCCGGCACCGACACCGCCTATGCCCTGGCCCGCAAATACAAGATCAAGACCGCCTGGGGCACCGACACCTTGTTCGACGCCAGCGCCGCGGCCACCCAGGGGGCGCAACTGGCCAAGATGACGCGCTGGTTCAGCCCCGTGGAGGTCTTGAAGATGGGCACCTCGGTGAATGCCGAGCTGCTGGCCCTGGCCGGTGCGCGCAGCCCTTATCGCGGCAAGCTGGGCGTGGTGGCGGAAGGCGCGCTGGCCGATCTGCTGCTGGTGGACGGCAATCCGCTGGAGAACATCCAGCTGATCGCCGACCCGGCCAAGAATTTCTTGCTGATCATGAAGGACGGCAAGGTCTACAAAAACGCGCTGCCATCCTGATCGCGCAAGCCAGCCCCCCCGCTTCGAGATGCGGTATCAAGACGCCGAAGCGGTGGCGTCCAGGCAGCGCAGGGCCTGCTCGAAGTCGAAGTGATGGATGGCGGTCTGCACCTCCTGGGCCAGGCCGGCATCCAGCCCGCTCAGCGTGCTGGCGTGGGCTAGCCAGAAATCCTCGCAATCGCTATCGCCCTCATGCAGCTTGGTCCTGAGCTGGGCCAGCACGTCCTGCAAGTCCGCCGTGCTGGCGCCGTGGACGGGCGCGGGGGCAAGGGGCGTGGCAGCGCTCGAGGCTAGGGCGGTTTCAATCGCTTCGATCAGCGCCCGCAGGCTTGGCCCCAGCTCGGCCAGCAAAGCTTGGACCTCGGGGCCATCGCCCTGGGCTTCGAGGCCATGCTCCAGCCGCCCGGCCAGGGCTTGCAGGCCATGGGCACCGATATTGCCGCTGACGCCTTTAAGCGTGTGGGCCAGACGTACGGCGGTATTGCGATCGCCTTCGGCCAAGGCGGCGCGCAGGGCGCTGGCGGTCTGGGCCTGACCGGCGCAGTAGCGGCGCAGGATATTGAGGTAAAGCTCGCTGTTACCGGCCGAATGGGCCAAGCCCTGGGCCAGATCCAGGCCGGCGATGGCCGCGGGCAGCTGGGGCCGGGCCGGGTTGGGCGGCAGGCTCTGAGGCTTGGCGGCCGGCTCTGGCTCCGCGCTTGGCGCGGGCAGCCAGCGCAGCAGGGTCTGCCAGAGCAGATCGGGCTCGATGGGCTTGGGCACGAAATCATTCATGCCCGCGCTCAGGCAGCGCTGCCGGTCGCTCTCGCGGGCATTGGCCGTCATCGCGATGATGGGCAGCTTGGCGAACTGGGCTTGTTTGCGGATCTCCTGGGTGGCGACCAGGCCATCCATCAAGGGCATTTGCATGTCCATCAGCACCAGGGCATAGCTTTGCCGGGCCAGGCATTGCAAGGCCTCCACCCCGTTCTCGGCCACATCGACCTGCAGGCCCACGCCGCTGAGCAGTTCGCTGGCGACCAGCTGATTGATGTCGTTGTCCTCGGCCAGCAGGATGCGCTGGCCGCGGTAGCGGCTCATGGCCGCCTCATGCTCATTGCCGCTGCTCAGGCCGTGCCGGTTCAAGCTGGGCTGGGCGTCCGCCGTCGACTTATTGAGCGAGCGGCGCAAGGCCTCGCCGAGCGCGCCGCTGCTGACCGGCTTGGCCAGAAAGTCCTGAATGCCAGCCGCATGGGCTTGGCGCAGGCCCTCCTCGCTGCGGTCGGCCGAGACCAGCACGACAGGCAGCTCGGGCCAGCGTTCACGGGCCTGGCGGCTCCAGGCAATGCCGTCCATCTCCGGCATGATCCAGTCCACCAAGGCCAGCTGTACGGGCTGGCCGGCCTGGGCGGCGCTCTGCAGGATTTGCAAGGCGGCCGCGCCGGACTGGGCCTTGCTGACGCGCAAGCCCAGGCGGCTCAGCAGATCGCTGAGCACCTCCACCGCATAAGGGCTGTCGTCCACCACCAGGGCGTGCAGGCCTTGCAACTCGCGCGGGTGGCTCTGCGGCCGGGGCTGGCTGGACTTGCCGAACTGGGCGGTGAACCAGAAGCTGCTGCCCTGGCCAAAGACGCTTTCCACGCCCACATCGCCGCCCATCTTTTCGGCCAGGGTTTTGGCGATCACCAGGCCCAAGCCTGTGCCGCCGAAGCGGCGCGAGGTGGAGGCATCGGCCTGGGTGAAGGGGCGGAAGAGCTTGGCCAGCTGCTTGGGCGTCATGCCGATGCCGGTGTCGGTGATGGCAAAGCGCAGCTTGATCTTGTCTACCGCCGCAGGCTGGCTGCTGATGATCAGGCGCACCGCGCCCTGCTCGGTGAATTTGATCGCGTTATTGCAGAAGTTGATCAGGATCTGGCCCAGGCGCAGCGGGTCGCCCACCAGCTGCAGCGGCACCTCGGGGGCCAGCTCGAAGGTCAGCTCCAGGCCCTTGGCATAGGCCTTCTCGGAGATCAGGGTGGCCAGGCCGTCCAGCACCTCTTCCAGGCTGAACTCGGTGGACTCGATGTCCAGCTTATTGGCCTCGATCTTGGAGAAGTCCAGGATGTCGTTGATGATGCCCAGCAGGTGGTGGCCGGAGGCGTAGATCTTCTCCACATACTCCTGCGGGCGCGCGGGCAGATCGGTGCGCAAGAGCAAACGGCTCAGACCGATGATGGCGTTCATGGGGGTGCGGATTTCGTGGCTCATATTGGCCAGGAACTCCGACTTGCTGCGGTCAGCCGCCTCGGCCGCGGCCTGCGCCCTGGCCGTCGCGCGGAAGCTGCGCGCCACGCCCAGCACCAGCAGCACCAGCAGCAAGCTCATGGCCAGACCCGCCGCGGCGATGGTGTTGGCATTGCTCTGGCCCAGCTCGGCATAGAACTGCGGGCGTGGACGAAGCACGATCTCCCAGGAGCGCTCGGCCGATAGCACCGAGAGCACCGCATCGTTTTTATCGGCTTCGGCCGCCGTCGCTTGGGAGGCGCTGCCCCCACCGGCCTTGGCCGCCAGCTCCACCTTGTAGGTGGAGAAGAGCAAATCGCGTTCGCCGGAAACATCGTAGACCCGCAGCTCCAGATGCGCGGCCCGGGCGCGCTGGGCCGCTTCCTGGAACAGGCGGTCGATGTCGACGATGGCGCTGACATAGCCTTTGACATGGGCTCGGCGCTCGGACAGGGTGTTGCGCTCGCTCTTGCCGAACACGGCGGTGGTGATGGCGAAGCAGCGATGTTGCGCACTGGGCACATTGGGCGAGTCGTGTTCGGTCTCGGCCTCGTTGTCGGCGCTGTGGCCGCAGAACTCGCTGAAAGCGGCCGAGGCCACGCTGCGCCCGCTGTCGCGCGCCAGCAGGGCGGGCTCGGTGCGCACCGGGTCCTGGCTCACATCCAAACCGATCAGGGCCTGATCCGGGGGCTCGACGAAGAGCCGGGGCAGATAGCTGGCGCGATGCTGGGCGCGTTGCAGCATGCCGTTCTTGGGCTGCTCCATCAGGACGAAATTGTCCATGCCCAGGTTTTGCGCCAGCGTCTCAAATTCGTGCAGCTGGGCATGCTCCACCTTGGGCAGCCACTCCATGGCGTCGATCTGGGGCAAGCGACGACGGACCTGACGCACATAGTCGCGCCAGCTGTCGCGCTGCAACTGCTCTTGGGCGCTGACCATCAGGCCGGCGGCGGAAACGGCCTCGACCGCACGGGTCAGCTCCAGGTCAAAGGCGTCCAACACCGCCCGGGAGGCGCCGTCCAGGCGCTCATGTGATTTCAGCTCCTCGGCCGTCAGCGTGGTGCGGTAGAGCTGCCAGGTGATGGCCAGGCCGGTACAAAGCGCCAACAGGGCGCCGCCCAGGGCCAGCCAGATCAGCCGGCTTGGGCCCGCAAAGAACAGGCGGTGACGCTGGGGCAGGGCGTTATTGGGCATGGGCGAAGGAGGCCTGCTCAGACCTGGGCTCCTGGGCCGGTGGGTGTTGCTGCTGCACTCATGCCGGACTCACGCTGCACTCATGGGGCACTGCCCTGCATGCGGCTGAGCACGGCCAGCTCCTCGAACAAGCTGGCTTGCTCGCGCGCGAAGCGCTCCGCTGCCTTGGCGTCGAACTGGATGCCGCTGCTGCCGAACTGAGGGGTGGCACTCAGCCATTCAGGGTCGCGGGCCACGCGTTTGAGCGCGTCCTGCCATTGGGCCAGCACCGCAGCCGGCAGGCCGCGTGGCGCCACCAGGGCCGACCAGCCCGAGAGCTTGACCATATCGCGCAGGCCGACCTCGCTGGCCGTGGGGATCTGGCTGAACTCCGACATGCGGGTGCTGGAGGTGCTGAACAAGGCGTTCAGCCGGCCCTCCTTGACCCTGGGAATGACGGTGGAGGCATTGCTGCAGATGAAGTCCACCTCGCCGCGCTCCAGCGCCTGCAAGACCTCGCCCGAGCTGCTCAGGTGCAGGGCGCTGGCCGCCGTGGGCTTGAGGCCGCCGAGCTTGAGCATATAGCTGACGCTCATGTTCTGGATGCTGCCCGCGCCGGCGGTGGCGTACTTGAGCTTGCCGGGGCTGCGGCGCAGCTCATTGAGCAACTCGCGCGGGTTCGAAAGCTTGGAATTCTTGCCCACGGCGCAGACCATGGGGCTGATCTCCAGCACGGCCAGAAAGCTGAAGGCCTGCCAGTCGTAGCCGCCTTGTGCGCTGAGTGCCGGCGCGATCACCAGATTGCCCACCCGACCCAGCATCAAGGTGTAGCCGTCCTTGGGGCTGGAGGCCAGTTCCTGGGCGGCCGTCATGCCGGAGTTGCCGACCCGGTTCTCCAGCAGGAACTGGGCGCCCGGCAAATGCTTTTGGGCCAGCGGCGCCAGGCGGCGGGCCGTGCCGTCCGCGTCGCCGCCCTGGGCGTAGGGGATCAGGAGCTTGATTTCGCGCTCGGGGTAGCGCTCAGGCGTGCGCGCCGTGCCGGCAGCCAAGGCCCAGCCGGGCAGCAGCGCGGCAAGCAGGCCCAGTGCCCAGCGTCTCGCATAAGGCGCGGGCCTTGCGGCAGCGAAAGGAGGTGGCGGGCCCTGATCGACGCTTTGCTCCATCCTGGCCTTGAGCCTGCAGGAAAAACTCATCGGACGACTCCATCTGAGTGAGGCTGGTTCCAGCAAGAAGCCTACTGCAAAGCGCCATGTAATTAGGGCATTATTTTTACCGCCACAGCCGCGCCGCGACAGTGCCTGGCCCGCACTCAGACCTTGGGAAAGCTCTGCAAACCCGCCAGATTGAGCACCCGCAGGCCGCCGTACTCGATGCTGATCAGCTGATCTCGGGCCAGGCGGTTGAGGGCTTGATTGACGCGCTGGCGCGACAAACCCACCAGATAGCCTAGCTCCTGCTGGGTGATGCGCAACATGCTGCCCACACCGGGGTAGAGCTGGGGGTGGAAGAGTGCGGCCAGATTGCGGGCCACGCGCAGATCGGGGTCGCTGATGCGGTCGATCTCGCGGGCGGCGATGAATTGCCCGAGCCGCTCATTCAATTGGTTCAGCATGAAGCGGTTGAAGGCGATGCTGTTCTCCAGCAGCTCGTGAAAGCTGTCGATGGGCAGGCCGGCCACGATGCTGGGCCGCAGCACCTGGATGTTGTAGCGGTAGCACTCGCGCTTGAGCAAAGTGCCCTCACCAAACCAGCCGCCCGGCGGCACGCCGGTGAAGGTGATGGGCTGGCCGGATGAGTCGTCATTGCTCATCTTCAGCAGGCCGTCGATGACGCCGAACCAGAAATTGGCCTTGCGGCCGATGCGGCAGATGCGCTCGCCCACCTCGGCGTCGGCCACCTCCAGCCGCGCAATCGCGCGCTCGCGCTGCTCGGGGCTGAGCAAGCTCAGCCAGGGGATGGCGTCGAGCTCGGCGGCGGTGGCGGTTCTGGCACGTTGGCGCAGGGCGACATGACTGGATACATCGACGGAGTGCATCCCACAGTGTTCTCCGCTGAGGGTGACAGGAGGCTTACAAATGCCCGTCAAATCCCTCCGGGAAAGCACGCCCCCGGAGTCTCCCTAGGATTGTCGTTGCAATGACAGGCAGGCGTCAAAGTCGCGCCTACTATCCGGCCACAACAAAGCCTGTGGGCCTGTCGCATGGCGACAAGCCCGCCGAGCCCAAAGGAGACAATTCCGGTGGACGACGAAGCAAGCAAGGGGACGACCTTCCCACGCCTTCTGCTGGCCCATGCGGCCCAGCGGCCCGAGGCTCCTGCCCTGCGCGAGAAGGAATACGGCATCTGGCAGACCCTCTCTTGGGCTGCGCTGGCCGCGCTGGTCCGCGAGATGGCCCATGGCCTGGCGCATGCGGGCCTGCGCCGGGGCGACCATTTGCTGGTGGTGGGTGAGAACCGGCCGCGTCTGTCGGCCGCCATGCTGGCCGCCCAGTCCCTGGGGGCCGTGCCCGTGCCGCTTTATCAGGACGCTGTGGCGGCTGAATTTGTTTTTCCGGTCAATAACGCAGAGATCGCTTTTGCGGTGGTGGAGGACCAGGAGCAGGTGGACAAGATGCTGGAGCTGCGTGAGCACTGCCCGCAGCTGGGCCACATCTGGTTCGACGATCCGCGCGGCCTGCGTAGCTATGCTGAAGCCGGCCTGGCCTCGCTGGACCAGCTCTGCGCGGCCGGCCGCGCCCATGCGGAGCTGCACCAAGACTTTTACGCCCAGGCCGTGGGCCAGGGTCGCGCCAGCGATGTGGCGGCCATGTTCTTCACCTCGGGCACGACGGGCAACCCCAAGGGCGTGGTCCACACCCATGCCAGCCTGATCGACCGCGCCCAGGCCGGTGCGCGCTTTGACAAGCTCACCGCTTCCGAGGAGGTGTTGGCCTATCTGCCGCCCGCCTGGATTGGCCAGAACATCTTCAGCTACGCCCAGTGGATCGCCTGCGGCTACGTGGTGAACTGCCCCGAGTCCACCAGCACCGTCAGCATCGATCTGAAGGAGATCGGGCCGACCTACTACTTCGCCCCGCCGCGCGTGTTCGAGGGCCTGCTGACCAGTGTGATGATCCGCATGGAAGACGCCTCCGCACCCAAGCGCTGGCTGTTCCAGGCCTGCATGAAGCTGGCCCGCCGCGTCGGCCCGGCCCTGATGGATGGCAAGGATGTGGGGCTGCTGGACCGCCTGAAATACGCATTAGGCAATCTGGCCATTTACGGCCCGCTGCGCAACACGCTGGGCTTCAGTCGGGTGCGGGTGGCTTACACGGCGGGCGAGGCGATTGGCCCCGATCTGTTCAGCTTCTACCGCAGCATAGGCATCAATCTCAAGCAGCTTTATGGCTCGACCGAGACGGCGGTGTTCGTCTGCCTGCAGCCGGACCACGAGGCACGGGCCGACACGGTGGGCGTGCCCATCGAAGGTGTGGAAATCAAGTTGAGCGACAGCGGGGAGATCCTCGTCAAATCGCCGGGATTGCTCAGGGGCTATTACAAAAACGAGGCGGCCACCGCCGAGGTGCTGACGCCGGAAGGCTGGTACCACACCGGCGACGCCGGCTTTATCGACGCGCATGGTCATTTGAAGATCATCGACCGCGCCAAGGATGTGGGCCGGCTCAAGGGCGGCGCTTTCGACGCCGCCATGTTCGCGCCCAAGTATGTGGAGAACAAGCTCAAGTTCTTTGCCCACATTAAGGAGGCGGTGGCCTTTGGCGATGGGCGCGAGAAGGTCTGCGCCTTCATCAATATCGATTTCGATGCGGTGGGCAACTGGGCCGAGCGGCGCAATATCGCCTACGCGGGCTATACCGATCTGGCGCAAAAGCCCGAGGTCTATGCCTTGATTCGCGACTGTGTGGAGCAGGTCAACGCCGATCTGGCCGAGGACGAGCTGCTGGCCGGCAGCCAGATCACGCGCTTCCTGATCCTGCACAAGGAGTTGGATGCCGATGACGGCGAGCTGACCCGCACCCGCAAGGTCAGGCGTGGCGCGATTGCAGAGAAGTACGCGGTCTTGATCGACGCATTCTACGGGGGCAAAAGCTCGCAATTCATCGAGACCGCGGTGCGCTTTGAGGACGGCCGGGCGGGCTCGGTCTCGGCTGACCTGAAGATCAGTGATGCGAAAACCTTCGCACCCGCAGCGACGAGGAGGGCCGCCTGATGGCTAAAAAGATTGGCGATGTCATCCTCGACATCCAAAACATCAGCCTGAGTTTCGGCGGCGTGAAGGCGCTGACGGACATCAGCTTCAATGTGCGCGAGCATGAGATCCGCGCCATCATCGGCCCCAACGGCGCGGGCAAGAGCTCCATGCTCAATTGCATCAACGGTGTCTATCAGCCGCAGCAGGGCTCCATCGCCTTCCGTGGCAAGACCTTCAAGCACCTGAGCTCACGCCAGGTGGCCGAGATGGGCGTGGCCCGCACCTTTCAAAACCTGGCCCTGTTCAAGGGCATGAGCGTGCTGGACAACATCATGACCGGCCGTACCCTGCATATGAAGACCGGCCTCTTGATGCAGGCCCTGCGCTGGGGCCCGGCCGAGCGCGAAGAGAGCGCCCAGCGCGAGAAGGTCGAACGCATCATCGACTTTCTGGAGATCCAGGCCTATCGCAAAACACCCGTGGGTCGCCTGCCCTATGGCCTGCAAAAGCGGGTGGACCTGGGCCGCGCCTTGGCCATGGAGCCGCAGGTCTTGCTGCTGGACGAGCCCATGGCCGGCATGAATGTGGAAGAGAAGCAGGATATGTGCCGCTTCATCCTGGACGTGAACGACGAGTTCGGCACCACCATCGTCTTGATTGAGCACGATATGGGCGTGGTGATGGACATCTCGGACCGGGTCGTCGTGCTGGACTACGGCAAGAAGATCGGCGACGGCGCGCCCGATGAAGTTCGGGGTAACGAAGACGTGATCCGCGCCTATCTCGGCACGACGCACTAAAGGGTTGGCCATGGGATTTTTGATTGAAACCATCTTCGGCGGCCTGATGACGGGCATGCTGTACAGCCTGATCGCCCTGGGCTTTGTCTTGATCTACAAGGCCAGCGGGGTGTTCAATTTCGCGCAAGGGGCCATGGTGCTGTTCGCCGCCCTGGCCATGGCCCGCTTCACCGAATGGATCCCGCAATGGACGGGCATCAGCAACCCGGTGCTGGTCAATGTGCTGGGCTTTATCGCCGCCTGCGCGGTGATGGTGGCGGTGGCTTGGCTCATCGAGCGCCTGGTGCTGGGCAAGCTGGTCAACCAAGAAGGCATCACGCTTTTGATGGCCACCATCGGCGTGACCTATCTGCTGGAAGGCCTGGGCCAGACCTTGTTCGGCTCGGACATCTACAAGATCGATGTGGGCATGCCCAAGGACCCGATCTTTTTGTTCGAGAAGACTTTTGAAGGCGGTGTGCTGGTCAACAAGGAAGACCTGTACGCCGCCTTGATCGCTGCGGCCATGGTGGTTCTGCTGGCCTTGTTCTTTCAGAAGACCTCGACCGGCCGGGCGCTGCGCGCCGTGGCCGACGACCACCAAGCGGCCCAGTCCATCGGCATCCCGCTCTCGCGCATCTGGGTCATCGTCTGGGCCGTGGCCGGCATCGTGGCCTTGGTGGCCGGGGTCATCTGGGGCAGCAAATTAGGCGTGCAGTTCTCGCTCTCCCTGGTGGCACTGAAAGCCTTGCCGGTGGTGATTCTGGGCGGGTTGACTTCGGTGCCCGGCGCCATCATCGGCGGCCTGGTGATAGGCGTGGGCGAGAAGGTCTCCGAGGTGTACCTGGGCCCCTTGATGGGCGGCGGCATCGAGATCTGGTTTGCCTATGTGCTGGCGCTGTTGTTCTTGCTTGTCAGGCCGCAAGGCTTGTTCGGCGAAAAGATCATTGACCGCGTATGACGCGGGCAATGATCTTTCGACGCCGGCTAACTTTGCGCAGCAAAGTTAAGCGAACGCAGTGAGCGGCCAAAGTCAAAAAATCATCGAGGAATCAGCCCATGCTTTACCGTGAGAACGGCCAGTTCAAAACCTCTTACCGCGCGGACAGCCAGATCTTCGCGATCCGGCAGGACCGCGTCGCCATCCTGGCCTTGCTGATCGCCGCCTTTGTCTTGATGCCGCTGCTGGCTTCGGACTACCTGTTCAGTGCCATCCTGATCCCGTTTTTGATCCTTTCGCTTGCGGCCCTGGGTCTGAATGTGCTGGTGGGCTATTGCGGGCAGATCTCGCTGGGCACGGGGGCCTTCATGGCCGTCGGGGCCTATGCGGCCTATAACTTCCAGGTCCGCATCGAAGGCATGCCGCTGATCGCGTCCATCTTGCTGGGCGGCTTGTGTTCCACCGCGGTGGGTGTGCTCTTTGGCATCCCTTCGCTGCGCATCAAAGGCCTGTATCTGGCGGTGGCCACGCTGGCGGCGCAGTTCTTTTGCGACTGGGCCTTTTTGCGCATCAAATGGTTCACCAACAATTCCTCCTCGGGCAATGTCTCGGTGTCGGACTTGAACCTGCTGGGTTTCTCGCTGGACGCGCCGGTGCAGAAGTATTTGTTTGTGCTGAGCTTCGTCAGCGTCTTTGCCCTGCTGACCAAAAACCTGGTGCGTGGCGCCATTGGCCGCGAGTGGATGGCCATGCGGGATATGGACGTAGCGGCGGCAGTCATCGGCATCCGTCCCGTCTACGCCAAGCTGACGGCGTTCGCCGTGAGCAGCTTTATCGTCGGCGTGGCGGGCGCCCTGTGGGGCTTTGTGCATCTGGGCTCCTGGGAGCCGGCGGCGTTTTCCATCGACCGTTCCTTCCAGCTGCTCTTCATGGTCATCATCGGCGGCCTGGGTTCGGTGATGGGTAGCTTTTTCGGCGCGGCCTTCATCATCTTTTTGCCCATCGTGCTGAACCAGCTGCCGCAGGCGCTGGGCATTCATATCGGCACCGAGACGGCTTCTCATCTGGAGCTGATGGTGTTCGGCGCCTTGATCATTTTCTTCCTCATCAAAGAGCCTCACGGCCTGGCGCGGCTGTGGTCCACGGCCAAGGAGAAATTGCGCCTCTGGCCTTTCCCTCACTGAGCGTTTGATTGTTTTGTTCAATACCACGGCGGGCCCCAAGGTCGCCGATTACAGGAGACAAAAGCATCATGAAACTGAAGACATTTGCAATCGCCGGAGCCCTGACGGCCCTGGGTCTGACCGGTCTGGTGAGCGAGGCCCTGGCGCAAGCCAAGGAGCAGTTCTTCCCCCTGCTGGTCTACCGCACCGGCCCTTACGCCCCCAATGGCACGCCCTGGGCCAATGGCAAGCAGGACTACATCAAGATGATCAACGCCCGCGACGGCGGCGTGAATGGCGTCAAGATCACTTTTGAAGAATGCGAAACCGGCTACGCCACCGACAAGGGTGTGGAATGCTATGAGCGCCTGAAAGGCAAGGGTGCCTCGCTATTCGACCCCCAGGCCACCGGCATCACCTTTGCCCTGACCGACAAGGTCATCAAGGACAAGATCCCCCTGGTGACCCTGGGCTACGGCCTGTCGGCCTCGCAGGACGGTGGTGTGTTCAAGTGGAACTTCCCGCTGATGGGCAGCTACTGGACGGCGGCCGATATGTTGATCCAGCATCTGGCCAAGAAAGAGGGGGGCTTCGACAAGCTCAAGGGCAAGAAGATTGCCCTGGTTTATCACGACTCGCCCTTTGGCAAAGAGCCCATGCCCTTGTTGGACGAGCGCCAGAAGATGCATGGCTTTGAGCTGATCAAGATCCCTGTGACCGCGCCGGGTGTCGAGCAAAAGTCCGCCTGGCTGCAGGTGCGCCAGCAGCGGCCCGACTATGTGTTGCTGTGGGGCTGGGGCGTGATGAACTCCACCGCGCTGAAAGAAGCCCAGGCGACCGGCTTCCCGCGCGAGAAGATGTATGGCGTCTGGTGGGCAGGTGCTGAGCCCGATGTCAAGGACGTGGGCGAGGGCGCTAAGGGCTATAACGCCCTGGCACTGAACACCTCGGGCCAAAGCCCCAAGGTGATCCAAGACATCCTCAAGTATGTGCACGGCAAGGGCGAGGGCACAGGCCCCAAGGACGAAGTTGGCTCGGTGCTCTACACCCGCGGGCTGATCATCCAAATGCTGGGCATCGAGGCCGTGCGCCGCGCGCAGGAGCGCTTCGGCAAGGGCAAGGTCATGACGGCCGAGCAGGTGCGCTGGGGTCTGGAGAACCTGGCCCTGGATCAGAAGCGCCTCGACGCTCTGGGCTTTGCTGGTGTGTTGCGCCCCATCAGCACCTCCTGCCAAGACCATATGGGCTCGACCTGGGCCCGCGTCCACACCTGGGACGGCGCCAAGTGGAACTTCAGCTCCGACTGGCTGCAGGCTGATGAGCAAATCATCAAACCCATGGTCAAGTCCGCCGCGGATAAGTACGCGGGTGAGAAGAAGCTGGAGCGCCGCGCCCCGGCCGATTGCCAATCCTGATCCTGGCTTAGTCCGCCTCCCCCTCTCTGCGTAGGGGGCAGGGCTCCACGAGGAGCCCTCGCAGCAGCGCCGCGTGCGACGCTGCTGCGAGTCAAGCGTCTTTCTGCACTGCGATGAGTAGCCTATGAACAACCCGAATATTCTGCTGAACGTCAACGGCATCGAGGTCATCTACAACCATGTGATCCTGGTGCTCAAGGGCGTGTCCTTGCAGGTCAAGGAGGGCGGCATCGTGGCCTTGCTGGGCGGCAATGGGGCGGGCAAGACGACCACCTTGCGGGCCGTCTCCAATCTGCTGGCGGGCGAGCGCGGCGAGGTGACCAAGGGCTCGATTGAGTTGCGCGGCGAGCGCATCGAAAACCTGTCCACCTCCGAGATGGTCAACCGGGGCGTGATCCAGGTGATGGAGGGGCGGCACTGCTTTGCCCACCTCAGCATCGAAGAAAACCTGATGACCGGTGCCTACACCCGCAAGGACGGCCGGGCGGCGGTGCAGCAGACCCTGGACAAGGTCTATAACTACTTCCCTCGACTGAAGACCCGGCGTGCCTCGCAAGCCGCCTACACCTCGGGTGGTGAGCAGCAGATGTGCGCCATCGGCCGCGCTCTGATGGCCAATCCCAAGATGGTCTTGCTGGACGAGCCCTCCATGGGCCTGGCGCCGCAAATCGTCGAGGAGGTGTTTGAGATCGTCAAAGACCTCAACACCAAGGAAGGCGTGACCTTTTTGCTGGCCGAGCAAAACACCAGCATGGCCCTGCGTTATGCCGACTACGGCTACATCCTGGAAAGCGGCCGGGTCGTGATGGACGGCGAGGCCCAGGCCTTGCGCGAGAACGAGGATGTGAAGGAGTTCTATCTCGGCACCGGCGGTGGCGATAGAAAGAGCTTCAAGGATGTGAAGAGCTACAAGCGCAGAAAGCGTTGGCTGGCATGAGTGGCGAAGACGATTTCTTTGCCCCGCCGGCCTTCAAGCCTGAGGAGGCCTTGCTGACGCTCAAACGCAATCTGCGTGATCTGCGCGCATTGCAGAACCAGGGCGACAGCTTCACGCTGCGGGGTCAGGTCTTGCTGGAACTCAGTGTTGCCGACGGGCTCTTGCACGCGCGCCTGGCCAAGCGCCCGGCGCAAAGGCCGGAGTGGGATTTGAAGCTCTGCAAGAACAGCGCCGATGTGCGCAGGCTGCAAGACGAGATCAAGCGCCGACTGATGCTTTGGACGGATGAAAGCCCATGACGAGCCAAGACATTTTTTTTGATGTGCTGGAAGCCCGCGACCCGCAGCTGCGCGAGCAGGCCTTGCTGGCTGCCTTGCCGGCGCAGATCGCCCATGCCCAGGCCCACACCACCGCCTATGCCGAACTCCTGGCCGGGGTGGAGGCCAGCGCCATCAACAGCCGCGCCGCCCTGGCTCGGCTGCCCGTGATACGCAAGAGCGAGTTGCTGGCGCGTCAACAGGCGCAGCGAGGCCAAGATCCTTTCGGTGGCTTTGCGGCCATTGGCTGGTCCGGTCTGCTGCGCTCAGGCGGCGCGCGCCGGGTCTTCCAATCGCCCGGCACGATTTACGAGCCCGAGGGCGAGGGCCCCGACTACTGGCGCGTGGCCCGCGCCCTGTACGCCGCCGGCATGCGGGCGGGCGACTTGCTGCACAACGGCTTCAGCTATCACCTGACCCCTGCCGGCGCCATGATGGAGGGCGGTGCCCGCGCCCTGGGCTGCACCGTTTTTCCCGGCGGTGTGGGCAATACCGAGCTGCAGCTGCAGGCGATCGCCGAGCTGCGTCCACACGGTTTTGTGGGCACACCCAGCTTCTTGAAGATTCTTTTGGAGAAGGCGGCCGACACCGGCGTGGATGTGAGCAGCCTGCACAAGGCCTTGTTCAGCGGCGAGGCTTTCACGCCCTCGCTGCGCGACTGGTTCGCGGCGCGTGGGGTCCAGGGTTTTCAGTGTTATGCCACGGCCGATTTGGGGCTGATTGCCTACGAGACCAGCGCTCGTGAGGGCCTGGTGCTGGCCGAGGGCGTGATCGTCGAAATCGTGCGCCCAGGTACGGGTGAGCCCGTGCCGGACGGCGAGGTGGGCGAGTTGGTGGTGACCACGCTCACGCCCGGCTACCCGCTGATCCGCTTTGGCACCGGCGATCTCTCGGCGATCTTGCCCGGCACTTGCCCCACGGGGCGCAGCAATCGCCGCATCCGTGGCTGGATGGGCCGGGCCGATCAGTCGGCCAAGGTGCGCGGCATGTTTGTCCACGCTGGCCAGGTGGCCGAGGCCTTGCGGCGTTTTACTGGCCTGGGCCGGGCCCGCCTGGTGGTGGAGGGCGAGATGGCACAAGACCGTATGTGCCTGAAGGTGGAGCTGGACGGCGCGGCGCCCGAAGGCCTGGCCGAAGGTTTGGCCCAGGCCATGCGAGACATCACCAAGCTGCGCTGCGAGGTGCAGCTGGTGCTGGCTGGAAGCCTGCCCAATGACGGCAAGGTGATCGAGGACGCCCGCAGCTATCAGTGAGTCCAGGCCCTGGGGTCAGGTCTTGCTGATCAGGGCAGGGCGATCTACGTAATACCCGTTAGTTGCCCGGCCTCTCCCCGGCCTAGCATCCCAGCTGCGCGACCGTTCGCGCCGGGTGGGAGAGATGGACAACAAGAAGCGATTTGGTAGGCGCTGGCTAACAAGCGTTTTGAGCGCAGCTCTGGGGCTGACGGCCATGCACGCCGCGCGGGCGGAGTTCCCAGATCGCCCCATCACCCTGGTCGTGCCCTTTCCGGCCGGCGGCCCCAGCGATCTGCTGGCCCGCGATCTGGCCGAGGCCTTGCGCAAAAGCCTGGGCGTGGCGGTGCAGCGCGAGAATATCGGTGGCGGTGGCGGCACGGTGGGTGCGGCCAAGGTGGCGCGCGCGCCGGCCGATGGCTACACCTTGCTTTTGCATCACATCGGCATGGCCACGGCGCCGGCCCTGTACCCGGCCCTGGCTTACAAGCCGCTGGAGGACTTTGACTATCTGGGCCTGATCAACGAGGTGCCCATGGTGTTGGTGGGCCGACCCGGCTTGCCGGCCAAGAACTATGCGGAGCTGAGCCAGTGGATGGTGGCCAACCGCGGCAAGATCAATCTGGCCAATGCCGGCCAGGGTTCGGCCTCGCATCTGTGCGGCATGCTGTTTCGCAGCGTCACCCATCTGGATTTGCGCACGGTGCGCTACCGCGGCGCTTCACCGGCCATGGCCGATCTCTTGGCCGATCAGGTCGACCTTTTGTGTGACCAAACCAGCGACACCGCCGCCCAGATCGCCCGGGGCCGGATCAAGGCCTATGCCGTGGCCAGCGGCCAGCGCCTGACGACCCTGCCCAATCTGGCGGCCGTGCCCACCTTGGATGAGCTGGGGCTCAAGGGCTTTTCGGTCTCGGTCTGGCATGGGCTTTATGCCCCGCACGGCACGCCCAAAGCGGCGCTGGACAAGATTGCGGCGGCCTTGCAGCAGGTTAGAGCCGACCCCGCCTTTCGCGCCGCGCTGGCCGCTCAGGGCGCCACCTTGATCGAAGACAGCCGCAGCCAAGGCCCCGAGCACAAGAAGTTCGTCAAGGCCGAGATCGCCAAATGGGGGGCGGTGATACGGGCGGCGGGCAGTTACGCCGACTGAAGAGGGCCGACTCAGTTGATGCGCAGGGGAATGGTCACCGGCCCGTCGTTGAGCAGGCTCAACTGCATATCCGCGCCGAACTCGCCGCAGGCCACCTCGGGGTGCAGGCGCCGCGCCTGGGCCAGGCAGTAGTCGTAGAGCTGGCGGCCCAGGTCGGGCCCGGCGGCGCCGGTGAAGCTGGGGCGCTTGCCGCTGCTGGTGTCGGCGGCCAAGGTGAATTGGGACACGATCAAGAGCCCGCCCTGCACATCTTGCACGCTCAGATTCATCTTGCCGGCCGCGTCGCTGAAGATGCGCAGGCCCAGCACCTTGTTGATCAGCTTGTCGGCCTGCGCCTCGGTGTCCGTTGGCTCGGCGCAGACCAGCATCAAAAGGCCTGGGCCGATGGCGCCCACCACCTGGCCGGCCACCTCGACCTTGGCATGTTTGACTCTTTGCAGCAGGGCGATCACTGAGGCTCCTTGATGAAATTCCTGGGGCGCATTGTCTCCTCGCCTTCTCCGGGTTTTGCCGGGGTGCGCCCTACAATCTGGGCCTCATTCCTGCTTCTTTCATCGCCGCCATGAAAATTGAGTCCGCCGCTCCTGCCGTCTCCACGGATGTCTCCCACATCGCCCCGCGCGAGAAGGCCGAGATTCTTTCCCAGGCGCTGCCCTATATCCGTAAATTCCACGGCAAGACCATCGTCATCAAGTACGGCGGCAATGCCATGACCGACCCGGCCCTGCAGCAGGATTTTGCCGAGGACGTGGTGCTCCTGAAGTTGGTGGGCCTGAACCCGGTGGTGGTGCATGGCGGCGGCCCGCAGATCGAAGGCGCGCTGAGTCGCCTGGGCAAGAAGGGGCACTTCATCCAGGGCATGCGCGTCACCGACGAAGAAACCATGGAAGTGGTGGAGTGGGTGTTGGCCGGCCAGGTGCAGCAAGACATCGTGGGCCTGATCAATGTGGCCGGCGGCAAGGCCGTGGGCCTGACCGGCCGCGACGGCGGCATGATCCGCGCCAAAAAGCTCAAGATGCTGGACAAGGACGACCCGGCCAAGGAACACGATATCGGCCAGGTGGGCGATATCGTCAGCATCGACCCCAGCGTGGTCAAGGCCTTGCAAGATGACCAGTTCATCCCCGTCATCAGCCCCATCGGCTTTGGCGAGCAAAACGAGAGCTACAACATCAATGCCGATGTGGTGGCGGGCAAGCTGGCCGAGGTGCTCAAGGCCGAGAAGCTGGTGCTGCTGACCAACACGCCCGGCGTGCTGGACAAGGCCGGCAATCTGCTGACTGATCTGAGCGCGCGCGAGATCGACGCCTTGTTTGCCGACGGCACTTTGTCTGGCGGCATGCTGCCCAAGATCGCCTCGGCCCTGGACGCCGCCCGCAGTGGCGTCAACGCCGTTCACATCATCGATGGCCGGGTGCCTCACGCCATGCTGCTGGAGATCTTGAGCGACCAGGCGTACGGAACGATGATTCGATCCCACTAAGGGATCGAAGGCTTGTTCCGCGTCTGAGCGAAGCGAGGACTTGCAATGATTCGATCTCACTGAGACTGCCAAATTGAGGGCGCCCGTCTGGTTCTTTGACCTCGACAACACCTTGCACAACGCGTCTGCGCAGGTGTTTGCTGAGCTCTCGCAAGCCATGACGGACTACATCGTCCGCCATCTGCAAGTGGAAGCCGCCGAGGCCAGCCGTCTGCGTGGCCACTACTGGCGGCGCTACGGCGCCACCTTGCTGGGCTTGGTCAAGCACCACGGTGTGAGCGCCGCCCACTTCTTGCACGAGACCCATGCCCTGCCGGGCCTGGAGTCGCATGTGCACAGCCATGCCCATGATCTAGCCGCCCTGCGCGAGTTGCCCGGGCGCAAATTCCTGCTGACCAACGCCCCCCTGGCCTATGCCTTGCGGGTGCTGCGGGCCTTGAAGATGGACGACTGTTTTGAGGCCGTGATCGCGATGGAGCAGATGGCCATGTTTGGTGAGTTGCGGCCCAAGCCCGACGCCCGCATGTTCCGCCATTTGCTGGCCAGATTGCGTCTGCGGCCCAGCGATTGCATCTTGGTCGAAGACACCTTGATTCATCAAAAATCCGCCCGCCGTGTGGGCATGCAGACGGTGTGGATGCAGCGCTGGTTGCGCGCGGCTGCTAAGACCCAGAGTCCGCAGACCGGCCGAAGCCTGCGCAGCCGCCCCGCCTACGTGGATAGACGCGTCAGCAGCCTGCGCCAGTTGTTGCGTTGAGAGGAATTAAGGAGCGCGGTCTAAACACCGAGGCGCCTTGGCTTTCATAGATGAAAGCTGAAGATATCGGTGATAGTTGGCATTTTGAGCTGTGTTGATCCCATGATCGTAGGGTGAGTTTTGAGGAGTCGGCGCGTTATGGTGTGACATCCCGGTGTCGCGTGGTCATAAGCCTGTAACACCGGCCGACCTTTTGAAGACCGATGTCATTACCGTGAAATCCATGCCTACTTTTTCCGTGCTGATTGTTGAAGACCAGGCCCGGTTTCGCGACGCCTTTGTGCACTCCTTGTCCAATGTTCGCGACATCCAGCTGCTGGGTGTCGCGCCCGACCTGATGCAGGGCATGCGTTTGTTCGATCAGTACCGGCCCGATGTCTTGCTGGTCGATCTGGACCTGCCCGGCGGCAGCGGCATCGAGCTGATTCGTCACGCCGCCCATGTCAAACCCGATTGTGAGGTGATGGTGATCTCGGTGTTCGGGGATGAGCAGCATGTGCTCTCCAGCATCGAGGCCGGCGCCACCGGCTATCTGCTCAAAGACAGCCTGGCTCTGGACCTGCCTGGGCAGCTGCGCAGCCTGCGCGCTGGCGGCAGCCCCATCAGCCCAGTCATCGCGCGTCGTCTGCTGATTCGTCTGGCACCTGCCAGCGCCGGCGTGGCCATGCCCGCGGTGCATGACCCGTCCATGGGTGCGCTGCTGGAGGAGGATGCGATCGCCTTGTCCGAGCAGGAATCACGGGTGCTGCATCTGGCCGCCAAGGGTTTCACCTTTGATGAAATCGCGCAGTTCATGAGTGTGTCTTCGCATACGGTGACTACCTATGTGAAGCGGGTCTACCGCAAGCTGCATGTGCGCTCCAAGGTGGAGGCCATTTACGAAGCCAGGCGCCTGGGCTGGCTGCGCGACTAAGAGCTGCAGCGTCCACCCGGCGGGCTGCGCGCAGCGTGGATCGAGGGGCTTGCCGGCTGTGACAGAATCCCCGGCAATCTTCCCCTGAATTTTTTGCCGATGCCCGCCTCCTTGCCCGATCTGTCTTTGTCCGAATCCACCCTGAGTGAAGGGGCGGCGGCTCCCATGGCCGCGGCCCATTTGCCAGCTTCGGAACAGGCCCAGGAGCAAAGCCCGGAGTCGGTGCCGGGCGCTGCTGAGGAGGCCGTGTCCGCCGAGGCCGCGCCGGCTCGCAAACGCCCCCGGCCCGGCGAGCGCCGCGTGCAAATCTTGCAGACCCTGGCCGGCATGCTGGAGCAGCCTGGCGCCGATCGCGTCACCACCGCCGCACTGGCGGCCAAGCTGTCCGTGAGCGAGGCGGCGCTGTATCGCCATTTCGCCAGCAAGGCGCAGATGTTTGAGGGCCTGATCGAGTTCATCGAAGGCAGCATCTTCACCCTGTTGAACCAGATCGTGGAGCGCGAAGGCTCGGGCCAGGCCCAGGCGCAGAAAATCGTCGCCGTGCTGATGCAGTTCGGCGAGCGCAATCCCGGCATGACCCGGGTGATGGTGGGCGATGCCCTGGTCTACGAAAACGAGCGCCTGGTGGCGCGCATGAACCAGTTTTTCGACCGCATCGAATCCACCCTGCGTCAGGTTTTGCGCAATGCCGCTGAGGCACGGGGTTCGGCCACGCCCACGGTGGAGGCCAATGCCCAGGCCTCGGTGCTCTTGAGCTTCATGATCGGCCGCCTGCAGCGCTATGCCCGCTCGGGCTTCAAACGCCTGCCCACCGAGCAGCTGGAGTTCTCGCTGAAATTGTTGGTGGCCTGAGGCGCTGGCGGGCTGCAGGCAAGCCCGGCGCCGGTCCTGCGGGCCCTGCTTGCTTCTCAATCCTCACCTCTTTGTCATGACTGATTCCTTGCAAGCATTCCTGACCCGTGCCGAGGGCCTGCTGGCCCGTGTGGAGGCGCTGCTGCCTCCCGCCCCGGTCGCCCCCGACTGGTCTGCCTCGGTGGCTTTTCGCTATCGCAAACGGGGTGGGCGCTGCGTGCTGGAGCCGGTGCGCCATGTGGCGCAGATCCGCTTGCAGGAGCTCAAAGAGGTCGAGCCGCAGAAGCAGCGCTTGCTGCAAAACACCGCCCAATTCGTGGCCGGGCGCCCGGCCAACAATGTCTTGCTGACCGGCGCGCGTGGCACGGGTAAGAGCTCCTTGATCAAAGCCTGCTTGAATGAGTTCGCGCCGCAAGGCCTGCGCCTGATCGAGGTGGACAAGGCCGATCTGGTCGAGTTGCCTGATCTGATCGAGCTGGTGGCCGAGCGGCCTGAGCGCTTTGTGATCTTTTGCGACGACCTCAGCTTTGACGAAGGCGAGGCCGGCTACAAGGCATTGAAGTCGGTGCTGGATGGTTCGGTTTCCGCTGCCAGCGACAACCTGCTGATCTACGCCACCAGCAATCGTCGCCACCTCCTGCCCGAGCAGATGCGCGACAACCTGGGCTACAAGCACACCGAGAACGGCGAGGTCCATCCCGGTGAGGCGGTGGAGGAGAAGATTTCTCTGTCGGAGCGCTTCGGCCTCTGGCTGAGTTTTTATCCCTTCAGCCAGGAAGAATACCTGGCCATCTGTGCCCAGTGGCTGCGCGCCTTGGGGCTTGGTGAGGCAGACATCAGCGCCGCCCGCCAGCCCGCTCTGGTGTGGGCGCTGGAGCGCGGCTCACGTTCGGGCCGGGTGGCCTACCAGTTTGCCCGCGATCTGGCCGGGCGCGGCGGGCTGGACGCCACGCTAGCACCGAGCAATGCAGCGGCGAACACGCCGCCTCCCGAAGGTCTGGACCATGTCTGAGAGTGAATTGAAGCAAGTACAAGAAGAACAAGCAGCGACCGTGCGCAAGGCCGTGGATGTGGCCGTGGGTGTTTTGGTGGAGCGCGATGCGCAGGGCCGGGAAGGGCGTTTTTTGCTGACCTCGCGGCCGGTCGGCAAGGTCTATGCCGGTTACTGGGAATTCCCCGGCGGCAAGCTGGAGGCGGGCGAGAGCGTGGAGCAGGCCTTGGCGCGTGAGTTGCACGAAGAGCTAGGCATCACCATCGGCCCGGCTCATGCCTGGCAGGAGCTGACCATGGACTATGAGCATGCGCGCGTGCGCCTGCATTTCTGCAAGGTCTACGAGTGGCGCGGTGAGTTTGAGATGCGCGAGCAGCAGGCCATGGCCTGGCAGGAACTGCCGGTGCAGGTGCAGCCGGTCTTGCCCGGCACCATCCCCGTGCTGGACTGGTTTGCCGCCGAACGTGGCTTTGTTGGCCCCACCTATCTGAGCGTCGCTGAAACCTGACTTTCGTCCTGCCCCACTACACTCGTAGCGATGAACTGCTTGGATCACATCAAATGGGACGCCGCCGGCCTGGTGCCGGTGATCGCGCAGGAGCACAGCACGGGGGATGTGCTGATGTTTGCCTGGATGAACCGCGAGGCCTTGCAACTGACCATGGAGAAAGGCGAGGCGGTGTACTGGAGCCGTTCGCGCGGCAAGCTGTGGCACAAGGGCGAGGAGTCCGGCCATATTCAGAAGGTGCATGAAATGCGCCTGGACTGCGACAACGATGTGATCTTGCTGCGCATCACCCAACAAGGGCATGAGCCTGGCATTGCTTGCCACACCGGCCGGCATTCCTGCTTCTACCAGCGCTTTGAATCGGGCGCCTGGGTGGCGGTTGAGCCCGTGCTCAAAGACCCTGGCAGCATTTACAAATGACGGTTTTCTTCCGATGACAACACGTTTGGACGGCAATGACATCTTGAACCGGGTCGCCGCGGTGATCGAATCGCGCAAGCCCAGCAATGGTGGCGACCCCGGCACCAGCTACGTGGCCAAGCTGTTCGACAAAGGCCTGGACGCGATCTTGAAAAAGGTCGGCGAGGAGGCATGTGAGACGGTGATGGCGGCCAAGGACGGCGACGCCCAGAAAATCGTTTACGAGGTGGCCGATCTCTGGTTTCACTCGCTGATCGCGCTCTCGCATTTCGGCCTCAAGCCCGAACAGGTCTTGGCCGAGTTGGCGCGTCGCGAAGGCCTGTCGGGCCTGCAGGAGTTTGCCGCCCGCAGCAAGATCACGGAGGAGGAACCCAATGACTGAGGAAATCGCCGATACGGTGCTGCTGGATCCGCAGCGCGAGCAGTCCCTGCGCACGGTGGGTTTGATCAGCTATCTGCTGCACACGGTGGTGGCGGTGGGCGCGGTGCTGCCGGGTGTGCAGGCCAGCGTGTTCTTGCTGCTGCTGGCGGTGATTCTGGATTTGGTCAAACGCGATGAGGCGGCCGGCTCCTGGCAGGCCTCGCACTTCAGCTGGCGCTTGCGCAGCGTGATGTGGGCGGGCGGCCTGTATCTGATCACCGCGCCGCTGTGGCTCTTGCTTTTGGTGCCGGGTTGGATTGCCTGGGCGCTGATCTCGATTTGGTTCCTCTACCGCATCGTGCGGGGCTGGACCACCATGAATGCCGGCCGGGCGATTGTTTGAACCCTGCCCGCGTCAATTTGCCTGACGGAACACACCATGTCTGCCACCGATCCCAACTGCCTGTTCTGCAAAATCGTTGCGGGCCAGATCCCCAGCCGCAAGGCCTATGAAGACGAGCATCTGCTGGCCTTTCACGACATCAACCCTTGGGCGCCGGTCCATGTCTTGATCATCCCCAAGCTGCATATCGCCACGATGGCCGACATCGGCGAGGAGCATGCGGAGCTGCTGGGGCGGATGTCGGTGCTGGCGCCGCGTCTGATGCGCGACTTGGGTGTGACGAATGGCTTCAGAACTGTCATCAACACCGGGCCTGACGGCGGGCAAGAGATTTACCACCTGCATATGCATGTGATGGGCGGCCCACGGCCTTGGCTGAAAGGCTAGAGACTGGCATGCGCCGAAGTCGGGTGGGCTCGCCTGACCCTTTCGTAAAAACTGTCATACGGCCCCACTAGAATCTGGCCATCTACCGTAGGAGAAAAATTATGGGTTCATTCAGCATTTGGCACTGGCTCATCGTTCTTGTGATCGTGGTGCTGGTGTTTGGAACCAAGAAGCTGAAGAACGTGGGCAATGACCTGGGTTCGGCCGTCAAGGGTTTCAAGGACGGCATGAAGGACGGCAGCGCCACGCCCGAGGCGCCGGCGCAGCAGGTCACGGCCAACAAGGCCAGCGACAGCAATACCGTCGACGTCGAAGCCAAGACCAAGTCTTGATCTTCTTGATGCCTTCGAGCCTTTCCACGCTTTTCACCCTGCGCCCCCGGCATGCTTGATTTCGGCTTTGACAAGATTGCCCTGATCGGCGCCGTGGCCCTGGTCGTGCTGGGGCCCGAGCGCCTGCCGCGCGTGGCCCGCACCGTGGGCCATTTGCTGGGCAAGGCACAGCGCTATGTGGCCGACGTCAAGGCCGAGGTGAACCGCTCCATCGAGCTGGAAGAGCTCAAGAAGATGAAGGGTGGCATCGAAGAGGCGGCGCGCGATATCGGTGCCTCGGTGCAGCAGGAGATCAACTCCGCCAGCCAGGTCTTTGAGCAGACTTGGCAGGATGCGACGAGCGGCCTGGATCCGAACAGCAGCTATGCCTATGAGGGTGGCCCGCTGGGTTCAAGCGGCTCGGGCTACCAGCCGCCCAAGAAGAATTGGCGGGTCAAGCGCAGCGCCACCCCGCAGTGGTACAAGCAGCGTCAAGGCGTGCGTCGGTATGTGCAGTCGGGCGCCGCCCGGGTGGCGCGTTTCCGCCCACCTTCTTCTGCCTCCTCGCACCGGATCCCCTGATTCCCCATGACCGATTCCCACAAGCCCGAGGATGAACTCGCCGGCACCGAACAGCCCTTTGTCTCCCATCTGATCGAGCTGCGCGACCGCTTGATCCGCGCCAGCATCGCGGTGGCGGTAATGTTCGGCATTCTGGCCGTCTTCCCCGGCCCCTCGGCGCTCTACGACCTCTTGGCTTCGCCCCTGGTGGCGCATCTGCCCAAGGGCTCGACCATGATCGCCACCAATGTGATCTCGCCCTTTTTGGTGCCGCTGAAAATCACGCTCTTGGCGGCCTTTTTCCTGGCCTTGCCCTTCGTGCTGTATCAGGTCTGGGCTTTTGTGGCGCCGGGCCTGTATTCGCATGAAAAGCGCCTGGTCATGCCCTTGGTGATCTCCAGCACCTTGCTGTTTTTCGTCGGCGTGGCCTTTTGCTATTTCTTCGTCTTCGGTCAGGTGTTCAAGTTCATCCAGGGTTTCGCGCCCAAGAGCATCATGGCGGCGCCCGATATCGAGGCCTATCTGAGCTTTGTGATGTCCATGTTCATCGCCTTTGGCGCCGCATTTGAGGTGCCGGTGGTGGTGGTGGTGGCGGCGCGCATGGGCTTGGTGACGGTGGCCAAGCTGCGCGAGTGGCGCGGCTATTTCATCGTCGTGGCCTTTGTGATCGCGGCCATCATCACGCCGCCCGATGTGGTCTCGCAGCTGGCCCTGGCCATCCCCATGTGCATCTTGTACGAGCTGGGGGTGTTTGCGGCCTCCTACTTCATTCGCTATTCCAAAGCACCGGAGGAAGAGGCCAGCGAGGCGCAGACCAAGGTCTGATCCGCTTGCACAAACGCAAAGGCCCGCAAAAGCGGGCCTTTTTGTTACCGGGTCAGGCTCACTGCGGCTTGGGTTTGGGGCGTTGCGCCACGGTCAGGGCAATCTCCATCTTTTGCTGACCGCGTAGCAGGCTCAAGGTGGTGGCGCTCTTGGGGGGCACGGCGGAGATGGCCGTCAGCAGCTGGGCGGGGCTATGCACCACCGTCTTGCCTACCTGCACGATCACATCGCCCGGTTTAACGCCGGCTTTGGCCGCGGGGCCTTCGGCCAGCACGCCGCTGATCAGCACGCCCTCGTGAATCGGCAGCTTGAAGGCCTCGGCGAACTCCGGCGTGAGCTCGCGCAGCTGCACGCCTATCCAGCCGCGTTGCACCTGGCCGTCACGCAACAGGCTTTCCATCACCTGGCGAGCCGTGCTGATGGGGATGGCAAAGCCTATGCCTAGGCTGCCGCCGCTGCGGGAGTAGATGGCGGTGTTGATGCCGACCAGGCGGCCAGCCTCATCCACCAGGGCGCCGCCGGAGTTGCCGGGGTTGATGGCCGCATCGGTTTGGATGAAGTTCTCAAAGGTGTTGATGCCCAGCTGATCGCGCTCCAGCGCGCTGACGATGCCGGAGGTGACGGTCTGGCCCACATTGAAGGGGTTGCCTATGGCCAGCACCACATCGCCCACCTGCAAACTCTCGACCTGACCCAGCTGAATGACGGGCAGGCCGGGCAGATCGATTTTGAGCACCGCGATATCGGTCTCGGGGTCGGTGCCGACCAGGGTGGCGTGGGTCTGGCGGCCGTCGGTCAGCATGACCTCGATGTCCGAGGCACCTTCCACCACATGGCTGTTGGTGAGCAGATAGCCTTGTTCGGAGACGATCACGCCCGAGCCCAAGCCGGTTTGAGGGCGCCGATCTTGGGGTGTCCTGTTCCCCTTCTGGCCACGCTGACCGAAGTGAAAGCGATACCAGGGATCCTCGGCCTCCGAGGCCGAGTTGCGGCTGGGTGCCTTGCTGGCCATGATGCTGACGACCGCAGGCGCGGCCCGTTTGGCCGCGAGGCTGTAGCCGCCGCGGTGGATGTCGACGCCGGGCGTGTCGGTCCGTGCTTTGTCCTCGGGCGCGCTGGCCCCAAGCACAATGGGCCGGCTCGCAGCGGGGCCGCTCCTGCCCATCCATTCGGGCTTGAGTGTGCTGAGCACGAACAAGAGCGCCAGGGCCACGGTGGTGGCCTGAGCGAAAATCAACCAAAGTCTGCGCACACCCCAATCCTTTTTTCTAACCGTGTACTTTCACACCACACGCCATGACGCATAGAAACGAGATCGACCGCCATCTGCTTTCCTTGTTGGAAGTCGCTCGCTTCAAGGATTATGGGCCGAATGGTTTGCAGGTCGAGGGCCGGGAGGCGATTGGCCATCTGGTCTGCGGCGTGACCGCCAGTGCCGCCTTGATCGATGCGGCCATCGCCGCCAAGGCCGATGCCATCCTGGTGCACCACGGCCTGTTCTGGCGCGGGCAGGACGGCCGCGTCACCGGTTGGATGAAGCAGCGCCTGGCCAAGCTGCTGGCGCATGACATCAATTTGTTTGCCTATCACCTGCCCCTTGATGCGCATGCCGAGCTTGGCAATAACGCGCAGCTCGGTCGGGTTCTGGGCTGGACGGCCGAGTCCCGTTTTGGTGAGCAGGATCTGGGCTGGCTGGGCTTGCTGCCCGAGCCCATCAGTCTGGACGATCTGGCCTCCCAGATCGCAAGGACGCTGGGCCGCAGCACGGTGCAGGCAGCAGGGGACGGCCGCCCCCTCCGCCGCGTGGCCTGGTGCACGGGCGGCGCGCAAGGCTATTTCGAGGCGGCGATTGCGGCCGGGGCCGATGTTTTCGTGACCGGCGAGATCTCCGAGCCGCAAGCACACTACGCCGCCGAGATGGGCGTGGCCTTTATGGCCGCCGGCCATCACGCCACCGAGCGTTACGGCGTGCAGGCCCTGGGCCAGCATCTGGCCCAGCAGTTCGGCCTGAGCCAGCAATTCATCGACATCGCCAATCCCGCATGAGCACTAGCACGAGCGCCAAGCCTTCCCCCTTGCTGATCACCCAAGGCGATGTTTGCGGCATAGGCCCGGAGATCATTGCGCGGGCCTTTGCCCAAGGCCAGGCGGCCGACTGCCGGGTCGTGGGTGATGTGGCGGTGCTGCGCCGGGCTCTGCGCCAAGTCGGCGCCAGCCTGCCGGTCTTGCAGCTGGATTCGGTGGACGAGCCGGTGCCGCCGGGCACCTTGCCGGTTTGGCAGCCGCCGGGCCTGGAGGCGGGATTGATCGATTTGCCGCAGGGCCGCATTGAGGCCAAGGCAGGTGCGGCTGCGGCCCAGTGCATACGCGCTGCGGTGCAGGCGCTGCAAGCAGGGCAGGGCAGCGCCATCGTCACCGCGCCCATCCACAAGGAAGCCTTGCATGCCGCCGGCGTGGACTACCCCGGCCATACCGAGATGCTGCAGGCCCTAGCTGCAATTGACGGGCAGATGCCGCCGGTGCGCATGATGCTGGCCAATGAGGAATTGCGCACGGTGCTGGTGACCATTCACTGCGCCCTGCGCGAGGCGATTGAGCGCATCAGCGAGGCCTCGGTGCTGGAGACGATTCGCATCAGCCATGCGGCCTTGCTGCGTTTTGGCTTCAAGCAGCCGCGCATCGCGGTCGCCGGCCTGAATCCGCATGCGGGCGAGGGCGGCTTGTTCGGGCGCGAGGAGATCGATCACATTGCCCCGGCCATCGCCCGCGCGCGCAGCCTGGCCCTGGATGCCAGCGGCCCCTATGCGCCGGACACGGTCTTTATGCGCGCCCGCGACACGGCCGAGCACCCCGGCGAGTTCGATCTGGTGGTGGCCATGACCCATGACCATGGCCTGATTCCGGTCAAGTATCTGGGGGTGGAGCAGGGCGTCAATGTGACCCTGGGTCTGCCTTTTGTGCGCACCAGCCCCGATCACGGCACGGCCTTCGACATTGCTGGCCAAGGCCTGGCCGATGCGGCCAGTTTGCTGGCGGCCATTCGCATCGCGCGCCGACTGAGCGCTTAGGGCTTGCTGCCGATGGCTGCCAACTGCTTGCGGGTGCGGGCCATGGCGCGCTCCAGCAAATAGGCGTTCTCGAAGGCGCGCAGACGCTTGGACTCGCACAAGCGCCTGAGCATGCGGGCCGTCATGGTGACCGTCTGCTGGTGCTTGGCACCGTGGGTGAAGATGAAAAAGCTGCGGCCCGCGCTGACATGGGCCAGGCGCACCTTTTGCCACTGCTCGCCGGTGCGCATCTGGTAGGAAAAGCCCACGTGCAGATGCTCGATCAGCAGCTCTCCGCTGCTGGGTTCGGGCGCTTCGCTGGCGGCCGGCAGGCCGTTGATGCTGATGTCTAGCGCCTGCAGCGGCGCTTCGGCGCTGAGGTCGATGTCCAGCGCACCCTGCCAGTCCACGCTGGTTTCTTGAATCAGACCGACCTGGCTGGCCTCGGCATGACTGAGGCCCAGATTGAGGTCCAGATCCAGCTCGCCCAGCGCGGCCGGCTGGGTCGTGGCCTCGTCGCTGGATGGGTCCTGAGCCAGGCTTTGCTCGTCGGGCGTGGCGACGGCAAAAATCGTGTCCAGCTGCCGACTCAGCAAATTGGCTTCCAGCGGGCTGGGCGCCTGGCCTTTCAAGGACTCGGCATGGGCGGGCAGCAAGTCGCCGTAAAACTTTTTGCGCGCGGCCTCTGGCCAGGCGATCAGGTCCAAGCCTTCGCCCAAGGTGGCCATCAGGCTGGGCAGTTGGCCCAGAAAGACCTGGCGCTGGGCGGTGCGGCCCTTGGGCTGCACACTCATCACCAAATCCCGGCCCAGCAGGCGGAAGCGCTGGATGCGCTCCGGCGCGCCGCCCAGGTCGCGGCTGGCGCGCATGATGGCCTGGCTCCAGACTTGGGCCAAGAAGTCGCGCAGAAAGTCCGGCATGCTGACCGCTTGCAAGGCGGCCGCCAAGTGCTTGGCATAGCGCTGCTGCAGGCGCAGATCAATTTCCTTGCGGGCCAGTAGCTTGGTCAGCTCGCCTTGCGATTGCAGGCCAGTGCTGATCTGCTCGGCTATGAAATGCTCAAGCGCGTCCAGCTTGGCGGTGTAGACCGCCATATGCTCGAAGTCACCGGCCACCAGCTCCTCGACCAACTCGCGCACGCGACTCAGAAAGGCGCGGCCTGGGTCTTCGCTGAAATCTTCAAACGCGCAGGCCAGCGAGGCCATGCGGTTGACGAAGAGTCGCACCGGATGGCGGCGGGTGGAGAAGAAGCTGGGGTCGCCCAGGGCGGCGCGCAAGACAGGCAGTTGCAGGCGGGCCAGCAGGCGCGCCATCTGCGGCGGCACCTTGGGGTCGGACAGCACCTGGTCGAACAAACTGCTGACCACGTCGATGACCATATGGTCCAGGCGGCCGGTGGCTGCCTGGCGCAGTTCTTCGCGGTGCAGCTGGATCAGATTGGCGGGCAGGCCGCCGGCCAGGGTGCTGGCCTCGCTAGGCCAATGGGTCGGATCCAAGCCGGCGCTGCCGCCGCCTGAGCCGGTCGACAAGGCGCCGGGAATGCTGGGCTGAGCTTGGCTGGCCTGGGCCAAGCGGCGCAGCAGGTCCATCAACTGAGGGTCGATCTGGCCCAGCCCGCCGCCGGAGGCTACGCTGCCGCCAGCGCCACTCCCGCCGCTGGCAGCCATGCCCGTGCTGGGGTAGTTGCCCATGCCGCCGCCGGAGGGGCCCCAGCCCGATCCACCGCCGCCAGGGCCAGCTCCCGGCAACTGCCCGGCTTCGGAGCGTCGAAAGTCCAGCGCTTGGCCGCTGATGGAGTGAAGCGAAGGAGAACGGGTGGATTGCCCAGCGCCGCCAGCCGACTCCACCCCGCGCACCCGCAAATCTTGAGGCCGCAGGCCCCGGCTGCGGAAAAGTGCGGCGATATCGGCGTAGCAGGCGCGCATTTCCTGGGCCATGGCCCGGGTCAGCTCATCGACCAGGATTTGTCGGGTCTCGGCCTCTTCGCTGACGGCGTGTACCGCGCTCAGCAGCGCCTGGCCTATGGCCTCGGGGCGCAGCGGGTGGCGTTCACCCAGTTGCAGGCTGGCGACGTAAGACTCCACCTCGCGCAGTTCCCACTCGCTTTGGTGGCCAATCGCCAGGCCAATGCGGTCGGCGGCCACCAGGGCGTCCACCTGCTCGTCGTCCATCAGGGAGAGTTCGGCCCATTCCTTGCGGGGGCTGGCAGCGGCCAGGCTTTCCTGCCGGGTTTCGCTGATCTGCTTGCGCAGGCTTTGACCGAAGGCTTGGGCAAAAAGGCCTTGCTGCTTGCGGAACTGGAACTGGGCGGCGAGCAAGGCGTCGCGGCGCTTGATCATGCCGGCCGACAGGGCCGACAGGCCCAAGCCCTCGGCGCAGCGCTCGGCCGCCTGTTCGACGGCCGTGCGAATGCGTTGGAGGGCAGCCTCCAAATGAGGGTTGAGACGGGATTCGGAGGGATTCATGAGCGCGGAGGACCTGGGCTGTAGTGTTCTCGCTACAGTGTTTGCCCGAAGTATCGCGCCGAATTCATGCCGGCAAGGGCTGCCGGGTGTTTTGTGGGCCGCCTTCGTGTCAACTAGCTAACACCTGCGGTCACTGAAACCTTTGCTTACAGGCCTTGAGCGTGTAGGCCTTGCCTGAGTCGGCTCGTGCAAAACCGTGGGTGTCTTGCACGGGCCGTCTGAGGGCTTAGCGCTTGAGCGAGTCGCGGATTTCGCGCAGCAGCTGGATGTCTTCCGGCGTGGCGGGCGCTTCGGCGGGAGCGGCCGGTGCCTCGGCGCGCTTGAGGCGATTGATCTGCCTGATCATCAGAAAAATGATGAAGGCCAGGATGAGGAAGTTGACCAGCACGGTCAGGAAGGCGCCATAGGCAAACAGGGGTACACCGGCCTTGCTGAGGGCTTCGTAAGTCATTGGGCCCTTGAAGTCCACCGGCGGGTTGGCCAGCAGGATGAAGTAATTTGAGAAATCTAGGCCACCAAAAATCTTGCCAACGATGGGCATGATGAGGTCCTTGACGATCGAGTCCACGATCTTGCCAAAAGCTCCGCCAATGATGACGCCGACGGCCAGATCGACCACATTGCCTTTGACGGCAAACTCTTTGAACTCGGAAAAGAAACCCATGGAAAACTCCAAAATAGAGAGGGCTAAGCCCGTATTTGTTGTTGAAAAGCAAGACTGTGTTTCATGCCTCGGTGCATGATGGAGGGCGGATTGACAGCTTCGCCAGCGGTAAAACACTGATATTGTGGTGTGGATACCAGTGGGCCTCAGCCTGATAGGCTAGGGGGTCCTACAGTCCGTTAGAATCCCGGGTTGCCCCCGATCAGAAGTCTCGTTTGAGGATCCTCATGAGTGACCAGCAAGTGGACCACGGCAAGCGTACCTGGCTCATCGCCACAAGTTGCGCAGGCGCCGTTGGCGGTGTAGCCACCGCCGTGCCTTTCGTCAGTACTTTCACGCCTTCTGAGCGCGCCAAGGCCGCCGGGGCACCGGTGGAAGTGGACATCAGCGGCATCAAGCCGGGTGAAAAATTGACCGTGGAATGGCGTGGCAAGCCGGTTTGGATCGTGCGACGCACGCCCGAGCAGCTGGCAGCGCTGTCTAAATTCGACAACGAGCTGGCAGATCCGAATTCGGCGCGCACGGCCTACCCGACGCCGGCCTATGCCAAGAACGCTGCGCGCTCGATCAAGCCCGAATTCCTGGTGGTCGTGGGAATCTGCTCGCATCTGGGTTGCTCGCCCAGCGACAAATTCCAGATGGGCCCTCAGCCCTCGCTGCCGGATGACTGGCATGGTGGCTTCCTCTGCCCTTGCCATGGCTCGACTTTCGATCTGGCAGGCCGCGTGTTCAAGAACAAGCCCGCGCCGGATAACCTCGAAGTGCCTCCCCATATGTACCTGTCCGACGCCAAGCTGCTGATTGGCGAAGACAAGGCGGCTTAAAACCCAGGCAGGCCAAGACTGGCCAAGGCAAGCCAAAACAGGTTAAAGGACAGAGGTCAAAATGGCTGAATTCAAAGAAGCTCCCGCTGGCGCACCCATGGGCGAACAGCTCATGACTTGGGTAGACAACCGCTTCCCGGCGAGCAAGCTCTTCAAAGAGCATATGTCGGAGTACTACGCTCCGAAGAACTTCAACTGGTGGTACATCTTCGGCTCGCTGGCACTGCTGGTGCTGGTGATCCAGATCGTCACCGGTATTTTCCTGGTGATGCACTACAAGCCGGATGCGGCCCTGGCCTTCGCCTCGGTTGAGTACATCATGCGCGATGTGCCCTGGGGCTGGTTGATCCGCTATATGCACTCGACGGGCGCTTCGGCCTTCTTCGTCGTCGTGTATCTGCATATGTTCCGTGGCCTGCTCTACGGTTCTTATCGCAAGCCGCGTGAACTGGTCTGGATCTTCGGTTGCGGCATCTTCCTGTGCCTGATGGCCGAGGCCTTCATGGGCTATCTGCTGCCCTGGGGCCAGATGTCTTACTGGGGTGCCCAGGTGATCGTGAATCTGTTTGCCGCCGTTCCCTTTGTGGGCAACGACCTGGCCCTGCTGATTCGCGGTGACTTCGTCGTCGGCGACGCCACCCTGAATCGCTTCTTCAGCTTCCACGTCATCGCTGTGCCGCTGGTGCTGCTGGGCCTGGTGGTGGCGCACATCATCGCGCTGCATGAAGTGGGCTCCAACAACCCCGATGGCGTCGAGATCAAGGGCCCCAAGGCGCCCAAGGATGCGAATGGTCACCCGCTGGACGGCGTGCCTTTCCATCCCTACTACTCGGTGCATGACATCTACGGCGTCTGCCTGTTCCTGATGGTGTTCACCGGCATCATCTTCTTCGCGCCGGAGTTGGGTGGCTACTTCCTGGAGTACAACAACTTCATCCCCGCCGATCCGCTGAAGACGCCGGCTCACATCGCCCCGGTCTGGTACTTCACGCCTTTCTATTCGATGCTGCGCGCTACGACCGACACCATGGTCAATGTGCTGGTGGGCATCATCGGCCTGTCGGCGCTGCTGGCGGTGCTCAAGGGCAGCTTCAACGCCAAGGCCAAGCTGGCCGTGCTGGTGATTGCTGCGGCAGCCTGCTTCTTGCTGAAGATCTTCGACGCCAAGTTCTGGGGCGTGGTGGTGATGGGCGGCGCGGTCGTGATCTTGTTCTTCCTGCCTTGGCTGGATCACAGCCCGGTCAAGTCCATCCGTTACCGTCCGGGCTGGCATAGCTATGTCTATGCCGTGTTCGTGGTGTTCTTCCTGGTGCTGGGCTATCTGGGCATTCAGCCTCCGACCGATCTGGGCACCCTGGTGTCGCAAATCGGCACGATCTTCTACTTTGGCTTCTTCCTCTTGATGCCCTGGTGGAGCAAGTTGGGGCAGTTCAAGCAAGTGCCCGATCGTGTGACCTTCCACGCCCACTGAAAAGCAACGGAGTCCAAAGAATGAAGAAACTCATCGCTACGCTGCTGACCTGCTTTGGCCTGGTCTCCGGCGCCTTTGCTGCCGGCGGTGGCATCCAGTGGGACAAGTTCCCCAAGGAAAAGATGCAGGATGTGGCGGCGCTGCAAAACGGCGCCAAGCTGTTCGTCAACTACTGCCTGAACTGCCACTCGGCGGCCTATAACCGCTACAACCGCTTGCGCGATCTGGGTCTGACTGAAGCGCAGATCAAGAGCAATCTGATGTTCGCCGCCGACAAGGTGGGTGACCAGATGAAGATTTCCATGGACCCCAAGCAGGCCAAGGACTGGTTTGGCGCGACCCCGCCCGACCTGACCGTGATCGCCCGTTCGCGCGCCGATGGATCCAAGGGTTCGGGGGCTGATTACCTCTACACCTATATGCGGACTTTCTACCGCGACGACAGCAAGGCCACGGGATGGAATAATCTCGCCTTCCCCAGCGTTGCGATGCCGCATGTGCTGTGGGAATTGCAAGGTCAGCGCGCAGCCAAGTTTGAGGAAGTGCAAGATCCACATGACCACAGCAAGACCGTGCACGAGTTCAAGGGCTTTGAGCAGTTGACGCCCGGCCAGCTGGACGCTCATCAATACGACAGCGCGGTCGGCGATCTGGTGGCCTATCTGCAGTGGATGGGTGAGCCGGCTCAGGCGCAGCGCTTCCGTCTGGGTGTGGTCGTGCTGCTGTTCTTGGGTGTGCTGACCTTGTTTGCCTGGCGTTTGAATGCCGCGTACTGGAAAGACGTGAAGTAAAGCTGGGAGGCTCGAGCTGGCGCTTTTTGCGCCAGGTGACGGGCCACAAAGCGCAGTGGATTGCTCTTGTAGCGACCCACTGCGTTTGCCTTTTGTGCGGATCCTCTGTGATGGACCGCGAATTTTTCTACCTGACCCTTCGGAGCCTGCCGCCATGATGGTGCTTTATTCTGGAACCACCTGCCCTTACTCGCATCGCTGCCGCTTCGTGCTGTTTGAAAAGGGCATGGACTTCGAAATCCGCGACGTTGATCTGTTCGCCAAGCCCGAAGACATCGCCTTGATGAACCCCTACAACGAGGTGCCCATCCTCGTTGAGCGCGACCTGATTCTGTATGAGTCGCACATCATCAATGAGTACATCGACGAGCGCTTCCCGCATCCCCAGCTGATGCCCGGCGACCCGGTGGCACGCGCTCGTGTGCGTCTGTTCCTCTTGAATTTCGAGAAGGAGCTGTTCGCCCACGTCAATGTGCTGGAAGGCCGCAGCCAAGCCGTCAAGGCTGCTGACAAGCAGTTGGAAAAGGCGCGCGCTCAGATCCGTGACCGCCTGACCCAGCTCGCCCCCATCTTCTTGAAGAACAAGTACATGTTGGGTGACGACTTCTCGATGCTGGATGTGGCGATCGCCCCGCTGCTGTGGCGTCTGGATTACTACGGCATCGACCTGTCCAAGAACGCGCTGCCGCTGCTGAAGTACGCCGAGCGCATCTTCTCGCGTCCGGCCTATATCGAAGCGCTGACGCCCTCCGAAAAGGTCATGCGCAAGTAAAGCCAGCCTCATGGATCAAAGCAGCGACAAAGGCGCAGGGGCAGGCGGAGGAGCGAGCAGCTCGACGCGGCCGTACCTGATTCGCGCCCTGCACGACTGGTGTACCGACAACGGCTTCACGCCCTATATCGCGGTGCATGTGGACAAGTTTGTGCAGGTGCCGATGGAGTACGTCAGCAATAACGAGATTGTTCTCAACGTTGGCTTCGAAGCGACCAGCAGCCTGGACCTTGGCAACGAGTTCATCCAGTTCAAGGCGCGCTTCGGCGGCACGGCACGCGAGATCATTGTGCCGGTCGATCATGTGGTGGCCATCTATGCGCGTGAGAACGGGCAGGGCATGGCCTTCCCGCCGCCAGATACCACGGCTGCCAACGCGCAAGGCGGCAGCAGCGCCATCGGCGTGACCGCTGCCAGCCTGGCGCCTGCAAGCGAAGCGGCGCAGCCGCCCGCTTCGGCGCCTGCGCAGGCCAAGCCCGGTCTGCGCCTGGCCCCGACTCCAGCCAGCAAGGGCGATGAGGAGGTGGCCAAGCCCGAGCAGGGCGCCGCCACCGCTGCACCTGCGGCTGCGCAAACGCCTGGCGATGGCGACGACGAACCTAACGGCCCCGCCCCCGGTGCCGGCCGTCCCGCACTAAAACGCGTCAAATGAATTTGAGGGGCGGAAAATGCCCCTATAATCTTTGGCTTGTGCCGGCTTAGCTCAGTTGGTAGAGCAACCGCCTTGTAAGCGGTAGGTCATCAGTTCGAATCCGATAGCCGGCACCAGAATCAAGCAACGGTCGTTGTGAAAGCCCTCACAGGCAATCACAGCGGCCGTTTTGCTTTTCGGCTCTCAAATTCCCTGTTGCTGAACCTTGACTCGAACCTTGGCGGGCACCATGCCCATTTCAGCCAGCATGGCCTCCAGGCGTGGCTGCAGATGGCGCAGCTTGGCCGCAATGGCGGCGTTCGCTGCCAACAAGGTCCAGCCCTCCTCGTCCACCGGCCCGGGCTTGACGAAGCGCGTGAGCGCACCGGGCAGGGCAGGCTTGATGATGTCCATTCTTCGGTTCGATTCGCGCAGCAAAATGCCCAGCCTGGCCAGGCCTTCGTTCTGAGCCAAGGCATTGGCAATCGGCATGGGGTCGGGTACTTGCCGCCCACCTTGCGAGGGCGGCGAAGAGCGAGGTCTGAAGCTGGATCGCATGGCCCGCAGTGTAGTCCGCCGTGCTTGGCTGCGGGCCGGGTGCGGAGAGCGCAACTCGTTCCCGGCTTGGCGCAGAAAAGTCCCACATACCCGGATGCTAAACTGCCAAGGTTTTGCACCTCGGTGGATTTGGTAAGCCAAGGCTGGCGTCGCTAGAACGCGAAAGCTGCACAGCAGCTATTGCATAGCGTCACGGCCGCCCCATATGAACCCGGCGTCCAGAAGACAGACTATTTAGAAAACAAAATCGGACCTCCTGCCTGGCATCAGCGATGCCGGCGATGAGGATCTCAGCGAGGGATGGTGCGTGACCACAAGCATCTGCCGTCCCCGTCCATTGATAAAACCATCACGCTGCATGTTGCCCAAGCTTCTCACCCAGATATTCGGTAGCCGTAACGAGCGCCTGCTTAAAGGTTATCGCCGCGTCGTTCAGCAAATCAACGCGATGGAGCCTCAGTACGAGCAGCTCGACGACGCTGCTCTGCGGGCCAAGACCGATGAGTTCAAGGCTAGGGTCGCCAAGGGCGAATCGCTGGATGCACTCTTGCCCGAGGCGTTTGCCGTGGTCCGTGAGGCCGGCAAGCGTGTCTTCAAGATGCGCCACTTCGATGTGCAGCTGATCGGTGGCATGGTTTTGCACGATGGCAAGATCCCCGAAATGGGTACGGGCGAGGGCAAGACGCTGACGGCGACTTTGCCTGTCTACCTGAATGCGCTGACCGGCAAGGGCGTGCATCTGGTGACGGTCAACGACTATTTGGTGCAGCGCGACGCCGAGTGGATGTCCAAGCTCTATAACTTCCTCGGCTTGACCGTGGGAGTAAACCTGCCGCAGATGCCGCGTGAGCAAAAGCAGGCCGCCTATGCCGCCGACGTGACCTACGGCACCAATAACGAGTACGGCTTCGACTACCTTCGTGACAATATGGTCCACGAGGTGCGTGACCGGGTGCAGCGTCCGCTGGCCTATGCCATCGTCGACGAGGTGGACTCCATCCTGATCGACGAGGCGCGCACCCCGCTGATCATCTCCGGCCAGGCCGATGACCAGACCGATGTTTATCTGGCCATCAACCAGGTCGCGCCCAAGCTGAAGAAGCAAATCGGCGAGTTGGACATTCGCACCGGTGAAGGCGTGATCGAGCCGGGCGACTTCACCGTCGATGAAAAGTCGCACCAGATCTATCTGACCGAAGACGGGCACGACAACGCCGAGCGCCTGCTGGCCGAGGCCGGTCTGCTGGCCGAAGGCGCCAGCCTCTACGACGCCGCCAATATCACCCTGATGCACCACCTGTACGCCGCTCTGCGCGCGCACCATGTGTATCACCGTGACCAGCACTATGTGGTGCAAAACGGCGAAGTCACCATCGTGGACGAGTTCACCGGCCGCCTGATGACCGGCCGCCGCTGGAGCGATGGCCTTCACCAGGCGGTGGAAGCCAAGGAAGGCGTGGCGGTGCAGAGCGAGAACCAGACCCTGGCCTCGATCACCTTCCAAAACTACTTCCGCATGTACGGCAAGCTGGCCGGCATGACCGGCACGGCCGATACCGAGGCCTATGAATTCCAGGAGATCTACGGTCTGGAGACCGTGGTGATCCCGCCTAACCGTCCGCGTCAGCGCAAGGACGAGCAGGACTTGGTCTACAAGACCAATAAGGAAAAGTTCGACGCCGTCACGGCCGACATCCGCAGCTGCCACGAGCGCGGCCAGCCGGTGCTGGTGGGCACGACCTCGATCGAGAACTCCGAGCTGATCTCGGCCCTGTTGACCAAGGCCAAGTTGCCGCACGCGGTTTTGAACGCCAAGCAGCACGCCAAGGAAGCCGAGATCGTGGCCCAGGCCGGTCGCCCGGGCGTGATCACCATTGCCACGAATATGGCCGGTCGGGGTACCGACATCGTGCTGGGCGGCAATGTTGAGAATCAGATCAAGGTCTTGGAAGCCGACGCCTCCATCCCCGAAGCCGAGAAGGCTGTGCGCATCCAGAAGCTGAAGGACGAGTGGCAAGGTCTGCACGACGCCGTCAAGGCCGCAGGTGGCCTGCGCATCATCGCCACCGAGCGCCATGAGAGCCGCCGCATCGACAACCAGCTGCGCGGTCGTGCCGGTCGCCAGGGTGACCCGGGCGCTTCGCGCTTCTATCTGTCGCTGGATGATCAGCTGATGCGCATCTTCGCGGGTGACCGCGTGCGCGCCATCATGGATCGCCTGAAGATGCCCGAGGGCGAGGCGATCGAGGCCGGCATCGTCAGCCGCTCGATCGAGAGCGCGCAGCGCAAGGTTGAGGCCCGTAACTTCGACATCCGCAAGCAGTTGCTGGAGTACGACGACGTCTCCAACGATCAGCGCAAGGTGATCTACGAGCAGCGCAACGACATCTTGGAGGCCGAAAGCCTGACCGAGCAAATCGCCAATCTGCGCGCCAGCACCATGAACGATGTGGTACGCACTTTTGTGCCGGTCGAGAGCCTGGAAGAGCAGTGGGACCTGGTCGGCCTGGAGCGCGTGCTCAAGGATGAATGGCAGCTGGAAGTGCCCCTGACGGCCATGGTGGAGAAGAGCAACTCCATCACCGACGAAGAGATCGTGGAAGAGGTGGTCAAGGCCGCCAACGCCGTCTTCGCCGAGAAGATCGAGCGGGTGGGTATCGAGCAGTTCACGCCCTTTATGCGCATGGTCTTGCTGCAGAGCATTGACCAGCATTGGCGCGAGCATCTGGCCGCGCTGGACTATCTGCGCCAGGGCATCCATCTGCGCGGCTACGCCCAGAAGAACCCCAAGCAAGAGTACAAGCGCGAGGCCTTCGAGCTGTTCTCGCAGATGCTGGATGTGGTGAAAATGGAAGTCACCCGCACCCTGATGAATGTGCGCATCCAGTCGCAGGAAGAAGCGACCCGCGCCGCCGAGGCCATCGAGCAACGCGCGGAAGCGGTCAGCAATGTGACCTACACCCACCCCAACGAGGATGGCTCGGTGTCACAGGAAGCGGCGCCCGAGACCCAACTGGCACAGTTCGGCCATGTGGGCCGCAACGATCCTTGCCCTTGCGGCAGCGGCAAGAAGTACAAGGCTTGCCACGGCAAGCTGGCCTGATCGACTCAAACTGGCCTTGGCCAGGGAATAATTCAAAGCCGCCCGGTGCAAGCCGGGCGGCTTTGTTGTTTCTGGCTGGGCTCCACCTGGTTTGCTCAGCCGTGCGATCTGCAAAGAGAACTCGTGCGTTTTCCACGCCTATCGCCCAAGTCTCCCTCGCCTGCGGGGGTGAACACCCTGCCTGATCCACTAGCATTCCAAACAAGAAACTAGGGATAGACGTCCGCCCAGAATCACAGGCGAAGGTCGCTTTCAAAACACAGGGGGTGAAGCCATGAGAAACAAGAAAACGATGAACGTCGCATTGGCGGGTTTGCTGCTTGCGGCTGCCGGCCAAGCCATGGCCGGGCCGATCACCTTGAGCGCCAGCGCGCCGGCTCAGTTCGGCAAGGACAATATCAAATTCACCGCACAGACGCAGGACAGCTATAGCTTGCATCTGGAGCAGGCCGGCTTGGTCTCGGGCACCCTGCAGACTTTGGGCACCGGCACTGCCTTGCCGTCCATCGATATCTCTAGCGCCTACCTGCTCAAGTCTGATGGCGTCACGCGTGTGGACTTCACCGAGTCCAAGGCGGGCAACTGGAACAGTGGCTTGAATTGGGTGGAGCAGTGGAGCTTGGCGCCCGTCAGCCTCAGCGCCGGTGATTGGACCCTGGTCGTGGTGGAGCAGGGCTGGGGCAGCAAGCATTACAGCGCCTACCAAGGCGGGCTGAGCCTGGTTCCCATTTCCAATAGCAATAAGGTTCCAGAGCCTCAGATGGCCGTGCTGAGCCTGACGGCGCTGGCCGCCATGGGTCTGGTGCTGCGCAAGCGCCGCAAGGCCTGAGGCCTTGTTTTTCGCCGCGGGCCCTCAAAGCGGCAAGACGCCAAAGATTGGGAGAAAGCAGCCATGAACAAAACGACATCCATCATCGCCGGTCTCTTGCTGGCCGGTTTGGCGACCGGTGTCGCCCAGGCAGCACAAACCTTGGACATCAAGTTTGTCCAGGAAGACGCGGATGCCTTGGTAATGAGCACCAGCGACACGCAGGACTACAGCACCGGCCGCCTGCACTATGTCGACCGCGCGGGACGCAGCTTCGTCGCTTATTGCGTGGAATTGCAGCAGGAGTTCGCCCCTAATTTTCTGGGCTTTCAGACCTATACGCCCGGCAGCTTCAGCGGCAGCCAGGCTTCGGCCTTGCAGGGTTTGTTTTCCACCAGCTATGCCGGGCTGAGCAATGCCTTCCAGCAGGCAGCTTTCCAAACTGCGGTCTGGGAGATCACCCATGAAAGTGCTGGTACGCCTTACAGCGTGGCGGCCAATCAGGGCTCGTTCTTCTTCAGTGGACTGACCGGCAGCTTGGCGCAGGATGATGCGGCGTTTGTGAATCAGGTGCACAGCTATCTGAATGCGGCCGTCGATTACCAGGGGGCGGATCTCTACACCATCAGCCGCCTCAGCAACGCCAATTTCCAGGATTTGGTGGTGGCCACGGCGGTGCCGGAGCCGACCAGCTTGGCTATGCTGCTGGGGGGCTTGGCGGCGCTCGGCTTCGTCGCTCGTCGCCGCCGCCCTGACTGAAGTTGGGTCAGCGAGCTTGCGCTGGCGTAATTGACAAAGGCCTCTCTCGAGAGGCCTTTGTTGTTCTTGCAGCCCTGCGGCTGTACTTTTGAGTCGCGCAAATGCAAGACGCCGACAAGGCCTAAGCTCTTGTCGGCGCCGGGGTGGAGGCGCTGGAACTCAGCGCCTCGCGGTCTTGCCTCAGCCCAGCTTGCGGCGGCGAGCGATAAAGCTCACGGCAGCCAGACCGGCCAACATCAGGGCATAGGTTTCGGGCTCAGGTACGGGCGAGGTCGTGATCGGCGGGGGCACAAAGGGCTTGAAGGTCTCGTAGCCCAGTTCAAGCTTGCCATTTTCGCCCTTGCTGAGGGAGTTGGCGATCAAGGTACCTTCCAAGTGGCCTGAACCCACCACGTCGGCGTTGACGGCCAGCACGCTGCCATTCAAGAAGGTGCCGACATTGACCGAGCTTGCATTGCTGAGGTTGAACACCACGCGGTCGCGGAAGCTGGCCAAGCCGTTGGTGGAGTTGCCAAGATTGCCGCCCAGATCGCCCGAGAACACCACATTGCTCAGGGTGCTGTTGATCACGATGTGAGCGCCCGCCTTGATATTGCTCAGCGAGATGTTCTTCAGCTCGGTGTTGCCCAGATTGAAGATCTGGATGTCAGAAGTGCCGTCGCCCGTCAGTTGCACGCCGCTATTGCCCGTGATCCAACTGCCGACTTGTTTGGCCGAAGCCAGTTGGGTCGACAAGCCGCTCAGCTGTGTCTTGGCGGCCGCGAAGTCGATGAAGTTGGCATTCTTGGTCGCCTTGGCATATTGCCAGTCTGCGGCGGTCAAGCTGCCACCGTAGACCAAATTGCCTGCGGCCAGCTTGTTCTCGCCAATCCAGGATGCAGTGCTGGGGCCGATGGATTTGTTGGTGTCGGTGTTGTAAGTCGGTCCGTTGTAGATAGAACCGGCCTTACCCCACTGGCTGGTCATGGACACATTGCCTGCAACGACCAAGGAGGGGGCAGTGCTGCCGTAAGGGTTGCGGTAGCCGACGTCAAAGCCCGAGGTCAGATTGCCGCCCACCGCCAGACGACCTTCCACGTCAGCGGCCGCGTTGACATTGGAGAAGAAGAAACCGCTGTACTGGCTGGCGGGCCCGAAGTCCAACACCGGCAATGCATGGGCGGCCGAGGCCAGGCAGAACATGGCTGCGACAGATACCAGTTTGAAACCACTCACTCGCTTGGAGGACTTGCTGTTCATCAAAAGCTTCCCTGTTTATTGGTTTGCTGAATGCACGACAGGAGATCCCCCTGGCGTCTTTCCCATTCTAGGGAGCGAGCCCGGGCTCTTCTCTCATCTTCAAATTGGTATTTTATTGGTTCGTGCGGTTTGCACGAATCCCCTGTCTAGATGTCTTGAACTCACTTTGTGCGATGTTTGGATGGTGGGCGAGAGCCCTGGCGAGCGGCCGGGGCAGGGCTATTTGGTCAGGATCAGCTTGCCCAAGGCAGTTAGGCGCAGGCGATACAGGCTGCCGCCATGTTCGATTTCCATCTCACGGGCGCCATTCAGCAATTGCTCGCTATTGATGCGCTGCAGGCCGGCTGTGGCTGGCGTTTGTCTTGCCACCCCTGTCAGTGCGGAGCGGCCAGAGTTTTGGGCCAGCGTGGCAAGCTCTGCTGTCCGCTGACTGGCCGACTGAGTAAGCGCAGCTCGGCTTGATGCCTCGGTTGCTTCGGGGCGGGGTGTAGAGGCGTTTGTGTGCTTGAGTAGGGCGTCCATTCCTAAATTCTAAATGAGAATGATTCCCACTAACAGTGACCAGCCTGCATTTTTTGGGATTTGCATGCGAACGCTTCGCATGCAAAGTGAAATACAGGGCATTTGCCAAGCAGTGGCCCAGGCTGCGGCCACAATCGGCGCCACGTATTAGTCCCAACAAAGAGGAGCCTGCCATGAAGGGTGACGCCAAGGTCATTGAGTATCTGAATGCCCAGCTGAAGAACGAGCTGACGGCCATCAACCAATATTTTCTGCACTACCGCATGCTGAAGAACTGGGGCTTTGAGCGCCTGGCCAAGCATGAGTACGAGGAGTCCATCGAGGAGATGAAGCACGCCGACAAGCTGATGGATCGCATCCTGATGCTGGAGGGCCTGCCTAATCTGCAAGACCTGGGCAAGCTCTATATCGGTGAGTCCGCAGTCGAAGTTTTGCACTGTGATCTGAAGATCGAAGTGGGTTCACACCCCCTGCTGAAGGAGGCGATCGCCTACTGCGAAACGGTGCGTGACTATGTGTCGCGTGAGGTGCTGGAAGAAATCTTGTCCGACACCGAGGAGCACATCGATCATCTTGAAACCCAGATCGAGTTGGTGGCCCAGCTCGGCGAGCAAAACTGGCTACAGACCCAGGTGGGCGGCGCGGCATCCTGAGCGAAATTGGGCGGTCTTGATCGCAAGCCGCCCAAATCCATTGCTATTGAGAGGGATTCGCATTTGCGTTAGTATTCGAGCCATCGCACCCCAGGTGCAGCCCGAACCAACCGCTGGCGAGTCCCCGATGATTGTTTGTCTGTGCCACCGCGTCTCTGACCGCGACATCCGCCGCAGCGTGGAGTCCGGTGTTCGCAATTTTGAGATTCTTCAGGATGAGACCCGAGTGGCTTCGGCCTGTGCCTGCTGCCTCGATTGTGCGCGTGAGGTGTTTGACGAGGCCTTGATGAAGGCAGGCTGCGCCGGGCGCTGCGAAGGCGCTTGTGCGAGCTCTTGTGCGTCTGCCTGCGGAAAGGCTTGCACCGGTGTAGTCGTGCGTGCCACGGCCCAGGTTTTCGGCGCCTGATCCTGCTAGAGCTCAGGACATCAGTGCCAGGCGGGCAAACTTATCCTGTCTGATCTGGTGAGGGCGCTGTATCGCGTGCCGCGCCCCGCCTGAGGGCGATTAGCTGGTCTCGAAGGACAAGAGCAAAAGCTGCTGAACGATCTGGGTAAAGCTGGGGCGCTGGGCCGGCTCATCGTTGAGGCAGTCCTGCAGCAGGCTCCGCAACTGTCCCAATGCGGTTTGATGGCTGTCGGTGGGCTCGCAGCGCTCCAGCAACTCCTCCAGCAAGCAGCCAAAGGCGCGGACCTCGATGGCTTGCAAGGCCTGGGCGAGTGCTGGGTTCTTGCTATCAAAGAAGGAGGCGGCGCCAAAGTCACCCAGCAAGGCCGCAGCCTGTCTGTCATGAAGAATATTGTGGGCGTAGAGGTCGCCGTGCAGCAGGCCTTGGCCCTGCAGATGCTGGGCCGCCGAGGCAATGCCCGCGGCCAGGCGCAAGAGCTGGGCCAAGTCAATGCGCAGATCGTCTGCGTACACATCGCGGGTGCAGGACTGCAGGCTGGGCGGCCCGGCCAGGCTCTGGAAATCGCTGGCCACCAATTGCATCAACAAGCCCATCGCTTGCTCGGGGTGCTCGACCAGGCGTGCTTGCACCGGGATCAGATGGGGGTGGCTGCCCGCTTGGATGGCTGCGGCCATCTCGCTGCTGGGCAGGCCATCGCTGGTGACCTCGCCTTTGAAGACCTTGAGCGCGACGGCTTGCTGCCCGCGAAGCTGCGCACGGTAGATGACGCCCGATGCCCCTTCGCCTAATTTCTGCTCCAACTGGAGCTGCTGCCAAGCCACGCTGGGCAGCGGGCTCTCGCTCAGGGCTTGCCGCTCGGCCTCCAGATTGATGGGGTTGCCGCCGAAGGCCAGCCAGCTGAGGCGAGGCAGTTTGAGCAGCCAGTCGGGCAGTTCGCTGAACTGATTGGCCGAGATGCGCAGCAGCTCAAGCCTTGTGCAGGCGGCCATGCTGGCCGGCAGGGCACTCAGGCGATTGCCGGCCAAGGCCAGTTTTTGCAGGCGCTGGCATTGGCCCAGCACGGCGGGCAGGGTTGCGATCTGGTTGTCGGTCAGGATGAACCAACGCAGCTGAGGCGGGATGGCTTGCGCTGGCACATGGTGGATCTGATTGCTCTTGAAGCCCACCATCTCCAGTGCCTCGCAGCGGCCCAGCACGGTAGGTAGTTCGCTGAAGCGATTGCCGGAACAAAACAGAATGCGCAAACGCTTGAGGCGGGGCAGATCCGCAGGCAGGGTGCTCAGTGCGTTGCCGGACAAATCCAGTACTTCGAGTGTCTCAGCCAACTCGAAGATCTCGGTCGGGAACTCGCTCAGGCCGCAGGCCAGCTTCAGCTGTTTGGTGCCTAACAGCTGACCTGTACGCAATTGCTCCAGAGTGTTCATGCTCGCTGCCTTGCCTCGTGTTGCGCGGACAAAGAAAAAGCCCCGATGCATTGCGGCATCAGGGCTTTCAATTTGGCTCCTCGACCTGGGCTCGAACCAGGGACCTACGGATTAACAGTCCGGCGCTCTACCGACTGAGCTATCGAGGAATTGATCGGTACAAATTCAAATTTTTGACTTAGCGTATCGACATGAAACGCCTTGCCTGCCTTCAAATTCGGCCTGCTCAAAAAGAGTAGGCTTACATAAATGGCGAAAGCCGCTGACTCTTGCGAATCAGCGGCTTTCTGAGCTTTTTAGCGATGCTTTGAATTTTCATTCTCTGCATCAAAGCCAAGTTTTTGGCTCCTCGACCTGGGCTCGAACCAGGGACCTACGGATTAACAGTCCGGCGCTCTACCGACTGAGCTATCGAGGAACTGAGCCTTGCATTGTAGTACAGATTTTGAGAGCTTTACAAGCTAATTTCAAAACTTGTTCGCCAAGTGCGAGGCGCAAGGGGATAGAGGTAGACATGATCGAACTGGAAGGGCGATTCCTTCCAAGCGCGACGATTGCTGAGATTGTCCACGCCCACGCGCCAGGTCAGCAGCGTTTTGCCCACCAGTTGTTCGTAACGCGCACCAGCGTCGATGCGGGACCAGCCCGGGATGTTGATGCTGTTGTCGGGCAGCACGGCTCGCGGGCCCTCGTAGACCAGGCCCAGCTGCACTTGCAGTCCTGGCAAGGCGGGCAGGTTTTGGCGGGCTTGCAGTCGCAGGCTGTTCTCGGGCACGTTGGCGGGGCGCAGGCCGTTGAGTGAGTCATCGGCACTGCCTTCGCGGCGGGCCTTGAGCTTCATGGCGCTGGCCAGCAAGCCGCCGCCGCTCCACTTCAGATCGGCCTGGGCCTCAAAGCCCTGGTGGTGGGCATTGCCATCGGCGCGGCGCTCGCAGCTGCCCGGGGTGGCGTCCTTGCAGATGCCGATGTCGCGCCAGCTGGGGCGTTGCACATCAAACCAGTTCAATGACCAGTCCACCGTGTTGCTGCCGGCCTTCAAGCCCACTTCCAGCTGCTTGCTCTTCAAGGCCGCGAGGGCTTGGCCGGCCTGGTCGCCGTAACGCTTGCGATTGGGCGTCACTTCGCTCTCCACACCTTCGCCCCAGCTGGCGTAAGCCATCAGCTGCGAGTTGATGTTGTAGCCCAGGCCCAGCCAGGGCGTGGTGAAGGCTTGTGAGTAGCTGGTGGCACGCGAGCCGTCGGTACGCACGCTGTCGCGCTGCAAGCGGGTGTGGCGCAGGCCGGCCCAGACCTGCCAATCCGCGCCCAGCTGCACGCTGTCGCGCAGATAGAACTCAGTGCTGCGCTCGTCGCGGTTGGTGTTCTCGTCGCTGAGGCTGGGGTCTGAGGGGAGCTGGGCAGTGCCCTGAATATTGCCGACTCCGACCAAGTTATAGGCTTGGCGCTGGAAGCGGCTGTTGAAGCGGCTGAACAAGACGCCGGTGCCCAGTTGATGCTTGAGTCCGGCGGTGCTGAACTTGCCGCTGAGATTCAGGTCCAGGGCATCGCTGTTGCGGCGTTCGTTCTCGCTGCGGAAGTCCCAGACTGAAAACGTCCCCGTCGAGCTGTAACGGTCGCAGGGATCACAGTCGTAGGTGTTGGGGTCGTACAAGCCGTTGGCGTAGGCCAGGCGGTCATCCGTCTTCAGGCGCTGCACGCCCAGATGAGCTTGCGCCGTCCAGTCGGCGCTCAGTTTTTGCGTCAGGCGCAGCGAGGCGTGCTGGTTGTTGAACACCACTGGCTGGCTCCAGCTTTGGTTGTTCAGATTGATGCGCGGGTCGATTGCTTTCGCATCGGGCAGCTTGTCACCGAGCAAGCTAAAGCCAGGCTGGCTGGGCTGGCTTTGGCGATTCCACTCGACCTCGGCTTCCAGCAAGGTGCTCGGAGACACGCGCCAATCTCCTGCCAAGGCGAAGAGCTGGCGATTGCCGTCCGCGTCGTAGAGCTGGGGCTTGAGCTGGGCCGCGCTGGCATTGAGCCGCAGGCCGAAGGCCTGGGACTCGCCGAAGCGGCGGCTCAGATCGACCGAGCCATCCACCGTGCCGCGCTCGCTCACGCTCAGGCCCAGCACCGTCAGATCCTTGGCCGTGGGGCGCTTGACCAGCAGATTCACCAGGCCGCCGGGCGAGCTGGTGCCGGCTTGAATGCCGCTGCTGCCTTTGAGAACTTCCAGGCCCGTCTTATTGCCCAGGCTCAGTGCCGTCTCGGCATTGATGGGCAGGCCGTCGCGACGGTAGTTGAAGCGGTTGTCCAGATCAAAGCCGCGAATCTTCAAATAGGACACATAGCCGCTGGAGTTGTAGGCATCGCCGACCGAGGCGTCCAGGGCGGTGATACCGGCCAGATTGCTGAGGCCCAGGTCCTGCAGGCGTTCGGCATTCAAGATGCTGGCCTGCATGGGCAGTTTGGCGATGGGTGTCTCGCCAAAGCCGCCGACGCTGACGGGGGTGTCGGCGCTGCGGCCGGTCACGGTGACGCTAGGCAGGGTGGACTGAGCCAGGGCGGCGGCCGAGCAGCTCAGCAAGGCGGCAGCGGCAACAAAGGAGCGGGAGTTTTGTGGGTATGCCATCGGGACTTCAAGCGATGGCAGGGAGCAAGCGAGATAGGGGCCACAGTCCCCACGCGAGATGAGCGAGGTCTGATCACGGGCCGCATGCGAGCTGGCTTCCCTGCGCGAGGATTAACTCAATCAGGTTCAAAGGGACTATCTCAGCCGGCTCATTTGATGAGCCAGCACCCCTAGCGAAGAAACACAAGCGGCTGTGAAGCCGCTTGCGATGGGCCATTGTAGCCATGGCATGAAAAAAGCCCGCTGGGCAGCGGGCTTTTAGGGGTAGGTGTGATTCAAACCCAGTGGAGATCGCGGAACCGGCTTTGCCGGGCCGCTGATCTCGCCCCCTTGAGGGGGTGGCGCGAAGCGCCTACGGGGGTGGTCAATCAAAGACAGGGGATTCCACGCCCAGCACCTTGTGCAGCTTGGGGCTGGTGGTGGTGTACTGCAGGTGGATGCGCTTTTCCGGGAAGATGTAGGGCGCGGCGGCGAAAGCAGCCAGGGCGCACTCGTGGAAGCCAGACAGGATCAGCTTCTTCTTGCCGGGGTAGGTGTTCACATCGCCCACGGCGAAGATGCCGGGCACGCTGGTTTCGAACTTCTCGGTGTCGACCACGATCTGCTTGCGCTCCAGGGCCAGGCCCCACTCGGCGATTGGGCCCAGCTTCGGCGACAGGCCGAAGAACACCAGCACTTGGTCGCAAGGCACGACGCGGGTGACGCCGTCACCGCCGGTGACCTTGACCGCATTCAGCGAACCATCGGCCTCGACAATATCGGTCACCTGGCCGACCACGAATTGCATCTCGTAGGCCTCGCAGAGCTCGCGCATCTTGGCCACGCTGGCCGGGGCGGCACGGAAGCCGTCGCGACGATGCAGCAAGATGACGCTTTCGGCCTTGTTGGCGCCGCCGTCTTCGTTACCGGCGCAGAAGTTCAGCGCCCAGTCCAGGGCTGAGTCGCCGCCGCCGACGATGACCAGGTTCTTGCCCGCGAATTGCTCGGGGTTGCGAACGCGGTAGTGCAGCTGCGTGCCCTCAAACTTCTCGATACCGTCCACCTTCAGGGTGCGCGGCTGGAAGGAGCCCACGCCGCCGGCGATGAAGATGGTCTTGGTCAGGAATTCGGTGCCCTTGGAGGTGGCGACGAAGAAGCGGCCATCGGCCTGCTTCAAAACGGTCGTCACTTCTTGGCCCAGATGGAAGGTCGCGCCAAAGGGCTCAATCTGCTTGAGCAGGTTGTCGGTCAGCTCCTTGCCGGTGCAGATAGGCACGGCCGGGATGTCGTAGATGGGCTTGTCGGGATAGAGCTCGATGCACTGACCGCCGGGGTAAGCCAGCGAGTCGATGATGTGCGCCTTGATCTCGAGCAGACCCAGCTCAAACACTTGAAACAGGCCCACGGGGCCGGCGCCGACGATAACGGCATCGGTTTCAATCACGTTCGGTCCGGGCGTGGGGTTGTCTGCGGCCGTCACGGCAATCTCTGCGTTCAATTGAGGTTCCATTGGGTTGATCCCGGCCCGTCGGTGCCGATAAGGCGCAGGCCGGGGAGTTTTATCGAATCAGCTCGGACAGCTTGTCCGTGCGATCCTTCCAGTCTTCGGCGTCGGGCAGGGCGCCCTTGCGTTTGGTGATGCTGGGCCAGCGCTGGGACAGCTCGGCATTCAGCTTGATCATGTGCTGCATATTGCCGGGCACATCTTCCTCGGGGACGATGGCGTTGACCGGGCACTCGGGGATGCACACGGCGCAGTCGATGCATTCGTCGGGGTCGATGGCGAGGAAGTTCTGGCCTTCACGGAAGCAATCAACCGGGCACACATCGACGCAGTCGGTGTACTTGCAGCGGATGCAGGATTCGAGGACGACGTGGGTCATAGATCAGCTCGTTTTTGAAAGAATGCGGGAATGTGGCGGCTGCGATCCGAAGGTCTAGGGCTTGAAGTGCAGCGTCGCAAAACCCGTGATTTTAATCGGTCAGGCTTGTGTTCTGGGCTTGATGCCGCGCAAGTCCAGGGGTGATGCTGGAATTTGTTGGCGTGCCGTGGTTTTGCGGCAGCACGGGGCGAGCACCTGCGCCCACCACCACCACAGTCGGTCGGCCCTTGTGCAGCAGGCTGGCAGCGGCCAATTGGGCCACCGAATGCTCGCTGCTCAAGGCGTCCAGGCAGCCTGCTCTTGAGACCACGCTGACCGGCGTGTCCTCGGCCCAGCCTGCCTCCAGCAGCTTGCGCCCCAGGGCAGCGAGCTGGCGGCCGGCCATGTAGAAGACCTCGGTGTCCGCCGCGGCGCCGCGGGCTTGCAACTCGCTGTCCTGCGTCATGGCGGTGGTCAGGCTGACGCTGCGGCCCACACCGCGGCGGGTCAGGGGCTTGCGGGTTTGCGCCGCAGCGGCAATCGCCGCGGTCACGCCGGGCACAACCTCGCAGGCTATGCCGGCCTCGGCCAGGGCGATCAACTCCTCCTCCAGGCGACCAAAGACGCTGGCGTCACCGCCCTTCAGACGCACCACCAACTCATGCGATTGCGCTTGTTTGACCAGGGCTGCGTTGATGGCGGTTTGTTTGACTGAGTCGCAAAAGCCGCGCTTGCCCACGTCGATCCACTCGGCCTTGGGGGCCAGCTCACGCAGCGCCGGGTCGGTGAGGGCGTCGAACAGCACCACCTGGGCAAGAGCCAGGGCGCGCGCGCCCCGCAATGTGATCAGGTCGGCTGCGCCGGGGCCGGCGCTGACGAAGATGACTTTTCCCATGATGCGTGCTGTTGAGTTTCTCGGTTATGAATCGCGATTGTCGCGGCTCAGCGCACCAGCAAGGCGCCGCTGGTGCGGTTGCTCGTCGGGTCCACCACGATCAGGCTGCCGCCGACGCGGTTGCTGGTGTAGGGCTCCACCGGCAGGGCGGCTTGGGTCTCGATGCGCACATGGCCGATCTCGTTGACGTTCAGCTGCGTCGCCTCCTGCTCTTGCAGGCTGTGGATGTCCAGGCGGTGCTCGATGGCGCTGATGCGGGCTTGCACCCAGCGATTGCCGTGGCGCAGCCAGTATTTGCGGCCGGGCACGGCGGGCTCGGTGTCCAGCCAGGCGAGCGTCGCTTCGAAGCTCTGCGTGGGCTTGGCCGAGCCGGGCGTGACGATCCAGTCGCCGCGCGAGACGTCCAACTGGCGGTCCAGCACCACACCGGCGGATTCACCGGCGACGCAGTGGCTGACGGTGCTGCCGGCACGGCGGACTTCGGCCACGAGGGCTGTTTCGCCGCTAGGCAGGATCTGGATCTCGTCGCCAGCCTTGATCTGGCCGTGCGCAATGCGACCCCAGAGGGTGCGGGCCTGGTGGCCCGTGCCCTCGCCGTCTTTGGCCACGTATTGCACGGGGATCAAGACCTGACCCTCGACCCGCTCCTGCACGCCGGGCAGGCTTTCCAGCACCTGCAGCAGAGAGGGGCCGTTATACCAATCGGCATCCAGGGGCTGGGTGACGTTGTCGCCACGCAGGGCCGAGACCGGCACGATGGCGGTGATGCTGATGCCCGCCTGCTCGGCAAAGGCGCGCAAGGCCTTGCTCACCGCCTCAAACGCGGGGCCGGGCTGGGCCACGGCGTCCAGTTTGTTGACGGCGAAGACGATGCTGGGCACGCGCAGCAGATGGGCCAGCAGGCTGTGGCGGCGGGTCTGGGGCAGCAAGTCCACGGCGTCCACCGAGGTGTCCAGCTTGGTGATGTCCACCAGCACCACGGCGGCGTCCGAGCCGGCGGCGGCGGTCACCATATTGCGGGTGTACTGCTCGTGGCCGGGGGCGTCGGCGATGATGAATTTGCGGGTCTTGGTGGCGAAGTAGCGGTAGGCCACATCGATGGTGATGCCTTGCTCGCGCTCGGCCTCCAGGCCGTCGGTCAGCAAGCTCAGGTCGATGGGCTCACCGGCGGCGCGCTTGGCCAAGGTGTCCAGCTGGTCGGCCAGGATGGCGCGGGAATCAAACAGCAGGCGGCCAATCAAGGTGCTCTTGCCATCGTCCACGCTGCCTGCGGTTAGGAAGCGCAGGGCGCGGTGGTGGGTGTCGACATCGCTGTCGTGAATCACGGTGTTCAATGCGGTGCTCATCAGAAATAGCCTTCCTTCTTGCGGCGCTCCATCGAGGCTTCCGAAGTTCTGTCGTCCATACGGGTGGCGCCGCGTTCGCTGACCGTGACGGTCAGGGTCTCGGCCACGATGTCGGTGGCGTCGGCGGCAGTGCTTTCCACCGGGCAGGTGCAGGTCATATCGCCCACGGTGCGGAAGCGCACGGTGGCGGTTTCCACCGTTTCACCTGCCTCGGGCGGCGTCACCTCCGTCAGCGGCACCAGCAAGCCCTTGCGGCGGATCACGGGGCGCTGATGCGCGAAGTAAAGGCTGGGCAGGGGGATGTTTTCGCGGGCGATATAGAGCCAGACGTCCAGCTCGGTCCAGTTGCTGATCGGGAAGGCGCGGAAATGCTCGCCCGGGCGGATGCGGGTGTTGAACAGATTCCACAGCTCGGGGCGCTGCTCCTTGGGCTGCCATTGGCCGAAGGCGTCGCGGTGGCTGAAGATGCGCTCCTTGGCGCGGGCCTTTTCCTCGTCGCGGCGGGCGCCGCCGATCAGCACATCAAAACGGTGTTCTTCGATGGCTTCAAGCAGCGTGACGGTCTGGTGGCCGTTGCGCGACTCCAGCGGGTGGGCCAGGCGTACGGTGCCTTTGGCAATCGACTCGTCCATGTGGGCGACGATCAGGCGCTCGCCCATCTCGGCGACGCGGCGTTCGCGGAACTCGATCACCTCGGGGAAGTTGTGCCCGGTGTCCACATGGACCAGGGGGAAGGGCAGCTTGCCCTTGAACTCATTGCCAGCCACGCGGGTCTTGAAGGCCTTTTCGGCCAGGCGCAAGACCACGCAAGAGTCCTTGCCGCTGGAGAACAGCAGACCCGGACGCTCAAAAGCGGCCGCCACTTCGCGCAGGATGAAGATGGCTTCTTCTTCCAGATGATCCAGGTGGCGCTGGTCCACCGTGGCCACCAGCTCTTGCAGATTCATGGGGGCATTCATGCCTGGGCTCCGTTCTTGTCTTGATCTTTGGAAATTTTGCTGGCGTGCAAGCCGCATTCCTTGGCGCTTTCGTCCTCCCACCACCAGCGTCCCGCGCGGAAGTCTTCGCCCACGGCGATGGCGCGGGTGCAGGGCGCGCAGCCGATGCTGGGCATGAACTGGTCGTGCAAGGCATTGAAGGGGACTTCAAAGCGCTGGATGTAGTGCCAGACATCGGCCCAGCTCCAGGCCGCCAAGGCGTTGAGCTTGACGCGGTCCGGGCCGTCGGCTTCGATGAAGGGCACCTCGGCACGGTTGGCGGATTGCTCGCGGCGCAGGCCGGTGATCCAGGCGGTGCGGCCGTGCAGCATGCGCTTCAAAGGCTCCAGCTTGCGGATGCCGCAGCATTCCTTGCGCAAGGCCAGGCTCTCGTACATGGCGTTCTCGCCGCGCGCGCGAACAAAGTGAATCACCTGGTCGTGCACAGGGCTGTAGACCTGGACTTTCAGGCCGTAGCGCTGCTCGATCTGGGGCACAAGCGCCAGGGTCTCGGCGTGCAGGCGGCCGGTGTCCAGGGTGGCGATCGTGATGGGCAGCTGGTGGCGGGCGATCAGGTCGGTGATGACCATGTCTTCCGCGCCCAGGCTGCTGGACTGGATCAATCCCGCGCCGTGGGTGTGCACCGCGTCTTGCAGCAGGGCCAGGGTCTCGGCCAGGCGCGTCTCAAAGCCGGCGGTCTCACGGGCATAGAGGGCGATGGCCGAGGCTTGCGGCGCTGCCGCAGTCGCAGCACCGAAGTTCAGCGAAGAGACTTCTCCGCTCACGCCTGCGCTCCACGGGCGAAGATCGGTTGGGTAGCCGCCACATCACCCTGGTAATGGGCCTGGAAGAAGCCCAAGGTGCGCTCGGCCGCGGCCACGCTTTGATCGGCACGCAGCTGCACCGCGTCAAAGCCGGTGCGTGCCAGCAGGGGCACCATATCGACCAAGACCTCACCGGCGGCGCGCAGCTCGCCGGCGAAGCGGTAGCGCGAACGCAGCAGATGGGCTTGGCTGTAGGCGCGGCCATCCACCCACTTGGGGAACTGCAACACGATCAGGGCCAGGCGGGGCAGGTCGGCGGCGATGTCTTCCACCGCGAAATCATTCGGCAGCTCGACGCCGGTGGGCAGGCCGGCCGGCCAGTGATCGCGCACGGCATGCCATTGCTCCAGGCTCAACAGCAGATTGGGCGCGGGATCGGGGTCGGGCTTGGGGCCGTCTTCGCCGAGCACGTGATGCCATTGCGGATGTTTGGGATCGATGAACTTCATGGTCGTCTGGGCAATCTGTGTCATTTACTGAGCCGCGCCGGTGAGGGTGCGAACGGCGTTAGCGGGGGCCTTGAAGGGCTCCAGGCCCACGCGGCGCACGGTGTCGATGAAGCGCTCGGCCTCGCTGCTGCGCTGGGCGCGGTAGGTCTGGATCACCGATTCGATGACGTCGGGCACCTCGTCCGCCGCAAACGAGGGGCCAATCACTCGGCCCGCTTGTGCATTGCCCGACAGCGTGGCGCCGTCCGAGCCGCCCAGCGAGATCTGGTACCACTCCTTGCCGTCCTTGTCGACGCCGAGGATGCCGATATGGCCGCTGTGGTGGTGGCCGCAGCTATTGATGCAGCCGCTGATGTGCAGATCGATGTCGCCGATGTCGTAGAGCTCGTCCAGGTCCTCAAAGCGCTCGGTGATGGCCGCCGCCACCGGGATGGAGCGGGCATTGGCCAGGGCGCAGAAGTCGCCGCCGGGGCAGGCGATCATGTCGGTCAGCAAGCCGATGTTCGGTGTGGCGAAGCCCTTGGCGCGGGCGCCTTCGAAGACGGCGGGCAGATCGGCCTCACGCACCCAGGTCAGCACCAGGTTTTGGTCGTGGCTGACGCGCAGCTCACCCAGGCCGAAGCGCTCGGCCAGCTCGGCGGCGTCTTCCATTTGCTCGGCGGTTGCGTCGCCGGGGGCAATGTCGTTCCGCTTGAGCGACAAGGTCACGCAGCGGTAGCCGCTGACGCGGTGGCCGTGCACATTGCGCTCCAGCCAGCGCTTGTAGGCGCCGGGCTGCACGCCGGCGAAGATGTCGCTAGCGGCAGTGGCTTGCACACCGGCCGGGATCACAAAGCTGGCCGCCACGCGGTCAAGCTCGGCTTGGGGGATCAGGTGCTCGCGGCCGCCGTGGTCCAGCTCCAGAATCTGCTTGAACTCGGTGTTCACATCGTCGAAAAAGGCCTGGCCTTCGGCCTTGACCAGAATCTTGATGCGGGCCTTGTAGGCGTTGTCGCGGCGGCCGTAGCGGTTGTAAACCCGCACGATGGCTTCGATGTAGACGAGGATCTGCTGCCAGGGCAGGAACTCGTTGATGACCTGGCCGATGATGGGGGTGCGGCCCATGCCGCCGCCCACCAGCACCTTGAAGCCCACTTCGCCGGCCTCGTTCTTCAGCAGCTGCAGGCCGATGTCATGCCAGGCAATGGCCGCACGGTCTTCGGCCGCGCCCGAGATGGCGATCTTGAACTTGCGTGGCAAGAAGGCGAACTCGGGATGCAGGGTGCTCCACTGGCGCAGCACTTCGGCGTAGGGGCGGGGGTCGACGATCTCGTCGGGGGCCACGCCGGCAAAGGCGTCGCTGGTGATGTTGCGGATGCAGTTGCCGCTGGTCTGGATGCCGTGCATGTCCACCTCGGCCAGGGCGTCCATCACATCGGCCGATTTGTGCAGGGGGATCCAGTTGTATTGCAGGTTCTGGCGGGTGGTGAAGTGGCCGTAGCCGCCCTGGCCTTCAAAGGGGCCGGACTCGGCGCGGTCGAACTCACGCGCAATCTTGGCCAGCTGGCGCAGCTGCTTGGCCGACAAGACGCCGTAAGGCACGGCCACGCGCAGCATGGGTGCATGGCGCTGCACATACCAGCCGTTCTGCAGGCGCAGGGGGCGGAACTCTTCGTCGGTCAATGTGCCCGCGATATTGCGCTCCAGCTGGTCACGGAACTGGGCCGCACGGGCGCGGACGAATTGGCGGTCGAAGTCGGTATAGGCGTACATAGGATGCGAAGAAGTTTCGAGAGTTCGAAGCAATCAGTGAATGACTTTCCAGCCAGCCATCAAAAGAGAAGCGCAGAGCAGGCCGCGCACCACAGACTCGGGCAGGCGGCGGGTCAGCTGGGCGCCCAGCCAGATGCCGGGGATGGAGCCGATCAGCAGCGGCACCAATAGCGCCCAGTCCACATGGCCCAGGGTGGCATGGCCTATGCCCGCCACCAGGGTCAGGGGCACGGCGTGGGCAATATCGCTGCCGACGATGTAGCGGGTTTCCAGGCGCGGGTAGATCAAGAGAATCAGCGTGGCGCCAATCGCGCCCGCACCGATGGAGGACAGAGACACCAGCACCCCCAGCACAACGCCGGAGGCGACGGTCAGCGCGGGTTTGCGCGACTCGGGGATGAAACGCTCCAGGCGTAAGCCCACGGCCTGCCAAGACTTCTTGAAGGCCACGACCACGGCCGTCAGCAGCAGGGCAATGCCCAGCGAAAAGGTGAGGGTGCTGGCCCAGCCCTTGGTCAGGCCGGTGAGGTGCATCAAGGCCACGGTGGCGATTGCAGCCGGGATGCTGCCGGCCAGCAGCAAGGCGGTGATGCGCCACTTCACATGGCCGTGGCGCGCATGGGCGGCCGAACCCGACATCTTGGTGATGGCGGCAAACCAGAGATCGGTGCCTATGGCCACGGCCGGGTTGAGCTTGAAGACCGAGAGCAGCAAGGGTGTCATCAGCGAGCCGCCGCCCACGCCGGTCACCCCGACGATGGCACCGACGCCAAATCCGCTTGCGATTGCTAACCAGTCCATAAAACCCTTGTGAGGCGGTGAGGCTGCCCCAGGGCTAACCGAAGCCTCGCACTGTAAGGAAGAGGGTTATATAAGCAAACTATTGATTGGTAGATTGCTTATCTTCAAAACAATATAAAGCCCTCCGTCAGGCGCTTCGCTTAAGCTCCCGCCTGCGCATCGGCCCAGGGCCGCACCCTTGGCTTGTTAGCCCTGCGGGCTCGGCCGCAGGTGGCAGCCTTGGCTGGCGTCCATTTTTCAGTTGTTTTTCTTTCTCCACATTCTTCCGGTCCCCATGTCTTCCTACAACCCGCAGCGCAACGAGGCCACCAAGGTGGCGATCTACTGGGATTTTGAGAATCTGCATGCCGTGCTGGCCAACAACGCCCATGGTGACGGCGCCTACCGCGAGAACCGCTTCCAGCCCCAGCCGGTGTTTGTGGACCTCAAGCCGATTCTGGAGTACGCGGCCTCGTTGGGCGACATCATCATCAACCGCGCCTATGGCAATTGGCAGTTTTTCGCCAACTACCGCCATGCCCTGAATGAGGCCGGAGTGGATCTGATTCAGATGTTCCCGCGCGGCTCGAATATGAAGAACAGCGCCGACATCCGCATGGCGCTGGACGCCCTCAGCGATGTGCACAACCACCCGCATCTGACCCATGTGGTGGTGATCTCCAGCGACAGCGACTTCATCAGCCTGGCGCAGAAGGTCAAGCAGGCGGGGCGCTTCATCGCCGGCGTGGGCGTGGCGGGCTTCAGCAACCGCTTCTGGACGGCCAGCTGCAACGAGTTCAAGTTCTACCAAAACCTGCTGGCCACCTCGGCCACCTCGGCGGGCGTGGACCTGGGCTCGGCCGCAGTTCCGCCCTTGCCGGTGCAAGCCCTGCCGGTCGTCGAGACGCGCGACGATGCCGAGGTGGTGGGCTCCCCCTCGCTGGACGAAGCCAAGCTGGCCCTGCAGCGCGCGCTCAAGCAGTTGGTGGACCGCAATGGCGAGAACTATGTGTCCCGCAGCGCGCTCAAGGTCTTCATCAAGCGCTTGCTGCCCAGCTTTGATGAGCAGGCCTTGGGCTGTACGAATTTCTCCGAGTTTTTGCTGCGCTTCCCTGAGCTGGTGGTCGAGGTCGACGCCATCAGCGGCGGCCATGTGGCCCTGGCCGGTCAGGCACCGGGGCAGCCAGACGCGCAGTGAATGGCGGGAGCCTCACTTTGAAGAAGAAACGGCCCGCCACCTTGATCGGTGGCGGGCCGTTCGCCCATTCAAGCCGGGGTTTGCTTAGTTCTTCTGGCCTTCGTTGGCCTTCTTCATTTCCTTGGCAATCGTGGCGTTGGCCTTGTCCTTCTTGGCAGCGGCTTCGGCCTTGACGCGGGTTTCGACTTCCTTGTACTGGTCGTTGGCGGCCTTGAGCTTGTCTTTGTAGGCGGCGCTGGATTGCGTGTCCAGTTCACGCTTGACGACCAGGGCGTCCTTGCCTTCGGCAGCGGCGGCCTTGGCCTTGACGGCGTTCTCGGCCTTGGCGGCGGCCAATTCCTTCTTGGCGGTGGCGCGGGCTTCGTTGCGGGTCTTGCGGGCGGCGCTCAGCTCAGCGCTCTTGACCTTGTTGGCCTTGCTGATCTTGGCGCGGTTTTGCACCACGGGGTCGGTGGGCTCGGCGGCCTGGGCCACGCTCATCAACAGGGGGCTGGCGGCGATAGCCAGGGCAGCCAGGGTGTTCAGGAATTTGCTCATGATTTTTCCTTCAAAGGCGAACAACAAAACAAGGGACACCCGGCCACGCTGGGTCCGGGCGAAACCTGCTAATCCTAGGCTGGCTTTGTGCGGCGATCGCCCGCCAAACTGCCTTGTTGTACGGAGCCGACTGATTTTTTAGGGGACAAGGACGCGTTTGTCTTCAAGCCCTGGAGCGGGCAAGGGCATATTGCGGCTTCAGCAGCAAGCGGCTGGCGCTGCCAGAATGCGGGCCGCGGCTGCAATCGATGTCGCCCCCTACTGATTCTTCCCTTTCTCTCTTTTTCTCCGACCCTGCGGAGCCTCAAGCCATGAGCCAAGCCATGTATCAAGCCAGCGTGCCCGTCTTCAAACAAATGTTGGGCAGCCTGGCTGCCGTTCTGGCTAAGGGCGAGGCCCATGCCCAGGCGCGCGGCTTTGAGCCCGCCGTGCTGCTGCAAGGCCGCCTCTTCCCCGATATGTTTGCCCTGACCAAGCAGGTCCAGGTGGCTTGCGACTTCGCCAAGGGCGTGTGTGCCCGCCTGGCCGGCGTCGAAGTGCCTTCGGTGGAAGACAAGGAGCAGAGCTTTGCCGATCTGCAGGCGCGCATTGCCCAGACCCTGGCCTTCATCGAAAGCCTGGACGCGGCCAAGTTCACTGATGCCGCCAGCCGCGAGATCATCGTGCGCCCCGGCACGCCCAAGGAGCGCCGCTTCCAGGGCCAGGACTATCTGCTGCACTACGGTCTGCCCCAGTTCTTCTTCCACATCACCACCAGCTACAACATCCTGCGTCACCAGGGCGTGGACTTGGGCAAGAAGGACTACATGGGCGTTTATTGAGCCCGGCGCAGGCCTGCAGCCCTGAGTGGCCCGGAACGCATGGCACACTGAGTCACCAGGGGCGGATTCAGCCCCTCACCATCGGTGCGTCAGGCACAGCAACCTAGGAGAAGCTCATGGCCAAAGGACAGCAAAAAAGCAATAAAGAAGCGAAGAAGCCCAAGAAAGACACTTCTCCGCCCAAGCCCATCTCCTCCGGCGCCGTGATGCCCACGGTCACCACCGTGGTTCCGGATCGCAGCAAGAAGGCCAAGTAAGGCCAAGGCGCCGGCCTCCGGCGCAGGTCCGAGAAGACGAGCAAGCCAAGCTTGCGTATGCCTGTCCAGGCATGCCGGCTTGGCTTTTTCACGCCCGCTGGGCGCCCCCAGCCCATGGGCGGGGCCCGGCCCCGGCGCTACACTGGCGGCCCGGCTGAGCCTGATGGCGCCCGGGTCTTCCTAATTTTCCTTCTCGTATCCTCCTCAAAATGGCCGGACTTTCCGCGAACACGCCCACGCCCACCGAGATCACCGTGCACCAGCAGTCCAAGGTGTTGGAGGTGGCCTTCAGCGACGGTGCGCGCTTTCGCATCCCCTTTGAGCTGATGCGGGTCTACAGCCCCTCGGCCGAGGTCAAGGGCCATGGCCCTGGACAAGAGACTCTGCAAACCGGCAAGCGTGAGGTCAATATCACCGCCTTGGCGCCGGTCGGGCATTACGCCATCCAGCCGCAGTTCTCCGACGGGCATGAGAGCGGCCTCTACTCCTGGGAGTATTTGTACGACTTGGGCGCGCGCCAGGCCGAACTGTGGCGCGACTACGAAGCCCGCTTGGCCGCCGCCGGATTGGGCCGCGACGATGCCATGCCCATCAAGTCTTCCGGCGCCTGTAGCAGCCACTAAGCCCGGACCACCGTTAAAGAGATTCTTCTATGAGCAGCACCCATTTCGGCTTCCAGACCGTTGACGAGCGTGAGAAGGCCAGCCGCGTGCGCGGCGTGTTCGACTCCGTGGCCAGCAACTACGACTTGATGAACGACTTCATGTCCATGGGCATGCACCGGGCCTGGAAGGCTTACACGGTGGCCGTGGCCAATCTGAAGCCGGGCGAGCGGGTGTTGGACATCGCTGCCGGCACGGGCGATCTGACGCGTGCCTTCGCCCGCAAAGTCGGCGAGACCGGCATGGTGGTGCACACCGATATCAACGAAGCCATGCTGCGCGAGGGCCGCAACCGCCTGCTCAACGAAGGCCTGGTGCTGCCCACCGGCTTGTGTGATGCCGAGAAGCTGCCCTTTAAATCGGCCAGCTTCGATCTGGTCAGCGTGTCCTTCGGTCTTCGCAATATGACCCACAAGGACCAAGCCCTGGCCGAAATGTGCCGGGTGCTCAAGCCCGGTGGCCGCTTGCTGGTGCTGGAGTTCTCCAAGGTGGCCGCGCCCCTGCAAAAGCCTTACGACTGGTATTCCTTCAACATCCTGCCCCGCCTGGGCAAGTGGGTGGCGGGTGATGCCGACAGCTACCGCTACCTGGCCGAGTCCATTCGCATGCACCCTGGCCAGCAAGAGCTCAAGGCCATGATGAAGACGGCCGGCTTTGGCCATGTCGATGTGCACAACCTCAGCGCGGGCCTGGTGGCCCTGCATGCCGGTATCAAGTGCTGAGGCCCTGAGTAGTAGACAAACCGCAAGAAACGGCATCGCTTGATGCCGTCAGGCTCAGTTCAAGGCCGCATCCTCGCGGCCTTTGACCGCCGCCCTGGCTCCGTGCCGGGGCCGCCCAGCGAACACAGCCTGCGCATCCTCACATTCCGTCACATCTGCCCCCCTTAGTCGTGGGGGTAGAGCCCCCTCGAAACCCGATATGGTCAAGGCGCTTGGAAAAGCGTCGGGGCGAGCCTCGGCTTGGCGTCTTTGGGCGCTGGATTGAGCCGCCGGTGGATTGCGTGCAGATTCGGCGTTTGCCCTGGGGCACGCAAGCATCGTGGGTTTGCTTCGCCGGCAGCCTGCGGGCCGAGTCTGCATCGTCCTCCCTCAGGCCTTTGCCCGGGCGGCTTTGGCCGTCAGGCAAGGGCTTGTAATTGCGGGTAATCCTCGGGTCGACCGCGGGTAAACCGTGAGTTTGGGCCGGACGAAAGAGGGAGTTTGGGGAGGGCATTTGTCATTTTCCAAAGTTACACTCGGCCGTCCTATGAAGGCTGGGCTGGGCGCTGCTTTGCAGCATCTATGTGTTGCGCTGGAGAACCCGGCGCTTCGTGCAGAAAAGAGAAAGTTGCCATGTACTTGAAGAACGACCAAAAACAAATCCATGCCATGAGTGCTTTTGCCAACTTCCGAGTCGCTGCCGTGGCGCTCGCCGTGGTGGCCGTGGCCCTGACCGGTTGCGGGGACGGCAAGAAGTCTGAAAAGGCTTCGCAGACCGCCGCCAAGGTCAACAAGGAAGAGATCACCGTTCATCAGATCAACTACGTGCTGCAACGCCAGCAAGGCCTCAAGCCCGAGCAGGCCGAGGCCGCCAGCAAGCAAGTGCTGGAGCGTCTGATCGATCAGGAGCTGGCCGTGCAAAAGGCCCAGGAACTGAAGCTGGACCGCGACCCCCGTGTGGTGCAGCAGATCGAAGCCGCCAAGCGCGAAATCATCTCGCGTGCCTATGTCGAGCGCATCGGCGAGTCGGTGGCCAAGCCCAGCAACGACGAAATCTCCAAGTATTACAACGAGAAGCCCGCGCTCTTCAAGGATCGCCGCATCTACAGCCTGCAAGAAGTCTCCATCGAGGCCAAGCCCGAGCAGTTCGAGCAGATCCGCAGCAAGCTGCAAACCGCCAAGAGCATGGCCGAGTTTGCCGAGTTCTTGAAGGCCAATGACTTCAAGTTCACCGGCAACCAAGCCGTGCGCGCCGCTGAGCAACTGCCTCTGGCTGGGCTGGATGCGATTGCCCGCATGAAGGACGGCGACTCCGCCGTGTCGCAAACCCCGACCGGCCTGACCGTGCTCTTCCTGGTGGGCTCGCGCAGCCAGCCGGTGGACGAAGCCCGCGCCAAGCCCGCCATCGAAGCCTTCTTGCTCAATCAGCGCAAGGGCGAGCAGGTTCAAAAAGACATCAAGGCATTGCGTGATGCAGCCAAGGTGGAGTACGTCGGCAAGTTTGCCGAAGGCGCGCCCGGTGCCGCCTCGGCACCCGCCGCAACGGCAGCTCCGGCCGCAGCCAGCGCCGCTCCGGCGGCCGTGACCGCACCCGCGCCCGCCAGTGCTGGCGGCTTGAACGCTGCTGACATCTCCAAGGGCATGGGCCTGAAATGAAGTTGAAGAGGAAGGGATCGATGAAGATGTTGACGCGCATGCAGCAAGAGAACGCCCGCACGATTCGCCCGCTGGGCCTCAGCGGCCTGGCCCTGAGCCTGTCACTTGTGCTGGCGATGTCGGCGGCCCCGGCCGCCGCTCAAACAGCCGCTGCCGCGCCTGCCAGCGCAGCAACCCAGAGCGCCGAATACCGCCTGGGCTCGGGTGATGTGATGCGCGTCACCGTCTATCAGAATCCCGACCTCACCCTGGAGACCCGCGTTTCCGAAAATGGCCTGGTGTCCTACCCCTTGCTGGGTAATATCAAGGTGGGCGGCCTGAGCGTGACTCAGGCTGAAAACCTGATCTCCGAGGGCTTGAAGAAGGGCAACTTCGTCAAGAACCCCCAGACCACCATCGTCGTGCTGCAGGTCAAGGGCAACCAGGCCAGCGTCTTGGGCAATGTGAATCGCCCTGGCCGCTATCCGATTGAAACCGCTGATATGCGTTTGACGGATCTGATCGCCACTGCCGGTGGCGTCGCCAGCACGGGCGCCGAAGTTCTGGTGGTCAGCGGCAAGCGCAACGGCCAGCCCTACCGCGTGGAAATCGACCTGCCCGCCATCTTCGCCCCCGGCGGCTCGGCCAATGACATCTTCATCCAGCACGGTGACGTCGTCTGGGTGGACCGCGCCCCCATGGTCTACATCTACGGCGAGGTGCAACGCCCCGGCCCCATGAAGTTGGAGCGCGGCATGACTGTCATGCAAAGCCTGGCTACAGGCGGCGGCATCACCTTGCGCGGCACCGAAAAAGGCATCCGCGTGAACCGCAAAGACAGTGAAGGCAAGGTCGAAACCCTGCAATTGCCCATGGACGCGCCGTTGAAAGATGGTGATGTTGTGTATGTCAAAGAGAGTTTGTTCTAAGAGGGCGCCGCAATGAGTTTCGGGCAATTTATTTCAATTCTCAAAGCGCGTTGGTGGGTTGCGGCGCTGATTTTCGGCTTGACGGTTTTGACGACCTTGGTCATCAGCCTCTTGATGCCCAAGCAATACGTCGCGACGGCGTCTGTTGTGGTCGATATGAAGCCTGACCTTTTGTCAGGTTCCTTCCCCGGCATGATGATGCCAACTTATATGGCGACCCAGGTCGACGTGATTCAGAGTGATCGCGTGGCTCAGAAGGTCGTCCGGAATCTGAAGTTGACCGAGAACCCTCAGGTTCGACAGCAATGGCTGGACGCGACCAAGGGTGAAGGCTCAGTCGAAGCATGGTTGGCCGAGACCTTCCAAAAAAGCTTGGATGTGAAGCCGTCGCGTGAGTCGAATGTGATCAGCGTCAGCTACAAGGCTCCCGACCCCCGTTTTGCCACAGGCTTGGCCAATGCCTTTGTGCAGGCCTATTTGGACACAACGCTTGAATTGCGTGTTGATCCTGCCAAGCAATACTCCAACTTCTTTGACACACGATCCAAAGAGGCGAGAGCGGCACTGGAAGCTGCGCAAGCACGCTTGTCCGCCTTTCAAAGTGAGAAGGGCATCATCGCAAATGACGAGCGTTTGGACGTGGAGAACTCGCGCTTGAATGAGTTGTCTTCCCAGTTGGTGGCCTTGCAGGCGGTGTCGTCGGAATCGGGTAGCCGACAGGCGCAGGCGCAAGGCGCTTCGGGAGACAAGCTTCAGGAAGTGCTGAATAACCCAATCATTTCCAATTTGAAGGTTGAACAGGCTCGTTCCGAGGCTCGTTTGCAGGAACTCAGCTCCAAACTTGGCGACAGCCACCCTCAGGTTATCGAAATCAAAGCCAATATTGCGGAAACCCGCAAGCGCATCGAATCCGAAACCAACCGTGTCACTGGTGGCGTTACTGTTAGCAACACCATTAACAAGCAGCGCTTAGCCGAAGTGCGCGCGTCTTTGGAAGCACAGCGCGAAAAGGTTTTGCATCTGAAAGCAGTGCGTGACGAAGGCTCTGTGATCGTTCGCGATGTTGAAAACGCTCAGCGCTCCTATGACGCTGTACTCAGCCGTCTGACGCAAACCAATCTTGAAAGCCAGACCACGCAAAGCAATGTGAACATATTGACTCAGGCGACGCAGCCGCTTGAAGCGTCGTCTCCCAAGGTGTTGCGCAACACCCTGCTTTCGGTGGTGATCGGGGCTGTTCTAGCCATTGCCTCGGCTATGGCCTTGGAGTTGATGGATCGACGGGTGCGTGCAGTAGAAGACATTGCAGCGGCGGTTGGTCTGCCCGTGCTGGGCCTGATTCCCAAGCCCAACGCGAAGCGCGGCAAAGGAGTCTCCCCCCTGTCATTGATGCAACAACGACTGATCAAGAGTCTGCCTGCGCCTAAACGCTCCGCCTGATCAGCACCTCGCACGCAGAATTCAAAGTGAGTGATATGGATAGCAAGCGCAATATGCCAGGCAATCAAACAGAAGTCCGCGACCGTTCAATTGGCGCAATCATCAGTGAAACCCGTAACCTTTCTGCCGACCAGGTTGAGCGCATTCTTGCGTATCAGCTTGAGAAGGGCGTGCGGTTTGGTGAAGCGGCGATCTCGCTTGGCTTTGCCAGTGCCGATGACGTGTTGTTCGCCTTGGCTCAGCAGTTCCATTACCCCTACGCCGCAGAAGAACAGCGCAAACTAAGCCCCGAGCTCGTTACTTTCAACCAACCGTTCTCGCTTCAATCCGAGGCTTTTCGTGCGACTCGCAGTCAAATCACCATGCGGGTCTGGAGCGATTCCGAACCCCGTCGTGCGTTGGCCGTGGTTAGCCCTGAAATCGGTGATGGCAAGACCTATTTCGCTGCCAACTTGGCTGTAGTCTTGGCACAACTCGGTGGTCGTACCTTGCTGGTTGACGCGGATATGCGCTCGCCAAGACAACATGACGTATTCAATCTGAATAACAACGCTGGTTTGTCTGGCATCCTGTCAGGGCGAGCCGAGTCCAGCGTCATTCAGCAAGTGGTGGGTGTCCCAAGCTTGTTCGTCATGCCCGTGGGAAGCACGCCTCCTAATCCACTCGAATTGGTCGAGCGTCCGGCCTTCGCATTGCTGATTCGGGAACTTTGCAGCAAGTTCGACCATGTTGTGGTGGATACACCTGCGGCCGAACTAGGGGCGGATGCTTCTGTCATCGCAGCCCGTTGCGGCGCGGCAATTGTTGTAGCGAGAAAAGACGCTTCACGCGTGGCGAGCTTGCAAGACATGGTGGCAGTGATGTCCGGCAGCCCTGTGCGTTTTGCTGGCGTGGTAATGAACGAGTATTGAAGGCAGCGAAATGCTAGGGCAAGCCACTATGCGCAATAACTCCACTGTGCAGACTTGGGCGCCGGCAGCAATGCTGGCCTTTGGTCTGCTCGTCATGTTTGGACCAGTTTTCAACACTTTGGTTCACACGGTCTGGGCTTCGGATGAACAGGGGCACGGTCCCATCATCTTGGCGGTAGTCTGCTGGTTACTTTGGCAGCGGAGAGAGCAGTTTGCTGCAGCGGTTACTAAAGCCAAACCTGCCGGAGCCTTGGCTTGGTTTTGGCTCGCCTTTGGTCTGGCACTTTACTTTGTTGGCCGCCTTCAGAACATTGTGATGTTCCAAATGGGGGCCTTGATACCTCTGTTGATTGGTTCTTTGGCCGTCGTGTTTGGCTGGGCCGTTGTAAGAATTGCTTCCTTCCCCATTTTCTTCTTGATCTTTGCCGTCCCATTGCCCGGCCCGGTTGTTGATGCGTTGACATCCCCGCTCAAACATGCAGTTTCTTGGGTCGCGGAACAGATCATGTGGCGCGCGGGTTACCCTATTTCACGCAGTGGCGTGATTCTGATGGTTGGGCCCTATCAATTGCTCGTGGCCGATGCCTGTGCGGGTTTGAACTCAATGTTCACGTTGGAAGCGCTGGGCTTGCTGTATATGAATATCGTCGGCCACACGAATCGACTGCGTAATGTTTTGCTGGCAATCCTCATTGTTCCCATGAGTTTTACAGCTAACGTAGTACGCGTGATTGTCCTGATTTTGGTTACCTATCATTTTGGTGATGAAGCCGGACAAGGCATCGTGCACGGTGCAGCAGGGATGCTGCTGTTTGTGGTTGCACTTGGATTGATGATGGTGATTGACTCCATCCTGTCCTTCTTCTTTCGCAAGAAGGAGGTGAAGTGATGCGTTCCATATTTGTTCGTCCAGCAATTGTCCTGGCCCTGATGTTGGGTGCCTCAGCGTTAAGCGTACTTGCGATTCCAGACGCGCGAATTTCAGACACTCGGGCAAGCTTCAGCCTGGAAGAGTCGGTGCCTAAGGAGTTCGCCGACTGGAAGGTGGATACGACCAGCGTACCCCTGCCTCCTTCTCCAGATCAACAGTCTGTTTTGAATGCCATTTACGACCAGATATTGAGTCGTACTTATGTTAATAGCAAGGGTGAGCGGATCATGCTGTCCATCACCTATGGTTCGCGTCAGAATCAGCAAATGCGGGCGCACCGGCAAGAAGTTTGTTATTCGGCCCAAGGGTTCAAAATCAGTGGCTTGGAGCGCCTGCCGCTAACAATCGCAGGTGGAACCATTCCTAGCACGCGCATGGTGGCGACCCAAGGGCAGCGGGTGGAGCCCGTTACCTATTGGTTCACAATGGGCGATCAGGTGGTGTTGACATACTTTGAACGTGAGTGGGCACAACTGAAATTTGCCATGTCCGGCTATATTCCTGATGGCTACTTGGTGCGGATATCAAGTTTATCGAGTGAAGGTCAAGTTGCATTTGATAAGCAAATCGCGTTCGCAAATCAGTTGTTTCCGACGTTGAATCCCGATCTGCGACGACGATTGACTGGCAATAGTTAAGTTGCCGCTGTTCTTAACGATAGGGCTGATGCGCCGCAATTGCGGCGCATCTTTTTGGTGGAGTTTAGAATTTCCTTGCTCTTCGAGGCCCTGGTCCTTTGGTCACCATATATAGGCAGTTGCAAGTGGGTAAATCTGCGCGAGGAATAAGGAGTATTTGTTTTGTCGCTCCCTGGGCTTATCCCACCTTGGTTCGAGATGCAAGCGTCAAGGTGGTGGGAGGCTCTGAGGTTCAGCAAACCATTCTTGCGCGTGAATTTGTTCGGCGGGGTTACCAGGTCTCTATGGTTTGCCTGGATTACGGGCAACGAGAGGGAATGGAGGTTGACGGTGTCACCATCTATAAAGCCTACAAAACAGGCCTAGAAGCACCCAAAATTGGCACGCTAGGCGTCATCAAGAGCATTTGGAAAGCGATGGCCAAGGCGAATGCTGACTTGTACTATCAGCAAAACTGCAGTGCATTTACGGGGTATGTGGCAAGTTACGCACGACTGAACGGTAAGTTGGCAATGTACTGTGGCGCAAGTGACGAGGATTTTGTCAGAAACCTTCCCCGCCTGCATCGAAAGAAAGAGAAATTCTTCTTCCGTTTGGGTTTGCGACTGGCCAGCGCGATCATTGCTCAATCGGAGCGGCAAGTTGCAGCCTGTCAGGATAGCTTCGGCCTGAAGAGCGAAGTTATCCGGAGTTGCTACGGGCATCAAGGTGCACTTTCCAACCAAGACGGGGTGGTGCTTTGGTCTGGCCGCTTGGCAAAAATCAAACGACCAGATTTGTTTGTTGAGCTGGCCAAGCGATGCCCTGAGTTTCGTTTCAGAATGGTCGGTGGAGGAGAGCCTGAATTGACCCGCGCCTTGAACGAGCAAGCCGCCGGCCTGAGTAATATTGACTTACTTGGATTTGTGCCTTACGCGGAAGTCGAGCAGTATTTTGACGATGCTTCTGTCATCGTGAATACATCTCCATCTGAGGGGTTCCCAAATACGTTTCTACAGGGGTGGTCGCGCGGCATGCCATCTCTGTCCTTCTTTGATCCGGCTGCAAAGGTGAACGGGAGACCCGTTGGCGTTGTGGTTGAAGATATGGAGCAGATGGCGGCTGAATTGCGGCGGCTGAAAAATGACTTGCCTCACTGGCAGCAGCACTCTGCGGATTCAAAAGTTTTTTTCAGTGGAAATTTTGCACTTGATCATGTTGCTGACGAGTACGAGAGCCTTTTTCGGCGCCTAAGCTTCGAACGTACTAAATGACAGGAAACAAGCTTTCGAAGCTAGGTTTAGGGCGCAGCCTAAGCCTAGGTGCGTTGCAATCCATTGTTCGTTTGGTGCTGGGGTTTGCCAGCATCAAGGTGACTGCCGTTTGCATCGGCCCTGCCGGTCTGGCACTGGTTGCCCAACTGAATAATTTTATTTCTCTGGTTCCTGGCGTCTTGGCGAATCCTGCTGGCACAGCAATTGTGCGTCTCGGGGCTGAACATCATGACGATGAACAAGCACGAAACTTAATTTACTCAACTGCGCTCAAGTTGGTGCTGATTGCTGCATGCGTTACGGCATTGTTTCTATTGATTGCCGCGCCTTGGTTAAGCGAGTTCTTGCTTTCCGATGTCTTGTACGCGCCGATTGTCAGAGTTTCAGCATTTGCTATCGTCGCCGTGGCGATGAATATCGTGCTGGTCAGCGCGCTAAATTCAATCGGCGAGTTGGCCTTGATGGCTAAATTGCAGGTGCTTTCGACGCTCGCTGGATTTGCGCTATTTGTCCCAGGTGCATATTTTTGGGGCGTGAATGGCGCCTTGATCGGTTCGGTACTTGGCTATGTCATTGGACTGGCCATGACTTCAGTACTCATGCTGCGCAGATCGCCTCTGCGTGTGGTGGACTTCAATGCGAAGCCCAACAGATCTTCAATCAAGCAGGTGCTTGCTTTCTATCCGATGCTGATTGTTCATGCGGCGCTTTTGCCGCTGACTATGTTGGTCGTTCGAAATCTCATGATGTCGCAAGCTGGTCTTGAGGCGGCTGGCTATTGGCAAGCGGGTTGGCGGTTGTCGGATACCTATTTGGCGCTGCTCATGACGGCTGTTTCCATGTATTACATGCCGAAGCTGGGTGCATTGGCCAAGCAGCCCGAACTCTTCGCTGCAGAAGTGCGCAAGACCTTGTTTGCCGTCGTTGCCTTGACTGGTGGTGCTGCATTGATGATCTTCCTGTTGCGGCATTGGATTGTGAAAATCGTCTTAGCCCCCTCCTTTTTGCCCGTGGTCGACTTGCTGGGATGGCAGCTGATTGGTGATGTTTTTAAGATGGCTGCCTGGGTGCTGGCGATGACCTTGACCGCGCGAATGGCGAGTGCGTGGTTTGTCGGTGCGGAGGTGCTTCGCTCAGCCTTGTTTGTCGGGTTGGCGATGTGGTGGCTGCCAAGCCATGGAGTGAAGTCAGTGAACTTGGCCTACGCTTTGGCCATGTTTGCCCAATTGAGTGTTTCAATCTTCGCGCTGAGAGATGTTGTGTTTCTCAGAAGCAATCGCGTCTGACTAGGTGAATTGACATGAAATGGTTTGTCGTTTTGGGCATGGCCTTTCTGGCGCTTTTTATGGGCCTAGCTACCGCATTTGCCGGGCCCATTGTTTTGGTCGCATTTTTGCCGCTTGCAATGGTGATAGGTCTCGTCTTTGATTACCGAATTGCCGTCGTCTTCCTTGCCCTTGCGATTTCTTTGAGTAGCTCAGCTTTGTTGCCGCAAGCCCAGGGCTTGAATCCAATTTCGTACGCAATTTTCGGCGCGTTTTTGGTTCTAGTTATCAAGAATGCATTCAAGTCAGTGCCGACGGTATGGCCGCCGCTTGATATCGCCTTGATCTTGATGGTGCCCATTGTTTTCGGTGCGCTTCTAGCGGTACCTCACTTGGGGGTGGCACGACAAAACATGGGCGCACGTGAGTTTGCTTCGACCTATGAGACGTTCCCATTTTTGAAGCAATACATTTTGCGGCCGTTCTACTTTTTGATGTTCGCATTCTTGGTGGCGAATGCTGTGAAAGAAAGTAAGCGACCGGAGAGATTTGTTTTCCTGTTCTCAGTTGCGGCGCTGGTGCCTTCGGCGGTGGTGTTTCTCGCGGTCGCCCTGGCCGGTGCGAATTTGGAAGTATTGCAGTCACAGCGAGGCTTCCTGAGCGGGTTTGGCTTGCATAGCAATGAATTTGGCAAGTTGTTGGCGTTTGCTTTTGGGCCCTTGTTATTTGCAGCATTTGCTAGCAAGGGAATAGCCAGAACATGGTTTGTTTTTGCGCTGACAATTTTGTTGGCAGCAATTATTTTTACATTTACTCGCGCCGCATACATCTCTGTTTTTATTACAGTAGTCATCTTTCTTTGGCAAAGAAAGCAGGTGGGATTAATTTTGGGGGCTGTAAGCTTGGTCGTGGTCTTGGCCGTGGCTGCGCCGAAAGCAGTTGTTGATCGTGTCACCACCGGAACCGATTCGGCCAGTATCTCAGCAACAAAAACTGGTGAAGCGAATGATAAGTTGACAGCCGGCCGGATTGCCGGAAATTTGATGCTCTTCCCCGAGGTTTTAAAGAGTCCAATTTGGGGTAGTGGAACTGGGTCTACCGCTTGGAGTTATGCAGTTTCTAAGGGGCTTTATTTGCCGAGTCACCCGCATAATATGTATCTTGCATTGCTAATGGATGTAGGCTTGCTTGGTTTTTGTGTGGCTTTGTATTTCTATTACCGTTTTGGTAAGGCGCTCAGGGCACTTGCACAGACGGAAACTGTCCCTAGTTTATTGCGCGCCTTTTTTGGTGGTGCTTGGGCTTCACTGGTTGGCATGATGTTTATGGCACTTTCAGGCGGTCAGTGGGTCCCCCACCCGGAGCAGTCGTTCCTGTGGTTGACCTTTGGCATTACCTTGGCGTACTGGTCAGAGGTCGCTGTAAACCGGAAAAAGAGAGGCGAAGGCAGGAGGTATGCCTGGGGCATAAAACCTATGAATTTGGCTAGCGAGACACGAACGTTTCGATGAAGCAAGATTTACCTTTTTTCTTCCGTATGTTGCAGGGTTTTTGAAGGATAGTTTGTGGGGGCAGAAACCGTACTATTTTTGCTGAGTTCTTTGACCCATGGTGGTGCCGAGAGGCACACCATTACTTTGATCAATAGCGTCAGCAAAGACCGTCCCGTCGTGGTGGCCTATTTGCGCAATGCTGCCCCATTGATTGACAGCATTGATCAGTCCCGGCTCAAAGAGCTCGTTTGTCTGAATGCCTCCGGCATGCTTGATCTTGCGGCAGCAATGAAACTCGCGCAACTCTTTAAGAAGCACGATGTTCGTGTTGTCGTTTATACGAATCTATACCCGTTGTTGTATGGCGGTGCTGCTAGATTGTTTGGGTGGAAGAGAGTCAAGGAGATCGAAGTATTCCATTCGACTTTGCTTCGGTCTAAGCGTGAATCCCTGCAGATGGTTCTATACAAGCTACTGCTGCGGGGTGTCGATCGGATGGTTTATGTCTGTGAAAACCAAAAGAAGCATTGGCTGTCTGAGGGTTTAAATCATCCGAGATCAGCAGTGATCCACAATGGCATTGATCTGGGTAAGTTTGTTCCCATCGAGTCATCTGAGTCTGTTTTGACCGCGCGCGCAAAATTCGGTTTTGAGGCCAATGACTTGGTGATCGGCATACTTGCTGTCATGCGCCCAGAAAAGGCGCATGGCCTGCTGTTGCGGGCTGTTGCAAGCTGCGCTGAGCGTGGCGCGAATTGGAAAGTCTTGATGATTGGCGACGGGCCGGAGCGAGCCAATATTCAAGCGCAAGTTGCGTCACTCGGCTTGGTGGGCAAGGTTGTCTTTGCTGGACTTCTTTCTGATGTGCGTGAAGCCGTGAGTGCGGTGGATGCAATGGCTTTGGTATCGACGGCGGTTGAAACCTTTTCAATTGGCGCGCTGGAAGCCATGGCGATGGCTAAGCCGATGATCATGAGTGACATCGGAGGGGCGTCTGAACAGGTCGACGATGGCGTCAACGGTTTCTTATTCCGCAATGGCAATGTTGAGGAGTTGTCATATTGCCTAGAGAAAATGGCCGTGCCTGGGCTCGCAGGCAGGATGGGCGCGCTGGCGCGGAGCAAGGTCGAGTCTCATTTTTCTGAGGGGGTCATGTTGACCCGCTATCAAGCGCTCATTGCAGATCTTGCTGCAAGCTCTTGAACTTTGCTGAGGTAGCGAATGCTCTGCGTGGATATGGTGTTGCGATGAGTTTGCTCAGGATTTGTTTTGTAGCACCCAATCTTTACCCTGTGTTCGCCAGGTTGGCGGGCTCCACCTTGGTGGGGGGCGCTGAGGTCCAGCAGAATTTTCTTGTTCGAGAACTTACACGTAGAGGCTATTCCGTCAGTGTGCTTAGTTCGGACTTTGGGCAGGGGGCTGAGTGCGAAGTTGAAGGCGTTCGATTTATTCGGATGTTTGAGAACTCTGCTGGTTTGCCAGTTATTCGAGCATTTCATCCCCGGATGAGTGGCCTTTGGCGGGCGCTGAAGCTCGCGGACGCTGATGTGTATTACAACCGGTGCGCTACGATGTCACTGGCTTTGGTTGTGCGCTTTTGCCAGAAATTTGGGCGAACCAATATATTTGCTGGTGCGTCTGATCTTGACTTTGTTCCTGGTCAGGAGTTGATTCAGGCGGTTTGGTATCGGGCAATGTTTAGATATGGCCTCAGGCGCACTCCTCATGTGGTGGTACAGAACCCAACGCAGTTGGCGTTGTTTGAAAAGAACTATGGTGGTATTGCTCGATTGATTCCTAGCGTGTTCGTGCCGCCCAGCCAAGCTTTGGCAGCGGGTGAAAGGCGTGAAATTCTGTGGTGTGGTGTCTTGAGGCCAGGCAAGCGCGTGGAAATCTTGCTTGAGTTGGCGCGACGCTTGCCACAATACTTCTTCCGAGTAGTCGGTGGCGCCGATTCGAGTGAGTACAGCAAAAAGGTTGTGGAAGTCTTAGTGGGGGCATCGAGCCGTTTGCCTAATTTGAGTTACGACGGTTTTCTGCCCTATGAGTTAGCCGATGGAAAGTTTTTGCAGGCCAAGCTCTTTTTGAATACATCGGATCGGGAAGGGTTCCCAAACACGTTTTTGCAAGCTTGGGCTCGGGGCGTGCCGACGCTTTCTTTTGTTGATGTGGGTGCCCGTATGGAGGGGCATGACGTTGGTGTTGTGTGCACTGACGAGGCAGCGATGGAGGCGGCAATTCTTCGTCTGATGGAAGAGCCTGAGGCATATGCTGCGGTTGCTGAACGGGCCAGAAACTACTTTCTTGTGAACCATACGGTGGAGTCTTGTGTAGACAAGTATGAGTCGATTTGGCAGCGCAGCGGCGTGGCAGCTGACTGAGCCTGCTATTGGCTCTTTTGATTGAATCAATTTCGTGAAGAACACCGGCCCAGCTTTTTTGATCACGATTGACACCGAAGGTGACAATATTTGGGGTGATCGCAGCCATACGGTTGGCACACGCAATTCGGCTTTTTTGCCGAGATTTCAGACTTTGTGCGAAAAGTATGGCTTCAAGCCGACGTATCTCACCAACTATGAAATGGCGGTGTGCCCGGTTTATCGGGAGTTTGCAAAAGATGCGGTTCAGCGCCAGGCCGCTGAGGTGGGCTTGCATATCCATGCTTGGAATAGCCCGCCGGTGCAGCATCTGACGGTAGATGATCATCGTTGCTACCCCTACCTGATCGATTACTCCCCCGAGTTGATTCGAGAAAAGATTGTGTTTCTGACCGATCTGCTAGAGGACGCATTCGAGGTCAAGATGCTCAGTCACCGGGCGGGTCGATGGTCGTTCAATGAGCTGTATGCCCGTGAGTTGGTTCGGGCGGGCTATACCGTTGATTGCTCCGTGACGCCAGGGCACTCATGGGCGGCAATGCCCGGAGCGCCAGGACGGTTTGGGACCGACTATTCGCAATTTCCGGTAGACGAGTACTTCATTGACTTGGATGATATTTCCAAGCCAGGTAACTCTAGTTTGTTGGAGCTACCCATGTCGATTCGTCGCAATACCTTGTCTCGTATTTCTCCTGCGCTTTATCGCAAGACGCTTGGTCGAATTGGCCGATTCAGGTCCAGAGAGTTGGACTGGTTTCGCCCCAAGGGTGGCAATGTGTCTGAGATGTTGCGTGTGCTCAGTTGGGCACGGCGGCGAAACGCGAGTTATGTCGAGTTCATGTTGCACTCCTCGGAATTCATGCCGGGTGGAAGCCCGACGTTCCGGGATGCAGCTTCTATTGAGCGTTTGTATGACGATCTTGAACGAGTGTTTGCAGAAGTCGCGAGGACGCATGTGGGGATGACTTTGGCTGAGTTCCATGCACGGCACTTGGTGGATCAAGCGCGCGGTGCTGCAAAGGAGTCCCGATGATTCTGATGCGTGAGTCCCGGCCTCGAGTGGCGGAACTGTGGTTCGACCACGATTTCTCTGTGGGCCCGGTTTTGGACGTGGTTCATTTGCGGCAGTGGGCCGAGCTTCCGTCAGGGGATGAGGGCGAGCAGTTCCACACATTGGTGGTGGATTTGCTCCCGGAAGTCGAGCGCCTGCAAGCGGGTTTGGACTCCGGCACGGCCTATGAAATTCGGCGCTCAAGCAGCAAAGACGGGTGCCGGTTTGAGGCTCTTTTTGCGCCAACTGACGCTGAGGTTCAGGCGTTCATCGAGTTTTACGACGCGTTTGCACTGTCCAAAGGACTCAAACCAGTGCCTGCGGCGCAAATGGTGGCGCGTTCGCGTGCGGGTGTGCTGGTGTTAACTCGCGCAATCGCAGCCGAAATGGTTCAGGTTTGGCATGCCTATGTCTTGGAGCATGGTCGTGCGCGATTGCTCTATTCCGCCTCTCAGTTTCGTGACTCGACGGACAAGTCTCATCGAGCTCTGGTTGGTCGAGCCAATCGTGGTTTGCATTGGTTCGACATGCTGGAGTTCAAGGCCAAAGGCTGCCGCGAGTACGATTTTGGTGGCTGGTACGCCGGTCAGGACGACGAGCAACTCTTAAGCATCAATCGCTTCAAGCAGGCGTTTGGCGGGGCAGTTCGAGTGGAGCGCAATGTGACGGTTGCTCGAACGCTGCTGGGTCGCTTTTACTTGGCTTATATGCGCTGGCGGGCACGCTGAGCGTTTGTGGGGCAATGCTGATGTTGAGGAAATGGCTGTCTGAATCATGGAACTGAGTGTGCAGGCCCGGTATGCGGTGAGGCATTGGATGCGCGGGGGCGGCATGGCCCGACGCCGCGCTGCTTGGCTGCTCGCCCACGAGAAGGACTCAAGCTCAGCACATGCGAAGTGGGTGGACGCGGCCCTTCGTCGAACTCTGGCCTCAGCCATCGCGCGCTTGCCTGCCTACGCCTCCCTGCGTGGTCGCTTGCCTGCGCAAGACTTGGCCAAGTTTTTGCGCGAAGAAGTGCCTGTGCTCGACAAATCTGCCTTGCGCCATGGACGCGATGCGTATTACCCGCGCGCGGGGCGGCCCCTTCCTTGGTGGGCGCTGGGCAAGACCAGTGGTACATCGGGCATGCCCTTGGAGGTTTTTCGCTCCTTTGACTCCGTGCTTTGGGAACAAGCGTTTGCTTATCAGCACTGGGCTTGGGCAGGGCAAGCAGCCGGCGATCGCCAGGTTGTGTTGCGTGGCGATGTGGTCGTCCCGGCGGCTCAGACCCAGGGCCCGTTTTGGGTCGAGGACAAATTGGGCCGCAGCCTTTATGTGTCTACGCGCCATGTCTGTGAGCGGCACGCAGCAGCGATAGCGGCAGCAATTGAGTCGTATCAGGGCAAGATGCTGAGGGCCTACCCCTCTGCTGCATTCGAGTTGGCCAAATTGACTTTGGCTCACGGTTTGCCCATTCGCTTCAAGTCGGTGCAGACGAGTTCGGAAGGCTTGCATCCACTGCAGCGCCAAACCATCGAAGCAGCATTCGGGGCCCAGGTGTTTGATTTGTACGGCATGGCTGAGCGTGTGGCGCTCGGTATGGAGTGCGAGCATGGTCGAATGCACCTGAACCCTTTCTATTCGCATGTGGAGATTCTGGATGACGCTGGCCAGCCAACTGATGGGCTGGGGCAGATTGTTGGCACCACGCTGTTGAATCAGGTGATGCCATTGCTACGCTACCGTTTGAGCGATCTTGGGCGCTGGGACCCGAGCCCTTGCCCTTGCGGTCGCAACTACCCGGTCATCAAAGTCGAGACCGGCAAGTTGGAGGATCAGGTGTTTGATCTGGATGGCAATGCCATCAGCCCGAGTGTCATCACCTTCGCATTCAAAGGCGTCTCGGGCATTGCCAAATCCCAAGTCGCGCAGACCGCCGCTGATCAATGGGAGCTGCGACTCGTGCCCGCCAATGACTTCAATGACGCATGCGTTCAGCAGTTGTTGGCCAACTTTTCCACCCTGGTCTCGCAACGCCTCAACGCTAGTATTCGGCTCTGTTCCGAGATTCCAAATCTGCCAAGCGGGAAGTTCAAATGGGTTGTGCAGGAATGGGGTCGTGCAAGGCAAGACGCCTCTTCAGGCGAGGAAACACATGCCCTTTGACGATCATTTGCACCGCTTCGTCGGTAGCTATGTAGCAGCCCCTCAGTGGATCAAGAGCGTACTTGGCGGCGCCTATGCTTTGGTGCCTCCGCGTATTCGGTTTGGGGCCGGCTATGAGGGCTATCGGCGTCGGTTTGAAGCGCCGGTGTCTGCCAGTCAGATCGAGCAGAGCTTGAGTCAGACGCTGCAGACGGCGCTGCAGTCGGTACCTGCTTTCCAGGCCTATCGCGGCTTGTTGGACAAAGCGCGCAGCCATCCCTTCGAGGCTCTGGCTGAAATGCCCTTGATGAGCAAAGAAGACATCAAGCTCAATCTCGCAGGCCATGTTTCTACCTCACTACCGGCGTCCAAGCGTCTGCGGGTGTTTACCGGGGGGTCGACCTCCGTGCCCATCGCCTTCTATTTGCAAAAGGGAGTGAGCCGTGCAAAGGAATGGGCGGCTGCGCATGTGCTGGCGCAACGACTCAACACCGATGGCGATGGCGTCGTCTTGGCTATGCGTGGGCGGTCGGTGCGCGGCGCCGAAGGGCGCGAGCCCCGCTTGTGGATGTACGAGCCCATCAAGCGGCATCTGATACTCAGCAGCGACCATTTGGAACCCGAGCATATGCGTCGTTATGCCGAGGCGCTGAAAACGTGGCGACCCCGTTACATCCATGCATTTCCTTCGGCCCTGTATCCCTTGCTGGTTTGGCTGAAATCAGAAGGGCGTGCAGATCTGCTGGCCGATGTGCAAGGGGTTTTGCTGACCTCTGAATCGGTGTTTGATCATCATTTGGCCGCGTTCAAAGCCTTCTTCGCATGCCCCGTCATCGTCCACTACGGGCATTCCGAAAGAGTCTTGTTTGCGCACACCCTGGCGGATGACCCGCGCTATCACTTCTGGCCGCACTACGGGCATATGGAGTTGATCGGCAGCGATGGCAAAGCCGTGACCCAGGTTGGTCAGGTGGGCGAGTTGGTGGGCACCAGCTTTGACAATGCGGCCATGCCTTTTGTTCGCTACCGGACCGGTGACTACGCTGTCCTTGGCGCCTCTGCGGACTCAGGCTGGCAAGGCTTCCCGGTCTGTGAGCGGATTGAGGGTCGGGTGCAAGAGTTTGTTGTCTGCCGCGACCGCCGCTTGATCACCATCACCACCTTGGGCGCGGCTCATTTTGAGCAGTTGGAGCATTGCCTGCGCATTCAGTTCGAGCAAAAGGAGCCCGGTGTCCTGCTGTTGCGAGTGATGCCTTTGCGCCCCTTGTCGGCGCAAGACAAGCAAGCAATACAGGCTTCTGTTCAGCACAAGACTCAGGGAGGATGCGTGGTGCAGATTGAGGAAGTCAACAACATCCCAGTCACCGAGCGAGGCAAACAGCGCTTGCTGATCCAGCATCTTTCCATCGAGTCTTTCCTTGGTGCCAGCATGGCTGGCGACACCCAAGACCCATCCCCCCATTGAATGGGTTTGGCCTGACCGTCGCTCCCACAGGAGCACAGTCGTATGGGCAGCCCCTGCGTTACTGAAGGCATTGCCCTGTGCAAAAGAAGTCCATATTGATGATAGGCACCGCGCCTGAAGGCAAGGGCGGAGTCGCTGCCGTGGTCGCTGTTTACATCGCGCAAGGGCTGTTCAATCGCTTCCCGATTCGATATATCGCGACCCATCGTGAAGGCGGGCGATTGACCAAATTGACATGCGCCATGCGTGCCTTCGCTCAGGTCTTGTGGATGTTGATGCGTGGGCAAGTTGCGCTTGTGCATGCGCACTCGGCCTCTAACGCGAGCTTCAAGCGCAAGTCTTTTTATCTTGCCCTGGCCAGGGCATTTGGCGTGCCCACGGTGTTTCATCTTCACGGTGGAGGCTTCCGCACCTTCACAGACCAAACCGCCTCTCCAAGGCTGCGGGCCTGGATCGTGAAGACGCTTTCGAGCTCTTCTTGCGTGATTGCGCTCTCCAGCGCCTGGGCCGAGTATGTGCATGGTTTGGCCCCTTCGGTGAAGGTGCAGATCGTCCCCAACCCAGTGTTCATTCCGGCTCAGCCGACGAGCGCGAACGTCGAGCCCGGCCGTCTTCTCTTCATGGGCAGAGCCTCGCAGGCCAAGGGCATCTTTGACCTTTTGGATGCTATGGCGATCTTGAAGCCGCAGTGGCCAAACCTCAAGCTGGCGCTTGGTGGTGACGGTGATCTTGACGCCGTGCGTGCCTACGCGGCCAAGCTGGGCTTGAGCGAGCAGTTGCTTGTACTGGGCTGGGTAGGCGAGAACGAAAAGCGCGCCCAATATGCTCAGGCCGAGGTCTTTGTTTTGCCCTCTTACAACGAGGGCTTGCCCATGGCCATGCTGGAAGCGATGGCCATGGCGAAGCCCGTGGTGGTGACGCCGGTGGGGGGCATTCCAGAGGCGATTCAGCATGAGCAGCAAGGATTGCTTGTGCCGGTGGGCCAGGTGGACGGCCTGGCCTTAGCGATCGCACGTCTGCTGTCCGACGCTGAGCTGCGCTTGTCGCTAGGGGCGGCGGCGCGCGCTCGAGTTCAGGAGCGCTTCAGCACAGACGTTGTGCTGGGTGGTCTTTCGGCCTTGTATCGAGAAATGGGTGTGGAAGAGAAGGTGATGCGATGAGTAGCCAAGAAGCTCAAGGGCGCTGGCAATGGTTCTTCAGTCGGCTCAGCTGCATGAGCCCTGCGGAAGTCGGGCATCGCGCCGTCGTCACCCTGCGCAATCGAATGGAGCAGTGGACTGGCACAGCCACCGTCCGGCCCGAAGCTCGCCACGGTGCGAAGGCGGGCGTGCAATGGGTCTGTGTGCCCCGCATGCAAGGGGAGCCGTTCGATGCTCAACACTACATCGAAGAAGCCCGTTTGATTGCGAGCGGCCAGGTCAGGCTCTTTGCTTCGCAGCGCTTTGACGTCGGCGCCTTGCCGCGCTGGAACCGGTGCCCGCTGACGGGCGTGGAAGGGCCCAACTGGCCCAGCTACAAAATCTCATTGACCGATCGAGCCTTGGTGGGCGACATCAAGTACGTCTGGGAGCTGAACCGCCACCTCCATCTGGTAGCCATCGCGCAAGCCTGGGCGCTGAGCCGTGATGCGCAATACCTCGAATCCTTGCGGACTCAGCTTGCGAGTTGGTTGCAGCAATGCCCCTGCGGCCAAGGCCCGAACTGGACCAGCAGTCTTGAGTTAGCCATTCGGCTTTTGAATTGGTCGGTCATCTGGCAGCTGATCGGCGGCGCTGACTCTGAACTGTTCGCCTCGCCTGCGGGCGCCCGACTCAAAGACGATTGGTTGAATTCGATCAATCAGCATGTGCGAACCATTGCGCGCAACTACTCTCGCCACTCCTCGGCCAACAACCACTTACTGGGTGAGTTGGCCGGCGTGTTTGTCGCCACCCATGTTTGGCCCTTTTGGCCTAGCTTTGGAACGCTGAATGCCAAGGCCCGCCGAGAACTTGAGCGTGAGATTCAGGCCCAGGTCTATGCCGACGGCGTGCTGAAAGAGCAAGCCTTTGAGTACGCGACCTTTACCTTCGATTTCTTCTTGGCTGTTGAGCGCTGCGCGGCCATGGCGGGTGAGCCGGTGTCCAAGGCCTTTGTCGAGCGCATGTGTGCCATGAGCCAGTTCTTTGCCGCCATGCGGACTTCGACGGGCCAGTGGCCCATGGTTGGCGATGCGGATGGGGCTGAAGCCTTCCGGCTCGACCCTCGAACCGGCAGGGATGCGTTTGCAAGCATGCTGAGCAAGGCGCAATGCTTGTTCCAGCACCAAGGTCCCCTCGAGGACCAGAGCCAACGGGATGATCTGCTTTGGATGAGCCAGGAGCATCTGCCCAAACTGGTGCAATCCAACGAGCCGCCCGGCCTTGACTTCCCTGAGGGCGGCTACTTCAAGTTCGCTTCCCAAGCGCCAGGCCAAGCTCACATCGAAGGCTTTGTGGATGCTGGGCCCTTAGGCTATTTGGGGATTGCCGCGCATGGCCATGCCGACGCCTTGCAAGTCTGCCTGGCAGTCGATGGGGATCCGGTGCTGGTTGACCCCGGCACCTACTCCTACCGAGCAGACAAAAAATGGCGCGACTACTTCCGTGGCACCTCGGCTCACAACACCGTACGGATCAATGAGTTGGACCAATCCGTCAGCGGCGGTCGCTTCATGTGGACGCGCAAGGCGAGGGTCTTTGACGTGAAGGTCAGTCGACCCGACGCCAGCAGCTTTGAGCTCTCTGCTTGGCATGATGGCTACACACGCTTGCGTGGGCGTTTCAAGCACAGCCGACAAGTCCTGTTCAAAGGCGTCAAACAAGAACTGGTGGTCAAAGACCTTGTTCAAGGCCAAGAACCGGGTTTGATCGAACTGCATTGGCATGTGCATCCCTCTTGGCAGGCAAGTTTGGATCAAGGGGATGTTGTAATTTTCAAGCCGGGAAAACGCCTTGAGCTCAACTTCCAATCAAAAGCGCCGCTAGCCATCGAGCTGATTTCCGGGCGAGAGGATCAGCCCCTGGGTTGGTATTCAAGTGCCTACGGCGAAAAGGAGGTTTGTACTACCGTCCGAGTCAGTGCACATGCTAGGGATTTTGAAATTACTACGCAGATTGAAGTAGGCACAAGGCTAGAGAGTACCTAGCGAAGCCTAAGAGGTAAATGGCATCTGAGGTGGCCTACTTAGATTTTTCTTTTTTAATTTTTGCAAAGTCCTCATTCTTGATTTGCAAGCTAATAAAAATATGAAAGCTGTAAATGTAAAGTGTTTTCTAGTGACCAACGATTGTAGGTGCTTTATTTTATGAAAAATACCGGTAGATCGCTGGAATTGGATGCAGCTAAAGGGGTGGCCATCTCCCTTGTTGTGTGGGGTCACATTGTTTCAAAAGATTTTGTCAAACCGGTAGGCAACGACTGGTACTTCGTTTTAAATTCAAGGCTGTATGAATTCCATATGGCCTTTTTCTTTTTTCTCGCAGGTGTCGTCTACTTCTTGAGTTCTGATGGGGACTGGTGGGGACGATGGAAGAAGACCGCTAGACGTCTTATTCCTGCCTATCTTTTGTTTGCCGCGATTGTGTTCTTGTTGAAGGGCGCGGCTGCGAGGTTTATGCCCGTCAATGCAAGAGTGGGTGGCGGATGGACCGATGTGCTTTTGCAATTTCTGTATCCATCGCAAGGTGCGGCACAGTATTTGTGGTTTATTGTTGTTTTGCTAGAGTTGCAAATACTAGTGCCTTGGCTGCTACGTTTTTTGCCTCGGAAAAACCTGTGGCTTGCTTTTGCCTTGTCATGGATATTCCATTTGATGGCTGTCAATGGCTACGTGACGGATCTGTTTGCACTGAAGTGGATGTTTAGATACATGCCATTCTTCGTTGCTGGCGCATTGATTGTCGAATATAGGCCGAGATTTGATGCCCTGCTTGATCAATGGCGATGGGGCTTTATTGTTGTTTTTCTTGTTTTTATGGCGCTTGCGCCTAAGTCGGTTTTGCCAACAATTGGTGCGGTGTTGAGCGTGTTCGCGTTGATGGCGTTGGCGCGCTATCTATGCGAAAAGGAGTTGGCTGGATGGTTTATATTTCTCGGCGTAAACTCCTTTACCATCTATTTGATGAATTCGCTTGCGATGGGTTTGGCTAGATCAATATTTGTGAAGACATGGGGCTGGGATGATTGGAGGTTTGTGCCCGTTGTGCTTGCTCTTTGGTTAATCGGATTGAGTGTGCCGATTTTTATTCAGAGGAAGTTTTTTTCTAGATTTGGTTATCTCGATAGGATAACAAGGTGATAGTATATGGGTCTGAAGATATTAGAAATTTCTGAAATTCTTGAATGATTGGAGGCTTTCATCAGGAAGTTTTTTCAGAAAATTTTCAAGATTACCAAGGCTAAATGGCGATAACGATTTCGGGTGGCCAATCACCACAAAGCTTGTTTGGTTCTGTTGCTTGTATTGCTCGTAGGCTTTTTCCAAGAGCGTGCTTTTGTATCCGTCCATGGAGACAACGCTGCTAGTCCTCGTCAACATCTTCTTCAACAAATCTGCTTTGCCCGGACCTATGGCTTTGCCATCGCCGAAGGGCTGGCTGCTCGCGTCACCCAGTTTTTTGTGGGCCGCAAAGCGCCAATAGAAGCTGGGAGGCACATCGATGCTGGCAATAGGCACTTCGAGAAATGGGCCCTTGGCACAAGGAACGCATGGGTCGGTGTCGAACTGCCAATGACCGAGCCGGGGCGCCTGGGTGAAGTCAAAGAGGTGCTCCGCACCTTCGGCCTTGCCGCCTGCGAACACGGTGCTGTCGATGTAGACGCCAGCGTCCAGCAGGGCCTGCCGAATTTTTTCGAAGGGTTGAATCACCCAGCCGCCGGCTCGATAGGCATAGCCATGATCCGGCCCAGCCAGTTCCTTTAAGAGTCTGACGTAGCCCTGCACCAGGCTAGAAATATCGTTAAGGCTGAAGTCGTGCAGGCGGTAGCGTTGGGTGTTCATGTCCCAGCCGTCGCCCGTCCATCGGCAGTCTTCCCAGTGGGAGTGGATGTGCAGTTGGATCTCATGACCCTCGTTCGCCAGCATCTCCACGTGGCGGCAAATCAGGTCATGGTCCTTTCTTAGCTGGGCGTGTTTGTGCATCTCGCGGCGCAAGGCTGCGATGTAGGCCACATCGACGAAGAAGACCAGGGGGGCGCGCAGCGGCCTAACGATGTCCAGCAGCTCATTGGTCGGCTTGATGATGCAAGCCTCGACGCTGCCGGTGTTGCGACCGAAAAAGAGTTCGTAGTCGAGCGTGAGCAGAGTTTTCATGCGCTGGCTTGTTCCAGTTTCAGCAAGGCTTGTTTGACAGCGGCTTTTTGATCAGCGTTCAGCCCTACCTTCCCGTAAATGGACTCACCCCGAAGCAAGCGTTCGAGCAGGGTCTGGGTGAACTTGTAGGCGTCGATGACGGAAAGTTCAGACTCCCCCAGTTTGAAAGTGTGGATGGCCCCAGCAGCCTCAAGCCAAGGTCTTGCGCGCTCGCAGTCACGGATGACGGATTGCTTGGGGTTGTGGCAGCGTGTGTTGACGGTGAGTGCCACGCCGTTCGTATCTAGACAGGGCACGTTGAAGGTCTCTGCGAGGTAGACGGGGAAGGGCAGGTGTTCAGCCAGCAAGTCTTCGTAGACGTGAAAGCAGGTCACCGAGTTCAATCCCACACCGATCATCAAAATCTGGCCCCGGTGTTTCGTCAGATGCCAAAACGGGCTTGCGGGGCCAAAGGGGGTGCCGTCTTGATGGTGAGTGCTGGTGTAGTTAGCGGCGCGCGCCCCAAGTGCTACGACGGAGTGAGTGGGGTGCACGCTGCGCAGCGCGCCAGCTTTGGCCATGATGATGGTGGAGATGGCCCCCATCGCGTTGCGAGCCGAGCGGACATCAAAGTTCGGGCTGCTGTCCAGGTATTCCTTCATGGTGGTGTTGTAGGGCAGAGCCGGCACAAGCAGGGTTTGCTGGCTGAGGTCCAAGCTTGCAAGCCATGAGTCCACCAAGGTCGTAACCGGCTGATCCAACTTACCGATATTGGAGATGGATCCGTGGACGATGAGGTCACGGCTCAAGTTCATTTGTTTAAGTTGCGCGAGCACCGAGGCCACTGACACTGTGGTTCTGGCCTTGCGAGCGGCATGTTGGGCTAGGCGTTCTTTTTCAAGTTTTTGCCTGAGTTTGCGTTGAAGCCAGCTCGGCATATAGGGCAGAACACGTTTGGCGAATGTGCGCAAGGACATGGGCGGGTTCCGGTAGATGGGGGGGGCTTCTTTTGGTGAATGCCAGAGCGTTGGCGCTGCAGGATCAGGTGGAGCCCAACAAGCTCGGCTTGTCTCGAGGACCTTTTTTTCAGCGAAGTCTTTCGACAAACTGAACCGACGAGACGGACTTGGCCGCCGCTTCTGCAGTCGATTCTATGTGTGGCTCTCAGAGCCCATTGCTCTCAGTTAGCGGAAGCCTGCCTGTGGGTTGGTTGGCCAGAAAAATGCCGATCCACCCAAGGGCGCAGCCGCTTCATCAAGGGACGTTCCAGGCCTAGGTAGGCGGCCAGGCCGACACTCAAGACTACTGCCATCACGCCAAAGAATGTGATGACCGGGCTGTTTAGATAGTCGAAGCCCAATTTGCTCAGCGCGCGCAGGCTGTAGCTTTCTACATGCTCGTGGAGCAAGTAGGTTGAGTAGGACGCGTCACCCAGCAAGCTGAGCCAAACTGGCACCCGCAGGCCTCCCTTGAGTTCGAGAGCGGCCGCACCGCTCATCACTAATCCAAAGGCTATTGCGCAACCGAGGGGACTCCATACTGCACCGCCATTGGCTCGGAATGCGAGCATTGCGGCAAAAAGGGCTAGGCCCAGCAGCAGAGCCAAAGATGCTGTCGCCTTGCTGGCTAGGCGTTGGACCAAAAGAAATGACAACATGCCAATGCAGAAGTTCAGGTTGTAGGCACCGGTCAGTACGCTGAGCAGGTTTTGCGAGGCGTTGGATGGATAGTGAAAGTTGAAGGCAACAACAAGCATCCAAGCAATGAAGGCAGCGAGGCCCCATCGGCGATTCAGAATTAGCAGCGCAAAGATGGCGTAAAACGCGATCTCGTGGAACAGCGTCCAGGCCTGGGCTAAGGGCAGCTCAACGTTGCTCAGCCGAATTAGGCTGTAGCTTGTGAACCAGTCCAGCGCGCCGCCCAATTGCAAGTGGTCGCTCTTGACTAGCCACATACCTAGGATGCAGGCGCTGAGATAGATCCAGTAGATGGGGAAAATTCGAATTGCTCGACGGGCCAGGTATTTGCCTGTGCGATGTGCCTGCCCAATGTCGCGGAAATGGGCTTGCAAGATGATGAAGCCGCTGAGGACGAAGAAGTAGTCGACCCCCAGAAAGCCTTGAGACCAAATGCTTAAAAAGGTGTTGCCACTCCAGCCCTGGGCACTCGGGCTGCCGAGGCCAAGCCATAGATGAAATGCAGCTACTGAAAATGCGGCGATGGCCCGACCGGCCTGAAGTGAAGTGATCATGGGCCTGTTTGCCTCCGACTGTTTTTCGCATTGTGCTGGAGACTCTGTTGCTTCTCTATCGCATGAAGCTAGGGTGCGAAGACCGTTCGTCTTGGCTTACCGCGCCTTGTTGGCGTTTCTTAGTCTCCAGCTTAGAGGCAAGCCGGGCTCCCCCTTCTCATGTGCAGGACTTGTCAACCAGGGAAAAGGGCTGCGTCGGATGTCCGGCGCAGCCCCTGGTTTGAAGTCTCTTTGGTCGCTGTACGTGCCTACTGTGGCATCGTAATACTGCGCTGATCAAACACGATACTGCCCGTGCTGCCCACGCCTACAGTTACCTTGCTTCCGCTGGTACTGACTGTGATGGGGACCGTGCGGCAGTCTTCACGAATGACGGTGACTGCCGTGAGCGTGGTACTGGGCAAAGCCGCGGTGTAGCGGCCATGCCATTGCTTGGGTTTGGCGTTCTCAGGCGCCACGGCAAAGCCTGTGACTTGATTGAAGGAGCCAGGCAGGTTGTAGACATCGAAGCAGGCACTCGAGCCCTTGTTCTGCACGCGTACCGACTTGTTTACAAAGTCGAAGGTATTGAAGGCGTGGAAGTTCAATTCCCAGCTTCGTGGCGTTGCACTTGTGGCCCAGTCGTAGATCAGTGCCACGCGCTCGGTGCGGTTGTAGGCGACGCTACGAATGGCTGTCGTCAAGAGTGTGGCAGCTGGCTTTGCCGCGAATATGGTGCGATAGGCCAAGGTGGCGTCACCCGTGGCGGCGGCCCAAACGCCTGTGTCGGCGAAGTTGATGATCTCGCCTCGTGCATCCATTGAGAATGCAGGATTGCCGGGCGTGATGGGCTGTGCACTGGCGCTGGTGCCGGGCTCGGATTGACCAATGCCACCGTTGAAGGTGAGGGCGTTCTTGTAGCGAGTGGCTCGGTTAACCGTCACATGGTGCGCCGACTTGTACCAGGGATAGTAGCCAGCACTGATCAGCAGGTTCTGCCCACGGGAGTCAAAGGTGAAAGCGTTGTGGTCGGCAAAGGCGTGGCCGTCGCTGCCAAAGGGGCTGGAACGGAAGAAGAGGCTGGAGCGGAGTGGATCGGCTGCCTTGGAGTGGATGGCAACCTGACCCGTATCCACCGAGGCCCAGGCGTCGTCCGTACTTGCTGCCACCGAACGCATTGCTATTGGAGCCCCGGTTCCTAGCAGCATTAGATGCCAGGGGCTGATGTACATGGTGTTTCCTGGATTGGTTGAAAGTGCGCGCCAGTACCATTCGTGGGAAGGTTTTTTGGTCAAGGCTGCGAACAGGCGGAACTCATCCCAGGAGTAAGAGCTGTAGAGGCTGGTGGTGTCCAGGCCATCTCCAAATGCGCTGTAAAGGGTGGATGCCGGCGCGGTAAAGGCAATCAGGTAGTCGCCCCACATGCTGTTGTAGGGGTGCTTGACCATATCCACCCCGCCAATGATGCGAAGGGCTGAAAGCGTGCGAGGGATTTGGGTGAAGGAGTACCAGCCGTAGGGGACGCCACCGCCGTAGCCGCCGTCTTGCCCGCCCCAAGTATTCATGACGAATTTGTAGGTGTCCCAGGTGCGGGACAAATATGCGCTGGCCTCGGGAAATTCTGGCAGGCCAGTGACGTAGAGCAGTGACTCCGTGGCGAAATTGACAGCGCTGACCAAGTGAGAGTCGTAGGGGTCAGCATCAAAGTTGGAGAACTTGGAAACGACTTGGTTGATGCGTGCCTTCAAGGCATTGGCCACCGTAGTTCTTTGTGCCGTCGTCATATTGGCGCGGAACAGATCCAGGCCTTGAGCCAGTGCCAGGTGAATCTCGCGGTTGACCTGGTCTTGATTCGCATCGCTGCTGAGGCCTGTAGGCGACCAGTTGGCCAGGCTCATTAGTCGATTGATGCCTGCAGTTCGGTAGCTCGAATCGTTGGTGAAGTAACTTGCAAAGCCGAGGGCCTCAATGGCTTTGCGTTCATCGCGAGCCGGGCTCATCAAGCTGTCGGGGGAGGGCAGGGTGGCGCGAGCGTCCGGTGGCGTAGGGATGGCTGCAGTTTTGGTCGAATTGGCTTGCTTGATCAAGGCCAAATACGCGTTCTTGTAGTCGCCGGCTTGCGCGGCGGCAGCAATGGCTGCGAAGCTTGAGCCTGCAGGAAGTGCGCGCGGGTTGACCTTATTGGCTACCGAGGCGGCCAAGGCATCGCCGGTGGGCATCACAAAGTTGATGGCGTCGCTGGCAATGGTAAAGCGGCGCCAAGCGCTGACCTTGGTGCTGCCTGAGGTGGTGGCGTAGCTCACACTCCATTCGTAGTCTCCAGCGGCTAAGGGCGCATTGCCTGTATCGACGCGGGGAACGGTTGAGGTCCGGGTGAGGACAGTGGCGCCAGCATTGGCCTTTCTGACTGAAAACGACCAAGCGACCTTGGTGTTCCGGTCGGCAGGTTGGGGCCAGACGAACAGGGGCGGATTGACGCGCACCAGCGCGCAGTCACCGGGTTGGACCCGACGACGATTCCATTGCATGGTGTCAATGAAATCGGTGTAAATCTTGGCTGTGCACCCTGTCGCCGCGGTTCCAGCGACCCCAGTTCCAAGCAAGGACATGACGGGAGCGCTAACCGGCGCGGCCGCGCTGGTCAGGGCTTGCGCGGATGTCCCAGATGAAGACGCCAAAGTCGTGGTTTTGGGGGAGCCTTGCTGCGTGGCCGCAGCTGCCGAACTGTTGGAGGGGGGGGGGACACTGCCGCCTCCACCCGTGCTTGGGGAGGCTGTAGTCGCTTTTGTCGTGGCCGTAGCGGTGGTTGGCTGGGCAGTCGCGCTGCTTTGGCTGGCAGAGGTCGAAGGGCTTGCCTTGGTCACTGCCACCGCTGGGCTGGCTGCTTTGGCGCCCTCTGCACTGATACTGGCCAGGGCATGGGCGCTTGGTCCGCTGGCCGCGCTGGCCGCCTCCGGCGCACTGGCAGCAGAGGCCGAGGTGTCAGGTGCTGGCGCTGAAACTTCTGACGCGGCCGGGCCGGCCGGTTGAATGGACGCAATGGCTGCCTTTTCGGCGCTGTCTCCGCCACCACCGCCACCGCAGGCACTGATGACAGTGCATATGAGTAAAAGGCTGTACACAGGGTTTGGCAACTTGGGCTGTGGGGGGAGTTTCATGATGCTGGAACTACGCTGGCTGCTGCCCCGTGCGTTCTGGCGCACAGGGCATGGCTGATCGGCTCTGTACTGCTTTCAAGCCAGAGATCTAAACGGCATCTTCGGCATCGCGCGGGTTTGCTTAAGCCCAACTTTTTCTCAAATTTGGCAAAAGTAGCCGCCTGAAAAAGCTGAAATGATTTGCCCCTGGCCTCTGTCATATCTCAGAGTGGGCTTGCTCGCACTAGTCATTTGTCTCGGTTGCCAGGGACAAATGGCGTGTTCTTTTTCCAGGGTCCATAGTGGAGTCAGCGCGGCTGCCGCCACTCTTTGAGCAGCAAGCCAAAAAACGCCATGTCCTCAATGAAGTAGCGCCTGAACATGCGGCGTGGCTCTTGCAAGAAGCGGTAGAACCATTCCAGCCCGGTCTTTTGCATCCAGACTGGCGCGCGTTTGACCTTGCCTGCAGCGACGTCGAAGGTGCCGCCCACGCCCATGGCGAAGGGGATCTTCATGGTGGCTTGGTAGGCGCCCAGGAATTGCTCTTTCTTGGGGGAGCTGATGGCGACGAAGAGCAGGTCGGCGCGGGCGTCGGCGATTTGCTGGACGATGGCGCCTTCTTCCTCGGGCTTCCAGTAGCCGTTGCGGTAACCGGCGAAGACCAGATTGGGGTATTTGGCGGCGTAGAGATCGCGCACGCGGGAGACGATGTCTTCCTTAGCGCCAAGCAAAAAGACGCGCCAGCCTTTGTCGGCCGAGCGGGCCATCAGGGCTTCGAACAGATCGACACCGGCCACGCGTTCCTTCAGCGGCTTGCCCAGCAGGCGCGAGGCCCAGACCACGGGCATGCCGTCGGCATTGATGAGGGCGCAGTCGTTGATGATCTGGCGCAGTTCGGGGTCTTTTTGCGCTTTGACCAGCTTGTCCACATTGACCACCACATGCTGGTGGGGTTTGCCGCTGGCGATAAAGCCCTCGATGGTTTGCAAGGTGTCTTCCATCGACAGGTTGTCGATGGTGCAGCCCATCATTTGGATGCGGGGGCGGGTGTTGTTACTGGTCATGCCAGGCGCTCCGCCAGGATGCTGACGATGCGTTCGGCCGACTTGCCGTCCCACAGCTCGGGCCTGCGGCCGCGCTTGCCGCCGTTGCGGACCGTGTCTAGGGCCAGGGGAATGATGACGGCGGGATCGGTGCCGGCCAGCACATTGCTGCCTTCATCGACGGTGATGGGGCGCTCGGTGTTCTCGCGCATGGTGATGCAGGGCACGCCCAGGGCGGTGCTTTCTTCTTGCAGGCCGCCGCTGTCGGTGAGGATGACGACGGCGTCCTTCCACAGGTGCAAAAAGGACATATAGGCCTGCGGGCCCATCAGCTCGACGCCCGGGCCCAGATCGATGCCGAACTTCTCGATATTGGCGCGGGTGCGGGGGTGGACGGGGAAGACCAGGGGCAGCTCTTGGGAGACGGCGCGCAGCACCGCGGCGATGCGCTCCAGGGCCTCGGCGCTGTCCACATTGCTGGGGCGATGCAGGGTGACGACGCCATAGCGGGCGTGGCGGCGTTTGTAGGCATCGCCTTCCAGGCCGCTGGTGTCGGCCGTTAGCTTGAGCTTCTCGGCTTGGTAAAGCACGTTGTCGGCCATCACATGGCCAACGTCCCAGACCACGCTCATGTCCTTGCCCTCGTGTGCCAGGTGTTGGCGGGCGCTGGGCTCGGTGACAAAGAACCAGTCGGTGATGGCGTCGGTGACGAGGCGGTTGATTTCCTCGGGCATGCTCATATCGCCGCTGCGCAGGCCGGCTTCGACGTGGGCCACGGGGATGCAGGCTTTCTTGGCCACGATGGAACAGGCGGCGGTGGAGTTCACGTCGCCGACCACCAGGCAAACAGGGTTTGTCTGCAGCGACCAGGGCCTCGTAAGCGACCATGATCTTGCCGGTTTGCTCAGCATGCGTGCCGCCGCCGCAACCTAGGCGTACATCGGGTGCGGGGATGCCCAGCTCTTCGAAAAACACCTCGTTCATATCGCGGTCGTAGTGCTGACCGGTGTGGATGATCTTCCAGGCGAGGCGGCCGTCGGCCTGCAGGGCCCGCACGATGGGCGCGATCTTCATGAAGTTGGGGCGCGCGCCGGCGATGAGGTGGATGCAGGGTCGGGTCATCGGGTCAAGTTTCGAAAGAATCGTCTATGGGCGCCCGCCAGTCCGTGAACCGGTGGGAGGCTTGAGTTGGCTTGGATTCTATGGGCTAGGTTTGACACTAAACCTACCGGCTCGATGGGCTTGTCTGCCGAAGGACGAGCTGCCCAGCGTGATTCTTCACGGCTTGTCATGTCGCAAGACTATCCTTGTCGTTATTTCCAAGGCATCCCGCTTGAATGAGGGCTAGGGTTTGCGCTGATCGAGCAAGAGACTGGGAGAGAATGCGCCAACGTCATCGGCCACCCGCTCTTGCGTGAAGAATAGTTAAGTTGCGCGGCCAACCCATCTTTGGGCATGCGGCAAGTTAGGTCATCGAATGAAGGAGATTGCGTGAAAGTTCTCATTACCGGCGCTGCCGGTTTTATCGGCATGCATGTGGCCCAGCTCCTGCTGGCACGCGGCGATCAGGTGGTGGGCCTGGACAATCTGAATGACTATTACGACCCGCAGCTCAAACTGGATCGCTTGGCCCGGCTGACGCCGCTACCGGGTTTCAGTTTCGTGAAGATGGATGTGGCCGATCGCGCTGGCATCGAGGCCTTGTTCAAGACCGAGAAGTTCGACCGCGTGGTGCATCTGGCCGCGCAGGCCGGTGTGCGTTACTCCATCGAGAACCCGCACGCTTATATCGAGAGCAATATCGTCGGCTTCACCAACATCCTGGAAGGCTGCCGCCACAACCAGGTGGAGCATCTGGCCTATGCCTCCAGCTCCAGCGTTTACGGTGGCAACACCTTGATGCCTTTCTCCGAGCATCACAGCGTGGATCACCCGGTGAGCCTGTATGCGGCCACCAAAAAGGCTAACGAGCTGATGGCCCATACCTACAGCCATCTGTTCCGCCTGCCCACCACAGGTCTGCGCTTCTTCACGGTGTACGGCCCCTGGGGGCGGCCGGATATGGCTTTGTTCCTGTTCACCAAGGCCATCATCGAAGGCCGCCCCATCAATGTCTTCAACCACGGCCAGATGGTGCGCGACTTCACCTATGTGGACGATATCGCCGAAGGCGTGGTGCGGGTGCTGGACCGTGTGGCCACGCCCGAGCCGGGCTATGACGCGATGAAGAGCGACCCCGCGCATTCCAACGCGCCTTACCGCGTCTTCAATATCGGTAACCATGCGCCCATCCAACTGATGGCTTTTATCGAAGCGATTGAGAAGGCTGTGGGCAAAGAGGCGGTCAAGAATTTCATGCCCTTGCAAGACGGCGATGTGCCCGCCACCCATGCCGATGTGGAAGAGCTGGCGGCATGGACCGACTTCCGCCCCGCCATGCCGGTGCCGGACGGCGTGGCCAAGTTCGTGGCCTGGTATCGCGAGTATTTCAAGGTTTGACTCGGGGCCAGCTTGGCCAATCTGCCGGTTTGATGGATGAATTTTCGTTTGCTTAAAGAGGATTTCAGGGAATGAAAGTTACCGCCATTGGTACGGGTTATGTGGGCCTGGTGACGGGCGCTTGCCTGGCCGAGATGGGCAACCATGTGGTTTGCCTGGACGTGAACGCGGAGAAGATCCGCATCCTCAACAACGGCGAAATCCCCATTCACGAACCCGGCCTGCTGGAGGTGGTGCGCCGCAATGTGGCGGCTGGTCGCTTGCAGTTCACCACCGATGTGGACTTGGCGGTGAACCACGGCACCATCCTCTTCATCGGCGTCGGTACGCCGCCCGATGAAGATGGTTCGGCCGATCTGCAGTATGTGTTGGCGGCCGCGCGTTCCATCGGCCAGCGCATGACCGACTACAAGGTCATCGTCGACAAGAGCACCGTGCCCGTGGGCACCGCAGACAAGGTGCGTGCCGCCGTAGGCGAGGAACTGGCTAAACGCGGCTTGAGCGAGATGGCCTACGCCGTGGTCTCCAACCCCGAGTTCCTGAAAGAGGGCGCGGCGGTGGAGGACTTCATGAAGCCCGACCGCATCATCGTGGGCAGCGAGGACGAGCAAGCCACGCTGCTGATGCGCGCGCTCTACGCCCCCTTCACCCGCAATCACGACCGCCTGGTGGTGATGGACCTGCGCAGCGCCGAATTCACCAAGTACGCCGCCAACGCCATGCTGGCCACCCGCATCAGCTTTATGAATGAGATGGCCTTGCTGGCCGAAAAGGTAGGCGCCGACATCGAGCTGGTGCGCCGAGGCATCGGCTCCGACCCCCGCATCGGCTATAGCTTTTTGTATGCTGGCGCTGGTTACGGCGGCTCCTGCTTCCCCAAGGATGTGAAGGCCTTGATCCAGGCCGCGCAAGGCGAAGGCATTCCCTTGCGCGTGCTGACTGCGGTGGAGGAAGCCAATGAGCGGCAAAAAATGCTGCTGGTGGACAAGGTCACCGCTCGTTTTGGTGCCGACCTGAGCGGCCGGCATTTCGCCGTCTGGGGCCTGGCCTTCAAGCCCAATACCGACGATATGCGCGAGGCGCCGGCCTTGGTGATTGTGCAAACGCTGCTCAAGCTGGGCGCCACCATCACCGCCTACGACCCGGTCGCCATGCCCGAAGCGCGCCGCCTCTTGGCCAAAGAACTGGCCTCAGATCGCCTGCGCTTTAGCGAGCGCGCGGATCAGGCCTTGGAGGGCGCGGACGCCTTGCTACTGGTGACCGAATGGAAAGAGTTCAAGAGCCCCGACTTTGATCTGATCAAGTCCAGCCTCAAGCAGCCCGTCGTGTTCGACGGCCGCAATCAATACGAGCCAACGCTGATGAAGGCGCTGGGGATTGAGCATTGGGGGATTGGGCGGGGCCAGTCCCAACATTGACGAAAAAGGGCCGCTCGGCCCTTTCTTGATCTCAGCTCAAACGCCTTTGTTCAGTCAAAGGTCTTCGCCTCTGCCAGCAAAGGCGCTTTGGCATCCTTTTCCGCCAGCAGCGGAGCTCCACCGACATCTGGCCACTGAATGCCAATCGCCGGGTCATCCCAGCGCACGCTGGCTTCTGATTGAGGCGCGTAGAAGTGGGTGGTCTTGTAGAGGAAGTCGGCCGACTCACTCAGCACCAGAAAGCCGTGCGCGAAGCCCGGTGGCACCCAGACCTGGCGGTGGTTGTCCTCGCTCAACTCCACCCCGGCCCAGCGGCCGAAGTTGGGGCTGGAGCGACGCATGTCCACGACTACGTCAAAGACTAGACCTTTCACGACACGGACCAGCTTGCCCTGGGTGTGCGGTGCCATCTGGTAGTGCAGACCGCGCAGCACACCACGCACCGAGCGTGAGTGGCTGTCCTGCACAAAGCGGACTTCCTGACCCACGGCCTTGTTGAAGACCTGTTCGTTCCAGCTCTCGGTGAAGAAGCCACGCGCGTCGCCGAACACACGGGGTTCGAGGATCAGGACTTCCGGCAGGTTTGCGGGTGTGATTTTCATTTTTAGAAGGCTTTGTCAGCCAAGAGCTTTTGCAGGTACTGGCCGTAGCCGTTCTTGGCCAGAGGATGGGCAAGCGCGGCCAATTGATCAGCGCTGATCCAACCCGCACGGTAAGCGATTTCTTCCGGGCAGGCCACCTTGAGGCCTTGGCGCTTTTCTAGTGTGGCGATGAACTGGCCGGCTTCGAGCAAGCTGTCGTGGGTTCCCGTATCCAACCAGGCATAGCCGCGGCCCATGATCTCGACCTGCAGCTGTTCTTGGCGCAAGTACTGGGCGTTGACGTCGGTGATCTCTAATTCACCGCGCGCGCTGGGCTTGATGTTGGCAGCGATATCGCAGACCTGCTCGTCGTAGAAGTAAAGCCCGGTGACGGCGTAATTGCTTTTGGGCTGGACGGGCTTTTCTTCGATGGACAAGGCCTTCTTGTTGGCATCGAAGTCCACCACGCCATAGCGCTCGGGGTCGGTCACGTGATAGGCGAAGACGGTGGCGCCTGTCTTGGCCTGATTGGCATTGGCCAGCAAGCCTTGGAAGTTATGGCCGTAAAAGATGTTGTCGCCCAGAACCAGCGCGCTCGGGGCGCCGTCAATAAAGTCTTTGCCGAGAACAAAGGCTTGCGCCAGTCCATCGGGGCTGGGCTGCACGCAGTAGCTGATATTGATACCCCAGCGCTTGCCGTCACCCAGCAGGGCTTCAAAGCGTGGGAGGTCCTGCGGGGTGCTGATCAGCAAGATGTCGCGGATGCCGGCCAGCATCAGGGTGGCCAGCGGGTAGTACACCATGGGCTTGTCGTAGACCGGCAGCAGCTGCTTGCTCATGGCCAAGGTGGCGGGGTGCAGACGGGTGCCAGAGCCTCCGGCGAGGATGATGCCTTTGCGGCTTTTATTCGTCATGGTTCTCTCCTTGGTGAGTCGATGGTGACCGAGCCTCTTAGCGCTCAGAGGATTTCCATCAACATGCGTTCCACCCCTTGCTGCCAATGCGGCAGACGCAGGCCGAAGGCGGCTTGCAACTTGGCTGTGGACAGGCGGGAGTTCAGGGGGCGCTGGGCCGGTGTGGGGTAGTCGCGGGTGGGGATGGCCAGCACTTGGTCCGGAGCCACGCGCAAGACCTGACCCCGGGCACGGGCGAATTCGATCACGTATTGCGCATAGGCGTGCCAGCTGGTTTCGCCGCTGGCTACGGCGTGGTAAGTGCCGCTGAGCTCGGGCCGGGCGCGCAAGGTGGGCAGCATCTGGGCCGTCAGGTCGGCCAAGAGATCGGCGCCGGTGGGCGCACCGATCTGATCGGCGATGACCTTGAGCTGATCCCGCTCGGCCGCCAGGCGCAGCATGGTCTTGGCGAAGTTGCCACCCCGTGCGGCGTAGACCCAGCTGGTGCGCAGGATCAGGTGTTGGCAGCCACTCTCGCGGATCGCGTCTTCGCCCAGCAGTTTGCTGCGACCGTAGACGCTCAAGGGGCCGGTGGCCGCTTCCTCAGTCCGAGGCGTGTTGCCACTGCCGTCAAACACATAGTCGCTGCTGTAGTGAACCAACAAGGCGTTCAAGCGCTTGGCCTCTTGGGCCAGCAGCCCTGGCGCATGGGCGTTGATGGCCAGGGCTAGGTCTGGCTCTGACTCGGCCTTGTCCACGGCTGTGTAGGCCGCGGCATTGACGATGACTTCAGGGGCGATCTCGCGCACCTTGGCTTGTAGCGCTTCGGGCTTGGCGAGGTCCGCACCTTCGCTGCGGTCCAGCGCGATCACCTCGCCCAAGGGGGCCAAGGCGCGTTGCAGCTCCCAGCCCACTTGGCCGTTCTTGCCCAGCAGAAGAATTTTCATGGAGGCAGCGCTCAGGCTTGGTATTGCTGAGCGATCCAGTCGCGATAGGCGCCGCTTTGCACGCGTGCCACCCACTCAGGGTTGTCCAAGTACCACTGCACGGTCTTGCGGATGCCTGTGGCAAAGGTCTCGGCCGGGCGCCAGCCCAGCTCGCGCTCGATCTTGCGGGCATCGATGGCGTAGCGCCGGTCGTGGCCGGGGCGGTCCTTCACATAGGTGATCAAGCGCTTGTAGCTGCCGGCTGCATCGGGGCGCAACTCATCAAGAAGCTCGCACACGGTGTGCACAATCTCCAGATTGGTCATCTCGTTCCAACCGCCGATGTTGTAGGTCTCGCCCACGCGGCCGCCCTTGAGCACGGCACGGATGGCGCTGGCGTGGTCGGTGACGAAGAGCCAGTCCCGCACATTCTTGCCATCGCCATAGATGGGCAAGGCTTTGCCAGCCAAGGCGTTGACGATCATCAGCGGGATCAGCTTCTCGGGGAAGTGATAGGGCCCGTAGTTATTGCTGCAGTTGGTGGTCAGCACCGGCAGGCCGTAGGTGTGGTGCCAGGCGCGCACCAGATGGTCGCTGGCGGCCTTGCTGGCCGAGTAAGGGCTGTTGGGCTCGTAGGTCTTGGTTTCAGCGAAGGGAGGGTCTTCAGCCGAAAGCGAGCCGTAGACCTCGTCGGTCGAGACATGATGGAAGCGCCAGGCTGCCTTGTCGGCATCGCTCAGGCCACTCCAGTAAGCTCGCGACGCTTCTAGCAGGGTGTAAGTGCCTTCGATATTGGTGCGCATAAAGGCACCGGGGCCGCTGATGGAGCGGTCCACATGGCTCTCGGCTGCAAAGTGGATCAGAGCACGGGGGCGATGCTGGCTCAGCAGTTGATCCACCAAAGCGCGGTCGCAGATATCGCCCTTCACGAAAGTGTGGCGGGCGTCACCTTGCAGCGAGGCCAGGTTCTCCAGATTGCCGGCATAGGTCAGCGCATCCAGCGTGACGACGGGCTCATCCGAGGACTTGAGCCAGTCCAGCACGAAGTTGCTGCCGATAAAGCCGGCTGCGCCGGTGACGAGGATGGTCATGGGAGCAGCCTTGCTAAATCAATGGCAATTTTGGGAGGCTCAGTTACAGGCGCCAGACCCGCAGGCCCGCAGCCTCCAGCGCCTTCTGATCAAAGGCCGCCTTCACGTCGATGAAGGCGCCGCCTGCGACGACCTTGGCCGCCAAGTCGGCCGCGCTCAAAGCCTTGTAGCTCTTGTGTGCAACCGCCGCGACGATGGCGTCGGCCTTGGGCAGTTCGGCCCACTTGACCGGGCGCACGCCGTACTCATGCACGGCCTCGTCCGCGTCGGCATCCGGGTCGGTCACGATTACTTCCACGCCATAGGTTTGCAGCTCATGGATGATGTCGATGACCTTGGAGTTACGCAGATCGGCGCAGTCTTCCTTGAAGGTCAGGCCCAGCACATTGACCTTGGCGCCCTTGATGGCGCAGCCCGCGGCAATCATCTGCTTGATGGTCTGCTCGGCGATGAACTTGCCCATGCCGTCGTTGATACGGCGGCCGGCCAGAATCAC
>NZ_QAJN01000019.1 GCF_003852425.1 Paucibacter sp. KBW04 | reverse complement strand
TCTGGGGCAGCGGCATGGTCAGCAGCAAGCCCGTTTGTAGATGTTCAGTCTGTTCCTCATTGCGTTGCCGCTGTTCAGAACGCGGGTCTAGAAATGAAAAATACCCCGTAGGGTCAAGTCTTGCTATTGGAGCTTGAAACGGTAGGAAGTCCTTGTAGACTGGTTAGCCGTCATTCTGGAATTCCATCCCAGCCGCGGCGATTCCAGACCTTTTGAACCCGGGCCCAGACTTCGTCTGCAATTTGACACTGCCAGACACCGCCGAGCATCCAAGCGAACTGTGGATTCAGACGGGCCTCCCGCTCAACTCTCTCGATAAACGCGGCACCGTAAAGCCCGAGGAGGTCTTCTACCGGCCCGGCAGCAAGTACACCCAGAAACGGCTTGGCCCTCGCCTCTGCGACCGTAGCAAGAATGCACTGCCAGGCGTGCTCGGGATGCTTTCGGACAACGTAGTCGAATTCATCGAACCCGATCAAGTCGGCATTCTGCTTCCCGTGATTTTTCGGGTCAGATTGCCAAGCGGCCCACAGAAGCCACTCTTCTACTACGCGGTGTACGGGTAGCGGTGTTTCCATGACGGCTAACGTCCAAGATGAGCGGCAGGCAAGAGCTGGCCCCGCGAAGGCAACAATAACAAGGGATCGCAGCGGGGCCAGCTTTTGCCTGTCCGATCCATTGAAGTGTTGGGCATCACCGCCCCTTGCCGAAGAGGTATCCAAGCGCGAGAGTTATCAGTGGCGCGAAGATCGACCAAACGTCCTTGATTTCAGTGAGCGCGCTCGCATTTCCCTTGGCAAGCGCGATCACGATAGATGCAGTAGATAGCGCCCCACCGCCAATGAACGACCAAAGGATCGTCCGATAGACGATTGAATTCTGAGCATGCTCGCCAGAGCCAATCTGCTGAGTCACCGTACCAGGGATCGACACTGAGATTGAGCCCGAGGTCTCGGGGACCGGCGGCGCGCGAAGTTCGCCTTGCAATTGACCCAAATTGGCCGTAGTCAGGGAAGATGATTGCTCACTCACGCGGGCTCCCCAAGCGTAAAGGTGTAGTGAACAGTCTTGCTGCTCTCCGGACTGATGGCATAAACCATGAAGGAGAGCGACAGCTTTCGACCAGCCAAAGTCCCAATGTCGAGAGGGGCGGTTGTTCCCGAACCGATGGAGTTGTTGAAGTTGTAGAGCGTGAGATTCAGCGTGGAGTCAGACGCAGACCCAGGGCCAAGCCGCGTAGCGCCAGCATCAGTGACGAAGGAGAAGACGACCTTTAGATGGGCGATCTGAAACTCCAGATTGCGGTTGTCTACCGTGATGACCGTACCAGCCGACACAACATCGCGCCCCGACGTGCGAATCTGGACGGGAGCGAATGGTTGGCCGACGGGCGCGCCAGCGTTTGAAATGAATGACATGCTGCCTCCTGGGCGGGTATTGTCCGCTCAAGTAACGAGCGGCTTCGCCCCTGATGTCCAACGTTTGCGGTAAGCGGACCAGCCAGCGTAGCTGGCGCAGGTTCGCTTGACCAAAGGGTTAAGCCGCATCATGGTGCGACCACCCCAGATTCTGCCCATAGCTTCTCGAAATATTCGCCCGCTACCGGCTCACCCTTGAAATCCGCGTACCGCATGTTTGTATCGAGCCAAAAACCATAGTCATGGATGCTGGGGCCAGCAACCATGATGGCCTCATTTTGATCCAGTCCGATCTCCCTCCATGGCGCGCCATCTTCGTCAAACTCAATCAACCAGCATCGAATGAGAGGATGCTTCCCGCGGTAGCTCGGGTTCGCTGTGTCAACCAGACCTCGCCGCTTGTCAGCACGGCCAACTTCGTCCGAGTTTGCGTCCAGAACTATGCGAAGGAACGGCATTGCGCTTGCGGCTTAACGTTTGAGCTCAGCGGGCGGCGAAGCCGTCCGCTGCAGCGAAGGGTTAAGCCGCATCACAGGCAGCCCTCCACGTACTGCACTTGGGCTTTGTTACCGATGTAGAAGTTGTCGACTTTGGCGTCTCTGGTCTCAAAACGCACTGCGATATCACCCGCGAGGGCAACCGTTAGATATCGATCTTCTGGGCCCGAATAGTGATGCGGTTCATCGCTAAGTCTCCTACCGTAGCGTCGCTTAACGGCGGCTACTGTCGTACCAATGCGGATACCGTCTTGCGTAGAGATCTTGTCGGTGCGCACGTCGATTCGACGAAGCTTTCCGTCCTCAAACATGAAGGAGACACCGTTGAACCGCTTGGACTCCAGATAAAAGCAGCCGCTGTCTTCTGGATTCTGAGGCTCGGACAGTGCCTCCCCAACCGAATGACTGAACTGCGCCACTGTCATACCGAATTGAACTGGCCCAAGCCCCCGAGAAGTCACCGCAGCAATATGCCCCGCAGCAAATGCGGTAGCGGCGAGGAGGATTCCTGTCGTGGCAATTGCCAAACGCTTCATAGTGCGGCTTAACGTGAAAGTGAGCGGACGCCAAAGGCGGTCCGCTCCAATGACAGGTTAAAGGGCATCAGCGCTCTCCGCCAAGAACTCATGACACCCTGTTTTGTCGAGAAATATCCGGAAATGGTGAAGCTGCTTGTAGGGCTTCACAGATGCTTGGTCCGCCTCCAGGTGCTCTGCCAATTCCCGGCTGTTGCCAACCACTCCAACCTTGAAGTAGTACCCGGAGATCCATTCAGCCGGGCACGCGTACAGCGACGTGAAGCGATGCCAACGAACACAGGCGAAGGCGATTTGAACGGGCTCGCGCCCGGCGATATGCACCCTCAGTACGGCCTTCCCTTCGGACATATGAAGCTCGCTGGCCTCGTACTCGCCGGTATCGAAGGACGGCAGCTCAATATGAGACGCTGAAGCCAAGTCGTGCCCTTTAACGTGAAAGTGAGCGGACGCCAAAGGCGGTCCGCTCCAATGACAGGTTAAAGGGCATCAGCGCTCTCCGCCAAGAACTCATGACACCCTGTTTTGTCGAGAAATATCCGGAAATGGTGAAGCTGCTTGTAGGGCTTCACAGATGCTTGGTCCGCCTCCAGGTGCTCTGCCAATTCCCGGCTGTTGCCAACCACTCCAACCTTGAAGTAGTACCCGGAGATCCATTCAGCCGGGCACGCGTACAGCGACGTGAAGCGATGCCAACGAACACAGGCGAAGGCGATTTGAACGGGCTCGCGCCCGGCGATATGCACCCTCAGTACGGCCTTCCCTTCGGACATATGAAGCTCGCTGGCCTCGTACTCGCCGGTATCGAAGGACGGCAGCTCAATATGAGACGCTGAAGCCAAGTCGTGCCCTTTAACGTGTGAGCTCAGCGGGCGGCGAAGCCGTCCGCTGCTGCGAAGGGTTAAACAGCAAGTTCGCCTCCCGAGCGGCCCAGAGCAACTTCGAGGATTTCCTCGGCTGACAGGTCCTTAATGGTTGGCTTCCCAAAATACTCATCTGGCCAAAAAATCAAGTCGCTGAGGCGCTCGTCACCGGTGTTGACGCGCAGGCATTCCACCCAATACTCGACTTGGAACTCGGTGCCCTTGGCCTGACATATCAACCGAAGCATTTCCAGCATTTCGGCCTCGGTTGCATCCCTCGGGAGTGCATGCCAGTCAACCAGCGACTTTTGCGCAAAGGTCTCCGGGTCGTTAGAGCCGAATGCGCCCATGACCTGTTGCAAGGAGATGATTCGCCCCGCCAGCAGCCCCAACTGCCGAAGTTCGGCGGCGTAGTTCGCGCCTGCCTCGTGCAAGCCGTAGATGTCTCGGGCTAGCTTCCGCGCCGCAGGCAGGTTTGGATTCGACGCGACGGGGTCAAAGAAGTGCGGTCGCATTTGCTGTTTAACGTTCGCGCTCAGCGGGCGGCGTAGCCGTCCGCTGCAGCAAAAGGTTGTGCCGCGTGAGCGTCATGCTGGAGCCGAGGAAGTACCGGGACTGAAGCACTTGCACTCCTTTGGGCCGCCACGGCCACCCGTCATCTCCTGTGGATAGCTTGGCACCATGCGCCCGTCTAACCCCGCGGGCTTGCATTGCTGGGCGCACTTCTGCTCGAACGACGGAACCAATCCGACGAGCATGGCACCTGCAAGAGAGGCCAAGATGAAACCGCAAAATGCCAGAGCGACTATCCAATTGCGGCGGACGGCAGGCCGAAGTTTCATGCTGCACAACGTTGGAATTCAGCCGACCAGCCAGCGAAGCTGGCGCAGGTCGGCTGCAATGACGGGTTGGGCAGCACGCTCTCACTCATACGTGCCATCCGGAAATCCTGCCAACTGAATTTGCTCCGATGAGGCGCTTTCAAATTCAGAAATACGCTTCGCCAAACACCTTGGGCACCTGCAATTCGGATCATCGAGCGCGCCGTAAACCGCAGCTTCTAGGTCGGTCGGGTCTAGATATGCGGTACCCACTTCATCGCATACAAGCACCACAGCCTCGCAATTGGGACACGCCAAAAAGCAAAGTGCACCCTGCCTGGCGCAACACTGGCATCGGATTCCTCGAATTTCCCAAGAAGGTCGATCAACCTGCATCTAGTGCCGCCCAACGTAATGTCCAGAGCAAAGTCTGCTCTAGAAGTTGGGCGCTGCTCCATACATTGATCATCTGTCCCCCCTGAGAGTGGCTTGAATGCTGGCTTTTTGCTCAATATACTGTATGCATGTACAGTATTAAAAATTCCGCGAAACCCAGCACCCCTGTGCTGCAGTCCAGCCGGATTTTGGACCAGTTGCGCGAGCGGATACGGTACATGCACTATAGCCTCAGCACCGAGCAGGTGTACCTCTACTGGGTGCGCTTCTTCATTCGCTGGTCGGGCCGTGGCGGGGTCATGCGGCATCCCCGCGACATGGGTGCCAGCGAGGTCGAAGCGTTTTTGGCCCATCTGGCCACAGAGCGCAGGGTGTCTGCATCCACGCACAACCAAGCGTTGAGCGCGATTCTGTTTCTTTACCGGGAAGTGCTCGCTATCGAGCTACCTTGGCTCAGCAACATCAATCGCCCCACCCAGAAGCGGCGCATTCCCAGTGTGTTGACCAACGACGAAGTGGCGGGCTTGCTGGCACAGATGCAAGGTGAAACCGCACTGATCGCCCGCCTGCTTTATGGCACGGGCATGCGCCTGATGGAGGGGATGCGCCTTCGTATCAAGGACGTAGATTTTGAGCGGCAGGTGATCATCGTGCGCGATGCCAAAGGCGGCAAAGACCGGGTGGTGATGTTGCCGCGTTCGCTCGTGCCGGCCTTGCGTTTGCAATTGCTGGCGGCTCGCGCGCTCTGGGAAGCTGATCGACAGGCTCAGCGCGGGGGCGTGGAGACGCCTCATGCGCTGGAGCAAAAGTATCCCAAGGTGGGCTATTCGTGGGCTTGGTTCTGGATGTTTCCGTCACCCACCTTGTCTATCGATCCGCGAAGCGGTGTGGAGAGGCGCCACCACCTCTACGAAGACCGTGTGCAACGCGCACTGAAGAAGGCAGTGCCGCTGGCAGGCATTGCCAAACCGGTGTCTGTTCACACCCTGCGCCACTCTTTTGCCACCCATCTGCTGCAGGCGGGCACTGACATCCGCACCGTGCAAGAACTGCTGGGCCATTCAGATGTGTCCACGACCATGATCTACACCCATGTGCTCAAGATGGGCGGCGGCGCCGTGACGAGCCCGATTGATAGGCTTCTAGGCGGCAATGGCTAAGCAGGGCAAGACATTCAAGGCAGGGGCTCGGGCCTCGAAACTAATCAGCAAAGTCTTAGAAACCCACAAACCGCCACCCGTGCCAAGGCGCCGCCAGGCAACAATAGCTTGTTGATGATTCGTAATCGATCGATTACAATATACCATGATCCGCGTGAAGGCCTTGCCCGAGTTCAGCCATTGGCTGAATGGCGTCCCTGACGCCAAAGTCAAGGCTGTTGTTGCTGCGCGAGTGCTGCGCTTGTCCCTGGGGCTGCCTGGTGATGTCGCCCCGGTGGGCGAGGGCGTGTCGGAGCTTCGTATTCACTTCGGTGCGGGCTGGCGCGTGTACTTTGTGCAGCGTGGCAATGAGCTGATCGTATTGCTCGCAGGCGGCTCCAAGAAGAGCCAAGCGGCAGACATTCGCAAAGCCAAAACCCTGGCGAAGACCTTGGACTAAGGAGCACAAGATGAGCAAGCGTACAAAAGTGAGCGAACTACCGGAGTTTGATGCAACTCCTTACCTCGACTCGGAGGAAGCTGTTGCAGCCTACCTGACCGACGTGATGGAAGCTGGTGATCCTGCCTTGCTGGCGGCGGCCTTGGGGGACATTGCGCGGGCACGGGGCATGACCGAGATTGCGAAAGCCTCAGGCATCGCTCGCGAGGCGCTCTACAAAGCACTGCGTGCAGATTCGCAACCCAGGTTTGACACCATCAGCAAGGTCTGTGCGGCCCTTGGCGTTCGGCTCGTTGTCCAACCCCTTCACACTTGAGAACGCATGAGCGGCATTGAGTCCCGCTCACTCAGTTGGGGTCAGCCTTGCCACCAGTATCGTGGCAAGGCCTTCGGCAGCCGAGCCAAGCCTTCCGACTTGCCTGTGCAGCGTCAGAGCGATTCCGCTCGCTGCGCTCGCTCCGGGCGGTCTGCCCCCCAAGCCTAAAAAGCCGCAATCCCCGTCATCGCCCTGCCCAGAATCAGCGCATGAATATCGTGCGTGCCCTCATAGGTGTTGACCACCTCCAAATTCACCAGGTGGCGGGCGATGCCGAACTCGTCGCTGATGCCGTTGCCGCCCAGCATGTCGCGCGCGGTACGAGCGATGTCCAGGCTCTTGCCGCAGCTATTGCGCTTCATGATGGAGGTGATCTCCACCGCGGCCGTGCCTTCGTCCTTCATGCGGCCTAAGCGCAAGCAGCCTTGCAGGCCCAGAGTAATTTCGGTTTGCATATCGGCCAGCTTCTTTTGCACCAGCTGATTGGCGGCCAGGGGTTTGCCGAATTGCTTGCGATCCAGGGTGTATTGACGGGCCTTGTGCCAGCAGTCTTCGGCCGCGCCCAAGGCCCCCCAGGCGATGCCGTAGCGGGCGCTGTTGAGGCAGGTGAACGGGCCCTTCAGGCCGCGCACATCGGGGAAGGCGTTCTCCTCGGGGCAGAACACTTCGTCCATCACGATCTCGCCGGTAATCGATGCGCGCAGGCCCACCTTGCCATGGATGGCGGGGGCGCTCAGGCCCTTCCAGCCCTTCTCCAACACAAAGCCACGGATGGCACCTTCGTCGTCCTTGGCCCAGACCACAAACACATCGGCCACCGGGCTGTTGGTGATCCACATCTTGGCGCCGCTGAGGCTGTAACCGCCCGCCACTTTCTTGGCGCGGGTGACCATGGAGCCAGGGTCAGAACCGTGATTGGGTTCGGTCAGGCCAAAGCAGCCGATCCACTCGCCGGTGGCCAGCTTGGGCAGATACTTTTGCTTGGTGGCTTCATTGCCGAACTCGTTGATGGGCACCATCACCAGCGAGCTTTGCACGCTCATCATGGAGCGATAGCCAGAATCCACCCGCTCCACCTCGCGGGCGATCAGGCCGTAAGCCACGTAGTTGAGGCCGGGGCCGCCGTACTCAGGTGCGATGGTGGGGCCTAGCAGGCCAATCTCGCCCATCTCGCGGAAGATTTCAAGATCGGTGCGCTCGTGGCGGAAGGCCTCCAACACACGCGGCGCCAAGCGCTCTTGGCAATAGCTGGCGGCCGCGTCACGCACCATGCGTTCATCGTCGCTGAGCTGCTCATTCAACAGCAGCGGATCGTCCCAGTGAAAAGATGCTTTGCTCATTGTTTTGTCTCCTAGTAACTCAATGGTAATTCAGTGCAGCGCTAGCCTCGTGTTCACTCCGGAACAACGGCCGTGACCTCGATCTCCACCTTGGCTTGGTCTTCCATCAAGGCCACAACCTGCACCGCCGTCATGGCGATCTGGTACTCGCTGCCCAAGACCTCGCGGTAGACGGCACCCACCTCGCGGCCACGCGCGAGGTACTCGCGCTTGTCGGTCAGGTACCAGGTCATGCGGGTCATGTGCTTGGGCTCGGCGCCGGCCTCGGCCAGCACGGCCTTGATATTGAGCAGGGTCTGGCGCACTTGCGCGATGAAGTCCTCGCTCTCGAACTGGCAAGCAGCGTTCCAGCCGATCTGGCCGGCCACAAAAACCTGTCGCCCAGTGGCCGCCACCCCATTGGCATAGCCGCGCGGAGCGGCCCAGCCGGCGGGCTGCAGGATCTGTTTGGATGAAGGTAAAGATGAAGAGTTACTGCTGCTTGTTGTCATGGGGGTTCTACTCCTGCTGCTGCGCCGCAAGCTCCAGCGCGGCGCGCAAATCATCGGGAAAAGGCTGGGGCTTGTGCGTCTCCAGCGAGGTGCAAACCAGCACCTGCTCGAAGGCCACACGCTGGCCATCTTCCCCGTCAAAAGAAATACTGAGGGCCAAGGAAGTCCGGCCCAGCTTGGCGATGGCCAGGCGCTGGCGCAACACATCGCCCATGCGGCTGATGCGTTTGAAGTCGGCAGCCAAACTCACGCTGGGCAGGCCAACGCGGCGCGGGCCCAGCAGCTGCGCATAGTCCACGCCCAGGCCCTGGCTGATCCAGTCTTCCACCAGGGCATTGAGCATCTCAAAATAGCGCGGGTAAAAGACGATGCCCGCCGGGTCGCAATGCCCGAAGCGCACCAGTTCTTGCCGCTCAAATACAAAGTCAGTTGCTGCCATTTTTTATTCAAACACCGAGATAGCGATGCCAGAGCGCGTGGTCGGCGTCCAGGGCGGCGGAATCCCCGGTCCAGACCATTTGCCCGCGCTCCAGAATGTGATGGTGATCGGCCAGGCGGATCAGGCGTTTGACGTATTTGTCCACCACCAGAATCGTCTGCCCCGACTCACGCAAGACCTTCAGGCAGCGCCAGATTTCCTCACGGATCAGCGGGGCCAGGCCCTCGCTGGCCTCGTCCAAAATCATCAGACGCGGGTTAGTCACCAGCGCCCGGCCTATGGCCAGCATCTGCTGCTCACCACCCGAGAGCTGATTGCCCATGTTTCCAGCGCGCTCGCGCAAGCGCGGGAACAAATCGAACACCCGCTCCACATCCCAGGGCTGCTGCGCCCCGCTGCGATTGGCAGCAAACGCCTGCAGATGCTCGCGCACCGACAGATTCGGAAAAACCTGCCGCCCCTCGGGCACGATGGCCAGCCCCAAGCGCGCAATGCGGTCGGCCGACCAAGCATTGACCAGCTCGCCGCAAAAGCGGATCTGCCCAGCCTTGGGCTTCATCCAGCCGGTCAGGCAGCGAAGCGTCGTGCTCTTGCCCATGCCGTTGCGGCCCAGCAGCGTCACCACCTCACCGGATTGAATCGTCAGGTCCAGACCAAAGAGAACTTGGCTGCTACCGTAAGCAGCTTCGAGTCCCGTCACTTCCAGCAATGCGCTCACAACGCAGACTCCATCGCTTCCTCATCCCCCAGATAGGCTTTCTTGACCTCGGGGTGGGCCCGGATCTCATCCGGCGTGCCGCTGGCGATCACCCGGCCAAACACCAGGGTGGAGATGCGATCGGCCAGGCGGAACACCGCGTCCATATCGTGCTCCACCAGCAAGAGGGTCACTTCTTGGCGCAGCGATTGCAACAGCGTCACCATGCGCTCCGATTCATCCGGCCCCATGCCGGCCATGGGTTCGTCCAGCAGCAGCAGGCGCGGCCGCGCGGCCAGGGCCAGGCCCAGCTCCAATTGCCGCTGCTCGCCGTGAGCCAGTGAACCCGCCTGCCGCTGCGCAGAAGCCGCCAAGCCGATGCGGGCCAGCAAGGCTTGGGCCTCATCACGCAAAGCCGCATCGGCAGCAGCGCGCCGCCACAAGCTGGGCCAACCGGGGCGGCGGGCCTGCACGGCCAGGCAGAGGTTGTCCAGCACGCTGAAGCTCTTGAAGATGCTGGTGATCTGGTAGGAGCGCACCAAGCCCGCCCTCACCCGCGCGGCCATGGGCTTGAGGGTCAGGTCTTGCCCCTCGAAAAGGATGCGACCAGCATCGGGCTTCAAAGCGCCCGAGATCTGATGGATCAAGGTCGTTTTGCCAGCGCCATTGGGGCCGATCAAGGCATGGACCTCGCCCGCCCTCACCTCGAAGGAAGCGTTGTCGGTGGCGGCCAGCGCGCCAAAGCGCTTGACCAAGCCTTCTATCTTCAGCAAGGGCTGAGCGTTACTCATGTTTGGCTCCTCGCTTGCGGGCTACGACCAGGCCTGCCAGACCCTTGTGTGCGAACAGGACGACGCAGAGAAGCAGGACGCCCAGCACCATCTGCCAATGCAAGGTGTAGCCCGACAGCAGCTCCTCCAGCAGCAGCAAAACCGCCGCGCCCAGCGCCCCACCCCAGAGCGCACCGGCACCGCCGATGATCAGCATGATGAGCAGCTGGCCCGATTGCGACCAATGCAGCATATGCGGTGTGACCAGGCCATTCAGATTGGCCAGCAAGGCGCCCGCCAGCCCTGCCAGCGCGCCGGCCAGCACGAATGCCTGCCATTGCACGGCGAACACCGGGCTGCCGACGGCGCTCATGCGCTGCTCGTTCTCTTTGATGCCTTGCAGGATTTGACCGAACGGAGAATTGACCCATCGCTGCAGCGCGGCCATCACCAGGGCGCCAAGGGCCAGAATCAGCCAAAAGAACTGCGCATCGTTTTGCAAGTCCAAACCCGGCGCCAGGGAGCGCTGTGACAGGGGCAGGCCGTCTTCCCCGCCATAGGCCTTCAGCGACACCATCAGGTAGTAAAACATCTGGGCAAACGCCAGGGTGATCATGATGAAGTAGACACCCCGGGTGCGCAGGCTGATGACCCCAATCAAGGCGGCGGCCAGTGCGCTCACCAGCATGGCCAGCGGCCAGGCAACCCAGGCCTGCACGACACCCGCCTCGGCCAGGATGCCCACTGTGTAGGCGCCCAGGCCCACAAAAGCTGCATGACCAAAGCTGACCATGCCGCCAAAGCCCAGGATCAGGTTCAGGCTGGATGCGGCAATGGCAAAGATCAGCACCCGACTCAGCACGCCCAGATAGAACTCCATGCCCAGCGCGCTCAGCAAGGGCGGCAAGCAAGCCAGCAACAGCAAGAGCCCCCAGGCCCACACGCCCAGGCCGCGGTGATGAATCGACGCAGGCATGGCGCTCATCCGCGTGCCGGGAACAGGCCCGCCGGTTTCCAGAACAAGACCGCCGCCATCAGCACATAGATCAGGATGGAGGCCAGGGCCGGGCCCAGATTGCTGGCCACATCGGCCGATGCCACCTGGCGCAGCAGCGCGGGCAGCAAGGCGCGGCTGCAGGTGTCCACCAGGCCCACCAGCAAGGCACCCACCAGGGCCCCACGAATCGAGCCGATACCACCGATGACGATGACCACAAAGGCCAGAATCAAGATGCTCTCACCCATGCCCACCTGCACCGCCAGCAAGGGGCCCAAGAGCGAGCCCGCCAGCGCGCACAAGGCCGCGCCAAAGCCAAACACCAGGGTGAACAAGCGGCCAGTATTGACCCCCATGGCCATGGCCATGGGCCGGTTGGAGGCCCCCGCCCTCACCCACATGCCGATGCGGGTACGCGTCACCAGCACAAAGAGCAAGGCCGCCACACCCAAGCCCACCGCGATGATGAGCAGGCGATAGGCAGGATAAAACAGTCCCGGCAGCAACTCCACCGGGCCGGACAGCGCGGCCGGCGTGTTCAGCATCATGGGCTGTTCACCCCAGATCATGCGCACACCCTCGTTGCAGATCAGGATCAGGGCAAAGGTGGCCAGCACCTGGGACAGATGGTCGCGCTGATAGAGCCGCCGCAAAAGGGTCAGCTCCAAAAGCATGCCAAACAGCGCCGTGCCGCCCAAGGCCGCCAGCACGGCCAAAGTGAAGGAGCCGGTCGCCTGCGCCGTGGCGGCCGCCAGATAGGCGCCCACCATATAGAGTGAGCCATGGGCCAGATTGATCATGTCCATGATGCCGAAGACCAGGGTCAAGCCCGCGGCCAGCAGGAATAGCATCAGGCCAAACTGCAGGCCGTTGAGGGCCTGCTCGGTGATCAAGATCCAGTTCATTGCACCTGCTGCATCTTGCAAGATGCGGCGTAGGCATCCGCATGGTTGCTGAAGATCTTGCCCAGGGTCTTGTTGGTCACCCGGCCTTGGCCGTCCTTGGTGATGACGCGCAGGTAATAGTCCTGAACGGGGAACTGGTTGTTATTGAACTTGAAATTGCCTCGGATGGACGTGAACTTGGCGGCTTTCAAGGCCTTCAAGAGCGCGGGCTTGTCTTCCACCTTGCCCTTGACGTCCCTCACGGCGGCGTCCATCAGCAGGGCCGCGTCATAGCCTTGGGCGGCGAACATGGAGGGCAGGCGGCCGTAGTCCTTCTGGAAGTCGGCCACAAATTTTTTGTTGGCGGCGTTGTCCAGGTCGTGCGCCCATTGCGAGCTATTGAACATGCCCAGCATGGGCTCGCCCACGGCCTTGATCACGTCCTCATCGGCCGAGGTGCCGGGGCCGAACAAGGTGATGTCTTTGGACAAACCCGCGCCCACAAACTGCTTGATGAAATTGATGCCCATGCCGCCGGGCAGGAAGATATACATGCCGTCGGGTTTGGCGGCCCGGGCTTGCGCCAACTCGGCCGCATAGTCCAGCTGACCCAGCTTGGTGAAGATCTCCTCCACCACCTCGCCCTTGTAGTAACGCTTGAAGCCGGCGGCAGCATCCTTGCCGGCCGGATAGTTGGGCGCCAGGATCACGACTTTCTTGAAGCCCTTGTCCGTCATGGTCTTGCCGATGGCCTCGTGCACATTGTCGTTCTGCCAGGCCACATTGAAGAAGAAGGGGTTGCATTGCTCGCCCGCGTATTGCGAGGGCCCGGCATTGGCGCTGACGAAGGGCGTCTTGCTGGCAAACACGCTGGGGCCTACGGCCAACATCAGATTGGAGAACACGATGCCGGTCATGAAGTCAACCTTGTCGCGCTTGATCAAGCGGTCCGAGGTCTGTTTGGCGACCTCGGGGTTTTGTTGATCGTCCGCCGTGATCAGTTCCACCGGCAGGCCGCCGAATTTGCCACCGCTGTGCTTTAGCGCCAGGGCAAAGCCATCGCGGATATCCACGCCTAAGCCGGCGCCGGGGCCGGACAGCGTGCTCAGCAAGCCAACCTTGATCTTGTCGGCCGCCTGGGCGGGCGCAGCGCTCAGCAAGAGACTCATGGCCAAAGCGCTCAAACTCAAAACGACGGGGTGCTTTGCGGTGGATGCGGTCTTCATTCGTCTCTCCTAGCCTGGGATGAAATTGAACTCATTGGGACTGCTGGGTGCGCAAACGGAAGCGCTGCAATTTACCCGTCTCGGTGCGCGGTAGCTGGCTGCAGAACTCGATGGCGCGCGGGTATTTGTAAGGCGCCACCTGGGCCTTCACAAAGTCCTGCAAGGTCTTGACCATCGCAGCGTCGGCCGCATGGCCGGGCCGCAAGACGACAAAGGCCTTGACGATCTGCCCCCGCGCTTCATCGGGCTGCCCCACCACGCCACATTCCGCCACGGCCGGGTGCAAAAGCAGGGCTGCCTCCACCTCCGGACCGGCGATGTTGTAGCCCCCCGAGATGATCATGTCATCGGTGCGCGCCTGGTAGACGAAGTAACCCTCATCGTCCTGCAGATAGGCGTCGCCGGTCAGGTTCCAACCCTTCAGCACATAGGCTTGTTGGCGCGGGTCGGCTAGGTAGCGGCAACCGGTCGGGCCCTTGACGGCCAGGCGGCCGACCTGGCCGGCAGGCAAGACCTGACCCTCTTCGTCCAGAACACAGGCCCGGTAGCCCGGCACCGGCTTGCCGGTGGCTCCCGGCTTGGCATGGGCCTCGTCATGCGAAATAAAGATGTGCAGCAACTCGGTCGCGCCGATGCCGTCGATCAACTCGATGCCTGTCGCCTCCTTCCACAGCGCGCGGGTGGCCGCTGGCAAGGCCTCCCCGGCGCTGACGCATTTGCGCAGACTACTCAAGTCGTGTTGCCCCACCTGAGGCGCCATGACGCGGTAAGAGGTAGGCGCGGTGAAACAGACGGTGGCGCGGTACTTGGCAATTGCGGGCAGCAAGGCATCGGGCGAGGCCTTTTCCAGCAGCACGGTGGAGGCACCCACGGTCATGGGGAAGAGCACCAGCCCTCCTAGACCAAAGGTGAAGGCCAGCGGCGGGCTGCCGATGAAGACATCGTCGGCCTGAGGCTTCAACACATGCGGCGGCCAGCAGCGGCAGATCGCCATCACATCGCGGTGAAAGTGCATGCAGCCCTTGGGCGCACCGGTGGTGCCCGAGGTGAAGGCGATGAGGCAGCAGTCATCGGCCGCGGTGTCCACATTGCTGAACTGACTGGGCTTGGTGGCAGCGCGCGCCTCCAGGCCCTCGGGCGCGGCGCTGTGATACAGGCAGACCGACTTCAGCGTGGGGCTCTGGCCCTGCGCCGCCAGCAATTCCTCGCTCAAGCGCTCATCGCACAAGGCATGGCTGACCTGGGCCTTGTCGAGGATTTGGCTCAACTCCTTGGCCCGCAGCAAGGGCATGGTGGCCACGGCGATGGCCCCCGCTTTTTGAATCGCAAACCAGCAGGCCGCCAATTGGGGTGAGTTGGCACCGCGCAGCAGCACCCGGTTGCCGGGGCGCACACCCAGGTCCTCGACCAGCACATGGGCAATGGCGTTCGCCTGGGCCTGCAGCTGCGCATAGGTCCAGCTCACGTCGACACCCTGGATGCACAGGCGCTCGCCTTGGCCCCGCTCAACCCATCGGTCCAGCAATTCATAAGCGCAATTGAGCCGCTCCGGGAATTGCAGCTCCGGCAGCTCAAAGATCAGCTCGGGCCACTGATCTTTGGGCGGCAGATTGTCTCTGGCGAATGTATCGATATGGGCTGTATCACTCATGGCTGGCCTTCTTCAACTGTTCTTCAACAAGTCGCGTCCAATGATGAGCTGCTGCACCTCACTCGCTCCCTCATAAATCCGCAAGGCCCGAATCTCCCGGTACAGCGACTCCACAATCTCCCCGCTCTGCACCCCGCGCCCGCCATGCAATTGCAGGGCCGAATCGATCACCCGCTGCGCGCCCTCGGTCGCCATCAACTTGGCCATGGCGGCTTCGCGGGTCACGTTCTGGCCCTGGTCACGCTGCCAGGCAGCGCGGTAAACCAGCAAGGCCGAGGAATCCACCGTGCACGCCATATCGGCCAGCTTGGCCTGACTCAGGGGCAGATCGGCCAGCGTGGCGCCAAACATGGCGCGGCTCTTGGCCTGAGCCAAACCCTCTTGCAAGGCGCGACGCGCAAAGCCCAGGGACGCGGCCGCGACCGAGGTGCGGAACACATCCAAGGTGCGCATAGCAATCTTGAAGCCCTCGCCGCCCGCGCCGATCATTTGCGACTTGGGCACCCGGCAATTGGTGAACCTGAGGCGGGCCAGGGGATGGGGCGCGATCACCTGGATGCGCTCGGCGATCTCGAAACCGGGGATCCCGGCATCGACGATAAAGGCACTGATGCCACGTGAACCAGGAGCTTCACCCGTCCGCGCAAACACGACATAGAAATCCGCAATACCGCCATTGGAGATCCAGGTCTTCTCACCATTCAGCAGATAAGCATCGCCGTCTTCGCTCGCGCTGCATTGCATAGCCGCCACGTCCGAGCCGGCCTGCGGCTCAGAGAGAGCAAAAGCCGCCAAGGCCTCGCCTCGTGCCACCCGTGGCAGATAACGCTCGCGTTGAGCGGCGGTGCCGGCCAGTGAAATCGCCCCCGAACCCAGGCCTTGCATGGCAAAGGCGAAATCCGCCAGGCCGTGACAACGCGCCAAGGTCTCACGCAAGATGCAAATTGATCGGGTGTCGATCGCCTCCGCCGCCCCGCCCAGGGCCTGGCCCGCGATGGCGTGCTTGAGCCAGCCGCCCTCGCCTAAGTGCTTGACCAGCTGGATGCACTCGGCATCCACATCCGCGCCGTGGGCGGGATCTTGCAAATGGGCTTGGCACCAGGCCTCCAGCTCTTGGGCCAGGACGCGGTGGCGCTCCTCGAAGAATGGCCATTCAAGATGTTTCAGATGCATGGAACTCATGAATCAGTCCCCCTTGAACTCGGGCCGCTGCTTGGCCACAAAAGCGTGGTAGGCGCGATGGAAGTCCTGCGTCATCATGCAAATCGCCTGCGCCTGGGCCTCGGACTCGATCGCCTCGTCCACCCCCATGGCCCATTCCTGATGCAGCATCTTCTTGGTCATGGCATGGCCAAAGCTAGGGCCGGCGGCAATCTCCTGGGCCCATTGAACGCTGTTCTCCAACACCGCCTCGGCCTCGACCAGGCGGTTCAGAAAACCCCAGGCCAAGGCCTCTTCGCCGCCCAGGCTGCGGCCGCTGTAAAGCAGATCGGAGGCGCGGCCCTGGCCGATGATGCGAGGCAGGAGGGAGCAAGCCCCCATATCGCAGCCGGCCAGGCCGACGCGGGTGAACAAAAACGCCGTCTTGCTGCGGGCCGTGCCCACGCGCAGGTCCGAGGCCATGGCGATGATGGCACCGGCGCCAGCGCAGACACCGTCGATGGACGAAATCACCGGTTGGGGGCAGGCCCGGATCGCCTTGACCAGATCACCCGTCATGCGGGTGAAGGCCAGCAGATCGGGCATGCTCATCTTCGTCAAAGGGCCGATGATCTCGTGCACATCGCCGCCGGAGCAGAAATTGCCACCCGCACCCTGGACGACGATGGCGCGCACCTCGTCCACATAGCTGAGCGTGCGAAAGAGATCGCGCAACTCGGCATAGCTCTCAAAGGTCAGCGGGTTCTTGCGCTCGGGCCGGTTCAGCGTGATCACGCCCACCGCGCCACGCTGTTCCCAGGCGAAGTGCTGGGGCGCAAAACCCTGCAGGCTGCGTTGATTGCCGCCGCTCAAATGGGCGTCCATGGCTCGGCCGATAGGAGTGTTCATGCTTGTTGTTTCCTTCTTGTCCGGGCCTTGGTCGACGGTTTGAGTGGCTGCTGCAGTTCTTGCTGCGCCGCCGCCTCCAAGGCTCCCAAATGTTGCTTCAAATCAGCCAGCAGGCCATGGACCTGCTCTTGCTGCTCGGCCGACCACCCCCCCAGCAGCTCCAACACCCACTGCTCATGCGTGCTGGCCATGCGTTTGAACTGGCGTCGACCAAGGGGCGTGAGTTTGACCGAAAAACTACGCCTATCGCTGGGGTGGGCATCACGCAAGACAAGCCCTTCAGCCTCCAGCTGATCGGTGATGCCAGTGATATTGCCGCCGGTCACCATCAAGCGCTTGGACAACTCCCGCATGGACAGGCCTTGCGGATGCCGTTCCAGCTGAGCCAGCAGGTCAAAGCGCGGCAAGGTGGTGGCGAAGTCTTGCGCCAGGCGCTTGCGTATCACGCCCTCTACCCGGGTGGTACAGCTGAGCAGGCGCAGCCACAAACGCAAGGCCTGGTGATCCTGGCCTTGCACGCGTGATTCCAGGTCCGGGCCTAGCTCGACAGCATCCATTACATCAACTCCCCGCCGCAGACGGCGATGGCTTGGCCGTTCATGGCTGAGCTGCCCTTCTGCGCCAGCCACAACACCGCGTTCGCCACTTCCTCGGGCTGTACCAAGCGGCCTTGCGGATTGCTGGCGGCAAAACCCGCCAGGGCTACTTCGGCGCTGCGGCCGGTCTTGCTCACCACCGTGTCCACGGCACGGCTCAAAATGTCGGTCTCGGTGTAGCCAGGGCAAACGGCGTTGACCGTCACGCCGCGCTTGGCCACTTCCAGCGCCATGGCCCGGGTCAGGCCCAGGACCCCATGCTTGGCCGCGCAATAGGCGGCGACATAGGCATATCCCGTCAGCGCCGCCGTGCTGGCCACATTGATGATGCGGCCATGGCCGCGCTCCAGCATGGCGGGCAAGACCTGGCGGCTGCAGAGAAAAGTGCCGGTCAAATTGACGGCCAGCATCTCATTCCACAAGGCCAGACTGGTGCGCTGCAGAGGCGCGGTCTGCACCTGACCCGCGTTATTGACAAGGATGTCGACCGGACCAAAAGACCCATTGGCAAAGGGCGCGAAGGCCTGCTCCACCGAGGCCTCATCGCTCACATCCACGGTTTGAATGGCCACCGCCCCCTGCTCGCCCAACAACTCGGCCTGCGCCTGCAGGCGTTCGGCGCTGCGGCCCATGAGGGTGACACGCGCCCCGGCCTGCAGCAGGCCGAGCGCAATCGCCGCGCCGATGCCGCTGCCGCCACCGGTCACCGCGGCATGCAGGCCTTGCAAGCTTCTCGACTCGCTCATCCCCGCAGTCATACGCCCAGCGCCTTGTTCGCCTGCTCCAGCGCGCTCAGGCCGCCGGCCTGAGCAGAACTTGCACGCTGGCGTTCAAACTCCCGCTCCATCTGCTGCTTGCCCGCATGGTATTGACGCGGCCAATCGAGACCTTGCGGCCCAGCATAGCCGATGCGCGCCGCCTCGCTCAGCGTCCAGGCCGGATTGGCCAGATGGGGCCGGGCGATGGCGCAGAGATCGGCACGGCCGGCCGCGATGATGCTGTTGACATGATCGGCCTCCGAGATCGCCCCCACCGCCATGGTGGCAATGCCCACGCGGTTGCGAACGCTCTCGGAAAACGGCGTCTGCCACATGCGGCCGTAGACCGGCTTCTCCAGCTTGCTGACCTGGCCGGAGGACACATCGATCAGATCCGCCCCCGCCGCCTTGAAGGCCGCCGCGATAAGCACCGCATCCTCGGGCGTGGTGCCGCCCGCCACCCAGTCGTGCGCCGAGATGCGCACCGACATGGGCCGCTCGGCTGGCCACAAGCGGCGCATGGCGCGGAAGACCTCAAGCGGGTAACGCAGACGATTCTCCAGACTGCCGCCGTACTCGTCTTCACGGTGATTGGTCAGTGGGGAGATAAAGCTAGACAGCAAATAACCATGGGCGCAGTGCAGCTCCAGCCAATCGAAACCAGCGGCGGCGGCACGCTCGGTGGCGGCGCAGAATTCGGCCAGCACCCGGTCCATATCGGCTCTGGTCATCGCGCGAGAAACATCGCTGACGCCCTCCAGATACTGCTGGCTGGAGGCCGAGATCAGCGGCCAGTTGCCGCTCTCAAGCGGCTGGTCTATGCCCTCCCAGCCCAGGCGGGTCGAGCCCTTGGCACCGGAATGACCCAGCTGCATCGCGATCTTGGCGGAGCTATGGGCGTGGACGAAATCCACGATGCGGCGCCAGGCTTGACCCTGCGCGTCGGTATAGAGCCCGGGGCAGCCCGGGGTGATGCGGCCGTCGGGTGAAGGCGCCGTCATCTCGGCGAACACCAGGCCGGCACCACCCAGGGCGCGGGCGCCCAGATGCGTCAGGTGGTAGTCGCCGGGCAGGCCGTCCACACAGGAGTACTGGGCCATGGGCGAGACCACGACGCGATTCTTCAGCCTCAACCCGCGCAGCTTGAAGGGGGTGAACATGGGCGGCACCGGCTTGGGCGCCGCGATACCACTCTGCGCCGCCAGCCATTGCTCAAAGGCCGCCACATAGGCCGCGTCGCGCAGGCGCAGGTTCTCGTGCGAGATGCGTTGCGAGCGGGTCAGCAAGGAATAGGCAAACTGATCGGGCGCCAAGCGCGCATGGCGTTCCACGTTCTCAAACCACTCGGTGGAGTTACGCGCCGCGTTCTGGATGCGCAAGACCTCGATGGAGCGCGTCGCCTGGTAGTGATCCAGGGCCGCTTGCAGATCGCCGGGATGGGCCGCCATGTCCTTGGCCAGGGCGATGGCGTCCTCAAAGGCCAGCTTGGTGCCCGAGCCGATGGAGAAATGCGCGGTGTGGGCGGCGTCACCCATCAGCACAACCGGTGCGCGCCCGTTGTGATGCACCCAGTTCTTGCAGACCACACGCGGGAAGCGAATCCACTGCGCCGAGCCGCGCAGATGGGCGGCGTTGGAAACGAGCTTGTGGCCGTCCAGCACCTTGGCAAACAGCTTCTCGCAAAAAGCGATGCTGTCTTCCTTGCTCATGGCCTCAAGGCCGGCGGCCTGCCAGACGGCGTCCGGCGCTTCGACGATGAAGGTGGAGGTGTGCTCGTCAAAGCGGTAGGCGTGGGCTTGGAACCAGCCGAACTCGGTCTTCTGGAAGTCGAAGGTGAAGGCCTCGAACAAGCGGCTGGTGCCCAGCCAGACAAAACGGTTCTGGCGCAGATCGATATCGGGCTGATAGGTGGCGGTGTACTTTTGGCGCAAGCGGCTGTTGAGGCCGTCGCAGGCGATGATCAGATCAGCGTCCAGACCCTCGTCGTCGTCGACATTGCATTCATAGCGCAGGTCCACGCCCAGCTCCACACAGCGGGCTTGCAGAATATTGAGCAACTTCATACGGCCGATGCCGCAAAAGCCATGGCCGCCTGAGCGCAGCGTGCGGCCCTCGATATGCACCTCGATATCGTCCCAGTGGTTGAAGGCGGTGAGGATTTCGTCTGCCGTCTTCTGATCGGCCTCGCGCATGGCCGTGAGGGTCTGGTCGGAGAAGACCACACCCCAGCCAAAGGTGTCACCCGGCTTGTTGCGCTCCAGCACGGTGATCTGGTGGGCAGGGTTTTGCTGCTTCATCAGCAGGGCGAAATACAGGCCGGCGGGGCCGCCGCCGATACAGGTGATGCGCATGAGTCAATCTCCATCAATCGCCGAGCAGCACAGGTTTTTTGTGCTGCCATGCGATGCACTTTAGGTCTGGATAGTTTAGACGTCAACTAAATTTGCCAGAGCTTGCGGTCGGGACTTTCCCGCACAACAATCAAGCCCAGCCGCTTTTTCGCCAAGCCGAATTTCCTGTTGGGATTAACCGACACCACGGCCCGCCAAGCCTTGCTATGGTGCGCTCCCATCGCTGATTTACCCAAGCAAGCGAACGGATTCAGGAGCTTTTATGAACCTCGCCAACAAGCCCGCCAGCCCAAGACTCTGGGACATCTCCCCGCTTGTTTCGCCCCAATCGCCCATCTTCCCCGGCGACGAGCCCTATGCCCTACGCTGGACGGCTACGCTTTCGCCGGAATGCCCCGTCAACCTCAGCGCTCTGACCATGTCACCCCATGTGGGGGCGCACGCCGATGCGCCCTTGCATTACGCCGCTGGCGGCGCAAGTGCGGCCGAGGTCGAGTTGGATGCTTACCTCGGCCCTTGCCGCGTCATCCACGCCATAGGCTGCGGCCCGCTGATACAGATTGAACATCTGCAGCACGCGCTAGGCACGGGTCTACCGCCTCGGGTGCTGGTGCGCTGCAATGAGAAGGCCAAGGAGGTCTGGGACCCCGCTTTCAGCGCCTACGCCCCCGAGACCGTGGCCTGGTTGGCGGCCCAGGGGGTGCGCCTGATAGGCCTGGACACGCCCTCGGTAGACCCGGCGGAGAGCAAAAGCCTGCTAAGCCATCAGCAGCTGCGAACGCTGAATCTGCGCGTGCTGGAGAACCTGGTGCTGGACGATGTACCCGAGGGCGATTACGAGCTGATCGCCCTGCCCCTCAAACTGGCCGGTGCCTGCGCCTCCCCGGTGCGCGCCGTCCTTCGCAAAATCTAAGAAAAGAGGCCCGATATGAGCACCACCCGCCAAGACTGCGAAGTACGCGATCAAGAAGACCCGCTGCGCGAACTGAAGTCGCAGTTCGATCTGCCAGCCGGCGTGATTTACCTCGACGGCAATTCCCTGGGCGTGCTGCCGCGCGCCACCCTGGGCCGCGTGCAAGAGGTGATCCAGCGCGAATGGGGCCAGGATCTGATCAAAAGTTGGAACACCGCCGGCTGGATCGATCTGCCCAGCCGCATCGGCGACAAGATCGCCCGCCTGGTCGGCGCCCGCCCGGGCGAGCTGATCGTGGCCGACTCGACCTCACTCAATCTCTACAAGGTTTTGTCTACGGCTCTGCGCTTAGTGCAACAAGACGCGCCCGAGCGCAAGGTGATCGTCTCCGAGCGCAGCAACTTCCCCACCGATCTCTACATCGCCCAAAGCCTGGCCGAGCAGTTCGGCGCTCGCCTGCATTTGGTGGACCGCGTGGAAGACATCCCCGCCTGCCTGAACCAGGATCTGGCGGTGCTGATGCTGACCGAGGTCAATTACCGCACGGGCTACAAGCACGAGATGGCGACCCTGACCCAGGCCGCCCATGCGGCCGGCGCCCTGGTGGTCTGGGATCTGGCCCATTCGGCCGGCGCGGTGCCGGTGGACTTGAACGCTGCGGACGCCGACTTCGCCATCGGCTGCGGCTACAAGTATTTGAACGGCGGCCCCGGCGCCCCGGCCTTTGTCTGGGTTCACCCCCGCCATGTGGCGCGGGCCCAGCAGCCCTTGTCGGGCTGGTTGGGCCATGCCGCGCCTTTCCAGTTCACGACGGACTACCAACCCGCCCCCGGCATCAAGCGCTATATCTGCGGCACACCCGCCCTGCTGTCTTTGGCCGCGCTGGAATGCGGGGTGGACACCGTGCTGGCCGCCGAACCCTTGGGCGGCATGGCCGCCTTGCGCGCCAAGTCCATCGCGCTAACCGAACTCTTCATCGCACTGGCCGAGGCCCGCTGCGGCGCTTTGGGCGTGCTGCTCGCCTCGCCGCGCGACGCGCGCCAGCGCGGCAGCCAGGTCTGCCTGAGCCTGGTGCCCGAGCTGCAGGACGCCAGCTATGCCGTGGTCCAGGCCTTGATCGCGCGTGGCGTGATCGGCGACTTCCGCGCCGGCGACCCGAGCGATCTGGCCGCCACCCCGCACATCCTGCGCTTCGGCTTCACCCCGCTCTACCTCGGCTTTGTCGATGTGTTTGATGCCGTCGAGCATCTGGTCCAGGTCCTCCAAAAAGAGGAATGGCGTGCCCCCCAATTCGCCCAGAAAGGCCAAGTGACATGAGCTGCCCCCACCATCCAGAAAACATCGTGCTTGAAGAAGGCGCCCAGCTCGACTTCTCCAGCGATATGAGCTACGGCGACTATCTGCAGCTGGACCAAATTCTCTCGGCCCAGAAGCCGCTCTCGCCCGAGCACAACGAGATGCTTTTCATCGTCCAGCATCAGACCTCGGAGCTGTGGATGAAGCTAATGCTGCATGAGTTGCAGGCCGCCGTGGCCAAGCTGGCGGCGGATCAGCTGCCGGAGTCCTTCAAGATGCTGGCCCGGGTCTCCAAAATCATGGAGCAGCTGGTCCATGCCTGGGATGTGCTGGCGACGATGACGCCGCCCGAGTACTCGGCCATTCGACCCTATCTGTCGAATAGCAGCGGCTTCCAGAGCGCCCAGTACCGCCGCATCGAGTTCATGCTGGGCAATAAGAATGCGGCCATGCTGGGGCCACACGCCCACCGGCCCGACTTGCTGGCCGAGGTGGAGGCCGCTTGGCGCGCGCCCTCGCTCTACGACGAAACCCTCAAACTGATGGCCCGCCGTGGCATCCAGGTTCCCGCTCAGGCCCTGGAACGTGACTGGACCCAGCCGCGCCTGGCCGACGAGGGCGTCAAGCAAGCCTGGCTGCAGGTCTACCGCGATCCTCAAGCGCATTGGGATCTGTATCAGATGGGCGAGGAATTGGTGGACCTGGAAGACGCTTTCCGGCTCTGGCGCTTCCGTCATGTCACGACGGTAGAGCGGGTGATCGGCTTCAAGCGCGGCACCGGCGGCACCTCGGGCGTGGGCTATCTGCGCAAGATGTTGGACGTGGTGCTCTTCCCCGAACTGTGGGCCCTGCGCACCGAGCTGTGAAATAGCTGTGGCAAGCCCGCCAATCCCGACTTGCCGGCGCGGGCATCTGCTATAAAGTCCTGCAGCAAGGGCGGGTCTTTCGATGGCAGCGCCCCGGCACGTTGGCTTGGAGCGCCCTGGTCTTTTCATCCCGTTCCGCGCCCCGGCCGCAGCGAGCTCGATCTCGCCTCGCAAGAGGTCATGGTGAGGAAGACGCGATGCATTTGTCAGGGTCCGATCCAGCTGCCAGCCCGCCACTCAGGCGCCGTGGTCTTGCGCTGCGCAAGGCGCTTGGCCGCCTGCTTGGCGGCAGCCTCGGCCTCACCAGCCTGCTGCTGGCTCCCCAAGCACAGGCAGGCGAGGTCTCGCAGCGGGTTTTACAAAGGCATAGCGTCAGGGTCTGCATCTGGCCCGGTTATGTGGGCATCAGCCATCGCAGCCCCCGAACGCAAAAACTCAGCGGCATCGATATCGATCTGTCGGCCGCCTTCGCCAAGGACCTCGACGCCAAGCTGGAGTATGTGGAGACCAATTACGCTCGCTTCATCGACGATCTGCTGAAGGACCGCTGCGACATCGCCATGTTCGGCATCGGCGTCACCCCCCAGCGCCAGGCACGGCTGAGCTTCAGCGCGCCCTATCTGAAGACCGATATCTACGCCCTCACCACCCGCTACAGCCGGGTGATCAAAAGCTGGGACGATATCGACAAACCCGGCGTCAAGGTCGCGGCACCGGCAGCCAGCTTTATCGCGCCGGTGATGGCGGCCTGGCTCAAACAGGCCCAGCTGGTGCAGATCAGCCCGCCACAAACCAATGAGATGGAGTTGGAGGCCGGTCGGGTCGATGTCTTCATGACCGACTTCCCCTACAGCCAGCGCCTGCTGGAAACCAATGACTGGCTGCGCCGCCTGAGCCCGCCCAGCCCCATCTCGCCCATGCCTTACGCCTACGCCGTCAAGCCCGGCGACGCCGGCTGGCTGGCTCGGGTGGACCGCTTTGTGGCGGACATCAAGAAAGACGGCCGCCTGGCGGCCGCGGCGCAGAAGTACCGACTGAGCGAAATCATGGTGCGCAATTGACGGACTCGGCCAAACCCACCCCCAGCGAAGCACTGCAATCCAGCGCTGCGTTGAGGAGTTTTTTCAAGTCCTCCGCCCTGCTCAACCCTGCGCCGGCCAGCAGCTCCCCGCCCTCGCCTGCGAGCCGTAGCCTGCCCGCCTGGGTCAATGCCCGGGTGGCGGTTTGGGGCACGGCCTGCTTGATCCTGATGCTCTTGATGCTGGCCTTAGGGATGTTGTGGCTCTCGCACAAACAGGCCCAGAACGCAGCGCGCGAGCAGGCTCAGCTTTATGCCAAGACGCTGGAGTGGCAGACCAATCAAACCGTGGCCGCGGTCGAGCAAGCGCTGAGCGCTCTGGCTCGCAATCTGGACCATGAGCTGCAAAACAAGGGCGGCCTGAGCCTGCCCCACAGCGCCGCCTGGCAAGACAATATCGGCCAGCTGCTGCGCCAGCCCCTGGCCAGCATGGCTTTTGTGCGCAGCTTCTCCTTGCTGGACCCGCACGGCCTGGTCTTGGCTAGCAGCAATAGCGGCAATGTGGGTCTGCAGCTGCCGCTGGAGCGGCTCAAGACCCCATCCAACACCTTGTTGGGCGGCCTGGGCAGCTTGCAGGTCGGCCGCGACCTGGGCGACGCCGGCCCCAGGCCCGCCGCCAACCCTCTGCCCAGCCAGTCCTCGGGCAACTCCATCTATCTCAGCGCCTCGCAGTTCTACATTCCCCTGACCCAAACCCTGGGCGAGGACGGGCGCCAAGGCTTTGTGGTGGCCACGCTCAACCCCGACTATTTCTCCAAGGTGTTTGAAAGCCAGTTGGGCAGCACCGACCAGACCGGCGCCCTGCTCAGCCTGGACGGCCAGCTGATTGCCGGCAGCGCCGAGCTCAAGCTGAGCACCGGCCAGCGCTTTGAGCAGCACCTGATCTTCAGCCAGCATCTGCCCAGCCTGGAAAGCGGCAGCTACCAGGCGCGCGGACTGAACTCACAAGACAGCCTGGGCAGCTACCGCCTCACCACCAACTACCCCTGGGTGATTGTGGTGGAGCTGCCCCAAGCCATGCTGTGGGTCCACTTGCGCAGCGTCGTGCAGGCGGTGGGCCTGGCCCTGCTCTGCGGCCTGGCCTTGATGCTGGCCCTGGGCACGTTTGCCTGGCGCGCCCTCTCGGCCTATGACCAGTCGCGCAGCGAGCTGGAGTCCGCCCACCGCAGCCTGGCCACCAAGGAGCGCGAGCAAAGTCTCTTGATCGAAAACGTGCAGGAGCTGATGTTCCGCACCGACACCGAGGGCGTGCTGCAATTCGTCAACCATGGCACGTTTCTGGGCGGCAAGGATGGCCTGCCGGTGCTGGGCAAGCCCTTTGAATCCCTGATCGAGCCGCGCGACCATGCCAAGGCCCGCAGCCTGTTTCGCAGCGCCAGCGGCTTCTTGAACCTGCCCATCGCCCTGCGCCTGGCCTCACACGGTGGGCGCCAAAGAGTGCTGGAGGTCAGTGTCACCGCCATCAAGGAAGCCGACGGCAGCCTGGGCGGCTATGTGGGCTTTGCCATCGATGTGACCGAACGCGAGGACGCCCGCGAGCGCCTGCAAGCCCAGCTGGACTTCACCGCCCGCATGATCGACGTCTGCCCCATCCCCATCTTTGCCAAGGACACGGCCCTGCGCTTTGTGATGGTCAACCAGGCCTGGTCCGAGATGACCGGGGTGGACAAGCACATCGCCCTGGGCCGCAAGCTCAGCGAGGTCAAACCGCCCGCCATTTCGGGCCCGGTGGAGGCGCTGGACCTGCGCCTGCTGGCCAGTGGCGGCAGCGAGCACATGGAGGTACGCGAACGCGAGCGCTGCCTGCTGACGCACAAAACCGTGTTCTCCGACGGCCGCGGCCAGCCCGCCGGCGTGGTGGGCAGCGCCATCGACATCAGCCGTTTCATCGAGGCCGAGCAGCAGATCCGCGAAGCTCGCGATGCGGCCGAGCTGGCCAACAATATCAAGACCGAGTTCGTCGCCAATATGAGCCATGAGCTGCGCACGCCGCTGCAAAGCATCATCGGCTTTGCCGAAATCGGCCTCAGCCGCAGCGAGGACACACCGCGCCTGCACGGCATGTTCAACCGCATTTTTGCGGCCGGTCATCGCATGCTGGAGCTGGTCAACAATTTGCTGGATCTGTCCCGCCTGGAAAGCCCGGTCGGCCATCTGAGCCTGATCAAGCAAAACCTCAGACCCCTGATTCAAAACGTGGTCAACGATATGCAAGCCATGGCCAGGTCGCGCAAGGTGCAGCTGCGCCTGCATATCGAGGACGAGGGCTTGCAAGCCGCCGTTGACGCCGAACGCCTGCAGCAAGCCCTGCGCAATGTGCTGGACAACGCCTTGCGCTACTCGCCCCCCGAAAGCAGCGTGGACATTCGAGCCCTGAAGGACGAGCAAGGCATCGCCCTGAGCGTGCACGACCAGGGCCCCGGCATTCCGGCCACCGAGCTGGAAAGCATTTTTGCCCCCTTCGTCCAGGGCTCGCTGACCAAGGACGGCTCGGGCGGCACCGGCCTGGGCCTGGCCATCTGCCGCAAGATCATGAATGCCCACGGCGGCAGCATCACCGCCCACAATCACGGCCAGGGTGGCGCCTTGTTCGAGCTGCGCCTGCCGCGCGGCTGAGGGCGGCCAGCTGGCTTTGGAACTTGTCCGCAAAGCCCTCGCGCCGGGGCCAGAGCGCGGCCGCCGCCTACAATCCGCAGGCATTCAAAACCCCGAGTCCCACCGGTCTCGGGCGCGCAAGCAGCCCCTGGCCCAAGATGCCGGGCGGCATTCAAGATCGTGTTGACGGAGCTTTTAGCCATGGATTCCCGCACTTCCACCATCACCCTGCGTATCGAGAAGCTGCGCGACGCCCTGAAGGCACAAGGCCTGCACGCCTGCTTGGTGCCCTCCGCCGACCCGCATCTGTCCGAATACCTGCCCGAGCGCTGGCAGGCTCGCCAATGGCTGTCCGGCTTCACCGGCTCGGTCGGCACCTTGGTCGTCACCCTGGACCGCGCCGCCGTCTTCGCCGACACGCGTTACTGGACCCAAGCCGAGGCCGAGCTGGCCGGCACCGGCATCGAGTTGCAAAAAATCCCCACCGGCGCCGCCACGCATTTCATCGAATGGATCGCCGGCCAACTCCAGGCCGGCCAGACCCTGGCGGTGGACGGTCAAGTCTTGGGCCTGGCCCTGGCCCAGCAGCTGCGCACGGCCATGAACCTGGCCGGCATCCAGCTGCGCACCGACACCGATCTGATCGAGGCCGTCTGGGAGGGCCGCCCCGGACTGCCCGCCGCAGCGATCTATGAACATCTGCCGCCGCAAGCCACCGTCAGCCGTGCCGACAAACTGGCCCATGTGCGCGCTGCCTTTGCCGCCCAGGGCCAAACCCATCACTTCATCTCCAGCGTGGACGATGTGGCCTGGCTCTTCAATCTGCGCGGCGCCGATGTGGACTACAACCCAGTCTTTGTGGCGCACGCCTTGCTAAGCGCCAGCGAGGCCACCATCTTCCTGGCCGAAGGCAAGGTGAGCGCCGAGCTGCAAGCCCGGCTGCTGGCCGACGGCGTCAAGCTGGCCGCCTACTCGGCAGCCCCCGCCGCCCTGGCCGCCCTGCCCGCCGGCGCCCGTGTGCTGATGGACCCCCGCCGCGTCACCCTGGGCCTGCGTGAGGCCGTGAGCGCACAAGCCACGGTGCGCGAGGCCATCAACCCCAGCACCTTGGCCAAGAGCCGCAAGACCGCCGCCGAAGCCGAGTTCGTGCGCGAAGCCATGGCGCAAGACGGTGCGGCCATGTGCGAGTTCTATGCCTGGTTCGAGCAAGCCCTGGGCAAGGAGCGCATCACCGAGATCACCATCGACGAGAAGCTCAGTGCCGCACGCGCCAAACGCCCCGGCTTTGTGGGCCTGTCCTTCCCCACCATTGCCGGCTTCAATGCCAATGGCGCCATGCCGCACTACCGCGCCTCGGCCGACTCGCATGCGGTGATCGAGGGCAACGGCCTGCTGCTGATCGACTCCGGCGCCCAATACCTGGGCGGCACCACCGACATCACCCGGGTCTGGCCCATAGGCAATGTCAGCGCCGCGCAAAAGCGCGACTACACCCTGGTGCTCAAGGGCACGCTGAACCTCTCCCGCGCCGTCTTCCCGCAAGGCACTTTGAGCCCCATGCTGGACGCCCTGGCCCGCGCCCCCATGTGGGCCCATGGCATGGACTACGGCCATGGCACCGGCCATGGCGTGGGTTACTTCATGAATGTGCATGAAGGCCCGCAAAGCATCTCCAAGGCCGTGCCCGACGCGCATATGGCCATGGAGCCCGGCATGATCACCTCCATCGAACCCGGCATGTACCGCCCCGGCCTTTGGGGTGTGCGGATCGAGAACCTGGTGCTCAATGTGGCCAAGCCAACGCCAGAGCGCGGTGCTTTCGGCGCCATGCTGGCTTTTGAAACCCTGACCCTGTGCCCCATCGACACCCGTTGCATCGACTTGGACCTGCTGCAAGCCGATGAGATCGCCTGGCTGAACAGCTATCACGCCGAGGTGCGCGCGCGGCTGGCTCCCTTGGTCAGCGGCGCGGCACTGGCTTGGTTGAACACGCGGACCGAAGCGATTTAAGTCTTCTGTTGAGTCAAACAGAACGCAAAAAAATCGCGCGCTGCTACATCTGCCGGAACAGGTGCAAATAGCTGCGGCTCACCGGCAGCACCTCGCTGCGGCTGCGCAGATGCACATCGGCCGTCTCGTTAGGGCCGCGGGTGACATGGCTGATGGCATGCAGATTGACGACCACGGAGCGGTGCACCTGCACAAACTTCTGCGGGTCTAGCTGCTCCATCAGCTCGCGGATGGGGGTGCGGATCAAGGCCTCGCCCTCGTTCCAGACCACCAGGGTGTACTTCTCGTCGGAGCGCAGATAGATGATGTCCTCCACCGGGATCAGCTTCAGCGTGGCGCCAACCGAGGCGCGTATCCATTGCAAAAAAGGCTTGGAGGGGGCGGCTGCAGTTCCCGCGGGCGCAGCTGACGGTGCCGCTTCGCCGCTGCGGGCCAGCTGCTGCAGCAACAGCTCGATGCGGGCCTCCAAGGCCTCGGCCGCCGCCAGACCGGCGGGGGCAGGCTTAACGGCCAAACGCTCTTGCAAGCGCTGCACGGTATCGGCCAGGCGGGCCTCGTCCAGCGGCTTGACCAGATAGTCCAAGGCGCCTTGCTCAAAGGCTTGGACCGCGTATTGATCAAAAGCCGTCACGAACACAATCTGCGCCCGACGCGCCAGCTGACGCGCAGCCTCGACGCCATTCAGGCCCGGCATATGCACGTCCAGAAACACGATCTGCGGCTGCAGGCGCTCGAACAGCTCCAGCGCCTCGCGGCCGTTGCGAGCCTGGGCCACCACGTCCAATTCCGGCCAGGCGGCCTTGAGGGCACGCGCCAGGCTGTCGCGCAGCAGGGGTTCGTCGTCGGCAATCAAGGCCGTGGGGTGGGCGGGTCGGGCGGCGCCCTTGCTAGTGGAAGTCATGGCTGAAACTGGATCTCGGCACGCAGGCCATGGGGCGAATTTTCACTCAGGTCCAGGCGGGCCGAAGCGCCGAAAAAGACCCGCAGGCGCTCACGCAGATTGCGCAAGCCGGTGCCCGAGCCGCCACTCTGGGTCAAGCCCACGCCGCTATCGCTGACCCAGATGCGCACCGGCCCCTCGGCCCCTGTGCGTTCGGCGCCCAACAAGACCTCACCGCCCTCCTCGCTGGGGTCGATGCCGTGGCGGATGGCGTTCTCCACCAGGGTCAGCAAGGCCATGGGCGGGAAGCGCAGGCCTTGCAAGTCCTCAGCGACTTGAATCTCAAAGCGCAGGCGGTCCGGCATGCGCAGATGCATCAGCTCCAGATAGGCCCGCACCAAGGCCAGCTCGTCGCCCAGGCTGGCGGCCTCGTTCTGCAGGCGCGGCATGGCGGCACGCAGATAGGCGATCAAGCTGCGCAGCACCGGGGCTGCCTGGGGCGAGCCGGTTTCCACCAGGGCGCGCACATTGGCTAGGGTGTTGAACAGAAAATGCGGCTCCACCTGGGCTTGCAAAAGCCGCAACTGGGTGTCCAAGGTCTGGCGCTCCAGCTCGCTGCGCTCCAGATCAAAGCGCAGGGCCTGGCTGCGCGCCTCGGCATCCCGCTGGCGGTACAGCGCGCCCATGGCCAGCAAGGGCCCAACGACCAGGCCGGCGCCGGATATAAAGATAAAGCCCATCACCTTGCCCTGGCTGTTCAGCAAGGAGCTCAGGTCGCCGCCCACCGAGACCAGATAGACGGCCAGGGTCGCCAGCGGCACGGCCAGCACCACCACCACCACTTGCAAAAACCAACGGCTCAACCACTTGGGCAAGCGACGCGGCCACTGACCGGCGGCAGAGAACGCAATCAGGCCCAGCAAGCCGACGAACAAGGTCCGACCCAGGAGCACCGGGAAGGGCGTGATGAAGATGGCATCCAAGGCCATGGCGGCCAAGCTGCCCAGGCCCAGGGACAAGCTGACCCGGCCCAGGGTCAGGTAGGCGACGAAATTGGCCCAGGCTTGCGCATGGCTGGGCAGGGCTTCACTTTGGGAAGAAGCTGAGAGAGAAGAGAACGGCTTGGAATTCGGCATGCCGCTAGCCTAAGCCCTGGGCGGCCCCGTCTGAGCCCAGAACCGGCGCAAAAGCGACGAACTACGGTTTGGAGCCCTTGGATGACCCCTGGCGGCCCAGGCTTCAGGCCAGGGCGCCGATTCGGCACATCACCACATCCCGCCCCGCGTTGATGGCAAAGCGCAGGGCTTCGGCGGGCGAGGCCCAGGCAAAACCGCCGGCCAGGTTCTCGTCTCTAAAGGCTTCCTGGCGCAGAGGCTCACCGCGCACCCGCACCACGACCACGGCCGCCACATAGCCGTAGCTGTTCTTGCGCTCCACGGCGCCCGCATAAATCCGGAAATCGCCGGCATCCACTTCGTCGAACTGCATGATTCATCACTCCCGCGCCAAACCAGACTGGCACATGGCGGGACTATCCGGCCGCAGCCCGGCGGGGGGTTCACATCAAATGGGGGCACCCGAAAGGGGGATAGGCCAAATCCGCCAACAAGCGCTTTACTCCCGTCCTCGCCCCTCCCCTCAGGCCGCTCAAGGCTGCGCTTGCGCACCCGGCCCTTGGTGGAACACCAAGTCCGCCACCGGCTGGCCGTCGCGCAGATGCTCGGTGATGATGCGGTCCAGGTTCTCGCCCCGGGCATTGAAGTACCAGGTGCCATCGGGTTGCACGCACATCACCGGCCCGCCCTTGCAGGCGGCAAAGCAGCTGACCCGGCTGCGTTTGACTCGCAGCTCACCCTCGTGCAGTCCGGCGGCCTTGAACTTCTCGCCCAGGCTGTCGAACAAGGCTTGGGCCTCGCCGTCCTGGGTGCAGCGCGGGCCGGTGCAGACCAGCAGATGGCGTTTGTAGCTGGCGATCTTGGGTTTGACGATCTCATCAGCACTCATGGCATGTCTTCCTTTTCTTTTTGCGTTGGGTTTGTAGTCGGCGCCAGCCCAGCACGCAGCCGGCCAGGCACAGGCCGGCCGCGGCCAAGCTCCAGGCCAGCACCAGCGCATCTCTGGCCAAGGGCATGGCCTGCAGCGGCGGCCAGTCCCAGCGATGCAAGGCGTTGAAGAGCCAGCGGTCCACCCGGCCGTAGTGATCGACCTTTTGAGCGATGCGGGCGGCTTGCGGGTCCAGGTAGTAGCAGGTAGCGCTGGCGTCGGCGATGCAGGCCCGCAGCACGGGGAAGCTGCGCGTCTGGTGACGCAGGCCGTAGTAGTAAAGATCGGGGCCGCTCAGCCAATCATGGCTACTGATTTGCTGCTGCGGATGCATGGCTTGCAAGGCGGACAAGAGCTGCGCCTCGCTCAGGCCCTGGGGCAGGACCTGAGCCCTGGCGTCCAGGAGCAGGCTTTGCTGCTCGCTCTTGAGTCGCCAATAGCTCTGGCCCTGCACCCGCAGCCACTCCACTTCCTTCAAGCCCGGCAGCAAATCCAGGCGGGGCAACTCCGCTGGCAAGGCCTGCTTCTCACCCTGCCAAGGCGCTTGCGCCTGATCCTTGGGATTGCTGGAGGGCCAGCCCCAGGGATCCATGGACAACCAGCCGCTGAACAACCAGGCCGCCAGCACCCCGCCCGCGCCCAGGCCCAGCAAATGGTGCCAGCGCTGCCAGCGCTCGCGGTAGGGCGAGACGCTGCCGCTGGCATAGCCCCGCAGGCGCAGGCGCTGCAGGCCCAGCCACAGGCCCAGGCCACAAAGCAGCAAGGCGACGCCGCTGCTCCACAACACCACTTGGCGCCACAGGCCGGTGTCGGCCCGCAGCGGCGTGAAGTAAAGCCAGTGGGTGACCGTGCCCAGCCAGTTCCATCCGCGCTCCCAGCGGTTTGTGTCCAGCACCAATTCACCGCTGGCCTGGGCGTAGTACAGCTCGGTGCCGGCCGCATCTTGCAAGCTCACCCGCCACAGCGGGCGCGCGGCATTGAAGCGGCTGTAGATGCTCCATTGATCGCGCTGGATCAGCTCCGCCTCGGGCTTGGCAGCAGCAAGCCCCAAAGCGGCGGCCTGGGTCTGCGCCAGGTCCAGCACCTGCGCTTCTTGCAAGGGCGGCAAGCGCTGCCCCGACAGGGCCGAGACCGCCGAGGCCGTTTCCCAGCGCGGCCCGGCGGTCTGGAACAGCCAGACCGGCTCTGCCCCACGCATGCTCAGCCGCGCGCCGGTGGCTGGCCCGCCCAGCACCGCCCGCTCAAAGGCCTGGGCCGGCGCGAGCAAGCCTTGGCTAGGCAGCGGTGGCAGGGCTCGCAAGGCTTCTGCCGCCTGCAGCGCCGGGCGCGGCACCCACAACATCACCAGGCCCGAGAACAACCAAGCCAGCACCAGCAGGCCCAGGCCTATGCCCAGCCAGCGATGGGCCAGATGCAGCCAACGTTTCATCCCTGCCGCCTCAGAAGTTCAGGCGGCCGGTGAGCTGCCAGTTGCGGGGTTCGCCCAACATCACTTGCGTGCTGCTGTAGCTGCTGGTGGCATAGACCGTGTCGGCCAGGTTGCGCCCTGCCAGACCCAGGCTCACTTGCGGGTTCAGCTGCAGGTTCAGATACGCATCCAGCTGCGCGTAACCGGGCAGCCGCATGCTGTTGTTGATGCTGGTGAAGCGCGGGCCCACGCCGCGCAGCAAGACACCCGCGTCCAAGTCTGAGTGGGCCCACGTCAGGCCCAGATTGGCCATCTGCTTGGCCGCGTAAGGGGCTTGATTGCCACTCAGATCGCGGCCGCTTTGCACAACCTTGTCGTAACGCGTGCGGTTCCAGCTGATATTGCCGTCCAGGGCAAAACCGGCGGGCAGACGCAGCTGTGCCGTCAGCTCCACGCCGCTGGAGAGCAGGCTGCCGCCCTGCACGGTGTAGGCCTCCTGGCCTGGGTTCTTGACCGTGGTGAGCAGGCCCTCCTTCTTGATCTGGTACAGGGCCGCCGTCGCATCCCACTGCTTGCCAGCGCGCTTATAGCCCAGCTCCCACTGACGGCCACTGCTGAGTTTCCAGTCGGCATTGCCCTTGGAGATGGTGGCGATATTGGAGATGGGGTCGGTGGCCAGGCCGGTGTTCAGATAGACCGACTGCCCCGCGTCAATCGCGTGCAAAAGCCCCAGACGCCAGGTCGTGGGCTGGTACTTGGCGCTCCAATCGGGGCGGCTGGGCAGCAGGGCTTGACGGGCCACCTGCATGCGATCGGCCCGCAGGCCGGCATGCAGGGTCCAGTCCTTCGCCAAGGAGAGCGCGGCCTCGGCATAGGCCGAGTACTGGCGCGTCTGCGAGGCCTGGCGCGGGACCAAGGGCCCCGCCTGCAGATAGCGGCCGGGCTGAGGGTCGAGCAAGCTGACGCGGCTGGGCGTGTCGTACTCATAGCCATCATTGATGTGGGTGAAATTCAGGCCCTGGCCTTGTAGGCCCAAGACCAGGCCCAGTTCACGATTCATGAATTGACTGCGGCCTTTCAGCTCCAGATGCCCCCCGGCCTGGCGCAGGCGGTGGGCAATGCCCAGATAACCCACTCGGTCGACGGCCTGACCATCTTTGGCCAGCTCGTACTCCTCCAGATTGCGCCACTGGCGGTCAATCTCGAAGCGGTAGACCTCGCCCTCCAGCCGCCAGTCTGCCGCCAGGGTCCAGGCGCCGCGCAAGCGGGCACGGTCTTGCTGCACCCGCCAGAAGGCGTCTTCCACGTTGTAGTTTTGCTCGCGCAAACGGGCGTCAATGCGCCCCTCGCGCAGCGGTGTGCCGAAGTAGGCGCTGTTGCGGTCACGGTGCAGATCCAGAATCAGGTCCAGATGGAAGTCGGGGCTGACCTGCCAGCGCAAGGTGCTCATCAGCTTGCGCTGACGCCAGTCGCCGCGCGCCACAAAACCCTCGCCACCCTTGTCCAACAGATCCAGGCGCAGGGCGAGCTGGGCGCTCAGGGGCTGGTTCAGGCCCAGGCCCACACGCCAGGCGCCAAAGCTGCCCAAGCCCGCCTCGGCATTGGCCGCAAATTCAGCGCGCGGCTGCTTGCGCAAGAGATTGATCACACCGCCCACCGCGCCATCGCCAAACAGCACCGAGGCCGGGCCGCGCAAGACCTCCACCCGCTCGTAGCCAAAGCCATCCTGCGGCATCGACTGGGTGCCCGAGGTGGTGGGCACGCGCACCCCGTCCTCGGCCTGGACGATGGAGTCATTGCCCGAGAAGCCCCGGCTTTGAAAGGTCGAGCCCGAGCCGGGTGAGCCCTGAAAACTCATGCCCACCGTGCGCTGCACCAGATCGGCCGTGCCGGTCACACCGCGCAAAGCTTGTTGATCGATCAGAACGCTATCGCTGCTGGCGGGCAGCTCCAGGCCGCTCAGACCCAGGCGGGAGGCGGTGCTTTGGCGAGCCTGGAGCCGTGAGGCCTTGCTCTGCTTACCGTCAATCTGCACGGGCTGCAGTCGCACGGCTTCAGGCGCAGGCTCCGCAGCATGGGTGCTGCCGTGGCCCAAGGCACAAAGAGTCAACACGGCCGTGCTGAGGGGTTTGAATTGAAATCGCATCAGAAAAAACAAGGGAAAAAACTAAACAAAGAAATGGGCGGAAGGCGGCGGAAGGCTGCCCTAGGCCGTGAGGCGCCAGGGCAGCAGGCAACGCTCGCCCTCATGCTGCAGATCCAGCACCTGCACGCCGTAGCTGCGCGCCAGCAAGGCCGCGTCCAGCACCTGGGCCGGCGGGCCATCGGCCTGCACACGCCCGCCTTGCAAGACCAGCACCCGGGTGCAAAAGCGCGCCGCCAGGCCCAGGTCGTGCAAGACCAGGGCGACCGCCCGGCCGGCCTGCGCCTGAGCGCGCAGCAAGCCCATGATGTGCAGCTGATGGGCGGGGTCCAGGGCGGCCAGGGGTTCGTCGGCCAACAAGACCTCGGGCTCGGTGGCCAGCGCACGGGCCAACATCACCCGTGCCCGCTCACCGCCCGACAAGCACTGGGCCGAGTCCTCGGCCATGCCCAGCAAACCCAGCTCTTGCAGCGCCGCTTGCACCGCCGCCTGGCCGCGTGGGCGATGGGCGTCGCCATGCGGCAAGCGGCCCAGCGCCACCACCTCCCGCACCGGCAGCGGCCAATGCACCTGGTGGCCTTGGGCCAAATAGGCCAGGCGCTGGGCGCGCGCCTGCGGCCGCCACTCAGACAAGGCACGCCCACCCAATTCCACCCGGCCTTGCTGGGCCTGGCGGGCGCCGATCAAGCAACGCAGCAAGCTGGTCTTGCCCGCACCGTTGGGGCCCAAGATGCCCAGCAGCTCGCCGCCGCTGAGGTCCATGTCCAGGCCATCGATCAGCCTTCGCTCGCCCAGCTTCAGACTTAAGCCCCGCACTTGCATCAATGGCTTCATACGTCCTGGCTCCTGTGGCGCAATATCAAGAGCAAAAAGAACGGCGCCCCGACCAGCGAGGTCAACACGCCCAGTTTGAGCTCGGCGGTCTGGGTGTGCATGAGGCGCACGCCCAGGTCGGCCAGGGTGAGCAGGATCGCACCTGCCAGTGCTGAGGCGGGCAGCAGGCGCGCCGCGTCGCCGCGCACCAGAGGCCGCATCAGATGCGGCGCCACCAGGCCAATGAAACCAATCGTGCCTGCGACCGACACGGCCGCGCCCACGCAGCAGGCGGTACCCAGCAGCACGAGAGTGCGCAAGCGCCCGAGGTTGACGCCCAGGCTGTGGGCCGTCTCCTCGCCCAAGCTCAGCGCGGCCAGGCCGCGACGGCAGCGCAGCAAGAGCAGCGCGCCCACCAGCATGAAGGGCGTGGCCAGCAGCAGCTCGTGATTGCTGCGATCGGCCAGCGAGCCCATCATCCAGAACACGATCTCACTCACCGCCGTGGGCGTCTTGGCCCAGTTCAGCGTCAAGGCGATCAGCGCCCCAAACAAGGACGACACCGCCACCCCGGCCAGCACCAAGGTATTGCTGCTGGAGCCTCGCCCGGCCAGTGCAAACACAATGCCCAAAGCCAGGGCCGTGCCAAGCAGGCCAGCCAAGGGCAAGGCCAGGGCAAAGGCATCGGCAAAACCACTGTAGAGCGCGAGCACAGCCCCCAGCGCAGCGCCGCTGGAAACACCCAGCAAGCTGGGCTCGGCCAGAGGGTTGCGCAGCAGACCTTGCAAGGCCGCCCCCGCCAAGCCCAGCACCGCACCGACCAAAAGGCAGAGCGCGGTACGCGGCACACGCAGTTCCAGCAAGATGCGCGAGGCCAGCAACTCACCTTCCCAAGTGCCTTGCAAGAGGCGCAGGGGCGACATGTCCACATAGCCCACACCCAGCGAGACCACGCTCAAGGCCAGCAGCAAGATGGGCATCAACAGATAGAGCAGCCAGTGCCGTCCCTCTTTCAAAGCGAATAGGCTCACGAGCGCTCTCCCCTGGCCGCCAGCAGGGCTGCAGCCTCCAGATTCCAAGGCCCGCCGCAGACGCTCAGACGCGAAGGCAGCACCAGCTCATGCAGGCTGAGATGAGCCAGCGCCGGGTGGCTGAGCAGGCGATTGCCTTGGGTGGCAACATGACGGCGATAGTCGCTGGTGACCAGCACATCGGGCTGCTCAACCAACACCCTCTCGATGGGCATGGCGCCGTAGCCGCGCAGACCGGCACGGGCGGCCCCATTGGCATGCCCACCGGCGGCAAAGATGTCGTCATACAAAGTGCCCGCACCGGCGCTGCGCCCGCCCGCCAGGTATTGCATGGCCACGGCGGCAGGCCTCGCGGCGGCCTGGGCTTGCATCACCGCATGGCGGGCGTCAAAGCGGGCCAGCAAGGCCTCGCCCTCGGCCACCGCACCCACCGCATGGGCCACCTGGCGGATTTGCTCGCGCACCTCGGCAAAGTTCTTCACCCCCGGCAAGGCCAGCACGGGCACACCGAACTCGCGCAGCAGCCGGGCGGTGAAGCGCGTCGTCGCCGTGCCCACCAGCACCAAATCGGGCCGCAAGGCCAGCACCTCCTCGGCATGGCCACGCACATGGCGCAAGGGCCGCGCCTGTGCGTGCAAGGCCGAGCTCTCAGGGCTGGCACTGAGCCAGCTGAGCGCGGCAATGCGCTGCGGCGCCACCAGCTGCAGCAGGATTTGGTCGGTGCACAGATTCAGCGAGACGATGCGCTGCGGCAGCACCGGCGTCTGAATCTGGGCATGGGCCTGGGCACTCAGCCAAAGCAGCGCCATGCCGCCCAGTTGCAGGCAATCCTTCAGCCCCCGCATACAAAACCCTGCCCGCTGCGATCCACCGGATCGGGCGCTAAACCCAGATAGGACTGGCGCAGGGTGTCCCAGGCACGCAAGCGCTCCCAATCGGGCGCCAGAGCGCGCCAACCGCCTGGGTCCAGAAAGGGGTTGGGCAGGAATACGGTGAGCTGCTGGTCACCCAGTTGGTTGTAGAGGCGCAGGCCCCAGCTCTTGGGGGCATCCTCGCGGTCCAGCAGGCGATAGAGCTCGGCCCGGCCGGTGCGGCGCTCGGCCGCCAAGGTCGGCTCGCAGCCGCTGAAATGCCCCACGCAAATGTGGAAGTGCCAGGCACCGAAGTCGACGGTGACATAACCGTCCATCAGGCTGACCCGGGTCGGCGCATTGGGGGCGCGGATCTCCCACACCCCGCCGGGCACCATGGTGCCAAAGCGTATGTCTTGCCAATAGCCTTCGAACACATCCATCAACAGCATCCACAGGGTGTTCTCGTCGGTCGGCAAGGGCCAAAGCTCCAAGCGCCCCAAGCCGCGCTGTTCAATAATTTGACGTTCAGAATTCATGGCGATAGCTCAGTTTGAATTGACGACCGGGCTGCGGGAAGCCGAACTTCTCGGCATAGAAACGGTCGAATAGGTTTTCCACGCCGAGGTTCAAGTCCTGCGCCGGGCTGAGTTGCCAGCGGGCCGACACATCGGCCACGGCAAAAGGCTCGTAACGCACCTGCCGGCCGCTGCCCTGCACCCAGTCCTGGTCATGGCTGCGGCCCAGATAGCGCAGGCCCAAGCGCCCGCTCCAAGCCCCTTGCCGCAGGTCGGCGGCCAACCTGAGGGTCTGCGCCGGCACATTGTTGATGGGCTCCCAGGCTTCGCCTTGCTGCTGGCGAGCCTGCAAATAATGCGTCCCGCCAGCGTGCAGACGCAGCCAGGCGGCAGCACGCCAGCTCCCCTCCAGCTCCAAGCCCTGCATGCGGGCCTGCGCCGCGTTCACATAACTGAATACCTGGGTGCGAGCGTCCAGGCGGCGCCCGGCGTCGCGGCTGATCTTGTCTTTCACCCGGGTGTCGAAGTAGGTCGCATCCAGGCTCAGGCCGGCCCAGGCCCAGGCCAGCCCCAGATCCCAGCTTCGGCTGGACTCCGGCCGCAGGGCGGCATTGCCCTGAGTGATCTCGACCCGGTTGCTGTACTGGGTGGTGGCGGTGCCGGTCAACTCGGCGGCCGAGGGTGAAACAAAACCCTGGCCCAGGGTGCCGTGCAAGTGCAGACCGGAGGCCAGCTGCTGCTTGAAGCCCAGACTGGGATTGGTGCTGGAGAACTGTGCGACCGAGGGCTCGAAGTCCGTCTTCAAGGGGGTCTCCAGGGTGCGCACCTCGATGCGGTCGTGGCGCAGGCCGGCCGTCAACACCGTGTCGCCTTGATTGAGCTGCCAGCTGTTCTGTGCGTAAACACCCAGGGCGCTGCGGCTGTTGTCGGCCGAGAAGGGGGCCTTGGCCGGACCTTGGGGCAGATAGCTCTTGCTGTCGGCCTGGGCACGCTCCCAATCCACGCCCATCACCAACTGCCGGCCGTTCCCCCAGGCCCAGCTGTCCTGCAGCTGCACGCCCTGCCATTGCAGGTCCTCGGCAAAGCTGCGGAAAGGCAGGTAGGCCTGCTGCGTCGGATTGCTGGAGCTGGTGGTGCGCGTCTCATACCACTGGCTGCCGCTGAACAGGGTCAGCCCCAGCTGATGCGCGGCCACACGCCCATTCAGGCGCAAGTCCAGGGCATGACGGTCCATGTCTTTATTGCCCTGCTGGTTCATGCCATAGGCCAGGTCGCCGGGAGTGGCGATGTCACGGCCGCGGTAGAACTCGCCGCTGGCGCTCACACGCCAATCGGGGCCCAAGTTCAGCCCCGCCCGCAGGCCATGGCTTTGCTGGCCATAAGCGGTGCTGGGGCGCAGCTGGCCGTCGCCCATGCGGAAGTCCGCTTGCGAATAGACGGAAGCCGCGTAGTCGAAATCCAGGGTCTCGTTCAAACGACCCCCAAGACGGGCTCTGAGCTCGCGCACCTTTGCCGTGCCCAGGGAAGCCTGCACCATGCCGCCCAGTGGCCCACGGCTTTGGCGCGTGATCAAGTTCACCACCCCCCCCATGGCTTGCGAGCCGTAGAGCGCGGAAGCCGGGCCTTTGAGCACCTCGACCCGTTCCACCATGTCCATATTGACCAGGCTTAAATTGGTGGACATGGCGGGCCGCCCGTCCACCAGCAAAAGGCTGCGCTTGTTGATGCCCGAGAACTCGGGCCGGAAACCCCGTATGCCTATGCCCGACAGATTGCCGGGGTACTGAATGACGTCCACGCTGGCGTTCTTCTTCAGCAGATCGCTCAGCTCGCGGCTGACGGTGCGCTCGATGTCCTCAGCGCTGATCAGCTCGATGCGCTGCGGGCTGTCCGCCAAGCGGGTGGGCGTGCGGCTGCCGGTGATGACGACCATCTCCAGGGCTTTGGGGTCGGCCGCAGGGCTTGCTGTGGTCGGGGCTTGCAGGGCCAGCAATGAAGCCGCCGCCAAAAAGTTCAGGCGGGCAGCGCCCTTCGATAAATTTCGCATGTTCAAAGCAGTTCAATCAATGACCGCCTACATGGCACGAGAACAGGGCTGCGCAGCGCAAAAGAGCAGCGATAGGCGCAGGCCAAGCTCCGTCCAACACCCCGTGGGCGGTCGTTTTAAAGGCCAAGCGCACAAAGGGCGCTGGCGCGTAGGCTGCAGGCCGGTATCCGGACTCGCGAGTCTTGTGGCCTCGCCTTCCCAAGCTTGCATACAAGCTCAGTGGCTGGTGCTGGCGCAAGGGCTGCGCGCACCCAGAGGACACCGCACTCGCCTACCGTTGCGGGGGCAGTCGGGGCATGCGGTCTTGCAGCGGTGGCAAGACCTGACCCCATTCCCGTTTAACTCGCATCGCCTTCAAAAGCGGACGCAAGCACCTGGCAGCTGGTGGATCAATCCCTGGTCTTTCTTACTCGCTCGTGCTCTCCTCTTCCATCATCTTGGGAGCCTCCTCAAGCGGCTCGCTCAGGGTGGCACGGATATAGTCCAGCGGCAGTTGGTGCTGCAAGGCCAGGGCCTCCAGCGTGGCGCCGGCCGCGTGCTCAGCCTGTATGTTCTCCAGCCAACCCAGCAAGCCGGTGCTCAGGGAGCGGCCCGCCTTCTCGCCCGCCAGCGTGCTGCCGCCCTCCTCCAAATCGTATTTATTGGCATAGCCGCGCGGCGTCACCATCAGGCCGTGGCGCACAAAGGTATTGCTATTGCCGATCAGCACGGTCGACAGCATGCCGATATCGGCCTCGGCCATGCGGTCCAGGGTCGTGAACTCGATGCGCTCACGCCGGCGGTAGGCGCTCTTGACGATGGCCACCGGCGTGTCAGGCCGACGGTGGCGCAGGAAGAGGCGCTGGGCCTCGACGATCTGGCGGGTGCGGCGCCCGCTCTTGGGGTTGTAGAGCGCCACCACAAAGTCGGCATAGGCCACGGCGTCCAGGCGGCGCGCAATCGTCGGCCAGGGCGTCAGCAGATCGGACAGCGAGATGGCGCAGAAATCATGGGTTAGCGGCGCACCGACCCGGGCGGCACAGCTGTTCAGGGCCGAGGCGCCGGGGATGATCTCGATTTGCACGGCGTGCTCGGGCGTCCAGCCCGCCTGGAACAAGACCTCGAAGGTCGGCCCGGCCATGCCGTAAACGCCCGCATCGCCGCTGGAGATCAAGGCCACTTTTTTGCCGGCCTCGGCCGCTTCGAGCGCGCTGATGGCGCGGTCCAACTCCTCCGTCATGCTTTTGCGGATGATCTCCTTGCCCTCCAGCAGATCGGCCACCAGCTTGATATAGGTGACATAACCGATCACCACATCGGCCTCGGCAATCGCATCCCGGGCGCGCTGGGTCATATGCTCCACGCTGCCCGGGCCTATGCCCACCAGCATGATCTTGCCGGCCTGCGCTTGTTCTTTTTGTTCTGTCATTGCTTCATTCCTCGCGTCTATCCCTGGCCACCGAGACGGTGGCATTGCGGCCGTCGGCGCCTTGATGTTTGAACTTCTCCAGCAGCAAATCGCCCAGTTCCCCCTGCCCCAGCAACAAGGCCGCGGCCTCGCTGACCGAGGGCGTGCCGGTGTAGCGCCGCACCGTCTCCGAAGGGTTGGGCACAGCCACCGCCGCCAGCGCGGCCGCGCTGTAAAACTGCAGCGGCCAACCACGTTGCTCGGCCAGGCGCAGCAAGCCTTGTTCATCGGCCTTCAGATCGATGCTGGCCGCGCCGCTGACCTGGGAGGGCAGGCAGCCCAGGCGGGCCAGGGCCTGGTCCACCGCCTGCGCCAAGGTCTCGGGCGGCGTGCCGCGATCGCAGCCCAGGCCCAAGGTCAAGCGAATCCCTAGCCTCACAACAGCGGCGGCCGGTAGACCACGAGGCGCTCTTGCAGGCGCTGCCAAAGCTGAGGGCTGACCTCGGCGTTGGTCACCCAGAGCACGGCCTTGTAGCGGGCCAGGTCCACATCCACCAACTGCTTGAAGCAGTGGATGTTCGATGGCAGGGGCGTGGGCCGGGTCCACCAGTTCGGGCTGCCCGCCTCCTGCACAAAGGCGACCGGCTCTTCGTTCACCACATGGGCCGAAACCCGGGTGATATTGATCTTGGGCGCTTCCACCGTCCAGCCCAGTTCGCGGCCCAGGATGTCGACGGGAATGGTCTTGCCCACATCGGAGGCCGTGGTCAGCACCGGCGTGGCTTGCAGCAGCGCGGCGATCTCCAAGGCCATGGCATTGGCGCCGCCCACATGGCCGGACAGCACGGGGATGACGAACTCTCCCGCGTCGTCCACCACCACGACGCCGGGGTCCTCGTCCTTGCTCTTCAGATGCGGGGCGATCAGGCGCACGACGGCGCCCAAAGAGACGAAAAAGACGACTTGATCGAAGCGCTCAAACAGCGCGCCAATCTCGTCCTTGAAGGCACCGGCATAGACCTGCAGCGGATTTGCCAAACCCGCCATCTGGGCGGCGAATTTGGCGGAGACGCAAAGCTCGGCCTCCGGCAGCTGGGCCGCCAGCTTGGCCACCTGAGCGGCCCCATGCTTGGTGATGGCGACGAGGACGGTGCGGACGGGGGCCGCAGCCTGGGAGTGATGAGAGGTGTTCATGCGGTGATCGATGCTTTCTTTTTGCAGCCCTTGACGCGTTCGCCGCGAAGCCTTTGGTCGTTCTTGACCAGCAGCAAGGAGAGGTAATTGACCTTGGCTCCACGCAGGCTCAGCAGCTCGGCCCCGCGCAGCACCCGCTCCTCGGGCGAGCCGGCTTTTTCGACAAAGCAGCTCTTGTCCAGCAGCTGGCGGCGCTCAAGCAGATCGACCAGCTCGTCAATCAAGGGTTTGACCTTCATCAGCACCAGGGTGTCGAAGTCGTCGAACAAGCGCTCCACCATCTCCACCCCGTAAGCGGCGGGCACGATGGCGACCGTGTCGTCCTGCTCCGAGAAGGGGATTTGCAGGCGCGCGCAGGAGGCATGGAAGCTGGTGATGCCGGGAATGATTTCGACCTGAAGCTCGGGCGCCAGCCCGCGCAGCGTGCGTTCCAGATGGCCGAAGGTGGCATAGGTGGAGGCATCGCCCTCGACCAGGAAGAGCACATCGCGCCCGCTTTGCAGCACCGGCAAAACCTGGGCCGCCGCGCGCAGCCAGGCGCGGGCCAGCTTCTCGGCGTCATGCGTCATGGGGAAGACCAGGGCCTGGGCGTCCGCCGGCAGGGGCAAGCCCGAACGGTGGGCGATGGCCAGGGCATAGCTCTCGGTCTTGAGCGAGCGCAAGGGGTAGGTCCACAGCGGCTCGGCGCGCTGCAGCTGAGCCCAGGCACGGCGGGTGATCAGGCCGGCATCGCCGGGGCCTAGCGAAACGCCGATCAAACGTCCGGTTTGCGCGCTCATGGCTTGGCCCCGCTCTGCGCGCAGACAATCCACACCGGGTTCTCGGCCGCCATGCGATGCATATGCAGGATGGGTTTGCTGCGCGAGGCCTGCAGCTGCAGGACGTCCCACTGAGCGCCAGAAGCGTTCAAGGCCTCGACCGCCGTGCCCAAGTTTTCTATCGTGACGAAGTTCATCACCAGCATGCCCTGGGGCTTGAGCCGGGCCAGGATGCGTGCGATCAGCTGGGCCAACTCGCCGCCCGAGCCGCCGACGAAGACGGCGTCCGGGTCCGCCCAGGCATCCAAGCCCTCCGGCGCCCTGCCCTGCTGCAAGCTGTAGTTGGAGAGTGCCATGGCGCGGTGATTGCGGCCGGCAATGGCGAAGTCCTCTGCGTTCTTCTCGATGGCGTAGACATGGCCTTCGCTGCACAGGCGCGCGGCCTCCAGGCCCACCGAACCGGAGCCCGCGCCGATGTCCCAGACGATGCTGTCGGCACGCAGCTGCATGCGCGCCAGCGAGACGGCCCGCACCTCCTGCTTGGTGATCAAGCCCTTCTCGGGTTGGCGCTGTTCATAGTTGCTGTCCGCCAAGCCCAGCAGCACGGGCCGGGGCCGGGGCTTGAGGCGCAGCAGCAGCACGATATTCAGCTCGGCAAAGCGCATCTGCGCGACCTCGGCCGCGCTCAACTCGGCGCGCACCCGCTCACCCGGCTGGCACAGAGACTCTGCCACGGCGAGCTGAAACTCCTCGCCCAGGCCCTCGGCCAAAAGCATGCGGGCGATGCGGTCGGGGCTGTTGTCCGGGCTGGTCAGCACGGCGACCCGTTCATGCGAGCGCAGGGTCTGCATCAGCTCGTAGAGGCCATGCGAGGCCTCGGCCCCGACCCGCCATTCGCCCGCATCACGGGCATGGATGGAGCACAGCTTGATGGACTGCCAAGGCAGGCCCAGGCGGGCACAAGCGATCTGCACGGTGCTCAAGTTAGGCAGCACCTCCAACGCATCCACACACAGCCGCGCCGCCAGATAGCTGGCGATGCCGAAGAAGAGCGGGTCGCCCGTGGCCAGGACCACGCAGCGCCGGCCCTGCGCCTGTGCCTGCCTCACCCACTCGGGCACCTGGCTCAGGCCTTCGCCCAGGTCCAGACGCTGGGCGGTGGGCGCAATTTGAGCTTCCAGCAGAGCCAAGGTGCGGCTCGCACCGATGACGCATTCGGCCTCTCGCAGATGAGCCAAGGCCAGACTGCTGAGGCTGGCCGCACCGTCGTCCAGCACACCGATGACGCGGCAGCGTGGCCCGCGGGTGAAGCGCTGGCCTTCATACGTCAGGTCCTCCCCGACGATCACATCTTCTTGTATTGAATCCATGGTTTTTCTTGTACTCTTTCAGCCCTGCGCCTCGGCCAGCTTGCGGCCATCGAAATCACAAACCAGCACGGTCAGGCGGAAGCGGCCGGGGTAGCGGCCCAGCACGGTTTGCACCACCTTCTCAGCCAGGGCCTGGTGAAACTCCAGCACCAGACCCAGGGCCTCGACCCGCTCGCTGGCATAACGCGCGGTCTCGGCATTGCGGATGTCCTCGCAAACATCGGCGGGCACGCCGATGCCGGCGCACAGCTCAGCCAGCAAGCCGGTATCCACCTCGGCCCGGCCGGCATGGGTGATGGTCTCGCCCTGCGCAATCTTGGTCAGCTTGCCCACCATGCCGCCGATGACCACATGGCCCAGCTTGGCCTTGACCGCGGCATCCAAGGCATAGCGCAGGAAGTCGCCCATCTGCACAAAACAGGCTTGCGGCAGCTGAGGCATTTCTTCCATCACAAACTTCTCGGTGCGGCCACCGGTGGTGAGGGCCACCATGCCCGCACCCGTGGTGCCGGCCACCTGCACGCCCTGCACCACACTGGCCCGGTAGGCGGCGGTGGAGTAAGGCTTGACGATGCCGGTGGTGCCCAGGATGGAGATGCCGCCCAAGATGCCTAAGCGCGCGTTCAGCGTCTTCTTGGCCATCTCCAGGCCTTGCGGCACCGAGATCGTCACCTCCAGCCCCACCTCGTCTAGCAGGGCCACGCCCGCCTCGCGCACGTTGTCCTCGATGTTCTGACGCGGCACCGGGTTGATGGCCGGCCCGCCCACGGCCAGGCCCAGGCCGGGCATGGTGACCGTGCCCACACCGAAGCCGCCCAGTAGCAAGACCTGCCCCTGCAGCTCGGGTCGCACCCGCACATCGGCGGTCAGATGGGCTTTGTCGGTGCAGTCCGGGTCGTCGCCCGCGTCCTTGATCACCATGGCGTGGGCTTGCGAGCCATCGCACACCCCGTCATTGACGGCAAAGCTGACCCGCTGGCCATTGGGCAGCAAGCATTCCACCGTCTCGGGCACGCCACCGTTCAGCAGGCCCAGCACGGCGGCGCGCGCGGCCGCGGCCGAGCAAGCGCCGGTGGTGAAGCCGGTGCGTGTGCCGCGCTTGACGGTTTTTTCCATCATGGCCGGTGCAAGCCCTTCTCCGCCAGTTCCTCCGCCTCGGCCAGGCCCAGCAAGGCGTGGATGGCCGCCACCACCAGGGTGGAGCCGCCCTTGCGGCCGCGGATGACGATCCAGGGCACCTCGCTCAGCTCGGCCATCAAATCCTTGCTCTCGGCCGCCGAGACAAAGCCCACCGGCATGCCCACCACCAGGGCGGGCTTGGCGCCCTCTTCGCGGATCAGCCGCACCAACTCAATCAAGGCGGTGGGCGCATTGCCAATGCCCACGATGGCCTCGTTCAACAAGCCATGGGCATGGGCTTTGCGCATGGCTTGCACGGCGCGGGTCGTGCCCTCGGCGCTGGCGCGCTCGATCACATCCGCATCGCTGATGAACTGATAGCCGACGATGCCGAAATGGCTCAAACGCGGGCGCGAGAGGCCCACGCAAATCATCTCCACATCGGCCACCACGCGGCTGGCCCGGCTGCGAATGGCGGCCACGCCCGCCGCCACCGCCTGCGGATGAAAATCCGTCAATCCGTTGAAGTCAAAGTCCGCATTGGCGTGGATCATGCGGCGCACCACCGGCCATTGCTGGGCGTCGTACACATGCGGGCCGACCTCGCGGTCGATCACCGCGAAAGAGTCATGCTCGATGGCGCGGCCCGCAGCGGTCAGCTGTTCGGTGACGGTGTTGAGATTGGGCAGGGCGGCGCTCATGCGGGGGCATGCGCATGCGGGTGGGCATGGCCATGGTCGTGATCGTGGGCATGCGTGTGCGCGTGATCGTGCGCGTGATCGTGCGAGTGCTCATGGGCATGATCGTGTGGGTGATCGTGTGGGTGATCGTGATCATGCGTGTGCGCCTCCGGCCCATGGTGGTGGCCGCCGTGACCCAGGGTGATGGCAATCTCGCGGTACTTGCAGCCGTCGCAAGGCATCAGGGCGGCCGGTGCCGCGTCGCGCAGGTCCTGGGCGCGCTGTTCCAGCAGCTCGAAAATCTCTTTCTCGGCACCAAAATAGTCAGCCAGGGCGAAACGGATCTGCGGGTATTGCCGGCGCAGATGCTCGACCTGGCGCTGAATGCGGCTGATCAAGGTGCCGCTGAAGAGGTAGTAAGGCAGCACCACCACCTGGCTCATCATCTGCATCGATTGACGCTGCACCACCCGCTCCAGGCGCGGGAAGGTGATGCCGGTGAAGGCGATGTCCACCAGCTCATGGTCCCCCTCTTCCTGCAGCCAGCGCGCCATCTTGGCTACATCGCCATTGGCCTGGCGGTCCGAGGCGCCACGGCCCAGGAGCACGACGCCGGTGCTGTGTGGGTCGGGCATATCGAGGCTCAGCATGGCCTGGCGCAGGCGGCGCTTGAGCAGGGCCAGGATGGGGTCGCAGGCGCTCAGGTGCGGGGCGTACAGGAACTGGGTGCCGGGGCAGTCCAGGCGGGCCGAGTCAATCGCTTGCGGAATGTCCATCTTGACGTGGCCGGCCGCATTCAGGATCAGCGGCAACACCAGCACCCGCTGGGCGCCCTGGGCCGCGCGGCGCAGGCCGGCGTGCAGCATCACCGGGGCGAACTCGATAAAGCAAACCTCGATGCGCCATTCCGGCTGACGCGCGCGCCAGACTTGCGCAAAGCGCTCGATTTCATCGTTAGCCCCGGCCTCGCGGGAGCCATGGCCCACCAGCAGCACGGTCTCAAAATCGTGCAGATGTGTTGTCGTCATGCTTGTTCTTCTTGAGCAGTTTGTGCAGGCGCCGAGGCGCGGCGGAATTTATGGGTGAACGTGGCGTCATAGAGCTTGGACTTGGCCAGCTCAGGCCAGTGGCGCGAGCCCAGGGTGGGGCTGGCGATGATCATGGATTGGCTAACGATGCCGGCCTCGCGGCAGCGCTGCTTCACATCGGCCAGGGTCGCGCGGACGATCTGTTGCTCACCCGGCCAGGACGCTTTGTGCACCACCAAGATGGGCGCGTCCTCGGCCCAACCAGCGGCGCGTAACTCACTCGTGACCTTGCCCAGCAAGGTGATGGACAAAAAGATGCACAGGGTGCAGCGGTGCGCGGCCAGGGCCGCCAGGTCCTCACCCGGCGGCATGGGCGTGCGGCCCTCGACGCGGGTGAAGATCACGCTCTGGGTCAGCTCCGGCAGGGTGAAGGTTTCCACCGCCGCCGCCGCCGAGGCCATGGCCGAGGACACGCCGGGCACCACCCGCAGGGGCACGCCGGCCGCGTCCAGGGGCTGGACCAATTCCATCAGCGCACCGTACAGGGCCGGGTCGCCGGTCTGCAGGCGCAGCACGGTCTCATGCCTGGCGGCGCGCTCGATCAGCCAGGCCGACATCTGCTCCAGCGTCATGCCCTTGGAATCGGCGATCTCGCAGCCGGGCGGCGCCCAACGCGTGGCCGCCTCATCGACCAGGGAGCCGGCAAACAGAATGGCGCCAGCACGCGCTATCAACTCACGACCCTTGACCGTGATCAGATCCGGGTCACCCGGGCCGGCACCGACAAACCAGACGGTGCCAGGTCTTGCCTCCTGCTCGCTCACGCCTGGGCTGCTCGGGAAGTCAGGCTGAAGTCGAAGCACAGGCGTGCCAGGGCATAGCGGCGCAGGGCACCGGCCGGGCGCAGCAGCCACAGAATCGCCAGCGTGAACAAGGGCTCAACAATCAACCAAGGCAGATAGGCGGCGGCAAAACTGGCCCAGTCGGCAAGGGCGGTTTGGGTCTGACCCAGGGCCAGCCAGAAGCCCACCATGGCCACAACGCCGCTGTAAAAAACCGTGTCCAGCTTGACCAGGGTGGCCACACCGACGGGCTTGTCCTTGTCGCCCAGCAGGCGGCGGGCCGGACCGTAATGCATCAGCATCAGGGGCAGCATCAAAGACAGCGAGTTGACCGCCAGATGCACCAGATCCTGCGGTTCAAACACCAGGCCTTGCAAGAGCAGGCCCAGGGCCAGGCCCAAGAGCGTGGGCACAAATCCAAAGCTCAGATAGAGCGGGATGGCCCCCAGGAAATGCAACTCCGAAGGCCCGGCCTTCATATGGAAGATCTGCATGAAGACCGAGAAGAACAGTGCCGCCAGCAAGGTGCGCAAGGCCAGCGCCGGCTGCTTGAGCAGGCGCGGCACATAGCAGGCCAACACAGCGGTGGCGGCCGCGGCCGCGAACAAGAGTTTGGCGGGGGCGATCAAGCCGGGTTCGATATGCATGAGAGAAAACTCCTTGCGCCGCCCCATCAACAAAGGGCGGCAGTGGGCCATGAGCCTGGGCTCAGCAAGGCGATCGCCCATGCAGCAGCCAGACCCGGGAAGTCGGATCCAAAAAGGTAAACCAGGGATTCAAGCGCGCAGCAGCGCCGCTGGTCAGCAAAACTGACAAGCCAGGGGCTAGTTCTGGATGAATGAGGACATGGTGGAGCCTGACCAAATGCGCCGACCCGCTTCCCCGCAGGTCATGCACCGAATGAGCCCGCGCTTCTCGCACGAACTCGCCTGTTGGCCGGTATCCGGGCTCGTGAAAATCAGCAAGTGCCCTTCCCGGAAAAAACATCCAGTGGGATTTCGACTTGCTTGAAGGCTGGCCATGCACAAGCGCATCTGCTATTGCATTTGCGACTGCATGGGCGAGACTTCTTTCACTTACCGTTGCGGGGGCAGCTTGACTTTGGGTGGGCGCACTCCCTGCGGAGACCCTCCCTGCCAATTCCCGTTTAACTGCGCGCCTTGAGCGGGCGACGCGAGCACCAACGGGGCAGATGGTAATGCATATCGAGGCTGGCACCAAGCAGGACGATGGTCGCAAGCCCAGCCAAACCCTGCGTACAGCAAAAACATAACTTCATATTCAAGCGTTACAAAAACACCAACCCAGCGGCTTGCATGACGCATTTGTCATCCGCCAGACGGCTTGCAGTCGGGGTCGCGTTTCTACATTGGAGGCCAGACGCAAAGCAGCAAGGGCCGGATGTCCCGGCCGAGCGAAACGTCCTCAGGAGAGTCCCATCATGAAGCGCAAAACCCCGTCCCTCAATGCCTCCACCTTCGCCCTCGCCTTGGCTCTGTCTGCCCTCAGCATGGCCGGCGCCAGCCAGGCCGCCACAGGTGCGAATGGCGAACGACTGATGAATGGCAAGTCCATCTACGGTGTGCCGGCCACGGCCAGCAGCGCGGTAAAGGAGGTCAATGTCGATCAGCTGGACGCGCTGAATGTCAAATGCGGCGACACCCTCACCTTCCGGCAAGGCGCGCAAAGCTTTACCTGGAAGTTCGACGTGGTCAGCCATCGCATCGTGGACCTGCAAAAGATCGCGCCCGCGGGCTTCATCAAGAAGCCGCTGCTGGTCTACGTCGACCGCAATGAGTCCGAGCGCAGCTAAGACGCTCGCTACGAGACCGCTCTCAGACTGAAGCCTACCTCGGTCCGCCCCTGGGCCGTGTGGGCAAAGCCTTCACCGCCATGCAGACGCGCAATCGCGGCCACGATGGACAGACCCAGGCCGTGATTGCGCTGATCTTGCCCCCTGGCGCTATCGGCCCGGTAAAAGCGATCAAACCAGCGCGGCAAGTCGACCGGGTCCAGGACCTCGCCTTGATTGATCACACTCAGCCTGAGCATGCCTTGCGCCTCGGCCTGAATGCGCACTTGCAAGCGAGTGCCTGGGCGAGCAAAGCGGCGGGCATTGCTCAATAGATTGGAAAGCGCACGGCGCAGCAAGCGGCCATCCACCACGCCGCTTGCATCACCCAGGACTTCGGCGGCCAGGTTGGCTTCTTCCAGCGCGGCCTCGTGGAACTCAATCACCTCTCGCGCCACCTGAGCCAGGCTGGGCAGGGCTTGCCGTCGAGCGCCGTGGCCGCGATCGGCATGGGCGAGGAACAACATATCGCCCACCATGCCGGCCATGCGCTGCAGCTCTTCCAAATTGCTGGCCAATAGCTCGCGCAGTTCGTCCGCATCGCGGCTGCGGCGCAGAGCCAGCTCACAGCTGCTGATCAGCGTGGCCAGCGGCGTGTTGAGCTCATGCGCCACATCGGCGTTAAAGCCCTCCATCTGCCGATAACTGCCCGCCAGGCGATCGAGCAATGCATTGAACTGGGCGATCAAGGGCTGCAACTCGGCCGGCTGGGCCGAGCCATCCAGACGGGCATCCATTTGGCGAGCGTCCAAGGCCCGGGTCTGGTCCACCAGCAAGTGCAGCGGACGCAGGCCCAGCCGAACCAGGCGAAAGCCACCCAAGGCGATCAAGAAGGTTCCGGCCAGGGCCGCGGCCGCCAAAGTCTTGGCCAGGCGACTCAAGAGCACATCGTCGGCCCCCACATCCAGGCTCAGCTCGGCCCGGGCCCAGCTCGCATCATCGGGCGGACCCAGCTCCGGCGAGTTGATCTCAAACACGCGCGACTTCAGACGCGGCGCGGCCGAGGCGGCGTTCGCGCTGGCGTAGAGCAGGCGGCCGTCCGGCGCGAGGACCCGCAGCTGCAGATCGCTATGCCCGGCATGGAAGTCTTCCAACTGGTGTTGAACACCCTCGTTCGCATGGCTTGCACGACCTTCGGCCAAGAGATGCTGCAAAACGACCTGCTTTTGATCCAGCACTTCTTCCTGGCGCTGGGCCAGGGTCAGGGCCGTGACGATGTAGACGCTGGCACACACTAGGCTGAGGCCTAGCAAGGCCTGCCAGGCCAACCACCAGGACAGGCGCTGCCCGAGACTGAGCGACTCCCCTGGGCCCGCTTGGCTTGTTGGGCTTGTTGAGCTCACTAGGCTCATGACTTGGCCTCGCGAAACTCCAACACATAACCCATGCCACGCACGGTATGCAGCAAGGGCAGCGCAAAGGGTTGATCCAATTTGCTGCGCAGGCGCCGTATGGCCACCTCCACCACATTGGTCTCGCTGTCGAAATTCATGTCCCAGACCTGTTCGGCCAACTCGGTGCGCGACAAGACCTCACCCTGCCGACGCAGCAAGAGACTCAGCAGATTGAACTCCTTGGCTGTCAGATCCAGGCGCTGATCGGCTCGCCTGGCCTTGCGGCGAATCAGGTCCAGCTCCAGATCGGCCAGGCGGTAGACCGTGGGCTCCAAAGCACCGGCGGCCGCCGAGCTGCGTCGCAGCAAGACCTGGATGCGCGCCAGCAATTCCGAGAAGGCAAAGGGCTTGACCAGATAGTCGTCCGCCCCGCTCTGCAAGCCCAGCACCCGGTCCTCCACCTGGGCACGCGCCGTCAGCATCAGCACCGGCGTCTGCGCCGTCCGGCTCGTCTTGCGCAGCGCGGCCAGCACCGCCAGGCCGTCAATGCCAGGCAGCATGCTGTCCAGCAAGATCAGATCGAAGCTACCTTCGCTCGCCTGATGCAAGCCGTCGATCCCGTCATACGCCAGCTCAACGCCAAAGCCCTCTTCACTCAAACCCCGCCGCAAATAGGCGGCCAGTTTGCGCTCATCCTCGATCACCAGAATCTTCATGGCCCGATTTTGCAGGGCCCAGGCCAAGCAGCAGATTACGTTTTTGTCATCTCGCACCTGCGCACATGCTCCCGCATGAAGGCAAACAACCCGTCAGAAACGAAAAAAGGCCAGTCACATGGACTGGCCCTTTTCTTTGTTTTCCAAGTGAAGTCACTTGGAGGAGAGGGGGGCGGATGCGGCTCAATTTCGCAGCATCCCAATTCGTCCAAAAATCGCTGTTTTCATAGGAGAGAGACACCTTCGAGAGTCTCACAGCATCCTAGAAACTAGCGCTCAATCGCAAAATTTATGGTAGAAACATTGGTAGATAAATCGAGGTCACTTTCACCATGCCACGCAAAGCCAAAGAGCTTTCACCGCTTTCTGTGGGTCGCCTGACGCAGCCAGGCCACCATGCGGTGGGCGGAGTCGCAGGCCTTTATCTTTATGTCGTTGAATCCGGATCCAGATCCTGGGTGTTGCGAGCGATGGTTGGAACCAAGCGGCGGCACATCGGCTTAGGCGGATTCCCAGATGTTCCACTGGCACAAGCCAAGGAGCGCGCGAGAAGAGCTCGTGATGAGATCGCTCAAGGTATCGACCCCATCGAAAGAAGGAAGGAAGCAGCCAGCCATTTGCGGGCCCGGCAGGCTACGGCCATTACCTTCAAGACCGCAGCCGAGAACTACGTCAGCGCCCACGGCGAGGCATGGAAAAGCGCCAAACACCTCGCCCAATGGAACGGAACCCTGAACAATTACGCTCATCCAGTCATTGGCGATTTGCTGATCCAAGATATCGGTCAAGAGCATGTGCTGAAGATCTTAGAACCGATCTGGAAGTCCAAGACTGAAACAGCAAGCCGACTACGAGGCCGACTAGAGGCGGTCCTGGACTGGGCCACGGTCCGCAAGTACCGGACGGGCGACAACCCAGCAAGGTGGAAAGGGCATCTCGACAAGCTTTTGGCAGCACCAGGCAAGATTCAAAAGGTAGAACACTTTCGAGCACTACCGATCGACGCCATGCCCGAGTTCATGCGTGCCCTTCGAGAGCGCGAAGGCACAGCAGCACGCGCTCTTGAGTTCACAATTTTGACTGCAGCGCGCAGCGGTGAGGTCCGGGGTGCAAGCTGGGCCGAGATCGACAAGTCAGCCAAAGTCTGGACCATACCTGCCGAGCGTATGAAGGCAGGCAAGGAACACCGCGTCCCACTGACTGACGAAGTGCTCAGGCTGATTGGACGCATACCCAGGATTGAGAACAGCGAATACATTTTTCCCGGCCCAAGCGGTGCTCAGCTATCTGACATGGCTTTGATCCAAGTGCTAAGGCGAATGAAAGCGAACGCTGTTCCCCATGGTTTCCGATCCACGTTCAGAGACTGGGCTGGCGAGCGCACAAACCATCCGCGAGAAGTGGCCGAGCAAGCTCTTGCGCATGTGCTTGAGAACAAGGTCGAAGCTGCTTACCGCCGAGGCGACGCGCTTGAGAAACGACGTGCTCTGATGTTGGACTGGGAGTCATTCATCGGGAAGCCCAAGGACGGGGCATCAATCTTTGATCTACTTGGAACGCCGAAGTAGTCCGGCGAAGGGGGCTTCACCTATGGAACGCATCTATCTTCCGGCATTTGTACGCCAAATCTCCACCGAAGTCTGTGCAGACAGAGATGCAGCTCGCCCAGGTACCAAAAAACACCATCGAACATGAAGTTCGCTGAAGTCGTCAACAGCCTGTTCCCGTCGGGTGAAATCTTGATTCTTGGAAATGGCGCAGCTCAATCCCCTCCACCTCGCGAGGCTGCAGTCACGCTTACATTCAACGGGCGCCAGCCATTGACCAGGACTGGCATCAACCTCGATGTACGCATGACCAAGGACGTGTTCGGCAAGCCAAAGCTAAGCGTATTTGCAAACAGCGAACGAGCAATGCCTGGCCCAATTGAGGAGCACCTCAACCAAAACCTCTCGCAACAAGCACTCGATCTTGGCTGCCTTCCCTCGACAGGCTATGCCGTTCTCCACGGCCTATGGGACGAGGCTTGCGACGTTTCAATCATTGGAATCAGATTCGACCCAAGTCTTGCTAGGCCAGGCAATCTGCCTGTACGCAAGCCGCTACCCCAAGCGTTTCACAACTGGCTTGGCGAGCGAAGGACTACGTTCCTGCGTTGGTTGAACTCACCGTGCTTGGGATGGTCCTGGCCATTGGTCAAAGCAGGCGTCCGCGATGACGCCGAGCTTCCCCTATTGGCTGGAAAGCGACTAATCGATCTTGCTGAAGTGGCTGGTTATTTGGAGGCGGCAGCACACTCCGGGTCACTTGCCCCAATTCAACGCATCTCTCAATTTGCCATTCAGACCGGGCCTGAACTTTTGAGACCGTCAGAACTCAACCGCAAGTTGGAAGCGATGTTCCAGCTAGATCGAGAGCAAAGCGATACGCGCAATTGGTGGCTCTACGATGCGCAAGCATCTGCCCTAATCGAGCAGATTGCCCACAGCATCAGAAGCGCTCAACAGTTCGCCTTCAGCCGAGCGCTTGAGTCGCAAGTGAAGGCTGCGTAAACAACCAGGTTTTCATGGCCTGCTCTCTTTCTTTCCGCTCGGCGGAGTAGGGCAATCGTTGATGCCAATAAAGGTAAGGCCCATCAAGCCAAGTGGGCTTTTCCGCCAACTCAGCCATCGGCACCATGGTCAGAAAATCTGATAGGCACCAAGCGTCAGGCGCGCTCTCCCATGCACTGGAGGGCACCCGCTCGAAGAGTGACTTGCGGAACGCTCGTAAATGACTCCAAACATTGCCACCTCCTCGCTGGCGAGGTTGGGCGTAGTCAACCCTGTATTGGGCCAAGGGCTTTTCTGGCCTAAACATGGGTGCGTTAATCAGATCAGCCCCCGCTTGCCAAGCCTCCCGGAGCATTTTGACCACGTCAACATGCATCAGCGCATCATCCTGATCCAAGACCACCATCAAGGACTCAGGGCGCGGGCAGATCGTCAAGACCGCCTCATTGAAATTAGCCATGTAGCCGGCCTGAGCGGTTCGCCTGATCAACGTAACGCGATCTTTCAGCGGGCCAATGCGCTGGGGTAATTCAGCCGCGGCGAGAGCAGAGCCTCCGTCCTCGATGAATACGACACCGAAGTCTTGGCAAGATTGGCTTGCCAAAGATGCAAAGCAGCGTTCCAGCTTATTAGAGGGGGTGTCCCGCCCAAAAAGCAAGAAGACGATGTCTTCAAAGCGCGGCTTTCGATGCCACCTTGCAGAAGGAACCAGATCCCACGCGTCAGCCTGGCCTGCCGGAATACAACCTTGTCCGATAAGGTCCCGCAATTGGTCCAATGTCTCAAGGTGCTTGTCTTCGTTCCTTGGATGCACGTAGAAAGTCCGGCTATCACCACCTCGCACACTGCACATACCCAGCTTGGGCTGCGCTTGTTGCAGCGCCCGGTGCCACATCCAAGACAGTCGCCCTTCGATGACCGGGTTCTCAAACGGCGCTGAGCGTTTGATTCGCTCCAAGTTCAACAGGCCACAACGAACTTCCGGCGCGAACTGGTCTGGCCTCCCCTCGTAGGGTTTGAAGCCCTGCCGGCTCTGAGGAATGTTGAAGCCCACACACCAAACCCCGGGTTCAGCGCATGCTTGTTTCATGTCCGACAGAACATCGTGGCTTGCGTCAGTTCCTCCAATGAAGACATCGACATCCATCTGCAAGACGTACGGCGTTTGAACGCGATCAAATGCCCAAACCTGAGAAGCAACTGGCGCTCCCTGAGAGGTATGGGAAAGCGTCGCATATGGTGCCGCGAACCAGCGACGGTGGACATTCCCGACTACCTTGGGGTCATTTGGTGCCAGCCAGACCTCATCTAGCACCGCATCCTGATGCAAGTGCTCTATGGAGGACAACAGTTGCGAAAGGTCACCAGCAGCGTACTGGCGAAGGTATGGCCCTTCAAACTGGTCGACAAGAAGAACCGTCTTTGCGAATCGAGCACGAAGTCGAAGTTCACCAACCAAATGCCGAACCTGACTATCAATCGTCATGGCATCTTGCGGGCAGCATTTGATCAATAACGTGACATCCCGGTGGTCAGCCGGGGCGTACAAAGTTTCTGTGCTGAAACCGCTGAGATCGCAGTCAGGATGCAAAGCAAAAACAAGTTCACCGTAAAAGGCTTCGAATCCCGGGAGTGCCCGAAATACATCAGCCTCCCGAGCAATCGTCTTACGTCTTGCCAACTCATGATCCGACCAGCCCAACTCACCAATTGCAAACAAGCGTGCCGCGCAATCCAAGAATCTTGAAGCAGTCAGTTTGACGATGTCGCGCCCGATGTCGATGTACTGCAGTTCGCCGGAAAGGGTCAGTCTCAAGTTGTCACGCTTGACATTGCTGGTGACCACGCCTGCTCGATACAGCTTCTGCAGAAATTGACGCGTGAGCATCGGGAGCCATCGTTGCGGAAGTTCCGCCAGAGGCTCTGGGCACAAAAGTATTCGAGCGCCTGGCCCATCGTCGGCATGCGGCTCAAATGAGATAACCGCATCACCTGCAAGATCCGCTAGCCGCTTGATATCGACCAACTCCGGCATAGTTACGGCATAGGGATAGAAGCGTTTGTAAACAAGCGATGCTTGGCGCCACACCACGCCCTCTTGCCCCCACCCCAACAGTTTGGCGCCTGGCGCCTGATGCGTTTGGTACCAGACATCGGCCGCACTTGCCAGCGCCAGTCGCGACTTTGTCCAAGCCTCTGACTGCTTATTGGCAAGCGTTGCAGCACCACCGAGGGAATAAACGGCATAGACGGGATCAGCGACAACACAGCCGTCGTGCGGATGGTGCATGAGCAACCCAGCCACCAACCAGTGATCTTCCGCACTGACCGAACTGGGATACCGAATGCCGGATTGGGTTCTCAGCACCAGGTTGCAGGAAGGCAATTCGTTGGGAACTTCATGGCGACAAAACGCTTGTATGAAAGCATTCAACCGCCCCCGATCCAAAAGCGTCGCCGAACTCGCGACGTTGACGCCCGAAAGCACTACGCCATCCACTGACAAGCTGTTGCTACCCACCACGTACTTGCTGCCGTAGGTATGGCCAGCTTCAATCATGGCCCGCAAACTTACTTGAGTTGCAAACCGATCATCTGCATCCATTCGCGCCACCCATCTGGCGTTCGGGAAGTGCTGATCCACCAAGTCAAGTAACCCGTTTCTAGCCTGAGCAGGTGACCCAAATGCTCCCGCGGCGATCACGATTCTCGGATCTGCCAACAATTCGGGGCTCAAAGAGTTCATCCACCCCTCGTCAGAACTGTCATCGAGCACCAAGCAGAAAACGCCAAATGGAGCTTCCTGAGCAAGTGCAGACTCCAGAGCAACTCGAAGCTCCTCTGGATGGTTGCGATGGGTCACCCCAACCACGACCTCAGCGTGCAAAGCCAGGTCCATTGGTGCCTTGATGAAGTGCATGTTCCGATGCGTCAGCCTGACCGCAGGCCGGGTTGGCTCAGACCAGTCACGAGAGTGAGATTGACTGCCCAATGCCATCGCTAAAAAACCTCCACGCCGAACAAGTCTCGAGCTCGTGCCTTGAACTTGGCCCGGATTTCAGGTGTCATCAAGTCGCCATGCATCGCAAGGAAGCGAATGAGCCCATCTCGCTTCTCGGCACTACCAGGGCGCGACAGCGCGTCGCCCTTTGTGTTGATATGCCAAGTCGCCGTCATTCGATGAGTGAATGCCACGTTCAAAGCTGGAAGACTCAACAGCCGAACAGCCAGATCCCTGTCATTGGTGCTCGGCAGCCCATCGGTAAAGCCTCCGACCCTCAACAAGGCCTCAAGACTCACGAAGGTATTGCTGCCCTGCCAACCTGGGTTGCCGGCGAGAAAGTCATCTCTGCGAACTGAAGCCAGCGGCTCTCTAGGTAACTCGACGCCATCCTTCTTGACTCGAAGTCCGGACAGCACAACGTCGGCTGTTCCGTCGCCACTGGCCAGTTCACAACGGGCCAAATGGTCATCGTCCCATTCGTCATCATCATCGAGAACGGCCACATAACCTGTGAAGCCTTGCGCCTGAAGCCATGCAAGTCCGGTGTTCCAAGTACCTGCCGCACCAGGGCTTCCTTGATTCCGAAGGATGGTCAGCGACAAGTCCGCGCAATCACGCTCAATCGCCAACAGCACCGCCGCATCTGGCATGTCTCGGTCAAATACCAGTATCAACTTATCCGAGGGCCGGCGTTGAGTCACAACGGTTGACACGGCATGAAGGAGTAGTTCAGGGCACTTTGGCCGAGAGGCAATCAAAGTCGCAATCGATCTTCGAGGCTCTACCAACGTGAGCATGTGAAATGTTCTTACAGAAGTCTAGACGCGGGCACGATCCGTTCGCATAAACCAATCGTTCTTACTGCGGCGATCAAAGGCGAGTTCCCAGCATATTGATACCGCTTAGATTATGCGTTACTTACCAGTATCACTCCTCGGCCCGTGGATCCGATTGAATCTTTCGAATTGCGCGTAGGCGTTCACTCCAAGGACGATAAGTTGAAAGAAAATTCGCATTACTTGAAAATAAGTCATGCGACTATTAAACTCTGAGCACATGAGCCAGTCCGACCAAATCCTTGCCCTTGCTCGCCACCGGCGCGTGCTACGCGCCGCAGACCTGCGAGAGCACGGCTGGTCGCCACAGCTGCTGCTCAAGCTGCACCATGCCGGCAAACTGCAACGAACGGCGCGAGGCCTCTACAGCCTGCCTGATGCGGAGCTCACAGAGCACCAGACCTTGATCGAAGTATGCAAGCGCGTGCCAAAAGCCGTTCTGTGCCTGCTGAGCGCGCTGCAGTTCCACGGCATAGGCACTCAAATGCCTTATGAAGTATGGGTCGCACTACCGGAAGCCACACAGACCCCAGCGCTGGACTACCCAACACTGCGCATCGCACGCCTAAGGGGCGAAGCCTACTCAGCAGGGATCCAGACCGTGACAGAGCAAGGCTCACCAATCCGCGTCTACAGCGTCGCCAAAACCGTGACCGACTGTTTCAAGTTCCGCAACAAGATCGGCCTGGATGTAGCCCTAGAGGCGCTCAAAGATGCCTGGCGGAACCGCCTGGTCACCATGGACGAGTTGAATCACTTCGCCAGAATTAATCGTGTCGAACGCGTCATGCAACCTTACCTCGAGGCAGTGATGGCATGAGCGCAAATCTATCGGCATCCATCCTCGCACGTCTGCTGGCCTTGGCCAAGCAGCGAGGCGACGATTACAGCCTTTTGCTCAACCGTTTTGGGCTGGAGCGCTTACTCGCCCGCATCAGTACCTCCCAATACGCTGACCGGTTCTTGCTCAAAGGCGCCCTGCTCTTCTCTCTTTGGTACGACACCCCACATCGCCCAACGCGGGACGCAGACCTGTTGGGATTCGGTCCTGACGACGAGCAAGATCTGATTGCTACATTCCGCGAAGTCGCTGGCATGGACTTGGCTGACGGCATCGTGTTCGACCCCGACACCGTCAAGGCAGACGCCATTCGTGAAGAGAACCCTTATGGCGGCACCCGCATCACCCTGACGGCACGGATCGGGTCCGCACGTTGCGCCCTCCAAATTGACGTTGGCTTCGGTGACGCCGTAACGCCAGGCCCTCTAACGGTGTCCTACCCCACTTTGCTCAGCGATTTCCAGTCGCCCTCGCTGCGGGTCTATCCGGTCTACACCGTGATCGCAGAAAAGTACCAAGCCATGGTGATGCTCGGTCAGGCCAATACTCGCATGAAGGACTTCTTCGACATCGCCGTCATTGCAAGGCGTACAGAGCTGGACAGCGCGACGCTTGCCAAAGCCATCACCGCCACATTTTCTCGGCGCCAGACCGTACTGCCAGCCGAGCGTCCACTGGCCCTAACCAAGCAATTCAGCGAAGACGCGGCCAAGCTGCGCCAATGGCAAGCCTTCCTGAACAAAAATCGCATTGAGGCGGCAACACTCGGCGACACAGTCACTCTCCTAGACACACTGCTAAGGCTACCGACGGAAACTGCCATCACACGTAGTCGAGCGACTGCGACTTGGCATCCGAGCTTTCTGCGGTGGACATGAATGAAAGACGTGGCGCTTGAAAACTCAGCGCCCATCTAGAAACAAATAGCAAGCCACCTCCAAAGTTCGAAAGCGAGTTGCTTCGATGGGAGGCCAACATCCTCAGCAGGTCGATGCGCCAAAGAAACTGTTCGGAATTTTGAGACTGTGTCGGCCCGAGCGAGGTCCTAAAACGAGCCTGCCCGGCCGTCAATGAACTCAGTAGTCAGCCACAAGCACCATGCTGCCGCGACGCCAGGAAGTGTCTCGCCAAATTGCCGTTGTAGTCGATGCTGGAGCATTAAACGACGACATCGCCTGGACGAGAGAAGCGACCTGCGTATTTGTCAAGATCGCGCCATCAGAGAACTTGAAACGCTCAACGTGATACTGAGCGCCTGAAAACCAGTTCTCTATGCTCAAGACATCTGTCGTCCCGTTGATTCGCAACTCAAGCGCATTTACGTTGCGAACAAACTTCACGTCGGACTGGACTACGTTTGCACCGAGCTCTACCCAGTCCAAAACGTTCGCCGTCGAATCATTTTCATTGACCCGATCCATGCCATAGCCACGGCCAAAGCGATATCGATCCGCGCCTGTTCCACCTACAAGAGTGTCATTCCCTGCCGCCCCATCCAAAGTGTCATTGCCCGCTGAACTCGTCAAGGTGTTGGCCATGGCATTGCCTTGCAGCACGTTGTCCAGCGTATTGCCGGTTCCGTTAATTGCGGAAACCCCTGACAGCGTGAGATTTTCAACGTTCGTGCCCAGCGTATAGGTCACGACTGAATTGACTGTATCGACTCCTTCTGACGCTGCCTCGGTGACTACATCGGTGGCAACAGACACGTAGAAAGTATCGTTACCCTGGCCGCCAACCATGGTGTCGATGCCGGCGCCGCCGTCCAAAGTGTCATTACCCGCAGCGCCGGTCAGCGTGTTGTTGGCGCTGTTTCCAATCAACACGTTGTCCAGCACATTGCCTGTGCCATTGATCCTCGAACTGCCGGTCAGCGTCAGGTTCTCGACATTGGCGCCCAAAGTATGAGTAACACTGGACTGGACACTGTCAATACCTTCATTCGCATTTTCTGCGATGAGTTCGCCAGAAGCATCGACGACGAAGCTGTCATCTCCTGCTCCGCCGATCAAGGTGTCGACACCAGAACCGCCATTCAGAGTGTCGTTGCCGTCCTGCCCAACGAGGCGATTGGCTCCGCTGTTGCCAGTCAGCAAGTTAGCCATTCCGTTGCCTCCACCCCCGATACTGGCCGTTCCGGTCAACGTAAGGTTTTCAACATTAGCTGGTAATTCGTAAACAACGCTTGCCGAGACGCTATCTACTCCCTCGTTCACCCCTTCTTCAACGAAGTCACCAGCTACCAGCTCCTCGCCATTCCAGACCGGTGTCGAGTCCACCACATAGCTGTCGTCGCCGAGGCCTCCTGCCATGTAGTCATCACCAGTGCCGCCATTGAGGGTGTCGTTGCCCTCGTTACCGAAGAGATCGTCCACCCCCGCAGCACCACTTAACGAATTGTTACCTGAGTTGCCGGCTAGGAAGTTCCCCAAGCTATTGCCCGTACCATTGATATTTGCAGCGCCCGACAGAATTAAGGACTCGACGTTGCTCGGCAATGTGTAGGTGACAAAGCTCTCAACGCCATCGTTGAAACCCTCTCCCGAATTTTCGATGACAACATCGGAGGTGGAGTCGACGATATAACTGTCGTTCCCCACACCTCCAAGCATACGGTCAGCACCGACACCACCGTCCAAGGTGTCCCAGCCAGCTCCACCATTCAGCGTATCGTTCCCCCCCAAGCCAAACAATCTTTCTGCTCCCGCCCCACCCGTCAGACTATCAGCACCGTTCGTGCCAAAGATGGAGGTAAGTTGGCCAATCAGGTGTTCACGAGTCCATGTGGTCCCGTCTGCGAACCGGATAGTTGAGAACGAAGAACTTGCGAAGAGGAATCCTGCAACCAAAACGGAGTCGGTCGTGCCATTGATAGTTACGAGCATGTCTGTGCCACCGCCATTGGAAATGACGGTCACATCACTCGGCGCGATACCTGTTGCGAATTGCAACTCGTCGAAGGTGAAAGCCTCAGAAAGGGCTCCGTTTATAGTGTCCGCCCCATCGCCGCGGGCGAACTGGTAGACGTCGGCGCCCGACTGTCCATCCAGGTAATCATTGCCTGCACCTCCCTGAAGCGTGTCGCGGCCTAGGCCGCCGTAGGCGCTATCGTTGCCCTGCCCACCGCGGAGAGAATCATTTCCCTCATCACCGCTAAGGCTATCGTTGTCCGTGCCGCCATCCAGCAGATCGTTCCCGGCGCTACCGACGATGTTGTCATCACCACCTAAGCCGTAGAGCAGACAGTCACTTGAGAGTGGCGCATTTATCGAGTCGGCACTTTCTGTGCCGTACACCGAGCTGACCTGCGTGATCATCTGCGCTCGCGTGACGATCATGCCGTCGGCGAACCGGAGTTGCTCCACGCCCCCATTGGATGAATTCAGTAGATCCTTCAGGGTGATGCTGGCGCCCCCTGAACTCAGCACGATGCTGCTGCCTTGGATTTGGTAATTCATGGTTGCTCGGTCGACGCTCGCATCGAAGACGATCACATCGATATCGGCTTCGCTGTCTATCACGGTATCGTGGCCCCATCCGGCGGCGTAGTGGTAGTGGTCTGCGCCCGCACCGCCTGTCAGGGTGTCGTCGCCAGCGCCGCCCTCTAGCGTGTCCGCACCTGCGCCCCCTGATAGTGCATTGGCCGCCGCATTGCCGGTGATGCGGTTGTCCTGCGTGTTGCCGGTGCCGCCAATGACTGCATAGCCGGTGAGCTTGAGGTTCTCTAGTTCCCCACCCATCGTGAAATCGATGGTGGACTCCACGCTGTCAACGCCGCCGCCAACCAGCTCGGTGATCAGGTCACTGCCACTATCTACTACATACATGTCGTCGCCCGCACCGCCGACGAGCAGATCGTCGCCCATACCCCCGTCCAGCCGGTCATCGCCCGAGCCCCCATTGAGCACATCGTTGCCGCTCAATCCGATGAGCGTATCGTTTCCCTCGCCGCCGAAGAGGAAGTTTCGTTTGCCGTCACCGAACATCGCGTCATCGCCGCTGGTTCCCTGCTGCGTGACGGTTGCATCAGCCATGGCGGTCACTTGCTCGGCAGTCCACATGCTGCCGTCACTGAAGCGGAATTCTTCAATTTGCAGCGCAGCGTCCAGGTACCAGCGGATCGTAAGCCGGTCTCTGCTGCCGGCAAGAGTCAGATAGAGGTTGCCTTCGTCGCGAGTCACGACGACATCGGTCTCTGTGATGCCAGGCCCAAACAGCACACGGTCGTGCCCGCCGGTGCGGTCCATGTCGACGATGACATCCGAGCCCGAGCCTAGTCCGAACATGTAGGCATCGTCGCCGATCCCTCCAATCAATATGTCGTCACCGCTGCCGCCATCCAATGAATCGTTTCCGAGGTCGCCAATCAACATGTCGTCGCCGCCAAGGCCTTGCAAAAAGTCGTCGCCGGCAAGAGCTTCGATGTCATCGTGACCCGAGGTGCCGACGAGCGTCTCACCGGCGTCGCTAGCCAACACCTTGTCTGACGCCCAGAGTGCGTTGAAGCGCGCGACCAGGTCCCCGCGATTCCACACGGTGCCATCGAAGAATTCGACCGAATCCACCGTCGACTGGGACGTGAACCATCCCTTGAGTGCGATCCGGTCGCTGGTTCCGGATATCGAAAGGTAGAGATTGCGTTGCCAGTTCGGCACGCTGTCAGCATCCGCACTGATGACAATGTTGGGCGCCGATATTCCGGCACCAAATATGATCCGGTTGGCTGAGCGCGTACCGTGGACGTCACCGGTGTCGTCAATGGTGTCCTGACCAAAGCCAGCGTTGAAGACATAGGTATCCCGCCCTTCGCCGCCTCGCAGGCTGTCGTTGCCCGCCCCCCCGACCAGTGTGTCGGCGCCCTGGCCCCCGTCGATGCTGTCGAAGCCGTCCCCGCCCAGAAGGCTGTCGTCGCCGCCCATGCCGGTCAGACTGTCATTCCCACCGCCACCAAACAATGTATCGGCACCGACAAATCCGTACATGGTGTCATTGCCCGCGCCGCCACCAGTCGAAATATGCGCGCGAACGTCCTGCACCGTCCAGCGTGTTCCGTCGGCGAACAAAAAAGAGTCCAGCGGCGAATCTGGATCTGTGGGGCTGAACCAATCCGAAATGGTCAGCACGTCGGACGAGCCTTGCAGCTTCACCTGCAAGGTCCAGTAGGTGCTGCCCGTGAGGATTAGGTCCTCGGGTCGGACGCCAGCAATGAACTCGATCGTGGCATGCCCGTTTCGATAGAAGGTGTCAGTTCCGTAACCATAGCCGAACACGACGGTGTCTTGATCCTGCCAGCTGTAGATTGTGTCGTTGCCTCCCCCTCCATCGAAGCGGTTGTAGCCCGATGCTCCGTTCTCGCCCATGTAGTCGTTGCCGTCCCCCCCCAGTAGCGTGTCGTTGCCATATCCGCCGGTCAGCGTGTCGTTGCCAGCGCCCCCGCTGATGAGGTCGTCGTAGCCAGTACCCGATAGAGAGTCGTTGCCACCCGTGCCATTGGTCGGGCCGGCAGGGTTTATAGCAAGATTCCTCACGGTACCGTCCTCGAAAACCAGTCTCTCGATGCGATTTCGGTCATCCTGCGTCCACCTGATGGAATCCGTCGAGTTGGCCAGTGAGAGTGTGATCTGTGACCCGTTACTGACCACGTTCACATCAGCCACGGTTACGCCTGGCGAGAGTCGGATCGTGTCGATGCTCAGCTCGGCTACCGATGTCCCGTCCCGGTCGTAGATGACGTCTTGGCCGTCTCCGTAGCCAAACACGTACTCGTCCGCTCCAGAGCCCCCTTCGATGGTATCGTTGCCTGCACCACCAACGAGCGTATCGTTTCCTGCACTTCCGCGGATTGAATCATCGCCGCCCAGCGCTTTGATGAGGTCAGCACCCGGGGCGCCATACAGACGGTCAGCATTGTCCGTTGCTGCGACCTTGGAGTTTGCAACCAGGGTCGCAGCGTCCCACACTGTGCCGTCGGAAAAGATGACCTCAAAGGTACCCGAGACGTCGTCTTTGGACTGGAGCCATCTCCACAGTTCAATGCTGTCACCACTGGGCAGCACAAGAAAAACGCTGCTGTTATCGGAGCCACCACGGGCCAGCGTGACGCCGGCCGGAGTGCCGTTGATTCGAATCGTATTGAGCTCGGCATGTTCCCATTCGGAGCCCGATCCGGGAGGGTAGATGACATCGGAACCGTCGCCTGGGTTGAAGATGTAAGTGGTACGGCCGCCGCCATTAAGCGTGTCATTACCCAATCCCCCGATCAGCGTATCGTTTCCTCCCCAGCCGCCGAATAGATAGTCGTTGCCCGAGCCCCCATCGAGCACGTCGTTGCCGCCGCCCGCTCTCAACTGATCATCACCACCGCCTCCCGAGAGCGTGACGCTGCCGTCAACGTACAACTGGATCAAGTCGGGGCCTTCGGTTGTCACGGGCACGCTGAGGTGCGCCAGCAGTTCATTGGGGCCCCATTGCGTGCCGTCGTCAAACAGCACGACGCCACTGCGGTCCGGCGACCGGTCGAACCATGCACGGATGGTCACCGAGTCCGACCCGCCCGCAATCGCAAGGACGAGATTTTTGCCGGAGCGAGTTAGGATGATGTCAGCGGTGCCAATTGTTGGCCCCAGTAGCAGAACGTCATAGCCCGGGTCGCTGGCGAAGCTGGCGAGTTCGTCTTGACCATCGCCTCGATTGAAGAGGTAGGTATTGACGCCGCCCTCCCCGTAAAGCACATCGTTGCCAGTGCCACCGATGAACCCACCGGCAGCCCACTCCCCCCCAGAGCCACCGTATAAGTAATCGTTGCCGCCTCCTCCTGCCACCAGGTCGCCGGCGGGAGGGCCATAGCGGCCACCATCCAGCGTATCGTCACCCGCGCCACCGATCAACACGTCGCTGCCGCTGCCACCATTGAGCGAGTCGCGGCCATCGTTGCCGTAGAGCTGATCGTCGCCGTCCGCACCAGTCACCTGGTCGTTACATTCAAGGCCCGCAATGGTGTCGTTGGCGCTGCCACCCATTAGCGAGTCGTCGCCACTGCTGCCCGCCAACAGCAAAGTGCGGATGAATGTCGCGTCCCACTGCGTGCCGTCTGCGAAGTCCACGCGCTCAATGACGCGGGAGCCGTCGGCGAAGAAGCCGCTGATGGTGAGTGTTTCCAGGGTGGAGCGCAACGTGAAGATCAAGTCCTGGCCGCTGGCCGACACCTTCACGTCCGCTGGATCGACCGTGGCATCGAAGGAGACTGCGTCCAGCTCGCCGAGTTGCGGGTCGTTGACCTCGAACACCACGTCATTGCCGCTGCCACGTCCGAATCTGTAGACATCCGATCCCTGCCCCCCATACATCTCGTCATTGCCTGCACCACCATCCAAGGTGTCGTTGCCTCCCCAGCTACGAATTTCATCGTTCCCATCGCCACCTGAGATGCTGTCGCTGTTGCCCCCACCGTTGAGCGTGTCATTTCTACTTGTTCCAACGCTGGCACGATTTACAACATCGGCCAACTCCCAGACCGTGCCGTCGGCAAACGTGATTTTGGGTGGGTTTCGAAATTCAATGGGTGTCGAGAAATATCGCTGCACGATGAGCGTGTCGCCGCCATCAGTCGTCAGTATCAAATCACCGTTCGACGTGGTAGAGACGCTCAAAGCAGCCGGGGCAATACTTCCAAAAATTTCGATGCGATCATTCCCATCTGGATCGATGTTGCCGTCACCAACTATGGTGTCTCTGCCAGAGCCACGACCAAATCGATAGACATCTGAACCTGCCCCTCCATCAAGAACATCGAATCCAGCGCCGCCATCCAAAGTGTCATCGCCGTGGCCGCCACTCAAGTTGTCGTCTCCAACGCCTCCGGTGAGCAGGTCATCATTTGCCTCGCCTAAAAGCGTGTCATTTCCGTCGGACCCGACCAACGTGTCGTTGCCATTTCCGCCCTGCAACCAGTCATTGCCAGAACCGCCATCGAGGCTGTCATTGCCGTCGATGCCAAACAAGGAGTCATTGCCTCCATGACCATTAATGCGATCATTTGTATTGGTTCCTACTAACTTGTACAGAGTGACAGACGATCCAGTGGTAGGGTCGACTACATCAATTGTGCCGTCGTCATCGTCTGTGCCGTCAATATCGAAGCCCCTGGCCAGTAACTCCTGAACGGTGAGGGTGCTTCCATCTGAAAATTCAAAGCTCGCAACGGAAGAGCTGTTGAAGACATTAGTTTGATCGAATGCGCCGACATGAATGGCATCGCCATTGCCAAGATCCAAAAGCAGAGATCCGAGGCGCAACTTAATATCTGAGCTGCTCACGCCATCACCGAAGCGAATAATGTTATTTTCGCCCACTGAATCCCAGATTACATCGACCCCATCGCCCTTGTTGAAAAAGTAGATGTCATTTCCGACGCCACCCCAGATAGTGTCTGTGCCAGTACCGCCCTCAAGGTAATCGTTTCCAGAGCCTCCGCCTATCGAGTCAGCACCCTCTCCGCCAAATATGAAGTCATCTCCTGCGTATTGAACCGGCAGATCATCTTCGTCGCTATCGCCCCAGATACGGTCGTCGCCAATACCTCCAAAAATAATGTCACTGTTTCCTTGACCGATAATCCAGTCATCACCTTGCCCCCCGTCAATGACGTCGGCACCATGATCTTCCGGTAGCGCCCAAACGACCGAAGAACCATCGGGCAAACCGCCGTCGCCATAAATGATATCACTCCCGTCATCTCCGAAAATAATATCATCTTTCCCCATGCCAAAAATCAGATCCTTGTCTGATCCGCCATGCACGTAGTCAGATCCGGTGCCGGCAGCGATAAAATCATCACCCGCGCCGCCATCAATCATATTCCCGTCATCGCCATCCAATCTATTTCGTGGAGCATCCGTATAACCCTTGGGCACCCCATTCGAGTAAGTCGAATCATACCCAGCCGTCCAATTGAATCCAGTTCCGCTAGCATGCGAGTATGAATTAACCGGCTTGGTGAAGCCGACATCGTGAGGCTTTCCTAGATCTTCATCGCTCGAGCCGTAAATTTTGTCTTCACCCGAGCCACCGTTCAGCGTGTCTTTCCCGAGCCCACCTTGGATGACGTCGCTGCCTGCGCCACCCTGGATGTAGTCATTGCCTGCTCTTCCCGAAAGTGCGTCATCGCCTCCCAGACCATCTATGACATCGTCTCCCGACGCGCCGCTAATGAGGTCCAGCGCACCAACTTCTACACCATCTCTTGAATAGTTGCCGCCATCCATTACATAGGTGTCATCTGCCTCCGATACCGTGTCCTTAGTATCTATTTTCTTCTTGAAGTCACCTGTGATAGTCGCGACGGGCGCAGTTGGCGTTTCACCTTGCAGTGAAATCCCTAAACTCCCCGTCTCTGACCAGTCATTCACGAGAATTCGGTTGGTTTCTCCGGGCTTCAAGATGACGATGCTATTACCACCGTTCAGTTTTACAAAGGTATTCCCTGAAGCTTCGTCCTTATAGATATTCTCGAATTTGAATTGGGCTTCGCCGACTGTCTGCTCATCGATTTTGATGGCACCAATACCATCGCTGTCGACAATGATGTCCGTGCCGTAAGCGCCAGTAAAGGTGTAGATGTCACCGCCAGCGCCGCCGCGAAGCAGGTCATTCCCGGCGCCGCCATCGAGGATGTCATTGTCTTTTCCGCCATTCAACAGATCAACACCGTCGCCGCCTTTGAGCTCATCGTTACCCGTGCCGCCTAGCAATATGTCATTGCCATCTCCACCCGCCAATAAATCATTACCAGTATTTCCTTCTAAGTAATCATCACCACCTTCCCCAAAAATCATATCTTTTCCCGCCCCGCCGTAAATGCGGTCGTCACGCGTTTTTCCCCACAGCTCATTGTCTCTCGCGTCACCGAACTGAATTTGCTTTTCAGCTAGCCCTCCAAAGTTAAACTCAATGCCAGAAGCAAAGTCTTTGAAATGAATAGCCGGATCGCCAATGACCTTGGCTGGAACAACAGCATCATTCGGAATATCAAGTTGATTGCGAACTTGAATCGCATTTAACAACGCAGCTCTATCGCTCAGATACTCATCCGTAAAATTGGTCGCCTCACCCTTTGCATTCAGGCTATTTCTGTCGTCCTGCCAAGCTTGGTAACTATCTCGCCAAACTGGCGACTCCCACAATGCGTCCAACGCCGCCTGACCATCAGGCCCATAGGCATCGACAACGAAAGGTGCCAGCGTCTGCAACGCCACAAACGTCTCAAAATCCACCCGCGCCTTGGCTTGGTCTGCCAAATTACTCCCCACCGCCGTCACCCGAACCTTGCCCGCCAGGGACTTGAACGGATCCGAATCACTCAGCTGCTTCAGCAGCTCGTGATAACTCACCCGGGAAGCCGCGCTGTCACCCGCATCACCCACCGGAACAGCGCCCAATGCAGGCCCCCACACGGCGCGCCGCAAGGCATCCAGCACCTCTTCGAGCGAATTTGGCTTCAAGTTGCTGCCAGCCTTAACAATGTCGTTCAGCTTGGCCGTGGTAAAGCTAGAGTCCAACTTCTCCAGCACCGAGCCCAGCGCCAAAAGGTCGGTGAGCTTGTACATGGAATGGTTCGGTATGCCCGTGCCTTCCTCGTTGAACAACTCAAGGCGCTGGCCTACTTGATTGAACCAAAAGCTATTGGTCGTGACGTTAAGACCATTCACGGCGAAGGCATTGGTTTGCTCCACAGCATTGGGGAATCGACCCAAGCCGTAGCCCAGCCCAACAATCTGTTGGAGCTGATTGAAAACTGTCTCACTTCCGGGCCCAAAGCCAGCACTGTTAAATGTGGTTGTATGTGTGATATGAGCTTGAGTTCCAAACAATCGCGTGAACGCGCTAGCCAAATAGCCGCCCAAACTATGCCCGTTTACCTCAACCCGGCCGTTGATCAGGTCAGCAGCAGAAATTTCTCCTGTTCCCAACGCTGAGGGTGCAGCAGCAAACCAGGCCAAAGGGTTGAATACGCTGGCCAATTGAATTTGTTGTACCGTCTGACCAGCAGGCGTTGTGACTCTCAACCACCAGTTGACCATATCTACCAACTGATTTCCGGCAGGGCCACCAAACGTCAGATCAATGTCATTGAGCAAATCAATGCCCGGCGTTGTGCCTCGCATCGAAACGTAAACCTTGCCTGCGTAATTTGAGTTGGCAGCACCTTTCCACACCGTCGCGTCAAAACCTGAGCCCATGACACCAGGGGAGTTCACTGAGGTTAAAACGCTGAAATTCGTGGCTACAAAGTCAGCAAGCGATGGGGTGAGCCTGCCTTTCAGCGCTGTTCGAAGATCACTAGTCGGCGCAAGGTCAACATAGACTGCATCAGCAAGAAGCGCGTTGATGTAAGTATTTTCGAGAGAATTCATAGTTCGTTCCTATCAATCTTGTACCAAGACAAAACCGTATGCCTTATCTAGACGGTGATGCATCCACGGATCACAAGTGGATGGATGTATCAGCAATGGGCTAACTCCATCGGACGCGAACAGTGCCCGAACAAGCCAGCCCCCGTAACTTCTTAGCCAAACATAACTTCCTACTTCATCGCCACTGGTTGTATCTACCAAACCAATTCGTGCCCGTTCGATGCGAAGCACCGTATACCTAGGAAAGGACTGTTGACCGACTTGCCGTAAGGTTCTGCCACGGACCTTTTCAGCATCGATCTTGACTACGGCGTCACGTTCACACATCGATCGGAACTGAATGCCCCCCACAATTTCGTCCGCTACCGGCAACATCAACAGGCCCAACCAGACCAATAGGCCTATGCCTGCGCGCCACCGTGATGGCAGTCTGCGCATCAGCGCTCGCGTGATGGCGGTGCAGGCCCAAACCCAAAAAATCAACACAACGATGAGCAGAATTCCAGTCATGACAATGCTTTGGAAACTTCAACATTGAGGTTCGGCACGCCAGCTTGAGGCCGTTGCTTCGACTTCATTGCCAGCACTGCTTCCGGACGGCGCACGAGGTCAACTGAAGTTCGTAAATCAAGGCAACGCAAAATCGCCGCCTCCCCAGACGACCTTAAAAACCTGGTTCGTACCGTTTGCTGTGCTGCTTGTCGCAAGCCATCTGCCCGCTCTTCCAGCGCATGCAAAACGGCTTCTCTTAGCCGCACCCGGTCAAAAAACGGCAGCACCCGCCCGTTCACGCCATCCGTCAAGACTTCTCTGACTGGGGCGGTGTCTGAGCCAATCACCAGGCAAGCCGAGGCCATGGCCTCCAGGCACGACCAACTCAACACGAAGGGATAGCTCAGGTACACATGCGCCGCTGAAACTTGCAGGATCTTTTTGTAGTCTTGGTAAGGCACTTTGCCCAAGAAGTGCGTGCGCGCCGGATCTATACCCGCCCCCACCTCGCGGAGCAATTTCTCGCGCCAATTGGGGGCGTCTTTTGGCCTGCTGCCGTAGCTCACGTCGTCGCCACCGACGATGACGGTGTGGCAGTGTTTGTGCGCGGCCTGAATCTGCGGCAAGGCCCGCATGAAGGTGTGGAAGCCGCGATAGGGCTCCAGGTTTCTGGCCACGTAGGTGATGACGGCGTCCCCGGCCTTGAGCACATGGCCGCCCGGCAACTTGAACCGTGCAGCGGGGTCTGGCCCCAAGTTCTGGGTATCAATGCCCTCATGCGCCACCGTGATCTTGTCCAGATAGGCCTTGGGGTGCTGGGCCTTTTGCCAATGCGTGGGGCTGATGGCTGCGTCGCAGTTCTCCAGGTTCAGCAGATGCAAGGCGTTCCAAGAACGGATGCGGGCCTGGTCGTCGAAGGTGCTCGGGAACTCGGGGTCAAAGCCGATGTCTGCGCCGTGAGCGTTGTAAAACCATTCTGCGTAGTGGACGAGTCTGGCATCGGGGAACACGTCCTTGGCATACAAGGTCTCACCCCAACCGGGGTGGGCCAGGATGGCATCGGGCTTGAAGCCCTGAGCCCTGAGCTTGAGCAGGATGCGCGCCACGGCTTGACCGTGCAGGACCGCGTCTTCCATTCTGCGCAAGTAGGGGTGCTGTTCCTTTCCAACAGCTCGATGGGGCTTGTACCGGATCAACTGAAGTTGGGGTGTATCCGGCAAGCCAGGTGCGGTGTCGCGCCCAATGGCAATGACTTGCCAGCCGGGGCGCTTGGCCCAGTCGGCGGCCATGTGTTTGAACTGGCCGGGGAAGTTCTGATGAATGATGAGGATCCGCATCAACGCTCCTTCAAACTCTCATCCACATGCCTCTGCACCGGGCTGAGCAGATAGTCGATCACCCGGCGCTTGCCGGTCTTGATTTCGGCCGTCAAATTCATGCCGGGCGCCAGCTTGATGCGCTTGCCGTCAACTTTGAGCTCAGTTTGATTGAGCACCAAGGTGGCCGGGAAGATGGCCCCGCGCTTCTCATCGTTGACGGCGTCTGCACTGATGCTGCTGACCGTGGCGCTGACCGTGCCGTAGCGGGTGTAGGGGAAGGTTTCCAGCTTGACGGTGACCGCTTGGCCCTCACGGACAAAGCCCATGTCTTTGTTCTCCAGCACGACTTCGGCGGTGACTGCGGCGTCGTCAGGCACCAGCACCAGCAGCACCTGCGCTTCGGTGACTACGCCGCCGGACGTGTGCACGGCTAGCTGCTGCACCGTGCCGGCGACAGGTGCGGTCAGCTGGGTCAGCGCGTTACGCTTGTCGGCCTTGATGCCTTCTTCACCCAGTTGCTTGGTCTTCAGTTCGGCTTGCGCTGAGCGCTCGCGCAGCAGACGTTCGGTTTCTGCCCGGTAGGCGAGACGTGACTGCTCGCTTTCTTTCAAGGCAGCCTGCGCCTCGCTTCGTCTGGCCAGGGCGGTGGCCAGGTCTCGCTCCAACTCGACGCGCTCGCGTCGGCGGTCTTGTTCGGCGTGGCCGGCCATAAAGCCTTGTTCGGTCAGGGATTTGAAGTCGCTTTCACGCTGCTGGGCCATGGGCAAGGTGGTTTGCAGCTTGGCCACCAATTGCTCGGCCGTCGCAATCTCGGCCCGGCGGCGGGCGGCCTCGGCGTCGAACTTGGCGAACTTGGCGCTGATGTCGGCCCAGTCGCTTTGCAGCTGGATGCGGCTGGTGGCGAGATCGGCAGCGTTCAGCGCCCGATTCTCGGCAAGCTGTGGCGGCAGGCCGCTGGCCAGGCTTTTGAGCAGGCTTTGCGAGCGGAGTAATTCGCTCCAGGCAGCACTGCGCTCCTCGCCCACCCGGTTGGCGTCGGCCTGGGTGGCGGTGGCGTCCAGCGAGATCAGCAGCTGCCCGGCCTTGACTCGATCACCGTCCTTCACATGGATAGCTTTGACCACGCTGGTTTCCAAGGGCTGGATGGTCTTGCTGCGTTGGCTCACGATGATGCGCCCTTGAGCCACGGCAACAATGTCGATTTGGCCGAAGATGGACCACAGCAAGGCGATGACGAACTGGCTGCAGATGGCAATCGCCGCTCGCCTGGGTGCCGGATGCGGTGGCGTCTCTTGCAAGGCCAGTGCAGCCGGCAAAAAGGCGCGCTCGTCGGCCAGGCGCTTGGGGCCGGCGAGCTGATCCCGCACGGCCCACGCCGCCTTGAAGATCGCGCCATAGCGCGCCAATAGCTCGCTGACGGGGTGTCGGGGCGACTTGGGAGGTGGGCTTGTTTCAGCAGCGGTTGTCATGCTGACGCTCCTTCGGCTTGACCCGCGTTCTTCTGCATGCGCCACAGATGGGCATAGAGGCCTTGCGGCTTGGCAAGCAGTTGCTCGTGGCTGCCCACCTCGACTATGCGCCCCTTGTCCATCGCGATGATGCGGTGGGCTTGGCGCACGGCACTGAGCCGGTGCGCAATGATGAAGACGGTGCGGCCCTGGCAGATGAGGCGCATATTGCGTTGAATGATGGCCTCGCTTTCGTAGTCCAGCGCGCTGGTGGCTTCGTCGAAGATCAGGATGCGGGGTTGGCTGAACAAGGCCCGAGCGATGGCGATGCGTTGGCGCTGCCCGCCCGAGAGGCTGGAGCCCTGCTCGCCCACCACCGTGTCATAGCCCTCGGGCAGCTCGGCGATGAAGTCGTGGGCCCCCGCCTGCTTGGCGGCATGGATCACCGCCTCCAGGGGCGCCGCCGGGTCGGAGACGGCGATGTTCTCGCGCACGCTGCGGTTGAACAGCATGTTCTCCTGCAGCACCACACCCACCTGACGGCGCAACTGCGCGGCATCGATCATGGCCACATCGTGCCCGTCGACCAGCACCCGCCCGCTCTCGGGCACGTAGAGGCGCTGAATCAGCTTGGTCAGCGTGCTCTTGCCGGAGCCGCTGCGGCCAACGATGCCAATCACCTCGCCGGGGCGCACATCGAGGTTGATGCCGTTCAGCACAGGCTGAGCATCGGGGCGGTAACGAAAGCTCAACTGATCCAGCGTCACACGGCCTTGGATGCGGGGCAGCGGGCTGGCGCTTTGCGAAGCAAGCTCGGTGCGGGTGTTGAGGATGTCGCCCAGGCGAGCCATGGAAAGCCCGGTTTGCTGGAAGTCGGTCCACATCTGCGCGATGCGCATGATGGGCTGGGCCACCCGGCCCGCAAACATATTGAAGGCCACAAACATGCCGACTGTCAGCTGCCCATCCATGACCAAATGCGCGCCATACCAAAGCGTCGCAGCGTTCACCAGCTTGCCAACCAGGTTGACCCCCTCGTGGCCGTACTGCGCCAAGGTCTGGGTCTTGAAGCTGGCCGAAACGTAGGCGGCCAACTGTTGATCCCAGCGCCGCGCCATCTGCGGCTCCAAGGCACTGGCCTTGACAGTTTGGATGCCGGTGATGGTCTCGACCAGCAGGCTTTGGTTCTCGGCGCCGCGGGCAAACTTCTCGTTTAGGCGACCACGCAAGATCGGAACGATTGCCAAGCTCAGGCCCAGGTACAGCGGAAGCGAACACAAAACAATCAGCGTTAGCGGCACGCTGTAAACAAACATCACGGCGATGAAGATCACCGAGAACAGCACGTCCAGCACCAGAGTCAAGGCATTCCCGGTGAGGAACTGCCGGATGTTCTCCAACTCACGCACACGCGCCACCGAGTCACCCACACGGCGAGCCTGAAAATAGGCCAAGGGCAGGTTCAAAAGGTGACGAAACAGGCGGGCCCCCAGTTCGACATCGATTCGACTGGTGGTGTGGCTCATCACATAGCTGCGCAGCACATTGAGCACGCTCTCGAACAGCATGATGACGACCAAGCCGACCACCAACACATCCAAGGTACTCAGCCCGCGATGCACCAGCACCTTGTCCATGACCACCTGGAAGAACAGCGGCGAGACCAGGGCGAAGAGCTGCAGGAACAAGGAGACCGTCAAGACCTCGCCCAGCAGCTTGCGGTGCTTGACAATGCTGGGGATGAACCAGCTGAAATCAAATTTGGCCAGCTCGCCCGCAAGGCTGGCGCGACTGGCAATCAAGATCAGCTCGCCCGTCCATTGCGAGGCAAAGACCTCAACGGGCTCGATGGTGGGTCGAGTTGCTTGACCATTTTGATGCCCAGCAGGGTCCATAAAAAGGACGCGCTGTCCGTCGCACTGGGCAAGCACAACCACACGGCCGTCTGCGAGAAATGCCAACGCGGGCAGGGGTTGCAAGCTCAGGCGATCCGAGCTGCTACTCGTGCTCTTGGCTTTGAGACCGAGCTGCCTTGCTGCTAGCAGCAGGTCTTGGCGAGAAACGTTGTCTGTGTCGCCAAGACCCAACTGATGGCGCAAAGCCGAAGGTTCGATGGCCACATGGTGCAACCTTGCGACGATTGCCAAGGCAGCCAAAGTCGAGTCGGGAGGCGGGCCTAATTTGGCCTCGTCGGGTAAAACAGTTCCGGATTTGGCATCAAGCGGCACGCTAGACACATCCCCGGGCATGGCGCTCACTGCGTCTGCCGTGATTGTCATTTTTCTCCCTGATCCGCTATCAGCGGTTACATCACAGTTACCTACAAACCAAGGGCATGGTCGTTCAATCTCTTCACGATGAGAAATCCCACCTTTGGGGGGCTTCGCAAATTGACTCCTCCCTTCGCACTAAAAAAGGATTGGCTTTGTAGACACCCACGTCCTACAAACAAATGCGACAAGCTACTGCTATGGCTGGTCAGCGACGAACAGACCATTGCATTCGAACGCGCGCTTTCAAGCCAAGGAGACTTGGAAGTGAAAAGGGCACGAGTTGCCAATTTGAGGCGGCTGTCTTCTCGTTGAACAACGAACGTCTGAGCCCGATGTTGTCATTCACAAGCAACGCCGCAAAGGAACAGCGCCACGGCAGCTCCTACTGTTTCAGCCCATGAGCCTTTACGGCCTTGAGCAAGCCGCCAGCGAGCATTCGGATCGCAGTCAGGTCATAGGACCCGCCCTTTGATTCGTAGGCATACCGACCTTGGACGAAATAGTCAGCGCACCTCTCGAGCAAAGGCTGAAGTGGTTCGCCGGTTGCGAGGTAGAACTCGCGAGAAATTCCAGCTTGCGTGTCAGTCTGAAGCTTGTTGAAAACCTCTGGCAGTTTGTGCCCGCGAGCACTCGACCCCAAGGTCGCAGCGCCAATAATCCCGTCAATCACAGGCCCGTAGTTCGTAAATCCCTCGGCCGCCTTCATGGCCAACTCCGCGCTGAGCGCATAGTTCACCACGAGTGGAATGCAGAGCTTGCTGAGGTCAACACCTTCGGCGTTCCACAAGATTTCGGCTGCGTTAAAGAACTGCTCGGCGTGCATCCAAATGTGGCCGCTTGGCCTAAGCGATGTCAGCATCTCGTTTCCCATTCAGTCAAAACCATCAAAGTGCAATCGGCATTGGAATGTGCCCAACTATGAAAAGACTTCCTGGCGTCCTCGGATGCCAGGAAGGGAGCAGGTCATGCGAACTTGTGCTAGCCCTGACGCGGCCCGTTCAAAGAGCCTGGGACCTGCAAACTGCTGCCTAGCCTCAATCCAAGTAGCGAATGAGTGACCAGCTTTCGACGCTTGTCTACCGGCTCCGCCTTGGAAAGGACTCAGCCTCTTTTGCCCAAGCCAGGGCCTCGGGGATATCCAAGTAGATGCTGGCGTAGGCTCTTCTCAGCAGTCCGTCCGGCAATGCCCAATCCCACTTCTCGCGCTGAAGATTGGAAACATCGTCAAGCATTTGCTCGAAAGACGGAGGCTCACTATTTGCCAAATCCAACAACACCTCGAAAATATCTCGAATCGACCAATGCGCCTTCTGAACCTCGATACCCGGCCCTGTCGCCGCAGCCGTAAATCCACGAGATCTCAGAAGGCAAGCCAGCGCCTCATTTGCTGAATCGCCAAGCCAAGTCAAAAGGAGGAAGTGGCGGCCTTGGTCCAGCACAAACTCAGTGGAGATGTTTCGAACCCGATAAGCCTCTCGCGCCTCCATCAAAAACCGCGTTGCAGTCGGATCCAAAAACACAGGCACATCCGCCGACTCAAGCAAAGCACGCATTCTTTGACGGACCCGCGTATGGGTTCGCCCTGCGCCGCCATTAAACATCGGTGGCACACCGCCAGAAGTCCTCGTCACGTAGATCGCTTTCTGCTCCTCGTCGACTTCATCAACGCGCCAGGTTTTCCCAGCAAAAAGAATCCGCTGGCCGATGGACAACATCTGTGAGACCGGGATCGTGCCAAGGGACTTTCCTCCCGCGACTACTCGAAACTCCTCATCAGCAGAAAACGCGGCATAGAAGCTGTAGTGGTTGACGAATTTTTCGCCAAGTACACCGTGCAGCAACGTCCCCGAAGACTCTTGGACGATCAAATCTTTGCTACCCAGGTGCCGAATCAGCGAAGCGAACTCTTCTTTGCTTAAACCCGCGAACGGCTTACCCGGGCCGCAGAGCAAGCCATACAGCTGCGCAATCGAAGCCCCGCCGTTCTGAGCTATGAATGAAAGAACCTGCTGGACCAGTGTGGATAGATGTAGCCCATTGGCCTTTGGTGGTTCAAACCAGGCCTCGATCAAAAGCCCAACCGTGGCTGTCATCTGAACCGTGCGGAGTCGCAGCAGCGATTCGAGCGGCGACTTTGCATCGATCGCGTCCTCAATGCAGTAGCCTCGCAAAATTGCAGGCTCACCTGGGCGACGCCCTGACCGGCCCAATCGCTGACGAACACTTGCAACTGTTGGTGGCGGATTGATTTGGACCACACACTTGACAGCACCGATGTCAATGCCCAACTCCAAAGTGTTGGTGCAAACAGCTGTTACAGGTCGCTCCTTTTGCTTCAGAGCCAACTCGGTTTCCGCCCTAATTTCTTTGGACAGACTGCCATGGTGGGGCCAGAACTCATTCGGGACCTGTTGATCCAAACACATCTTGCTCAGCAAATGTGTGTAGCGTTCGACCTCTCGCCTGGAGTTGGGAAAAACAAGGTTGTTCGATCCTCGGAGCACCTGGAAAAGATGCGCGGCAACTTGCCCAGGCGTCGCTGGTTCAGTCTCTTGCTCATCGTCCTCGAAGTCCCGAGAATGCCTGATAGTCAGAGGCTCTTCATAGCCTTTGATCAGGACTTTGAGTTCATTGCCCTCAGACTTCGAATCAACAATCGCAACGCCTCGCGCCTTTCCGGGGCGCAAGAACTCTGCCGCTAGGCTCATGTCACCCAGCGTCGCAGAAAGTCCTATGCGAGGAACAGTCCGTGCCACGGCACATTCAATTCGATGCATCAAGGACTGCAATTGCTTTCCTCGTTCCGAGCCGATGAATGCGTGGAGTTCGTCAACTACGAAGAAGTCCAAGCGACGAAAGATCGCCCCTATCGATGTACCTCGATTGCAAAGCAAGGCTTCCAGCGATTCAGGCGTAATAAGTAAAACCCCCTGGCGCTTCGACAAGAACCGAGATTTCGTCGAGGCCGTGATGTCCCCATGCCATGGCCACACAGGCAGATCCAACTGATCGCACAGCCTGTCAAGTCGGCCAAACTGATCGTTGATCAGCGCCTTCAATGGGCTGATGTAAACAATCAACCCTGGAGATTCCTGACTGAGGAGATGTGTCAGTGCAGGAAGAAAGGCAGCTTCGGTTTTGCCAGCCGCTGTCGCTGCGGCAACGATCACATCACGATCAGCCTTAAGAACAAGAGGGATCGCGGCTTCCTGGGCTTCCCGAAGGGCTGCCCATCCTTCCGCCCAGATGAAGCGCTGGATGCGTACATCAAGCAGGTCAAAGGCAGAAGAGGTGTGTGTGCTCAGTTTGGACACCTAGAGATCGCAACTACAGCTTGAATGACGCGAACTCATCATCGGCGTCAGCGTCGCCTTCGACCAAAGTGTCGGCAATACCGCCCGCGTCACGAAGGACCTCAACACCCCCCAAAATTTCTTGCCACGCCGCGCCTTTGTTTTGCTCCAAGACGGCCAACAAGTTGATGAAAGACGTAATCGTCGTGCGAGGCGTTCGAAAATAGGTCTCGCCGATTCGATTCGAGCAATGCTCCATAAAACTGAAGATGCCTTGATCAGGCACGAGGTACTTCTCCGCATCACCACCGGCGAAGACATGCCGAATCTTCTGCAACAAGACATAAAAGTCTTCGGGCGTCAGGCTGGAAAGCCTCACAACAGGCCCACTGAAGTCAACCAGGCCCTCTGCGGCAAATGTGTTTTGAGCCAATCGACTCTGCAGCGCAGGATAGCTATACAGACCTCGCCGAGTGTCGAGCAAGAACTCGGGAGTTCCGCCTAAGACGAAACCCAATCCTTCAGCGGACCCTTGGAGCGAGTCATTCAGAATTCGAAGGATCTGCTCATAGTTCGCATTTCGAGCCTGTGTGTTCGCGAGCTTGTACAGGTTCACAAGCTCATCCAAGCTCACGAGCAGCCCTGAAAAGCCCGAAAGTCGGATGAACCGAGCCATCAGTTTCAACTGGTCATAGACCGCTGCGTCGTCCACGATAGTACGCACACCGAGCGCCTGTCTGGCATCAGTTTTGGTGGTGAACTCACCGCGCAACCAACGAACCGCATCAGCCTTGAGTTGTTCGTTGCCCTCTTCGAAGCCACGGCAATAGGCGGCGATCACCTCGGCAAAGTCGTACCCATTGACCAACTCTGTGAGGTGGTCAAGCTTTTGCCGGATCGCTGCTTCGGTCGTGATCCCTGCGGCCTTGGCTTCGGCCTTCGCTGTCGCAATGAACTTTTCAACAATGCCCGCCAAGGCCCCCCCATCTGGTTTTGTCCGCGTCGACAAGTTCCTCATCAACTCTGCATACAGCGAGCGCGCCTGGCCTCCACTTGCATGCAGACGGCGATCAGGGTTCAGATCTGCGCTTGCGACCACAAGCTTCTTCTCCATCGCGACTGCTCGCACCAGATTCAGGAAAAAAGTCTTGCCAGCGCCGTACTCACCGGTCACAACCCTGAACGCCGAACCACCATCAGCGACACGTTCGATATCCGCAAGCAAAGTTTGAATCTCTCGGGTGCGCCCTACCTGAATCAAGTGCTGCCCAGCCCGCGGCACGACGCCAGCCCGCAAAGATTGGATGACCGCGTCGCGATCCTTTGGACGTATTGGGGTGCTCATGCTTCAATCTTCTCCCTGATTTCGTTGCTGACCTCGATCGGGTCATCACCCTCGGTGAATGGAATGTCATGCTTGTCGAACGCCGCCTCATTGATGCACTCAATCGCACCATCCAGCATCAGGTCAAGGTCAGCTGCCACATCTTGCAACTCTTCACGAGTCCAATGCGGTCGCGTCAGCAACAACCTGGCCAATGAAGCGTGCGCTTCATCAAGGCCAAACAACAACGCAGGCGCGGCTTCATCAGACGGTTCAACTTCAAGGTCTGACTCGAGTTCGACGCTTCTAGACAAGCCCACAGCTTGCTCCGCTGAGTCCTCTGTAAAGATACCGGCCAGCAGCGCCGAGACTTTCGCAGTGTCCTGCTGCAGCGAAGCGATGCGGGCGGCATCGAGCTTGAACCCCTCTTTCAAACCTCCCACGGAGACCGACGTTTTGTCTACCCCCTCGCCTGCCGTTACCGCATGGAGATCGCTGAAAACCTTCTTAGGATCAAGGCCCAGAATTTTGTAAACCTTCTCCAAGGTCTTCACTTCCTGAGGCGACACAGTGCCATCTGCCTGGGCCAAGATAGCCATGAACGACGCAATCGACTCCTTGGCCGAAACATCCAATGTTTCCAATCGCTTCTTCAGCGACGTCAAAGACATCGGAGCAGCAGCCAAGAGCTGCAAATGGGCAGCCAAACGATGTTGGTGACTGGGCGACAAGTGAACCCAAGTTTTGACTTGAGACTTCAAATGCTCTAGCTCGGATTCTCCAAAATCACCATCGGCTGACGCGACAGAGGAAGCCAGCTGCAACGTCAGCAAAGCCGATTGATAAGCAGGGGTGGCACGTGAGAGCTCCTCAATCGCCAACAACTCAAAGAGGACCACGCGCTCCTCCGGTTTTGGCGGCCTTGAGTTTCCGAGAACATCAGGCTCAATGCCAATACCCGCTGCCGCGAAAGCGCGAGCAAGCGCCTGTGTCCTTTCCTTGTTCAAAACACTCTTGGCACCTAGTGCAGTTAGAAGCTCCTGGTACCCCAGCGACACCGGGGCGCATCTAACTTCCTCACGATATCTATCCAAAGTTTCACGGGCCAAGCCGGGCCAAAGATAGTTCGGAAGAAACAGCATTCCCTCCAACGTGTCTCTGCCTTCAGGATTGCGCCCGACGAAACGGCTAAACGCGTCCAACTGGTCAGTCACCAGATCAGCTAGGGCACGAAGCTCTTTGATTGGCTTCGTCAAGACAGACACGTCAGGCGTATCTCCAAAGACAAGCTTGATCTCATTGAACCCGTGAAATCCTGATGAGGCAGGTCGGTAGACAAACTTCAACTTCGTTCGATTCTTCGGCAAAGCAATCCCATTGCCGAATCGCTTCCGGTACTCGATCTCGAACATCGCATTGAACTGGTCCACGCAGCGCGTCGCGGGCGTTCTAGGGTAGTAATTTGGATCAAACCTAACCCACGCCAGAGCCAGTGCCGTGGGAACCGGCGCACCATCAAGCGCAGCCTGACCCAACGCCAGCTTCAGGTAAAGCGGAAGCTCAAACGTCTTTATCAGATTCGGAACTGGTTTCTCGTAGAGCTTGCCATCTTTGTTCAGCGAAACCCAGTTCAAGAGTTCACCGGCGTAGCTCCTGAATGAGCCTGACTTGTCTCCATAAACAGCGAGCAAACGGCGCAGCTCATCGGCGATCACTGGCCAGTCAGACATTGCAGAAGCGTCGGCATTTGCATCAATGACTGCCCGCCGCTCTAGACCATAGAAGAAAAGGAAAACGTAGCCAATATCGGCGTTCGGGTCTGAGCGCCCTCCAGCCAACCAGTTCAAATACGCCCGTCGAGCCACACTGGGAATTTCCGAGTAGCTGGGCCAATAGCCCATGTGGCGATCCATATAGTCGCCATGGGACGCAACCGACTTTGTAGGGTCGATGAGGCAAGGATCATTCGCCCCGCTCGGTGTTTTCAACACCGTCCCGACATAAACCAACCCACCCTGAATCAAGACGCCTGCAACTTCCACCGCAGAGCCGTGCGGAATCCATGTCGCCGGTCCCAAAAACTTCGGGCCGCTCGGCAGTTTGAACTCCACTCGCGTTGGAGCAGGCGCCGCGGGCACCACAAGAACTGGTTCATCAAACGCAATCGGCGTAGAAGTAACCAAGGTCGGCGCAGCCACGGGCGTCTTCATTGCCGCGTTGGAGGCTTGAGGCTCCAAAGTGATGACACGAGGCGCCGGTGGCTCACGAGGTGTCGGTGCCGGGAAGGACGATCCTGAACGAACACCCGAAGCCGGCGACCGAGATTCTTCTCGCTGCGCCACCGGCCCTTTGCTTCCGTTGAACATCTTCACGATGAACCAGCCCGCAGCAAGAAATGCTAAGACCAGCCACACTTCCTTAGAGATAGCCGCGAACAACGCAACCAACACGCCAACGACGATCAAGGCGCTAAGTCCAGCGCCCGTTTTTTTCTTCCTGCTCAAGGCCGACTCCCTTTGCCGGTCTGTCGCCGCCTCAGTGACGTCGATCAGCCAACAATTTTCGTAACGATACCTTGTTGGCAAGTCGAGTTACTCACTGGCCGTGTTTTATGGCAGAGGGATTTCCCGGCTGCCCTGCCTGGATTGCGCTGGCGACAAATGAACGCATTGCTTGTTTGAGCTAAAAGTTTCGCGCGCGCCATTTGTCTGACAACTACGCCACCGCGCCTATCTCTGCACTCACCAAAACTCACCAGTTTTCAGGTTCCACAAAGACAAGCTCTGCCGCATACAAAGCACAGAGAGTGAACAGAGACCGGCAACTAAGCGACTCACAAGTGAACCACAACCGAACCACAACTGAACCGTATCCGAACAGAGTCCGCACCAAGAGCGAAACTGTCATGGCCCGATTCAGCCGAAAGAGATGCTGCCTCTAGCTCCCCGCGGCCTCAACTGCTAACCAGCAACAGTTCCACGAGTCAGCCACGCCAGCCAAGCGCCTAGGCTTCGGCCGAGAAAGCGTTGAGCGGCCCAACAAGCCGAAAGTGGCCATCACAAAAAGCTCAAGACTGCACTCAAGGAGATCACCCGGCAGATTGGACTCACCTTGTGACCGACCAGATAGTTAAGCGACTTAACAACCCCCAGCCTAGCCCCTTGAACTGAGCAACTTGAGTTGGTCCCACTGCACCGCAAAAACAAGCCACAGCGTGCAAGGAGAGCCTGTCAACGTAGACACGCTGGCACATTTGGCCAGACGCACTCAACCCAAAGCTACCGAAGTTCACTTCAGCCCCCGAAGCCAATCAAATGCCCACGCACTGGCGCGCAGGAGACGGACTTGAAGCTACCAAATTCCACCCCAATCGAAGCCCCCAAATCAACCGCAATGCGCGCAAGGAACCAAGCGACGCACAGCGTCGCGAGCGGCCCGGCTTCGGGCGTGGCGGGAGCCAGAGGTGCCGATCTGGCCACAGGCCTGTTCGGCAGGCGAGCGCGTTCACGCAAAGCGTGAATGAAACAGCGCTCGCCTCTCCTCTGGCTCGGGAAGGGCCGCGTTTTGAAACCCGAGCACTCCGCTAACGACCATGACCCACAGCCTTACCGACGTTCATACCAGGTCGGAGATGAAGAGATGATTTACTGATCGAAGTCATCGCAAACATTGACCCCAATGTTGCGTAGATTCAAGGGCACATCATCAACGGAGTCGCACCATGCATTCCCAGTCAGCCCCACATGAATCCAACGATGTTGATCTGCAGACGCCGCACTTCGTACGCATGCCTACGGTCCGGCGAATGACAGGCCTGGGCCGATCGACGATCTATCGACTTATGGCAACCCATGAGTTCCCCACTTCGGTTCATCTCTCCGGCCGCGCCGTTGGGTGGCGCCTGTCGGACTTGGCCGAATGGAGCCGAGCCAGAAAGCCATCTTCATATTGAAACGGGCGCTTTCAGCTTCCAAACAAGCAGTGCCGGCGCAACATCCTAGCTAGATCTGCGGATACTCAAGCAACCCGGCCGCCTGCATTAGGCTGTCAGCGACATTCATCGTCGAACAGAGAGTGTCGGCGATCACATTAAGAGGTCATTGGGCCTAACGTACACTCATTGGGTGCAATCCGCCAAGTCTTTCGAGCTCTTACCTTGCAATGTCCGCGGCAGTTAGATGCTTGCAGTCAGGTATTGCCCCTCTTTGCTTGCTGAGTCGCCCACAGACTTCACTAAGGAACGACCCTCTTCTTCCGGGCGCGCCTGCGTGCCAACATACACAAAATTAGAAATGTCCGTAACGGCAGAACCCAACAAACCGCCGGCGGCCGCGAGTCTGTTCAGCAGACGGGGAGACGTACGTGAGCGTAGGGACGGTTTATCAAGCAAAGGTCCGTCCATTTGAGACGCGCCGCCTCGAAGGCGGTCGCTGGGCGTGCCTGTCCCCGGTTGGCGAGGTCGCCTTCCTAGACGCCCAGATACTCGAGCTGCTCCGCACCGCTCCCGAAGAGGTCGACGGCGACCTCCGCCAGTGCCTCAAAGCCAAGCACTTTCTGACGAGCTCGGCGTCGACCCCAGGACTGGATAGACTCTACGCATCCCGTCTGGCCGAGAAGGCGGCCACCGCTGCCGGGCCTCCCGCCCTGCACATCCTGGTGCCGACCCTCCAGTGCGCGCACAGCTGTCAGTATTGCCAGGTGAGCCGGGCCCTTGACGCGCAAGGCTTCTCGATGTCGCAAAACGAGATGCTGGCCGCCTGCGACACCATCATGGCCAGCGCCGCTGAGACCCTGACCGTCGAGTTTCAGGGCGGCGATCCGCTTAACCGGTTCGACCTGATCCAGCTGGCCATTGAAGCACTTGCACACCATCCGGCGCGCCAAGGTAGAGCCATCCGATTCGTCATCGCGTCGACGCTGCACCAACTGACCGGCCAGATGTGCAGCTACTTAAGGCAGTATGACGTGAAGCTGTCGACCAGCATCGACGGACCGGCTTGGCTGCACAACAAGAACAGGCCGTTGCCGACCCGGGATTCGTATGCCCGAACTCTTCAGGGCATTGAGCTGGCGCGGGCTGCTTTGGGCCCGGACTCGGTGTCGGCGTTGATGACAACGACGCACCATAGCATTGAGTATGCAGAGGCCATCGTGGATGAGTATGTCGCTCTTGGCCTGCAGGATGTGTTCATCCGCCCGCTCAGTCCATACGGGTTCGCCAAGCGGAATCTGGCCTACCTCGGCTACTCGACGCAGGACTTCATGCGCTTCTACAAGCGGGCTGTGGATCGGGTCCTCTGGTGGAACGGTCAGGGCGTCGCCATCCGCGAGGCCTACGCAGGATTGATCCTCAACAAGCTCATCTCCAGCTTTGATGCCGGCTACGTCGACCTGCAAAGTCCCAATGCCTCCGGGCGTGCGGTGCTGGTCTACAACTACGATGGCTGGGTGTATCCGAGTGACGAGGCAAGGATGCTTGCGGAGACAGGCGATACGAGCTTCCGCATGGGCGCCATCGGCACGCCATTGGAGGCGCTGCTCAGCTGCGATGTGTCCTCCAGGATTGCCGACCAGGGAGACGCCTCCGGCGACCCGGACTGTAGTGCATGCGCGTTCAAGAGCCACTGCGCCCCGAGCCCCGTTGATGCCGCAGCCCTCGCGCAAGGCGGCCACGCAGCGCCTACCCGCGAGACCGAGCACTGTCGGCGCCAGACCGCCATGTTCGATTTCTGGCTGAACCGGCTTGGTGATGTTGAAGGGCGGGGCGATACGCAAACGGCGGACCTTCTTGCTCGCTGGGCGCAACCCAACAGCATGGCGGGCGCGTCATGAGGGAGGTTCTTCTCGCGTCGCCATCGCCGACGTCAGGCATTTTCAAGGTGTCCAGCCTCGCGGGGCGCTTGGTGACGTTGACCAGCAGCTCGTTAGGAGGCGAGCCTCAGCGCAGCATTGTTTGTCAGCTTGATGGCTCGGCCTGCCTTGTGCCGCAGGATGTGGTTCGGCTCTCTGAAGGGCTGAGCCGCGTCATCGTGGCGTACCGCGCTGCGGATACGCACCACACGCTCTTCGTCACGAACCAGTGCAACAGCCGATGCCTGATGTGCTCGCAGCCGCCAACGCGCCAGGATGACAGCTGGCTGTTCCGCGAGGCGATGGAGACCATCTCACTTATCGAGTGCCCGCCGCGGGTAGTAGGCGTGACGGGAGGGGAGCCGACTCTCCATGCGGCGAAGCTGCGCGAACTATTGGACTTCGCGCATGCAAGCTGGCCGGTTACGACCGTGGAGGTGCTCACCAACGCCAGGCAGCTTGGCGAGGCGGGTGTAGCAGCAGCCTTGCTCGAGGGGCTTCGTCCGGGCCGGACGACCTGGTTGGTGCCTCTGTATGGGGGGGCTGATGAGCTGCACGACTTCGTGGTCCAGGCGCCGTGCGCGTTCGACCAGACCATTGGCGGCTTGCTCAACCTGCAAGCGCACAGTCAGTCAATCCAAGTAAGGACGGTGCTCATCCAGCCTGTCCTGGACCAGCTTCCCGCGCTCTGCGAGTTCATCGCGAAGAACCTGCCGTTCGTGCAAACGGTGGCGCTCATGGGCACAGAGCCCATCGGCTTTGCGCTGGCCAACGCGGAGATGTGCCTAGTTGACCCGTCCGAGCGGGTGGACGAGATCCGCGCGGCGGTAGCGACTCTGCGACTTCATGGCCTCACACCTGTGCTAATGAACCTGCCGCTCTGTAAGCTCCCTGCGCAGCTCCGCCCCTTCGCCGCGGCAAGCATTTCCGATTGGAAGAACGAGTTCGCCCCCGAATGCGAACTCTGCCAGCTGAAGCCCAGATGCAGCGGCTTCTTCACCTGGGACAAGAGCTCCCTTCACAGGACCCGCGTCACACCAATACTGCGAGCCAAACATGTCTAAGTTCCTGCGCACATTAACCCTGTTCTTGGCAGGCGCTCCGCTGCTCGGCCTGAAGCCTTCGGTGGCGGCCCCTGCCCCAACCACGCCGACCAGCGATGACCTGAAGCCGGTGTCGCTGAGGCCGCTGAACTCGGACATTGACAACCTCTTCGCGGCACACCGATCCCATTCAAGCCATCGGTCACATTCGAGCCATAGCTCTCACTACTCAGGAAGCAGCGGCAGCAGCCGTTACGTCCCTCCAGCGCCAGCACCGCCGGCATCCGCGCCGGTACTGAACCTGACTCCGGCTCCGGCTCCTGCGCCGACCTACGCGCAGCCCGCAGCACCGGCGCCTGCGCGCTCGCTCCCTTTGTCCGCGCAACCACTCTCCTCGCAAGACACTTCGCAGCCCACTTCGGGCGAGCACGTCCGGGTCCCGCTGACGCTTGATGCGAATCAAGCTCCCCCGCTAAGTGGGACGACGTCCGGCGTGAGAACTTCGCCTTCCCGCGCGCCGGCGCAGGTGCTGTACGCACCGGGCGTGTCACCGAAGCCAGAGGGCGCTACGCCAGAGTTGAAGCGCGCCGAGAAGCTTCGCTTGCAAGTGCTCCGTGTGCAACTTGCGCTCAAGCGGATGGGGCTCTACGAGGGGCAGATTGATGGCGTGTTCAACGCGGAGACGCAGGAAGCTGTGAAGCATTTCCAGATCGTCAAAGGCTTGCGTCCGACGGGCCTGATGCTCACAGATACGCTGAACGCCCTGGGTGTGCCGACGGTGAACTGAGCACTCGCATATCCCTTGACGCTGAACGGCCTCCTAGGCGCACTCTAATGCCGGAACAATGCCGCCGCCGCCGTTCATCACTGCATTGATTTGCCATGCAGCGAACAAGAACCTGGCCACCCCCTCTAAACGGCCCAGACGAACGCTCGACGACATTGGATGAACCGGCAGGTCCCAATAGTTGTTTACCTTTGATCCGAGGATAGCCGACGAACTTAGGGACAAGTTGTCAAAGGAATGGCCGGTAGGTGCAACGAACCTGTCTGAGACCTAGCGAGACGCAGCGACCGCTCCCGCTGCACTACAGCCGTTCGGCAATGCGAAGTCGGCTCAAGGCTGATTGCGGTATTTCACCAGCGACTGCTTTGCGGCTCTCCAGTCCCAGGCAGAGAGTCCAAGGGGCTGCGCACGGCACCGCAGCCCATCCTGAGCCAAGGGGTGTAGGTCATGGTCGTCGCCCCATCGACGTGTCCGAGCAGTTCCTGTACGGTGCAGACACCTCGCAGTGAGGTGACAGAGTGACGGCCTGAATATTAGGTCAACTGCCCGCCAAACGCCGGGGCAGATTCGTCTAGGCTAGCGAGACCAGCATGAACGATTGGGTCAAGGCCAACGGGGAGTACCACCCGATTTGGATCGGCTGAGGGAGATCCTCGACCACCGCCCCCCGGCCGCGTCGCGATGGCCAGGGCAGGGCCTCACTATTCTTCATCACGGGATCTACTGAGAGGCTGCAATTCACCTGGCCCACTTTCTAGCAAGCGGACTTGGACTGGTACTTGCCCGATGTCCGGATACTGACGCCCGCTCATGCGAGCGGAAGCCGGCAGAGGGGCAACGAACGCTCAAGTAGCGGCCGAACTGGCAACAACCAACGCCTTGGCCCAACGCCGTTCTTGGAACGGAATGAGTCGCTGGAACATCGTGATGGTCGCTGCAAAAGCTGCGCAGGGTGCGCCGTGGGGCAGGCGATATGCCAGCTGCAGCAGCCTTTCGGCAGCCCACTCCAAACTGGCAGGCTTGTCTTTGGCTGCGCCGGCGGCCAGGATCACGATGTAAGCTGCCAGCGACGCGCTGGCTGGATCGGTGGAGCTCTCGCCGGCCTCTATGGCCCGTGCGGCCACGATCGCAGCCAGGTCGATGTCGCCCTGAGTCGACGCGAGGTTGCAGCAAAGAACCAGCGTCTCATGGTCCTCAGAGAGGTTTGTGCCCGCTGCGGGCATCGAGCTGTTGAGCCGGTCGCGGATCCGCGCCAAAAGGTCTTCGCCAAAGCGGTAGATCTGCGCGTGGTGCACGAGTGCGCTCCAGACACGGATAGGTTCAGCTGCGGATCCATCGGGGTTCGCGGCGTCCATATTCTTGAGCAGATCCGCGTCAAGCGTATTGGTCGTGACGGCTGCCCAGTCTCGCCTGGCACCGCTCAGCGGGTCCGGCAAGCCCGCGACATGCACGAGGTGCGACTCAGCCAGTTTCAGCTGGGCGGGCGACAAGACCGCCGATGCGGAACTTGCTGAGGAGAACTGCAGGCCGCGAAGCAGCGCTGTTGCCCAGAGTTCCTGGCCATGGAGGGAATCAGTACGCCATCCAGGCTCCGCGAGCTCATCAAGGATCTCAACTGCCGCACTCTCACGCGTGAGGCGTGCTGCGATCCAGTCAGCAAGGTCTCTCACATCATCTTCGGAGATGTTCATCGACTCCAGAAGGAGGGTCGGATGGGCAAATGCCACGAGCCGACGCCAGAACACAGGTGCAAGTGCTAGCTGCTCCGCCTGGCCCATGATGCTCAGCGTCAGTTTCACAAGCGCAATCAGCAGCTCATCGAGGCCTCTGGGATCATCGCCTGTGGTGGTGCGATCGAAGAGCTGCTGCAGGGCGGCCTGGGCGACTTTTGCGAATCGCTCGTCGCCGGAGGCGCGGGAGGACGCCAGCTTGTAGGTCGCAAGCACGGCGAACGGCGTCTGGCCATGGCCGATGGAATTGATGGCAGACAGAAGATCGTCGTTCGAAACCGAGGCCGTCAATGGCACCGGGTCGACTCTTTCCGAGACACAGCTGGCCTGCATGCACCTTAAACCCCATGTGGGATTCCTACTAAACATGGCAGTTAGGTGCGGCATGAGAGTGTCGGCAATGTACTCGTCAACGCCGATCGTCCACGGTATCCCCCCAAGGATCGACTCGTAGTAGGTCGTGTTCGTAGGAACAAGGTCCTTTGCGCCAAAACCTGCATTTTCCAGCTTCTGCCCGATCTCGCCGATGACCGGCTCTGCAATGTTCTGCAGCTCATCGAGCAACAACCCGAATTCGCTGTCGGCGAGCGGCGAATCGGATGCTTTCTGGCGCCAGCTCAAGCGGCGCGGCCAGTGGGGTTGTGCCCTCTCTGACAGAAGCCTGATGCCTTCCAGTCGAATCTCCTGCGAAGGATCGAGCAGCGACAACTCCGGCAGGATCTTCTCTTTACCCGTCTGCCCGCGGACCCGGATCAATGCGTCGGATGACCGGGCGATCGAGAGCCCAGCGCCAACTGCACCAGATACGTCCACGAAGCTGCCAAGCGGCGCCGTTGCCAGGACATCTCGGATATCGGCATACCTGAACTGACCGATATCTCTGATCGATGCAGAACCCGCTTCGACCAGCGAAGCAACGTCACGCCGCATCAACAGCCGCTCCGCTATCAGCGGTGGCAGGCTATTCAGTTGGATCCGCGCTACTTCTGCTTCTAATTTCATCTGCAATCTCCGAGGCTCGCCTGATCAACAATTCCGCGGCCTGCTCGGCTGCCAGGTCCAGCACGCGCGAGTTGGCCGGCAGGAGAGTTGACAGGCGGGCGCGCTCCAACCAATTGGCGTAGGCCTTGCGTCGTGCGGCGTCCCCGCCAACAGGCATCAACGAGACCGTCAGCTGCGAGGCGACGACTTCGGCTATCCGATCTGCCTCGCCCTGTGTGAACCGCATGACAAGTTCAGGGTTCGGAAGAAGGTAGGCGACAACCCAGTCGGACCTGGCTTCGGCATCGACAATTGATGTGGCTGAATCCATCCACAGCATGCCGATGACCACACTGGAGGCTCGCCAGAGCGAGTGCTGGTAGCTGAGGTCCGCCGCCGTACACAGGACGTCCGTCGCGTTCAGGCGAGCAAGATACTGTCTGATGACACGAAGCTGGGCCGTCTCCTTCAGCTTTCCATCCTCCACGGAGGCTTGGCCTAGGTAGTGGCACACCTCGCCTGGATCGATCGGAATGCAGAAGTAGCACCGGGTGCGAAGGAGATGAAGCGACTCGCGCTGAGAAGCTTCGGTCATCGATCCCTTGTGCACCAGCATGCCCAACATGTCCAGGCTCGATAGAACCGGAACGGCCTTACCCATTGCATCGGTGAGGCTGTGGTTGCTCCCGAGCATGCGATCGTCAAGCACAACCGCGTCGATGCCCGCGATGTCATCGAGCAGATCGACCATCGGCAGCATGGTGATCGCGTTCAATTCGCTGCGTCTAACACTCTCAGCGAGAAACTTCACCTTCCCGGACATCAGACCAGCTCGAACCGTTCTTCTGAGGGCGTCGAGAGCCTGGATCAGCTCCTCCGTCATCGGCTCGGTGGCGAGCAGGGCCTGCCACTCGTCAACCGTGCTCTTGTGGACATACACAACGTGCCCCGAGTTGAGCAGCGGTTGAAGCAGCTTGGCTTGCTGCAGGTACTGGACGGCGAGGCCGTCGAGATACAAGGGCGAGGAAGGTTGCACCGCCTGGCGTGCGGCCATCCCGATGCGCTGCAACAACGTCGTCGCGTCATCGCCTTCTGCCTGTGTCAGGAGGCCCTCCGCGAGAAGGGCGCTGATAACATCGACGGGATCGGCGAACCGCGTCTGCAGCTCGCCCAGAGCCGCTTCCTTGTCCATGTACGAGGCAACCTTGAAGAGCGGGCCGGGATGGATGAACATTCCCGCATGGGTCTGTGCCTCCGCCAACAAGACGGCTGCTTCCTCGCCGACCTCGTCCGCCAGGCCTACGCTGGCCTTGGCATCGATGACCTTCAGCCGACCCGACGCAACCCATGCGCTCAGCGGCTTCACTTCGGCGATCCTGGATGGTTGATGAAATGCGACCCGCCCGCGGTCCTCGAGCAGCACGTCCATCACTCTCGGTGAGACGAACACCTCATCAAGCGAATCAAGAACGGCCTCGAGCTTTCCCAGTTCACTCAGCACAAACAGCGCGGTGACATCGAGTGAGACACGAGAGTACTCATGACCCCCAGCAGCGGCTCGCTGACCAGAACGGATCGGGACGGGATGGCGGCGCCTCGGGTCAACCTCTCGCGCGTTCTGCCTCGGCTGAGCAATGAGCAGTTGCGAGAAGGCAGCGTTGAACAGCGACGCCGCCAGGTGCAGCGGCACCTGCCCCGTGCGGTACAACTCGTTCTTCTCCCTCCAGCTCTCTGCGTTCCTCCTCATGAACTCGACCATCTCACTAAAGGAGAAGACCGACACAGGCCCGTCATCTTTGGAAAGCTCGGCAGCTTTGTGCACCCAGGGCATGGCCAAGTCGTCTCTCCGGGCGGCGATCGCGATGGCGTTCGCGCCAACGAGAATCGCCGGATCGTCGCCTTCTTTTGCCACCGCCTCTTGCGCGAGGGTGAGCGACTGAGCGGGATCCGAGAAGCCAACCAGCCTCGCGAGCATCAGTAGCATTCGCCCATCAAGCTGGGCACGGCGCTCCCATCCTCGAGCGCCAATCGCAGCAAAGCGTTCCCAGTCCCCCGTGCGGATCGCGATGTTGACATCCAGTGCCAGATCGTTGGTGGCGTCGCGCTCGACGAGCAATTCGTCGTTGAGGCGCTTGGCCTCCAGATGCTTGCCGACCCTGAACAGAGCCCAGGCCCGCGCTGATCGGATCTCGGCGCGTTGCTCAACCAGATCAATCGTCCTCTCAAGAAAGGCGCAGATTTCCTTCGCGCTGGCCCGCGTGCGCTGCAGGCAGTTGAGCTGCAGCATGGCGTTGTCATAGTTGGGCTCTCTCTGGAAGAGCTGCTCAGCGTATGGCTTCAGCCGCTTCCAGCGGTTTCGGCCAACGAGCACGCGCACCAAGTTGTGCAGGTCCACGATCGAATCGGACTGGCGGAAAAGTTGCGCTGCCGCGTCGCTCGGATCCCCGCCACGTTCGTCCTGCAACATCAGCTGAAGCCGGGACAGCGTGGCGGCCTCGACCCGGTCGGCGTAGGCGTCAAGGAACGCTGTTGCGCCGTCGAAGTCCTTGTTGTTGCCGAGCGCCTGGACCTTCATGATGACAAGGGTTTCAATGCTGCTGTCGGGCAGGAGACTGTCCCAGGACTCGTCCAGGAACCTGACGAGATCGCCGCTTCGGTTGGGAGTGGCCAGCAGGTTCATCTTCGCGCGTAGCTGCAGCTCGCTGAGTCCGCCCATCATTTGCGCGCGGTCCAGATGGCGCTCGAGTGGCTGGGGGTCAAATTCGATACTACAGGCCCGAGCGAGCCCGATGAGATGTACCGCTGCTTCGCCGTCCTTCATCGCTTCCTGGATCGATGCAATCTCCTGGTCCCGCGTTCGTGGATCCTGCAAGCGCAGGCAGTGAATCCCCTTCACGCACTGCTCGGCGATCAAGGCGTCTCGCGCATCAGTTGCACACTGCCTGGCCAACTCAGCCGCTTCAAGGGCTCTCGTCCGAGCCACGGATGACTGCGGGTTATCCAGCACGGGTTCCGTGACTGCATAGAAGCCGTTGCTCTTGAGTGCCGAATACCTGTCGACCGGGAGCATCGGCAGCAACTGGCTGACCGCGTACATGTAGTAGAGGTTCGTGCACTGGCTGAGCACGGACTCCGGAAGGCGCGCCAGAAGTGCAGCGCTATCGGCGATGCGTCCTTCCTCTTGAAGGATGAGGCAAACGTTGTTCCAACCGATAATGGTGAAGGAGCCTGGAGTCAGCTCGCCAAGGTCATCGACGTACTGAAGGGCGGCTGCTTTCCCCTGCGACCTCATGAGAATGTGAAAGATCGCCGTCTGACTTTCGGCATCGGTCAGATCGCGGACGCGTCGCAGCGCAGCCTGGGTATCCCCGGTCGCCAGGTCGGCCAACGCCCACGCGGCGGGTGGAACCGTGTACCCGCGCTGTTCCAAGGTGACAAACCGGCCGGCGGCAGTTTCTCCATCGCCGGCTGCTGCCTCCATCCGCGCAAGCCAGAACGTGGCGTCGTTCTGAAGCGAGGGTGCTGCGGCTGCAAACCGTCCGCCCGGTTCGAAGTCGCGGATGAGGCCCCTCAACTCTTGTGCGGTTTTCGCCCCCCGCGTTGCCCGCCTGCGAAGGATTCTGTTGAGCTCGTCACGACCGTCCTGCGTGAAGCGCTCCGAGATGAACGGGTTGTCGGCGAGCGCTCTATCCCGAGCCGCGTCGGCGAAGCCGCTGTCGATTTTTCGACCAAGCTCGGACGTCGTCGCCTGGACGATGGCCGCGGTGCCCTGATCTCGTGCGAAGGCTTGAACGCTGGCCTGAAGGGAGGCGACGGCGATGCGGATAGCTTGATCCGCAAATCGGCGATCATCTCCTGTGGAGTCCGCATACTCATCAGCCAGCCGATTGATCAGATCCTGGGGCACGGTGCCGCGGGCGATCGCAGTCTCTGCAGCGCGCTTAATCCCCTCGCGAACCTGAGGGCGACTGAGCCACTCGCGCACACTGGGCATGTTGAACAGGTCCGGGCGAACGAGCGCCCCTTCCAGTCTGACTAGGCTACGCTTCCACAGCGGGTCATCGGGTTTCAACTCGCCCAGGCGCAGCAGCGCCCCGTCCATCAGATCGTCAGTGATGGAAGCCGGGACATCCCCCGGAGCGTCTCCAGCCGCACGCTCCGCAAACCTCTGCTTGAAGAACGGCAACGCTGCGCTCAGGACGGTTCCCGCGGACCTCATCGCCACAGTGAGCCAACCCATGTACTCCTCCTCTTGTGCGAGCGTTCATGCGCACGCCTCATGTGCCAAATTCTCGCCTGCTGCAGGCGATGCGCAGTTTAGGCCACCAGTGCAGCAACCTTATCAGGATCCGATGGGCCCGCCGTGCGCTGACGGTGCAGATGCTGGTATTTCACCTCGTTGGTCATGTGGCTTGTCGGAGCTACTCCGTCACGCCGCTTACGGCTTCAGGCCCGCCCAGCCTGAGAATTGCACCTCGCGCGCCCCGATGGCCCATGCGGATCCGGCCAGCTCGCGCACCACCGCCTTTGTCTTGTCGACCCGGCGTGCGCTCAGCGCCTGCTCAAGCCGGGCGATGCGCTCGCCAGCTTGCGTGCTGGCCTGCAGGTACTCCTGGAAGGCGATCTACTGTGTCGAATGCGTGAGCTTGATGCACCGCCCAGCCAGCGCAAATGCGCCACCGTCCATGAGGCATTGCCGGCGTAGGCCACGCCGTTGCGCTGCAGCAGAGCCTTCAGTCGGCGGCGCCCGCTGCACTGCTCGAGCACGGCATCCTCGCGGGCACACACCAGGTCGCGCACAGACTCGTCGGCCGTATCCGCACGCGCACCACAGACAAGTCGCCCGAGCGGGCGAACCGAGCAAGAAGCATGGCATCGCGCCGGTCGGTCTTGATGCGCTCGCCAATTGCGTGAGCGATGCTGGACGGTGGGACCACATCGCAGAGCAGGCCCTGGGCGCAGAGGTGGCACTGGATGACGTAGCCGCGGGGGCTGGCCTCGCAGACGATGTGCAGCGACTGGCTGCAGCGAACGGCTTCACCGTCCAATGAGCGCAGACGTTGAACGACCGCTTGCAGGCTTCGAGCTCTGCGATGTGAACGACAGCAATCGCTGCAAAGCTGAATTCCGGCCAACTTCTGCATTTGGCTAGGTGCACCCGCTCGGACTCGGCATTCGTAAGTCTTCAATGCGCACGGAGCAACCGTTCGCTGGCCAGCAAGAACGTCGTCGCGGATTACATCGGGCCTTGAGATTTGAGGCCTGACCCTCGCGCCTCGTGGACTCTCGCACCTTCGGCTGGCCGGCAAGACCAGCTCTCCTGCGAGCGCTCTGTGCGAGCTGCCTGTTTGGTCAACTTTTGTTCCGTATGCCGCCCGGATGTCGGGTTTCTGGTCTGAAATCCGTTATGAATCAGAAAGGGGAGAGTTGCGGAGCGGAGACCTGAGCTAGAGCTTGAGTTTGCCACGCCGTCGCACCTCAATTTGTGACACTCGCCTTCTGGCGAAACAAAAGCTCAAGCAGATGATTACTCACACGATTTCCTCCGCCGCAGTTGACGCAGTGCCGGCGGCAGCACCATCCAATGACGACGCGCCCGCAGCCACTGCGCCCTTCGCTACACCACCTATTCGACTGGCCTGTGTGGAGGTGTGCAACTTCCGGCGGTTGTCCAGCACGCGCCTGGACCTGGATGAGACCACAACGGTTCTGGTCGGCGCCAACAATAGCGGCAAGACCTCGCTGCTGACGGTGCTTCGCAACTTTCTGAGCGACCAGTCCGGCTTCCGGCCCTATGACCTAAGTCTCTCGCAATGGTCCAAGCTCCGGGAGCTGAGCAAGGCTTGGGAAGGCCTGGCGGAGGACCCAACCACTGAGACGAAGGACGCGGAGGTATGGGTGGACCAGTTGGAGCAGTTGCTCAGCTGCATGCCATTCGCGGACCTGTGGTTCGACGCCAAGGAAGGTGCGTACAGCTACGTGGCTCCGTTCATCACGTCGTTGAAGTGGGAGGGCGGCGCCGTTGGCGTGCGACTTCGGCTTGAGCCCGTCTCCAACATTGAAGAGCTTCGCAAGCTGGCGTGGACCTTCCGCGAGGCGCGTCATCCGGTGAAGGACTTGCCCCAGAAGGGCCACGCCTGGCCTGAGGACATCATCGACTACTGGTTGCGGCATCCCTCGGACCTGCGAAAGGTATGCGCCTACCGCCTGGACCCAGCGGAGGGACCCCTGGCGACAAAGGGGGAGTCATCGCCTCAAGTTCTCCCGGCAGGCTCGGAACCGGTGGAACTGGCCCACCTGCGTAAGCTGATTCGCGTCGACTTCGTCGCGGCTCAGCGGGGACTCGGGGCCGAGGAAGATGAAGCCAGGTCAGAGACGCCAAGCTCTCGCCCCGGCATGTTCTCAAGCCAACTGCTCAAGTTCGCTCGACAGCATCTGAACGTGTCGACGAGTTCGGCTGGGCACGGTGAGGCACTGGTTGCCGCCATAGCGGAGGCGCAGGCGAAGCTGGACGACCTCATTTACAAGGCGCTGAAGCCGGCGATGGAGGACGTTGAGGTTCTTGGCTACCCCGGGCTTCATGACCCGCAGCAGTTCCACTTTAGGACTCGAATTCAGACGGCTGACCTCCTTGCTCACAGCACCGCGGTCCAGTACCGACTCGACAAGTCGGTGCTCGATGAGTCCCTCCCTGAGCATTCCATTGGGCTGGGCTACCAGAATCTGCAATCCTTGAGCTTCATGCTCGTATCGTTCCGAGCAGCGCGGCTGAATCCGCCGCAGGGAGCGCCAGCTGCCATCCACTTGGTCATCGTGGAAGAGCCGGAGGCTCACCTTCACGTGCAGGTGACAAGGAACTTCTCGTCCAACGCACATGGGCTCATCAAGCCCAAGGACGCCGTGCACGCCCATCTGCGTAGCCAGTTGCTCATCAGTACGCATTCAAGCCACTTGGCTCACGGCGACAGCTTCACGCGTCTTCGCTACGTTAAGCGGCTGCCGAGCAACGGCGCCGGCGGAAAGCCAAGCACCGAGGTGGTTAACCTCGGCGACGTGTTCGGCAAGGATGTGGAGACTCGAATTTTCGCGGAGCGGTACTTCCAGGTTCAGCACACCGACCTGCTGTTCGCGGACGCCGCGGTCTTCGTGGAAGGGACTGCTGAGCGCATGTTGGTGCCACTGTTCATCGAACAGCACGTCCCCAAGCTTGCGAAGCGATATGTGTCCTTCGTAGACATTGGTGGGAGCCACGCGCATCGGCTCCGGCCGCTCGTTGAGAAACTTGGAATCCCAACCGCAATCGTCACGGACCTTGACCCTGTGATTCAAACGAAGTCCGCGAAGGGCCGGACGGTTCGGACTGCTGTGCATATCGCCGGCCAGGCCGACCTTGAGTGCGGGAACGACACGCTGACTTCGTGGCATCCGGGCCTGCCGAATTTCAAGGACTACGGCAAGCCAACTGCTGCGCAGCTTGAGTGGACGTCGCCGAAGGGCGTCAAGGTGCGCTTTGCGTGGCAGCTACCGGTGACGGCCGCGAGCGACCAGTGGCCGAGTTCGTTCGAGGACGCGCTCGTTTTGGCGAACATCGATTGGTTCAAGAAGCTGGACGAAGAAGTCGACGCCGAAGGGAAGAAGAGGAAGCATCGCGGCGCTCTTAGCAAGGTGGTGGAGCTTGTGGTCGACAACCCCGACCACGTGAAGCTGCTGGAGGCGCTGCACAACCTCATGCACGGAACCTTCAGCAAGGGCGACTTTGCTGCCACGCTGTTTGAACGCCTGAATAGCGGCGCCGTCCTTCAGTGCCCCGAGTACATCAAGAATGCGCTGGAGTGGTTGAGCGCGGAGGTTAACGTGACCGCTGGGGGAACCCCATGAGCGGCGTAGCCGAAGCAGTGGCGGCCGTCGGCATCGCTGCCGGTGGGAACGAGCGAGACGCCCACGTCGTGGAGGAGATTTGCGCCTACGTGACTGGGCAGCCGCCGAGGAGCTTCTTCCTGTTCGCAGGAGCCGGGTCGGGAAAGACGCGGACGCTTGTTGAGGTTCTGCGGCGGGTCACTGGCGTCGTTGCGCACGAGACCGGTGGTGTCTTCGCAAGGCGCCTCCGCAGTCACGGTCAAACGGTTCGCGTCATCACGTACACGAAGAACGCGACCAACGTCGTGAGCGGCCGGCTTGGCGAGAACAACTTGACCGTTGTGTCAACTATCCACGCGTTCTGCTGGGAGCTCATTGACGGCTTCGACGCGGATATCCAGGAGGGCCTTCTTGCTCTCAAGGACGAAGAACTAAAGCAGGCCAAGCTAGAAGCTGCGACGAAGGTCCGAGGGGAGACCGACAAGGACCGGGCTAGGTACCGAGAGATTGCTGAGGAAGCGGACGCGATTCGGGCGACGGAGAAGTTCATCTACCACCCGGACAAGAACACATATGGATCAGGAGCGCTCTCGCACACGACGGTCCTGCGCGTTGCTGCGTGGCTCATCGACAACCGACCAACCCTACAGCGCATCCTAGAGGAGCGGCACCCGCTCGTCCTCATCGACGAGTCGCAGGACACGATGCGGGGCATCCTCGATGCACTCCTCAGGTTGGAAGCAGCTCGGCCAGGGAAATTCAGCTTGGGACTGCTGGGCGACCACCGTCAGCGCATCTATGCCGACGGCCACCGAGACCTTCCTAGTCACGTCCCAGAGGGCTGGGCCCTTCCGGCGTTGAAGATGAACCATCGCAGCCAGAAACGCGTGGTGGACCTCATAAACGCGATTTGGGATGCGGACCTTGCGGGGCGGACTCAGGCCAAGACTGGCTTCGCTCAGCATCCTCGGGAAGAGAAGTCTGCGGGGCTGGTTCGGCTCTTCATTGGAGATGCCAAACAAGACACCGAAGCGAAGGTGCAGCGCGAGCGGGAGTGTGCTGCGGTCATGCTGAAGGCGACGGGTGCAGTGGCGTGGTCTGAGGACGTGAGGAGCTTCAAGACACTGGCGCTAGAGCACAAGTTGGCGGCGAAGCGAGGCCGGTTCTTCGAAACGTACTTCGCGATGGAGCTGTTGGATGAGGATGCCGCAGCGCCAAAGGGCAACGGCGAACGCTCAGGGCCATCCATGGTGAGACCGCTGCTGGGACCTGCTCTGGAGCTCTCCGCGTGCTTCGACAAGCTAGGCGAGGTCGACGAGTTCCGGGTTATGAACGTCCTTCGGGCAGCCAAATCCCTGCAGGGGCTACCGGAGGACATCGACGAGCGTCGGGCGGAGCTCGCCAAGCTGCACGACGCCGTGCTCGCGTTTGGAGCGGTGGCGAGGAAGCCTGGTGCCACGGTTCGCGAGGTCCTTCAGCCCCTGCTCGTGGCGGGAGTCTTCGATACAGATGCACGGTTGACTGATGCGTTCCTGGACCCAACGCCACCACCGGACCCTCCCAAAGTCGTCTCCAAGGAGGACCGGGTGGACCGGCTAAAGCGCGGTTGGAGTCACTTATTCGAGACGCCTTGGGAACAGATTGGTCTGTACAAGTCCTACTTGAGTGGGGAGGCTGAGCTCGCTACCCATCAGGTGGTCAAGGGCTCTGAGTTCCCGCACGTGATGGTGGTCATGGACGACTCCGAGGCCGGCGGCTTCCTCTTCTCGTACGACAAGCTCTTCGGGGCCAAGGAGCTTTCTTCAAGCGACAAGACCAACGCCGAGGAAGGCAAGGAGACCAGCATCGACAGAACCCTTCGACTGCTCTACGTGACCTGCAGCAGAGCGGAGGAGAGCCTTGCTTTGGTGCTGTGGGCATCCAACCCAGGTGCGGCTGCCGCGGCAATCAAGGCAACGGGTTGGTTCCAGGCGGATGAGGTCGCCATGTTGGCGTGAGACGATGGGTGCGGGATAGCGCTTCAACTGAACAGAAGGAGCCTGGAGTGCTCGGCGCAAGAATCCATACCTCGCTGCAGGACTTCCTCAACGAGGTCACGACCTTGCTCATCGGCTTAGTCGGTTTAAACACGGCCACCGAGGCATTCAGGATGACACTGCAGCATGCAGTGCGGCCATGCGCCGCAGCTGATGGGGCATGTGGTCAATGCTTCCCTTCTGGTCCATCCCCTGATGCACACCGTTGTGCGCAACGGCTGGCCCAGCTAGCTGAGGCTTTTCTTCGAAGCCCCGGCACCGCTTGCGCCCGAACCAATCTCGACGGGTGTGCAGCTGCAGTCGTCTAACATCACCAACATGGTGGTGCAGCTGGTTGAAGGGGCACGAAGGTCAGACCTTAAATCTCAAGGCACCATCTACTCCGCAACGCACCGAGAACGGCTGAATCCGCCGCACAAGCGCTCCCACAAGCGGAAAATTCGAACGGCAGCAACCGCTGCATTGCAGTCTGTTATCTCAAGCCAATGCACTTTGGCTTCGAGGCAACTCTTCGTTTGTGACACCTATCAACTGCAATTGATAGCCTGCTAGCCGGTCACCCAATTATTTTGGCAATGCTGCAGAAGTCGGCTTACTTAGGACGGGCAAGTTGAATTCGATCCGGACCATCAAGCACACGCAGACCATGCAACGCCGCCACAGCCCGCGCGAAGCTCGCGTTGTCTCCCGTCTGAAACAGGCCACTGACCCTCAGCTCAGCAAGGCCACCAGAGTCTGCCAAACGAATCGGCACTGCGCTGTAGCGATTCATCGTATGCGTCCAGCCAAGTCATCTTGACGGGCTGATCTGGCCTCAAGCTATGTCGGCTGCGCCCAGCGATGCGGCAGCAGTTCCGCGATTCGGCTGTCCGGCTGCGTCGGCAGCCTGGTCAGCACGCCCTTCAGGTAAGCCCACGGCTCCAGCCCATTGAGCTTGGCCGATTGGATCAAGCTCATGACGGCCGCAGCTCGCTTGCCCGCGCGCAGGCTTCCAGCGAAG
>NZ_QAJN01000018.1:47375-195735 GCF_003852425.1 Paucibacter sp. KBW04 | reverse complement strand
CGTTTGTAGATGTTCAGTCTGTTCCTCGGTGCGTTGCCGCTGTTCAGAACACAGGTCTAGAGATGAAAAAGACCCCAAAGGGTCAAGTCTTGCTATTGGATCTTGAAACGGTAGGAAGTCCTTGTAGACTGGTTAGGGCTCACGCCCGCATGCCAACCCATATGACCGCCTCCGTAGATGCCGCGACAACCGGTGAAAGTACCTGTGGCCAGAACTTGCCTCCATGCAAATGCCCTGCCGAGTGATCGTGATGCTGCGTCTCGTCCTCGATGATCGAGGAGATGGCCGCGACCGCAGCTTCGTCTTTGCCTCGTAGTTGCTCCAACTGTTGCTCCAGATGGCGGAGGACGACCCGCTCGACCGCAACTGTAGTTGCAGCAATTGCCTTGCGGCCCAAGAGCCCAGTGCCGAGACCAAGAACGAAACCACCCAACGCACAAAGCCAATAGCTTCGGCATCGCCGGCGCCCGCGACGCTGAAGCTCGGCCCAGAAGACGGCTCGATGCCGCACCTCGTGGGATTTGAACTCTTCGAGCTCAATGACCATGTCTCGCGCGGTGAGTCGGGCGGCAATGATCTGCCCGGAATAGATGCAGATGGCACCATGCTCGCCCGCATGGTTCACCTTCAGGATGCGAGATCCGAGCACCGAATCATCACGCGCGGCTGTTTGGTCTTCCATGAGCCCTAACGTTGAAGCTGAGCCGCGAGCGGCGGCTTGCCGACGCGAGTCGGCTCGAGCGACTGGTTGGGCAGCATTGCGTTCACGGCCGCCATTGCCAAGGCACTGCCGTTCCCACCGCAATCATTGGTTGCACCCAGAGCTGAATTCCACCTACTTTCGACCGCAGAACGTCAGCACAAAGCGGCCGCCGGCCGAGAATGTTCGCTCGATAGTACTGCTCTCCCTCTGCCAAATAGAGGGTGATCGAAGCGCCGCGATACCTAAAGTCGATTCCTCGAAGAATCATTGGCGGCTCGTCGACATACCCGCATTCGGTTCCGGCTAGACCTAGCTCGCGCACAACTTCAGTTCCCGGCCTACCAAGAAGCGCTTCGAACTTCGCTTGCAGCTCAGCCCGACTCGGCTGCACAACGTTAACGGTCGCACATCCGGAAAGAAGCATTCCGCAAATGCCAGCAACGCTGATTTGCAGGAACGAACTAGCGGATCGCGGAATCATGTGCTGCCCAACGTAATGTCCAGAGCAAAGTCTGCTCTAGAAGTTGGGCGTTGCTCCATACATTGTTCATCTGTCCCCCTGAGAGTGGCTTGCGTGCTGGTTGCGCGCTGAAAACTGTATGTGCGTACAGTATTAAAAATTCCACAAAACCCAGCGCCCCTGCGCTGCAGTCCAGCCGGATTTTGGACCAGTTGCGCGAGCGAATACGGTACATGCAATATAGCCTCGAGGCATGCTTTCATGCTCCATGCTCTGGGACTACCGCTAATTTGCCCCCCAGCAATTTGCCCCGCCCTCCAGTCGGCCACGGCCTTGCCAGCAGCGATTGCGGCCCCTTCTGCTCACCCGCACGCCAAGCCCGGATGCGCCGACAATCCACACCCGTCCTCACTGCTGAAGAAACACCATGAAATACCTACACACCATGGTTCGCGTCCATGACCTGGACGCCTCCATGAAGTTCTATCGCGATGCCCTGGGTCTGGTGGAAGTGCGCCGCAATGAATACCCCAGTGGTCGCTTCACCCTGGTCTATCTGGCAGCGCCCGGCAACGAGGGCGGCCCGTACCAGCCCCAGGTGGAGCTGACTTACAACTGGCCCGATGCCGATGGCCAAGCCGAGGTCTACACCGGCGGCCGCAACTTCGGCCACCTGGCTTTTGCCGTGCCCGATATCTACGCCGCCTGCCAACGCCTGGCCGATCATGGCGTGACCGTGCTGCGCCCGCCGCGCGATGGCCGCATGGCTTTTGTGCGCTCGCCCGATGGCATCTCGGTGGAGTTGCTGCAAGACGGCGCCGCCCTGGCACCGGCCGAGCCTTGGGCCTCGATGCAAAACACCGGTAGCTGGTAAGCCTACGTCGGATGAAAAATGGGCCCGAGTGATCGGGCCCTTTGTCATGCTGCACCTAGAAGGGCTTACTTGCCGCTCTTCTCAGAATTCAAAGCTTCGAGCTTGTCCATGGTGCGATTCATGCGTCGCATCAGGGCGCGGTAGGGCTCGGGCGAGGCTAGGTCCAGACCCGCGGCGCGGGTCAGGGGGTAGGCGTCGGCCGAGCTGCCGGCCTTGAGCATGGCGAAGTACTTGTCGCGCAGGGCCAGATCGCCCTTGCCAATGCCCTCGGCGAAGAAGGCCGCGGCGCTGACGCAGGTGGCGTACTGGTAGACGTAGAAGTCGTTGTAGAAGTGAGGGATGTAAGCCCACTCGATGCCGTAGAGGTCGTCGATCTTGACCACGCCCTGGGCGTCACCGTGATAGCGCTTGAGCAGATCCAGATAGATCTTGCTCAGCGACTCGCCGGTGACGGGCTCGCCTTTTTCCACCGCCTCATGCGCCTTCAGCTCGAACTCGGCAAACATGGCCTGGCGGAAGAAGGTGCCACGGATGTTCTCCAACTCTTGGCTGAGGGCGAAGATCTTCTCCTCGCGGGTGGCGGCCTTCTCGACCATATAGTCGACCAGGAAGAGCTCATTGGCCGTGGAGGGAATCTCGGCGATGAAGGTGGAGTAGTCGGCCGTCTCAAAAGGCTGGGCGGCGTTGGACAGCACCGAGTGCATGGCGTGACCCCACTCATGCGCCAGGGTGGACACGCTGTTGTACTCGCCGTTGAAGCTCATCAAGAGATAGGGGTGCACGTCGTAGGCGGCGGGGTTCATGTAGGCGCCCGAACGCTTGCCGCGCTGCGGCACCGAGTGCATCCAGCCGCCCTTGAAGGCCTCGGCCAGCTTTGTCGTGTAGTCCTGACCCAGGGGCTTGAGAGAAGCCAGCGTCACCTGCTCGGCCTCGGCCAGGCTGTACTTGCGGGTGGCCTTGGCCAGGGGCACATAAACGTCTTGATAGCCGGCACTCTTCAGGCCCAGCATCTGGCTGCGCAGCTTGAAGTAGCGATGCAGGGTGGGCAGGCCTGCATTGGCTTCCTGCACCAGGGTTGTGTAGACGGCATTCGGGATGTTGTCACCCGCCTGAGCCATGGCCACGCTGGAGGCATAGCCACGCGAACGGGCGTTGAAGACGGTGCCGCGCAGATTGGCGGCGTAGATAGCGCCGATCGTGCGCTCATAGGCCTTGTAGACGGGCCAGAAGGCCTTGAACACCTGCTCCCGCACCTTGGGGTCCGGGTCGGCGCGATAAGCCACGTACTGCTCTTGATCCAGGGTCACCTTTTTGCCGCCGATCTTGACGGTGGGCCAGGGCAGGTCGGCATTGGTCAGCAGGCCGTAAATGCTCTGCGGCTGTTGCAGGGCCTCGGCGGCGCCGGCCATCAAGGCCTCTTCCTTCAGGCTGAGGGTGTGCTTGGCAAGACGCAGAATCGTCGTCAGGCCTTGCTTGTGTTTGGCCAGCCGCGGCTCGGCGGCCACAAAGCCTTGCACCTTCTCACTGCCCAGCGCCGCCACCTCGGCGTTGACGAAGGACACGGCCTCGCCGAACTGGTTGTAAGCGGAGTAGGCCTGCTGATTGCGCGCCTGGTTCTCGGTGATCTGGGTGTTCTCGTCCGCCTTCAGGCTGGAATAAGTGATCAAGCGGCCCAGGCGGCGGCGCACGGAAGAAATGGCATCCAGGCCCTCGGCCAGGCTGGCGGCATTGGCACCCAGCTTGCCCTGCAAGGCCTTGAGCTTGGGCAGATCCGCCAAGATGGCCAGGCGTTCGGTCTCCCAGGCCGCATCGCTGGGGTACAGAGGGGCCAAGTCCCACACGACCTGGCCGGCAGCGGCATTGGCCTCCGTCTTGGCGGGGGACGACGCGGCAGCCAGGGCCGGGGCGGCAGCGGCGGTGAGCAGCGACAAAGCGGCTGCCAGAGCAATCACGGTGGGTTTCATGTGGGTGCTGATCTTGTTGGGGCGGGCTTGTGGTCCACCCAGGGTTGCGGGCTTTGGGCGCGTCCAGCACCGGGCTCGGGGGGCCTGGCGCAGCGCGGTGACCGGCATTGTGCCGCTATCCGCACGGCGGCTCCCGTGCCAAAGGTCAAGGCATTGCGGCCCCGGCGCAACGCGGGTTGGCCGCGGCGAGCCCGCCCGCTTGAGCACAAATCTCGGCACTCCGGGCAGGATATTGATTAGGAAAAGCGATGGGGCCAAGCGCGCGAACGCAGGCTACGCTTGAAGCACAAGACTCCAAGAGGCAGAGACAAGCCATGGCCACTTCATCAAGCTCCTTCCACCCCGCGGGGCGGCAACTCAGCGTCGCCGGGCGGCTTTGGCTGGCCCTGGCGGTGGTGATCGTGTCCCTGTTGGGGCTGATCGCCTTCTCCAGCGCGCGCACCGCGCGCATTCAGGAGGCCACCGAGCGCATCACCGCTGAGATGGACGCCAGGCAAGCCGCCGCCGAGCGCTGGGCCGGGCTCACCAGCACCAATATCGTGCGGGTGCAGGCCGTGGCCATCAGCAGCGATCAAGGCATGGACGCCGCCTTTAAAGACGAGATCGCCAGCACCATCGCCGAGATCAACAAGGTGCAGCAAAGCATCGAGGCCATGGACCTGAGCGCCGAGGACAAGCGCCAGATGGCGCGGGTGGCCGAGGAGCGCAAACAGGTGCTGGACTCGCTGGCCAAGGTGCGCGCCTTGCGAGCCGCCGGCAATGGCGCGGGCTCGATGGAGGAGGTGCAGCAGCGCTTCAACCCTGCGGTGGTGGTCTATCTGAAGGCCTTGCGCGAATTCGCCAGCCAGCAGGAGCAAAACAAAAAACAGGCGATCGCCGAGCTGACCGCTCAGCGCAAGACCACCTTGTACATCGCTGGCGCCATCGTGGTGAGCCTGGTGCTGGGCATGGTGGTGGGGGCCACGGTACTGATCCGCTCCATCCAGCAGCCCTTGAATCTGGCGATTGCCGCGGCCGACCAGATCGCCGGTGGCGACCTCAGCACCCGCATCACGGTGGACCGCGGCGATGAGTTCGGCCATCTGCTCAGTGCTTTGGACCAGATGGCGCTGCAGCTGCGCGGCGTGGTGGGCGAGGTGCGCTCCGGCGTCGATTCGGTCACCACCGCCTCGGCCGAGATCGCCACCGGCAATCACGACCTCAGCGCCCGCACCGAGCAGACCGCCTCCAGCCTGCAGCAAACGGCCAGCTCCATGGAGGAACTGACGGCCACGGTGAGCCAATCGGCCGACACCGCCCGCCAGGCCAATCAGCTGGCCACCTCGGCCGCGGAGGCCGCCACCCGCGGTGGCACGGTGGTGGCCCAGGTGGTGACGAATATGGAGGCCATCACGCAGAGCTCACGCCGCATCAGCGACATCATCGGGGTGATCGACGGCATCGCTTTTCAAACCAATATCCTGGCCTTGAATGCGGCCGTCGAGGCGGCGAGAGCCGGCGAGCAGGGGCGCGGCTTTGCCGTCGTCGCCTCCGAGGTGCGCAGCCTGGCCCAGCGCTGCGCCGAGGCGGCCAAGGAGGTCAAGACCTTGATCAATGCCTCGGTGGAGCGGGTGGACTCGGGCGCCCATCTGGTGACGCAGACCGGCCAGGTGATGGACGAGATCGTCACCAGCGTGCGCCGGGTCACCGACATGATGGGCGAGATCGCCTCCGCCGCCACCGAGCAGCGCGACGGCATCGCCCAGGTCAATGTGGCCGTCACCAATCTGGACCAGATGACGCAGCAGAACGCGGCCCTGGTGGAGCAGTCCGCGGCGGCGGCTCAGTCCTTGCAAGAACAGGCGCAGCGCCTGGAGCAGGTGGTGTCGGTGTTCAAGGTCGAGAGTCGCTGAACACGGGAGGCTGAGCAGCGACCGTGGCACCCGACTTGGCGGAGCGGGCGCGGTGGTCGGCGCGGCGGAGTTGACAGCTTGTGGGCGTGCGCTCAACAAACTTTTTGACACGAGCGGGCTGGCGAGCAATGGGATGATGGCGTCCGCTCAAATCAAGAACTAGGGAAGCTCTGCGCAAATCGGGGCGAGGTCGGGTTTGCGGATCGGGATGGGATGCAAGGCGCAGTTTGATGCCAATAGCCGTAGCTATTGGCGAGAACTGCAACGCAGCAGAGCGCCCGAGTCCGCGCTAACCCGGACCGGCCTGATTTGTGCAGAGCTTCCCAAAAACCAAGGATTGCTCTCTTGTCCCTGCTCCCACGCCTTGCACGGCCCCTCACCACTCTCTTCAACCGCCCATTCTTTTCCTCACTCCCCCGCTTGCGGGCATCGCTGTGCGCGCTGCTCCTGTCCCTGCTTGCCTTCAGCCCCGCCTGGGCCGAGATGCTGCAAGGCAGGGTGGTGGGCGTGGCAGACGGTGACACCATCACGGTGCTCGATGCCGACAAGACCCAGCACAAGATCCGCCTGGCCGGCATCGACGCGCCGGAGAAAAAGCAGCCCTATGGCCAGCGCTCCAAACAGCATCTCTCCGATTTGGTCTACGGCCAGACGGTGGCTGTGGAATGGCAGAAGCGCGACCGCTACGGCCGCATCATCGGCAAGGTCTGGCGAGGCGAGACCGATGTCTGCCTGAGCCAGCTGCACGCCGGCATGGCCTGGCACTACAAGCAGTACAACAAGGACCTGCCCCTGCCCGACCGCCTCAGCTATGCTGTGGCCGAGCAAAAGGCCCGCAGTGGCGCCGCCGGCCTGTGGCAGGAAAGCAGCCCGGTGGCGCCGTGGGACTTCCGGCGCAAGAAGACCGATTGAAGCGTTTCAGTCGGCGGCCTTGTAAACCAAGACCTTGAGCGAGCGCTCTTCCGACACATCGGCAAACACCGCCGGGTTGGCGACGCGCGCGACAAATCTCAGCTCCGGCGCCAGCTCGCGCATCTGCTCTTGCAAGAAGGCGGTATCGAGCTTGGGCGTATTCAGGCAGAGCATGGCATGGCCGCCAGGCTCCAGAAGGCCGGGCAGGCGGCGCATCAGGCGGGCGTAATCCTTGCTCGCCACAAAGCTGCCTTTTTGGTAGCTGGGCGGGTCCAGCACGATCAGGTCATAAGGGCCGCTGCGCGTGATCTTGCCCCAGGAGTTGAAGATGTCATGGGCCAGAAAGCTGGCCCCCTGGGTCAGGCCGTTGAGCTGGTGGTTTTTGCGGCCTATGCTCAGGGCACCGGCACTCATGTCCACATTGACCACCTGGTGCGCACCGGAGCGCAAGGCCACGACCGAGAAGGCACAGGTGTAGGCAAAGAGATTGAGCACCCGCAAGCCCGGTCGCCCCGCAAAGTACTCGCTCACCCAGCGGCGACCCTCGGCCATATCGAGGAACAGGCCGTGGTTCTGACCCTTCAACACATGCACCTGGTAGAGGCTGCCGGCCTCGCTGACGAGATGGGGTTCGGGCACGCTGCCGCTCATCAAACGCGTCTCGGCCTGGCCCTCGGCCCGGCACTGGTAGACCCAGCTGAGTTCTTTTTCGCATGTCTTCTCCGGCGCCAGCTGCGCCCAGCGCTGGGCCAGGGCCTCGGCCACGGTCGCCAAGGCCTCGGCTTCCAAGGGCTCGAAACTGGTCAGCACCAGCACGGGCGGATAGGCGTCGAGTGAGAGATGCTCACAGCCCGGGAACAGGCCGCCACGGCCATGAAAAATACGGCGGGCATCGGTGGGCAGGTCCATCGTGGCGATGGCGTTCAACAAGGCATGCATAAGTGGACGAGAGTCGGACGGGTATTTGCTTGCGGGGGCGCTAGTGTGCCTGCCACCTTAAACTTGCGCCATGCCCCATGCCGTATCCCGCCTGCGCAGCGCCCGAATGGCGCTAGACACCAAACCCAAGCTGGACCGGGGCGAGGAGCGCAAGCCACGCTGCCCCGGCTGCCGCCTGAGCCAGGGCTATTGCATGTGCGCGCTGCGGCCACGTTTGCAGACCCGCGTCGGCGTCTGCCTGATCATGGCCGAGTTCGAGGCCCTCAAGCCCAGCAACACCGGCTGGCTGATCGCCGACGTGGTGCAAGACACGGCCGCCTTCGGTTGGGCCCGTACCGAGGTCGACCCCGCCCTGCTTGCCATGCTCAGCGATCCGCAGTGGCAGCCTTTTGTGGTCTTCCCGGGTGAGTTTGCCGAGCCGGAACGGGTGGTGACCCAGTTGCCCACCCGCATGAACGCTGCGGCCCCTGGCTCTCGCCGACCCTTGCTGGTGATGTTGGACGGCACCTGGACCGAGGCCCGCAAGATGTTTCGCAAAAGCCCTTATCTGAACGCCTTGCCAGTGCTGAGCCTGCAACCTGAACACCTGTCACGCTACCGCCTGCGCCGCCATATCCGCGACAACCATTTCTGCACCGCCGAAGTCGCCGCCCTATGCCTGGAACTGGCCGACGAAGCCCATGCCGCCCAAACCCTGGACGCCTACCTCGACGTGTTCACCCATCGCTATCTGCAGGCCAAGCAGACGCTGCCGGTGGATGAGGGGAATGATGCGCACCGAGTGCTGCGCGAATTGAGCGTCAGCAGCTGCTAGGAGTCTGCGCAAACAAAAAAGGCCTAACTCTGTTGAGTTAAGCCTTTTGCTTTTTTTATGCCCTGAGTCCGTGGTGCCCATGGGCAGGATCGAACTGCCGACCTCTCCCTTACCAAGGGAGTGCTCTACCACTGAGCCACATGGGCAATTTGGAGCGGGATAAGAGACTCGAACTCTCGACCTATACCTTGGCAAGGTATCGCTCTACCAACTGAGCTAATCCCGCGTTGTTCATCCTGGCGAGGAGCTCTTGCCGAGCTCGCGGCCAATGGCTTGACCGCCCAACAAATCCGATGCGACCGGACTTGAAAAACAAAAGCTCATCAGCGATGAGCTTCCATTTGATGTGTTGGTGGCCTGGGGCGGAATCGAACCACCGACACGCGGATTTTCAATCCGCTGCTCTACCAACTGAGCTACCAGGCCAACTTTTCTTCTTTGAAACAAATCGAAGATCGCTCTTCTTTCTGTTCATTCTTCGCTGCAACTCAGCGAAGACCGCAACTATAGCACCGTTTTTTGGTCAAAGTCCAGTGCCGCGTTTATTTCTACTCAAATCGACACCGAGTTGCTTGAGCTTGCGGTACAGATGGGTGCGCTCCAGGCCCGTTTTCTCGGCCACGCGGGTCATCGAACCGTTCTCTTTGGCCAGATGGAATTCGAAATAACTTTTCTCGAAGGCATCGCGCGCTTCGCGCAGCGGGCGGTCCAACTCAAAGCTTTGCTCGGAAGCCAGGCCCAGCGGCGGCAACATGGGTTGAGCCATCAGGGTCGAGCCATGGGCGACGGGCGCGGCCGGCTGGTACTGCATCGCAGCACCCAGGCCACTGACTTCGTTGCGGCCGCTGCTATAGCTAAGCGGCGCACCCAAGGGGGCAGGCGCCGGGCGCGGAGCGGTCTTGACCAGGGCTTGCTCAACCGCACGCAGCAGCTTTTGCAGGGTGATGGGCTTTTCCAAGAAGGCAATGGCGCCAACCTTGGTGGCCTCAACCGCCGTGTCAATCGTGCCGTGCCCGCTCATCATGATGACCGGCATGGTCAGCAGTCCGGCCCCGCCCCACTCCTTCAGGAGGGTGACGCCGTCGACATCGGGCATCCAGATGTCCAGCAAAACGAGGTCGGGGCGCAAGCGCTCGCGCACGGCGCGGGCCTGCGCTGCGTTTTCCGCCAGTTCAATCGTGTGACCCTCATCGCTGAGGATTTCGGACAAGAGGGCTCGAATGCCCAATTCGTCGTCGACTACAAGAATTGTTGCCATGGATACCTAGTTCACTCTTGCTTATGGGCAGTGCCCACTTCGGCCGCTGCAGTCGCGAGTTTTGAAAATGATAACGAAACTTGTGCACCTATCACTGCCGCCGCTTCGTCCCCCCCCGAATGGAGGTTGGCCAGACGGATGCGGGCGCCATGTTCATCGGCAATTTTCTTCACCACGGCCAGGCCCAGGCCCGTGCCCTTGCTCTTGGTCGTGACATAAGGCTCGAAGGCGCGTTTGAGCACCTTCTCGGCAAAACCGGGGCCGTTGTCACTGATCAGCAGACGCAGTGCCCGCGGCTCACCGCTCTCGGTGAAGGCTTGCTGCGTGCGCACCACCACCTGGCCATCGGGGTGGTCCTGCACGGCGTCGAGCGCATTCTGTACCAAGTTATGGATGACTTGCCGCAACTGGCTTGCGTCGCCCTTGATTTGGACCAAATCCGGCGCCAATTCCGCATGCAGATGACCGGTGTCCTGGGCCTCGGCATACAGGCTCAGGACTTCGGCCACCAGGCCGTTGAGGTCCAGGTCCTTCAAATTGGCCGAGGGCAGGCGGGCGTAGTCGCGGAACTCGTTGACCAGCTGCTTCATCGACTGCACCTGGTTGACGATGGTGGCCACCGAGCGCACCAGCATGGCCTGATCGGCGCCCTCCAGCTTGGCTTCGAGCTTGTGCTGCAGGCGCTCGGCCGAGAGCTGGATGGGTGTCAGCGGGTTCTTGATCTCATGCGCCAGGCGCCGGGCGACTTCGCTCCAGGCGGCCGATCGCTGCGCAGACACCACTTCTGAAATATCGTCAAACACCATCAGGCGTGCATCGTGCGGCAACTGGGCACCGCGCACAAGAAGGGTTAGTACGTCCTGGCCCGCCTCCACCTGCAGCTCGAAGGCGTCCTGCCAATGGTCGCGCTCCCCCACTTCCGGGTTGTACTGATCGAAGCGCTGCCAGACGGCCTGGGCAAAGGCTTGCAGCTGGGGCACTTCGTCCAGGCGCCGGCCGCGGTAGGCCGACAGCGGTAGGCGCAGGATGCGGGTGGCGCCGGGGTTGACGGTGTCGATATTCTGCTGCGCGTCGAACACGATGACGCCGGCGGTGAGGTTGTCCAGAATGGTCTGCAGATTGGTGCGCGCGCTCTCCAACTGGGCCACGCTGCGCTCCACCATGCCACGCGCATCGGAGAGCTGCTCGGTCATATCGGCAAAGCTGCGGGTCAGGCCGCTGAGCTCGTCGCGTGAGGCCAGCACCGGCTTGCGACTCAAATCGCCCTGTGCCACCTGGCGCACGCCCTCGGCCAGCAGCAGCAAGGGTCGCGCCAGCTGATTGCCCAGGGTCATGGCCAGCAAGAAGGCGGTAAACACCGCCAGCACCAGGGCCAGGGTCAGGGTGCCCAGATACATGCGACGCAGGCCGCCGCGCTCCAGATTGCGCTGCTGGTACTCGCTGCTGGCGGCTTGCACCGCCAGGGCATTGCGCAAGACGTTGGTGGGGATGCGGCGCACCACCATCAGGAATCGATCGCCGCCGCTGCTATCGCCCAGGCGCAGGTCGGCGCTGGGCAGTAAGGCCAGGGCGCGGATTTGCGCGCGCCCTTGCAAGGCCGTGGCTTCATCCTCCAGGCCCTCGATTTCGCTCATCACCTTGTTGGCGCGCGCCTGGCGCAACATGGTGTCGCTAGGTCTGTCGGGGGTGAGCAGGCTGGCGTCGCCGCCGGCCGAGAGTAGGATCTGCCCATTGCCGCCCACCAAGGCCACGGTGCGCAAACCCAGCTGTTCACGCAGCCTATCTAGAGCCAGAGGCTGGGGCACGACGGCATCACCGACCGCCAAGCGCTCGGCGGCATCGCGGGTCTTGCTGGCCAGATCGCTGCGCAAATCGTCCAGGGTGCCACGGCCCAGGGTCAGGCCGGACTCCAGGGCGCTGGCCAAGCGCACATCGAACCAGCTGTCTATGCTTTGGTTCACGAATTGATAAGACACACCGTAGATCAGCAGGCCCGGCACCACGCCCACCAGAGCAAAGATGCCGGCCAGCTTCATCAGCAGGCGGCTGCCGAACTTGCCGCGCCGCACCCGCAGCAACAGCCGGATGGCGGCACCGGTGATCACCAACAAGAGCACGGTGGCCACCACCGCGTTGACCCAGAACAGCCAGACCGAATGCCGCTCCAAAAAGCCGCGTTGCGAGGTGGAACTGATGGTGAGCAAGAAAGCCAGGACGCCGCACACGCCCATCACGGCCACCATGGAAACCAACCACGCCCAGCGCGTCGCTTTGCTCATCGATCAGGAACCGCTGCGAATGCTGAAGTCGGGGTTGAGCTGGAATGTGCGCTCCACATTCATATTCCAGCCCTGAGGCGAGCCCAGCCCGATTTGCATGGGCTTGGGCAGTTGGCTGGTGTCCAGGCGATAGCTGAACTCCAGGTAGTAGCGGCCATCGTCATCGATGTCCTTGAGATCGGCCACATGCCAGCTGGACACCCCGCGCAGCGAGCTCAAGGCCTCGGACAGCGTGGCATAGCTGCGACTCAAGCCCTCGTTGCTGACGCGGAACTGCCGGGTCAGCGACTTCCACTCCAGCCGCCAGCTGCGCGAGGTGCGGGCGGCCCGCACATCGCGCCAGTACCAACGGCTGCGCAGGACGGTCACGTCCGCCGCGAAATAGACCGGCACGCCCTTCATCAAGGCGTCCTCCACCGCGGGCGAGAGTGTGAAGCGGGTGCTGAAGCTGAGCTCCAAGCCATCTTCCACCTTGGCCGCACTGATCTGGTTCAACTCCACGCCCTCGGCTTGAGCGCCCGAGACCTGGCCCAGCAACAAGACCAGCCCCAAGATCCAGGCCGCAAAGCCCTGCAGCCAAAGACTGGACTCAGTCTTTGGGCGGCATGGTGCTTGGGCTGTGGCGTGGCGTGCTGAGTTCAAGTGCGCAGGATCAACAGGACAAACAAGGTGGAGGCCAAAACAAGGGGCAGGCCCTTCAGGACTTGTGCAAAAGAGCGTAATAGAAGCCGTCAATCACGGCCGGGCCCGAGCCCGCGGCCCCGGCTGGCTCCCCATTGTGAGCGAGGGGCAGCAGATGGCCGGACAAGCCGCTCACTTCTATCAATTTCGCATCGGCCTGACGTTGCAAAAATGCATCGATCTGCCCCTGGCCCTCGGCCTTGAAGACCGAGCAGGTGGCGTAGACCAGACGGCCGCCGGGCTTGAGCGTGGGCCACAAGGCGTCGAGCAGCTCGGCCTGGATCTGGGCCAGCTGGGCGATATCGCTGTCGCGGCGCAGCCAGCGCACATCCGGGTGGCGGCGCACGATGCCGGAGGCGCTGCAGGGCGCGTCCAAGAGGATGGCGTCAAATCGTTCGCCATTCCACCAGCCGGCGGTCTGGCGCGCATCGGCCGCCAGCACACGGGCGCGCAGCTGCAGGCGGGCGAGGTTGTCTTGCACCCGGGCCAGGCGACGGGCATCGCTGTCCAGAGCCGTCAGGTCAAAATCGCCCAACTCCAGAATATGGGCGGTCTTGCCGCCGGGCGCCGAGCAGGCGTCCAGCACGCGGGCGTGTTCGGGCAGATGGGGCAATTCGCCCTGCGCCTGCACCAGCAGGTGGCCGGCCAGCTGGGCGGCGGCGTCCTGCACCGACACCTCGCCCTGGGCAAAACCGGGCAAGGCGGTGACGGGCACGGCGCGCTCCAGCACGACTGCCTGCGGCGCGATGGCGCCCAGGGCGCGGGCAGCAATGCCTTGCTGGCTCAAGCGCTGCACATAAGTCTCGGCGCTGCCATGCCGGGCGTGGACGCGCAGCGTCATCGGCGGATGTTGATTATTGGCGGCCAGGATCTCCTGCCATTGCTCCGGCCAATCCTGCTGCAGACGAGCCAACCACCAGGCCGGGTGATTGAAACGGGCGACCGGGTCGGCCTGCACCGCGGCCACGATGGCGTCGCGCTCGCGCAAGAAGCGTCGCAGCACCGCGTTGACGAAACCGGCACTGGCCGGCAGGCGCTTGCGTACGGCGCTGACCGTCTGGTCCACCACCGTGTGGGCGTCGTAGGGCGGGTCCTCGGCTGGCCACAGCAGGGCCAGGGCGCTGAGCAGCAGGCCTTCGACCTTGGGCGGGGGCGCCTTGGGCGCCAACAAAGCCCGTGCGCCCTCCGCACTGGCCAGCAGGCGCAGCACATAGAAGCTGAGGGACTGGGTGCCGGGGCGCAGATCGGCCGGGCAGCGCGCCAGCAGCTCGGTGAGTGAGCGCCCGCCGCGCACGGCTTGCACGGCATCGGCCACCTGCGCGATCAAGCGCTGCAGGGGGGCGGACTGGACGGTGGAACTGGGGGAGGAAGAAGATGAAGACACGGGCTCAGTGTAGGCGAGAGCCTCCAAACCTCCGGGCCCAGCCCGATTCCCGCCCGGCCGCTCCCTGCTTGTGCACGGTTATCGCAATCCAGACACAATGCCGTGCGACAGCGAACCTCAAGAGAATAGCGAGAACCCCTTTATGACCGGCGCCCTCACCCCTTCCAAGCCTTTGTCACTCAGCCAGGATGAGCTGGCCGCCCTGCCCGCCTCGGAGCGGGTGCGCTACCGCCTGGTCAGCGCCGAATGCCGCCACCACGCCAATGACAATATCTCCGCCTTCATCGAGGAAGGCGAGCTGGACGAGTTGCAGGCCGAGGTGCAGGCCAAGATGCAAGAGGTCTTGCGCGCCCTGGTGATCGACACTGAGAGCGACCACAACACGCAAGAAACCGCCAAGCGCGTGGCCAAGATGTTTGTGCGCGAGGTCTTCAAAGGCCGCTATGTGCCCATGCCTGCGGTGACCGAGTTCCCCAACGTCACCCGCTTGAACGAGCTGATGATCGTCGGCCCCATCACCGTGCGCAGCGCCTGCTCCCACCACCTCTGCCCCATCATGGGCCGGGTCTGGATCGGCCTGCTGCCTAACGAGCATTCGAATCTGATCGGCCTGTCCAAATACGCCCGCATCTGCGACTGGATCATGAGCCGCCCGCAAATCCAGGAAGAAGCCGTCACCATGCTGGCCAATGAGCTACAAGAACGGGTGCAGCCCGACGGCCTGGGCGTGGTGATGGAAGCCGATCATTTCTGCATGCATTGGCGCGGCGTCAAAGACACCGAGACCAAGATGATCAACAGTGTGATGCGCGGCGCCTTCTTGAAAGACGCCAATCTGCGCCGGGAGTTCCTCTCCCTGATCAAGCCTTGAACCTCCACTCTCAATCGCGGAGCCTCACCCCATGCTAGTTCGCCTCCTCTACGCCAGCCGCGCCACGCCTCCCATGGACGAGGCCAGCCTGTCGGCCATCCTCAAGCAGTCACGCGAGCACAACCCCGCCGAAGGCATCACCGGCCTGCTCTGCTACGCCGACGGCATCTTTATGCAGGTGCTGGAAGGTGGGCGCGACGCCATCAATGCCCGCTACAAGCGCATCGTGGCCGACTCGCGCCACAGCGATGTCATCCTGCTCAGCTACGAGGAGGTGAATGAACGCGAATTCGCCGGCTGGTCCATGGGCCAGGTGAATCTGCAGCGCCTCAACCCCGGCCTGGTGCTGAAGTACTCCGAGACCGGCAAGCTCGACCCCTATCGCATGAGCGGCAAATCCCTGGTCGCGCTATTCCACGAGCTGATGAGCTCGGGGGCGATTGTTTGTTCCTGAGCCTTTCAGTCAGTTGGTGACAGAGCTACTCGCTCGCTGCGCTCACTCGGGCGGTCTGTCACGCAATGACTAAAGAGAGCGCGCCTCGCCAAAGCCGTACAAGCTGGCCAACACCCGGGTCGGGAATTGGCTGACGGCCTGGTTGTAAACGCCCACGGCTTGGTTGAAGACCTGGCGGGCAAATGAGCGCTGGCGCTCGACCAGCTTCAGCTCATCCATCAAGGCATACAACTCGCTGTGCTCGCGCAGCTCGGCGTGATGGTCCAGCATGGACATCACCCGGGTCAACGCCGCGGCGTGCACCGCATTGGCCACCGCCAGGCTGGCCACCGGGTCGCTAGAGCAAGGCTTGGCCCGCACGGCCTGGGCCAGGGCTTGCGACTCGGCCTGGGCCGCCTCCAGCGCGGCAAATGTGGCCTGTTCATTCGGCAACAAAGGGCGCAGCAAGTCCAGCAGCTTATTGCACAACTGGGCGCGCTCGCTCAGATGCGTGTCCAGCTGCACAAAAGCGCTGGCGATGGCATTGCGCAAGCTCATCACCCGGTTGTAAGCGCCAATGCCCCAGAACAGCAGCACGGCGCCACAGCCCCAGGCAAACCAGGCAAATCCGCTCATAAGACCCCCGCCACGAATTCCGCATGACCGCGTGCGCGCAGCTCGCAGGCCGGGCATGTGCCACAGCCATAGCCCCAGGCATGGCGCTGCATGCGTTCGCCCAGATAGCAGGTGTGAGTGTGTTCGATGATCAATTCATTCAAGGCCGCACCGCCCAGGCGCTCGCTCAGAGCCCAGGTCTGGGCCTTGGTCAGAAACATCAGCGGCGTCTCCACCGTCATCGGCGTGTCCAGGCCCAGGCTCAGGGCCACTTGCAGGCTTTTGAGGGTGTTGTCGCGGCAGTCGGGGTAGCCGGAATAGTCGGTCTCGCACATGCCGCCCACCAGCACCGAGGCGCCACGGCGGTAGGCCAGGGTGGCGGCAAAGCTCAGGAAGAGCAGATTGCGCCCCGGCACAAAGGTATTGGGCAAGCCATTGGCCTGCATCTCAATCGCGCGAGATTCGGTCAAGGCCGTGTCTGAAATTTGGCCCAGCAGGCTCAGGTCCAGCATATGGTCCTCGCCCAGCTTGGCGGCCCATTGCGGGAACTGGGCTTGCAGCTCGCGCCGCACCGTCTGGCGGCACTCCAGCTCGACGCGGTGACGCTGGCCGTAATCAAAACCCAGGGTCTCGACCGAAGCAAAACGATCCAATGCCCAGGCCAGGCAGGCGGTGGAATCCTGACCGCCGGAAAACAGCACGAGGGCGCGGCGCTGGGAATTGGCTTGCGGGGGGACGGTGTTGGGGCTGGACATGGGTGGGCGATACGAAAGAAGAAACTGCAGGCCAGAGTGTGCCAGGGTCTGGCGAGAGCGCCTCGCTCCGGCCATGCTATGTTTGCCGCGTCATCACCGCCCATGCCCACGGAGGAGCCCCATGAAAACAAGCCCTGCCCTGCTGCCATCTGCCACGGCCCTGGCCGCCGCCCTACTAAGTCTGGCAAGCCCTGCACAGGCTCAAACACCGGGCACTGCCAGCAAGATCAGCCAAGTGCTGGTCTACCCCGGCGGGGCCACGGTGGAGCGCGTCGCCCGGGTGGCGGCGGGTAGCCGCGAGATCAAGCTGGTCTGCCTGCCCGAGCGCTTCGAGGCCGACTCGCTGCAACTGCAGGCCGACCCCGGCATCGCCATCGGCGAAATCAATATGCAAACAGTGGATCGCGAGGCCGCGCCCGAATGCACCAACAACAGCCCGCTGGACGCCCGTGTGCGCGAGTTAGAGGACAAGCTGGCCGGCCTCAAGGCCGAGAGCGATGCGCAAGACCTGGCCCTGGGCTATCTGAAGAATCTGGGCACGGACAAGGCCGCCCCGGCGGCGATCAGCGCCACGCTGGACAGCATCAAGCGCAGCGGCCAGGAGTCCTTGCAACGCCAGCACCAATTGCTGCGCAGCAAAGAAGCGCTGGAAAAAGAGCTCGCGCCGCTGCGGGTCGAACGTGATCGCCTCTTGCGAGCCTCGCCCCGCCTGCGCAGCTTGCAGATCCAAGTGGCGGCCCAACGCGAGGGCGAGCTGCGCCTGAGCTACCGCGTGCCCGGCGCGGGCTGGTCGCCCATCTACCGCGCCCATCTGGACAGCACGAGTGGGCAATTGCGACTGGAGCGCCTGGGCCAGGTGGCGCAGAGCAGCGGCGAGGACTGGAACCAGGTCAAGCTCAAACTCAGCACCAGCCAGCCGCGTCAGGCCAGCCAGCCGAGGCCACTGCAGCCCTGGACACTCAAGTTTCAGGAGCCGGTGCAGGTCCAGCTCAACGAGTCCATCGCCTTTCGCACGCCTGCACCTGCCCCCGCGCCTCTAGCGGCCAAAGCTCGCAGCGGCAGCAATCAAGCCGACGCCGCCGAAGCCCTGCCCAATTTCGACGCCAGCCAAATGCAAGGCGAGTACGCCGCCGTCTTTGAAGTGCCCGGCCTGGTCACGGTGGCCAGCGACAAGCAGCGCAGCAGCTTTGGTTTGGGCAGCACGGCGCTGGAGGCCAAGCTCTATGCCCGCGTCCAGCCTCAGCATGAAGCTCAGGCCTATTTGCTGGCCGATGCCGCCCGGCCCGCCGGCTCCTGGCCCACGGGCAATTTGCAGCTCTACCGCGACGGCGGCTTTGTGGGCCAAAGCGTCCTGAGCCTGGGGCAGGAGGAGCGGCTGGAACTCTTCTTCGGCCGCGACGAAATGCTGCGCGTCACGGTCGATCCTGAAAAGCGCGAGGGCGCCAACACCGGCTTCATCGGCGCACGCATCGAGCGCAAATACGCCCGCGCCTACCGTCTGGAGAATCTGCACAAATCCGCCGTCACGGTGCAGGTCGTGGAGGCCGCGCCGCTGTCACAGCACGAGGACATCAAGGTCACGACCCAGTTCACACCCAAGCCCACGAGCGAGGCCTGGAAGAATCAACCCGGCCAAATCCTCTGGCAACAGACGCTGACCCCGGGGCAGTCACAACGCTACACGGCGGACTACCTCATCAGCTACCCCAAAGACGCCAGCATCAGCGGCCTACGCTGAGCCGCTGCAATTCCCGGCAATGCGGCATTTCTTGACCATCTTGCTGAATGCCGCCCGCTCCATCTGACAGAGCCGGGCGGCCGCACTGATATTGCCCTGGCTCATGGCCATGGCACCGTCGACAAAACGGCGCTCCACCTGCAACACGGCCCGCAGCTTTTGCTCCCGCAGACGCTGCGGGTCCCAAGCCAAATCGCTGGGCAGCCCCAAGCCACAGCGCTGCAGATCGGCCGCCTGAATCCACAGTTCGGAGCCCAGCAAATGGGCGCGCAGCAAGACATGCTCCAGCTCGCGCACATTACCCGGCCAATCATGGCCCAGCAGATGATTCAAGGCCTCGGGGCTGAGCCGTTTGACCGCACCGCCTTCGCTGGCGGCCGCTTTCGCCAGCAAATGCTCCGCCAGCAGGGGCAAATCCTCCAACCGCTCACGCAAAGCGGGCAATTCAACCGACAAGACATCCAGCCGGAACAGCAGGTCAGCACGGAACTCGCCCCGACTCACCATCTGTCGGAGATCGACGTTAGAGGCGGCAATCACCCGCACATCGGCGCGTCTGAGTTGCTCCTCGCCAACTGCGCGATAACTCTGATCCTGCAAAAAGCGCAGCAAAACCACCTGGCCACGCGGCGACAGTGCCTCCACCTCGTCGAGAAACAGGGTGCCGCCTTCCGCCTGACGGATCAGACCGACCCGGCTGCGCGCCGCATCGGTGAAGGCGCCCTTGGCATGGCCGAACAACTCGCTCTCAAACAAGGCATCCGGCATGGCGCCGCAATTGAGCGGCACAAAGGCCGCGTCGCGCCGCTCGCTCAAATAATGCCCGGCATGAGCCGCCAGCTCCTTGCCGGTGCCGGTCTCACCCATGATGAGGATGGGCGCTCTGGACTTGGCATAGCGGCCGATCAAGGCCAGGGCGGCTTTGAAAGCCGCCGACTCACCGACAAACTGCTTGAGCAGATGCTCATCCAGAGCAGAGGCAGAACGCTGCATGACCTCACCTTTTCGGACTTCCCGCCTACTCGGCAACCAAAAAGGTGCCAATCCAAGCAGCGCAAGACTAACCCAAGCCCGGTGAATGCTTATCCCCAAGGGTAGGGGCAAAAGACGGGGGATCGGGCGCAGCCATGTCGGATCGCACCCAGCTGTGTCACTTTCTGCACAGGCCCTTGAAACACCTGTTTTCCCAGGGCTGGGTGGGCCACAGATGCATGCCGAACCGTGCCAACTCGCACACAGCAGCCCCAACAAATGCCCGGCCCACCTCGCAAGCGAGGCCTGGCACGCTTCTCGCAAGGCCTGGGAGGTTCGCACCGTCTTTGGCGGCGTTCACCGCGTTGCAGCAAATCATCGAGCAACACCATGGTCAACAACAGGGTTGAAGCATTGGCAGCCACCATCAGCCGCTACATCAAGGCCAGGCCGCAAGCCTGCGACACCCTGGATGGCATCTGCGACTGGTGGATTCCGCAGCAACGCCTGATCGATGCCCAAGACGAGGTGCTGGCCGCGCTGCAACTGCTGATCGAGCGGGGCGAGATGCAAGCGCGCAGCGGCCTGGACGGCCAACTGACCTTCCACGCCGAACATCAAACTTCAGCGGACTCTCGCGATCTCTACGCACAAGCCGATGTGCAACAAGGAAGCAAGCCATGCCACAAGCACTGAGTTATCCCGGCGTTTATATCGAAGAAGTGTCCAGCGGCGTGCGCAGCATCGCCAGCGTGCCCACCTCCATCGCCCTGTTCGTCGGCTGGGCCGCGCGCGGCCCCGGTGATCGAGCCGTGCGTATCAATAATTTTTCGGACTACCAGCGCAACTTCGGCCCACTGGACCGGCGCTCGCCACTCAGCTACGGCGTCAAACAATTTTTCGACAACGGCGGCGGCGATGCCTATGTGCTGCGCCTGCTCGGCGCGGGCGCCTTGGCCTCACGCGTGGTCAATGGTCAGCTGACGATTGAGGCCAATTCTCCGGGTCTGTGGGGCGACGGCTATGCAGCCCAGATCACCCTGCGCCCGGCGCCCGATACGGCCCGCTTCAAGCTCGATGTGCTGGACCGAAACCGCAACAACGCCATCGTGGAGAGCTTCGAGAACCTCTCGATGAGCAATACCGACCCACGCTTCGCGCCCAGCGTCATCAACGACCGCTCGGCCTTCATCCGGGTCAGCGTGGGCATCAATACACCGCCTGCTGCTGGCGTTAGCAATCTGACGGCCGGTGCCGACGGCGCGGTGCTGACCCCCAGCACCGCACCCTTCCAAACCGCCTTGCTGGCTCAGTTCGGCCAGGGCACGGTGACCGACCGCATCGATCTGTTCAATCTGCTGGTCGTGCCCGGCGAGACCGACCCGGCCACACTGGGCGCGCTGCAAACCCATTGCAAAAACCGCCGCGCCTTTTTGATCGCCGATACCGCTGCCAACGCCAGCACCACCAGCCTCGGCACCGGCCTGCCCGCCGCTCTGACTGGTGTGGACGCCTCGCATTCCGCCATCTTCTTCCCCTGGGTCAAGGCGCCCGACCCGCTGCACGACATGGCCTTGGTCAACTTCCCGCCCAGCGGCTTTGTGGCCGGGGTGTTCGCCCGCACCGACGGCGCGCGCGGCGTCTGGAAAGCCCCGGCCGGCTCCGACGCCTCGCTCAACGGCGCCACCGGCCTGGCCACCACCTTGAGCGACGCCGAGAACGGCCCGCTCAATCTGCTGGGCATCAACTGCCTGCGCACCCTGCCCGTCTACGGCAATGTGGTCTGGGGCGGCCGCACCATGCATGGCCAGAACGATCGGGGCTCGGAATGGAAATACATCCCCGTGCGCCGCATGGCCCTATTCATCGAGGAAAGCCTCTACCGCGGCACGCAGTGGGTGGTGTTCGAGCCTAACGACGAACCCTTGTGGGCACAGATCCGACTGAACATCGGCGCCTTTATGCAGGGCCTGTTCCGACAAGGAGCCTTCCAGGGCAAATCGCCGCGCGAGGCCTACTTCGTCAAATGCGATGCCGAGACCACCACCCAGGCGGACATCAATCTCGGCATCGTCAACATCATCGTGGGCTTTGCGCCGCTGCGCCCGGCCGAGTTCGTCGTGCTCAAGCTGCAGCAGATCGCTGGCGATCTGAACGCCTGAACACTGCCACGCAATTTCTGGAGACTCTCATGGCCCAGTTTTCCGTCAACCCCCAGCGCTTCGATCCCTATAAAAACTTCAAGTTCAGGGTGAAGTGGGACGGCCGCTTCGTCGCCGGCATCAGCAAGGTCTCGGCCCTCAAGCGCAGCACCGAGGTGGTGGAGCACCGCGAGGGCGGCGACCCCTCCACCGGCCGCAAATCCCCCGGCCGCAGCAAGTTTGAAGCCATCACCCTGGAGCGTGGCGTCACCCATGACAAAGAGTTCGAGCAATGGGCCAACAAGGTCTGGAACTTCGGCGCCGGTCTGGGGGCCGAGGTCTCGCTCAAGGACTTTCGCAAGGACTTGATCATCGAGGTCTACAACGAGACCGGCCAGCTGGTGCTGGCCTACAAGGTCTTCCGCGCCTGGGTGTCCGAGTTCCAAGCCCTGCCCGATCTGGACGCCAATGCCAATGCCATCGCCATCCAGAGCATCAAGCTGGAGCACGAGGGCTGGGAGCGTGATGTCGAGGTGGGCGAGCCCAGCGAACCCAGCTTCACCGAGCCGGCTTGATGCCGGAGGCCCCCATGCTGGCTGCCCCCGAACTTCAGCGCCACGCCCCCCGCCTGCTCAGGCTGTGGGAGCAGGCCTGCGAGGCCGGGCCGCAAGAGCTGGAGGACTTGCTCTTGGCCTTCGACGCCGATGGCGCAAGCCATGCCAATGCCCGCGCTCTGCCCCAAGGCCTGGGCGAGCGCAATCTGCGCCTGCTGGCCCTGCGCGAGCGCCTGCTGGGCCCGCAGCTGGCGCTGCTGGCCGACTGCCCACACTGCGCCAGCCCGGTCGAGTTCAGCCTGGACTGCCGGGCCCTGCTGCATTCGCTGAACGACGCCAAAACGCCCAGCGAAGCCAGCGAAGAACAGGTGCTGGAGCTGGACGGTTACCACCTGCGTTTTCGCCGCCCCGTGGCGGAAGATTTGCAGGCCTGCGCCAGCGCATTGACCCAGGCCCAGCCACCTGCCCTCGGCCCGGCGCTAGACGGCGCTCAGTTCGCACGTTTGCTCTTGCAACGCTGCATCCTGGACTGCGAGCCCCCCAACGAGGCGGCGCGGCTGGCCCCCCTGCCCGAGCCGCTTTGCCAAGCCCTGGCCGAGCGGCTGGAACAGCTCGACCCCGCCGCCCACATCCGCCTGCAACTGCATTGCCCCGATTGCGCGCAAGACTGGTCGGCCCCGCTCGCCCCGGCCCCCTTGCTGTGGCAAGAGCTGCGCGGCCAGGCCGAGCAATTGCTAAGCGAGATCGGCCAACTGGCCCGTGCCTTTGGCTGGAGTGAAGAGCAGGTGCTGAGCCTGAGCCCGCGTCGGCGGCAGGCCTATCTGCAGCTCTGCGAAGAGGCGAGCCCGTGAAGAACAAGCGCGCCACCTCCATGCCTTTGCAGGCGCTGCCAGCCCTGGCCTGGCTGGAGGCGCTCGCGCCTTGGGACCCCAAGGCCCAGCGCCCGGCCCTGCGCGCTCCCTTGGCGGCAAGCGCCTGGGCCAGGCCCGGCAAGCAAGCGCTGGCCCCCTGGGCGGAGGCAAGCGAGGCGCTCGGACCCGAGGCCAGCGACCCACAGCCGCAGCAAGCCATACGGCCACGCCCCGCAGCCGCCACCCCGCCGCAGACCCAGTGGGTCGGCCCCGCCCCATTCAGCCATGCCCATGCCCAGGGCAAAGCGCCCAGCAGCCGCTCACCCGAAATCGCCAAGACGAGCACCGAGGCCATGGCGCAGCCCGCCCCGCAAGCGTTCAGCGCCGTCATCACCGGCTCGCCGCACGCTGCCGACAACACCCGCCTCGCAGAACGGGTTTCGCCCGCCTCGCCACGGGCTAGGCCCAGCCCTGACACATCCGACTTGCAACTCAGGCCGCCTCCGCAGCTCACCGCTGCAGACGCGCCAAAGCCGAGCGCAGCGCTACGCGCCTTGCCAACCCAAGCCCGCCTCTGCGCGCGAGCACCCAGCCCAGCGCCCCAGCCGCTCCAACTCCAGCTCACGATAGGCCGCATCGACATTCACCTCACGCCCCCCCGGCCCCAGCTGGTGCCTGCGGCCCATGCGCCCGCAGCCGGCCGCAGCCGCAGCGCTGGCGGCACCTTGTCCCTGGCCGACTATCTGCGCCAAGGCAAGCAAGGTGGCGGCGGCAGCGCGGGAGGTGGTCCATGAGCTCGCCCCTGGCCATCGGCGCCGTCAGCGCCGTGTTGCGCAATCTGCTGGACAACGGCTTGATCGAGGCAGGTGCCGCCCTGGGCAATGTGATCAAGGTCTCGGCCGTGGCACCCGACACCATCAACCTCCAAGACCCCCAGGCCAGCCCCCAGCTGAATATCTTTTTGCACCAGCTCAGCCACAACGCGGCCTGGCGCAACAGCGCCCTGCCCAGCCGCAGCAGCGTGACGGGCGAACGCCTCAGCAACGCCCCGCTGGCCCTGGATCTGCACTACGTCATCACCGCCTACGCGCAGGCCGATTTCCATGCCGAGATCCTGCTGGGCTATGCCATGCATCTGCTGCACGAGCGCCCGGTGCTGGACCGTGCCGCCATCCGCCGCGCCCTGCAATCCAACCCGGTCAACACCAGCTTGCTGCCACCGGCCTTCCAGGCCCTGGCCGCCGCCGATCTCGCCGATCAGGTCGAGCTGATCAAAATCACCCCGGCCGTGATGGGCACGGACGAAATCAGCAAACTCTGGTCCGCCCTGCAATCGCATTACCGGCCCTCGGCGGCCTATCAAATCTCGGTCGTGCTGATCGAGGGCAGCAAGCCCACGCGACGCCCCCTGCCCGTGCTCTCACGCGGCCCGCTGGACCCCGCCAGCGGGCGCGACCGCGGCGTGCAGGTGCAGGCCAATCTGCAGCCGCCCCTGCCCACCTTGCTCAGCCTGGCCGCGCCCAATGGGCAGAGCAGCGCCTGCCTGGGCGATACGCTAACGGTGGAGGGCCTGCACCTGGCCGGCAGCGGCCACCAGCTGCTGCTCAGCCACCGCCTGCTGGCCGCGCCGGTGTTGATCACCCCCAGCAGCGTCAACCCGACCGGGACGCAGCTCAGCTTCACCCTGCCGAATACCTTGGCCGATCAGAGCCGCTTTGCCCCCGGCCTGTGGAGCCTGCGCCTGCGCTTCACCCCCGACGGCGAGCCGTTGCTGCGTGAGAGCAATAGCCTGGGCCTGCTGCTGGCACCCGCTGCCGTCATCAGCGCCGACGCGGCACTGGGCCTGCCCGCCGCCAGCGTCAGCCGTGGCGGCGTGCCCAGCCGGGTACTGCTCAGCCTGCATTGCCGCCCGCAAGTCTTGCCGCAGCAGAGCGCGCAGCTGATCTTGGGCGACCAGGAAGCCGCCGCCCTGCCGCGCGCCAATGCCGCCCTGCCCCTGCAATTCGAGTTCCCCGCCACTTTGCCCGCCGGCAACTACCGCCTGCGTCTGCGGGTCGACGGTGTGGACAGCCATCTGCTCGACCTCAGCGGCCCCGCCCCCGCCTTCGACCCGACGCAAATGCTGGGGGTGCCGCCATGAATGCGCCGCGCGAGTGGGCCGCCCTGAACCCGGCTGGGGTCGACTGGGCGCAAGTCAATCAAGCCTGGCTGGTACAAGCCCTGGGCCTGCTGCGTCAGCGCCTGCAGCAAGCCTTGGACGGAGACAGCAACAGGCCCAGCGCAGACCTGCTGCCCGCTCCAACAGGCGATGCCTGCCCGGCCTTGTTGCACATCCGGCAACGCTTTGGCCTCTCCACCTTTGAGACCGAGCTGCTCCTGCTGCTGGCGGGGGTGCAGCTGGACTCCGGCCTGCGCCAACTGCTGAACCAGCTGTTCCCGCACAGCGCAGGCCTGGCTCCCAGCTTCGCCCAAGCGATGCGGCTGCTGAGCGAGCCGCATTGGGATGCCCTCTCCACCGAAGCGCCGCTGCGCGATCGCCTCTTGCTCGAGCCCGACCCGACCTGCGCCAGCCTGCCCGAGGCCCCGCTGCGCTTGCCCGAGCGGCTATTGCATTACATCGCCGGGGTCCCGGCCCGTGAGCAGCGACTGGACGGGCTCTTACACCCGCTGGCCGCCCCGGCCTCGGCAGGCCCCACGCCCTGGCCTGCGCTGCAGCAAAGCCTGCAAGCTCTGCTGCGCCAAGCCAGCCCGCAGGCCGCCCGCCTGATCTGCCTGCAAGCGCCCGGCGGCCATGTCGAGGCTTTGCTGAATCTGTGCCGCCAGGCCCTGGCACCGCGCGGGCTCTTGCTGATGCGCGCCCAAGACCTGCCCGAGGCCCCGTCCGAGCTGCTGCGCTGCGCCCGCTACCTGGACCGCGAGGTCGGCCTCAGCGGCGCCTGGCCCCTGCTGCTTGCGCCCGAGAGCGGCAGCGGGGCCGAACTCAAGCTTGCCCGCCTGCTCGAGCAGCTGCACAGCTCCGCCCTGCTGCTGGGCGCGCCGCCACCCGAGCTCTTGCTGGGCGCGGGTCAAGATCCGGCGCATCGCCTGCTGCATCTGCAACTCAGCGCCGAGGACTGCCGCCAAGCCGCCGAGGCTGCCCTGCTGGCCTGCGCGCCGCCAGGTGCCGAGGCCGCGCTGCACGCCGAGCTGGCTCGCGCCGCCCGCCAATTCAGCCTGGCAGCCCAAGACATGGCCGAGCTGGCCCGGCAGCTGCGCCAAGCACCCGCCAGCGAGGCGGTGCCGATGATCTGGCCCAGCGCCCGCACCGCCGCCCGCAACAAGCTGCGCGGGCTGGAGCATTTGGCCAGCCACATCCCGACACGGCAGGGGCTGGACGCGCTGGTGCTGCCCCCGCCACAAGCCCAGGCCTTGCGCGCCATCGTCAGCCAGCTGCGCCAGGCCCACAAGGTGTTTCAAGACTGGGGCTTTGCCGCCAAGAGCTCACGCGGCCAAGGCCTGTGCGCCCTGTTCGCGGGCGACTCCGGCACCGGCAAGACCCTGGCTGCCGAGGCCATCGCCCATGAGCTGGGCCTGGACCTCTATCGCATCGACCTGGCCCTGCTGGTCAGCAAATACATCGGTGAGACCGAGAAAAACCTCAAACAAGTCTTCGACGCCGCCGAGGCCGGCGGCGCCCTGCTTTTGTTCGACGAGGCCGATGCCCTGTTCGGCAAGCGCAGCGAGGTCAAAGACAGCCACGACCGCCACGCCAATATCGAGGTGGCCTATCTGCTGCAGCGCATCGAGTCCTACCGAGGCATGGCCATTCTCACCAGCAATATGAAGAGCGCGCTGGACCGCGCCTTTCTGCGCCGCATCCCCTTTATCGTCAACTTCCCCTTCCCCGACGCAGCGGCCCGGGCGCTGATCTGGCAAGGCCAGTTCCCACCCACCGCGCCCCTGGGCGAAATCGACATCCCCAGCCTGGCCCGCCTGGACCTCAGCGGCGCGCATATCCGCAATGTGGTCTTGGCGGCCGCCTTCCGCGCCGCCGAGCTGGGCCAGCCCATCCACCAGGCCCTGCTCTTGCAGGCCGCCCGCAATGAATACGCCAAGCTGGACCGCCCGCCCGGTGCGGCCTGCCGCGAGGAGCCCGGACCATGAAGCACGACGCCCTCCAGATCGAGCTGCCGCCGCTCGTCCTGCAACTGCCGGCCGGGGTGGGTGAGGGCTGGTCCGCGCATGACCTGGCCCAGCTCAAGACCCTGCTGCACGACTGCATTGAGCAGGAAGTCCGCTTGGCCCTGGCCCGCCGACCCATGGGCGACTTTTCAAACGCCGAGGTGGCGCGGGTGAGCGCGGCGATAGCGACCGCCTGCCAAAGCGCCTGCACCCACAAGCCAGGAGCCCGCCGATGAAAACCCACGCTTCGCTCCCAAGCGCCAGCGCCCTGCCGGCCAGGCCAAGCCGCGCCCAAGCCGGTCGGGACGCCGTGGATGCGGGTGGCGGCAGCCATGCGCAAACGCCCGCACGCACCCCTGCGGCCCGCCCCGCCGCCGCACCGGCCAGCCCCAGCCTCAGCTTGTCGAACGACAGCTATGCCGACACGGGCAATGTGTCGCACAAGCACATCAAGTTCAATGTGGCCGTGCCCACCGGCCTCAATGCCGCCGACTTCTGCCTGGTCAACAAGGTGCAAGGCCATCTGAAGAATGCGGACGGGACCTTTCGCAACGCCGTCATGTACGGCAGCGTCGTGCCCTACAACTTCCCCACCGAGCAGGTGGACTCGATCGACGCCGACCCCATCTACTGGAGCACACCCAGCCAACGCCGCAACTACACGACCGAGGCAGGCGGCTTCAGCGCCACCGACGACCCTGGCCCCAGCTCGCTGGGCTATGCCTTCGCCCCTGGTATGGAAGCCCGGCTCAAGTTCCACATCGGCCTGTACCGCACGGCCGAAGTCCCCACCACCACCACCGGCACCCTGGCGGCCTCGCCTATCAGCGAGCTGCCTTGGCAGTACTCCGTGGTGGCCAACGCCACCACGGGTGCCATCACCCATCCCGTGCTATGAAGCCCAAGCCGCAAGAACAGGCCCAGATCGAACGCCTGCTGCGCTCGCTCAATGAATGGGCCGCCCTGCAAGACCCCCAACTGGACGACAGCGGCGAGATCGGTGCGCGGGTGCGCGCCCTGATCGAGGAGCTGGCCGGCCTGGGCCAGGCCGTGACCCTGCGTGATGGGCGCTATGTGCCGGTGACTACCCCCATCGTGCCCGATGCGGGAGCAAAGCCATGAGTCTGTCCAGCAGCCCCAAGCTGATCAAAGGCGGCCTGGTCTTGCTGACGCCAGACGGCAGCGGCGTCAGCCGCAGCATCGCTTTGCAATACAACCCTGACAGCTTGAGCCGCAGCTACCAGGTGCAGGGCAGCGGCGGCGATGGCGGCGGGGCACGGGCCCAGCCCTTCCGCCTCAAAGGCCCAGCCATCGAAACCTTCCGGCTGGATGCCGAGATCGACGCCACCGACCAACTCGAAAGCCCAGAAGCCCATGCGCTCGCTGTGGCCCATGGCATCGCGCCGCAGCTGGCCTTGCTGGAGTCCTTGATCAACCCCTCGGTGGATCAGCTGATGAGCTTGGCGGGCCAGAGCGCACGCGGCACGTTGGAGATCCTGCCGCCTGCCGCGCCCCTGCTGCTTTTTGTCTGGAGCCAGGACCGTGTGCTGCCAGTGCGGGTGAGCGAGTTCGCCATCACCGAAGAGGCCTTTGACCCGCAGCTCAACCCCTTGCGCGCCAAGGTCTCGCTGAGCCTGCGGGTGCTCAGCAGCGACGACCTGGGCTTCAGCGCCAAAGGGGGCAGCCTCTTCATCAGCCATCTGCGCAGCCGCGAGGCCCTGGCCGCCAAGTCCGTGAGCAGCCCGCTCAACGCGCTCGGCTTAAGCGGTCTGTTCTGAAGCCAAGCAGGAGCCGCCTCATCATGAGCTTTGACCCCGTCCAGATGCTGATCAATGCCGGAGCCATTCCGTCCGACAGCTTTGGCCCCAGCAGCCGCTACCGGGGCCTTGCCCTGGCGCTCTACCAAGCCAGCCCCGAAGCCCCGCCCCAAGCCTTTGTGCGCCGCCGTTTCATCCCGCAGCGGCGCGACATCGCCATCGCCGCCGAACACATCGTGCAAGCGGGCGAGCGCCCCGACCTGCTGGCGGCCCAGACCCTGGGCGACCCCGAGCTGTACTGGCGCCTGGCCGATGCCAATGCGGTGAACGCGCCGCATGAACTCACCGACGCCCTGGGCGCACGCCTGCTCATCCCCCTGCCTGCAGGCTTCTGAAGCCTGCCGCCATCCATCATGCAATCCGGCCTGCAACTCTCGCTCTACATCGGCCCGGTGCCCATCCCCGCACCGCGCGAGGTGGTGGAGGCCTTGGTCCATGCCAAGGTGGACAGCGGCTCGGCCGACAGCCAATCGGGCTTCGAGCTGGTGTTCGAGCTGGAGGCCCGCTCGCCGCTGCGCACCCTGTTTTTGATCACCGGCGGCGGCAGCGTGCCGCTGATCCGCGTCGTGCTGGTGGTGGCTCTGAACGGCCGCAGTCAGTCCATCATCGACGGCGTCACCACCCATGTGGAGACCCAGCCGGGCCAGGGCGGCGCGGCACGGCTGGTGGTCAAGGGCAAGGACTTGTCGGCCCTGATGGACATCATCGAAATCCCCGGCCTGCCCTACCCCGCCATGCCCCCCTCGGCCCGCGTGCTGCTCTGCCTAGCCAAGTACGCGGCCCTGGGCGTGATCCCCATGGTCATCCCCAGCCTGGCCGACATCCCGCCCCTGCCCATGCAGCAAATCCCGCAGCAACGCGGCAGCGACTATGCCTATATCAAGCGCCTGGCCAGCGAGGCCGGCTATGTCTTCTATCTGGAGCCCGGCCCCACGCCGGGCACCTCCAAAGCCTATTGGGGGCCGGAGATCCGCATCGGCGAAGCCCAGCCCGCGCTAACGACCAATATGGACGCGCTGGACAACGTCGAAAGCCTCAGCTTCAACTTCGACCGCGAGCGCAAGTCCATGCCCATCGTGTTTTTTCAGGAAAGCAGCAGCAAGCTGCCCATCCCCGTACCCATCCCGGATGTGACGCCGATGAACCCGCCGCTAGGCCTCGTCCCGCCCCTGCCGCCCAAGCTGCACAAGCTCACTGCCACCGCCCATCTCTCGGCCCCCGCCGCCCTGATGGCCGGCCTGGCCTATGCCAGCCGCAACAGCGATTCGGTGTTCGGCCAAGGCGCCCTGGATGTGGGCCGCTATGGCCGCTTGCTCAAATCGCGCGCCCTGGTCGGGGTGCGCGGCGCAGGCCTGCCTTTTGACGGGCTGTACTACGTCAGCAGCGTGAGCCACGAGATCGAGCGCGGCAGCTACAAGCAAAGCTTCTCCCTGGCCCGCAACGGCCTCATCTCCACCCTGCCGACGGTGCCGGTATGAGCGACAACGACAGCCAAAGCCCCTTGCTGGGCAAATTTCGCGGCACGGTGGTCAATAACATCGACCCCCTGCAGATCGGCCGCATCCAGGTGATGGTGGCCGATGTGGCCGGTTTTGTGCCCGGCACCTGGGCCCTGCCTTGCCTGCCCGCGGCCGGCATCAATAGCGGCCTGTTCACCGTGCCCATGATGGGCGCGGGCGTGTGGATCGAATTCGAGCGCGGCGACCCCGACTACCCCATCTGGGTGGGCGGCTTCTGGGGCACGGCGGCCGAGGTCCCGGTCTTGGCCCATATGGTGCCGCCCGGGGTCAGTGGCTTCACCCTGCAAACACCGCTCAAGAACGGCCTGGTCATCAGCGATGTGCCCGGCCCCACCGGCGGCATCCTGATCCAGACCGCCACCGGCGCGATGATTTCCGTCAGCGATGTGGGCATCATCATCTCCAACGGCAAGGGCGCCGTCATCAATATGACCGGGCCCACGGTGGACATCAATCTCGGTGCCCTAACGGTCATCTAACGGAGCCGAACGAGATGCCCGCCCCCATCCTCCACCTTGGCGCCACCGTCTTATGCAGCCACGCCGGCCAGGCCCAGCCACTGGCCCCCTTCCCGCGGGTGCTGGTGTCGGGCCAGCCCGTCGTCACCCTGGCCAGCCCCTATGCCATCGCCGGCTGTGCGCTGACCGGTTCGCCCAACCCGCCTTGCGTCACCGGCCAATGGTTGACCGGTGCCCTGAGGGTGATGGCCGGGGGCACACCCTTGGCCACCTTGGCCGGCAGCTCCACCTGCATCCCCACCGGCACGCCCATGCTGGCCTTGATGGCGCAGACCCGCGCCCTTGCCACCTGAGGAATCCAATCATGAGCCCGCCCCTGCAAAACCTGGACTTCCCCTACCACTTCGACGGTCGTGGCCGCACGGCCATCAGCGGCGCGGCCGACCATGTGCGCGATCTGATCGAACAAGTGCTGTTCACCGCGCCGGGCGAGCGGGTGATGCGGCCGGACTTCGGCAGCGGCCTGGCCGCCTTGCTGTTCGAGCCCAATAGCAGCCCGCTTGCCGCCGCCACCCAGGTGCTGGTGCAATCGGCCTTGCAGCAGCATCTGGCCCATCTGATCGCCGTCCACGGCGTCGAGGTGCGCAACGAAGAGGGCGCGCTCAAGGTCGATGTGCGCTACAGCCTGCTCAGCGACCGCCAGTTGCAAGAAGCCAGCTTTAGCGCGCCGGGGGCCACATCATGAGCGTTCCCCTGCTACAGCGCCGCCGCTTCAACTGCTGCGATCTGCGCCGCCTGAACGTGCTGCGGGCGGGCGCGCCCGGCGTCAATGCCATCGAGTTCATCGAGGTGCTGGACCTCGCGGCCCCGCCCGGCGCGCCGCGCCAGCAAACCCTGTTCTTGCGCCTGCTGCGGCCGGCCCCGGCCTTGATGCCGGAGCAGATCAGCATCGAGGGTGGCGAGCGCATCGCCCGTGTCGGCATACTCTGGTGCGCCCCGGCTAACGCCCTTCCCGCACAGGCTGAGCCTGGCTTGGTGGCGGGCCTGGATGAGCTGGCCCGCACCCTGGTGATACGCAGCGAGGGCCATGGCGACTTCTCCACCTACACCCTGCGCCTGCGCGCCAACTCCGGCAGCACGCAGCCGCCCGCCGGTTTTGACCCCAGGCTGTCCAGCATAGAGTTCTCCTTCAAGGTCGAGTGCCCCTCGGAGTTTGACTGCCTGCAGCATTGCGACTGCCCGCCCGAACCCCAGCCCGCCCCGGTGATCGACTATCTGGCCAAGGACTACACCGGTTTCCGCCGCCTGATGTTGGACCGGCTCAGCCTGCTGGCCCCCGGCTGGACGGAGCGCAGCGCCGCCGATTTGGGGCTAACCCTGGTCGAGCTGCTGGCCTATGCCGCTGATCAACTCAGTTATCGCCAGGACGTCATCGCCACCGAGGCCTATCTGGCCACGGCCCGCCAGCGCATCTCCGTGCGCCGCCATGCACGCCTGGTGGACTATGCCCTGCACGAGGGCTGCAATGCCCGCGTCTTTGTGCAGCTGCAGGTCAGCGGCCAAAGCCTGGTCCTGCCCGCGCACAGCCAGCTGCTCAGTCGCTGCCCCGAGCTACCCACCGAGATCGCCCCCGCCAGCCCCGCCCTGCGCCAAGCCCTGGCCAGCGGCGCCCTGGTGTTCGAGACCCAGGCCCCGGCGCGGCTGGACGAGCGCCTGAACGAGCTGCATTTCTACAGCTGGGGCGAGCGCGCCTGCTGCCTGCCACGCGGCACGACCCGCGCCAGCCTGCGCGGCCACCATGCCGAGCTGCAAGCGGGCGATTTGCTCTTGCTGGAGGAAGTGCTCAGCCCCAGCACGTTCACGGAACAAGACCGCGACCCCGCTCACCGCTGGGTGCTGCGGCTCACGCGCGTCACGCTAGGCCAAGACCCCAGCGGCCAGCTTTTTGATGAACCGCCCGTCAACGCCGCCCTGGACCTGACCGAGATCGAATGGGCGGCCGCCGACGCCCTGCCTTTTCCCCTGTGCCTGTCGGTGGCCGAGCGGCCCGAGCTGCGCATCAGTGTGGCGCGGGGCAATGTGGTGCTGGCCGACCATGGCCAGAGCCTGGCCGCTGAAGATCTGGGCAGCATGCCCGCCGCCCGCCTGCAAATCGCCCGCTCGGCGGCCGACTGCGGCTGCGCCAGCGCCGACAACAGCGGGCCGAACTGGATCGCCCCACGCTTTCGCCCCAAGCTGAGCCAGCCCGCGCTCAGCCATGGCTTTGATCTGAGCGGCAGCTCAGGCCCGGCCAGCGGCCTGCTGCTGCAAGACCCGCGCGCCGCCCTGCCGCAAATCCATCTGCTGAGCAGCATCCCCAGCGGCCCACCCGCCGCCCAAGAAGACTGGTGGCCGCGCCAGGACCTGCTCTCCAGCGCCGCCGATGACCGCCACTTTGTCGTCGAGGTCGACGACGCCGGCCGCGCCCAGCTGCGCTTTGGCGACGACGCCCACGGCCGCCGCCCCAGCGAGGGCATGAGTTTTGCCGCTCACTACCGCGTCGGCAATGGCCAGGCGGGCAATGTGGGGGCCGAGGCCATTGCCCATATCGTCAGCGCCAGCAGCGGGGTATTCCTGAGCCTGCGCAACCCCCTGGCCGCCGCCGGTGGGGTGGAGCCCGAAGACCTGGACGCCGCCCGCCGCGACGCCCCCCAGGCCTTCCGCCGCCAAGAACGCGCCGTCACTGCCGCCGATTACGCGGCCGCCGCCGAGCGCCTGCCCGAGGTGCAGCGCGCCGCCGCCGTCTTCCGCTGGACGGGCAGCTGGCACACGGTGCAGATCAGCGCCGACCGCCTGGGCCATAACGGAGAAACCGCACAGGACGCGGCCGCCTTCGGCCTGCGCCTGCGCCGCCATCTGGAACGCTTCCGCATGGCCGGCTACGACCTAGCCCTGCGCGAGCCCCGCTATGTGGCCCTGGACATCGCCTTGCACATCTGCTGCAAGCCGGGCTACTTCCGCGCCGATGTGAAGCAGGCGGTCCAGCAAGCCCTGTCCAGCGATGTCTTGGCCGACGGCGGCCTGGGCGCCTTCCACCCCGACCGCTTCAGCTTTGGTGACAGCGTCTACCTCAGCCGCGTCATCGCCGCCGCCCAGGCGGTGGAAGGCGTGGCCAGCGTGCGGGCCGAGCGCTTCCAGCGCCTGGTCCAGCCCAGCAGCACCAGCCTGGCCGAGGGGCAGCTGCCCATGGCCGCGCTGGAGATTGCCCAGCTGGCCAACAAGGCCAATTTCCGCGAGCGTGGCCGCTTGGTCTTGAATGTAGGAGGTGGCCAATGAGCCTGAGTAACCCCGCGGCTGCCACGGGCTATCGCCCCCCAGGCAGCCAAGATTGCGGCGCCTGCAGCGGCCTGCAATTGCAAACCCCGCAGGCTCACACCAACCGCCAAGGCCTGAGCGATCTGCGCTACCGGGTGGGCGACTACGCCAGCGTGCGCGCCTCCCTGCTGACGCAGCTCAGCAGCAGCCAGTTCCCCGCCCTGGCCGCCCTGAAAAGCCGCGACAGCGACGACTTCACGCTGGCCCTGCTGGACGCTTTTGCCTGCAGCGCCGACGTGCTGAGCTTTTACCAAGAGCGAATCGCTAACGAATCATTTCTGCGTACCGCGACCGAGCGGGTCTCGCTGCAAGAGATGGCCAAGCTGATCGGCTACACCCTGCGCCCCGGCGTGGCGGCCGAAACCTGGCTCGCGTTCGCGCTGGAGACCCCGCCTGCGCCACCGCCCAATTTGCCGCCCGAGCCCGGCAACTTCGTCACCGGCGTGCCCCAGGTCTTGAGCCTGGCCAGCGGGCTCAAGGTGCAAAGCCTGGCCGGGCCGGGCGAGCAGGCCCAGACCTTCGAGACCGTCGAGCCCCTGGCCGAGGCCAGGCCCGAGTGGAATGCCTTGCGGCCCTGGCTGAGCGAGCCCATCACGCCACAACGCTACGCCACCGAAACCTATATCGCCGGGGTGCGCAACAACCTCAAAGCCGGTGACGCCCTGCTCCTGGTGGGGGCCGAATTTGCCAGCAAGCCGGCCAGCAATGCCTGGGATCTGCGCTTCCTCGACGAGGTGGAATTGCAAGCCGCGCAAGACCGCACCCGGCTGCGCTGGCTGCGCGGCCTGGGTTCCATCGCCCCGCCCAGCAATCCTGCGGCCGCGCCATCGCTCTACGTGCTGCGGCGGCGCAGCGCCGTGTTCGGCCACAACGCGCCGAGCTGGCTGGCCATGCCGCTGAGCTACCGCGACAACTATCCGCAAGGCCTGGTTGACGGCAACCGCGCCAGCGAATGGCCGGGCTTCACCCTTTCTCCCGCCGGGGCGAGCCACAGCGGCGGCCATGTCGATCTGGAAAGCCTCGCCCCCGAGATCAGCAAGGGCAGCTTTGCCGTGCTGGCCAAGGGCAGCGTCAACTACGCGGCCGAGCCCGCCCCGCCGGGCAGCTATCTGGAGCTGTACCGGGTGCAAAGCACGGCCGAGGTCTCAAGAGCCGAGTTCGGCCTCTCCGGCAAATTGAGCCGCCTGCATTTGCAGGGCGACAGCTATGCCAGCGAGTTCCAGGACCGCGTGCGCGAGACCAGCGTGTTCGCGCACAGCGAGCCCCTGCAACTGGCTCCCTACCCGGTGGACACGGTGGTCAGCGGCGCACGCATCCCGGTGCTGCTCAGCGCCCAAGGCCTGCTGCCCGGCCGCCGCCTGCTCCTGCGCGGCCAGCGCGTCAGCGATGGCATCACGGTCAGCCTGCAAGCCACGCTGGTGGCCCTGCACCGCCTGGATGCCGAGCGCTGCGAGCTGGAAATCAGCCCCGCCCTGGCCGAGCCCCTGCAGCGCGACAGCCTGGTGGTCTGGGCCAATGTGGTGCTGGCCTCGCAGGGCGAGACGGTGGCCGAGGTGCTGGGCTCCGGCCAAGGGCATTTGAGCCATCAGCGTTTTGAGCTCAAACAAACGCCGCTGTGCTACCGCGCCGCCGATCAAGAGCTGGGCGCCGCCGCCCAGCTCAGCCTGCAGGTGGGCGAGCTGCTCTGGCAGGAGCGGCCCAGCCTGTTTGACGCCGGCCCGAACGAGCCGGTGTTCGCCCTCAGCATCGATGAGCAGGGCCGCCGCTTCGCCCAGTTTGGTGACGGCATCCACGGCGCCCGCCTGCCCAGCGGGGTCAACAATATCCGCGCCCGCTATCGCAAAGGCCTGGGCGCGGCCGGCAATGTGCGGGCCGACACGCTCACCCAGCTGCTCAGCCGCCCGCTAGGCCTCAAGAGCGTGAGCAACCCGCTGGCGGCACAAGGCGGCAATGACGCGGAAGCCGCCGAAACCGCCCGCCAAAACATGCCCCTGGCCACCCGAACCCTGGGCCGGGTGGTGTCGGTGCAGGACTATGAGGACTTCGCCCGCGCCTTCAGCGGCATCGCCAAGGCGCAGGCCCGGGTCATGCAGCTGGGGCCCCGCCGCCTGATTGCGCTCACGCTGGCGGCCCCCGGCGGCGCGGCCATTGGGCCGGCCAGCCCGGTCTGGCAAAACTTGCAAGCCGCCTTGCTGCGCAGCGGCGATCCTCTGGTGCAGGTGCAATTGCTGAGCGCCCAGCTGAGCACCTTCAGGCTGGCCCTGCGGGTCAAGGTGGAGGCAGACCGGGTGCCTGCCCAAGTGCTGGCCGCCGTCGAAGCCGAGCTGCGAACGCGTTATGCCTTCGAGGCCCGCGAGCTGGGCCAGCCGGTGCAGCAGTCTGAGCTGATTCAGCGGGTGCAGGCCTTGCCCGGCGTGCAGGCGGTGGATTTGCGCCTGCTTTACGGCGGCAGCCAGCCCCTGGCCCAGACCCTGGCCTCCAAGCAAGAACGCCTGCTGGCCGCCGCCATGCGGGTGCAGGGTCAGGTCTTGCTAGCGGCCGAGCTGCTCACCCTGACAGCCGGCCCCCTGGATGAGTTGAGCGAGATGAACCCATCATGAGCCCCACCGCCGAACGCCTCTACCAACTGCTGCCCGCCGTGCATCGCATCCGCGATGCCCAGCAGGGCGCCCCCCTGCAAGCCCTGCTCGCCGTGCTGGCGCGCGAGTTGGAGGTACTGGAAGAAGACCTGGACCAGCTGCTGGACGACCAGTTCATCGAAACCTGCGCCGACTGGGTAGCGCCCTACATCGGCGATCTGATTGGCTACCGCCCCCTGCATGGCGTCGTGCCCAGCGTGGCCTCGCCGCGCGCTGAGGTGGCCCACACCATCGCCTTCCGCCGCCGCAAGGGCACGGCACTGATGCTGGAAGAACTGGCCCAGGATGTGAGCGGCTGGCCCAGCCGGGCGGTCGAGTTCTTCGAGCTGCTGGCCACCAGCCAGCATATGCGCCACCCGCGCCTACATGCCCCGGCCTGCGCCGATCTGCGCAATGAGGCCGCCCTGCTGCGCCTGGGCGGCCCCTTCAACAGCACCCAGCACCTGGCCGAGATGCGCCGCCCCGAGGCCGGCTCGGGCCGCTACAACATCCCCAATATCGGCCTCTTTCTGTGGCGCATGCAAGCCCTGCGCCTGAGCGCCCAGCCCTTGCGGCCCGACCCGCTGGACGGCAGCGGCAGGCGCTGGCGGCTCAACCCCCTGGGCGCGGATTTGCAGCTCTTCCGCGATGCCCAGCCCGAGGCGGACATCAGCCAGTTGGCCCAGCCCGCCAACGTGCCCGAGGCGCTGAAGATTCGCCTGCTGGCGCAAGACCCAGGCCTGGACTACGGCCCCGGCAAAAGCATCCAGCTGCTGCGCCCACCGGCCACGCCGGTGCCGCTGAGCGAGATCCGCATCTGCGATCTGCGCGACATCCTCGACATCAACGGCGTGCTCATCGCCTGGAACCACGAGAACGATCTCGTCCCAGGCCAGATCGGCCTGGACCCCGAGCGCGGTCGGGTGCTGCTGGGCGCGGCCAGCGACGGGCCTCTGCTGGCCACATTCCACTACGGCCAGCCCAGCCTGATCGGCGGCGGCGAATACGCCCGCCAGCCCGGCGGCGCGGAGCTAGGCACGCAGCGCAGCGTGGCCCAATCCCAGGCCTGGCAGCCCGCGCTGGACGATCTGCGCCAGGGCGGCCGCCTGCTGGTGCAAGACAGCCTGCGCTATGAGCAGGACCCCAGCATCGAAATCGACGCAGTGACGAGCCCCGGCGCCAGCGGCCACAGCCTGGTGATCAGCGCCGCCCAGGGCTGCCGCCCCCTGCTGGCCGCCAGCGGCGATCTCACGCTGAATTTAGGCGCTCGCTCGCAAGTCCTGATCGAGGGCCTAGTGATCAGCGGCGGCGCCCTGGTCCTGCCCCTGGGCGCGGACAGCGAGCCGCGTGAAATCACCCTGCGCGATTGCACCCTGGTCCCCGGCCTGACGCTCAATCCCGACGGCAGCCCCGCCTCGCCCGGCGCGCCCAGCCTGCGCGTGCTCCACCCCTTTGCCAAGATCAGGCTGGAGCGCTGCATCTGCGGCCCTCTGCAAGTGGTGGCCGGGGCCACGGTGACGCTGCAAGACTGCATCATCGACGCCGGCTCGCCCAGCAACACTGCCTTCGATGGCGACGGCCTGGGCCAGGCCGGGGCCGAGCTGAGCACGCTGCAATGCACCCTCATCGGCAAGGTGCATGCCCAGCTGCTGCGCCTGGTGTCCAACAGCATTCTGCACGCCAGCTTAGGCGCCGCCCCCGCCGAAATCTGGGCCCATCCGCTGCGGGCGCAGCGCCGCCAGGAGGGCTGTGTGCGCTTCTCCTACATCCCGCCGGGTTCGATCACGCCGCGCCGCCACCACTGCCAGCCCAGCCAGGAGCAGCCCGCTGTGATCCCGCAGTTCAGCAGCCTGCGCTACGGCGAGCCCGCTTATGGCCAGCTGCGCCGCGCCAGCGGCAAAGCCTTGCTGGAGGGCGCCGACGACGGCAGCGAGATGGGCGTCTTGCACGAGCTGTTCCAGGCTCAGCGCGAAAGCAATCTGCGCCTGCGCCTGGACGAATACCTGCGCTTTGGCCTGCACGCCGGGCTCTTTTTCGCCAATTGATTGATTGATTGATTGATAGACCGATTGATGGACCGAGGACTCTCACCATGAGCACCGATCTCTCCCGTATCCGCCACAACCCGCTGCTCGATTACGCCGGCCTGAACCTCAAGCAAGGGGCCGTGCTGTTGGACGCCGACGCCAATGAGCTGGTGGCCCTGATCGACCGCCGCCTACGCGCCCTGGCCAGCGACACCCTGGGGCCGGCCACGGTCTCCGCCACCACGCCGCAGGCCTTCAAGATCAGCGCCGTGGCCGGTGGCCTGCAGATCGAGAAAGGCCGTTTGTACGTGGACGGCCTGCTGGCGGAGAACCATGGCGCGCCCTCGGCGCTCAACGCCAAGCGCCTGTTCGACCCCTTGCTGGCTGAAGCCCAATTCGCCGACCCGCTCAGCTACGCCCAGCAGCCCTACTGGCCCCAGCCCGCCGCCCTGCCCACGGCCGGGCGGCATCTGGTCTATCTGGATGTATGGCAGCGCGAACTGACGCATTTGCAGCAGCCCGATCTGGTCGAATCCGCCCTGGGCGTGGAAACCAGCTCGCGCCAGCAAACCGCCTGGCAGGTTCGGGTGCTGGCGAATGAGGCCGCCAACAGCAGCTGCGCCACGCCGGACGCCGACCTGCCCGGTTGGGCCGCTGTGATCGCGCCCTCCAGCGGGCGGCTGAGCAGCGGCAGCTACGAGGTTGCCCCCAGCGACAACCCCTGCGAGCTGCCGCCCACCGGCGGCTACCGGGGGCTGGAGAACCAGCTCTACCGGGTGGAGATTCACGACCCCGGCCAGCTGGGCACGGCCACCTTCAAATGGTCGCGCGAGAACGCCAGCGTGGCCACGGGCGTGGCCAGCATTGTCTCGGCCAGCGTGCTGGAGCTGGACAGCCTGGGCCGCGACGAGGTGCTGCGCTTCAACAGCGGGGACTGGGTGGAAATCACCGACGATTGGCGCGAGCTGAACCAGCAGCCCGGCGAGATGCGCCGCATCACGGTGGATGACGCCACCCGCCGCATCAGCTTCAGCCCCGCCCTGCCCGCCGCGCTCCTGCCCGCCGTGCTGCCCGACAGCACCCAGGCCCGCGCCCGCCATCTGCGGGTGCGGCGCTGGGATCAGAAAGGCAAGGTCTTCCGCACCGATGCCAGCGGCACGCCGGTGCAGCTGCAGGACCTGGACGCCGCCGCATCCAGCGGCCTGATCAGCGTGCCCGCCAGCACGGTGACGCTGATGCTGGAGCATGGCATTACCGTCAATTTCAGCGTCAGCGATCCGGCCGGGCGCGGCTTCAAGAGCGGGGACTTCTGGGTTATTGCCGCCCGCACAGCGGACGCTTCGGTCGAGATCCTGGACCGCGCGCCGCCGCGCGGCGTCCACCATCACTACGCCCGTTTGGGCATCTGGGATGTGGCCGCCGGCAGCGTCAGCGACTGCCGCCACCCCTGGCCCCCCGAGGGCGGCGGAGGCGACTGCATGTGCACGGCCTGCGTCACCCCCGAATCCCATGCAAGCGGCCGCCTGACGATACAGATGGCGGTGGACCGGGTGCAGAGCCAGGGCGGCACGGTCTGCTTGCACGAGGGTGACTATGTCTTGCTGGATGCGGTCCGCATCGCCGGGGCCAACTCCTTGCGCATCCACGGCCAGGGGCCGGCCAGCCGCCTGATCACCCCCGGCGGTGCCTTCCTGATCGAAGCCAGCGCGGCCATCGCCATCGAGGGCTTGAGCGTGCTCTCTCTGGGCCGCGACGCCGCCATCGCCGTACGCACCGCCCTGGGCCTGCGCTTGGCCGATCTGCTGCTGGCGGTGCTGGGCAATAGCGACTTCCGATCCCCGGCCATTGCCCTCAGCGGCCTGGTGGGCGCGGCCGAGATCAGCCACAACCTGATCCTGGCCAGCACCGGCATTCAGGCCCTGGAGCCCAGGGTCAAGGAAGCGCCCGAGGCCTTGATCTGCGCCGGCTTGCGCATCTGCGACAACATGATGAGCTGTGCCGAAGCCGGCCTGCAACTGCGCGGGGCCGTCGTCCATTTGCTGGACAGCCGCATCAGCGGCAACCAAGTCATGGCCTGCCACGAGGTCGGCCTGGCCGCCGGGGGCTATGCCGCCCCCGGTGCGGCCCTGCGCATCAGCGACAACCAGCTCGGCCTGCACGGCAGCGGCATACGCTGCGCCACCGACGGTGCCTTCATCAGCCAGAACAAGCTGCAATGCAGCCGCGATGGCGAGCGCGTTTTGAACGGCGCAGGCATTGAGTTAGGCCTGGGCCTGGACAAAACCGGCAGCGACCAGGCCCACATCCTGTCCAACCAGATCAGCGGTTTTGCCGAGGCCGGCATCTTGATCACCGCGCCGGTCTCCAGCTTGCTGATCAAGCTCAATCTGATCGACCATTGCGGCAATGGCATCGTCATGCGCGATGCCGCCAGTGCGCAGAGCCTGGTGATTGAGAACAACCAGATCAGCGCCATCGACAGCCTCAGCGGCGGCCGCGACACCGACCCCGAGCGCCTGCTGCTGGGCATAGGCTTGCAGCGCAGCGATCAAGTCACCGTGGCCGGCAACAGCCTGCGCGGCATCGGTTTGCGAGCGGGCCAAGACAAGCAGTTGGTGGCGGGCATTCATGCCTTTGACGTGGCCCATCCACGCCTGCTGCACAACCTGCTCAGCGATATCGGCCCGCAGGATGAAGTCGCCAGCGGCTTTGGCGGCGCGGTGTTGGGCCTGGCCTTGCGCGCGCCGCTGGAGCAGGCCGAGGTCTTGGGCAACCATGTGGAGCGCGATCTGCAAAGCAGCGAGGCCCCCAGCCGGCTCAACGTCCTGGCCCTGCTGATCACCGGCTTGACGCAAGCGCCCGGCCTGGCTGGCCAGGCGGCGGTGGGCGCGCAGCGGGCCGTCAAGCTGGACGAGCGGCGCAGCCTGGTGATGCAGGCCGGCCGGGCCTTCATCCGCCAAGCCCGCAAGCTGATCGCTGGGGACGCCCTGGCCGCCGAAGGCGTCTGCGCCTCGGTGCTGGGCAATACCTTGAGCGCGCGCGGCCGCAGCCCGGCCGTTTACATCCAAGCCGAGGGCGAGCTGCTATTCAGCGACAACCGCTGCGAGCTGCGCGCCAACCCCGGTGAGGTGGTGGTGCAACTGGACAGCCCCATCGTCCTCCTCAGCGCCAACCGGGTGCGCGGGGGCGAGGTGTCGATCCAGGTGCAAGACAAAAACGCCCAGGTCACGGCCCTGGGCAATATCACCACGCGCAGCATTCAGGCCCCGCTCAAGGCGGAAATGCAGCCGCTCAACCTCATTGCCTAACGCGAGCATTCGTCGGAGTCAAACACCATGCGTTTCATTCACCTCAACAAGGCCGCCGATCTGCAAGCCTTGAGCCAGCAGCTGGGCAGCGGCAACAGCAGCGCGCTGGCCCAAATCAAAAAGCTCAACCCCCATCTGAACCTGGCCAAGCTGGAACTGGGCAGCATGTTGCTCTTGCCCGAGGGCAGCGAGCTGGGCACAGGCAAGGCCGCAGGCGGCGACAGCTTGGCCGCCTTTCAAGCCCAGGCCCAGGCGGGGCTGGCTGCCTTGAGCCAACGCGCCCGCTTGCAGGCCGAGACCTTGAAGACCGAGAAGCAGGACCTGAGCAGCGCGCTCAAAAGCGCAGGCCTCAAGCGCCTGCAGGAGGGCGACCCAGCGCTCAAGAAACAGCTCGAATCAGCCGCGGTGCAGGCGGCTGCCGATCAAAAATCCGCGGAAGCCACAGCCAAACAGCTGGAGGCCATGGACAAGCTACTCAGCACCGAGCTGGGCCGCATGGGCAAGTTCCTGGGCTGAAAAAAGTCACCGTCAGCTCCGCACCTCGCCCTGGCCCAACACCACCCACTTCAGCGAAGTCAAACCCTCCAGACCGACGGGGCCGCGGGCATGCAGCTTGTCGGTGGAGATGCCGATCTCCGCGCCCAGGCCGTACTCAAAGCCATCGGCAAAACGGGTGCTGGTGTTGACCATCACGCTGGCCGAATCGACCTCGCGCAAAAAGCGCATGGCATGGGCATGGTTGGTGGTGAGGATGGCATCGGTGTGGTGCGAGCCATAGCGGTTGATGTGTTCAATCGCCTCGTCCAAGCTGTCCACGACCTTGATGCTGAGGATGAGCGCCAGGTATTCCTCGCTCCAATCGGCCTCGGTAGCGGCGCGGATTTTGGCGCCCTTGATGGGGCCTAGCAGGGCCAGAGTACGCGGGCAGCCGCGCAGCTCCACGCCCTTGTCGGCCAGCAGGTGGCCGACGATGGGCAGAAAGTCGGCCGCGCTTTCCACATGCACCAGCAAGGACTCGGTGGCATTGCAGGGGCTGACCTTTTGCGTCTTGGCGTTGACGATGATCTTGAGCGCCTGATCAAAGTCCACCTCAGCATCGACATAGCTGTGGCAGTTGCCGTCCAGATGCTTGATCACGGGCACCTTGGCCTCGGCCGTGATGCGCTCGATCAAGCTCTTGCCGCCGCGCGGGATGATCACGTCCACATGCTCGGGCGCGGTGATCAGCAGGCCCACGGCAGCGCGGTCGGTGGTCTTGATCAGCTGGACGGCGGTGCTAGGCAGGCCTGCCTCGGCCAGGGCCGCCGAGACGATTTCGGCCAGTGCCAGATTGGAGTGAATCGCCTCCGAGCCACCGCGCAGAACGCAGGCATTGCCGCTCTTGATCGCCAGCGAGGCGGCCTCGATGGTCACATTGGGGCGGCTCTCATAAATCATGCCGAACACGCCCAGGGGCACGCGCATCTGGCCGACCGAGATGCCGCTGGGCCGGCGCTTGAGGCCGCTGATCTCACCCACCGGGTCGGGCATGGCGGCGATCTGCTCGCAGCCCAGGGCCACGGTTTCGATGATCTCGGGCGTGAGCTTGAGCCGGTCCACCAGGGGCGCGGCCAGGCCCGCCTTTTTGGCGGCGGCCACATCCTTGGCATTGGCCTTGGCCAGACCGCTGCCGGCCGCGCGCAGGCGCCGCGCCAGGGCCAGCAAGGCCTTGTTCTTGGGCGCGGTGGGCGCAGCGGCCATCAGGCTGGCGGCTTGGCGGGCGGCCTTGCCTAAATCCTGCATATAGACGCTCAGGTCCGGGGCGCTGCTGACAGGCTTGGCTGCAGATTTGGCAACGGTTTTGGCGAGGGCTTTGGCGGGGGCTTTGTTCTTGCTCATGCCCCGATTCTCGGCCATGCGCACGGCGGGACGCTTAGCAAGTCAAGAACGGTCAGGTCAAATCACGCGTAGGCAGCTAGATTCAAGCCACGATGAAGACCGATTCTTTGACCCCGCCGAGCCCCGCACAGCGAATGCACGCCCGCATGCAGGCCGTGCTGAGCCAGATCGACCGCCAACCCGAGGCGGCGCTGAACTTGCAAGCACTCAGCGCCCTGGCCGCCAGCTCGCCCTGCCATTTCCACCGCCAGTTCCGCGCCCTGCTAGGCATGCCGCTGGCGAGGTATGTGCTGATGAGCCGCATGCAAAGAGCCGTGGCCTGGTTGCTGCACCGGCCGCAGCTGACGGTGCTGGAGATTGCCCTGGCCTGTGGTTATGAGAGCCCGGAGAGCCTGAGCCGCGTTTTTCGTCGTGAACTGGGGCTCACGCCCTCCGCCCTGCGCCGCAGCGCGCGCCAGCCCGACTGGCCCGCACTCGCGCAGTTCCAAGCCTTGACCGAGAATTTTCACGCCATGATGAATAGCAGCCCTTCGAGCGATGCCGCCGACTTCCAAGACCAGGTTCGCATCCTGCCCCAGCAGCCGGCCATTCCCATCGCCTTGCTGATCCACCAAGGCCCGCCCGCGAACTTGCCGCAAAGCCTGCAGCGCTTTCGCGACTGGCGGCGCGAGAACGGCCTGCCGCCCAGTCGCAGCGCCACCTACAACATCCTCTTCGACGACCCCGAACAGGTGGACCCACAACTTTGGCGCATCGGCCTGGGTGCCGGCCTGCCCGAGGGCCATCGTGGCGAGTTGGCGGGCAACAGCCAAGGCCTGGAAGCGTCCGAGCTAGCGGCTGGCCGCTGGGCCTGCTTAAGCCACCAGGGCACGGACGCCGCCCTGTTCGACAAGGTCTTGCGGCTCTACCGCGACTGGCTGCCCGCCAGCGGCGAGACCCTGCGCGATCTCCCACCCGTCATCCGCCGCATCAGCATGGAGCCGGATGTGCCGAGTCAGGAGGCGCAGAGTGAGATTTGGATGCCTTTGCGATGACTTGTGCAAACCCGCAACTCACACGTCTCGGCCTAGTGCCTGACCGCTTCGGGGTTGCGCCCATCCAAGCACCTTGGAACCTCGAGGACGCAGCGCTGAGCGAAGTGCGTTTGCAACATCGTCATCTCCTTTGTCGCACCTAAAGTAGCCCACATCGAACGCGAAGTCGTCGTCAAGAACGGAGGCCACCCGTCAAACTCCCAGCGCCCGGGGCCTGCCACAAATTGAGGCCTACAGGCTACTCAACAAAGCCCTGCGCCTTGTAGCTTGCGTAGCCAGCTTCGGTGAGTGCTGCCAGCTCCTGAAAAAAATGGGGGTCCACGCTAACGAAGTTGAAGCAAGACTTGCCCTGCATCCGTGCCCTGAGCGCGGGAGACACGGTGGCCAGCAGCTCGGGCTTGACGTAGATGGGCATCAAATGAAAGCTGACGTAGGACTTCTTGATCTGCACGGCGCCGAAAAACAGCGGCTTCTTGTTCTTCTGAAAATGCCGTGTGTCCAGGTACAACTCATGCTCATCATCCCGGCTGGGTACGAGCTTCGCAGCATAGGGCAACATGAGTTCTCGAAGCGCAGCGAAGACTGCATTCAGGTCTGACATGTGGGAACCCTCGGTCCAAGTTTGAAGCGATGGGGGTTGCGAGGCCAAGTGTTTGGGCGAACCCTCCAGGGCCGACAAAACCTCTTGGTGAAAATGTACTGTGCCCCAACGCCCGAGCCAGAATGTTCTGCCGACGGCTGACTTTCGCCGAAGCTATGGCGAAGTTCGGCAATGCGGCAATGGGGACATTGAAACGTGGCGGGCTTGCGCGGCAGGGCCCGAATTGGTCAGCGTCAGCAACGGCTGACATACGCTCACGAACAGAGCGCACCGAGCAGCGGCTGATTGGCCCGAAACAAGGTGTCCGCTGCCGAGTCCCAGGGCCATACGCCACTCGTGCTGGGCCAGATCAACTGCAGCGCCTCGAAATCCGGCCCGCCGTGTAACCAAGTGGCAGACCGCATGTACTCAGCACGGTGCTCCCGGTCAACCGGGCCGAACTGGACATCAAAGCCACTCAAAAAGCCACCGTACAGGATGCCAGGCGAGAACGTCTCTCCAGCGTGCACTCTGCGTCTGTATTCGTTCACCAGCCAATGCCCAAGCTCGGGCGGTAGCCCCACCACAATCAGTTCGGCTGCTTGGCAGGTTTTCACGATGCCAATGGAGTAAGTGAACGGCGGCTCATCCCCATCGGGGTCAAAGACGGACGTCACACTACATCCCCATGTCTCGATATGGGCATGAATGTCTCGCTCGTAGTCGTTCATTTCCTCGCACCCTTGCAACCGAATTGAAGGCAAACGTCTGGGGAGACGTGCATGAAGCTGCGAGTCTGCACGATCCCCCAAGAAGTTCGGGACCATGAATCAGCGACACCCATCCATGAACATGTCCCCTTCCTACCCTTTCAATCGCCAGCGATTCGCTCCTGTCTTGGCCGCAGAAAATGGCTCGTCAAATCGCGCCCAATCGCGCGCGCGGCGGCGATCATCAGCCAGAGGAAAAAGAGTGGCACGAGCAGTGTTTGCAGAAGAAACACCACCATCAGCTGAACCAAATCGTCAGTGACTCGATTCGCGGCTTGTTTCAGATCTTCAAACTTCGCGCCGAGGTCGGGCGGGGTGACCGCGCTCTTGAATCGGTCCAGCAGAGAAGGGGCTTTGATTACGTCTTGTTGTTGCTGCTGTTTGCCGACAGAGGAGTGGAGCTGATTCATGTCCGCAGCGGCCAGATCAAGGCCTTGCTGATGGCTCTGGTAGCTCTCGTGCAAGAAATACTTGAAGACCGCATGGCTGCCCAGCAAAGCCACAGGCACAACGAAGCGGATCAAGAGCAGAACGATCAAGGCCGCACGACAAATGCGAGGCAAGCGCCAGCGCATCAAGACGGCAAGCGCCGTACCAAGAATCGCCGCGACGACGCAGACTTTCACAAGGAGATGGCCGCCCATCGCAAGCAGCACTTTCTGAACGCCCATGGACACCAGCGCGACCAGCATCAAGGTCGAAAACTGTTCGACGATGTCATTGATAGGGTCCAGCGCTTGGCCAATGGCAATCGTCACTCCAACGCTGATGGAGAACTCCTGCAGAACTGAGATCGCCGCATTGATCACCCGTGCAGTAGCAAACGTAGCCATCGCACGCCGGATCCCGGCATCCAGCTCTTGACTGGCTTGTGCGTCGAGTTGAGGAAACCAAGCGGCAGCAGCCGCCGCAAGCAGCAATAGAAGAGTGAGCGCAGTTCGCCAAGAAATAGGGTTCATTTCGGCAGAATAACCCGACGACTCATCAAAACGTAGTCCAACACCTGCCCATCGATCTTGAACATTGCAGGGATCAAGCCCGTCTGCACGAAGCCGGCCCGCGCATACAAGCGCCGCGCTTTTTCATTGCCGGCCAGCACCTGCAGATCGACCCATTCCAGACCCGCCTCGTCCCGGGCCCAGCTCAGGGCATGCGACAGCAAGGCTTGCCCCAAACCGGCTTGCCGGAAGTCCCGGTCCACACCCATGCCCAGCAGGCAGCGATGTTCGGTGTGCGGCTCGGCCAGGGCGCGTAGATCGACATGGCCGGTGATGCGCTCTTGCGCATTCAGGCTCACCCAAGCTCGCCGCCAACCTGGCTCCGTGAGGGCTCGACCCAAGGCAACCCGGAATGCCGCTATGCGCGTTTCTGAGAAAAACGAAGCCTGGCGAGGCAAGGGCTGGAAGTAGCCCGTGCCGACGGCGCCGTTGTCCGAAAGATGATTGTTCAGATAGCTAGCGAAGCCATCAAACTGTTCTTCACCAATGGCTTGAATATGAATTTTCATCGATTGCTAGCTTTAAAAATGCACAGGCAAATTCAGCCGACAGACAAATCTCGCAGCATCCACAGCTGATGCAAGCCCTGCCGCTCAAAGCCCAGCTCGCGCAAGGCCTCGCCGCCCAGCTCGGGTCGCTGCAGGGCCGGCACGCGCAGCGTGCGCTGTGGGTAGCGGGCGGCCAAAGTTTGCAGCAGCACCCGGGCATCGCGCTGGGCGGGGCCGGAGACGTCCAGCAGGCTGCTGATCTGCAGGCTGTGGACATCGGGCAGAGCGAACATCAGCTGGGCGCGGCCCCAGCGCCATGTGTGCAAGGCGCTTTGGCGCAGGATGGGCGGCGAGACCTGCAGGGGCAGATCGGGCGGGGCCTGCTCTTGCAACCAGTCCAGCGCATCGGCCGGCCGGGCGATCTCGTGGACCGGGTGATCCAGGCCGCCGATACGGCCGGGCTCGGCCAGATAGCCATGCAACTCATGTCGCGCCACAAAGCCTCGGCTTTGATACAGACGCAAAGCCCGCTGATTCTGCGCAAACACCTCCAGCTCCACGGCCGCCTGGCCCTGGGCCGCAGCGCGCTGAACAAAATCGTCCAACAAGGCTGGGGCGGCCCCGCTACCGCGCGCGGCCGGCAAGGCGCCCATGGTGGCCAGGCGCCAACGGCCCAGCTCGGGGCGTGGCGCCACCAGGGCAAAGGCCAGCAGCTCGACGCCGGTTTGCTCATCCAAGCCCACCCGCAGGGCCGCGCGGCTCAAGCTCAGGTCCACGCCCTGGCGCTGCAAGAAAGCGGGCCACTGCTCGGGCGTGGGTTCAAAAGGGCCGATCAGATAGTCGGCAAAGGCCGCGACAAAGGCTTGCCGCAAGGCATCGGGCGGCAGCGCCAGCGCCGGCAGAATTTTGTGTGGGCTCATGTCTTGCGCTTGCATCGGAAGGCTTGCTCAGATGGAAAGCTGGGGCGGGCTAGAAGAACTCGTCAAGGCAGAGATGCAAGGCAATTTTGTGCGGGTCTGGGCTTGGAATGCCGTAGGCCGAGACAAAGGCTTGTTGCGCGGCCGAGCCAAACTCCTGCAGGCAATTCCAGGCAATCGCCAGGTCCTGATAGCGGTCGGCCACCCCCAGGCGGCCCAGATCGATCACGCCGCTGACCTCACCGGCCTCATCGAGCAAGATGTTGTCGAGGGAATAGTCGCCATGGGTCAGCACCAGTTCGGTCTGCATGGGCAGCAGGGCCTGAAGCTGCAGCCAGACCTGCTCGGCCGTCTGCCCGGCGCGATCCGCATCAAAGTCTTGGGCATCGACCAGACCCGCCTCCAGGCGCCGCCGGGCCTGAGCCAGGCGAATCGGCAGCTGGGCATTGAAGGCACAGGCCTCGATAGGCAGGGCGTGCAAGCGGGCTAGAAAGGCGCCCAGGGCCTGGGCGATCTCGGCGGCCTGCTCGGGCCGCTGCCTCAGGCATTCGTAGGCGCTGCGCCCCGGTACGGCGGCGCTCAGCAGCCAGGCTTCCTCGCCATCCCACTCGAAACCCAGCAGTTGATTCGTGGGCAGAGCCTGGCCCAGCCAGCGCAGGCGGGCGGCCTCGTCAAACAAGGCCTCGGCCACCTCGCCACGACCCTGCTTCAGATACAGGTCCTGCTGATTGGGAGCTGGCTTGTGCAGGCGGTACACGGCCGCACCGGCCTGGCCCACGCGGTTGCGCCGCCACTGCCAGTGCCGCAGGCGCTGCGCCAGGCTGGGCGGCAGGGCCGGCGCCTCGCAGACCTGCTCGCGTGCGGAGCCGGGCTGCAAGCGTTCTTCGGAAATGGTGTGGCTCAAGCGTAGCCTCCTCTTGCTCGTTCTTGTGATGTGTCGTGGGCCAAGCGGGCCTCTGCCCACAAGCCCTTTTCGCCATGCCATTGCACCTTGCCAAAACCCTGCTCGGCCAACAAGGCTTCGATGGCCTCAGCCTCCAGGGCCTGAGCCGTGAAGCTCTGCGTCCAGCGCTCGCCAAAAGCTTGGTAGACCAAGGTCATGGTGAGCAGATTGCCCTGGCGGCTGACGCCTTCGGCCGCGTACCGGACGCCGTCTCGCTCGGCCAGAAAGCCGGTTTGCACGGTGCGCAGCCAGCTCGGGTCGTGGCGCTTCAGATAAAACACCCCACCCGCCACCAGATGCCTGGCCGCGCAGCGGACGAAGGCGCTGCGCAGATCGGCATCTGGGTGGTTGATCAGATGGCTGGGCAGCAGCACAACGTCGAAGCGCTGGGGCAAGGCAATGGCTTCAATTGACGCATGAACGCCGCTCACCGTGGGCGGCAGATGGCTCAGCATCGCGGCGGAATCATCGACGCCGACGACGCGATGGCCGGCTGCAGCCAGACGGGCGGCCAGCCGGCCGCTGCCGCAGCCCAGTTCCATGACGCTTGAATGGGCCGGCAGCAGACCCATGATCTCGTCCAGCTCGCCCAGATAAGGCAGGCGGCGATAGAACTCGACGGAGCAACCGTCATTCGTTTGCTCGCCCGGCCCGCTGCCAGAAAACTTGCTCATTTCCAATGCCTAGCCTCCAGGGTTGACGTGATGCAGCAGCGCCAGCCATAGCGGCGCCGTCAGCATGAACAGCAGAGTGGAGGCGACGATGGCGGCCGTCGTCTGGCCCTCCAAGCAGCGGTAGCGCTGGGCAAAGATCAGGGCGTTGGAGCCGGTGGGCAGGGCCGCCATCATCACGACCACACCCAAGGGCATGCCGCTCAGCCCCAGGCCCCAATGCGCGAAGACCAGCACCAGAGCCGGCAGCAGGATCAGCTTGGCCAGCACCAGGCCCAGCACCGGCTGCAAGCTCTTGGGCAAGCCGTAATAGGCCAGCGACATGCCGATCAGAGTCAGGCACAGGGGCACGACGGCCGTGCCCAGCATCTGCAAGACCTCGTCCAGCACGGCGGGCAGGTGCAAGCCCAAAGCGTTCCAGCTCAGGCCCGCCAACACCGGCAGCACGACGGGGTGAATCACGGTGTTGCGTAAGGTGGTGGCGAGGATCTGGCCCAGGCTCTGCGCCTGGGCTGCGGCGGCACGCTCGCGCGCCAGGTCCAGCTCCACCAAGGCGGTCAGCAGGGTCAGGATGCTCAGGGCGTGCAGGGTCACGACGGTGATGTGGATGGCCAGGCCGACCTCGCCAAACACGGCCGCCGCCATGGGCACGCCCACCTGCAAGGTATTGCCGAACATGGCGGTGATGGCTTGCACGCTGGGCGCGGCGGCCATGCCAGGCTGGCGCCCGGCCCCGCGCGCGCGTTGCAGGCCGTAGACCGCCAGCGCCAGCCCCAGCACGGGGATGAAAAATGCCGCCAACGTCAACCAGGGCAGCGTGGCGAAGTCCACCCGCGCCGTGGTGCGAAACAGCAGGGCCGGCACAAAGATGTAGAAGGCTGCTGCCGACAGCACCCGCGCCGGGTCGCCCCCGCTGCCACCCGCCGTGACATCGCCCAGCCAGCGCATACGGCCCACAAACCAACCGATGGCCACGGCGATGAAGATGGCCAGCAGCTTGTAGAAAACGGTCTCGCTCATGCGGCCAGTGTGCCGCCAAACAGAGCCCGGAAAAGCCGGGGCGAAAAAAAGGGCGCGCCCGCAGGCCCGCCCTTTTGCCAGCCTAAAAAACACAAACCTTGATCAGGGCTTGATCAACTGGCCCTCGGCATCACGCAGCTCCAGGGGCTTGCGGCCAAAGGCCTGCAACTGCGGCAGGATCTTGGCCTTGTCGCCCACGGCCACCACGATCAAGCCATCGGCATCCACATGGGTCTTGGCGGCTTGCAAGACGCTGGCCGGCGTGACAGCGGCAAAGCGGGCCGGCAGCTGAGCGACATAGTCCTCGCCAAAGCCCCTGGACCAGAAGCCCGCGAAGCTGGAGGCCACGACGCGGTTGGTGTCCAGCAGGCCCGGCAGGGTCAAGAGCTGGGCATTGCGGGCACGCTCGGTTTCCTCGGGCTTGAGCCCTTGGGCACGCACGGCGGCGATCTCGGCAAACATATCTTTCAAGGCCTCGCCGGTCACATCCGTGCGCACGCTGCCGCGAATGGCGAAGTCGCCCACCTGGCGGCCCATCTGGAAGTTGGAATAGATGCCATAGGTATAGCCCTTGACCTCACGCAGCTGGTGGTTGATGCGCGAGGTGAAGGCGCCGCCCAGGGCGGTATTCATCACCTGGATGGCCGCCGCTTGCGGGTCTTGGGCCAAGGGGCCGGCGGAGACGACGGCCAGGGCCGTCTGCGGTGCGCCGGGCTTGTCCACCAGGATCACCCGGGCCGCACTGGGCTTGGCCTTGGGCACTGCGGCGGCCGCTTGCGTCTGCGCGGCAGGGGCCGACTTCCAGCTGCCAAACAAGCTCTGGGCCAGCTCTTTCGCCTCGGCCTCGCTGACATCACCCGCGATGACCAGGGCCGCTTGTTCGGGGCGATATTGCTGCTGCCAGAACTGGCGCAGGGCCGCGGCATCGGTGGCCTTGATCGCCGCCTCATTGCCCAGGGCGCTGAAGGCCAGGGGGTGGCCCTCGCCGTAAACCGCTTGGTTGGCGATCACCGCCGCGACGGCAGCCGGGTTCTCCCGCTGCTGAGCCAGCGCGGCCAGGCGAGCCGCCTTCTTGCGTTGCAACTCCGCCTCGCTGAAGGCCGGGTTCTGCGCCACATCGGCCAAGAGGCTCAGGCCTCGTTTGAAATTGGCCTTGAGGCTGCTCAGCTCGATGCGTGAATCCTCCAGGCTGGCGGCGCTTGTCAGCTGAGCGCCCAGGTTAGCGACCTCATCGGCCAGCTGCTGGGCGCTGCGGGTTTGCGTGCCTTCTTGCAGCATGCTGGCGGTGAAGCTGGCCAGGCCCGGCTTGTCGGCCGGGTTGTTCAGCTGACCGGCACGCACGATCAAGCTGGCGCTGACCAGGGGCAGGCCGGGCTTGGGCACATGGACCAGGGTCAGGCCATTGGCCAGAGCGATGCGCTTGCCACTGGGCAGGCTCAGCGCCAGCGCCTTGCCGGGCTTGGGCTGTTTGTTGCGCCAGGCTTCGCTCGGGTTGAGTTGGGCGCGTTCGGCGGCACTAAGCACCTCGGCCTTGGCCGTGGGCATGGGCGGGGTGGGCACCTCGGCGGCCAAGACCTTCTCGCCCGGCGTGGCCTGCACCACCACGCGCTTGTTCTTGTCCAGATACTTGATCACTGCGGCACGCACCGACTCGGGCGTGACGGCGCGGTAGCGGGCCAGGTCCTTGCCGACGAAGTCGGGGTCGCCGGCCATCTGGTTGTAATGGTTGAGCAGATCGGCCAGGCTGCCGACCTTTTCCATGCGCGAGAGCAGATTGGTCTCGATGGCGGCACGGGCGCGCTGCAACTCTTCATTCGAGGGCGGGTTCTTCACCAGCTCGGCCAGTTCACCATCGACCAAAGCCTCGATCTCGTCCAATGACTTGCCGGGCCGCGCCACCACTTCCACCCCGAACACCGAGCCCAGGGCCAGCGATTCCTGGGCCACCTGCACCGTCTGGGCCAGCTGGGTTTCGTAAACTAACTTTTTATGCAGGCGGCTTGCCTTGCCGCCGCCCAGGATGTAGCCGGCCACATCCAGATCGGCGTCGCCGGCCTGGAAAATGGCGGGCGTGTGCCAGGCCAGATTCAGGCGCGAGAGCTCCACCCGGTCCGTCACCTTGACGCGCTTCTCTGCCGCAATCACAGGCTGAGCCGCATGCGCCGGCGGCACCGGATCACCCGCCTTGAGCGTGCCGAAATACTTCTGCAACAGCTTTTTGGCCTCGGCCGGCTTGAAGTCACCGGCCAGCACCAGGGTGGCGTTGTTCGGGCGGTAATAGGTGCGCGAGAAGGCCTTGACGTCTTCCAGCTTGATGCTCTGAATGTCGGCGTGCGAGCCGATCACGGTGGCGCGGTAGGGGTGGCCCTCGGGGAACAAGGCCTGGTAGACCGCCTCCTCGACGATGCCGTAGGGGCGATTCTCGACCGACTGGCGGCGCTCATTGCGCACCACGTCCTGCTGATTGGCCAGGGCCACGGCGTCGACATTGTCGATCATGTAACCCAGCATGTCGGACTTGATCCACAGCCCCAGCTCCAGCTGATTGCTGGGCAGGGTGAAGAAGTAGTTGGTGCGGTCGAAATTGGTGGAGCCGTTGGAGTCGGTGCCGCCCGCGGCCTCGACGATCTTGTCGGCCTCGCCGCGCGGGATGTGCTTGGTGCCGGCGAACAGCAGGTGTTCAAACAAATGGGCAAAGCCGGTCTGGCCATTGGCCTCGTTTTGCGGCCCGGCATGCACCCACAGATTGAAGGCCACCAGGGGCAGGCGGTGGTCTTCCACCAAGATCACCTCAAAGCCATTGGCCAGGCGAATTTTTTCAAACTTGACGGCCAAACGGCCTTCGCTGGAGACCACCGCGCCCACATTGGCGCTTGCTTCGGCGGCCCAGGCCGAGCTCAGGGCAAGGCCGCTCATACCGCTACTCAAGGCAGCAGCGGCCGCGATGGCCAGGAGTTTGAATTTCATTGGAATTCCATTGGATGTACAGATGGCGCGCACCATACTGCGAGCGCGCCTGGCCGACAAGTGTCGAAAATCAGGGCACGCGGCCGGTGGCAATTTGCGGCGGGCGGCCCAGGCGGGGTTCGCCGCCACCGATTCTTCTGCCTTGTTCAGCGCCGCAGTCGCGCGATCAGCCACGCACCGGCCAGCACGGGCATCAATATGATGGCGTTGGACACCAGCCCAGCAAGGATGGCGTGGGTCATACTCACCGAACCGCTAGGCATGGTGGCGGGGATCATGACAGCCACGAACACCACGCCCATGGCCAGGGGCAGGACGCGCCCTGTCACCGCCGCGGTTCTCTGCATCGTCACCACGAGAGCGATGATCAGTCCAAAGCGAAAAAGGTCGGTCAATTGTGAAAGCACGAGATCGGTCAAAGCGGCATCTCCCTTGTCAAATGCACACCGGGCCGTGGCTTCGCGGAAGCCTCGGCCCGGCAATCGAGATGGGCTTATCTGCCGCCGTCGCCAGCGAAGATGTCCTTCCTGTGGGTACCACCCGGCACCAGCAACATACCGATGACCACCGTCATGACGGCCACCACGATGGCGTACCACAGGCCCGAGTAGATGTTGCCGGTCTGCGCCGAAATCGCGAAGGCGGTCGCCGGCATCAGGCCACCGAACCAGCCATTGCCGATGTGATACGGCAGCGACAGGCCCGAGTAGCGGATGCGGGTCGGGAACAGTTCAACCAGCATCGCGGCGATCGGGCCGTAGACCATGGTCACCAAGATGACAAGATAGGTCAGGATGGCGATGATCGTCAGCTTCTGCGCCGTGAAGATGTCGAAGAAGTGCTGGGCCTTTGCAATGCTCGAGTTGTCGGCCGGAACCATCGGGTAGCCCGCCTGCTTCAGCGCCGCATTCAGCGCGGAGTCGAACGTGGTCTTGGCCTTCTTCAAATCGTCGCCGGCGAGCTTGCCCGCGTCGTACGCCGGGATCGACGTTTCGCCGACCTTCACCACCGCCAAGGTGCCAGGCGCTGCACCTTCCAAGGTGGTGTAGTTCACCGAGGTACGAGCCAGTTGTGCCTTGGCGATGTCGCAAGACGAAGTGAACTTGGCCGTTCCCGTGGGGTTGAACTGGAACGAGCAGTCTTGCGCGTTCACGGTCACCGTAACGGGCGTCTGGTGCGCTTTGTAGATCGCGGGATTGGCCGTCTTGGTCAGCAAGCCGAACAGAGGCAGGAAGGTGACGGCACCCAGCAGACAGCCCGCCAGGATGATGGGCTTGCGGCCGATGCGATCGGACAGCGCGCCAAAGAACAGGAAGCCGCCCGTGCCCAGGATCAAGGACCAGGCCACCATCACGTTGGCCGTGAAGCTGTCGATCTTGATCACGTTCTGCATGAAGAACAGCGCGTAGAACTGGCCCGTATACCAAACCACGGCCTGACCTGCGACGAGGCCGAACAGCGCGATGAGGGCGATCTTGCCGTTCTTCCAGTTGCCGAAGGCTTCGCTCAGCGGTGCCTTGGAGGTGCGGCCCTCTTCCTTCATCTTCTTAAAGGCCGGGCTCTCGTTCATCTGCAGGCGGATGTAGAGCGAGATCAGCAGCAGGAAGATCGAGCCAATGAAGGGCACGCGCCAGCCCCAGGCATTGAATGCCTTGACCATCTGCGGTGTGCCGTCGGCCATCAACACCGCGATGCCGTCCTTCATCAGGGGCACGTCGGGATAGTTGCCATTGACGTAGCCTTGCACCGACAGAATCACGATCAAGGACAGCAACAGGCCCAAGGTCGCCGTGGTCTGGATGAAGGCCGTGAAGTAGCCACGCTGGTTGGCTGGCGCATGCTCAGCCACGTAGATCGCTGCACCACCGTACTCGCCGCCCAGCGCCAGGCCCTGCGCCATGCGCAGCAAGATCAGGATGATGGGAGCCGCAACGCCCCAGCTTTCGTAGTTGGGCAAGACGCCGACCAGGAAAGTCGAAACACCCATGATGACGATGGTCATCAGGAAGGTGTACTTGCGTCCGATCATGTCGCCCAGCATGCCGAACACCAGGGCGCCAAACGGACGCACGATGAAGCCGGCTGCGAAGGCAAGCAAGGCGAACACATTGCGTGTGTTTTCGGGGAAGGCGGTGAAGAACTGCGCCCCGATGATCGCGGCCAGCGCGCCGTAGAGGTAGAAGTCGTACCACTCGAAGATTGTTCCCGCCGAAGAGGCGGCAATCACCTTTTTCTCTTCAGGGGTCATGGGCCGGGAACGTTCCCGCACCGAGTTTGTGATGTCGCTTGTCGTCATTCAGCTTGCTCCCTTTATATCCAGCACTTTGGCCAGACGGTTTTTAATTGCAGTCGGACTGCGGACCACCTCTTTTTCGCTTCGCCTTTTGGGTAACCGGCCTGGGCTTAAAGCGAAGCTCTGTCGCGCAGGGTGGCCTGTTCAGGCCAGCCGAAGGCCCGTCCGCTTGTTCGCCGACGCGCATCCAACAGCAGCATCCCCACTTCCCAACTTCGCGAATGTGTCGACGGTCCCTTACGTCAAAATTTCAACGGCCGCCCATGACTTCAAAGCGAGGGAAAGTCCGCGTTAAGCAGGGCGCACCCCGCACATACCAGGGGTTAGCACCCCTAGGATTCGGTTCTTCCGAACCGGAGAACACATGCTGAACTATCGCCATCTCCATACTTCGTAAGTACCCTGCCGCGTTCGCCGCCACAGGCCGGATGGGCTCGAGCAAATGCGAAAAGATGCCTCACGTTATGGAGATCACAATTCGTTCTGAGCCGAAATTCCAAGAATGCGCGCCCTAGGGCGCGAGACCCTTTCTCAACCCGCACTTCGAGGTGGCGACTGGCCACGGCGCCTCGGAGCCCCGTGTCAGGCACGATGAGTTCGGTGGCCGCTCTCTAGGCGGTCAGTCAGTCTTGAGAACGCGTGAGGCTGCGGACACGGCAGAGCTGGCAGACCAAGTGCACGGCGGCCAATGAAGATGCCAGGCTCAGCAGCGGCCAGCCGTAGTTGCCTTGTTTCATGACTTGTTGGGTCAGGAACAGGATCGGCACGAACCAGACGGTGCCCCAGCTGCCCGTCAAAGCACGGCCGCCGTATGCCATCTTCCAGAGCCGCCAGTACTGCCCTTGCAGCAAAGGCAGCAGCGAGAACAGGAAAGAGGCGTAGGGCAGGAGGAGGTGCAAGGCCTTGATCTACCCAACCTGCCAAGGCAACCAATTTGGCGCTCTACACGCACCCCACAAACACCGGCCTTCAGATCACGCAGGGCAGGCTCAGGTCAAACTCGAATTCGCTACCCTCGCCCAGCACGCTTCTCACGCGAATCTCGCCGCCCATCTCCTGCACCAGCTGCTGGCTGATGGACAGGCCCAGGCCGGTGCCGCCCAGGCAGCGGGCGCTGTCGGCCACTTGCTCGAAGGGCTGGAAGAGGTGGCTCAGATGCTGCTCGGCGATGCCGATGCCGGAGTCGCCCACGGCGAAGCGCAGGCGCACACGATCGCCGTCCCAGGCCAGGAACTGCACGCTCAGGCAGACGGCGCCCGCGTCGGTGTACTTGACGGCGTTGGAGAGCAGATTGAGCAAGATCTGGCGCAGGCGCTGGCCGTCCACCATCACCCGCTGCGGCAGATGGGGCGAGAGGTCGACGGCGAACATCAGCTTCTTCTGCTCGGCGCGCAGGCGCACGGTGTCGCAAGCCATGTCCAGCAGGGCGCGCAGGTCCACCGGGCTGGGCTGCAAACGCACCTTGCCGGCCTCGATGCTGGCCATGTCCAGTACATCGGAGATCAGGCTGAGCAAATGCTCGCCGGAGTTGCGGATGGAGTCGATGCGCGCACGCTGGTCGGGCCGCAGCTCATCGTCCATCTGCAGCAGCTGGGCAAAGCCCAGGATGGCGTTGAGGGGCGTGCGGAACTCATGGCTCATGGTGGCCAGGAAGCGGCTCTTGGCCTGGCTGGACACTTCGGCCCGGGTGATGGCTTGCTTGAGCGCCTGGGTGCGTTTGGCCACCAGCTCTTCCAGATGGTCGCGGTGGTGGGTCAGCTCTTGCTCGGCCAGGCGGCGCTGGGTGATGTTGGTGATCATGCCCTCGATGCGCGGGCCGCCGCCCTCCTCGGGTTCGGCGACGCGATGGACCGTCAGCTCCACCCAGAGCTGGCGGCCCTCGGGCAGGGCGATGCGCAGCGGCACTTGCTGCAAACGCTGGTCGCGCATCAGGGCGCGGGCCATGGCCTTGTAGTCCGCCGGGTCCAGCTCCGCCAGCTGGCGCAGGCGGGCGCCGGCCGCCAGGGCCTGGGCCGGCGAAGCAAAGCCCAGCATGCGGGCCAAGGCGTGGTTGAGGCTGAGCAGGCGGCCCCGGTCATCGGCCTGGAAGATGCCGGCCGGCGCGTTCTCGTAGAGGCTGCGGTAGCGCTCCTCGCTGCGCTTGAGCTCTTGCGAGGAGGCCAGCAGGCTGGAACTCATGGCGTTGAATTGCTCGGTGAGCCGGCCTATCTCATCGCGCTTGCCCACCTCGGCCCGGGCGCCCAGATCGCCATCGGCCACCCGCTGGGCCAAGGCCCCCAGGCGTAGCACCGGTTGCTTGACAAAGCGTTTAACCAGCACATAACAGCTCAAGACCACGGTCGCCAGCACGCCCAGCAAAAGGGCGGCCACAAAGCGGCGGGTGCGCTGCAACTGTTCCTGGCTTTGCTCGCGGCTGTAGATCAGGCTGACCCGCGCCAGCGACTTCTGGGCGGCGTAGGCATTGCTGCTGTAGACCACATCAAACTCGCTGCGCAAGGGCTCAACGGGCTGACCCATGCGCTGGCGCACGATGGGCTTGTCGCTGAAGCTCTCGCTGCGCACCTCGATGGCATGCACCTCGGGATCGGCCATCACCGCGTCCAGCAGGTTCTCCACCGAGCCGGCATCCATATTCCAGATGGGCACGGCCAGATTGCGCTTGACCAGCATCACCATGCGAGCCACCCGCTGATCCAGCTCCAGGCTCAGCTCGCGCTCCATCTGGGTGGTCCAGACCAGGCCCACCACGGCCACCAGGGCCGTGGCAACCCCGGCAATGCCCAGCATCAGCCTTGCCTGAATGCCCAGACCGAAATCCCTAACCGACATGCGATCCCTCCCCAGGAATCCTCATCACGATGCGTGAACGGGCCAGCCGGCCCGTCAGAGTTTGTGCGCCGGGGCCCGCTCGGGGGCCCTGGCCTCAGGCCTTGGCGGTTTTCTTGGCCGCCGCTTTCTTGGCCGGGGCCTTGGCGGCAGCCTTGCTGGCAGTCTTGGCCGCGGGGGCCTTGTCCGCCGCTTTGTCTGCCGTCTTTGCCGCCGGCTTGGCTCCGGGCTTGGCCGCGCGCGGCTCAAACTCGAACATCACCTTGCCTTCCTTTTTGTCAAAGGCCAGGAAGGCCTTGAACTTGCGTCGGGTCTTGTTGGAGACGAAGTTCTCCAGCAGCTCGGTCTTGCCCGTGCTCAGGAGCTTTTGCATCTGCGCCACCTCGATGGGCTGCTGCAGAATGATTTTGCCGCTCTTGAAGTCGCAGCTAGAGCCAGGGCCGACCGCGTTTTGGCAGACATAGTTGCTGCCATGCTCGAACACCGAGCCGCCGCATTTGGGGCAATGGCCCAGCGCCGTCTGGGCGCTGAAGTCCACCGGCTCGCCAAGGCCTTCAGCCTTTTTGGCATCCTCGCCGAAGTCGAACTCCAGCTTCCAGTTCTTGATCTCCTCGTCATAGACCAGGGCCAACTCGGCGGTGAAGGGCCAACCCGCCTTGGAGCGAAAGCCTTCCAGCGGGCCGATCTTTTTGTCGACCAAGAACTTCTCCACCTCGTGCAGCTCAAAGCTGCGGCTGCCGGGGATCTTGCCGATGGAGAAACCGCAGCCTTCGGCCGCACCGTCCTTGCCAGTGCAGGTGAAGCGGCGATAGTTCTCTTTCACCACGCCGCCGCATTTGGGGCAAGGGGCTTTGAGCGTCGCGTAGTCGCCGGGAATGGTGTCGCGGTCGTATTCCTTGGCTTTTTGCACCACGCGCTCGGTCATGGCGGCGATCTCAGCCATGAAGGCGTCGCGGTTCAGGCGGCCCTTCTCCATCTCGGCCAGCTTGAATTCCCATTCGCCGGTGAGCTGCGGGTTGGTCAGGTTCTCCACATTCAGGCCGCGCAGCAGGGTCATCAGCTGGAAGGCCTTGGCGGTGGGGATGAGCTCACGGCCGTCGCGCACCATGTACTTCTCGGTCAGCAGACCTTCGATGGTGGCGGCGCGGGTGGCTGGCGTGCCCAGGCCTTTTTCGGTCATGGCGGCGCGCAGCTCTTCGTCTTCGATCAGCTTGCCCGCGCCTTCCATGGCGGAGAGCAAAGTCGCTTCCGTGTAACGGGCCGGCGGCTTGGTGGCCAGGGCCTTCACATCCACGCCCTCGGTGCGCACCACTTCGCCCGCGGCCACGGCCACCAGATTGGCATCGTCTTCTTGCGCTTCTTTGCCGTAGACGGCCAACCAGCCCGGCTTGACCAGCACCTTGCCATTGGTTTGGAAGTTGTAGTCCTTACCCCCAGCCTTGACGGTGCTGATGCGGGTCGTGACCAGGAACTCGGCCGGCGGGAAAAACACCGCCAGGAAGCGCTTGACCACCATGTCATAGAGCTTGGCCTCGATGTCGGTCAGGCTCTTGGGCGCTTGCAGGGTGGGGATGATGGCAAAGTGATCCGAGACCTTGCTGTTATCAAACACCTTTTTGGTCGGCTTGATATAGCCTTCCTTCAAGGACTTCTTGGCATGCGCGGCCAGCTCGCGCAGAGGGCCGGGCATGTCTTCAGAGGCGATCATCTCGGCCGTCTGCTTGGCCACAGCCAGATAGTCTTCGGGCAGATAGCGCGAGTCGGTACGCGGATAGGTCAAGACCTTGTGCTTCTCGTACAAGGCCTGGGCCAGGGAGAGCGTGGTCTTGGCCGAGAAGCCAAAGCGCGAGTTGGCCTCGCGCTGCAAGGTGGTCAGGTCGTAGAGGCCGCCGCAGCTGCTGCTGGTGGGCTTGCTTTCTTCCGTCACCTTGGCGGGCTGGCCCAGCACGGCGGCGGCAATGGCCTCGGCGTCGGGGCGTTGCCAGAGGCGGTCGGCCTTGAGCTCGGCGTCCTCGGCGTTCTTCTTCCACTGCGGATCAAACCACTTGCCTTCGTACTGGCCGGCTTGGGCGTCGAAGCTGGCACGCACCTCCCAGTAGTCGCGCGCCACATGCTTGCGGATCTTTTCTTCCCGCTCCACCACGATGGACAGCGTGGGCGTCTGCACCCGGCCGACCGTGGTCAGAAAGAAGCCGCCATCGCGCGAATTGAAGGCCGTCATCGCCCGGGTGCCGTTGATGCCGACCAGCCAATCGGCCTCGGAGCGGCAGCGCGCCGCATCGGCCAGGGGCAGCATCTGCGCGTCCGTGCGCAGCTTCTCAAAGCCCTCGCGGATGGCTTGCGGCGTCATGGACTGCAGCCACAGGCGCTGCACCGGCTTGTTGATGGCCGCCTTGGCCGTGCCGGCGTACTGAACGATCAGGCGGAAGATCAGCTCACCCTCGCGGCCCGCGTCACAGGCGTTGATCAGCTGCGTCACGTCCTTGCGGCGGATCAGCTTGACCAGGGCGTTCAGCCGGCCCTTGCTCTTGTCGATGGGATTGAGATCAAAGTGAGGCGGGATCACCGGCAGATTGGCAAAGCTCCACTTGCCGCGCTTGACGTCAAATTCTTCCGGCGCCTTGATCTCCACCAGATGGCCGACGGCCGAGCTGACCACATAGTGCTCGCTCTCAAAGTACTCGTCATGTTTCTCGAACTTGCCAGCGCTCGGGGTGAGCGCACGCACGATGTCCTGGGCCACGGAGGGCTTCTCGGCAATGATCAGTGTTTTGCTCATAGTGTCGGTTTGATGTTTTCTTCTGTTCAATCGGCAAGGTGGTCCCGTGCTCTGCCTACAATCCGGCCTCGCGCATGCGCACACGCACGCGCGCACCCATGAATTCAATGTAACCACAAACTCGATGACGCAAGCCGCTCGTAAAAAGTCCCCGGCCGCTGCCGCCAAGCCCGCAGCCCCAGCGAAGGCCTCGGGCCGCCGGATCCAGGTGCGCAATTCGGGTGTGCATGGGCGCGGAGTCTATGCGCTTGCGCCCATCGCTGCAGGTGAGGTCATCATCGAGTACACCGGTGAGCGCATCAGCTGGGACGAAGCGATGGATCGCCATCCGCACGACCCCAGCCAGCCCAACCACACGTTTTACTTCCATATCGATGACGGCCGCGTCATCGACGCCCTCCACGGCGGCAATAGCTCGCGCTGGATCAACCACGCTTGCGAGCCCAATTGCGAGGCCGACGAGGTGGAGGGCCGGGTCTATATCAAGGCCTTGGTGGACTTGAGCCCCGGCGAAGAGCTGTTCTACGACTACGGCCTCACGATTGACGAGCGCTACACGCCCAAGCTGAAGAAAGAATTCGCCTGTTACTGCGGCAGCCCGCACTGCCGTGGCACCATGTTGGCACCCAAGCGCTAAGCGCACTCCCCCCCGCAGTCCCATGTCCAGCTCCGACACCCCCTACCAAGACTGGCAAGCCGAAGCGCTTTGGCAAACCCTCAGCCCCTTGCTTCCGGGCATCAGCGTCGAGGTGCTGGCCCGCGTCGCCTCCACCAACACCGCCTTGCTGGAGCGGGTCAAGAACGAGGCCCGCAGCGGCTCGCCCCAAGCTTACGGGCGGCGTTCGCACGATATGCAACCCTGCCTGCTGGTGGCCGAGCAGCAAAGCCATGGCCGTGGCCGCATGGGCCGGGCCTGGTTGTCCAGCACTGGCGGCAGCTCGCTAACCTTCTCCCTGGGCCTGCCCATGAGCGTGGCCGACTGGTCGGGCCTGTCCCTGGCCGTGGGCTGCGCCATCGCCGACGCCCTGGAGCCACCGGCACAGATCCCGGCCGCTCAGGCGCCGCGCCTGATGCTGAAATGGCCCAATGACATCTGGCTGGACGGCCGCAAGCTGGGCGGCATCTTGATCGAAACCGTGCCGGCCGGCAGCCAGCGCATGGTCATCATCGGCGTGGGTCTGAATATCCACGAACTGAGTGGTGGCACGGCGCCAGAACCCAGCGCCAGTGCCTTTTCCACCGGCTTTGCCAGCTTGCAGGAGTTCCGCCCCGGCATCCAGGCGCCCGAAGTCCTGGCCCTGATCGCACCCGCCCTGGCCCGCGCACTCAATGCCTTCCAGAGCGAAGGCTTCGCTCCCTGGCAAGCGCCCTACGCCAGGCGCGACCTGACCCTGGGCCGCCAGGTCAGCGCCGGCAGCTTGCAAGGCATCTCGCGCGGCATCAGCGCCAGCGGCGAGCTGCTGATCGAATCCGCCGAACAGGGCTTGCAGCCGGTCAGCGGCGGCGAGGTCAGCCTGCGCTTGGTCGCTGAGCGCCCCAGCAGCGGCAACTGAAGCATGTTGCGCACCCTGCTGCTGATTCTCCTGGCCCTGAACGCCGCACTGTTCGGCTGGACGCGCGGCTGGTTCGACGAGCTGCTGAGCTTCAAGGCTCGCGGTGACCGCGAGCCCGAGCGCGTGGCCCGCCAGGTCAACCCCGAACGCATCACCCTGCTCACACCCGAACGCCTGGCGCAGATCCAGGCCAGCGAAGCGCGCAGCTGCCTGGAGCTGCCCCTGGTGGGCGACCCGGCCCTGCAAGCGGCGCAAAGCCTGCTGGCCCGCTCCGGCATCACGCCGACCGACTTCCAGCCCCAGCACAGCGAGGAGCCCGGCGTCTGGGCGGTGGCCAGCATCAAGCTGCCGAACAAGGACTTCCAGCAGCGCAAGGAAGAAACCTATCGCAAGATGAAGATCAATTTTGAGTATCTGCAAGGCATGCCCAATGAGATGCCCAGCCTGATCCTCAGCCGCCACAGCAGCGAAGCGGCCGCCGCCCGGGCGGTGGATGCGCTGGAAAAGCGTCAGCTCAAAGGTCTGCGCGTCTTGACCCTGCAAGAGCCCATCAAACGCCACCGCCTGTTAGTGCCTCAGGCCGATGGCCTGCTGCGCGCCAAGCTGGCGCAACTCAGCAAGGACCCAGCCCTGGCGCCGGGTTTCCGCCCCTGCCCGGTGAGCGCATCGGCCAGTTCGGCCGCGGATGGAGCGGCTTCCGCCCCTGCGGCGACCAGCCTGACGCCAACGATTCCTGCGAGCGCGGGGGCGAGTACGGCGCGCTAACCCAGCGATTCATCGCATGGCTTGCTCGGGCGGCGATGCAACTAGGCCCTGACTGAGGGTGCGGCAATGTCTCGCCGCACCAGCGGCCAGAGGCATCCCCATCAAAGCTTGCGGCCACCACCCCGCCGCAACACAAAGCTGGCCAGGCCCAACAAGGCCACCCACACGGCGCCAAATGCGCCACCACCGCCGCCGCCACCCGAGTTGCTGCTACTGCTGCCGCCGCTTGATGCGGCCACGATGGCAAAGGTCTGGGTGACCGGGCTGGCCGCTGCATAGGCCGCGTTACCGGCCTGATTGGCCGTAATGCTGCAATTGCCCACGGCGACCAAGGTCAGCGTACTGCCCGAGACGGTGCACACCGAGGTGCTGGTGGAGGTGTAGCTGACCGCCAGACCGGAGCTGGCCGTCGCACTCAAGGCCGGCGGGCTGACGCCCAGGGTCTGGGTGGGAATGCTCGGGAAGGTGATGGTCTGGGCACCTTGAGTGATGGCAATCGTCTGCACCACATCGGCCGCTGCCGCATAAGTGCTGTTGCCAGCCTGGCTGGCCGTGACCGTGCATGTGCCCACGGCCAGCAGCGTCAGCGAGTTGCCGCTGACCGTGCACACCGTCGATGGTGATGCGCTGAAGCTGACCGTCAGGCCGGAGCTGGCCGTGGCGCTGAGCGCCACCGGCGAGGCGGCCATGGTCTGGCTGGAGGGGGTGGTGAAGGTGATGGTTTGCGGCGTCAAGGCCGGGTTGGCCGCCTTGGCAGCGGCCACCGCTGCCGCCGCATCCAGCATGCCGGCGCCACAGGTGCTGGTGGTGCAATAGCACTCGTCCTGCACCGCGCCGGTGGGTGCCGTGCATTGCGGGATGCCAGCCGTGCCGCCACTGGTGACGAAGCGCCGCGCCGTGCTCTTCAAGGTACTGAGCACCTGGGCCGGAGTCATATTCGGATTGGCCGACAGCATCAAGGCCACCGTGCCGGCCACGATGGGCGCCGAGAAGCTGGTGCCCACCGAGGCACTGTTGTTGGTGTAGCTGCTATCGCCAGCGACCGGGGTGGTCGTGCCGCTATTGGTGGTGCTGAGCATGGGGTAGAGGCAGGCCCCGGTGGTGTTGACGCAATTGCCGCCGGGCGCGGCGATGCTGACCTCGGGGCCAATGCTGGAGAAGCCCACCTTGCTGCCCACATGGCGCAGAGCCGCCACCGTGATCACGCCGGGGCAGTTGCCCGGGATGCCCACGGCCAGGCCCTCGCTATTGCCGGCCGCCGCCACAATCGTCACGCCCTTGGCCGTGACTTGGTTGATCACATCGCGGTACAGGCCACCGGTGCCGGTGGTGCCGCAGGCACCGTCACCACCCAAGCTCATATTGAGCACCTTGGCCGGATTGGGGTTGCTGGGTAGACCGGCAACCGCGATGCCGGCCGCCCATTTCATGCCGGCCATGATGTCGGAGTCATAGCCGCCGCATTTGCCCAAGACCCGCACGGGCAAAAGCTTGACGCCCCAGGCCGCACCGGCAATGCCTTGGGCGTTATTGCTGGCCGCCGCAATCAGGCCGGAAACCCGGGTGCCGTGCCAGGAGCTGTTGGAGACCGTGCAGTTTGAGCCGAGGCTGCCGTTGGCGACGTCGCTCTGGCTCACCCAATCGCCCGGATCGGAAGGGTCGTCGTCGTTGAGGTTGCCGTCATTGGCGGCGGCCAAGGCGCTTGTGTTGGCAAAGCCAACCATGTCATAACCCACTTTGCCAGCGGAAAAGGAGGCGTTGGCGATGAACTGCCCGCTCAGATCGGGGTGATCAAAGCGCACCCCGGTGTCGATCACCGCCACCACGACGGAGGCGCTGCCGGTGCTGATGTCCCAGGCGGCCGGGGCATTGATGCTGGACACGACCTCGCCCGCCGGGGCTTTCAGATACCACTGGCCATAGGCCGAGCCATTGCCGGAGCTGGGCGGAGTCCCGCCATTGCCTGCGTAAAGCGTGTCATTGGGCACGACGGTATGGCGACGCAGGTGGTCGACCACCGCCACTTCCACCTCGCTATCGGCAGACAAACGCTTGGCCAACTCGGCCGAGCTGATGCCGGTGGCGGTGATCACATGCGTGCGTTCATCCAAATTCTTTCGCGCCCTCAGACCCTGGGCAGACAGGCCACTCAGACCGGTGCGCTGGCCCAGCGCCGTGGCGCGGCTTTGCGCCACTTCCTTGACGGTAGAGGCATCCATGCTGAGCGAGAGGGCGCGTCTGCGCAGGCTATCCGCGGCGGGTTTGAAGCGCACGATGACACGGGCCTGCTCGGTGGAGCTGCTCGCACTGGCCGACGAGTTGGCGTCCGTCGCAGCCCCCGAGGGCACCGAGGCACCAGTGGCGGCCAAGGCCAGAACGAGGGCCAAGGCGGGCAGCCGCGGGATCGAGTTAGGCAGGTGCTTCATAAGCCGGACTTTCAGTTGCGAGCGTGGTGCGGCGAGTTTAGGCGTGTGCCTGCATTTCCAGCGTAAAGAAAGGCAAATCCAAGCCCGGGTTTTTCGACGATCAAAACCGCTTGGGCGAATGAAAAAGGCCCCGCTGAGCGGGGCCTTGGTGCGGGTGAATCCGCGGTCTTACTTGGCGATCACGCGGACCATTTCGAGCACCTTGTTCGAGTAGCCCCACTCGTTGTCGTACCAGGCCACCAGCTTGACGAAGGTGCCATCCAGGGCGATGCCGGCGTCTGCGTCGAAGATGGAGGTGCGAGCGTCACCACGGAAGTCGGTCGCAACCACCTTCTCTTCGGTGTAACCCAGCACGCCCTTCAGCGCGCCTTCCGATTGCGCCTTGAACTCGGCGCAGATTTCCTTGTACGTGGCTTCGCTGTTCAGCTCCACGGTCAGGTCCACCACCGACACATCGGAGGTGGGCACGCGGAAGCTCATGCCGGTCAGCTTCTTGTTCAGCTCGGGGATCACCACGCCCACGGCCTTGGCAGCGCCGGTGCTCGAAGGAATGATGTTTTCCAGAATGCCGCGGCCGCCGCGCCAGTCTTTGTTGGAGGGGCCGTCCACGGTCTTTTGCGTCGCGGTAGCAGCGTGCACGGTGGTCATCAGGCCGCGCTTGATGCCCCACTTGTCGTTCAGCACCTTGGCCAGCGGGGCCAGGCAGTTGGTGGTGCACGAAGCGTTGGAGATGATGGTCTGGCCGGCGTAGGTGGCGTGGTTCACGCCGTAGACGAACATGGGGGTGTCGTCCTTGGAGGGAGCCGAGAAGACCACTTTCTTCGCGCCGGCGGTCAGATGCTTTTCACCCGAGGCCTTGTCCAGGAACAGGCCGGTGGCTTCGATCACGATGTCGGCGCCGACTTCATTCCACTTCAGATTGGCGGGATCGCGCTCTTGGGTCAGGCGAATCTTCTTGCCGTTGACGACCAGGGTGTTGCCCTCGACCGAAACTTCACCTTCGAACTTGCCATGCACCGAGTCGTACTTGAGCATATAGGCCAGATAGTCCGGCTCCAGCAAGTCGTTGATGCCGACGACTTCAATCTCCTTGAAGTTCGCGACGGCAGCACGGAACACCATACGGCCGATACGGCCGAAGCCGTTGATACCGATTTTGATCGTCATGGAAGAGTTCTCCTTTGATGGGTAAGCAATGATGGGAATCCTGAACTGACGCAAGTTTAGTTCCAAGCGCGGAGCCGCCCGCGCCAGACCCCTGCAAGGCCCCTCACCCGCCCAATTTCACTTCGCCACAGGGCACGCTGATCAGCATGGATTGACCCAGCAATTGCTCCATGGCTTCGGCCGGCACATTCAGGCTCAGGCCCGTCAGCCAGGCCAGGAATTCGGTGCGGTTGAGGTTGCTCGGGCCCACCTCGCCCACCCGGTTCTTCTCTATGGGCATGCCGGCGCGCCACACAACTTGGAAGGGGCAGGCCATGGTGTTCAGGTCAAAGTTGACCTGCTGTTGATCGATGTCCTTAACCGCACCTAGGAATTTGATCAAGTCCAGATCCTTCAGCGACATCGATTTCCCGGAGCCCGAGCTATTGATGTGGAACTGCTGCTCCATAGAAATCGGCCTGTCACCGTCGACCAGGCAAGGCATGCGGTACTTGGCCACATAGTCCAGCACCGGCTGGCGGAATTCGGTGGGCGCGGAGTCATACACCACCTTGACTTGGGGCGGGCCATCGGGCGTCTCAAAACGCAGATTCAGCAAGAGATTGCCATGGTCCTTTTGTCGCATGCGGGAGGCCAAGCCACTGCCCCAGGTTGGCCGCAGCTTGTCGGGAGGCGTGCGCAGACAACTCCTGATTTTTTCGCCATTGTCTTCCCTCACACCACGCGGATTGGTCCAGGTGATTTCCTTGGGAGACAGCATGGAGAAGCTGAACTCCTGCACCGCGGTCAGCGTCTTGCCTGCCGGCAAGCAAGGCAAACGGTACTGGCGCAGATAGCTGCGCACGGCGTCCAACAAACCCTCGGGGATGGCGCGCGACAACACCTCGACCTCCGGCGCTCGGTCGGCGCGCTCAAAGCTCAGCTTGACGCGCACAAAACCACCCGATTTGGCTTCAAGGTGGCGCTCCGGATAGACCAGGGCGTGTTCTCCTTTGCTGAGACAAGCCATCCATTCATTCACCTGCTCATCCGGCAGCACCGTCTGCGCTTGCGCCGCAGAGGCAGCCAACAATCCCAAGCCCGCAAACCAAGCCGCCAACCGCCAGTTCTTGCCATTCATCCGCTTCTCCTCCACTTGCTCTATGGGCGCCGTGTCCAAAAAGGACCGCACCTTCGTTTAGAAGTCGGCCGCAAGTATCGCGGTCAGCAAGGGGCTGGAAATTGTGGATATGACCCAGGGCCGCCCATGAAAAAAGGGCAAGGCCCACAAGCCTTGCCCTTTTTCGGGTGAGTCAATTCAAACGATCAGCCACAAACGCCTTCCGGCGTTTGTGCGCGAGCTCAGCGCTTGCCGCCCTTCAGACGGGCTTCGCCGATGGCGACCTTGACGGTGTCGACCACGTTCTCAGGCGTAAAGCCGAAGTGCTTGAACAGCACCGGGGCCGGGGCCGATTCGCCGTAGCTGTCGATGCCGACGACGGCCGCGCAGCCGTACTTCCACCAGCCGTCCGTCACGCCCATTTCAATCGCGATGCGGGGCAGGCCAGCGGGCAGCACGCTGCTCTTGTACTTGCCGTCTTGACGGTCGAAGACATTGGTCGAGGGCATGGAAACCACGCGCACCGCGATGCCTTGCGCGGCCAGCAGGCCTTGGGCATGCAGGGCCAGCTGGACTTCGGAGCCGGTGGCGATCAGCACGGCGCGGGCCTTTTTCTTCAGGCCGATATCGGCCGGCTCGCTCAGCACATAGCCGCCCTTGCTGATTTCGTCCAAGGACTTCTTCGGCGCGTAAGGCAGGTTCTGGCGGCTCAGGGCCAGCACGCTGGGGCGGGTGGCGTTGCCGATGGCCATGGTCCAGGCGACCGCGGTCTCGGCCGTGTCGGCCGGACGCCAGACGTCCAGACCCGGGATCAGGCGCAGCGAGGCCACTTGCTCAATCGACTGGTGGGTCGGGCCGTCTTCACCCAGGCCGATGGAGTCGTGGGTGAACACATGGATGACGCGCTGCTTCATCAGCGCGGCCATGCGGATAGCGTTGCGGCTGTAGTCGCTGAAGGTCAGGAAGGTGCCACCGTAGGGGATGTAGCCGCCGTGCAGGGCCACGCCATTCATGATGGCGGCCATGCCGAACTCGCGCACGCCGTAGTTGATGTGGCGGCCACCGTTGGCCGAGCCATCGGCTTCCACGCGGAAGGCCGGGGTGGACTTGGTGTTGGTCAGGTTGGAGCCGGTCAGGTCGGCCGAACCGCCCAGCAGCTCAGGCACGGCGGCGGTGAAGGCTTCCAGTGCGATCTGGCTGGCCTTGCGGCTGGCCACGGTCTCGCCCTTGGTGTGGGCGGCCACAACGGCGTCCACGGCGGTCTGGGCGAAGTTGGCGGGCAGCACACCGGCCATGCGGCGCTGGAACTCGGCGGCCAGCTCGGGGTGAGCGGCGGCGTAGGCGTCGAAACGCTCGTCCCAGGCGGCTTCCAGCTTGGCGCCAGCGGCCTTGGCGTCCCAATCGGCATACACCTCTTGCGGGATCACGAAGGGCTCATGCGCCCAGCCGATGGACTCGCGAGTCAGCTTGATTTCCTCCGCACCCAGAGGCTCGCCGTGGGCCTTGGCCGTGTTGGCGCGGTTGGGCGAGCCCTTGCCGATATGCGTCTTGGCGATCACCAGGGTAGGCTTGTCGGTGCTAAGCTTGGCCTTGGCAATGGCGGCGTCGACAGCGTCGACATCATGGCCGTCCACCGGGCCGACGACGTTCCAGCCATAGGCGTCGAAGCGCTGGGCGGTGTTGTCGGCAAACCAGGGGGCGACCTGGCCGTCGATGGAGATGCCGTTGTCGTCGTAAATCGCGATCAGCTTGTTCAGCTTCCAGGCACCGGCCAGCGAGGCGGCTTCGTGGCTGATGCCTTCCATCAGGCAGCCGTCACCCAGGAAGACATAGGTGTGGTGATCGACGATCTTGTGAGCGTCGATATTGAATTCCTTGGCCAGCATCTTCTCGGCCAGGGCCAGACCCACGGCATTGGTGATGCCTTGGCCCAGGGGGCCGGTGGTGGTCTCAACACCGGGGGTGATGCCCACTTCGGGGTGGCCCGGGGTCTTGCTGTGCAACTGGCGGAAGTTCTTCAGCTCAGCCATGGGCAGGTCGTAGCCGCTCAGATGCAGCAGGGCGTAGATCAGCATGGAACCGTGGCCGTTGGACAGCACGAAGCGATCGCGGTCCGCCCACTGAGGGTTCGTCGGGTTATGGCGCAGATGACGGCTCCACAGCGCCACAGCGATATCGGCCATGCCCATGGGCGCGCCCGGATGGCCGGAATTGGCTTGCTGCACGGCGTCCATGGCCAGTGCGCGGATGGCATTGGCCATCAAAGAGGTGTTGCTTGCAGCGGAAATAGCCATGAGCTTAGAGAAGAAGGAGTTGCGGGGTAATCCCGGATTTTACTTGGCCGCAACGATTGGGCCCAAGCACGCCTAACTCTTGACCTAAAGCAAGCCCTTGCGGGCGAGCTGTGCCAAGCTGCAAACTGCCAAAAAATCGAGACCCAACGGAGACCGCCATGACAGTCACAAGTGCCCCCTCGTCCAAGCCGATTCCGCTGACGCTGAAGGTTATCCGGGACGAGCATGGTGCCCTGGCCGCCATGCTGCGCTCCATCCCCCTCTTGCTGGCCGAGCAGCGCCGCCACAAGACCTTGCCCGACTTTGCCGCCATGCGGGCCATGCTGTTTTATGTGGACGAGTTTCCCGAGCGCCTGCATCACCCCAAGGAAAGCGAGCTGCTCTTCCCCAAGCTGCGCGCGCGGGCGCCCGAGATCCGTGGCGTGCTGGACAAGCTGGACGAAGACCATCGCCGGGGCGAGCACGCGATCCGCGAGCTCGAACACGCCCTGCTGGCCTTCGAGATGATGGGCGAAGCCCGGCGCGATGCCTTCGAGGAAAAAGCCCTGCGCTACGTCAAGTCCTATCTCCAGCATATGGAGATCGAGGAACGCGAGATCCTGCCCCTGTGCCAGCAGATGCTGAGCGAGGCCGACTGGGCCGAGTTGGACGAGGCCTTTGCCGCCAACCAGGACCCGCTGTCCGGCCACGCCCCATCCGAGGACTATGTGGCCCTGTTCCAGAAGGTGCTGGCGGCCCTGCCCGCACCCCTGGGCCTGGGGCCGGCGCTCTAAATTAGACGAAGCCGTCGGAACGGCGGCGCCAGCCGGTCAGCGCAGCCACACCGGCCAGCATCAAGACCAGGGTGCTGGGCTCGGGCACGGCCGAGATATTGTCAAAAGCCACCGTGCCCACGCTGCCGCTCAGGTCGAAGGACTTGGCGATGCCGGCGAAGCTCAGCGTGAACTTGCTCCAGTGCTCATAAGCGGCGCTGCTATTGGCACTCAGATCAAAACTGCCCAGCAGATCGCCCGTGCCGTTCAGACCCGAGTAGACCTTGATCGCGCCCTGCACATCGCTAGCGCTGGCGTAAAACAGGGCCAAGCCCTTGTCCACACCGCCGGCCACATTCATGAAGGCGCTGCTGCCGTAGACATAAGCCACGCCCTGGGGCGAGGGCGCACCGGCGTAGTAAGTGAAATCAGCGTCATTGGACAGACCCGAGACGCCGATGAATTCCACGCCCAGATTGGCGCCGCCGCTGCTGCCGTCGTCGGCCGCGCCACCGTTGTAGAAAGAAGCCACGCCGCCATTGGCGTAATCCCACGGGTGCTCAAAGTTCACCGTCCAGTTGGGCGTGGCGGCAAAGGCCGAGGTGGCCAGCGTGGGGGTGAGGCAAACACAGGCCAGCATGGCCACACGAGACAGCTTCATCGGAATACTCCTGGCAGAGGAAGAGACTTGAGCGGAGGAAGGTTTCCTCCACCCAGGCTCGAGTCCGGCAGAGTCTAGGCAGGGCAAACGACAGGAATGTGACCGTCCGTCGCTCCTAAAAATGCGCCCACAAAAAGGCCGCGGCCGCCGCCGATATACCGCCCAGCTTGTTGGTGGCCTGGCGGTAGAACTTGAAGTTCAGTTCGGTCTCGGGTCGGCCGTCTTGCCAGTCCGTAAACGGCTTGAGCTCCGCGCGGCCCAGTCGGCGGCGCGGCGAGGCCAGGCGCTCAATGCTCAGGCTCAGCCTGGGGGTCTGACGCGCCAGGCCGGGCAAACGCGGCGTGGCTTGGAGCGCCGTCACCTGGCCCAGGGCACACAAACCTTCGCCGCCCTGGGTTTCGCTGGCGAAGACAAACACCCGATCCCCCAGCCTCAGGTGCTTGCCGCCGTACATGGTCTTTTGATCCGCCAAGACGAACCGGGGCGCGCCAGGGTCCGGCAGATCCGCCTTGATCAAAAAAGCGGGCGCTGCGCCAGGGGCAAGCGAGCCGGGCATCGCCTGTTCGCTCAAGATGGGGAAAGTGAGCTCATGGTTTGTTGTCATGGCCTAGCGCCTTGCTTGGCATTCATAGAGATCAGGACTTCACTCGCCGCGCCTGGCCTGCACCAACACATCCTCGGTCTGGAGGCTGGCATTGGCAGGGCTGGGAATCCGCTGGGTCTGCTCGATCAGAAAGCCAGCGCTGCGCATCAAAGCCTCGATCTCCGCGCTGCGGCGATAGAAACTGAACACCCGCTCGCCCGCCGCATTGCTTTGCGCGCCCGTCAGCGCCGGCTCACCCGCGACCGTGGCCAGCAGCAAAGCCGCACCGGGGCGCAGCAGGCGATGCAATTCCGCCAGCACCTGGCGGGCATCGGCATCGTCAAAATAGCTCAGGCCAAAGCAGAAGGCGGCCGAATCGAACAGGCCGCTGAGGGCAGAAAGATCGCGGCAATCGGCTGCCTGAATCTGTACACCTGGCACCAGGCGGGCGGCCTGCCCCAGCATCAAGGGCGAGCGGTCCACGCAGCAGATATCGGCCTGTGGCCGCTGGCGGCGGACAAAGGCCGCGACATTGCCGGGGCCACTAGCCAGATCCAAAAACCTTGCGGGGCCTTGTGGCGTGGCAGCCACCAGCCATGCGTAAAAGCGGTCGTAATCGGTCAGGGCAAAAAAGCGCTCCGCATAGCGTGCGGCGTTTTTGTCAAAGGTGGCGACGGATTCGGCGTTGTAATCGGGCATGGCGCTTTCAATCATTCAGCTGTTTTCTTCATTCGCGCCCTGCGCCGGGGCCGCGGGCTTGGCTTCAAGCGCCACATCCGGCAAACCCATGCGCTGCCGCAGCCGAGTCGTGGGGCTCAGCAACTCTCGCTCCAACCAGTTTCTGAACCTGAGCGAGTCGCCTTCCTGGCTCTTGCTCAGATAGTCTCGCAAGGCATCGGCTCGAATGCGGCGGTCCTGCACCCGCTGCGGAAACTGCAAGGCCAGCACGGCCTCTTGAGGCAACCCTTGCAGCAGCTTGCGAACATCGATCAGGCGCAGCCAGCGATGGTGTTCCACGTCTTCAACGACCTCGATGGGCTGGCCGCGATGCGAGTAATAGCGCCCCTCCACGCTGATGAGCGCCAAGCGCTTGGCGGTCCGCCGAGCGCCACTTAAAACATCAAAAATCGGTCGCGCGAACGCCATCGCAAAGATCGGCGAGGAAATCGCAAGGCCGACCGGCCCAAACGCTCGCCAGAGCAGATAGCTGGCCGCGCAGCACAGCAGCAGCCGAACAAGAATGCGCTGAAGCAAGCTGAGCATGGGCGCCTGTGTTCGGCCTCAGACCAAGCGCTTGCGCAGGATCACGCAGCCATGCTCGCCCTGGCGATGGAACTCAAAACCGGCCGCCATGTAGAGGCTGAGCGGGCCGTAGTGGTTCTCTGCATCGCCCTGCAATTCGAGCTTGGGGCTGGCCTCCGCCCAGCTCAGGCCCTGGGCCTTCAGGCCATCGCAGGCGGCGGCCAGCAAGGCGCTGGCGACGCCGCTACGGCGATGCGCGGGCGCCACCACAAAGCAAGTGATCTGACCGAGCCGATCGGCCTGCGGGTCGGGCTCGTCCGCGAAGGCGTCCATCATCAAACGCGGCGCGGCATTGCACCAGCCCACCACCTGGCCCTCACGATAGGCCAGATAACCCCGCATGCGCCCGCAGCCAATTCGCTCACAGGCGGCGCTACGGTTTTGCTCGGCCGTGCGCGCCATCCACTGGACCTGGCGGTGATCGACATAGAGGAATTGGCAGAAGCAGGACTTCCACCTGGGGTTGTCCGCAAACGCGGGGCCCTCAAAGAAAGCCAGGAAATCGGCCTGGCGCTCCGGCTTCAAGGCCTGGATCTCAATACCCGCCATGGCCTTGCTGTGCATCACTGCCCCAGCGGCGGCTGCCAGAGCTCGACCTTATTGCCCTCCGGGTCCAAGACCCAGCCGAACTTGCCGTACTCCGAATCGTCCATCTTCTCCAGCACCTCGCAGCCCTCGTCCCGCAAAGCCTGCAGCAGGGCCGCCAGATCCTCGACCCGGTAATTGATCATGAAGCTGGACGGGCTGGGCGAGAACAGCCCGCTGTCGCTGGCATTGATGGACCACACCGTCGTACCTGCCGTCGGCTGCCCGGCCGCATCGATCCAGCTGAAGGCCGTGCCGCCCCAGGCCTGCACATCAATACCCAAGTGCTTTTGGTACCAGGCCCGCAAGGCGGCCGGGTCTTTGGCATTGAAGAAGATGCCGCCTATGCCTGTGACTCGCTTCATGCACACCCCCGATGACGCCAACCCTGACCATCAGGGCCCATAGCCACAACTCTTCCAGTAGCTCGTCAAAAGAGCAAGCCCCTCGTTTGGCACTTCAGGCAAGTCCGCCACTTGCTGGATTGAAGCATGCCACTCCGCCCTCGCCAAATTCAGCAGCAAGGATGAGGTCACATTGGAAGCACCCATCAACCAGTTGGGGAACAGTCTTGCTTTGATTTTTGTATTCAAGAGCTCGTAAATCGCGTGATGCGATCGGCTCGCCCGAATGCGGGCATAAACCTGGGTCACGCCCTCAGTCGGCCCCTCAAAATACTGAAAAAAGGTGCCGTCGTGATAGAGCAAAACGCCGGTCACTCCCACTTCGTCATTGAATTGCCGCGCACTCACCAAAAGCGCTTCCAACTCCGGAACCGCCAAGGGCCGGATGGCAGAGCTGACATAAACGATGCAGTTCAAGTCTTCCAATCCAGATCTCCGCTAACAGTGTTGATGCACTGACTCTCAATATATCGCGGGGCACCCCATGAAGAATCATTGCGACTCCCAGGTCTTTAGCAACCCAACAAATCTGGATTTGCCACCCGATTTGAATCGTTGCCCTGATCTGACACACCCCTGTCACCACACTTTCATCCCGCCCCAATAGCCTGCGCGCCAGGCGTGGCCCCGAAGTCCCCATGCCATCTCACGCATGCAGGAGTAGGCAGCAATGGAAATGAAGAAAGCCTTGCAAGAACAACGGCGCCTGCTACTGCAAGGCAGCTTGGGTTTCGGTCTGGGCCTGATGGGGTGGTGGCCTACAACGGCCCGCGCCTGCGAGTTCTACACCACCCATCTGCGCATCACCCACCCCTGGACCCGCGTCTCGGCACCCGGCCAAACCACGGCCATCATCAGCCTGAAGTTTGATGAGGTGACGAAGAGCGATCGCCTGATCGGCGTCAGCACGCCGGTGGCCCAGGGCGCGGTGCTCGGCGGGCCGGGCGCCAGCGAGTCGCAGGCGTTGAACTACCTCGTCCCGGCCGGGCGCGAGACCTTGTTCAGTGAGCAGGGCCTGCACATCCGCCTCACCGGCCTGCGCCATCCGCTGGAGATGGCGCGCAGCTATCCCTTGAGTCTGCTGTTTGAACAAGGTGGCCGGGTCGAGGCCGATCTGAGCGTGGACTACGAGGCCCTGACCGGCTGAGTTCTGGGCCCAGGAGGCTGCGCGGTGTGAAGCGTCACGCCAGGGTCACGGGCGACCCCTAGCATCGCCGGGCGTTGAGCGCCCAAACCCAAGCTCCTCCCACTTTCTCCAAGCCAGGAAGCATCACCATGAACAAGTCCTTCAACAAGCGCCCGATCGCCCTCGCGGCCTTCGCGGCCCTGGGCAGCCTCGCCCTGTCCAGCACCCCGACCCCGGCCATCGCCGCCGGTAAGACGGCCGGCCAGTACGTCAGCGGCGACTTCCACAACCACACCACCTGCTCGGACGGCTCCATCTCCATGCAGAAGCTGGTCAAAAAGGTCACCGACAAAGTGGACACGCCCTGGGGCCTGGACTGGTTTGTGCAAGCCGGTCACGGCGGCAATGGCAACCGCAACTGCACCCTGGTGGAAGACGCCTCGCTGAGCATGCCCGCCTACCCCTTCGTCGCCGGCAAGGGCCCGACCACGACCTGGGCCCAGAGCGTGGGCGCGGCCGCCATCAAGGGGGATGGCGGTGGCGTGGGTGGCAACGGCAATATGTGGCGCTGGCAGTCCATCCAGGAATATCAGTACCCGCTGATGGAGTACCTGTCTGCCGCCAAGAACCTGCCCCTGTTCATAGGCATGGAGTCCGTCGTGGCCGGCCACGAGCATGCCTCCATGTCCATCATCACCGGCCAGCTGCCGGCCGCCATCGACAACGCCAATCTGCCCAGCGCCCCCGGCTACACCGCCCTGGGCAATGCCAACGCCTTGGCCCAATGGTCTTACTGCTTTGACCGTGGCGACACCGACAAGAGCCGTGGCAACACCACCGGCACGAGCATCGGTAACAACTGGAACTGCTCGGTGGCCGGCAGCAATAGCAGCGCCGATCTGAGCTGGAACGTGACGGCGCAAAAACTGATGCCCGCCGGCGGCAGCGGCACCGGCAATCGCGGCCATCTGAAGACGGTGGAAGCCATCAAGTGGATGGCGCAAAACCATGCCATGGGCAGCTACTACGTGCCCGCCCATTTGGAGCGCGCCGGCCCCTTCAACCCGGACGGCAATAACGGCTTCAATATCGAGCACCTGCGCAACTTCAACAACGCTGGCCCGGCCATCGCCTTCGGCTTCGAGACCCAGCCCGGCCACGGCGCTTCGTCCAATCGCGGTGAGTACCAGCCCAAGCGCAACAATATCGGCGGCGTGCTAACCGACTCGGTCGGCGGCACCACCTACGGCGGCACCGGCGTCTACGGCGCCCAGGTCGGCGGCGTGTGGGACGCCCTGCTGGGTGAGGGTCGCAACTTCTGGTACTTCGCCTCGTCCGACTGGCATAACCGCGGCCAGTTCGGCCCCGATGACCGCCGCTCCACGCAGGACTTCTACCCCGGCGAATACGCGCGTGACCATGTGCTGGTGCGCAACGGTGCCGACAAGCTGCGCCCGCAAACCATTGTGGACGGCCTGCGCAGCGGCAATAGCTTTGCCGCCAGCGGCCAGCTGATCGACCGCCTGGCCTTCATCGCCTGCGCCTCCTACCCGGGCCCTGCGGCACGCAGCAACGCCTCGGTCGAAGCCCTGGCCGTGGCTGCAGCCACGAACAATCGCGACATCGACAGCAGCGGCTGCGCCACCATGGGTGAAAAGCTGGTCGTGCGCCCCGGCGCCGACATCATCGTCGCCATCGTGGCCCGCGACCCGGCCGGCACCAACTACTCGCCCTACAGCTTCCCCAACCCCTCCTTGCTGCAGATTGGCATCAACCAGCCTCTGAACCAGCCGGTGCTGGACCATATCGACCTGATCCGCGGCCTGGTCAGCGGCTACAAGACCCCGGGTGCGGCTGACTACGCGGGTGAGTGGCCACGCAACACGGCCTGGCTCAAGGCCGATGGCACGACCGCCGGCCTGTCGGTCGTGCCCGCTGGCGCCAAGAACAGCAGCGCCGCCGTCATCAAGACCTTCAGCGGCGCCGGTGCCACGCCCTCCTGGGCCACGGTGGCCTCGGGCGTGGACAACAGCGCCTTCCTGAAGATGAGCTATCGCATCCCCGCGGTGCAGGCCTCGCAGTATGTGCGCTTGCGCGGCAGCAATCTGCCCGCCGCCGTGCCCTTTGAGACCGACGCCAATGGCTCGCCCCTGGCCGATGTCTTCACCAATGCCAATGACACGACGATGCTGCGCATCCCCTGCACGACGAGCGGCACGACCGAGTACAACGGTTGCCCCTCGCATCTGCCGGTGGTGAACGGCAAAAAGATGGTGGCTTACGACGTGGCCGCCTGGTCTGATCTCTGGTTCTACAGCAACCCCATCTATGTGCAGGTGAACGGCTCGGCCCTGGTGGCCGGCGTCAAATAAGACAGCAAGCTGTGTTTGAGCAAGGCGCCGGATCGCAAAGTCCGGCGCTTTTTTTGCGTCGCAGGCCGACACATTCCTGTCTTGCAAGCTTCATAAGATGGCGCGGCCAAGCGCTGTTGATCGGGCCTCTCGTCTCTTTGCGGCCGCTTGGATCGTGCCCAAATCCGCCCCATGCCCACCCTCTCCAAGCCCCTGCCGTCCACCGGCCAGCCCAGCACTCAGCCCGCGCCGCTCGATGCGCGCAGCCAGCGCGGCGCCTGGTTGCGCGAACCTCTGCTGCACTTTCTGCTGCTGGGCGGTTTTCTCTTCGGCATCGACCATCTGCTGGTCGGCCGCGCGGACGATCCCCATCGCATCAGCGTCGGCGCCGAAGTCACCAAGGAGGCCACCGAACTCTTCCAGGCCTCACGCGGCCGCCCACCCACGACCGAGGAGCTCAAAGCCCTGCGCCAGGTCTGGCTGGACAACGAGGTGCTTTACCGCGAAGGCCTGGCCTTGCAGGTCGACCGGGGGGACAGCGCCATCCGCGAGCGCGTCATCTTCAAGGCCCTCAGCGTGGTGGACGCCAACACCAAGCTGCCCCCGGCCGATGAGAAAACCTTGCGCGACTGGTTTGAGGCCCATCGCAGCAAGTACGACGAACCGCCGCGTTTTGATTTTCAGGAGGCGGCCCTGAGCGGCAGAGAGGCCACGGAAGAAGCGACCGTGCGCGCCTTCGTCGCCGAGCTGAACGCCGGCACGCCGGGCGATGCCAAGGCCGGCCTGCGCATCTTCAAGAACCGGCCGCTGAGCAATCTGGAGCAAAGCTATGGCCCCGAGCTGGCCCCGGCGCTGCAAGCCGCCACGCCGGGCGAATGGCGGGCGCTCAAGACCAGCTCAGGCTGGCGCGCCATGCGCCTGGACGCCTTGATCGCACCCAAGCCGGCCGACTTCGCCACCCTGCGCAATATCGTCCAGCAGGACTGGACCGACGCCGTGCTGGCCGAGCAACGCACCGCCGCCGTGCGCGCACTGGCGAAGAAGTACAAGGTCGTGGACGAAAGCGCGCAGCCGTGAGCCTTTGGACAAAGTTCACCCTGGCCCTGCTGAGCCTGCTGGCCATGGCCGGCCCGCTGCAAGCGCACGAAATGAGCATGGCCGAGATGCAGCTGCGCGAGCTGGCGCGCGGCGAGTTCCTCTGGCAATGGACGGCCAGCGAGAAGCGCGCACCGGCCGAGGTGCTGAGCCCCATCTGGCCCGAGAGCTGCCAGGCCGAGCAAAACGTCTTGCACTGCGGCCCGGCCGGCCTGCAAGGCCAGCTGCAGATGGAAGGCGTGGGCAAGGCCTACTCCGCCGTGATGGTCAAGGTCTTCTGGCTGGACGGCCAAAGCCGCGTCTACACCCTCACCGCAGGCCAGCCCAGCGTGCATCTCTACGGCGCCGCCGATGACAAACGCGGCATGGGCGAGATCGCCCGCGCCTACACGGTGCTGGGCGTGGAGCACATCCTGAGCGGCAGCGACCATCTGCTCTTCGTCATCGCCATGCTGATGTTGGTGGGTTTCAATCGCCGCCTGCTCTGGACTCTCACCGCCTTCACCGCCGCCCACAGCATCACCCTGGCCAGCAGCGCCCTGGGCTGGCTGGTCCTGCGGCCGCCGCCGGTGGAGGCCGCCATTGCCCTGTCCATCGTGCTGGTCGCCGCCGAGGCCCTGCATCAGCGCCAGACCCTATCAAGGCGCTGGCCTGCCCTGGTGGCCTTTTTGTTCGGCCTGGTCCATGGCCTGGGCTTTGCCGGGGCGCTGAAGGAGATCGGCCTGCCCGAGCAACATCTGCTAGTGGCCTTGCTGACCTTCAACATCGGCGTGGAGATCGGCCAGCTGATGACGGTGGCCGCCGCCTTTGCGCTGTGGAAGCTGAGCGCTCGCTGGCCTGCCGCCAGTCGCCTGCGCCGTGGCCTGCTCTACAGCATTGGCGCCCTCGCCAGCTACTGGTCCTTGCTGCGCATCGCCAGCCTGTTTGCCTGAATCTGCACCCGCCATGGACGAAGTCATCAGCCTCTTCCCCACGCCATTTCTGCGCGCGCCCGCGGCCCTGCCGCCCCTGCTGGTGCAAGGCTTGCTGGAACACTTCAGCGCGGCGGCCTTGCAAGAGAACAATGCCTCGGCGAATCTCTCTCACACCCGCATGCTCAAGCCCAGCGACAGCCCCTTGCTGCTGGACGTGGCCAGCCTGATCACGCCAAAGCTCACCGAGTTCGGCGCGCTGATGTTTGGTGAACGCATGGGCTGGTCGCTCAAAGAAATGTGGGTCAATGTGCTGGACTCCGGCGGCCGCCAAGCGGTGCACAACCATGCCAATAGCTTTATCTCCGGCGTGGTTTATCTGACCCCCACCGACGAGTCCTCGCGCACGGTGTTCATGAAGTCGCCCGGCGGACACGACTTCTCTTTCAAGAACGACCATGCCGGCGTCGTCACCGGCCCCTTCAATGCCGACAAATGGATCAGCCCCATGCCCAGCCTAGGAGACATGGTGCTCTTCCCCAGTTATCTGATGCATGCCGTGCCGCCCAATGCCGGCGCCCGCCGCATCACCCTGGCCTTCAACGCCATCCCTCTGCGCCTCGATTCCTGGGGCTATACCGTCGGCTTCAGCGGCTGACAAGAGCAGCCGCGGCCGGCAGGCTGCAACAAGGCAGAACACCGTGACCATGCCCAGCCTGCAAGCGGGACCGCAAAGTTCTTCGCACCCTGTGCGGTTAATCACACAGTTAGCATGGCCTTGACTTCCCTTTCATCGGGAATGCGTTCAAGCTGGCTCCAAGCACGCAGCGATCGCCCCGGGCCAGTGCCCTGATACATGCCGGGCCTGGCGATCAAGGAGCCCCGAGCATGAGCGAGCACAACACAGAATTTGAACCGGCACCGGCCGAGGAGCAAGCGCCGCCGGTCATTCTTTTCGTCGATGACGAGCCCTCCATCCTCAGCGCCCTGCGCCGCCTGTTCAGGCCGCAAGGCTATCGGGTGTTGATGGCCGAGGGCGGCGCGGCCGGCCTGGCTTTGCTGGCGACCGAAGCCGTCGATTTGGTCGTCTCGGACATGCGCATGCCCGAAATGGACGGCGTGCAGTTCCTGGAGCAGGTGCGCGAACGCTATCCCCATATCGTGCGCATTCTGCTCACCGGCTATGCCGACATCACCTCCACCATAGGCGCCATCAACCGCGGCGAGATCCACCGCTATATCTGCAAGCCCTGGGACGATCAAGAGATGCTCCTAGCCGTCAGCGACGGCTTGAGGCGCCAACAGCTGGAACGCGAGAATGCCCGCCTGGTCGAGCTGACCCGCGAGCAGAACCAGCAGCTGCAAAACGTCAACCAGGCGCTAGAGAGCAGCAACAAGCAGCTGGAGGCGGCCAACGATCAGCTGGGCGAGGCCAATCTGCAGCTGGGCGGCGTCAACGAGGAGTTGGAACGTCGCGTCAAGGAACGCACCCAGGAGCTGGAGCAAGCAAATGGCAAGTTGGCCGCCATCAATGCCGAGATGGAGCTGGCCAACCAACGCCTCAACAGCGCCAATGCGCAGCTGGAAGAGAACTTCGCCCTGTCCATCAGCGTGTTCTCCGGCTTGCTGGAGCTGCGCGATGGCAGCGTGGCCGGCCACGGCCACCGCGTGGCCACGCTGGCGCGGCGTATCGCGGAAAACCTCAAGCTGGGCGAGAAGGAAGAGCAGGACGTCTACAACGCCGGCCTGCTGCACGAGGTCGGCAAGATCGGCCTGCCCGACGCCTTGATGAACAAAACCGTCTCGTTGATGGACGGGCGCGAGTTCGACCTCTACAAGCAGCACCCGGTCAAGGCCCAGGCGGCCCTGACCCCGCTGGGCCGTTTGCGCCAGACCGCCGTCATCATCCGCTCGCAACACGAGCGCGTGGATGGCAAAGGCTACCCCGATGGTTTGGCCGGTTATGAGGTGCCGCTGGGCTCGCAAATCATCAATGTGGCCAGCACCTACGAATCCTTGATCAGCGGCCGCCTGGCCGAAAAAGAGTTCTCCACGACCGAGGCGGTGGCCAGCATTCTGGAGGGCGCGGGCATCCGCTACGACGAGGATGTGGTCAAGGCCTTTGACGCGGTGCTGAAGGAGATCGCGCTGGAGTTGGAAGCCGATAACGAGGTCACTTCGGCGGGCCTCAAGCCCGGCATGGTTTTGTCGCGCCCCTTGCTCAGCCCGCAGGGCAGCGTGTTGCTGCCGGTGGGTTTCAGCTTCACCACCGGCTTGATCAAACAGGTCAAGGAGCTGGAGCAGCGTGACGGTCTGGAGCTGCACTTCTTCGTCAAACTGCCGGTGGACCCGCGCGCACCCAAGCGACCCGCCGCCACCCCGCCGCCACTCAAGCCCAGCGGCAGTCAGGTGCAACATGCTTGAGTTCGCCAGTACCGCCAGCCCGGCACCCCAGCCCGGCAACCGCTCGCCCTTGCAGGGCCTGCGACCCGATCAAGTGCTGGACGAGCAGCTCACCACCTTGCTGGAGGCCGTCAGCGCGCCGGTGCTGGTGCATGGGGGCGAACAGGTGCTGTTCGCCAACACCGCCATGCAACGCCTGCTGGGCTACCCCTTGAGCGACCTGCAAGCCATGCCGCATTACGCCTGGGCCACGCAGGACTTCATCGCCCCGCTCAAAGCCTATGGCGAGCGCTGCCTGCGCGAGACCGAGGCCTTGCCCACACTGGAATGTGAGGCCATGACGGCCAATGGCTCGACCCGCTATCTGGAGGTGACGGCCCGCCATAACGAGAGTGCTCAAGGCCCCCTGGTGCTGCTGACCTGCATGGACTTGAGCGATATCCGCCATGTGCAGATGAGCTTGCTGGATGTAGGCCGGGTGATGCAGCAGATCCTGGAGAACAACCCCGTGCCCACTTTGGTGCTGGACGCCAACTGCCGGGTCACCCACTGGAATAGCGGCTGCGTTCAGCTGACCGGTATTGAGGCCTTTGACATCATCGGCAGCACCGAAGCCTGGCGCGCCTTCTATCCCGAACCCCGCCCCTTGCTGGCCGAGATGCTGATCCACGAGGAGTTGCGCCCGCAGCTGCAAGCCTTGTACGGCGATGCGCTCAAGCCCTCCAGCCTGGTGCCCAAGGCTTTTGAGATGGAGCAGTTCTACCCCCATCTGCGCGGCACTGGGCGCTGGATCTTCTGCACCGCCGTGCCGCTCTTTGATGTGCAGGGCAAGACGGTGGGCGCCATCGCCTCCATGCAGGATGTGACCGAAAGACGCGGCGCCGAGGACGCCCTCAAGCGCCACCAGCAGGAGCTGGAGCGCCTGGTAGCCATACGCACGGCCGATGCGCTGAAAAGCCATCTGGAGCTGGACGCCTTTATGGAGAACGCCTCGGTGGGCATTCTCTGCACCAGCGGGCGGCAGATCCTGCGCGCCAACAAAAAGTTCGCCGAGGTCTTTGAGTTGGACGACGGTTCGGCCGTGGGCGAATACACCCGGCGCTTCTTCCCCGATCGCAAGGCCTATACCGATTTGATCCGCCAGACGATTCCCGTGCTCAAGCGCGGTGAGTCTCTGGCGCATGAGATGAGTTTGACCACCGCCAACGGCAACGAGATCTGGGTGCAGATGATCGCCTACACCTCAGACACCCAAGACCCCACCGCCTGCATCTGGTGGCTGCTGCAAGACCGCAGCGATGTGATGCGCGCGCAGATGGAGCTGGTGCGCAATTACGGCGAAATGAAGCAGGCCAATGCCCGCCTGGCCGAGGCGCAAAGCCAGCTGCTGCAGTCCGAGAAGCTGGCCTCCATCGGCCAGCTGGCGGCCGGTGTGGCGCATGAGATCAACAATCCGGTGGGCTTTGTGTCCTCCAACCTCAGCACCATGCGGCGCTATATGGAGTCCATGCTGCAGCTGATCGGTCTGTTTGAATGCGTCACCATCGAGCAGCTACCGCCGCAAGTCCACGGCCAGATCAAGCAGCTGCGCAAGGCCGCCGACTTCGACTTCATCCACGAAGACCTGCCCCTGCTGCTGCAGGAGAGCGAAGACGGGCTGAACCGCGTCAAAAAGATCGTGCAGGATTTGAAGGACTTCAGCCGCGTAGACCAAAGCGACTGGCAGGACGCCGACATCAACAAGGGCCTGGAGTCCACCCTCAACGTCGTGATGAACGAGGTCAAGTACAAGGCCGAGATCAAGCGCGACTACGGCCAGCTGCCGGCGGTGCGCTGCCTGGCGGCCCAGCTCAACCAGGTCTTTATGAACCTGATCGTCAACGCCAGTCACGCCATCGAGCAGCGCGGCGAAATCACCTTGCAAACCCGCTGCGAGGGCGGCGACTGGGTCTGCATCAGCGTCATCGACAACGGCAGCGGCATGCCGCCCGAGGTGCAGCGTCGCATCTTCGACCCCTTCTTCACCACCAAGGCGGTGGGCAAGGGCACGGGCCTGGGCCTGTCCCTGTCCTTCTCCATCGTCAAAAAACATGGCGGCCGTATCGAGGTGGAGTCCACCCCCGGCAAAGGCACTTGCTTCAAGGTATGGATCCCGGTGCGCGGGCCGGAGGCCGGCGAAGCCAAGAGCGGCTAACAAAACTCTCCTGGCTGCGTTGTGTTGCCTTGCCCTACTTTTTGTACTGTCTGCGACAACACGCCTTGCCAGGACCGCTTCGCTGAGCTTTGTTAGCCGCTCTAAAACCTAGGGAAGCTCTGCACAAATCAGGCCGGCCCGGGATAGCGCGGACTCGGGCGGTCTGCTGCGTTGCAGTTCTCGCCAATAGCTAGGGCCATTGGCTTCAGACTGCGCCTTGCATCCCATCCCGATCCGCAAACCCGACCTCGCCCCGATTTATGCAGAGCTTCCCTAGGCATGGCGCTCGCGCCTTTTACACTGGCGCCATGCGAGCCATCATCCTCGCGGCCGGGCGCGGTGAGCGCATGCGGCCGCTCACCGACCACACCCCCAAACCCCTGCTGCCCGTGCACGGCCGGCCCTTGATCGAATGGCATATCGAGGCCCTGGCCGCCGCTGGCGTGCGCGACATCGTCATCAACACCGCCTGGCTCAGCGAGCAGTTTCCGCTGGCCCTGGGCGACGGCAGCCGCTTCGCCGCCCGCTGGCCGGGCCTGCGCCTGCATTACAGCGATGAATCGGGCGAACCGGCCGGGGCGCTGGAAACCGCCGGCGGCATCCGCCGTGCGCTCGATTTGCTGACGGCCGAGGGCGACGGCGCCTTCTGGGTGGTGTCCGGCGACGTTTACATCCCCGACTTCCGCTTTGACCCAGATCAAGCCCAGGCCTTTGCCCAAGGGCCGCTGGATGCCCAGCTCTGGCTGGCGCCCAACAGCCCCCACCACCCCAAGGGCGACTTCGGCATCAGCCCGGCGGGCCTGGCCAGCAATGACACGGAGCCGCGCTACACCTGGGCCAGCGTCGGCCTGTTCAAGGCCGCCCCCTTCGCCGGCCTGCCCCTGGGCCAGAAGGCCGCGCTGCGGCCCCTGCTGGAAGACGGCATCCGCCGCCAGTCCATCTCCGCCAGCCTCTACCTCGGAACCTGGGTCGATGTCGGCACCCCGCAACGCTGGGCCGCCTTGCAGGGGCCATCTGCTGACAAATCGGATTAGTCGGCCTCGCCATCGGCCTCGGCTCGGCCAGAATGGGCGCGCATCCTCATGAATGGGCGTCCATGGCGGCAGTTCTTCCTCCTCGCAAGAAGACTCTTCGCGCGGTCCCGCGTTGGCTTGGGCTGGCCGCCGCATTCGGTTTGATGGCCTTGGGCCTGGCGGGCTGGCAAGCCATTGCCACGGCCAAACTGCCGCCCTATGCCGCCGGGCTGCAAGTCCTGCTGCTGGGCGGCCTCTGCCTCAGCCTCGGCGGTCTGTGGCAAGCCTGGCGGCAGAAGCTGGCAGCCTCCGAGCGCTACCAGCAAGGCGTGCAACAAATCCTGGGCGAAGCCATCGAGGCCATGCCGGCCGGCTTTGAACTCTGGGACAAGCGCGACCGCCTGGTCATCTGCAACCAGCGCCTGCGCGAGCAATACCCCAGCCTGGCCGATCAATTGCTGCCCGGCGCCAAGCTGGAAGATCTGCTGCGTCAATCCCTGCAAAGCGGCGCCATCCAGGCCGCCATCGGCAATGAAACCAGCTGGTTAGAGCAGCGCCTGGCCCGCCGCGGCCACCAGGAGCAGCCCGTGGTGGAGGAGTACGGCGGCCGCTGGACCCATATCCACGAACGCCGCACCCCCTCGGGCTTCACCGTGGGCATACGTCTGGATGTGACCGAGCTGATCCAAACCCAGCAAGCCCTGGCCGAGGCCAAGGCCCAGGCCCAGCACGACCGCCAGCTGCTGGAGCGGGCCATCGACGCCATGCCCGCCGGCATCGAGATCTACGACGAACACGACCGCCTGGTGATGGTCAACCAACGCCTGGCCAACTGGCAGCCGCATCTGTACCGGGCGGGCGCCTACGGCCAGACCTTTGAGTCCTTGCAGCGCTCGGCCCAGCAGGCCGACCAGCTGCCCCAGGAGGCCCTGGGCCGCGAGGACGAGTGGCTGACCCAGCGCCTCGCCCTTCGCGCACAAAACGGTGATAGGCAAGACCTGACCCTGCTCAGCCAGATGCCCGGCGGCCTCTGGCTCAAGACCTCGCAGACCCGCACGCCCGAGGGTTTTGTGCTGATGGTGCATCAAGACGTCAGCGATCTGATCCACAAGGAGCAGGCACTCAAAGCCAGCCAGGCCCAGCTGCAAGCCATCATCGGCACGGCGGGCGTGGCCATACTGACCATAGACGGCGGCGGCCGCATCCTCAGCTGCAATCTGGCGGTGGAGCGGCTGTTCGGCTATGCCCGCGCCGAGATGCTGGGCCACAACGTCAGCATGCTGATGCCCGAGAAAGAACGCCAGGGTCACGACGAATACCTGCGCCGCTTTGCCCATGGCCAAGGCGGCCGCCTGATGGGCCAGCCGCGCGAGCTGCAGGCACGGCATCGCAATGGCCTGATCCTGACGGTGCAGCTGTCCGTCTCCGAAGTGCCGGAGCAGGCGGAAAAGCTGTTTGTCGGCGTGATCTCGGACCTGACCGATCGCAAGCAGTTCGAGCAGGAGTTGCAACGCGTCAACGAGCAGCTGCTGCGCCTGTCCACCACCGATGCCCTCACCGAGCTGGCCAACCGCCGCCTGCTGATGCAGCGCCTGGAGGAAGAGTGGCGGCGCGGCCTGCGCAGCAATCAGCCGCTGAGCCTGCTGCTGATCGATGTGGACTACTTCAAGCTCTACAACGACCACTACGGCCACCAGGCCGGCGACACCTGTTTGCTGACCGTCGCCCATGTCTTGCGCAATGCCGCCAACCGGCCCGGCGATCTGGTGGCCCGCTACGGCGGCGAGGAGTTCGTCATCCTGCTGGCCCAGACCGACGAGCAAGGCATGCAGGCCGTGGCGGCGCGCTTTCGCGAGTTATTGGCCGCGGCCAATATCGAGCACAAGGGCTCTCCCTTGCGCCCCAGCGTCACCGCCAGCATCGGCATGTGCAGCTGCCCGCCCACCCCAGGCACCTTCTCCTCGCAATGGCTGGCCCTGGCCGACCGTGCGCTCTACCAGGCCAAGGCCCAGGGCAGGGACCGCGCCGTCTCGGCGCTGGATTTGATGCACGATCAAGAAGAAAGCTAACGTCGCAATTAGGCGGCAAATTTGCGCCATGATGGGCACATGAAATCCCTTACTCAAGTCAAAACCAAAGCAAGTCTGCTCAATGCGCTTGCCGCACTGCTGATCCTCTCTTCCGGCAGCAGCCAGGCCCAGAACACCGCAAACCAGAGCGCCACCCTCAAGCCCAAAGCAGCCGAGCCCGCTGCGGAGTGGGTGGGGCACTACTATTTGAAAGGCCAGATGGAGATGGGCTCCGAGCTGCTCTTGCGCGCCGACGGAAGCTTTGCCTGGATGATCAGCTACGGCGCGATGGACCAACAAGCCCAGGGCCGCTGGACGCTCAAAGATCAAACCATCACCCTGACCAGCGCCAAGCCCAGCCAAGCGCCGAAGTTCCGTCTGTTCGAGGAAGACGAGCTGAGAATTCGCAAACCTGCCGCCGAGGGGACTTGGGTCGCTATCGTCGGCAAACCCCAGGTCGGCCCGGCCGCGAATATGGAGGTGATGTTTCAGGCTCGCTCCGGCAAGACAGCCACGGCCGTGACCGACCGCCGTGGTGACGCCACCGTGGCCATGGCGGCGGATGAAGCCTGGGTTCGCGTCGGCCTGCGCCCCAAGGGCCAGCAGAGCGACTGGCAATGGCTGGATGTGCCCGCCCAACGCGCGCAAGCTCGCATCGCCGCCTTCGCCATCGACGACGAGCGCTACATCATCCCCGTGGGCTTTGAACGCATGGAACTGCGGCCTGTTGGGCCCAAGACCTTGCGCACGGAAAGCCTCGGGTTTCCGATGACGTATAGCAAGGAGTAGGCCTCACGCGCTCTTGCGCTTGAAGGCCTGGGCCAGCAACTGCTCCAACACCTTGAGATCCACCTCCGCCACGCCCTCAGCTTCGAGCTGGAAGATCGCTACATGCTCCGCCCCCAATGGGGCCTCAAAGCCTTCGCCGGATTGAGCTGCCGGTTTGGTGACGGCCAAGCCTGAAATGCAGAGCATCTGTATCCGATGATTAAACCCAAGGAAAACCTTTTTGGTCAGCGCAGAATTTGCCCAGGGCAAGAGCGGCAATCGCGGCTTCTATCTGCGCTTCGGCCACCCCTTCTGAGCCCCGCCACCCGCCAGCCGTTTGGCCCACCCTTGTTTCAATCCACGATTGGGAGAATCTGCGATGCACACTGCCTTTGAACGAACTGTTTTAGCTGGCCTGCTCGCGCTGCTGACCCTCGGGTCCACAGCCGCGGCCGCCAAGAGTTGCAAGGAAGAAATCGAAGAGACGCGCCAAACCATTCAAGATCACAAGGACGACTACACCCTGGGGGCGCGCAACAAAGCCTTGGCCCACCTCGTGCAGGCCGAGGCCAAGTTGGTCGACCTCAACCCCCTGCCCGATATGGACTGCTACGCCATGGTTAGAAAGGCCAAGGCCGATTTGCGGCAAGGCAAGAAGAAAAACGCGAAGAAGGATAAGAAAGACTGAGAACCCTCCGGCCGGGCAAGGCGCTCGTCTGCGGGCGCCTACAAACCGTCCTGGTCGGTGTAGGGAGAGGCATGCTTGGCCACAGGCTGGGGCTGCTTAAAGACCTTGCGCAAGGCAAACGAAGCCAGGCGGGGCAGCAAGACCACGGACAGCACCCCCGCCATAACGAGCGCCCCCGCCTCAGCGGAATTCATGCGCCCGCTCTCGCGCGCGATGCCGGTCATGGCCACGATCAGGGACAGCGTGGTGGCGGACAACAAGCTCAAGCCCAAGGCCTCGCGCGCAGGCATGCGGCGCAGCCCAAGCAAAAACATGGGCAGATGGGCCAGCAACAAGCCGGCCAGGCACAGGCCGGTCAAGCGCCAACCGGAAGCACTGCCGAGAACGGCGGCAACATCCAGCTTGACCCCGCTGCAGACGAAGAAGATCGGCACCAAGAAGCCAAAGCCGATGCCATCGAGCTTCTCCTGCAAAAGATGCGTCGGCGAGTCCTGGGTCAACACCCGAACAATCATGCCCGCCGCCAACGCCCCCAGGGCCAAATCGATTTCAAAGGACTCGGCCAGATAGGCCAGCAAGCACAGCAGCAGCATGGCGATGCGCACAGGCAATTGACTGGACTGCGTGAGCGCGCGTTGCAAGGCCTGGAGATAACGCGGTATGCGCACGCGCCGCGCCAGCGCCCAGGCCAGCAGCAAGACCAGCAGCAAGAAGGCCAGCACCAGCAGGCTTTGCTGGCCGGCGCCAAAGCGGGTCGAGAGCAGCACCGACATCAACAAGATGGGCCCCAGCTCCCCCACCACGCCAGCGGCCATGACCTGCCGGCCGAAGAAGCTGTCCAGCACCTCGGCATCGCGCAGCATGGGCACCAGAATGCCCAAGGCCGTGCTGGAAAACGCAAGGCCGACCACCAGGGCCGCGGTGCTGCCCGAGAGCCAGCCCTCTTGCAAGCCCAGCCAGGCCAGGCCCATGCCCAGCCCCAAGCTCAGCAGCCAGGCCGAGAGCGCCCCGCGCAAAGGCCGGCCCTGAATGGCGGGCAGATCGATCTCGCAGCCGGCCAGGAAGAACAGCATGGCCATCCCCAGTCCTGCCATGGCTTCGAGGGTGCTGTTGATCTCCACCCAGGCCAGCACCTGCGGGCCGAGCAAGACACCCAAGGCCAACTCGATCACGACCGCTGGCAGACCCAGTTTGCGCAGCCGCATGCCCAGAACAGGGGCCACAGCGGCCGCGGAAAAAACAAGCAGGGTCGGCAGGGCGGCAATGGACATGGGGTGGGTGGCGCTAAGCGTGGTGTGGCGGGCCATCCTAACGGCAGCCTCGCCCAGAAAGTGCGTGCGGATGAAGCTGTTTGCCTCAAACCCGGCTGTGGACGATGCCCTGCAGCCCGGAGTCGGCCTCAGTTGCTCTTGCGCTTGAAGGCCTGGGCCAGCAACTGCTCCAGCACCTTGAGGTCCACCTCCGCCAGGCGGCGGATATAGAGGCAGCCCTTGCCGCGCTTGTGATAGCCCAGCTGAGCGAGCAAGGCCTCGGCCTGCTCGCTGTCGGCCACGCCGTAAATCGAGATGTCCGATTTGCGGGAGGAAAAACCCACCGCGCAAATCTCACCCTGCTTGCCACCGGCAAGCGGGTATTTGTGCAGGCCGAAACCCACGATGGCCGAGCCCCACATCACGGCAGGCGCCTTCGTCGCCTTGCTCATCAGCGCGAGCAAGGCGGCGCAATCTTGGCGCCTTGCTTCATCGGCAATCGTGGCCAGATAGGCCTGGGGGTCGGCGGCGGTGGCTTGGGTTTTGTTCTCGGCCATGGGGGGAGCCTCTTCTCTTGTTGAGCCCAACTGAAGGAATAGATTCTGCCCCCGCACTCTGGGTCTGATCTACGCACAAACTTGGGATGGGTTCCCAACATCCTGCAGTCGAACCAGTTCGTCCAAGGCCCGACGCGAGAACTCCTGAAGCGGGTTACTCAACACGAAGCGCCAGCGCTTCCGATGAAGTCATCCCCGCCTCTTCAAATCAAGCGGCCCGAGCTGTACTCAGGCCGCACCTCGCTTACTTCACCAAACCCTGCGTCGCCGCATCAATCCGTTCCAACACCTCGGGCGTCAGCTTGGGCGTCAGGGCCAGGGCGCCCAGGTTGTCCGTCAGCTGAGCCGCCTTGCTGGCGCCCAGGATCACGGTGGACACATGCGGGTTCTTATTGGCCCAGGCAATCGCCAGCTGCGCCACATTACCGCCCAGCTCAGCGGCGATGCCTTCCAGCTTGGCCACGGCCGCGTTGCGGGCGGGGTCCAGCAGGCCGTCGCGCAGGAAGGCCATGTTTTCCATCGCGCCACGGCTGCCGGCCGGGGCCTGGCCGCTCTTGTACTTGCCGGTCAGCAGGCCGGAGGCCAGCGGGCTCCAGGTCGTCAGACCCAGGCCGATGTCTTCGTACAGGCGGGCGTATTCGTTCTCGACGCGGCGGCGGTGCAGCAGGTTGTACTGCGGCTGCTCCATCACGGGCTTGTGCAGGTGGTGGCGCTCGGCAATCTCCCAGGCGGCGCGGATGTCAGCGGCCGACCATTCGCTGGTGCCCCAGTACAGCGCCTTGCCCTGGGTGATCATGTCGCTCATCGCGCGCACGGTTTCTTCAATCGGCGTATGCGGGTCGGGGCGGTGGCAGTAGACGAGGTCGATGAAGTCCAGCTGCAGGCGCGAGAGCGAGCCGTCGATGGCCTGCATCAGGTATTTGCGGTTCAGCGTGTCCTTGCGATTGACGCGATTGCCCTCAAAGGCCAGGCCCCAGTAAAACTTGGTGGAGACGATGTAGTTCAGGCGCGGCCACTTCAAGGCCTTGAAGGCCTCGCCCATCACCAGCTCGCTGTGGCCGTTGGCATAGACCTCGGCGTTGTCGAAGAAGTTCACGCCGGCATCGAAGGCCTGGGCCAGCATCTCGGTGGCGGCCCGGGTGTCCACCTGGTTGTGATACGTGATCCAGGAGCCCAGCGACAGCTCGGAGACTTGCAGGCCGCTGCGGCCCAAACGACGGTATTGCATAGGAGGCATCCTCTTGTGGCTTGGCAATTCATAAGCCTAACCGAGTGAGCTGCGCTGCGCTGGCGCCGCCGCGACAAGACCGTTCCCAGCGCCCCGGCAATGTGTGCGCACATCGCACGAGCAAATTTTCACTGCTGCGTCAATGCCGAATTCAGGGCAAACCCCTGAAGTCCAGACAAGGCCGCTTCCTAGAATCCCGCGCTTTCGTCATCAGAGAAAGGCTGGAAGGCAAGAATGAATCAGGCGATCGAAGCGGGCCCGGGCACCGGGCAAACGGGCGGACTCACGGCAATGCGTGCAGCCCCCTTGTGGATCAGCGCTGCACTCAGCCTCGCCCTGACGGGCTGCGGAGGAGGCGGCGGCGGAAGTTCGAGCGCCAGCCCCGCACCCACACCCGCCCCCATCCCTGCTCCGGCCCCACCGCCACCGCCTCCGCCGCCATCGCCTGCACCGCTTAGCGTGCAAAACGGCAAGGTCATTGACGGTTATGTCAGCGGCGCCACCGTGTGGCTGGACATTAACGGCAACCACCGCAAGGATGCGGACGAGCCCTCCACCTTGTCCAAAGCCGCCGGCGCCTACCAGCTTGAATTGAACGAGGCGCAGCGCGCCTGCCTGCCCTATGCAACGCTGTATGTGGACGTTCCCGTCGGCGCGGTGGACGAGGACAGCGGCCCCGTCAAAGAGGCCTATCAAATGGCTGTCCCGCCACAGCTGCAGACCCTCAGCGTCGACCAGGTGCTGCACATCTCGCCGCTGACCACCGCCATCTGGGACCAGGTGCGCAGCCGTTTGAGCGATGCTTCCGGGCAAATGAACAGCTGCGAGCAGCTCAAGGCCGATCAGCGCCTGCGCGAGAACATGGTCTATGAAATCAAGACCGTGATGGGTGAATTGGTGCTGCGACACAATTTGTCTGAGGCTCGCATCTACGCCGACTTCATTCAGGCCAAAGACAGCCAAAGCTACCAAGTGGCCCAGGACATCGTCAAAGGCCTGAAAGCCGGCTATGCCCACAAGCAGACCCTGCATGCCCTCTACCCCGACGCCAGCTTTGTGCGCTCCGAGGTCTACCGTGGCCGAGGCACCGGCCCAACCGATCTGCCCGGCACCTGGTATCGATCCTCCTCGGTGTGGCGGCCCTCGGGCTACACCCATGAGCGCGTGATCCTGGCGGATGACCTCAGCAAAACCGCCCGCGTGTTGATGCTGCGCAGCCAGGACGAACAAGCCTGGGGCAAGGCCAAGCTCAAGACCACACGCACCGCCTACAACTGGGGCGAGGCCGAGCGACCCTACCTCTGCGTGTTGGACGAGGCGGTGGAGCAGGAGAAAGACGGCGCCAGCTTTGAGCTGGTGGTTCACTACGACGACCCCAAGACCGAGACCGACCCCCTGGCCTGCATGGGCGCCACCCATGCCCAACCCGGCAGCACCACCTCGCGCGAGTACTACGTGAACTACCGCGTGGGCATGGTGTCCTACACCAGCAATCTGCGCTTTGAGCCGCAGCATGCCGAGCACCAGTGGCTCAAGGACTGGCACCACCTGCAGGGCAAGAGCGGGCAACTCGACTTCAGCCCCGTGCTGGAACGCATCGCCGCCAGCGGCTACCGCTTCGAGGAGCCCGTCAAGATCGACACCTACAGCTGGTACAAGCGCTCAACCGACGACAGCCAGCTGCGCGTCATCCTCGAAAAAGACTCTGCCAACAACTGGGTCAAGACGCGCACACAAACCGACGGCACCACGATCAAGGAATGCTCGAAGGACGGCGTGAACTGGGGCAACTGCAGCCCCTGAGCCCCCAAGGCCTTGGCCGCTATAGTGAAGGACGAGCAAGCCCGCCACGGCGGGCCTGCACTTTTTTGCAGTCGCCCTCTTCCTTCGCCCATGTTCACCCTGCACGACACCGACGCCAATGCCTCAGAGCTGAATCTGGCCGTCGTCGGCGCCGGCCCCGCCGGCCTCGCCCTGGCCCTGCTGGCCGCCCAATTGCTGCCGCAGGCACGCATCAGCCTGTTTGACGCCCGCCCGCTGGAACGCGATGTTTCGGGTGACCCACGCACCCTGGCGCTTTCGCTGGGCAGCGTGCAACTGCTGCAACGCTTGGGGCTATGGGACGCCAACCTGGCCCAGCCGATTCAGCAAGTCAGCGTCAGCCAGGCCCCGCCCACCTTGCAGCACCCGGTCTTCGGCGCCAGCCAAGAGCCCGAGGTGCGCATCAGCGCGGCCGAGCAAGGCGTGCCCCAGCTGGGCGCCGTGCTCAGCTACGGCCAGCTGGTCGCTCCGCTGCAAGCCGCCTGGCTCGCCCGCGTGGCGGCCGAGCCGCAGCGCCTAACGAACCGGTTCGGCGCGCCGGTGCAGGCCATCAAGCCCCTGGGCGAGGCCGGGGTCGAAGTGGATGCAGGCATCGCCGAACGCTATGACCTCGCCGTGGTGGCCGAGGGCGGCGTCTTCGCGACCCAAGCCCGCAAGGCCATCACGCAAGACTACCAACAGAACGCCTGGGTCGGCACCCTCACCCTGGCAGAGGACAGCCCGGCCGGCGTGGCCTATGAGCGCTTCACCCGCAACGGCCCGCTGGCCCTGCTGCCTCTGCGCCCGCAAGCCGACGCTAACGGCAAACTGCAGCGGCGCGCAGCCCTGGTCTGGTGTGTGCCGCAGGCCGAGGACGAAGTAGCCGGCCTGACGGATGCGCAACGCCTGCTGGTGATCCAACAACTGCTGCCCGCAGCGGTCGGCCCGCTGCAAGCCATCAGCCCGCTCAAATGCTTTGCCCTGGGCCTGAACGCCGAGCGCACCCTGGTGGACGGCTGCACCGTGCGCATTGGCAACGCCGCGCAGACCCTGCACCCGGTGGCCGGCCAAGGCCTCAACCTCGGCCTGCGCGACGCGTTTGCGCTGGTGGACGCACTGCGCCGCGCCAGCGAAAGCGGCATGAACGGAGAGGCCATTCAAAACAAGGCCGCCCTGGTCAAAGCCGCGCTCAAGCGCGTGGAATGGAGCCGCGCCCCCGACCGCTGGAGCACGATAGTCGCCACCGATTTCCTCGCCAAGACCTTCGCCTGGCGCTGGCCTGGATTGCCCATGGCCCGTGGCCTAGCCCTTGCCGCTTTGCAGGCGATGCCGCCGGTGAAGAAGGCGCTGGCGAAGGGGATGATGTTTGGGCGGCGCTGAGTCAACTTTGCACGGCCGCGCTAGCAACGAAGCTCTTGAAACCGCGCGCGCATCTTGAAAAGAGCGATTTGGACATTGACCCTGTTCTGGCCACTCGACCCGCGCTCCAGGCCCTCAGCTTCGGCCATGCGGCGGTCTAAGCCTTTGCATTCCGCCTTCACCGCCGCCGGCAAATAGACCCTCCGTTTCTCAACTTCAAACTGCGCCGGGTTCATGCCAGTGATGGGCTTGACCGCCTCGGCGAGCATTTCGTTCTGCCGTTCCTGAACGACGTCGCGCCCCAGGCGCTCAGTGCCGCTTGATTTATTCAGGCCGCGAGTCGGCTCCAGATCGACGCGCTTTGCACCCACGCAAGGTGCGTCCGAATAACTGATCTTGCCGCCGTTCTCACATTTGTAGGCCGTACGGCTGGCAGGCGGTAGGCCGCCTGTTTGAGCCCAAGCCGAGGCACTGGCAAGGTTCAGCAGGAGCAGCAAACTCAGGATTTGGGGGGATGCGTTGATGTTCATTCTTTGGATTTCTGGCACTGCCCGGCACGCTCAAGCCAGCTTCAATTCAGTCCTCAAAGCCCTGGCCTCGCTATCGTGCAGGCCCACCGTGGCCCAAACCTGCGGGTCTATGCCGCCACCGCCCAGGGTCTCGATGTAGTGGCAGGCGGCGAACTTGGCGGCGGCTTGTTCATAGCCGGCCACCCAGGCCGCACGGAGAGGCAAGCGCTCTGGGCTGACGGGCCAGACGCCGGGGCGAGGCCGCATATGCCCGGCAACACCGGCGCGCCAAGGCTTGGCTGTGAGCCGCGCGCGGAAGCAGCCTTGGCGGCGGCACATGCGTGCATAAAGTGGGTCGGCGCCCACGGCGACGAAGAAGGCTTGCGCCTCGGCTGAGTCGGCCTCGAAGGTCTTGTGCGTTGCCAAGAGGCGCAGCCCGGCCGGCGTGCGGTAGAGCCGCAGACTCCAGTCGGGCTGGCCGACCAGAAAGCGCCGGATGCGTGCACGAGCAATGCCTTCGGGGCCGCCGCGCAAGCGCGTCCAGCCGTCTTGCAGCCAATTTCGCAAGGGCGCAGCCAGGAGCATGGCGGGCAGGAGCAGCAAGACGAACACCCCAGGGCGACGGAAGATCAGGGCAATCAGAGCGGAGAGCAGCATCAGCACGCCAAAGCTGGCAAAGCCCCAGCGCAGGCTGCGTTGCGGCGCGAAGTCGATGTCGGCAAACAAGGCGTGGGGGCTGTTCAGGCAATGCGCGCCGTAGGCGTTGCGGGTGATGACGTCCTCGCCATGCCGAGCCAGCACCTCCTCGCGTATGGGCACGCCCTCTGCCCCGTTGTAAGCCACTTTGCGCTCTAAGCGCTCCAGCTTTTCACCGGCCAGGAGGCGATCGAGCGCCTGTGAGGCTCTTTGCTCGGCCATGTCGGCGGCATCGGCCTGGCTGGTCTCGGACCAACCCAGGCGCCTGACGGCAATCTGCCGGCCCTCGAAACGGTGCAGTTTGCGGGCTTCGGCCCAAAAGTCCGGAACAATCATGCTCGACAAAACCCCGTGAGTCAGCTGGCGCGAGACTCAACCATAACGCCAAATTCACGCGTCACAAATACAGCATCTCAATTCCAACTCATCGCCATCCACTCCCGCACCATGGTGTTGACGTTCTTGCGCACCGCCGCCTCGCTGGCGATGCGGGTGCGGGTGTTTTGGTCAAACACGGCTTCGCTGAAGTTGGCGGTGTGCAGGGTGCGCAGGCGGCGTTGGTAGGCGACCTTGCCCTCGGTTTCTTTGTCGAGCAGGCTGTATTCCAGGGTGACGGCGACCTTGATGTCGAGGCCGACCATGGGCTGCTCCAGCTCCACTAACTTGACGTTCAGCTGGTAGCGACCGGTGCCCGGCATGCCTGGGCTGTAAGGCACCAGGCCCAGGCCGCGCAGGGATTCATCAATCGCCTCCTGCAACGCCGGGTTGCTGATTTTGGAACCCCAGAACATGCCGGTGGGCTGGCCGCCGCTAACAGACGCGAGCAAGACCTGACCCTTCAAGGCTGGCGGCACCCAGCTGCGCAGCTGCAGGGTTTCGACGGCATCGAGGCGCATGCCGGGGGAGTCGGTGGGCGTGCCGCAGCCGCTCAAGGCGAGCAGGCTGATCAGCGCAGCGAGCGGCGGCAAGGTGCTCCAACGACGGGCGGCGGTCTTCATCGCGGCGATCCTTCCTCTTACAAAAGTGCTGTCCTCACAGGCGGCGATGCCGCAGCGCCGGCAATTGCTGGCGCACGGCTTTGAGGCGTTCCAGGTCCAGGGTGGCCACGGCCAGGCCCTCGCCCTCGGGCACGCAGGCCAAGACCTCACCCCAGGGATCGATGACCATGCTGTGGCCCCAAGTTCTGCGGCCATTCTGATGCTTGCCGCCTTGGGCCGGTGCGATGACAAAGGCCTGGTTTTCGACCGCTCGTGCGCGCAAGAGCAGCTCCCAATGCGCTTGGCCCGTGGTGTAGGTGAAGGCGGCGGGCACGGCGAAGAGGTCGCAGGGCTCGGGCTGATCGGGGCTTGCGAAGCTCATGGCGCGGTAGAGCTCGGGGAAGCGCATGTCGTAGCAGACGCTCAGGCCCACTTTGAGACCCTCGGTCTTGAAGGTGACGGGCTGCTCGCCCGCCTCCAGCACACGGCCCTCGTCATAGCTCTCGCGGCCGTTGTCGAAGCGGAAGAGGTGGATCTTGTCGTAACGCGCCAGGCGCTGGCCGTCCGGCCCGTAGACGCAGCAGGCATTGCGCACCCGCTCAGGCACGGCGGCCTTGATCGGCAGGGTGCCGCCGATCACGGTGATGCCGAGTGCGGCAGCGGTTTCGCTCAGCATGGCTTGCATGGGGGCCTGGGCAGGAGCAGCAGAACCCGCTGCGTTCAGGTCGGGCTCGGCAATGGCCAGCTTGTCGCTGTCCTTCAAGCCCATCAGGCAGAAGTACTCGGGCAAGGCGGCCACTTGCGCGCCTTGGGCGGCGGCCTCGTGCAGCCAGTGGCGGGCGCGGGCGAGGTTCTCGGCCACATCGGGCGTGGAGACCATCTGGATGGCGGCGACTTTCATGCTTTATTCACTCCAAACTAAGCGCTTCAGCGGCAGCTCAGGGCTGAGCACCGGATGCGGGGCCAGAGGCAGGGCCCGCGACGGGCGCCGGTTTCTTCACCGGCTGCCCGCGTTCTTCGACCTTGGGTTCGACCCAGGTCCCCGTGATATGGAACTCGCGCGTGCCGGCCGCTTCGACCGGGCGGCTCAAAAGCAATTGGGCCAGAAACGCGCCCAGGCCTATCGCCGGATTGATAGCGGCATAGGCCAGCGAGGCGCCGCCCATGCTGAACTCGGGCACGACCAGCACGCGCAGATTCTGCGTCTCGGTCGCCAGATCGGCCTCGCCCTCCAGCGCCACCGTGGCTTGCAGGCCGCGCATGCGCAGATTGCTGCTGCTGGCCAGGCCTTGGGCGATCTTCACATCGCCCGTCACGCCGTCGAAGGTGAAACCCTCGGAGAACACATCGCGGAAGTCCAGCAGAAAACGCCGTGGCAGCGACTGCAGGCTCAGCACGCCCAGCAAGCGCCCCACGCCGGGCTCGGCATTGAGGAACTGGCCGGACTCCAGCGTCAGCTTGAGCGCGCCGTTCATGCTGGCGTAGTCGGGCGAGAGGGGCGAGCCCTGCCAGCCCAGCTGGCCTTCCATATGGCCTTTGCCGCCGCGCAAGACTCGGCCCTGGCCCAGGCGTTCCAGGGTGGCACCGGCATCCACAATGTCCAGGCGCCAGTCCAGCTCGGTGCGGCGCAGGGGCTGGCCGGGCTCGTTCAGCCAATGGCCGGTGGCGTTGAGCACGGCGTCGGGGGCCTTGAGCTGCAGCTTGGTCAGGCGCCAGTCGCGCTGCGGGCCGCTGGCCTGGGCCTGCACCTCCAAGCGGCCCAGCTGCTTGCCGCGCAGCTCGAACTGCTCGACCACGATGTCCAGCGCCGGCACGCTGCCGGGCTGCTTGTCCAGCGCGCCCTTGTCCAGCAATTGAGTGACCGAGTCGGCCTCCTGCTTGGGCAGGGACAAGCGCGCCAGGCGGGCATAGACCCGGCCCACGTCCTTGGCGCCTTGCACGCCCTGCGGCGGGCGTAACTCCACAAAGCCACTGAGCTGCTCGGCGTCCAGGGTGGCGCGCCAGCTCTCGGGCTCGCCGGCGGGCGAACGGCTGATGCCGGCCACCACCTTGCTCAGTGTGCGCCCGCTCAAGAGCAGCTGCTGGGCGCGCAGGGCGATCTGGTTGGGCTGGTAAGCCAAGCCGGCATCGGCCGAGGCGGGCGCGTTCTTGCTGCTCTCCAAGCGATTACCCAGCTCGCGCCAAGCGTCCAGATTGAGCTTGTCCACCGTGGCCGTCATCTGCACACCGCTGCTGGGCAAAGCAGCCAGGGTCAGGGGTGCTTGCGGCTTGCTGTCTTGCAGATTGATGGCGCCGCGCAGCACGCGCGGGCTCTCGCCGCTGACATCACGCTGGTATAGCGCCTGCAAGGTGCTGCCCAGTTCCAGGCGCAGTTCCTCGCGATTGGCTTGGGTGCTGGTTTGGTAAAGCAGGGGCAAGGCAGTCTCGGCCTCCTTGCGCAAGGGCGCGGGCAGATCCAGGGCCAGGCCTTGCAGCGTGCTGTTGATCTTGATGTCGGCATGCCCCTGTTGCACGCCCAGCTGCAGGCGGTAATTGGCTTGGCCGCTGGCCAGCTGGGCCAGGCGCTGCAGGGCCGGCAGCTCGCTGCGGCGCAGGCCCTCGGCCGTGGCCAGGCCTTGCATCGTGAAGCTCATGGCGCCGCCGGGCAAGGTGCCGCCCTCCACCGTCAGGTCGCCGCCCAGAGCGCGAGCCTGCGCGCCCACGACATGCACGCTCTTTTGATCAAACTCGACCCGGCCGCGGGCATTGGCCAGCAGCGGGATCTCGGGCCGCACTCGCAAATCATTGCCGCTCAAGCCCACCTGGCCCTTGACCTCCACCTTCTCCAGCGCCAGCAAGGGCAGCTTGAGCGCCAGCTTCAAGCTGGCCGGGCCCGTGGCCTGGGCCTGCGCCAGCACCCCGCCCGTCCAGCCTTCGATGGGGGTGAGGTGCAGATAACGCAGCAGCTCGGCGGCCGGGCCGCGGCCCTGGCCTTCCAGCTCCAGCACCCGGGCATGGGCCAGGTCCTTGATGCTGCCGTTGACGCCGCTGACCTCATAGCCCAGCACCTGGGCGCGGCCGCTGCGGAAGGCCATGCCGCCGCGGTCAAAGATCAGCTCGGCCTGGGCATGTTGCAGGGCCGGCCAGCCCAGCGGCTGACCCGGCTCGGGCGGCACATAGGCGAAGTCCACATCCTGGGCCTGGGCGGTGATGCGGAAGACGCCGGAGCGGCCCGCATCAAAAGGGAAGTCCTGCAGCGCGCCGCGCAAGCGCACTTGCACATTACGGGCCTCGCCACCGCGGATCGCGCCCAGCAGATAGCCGCGCGTGGCTTCGCCCGCCGCCAGCGGCATATAAGCTCGCACCCGCGCGGCGGCGATACGCTCGACCGAACCCGTCAGCTCCAGATGACCGGGCAGGCGATTGCCCTCGTCCTTGCTCGTCTGCCAAACGCCCTTGAACTCGCCTTGCGCATCCGGCGTGGCCAGCTTGAGCTTGTTGAAGCGGATCTCGATATGGGCCGGCTGCGGTGCGAGCCGAGGCTCGATGCGCCAGTCCAGCGCTGTGCTCAGATGGCGGATGGGGGTTTGGGCCGACTCGAACAGGCCGGGCATCTCCAGTACACCGTCTTCGATCAGCAGCTGAGCCTTGCCGCCACGCTCCGTCGCCTCCAACTCCAGGCTGGCACCGCGCACGCCGGGGCGGCCCAGGGGGTGGGCGCCGGCTTGCGGGTCCAGCTCGCCGGCGCTGAGGCTCAGGCCCTCGATGCGGCCCTTGAGCGAATAGCGTTTGGGCGCGTCCACCGCGCCCTCCCAATGCAGCTTCAGGCCGCTGAGCACACCGCGCGGCGCCACATCGGCCAGCCAGGCGCGGGCCTGCGGGCCCATGGGCAGGCGCTGGGCCAGCTGGGCCATCAGGGCGAAGTCCAGGCGTTGGGCATTCAGCTCGCCGCCGTTCAACTCGTATTGCGCCGGGTCCAGGCTGCTGATCTCGTCGGGCTGGCTGGCTTGCAACATCTGCTGCTGCACGCGCTGCGGCTTGGCGGGTGCCAGGTCCAGGGCGATGGACCAGTCGGAACGCGGCCAGACCACCCCATCCCCGGCCACAAAACCCAGCTGGGTGGCGGCTAGGCTGAGGCGATTCTTCTGCCGCTGCAGCTGCAGGCGGCCTTCGATCTGGGTCAGATCCAGCATGCCGGCGGCGGGGCTCAGGCGCAGCTTGACGCGGCGCAGGCCCACATCGGCCGTCACCGATTGCGGCAGGCCCTTATCGATGTCGACCCAGGCGCGCAGGCCACCATCGCCCTCGCTCAGCTCAAAAGGCAGGTTGACGTGGCGGCGCAGCTGGCGCAGATCGGCCTGGGGCAGATCGGCAAAGAGCTGGCCGCTCCAGAACTTGAGCTCACCCGGCCGTTTCAGCAGGGCCTGGCTGAAGCGCCCTTGCAGGCTGAAGCGCTGGCCCCAGTCGGCCGGCGGCGTGGCGTCCAGGCGCACATCGTGCTTGCCCAGGCGGTTGCGCAGCACCAGATTCAGGGCGGACAGCTCCAGCGGCGGCGCGGCGCGGCTCTCGTCCACCCAGCGCACACGGCCGTTCAAAATGACGAACTCGCGCTGCACCAGCAGCCAGTCCAGCCAGTCGTCGGCCAGATCGGCAGTCTCAGGCCGCTGCACCGCGTCCACATTGAGCCCCGCCACAAAGATATGGCCCTGGGCGTCGCGCCGCACCTCCATCTGCGGGGCGTCGATCAGCAATTGCTCAAAGCGCGGCTGCAAGGACAGCAGGGAGCGCGCCGACAGCGCCGCCGCCACCTTGGGCAGGCGCAAGGCCTCGCGGCCGCGCGGGTCCAGCAAGACCACCTCGCGCATCTCCACCGCCGGAATCCAGCCCCCGGAAGTGACGGTGATGCTGCCGATGCGCAAATCAACCCCAAGCTGGGCCGAGGCTCTTCGCTCCAGGGCCGGACGCCATTCATCGATGTGCGGCAGAATCGCCCAGTGCAAAACCAGCCACGCCAGCAACAGCAAGCCCCACAAGGCCAGCACCAAGGCCATCAGCCAGCGCAGGCAACGCAGGGCGATGCGGGCGGGGCGCGTGGCCCGTCTGGCCGCGCTGAGCTTCAGGTTTGCAAGAATTGCCATTGAAGGGGAGCGCCCACCGTGGAGCCGATTGCCATTGTTGTAGTAATAGTGAAGTCCGCTGTCCGGGGCCGGCGCTCTCGTCAAGGAATCGAGGGGCTGCCGCAACGTGTCTTGCTGGAACGCTGCGAGCCGCAGCGAATCTAGCACAGGCGCCGCCCTGTTTTTAGCGCCCCAAGCCCCCTCCCGCTCCGCCAGAGCCGCCACCGAAACACGGTGTGACAAAGTTGCAGATCAAAAAGGCGAGATTCACGCCATGACAGCCCCCAGCGCCAACGCTTCTCAAACCCCCACCCCGGGCACTTCCGCCAGCCAGGCCTGCGAAGCCGCCGTCTTCAGCCCCCTGCCCGCGCGGGCGGATCACAGCCGCTTTGTGCAGCGCGTGCGCCGCCGCTACGCCGCCGAGCTGGGCCTGCTGCCGCCCGGCCAGCCGACGCGCGAGGCGATCGAGGCCCTGATCGCCCATTTGCAAACCCAGGGCAAACCCTTGGCCGCCGCCCTGCGGGTGGCCCGCCACCTGGTGCTGGAACGCCTGGCCGTGCTGGATGTGGAAGCGCAGGCGCCGATGGAGGCCATCACCGAGGTGATGACGGTGCTGGCCGAGGTGACGCTCTGCCTGGCCCTGGACGCCGCCCGCGCCGAGCAAGACGCCCTCAACGGCGCGCCGCGCAACGAACAGGGTGAGGTGATCGAGTTCTGGGTACTGGGCATGGGCAAGCTGGGCGCCCGAGAACTCAATGTGTCCTCTGACATCGACCTGATCTACGTCTACGAAGACGAAGGCCAAACGGACGGAAGCTCGCCCATCAGCGCCCACGAATACTTCGCCCGCGTCGCCAAACGTCTCTACGCCCTGATCGGCGAGGTGACGGACGACGGCCAGGTCTTCCGCGTGGACCTGGCCCTGCGGCCCAACGGCAACTCCGGCCCGGCGGCTGTGAGCATGGCCATGCTGGAAGAGTATTTCCTGGTGCAAGGCCGCGAGTGGGAGCGCTTTGCCTGGCTCAAGAGCCGGGTGGTGGCACCGCGTGCCAGCGTGCAAAACGGCCGCGCCCTGGTGCTGCGCTCGCTGGTCACACCCTTCGTCTACCGCCGCTATCTGGATTACGGGGTGTTCGAGGGCTTGCGGCAATTGCATCGCAAGATCCGCGAAGAAGCCCAGCGCCGCGCCGCCGGCCGGCCCGAGCGGGCCAATGACGTCAAGCTCTCACGCGGCGGCATCCGCGAGATTGAGTTCACCGTGCAGCTGCTGCAGGTGGTGCGCGGCGGGCAGTTCCCGGAGATCCGCACCCGCTCCACCCTCAAGGCCCTGGAGCGCTTGGCCGCCGGCGGCCTGATGAAGGCCGAGACCGCCGCCAAGCTGGCGCAGGCCTATGTCTTCCTGCGCCGGGTGGAGCACCGCATCCAGTTTCTGGACGACCAGCAAACCCATTGCCTGCCCGCCGGTGATGAAGACCTGGCCTGGATCGCCCGCAGCCTCGGCTTAACTTGCAAACCCGACGGCACACCGGGCAGCTGTGCCTTGCTGGATCAGCTCTGCGAGGTGCGCGAGATCGTCGCCACCGAGTTCGACGCCTTGCTGCACGACGGCCATGCCCCCGTGGGCACGAACGGCTGCCGCGGCTGCGGCGGCCCGGCCCTGGCGGTAGACAGCGATGAATTCCTAGCCAAGCTGCAGCCCGAGCTGGCCACGGCCGTGCGCCGCTGGGCCTCGCAAGACCGGGTGCAGAACCTGCGCGAAGAATCGCGCCTGCGCCTGGCCAAACTGGTGGGTCGCGCGGCTTTGGCGGTGCGTGACGGGGGCTGCACCCTGGACGCGGCCCTGCGCTTTGTCGATTGGATGGAGCCCTTGCTGCGGCGCGAAAGCTATCTGGCCCTGATGGTGGAGCGGCCCTCGGTGCAAAGCCGTTTGCTGCGCCTGCTGGGCCTGGCGCGCTGGCCCATGCGCTACTTGATGCTGCACCCTGGCGTGATCGACGAGTTGGCCGACAACCGCCTGCTGAACGAACGCTTCGACGGCAAGGCTTTTGTGCAGGACATGCAAGAGCGCTTCCTGGCCTGGGACCGCTCCGGCGAGGCGCAAGAAGAAGCCCTGCTCGACACCTTGCGGCGCGCCCACCATGCCGAGGTGTTCCGCACCCTGGTGCGCGATGTGGAGCAGAAGATCACGGTCGAGCAGGTGGCCGATGAACTCTCCGCCCTGGCCGACGCGATTCTGCAATGCACCATCCACTGGGCCTGGGCCCGCCTCAAACAGGCGCACCGGGAGAGCCCCCGTTTTGCGGTCATCGCCTATGGCAAGTTAGGGGGCAAGGAGCTGGGCTATGGCGGCGACCTGGACGTGGTCTTCCTCTTCGACGACGAGGACGAGCGCGCCCATGAGGTCTACGGCGCATTTGTGCGCAAACTCATCACCTGGCTGACGGTGCGCACCTCGGCCGGGGAGCTGTTCGACATCGACACCGCCTTGCGGCCGAATGGCAATTCCGGCCTGCTGGTGACCTCGCTGGCCTCGTTTGAAAAATACCAGACCGGTCGCGGCAGCAACACCGCCTGGACCTGGGAGCACCAAGCCATCACCCGCGCGCGCTGGTGCGCCGGCGACCCCGAGCTGGCGGCGGGCTTCGAGGCCGTGCGCAGCGCCGTGCTGACCGCCCCGCGCGACCACGCGGCCTTGCGCAGCGAGGTGCAAGCCATGCGCGACAAGGTGCGCCAGGCGCATCCGGTGCGGGCCGGCAAATTCGACATCAAGCACAGCCCCGGCGGCATGATGGACGCCGAGTTTGCCCTGCAATACCTGGTGCTGGCCCATGCCGGCGCGCACCCGGAGTTGATCGGCAATCTGGGCGTCATCGCCTTGCTGCAGCGGGCCGAAGCCGCCGGGCTCTTGCCCGAGGGCGTGGGCCACCAGGCCGCCGATGCCTACCGCGAACTGCGCCGCGCCCAGCACCGCGCCCGCCTGGACGAGCAGCCCACGGCGGTGGATCTGGAGGCCATCGCCAGCCTTGGCCTGGAGCCGCAGCGCGCCGCCGTGCTGGCCCTGTGGCGAGCCGTGTTTTCTTGAAGTTATCGCCTTGGCTCGCCCTGGGCGCCCTGCTGGGCCTGGGCTCGGTCCTGGCCTGGTTCAGCCCAGGCAGCAGCGCCTGGCTGGACTGGCAGCCGCAACTGGTTTGGGCTGAGCCCTGGCGCGCTTGCAGCGCCGTCTTTGTGCACTGGAGCCAGCAGCATCTGCTGGCCAATCTGGGCGCCTGCGCGGTCGTGAGCTGGTTTGGCTGGGCCGCGCGCGTGCCGCCGCGCGCCGCCCAGGCCTTCGCCCTGGCCTGGCCGCTGACGCAGTGGGGCTTGTTGATCAAACCCGAGCTGCTGCACTTTGGCGGCTTGTCGGGCTACTTGCATGCCGGGGTGGCCGTGGTGCTGGTCGAGTTGGTGTTCGGCCCCGCGAGCACGCCGCGCCAGCGCCGCGTCGGCCTGGCCGTGAGCCTGGGGCTGGTCATCAAGCTATGGAGTGAGGAGCCCTTGGGCCCGCCCATGCGGGTGATCAGCGGCTGGGACATTGCCGTGGCGCCGCTCTCCCATCTGACCGGGGCCCTGGCCGGCGCGTTCACCGCCGGTCTCTTACTTCTTCTTTCTTCCGCTCGCCCCCGATGACGTCCAGCCCCACCCGAAAGACCGAACTCGACCGCCTCGCCGTCGTCTGCCTCTTGCTGTGCTGCCTGCTCTGGGGCCTCAACCAAGTGGCGGCCAAAGCGGGGCTGAAGGAGATGACCCCGCTGTGGCAGGCGGGCCTGCGCTCCCTGGGCGCGGCCCTGCTGGTGTGGCTGTGGGCTTCTGTGCGCGGCATCAAGCTCTGGCAGCGCGACGGCACGTTGCGCGGCGGCCTGCTGGCCGGTCTGATCTTTGGCGCGGAGTTCGCCTGCATCTTCATCGGCCTGCAATACACCAGCGCCTCGCGCATGGTGGTGTTTCTCTATCTCAGCCCCTTTGTCGTGGCCTTGGGCATGCCCTTCATCGCCCGCTCCGAGCGCCTGAATCTGCGCCAGACCGGCGGCCTGCTGCTAGCGTTTGCGGCCGTGGCCTGGGCCTTCGCCGAGGGTTTTGGCCAGAGCAGCGGCCAGCCCTTGCAATGGTTGGGTGACGCCTTGGGCGTGCTGGCTGCCGTGCTCTGGGCCGGCACCACTTTGACCATACGCGCCAGTCGCCTAGCCAGCGCGAGCGCCGAAAAAACCCTGCTCTACCAGTTGGGCGTCTCAGGCTTGGGCCTATGCGCGGCGGCTTGGGCCATGGGCGAGAGCCTGCCCCAGGTCTGGAGCCTGCGCCTCACGGGCCTGCTGTTCTTCCAGACTGTGATCATCAGCTTTGCCAGCTATCTGCTCTGGTTCTGGATGATCCGCCACTACCCCGCCACCCGGCTGGCGGCCTTCACCCTGGCCACGCCCTTGTTCGGCCTGCTGGCCGGCGCCTTGCTGCTGGGCGAGCCCATCACGCTGCGCCTGGGGATTGCCTTGCTGGCCCTGGCGGCGGGGGTGGCACTGGTGAATCGGAGGACTTGATCGGGATACACCCTTGTGTGTCCAAAGTTTGACATTCTTGCGCGTGCGAAATTCACAGAATCGCGGCTGCAACCCTGCCCAAGCCCAGGCTCCCAGCCGGGTCTCGGTCGCAAAAGCCAGGGCCAAGTTCGACTCGTCAAAGGAACTCGCATGAAGACTTCTACCTCCCTCGTGGCCGCCCTGCTGCTGGTTGCCGGCAATGGCGTGGTGCTGGCCGCCGCCCCCAAATACACCATCATCGACCTGGGCCAGATCAACCCCGAGACCGCCTACGCCACCCAAGGCGTCAATATCTCGGCCAGCGGCATCATCGTGGGCCGCACCTTGAACGGCCAAACCGGCGCCTCGGTCGCCTTCACTTCCCTGACACCGGGCGGCAGCCTAACGGCCTTGTCCAACACCATCGCCGTGCCCGGCGGGACCCCCCTGAACCGCAACCACGCCATTGCCTACAGCGCCAACAGCTCTGGCGTCGCCGTGGGTGCCTCGTTTTCCAACGGCCGGCTCAGCGGCGCGGTGCCGGTGGTGTGGGACAGCCAGGGCCATGCCACCCGCCTGCAACTGACGGCCGCCGCCGGCAACACCGGCAGCGCCTATGACCTGAATGCATCGGGCATCGCGGTGGGCGGCATCAACGGCGGCAATTTGCGCCGCGCGCAGATTTGGGACACCCAAACTGGCGCCGCCTCCAGCGTGCCCCTGACGGCCGAGGGCAATTACATGGCCACGGCGGTTGCCATCAACGACGCCGGCCTGATCGCCGGTCAAGGTATTGACCCGAGCAATGGGGCGCGCAATGTGGCCATGGTCTATGACCTGAAGACGGGGGTGAACACCGAGATCGCTCTGGGCGGCGGTGGCAATGGCGGTCTGGTCACCGACATCAGCAATTCAGGCTATGTGACCGGCAGTGTGACCATGAACCAAGGCCCTCTGGGTGCCTTTATTTGGCGCAGCGACCTCGGCACCCGCATGATTGATCAACTGGCGGGCACGAGCGAGTTTGCGGCCCGCAGCGTCAATAGCAGCGGCTGGGTGGTGGGCAGCAGCTCTTTTGGGGTCAACTCCATGCCCTGGTTGTTTGATGGCCAGAACACCTACTCCGTGGCCGAGCTGGCCGCCGGCAGCGGCTGGGACTTCATGCCCAGCGATGGCGTGCTGCGCACCTTTGCCTCCGCGACCGGTATTGCTGATAACGGCACTTTTGTAGGCACCGGCATTTTCAACGGTGCGGCTCACGGCTATGCCATGGTCCTGACCTCGGCCGTGCCCGAGCCCGCCAGCTATGCCCTGCTACTCGGCGGCCTGGCCGCTTTGGGCCAACTGGCACGCCGTCGGCGCCAGACCGGGGTCTGAGCCCGGACGCTTAGAGAGTGTTGTCGTTGGCAAACTGCAAGAGCTGCGCGACATCGCGGATGCGGATCTGCGAATAGCGCATCTCGACCAGGCCGGCCAGCTTGAGCCGACGCAAGGCGAAGTTGACCCGCTGACGGCTGGCGCCCAGCACATCTGACAGGTCTTCTTGCGAGACCCGCTCTTCAATGCAAACCCCATCAGCGCTTTCTTTGCCATATCGCTGAGCCCACAGCACCAGGGTGTGGGCCAGGCGCACCTCAATCGTCTGGCCCGCGTCGCGGTTCATCTTGGCGTAAGCCGCTTGCATGCGGTAGGCCAGCTGCATTTCGATGGCGCGGCCCACGCTGGGGTCGCGCAAGCGCAGCTGACGGAACAAGTCCCCAGGGATCAGGCAGACCTGGGCGCCATCGCCCCGCGCGAACGTGTCGTAAGGGTAGGCCGAGCCATTGACCATGGGCACATAGCCTATGGTGTCGCCGACGCATTGCAGGCCCAGCAAATAGCGCTGCCCATCGGCGCGCGTCTGGCTGAAACCCAGGGAGCCCTCCAGCACCAGGGCCAACATATCGAAACTATCCCCGCTGCGGATCAGGTGCTCATCCTTGCTCAGGCTGCGCAAGCTCGCGCCTTCGACCAGGGCATCCAAAGAGCCGGCCGAACACTCACAAAAGCCCACGGAGGCGGCAAGGTGCTTGCGCGCCGCTGCCCGCCATGTCTGCCGAGCGTTCTGCTCGCTCAGTTCATTTGAGAGACCGATTTCTGTTGGCATAAGGGGGAGAGGAAGGAGCGGCGACGGGAAACTCAAACTTGAGCCTCGATTTTCCTACTTCGCGCGCGATAGGGCGCGTCTTGTTTACGGTTCATGAATCGGCGGGCTTGAGCAAAGGCCGGGGTCCCTCAAACGCAGCTTTGCAGATATTGCCGTGAAGGCTGACTGTTAGCATGAGCCGATACGTCTCTGCGTATCCCCGCGCATGCCCAGCGCGCCCTCCCGCGATCTCATGTTCCGCTCTCAGTTCCTGTCGCTGTTCCTGCTCGCCTGCCTGGCCACTCCCACCTACGCCGCCACGCTGAGCTTCCCCCAACCGGCCGATGGCGATCGCAGCCGCTACGGCTTTGAGTTCGCCCTGCTGGAGGCCGCCCTGGCGGCCAGTCGCCCGGCCAGCCAGAAGACGCAAAACTCGCCGAGCGAGCGCCTGCAATGGTCGGCCCAGACCATGAGTCAAGCGCGTGCGCGCCTGGAGGTCGCGGCGGGCAAGCTCTCGGTGGTTCACAGCGTGGCCACGCCGGAATTGGATAGACAGCTGACGCCGGTGCGCTTCGCCATCGACAAGGGCTTGAACAGCCAGCGCATCCTGCTGACCCGCAAAGACCTGCTGCCCCGCTTGAAAGCCTTGCGCAAGACCGAGGAATTGCGCACGCTGCGCTTCGGCGTTTTGGGCAGTTGGAGTGACCGCAAGGCCTTGCAGAGTCTCGGCTACCAGGTGGAGGTGACCGAGTCTTTCTCCGGTCTGTTCAAGATGCTGGCCCTGGGTCGCAGCGACGCCATCCTGACCGGCGTGCTGAATGTGCAGCAGGTGCAGGCCTATCTGGCCGAACCGAGTGAGTTGGAGTGGGAGCCCAGCCTGCTGCTGATCCTGCCCGCCAAGCAGCAGTTCTACACCGCCCCCACGGCCGAGGGCCGGGCCCTGGCCCAGCGCCTCTTGCGCGGCCTGCAAACCCTGAAGGCCAACGGTGAGTTTGAGCGCCTGCATGCGCAGTATTTCGGCGAGCAGATCGAGGTGGGCCGCGGCCGCCGCGAGCTGCGCCTGGATGGGTTCTGAGGGCCGGCGCCCGCCCTGTCACCCGCGCGCCAAGCGCCAGCAACTCTGCCGCGTAGACTCCCTGCCACACCCACCGGAGACCCCACCATGATCACGCTCTGCGGCTTTTCACTCTCTAACTACGACTGCAAGGTCAAGTTCGTCTTGCTGGAAAAAGGCATCCCCTTCCAGGAAGAACTGGTGATGACCCACTCGCCCGAAGAGGCCGTGCTCGCCTGCACGCCTCAAGGCCCGCTGTGCGAGAGCCAGGTGATCCTGGACTATCTGGAAGCCAGCTACCCGCAAGTGCCGCTACTGCCCGCCGCCCCCTATCTCACGGCCAAGCAGCGCGAGCTGATCACCTTTGTCGAACTGCATCTGAAGTTGGTGACGCGCGAGCTCTACCCGCAGGCCTTCTTCGGCGGCACGGTCAGCGAAGGCACGCAAGTTGCTGGCCAAAAACCTCCCCGCCTTCAAACGCATGGCCAAGTTCGCGCCCTATGTCGGCGGCGAGACCTTCGGGCCTGAGTCAGGCCCGGACAACGGTCGAAGGCCATTTGCTGGTGCGCCAAAGCGAGGGCCAGGGGGCGTGCTAAAGCTGAAGACCACGCGCTGCTGAGGACGAGAGCACCTTGTGGTGATCAGCCCAGTTTCAAACCAAGCTCACGGCCAGCTGCCGGTTTCTTACCCCCGGGGTGTATCGGGTCGACATCCAAATCCATGGCGACCTGGGTACACACGGCACGGCAAAGCGAAGCGACTCTTTCGTCTTGCAAGCGATAAAAAACCTGCGTGCCTTCGCGACGTTTGCCTAGCACACCGGCTCGATAGAGAGTTGAGAGGTGCTGCGACATATTGGGCTGGGTGGTATCTATCATCGCCAGCAGTTCGGAGACATTGCGCTCTTCATTGCAGACCGCACTGATGATTTTCAGTCGCACGGGGGTCGACAGCAGGCCAAATAGCTCCGCCGCTGTCTCAAAGACTTGGTCTTCCTCGACCGACTTAGACACCACGGAAGCCTCCCACTCAACAGGCTTCAACTATATCAGCGACCGACAATGTATGCCGCTGTACCCCTACTTGAACTTGTAGTGATCACGATTGAGCACGGCCGCTATGGATGTGACCTCTTCGGGAAAGAGGATGAGATTGAGCTCCAGATTGCATTGCTCGACCATGCCCCGCAGGGCCGCAGGGCTGTTGATGCGCCCCTTGGGACGGTAGATGGCCGCCCCATCCCCGCCTACTTTGCGGACATGGCACTGCGCACAGCGATGCTCAGCCAGCAGCTTCTCGCCCAAGACTTTGTCCGCGCCGGCATACAGTTGGGCGGCAGTCTCTGCCCTCGCGCTCGCCACGCCCAAGCAGGCAACCAGCGCCAGGAGCCCGACCAGCTTTCGCTGATTGATTGCAAGAGCAGACATAGGCTGAGACCTGTTAGTTTGGGGCAATCTTAGACAGCAAGCGGCGGAACGCCGCTGCATCCATCCTAGGTGCTGCCAGCGCCGGCACACCGGGGGAAATCCCCTGTCCGGACGGGCACCGGCCGAGCTCGACGCCTGTGTCCACGGTTCACAATGTGCGTATGCAAGAAACGGAACTCCAGTCCCTCACCCACCTTTTGCTTTTGGGTGCTTTTGCACTCTCGGTGGCCTTCGGCGCGCTGGCCCAGCGCTTTCATTTCTGCACCATGGGTGCGATTGCCGATGTGGTCACTATGGGTGACTGGTCGCGCATGCGCATGTGGGTGCTGGCCATTGCAGTGGCGCAAATCGGCTTTAGCAGCATGGTGGGCTTGGGGTGGGTACAGGCCCAGCGCAGCATCTACGCCAGCTCGCAGCTGCTATGGCTGTCTTCGCTATTGGGCGGGGCGCTGTTTGGCTTCGGCATGGTGCTGGCTTCGGGCTGCGGCAGCAAAAACCTGGTTCGGCTAGGCGCTGGCAGCTTGAAGTCCTTGGTGGTGGTGCTGGCATTGGGGGTAAGCGCCTTGGCTACCCTGCGCGGCATCGGTGCCGTGCTGCGCGTGGCCACCGTCGATCGCCTTACGCTGGCGCTGCCCAGCGGCCAGGACCTGCCCAGCCTGCTGGCTAACTGGCTGGCACTGCCAGTGCCCAGCACGGCTCTCTGCCTAGGCCTGGCCAGTGGCCTGGGCTTGATGGCCTGGGTCTTGCGCCAAGCCGAGGGGCGGCGCGCCGAGGTCTGGCTGGGCGGGCTGGGAATCGGCGGCGTGATCGTGGCGCTGTGGTACTTGTCGGGGCAAGTCGGCCATGTGCTGGAACATCCTCTGACGCTGGAAGAGACCTTTTTGGCCACCAACTCCCATCGCATGGAGGCGCTGAGCACCGTCGCCCCGCTAGGTTATGTGCTGGACTGGCTGCTGTACTTCAGCGATAGCTCCAAAGTCCTGAGCATGGGCATGGTCAGTGTGCCAGGAGTGCTCGCGGGTTCTTTCATCACAGCCAAACTCAGCCACAGCTTTCGCTGGGAAGGATTCGCCAATGCCGAGGACCTGGCCCAGCATCTACTCGGGGCAGTCTTGATGGGCTTTGGCGGCGTGGTGGCCTTGGGCTGCACCGTGGGGCAGGGTTTGTCGGGTATTTCGACCCTGTCGCTGGGCAGCATGCTGGCCTTGCTGGGCATTGTCAGCGGCGCGCTGGCGGCCTTGCGCTATCAGTACTGGCGCATGGAATCGATCTGAAGCGGGCTCAGCGGCGCGGGCTCAGCAATTCATCGGCCAGCACCAGCACATCCTCTTCAAACATCTCGCCAGGGATGGCCTGTAGCAGACGGCCTTGAGGGTCGATCAAACAAGTGAGCGGAATCACTCGTTTGAGCCCCCGGCCTTGACGCAGACCTGCGCCGTCCAGTGTCACCGCGAATGCATACCCATTCGTCGCCATGTATTGCCGCACTGCCCGGGCGTCGGTGTCCAGCGCCGCGCCCAGCACCCGCAACGGCCTACCTCGCGTGGCCCGATGCAGTTTGTCGATATGCGCGTTGTGCCGTTTGCAATAGGGGCAGTTGGTGGCCCAGAACACCAGCACAGCAGCCACGCCATGCCAGGACTCTGGGTCGAGCCTAGGACCGTCGAGCAGCTGGATCTGCGGCCACTCCCAGCCTGACCTGAGCGCATCGCCCCAAGCCGGGCGATGGCCCAGCACAGGTGCTAAAGCACCACCTAGCAAGAGCTCACGACGCCTCATGGCTTGAGACCCTGCGACGCTTGCTGCTCCAGCGCCAGATAGATGTTGTAGGCGTTCATACGATTGGCTGCGCGGAACAGCGGCAGATGCTCAAAGCGCGACCAATCCACCCGGGCATAAGCCTGCTCGAAGGGCTCCAATTCGGCCGCCGCTGCGGCCATGGTCTGACGCAGATAGCGGAGGTAGTCGCGGGTGAGTTGAAGGTCGGCCAGGGGGTCGCTGGACAAAGCGCCATGGCCGGGTACCAGGACGCGGGGCTTGATCTCAATCAGCCGCTCCAACGCGGCAATCCACTGCCCACTATCGGCCTGGCCGACAAAAGGTATGCGTCCACGAAACACCAGATCACCCGCAAACACCACACCCGCTTTCTCGACCTGCACGACCAGGTCCTCGTGCGTATGTGCGGGTCCAAGATGTTGGATATGAAAACGCTCACCACCCAGCTCCAAGCTGCCGTCTTGCGCCAGCCAGCGGTCGGCGGGCACCAGGCGGGTGTTTTCGTCTATCCAGGGAAAGAGCTCTTCCCGGCTGGCACTCAAGCGCAGGCTTGCGGTTTCGGAATTGAGGTACTGCTTGCCGCCCTGTTGAGCAATAACAGTGGCGCCCAGCGCCTTGAAGGCCTGCAGACCATAGATATGGTCAGCGTGGTAATGGGTGACAATGACGTAACGGATTGGCTGCGCAGTGAGGCGGCGAATTGCATCGATCAGCTCCTGCGCCAGCGCCGGGGAGCCCAGAGCGTCGATCACCACCACACCCTCGGGTGTGATCACAAATCCCGCGTTGGAGATGAAGTTGCGGTTGGCGCTTGAGCCCACGGCCGCCTCGCCCTGCACAAACCAGATATTGGGAGCCACACTCTGCAGGTTCAAAGCTTCAGCGGCAGCGCTTGGGGCCAAGCAGCCTAGCGCCCAAAGCAGCAAGGGGCCGAGCTTAGGCCATCGACCCAGCTTCATGCAAAGCTGCCGGTCTCTGCCTTGCTGCTCGGGAAGGCTGGCGGGACAGGATCCACCGCGCTGCCGGGGCGCTGGTCGATGAGACGATCGGTCAGCGCGGCGGAGGCCCAGATCGAAAGCAGGGTCATCCAGGAGGTGATATTGAAGACAGCTGCGCCCGACAGGCCCGCCCCCACCGCGCAGCCACCCGCCAGCATGCCGCCGAAGCCCATGCAGATCGCGCCGGCGATATAGCGGCGCATGCTGGCTCCGCCCACAAAACCCTCCAGCTTTAATTCCCCAAATAGCGCGGCCGCCAAAAATGCCCCGATGAACACCCCGGGCACCAGACCCAGATCAAAAGTGACAGGACGGTCGGTCACGAAGAGCACCCGGCTCAAGACCTCGGAGGAGGGGCCGGTAAAGCTCAGCGATTGGATGGGGTGACTGTCGAAGGCAAGCAATGACATGGCGTAGGTGAACCACCAAGCAGCTGCAATGGTCAGGCCCACACCAATAGCCCCGGCCCAGCCCCAAGAGGGTACCCGCTGCCGCCTGGCCCAAAAAATCGCGGCCAGCAACCAAAGCAGCCCGAACAGGACCGCAGCACCATGACCCAAACCTGTGCGCTGGATCAAGTCTCGGCTGCCACCCTCGATGGTCCACCATTCCGAGATGGCCAGACGCAAGGGCGAGAGCGCGCCGGTCAAGGCGGCCTGCGCTGTCACCGCGAAGATCAGGCCCGACATCAGGGAGCGCAGATTGCCCTGTGCTGCGAGTATCAACAAGCGGCTGGAGCAGCCCCGCGCCAGGATCATGCCCATGCCAAATAGAGCGCCGCCCACCAGGGCGCCCGACAAGCTGCCGCGCGAGGCCAGCTGGCGCGCATTGCTGGCATCGAACAAAGCCCACCACGCCAGGCCCTGCGTGCAGACCAAGGCCGTGGCGAAGGCGAACAACCAGACCGTCAGCCGCCCGCCGCCAAGGTTGTTGGCAAATTCAACCACGGCCGTGCGCAGGCAAAAGCGCGAGCGCTGCGCCATGAAACCGAACACCACGCCGATCAGCAGCGCACCCAGCGCCAAACTGCTGTTTTCGCCCAGTCGATCCACCAAAGTTTCAAGCACCATCATGGTCTCCGCGAGCGTGACCTGGAACGCTGGTCAAGTCAGGGCTTGATGTAAGCAAAACCCTGCCCCTGCAGCTTGGCAAGCCGCACCACACCAGAGTGGGTGAAGTCCGCCTCCTGAACGAACTGCTCCTTGCTCAGGCCCCGATTCTTCAGCGTGATCTCACAAATCTCGAAGCGCACGCCACGCGCTTTCAGATCAGCGATGAGCGGCGCGTATTCATTGCCGTTGGCGGACTTGGCCCCCTCCATCAACATGTCCACTCCATCCGCATGCGTCACCGCCGTGATCTTCACGCCTGGGTCGGCATCCAAATGATTGCGGATATTTCGCAGGCCCTTGAGCCCTTGCGCGGTGGCATTGTCAAAGTGGTAGACCACCTTGTCCTGCGCCAAGGCCAGGCCAGAAGAAAGCGCCAGAAGCGCAACGACAAGCAGAGATTTGAGGCTCATGCGGTTCTCCATGCAAGACTTCGGTCAATCAAACGACCCCCATCAAAACTCGATCGCATCGGCGATGGCCTTGATACCTGCCAGTGCACAGGCATCGTCAGCCTCGCCGCCTGGAGCGCCCGACACGCCGATGGCGCCCAGCACCGTACCGCCCGCTTCAATCACCAGGCCGCCGCCCACGGCCATCACCTGGCGAGCAGCGCGGATGCCGCTCATGGGCTTTCCAGCTTGTGTTTCGGCGCCCAAGGCGCTGGTCGGGATCCGGAAACTGGCGGCCGTCCAGGCCTTTTGCGGCGCGACTTCCAAAGTATGGGGGCCGGCAAAGCGATCCCGCAACAAAACCTGAACCAGGCCCGATCTATCCACCACCGCCACAGTGACTTGGTGCCCCGCAGTACGGCATTGCGCCAGCGCCGCTTGGGCAGCTGCCAAGGCGGCTTCCGGTGTGAGCTGCCTGACAACATAACTTGCTTCTTCGCCAGCATTGGCCTGAACACCAAGCAGCACGAAGAGTGCGGCGCAAACAAGCGCAAGGCGAGAGAAAGGCATGGCAAACATCCTCATCAGCCCTAGGTGATGCCCGGATTGCCCTTGGGCAAAATCAGGGAGGGCGTATTGATCTGACGCGGCTTGACCCGCCCGCCCTGGGCCTTCAGCCAGGACTCGACATGCTCCCACACCGGCTTCACACCGGCCATGGTCTTGGCCTCTTCGGCCACCGGCGCCCAGCCGGCAACCTTGTACTTTTTGCCGGCATCGATCAGCTTGCCACCCAGGCGCATATCGGAAATGCGCGAGCCCATGCGTTCGGCCGGATTCATGCGATAGCTCAAGCCACCCACCCGTACCATATCGCCGCCCTGTTGATAGTAGGGGTCGGGATTGAAGAGGTTGTCGGCCACGTCTTCCAGCACCGTTTTGATGCTCTCGCCGTTCATATCGGTCAGCGTGGCGTAGGGATAGGTGATGGCCAGTTGATCCATCATCAGCTCACGGGTGATGGTGTCGCCGGGCAGCAAGCTGGTGCCCCACCGGAAGCCGGGCGAGAAAGCGATCTCAGCGCCCTGCACCTCCATCATGGCGTCGCAAATCAGCTGATCCCAGCTGCCATTGAAATTGCCGCGCCTGTACAAGAGTCCGTCGGTGACGGCCAGCTTCTCGGCCAGCTTGCTCTCGTAGGGCGCTCGCACCTTGTTGATCAGGGCCTGCATCTCTGCGTCGGGCTTGAGCTGATTGGCAAAAATGGGCAGCAGGCGGTAGCGAAAGTCCACCAGCTTGCCGCCCTTGACCTCGAAATCCATCAGCCCCAGGAACTTGCCATTGCTGCCGGCATTGGTCACCAGGGTGGTGCCACCGGCGTTCTTCACCGGCACAGCCTGAGGCACGCCATCGTGGGTATGGCCGCCAAAAATGGCGTCGACACCACGCACCCGGCTGGCCATTTTCAGGTCCACGTCCATGCCGTTGTGCGAGAGCACGACCACCAGCTGCGCCCCCTTGCCGCGCACCTCGTCCACCATCTTCTGCATATTCTCATCTTGGATGCCGAATGCCCAATCGGCCACCATGTATCGCGGGTTGGCAATCGGGGTGTAGGGGAAGGCCTGGCCGATGATGGCCACCGGAATGCCATTGATATTGCGCAAGGTGTAGGGCGCGAAAACCGGGTCGCCGAAGTCATTGGTTTTGACGTTCTGAGCAACAAAATCGACCTTGCCCTTGAAGTCCTTCTCGACGATTTCTTTGACCCGCTCCATGCCATAGGTGAACTCCCAGTGGCCAGTCATCACATCCACGCCAAGGAGTTTGCAGGCATCGACCATGTCTTGGGCATCGGTCCACAAGGCGGTAGCCGAACCTTGCCAGGTATCGCCGCCGTCCAGCAGCAGGGCGCCGGGGCGACTGGCTTTCAGGCGCTTGACCAGGGTCGCCAGATGAGCGAAGCCGCCGACCTTGCCGTAGCGGCGGGCGGCCTTGTCAAAGTCCAGAAATGTGTAGGCATAGGCGCTGGGTGTGCCGGGTCGCACCCCCATGGCCTTGAGTAAATGTTCGCCCACCAGATGGGGCAGCTGACCCTGCATCTGGCCCAGGCCTAGATTGACGCTGGGTTCGCGGAAGTAAATCGGATTGAGCTGCGCGTGGCAATCGGTCATGTGCAGCAAGGACACATTGCCAAGAGGCGGCAGCTCGTACAGCCCTTGCTCCGCGACCTCCGCACTGGCATCGGCATAAGAACCCAGGGCCATGCCAGCCACCGAGGCCGAGGCCATCACCTGCAGGAAGTCGCGCTTAGATAGATTCATGATTCATCCGTCTACGAATGTCGTTATCTATTGATTGACCGGCGACTTGGGGTCCAGCAGCAAGGCCATCACGTCGCGCAGCTGCTGCTCATCCAACAAGCCGGCATGGCCAAAGCGCGGCATATTCGAGCAGGCAGAGTAGGCCTTGCTATTCCACAGCTTGCCCCAGGTGTATTGCACGATGGCGGCCGAGGCGGGGTCGGCCGGGTTGCTCACGCCGCGCAGCTTGCCGTAGTTCCACAAGCTGGGGCCGATGGTGCCGAAGGAGATTTCCTTCTTGTCGATCTGATGGCAGTTGTAGCACTGCGCGCCGTTGGCACTGGGTGCCGCGCTCTTATCGGTCCAGGTCATGCCACGGCCATTCTGGGCCAGCTTCTCACCCGCCCGCCAGTCGCCAATATAGTTGCCGCCTTTCGGCCAGCGCACCGTGGCCATGGCCTCTTCCTCGATCTGCTTGGTGATCGCCTCTGCTGGGGCCTCCGCGCTGGAGCAGGCTTGCTGACCCAGGTCCTGCTTGAGCCGGTCGAGCTTGGCAATGCCCTGCTCACGGAAGGAGGCCTTGATCATCGCCATCGCTTGCTGGTCCAGCTCGGCAGGCGAAGGCGGCGGCGTCGCGCAGCCCAGAACCTGGGCGGCCGCCCCCAAGATCGCGAGGAGAGTGCAGTGCTTTTTTTGCATGATTTGGCTGCCTTTTTCGGTTCAGCGCTTGAGCGCGGGTGCGATGGATTCGGCGCCCTTGGCATTGACGCCCATATAGACCCCCAGGGCGATGGTGACGTCTGAAGCGAAGCCTGGGTAGGGGAAGCGCTGCTGGCGGTAGCAGTCGTTCAGCCGCCGCTGCATGCTCCACATCTCGCCGCTGGAGACTCGGTAGGCCGGCCATGCCGCGAAACCGACGCCATTGCCGGGGTTGCCGGTCAGATTCGGCAGGTCCTGCAGGCGTATGCGTTTGCCGCTTTCGCCATGGCAGCTGGCGCAGGAGAAGTCCATCGGGCCGCCACGGAAAAAGAAGGCCCGCTTGCCCAGCTCATAAAAACGCCTCTCCTGCGCATGGCCCTGAGGCAGGGCCATCTTCAAACCCTTGGACTCGGCCGAAATCCAGGCCGCCAGGGCCGCCAACGTGGCTTGCTCGCCCTTGTCGAAGGCGGTCTTGGCAATCTCGGTGGCGTTAAAGCCTTGCAAGGTTTCCATGCAGCTGAGCAGGCGTGACTCCAGATCCTGTACCCGCTGCGTGTCCGCGAAGTAACGCGGGAGCTGCACCCAAGCGCCTTTGACCACGCCCGGCCCCAGGCCCAGATCGCACTTCTCCAGCGAGACCTTTTTGGGCCCACGCGGCGTTTTCCAAAGATCCTCGCCCTTGGCCTCAAAGAGTTCAGCAGGATTGCCGTCCTCCAGCATCTTGCGGTATTCCGCGATGCCGTCCGACGCGGACTTTGCTTGCGCGAAAGCGCCCACCGAGGCGGCAAGCGCCAGGGTCGCGGCGATCAGGCTTTTTTGCTTCATGGCTGCACTTTCTTCTTGTTGCGTCTGTCCGAGGGACGGAACGTGGGCTCAGGACACTGTGGCTTCGTCGGTACGGCTCTCGCCTTTGTTGTCCTTCCAGGTCACGGCAATCTTGTCGCCAGCCTTGGCACCCTTGACGCTGAATTGCAGAAATGGGTTTTTGGACACCGATGGCCCCCATTGCGCAGACAGCACTTGCTTACCGTTTAATTTGGCTGTTACGTCTTGAATGTACCAAGCAGGGATCAGCTTGCCATCGGCTGCCTTGCGCAGACCGGTTTCCATTTCGTGACTCATCAAAACGCGGACGGTGGCCTTATCACCCGCCATCTGGGCACGTATACGCATCGGATCTGCCATGGTGTTCTCCTAGAAACTCTGGGGAGTCATTGATTCATTGCCGAACTGTTGGGTGGCGCTCAACCGCCGCAGCCGCCGAGCGTGACCTTGACCTCTTTCTGGGCAAACAAGACCTTGCCGTCAGCCATCAGTGCAACGCCCAGCACATTGGAGGACTGGCCCATCTTGACCCGGGTCGAAAAATTGGCGTCCACCGCGTCGCTCACATCAAACATAGCGGACACCAGGCTGGGGTTCTTTTCCACCAAGACCAGCAGTTTCTTCACGCCCGGCAAGCCGGTGGACACGCCGACTGGCACGACAGCGCCGTTCTCCGCGATGTCGGGGCCAGTGATGGTCACGTCCTTGCTCTCCATCGGCGCGCTGGCGCCCAGCAGCTTGACCAACTCGGCCATGGTCTTAAGCTCAAAAGCGGCCGCGTTGTATTGGGCGTGGGCCAGTTGCGGCAGCAAGCCTGCGGAGGCAAGCAAGGCCGCGAGCTTGGCGGATTGCGAGAGCATTTCTCTGCGGTGCATCATTTCAAACTCCTTCTCTTGCTACCTTGAGCGTCGTGATTTGGACCGGCGAACTGCCGCGTGTTGATGGACTACTGTTTTGCGCCTTCGATCAGCCATTGAGCCAGCGTGGCGATCTCGGCTTCGGGCAGGCTTTGCGGTGGCATGGGAATGGCACCCCAAACGCCCTGCCCGCCTGTTTTGATCTTGCCCGCGAGGTAGCTCTGCGCATCGGCGCGTTTTGAGTACTTGGCGCTGATCTCTCGCAGCCCAGGGCCGACGATCTTGTTGTCCAGGCCGTGGCAGGCGGTGCAGCCGCTTTTCTGCGCCAGGGCGTAGGCAGACACCTCTGTACTCTTGCTGGCGCGCGCCGGCTTGGCCACTGCGGCAGTGGTTACGCTCGCAGCAGCCAAGTTGGTCGGGGCCGCTTGAGTCGTGTCCGCGCCGCGTTGCGGGCCCACCAGACGTTGCTGCTCGGCCAGATTGCCGTTGTTATTGCGGGCAAAGGCGGGCAAGAAGGAGGCCACCTTGGCCTCGGCCGCACAGTCGCTCATGCAGGCCACCGCCTTCACATCGGGCTTGCCACCATTGCCCAGGGATTTGCCTGGCCACAGCCCATGATCGGTGCTATGACCGTTGCGGTTAGGCAAACGGCTTTGCGCCAGCGCCATGGTCTCGTTGGAGAGCACAAAGTCATCGGGCACGATGCCGCCCATATTGAGCAGATAGGCGGTGACTCCGAACACCTCATCCACATGCAGGGACTTGGGCGCATTCCAGGGCATGGCGCGATTGATGTAGTCCCAAAGCGTTGAGACGGTGGGCACTTTCATCAAGGTGGTGCGGCCTGGAAAGCTGGCGTCGGTCAGGCGCGCCACCCGGCCGGTCATGACGTCCTGAGCCGTCGTGCCACCAACAAGCGGAGAGAACACCTCGTTGGATTCGCCAAACACGCCATGACACGAGGCGCATTTGCTTTCCCACACCTCCTGCCCCTTGGTCACCGAGCCCGAGCCCTTGGGCAAACCTTTGAAATCGGGACGGACATCAATGTCCCAAGCCTGAAGCTCCTTGGGCGTGGCCGCTCGACCTACACCCGCGTAAGGTTGCTGGGCCATTGAGGCAGTGACCCCAGCGCTCAATACCAGCGCCAGCATCCTGAGCTTAGGAGAGTTGAACATTTTCAACCTCGCCGCTTTCCCGCACCAGCCAAGACTGGATCGCGTTGTTGTGATAGATCGAACGTGTGCCCCGAACCTCGCGCAACTGCTTGTAGTTGGGCTGCACATAGCCCGTCTCATCCATGGCCCGGCTTTGCACCAGCGTGGGCCTGCCGTCCCAGACCCAGTCCAAAGAGAAGCGCGTCAAGCACTTGCTCATGACGGGTTCCTGAAGGCGTGCCTGCTTCCAGTTCCGGCCACCGTCGACCGACACATCCACCCGCTTGACCTTGCCGCGGCCCGACCAAGCCAGGCCGCTGATTTGATAAAAGCCCTTGTCCAGCAAGACCTGCCCCCCCGAGGGTGTGGTGACCACGCTCTTGCACTCCTGGGTGCTGCTGTACTGGCGATGCAGACCCGATGGCATCAGGTCGACGTAGTGAATCGCTTCATCTTTGCTGCCGTAGGGCTGGTCCCCCACCTCGATGCGGCGCAGGTATTTGACCCAGCTAACGCCCTGCACTCCCGGCACAACAAGCCGCAAGGGATAGCCTTGCTCAGGCCGCAACATCTCGCCGTTTTGGCCGTAGGCGACGAAAGCCTCGCCGCTTTCCACCAGGTCCATCGGCACGGTGCGAGTCATCGAGGAGCCATCCGCCCCTTCGGCCAGCACATATCGGCAGCGCTTGTAGTCCGCGCCCGCCATGTCCAGCAAGGTCTTCAGGGGCACGCCGGTGAACTCGCTGCAGCTGAGCATGCCATGCGTGTACTGGCAGGTGGGGACGGCCACATTGCCCCACTCCATGCCGGTATTGGCGCCGCATTCAATGAAGTGAAAGCGGCTGACCGAGGGCAGACGCATGATCTCGTCAACCGTGAAGACCAAAGGCTTCTTCACCATCGTCTCATCGGAGCCATTGATCATCAGCCGATGTTTGGAGGGGTCAATATCCCACCAACCTTGGTGATGGCGCTCAAAGTGCAAGCCACTGGGCGTGACGATGCCGAACAAGCTTTGCAAAGGCGCGAAGGACACCGAGGCCTGTGCCGTTTGCGTCAGGCCAGGGCTGGGTCGGCGCTGCACATTGCCCTCATATTTAGAGGGCTTGCCATAGCCATCGCTCGCCACAGATTGGCCCAAGCCCTTGCTATGTTCGGGTAGGTTCAAGATATTGGCATCGCCACCCTCAGCCGACGCTGAGCTGGCTTGGGCCATCAGCGCCGGTGCGCTGGCCCCAGCCACCGCCGCCGCAAAGGCATTGCGGACAAAGTCACGTCGCCCAGACTTGGCCTCGCTGAACACTTGGTGAACGCCGGCCGAGTCGATGAAGTTCTCGGGCGCCTTGATGAGTCGCCCACTAGCAGCGTTGTCTTGAGAGTTCACATGGTCTCCTCAGCATTGGCTGGAGGCTGAATTCGAAAGCCCCTTTTCAGATGCCAGCCAAGCAATCTTTGCCAACCGCACCTTGTGTATTTGGATATTAGGATTTACTAATGTTTGTGTGGCTAGGTGGATTCCCTTGCTAGCCAGAATCAGCCTTCACCAGGCGAACGGGGCTCCAGCTAGGAGGAGCGTGGGCGCATAGGAAGCTAGCGCTCGTTCGCTAGCTCAGCCGAGAACCTTGGCCCTGACGAACCGAAGTTAGGCGCCCAATCACACACAGCCTCACCAGGGCCACCATCGCTGTCACCCGCGCGGCAGCTACCGGTGAAGCTTGCAAGTAGATTAGCCCGCTCAATCTCAGGAGAACCTCCACCATGCTGACCCTCTGCGGCTTTTCGCTTTCCAACTATTACTGCAAGGTCAAGTTCGTCTTGCTGGAAAAAGGCATCCCCTTCCAGGAAGAACTGGTGATGACCCACTCGCCCGAGGAAGCCGTGCTCGCCTGCACGCCGCTGGGCAAGGTGCCCTTCATCCGCACGCCGCAAGGCCCGCTGTGCGAAAGCCAGGTGATCCTGGACTATCTGGAGGCGAGCTACCCGCAAGTGCCGCTGCTGCCCGCCGACCCCTATCTCGCGGCCAAGCAGCGCGAGCTGATCACCTTTGTCGAACTGCATCTGGAACTGGTGGCGCGCGAGCTCTACCCGCAAGCCTTCTTCGGCGGCACGGTCAGCGAAGGCACGCAGCAGCGCGCCCGCAAGCTTTTGACCAAGAACATTGCCGCCTTCAAGCGCCTGGCCAAGTTCGCGCCCTATGTGGGCGGCGAGACCTTCGGCATGGCCGACTGCGCCGCTTGGTCCAGCCTGCCCCTGGTGGCGCAAGCCAGCAAGCTGGTGCTGGGCGAAGACCTGCTGGCCGCTGGCGGCGTCGACTGGAAGAGCTACATCAAACTCGTCGGCGAACGCCCCACGGCGCAAAAAGTGGCCGCGGAACGCAAGGCCGATCAGGAGCGGATTGCGGCGCTGAAGGCGCAGAAAGCCTAGAAGGCCGGAGGCGGCCACAGCCGCCATGAATTGACGCGACTACCCTCGCCAGCCAGGACAGATCACCATGCCCGCAGCCAGCTCAGCCCATTCAGACATTGAACTCCGCAATCGCTGCGAGCGCTGGCTGAGTGGCCACCGCCCCTGGCGCTCCATGCGCGAATCCTTGCAAGCCTTGTTAGAGGTCCCCGAGTCCGCTCAGCCTCTGGATGTTTACGGGGAAGGCGCGGTGATCCAGGCCCTGGAGACCGAGGTCAGCCGCATGCTGGGCAAACCCCTGGGCAGCTTTTTCCACAAAGGCATGGCCTGCCAGTTGGCCGCACTCAAGGTCTGGTGCGGCGAGGCCACCCAGGGCCCGGTCGCCATGCATCCGCAAAGCCATATCGCCATTGATGAGTGCGAGGCCTTTGAGCATCTGCTGGGCTTGCGAGGCCTCTTCGTCGGTGCGCCCGACACCCCCATCACGCTGGCCGATCTGCAGGCCCTGGCGGAGAAGCCCGCCGTCCTGGTCATCGAGCTGCCCTTGCGGCGCGCTGGCTTTCGCCTGCCGGCCTGGGAAGAGCTGGTGGCCATCAGCGCCTGGTGTCGGGCAAACCAGGTGAAGCTCCATTTCGATGGGGCCAGGCTGTGGGAGTCGGTGCCGTGCTTGGGGCACAGCCTGGCCGAGATCAGCGCCTTGGCGGATTCGGTCTATGTGTCTTTCTACAAAGGCATGGGCGCGCTTGCAGGCAGCCTGCTGGCGGGGCCCGAGTCCTTCATGGCCGAGATCCAGCCCTGGAAGACGCGCTTGGCCGGCAATGTCTACACCCTTTATCCCTTGGTCCTGAGCAGCTGGGCGGGCCTGCGCCGGCAACTGCCGCGCATGGCCGGCTACCGGGAGCGCGCCCAGGCCTTGGCGCTACAACTCCTGCGCGAGCCGACTTGGCTGGTGGCGCCCAGCGTCCCGCAGACCAACTCATTTCAGCTGCATCTGCCCGTCGACCCTGCGCGCTTGCGCCTGGCCATGCTGGCGCTTGCCGAGGCACAGGGCTTTTGGCTGGGCGCACGCACAGCGGCCTCGCAAATCCTGCCGGATGGCGCCATGGTCGAGATCGTCATCGGCGACGCGGCCGACGACTGGAGCGACGCCGAAGCCGTCGCGGCCTGGCGGCATGCGCTTGCCCTGGCAAGGGCTTGAGGGGCCGATTCAGCCGTCCAGGCTAACAACTAAACTGCTCAGCATCCGCCTGAGTTTGAGCCCGGCCTTCGCCCCTCAAGCCCCGGATAATCACGGCCACGCAGTGCTCACTCCTCAGAACTTCCGGCGCATGACAAGGACGACTCACGATGCAAGCCCAAGTCGAAGCCATCGGCTTTGTTGAAGCTCCTCGCCCCAAGGCAGAAGACGATTTCTGGGGCGGTGAGCAAGCCTGCATCGCCCTGGTCGATGGCTTTGGCGCCGAGGCCTTGCAAGGCCTGGCGGAGTTCTCCCATGTGGAAGTGCTCTTCCTCTTCCACGAGGTGCCGCCAGAGAAGATCGAGCGCGGTGCCAGGCATCCTCGCAACAACCCCGCTTGGCCCTCGGTAGGCATCTTCGCCCAGCGCGGCAAGAACCGCCCCAATCGAATTGGCAGCACGATCTGCCCCATCGTCCGGGTAGAACGCACGCGGCTCTATCTGGCCGAACTCGACGCCATCAACGGCACGCCCGTGCTCGATCTCAAACCCGTGATGGCGGAATTCCTGCCGCGCCAAGCGCTGCGCCAGCCCGCTTGGTCGCGCGAGTTGATGCAAGCGTATTGGACGTACAAGCCCTGAGCTGCAGCGGTCCTTCGAATGACCGTTCACCCCCTCGTTTCTGCAGACTGTCGCGCCAGCCTTGGTGCCGGTCCGGCTCGCTTGCTATGGTGTGCTACATCAGTAACACACCGGCTGCCCAGCCCATTCGATATGCAAACCTGGAATGACTCAGCGCCCATCTACCAGCAGTTGGCCGATCGCTTGGCCGTGCAACTGCTGGATGGCTCGCCCCCGGAGGGTCAAGCCCTCCCCTCCGTTCGCGCACTGGCCAGCCAGTATGTGATCAACCCCCTGACCGTCAGCCGGGCCTTGCAGGCCTTGGTCGATCAGCAGCTGATCGAAAGCCGCCGCGGCATGGGCATGTATGTGATGGCCGGGGCCAGGCAGCAGCTGCTGTCGGCCGAACGCCATCGTTTTCTGGAACAAGAATGGCCCGCCCTGCGAGCCAAACTGAAACGCCTGGGTCTGAGCGCCAAGGATCTGAACTGGGAGAGCCCTCAATGAGCACCACCACCAACGACAACAAGAGCATGCAAGATTTTTTGGTCAGCGCGCAAGACCTGACCCTGCGCTATGGCAGCAAGACTGCCCTGGAGCGGGCCAGCTTCACCATTCCCAAGGGCCGGGTGATTGGCTTGTTAGGCCATAACGGCGCCGGCAAGACCTCGCTGATGAAAGCCCTGGTGGGTTTGCTGCCGGCCGAGGGCCAGTTGCAGGTGCTGGGCCTCTCGCCCCGCCAGCAGCGCGGCGCCTTGCTGGAGCAGCTTTGCTACATCCCCGATGTGGCCGTGCTGCCGCGCTGGGCCCGGGTGGACGAACTGATGACGCTGATGAGCGGCTTGCAGCCGCGCTTCTCGGCCGAACGGGCGCGCACCCTGCTCAAGCGCACCAGCGTGGGCGAGAAGGACAAGATCAAGAATTTGTCCAAGGGCATGGTGACCCAAGTCCACTTAGCGCTGATCGCGGCCATTGACGCCAAGCTGATGATTCTGGACGAGCCCACGCTGGGCCTGGACGTGCTCTCGCGCAAGAATTTCTACGAGATGCTGATTGACGAATGGTGCGATGGCGAGCGCACCGTGCTGATCTCCACCCACCAGGTGGAAGAGGTCGAGACCTTGCTGTCCGACGTGATGATGTTGGATGAGGGCAAGCTGGTGCTCAATATCAGCCTGGAGGATATGGACAAGCGTTTCATCGCCCTCAGCCACGACCCGGCCACGGCCGAGGCCATCGCCAGCGCGCATCCGCTTTTGCGCTACCGCCAGCAGGGGGGCCGCAGCGCCGCCATCTTCGACGGCGCACCGCCGGCCGATATCGCCGCCCTGGGCGAACGCATCCGACCCAGCCTGGTCGATCTGTTCATGGCCCTGACCCGCAATCCGGCGCTGCAAGCCAAAAACGTCTGACGTTCGCGTCTGAGAACCCTCCGGAGAACGCCTCATGAGCACTAATTCATCCTCTCGTTTTTCAACCCTCTTGCTGCGCGAATGGATGCAGCACAAGCGCGGCTGGCTGATCACGCTGTTTTTGCCCCTGGGCCTGTTCTTTGTCCTGCTGCCCTTTGGCCAGGTCAGTGGCATGCCGATTGATCGCTTTCCCTTGCAAATGGCCGTGGGCATCATGCTGGCCACGGCGGCGGGCGTGTTTGGTATCGCCTGGATCAGCGCCATGTTCCAGATGCCGGGCCTGGCCCGGCGCGATGTGCAGGATCGTTCGATCGAGTTCTGGCTCTCCCTGCCGGCCAGCCACACGGAGAGCATCGGCGCCACCCTCTTGGCCCACGCCGTGCTGGTGCCCCTGGCGGCGCTGCTGGTTGGCGCGATTGCCGGCCCCCTGATGGCCAGCGGGCTCTTCATCAAGCAGGCTGGTTTTGCAGCCTGGACCACGGTGTCCTGGGGCACGGCCCTGGTGGCGGTCGTGCCCATCGTGCTGCGCGCCATTCTGGGCGTGCTGTTGATGACGTTGTGGCTGGCGCCCCTGATCCTGCTGGTGGTGGCGGCCTCGGCCTGGCTGAAGCGTTGGGGCGTGCCGGCCGTCGCCCTGGTGTTGGGCTTTGGCGGCTTGGCGCTGGACAAGCTTTACAACTGGCCCATCGTCGAACAGCTGCTGGAGCGGCAGTTTGAAGGCGCCAGCTTGGCCATGCTGGCCGATCATCAAGCCCTGGGCCGCCACCTGGGCCAGCTGGCCGAAGACCCCAGCCTGCCGCTCAATGCCAGCGGTCTGGCCGCACAAGATGCCTGGTTGGCGATACAGAACCTGGCCTCGCCCCACTTCATCGGCGGCTTGATCATTGCCGCCCTGTGCTTCGGCCTGCTGGTGCTCAAGCGCAGCCGCAGCCACTGAGCTAGGCTTTGTGCCCGGCAGGCCGCGAATCAGTTGATGGCGAAAGCCAATCCGACACCGATCAAGGCCAAGAGCACCAGGCCAGCAAAAAATATGGACTCGGCCCGGGTTTCGTAAGAGGCCTCGATGCGGCGCTTGCGCATCGAGGCCAGCGAAGTGCCGGCGCTGGCCAAAAAGATCAGGGCATCAACTGCCAGCAGCTTGTCCAGGACCATGCGCCAAGGCCCTCCCGGTGCCAGATGGCCGATAGACAGCACGGTCATGCAGACGCCAACCATGGTGGCCGAGGCCGGCAGTATGTGCGCCGACAGCGCCCCGACTGCGGGCGATGCAAGCGACGCTGTCGCTGCCTCCTCAGCATCGGCCTGCCTCATTCGTGCCTACCTTGAGGGCTAGACTCTCCCGCACCCTGTGGCCACAGAAACAAGGCGCGTGCGGCTTGGCCCTGCTTCACATCGACGCGCTTGCGCAGCGTCTGGCCGGCAAATTGGGCCTCTACTTCATAGCGTCCGGCAGGCAGGCGTGCCAGGAAGAATGGCCCCTCGGCATAGGTCTTCAGCAGCAGGCCGCCCTTTGCATCGCGCAACTGCAACCCCACATGGGCGGCAAATTCATCGCGCGGCTTGCCCTTGATGGCGAACTCAAGCGTGAGCGGCCAATGGGGCGCCGCCGCCTGAATGGCCTTGGCCTCATCGCTACCAATACCGCCGCTCAGGTATTCAATCCCAGCGCTGTGCTGCAGCGTCGGAAGCGGCGTCGCGGCCCTGGCTAAACCACAAGCCAGCAACAAAGCACTGAACACCAGCCCAACACAGGCTTGCTTGGAAAAGCTTCTCATACCGACTCTCCTCAGACAGATGGAGGCGCGCAAACCGAATCGACCGCGCCCAAGATCGGCGTCACGCGAGTCCTTCGCTCATGACGCGCTTCAAGTCTGGATGCCTAGACTTAGGCAGCACTTAAAGCACATCGGGCGCCCCTCTTGGCCGCCGCGCAAAGCGAAATCAGGCCGCGTCAGGCTGGGCAGCGTCGATTCAAGGCGCCGCCTGCGCGTCGGCAAGATGCTGTTTTCGCCACTGCCGCAACTGAGGCGCCAGATCGGCCAGCTCGGTGATGTAGAGCACCCCCTCCATCCCTGAGCCGCGCCGCAGCACGGGAGAGCTGCCGCCGGCCCACAAGACCATGCCAGGCGGCAGTTCGGCGCGCAGGGCACGCATGGCTTTTTGCACCACGCCGGTGGAGAGCAGGCCGGTAAAGCTCAGCGCCACGATGTCTGCCCCATGGGCTCTGGCCGCTTGCGGCAGCTCTTGCTGCGGCGTCTGCACGCCCAGGGACACACAGGGGCAGCCCTCCAGTGCCAGCAAGGCCTCCACCATCAGCAAACCCAGGCCATGCGGCTCACCGGGCAGCGTCGTCAGCAAGACCCGGGGCTGCGCCTGCAAGGCCTGCGGCGGGATGGCCTGCACCGCCTGCCGCATCACCTGCTGCAAGGCCTCGGTGTAGACATGCTCCTCAAACACCTGCAACTCGCCCTGCATCCACAGATCGCCCACTCGGGTGGTCAGCGGCGCCACCACGCTCATGACGAAATCGCCCAGGCCTAAGCGCAGCAGCGTCTGGGAGAGCAGGTGCTTGAGTGCATCGATGCGGTGCGCGCGCAGCAGGTCGACAAAGGCCTCCAGATCCGCCCCCGGCATGAGCGGCGAGGGTGCGGCCGACTTGGCCATCGGCTGCTTGAGCAGAGACTCCAACTCCTCCAGACCGGCCGGCACAACGCGGCCAGGTCTATGGCCCCGGTCCAGCAGGCGTTTGAGCAGACGCAGTCGCTGCACCTGTTCCAGTGGATAAGCCCGTTCGCCCTGGGCGTCGCGCAAGGGGCAGGGGAAACCATAGCGGCGCTCCCAGACCCGCAAGGTGTCCTTGCCAATACCGGTATCCCGCTCCACCGACGCAATGCCGGGCAAGCCCATCAAATCTTCAGCGGGAACAAATTCATCAGCCATCGGCGCGCTCGGAACAAAGACAAAGACCACTGTTTGTCGTAGACAAATATATGACAGAAATCAAAAGAAGCCCTAATATTGCCAAACAAATTCATTTTGACCTAGACAAACAATGGACATTCGATTGATCAAGATTCGGCAAATGCCCATTGTCCTCGCCTTGCTGCTGGGCTTGAGCCAGGGTCTGGTTGTCGCTGCCGCCAATGCCTCGACAAGCACCGCCCCCGCCAAGGTCGACAAAAACTCCGACAAAGCGGCCACCCCGCAATGCCCGGCCTTGCTGCAGCGCGTGTTGCCCCGCCTGCAAGACGAGCAGCCCCAGGCCCTATGCCAGTACGCCGGCCGGGTGCTGCTGGTCGTCAACACCGCCAGCTTCTGCGGCTACACCTCCCAGTACCAGGCGCTGGAGCAATTGCAGGCCCGCTATGCCAAGGCCGGTCTGGTCGTGCTGGGCTTCCCCTCGAATGACTTTGGCAGCCAGGAGCCAGGCAGCAACAAGGAGATCGCCGAGTTCTGCCAGAACACCTTCAACGTCAAGTTCCCGATGTTTGCCAAGTCGGCCGTGCTACCGGGTCGACCGGACAGCAATCCGCTGTTCGCGGATCTGGGTAAAAAAACCGGCCAAACGCCGCAATGGAATTTTCACAAATACCTGATTTCGCGTGACGGCCAGGCCGTGCAAAGCATTGCATCCAAGGTCGATCCGCTCAGCCCCGACTTCATCCAGGCGCTGGAACGCCTGCTGGCCCAACCCTGAGCGCAGCCCATGAACCTCAACATCCCCATGCCATGGGCCCAAACGCCCGACACCCGGTCCCAAGCCCCGAAAACGGGGGCGCCAGCGCCGGCACCCGCAATTCCGCAACCTGACATATGTCTGACCCCTGTCGCTGTCTGTGAACAAAATAACGACGGATTCCTGCGTCATCGTGCAGGCACTTGTAAAGGTTTGCAAAATCACCAAAAATGTTTCTCAAAGGAAGAGATTCCGTTAGCATCAAACCAGTTCCAGTCGCAAGGTCTCCCCAGCAATGGGGGTGCAATCTCCAAGCCGTTTTCCTCCTCCTCCCTCCCTCCCTCGTTGGCTTCGAGGCATCTTGCGACTACTTTTATGCCCGGGGCTTCCGCCAAGCGCGGAGGCCCCTTGTCTTTGCAGCCCAGCCCGGCCATCCAAAGACAGGCCGGCAGCGCGCCAGCGCCGGGCTCTCACGCCACCGATCTGCTGCCTTTTCTGCGCCAGTGCGCGGGCGCTCCCGGCTCCTCCAATCGCAAGCCCTCCCAGCCCCAGCGCCGCGTGGCCGTCATCGGCTCGGGCATCTCGGGCCTGTCCGCGGCCTGGGCACTGCGTGAGCAAGCCCAGGTCACGCTGTTCGAGGCGGGCGACTATTTCGGCGGCCACACCCACACGGTGGACGTGGAACTGGCTGGGCAGTCCCACGGTGTGGACACCGGCTTTCTGGTCTTCAACGAACGCACCTACCCGCTGCTGATCGAGCTGTTTGAGCGTCTGGATGTGGCCGTGGCCGCCAGCGATATGTCCTTTTCTGTCCAGCTGCCTCAGCAAGGCCTGGAGTGGAGCGGCAGCAATCTGAACAGCGTGTTTGCCCAGCGCAGCAATCTCTTGCGCCCCGCCTTCTGGGGCATGCTCGCCGACCTGCTGCGCTTCAACAAGCTCTGCACCCGCCTGGCCGAGCAAGGCATGGAATCGGCCCTGGCCCAGCCGATTGGCGAGTTCTTGAAGGAGAACCGCTTTGGCGAAGCCTTCCGGGACTGGTATTTGCTGCCCATGGTCGCCTGCATCTGGTCCTGCCCGACCTCGCAGATGCTGAGCTTCCCCATCAGCACCCTGATCCGCTTCTGCCATAACCACGGCCTCTTGCAGGTCGCCGACCGGCCACAATGGTTCACAGTGCAGGGCGGTGCCAAGCACTATGTTCAGAAGATGCTGGCGCAGCTGAAAGACGCCCGCCTGCACAGCCCGGTGCTGAGCGTGAGCCGTTTGGCCGGCGGCGGCGCGCGCGTGCAAACCGCCCAGGGCAGCGAAGAGTTCGACGCCGTCATCCTGGCCTGCCACAGCGATCAAAGCCTGCGCCTGCTCGACCAGCCAAGCCCGGCCGAGCGCCAGGTGCTGGGCGCCATCGCCTATCACCGCAACCGGGCCGTGCTGCATACCGACAGCCAACTCCTGCCCCAGCGCCCGCTGGCCTGGGCGGCCTGGAACTACGAGCATGGGGGCGCGGTCAAAGGCCAGGAGAAGCAGGCCGTCTGCCTGCACTATCTGCTCAACCGGCTGCAGCCCCTGCCCTGGCAGCAGCCGGTGATCGTCTCGCTCAACCCGGTGCGCGAACCCCGCAGCCAAACGGTGCTGGGTGAGTACGACTACGCCCACCCCGTCTTCGACCGCGCCGCCGTGGCCGCGCAAAGCCGCATCGCCGAGCTGCAAGGCCAGGGCGGGCTCTGGTATTGCGGTGCCTGGACGCGCTACGGCTTTCACGAAGACGGCCTGCTCTCCGGCCTGGGCGTGGCCAAGCGCTTGCTTGAGAGCTGGGCGGCGCAGGAGCGCGCATGAGCAGGCCCGCCAAGCTAGGCAGCCAGGCCTGGCCGCGCCAAGCCCTGATCGGCCGAGGCCAGGTGCGCCACCGCCGCCTGCGCCCGCGCGAGCACGCCTTCGCCTACCAGAGTTACTTTCTGATGCTGCCCATGCGGGCCTTGCGCAAGCAGCCCTGCGCGGCGCTGAACCGCAACAGTCGCGGCTGGCTGGCTTTTCACGACGCCGACCACGGCGCGGGCGGGCCCGATGCCCTGGCCTGGCTGGACGATTTGCTGGCGCGCGAAGGCATCAGCGATAGCGACGCCGACCGCGGTGGCGAGGTCTGGCTGCACTGCCTGCCCCGGGTGCTGGGCTATGCCTTCAAGCCGGTGAGCTTTTGGTATTGCGAGCGCGCCGATGGCAGCCTGGCCGCCATCGTGGTCGAGGTCAACAACACCTTTGGCCAGCGGCATTGCTATGTCTTGCGCGGCGAGCACGTGGCCTACGGGCGCGAACAGCTCGCCAGCAAATGCTTTCACGTCTCGCCTTTTTGCCAGGTCAGCGGCAGCTACCGCTTCAACTTCATGCACAGCGGCCAAGAGGGCAAACAGCGCACGGTCGCACGCATCACCCATGTGGACGCCGAGGGTCAGGTCTTGCTACAGACCAGCGTCAGCGGCGAGCTGGCTCCGCTCAGCAGCCACAGCGCCCGCGCCGCCTTCTTCGCCATGCCGGCCCTGAGCCTGATGGTGATGGCCCGCATCCACTGGCAAGCCCTGCGCCTGCTGCTCAAGCGCGTGCCCTTTTTCGGCAAGGCGCCACTCCAAACTTCCGACCCTCATCCCTTCGTCTCGCGCACGCCATGAACTCCACCACGCTCAAGACCCGCCTCAATCTGCCCGACGACGCACCGGCCGCCGCCCGCAGCGTCTTCCGCCTGCTGAGCCAGCTGCGGCACGGCAGCCTGGATGTGCAGCTGCCCGACGGCGCCACGGCGCATTTCGGTGCCACGGCCGAGGGCCCACGCGCCGCCCTGCGCATCCGTGACTGGGCGGTCTGTGCCGCGGCCCTGCGCTCCGGCGATATCGGCTTTGCCGAAAGCTATGTGGCCGGGCATTGGAGTTCGCCCGATCTGCGCGCCCTGCTCGAACTGTTCGTGCGCAATCGCGAGGCCTTGGACGAGGTCATCTTCGGCAGCTGGTGGGGCGCGCTGCTGCACCGCGCCCGCCATCTCTTGCGCCGCAACAGCCGCAAGGGCAGCCGCAAAAACATCCACGCGCATTACGACATCGGCAACGATTTCTACAAGCTCTGGTTAGACCCGAGCATGAACTACTCCAGCGCCTTGTTCGAGGGCCAACCTGGCCGCACGCTGCCGCAGGCACAGGCCGCCAAGATGGAGCGCGCCCTGCGCGAATGCGGCATTAGCAAAGACTCTCGCGTGTTGGAGATCGGCTGCGGCTGGGGTGCCGTGGCCGAAACGGCCACCCGCGACTTTGGCGCGCACCTGACCGGCGTGACCCTGTCCAGCGAGCAGCTGGTTTGGGCGCAAGAGCGTCTGCAAAAGGCCGGCCTGGCCGCGCAGGCCGATCTGCGCTTGCAGGACTATCGCGATATCCAAGACCCAGCCTTCGATGCCATCGTCTCCATCGAAATGTTCGAGGCCGTGGGCCGCGAGTACTGGGACGGTTATTTCAAGACCGTACACGCCAAGCTCAAGCCCGGCGGCCGTGCCTGCATCCAGACCATCACCATACGCGACGATTTATTCGACCGTTACTCCCGCTCCAGCGACTTCATCCAGCAATACATCTTCCCCGGCGGCATGCTGCCCAGCCCCAGCCAGTTCCGCGCCCACGCCAAACGGGCGGGATTGAAGGTGGTGAACGAGCTGGCCTTCGGCATGGACTATGCGCAGACCCTGCAGCTCTGGCGCGAGGCCTTTCTGAAACAGGAGCAGCAGGTGCGCGAGCAGGGCTTTGACACCCGCTTCTTGCGCCTCTGGGAGTTCTACCTGGCTTACTGCGAAGCGGCTTTTGCGGCCGGCAGCACCGATGTAATGCAGTTCACCCTGCAGAAAGACTGAGCAAGCCATGCCGCTGGCCCAACGTCGTCTCTTCCTGCTGCTGGGCCTGGGGCTGGGCTTGAGCCCGCTGCGCGCCGAAGAGGAGTCGCCCGAGAAGCTGCAGGCCCAGGCGCAGATGCGCTTTTTCGGACTGCTGATCTACGACATCCGGCTCTGGAGCCGCCAGGCCGTCAATACACAAAACTGGGCGAACTTGCCGCTGCGCCTGGAGCTGCTGTACGCACGCAGCCTCTCCGGCCGCGAGATCGCCAAGCGGTCCCTGGTGGAGATGCGCCGTCAAGCCGAGATCCCGGAAGCCAAAGCCAAGCAATGGTTGGCCGAGATGGAGGCGGCCTTCCCCGACGTCACGGCCGGCCAGCGCCTGAGCGGGCAATTTCTGCCCGGCCAAGGCATGCAGTTCTTTGTCAACGACAAGCTGTGCCGCCGCATCGCCGACCCCGAGTTCGCACGGCTCTTCGTCGGCATCTGGCTGGCGCCGCAGACCTCGGAGCCGGACTTGCGGCGCCGGCTGCTGGAAGCAGGTGGCGGCGATGCCAAGCCGTGAGTTTGGCAAGGCGAACCCGCTCGCAGGTTTGAACTACGGCAGCCTGGGCTTTGCACTGGCCTTTGTGGCCCTGCCGCTCTACGTCACGCTGCCGGCCTTTTACGCGCAGAACTTCGGCCTACCCCTGGCCTGGTTGGGCGGCTTGCTGCTGGCGGCCCGGCTCAGCGACGCCCTGGTTGACCCCTGGATAGGCCGGCTCTGCGACCGCCTGCTGTGTCACAGCCCCGCAGCGGTGCTGCCGCTGATGGCTGCGGGCGCCCTGGTGCTGGGCCTGAGCTTCTCCGCACTCTTTCACCCCGCTGCCCTGACGCCCGTCGGCTTGCTGACCTGGTGCGGCGTCTTTTTGCTGCTGTGCTACTTCGCCTACAGCTTGCTCGCCGTCATGCACCAGGCCTGGGGCGCGCGGCTTGGCGGAGACGCCTTGCAGCAAACCCGGCTGGTGGCCTGGCGCGAAGGCCTGACCCTGCTGGGCGTGATCAGCGCCAGCCTGCTGCCCGCTTGGCTGGGCCTGAGCGCCACGGCCATCGCGCTCGGCTTGGCCTTGGCTCTGGGCCTGCTTTTGCTCAGCCGCGCACCCCGGGCCGCCGCCCAACTTCATGCGCTCAGCGCGCCGACCGAGGCTGGGCTGGCCTGGCGCACGCCGGGCTTTCGGCGCTTGTTGTCGGTCTTCTTGCTCAACGGGGTGGCGGCAGCGGTGCCCGCCACGCTCTTGCTCTTTTTTGTGCGCGACCGCCTGCAAACCCCGCAGGACGAGGGCTTGTATCTAGCGGCTTACTTCATTGCCGCTGCTCTGTCCCTGCCGCTGTGGCTGCGAGCCGTGGCACGCTGGGGCCAGGCGCGCAGCTGGGCCCTGGGCATGCTGTTGGCCGTGCTGGGTTTTGTGGGCGCGGCCAGCTTGGGCGCGGGTGAGCGGGCGGGCTTTGTGGCCGTCTGCATCGCCACCGGCATCGCCCTGGGCGCCGATCTGGCCATCCCCAGCGCCATGCTGACCCGGGTGATCCAGCGTGCGGGCTTGAGCGGTCGGGCCGAGGGCTCCTTCTTCGGTTGGTGGAACGCGGCCTCCAAGCTCAATCTGGCCCTGGCCGCCGGCCTGGCCCTGCCCTTGCTGGAGCTGCTGGGCTACACGCCGGGCCGCCGCGAGCCCCAGGGCTTGCAAGCCCTGGGCCTGGTTTATTGCCTGCTGCCCTGCCTCTTGAAGCTGGGGGCCGCCGGCCTGCTCTACACCTTTTTCATCCGTCGCCCCGCGGGGCAGGAGCTCTAAACATGCCATCCCACACGACTTCTCTTCCGCGCCGCAGCCTGCTGCTGGCCGGCGGCGCCCTGCTCTTGGGCGGCTGCGCCAGCGCCCCCACCCCGGCCGACTACGCCAGCGAAACGCCAAGGCTGGACCTGCGCAAATACTTCGATGGACGCCTGCTGGCCCACGGCATCTTCACCGACCGCGCCGGCCGGGTGCAGCGCCGCTTCATCGTGCACCTGCTGGGCCGCTGGGAGGGTGAGCGCGGCGTGCTGGAGGAAGACTTTGAGTACAGCGACGGCAAAAAAGAGCGCCGCGTCTGGACCCTGCAGCATCTAGGCGCGGGCCGCTACAGCGGCACGGCCGCCGATGTGTTGGGCGAGGCCCAAGGCCAGGCGGCCGGCAATGCCTTGCGCTGGAGCTACACCCTCAAGCTGCCGGTGGACGGCAAGGTCTACGAGGTGGACTTCGATGACTGGATGTATCTGGTCGACGAGCGCACCCTGCTCAACAAGGCGCGCATGAGCAAGTTCGGCTTCAACCTGGGCGAGGTCACCCTGTCCTTCCAAAAGCTATGAGCCTCAATCCCAAGCTGCGCGACTGGCGGGGCAAGACCGTCTGGCTGATCGGCGCCTCCAGCGGCATCGGCCGGGCCCTGGCCGTGGCACTGCATCAAGCCGGCGCAAAGGTGATCGTCAGTGCCCGTCAGCAGGAACTGCTGCAAGCCTTCACCGACGCCCACCCCGGCGCGCAGGCCATCGCTTTGGACGTACTGGACGAGCAGGCGCTGGCCCAGGCTTGCGAGGCCATAGGCCAGCGCCAGGGCCAGATCGATTTATGCGTCTACTGTGCCGGTTACTTCAAGCCCATGACGGGGCAAGACTTTTCCCTGCTTGAGGCGCAACGCCATCTGGACATCAATTACGGCGGCGCTCTCAAGCTCTTGGCCGCCCTGCTACCGCAGCTGCGCAAGCAGGCCGCCCAGGGTCAGGGCGGGCATCTGAGCCTGATCTCCAGCGTGGCGGGCTACCGGGGTCTGCCGCGTTCGCTGGCCTATGGGCCGTGCAAGGCGGCGCTGACGCATCTGGCCGAGGCCTTGTATCTGGAGCTCTCGGGCCTGGGCCTGGGCGTCTCGGTCATCCACCCCGGCTTTGTGGCCACGCCGATGACGGCGCAGAATGATTTCAAGATGCCCGCCCTGATCAGCCCCGAGCAAGCCGCCCAGGCCACGCTGGAGGGCTGGGCACAGGGGCAGTTCGAGATCCATTTCCCCAAACGCTTCACCCGTGTACTCAAGGCCTTGCGCCATCTGAGTGACGGCCTGTACTTCCCCCTGATCCGACGCTTCACAGGCCTATGAATCCCACCGCTGCGGACGACCCGCGCCTGCTGGCACTGCGCCAGTTCTACGAATCTTTGCAGCCCAGCGACCTGGCCCGGCTGGGCCAGCTCTACACCGAGCAGGCTTTTTTCAAGGACCCCTTCAACGAGGTGAGGGGCTTGCTCGCCATCCGGGCGATCTTCGCGCATATGTTTGAGGCCCTGGAAGCACCCCGGTTCGAGGTCCGCGAGGCCTTTGCCCAGGGCGATCAAGGCTTTCTGAGCTGGGACGTTCACTTTCGACTCAAGGGCAAAAACAGCCCGCAATGCATCCATGGCAGCAGCCATCTGCGCTTTGCGCCGGACGGCCGGGTGGACTATCACCGCGACTACTGGGACGCCGCCGAAGAGCTCTACGAAAAGCTGCCGGTGCTGGGCGGCCTGCTGCGTTGGATCAAAAAACGCCTGCAGGTGACAGCTTGATGCCAGCCTTGCTCGCAGCAAAGGCCTTAGGATGCGCACTCACTTCTGACGGGGACGCATGAGGGTTTTGCAGCATAAATGGTGGGGTTTGGCGCTGGCCGCGCTGGTACTGTTGATCTCAATGCCCTGGCGCCCGGTGGCGCTCCCCGACGAAGGCCGCTATGTCGGCGTGGCCGCCATGATGTGGCATAGCGGCGATTGGCTGCTGCCCCAGCTCAATGGCCTGCCTTACTTCCACAAGCCGCCGCTGTTCTATTGGTTGGCCGGACTGAGCTTCGGCCTCACGGGCGAAACCGCCGTCGGCGCCCGTCTGGTTTCCTGGTTTGCGGCGCTCAGCGCCATCTTTGTGCTGTGCCAGCTGATTCGCCGGCATATGGACAAGGCCGAGGCCCCCGCCGTCTGTGCCTGGGTGCTGATCTTTATGGTGGCCCAGCCTTTCTGGCATCTGGGTTCGCAGTTCGCCAATCTGGACATGCTGGTGGCCAGCTGCATCAGCATCGCCATCTGCGCCCTGGCCAGCCACGCCCTGCGCCCCAGCACCGGCCTGCGCACCCTGGGCTTTGTGGCCATGGCCCTGGGCGTGTTGGCCAAGGGCTTGATTGGCGTGGTGCTGCCGATTCTGGTGCTGTCCCTCTGGCTGTTCTGGTCGCAGGGCTGGCGGGCGGTGTTCCAGCTGGTGTGGCTGCGCGGCTGGGCCATCTTCTTGGCCATCAGCCTGCCCTGGTTTGTGGCCATGGAGCTGCGCTACCCCGGTTTTATGCACTACTTCTTCGTCGTGCATCACTTCAAGCGCTTCGCGGCCGAAGGCTTTAACAATGTGATGCCGGCCTGGTTCTACCCCGGCGTCTTGCTCATCATGACCTTGCCCTGGTCGCCCGCCATTTTGTGGACGATGGCGCAGCGCCTGACGCGCACGACGCCCTTGGGCCAGCTGGGCCTGGTGTGGTTGCTGGCGATTACCGTCTTCTTCAGCCTGCCCTCGTCCAAGCTGCTGGGCTATATCCTGCCGGTCGGCCCGGCCCTGGCCTTGCTGCTGGCACCTCAGCTGGCGCGCTGGCACGCGCAAAGCAGCGGCTGGCAACGCCGCCTGCCGACGGGCCTGGCCCTGGGCGGTGTGGTGCTGACGGTGGGCATGTTGATCGGCATCGTCTGGGTGGACACCAAGAGCAATGCACGCCTGGTGGATGGCATCCAAGCCCAGTGGCAGCCGGGCGATGCGCTCGTCTTCGAAGATCAGTTCACCTTCGACGTGCCCCTGCTGCTCAAGCGCGGGCCGGCCGTGCCGGTGATTCTCGACGAGCCCTTTGCCCCGCAGCAATACGACAGCTGGCGCAAGGAAATCGTCGAAGCCGCCAAGTTTGACGGCATCAAAGGCCGCCAGATTCTGCTGGCACCGCAAGCTTGGCAAACCCTGCGCTGTGCGGCACCCCGCACCTGGATCGTCGTGCCCAAGCAGTCCAAGCAAGTGCTGATTCCAGAGCGGGTGGGCCTGCCCGTGCTGGCCAGCAGCCCGCGCCTGGAAGCCTATCTGTGGATCGCCAAGGGGCATTGCCCCTGAGCGCGCGACCTCAACGCAGCCAGCCCTTGCGGCGGAAGTAAATGAAGGGCGCAGCCACCGAGGCCAGCATCAAGCCCAGGGCGAAGGGGTAGCCCCAGGTCTGCTCCAGCTCGGGCATGTACTTGAAGTTCATGCCGTAGATGCTGGCGATCAAGGTGGGCGGCAGCAAGGCGACGCTGGCCACCGAGAAGATCTTGATGATCTTGTTCTGGTTGATATTGATGAAACCCACGGTGGCGTCCATCAAGAAGTTGACCTTGTCGAACAAAAAGGCCGTGTGCGAGTCCAGCGAGTCGATATCGCGCAGAATCTGGCGCGACTCCTCGAACTGCTCGGCGTTGAGCATGCGGCTGCGCATCATGAAGCTGAGCGCGCGCCGCGTGTCCATGACGTTACGACGGATGCGACCGTTCAAGTCTTCCTCGCGCGCGATGGCCGACAGCACCTCACCGGCTTCGGTGTCGTTCACGTCCTTCTTCAAGACCCGCGCGCTGACCTTCTCCAGCTTGTCGTAAATGCCTTCCAGCACATCGGCCGAATACTCGGCATCGGCGTCGTAGAGCTTGAGCAGAACGTCCTTGGCGTCTTCGATCAAGGCCGGGATGCGGCGCGCGCGCAGGCGCAGCAGGCGGAAGACCGGCAGGTCTTCCTTGTGGATGCTGAACAGGATGTTGTTGTAGAGGATGAAGGCGACCCGCACATTGCGAGGCGCTTCGTCGTCATCAATCAAGAAGTCCGAGCGAATATGCAGCTCGCCGTTGTCTTCTTCGTAGAAACGCGCCGACTCTTCCAGGTCTTCGTCGACGATGTCTTCCGGGATCACCAGACCAAAGCGGTCGCGGATCCAACCCTTTTCCTGCGCACTGGGATCCTCCAGATCCACCCACACGGGGCGCGACTGGGCCAGGTCTTCGGCGGTTTCAATTTCTTCCTGGAACAAGCCGCCCTTCAAGCGGCCGTTATCCAGCGTGAATACATTCAGCATGCAAAAAATCTCCAGCGCTAGGGGCGCCGTCAGGGAGTGGGGTTTGTTTGGGGCAACCGTCTCACTCCGGACCGGCACGGCGGCGAATCGTCAGGATTCGTGCGCGGCGCCATTGACGCGGGAGCGGACGGTCACCGAGGGTGATCGCTATCCAAGAATTTCTCCGTTGCTGGGACGGAGCGGATTATCACCTCCGCGAGAGGGCTGCCAAGAAAAGCGCTGGCGCTCGAATTCCGCGCCTTAATTCACAGCTCGAACAAAGCTCATCACCTATCGCCCAAGGCTGACTTCAAGGGGCTTGTCACACGCTTGTAAGAAGAGCAAACTGGTTTCACCGATCCACTCTCAGTCCAAGGTTAGAACCCCAGCAATCGCTTCACTTCGCTCTTTGAATCTCGTTTTTCATTTCTCCAGATCTCCCTTGTGAAAGGAGGCTTTATGAACCTGACAATCAGTGGCCACCATTTGGAAGTTACGCCCTCTCTGCGTGAGTATGTGCTTACAAAGTTGGATCGAGTGACACGCCATTTTGATCAAGTTGTTGACGTGAACGTTCTACTCACGGTTGAAAAGCAAAAGGAAAAGGAGCGGCGCCAAAAGGCTGAAGTGACCCTGCATGTCAAAGGACGAGACATCTTCGTGGAACAGTCCGCCGAAGATCTGTATGCCGCCATTGATTCGCTGATGGACAAGCTGGACCGGCAAGTCTGCCGCCACAAGGATCGCCTGCAAGACCATCACCACGCCTCAGCCAAACGCCTGGAAACGCCGGCGATGTGAGCTGAGACCCGCGTGACGACAGGCGATCCGCCTGTCGCACAAACGAGGCGACCGATCGGGTCGCCTTTTTCTTGCCTGTTTGATGCTCTTGGCCGCCTGTGCAATACTGACCTTGCTGCGCTGCACCATTTGCGTATTTGTGCTTTCGCAGCGACGTAGGGCGTCGGCAGTCCAGGCTGGCGTTTCTATAATCGCCCCCTTAAACACCGAACAAGCGCTTTGAGCAAGGCCTCCCCGCCGTACGCAGCGCTTTGACACCATGAATCGTCTCGCAGCCATCCTCCCCGCCAGCAATGTGCTGGTGAATGTGGACGCGTCCAGTAAGAAGCGAGTTTTCGAGCAAGCCGGTTTGCTGTTCGAAAACAATCACGCGATTTCCCGAGCGCTGGTGGCCGACAACCTGTTTGCGCGCGAGCGCCTGGGCTCCACCGGTCTGGGTCACGGCGTCGCCATCCCGCATGGCCGTATCAAGGGCTTGAAGAATCCCCTGGCCGCCGTGCTGCGGGTGCAGCAGCCGATTGGCTTTGATGCCCCCGACGATGAACCGGTCAGCTTGCTGATTTTCTTGCTGGTGCCGGAAGCCGCGACTCAGCGCCATCTGGAGATCCTCTCCGAGATCGCCGAGATGCTGTCGGACCGCGAGTTGCGCGAACGCCTCAAGACCGAGCCCGAAGCGAGTGAATTGCATCGCTTGATCGCCGACTGGGAACCGCTCAAATCCGTCGCCTGAAGCGGGCCCTTCACAGCAACCCTTCCAGCCAGGAATCACCCCGCCCGTGAAACCCACCTCCATCAGCGCCGACCGGCTTTTTGAAGAACACCGGGAGGCCATGCGATGGGAATGGATCGCCGGGCATGCCCACCCCGAACGCCGCTTTGACGAGGCCGCCGTGCGCGACGCCCAGTCGGCCGCGGACTTGGTGGGCTATCTCAACTACATCCACCCCTACCGGGTGCAGATCGTCGGGCGCCGCGAGGTGGCTTATCTAAGCCAGGCCGCCGGCGAGGTGCTGGACAGCCGCATCGCCCGCATCGTCACGCTGGAGCCGCCGGTCATCATCGTGGCCGACGCGCAAACGCCGCCGGATCGTTTGGTGGCCATGTGCGACCGGGCGGAGATCCCACTCTTCGTCACCTCCGAGTCGGCCGGCCACGTCATCGACGTGGTGCGCGCCCATCTGGCCCATCTCTTTGCCAACCGCAGCACCCGCCACGGCGTCTTCATGGACATCCTGGGTCTGGGCGTGCTGCTGACCGGTGAGTCCGGCCTGGGCAAGAGCGAGCTCGGCCTGGAACTGATCTCACGCGGCCATGGCCTGGTGGCCGATGACGCGGTCGATCTGTTCCGCATCTCGCAAACTTCCATCGAAGGTCGCTGCCCCGAGCTGCTGCTCAATCTGCTGGAAGTGCGCGGCATCGGCCTGCTGGACATCAAGGCCATCTTTGGCGAGACCGCGGTGCGCCGCAAGATGCGCCTCAAGCTCATCGTGCACCTGGTGCGCAAGGAAACCATGGAGCGGGACTTTGAGCGCCTGCCCTATGAGCCCCTGTACGAGGAAGTGCTGGGCATGCCGGTGCGCAAGGTCATCATCGCGGTGGATGCCGGCCGCAACCTGGCCGTGCTGGTGGAGGCCGCCGTGCGCAACACCGTGCTACAGCTGCGCGGCATCGACACCTACCGCGAATTTGTGGAGCGCCATCAGCGCGCCATCGAGTCCGGTCAACATGACGACAACTGATCAGCGCTGATCAGCTACGCCCGCCACCCTCCCGGGGCCGGGCGTTCGTCGTTCTTACTTGCCGCGGTGCTCGCAGTCCTTCTTGACGCAGCTTGCGTACAAGGCCAGGGAATGCTCTTGCAGCTCAAAGCCGCGTTGCAGGGCGATGACGTGTTGGCGCTCCTCGATCTCGGGATCGAAGAACTCCTCCACCCGACCGCAAGTCAAGCAGACCAGATGGTCGTGGTGATGACCTTCGTTGAGCTCGAACACCGATTTGCCGGATTCGAAGTGATTGCGTGAAAGCAAGCCGGCCTGCTCGAACTGCGTCAGCACGCGGTAGACCGTGGCCAGGCCGATATCGGCGTCCTCGGTCAGCAAGGCCTTGTACACGTCTTCGGCCGTCATATGACGCTGTGCCGTCTTCTGGAAAATCTCCAGAATCTTGATGCGGGGCAGCGTGGCCTTGAGGCCGCTGTTTTTGATCTCTTCGGTGCGGTTCATGTGTCCATTCGGGTCGGCGCAAGCCACACTGGGCCTGCCGCTAGAATGGCCCGATCATAGCCAGCTTGGCGCTTTTTGGCGTCCAGGCCCACACAAGCCCCCAATGCGTCCGAACCTTTGCTCATCTACTCCGACTCGTCTGTTGAGTCTGCTCGCACTGGCGGGCGCCATGACCGCTTGTTCCTATATGCCGTCGGTCAGCGGTGACAAGGTGCTGGGCATCGTCACCCCCTATCGCCTGGAAGTGGTGCAGGGCAATGTGCTGACCAAGGAGCTGGTGGCCCGAGTCAAACCCGGCATGCCGCGCGCCCAGGTGCGCGACCTTCTGGGCTCGCCCCTGCTGACCGACATCTTCCACGAGGATCGTTGGGACTATGTCTTCACCATCCGCCGCCAAGGCGCCGAGCCGCAAAAACGCCAGGTCGTGGCCTGGTTCGAGGGCGAGCGCCTGAAGTCGCTGGAAGTGCCGGACGATCTGCCGACAGAAAACGACTTTGTTGCCTCCATCAACACCCGCTCCAAGCGCGGCGATCTGCCCAAGCTAGAGCTGAGCGAGGCTGAGCGCAAGGCCTTGCCGATTCCTCCCAAGCGTGAAGTGCCGGCCGCGGAGGCCATGGGCGTGCAACGCAGCTACCCGCCGCTGGAGAGCAAGCCTTGAGTACCGCCGCTTTGAAGATCGCCATCGCCGGCAGCTCCGGCCGCATGGGCCGCATGTTGATCGAGGCCGTGCTGAACGCGCCCGATTGCCAACTCAGCGGCGCCCTGGATCAGCCCGGCAGCCCGGCCCTGGGTGCCGACCCGGCCGCTTTTCTGGGCAAGACCAGTGGCGTGGCCATCACGGCCGATCTGCGCCAAGGCCTGGCCGGCGCCGATGTCTTGATCGATTTCACCCGTCCCGAGGGCACGCTGGCCCACTTGGCCGTCTGCCAGGAGCTGGGAGTGAAGGCCGTCATCGGCACCACCGGTTTTGACGCGGCACAAAAGGCCCAGATCGGCGCTTTTGCCCAGCACATCGGCATCATGATGGCGCCCAATATGAGCGTCGGTGTCAACGTCGTGCTGGGCCTGCTGGCGCAAGCCGCCCGCGCGCTCAACGAAGGCTATGACATCGAGATCGTCGAGGCCCACCACCGCCACAAGGTCGACGCCCCCAGCGGCACGGCCTTGCAGATGGGTGAGGTCGTCGCCCAGGCCTTGGGCCGCGATCTGAAGGAATGCGCGGTGTATGGCCGTGAAGGCGTCACCGGTGAGCGCGATCCCTCCACCATCGGCTTCGCCACCGTGCGCGGTGGCGATATCGTGGGCGATCACACGGTGCTATTCGCTGGCATTGGCGAGCGCATCGAGATCAGCCACAAGTCCAGCAGCCGCGTCACCTACGCCCAAGGCAGCTTGCGCGCCGCCCGCTTCCTGGCCACCCACGCGCCAGGTCTCTACGATATGAACGACGTGCTGGGCCTCAGCCGATGACAGGCTTCGCAGAGCTATGGGCGCTTGGCGACGTGGTCACACGCGGCGTCGCGTGCCTGCTACTGCTGATGTCTGTGAGCGCCTGGGTGGTGATTCTTTGGAAGGGCTGGGTGCTGCACCGCGCCCGCCGCAGCATCCAACGTGCCCTGCCCGCCTTCTGGGCCGCCGCCAATCTGGACGAGGGCCGCGCTGCCCTGCAAAACTTCGACCAGGAGCAGGTCTTGCTGCCCCTGCTGGATGCGGCCACGGCCAGCACCACGGCCAACACCTTGGAAGCCTCGGGCCGACAAGAGTCGCGCCTGACCCGCCGCCTGCGTGACGCCTTGCATCAGGTCCTGCAATACCTGCAACAGGGTCAGGTCTTGCTGGCCTCCATCGGCAGCATCGCCCCCTTTGTGGGCCTGTTCGGCACCGTCTGGGGCATCTATCACGCCCTGGTCAATCTGAGTGCCGGCGGCAGCATCACGATCGAGAAGATCGCGGGCCCGGTGGGCGAGGCCTTGATCATGACGGCTGCAGGTTTGGCCGTGGCCATTCCCGCCGTGCTGGCCTATAACGTCTTCGGCAAGCGCTTGGGTGCTTGTGAGGCCGAGCTGGAAGGCTTTGCCCACGATCTGCGCGAGATGCTGGACCCCAAAGAAGCCTGAGACCATGGCTTTCGGTCGCCTCGAACGCAGCGAACGCCCCAAGCCCATGGGCGAGATCAATATGACGCCGCTGATCGACGTCATGTTGGTGCTCTTGGTGATCTTCATGATCGCCGCGCCGCTAATGACCTCGTCCCTGCATCTGGACCTGCCCAAGAGCGAGGCCGCCCGCCCCTCGGACGCACCCAAATTCATCGCCATTGGCCTGCAGCCCGATGGTGGCCTGTTTCTGGGCGAGCTCAAGCTGAACAAACAGCAGTTGCAACAACGCTTGCTTGAGCTGGGCAAGGCCAACCCCGAATTGGAAGTGCAGTTGCGCGCTGACCAAAGCGTGCCCTACGGCCAGGTGGCCGAGCTGATCGGCTGGTGCCAGAGCGCGGGTTTGAGCCGCATCGCTTTTGTGGCCGAGACCCCAGCCGCCACGGCCCCCTGAATCGGCGGACGCGAGAGCGGGGGCAGCCCAGCCGCTTGTATCG
>NZ_QAJN01000018.1:0-47331 GCF_003852425.1 Paucibacter sp. KBW04 | reverse complement strand
GCCCAGCCGCTTGTATCGCGTCTGGGCCTTCGCCAGCCACAAGTTCCTTCCGGAACTTGAGTGCGGGCTCAGCCCCTACAATTTGGCGCATGAACGAAAAGTACGCCCCGAACGAGATCGAAGCCGCTGCGCGCCAGTATTGGAATTCCCGCGACGCTTACCGCGTGGTCGAGGATCAGAACAAACCCAAGTTCTACGCCTGCTCCATGCTGCCCTACCCCAGCGGCAAGCTGCATATGGGCCATGTGCGCAACTACACGATCAACGACATGCTCACGCGCCAGCTGCGCATGAAGGGCTACAACGTCTTGATGCCCATGGGCTGGGACGCGTTTGGTCTGCCGGCGGAGAACGCGGCGATGGACAAGAACGTTGCCCCCGCCCAATGGACGCGCGACAACATCGCCGATATGAAGGCTCAGATGCAGCCCCTGGGCCTGGCATTTGACTGGACCCGTGAAGTCGCCACCTGCGACGCCAGCTATTACAAGTGGAACCAGTGGTTCTTCCTGAAGATGCTGGAAAAGGGCGTGGTCTACAAAAAGACTCAGGTGGTGAACTGGGACCCGATCGACCAAACCGTGCTGGCCAATGAACAAGTGGTGGACGGCCGCGGCTGGCGCTCCGGCGCCCTGGTGGAAAAGCGTGAGATCCCCGGCTACTACTTCGCTATCACCCAATACGCTGACGAATTGTTGGCCAATGTGGCCGACCCCGAAGCTCCCGGCTATCTGAGCGGCTGGCCCGAGCGCGTGCGCCTGATGCAGGAACATTGGATCGGCAAGAGCGAGGGCGTGCGCTTCGCCTTCCCACATGAGATCAAGGGCGCCGACGGTGCTTTGATTCAGGACGGCAAGCTCTACGTTTTCACCACCCGCGCCGACACCGTCATGGGCGTGACCTTCTGCGCTGTGGCGCCTGAGCACCCCCTGGCGCTGCACGCAGCCGCCAGCAACCCCGCTCTGCAGGCCTTTATCGAAGAATGCAAGGCCGGCGGCACCACCGAGGCCGAGCTCGCGACGCAAGAGAAGAAGGGCCTGCGCACCGGCCTCTTCGTCACCCACCCGCTGACCGGCGTGCAAGTCGAGGTCTGGGTCGGCAACTACGTCTTGATGAGCTATGGCGACGGCGCCGTGATGGGCGTGCCCGCGCACGACGAACGCGACTTCGCCTTTGCCAAGAAGTACGACATTGAAATCAAGCAGGTCATCAAGGCTGAAGGCGAAACCTTCAGCCTGGACGGCTGGGCCGACTGGTATGGCGACAAGCAGCGCGCGGTCTGCATCAACTCGGGCGAGTTGGATGGCCTGCCGCACAAGGAAGCCGTCAACAAGGTCGCCGAACTGATTGGTGCCAAGGGCCTGGGCGAGAAGAAAACCACCTGGCGTCTGCGCGACTGGGGCATCAGCCGCCAGCGCTACTGGGGCACGCCTATCCCCATCATTCACTGCGCCGACTGCGGCTCGGTGCCCGTGCCCGAGAAAGACCTGCCCGTGGTGCTGCCCGAGGACTTGATCCCCGATGGCTCCGGCAATCCTCTCAAGAAATGCTCGTCCTTCCTGAATGTGGCCTGCCCCAGCTGCGGCAAGCCCGCTCAGCGTGAGACGGACACCATGGACACCTTTGTGGACAGCGCTTGGTACTACATGCGCTACACCTGCCCAGATGCGGCAGACAGCATGGTCGATGCCCGCAACGACTACTGGTCGCCCATGGACCAGTACATCGGCGGTATCGAACACGCCGTGCTGCACCTGCTGTACGCGCGTTTCTGGACCAAGGCCATGCGTGATATCGGCCTGGTGAAGTTCGACGAGCCCTTCACCAAGCTGTTCACCCAAGGCATGCTGCTGAACGAGTCCTTCTACCGCGAAGAAGCCTCGGGCAAGAAGCGCTGGTTCTACCCCAGCGAGGTGAATGTCCAGTTCGACGACAAGGGCCACCCCATCGGCGCCACGGCCAAGGACGACGGCTTGCCCGTGTCCCTGGGAGGCATCGAGAAGATGTCCAAGTCCAAGAACAATGTGGTCGAACCGCGCGACATCATCGAGAAGTTCGGCGCCGACACGGCACGCTTGTTCACCATGTTCGCCGGCCCACCGGACCAAAGCGCGGCTTGGTCGGACAGCGGTGCCGAGGGCGCTTACCGTTACCTGCGTCGCCTCTGGGCTTTCGGCCTCAAGCACCAGTCCAGCATTCAAGCTGCGGGCACCAGTTTCGAGGGTCAAAGCTCGGCCGCTCAAGACCTGCGCCGCGAAGTGCATAAGCTCTTGGGCCAGATCAGCAGCGACTATCAGCGCCTGCAGTACAACACCGTGGTCTCGGGCGTGATGAAGCTGCTCAACGCCCTGGAAGATGCCAAGCTGCAGGCTGGTGATGCGGCCGCCCTGCGTGAAGGCACGGGCATTTTGCTGCGCGCCCTCTACCCTGTGGCGCCGCACATCACCCACGGTCTGTGGCAAGCCCTGGGCTTTGAAGCTCAGTTCGGCGACCTGCTCGACGCCCCCTGGCCCACCGTGGACGAAGCCGCCCTGGTGCAGGACGAGATCGAGCTGATGCTGCAGGTCAATGGCAAGCTGCGTGGCGCGATCAAGGTCGCGGCCGGCGCGGACAAGGCTGCTATCGAAGCGGCCGCCCTGGCCAACGAAGACTGCATCAAGTTCTGCGAAGGCCGGCCGGTGAAGAAGGTCATCGTGGTGCCGGGTCGTCTCGTCAACGTGGTGGCCTAAGCGCGGCTGGCTCAGATGCAGCAGAACCGACGCCAAGTCCTGCGCGCCAGCGCCCTGCTGGCAGCGGCCCTGAGCCTCAGCGCCTGCGGCTTCCAGCCGCGGCGCGAGCCGGAGCTGCTGTTCCAGAGCATTGCGCTGACCGGCTTCGCGCCGGGCTCGCCGCTGGCGCAGGAGCTGCGCCGCCAGCTGGCGCGCACGCCTGTGAAGCTGGTGGAAGACCCCAATCGCGCCGAGCTGGTGCTGGAGGCGCTGCTGGACGAGCGCGACAAGACCTCGGTCGTCACCACCACGGCCGGCCAAATCCGCGAATGGCAGTTGCGCGTCAAGCTGGACTTTTTGCTGCGCACGCCAGCGGGCGAAGTCTTGCTGCCCAATACCCAGCTGCGCATGTCGCGCGACATGAACACCACCGAAAGCGCCGCCCTGGCCAAGGAGCAGGAAGAAGCCCAGCTCTACCGCGCCATGCAATCTGACGTGGTGAATCAGCTTTTGCGTCGCCTGGCGGCCGTGCGTTTGCCGAGTTAAATCCCCCATGCAAATCCGCGCCGACGCCCTTTCGCAGCAGCTTTCCAAAGCCCTGCGCCCCATCTACACCGTGTACGGCGACGAGGCCTTGCTGGCTCAGGAAGCGGCCGACGCCATCCGCGCCGCGGCCCGCGCCCAGGGCTATGGCGAGCGCAAGGTCTTCACCGTCGCGGGCGCCTACTTCGACTGGGCGCCGGTCTTGGGCGCGGCTCAGGCCATGAGCTTGTTTGCCGAGCGCCAGTTCATCGAGATCCGCATCCCTTCCGGCAAGCCGGGCAAGGACGGCTCCGAGGCCTTGCAGCGTTACTGCGAGCATTTGCCTGAAGACGTCGTCACCCTCGTCACCCTGCCGCGCCTGGACAAGACCCAGCTGAACAGCGCCTGGTTCCTGGCCCTGGACGGCGCCGGTGCCAGCGTGCGGGTCGATCCTGTCGAACGCCGCGCCCTGCCGCAGTGGATCGCCCAACGCCTGGTGGCGCAAGGCCAACGCGTGCCCGAGGGTGAAGAGGGTCAACGCACCCTGGCCTTTTTTGCCGACCGGGTGGAAGGCAATCTGCTGGCCGCGCACCAGGAATTGCAAAAGCTGGCCCTGCTGCACCCCAAGGGCGAGCTGAGCTTGGAGCAGATCGAAGCCGCCGTGCTGAACGTGGCCCGTTACGACGTGTTCAAGCTGAGTGAATCGGTGCTCGGCGGCCAGGTCGCCCGCGTGCTGCGCATGCTGGACGGCCTGGAGGCCGAGGGCGAAGCCGCCGTGCTGGTGCACTGGGCGCTGGCCGAAGACATCCGCGCCTTGAAGCGCGTGCGCGACGCGGTGGACGGCGGCAAGCCCCTGCCCATGGCCTTGCGCGAGGCACGAGTCTGGGGGCCCAAGGAGCGCTTGTTTGAGCGCATCGTGCCGGGTCTGCACGCCGCCGACCTGACCCGTTTGGTGCAGGCCGCGCAAGTCTGCGACGGCTTAGTCAAAGGCCTGCGCCACCCCGACTGGCCCAGCGAGCCCTGGGCCGGCCTGCGCCGCCTGGCGCTGATGCTGGTGGAGGCCACGGCGCCGCGCGCGCCGCGTCTCGCATTGCAAGGCTAGGAGTCTGCGCAGCCGACACTTCTTCTGCCGCGCAGACTCCTAGGGGCAGCCGCTCAGGGCTTGGCCTTCAACCAAGCCTGGGTGTCCACCACCTCGAACACGCCAGACTCACGCGCGTACTCGCTTAACAGCTTGGCATGGCCAGAGCCCACGATCAGCAAGACCCGCGCGCCAGGCTGAGCCAGCTCGCGCAGCTTGCCAAACATGCGCAGATTGCGCGTCATCCAGTGCCCCACCCAGTTGGCGCCGGCGCCCCATTCATCGTCGGCCAGGGTGGCGTACTCAAAGTAGCGCGCATGTGAGGCGGCCATGCACTCCGCCGAGTTGATCAACTGCAAAAAGGCGCGCAAGCCTTGCGCATGCAGAACCAGGTAGCGCTCGTCCGACTCGGCTTGCGAGCGGGCCCGTATGGCCTGCAAGCGCGCAGTTTGCCCACGCGCCTCGGCCCATTCTTCGTAGTTGTAAGCCTTCAGCTCACCGGGCGGCATGCCGTTCCAGTTGATGGCCCGCATCTGCCACTCGTCCGGCCCGCCCATGCCTTGCAGCAGGCGAAAGCCGATCTGCTCGATCTCGCCGCGCCCGAGTGGGGCCTTGCCCGCACGCCAGTCCGCGTAGCGCTGTTTGAGCTTGGCCTCGTTGCGCGGCAGTTCTTCCACCGCCACGACCGTGGGTTTGAAACCGGCCAAATCGGCAACCAGAGCTTCCAGCTCCTGTTGACGGCGCGGGCTCAGGATGTCATCGGCCTGCTGCTTGACCACATCCAGACCCGGATTGGCCATGTGATAGGTGGCCAGCAAGAGCAGCTGCGGCTTGGCAGGTTTTTGCGCTACTGCGGCGGCGCTGTTCTCGGCCGCATGAGCCGCGGGGCCGAAGCAGGTGCCCAAGGCCAGGGCGATGCCGAAGGCGGCGCGCCGAGCCAGGGCAGGCATTGAGAGTGAATCGAGTGTTGACATAAACGTCCAAGTTTCAAAGAGTGCAGGACCTGGGCAAATTCTTGCCAGGCCTGGACCGCCAGCCCAGCGGCAGGCGACGAACTGCATAACTTGCTACTTGGACGGCTTCAAACCCAGCCCAAATGACTCTCAGAACTGCGCTTGCAAGGAGAGATAGCTGCCGCGCTGCGCCTTCTTGTCGGCGATCTGACCCAGGTCCAAAAAGGCCAGGGTCAGATTGATGTTGGCGCAAGGCCACCAGCTCAGGAACAAGTCCCAGGCGCGCGTCTCGGGGGCGGCGCTGAGCAGGCTGGGCTTGTCGCGCCACTCCAGGCCCAGGGCAAGGTTGTCGCGCGGCAGCAGCACCAGCGAGGCCTCGGCCTGGGCGCGCAAAGCGTCGCCCCGGTCGCCGCCAAAGCCCAGCAAGCCCATCTGATTGGCGCGCGTGCCGCGCAACGTCAGATTGCCCAGCAGATTGAAGCCGCCCGCCGCACCCAGCCACAGCTTGCTGAAGCTGAGGTAGGGCTCGGTATCGCTGGCGCGCTTGGCGCCCAACAGCTCGGGCACCAGCATGCGGCTGTTGCGCTTGTGCTGCAGGCCCAGGGCGATCTGCGGCCAGGGGCTGTCGGCCTCAAACACCGCATCACCGAAGACCCGCCACTTCAGGCCGAATACGTCGACGCCCAAGCTCTGGCCCGGCACCGTGTCGGCCAAGCCAAAGCGCCAGCGCGCCGCCGACAACTCCACGCTGTCGTACAGGCCCAGGGCCACACCCCCGGCCTCCAGCACATAGCCGCCCCGGGTCTGCACCCGGGTGGCAAAGGCCGAGGCACCGATCTCATCGCGGCTGCCGCCGCCGGCGATCAAGGCCCAGGGGCTCAGGCCGCCACCGGCCGCGCCCTCGACCTGGCTCACACCCGAGGTGGCCAGCAGCTTGTTGCCCGCCCAGGCCTGGCCAGCGCCCAAGCTCAGCAGCAAGGAAACGGTGAAGGCGATCCGTCCGAATCGGGGCCTAGGGCACGGGAGTTCAAGCATGGCGTGAGGCGACTCAAGTCGACGGCAAAAAAGGTCGATAGAACAAGGCGAGGGATTCGCCTGTTTGGTTTTCGGCTGAACACAGGGAGCCTGAAGCAAGAACTCCTAGATCCAAGCCCGCCAAGCCCTTCAAGCCATGCCTTCTCAACGCCGCCACCACCTCTTTGCCTGGATGCTCAGCCTGCTCCTGCTCGGCGCCTGCGCCAGCCCAGCCAAGCCCACGCTCTACCAGCGCCTGGGCGGCGAGGCCGGCATCGCCCAGGTGGTCTCGCGCACCTTGGATCGCAGCGCCAGCGATGCACGCACCCGTCGCAGCTTTGAGGGCATCAAACTGGCCGCCATCAAGACCAGCCTGGCCCAGCAGATTTGCGCCCTCAACGGCGGGCCCTGCGTCTACGAAGGCGAGACCATGGCGCGCTCACACCGCGAGGCCAAGATCACGGCCAGCGAGTTCGATGCCCTGGTCAGCATGCTGCGCGAAGAACTGGACGCCGCCGGCGTGACGGCCTCCGCGAAAAACGAACTCTTGCGTCAGCTCGCGCCGATGAAGCGGGATATCGTTGCCAACCATTGACTTGCCCCCCGCAACCCTGCTCCAGAGAGGTCGGCCATGAACGCAATAGCGCCCCATCAGCGCCGGCCAAGCTGGCGGCCCGCCGGTTTGGGCCTGGGCCTCGGCCTATGGCTAGGCCTGCTCAGCCTCGGCGCCCACGCCCTGCCCTGGAGCGTGCAGGTGCGCGACGCCAAAGGCCAGCCCCTGGCCGATGCCGTCATCGCCGTCGAGTTAAAGGGTCAGCCCAGCCGCCTGCCCGCCGGCAGCAAGACCCAGGCACAGATCGAACAGCGCCGCCGCCAGTTCCAACCCTTTGTGCTGGTGGTGCAGACCGGCACGCCGGTCAATTTCCCTAACTTCGACACGGTGCGTCACCATGTCTACTCCTTCTCGGCGGCCAAGAAGTTCGATATGAAGCTCTACTCCGGCACGCCCGCCGAGCCGGTGCTGTTCGACAAGGCCGGTGTGGCCACCCTGGGCTGCAATATCCACGACAGCATGAGCGCCCATGTGGTGGTGGTGGACACGCCCTTGTTCGGCAAGACCGATGCCAGCGGCCTGCTCAAGCTGGACCTGCCCGCTGGCGAACATATGCTGCGTTACTGGCACCCCGGTTTCAAACAGCCGCTGCTGCGCGAGCAAGCGCTGAGCGTGAGCGGTACGGGCAATAATCAGCTGGAACTCAGCCTCAGCCTGGAGCGCTGAGCGCGCGCCTGGCCTCTCTAGCCCGCCCCCCGTCCGATGAAACTTGCCCTGCCGGCTTTTCTCAACCTCAAGCGCCTGGAAGGCCGCATCGTCGCGCCCTTTCTGGCCTTGCTGGCCGTGGTGCAACTGGCCAGCTGGTTCATCACCGACGCCAACATCAAGAACAGCACCGAGCTGACCGTGCAAGCCGAGTTGCAGACCGGCCAGCGCATGTTTGAACATCTGCTGGTGCAGGACGCGCAACAGCGCACCGCCCTGCTGCGCCAGCTGGAGAACAACCACGGCATCCGCGATGTGCTGGCCGATGCCGGCAGCATGAGCCGCGAGGAATTCGCCGAGACCCTGGTCAGCGCGCTGGACTCCAAGAACCGCACCCTGCTCAAGGCCGGCCTGATCGCCTACGCGGACAGCAATGCCCAGGTGATCGCCGCCACCGCCCCCGAGGCGCAGGACTTTGCCGCCCTTCTGCCGCGCTTGCAGACCGCCATGACCCAGGCCAGCGAGGGCAAGGCCCCGGCCTGGCAAACCAATCTGGCCCTGGTCAAGGGCCGCGCCTACCAGCTGGTGGCCGTGCCGGTGCATGCGGCCGGCCTGGGCGGCTGGCTGCTGATGGCGGTAGACCTGCAGGACGAGCCGCTGCGGGAGCTGCAAGACCTGTCCCAGCTGCACGGCGTGATCCTGCGGCGTGACCAAGCCCAAGCGGCCTGGCAGCCCCTGGGCTCGGTGCTGGACATTCAGCACACCGTCGCCGTAGCCCAGCAAATGCAAGACAAGCCCGAAGGCGACAGCCGCCCCTTTGGCCTGCAGATCGGCGCCGAGGAGATGCGCGGCCTCTACCTGCCCTTGCTGAAAGAGGGCTCGCAGGAGCTGGTGGTGGTGCTGCTGCGCTCTTTTGACAAGGCCTTTCTCTCCTTCGGCCTGCTGCGTCAAACCCTGGCCTGGCTGACCCTGCTGGGCGTGGCCGCCTTTGCCCTGGGCAGCGTGCTGACGGCGCGCCGCATCAGCGAGCCCATCTCCAAGCTGGCCGACTCGGTGGAACGCCTGGGCCGTGGCGACTACGACACCCCGGTGGCCCCGATCAAGGGCGCTGAGGAGGTCAGCAATCTGGCCCGCGCCTTTGAAGCCATGCGCCAAGGCATACACCAGCGCGACACCAGCTTGAACGACCTGGCCTTCAAAGACCAGCTGACCGAGCTGCCCAACCGCGCCGGCTTCGGCCTGCTGGTGAGCAATGCCCTGGAGCGGGCCGGGGCCGCCAACTCCGCAGCCGTGCTGACCCTGGGTCTGGACCGCTTCAAGCATGTCAACGATGTGCAGGGCCATGAATTCGGCGACCTGCTCTTGCGCAAGGTGGCAAAGCGCCTGCAAGCCCTGCTACCCGGCCCCGAAGACGCCCTGGCCCGACTCAGCGGCGATGAGTTTGCCCTGCTGCTGCGCGGCGCCAATGAAAGCTCGGCCCTGGCTCTGGCCGATGCGATCCGGCGCGATTTTGAAAACCCCCTGCAGATCCAGGATCAGACGGTGGACCTGAGCGCCGGCATCGGCATCGCCCTGGCGCCCCAGCATGGGCGCGAGGCCAAGCTGCTGTTGGCCCGCGCCACCCTGGCCATGTTCGACGCCAAAAAACGCCAGAGCGGCAGCATGGTCTACAGCGCCAAGCTGGATGTGGGCAGCCAGGAGTCTTTGTCCTTGCTGGGCGAATTGCGCCACGCGGTCGAGGCCGGTGAGCTGCGCCTGTATCTGCAGCCCAAGGTCGATCTGGCCCGGGGCCGCATCCTCAGCGCCGAGGCCCTGGTGCGCTGGCAGCACCCCGAGCGCGGCCTGGTGCCGCCTCTGCACTTTATCCCCTTTGCCGAGCAAAGCGGCTTCATCCGCAAGCTCACCACCTGGGTGATCGCCGCCTCCTTGCGCGCCTGGTCGCAGGCGCGGGCGCAGGGCGTGGATCTGCGCATCAGCGTCAACCTCTCCACCCGCGATCTGCTGGATCAGGACTTGCCGGGCAAGATCATGTCCATGCTCGCCACCCAGGGCGCCAGCAGCCAGGCCCTGTGCCTGGAGATCACCGAAAGCGCCATCATGGACGACCCCCAGCGCGCGCTCAGCACGCTGGAGCAGCTCAGCGCCCTGGGCTTCAAGCTGTCCATCGATGACTTCGGCACCGGCTACTCCTCGCTGGCCTATCTGAAGACCTTGCCGGTGGACGAGCTCAAGATCGACAAAAGCTTTGTGCTGGCCATGGAAAACGATCTGGGCGACGCCAAGATCGTGCACTCCACCATCGAGCTGGCCCACAACCTGGGCCTGTCGGTGGTGGCCGAGGGCGTGGAGACCGCCAAGGCCTGGAAGATCCTGGCCGCCCTGGGCTGCGATGAAGGTCAGGGTTACTTCATCGCCAAGCCCATGCCCGAGAACCAGTTCCTGGACTGGCTGCGCGGCTGGCAGGCCCCCGATCTGAGCAGCGAATCGGCCGACACCGTGTTGGGCGGCCTCAGCTGAGGCTGCGGCCTCAGTAGCCGCGCTGTCGGCTCACTTGGTGAGCCAGCGGCCGCCCCTCGCGCAAAGCCCGCAGATTGGCCAACACCACGGCCGCCGCGCTGCGCGCATCGGTCTGCGCCGCGCAATGCGGCAGCACCGTCACCTGCGGGTGCTGCCAAAAGGCATGACCGGGGTCTAACGGCTCCTGCGCGAACACATCCAGCACGGCATGGCCCAGCTGGCCGCTGGCCAAGGCCTGCAGCAGGGCCGCCTCGTCCACATGGGCGCCGCGCGCCAGGTTCACCAGGGCCGCGCCACGCCGCATCTGGGCCAGGCGCGCCGCGCTGAAGAACTGCTGGGTGGCTGGGGTCAGGGGCAGCAGATTGATGACCACATCGGCCTCGGCCAAGGCGGCTTGCAAAGCGGCCTCACCGGCCAGGCAGCGCAAACCAGCTTGTTCGGTAGGCCGGGTGCTCCAGGCGCTGACGGCATAGCCTTGCGCCGCCAAGGCCCGCGCCACACGCCCACCTAACTCGCCCAGCCCCAGCACCAACACGTTGACCTCGGCCGCGCGGCGCTGCTCGGGCTGCTGCCAAAGGCCTTCGCGCTGCTGGCGGGCCAAGGCAAAGAAATGCCGGTGCAGGCTCAGCACGGCCCACAGCGCCGTGTGCACCATGGCCTCGTTCATCGCCGGGTCCACCATGCGGGAGAGCGGCACCTCGGGCGGCAAAGTGGGGTCTTGCAACAGGCGGTCCACCCCAGCCCAGACGGACTGAATCAGCCGCAAGTTCGGCAAGCCGATCAAGCTGCCGGGTTCGGGGTTGGCGACGATGGCCGCCTCCACCTCGGCGGCCTCGGCCGGGTCGGTGGGCGGGGCCAGCAAGAAACGCTCGGCGGGCAGTTCGGCTTGCAGCAGCTGCAGCCAGCGGTCCCGCTCTGCATCAGACCAGCGACCCAGCAGCAGCAAACTCATCGGTCTTTATCTTCTAATGCCTCGCACAAGGCCATCAGACCGGCGCGCAAGGTGGCCGTGCGCACGGCGTGGCGGTCACCGGTGAATAGCTCTTGCCAGACCTTGGGCTCGGCGCAGCCGTGCACCAGGGCCAGCCAGACGGTGCCCACGGGCTTGTCGGTGCTGCCGCCGGTGGGGCCGGCGATGCCGGTCACCGCCAGCGCCCAGTCCACCGGCGCATGGGCCAGCAGGCCGCGCGCCATATGCAAGGCCACCTCGCCGCTGACCGAGCCATGCAGGCCGATCAAGGCCGCGGGCACACCCAGCAGCTCGGTCTTGGACTCATTGCTATAGCTGACCACGCCGCGCTCAAACCACTGGCTGGAGCCCGACAAGCTGGTGCAGGCTGCGGCGATCAGCCCGCCGGTGCAGGACTCCGCCGTGCCTAGGCGCTCGCGCCGCTGCATCAGGGCCACGGCAATGCGATCGATCAGTTCTTGCTCTTCAGGGAAATGCATGGGGGCCTCCTGTCAGAAGTCAGAAGAATAGGAATCGCCACAGCGCGATCACCAGAAGCGTACATCCAGCCGCGACGAAATCGTCAAACAAAATGCCCCAGCCCTGCGCCCAGGTCACCGGCTTGCCACGCTCGCCTTTGTAAAGCCGGTCGGCCCAGCCCACCGGGCCGGGCTTGGCCGCGTCGAAGTAGCGGAACAAGGCAAAGGCGATCACCTGGCCCAAAAAACCCGTGGGCATGACCAGCCAGAGCACCAGCCAAAAAGCCAGCACCTCGTCCCAGACGATGGCGCCGGGGTCAGGTGTTGCCAGGGCCCGCGCTGTCATGGTGCATGCCCACCAGCCGAGCACCGTGCCGCCCAGCAGCAAGCCGGCCCATTGCCAGTCGTTCAGCCAGGGGTTGATGACCAGAAAGGCCAGCCAGGCCCACAAAGTGCCCACCGTGCCCGGCGCAACAGGCGAGAGCCCGCTGCCAAAGCCCAGGGCGATCCAGCGCGCCGGGTGAGCCAGCATGAAGCTTGCGGTGGCGCGGCGGGGTGCGGCCGCGCTGGCCAAGGATTCGTCGACGCCGATGCTCATGCTTGTTTGAAATGGTCAAAACTGCTCAGGCCCAAATCCAGCGCCCGGCCCTGGGCATCGAACAACCGCAGACCGGGCTCGGCCTCGATGCAGCCGATGCGGGTGATGGCCGTGCCGCTGGCCGCAGCGGCGGCCGCCAGTTGCGCAGCGGCGGCTGCGGGCGCGGTGAACACCAGCTCGTAATCATCACCACCGGCCAGGCCGCATTCGCGCTGCATGGCCAGGGGCTGGCGGCGCAACACGGCGCTGCGCGGCAAGGCATCCACCTCCAGGCGGGCACCCACGCCCGAGGCCTTGAGGATGTGGCCCAGGTCGCCCACCAGGCCGTCCGACACATCGATGGCGCTGTGCGCCAAGCCGCGCAAGGCCTGACCCAGGGCCACGCGCGGCTGCGGGCACTCCATCGCCTGGCGCGCCAAGTCAAAGTCCTCACCGGGCAAGCGGACCGTGCCACGGAAGGCCTCCAGCGCCAGCCGCGCGTCGCCCAAGGTCGTGCCGCTCACATAAACATCGTCGCCAATCTTGGCGCCGCTGCGCAGCAAGGCCTGGCCACGCGGCGCCTCGCCCATCACCGTGATGCAGATGTTCAGCGGCCCGGCCGTCGTGTCGCCGCCCACCAGTTCGATTCCATGGGCTTGCGCCAGCGCGAACAAGCCGCGCGAAAAGCCCGCTAGGAATTGCTCGTCGGCCCGCGGCAAACTCAGCGCCAGCGTGAAGGCCCGCGGCCTCGCGCCACAAGCCGCCAGATCGCTCAGGTTCACCGCCAGCGCCTTATGCCCCAGACGCTCAGGCGCCACCGTGGACAAGAAATGCCGGCCCTCGACCAACATATCGCTGGAGACCAGCCACTGCATGCCCGCCGTCGGATTGATCACCGCACAGTCATCGCCAATGCCTACCGGCACAGCCTCAGCCGACGGCCGGCTGTGCTCCTTGAAAAATCGTTGAATCAGATCGAATTCGCCCATGGGGGGATTGTGTCAGGGAGGGAGGTGGGGGACAGTCGTTCAGCGCTTGCGCCCGACTACCCGTCGCCGCGAGTACCGGTCATTCTGTTGGTTGCGAATTAGACCGATCCCACCAGTTTGGCCATTGATCCAGCAACCTGACGAGAATTCTGTCGGACTACGTTTGTATCAGCCAAAATCGCCGTCACAAGCAGTGGTCGGGAGCGACCAAATTAAATCAATAACGGTCAACGTTGTGCGCCAAGCGCCGACGGAAGGAGGGACCTAGTGACGAACGCAAGACGTGGATACAACGACGCGGAGATCGCTGCTCTGCTTGCGCAGGTCAGCAGCCGCTGCCCGCTATGTGACGACCCACTGTTCTATCGAAAGCTGAAACGGCAGTACAAGGGCTACGAGATGGCCCACATCTACCCTCTGAACCCGCGTCCGGAGGAACTCATAGAGTTAGCTAACCTGCAAATGCTCTGTGCTGATGTAAACGACCCGGACAACATCATTCCCCTTTGCAACGCCTGCCATGGGAAGTTTGACAAGCCCCGGACCGCACAAGAGTACCTCGACCTTTATCAGATCAAGTCCGATGCTTTGCAGCAAGAGCGGCAACGTTCTCTGGCTTCGCAGTACCCCCTTGAGCAGCAGATTGCAGCGGTCGTTGCTCATTTGCACAGTGCTGCCGTAGAGGGTGCGGAGAGTGCAGAGTTGTCATTCACCCCAAAGGCAGTCAATGACAAACTGGATGCGACTATGCCGCCGCCCACCAAGCGCAAGGTTCGTAATGCTGTCGAAGACTACTTCCGGCATGTGCAGGCCGCCTTCTTGGAGCTTGAGCGTAGCGACCCTGGGTGCTCCGAGCAGATCTTTGTCCAGGTGAAATCGTTTTATGTGATGCAGAAGCGTCAAAGTCTGCCTCAGGCACAGGTGTTCGCCAATCTGGTCGCCTGGATTCGCGTCCGGGCAAAGGCCCAAACCCTTGAGTCGGCTGAGGCCGTAGCATCTTTCTTCATCCAGAACTGCGAGGTGTTCGAGTGATCACCCCTAACAAGGCTGTACCACTATCCGCCTCCGTCTTGGGGAACCTGACCCATGTGCTGAAAGTGGGGCCCGAATCGATCCGGCTGGCGGATCTGTTCCAGCAGGTGGGCGACAAGTTCGAGAGCATCGACCAGTTCTTGCTGGCTTTGGATGTTCTTTTTCTGCTTGACCGTTTGACCGTCGACTTTGGTACCGAGAAGGTTGTATATGCTGCGTGAAATCCGCTGCGAGAAATTTTGCAACCGCGTTGTAAGGTTTCATCCAGGCTTGAATGTCGTACTGGGCGACGAAAACGCGACCAACTCCATTGGCAAATCCACGCTTTTGATGCTGGTGGACTTCGTGTTCGGCGGCTCGACGCTTCTGGATTGGAATAAGGACATCGTGGCTGAGCTGGGACACCACCACTATGACTTTGCATTCGAATTTTCTGGTGAACTGCACCGCTTCAGGCGCGAAACGATCACGCCAGAAACCCTGTACGTCTGCGATGCGGACTACAAAGTGCAGTCGGCAATACAACTGGATGAATTCAACGCGTTCTTGAAAAGCGCGTACGGCCTCGCTGAACCCGGTCAGTCGTTCCGCGCTGCTGTCGGCCTTCATTTGCGCGTGTGGGGCAAGACCAACCTAATCCCCGACGAGCCGCTGCATGTGTTCCCGAAACAGAAGGACAAGGATTGCATCGATAACTTGGTCAAAACTTATGGCAAGTTCGAAGCGATTCGTGAGCGCGACCAAGCAGCGCGAACTGCCGATACGGAGCTGAAGGTTATTCGGGCCGCGGCAAGCAAGCAGCTTATTCCGAAGGTCACCAAGACGGGGTACACAAATGCGAAGGTACAGATCGCGGGTCTTGAGCGCGATCTTGAAGAAGTGCGTCAGAACTTGGCGAGTTACGCGACAAGTCTGAGTGCGGTAATTAATAAAGAAGTCCTAGAACTCAAAGAGCGTAAAGATGATCTGCTTCAGCGCCGCATGATCGTGGCCGGGCGCCTACAGCGGGTCGACCGCAACCTCGGTGGAAAGCGAGCCCTCCACGGTGGAAATTTCCTGGACCTCCAGAGATTCTTCCCGGAGATCAACACCGAAAGACTCGTTGAAGTTGAAGCGTTTCATGACGGCGTCGCCCGCATCCTCAAGGAACAGCTGAAACTGTCCAAAGAGCAATTGGCAGAGGAATTGAGCCTGATCGACTTAGGCATTGCAGGCATCGACGCGGAGATGGCTGCGGCATTGGGATCAGTCGAACAACCTGAGTCGCTGGTTGACCACGTCTACAAGGTCGCTTTGTCACTTCAGGCTGCACGGAACAACAGAGATGGCTACGAGCATGAGCAAGCACATATCGATGCGCTGAACAAGGCGAGGGAAGCGCTCGCGAAAGTGAAGCAACGCATCCTCAATGAAATTGAGACCAGTGTGAATGAAGGGATGCGCAAGATCGTCAGCGAAGCAGTCGGCGAGCACCGCAAGAGCCCGCGCCTGTCGCTCGCCGACACCACCTACAACTTCGAGGTCTTCGAGGACACCGGAACAGGGACGGCGTACTTCGGTCTCGTACTTTTCGACATGGCGGTCTTTCGGGCTACCAGCCTTCCAGCTATTGCGCACGATTCCGTGCTCTTCAAGAATATTTCGAACGACTCCGTCGCACATCTCGTCGGGCTGTACGCAAAGATCCAGAAGCAGTCATTTATCGCGCTTGACGAGATCCAGAAATATGGGCCAGTAGCTGCTCAAACGTTGCAAGAACAGAGTGTCATACAGCTCAGCGACCGTGCTGTACTCTATGTCAAGGACTGGCGGCCGAGCCGTCCACCGGCGTCTAGGTCCGATGCAGTTTGACAACAAGAGCGGGATACCGATCGAAATTTGGCTGCCGCATCTGAGTAGCTAAGCCGGACTGGGACACCCATCGATCCAGACGTTCCTTTGGATCCAGGTTGGTGGGTCGCACCTCAACCTTATCCGAACTCACGATGGCCACCCTCATCGGGCCGCCTCGCTCAAGAGCTCACACCAACTGGCGGGACATCATCCAGTCGCCTTGATTCATGCCAAGTGTTTCTGCTGAACCAAAGGGAAGCTAGGCATCGTGAAATAGATTGACCCGATATCGCTCCCCAAAGCCTTGAGCGCAGATTTACCCCCTATTCGACTCAAAATCTGAGTCGAATAGGCTGATCTTTCAACTCAAACGCTGGCATGACCATCTTCGTCTGCCGGCACTTGCGCCGCTGCGCCCGCTCCGCACTCCTCCCTCACCCACTCCTCATCATCCATTGCCTCACCCCGAATCACATCGTTGCCCGGCAGGATGCGTGTGAATTGGAAGCTATCGTTTTGCAACACGCGGCCCGAGGCCTAGTTGCCCAGGGCCACGGTGGCGACCAGGCGGTGGACGCCGCAAGCCGTCAAATGCTCGCTCGCCGCGCATGCAGTTTCGCTGGCGTAGGCCATGCCACAGAAGCGCCTGAAGACCGAGTAGCCCAGATTGCTAGCCTCCAACCCAGCGGTGACCTCAGCATCGAAGGCGGCTGTTCAAGCAGGAGGTGGAGGCGCGGCAAACTGTCGTTCATCGCCTTGCTCGCTCAACACTCACCAAAAAAGTCTGGCTGTGCTGAATCCATTTGCAGCAGCACCCGCATCTAAGAGCCAGAGACCGCCATTCCGGCCGGTCATGCCCGAGAGCCTGACTCCTCATGATTGCCTTCAAGCCCTTCGCCAGGACTGCGGTCCGGCCACTGTCACTCACGATGATTCTTTGCGCGGCCTTGGCATGTGCCATGCCGTCTGCGAAAGCCAGTCAAGCGCTGAGCAAGCCCTTGCCCGAAACGCCGGTGGGCCGGCTTGCTGGCAGCTTGATCCAGCATGTCAGCACTGACAAACCGCCGGAGATTCGGAAATGGGCGCAGGCCCGGCTGTCGGCTGCCATCCCGCAGGAAGACAGGGACGCCTTCGTCGCCGATCTCGAATCGGCGGCGCGTGACAGCGGCGGCCTGGAGGTGATCGACGCGCGCATCAATCCGCGCCAGCCTGAGCAATTGCAAGTCGCGGTCAAGGCCAGGCGTGACGGGCGCCACGCCCTGTTTGTCTTGGCGGCCGATGCGGCGCAAGCCGAGCAATTCAGCGAGGCGGGCTTGCACCCGATGGACGACCCCAGTCTCTACGCCGACTGGCCCGCCGCGCCACTCACGCAGGCCCAGCTGAAGAACTTGGTTCGCAAAGCACTGGACCGGCTGGTGCAGACGGAAGACTTCTCCGGCTGCGTCAGCGTGCAGGCGGCTGGCGAAGCCGCGTTCCACGAATGCCGGGGTGCGGCCGAGCGCACTTTCGGCACGCCGACCAGCAAGCTCACGCGCTTTCACATCGGCTCGATGAACAAGATGTTCACCGCCGTCGCCATCGCGCAGCTGGTGGAGGCCGGCAAGCTGGGCTGGCAGGACAGCTTGGCGCAACACGTCCCCGAGTATCCCGATCAAGCCAGCGCCAAGAAGATCACCCTGTGGCAATTGCTGCATCACACGGCGGGTTTGGGCGACTTCCTGGTGCCGGAGTACTTTGCGCACAGCGAGCGCTTTCTGAACCCGGCGGACTACCTGGACCTGATCGCGCGCCAAGCGCGGGTGAGTGAGCCCGGCCAGCAGTGGGCGTACAGCAATGCCGGCTTTATGCTGCTCGGCCGCGTGATTGAAAACAGCTCGGGAGAGAACTTCTTCGACTACATGCAAGCCCATGTTTTTGCGCCTGCGAATATGCGGGCCAGCGGCTTCGACGCCTTGGACGAGGTGGTGCCCAGCTTGGCCATTGGCTACTACCGAGACGGCTTGTTCTCGCGCGACTGGAAGGCCGCTTGGCGCAAGCTGGGGCTCAAGGGCGGGCCGGCAGGCGGTGGCTATTCCAGCAATGAAGATCTGCTGAAGTTCGCCCAGGCCTTGCGGGACGGCCGTCTGCTGAAACCAGCCACACTGAGCCAGATGTTCGAGAACGGAGTTCCCGCTGGCCCTGGCCGTTACGCGGCTGGCTTCTCCGACCGCCCCTCGCAGGGACGGCATATCCGTGGCCATTCGGGCGGCATCGAGGGCACGACCGCCAATCTGCAAATCGTCTGGGAAAGCGGCGCGGCCGTCGCCTTGACCAGCAATCAGGGGCCGACTCAAAACTGGATGCTGGTCGAGCGCATTGCCGATCTGCTGGCCGCCACGGCCGCCGCCAAACCATGAGGCCGCACGCAAGCTTCAGGTCCTCGACCTCATCCTCAGAAAACAAACCATCGCCAGGAGCATGACCATGATAGAAATCTTCATCCCCCTCATTCTGATGCTGGCACCCGTGCTCATCGTTTGGCTCGTTCTGGGCTATCGCGACCGGCAGACGCAAGCCCGCTACCGCACCCTTTTGCAGCTGGCCGACAAGGGCGTGGAGCTGCCGCCACAACTGCTGTTGGAGCCGCAAGCGGTGTTTGATGAACGCCGGCGAGGCATGGTGCTGGTGGGCGGCGGCCTGGGCTTGATCGCCATGTTTCTCAGCCTGCCCGGCCAACTCGACAGCGGCGAGAGCCTGGCGCGGCTCTGGGGCATCGGCCTCTTGCCGCTGATGACGGGGCTGGGCTATCTCGGCAGTTTCTACCTGAACGAGCGGGGGCGCCTGCGTGGCTGATGGCGCCGCCGAGGATCGCATCGATCAAGCGCTGGTGGCCCGTGTGCTGCTGGACGGCGACCGTCGGGCCTTTGAGCAATTGATGCGAAGGCATCAAGGCATGGTGCGCGCCCAGCTGCGTCGTTTGCTGCAGGGCGATGCGGCCGCGGCCGATGATCTGGCGCAGGAAACCTTTTTGCTGGCCTGGCGCAAGCTCGAGCAGTTCCGTGGCGAGGCGCGCTTTTCCAGCTGGCTGTATCGCATCGCCTACACCTGCTTTTTGCAGTCGCGCCGAGGCCCCGTCAGGCATGAGGCGCTGGAGGGCGAGGCCGAGGCGCAGCTGCCCGCACCGGCCCAGCCCTTGGAGCTAAAGCTTGATCTGGAGCGCGCGGTGCAACGCTTGTCCGCGCCGGAGCAGGCCGTGCTGCTGCATTGCGTGCAACTCGGGCTGAGCCATGAGGAAGCCGCCGAGGTGCTGACCATGCCCCTGGGCACAGTCAAGACCCACGCGATGCGTGGCAAAGCGAAGTTGAAAACATGGCTGGCGGCTTGGCGCGAAGCCGTCGGCACGGAGGAAACAAAGCCATGAAGAACGATCTGGATGACGACGCGATAGAGCGGCTGCTGCAGCAACAATTTGAAGGGCCGGTGGCCGACGATGGCTTCTGCGCGCGGGTGATGGAGCAGCTGCCTGCACGGCGGCGTCAATCGGCCTGGCCGGTTTGCTTGGGCCTGCTGGCCGGCATGGCAACTTGCTGGATGCTTCTGGCCGACAGCCCCTTGTTGCGCAAGGGCTGGGCGGACTGGCTGGCTGGAGCCCCCTCGCCCTCAGCAATCACCCTGTGGTTGGCGAGCGGCGTCCTGGCTTTGCTGGCGCTGGCCTGGGGCTTGGCCGAGACGCGGGCAGGCACTTAGGCCTGCACGTCGCCCGGCAGGGGGGACAATCGCGGTCTGGACTTCCCCCAAGCAGGCCAGTCCCTCCCTACATTTGCTGCCCTCAGCCCCCCTCATGACCGACGCTCAATCGCAATACACGACCCTGCCGCTGTGGCCCAAGGCTTACCCTGCCAGCGGCGCCAGCGCCACGCTGAAATTTCTCAATGAAGATTTCATCGTGACCGAGCTGCCGCTGCAGCAGCCCTCCGGCGCGGGCGAGCACCTCTGGCTGGAAGTTGAAAAGAATGGCGCCAACACCGCCTTCGTCGCCGAGCAGCTGGCCGCGGCCGCCGGGGTGAAGGAATGGGATGTGGGCTATGCCGGCCTGAAAGACCGTTACGCCATCACCCGCCAGTGGTTCAGCATCTATCTACCCAAGGGCGAAACGCCCGACCTGACCCTGCTTCAGCACCCGGAGTTCAAGGTGCTGAGCCAGAGCCGCCACGTGAAAAAGCTGCGCCGCGGTGATCTGCAGGGCAACCACTTCCGCATCGTGCTGCGGGATGTGAGCGGCGACCGCGCGGCAATCGAAGCCAATCTCAAAGCGGTTGCAACCCGAGGCGCACCCAACTACTTCGGCGCCCAGCGCTTCGGCCATGACGGCGGCAACGTCGAACAAGGCCGGGCCATGCTGGCGCGCGAGATCCGCGTGCGCAACCCGAAGAAAAAAGGCATCTACCTGTCGGCGGTGCGCTCCTTCGTCTTCAATGAAGTGCTGGCCCTGCGAATACAGCAAGGGCTTTGGGGCAAGACTCTGGTCGGTGATGTGATGGACGAGGCGGGCCGCCCCACCGGGCCGCTCTGGGGCCGAGGCCGGGTGAGCAGCAGCGAGGAAGCGCAGGCCCTGGAAATGGGCGTGGCCGAACGCAACGCCAGCTTGTGCGACGGCATGGAACACGCCGGCCTGGATCAGGAGCGCCGCGCCCTGGTAACAAGCCCGCTGGACATGGCCTGGGAATGGCCGCAAGCCGATCAGCTGCTGCTCAGCTTTTCATTGCCGGCCGGGAATTACGCCACATCCGTTCTGAGCGAAATCCTGCAGACCTCGGAGCCTGAGCGGCTCGCCGAGAGCGAAGCCGCGCCCGTCGAATAACGGCGCAATCCCTGCTCAGCCCTTCTTCTCCTTGTTCTTCTTCTCTTTGTCGTAATGCCACTTGATGGCGAAGAACATGCCCGTGCCGAACACGAGAACTTTGAAGACCAAGAGGAAGACAGGGATCCATTCCATGATTTCGAGTTTTTCCAGGCGATGCGCTGAGACTTACGATGATGAGGAGCGTGGCCTTGCCACGCGGCTGGCGCATGGTACGCCCGCTTTCGCCACCGCCTGAAGACCGCGCCCTGGAAGCCGCTTGCAAGCAGGCGCTCAAACCGAAGCTTCGCTCCCGGCAAGCACCCGGCTTGCCCTCACTACCAGCCGCTCATCCCCTGCCCAATCGCCCAAGTCACGCGGCACATCGGCCGGTCTCAGGCCCTTGGCTTCGATGATGCCGAAATGGCCGTCGCGGCCACGCGCTTTGGCGGCGTAAAGGGCGGAGTCGGCCAGGCCCAGGGTGGCGGGCCAGTCCCAGGCGCGGGGATGGCGGGGGTCGAGCGGGAAGGCGGCAAAGCCGATGGAGACGGTGACGGCCACGCTGCGGCCCTCGCCGACGTCAAAGGGCTGCTCGCGCACGGCGGCGCAGGCGCGGGCGGCGAGCTCGGCGGCGTCTTCGCGGTGGGTTTCGCGCACCAGCACCAGCAGCTCTTCACCGCCCCAGCGCACCAGCGAATCGGTGGCGCGGAAGACATGGCGCAAGCGCTCGGCCAGGGTCACCAACACGGCGTCGCCGGCGGCATGGCCATGTTCGTCGTTGACGCGCTTGAAGTGGTCCAGGTCCAAGAGCATCAGCACCAGATCGCTGTCGGGGCCGGGCAGCACTTCAGGCTTACCCGCATCACCCTCGCCGCCCAACTCGAAACGGCGCAGGCACAGAGGCAGGTCGTCCTGCAGGCGCAGCTCCAGATAGCGGCGGTTGCGCAGGCCGGTCAGGGTGTCGGTAAGGCTGGCTTCGCGCAGCTCGGCGGTGCGCTCGTCCACCAGGGCTTGCAGCTCGGCCTCGCGGCGGCGCAGCACGCGGGTGCGTGAACGCACAAAGCCCCAGATCGCCACGAGGGCCAGTGCGAGGCCGGCCAGACGGGCCCACAGGGTTTGCCACCAGGCGGGCAGCAGCTCGATGGGCAGTTCCAGCTGGGTCGGGCCCCACAGCGTGGGGTGGGCGCTAACCCGCATTTGCAGCGCATAAGACCCCGGCTGCAGCGGGCCAAAACTGGGGTTGCGCGCGCCGGGGTCCACGCTGGTCCAGTCGCTGTCCAGACCCAGCAGGCGGTACTGGTAGCGCAGGCGGCTGGGGTCGGCGTAGTCCAGGCCGGCGAACTCGACGCTGAAGCTGCGAGTGCCCGCCGGCAGCTTCAGAGTTGCCAGCACGCCGTCTTGTTTGGACATGAGCTTGCCACGCTCGGGCTGATAGGGCTGGCCGTTGACGCGCAAAGCGCTGATGACCAGGGGCAGCGCACCCGCGGCGGGCTCGTACAACTCGGGCTGGATGCGCAGCAGGCCACGGCTGCCGCCAAAGAGAAAGCCGCCGCCGGGCAAGTCGGTGCTGGCAAAAAACCAGAAGCTGCCGAAGGCCGCGCCCTCGGCGAGACCGAAGCTGTCGATACGATCGGTCTTGGCATCGTAGACGTAGAGCTGGCTCCAGATGCGGCCGCGCGCGTCCTCATGCAGATTGCCGCCGAACACGCCCTCAGTGCCCAGGCGCTCGCCGATGCGATCAAAGCGGGCGCGGCCTTGCGCGTCCCAGCCGCGCAAGCGGTGCAGGCCGGCCACCGGCGTATCCAGCCACAGCGTACCGTCGCGCGCCAAGAGCAGACCCATCACGACGGGGCTGGCCAGGGTTTCGCCCGGCGCTTGCGTCACGGGCGCGAGCTGCGCCGCCTGCTGGCCCTGGCCTTCACGGAACAAGCCTTGTTGGCCGCCGACCCAGAGCCGCGCTGTGGCCGAGGCAGACGCAGCAGGCTCTTCGATCAAGGCATAGATGCCTCCATGCAGCGGCGCACCGCCCGCCAAGCCCACCCGCTGCAAGGCCGGGGCCGTGGGGCTGGGCAAGCGGTACAGCCCCTCCTGCATGCCCAGCAAAACCTCGCCATTGGCACGCAGCAAGAGGCGCTGAGCACGCCCGCCGTCCAGCGGCCAGTCCCGCAAGAGCAGCCCCTGGGCGGCGCGGTGCTCCAGACGGCCGGCGGCGGCCAGCCAAAGGCTGCCGTCAGGCGCCTCGGCCAGCGACTCGACCACGCTGCTGCGCTCGCGCGGCCACAGGCCCAGCACGGCCAGCTCACGCTCGGGGCGGCCGTCCAGGCGCACGAGGCGGCCGTTCTGCGTGGGCGCCAGCACCTCGCCATTGCGCAGGCGCAGCAGGGCGCGCACATCGGCATCGGCCAGAGGCGCGGCGGGGTCGGAGTCGGGCCCGCGCACGGCCAAGGCCGGGTGCGTCTGGTGGCGCTGCAGGCCCAGGCCATAACCCGTTACCCACATCGCACCACTGGCATCGCGCAGCAGGCCGCTGATGTCATTGCCCGCCAGGCCGCTCAGGCGGCGGGGGTCGTGGCGCAAGCGGGCTTCAATCGCGCCGCTGCTGGGGTCGACCCAGAGCAGGCCGACTTTGCAGCCCACCCAGAGCCGCCCATCGCTGGCCAGCGCCAGCGCCTGCACCGGCGTCTGCAACTCCTGCACCCAGCGCACCCGACCCTGCTCCACCACGCCGAGCTGGCCGCTTTGCGTGCCCAGCCAGATGCGGCCGCTGCGGTCCTCGGCCAGCGCCAGCACCGGCGCGCCTTGGGTCAGGCCCGGCAGAGGCAGGGACTCCCACGCGCCGTCCCGCAGGCGCGCCAGGCCACGCCAATGGCCGGCCCAGACACTGCCGTCGCGGGCGACCTTGAGCGACAACACGCGGGCCTCGGGCTCGCCCTTCCAGCGCAGGTCTTGGCTCACAAAGCTGCGCGTGGCGGGGGAGTAACGCATTAAGCCCTGGCCCAAGGTGCCAACCCAGACGCCGCCTTGCGGGTCTTCGGCCAGGGCGCGGATCGAGGCATGCGGGCCGGCGGCACCGCGCGCACTGCCCAGGGTTTCGATGCGGTCCTTGGCGGGGTCAAAGACCATCAAGCCCATGAACTCCGTGCCTATCCACATGCGGCCGTCGCGGGCGGGGCTGAGCGCGCGCACCCAGCCGAGATTGCGTTGAGCGGCATTGGCGCCGAGCTGCTCGATGGGCCGCAGACGGTAGCCGTCGTAACGGGTCAAGCCCTTGCTGGTGGCCACCCAGATGAAACCGGCGCGGTCCTGGGCCAGCGTGGGCACGGTGCTCTGCGGCACATCCACGCTGCGGAACTGCACCTCCAGCGGCTCCTCGGTCGCCCCCGCCTGAGCATCCACAACAAGCAGCAAGGCCAGGGCAAACAGCAGGGTCAAGCAGTGCAGGCCACGCAGGCTGCCAAAGGGAGTTCGCATGTTTTAAATTGTAAGTAGTACCGGCGCCAAGCCCAGGCAGGATGCGGCCAGCAGACCACACAGCCCCGACAAAGCCGAGGAAAAAGGCTTTGCGCGACACTAGCGCTCCCAGCAACCCGACGAAGCCAGCGCCTCTTGAACACCCTCAGCGCCCTCAGCGCCGCCACCGCCCCTCGCCTCAGCACCCTGTCCAACGGCCTGCGCATCGTCGCCATCCCCATGCCCTGGCGCGAAACGCTGAGCCTCAGCGTCTTCATCCGCACCGGCAGCCTGCATGAAAGCGCGCGGCTGAATGGCATCAGCCATGTGGTGGAGCATATGGCCTTCAAAGGCACGGCCAGCCGCGACTGCCAGCGCATCAATCTGGATGCCGAAGGCCTGGGCGCCGAACTCAACGCCCACACGGACAAGGACCACACCGCCTTCCACGTCGAAGGCCTGCCCGCCGATCTGCCGGCTTTTGTGGACTTGCTGGCCGATATCGTGCTGAACAGCAGCTTCCCGGCCGATGAGCTGGAGCGCGAACGCGGCGTGATCGTGCAGGAATTCACCGAGTTCGAGGACGACCCGGCCAGCACGGCCTTCCAACTGCTGGACCGCGCCTGCTATGGCCAAAGCCATGCGGCCGGCCGCCCCATCATCGGCACCCGCACCAACATCCTGCGCTTCAGCCGCGACGATTTGCTGGACTATGCCCGCCGCCAGTACACCGCCTGCAATGTGGTGGTGACGGTGGCCGGGCCGGTGGATGGCGATGCCTTCGCGCGCCTGGTGGAGCGCGCTTTCGCCGCCATGCCCAGCGGCAGCCCGAACGCCTTGACCGCCCCCAGCTGGCAGGGCGGGCTGAAGACCCGGCGCATGGCCGGCAGCGGCCAGTGCCAGGTCTTGCTGGGCTTTGAAGCGCCCTGCCTGGACGACGCCCACGCCAGCCATTTACCCCATGTGCTGGCCGCCGCCCTGCTGGGCGAGGGCATGAGCTCGCCTCTGCTCGACGAGATCCGCGAACGCCGCGGCCTGGCCTATCACGTGGCCTGCTCGGCCGACATCCTGCCGCTCTACGGCCAGTTCCTGATCGAAGGCGCCACCGCGCCGGGCCAGGCCGAAGAGTTCCTGCAAGCCGTGCACGCCCTGCTGCAGCGCCAGGCCCAGGGCCCGCTGGACCAAGTGGCCCTGGCCCGCGCCCGCAAGCAGTTGCAGATGCGCGCCCTGCGTGCGCTGGAGCAACCGGCCCGCCGCATGGAGGGCGCGGCACAGGAGTTGTTCAACTTCGGCCAGCTGCGCGAGCCGCAGGAACAGATGGCGCGGCTGCAAGCCGTCAGCGCCAAGCAGGTGCAGGCCGTGTTTGAGCAATTGCTGCAGGCCTCGCAGCGCCCGGCCATCGCCCTGGCGGGCAGCGTGCCGCAAAAGGTAAAGGCCTGCGCCGAGGCCTTGTTCCTTAACGCCTAAGCCTCGCGGAGCAAATTGCTCAGCTCCACCGCCGACTTGACGTTCATCTTCTCGAACACCCGCGCGCGGTGCAGCTCCACCGTGCGCACGCTGATGTGCAGATGGTCGACGATCAATTTGTTTGGCAGGGCCTGAACAGCCCACCTACTGCCGCCTTCTTGAGCTCGGTTCCGCGCGCCCAGACGACAGCTTCCACCGAATAACGCAAAATTCAAGCGGATCATCTGGAGGAGGGGAAAACAGCAATGAATCGACAAATCACTCGCATCCTGCTGAGCGGGATTGCGCTGGCAAGTGCCTGCCTAGCGCAGGCTCAGACTCAGGCCCCAGAGGCGGCAGCCCTGCGCTGGGAGACGCTGGCCCCCATGCCCATCGGCGTGCAAGAAATCTACCCCGCCGTGCATGGCGGCCGCCTGGTGGTGGCAGGAGGCTTGAGCAGCGAGTTGCCGGCCTCTCAAGGCCACCTCAGCGACGCGCTGCAAATCTACGACCCCAACACAGGGCGCTGGAGCCTGGGGCCCTCGCTGCCCGAAGGTCGGCACCATGCGCAGCTGATCAGCCTGGGCAGCAGCCTGTATCTGATCGGCGGCTTTACACGCTGCGCGGGGGGCGATTGGTGCGCAAGCCGCGATGTGCTGCGCCTGGAGGATGGCCACAGGACCTGGCAGCGCATGGGCGACTTGCCGCTGGCGCTCACCGAGTCCACCGCCTTTGTGCAGCAGGGCCAGATCCATCTCATCAGCGGCCGCAGCCCGCGCGGCAGGGCCAACGCCCAATGGGGTGACCATCAAGACGTGAACTGGCATTGGGCATATCTGCCGGAGCAAGACGAATGGCGAGTTCTGCCCGAGGGGCCTGCGCGCAAGAGCAGCGCAGCCGCGCTAAGCTTGGACGGGCAGGTCTGGCTGGTCGGTGGACGCGAATACAAGGGCAGCAATCTGCGCAGCGTGCATCGCTTGGACGCGGCCACGGGTCACTGGCTGCCTGAGGCGCCACTGCTGTTTGCCCAAGCCGCACACGGCGTGGGCCAGGTCGGCAAGGGCAGCAATTCACTGCTCTGCAGCGTGGGTGGTGAATACGCCGAAAACGGCGGCGGCGTGTTGGCGCAGGTGCAATGCCGCGCTCAGAACGAGAGTCGATGGCAAGTCTTGACCGAGATGCCCGAGCCCCGCCACGGCCTGGGCGTGTTGAGCCTGGATGGCCAGCTCTACGCCATCGGCGGTGCACGCCAGCCGGGTCTCAACCAGACCAGCCCACGTCTGGACCGCCTCAGTTTGGTCGCCGCACGCCAACCCTAAAAGTCTGAACGGCTGATTCAGCCCTCTCTCAGCAGGTTGGAGAGCTCCACCGCCGACTTGACGTTCATCTTCTCGAACACCCGCGCGCGGTGCACCTCCACCGTGCGCACGCTGATGTGCAGATGGTCGGCGATCAATTTGTTTGGCAGGGCTTGAACGACCAGGCCCATCACCTCGCGCTCACGCTCGGTCAGCTCGGCCAGGCGCAGGGCCAGCTTGCCGTTGTGCTGGCGGGAAGCGATGGCTTTTTCGCTGGCGGCCAGGGCTTCTTCGATGCGGTCGACCAGGGTGTTGTCGGAGAAGGGCTTTTCAACGAAATCAAAGGCGCCGCGCTTGACGGCCGAGACGGCGGTGGGCACATCGCCATGGCCGGTCAGAAAAATCACCGGCAGCGCAGCACCCAGGCCACGGCTGCTCAAGCGCTCGAACAAGGCCAGGCCGCTCATGCCGGGCATGCGCACATCGAGCAGCAGGCAGGAGGGGGCGTCGGGCCAGTCTTTGGCGTGATCGGGGCGGGCATCCAGCATGGCCTCGAAGGCCTCGGCGCTGGCAAAGCCCTCGGACAAAAGCCGGCGCGAACGCAACAGCCAGGAGAGGGAGTCGCGGATCACGTCCTCGTCATCGACGAGATAGACCATGGGCAATTTACGGGCGCTGCTTGGGCTGATGCTCATGTTCACTGGACTCACTTTCGGACGACGGCCGGGCCGATTCGGCGCCATCCGGCTTGGGCGCGCTGCCTGAACCGGGCGGCGTTGCAAGCGTAAACCGGAATTCGGTGCCTCGACCACTGGGCTCACCGGCGTTTTGATCGGCACGGTTGACGAAATCCAACGCTCCGCCATGTTGCTCGATCACCGTGCGGCACAGGCTGAGCCCAAGGCCCATGCCCTCGGCGCGGGTGGTGAAGAAGGGGGTGTAGAGCTGGCGCGCCACCTCGGGCGAGATGCCGGGGCCGTTGTCGCGCACGGCGATGCTGACCCAGCCCGGCTCGGTCTGACGCGCGCGCAGCACCAGCACCCGCTGGGCCAGGGGCGTGGCCTCGGGGCCCTCGCCGTCCATGGCCTGGATGCCATTGCGGGTCAGATTCAACAGCACCTGCTCGACCATGGTGCGGTCGCAGCGCACGCGCGGCGCGGGCCGCGGCAGATCGACCTCGATGCGCGCCCCGCTCTTGCGCGCCTGCAAGCGCACCAGGGGCAGCACGGCCTCGAAGAGCTGGTCCACGCCTATGGTTTCACGCGACTGGTCGCGGCGGCGCACAAAGTCGTGCACGCTTTTGATGACGCGCCCGGCGCGCTCGGCCTGCTCGGCAATACGACTGACGGCCTGACGCACCAGCTCGGGTGTTTGCGCGTCATGCGCTTCCAGCGTCAGCAGATTGAGCGAGGCGGCGGAGTAGCTGGCAATGGCCGCCAGGGGCTGATTCAGCTCATGGCTCAAAAGCGAGGCCATCTCACCCACGGTGGCCAGGCGGGCCGTGGCTTGCAGGCGATCTTGCTGCTGGCGCGAGAGCTCTTCTACCCGGCGCTGGTCGCTGACGTCGAGCACGGCGCTCATCCAGCCGGTCTGATGGCCCTGGGCGTCCAGCAAGGGCGCCTCGAAGATCAGCACCGGAAAGCGCTCGCTGTTGCGGCGCATGAAGACGGTCTCAAAGCCCTGGCGTGGGTCTTCGCCAGCGCTCCAGCGCGCCTTGCGATCCTTGTGGCGGTGGCGGTATTCCTCGACAAACTCGGGCGGCCAGTAAGGGGGGCTGTCCTGACCCAGCAGGTCTTCGGCACGGAAGCCCACCATGGCACAGAAGGCCGGGTTGACGTAGGTGATGTTGCCGGCCATGTCCCGGGCACGCAGACCGGTGACCAGAGAGTTCTCCATCGCATGCCGGAAGGCCAGGGCTTCGGCCAGGGCATGCTCGGCAAAGGCACGGCGGCGGCCGTCACGCGCCAGCAAAAAGACAAGCACGAACAGCGCCAGCGACAGGCCCAGCACCAGGGCGGTGGTCAGATTGGGGATCAGCTGGGGGCGGCCGGCGGCGCTGTCCACCTTGAGCTGCAGGGTCAAGCCGCTGACATCCACCAGGCGCTCGGCCAGGTAGTTGCCCGCGCCCCGCGTCAGGCCTGCGCGCGCCAAACGGGTGCCATCGCTCTCCACAAAGCTGAACTCCGCACCGCGCGCCAATTCCTCGGACACCGCTTCTTCCAGCAGATAGCGCAGGCTCAGGGTGGCGACCACAAAGCTGGGGCCTTGGCCGTTGCGAAGCTGGGGCAGGCAGAGGTCAAAGACCTCCAGGCCCTCCCCCCCGGCCAGCACGATGAAATAGCTGCGCGAGAACTGCTGGGCGCCCTGGCGCAGGGCGGCGGCACAGGCCAGCTGGGTTTCGATCTCCATCTCCTCCCGCGAGGCTTGCAGATACAGCGGGGAGACATAGGGCGAGTCGGTCGAGCGGGTGATCAGGCGCTGCGCATTGCGGTACTCCAGTCGCAGAATCGGGCGGGTGCGACGCAGCAGCTCGGCCGAGTCCTGCGCCCAACGCGGGCCCGGATCGGCGCTGGGGTCATTCCAGAGCAGGCCTTGCAAGCCTCGCAGATCACGGTCGGCGATTTGCTTGAGCCGGCCGGCCACCTCGGCGGCGACTTGATCGACCTTTTCCTGCTCACGCGCGGCCTCGTAGCGCAGGGTCAGCGCCACCAACAGGGTTTGGGCCACCAGCAAGAGCACGGTGAGGGCGCCCCACAGCAGCGCCCGCCGCCAGCTCCAGGGGCGCAACAAATTAGCGGGCACAGCGGGCGGTAGCAACATGGATGGGTGGTCTGAAGTCAGGGCAGCGCAGCCGGGCTGAGCGAGCGCGCCAGACGACGGGCCGAACGACGGTCCGCACGACGATTCGCACAGCGCTGCACTCCCAGCCTGGGAGCGAGGTCGGCTCGCAGTATCCTTTGCCTGGGCGAAGTGCCCATGCGCAATACCGCGTACGGCGCCGCCGCTTGCCTGGTCGCACACTTATGAGCGACTCATGGTGGCGCCCGAGCCAGCCCTGCCTCCTACAATCGCCCCCCGCTCTGCCCTGCCGAGAGAAACCGGAAATCTTTATGTCCAAGTCCGAAGAAAAGAAAGCCCAGCTGCGTCAAGCCGCCTTGGAGTACCACGAGTTCCCGACCCCGGGCAAGATCGCCATCGCGGCGACCAAGCAGTTGGTCAACCAGCGCGATCTTGCGCTGGCCTACTCGCCGGGCGTGGCCTTTGCGTGTGAAGAGATCGTGGCCGATCCGGCCAATGCCTTCCGCTACACCTCGCGCGGCAATCTGGTGGCCGTGGTCACCAACGGCACCGCCGTGCTGGGCCTGGGCAATATCGGCCCGCTGGCGTCCAAGCCGGTGATGGAAGGCAAGGGCGTGCTGTTCAAGAAGTTCGCCGGCATCGACGTCTTTGACCTGGAAATCCAGGAGAACGACCTCGACAAGCTGGTCGATGTGATCGCTGCGCTGGAGCCCACCTTCGGCGGCATCAACTTGGAAGACATCAAAGCGCCGGACTGCTTCTACGTCGAGCGCAAGCTGCGCGAGCGCATGAAGATCCCGGTCTTCCACGACGACCAACACGGCACGGCCATCGTGGTGGGCGCCGCCTTCCTAAACGGCCTCAAGGTGCTGGGCAAGGACATCAAACAGGTCAAGCTGGTGACCTCGGGCGCCGGTGCGGCGGCCCTGGCCTGCTTGGGCCTGCTGGTCAAGCTGGGCCTGCCGCGCGAAAACATCTGGGTGACCGATCTGGCCGGCCTGGTCTACGAAGGCCGTGTCGAGTTGATGGACCCGGACAAGGCTGGCTTCGCGCAAAAGACCGACAAGCGTAGCTTGAGCGAGGCGATCGAGGGCGCGGACGTGTTCCTGGGCCTGTCGGCCGGCGGCGTGCTGAAGGCGGAGATGGTGGCCAAGATGGCGGCCAAACCCATGATCTTCGCCCTGGCCAATCCGACCCCGGAAATCCTGCCCGAGGAAGTGAAAGCGGTGCGCGACGACGCCATCATGGCGACCGGCCGCACCGACTACCCCAACCAGGTCAACAACGTCCTGTGCTTCCCCTACATCTTCCGCGGCGCCCTGGACTGCGGCGCCACCACCATCAATGACGAGATGGAAATCGCCGCCGTGCGCGCGATTGCCGAGCTGGCCCAGGCCGAGCAAAGCGAAGTCGTGGCGGCGGCCTATGCCGGCGCCAACCTGAGCTTCGGCCCCGAGTACCTGATCCCCAAGCCCTTTGACCCGCGCCTGATGATGAAGATCGCGCCGGCCGTGGCCCTGGCGGCGCAAGAATCGGGTGTGGCCTCGCGCCCCATCGCCGACATGGACGCCTACCGCGAGAAGCTGCAAAGCTTTGTCTACGCCTCCGGCACCACCATGAAGCCCATCTTCAATGTGGCCAAGCGGGCGCTGAACAAGCGCGTGGCTTACGCCGAGGGCGAAGAGGAGCGCATCCTGCGCGCCGTGCAAGTGGTGGTGGACGAGGGCCTGGCCCGCCCCACCCTGATCGGCCGCCCGGCCGTGATCGCCGAGCGCTGCGAGCGCTTTGGCCTGCGCCTGCAAGAGGGCCGCGACTACGACGTCGTCAATGTCGAGAACGACCACCGCTACCGCGACTTCTGGCAGACCTACCACCAGATGACCGAGCGCAAGGGCGTGACGGTGCAGGTGGCCAAGATCGAGATGCGCCGCCGCCTGACCCTGATCGGTGCCATGCTGCTGCACAAGGGCGAGGTCGACGGCATGCTCTGCGGCACCTGGGGCACGACGGCCAACCATCTGCATTACATCGATCAGGTCATAGGCAAACACCTGGGCGGCAGCCCCAGCACACCGCAAGACGTGCCGGTCTATGCCTGCATGAACGGTCTGATGCTGCCGGGCCGCCAGGTTTTCCTGGTCGACACGCATGTCAACTACGACCCGAGCGCCGAACAGCTGGCCGAGATCACCGTGATGGCGGCCGAGGAAATGATGCGTTTCGGCGTGCAGCCCAAGGTCGCCCTGCTCTCGCACTCCAACTTCGGCACCAGCGACCACCCCAGCGCGCTGAAGATGCGCCAGACCCTGGCCCTGCTGCGCGAACAAGCGCCCTGGCTGGAAGTGGACGGCGAGATGCATGGCGACACGGCGCTGGACCCGGTCAGCCGCGCCATCACCATGCCGCGCTGCACCTTGAGTGGCGAAGCCAATCTGCTGGTGCTGCCCAATATTGATGCAGCCAATATCTCCTACAACCTGCTGAAGACGGCGGCCGGCGGCGGCATCGCCATCGGCCCGGTGCTGCTGGGAGCGGCCAAGCCGGTGCATGTGCTGACCCCCTCGGCCACCGTGCGTCGCATCGTCAATATGACGGCCCTGACCGTCGCTGACGCCAACGCCGCGCGCGGCTGAAGCGGCCAAGCACAGCCATCCAGACCAGGTCGGCCCTGCCGGCATGGCCTGGGTGCTAAAGCGGGCATTGCCCTTGCTTACAAATTGTTTTTACAAAAGTTTGTGAGGGCTCACAAAAAATAATTGCGCCGACCTATCGTCGATTCTATCGACGATAGCGGCTTTGTGTGCGCACACTTACATGTCACTGAAACACGGGGGATTGGACGAGCGCCGCTTGAGGTTTTCAAGCGCTTTCGTTACCATATACCTTTCAGGAACAGGGTAAACCCGTGTCTTTGCTCTCTGGGCCGCTGTCGTGGCCCTTGTCTTTTCCCACTTGGCGTCAGCTGAAGTGCCAGTCCGTTTTAGCCGCGGTTTTCGTGGCGGCAACGACGCTTGGCACGGCAGTGCAAGCCAGGGAGAGCATTGAAAAAGTCGTCACGCTGGAAACGGTGGCCTTGTCGGCACTGCCTCGCGAAGCCCAAAAGACGCACCGTCTCGTTCTCGCTGGGGGGCCTTTCCCCTACGAGAAAGATGGCGTTGTCTTCGGCAACCGCGAACGCATCTTGCCGCGCAAGACCAGAGGCTACTACCACGAGTACACCGTCCCCACGCCCGGCGCCCGCAATCGCGGAGCAAAGCGCTTGGTTTGCGGCGGGAAAGCCCCGACAAGTCCTGATGTTTGTTATTACTCCGATGACCACTACGCCAGCTTCAGGCAGATTCAAACGAATCAACCTTGAAGAAGACGCAGTCCATATTCGAAGATCAAAAAGTTCTGTGACTATATAGGAGGATTGTGACCATGCTTTTGCAGACCGTCCGTCCCAATATCGTGCAGGCCATAAGGGCCTATCGCGTAGAGGACTTGATGCAAGCCGCACAGGATGCTGGCCAGCATTTTCTGTACGCCAACTTGACCGAGGCGCAGTCCAAGCAGGACGTGCTGGAAGGGATTGCCCAGGCATTCCTGTTCCCGGCTCATTTTGGCAAGAATCTGGACGCGCTCCACGACTGCATGACCGATCTGGTTCACAAGTCCGGCGCCCAGCCCGGCTTTGTTGTCGTCCTCGAGCAATTGCCCGACAACTCCAAGTTTGATCGCGAGGCCCGCGAGCAATTGCTCGACGTCTTCCGGGAAGCGGCCGATTACTGGGCCGACCGCAAGGTTCAGTTCAGGTGCTTCTATTCTTTTCAGTAGCCCGCTCACAAGAAAATGGTTCTTGGGAGCGGGCTACCGAAGAGACCCCCGCCGTGCCGGCCAAACCGGCTGCAAAGAATTCCAAAGCGGCAGCCAATGCCAATTTCGGAATGAATATGCCGATGATGAGCAGCGCTTTCGACACCGCCATGTGGCTCAGCGCCGCCTGATCGAATCGAATTCAAGGCTCGCAAAAAAGGGACCCTCGGGTCCCTTTTTCATTGGCCGCTCGAAAGCAGCAAATCCGGGATCAGGCGGCGGCCTGCTTGCTGAGGGCCTGGGCCAGTGCCACATATTCATGCACCGGCACTTCCTCAGCACGGCGCTGCAGATCGAAGTGGCCGGTAAAACCATGGGCTGTGAGCCAAACACCCAGGCTGTGGCGCAAGAGCTTGCGACGCTGGGAGAAGGCTGCCGCCACCATCTCGCCCAGCAGCTTCACGTCCAGCTCGGGCGGTTTGGCATAGGGCTGCATGCGCACAATGGCCGACATCACCCGCGGCGGCGGATCAAAGGCCTCGGGCGGCACGTCGAACACCGATTCGATGGCATAACGCCACTGCAACATCACCGTCAGGCGGCCATAGTCCTTGCAACCAGGCGAGGCGGCCATGCGGTCCACCACCTCTTTTTGCAGCATGAAGTGCTGGTCCACCACCTGGTCCACAAAGCCCAAGAGATGGAAGAGGATGGGGGTGGAGATGTTGTAGGGCAGATTGCCCACCACCCGCAGCTTCTGGCCCTTGGCGGCAGCCAGGGCGGCGAAGTCCACCTTCAGCACATCGCTCTCGATCACCTCCAGGCCGTCTCGCTTGCGCAGCTTGGCGGCCAGGTCGCGGTCCAACTCCACCACGGAGAAGGCCGGAATGCGATTGAGCAAGGGGAAGGTCATGGCCCCCAAACCCGGGCCGATTTCAACCAGGGCCTCACCGGCCTGGGGATCAATCGCGTCGCAGATGGACTCGATGATGTGGACGTCGGTCAAAAAGTGCTGACCGAAGCGCTTGCGTGCAATATGTTGAGCCACGGGATCAGTCCTGCCACTCACGCAACTCAACGAAGGCACGGGCGCGCAGGTCCTTGACCCACTCCTGATAAGCCTCGTCGTACTTGCGTTCACGCAAGGCGCCACGGGCTTGATCGCGCAGCTGCTTCATCTCGATCTCGGTATTGCGGCGCTCCAGCACCTGAATCAGGTGCATGCCGAAGCGTGAGGGCACAGGGGCCGAGATGCCGCCCAGGGGCAGGGCATCCATGGCTTGCTCGAACTCGGGCACAAAGCCGCCGGGCGACATCCAGCCCAGATCACCGCCTTCGGGGGCGCTGCCGTCCTCGGAGTTTTCGCGCGCCACCTGCTCAAAAGTCGTGCGGCCGGTTTCGATGGCACGCTTGAACTCGGCCAGGCGGCGGGCCGCCACTTCGGCCGTCAGCTGAGCCGAGGGGCGCAGCAACACATGGCGGGCATGGGTTTGCACGACGGTGGTCAGGGAGCCGGTCTTGCGCTCCACCACTTTCAGGATATGGAAGCCGGCGCCGGAGCGCAGCAGCTTGGGTGCCAGATCGCCGCTGTTCAGGCCCTTGATGGTCTCGACGAAGAGATCGGGCAGGCGGTCCACCGGACGCAGGCCAATCTCACCGCCCTTGTCCTTGTTGGCATCTTCGGAGAACTCGCGGGCCACTTTGGCAAAGTCCTCGCCACCCTTCACGCGGGCCAGGGCGGCTTCGGCGCGAGCACGGCGCTCGGCCACCAAATTCTCGTCGGCAGCTTCGGGCACGCTGACCAGGATTTGCGCCACATTGACCTGGTCGGATTTGCCCAGCACGCTGCGGCGCTCGTCCAAATACTTGTCGATATCGCCATCGGTGATGCGGATGCGACCCTGCACCTCGCGCTCGCGCACCCGCTCGCTCATCAGCTGGTCGCGCATGTTTTCGCGGAAGCTGCGGTAGTCGATGCCTTCTTGCTTGAGGCGCTCTTTGAGCTGATCCATGGTCAGCTTGTTCTGCGCCGCCACATTGCCGACCACCCGGTCCAGCTCGGGCTCGTCCACCTTGGCGCCGCTCTCACGGGCATAGGTCACCAGCACCCGATCCTCGATCAGCGCCTCCATGGCCTGCTTGCGCAGCACCAGGGTATCGGTGGACTCGCCCCGCTGCGCGGCTTCGCGACGCAGCTTTTCGGTGCGTTGGATGACCTCGCTGGCCGCCACCACGTCTTGATTCACCACGGCGGCGATGTAGTCGCCAGGCAGCAAGTCGGCAGCACGGCGCTGGGCCTGAGCCTCGGGGCCGGCGAACAGCCCGGCCACAAGCACAGCGCCAACAAGGGTCAGGGATCGGATCGACATATCAGTCATAGGGGGCTTCAAGGCTTGCCGAGCGCTCAGCGCTCAGCGGTCGGTAACCAGGGATATTGTCCCTCAAGACTTTGAGCGCATTGGAGCCCAGCTGGGACAGGCCCACCAGCTCCATTTGCAGCATCAAACGGGTGTTCGCTTCGGCCTGGCCGGTTGACTGGCGCTCGGCACCCACGCGCAGAATCCAGCAGCCGGCATCGTACTCAACACCCATCACCGAATCGGTCAGACGGCGGTCACTGAGGCTGTACTGAATGCGGCCAGCGCTGTACCAGGCGCCCGTGCAGCTATTGCTATTGCTGCGGCGGGCGGCGGCCTTGCCTTCCTGGCCCCACAAAGGCCATTGCCAGGCGATTTCGATCTGCTCGCTCTGCCCACGCGCCAGCCGGTAAGCCGTGCTGATGGTGCGGAAGGGTCCGGGCGAATAGCGCGCACGCAGCACGGTGCGCACCGAGCGCCCGGCTTCGGGGTTGAATTGCACCGAACCATCCGCCCACCATTGCGAATTGATATGGGCCGAGGCCAGCAGCAGCAGGTCCGAGAGGCGCTGATTGGCGGGTGTGCCATCCGGGGTGATGCGTTGATCGCGGAAGAGATAGCGCTGCACCGCTCCCAGGCGCAAGACTTCCTCGCCCTGGCCGGCATCGATCCAGCGGCTGGACAGGCCCAGGGTCAGCTGATTCGCGTCATTGACCCGGTCCACGCCCGAGAACTGGTTCTCGGTGTAGATGGAATCAAAGTTGAAATCCTTGGGAGCCGAATCGAAATTGGGCAGGCTGCTCTGGTCACGGTAGGGCGTGTTGACGTAGAGCAGACGCGGCTCCAGGGTCTGCAAGGTGTTGCGACCGAACAAAGTAGTGTCACGCTCCAGCACCCAGCCATGGTCCAGGCTGAAGGTGGGAATGCTGCGGTTCACCGAGCGGCGGCCGTCCACCATGGTTTGATCCAGCGAGTACTGGGCCGCATTGAGCGCCAGGCGCGGGATCAACCACCAGGCCGCGCCGCCCACGGGCGTGCTCAGATGCGCTTGCAGATGGGCGCGTTGGCCGGTGTAGAGCGTGCCCTCGGCCATGGACTTGAGCTGATTGGGGCTCAGCTGCGCCAGGGGGGGCAGATCGAAACGGTTGTATTCCATCTCGACGGCGCCTTCCAAGCGAGCGCGCCGCACCCAGGGCACAAAACCGTCCAGCACCGCATCGTCGGCCGCCGTATTCAGGCGCAGACCCAGCTGAGGCGAGCGCTGGTAGGGCGCATCGAAATTGGCCGAAGCCTCGCTGCCTTGCAAAACCTGCCAGCGCTGCACCCGGGCGTAGGCATGGGCCTCGCCCCAGTGGGTCGTGCGGTCACGCGCCAGTTGCACATCGCTGAGCAGCAGGCGCTGAGTCAGGCTTTGCATGCGCTTGGGCAGGTCTTTCCAGTACTCGTCGTCCGAGACCCGCTCGGCCCGCACGCGGTAGCGCCAGTCCAGCGGCAACTGGCCGTCTTGCTGCAGATTGAGCGCCCAGCGGTCGGTCTTGGTGACCCGGTCATTGGGCAGCAAGGCCCAGTTGATCTGGCCACTGTGCTCGGGCTCTAGATAACGGAACTCGCTGTCCAGGCCAGGGCCGCGCCGCGTCATCAAGAAGGGCGTCAAGGTGGCGTCGCGCTGTGGTGCGATATTCCAGTAATAGGGCACGCCAAACTCAAGCCCGCTACGGCTGTCGAAATTGATATTGGGCGGCAACCAGCCCGATTTGCGCTGCCCGCCCAGCGGGAAGCTCAGGGCCGGGGCCCCCAGGATGGGCACACCATAAAAACGCAGCACAGCGCCCTTGGCCACACCCTCATTGGCCTCGAAATTCATGGACAGCTCGTCGGCCTTGATCTGCCAGGCCGGCTGCGGCGCCGACTCGTCGACGGGGCAGCTGCTGTAAGTCCCCTCTTCCGCCCGCATATGTTTGGCGTCGCTGAAGGACATGCGCTTGGCGCTACCCCCGCCGCCGGTCAGCGAGAAAAAGTAGCTGGGGTTGAGGAACTCGCCCTCAAAACGGCTGACATAAAGCTTGAGCTCGGGGCCTCGGAACAAGGTGCCACCCTTGCTCACCTCCACATCGCCGCTGGCCCGGGCCAGGTCATCCACCTGCTCGTAATTGAGGTTTTGTGCGCGCACCAGCAGTTCGCCATAGCGCAGCTCCACATCGCCCTCGGCGCGCGACTCTTGGTCGATATGGGTGCTCAGCTTCTTGGCGCTCAGCACCAGGGCGGGTTTGTCATCGGCTTCGGACTTGGCTGACCCCAGACTTCTGCTGGGGCGCAGACGCAAGGCATCGGCGGGCGCCGGTGCAGAGGCCTTGCTGGCGGCCAAGGCCGGGGCCGAAGCTGCGCCAGCAGGCACCACCACCGCTGCCGCCTGGGCCCACAAAAGGCCAGGCGTGGCCAGGCCCAGGCCGGCCAGCAGACGGCTGACGCGGCTCAGGCGCAGGGCACACCGGGCGGCGCAGCCAAAGCGGTTGCCTTGCTTCGGGCGATTCAATCGGGCAGAGATGGGAGTGGGGCTTGGGCGCGGCACGGCGTCGGCAGGCGTCTTCTTAGAGCGGTGTTGGCGGGCACCGCAAAGGCTTCGGCAACAAGGCCCGGGGGCCTCTGCGCCGAGCACCTGGCTCGCGGTTTGTAAAATCCATTATCCATGAGGCTCCCGCCACCGCTGAGCACAGGCCTGTCATCTCACCAAAGTATCTGCATGAATCCCATTGCCTGGCCCAAGCCACAACGCCAACAAGACTTCCACGCCTGGCTCCAGCCCCTGATTCAAGCCTTCAATCTGCTGCCGGACTCGCTGTGCGAGGCGGTGGCCGATGCCAGCACGCGGCGCTATCTGCGCATCGCCAACGGCAGCGGTGGCTCCTACATCGTGATGGACGCCCCGCCCGAAACCAATAACGTCCAGCCCTTCATCCAGGTCGCCGAACATATGCGCGGCTGCGGCCTGCACATCCCCACGATTTTTGCGGCGGATGAGCGCCTGGGCTTTTTGCTGCTCAGCGATCTGGGCACCCTGCCCTATCTGAAAGCTTTGCTGAACACCCAGGCGCAAGACAACAAGGCCGAGGCCAATCGCCTGATGCGCGACGCCACCCAGGCCTTGTTGAAATGGCAGTCCCAAGGCGATGCCGAGCGCCTGCCCTTGTTCGACCAAGTCTTTGTGCTGCGCGAGCTGCACATCTTCAAGGAATGGTGTGTGGAGCGCGAGTACGGCCGCGAATGGGACGAGACTCAGCTGAAATGGTGGGCACACAGCTGCAAGGTGCTGGCCGACAATATCGCCGCCCAGCCCTTTGTGCCCATGCACCGCGACTTCATGGTGCGCAATCTGATGGTCTGCCCCGCCGAGGACGGCAACCCCGGCGTGCTGGACTTCCAGGACGCCGTCAAAGGCCCCATCAGCTACGACTTCGCCTCCCTGCTGCGCGACGCCTTCATCTCCTGGGACGAAGAGCAGGAGCTGGACTGGGCCATACGCTACTGGGAGCAAGCCCGCAAGCTAGGCCTGCCCATCAATGCCGACTTCGGCGAGTTCTGGCAGCAGCTGGAGTGGACGGGCTTGCAGCGCCATTTGAAGATTCTGGGCATCTTCTGCCGCCTCAAACACCGCGACGGCAAGCCGCACCATGCCAGCGACCTGCCGCGCCTGTTCGCCTACGCCATCAAGGTCTCGACCCGCTATGTGCAGCTTTCGCCGCTGACCCATTTGCTGCAGGAGCTGCAGGGCAGCCTGGTGGAAACCTCCTTCACCCTGCGCTGAGCCCAGCGCCTGCGCCATGCAAAAAGGCCTCGTCACCGAGGCCTTTTTTGTGTCTAAACGTCAGCGTGACTGAGCCTCAGGGCTGCGCCGCCATGATTTGCGCCACCGCCGCCGTCAGGCGCTTGCCATAGGGCACATGCAAGAACTCGTTAGGGCCGTGGGCATTGCTCTTGGGGCCCAAGACGCCGCAGACCACCATCTGCGCGGCCGGGAAGCCTTTTTGCAGCATGCTCATCAAGGGGATGGTGCCGCCTTGGCCGATATAGCCCACCGGGGCGCCGAAATGCGCCAGGCTGGCCTCGTTCAGCGCGCTGCTCAACCAGGGCGAGAGATCGGGCGTGTTCCAGCCCGTGGCGCCGTAGGCTCCGGCGCGGCCGTCCGGCACAAAGGTGACCTTGGCGTTGTAAGGCGCGTTGTCTTCCAGCAAGGCCTTCAGGCGCAGCGCGGCCTCGTTGCCGTCGATCAGCGGGGGCAGGCGCAGCGAGAGCTTGAAAGCGGTGTGCGGGCGCAGCACATTGCCGGCGCTCTTCATCTCGGGGAAGCCGTCCACGCCGGTCACCGACAGGGTCGGGCGCCAGGTGCGGTTGAGCAGCACGTCCACCGGCTGATCCGTCATCGGCAGCACCGGGCCGCCGTCGGCACCGCAGGCCCAGGGCAGGCGTTTGTAGACCTCGTCCTTGAGGATGGCGGCCGTGGCCTTGGCTTGTTCGATGCGGTTGAGCGGGATGTCGCAGTGGAAGCTCTCGGGCAGCAGGCGGCCGGTCTTGGAATCCTCCAGGCGGTCCAGCACCTGGCGCAGGATGCGGAAGGAGGACGGCACCACGCCCGAGGCATCACCGGAGTGGATGCCCTCGGTCAGCACCTCCACCTTCAGCACGCCGCTGACCATGCCGCGCAGGCTGGTGGTCAGCCACAGCTGTTCATAGTCACCCGCGCCGGAGTCCAGGCAAACGACCAGGGAGACCTGGCCCATGCGCTCCTTCAACACCTCGATATAAGCCGGCAGATCGTAGGAGCCGCTTTCCTCGCAGGTCTCGATCAGGCCCACGCAACGCGGGCGTGGGATGCCTTGCTTGTCCAGGGCCATGATGGCCGTCAGCGAGGCGTAGACGGCGTAACCGTCGTCGGCGCCGCCACGGCCGTAGAGCTTGCCGTCCTCGTACTTGGGCGTCCAGGGGCCCAAGTCGTTGCGCCAGCCGCTGAACTCGGGCTGCTTGTCCAGGTGGCCGTAAAGCAGCACCGTGTCCGTGCTGTCCACCTTGGTACCCGGCACCTCGAAGAAGATCACCGGCGTGCGGCCTTCGAGGCGAATCACTTCCAGCTTCAGGCCCGGCACCTTCTTGCTCTCGACCCAGCTTGCGGCATCGCGCAGCACTTTTTCGATATGGCCATTGGCGGCCCAGTCGGCATCGAACATGGGGCTCTTGGCCGGAATGGCGATGTACTGGGTCAGGGCCGGCACGATCTCTTCATCCCACACGCGGGAGGCGAATTCGCCCAGGGCGGTGGCTTGATCGGCGGGCAGGGGCAAAGAGGGGTCGCGAGCATTCATGGTGGGGTCCCGGCTTGTGGCAAGAGAGTGGACCCCATGGTCAGGGTCGCTCTGCTGATTTTAGAACCTCTGAGCCAGCCAGCCTTGCAACTCCGCGAAGACCTGCGCCTGCTCCGGCTCATTGAAGATCTCGTGGAAGAGGGGCTCAAAGCAATGCGACCGCAGCAGCTGGGTCGGCGCGGCGGCGGCAAACTCGGCGCTGCCGCTGGGGGCCACGCAGCGGTCGCTGCCAGCCCAGAGCAGCAAGGTGGGCACGACCCAGTCCTGGGCCTGGCGCCGCACCAGCTCGCCGCCCTCCACAATCATCTTGGCCAGGGTGGGGGTGATGCGGTCATGGACCAGGGGGTCGGCGATATAGGCCTGCACAACGGCCTTGTCGCGCGAAATCCAGTCCGTCTTGAGCCCATTGCCCACCGCCAGATGCGGGGCCAGGCTGACGCCCAGGGCGAGCTGCAGGCGTTGAAAGGCCGACATGCCGGGGTCCAGGGCCGGGCTGCTCAAGACCAGGGCGTGGACCGGGCGGAACCAGGCCGGCAAGGCACCCGCGCCGCCACCCTCACCGCCCTCGCGCTGGGCTGCCAAACCGCCGGCCACAAAGCGTGCGGCCACCAAGCCGCCCATGCTATGGCCCAGCAGCACCTGCGCCCCTCGGCCCAGCACCGGGTCGGCGCGCAGCTCGTCGATCACCAGGGCCAGGTCTTGCAGCAGGCGCTCGGCCGTGGGCACATCGCCGCGCTTGCCACCCGAGGCGCCGTGGCCGCGCTGGTCGTAACCCACCACATGCCAGCCCCAGCCATTGAGCTGAGCCGCCACATGCTCATAGCGGCCGATATGCTCGCCCAGGCCGTGGACGATCAAGACCGTGCCTCTTGCGGGCGCTCCACCAGCCATCTCGCCAGGCAGACTCCATTGCCGCCAATGCAGGGGCAGACCATCATCGGTTTTCAAGGTACGCATCGCCCCAGTGTAGACAGCCATCGTCCCCCTCCGCCCCAGGGCTTGCCCGCGCATTGGGACTCTGGATGGCTGGGTCTAATTCACCCCCGATGTCACACGGCGGACAGCATCCGCCTGCTAAGCAGCTAGGCTTTCCCCTATTCAAGCTTCCCAGGGAGACCCGGCCATGAACGAATTTTTCACCATCAACACTTGCGAAGGCGAGGGCGTGGACCCGCAAGACGCGGGCATCGCCCATCTGCAGCTCAATCGCCCCGAGCGCATGAACACCATGGCCCCCGCCTTCTTCCCCGCCCTGCGCGATGCGGTGCGGGAGTTGGACGCCGCTGGCCGCACCCGCGTGCTGCTGATCTCGTCCACCGGCAAGCATTTCAGCGCCGGCATGGCGCTGGAAACGTTCGCCTCGCAAGACGCCTTGCTGGATACGAGCACGGCACGCGCCCGCCTGGCTTTTCAAAGCACCTTGCGCCAGCTGATGGACTGCTTCAGCGCCCTCGATGAAGCCCGCTTCCCGGTGCTCTGCGCCGTGCAAGGTGGCTGCATCGGTGGTGCGCTGGACCTGGCGGCCGCCTGCGATATGCGCTTCGCCACGGCCGATGCCTTCTTCAGCGTGCAAGAAATTCAGATCGGCATGACCGCCGACCTCGGCGTGCTGCAACGCCTGCAGCATCTGATGCCCGCCGGCCTGGCCCGCGAGATGGCTTACACCGGCGAGCGCCTGAGTGCCGAGCGGGCCTTGAGCGCCGGCCTGGTCAATGCCGTGCTGCCCGATCAGGCTGCCCTGCTAGAGCATGCCATGGGCGTTGCCCGCCAAATCGCCGGCAAGTCCCCCCTGGCCATGGCCGGCAGCAAGCTGGCCATGAACCACGCCCGCGACCACGGCGTGGCCGCCTCGCTGCAGCAGATGACGCTGCTGCAAAGCGCCATCTTTGATGTTGAGGAAATGGGCCGCGCCATCATGGCCTGGAAGCTCAAAAAACCGGGCGAGTTCGCCCCCCTGCATTCGACGGAGAAGGCCGAATGAGCGAGTACATCCCCCCCAAGGTCTGGACCTGGCAGAAGGCCAACGGCGGCCAGTTCGCCAATATCAACCGCCCGGTGGCGGCTGCCACGCATGAGCAAGAACTGCCGGTGGGCCGCCACCCTTTGCAGCTCTACTCCCTGGCCACGCCCAACGGCGTCAAGGTGACGGTGATGTTGGAGGAGTTGCTGGAGCTGGGACACAGCGGCGCGGAATACGACGCCTGGCTGATCCGCATCAACGAGGGCCATCAGTTTGGCAGCGGCTTTGTGGCCGTCAACCCCAACTCCAAGATCCCTGCCCTGCTGGACCGCAGCGGGCCTACACCGGTGCGGGTGTTCGAGTCCGGTGCCATCCTGCAATACCTGTCAGAGAAGTTCGGCGGCGCCTTCATGCCGACTGGCGGCGCGGCGCGGGCCGAGTGCCTGTCTTGGTTGTTCTGGCAGATGGGCAGCGCGCCCTTTCTGGGCGGTGGCTTCGGCCATTTTTATGCCTATGCGCCGCACAAGATCGAGTACGCGATCGACCGCTATGCCATGGAGGTCAAACGCCAGCTCGATGTGCTGGACCGCCACTTGGCGGCGCACACATACCTGGCGGGCGAGGACTACAGCATCGCCGATATGGCCGTCTGGCCCTGGTACGGCGCCCTGGTCAAGGGCCAGCTCTACGAGGCCGGTGAGTTCTTGCAGGTGCAGGATTACAAGAACGTGCTGCGCTGGACGGACGCCATCGCAAAACGCCCCGCCGTGCAACGCGGCCGCAAGGTCAACCGCGCCTGGGGCGAACCTTCCAGCCAGCTGCATGAACGCCACGAGGCCAGCGACTTCGACAGCAAGACGCAGGACAAACGATGAGCATCACCTTGTACGACTGCGCCACCGCGCCCAGCCCCCGCCGCGCCCGCATCCTGCTGGCCGAGAAAGGCGTCGCGCACAACACGGTGCAGATCGATCTGCGCAGCGGCGAGCAACTGGGCGAGGCCTACCGCCAGATCAACCCGCAATGCACCGTGCCGGCCTTGCTGATCGCCGAACCTAACGAAAAATTGCTGCTGACCGACAACGCTGCCATCGCCGCCTACCTGGAGGCGCGCTTTCCTGAGCCGCCCCTGCTGGGTCGCACAGCGCAAGAGAAAGCCGAGATCGCCAGCTGGAACTGGCGCATGGAATTTGAAGGCCTGATGGCCGTCGCCGAGGCCTTGCGCAATAGCGCGCCCGCCATGGCCGGGCGCGCCCTGCCGGGCCCGGTAGGCTATGCGCAAATCCCGGAACTGGCCCAGCGAGGCTTGGCGCGGATCCAGCAATTCTTCCTGCTGCTGAACGAACGCCTGGCCGAGCAGGACTACATCGCCGGCGCGCATTTCAGCATCGCCGACATCACGGCCGTGGTGGCGGTGGACTTTGCCCGCGTGGTCAAGCTCAAGCCGGATGAAAACCACCCGCATCTGCTGCGCTGGCGGGCGCGGATGGCGGAGCGGGCCAGTATGGCGAGTTAGGGGAAGCTGGGGAAGGAATGCCAAATTTCAGTGGCGAGCGCGCAAGGCGAACACGTAGACTGGCCTCCCTGAATTTTGTAACCGCCGTTTTCCTGCCATGACAAAACTTCCTCAGCGCGCCCTGCTTGCCACCCTGCTCGTCCTGAGCTTGAGCGCCTGCACCCACATCAATGTGCAAGACGGCGATATGTTCCGCCGCGGCCAGGCGGCCCCGCAGGACGACTGGTTCGGCCAGGCGCAGGCCCAGGCCTCGGCCGCCCAGTTGGAGCGGATCAGCGTCAAGGCAGAGGACGGCACGCTGCTGAGCGGCGTCTTCGTCCGCAAGCCCGGTGCGCAAGTCACCCTGGTTTACTTCCAGGGTGCCGGCAACACGGTTCAAAAGACCATCAAGTATTTACTCAAAACCAGCGAAGCCCTGCCCGCCAATCTGCTGCTCTGGGACTACCGCGGCACGGGCCTCAGCGAAGGCCAGGGCGGCACGCCGCAGCTGCGCAGCGACGCCAGCAGCATCGTGGCCGAGGCGCGCCGCCTGGGTGGCGAGGCCCTGCCCTTGGTGTACTGGGGCTACTCCCTGGGCAGCCTGGTCAGCGGCCATCTGAGCCAGGATCTGCCACCCCAGGCACTGATTCTGGAAGGCAGCCTGACCAATGCCCAGGAATGGGCCGACCAGCGCGTGCCTTGGTACGCCACCCCCTTTGTCACCGTCACCCTGGCCGAGAGCGTGCGTGCCTTTGACAATCGCAAAGCCTTGCAAGACCTGCAGCGCCCCACCCTGCTCTTGGCGGGTGAAAAAGACGAGACCACTCCGCCACGCTTCAGCCAGGACATTGTTCAACACATGCAGCACAAGCAATGCGCCACCCTGGTGCTGGTGCCCGAGGTCGGCCATGGCGGCATCGCCGGGCGCCCGCAAGGCCAGGCCGCCATGCTGCAGGCAATCAAGAATGCGGCCTCAGGCAAGAGCTGCTAAACGAGTTCAATTTGCAGCGAGGGCGGCGCGGACAAAGCCTGCCTTCGCCTCGGTGTAGGCCTCGCGGTCCTCGGCGTGCTGCTGAACCAGCACTTGCTTGAGCTTCGAGTACTGAGCGGCCAGTGCGGTATCGGCGCGTAGCACGTCACGAAATCGCAAGTGCTCCAACCAAGTGGAACTGCCGAGTACGACAAGGTGCAGATGATGGGTTCGCCGCCCCTGAGCATGGCGCATCAGCCAGCGCCTATCACTCAGACTTGCATTGAACTCGGCCGATGTGGTGTAGCCAAAGTCGAGCAGTGCTGCCACCAAGGTATCGGCCGCCTCCATCGACGCCACACCACCCAGGACATCGACAACTGGCTTGGCCAACAGGCCAGGCACGGCCGTGCTGCCAATATGCTGAATGTCCAGGAAAGCCGCAGGCGCAAACGTCAACAGTCTTTGCCGCTCCTGCTCAAATCGAAGGGCCCAGGCGGGATCGTGAGCCTCCAAGACGATCACTTCGTGAATAGCCTGTTGAAGGGACTGGGTGTCGTTCATCGCTAGAAGCAAGTTAGGTGCACCCGCAACAGTTTGCCTCGCGCCTGCCGCTGCCGCATGTGCTGAAATTCCCCTAGGCTAAATCAGCGACGAAACGAAGCCGAGGATTCGGCCCTGCCCTAATATTGCCCCCATGCCCATGTCCTCTCCTCCGGTCATCCTGACCCCACCCGATATCAGCCCCTACCGCCACAGCAATAGCGGTGTGGATTTTGTACATGTGTTTGACTCCGGGCTGCCCGGGCCGACGGTGATGGTGCAGGCCCTCACCCACGGCAATGAGCTCTGCGGGGCCATTGCCCTGGACTGGTTGCTCCAGCAAGGCATGGGCCGCAGCGTTCAGCCCTTGATGGGCAAGCTGATTCTCAGCTTCGCCAATGTGGAGGCTTATGCACGCTTCGACGCGGCCAATCCCAATGCCTCGCGTTGTGTGGACGAGGACCTGAATCGCGTCTGGGCCGACGAGGTCTTGTTCGGCCCCGGCGATTCGCTGGAGCTGCGTCGGGCGCGCCAGTTGCAGCCATTTGTGGACGCGGCGGATTTTCTGTTCGACATCCATTCCATGCAGGACGCCTGCCGGCCGCTGATGGTCTGCGGCCTGCTGGACAAGGGCGCAGCTTTTGCGCGCCAATTAGGCATGCCCGGTGATTTGCTGATCGACACCGGCCATCCCTCCGGCCTGCGCATGCGCGATCGCGGCGGCTTTGGCGACCCGAGCAGCCACAAGAACGCGCTCTTGATCGAATGCGGTCAGCACTGGGAAGCGGCGGCGGCCGATGTGGCCATCGACGGCATGGTGCGCTTTCTCAAGCTCACCGGCATGGTGGACACGGCCTGGGCGCAAGACCGTTTGCGCCTGGCCCTGCCGGCCCAGCAAAACATCGTGCGGGTGGACGAGGCGGTGACGGCACGCAGCAGCGACTTCCACTTCCTCTTCCCGGTGCGCGGTCTGGACGTGATCCCCACCGCCGGCACCGCCTTCGCGCAAGACGGCGAGCATGTATTCAAGACCCGTTACGACAACGCCGTGCTGGTCATGCCCAGCACCCAGCATGGCAAGCCGGGCAACACCATGGTGAGGCTGGGGCGGCTGGACTGAGCAACCGTCTTGA
>NZ_QAJN01000017.1 GCF_003852425.1 Paucibacter sp. KBW04 | reverse complement strand
AGTCGATCTCGGTGATGAACTGTTCGCGCGGGCGGCGCACCTTTTTCAGCTTGACCAGCCAGTCCTTGTCTTCCTCGCGGTAGCCCAGGGGCAGGATGGCCACACTGCGCAGGCCGCGGGCGCGCAGGTTCAGGATCTCGTCCAGCGCATCGGGGTCAAAGCCCTCCATGGGCGTGCTGTCCACTTCCTCGTAGGCGGCGGCGATCAGGGCGGCGCCCAGGCCGATATAGGCTTGGCGGGCGGCGTGCTGGAAATTGGTCTCGGCGTCGCGCTGCGGGTAGTTGCTCAGCAGCATCTGGCGGTAGTTCTCCCAGCCCTCGTTCTTGAAGCCGCGAGCTTCGTTGGTGAGGTCGAACATATGGTTGATGCGCTCGGCCGTGTAGTTATCCCAGGCGGCAAAAACCAGCAGGTGGGAGCCATCGGTGATCTGGCCTTGATTCCAGGCGATCGGCTTGATGCGCTCGCGCACCTCTTTGTTGGTGATGACGAAGATCTCGAAGGGCTGCAGGCCGCTGGAGGTCGGCGCCAAGCGGGCGGCTTCCAGAATGCGCTCCACCTTGTCCTGTGGCACGGTCTTGGCCGGGTCCAGTTTTTTGGCGGCATAGCGCCACTGGAGTTTGTCAATCAAAGCCATGGATCAATCCTTTTTCTTCAAATGCGGGTGGCGGGGACGAAGATGCGTCCACCCAGACTTGTGCGGGCTGCGGATTGAAATACAAGAGCAGGCTCGAAATATTTTGTGCGGCGCACAAGTTCAGGGCTCTTGGCGACTGTGCAGCTTGGCATGCACCCGCTGGGTGGCCTTCCAGACGCTGAACAACACCAGCGGGATGGCCAGACCCACGGCCAGCTCCGGGTTGATAGGCAGGCCGGCCGTCTTCAAGGCCTTGGCGGCGTAGAGCAAGAGGCTGATGACGTAATAGCTGATGGCCGCGATGGACAAGCCTTCCACCGTGGTCTGCAGATTCAATTGCAAGTCTTGGCCGCGCGTCAGCTTGGCCAGCAGCAGCTGGTTCTGGGCCTCGGCCGCAATGTCCACCCGGGTGCGCAAAAGTCCGCTGGAGCGCTCGATGCGCTGCGATAGCGAGCTCAGGCGCTGGGCTGTGGCCGCCACCGTGGCGATGGCGGGGGAGAGCCTGCGCTGCATGAACTCGCCCAGGGTCTGGGTGCCCGGGATGGGTTTTTCCCGCAGCTCCGCCAGGCGCTGGCGCACCAGGCTGTCATAGGCCTGGGTGGCGGAGAAGCGATAGGCATGCTGGGCCGTGGCCCGCTCCACCCCGGCAGCCAGGTGGATCAAGGTGTCCAGCAACTCGGACTCCGAACTGGACTTGGCCTCTAGCTTTTGCGTCACCTCGGCCAAGCTGGCCTCGCCCTCGGCCAGCTGCGGCGCCAGGGCCTTGGCCACCGGCAGGCCGCGCAAGGCCATCAGGCGGTAAATCTCCAGCTCCAGCAGGCGCTGGGAAAGTCGCCCTACCCGGGTGGGCGTGGTACCGGCCGGGGCCATCACCAGCATGTGTTCGAAGCCGGTTTCGCGCAGGCGAAAGTCGGTGACGGCCAGAGAATGACCGTTGCCCAGCAGCGAGGCCACCACCGTGCGGCCGCCAAACCAGCGGGCCGCCTGGGCCAGAGCTTGGTGGGTGTCGTCAATGGCGTGTTCCAACATGATGAGCTTGATGGCGGCCACCGTGCGGCCCGGCACCTGGCTGAGCCATTGACGGTCCAGCAACAGGCTGGAAAGAAGCTCCTCTTCACCCATTTCTTGGGCGGCCCGAGGGCTGCCGTCCAGCGTCACCCGGGCCGGCAGGGCTTGGACCAGGGAGTAGCGGGTGAACTCGCTGTGGCGTTCCCATTTGAGCGTGTGATCCTGGCCGCGCAGGCGCAAGAAATTGTCTTGCAAGTCAGCCAGTTGCAGGCCCTCATGGCCCGGCAGGCGGCGTAGGTGCGCCAACTCCTGCTCCCGGCTCACCTCTTCATTGAGCACGGCGACCGACACCACCAGAGCCGGCAGGCGTATGCGCGCCGAAGGGCGGGCATGGACCTCGTTGTGCAGCTGGACGCGCAGGGCGTCGTCGGCGGGCAGGGCGTAGTTCGCTTGCGATGGCTTGGGTGGCATGGGGGCCATGAACAAATCCTTCCAGCAAATGTGGGGCAGCGGTAGATCGGCTGCCAGAGCGCCGCTCGCCTCCATCATGCCCGAGGCGTTGGGCTTGCTGACTCGCAAGAAACGGGCCTGTGCTCTGGCCGCGAAGAAATCATGGGAAGGCCGCTGCGCTTGAATCGGTATTTATGACTTTAGTTATTGAAGAGTATTTTGATATTGGCTAGATATAGAAAACTATCAATCTTGGTACTTTTCACTTCATTTATTTGATGCCTTCGTGGTGGCCTCGTGTGGCAGCTTTTTATTCTGTCGGATAACTTTACGAATTAAATTAACGCTGTATTTTGATTGTAAAAAAATCTATGTGAAACAATGACTTAAAACATGCGTTACGCATTGGCATGCTGCTTGCTATGCGTGTTGTGCCGGAGTTTCGGCGATTCACAAATACATTCAAGGAGTGAAACCATGAAAACAGCAGTAGCGCTCATTCTTGCCCTGGCGGGCGCCAGTGCGGCGCAGGCAGGAACCATCAGTTTCAACGACGCCAAGCCATTGCAGGTCACCGAAATCAATCAAAGCCTCAGCCTCGGCTTGTTTGATAGCAGCCTGGGTGTCTTGACCGGCATTGCCTTGAGCATCAATGGCGAGATGCTCACCAACATCACCTTGACCAATCGGGCGGCGCAAAACCAAAGAGTCACCGCCAGGGGCTCGGTGGATCTGGACTTCTCCAGTGATCTGGCGGGCTTGAACCTTTTGTTCATTGCCAGCAACCCCTTGACCCTGTCCGCCACGCTGAAGGACGTGGAGCTGGCGTCGAATCAGACCCAGGTCTTCAACAATCAGCGCGACCGGGAAAGCTCTTTGTTCGACTCTCAGCTGAACAGTCTTTGGGGAGACTTCTCGCGCGTCGGCGGTGGCGTGTTCAATATCAGCTGCAAGTCGCTGAGCGGGATTTCGGTCAGCGGAGGTGGCGGCAATATCGAGGCCAGCCAGGAGACGCAGGCGGCCTGCGGTGCAGCGATCACCTACACCTACGGCCCCTCGACCCAAGTCCCTGAGCCCGCTTCCCTCGCCCTGGTTGCCTTGGCCATGGTGGGAGCGACCGTGGTGACACGTCGCCGCCAAGCCTGATGACCGGCAGCGACTGAATAAAAAAAGCCCGGCACTGCCGGGCTTTTTCATGGGCGGGCTTGGCTGGTCTAGGCCAGATTGCGCAACTCACGCAAGGCCACCGAGAGCATGGCCAGGTCCACGCCCTTGGCTTCGCTCAGCTCGCCCAAGAGGCGTTGGGCGCGTTCCAGGGCGTCGCCATTGCGTTGCTCCCAGGCTTGCAGCTTGTCGCCGGACTCGCCGCCCGCATGGCTGAGCACATCGCTGGCGATGGCGCGTTGCAGTCCGGCCAAATCGTCGCCCAGGGCCATCTTGGCCTGGGTCTGCCAGTAGCTTTCCAGGGGCAGGCCGTCGATCTGCTGGCGCAGGCGCGCCAGGCCCAGGCGCGAGCCCAGGCTGGCATGCACATCGGCCACTTCCTCCAGCGGGCGCTGGGTGGCGTCGGCGATCTCGGCGATGTCCAGGGCCGCGAACAGGCTCTCGGCCCGCAGCACGGCCTGGGCCAGTTCCTGCGGCACACCGGCTTCCACCCAGGCGCTGGCGCGGGCGGAGGTGTCGGGCGCTTCAGGGGCAGAGGCCAGGCGCTTGCGCAGCACCTCTACGGCAGGCGTGAAGCGGGCGAACAGCTGTTCCATGGGCTCGGCCAGGCGGCGCGAGCGCAGGAACCATGTCGTGGCATGGCTGCCTAGGCGGCCCAACTCCTCGATCATCTCGGCCTGCACCGCATCGGGCACCTTGTTGTCCAGCGCTTCGATCTGCAACCACAGTGGCACATAGCCAAAGACCTCGCGGGTGGCCAGATAGGCGCGCACGATCTGCGCCGGCTTGGCGCCGGTGGATTCGGCGAGGCGATGCACAAAGGTGGAGCCCACCCGGTTGAGCATGCTGTTGAGCACATGGGTGACGATGATCTCGCGCTTGAGCGGGTGGCGGGGGATGTAGCCCGCATACTTCTCGCGCAGCTGAGCGGGGAAGTAACGTTCCACCGCCGTGCCAATCCAGCCGTCTTCCGGCAGGTCGGAGGCCATCAGCTCATCGGACAACCACATCTTGCTGTAAGCCAGCAGCACGGCCAGCTCGGGGCTGGTCAGGCCCACGCCACGCGCCTTGCGCTCGGCGATCTGCTCATCGCTGGGCAGGAACTCAATCGCACGGTTGAGCTGACCCTTGCGCTCCAGGAAGCGGATGAAACGGGCCTGCTGCTCCAGCATGGCCACGCCTTGCCGTCCGGCGATGGACAGGGCCTGGGTCTGGAAGTAGTTGTCACGCAGCACCAGGGCCGCCACCTCGTCGGTCATCTGCGGCAGCAAGGTGTTGCGCTGCTTCAGCGTCATCTCACCATCGCCCATGGCCAGGCCCAGCAAGATCTTGATATTGACCTCGTGGTCGGAGGTGTCCACCCCGGCGGAGTTGTCGATGGCGTCGGTGTTGATACGCACACCGGCCAGCGCCGCTTCGACGCGACCCCGCTGGGTGCAGCCCAGATTGCCGCCTTCGCCCACCACCTTGCAGCGCAGCTCGGCGCCGTTGATGCGCAGGCCGTCATTGGCGCGGTCGCCCACCTCGGCATGCACCTCGCTGGCGGCCTTGATATAGGTGCCGATGCCGCCGTTGTAGAGCAGATCGACAGGGGCCTTCAGGATGGCGCTGAGCAACTCATTCGGTGCCAGGCGATCGGCCGTGATGCCCAGCACGGCCTGGGCCTGGGGCGAGATCGGAATCGATTTTTCCGAGCGTGCCCAGACGCCGCCGCCTTCGGAGATCAGGCTGGCCTCGTAGTCCGTCCAGGCCGAGCGCGGCAGCTTGAACAGGCGTTCACGCTCGGCGAAGGAGATGGCCGCATCGGGATTCGGGTCGATAAAGATGTGGCGATGGTCAAAAGCGGCCACCAGGCGGATGTGCTTGGACAGCAGCATGCCGTTGCCGAACACATCGCCCGACATATCGCCCACGCCGACGACGCTGAAGTCCGTCGTTTGGGTGTCCAGCCCCAGCTCGCGGAAGTGGCGCTTGACGCTCTCCCAGGCACCGCGGGCCGTGATGCCCATGGCCTTGTGGTCATAACCCACGCTGCCGCCGGAGGCAAAAGCGTCGCCCAGCCAGTGGCCGTATTCGGCGCTGACCGCATTGGCGTAGTCGGAGAAGGTGGCCGTGCCCTTGTCGGCCGCCACCACCAAGTACGGGTCGTCGGCGTCCTTGCGCACCACCTGGGGCGGCGGCAAGACCTGACCCCCGGCCAGGTTGTCGGTCAAATCCAGCAGGGCGCGCAGATAGTCCTGGTAGCAGCTCACGCCTTCTTTCATAAAGGCTTCGCGGTCACTACTAGGCGGGGCTTTTTTGAGCACAAAGCCACCCTTGCTGCCCACCGGCACGATGACGGTGTTCTTGACCATCTGCGCCTTCACCAGGCCCAGCACCTCGGTGCGGAAGTCTTCCGGCCGGTCGGACCAGCGCAGGCCGCCGCGGGCGACCTTGCCGCCGCGCAGATGGATGCCCTCAAAGCGCGGCGAGTAGACCGAGATCTCGTACAGCGGCCTGGGTTCGGGCAGGCCCGGGATCTTGGCCGAGTCGAACTTGAAGCTCAGGAAGCTGCGGCGCGGGCCGGCCGTGCCGCTGTGGCCCGGGCCGGTGCGCCAGAAATTGGTGCGCAAAGTGGCCTGGATCAGGGCCAGCAGCTGACGCAGCACCCGGTCTTCCTGCAGATTGGAGACTTTCTCCAGCGCCTTCTCGATGCCATTGACTTGGGCGGCAGCACCGGCCTCGTCGTTGGCTTGCGGATCAAAGCGCAGCTTGAACAAGCTCACCAGCATGCGGGCAATGCGCGGGTGGGCGGCCAGGGTGGCTTCGATGGCGGCTTGCGAGAGCGCAAAGCCGATCTGGCGCAGGTATTTGGCGTAAGCCCGCAGGACCACGATGTCGTCGCTGGCCAAACCCGCGCGCAGCACCAGGCGGTTGAAGTCGTCGTTCTCGACCTCGCCCCTGAAGACGCGGGCAAACGCATCTTCAAACAAACGGGCCAGGGCCTCGGGTTCGATCTCGTCCGAGACGGTGGCTTGCAGCTGGAAGTCGTGCAGGGAAATCTGTGTGGCCTCGCTGGACTCGCTGCCGCCGCCCTTGACGCGGTGGTTGTACTCACCCAGCACCCGCACGCCCATATGCTCCAGCATAGGCAGGCTGTCGGACAGCACCACGGCCGCGCCGCGGTGATAGACCTTGAAGCCCAGCTCGCCCGGCTGGGCGCCGAGGGGGCGGTAGAGGGCCAGGGCCAGTGGGTTCTCGGGCGAGAGGCTGGCGATCTTGATCACATCGGGCACGGCGGCGCGGGCGCTGACGCGCTCGCGATAGCCCAGCGGGAAGCCGGCCGCCCAGCGCTTGAACAGCTCCAGGCCACGCGCCTCGCCCTCGGCGTCGATCAAGGCGTCGCGCAAATCATCGTCCCAACGGCGGGCGGCGGCGGCCAGCTTGGCTTCCACGTCCTTGCGGTCGTAGCTGGGCATCTGGCCCGGCGTGGTGCGCACGGTGAAGTGGATGCGGGCCAGCACGGCGTCGCTCAGCTGCACATCGAATTCGGCGCTGCTGCCCGAGAAGACCGAGACCAGAATGGCCTGGAACTTGATGCGCATATCGGTCGAATAAGCCTCGCGCGGCACATAGACCAGGCAGGAGACAAAGCGATCGAAGGGGTCGCGGCAGACGAATAAGCGCAGGCGTTGGCGCTCGCCCAGGGCCAGGATGCCCAGGGCGGTTTCATAGAGCTCGTCGTCGGAAATCTGGAACAGATCGTCGCGCGGATAGGTCTCGAGAATGTGTTGCAAGGCCTTGGCCAGATGGCCGCCGGGAGGCAGGCCGGCACGCTCGGTGATGGCCTGGGTGCGGCCGCGCAGCAGCGGGGTTTCCGAGACGCGGGCGCTGTAGGCGGTGGAGGTGAAGAGGCCGATGAAACGGTGCTCGCCAATCACCTCGCCGGCTGTGTTGTAGCGCTTGATGCCGACGTAATCGGTATAGCCGGGGCGGTGCACCGTGGAGCGGGTATTGGCCTTGGTGATCAGGATCAGGGGCAGGGGTGCGCGCGCCATGGCCCGGGCATTGGCGGGCAGGGCGGCGAAGCTGCTGGACAGCTTCTCTTCGGCGCTCTCACGCAGGAGGCCCAGGCCGCTGCCGCTGACCAGGCGCAGGGCGTCCTGGCCGTTTTCGCTCACCAGATCGTGGCGGCGGTAGCCCAGCAAGGTGATGTGGTCTTCGGCCAGCCATTCCAGGAACTCGCGGTTCTCTTGCACCTGTTCCTTGGGCAGGCTGGCGGGGGCTTGGTCCAGCTCGGCGATGGCGCTGCGCAGCTGATTGACCATGGGCTGCCAGTCTTGCACGGCCAGGCGCACATCGGCCAGCACGCGCTCCAGGCCAGCGACCAGATCGGCGCGCTGCTGCGCGTCGACCATGCGGTCGACCTCGATATGCATCCAGGACTCGCGCTTGAGCGAGGGCTCATTGCCCGCCTCGCGGCGCGGCCGGATCGACAAGAGCTGACCCTGCGCATCGCGCTCGACGGCGAAGATGGGGTGAATGATCAGGTGCAGGGTCAGGCCATGGCGGTTGATCTCCATGGTCGTGGTGTCGACCAGGAAGGGCATATCGTCATTGACGATATCGATCACCGAGTGGCGCGAGGCCCAGCCGTTCTCGGCCACGGCCGGGTTCAGGGCGCGCACCAGGGTCTGGCCGGGAAGGCGTTTGGCGCCGAATTGGAGGTGGGAGAGCAGGGCGCCCAGCAGATCTTCGGGCGTGCGCGCCAGCAGATCCTCAGGGTCCAGGCGGGCGAAGTACTCGCGGCCGAAGCTCTCAATCATGGGTTTGAAGTGGGCCGCGCTTTGGTGTTGGCGGGCCAGCGCCAGGACGGCGTCTATGCGTTCGCGTTGAAGCAGTTCTTGTGGATCAGTCATCGCTCATGTCTCCTTGTGAATGGGAGTGTGCCTCAAGCTTGGGGGCTTCTTGTTGCGGTTTTTACTTGAGCTGGGCCGCTGGCGTCTTTAGCCACTCTGCCAGCCCTGGCGCTCGGTGGACAATGGGGGATCACCAATATCAGGAGCAGCCAGCATGGGCGCACAGTGGAAAGCAAAGCACAAAGATCTGGCGGCCAATGCCCGTGGACGTCTCTTCGGCAAGCTCAGCAAAGAGTTGATGGTGGCGGCCCGCAATGGCGCCGACCCCGATATGAACCCCCGCCTGCGCATGGTGATGGAAGCCGCGCGCAAGGTCTCCATGCCGCGTGAAACCCTGGAACGTGCCGTCAAAAAGGGTGCCGGCCTGCTGGGCGACCCGGTGCACTTCGATCTGGTGACCTATGAAGGCTATGCCCCGCACCGGGTGCCGGTGATCGTGGAATGCTTGACCGACAACGTCAACCGCACCTTTTCCGAGATCCGCGTGCTGTTCCGCAAAGGCCATCTGGGCACCGCCGGTTCGGTGGCCTGGGAGTTTGACCATCTAGGCCTGATCGAAGCCGCCCCCAGCCGACCCGGCGTGGACGCCGAGGAAGCCGCCATCGAGGCCGGCGCGCAAGATGTGCACCCGGCCGATGAGGGGGATTCCCTGTTCCTGACCGCACCGACGGATCTGGATCTGGTCTCGCGCGCTCTGCCTAACTTCGGTTTCACCGTGCACTCGGCCAAGCTGGGTTATCGCCCCAAGACGCCGCTGAGTTTGGGTGCCGCTGAGTTGGAAGAGGTGGAAGCCTTTTTGGCCGCCATCGACGCGCATGACGATGTGCAGGAAATTTACGTCGGCTTGGGCGAGTAAGACGAGGTCTGCTCGGTGCCTTCGTTTGCCTTGAAGCTGCTGGGCACCCAGCGGTCGCGCCAGTTCATCAACGGCAGCTCCACCAGCCGGTAGAGCAGCCAGCCCAACACCAAGCAGCTCAGGCTGATCGCCAGCAAGGTCGTGTTGGATTGCCTGTCGTCCAGCCAGAAGGTGGGCAAGGCAAACATCACTGCCTTGTGCGTGAGGTAGATGGAGTAGGACCACAGCGCCAGCGAGGCCGCCCCCGGCACCCGCCAGCGCGCCAGGCTGGACTTGGGGCACAGGCCTGCCAGCAGCAAGAGCCCAAAGCTCCAGGACACCAGGCTGTAGCCGTAGACCGTCATGGCACGGCCATAGCCATAGCCCTCGATGTAGTAAAAGTTGAGCAGCCCCCAGGCGCTGAGCCCACAGGCCAGCAGGCCGCTCAGCAGCAAGACCTGACCCCGCGCCTGCACCGCCCGCCAGAGCTTCGGGTGAAAGTTCTTCAGCAGGGCAATCGCCACGCCGGGCAGCAGCCCGTCGGCACGCGCCAGGGTGGCGTAGTAGATATTGGGGTAGTAGCCGCGGGTGTATCCATCCACTTCCAGGCCGTAGTCGGCCCACAGGCCCGCCCTGTGCCAGATCGCCAGGCCTACCAGGCTGAAGAGCAGCAACCAGGCCCAGGCCATGGATTTGAGCCAGCGGCTCATGAACTTGCCCAGCAAGACCACGGCGGGCAAGACCAGGTAGAACTGTTCCTCCACACATAGCGACCAAGCATGTGAGAAAGCCGTGCCCGGCTGAAGCTGGTAGTTCTGCGTGAAGCTGAGAAAGCGCCACAGCGGCGGCGGCTCGCGCCCTCCCATGAAGGCCGGGAAGAGAAAGTAAGCGGCCAGCACGAGATAAAACACCGGGAGGGTGCGGAGAAAGCGGCGGGCGTAAAAATTTCTCAGGGACAAGACCTGACCCTTTTGCATGCCCGCAAAGATCTGGTTGGCGATCAGATAGCCGCTCAGCACGAAGAACAAATCTACGCCGACCCTGCCCAAAATGCTGGCCCAGCCAAAGGTGGGCTGGCCGGTGACGAAGTCCTGATAGTGGGTGGCGAACACCAGCAAGATGGCCAGGGCCCGCAGCGTGTCCAGGCCTTGTAAGCGTGGGTGGGCGGAACTGGCTTGGCGGAAAAGGTTCATGGGCTGGGCAAAACTGGGGTGGCGGAGGCTTGCTGGCGGCAGGCGGCGCATCATGCCACTGGCTCACCATGAGCGAGCGACTTGGCTGGCAAATTGTTTTTCTTGTTTGCATTCGCACGGTCGTGCTAAATTCGCGCCATGCAAGCCAAAACCGAGCGCAGTGAATTGACCCAGGCCGCCATCGTCGATGTGGCGCTGGAGATGGCCGCGCTTGATGGTTTGGAGAGCCTCAGCATCGGCGAGATCGCCAAGCGCCTGAATTTGTCCAAAAGCGGGGTGTTCTCCCGCGTGGGCTCGCGCGAGGCCTTGCAGCGCGCGGTGCTGGCCGAATTTGACCGACGATTTCAGGAGGACATCATGGCCCCAGCCCTGCAGCAGCCGCGCGGCCTGCCGCGCCTGGACGCTTTGATGAAGGCCTGGCTGGCGCGCGCGACGAGACCCGGTTCCCGCGGCAACTGCCTCTACACGGCCGGCGCCTTCGAGTTTGATGACAGAGACGGCCCCTTGCGTGATGTGTTGCTGGACGGCCTGACCCGTTGGCGCCAGGCGCTCAAGCGCTGCCTGATGCAGGCGGTGGACGCCGGCCATCTGCGCGCCGACCGGGACATTGATCAACTCGCGTTTGAACTGGACGGCTTGTTCACCGCCCTGGTGCTGGAGGCGCGCTTCATTCGCAATCCCGAGACGGAGCGCCGTGGCCTGCTGGCCTACCAGCGCATCTTGCAACCCTATCTTTTTTAGCGCCCGAGGCCCCGGGCCTTTTTTTGAAATTAAATCGTACGGTCGTGCGAAATATTGATGATGACGATGGAGGTGTGCGATGGTTTTGATCCTGATTCCCTTGGCCGGCCTGTTGGTCTTGTTGGCCTTGTTGCGTGCTTACCGTGGATTGCGCCGTCTCTGGCAGTCCATTCCGCGCAGCAATCGCGACTTCTTTCTGGGCTAAGTTCAATATGAGCAATTCCAAGGCTTTCAATCCAGCCACCCTGTTTTTCGCTGGCGGCCACAGCCTGCGTCTGCTCCGCACCCTGATGCGAGCCGCCCAGGCCCTGGGGCCAGGTCTTGCCTCGCGCCTGGCCTTTGCTTTGTTCAGCACGCCGCTGCCGCTCAAGCGATCGGTTCGCCAGCAGAGGGCATCGCCCTGGGTCGCCGAGCCCTGGGAGCTGATGGGTCTGCGCCTGTGCGCTTGGCGGCATCGGGCGCATGAGGCGGGCTCATCGAGCCGGCCTCAGGTCTTGCTGGTGCACGGCTGGGCCGGCAGCGCTCAGCAGATGCAGCCCTTGGCCGAGCAACTCTGGGCCCAAGGCTTTGCCCCTCTTTTGCTGGACATGCCGGCCCATGGCCACAGCCAGGGCTGGCAGACCCATATGCCGCAGTTTGTGCAGGCCTTGCACGCGGCGGCCCAGCGCTTTGGGCCCATGCACGGCATCGTCGCGCATTCCCTGGGCGCGGTGGCCGTCAGCCATGCGGTGGCGCGCGGCTTGCCTGCGACACGCCTGGTCTTGCTCGCTTGCTCGGCGCCGCCGCGTCAGGTGCTGGGCTGGTTTGCCCAGTGTTTTGGCCTCGCGGGCAAGAGCATGGCGCAGATGCAGCAACGCCTGGAGCGCCTGGGCGGCACGGCGCTAGAGACCTTTGAGCCCGCCTGGCTGGGCCCGCGCCTGCCCCAGGCCACGCTGCTGGTGCACGATGAGCAGGACCGGGCCGCGCCTTTTGCCAATGCTCAAGCCTTGGCTGCAGCCTTGCCGGATGCCCGACTGCTGACGGTGCAAGGCTTGGGTCACCGGCGCATCTTGAGCGATGCGGGCGTGGCCCAGGCCGTGGCCGAGCATCTAAAAAGTTAGATCAAATCCAGCACCGCGCCGGTGCTGGCGCTCGAGGCGTTCTTGGCGAACTTGGCCAGCACGCCGCGGGTGTAGCGCGGTGCAGGCTTGACCCAGAGGGCGCGACGGCGGGCGATCTCTTGCTCGTCCACATGCAGCTCCAAGAGCAGTTGGTGGGCGTCGATGGTGATGCGGTCGTTCTCCTGGATCAGGGCGATCAGACCGCCCTCATAGGCCTCGGGCGCCACATGGCCGACCACCATGCCCCAGGTGCCGCCGGAGAAGCGGCCGTCGGTGATCAGCCCCACGCTTTCACCCAGGCCTTGGCCGATCAGGGCGCCGGTGGGGGCCAGCATCTCGGGCATGCCGGGGCCGCCCTTGGGGCCCAGATAACGCAGCACCATGACGTCACCCGCGACGATCTTGCCGCCCATGATGGCGGCCAGCGCCGACTGCTCGTCGTCAAACACCCGCGCCGGGCCGGTCATCACCGGGTTTTTCAGGCCGGTGATCTTGGCCACGCAGCCCTCGGGGCTGAGATTGCCCTTGAGGATGGCCAGATGGCCCTCGGCGTAGATGGGCTTGGTGACCGGCTGGATGACGGTTTGATCGGCGCGCAAATCGGGCACATCGGCCAGGTTCTCGGCCACGGTCTTGCCGGTGATGGTCATGGCGTCGCCATGCAGCAGGCCATGCTTGAGCAGCTCTTTCATCACCGCCGGGATGCCGCCGGCATGGTGCAGATCAATCGCCAGAAACTGGCCGCTGGGCTTCAGATTGCACAGCACCGGCGTCTTGCGGCGCACGCGTTCGAAGTCGTCGATGCTCCACTCGACCTCGGCCGCATGGGCAATCGCCAGGAAGTGCAGCACCGCATTGGTGGAGCCGCCGGTGGCCATGATGACGGCGACGGCGTTCTCGATCGCCTTCTTGGTGACGATGTCGCGCGGCTTCAGATCGGCCTTGACGGCCTGGACCAAAACGGCCGCTGCCTTCTTCACGCTCTGCACCACCTCGTCCTCGACATTGGCCATGGTGGAGGAGTAGGGCAGGCTCATGCCGAGCGCCTCAAAGGCCGAACTCATGGTGTTGGCGGTATACATGCCGCCGCAGGAGCCGCTGCCGGGAATGGCCTTGCGCTCGATGGCGCAGAAGTCTTCCTCGCTCATCTTGCCGGCGCTGAACTGGCCCACGGCCTCGAAGACGCTGACGATGTTCAGGTCCTGGCCCTTGTGCTTGCCCGGCAGGATGGTGCCGCCGTAGACGTACAGCGCCGGCACATTGGCGCGCAACATGCCCATCATGCCGCCGGGCATGTTTTTATCGCAGCCGCCGATGACGATCACGCCGTCCAGCCACTGACCGCCCACACAGGTTTCCACGCAGTCGGAGATGACTTCGCGCGAGACCAGGCTGTACTTCATGCCCTCGGTGCCCATGGCCATGCCGTCCGAGATGGTGGGGGTGCCAAAGATCTGCGGGTTGGCGCCCGCTTCCTTGAGGCCGATCACGGCGGCGTCCGCCAGCTTTTGCAGGCCGGAGTTGCAAGGCGTGATGGTGGAGTGGCCATTGGCCACGCCAATCATGGGCTTGCCGAAATCGCTCTCCTGGTAGCCCATGCCGTAGTACATGGAGCGGTTGGGCGCGCGGGCCACGCCTTCGGTGATGTTTTTGGAGCGGCGGTTGGCGGGGGTCTGGCTCATGGGGTGTCGTCCTGGTTAGGGAGGGTCTGCAAAACCCCACGCGCTGCGCCATCCATCGGACTTGGGTGGCCTGCGGCGTTGAACTTTTCGCCAATAGCTGGGCTATTGGCTTCAAATTTCGCCTTGCATGCCATCCCAATCCGATGTCTGCGCACTCGCGTGGGGCTTTGCAGACCCTCCTATGCGAAAAGCTGGTGCAAGTATCTGGCTGGAGTGGCTTCGATTCAAATATATTATTCGCGTGTTATTGATTCATTTTGTATATGCAATGGAGCTGAGAAGCCTGCGCCAATTCCTCGCCGTGGCCGAGGAACTGCACTTTGGCCGCGCCGCGGCCCGCCTGCACATGACCCAGCCGCCCTTGACTCAGGCGATTCAAAAGCTGGAGGCAGACCTGGGTGTCAGCCTGTTTGAGCGCAGCAGCCGCTCGGTGGCGCTGAGCCCGGCGGGGGCGGCGCTGCTGCCGCAGGCTGAGCAGATGCTGGCCCAGGCGCAGGGCTTGTCGGCCCTGGTGCAGGCTGCCGCCAAGGGTGAGAGCGGCCGTCTGCGCCTGGGCTTTGTCTCCACCGTGGGTTATGGCGATTTCCCGCGCTGGCTGCGCGGCTTCCGCGAGCGCTATCCCGACATCGCACTGAGCCTGCGCGAGGCGACGCTGGACGTGCAATTGCCCGACTTTGCCAGCGGGGAGCTGGACGCCGGTTTCATCATCCATGCACCCGGCGCCTGCCCGCCCGGCTTTGAACGACTGAGCATCGCCAGCGAGCCCATGGTCTTGGCCCTCAGCTCCGAATTGGTATTGGCCGCGCAGTCCAGCGTGAGCGCACAGCAGGTCTTGGCGCTGCCGCTGGTGATCTTCCCGCGCGCCATCGCGCCTTCGCTCTTCGATGCGGTCCTGGGCTTTTATCAAGCCCTGGGTGAGAGCCCTCGTATCGAGCAAGAGGCGATACAGATGCAGACCATCGTCAATCTGGTCTCGGCCGGAATTGGCGCGGCCTGGGTGCCCGCCAGCGTGCAGGCCTTTGGCCGGGCGGGAGTGAGCTATAAGCCGGTCTCGGGGGCGCCGCCCACCTGCGAAACCAGCCTGATCTGGCCGCGCGATGCGGCGCCCACGGTGCGGCGTTTTGTCGATCACATCGCCGCTCAGATCGCAGCCTGATAATCAGCGCATTCCCAGCATTTGGTGATTCACTTGCGAACCCTAGCTCTTGCTTTTTCCACCGCCTTGCTGCTCAGCGCCCCTCAGGCGCGGGCGGCTGTGTTCAAGGATGCCCAGTTGGAGCAAATGCTGGAGGCGGAAAAATTCGATGCCCTGGCCCAGGCCGCCCAGCAGCGCCTGAGCCAGGCACCCAAGGACGCCCAAGCCCTGGCTGCCAAAGCGATTGCGGCGACCGGCGGCTACGACGGCCGCGCCTTGGACGAGGCGCTGGGCACGGCCCAGCAATGTGTGGACCTGGCGCCGCGCGAGGCGGTCTGCCATCTGGCCCTGGCTCGGGTGATGGGCCAGCAGGTCTTGATCACCAGCAAGCTCAAGGCCATAGGCCTTGTGCCCAAGGTACGTGCCAGCCTGAGCACTGCCCTGGCCCTGGACCCCGATTTGTATGAGGCGCGCAGCAAGCTGGCGCAGATCTATCTGCTGATCCCCGAGTTTTTGGGCGGCAGTGTGGGCAAGGCGCGCGAGCTGGAGTCGGCCATTCGCAGCAAGAAGCCAGAGCAGGCTCGCCTGCTGAATTCGCTGATCCTGGCGCGGCAAGAGCAATGGGACGAGGCCGAGCGCGAGTTGATGGCCGTGCGGGTGGGCGAGGACGCCGCCCTGGCCGAGGATGTGCGCAATGCCTACGGCGAGCTGGGGCGGCATTGGATCAAGAGCCAGCAGTTTGATCGCGTCAAGCGCATGTATGAGCAATTGCTGAAGGATCAGCCTGCCCAAGCCGCCCCCTACTACTACCTGGGCCGGCTGGCGCAGGAGCTGGAGCGCCCGGCCGAGGCCATCCCTTTGCTTGAGAAGGCCCGCGGCCTGGCCGGCGCCGGCGGCCTGCCCATCGACCATCGTCTGGGCGATGCCTACGCTGCCGAGGGACAGGTGGAGGCGGCCAAGCAAGCCTACCAACGCTATCTTGCCGCCAAGCGGGCCGAGCCCGGCCATGTGAAGGATGCGCGCAAGAGCTTGGCGGCGCTGGGTTAGGCCGGCTGAGAGCGGCTGTCCATGCCCCGCTCGCTATGATGCCCGCCTCAACTGTTCAGGATTCTAAAAATGTGGGTTCATCCCCAGTTCGACCCCGTCGCCGTGCACCTCGGCCCCTTCGCCATCCACTGGTATGGCTTGACCTATCTGGCCGCCTTCGGCATGTTTTTGTGGCTGGCCAACAAGCGTGTGCGGCAGCCGCAATGGGCCGCCGGGGGCTGGAGTTCCAAGGATGTAGACGATCTGCTGTTCTTCGGCGTGCTGGGCGTGGTGCTGGGCGGGCGCCTGGGCTATGTGCTGTTCTACAAGCCCGATTACTACATTCACAACCTCGGTGAGGTACTGGCGGTTTGGAAGGGCGGCATGTCCTTCCACGGCGGCTTGCTGGGCGTGGTGGCGGCCATGGCTGCCTTTGCCAAGCTGCGCGGCCGCCGTTTCTTCGAGGTCACCGACCTGATCGCCCCCTGCGTGCCCACCGGCCTGGCGGCAGGCCGGGTCGGCAATTTCATCAACGGTGAGTTGTGGGGGCGTGCCGCCGACCCTAGCTTGCCCTGGGCCATGGTGTTCCCGCAATCGGGCACGGCCGACCCGCGCCACCCCTCGCAGATCTACCAGTTCCTGGGCGAGGGCGTGTTCCTGGGCTTGCTGATGTGGTTTTACGCGCGCAATCCACGTGCCACCGGCCAGGTTTCGGGCCTGTTCCTGATCGGCTATGGCGCCCAGCGCTTTGTCACCGAATTCTTCCGCCAGCCCGATGACTTCCTGGGCCTGCGGGCCTTCAATCTGAGTCAGGGACAATGGCTGTCCTTGCCCATGATTGCGGCTGGTGTGGCCATCTGGCTGTGGGCCAGCCGGCGCGCTGCGGCTGGCAAGACCTGACCCCTAATCAAAGTTCCCATGCGTCAAATCTTCTTCGATACCGAAACCACCGGCCTGCAGGCCGAGGGCGGGGATCGCATCATCGAAATCGGCTGCGTTGAGATGATCAACCGCCAGCTGACCGGCAACAATCTGCACCTCTACATCAACCCCCAGCGCGCCAGCCACGAGGATGCGCTGCGGGTGCACGGCCTGACCGAAGCCTTTTTGTCGGACAAGCCCTTGTTCTCGCAGATCGCCGAGCAATTGCTGGAGTTTCTGGCCGGTGCCGAGCTGGTGATTCACAACGCGCCTTTCGACATCGGTTTTGTCAATGCCGAATTGAAGCGTCTGCGCAAGCCGCCCATCACCGATGTGGTGGGCAGTGTGCGCGACACCTTGCTGATGGCGCGCGATATGTTCCCCGGCAAGGCCAACTCGCTGGATGCTCTGTGCCGCCGACTGGAGGTCGACAACTCCAATCGCAAGTTGCACGGCGCTTTGCTGGATGCGGAGCTGCTGGCCGAGGTCTACATCCGCCTGACCCGGGGCCAGGACTCTCTGGTGATGGACGACTCGGGCGATGAGGGCTCGGACTCGAACGAATTCCGCGTGGCTGCGGTCGATCTGCGCAGCTTCCAGCTGCCCGTGCCCCAGGCCAGCGAAGAAGAACTGGCTGCGCATGAAAAAGTGCTGCTGGAGCTGGACAAGGCCAGCGGCGGCAAGCGCGTTTGGAAGGCGAGCGAGCAAATTTCTGCTTGAAGTTTCGATTCGGCCTAAAAAGTCATGGCATAATCGTGGGCTTCGCGGTTAGCGAGAAATGCGAAAGCAGATCAAGCAAGCCAAGCGAACAAAATTTGCCAAGAAATTGACCAAATCGGGCGGTTAGCTCAGTGGTAGAGCACTGCCTTCACACGGCAGGGGTCGCAGGTTCGAACCCTGCACCGCCCACCAGTCTTTTTGATGATGAACTCGGCAATCGTATCGAGCTCAATCCTCAGCCAGGCTGCGGTCAATACTAGAAAGTTCCCGGTCAGGAATACCGGGCGGTTAGCTCAGTGGTAGAGCACTGCCTTCACACGGCAGGGGTCGCAGGTTCGAACCCTGCACCGCCCACCAAGGTTTGAGCAAGATCTCGGCAATCGAATCGAGATCAGTCTTCAAACCGACGGCCCGCGCGCGGGTCGACAATTTGGCACAAGATGTGCAACCGGTACCCAATACCGGGCGGTTAGCTCAGTGGTAGAGCACTGCCTTCACACGGCAGGGGTCGCAGGTTCGAACCCTGCACCGCCCACCAGAACAAGCCCACAAGGTCCAAAGACTTTGTGGGCTTTTCCTTTGGTGGTTTCAGTCGGCCCGCTCTCGGGCGTCGCCGCCGCTTAGGTTTCGCCTTAGGTCTCGGAGGTTTTGATTTGCGCCTTCAAGCGATGGGCCCGCTCCAGCATCTGCTGGCGATCCTGCGCATTGCCGCTCAAGGCGGCTGCGGCTTCAAACGCCTGGCTGGCCTGCTCGGTCTGCCCCAGCTTCTCCAGTAAATCGCCCTGCACCGCGGGCAGCCAGGGGTAGCTTTGCAAGGCGGGGTCTTGCAACAGAGGGGCCAGCATTTGCAGTCCGGCGGCCGGGCCCTGGTGCATGGCGTGGGCCACCACCCGGTTCAGGGCGATCACGGGTGAGGGGTGCAGGCGGTGGAGCGCGAAATAGAGTGCATCGATCTTGGCCCAATCGGTTTGATCGGCACTGCGGGCGCGGGCGTGGCAGGTGGCGATGGCGGCTTGCAGGCCGTAGGGACCCAGTTCGGCCTCGCTGTGCGCTGCGAGGGCCAGAGCTTGCAAGCCCTGCTCGATCAAACCCTGATCCCAGCGGCTGCGATCTTGCGCCTCCAGCAGCACCGGGTGACCCTGCGCATCGCGGCGTGCCGCCAGGCGCGAGGCTTGCAGCGCCATCAAGGCCAGCAGGCCCTGGGCCTCGGCGGCCTGCGGCTGAATCTGCGTCAGCAGGCGGCCCAGGCGCAAGCCCTCCTGGCAGAGGATGGGGCGCATCGATTCGGCACCGCTGCTGGCGGCATAGCCTTCGTTAAAGATCAGGTAGATCACCTCCAGCACCGAGTCCAGGCGCTGCTGCAAGGCTGGGCCGCGTGGCAGATCAAATGCCAGATGGGTGTCTTTGATGCGGCGTTTGGCGCGCACGATGCGCTGGGCAATCGTCGCCTCCGGCAGCAAATAGGCGCGGGCAATTTCCTGCGTCGTCAGGCCGCCCAGCAGCTTGAGCGTTAGGGCGGTCCGGCTCTCGGGCGGTAGATCGGGATGGCAGGCGATGAAGATCAGGCGCAGCATATCGTCGCCCACCTCGTCTTGTCGGGCTTGGTCCAGGGCTTCCAAAAAGTCCGGGGCTTGATGCATTTCTTGCGCGAGCAGGTCTTGCGCCAACTCTTGCTGGCGCTGCTGGGCCATCTTGCGATGCCGCAGATAGTCCAGGGCGCGGTTCTTGGCGGTGCTCATCAGCCAGGCGCCGGGTTTGTCGGGCAGGCCTTGCATGGGCCAGCGCTCCAGGGCGGCCAAGCAGGCCTCCTGGGCGAGGTCCTCGGCCAGATCCAGGTCGCGCAGCAGGCGGCTGAGGCAGGCCACCACGCTCGGCGACTCTTGCCGCCAGATGGCGGCAATGGCCAGATGAAGTCCGGCGTGCAAAACGCTCAAGCCTGGGCCGGGGCGGCCTGCATATCCATCCAGAACACCTCCCACTGATGACCGTCCGGGTCGGTGAAGCCGTGCTGGTACATAAAGCCCATATCTCTGGCTTCATTCGGTGTCGTGCCGCCCGCCGCAAGAGCTTTGCCGACCAGTTCGTCGACCTCGGCTTTGCTATCGCAACTCAGAGCGATCAAGACCTCGGTGCTTTTGTGCGCATCCGAGATGGGTAGCTTGGTGAAGCCCTGGAAAAAGGGCTCGACCAGCAGCATGGCAAAGATGTTCTCGGCGATCTGCAGGCAGGCACCTTGTTCATTGGTGAATTGCGGATTGAAGTGCAGGCCCAAGGCTTTGAAAAAGGCTTGGGAGCGCGCCATGTTTTTGATGGGCAGGTTGACGAAGATTTGGCGAAGCATGGTGATTCCAGTTCTGAATGAATGAGTGGGGAACGAGCCGCGCTTGTGCTCAGGCCTGGCCTTCTTTTTTGAGGCCTTTGAGCAAGGCGTAGATCGCCATCGCGTGCCCGTGACCCAGGGCGAAGTCTTGTTTGATCCAGTCCACCACCTGGGTGGCTTTGATCTCGGCGCTCAGGCTCGGCCCCTTCATCCAGCCCTTGGCCTTGGCCAGGGCTTTGAAGTCAGCCGGGCTTTTGCCGGTTTTGCTCTGAATCGTGTCGAGATAGGCTTGGAATGACATGGTGTGGGCTCCGACCAGGACGGTGTGGGTAAACAAACGCTGCGGTGGAATAAGGCAAAGCAAGGGCTTTGGCCCAGGACTTAGCAGGAAGAGCCGGGCAGGGGCTGTAGCAAACCCACCCGGTTGCCCTCGCTGTCCTTGAAGTTGGCGTAGCGGCCCACACCCGGGATGTCCATGGCCTCGCCCAGCAACTCGCCGCCGGCCTGGATGACGCGACTGCGCGCGGCTTCAAGCGCCTCCACACCGATGACGATGGAGGGGGCTTGCGGCGGGCCCTCTTTGGCCTGGGGAAACATGCCGCCATTGATGCTGCCCGCGGGTGCACCGGGCTGGGCATCGCTGGTGGCCGTGGTCAAGAGCAGGTAGTGGCCCATTTCCTCGCCCAGCATCTGGGTTTGCCAGCCGAAGGCCTCGGCGTAGAAGCGGGCGGCTCGGGCGCGGTCGAGATAGGGCAGTTCAAAGTGAATCACGGGGTTCATGGCAATCGGTCTCCGTTTGAGTGGCTGGGTCGTCGGCGCAGGAGGGGAGAGGCTCGGCTTTTGGTTTGGCCGCAAGGCCCGAGTCCAACAATCCTCCTGCGCTTCATGGAGGACGACGAAGCAGGCGGCGAGTCTTCGACATCTGTCCGGAGTTTGGGTAGGAATACCCAAGTCGGTCTTGCCCTGCTTGCTGGCCTCAGGCCGGGCCGCCGCTGCCGTCGTAGCAAGGCATGAGCGGGCGCAGCTCCACCGTGGCCCATTGGGCGGCCGGGCAGCGTTGGGCGATCGCCAGTGCTTCCTCATGGCTGACGTTTTGCAGCAGGAAGAAGCCGCCGATCATCTCCTTGACCTCGGCAAAGGGCCCATCGGTGATTTGCAGGCGGCCTTGCGGGCCGCTGCGCACGCGCTGAGCGCTGGCGTGCGAGCCCAAGGACTCGGCGGCTTGCAGCTGCCCCTTCTCATGCAGGGCGGCGCTGAAGGCCGCCATCTCCGCGTACAAGGCCTCCCCTTCTGCGCGGCTGCGCTCGGGGCGTTGAGCCGGGTCTTCGATGATCAACAAGGCGTAGGACATGGTCTCCCTTTTCATATTTTTTTGGTCCGGCCAAGTCTAGCTCTGGCCTGCAAAAGCGCGATGCCCCTGGCGCCAGTGGGATCTTTTCAAACTGTTTTGCCTTCCCGGCAGTCTGGGCGCACAAATCCGCGAAAATCGGAGCTGCAATTCAAGGCGCCTGCGCGAACCAGCCAGGCAGAACGAACAGAGAAGCCAGCCAATACCATGAGCGAAAACCAAGTCCCCGCCGATGCCCGTCCTCCCATTCCCGACCATCTGTCGGTTGATCCGCGCAGCCCGCACCACAATGCGGCCGTGTTCGAGCATGAGATCGGCATCCGCTTCAACGACAAGGAGCGTTCCGACGTCGAGGAGTACTGCATCAGCGAAGGCTGGATCAAGTTCCGCGCCGGCAAGACCGTGGACCGCAAAGGTCAGCCCCTGATGCTCAAGCTCAAGGGCCGGGTCGAAGCCTTCTACCGTTGATGCCACGCCCGGTTCGCCGGGCTTTTTTGTGGGTGCTGGAGACGGTGCAGGGCGCGAAAGTGCGACAGGCAAACTCCTGGGTGGCCGCTCCCAGATCACGCTTCCCTCTTGAGCCTGCAGCAGGTGCTGCGCCAGCAGGAGTTGGTGACGCAAGCGCACCAGCCAAGCCAGGCATCGCCGATGAGTTGGTGAGTTTTTATGCGCAGCACACGGGTCTGATCAAGACCCTGGGTGGCGCGGCTTTGGCGATTGCGATGTCCATGATGAAGGACCGGATGACTCAGCAGCCATCCTGAGTCTTGGCGCTGCGTTCAGAGCGTGCAGGTCTGGCGCACGGCGCGCTCCCAGTCGCGCATCAGGCTCTGGGCGCGGTCACGGCTCATGGTGGAATGGAAGACCCGCTCCGCCCGCCAATGTTGTTCCAGATCGCCCAGGTTTTTGAACACGCCGGTGCTCAGGCCGGCCAGATAGGCCGCACCCAGGGCGGTGGTCTCGATCACCTGGGGGCGCAGCACCGGGATGCCCAGCAGATCGGCCTGGAACTGCATCAAGAGATTGTTGACGCAGGCGCCGCCGTCTACCCTTAGCTCGGTCACGGGCGCGCCGCCCGCCGCGACCGCGTCGCTGCTCATCGCCTGCAAGAGTGCGGCGCTTTGAAAGGCAATGCTTTCCAGCGCCGCGCGGGCAATATGCGCGACCGTGCTGCCACGGCTCAAGCCGACGATGGCGCCGCGCGCCTCCGCATTCCAGTAGGGCGCACCCAGGCCGGTGAAGGCCGGCACAAACATCACGCCGCCCGCATCGGGCACGCTTTCAGCCAGGCTTTGCACCTCCTGGCTGCCCTGGATGGCATGCAGGCCGTCGCGCAACCACTGCACCACCGCGCCGCCGATGAAGACGCTGCCTTCCAGCGCAAACTCCGGCTTGCGGCTGGCCTGGGCGGCGCTGGTGGTGATCAGGCCATTGGCCGAGCTTTGGAACTTCTCGCCGGTGTGCATCAGCATGAAGCAGCCGGTGCCGTAGGTGTTCTTGGCCATGCCGGCCTTGAAACAGGCCTGGCCGAAGAGGGCGCTTTGCTGATCGCCCGCGACGCCGCCGATGGCGATCTCGGCGCCCAGATGCTTGGCCGCCGCCTGGCCGTAGACATGGGCGCTGGGGTGGACCTCGGGCAAGAGCGCGCGTGGGATCTGCAGCAGTGCCAGCAGATCCTCGTCCCACTCGTTGCGGCGCACATTGAAGAGCATGGTGCGCGAGGCATTGCTGACGTCGGTGGCGTGGATGCGGCCTTCGCTCAAACGCCACATCAGCCAGGAATCGACGGTGCCAAAAGCCAGCTCGCCGCGTTCGGCCTGGGCGCGGGCGCCGGGTACATGGTCCAGCAGCCATTTGAGTTTGCTGCCGGAGAAATAGGCATCGATCACCAGGCCGGTTTTCTCCTTCACCAAGTCGGTCAGGCCCTGGGCGCGCAGCTCGGCACAGATGGGTTCGGCGCGGCGGTCTTGCCAAACGATGGCGTGGTGAAGGGGGAGGCCGGTCTTGCGATTCCACAGCACGGTGGTTTCGCGCTGGTTGGTGATGCCTAGCGCCTTGATCTGCTGCGCTTGCAAGCCGGCCTTGGCCAAAGCCTCGCGGGCGGTGGCGAGCTGGCTGTCCCAGATCTCGTTGGCGTCATGTTCCACCCAGCCGGGCTGCGGGAATATCTGGCGAAACTCGCGCTGGGCCATGGCCAAGACTCGGCCGGAGGCATCGAACACGATGCTGCGAGAGCTGGAGGTGCCCTGGTCCAGGGCGAGCAAATAGGTCATGGCTTGGGTATTTTTTGTGAGAGATTTGCGTCAGTCCGCCACCACCAGTTCCACACCCGCATCCCGCATCAGGCTGGGGAAGGGCTCGGGCGGCGGCGCATCGGTGAACAAGGCATCGACCTGGGCCAGGCGAGCGACCTCGGCCATGGCGGGGCGGTTGAATTTGCTGTGGTCGGTGGCCACCCAGACCTCGCGCGAGTGCTCGATGATGGTGCGGGCCACCATCACCTCGCGGTAGTCGAAGTCGCGCAGCGAGCCGTCGTCCTCGATGCCGGAGATGCCGACCAGGCCGATGTCCACCTTGAACTGGCGGATGAAGTCCACCGCCGCCTCGCCGATCACGCCACGGTCGCGCGAGCGCACCACGCCGCCCACCATCACCAGCTCGCAATCGGGGTTGTCGGCCAGGATCATGGCCACATTCAGATTGTTGGTGATGACGCGCAAGCCCTGGTGTTTGAGCAGCTCGCGGGCGACGGCCTCGGTGGTTGTGCCCAGATTGAGGATCAGCGAGCAGCCCGCCGGAATGCGTTGGGCGATGGCGCGGGCGATGCGGGCCTTGCCCTCGGCCTGCAAGGCCTGGCGTTGGCGGTAGGCGATGTTCTCGGTGGTGCTGGCAGGGACGCGCACACCGCCGTGGAAGCGGGCGACGAGGCCGGCTTCGGCCATGCGCTGCACATCGCGGCGCACGGTTTGCAGAGTGACACCGAATTTTTCGGCCAGGGCTTCGACGCTGATCGAGCCGCGCGCGCGCACCTCGGCGAGCAGCTCTGTTTGACGGAGATTGGGAACCATGGTGCCAAGTGTAGAGGGCGGCATGCGGGGCATTCGTATGAGCCTGAAACGCGTCAATTCGCGTCGTATCCCAGCCTAATTGGAATCAATTCGAACAGAGAATCTGGTTAACCCTGTGTCAATTCGCACAAAAGCGCGTTACAAACGAAAAAGAAAGACAAAATAACGAATCTTTCGATCTTGGAGACTGTTTGTGAATGCCAGCGAAAAGCCTGCAGCCCAGAGGGCGGGGCGAAACACTGATGAGCACGATGTGCTGGACGTGCTCATCGTCGGCGGCGGTATCAATGGCGCGGGCATTGCGCGCGATCTGGCCGGGCGTGGCTGGAAGGTTTTGTTGTGCGAGCGGGATGATCTGGCTTCGCACACCTCGTCTTCATCCACCAAGCTGATCCACGGTGGCCTGCGCTATCTGGAGTATTACGAGTTCTCCCTGGTTCGCAAGGCCTTGCAGGAGCGCGAGGTGTTGCTCAAGAGCGCCCCCCACATCATGTGGCCGCTGCGCTTTGTGATGCCACACGACGCGGCGATGCGACCGGCCTGGATGATTCGCATGGGCATCTTTTTGTATGACCACCTGGCGCGCCGCGAGGTCCTGCCGGGCTCCAAGAGCGTGAAGCTGCGCCGCTCGCCTCTGGGGGCGCCGCTCAAGGCCAAGTACGAGCGCGGCTTTGTCTATTCCGATGGCTGGGTGGATGACGCCCGCCTGGTCTTGCTGAACGCCCTGGACGCCCAAGCCAAAGGGGCGGAACTGCTGACTCGCAGCCCCTGCACCCGCGTCAAACGCGATGCGCAGGGCTGGACGGCCCATATCCAGACGCCGACGGGCGAGCGCATCGTGCGCGCCCGTGCTCTGGTGAATGCCGCCGGGCCCTGGGCCGAATCCTTTTTGCGCGAAAGCACCGAGGCCGCCCGCGGCGAGACCCTGGCGACCAAGAGCCTGCGCCTGGTCAAGGGCAGCCACATCATCGTCAAGCGCTGTTTCGAGCACGACCACGCCTACATCTTCCAGAACCCCGACAAGCGCATCATCTTCGCCATCCCCTACGAGCGCGACTACACCTTGATCGGCACCACCGACGTGGAGCTGCCGCAGGCGGCAATAGCGGGCGGGGCCAAGGCCGAGATCGATGCGCAGGAGGTGGCGTATCTGTGTGAGCAGGCCAGCCGTTATTTTGAGAAACCGGTCCAGCGTGAGGATGTGGTCTGGAGCTATGCGGGCGTGCGCCCCTTGCTGGACGATGCCTCGGGCGACGCTTCGGCCGTGACCCGCGACTATTCGCTGGAAACGAATACCCTGGGCGCGCCCTTGCTGAGCGTGTGGGGCGGCAAGATCACCACCTTCCGCAAGCTGGCCGAGGATGCGGCCGATTTGCTGGGCGAGATGTTGGGTCAACCGAGCCGCCCGGCCTGGACCGAAAAAGCCTATCTGCCTGGCGGCGATCTGAGTGCCTGGATTGGCAAGCCGCAACGCCCCGATACCGATTTCGAGCGCCTGGTGCAGGTGGTGCAAAAACGCTATGCCTATCTGCCGGAGGCCCTGGCACGGCGACTCTCCAGGGCCTATGGCTCGCGCATCTCGCGGGTGCTGGGCGCGGCGGTGTCGCTGGCGGATCTGGGGGTCGAGGTGGCACCCGGTTTGTATGAAATTGAGCTGCGCTACCTGATGCGCGAGGAGTGGGCGCTGTCGGCGGACGATGTGCTGTGGCGACGCTCCAAGCTGGGCCTGCATTACAGCGCGGCCCAGCGCGCCCAGGTCAGCGCCTGGTTCTCGGCCCAAACTCCCCGTCCGGTGTAGCGGCATCAGGCGCGCAGCGGGGCGGGGTCAAAACAAGAGCGAACGCGAGGAGTTTTGATGCAACTGAGCATGCAAGGCATCAGCCACCGAGTCGGTGCAGAGGCCTTTCTTTACCCGCTGGACTTGGCCTTGCAGCCCGGTGCGGTGACGGTCTTGCTGGGCGCCACCCAGGCCGGCAAGACCAGCTTGATGCGCCTGATGGCCGGCCTGGACAAACCCAGCGAAGGCCGGGTGCAGGTGGACGGTGTGGACGTGACCGGCCTGCCGGTGCGCGAGCGCAATGTGTCCATGGTCTACCAGCAGTTCATCAACTACCCCTCGATGACGGTGGCCGACAATATCGCCTCGCCGCTCAAGCTGCGCGGTGGTCTGAATGCCCAGGCCATCCAGATCCAGGTGCAAGCCCTGGCCGAGCGCCTGCATATCGAGATGCATCTGGACAAGCTGCCCGCCCAGCTCAGCGGTGGCCAGCAGCAGCGCGTGGCCCTGGCCCGTGCCCTGGCCAAAAACGCGCCCTTGATGTTGCTGGACGAGCCACTGGTGAATCTGGATTACAAGCTGCGCGAGGAGTTGCGCGAGGAGTTGAGCCAGCTCTTCGCCGCTGGCGACTCCACCGTGGTCTACGCCACCACCGAGCCTGCCGAGGCCTTGCTGCTAGGCGGCTACACCGCCGTGATGGACGCCGGTGAGTTGCTGCAGTACGGGCCCACGGCCGAGGTCTTCCACCGCCCGGCCTCGCTGCGGGTGGCGCGGGCCTTCAGCGACCCGCCGATGAATTTTCTGCCGGCGCGAGCCACGGCGCAGGGCATCGAATTGAAGCCTGGTTTGACGCTGGATCTGAATTTGCCCACGGGTGCGAGTGCTGCGCTGACGGTGGGCCTGCGCGCCAACAGCCTGCGCCTGCAGGCCCAGGCCGGCGATCTCGCCCTGCCTGGCGTGGTGGAGCTGGCGGAAATTTCGGGCTCGGACACCTTTGTCCATCTGCACAGCGAGCTGGGGTCCTTGGTGGCCCAGCTCAGCGGCGTGCATTATTTTGAGCTGGGCGCCGCGCTAACTTTGTATCTGCAGGCCGCAGAAGCCTATGTGTTTGACGCACAAGAGGCCTTGCTATTGGCACCCCGGCGCCTGCAGGCAATGGGAGGGCAGGGCTGATGGCACGCATCACACTCGATCTGGCCCACGCCTACAAGGCCAATCCTCGGCAGGACAGCGACTACGCGCTGCTGCCGCTGAAGATGGACTTTGAAGACGGTGGCGCTTATGCCTTGCTAGGCCCCTCGGGCTGTGGCAAGACCACCATGCTCAACATCATGTCCGGCCTGGTTCAACCCTCGCAGGGTAGGGTGAGCTTTGATGGCCGCGATGTGACCCAGCTCACGCCGCAGGCGCGCAATATCGCCCAGGTGTTTCAGTTCCCGGTCATCTACGACACCATGACGGTGGCCGAGAACCTGGCCTTCCCGCTGAAGAATCGCGGCGTGGCCGCGGCCCGCATCAAGGAGCGGGTGGGGCGCATCGCCGAGATGTTGGAGATGAGCGCCCAGCTGAACCAGCGCGCCGCCGGCTTAACGGCCGACGCCAAGCAAAAGATCTCACTGGGCCGTGGCCTGGTGCGCGAGGATGTGTCGGCCGTTTTGTTCGATGAGCCCTTGACCGTTATCGACCCGCATCTGAAATGGCAGCTGCGGCGCAAGCTCAAGCAGATCCATCACGAGCTCAAACTGACCCTGATCTACGTCACCCACGACCAGGTGGAGGCCCTGACCTTTGCCGAGCAGATCGTGGTGATGAGCCGGGGCCGCGCGGTGCAGATGGGGGCAGCGGACGCCTTGTTCGAGCGGCCCCAGCATATGTTTGTGGGCCATTTCATCGGCTCGCCGGGCATGAACTTTTTGCCCGCGCGACTGCAGGGGCAAGACCTGACCCTAGGCGGCCAGCGCCTGAGCCTGGCGGCCAGCGCGCTCAAGCCAGAGATAGTCGCTCGCTTGCATCAGCTGGGTGAGTTCACTCTGGGCGTGCGGCCCGAGTATGTGCAGCTGCAGCCCCTGCATCAGCCTGGTTGTGTGGAGGTGCAAGTCAGCAAGGTGCAGGACGTGGGCACTTATTGGCTGATCACGACCCAACTCGCGGGTCAGACCCTGCGCGTGCGCCTGAATGCGCAGGCCAGGCCACCGGCGGCGGGCGATCTGGTCTGGCTGCAAGTCTTGGGTGAGCACAGCTGTTTTTATGGTGCCGATGAGCAACTCATCACCCCCACGGAGGTGCAGGCATGAAGCCCGTTAATCAAAAAGCCTGGTTTCTGGTCTTGCCGGTTTTCATCTGCGTGGCCTTCTCGGCCATCCTGCCCTTGATGACGGTGGTCAATTATTCGGTGCAAGACATCATCTCGCCCGAGCGGCGGGTCTTCGTCGGCACCGAGTGGTTTGCCGCCGTGATGCGGGACGAAGAGCTGCATGCGGCCCTGTGGCGGCAGCTGGGTTTTTCGCTCTCGGTGCTGCTGGTGGAGATTCCTTTGGGCATCGCTCTGGCCCTGTCCATGCCAGCGCAAGGCTGGAAGTCTTCGGCCACCCTGGTGCTGGTGTCGCTGTCCCTGCTGATTCCCTGGAATGTGGTGGGCACCATCTGGCAGATTTTTGGCCGCAGCGATATCGGTCTGCTCGGTGCCGGGCTCAAGGCTCTGGGCGTGGACTACAACTACACCGGCAATTCGCTGGACGCCTGGCTGACGGTGCTGGTGATGGATGTGTGGCACTGGACGCCGTTGGTGGCCTTGCTGGCCTTTGCCGGCCTGCGCTCCATCCCCGATGCTTACTACCAGGCTGCGCGTATCGACGGGGCCAGCAAGTTCGCCGTGTTCCGCTACATCCAGCTGCCCAAGATGCGGGGCGTGCTGATGATTGCGGTGCTCTTGCGCTTTATGGACAGCTTCATGATTTACACCGAGCCATTTGTGCTGACCGGTGGCGGGCCCGGCAATGCCACCACCTTTTTGTCGCAATACCTGACGCAAAAAGCGGTGGGTCAGTTTGACCTGGGGCCGGCGGCCGCCTTCTCGCTGATCTACTTTTTGATCATCCTGCTGCTCTGCTTCATCCTCTACAACTGGATGCAGGCCTTGGGCCAGACCGAGAAGGAGGGCGCGAGCCATGCATGAAGACAAGCGCTTCAAGAAACGCACGCTGTTCCTGATCGCCTACCTCGTCTTCGCGCTTCTGCCCATCTACTGGATGGTCAATATGAGCTTCAAGACGAATGAGGAGATTCTGTCCAGCTTCAGTTTCTTTCCCCAGCATTTCTCGCTGGCCAGCTACAAGACCATCTTCACCGATGAGTCCTGGTACTCGGGCTATATCAACAGCCTGATCTATGTGGGCATCAACACGGTGATCTCCATCACCGTGGCCTTGCCGGCCGCCTACGCATTCAGCCGCTATAGCTTTCTGGGCGACAAGCATGTGTTCTTCTGGTTGCTGACCAACCGCATGACGCCGCCGGCCGTGTTTCTGCTGCCCTTTTTCCAGCTCTACACCACCCTGGGCTTGATGGATACGCATATCGCCGTGGCCATGGCGCATCTGCTCTTCAATGTGCCATTGGCGGTGTGGATTCTGGAAGGCTTTATGAGCGGCATCCCGCGCGAGATCGACGAGACCGCTTATATCGACGGTTATTCCTTCCCGCGCTTTTTCGCCACCATCTTCCTGCCCCTGATCAAGGCCGGCGTGGGCGTGGCCGCCTTTTTCTGCTTCATGTTCTCCTGGGTGGAGCTGCTCTTGGCGCGCACGCTCACCAGCGTCAACGCCAAGCCCATCGTCGCCATCATGACCCGCACCGTCAGCGCCTCCGGCATGGACTGGGCCACCCTGGCTGCCGCAGGCACCCTGACCATCGTGCCCGGCGCCATCGTCATCTGGTTTGTGCGCCACTACATCGCCAAGGGCTTTGCGATGGGGAGGGTGTGATGGTGATGCTGTTCGCAAATTTGGCGGGCTTCCTATCAGCCTTCGCCGGATCAGGTCGCTTGGGTGTTCTGCGCAGCGAAGTAAAGGAGGAGGGCTGGGCGAAGCCCAGTCCGGGGGACATGAGCGGAGCAGAGCACCCGAGCGGCCTGATCACCGCCCGACTTGCAGGATTGAACGATAGAAAAAATGGTCTGGCGCAAGCCAAGCGCCTCGGCGCATTGCTTCCGCTCATGTCCCCCGTCGGCTTCGCCTCCTCCTCCTTTACTTCGCTTCAGCAACACCCCGAGTCACTTGGCGACCGGCCGATCGCGGCGAGCTTGGGCGTGAGAGCTGCCCGCTCTGTTGCGCATATCAAGGAGCTAGCAAATGTTTGACTGGATGGTCTGGACCACCCCCGTTGCCGTGTTCTTCTCCTGCATCGCCCTGATGCTGGTGGGCATGACGGTCTGGGAGATCAAGTCACCCACGGTGATGCGCAAGGGCTGGTTACCGATGCGGACCACGCGTGGCGATCGGCTCTTTGTGGGCTTGCTGACGGCGGCCTATATCAATCTGGCTTTTGTGGGTCTGTCGGCCAAGGCCATGGAATGGTTTGCCTTGGAGACCGAGCCCTCGGTGTGGATCAGCTTTGTGCTGTCCATGGCCGTGCTGGGTCTGATTATGAAAAAGGGCTAGCTCAATAGCCATGGACATGGCCCGCGTCCCCGGGGCCCTGTCTGTTGAATCTCGGTCCGGGGGCTGACAACACGCAAGATGGAGACAAGCATGAGAGACAGTCGCATGAAGTGCCACTACAGCGCGCTCGCAATCGCCGCTGTGCTGGCGGTGGCGGGCACCACGGCCCAGGCCGGTGAGGCCGAGGCCAAGAAGTGGATTGACGCCGAGTTCCAGCCCTCCACGCTGAACAAAGACCAGCAGATGGCCGAGATGAGGTGGTTCATCGAAGCCGCCAAGAAACTGCAGGCCAAGGGCGTGAAAGAGGTGTCGGTCGTGTCCGAGACCCTGACCACCCACGAGTACGAGAGCAAGACTCTGGCCAAGGCTTTTGAAGAAATCACCGGCATCAAGGTCAAGCACGACCTGATCCAGGAGGGCGATGTGGTCGAGAAGCTGCAGACCTCCATGCAGTCGGGCAAGAGCATTTACGACGGCTGGATCTCGGACTCCGACCTGATCGGCACCCATTACCGCTACGGCAAGATCATGGCCTTGAGCGACTATATGGCGGGCGCGGGCAAGGACTTCACCAATCCCGGCCTGGACCTCAAAGACTTCATCGGCACCAGCTTCACCACCGCGCCCGATGGCAAGCTCTACCAACTGCCCGACCAACAGTTCGCCAACCTCTACTGGTTCCGCGCCGATCTGTTTGCTCGCAAAGACCTGCAAGCCAAGTTCAAGGCCAAGTATGGCTACGAGCTGGGCGTGCCGCTCAACTGGAGCGCCTACGAGGACATCGCCGAATTCTTCAGCGTGGATGTGAAGACCATCGATGGCAAGCCCATCTACGGCCATATGGACTACGGCAAGAAAGACCCCTCCCTGGGTTGGCGCTTCACCGATGCCTGGCTGTCCATGGCGGGTACGGCGGACAAAGGCATCCCCAATGGCATGCCGGTGGATGAGTGGGGAATCCGCGTGGCGGACGACAAATGCACGCCGGTTGGTGCTTCGGTCAGCCGCGGCGGTGCCACCAATTCGCCGGCTGCCGTCTACGCCCTAACCAAATACATCGACTGGATGAAGAAGTACGCGCCCAAGGAGGCGATGGGCATGACCTTTGGCGAGGCCGGCCCGGTTCCGGCCCAGGGCCAGATCGCGCAGCAAATCTTTTGGTATACCGCCTTCACCGCGGACATGACCAAAAAAGGCCTGCCCGTGGTCAACGAGGACGGCTCGCCCAAATGGCGCATGGCCCCTGGCCCCAACGGCCCTTACTGGAAGCAAGGCATGCAAAACGGCTACCAGGACGTGGGCAGCTGGACCTTCTTCAAGGACCACGATGCCAACAAGGTGGCCGCAGCCTGGCTCTACGCCCAGTTCATCACGGCCAAGACCACCAGCCTGAAAAAAAGCATCACCGGCCTGACCTTCATCCGCGACAGCGATATCCGCAGCGACTTCTTCACCAAGAACGCCAACAAATACGGCGGCCTGATCGAGTTCTACCGCAGCCCTGCACGGGTGGCCTGGACGCCCACCGGCACCAATGTGCCCGACTACCCCAAGCTGGCCCAGCTGTGGTGGAAGAACGTGGCCCAGGCGGTGACGGGTGAGAAGACCCCGCAAGGCGCCATGGACAACCTCGCCGAGGAAATGGACGCGGTGATGGCTCGGCTGGAGCGCGCCGGCATGGCCAAGTGCCCGCCCAAGCTGAACAAGAAGGAAAGCCCGGCCAAATGGCTGAGCGACAAGGGCGCGCCCTGGGCCAAGCTGGCCAATGAAAAGCCCAAGGGCGAGACCATCGACTACAACAAGCTGCTGGGCGCTTGGAAGGAAGGCCGGGTGCGTTGATCCGCGCCTGAGCTTGCTTTGATCTCAAGCTCGGCATGCGGCCCAGCTACAAAGCTGGGGCCGTTTGCCGGGCTTGCTTGTTTTTGCTCCCGCCATTGGGTGTGGTCAGCGCGGTCTTCACGTTTGGCACGATTTGTGTATGGTTTAGACGCCTGTTGTTTTAGGCTGCGAACATGAGCACAAAGGCAAGGGGAGGCCAGCATGGGAGATCTAGCGTCAATCGCGAGTGGCGACTGGGCCAGTCTGTGTGCCCTGGTTTTCCTGCTGGGTCTGCGACATGGATTTGACGCCGATCACCTGGCCGCGATTGATGGTCTGAGCCGCCTGGCCACGCGCCAGGGCGGGGCGCATGCGCGCTTTTGTGGTGCGCTTTTCTCCCTGGGCCATGGCGCCGTGGTGCTTTTGATTGCGGGCCTGGTCGGGGTGATGAGTGAGCACTGGGCCACGCCGGCCTGGCTGGAGCTGTTCGGTGCCTGGGTGTCCATCGCCTTTCTCCTGCTGCTGGGTGTGCTCAATCTATGGGCGGTGCTCAGCACGCCAAGCCATCAGCGCGTGGCCTTGCAAGGCTTGAAAAGCGGGCTGCTGCTGCGCTGGCTGCCCGCATCGTCCGGCGGCAAGCCCTGGGGCTCGGCCCTGGTGGGGGCTTTGTTCGCCCTGTCTTTTGACACCGTCAGCCAGTCGGCCTTGTTTGCGGTGATGGCGGCGCAGTTCGGCGGCCTGGCTCATGCCCTGAGCCTGGGCCTGCTTTTTGTGCTGGGCATGGTGGTGGCTGATGGGCTCAACGGCTGGTGGATCGCCCATCTGATCGCCCGAGCCGATCAAATCGCGGCCCTGGCCTCGCGCATCATGAGCCTGGCGGTGGCCGCACTGAGTCTGGCGGTGGCCGGCCTAGGTTTGGCCAAGCTGGCCTCACCCGCTCTGCAGGCCTGGATGGAGGGCAAGGAGCTGGGCCTGGCGGCCTTGCTGCTGCTGGGCCTGGCGCTCAGCTATGGCTTGGCGCTAAGGCTTAGTCGGCAGCTCAGTCGGCAACTCGGGGGCGCCGCGAGCCCGGGTGCTGCGCCGCGCTGAGGCACCCCGGTCTTGCGCCGGGATGCGGCGTTAGTGGGGCTTTCGCCAAACCCCGCTTTTTCTCAGTGCCAGGCGCTTGGAAATTTGGTGAAATCGGCGCCCATGGCCCGATCTCATTTCCTGCCCTGAAGGACTGTTCATGTCAGCTCGCTCGCCCGCCTGGTTTGACGCTCAGTACAACAACCGCGCCCGCGTGGCCGATAGCGCCGCCGTGTTGCAACGTTGGGCCAGCACCTCGCGCTTTGTGCGCGAGAACTCGGCCTGCGTGCTCGACCTGCCCTATGGCGAGGCCGCCAGCGAAGGCCTGGATCTGTTCCGCACCGAGGCCTCCAAGGCGCCGGTGCTGGTGGTGCTGCATGGCGGTTGGTGGCGCTCGCTGGACAAGTCGGACCTGTCTTTTCTGGCCAGCAGTTTCACCGAGGAAGGGGCGCTGGTGATCGTGCCCAACTACGGGCTCTGCCCCGAGGTCGGCCTGGACCGAATCCCGCTGCAACTCACCCAGGCCCTGGCCTGGGTGTGGCGGCATGCGGCCGAGTACGGCGGCGACCCGAACCAAATCATTCTGCTGGGCCATTCGGCCGGCGGACATCTGGCCAGCATGCTGGCCTGCTGTGATTGGAAGGCGGTGGGCCTGGACCTGCCGCGCCAATTGGTCAAGGGCGTGCTCAGCATCTCGGGCGTGCATGATCTGGCGCCGATCCGGCAAACGCCTTTTTTGCAGGCCGATCTGCAGCTCGACGCCCAGGCTGTGCGGCGCCTGAGCCCGGTGCATTTCCCGGCGCCACTGGCGCCTATCTATACCGTGGTGGGCGAGTTGGAGAGTGAAGAGTTCAAGCGCCAGAACCAGCTCTTGCGCCAGGCCTGGGGGCCGCGCGCCGTGCCCATCTGCGAGGAGCTGCCGGGCTGCAATCACTTTGACATCCTGCACAATCTGGCCGACCCGGCGGGGCGCTTGCATCTGCTGGCGCGCAAGCTGCTGGAGTTGCGCTGGTACAGCCCGCTGCTCTGATGCGCTGAGATAGAGAATGAGTTTGAAGGCCGTCCACGGCCCATCGAGGGAGAAAACGTTTGAAGATTGCATCCAAGTTTGCAGGCCGCAGCCTGCCTGCGAGCCTGTCCCCAGCGCTGTTCGCAGGCCTGCTGATGGCCCAGGCTACGCTGACCATGGCGCAGGGTCCAGAGGCGGCCAAGCCAATTCCAGTGGCGAGCGCGTCTGGCCAGGCCCAGCCGCCCATGGCCGAGCGCCGTCCCAAGGACGTCAGCATCCATGGCGATACCCGCATCGACGACTTCTTCTGGCTGCGTGAAAAACAGCAGCCCGAGGTCATGGCGTATTTGAACGCCGAGAGCGCCTACACGGCGGCCTGGTTCCAGCCCCTGGCCGGCCTGCAAGAGCGGCTGTATCAAGAGATCCTAGGCCGCATCCAGCAAAAGGACGAGGCCGTGCCGGTGCGCGAAGGGGGCTGGTGGTATTCCAGCCGAACTCTGGAGGGCGCCCAATACCCCGTCTTCATTCGCCGAGCGGCCCAGGGGAGCGAACGTCGCTTTGACCCTGCCGCCGCCGAGCAAGTCTTGCTGGATGTGAACGAGCTGGCCAAGGGCAAGAAGTTCATGAACCTGAGCAGCCTGATGGTGAGCCCGGACGGCCAGCGCTTGGCCTACTCGACCGACGAGACCGGTGCGCGCGATTTCGAGCTGAAGATTCGCGATCTGGGCACGGGCCAAGACCTGGGCTGGCGGGCACAGAAAGTGGCCTCGGTGCAGTGGTCGGCCGACGGCCGCTACCTCTTCTACATCACCAGCAACGAGGCCAAACGCCGCGACCGCCTCTGGCGCCATGCCCTGGACGGCAGCACGCCCGACGTCCTCATTTATGAAGACAAGGACCCGCTCTACAACCTCGACCTGTCGAGCACGGCGGACGGACGTTTTTTGAGTCTGATCAGCCGCTCCAAGGACGCGAGCGAGGTGCGACTCTTGCCCAGCCGCCAGCCCTTGAGCCCCTGGGCGCTGCTGCTGCCACGCAAGCCGGGCCAGGAATACGCGGTCGAGCATCGCGAGGGCCAGCTCTATCTGCTGAGCAATGACCGTGGCCCCAATTTCCGCCTGGTGCGTCTGCCCTTGCCGGACCTCAAGCGCCTGCCTCTGAAGCCCCAGCACTTGGCAGCCGCCAAGGAGTTGATCGCCCATCGCGACGAGGCCATGCTGGAGGGCTTGACCATGTTCAAGACCCATCTGGCCCTGCAGGTGCGCGAGCAAGGCTCCGTCAAGCTGCGGGTCTATGACCACGCACGCTTCAAGCCGCAGGAGATCCCTTTTGAGCAAGCGGTCTACACCGCCACCAGCAATCGGGGTCTCAATCGGGAGTACGACAGCGGCAGTTTGCGCCTGAGCTATCAGTCCATGACCACGCCGGTCTCGGTCTATGACTATGAGTTCGCCAGTCGCAAGCTCCATCTGCTCAAGCGCCAAGCGGTGCAGGGCGGCTATGAGCCTGCTCGTTACGAGACCCGCCGCATCTGGGCGCAGGCCGCGGACGGCACCCAGGTGCCAGTCTCCCTGGTGTGGGCCAAGCAGCTGCGCCGCACAGGCCCGCAGCCTTTGTTGTTGCAGGGCTATGGCAGTTATGGCAACTCTTCCGATCCGCGCTTTTCATTGCCGGGCCTGTCCCTGCTTGATCGGGGCGTGATCATCGCCGTGGCCCATGTGCGGGGCGGTGGCGATCTGGGGCGGCGTTGGTATCTGGAGGGCAAGCTGGCCAAGAAGATGAACACCTTCACCGACTTCATCGCCGCCAGCGAGGCCTTGGTGGCCCAGGGCTTCACCGAGCCTTCGCAACTCATCATCACGGGCGGCAGCGCGGGTGGGCTCTTGATGGGGGCGGTGACGAATCTGCGGCCCGATCTTTTCAAGGCCGTGGTGGCCGAGGTGCCTTTCGTGGACGTGATCAACACCATGTTGGACGAGAGCCTGCCCCTGACCACCGAGGAGTTCATCGAGTGGGGCAACCCCAAGATCGCCGAGCAATACCGCTGGATGCGGGCCTACAGCCCTTACGACAATCTCAAGCCCGGCGCCTACCCGGCCATCCTGGCCCGCACCGGTTTGAATGACAGCCAGGTGCCTTACTGGGAGGCGGCCAAGTATGTGGCCAAGCTGCGCACGCTCAAGAGCAATGCTGACGCGCCCCTGCTCTTTGACATCAATATGACGGCGGGCCATGGCGGCGCCTCCGGGCGTTTTGATGGCATGAAGGAAAGAGCCAAGGTCTACAGCTTCATGCTGCAGCAATGGGGTTTGACCGAGGCCAGGCCTTCCAAGCCTTGATGGGAATACAGGTGGGGCGGGCCGTTTAGGACACGGCCGTGTAACGCCCCGGCCTGTGATTGACCACCAGGGCGGCGTTGATGGCCGCCATGCCCAGCAGGGACAGGGCCACACGATCCGGCGGCACAAAGGCCAGGGAGGCCAGGAGGATCAGGCCGTCCAGCGCGGCCTGCACATAGCCGGCGCGCCAGCCTTTTTTCTCCTGCAGATAAAGCACCAGCACATTCAGCCCGCCCAGAGACGCCCGGTGGCGGAACAAGATCAGCATGCCCGCGCCGATCAAGAGGCCGCCGGCAATCGCGGCGAACCAGATATTGAGCGAGCTGATCTGTAGCCAGCGCGGCAGCAGCTCCGACAAGACCGACATCAGGCCCACCGCCACTACCGTCTTCAGCATAAAGGGCAGGCCCATGCGCCGATAGGCCAGCCAGTAAAAGGGCAGATTGATGGCGAAGAACAGGGCGCCAAATGGCAGGCCGCTGGCGTAGTGGATCAAAAAGGCAATGCCGACGGTGCCGCCGGTCAACATGCCGGCCTGCTTGAACAAGGCCACACCCAGGGCCACGAACAAGGTGCCGGTGATCAGGGCTTGGATGTCTTCGAAATTGCTGTGCTTGAAGCTGCGGCTGACCGCGCGCAGCGCGTCTGATTTAGCCACCCATCCACCACTTCACAATGCCTTTGGCGATGAAGCCAACCATGCCAAAGCCCAGGGCCAGCAGCAGCACAAAGGTCCCGAAGCGCCCGGCCTTGGACTCGCGGGCCAGTTGCAGGATGATGAAAATCATATAGACCATGAAGGCGCCAACGCCCCAGGTCAGCCCAAACTGGGCGATTTGCTGCTCTGTATAACCAAACATAGGGACTACTCGGCCTTTTTGACCAGATCACGGTAGGCATGCCAGCTGGCATGGCCGAGCCAGGGCAGGATCACGATCAGGCCAAGCATGAGGCTGCTCATGCCCAAGAGTGTCAGCAACATGATCAGGGCCGCCCACAGCGCCACCGGCGCCGGGTACTCCATCACCACGCGCCAACTGGTGAAGACGGCGCCCAGGATGCCGATCTGGGTGTCCAGCAAGAGCGGCACGGCGATCATGGTGGAGGCAAACATGGGAGCGGCCAGCAAGGCGCCCATGCCTAGCCAAATCTCAAACAAATGGGAGTCGTCGTTGAGCACCACATGCTGCAAAAAATCGCCCGGGCTGTGGATGGGCTGGGGTGCAAAACCGGTGATCAGCGAGGCCGAGGTCATCACCCAGCCGGTGCCAGCAAAGGCCAGGAGCACGCCGAACACGACCAGGCGGCCATCGCGCGGCCGCCAAGCTTCCAGCACCCGCGCCAGGCTGGGCGTGCGGCCCATCTCGATATCGCGGCTGATGACGTAGAGCCCGGTGGCCAGGATGGGCGCCACCAGCAGAAAGCCGCTGAAGGCACCGGCCAGCAGCCAGAAACGATCACGTGCCAGCCACAGAATCAAGGCCCCAGCGATGGCCATGACCAGGCCATGAGCCAGGGAGGCGCCGGGGCAGCGCCACAGGTCTTTCCAGCCGCGCGCCAGCCAACCCAGGGGCCGCAGCAGGGGGATGGGCTTCACCCCGAACTGGCGGGATTGCGCAAGAGCTTTTTCGGTTTCGAGCATGGGCATGGTGTGAAGGGAATGGTGCCAGCCGCTGCAAGACCTGAACTTGAGCGACATCAAGTCGGGGCGAAAACCTGGCTGTTTTGCCGACCCCGGCTTTGACGATCGATTATTGACCGCAGCGTTTCAACCACATGCCGGTTCAAACCCACCCCTTCAGCGGCGCAAAAGCTGAGAGGCCGCTTGGGCCAGCGCCGGGCCGCCGCCGTCGGCCAGCGCTACGCGCTGGGCCTGGGCCAAGTTTGGGTAATGGCCGCTGAGTGATTTCTCGTAACCGGGGTCGTAATGCTCGCGCATCAGCTCTTTGAAGACGGTGGCGAAATCGCCGGCGCGGGCCAGGGCTTGCCAAGCTTCGATTTTCTGCCGCCCGCGCAAGGCCACCAGGCCGTCGATCAGGCTGCAAAAGCTCTCGACCTGCTGGCTGAAATGGCCGTAGTCCTCCAGCAGCAGCTGCACCCGGGCGGCCTCGGGCATGTCCACCCAGAAGCAGTGCGGGCTTGTGCGCATGGCCTGGTGCAGGCTTTCGGGTAGACGTAACTGGCCAATCTTGCGGCTCTCGCTTTCCACAAAAATTGCTTGGCTCAGGTCCAGCTCGCGCAGGGCTTGCCAAAGCCGGCTGTCAAAAGCCTTTTGACTGGGCTGGGGCTGGCCGGGCAGGGCGCCCAGCACCGAGCCTCGGTGCGCGGCCAAGGCCTCCAGGTCCAGCACCTGGCCCCCTTGCTCGCGCAGGGCTTGCAAGAGCCGGGTCTTGCCGCTGCCGGTGCGGCCGCACAGCACTTGCAGATTCAGGCCGGCGGGCAGGGTCTCCAGGGCGGCGCGCACCTCGGCGCGGTAGGCCTTGTAGCCACCGGCCAGCTGGCGCGATTTGAAGCCGATCTGGCCCAGAAACCAGTGCATGGCGCCCGAGCGCTGGCCGCCGCGCCAGCAGTAGACCAAGGGCCGCCAGTTGCGCGGCATGTTGGCGGCATGCGCGTCCAGGTGCTGGGCGATATTGCGCGCCACCAGGGCTGCGCCCAGCTTGCGGGCATCAAAAGGCGAGTCTTTGTAAAGCGTGCCGACGATGCGGCGCTCCTCGTCATCCAGCACCGGCCAGTTCAGCGCGCCGGGGATGTGGTCCTCGGCGAACTCGGAGGGGCTGCGCACATCGATGATGGCGCTGAATTCGGCCAGAGCGGCCAGGGCTTCGTGGGCCGAGATGACGGTGGAGCGGGGCGCGCTATTCATTGGGGCAAGGCCACGGCGTCAAGCAATTCGCTCTCGATCTGCAGCTGGGTTTTGTTTTGTTGCAGGGCCGCGCCGTCGACCAAGAAGGTGTCTTCCACCCGCTCGCCCAGGGTGGAAATCTTGGCTAACTGCAGATTGATGCGGTGCCTGGCCAGCACGCGGGCGATGGCGTAGAGCAGGCCGGCGCGGTCGGTCGTGCTGATGCTCAGCAGCCAGTGCTGAGCCCGCTCGTCCGGCCGCAAGGCGATGCGCGGGGTGTAGGGAAAGCTCTTGACCCGGCGCGAGAGCCGGCCACGGCGCGGCTCGGGCAGCGGCCCGTCGGCCAGCAAGGCCTGGCCCAGCTTGGTCTCCACCAGGGAGACCAGGTCGCGGTGGTTTTGCTCCGAGTCGGGGCTGATGACCTGAAAGGTGTCCAGGGCAAAACCCTTGCGGGTGGTGTGGACCTTGGCGTCCAGAATATTGAAGCCGGCGCTGTCGAAATATCCGCACAGGCGGGCGAAGAGATCGGGCCGGTCGGGCGAGTAGACCAGCACCTGCAGGCCTTCGCCCACCGGCGAGGGGCGGGCGCGCACGATGGGGGTGGCGGCCTCCACATGGCGCCACAGGGCGCGTGCATGCCAGGCCAGATCGCTGGCCTCGTGGCGGGCGAAGTAGCTGACCTCCAGGGTCTGCCACAGGGCTGCTTCGGTGCCCGGCAACATGCTGTGCAGGGCCAGGGCCTGGCGGGCTTCGTTCTTGCGCGCCTCGATCTCGGCGTCCATATTCGGCTTGGCGCCGCCCAGGGCACGCAGGGTGACGCGGTAGAGGTCTTCCAGCAGCTTGCCCTTCCAGGCGTTCCAGACCTTGGGGCTGGTGCCGCGGATATCGGCCACGGTGAGCAGATAGAGGCCGGTCAGATGGCGCTCGTCCCGCATCTTGGCGGCGAAGGCGGCGATCACCTCGGGGTCGGAAAGATCTTCCTTCTGAGCCACCCGCGAGAGGGTCAGGTGGTGCTGGACCAGAAAGCTGACCAGCTCGGTGTCAGGTCTTGCCAGGCCGTGGTCGCGGCAAAAACGCTTGACCTCGACGGCACCCAGATCGGAGTGATCCCCACCCCGGCCCTTGGCCACATCGTGGAAGAGGGCGGCGATGTAAAGCAGCTCGGGGCGATCCCATTGCGCGGCCAGCTGGGAGCAAAAGCTGTACTCGTGGGCATGCTCGGGGATGAAGAAGCGGCGCACATTGCGCAGCACCATCAGGATGTGCTGATCCACGGTGTAGACGTGGAACAGGTCGTGCTGCATCTGTCCCACGATGCGGCGGAACACCCACAGGTAGCGGCCCAGCACCGAGGTCTGGTTCATCAGGCGGAAGGCATGGGTCTGGCCTTCGGGCTGGCGCAGGATCTGCATAAAGGTGGCGCGGTTCACCGGGTCGCGGCGGAAGGCGCTGTCCATCAGCTCGCGGGCGTTGTAGAGCGCGCGCAGGGTGCGGGCCGACAGTCCCTTGATGCCGGGCGTCTGCTGGTAGACCAAGAAGGTGCGCAGGATGGCGTGCGGCTCGCGTTGGTAGAGCTCGTCGCTGGCGACTTCCAACATGCCGGCACGATCCAGGAACTGCTGTTCATGGCCGGCGATGGGGCGCATCCGCCCTTGCTGCGAGCCGTAGACATGCTCCTCCAGATTCAGCAAGAGAATCTGATTGAGCTGACTGACCGCCTTGGCCGCCCAGTAGTAGCGACGCATCAGCACTTCGGAGGCGCGCTGGGCCGGGCTGGCACGGTAGCCAAAGCTCTCGGCCACGGCGGTTTGCAAGTCAAACACCAGACGGTCTTCACGCCGACCGGCCACCGTGTGCAGACGCGCTCGAATCAGCTTGAGCACACCTTCGTTGCGCTGCAACTGGCGGCTCTCGAAAGGTGTGATCAGGCCTTTGGCGGCCAGCTCGTGCCAGGTTTGCCCCAGGCCCGCCGCGCGGGCGATCCAGATCAGCACCTGCAGATCGCGCAGGCCGCCGGGGCTTTCCTTGCAATTGGGTTCCAGCGAGTAGGGCGTCTCGTCGTATTTGGTGTGGCGCTGCCGCATCTCCAGGGTCTTGGCGCGCAGAAAGGCGCTGGCGTCCATGGCCTGCTGCAGGCGCTGCTCCAGCTGCGCGTGCAGGCCGCGCGAGCCGATCAGCAGGCGTGACTCCAGCAGCGAGGTCTGCACCGTCACATCGGCGGCGGCCTCGCTGAGGCATTCATCCAGGCTGCGCACCGAGGAGCCGATCTCCAGGCCGATGTCCCAGCAGGCGGTGATGAAGTGCTCGATGCCGGCCTTGACGGCGCCGTCCAGATGCGCCTCCACGCCGTCCGGCAAGAGCACCAGCACATCGACGTCGGAATAGGGGAACAACTCGCCGCGCCCGTAACCCCCCACCGCCACCAGGCTGGCGCCGGCGGGCAGCTGGGCTTGGGTCCACAAGGTCTTGAGGCTGGCATCCACATGGCGGGCCAAGCGGCGCAAGAGGCCACTGGCCGCGGTCAGTGTGGGCTTGGCCTTGCGGAAATCTTCGATCAAGGCCAGTTTGCCGGCCTTGAAGGCCTGGCGCATCTCGGCCACGCTGGCCACCGCGGGGCTGGAGCTGGGCGCTGGGCCGGGAGAGTTGGGCATGGAACTCAGGTCTTGGTCGAGCTGATGAAGGCGGGCAAGGCGGGGCTGCCTTCCGAGAGCGTGAAGACCTCATAACCGGTTTCGGTCACCACCAGGGTGTGCTCCCATTGGGCCGAGAGCGAGCGGTCCTTGGTTTTGATGGTCCAGCCGTCGTTGTGCTCGCGCATCTCACGGCGGCCGGCGTTGATCATGGGCTCGATGGTGAAGACCATGCCGGGCTGCAGCTGCACCAAGGTGCCGGGGCGGCCGTAGTGCAGCACCTGCGGTTCTTCGTGGAAGACCTGGCCGATGCCGTGACCGCAGAACTCGCGCACGACGGAGAAACCCGCGTTCTCGGCAAAGGTCTGGATGGCGTGGCCGATATCGCCCAGGTAAGCGCCGGGCTTGACCTTGGCGATGCCCTTCCACATGGCCTCGTAGGTGAAGGCGCATAGGCGCTTGGCGGCGATGGAGCCTTCGCCCACCACAAACATGCGGCTGGTGTCGCCGTGCCAGCCGTCCTTGATGACGGTGACGTCGATATTGACGATGTCGCCGTTCTTCAGCGCCCGGCCATCGGGGATGCCGTGGCAGATCACATCGTTGACCGAGGTGCAGATGGACTTGGGGTAGGGGATATAGCCCGGCGGCGTGTAGTTCAGCGGGGCGGGGATGGCTTGCTGCACATCGACGATGTAGTCGTGCGCCAGCTTGTCCAGAGCTTCGGTGGTGATGCCGGGGCGCACATGCGGGGTCAGCATGTCCAGCACTTCGGAGGCCAGGCGCCCGGCGATGCGCAGGGCCGCGATATCGGCGCCGGTTTTGAGGGTGATGGTCATTCCATCATTTTACGTGGGCCCTCAAGCCCGGCCGACCCAGCAGGGCATTTGGTGAATTAATCCGCCCAGACCACCAGGCCGCTCCAGGCCGTGGCCAAGACCACGATGCCGAAGGCGATGCGGTACCAGGCGAAGGGGGTGAAGCTGTGGCTGGAGATATAGCGCAGCAACCAGCGCACGCAGATCCAGGCGCTGATGAAGGAGAACAGCAGGCCGACGCTGAACATGGGAATGTCAGCCGCGCTGAGCAGGGCTCGCTCTTTGTAGAGGCTGTAGAGGCCGGCACCGATCAAGGTGGGGATGGCCAGGAAGAAGGAAAAGTCGGTCGCGGCCTTGCGCGACAGGCCGATCAGCATGCCGCCGATGATGGTGGCACCCGAACGGCTGGTGCCGGGCACCATGGCCAGGCATTGCAAAACGCCGACCTTGAGCGCATCCATGGGCGACATATCGTCCACGTTCTCCACCCGCACGGCGCTGGCCGGGCGTTTCTCGGCCCAGAGAATGATCAGGCCACCGATGATGAAGGTGCTGGCCACCACGGTGGGGGTGAAGAGATGGGCCTTGATGGCCTTGCCGAACAAGAGGCCCAGGATGACCGCGGGGAAGAAGCCGATGGCCACATTGGTGACGAAGCGGCGGGCACGGGCGTCTGAGCCCAAGCCGGCGGCGACTTCGCGCAGGCGCTGCCAGTAGACCAGGATGACGGCAAAGATGGCGCCGGTCTGGATGGCGATGTCGAATACCTTGCTCTTGGCATCGTCAAAGCCCAGCAAGGAGCCGGTGAGGATCAAATGACCCGTCGAAGAAATGGGCAAGAACTCGGTCAGGCCTTCGACGATGCCCATGATGGCGGCCTTGATCAACAACACTGTATCCAACGCGGTACTCCAGATTCGAGGTGCGGCATGATAGCTGCCCTACAAGTCGGTTCTGCCCAGATCAGCGCTTGAGCAGCAGGGCCAGTGCGGCTGGCAAGGCGAGCCAAAAGCCCGAGAGGGGCATCAAAAACAGGCCCACGGCCGTCAGTGCCAGGGTGCCCCAGCCCAGGCGGCGCAAAGCCTGGTTCTGGCTTTGGCGCTCCAGCGGCGTGATGGCCAGGGCCAATAGGGCCAGCAAGAAACCAAACAGGACAAACCAGCTGACAGCGCCGCGCAGCGCGTCGCCGCCGACCGTGTTGAACAGGCCTTGCTGCCACATGGCTTGCAGGGTGGGGCCAAACATGAGGGCGCTGACCAGGGTGTGCAGCAGGGCCACGGCCAGCAGCCAGTGGCCAATCCATGGGCGTGAAACAGTCTTCAGCATCAAAGCTCCTGATGGCGATCGCGACTCAGCCAGTCGCGGGGCATGGTGACCCGGGCGCCCAGGCGCCGCAGCATTTGCAGCAGGCCAAGGTAAGCACGGTCAAAAAAAGGCAGCTCGGGTGGCAGCTGGTGCAGCAAGGCCATGGCTTGGGCCTGGGCGGCAGCGTCCATGCGGGGCAGGGGCTTGAGCTGGCCGAAGTCGTAGTGCGCATGCCGCCAGGGCTCCAACTGCCAATCCAGCAGCGGAGCCAGGATGGGTAGCAGCTGCGCTTGAAACTCGCGCAGGCTCAGGCTGGGTGCGATCAAGCCGCTCTCGCGGTAGGTTTGCAAAAGTGCGGCGTCGTCGATCGCCAGACGGGCGCGCCAGGCGGATTGAATCAGGTCCACAAAAGCACCGGGCAGATCCAAGGTCCGGCCGAAGTCCAGCAGGCCCAGGCGGCCCTGGGCCATGAAGAGGTAGTTGCCGGGGTGTGGGTCGGCTTGCAGGCGGCGCAAGCCTAGCAGGCTGTGCACAAACTGCGTCAGCAGCAACTGGCCGAAGTGATCGCGCAGGGCTTGGCTCGGATGCTGGGCCAGCCAGGCCTCCAGATGCAGCCCTTCCAACATCTCCATGCTCAAGACCCGGCCGCTGCTCAGGCCGGGGAAGAGCTTGGGCACGACGAGTTCGGGCGGCAGCGCTTGTTGCGCAAACCAGCTCAGCTCGGCGGCCTCGCGCTGGTAGTCCAGCTCCTCGGCGAGTTTGAGTTCGATATCGGCCAGCACCGACTTCAGCAGCTTTTCGTCCGGCAAACCCGCCAGACCGCCGCCTTGCAAGCCGCGTAGCAGGCCACGCAGCAAGCTCATATCGCTGGCGATGGTGGCCGCCATGCCGGGGTATTGCAGCTTGACGGCCAGGCGCTCGCCGCTGTGGGCCCGCGCCTCATGCACCTGGCCCAGGCTGGCGGCGGCAAAGGCCTGGGGCTGGAACTCGGCAAACAACTGTTCCGGCCCCTGGCCGAATTCCTGGCGCAAGAGCTTGATCACATGGGCGCGGTTCAGCGGCGTGGCCTGGTAATGGGCTTGGGCCAGTTGCTCACGCAAGCCCTCGGGCAGCAGGCCCAGCTCCATGCTCAGAAGTTGGGAGGCTTTCAAGGCCGTGCCCTTGAGTTGGTTGAGCGCGCTGAACAGGATGCGGCCCAGCTTCTCTTCGTGTGCAGCTTGCGCCTGCAGGCGGCTGGCCTCGTCGCGGGCGAGCTGCGCCGCGCCATGGCTTATCTTGGCCAGGCCGACTTTGGCCAGGGCCAGGCCGGCCACGCCACTGCGGGCCAGCCGGCCTTGACGGGGTGTGCTGCTCATGCCTTTTTCCGCGTGATTTGCTTGAGCATCAGAGGCACGATGCAGCTGTGGGCCGGGCCGACCACGGCCATATAGATGCGACCCAGGCGGTTGTGGATGTGGACCACGGTGGCCAGCCGCAGCACGGCCTGATCGCCCGCCCAGCCCTTGCTGAGCGAAACCTGTACCCGCAGATGGCGGTCATCGTCTTGCCAGACGACTTCGTCTTCGCTCAGTGAATGCAGCTGGAAGATGCCCACCGTCTGGCCGACGCGGTAGCTGTCCAGCGAGCGTTGTGGATCGATGCGTCCGAGGCCGCCCAGGTTCTTCAAGCCGACCAGGCCGACCACGCGATTGCGCATGCGCATCAGCCACTCCATCCAGCCCGGTGTCTGGCCTATCAGCTGCAGCCAGCTTTGCAAGGCCGGGGCCTCGGGCTGGGGGGCGGGCAGCTCGTAGCAGTCATGGAAGTCCGCGCCGGGCAGTTCGCTGGCGATGCGGCTTTGCGGCGGTACGGGGCAGATGCGCAGCTTCATGGGCGTGCTCCTGCCGTCAGGCCTTGGCGGGCCAGCTTGAGCAGATCGATCAAGCCCGAGTCGTCCTGCTGCAAGAGGCGCAAGAGCTGGCTGCGGAGCATGAAGCTGCCCAGGTCCAGCAGCTTGTTGACCATGCCGGTTTGCAAGGCCAGCACCAGCACCGAGAGGCTGAGATCCAGCAGCTGGGTGGTGTCGCCAAAGTGCTCCGAAGTGTCGCGCAGCCAAAAGCCAATCACGCCGTAGCTGTAGTCGGCCAGCAGGCCGGCCAGGGCGCTTTTGAAGCCGCAGGGCGCGATCTCGCCCGCCTCTTCGGCCTGGCTCAGCAAGGCCTCCACCTCGTGCTTGAGGGCGCGCTTGCCGGGCAGCTCCTCGCCCAGCATCAGCAGGGGTGCACGGCGCAGCAGATCGCGGGCCAGGGTGACGAACTCGCGGTCTGCCTGCAGGCGCTCCAGCAGCGAGTCCAGCAGCAGTTGCAAACGCTCTTGCAACTGAAAGTCGGCCTGCGGGGTCTGGCGCCACTGGGCCAGGCCTTCCTCATAAGCCAGCTCGAAATAGGCCAGCACCAGCTTTTCCTTGGAGGGGAAGTATTTGTAGATGGTGGCGTCGCCCAGCTTGGCCTCGCGGGCAATCTGCTTCATGGTCGTGGCCTCGAAGCCCTGCTGGGTCATCAGGTCCACGGCCGTCTGAATGATCAGCCGGTGGGTCTTGGCTTGCTGTGATTTAGAGGTTCGCATAGTGCCTTGCTTTGTTTAATCAAGTCTCTCACGCTGATTAAAAGATAGCAAGTATTGTTTAATCGCTTTTGACGCCTGGGCAGGGCAGGGCTTGCGCAGCCCAGGGCTTGGGATCTTCCAGAACGGATATTGACCCGGCCAAGCGCGGGCGCATACATTACTGACCAGTCAGTCAGTAGTTCCGATTTGCCCCTCTATTCCGGCTAGCCGGTCCCCCGCATTGAGCCCTTCCAGCAGCCCGCCGCCACCCGCAGACAGCAGCCCCCGGCCCCGCCAGCGGCGCAAGGAGGCGCGCCCGCAAGAATTGTTGGAAGCCGCCCTGGCCTTGTTCGTCGAGCGCGGCTTTGCCGCCACCCGCAGCGAGGAGGTAGCCCTGCGCGCCGGCGTCTCCAAGGGCACGCTGTACCGCTACTACCCCAGCAAGGAAGAGTTGTTCAAGGCGGTGGTGCGAGAGAACCTGACCGCACATATTGCCGAGACGGCCGCATTTGTGGCCAATTTCGAGGGGCCAAGCGACCTGCTTCTGCGTCAGGTCATGGAGGCCTGGTGCGTCGAGCTGGGGCGCGGAGGCATGGGCGGCATCGTCAAAATCATGCTGTCGGAGGCCCGCAACTTTCCTGAGTTGGCGAACTTCTATCGGGATGAGGTCATCGTGCCCACGGACGCCGTGCTCGGTGCATTGCTACAGCGTGGCATCAGCCTCGGCGAGTTTCGGCCTGTCCCCGTGCCCGAGATGATCACCATCCTGATTGGACCCTTGCTGCACCTCATCATTCATGAGCATTCATTGGGGAGTTGCGGCTTGCCCTGCATGGAGGTTCATGCCGCTGATGTGCTCGCCGTCCAACTGGACCTGGTGCTGCGCGGCCTGATGCTGCAGCCGCCGCCCGGCTGAGCTTCAGCCAGGAGCTGGCCGTGATTCACCTCTTTTTTTGCCCTGTTTCAAGCGCTTGTGCTTTTTGATTGAAAGCTCGTCGACGATGAAGTCCTGGTTGAAGATTGTTCTGGTCCTGCTCGTGTTGCTGCTGCTTGCTTTGGGCGGCAACCGCCTTTTGAAAGCCAGGCAGGCTCAGGCGCAAGCCCTGGCCCAGGCCAAACCCAGCCAGGGCGCCAGCCTGGAGTTGGCGCCCATCGATGTGCTGACACTCAAACGCCAGCGCTTCAACAGCAGCTTGGACATCTCCGGCAATGTGCGTGCGGTGGACAGTGCGGTGATCAAGGCCAAGGTCGCGGCCGAGCTGGCTTCGCTGAAGGTGCGCGAGGGCGATAGCGTGCGGGCAGGGCAGGTGCTCGGTCAGCTGGAAACGACCGAACTCGATTGGCGCTTGCGCCAGGCCGAGCAAACTGCTGCGGCCAGCCGTGCCCAGCTGGAAATCGCCAAACGCACTTTGAATAACAACCGCGCCATGGTGGCCCAAGGCTTTATCTCGCCCACAGCCATGGACGCGGCGGTGTCCAGCGAGGCCGGGGCGCAAGCGACCTTGCTGGCGGCGCAGGCCGCCGTGGAGCTGGCGCGCAAGCAGCGCAATGATGCGCAGCTGATCGCGCCCATCTCGGGACTGGTCTCGCAGCGCCTGGCCCAGCCGGGCGAGCGGGTGGCCATCGATGGCCGTGTGCTGGAAATCGTCAACCTCAGCAAGCTGGAAATGGAGGCCGCCATCGCGCCCGAGTACGCCGCCAGGGTCAAGCTGGGCGACAAGGCGCGCTTGCAGATCGAAGGCTTGAGCGAGGAGGTGCCGGCTGTGGTGGCGCGCATCAACCCCATGGCCCAGGCCGGCTCCAGAGCGGTGGTGGTTTATCTGGCGATGGCCGGTCAGCCAGGACTGCGCCACGGCATGTTCGCCCGCGGCAAGCTCTTGCTGGACGAGCATGAGGCCTGGGTGGTACCCGTCTCGGCCTTGCGCCAGGACAAGGCCAAGCCTTATGTGATGCTGATCCAGGGCGGCCGCTTGAAGGCCGTGACGGTGGAGCCCGGGCAGACCGGGGATGCGCAGGGGCAGGCGGTGGTCGAGCTGAGGCTGCGGCCCGATAGTGGCTTGCAGGAGGGGGCCCAATTGCTGGCGGCCTCGGCCGGCCAGGTGGCGGAGGGCACGCCGGTCAAGCTGGCAGCCCCAGCCCAAGCAGCCAGCGCTGCACGCTGAGGGCCGCTCGCCATGTGGTTCACCCGCGTTTCGATTCAAAACCCCGTCATGGCCGTGATGGTCATGCTGGCCTTTGTGGTGCTGGGTTTGTTCAGCTATCAGCGCCTGTCGGTCGATCAGTTCCCGAATATCGACTTTCCCACCGTGGTCGTGCAGATGGACTATCCCGGCGCTTCGCCGGAGATCGTCGAGAGCGAGGTGACCAAGAAGGTGGAGGAGGCCGTCAACACGGTGGCCGGCATCAATGCGCTAACGTCCCGTTCCTACGAAGGCACCTCGGTCGTCATCATCGAGTTCAACCTCGATGTGGACGGCCGCAAGGCCGCCGAGGATGTGCGCGAGAAGGTGGCCCTGATGCGACCGACCTTGCGCGACGAGGTGAAGGAGCCGCGGGTCTCCCGCTTTGACCCGCAAAGCGCGCCCATCTTCAATGTGGCGGTCTTGGCTGAAGATGGCTGTCCGGTGCCGGGCCGCCCCAAGGCGGACGCGCCCCCTCGGGGGGTAGGCAGCGCGGGCGCTGCCGTGGGGGCCAATTGCTTCAGCACCCAGGAGCTGACCACCTGGGCCACCCAGGTGCTGCAAAAGCGCCTGGAGAATGTGCGCGGCGTCGGTTCGGTGACGGTGGTGGGCGGCTTGCAGCGGCAGATTCAGCTACTCTTGCGCCCCCAGGCCATGGAAGCCTTGGGTGTCACCGTGGATCAGGTGTTAGCGGCCGTGAAGAGCGAGAACCAGGAGCTGCCCCTGGGCAATCTGCGCTCGCTGGAAAAAGAACAGGTGGTGCAGATCAATGCGCGGCTCAAGCGCCCCGAGGACTTCCGCGACATCGTGGTCGCGCGCAAGGCCGGGGCCTCCGTCAAGCTCTGGCAGGTGGCCGAGGTAGTGGACGGCCCGCAGGAGGTGGAAAGCCTGGCGCTTTACAACGGCCAGCGCACCGTCTTGCTAAGCGTGCAGAAGAGCCAGGGCGAGAACACCATCGATGTGGTGGACGGCTTGCAAGCGGCGCTGAAGGAGTCGGCGGCACTCACGCCCAAGGGCATCAAGACGGAAGTCAACCGCGACAACTCGCGCGCCATCCGCGTCTCGGTGGCCAATGTGCAGCGCACCTTGTTCGAGGGCGCGGCCTTGACGGTCTTGATCGTCTTCTTGTTCCTGAACTCCTGGCGTTCGACGGTGATCACCGGCCTGACCCTGCCCATCGCCCTGATCGGCACCTTCTTGTTCATGTACATCTTTGGCTTCACCATCAACAACATCACCATGATGGCCCTGAGCCTGTGCGTGGGCTTGTTGATTGACGATGCCATCGTGGTGCGCGAAAACATCGTGCGCCATGTGCAGATGGGCGCCTCGCCGCGCCAGGCGGCGCTGGACGGCACCGAGGAGATCGGCCTGGCCGTCTTGGCCACCACCCTGTCCATCGTGGCGGTGTTTCTACCCATTGGCTTTATGGGCGGCATCGTGGGCAAGTTTTTCCACGAGTTCGGCATCACCATCGTGGCGGCGGTGTTGATCTCGATGTTCGTCAGCTTCACCCTGGACCCGATGTTGTCCAGCGTCTGGCATGACCCGGCCGCGCATGGCGTGCACAAGGGGCCGCCGGTGACGCTGTATGACAAGACGCTGGGTCGGGTGACCGGCGCCTTTGATAGTTTCACCGAATGGTTGTCGGACGGCTATCAAACCATTTTGGGCTGGGCCCTGCGGCACAAGGGCGCGACCTTGAGTATTGCTTTGGCCACGCTCTTGAGCAGCTGCGCGCTGCTGTCCGGTGTCGGCAAGGAGTTTGTGCCCAAGGCCGATTTGTCCGAGACGCAAATCAATTTCTACACCCCGGTGGGCTCGGCCTTAGAGGTGACCGAGGCGCGGGCGCAGCAGATCGACCGCTTGCTGCGCGAGTTCCCCGAGGTGCGCTACACCGTCACCACCATCAATAGCGGCTTCGCGGCCGGCAAGATTTATGGCGCGGTCTATGTGCGTCTGAAGGACCGCAAGGATCGCAAGCGCAGCGTCGCCGACTTGGCCACGCCCATGCGTGAGAAGCTGGCGGCCGTGCCCGGCATCACCGTCACCAATATCGGCCAAACCGATCTGGGCGGGGGCAAGAGTCTGCAGTTCTCCATCCAGGGCTCGGACCTGGGCGAGCTGGAGCGCATCTCCAAGCAGGTGATGGTGCGGCTGCAGAAAATCCCCGGCCTGGTGGATCTGGACACCACCCTCAAACCCAATAAACCGACGGTCTCGGTCGAGGTCAAGCGCGATGCCGCTGCCGATGTGGGCTTGAACGTCAATGCCCTGGCCAGCAGCCTGCGCACCCTGGTGGCGGGCACGACGGTGGGCAATTGGCGCGCGCCGGACGGGGAGAACTACGACGTCATCGTGCGCCTGAACCCGCAAAGCCGGGACGCCATCAGCGATCTGCGCAATCTGCCCATCAATGTGGCCGCCGCTGCCGATGGCTCACCGCGGGTCGTGCGCCTGAGCCAGGTGGCCGAGGTGCAGGCCTCCACGGGCGCCAACCAGATCAATCGCCGCGACCTGAATCGCGAGATCACCATCGACGGCAATGCCCTGGGGCGCAGCTCGGGCGAGGTCTCGGCCGATATCAAAAAAGTCTTGGACGACACCGCCTTCCCGCCTGGCTACCGCTACAGCTTTGGCGGCTCGACCAAGAATATGAACGAGTCCTTTAGCTATGCCCTGGGCGCGCTGGGCTTGGCCATCGTGTTTATTTATATGATTCTGGCCAGCCAGTTCAAGAGCTTTTTGCAGCCGCTGGCGCTGATGAGTTCTCTGCCCATGACCATGATTGGCGTGGTGCTGGCCCTGCTGGCCTTCAATTCCACGCTGAATATGTTCAGCATCATCGGCATCGTGATGCTGATGGGCTTGGTGACCAAGAACGCGATTTTGCTGATCGATTTCGCCATCCGCTCCCGCGAGGGCGAGCATGGCCACGGCGTGGATGCCGAGCCCATGGGGCGCGAACAAGCGCTTTTGCATGCCGCCCGGGTGCGGTTGCGCCCGATTTTGATGACCACCCTGGCCATGGTCTTCGGCATGGTGCCGCTGGCTTTTGCGCTTAGCGAGGGCTCGGAGCAGCGTGCCCCCATGGGCCAGGCGGTGATTGGCGGCGTCATCACCTCCTCCTTGCTGACCTTGGTGGTGGTGCCGGTGATCTACTGCTATCTCGATGACTTGGGTCAATGGGCCAAGCGCAAGTGGGCAGGCTCTAGAATTCCGGCTTGAACCTGTCAATTGAACCCCGCAGCGAACCCCGCAGCACAGAGGAATAGTGATGAATATCGAACAAGCCCGCTTCAATATGATCGAACAGCAGATCCGTCCCTGGGACGTGCTGGATGCGGGTGTGTTGGCGCTGCTGGCTGTGGTCAAGCGCGAGGATTTTGTGCCCGCCGCCTACAAAGGCCTGGCCTTTACCGACACCGAAGTGCCGTTGGCCGGCGGCCAGCAGATGCTGGCCCCGCGCGTGGAAGCCCGCCTCTTGCAAGAGCTGAAGATCGCCCGCCACGAGAAGGTGCTGGAAGTCGGCACCGGCAGCGGCTTCATGGCCGCCTTGCTGGGCCATCGCGCCCAGAAGGTCTTCAGCCTGGAAACCCAGCCCGAGCTGGTGGCTTTGGCTAACGACAATCTCAAGCGTGCCGGTGTGCGCAATGTGACGGTGCTGGCCCAAGACGGCAGCCAAGGCTTGGCCGGCGAGGCGCCTTTCGATGCCATCCTGCTGTCGGGCTCGGTGTCTGAGGTGCCGGCCAAGCTGCTGAACCAGCTCAAGGTCGGTGGTCGCCTGGCCGCCATCGTGGGCGAGGAGCCGGTCATGCGCGCGCAGCTGATCACCCGCGTGAGCGAAAAAGAGTTCCGCACGACCCATCTGTTCGACACGGTGGCGCCGCGCCTGCAGGGCTTTGCCGAACCCAGCAGCTTCAAGTTCTGAGCGGATTCACCCACCGATGCAAGTCAGCGCTCTTGAATTGCAGGCCCTGTGTACCCAATTGACGGAGGGCCAAGCCGGACCCCTGCTTTTGGATGTGCGGGAGCCCTGGGAGGCGGCGCTGGCGCGCATCGAGTTGCCGGGCTTGCCCCAGCGCTTGATGCCCATGGGCCAGGTGGGGCAGGGCTGGGAGGAACTGGACCCCGCGCAGCCTGTCGTCTGTTATTGCCATCACGGGGTGCGAAGTCTGCAAGTCGTCGCATTTTTGCGGCGGCAAGGCTTCGATTCCGTCTATAACCTCGCCGGTGGTATTGATGCGTGGTCGCAAGATGTGGACCCCTCGGTGCCCAGGTATTGATTGCAGATGGGTTCTGCCTCCTCGGGCCCCGCTGATCGTTTTTGAAGACCTAGAAAAAGTTTCCACAAAATCATGTTCACAAGGATGCCCATGTCAGACCGTCGTGCAAACCCATCGCGTTCATCCCTGACTCGTCTCGGTCTGGCCATGGTGCTGGCTTTCGGCGCTGCCGCCGGTGCCCAGGCGCAGAGCCTGCAGGAGTTGTACGACGCGGCACGTGGCTTTGATGCCAGCTATCTGTCGGCGCGTTCCTTGGCGGACTCGGCCCAGTACAAGGCCGCTCAAGCCGATGCCTTGGCTCGCCCCAGCGTGGGTCTGAGCACGGGCCTGACCGGTCAGCGCACCGAGCCTGCGTCCGGCACCAACTTCAATTCCGCCACCTTGCAGGCCGGGGTGAACGGCAAGTACGCGCTCTACAACCGCGGCAATTCCTTGAGCATCGAACAAGCCCAGCGCGCCCTGAGCGTGGCCCAGGCCGATCTGGAATTGGCCGAGCAAGATCTGATCGTGCGCGTGGCACAAGCTTATTTCGATGTGCTGGCAGCCAAGGACACGCTGACCACCACACGCGCCGCCAAGGCGGCGATCGCCGAGCAACTGGCCTCGGCCAAGCGTAATTTCGAGGTCGGCACCGCCACCATCACCGACAGCCGTGAAGCGCAGGCCAAGTTCGATCTGGCCACCGCGGTGGAGTTGGGGGCGGAGAATGATTTGCGCGTCAAAGGCGTGACGCTGGATCAGTTGGTGGGCCGTGTGGGCGTTGAGCCCAAATCCCTGGCTCAACCGGTCGCCTTGCCCGCCGTGATGCCGGTCAATGTGGATCCTTGGGTGAACCAGGCCGATGAGCTGCACCCCGCCATTCGCAAGGCCCGTCTGGGCCTGGAAGTGGCTCAGCTGGAAACCGCCAAATCGCGTGCGGCCGACGGCATCACCGTCGATATGACCGGTGGCCTGAATGTGCAGAATCAGCACAACAATCTCTCGGGTCTGGCCAATCTGCAAGCCGGTGCCGGCACCGCCAAGGTCGCCAATCTGGGCTTGTCCATCAACTACCCGCTGTATGCCGGTGGCGCGATTCAGAACCGCTTGAAGGAAACCCTGGCCCTGGAGGAAAAGTCCCGTAACGATCTGGACTACGCTCGCCGCTCGGTGGCCGAAGGCACCAAGCGCGCCTTCTTCGGCGTGCAATCCCTGCGTGCACAGGTCAATGCTTACGAGGCGGCCGAGTCTTCCTCCAAGCTGGCTTTGGACGCAACGCAGCTGGGCTACAAAGTGGGTGTGCGGGTCAATCTGGACGTCTTGAACGCGCAAACCCAGCTCTACACCACCCAGCGCGATCTGGCCAAGGCGCGTTACGACGTACTGGTCAACAGCCTCAAGCTGCGCCAGGCCTCGGGCCAACTCAAGCCCGAGGACATCAGCGCGGTGAACACCTTGCTGAGCAAGTAAACACCGCAGCGAGCTTTACAAGCACTCCTCCAAAACCCGCTGCGGCGGGTTTTTTCATGCGGGTCTTGTCGGCCTGCGCACCTTGAACCGGCAAGCCCGGCCCCGCCTTTCCCTTGCCGGGTGAAAATGACGCGATGCTCTATCTGATCTCTCCAGCCAAGGCTCTGGACTACGAAACGCCCACGCCGCCTACGGTGCAAGCCCTGGCTACCCAGCCTCAATTCATCTCGCAGTCCAGCGAGTTGATTCAGATCCTGAAGCAAAAGACGCCCGCGGATGTGGCTGCGCTGATGCATCTTTCTGAAGATCTCTCTCGGCTCAATGTGGATCGCTATCAAAGCTGGGTTCCGAAGTTCAGCCACGCCAATAGCAAGCCGGCGGCCTTTGCCTTTGATGGCGATGTGTACGGCGGGCTCTCGGCCAAGACCTTGAGCCTGGAGCAGCTGGCCTGGGCCCAGCAGCATCTGGCCATACTTTCGGGCCTGTACGGGGTGTTGCGGCCGCTGGATCTGCTCCAACCCTACCGCCTGGAAATGGGCACGCGCCTGGCCAACCCAGCGGGTGGCAATCTCTACCACTTCTGGGGCGATCGCCTGGCCGAGCATCTGAATGCCAAGGCCGCGGCTGCCCAGGTGCCGGTGATCGTCAACCTGGCTTCGCAGGAGTACTTCAAGGCGGTGGACAGGCGTTGCTTGAAGCCCCGGGTGATCGAATGCCAGTTCGAGGACTGGAAGAACGGGCAGTACAAAATCATCAGCTTTTTCGCCAAGCGCGCCCGTGGCTTGATGGCGCGTTACGCCATCACTCAGCGGATCGACACGCCGGCCGGGCTGCAAGGATTTGATCTCGAGGGCTATGCCTACGCGCCCGAGCAATCCACGCCTGAGCGCCTGCTGTTCCGCCGCCGCCTGGCCTGAAAACCAACGAGGAAACGAAGGAAACACCCATGGCCGTGCAAATGATCACCGCCGAAGTGCGCAGCTGGATCGCCGCGCAGTTGCAGGAGGGCTACACGCCTGAGCAGCTCAAGGCCGCGATGCGGGCCAGTGGCTGGACCACCGATGTGGCCGAGCAGGCCTTGTTGGAGGTGGCGAGTGGCCAGGTCTTGCCGCCCGTGGTCTCTATCGCGCCCAGTGGCAGCGTGCCCGAGCCCGATTTGTCGGGCGGTCAGACCCAGATTGAGATCGACGGGCATTGCATCCATGTCTTGCTGAGCATGGCCCAGCCGCGGGTGCTGGTGTTTGGCGGCCTGCTCAGCGAGGCGGAATGCGATGAGCTGGTGGCGCAAGCGCGCAGCCGCCTGAGTCGCTCCGAAACGGTGGCCGATTCCGCTGTTGGCAGCGAGGTCAACACGGCGCGCACCAGCGACGGCATGTTCTTCGCGCGTGGTGAGAGCGAGATCGTCCGCCGGGTCGAAACACGCATCGCCAAGCTGCTGAACTGGCCGGTGATTTACGGTGAGGGCTTGCAAGTGCTGCATTACCGCCCCGGTGCCGAGTACCAGCCGCATTACGACTACTTCGACCCCGAGCATGGCGCCACGCCAGCGATTCTGGAGCGCGGCGGTCAGCGCGTGGGCACCTTGGTGATGTACCTGAACACGCCCCAGGCGGGCGGCGCGACCACCTTCCCGGATGTCAATCTGGCGGTCTCGCCGGTCAAGGGCAATGCCGTCTTTTTCAGCTATGACAGCCCGCACCCTCGGACCAAAACCTTGCACGGCGGCGCGCCGGTGCGCGAGGGTGAAAAATGGGTGGCGACCAAGTGGTTGCGGCAGGGCGAGTTCAACTGAGGGGCGAGCCTAGAATCAGGAGCTATAGCAATCCCAACTTCCGCTCCTGATGAAAAAGAAAATCTTCGCTCTGACCCTGGCAAGCTTGGCTTGCAGCCTCGCTCTGGCCCAACAACTGCCGCCGCCGCAACCGGCGCAACAGCAGGCTCAGCCCCTGCCGCCGGCCGTGGCGGGTCGCGCGATTGACCCGGCAGCGGCCCAGGCTCCGGTCGAGAAGAAGCAGGCTGCGGCCAAGAGTTCGGCCCATGCCAAGAGCAAGGCCAAGTCCAAGCAGGCCGCGGCCAGCAAGAAGAGCGCAGGCAAAAAGGCCACGGCCAAAAAGCCCGGCAAGGCCAGCAAAAAGTCTCAAGCCAAATCTGGCAAGGCGGGCGGCAAGACCGCGAAGGCCGGAAAAAAGCTCAACAAGGCCTGATCAATTCGGCCAGCGCAGGGGCAGCTGGCTTTGCTTGAGCTGGCGCAGCACAAAGCTGGACTTGCTGTGCCGTATGCCTGGGATTTTGTAGAGCCGCTCGCGCAGCAGGCGCTCGTAGTCACGGGTGTCGGCCACGGCGATGCGCACGTAGTAGTCGTAGTCACCCGAGACCAGGAAGGCTTCCAGCACCTCGGGGATTTGCTCCAAAGCGCGGCCAAACTCGAACAAGGCCTCGTCCGAATGATTGTCCAGGGTGACCTGCACGATCACCGTGTCGGCCAGGCCCACCTTGGCGGCATTGACCCGCACCGAGTAGCCCTCGATCACCCCGTCATCTTCCATGCGCTTGATGCGGCTCCAGCAGGGTGAGCTGGTCAGGCCCACCTGGCTGCTGAGTTCTTGCAGGCTGATGCGCGCGTCTTGCTGCAAAGCCTTGAGGATGGCGAGATCGAATTTGTCCAGTTTCACTGTGGTTTCCAGGAAATTCAGAAGGATTTTCTGAATTTTAGTTTGGTGCTGGAAAATTCAGCAGCCTTTACCGCCTCATGCCGGGCACAGTGAGGGCATGAGCAAGCCTTTACAAGAAACATCTTCCGACACAGCGGCCGGGCCGATTGAGTGCAATGCCAATGGCGCTCAGCGCCTGATCGCCGCCTTGCTAGCGCTCGGTGTGGACACCGTGTTCGGCTACCCCGGCGGTGCCGTCCTCCCGCTTTACGACGCCCTGTATGCCGAGTCGCGCCTGCGCCATGTGCTGGTGCGCCATGAGCAGGCCGCCGTTCATGCGGCCGAAGGCTATGCCCGCAGCACGGGGCGGGTGGGGGTGGTCTTTGTGACCTCGGGGCCGGGTATGAGCAATACCGTGACCGGTCTGCTGGATGCTTTTTGCGACTCCATCCCGGTGCTGTGCATCAGCGGCCAGGTCGCCACCGCCGCCATCGGCACGGACGCGTTTCAGGAGTGCGACGCCCTGGGCCTGTCTCGCCCGGTGACGCGCTGGAATGCACAAATCCGCTCGGTGGCCCACATCGAGGCCCTGGTGAGCGAGGCCTTTCAGCATGCCTGCTCGGCGCGGCCGGGCCCGGTTTTGTTGGACTTCCCCAAGGACTTGCAGCAGGCGCTGCGAGGCGAGGGTGAGATTGCGCAGCTGCAGTCGGATCCTCCTCTCGCAGCACGTGCTCCGCAGAGCGATTCGATTGCCGCCGCATTAGACTTGCTGCTCACCGCCCGCCGCCCGGTGTTCTATGGCGGCGGTGGCTTGATCAACTCCGGCGATGCCGCCTGCGCCGCCTTCAGCCGCCTGGCCCGCGCCCTGCATGCGCCTTGCACCTTGACGCTGATGGGCTTGGGCGCCTTCCCGGCCTCGGATCCGCAGTACCTCGGCATGCTGGGCATGCACGGCAGCCTGGAGGCGAATCTGGCCATGCACCACGCAGACCTGATCGTCTGTGTGGGCGCGCGTTTTGATGATCGTGTCACCGGCCGTCTGGATCGCTTCAGCCCCGACGCCCGGGTGATTCATCTGGATGTGGAGCCTCGCCAGATCGGCAAGGTCCGGCACGCCGATGTGGCCTTGGTGGGCGATTGCCTGGCCAGCCTGCAGGCCCTGGAGGCGAGCCTGCAAGCGCGGGGCGGGCGAGGCCAGGATCTAAGCGCCTGGTGGTCGCAGATTGGCGTGTGGCGGGCGCAAGATTCGTTAGGGGTGGATGAGAGTGCCCCCGAGGGTCAGGTCTTGCCTCAGCGCCTGATGCGTCAACTGCAGGCGGCGCTTGGCCCGCGCGAGGCCATCGTCAGCACCGATGTGGGCCAGCACCAGATGTGGGCGGCCCAGCACTTGCAGTTTGAGCGGCCGCGCCGCTGGCTCACCTCGGGCGGCGCGGGCACCATGGGCTACGGCCTGCCGGCCGCCATCGGCGCTCAGGTCGCCCATCCGCAGGCCTTGGTCGTTTGCGTCAGCGGCGATGCTTCGGTGCTGATGAATATTCAGGAGCTGTCGACCGCCGTGCAGCACCGCTTGCCCGTCAAGCTCGTGCTCAGCAATAACGGGCGCATGGGCATGGTCAGGCAATGGCAGGAGCTGATCCATGGCGGGCGCTACAGCCACAGCTATACCGAGGCTTTGCCTGACTTTGTGGCCCTGGCCCGCGCCTTTGGCTGGCAGGCCAGAAGGGTGGAGCGATTGGAGGAGCTGGACGCGGCCATTGCCGAGTGCCTGGATTCGGTGGGGCCTTTTTTCCTCGATGTGCAGGTTGCGGCGGAGGAAAACTGTTTCCCCATGATTCCGGCGGGCGCCGGGCATGACGAGGTCTTGTTGGCCAAGGGGCGTTTGTACCGCCCGAACTGAGGTGGCTGAACTGAGCTGCCCGAACTGAGGCAGGCATGAAAAAAGGCACCCGAGGGTGCCTTTTTAAACGCTGGCGTTGATTAGACGCGCTTGCGGTATTCGTGGGTGCGGGTGTCGATTTCGATCTTGTCGCCTTGGGCCACAAAGATGGGCACGGGGATTTCGAAGCCGGTCGCGATCTTGGCAGGCTTGAGCACCTTGCCCGAGGTGTCACCCTTGACGGCGGGTTCGGTCCAGGTCACTTCACGCACCACGGAGGTGGGCATTTCAACCGAGATGGCCTTGCCGTCGTAGAACACCACTTCCACGGCCATGCCGTCTTCCAGGTAGGAAACGGCGTCGCCCATGTTCTCGGCTTCCACTTCGAACTGGTTGTACTCGGTGTCCATGAACACATACATCGGATCAGCGAAGTAGGTGTAGGTGCAGTCCTTCTTCTCCAAGATGATTTGGTCCATCTTGTCGTCGGCCTTGAACACAACTTCGGTGCCGGAGTTGTTCAGCAGGCTCTTGAGCTTCATGCGCACGGTGGCGGCATTGCGGCCACCACGGCTGTATTCAGTCTTCAGCACGACCATGGGGTCCTTGCCGTGCATGATCACGTTGCCGGCGCGGATTTCTTGAGCGATCTTCATGAGTGTTCCGATATTGGGAGGGACAGGTATTTCGGGGTGGCCTTGGGTGGACGGAACAAGCTGGCGACTTTTTTGCTCGTGCAAATTCGTGAATGAATCCAGCAGGATTCATCGCCCCAGCCTTGGGTTCATGCCCCTGGCCAATACAGCATTGGATTCATTGCCTACTGTCTTTGTGCTGGTTTTTGGCTGAGAACTTGAGCTCAGATTTCCACCGGCTGCATCGACAATGCGCGCCAAAAAACTCCCCGTGGCGCGGCAAAGCCCGAGATTTTAACTTGATTTGTGCGAATGCTTTAGCAAATGCGCGCTGAGTTGGCTGAGTAAGTCGGGCTGCGAGGCTAAATTTTCACGCCACTGGCGAGCATGGGCGAGGGCGGAGCTGCCGGTGTCCGTTGGCGGCAGCGTCAGAAGTTCGGCGCTTGAATAAGGCGCCAGGCCATTCCAGCGCCGCCAGGCCGCCCGCCACTGCGCAGCCAACTCGGCAGGCGCTTGCGCCAGCCACAGATCCATAAAGGCCTCCAATTTGGGGCCGTGGGCGCCGTCGTCCTGTGAGTAGATTTGCCAGACAAAGGGTTTGCCCGCCCATTGCGCCCGCACGAAAGAATCCTCGCCGCGTACGAAATTGAGGTCGCAGGCCCAGAGCAGGCGGTCGAAATCATCCTGGCTGAGATAGGGCAGGGCATGCAGCCTCAGCGTGGCTGGCAGGCTCAAGCTCTGCAGATCGGCCTGCACCTGGCCGGCACAAACCAGCAGCAAGGTGGGTCTATCGGCCAAGGCCGCGATCAACTGGGGCAGTGGCGCATTCGGGTAGGCGAATAGGCTGACGAGACGCTCGCCGCTTGTTGCCTGGTCCGCCACGCCTTGAGCGGCCAACCAGGCCTGCGGGTCAAACGCCGCCTGTGCTTGCAGCAAGCCGGGCTCGCGCAAGAGGCCGCCGGTGCGCTGGGTGAAGCCGGGGTAGAAGAAGACCTTGTTCAAACCTGCTGCCGGCCCGCTGAACTGGGGTGAACTGAGGCCGTGGCTGCGTTCCACATAGGGCTCGGCGCTGAGGTATTCCAGATTGATCCACTGCGGCGCATGCCCCCCTGCGGCCTGCGCGGCCATCTGGCTGAGAAAGGCTTCGGGGAGATCACAGCCAAAGGTCTCGACGAGGACATCGCAAGCTCGGGCCAGCATCAGCGGGGCTTGGGTGGCTTGATGCCAGGGCTTGATCTCAATGCCTGGCGGGATGCCGCTGGGCGCCATCCAGGCCAGGGCCGAGGCATCGTCCAGCCAGAGCCGCACCTGCTCACCCCGCGTCGCGAGATCGCGCGCCAAGCGCCAGCTCACCCCGATATCGCCAAAGTTATCGATCACCCGGCAGAACAAATCCCATTGCTTTCCCATGGGGCGATTATCGAGGGCGGCACAATCCGGCCTATGCAAGAGTCAGAGAAGCCATCGATACCCGATACCGCGGACCCGAAAGACGAGGCGGCGGCCTTGGGTGCTCGCAAACAAGCCGAGTGGGCTCAAGAGCGCCAGTTGCTGGAGGCCGCCGAAGCCGCGCGGGTCGCTGAGATGGAAGCCGCCGCCTCGGCGGGCCGCGAAAAAATTCTGGCCCAGGTGGCCGCCCTGCCAGCGCTGCCGGGGGTGTACCGCTATTTCGACGCCCAGGATCAGGTCTTGTATGTAGGCAAGGCCAAGCATCTGAAGAAGCGCGTCTCCAGCTACTTCCAGCGCGACCATGGTGGCACCCGCATCGGCATGATGGTGGCACGCATCGCCCGCCTGGACACGACGGTGGTGCGCACCGAGGCGGAGGCCTTGCTGCTGGAAAACAATCTGATCAAGGCCTTGAACCCCAAGTTCAATATCTTGTTCAGGGACGATAAGAGCTACCCCTATCTCAAGCTCAGCGGCCACGCCTACCCGCGCATCAGCTATTACCGCGGCGCGGTGGACAGGCGGCATCGCTATTTCGGGCCTTTCCCCAGCGCCTGGGCGGTGAAGGAGTCCATCCAGCTGATTCAAAAGGTCTTCAAACTGCGCACCTGCGAAGACACGGTCTTCAATAACCGCAGCCGACCCTGCTTGCTTTACCAGATTCGCCGTTGCTCCGGCCCCTGCGTGCCCGAAGGGCAGGGGGCGGATTACGCGCGCAATGTCAGCAATGCCGAGCGCTTTTTGCTGGGCGAGACCCAGGAGGTGATGGACGGCCTGCAAGCGCAGATGATGGCTTACTCCGACGCCCTGCAGTTTGAGTTGGCGGCCGAAGTGCGCAATCAGATCCAGGCCTTGGCCCGGGTGCTGCAACAGCAGTCGGTGGATGAGAACAGCGCCACCGGGCGGGACCGCGATGTCGACATCCTGGCCGCCAAGGTGCAAGGCGGGCGCGCCTGCGTCAACCTGGCCATGGTACGGGGTGGCCGCCATCTGGGCGACCGTGCCTACTTCCCCAAACACGTGGAAGAGGCCACGGCCACCCGTTTGGCCGAGGAGGATCAGCCGGACGACTACTCGCCCGAGCGCCAGGTGCTGGAGGCCTTCATGGCCCAGCATTATTTGGATGCCCATGTGCCTTCGCTGATCGTGTTGAGCGAGGCGGTGGATGAATCCCTGGCCGAGGCGCTGAGCGAGCAGGCGGGCTACAAGGTCACAACTCAGGCGCAACCGCGCGGCCAGCGCCGCATCTGGCAGGAGATGTGCGTCAAGGGCGCCGAACTGGCCCTGGCGCGCCTGCTCTCGGAAGAGGGCTCGCAGCAGGCTCGTACCCGCGCCTTGCTCGATGCCCTGGACCTGACGGTGGAGGACATCAACAGCTTCCGCATCGAGTGCTTTGACATCAGCCACACGGCGGGCGAGGCCACCATGGCCTCCTGCGTGGTGTTCGAGGCGCATCAGATGCAGAGCAGCGAGTACCGCCGCTACAACATCGAAGGCATTACCGGCGGCGACGACTATGCCGCCATGCGCCAGGTCTTGACCCGACGCTACAGCAAGCTGGCCGAGGCCGCGCAGCTCGGTACCGGGCGCTTGCCCGATCTGGTCTTGGTGGACGGCGGGCGGGGTCAGGTCTCGATGGCGCGCGAGGTGTTCGAGGAGCTAGGCCTGGACCTGAGCCTGATCGTGGGCGTGGAGAAGGGCGAGGGTCGCAAGGTTGGCTTGGAAGAGCTGGTGTTTGCCGATGGCCGCCCCAAGATAGGCCTGGGTCGTGACTCGGCCGCCTTGATGCTGGTGGCGCAGATCCGCGACGAGGCGCATCGCTTCGCCATCACCGGCATGCGAGCCAAGCGGGCGGCTGTGCGCACGGGTGGCTCGCGCCTGGAGGATGTGGACGGCATAGGCCCGAAGAAGCGGGCCCAACTGCTGCAGCGCTTTGGCGGTGTGCGAGGGGTGGCTCAGGCGAGTGTGGAGGAGATTGCCAGCGTCAAAGGCATCTCAAAGGAACTTGCCGAAGAAATTTATCGTGTGCTGCATTGAATGGAACGAGGGAAGCATCGTGTCTTGTTTTGAACTGAATTCGAGGTCTGAACAAGACCGGGCCGGCAAGGGGCAGCCTCAAGGCCCGAACTGGCCACGTCAACTGGCGTGCCTGAGCCTGGCCTTGGGATTGGCGGGTTTGATGTCGGGCTGCTCCTTGCTGCCAGGCGGCAATACCCCCGCGGCCTCCGCACCAGGCAATAGCAGCGCAGGGCCGTCAGGCGCGTCTACTCAAGCTGGGACTGCGCCCGCCAAAGGCGACGCTGGGGCAGGCAGCAAAACGCCAAGCGCGCCCGCAGGCAATGCCCGACCTTTGGTGAAGCTGGATCCGCCCAAGCCGGTGCGCAATGGTGATGAGTTGCGCAAGCAGGCGGCTCAGCGCTTGGTGGCGGCCAACCCCGATCAAATCTATTTGGGTCAGGTGCCGGACATCTTGCTGGCCATCCCCGTTTTGGAGGTGGAACTGCGGCGCGATGGCACGGTTAAAAACGTCCATGTGCTGCGCCGCCCCGGCCAAGCCTTGGAGACGCTGCAGATGGCCATCGACGCGGTCCATCGTGCAGCGCCATTCGGCGATGTCTCACGCATGCCTCAGCCTTGGAAATTTACCGAGACCTTTTTGTTCAATGACGAGCGTCGCTTCAAGCCTCGGACCCTGGACTGAGGGGATCGCGCCCGCGAGCTTGCCCCTGCAACAATAAAGCGACAAACAGCGCCCGCCCGGCCGGGCCTGCGCCCGTTTGTTGTGCACAATGCCCCACATGTTCTTCACGCTGCCAACACTCTTCACCTGGGCGCGCATCGTCGCCATCCCTTTGATCATTGGGGTGTACTACCTCGACCTGCCCACCGACAGCAAAAACCTGTTCGCGACCGCTTTGTTTGTGCTGGTGGCTTTGACGGATTGGTTGGACGGCTACCTGGCGCGCAAGCTCAATCAAACCTCGGCATTTGGCGCTTTTCTCGACCCGGTGGCCGACAAAATTCTGGTCTGCGCAGCCTTGTTGATATTGCTGGAGCTTGGCCGTGTTGATGCCCTCGTGGCCCTGGTGATCATCGGCCGGGAGATCACCATCTCGGCCTTGCGTGAGTGGATGGCGCAGATTGGCGCCTCGCGCAGCGTGGCCGTGCACATGGTCGGCAAGCTCAAGACCACGGTGCAGATGGTGGCCATTCCTTTTCTGCTGTTTGATGGTCCGCTATTCGGCTTGATCTCGACCCGCGTCTGGGGAACATGGCTGATCTATTTGGCCGTGGTGCTGACCATCTGGTCCATGGTCTATTACCTGCAGAAGGCTCTGCCCGAGATTCGCGCCAAGGCGCGTTGATCGACCCAGGGTTCGTGGCGCCTAAGCTCTCAGCTCATAGCGAATGACTGATGATGCGGCGCTGAAACCCAAGCCCGCGGGGCTGGCAGAAAGCCCCGCAGTCGTCGCGGCCGCACCCGTCAACCCCGCTTTGCTGGCGCTGATGCCGGCTGTTTTTGTGGCCATTTGGTGCACCGGGTTTGTGGCGGCGCGCCTGGGCATGCCCTATGCCCCGCCCATTACTTTTTTGGCCATACGCTTTGGCTTGTCGGCCCTGTGTTTTGGGCTTTGGGTCTTTGTCTCAGCTGCCAGCTGGCCACAGGGCCGGGATCAATGGTTGCATCTGATCGTGCTGGGTGCCAGCACCCATGCGATCTATCTGATTTGCGGCTGGGCCGCCGTCAAGCAAGGCTTGGGTGCGGGCACCATGGCCTTGATCGTCGGCCTGCAACCTTTGCTGACGGCCTTGTGGCTGCATCGCTTTGGTGATGCGGCGCAGGCAAGTCTGCGCCTCGGTCAATGGCTAGGTCTGGTGCTGGGCCTGTGCGGACTGGTGTTGGTGGTGAGTGCCAAACTGGGGCAGGGCGAGATGACGCCTTTCAATCTGACCCTGGGCTTGGGGGCCTTGCTGGCCATCAGCTTTGGTGGCCTGTATCAAAAGCGTTTCATCCAGCCCGGTGATGCCCGCACGGCAATGTTTGTGCAGTTGTTGGCCGCCTTCGTGATCGCCGCGCCGCTGGCCTTGTTCGAGTCCGAGCCCGTGGTCTGGCACCGTGATTTTTGGATCGCCTTGGCCTGGTCGGTGCTCGGCCTCACCCTGGGCGGTAGTTCCTTGCTCTACCTGCTCTTGCGCAAGGGGGCGGCCACGCGAGTCAGTAGCTTGATGTATCTGGTACCGCCCTGTGCAGCCTTGCTGGCTTGGTTGCTGTTCGGGGATCCGATCGGCTTGGCGATGTGGCTGGGCATGTTGGTGAGTGCGATAGGCGTATTGCTCGTGGTGCGTCGCGCCTGAGCCGAATAGGCCTCAAATGCGGGCCGGCCAGGCGTGGGAAATGGTGCTGCCCATGCTTTGTGTATCAGGACTTTTCCCTGCAAGGCAGGTCTCGCCAATCCGCATAGAATCCGCTTCCCCGAGCCGTCGATAGGCGACTTGCAGACTTGTCGCACGGCAAGTTTGGGCCTCGGTCGGCTTCCAATTCAGCGCGCTTCTTGCCCTCCGCCTCACTTGCGGACGGCATGGTCAGCCATCTTTGAGAGGTAACTTCGTGAATAAGTCTGAACTGATCGATCACATTGCCACGCAAGCAGATATCTCCAAGGCGGCGGCGGCACGTGCCCTGGAAGCGCTGATCGGCGGCGTCAAGACCACGCTCAAGAAGAATGGCACGGTGTCTTTGGTGGGCTTTGGCACCTTCAGCGTCACCAAGCGTGCCGCGCGTGCGGGGCGCAATCCACGCACCGGCGATACCATCAAAATCAAGTCCGCCAAGGTGCCAAAATTCCGTCCCGGCAAGGCATTGAAGGATGCAGTCAATTAAATCCCGTATAGTTACGGGTTTCCCGGGTGCTTAGCTCAGTTGGTAGAGCGTCGCCTTTACACGGCGCAGGTCGGCGGTTCGAGCCCGTCAGCACCCACCAAATATTTCCATGGAAGTACGGTACCAAGTTCGATTGAATTCGATTGGTGCATGGCATCAACCACAATGCCAGCTCATTCAAAGGCGGACCTCGGTTCGCCTTTGTCGCATTCGCATGCATGTCTGAGGTTTTTCGATGTTTGAGTTCGTCCGTAAACACACACGCCTGTTTCAGTTCATCCTGCTGATCCTGATCCTGCCTTCGTTTGCCTTGGTGGGCATGCAGGGCTATACAAGCTTTATGGACGGCGCCAATGCAAGCGTGGCGACGGTCGATGGCCACAAGATCACGCAAACCGAATGGGATAACGCCAAGCGCCAGCAGGCCGAGCGCCTGCGCGCGCAGATGCCGAACCTGGATCCCAAGCTGTTGGACTCGCCCGAGGCCCAGCGCGAAGCCCTGGAAGGCCTGGTGCGCGAGCGCGTGCTGCAAGCCGCGGCCAAGGACCAGCATTTCATCGTCAGCGATGAGCGCCTGCAGGCCTTGTTCCTGAACGATCCTCAGTTTGCCTTCCTGCGCAATCCGGATGGGACGGTCAACAAGGCCTTGATTGCTTCGCAGGGCATGAGCTCACAGATGTTTGTTGAGCGTCTGAGGCAAGACCTGACCCTGCGTCAGGTGACGGCCGGCGTGGCCGGTACGGTGCCTGCCAGCAATGCCAATGCAGCGGTGGCTTTCGACGCTTTGCTGCAGCAGCGCGAAGTTCAGTTGCAGCGCTTTGAAGCCAAGGACTTTGCCTCGCGCATTGAGCCGACCGAGGCACAGATCGAGGCCTATTACAAAGACCCGGCCCATTCCTCGCAGTTCCAGTTGCCGGAATCGGCCCAGATCCAGTATCTGGTGCTGGATATTGAGGCGCTGAAGGCGGGTGTCACCGTCAATGAGGAAGAACTGCGCAAGTATTACGACGAGAACGCTTCGCGCTACTCGGTGGCCGAAGAGCGCCGCGCCAGCCACATCTTGATCAAGGCCGACAAGAGCGCTTCTGCCGAAGAGCGCAGCAAGGCCAAGGCGCGTGCCGAAGAGCTGTCGGCCGAGGCCCGCAAGAATCCTGCGGCCTTTGCCGAGCTCGCACGCAAGAACTCGCAAGACGAAGGTTCGGCCGTCAACGGTGGCGACCTCGATTTCTTCGGCCGCGGCGCCATGGTCAAGCCCTTTGAAGACGCGGCTTACGCGATGAAAAAGGGCGAGGTCAGCTTGCCGGTGGAGTCTGACTTCGGCTACCACGTCATTCAGCTGACTGGTGTTCGCGGTGGTGAGAAGAAGAGCTTCGAGGCCGTGCATGCGGAAGTCGAGGCCGAGGTGCGCAAGCAGCTGGCGCAAAAGCGCTACTCGGAAGCGGCCGAGCAATTCAGCAATCTGGTTTACGAGCAAGCCGATGGGCTGCAGCCTGCTGCCGACAAGCTCAAGCTGAGCATCGCCACAGCAACCGTGCAGCGCACGCCTGCGCCTGGCGCCACCGGCCCCTTGGCTTCGGCCAAGCTGCTGGAGGCTGTTTTCAGCAATGACGCCTTGCGCAATAAGCGCAATACCGAGGCGCTGGAAACCGCGCCCAATCAGATGACGGCGGCCCATGTGATCCTGCACAAGCCGGCTCAGATGCAGCCCTTGGCCGAAGTGAAGACTCAGGTTCGAGCCCAAGTCCTGTCTAAGCTGGCCATGGACGAGGCGGTGAAGGCGGGTCAGGCGCGTTTGGCTGCGCTGCAAAAGGGCGCTGATGTGGCTGGCCTGTCAGCACCGCTGGTGGTGTCGCGCGCCCAACCGCAAGGTTTGTCACGCAAGGTCTTGGAGGCTGTGCTGGCAGCGGATGCAAGCAAGCTGCCCGGTTTCATCGGCGTGGATACAGCTGAGGGCGCCTATATTGTTGCCCGCCTGGTCAAGCTGCTGGATCGCGATCCGGCTGTGGTCGATGCCAAGCGTGCTGCTCAGCAATATGCTCAAGCCTGGACTGCGGCCGAAGCACAGGCCTATGCGAATGCGCTGAAGACACGCTTCAAGGTCGTGATGAAAGCGCCTTCTGTTGCAGCCTCTTCCCCTGCGCCCTAATTTAGTGTTATACTAGCGGGCTTCGAGGGAACGACATTTAACGCCTAGCGCTAAATCAAAGTTTCCTCGATCAAAGAAACTCTAAAAAAGTTTTTTTGAAAAACTCTCCAGAACGTTGAAAACGTACTATAATGAGAGTCTCTACGGTGGCTGTAGCTCAGTTGGTAGAGTCACGGATTGTGATTCCGTTTGTCGTGGGTTCGAGCCCCATCAGCCACCCCAAAAAAATGAAACAGGCACCTTCGGGTGCCTGTTTTGCTTTGTGCTTCAGATACTCCCAGGGCTAGCCATCGGTGCCTGCCGTCTCGGGGTAGCTTGAGTTTGAATTCCCGTACCACTAAAGCTCGCTTTGAGTTGCGCACAAAAAAGGCCCGAATCGATCGGGCCTTTTCTTTGTGTGCAGGTCTGAGGCTCTAAACAAGCCCTTGTTTGCTGGCCAACACGGCTGCTTCTGCACGGCTGGAGACATTGAGCTTTTTGTAGATGGACTTGATGTGGTCGTTCACAGTGAACCACTTGATGCCCATCAGATTGGCGATTTCCTTGATCGTGAAGCCCTTGCTGAGATAAGTCAGCACTTCGCTCTCTCGGGGCGTCAGGCGCTCCCATTCGGGTGGTGGATCCAGCACTACGCCGCGGCCACTATTGAATGGTGTGCTGGAAGACAGGCTGCCAAAGCCCGAATTCAGGGCCATGGGGCCGCTATCGGCGCCGGGCGAAGGGCGGAAGTGGGACAGCAGGCGGCGCGCGATTGCCGGCGACAAAGGCGGCTGGCCGCGCACGATACGCTGCAACTCCTCCACCAAGACCTCGAAACGATCTTCCTTCAGCAAATAGCCGTCGGCGCCGCATTGCAGGGCGGGAAAGAGGTGGTCGTCGTCCGAATAAAGCTTGGTGACGATTTTCAGCGCTGGGGTGGCGGCAAACTCCGCCAGAAACTCCATGCCATTGCCGTCAGGCAACTCCAGGTCGACGAGTACCAGTTTGAAACCGACGTCAGGACTGGTTTCAGCCAGTTTGGCGACTTGGCGGCGTGCGCCTTCGAGATCACCAGCTTCGGTGATTTCCATGGGATCGCTGAAACTCTCTCGCACCACACGGCACAAAAAGCTTCGGGCAACCGGATTGTCTTCAATGATGAGTACTTTGACGGCCATAGCGAATAGTTCCGGACAGCTTTCATCGTATCTCACAACTGCACGGATAGCGCACAGTGCTTACGCGCAAGTCCGCTGCCGCCCTCAGGTGTTGCCCTGAGACCTCGCCAGAGCGAATGCCATCAGTCGCAGCGCAAAACAATCTTGCCGACTACTTGACGGCTTGCCATCCGGGCAAACGCCTGCGGTAGTTGATCCAGCGGCATCACGGCATCCAGCACGGGTTTGATTTTTCCGGCTGCATACCAGTGCGCCAATCGCCCTAGCATTTCGGCATTGGCCTTGGGCTCGCGCTTGGCAAACTCACCCCAGAAGACGCCCACCAGGGAAGCACCTTTGAGCAAGGCCAGATTGATGGGCAGAGACGGAATTTGCCCCTGGGCAAAACCTATGACCAGGTAGCGGCCGCGCCAGGCGATGGAGCGGAAGGCGGGCTCCACCAGATCGCCACCCACCGGGTCGTAAATCACGTCTGGGCCGCGGCCCTCGGTCAGGGTTTTGAGTTCCTCGCGCAGATTGGTTTTGCCATAGTTGATCGTGGCGTCGGCGCCCAGCGCCAGGCAGCGAGCGCACTTCTCATCACTGGAGGTGGCGGCAATGACGCGGGCGCTAGCGGCCTTGGCGATCTGGATGGCGGCCGTGCCCACGCCGCCGGCTGCGCCCAGAATCAGCACGGTCTCACCCGCTTGCAGCGCGGCGCGATCCATCAGTGCGTGATAGCTGGTGGCATAGGTGCAGATGAAGGCGGCGGCGTCCTCGAAGCCAAAGTCTTGCGGCAGCGGCATGGCCAGGGCCGCAGAGATGCAGGCATGACTGGCAAAACCACCGGTGCCTGAGAAGGCGGCGACCGGGTCGCCGATCTTGAAACCCTTCACGCCTTCGCCAACGGCCTCGACGACGCCCGCGAACTCGGTGCCCGGCACAAATGGCAGGGGCGGCTTCATTTGGTATTTGTTCTGGATGATCAACAGGTCAGGGAAGTTGAGGCTGGCCGCTTTGATGGCCACACGGATCTGGCCGGCTTGGGGCTCGGGTGTGGGCAGCTCTTGCAGGACCAAGGCCTGCGGGCCAACAGGGTTCTCGCACAACCAAGCTTTCATTGCGTCGCTCCAATTCGTCGGTAAGAAGTCTCCCGAAGTTTTCAGGAGGCGTGGCGCGGATGATATGAAGCGCGCGCTGGATTGCGGGTCGCACAGGTGACGAGATGCCTACAATGCGCGCCATGCGCATACTCATAGCGAACGACGACGGCTACCTGGCGCCTGGGCTGCATGCCCTGGTGAAGGCTTGTGAAGGTTTGGGGCAGATCGAGGTAATCGCCCCCGAGCAAAACGCCAGTGGCACCTCAAATTCCTTGACTTTGGGGCGACCCTTGTCGGTGTACACCGCGGCCAACGGGTTTCGTTACGTCAATGGCACACCTTCGGATTCGGTCCACGTGGCTTTGACAGGCTTGCTGGGCTACAAGCCTGATTTGGTGTTGTCCGGCATCAATAACGGCGCCAATATGGGCGACGACACCTTGTACTCCGGCACAGTAGCCGCTGCGACTGAGGGTTATCTTTTCGGCATCCCCTCTATCGCTTTCTCGCAGGTCGAGAAGGGCTGGGCTGAACTCGACGCGGCGGCGGCGGTGGCCAGGCAGTTGATCGAACAGGTGATCGCTGGCGGGCTGGACAAGCCTTTCTTGCTGAACGTCAATATCCCGAATCGTGCCGATGCCCTGAGCTTGCCGCGCCGCGTGACCCGCTTGGGCCGGCGTCATGCCAGTGAGCCGGTCATCTGCCAGCAAAGCCCGCGCGGTGAAACGATTTACTGGATTGGCCCTGCGGGCGATGCGCGGGAGGCGGGCGAGGGCACCGACTTCCATGCCACGGCCGCGGGCGAGATCTCCATCACTCCCTTGCAGGTGGACCTGACCCATCATGCCGCGCTGCCGGCCTGGTCGCAGCGCCTCGGCCGCCCCGCATGAACAAGCCGGTCAAACCGGTCAACAGACCGCAGCGCTTTCCACTGTCACTCAACAAGCTGGGTTCGGCCAGTGTGGGCAATGGTTTTAACGCTTCGGCTGCTGCAGGCTCGGGCTCAAGCGCTCAGGGCGCTGCGGCCGGTTTCAGTGCCGCGGGCACGAACAGTTCCGGTGTTTTGTCGGCGGGCAAGTCGACCGCGGCGATGCGTGAAGTCTTGATGCCGCAACGTCATCTGCGCGAGGCGGCCGCGGATGCGGCGCGTCGCACGGCGCCCAGCGGTTTGGGCTTGGACTCGATTCATGTGCGCCACCGCATGGTGCAGCGGCTCAAGCAAGCGGGTTTGCAGGACGAGCGAGTTCTACAGGCTTTGGCCGAAGTGCCCCGGCATGAGTTTGTCGACAGCGCTCTGGCGATTCAGGCCTACGAGGACACCAGCTTGCCGATTGGCCATGGGCAGACCATTTCAAAGCCATCGGTGGTGGGGCGCATGATCGCCATGCTGATGGGGGGGGCGGCCGCGCAACAGCAAGGGCATCTGGGCAAGGTGCTGGAAATTGGCACGGGTTGTGGTTATCAGGCGGCTGTGCTGGCGCGCCTGGCGAAACAAGTGGTTTCAATTGAGCGACTCAAGCCTTTGCATGACAAGGCGCTGAGCAATTTACAGTCCTTGCAACTGAGTCAGATACGTTTGATTTACGGTGATGGTCGTCTGGGGCATGGTGGGTCGGCTCCCTATGAGTCCATCATCGCCGCTGCGGGTGGCGAGGATTTGCCGGCCGCTTGGCTGGCTCAGCTGGCGCCCGGTGGTCGCTTGGTGGCGCCCATGGTGGCGCCGGGTGGGCGCGGGCAAATCCTGGTGCTGGTGGATCATCTGGTCGAGGCCGGCATCAGCCGCTATGTTCGCAGCGAGTATGAGGCTGTGCATTTCGTGCCTCTAAAATCAGGCGTGTTATAGATTGAAGAAGCCTCGCGGCTTTCTCATCTGGCCGGCAGCGCGAAGTGCGCTGCTCTTTGGGCGAGCCCTTGGTGGCAAGCTCGGGCGCTCGTGAATTTCCGTACAAGTCAGCAAAAGCTACGCATGCAAAAGAAACCCAATCGCCTTTCCTCAGCACTTGTTGTCGCTGGACTGGTCGCCCTGTTGTCGGGTTGCGGTACCAGCTTGAATCATGCGCCGGTTGAGGACCGCACGGCGGTCAAACCCAGCAAGCCCGCGGGTGCCTCGCCCTCAGGCGGCTCGGCCAGCTCAAGCAATGCCGATGCCAAGCCTTTGCCGGGTGCAGAGAATGCCGGCAAGCCGGGCTATTACACCGTCAAACCAGGGGATACCTTGATCCGCGTGGCGCTGGAGAACGGCCAGGGCTGGCGTGATCTGGTCAAGTGGAACGGTTTGGATAACCCGAATGTGATCGAAGTGGGTCAGGTCTTGCGCGTGGTGCCGCCCGGTGTGGATGCGGCTTCGGTTAGCGCGCGCCCGATCAATTCGGCCAAGGTCGAATCCCGCCCGCTGGATGGCAAGGCGCCGGCAGCCTCGGCGCCCGCGGGTGGCAGCTCGGCGGCCTCGGCCGCTGGTGGCGCGGCCGCCGCAAGTGCGGCAGCGGCAGCCGCGCGTTCCGATGACGATGACATCAGCTGGGCTTGGCCGACCAATGGCCCCTTGATTGGCAGCTTTGACGAGGCGCGCAACAACAAGGGCCTGGACTTCAGTGGCAAGGCTGGCGACCCGGTCTTGGCCGCGGCGGACGGCCGGGTCATGTATGCTGGATCTGGCTTGCGCGGATACGGCCATATGGTCATCATCAAGCACAACGCAGGCTATATCAGCGCGTACGCGCACAACCAGGCCCTGCTGGTCAAAGAAGACCAGGTGGTTCGCAAGGGTCAGAAGATAGCGGAGATGGGGTCTAGCGATGCAGATCAAGTCAAGCTTCACTTCGAGATTCGTCGGCAGACCAAGCTCATGGATCCCGCCAAGCTCCTTCCGGCTCGTTGAAAGACTGAGCTGCTTCGGGGACCTTCAACATGAAGCATGCTGAAGGCTCCCACCCTGAAGCGCCGGGGCTGAATCCTGTCGCTGCTCGCCTCGCACTGCAAGATTTGCTGGACGAGTCGGCGGCGGAGGAGGGTGAGGCCGGCAATAGGGGCGAGCCCCCCTTTGTACCGGTCGCCGTTGCCTCCGGCTCCATCGAAAGCCTTGCCGAAGGCGATGCCGACCCCGGCAATGCCTTGCAAGCCTATTTGCGCGATATCCGGCGCACCCCGCTGCTGAGCCCGCAGGCCGAGTACGAAACCGCGGTTGCCGCGCGTGCGGGCGACTTTCCGGCCCGCCAAGCCATGATTCGCCACAATCTTCGTCTGGTGGTGAGCATCGCCAAAAACTATCTGGGCCGTGGACTGCCGATGAGTGATCTCATCGAAGAGGGCAATCTTGGCCTGATGCACGCCATCGGTAAGTTTGAGCCCGAGCGCGGTTTCCGTTTCTCGACCTATTCCAGTTGGTGGATTCGCCAGAGCATTGAGAACGCCTTGATGCACCAGGCGCGCTTGGTTCGCTTGCCTGTGCACATCGTGCGTGAGCTCAATCAGGTCATCAAGGCGCGGCGAGCGCTGGAGGCGGTGCAGAGCCAGCGCGGGGTTGAGGCCAAGGTGAGGGTCGAAGAGGTCGCTGCGGCGCTGGGTCGTCCGGTCGCTGAGGTGGCTGAATTGCTGGCCTATGCCGAGTTGCCCAGCTCACTCGATTCGCCGGTGGATCGCAATGGCGAAGGGGGCGAGTCCATGTTGGACTTGGTCGCCGATGAGCAGGCCGTTGATCCCATGGGCCTGCGTTTGAGTCATGAGCTTGAGACCTTGATCTCCCATGGTTTGGCAGCCTTGAACGAGCGCGAGCGCGAGGTGCTGGCAGGGCGCTTTGGCTTGGCCGATCGTGAGCCCGAAACCTTGGATATTTTGGCGCAGCGCCTGAATCTGACGCGGGAGCGTATACGGCAGATCCAGATCGAGGCTTTGGCCAAACTCAAGCGCAATATGATGCGCCACGGCGTCGATCGGGACTCGATTTTTTAGCAAGCCGGCCCGCTGCTTTTTCGGTCTGCTGCGCGAGGCTGGGATAATCGCGCCCATGATTCAAGATTCAGAATGGCTCAAGGTCGAATCCCTGGACCTGGAAGCGCAGGGCGTGGCCCACAAAGAGGATGGCAAGGTCGTTTTCATCGAGGGCGCATTGCCCGGTGAAGAGGTGCAGGTCAGCGTCGGTCGCAAAAAGAACAACTGGGAGCAGGGCAGCTTGACGGCCTTGCGCAAGGAGAGTTCGCAACGCGTCACGCCCGGCTGCCCGCATTTCGGCCTGCATGGTGGTGCTTGTGGTGGCTGCAAGATGCAGCATCTGCATGCCTCGGCTCAGGTGGCCGTGAAGCAGCGGGTGGTCGAGGACAACCTTTGGCATCTGGGCAAGGTCAAGCCGGAAACCTTGCTCCGACCCATCGAAGGGCCGACCTGGGGCTACCGCTACCGGGCGCGCTTCTCGGTGCGCTATGTGCTGAAGAAGGAGCAGGTCTTGATCGGATTCCACGAGCGCAAGAGCCGCTATGTGGCCGATATGCAGGTCTGCAAGGTGGTGCCGCAGCGTGTCAGCGATTTGCTGATGCCTTTGCGCGCCATGATTGCCAGCATGGAAGAGCGCGATCGCCTGCCGCAGATCGAGCTGGCCATGGGCGACGCCGTCATCGCCCTGGTGTTGCGCAACCTCAATCCCCTGCCCGAAGGTGACAAGGCCAAGCTGCGTGCATTTGCCGCCGAGCACGATGTGCAATGGTGGTTGCAGCCCAAGGGGCCGGACACGGTGCATCTGCTTGATGAGGGAGGCGCCGAGCTGTCGTACAGCCTGCCCGAGTTCGGCGTGGTGATGCCGTTCAAGCCCACCGACTTCACCCAGGTCAACCCGCATATCAACTCCGTCTTGGTGGGGCGCGCCCTGCGCTTGCTGGATGTGCGGCCGGATGAACGGGTGATCGACTGGTTCTGCGGCCTCGGCAATTTCACCCTACCTTTGGCGACCAAAGCCCGTGAGGTTGTGGGAATCGAAGGGAGCGAAACCCTGGTTCAGCGCTCGCGTGAGAACGCGCGTCGCAATGGTTTGGCCGAGAAAACGAGTTTTGAAGCGCGCAATCTTTTCGAGATGACGCCTGCACTGCTGGCGGCGGACGGTGTGGCTGACAAGTGGCTGGTTGACCCGCCGCGCGACGGCGCATTCGCGCTGGCCAAGGCGGTGGCTGATATTGCGCAAGACCCAAGCCTGGCGCCCGGCTGGCAGCCGCCCAAGCGCATCGTCTATGTGAGCTGCAACCCTTCCACCTTGGCGCGTGATGCGGGCTTGCTGGTCAATCTGGCCGGCTATAGCTGCACGGCGGCCAGCGCGGTGAATATGTTCCCGCACACCTCGCATGTGGAGAGCATCGCGGTGTTCGAACTCGATTCTGGCAAATGAGCCAGGTATGAAACGAGCAAAGGGCCCGAGGGCCCTTTGTTTCTTTATGAACCGCGAAGCGGGTGCGCCGTCAAGTGGAGCCTATGGATCCGGCTTTGCCGGTCCATCGGGCTCGGCCCCTTGAGAGGGTGGCGCGCCAGCGCCTACGGGGGTGGGTCATCAGTCTCGCTCACCGCCGAAGATGCCCAGCAAGGACAGCAGGCTCTGGAACACGTTGTAGATGTCCAGATAGATGGCCAGGGTGGCGGAGATGTAGTTGGTCTCGCCGCCGTCGATCACGCGCTTGATGTCGTAGAGCATGAAGGCCGAGAACACGGCCATGGCCAGCACCATCATGGTCAGCATCAGGGCCGAGGACTGCAGGAACACGTTCACGATGCCGACCACCATCAGGATGATGGCACCCACGAACAAGAACTTGCCCATGGCCGAGAGGTCACGCTTGATGACCGTGGCCAGCGAGGCCATGGCGAAGAAGATGGCGCCGGTGCCGCCAAAAGCCATCATGATCAGGCTGCTGCCGTTCTTAAAGCCCAGGATGCTGGCCAAGAGGCGCGACAGCATCAGGCCCATGAAGAAGGTGAAGGCCAGCAAAGAGAACACGCCGGCGCTGCTGTTCTTGGTCTTTTCGACCAGGAACATCAGGCCAAAGGCGCCAGCGAAAAACACCAGCATGCTCATGCCCGAGCCCATGCTCGCCATAAAGCCCGTGCTCACGCCAACCCAGGCGCCCAGCACCGTGGGCACCATGGACAGGGCCAGCAGCCAGTAGGTATTGCGCAGCACGCGTTGGCGTTCGATGGCCAAGCCACCGCCAGCGGCGCTGCCGTATTGGGTTTGTAGGGTTTCGTTCATCACAGTCCTCCGGGATTGGTTTCATGGCGCCGCTGCCGGACCACCCGTGGGTCAGGGCTTGGCGGCGCCCGCGACAGACTGTAGCCGTTTTAAGGGCTTCAGTCGCGGCGCGAGGTGGCACAGCTTTGCTGGCAATGCAGGCAATGACCGTGCTGCTCCCAGCTAAAGTGCGGCCTCTACCTCAATTTTCAAGCCATCACCATGAATCAAAAGCCCTATCTCAGCCTGAATGATGTGAAGGCGATTGCCGCTGCCGCTGAGGCCGAAGCTCTGGCCCATCACTGGGCCGTGAGCATCGCCATCGTCGATGATGGCGGTCATCTGCTGTGGTTGCAGCGCCTGGACGGCGCGGCCGCCATCTCGGCCCAGATCGCGCCGGCCAAGGCTCACACGGCGGCCCTGGGGCGCCGTGAGTCCAAGGTCTACGAGGACATCATCAACCAGGGCCGTGTTTCTTTCCTGAGTGCGCCCGGGCTGAGCGGCATGCTGGAAGGGGGTGTTCCCATCGTGGCGAATGGTTTCTGCGTCGGTGCCGTGGGTGTTAGCGGCGTCAAGTCGACGGAGGATGCGCAGATCGCACGGGCAGGCATCGCTGCTCTGGCTTGAATTCTTTGGGTGGCGGGTCGGCGCTGCTGGCGACCCGCTCAAGGCGCAGATATGGCCGATCAACACGGCTTCGTGGTCGTCCTGACTCAGGTCTGAGTCGGGCTTGGATGGGGCCAGGGGCTGACACAAGCCCGTCAATTTTCGCTGCTAGCGCTTGGTGATAACCCTGCTCGGGTATACTTAGCAGGTTTACCCGCAACCTACCGCTACCCCAGCGAAACTCGTAACAGTTTCATCTCCGGTGAGGGCGAGGGCCAATGCTTAGGCATGGGCCCGGGCCTCCAAACCGGTCTCACCACCGAACTCAAAGCTTCAGGCGGATTTCGACTTTGAAACCCCCCTTGGAGCCCGAGTAGAGCTGGGCGCGCGCACTATAACGGAGTTCCCCGTGCTGCCCGATCTGCTCCATTCCCCTCTCGCGATTCTCGCCCTGGCAGACGGCACGGTCTTCAAAGGCATCTCCATCGGAGCTGCCGGCCACACGGTCGGTGAGGTGGTGTTCAACACCGCCATGACCGGCTACCAAGAAATCCTCACTGACCCGAGCTACTGCCGGCAGATCGTGACCCTCACGTATCCGCACATCGGCAACTACGGCGTCAACGACGAGGATGTCGAGGCTTCGAAGATCCATGCCGCTGGCTTGATTGTCAAAGAGTTGCCCCTGCTCGATTCCAACTTCCGCAAGACGCGCAGCCTCGCGCAGTACCTGCTGGACGAAGGGTGCGTCGCCATTGCCGATATCGATACCCGCCGCCTGACCCGTGTACTGCGCACGACCGGCGCGCAAAACGGCTGCATCATGGCCTTGCCCCTGGGTGTGGCCATCACCGCGGCCCTGGTCGCCGAGGCGATTGCCAAGGCCAAGGCCGCGCCCAGCATGGCGGGTCTGGATCTGGCTCAAGTGGTCACGACCGAGAAGTCGCATGCCTGGACCGAGACCGAGTGGACTCTGGGCAAGGGCTATGGCCAGCAGAGCCAGGCGCGTTTCCATGTGGTGGCCTATGACTTTGGCGTGAAGAGCAATATCTTGCGCATGCTGGCCTCGCGCGGCTGCAAGATCACCGTGGTGCCGGCCAAGACGCCCGCATCCGCCGTGTTCGATCTGGAGCCCGATGGCGTCTTCCTGTCCAACGGCCCCGGCGACCCGCAACCTTGCGACTACGCCATCAAAGCGGCGGCCGAGTTGATCGAATCCGGCATCCCCACCTTCGGCATCTGCCTGGGGCACCAGATCATGGCCCTGGCCTCGGGCGCCAAGACCTTCAAGATGAAGTTTGGCCACCATGGGGCCAACCATCCGGTCAAGGATCTGGACAGCGGCCGGGTTTCCATCACCAGCCAGAACCACGGTTTTGCGGTGGTGGCCGAAGACCTACCGGCCAATCTGCGCGCCACCCATATCAGCTTGTTTGACGGCACGCTGCAAGGCCTGGCCCGCACCGACAAGCCGGCCTTCTGCTTCCAGGGTCACCCCGAAGCCAGCCCCGGCCCGCATGACATTTCGTATTTGTTTGATCGCTTCATCGGTCTGATGGCGAAGGCTTGATGGAGTAAAGAAAAATGGCAAAACGTACAGACATCAAGAGCATCCTCATCATCGGCGCCGGCCCCATCATCATCGGCCAGGCCTGTGAGTTTGACTATTCCGGTGCCCAGGCCTGCAAGGCCCTGCGCGAAGAGGGCTACAAAGTCATTTTGGTGAACAGCAACCCTGCCACCATCATGACGGACCCGGACACGGCCGACGTCACTTATATCGAGCCCATCACCTGGCAGGTGGTTGAGAAGATCATCGCCAAGGAGCGGCCCGATGCGGTGCTGCCCACCATGGGTGGCCAGACCGCGCTGAACTGCGCCCTGGACCTGCACAAGCATGGCGTGCTGGCCAAGTACAACGTCGAGATGATCGGCGCCAACGAGAAGGCGATCGAGAAGGCCGAGGACCGCCTGAAGTTCAAGGACGCCATGACCAAGATTGGGCTGGACTCCGCGAAGTCCGGCATCGCGCACTCGATGGAGGAAGCGCTGGCGGTGCAAAAGCGCATCACGGCCGAGATCGGTGGCACCGGCTTCCCCATGGTCATCCGCCCCAGCTTCACGCTGGGTGGCACCGGTGGTGGCATTGCCTACAACCCCGAGGAATTCGAGGAAATCTGCAAGCGCGGCCTGGACCTGTCCCCGACCCGTGAACTCTTGATCGAAGAGTCGCTGATCGGCTGGAAAGAGTATGAGATGGAGGTCGTGCGCGACAGCAAGGACAACTGCATCATCGTCTGCTCGATCGAAAACTTGGACCCCATGGGCGTGCACACCGGTGACTCCATCACCGTGGCCCCGGCCCAGACCCTGAGCGACAAAGAGTACCAACTGCTGCGCAACGCTTCCATCGCCATCCTGCGCGAAATCGGCGTGGACACCGGTGGTTCGAACGTGCAGTTCTCGATCAACCCCAAGAACGGCCGCATGACCGTGATCGAGATGAACCCGCGCGTTTCGCGCTCCTCGGCGCTAGCGTCCAAGGCCACCGGCTTCCCGATCGCCAAGATCGCCGCCAAGCTGGCCGTGGGCTACACCCTGGACGAGCTGCGCAACGACATTACCGGCGGTGTGACCCCGGCGTCCTTCGAGCCCAGCATCGACTACGTGGTCACCAAAATCCCGCGTTTCGCCTTCGAAAAATTCCCCATGGCCGATTCGCGTTTGACCACGCAGATGAAGTCGGTGGGCGAGGTGATGGCCATGGGTCGCACCTTCCAAGAGTCCTTCCAAAAGGCTCTGCGCGGCCTGGAGACCGGCATCGACGGCCTGTCGGAGCGCAGCACCGACCGTGAAGAAATCGTGCAAGAGATCGGCGAGCCCGGCCCCGAGCGCATCCTCTTTGTGGGCGACGCCTTCCGCATCGGCATGAGCATGGAAGAGGTCTTCGAAGAGACGGCCATCGACCCCTGGTTCCTGGTGCAGATCGAGCAGCTGATCAAGATCGAGCAGTCGCTCAAGGGGCGCACGCTGGCTTCGTTGTCGGTGGACGAAATGCGTTTGTTGAAGAAGAAGGGCTTCTCCGACAAGCGCCTGGGCAAGCTGCTGGACAGCAATCAGCACGATGTGCGTCGCGCCCGTCACGCCCTGGGCGTGCGCCCGGTCTACAAGCGGGTGGATACCTGCGCGGCCGAGTTCTCCACCGAAACGGCGTATATGTACTCGACCTATGAGGAAGAGTGCGAAGCCGAGCCGACGAACAATAAAAAGATCATGGTGCTGGGCGGTGGCCCCAACCGCATCGGTCAGGGCATTGAGTTTGACTACTGCTGTGTCCATGCCGCCTTGGCCATGCGCGAAGACGGTTACGAGACCATCATGGTCAACTGCAACCCCGAGACCGTGTCGACCGACTACGACACCTCGGATCGCCTCTACTTCGAGCCGGTGACGCTGGAAGACGTGCTGGAAATCGTCGAGAAGGAAAAGCCCGTCGGCGTGATCGTGCAGTACGGCGGCCAAACGCCTTTGAAGCTGGCCCTGGACCTGGAAGCCAATGGCGTGCCCATCATCGGCACCACGCCCGACAGCATCGATATGGCCGAGGACCGCGAGCGCTTCCAACAGCTGCTGCATGAGCTGGGCCTGAAGCAGCCGCCCAACCGCACGGCCCGCACCGAAGAGCAGGCCGTGGCCCTGGCCAATGAAATCGGCTATCCGTTGGTGGTGCGCCCCAGCTATGTGCTGGGCGGCCGCGCGATGGAAATCGTGCATGGCGACAAGGATCTGGAGCGCTATATGCGCGAAGCGGTGCGCGTCTCCGACAAATCACCGGTCTTGCTGGATCGCTTCCTGGAAGACGCGGTCGAAGTCGATGCCGACTGCATCAGCGACGGCAGCGATGTGATGATCGGCGGCATCATGGAGCACATCGAGGCAGCCGGTATCCACTCCGGCGACTCGGCTTGCTCGCTACCTCCTTACACCCTCTCCGTCGCCCTGCAAGACGAGCTGCGTCGCCAGACTGCTGCCATGGCTCGCGCTCTCAAGGTGGTGGGTTTGATGAATGTGCAGTTTGCCATTCAAGGCGACGTGACGGGTGGCTTGGACGGCGCTACGGTCTATGTGCTGGAGGTGAACCCGCGCGCTTCGCGCACCGTGCCTTTTGTGAGCAAGGCGACCGGCCAGCAGCTCGCCAAGATCGCCGCACGCTGCATGGCCGGCCAGAAGCTGAAGGATCAGAAGGACCGCCAGGGCCGCGTGCCGGCCGAGGTTGTGCCGCCTTACTTCAGCGTCAAGGAAGCCGTCTTCCCCTTCAACAAATTCCCTGGCGTGGACCCCATCCTGAGCCCGGAAATGCGCTCCACCGGCGAGGTGATGGGCGCGGCGCGCACCTTTGGTGAGGCCATGTTGAAGAGCCAGCTGGGTGCAGGTTCGCGCCTGCCGCGTCAGGGCAATGTGCTGATCACGGTGAAGAATGCCGACAAGGCGCGTGCCGTGGCCGTGGCCAGGGATTTGCATGCCCTGGGCTTTGGTGTTGTGGCGACCAAGGGCACGGCCGCTGCCATCGCCGAGGTGGGCGTGCCGGTGCGCGTGGTCAACAAGATCAAGGACGGTCGCCCGCACATCGTCGACATGGTCAAGGGCGGCGAGATTCAGCTGGTCTTCACCACGGTGGACGAGACCCGCACGGCGATTGCCGACAGCCGCTACATCCGCCAGGCTGCATTAGCTGCGCGGGTGACCTACTACACGACCATGGCTGGTTGTGAGGCTGCGGTCGAAGGTATGAAGCATCAAAACGGCCTGCTGGTGCAATCCCTGCAAGAGTTGCACGCAGAACTGGTCTAAACTCGGCCCCAACGAACTCCGCCGCCGCGACCCCAGCTTGGGGGCGCAGCGGCGGATTCATTTTGTCTTTCAAGGTTTACTACTATGGCCACCATTCCTCTGACCACACGCGGTGCTGAAAAGCTCAAAGAAGAACTGCATCGACTCAAGAGCGTTGAGCGTCATGCCGTGATCCATGCGATCGCCGAGGCACGCGCCCAGGGCGATCTGTCGGAAAACGCCGAGTATGAAGCGGCCAAGGACAAGCAGGGCTTTATCGAAGGCCGCATCCTCGAGATCGAAGGCAAGCTGGCGGCCGCTCAAGTGATCGACCCGGCCTCGGTGGATGCCGGCGGCCGCATCGTGTTTGGCACGACGGTGGATCTGGAAGAAGAGGAGACGGGTGCCGAGGTGACCTATCAAATCGTCGGTGACGACGAGGCCGATTTGAAGCTGGGTCTGATCTCTATCAGCTCGCCCATTGCGCGTGCCTTGATTGGCAAGGAAGCCGGCGACGTGGCCGAGGTGAAGGCGCCGGGCGGCATCAAGCGCTACGAGGTGGTTGAGGTCCGTTACGTCTAAAGCAAGCGGGCTTTGGCTGAGAGTTGCTGATGTTGCTCAGACGTAGTCAAGCCATGCTGGCGGCTCTGTGGGCCGGCATGCTTTTGTGTGTGGGCCTGGTGGCTGCACCCAGCGCATTCGCTGCGCTGGAGCGGCCGATGGCGGGCTTGGTGGTGGCGCAGCTGTTTCAGCGCGAGGCCATGTTGAGCATGTTCGCCGCATTGCTGCTGATTTTGATGGAGCGCCGTTTGGCGCGAGATGGCGCAAGGCCCGCGATCACGCCCGAGTTCATGCTGCCCTCTGCAGCCCTGTTTTGCACTGTGGCGGGCTACTACGCCTTGCAGCCCATGATGGCGGCGGCAAAGGCGGGGCAGGGGGACTGGTCGTTCATGACCCTGCACACCATTTCCTTGCTGTTCTTTGGTGTGAAGGGCTTGTTGGTGCTGGCCCTGGCATGGCGCTTGGGCGGCAGGTAACTATCAGCCCAAGTGCTGGTATCACGCTTGGGCCTTCGTTAGACACAAATTCCGGTTCGGAATTTGCGCCGGGACTCAGTCTTGCGCTTGTTTCTTCACGCTGGTGATGCGGCGTTTGGCGCGCTTGATCTCACCGCCTTGGGCCACACGCTCATTGCCAAGCACGCGTAACTTCTTCATCTGAGGGCGATGATTGCCGCTCTTGGAGAATTTCACGATCTTGACGATGCGAGGTGCGCCTTTGGCGTTCTCGTCTCGTTCGGCGTCTTCCTTTTCGGGCATGGGGCGCCAGATCACCAGCAATTTGCCGATGTGCTGAATCGGTGCGGCGTCCAGTTCGCCGCATAGCGAAGCAAAAATGCTTTCGCGTCCGGCACGGTCATCCGAGAACACGCGCACCTTGATCAGGCCATGGGCCTTCAGGGCGGCATCGGTCTCTTTGACGACGGCAGGGGTGAGTCCATCCGCGCCAATCATCACCACGGGAGCGAGGTGATGGGCTTCGGAACGTTTTTCCTTGCGCTGGGCAGGGGTCAATTGAATCGCAGGCATACGCGTATTATCCGTGCAACATGAAGATCAAGACAAAAAGCAAGAAACTTAATAAGACGTGGTTGCATGATCACATCAATGATCCCTACGTCAAGATGGCGCAGAAGGACGGCTACCGTGCCCGTGCCGCCTACAAGCTCAAGGAAATTGATGAGGAGCTCAAGCTCGTCAAGCCGGGCCAGGTGGTGGTGGATTTAGGCGCCTCGCCTGGTGCTTGGAGCCAGTATCTGAGGCGCTGCTTTGCACCCACGGTGGCGGGTGTCGGCGGCGCTGCGGTGGGGCAACTCAATGGCACCATCATCGGCTTGGACTTGCTGCCTTGCGAGCCCATCGAGGGCGTGCAGTTCTTGCAGGGCGACTTCCAAGACGAGGCGGTGTTGCGGGCGCTGGAGCAGGCGCTGGGTGGACGCGCGGTAGACCTGGTGGTGTCGGATATGGCCCCCAATTTGTCAGGCATCGAAAGCGTGGACGCTGCGCGTATTGCGGGTCTGGTTGAGTTGGCGATTGATTTTGCCCAGCGCCATCTGAAGCCCGAGGGCGCTTTGGTGACCAAGGTCTTCCACGGCAGCGGCTATACGCAGCTCGTCGAGGAGTTCAAGAAAACCTTCAAGAAGGTCAAGCCCATCAAACCCAAGGCCTCGCGCGATCGCTCGTCCGAGACCTTCTTGATCGGCATTGGTTTGAAGACGCCGCAGCAAAAGTCCTGAGTATTTTTCCCCCTTGGGGCGAAGGAATGGCAGAAGGGCCGTAAAAAGCCCGGAGTTCATTCGTACAACGCCCCATCAAAATGGGGCTCAGCCCTTGACTGCAATAGAATTGACCCCATATGGCACGCACAGGGCTGTAAAGCTTGTATCTGTGCAATTGGGCCGAATTGAATGAAGGAATCGCGGTGAACAATCAATGGTTCTCGAAGGTAGCTGTTTGGATCGTGATCGCCTTGGTGCTGTTCACGGTCTTCAAGCAGTTCGATCGAGGTGCAAGCCAAGGCAATCAGCTTGGATATTCTGAATTTCTGGATGAAGTTCAGGCGCACCGCATCAAGTCTGTGGTTTTGCAAGAGGGTGGTTCGGGGACCGACATCCTGGCGGAAACCAGCGACGGTAAGAAGCTGCGCATCACGGCCACCTATCTGGACCGTGGACTGATCGGCGATCTGCGCGCCAACGGCGTGAAGTTTGATGTCAAGCCGCGTGAAGAGCCTTCCTTCCTGGTCAATATGCTGATCAGCTGGGGCCCCATGCTGCTCTTGATCGGCGTTTGGGTTTACTTCATGCGTCAGATGCAGGGCGGTGGCAAGGGCGGAGCGTTCAGCTTCGGCAAGTCCAAGGCTCGCATGTTGGATGAGGCGAACAACACCACGACTTTTGCCGATGTGGCCGGCTGCGATGAGGCCAAGGAAGAAGTCAAGGAGTTGGTCGACTTCCTGAAGGACCCGCAAAAGTTCCAGAAGCTGGGTGGTCGCATCCCGCGTGGCGTGCTGCTGGTTGGCCCTCCCGGTACCGGCAAGACCTTGCTGGCCAAGGCCATCGCGGGCGAGGCCAAAGTGCCTTTCTTCTCGATCTCGGGCTCTGATTTTGTGGAAATGTTCGTCGGCGTGGGCGCAGCCCGGGTCCGCGATATGTTCGAGCAAGCCAAGAAGAGCGCCCCTTGCATCATCTTCGTGGACGAAATCGACGCCGTCGGTCGTCACCGCGGCGCTGGCTTGGGCGGTGGTAACGACGAACGCGAGCAGACCCTCAACCAGATGCTGGTGGAGATGGACGGCTTCGAGACCAATCTGGGTGTGATCGTGATGGCGGCCACCAACCGTCCGGACATTCTGGACCCGGCTCTGCTGCGTCCCGGCCGTTTCGACCGTCAGGTTTATGTGACCCTGCCCGATGTGCGTGGCCGCGAGCAAATCCTCAATGTGCATATGCGCAAGGTGCCCGTGGGTCAAGACATCCGTGCCGACATCCTCGCACGCGGTACGCCGGGCTTCTCGGGTGCTGACTTGGCGAACTTGGTCAACGAAGCCGCGCTCTTTGCTGCTCGCCGCAGCGGACGCGTGGTCGAGATGACCGACTTCGAAAAGGCCAAGGACAAGATCATGATGGGCCCCGAGCGCAAGTCCATGATCATGCCCGAGGAAGAGCGCAAGAACACCGCATACCACGAGGCTGGCCACGCTCTGGTGGCGCGCCTGATGCCCAAGACCGATCCGGTCCACAAGGTCACCGTGATCCCGCGTGGCCGCGCCCTGGGCGTGACCATGCAGCTGCCGGAAGGCGATCGCTACAGCCTGGACAAGGAGCGCATGCTCTCGACCATCTCGGTGCTGTTTGGCGGCCGGATTGCGGAAGAGGTCTTCATGAACCAGATGACCACCGGCGCGTCCAACGACTTCGAGCGTGCCACTGCCATCGCCCGCGATATGGTGATGCGTTACGGCATGACGGACGAACTGGGCCCCATGGTCTATTCGGAAAATGAAGGTGAAGTCTTCTTGGGCCGCTCGGTGACCAAGACCACCAGCATGTCCGAAGAAACCATGCGCAAGGTGGATTCGGTGATCCGCCGCATCATCGACGAGCAGTACGGCATCGCCCGCCGTCTGATCGAAGAGAACCAGGACAAGATGCACAGCATGGCCAAGGCCTTGCTGGAGTACGAAACGATTGATTCCGATCAGATCGACGACATCATGTCCGGCAAGCCGCCTCGTCCTCCCAAGGACTGGACGACGCCGAGTGGCGGCAAGTCCGATGGCTCGCCTCCGGCGGTCAGCACCGATGGCGCACCGGCAGCGGCCTGATTTTTCTGTTCTCTGATTCTTGATGCGCTCCGCGCGTCAAGTCAAAAGGCCAGTCCGCAGGGATTGGCCTTTTTTCATGCTTGGCGCCTTCTTGCTTGTGCTTGCTCTTTGGGCTTCATCTTGGCCTGCGAGAATATTGCGCCAATCACCCCCTTGCTTCAAATGACCTCGCCCATGTTCTGGCAGACCACTCGCTTTCAGATTGACCTCAGCCGGCCCCGTGTGATGGGCATCGTCAACGTGACGCCGGATTCGTTCTCTGATGGCGGCCAGCATGCTGATACACGAGGGGCACTGGCTCATTGCGAGCGTTTGCTGGCGGAAGGGGCTGACATTTTGGACATTGGTGGCGAGTCCAGCAGGCCTGGCGCGCAGCAACTGGGTGTCGAAGAAGAGTGGCAGCGCCTGGGGCCGGTCTTGCACGAGGCGATGAAGTTAGGCGCGCCGATTTCGGTGGACAGCTTCAAGCCTGAAATCATGCGGCGCGCTCTGGCCCTGGGCGTGGACATCATCAACGACATTCAAGCCTTCCGCCTGCCGGGTGCCTTGCAGGCCTTGGTCGAACATGGGCGCGCCGGACTGTGCGCCATGCATATGCGCGGTGACTCGGCCACCATGCAAAGCCTGAGCGACTACGAGGATGTGGTGCAGGAGGTGCGCGAGTTTCTTTCTCAAAGTCTGCAGACCTTGAGTGCAGCGGGCATCGCCAAAGAACGCATCGTCTTGGATCCTGGCTATGGCTTTGCCAAGACGACCCCACAGAATTTTGAGCTGCTGCGCAGGCAGGCGGAGTTGGCCGATCTGGGTCGCCCTTTGCTGGTGGGCTGGTCTCGCAAACGCGCTTTGGGCGATGCAAGCGGGCGACCGGTCGACCAACGTCTGATTCCCAGTGTGGCGGCAGCATTACTGGCCGCTGAGCGTGGTGCCAGCATTTTGCGTGTGCATGATGTGGCCGCCACGGTCGATGCGCTCAAGGTGTTTACCGCCTGTCACCAAGGGCTGGCTCCGCAGGCGAGGGCCGCACAAAACTGACGGACAATGTTTCAGATTCAATCAGGAGGATGCTCTCAATGAGCCGTAAGTATTTTGGTACCGATGGAATCCGTGGCACCGTGGGCCAGTCACCCATCACCCCCGATTTCATGTTGCGTCTGGGTCATGCCGTGGGCCAGGTCTTGCGCAAACGAAGCGCGCGCCCGACCGTCTTGATTGGCAAGGACACGCGTATTTCTGGTTACATGATCGAGTCGGCTCTTGAGGCGGGCTTTGCTTCGGCCGGCGTCGATGTTTTGTTGACCGGCCCACTGCCAACACCGGGTGTCGCTTATCTGACCCGTGCCTTGCGCCAGGACTTGGGCGTGGTGATCAGCGCCTCCCACAATCCCTTTGCGGACAATGGCATTAAGTTCTTCTCGGCCAAGGGCGAGAAGCTGCCCGATGCCTGGGAGCTGGCCGTTGAGGCCGCGTTGGAAGAGCCGCCGACCTGGATCGATTCCGCCAATCTGGGACGCGCCAAGCGCTTGGCCGATGCTCGGGGTCGTTATATCGAGTTCTGCAAAAACAGCTTTGGCTCAGACCTGACGCTGAAGGGTCTGAAGATTGTGGTGGACGCGGCCCATGGCGCGGGCTACCACGTGGCGCCCGATGTCTTCCACGAGTTGGGGGCTGAGGTCATTTCCATCGGCTGCAATCCCGATGGCTTCAATATCAATGCCGGTTTCGGTGCCACCTCGCCAGCCGCCTTGGTGAAGGCGGTGAAGGATCATGGTGCCCACTACGGCGTGGCTTTGGATGGTGACGCCGATCGCCTGCAACTGGTTGATGCTGAGGGGCGCCTCTACAACGGCGACGAGTTGCTCTACATCATGGTGGCCAATCGATTGGGCCAGGGCCTGCGCGTACCCGGTGCTGTGGGTACCTTGATGACCAATATGGCGGTCGAACTGGCGATCAAGGCTTTGGATGTGGACTTTGTTCGCGCCAAGGTGGGTGATCGCTATGTGCTGGAGGAACTGAGTGCCCGCGGCTGGGAGTTGGGTGGCGAAGGTTCGGGCCATTTGCTGGCCTTGGACAAGCACACCACCGGCGACGGCATCGTCAGTGCCTTGTTGATCCTGCAGTCGGTGTGCCGCTCTGGCAAGTCCTTGGCCGAGCAGTTGGCTGCCGTGACCCTGTTCCCTCAGACCATGATCAATGTGCGTTTGCAAGCCGGGCAAGACTGGAAGAGCAACGCCGTCTTGGCGCGAGAACAGGCCGAGGTGACGGCCGAGTTGGGTTCGCGGGGCCGTGTCTTGATCCGCGCCTCGGGGACCGAGCCCTTGCTGCGCGTGATGGTGGAGGCCAGTGATGCGGAGTTGGCCAAGCAATGTGCAGAGCGCCTGGTGCGTGCGGTAAACGCCTGACCAAGTCGTCGCGGGCCGCAAGGCTTGCGGCGGCTGTTTCGCTCGCTTGAGTCGAGGGAATGAAAAAAGGCCACTGCGATTACCGCAGTGGCCTTTTTCTTGAGGCTTGTCGCCCCTCTAAAGTCCGAATCCAGGGCTTGGCTTTACTTCTTGGGCGGCAAAAGCACGCGGTCCACGACGTGCGCGACGCCGTTGCTGGCCTTGAGATCGGCGGTTTGCACGACGGCTTCTTCGATGGTCACAAAAGTCCCGGCGCGAGCGGCTGACAAATTGGCGCCGTTCAGTGTCTTCAGATGGCCATTCTGAATTTCAGCGGCTTCCAGCTTGGCGGGCACGATGTGGTAGCTCAACACGGCCTTGAGTTGCACGGGATCCTGGCTCAACGCTTCCAGGGTCTTGGCAGGCACGGCCTTGAACGCCTCGTTGTTGGGGGCAAACACGGTCAAGGGGCCGGCGGCGCGCAGACTGTCTTGCAAACCGGCCTTTTCGATCAGGCGATTGAAGGTGCTCAGTTCGGGCTGGCGAGCCAGGCTTTCAGTCAAGGGCAGGGGTGCAGGCGTGCTTGCGCAGGCTACCAGGCTCAGAACCAGTGCGCTGGCGCCGAGCAGGCCCAGATGACGGCGAAGAAGAGTTGTTTTCATCAACATGCTGAAGAGCTCCAGGATTGGTGTGGCACGGAGCTTAGGCAGTCGATATGACGATTCAATGAATTGAATGTGACGGAACGCTTGCCGGTAATATGGCGTTTTGATGCCGCCCGTTTGCCTCTTTCTGTCACGTGGATGTCATATTCGAGACATAGGATGCAGTCCATTGCCAACCCCCGACAGTGATAGGTAGCTCATGAAATTCACTCAAGTCCGTACCGGATTCGTTCTCGCCGCCGCCATGGCTGTGTTTTCTAGCGCACAAGCTCAGGACGTGACCGGAGCCGGTGCGTCTTTCCCGGCCCCGATCTACGCCAAATGGGCCGACGCCTATAACAAGGTCAGCGGTGCTCGCATCAACTATCAATCCGTCGGTTCGGGTGCTGGCATCCGCCAGATCAAGGCCAAGACCGTTGACTTTGGTGCCTCGGATGCGCCCCTGAAGGACGAAGAACTGGCCAAGGACGGCATGATCCAGTTCCCCACCGTCATCGGCGGCGTCGTGCCCGTGGTCAATATCAAGGGTATCGCCCCGGGCCAGGTGCGCATGACCGGCGCCGTGCTGGCAGACATCTATCTGGGCAAAATCGCCAAGTGGAACGATCCCGCCCTGGCAGCCCTGAACCCCGGTGTGCCTCTGCCTGACGCAGCGATTGCCGTGGTGCGCCGCGCCGACGGTTCGGGTACCAGCTTCTTGTTCACCAACTATCTGTCCAAGGTCAACGCCGACTGGAAGTCAAAGGTGGGCGAGGGCACGGCTGTGAACTGGCCTACCGGCGCGGGTGGCAAGGGCAATGAAGGCGTGTCGTCGTATGTTCAGCGCCTGCCCAACTCCATCGGTTATGTCGAGTACGCCTACGCCAAGCAAAACAAGATGGCCCATGTGCTGCTGCGCAACCAGTCTGGCGCCTATGTCGCTCCTAGCGACGCGGCTTTCAAGGCCGCTGCCGCAGGTGCGGAATGGTCCAAGAGCTTCTACCAAGTCCTGACCGAGCAAGCCGGCAAGGACAGCTGGCCCATCACCGGCGCCACCTTCATCTTGGTGCACAAGGTCCAAGACAAGCCTGCCGTCGCTGCCAACACGCTGAAATTCTTCGACTGGGCTTTCAATGCCGGTGACAAGACGGCCGATGACCTGGATTACGTGCCCCTGCCTACATCTGTCAAGGATCTGGTTCGCAAGCAATGGGCCGACAATCTGAAGGACGCTTCCGGTAAGGCCATCAGCTACAAGTAAGCCCTGCCTGAGCTCTCAGGTCACGAAGTCCGGGTAGGCTCCCAAGGTTTACCCGGATTTTGTTGCGTCTTTTGTCCGGTCAATTGACGCTGAATTTTTCATCAACGCACAAGCATGCGGAGGCCACGTGGCCGCAATACTCCCAGCCAATAATTTTGAGTCCGGCGCTGATGTCTTGAAGAAGACGCAGCCGCAGAGCCAGCCGCCGCAGCGGCGGGTCCTGGCCCCCTGGGCGGATACCCTGTTTTCCTTCCTGGCCCATGGCGCCGCTTGGCTGACCCTGGCCTTGTTGGTGGGCATCATCATCTCCTTGGTGATCGGCGCGCTGCCTGCGATTCGCGAGTTCGGTCTGAGCTTTCTGTGGACCAGCGAATGGGATCCGGTGCAGGAGAAGTTCGGCGGTCTGGTGATGATTTACGGCACCTTGATGACCTCGTTCATCGCCTTGCTGATTGCCGTGCCGGTGAGCTTTGGTATTGCGCTGTTCCTGACCGAACTCTCGCCCAACTGGCTCAAGCGTCCTCTGGGCGTGGCGGTGGAGTTGCTGGCGGCCGTGCCTTCCATCGTCTACGGCATGTGGGGTTTGCTGGTTTTCGGCCCCATCCTGGCAACTTATGTTCAGCAGCCTTTGCAGTCTGCGCTGACCGGCGTGCCTTTCCTGAGCACCTTGGTTTCCGGCCCTCCGGTTGGCATCGGCATTCTGTCTGCCGGCATCATTCTGGCCATCATGATCATCCCCTTCATCGCGGCGGTGATGCGTGATGTGTTCGAGGTCACGCCAGCCATGCTGAAGGAATCCGCCTACGGCCTGGGTGCCACCACCTGGGAAGTGATGTGGCGTGTGGTCTTGCCTTATACCAAGACCGGTGTGATGGGCGGCATCATGCTAGGCCTGGGTCGCGCCCTGGGTGAGACCATGGCCGTGACCTTCGTCATCGGCAATATGAACCAGCTCAATTCCCTGTCAGTGTTCGAGGCGGCCAACAGCATCACCTCGGCCCTGGCCAATGAATTTGCCGAAGCAGGCGAGGGCCTGCACCAGGCTTCGCTGATCTATCTGGGTCTGGTGCTGTTCTTCATCACCTTTGTGGTGCTGGCCTGCTCCAAGATCCTGCTGTCGCGCTTGAAGAAGAATGAAGGGACGCGCACATGAGTACCCCCGCAACTGTCAATGCCAGCGGCATGAGCGCCAGCCGTTTGGCCATGCATCGCAAGCGTAAGCGCGTCAACGCGATCGCCCTGGTACTGGCCCTGGCCTCCATGGCTTTCGGCCTGGTCTGGTTGTTCTGGATCTTGTTTGAGACCGTGCGCCTGGGCGTGGGTGGCCTGAGCTTTGCCACTTTCAGCGAAATGACGCCGCCTCCGCTGGCCGAAACGGGGGGTCTCGCCAACGCCATCTTCGGCTCCGTCATGATGGTGGGCCTGGCCACGCTGCTGGGCACGCCCATCGGCATCCTGGCTGGCATCTATCTGGCCGAGTACGGCCAGAAGAGCTGGCTGGGCAGCGTCGTGCGTTTCATCAACGACATCCTCTTGTCGGCGCCTTCCATCGTCGTGGGTCTGTTCATCTACGGCCTGGTGGTCGCGCGCATGCAGTCCTTCTCTGGCTTTGCCGGCGTCTTGGCCTTGGCCCTGATCGTCATTCCGGTGGTGATCCGTCAGACCGAGAATATGCTGAGCCTGATCCCCAACGCCTTGCGTGAAGCCGCCTATGCCCTGGGCACGCCCAAGTGGAAGGTCATTCTGTCGGTGACCCTGAAGGCGGCCCGTGCTGGCGTGCTGACCGGCATCCTGCTGGCCCTGGCGCGCATCTCGGGTGAGACGGCGCCCCTGTTGTTCACGGCCCTGTCCAACCAGTTCTGGACCTCGGACATGACGCAACCCATGGCCAGCCTGCCGGTCACCATCTTCAAGTTCGCCATGAGCCCCTACGAAAACTGGCAAAAGCTGGCCTGGGCGGGCGTATTCATCATCACCATGGGCGTGCTGCTGCTGAACATCCTGGCGCGCGTCCTCTTCAAGAACAAGCACTGAGCGGAACCCACAATCATGGACGCCAAAGTCGATATGCCCATCACCGAGCGGGCCAAGCTCTCGGTTCGTAATCTGAATTTCTATTACGGCAATTTCCTCGCGCTCAAGAACATCAATCTGGACATTCCGGAAAAGAAGGTCACCGCCTTCATCGGCCCCTCGGGCTGCGGCAAGTCCACCTTGCTGCGCACCCTGAACCGCATGTTTGAGCTCTATCCCGAGCAGCGCGCAGAAGGCGAGATCTTGCTGGACGGCAACAACATCCTGACCTCCAAGGATGATGTCTCGCTGATCCGCGCCAAGATCGGCATGGTCTTCCAGAAGCCCACGCCTTTTCCCATGTCCATCTACGACAACATCGCGTTCGGCGTGCGTTTGTTCGAAACCCTGCCGCGGGTCGAGATGGACGAGCGGGTCGAATGGGCCTTGAAGAAGTCGGCGCTGTGGAATGAGGTCAAGGACAAGCTGAACCAGAGCGGCTCCGGCCTGTCGGGGGGGCAGCAGCAGCGCCTGTGCATCGCACGCGGCATTGCCATCAAGCCCGAGATCCTCTTGCTGGACGAGCCTTGCTCGGCCCTGGACCCCATCTCTACCGGCAAGATCGAAGAGCTGATCCACGAGTTGAAGAGCGACTACACCGTCGCCATCGTCACCCACAATATGCAGCAGGCCGCCCGCTGCTCGGACTACACGGCCTATATGTATCTGGGCGATCTGATCGAGTTTGGCCCCACCGCCGAGCTCTTCATGAAGCCCAAGCGCAAGGACACTGAGGACTACATCACTGGCCGTTTCGGCTGATTCCGGCCCTTGCCGCTCGCAGCTGCGATGTCGCACCGACCTCAACGCTGCGCGCTTTTGATATGGATTGAGGCTCGGTCTGACGGGCCCCACTTTTGATTCAGGAAATCACCATGAGTGACAAGCATCTCTCCACACAATTCGACGCAGAACTGAGCGGCATCTCCACCCGCGTCCTGGAGATGGGCGGTCTGGTTGAGTCCCAGGTGGCTCAGGCCGTATTGGCCCTGACCTCTTTCAGCAGCGATATCGCCAGCGCCGTGCTCAAGCAGGAAGAGCAGGTCAATGCCATGGAGGTCGAGATTGATCGCGATCTCTCCAGCATCATCGCCCGTCGCCAGCCCACTGCCCGCGATCTGCGTTTGCTGATCGCCATCTCCAAGACCATCGCTAATCTGGAGCGCGTCGGCGACGAGGCGGCCCGCGTGGCTCGCACCGTGCAGCGCCTGATCAACTCCGGCGTTTCCAGCCGTCTGCGCCTGCCCATGTCCGACCTGGCATTTGAGGCCGAGTTGGCCACGGCCCTGCTGCGCAAGGCCTTGGATGCTTTTGCTCGCCTGGATGTGGACCGTGCGGTGGAAGTGCTCAAACAGGACGACCAGATCGACAAGGAGTTCGATGGCCTGCTGCGCAAGCTGATCACCTACATGATGGAAGACCCCCGCACCATCTCCTCGGCCATCGATATGGTCTTCGTGGCCAAGGCTATCGAGCGGGTGGGCGATCACGCCAAGAACTTGGCCGAAGTCATCATCTATGTGGTCAAGGGCACGGATGTGCGCCACAACACGCCCGAGGCCGTCGAGACCATGGTTCGCTGAGCCGCCTCGCCAAGCCCAGACACGAGGGAAGAATATGAGCCGAATTCTTGTGGTGGAAGACGAGTCGGCGATTGCCGAGCTGATTTCCATCAATCTGCGTCACGCAGGTTTTGAAGTGACCCTGGCCTCCAGCGCGGACCAGGCCCAGTACGAAGTGGATCGGGTGCTGCCCGATCTGGTGGTGCTGGACTGGATGTTGCCCGGCCAGTCGGGTTTGGCCTTGGCGCGGCAATGGCGCTCCGCCGTACGCACCAAGGAATTGCCCATCATCATGCTTACCGCCAGAGCCGAGGAGACCGACAAGGTCTCCGGCCTAGATGCCGGCGCGGATGACTATCTCACCAAACCTTTCTCGACCAATGAGTTGCTGGCCCGCATCCGTGCGGTGCTGCGGCGCAAGGCACCCGAGGCCCTGGACTCGCTGGTAGAAATTTCCGGCCTTAGCCTGGACCCAGGCACCCGCCGCGTCAGCCGCGAAGGTGCCGAGGTCAAGCTGGGCCCGACCGAGTTCCGCCTGCTGCATTTCTTCATGACCCATCCCGAGCGCGTGCACAGCCGTTCGCAGCTGCTCGACAGGGTCTGGGGCGACCATGTGTTCATTGAAGAGCGTACCGTCGACGTGCACGTCAAGCGCTTGCGTGAGGCGCTGGAGCGGGTGCATTGCGCGCGCATGATTGAGACCGTGCGGGGTGCGGGCTACCGGCTGACGCAGCTGTCGGCTGCTCTGCAGGCTTGAGATCAGGGGCTAACAAGCCCCTGTTTTACTTGATCAACCAGAACCGGGAGTTCAGGTGAGTTGGTTGTTGCCGAGATTTGTTTTGGCTGCCCTGGCGGTGGTCATGGGTGCCTTCGTCGGCCTTTGGGCCGGCAAGCTGTTTGATATTCCTTTGCTGGCCGAGGCCTTGGGGGCGGCTACCGCGGTCGGTGCCTTGGTGCTGATCGATGCGGTGCGCGGCCATCGGCTCTTGCTGTGGCTGCGCGGCTCGCAGCTGGATGTGGCGCCGCGTGACACCGGCTTATGGGGCGAGCTGGGCTATCGCATGGAGCGAGCGGTGCGTGACCGCGAGAAAGTCATCGCCCGCGAACGCCTGCAGCTGGAGCAATTTTTGTCCGCCATCGAGGCCTCGCCCAATGGGGTGTTGATGCTGGACGGCCAGGATCACATCCTCTGGTGCAACCGGGTGTCGGCCGATCACTTCTCGCTCGACCCGCAGCGGGACCTGCGTCAGCGCATCACCAATCTGGTCCGCTCACCTGCTTTTGTCGCCTTTTTGCAGGCCGGCCATTTTGAAGCCCCCTTGTTGCTGAGCAATGTGCGCGGCCAAGGCACGCTATCCGTCGTGGTGCGCTGTTATGGCGAGGGCATGCGCCTGGTGCTGAGCCAGGACATCACCGAGCGCGAGCGGGCCGATGCCATGCGGCGCGACTTCGTGGCCAATGTCTCGCACGAAATTCGTACGCCTTTGACCGTGCTCTCGGGCTTTATCGAGACCATGAGTTCCTTGCCCCTGACCGAGGCCGAGCGACGTCGTGTGTTGACCCTGATGGGCCAGCAAACCGAGCGCATGCAAGGCTTGGTCAGCGATCTGCTGACCCTGGCTCAGCTGGAAGGCAGCCCCAGGCCGGCGGCGGATCGTTGGATTTCTCTCGATGCTTTGCTGGGCCGGATTCAGTCCGATGCGGTGGCGCTTTCGGCTGGCAAGCATGAGATCAAGGTTCAGCCGGCTACTCAGGTGGAATTGGCGGGCGTGGAGTCGGAGTTGCTCAGCGCGGCCGCCAATCTGGTCACCAATGCCGTGCGTTACACGCCGGCCGGTGGACAGATCGACGTGGTCTGGCGTGAGCTGCCAGATGGCGCCGGTGAGCTGAGTGTGCAGGACACGGGCCTGGGCATTGCGCGCGAACATCTGCCTCGTCTGGCCGAACGCTTCTACCGCGTGGATGGCAGCCGCTCTCGCGAAACTGGGGGGACGGGCCTGGGTCTGTCCATCGTCAAGCATGTGGTGCAGCGTCACGGCGGCGAGTTGTCGATTCAGAGCGAGGCCGGCAAGGGCTCGCGCTTCAATCTGCAGTTCCCTCCCGCAAGAGTGCGTCATGCGGGCGAGCCGGCCTTGGGTGTGGAGGCAGCGGCTTGGTCGGGTGGTGATGGCTTGACCGTGGATTGAGCTGCAGATAGCCGGTCCTTGCTCAAGGCAAGCGATTGATATGAGAAAGGGGCCAAGCTTTGCGAGCTTGGCCCCTTTTCTTTGTCCTTGCATACCGGGTCTATCAGTCCCGAGATTGCCTCTGCAGGATGCGGAAGCTGGGCTCTCGGTCCATGGGTCTTTGCGTCAGGGCAATTGAGGACCAGCCCGCGGGGACGGAGGCCTTGGCCGCTTGCAGGGCGAAGCCGCAGGCGCTCTCGCCCAAGGGCGTCCTGGCCTCTACCCGCCAGCCACCACGGAACTCGAGCGCAGCCAAGGTGGCCAGCGAAAGCTGTGGTGCGGCCAGGCAGTTGCTGTCGATGGGCACATGCGTCCTGATGTGACTCACCAGGGCCTGGTCGCTGCGCACATAGTCGGCAAAGGGCAGCAAAATCGTCATGGCCAAGAGCCAGCACAAGGCCACGCCACCTGCCGGCAAGACCAAGCTCTTCCACAACGCGTGTTGATGGCGGGCCGTGCGCCAGCGCACCAAGGCCAGCCAGGCGATGGTGGCGCACAGGGCAAGAGCAAGAGCCAGGGCGTTGAACTGCGGCTCAAATCCGTCGGCTAGGCGGCGCAAATTGGCCAGGGGCGTGGCCGGCCAATTCAGCTGCATGGAAACGTAGTAGACCCAGAAGAACAAGGCGGCCGCGCTGAAGAAAAACACCGAGAACCAGTCCATGGCCGCTGCCAGGCTGCGCTTCAAGGTCGGCAGGGCAAAGGCCGCCAGCACGGCAAAAGCAGGCAGTCCCAGCAGCAGGGCGCGATCCGAGGCGGCCATCAGCAAGCTGGTGGCCATGGCGACCAGGGCGGTGCTGAGCGGCACGAAGATATGGCGGCGTTGCCAATGGGCACGCCAGCGCCACAAGGTCCAGGCGGCCAAGGGCCAGGCGGGCCAGCAGAACCAGGCCAGCAGATTCAAAAAGTCCAGCGGCAGTTGTGCGCCCAGGGTGGGCTCGACCCGCCAAGCCCAGGCATTGAACTCCCAGGCGCTGATGGTGGCCAACATGCCGGAGATCAAAAGCCACAAGCTCAGCTCTCGCACCTGGGCATACTGGGATCGATGGCATTGGTAAGCGCCGATCAAGGCGTAGACCACCGCTACCGCAGGCGCACCACTGGCGGCCAAAACCGGCAGAGAGATCATCACCGCCCAGCGTGCCTTGGCGATGCGAAAGGGAGCGGCGGCCAGGCCGTAGAGATAGAGGGCACTGGCCAGCAATTGCATGAGCTCGGGCGTGGTCTCATGGCCCAGCTGGAGCAGGCCCAGCGAGGCGATCAGGGCCAGCAGTCCTCCATCGGCCAGGGTGCGTGCATAGTCCACCGACTGGGCTTCGCCGCCAAAGGCAAAGGCGACCGGTTGGGCCGCTTCGGTGCGCGCCAGATGGAAGCAGCTGTACCAAACCAGCACCAGGACCAAGACCAGAATCAGGGCATAGGGCAGGCGGGCGGCGAAGGCTGGCTCCACCATGGGCAGGGCCTTGATGGCCAGGGCCCCAATCCAGTAGGGCAGGGGGCCGCCCTCTGCATGCAGGCCGGCGATGCTGGGCTGCCACCAGGGGGCGTGACCTTGGGCCACGCTGGCCATGAAACCGAAGGAGCTCAGATCCGCATTGCGCCAGGGCTCTCGCCCGAACAGGCCGGGCAGGACATAGGCGGCGCAAAACAGCAGCAGCGCCAGTCGAGGCATGCGTTGGGCGCCGCGAACGGCAACGATGGCAGGGCTAGGTAGATTCACGCGGGGAAGTCGGGGCAAAGTTTTTGAGCTTGGCAATCATGCCGCAGAAATCTGGTGACCAAATTGCTTTGGTGCAAGAGCTGCGGGCATGGTCAGGCCGCGAGACCTGAGTGAAAACTTCAGACGAAAAAAAAGGCAGCCGGAGCTGCCCTTTTTGATTCAGCCTGGGAGGGCTTACTTCTTGGCGAAGCCTGCAAACTTGTTGCGGAACTTCTCGACGCGGCCGCCGAGGTTGTCGATGCTCTTTTGCTGGCCGGTGTAGAAGGGGTGCGACTCGCTGGTGGTTTCCAGCTTGATCAACGGCAACTCGCGGCCGTCTTCCATCTTCACGGTTTCTTTGCTGCCCATGGTCGAGCGCGTGACGAACTTGAAGCCGTTGGATTGATCCACGAAGCAAACGTCGCGGTAATTGGGGTGAATGCCGTCTTTCATGGGGTATCTCTCTGCGGTGCCGGTAGCCACGCCACACCATGTGACGCACTTTCTGGCGGAGGAAAACGAGGATTATAGCTTGAAGTTTGCTGCCCGGGCTAGCCCAGGCAGCAGGGCAGGGTGCGAGCCCGCCCTGAAGTCCTGTGGAATCAACCGCCTCGACGCATCATGTCGAAGAAATCGAGGTTGTTCTTGGTGGACTTCATCTTGTCCAGCACGAACTCCATCGCTTCGATCTCGTCCATGTTGTAAAGCAGCTTGCGCAAGATCCAGCTCTTTTGCAGGATCTCGGGCTTGAGCAGCAACTCCTCGCGGCGGGTGCCGGACTTGTTGATCAGGATCGAGGGGTAGACACGCTTTTCGGCCATGCGGCGATCCAGATGGATCTCGCAATTGCCCGTGCCCTTGAACTCTTCGTAGATCACCTCGTCCATGCGGCTGCCGGTGTCGATCAGCGCGGTGCCGATGATGGTCAGCGAGCCGCCTTCTTCGACCTTGCGCGCCGCACCGAAGAAGCGCTTGGGGCGTTGCAGGGCGTTGGCATCCACGCCGCCAGTCAAGACCTTGCCCGAGGAGGGCAAGACGTTGTTGTAGGCGCGGGCCAGGCGGGTGATGGAGTCCAGCAGGATGATCACATCCTTCTTGAGTTCGACCAGGCGCTTGGCCCGCTCGATCACCATCTCGGCGACTTGCACGTGGCGGGCGGCCGGTTCGTCGAAGGTCGAGCTGATCACTTCACCGCGCACGGTGCGGATCATTTCGGTCACTTCTTCGGGGCGCTCGTCCACCAGCAGCACGATCAGATGGGACTCGGGATGATTGGCCACCAGCGCGTGCGCGATGCTCTTCATCATCTCGGTCTTGCCGGTCTTGGGCTGAGCGACGATCAGGGCGCGCTGGCCTTTGCCGATTGGGGCAATCAGGTCAATGATTCGGCCAGTGACGTTTTCTTCGCCCTTGAAGTTATCGCGTTCGAGCTTGAACTGTTCACGTGGGAACAGTGGCGTCAAGTTCTCGAACATGATCTTGTGCTTGCTCTCCTCTGGCGTCAGTTCGTTGACGCGGTCAACTTTGACCAGGGCAAAGTAGCGCTCGCCATCCTTGGGCACGCGCACTTCACCTTCGATCATGTCGCCGGTGTGGAGATTGAAGCGACGGATCTGGCTGGGGCTCAGATAGATGTCATCCGTCGACGCCATATAGCTGTCGTCGATGGAGCGCAAAAAGCCAAAGCCATCGGGCAAGACTTCAAGTACGCCGTCGCCGAACACTTGTTCGCCGGCTTTGGCGCGCTTCTTCATGATGGCAAACATCAACTCCTGCTTGCGCATGCGAGCGACGTTGTCGATCTCAAGCGCCTCGCCCATCTTGATGAGCTCGGAGACGTGTAGCGCTTTCAGTTCGGAAAGATGCATGGGTGAACACCCGGTAGGGGGTCAAAAATTCTGCCAAGAATCAGTGACAAATACTTCGGCAACCAGCGATCAGCTTGCCGCCCGAGCCAAGTCGGGCAAAACACGCAACGCAAGAAAAAAACGCGGGAGCTTGGGTGCCGAGTCCACGCGCCAGGTCGAATCTTTGCCGGGCTGGGCGTGTTGGCAAACTGCGAAATTTGCGAACCGAAGGGGTCATTGCCCCTGGGTTCGCAAATGCAATTATGAGGTGATTATAGGTTGGCGTCCAAGAAGGCCGTCAATTGTGCTTTCGACAAAGCGCCAACCTTGGTGGCGGCCAGCTGACCGTCTTTGAACAACATCAGGGTGGGAATGCCGCGGATGCCGAATTTGGCGGGAACTTCGCGGTTCTCGTCGACGTTCATCTTGGTGATCTGCAGGCGGTCGCCGTAGTCCTTGGACACTTCGTCCAGGATGGGGGCGATCATCTTGCAGGGGCCGCACCACTCAGCCCAGTAGTCCACCAGCACGGGCTTGCCGGCTTTGATCACATCATTGTCAAAAGATGCGTCAGAAATATGTTTGATCAATTCGCTGCTCATTGCTTGTCCTTGGGGCGGGCCGACTGGTTTGCCGCTGTCTTGTCGCTTGGGGCACCGGTAAGGGCTTACGTTGGTGCTGGGTGATTTTGACACAAAGGCAGGGCCTCGCAGGCGAGCCGGGTTTTCCTTGTTTGCGTCGGCTCATGGCGATGAAATTTCGCCTATTTCAAAAAATTTGCAGAAAGTCCCCAAGGGGGTGAGATATTCAGGCTAGAATCATGGTCTTAGTCGGGGCGTAGCGCAGCCTGGTAGCGCATCTGCTTTGGGAGCAGAGGGTCGCGAGTTCGAATCCCGCCGCCCCGACCAAGACCTTTCGCACAAGAGCCTCAAGCTCAAATGCACAAAAATTGGATAACCCGCTGCAAGCGAATAGCCTGCAGCGGGTTTTTTCATGCCCGCTTTAAGGTGAGGTGCCCGCTGCAGCCGATTTTTGGGTTCAGGCGGCGACATCTTTGGGTTATCTCGGCTTACCGAAACGATTGGAAGCAGGGACACTTCGCGGCTTCGGGTTTACCGACCCCATTTCTGAGCCCTCAACCAGGGCTTCAAACCTAGACCTCTGATCATGGCTATTCAACAACTGACCGACGAGCAGATCCGAACCTGGACTCGCGCGCAAAAAGACGAGTGGTGGTTCAAGAACATCTTCCGTGGCGATATGCCTCAGCTGAGCCTGCGCTCTGGCTTTACCGGCTTTTTGCTGGGCGGGATCTTGGCAGCAACAGCCCTGTACATCGGCGCCAAGACCGGCATCGGCATTGGCGTCGGCCTGACCTCGGTCATCTTGTCTTTTGCCTTGTTCAAGGCCTTGAGCAGCGCCGGACTGGCGGATGACTACACCATCCTCGAGAACAACTGCACCCAGTCCATCGCAACGGCGGCCGGTTATGCGGTGATGCCCATGATCTCGAGCTTGTCGGCCTATATGTTGATCACCGAGCGCATCATCCCCTGGTGGCAGATGATGACCTGGATCATCGTGATTTCCATCTTGGGTGTGCTGGTGGCCTTCCCGATGAAGCGTCGCTTCATCAATGAAGAGCAGCTGCCCTTCCCGGAGGGCCGGGCCAGCGGTGTGGTGCTGGACTCGCTCTACAACGGCGATGCCGGCGAAGGCATGTTCAAGGCACGACTGCTCGGCTGGGTGGCGGGTGGTACCGCGGCCTATCAAGCCATTGTCAGCGATGGTTGGATGAAGTTGCTGCAGTTCAAGATTCTGCGCATGGACCAATGGGCTGGCGTGAAAGAGCCCTGGGTTCTGCATGAGCGCCTGGACACTTATTACTACCAGGCTGCCGTCAAGGCCGAGATGTGGTTGCCCAAGATTTTGGGTACCGACTTCCGCGTCCTGGGCCTGCGCTTCACGCTGGACGCCGCGATGCTGGGCGTCGGCGGCCTGATGGGTATTGCCGTGGCGACCAGCTGCTTGCTGGGTTCTTTCCTGAACTTCGCGGTCCTGGCGCCGCTGATGATTCAGGCCGGTGACATCACGCAACGCGTGGCGCCTAACGGCAATTTGGTGCCGATCTCGCGGGTGGAAATCGTCAACCAATGGTCGTTGTGGTGGGCCGTCACGATGATGGTGGTGGGTGCGCTGATGGGCTTGCTGGCCAAGCCTGAAATGTTCACCAGCGCCTTCAAGTCCTTTGGCAAGAAGAAGGCCGTGGCTGCCGCCGCGCCTGGCAAGGATCTGCTCTCGCATATCGAAGTGCCGCTTTGGGTGTCCTATGTGGGCGTGCCCATCTTCAGCCTCTTAGGCGCAACCCTGGCGCACAGCTTCTTCGGTGTGCCTTGGCTGCTGGCCCTGGTTTCGCTGCCCCTGATCTTCGTGTTGACGGTGATCTGCACCAACGCGATGGCCTTGACCTCCTGGACGCCGACCGGCGCCCTGGCCAAGATCACCCAGTTCACCATGGGCGCGATCGACCGTAGCAATCCGGCCAGCAATCTGCTGCCGGCCGGCATGACCTCGGACATCGCCAGCAATGCCGCCAATCTGCTGTCCGACATCAAGCCCGGCTATATGCTGGGTGGCAAGCCGCGTCACCAGGCTGTGGGCCATGTGATCGGCGTGATCGCCGGCGTCCTGGCCTGCGTGCCCTTGTTCTATCTGCTGTTCTTGCCCGCAGATGCCAACGGCCTGCGCTCGACAGCCACCATCGTGACCGACCAGTTTGCCTTCCCCGCTGCGCTGCAGTGGAAGGGCGTGGCCGAGATCATCGCCAAGGGCTTGAGCGGCCTGCCGGCTTCGGCCATCACCGCCATGATCATCGCAGCCGTCTCGGCCGTGCTGATCGAGTTGGCGCGCATCGTGACCAAGGGTCGCTTCCCCCTGTCCTCCGTGTCCATCGGTCTGGGCGTGGTGCTGCCGCCTGAGTCCGTGCTGGCCATGTTCTTGGGCGCCTTGCTGTTCTGGATCATGGGTCGCCGCAACAAGACGCCCGGCACCAAGGGCAATCGCATCTGGGTGGAAGGCTGCGAGCCCATCTGTGCCGGCCTGATCTCCGGTGCGGCTCTGATGGGCATCGGCAATGCCATCATCAACGTGATGTTGAGCTGATCGTTTTTGCGGGGCTTGTGCCATGGCACAATCACGACCCCGCAAGGGCAGGGCCTGAGTCACCCACTAGCGAGTGACTCGGGCCTCCAACCGACCATAGCTCAACTGGATAGAGCACCCGCCTTCTAAGCGGGCGGTTGCAAGTTCGATTCTTGCTGGTCGGGCCACTCTGGCTACTTTGGGCAGGTCCTGTTCAGGATTCTTGGCCCCGCCGCGCCGCCTCAGGTCGCGCCGTCAACACCCTCTCGTTTTGCGCTTCTTTGGCAGGCCTTGGGCCTCAGTGCTTTTTGTACTGCGTCTCGCCAAATAGGTTTTCGCGTGCCTGCTCGTCGAGCTGGGGCTTGCGCAGATCGGCCATGACCGCCAGACCTCGCTGCACGGCAGGCCGGGCGGCGATCTCGTCAAACCAGCCCTTCAGGTGTAGATAGTCGCTCAGCTCCACGCCCTGGTTCTTCCAGGAGCGCAGCCAGGGGAAGATCGCCATATCGGCGATGCTGTATTCTTTGCCACCGATATAAGTGCTGGCCGCCAGGCGCGTGTTCATCACCGTGTAAAGCCTTTGTGCTTCACTGCTGTAGCGCTGGATGGGGTAGTCCATCTTTTGCTTGGCGTAGACCCGGAAATGATGGGCTTGCCCCAGCATCGGCCCCACGCCTCCCACCTGGAACATCAGCCATTGCAATACCTCGTACTTTCCGCTCGTGTCCCGTGGCAAAAAGCGCCCGCTCTTGCCCGCCAGGTAGAGCAGAATCGCGCCCGACTCGAACAGGCTGATGGGGCGGCCGTCCGGGCCCTCGCTGTCGACCAAGGCTGGGATCTTGTTGTTCGGGCTGAGCGCCAAGAATTTGGCTTCAAACTGAGCGCCGCTGCCGATGTCCACGGGGATCACCCGATAGGGCAGACCGCATTCTTCCAACATGATGTGAACTTTGTGGCCGTTGGGTGTGGGCCATGAGTAAAGATCAATCATGGGGGCTTCTCCAAATTTCAAATTCGGTCAGGGGCGCGGGCCCTATGTCTATGCATTGTCCTAGCTCATGTTTTTAAAGCAAGTCAAACGCTGGCTGGTGGCGCGTGCCAATGCGGCGCGCTGGCGCCCTATTCACGATTGGGCCGAGAGTCGCCAAGGACAGTTTCGCCTGGCCAAGGATGGACGCGGCTTTTTGATCGACCAGCCCAAGGCCTTGCCCGGCAGCTTGCGCATCGAGTGGGGCGCCTCACAGCGCGCCTATATTGAGGGCACGGAGTTGCGCATGCGCTGCGAGCTGCGCCTGCACAGCGATCTGCAGATGATGGTTTTGTGCCGCCAGTTGATGGAGGTGCTGGAGCGCATTGTTTTTGAGGCCTATACCGACACCTTGAAGACCCGGGTCGATACCGACACGCCCGAGGAGATGCGCTGGCTGGTGATGTTCCCCAAGCTCAGCCAGATGAGTTCCAAGCTGGTGCGCCAGCGCTTTGGGGCCTTGGGCGTCAACAAGGAGTTGACGGCGGATTGGATTGAGGGCGAGTTGAGCGAATTGCTGGCTCAGTCCAGCCAGGACCTGCTGCCCGAGGGTCATCCTTTTGTGCTGATGACCATGCGAGGCAATGTGTACTTGCGTACGGCCATGACCGAACCCTCGCTGCCCAAGATCCAGGCCTTGGTGCGCTTGCTGGAGGTGGCTTGCCGCGAGGCGCAGCGCATCAATGGCAAGCTTTCGGACCGAGGCCCTTGGCCGACCACGACCTCGGTGGCTTGGCAGAGTTCGCGGCCGGAAGAGGACAGCTCGCGTCACTGAGCCCGTAGGGCTTAGGGCTCTTCAGGCCGGGGCAGGCGGCCGATCAGCCCTTCTGTGCGAACTGCCAGGCCAGCTCGGCCAGCGGGCGGGCGCCAGCTCCCGCTTCCCGGGCTTGCTGGCTGGAGGCGGTGCCGTCTTCCACCCGCTTGGCGATGCCTTGCAAGATGGCGGCGATGCGGAACAGGTTGTAGGCCAGATAAAAATTCCAGTCCCTCATCACCCTCGCGACATCGCTGCGGCCGGTGCGTTCGCAATAGCTGCGGACATAGCTCAATTCGTCCGGGATGCCCAGGGCCGCCAGGTCTTTGCCGCCCAGGCCGCGGGCCACGCCCGAGGTTTGGATATGCCAGGACATACAGTGGTAGCTGAAGTCGGCCAGGGGGTGGCCCAGGGTGGAGAGCTCCCAGTCCAGCACGGCGATGACGCGAGGCTCTTCCGGGTGAAAGACCAGATTGTCGATGCGGAAGTCGCCGTGCACGATGGCGACTTCGCTGGCGTCACTGGCCGAGGCCGGGATGTGCTGAGGCAGCCACTCGATCAGGCGATCCATGGCCTCAATGGGCTGGGTCACGGAGGCCAGGTACTGCTTGCTCCAGCGGCCGATCTGGCGCTCGAAGTAGTTGCCCGGTTTGCCATAACTGCTCAGACCCAGGGCGGCAAAGTCAACCTTGTGCAAGGCCGCAATGACGCGGTTCATTTCTGCGTAGATGGCGCCACGCTCCGCCTTGTGCATGCCGGGCAGGGCTTGATCCCAGAAGATGCGGCCGGGCATGAACTCCATCAGATAGAAAGCGCGGCCGATGACGGACTCGTCTTCGCATAAACCCAGCATGGCGGGCACCGGCACCTCGCTGCCGGCCAGGGCGCGCATCACGGTGAATTCGCGCTCAATGGCATGGGCCGAGGGCAGGAGCTTGGCCACCGGCGCCGGCTTGCTGCGCATCACATAGCTGCGTTGCGGTGTGATGAGTTTGTAGGTCGGGTTGGACTGGCCGCCCTTGAATTGCTCCAGGCTCAAGGGGCCGGCAAAGCCGGGGATGTGGGCTTGCATCCAGGCACTCAGCGCCTCGGTGTCTAGGGCTTGGCTGAGGGCTCGTGTTCCGGTAAAGGCGTCCATGGCTCGCTTCAAAAGATTGTGCTGCGTTGAATGAGAACGGCCTCATCAGCCTCTGCAGCACGGCGCGGCCTTGCGGCGCCCGCTGCTAACGGCTGGCGATGGCCATCAGTTTTTCCTTGCTGAGTACCACCAGGCGGGTGGGCTCCACTCGCACGGCACCGTCGCGCTCGAAGCCCTTGAGCTCCTGATTGACTCGCTGGCGCGAGGCGCCGAGTAGCTGGGCCAGATCTTCTTGCGCCAGTTGCAGGCCGATGCGAATCTCCTCGCCCTGCGGCACGCCGTAGGAGCGCGCCAACAGCAGAATCTGCTTGGCAAGGCGCGAGGCCAGCGGCCGGGTATTGAGGTCCTCGACCGCGTCGAACATCAGGCGCAGGCGCCGGCAGTTCAGGCGTAGCAAGGCCTCGTAAAGCTCGCTGTGCAATTGCAGCAGTTGCTTGAAATCGGGTTTGCGCACCACCAGCAAGGTGGTGTCGCCATGCGTCGTGGCATCGTGGGTGCGCGGCAAGCCGTCGAACAAGGAGATGTCGCCAAACCAGGTGCCGGGCTCCACATAGGTCAGCGAGATCTGCTTGCCCGCCAGTGAGACGGAGCTGACCCGTACCGCACCCTTGGCCACGCCCACCCATTCCTCGGCGGGTTCGCCACGGCAGGACAGCAGGGCGCCATCGCCCAGACGGCGCACCGAGGCTCGGGAAAGAATGTCGCTGCGTAGAGTTGGTGACAGCTTGGAAAACCACGACCCCGATTCGATATTGCTGCGTTCGGAAATTGTAAGAACCGTACTATTCATGCTGAGTCGCTGACGTGACAGCAGGAGGCTGCCGTGTTGCGGCTTATTGTCTACGAGCTTGCTGCCCTTGGCGGCGGCCGGAAAAATACCTTGCGAAACACAAGCTAAACGCGAGTTTTTTTGTGAATCAAGACGGCGCCCAAATCGCTGTGAAGCGGCCAGGCGCGACCTGGCCGGGCCGAGAGTCGGCTCGACTGCTAAACCAAAAAGCAAGCGGCGCCTATCGGGCCTGTCAGCATGGCTACAACGGGGTCGACCCATGAGTGAGGGGAGTGTGAGCGGCCTGGGTCTGGGGTGCTGGGTGGCCATGCTAGAGTGCAGAAAACAACATTTGCCCACGGCATGGACCGAGATCAAGAAGTGCCTCCACACCGTCTTCGCCCCACCAGTCTCGGCGTCTTCTTGCTGGCCTTTTTCTCACTTGGGATGACGGGTCAGGCCTTGGCCTTGGGTGTGGATAGACCGCAGGCGCAGTCGGGTTTGGGTCAGCCTCTGAATCTTCTCTTCCCCGTGCGGCTAAGCCCTGGCGAGACCCTCAGTGCTGACTGCGTGCAGGCCGAGGTGTTCTCGGGTGAAAACCGGATCGCCGCCAGCCAGCTACGTATTCAGCTGGAAGGCGCCAGCGAGGCCTCGGTTCGAGGCCTGCGGCTGCGCAGCGCGGTGGCGATTGATGAGCCCATCATCAACGTCAATCTCAGCGTGGGCTGCCCGGCGCGCCTGGTGCGCCAGTACAGCGCTTTGATGGATCCGCCCAATGCGCAGAACCAAGCCTCTTCGGAGGAGGCCAGCGCCCCAAGCCCACGGAATTATTCACCGGCCATGCGCGCCGCCCTGGCCAGCGCCGGTGCGCAGCCCGCAGCCTTGCTGGGCGAGCCGCTGCAGAGTTCGACCGCTGTTGCGCCGAGCAAGCCTGGGCCGGCTCAGCCCAAGAGCAAAAAACTAGCATCCGGCAGCCAAACCGCCGAGCCTTCGATGGCGCTGGCAAGTGCGGCCCCAGCGAGCGCGGCGGAGCCAAAAGTCGTCAAGCCCAAGAGCAAACAAAAGGCCAAGGCGGACGAGGCCCAGGCTCTCAAGCCCAGTAGCAAGCCGGCCTCGACGCCGCGTTTGCGTCTGGATGCTCCCGAGGACTTGCCCGTCGCTCTGGCGACGGCCGAGTCCGCCGCGCCGGGCCAGCTCTTGAGCGATGCCGAAGCCTTGCAGCGATTGCAGAAACTGGAAGAAGGCCTGAGCAAGCTGCGGCGCGACAAGCAAGGCACCGAAGCGCGTGTGCTGGCCCTGCGCAGCGAGCTGGCCAGCCAAGGTGAGGCCGGGCCATGGTCGGCCTTGAATCTGGGTTTGATCGGCGCTGCCCTGGGCCTGGCGGGCCTGTCGGCCTATTTGTGGCTGAGCCGCCAGCGCGAGCGCAGCTTGCGCGAGGCGGCCTGGTGGCGGGAGTCCAGCGCCTCCGGCGAGGGAGCTGGCGAAGCCCCGGCTCCGAGCGGCCAGCCGCAGGCCTCAGTGCTGCCGCCGCTTGCTGTGACTGCTGCTGCCGCAAGCGCGTCGACGCGTGCTGCTGGCGGGCCATTCCCTGATGAGCAGACCATCGTCTTGCCGCATATTTTTGAGGCCGAGGCCTCGCCCGATCTGGCCCCTGGCGGCCCCTTGCAACAGGGTGACGAGGGCCAGGTCCAGGATATGTTCTCGCTCGGCCGTGGCCTGAGCGCAGCTGCGGGCCAGACCGAGGCCGGCCCGCCAGCCGTGGTGAGCGAAGCCAGACCCAGCGGCTTTGGCGGCTTGGAGCCGCTGAGTGTGCAGCTGGTGGAGGAAGCCGAGGACCCGGGCCTGGAATGGCCGGGTGCTCAAACGCCCGCCCCGGCCCCCAGCCCGGCACCAGCCGCCGCTCGTTCGACTGCGCTCGACAAGCATGGCGATGCCGCTCATGTCAGCGTGGAAGAGTTGATCGATCTGGAGCAGCAGGTGGACTTCTTCCTGGTGCTGGGCCAGACCGAGGCGGCGGTGGAATTGCTGCTGGTTCATATCCACACCGAAACCGCCAGTGCCTTGCCCTATCTGAAGCTGATGGAGATCTATCAGCGCCAGGGCAATATGCAGGGCTTCAATGATGTGGCCGACCGCTTTGCGCGTCGCTTCCATGGCCTGCCGCCCACCTGGGGTCAGGACATGCGCCGAGGGCGGCATCTGGAGGCTTATACCGAGGTGATGAGCTTGTTGCAGCTGGGCTGGTCCAATAGCCACGGCAGCATGGCCACGGTGCAAAGCCTGCTGGCCAAGGGGGACGAACAGTCCATCGGTTTCGAGCTGCCTGCCTATCTGGATCTGCTGCTGCTTTACAGCGTCGCGCGCGATCTCTCCGAGCATGAGGTGCGCAGCGAATCGGTGGATCTCTTCTTGCCTTTGGACGCGCCGGAGCAGGGCGAGGCCGGCATGGATTTGATGGCCACCATGGTCTGGCAAGCCCCCGACCAGGCGCCGTCGGCGGATGCGGGCGTTGACATCTTGCTGGACGAGGCGCCGCTGATTCGCAAGGTTTGAGATTGGGCCGAATCCGGCCCTTTTCCCCTTCTGCCCTTTTGCTCAGAGCGTTTGCAGCAGGCTCAGGGCCTGAGCCAGGGTCTCTTCTTTTTTGGCAAAGCAGAAGCGCACGACGGTTTGCTGGGCCAGATCTTTGGCCTCTGGCCCGGTGCTGAAGGCCGACATGGGAATGGCGGCCACACCGATCTCGGCCGTCAGCCACTCGCAAAAAGCCAGGTCACCGCGCAGGCCTTGCTGCGCAAAGCGCTCCACCTCGGCAATGTCCACGCACTGGAAGTAAGTGCCTTCACAGGGCAGGAGCTTGAGCTTGGTCTGGCTGAGGGCTGCGCGGAAGTGGTCGCGCTTGGCTTGGTAAAAATCGGGCAGCTGCAGGTAAGGCGCGGCGTCGGCCATATAGCGGGCCAAGCCCAGCTGCATGGGTGTGTTGACGGTGAACACGTTGTACTGGTGGACCTTGCGGAACTCGCGGGTGAGGGCGGCGGGCGCGGCCACATAGCCGACCTTCCAGCCGGTCACGTGATAGGTCTTGCCAAAGCTGGAAACGATGAAGCTGCGCGCCGCCAGCTCCGGGAAGCGAGCCACGCTGTGGTGCTGCTTTTGGTCGAACACCATGTGTTCGTAGACCTCATCGCTGATCAGCAGAATCGGCGTGTCGCGCAGCAGCGCAGCCAATTGCAGCATCTCGGCCTCGGTCCAGACGGTGGCCGAGGGGTTGTGCGGGGTGTTGATGACGATGGCGCGGGTGCGCGGGCTGATGGCGGCGGCGATGCGCTCGAAATCGGGGCGGAAGCTGCCTGCCCTCAGCGGCACGCGCACGACCACGCCGCCTGCCAACTCGATATTGGGCGCGTAGCTGTCGTAGCAGGGCTCCAGGATGATTACTTCATCGCCCGGATGCACGACGGCCAGCAAGGCGGTAAAGATGGCCTGGGTGGCGCCGGCGGTGATGGTGATCTCGCTGTCCGGCTGATAGCTGCCCTGGTAAAGCGCTTGCAGCTTGGCGGCCACGGCCTCGCGCAGGGCGGGCACCCCGCTCATCAAGGGGTATTGGTTGTGGCCCTCGCGCATGGCCTGGTGCACGGCCTCGATCAGAGCCGGGTCGCAATCAAAGTCAGGAAAGCCCTGGCCCAGATTGACCGCCCCATGTTTTTGCGCGAGCGCCGACATGGTGCTGAAGATGGTGGTGCCCACATGGGGCAGGCGGCTTTGGAGGGCGGGCAATGCGATTGGCAAGGGTAAAACTCGGCAAGAGGTCAAAGGCTGTAGTCGTTGGCATCGCCATTCATGGCGCGTTCGAGCAGATGGCGGTTCAGACGATCGGACAGCAGCTCGGCAAAGGTGTAGACGTAGTTGCGCAGATAGGCGCCGCGCTTGAAGGCGATGCGGGTGACGTTCTGGCCAAACAAATGGCCCAGGGGACGGGATTGCAAATCGCCACCCACCGGGTCTTCGCGCACCGCCATCTCGGCCACGATGCCTAAGCCCATGCCCAGGCGAACATAAGTCTTGATGACGTCGGAGTCGATCGCTTCCAGCACGATATTCGGGTGCAGATGGCGGGCCGCGAAGGCGCGGTCGATGCGGCTGCGGCCGGTGAAGCTGGGGTGGTAGGTGATGATGGGCTCGGCCGCCAGCTGCTCCAGGCTGATGCGCTCCACGCCCGCCAGCGGGTGGCCATTGGGCACGACCAGCACATGCTGCCATTCATAGCAGGGCAGGGTGACCAACTCCTCGATCTGGGCCAGGGATTCGGTCGCCAGGCCCACATCGGCGCTGTCGTCGAGCAGCATGCGCACGACTTGATCCGGGTTGCCCTGGTGCAGGCTGACCCTAACCTGGGGCAGTTGGCGGCGCAGCTGGGCCACTGGGCCGGGCAGCACATAGCGGGCTTGGGTGTGGGTGGTGGCGATGGACAGGGTGCCGCTGTCCTGCTTGGAATACTCCTCGCCGATGCGCTTGAGGTTGTTGACCTCGCGCATGATGATCTCGATCGCGGCCAACACCTGCTGGCCGGGCTCGGTGATTCGGCGCAAGCGCTTGCCGTGGCGGGAAAAGATGTCCACGCCCAGCTCTTCCTCCAGCTCCAGAATCGCCTTGGAGACGCCGGGCTGCGAGGTGAACAAGGCCTTGGCCGTCTCGGTCAGATTGAGGTTGCGGCGGGCCGCTTCCTGCACGAAGCGGAACTGGTGCAAATTCATGGCATGTTCTCCAAGCAAGCCAGGCTGGCGGCGGCCATGGCCTCCTGCACCCGGCTCTGGTCGCCCAGCGGGGGATGCAAGATCCATTCGATCTGGGTGCCGTAATGGGCTTGTAGGTTCGCGATCAGGGGCGGGATGTCTTTGCGCACATGGCCGCCGGTGCCTAAGAACATGGGCACGATATGGATGCGCGTGCAGCCGCGTGCGGCCAGGCCATGGGCGGCGGCCTCCAGCTCGGGCTGCATGAATTCGAGAAAGGCCAGGGTCCAGGGCAAGCCGGGGCGCTCGGCGGCGATGCGTGCGGCCACCTGTTCAAAAGGGCGAGCCCAGGCAGGGTCGCGCGCGCCATGGGCGAAGAGAAGGAGTCCGTCGGTCATTTGAGTTATCGCTCTTTCAGCGGTAGCGAACCAGCCAGCCAAAGGCGGCCAGAGAGAGGCCCATATAGGCCAGGCTGGGTGAGGCGGCGACGATCCAAGGGGTCCAGTCTTTCAGCACCCCCACATGGCCGGCCACATTGTTGAGCAGCACAAAGCTGATGCCCAGCATGATGCCGCCAAAGACCTTGAGGCTGATGCCGCCAGCGCGGCCATGCAGGTAAGCAAAGGGCAGGGCCAGGGCCACCATCACAAAGCAGGCAAAGGGGTAGAAGGCCTTGCGCCAGAAGGCGATGTTTTGGGCCTGGGCCGATTGTTCCTGGGCCGACAGGTGTTCGGTGTAGCGGTAGAGCTCCAGCGTGGACATGGAGACCGTGGGCAAAAGCGCTGCCGCCACCACGCCGGCATGCAGGCTGCTGTCCCAGCGCCAACTGGGCAAACGCTCTTCCTTGACCACGGGCGGCGCGACCAGGGTCTTGTCCGAGTCGGCGGATTTGGCTTGCAGCCATTCGCTACGCAGCACGTCCTCCAGCAGCCACTGGCCCTTGCCGTCCACCTTGGCGCGCTTGGCCTCCATGCGGGCGATCAAGCCGCCATGCGGGTTGAACTCAAAGATGCGCACATCCTGCAAGGCCCCGGAAGCGCTGGCCTGGCCTACATGGATGGAGAAGTTGCGCTCCTCACCGTCCACCACCCGGTGCTCTTTGAGCCAGGCACCACGGCTGCTGGCCGAGACATCGCCGCTCAGCTGGGCGCGCATAATGTCAGCCTGCTTGTCGAAGTAGGGCGCCAGGAAGTCGCCGACGGCAAAGGTCAGCACCGCGAAGAACAAGGCCAAGGTGGCCAGCAGGGAGAGCGCGCGGCGCGGCCCCAGACCGCCGGTGCGCAAAATGGTGAACTCGCTGGACTGGGCCATGCGGGCCAGCGAGAAGATGCTGCCGATCAGCACGGCGATCGGCAGCAACTCATAGAGATGCCCCGGCAAGACCATCAGGGAGAGCAGGGCCGCGCGAGCCGCACCCGCGCCGATGCGGCTCATGCGTTCCAACTCGTCGACAAAGTCGATGAAATAGAACAGCGAGAGAAAAGCCAGGCTGACGAAGAGCACCGAGCCGACGATGTCGCGGTAGAGCAGGCGGCGGACGGTTCTCATGCGGCCACCGCCTCAGGCTTGGCACGGCGCTTCAAGAAGGGCAGGCAAAGCCGGTTGCCTTGGTCGCGCAACCACATCAGGCCAATGGCCAGCAGGAACACTCCGCCGTGCACGCTCAGCATGGCGGCGGGCATGCTCATCCGGGAGCTGGCCACCCAGGCCTGGCTGAGGTTGGTGAGATTGAAATACACCACGGCGCAGAGCAGGGCAAACATCAGATTCCAGTTATTGGCGCGGCGCGGATTGGTGGCCGACAGGCCGATGCCCATCAAGACCATATTGAAGCAGCTCAAAATCATGCCGAAGCGCCAGGTCAGCTCGGCGTTGTTGGCGGGGTTGGGTTTCCTCAACAAATCGAGGGTGCTGGTGGCCTTGGGCGGCAATTTGTCGGCTGCACGCATCGCTTGGCTGTCGGCCAAGACCTTGTATTCCTCAAAGCGTGCCAGAGTTTTTTCCTGGGTCTTGGCATTGCTTTCATTGCGTTGGCCATGGTCCAGCAGCAGGAAGCGGTCATCGCCCTCCAGCACGATCTGACCCTTGGCCGAGGTGGTCACCGCCTCGCGCTCGTCCTTCTGGGTCAGGATGAAGACATTGCGGCCGGTGCGGCCATCCTCGCTGTCGCGGTCGATGAAGAAGACGCTGGAGCCGTCCCTTGAGGTTTGGAACTGGCCCGGCGCTACACGCGAGAGATCGCTGCGCTTTTGATAGCGCTCCAGCAATTGCTCGCTGTTCTGATTTCCCCAGGGCCAGAGCAGCAGATTGAGCACGATCACCAGGGCCAAAACCGGCGAGGCGACGCGCAACACCGGCTTCACAAAACGTGTGAGGCCGATGCCGCTGGCGAACCAGATGGTCATCTCGGACTCGCGATACATGCGGCCCAAAGTTGCGACGACGGCGATGAACATCGACAGCGACAGCATGGTGGGCAGGTGGGACAGCGAGGCATAACCCATCAGCAGCATGACATCTTGCGGCGCGACATTGCCGCCGGCTGCCCGGCCCAGGGTCTGGATCAGCATGATGGTCAGCACAATGGTCAGGATGACCACGAGGGTCACGCCGAAGCTGCGGGCCAACTCTCGACGTACGGTGGAATCGAATAACATTCGGGCACTTTATCTATTCGGCGACATTATGGACTTTCGTACACAGACCGCGTCACTGGACGCATTGGCTGGCGTCACCGCCGACGCTTTGATCGTGGTGTTGGGCGGCGAAGCGCTGCCCGCTAATTTGGATGCGACCCTGAGCGCCTTGGTCAAGGACGCCATCAAGCTGGGCGACTTTGAATTCAAGGCCGGCAAGACCCTGGTGCTGCAGCGCGCTGCCGGCGTCAAGGCGCCTCGCCTGGTGCTGGCCGCTGCGGGCAAGAGCACGCTGAAGGCCGCTCGCGCCGCACTGCAAGCCGCTCTGGGCCAGCTCAAGGGCCGCGGTGCTGCCCATGCAGCCGTGGCTTTCGCCGGCTTTGAAGGTGCCGAAGAAACCGTGGAAAGCCTGGCCGAGCAGTTCGTGCTGGGCGCTGAAGATTCGGCCTACGTCTATCGCCACACCAAGCCCAGCGCACCCGCTGCGGCCAAGCTGGCCAAGCTGACCCTGTTGGTCGACAAGGACGATGCGGCCGAAGTCAAGAAGGGCCTGGCCCGCGGCCAAGCCATCGGCGCTGGCATCGAGCTGGCGCGCGAGTGCGCCAATCGCCCCGGCAACTACGCCACGCCCACGTATTTGGCCGAGCAGACCAAGGCCCTGGTGAAGAGCCATGGCATCAAGGTTGAAGTGCTGGATCAAAAAGCCGTCGAGAAGCTGGGCATGGGCAGCTTCCTGTCCGTGGCCCGTGGTTCGGACGAGCCGCTGCGCTTCATCGTCGCTCGCTACGAGGGCGCGGCCAAGACCCAAGCCCCCGTGGTGCTGGTGGGCAAGGGCATCACCTTTGACTCGGGCGGTATTTCGCTCAAGCCTGGCGCGGCTATGGATGAGATGAAGTTCGATATGGGAGGTGCCGCCAGCGTGCTGGGTACCTTGCGTGCCGTGGCCGAACTCAAGCCCAAGCTCAATCTGGTTGTCATCATCGCGGCTTGCGAAAACATGCCCAATGGCCGTGCGGTCAAGCCCGGCGATGTGGTCACTTCCATGTCCGGCCAGACCATCGAGATCCTGAATACCGACGCCGAAGGCCGTCTGATTCTGTGTGATGCCTTGACCTATGCTGAGCGCTTCAAGCCCGCGGTGGTGGTCGATGTGGCCACGCTGACCGGTGCTTGCGTGATCGCCCTGGGCGGCGTTCGCAGCGGCATGTATGCCAGCGATGACGAATTGGCGGCTGCCCTGACCGCCGCGGGCGAAACCGCGCTGGATCCTTGCTGGCGCCTGCCCCTGGACGACGAATACGAAGAAGGCCTGAAGAGCAACTTCGCGGACGTCGCCAATGTGGGTGGTCGCGAAGGCGGCTCCATCACCGCGGCCAAGTTCCTGCAGCGTTTTGCCAGCAAGTACCGCTGGGCGCATCTGGACATCGCCGGCACGGCCTGGAAGGGTGGCGCAGCCAAGGGCGGCACCGGCCGTCCGGTGGGTCTGCTGACCCACTTCGTGCTGTCTCAGGCGCAGCAAGCGCGTTGATGCCCCTAGCGATAAAGGCCAAGGCAGAACGCTCCCTCGCATGACTCAAGTGACCTTCTACACAGGCGTGCCTGAACGCCTGATGTACCTCTGCCGGCTGCTGCGCAAGGCGCAGCGTTCCGGTTCTCGTGTGGGGGTGTGCGGCCCTGACTCGCTCTTGCGACGCCTGGACGCCAAGCTCTGGGACTTCGAGGCGGCCGAGTTCGTGCCGCATCTGCGGGTCGATGGCTTGGCCGATGGCTCGCCCGAGCACAAAGCCAAGCAATTGGCGGCTACGCCGATTCTCTTGGCCGAGCAAGCCCAAAGCCTGCCGCACCGTGAATTGCTCTTGAACCTGGGCCCCGAAATGCCCACGGGCTTTGAGCAGTTCCAGCGCGTGCTGGAGGTGGTGTCGCAGGACCCGGAGCAGATGCAAGCCGGGCGGCGGCGCTACAAGCAGTACGAGGCCCTGGGCTATGGGGTCCAGCATCACAAGGTGAGCCAATGAGCGCCTTGCACCGGGTGGTGCCCACCTTGACCGAGGTGGTGGACGAGGCGGTGCTGGAGGGGCGTGAGCCCCGTCCTGCCGCATCTTCCCATGTGATCCCGCCGCGCGAAGCCGAGGTCGAGGCCGAGGGCTTGGACTTGCTTGATTTGTCTGATCTCGCCGATCCGCCCGAATTGCCCGTCCTGCCTGTCTCCGATGCTCTGGTATTGGGCGAAGCGCCTTCGCCCATCGCGGCGCAGTTCCTGGCGCAATTGCCCGAGCTTTCGCTGGATCTGCCGGATCTGAGCCTGCGCATGCCGGCGGATGTGAAGGCGCTGGAGGTCGATGATTTTCTGGCCGACACCCGGGTGCCTGGACAGGACGAGGACGGCCCGGCCACGCAAGCGGCGGCGCTGCCGGCGGACCAAGAGCTGGCCCTGGGGCAGGCGATTGATCAGGCCGTGGACGATGCGCTGGACGAGGTTCTCGACCAGGTGCTTGAAAAAGCCGTATTGGCCTTGCGTGCCCAGTTGCATGGCAGCGTCAAGGCCGCGGTGCTGCGGCGCCTGCGTGAGCAGGTCGGCAAGCCGGATTGAGAGAAAAAGACTGAGTGCAAGACCACCAGCGCGCAAACTCGCGCGGTGGCGCTTGAATTGACGGTAAGGCCCGCAGAAGGCCCATGATGCTTGGCAACCCGCCCGGCCCGCATGGGGACTGCGGGCTCTTTTATGCGCGCAAGTGTCCGCCGCCAAGTCTGATGCAATTGGGGTCTGTAAGTGATGGCCGCGCGCGACAACGCGCGAGACATCCACTGGGTTTTCCTGACTTACCCCATATCGGGGGGGGAGGGTTTTGGGGTAATGTGGCCAAGTTGAAAATTCAACAGCCTGATGATCTTCTAAAGCTCTCCTTCTTCCTTTTCGGAGGTAATTCATGCAAGTCAAATTGAACGTTGTTGTTGGTGCTGTGGCCCTGCTGCTGAGCGGTGTTTCGATGGCGCAGGACCTGGTGGTCAAGATCGGCCACGTCGGCCCCACCAGCGGCGCCATTGCCCACCTGGGCAAGGACAATGAGCTGGGCGCCCGCATGGCGATCACCGAGCTCAATGCCAAGGGCGTGATGATCGGTGGCAAGAAGGCCAAGTTCGAACTGCTGGCCGAAGACGACGCGGGCGATCCCAAGCAAGGCACGGCCGCTGCTCAGAAGCTGGCCGACGCCAAGGTCAATGGCGTCATCGGTCACCTGAATTCGGGCACCACGATTCCCGCATCGAAGATTTACTTCGACGCCGGCATCCCCCAAATCTCTCCCTCCGCCACCAACCCCAAGTACACCCGCAACGGCTACAAGACGGCCTTCCGCGTCGTGGCCGATGACGTCCATCTGGGCGGCACCCTGGGCAAGTACGCAGCGACCACGCTGAAGGGCAAGGCCATCGTCGTCATCGATGACCGCACGGCCTACGGCCAGGGCGTGGCCGATGAGTTCGAAAAAGGCGTGAAGAGCGCCGGTGGCAAGGTCATTGGCCGCGAGTTCACCAACGACAAGGCCACGGACTTCTCCGCCATCCTGACCTCCCTGAAATCCAAGAAGCCGGACGTGATCTTCTTCGGCGGCATGGACGCTGTGGCCGGCCCCATGCTGCGCCAGATGAAGCAGCTGGGCATTGAAGCCAAGTTCGTCGGCGGCGACGGCATCTGCTCGGGCGACCTGCCCAAGCTGGCGGCCGGCACCATTGCCGACGACCAGGTCTATTGCGCCGAGGCCGGTGGTGTTGAAGGCGAATCCAAGAAGGGCATGGAATCCTTCAAGGCCAAGTTCAAGGAACAGTACAAGCTGGACGTGCAGATCTATGCACCCTATGTGTATGACGCCGTGAACGTGATGGTGGCTGCGATGGTCAAGGCCGGTTCGGCCGAACCCGCCAAGTACCTGCCGGTGCTGGCCAAGACCGAGGGCTATAAGGGCGTGACCGGCACCATCACCTTTGACAACAAGGGCGATATCAAGAATGGTGCGCTGACCATGTTCACCTATCGCGGTGGTGCTCGCGCCGAACTGGCCGTGGTGCGCTGATTGGCGACATGAATTGAGGCCAAGCTGGTCTTGGCCCCCCAGCAAAAGGCCCGCACTTGCGGGCCTTTTTCTTTGGGCTTTGCTGCGGCTAAGTTCTTAGTTCACCGGCGCCAGGCGCAGGATTTCGCGCGCCATGCGCTGCGCGGCCCCACGGTGCTGGGCGGCAAAAGCCTGCGCCGCCTGGGCCATGGCTTGCTGGCGTTCGGGCGCTTGGCAAAGCGCCAAGCCTGCTTGCAGGCCTTGCTGCATATCGGCGACCCGCTGGGCCGCGCCGGCTTGCAAGGCCAACTCTGACGCTTCGGCGAAGTTGAAGGTGTGCGGCCCCATCAACACCGGGCAGGCGCAAGCGGCGGCCTCGATCAGATTCTGACCGCCCAGGGGCGCGAAACTGCCGCCCAGCAAGGCCACATCGGCCAGCCCATAGTAAAGCGCCATCTCCCGCATCGAGTCGCCCAGCCAGACCTGCACTTGCAGTGCGCTTGTGTCGGGCCGCTGGCCCTGCCATTGGCTGCGCCGGGCCAGACTCAGACCGGCGGCCTTGATCAGGCCAGCAATCTCATCGAAACGCTGCGGGTGGCGCGGCACGATCAGTAGCAAGGGTGCGTGGGCCTGCCCCGCTATTTGCTGTGACCAGGCTTGCAGCAGCTGGGCTTCCTCGCCCTCGCGGCTGACGGCCAGCATCAGCACCGGGCGCTGCAGCAGGCCACGCCACTGCCGGCCCAAAGCCAGCAAGCTCGGGTCCACCGCCATATCGAATTTGAGGTTGCCGGCAACCTGCACCTTCGCCACACCTGCCGCTCGCAAGCGGCGGGCGTCGTCCTCGGTCTGAGCCAGGGCCAGGCTGAGTTTTTGTGCGGCGGGTCGCAAGAGGGCCGAAAAGCGCTGGCCGCGGCGCAGGCTGCGCTCGGACAGGCGGGCATTGGCCAAGACCAGGGGCAGGCCTTGCTTGGCCGATTGATGCTGCAGATTGGGCCAAACCTCGGTCTCCATCAGCACGCCCAGACGGGGCCGCCAATGGGCCAGGAAACGCCGCACCGCGTCCGCCGTGTCGTAGGGCAACCAGACCTGGGCATCCCCTGGCTGCAGCAGAGCGGCCCCCGCCTCGCGGCCGGTGGCGGTGCTGTGGGTGAGCAGCAGGCGCATGCCAGGCGCTTGCTCGCGCAAGGCCGCGATCAAGGCGGCCGCGGCCCGGGTTTCGCCCAGCGAGACCGCGTGCACCCAGATCCAGCCATGGCTGACTGGAGCTTGGGCGTAGACGCCAAAGCGCTCGGCCAGGTGCTGGCGGTACAGCGGCTCGGCCTTGCCGCGCCGCCACAGGCGCAGCAGATAGGCGGGCGAGAGCAGGCTCAGCAGGCCGCTATAGGCCCAGCGGCTGCTGCGCTGGGCCAGGCTTTCCTTGGCGCGTGCTTGCAGGCTCAATGGCCGGCCGCGAAGGTGGCGTCGGGCTTGACCAACTTCAGCTGGCCCAGCACATCGTGCTGGATGCGTTCCAAGGCCTCGGGCGTGTGGCCCTCAAAGCGCAAGACCAGCACCGGCGTGGTGTTAGAGGCGCGGATCAGGCCGAAGCCGTCCTCGTACTCCACCCGCAAGCCGTCGATGGTCACCACCTCTTTGCTGCCGGGGAACTTGGCAGACTCCAGCAGCTTGACGACCACGGAATGCTGCTCGCCCTCGGCGCAAGGTACATTGATTTCGGGCGTGTTGAAGCTGGTGGGCAGGGCGTTCAGCGTGCTGCTCGGGTCGCTCTCGCGCGAGAGGATTTCCAGCAGGCGGGCGGCCGAGTACATGGCATCGTCAAAGCCGTACCAACGCTCCTTGAAGAAGATATGGCCCGACAACTCACCGGCCAGGGGCGCGCCGGTTTCGCGCAGCTTGGCCTTGGCAAAGCTGTGACCGGTCTTCCACATCAGGGGCTTGCCGCCGTGTTGGACGATCCAGGGCGCCAGGCGCTGGGTGCACTTGACGTCGAAGATGATTTCCGCGCCCGGCTTGCGCTTGAGGATGTCGGCGGCGAACAGCATGATCTGACGGTCCGGCATGATCATCTGGCCGTCCTTGGTGACCACGCCCAGGCGGTCGCCGTCGCCGTCAAAAGCCAGGCCCAGCTCGGCGTCGCAGGCGTGGACGATGCGCTTCAGGTCTTCCAGATTCTCGGGGCGCGAGGGATCGGGGTGGTGGTTGGGGAAGTCGCCGTCCACCTTGGAGTAGATGTCAATCACGTCGCAGCCCAGGGCGCGCAGGATGGCGGGCGCGGTGGCACCGGGGATGCCGTTGCCGCTGTCCACCACGATCTTCATGCGGCGCTTGAGTTTGCAATCCTTGACGATGCGGTGGATGTACTCGGGCACGATGTCCATCGGCGCGCTGCGGCCAGCGCCGGTGATGTAGTCCTCGGCCTCGATGCGGCGGCGCAGGTCCTGGATCTGCTCACCGAACACGGCCGCGCCCTTGAGCACCATCTTGAAGCCGTTGTAGTCCTTGGGGTTGTGGCTGCCGGTGACCATGATGCCGCTATTGCAGCCATGCTTGGCGCGGGTGGCCGCCACGTAATACAGCATGGGCGTGGTGACGGCGCCTAGGTCAACGACATCCAGGCCGGTCGATTGCAGGCCACGGATCAGCGCGGCCGCGAGGCCGGGGCCGGACAAACGGCCATCGCGGCCCACGGCCACAGCTTTTTCCTTCAGCTTGCGGGCTTCGGTGCCGAAGGCGCGGCCCAGGTGTTCGGCCAACTCCTCGGTCAGAGCGCTGCCCACGACGCCGCGGATGTCATAGGCCTTGAAGGCCGAGGCTTGAACTTGCATGGATTCTCCTGTTTGGGTCGCGCATTTCTTTGGGGCAAAACCAGCGCCCGCGCGACGAGGCCGGATTGTATGCAGTCGGGCGGGGCGCGAGATTCATTTGAGTTCCGAAGGGCCAGACTTGCCATTCGTCGCCGGGCTTGTCGATTCGTCGCGCCAGCTCTGGGGCGGGCGGCCTCGCCTCTCTACACTGGCTGACATGAGCTTTCGAGACACCATGAGCTACGCGCTCAAGCATTTCTTTGTGCTTCGACGGCACAGGCCAGAGCCCGCCTGGGCGCGGCTGCTGATCGACTTTGCGATTGCGCTGGGCTTTGCCCTGGTGTTTACCGTCGCGCCGGCCTTGCTGAAAAGCAAGTTGGGCGATTGGCATTGGCTGAGCCGAACCTTTGTGGGCAGCCTGATCGTGGCCAGCTGTATTTCCCTGACCTTTCACGGGCTGTTTCGCAGCCTGGAGTTGCTGGCTTCCGAGCGTCTGCTGCAAGCTTTGGCGCTGCGTCGGCAGGGGGGCTGGGCCTGGGTCTTCTTCCCGCTGCTCTCACTGTTTGGCTCGGCCCTGGGCATGTCGGTGGCCTTGCTGGTGATGGGTTGGGTCACCGAATCAAATGCCTTGTGGGACTTTGTCAGCAACTCTGAGCATTTGCGCAACTTCTTGCTGATCAGCCTGGTGATCACCGCGGTGAACTGGGTGTTCTGGAAGTTCCGCATCCACAACCAAACCCTGCAACTCCAAGCCACCGACGCCCAGCTCCGCCTGCTGCAAGCCCAGATCGAGCCGCACTTTCTGTTCAACACCTTGGCCAATGTGCAGAGCCTGATCGATCTGGATGCCGCCAAAGCCAAGCAGATGCTGGAGGCCTTCACCGACTATCTGCGCGCCAGCATGAGCCAGATGCGCCAGACCGATACCAGCTTGGGCGCCGAGCTGGACATGGCGCAGAGTTATCTGACCCTGTTGCAGATCCGCATGGAGGAGCGCCTGCGCTTTCGCCTGGAGTTGGCGCCCGAGCTGCGCGCCGCCGTGCTGCCGCCCCTGCTCTTGCAGCCCTTGATCGAAAACGCGATTCATCATGGGCTGGAGCCCAAGGTGGAAGGCGGCGAAATTGTGCTGAGTGCCAGAGCGGTGCATGATGCCCTGGGCGAGCACCTGGAGATTTGTGTGGATGACGATGGCTTGGGGCTGGACGCCGCCAAGTCCGGCGGGCGCGGCCTGGGCCGCAAGGGGAGGGCGGGCAATGGCATCGCCCTGGCCAATATCCGTTCACGCTTGCAGACGCGCTACGGGGAGAATGCCTCTTTATCCTTGCAAGCTTTGCCGGAGGGTACGCGCGCTTTGCTGCGCCTGCCCTTGATTTTGCAAACCACTCAAACGCTCAACTCAGCCAAGAAATGACTGCCCCGACTGCACTGATCGCCGATGACGAACCCCATCTGGCCCTGCATCTGAAACAACAGCTCTTGCAACTCTGGCCTGAGCTGAACATCCTGAGCCTGGCGCGCAATGGCATCGAGGCGGCCGAGCGAATCGCCGAGTTGCGACCCGATTTGGCCTTTCTCGACATTCAGATGCCGGGCCTGTCAGGCCTGGAAGTGGCGCAAGGCATTGAAGGATTGACCCGCGTGATCTTCGTCACCGCCTATGACGAGTACGCGGTCGAGGCCTTTGATCAGGCCGCGCTCGACTATCTGCTCAAACCCGTCAAGGCGGAGCGTTTGGCCCGCAGCCTGGAACGCATCAAGGCGGCGATGGCCAGCCCTCTTCAGGCGGGCAGCGAGGCGCCGGACGCCAAGCTGGCCGGTGTGCTGCGGCAGCTGCAATCGGCCCCCGCGGGCCGCCCAGCTGTTGCGCCCCTGCGCTATGTGCGCGCCGCCCAGGGGGAGCTGATGCACCAGATCCCGGTCGAGGAGGTCTTGTACTTCCAGGCCGACGACAAATACACGGTGGTGCAGACGGCCACGGCCGAGCATCTGATCCGCACGCCCATCATCGAGCTGGCCGAGCAGCTGGACCCGCAGCAGTTCTGGCAGGTGCATCGCTCCACCTTGATCAATCTGAACCATCTGGCCGGTACCCGGCGCGACGAAGCCAGCCGGCTGTTTGTGCGTTTCAAGAATCATGCGCGTGAGTTGCCGGTGAGCCGGGCCTATGTGCATTTGTTCAAGGCCATGTGAGTGGGCACCCATGCAGCGGTGCAGGCTCGCTTTCATCTGAGTTACCAGCCGCCCTATCAGATTGAGGCCTTGCTGGACTTCCTCGCCGCCCGGGCGATTGCCGAGGTCGAGTGGGTCGATCAAAGCCGTTTGCAGATCACCCGCAGCGTGAGAGGGGTGCAAGCCCATGGCTGGGTGCAGCTTTGTTTTGAGCCCCAGCAGGACAGGGTGGCGCTGACTTGCTCCAACAGCCTCTTGCCCGAGCTGGCGCAGCTGCAAGCCGGGCTCGTCCGCTGGCTAGATTTGCAGGCTGAGCCGGGGCTCATCAGCCAAGCCCTGGGCCCTTTGGCGGCAACTGTGCCGGGCCTGCGCCTGCCTGGCTGCCTGGACCGCTTTGAGCTGGCCGTGCGAGCGGTGCTGGGTCAGCAGATCACGGTGGCGGCGGCGCGCACGCTGGCTGGGCGCTTCGTCCGCGCCTTTGGCGAAGCCTTGGGCTGCGAACCGCCCCTGGGGTTTGAGCCGCCCCTGCGGCTCTTCCCGAGCCCGGAGCGCATCGCGGCGCTGGAGCCCGCGCAGATTGCCGAGCTGGGCATCATCCGCCGAAGGGCCGATTGCCTTTTGGCCCTGGCACGCGCTTGGCCGCGCCTGCTCTATGCCAGGCAAAGCGTGACCGACGAGGCCGCCCTGATCGACGCGGCCATGGCCGAGTTGTGCGCGATTCCGGGCATAGGCCCTTGGACGGCCCACTACATGCTGATGCGGGGCTGGTCTTGGCCAGACGCCTTCCCGCCCAGCGATGTGGTCTTGCTCAAGCAGCTGAGCCTGGGCCTGGACAAACCCCTGAGCCCCAAGGCCTACAGGGAGGCGGCCGAGGCCTTCAAGCCTTTTCGCAGCTATGCGGTGCTGAGCTTGTGGCGGGCGGCGAGCTTGGCCCAAGCCAGGGCAAGAAGCGGGTCGCCAAGGCCATGAGCTGCCGGGCAGTATGCTCGGCTCCATTCCCACGCGCGTGTTTTCATGAAACCCATCGATCTGCTTGAACTCGTCAGCCTGGCCGCCATCTGGGGTGCCTCTTTTTTGTTCATGCGTCTGGGCGCCCATGAGTTCGGGCCCATGGCCATGGCGGCCATGCGGGTCACGGTGGCCAGCCTGGCCTTGCTGCCCCTGCTGGCCATGCGCCAAGGCCTGGGCGAGTTGCGCAAGGCCTGGCGGCCGCTGATGGTGATTGGCCTGCTCAATAGCGCCATTCCCTTTGCCTTGTTCAGCTATGCGGCCCTGTCCATCACGGCCGGTCTGTCCAGCATTCTGAACGCCACCACGCCTTTGTGGGGCGCGGCCATCGCCTGGATTTGGCTGAACCAGCGCCTGACGCCGCTGCGCAGCTTTGGCCTGCTGCTGGGCTTTGCGGGCGTGATCTTTCTGGCCTGGGACAAGGCCAGCTTCAAACCCGGCGGCAGCGGTTGGGCCTTGCTGGCCTGTGTGGCGGCCACTTTTTGCTATGGCTTGGCGGCCAATTTCAGCAAGAAGTACACGGTGCACATCCATCCCCTGACCGTGGCCACCGGCAGCCAGGTCTTCGCCGCCCTGATGCTGGCGCTGCCGGCAGCCCTGTTCTGGCCCACCGTCATGCCCAGCGCCCAGGCCTGGGGCGGGGTGATCCTGTTGGGCCTGCTTTGCTCGGCCCTGGCCTATCTGCTCTTCTTCCGCCTGATGAGCCGTATCGGGCCGACCAACACGATTGCCGTGACCTTTCTGATCCCGGTGTTCGCCGTGCTCTGGGGCTTTTTGTTCCTGAGCGAGGCCTTGACTCTGCAGATGGCCTTGGGATGCGCCATCGTGCTCCTGGGTACGGCCCTGGCCCTGGGTTTGATCAAAATGCCACAGCGCGTGGCCAGCAAGACCTGACCCCCGATGTGGGCCGCATTTGACCAAGCCCTGGCCCTGCTCTGGGCTGCCGATGCGGGCCTGCTGCAGGTCTTGGGCCTGAGCCTGACCGTTAGCGGCACGGCGGCCTTGCTGGCCAGCTTGCTTGGCTTGCCCCTGGCGGCCTGGCTGGCGCTGGCGCCGGGGCGGCGCCGCGGCTGGGTCTTGCTGCTCAATACTGCCTTGGCCCTGCCTTCGGTGCTGGTGGGTCTGGGGGTTTATTTGCTGCTCTCGCGCTCGGGGCCGCTGGGCAGCTGGGGTTTGCTGTTCACGCCCTGGGCCATGATCGTGGCGCAGACGATTCTGGTACTGCCGGTGGTGGCGGCCCTGGCGCGCGCCCGTTTGGTGGAGGGCCTGGAGGAGGGCGGTGAGCAGCTGCGCTCGCTGGGTGCCAGCCCCTGGCTCGCGGCCTTGTTGATGCTGTTGCATCTACGCCGCGCCTTGCTGGTGATTCTGCTCAGCGCCTTTGGCCGTGCGATTGCGGAGGTGGGCGCGGTGATGGTGGTGGGCGGCAATATTGAAGGCTTTACCCGGGTGATGACGACCACCATCGCTCTGGAGACCAGCAAAGGCGATCTGCCCCGCGCGATGGCCCTGGGCCTGCTGCTTTTGCTGGTGGTGGGTTTGCTGAACGGCTTGAGCGCCTGGCTGCAGCAGGCTTTTGTCTTGCAGCGCAAAGCGGCGCCGGAGCTGGCCCTGTGAGCGCGCCGACTTCCCTGCTTCTACAGCTGCGCGGCAGCAGCCTGAGCCTGGGCGGTCGTCAAGTGCTGGCGCCTTTGGACTTGGAGCTGCGGAGGGGTGAGCGCCTGGCCCTGTTGGGCAGCAACGGTGCGGGCAAGACCAGCTTGCTGCGCCTGCTGCATGGTCTGCTGCCGACCCCTGGTCGCGTTTTGCACCAGTTGCCCGAGCTGGGCCGCCCACCGCGCCAGGCCATGGTGTTTCAGCAGCCCTTTTTTTTGAGCCTGTCGGTGCGCAGCAATCTGCGTCTGGCCCTGGTCTTGGCGCGGCTACCCTGGCCGCAACATGAGGCGCTGCTGGAGGCCGCTCTGCGCCGGGTCGGCCTGTTGGACCAAGCCACCCAGCTGGCGACCTCTTTGTCCGGCGGGCAGAAGCAGCGGCTGGCGCTGGCCCGCGCCTGGGCCCTGAAGCCGGAATTGCTGTTCATGGACGAGCCCACGGCCCATCTGGACCCGGGGGCGCGCCGCGAGGTGGAGCGTCTGATCGCCAGCTTTGCCGAAGAGGGCATGAGCTGGGTGATGAGCACCCACAATCTGGGCCAGGCCAAGCGCTTGGCCAGCCGGGTGCTGTATCTGGAGGCCGGCCAGGTGCTGGCCGATGCGCCGGTGCAGGCCTTCTTTCAGCAGCCCCAGGGGCGTGCGGTGGATCAGTTTTTGAAAGGTGAATTGCTATGAAAAATCGTCTGTCTGCGGCCGCGATGGCTCGCCGTCTGGCCCTGCTGCTGTGCCTGGCGGGTTCAGGCATCTCAGCCTCGGCCGCCGAGGCCTTGGTGCTGGCCTCAACCACCTCGACCGAGCAATCGGGCCTGTTCGCCCATCTGCTGCCGCGCTTCACTCAGGAGAGCGGCATTGCCGTCAAGGTGGTGGCCCTGGGCACCGGCCAGGCCTTGGATCTGGCCAGGCGCGGCGATGCCGATGTGGTCTTGGTGCATGACATTCCGGCCGAAGAGAAGTTTGTGGCCGAGGGCTTTGGTCTGCGCCGCATGCCGGTGATGTTCAATGATTTCGTCTTGGTCGGGCCGGCCAGTGATCCGCTGAAGTTGCGCGGTAGCGATGCCCAGCGCGCGATGAAACTCTTGGGGGGCGCACCTGCTGGCGCTGCTGGCTTCATCTCGCGCGGCGACAAGAGCGGCACCCATGCGGCCGAGCTGCGCCTTTGGCAGGCGGCCGGGGTGGATGTGCCCTCGCAAAAGCCCGCCGGCTACCGCGAATGCGGCTGCGGCATGGGCCCGGCCCTGAATATGGCCTCGGCCCTGAATGCGTATGTGCTGGCCGATCGCGGCACCTGGGCCGCCTTCAAGAACCGGGGCGAGCTGGCCTTGCTGGTGCAGGGCGACAGCCGGCTTTACAACCCCTATGCGGTGATCGTGGTGAACCCGGCCAAGCACCCCCATGTGAAGCTGAAGGAGGCGCAGGCCTTCGCCGACTGGCTGGTCTCGCCAGGCGGCCAGCGCGCCATCGCCGACTACAAAATCGGCGGCGAGGCGCTGTTCTTCCCGCTGGTGGCGCGCTAAAGATTCAGGGCTTGTTCGCGCTGGCGGCCGCTGCAGCTGGTGCAGGCGCTGGCGCTGTGCTGCCGCCATTCACCGTGATGACGCGGCGGGCCTTGTCGTCCATATCCGACATGGCTTGAGCCGCGCTGCGGTTGTGCTGCTCCCAGTCCTCGGCGCTGCGGATGATGCTGGGCTTGATCAGCACGATCAGCTCGCGCTTGCGGCCTGAATTGGCGCGGTTGCCGAACAAGGTGGCGGTGAGCGCATTGCTGTCCGAACCCGGCAGACCGGAACCGCGGCGGTTCGATTCCATCTGCATCAGGCCGCCGATGGCGACGATGGCGCCGTCCGGGATGCGCACCACCGTGTCGGTCTCGTTCATGCTGTTGGAGGCCAGGGGCAGGCGGAAGTTGCCCAGGGTGCCCAGATCGATCTGCTTGACCTTTTCGGTCACGGCGGTGACGGCCGGGTGGATGTGCAGGGTGATCATGTTCTCTTCATCGATCTGGGGTGTGACGTCCAGGGCGATGCCGGAGAAGAAGGGCGTGAGTGTCAGCGTCGGGATGACGTTATTGGTGGTATTGGTCGTCGTGCTGGTGCTGCTGGTGTTGTTGCCACTGGTGATGCCGGTGACGAAGTAGTCATCCGAGCCCACCTTGAGCACGGCTTTTTGATTGTTCAGCGTGGCCACGCGCGGGCTGGAGAGGATTTGCGCGTCGCCATGGCTTTCCAAAAAGCTGATCAGCCCTTGGAAGCCGCCACGCGTCAGCGCCAGGCCAAAGGCGGCGCCGCCGGGTGAGGCGACCGGGATCAGATCGGCCCAAGCCGGGTTTTGCGCCGCGGTGGAAAGCACCGGCAGGCCGTTGCTATTGCTGACTAGGGGATTCAGGATGGTGCCGACGCCGGTCGGGGTGGAGGGGTTGACGCCGGTCTGGCCGATGGCACCGTTTTTGCCCAACACCGACCAGTCGATGCCGCTCTGGAAGCCCTCGCGCAATTCCACCTCGACGATCTTGGCCTCCAGCATCACCTGGCGCTCGACCGAGAGCTTGGTGGACTTCAGGAACGCCTCCACATGGCGCATTTCCTCCGGCATGGCACGCACGGCCACGGTGCCGGCTTGCGGGCTGGCGATGACGGCCCGGCCGCCTTCGGTGCCGATCAAGGCGCGCAGCGCGGCCGTGGTGTCGGACCAAAAATCATTGCGGGTGCTGGTGGAAACCTGCGTGCCGTCCTGCTGCTGCGGCGTGCCGCCGGCACCCGTGGTGTTGGCGTTATTGCTGCCGCTGCCATTGCCCGCAGTCCCGCCCGAGGTGCTGCTGGGGCCGGCGCCCGAGCTGACCCGCAGCTCGCTGCGGCCGACCCGGGTTTGCTGCAAATAGTTCACCGTGAACACCCGCGTTTGCATGGTGGGCGGGAAGACGGTGATGCGGCGGCCATCGATCTTGAAGTCAAAGCCGTAGACATCGCGCAGGGACTCCAGCGCCTCGCGCAAGGTCACGCTCTTGAGGGTGACCGAGAGGCTGCCGCTGACGGCCGGGTGCACCATCATGCTGTAGCGGGTGTCGGTGACCAGGGACAAAAACACATCGCGCACCGGCGCGCCGTTGACGATCAGGTCAAAGCGCGGCTCGGGCGGTGGCGCTTCATGCTGGGGCTGGATTGGCGCCGGCGCTGGGGCGGCTGCGGCCTGGGCGCGCGCGGCCTCGGTCGCTTTTTGCTGGGCCTGGGCTTGTTGTGCAGCTTCCAGCTCCTGGCGCAGTTCCTGGCGCGGTTGGGCCAGCTGCAGGGGCTTGTCGGCGCAGGCGCTCAGGAGGCCGGCCAGGGCCAGCAGCATCAGCTGCGAGGCGGCCGGGCGGGCCCAGCGTGGCTTGGGGCAGGAGAACATGAAAGAGGTCGTCATGGGCGGATTGACTGCTTGGGGGTGGCGCCTTGGCTTCATGGTGTCTCCTGGAGTGGGGCGCTGGGTTCGGCTTTGGATTTCTTGGCCTTGGCGGAGGTGGCGCGCGGCTGGTTGTGCTTCGCCTCGCTGGCCGCCTTCTTCTCGATGCCGGGGTAGATGGCTTCGCGGCGGGTGCCGCTGGCATCACGCAGCCAGACGGCTTGTTCTTCGATGCGCACGATGGTGGCCGAGCCCAGCTTGGCTCCGACGCCCCATTCGCGGCCACCGGATACCACAAACGGCTTGCCTTGGCGCACCACGATCTGCTTGATCTGGCGCCCCGCGGACTCGCCGCTGCTGTCGCCTTCGCCCGTGCCACCGGCCGGGCCGCGCAGGGCGGCAGGCCAGCTGCTGGGGTCGCGCAAGGTCTCGACGGCGCCGTCCTTGCCGGCGTCTTTGCCCGCGGCCGGGCTTTGCGCCTGCGCATTGAGCAGCAGGCCCAAGCTGACGCAAAGCAGGCCCAGGACATGGCGGAGGAGCTTGGGCATCATGGCTTCACCTTGGGCAAAAAGACTTGCAGCTGCAGCAGCACCGGCTTGCCATCGCCCTGAGACCACAGGCGCATCTCACCCCAGTGCAGCTTGGGCACGGCTTTTTCAAGCTGGCCTAGATAGCGCAGCTGGTCCAGATAGTCGCCCGAGAGTTGTAGTTCCAGGCCCAGCCATTCCACGCCGGGCAGGCCGGCATTGAGGCTGTTGTTCACGCTGTTGGGGCTGTTGGCAGGAGGGGCGGGCTTGGCCGGCGCGGCCGGGGCAGCGGCGTCGAAGAGCGGCGGCAGGCTGCCGCTCTTGAGCGTGCTGAGCTTGACCAGGCTGAGGCCGGGATGCTGCTTGAGCAAGGTGGCCAGCAGCTCGGGCAAGCCCAGCTGGTTTTGATCCATGCCCTGGGCACCGGCCGCGATGGCTTGGCGCAGCTGGGCGCGTTCTTGCTCGGCCAGGATCAGGCGCTGCTTCAGGGCCGGGCCTGAGTCGCTCGCAGCGGGCGCCGAAGCGGCCGCGGCCCCTTGGCCGGCGCTGAGGCTGAACTGATCGCGCAAGGTCTTGAGGTCCTGGTTCTGCCTTTGCAGAGCCTTGGCCTGTTGCATGGCTTCTTGCTTGAGCGGGCTGATCAGCAAGCTGTCAAAGGCCGCGATCAGCAAGGCGGCCAGGCAGAGAAAGGCAAACACCCGCTCGCGCAGGCTCAGCGCATCGACCCGTTTGGCAAACAGCTGCCAACGCTGCTGCAGGCCGGAGGTGGGTAAGGCTTTCATGGCTGACTCCCTGCCAGCGCATGGGGTGCAGGATTCATGGGAAGTTCGCTGACCACCCGGAAGGACCAAACCGCCTGACCGGCGCGGGGCTTGGGCAGGCTGGGGGTCTGCAAGGCGAGGGGCGGCGGCGCCATGGCGCCGGGTGAGCCCTCGTTGTTATCCGCAACGGGCGGACCCTCGGCCGACCATTTCTCGACCTTGACCGCGCCCAGCTCCAGGCCGGCCAGCATGGGTTTGCTGGCCAGGCGTTCCAGCCAGGTGCGCAGGGCCACCGGGTCCAGGGTGGCGCCCTGCAGTTCCAGATGGCCGCTTTGCCAGCGCAGCGAAGCCAGCCAAACCGTGGGGGGCACGGTTTGCGCCAGGTTTTTGAGCAGATCGGAATGACGCCAGCCCTCGGCGGCCAGGCCACCCTTGATCAAGCTGAGCACCCGTGCCTGAGCCTGGTTCTCTTGCTCCAGCTCGCTCAATCGCTGAGCCAGCAGCTTGGGATCCACCGGCGGGGGCAGGGCGGCCAGGGCCTGGCTGAGGCTTTGCATCTCGGCCGCGCCGCGATCCTGGCTTTGCTTGAAGGCTTGGCGCGAGGCCTGAGCCTGCAGGCTCAGCCACAGGCCCAGGGCCAGGGTGGCAGCCAGCAGCAGGCCAAAGGCCTGCAGAATCGTCGTGGCCGAGAGCAGACGCTTGGGCGTCAGCAGGATGGGGGTGAGGAGATTGACTTGCTGAACCATGGTTGCGGTGTTCTTGTTCTGTCCTGGCTCGGGTTCAGAGGGCGCGCGACTCTTGGCGCAGGGCGGCGCCCAGCAGAGGCAGGCAGGCTTCGAGCTCGCGCAGGCGCACAGGGTCCTGGAGGCTGGCTTCGTCGATGCCGCTGAACAGCTGCGGCACGCCCATGGCCATGGTGCGCAAACCCAGCTCGCGCTGCATCAAGGCGGCCACCGCGTCTCCATGCTCAGGGGACAGCAGATAGAGCCGGGCCAGGGGCAGCTCGGGCCAGCTGCGCTCCCACAGATCGATGGAGCGCTGCAATTCGATGATGAGGACCGACTCCTCGCTATCGTCTTGCGCACTGAGGTAGTCGGCGCCCGGGGTGTACTCAAAACCCAGCGGGGCTTCTTGCTGGGGTTTGACCACCAGTTGCCCAGTGGCGCGGGCTGCCAGGCGGGGGTCTTGGTCCAGGCGGCGGGTGTAGAAGAGTTCGCCACCGGCGCTGATCGTCAGCAGGCACTGGTCTTCCATCATCAGCAGGGCGGCGCAGGCGCGCTCTTGCAGACCCTCGGACTGGGCCTTGAGGGTTTGCAGATTGCGCAGCGCGGTCTCCCAGGTGTCCACCACCTGCAGAGGCAAGCCGGCGGCGGCGCAATGCGTGCTGCGCTGCTCCACCGCCCGGCTGCGAGCGGCGACCACAAAGAGTTGGCGCTGCACCCGAGGCACATCGCCGCCCACATGCATCACGTCCAGGGTCAGATCGTCCAGATGTTTTTCCACCAATTCCTTGATCTGCCAGCGGGCCGCGGCCTTGAGTTCCTCATTAGGCACATTGGGCGTGTCGACCTTGAGGATTTGGTACTCCTGCGGCTCCAGCAAAGCGATGACCTCCGAGGCGCTCAGATTCAGGGACTGCAGGGCTTTGTCCACCGCCTGCTCAAAGTCCAGCTCGGCGTCCAGGGGGATGGCACCCCAGCGCAGCAGCGGGCAGGGCAGGTTCTGGTTCAGGCTGGGATCGCTCAAGACATAGGCGATCAGCTGGCCGTTGCAGCGCAGGCTTAGGCGCAGCTTGTTCTTGCTGCCGCGTGCTTTCAACCAGGGCCATCTCATCGCTGCATCTCTTTCTCTGGGCTTCTCAGTAGTTTTCGCGTTGGTAAATCAGGCTGTCGGAACCGCGGAACAGGCCGAAGGTGGCCCGCGCCGAGGGATCTTTGACATAGCTCGGCGGATTGGCGCCACACCAGGCCCCCTGCAAATAGGCCAGGGAGGCGGTGGCCGAGGCGGCGGGGCTGGGGCTCCAGGTCTGCAAGCAGCTCTGGTCGCTCAAGGTGTTCAGGCTCAGGGCCACATCCAGGCTGCCGCTGCGCCCGCCGCCGGGGCGGCTCAAGCCAAGGCTGGTCGTGCCCTTGTTGAGCTGATAGGTCTTTGAAATCAGGCTGCCATCTCCTACCGCCAACGTTTTCCTGTAGTTTCCGAAATTCACGGTCTTGGAATCGATGGAAGTACAGCTGTCATCGGTGTTAGTTATGAAGTTCGTGCCGTTCCAGTACTGGGCTTGCAGCGGCAGATACAGGTCACGGGTGGCCGGGCCGATGGCGTTTTGCAGACGCAGCTGGCCAAAGCGCAGCGGCACGGGCATGGGCAGCAGGGGGGCGGCGGCGGTTTTCAGCGCGCTGCGGTCATTGCCGTTGGCGGGGCTGTCGGTGTCCAGATCAAAGCTGCGCATGCCCACGCTGTCCGCGTCGACCGGCGCGATGCCGAAATTGGCGCTGGCGAAGGGGCCGTCGGGCGTGCTGGCGCGGCTGACCCGGGCGACCAGGATGGGACTGGCCTGGCCCAGGGACCAAGTGCCCGAGCTGCTGCTGACCAGGCGGCCGCCCGTCTTGAAGGGGGTGCTGCCTTGAATGCCGGCCAGGTTCAGCACGCTCAGGTCTTGCTTGGCGAAGACATCGGTGTAGTTCTGCGTGGTGGCACCCTGGGCGTTCTGGGCCGTCAGGGTGAAGGCGATCTTGAAATCCTCACCCAGATAGCTGAAGACGGAAGCCGGGCTGCAACTGGCGGCCTGGCGATGGGTGAGCACGGCGTTGCTGGCCACAAAGCCGGCCGGCACAAAGCGGCCCACGCGCTTGTTTTGCACCGTGCCCGCGAAGACGGTGGCGTCCAGATTGAGGCCGGCCGTGCCCAGAAAGTTCTGCACCACGCCGCTGGTGTTGAGGGCGAAGCTGCCGACCTCGCTGTACTTGAGGTCGTTGACCGTGACCTGGCCGCCGCTGAAGCCGCCGATGGACGGGTTGCTGCCGCTGCTATTGCTGAGGCTGCCCAGCACGCCGATGCTGGGCGTTTGGCTGCCGCTGAGCGGGCTCAAGGCGATCGCGCTGCTGTAAGAGGGGGCGAGGCCGCCGGCGGTGACCTGGGCCAGGCTGGCGCCGCTGTCGACCTGGCCGTCACTGCCGGCATCGGCCGTGCTGCTCCAGCGATAGGCCCCCAGGGTGGCGCTGAAGCTCGCACCGGCCGCGCCGAACTTGGCATCGCTGGCTTGGCTGCCGGCCGGATTGTTGACGCCACCCAGGCTCAGGCCGCTGACGACCAGGGCAAAGGGCCGCACGGTCAGGGGCCCCAAGCCGCCGCTGATGGTGGTGGCGGCATAGAGCAAGCTGTCGTCGTCCAGGTTCAGGGCGTACTTGCCGATGTCGCTGGTGGTCAAGCTGAGGCTGGCCACGCCATTGCTGAAATTGGTGTTGAGCAGATTGTTGCTGGCCGGTCTGGCCGCGGGAATGGTCAGCGCGGGCGAGCTGATGGCGGGGGCCGTCCAGGGGCCGCCGCTGTCCGTGCGCCAGAGCTTGAGATTGCGGCTGCCGTTGTAGTCGCTGGCGATGGCGCAGTTGCCGGTGACGCTGTCCTTCTTCCACAAGGCCACTTGCAGATCGTGATTACGGCCGGCCACGACGATATTGCTGCCGCTGATCTTGTTGCTGAGGTCTTCAGACCAGACAAAAGCGGTGTCGCGGAACTGGATGGTGCCGGAGCTGCCCACCGCCGCGCTGAGGCTGCTGTCCTGCACGCTGATCGTGAGGTTTTGCGCCAGGCCATGCGTCAGCTGCAGATTGACCACGCCCGCGTCGCCGGCCGCAAAGCTGTAGCTGGCACGGCCGGTATTGGCCGTGCCCGGCGTCAATGTGCCGGCAGGGCTGGGGCTGCCGCTTGAAAAATCACCCCGGTTGGTCGAGGTCGAGAGGCTGACCGTGCCGGTATAGCCGGTGAGGGTGTTGCCCGAGGCGTCCTTGGCGGTGATGCTGAAGCTCTTGGGGCTGCAGGTGGAGGCGCTGGCCGTGCTGCTCACCACAAAGCTGGCCACCGTGGCCACGCAGGCACTGGGTGTGCGGGCGCTGCCGTCGTAATTGCTGCCGGCTCTCTGGTTGTTGTAGAGGCTGCTGATATTGCTCGCGCTGAGCACGCTGTTGAAGAGCATGAACTCGTCCATCAGGGTGTTGATGCTCTCGTGCGTGCCGGAGTCGATGTCCCAGGAGGCCCCCACAAAGGCCAGATTGCCCTTGGTCTGCGAGTTGACGGACTCCTTGAACGCGCCGTCGATATAGAGCGTGGTCACGCCGCCGCTGCCGGTGACCGCCACATGGTGCCAGCCCGAACTCAGGCTGCTGAAACGGAAGCTGCCACGGGTGATGGTGTTGTTGTTATAGCTGCCCCAGACGTAGTTGCTGGTGCCGTCGATGAAGATCAGATCGCCGCCGCCATCGACCGCCGCCAGGATGTGGTAAGGGCTGCCACCCGAGGTGTTGAGCGGGAACTTCAACCAGGCGCTGACCGTCCAGCTATTGCCCGTGGGCACAAAGCTATTGGGCGTGATGTAGCGCAGGCCGGAGCTGGAACTCAGGTCGGCATAACGGTCGATCACCAGGGGGCTGTTGCCGCCGGTGGTGGCGCCTTGCTGGGCCGTGCCTGGGTAGTTGCCGCGGCTGTCCTTGACCTCGCCTGAGCTGCCTTTGTAGCTGCATTCGTCGAAGTGATAGTCCAGCACCGGGGTGGGCATGCAGGCTGGCGGCATGGGGAAGCCGGTGTTATTGCTGACGCAGCTATTGCCGCAGCTGCTGCCGCAGCAAACGCTGTTGATGGAGGCCGAGGCACCCAAGCTGATGCTGGCCGAACTGCTGGAGCGCACACAGGCTTGGGCAATCGAGGACTGGGCGAAGCTGATGCTGCCGGTTGTGCTGCTGACCTCGCCGCTGACCTTGGCGGCAAAGTCGAAGCTGATGGCCCCGCTGCCGCCCGTGACTTTGCCGCCCACGACGGCCGACTGGCCAATGCTGATGCCGCCTGTGCTGCTGATATTGCCGCCCACCTGGGTTTGGTAGCCCAGACTGATGGTGTTGTTGCTGCCCGTCACATTGCCGCCGACGATGGAGGCTTGGGTCAGAGTGATCCTGCCCGAAGCCGAGATATCGCCGCTGACCTGGGCTTGGTAGGCCAGATCTACCGTGCTGCCGCTGCTGCTGACGTCGCCGGTGACCACGCTGGCCTGGCCCACGCTGATGGCGCCTGCGCTGCTGATGCTGCCCTTGACCTGGCTGAGGTAGCCATTGGCGATGGCGCCGCTTGTGCTGCTGATGCCGCCGTTGACGACACAGTTCTGGCCCACGCTGATGGGGCCGGTGCCGCTGCTGATGGCGCCGCCGATGGAGCTGCAGTCCAGCAGCTGGATGCTGCCGCTGCCGGTGGCCGTCAGCGTGCCGCCAATCACCAGGCCATTGCTATTGGTGCTGATGGAGGCCGCCGTGACATTGCCCATGATCACGCTCTGATATCCCAGAGTCAAAGCGCCGCTGATAACCAGGCTCACATCGCTGGCCGCGCCCGAGGCATTGAAGGTGGCGCCGTTGCTGATGTCCAGCGTGCCGTTGATTCTGACGGTGGCCGGCTTGGGCGCAGCGATGCTGACCGTGTCGCCCGCGCCCAGGGCCAAAGAGCCGCAGGTATAGGTCGAGCCCGAGGCCGTGCAGCCAGCCGGCAGATTGCCGGGAAAGCTATAGGCCACGGCAGCGGCCTCTGGGCTGAACAGGCACAGCGCCAGCAGGGTGCAGAGCCAGGCGAGCAAGGCCTGAGGGTGCAAGTTCATCTCACCAAACGCCGGCTCAGCTGGCGCTCCACATAGCTGGGATTGAGCGGGGCCGTGCTGGGGCAGGCCCCGGCGCTGGGTGCATTGCAGGCGGTCGCGGTGATTTGATAGAAGCTGAAACTGTCGCCGCCATCGACTCCGCTGCTGAGGCTGCAGCTGACGGTGACGACGAAGTCGTTCAGCCCGCCCGGCAGCGCGATATTGGTCTTGGCAAAGCAGCCCGGGGCGGCGCTGGGCGGCGGCGGATTGCGCAGCAGCTGAAAGCTAGCCCATTCCAGCCCGGCGTTGGCGCTTTGCATGGCCCGGGCGGCGGCCAGCTCGCTGGCCGAACCGAGTTGTTGGCGCATGCTGAACTTGGCCATGGCCGCGCCCAAGACGGCCAGCACGACCAGGATGAAGACCATGGAAACGAGGGTGAAACCTGCCTGCCGCACCCGGGAGCGGCAGGCTGTGGCGGGTTGAGGGTCAGGTCTTGCCCGGGGCCCTTCAAGGCAGGTTGTCGACATGCAAGGCATGGTAGAGGCTAACCGTCTCGCCCGTGCCGTCGGTGTTGGTGCCAAGAGTCAATCTGAGGGTAATCAGAGCGGCTCTGGCGGCCACCGAGGCGGGGTTGTAGCTGAAGCTGCAGGCCGCCACGCCCTTGGCCAGCAAGTTGCTACTGCCTGCGCTCGGTGGGTCGGGCTGGGTGGCCAGGAAGCCATAGCCCTGGTAACGCACCAGGGTCTTGTTGATGAGGTCGCAGCGGTAGGTGATGGGGCTGCTGACCGCGTAGACGCGGTAAGGGGGGGAGAGCAGGCCGGTGGGCAAAGGCCCCAGGGCATTGAGATTGATGGTGGTGGCCAGCCCTGGCCCATTGCTGAAACTGCGCCGGTTGGAGCTGGCCTGGGCCGCTGCGCTGCTATTGTCGGCATAGGCATTGGCGTCCGGCACATCCACGCCCAGGTTGTAGAACACCAGTTGCTGGCCGCTGGCCAGGCTCAGGCCGGGGCCGACCAGATCAAAGCTGCTGTCGGTGACGCCAAAGAGCAGGGCATTGCTGCCCTGGGTCGAATAACGGGCCGCATCGGTGGTGGGGATGAGTTCCAGGCCTTGGCCATTGGCCGTCACCCGCACGCTATTGGGCAGGGCGCGGGCCAGATCTCGCCCCATGCGGCGCAAGGCGGTGTCGGCGTTGTCGACCAGGCGGACCCGCTCACTGCTGGCGATATAGGCCTGCACTGGGCCGACGATGAAGACGCTGACGATGGCCGCCGAAATGCCGGTAAGCACGATGACGATCACCGCCTCGATGAGGGTGAAGCCTTGTTGCCCGCGTCGTTGGGCTGCCGCGTGCTTAGATGCCGGCATTGGGTGCATAGCGGCTGCGGAAACCGCTGAGTTGGACCTGTACGCCGTGGGGGCCAGTGACGCTGACGGTGATCATCAGCGCATCGCCACTGGCCTGTGAGATGCTGCCCAAGGCGCTGTTTGTGACCTGGACCGAGGCACTATAGGCTTCCAGGCCCACGACGGCCTGGTTGTTGATGTCGCGAATGCCGCCGCTCATGACATAGCCATGGTAGTCATTGACGTTGTCGAACTGGGGCGTGGTGAAGCGGTTCTCACCGGCCTCGGGGCCCATGGCCTCGGCCTGGCTGGAACAGCCGGTGCTGTCCGCCGCGGTTTCCAGATTGGCGTCGTCGCCGTCGCAAAAGGTGAAGGGCATCAGCTGCACCTCTTCCATCAAGGACTCGGCAATGGCCAGGGCCTGGCGCTGGGCTTGCGGGTCGGCGCTGCTGCTGCCGGCCTGCAAGAAGACGCGCAGGACGCCGGCCAGGGCCGCACTGACCACGACGATGAAGAGGATCAGCTCGATCAGGGACAGGCCGCGTTGCCGGCTCAAGCCACTCGCCCCGGTTTCAGTGGCCCGGCTCATGGCGTGGCGTAAAAAAGGCCGGTTTCGTTCTCCAGCACATAGCCCTGGCTGTAGCTGCCTGAGCTGACGGTGACGGCCAGGGCCGCGCCGGTGGAGCTGATACTGGAGCCGCTATTGCCACTGTTGAAGGTGATGGAGCGGCTGCCGGATTCGGCGATGCAGGGGCTGGAGCTGGCGGGGCAGTCCACGCTGGCGAGCGCCGGGCCACCGCCCACATAGGCGAAAGTCGCGCCGGTGGGGCTGATGGTGGCGATGATGGGCCGCCTCTGCACCAGGGACAGGCGCAGCATGGCCTGCATTTGGCTTTGTAAATCGTCGCTGAAGGCGCGCAGCCGCCACATCTCGGTATCCACCAAACGCGGCAGGGCGAAGACGGCCAGGGCGCCAATCATGGTCATCACGATGACCAGCTCAATCAGCGTAAAACCCCTGCTGGCCCGGGCTGGTAAAGGCGGGCGCACAGGGGCGGGCTCATCAGGCAGGCTGCTCAAGCCTGCCGCTTACTTGATGCCGATGGCCGTGTAGCTGGCCGTGATGGTGCTGTCGGTCGAGTCCTGCACGGTGCAGGTCGCCACCGAGGTGTCGACGGGCACACCGGAAGAGGCGATTCCAGGGGTGATCACCACGGTGGCGGGCATGCCGCCTTGCAGTGCGTCGGCCACCGTGCCGCAGCTGGTGATGGCGACACCCTTGTTCGCGTTGGCCTTGCGTGCAGCATAGTTGACGGCAGACGCGCTGCTCAAAGCACCGGCCACACCCGCCACGGCGGCTTGTTTGGCATCGCTCTTGAGATCCACGAACTTGGGCAGGGCCACGGCGGCCAAGATGCCCAGGATCACGATCACCATCACCAGTTCGATCAAGGTAAAACCGGCTTGCTTCTTCATGATGTTCCTTTTTTCGGGGGGAGATGGGTTCAACAATTATTGGGCTTGGCCGGTGAAGCCTTCACTGGGGAAGACATCGCTGCATACCTTTGCGGCCATTCGAACAAACTGTATATCGGGGTCTGGCGGGGCGACTTGAGATCAAGCAGGTTTTCCCCGGTCTTTCCTTGCCGCCTTGTGAAAAAGTCCCGCTTTGCCATGGCCGGTTTCGCTTAACCGCCGCCGCGGCCCATGGCCGCCTGGCCCAAGTTCCACAAGGGCAGGAAGACGCCGAGCGCCAGGATCAGCACCAGCACCCCGATGATGAGCAAGAGGATGGGCTCGATGGAGGCGGACAAGCTCTTGATGCTGTAGTCGGTCTCGCGCTCATACATCTGCGCGATCTCCATCATCAAACCGTCCAACTCACCGGTCTCTTCGCCCACGGCAATCATCTGCAAGACGATGGGGGTGAACACGCCGGCGGCCGCCGCACAGCGCGAGATGCTTTCCCCGCGTTCCACCCCATCGCGCATTTGCTCGATGCGGCTGCCGATATAGGCGTTGTCCACCGTCTGCGCCACCACGGTCATGGTCTGGCTGATGGGCACGCCCGAGCTATAGGCCAGGGCAAAGCTGCGCGAGAAGCGGGCCAGCGTGGCCTTGAGCACGATCTCGCCGGCAATCGGCAGGCGCAGCTTGCGGCGGTCCCAGCGGTAGCGACCGGTCGGTGTGGCCAGCCAGGCGCGCACGCCCATCACCAGGCCGGCTGCGCCAATGATGACCAGGGGCCACCAGCGCAGGGTCCAGGCCGAAAAGCCCAGCAAGATGCGCGTCATCAAAGGCAGCTCGGCCTTGAAGCCAGCGAACACCGTGGCAAAGGTGGGCAGCACAAAGATATTGATGACGATGATGGCGATGGCCATGGCCACCACTACCATCAGCGGGTAGCGCAGGGCCTGCTTGATGCGGGAGCGGATGTCGATCTCGAACTCCAGATGCTGGGCCAGGCGCAGCAGCACCTCGGTCAGCCGACCCGTCATCTCGCCGACCCGAATCATGGCGATATAGAAAGGGCTGAAGACCTTGGGGTGGCGAGCCATGGCGGTGGACAGCTCGCGGCCCTGGTCCAGGCTGGCACGCAGGTCTTGCAGCATCTCCACCATGGCCGGCTGGGCGGTTGAGGCCTCCAAGCCGGCCAGGGCACGCAGAATCGGCACGCCGGCTTTTTGCAAGGTGTAGAGCTGGCGTGTCATCACCAGGCAGTCCTCGATGCTGACGGGCCTAGCCTGCAGTCTTTGCCAGAAGTCCTGCTTGGGCGTGGACAGGCTGCTGCCGCTGACTTCGATACCGGTGGGCACGACGCCCCCGGCCATCAATTGGGCGGCCACGGCGTCCGCGCTGTCGGCGTCAATCACGCCTTCCAGCAGCTCGCCGCGGTTGTTACGTCCTCGCCAGGCAAAGGCTTGCATCAAGCATCACCGTCAAATGAAATGCGCATGGCTTCCGATAGCGAGGTCTTGCCGGCCAAGACCAAGGCCAAGGCTTGGTCGGCCAGGGTTTTGCCCTTGAGCGCGAGGCGCGCTGCCTGCATAAAGGCCGCGGCGTCGCTGCGCTGTACGGCCAGAGCCATGTCAGCATTCATCTCCAGCATCTCGTAAATGCCTCGACGCCCCGAATAGCCCGAACCATTGCAGGCGGAGCAGCCCTCACCTTTGAGGGTTTCGATGTCTTCACTGCCGCTGCCGGCCACCGCACGCAGCCAGGCCGCCTCCTGTGGATTGCTCCGGTGCACCTCGGCACAGTTTTCGCACACCGCACGCAAGAGCCGTTGGGCGATCACGGCTTGCAGCGAGGTGGCCACCATAAAGGGCGGTGCGCCCATATCGAGCAGGCGAAACGGGGTGCTCATCGCGTCCCTGGTGTGCAGGGTGGACAGCACCATATGGCCGGTGATGGCGGCGCGCAGGCCAATCTCCACCGTCTGCGCATCGCGCATTTCGCCGACCAGAATCACATCCGGATCCTGCCGCAAGGTGGCCCGCAGCACGCGGGCAAAGTCCAGCTCGATCTTCTCGTTCACCTGCACCTGGGTCAGGCCGGGCAGGCGGTACTCCACCGGGTCTTCCACGGTGATGATCTTGCTTTGCTCGGCGTTCAGCTCACTGAGTGCAGCGTAGAGCGTGGTGGTCTTGCCCGAGCCGGTGGGGCCAGTGACCAGCACCATGCCGGACTGCTGGGACAAGATCTCGCGAAAGCGCGCCAGCATGTCGGCCTGCATCTCGATCTGGTGCAGGCGGCGAATCGCATTGCCCTGGCCCAAGAGCCGCATCACCACCGATTCGCCGTACTGGCCGGGCAGGGTGGACAGGCGCACGTCGATGGTGCGCTCGCGCAGGCGCAGGGTGAAGCGGCCGTCCTGCGGCAGGCGCTTTTCGGAAATGTCCAGACCTGCCATCAGCTTGAGGCGCTGGGACAGGGCGGCGGCAATGCGCTTGTCGGCCTGCGTTTGGGTTTGCAAGACGCCGTCGATGCGGGTGCGTATCAGCAGCTCGCCTTCTTGCGGCTCGATGTGCACATCGGAGGCCCCCGCCTGGGTCGCGTCCTCAAACACGCTTTGCAGCAGGCGCACCACCGGCGCGCCTTCCTGGCCCACGCTGGCTTGCAGGGCGCCGAAGTCCACCGCGTCGCCGATGTCTTTCTCCAGCGCCTTGGCCAGGCCGCTGATTTCCTCGCTGCGGCGGTAGTGGCGGTCAAAAGCGGTGGGCAGCTGGCTTTCGGCCACCACGGCCATATTGATGCGGCGCTTGAGCAGGCGGCTCAGCTCGTCGTAGGCAAACAGGTCCAGCGGGTCGGCCATGGCCACCAACAAGGCCTCGCCGCGGTCTTCCAGCACGATGGCGCGAAAGCGCCGCGCCGGGGTCTCCGACAGCAGTCGCACCAGATCGGTCTTGAGCGGAAAGGTCTTGAGATTGACGAAGGGAATGCGCAGCTGGCGCGCCAACACATGGGCCAGGGCCTCTTCGGTGATCAGGCCGGCTTCAATCAGCAGCCGGCCTAACTTCTTTCCTGAGCTGCGCTGCAGCTCCAGGGCTTGTTGCAACTGGGCTTCGGAGATCAGCTGCTGCTGCACCAGCACATCGCCCAGGCGCACTTTTTTTGGTGGGCCCGAGCCCGCGTCAGCATTGCTTGCGCTGTTTTCTGTATCCATCGTCGGTTTTGCTTGTTTCTCTTGTCGATGTGGACTCAGGCATTGCTCGTCGCGCGAACCTCAGCCATGGTGGTGATGCCTTGCAGAACCTTGAGGATGCCGTCCTGGCGCAGGGATTGCATGCCCTCGGCCAGGGCCGTCTGCAACAGCTCTTCGGCGCGAGCGCCGGTCTGGATCTGGCGGCGCAGCACTTTGGAGACCACCAGCAACTCATGCAGGCCGGCCCGGCCCTTGTAGCCGGTTTGATCGCAGACCTCGCAGCCGGGGCTGTGGTAATGCAGGATTTGCCCCTTATGGCCATAACTCTTGACCCAATCGTCCAGCACGCTTTGGCGCGAGGGGCGCTGCTCATTCGGGTAGATGTGCAGATAGTCGTCCAGCCATTCCTGCAGGCCGGCCTCGGCAATCGGCTTGGAAGTTCGGCAGGAGGGGCACAGCCGCCGCACCAGGCGCTGGGCCAGCACGGCCAGCAGGGAGTCGGCGAAGTTGAAGGGGTCCATGCCCATGTCCAGCAGACGGGTGATGGTTTCCGCCGCGCTATTCGTGTGCAGGGTGGACATCACCAGGTGGCCGGTCAGCGAGGCCTCGACGGCGATCTCGCCGGTCTCTTCGTCGCGGATTTCGCCCACCATGATCACATCCGGGTCGGCTCGCAAAAATGCGCGCAAGGCCTTGGCAAAGGTCCAGTCGATCTTGGGGTTGACCTGGACCTGGCGCAGGCCGGCCTGGGTGATTTCCACCGGGTCCTCGGCCGTCCAGATCTTGCGGTCCGGCGTGTTGATATAGCTCATCGCCGAGTGCAGGGTGGTGGTCTTGCCCGAGCCGGTTGGGCCCACGCAAAGCACCATGCCGTAGGGGCGGCTGACGGCTTTCTTCAACTCACTCAGATTGCGGGTGGTCAGGCCCAGTTTTTCCAGCGGGATGGGTTTGGACGAGGCAAGCAAGCGCATCACCACGTCTTCCAAGCCGTTGTTGGTGGGGATGGTGGCGACCCGCAGTTCCAGCTTGTGCTGGGGGGAGAAGCGGGCGAAGTTGATCTTGCCGTCCTGCGGCTTGCGGCGCTCGGAGATATCGAGTTCGCACATGATCTTGATGCGCGCGATCATGGCGTTGCGGTAGGTATTGGGCAGCTCCAGATAGGGCTTGAGCACGCCGTCCTTGCGGAAGCGGATCTTGAGCTTCTCTTTGCCCGGATAGGTCTCGATATGGATGTCGGACACGCCCTGGCTGCTGGCCTCGATGATCATGGTGTTGATCAGACGCACCAGGGAGTTGTCGCTCTGCTCCAGCGGCACTTCCTCATCGCGGCCCCCGCGGTCCTGCACCTCGCGCTCCAGGGTCTCGATCAGCTGATCGGCCTTGTCCAGCGAGAAGTCGATCGCCTGGTAGCTGCCGGGCGTCAGCTCGCTGCGGGCGATGGCGTCGCCGCCATAGCGCTCGTAGGTGCTTGGGATGGCGCTGAGCAAGGTGCCGACCTTGGTCAGCGTGGGTGTGACCTTGAGCTGGGCGATGAACTCGATCTCGTCCAGGGCCTCGCGCCGGGTCGGGTCTTCCATGGCCACGATCAAGCGGCCATCGCGCAGCAGCAGAGGCAGCACGTCCAGGCGCTTGGCCACGGCATAGGGGATTTTTTTGACCGCGTCGGGTTCGATGGCAAAGCTGGCCACATCGACGATGGGGTAGCCCATCTTGCGCGCCAGGGCGGACTGCAAGGCCTGGCGGGTGACGATGCCTTTGCGCACCAGCAGCTCGCCCAGGGGCACGGAGCGGTCGCCGCGTTGCAGCTCCAGTGCGTGCTCCAGCTGCTCCTCGGTGATCAGCTCCAGGGCCAGCAAGGCCTCGCCGATACGCACCATGGGCATGCGGGCCTGCTGCTCGATGGCGATCATCAGCTGCTCGGCGCTGACGATGCTCTCGGCCACCAGAATGTCGCCGACGCGGCGCGAGCGCAGGCTTTGCTGCTCGCTGGCGGCTTCGTTGATCTGGGCGGCGGTGGCCAAGTTTTCTTTCACCAGCACATCGCCGATGCGCTCGCCGATTTCGAAATGGTCCAGCACCTCGCGGGGGACGAAGACGCGGTAGACCGAGTCGTCCGCATCGCTGATGGGTGGGAAGAGAAAGAGGCCTAAGTCGTCCTGGCAATGGCCGATGGTGCGGCCCTTGAGTTCGCCGCCGCCCACGAAAAAGAGCTTGAACTCGCTGCGTGGGCGTGAATCCAGCTTGAGCACATCGTCGGCCGGGTCGATTTCACGCGGCGCCGCGACGATGGGTCGCAAGAGCTTGAGGGCGCGGAACTGCCCGAACTTGAGCGGCATGGCGTTGCGGGCCGGTGGCACCAGCACCTGGGCCACCCGGTCTTGGGGCGCCATCAGAATCAGATGGCCGGGATTGCGGCTGCCATTCAGGCCCAAGACCTCGCAGGGTTCGGGCGTGCTTTGTGCCTTGGCGCGCGGGTAGGCCGCAAAGGGCGGCATGGGCCAGACGAAATTGAGTTTGCCCGTGGCATTGTTGGCTTCGGCCGAGCCGGCAGGGGCTTCGCCGTGGGGCCAGTTCAGCGGGGCAGACAAATCGGGCATTCATTCCTCCGGACAGGGTTTGAGTGGAACGTTTGAGCGACGTCCCGGCTCTACGGCTCTTTGCGCCTTCGATGCTACTGCCTGAGGGCCACGTCAAAGCGCTGAATTGGCGGGCACAGAGCCTACAGCTTCACTCTTCACTGTAGTGGCGCCAGCGCTCGCTGGCCTGGCGCATCAGCTGCACCTGTTTGAGAAAACGTGGGCAGGCCTTGCAGATCAGCATATGCATGCGCACGGCCACACGCTCGCCCAGCGAGAGGGGTTTTTCCTGGGCCAGCAGGACCAGCTCGGTCACCTCGCGGCAATTGGGCCTGAGCTTCACAGCGCCCCTCCTTGTTCTTGGGTTTGTGGGGCCCGTGCCCCGAACCAGTTGAGCTGCAGGCATTCGCGCAGGCGCAGCCGGGCCCTGTGCAGCATGACCCAGAGATTGGTCGCGCTGATGTCCAAAGCCTTACAGATTTCTTCTGTGTCCAGCTCCAGCCATTCCCGCATCATGAACAAACGCCCTTGCTGACCGGGCAGATGTTCCACGCAAGCCTCCAGCACCCGCATGAAGTCCAGCTGGCGCAGGCAATGCTCGGGGTCGCCCCAGTCCTGCGGCGTCTCGCGCCAATGGCCGTTGGGATGGAAGAGATCTTCGTCGAGGTCCTGACCATCTTCGGCCGTGGTCGACATCTCCTTGCTATTGCGGCGGATCTGATCGACCAGCTTGTGCTTGAGGATGCCGATCAACCAGGTCTTGAGCTGGGACTGACCGGCAAAACTCTGCGGCCGCTCCAGCGCGGCCAGCAAGGTGTCGGACACCGCGTCCTCCGCCCAGGCGGCGTTGCGCAACTGCAGCGTGGCGTACTTGAGCAACTGGGGCCTGAGCTTCTCCAGCTGCGGGGCCATCTCGGCCTGAATCGCTTTTGTTGCGGGCTCGGTCATGCGCGCTTTCGAGAATTTTTTCAGAACGCAGTGTAAGGACAGCGGGCCTTGTTGCGACACAAAGCTGTCGGATGCGGGCCGCACAAGCCGCCCGACTTTTTTGAATCCCAAATCTTGGAGTCCCTGATGAAAACCAATGTCTTGATCGCTTCCGCTCTGGCTTCTGTTTGCGCCCTGGGGCTGTTGTCGCCCGCCTCGGCCGCCGAAGAAAAGGCCGCCAAAGAAAAATGTTATGGCATCAGCAAGGCCGGGCAGAACGACTGCGCCAATCTGAGCGGCAGCCACTCCTGCGCCGGTCAGGCCACGGCGGCGATGACGCCGGATGAATGGAAGTATGTGCCCAAGGGCAGCTGCAAAAGCCTCAAAGGCCTGAGCGCTGCCGAGGCCAAGGCCGCCATGCCCGCTGCCGCAGCCGCCAAGAAGTCCTGAGGCAGACCCGCCATGCTCGGCAACTCGAATCTCCCGGTGGGCATAGGCTGGCGCCAGCCTCACTACCAGCAGCTGATGCTGGAACGGCCGGCCCTGGGCTTTCTGGAAGTGCATTCGGAGAACTTCTTCGCCGAGGGCGGCGCTGCCCTGAGCCTGCTGAGCGAGGCGCGCGAGCATTACGAGATCAGCCTGCATGGCGTCGGCTTGTCGCTGGGCTCGGCCTGTGGCTTGGACGCCTGGCATCTGGACCATTTGGCTCAGCTGGTGGAGCGCGTCCAGCCCTGCCGGGTGTCTGATCACGCCAGCTTTGCCCGTGTGCCTAGGCCGGGCGGCGCCGGTTTTCAACATGCCAGCGATCTGCTGCCCATCGCCTTCAGCCCTGCCAGCCTGGACCTGATGGTGGCTCATGTGCAAGAGGTGCAGGAGCGTTTGCGCCGGCCCCTGCTGGTGGAGAACCTCAGCGCCTATCTGGCTTGGGAGGTGGATGAGGCCATGAGCGAGCCTGAGTTCTTCAATCAACTGGCGCGGCGCAGCGGTTGCGGCCTGCTGCTGGACATCAACAACCTCTTCGTCAATGCCCGCAACAGCGGCGCGGCTCGGCCCGAGGCGCTGCAACAAGTGTGTGCCTGGATGGACGCGCTGCGGCCCGAGGCCGTGGCCGAGGTTCATCTGGCCGGCCATGCGGAGCTGGAGGACTTGGTGATCGACGATCACGGCAGCCGCGTCTGCGCCGAGGTCTGGCAGGCCTACCGTCACGGACTGCGACGCTTCGGCTCCGTGCCGACCCTGATCGAATGGGATACCGATCTGCCGCCCTTGAGCGTCTTGCTGGACGAGGCGCGCCTGGCCGCGCGGGCCATGGAGGGCTTGCAGCATGAGCCGGCTTGAGCTGCAGGCAGATCAGGCGGCCTTGGTCGCGGCCCTGAGTTCCAGCACCGTCGAGGTACAGGGTTTGCTGGGCTTGGGCCCGGCGGCTGCGGGCTTGAGGCGCGGTTTGCTGGCCTATCGCGTCAATGCCCAAGCCCTGGCTTGCCGGGCCTTGGCCGCCGTCTACAGCCCCTTGCGAGACTGGCTGGGTGCAGCGTCCTTCGAGGGCTTGGCCTGGGCCTTTTGGCGCGCCAGCCCGCCGCAGCGGGGCGACTTGGCGGAATGGGGCGAGGGCCTGGCGGACTTTTTGGCTGCCCAAGCCGAGATGGAGGCTTTGCCTTGCCAGCTAGCCCGTCTGTGCTGGGCCGCGCACCGGGTCGAAGCCGCGCGGGACGCCGAGCTGGATGCGCCCTCGCTGGCACTGTTGGCTCAGCGCGAGCCGCGAGACCTGGGCCTGCGACTGCGGCCGGGCGTCTGCCTGGTGCAAGCAAGCCCCGCGGCCTTGGCCTGCTGGCGCGGCGCGCCGGAGGCCGAGATCGAAGCGGGCGAGGAGCAAGCATGCCCCGTGCTGGTCTGGCGTCAGGCCTGGGTGGCCCGTGCTCGCGTCTTGGCTGCCGGTGAGCATGTTTTTTTGCAGGCTTTGTTGGCGGGTGAGGACCTGGACACCGCCTTGCACCTGGCCTTCAGCGCTCAGGCCGATTTTGACTTTGGCATTTGCCTGCAAACCCTGCTGCAAGAGGACTGCCTATGGGCGGCTTACGAGATCGAAACCAAGGAATCATGATGAACATGGCTTTGCAATACCTAGCGCTCGCGGCACGCGTTTTCTGCGACCCGGGGCGGCTCTCCTTGCGTTCGCGCGAACTACCGGCTTGGCTGAGCGGAGGGCTGGGCGCGGCCCAGTCTCTGGCCCTCTTGCTGGCCCGGCTGTTTGTAGCGCAAGTCTTTTTTCTCTCGGGCCTGACCAAGCTGCGCGATTGGTCCGTCACCCTGGCCTTGTTTCAGGACGAGTACCAAGTCCCCCTCTTGCCGCCCGAGCTGGCGGCATACCTGGGCACGGCCGGAGAGCTGGCCTTGCCCGTCTTGCTGGTGCTGGGCCTGGGCGGGCGCTTCGCCGCCCTGGGCCTGAGCGTGGTCAATCTGATGGCGGTACTCAGCCTTGCCGAGATCGCCCCGGCGGCCCTGCTTGGCCATCAGCTCTGGGGCGTCTTGCTCCTGCTGCTGGGCTTGTTCGGGGCGGGGCGTCTCTCTGTGGATGAATTCTTGTTCCGGCCTAACAGAGGCTAATCACTCGCGTGGCTTGAAGCTGATGATGAGCACCGAGGGCACGCGACCATCGGTGTCACGCGGCAGCACGGCCGTCTTGTCGATGGCGCGCAGCACGGCGTTGTCCCATTCGGTGTCGCCGCTGGCCTTGAGGATTTTGCGCGAGATGATGTTGCCGTCCGGCGCGGTTCGCACCTCGACCTCGGCCACCGGGTTGGCGGCGCCCGTGTCGGGGTAGATGATGTTGGGGCGCACGCGCGCCTTGATACGGCCGGCATAGTTCGCCGAGGGGCCGGAGGACTGCAGGGCCGAGCCCGTGGCGTTCGGCGCGCCGGTCGCGCCTGCCATGCCCTGAATGCGGCGCAGGTTTTCCTGGCGCTGGGCTTCGGCCTTGGCCTCGCGGGCGGCGTCCTTTTTGGCGGCGGCTTCCTTGGCCAGCTTGTCCTGTTTTTGCTTCTCCAGCTTTTCTTGTTTTTGTTTTTCTTTCTCTTCGGCTGCCTTCTTCTCGGCCTTCTCGCGCTCTTTCTCGCGTTCCTTTTCTTTCTCCTTTTTGGCCAACTCTTCCTTCTTGCGCAGGGCCTCACGTTCGGCCTCGCGCTTGGCCTCTAGCTGCTCCTGCTTCTTTTTTTCCTTGGCCTTGGCGATGGCGATTTCCGCCTCGCGTTCGGCTTGCAAGTCTTCGGCGGGCGGGGGCGGAGGAGGCGCGAGCACCGGCTTGGGCGGCGGCGTGGGCTCGGCTTCGGGCTCAGGCTCGGGAGGGAGTTGTTCCTTGGGTGCCGCGGCTTGGGGCACGGCCGACCACAGTTCGGCCTCGAAGGCGGGCGGGGTTTCGGAGCGCCAGTGCACACCCGCGCTCAGCGCGGCCAGCAGGGCGGCGTGGGCGATGGCGGCAATGGCGAAGCCGCGGCCCAGGCCGGGATTGTCCGGCGGGCGCAGGGGATCGGGCGCGAAGGCGGGGCTCAGGCTGGGGCTCGTCATGCCAATCAGGGCTTGTGCTCGCTGCTTTCCGCCGGGCCGTTGCGCACGGCCAGGCCGACGCGCTGGATGCCGGCGCTTTGCAGAATGTCCATCACCTTGACGACGGCCTCGTACTTGACGCTTTTGTCGGCCGAGATCACCACCGGCGTCGTCGCTTCACCGGCCTGGGCGGACTTGACCCGCTCGGCCAAACGGTTGATTTGCAGGGACTCGGGTTCCTGCTTGTCCAGCTTGATCTTGAGCTTCTCGTCGGCGCCCACGATGACGTGGATCACATGCTGAGGCTGGGTCTTGCTGCGGCCCACGCTGGGCAGGTCCACCAGGCCGGTGGTGATCAGAGGCGCGCTGACCATGAAGATGATGAGTAGCACCAACATCACATCGATGAAGGGCACCATATTGATTTCGTTGATGGTACGGCGGCGGCGCGAGCCGCGCGAGCTGATGGCAGCCATGGCGATGACCTGAGCCGCTGCTTAGCGCGTGCCAGCGCCGGTGCCTGCGATAGGCTGGCTGGCGTTGCGTTGCAGGATATTGGAGAACTCCTCGATGAAGGACTCCAGGGTGATGGCGCTGCGGTCGATCTGGCGCGCAAAGCGGTTGTAGGCCAGCACGGCGGGAATAGCGGCGAACAGGCCGATGGCTGTGGCCACCAGGGCTTCGGCAATACCGGGGGCCACCGTGGCCAGGGTCACCTGCTGCAGATTGGACAGGCCGACGAAGGCGTGCATGATGCCCCAGATGGTGCCGAACAGCCCCACATAGGGCGAGACCGAACCGACCGAGGCGAGGAAGGAGAGATTGCTTTCCATCGCATCCAGCTCGCGCTGGAAGCTGGCGCGCATGGCGCGGCGGGCGCCGTCCAGCAAGGCGGTGGGCTCGGTCACGCGGCGTTCACGCAGCTTCAAGAACTCGCGCATGCCGGAGGCGAAGATGCGCTCCAGCGGTGCGCCCTCGGTCTTGTTGGCCACGCCGTTGTAAAGCTCGTTGAGGTTTTTGCCCGACCAGAACTCCTGCTCAAAAGCCTCGTTGCCGCTGTTGATGCGCGAGATGGCGGTGAACTTGCTGAAGATCACGCTCCAGCTGGCCAAGGACATGAAGAGCAAGGCGGCAATCACCAGTTGCACGGGCAGGCTGGCATGCAGGATCAGGGCGACGATGGACAGGTCTTGGTTCATGAGCTTTGGGCGGGCTTGGTCGGGTTCTCGATGGCCTCGATCAGCGAGGCCGGAATACGGCAGGGCTTGAAGTCTAGTGGCTCGGCGGCCGGGCTCGTGCGAGGGCTGTTCTCGGCCTCGACATTGCTGCGCACGCAGCCGATGCGAATCTCGCCTTCGGCCAGCAAGGTCTCGCCGCGCCAGGCTTGCTGGAACAAGACCATGCTGGCCCGGCCCAGTTCGCGTGCCTCGACGGTGATGCGCAGCCAATCGTCCAGGCGCGCCGGCCGCAGATACTTCACTTGCGTGCTGCCGACGATGAACATCACCCGCTCCTGGTGCCGCATGGCTTCTTGCTCAAAGCCCAGGCTGCGCAGCCATTCGGTGCGGGCACGCTCGAAGAATTTCAGGTAGTTGGCATAGAAGACCACGCCACCGGCGTCGGTGTCTTCCCAGTAGATGCGCAGGGAATGTTGGAACAGCAAGCTCATTCGGTGTGAGTGGGGTTGGCGCGGTAGCGAGGCAGTACCTCGGCCAGGCGGGCGACGGTTGCTTGCAAATCTTCCATGCTGCTGGCGAAAGACAGGCGCAGCCAGCGCTCGGCTCCCTGGCGGCCAAAATCGCGGCCGGGTGTCAGCGCAATTTGGGCGCTACGCATCAGCTCGAAAGCAAGGTCCCAACTATTGGCGCAGAACTCGCTGCAATCCATCCAGACGTAGAAAGCCCCATCGGGCGGAACCGGCACCTGCAGGCCCAGGGCTTGCAAGGCCGGCACGATGTAGTCGCGCCGGGCACGGAACTCCTCCCGGCGCTGCTCATAAATGGCCATTGCGGCAGGCTCGAAGCAGGCCAGGGCGGCATGCTGGGCGATGCTGGAGGGGCAGATGAAGAAGTTCTGCGCCAGCTTCTCGATCGGCGCCACCAAGGCCGGCGGCAGCACCAGCCAGCCCAGGCGCCAGCCGGTCATGCCGAAGTATTTGGAAAAGCTGTTGACCGAGATTACATCGTCACCCAAGCCCAAAGCCGAGGCTTCAAAGCGCGGGTCGTAGCTCAGGCCCAGATAGATTTCGTCGACGATGGTGAGGCCCCCGCGCTCGCGCACCGCTTCCACGATGGCGCGCAGCTCGGCCGGCTCAATCGAGGTGCCGGTGGGGTTGCTGGGTGAGGCCAGCAAGACGGCTCGGGTGTGTTCGTTCCAGGCCTGGCGGATCTGTGCGCTGCTGGGCTGGAAGCGTTGCTCGGGGCCGGTGGGCAGCAGCACCGGCGTCGCGTCCGTGCCGGCCACGAAATGGCGGTTGCAGGGATAGCAGGGGTCGGGCATCAACACCTCGTCGCCCGCCTCGAACAATGCTTGGCAAACGAGTTGCAAGCCGGCCGAGGCACCGGCCGTGATGACGATGCGATCGGGCGTTATGGCGAGGCCAAAGTGCTGTTGATACCAGTCCGACAAGGCCTGGCGCAATTCCGGCAGGCCTGTGGCCGAGGTGTATTGGGTGCGGCCTGCTTCGATGCAGCGCTGGGCGGCGGCTTGCACCATGGGCGGGGCGCCGAAGTCGGGTTCGCCGATATTCAGGTAAATCATGCGCCGGCCGCCCTGGGCCGGGTCGCACAAGGGGCCGCGCGCCATCTCGGCGGCGGCCTTGGCACACTCCATCACATAAAAGGGCTCGATCTGATCAAGCCTGGTGGCCAGTTTCATTGCTGGAGTGGCCGCTCTTGCTTAGACCTTGCGCTTGGGTACTGCGGCGACTTCGGTCGGCCGCAGATCGGTGGCCGAGCGGTCCAGCACGCCGTTCACATACTTGTGACCATCGGTGCCGCCGAAGGACTTGGCCAGCTCGACGGCCTCGTTGATCGCCACCTTGTAGGGGATGTCGATGCAATGCTTGAGCTCGTAGGCGCCGATCATCAGCACGCCGTGCTCGATGGGCGAGAGCTCGGTGGTCTTGCGATCCACATGGCGGGCCAGCACGGCGTCCAGGTCGGCGGCCTCCAGGATGCAGCCGTTCAGCAGAGCGTCGAAATGGCTGCGGTCGGCCTTGTCGAAGTCCTCTTGCTCGCGCATATGGGCGTCGATGGTGGCGACGTCGTCACCGGTGATCAGCCACTGGTACAGGCCTTGCAGGGCCAGCTCACGCGAGCGGCGGCGAGCCGACTTGGGCTGTGCGCGCTTGGTCGCGGGTTTCTTGGCAGGCGTAGGGGTCGGGGCGCTGTCGTTCGTGCTCACTGCAGTTCTTCCATCAAATTGGCCATCTCGACCGCTACTCGCGCCGCGTCGCGGCCTTTTTCTTCGGCTCGCGCCCAAGCTTGTTCTTCGTTCTCGACCGTCAGGATCGCATTGGCGATCGGGGTCTGGAAATCCAGGGCGATGCGGGTCACTGCGGCGCCGCTCTCGTTGGCGACCAGCTCGAAGTGATAGGTCTCGCCGCGGATGATGCAGCCCAGGGCCACCAAGGCGTCGTAGTCCTCGCTATCGGCCATGGCCAGCAGGGCCACCGGCACTTCCAGCGCGCCGGGCACCGTCACATGGCGGATATGGCTCTCGGCCACGCCCAGGGCCAGCAACTCGGCCACGCAGGCATCGGCCAGGGCCTGGGTGATGGCGTTGTTGAAGCGCGCTTGCACGATGCCAATGCGCAGGTCCTCACCTTGGAGGGAGCCCGCCGTGGCCGTGCCTTTGTCGGATCCTTGCATATTCGCTTGCTCTCTTCTTTTTTGGGGAGGGTGTTCAGGCTTGCGCGTCGGCGGCCACAAAGCCGGTGACTTCAAGTCCATAGCCGGTCATGCTGGGCATGCGGCGTGGGCTGCCCAGCAGGCGCATGCGGTGCACGCCCAGCTCGCGCAGGATCTGGGCGCCGACACCGTAGGTCCGCAGGTCCATGATCTTGGCGGGGGTTTGTTCGCTGGCTTGTTCTGGCAGCAGGCGGCCCAGCAGGCTGCCGGCATCGTCGCCGCAATTGAGCAGAACGGCGACGCCGCCCTTGCTCTTCTTCAGTTCGGCCAGGGCGGCGGGCAGGGGCCAGGAATGACCACCGGCCTGCACATCCAGCAGATCCAGCACCGACAGGGGCTCGTGCACACGCACCAGCACCTCGTCGCTGGACTCCCAAGCGCCATGGCTCAGGGTCAGATGGGTGCCGCCGGTGCGGTCTTGGAAGACGGCGCAGTCGAACTCGCCCTGGGCCGTTTGCAGCTTGCGTTCACCCACGCGTTTGACCAGGGTTTCGTTGCGGCTGCGGTGTTCGATCAGATCGGCAATGGTGCCGATCTTGAGGCCATGCTCTTTGGCGAACTCGACCAGATCGGGCAGGCGAGCCATGGTGCCGTCGTCCTTCATGATCTCGCAGATCACGGCGGCGGGCGTCAGGCCCGCCATCTTGGACAGATCGCAGCCGGCTTCGGTATGGCCGGCGCGCATCAGCACGCCGCCGTCCTGGGCCTGCAGGGGGAAGATATGGCCGGGCTGCACCAGATCGCGGGCTTGGGCGTCGCGGGCCACGGCGGCCTGTACCGTGCGGGCACGGTCGGCGGCCGAGATGCCGGTGGTGACGCCGGTGGCCGCCTCGATGGAGACCGTGAAGGCGGTCGCATGCTTGGTGCCGTTGCGGCTGGCCATGGGCGGCAGATTGAGCCGCTCGCAGCGTTCGCGGGTGAGGGTCAGGCAGATCAGGCCACGGCCAAACTTGGCCATGAAATTGATCGCCTCGGGTGTGACGTGGTCGGCGGCGAGGACGAGGTCGCCCTCGTTTTCGCGGTCCTCTTCGTCAACCAGAATAACCATGCGGCCAGCGGCCAGCTCGGCAACGAGCTCGTGTACGGGTGAGATGGGCATCCCCCGATTGTAGGCGGGCGCGGGCCTGCTCTGGGTTTAAACCCTAGATCCAGTTCTCAATCCGCGCGGCTTTTCGGCTGCGGCTCAGTCCTATCCTGCGATGTGCCTGGCCCGCAGGCGCAGATCCACCCCGACTGGCGAGCACTCCAGCCAGCGCCATTGCAAGGCCTGATCCAGGCTTTGGAACTCGCCAATCTCGGCCATGCCCAGTCCAGCGCCCAGCATTTTTGGCGCCAGATAGAGCAGCAATTCGTCCACCAGACCTTCGCGCAGCAGAGAGCCGTTGAGCTTGGCGCCGGCCTCCACATGCAACTCGTTGATGCCGCGTCGGCCCAGGTCTTTGAGCACATCCGCCAACTCGACTTTGCCCTGGGCATTGGGCAGGCGGCACAGTTCAGCGCCGGCAGCCTGCAGCGGGGCGGCGTTCGGATGCGTGTCGGGGTCGACGGCGCAGTAGATCAAGACCTGACCCCCACCGGAGTCGCGATCCAGCAGCTTGGCCTGCGGGCTGGTTTGCAGGCGCGAGTCGATCAGCACCCGCATGGGTTGGCGGGCCGTGGGCACCAGGCGCACATCCAGACGGGGGTCGTCATCGCGCACCGTGCCGTAGCCGGTCAGCACCGCGCCGGCGCGGCGGCGCCAGGCGTGGCCGTCGGTGCGGGCGGCGCTGTCGGTGATCCATTGGCTTTGCCCATTGCGCAAAGCGGTCTGGCCGTCCAGCGAGGCGGCGATTTTCATGCGCACAAAGGGCTGGCCGCGCTGCATGCGGGAGAAAAAGCCGATATTCATCTCCAGCGCCGCTTCGGCCAGCAGGCCGGTTTCGGTCTGGATGCCGGCTGCGGCCAGGCGTGCCATTCCCTGGCCTGCCACCTGTGGATTGGGGTCGACCAGGGCGGCCACAACGCGACCCAGGCCAGCGGCAACCAAGGCCTCACAGCAGGGCGGCGTCCGGCCGTAGTGGGCACAGGGCTCCAGCGTCACGTAAGCGATGGCGCCGCGCACATCCGCGCCTCGGGCCTGGGCGTCGCGCAAGGCCATCACCTCGGCATGGGCCTGGCCAGCTCCCTGGGTGTGGCCGCTGCCCAGCACCCGGCCCTGGGCGTCGGTAATGACGCAGCCGACCCTGGGGTTGGGGTCGGACAGACCCACGGCCTGCTCGGCCAAGGCCAGGGCATGCTGCATGGCGCTTAGATCGCTGGCGTGCTGCTCCGGCCAGGCGGCTGCTTTGCTCATGGCTTAGGCCTCAGTCCCAGGGTGCGGCTTCGGCCGCTGCGGGGTTGCTTGCCAGCTCCAAGGCCACCGCACCCGGCACCGGCAGGGCGGCCAGGGCCGCGCCGGAGGCCAGGAAGTCGTGCTCGCCGCCCAGGCCTTCCAGCAGCTCAGGGATCAGCTTGCTCAACTCGCCGGTGGCCAGGGCCGCATCGGCGTCAAAGGCTTCGTCCTTCTCGGGCGAATCGCGGCCTTCAAAGGCCAAGTCCAGGAAGGAGATTTTCTTGATCTGCAGGGTGTCGGTGAGCATGAAGGAGACGCGGTCTTTCCAGCTCATGGCCAGGCGGGTGGGGGCCTTGCCGCCGGCCAGATGCTGGCGCACTTCCTCGATGTCCAGGGCATGGCGGGCGTAGCGCACCACGGACTTCATCTCGTCGCCGCTCTTGAGTTCGCACTCGCGGTCTATGGTGAAGCCGGCCGGTGGCACGCCGTCCATCAACCAAGCCGTCATGCAGACGGCGGGGGACTCGGCGGTTTGCAAGAGGTGCAGCTGCAGGCCAGCCAGTTCCTTGATCAGCAAGCTGACCACTTCTTCGGCGCGGCTGGCACTGCTGGCGTCAATCATCAGCAGTTGTTGGGCCGGGTCAATCCAGACCTTGATGCTGGACTGCTTGGTGAAGGCCATGGGCAGCAGTTCCAACGTGGCCTGTTCCTTCAGCTCCTTGGTCTGCTTCTTGCCGGGCTTGCGGCCGGTTTCCAGCTCGACCCGGGCGGCCATCTCGTCGGTGCGGCGTTTGACCACCGAGCCGGGCAGCACCCGCTGCTCCAGCTTGAGCTTCATCAGCCAGTGGCCGCCAATGTCTTCGACCAGGGGGGCGTGGGGGATGTCGCGCGGCGGGGCCCAGCCCATGGACTGGGCTTGGGTGGCGCCACATTCGACGAAAACGGTTTTCTCGAGGGCTTCTTCAATCTGCGGGACGGTGGCCTGCCAGTTCGGGCCGATGCGGTAAACCATCAGGTTCTTGAACACTGCTGCAATCCTTTGACAACCATGCGTTGCTTGCTGTGCCTCGCCGGGTGTTGTTGAACCCGGGGGCGGAAAAGCTGCGATTGTCTCAGGCTTGGCGGCCGCTCCGAATGAGCGAGGGTTGCGGCTCAGGGCGGCGGCTGATGTAGAACCGTGGCGGTATTGCTGAACCAGCCCAGGCTGGGGTCAACGCCATGCCCCGTGGGGCAAGTCTCGCCTTGGGGGATGACCAGAAAATTCTGTCGAGTCAGGGCGCTGTCCACCTTGATGTAGTCGGCGGGATGCTCGGCATTGCTGGTCTTGCCGTCACCGTCATAGTCGGCGCTGTAGCGGCAGATGGTCTTGGCGCCGGGGCCGCTTAGCGGGATGTCCGTGATGTTGAGTCGGCCACTCCAGAGCGCGGTCGTGCTGATCTTGGGGTAGACGATGCAGTAATAGGCCACATAGGTCTGGGTTGTCAGCGCGCTATAGGGTGCGTCATGGAAGCATTGGTAGCTGGGCAGCAGGGTGGGCTCGTCGCTGCGCAGCAAGTCCAAGTTCATGGGCAGGGCCGTGCCTAGCGGATTGCCGGGGTCGCTGGGCGAGGCGGCCGAGAAACGGACGAAGCCGCTGAGCAAGAAACCCAGCGCGTTGTTGCGGCAGGCGTCGACATCGATGGGCGAAATATTGGCCAGCGGGGTGTTGGGTAGATTGCAGACGCCGGTGATCACGCCGGTCAGGTTGTTGAAAACCCAGACCGTGGCGGTGTTGGGCGAGGGTCTGAACACGCTGCTCTTGTCCCCCAGGTCTTTGGCGCCTACCGGAATCGAGGCGTCGCGCCCGCCGGGGCGGCGCACCGGCGTGGCCTCAGGGGCCAGCCCCAGTGCGACGCCCAGGGAGGGAGGGCTGCGCGACAAAATGCTGTCCAGCGTGACGATTTGCGCGCCTTCGCTGCGGTCGGCCCAAGTCACGCTGACGCGAATGTCCAGTCTTTGGGTCGCCAGCGTACCTGCTGGCGCGGGTTGGACCAGGCGCACGACGGTGAAGGTGGTGTTGGTGTCGGCGTCGCTGACCGAGATGGGATCGTTGAGGTCGCGATTGACGATGCTGTCAAAGGCCAGGATCTCGGGCTTGTCGGGGTCGGGCGTCAACAGCGCGAAGCTGCGCAGCCATTCCATTTCTTGCTGGGCCAGACGCACAGCCTCACCTCTTTGCTTGGCCAGGTCGGCGCCGCGCCGCATGCTGTTTTGCAGGCCTGCCAAGGCCAACATGCCAAAGGCCATGATGAGCAAGGCGACCAGGGCTTCGATCAAGGCCACGCCGCGGGGCTGCCGAGACTTGTGAGTGCCTTGCTTGCTCATGGCGAGTCAAACCAGCTGCCAGGCACGCGCACAAAGCTGCCTGTTCGATTGCTCAACTCATCCATCACCTTGCCCTCGTACCAGAGGTCGATGACTCCGCTCGTGCTGAGCGCTCCGGCTACCAGCATCGCGCCTTTGAGTTGAGCTGGCATGGCGCTGCCATTGCTCCAGTCAAGATTGCCATTCGCGAATAACAGGCCAGTCAGGCGCATGGGGCCGTTCAGTTGCACGGCCCCATCGGCCACGATCAGCATGGGGCTGGTGTCTGCGCCCAGGGTGACATTGCTATTGATGGTGAGCGGCCCATCGATCCAGGCCATGCGCGCCCCGGCGTCATAGGCCTGCTGGAGTGTCGGGCCACAATCGCCAGCCGGGCAGCCGATGCGACGCAGGGCCGCTTGCTCGCGGTAGCTCGCTCGGCTCATGCCGAAGAACATGCGGAACAGGGCCTCGCCGTCTTTGGCCGTGCCATCGGGGTTCTTCAGGCTGGGGTCGTCAAAGATCAGGGCTTGGCGGCCCGGCGTGCCGGGCAGGCTTTCCAGGCGCGTTTCATCGAGGCCGCTGGTCTGGCTGCTGCCCAAGGCTGAGCTGAGCAAAAGGCCGTTGCTGCGTGGCGCGGCGTTGTGAAGGCCAATGCCTGAGGCGCCCAGACTCATCGCCCCGGTGAGGGTCAAGGGCGTGGCGGGCGGGTTTTTCAAGGCACTGAGCAGGGCGAGGTCTACCGTCACCAAGCTGACCCCGACGGAGGCCTGGACGGCGAAGTTGTCTGATTCAATACATTCGGCGCTGCCACTGCTGGAGCAACCTTCTGAAATCAGGCGAATAATTCCTGGCCGGGGAACGGTGGCCGGCAACGGGCCTGGCGTTGCGGAGGTGAAGGATAGGGCGAAGCGGGGTTGCAGGTTCTGTGCGTCATTCAATGCGACCTGGGTGGGGAGGGCGGGTGGGTTGCCCATGGGGCAGCGGCAGGTCCAGCCCGCGGCCTCATTGCGAACGCAGTCGGCCACTCTGTTTTTGTAAATAACCGGCGCGACCACGGTTCGATCGCCGGCATTGATGTTCAGGTAGCGCTCGCGAAAGCTGTTGGCGCCGACGGCGCTCACCTGGCAATTGGCGTCTATCTTGACCCCGTTGAGTAGGGCGATCGCCCACTCCACTCCCGCTTCGGCCGCTTCTTGCGACACCCCTGCGCGAAAATAGTTGCCCGCAATCTTTTGTTCAAAAATCAGATTGCGGCTTCCATAGGCCGCCATCATGGCCATGATGAGAAAGAGCACCATCACCACGACCAAGGTGGCCGTACCTTGCTGGCGGCGAGGGCTGGGCGACTTCATGGTGCGCATACCCCGGTGACGGCATCATTGCGAGTGCGGTCCTTGAGCTTCAAGGTACGCACGATTTGTGGGTCGTGCTTGGCTTGGGCGCTCAGGGCGATTTCAAAGTAGTTGATCGTCAGCTGCGGGGGGCAGTTGGCCAGTCCCCCGCAGGGTTTCTCGCAAAGATCGGGCAAGGGCAGGAGTTGCGGCTTGAGAATGACGCTGAAATTGGTGACCAGCAAAACCTCTTTGTCGGTCAAAGGCTGCCAATTGCCATTGGTGAATTCAAACTGCAGGACCTTGTCGGAGACGCGAAAGCCGAAGAGCTCCTGGTTTCCCGCAAGGTTGTCCTCTGCGGCCGCTGACGATGTCGAGTAGGCGTATTGCACCTGGTTCTGATCTTCATTGACCCTGGTTCGGATCGCATAGTTATTGACTGGCAAGGGTGCGGCGGACCCCGGGGCCCACACAAACTGGGCCGATTGCCGCATCGCCCCAGCCCGGCGCAGCTCGCGAAGCATCAAATCGGCGGCTGCCCGCAAATCCTGTTGCACCTGGGTTTCTAGAACCAGTCTGCGGTGTTCGCTGAGTTGCTGGGTCATCATCAGGCTGGCACCCGCCACCACAATCATGCCGACCGTGATGCCCACCATCATCTCGATCAGGCTCAGGCCTTGCTGAGCCTGGGCGGTGTCGGAGCGCTGGCGGTGTGTCAGGCGCATGACTGAACCCCGCTGAAACTGCCGTCCGGGCAGCAGAGCTTGACCCGACCCATGCCATTGAGCTCGATCTGCAGCTTGGGCTGGCTGCCTCGGCTGCTGGATATCAGCACTTTCAGGTCGGCCGCCGAGGGATCCATATGCAGGGGCCGGAACTGCAGTCCGGTCAGGCCGGAGGCAATCGCAAGCGGCGTCAGCACCTTGATGGTGACCCCTGAGCTTTTGGAAATCTGGGCGGTCTTGATTTCGGTCAGGCCTATGGTGCCGGCGCAGGCGGTGCCGATTTCGCGGGTGCAGTCGCAGCGATCAATGGCGCCGGTCCGTTGGACGATGACGTAGCAGCTCATCTCCGCGTTTTGCTTAAAGTAGGTGTAGATGCCCACGGATTTCAGCCCCGACTCGGATCTGGCAAAGGCCAAATCGCTGGCCAACTCGGCCGCAACCAACTGCACTCGTTTGCGCGCCAACATATCGCCGAACGACGGGATGGCTACGGCCAGCACAATCCCCATGACGGCGATGACCACCATCAGCTCCACCAGGGACAGGCCCCGGCGTGCTCGATCACTGAGGTTCAGCTGGGCCAGCATTTGGACTTGCTGTCGTTGCCGGCGCTGTCTTGCGCCTTGTATTTCAGATTGCCCCCGCTCATTTCAATCGACATCTGTGCGCAATCGCTGTCCTTGGCCTGGGGGCTGCCGGAGCTGGCTTGTGCGGTGGCGATGTAGCCGAAGTTGTAGCTGGGCGGGTCACCGACACCGCTCAGGCTCAATGTGTAGTGCCCGCCAGGTGACAAGCTATTGTTCAGTCCCAGCTTGAGATCGTCCAGAACACTGAGGTAGCTGCTGCGATTGCTGCGCATGCGCTCCTGCGCCTGGGCAATGGCGCTGAGCGCGCTGATGGCGTCGGATCGCCGACTCTTGGCAATGTATTTTTGATAGCTGGGCAGGGCCACGGCCATCAAGATGCCCACGATCACCACAACAAACATCAGCTCAATCAAGGTGAAACCCTGGATTCGGGATGCGGGTATTTCCCCGCTCAGCCGAAGTCGCTGGAGCAGTGTGTTTGGCGAGTTACTGCAAGCAGGCCACATGGGCGGATTATGGAAAGGCGCGTGTGAATTGGCTGTCAGTAGTTCGCGCCGCTTGTCTGCTGAATACAACCGTTGATCGGATTTCTTCCAAACAGGTGACATCCCCACGATTGAGACTTGATTTCTTTGTTAGCGGAGCCATCGGTGCGCAATTCATGGTCCGTTGGTGCCGCCGACCTTGTTCAGCAAGCCGGATATTGACCCATGCTGGCATTGGGGCTGCAACTGCGAACGCGGCCAGCGACGCTGATGATTTGCCGAATGGAATCACCCTCCTGGGTGCTGAGGTCGATGCTGGCGGTGGGTGTCACTGCGCCTTGCTTGGCGCTGAAGCTCAGATGGCTGGATTTGGTTCTTAACCCGATCTTCTGCTCGCTGGGCAGCCATTGGGACTTGAGGGCCCTGGCGCCGCCGGTGCAAACGGCGACGCCACTGGCATCGCAATGGCACTGCTTGCTGGGCCCGGTGTAGACGATGTAGCAAGCACCCTGGCTTTGTTGTTCAAAGAGCAGATTGACGTTTTCGGTACCGAGCAAGGCCTCATGGCGGGCGTGCTTCAAGTCCATCATCAAGGTCTGCGCGTGCAGGTTCAGGCGTTGCCTCTGCTTCATGCGCTCCAGCGCCGGAACGGCTTGCGAAAGCAGCACGGCACTGATGCACAAGCCGGTGAGCAGCTCAATCAGGCTCAGGCCCCGGTTGTGGCGCTTGCTGCTGAACTGAATGAAGTGGGTGGCGCGCATCTCGGACTCCTGCTGAACTTGCTCGGGGCGATGAGCAAAATCTAGGCGTTCGAGGGGGCGACTTCTGTCCTGCTGAAGGGGGCACGAGCTCCCTCCGATGGGGGAGGGGGCTGGGGGGGGGAGGTTTAGATCTCCCGGATCAGCTTGTGGAATTCATCCACATCTTCAAAGCTGCGATAAACCGAGGCAAAGCGCACATAAGCCACCTTGTCGATGCGCTTGAGTTCGCGCATCACCAACTCACCCAGGCGGGTGGAGGGCAGTTCGCGGGCACCGCTGGTCAGCAGGGTTTCTTCAATCTTGGCCAGGGCGGCGTCGATCTGTTCGATGCTTACCGGCCGCTTGCGCAAGGCCAATTGCATGGAGGCGCGCAGCTTCTTGGGGTCGAAGTCGGCGCGGGTGCCGTCCTTTTTGACCACCACGGGCAGGGCGATTTCGGCCCGCTCGTAGGTGGTGAAGCGCTTGTCGCAGGCCAAGCAACGGCGACGCCGCCGCACCACATCGCCTTCATCCGACTCACGTGTCTCGGAGACCTGGGTTTCGGTATGACTGCAAAAGGGGCAACGCATCGCCGGGCTGGCCTTTGAGTTTTATTAGCGGTAGACGGGGAAATCGCGGGTCAGTGCGGCCACTTTGGCGCGCACGGCTGCGAGATTGGCTTCGTCATGCGGCTTGTCCAGCACGTCGGCGATCAGGTGAGCGGTGGCGCGCACCTGTTCTTCCTTGAAACCGCGCGTGGTCATGGCCGGTGTGCCCAGACGGATGCCGCTGGTGACCATGGGCTTTTGCGGGTCGTTGGGGATGCCGTTTTTGTTGCAGGTCATATGGGCTGCGCCCAGGATGGCCTCGGCTTCCTTGCCGGTCAGGTTCTTGGGGCGCAGGTCCACCAACATGACATGGCTCTCAGTGCCGCCCGAGACGATGCGCAGACCGCGTTCGATCAAGGTGTCGGCCAGGACCTTGGCGTTCTTGACCACTTGGGCTTGGTAGGCCTTGAACTCGGGCGTCAGCGCTTCCTTGAAGGCCACGGCCTTGCCGGCGATGACGTGCATCAGGGGGCCGCCCTGGATGCCGGGGAAAATGGCCGAGTTGATCTTCTTGGCGATCGCTTCGTCATTGCACAAGATGATGCCGCCGCGGGGGCCGCGCAGGCTCTTGTGGGTGGTGGAGGTCACCACATCGGCATGGGGCACCGGGTTGGGGTAGACGCCGGCGGCGATCAGGCCTGCATAGTGGGCCATGTCCACCATGAAATAGGCGCCGATTTCCTTGGCGATCTTGCCAAAGCGCTCGAAGTCGATGCGCAGGCTGTAGGCCGAGGCACCGGCGATGATGAGCTTGGGCTTCTTCTCGCGGGCCAGGGCTTCCATGGCGTCGTAGTCGATCTCTTCCTTGGCGTTCAGGCCGTAGGAGATGACGTTGAACCATTTGCCGCTCATATTCAGGGCCATGCCGTGGGTCAGGTGACCGCCTTCGGCCAAGCTCATGCCCATGATGGTGTCGCCGGGCTGCAGCAGGGCAAAAAACACGCCCTGATTGGCTTGCGAGCCGGAATTGGGCTGCACATTGGCGTAGTTGGCGCCGAAGAGCTCCTTCAGGCGGTCAATGGCCAGTTGCTCGACCACGTCCACGTACTCGCAGCCACCGTAGTAGCGCTTGCCGGGATAGCCTTCGGCGTACTTATTGGTCAGCTGGCTGCCCTGGGCCTGCATGACGGCCGGCGAGGTGTAGTTCTCGGAGGCGATCAGCTCGATATGGTCTTCTTGACGCTGGTTCTCGTTTTGGACGGCTGCCCACAGATCGGGGTCAACTTGGGCAAGGGTAGAGGTGCTGCGATCAAACATGATGGTGGCTGAGCTTTGAAGTGGAGTTTCTGGCGAACGCAAATCTTGGGTTGGACCCATGAATGCGCTGCAGAACTGCCCAGGCGAACGGCTTGATGCGGTCTCGGACACAGTCCAGAGATCGTTCGCGCTTCCCGGTGGTCCACCACCTCGGGTCGATTGACTTGGCTAGAAGCCGCTCAACCTTTTATCGCCAGTCGCGCGAAGCGTGAAGTGTAGCCTCAGCTGAAGCGCAGCCGAGCCGTTCTTACTGAACCAGGGCGACCTTTTCGGCCTGCACAGGGCTGTCGCCGCCGGCCAAGGGGCTGGCACTGGCCAGGGGCACGGGTGCGGCGTCGCGCATGGGCTTGGCCTGCACGGGGCGACCTGTGGCCACGCTCTTCATCTGTCCGTGAATCTCCATCACCCGGGCGGCATAGCCCGCATCATCCGGCAGGTTGGCCGCGCCGACGTAGTAACGCAGGCCTTCCTCGACGCTGCCCGCGCGCTGGATGCATTCTTTGAGTACCTGCACGCCAACGCGCAGGTTGGTGATCGGATCGAAGGCCGCCAGATTGCCGCCAAAGGCTTCGTACTTGTCGTTGTGTACGCTGGTCATCACCTGCATCAAACCTTGCGCACCCACGGGGCTTTGCGCAAAGGGGTTGAAACTGGACTCCACGGCCATGATGGCCAGGATCAAGGTCGGTTCGACCTGGGCTTTCTGGCCAATCGCCCAGGCTTCCTGGACCAGGCGGCTGATGGGCTCGGGTGCCACCTTGTAGCGGCGCGACAACCACATGGCCACGGCCGCTTGTTGACGCGGTAGGTCTTTGGGGTCGGCGGCGGTGGCGCGCTCGACGGCATTGGGCTCGGCGGCGGAAAGCGGGGCGCTGCCATCGGCCAGGGCGCGCGCTTCTTCGCGGGCATTGAGCCAGCCCAGGGCTTGCTCTTCGAGGTTCTTGCGCAAATCGGCTTGGCTGGCAAACACCAGACCCAGGGCCACAACGGCCAAGCCCACCAGGGCCAAACTGTTATGACTGACGACCAACAGGCCTTGGCCGATGTCCTTGATGAACAAGGACAGGGTGGCACGAGTGCCACGCACCAAGGATAAAAGATCACGACGTGCTGTCATGCGACTCCTTCGTTCTGCGGCGCTTCGCGCCCGGCCGAGGCCAGGCGTTGCAAGCGCGACAGTGATAATCGGTCGATCCTTCCACTGGCTTTTGTCTTGCCTGAGGGCAGGACAAAAGACGCCAAGTGGTCGACCTTCATCGGCAGCGGGGTGCCTCCAGGCACTGGGGCCGAAGGCACGGGTTAACCCTGGGATTCCCAAAGTTTCGGAAATTCTAGGGAGCAAAAATAACTCGTCAAGCTTTAGACAATGCTTTGATATTACCAAAAGATATGAAGTACAGAGATTTGCGTGACTTTATCCGCCGTCTGGAGGACATCCAGGAACTGCGGCGCATTGCCGAGCCGGTCTCGCCTGTGCTTGAGATGACGGCCCTCAGCGACCGAGTCTTGCGCGCCGAAGGTCCTGCCCTCTTGTTTGAGCGGCCCACCGGCCACAAGACCCCGGCCTTGACCAATTTGTTCGGCACCACCCGTCGTGTGGCCCTGGGCATGGGCGCAGAGAGCCTGCGGGAGTTGCGGGACGTCGGCCATGTGCTGGCCAGCCTCAAAGAGCCCGAGCCGCCCAAGGGGCTCAAGGATGCCGGTCGCTTGCTGAGCATGGCCAAGGCCCTGTGGGATATGAAGCCCAGCATGGTGCGCAAGGCGGCCTGCCAGGAGGAAGTGTTTGAAGGCAGCGAGGTCGATCTGAAGAAGCTGCCGATTCAAACCTGCTGGCCCGGCGATGTCGCGCCCTTGTTGACCTGGGGCTTGGTGGTGACGCGCGGCCCGCAAAGCATTGCTCAGCCGCGGCTGCGTCAGAACTTGGGTATCTACCGCCAGCAGCTGATAGGCCGCAATCGCTTGATCATGCGCTGGCTGGCCCACCGGGGCGGGGCGCTGGACTTCCGGGACTTCGCCTTGGCGAATCCCGGCAAGCCCTTCCCCATCGCCGTGGCCCTGGGCGCCGACCCAGCGACCATTTTGGGTGCGGTGACGCCGGTGCCGGACAGCTTGTCTGAATATCAGTTTGCCGGCTTGCTGCGGGGATCCCGAACCGAGTTGGTCGACAGCGGTGTGGGCGAGGGCGGCCGCATGTTGCAGGTCCCCGCCAGTGCAGAGATGGTGCTGGAGGGCCACATCCCGGTGGCGGCGTTAGGCTACACCGGCGTCAGCGAAGACGGCGTGCCGCTGAAGGAGAAGGGCGGTTATCTGCATGCGCTGGAAGGCCCCTACGGCGATCACACGGGCTATTACAACGAGCAGGACTGGTTCCCGGTCTTTGAGGTCGGCCGGCTGACCCAGCGGCCCGACCCGATTTACCACTCCACCTACACCGGCAAGCCGCCGGACGAGCCGGCCATCCTGGGCGTGGCGCTGAACGAGGTGTTCGTGCCGATTTTGCAAAAGCAGTTCAGCGAGATCGTCGATTTCTATCTGCCGCCAGAGGGCTGTAGCTACCGCATGGCGGTGATTTCGATCAAGAAGTCCTACCCCGGCCATGCCAAACGCCTGATGTTTGGCCTGTGGAGCTATCTGCGCCAGTTCATGTACACCAAGTTCATCGTGGTGGTGGATGAGGACATCAATGTGCGGGACTGGAAGGAAGTGGTTTGGGCCATCACCACCCGTATGGACCCGGTGCGGGATTGCACCTTGGTGGACAGCACGCCCATCGACTACCTGGACTTCGCCTCGCCCATCAGCGGTCTGGGCGGCAAGATGGGGCTGGATGCCACCAATAAATGGCCGGGTGAGACCAGCCGGGAATGGGGTCGGGCGATTGAGATGACACCCGAGGTGCAAAGCAAGGCCGATCAGATGTTCGATCGCCTTTTTTCGAGTAAATCTTGATTCGTCCTTGAATTGTTGATTGGGCTCACCTAGATTAAGGAGGCCTGTGCAAGGCAATCCCTCTGGCGCAATCATTGCGCGCCAGGAGCCCTCGGGCAAATCGCCTGAGAGCCCCATCGGTGGCGTCAGCCATCCACCCCTCTCCGCCTTCGGGTCGAGAGGGGTTTCTCTTTCCAGGGGTTTCTTTTTTCAGGGTGCTAAACCTCGGGTGACGCAGAGCTTGATCCGATTCAGCGGCCTGCCAGCAGCCCCAAGCCCTCGTACACCGCGTATTGCACCCGTTGCATGCCCTCCCAGCTTGGGAACCAATCCTCCCAGTCGGTCTGTCCGCCCTCGGCCGCCAAGCCCAGGGGCGCGGCGATGATTTCTAGCTCGCCTTGGCTTTCGGCCTGAAAGGCGCGCAAGGCTCTGGGCATATGCATATCGTGGGTGACCAGCAGGACCTTGTGTATGCCTTCGGCCTTGAGCAAGGGCAAGCTCAGCTTGGCGTTCTCCGCCGTGTCTCTGGACTTGCTCTCAACCCAGCGCAGGCGGCTCAGATACTCGTTTTGAACCGCGTCCTGGGCCAATTCGCCCTCGCTGACCCCGCGTTGCTTGGAGTTCCAGCCAATGCCGCCAGAAAAACCCAGGGGCGCTTGCAACTGGCGGGACAGCCAAACCCCATACTGAAGCCGCTCCAGGCTGAGGGTTTTCAGCCTTGGGCCCAGGTACTCAGGCGCCATTCGGCGGGCTCCCGCTCCCAGCACCAAGACAGCCACATCATGGTTTTGCAGGGATGAGCGCTTCAAATCGAGCAGCTGTTCCTTGCTCAGACCGGGCGGCACCCTCAAGAGATGGCTGGCCAAGAGCTGCCCTGTCGCGTCGGTGCAACTCATCCAAACCCCGAGCAGGCCAGCAAGCAAGAACCCCTTGCCCAAACGGCGTTTCCGCCCCTGCAAGCCCAGGCCCAGCAAGGCCAGCAGCAAGAAGGGCGTTGGTGGCAGCAGGGCTGCCAGGACAAAAGGTTTCAAATCATGGGGGGTCATGGCGCTTTCTATGCATATTCGATTGAGAATGAGCGAACCCGACTTGGCCGGCTGAGCCGGCTTTCCGCAAAGCGCCCACCGTGTCCAAATCCGAAGTCCTGAGTTCCCGCCCGCGTTTGAAGTCCTGGCAACGCTGGGTCTTGATGGTGTTTGCCAGCCTTTTGCTGCTGATGATTGTCAGCTACCTCTTGGTGCCCAGACTGGTCCAATCCCTGGGGGCCAAGGCCGGCAGCGAAGCCCTGGGGCGAGAGCTCAGCATCGGTCGGGTCGAGTTTGCCCCCTGGCGCTTGGGGCTCAGCCTGCAGGATGTGCGGGTGGCAGGCCTGCCCAAGCAGCACGATCCTCTGTTGACGCTGGATCGCCTGGACGTGGATTTGTCCCTCAGCTCGCTCTGGCATCTCAGCCCTGTGGTGGACGCTTTGGCCATTCAAAAGCCGGTGCTGCGCCTGACGCGCACGGCCGAAGGCCATTACGACATCGATGATCTGATCGCCAAGTTCAGCGCACCCGTGCCAGCTAAAGCCAAGAGCGAGCCCCTGGCGGTGGCGCTTTACAACATTCAGCTGCAAGACGGCCAAATCCTGCTGGATGACCAGCCCCTGCAGCGCCGCCATGAGCTGAGCCAGTTGCGACTGGCCCTGCCTTTTGTCTCCACCGCCAGTGCCGACGTCAAGGTTTGGGTGCAGCCGGTGCTGGCCGGCGTTCTGAACGGGGTTCATTTCGGCAGCCAGGGGGAGGCCTTGCCTTTTGCAGCCCAGCCGGAAGCCAAGCTGAATTTCAAGTTGGACGAGCTGGACCTGGCGCCTTATTTGGGCTATCTGCCCGCGGCCTTGCCCCTGCGCTTGGTCAAGGGCAAGGTGCAGGCCGAGCTGGCCCTTCAGTTTCAACAGCCTCCCAAGCAAAAGCCGCAGCTGACGCTGTCGGGTCAGATCAAGCTGGCTGACTTTGCCTTGCAAAAGCCCGATCAAACGCCTTGGCTGGCTTGGAATTCCTTGGGGCTTGGCCTCAAGCAGGTGCAGCCGCTGCAGCAGCACATCGCCCTGGCTGAGTTGAACTGGCAGGGCCTGGACCTGCAGCTCGACCGCGATGCCGCCGGCCATATCTGGCTGCCGAGCGGCACGGCGCCGCCGGCCGCCAATGCGTCCGTCAGCGCATCGGCCAAGCCGGTTCCGAGCAAGAATGCGGTTGCGGCTTCGCCCTGGCAGTTCAGTCTGGATCAATTCAAGCTGAGCGATTCAAAGCTGAGCTGGCGTGACGCTGGCGTGCCCGGGCGGGTGGCTTTGAACCTGACGCAGCTGGAGCTGAGCTTGGGGGCGATTCAGTGGCCCCTGAAGTCGGCCAGCCCACTTGCTTTTTCCGCCCAGCTGCAGCCTGAAGCGGGCAAGGCCGCGGCGGCGTCCCAGCTCAAGGGTGAAGCTCAAATCAGCCCAAGCGAGTTGACGGCCGGGCTGGCCTGGGAGCAACTGCCCCTGCAATGGTTTGAACCCTATTGGGCGGCTCAGACGCCGCTCAGATTCACTGCCCATGCCTCGGGCCGTGCCAGCATCAAACTGACCCAGCCCCTGGATGAGAACCCGTTGGCGCGCCTGAGCCTAGGCCTGCAGGACCTGCAAGTCAGCAAGCTGAGTGCGACTGCCCAGGGTGCCAAGTCCGCTGAGGCGCTGTTCAAACTGGATGCTTTGAAACTGGACAAGGCCGAGCTGGATCTGGGCGGCCAGGCAATCAAGGCGGGCGAGCTGAGTTTGAGCAAGCCCGATCTGCTGCTGGCAAGGGCCAAGGGCGCGGATTGGAATTTCGCCGCGCTGCTGCCCGCGGCCGCGCCCGCTGGGGCTGCGAAGAAAGCGCCTGCGCCCAAGGCTGGGAGGCGGCCGGTCTTGAAGTTGTCAGCGCCCGAAGACGAGGGGGAACCTAAGGTGCCAGTGGCTCCAAGGTCCAAGGATTGGCGGCTGAGCCTGCAATCGCTCAAGGTCGACGGCGGTCAGCTGCGTCTGCAGGACGCGGCCGCGCCGGCCGGTGTGGCTTCGCTGAAGGCCGACCAGCTGCGCTTGCGCCTGGATGATGTGGCTTGGCCGGGCAGCAAGGCGGGCAGCGCCGCCCAGCTGAACTTCCGCATGGGTGGGGTGCAAGCGGCCCAGCAGGAGGGGCGCCGAGCCGGTCGTCGTGGGCAGACACAAATCGCCGCCGCTGCCGTGCCGGCGGGAAGCTTTGATTGGCGAGGACGCATTGTGCTGGAGCCCCTGAGTGCCAGCGGCAAGCTGCGAGCCGAGCGCCTGCCCCTGCATTTGCTGGCCCCCTATCTGGACCCGGCCCTGGGCTTTTCTCTGCAGCGAGCCGAGCTGGGCTTGCGCGGTGAGTTCAATGGCAAACAACAGGGCAGTGACTGGTTGGCCGGCGCCAAAGCCGATGTGTTGCTGACCGATCTGCGCTTGCAGCAAACCCGGCTGCAGGACGGTCAGCGGGTGCTGGGTGAGGAGTTGCTGAACTGGCAGGCCTTGAATCTCGACGGCGTGCGCTTTGAGATGAAGCCCAAGCAAACGCCGCAGCTGGCGATTGCCGAGTTGCGATTGAGCGATTTCTTCGCCCGCCTCTTGATCGATGAGCAGGGCCACTTCAACCTCAGCAGCCTGGGGGCAGAAAAAGAGGCCAAGGCCGCTGAAGCGCCTGTTGCGGCCCCGCCCGCGGCGCCTGCCGCCTCGGTAGCCGTCGCAGCGCCAGCGCCCCTGCCACTGCAGATCAGCCTGGAGCAGACGCGCATCAGCAAGGGCCGGGTGGACTTCACCGATCACTTCGTGCGCCCCAATTACAGCGCCCAGCTGTCCGAGTTGGAGGGCAGTTTGGGGGCGGTCAAGAGCGGCCAGGCCGGCCTGGCGCCGCTGCAACTGCGGGGCAAGGTGGCAGGCACGGGTTTGTTGGAAATCGAGGGCCAACTCAACCCCCTGGGCTCACCCCTGCAGCTGGATGTGCGCGCCAGCGCCACCGATATCGAGCTGGCTCCGCTCTCGCCCTATGCCGCCAAATACGCGGGCTATGCGATCGAACGCGGCAAGCTGTCCACCAAGGTGCAATACAAGATAGAGCCGGGCGGCGCCTTGCAGGCCAATAACCAGGTGATTCTGAATCAGCTGACCTTTGGCGAAGCCGTGGCCAGCCCCGACGCGACCAAGCTGCCTGTGCTGCTGGCGGTGGCTTTGATGAAGGATCGCAACGGGGTGATCGATGTGGATCTGCCGGTGTCCGGCTCCATCAACGATCCGCAGTTCAGCGTGGGGGCCGTGGTCTGGAAGTTGGTGCTGAACCTGATCGGCAAGGCCTTGACCTCGCCTTTTTCGTTGCTGAGCGGCGGCGGGGGTGATGATCACAGCCGCATCGCCTTTGCGCCCGGCAGCGCCACGCCCAGCTCGCCCCAGGTGCTGGACAAGGTGGCCAAGGCCTTGCTCGACAAGCCCAGCCTGAACCTGACCATCATCGGCTCTGCCGACCTGGAGCAGGAGCGCGATGCCATCCAACAAGCCCAGCTGGAGCGCGCGATGCTGGCGCAGCGCCGCCTGGAACTGCAGCGCCGCCAGACTGCTAGCGGCGATGCCCAAGCGGCCGCGGCCGATCTCAGCCTCAGCGAGGCCGACCGCGCCCGTTTGCTGAAGTCGGTCTACGAGGCGACCAAGCTGCCCAACAAGCCGCGCAATGTGCTGGGTTTTGCCAAGGATTTGCCGGCGTCTGAGATGCGCAGCCTGCTCTTGGTCAGCTTTCCCATAGACGAGGACCGCGTGCGAGCCCTGGCTCTCGCCCGCGGAGTGGCTGTGCGCGATGCCTTGATCGCCAAAGGCCTGCCCAATAGTCGCATCTTCCTGGCCAGCCCCAAGCTGCATCACAGCGAGGCTTCAGGCAAGGGCGAGGGCTGGACGCCGACGGTAGAACTCAAGCTGGCCACCGATTGAGGCGGCTATGCTCTGCGCCTTGTTTTTTAACTTGGCCAGTCGCCTGAAACCCATGAAATTCCCTGGTTTGCAGCACCCCAGCCCTGATGAATGAGACCGGATCGCCACCCTTGCTGCAGGTCCAGGGTCTGAGCCATCGTTACCCGGGGTCTCGGCGCAGCCTGCGCTTTGCCGATTTCGAGCTGGCCGCCGGTCAGCACCTGCTTTTGCGCGGCAATTCAGGGAGCGGCAAGTCCACCTTGCTGGCTTTGCTGGCCGGCCTGCTGAGCCCCACGAGCGGCGAGGTCAGGGTGCAAGGCCGCGCTCTGCAGGGCTTGAGCTTGCGTCAGCGCGATGCCTGGCGGGGCGAGTTCCTGGGCTTTGTGCCCCAGCGCCTGCATCTCAGTGCGGCGCTGACGGTGATGGACAACCTCAGCCTGCCATTTTTGAGCGTGGGCTTGCCGCCGGATACCGCGCGAGCAGGGGCCATGCTGGAGCGCCTGGGTCTGGCCGAATTGGCCGCCCGCTACCCGCATCAACTCAGCGTGGGCCAAGCCCAGCGCGTCGCCCTGGCGCGGGCCCTGCTGCGCAAGCCCCGCCTGCTGCTGGCCGATGAGCCCAGTGCCAGCCTGGACGACGCGAATGCCGCCCAGGTCTTGCGCCTGCTGCAGGAAGCGGCGAGAGAGCAGGGCGCCAGCCTGCTGCTGGCCACCCACGACGGCCGCATTGCCAAGCAATGGGCTGACTCGACGCTCACGGCCGGGGCCAAAACCCTGGTGCTGCCCGACGCCGCTGATGCCGTTGACGCCGCTACAGGCGCTACAAGCGCTACAAGCGCTGACGGCGCGACCGGGAGCCTGGCATGAAGCTGTGGCGTTTGGCCTGGACGTACCTCTGGTCCCAACCTCTGACGGCGGCCTTGAATCTGCTGCTCTTGAGCCTGGGCCTGGCGGCGATCAGCTTTGTGATGCTGGTGTCCGAGCAGATCGAGGCCGGAGTCAAGCGTGATCTGAAGGGCATCGATCTGGTGGTGGGCGCCAAGGGCAGCCCCATGCAGATTTTGCTGTCGGGGGTGTTCCATCTGGACGTGCCCACCAGCAATATTCCTTTGGCCACGCTGGAGACCCTGCGCGCCCACCCCCTGGTGGCGCGGGCCGTGCCCCTGTCTTTGGGTGACAGCCTGCGCGCTTATCGCTTGGTGGGCACGACGCCGCAGTACCTGGAGCTGAGTGCTTCTACCCTGGCTCAAGGCCGTTTGTGGGATGCACCCATGCAGGCCGTGCTAGGCGCCGAGGTGGCACGCGAACTGGGTTTGAAGCTGGGCGATCAGTTTGCCAGCACTCATGGCCTGGGTGAGCAGGGCGACGCGCATGCCGGCCAGCCCTACACGGTGGTGGGAATTCTGGAGGGTAGTGGCGCGGTCTTGGATCGCCTGGTGCTGACCGATCTGCGCTCGGTGTGGGCGGCGCATGAGGCCCACCATCCGGCTGCAGCCTCAGCAGCAGGAGGCAAGCATGAGGACCATGATGAGCATCATGGCGAGCACGGGCACGGGCACGGACACGAGGCCGAGCAGCCACCACGCGAAATCACGCTGGTCTTGCTGACTTATCGCAGCCCTCTGGCCGCCATCAGCCTGCCGCGCTGGGTCAATGCCCAGCCGGGTCTGCAGGCCAGCGCGCCGGCCCTGGAAACGGCCCGTTTGCTGCGCATGGTGGGGGCGGGCGAGGAAGTATTGAAGGGCTTTGCGGCGGTGATGCTGCTCTCGGCCGGCTTGTCGGTGTTTGTGGCCTTGCTGCATGCGGTGCGGGCCAGGCAAAGCGATCTGGCCATGATGCGCATGTTGGGCGCGCCGCCCTGGCGTGTGGCGGCCTTGGTGAGCTTGGAGGCCATGAGTTTGGCCGCCCTGGCCGCCGTCCTGGGTCTGGCCCTGGGCCATGGCTTGGCGGGTCTGTTGGGCCAGCTGCTGGCGAGCCAGCATTCCCTGCCCGTTAGCGCCTGGTGGTGGGCGGCGGGGGAGTGGCTGGTCTTGCCCCTGGCCCTGGGCCTGGCCTTGCTGGCTGCCGCCTGGCCGGCATGGCGGGCCTTCAGGTTGGATGTGACCGAGCTTTTGCAGGCGCCGCGCTAAGGCTTGGGGAGGCTTTTTGCTTGCTCTTGTGACGGCCCTGTCATGGAGGCGCAGGCACAATAGCGCTTTCCGTCATGCCTGACGGGCTCTTACTCATGAGAAACAACGCCAACGTGGACAAGCAGGCCCCGACTTTCAACCGCCAGTTGCGCAGCCCTCGCCTTGCTCGGCCTGTTGGCTTGCCAGCCTTGCTGCTGGCGAGCGTGCTGGCCGGCTTGGCGCCGGTGTCGGTCTGGGCCCAGCCCGCGCCGGTCATCGGCCAGGGGCCGGGTTATCACGACCCGCGCAGCCCTTTCAAACCTTTGCAAGAGCATGAAGGCGTGTTGACCTGGAGCTTGCTGTCTTCGGTGACGACCAAGGCCGACAAGACCCGGCTGATTCCGGTCTTCCCCAGTGCGGTGCAGGCCTTGGACAAGAAGACCGTCAAGGTTCAGGGCTTCATGATGCCGCTGGAGCCGGGTGACAAGCAGCGCCACTTCCTCTTGTCTTCGGTGCCCACCAGTTGTTCTTTTTGCGTGCCGGCCGGGCCCGAGGGCTTGATCGAGGTGCGGACCAAACAGCCCGTGCGTTACAGCCTGGAGCCGGTGCTGGTCGAGGGCGTGTTGTCGGTCTTGAATGACGACCCCTACGGCCTGTTCTATCGCCTCAGCGAGGGCCAGCCCCTGGCCTACAAGCCCTGATTCTTAATCGATGCTGAGACGCGCGCCGCCCACTACCGCAGCAGCCAGCCAGACGGTTAAGTTCTGCTTGGCGCTGCTGTGTGCGCTGTGCTTGCTGAGCATGCAGGCCCTGGGCCAATGGCACCGGGTGGTGCACGGCAATGCGCCTGTGGCGATCTTGGCCCTGCATCAAGCGGGCGCCAAGGCTGGCTCCAGCTCATGGACCGACACTGGTTTTTGGGGTCACCAGGCGGGCGACGCCGCCTGCCATCTCTTGGATCAGCTGGGCCAGCATCAGCTGCCCACGGCCGGCTGCGAGCTCGGCCTGCTGCAGATGGGCAGGGGCGACGTGCCCGGCCTGCTGCCCGCCAGTGCGGCCGCGCAGCTGTTTTGGAAGCGCGGCGCGCGCGGTCCTCCCTCTCGTTTGATGGCTTGAACTGTAGGCCTCTGCCGAGCCCGCCAAGCTGCGGGTCGGTGGACTGCTCCTTCCTTCCCATCCTGGCTTGCGCTGTCGCTCACGAGTCGACGCGCGCCTACACGAGATTTCCATGCAAACGACTTTTTTCGCGCCTCGGCCCCTGGCCCTGAGCGCCCATCTGCTGTGCCTGAGCCTGGCTGCTTTCCCCTTGATCGGCCATGGCCAAGAAAACACGGCCAAGCCCGCCGCCTTGCCGACCGAGGCCACTTCGGCCGGTGCCCAGAAGCTTGACCGCGTCGTCACCACCGGCAACCCATTGCGCAGCGCCGATCTGGCCCAGCCGGTGGATGTGCTCTCGGGCGACGCCTTGATCCTGCGCCGTGCCTCCACCCTGGGCGAGACCCTGGACGGCCTGCCCGGCGTGGGCGCCAGCTACTTCGGCCCGAACAGCAATCGACCCACCATCCGTGGCTTGGATGGCGACCGGGTGCGCATGCTGAGCAATTCCGGCAGCTCGGTTGATGCCTCCAGCCTGAGCTTTGACCACGCCGTGCCTCTGGACCCCTTGGTGGTCGAGCAGGTCGAGGTGCTGCGCGGTGCGGCCGCCTTGCTTTACGGCGGCAATGCGGTAGGTGGGGTGGTCAATACCCTGGACAACCGCATTCCCCGCAAGGCCTTGGGAAGCTTCGGCGGTGCGGCCGAGCTGCGCCTGGGCGGCGCCTCTGCCGAGCGCAATGCCGCCTTGCTGCTGGAAGGCGGCACGGGTGAGGGCAAAGCAGGCTTTGCCTGGCATGCCGATCTGTCGGGGCGGCGAGCCGGTGATCAAAGCACGCCGCGCTTTGACAGCGTGGACGGCCCTAGCCGCCATGTGCGCAACTCGGCCTCGGACAGCCATGGTGGAGCGCTGGGCGCGTCCTATGTGTTTGCCAATGGTTTTGCGGGCGTCTCGGTGGATGACTACCGCAGCGACTACGGCGTGACGGTGGAGCCCGATATCAAGATCAAGATGCAACGCCAGCGCCTGGCCGCCGCCGGTGAGTGGCGCGCCGGCGAGGACAAGAGTGCCTTGCTGCAGCGCCTGAGCTGGCAGCTCAGCCGCAGCGACTACGAGCACAAGGAGATCGAAGGCACGGGCGAAGTCGGCACGGTGTTCAAGAGCCATGGCAATGATCTGCGCCTGGAGGCCGAGCATCGCGCCTTCGGCCCGGTGCACGGCGTGCTGGGTCTGCAGTGGGAGAAGTCTGACTTCTCGGCCTTGGGCGAAGAGGCCTTGGTGCCCAGTTCGCGCACCGAAAACGGCGCCGTCTTTGTGCTGGAGCAGTATGAGGCCGGCCCTCTGAGCCTGTCGGCCGGCGCCCGCGCCGAGTCGGTGCGGGTGGATAGCGACGGCGATGCGGCCGACGCCGCCGAGCCCAAGTTCGGCGCGGCCAGCACCCGCAAGTTCAAGCCGCACAGCTTCTCCCTCAGCGGTAGCTACTCCCTGGCCAGTGTGGTCCAAGGCCTGAGCCTGAACCTCAATCTCAATAGCACCGAGCGGGCGCCCATGTTTTATGAGTTACATGCCCATGGCGTGCATGTGGCCAGCGGTGCCTTCGAGCGCGGCGACGCCGATCTGGGCCTGGAAAAGGCCAAGGGCGTGGACTTGGGCCTGCAGTGGAAGACGGCGAATCAGCTGCTGCGCCTGAACGTCTACCAAACGCGCTTTTCCAGCTATATCGCGCTCGATGCGACCGGCGAGCAGCATCAGGAGCCAGGCGCGGACGCCTTACCGGTCTATGCTTTTAAATCGGTGCCAGCTCTGCTCAAGGGCTTTGAGCTGGAAGGGCGATGGACCCTGCCGGCCCAAGCGCTGCCGGGTGCGCTGCTGACCCTCTCGGCCCAGTTGGACGGCGTGCGCGGCGAGAACCGTGCCACCGGCGAAGCCTTGCCGCGCCTGGCGCCATTGCGCGCCACCTTGGGCCTGGACGCTAGCCAAGGCGCCTGGTCGGGCCGCCTGGAATGGCGCCTGGCCGCGCGCCAGGACCGCGTGCCGGTGCTGGACAAGCCCACCGCGGGTTACGGCATCGTCAAGCTGAGCCTGGCGCGCCAGTTCATGCTGGGCAATAGCGATGCGCTGTGGTACTTGAAGCTGGACAATCTGACCAACAAGCTGGCCTACAGCGCCTCCTCGGTGGCCACCATCCGAGATTTGAGTCCGCTGGCCGGGCGCTCCCTGCACACCGGGGTGCAGGTTCGCTTCTAAGCGAGTTCAAAGCAAGCAAGAGGGCGGGGCAGGCAAGACCTGACCCCGCTCTATCTTCACTCCGCGCTTGCGGCGGCGATCAGGGGGCCAGTCTTTCCTTGATCCAGTGGCCCGCTTCATCCCGGCGGTAGCTGATGCGGTCATGCAGGCGCGATTTGCGCCCCTGCCAAAACTCCCAGCGCTCAGGGACCAGACGGAAGCCGCCCCAGTTCGGCGGGCGCTGCGGGTTCATGCCGTGCTGCAGGGCGGCCTTGGCGGCATTGGCCACCAGCACCCCGCGCGAGCTGATCACCTGGCTTTGCGGTGAGGCCCAGGCACCCAGGCGGGAGTCCAGCGGGCGGGAATGGTAGTAGGCATCGGATTCAGCGGCATCCACCTGGCTCACCACGCCCTCGATGCGCACCACCCGTTCCAGCTCCACCCAGTGGAACTGCAGGGCGGCGTGCGGATTGTTGGCCAACTCCTGGCCTTTGCGGCTGTCGTAATTGGTGAACCAGACGATGCCGCGCTCATCAAAACCCTTGATTAGCACGATGCGGGTGGAGGGCCGCCCCTGTGCGTTGACCGTGGCCAGAGTCATGGCATTGGGCTCGGGGATCTCGCCGGCCAAGGCCTGATCCAGCCATTGCTTGAACTGGCTCAGGGGTTGATCGGCAGCGACGCTCTCGTCCAGCTCACCTTGCTCATAGCTTTTACGCAGATCGGATAATTTGCTCATGGGCATAAGTATGCGATGTTTATCGACGCCTGCCTTGATCGGGCTCTGTGTGAGCCCGGCCCAAGGAGGGGACATATGTCAGCTGGCTCGTAGAACACCCTAAGTGTTGGCCCCAGTTCCACGCCCAGGCCCCGGGCGGCATGCTGTGGACTCTGGCGTTAGCCCGGCGTCAGACCGGGGCAGCTCGAGAGGGTTTTCTAAAAGTGAGTTCAAGCGGATGAGCAAACGGCGACCTGCTGTGGTCGTGCTGGCGGCAGGGCGCGGCATACGATTTCACGGCTCCGGCCACAAACTGGCGCAAAGACTGGGTCAGTCGGCGGAGCCGATGGCCGGGCTTGAGCCCGAGGGCAACGCCGACTTCTCAGACCTCAGTCAAGACACCGTGCTCTCGCGCAGCCTGCGCCATGCCATCGACAGCGGTCTGCCCGTCGTGGTGGTGACCACGTCCAAACTCGCGCCACTGGTGCAGCGCTGGGTGGCCAGTGCCGATGTGGTGGTGCGTCCCGATTTTGATGCCCAGGGCCGACCCACACCGGTCGGCATGGGTTACTCCATCGCGGCCGGTGTCAGTGCCAGCGGCGATGCCGATGGCTGGCTCATCATGCCGGCCGACATGCCTTTGCTGCGTCCCAGCAGCATCCTGGCGGTGGCCGCGGCCATCGAGCAATACCCGGCCGCCTTTGCCCAGTACAAGGGGCGGCAGGGCCACCCCGTGGGCTTCAGCCCCGAGCTGTATTCCGAGCTGTTGGAATTGCAAGGCGACGAAGGCGCGCGCCGCATCTTGGCCCGCTATCCCTCGCAAGCGGTGGAGGTCGATGACCCCGGAGTGCTGGTCGATGTGGACACGGTGGAAGACCTGGACCGCTTGCGCAGTCAACAGCTCTGAGCTGCTTCTTTCAACAGGCCGTGGCGCTCGGCCAGGGTGAGTTGGCGTTCCAGTTCGGCATCGCAAATCCCGTGTGAGCGCAAGCTGATGACGGTGCGCTGCAGATAGTCCAGGGTGCTGCCGTAGCGGCCCTGCGCATGGCGCAGAATGTGCAGCAGAGCCGCATCGTCCAAATGCGCTTGCAGGCCAGGGCTTTGGCGGGGCAGGGTGAAGCTGAGGGCAGGGCGCGGGCCTTGTGGCGTCTGGCAAAGCAGCCAGCGCGGCTCGTAGGAGCCCACGACCATCTCGCGCGCCCACAGCTCGCACAGGACGGCGGCGCTCTGCGTTGGCGCCACGCGGTAAAACAGCCCCCGGCAACTGCCACCCGACAAAAGACAGAGGACCAGGCCGGCCTGTTGCGCATTGCCTCGGTTGACCAAGGAGCGCAGGCGCAGGGCACGGTGGAAGCCGTGGACCAGGGCGGGACCTTGCTCAGCGGGGTCGAAACCGGGCTTCCAGATCAGGGAGCCGTAGGCAAACAAGAGCAGGCCTTGTTCGCGGTCCCAGGCGGCTTCGGCCTCGCGGTAAAGGCGCTGGCTGCGCTCGGGCAGGCCGCGTATCAGGGCCGGAAGATCGTGGGCGGTGTTCTGGGCGCTGGCAGAAGGCATGGCTTGATGCTGCCACAAAACAAGGGGTGGGCGCCGGCTGAACAGGGCCGCGTCCCAAGCCTGCCTCAGCTCGCCCCTTGTTGGCAAGCGGGGTTAGGCCGCTTGTGCAGGCTTGTGGCCTGAGGACAATGCCTGGGTCCCGCTGTCGGTGCTCTTGGATTTCATCTTGCCTCTGCCTTGTTTCCCATTCACGCGCTTTGCCTTCTCTCCCCCATGGCTGCTGATCCTGTTGGCGGCTTGGCTGCTGGCCGGTGCCAGCTGGGCGGCGGGTTCGGCTGGCGCGAGCGCCAGTGCGAATGCAGGAGCGGGCGCTGCAACGGCCAGCAGCCCGGCCTCGGTGCAAGACTCGCCCACCTTGCGCAAGATCCGCGACACCGGCCTGATCGTGCTGGGTTTTAGAGTCGCATCCGCGCCTTTCTCTTACCTCGACGCCAAGCTGCGGCCGCAAGGTTATTCCATCGATCTGTGTCAGCAGGTCATCGCCGCCGTGAAGAAGCGCCTGGACATGCCGGAGCTGGAGGTCAAGCTCCTGCCCGTCACCTCGGCCACCCGCATGCCCCTGGTGGGCAATGGCTCAGTGGATCTGGAATGTGGTGTGACCACCAATACCAGCGAGCGGCAAAAGACCCAGGCCTTCTCCCTCACCACCTTTGTGGCCGAAAGCCGCTTGCTGTCCAAGCGCGAGTCCGAGGTGCGCACGCTGGAAGATCTGCGCGGCAAGGCGGTGGCTTCCACCATCGCCACCACCAGCATCCAGTTCCTGCATCAGGCCAATCAGGCCCACAAGCTGGACCTGCGCATCCTCGTAGGCCTGGACGACCGCGATGCCTTCCGCCTGCTGCAAACCGACCGGGCCGTCGCCTACGCCATGGACGATGTGCTCTTGCGCATGTCTTTGCTGACGGCGCCGAATCCGGCCGAGTTCGTGATCTCGGAGGAGGCCTATTCCGTCGAGCCCTATGCCATCGGCCTGCCGCGCGATGATGCGGTCTACAAGGCCTTGGTGGACGGGGTCATTGCCGGCCTCTACCAGCGCGGTGAGATCCAGGCCATTTACAAGAAGTGGTTTCTCTCACCCATCCCCCCACGCGGCATCAATTTGCAGCTGGCCATGAGCGAGGCCTTCAAAAAGGTGATCGCCAAGCCTACGGATTCGCCCGACCCCGCGCTTTACCGCTGAGCCCGAACGCTCAAGTCGAGCGGAACTTGTCCAGCTCGATGCCGTGCCGATTGAGCTTGTCGTAAAGCGTCTTCTTGGCCGTGCCCAGCATCTCCATGGCCGCCGGGATGCGGCCCTGGCATTTGCGCAAGGCCTGTTCGATCAAGGCCTTTTCCACCTGGTCCATTTGCTGGGCCAGGCTGGCGCCGGGCGCGGCGGCCTTGTCGACCTCATCGCTGCAAGCGCCTTCCTTGCTATCGATGGCCAGCACAAAACGATCGGCCGCATTGCGCACCTCGCGCACATTGCCGGGCCAGTCGTGGGCCAGCAATTCGCGCAGGCGTTGCGGTGTCAGCTCGGGCGCCTGGCGCTCGTAGCGGGCACAGGCCTGGGCCACAAAATGCTCGAACAGCAAAGGGATGTCCTCGCGCCGCTCGCTCAGCGGCGGCAGCTGCAGCGTCGCCACATTGAGGCGGTAGTAGAGGTCGCTGCGGAACTTGCCTTGCTCGCTCAGGGCGCGCAGATCGGCCTTGGTAGCGGCGATCACCCGCACATTGATGGGCAGCTCGTCGTTGGAGCCGAGGCGCTCGACCTTGCGCTCCTGCAGCACTCGCAGCAGCTTGATCTGCAGCGTCATGGGCATGGTCTCGATCTCGTCCAGCAGCAGAGTGCCGCCGTTGGCGTGCTCGATCTTGCCGATGCGGCGTTTGCCGGCCGAGGTGTAGGCGCCGGGCTCGTGGCCGAAGAGTTCGCTCTCGAACAAGGCCTCGGGCAGGCCGCCGCAATTGATGGCGACGAAGTTGCGGTCGCGTCGGCTGCTCTGGTCGTGCAGGCAGCGCGCCACTAACTCCTTGCCGGTGCCGGTCTCGCCCAGAATCATCACATCGGCCGAGGTGTCCGCCAGGTTCAAGACCTGGGCCCGCACCTGCTGCATGGCGGGCGAGTTGCCCAGCAGCACCGCCTCCATGCCGCTGCGCCGCTGCAATTGCCCGCGCAACTCGTCCACCGCCACCTGCAGCACCCGCTTGTCCAGCGCGCGTTTGAGGGTGTCGACAAATCGTTCCGGCGCGAAGGGCTTTTCCAGAAAGTCGTAAGCCCCGGTGCGCATGGCTTGCACCGCCATGGCCACGTCGCCGTGCGCCGTCACCAGCACCACGGGCATCTCGGCGTCGGTCTTGATCACATGGTCCAGCAAGGCCAGGCCGTCCATGCCGGGCAGGCGCACATCGGTGGCGACGACGATTTGCGCGCCGGCCTGAATATGGGGCAGGGCCTCTTCGGCGCTGCCGCAGGCGATCACGTCCAGGCCTTCCAGCTCCAGGGTCTGGGTCAAGCTGGCGCGGACGGGTGGGTCGTCCTCGACGAACAAAATTTTGTAGCCTTCAAACATGGTGAGGGGGGTCTCTTTGGGGATTCTTTGTGGGTGTGGTGGCGCAAGCCTCAAGTCTTGAGTTCCAGATCGAACTCAAAGCACATGCCGGGTTCGTTCGAGCCCTCAGAGGCATTGGCGCGGGCGCGCAGGCTGCCGCCAAATTCATGCACGATTTTTGATGAAATCACCAGGCCCAGGCCCAGGCCTTGGCCGGCCGGCTTGGTGGTGAAAAAAGGTTCAAACAAGCGTTGCAGCAGATGGGCCGGCATGCCGCTGCCGTTGTCGATGATGCGCAGCCAGACGCGGGTTTGAGCCGGCGTCTGGGTCTTGCCTGGGGTATCGCTGTCAAACGGGGCCGTGCTGATGCGCAGGCAGGGGTTGTTGCAGCCCTGCATGGCGTCCAGGGCATTGCCCATCAGATTGACCAGCACCTGCTCCAGCCGGTTGCCGTCGCAGTTGACGCGCATGCCCTCGGGCAGCTTGATCTCCAGCCGCACCTGCTCGGCCTGCAGTCGGTGGTCCAGCAGCAGGCGAGCGCCTTGGATGGCGGCGCTGAGCAGCACCGGCGTGTGCACCGCCTCGGCCTTGCGGGCGAAGCTCTTGAGCTGGCGGGTGATCTTGCTCATGCGTTCCACCATCTCGTCGATGGCGCACAGGTTCTCGGCCACCGTGCTGCTGCGGCCTTTCTCCAGCAAGAGCAGGCTGTTGCGGGAGAGGGCGCGCAAGGCGGTCAGCGGCTGGTTGATCTCGTGCGAGATGCCGGCGGACATCTGGCCCAGCACGGCCAGCTTGCCGGCCTGGATCAGCTCGTCCTCGGCCTTCAGGCGCTGGTTGATCTGGTGTTTGAGTTCCTCATTGGTGCTGCGCAGCTCATGCGTGCGTTCGCTGACCTGGCGCTCCAGCTCGGCATGGGCGCGCTGCAAGGCCTCGCTGGCGCGGAACAGCTGCTGCACCGCCCGCCGCCTGAAGGCCAGGTAGAGGGCGACCAGGCCGATGGAGGTGCCCACCGCCGCGCCGCCCCAGGCGGCATAGCGGGCATGCAGCCAGACCTCGCTAGGGTCGGACAGCGTCACCAGGCGCAGGGCCAGGGGCACGACGGCGCGCTCCTGGGCCAGCAGCAGATTGCGCGCGCCCGGCTTGCTCGAACCCTCGGGCATGGGTTCTTGCACCTGCACCAGGCTGGTCTCGCTGCGCGCCAGGCCTTCGATGGCGATACCCAGGCCGGCCAGCATGGGCCCGGCGTAGCGGCCGCTGGCTAATAACTCCTGGCGCAGCTCGGGCGTGCTGTGATTGAGCAGGTGGTACTTCCACTCCGGCACCGAAGACATGATGACCACATCATGGCTGTCCACCACCAGCAGGCGTTCGCCCTGGGAGCGCAGGCCCTGGTCCACCCAGGTGGCTTCCAGCGGCGCCAGGTTCAGCTTGGCGACGACCCGACCCACGTCGCGGCCCTCGCGCTGCAGGCTTTGGATCAGAAAGTAGTCGGTGCTGCCATTGCTGGCGTCGGCGGCAAAGAACTGGCCGGCGCCCGAGCTGATGTGGGCCCCCAAACGCTGCATCAAGGCCTCGGCCGGGGTCTGCGGGCCGGCTGTGCCCCCGCCGCTCTTGGCGGGATAGTCCTCGCTGGAGGCCACCACCCGGTTCTGGGCGTCGATGATGAAGATCAGGCCCAGGCCGGCTCGCACATTGATGCGGGCCAGCTTGCGGCTGCTGCGCTGACGCAGGGCGGCATCTTGGGGCGCGTTGAGTACGGCCATCATGTCCTGATCGATGGCGATCAGGCTGGGCAGGTAGTCGTAACGCGCCAGTTGTGCTTCTAGGCTGGCGGCGTAAAGCTCCAGGCGCTCGGCCGCCACGGCGGCCAATTGCTCCATGCCGGCGCGCTCGCTCAGGCGGTGACCCAGGGCCAGGCCCAGGGCCATCAGCACCAGGGTCAGGCTGGCCAGGATGCTGGGTTGGCTCCAGTAGCGCACCGCCCGTTCGCGCCAACCCAGCTCACGCAGACGTGATGAGTCGGTCGAGCTTGAGTGGGGGGCGCTGGGCTTGCGGGTCTGCATACAGGCCGCTAGTGTGCCCAAAGCCGGGAGGGCTGTGCTCGAGGCCTGGCACTGCGAGCCCAGGGCCGACCCTTCGTCCGCTCCGCCAGGCGCACCCAGCCAGCGCCGATTTGCAGGGCGCAGTGTCGAACTTCACACGCGCTGCTGCGGCCTGGTGCCGATTTCCGCACGCGCCGGCCCGCAGGCCGGGCCGAATCGCCTGCGCCCCCATGGGGAGCCCTCGGTGAATACCCGCGATGTGTGATTTTTGGCATGTGGCTTGCGAATGTCTTGGCATCGACCCGCGTCTTCCGGTTCACCGGGAGCGTGGCAGTCATCCGCAAATATTTTTTTAGGAAGACAGGCCATGGAAACTTTTTTGCAACAGATCATCAACGGTCTGGTGCTCGGCAGCATGTACGCCCTGGTGGCGCTGGGGTACACGATGGTGTACGGCATCATCAACCTGATCAATTTCGCGCATGGCGAGATTTTGATGGTGGGGGCGCTGGTGAGTTGGACCGTGGTCTCGGCCCTGTCTGATTCGGGCCTGCCCGGCTGGGCCCT
>NZ_QAJN01000016.1:235780-236004 GCF_003852425.1 Paucibacter sp. KBW04 | reverse complement strand
GTGACGCTGGGTCTGAGTGGTGCCGATGCAGGCAACTACCAGCTGGAAGGCGCACAGCGTCAGGCCAAGGGTGACATCACGCCCAAGACCGTGACGGCAGGTGATGTTTCTGTGGCCGCCAAGGTCTACGATGGCGATCGCAAGGCCGAGGTCAGTGGCGGCAAGCTGAATGGCTTGATCGCAGGCGACCAAGTCGATACCACCCGCTCGGGCGAGTTCGCCGA
>NZ_QAJN01000016.1:0-235744 GCF_003852425.1 Paucibacter sp. KBW04 | reverse complement strand
GGCAACTACCAGCTGGAGGGCGCACAGCGTCAGGCCAAGGGCGATATCACGCCCAAGACCTTGCAGACGGCGCCTCTGGTGGTTAAGGACAAGTACTTTGACGGTTCCACCGAAGCGCAGCTGGACTCGCCGGGCCTGATCGGCGTGGTGGCGGGCGACAAGGTGCAGGCGCAGGCCAAGGCTCAGTTCCAGGATCTGCTGGCCGGCGAGGGCAAGCAGGTCAAGGTCAAGCTGAACCTGGACGGCGCTGATGCGGGCAACTACCAGCTGGCGCAGAACCTGGTCGAGATCCTGGGTCGAATCAAGGGTCTGGATTCGCAAGGGCAGACCGCAGGCTTGGTCGTAAAGACCCAAGGCGGCAATGCCACCAGCGGTGCGAGCGGCGTGGGCAATGGCGGCGGCAACGGCGGCGGCAACGGTGTTGGAGCTGGTGCCGGCGTCGGAGCGGCGGCGGGCGCTCAGGGCGCGATCGCCTTGCCGGCAACAGGCCCGGCGCCCAGCTTGCTGGCGCTGGCTGACGGGGCTGGCACAGCCGGGCGCGGTGCTTCGGCGCTGGCGGTGGACGGCAGCCAGCAGCTGTTGCGCAATGGCGGCCAGGTGAGTTTGAGCCTGGCCGGCAACGCGCCAACCGAAACGGTGCAAAACGTGTTGCCCTTGTTCCGCGACGGCGGTGCCAATGGGGGGCTGGATCGTCTGGGTCACTACCTGGTGCAGGACCAGGGTGACAGCCTGAGCCTGATGCCACGCAGCTTGGCCGAAGCCGAGCTGCCCAAGCTGGACAGCCAGGCCGTCAGTGCCCGTGCCGAGACCCTGCTCGATCTGGGCCAGGGCGAGACGGCCAGCATGACGCTGGAGTTGCTGGCCAACGGCACCTTGCGTGCCGCCATGCCGCCGCAAGCCGCGCAGCTGGGCGCCGAGGTGCTCAGCGCCCACGGCCTGAGCACGCTCAAGCGCAAGGCCGGTGTGCCGGTGGATCAGGTGCGCAATATCGTCTTGCGCTTCGACGCCAAGCGCTAAGTTCCACGGTCCGGGGCAGTGCCCCGGATCATGGAGCACTTCCACATCAAGACGGCGCCGAACAGGCCCGGTCGGCCTTGCCTGTGTGAGCAGCTGAGAGCGGCCGGGCCTTTTTCGTTAGCCGCTCTAAGCGGCCGTCGGCCGGCAAGACCTGACCCTGTCGGCTGACATCTGTCCGCTTGTTGCCCGCGCGGCTTGATCTCGACAATCCGCGGCGCCAGTCACCTTCTACCCCCGGCTGGATGTTTCATGAGGCCGCCATGATCGAGTCTTTGCCCCCGCAGCAAGCCCTGGACATCGTTGGCGATGTGCATGGAGAGTTCGAGGCCTTGTGCGCCTTGCTGGCTGCCCTGGGTTATGACGAGCAGGGCCGGCATGCGCAGGGCAGGCGCCTGGTCTTTGTCGGTGATTTGTGTGACCGTGGGCCGGACAGCCCCGCCGTCATCCGCTGGGTGCAGCGCAGCGTGGAGGCCGGCCGGGCCCAGATGGTTTTGGGCAACCATGAGCTGAATCTTTTGCGTGGCGCACGCAAGGCGGGCAATGACTGGTTCTGGGCCGAGGGCCGCGCCAGCGACCAGAAGTTCGGCCTCTGCGCTCAGGCCACGGCAGACGATCGCGCGGAGTTTCTGGACTTCTTTTCCCGCCAGCCCCTGGCCCTGAGCCGGGCTGATATTCGCGTCAGCCATGCGGCCTGGCATGGCCAGTCCCTGGCCCATGTGCAAGCGCTCAGCGCTCTGAGGTCTGGGCTGGGCAGCTTTGCCGACTGGTTTGCGCGCCTGGACGCCCATGCCCTGGCCAGCCAGGTGGGCCAGGGCTGGCATGAGTTGGCGCAGCAGCAAAAAGCCTTGTGGCGCGCGCATTTTCAGAACCCGCAATTCGCCATGCCCCGCTTGGACGCCCTGGGTCATCTGGACGCGGCGCGGCAGATGCTCAACCCCTTGCGGGTGCTGACCTCGGGCCTGGAGCGCAAGGCGCCCGCCCCCTTCTTCGCCAGCGGCCTGTGGCGCTTTGCCGAGCGGGTGGCCTGGTGGGATGAGTATCAGGAGGAGACCCCGGTCGTGGTGGGCCACTACTGGCGCCAGTTCCTGCCGCTGGACCGGGCCCAGCTGGGCAAGGAAGATGCCGATTTGTTTGCCGAGGTGGCGCCCACCCAATGGCTGGGCCAGCGAGCCAATGTGTTTTGCGTGGACTTTTCGGTGGGTGGGCGCTATCAGGAGCGACTCCAAGGCCAGGCCGGTGCCTGCACCCGGCTGGCCGCTCTGCGCTGGCCCGAGCGCGAGCTGATGCTGGACACCGGTGAGCGGCTGACGACGACGGGGTATCGTGCTGCCTCCCACTTAGCTACTTCCCAATTAGCTGCCCAAGCCAGCCGCCATGACGACAGCCGACACTGAACTCGCTCGCCTCCTTCTGCCGCAGCTGCAAGCACTCGAATGCGAGCTGCAGCTGGACAAGACCACGGCCGACCTGCCCCGCCTCCAAGCCTTGCTGCACCCCGACTTCCGCGAGATCGGCTACTCGGGCCGCAGCTACCAGCGCAGCGAGATGCTGGCCTTGTTGATCGCTGCCGACGAGGCAGCTTCGCCCAGCCCGCGCCAGGTTCATGCCCAGAACTTTCAGGTCCAGCTGCTGGCGCCTGGCCTGGCCTTGCTGACTTATGAGTCGGCCCATCGCGATGCCCAGGGCCACCTGCACAGACATAGCCGCCGCAGCTCGCTCTGGCGATTGGGTGCGCAAGGCTGGCAGATGCAGTTCCATCAGGGCACGCCCTGCGCGGCCTGGGAATAGTGCCGGGCTTGGCCCGCTTGCCAGCCTGCGTGCGTCGGCAGAATCGCTGCCTCAGCGAAGCAGCCGGAGTGGGGAATCACAGTGGCAAGAAATATTGAGATCAAGGCCCAGGTCGCCGATATGGCCCGGCTGCTGCAAGCGGCCCAAGCCCTGGCCGGGGCGTCGGCGCAAAGGGTGGAGCAGGACGACACATTTTTCAACTGCGAGCGAGGCCGGCTGAAGCTGTGCGCCTTCCCGGAACGGCCCGGCCACGGGGAGCTGATCTTCTACCAGCGTGCCGACGCCACTGGGCCCAAGGCCAGCTTTTATGAGATCGCCACGACCCGCTGTGCGGACGAGCTGCGCCGCACCTTGAGCCTGGCCTATGGTCAAGCGGGCCGGGTGCGCAAGATACGTCGCTTTGTAAAGATTGGCCGCAGCCGGGTGCATCTGGATCAGGTGGAGGGCCTGGGTGACTTCATGGAGCTGGAGGTGGAGTTGGTCGAGGGCGAGAGTGAACTCGGGGGCCAGCAAGAGGCGCAGGCGCTGATGCTGGCCCTGGGCCTACAAGACGCCCCCTTGATCGCCGGGGCCTACACCGACCTGCTGCAGGCGCGCAAGCCGTAGCGGGAGTCAAGGCAGGGAGTCAGGGGCGGGCGCAACAGTTTGTGCGCCAGGCGATTTTTCGCCGCCCATCCCCAATTTCGATGTTGACTTTTTGGCAAGTCGCCTATTGCTCCTAGGGTTGACCCGAGCATCGCAACAGGGGCTTCCGTTCATACACTGCCATCCTTCCATCGCCCAGAGGGAGTCGCGGCAGGGAGGGCAAAAGTCAAAGAACTTCAGATCCGCTGGAGCTTGAGAGACCGATGACAAAGCGCCCAAGCGCTGCTCGGTTGAGCAAGGTCCAGCAGGGAAGATCTGCAGCCCAGCGATTCGGGGTGTTGGTTCAAGACCTGAGGGGGAGTGCTTGACCATGCGCTTGTTTGTCGGCTCATCGCCGTTGAAAGTTTCCTTTGCTTCATCTACCGCGACATCGACGCTGGCCTTGAGCCTGCTGTTAGGTGTGGGCCTGAACGTTTCTGCGCAGACTTCCCCCGCCAAGCCCGCTACAGCCGGAGCTGCCAAGGCCGATGCCGATGCCGACAGCGCCGAGGAGCGCGCGCAAAAAACCGCCGACCGAGTGTTCACCTGGATCCGATTCCATAACGAAGCCACGGCCAAGAAGCAGAGCGCGGCGGCCGCGGCGGCGGCTGCCACGGCCACGGTCTCGGCGAACGAAAAAGACAAGGACAAGGACAAGACTGCAGGCGCGCAGGCACAGAGCAAGTCGGCGAACAGCAATAGCAAGTCGGCTGCCGGCAACTCCTCGCGCGGCGAGGCCGAGCGCCTGGCCCAGGCGCACCGGGCTTCGCAGCAAGAGGGCAGCAATGCGGCAGCAGCAAGCAGCGCCGCGGTCGCCACGGCGGCTGCCGATACGCCCGCCGCGCGCGGCAATGCACCGGCGGCCACCACCGCAGCCGCCCCGGCTGGCAATAGCGGCAGCGCATCGGCCGCCGCCGAGCTGAGTCAATCCGCCGCCGCGAGCCAGCTGGCCCTGGCCCCAGCCACGGCCCGCCCGGCCGAGGCCAAGCCGGCGTCGACCGCAGTGGCCGCCGCCGCCGTGGCAGAGGAAGAGCCGGTGCTCAAGCTGATCCACCGCGTCGAACCCAAGATACCGCGCCGCTTGTTGAATGACTTCAATGGCGGCACGGTGGTCCTGCGCTTTGTGGTGCAGACGGACGGCAGCGTCAAGCAGGCCGAGGCCATGCGCTCTACCAGCAGCCGCCTGAGCGCGGTCGCCGTCGAAGCCGTCTCGCAATGGCGCTTCGAGCCCATCTCCAAGCCGCGCGAAGGCCGGGTCGAAGTGGGCTTCCGCCCACCGGAATAAGGATCGCCGCAGCGCGCCGTGGCGCTGCGCAAAGAACGCTCAGTCGCGCTCCTGTCTGCGTGCCAAGCCCTGCCGCCAGGCCGCTTGGAAGGCGGCAAGGTTTTGACCCAGGGTTGGCGTGGCGTCCTCGGGCTCCAACGCTCGCACCAGGCAAGCCGCTGCCGCCCCCGCTGCGGCGCAGTCGGCCACTTGCTCGGGCGCTAACAAACCGCCGATGGCCACCACCGGTCGCCCCGCCATCCGCACCCACCAGGCCAGATTGCGCGGGCCCTGGGGCAGCCAAGGCATGTCCTTGGTCGTGGTGGCGCAGACCGGGCCGCAGGCGATGTAGTGAGGCCGCAGTCCGCGTGCCCGCGCCAGCTCCCACAAGCTGTGGCTAGACAGCCCCAGCTTGGCGCCGCTGCGCAGAATCTGCCGCCGCTCGCTGGGCTTGAGCGCAGCCCAATCCTCCTGGCCCAGATGCAGGGCGCTGGCGCCGGCATCGAGTGCCAGCTGCCAGTGGTCATTGATCCATAGCTGGCTGCTGCCGCGCGCCCGGCCCAGCGTCGATTCCAGCGCGGATTGGATGCCGTATTGCAAGGCCAGTTCCGACTGCTTGTGCTGTGCCTTGATGCGCAGCTGGATCTGCCGCAGCCCCAGGCCCGCCAGCTCGGCGACACGCTCGGGTTTGTCGGTGATGGCGTAGAGGCCCAGATCGGCGTTTGTCGAGTCAGCGCCATCGTCCAGCAAGGCCTGGGTCCAGCGCGCCAAGATGGCCGCGTCGGGCGCGATCTCATCGTTGAAACCCATCACCGGCATGGCCAGGGCCGTCTCGGCAAAAGCCGCGATGGCCTTCACCGGCCCGGCTCCCGCGCCTGCGGCATAACTGTTTTGCAGCGCTGACCAGGTCAGCATCTTGGCCAGCAAGACCGCATCCGGCAGCGGGTAACCCTGGGCCAGGGCGGCAGCGGCCGCCGTGGCGAAGGTGCAGCCGCTGCCGTGGTGATGGGCTTGGGGCTGGCGCGGCAAGGCCAGCCAGCCTTGCACCGGCTGCTGCAGCACATGCGCGTCCAGCCAGTCCAGGGACAAGGCCTCGGCGCCGGGCGTGCTGGCGATGTCATCGCCGCCGGTGATGCAGACCGCTTGCGCGCCCAGCTCCCGCAAGGCTTGGGCCAGCAGGGGCGTGGGCTGGGCTTGTTCCTCCAGGCCCAGCAGGCGCAAGGCCTCGCGGCGGTTGGGTGTGATCAGGGTGGCGCGCGGCAGCAAATGTTCGCGGTAGGCCTGGATCAGGGCCGCATCGGCAAAGGCCGCGCCGCCAGCCGTGGCGCCCAGCACCGGGTCGATGACGAGGTCCACCGGCCCGCTGCGGCGCAAGTCATCGATGCACTGGGCCACGCAGGCGATCGCCGCCGTGCTGGCCAGCAGGCCGCATTTGAGGGCGCGGGGGCGCAGGTCTTGGGCCAGGGCCTGCAGCTGCGCTTGCAATTGCGCGGGCGGCTGTGGGAACACGGCGTCGACGCCCAGCGAGTTCTGCGCCGTCACCGCCGCCACCACGGGGCAGAGATGCACACCCAGGGCCGCCGCCGCACGAGTGTCGGCCGCCAGGCCGGCGCCGCCGCCGCTGTCGGTGCCGGCGATGCTCCAGATGATGGGCGGGCGGCCTTCATCGGCTTGTGGCCAGGGCGAGGGCAAGCAGGGTGTGGGTAGTTTGTTGAAGATGTTCTTCATGCTCAGCCCAGCAAAAAAGCATGGCCGCTGACCGGGGTGGAGGCCACGGCAAAGCTCTGCGGCGCCATCAGCCCGGCCAGAAAACCTTGGCGCCCTCCGCGCACCGCATCGCGAAAAGCCGCGGCCATGGCCACCGGCTCGCGCGCCTGCGCCACGGCCGAGTTGAGCAGCACCGCATCAAAGCCCAGCTCCAGGGCCTGGGCCGCATGCGAGGGCGCGCCCAGGCCGGCGTCGATGATGAGCGTGGCTTGGGGCAAGCGCTCGCGCAGGGTGCGCAGAGCTTGTGGGTTGATCAGGCCTTGGCCCGAGCCAATCGGCGCGCCCCAGGGCATCAGCACCGTGCAGCCGGCCTCGTCCAGCAGGCGTCGGCAGAGCACCAGATCGTCGGTGCAGTAGGGAAAGACCGCGAAGCCCGCACGGCTGAGTTCGGTGGCGGCGGCCAGTAGCTCGAAGGGCTCGGGCTGCAAGGTGTGCTCGTCACCCACCACCTCCAGCTTGATCCAGTGCGTGCCGTACAACTCACGCGCCATCTGCGCCAGTTGTACCGCCTCGCGGGCCGTGCGGCAACCGGCGGTATTGGGCAGCAGGCGCACGCCGCGCGCCTGCGCCGCTTGCAAGGCCTGGGCCACAAAGCCGTTGTCGCCCGCCAGCAGCGTGCGCTTAAGCCCCAGGGTCAGGACCGAGCATTGCGAGACTTCGACCGCCTCCACCAGGGTCTGTGGGCTGGGGTAGCCGGCGGTGCCGAGGAAGAGGCGGCTGTTCAGCGCCTGGCCGTCGATGATGAGATCGTCCTGCATGAGCTCAGCCTCCGACGATGGGTTTGAAAAGCAAGACGGTATCGCCGTCATGCAAGGGGGTGCCAGGTCTTGCCTCACGCGGCACAAAGCGGCCGTTCAAGGCCGTGGCCACGCTCTCGGGCGAGCGCTGGCTTTGTTCCAGCAACTGGGCCAGGGTGGTGTGGGCGGGCAGGCTCAGGGCCTGCTCGTCGAGTTGTATTTGGATGGTGGTGCTCATCTCAGGATTCCAAATTGCCCAGCCCGGTCTGCAGCAGCAGCAGCTGCACCAGGGCCGGCGCTAACAGCCAGCCATGGCGGTACATGCCGTTGAGCCGGATCAGGCCGGGTTCGGCCCGGGCCAGGGGTTTGTTGTCGGGCAGTGCGGGGCGCAGATTGCGGTCCAGGCGGGTGATGCGGGCCTCGCTGAGCGAGGGCATGATGCTGTGCGCGGCGGCCATCAGCTCCACGGCGGATTGCAGGCTGACGGGGGAACGGTCTTCGCTTTCGATCTCGCTGGCACCGAGTACCAATTCGTCCGGCGTGCGCGGCACCAGGTAGATGCGGTGGCGTGGGTGCAGCAGGCGCACCGGGCGGCGCAGGCCATGTTTCGCCAATTCCAGGCCGATGACCTCGCCCCGCACGCCGCGCAGCTTTTCGGTCAGCGGCTCGCTGCGCGCGCCCAAGCCTCGGCAGTCGATCACCCAGTCAAAGGCCTGCTCCGCGCCGTTTTGCAGAACCAGGCAGCCGGGCGCCAGCTCGCGCACCGGCGTTTGCCAACACCATTGCACGCTGCTGGCCGCTTGATGCAGGGCGGCCATGGCCTGTGGTGGGTGGATCAGGCCCTCGCCCGCCAGCAGCCAGGCTTGCACGCCGCTGTGCAGCAGGGCGGGCTCCAGCGAGCGCAAGGCGGTGGCGTCCAGACGTTCGAGACCCGCTGCCTCAGCGCCCAGCCTGGCCAGCACCCGCTGAGCAGCGGCCAGGTCGGGGCGGTGGGCGATCAGCAGGCTGCCCTCGCATTGCAGGCGCACCGGCGCTTGCAGCTGGCAAACGATTTGCGGCCACAGGCGCAGCGAGGCCCAGCCCAGGCGGGCGATCTCGGCCTCGGCCTTCTCCAGCTCTGCCAGCGGGCTCAGCATGCCGGCGGCGGTGAAGGCGGCAGCGCCCTGGCCGTCGAACAAGGGGGCTGGGCCGAGGCCGGCCTCGAAGACCTGCACACTGTGACCGGCCCGGCTTAAGGCCCAAGCGAACAGGCGGCCGGCCAAGCCGGCGCCGGCGATGGCAATCTGCAAAGCCATCTCAGTTGCTCCCGTTTGTGGCTGCGGCCAAGCTGGGTGGTGGGGTGTCCCCGCAGCGTAAGTAAAGGAGGAGCCCGCGCAGCGGGCGGGGGACATGGAGCTGCGGGGATGCCCCGCTGCCCAGCGTCTCCCGCGCTGGCAGGGTTCTGCTCACAAACTGGCAGACCCTCATCTCAGACCGGCTGAATCGGGATATACAACTCCCCACCCTGCGCCTTGAACTCCGCGCTTTTCTCTGCCATGCCCTTGTCGGCCTCCAGCTTGGCCGAGTAGTCCCGCACATCCTGGGTGATCTTCATGGAGCAGAACTTGGGGCCGCACATGGAGCAAAAGTGCGCGACCTTGGCGCTGTCCTTGGGCAGGGTTTCGTCGTGGTATTCACGCGCCGTCTCCGGGTCCAGGCCCAGATTGAACTGGTCGGTCCAGCGGAAGTCGAAGCGAGCTTTGGACAAGGCGTCGTCGCGGGCGCGCGCCCCCGGATGGCCCTTGGCGATGTCGGCGGCGTGGGCGGCGATGCGGTAGGCCATCAGGCCTTGCTTGACGTCGTCGCGGTCGGGCAGGCCCAGATGCTCCTTGGGCGTCACATAGCAGAGCATGGCGCAGCCGAACCAGCCGATCATGGCCGCACCGATGCCGGAGGTGATGTGGTCGTAGCCGGGCGCGATGTCCGTGGTTAAGGGGCCGAGCGTGTAGAAGGGCGCTTCGTCGCAGTGCTTGAGCTGCTCGGTCATGTTTTCTTGAATCATGTGCATGGGCACATGGCCGGGGCCTTCGATCATGGTCTGCACATCGTGCTTCCAGGCGATCTTGGTCAGCTCGCCCAAGGTGCGCAGCTCGGCGAACTGGGCCTCGTCATTGGCGTCCGAGAGGCTGCCGGGCCGCAGGCCGTCGCCCAGCGAGAAGCTGACGTCGTAGGCCTTCATGATTTCGCAGATCTCTTCGAAATGCGTGTAGAGGAAGTTCTCCTTGTGATGCGCGATGCACCACTTGGCCAGGATGGAGCCGCCGCGCGAGACGATGCCGGTGCGACGCTTGACCGTCATGGGGATGAAGGGCAAACGAACACCCGCGTGGATGGTGAAGTAGTCCACCCCTTGCTCGGCTTGCTCGATCAGCGTGTCGCGGAACAAGTCCCAGGTGAGGTCCTCGGCCACGCCGCCCACCTTCTCCAAGGCCTGGTAAATGGGCACGGTGCCGATGGGCACGGAGGCGTTGCGGATGATCCAGTCGCGGGTGGTGTGGATATTGCGGCCGGTGCTCAGGTCCATCACCGTGTCGGCGCCCCAGCGGGTGGCCCAGACCAGTTTCTCAACCTCTTCCTCGATACCCGAGCTGACGGCGGAGTTGCCGATATTGGCATTCACCTTCACCAGGAAATTGCGCCCGATGATCATGGGCTCCAGCTCGGTGTGGTTGATATTGGCCGGGATGATGGCGCGGCCGCGCGCGATTTCTTCACGCACAAACTCCGGCGTGATGATTTTTGGAATGGCCGCGCCCATGGGCGTGCCGCGCAGGCGCTGTTCGCGCTCGGCGTCGGCCTCGTACTCGCGCATCCAGTCGTGGCGCTGGTTTTCGCGTATGGCCACGTACTCCATCTCCGGCGTGATGATGCCGCGCCGCGCGTAATGCATCTGGCTGACATTGGCGCCGGCCTTGGCACGGCGGGGTTGGCGCTGCAGGCCCACGCTGGCTTCGCGCAGGCTCAGCTGCTGGGCTTGCTCGCGCAGGCCGTCGTCCACCAGCTGGATCTCGCGGCCGGTGTAGGCCTCGGTGTCACCGCGCGCTTCCACCCAGGCGGCGCGGATGGCGGGCAGGCCACGGCGCACATCGATGTCGGCTTGCGGGTCGGTGTAAGGGCCCGAGCTGTCGTAGACCGTCACCGTCTCGCCATTGGTGAGCGCGATGGCGCGCTGGGGCACGCGGATATCAGCGTGGATCTGGCCGGGCAGATAGAGCTTGCTCGACGCGGGCAAGGGCTGGCGGGTCAGCTGAATCGAGGCCTGAAACTCGGCCGAGGCCGTGGAGGTAGCGGCGGCGGAGACATCGGGCTCGGCCTGGTCCAGCTTGGGGGTGGTGATGGTGTTCATGGCAGCTTGCGGCTCCTGCGAAGGAAAACATGGGAATGTTTGTCTCCGGAGTGCCTGAGCTAGGGCCGGTGTTTGAGGGCGCTGGGGAGCGCCGGCTCTCGACCTAGACGCCGCGCCCGGATGGGGCTAGTGGCAATCGGGCGAGGGCCTTGGATGCGTGAGGACAGGCTTGGCTGCGATGCGTGCCGCCCTGTGGCGGGCTTTGGCATCGGCCCTGGTGTCTGCGTCAAGCTGCATCCAGGGCCCGCACCCGTGGAGGCGGGAGCAGGCTCTTCTTACGCCGGTATCAACCGGATCAAGTTCAGCGGGTCCATGGCTTCCACCACATCTCAGCCCGGTGCGACAAGCTTTGTCTGCACATCAGGGCTCCCCGGAGCGAAGCGCGAGTATAGGACCTGATCTGCCCCGCTTCAGCGAAGGGCCCTCACAGCCGTTCGATTTTCGGACGATCGACCGGAAATCGAACGCTTGCCCCGGTCGACCGAGCTCGCCCCAAGCGCCTAGACCTCCGCCCAAACGCCGGTGTTTTCCCAGGGGCGCCTCAATCAAATCAAGCACTTGGCATCGCCGCCGCCGCAGTGGCTCGGGCCTGGCACGCGGGCTGCAAGAACAGCCTGGGCGAGGCAGCAAGGCGCTCGCTCTTTAGGTGCAAAACAGGAGACAACACATGCAAGTTCAATCGCAGGTCCAGGTGATGGGCATCGATGCCGGTGGCACGATGACCGACACCTTCTTCGTCCGCGAGGACGGTCGTTTTGTGGTGGGCAAGGCCCAGAGCAATCCGGCTGATGAATCGCTGGCTATCTACAACTCATCGGTGGACGCCTTGCTGCACTGGAAGCGCGAGGTCGACGATGTCTTCCCCGAGCTGGTGACCTGCGTCTACTCCGGCACCGCCATGCTCAATCGCGTGGTGCAGCGCAAGGGCCTGGATGTGGGCCTGATGGTCAACAAGGGCTTTGAGCATGTGCACTCCATGGGCCGTGCCATCCAGTCCTATCTGGGCTATGCGCTAGAAGAACGCATCCACCTCAATACCCACCGCTACGACGAGCCCCTGGTGCCGCTCAAGCGCACCCGAGGCGTGACCGAGCGCACCGATGTGCAGGGCAAGGTGGTGATCCCGCTGCGCGAGGACGAGGTGCGCCAAGCCACCCGCGAACTGGTGGCGCAGGAAGCCAAGGCCATCGTGATCTGCTTCCTGCAGTCGCACAAGAATGGCACGAGCGAGCAGCGCGCCCGCGACGTCTGCCTGGACGAGCTGAAGAAGCTGGGCAGCGAGATCCCCGTGTTTGCCTCGGTGGACTACTACCCGCAGCGCAAGGAAAGCCACCGGATGAACACCACAATCCTGGAGGCCTATGCCGCCGAACCTTCGCGTCAGACGCTCAAAAAGGTCAGCGACCGTTTTAAAAAGCATGGCGCCAAATTTGACCTGCGGGTGATGGCCACCCACGGCGGCACCATCAGCTGGAAGGCCAAGGAGCTGGCCCGCACCATCGTCTCCGGCCCCATCGGCGGCGTGATCGGCTCCAAGCTGCTGGGCGAGGCCCTGGGTGACGAGAACATCGCCTGCTCCGACATCGGCGGCACCAGCTTTGATATGGCGCTGATCACCAAGGGCAGCTTTGCCATCGCCTCCGACCCTGACATGGCCCGCCTGGTGCTGTCCCTGCCCCTGGTCACCATGGACTCGGTGGGCGCGGGCGCCGGCAGCTTTGTGCGCCTGGACCCCTATAGCGGCTCCATCAAGCTGGGCCCCGATTCGGCCGGCTACCGCGTCGGCACCTGCTGGCCCGAGAGCGGCCTGGACACGGTCTCGGTCTCGGACTGCCACGTCGTGCTGGGCTATCTGAACCCCGACAACTTCCTGGGCGGCGCCATCAAGCTGGATGTGCAGCGTGCGCGTGATCACATCAAGGCGCAGATCGCCGACCCGCTGGGCCTGTCGGTGGAAGACGCTGCCGCCGGTGTGATCGAGCTGCTGGACCTGCAGCTGCGCGAGTACCTGCGCTCCAACGTCAGCGCCAAGGGCTACAGCCCGACCGACTTCGTCTGCTTCAGCTACGGCGGTGCCGGCCCCGTGCATACCTACGGTTATACCGAAGGCTTGGGCTTCAAGGACGTGGTGGTGCCGGCCTGGGCGGCGGGCTTCTCGGCCTTTGGCTGCGCCTGCGCCGACTTCGAGTACCGCTACGACAAGAGCGTGGACCTGGCCGTGCCGCAGTACGCCACGGACGAGCAAAAGATCGCCGCCGCCAGCACCATCCAGCAGGCCTGGAGCGAGCTGGCCGCCAAGGTGATCGAGGAGTTCCGCATCAACGGCTTCGAGCCCAAGGACGTGATCCTGCGCCCCGGCTACCGCATGCAGTACATGGGCCAGCTGAACGATCTGGAAATCGACTCGCCCGTCACCAGCGCCGCCACCGCCAAGGACTGGGACTTGATCGCCGAGGCCTTCGAGAACACCTACGGCCGCGTCTACGCCAGCTCGGCACGCTCGCCCGAGCTGGGCTTCTCGGCCACCGGCGCCATCATGCGCGGCATGGTCATCACCCAAAAGCCGGTGCTGCCGGAAGACCCGGAGATGGGCCCCACCCCACCCGCCGCCGCCCGCCTGGGCACGCGCAAGCTGTACCGCCACAAAAAGTGGTTCGACGCGGTGATCTGGAAGATGGAATCCCTGCAAGCCGGCAACCAAATCGCCGGCCCGGCCATCATCGAATCCGATGCCACCACCTTTGTCGTGCCCGAGGGTTTCGCCACCACGCTGGACAAGCATCGCTTGTTCCATCTGCGCGAACTCAATGCCAAGAAGTAATCCATTAGGAGACAGACCATGAATATGATGAGTCAAAAAGAACTCGGCTTTCAAAATCTGCTGGGCAACGGCCAGACGCTGAAGGAATACCGCGACGGCATTCTGGAACGCACCGCCAAGACCGGCCATTACAACGGCCTGGCCCGCCTGGCCCTGCGCGAAAAAGACCCCATCGGCTACGAGAAGCTGTTCTCCAAGCTGCGTGGCGGCCTGGTGCATGCACGTGAAACCGCCAAGAAGATCGCCGCCAGCCCCATCGTGGAGCAAGAGGGCGAGTTGTGCTTCACCCTCTACAACGCGGCCGGTGACTGCGTGCTCACCTCGACGGGCATCATCATCCACGTCGGCACCATGGGCGCGGCGATCAAGTACATGATCGAGAACAACTGGGAGGCCAACCCCGGCATCAACCCCGGTGATATGTTCACCAACAACGATTGCTCGATTGGTAACGTCCACCCCTGCGACATCGCCACCATCGTGCCCATCTTTGTGCAGGGCAAGCTGATCGGCTGGGTCGGCGGCGTGACCCACGTGATCGACACCGGCGCGGTGACGCCCGGCTCCATGTCCACCGGCCAGACCCAGCGCTTTGGCGACGGCTACATGATCACCTGCCGCAAGACCGGGGTGAACGACAGCCCGCTGCGCGACTGGCTGCATGAGAGCCAGCGCTCGGTGCGCACGCCCAAGTACTGGATCCTGGACGAGAAGACCCGCATCGCCGGCTGCCACATGATTCGCGCCCTGGTCGAGGAGACCATTGCCGAAGAAGGCCTGGAGACCTACGAGGCCTTTGCCACCGAGGTGATCGAGGAAGGCCGCCGCGGCCTGCAGACCCGCATCAAGGCCATGACCCTGCCCGGCAAGTACCGCAAGGTGGCTTTCGTCGACGTGCCCTACAAGCATGAAGACGTGCAGACCTCCAACGCCTTCGCCAAGCTGGACTCCATCATGCACGCCCCGGTGGAGATGGAAATCCGCGCCGATGCGTCTTGGCGTTTGGATTTTGAAGGCGCCAGCCGCTGGGGTTGGCACAGCTACAACGCCCACCAGGTGGCCTTCACCAGCGGCATCTGGGTGATGATGACCCAGACCCTGGTGCCCACCCAGCGCATCAACGATGGCGCCTATTTCGGCACCGAGTTCCATATGCCCAAGGGCGGCTGGAATAACCCCGATGACCGACGCACCGGCCATGCCTACGCCTGGCACTTCCTGGTCTCGGCCTGGACGACCATGTGGCGCGGCCTGGGCCAGGCCTACTTCAGCCGGGGCTATCTGGAAGAAGTCAATGCCGGCAATGCCAACACCAGCAACTGGCTGCAAGGCGGGGGTATCAACCAGGACGGCGAGATCCACGCCGTCAACAGCTTCGAGGCCAGCTCCTGCGGCACCGGTGCCTGCGCCATCAAGGACGGCCTGAACCACGCCGCCGCGATCTGGAACCCCGAAGGCGATATGGGCGATATCGAAATCTGGGAAATGGCCGAGCCCTTGCTCTACCTGGGCCGCAACGTCAAGGCCAACTCCGGTGGCTACGGCAAGTACCGGGGTGGCCATGGATTCGAGACCCTGCGCATGGTTTGGAACGCGCAGGACTGGACCATGTTCTTCATGGGCAACGGCTATATGAACAGCGACTGGGGCATGATGGGCGGCTACCCCTCGGCCACCGGCTACCGTTTTGAAGCCCACAACACGGGCATCAAGGAGCGCATCGCCAAGGGTGAAAGCCTGCCGCTGGGCGGCGATGTCAACCCCGACCTGCCGGACTACGAAAACCACCTCGGCCCGAATGCCCGCGTCAAGCGCGACCACCAGTGCATGACCACCGAGGACTGCTACGACAACCACGACCTCTACCTCAACTACATCCGTGGCGGCCCGGGCTTTGGCGACCCGCTTGATCGTGAGTTGCCCGCCATCGCCGAAGACCTGAACAACGGCTTCCTGCTGCCCGAGTACGCCCAGAAGGTGCACGGCGTGGTGGCGACCAAGGACGGCAAGGGCGTCTGGAGCATCGACGAAAAGGCCACCGCCTTGCAGCGCCTGGAAGTGCGCCAGCAGCGCATCAAGCGCTCCAAGCCGACCCAGGAATGGATGAAGACCGAGCGCGAGCGCATCCTGGCCAAGCAGGCCTCGGTGCAAGTCCAGCATATGTTCGCCACCAGCTTCGGCCTGTCGGAAAAGTTCGAGAAGCAGTTCCGCACTTTCTGGAATCTGCCGGACTCCTGGACCTGCAAGGAAGAGGACCTGGGCGTGCCCTCTTACGGTTCCAAGTTCCGCATGGACCTCTCGGCCATGCCGGACGTGAAAACCGTCACCCTGGTCGAGGAATAAGAAAGTCAAACCATTGTTGGAGACAGATCATGTCCAAATACACCGCTGAACAAGTCAAAAATCTGGTCGACGGCAAGCTCGACTGGGACACCACCTTGCGCATGTTGTCCATGCCCAAAGATCCCGAGCGCTTTGAGCTCTATATCGCGGCCCTGCAGCAGAAGCTGGGCTGGAACGATCGCATCGTGCTGCCCCTGGGCCCGCATCTGCACATCGTGCAGCAAGCCGGAACCAAGCAGTGGCTGACCCAATGCGATTGCGGTCACGTTTTCTGTGATTGGAAGGGCAACTGGAAAATGCATGCCAACCTCTATGTTCGTGAGAGCGAAGAGGCCATGACCGAGGTTTATCCCAAGCTGATGGCACCCGATACGGCCTGGCAGGTTTACCGCGAATACAGCTGCCCGGCCTGCGGCACCTTGCACGATGTGGAGGCGCCCACGCCCTGGTACCCGGTGATCCATGACTTCGAGCCGGACATCGATGCCTTCTACAAAGAGTGGGTCAAGCTGCCCCTGCCCGAGCGCAGCAACTGAGTCTGCTCTTCTGGCTTGAGCGTTCAGTCCCGCGGGTCCTAGGGCCCGCGGGACGCTTGCCGTCTGTTCTTTCGGGGCTTGAGTCCCATGAATAGGGGGATCGGCGCGTATAGCGGGGTTTTGCGGGATGCCGCTTGTCAGGCTTGCTGCCTATCATGGCCGCGACGATCGGCAACGCGCTCAGGCTGCGGCTTGGTGGAGACAAACAAATGGCCTTTTCGGCGGAACAAATGTTTTCGAACCCCGGCGATGAATTGGCTGTGAGCAAGGCCTGGGAATCTTTTCTGAACGGGCAAGCCCGGCCGCAAGGCGTGTTGCGCTCCTTGGTCGATGTGTCCTGGCAGCGCTGTGCCGATGCCAAGGTGGACCCAAACCGACGCAGTGGCCCCACGCCGGTGTCCGAGCAAGACCTTTATCTGCTGCGTGAGCGCCGCCGCGATCTGCTGGAAGCCAGTGCCCCGGTGATGGCTTGCGCGCGAGATTACCTGGCCGAAACCGGCGCCCTGATGGCCCTGGCCGATTCGCACAGCGCCATTCTCAGCACCGAAGGCGACGGGCCGACGCTGCGCTCGGCCGAAAACATACGCTTGGTTCCGGGGGCCAATTGGAGCGAGAACCTGTGTGGCACCAATGCCATCGGCACGGCGCTCGCGCTCGGCCAGCCGGTGCAGATTCATTCGGCCGAGCACTTTTGCGCCGGCATCAAGCGTTGGACCTGTTCCGCCACGGTCGTTCACCACCCGGCGGACGGGGAGATCGTCGGTGTCATCGATGTGTCCGGCCTTTCATCCACCTTCAATCGCCAGAGCCTGGCCCTGGTGGTGACGACCGCCAGTCGCATCGAGAGCCGTTTGGCCATGGCCGAGATGGAGCGCCGCTACCGGTTGCTGGATTTGGCCATGGGGCGTTGGTCTTCTGCGGGGCGCGATGCCGTGGTCTTGTTTGACCGGCGTGGCTGCCCCATCAAGGCCAGCGAGCATGCGCAGCTGGCGATTCGCGATGCTGGAGGCAGCCTGGACCTGGCGGTGGCGCGCAGCGTGCCAGAGCTGGTCGCAGGGCGACTCAGCCGGGGCGTGCAGAAAGCGCATTTGCCCGAGTGGATGCGGCCAGAGTGGTTGGAGCCCCTGGTTGTCAAGGGCGAGCATTTGGGCGCGATGCTGATCCTGCCCGCGAGCCAGGGTCGGGCGCGCTGGGCCGCGCCGCCACCGGCCGCCGATCGTGTATTTCCCGAGGCGACCGGCTTTGAGCATGTCTTGACCGCCGACCCTTCGATGCAGGAGTTGATCCAACGAGCCCAGCAGCTGGCGCGCTCCAAGGTGCCGGTGCTTTTGCAAGGCGAGACGGGGGCCGGGAAGGAGGAGTTTGCGCGCGGCATTCATGGGGGCCGCGGCGGCAGTTTCGTGGCGCTCAACTGCGGTGGCCTCTCGCGTGAATTGCTGGCCAGCGAGCTTTTCGGTTATGCCGAAGGTGCCTTCACCGGTGCGCGCAAAGGCGGCATGGTGGGCAAGATCGAAGCGGCTCACGGCGGCACCCTGTTCTTGGACGAGCTGGGGGAGTTGCCGCTGGACATGCAGCCTCAGCTGCTGCGGGTTTTGGAGCAAGGCGTGATCTACCGCCTGGGCGATAACGAGCCCCGCAAAGTGGACTTCCGCCTGGTGGCCGCCACCCATCGCGACCTACGCCAGGAGGTGGCCGCCGGCCGCTTCCGCATGGACCTGTACTACCGCGTGGCCGTCACCGGCCTGCGCATTCCGCCGCTGCGCGAGCGGCCCGCCGACATCGCCTTGCTGGCGCAAAAGTTCCTGGAGCGCTTTCGGCGCGAGCAGGGCCAAAGTGCCGAGCAGCTCGACGCCGCCGTGCTGGCGCGTTTGACCGCCTATCCCTGGCCCGGCAATGTGCGCGAGCTGCGCAACATCATCGAAGGCGCGGTGCTGACCAGCCCAGATCGCCCCCTGACGGCCGAGCAGCTGCAGCTGGATCCCAGCATTTTTGCCGGCCTGGACCAGCCCGCTGAGCGCCCCTTGGCGCTGCCCAGCATGGCCGAAAACGAGGAGCAATTGATCGTGCGCGCCATTGCCGCCTGCGAGGGCAATCTGACCCGCAGCGCCAAGCAGCTCAATATCGCCAAGAGCACCTTGTACGCAAAAATGCAGCGTTATGGTTTGAGGGGCTGAGCGGCGGGGCATTGGCTGGCTTGCATCGGCTCTGAGAATCCAAAGAAGCGATTCAAACACCTCATGCACTGAGTCCAACTCGCGCTCAGCACGTGTCTTGGATCGTTGCGGCTTCCAAGGCGAGGGCTTGTTGCGAAGCTATCGCCAAGTGCGTGGCCGGCCCGGGAAATTTTGGATCTACGCGAAGCTCAGCTCGGCTTCTTAGCCACGGGCTCGAACCAAAGCTCCAGCTCCTTCGCCTCCACCGCCGGGCTGTAAAGCCAGCCCTGCGCTTCAAGCACGCTCATGCCTAGCAGGATGTCGCGCTGCTCGGCGGTTTCCACGCCTTCGGCCGTGACGGCCAGATCCATGGTGCTGGCCAGGGCGGCGATGGCGCGGGCGATGGCCAGGTCGTTGGGGTCACGGGCCAGGTCGCGTACAAAACCCCGGTCGATCTTGAGCCGGTCTATGGGCAGCATCTTGAGCATGGACAGCGATGAAAAACCGGTGCCGAAATCGTCCAGGGCGAGCTTGACGCCGAGGGCGCGCAGGGCGTGCAGGGCGCGCAGCACGGAGTCGCCGCTTTGCAAAGAGGATTCGGTCAGTTCCAGCTCCAGCTTTTCCGGGGCCAGCTGGGCCTGCTGCAGGGCGGCCTCCACTCTTTGGGCGAAACCCTCGTGTTGCAGCTGACGTGGTGAGACGTTGACGGCCACGCGCTCAAAGGCAAAGCCGGCCTTGAGCCAGCGCGCGGCCTGGCCACAGGCTTCGCGCAAGACCCAGTCGCCGATGGCGTCGATCAACCCGGTCTCCTCGGCCACCGGGATAAAACGCTCGGGGCCGATGGGGCCATGCTCGGGATGGGTCCAGCGCAGCAAGGCCTCGGCGCCGAGCAGGCCACCATCGCGCAGCGAGACCACCGGCTGCCAGAGCACCCGCAGCTCTTGAGCGCCCAAGGCGCGGCGCAGGCCTTGCTCGATCTGCATGCGTTCCACCGCGCGGGCCGAGAGTGCGGCGCTGTAGAAGGCATAGCGGTCTCGACCCGAGGCCTTGGCGGCGTACATGGCGCTGTCGGCGGCCTTGATCAAATCGTCCACGCTGCCGGCATGATCGGGGAAGAGGGCGATGCCTATGCTGGCCGAGACCTGCACCGGCTCGCCCAGGCCCAGGTCGACCGGTTGGCGGATGGCGACGAGCAGTTTGTCGGCCACGCTGATCAGGTCTTCGGGCCGCTGGATGGATTGCAGAATCAGCACGAACTCGTCACCGCCCAGGCGTATGGGCACGTCGGTGCTGCGCAGATGATTGCTCAGGCGGGCGGCGATCTCGATCAGCAGCAGATCGCCCACCGCATGGCCCAAGGTGTCGTTGATGGTCTTGAAGCCGTCCAGATCGATGAAGATCAGGGCGAACTTCTCGGGCTGGCCCTCACTGGGGCGGCGGTTCATGCATTCGCGCAGGCAGTGGTTGAGGTGATGGCGATTGCCCAGGCCCGTCAGCGCGTCGTGAAAGGCGAGGTGGTGAATCTTCATCTCAGCATCGCGCAGGGCCGAGGTGTCGCTGAAGCTCAGCACATAGTGCGAGACCTCCTGCTCCTTGCCCATCACCGGGGCCACATGCTCCCAGGCCGGGAACAGGCTGCCGTCGCGCCGCAGGCAATAGACATCGCCATGCCAGGGCGTGGCGGCCGCGCCGGCGGCCAGGCTCTCGCGCGCACTCATGCGGTCGCTGGAGCGCTTGGCGTGCAAGAAGTCGTCCGGATGCCGACCCAGCACCTCGTGGTGAGCCCAGCCGGTGAGGGCGGTGAAGGCGGGGTTGGCGGCCCGCACCAGATAGCCGCCGTCCAGGATCACGATGGCCTCGGTGGCGGACTCAAAAACGACGGCCGCCTGCTGCAGGCGTTCCTCGTTATTGACCTGGGTGGTGACGTCACGGAACACGCCGATGACCTTGTCTTCATCGACGAAATGGCAGGCATGGATCTCCAGCCAGATCAGCTCCTCGTCATCGCGCTGCCACAGGGCCAGGGTGTGGACCACGCCGCCGGGCAGTAGCAGGGAGCTGAGGCGCTCGCGCACTGCAGGCTCGACCAGACGGGCCAGGAACTCGTCGCGCGAGAACTTGAAGCCCAGCGGGCTGCTGCGCATCAGGTGGGCGATATGGCCGTCCAGCTCGACGGCATCGGTATTGCGATGGAACTCCACCACGCCCAGGCGGGCGGCGTCCAGGGCCAGGCGGAAGCGTTGCTCCAGTCGCTCGGTCCTTTGCTCCACCTCGCGCCGGGCCAAGGCCATGCGGATGGTGGCGTTGAGTTCGCGCAGCTCAAAAGGCTTGAGCAGATAGCCGTAGGGCGCGCTCAGGCCGGCGCGCTCCAAGGTCTCCGGCTCGGCGTAGGCGGTGAGGAAGATCACCGGCACGCCGAACTCGTCCTTGAGCTGTTGGGCGGCTTGGATGCCGTCGCCGCCGCGACCCAGATTGATGTCCATCAGCACCACATCGGGTCGCTCGCGCCGCACCTGGGCCAGGGCCTCGCCCTCGCTATTGGCCATGCCGGTGACGACAAAACCCAGCTGTTGCAGATTGAACTTGAGATCGAGTGCCACGATGCGTTCGTCCTCGACGATCTGCACCCTCACCGTCTTGTTCTGGCTCTTGACTTCGATCACCGCGTTCATAGTGGGAGGCCCTCACGGCGGGGGATTTGCAGGCGCACTCGGGTGCCGGGGCCGGGCAGCAAGGCCAGGCTGGCCTCCATCTGGTCGGCCAGCAGGGGGACCAGCTGGAAGCCCAGGGAGTTGGCGCCTTCCATCGCCATGCCCTCGGGCAGGCCGATGCCGTCGTCGCTCACCTCGATGAACAAGGATTTGCCCGGCGCTGCCGGGTCGTCACCCGCGCTGACGCGGATCAGGCCGGAGCGAGCGCCGGGAAAGGCATGCTTGAGCGCGTTGACCACCAGCTCATTCACCACCAGGCCGCAGGGCACGGCGGTTTGCAAATCGATGTGCAGGCCACGCTCGGGCGCTTGCACCTCCACCCTCACCCTTGACTGCTGGCCCAGATAGGACTCGCACAGAAGGGCGGTCAGCTTGTGCAGATAAGGCCCCAGCTCCATGCCGGAGAAGTCCTTGCGTTCGTACAGCAGCTGGTGGGTCAAGGCCATGGCGCGCACCCGGGCCTGGCTGTCTTGCAAGGCGGGCCGGGCCGCCTCGGGGGCGCTGGCGGACTGCAGGCGCAGCAGGCTGGAGATGATTTGCAGATTGTTTTTGACCCGGTGATGAACTTCGTTCAGCAGCGCGGTCTTCTCCTCCAATGCCTTCTGGATTTCAGTTTGCGCGGCGACGCGCTCGCTGACGTCGGAGACGGTGGCCAGCACCTCGGGCGGGTCGCTGCCGGGAATCGGGCTCAGGCCGACCTCCAGGGGAAAGAGCGTGCCGTCCAGCCTTTGCCCGTGCAGAGGCTTGCGCGCCGCCATGGGCCGCACCTGGGGCGTGGCGAAGAAGCGGCCCACATGGCCGACATGGGCCTGACGCATGGCGGCCGGCAGCAGCTCGTCGATGCAACGCCCGGTCAGCTCGCCCGGCGCGTAGCCGAACAAGCGGTTCATGCTCTTGTTGGCCAGCAGGATGTGGCGCTCGGCATCGACCAAGGTCATGCCATCGGGTGCGGCCTCGAAGGCGCTGCGAAAGCGCGCCTCGCTGGCGCGCAGGGCGCGGTCGCTGGCCACGCGGTCGGAGATGTCGATGGCCGAGGGGATCAGATGGGTGATGCGGCCGGCCTCGTCGCGCAGTGGCGCCAGCATGAAGTCGATGGTGACCAGCTGGCCGCCGGCCATGCAGACCTTGACCTCTCTGCGCACCAGCCCCCCCGCTGCCACTTCCTTGACCGCACTCTTGAGCCACTCCTGCTGCTCGGTGTCGTGGCTCCACCAATAGGTGTCCCAGACATACTGCCCTTGCACCTCTTCTAGGCTGATGCCGGCAGCCTCCAGCGGGGCGCGGTTGGCCTCTTGCAAGACGCCATCAGGGGTCAGCACGCCCACCAGCACAAAGAGGCTGTCCAGCACCCGGCGCACCCGTTCTTCGCTTTGGCGCTCGCGGCGCTGGGCCAGCTGCTGGACGGTGATATTGATGGCCTGTACCAGGATGCCGCAGGTGTAGCCGTACTCGTTCTTGACCGGCAGATAGCTGGCCTCCCACTCCGACAGTTCGCCAGGAAAGCTAGGCACCTCGGCCTGCACCCGGAAGCCCTGCAGGGCCTCGCCGCTGCTCAGCACCTGCTGCAGCAAGGGGCCTAGCGTGGCGTAGGCCTCGGGCAGCACGGCTTGCACGGTCTGGCCCAGGGCTTCCTGCGCTGGCACGCCGTTGAAGTCCGCCAGCGTTTTGTTGATGCGGACGTAGCGGAACTCGTGGTCCAGCAGGGCCAGGCCCACAGGCAGCTCGGTGCTGAACAGCAGATCCAGACCCTGGCTGAGCAGGGTGGGGAAGATTCTCGTCGCGCCCATCCGTTCTCCCGGTCCATGCAAAAGCGCTTTGCGCCGCCTTGCATCCCTTCGACTAACAGAGTAATTCAGCGGAGCATACCGCCCTTCGCCCGCCGATGTCAGTTCTTGCTGTTGCTATGAACAGGGGCGCAGCTTGCGCCCGTCTGGGCTTGCTGCTAGGGCTTGGCAGGGGGCGCACATTCGGCCAGGGCTTGGCTTAAAGCCCCCAGGAATACCCGGGTGCGCAGCGGCATCAGCCGCCGCTCCGGGAAGACCGCCCAGCAGTCGGTGGGCGGCAAGCACCAGTCGGGCAGCACCCGTAATAATTCACCGCGCGCCACCGGTGCCTTGGCAAAAAGCTCGGCCACGGCCGTGATGCCCACCCCCGCGCAGGCCAGGCGCAGCAGCAGCTCGGGCGCATTGGCCAGGCTGCGCTGGGCGGGTGCGCCGGTCCAGCTTCGGCTGGGGTCCTGGGCGTGCAACAGGGTCCAGGGCAGGGCCTCGCCCTTGCGGTCCAGAATCATCAGCGCGTGCAGCTGGCTCAGGCCCTCGGGCAGCAAGGGCTCGCCCTGTTGGGCCAGATAGGCGGGCGAGGCATAGAGCCCGGTGGACAAGGTGGCCAGGCGGCGGGCGCCCAGGCTGTTGTTGTCCTGGCTCAGCTCACCCACCCGCAGGGCCAGATCAAAGCCCTCGGCGATCAGGTCGACCCGGCGGGGTGAGAGGTCCAGCTCCAGCTGCACCGCGGGGTAGTCGCGCACAAAGGCCGCCAGCATGGGCGCCAGACCTTGATTGGCGAAATCGGCCGGCATGGACACGCGCAGCCGCCCGCTGGGCTTTTGCTGGCGGTGCAGGGCCAGGGCCAGGGCGGCATCGACCTCGGCGGAGAGGGCGCGGGCATGCTCCAGCACACCGGCGCCGAATTCGGTCAGCGTCAAACGGCGGGTGCTGCGTTGCAGCAGCTTTTCGCCCAGGCGGGCTTCCAGCGCGGCGATGCGGCGCGACACGCTGGACTTGGGCCATTGCAGGCGTTCGGCCGCGCGGCTGAAACTGCCTTGCTCCATCACCCGGGCGAACAGCAGGAGGTCATCGGCATCGAGAGACATTGGGTTTGATTGTTCCTTTGGTGGAACAATCTTATCCATCCAACGGGCTTCTGCAGTTCATTGTTGATGAATACAGTGAGGTCCTGGCTTGCAAAGCCTGTCCAAAGCAAAGGAATGACCATGAACACCGCGACCCGAATCCAACAAGCCCGCGCCGTTGAGCGTCTGGTGGTGGGCCAGGCCACCAGCGACGGGGCCGGCGTCAAGCTGACCCGTGTGCTCACCCAGCAATTGCAGCGTCGGCTGGACCCGTATCTGATGCTGGACGCTTTTGGCTCCGACAAGGCCGAGGACTACATCGGCGGCTTTCCCGAGCATCCGCACCGGGGCTTTGAGACCATCACTTATATGCTGGAAGGTCGTATGCGCCACCGCGACTCGGCCGGGCATGAAGGTCTGCTGGGCGACGGCGGCGTGCAGTGGATGACGGCCGGGCGTGGCGTGATTCACTCGGAGCTGCCCGAGCAAACGGCCGGCCGCATGGAAGGTTTTCAGCTCTGGCTGAATCTGGCCGGCAAGGACAAGATGTGCCCGCCCTGGTACCGCGACATCCCGGCCGAGCAGATTCCGCAATACGAGCAGGCAGGTGGCTTGGTGCGGGTGATCGCCGGCAGCAGCGGCGGCGTGCAAGGCGCCATGCAGCGCGATGTGACCGAGCCGCTGTATCTGGACGTGCATCTGCAGCCCGGTGCCAGCTTTGAGCAAGCCGTGCCCGAGGGGCATAACGCCTTCGTCTATGTGTACCGAGGCAGCCTGGTGTTTGAGCCCCAGGCTTGCACCGTGCCGGCCCAGCGCATGGCGATTCTGGCCAATCAGGCGGGCTCAGACGGCGTGCGTTTTGCGGCCGGTGAGCAAGGCGCTCGCGCCCTGCTGATCGCGGGCCGACCCCTGGGCGAGCCCATCGCTCAGTACGGCCCCTTTGTGATGAACACGCAGGCCGAACTGATGCAAGCAGTGCGGGACTTTCAGGAAGGGCGGCTGATCGCCTGATCAGTTGCCGCGGCGTACACCCAGCTTGGCCAAGATGGACTCCATCAAACACCAGCGGGTGAGGCCGCTTTGCAGCAGATTGAGGCCCACAAAGGCGGTGAAAGCCAGCCACCAGCTGGAATGAAAGACCGGGCTGCCGGGCACGCCCAGTGCGAGCGACAGCAGGATGAAGCTGCCCGCGATGATGCGGACGATTTGCCAGGTGTTCATGAGGTTCTCCTTGTGCTTTTGCCTAGGGTTTGTATTGGGCGAGCACTGGGCACCGGGCAAGCGGTTCCGCTCATGTCACCCGGGCCGTTCCGGCCCTCCTTCTTTACTTCGCTTCACCGCTTGCCCGGCACCCAGTGCGGTCGGGCTGCATCGGTGAGTAGGGTTTCGTCTAGTTCGCCGTGATCGCCTCCACCCGGTTTCTGTACGCCACGTAGTACAGCAGCGGGATCACCACCAGGGTCAGCAGCGTTGAGATGGCGATGCCGAAGATCAGGGAGATGGCCAGACCGTTGAAGATGGGGTCGTCGAGGATGAAGAAGGCGCCCATCATGGCCGCCAGGCCGGTCAGGATGATGGGCTGAGCCCGGGTGACGGCGGCGCTGACGATGGCCTTCTCTATCGCCATGCCTTCACGCAGCTGCAGATTGATGAAGTCCACCAGCAGGATGGAGTTGCGCACGATGATGCCCGCCAGGGCGATCATGCCAATCATGCTGGTGGCCGTGTACTGCGCGCCCAGTAGGGCATGGCCGGGCATCACGCCGATGATGGTCAGCGGGATGGGCGCCATGATGATCAGCGGCGTCAGATAAGAGCCGAACTGGGCCACCACCAGCAGATAGATCAGGATCAGGCCCACGCCATAGGCCAGGCCCATATCGCGGAAGGTCTCGTAAGTGATTTGCCACTCGCCATCCCATTTGAGGCTGTAGTCGCGCAAGCCGTCGGAGGGCTGGCGGATGAAGTACTCCTGCAGCGTGCCGCCACCGGGCGTTTGGATCTTCTTGATCTCGGCGCGCATGGCGAAGAGGCCATAGAGCGGGCTGTCCAGATGGGTTTTGGCATCGGCCACATCGGCCATCACAAACTGCACCGGCAGCAAGTCCTTGTGATAGATCGGCTGCTCGCGGTGCGTGTCCGAAATCGTCAGCAACTCGCGCAGCGGTATCAGGGCGCCGGCATTGCTGCCCGCGCTGCTGCGCACACCCAGGGCCAGCAAGGCGTCCAGATTGCCTTGCGACTCGGGCGGCAGCTGCAGCATGGCGGGCGCGGGGTATTTGCTCTGGTCATGCAGATAGGTGACGGCCTCACCGGCCAGGCCGGCGCGCAGGGTGCTGACGATCAATTCCTGCGGCACGCCCAGCATGGCCGCCTTGCGGCGGTCGATCAGCAGCAGCTGGCGCGGGGCGGCGGCGATCAAGGTGTCGTCCACATCGACGATGCCGGCTTGGCGCTCAAAAACCGCCCGCACCTGACGCGCCACGGCGTCGCGGCCGGCGGCCTCGGGGCCGTAGATCTCGGCCACGATGGGCGAGAGCACGGGGGGGCCGGGCGGCACTTCCACCACCTTCACATTGGCCTCGAAGCGTTTGGCGATTTTTTGCAGCTCGGGGCGCAGGCGCATGGCGATGGCGTGGCTCTGCTCCTTGCGCGCATGCTTGTCCACCAGATTGACCTGGATGTCACCTTGGTTCGGGTCGGCGCGCAGATAGTACTGACGCACCAGGCCGTTGAAGTTGATGGGCGAGGCGGCGCCGGCGTAAGCCTGGTAATGCGTCACCTCGGGCACCGTGCCCAGGTAGGCGCCCAGCTCGCGCATGGCGGCGGCGGTTTTCTCCAGCGGCGTACCGGCCGGCATGTCCACCACCACCTGCAGCTCGGACTTGTTGTCAAAGGGCAGCATCTTCAGCAGCACCAGACCGGTGGCGGGCAGGGCCAGGGAGACGACGATCAGCCCCGCAATGCCCAGCCCCAGCAGGCCGCGATTGCGCCCGCCGCGCTGCGAATCCAGCAAGGGCTTGAAGATGCGCTCGAACAGCGGCGCAAGCCGGGCAGCGAGGCCGTGAAGTTCCTGGGCCTTAGCTGCCGTGTGGCCTGCCGGGGGCACATGCTTCATCCAGAGACGGGCCAACCACGGCGTCACGACAAAGGCGATGGCGAGCGAGAGCAGCATGCCCATGCTGGCGTTGATGGGGATGGGGCTCATATAAGGGCCCATCAGGCCGGACACAAAAGCCATGGGCAGCAAGGCTGCGATCACCGTCAGCGTGGCCAGAATGGTGGGGCCGCCCACCTCGTCAACGGCGCCGGGGATGATGTCCTTCAGGCTGCGGCCGGGGTAGAGCTGCTGGTGGCGGTGGATGTTCTCCACCACCACGATGGCGTCGTCCACCAGGATGCCGATGGAGAAGATCAGCGCGAACAGCGAGACCCGGTTGAGCGTGAAGCCCCAGGCCCAGGAGGCGAACAGAGTGACCGTCAGCGTCAGAATCACCGCCGTGCCCACGATGGCGGCTTCACGGCGGCCCAGGGCGATGAAGACCAGGGCCACCACCGAGGCGGTGGCGAAGAGCAGCTTCTGGATCAGCTTCTTGGCCTTTTCATCCGCGCTGGCGCCGTAGTTGCGCGTTTCGCTGACCTCGACATCGGCCGGAATCAAGGTGTTGCGCAGCTCGTCCACCCGGCTCATCAGGGCATTGGCCACGTCGATGGCGTTCTCCCCCGCTTTTTTGGTGATGGCCAGAGTGATGGCCGGGTAGGTTTGGCCAGCCTCGCCATGCCAGACATAACGCGTGGGCAGCAGGGGGCCGTCGCGCACCTGGGCCACATCGCGCAAGAAGATGGGTTTGCCAGCCTGCACACCGACGACGAGTTCTTCCACCTCGCGGGCCGAGCCCAGGAAAGAACCGGCCTCCAGCGCGATCGCTTGGTTGGCGCGCAGCAAATCGCCCAGGGGTGCGCCGGCATTGGCCGACTGCAGGGCGCGGCGCAGATCGGCCACGCTCAGACCCACGCTGGCCATGCGGCCGGCGTCCATCTCGATGATCACGCCGCGGCCGGGGCCGCCTATGCTCGAGACCTCGCGGGTGCCGGGCACGCGCTTGAGCTCGGCCTCCATGCTGTGGGCCACGCGCTCCAGATCGGCCGCACCGATTTCGCCATTCTTTTTGCTGAACAGCGTCAGGCTGACGATGGGCACGTCATCAATGCCCTTGGGCTTGATGATGGGGGGCAGGGCACCCAGCTTGGCCGGCAGCCAGTCGGCATTGGAGTTGACCGTGTCGTAGAGCCGCACCAAGGCCTCGGTGCGGGGAACGCCGACCTTGAACTGCACCGTCAGCACGGCCAGGCCGGGGCGCGAGACCGACATCACATGCTCGACCCCCGCCATCTGCGCGAGCACCTGTTCGGCCGGCGTCGCAATCATCTGCTCCACATCGGCCACGCCGGCGCCGGGGAAGGGCACCATCACATTGGCCATGGTGACGTTGATCTGCGGCTCTTCTTCGCGCGGCGTCACCAGCACGGCGAAGATGCCCAGCAGCAAGGCGACCAGGGCCAACAAGGGCGTGATCTGGGCGCTCAGGAAGAAGGCAGCGATGCGGCCGCTGGGCCCCAGCCGAGGATTGGGCTTAGGGCTGCTCATGGCTGGGCACCGCTGAGGACGCGGGCGGCGGCGGCCGGATCGGTGGCGACGCGCTCACCGGCGCTCAGGCCGGACAAGACCTCCACCAGCTCGCCCTGGGCTGCGCCCAGACGGACCTGCCGCAGCAAGGGCTGGCCCTGCTCGTTCAACACATAAACCGCATGCAGCTCGGCGCGGCGCAGGACCGCGCTGCGCGGCAGCAGCAATTGCTGGCTGACCGCGGGCGCGCCATCGTCGTTGAGCCAGACTCGGGCGAACAGGCCGGGTGTGTAGTTGGGGGAAGAGCCGGCGCTATTGGCCTTGGCCAGGTCCAGGCGCACTTGCACCGTGTGGGTGCCGGCATCCACCATGGGCAGGATCTGCACCTGGCTGGGCTGCACACCACGCTTGCCATTCAACTCCAGCTGAAAGCTGGGCTTGGCGCTCAGGCCGGCCACCACGCTTTGCGGCAGATTGGCCGTGACCCGCAAGGCGCTGGGGTCGTAAACCGTGATCAGGGCGCGGCCGGGCAGGGCCATATCGCCCAGGGCCACCGGCAGCTCGGAGACGATGCCGTCGTAAGGGCTGCGCACCACATGCAAGCTGGTCTGGGTGCGTGCGCCGCCCAGCTGGGCCAGCTGGGCATTGACCTGCGCCTGGGTCGCCTTGAACTGGCTCTCGGCCTGGTCCAGTGCTGCCTGGCTGATATAGCGCTGCTTGAAGAGTTGCTGCTGGCGCTCGAAGTCGCGGGTGGCCAGCTGCAGGGTCGCGCGCGCGGCCTGGGCCTGGGCCTCGCTGGCCTGGGCGGCGTCCTGGGCGGCGCGAGCGTCCACCCGTAGCAAGACCTGACCCTTGCTGACGCGATCACCCGCCTTGACATCGATCTGCACGATGGCGCCCGCCACCTGGGCGGCCACCACGGTCTGGCGTACGGCTTCCACCACCCCGTCAAAGCTGCGACTGCTTTGCGCCCCGCCGGCCTTCAGCTGATAGCTGGCCAGAGGCGCTGCGGCCTGAGCTTGAGCCTGGGCAGACAGGGCCGGAGCGAAAGCCCAGGCGAGCAAGCCACTGCCCAGCATCAGGCTCAGCGCCAAGGCCGAGCGGCGAGCGTGGGGAGGAAGTGTTTTATTCATGGCAATCTTTGAAGAATCGACTGGACAAATGCATTTCGATGAATCATTATTTGCGCAATCATGCAAATAGTCAAGCAAGCAGGATTGCAAGCACTCATCTAAACTCCTGTTCTCCAATGAAAAAGGACCCGCTGCGGCGGGTTGAGACCCGCCCATGAAAGATCTACCTCCGGCCGCCCTGGTTCAGATCGCCGCCTACTTCCAGGCCCTGTCGGAGCCCACGCGCTTGCACATCCTCAATCTGCTGCGCCAGCAAGAACGCAAGGTCGGCGAGTTGGCCGAGCTGTGCGGTTTTAGCGCAGCCAATGTGTCGCGTCACCTGACCGTGCTTCAACAGCATGGCCTGGTGTTGCGCGAGAGCCGCGGCACCAGCGCCTTTTACAAAATCGCCGACCCCTCGGTTTACAAGATTTGCGATCTGGTCTGTGGGAATATTGCCCGGCAAAGCGATCGGGTGGCGCAGGAGCGCGCCTCCTTTTTCCCCTTCAAACCCAGCGCCAGCACCAAGCGCTGAGGCTCACAAAAACGGCCGAGGGCTGGTTTGCTGCGGGCCTAGCCGCTGCCCAAAAAAAAGCAAGCCAGTTGATAGGGGTGCGTGCTTACGTTGACAGTCATTGCACCCTGGGCGATGCTGCGCGCGCATGAGTCAAGCGTCTATTTGTCGGATTTTCTTTTGACTCTCTTGTGCTACGGGTCCACAGCCAGCAAGCGGCCCGACACTCAACTTATTTGTGAGCAGCTATGACACATTCATCCCTTCGATTTGCCTTGACCGGTTTGCTGCTGTCCCTCTCGGTGGCAGCCCAGGCCAGCAGCTTTTCCAACCTGGTCATCTTTGGTGACAGCCTGTCGGATGCGGGCAATAACGCATTGCTACTGGGTAGCAATGGCCTGGCGCCCACCACGGATCAAGAATTTTCCAAAACGCCTTATTTTTCTGGTCGCTATAGCAACGGGCCGGTTTGGTCCGAGTACTTCGCCAGCAAGATGGGTTTGTCCGCGCAAGCCTCTTTGCTGGGCGGTGACAACTACGCCTTTGGTGGCGCGCAGACCGGTGTGGATGGCGTGGATGGCCCTGGCGGCTTTCCCTTCAGCCTGAAGTCCCAGCTGAATATGTTTCTTGGCTCGGGCAAGACGGTGAGCGGTAGCGAGCTGTTCATCATTTCCGGTGGCGGCAACAATGTGCGAGCCACGCTGGACGCCATCAAGGCCAATCCGGCCAATGCGGCCAGCATCATCAATGACACGGCCGCCGCTTACGCGCTGGACATCGGCAATATGGTCGATGCCCTGCAAGCAAGGGGTGCGCAGCACATCTTGGTCATGAATACGCCCAATTTTGGCCTCGCCCCTGATGCACTCAGCAGCGGGCCTCAGGCGTCCGCGACGGCATCGTTTGCTTCGGCAACGATGGACGCCGCTCTGGCCGCCCGCCTGAACGGTGAAGCCGGTGTGCAAACCTTTGACTTCTACGGCTTCCTGACCCACACCGTGAGTTCGGCCAGCAGCCTTGGTTTGACCAACGTCACCAACGCCTGCGGTCGTACCGACAATATCTGCGACCCGGCGACCTCGCTGTTCTGGGACTCCATCCACCCCACCACGGTTGGTCATCAGCTGCTGGCGGACGCCGTCTTTGCCCAGGTGGTGCCCGAGCCCTCGACTTACGGCCTGATGGCGCTGGGCCTGCTGGGCCTGGGTCTGGTGCGTCGCAAGCAGTTGAGCGGCGGCCTCAGCAAGACCTGAGCCCCTTCCGCGTCTCGTACCCAAGCCCCGTCCCCGGCGCGCTGCCGGCACGGGGCTTTGTCTTTCATGCCATGATTTCGGTGCCCGTCTTGCTGCTCTGAGCAGAACTCATCTGGAGTGCCCCATGGCCGAAGTCATTGGCATCGATCACATCTACATCAGCGTCAGCGAGCCGCAGCGTTCGGAGGCTTTTTACGACCGGGTGCTGCAGAACATCCTGGGTTTTCGAAAGAACTGTTTTTCCCTGAACGGCGAGCCGCATGTGCAGTACTACAACCGCCAGTTCGGCTTTGTGCTGCGGCCGGCCCGTGTGGCGCAGACGCATGAACCCTATGCGCCGGGCCTGCATCATTTCTGCCTGCGGGTGAATTCGATTGACGAGGTGCGCGAGGTGGCGGAGGCTTTGCAAGCCGTTGGCATCGCGGCCAGCGAGGCCGCCCTCTACCCGGACTATGCGCCCGACTACTGGGCCACGTTTTTCAATGACCCGGATGGCCTGCGCCTGGAGGTGACCAACTTCCGCCTGGAGCGGCGGGAGCGCATGCAAAACTGGGACGCGGCCCATTGCCATAGCGCTAACAAGCCCTAGCCCGCCAGTCCCTCCAGAATCGGGCAATCCGGCCGTTCATCGCCGTGGCAGCAGTGCACCAATTGCTGCAAGCTGTTCTTCATCGCCGTCATCTCGGCCAGACGGCGTTCCAAGTCAGCGATATGCGTCTGGGCAATGCGTTTGACATCGGCGCTGCTGCGGCGCCGGTTCTGCCAGAGCTTGAGCAGGTCGGCAATCTCGGCCATGGAGAAGCCCAGATCGCGTGCCCGGCGAATAAAGCGCAGGGTGTGAACCTCGCGTTCGGAATAGAGCCGGTAGCCCGATTCGGTGCGCGCCACCTTGGGCAACAGGCCCAAGGATTCGTAATGCCGCAGCATCTTGGCCGAGACGCCGGAGCGCGCCGCCGCCTCGCCGATATTGAAGAGTTCCATCGCAGACTTCATGCCTTCGCCTTCCAACGTTTGAGCAGCAATGCATTGCTGACGACCGAGACGCTGGACAGCGCCATGGCCGCGCCCGCCAGCATGGGGTTGAGGAAACCTAAAGCCGCCAGCGGGATGCCCACCACGTTGTAGGCAAATGCCCAGAACAGGTTTTGGCGAATCTTGGCCACGGTCTTGCGGCTCAGGTCTATGGCCTGGGCGACCAAGCGCACATCGCCGCGCATCAGGGTCACACCAGCCGCGGCCATGGCCACATCGGTGCCGGTGGCCATGGCAAAGCCCACATCGGCCGCGGCCAGCGCCGGCGCGTCGTTGATGCCGTCGCCCACCATGGCCACGCGCCGGTGTTTGCCTTGGCTGCTCAGCTCTTTCTTCAGCTCGGCCACGATGCGGGCTTTGTCGGCCGGCAAGACCTCGGCCCGCACCTCGTCCAGGCCGAGCTGGTGGCCCACGGCCTGGGCGGCGGCATTGTTATCGCCGCTGACCAGCAGGCTGCGTACCTCCAGAGCATGCAGAGCCTGGATGGCCGGCGCGGCCGTGGGCTTGATCGCATCGCCAAAGGCCAGGGCCGCCAGCAGGCGGGGAGCAGCCCCCTCGGCAGCAGGCGCCTCGGCCAGCCAGGAGATGCTGTGACCTTGGGCCTGGGCCAGATCGGCGGCGGCTTGCAGGGCAGAGAGGTCTGCGCCTAAGTCCTTCAAATAGCGGCTGCTGCCCAGCAGATAGGCCTGACCGTTCACCTGGGCGCTGACACCGCGGCCCGGCACGGCGCGCAGCTGCGCGGCTTCGGGCACAGTGAGCTTGAGTTCCAGAGCCCGCTCACGCACGGCCTGGGCCAGAGGGTGTTCGCTGCCCGATTGCAGGGCCGCGGCCAGGGCCAGGGCGGCCTGTTCATCCAGGCCCGCGATGCTTTGCAGATGCGCCAACTTTGGGCGGCCCACCGTCAGCGTGCCGGTCTTGTCAAAAGCCACCAGGCTGACCTCGGCGGCCAACTCCAGGGCCTCGGCATCCTTGACCAGAATGCCTTGGCGCGCCGCCACCCCGGTGCCCACCATGATGGCCGTAGGCGTGGCCAGGCCCAGGGCGCAGGGGCAGGCGATCACCAGCACCGCCACCGCATTGAGAATCGCGTGCTCCCAGTCGCCCGTGCTCAGGCCCCAGGACAGCAGCGTCAGCAAGGCAATGCCCAGCACCACCGGCACAAAGATGGCGCTGACTCGGTCGACTTGGCGTTGGATGGGCGCCTTCTTGGCCTGGGCCGACTCCACCAGGCGCACGATGCGCGAGAGCGTGGACTCCGCCCCCAGCGCCGTGGTGCGCAGGATCAGCAGGCCCTCGCCATTGACGGCGCCGCCCACCACCGCGTCGCCAGGGTGTTTGTCCACAGGCAAGCTCTCCCCGGTGATGAGGGATTCGTCCACCGGGCTCTCACCGCTGAGGATCTCGCCGTCCACCGGGATGCGCTCGCCCGGTCGCACCACCACCTCGTCGCCTAGGCGCAGGGCGGCCAGGGGCAGCTCGGACTCGACGCCATCGCGGCGCACGCGAGCGGTCTCGGGGCGCAGCTTCTTGAGTGCCCGAATCGCCTCCGTGGTCTGGCGCTTGGCCCGCGCCTCCATCCACTTGCCCAGCAGCACCAAGGTGATGACCACGGCGGCGGACTCGAAGTAGAGGTTCATGCTCATGGGCCCGCGAATCAGAAGCTCGTAGACCGAGAGCCCGAAGGCCGCCGAGGTGCCCAAGGCCACCAGCAGGTCCATATTGCCGCTGCCCGCCCGCAGCGCCGCCCAACCGGCTTTGTAAAAGCGAGCGCCGAGGATGAGCTGCACGGGGGCGGCCAGCAGCAGCTGCCACCAGCCGTTGAGCATCCAGTGCTGGCCAAAAAAATCGCCCAGCATGGGGATGACCAGGGGCGCGGACAGCAGCGCGGCCAAGCCCACCGGCCAGGCGCTGTGTGACCAGGGCAGGGCGGCGGCGCTCTGCTCAGGTTCTGAGTTAGTGTCCAGGCGCTGCGCCGTGTAGCCGGCCTTGAGGATGGCGCCCAGCAGCTGATCCAGCTCCACCGAAGCCAGGGCACGCAGCGTGGCCGTCTCGGTCGCCAGATTGACCTCGGCCTCCAGCACACCGGGCACTTTCATAAGTGCCTTCTCGACCCGGCCTACACAGGAGGCGCAGGTCATGCCGCCCACCTGCAGCTGCCAGATTTTCTCGCGCAAGCTATAGCCGGCCTTTTTGACGCTGGCCTGTAGCGCGGCCAGGATCAGCTCCGGTGCCCCTTCCACACTGGCCGTCTCGGTCGCCAGATTGACCTGGGCCGAGCGCACGCCGGGCAAGGCCTTGAGCGCTTTTTCCACCCGGCTCGCGCAAGATGCGCAAGTCATGCCCGCTATGGGCAAGGTCCAGGGGCTGGGGGTGTTGGCAGGTGTTTTGATCATCATGCTGGCAAGTATCAAGCTTGCCATGATGGCAAGGTCAAGCCCCTGCTGCGGCAGTGTCTTTTGCTATGCGGTCTCGGAGTGGACAGACACATTGCCGCACTCCTGCTGGAGCGGACCTCGGGGAGGAGGTGGCTGAAAGCAGCCGCTCGCCTGGGGTTGTTCCTGGCCATGAGCGGGCGTTCGTGAATTCCCGAGTTGCACCGTGAATCCCTGCGCCAAGGACGAAGAGGCGAGAATCTTGCTGTGCAGCGTAAGTTGTATCCCGTGTCGTCTTTGTCGGAACTTTTAGTACCCTTGCGACCTGGCTTTGAATTGAGAAAGCAGTGACTATCCAAGGACTTGCGTCTGTCAAGCTTCGCTTAGTTGTACGGGCAGCGCCGATGTTTGAGCGCAGCTCCTTTTGCCCCCTGTCTCGGTAGCTGGCAATGGCGAAGTTCGTGCAACTCAACAACGGCTGGAATGCCGACCCCAATGCTCCGGAGCCATCGGTGCTCGTAGTGGGTCCAGACACGTTCGTCACCTTTTATGTGAACGCCTTCCAGTTTCCTAAGTTCAGCGAAGGAACCAAAGCAACGCTGCGCTTCAAAAACTGCCAGCGCTTTCGCGATGGGCCAACCAACGACGAGGGCTGGCTCATGGGAGAGTGCCGATTCAGTCGCTTGGCCCCGGCCTGGGGTGAGTTTTACGCAGTGTCGGGTGCCCCGGATTTGCTCTCGGCTCCACAGGATTGGATCATCAACGCCGATGCCCCGCGCTCCGGTCAGGCCACGCACTTTCTCTTCTATTTCAAAGATGAGACATTCGAATGCGTGGCCGACGATTGGGCAGTGGAGTTGCCAGCTAGCCTTTCGCTCCAGCGGATGGCTTCGCTGCCCGCTGACCTCGCACGTTGAATGACCGCTTCTGGGATGCGAGACAGTCACGACGAATGCCCGCTCCGGGTGGCGGATTCAGCCAGCTGAGCGCACTCAAAGCGGCCAGGGGTGCGACATCCGAGAAACGCTGCCGTTGCTGTTGCTCGGGCGGGGTGCAGCATCCAGCGTCGACGAGGCGCTCTACGGTGGCGCGAGTCGCAGGAAATCAGCGCCTCAAGGCCCATGTGGTGAACGATGACTTGATTCGCTTTTTGCTTTCCGCTTGACCTTGCCATCGTGGCAAGGTCTATGCTTCTTGCATTCCCATCACATCGGAGAGCCAGAGATGAGCGCCACCCTGCATACCTATGACTTCAAACTGCCCGATATGAGCTGCGGCCATTGCGTCGCTGCCATCACCCGCGCCCTGGGCGAGGTGGACGATCAGGCCAAGCTGGACTTCAAACGCGACACGCGCGAGTTGCAAGTGCAGAGCGATTTGTCGCGCGAAGACCTGGCAACAGCTCTGACCGAAGCCGGTTATCCGCCTGCCGCTTGAACGGCAGTGCCTGGGCGGCTCAGTTGACCCGTTTGTAGCGGCTGTAGCCGCCCAGCTCGCGTTCCTTGGGCTGTAGCACCAGGGTCGTGCGGGCCGGCACGGTGACGGTCACAAAGCCCGCGCCCAGCACCAGAGGGCTATCGGCTTTGGGGTTCAGGGCATCGACCAGCGGGGTGTCGTCCATCAGCATGGCGTTCGCCACCATCAGGCGCTCGCTGACCGGCTCAGCCCTGGGGTTGCAGATCACCAGCATGGTCTCTAGTGCGCGATCGGTGTAGCGCTCAAAGGCGTAGAGCTTTTCGACCTCGATCAGGCGGAAGTCCCCCACGCGCAAGGCGCGGTGCTCCTTGCGCAGGGCGACCAGTTGTTTCATCCAGAGCAGATCGGGGTTGTCGGCCTTGAGCAGGTCCCAGCGCATGGGACTGCGATTCTCGGGATCGCCTCCGCCGCTCATGCCCAGCTCGGCGCCGTAGTAGATATTTGGCGCGCCGGGCAGGGTGAATTGCAGGGTCTGCACCATGCGGCGCTGATCGCTGGCCGGGAAGAGATGGGCGATGCGCGGGATGTCGTGGTTGTCGATCACCATCCAGGACTTGAGCATGGGCTCGATGCCTGCGTCGCGTATCAGGCGCTCGCTCATGCGTGCGCTCATGGCCGGTGACAACTCGCCCTGGGCCAGGCCCAGCACGATCTGGCGCAGCGAGAAGTTCATCACCGCGTCCAGTGAGTGCAGCCAGTCAGACGGGTAGTTGACGATCTCACCCACCACCAGGGAGCCGGGCTTTTGCTGATGCGCCGCCGCCGTCAGCTCGCGCAGAAAGGGCAGACCCAGCTCGAAGGCCGTGTCCAGGCGCCAACCATCGGCGCCATCGCGCAAATAGCCGCGCACCACCGAGTCGGGTGCGCCGTAGAGGTAGTCGCGCACTGCCGGGTTTTCCAAATTGAGCTCGGGCAGGTTTTGAAAACCCGTCCACACCCGCGCGCCGCCTTGGTATTGTGGGCCGATGGCGAACCAGTCCCGCCAGGGGCTGTCGGGCTTGGCGAAGGCTTGCTGGAACTTGGGTGAGTTGCGCCCCATATGGTTGAACACCCCGTCCAGCACCAGCTTCATGCCGCGTTGGTGGACATTCGCGGCCAGTTGCTTGAACTCGGCCCGGCTGCCGTACTCGGGTGAGATGGCCTTGAAGTCGAAGGCGTCGTATTTGTGGTTGGTGTAGGCCAGGTGGATGGGGTTGAGGTAGAGCACATCGGCGCCCAGCTGCTGGATGTAGTCCAGCCGCGTGCTCAGGCTTTGCAGATCACCGCCCCAGAAGTCCAGCTCCTGGCTATTGAGCTTGGCGTCCTCCAGATAGACGCCGGGCCTGGCCGGCTCGGCCCAATCCCGAAGCTTTTTGGGCGCCGGGTAGAGCGCCCGCTTGGCCTCCAGCTGGGCCGAGGGCACGAAGCGATCCACCAGCACCTGATAGACGATGGCGCCGTTGCGCCAGTCCTTTTCCCGCTGCTCGTAGACCGAACCCGTCTGCGGGGCCGCGAAGCTGGCGCCGACGGCGCTCAAGAGCAGGGCAGGGAGGGTGAATCGCTTCATGGGCTTTAGGCCTTTTTCAACAAGGCGGTCTCAAACGGCAGCTTGCGCAGGCGCACACCGGTGGCCGCAAAGATGGCGTTAGCCACCGCAGGCGCAATCGGCGGGGTGCCAGGCTCGCCCACGCCGCCGGGGGCGGCCATGCTAGGGATGATGTGCACTTCTACCTTGGGCATCTCGCTCATGCGCAGCACCGGGTAGTCGTGGAAATTGCTTTGCTCCACGCGGCCGTCTTTCAGCGTGATCTGGCCGTAGAGCGCCGCGCTGAGGCCGTAGACGATGGCGCCTTCGATCTGGCGGGCAATGGTCTGCGGGTTGACGGTCTGGCCGCAGTCCACCGCCGCGACGACGCGGTGCACCTTGGGCGTGCCGTCGGCGGCGACCGAGACCTCGGCCACTTCGGCGACAAAGCTGCCAAAGCTCTCGGCCAGGGCGATGCCCCGCTTCACCCCCGCAGGCAAGACCTGACCCCAGCCGGCCTTGGCCGCTGCGGCTTCCAGCACGGCCTTGGCGCGTGGGTGCTTGTCCAGCATCTTCAGCCGGTATTGCAGCGGGTCGGCCTTGGCGGCGGCGGCCAGTTCGTCGATAAAGCTTTCGATGAAGAAAGCGTTCTGCGAGTGGCCCACCGAGCGCCAGAACCAGACCTGCGGGCCGGGCTCGGCGCGGCCGTAGGCGATGCGTTGGTTGGGGATGTCGTAGAGATGATCGGCCAGGCCTTCGACGGCTTGGCCGTCCACGCCGCTTTCGGGCAGCTTCATAAAGCCGGAGCCGGCCATGATGGAGGGCGAGGCCACATCGGCGCGCAAGGCGGTGGCGCGGCCGTTCTCGTCCAGCGCCGCCTCGAACTTGACCAGAGACGCCGGGCGGTAATAGCCCGCCGCCATATCGTCCTCGCGGGTGTAGATCAGCTTGACCGGGCTGCCGCTGAGTTTGGACAGCAGGGTCGCGTCGATGGTGAAGTCGGGGGCAAAACGGCGGCCAAAGCCACCGCCCAGCAGCAAGGTGTTGACCTTGACCTTGGCCGGCGTCACCTGGGCGATCTGGCCCAGGATGCCTTGCGCGGGGCCCTGGCTTTGGGTGCCGGCCCAGATCGTCACCTCATCCCCTTTGACCCAGGCCAGGCAGTTCAGCGGCTCCATGCAGGCGTGGGCCAGATAGGGCACTTCGTAGCTGGCGCTCAGGCGCTGGGCCGAAGTGGCAGAGGCGTCCTTGAGATTGCCCTTGTCCACCGCAATGGCGCCGGCGTTACTGGCCGCGTCGTTCAGCATCTCGCTGACCTTGGCGGAGTTGAGCTGCGCTTTGTCGCCCATCTCCCATTGCAGGGCCAAGGCGTCGCGGCCTTGCTTGGCGGCCCAGTAGCCATCGGCCAGCACGGCCACGCCATGCGGGATGCTGATGATCTTTTGCACGCCCTTGACGGCGCGGGCGGCCGCCTCGTCCATGGACTTGACCTTGGCGTCGGCAAAGGGTGCGCGCGCCATCACGGCGACCAGCATGCCGTCGATGCGGGCATCGATGCCGAACTTGGCCGTGCCCTTGACCTTGGCGGGCGTGTCCAGGCGGGCGGTGGGCTTGCCCAGAATCTTGAAATCGGCCCGGCTCTTCAGCAAGGGCTTGTCGGGTACGGGCTGGCGGCTGGCGGCCTCCACGAGCGAGCCGTAGCTGAGCTTTTTGCCGCCGGGGGCGATCACATGGCTGCGCTCGGTTCTCAGGTGGCTAACGTCGATCTTGAGCTGCTCGGCGGCGGAGGCCAAAAGCATCTCGCGCGCGGCCGCACCGGCCTGGCGCAGCGGCGTCCAGTGCGCGCGTATGGTGGTGCTGCCGCCGGTGGCTTGCATGCCGAACATGGGGTTGTTATAGGCGGTGTGGGCCGGGGCTTGCTCCACGCCCACCAGCTTCCAGTCGGCGTCCAGTTCTTCGGCCACCAGCATGGGGATGGCGGTCAGCACGCCCTGGCCCATCTCGGCCGAGCCGCAGAGCACGGTGATGCGGTTGTCCGGCGTGATGCGCAGCCAGGCATTGGGCGCAAAGGTATTGGTTTGCGGCGCCTCACCGGTGGCGGCTTGCACCTTGGAGGCCAGGCCGCCGGCCAGGGGCAGGCTGAAGCCGACGACCAGGGCCGAGCCGGCGCCCGACTTCATGAAGCCGCGGCGGGTGGTTTGCAGCGGGGACGCCTCGGAGGGTGTTTCAGAGCGCGTGGAGGCTGCGAGCAGGGTGTTCAAGGTGTCGCTCATCTCAGGCTCCCACGGTCTTGATGGCTTTGCCGGACTTCAGTGTGTCGGCCGCCACATGGATGGCCTCACGGATCTGGTTGTAAGTGCCGCAGCGGCAGATATTGCCGCTCATGGCGCTGTCGATGTCGGCGTCGCTGGGCGACTTCTTGGCTGCCAGCAGGGCGCAGGCGCTCATGATCTGGCCGCTCTGGCAATAGCCGCATTGCGGTACATCGAGCTTGACCCAGGCGGCTTGCACCGCCTTGCCGGTTTTGCTGGCGCCCACGCCTTCGATGGTGGTGACCTTTTTGCCCGCGGCGGCCGACAAGGGCGTGGAGCAGGCGCGCACCGGCTGGCCGTCCAGATGCACGGTGCAGGCGCCGCACAAAGCCATGCCGCAGCCGAATTTGGTGCCGGTGAGTTGCAGGTCTTCACGCAAGGCCCAGAGCAGGGGCTCGTTCGCGTCGGCGTCGAGCGCGACGGCGCGGCCGTTGACAGTCAGTTTGATCATGGGTGGGGCTCCGTGATTGGGGAAGAGGGATCGCTGCTGCGGCAGGCCTTGTTCGACAATGACCGCAGAAGGGAGGGCGGGTTAGGGAAGCTCTGCATAAATCGGGGCGAGGTCGGGTTTGCGGATCGGGATGGGATGCAAGGCGCAGTTTGAAGCCAATAGCCCTAGCTATTGGCGAGAACTGCAACGCCGCAGACCGCCCGAGCCCGCTAGCCCGGACCGGCCTGATTTGTGCAGAGCTTCCCTTGAGCGTAACGCCTTCTGAAAAAGTCTGCAGCGGAGCGGGGACAGGTGTTGAGACAAGTGCAAGCATGAGCAAGATGACCTGGAGGAGGCGAGGGCTGTGGATGGTTGTACTGTTGGGCATGGCCCTGGGTGCCGCGTGGGCCTGGCTGCGCCCGCCGGCCGCCTTGGCCCTGAGCCAGGAGGCGTACATCTGGCAGATGCTGTGGCAAGAGCCCTTGCGCGCCGCCCTGCGCGAAGCCTCCGAGGAGTCGCAGGGTGCAGCACTGCGTCGCTGGCGGGTGCTGATGAGCCATATCGCCGCCGACGGTAGCCAGCGCTTCGCCGCCGTGGACGCCGCCGCCTTGCAGGCCACGGGCAAGGGGGTGGTGGCTGTTGTGCGCATCGAGGGGCAGTTGCAGCGCCTGGACCCGGCCCGCTTGCGCGCGGCCGTGCTGGCGACGGTGGCGCGCGCCCGAGCCCAAGGCTTGAGGCTGGAGGCGCTGGAGATCGACCACGACTGCGCCACCGCCCGCCTGCGCCAGTACCGCGAGTTTCTACAAAGCCTGCGGGCTGAGGCCGCGCTGGCTGGGCTGCCGCTCTTGATCACCGCCTTGCCGGCTTGGCTGGGCTCGCGCGAGCTGCCGGCGCTGTGGCAACAGGTAGATGAATTGACGCTGCAGCTGCATGCGGTGCAGAACCCGGGCCAAGGCCTGTTCGACCCAAGGCTGGCCCTGCGCTGGGCGCAGCAGATCGAGGCCATCGCCGAGGCCAACCCCAGCCCCTTGCGCTATCAGCTGGCCCTGCCCACTTACTCGGCTCAGCTGCGCTTTGACGACTTTGGCAATCTGCTGGCGGTGGAGAGCGAGACGCCCTTGCTGGGCGGCGCGGTCGGCAGCGCCGAATGGGCGGTGGACCCGCAGCAGCTACAAGATTTTGTGCACCAGGCCTTGCCGCGTGCCCGGCCGCGCCTGAGCCATCTGCAGGGTCTTGTTTGGTTCCGCCTGCCGACCTTGGCCGATCAACGGGCCTGGCATCCCGCCACCTGGCGCCGGGTGATGAGCGGCGCGCCCCTGCAGCCGGCGCTGCGTGTGCAAGCCCAGGCCGATGCGAGCACGCCGGGCCTGTATCGCTTGCAACTCGTCAACAGCGGCCGCAGCGACGCCTTGTGGCCCAGCCGCCTGAATCTGCCTGCTGATTGCGGCAGCGTGCAAGGCCGATTGGGCTACCGTAGCATCGTCGGCGCGAACGGTGGCTGGCATTTGCAGCGCGCGGGCAGTCTTTTGCTCAAACCGGGGGCGAGCAGCGAGGTGGCATGGCTAAGATGCTCGCGCCTTCCAGTGATAGAGATTCATGAAAACCGATAAGAACAAAGAGAAGCAAGGACCTGCCTCCCCGCTGATTCGCGCTGCATCAAGCTTCACCCGCCGCCCTTTGTGGCTGGCCTTGGCTGGCTGCAGCGTGCTGGGCGTGGCCCTGGCTTGCGGGCCGGACTTTCAGGTCTACCTGAATTCACGCGCCGCCTTCTTGAAGGCTGCCATTCCCGGCAACTTCTTCCGCGATGCGGCGCAGCTGCACCCGGCCCCGGCCAAGAAGTTCCCCAATGGTTTGGAGCACAACACGGCCGATCTGCAAGACGGCAAGCACGACCCCGAAGGTCAGGGCTTGAATGCCGCCCAGCGCAAATTGGTCTACGAGATGCGCGCTGCCGAGCAAGGCGATCAAGCCTTTGCCCTCGGCGCGGCCCTGCCTGCGGCTCTGCGCCTCTACACCGCTGGAGCGGTGGACTATCGTCGCGTCGTGCCTTACTCGCCAGAGCAAGACGCTGATCCCGAAGAAAGCACTTGCGAGCTGGAGGCCGAGGCCGCGCAGGCATCCGCCTCGGCGGCCTCGCAAGCTGCGAGCTCGGACGAGGCTTGCCCCCGGCCCGTGGTCCGCGCCCAGGGCTTGAGCGAGGCGGAAAGCAAGGCCTTGCTGGCCAAGGCCCGGCAGCGCTTCGAGGCGGTCTTGAAGCTGCCGGAGAAGGAGCGCGCGATACGGGCGACCTGGGCGGCCTATTCCCTGGGCCTGGTCGAGATCGCCGAAGGGGGCGAGGGCTATCTGGCCAAGGCTGACGGCCATTTTGAGCTGACCCGCAAGCTGGCCGCTGCCGGCGCGCCCGACCCCGAGTTCCTGGGACTGGACAGCTTTGGCGCCCAGGCCCGCATGCATCTGAACGCGGGCGATTACAGGCGCGCCACCGAGCTGTATGCCGAGCAGGCCTCGCATGAGAGCTGGAAGTCGGGCGAGTCCTTGCTGATCGTGGCGCAGCGCCTGCTCAAGGACGAGGCGGGCCTGCAAGCGCATATCAAGTCGCCTCTGGTGCAGCGCCTGCTGGTGGGCTATGTGCTGTCCTACGGCGATGAGGAAGCGCATGTGGAGGGAGGCGAGGGAGCCAAGCTGCGGCCGGCCTCGCCGCTGAACCGCCTGGTCAAGGCCCTGGACGCAGCCGGCATTCAGCAACCCGCTGACGCCGACAAGCTGGCTGCTGCCGCCTATGCCAACGCTCGCTACGATCTGGCGCGCCGTTATGTGGGTGATTTGCAAACGCCGACCGCGCATTGGCTGCGCGCCAAGCTGGCCTTGATGGCGGGTGACAAGAAGGCGGCCGCGACCGCCTTCGCCAAGGCCTTGGCGGCCGATCGCGGCGAAAAGGCCGAGGACAAAAAGCTGGCAGCTGAAGATGCGCAATTGCTGTCTGCCCAATTTGCCGCGCTCAAGCTGGGCGGCGATGAATTCGTCCAGGCCTTGGACCTGCTCTACGGCCAAGGCCCCGAGTACTGGATCGACGCCGCCTACGTCGCCGAGCGTTTGCTGACGCTGGACGAGTTGAAGACCTTTGTGGACCAGCGCGCAGCCAAGGCCGTGCCTGCGGCGGAGACGGGCTATGCCCATCTCAACAATGCCGGCGCCCTGCGCGACCTGCTGGCCCGCCGCCTGATGCGCGAGCAGCGCTTTGACGAGGCGTTGGACTACTTCCAGGATCGTGAACTGCAAGCGGTGGACGGTGGGGCCAAACCCGAGCAGGCGCGTGTGTACGCCAAGGCCTATGCCAAGGCCTTGCGTGCCGCGGCCAAGGCCTGGACCCAGGTCGGCCGTGCCGAGTCTTTGTACGAGGCGGCCGAGATCGCCCGCTGGCATGGCATGGAAATCATGGCTTATGAGGTCAACCCCGACTTCGCCATGATTGGTGGCAACTACGATCTGGCCGGCATGGGGCCGGAGTCGGACAAGACGCGCACGCCCACCGAGCGTCAGCGCTTCCAGGCCACGCGAGGCGAGTTTGGCGAAAAGCGTTTTCACTACCGCTACGAGGCCGTCAAGCTGGCCGGCCAAGCGGCCGATTTGCTGCCCGCGCGTTCGCGAACCTATGCCGATGTGCTCAGCAACGCGGCGTCCTGGGTGATCAATCTGGACGATGAGTTGACCCAAAGCCTGTACCAGCGCTACATCAAAACGGGGGCCTATATTCCGCCCCAGGGCGAGCAATTGGACTTTCTGTTCGGGCAGATTCAGCAAGAGCCCAGCTTCTGGCAAGCCCAGCGCTTTGTCGCCCGCCAGTCTTTGCAAGAGGCCCGGCTCTGGGCGCGCGAGCACCGGCCTCTGGCCTGGGGCCTGATCGCACTGGGCGGTTTTGTGATCTTGGGGGCGCTGGCATTGCTCAGGGGCTGCGTGAGCAAGTGCAAGGCCATGCGGGCCAAGGTCGGTGCCACCTAAGCGCGGAGTTGCTGGGTGTAGATGCCTATGGTGCTCGCGGCGGTTTCGGGTAGATTGGCGCTCACCCGAGCCACCGCGGCCTTTTGTTGCGGCTGGACTTCCCTCGGCGCCCAGCCCATGACATGACAGCGACTGCCGCCTCTCCCGTGCCCCGCATCGCTTGTGTCATCGTCAGCTATAACGGCGCGGCCTGGATCACCCAGTGCCTGCAATCGCTGCGGGACAGCCGCGACGTTTTCTTGCAGCTGATCGTGGTGGATAACGCGTCGACTGATCAGACCGCATCCCTGGTTCGAGCCTGCAGCGATGTTGAGCTGATCGCGACCGGCAGCAATCTGGGCTTTGGCCGGGCCAATAATCTTGGCATTGCGCGGGCCCTGCAGCTGGGGGCGGAGTATGTGTTCATCCTCAATCAGGATGCGCAGGTGGCGCCCGAGGCGCTCGCCAAGCTCTGTGAGCAGGCAGCCGACCAGCCGGGGCTGGGCATTCTGTGCCCGCTGCAGTTGGACGCCCAGGGGCAGGCACTCGACCCCACTTTCTTGCACTACTACCTGGGTCCTTTTGCCCCTGCCTTGCTCAATGACGCCTTGCTGGCGCGGCCGCTGCAGGCGCGGTATGGCGTGGACGCCATGCCGGCCGCGGCCTGGTTGATGCCCAGGCGCTTTTTGGAGCAGGTCGGCGGCTTCGATCCCTTGTTCTTTATGTATTGCGAGGACGACGATCTTTGCAACCGGGCGCGTCATCATGGCTGGGGCATCGCCCTGGTGCCGGCGGCACATTTTTTCCATTGCCGGGGCTTTCATGGGCAGCTCAGCCGGGAGTCGAGGCGAGGTCAATTCAATCGCCGTCGCTCGCGCTTGCGCTCCTCTCTGATCCGTCAGATCAAGCATCCGGCCGGTGGCTTCGCCAAGAATTGCTGGCAGGCCTTGGTCGTGCAGGGCCTGGCCGGCCTCAGTGCCTTGCTGGCGCATCTGGATTGGATTGAGGCGCTTGCCGTGGTCGCGGCCCTGTTGAAAGTGGCCAGCGAGTTGCCTCGCCTGGCCAGTCATCGCCGCCAATGCCAGCAGGGGGGCGCGCTATGGTTGGGCCCGCCGGTTGAGAGTCGCTAGCTAGACAAAGAGTCAAACGAGAAAACGCATGGATCAAGCCTCGACCAAGCAGCCCGAGTTCAATCAAGCCTATGTCGGGCCCAGGCCCGACATCCTGCGGCTGATGCCAAGTGCACCTAAGCGGGTGCTGGACGTGGGCTGCAGCGATGGCACCTTGGGCGAGTCCATCAAGCGGCGCTGGCCGCAATGCCAGGTGGTGGGCATGGAGCTGATGCCGGCGATGGGCGAGGTGGCCCGCACCCGACTGGACCAGGTGCTGGTCGGTGATATTGAGGCTCAGTCGGCCTTGGCGCCGCTGGCCGGCCAGCGTTTTGACGCGATTGTTTTTGCGGATGTGCTGGAGCATTTGCGCGACCCGTGGTTGATGCTCAAGCGGGTGCGGCCTCTGCTTGAACCGAATGGCGTGGTGATCGCATCGATCCCGAATGTTCGTCATCTGGACACGATTTACCACCTCGTCATCCGGGGCGAGTGGCCTTACCGGGATCGCGGCATCCATGACCGCACGCATCTGCGCTTCTTCACCCGCAAGAATGTGCAAGCCCTGTTCCAGGGCGAGGGCTTGCAGATCCAGCAGTGGGATGTGAACTACCGTCTGCTGGAGCGCCCCCATCCCATCAACCGCCATGCCCGCTGGCTGGCCTGGCCGGGGCTGCGCAACTTCTTGGCTTTTCAGTACCTGGTGGTGGCCAAGCCTGTGTGAGCCCGCGCTGGCCTGGGGCTCGCTGGGTTTCTGCGGGCTTGCCGGATGAAGCACTCGGCGATGGCCAGATTGATGGCCCAGCCGGCGCCCATGCAAATCGTGCGCGCCCACTCGCCTTGCAGACTGGGAAACAAAAACCAGGGGATGTGGGTGAAGACCTGGGTGCCCGCGCCCATGCCCAGGGCATAGGCCCGCATCACCCAGGCACGATGGTTTTGAAGGTCTCGCTGCCTGATGGCCCAAAGCCCCCGGGCCAAGGCCAGCAGCATGACGAACCCCACCAGCAGCCTAAGGGTGAAAAGCCAGGGGCCGTCGAAACTGGCCGGTGGCAGTTCGACACGGGGATAGAACAGCGTCATCCACAGGCCCGAAGCGGCGCTGATGCCGCCGCCCACCACCGCGACGCGGCCGGCAATTCGATGCAGCCTGGGCGCCCGGCTGCGCAGCCAGGGACTGAACTGAAATGCGCCCAGAACAGCGAAGACGCTGCTGGCCACGATGTGCAAGACGATGGGTAGCGGGGAGGCCATGAAGCGCGCGTTGGCCGGCGTGACTTCGGCGCCGCTGGCCAGCTGGGCCAGGCGCAAGCAGCCGACCAAAACTGGGAAGGCGGCCAAGACCAGCAAGGCGATGGGCACCCCAAAGTCCGATTTTTTGAGCCCGTGATTCATTTTTCTAGCTGCTTGATGCATTCGCCCAGCCATTCGCGGGCCTTGTTTCCCTCATGCCATTTGCCGCTGATCAAGGGCTGCTGATGGGCCGCCAAGCTGAAGTCTTGCTCTTCTTCGATGGATTCAACCAGTGCTTGCGGGGAAGGGACGGCAAGCAGAATCAGGCCGTATCGACCGTCCCAGGGCAAAAACACATGCATGGCCTGCACGGTTTGGGTTTCGTTCGACTGCGTCAATGAAACGCTGAGTTTTGTCGGCGCTATCGGTTTGTCGATGCCGGGGCCAAAGTAGCCGATATACGTACCTTGTGGCCCGCGGCCAAACTTCATCAACAGGGCGCCGCCATTCAAATTCATGAAAACGGCTTGGCACCATTTGAGGGGCGCGGCGGGGCTGGATTGATGAAACTCCCAACCCCCTGTTTTTAATCTCTTGTAATTGGGATCCTGCAATTGCTGGCGCTGCAGTTCCGCCACTCGCTGCCGGGCCGATTCCTTGCCTGCCTGAACAAAATCGTCCCACTGCGCCGGCGACCAAATACGGGTTCGTTGCTCGTAGCTGAGTTGCTCGGCCTGTTTTTGTCGCTCCAACATATGGTCGTAGGGGACGCAGGCACCCGGCGGCATATACATGGGATTGCAAAAGGTTTGCGCCTGGGCCGGGTTGGTTTGGCCGCTCAGGAATAGCAGGGCGCATGGGGCCGCGCCGGACATGAGTTTTCTCATCCGGTTGGTATTGAGTTTCTTGAACATTGCCTGTCCTTGGTGGGGCATGGCCATTGGTTTGACCTCAGCTTGTGAGCGCTTGCTCAGTGCTTCTCACGAACCATGGCCAGCGCAGCCTGGATGGCTGCAATGACTGCCTCGGGTTTCTCGATCGGAATGGCATGCCCGCTTTCGATCCAAATTTGCTGGGCTTCCGGATAGAGCGTGGCCATCTCGACCCGCTTTTGCCGGGCAAACTGCGCCGCTTCCGACTTGTCGCTGGGGTCGGCCTGGGCGTTCAGGATGAAGACTGGAATGCCGGTCAAAGTGGGTAATGTGAGCACCTGCTCCCCGGTTTTGCTCAGCAACTCAAGTTCTTCTTTGGCCGTGCCGGTGATCAAGAGTTTGAGTGCGCTGCGCACAAACAAGGATTGGTTTTCAATCGCCCCTGCGCCCTCCAGTTGTTTGGGGTGGGTCGAATCCACCAGAATCAGCGCGGCCACTTCTTGCGGGTATTTCCTGGCGAAGAGTTGCATATACAGGCCGCCCAGCGAATGCCCGACCAAGATATAAGGCGGCGGCAGGCTTTGACTTTTCAGCAGCTGGCGCAATTCATCGACGATATGTTGGCCGTCGCGGGGTGTTTGTACCGGGCTGCTCTTGCCATAGCCGGGCCGGTTATAGGCAAAGACAGCGGTTTCTTCGGCAATCCTGGGCAAAACCTTGTTCCACCATTCCATGCGCCCGCCCAAGCCGTTTTCAAATACCACCACCGGGCCTTCCGCCATTTGCGCGAGGAGTTCAATCTCGCGCTCCGCCAATTGACTTGTTTGCGCCTGCGGCAGGCCGGTGCAAGCCGCAAGCGCGGCCAGCAGCGCCAACACAAGCATGGAATGAAGAATGCGAACAGGCATTGGGAATACTCCTCTGGAGACCTAGTCCGGGGTTTTGGAAAGCTCCGGTCAAGTTTGAGCTTACAATGTAAGCTTACGGCGTAAGCTCGTCAAGAGATGGGGTTTGTGGCCTTTTTATGGGGGGCTTAGAGCGGCCGCCGCGCGACGATGAAGGCTCGCCAGTCGCGGCGCTTGCTGCCATGCCGCTCCAGCGCTTCGATGGCAAAACCTTGCTGCTCCATGCGCTGGCAGAGTTGCTGGGCGTCGAAGCATTGCACCAGGGGGGCCTTGCCCAGCATGCGCATCAGCGGCAGGGCAAGATGGGGGATCAGCGGGTTCATCTCGTTCAGGCAAGCGGTCTTGCTGATCAGCAGGCCACCGGGCTTCAAGAGCCGCAGCAGGGATTGCAAGGTCTTGTCCAGATCGTGCATGAGGTGCAGCAGATTGAAGGCCAGGACGATGTCATAGCCCGGTTCTTTGGCGGGCAGAGTCTCGGCATCCGCCAGCGCGAAGCGCAGGGGCGCCGGAGGCAGCCCAAGCAATTTGGCTTGGGCGATGGCGATCATTTCTGCGGAGACATCGGTGGCCAGATAGCTGGCCGTGCCTGAGGCCAAACGCAGGGCCGTGCTGCCGGTTCCACAGCCCAGTTCGAGTACGTGAAGGTGGGGCGCCAACAGGCCTTGCACCCGGGCCAAGGTTTTTTCATAGCCAGGCAAGTCGCTGATGGGGCTGGCGGCGTATTTGCGCGCGGCGCGGTCCCAGAACAGGGCTTTGTCGCTGGCGCTCAATTGCGGGCTGGAGGGCATGGGGCGAGATGGGTTTGGATACGCTGCACGAAGAGGCAGGGGGATGCTAATAATTCGCCCACGAATCGTCTTCACCCATATTTGGATGTGCTCCATGCGAAATTGCATTGACGACCTGGACTGGAACCAGCTCAAGGCCTTTTTGGAAACGGCCGAGTTGGGCTCGCTGTCTGCGGCCGCGCGCAAGCTGGGCTTGGCCCAGGCCACGCTGAGCCGTCAGGTCGCCGCCATCGAGGCCCAGCTGGGCCTGACGCTGTTTGAGCGGGTGGGCAAGGCCATGGCGATCACCAGCTCGGGCCAGGCCCTGCTGGAGCATGCTCGCCTCATGGGCGCGGCAGCGGAGGATCTGCGCTTGGCGGCCAGCGGCCAGTCGCAGACGGTGGAGGGCGTTGTGCAGGTCTCGGCCACCGGCCCGGTGGCGGCCTATTTGCTGCCGCCGCTCTTGCATCGCCTGGCTGAGATCGCGCCCAAGCTGCTGGTCGAAGTGATCAGCTCGGACGCCATCAGCGACCTGATGCGCCGCGAGGCCGATATTGCCATCCGTCATATGCGGCCGGAGCAGCCAGACTTGATCGGCCGCTTTGTCCGGCAAGCCAGCGCCGGCTTTTACGCCTCGCGCAGCTGGGTGCAGGCCCATGGCCACCCGCGCAGCGCGGCCGATGCCAGGCGCTGCGCCTTTGTGGGGGCCGATCGCGATGGTCGTTATCTGGCCTATTTGCGCGGCCACGGCCTGGACCTGAAGGAGACCAATTTCAGCTGCTACAGCGCGGACGCCTCCACCAGCCTGGCCCTGATGCGGGCGGGCTTGGGGATAGGCGCGATGATGGAAGAGATCGCCGCCGAGATGCCCGATTTGCAGCGGGTGCTGGACGAGGTGGCGCCGATTCAATTTCCCATCTGGCTGGTGACGCACCGGGAGCTGCGCACCTCACGCCGCATACGGCTGGTGTTTGATGTCTTGGCCGAGGTGCTTGGTCATCCTGGGCAGACGCAGGGGAATTCAGTCGAGAATGGCGCTCACGCCAAGGGAGGGGCTGTTCGCCTGGCTCATGAAGGCGCTAGCGACTTGCTCACAAAAAATGACTCAGAAGAAATCTAGTCCGGACGGCTCGCTGCCGACCCGCATCCCGCTCTCCAAGGAAAGAATTCTCAAGACCGCGCTGGAATTGGCGGATCAAGGGGGCCTGGATTCGCTGACCATGCGCCAACTCGCCCAGGGCTTGGGCGTCGAGGCCATGTCGCTTTACAAGCATGTGGCCAATAAGGACGCCTTGCTGGACGAGATGGTTGAATCGGTGGTCGCGGAAATGGGCATGGCCGACCCGGCCGCGGAGTGGAAGGCAGCGCTGTTGGAGCGCGCCAGAACCTTGCGCCGCGTCTTGAATCAGCATCCCTGGGCGGCCCAATTGATTGAATCAAGAAGCTCGATTGGCCCACAAAGACTGCGTTACAACGATCGCATGATTGGCATTTTGAGGACGGCGGGCTTCTCGATCGAGCTGGCCTTCCACGCCATGATTGCGCTGACCAGCTATGTCTACGGCTTTGCGATTCTCGAGGAAGGCAATAGGCGCAAAGCTCGGCCCAAGGCTGTGGATAACTTGCAGGCTGTGATCGCTCCCGCCGATTACCCCTTCATCTTCGAGATGATCAAGTTCGCCTATTCGAACAAGAGCGCCGAGGTCGCTGCGGGGCAAACGCAGGCCAGCCCTCAGTTTGCCGACTTTGAATTTGGGCTGAAGCATCTGGTGGCTGGCTTCGACGCCGTGTTGCGAGAGGCCGAGCCTCAGCCTCAATCTCAGCCTCGCGCGCGCTGACTCCACAAAACGCCGGCCGCGATCAGCAACATGCCGATGACGGTGGCCAGATCCGGGCGCTCACCAAACAGCGGGACGGCCAGCAAGGTGGCCAGCACGGGCGTCAGCGCCCCTGCCGTGGCGCTGCGTTGCGCGCCCAGTTTGGCCACGGCGAAGCTATAGCTCAGGGTGGAAACCAGGCCCACGCCAACACTTTGAATACCCAGCTGAAGCAGCAACTGCTCTTTTGAGATGCGGGGCAAGGTCAGGCTGCTGAGCCCCTCCTGCCCGACCTGCCACAGCAGCAGGGGCAGCAGCAGTGCCAGCGAAACGCTGGAGATCAAGGCCGCTGCTTCGAGCGGCGCCAGTTTCGCTTCACGCAAGGCAAGGGTGTAGGCCGACCACATCAGGCTGCCCAGCAAGAACATGGCATAGCCCTGGGCCAGATCGGCCTGACCGGCCTTCATTGCCAGCAAGGTGGCGATGCCTGCGGCGATGCACAGCAGGGCGGGCCAGCGTGACAGGGCCGCGCGGTCATGCAGGGCGGCCGCCAGCAAGGCGGTGAACAAGGGCAGCGTGCCGGGGATCAAGGTCGCGCCATCGGCCACTGGCGCGTGGCGCATGCCCCAGCCGGCGATGAGAAAGTAGGGCAGGCCGGCGCCGGCCACGATCAAGACCCAGAGCTTGCCCGGCACCGACGCCAAGCGTGCCCGGCGCCGCCACAGCAGGGGCGCGAGCAAGAGACCCGCCGGTCCGAAGCGCAGCAGGGCCAGCTCGGCAGGTGGCAAGGCCGCGCGGGCGCCCGCGCGCAAAGAGATAAAGAAAGCGGCCCAGATGCAAAGCGTCAAAGCCAGTGCGGCCCAGCCGGCCAGCTCCGCCCTATTAAGCTGCGGCCTCGTGGAGATCGAGGGGCAGGCGGTGGCCGAAGACGAGGAGACCGTCGAGACAAGGGGCTTGGGCATGGGAAGGCAGGAAAGGGGCGCTGGGACTGAGGAAAGGAATGCTGCGGCCCTTGGCTTGGGGGCGGCGATCGGCAGAATTTTCTAGCGCAAGCTCGGGTGATATTGGGCGTACATGGCCGTCTAACTCAAGGATTTGAGTGCTTATCACTCATAGAATCCGAAAAATTGATGGAAACAAGCGCATGGACAGAATCGACATTCAATTGCTGGAGTTGCTACAGCGTGACGGGCGCCTGAGCGTTGCCGAGCTGGCCGAGAAAGTGGCCTTGTCCCAAAGCCCTTGCGCGCGCCGCCTCAAGCGCCTGGAGGAGGGCGGATTCATCGCCGGCTATCGCGCGGTGCTGGATCGCAAGGCCGTGCAACTGGCCACCACGGTGTTTGTGAACGTGCGCCTGATGCATCACCGGGAAGACGCGGTGCTGCAGTTCGAGGCGGCGATGCAAGCCATGGCCGAGGTGGTGGCCTGCCATGTGGTCTCAGGCGCGCACGACTATCTGCTGGAGGTGGTGGTGAACGAGCTGAGCAGCTACGAGCACATCGTGCGCCGCCTGCAAGTCCTGCCCATGGTGCAAGACATCACCAGCAATTTCGCGATCCGCTGCGTCAAGAGCGGGGCGCCGCTGCCTTTGAAGATGGGGGGCTAGGCGGAGCAAATCATCCGCCCCCTCGGCCTTGCTTGCTTGAAAAATGGGGTCAGTGGAAAATGGGGTCAGAGTCATTTANNTAAATGACTCTGACCCCATTAATTCCCGGAAGTCTTGCGCAGGAATTTGGCCTCACAATGCCAAGCATGATTTCGCGACGTGCTTTTTCAGCGCTTGCAACGATGGCTGGCGGCTTTGTTTGTAAAACGACTCTTGCCGGGGCTGTCGTGAGCTGGCCCCAGGATGCTGATGGCGATATCTTTCGCCGACTTCAAAAGAGCGGCTTTGATTTCAGCAAGACCTATCTTGTTGATTTCAATATCGAGTTTGAAACTTGGCCGCCTTCCAAAGAGGTAGTGGCGATGGTCAAATCCAAGTACGGAGAGATCGAACTTGGCCCGCCGGAATCTGGCGAGCTTGGCTACATCGTCTTTCAGTTGAAGAGCAAACTCAGCTACGAGTGGGTGCTTCAGGTTCAGCGAGAAGCGACGGCACTTACCTCGCGCTTTGGTGGTAAGTGCGAGTCCTGGGGAGTCTTGGTTCCCTGAGCGAGTTTTGCGTCGATCCGCCTTTGTGTCATGAAAAGACAATTCAAGGCTAGGCCAAGGTTCAGCCTCTAGGCGTTTGAGCCCCGCCTTCCAACAAGGCCCGCAAGCCCGCCTTCATCTGCCGCAACTCCCCCAGCTCTTGCTCGGGCGCCTGCAAGGCCGGCCAGAGCAGGGCGACCAGATCGCGGGCGCTGCTGGGGATGTCGATTTGCCGGCCGGTGGCGATCACTTCCCACAAGATGTGTTCCATGGGGCCGAACACCAGGGAGCGCATCAGGCGCAGTGGGATGTCCTGGCGCACGGCGCCGCTGGCCTGGCCGCGCACCAGCAGGTCCATCAGCGGGGCGGTGTAATGGCGTTGCAGTTCCACCAGGGTCTGGCCCAGTTCCAGGCCCAGCCCTTGGCCCTTGGTGCGGCCCTCGGACAAAACCAGGGCGCACAAGCCCGTGCCTTGGATCAGGAAGAGGCGCAGATGGGTCTGCACCACAAACTCCAGTTGCTCACGCACGCTGGCCTCGCGGGGCAGGCCGGTTTCAATCGTGTCGATGATCTCGTCGTACCAGTCGCCGATCACCCGTATGCACAGATCGCGCTTGCTGTGGAAATAGGTGAAGACGGTGGCCTCCGAGATGCCCAGGCGCTGAGCGATCTCGATGGTGGTGGCGCGCTCGAAACCGCGTTCGGCAAACACCTCGCGGCCGACGCGCAAAATATCGCGCACCCGCTGCTCGGCCTTGGCGCTGGCCGGCGAGCGGCGTTGCGGGGCGGCCGCCGCCAGCCGTGGCTTGGCGGCTTTGCCGCCGGCATTGCTTGCGGATTTGGGCTTGCTTGCGATCAGGGTGGGCGCGTTCACAGCTGCATTCTGCGCAATAATTGAGTAAAGCTCAAGTGGTGGCTTGTGCGTCCAACTCTCTTGGAATATCCTTCGCCACTCGCTTTGTCTAGAAATAGACTGCAGGCAGATCACTAAATATTGAGCAGCACTCAAAAACTGGGTGCCACGCTCTGGATGGAGACCTCATGGCCGCTCTCACGACCAAGCTCAACGCCCGTTCCGCCGACTTCAAGGCCAATGCACAGGCCATGCAAGGCTTGCTGGATGATTTGAATCTGCGCCTGGAGAAGATTGCCCAGGGCGGCGGTGAAGCGGCGCGGGCCAAGCATACGGCACGCGGCAAGCTGCTGCCCCGCGACCGGGTGGAGATGCTTTTGGACCCCGGCACGCCCTTTCTGGAACTGGCGCCCCTGGCCGGCCTGAATATGTATGACAACGCAGCCCCCGGCGGAGGCATCATCGCGGGCATCGGCCGGGTCTCGGGCGTGGACTGCATGATTGTGTGCAATGACGCGACGGTGAAGGGCGGCACCTACTACCCCATCACCGTCAAAAAGCATTTGCGCGCGCAAGAGATCGCCCAGCAAAACCGCCTGCCCTGCGTTTACTTGGTGGACTCGGGCGGCGCCAATCTGCCCAATCAGGACGAGGTCTTCCCGGACCGCGACCACTTCGGCCGCATCTTCTACAACCAGGCCAATCTGTCCGCCCAAGGCGTGCCGCAGATCGCCGTGGTGATGGGCTCTTGCACCGCAGGCGGCGCCTATGTGCCGGCCATGAGCGACGAGACCATCATCGTCAAGAACCAAGGCACCATCTTCCTGGGCGGCCCGCCGCTGGTGAAGGCGGCCACCGGCGAGGTGGTGACGGCCGAGGACTTGGGTGGCGGCGATGTGCACACCCGGCTGTCCGGCGTGGCCGACCACTTGGCCGATAACGACACCCATGCCCTGGCCCTGGCTCGCCAGAGCATTGCCGGCCTGAACTGGCGCAAGCTGGGCGTGGACCAGTTGCTGCGCCAGACGCCGCGCCCGCCCTTGTTTGACGCGGCCGAGCTGCATGGCGTGATCCCGACCGACACGCGCAAGCCTTTTGATGTGCGCGAGGTGATTGCCCGCGTGGTCGATGGCTCGGACTTCGATGAATTCAAGGCCCGCTACGGCGCCACCCTGGTCTGCGGCTTTGCGCATATCGAAGGCATGCCGGTGGGCATCGTCGCCAACAACGGCATTTTGTTCGCCGAGAGCGCCAACAAGGGCGCTCACTTCATCGAGCTGTGCTGCCAGCGCAAGATCCCCCTGGTGTTCTTGCAGAACATCACCGGTTTTATGGTCGGTCGCAAGTACGAGAACGAGGGCATTGCCCGCGCGGGCGCCAAGATGGTGACGGCCGTGGCCTGCGCCCAGGTGCCTAAATTCACCATCATCATCGGCGGCAGCTTTGGAGCCGGCAATTACGGCATGTGCGGCCGCGCCTACAGCCCGCGCTTTCTGTGGATGTGGCCGAACGCCCGCATCTCGGTGATGGGCGGCGAGCAAGCTGCCTCGGTGCTGGCCACCGTCAAGCGTGATGGCATCGAAGGCAAGGGCGGCGCCTGGAGCGCCGAGGAAGAAGAGGCCTTCAAAGCCCCCATCCGCCAGCAGTACGAGGATCAGGGCCACCCCTATTACGCCTCGGCTCGGCTGTGGGACGATGGTGTCATCGACCCGGCCGATACCCGCCGCGTGCTGGCCCTGGGTCTGAGCGCCGCGCTGAATGCGCCGGTGGCGGAGACGAAATTCGGCGTCTTCCGCATGTAAGCACGCGGCGCCTGAGCCCTGTTGTCACGCATGAAGTACCTGCTCTTGACCGCCAAGAAAACGGCCTGGTTGCGCGCCCTCGGCAGCGCCGGCCTGTGCCTGGCTGCGAGCGCCGGCCTGCAAGCCCAGACCGCGCCTTTGCAGAAGGATGTGCGCGAGGAAGTCATCAAGGTGCCGGCCAGCGTCAAGGACGCCTTTGGCCGTGAGGTCAGCGGCGACCTGACCGTCACCATCTTCCGCCCCGAGGGTCCCGGCCCGCACCCCTTGGCCATCATCAGCCATGGCCGCAGCAGCGACACCCGCAGCCAGTACGGCCGCCAGCGCTATGAATCGGCCGCGCGCTTCTTGCTGCGCAAGGGCTTTGTGGTGGCCGTGCCTCTGCGCCTGGGCTATGGCGAAACCGCGGCCTTGGGTGACCCGGAGGACAGCGTCTCTTGTGGCTCGCCGCGCTACGGTGCCGCCGCCGCTGCGGCAGCCCAGCAAATCTTGCGGGTGGCCAAGTATCTGGCGGCCGAGCATGCGGTGGACCCGACCCGGCTCTTGCTGATGGGCCAGTCGGTGGGCGGCTTTGCCACCATCGCGGCAGCGGCCCTGCGGCCACCGGGCCTGGTGGCCGCCGTTAACTTTGCGGGCGGCCACGGCGGCAGCCCCACGGCGCACCGGGGCGAGCCCTGCCAAGCCAGCTTGCTGACCAAGTTCTACGCCCGACTGGGTGAGATGAATGCCAAAAAGCCGGCTGCGGGTGGCGCGTCGGCCATTCCCGATGCGGGCGCGGGCGCCGGCCTGGACCTCGCCAGCGCCCCGGCCGAGCCTGGCTCGCCCTTGATCAGCGGCCTCAACCCCCTGGGCCCGACGCCCACCTTGTGGGTCTATACCGAGAACGATCAGTACTTCGCGCCCCAGTACACCCGCGCCTGGGCCGAGGCCTATGCCGCCAGCGGCGGCCAGGTGGACTACCGCCTGCTGCCCGCCATTGGCGACGACGGCCACCGCCTCTTCATCGCCGGCAACGAGGTCTGGCAGCCCCTGGTGGACGAGTTCCTGATCAAACAAGGCTTTACCCGCCCCGGCGTGCTAAAACCCCCGGCCCCCAGCGGCTTCGCCGCCCTGACGGACGAGCAGGCCCTGCCCGCCAAGACGCCGGCCTTGATCGAGGGCTATCGCAAGTTCTTGCAGTCCAAGCCGCCACGCGCCTTTGTGCTCAATGCCGAGGGGCAGTGGGGCTACTCCTCCGGTGACGACTACCTCTCACGCGCGCTCAGCAACTGCCAGCGCCGTACCGGCGACTCTTGTTTCTTTTATGCCGTCAATGACGACGTGGTTTGGAAAGCTCCCCGATGACAGCCATGAATAGCGCCGCAGCGACCTTCGAGACGATTGCACTCAGCATCGAGGCCGGCATTGCCCGCGTCACCCTCAAACGTCCCGAGGTGCGCAATGCCTTCAACGAGGCAGTGATCGCCGAGCTGACGACCGTGTTCGCCCAGCTGGGAGACGATGACAGCGTGCGCGCCATCGTGCTGGCGGCCGAGGGCAAGGCTTTTTGCGCCGGTGCCGATCTGAATTGGATGAAGTCCATGGCCAGCTACAGCTGGGAAGAGAACAAGGCCGATGCGGGTCGCTTGGCTCAAATGCTGTGGACGATTTACCGCTGCCCTCAGCCGGTGATTGCCCGCGTGCAGGGCGACGCCTACGCCGGTGGCGTGGGGCTGCTGGCGGTGTGCGACATCGTGGTGGCGGTGGACACGGCGGGCTTTTGCCTGTCTGAGGCCAAGCTTGGCCTCTTGCCTGCCACCATCGCGCCTTACGTGGTGCGCGCCTTGGGCGAGCAGGCCTCGCGCCGCTACTTCGTCACGGCCGAACGCTTCAGCGCGCAAGAAGCGCATCGCCTGGGCCTGGTGCATGAGCTGACGAGTGCCGACAGCATCGATGAGAAAATAGCCACGCTGCTCGGCGCCATCAGCGCCAATGGCCCGGCCGCCGTGCGGGCCTGCAAGCGGCTGGTACAGGACGTGGCGCATCAGGCCATCACCGCTGAATTGCGCGATGACACGGCCCGCCGCATCGCCGATATCCGCGCCAGTGACGAAGGGCGCGAGGGCGTGCAGAGCTTTCTGGGCAAGCGCGCGCCGAACTGGCTGCCTTCCTCTAAGGACTGATTTCAACGAGCCCCAGCGCTCAATCCATGAACCTGCCTGCTTTGCCCTTCGACCTGCCTAACCTGCCACATGCTTGGTCCAGCCTGACATCTGCTCAGCTGCTGGCCTTGGCCGCAGCCGTGGGTTGGGCGAGTGGCTTGCGCTTGTATCTGGTGGTGTTTTCGCTGGGCTTCACCGGCTTCATGGGATGGCTGCCCTTGCCACCGGGCCTGCAGCTGCTGGCCTCGCCCTGGGTGATGGGGGCCTCGGGCCTGATGCTCTTCATCGAGTTTTTTGCCGACAAAATCCCCGGCCTGGACACGCTCTGGGACGCTATTCACACCTTCATCCGCATCCCCGCCGGTGCGGCCCTGGCCGCTGGCATGTTGGGCACCGATTCGCAAACCTGGGGCTTGATGGCCGCGCTGATGGGCGGCACCCTGGCCGCCACGGCCCATGCGGCCAAGGCCACGACGCGCGCGGCGGCCAACACCTCGCCCGAGCCCTTCTCCAATATCGCCCTGTCCCTGGGCGGTGATGCCCTGGTGCCCAGCATGTTGTGGTTGGCCTATGCCAGCCCGCTCTACTTCTTCGGGGCGCTGGCGATCTTGCTGGTCTTGATGCTTGTTTTGATCGTCGTGCTCTTCCGCTTTCTGTCCGCTGTGTTCCGGCGTTTTTTTGGTGGCCGCCGCAGTCTTTCTCCCTCCCCATGAGCAGTCCCTCTGTTTCTTCGAGCGCCAGCGCCGACTGGCAGCAACGCAGCCTCGCCGCCGTGTGGCACCCCTGCACCCAGATGGCCCGTGCGGCCGTGCTGCCGCCCCTGGCCATCGCGCGCGGGGCCGGGCCCTGGTTGTATGACTTCGATGGCAAGCGCTATTTCGACGCCAATAGTTCCTGGTGGGTCAATCTCTTCGGCCATGCCGATGCCGGCATCAATGCCGCCATCAAGCAGCAGCTGGACACCTTGCCCCATGTGATGCTGGCCGGCTGCACCCATGCGCCGGCCGTGCGCCTGGCCGAGCGTTTGAGCGCGTTGACCGGTGGGGCCCTGGGCCATGTCTTCTACGGCAGCGACGGCGCCAGCGCGGTGGAGATCGCGCTCAAGCAAAGTTTTCACAGCTGGCGCAATCGTGGCCGCGCCGAGAAGCGCGAGTTCGTCTGCCTGAAGAACGGCTATCACGGCGAGACCATTGGCGCCCTGGCCGTCACCGATGTGAAAGTCTTCCGCGATGCTTATGACCCGCTCTTGATGCGGGCGCATATTGTTGAATCGCCCGACGCTCGGCTGGGCAATGAGGCCCAGGCCTTGGCCGCCATGCGTGACTTGTTGGCTCAGCGGCATCAAGACATCGCCGCCCTCATCATCGAGCCCTTGGTGCAAGGCGCTGCTGGCATGGTGATGTACGGGCCCGAGTATCTGCGCGAGCTGCGAGCCCTATGCACCGAGTTCGAGGTGCATTTGATCGTGGACGAGATCGCCATGGGCTGTGGCCGCACCGGCACGTTCTTCGCTTGGGAACATTCGCAGCCACAAGCCAAAGACCAGTGGCCCGACTTCATCACGCTGTCCAAAGGCATCACCGGCGGCACCATGCCCCTGTCTTTGGTGCTGACCACCGAGGCCGTCTACCAAGCCTTCTGGAGCGAAGATGTGGCGCGGGGATTTCTGCACTCGCATTCCTACACCGGCAATGCCCTGGCCTGCGCGGCGGCCAATGCGGTGCTGGACCGTTTTGAGGCGGGGCAGTTGCAGGCGATTGCGGAGCAAGCCGAGTTGCTGCGCATTGCCTTCGCGCCGCTGGCCGCGCACGCCCAGGTCAAGCATCTGCGCCAACAAGGCCTGATCCTGGCTTTTGATGTGCAGGAGGCAGGTCTCCGATTCGCTGAGCGATTCCACTTGGCTGCGCGCAGCCACGAGCTCTTGATCCGCCCCATCGGCAACACCGTCTACCTGATGCCCCCTTATGTGATTGACGCGGAAGCCGCCGTCTTCTTGGCCCGCGCCATCACGCTCACCCTGGACGAAGTACTGTCCCAATCTCCCGAGTCCGGTTTGTCGGACCAGCCCCATGTTGCTTGATCACCTAAGCGCCAAGTTGCGCGCCATCGAGGCCCAGAGCCTCACCCGCTTTCTGCGCCAGGCCGAGAGCGCCACGGCACCGCGCCAGCAGGTGCGCGGCGCCGACGGTCGCACCCGCGAGCTGCTGATGTTCTGCTCCAACGATTACCTGGGCCTGGCCGCCGAACCGCAGATCCAGGCCGCCCTGATCGAAGGTGCGCGCCTCTACGGCGGCGGCTCCGGCGCCTCGCCCCTGATCAGCGGCCACAGCCGCGCTCACGAGCAGGTGGCCGAGACCTTGGCCGCCATGCTCTCGCACCATATCCCCGAGGCCCGCGCCCTGGGTTTTTGCACCGGCTATATGGCCAATCTGGCGGTGGTGACGGCCTTGGGTGACGAGGGCGCGGAGATTTTTTCCGAGTCCTGGAACCACGCCTCGCTGATCGATGGCACCCGCCTGGCGCGCGCTGAGGTCAAGCGCTATGGCCACGCCGATGTCGCCGCTTTGCGCGAGCTGCTGTCCGCCAGCACGGCCAAGATCAAGCTCATCGTCTCCGATGCCGTCTTCAGCATGGACGGTGATCTGGCGCCGCTGCCAGCCTTGCTGGCGCTGGCCGAAGAGTTCGACGCCTGGCTGATCGTGGATGACGCCCATGGCTTTGGGGTGCTGGGGGAGCAGGGCAGAGGGTCGCTGGAGCACTTCAATCTGAAGAGCGAGCGCCTGATCCTGGTCGGCACCCTGGGCAAGGCCGCGGGCCTGGCCGGTGCTTTTGTCGTGGCCCACACCACCATCACCGAATACCTCTTGCAAGCCGCGCGCAACTACATCTTTTCCACCGCCTCGCCCCCGGCCGTCGAGCATGCGCTACTGACCAGCTTCGCCTTGATCGGCGGCGAGCTGGGCGCGGCGCGGCGCGCCAATCTGCGCCTGCTACAAGCGCGGCTGCGCCAAGGCATTGAGTCGATCTTGCAGCAACACCCGGCTCTGGGCTGGCGCTTGTCGCCCTCGGACACCCCTGTTCAGCCCCTGATCATCGGCGGCAATGCCGAGGTCATGGCCCTGGCCGCGCGCCTGGAGGCCGGCGGCATCCGCGTGCCCGGCATCCGCCCGCCGACGGTGCCCAAGGGCGAGGCGCGGCTGCGCATCACGCTGTGCGCAACGCACACGGCGTCCGATGTAGACGAGTTGGTTTCGGCTTTGGCCGATGCCGCTCAAGATATGGACAAGGTCGCCGCATGAAAGGCCTGTTCATCACCGGCACCGACACCGAGATCGGCAAGACAACCATCACCGCCGGTCTGACGCACAAGCTCTCGCAGCAGGGCTTGCGCGTCACGCCCATCAAGCCCCTGGCCGCCGGCCAAGAGCTGGTGGACGGCGTGTGGATTAATGAGGATGTGCAGCAGCTGCACGCCGCGCAGAGCATTGGCATGCGCCCCGATCAAGTCGGCCCGCTGCAGTTTCGCGCCGCTTGCGCACCGCATATCGCCGCCGCGATGGAAGGGCGAACGATTGAACGTGCCCCCCTGCTGGCCGCGGTTCGCGCCAGCGCCGCCCTGGGCGACTTTGCCCTGGTGGAAGGCGTGGGCGGCTTCCGCGTGCCCTTGTGCGCCGGCTTCGACACCGCCGATCTGGCGGCCGAACTGGCCCTGCCCGTGCTCTTGGTTGTGGGCCTGCGCCTGGGTTGCATCAACCATGCTTTGCTCACGGCCGAGGCCATTCGCGCGCGCGGCCTGACGCTGGCGGGCTGGGTAGCGAACACCGTGGACGCCGCCATGCCCCATGTCACCGACAATATCGCCGCACTGAATGCCGCCTTGGCCGCCCCCTGCTGGGGCCATGTGCCGCGTCTCGATCACCCCTCAGCGGCGGCGCTTGCCGCCCATCTGAATCCTCAAGTTTCGCCCGTCCTGGAAGCATCGCAATGAGCCACCCTGTCCACAGCCAAACCACCAATCAAATTCAGTCCTTGACGCCCACGCGCGACGAAGACCGCCGCAATGCCAAGCCCTGGACGGTGAACGAGGTGGCCGCCCTGTACGACCTGCCCTTCAACGACCTGATGTTCAAGGCCCAAAGCGTGCACCGCCAGTACTTCGACGCCAATGCGGTGCAGCTCTCCACCCTGCTGTCCATCAAGACCGGCGGCTGCGAAGAGGACTGCAAATACTGCCCGCAGTCGGCGCACTTCGACACCGGCCTCAAGGCCGAGAAGCTGATCCCTCTGCAAGAGGTGCTGGAAGCCGCCCGCGCCGCCAAGGAAAACGGCGCCACCCGCTTCTGCATGGGCGCGGCCTGGCGCGCACCCAAGGAGCGCCATCTGGAAGCCATCGGCGAGATGGTCAAAGAGGTCAAAGCCATGGGCCTGGAGACTTGCTTGACCGCCGGTATGTTGGGCGACGGCCAAGCCGAACAGCTGCGCGAAGCCGGCCTGGACTATTACAACCACAACCTCGACACCTCGCCCGAGTTTTACGGCCAGATCATCACCACCCGCACTTATCAAGACCGCCTGGACACCCTGGACCGGGTGCGCAATGTGGGGCTCAAGGTTTGCTCCGGCGGCATCGTGGGCATGGGCGAGACCCGTCGCCAGCGCGCCGGCCTGATCGTGCAACTGGCCAATCTGGACCCGTACCCCGAGTCGGTGCCCATCAACAATCTGGTGCAGGTCGAAGGCACGCCTCTGAGCGGCACCGAGGCCCTGGACCCCTTTGAGTTCATCCGCTCTATCGCCGTGGCTCGCATCACCATGCCGCGCGCCATGGTGCGCCTGTCGGCCGGCCGCGAAGAGATGCCCGAGAGCATGCAGGCCCTGTGCTTCTTGGCTGGGGCCAACTCCATGTTCTATGGCGACAAGCTGCTGACCACCAGCAACCCGCAAGCCGAAAAGGATCGCGCCCTGCTCAAGCGCCTGGGCATGCACTGCGCGACGGAGGCTGATCTGGCCGCTGAAGGCAAGGTCAATCTCTGCCGCAACGCAGAGGACGGTGCGCAGGACAAGGCTTGCGCTTCGCACTGAGCTAGGAAGAACAATGAAGACCCGCCTCGCCACACTCGCCGATCTGGACGCCGTCGCGCCCTTGTTCGACGCTTATCGCCAGTTCTATGAGCAGGCCCCGGACCTGGGCTTGGCGCGTGAGTTTCTGCGCGCCCGGCTGGCGGCGGGCGAGTCTGAGTTGATCGTGCTGGAGTCGGGGGATGAGCTGCTGGGTTTTTGCCAGCTCTACCCCAGCTTCTGCTCGGTGTTGGCTCAGCCCATCTTTGTGCTCTACGACCTTTTCGTTAGCCCTTCCGCGCGGCGGGGTGGTGTTGCCAGTGCCTTGCTGCAGGCCGCTGAAGATCTGGCTCGGCAGCGCGGCAAGGCACGCATGGATTTGACGACGGCCCGCACAAACCATCAGGCGCAGGCGCTTTATGAGCGCATGGGCTGGCGGTTGGATGAGGTGTTCTTGGCGTATCAGCGGGAATTGAATTAGGGCGGGCCGATAGCCGCCAGCTTCGTCCTTTTCGCCATCGAATCAGACCATGCTCTTCATCGTGCAATTTGTAGACCACCCTCAGCAACAGGCGCTTCGTCAGTCGCAGATGGCGGCGCATTTGCAGTGGTTGAATGAGCATCAAGAGACGGTGTTGCAGGCTGGCTCATTGCGTGAGCGAGTGGATGCTCCTGCGCTAGGCGGTCTTTGGATTGTGGATGCGGCCGACAAGGAGGCTGTGCTGAATCTGCTCCAGACAGACCCTTTCTGGATTCATGGTTTGCGGGCTTCGGTGGAGGTGCTGCATTGGTCCAAGGCGTTTGAGGGTCGCAAGGTTTTGATATGAGCTTGCCGTTTAACTCTCGCAGATGGCATGGCTGGAAATCCAGACATGGAGCTTGGCGCTTCAAGTTGCTAGATCAGGCAACAAACGTTTTGAGAGGAATTTTGTTGGCCTTGTTCGGTGGGGTTCTGTGCGGTCAAGCCTTGGCTGCAGAGATGCTGATCGAGTTTTCTTTGGCTGATGACGGGGCTCTGTTGGTGAGCTACACCCCGCCGGCCGGCGTGCGCGAATTGCCACGATGGGACCGAAGTGCCATCGCGCGCGACTTCTGGGCCACGCAAGTCCAGCCTCGGGATGCCTGCACCAGCTTGGGCGAGGATCACATTCGCTTGAGTGAAGGCGCGCATTGCAGAAGCGCTCGTTTGCGAGTCACCCCAAAGCTATTGGCGCGAAATGCCAGCTACGAAGCTGCGCAGCCGATCTCGGGGACGGGTGTCTTGGCCTATAGCGGCTTTTACGCTGTGACTCTTGCAGGCTTTGACCTTCATTGGCGATGGCTTGCCCCTGAGGGGGGCTACGTCTTGCAAGACGGCCGGGTACACAGGAGGCAGGCCGATTTGTTAGTTGACTCCACCACGGTGAGCGCGGCAGTCAACGCAGGAAGCGACGACCCCAGTTCATGGAGTCAAGTCGGGGCACGGCACTATGCCTACCTGGGCAAGGCGCATTTGATGGAGTTTCCGGGCGGGACCTTGGTGCGTGATCCCGCCATGGATGACAAACGTGTCGATCTGATTCGTCGCACCTTGGTTCGCACGATGGCTGACTTGAGTCAAGCCTATGGCGCAGATCCAGTTGGCCCGGTGGGCGTAGTCACCAGTACCGCCGATCTGAGCAATTTTCATGGAGATGTCAGTGAAGGCCGCATGATGCGTTTGCGTCTTGTGCCAGCCGAGAAGGAGCAAGACCCAATAGGGCAGGGGCTGCAAAGCTTTGTGATGCATGAGACGGCCCACTGGTGGAATATGGGTGTGCGTCACAGCGACTCCGACAGACCCTGGATGCACGAAGGTCATGCCGATTGGCTTGTTCTGCTGATGCAAAGCCACCACGGGGACTGGAGCGCGGACACGGTGAAAGCCATGGCGGCAAGCGCAATCAATAGATGCCTTTTGGCTCGTGGCGAGTCGCCAGCTGCAACCCTTGCGCCAAGGTATTCCAAACAGGACGATCCGTATGCCTGTGGTTTTAGCCTGATGTTGATGGCGCAGGCGCAATCGCATGCACGACGTGACCCCACTGACTCGCGCACTCCCTTGGCTTTGTTGGCCGGCCTGCATCCAAAGCTTGGTTTACTGGATATGAATGGCTTTGCGAGCTGGGCGGACGGCGGCGCCAAAGGACCCATGCACGGTCTCCTATTCAATCCCGGTCAGCCTTTTTCCAGCGGCTTGAGCCAAGCTCTGCAGACTCTCCAGATCGTCGAAGCTGTGCCTGTCAGTGAGTCCGGGTTTCAAGCGCGCGCCAAGATTGCAGGGCGAATGATGATGGCCTTGATGGAAACGGACTGTGGTTCCTTTGGCTTTACTTCCAACAGTGCCGCAGGTGGTTTTTTCAGTGTGGATCGAGAAGGTCCCGTGTGCGCGAGCTTGCGAAGAGGGCAAGACGTGCAGACGCTGGAGAACGTGCCAATGCTGGCTGATCCTGTAAGCGCCTGGGGTGCCATGAAAAAGGCTTGTGAGAGCGGGCGCCACTTGACAGTCGGTTATCGAGAAGGGGGCGACAGTTCGTTGCCATGCCCGCGAGCCATGCCCGCCGAGCCACCACGCCATTTGTTGCGATTGCAAGCCGGAGCCCTGCAGCGCCTCGGACTGAGTTCATAAGGAGACAAAAAATGTTCAAGAAGATCCTGATCGCCAACCGCGGCGTTCGCGCCCCTGACGCGGTCGCGTCAGCGACAAATTGCCTGGCTCGCGCAGCGAGCCGCGAGTGAGCCGAGGACCTATGTTTAATAAAATTTTGATCGCCAACCGCGGCGAAATCGCCTGCCGCGTCGCAGCCACCGCCCGCCGCATGGGTGTCAAAACCGTCGCGGTTTATTCGGAAGCTGATGCCAAAGCCAAGCATGTGCAGGCCTGCGATGAGGCCGTCTTGATCGGCGGCGCAGCGCCCAAGGACTCCTATCTGCAATGGCAGCGCATCATCGATGCGGCCAAGGCCACGGGTGCGCAGGCGGTTCATCCGGGCTATGGCTTCTTGAGCGAGAACGAGGACTTCGCCAACGCTTGCGCGGCGAATGGCCTGGTCTTCATCGGCCCGCCTGCCTCGGCGATCTTGGCCATGGGGCTGAAGGCGGAGTCCAAGCGTTTGATGGAAAAAGCCGGCGTGCCTCTGGTGCCCGGCTACCACGGCGCCGATCAGGACCCGGCCTTGCTCAAACGCGAGGCGGAGCGCATCGGCTTCCCGGTGCTGATCAAGGCCAGCGCAGGCGGTGGCGGCAAGGGCATGCGGGCGGTCTTTTCTGCGGACGAGTTTGACGCGGCCCTGGCCTCGTGCAAGCGCGAAGCCATCAACAGCTTTGGCGACGATGCTGTTTTGATCGAACGTTATGTGCAGCGCCCGCGCCATGTGGAGATCCAGGTTTTCGGCGACAACTTTGGCGATTGCGTCTATCTCTTCGAGCGCGATTGCTCGGTGCAGCGCCGCCACCAGAAGGTGCTGGAAGAAGCACCCGCCCCCGGCATGAGCGAAGCCCGCCGTCAGGCCATGGGCGAGGCGGCGGTGGCTGCGGCGAAAGCCGTGGGCTATAGCGGCGCAGGCACGGTGGAGTTCATCTGCGAGCACGATTTCGTTGAAAGCGGTCGCTTCTATTTCATGGAGATGAACACGCGGCTGCAGGTCGAGCATCCGGTGACGGAAGCCATCACCGGCCAAGACCTGGTGGAGTGGCAGCTGCGCGTGGCCTCGGGCGAGCCCCTGCCGCTCAAGCAGCATGAATTGAAGATGCATGGCCACGCCATCGAGGCTCGCGTCTGTGCAGAGAATCCCGAGGCCGGTTTCTTGCCCGCCACCGGCGCCCTGACGGTGGCGCGCTGGCCCGAGCATGTGAAGTTCGAGCGTGGCGATGTGCGCATCGACGCCGGCGTGGGCGAGGGCGACGAGATCAGCCCCTTCTACGACTCCATGGTGGCCAAGCTCATCGTTTGGGGCGAAGACCGTGCGCAAGCCCTGGCGCGCCTGGACGCCGCCCTGCGCGACACCCATATCGTGGGCCTGCAAACCAATGTGGCCTTTTTGCGCCGCTGCGCCGCGACGGCTTCATTCGCCCAGGCCGATCTGGACACGGCCTTGATCGAACGCGAGAAAGAGGCCTTGTTCGGCCAGGCCGGCTTGGCCCTGGACATCACGGCTGCGGCCGTGGTGGCCCACAAGCTGGCCTTGGAAGCTCAAGCGCAGGACAGCGACCCTTGGAGCCGCCGCGATGGCTGGCGCATGTATGGCGCCTCGGTGCGCCGCTTTGATCTGCGCGTGGGCGAAAGCAAGTTGCAGGTGAGCTTGTCTCGCCATCATCAAGGCGGTATGCAACTTGAAGTGGAGGGTCAGGTCTTGCCTTTCGCCGTCAACTCCCGCAGCCTGGAGTCGCACGAGCTTTTGCTTGGTGAGGGTTTGGCCCAGCGCCGCGTGGTGGTGAACAGCTATGCCCAGGGCGAGACGATTGCCGTCTTCGCGCCTCAGGGCTCGGCCCTGGTGACCGAGATCGACCCGATTGCTCATGCGGGCGACGGTGCCGCTGAGACCGGCCGTTTGACGGCGCCCATGCCCGGCAAGCTGGTGTCCTTCCTGGCTCAGGTGGGGGACAAGGTCAGCAAGGGTCAAGCCCTGGCGGTGATGGAGGCGATGAAGATGGAGCACACGATTCTTGCGCCCAAGGACGGTGTGGTGGCTGAGCTGCTATTCGCCGTGGGCGACCAGGTTGGCGACGGCGCCGAGTTGCTCAAGATGCAGGCCTGATTGAGAAGGAAACATTGACCATGAAGCTGCCCAGCAAAGTCACGCTCGTCGACGTCGGCCCGCGCGACGGCCTGCAGAACGAAAAAGAACCCGTCTCCACGGCGCACAAAGCCCAGTTGGTTGCCATGCTGCAAGCGGCGGGCCTGAAGGAGATTGAGGTCACCAGCTTTGTCTCGCCCAAATGGGTGCCGCAGATGGCGGACAACGTGGCGGTGATGGCCGCGATTGAGCGGCGTGCCGATGTCAGGTACTCGGTGCTAACGCCCAATGCCAAGGGATTGGAGGCAGCCCTCCCGACCAAGCCCGACGAGATCGTCGTCTTCGCCGCCGCCTCCGAGGCCTTCAGCCAGAAGAACATCAACTGCAGCATTGCCGAGAGCATTGACCGTTTTGCGCCCGTGGTGGAGGCGGCGCATGCGGCGGGCATCAAGGTGCGTGGGGCCTTGTCTTGCGCCGTGGGCTGCCCTTACGAGGGCGAGATCAGCCCCGACCAGGTAGAACGCGTGGCGGGCCTGATGCGCGCCATCGGCGTCGATCATCTGGGCGTGGCCGACACGATTGGCGTGGGCACGCCGCGCAAGGTGCAGGCCGCGATGGAGCGGGCGCTCAAGCACTTCCCCCTGCATGAGTTGAGCGGCCATTTCCACGACACCTATGGTCAGGCCCTGGCAAATATCTACGCCTGCCTGGAACTGGGTGTGCATCACTTCGACGCCAGCGTGGCAGGCTTGGGCGGCTGCCCTTATGCCAAGGGCGCTACCGGCAATGTGGCGACCGAGGACGTGGTCTTCATGCTGAACGGGCTAGGCATTGAGACCGGCATCGACCTGGATCTGCTGGTCGATGCCGGCGCCTTCATCTCCGGCGTGCTGGGCCGCCCGCCGGTGTCGCGCGTGGCGCGGGCGCTCTTGGCTAAACGGGCGGGCTAGCGCACCAGTCGCACGGCCGCAATGGCCAGCCAGCCCAGGGCGAAGTTGAGCATCACCAACTTCTGAATCATTGCGGCGGACTGCGCGGCCTCAGCCCATTCACCGGCGGCCACCCGCCGTTTGAACTTGGCGAAGCCGGCGAAAAAGATGTGGCCGAAGATGGCAAACATCAGCAGGCCCAGACCCAGCATCAGGTTCCAGCCCAGGGGCACGCTGCCCGAGCCTGTCGCGGCTTTGACGGCGCGGAAGCCCGTGGTGTAGAGATTCATGCCGGTGAGGAAGAGCAGCAGCACCGAGACCGCCACGGCCCCGAAGAAGCGCCGCCACACCTCCACCATCAGCCGCGCACGCGGCTGGCCTTCCAGGGCCAAGGCAGCCGCGGGCCGCAGCGCGAACAGCATGAAAGTCATGCCACCCATCCAGACGATGGCAGCGGCGAGGTGCAGCAGTTTGACGAGTTCGTACATGGTGGCTTTCGTGATGGAGTGGAAAGGACATCAAGCCTGCTTGCGCAAGCAGTCTTCCAGCGTGAGCCCGGTCAGGCGGCGGATGCTGCGGGCCAGGTAAAACAGCACGGCCATGGTCAGCAAGGTGGAGGGGATGACGATAACGGGCCAGCTGAGCAGATTCATGCGGCCCAGCTCGGCGTTGAAGGCCTCGCTGCCCGCCGGGCTTTGCACGATCCAGCGCGCCAGGCCGTAATTCATGATGCTTGAGAACGCAAAGCTGCCGGCCAGCATCAGGGTGCCCAAGCGCAGGCTGCGCTCGAATGCGGCGCTCGCCTTGCGCTCGGTCAGGGCGGCTTCGATGCGCGGCACATCCATCAATTGCGGGCTGAACACCAGCAGATGCACCAGCGGCTTTTTGCTCAGTGCCGAGCCGGCCACGACCAGGCCGATCACGCCTGGCACGGCGGCTTCTTTGACGGCCAGCCATTGCGGGTCCAGGGCCAGCAAGCCGATGCCGCCGGTCATCAAGGTGCTGAACACCCCGAGGCCCGCCATCCAGCTGAAACGGCGCTCGCGCCAGGCGGTGTAAGCCGCCCAGCCCAGAGGCAGGGCCAGGGCCAGCAGCAAGGCGCCTAGGGCACCCAGGCGCGCGGGGCTGCTGAGCTGCATCAAGACCAGCGAGGGCGCTAGCAGCGTCACCATCAGCTCGGTCAGGGTGTTGGGCTGGCTGGGCGTGGGGGAGGTGGACGAAGAGGAGTTGGAGTGGTGAGGGACTGACATGCGAGCAATGTAAGGGCTTGCCCACGGCGGTCAAGCCGACATTCGCCCGCTGGCGTGGGGGCAGGCGCTTTGGTGCGAATGGTGGCGCCCTTGATAATCACGCCCCCGCAGCCCCGCTTGCTTGAGACGCCGCTTTTTTTCAATATGGATAAATCATTGCTTCAGCAGCAGGTGCTGGAACGGCTGGCCGTTGACTTGGCTCAAGTCGAACAGGCCGCGCGGGCGGCGCATGAAACGGCGACTCACGAAGAAAACATCGCCGAGAATAAGTACGACACCTTGGGTCTGGAAGCCGCCTACCTGGCCAGCGGCCAAGCCCGTCGGGCCGAAGCCATCCGCCAGGCCATGGTCAACTGGCGTCAGTTCCGTCCCCGCCCCTTTGATGCCAGCAAAGGCGTACAACTCGGCGCACTGGTCTGCCTGGTCGACGCCGAGGACACACAGCAGTTTCTTTTTCTCGGCCCAGATGGCGGCAGCATGAAGTTGCTCTGCGCTGCCCAGCTCGTTCAAGTCATCAGCAGCGAAGCACCCTTGGGCAGGGCATTGCTGGGCAAATGCGAGGGCGATGAGGTGGCGATTCAGGTCGCAGCAAAACGTCAGCAGTTTGAGGTCTTGCGGGTTTTTTGAGCCGCAAGCAAGTTCAGGCGTAGGGCCTCGCGTGCATGCTCGGCAAGCCGCAGACCAACGCTCACTGTTGTTGGAGCCAAGCCAAACTCTCCTGCCAGGCAGGCCTCCCCGCCTCACGGAAATAGCCGAAGTGCCCTAATGCGCGGGCGCCAACATCCGCCGGGGCCAAGGATGTGATTTCCACCTGCGCAGCGACGAAGAAACCCATGAGCGCCTCGACCGCGGCGCGCGGCGCCATCCAGTCATCGCTCACCACGCAGGCGCGTATGCGTCCGCGATAGCTCGCGAATTGCTGGCGCAAGGAGTGGCCCTCGCGATCAACCAGGTATTCTGGGTGGCGGCACCAGCGCGCCCATTCGCGAGCGACACCCCCTGGCAAATCTTCACCGAAGCCGATTCGGCGCGAGGGGAAGTAGGCAAGTGCAGCGACCAGTCCGGGCATCAGAACGTGCCACAACAATGCGAGACACCAGCGCGGGAGGCCGCTCCAAAGCTTCCAGTAGCCGCTTTGCACGCTCAAGGCAAACATGGCGTGGACCAACTCCTTGTTGTCCGCCAATCCGAATAGCTGGCCGCCAGCGCTGTGTGCAACTGCCAGCAGACGTTTGCCTGGATAGCGCTGAGCGGCCGCGTCGATCATGCTGGCGACGTCGACCTCGCCCCACTGACGCATATCACAAGCTTCGGCGCGGATGTCGTCTTCGGCAGAGCCGCCTATGCCGCGATAGTCGTAGGTCAGCACCACCAAACCATGGCTGGCGAGGAAGCGTGCGTAACGGTCGTAGTAGCTGCGCTTGACGCCGGTCGCGCCATTGACGATGACGACGTGGTCACCGTCGGCCGCCGTCGAATAGATCGTGGCCGCAAGAGAGCGGCCATCGCGAGCAACGATGCGCAGCTCCTCAGCCGTGACGGGCGATGCGGCCATGGTCATCCCTTCATGCCTGCTCGCCAGCGAAGCTTGCGCCGACCCGTGGTCTTGCTTCACGGCTTCACCTGCAGCTTGCTGTCGAAAGCGGCCCCCGCCAGGCACTTCTTCAATTCGGCGCGCGCCTTCAGGCCATCGTGCCATTCGATGTTGGCGATGGACTTGCCTTGGTAGTTCAGGTCAAAGCTCCAGTTGTCTTCCATGCCTTGCAGCAGCGCCTCGATGCTAGGAACGGCAAAGGCCAACAGAGGCGGCGTTTGGGGGTGGGTCTGCATGTAAATCGCATTCAGCGTCACCGGCTTTGTGTTGCCCTGGGTCAAGGTCACTAACGCAGGCTTTCCACTGGGAAGCTTAGGGAAAGCTGCGCTGCTGTCATCGCCAAGTGGGGAGAATGCCAGCAATGCCCCGCGATAGCTCCCGCCCGGGCCGAATAGCGTGACCATCACACCGTCCTTCATCTTGTCTGTTTTGCCCGCCTCCTGCAGGCGCTTGGCGCGCAGAAAGGACGCGGCGCAATACTCGCCGGGCGCTGCACCTGACTTGGCCTGCATGAACTCCCACCAGCCGGCGATGATGGCTTCACGATAGCGGTTCGCCTCTTCCTTGCTCGACCCCAGGGCGGCGTTCGCGTTGATCTCCTTGTGGTGTTCTTCCATGACTGAGGCCAGTACATCGAAGGATTCCCACTGCACGCCCGCAGCCGCGGGACAAGGCAGCGTGGCGGCGAGGAGCCCAAAGCTCAGAAGCGCTTTCTTGATCATCTGTCGTGTTTCCGTTTTTTTTGTGGGCCTACTTCGGTCGCGTGGCGTCTTCGCAAAGCAGGGACACCTTGCCTAAACCGGCTCCCTGGTAGTCCCCTCTGACGAGGACGTCGTCCACTCGCCACTGGCCATGGGCGTCTTGTCGAACACGGAACTCCGCGAAGCACTTGGCAAAACCGCCAGCGTCGCCGCCGACCACGCCCTGGGCGCCGTAAACCGTGACGGCGGCTCGTTCCCAGTACTCGGTGTAGCGCAGGAACCGCGTCCCCGCGACCTGATTGAATTCAGGATTGCCCATGATTTGAACGACCTTCTCCTCCGGCTGACCACGGAAGACAGCCGCCAGCTTGGCTTCGTACTTGTTCATCTTCGAACCGTCGGCATGCTTGTCCGCGTTCTTGGCCGCTTCGAGATCCGCCTTCATTTCCTTGCCTGTTTTTTGAAGGCTTTCCAGCAAGCTGGCCCGCATCGATTCGGTGCCGGACTCCAAGTCCTGCTGCTTCTTTCGCAGCGTTGCGAGCGCGGCCTGCTTGTCGGCTTCGGAGAGCGGCTGGGCCCATTTGCCACTCGGGTCGGGGCGCTTGCCATCCAGCACCTTGCTCCACCAGAGGTTCTCCCAAGCGAAGTCCAGCACTTCCGAAGGCAGGCTTGCGCCGATGACAGGCATGTCCGCCGGCAGCCCGAGATAGGCGGCAATGCGCTTGCCGAAGCCCTCGAAGTCAAATGTCTTGCCCTTGATGGCCGCATGCAAGGCTTGATCGATTTCGATGCTGTTGCAGGCAATGATGGCGGCTTTTGCCAGCATCGGTGCACGGGCTGCCTTCCAATCGCTTTCGGCCACCGGCTCGGTCTTCAGGTCGGCGCGCCTGAGCTGATAGCTGCCAGCCCCGATGCGAAAGGTGTTGCTTGCGCGGAAAAAGTTCTTGCTCTCGGCGAGCTTGAAATCGCTGTTGTTCGGTCGCTTGCCGACCGCGCACTGGAACTGCAGTTTCATGTGGACGAACTCTGGCTTGCCTGCGTTCTCGTAGACCGCCGTGACGGGAAGCTCGCGAATCTCCAAGTCACCGCCGACCATGGCGGGCGGCGTTCTGTTCAGCATATAGCGCAGATCAGCAACGTAGACCACACGGTCATCGATCTCACCTTCGTATTGCACGACCGCACCGAAAGCAAAAGCCTGGGTGCTCAGCGCGGCCATGACCGTCAGGGAAGCGGCGTGGAGCAAGTCACTTGCTATGCGCCGCATGGGGTTCCGATACGCGGCGTGGGGCTTTGTGGCTGTGCGCCGTGGGCAAGGCTGGTCCTGCGCCAGCCCCTGCCGCACGTCCCTATCGGGCGCGTTCATTGGGCCATGCGCGGCAACCACATCCCGGCGACGGCCGCCAGCGTGCCCGCTGTTGTTGTGAGTGTGACCACGCCAATCGCCAGCGTCGCGCTGAGTTGGAGCGCTATGCCTCCGCGGTCTTTGGCGAACAGGTACAGCTGCAGCAGCAGCAGGGGCAGGACGATGTAGACGCTGAGCGCCAGCACGGTGAGGAAGGGGCCCTGAAAAGTGGCGGGGTCAAAGCCAAGCGGCCGCCGGTGCCATGCCAGCCAAGCCATCAAGCCCACACGGAAGAACCAGACGCCGCTGGCCACCACGAACAGACGAAGGGCCCAGCGTCGATGGGCGAGGAACTGGCGTGAGCGGGCCGTGCGCCAAGCCATGGTTGCACAGGCCAGGATCAAGAGCGCGTTGACGCTGATGGCCAGATGTTGCGAGAGATCGCCCACCACGCCGCCACGCACCCAGACCAGCCACAGCCCTCCGATCGCCAAGACGAGCGCAAAGCCGATGAAGGCTCGGCCGTTCCAGCGATGGAGCTGCGGCGCGCGCCGACGCAACACCGGCATCAGCTGCAGCACACCGCTCAATACCCATGTCACGGCCAGCAGCAAATGCAGGCCTAGCATCGCCGTCCCCACGGGGTCTTTGGCGTCAAAGCCGCGCGGCAGAATCTTGCTCCAGCGCTCGTATTGGCCAGCCATGGCCGAGCCGCCGTAGACCTTGGCGACGTAGGCAGCAAAGAAGAGCTGACCAGCCAGCGTAATGATGAGCCAGAGCGTGGCGCTGCCCGATAGCAGGGCGCGGGACCAGGCAGGCCAGCGGCCAAGGTCTCGGGGCGGCAGCGGGAGTGGGGTGGCCATCGTGGCGCTTGCTTCGTGCGTGGGCATGGGATCTCCTCTCTCGTCACAAGGCCGCTTCAGCGGCCCAGAAGGGGATTGCGCGCCGGCTCGCCATCCTTTGTGCAGATGGCGTCCGACACGGCGCGCCCCAGCAGGCCAATCGATCCTCCGACGAGGCAGCGATAGGATTGACCGGACTTGGTACGCACGAGATAGCGTGAGGCGGCCCCCTCGTTGACGCGGTTGCTGATCGTGAAATCTTCTTTGGCGATGCCGAGTGCAAAGGCGGTCCTCTCGACGAGGGCCTGGTCGGTGACCGCGATGGAAGCGCAGCCACAGGAGATGAGGGCGGCGAGCAGCGTGCCAGGCAAATAGAGCTTCTTCATAGGACTCCTTGGGCGGGTGAGAAAAGTGTTTGGCTTCAGGCCGGCAGCTCTTGGAGCGCCGAGGCGGTGAGGGTGTGCTGCTTTTACTGGGCGCTCTTGGATGCCGTTGTGCCCATGGCAGCGGCACCGCGCCAGGCTTCGGCCGGATGCAGGAAGTAGCGCACCCAGACGTAGCGCCAGGGCATGACCAGGTAAATCAGCGTGATGCCAATGCATTCGCTGAACAGCACCTGAAGATCGGGTGTGAGGCGGTTCGACAGCCAGGCCGGCAGGATGATCAGCGTGATCGCGACGGTCTTCCACAGCGTCTCAAGCAACATCAAGGGCAACATATGCAAGGGGTACCTCAGCGCGAACAGGCTCAGCAGAGCCAGGGACGCAAGCATCGACTTGGCAATGACGCGCGGTGCCGGCCACGGGCCCGGTTCAAGCAGAACCTGCTGCCAGACAAAGAAGCCCATCACAAGGGCCATGAGCAGATAGCCCAGGCGCAGGGCGTGGATGCGCCACATCGCAACGGCTGGAAGTTCAATGGGTTCGGCGGGTCTCACAGTGGCCTCTCCATGGGTGACTTGTGCATGAGGGCGCTCGGCTTTGCGGCGCTTGGGTGATGCACTTTGGCGTTTGTGGCCAGCGTGAGAAACCGGCCGAGCGATGAATGACGGGCACTGGCTTCCGAGTGACGATGGGGGCGGACGAGAGGCGTGAGTGCCACGCCCTTGGTGTGCCCCCGCGGCGTTCGGCTCCTCGTCGCCCGTAGGCGTCGTTCGGCGCTTGCCCTGCGTCTCTCGTCCTGAGGCTAGGGCTGCCTGCCATGTGGCTCGGGCATACTTCGTTCATGCACGAGCGTCCGGACGCGGCGGCACCTCAGGGCCTGAACTCCGCCGCCCCTATTTCCGCAAGCCCGCGGGCTGGCCCAGGCCCCTTGGTCTCTTGGCCGCGCGTCCGCTTGTGGCTGCTTGTGACGCTGGTGTGGGCGCTGATCCGCACCATGAGTTCGGTGACTCCGTTTGCCGAATGGCTGGCCCGGTGTGGCTTGGCTACGGCCTTGGGTGTGCTGGCATTCGACCTTGCCGATCGATGGCCGCGTCAAACGTCGAGTTGGTCAACGCGCTGGATCTGGCACCTGCTGGCCGTCTTGATCGCCATGCCGCCCGCGACCTATCTGGGCTATGCCTTGACGGTGGGCCAGCTCAATGTCCTGGCGCTCGGCCCCGGCTACCGGGACGGTTGGTTTGCCACGGCATTCCTGGGCGTGCTGGTGGGGCCATGGATTGCCCTGGGCGCGCTTTTGCATCGCAGCGAAGCTTTCGCGCAAGCGCAGGCACAGGACTTCCAGCTGAAGAGCAGCGAGCTTGAACGCAAAGCCTTGGATGCACGCTTGCGCCTGTTGCAAGCCCAGGTGGAGCCGCACTTTCTGTTCAACACCCTGGCCAATATTCGATCGATGGTGCGCCGCTCCGGCAGCGAGGAGGCCACGGCGATGCTAGACAACCTCATCGCCTACCTTCGCGCCGCAGTGCCAGAGATCGAGGCCGAAGACTCGACCTTCGAGCAGGAACGCCGGATCGTCTGCGCCTACCTCGAGCTCATGCGGATGCGCATGCCCGACCGCCTTGAGTACGCTGTGCGCATAGACCAGGAGGCGTCGACGCTTTACTGCCCTCCGATGGGCCTCCTCACCCTGGTCGAGAACGCCATCAAGCATGGCATCGACCCCAGCGAGACCGGCGGTCGTGTCGACGTGCAAGTGACAGTGTCGGGGCCGCGCGTCCATGTTCGTGTGGCTGATACCGGAGTGGGGCTGAGGGCAGGCTCCCGCAACTCGCTGGGCACAGGCCTATCCAATCTGAGGGAGCGACTGGAGCTGGTGTTTGGCCAGGACGCGCAGGTTCGGCTCGTCAGTGGGCAAGCCGCGGGCATGGTGGCAGAAGCCGAGTTTCCCGTGCGCCATGGAGGAAGGGCATGAAGGCCACTGCATTGATCGCCGACGACGAGCCTCGGCTGCGTGAAGAACTGAGCGACCTGCTGGCTCAGGCCTGGCCCGAGTTGCAGGTGCTGGCCCAGGCGCGCAATGGCCGCGAGGCGGTCGAGCAATTCGAGCAGTTGCAGCCAAGCATCTGCTTTCTGGACGTGCACATGCCAGGCATGAGCGGCGTTGAAGCGGCACAGCATATCGGCCGCCGGGCGCACCTGGTCTTTGTCACCGCCTTTGAGCAATACGCGGTCCAGGCCTTCGCGCAAGGGGCCTTGGACTACCTGGTCAAGCCGGTGCAGGCGCCACGGCTGGCCGAGACCGTCAGCCGGCTGCAGGAGCGGATCAAGACGGCAGCGCCTGCATTTCATAACGATTATTTGCTGCGGCAACTGGCGCAGGAGCTGCGGCGCAGCGGGCGCCATTCAGGGCTTCGCTGGCTGCGCGCGCAGGTGGGGTCGGCGCTGCGCATGATTCCGGTCGAACGCGTTGATTTCTTGAAGGCCGACAGCAAGTACACCGTCATCGCATGGCGCAGCGAGGAGGGCACTTGCAGTGAGGCCGTGGTGAGCCTGCCCCTCAAGGAGCTTCTCGCGCAGCTGGACCCCGACCAGTTTGTCCAGGTGCACCGCTCAGCAATCGTCAACCTCGGCTCGGTCAGCCATGTGCTGCGCAACAGCAACGAAACGGCAGACATTCACCTCAAAGGACGCCCCGAGGTGCTGCGCGCCAGCCGCAACTTCACCCATCACTTCAAGCAAATGTAGGCATCGCCAGCGCCGGGCCGGTCGCGCCCTGCGAGGGCTGCTGCGGTCCGGTGACTTTCCGCGTTGGGAAAGATTCTGAGGGGGCGGCCGGATGCAAGGTGCCCATTGCGGGCATTCGGCCCTGCTCAATGAATTCACCCAACCGGCCATGAGCGGGTGTTCGTGAATGACTGCAATGCGCCACGCAGCCTTGCGCCAACGACGATGAGCCGAGGAGATTGGGGTGCCAAGTAAGTTCTAACCCGCGCCGCTTTTGTCGGAATATTTAGTACCCTTGCAACCGGGCCTCGAAGGGAGAAAACAGTGACTATCCAAGGACTTGCGTCAGTCAAGCTTCGCTTAGTTATACGGACAGCGCCGATGTTAGAGCGCAGCTCTTGTCGCCCTGCAACAGGTTGGAGCGCATGAAAAGCAAAGCGATGAAGTTCGTACCAAGCGCAGTCTTGCTGGCAACCGCGCTACTGCTTGCATGGCCGCACGCGCAGCAGTTCTTGGCCGTCGATGCATGTTTAGACTCTGGCGGCAGTTACAACTACACCGCCGGCGCCTGTGATCATCAAGCATCGCATCCGCACGCCGCAACGGCGGGCGGCTGGTCACTCTGGCTCGCGGCAGTGCTCGTTCTATTTGCCGCTCTAGCGCCATATCTCATCAGGCTTTGGATCGGCCGTCATGCGCTCCAACAAGGCGTTCAACGTGACGGCCCCGCCTCCAGCGGGTCCGCGCGTTAACTTTGGCGTTGAATGACCGCCACTGGGATGCGGGGCAGTCACGACGAATGTCCGCAACGGGCACAAAGCCAAAGTCATGCCCCCATATTCGAACCCGACGGCCCTGCCCAAGCCAAGCGCAGGCCCTTGCCGGCCTCTCAAGCCGGATCGCGCACCCTTTGCGTGAACCACCACATATGCCCGTCGGGGTCTTTGGCGCCGTAGCTGCGATCGGCCCAGTACTCGGGGCCGTAGTCGTGCAGGGTGGGCTCGGCGATGATTTCGGCGCCTGCTGCGCGGGCTTGCTCGCAGTGCGCGTCGACGTCGTCAACAAACAGCATCAGGCATTGGCTGTTGGCTCCGCCCAGGTGCAGGGGGCTGCGGCAGGGGATGCCGAATTTGGGCTCGCGCTGCGCGCCGCCTTCGCCCACCATGATCAGTGCCTCGCCGAACATCAGCTGGCTGTGCAACACATGGCTGCCGTCGGGGCTCATGACCTTGAGGGCGACTTCAAAACCAAAGGCTTCGACCAGCCAGTCAATCGCGGCCTCGGCCTTGTCGTAGAACAGGGTGCTGCTCAAGCGTGGCCAGCCGGCCGGTGGGTTTTTCATGGACATGGTGGATGCTCCGGGGGAGTGAGTCTGTGAGCCGGGATGCTACAGCTGGAACACCTCGACCGGGGCCTCGCGCCCGCGCACATGGACCTCGCCCAGGCTGGTGCAGGGGCGGCTTAAAGGCCAGGCGCTGGATTCTTTGGCGATGGCGGCTTGGGTGCTGGCGCCGATCAGGATGTCGGCGCCGCGCTCGGCACACAGGGCTTGCAGGCGGGCGGCCAGATTGACGGCATCGCCCAGCACCGTGTAGGCGCGGCGCTGGCGTGAGCCCAGGTCACCCACCACCATATTGCCGCTGTTGATGCCGATGCTGATGGCCAACTGGGGCCAGCCGCGCGCGGCAAAGCGCCGGTTCAGTTCGCCCAGGCGCTCATGCATGGCCAGGGCCGCTTCCACCGCGTGGCGGGCATGGTGAGCGTCGGCAAGCGGTGCGCCCCAGAAGGCCATCACCGCGTCGCCCATGAACTTGTCCAGGGTGCCGCGGTGGCGGCCGATGATGCCGGCCATGGCGCTGAAGTACTCGTTCATCAACTCGGCCAGCTCGGTGGGATTGAGGTGTTCCGACAGGCCGGTAAAGCCTTTGACGTCGACAAAAATCACCGTCAGCTGGGCGCTGCGGCTGGCCATGGTGTAGCGCTCGGGGCTGCGGCTCATCTCCTCGACCAGGGCCGGGGGCAGGTAATGGCCAAACAAGCGTGTCAGCTGCCGGCGGGCGCCGCGGGCGCCAAAGTTGGCGATCACCAGTTGCAAGGTGGCCATGCCGGCGATCAGGCAGAGTGGGCTGGCCAGGGGCCAGGCCTCATGCCAGCCCTGCCAGGCCCAGAGATTGAGGGCCAGCAGGGCCAGCAACAGCCCAGCCAACAAGCCGCTGCTTTGCGCAAAACTCATGCGCGGTGAGGCCAGCAGCAGGGGCAGGCCGATCAGCAGCAGCAAGGCCACTTCTAGCAAGGGGGCGTGGCTGGGCGTGTGGGCCAGGCGGCCGTCCAGAATGCCGCTGAGCATGCTGGCATGCACGGCCACGCCCGCGTAAGAGGGCTGCAAAGGTGTGGCACGTTGGTCCAGCAGGCCCGGCGCGCTGCTGCCCAGCAGCACGACGCGGCCGCGCAAGGCGTTCGGCGCGAGGCGGCCGGCCAGCACATCGGCGGCCGAGTAGTGCGCGTAGTCGCCGCTGCGGGCGCGGAAGGGGATCAGGGCCGCACCTTCGTCGTCGGTGTGCAGGCGCAAGGGGCCGCGCGCTGTGTTGAGCTGCAGGCCCAGCCAGTGCCCGTCCTCGGCGTATACGGCTTGCATGGGCGGCTGCATGCCGGAGGTGCCCAACAGGGTCTGGGCCAGCACCAAAGGCAGGGAGGCGTAGATGCCGCCGTCTTGGCGCGCCAGCAAGAGGCTGCGGCGGGTGATGCCGTCTTCGTCCGCCACCGCATTCAAAAAGCCAGCTTGGCCGGCGGCGGCCTGCAGCCGCGCCAGATTGCCGCCATGGCCCTCCCAGCCGGGCAGGGCTTGCAGAGCCGGGCTGGAGGCCGTCATGGCCGGGGCGGGCAGGGCGGCGCTGCGCGCGGAGTTGCGGCCGTCGGAGAAATAAAAGCCCAGCACCACTGGGTGCGCTTGCATCACCTGGGCCAGGCGGCCGTCCTCGTCCAGCTTGGGGCGCAGCAGGGCCAGCTGATCGGCAAAGGCGGCGTTGGCCCGCAGGGGGCCGGCTTCCAGGCGTTCGAGCGCCAACAGGCCGGAGCTTTCGTCGGCTTCGGCCAGGATCAGGTCCATGCCCAGCAGCAGGGCGCCTTGGTCTTTGAAGCTGGTTTCGATCAGCTCGGCGATCAGGCCTCGGCGCCAGGGCCAGCGGCCGTGCTCGGCCAGGGCGCGCTCGTCGATGTCGACGATGACGATGCGCGGGTCGGGCTCGGTGGGTGCCAGCAGGGCGAGGCGTGCGTCGTAGAGATAGCGATCCAGGGCCTGCACCGGCGCCAGCTCCAGATAGCGGGTGGCGTGCGCCAGCAGCAGGATCAGCAAGACGCTGCCGCCCAGCCAGCGCAGCCAGGCCAGGGCCCGGGTGGAGGCGCTGGCTTGGCTTGGGGCCGGCTTACCTGAGCTTGATTTCGACACGTCGGTTGCGCGCCTCGGCCACCTCATCGGCCGTGGCCACCAGGGGCTCGCGTTCGCCGCGGCCGGCCACCGTGATCTTCTCGCGTGGGATGCCTTGGCGCACCAGCAGCTCGCGCACCGTCTCGGCGCGCACCAGGGAGAGCTTGTCATTGGCTTCGACCGAGCCGACCCGGTCGGTGTGGCCGATGACGACCAGCTCGCCGCCATTGAGCGACATCAGGGCATCGCGCACCAGGGCCACGACGGGGGCGGTCTCGGCCGTCAGCTCATTCGAGTTGGTCCGGAAGTTAACGATGAAGCTGTGCGGCTTGGTGGGCTGCATGGCCAGCAAGGCGCCGTACTCTTTTTGCACCGTCTCGGCATTGCTCTGGCCGGCTTTGAGTTCACCGGCCGTGCCTGCGTCAACCTGGGCATAGCTTTGATCCAGGCGCAGGCTGGCACCGCTCGTGGACTGCACCGTCACCACGCCGCTGGGGCTGCCATCGGCCTTGGGCAAGAGGATCACCCGTTCGCGCGGGGTTTGGCAGCCTTGCAAGGCCAGCAGGCCCAGCAAGAGGGCGGCGCCCAGGGCAGATCTAAGAAATTTTGAGGCGGGCATCAGCTCTCGTCTCCGGGCGCGTCAATGATGAATTCGGTGCCTCGCACGCCCAGCACCACGCTGCGCGCCTTGAACGTGACCTTGTCGGGCGCCTTTTTGGTGATCAGACCGCTGACCACATGCAGGCTGCCGCGCGAGAGGGTGGCGTCCATGCCGCCCTCGTGGGTGGTGGGGTTGAAGCTGAAAGCGCTCAGCAGCAGGCTGCTGTTAGGGCCGGCGGTGAGCAAGGTGTCGTCGTTGAGCGTGAGCCCCGCCGCGCCATCGGCGCCGGTGCGCAGGCGGTCGCCTTGCTGCAGCACCATGCCTACCTGCACGGGCAGGGTCTGGCCGGCGCGGTCCAGGCTGACCTGGCCGCTGAGGCGTTTGACACGGCCTATGCCCTCCTCGGCCTGGGCCGCGCCGCAGGCCAGCAAGGCCAGGGCAGATGCCAAGGTACAAGTGAGTAGGCCGCGTGCAAACGATGGGGTGTTGAAATTTTTCATGGCAATCCCTGAGGGAGTGAGGGAGTGAGGGACTCAGTCTAATTCCTCCCCGTGTCGGCGCCGTCCCCTGTTTGGGTCGGTCGGCGTGTCAACCGCCGGAGGAGTTCAAAATCTTGGCCACCGGATTGGGCCGCAGACGGAAGGCGTCGGGCATGCCCGAACCCAGCAAGGGGCGCAGATAAAGCCGGAAGGCATCGGTCACATCGGTGCCGCTGGCGGCGATGAACACGTCTTCCATCACCCGGGTCTTGCCGGCCACGGCGCTCAGGGGCAGCAGCTCGTAATCGACCGAGTAATTGCCCACCCGCTTGATCGCGACCGAGCCATCGCGCGTGCCGTGGAAGGCAAATTGCACCGCTTTCTCGCCCACCTCGCGGGCCTCGCGTTGGTCCACATCGGAGACGCAGCCGATGAAGCTGCGCTGCAAATAGCCAAAGGTGTCGCCCCGCACCCGCTTGATCTTGAGGCGGGATTTGATTTGTTCGCATAGCAGATCGGCCAGGGCGCCGGTGCCGGAAAGCTGCACATTGCCATGGGCGTCGCGGTCCAGCTGGGGCGCGAGCTGGGCGAGTATGGGTTCACCGGCGGCATCGTGTATGCCCTCAGACACAGCGATGACGCAGCGGCCATGGCGCTCGTACACGGCCTTCACATCGGCCAGAAAGCGCTCCAACTCGAACACCCGTTCGGGCAGATAGATCAGATGCGGGCCGTCGTCGGGGAACTTCTTTCCGAGGCTGGCGGCCGCCGTCAAAAAGCCCGCGTGGCGGCCCATCACCACGCCCAGGTAGACGCCGGGCAGGGCGGCGTTGTCGAGATTGGCGCCGGCAAAGGCCTGGGCCACAAAGCGCGCGGCGGAGGGGAAGCCGGGCGTGTGATCGTTTTCCACCAGATCGTTGTCAATCGTCTTGGGAATGTGGATGCAGCGCAGCGGGTAATTGGCGGCGGCCGCCTCCTCGCTGACGATGCGCACGCTGTCGGAGGAGTCGTTGCCACCAATATTGAAAAAGTGCGTAATGCCGTGGGCCTGCAGCACCTGGAAGATCTGGTGGCAGTAGGCGGCGTCGGGTTTGTCGCGGGTGGAGCCCAGGGCGGAGGAGGGCGTGCCGGCCACCAGCTCCAGGTTGTGGCTGGTTTCCTGGCCCAGGTCGACGAAGTCTTCGTTGATGATGCCGCGCATGCCGTGCCAGGCGCCGTAGACGGCCTGAACCTGGGCCTGGCGCCGCGCCTCCAGCACCACGCCCACCATGGACTGGTTGATGACGGCGGTCGGCCCGCCGCCCTGGGCGACGAGGATCTTGGCTGGTTTCATGCTTGAACTCCGCGGGTGCTTGCTGGCGATGGCCTGAGTTTGCACCCAGCACCCGGCCCGCCGCACATCAGTTTCCCTTATGACTCTGAAGCGCCGCAGATGCAGCTTCACTTTCTTGGGCGCTAGTCGTACAAATCAGCGTCCAAATCAAGAAGCAATGGCCGCAGCGCCAAGGAGACAAGCATGAAGATTGGTTGCCCCAAGGAAATCAAGAATCACGAGTACCGCGTGGGCCTGACGCCCGCCAGCGTGCGCGAGCTGACATCGCGCGGGCACTCGGTGCTGGTGCAAACAGGGGCGGGCGCCGCCATCGGTTTGCTGGACGAGCACTATGTTGCGGCCGGTGCCAGCTTGGCGCCCGATGCGGCCACGGTGTTTGCGCAGTCCGAGATGATCGTCAAGGTCAAGGAGCCGCAGCCGCAGGAATGCGCCATGCTGCGCGCGGGTCAGATCCTCTACACCTATCTGCATCTGGCGCCCGACCCGGAGCAGACCGCGGCCCTGGTCAAGAGTGGCGCCATCTGTATCGCTTATGAAACCGTCACCGCACCCGGCGGCGGCCTACCCCTGCTGGCCCCCATGAGCGAGGTGGCGGGCCGCATGTCCATCCAGGCCGGCGCGGCCCATCTGGAAAAAAGCAAGGGCGGCATGGGCGTGCTCTTGGGCGGAGTGCCCGGCGTGGCGCCCGCCCATGTGGTGATTTTGGGCGGCGGCGTGGTGGGAACCCATGCCTTGCAGATGGCGGTGGGCATGGGCGCCCGCGTCACCGTGCTGGACAAAAACGTGGACCGCCTGCGCCAGCTCGATCTGGTGTTTGGCAATCGCATCAGCACCCAGTACTCCAATGTGGCGAGTGTGGAGGAGGCGGTGCTGTCGGCCGATCTGGTGATTGGCGGCGTGCTGATCCCCGGCGCGGCGGCGCCCAAGCTGGTGACGCGCGAGCTGATCTCGCGCATGAAGAAGGGCGCAGTGGTGGTGGACGTGGCCATCGACCAAGGCGGCTGCTTCGAGACCTCGCATGCCACCACCCATGCCGAGCCCACGTTTGTGGTGGACGGCGTGGTGCACTACTGCGTGGCCAATATGCCCGGTGCCGTGGCGCGCACCTCCACCTTTGCGCTCAATAACGCGACGATTGGTCATGCCGTGGCCTTGGCCGACAAGGGTTGGAAGCAGGCGCTCAAAGACAACCCCCATCTGCGCGCCGGCCTGAACGTGGCCCAAGGCCATATCACTTATGAAGCCGTTGCCCGGGACTTGGGATATGCGTTTATGCCCCCAGATAGTCTTCTCGCCTGAGCTGCGCTATGGTGGGATCAGCGCCTGATTCTTGGCCGGGCCGAAAGGCGCCGGGCTTTGCCCAAGCCCGGCCTTTTTCTTCAACACAATATCAAGGAGTGAACCCCATGAATGAAATCAACACCGTTCAACGCGACCGCCTGATGGCCGATCTGCATTCCGTGGTCGCCGAGGCCGAAAGCCTGCTGCGTGCGACGGCGGGTTCGGCCGGCGAGGGTGCCTCCGAGTTGCGTGCCAAGGTGCAAGACAGCCTGGACCGCGCCAAGCGCAATCTGGCCGATCTGCAAGATGCTGCCGTTGAAAAAGCCAAGGCCGCGGGCCGCGCCACCGACGCCTATGTGCATGAGAACCCCTGGCAGTCCATCGGCGTCGCCGCCGGCGTGGGCCTGCTGCTGGGCATGTTGATCAGCCGACGCTGATGCCGGCGCTTGGGCTTGCGCCTGTGCCTCGGTCCGGGGCCAGACGCAGGCGCAGGCCCACCCCGCGGCCGCTCAGACCGGCCACAAAATCCAACTCGGCCTGCATGCGGTCGGCCACGCGTTTGACGATGGCCAGGCCCAGGCCCGTGCCCTGCTCGCTGCTGCCTGGGATTCGGTAGAAACGCTCGAACACACGTTCGCGCTGGGCCTCGGCGATGCCGCGCCCATCGTCTCTCACGCACAAAATCAGCGAGTCTTCGACGCTCTCTAGGCTCACCTCCACCCGACCGCCGGGGGCGGTGTAGCGGATGGCGTTGTCGATCAGGTTGTCGGCGATGGAGCAAAAGCCCTCACGTTCCAGGCTGAACGGCAGCTTGTCAGGAGCTTGCAGAGACAGCTCAACGCCGCGCGGCCGCGCCAAGCCCGCCAGCAAGGCCACCCGGCCGCGCAGCAGATCGGCAGCGTCCAAGGGGCTGGCCGTCCAGGGGCTTTGCTGGGCCTCCGCCTTGGCCAGGGATAACAACTGGCTCAGCAGATGCGAGACCCGGGCGATGCCTTGCTTGAGCGCATTGGCCGCGCTGTTGCGGGACTGCGGGTCTTGCTCGCTGAGCAGCAGATGCGCTTGGGCATTGACGGCGGCCAAGGGCGTGCGCAGCTCATGCGCCGCGTCGGCCAGAAAGCGGCGCTCGGCTTCCAGGCGCTGGGCCTCGTGGGCCAGCAACTCATTCAATTCCTTCAGCACCGGGGCCGTCTCGGCGTAGAGGCGATCCACCTGCACCGGGGCCAGATCGCCGGCGCGGCGCTGCGAGATGCGCTGCGCCAATTGGCGCAGGGGGGCAAGCCCGCTGCGCACCGAGATCCAAATCACCAGCCCGTGCCAAAGAAACACGCCCAGCTGGCCCTGCAGCACGGCGGCCAAGACGGGCAAAACGGCTTTGAGGCTGAGGCTCTCGGCCTCGGCTATTTGCAAGGTCAAGCGCCCCTGGCTGTCGGCCATGCTGCCTACCAGCCAGGCTTGGCCGCCCCACTTCGCTTGGCTCTGCGCTTCCATCCTGGGCGCCAGGGCATGGCTTGGGGCTTTGGCGCTGCGGTAGAGCAGGCGGCCGTCCCGGCTCCAGACCTGGTAGAGCGGCGCACCCAGCTCGCCCAGCAGATCGCGCCCGCTGGCCTTTAGCAAAGCCTGTTCCGTCGCCCGCATGGCCTGCGGCAGCGCGGCCTCGTCGTGGACGCTGGCGCTGGCGGCCTCGGCCAGAATGCGGCCCTGCTGTTGCAGGCGCTCCTTGATCTCTTCATGCCCGACTTGCAATGCCTGCCAGGTGAAGAGAGAGGCCAGCACCAGCCAGGCCAAGAGCAGGGCCAGGGCTTGCCAGGCGATCAGGCGGGAGATCAGCGAGGGATAGTGGCTGGCTGCGTCGCCCCGCTGCCGCTTTGCTTTGTCTGTCATCTTGCTTCTGCCTGCGGGGCCGCGCCTTCTTCGGCGGCCGGCAAGTCCAGCACATAACCCACGCCGCGCACCGTGCCTATCCAGGCGTTGCCAAGCTTTTTGCGCAGCTTGTAGACATGCACGTCGGTGGCATTGCTGTCCAGCGTATCGGCCACGCTGTGGCTGGCCTCGATCTGAGCGCGCGTCAGCACACGGCCCGGCTCGGCGGCCAAGGCCAGCAAGATTTCGTACTCGCGCACCGAGAGCTTGACCTCCTGGCCGTCCAGCAGCACCCGTCGGCGGCTGGTGTCTATGCTCAAGGGTCCCAGCTGCCAGACATTGCTAGCCTGCCCGCTATTGCGACGCAACAAGGCGCGCACACGGGAGAGCAGTTCCTCCATTGCAAAAGGCTTGCCCAGATAGTCATCGGCGCCAGCGTCCAAGCCCAGCACGCGTTCGCCCACGCTGTCGCGGGCGGTGATCATCATGACCGGCGTGGACCGCCCGAGCTTTCTGAACCAGGCCAGCAAGTCCAGGCCCAACTCATCGGGCAGGCCGATGTCCAGCAGCAGCAAGGCGTAGTCGGCATCGATCAAGAAACGCCGGGCGTCGCCGCCATTGCGCAACCACACGACCTGATAGCCAGCCATGGTGAGCACGCGCTGTAGCGAAGTGCCCAGGGGGATGTCGTCTTCAACAAGAAGGATGTTGGGCATGCTGGGCCGTGCTCTTGGATGCGTCTAGAAGCGAGGTTATGGGTTGCAGCGGCGGATTCTAGAAGCGCGCGCCAAGCGCCCGAGCGCTTGTGCCCGCTGCGCTTCATCAAGTCTTCATCTGCGAGTGAGCCCGGCCTCGCTTCATCCAGCCTTCATTTGCCTGACAGCAGACTGCGCAGCGTTCTTCCACTCCTATGTGTTTGCCATGAAACAGTTTCTATCCGGTCGCCGCCGTCTCGTGTCGCTCAGCCTGCTGTGCATGCTGGGCCTGCTCTCGGCCTGCGGCGGCAGTTCCGAAGAAGACGGTCGGGTGCTGATCGATGGCCTGGGCTTGAGCGTCAATGTGGACAAGTCCGGCCTTTATGACATTGAGATCAGCGGTGCTCGCAACGAGGTGTCCGTCGCCGCCACCAGCACGGTGGCCAAGCTGCTGATCACCGGCTTTAACAACACCGTCCGCGTCAAAGCAGGCGCCAGCATTCAGCACATCGACTTCAGCGGCAGTGGCAACACCGTCTATGTGCCGCGCGGCTTCAAGGCCAAGGTCAGCAAGGCCGGCGCCAACAACGATGTGATTGAGTTTTGAGCCGCTCGTCCCCGAGCTTGCCCAGCACCTTCGCCATTCAATTCACTAGAGATCCCATCATGCAAATTGCTGCCATCATCTGCCTGCTGTTCTGGGGCGCCGCTGCGCTGAGCGCCCGAGCTGAAGCGCCTTCCACGCCAGCTATGCAGAACGCCCATGCATCCAAGGAATCGACCACAAGTCCTTGGGCCCATCGTTGGGGCCTGGGCTTCGCGGCCTTTCCGAAATACCCCGGCTCGGATCGGCTTTGGGCTTTGCCGGTGCCGCTGCTGGAATCGCGCTACCGCGAGCGCTTTTTCATCAGCACGGTGCACGGGCTGGGAATCGAGGGTCAGGTCTTGCCAGGCCTGCGTTTGGGCGCCTCGCTCCTGCCGGATCTCTACCTGCGCCGCAGCCAGGATCTGCCCGATCGCTTTGCCAAGCTCGATGAGATCAAGCTGGCCGCCGCGCTGCGACTCAGTGCCGAGTTGAGCCATGGACCGTGGGTGATGCAATGGGTCAGCAGCACGCGGCTGGGGCGCTTGAATGCTTGGGGCAAACCGGCCGAGCGGGGGAGTTCGCTGCAGGTGGAAGGGGGTTACGGCCTGGTGGCCGCGCCCGGCCTGGCCTTGGCGGCCGGGGTGTCCGCGCAATGGATGGATGCCCAATTGGCCAACACCTTGCTGGGCATCAATGCCGCGCAAGCGGCGGCCACGGGCCAAGCTGCTTACACCCTGGGTTCCGGCATCAAGAATGTGGGTCTGTTTGCACGCGTCCACTACCAGTGGGACGAGGAGTGGCAGCTGCAAGGGCGTTTGGCCGTTCAACAGCTGCGCGGCGATGCTGCCGGCAGCCCGCTGGTCCAGCGGCGTCTGCAGCCCGAGCTGTTCTTGAGTCTGAGCCGCGGGTTCTGAGATCGAGGATAGAAGAAGCGACTCAGCTGGGCTGAGTCTGCTGCTCCATCCAGCGCTCCAGCTGCTCGGCGGCCATGGGGCGGGCGAACAGATAGCCCTGGCCCTCGTGGCAGCCCAGGGCCAGCAATTGCTGGCGCTGTTCTTCGCCCTCGATGCCTTCGGCGATCACGGTCAGGCCCAGGCCGCGGCCCAGATTGATGACCATTTGCGCGATGGTGGAGCCGGCCGTGGAGCTTTGCGCCTCGCGCACAAAGGCGCGGTCGATTTTGAGCCGGTCCACATCCAACTGGCGCAGATGGCTTAGCGAGGAGAAGCCGGTGCCGAAGTCGTCGATGGCGACGGTGATGCCGCAGCGCTTGATTTCAGACAGCACATGCATCACCAGCTCGGTGTCCTCCATGGCCATGGACTCGGTGATTTCCAGTTCCAGATTGCGGCCGTTGATGCCGATGTCGCGCAGGGCGCGCAGCAGCATGGACATGAAATCAGGGTGGCGGAACTGCGCCAGCGAGACGTTCACACACATGCGGAAGTCGGGGTAGCCCAGCTCCAGCATGCGTTTGACCTGGTGACAGGCGGTGCGCAGCACGAATTCACCGATGCTGATGATGAGGCCGGACTTTTCGGCCAGCGGGATGAACTGATCCGGCGGGACAAAATTGCCTTCCTCGGTGCGCCAGCGCAGCAAGGCCTCGGCGCCGATGGCGCGGCCGCTGCTGAGCTCCACCTGAGGTTGGTAGACCACGAAGAGGCGGTTTTCCTCAAAGCCGGCGCGCAAGCCCTTGAGCAGCTTGAAGCGCTCGCGCGCGTCGGTGCCCATGGCCGGAGAGAAGTATTGCGAGGAGCCGCGGTGTTGCAGCTTGGCTTGCTTGAGCGCGATTTGCGCATCCAGCAGCAGCTCCGAGCCGACCGCGGCTGAGTCTTCCAGGCGCACCAGGCCGGTGGTGGCCGAAAGCTGCAAGCGCTCGCCCGAGACCGAGAACTGTTCGCTAAAGACGGCTTGAATCGCCTCGGCGCAGACTTGTTTGCTGGGGCCTAGCAGGCCGAAGGTGTCGGCACCGACCCGCGCCATGGCGGTGTTGAAACCCAGCTTCTCGCCCAGACGCACGACCACGGCCTGCAGGACCTGGTCACCGAAATGATGGCCGAAGGCGTCGTTGATGTCGGAGAAGTCGTCAATATCGATCAGGGCCAGCGTGATGCCGTCCGGATCCTTGAGGTTTTTGTCCAGCAGCTCGACAAAACGATTGCGGTTGGGCAGGCGCAGCAGCTGGTCGTTATAGGCCTGGTCCAGCAACTGGCTGTAGAGCACCACATTTTCCAGGCCTACCGAGATATTGGCGCAGAAGGCACGCAGCAGGCGCTGATCCAGCTCGCCCAGCTTGCGGCCCACATCGACCAGAGCGGCCATGGGCCGGCCGTTGGAGAGGCCGAAGTAAAGGCAGGTGCCGTCTTCGTAAATGTTCTCGCGGGCTTCCAGGCAGCGCTGCAGAGGTTCGCGCACCGAGGCAATCGGCACGGTGGCCAGGGGGCAGTCCATCAATCCGCTGTACTGACCGGCGGCGGCAACGATGCGCACATCGGTGTTGGCATCGGTGCCCACCTGGGCGCAGACCAAGCCCTCGGGCAGGATGCCCAGCATGGCGCAGATCTGGGTCACCACGCCTTCTGAGAAGCGGTGCAGGCCGCGCAGGCGGCTCAGCTCGGTGCTGGCCTCGACAATCATTTCCAGACCCCGTCGGTTCGCTTCCAGCGAGCAGATCTGGCGGTAGGAGCGAATGGCGGCGGTCAGCACCGTGTACAGCCGGGTGCGGGTCAGCTCGGACTTGGTCTTGTAGTCGTTGATGTCATAGGCCTGCACCGTTTCGATCTCGGGGGCATAACCCGGTTGACCCGTGCGCAGCACGATGCGGATGGAGGCCAGCTGCAGATCGTCGCGGATATAGCGCACCAGCTGCAGGCCTGAATCTTCAGACTCCATCACCACGTCCAGCAGCACGACGGCGAGGTCGGCCTCGTGGGCCAGCACATAACGGGCTTCGGCGGCGGAGCTGGCATGCAGAAAACTCAGCGGCAAACCCTCGACCAAGAGGCCTTGCATGGCCAGTTCGGTGGCTTTGTGAACGTCGCTGTCGTCATCGACGATCAGGATGCGCCAGGGGTTGCCGAGAGCGGCAGGGTCCCGTTCGCCCGGTTCCGGGCCATCCAGGAATTCCAGCAAATCGTCATCACCCTGGGTCTCAGAGCGCATCGGACTGTGTGTCTCTTGCATGGGGGGGGCTATGCTCCAGCCGATAGATTGACAATGGTGCAAGGGTATTCGATTCTTTCCGACATCGCCATGCTCGCGGTGGCGTCTTCGCCGCATTCAAGAGACGAAGTGCTCGGTTATAAACGATTTGCAACTGGCTTGATCTGTACAAGAGCGCAACAGTTTTCAATTTTGGGGGGTGGGCATGAGTGAAGAACAAACATCGGGTCAGGCGCAGCAGGCGGGCCCCGGCCTGTTCGCCAGCTTGCGGCGCATGGGCTTGCACGGCCTGGAGTTGCTGCAGAACCGGGTGGAGTTGGTCTCCGTCGAGTTGGAGGCCGAGAAGCTGCGCCTGTTCGCCGCCCTGGCTCAGACGCTGATGGCCTTGCTGCTGGCGATTGCCGGTCTGGGCCTGTTCAGCGCCGGCCTGCTGCTCCTGAGCCCCGAGGCCTGGCGCTGGCTGTGTGCGCTTTTGATGGCTGCGGCTTATTTCGCGGCGGCCTGGTGGTGTTGGAAAAAAGCCAGCCGCAGCCTGAGCCAGAAGGGGGGGGCCTTCGCCGGCACCGTGGCCGAATTGGCGCGTGATCGCGCGGCACTGGGGGACTGAGCCATGTTCAAACAAGAATTGGCCGAGCTCAAGCAGCGCGAACTGGCCCTGCGTCTGCGCAATATCGAGTTACGTGGCGAGATCCGCCGTGAGGCGCAGGTCTTTCGCCAGCCCCTGGGTTGGTGGGGCTTGGCCGGTGGCGCGGCGGGGGCGAGTTTTCTGCTGCGCGGCCTCAAGCAAAAAGGGGCGGGCGCCGAGTCCAGCCGCCTGGCGCGCTGGCTGGGTTTTGCCCAGCTGGGTCTGCGCCTGGCTAACTTGTTGCGCGAGTTGACTCAGGCCAAGAGCGTGGCACCCGGCCAGGACCCGCAAGCCCCGCCACCTCAAAACCCGACTTAACGTTTACCGGCGGGCTTGTGCGCCGGCTTGGCGCGTTGGCCGCCGGCCTTGTTGGCGCTGTGCACGCTGCTGCGCGGGCCGGCATGCGAGGCGGTGCGAGGCGCGCCCACGGGCATGGCACGCTCGGCGCGGGCCGGTCGAGAGCCGTTATCGCGCGGCGGCAGGCCGGTGTGCTGGGTCAGGATTTGACCCGGGACGGGCTGGGCGCTGCGCTGCTTGGCCAAGGGTTTGGCCACCGAGGTCTTGACGCCGGTCGGCGTTGAATTCTTGCGCCGAGCGCTCTCGTAACTGCCATCGGTGACGGGCTGGAAAGTCGGGATCAGATGGTGTTTGCCGTTACCGATCAGATCGCTGCGCCCCATGGTCTTGAGCGCCTCGCGCAGCATGGGCCAGTTGTTCGCATCGTGATAGCGCAGAAAAGCCTTGTGCAGGCGGCGGCGGCGGTCGCCGCGCACGATGTCCACCGTCTCGCTGAGGGCCGGGTCGCGGCTGACCTTCTTCAGCGGGTTTTTGTTGGAGTGGTACATGGCCGTGGCGGTGGCCATGGGGCTGGGGTAGAAGGTCTGCACCTGGTCGGCACGGAAACCATTGCTCTTGAGCCAAACCGCCAAGTTCATCATGTCCTCGTCCGAGGTACCCGGGTGGGCGGCGATGAAGTAGGGGATCAGGTACTGCTTCTTGCCGGCTTCCTCGCTGGCGGCGTCGAACATCTTCTTGAAGCGGTCGTAGCTGCCGATGCCGGGCTTCATCATCTTGGACAGCGGGCCGTCTTCGGTGTGCTCGGGCGCGATCTTCAAGTAACCGCCCACATGGTGGGTGACCAGCTCTTTTACATACTCGGGCGATTGCACGGCCAGGTCGTAGCGCAGGCCCGAGCTGATCAGAATCTTCTTCACGCCCTTCAAGGCCCGCGCGCGGCGGTACATCTTGATCAGCGGGTCGTGATTGGTATTGAGGTTCTGACAAATGCCGGGGTAGACGCAGGAGGGCTTGCGGCAGGCGGCCTCGATCTCGGGGCTCTTGCAGCCGATGCGATACATATTGGCCGTGGGGCCGCCCAGGTCGGAGATGACGCCGGTGAAGCCCTTGACCTTGTCGCGCATCTCCTCGATCTCGCGGATCACCGAGTCTTCCGAGCGGCTCTGGATGATGCGGCCCTCATGCTCGGTGATGGAGCAGAAGGTGCAGCCGCCAAAGCAGCCGCGCATGATGTTGACGCTGAAGCGGATCATCTCCCATGCCGGGATCTTGGTCTCACCGTCGTGGCTGCCGTTGGCGTCGGCATAGCTGGGATGCGGGGCGCGGGCGTAGTTCAGGTCGAAGACATGGTCCATCTCCGGCGTGGTCAGCGGGATGGGCGGCGGGTTGATCCAGACGTCACGGTCGGCATGGCGCTGCACCAGGGCACGCGCATTGCCGGGGTTGGTTTCCAGATGCAGGACGCGGTTGGCATGGGCGTAGAGCACGGCGTCGCTCTTGACCTGCTCGTAGGCGGGCAGGCGGATCACGGTGCGCTCGCGCGGCGGCATCTGGATCTTGCCTTCCAGCGGGGGCTTGGGCGTGGCGCGGTGGATGGTGATGGGCTTGCTGCCGTCACCTGCTTTGACTTGACCGGTGACGCAGCCGGCCGCTTTCTCTTCAGCGGTCTGCTCAATGGTTTGGTAAGGGCTGATGTGCTCGTCCACGCGGCCGGGCATGTCCACCTCGGTCGAGTCCAGCTCGAACCAGCCCTCGGCCGTGGGGTCATTCGTGCGGCGCATAAAGGCGGTGCCGCGCACATCGGTGATGCTCTCGATGGGCTGGCGGGCGGCCAGGCGGTGGGCGATCTCGACGATGGCGCGCTCGGCATTGCCGTAGAGCAGCAGATCGGCCTTGGAGTCGACCAGCACCGAGCGGCGCACCTTGTCCTGCCAGTAGTCGTAGTGGGCGATGCGGCGCAGCGAGGCCTCAATGCCGCCGATGATGATGGGCACATCGTTCCAGGCTTCTTTGCAGCGCTGGGTGTAGACCAGGGTGGCGCGGTCCGGCCGCTTGCCGCCCAGGCCGCCGGGCGTGTAGACGTCATCGCTGCGGATCTTGCGATCGGCCGTGTAGCGATTGATCATCGAATCCATATTGCCCGCGGCCACGCCGAAGAACAGATTCGGTCGGCCCAGGGCCTTGAAGGCGTCGGCGCTTTGCCAGTCGGGCTGGGCGATGATGCCCACGCGGAAGCCCTGCGCCTCCAGGGTGCGGCCGATCACGGCCATGCCGAAGCTGGGGTGGTCAACGTAGGCGTCACCAGTGACGATGATGATGTCGCAAGAGTCCCAGCCCAGCTGGTCCATCTCGGCCCGGCTCATGGGCAGGAAGGGCGCATGCCCGAAGCGCTTGGCCCAGAACGGCCGGTAGGCCGTCAGGGCTTTGGCTGCGCCATTCCCTTGTTTGGCGGTCTTGGCGGATTTCGATGGGGTCTGGGCTTGCATGGCTGAGGCTGGCTGCGCTGGCCTTGTGCGTGTGCACCTAGCCAGCTTGAAACGTCGGTACGACGAGTTTGAATTCGGGGGAGCGGGCGATTGTCCCCTGTCCTGGGGCAAACCCGTGCATGGCCTGCACAAAGCCAAGGCCTTGTCCCGCTTGAACTTGTGGCTTCTTAGAGCTTTTCCGTAAATAGTAGGGTTGAGGATGGCGAAGCGTCCGCCCGCCGACCCCGGCTATTTGCGGGTAAGTTCTGAGTCCTTGGGCCCGTCTTTTTGGAAGCGTCGGCCGATGATTCTTTGGCCACCACCGGGGCGTTGGCAAATTCCGCCCCGGCCCAGTCGGGCGATTTCCTCGGCACTCATGGGCGGCAGCAGGGCCGGGCCATCCAGGCTCAAGGCCTTCAAAAAGTTCTCCACCGCCGCCTGGCCCACATCCACCAGGTCGAAGGAGCAGGGATCCATGATCCATTGGTAAAGCATGCCGTCCACCAGGGCCACCAGGGTGACGGCGGCCTTGCGGGTGTCCAGCGAGGCGGGCAGCTGGCCCAGCTGGATGGCGTGGTCAAACACCGCTTGGTTGAGGTCACGCCATTCGCGGTGGTTGGACAGCTTGCGTTCTTGCAGGGCCTGCATCTCGCCGCTGAACTCCACTTTTTGCATGGCGATCTCGAACACACGGCGGGTGCGTTCGTTGTGCATGGTGGTGTAGAAGACGTTGACCAGACCCCAGCGCAGCTCCGCCAGGGTCAGCGGTGGCGCCTCGGCCTCGGCCTCGTCATCCTTGGGCGTCATGCCTTCTTCCAGAGGCATGGTGGCGCGTTCCATCATGGCGTGAAAGAGCTCGGCCTTGTCCTGGAAATGCCAGTAAATGGCACCCCGGGTGACACCGGCGGCCGCCGCAATATCTTGCAGCGAGCAGCGGGACACCCCGCGCTGGTGGAATAGTTGTTCCGCCGCGTCGAGGATACCCATGCGGGTTTCTTGCGCTTCCTGTTTGGTTTTTCTGGCCATGTTGGGGACATTTTAGCTTGCGTAACATACATGCAGGAATGTATGTATATACTGCCAGCCAACTCTTTCACAACATCACCCCACATTCAAACCGCTCGCAGGATTGCGTTGCGGGCTTGATCCAAAGCAAGATGCCTGAGAACTCCTGTCATCCCCAAGAATCGATTCAAACCTGCCCAGCGAGCGCGTTCAGCATGAAATCCAAACCAAATTCCAAGCCATCCACTTTGGGTGTGGGCGCACGCGCGCTCTACCTCGTTCCTCTGGTTGTCGCGGTGGCCGCGGCCCTGACGGCTTGCGGCGGCGGTGACAAGGCCGGCGCCGGTGGCGCCCCGGGCGGCATGCCGCCCCCGCCCCAGGTGGGGGTGGTCAAGGCCGAACTGCAGCCGGTCAGCCTGCAGACCGAGTTGCCTGGGCGGGTGGAAGCCCAGCGCACGGCCCAGGTGCGGGCTCGCGTCAATGGCGTGGTGCTCAAGCGCCTGTTCACCGAAGGCGCCGAGGTCAAGGCCGGCCAAGTGCTGTTCCAGATCGACCCGGCCCCCTACCAAGCCGCGCTGGACAGCGCTCAAGCCACCTTGATCAAGGCCCAGGCCAATCTGGCCCAGGCCTCGGCTCAGGCCGAACGCAACAAGCCCCTGGTGGATGGCAAGGCCATCAGCCAGCAGGAATACATCGCCTCCGTCGCAGCGGCCAAGGCGGCCGAAGCCGATGTGGCCGCCGCCAAGGCAGCCATCAAGACGGCCAAGCTGAGCCTGGACTACGCCGCGGTCAGCGCGCCGATCTCCGGCCGCATCGGCCGTGCTCTGGTGACCGAAGGCGCCCTGGTCAGCGCTGCCGAGGCCACCCAGCTGGCACTGATCCAGCAGACCGGCAGCGTCTACGTCAACTTCACCCAGAGTGCCAACGAGGTGCAACAACTGCGCCGCGCCCTGAACTCCGGCAAGCTGCGCTCGGCCGGCGATCAAGCCGCCCAAGTTCGCATCGTGTTGGACGACGGCACGGAGCTGGCCAAGCCCGGCAAGTTGCTGTTCACCGATTTGAGCGTGGATGCCAGCTCGGGCCAGGTCACCCTGCGCGCCGAGGTGCCCAACCCCGGCCAGCAGTTGTTGCCCGGCCAGTATGTGCGGGTGCGCCTGAGCCAGGGCGAGCTGCCCTCGGGCATCTTGCTGCCTCAGCAAGCCGTCAAGCGCAGCAATCAGGGCGATTCCGTGCTGCTGGTGGGGCCTGACAACAAGCCGGTGCCTCGCATGGTCAAGGTGGATCATGCCCAGGGCAACCAGTGGGTGGTGCTGGACGGCCTGAAGCCGGGCGAGCAAGTCATCGTCGACGGCTTCCAGAAAATGTTTGTGCCCGGCGCACCGGTGTCGCCCGTGCCTTGGTCGCCGGCTTCGGCCGCTGCGCCTGCTGCTGCCCCCGCATCAGCCGCTTCGGCCGCCAGCGGCGCTGCTCGCTAAGAGAGGCCTGACACCATGTCGCGTTTCTTTATCGACCGACCCATCTTTGCCTGGGTCATTGCCTTGTTCATCCTGGTCTTCGGTGCGGTTGCGGTCACCGTCCTGCCAGTCTCGCAATACCCCAAGGTGGCGCCGCCCTCCCTGGTCTTGAGCGTGGCCTATCCCGGTGCCTCGGCCAAGACCCTGGATGAGAGCGTTATCTCGGTGATTGAGCAGGAGCTCAACGGCTCGCCCGGCCTGGCCTATATGGAGTCCGTCTCCCAGGCCAATGGCACGGGTGCCATCACCGTCACCTTCGAGCCCGGCACGAATATCGAGCTGGCCCAGGTGGATGTGCAAAACCGCCTCTCCCGCGCCACCCCGCGCTTGCCCGCTGCGGTGACGCAGCAAGGGGTGCGTGTGGACAAGGCACAGAACAACTTCTTGTTGTTCGTGACCCTGTCCAGCAAGGACGGCTCCAAGGACCCGGTGGCCCTGGGCGACTATGCTGCCCGCGCCATCGTGCCCGAGTTGCAGCGCATCCCGGGCATCGGCCAGGCCCAGCTCTTCGGTACCGAGCGTGCCATGCGCATTTGGTTGGATCCTGCCAAGCTCCTCAGCTACAACATGAGCCCGGCCGAGGTGAATGCGGCCATCCGCAATCAAAACGCCTTGACGCCGGCCGGTGTGATCGGGGACCTGCCCAATCTGACGAGCCAAACCATGTCGGCCACCGTGGTGGTCAATGGTCAGCTGGAAAGTACCGAGCAGTTCAAGAACATCGTGCTGCGCGCCAATGCCGATGGCTCCACCGTGCGCTTGAAGGATGTGGCCCGCGTCGAATTGGGTGGCCAGAGCTATGGCACTTACTCGCGTCTGAACGGCCAGCCCTCCACCGGCATCGGTATCCAGCTCTCGCCCAGCGGCAATGCCCTGGCGGCGGCCGGCGCCGTCAAGGCCCGCATGGCCGAGCTGCAGCAGTTCTTCCCCGAAGGCGTGGTCTATCAGATCCCTTACGACTCGTCCAAGTTCGTCAAGGTCTCGATCTCGCAGGTGGTGGAGACCCTGATCGAAGCCATCGTGCTGGTGTTCTTGGTGATGTTCCTGTTCCTGCAGAACTGGCGCTACACCCTGATCCCCACCCTGGTCGTGCCCATCGCCTTGTTGGGCACCTTCGCGGCCATGCTGGCCCTGGGCTTCTCCATCAATGTGCTGACGCTGTTCGGCATGGTGCTGGCCATCGGTATCTTGGTGGACGATGCCATCGTGGTGGTGGAGAACGTCGAGCGCATTATGAGCGAGGAGGGCTTGTCACCGCTTGAAGCCACCCGCAAGGCGATGACGCAGATCTCCGGCGCCATCATCGGCATCACCGTGGTGCTGGTCTCGGTCTTCGTGCCCATGGCCTTCTTCGCCGGCTCGGTGGGCAATATCTATCGCCAGTTCTCGCTGGCCATGGTGGCCTCCATGCTGCTGTCGGCTTTGATGGCGCTGACCCTGACCCCGGCTTTGTGCGCCACCCTGCTCAAGCCCGTCGAGGCCGGCCACCATGTGGAAAAGAAGGGCTTCTTCGGTTGGTTCAACCGCGGCTTTGCCCGTACCGCCAAGGGTTATGAAGGCTGGGTCGCCAAGCTGCTGCGCCGCAGCGGCCGCATGCTGGTCGTTTACGGTGTGGTGCTGGCTGTGGTGGGTCTGCTCTATGTGCGCATGCCTACCTCCTTCCTGCCCAATGAAGACCAGGGTTATCTGATCGTCAATGTGCAGCTGCCCCCGGGTGCCACGGCCAATCGGACCGAGGCCGCCGTCAAGCATGTGGAAGACTTCATGCTCAAGCAGCCCGAGGTCGAGGCCACCATCGGCGTGATCGGCTTCTCCTTCTCCGGCCAAGGTCAGAATGCCGCCCTGGTGTTCGTGCCCCTGAAGCCCTGGGAAGAGCGGCTTGGTCCGCAGCACAGTGCCGGCGCCCTGGCCGGACGTGCTTTCGGCGCCATGATGTCGGTGCGTGACGCCTTCATCTACCCCTTGAGCCCGCCGCCCATCCCCGAGTTGGGCAATGCCACCGGCTTTGCCCTGCGTCTGCAAGACCGCGGCAATCTGGGTCACGAGGCCTTGCTGAACGCCCGCAATCAGATGATGGGCATGGCCAGCCAGAACAAGAAGATCGTGGGCATGCGCCCCGATGGTCTGGAAGACGCGCCGCAGCTGCAAATCGATATCGACCGTGACAAGGCCAATGCCTTGGGCGTGCCCTACGAGACGATTGCCAATGTGATCGGCACCTCCTTGGGTTCGGCCTATGTCAATGACTTCCCGAACAGCGGTCGTTTGCAGCGCGTGATGGTGCAGGCCGATGCGGCGGCGCGTATGCAGCCCGAGGACATCTTGCGTCTGAATGCCACCAATGCGCAGGGCAAGAGCGTGCCGCTGTCGGCCTTTGCCACGACCCGTTGGATTACCGGTCAGACCCAGGCCGTGCGCTACAACGGCTATCCAGCCATGCGTCTGGCGGGTGATGCCGCCCCCGGTGCCTCCACCGGCGACGTGATGAAGGAGCTGGAGCAGATGGCCAAGCAACTGCCTCCCGGCATCGGCTTTGAGTGGACCGGCTTGTCGCGCGAAGAAAAGCTCTCGGGCTCGCAAGCGATGATTCTGCTGGCCTTCTCGCTGCTGGCCGTCTTCCTGTGCCTGGCCGCGCTGTACGAGAGCTGGTCCATCCCGCTGTCGGTGCTGCTGGTGGTGCCGCTGGGCATCTTGGGCGCCTTGCTGGGCATGACCTTCCGTGGCATGCCAAACGATGTGTACTTCAAGGTGGGCTTGATCACGGTGATCGGCTTGTCGGCCAAGAACGCGATTCTGATCATCGAGTTCGCCAAAGACCTGCAGCAAGAAGGCAAGGGCCTGGTGGAGTCCATTCTTGAGGCCTGCCACCTGCGCTTCCGCCCCATCATCATGACCTCCATGGCCTTTATTTTGGGCGTGCTGCCGCTCTACTTCGCGACCGGCGCCGGTTCGGCCAGCCAACGTGCCATCGGCACCGGTGTGCTGTCGGGCATGTTGTCCGCGACCGTGCTGGCCGTCTTGTTTGTGCCGGTGTTCTTCTATGTGGTTCGGCGCATCTTCAAGGGTGCACCTGGCAACGCCAGCCACCGTCAAATTGGCAGCCCCGCTCCGACACTCCCCCGTGCGGAGGAGCATTGATATGAAACAGCGATTCCCTTTGAAAACCCTGGCCGCCGCGGCCTCTGTGCTGGTGCTGAGTGCTTGCGGCGCGCTGGCGCCCAAGAATGAGCGGCCCGCCGCGCCGGTGGCGCAAGCCTGGCCGGTCGATGGCAAGGTAGCCGCCGGTGCCCAAGGTCAGGCCGCTGCCGAACTGCCCTGGCAGAGTTTCTACGGCCAGGACGCCCGCCTGCGTGAGCTGATCAAGCTGGCGCTGGAGAACAACCGCGATTTGCGTGTGGCCCTGCTCAATGTCGAGCAAGCTCGCGCCTTGGCAGGGGTGGCCAACGCCGCCCGCCTGCCCACGGTGGGCGTGGGCCTGGGCGCCAGCCGTCAGCCCGATAGCACCGGCAAGTCGGTGAACAGCTACCAGGCCGGCCTGCAAATCACGGCCTATGAGATCGATCTTTTCGGCCGTGTGAAGAACCAAAGCGATGCCGCCATGGCCCGCTACCTGGCCACGGCCGAGGGTGGCCGTGCGGCGCAGATCTCGCTGGTGTCAGGTCTTGCCTCGGCCTATCTGGCCTGGGTGGCCGATGGCGAGATGGTCAAGCTCAGCCTTGCCACGCTAGCCACCCGCGCCGAGAGCCTGCGCCTGATTCGCCTGAAGTACGAGGCAGGTGCCGCTTCGGCCCTGGACCTGGCGGCGGCGGAATCGGCCCATGCTGCCGGCTTGGCTGCCTTGGCTCAGGCCAAGCGCGCACAAGCCCAGGACGAGAACGCCCTGACCCTGCTGGTGGGCCAGCCCTTGCCCGCCAATTTGCCCACGGGCCAGAGTCTGGCGGCGCAAAGCCTGGCCGATGTGCCGGCGGGCCTGCCTTCCGAAGTGCTGGTCAATCGCCCCGACGTCTTGCAGGCCGAGGCCCAGCTGATGGCGGCCAATGCCAATATCGGCGCGGCGCGCGCGGCCTTCTTCCCCAGCATCTTGCTGACCACCAATTTCGGCACGGCCAGCTCGGCCTTGTCGGAGCTGTTCAAGAACTCGATCTGGACGCTGTCGGGTCAGGCCTTGATGCCCATTTTTGACGCGGGCCGCAATCAAGCCAATCTGGATGCGGCCAAGGCGGCGCAAGGCATCGCCGTGGCGCAGTATGAGAAGGCGGTGCAGCAAGCCTTCCGCGAGGTGGCCGATGGTCTGGCTGGCCGCGCCACCTTTACCGAGCAGTTGCAGGCGCAAGCCGCCCAAACCAAGGCCGAGAACGAACGCCTGCGTCTGGTCGATCTTCGCTACAGCAACGGTGCCTCCAGCAGCCTGGAGTTGCTGGACGCTCAGCGTGCCAGCTTTGCGGCCGAGCAAGCTCTGGTGCAGGTTCGCCTGGCGGCCTTGCTCAATGGCGTCAACCTCTACAAGGCCTTGGGTGGCGGTGTGGAAGTCAAGGGCGCGGCCAGCAAGAGCTGAAGCGAAGCAGTGGCTGTTTGAACGCAAAAAGGGCGCCTCTGGCGCCCTTTCTTCATGGGTGGATCAAGAAGACTTGATCAGTGCACCGCGTTCACCCAAGCCAGGCCTTGGTCCGTGGCGTAACGCAGGGCGGCGCGCTGGGACTGGAAGCGGCGGGTGAAGCGCATCACGCGGTCGTGACTGGCTTGGCCGATGCCAGAGCGGATGGAGACCGAGGCTGCAAAGCTGCCATCGTCTTGGGTTTTGATCATGGGTGAGACAAGATATTTGCCCACCTCAATGCTTGTTTTCTTATGCATTTTTAGAGAGAGGTGTGCACCCGAACCGATTGTTCAGATGCGAATTGGCGAAGGGAAGTTGCAGCATGGCGGGTGCAACGGTCCGTGAGTCTTCGATGCCTCAAACGGACAGGACATGGCTTGGGGGGCCAGTACTTTCAATGCTTCCAAGCCTGCCTTTGTTCTTTGTGGTCTGGGCAAATGCGAGGAAGTAAAACAAAGCACCCCGGAGGGTGCCTTTTGCTGAAGGCAGCCAACGCTCACGCGTCAGCCGCGGCTTCAGTGTTGGGCAGATGGGTCTTGCGACCGGCCTGCCCGGCGCAAATTACAGTGCGCGGATGTTCGAAGCTTGCAGACCCTTGGGGCCTTGCTTGACTTCGAATTCAACCTTTTGGTTCTCAGCCAGGGTACGGAAGCCGCCGTTGTTGCGGATTTCGCTGTGGTGAGCGAACAGGTCCTTGGAGCCGTCTTCAGGCGTGATGAAGCCGAAGCCCTTGCCGTCGTCGAACCATTTCACGGTACCGGTTTGCATTGTCGTCATGATGTGTTCCTTTTGAACAAATTGAAAAACACTTCGCGGCGGCAACTTGCCATTCAACACGTGCGAAAAGCACGTGTCTATGCCTGCGAAGACAGAAACACTCAAGAACAGTCAAACGGGGAGTTGAAACTGAAGCGAGCCCTTATGCGTCATTCTTTCGAACGTACTGCCGAGGGGCTGCAGATTGAAGACCTTGAAGAAACGGTCTTGTGCGTATCTATGCGGCCAAGTCTAACACAGGGAAGCCCCTTCGCCTAATTCATTCTTTGCGTTGGGTCAAGATCCGAGCGCGCCGAGTTTTAAAGAGCCCGAACGCTAACCGCCACGCCCGACAGCACCGAGTTGCCCGAGAGCGGATCGCGGGCCTTGTCATCTAACAAGGCATTCAGATTGACGCCAGGCCTTTGTTTGGCCAGAGCCAGTTCCACGCCCGGCAGGTCGTGGCCCCAGCCATGGGGCAAGCTGACAACACCCGGCATCATGTCCTGGCTGAGGCTGACTTCCACCTTCAACTCACCTTGCGCATTGGCGACGCAAGCCCGCCCGCCATCGTGCAGCCCTAAGCGCGCCGCGTCCTCAGGGTGGACGAGCAAGGTGCAGCGCATCGGCCCCTTGGCCAGCACCGGCAGGTTGTGCATCCAGCTATTGCCCGAGCGCATATCGCGCCGGCCTATCAAGCTCATCGTGGGTGCGGGCTGGGCGAGCGCCGCATCGACGGCCAGCAAATCATCCAGCAGCTGTTGCGGGGCCAGTTCGATCTGGCCCGAGGGGGTGCGCAGCAACTCGGGGATGCGCGGCTGCAACTCACCCAGATCGATGCCCGCCGCTGCGGCCTTTACTTTGGCCAGATTCAGACCTTCGGGCTTGCGGCCGAACTGATCGCCATAGGGGCCTGTGCGCAAGGCCAGATCGATCAGGCGCTCGGGCCCGCGCAAGGGCGCCAAGGCCGCCAGCACCGCGTCTGCATGCTCACCCATGCTGCGTTGCACATCGCTGGCGATGGACTCGTCGTCCATGATCCTCACATCCCCACGCCAGTCCTTGCCCTCAAGCAGGGCAGTCAAACGCAGCAAGGTCTGCCATTCCTTGGGCTGGCCCGCGGGCTTGCTGAATACCGGGCCGGAGTAGCGGGCGTGATTGCGCCAGGACAGCTGGGGGAAAGCGACGTCGTAATGCAGATCCTCCAGCGGTGAGAGACCGGGCAGGATCACATCGGCATGGCGGCTGGTCTCATTCAAATAGATGTCCAGGCTGAGCATGAAGTCCAGCGAATCCAGGGCGCGAGCGATGCGCGGCCCATTGGGGGCGGACAGCACCGGATTGCTGGCGATGGCGATCAGGGCCCGTACCTGGCCGGGCCCCGGGGTTTCAATCTCCTCGGCCAGGCAGGAGATGGGCAGCTCGCCAAAAACCTCGGGCGCCTGGCTGATCCGGCTGCTGCGCCGGCCGGTGCTGATGCCTTTGCCCACACCCGGCCGCCCTTGGGTGTTGGCGGCGAAGGCGGCGGCCTTGGGGAACATGGCGCCGCCGATGGCGTCCAGATGGCCGGTCAGGGTATTGATCACATCGACCAGCCAGCTATTGAGCGTGCCAAAGCGTTGGGTGCAGCTGCCGATGCGTGCGTAGAGGCTGGCGCGCTCGGTCGCGGCTAATTCTCTGGCCAGGCGGCGCTGCGTTTCGGCGGGGATGCCGCAGCCGGCAGCCATGCGTTCGGGTGAGTAAGCCTGCACCGCCTCACGCAGAGTGTCCAAACCCTTCACATGCGCGGCCAAATGCTTGAGTTGCACCAGGCCTTCGTCGAACAAGGTATGCACCATGCCCAGCAGCAAGAAAATATCGCCACTCGGTCGTATGGGCAGGTGTTCATCGGCGGCATGGGCCGTCTCGGTCTTGCGCGGGTCGATGACGATGATGCGGCCGCCGCGCTCGCGCATGGCGCGGGCCTTGCCTTTGTAGTCAGGTACGGTCCACAAACTGCCGTTGCTGACCTGGGGATTGGCACCCAGGATGATGAGCAGATCTGTGCGCGGCAGATCCGGCACGGCGATGCTCAGCCAGTGGCCATACATCAGGCCAGCGCTGAGCTGCTTGGGCATTTGGTCCAGGGTGGAGGCAGAAAAGATATTGCGCGTGCCCAGGGCCCGCGCCAGCTTGGGGAAGTAAGCCAGCAGGCTGATCTTGTGGGCGGCGGGGTTGCCGATGCAGGTGGCCACGGCGTCCGGCCCCTGCTCGCGCAAGATGGGCAAGAGGCGGCGCTCAATTTCTTCAAAAGCCTCGTCCCAGCTGGCCGGCACAAACCGCCCATCGCGTTTGATCAGGGGTTGGCGCAGGCGATCCGGGTCCTCGTGCAAATCCTTCAGGCTCACACCCTTGGGGCAGATGAATCCCTTGCTGAAACCATCGTTCTCGGCGCCGCGAATGCTCACGACGCGCCCGCCTTCGCTGCGGATCTCCAGCCCGCAGCAGGCTTCGCACAGAGGGCAGATGCGGTAGTGGCTTTGCTGGCTCATCGGGCTTGTCTCCGGTGCAAGAGTTTGTGCTGCGGATTGTGTGGGCCCCGCTGTCACCCTTAGGTCATGTAGGCGACAGCATGGGCATACTGCGAACCTTGTTGCTTAGTCCTGCGGGAGTGTCTGATGCGTATCGATATTGGTGGCGGCGTTCGTTTATTCGTCGATGTAGAGGGCCCGGGCTTGGTGCCCGACGGTGGCTTGATGCGGGAGAAGCCCACCTTGATCTGCATGCACGGCGGCCCCGGTTTTGACCACGCCGCCTTCAAGCCGGGCTTCTCCTGCCTGGCCGATATCGCGCAGATTGTTTACTACGACCATCGCGGCCATGGCCGCAGCGACGAGCGGCCCTCCAGCGAATGGACGCTGGACACTTGGGCGGACGATGTGGTGCGTCTGAGTGATGCGCTTGGGTTGGTCAAGCCCATTGTGCTGGGCCAATCCTTCGGCGGCTTTGTGGCGCAGCGTTATATCGCTCGCCATCCTGGCCATGCGTCCAAGGTGATTCTGTCCAGCACCTCGCATCACATGGGCATGGAGCGCAAGCTGGCCGCCTTCGAGCGCCGGGGTGGGGTCAAGGCGCGCGAGTTGGCCGAGGCCTTCTGGACCACGCCTAACGCGGCGACTTGGGCGGCCTACTGGGCAGGTTGCCGCAAGCTGTACAACACCACCGAGCCGGCCGATCCGAATTCAGCGGCGCGGACCCTGGTGCGTGAGGAGATTCTCCTGCACTTTGTCGCGGGTGAAAAACAAGGGCTGCAGTTGTTGCCTGGTCTGGCGCGTGCGCAATGCCCGGTGCTGGTGTTGGCGGGCGAGGAAGACCCGGTCTGCCCGCCCGAGGATGCGCGCGAAATCTTCGAGGCCCTGCCGCGTGAGTGGGCCAGCTTCAAGAGCTTCCCCGGCGTGGGCCACGGTGCCTGGCGCGATGACCCCAAGGCCGCTTACGCGACCCTGCGGGAATTCATCCTGAGTTGAGCCTGCGCCCGGCAGCGAGCTCAGGCGCCGATCAGCGTCGCGAGTTCGCGTTCGACCAAGCTGGCATCACCCAGATTCATCTCGATCAGGCGGCGCAGATGGGTGATGCTCTCGATGTCGATGCTGCGGCACAAAAGCCCCGCGTTCTCGCCCTCGATATGGGCGAGCTCGCCGGCCATGGAGATGCAGGTCTCTTTGTCGGCCAGGGTGATTTTGAGCAGGCAGGGGGTGCCCACGGCGGCGCCGTGCGGCGCCGGCAGGCGGAGCAAAGCGCCCTTCAGGGAGAGGTCAAGAACATGCGCCTTGATCTGTTCCTGCGTGGTGATCAGCTCGGCCTCGACGTCGAAGGGGACGCGGGTGAAATGGCGGCGTTCGGTATTGATGGCGAGCTCCTGAAGCTTCGCTAGATGCTAGCAGATGCTTGTGCGAGCAGCGACTCAAATTACCGCTTAAATCAGAGGTAAATCGTGCTGTGGTCCACGGCTTTTTGCAGGCGTTGCGGGATCACCGCTTCCAGGCCCATGGCTTCCAGCGTGTACCAAGCGGCACGCAGATAGCTGGCCGTGGCGCTGCGCACTTCGTTGCGGCGTTGCTCGGCGAAGTCGCTGTAGTCGTCCCCCAACAGGCCTAGCTGGGAGGGGCGGACGCCGGCGGCCATGCGGGTGTCCATCTGCGGCGCCTTGTAGCGCAGGGCGACGCGGGCCAACAGGGTTTGCACCTCGTCGGAATGTGCGTGGGGCCCCAGCAGCTTGGCCAAATCGCCCAGCACTTCCTCGGCGGCTGCCGCCAAGAGGCGGGCCGCATGGTCACTGCCACCGGCCAGATAGAGGGCAGCGGCCAGGTCGGCGTATTCCAGGGCCATGGCCAGATTGGGCAGATCGGCTTGCGAATTCATGTGCAGCGTTGGGGTGCTTGGGCGCCTTGAAGGGCTCTGAGTGTAGGCACAGTTAGGGCGGCGGACCGAGCCTATCCCTCCAAAGGCTGTGTGCTGCCAGCGACGATCAGGCCTGCAGCCAGCGCAGCGCGGCCTGGTTGAAGGCCTGGGCCTGCTCCCGCATCACCCAGTGGCCGCAGTCAAAACCCTGCACCTGGTGCTGGGCTTGAGCTTGCAGGCCCTCGACCCAGGCCTGGCTGTGGAACATAAAAGGCTTTTTGCGGCCGTAGGCAAAAAAGAGCGGGCAGGGTAGTTTGAGCGGCAGCATCTGGCCCTTGAGGCCGCCAAAGCTGCCGGTCCACTGCATATCGTAGGGATAGTTCATGGCTGCGCCGATGTGCTGAGGATCGGCCGGGCATTTGAGGGCGCGGGCCATGGCCCGGGTGAGCCGGTCCCCAAGCCCGCCTCCGAGTCGCCAGGCGGCGACCAGGCTGAGCTGGTAGCTGGCAATCATCAGCTTGGTCTTGCCGCTCAGGCTGCGCAGGAACTCCGGCGAGCTGGCATCGCCCACATCGATGGCGACCACGCGGCGCACCAGCTGCGGATGGCGCAGCAGGGCTTGAAAACCAAACACACAGCCCCAGTCGTGCAGCATCAGCGTCACCGGTTGATGAGCGCCCCCAAGGCTGGGCGAGCCCAGCCCGCCCCCCGAGGGGGGCAAGGAACCTTGGGGCGGCCCGGCGTTTCCTTGTTGGGGCGAAACCTGCTCGATCACGCGGCGGATGTGCTCGCTCAGCTGCGCCAGGGAATAGCCTTGGCGAGGCTGGCGGATGTCAAAACCCGGCAGGGTGAAGCGCACGCAGCGGAAATGGGGGCGGAAGAATTCGACTTGCGCGTCCCAGATGCGGTAGGTGTCGGGCCAGCCGTGAATCATCACCAGGGTTTCCGCCTGCGGGCCGCAGGCCGAGTCCTCGATCAAGACCTCAATCCCGTCCAGGGAAATTGTTTTTTCGCTCATGGCCCGACTTTGCTTCAAGTTGCAGCGCCCAGCCTCTATCGTTATCCCAGCCTGTGTGGCCCGGCAGCACGTTTTTTCCCGGTGAGTGGGCACTCACGGAGGCGACTTTGACAGGCCAGCTCGCGAAAATTTCAAGCGCGCAAGCCCTGACCCGCGTCAATTTCGGATGGCTAAGATGGGCTCATCATGGCGCTCGCATCAGGCCCAGCATCGATTCAGTCCCCCGCATTCCGAAAGACCCGCATGACTCCTCCCATCCCCACCCAGACCAGCTTTGACGCCCTAGATTCGGACGCGGAAAAGCCTCGCTTGCCGTCTACGCCGATTGCCTCGCCGGCCGCCTTGCCACCGCAGGACATCAGCGCCGAGGTCTTGTTGGAGAAGTACGCCAAGGGCGATGAGCAGACGCTGGACGAGTTGCGCCAGCGGGTGGCACGGGCCCTGGCCCAGGCCGAGGCGCCAGAGGCGCGGGCGGACTGGGAGCACAAATTTCTCGACGCCCAGCGGCGCGGCTTTGTGCCGGCCGGGCGCATCAACTCGGCGGCGGGCACCGAGCTCAGCGCCACCTTGATCAACTGCTTTGTGCAGCCGGTGGGCGACTCCATCGCCAGCGAGGACGATGGCCACCCCGGCATCTACACCGCTTTGACCGAGGCGGCCGAAACCATGCGGCGCGGCGGTGGCGTGGGCTATGACTTCTCCCGCATCCGCCCGCGCGGCGCCTGGGTGGGTTCGACGCAGAGCAATGCCTCCGGCCCGGTCAGCTATATGCGGGTGTTTGACCGCAGCTGCGAGACGGTGGAAAGCGCCGGCAGCCGACGCGGTGCTCAGATGGGCGTGCTGCGCTGTGACCACCCCGATGTGGAAGAGTTCATCCACGCCAAGGACAAGGGGGATTTGAAGAACTTCAATATCTCGGTGGGCGTGACCGATGTGTTCATGGAGGCCGTCGCAGCCGACGGTGAGATTGAGCTTTTCCACAAGGCCGAGCCCGGCCCCAAGCAGCGCGAGGCCGGTGCATACCAGCGCGCCGATGGCCAGTGGGTCTATCGCAAGCTGAAGGCTCGCGAGCTCTGGGACCAGGTGATGCGCTCCACCTACGACCATGCCGAACCCGGCGTGCTCTTTTTGGATCGCATCAATGCCGACAACAATCTGCATTACTGCGAGTCCATCGCCGCCACCAACCCCTGCGCCGAGCAGCCCTTGCCGCCCTATGGCTGCTGCTGCCTGGGCTCGGTCAATTTGACGAACTTTGTGCGCGAGCCTTTCAGTGCTGCCGCCAGCTTTGATGACGAGGGCTTTGCCGAGGTCTGCTGCACGGCCACCCGCATGCTGGACAACGTGCTGGATGTGACACCCTGGCCCTTGCCTGCCCAGCAGCAAGAAGCGCGCAACAAGCGCCGCGTGGGTCTTGGCTTCACCGGCCTGGGGGACGCCCTGGTGATGCTGGGTCTGCGCTACGACAGCGAGGCCGCCCGCGATTGCGCCCGCCACATCAGCGAGGTGATGCGCAATGCCGCTTACGACGCCTCCAGCGATCTGGCCCTGGAGCGCGGTGCCTTCCCGCTCTTCAATGCCGATCTGTATCTTTCCGGCGGCAACTTCGCCTCGCGCCTGCCGCAGGGCCTGAAGGACAAGATCCGTGGCCAAGGCCTGCGCAACTCGCATCTCTTGTCCATCGCGCCCACCGGCACCATCAGCCTGGCCTTTGCCGACAACGCCTCCAACGGCATCGAGCCCGCCTTCAGCTGGAGCTATACCCGCAAAAAGCGCATGCCCGATGGCAGCTACAAGGAGTATGCCGTCGAGGACCATGCTTGGCGCCTCTACCGTCATATGTTCGGCAAGGACGCGCCCCTGAGCCAGGCCTTTGTCACCGCGCTGGAGCTGAGCGCCTCCGACCACGCCTTGATGGTGGCGGCGGTCGCGCCTTTTGTGGATACCTCCATCTCCAAGACCGTCAATGTGCCGGCCGACTACCCTTACGCCGACTTCCAAGACCTCTATAACCAGGCCTGGAAGGCGGGTCTGAAGGGCTTGGCCACCTACCGGCCCAATAGCGTGCTGGGCTCGGTGCTGAGCGTGGACACACCCGCGCCGGTGAAAGCGCCCGAGCCGCTGCAGCCCGTGCCCAGTGACGGCAGCAATCAGCGCATGCTGGTGACGCGCCTGCCCAATGCGGTGCTGGCCTCCTTGCGCTGGCCCAGCCGGCCAGAGCTGCCCGGCGGCAACCCGGCCTGGAGTTACATGATCCGCCACCCGCATGGCGACTTCGCCCTCTTCGTGGGCGAGCTGCCGGCCGTGGGCCCGGATGCCGGCCTGTTCGGCAAGAACCTGCCCTTCGAGGTTTGGGTCAACGGTGCCGAGCAGCCGCGCGGTCTGGCCGCCGTGGCCAAGACCTTGTCCATGGATTTGCGTACCAATGACGCCGCCTGGCTGCGCTTGAAGCTTGACGCCCTGGCCACCGTGGCCGAGGAGCGCGCTTTCGAGATGCCCATGCCTCCGGGCGGCGAGACCCGCTTGTTCCCCGGCGTGGTGGCGGCCACCGCGGCCGTGATCCGCTGGCGCTGCGAGCAGCTCGGCGCCTTGCAAGACGGCGGCCCCACGCCGGTGTTGGACGCCATGTTCAGCCGCGAAGAACCCCGCACCAGCACCATGGGCACGCTGGCCTGGGCGGTCGATGTGGACAACCCCGCCACCAACGAGCAATTCACCCTGACCCTCAAGGAAGTCAGCCTGCCCACGCCGGACGGCGGTGTTGTCACCCGCCCTTGCGCCATGGGCTTCTCGGGCAATTACCCCAAGGCCCTGGACGGCATGGCCCGTTTGCTAAGCCTGGACATGCGGGTGATGGACCCGGCCTGGATTGGCATGAAGCTGCGCAAGCTGCTCAATGTGGGCGAGCCCCTGGGCCACTTCATGGCGCCGGTGCCAACGCTGAGCGGTGAGCGTCGTCAGCAGATCTGGCCCTCCACCGTGGCCTATGTGGCCCGCCTCATCATCCATCGCTATGCGATGTTAGGTGTGCTGGACGAGCAGGGACTGCCCCTGGTCGAGATGGGCTTGTTGCAAGCGCCGGTGGTGGCCAAGACGGCGCCCGGCGCCACGGTGCAAGCCATGGCGGGCAAGCCCTGCCCGGAATGCGGCAATGCCACCATGATTCACAAAGACGGCTGCGACTTCTGCACCGCCTGCGGCTATGTGGGGCAGTGCGGCTGAGGTTTGCTTGAAGGAAGAGGCTTGATGCGTGCCGGGCTAATCCCTGGCCCGCATTGACCTTGGGCGTGCAGAAGTGGGGCGCGATGGTCACAATACGGGGCCGCAAGCCGCCCGCGACTTCATCTGTGAAGCGGGGCGGTGCATGTCAATTTCGCGGCCCTTCTAAGCTGCAGCCTCCCCGGTAATTCCATGGTTTTCTTTACGGCGCGCTATTCACCCGAACTGGTGGCTGCCTCCTTGCTGATCGCCAGCCTGGCTTCCTACGTGACCCTGGACCTGGCCAAGCGCGTGCGCTCGGTCGATGCCACCGCCGCCCGTACCTGGTGGATGGGGGGATCGGTGGCCATGGGCACGGGCATCTGGTCCATGCATTTCGTCGGCATGTTTGCCTACACCCTGCCGATTGAGCTGGGCTACCGGGGGATGCAGACCCTGCTGTCCTGGCTGGCCGCCGTGCTGGTCTCGGCCGTGGCCTTGGGCCTGGCCAGCCGTGGCCGGCTCAGCCTGGGCCGCTTGGCCGCCGGAGCTTTGAGCATGGGCTTGGGCATTTGCGCCATGCACTACATCGGCATGGCCGCCCTGGACTTATCCCCCGGCATCGTCTGGGACTGGGCCTGGGTCGCGGCCTCGGCCTTGATTGCCGTCGGCGCCTCGGCCGTGGCCTTGCTGATCTTTTTCTGGCTGCGCCAGGTCAGCAGCCGGCGCAGCGGGCTCTACCAGGTCTTGGCCGCGGTGGTGATGGGCCTGGCCATCAGCGGCATGCATTACTCGGGCATGGCGGCCGCCCAGTTCCCCGAGGGCACGGTCTGCCTCAGCGTCAATGAATTGCGCGGGGACGAGCTCAGCGGTTTGGTGATGGTTGCAACCCTGCTCCTGCTGGGCCTGACCCTGTTCACCTCCACCCTGGACGCGCGGGCGCAGAGCAAGGCGGTGCGCCTGGCCGCCTCCTTGCAGGATGCCAACAGCCAGTTGCAATCGGCCAATGCCGAGCTGCGGCGGCGTGCGTTTCTGGACCCTCTGACCGATCTGCCCAACCGCCTGCTGTTTGAAGACCGCCTGCAACATGCTTTGAGCCGTTGCGAGCGCGAGGAGCCGCGGGTCGGCTCACCCACGCGCATGGATCGGGTGGCGGTGCTATGCATCGATCTGGACGGCTTCAAGCCGGTGAATGACTCCTTTGGCCATGCGGCGGGTGACGAGGTCTTGCGCCAGGTGGCGCAGCGCCTGGCGGCGACGGCGCGCGAGCGCGACACGGTGGCCCGCATCGGCGGCGACGAGTTCGTGCTGTTGATGGAAGACGTGCCCAGCATGGCCGACTGCGCGGCCTTGGCCCTGCGTTTGCTGAAGGCCTTGGCCGAGCCGATCTCGGCCTTGGGCCACCCGCTGCAAATTTCTGCCTCGATAGGCATTGCGGTCTTTCCCGAGCATGGTGAGGCCGACAAGCTGATGATCCAGGCCGATGCCGCCATGTACTCGGCCAAGCGCGCCGGTGGCAATACCTATGCGGTGTTTGAGTCGCATATGGATGCCAATGCCCAGGAGCAGCTGAGTCTGCAGCTGGCCCTGCGTCAAGCGATTTCGGGCGGCAAGGGCGAGCAGCTGGCGCTGTACTACCAGCCCAAATTCGATGCCGCGCGCGGCCAGATCCGCGGCGCCGAGGCCTTGCTGCGCTGGCATCACCCGGAGCGCGGCATGGTGCCGCCGGATGTGTTCATCCCTATCGCCGAGCGCTTCGGCCTGATCAATGAGTTGGGCAATTGGGTGATCGACGAGTCTTGCCGCCAGCTGCAGGCCTGGGAGTCACAAGGCCTGCACATGCGCTTGTCCATCAATCTCTCGGTGCATCAGCTGCGCCAGCCCGATCTGGTGGATCGCATCGATCAGGCCTTGCAGCGGCATGGCATCGCGGCGGCGCGCCTGCTCTGCGAGATCACCGAGTCAGTCGCGATGGAGGACATCAAGACCACCCAGCGCGCGTTTGAAGGGCTGAGCCGTCTGGGCGTGTTCCTGTCCATCGACGACTTTGGCACCGGCTACTCCAGCCTGAGCTATCTGCGCCAGCTGCCGGCGCGCCAACTCAAGATCGACCGCAGCTTCATCCAGGATCTGGAACTGAGCCTGGATGCTCGCGCGGTGGTGGACGGCGTCATCAAACTGGCCCACGCCCTGGGCCTCAGCGTGGTGGCCGAGGGCGTGGAGACCGTCGCGCAACGCGACATCCTGGTGGAGCTCAGCTGCAATGAGTTGCAGGGTTACCTCTTCGCCAAGCCCATGCCCGCCCAGGACCTGTCGGACTGGGCCCGCGGCCAGGGGCCGGCGGACGGGGCCGAGTTCTCACCCTCGATCTACGAGGGCAGGCCTTGATTCTTCAGCGCCCCGGCGTGTAGATCTGGTCGAACAGGCCGCCGTCGTCAAAGTGCTGCTTTTGCGCCGTGCGCCAGCCGCCGAAGAGCTCGTCGATGGTGAAGAGTTTGACCGGGGCGAATTGTTTGGCGTACTTGGCCGCGACGCGGGCGTCACGCGGGCGGTAGTAATGCTTGGCGGCAATCTCCTGGCCCTCGGGCGAGTAGAGGTAGTCCAGATAGGCTTGCGCCTGCTTGCGGCTGCCGCGCTTGTCCACGGTCTTGTCCACCACGGCCACCGGCGGCTCGGCCAGCACCGAGATGCTGGGGGTGACGATCTCGAACTTGTTGGGGCCCAGCTCCTTGACGGCCAGATAGGCCTCGTTCTCCCAGGCGATCAGCACATCGCCGATGCCGCGCTCCACAAAGGTCGTGGTGGAGCCGCGGGCGCCGGAGTCCAGCACCTTGGTGTTGGAGTAAATGGTCTTGACGAAGGCCTTGGCCGACTCGGCATTGCCACCGGGCTGTTTGAGGGCGAAGCCCCAGGCGGCCAGATAGTTCCAGCGGGCGCCGCCCGAGGTCTTGGGGTTGGGCGTGATCACGTCCACACCGGGGCGGGCCAGATCGGGCCAGTTGCGGATGTTCTTGGGGTTGCCCTTGCGCACCAGGAAGACGATGGTCGAGGTGTAGGGGCTGGCGTTATGGGGCAGGCGCTTTTGCCAGTCCGCCGGCAGCAGCTTGCCCTGGTCGTGCAAGGCGTCGATGTCGTATGCCAGGGCCAGGGTGACGACGTCCGCCTGCAGACCGTCGATCACCGAGCGGGCCTGCTTGCCCGAGCCGCCGTGCGACTGCTTGATGGTCACGGTCTCGCCGGTCTTGGCCTTCCAGCTCTTGGCGAAGGCGGCGTTGAAATCTTGGTAGAGCTCGCGTGTCGGGTCGTAGGACACATTGAGCAGGCTGATTTGGGCATGCGCCAGGCCGGTGCTGGCGCTGAGCGCCAGGGCGGCGGCAAAAACGGAGAGGCTGCGGCGGAAGGGATTCATTGTGTGGGCGCTCTGGCTTGAAATAGGTGTGAGCGTGACTCTAGAAAAATGCGCAAACGGCGTGAACCAAGAACTTCTGCATTGCTTTGCAGCTTTGCGCGCATTGCTGCGCTTGGCAGGGCCGGCTCGCGCTACATTGGGGGCCGGTTTGCAACAGGCCCGAGCAGGCCCGACGGACAGGCAACATGATCGATCCAGAGGCTTGGCGGCGCTTATCCGCATGGTTTGACGAGGCCGCCGCTTTGGACGGGGCCGCGCGCGAGCAATGGCTGCAGGCCCTGGCCGAACGTGAACCCGAGGCCGCCGCCCAGCTGCGCCAGGCCCTGGCCACGGGCATGGAAGGCGAGTTGCTGCCGCTCGAACATCGGGCCGCCGGGCGGGCCTGGGCCCGCCGCATCAGCGCGAGCGCCGAGCTGGAGTCCAGCGGCTCGGCCGAAGGCGGCCCGCCCGAAGACCTGCATGGCCAGCGCCTGGGCGCCTGGCGTCTGGAGGCCAAGTTAGGCCAGGGCGGCATGGGCGAAGTCTGGCTGGCCAGCCGGGCCGACGGCTTGTTCGAGGCCAAGGCCGCCATCAAGCTTTTGCGCCGCGACCTGCCGGCCGCCCGCCTGGCCGGCCGCTTTGCGCGCGAGCGGGCGGTCTTGGCCCGGCTCAACCACCCGGCGGTTGCGCGCCTGCTGGACGCAGGCGTGGAGTTGCAAGGCCTGGCGGAGGAGCGGGCCTTTCTGGTGCTGGAGCTGGTGTCCGGCCAGTCCCTGGCCAGCCATGTGCGCAGATGCTGCCCGCTGGTGGCGCAGCGCTTGCGCTTGCTGCTGCAGATCGCCGAGGCGGTGGACTATGCCCATGCCCAGCTGATCGTGCACCGCGACCTCAAGCCCTCCAATGTGCTGGTGACGGTGGACGGCGCGCCCAAGCTCCTGGACTTCGGCATCGCCGGCCTGCTGGATCTGGACGAAGGCGCCGAGGGCAGTGACCTGACCCGCCAGACCGGCCGGGGCCTGACCCTGGGCTATGCCGCACCCGAGCAGATCAGCGGCGCGGCCGTGGGCACGGCGGCCGATGTGTTCTCGCTGGGCGTGATCTTGTTTGAGCTTCTCAGCGGCGAGTTGCCTTTTGGCCATAGGCGCGAAGGCCGGGTGGCGCGTGAGCATGCGGTGCTGCACGATGAGCCGCGGCGCCTGGCCGATTTGATCAAGCAAGACACCGGGCAAGACCCGCGCGGCCCCGGCCGGCCCAGCGATGCGACGCGCGCCCTGGGGGATCTGGAGGCCATCGCCGCCAAGGCCATGCGCAAGGACCCGGCGCAGCGCTACGGCAGCGTGCGCGCCTTGATCGACGATTTGCAGCGCTGGCAGGCCCATGTGCCGGTGAGCGTGCGGCGTGACCATTGGCAGCATCGCACCGGTCTGTGGCTGCGCCGCAATGCGTTGGCGGCGGGCGCGGGAGCTCTGGTGCTCTTGAGTCTCAGCGCCGGCCTGGCGGCGGCCACCTGGCAATGGCGACGCGCCGAAGAGGCGGCGCGCCATTCCGCGCAAGTGACGCGCTATCTGGGCGATCTGCTGGCCTCGGCCCAGCCGGAAAGCCATGGCGGCAAATGGCCCACGGTGCTCGAGCTGCTGGACAGCAGCCGTGCCGATCTGCGCGAGAAGTTCCGTGACGATCCCGACACCCGCCTGGGCCTGCTGCAGGTGCTGACCACCACCTACAACGCCCTGAACCGCTTTGACTACGCCTTGCCACTGGCCGAGGAATGGGTACAGCTGGCCACCCAGCATCTGGGCCCACAGGCGCCGGGCACCTTGCTGGCGCGGCTGGAGCAAGGCCATGGCCTGCAGATCATGGGCATGGAGGGCCGTGCCATCGCCGTGCTGGAGCCGCTGCGCGAGCCCTTGCGCCGCCACTTCGGTGAGCGTTCACCCCAGTATCGCGACGCCTTGATGATGCTGGCCGCCTGCTATATGCACAGCCAGCGACTGCCCGAGGCCGAGCAGGCCCTGGCCCAGGCCTGGGCGCTGACGCAAAAGCTGGGGCCGGTGAGCGCGCTGGACCGGGCCGACTACCTCAACAATCTGCAGGTCTTGCGCAGCAAGCAAGGCCGGCCGCGCGAGGCGCTGCAGATTCTGCGCGAGTCCCAGCCCTTCTGGCAAAGCCGCGAGCCGGCCCATGCCATGCAGATCCTGGTGATGCGGCGCAACTTCCTCAACCACCAGATCGGCCTGGCGGAGTTCGATGACATCGAGGCCCGCAGCCGCCAGCTGCTGGTCGATATGAACCGGCTGCTGGGCCCGGGCAGCGATCTGGCGCTCTTGCAATACGCCATGCTGGCGCGTTACTTCAGCCATACCGGCCAGTACAAGGCGGCGGCCAAGGAGTACGCGGCCTTGCTGGAACAAGCCCAGGCCCAGGGTGTCAGCCAGAACCCTGATGTCATGTGGCGCCCGCGCGCCGAGAGCCTGCTGGTGCGCAGCCGCGCCCAGCCCGAGCTTGAGCGCTCGCGCTGGCGGGCGGAGGCCGCTCAGCTCCTGAGCGAGATCGAGGCTGGCGGCCCCTTGCTCAAGGGCAATGCCCTGACCGCGGTGCAGGCGCTGGCCGATCTGGCCCTGGCGCATGAGGATGCAGCCCTGGCCGCCGACTTGCTGGCTCGGGTCGTCAAGGTGGGGGGCGAAGCCGCGCCCGGCAGCCGCCTGGCCCAGCTGCAAGGCCAGCTGGCGCGGCTGCAGGGCGACTGGCCGCGCAGCCTGCGCCTCTTGCAAGGCCGGGCCGATCATTTCAAGCAGCTGGACGCGCCCGCCACCGACTACGCCTGGGCGGCCCAGCTAGACCTGGCCTACACCCAGGTCTTGATGGGCGAAACGGCAGCGGCCCAGGCCAGCCTGGCCCTGGCCGAGACGAGGCGCCCCAAGGCCATGCCACAAGGCCACCCGCTGGACGCGCTGGCGGGCTTCTTGCGTGCCCGCCTGCTTGCCGCGCGGGCGGATGATCCCGCCGTGCTGGCGGCCTGGGGCCAGCTGCGGCAGGCCCAAGGCCGCACAGTGGCGGGGCCGCCAGCGCTTGACGCCCAGACCCCCAGCGCTTCCCTGGGCGGATTGTTTTTCTGAACACCGAGGCGTCTTTGTCACAATGCCTCGGCGACTCGCCCATGATCCGGCGGCGTCGCCCACTCCCTTCGTCGTCTTCAACAGGAAGCCTTCATGAGCCGTCAGACCGAATACCCCATCCACCCTCAGTTCACCGCGCGCTGGAGCCCGCGTGCCCTGACCGGCGAGGCGATTGCGCCGGCCGTGCTGATGAGTTTTTTCGAGGCCGCTCGCTGGGCGCCTTCGGCCTCCAATGTGCAGCCCTGGCGCTTTGTCTACGGCCTCAAGGGCACGCCGGGTTTTGAGGCCATCTTTGCCAGCTTGGTGGACTTCAACAAGGGCTGGGCCAAGAACGCCTCGGCCCTGGTGGCGGTGATCTCGGCCAAGACCTGGTTGCCCCACGGCACCAAGGACGCCATCCCCTTTGTGACCCATGCTTTTGATGCCGGCACCGCCTGGGGCCATCTGGCCCTGCAAGCGCACGACGCCGGCTGGATCACCCATGCCATGGGCGGCTTTGATGCCGATGTGCTGCGCCAAGGCCTGGGCGTGCCCGAGGACTTTCACCTCAACTGCGTGGTCGCCATCGGCAAGCAAGGCGATAAGAGCCAACTGCCCGAGGCCCTGCAAGCGCGCGAGGAGCCCAGCCTCCGCAAGCCCCTGGCCGAGATCGTGGCCGAAGGCAAGTTCAGCTTCTGATGCCCGTGCTTGCCGACTCGAAAGAAGAAGAAAAAGGCGTCCAGCTGCTGGACCTGAGCCTGCCCCGCAGCCTCAGCGTCTTGCAGGACTGGGCCCGGCGCGAGCGGCCCAGCCGCCTGCAGGCCTGGGTGTTCGAGGGCCTGCTCGCCCGCCGCACGGCCGAGCAGGCCTTGGCTGCGCTGGGCATCGAGGCCGAGATCCGCAGCGCCTACAAACCCATACTCCACGCCTTTCTGGAGCAGTACGGGCTGGATGGCGCAGCCTATCGTGAAGCGAATCAGACGGGCGATGCCCTGCTGGAGATTCGTCTGCCCGCCTCCCTGGCCCAACGCCTGCGCATGGAGGCCTATCCCCTGGCCGGCCTGCTGCGCAACACGGCGCTGAGCTTTGTCGAGGACGCGAGCCTGGCCCCCGATGAAGTGCGTGTGCGCTGGGGTGGGCAAGACCTGTCCCCCATCTTTGTGCCCTTGCGAAGCGACGGCGCGGGAGCCTCGGCCACGGCCTGGCTGCGGGCCTGGGCGGCGGAGGACTTGATCAGCGACGGCCCCTTGCTCGGTGATGACTACCAGGGCGCGGCCGAGGCCGTGTTTGCTGCGGTGGCCGCGCATGCCTGGGGCGAGGCCGAGCCCTTCTTCGATCGACTGCTGATCGATATCGAGATCGGCGGCATTGAAGAAAAACTGGACTTTGGCGACGAGCTGATGAGCACGCGCGAGGCCTTGCACGAGGAGCTGTACTTCGGCCTGCTGGAATTCTTCCAGCAGCGCGCCGGCCGGCCCGAGGGCGACCGCCTGCTGCGGCCGGGGCAGATCGTGCCCATGATTCTGGCTGGGGACGCCGAGCAGACGCGGGTGCGTGTGCATCTGGCGCCCCATCCGGTCCTGGCCTTGGCGCCGCCTCGGGCCGACGCCGCCTTGCTGCAAGGCCTGGCCGACTGCGCGGCTCCGCTCACGCCCGAGCAGGTCTGGTCGGCGCTGGAGGCCTTGGCCGAACAAACGGTTGGGGTCGAACGCTTTGGCGTGCGGTCGGTGCAAGGCCGGCCCCTGCCAGGTTTCTACCGCCCTGGCCGCCGTGCCGGGGTGGTGATCAGCGCCGGTCAGCATGCGAATGAGTGTTCGGGTGTGGTCGGCGCCTTGCGTGGAGCTGCGCAGTTATTGCAGCAAGACAGTCAGGCCCATCTTGCCCTGCTGCCGCTGGAGAACCCCGATGGTGCGGCTTTGCACCAGGCCCTGTGCCAGCAGCAGCCTGAGCATATGCATCATGCGGCCCGCTTCACCGCGCTGGGCGACGATCTGGAGGTGCGCCAGGCACCGGCGCCCCTGTATGAAAAGGCGGCTAGGCTGGAGGCTGTTGCACGCTGTGAGGCGGGCCTACATTTCAGCCTGCACGGCTACCCGGCCCATGAGTGGACCCGGCCCTTGTCCGGTTATCTGCCGCCGGGCTATGCCAGCTGGGCGATTCCGCGCGGTTTCTTTTTGATCATGCGTCATCACCCCGGCCGCGACCCCTGGCCTTTCTTGCGGGCCTTGACGGCAGGCTTGGCCCAAGATGCGCGTTTGGTGGACTTCAACGCCCGCCAGTACCGCATGTGGCAGGCGCATTGGGGCGAGTTGCCCATGACCGTGCTCAACGGCGTGGGCTGTGTGGTGGCCGAGGACAGCCGCTCCAGCGTGCCCTTCACCTTGATCAGCGAGTACCCGGACGAGACGGTTTATGGCCCCGCCTTCCAGCTTGCGCAGCAGACGCAGACGCGGGCGGTGGTGCTGGCTTGTGAGCTGTTTTGGCAGGGCTTGTTGTCGAGCTAGGGCTGAGCGGCCCGAATGGCCGTCAAATCCGGCTCGCGCAGAATCACTGGCTGGTAAGAGCCCGCGGCGATGCGGCGCCGCACGGCAGCCTCCAGCTCGGGCACATGGTTGAGAAAGGTGCGCAGGGGCTCGTCGTCCGTGCGGGTGGGGCAAAAGCGATAGTGCAAGGCCTCTTGCCGCACGCTGGCTCCCACCCAGGCCTCGTCAATCTTGACCCAGAAGCGCACCGTGCCCGACTCTGCGTGGAAGAAGGCTTCTTGGGACATGGCGGTGGACTCGGTCAAGGGGCGCCTGATCAGACGCAAGTGCCCGAGTATGAGGCCTAGGCATAGCGCGCCTGCTTCAGCGCGGCCGGCGCCCCAAGCTGGGCCACATCCTCGTCAATACGCCATCCTTGAGCAGCCAGTGGTGGGCCAGGGCGGCGGCCGCATGCAGGCCGGCAAAGATCAAGAGCAGGTTGGCGAAGAGTTCGTGCAGCTCCACCGCGTCATGGCGCAAGGCCTTGTTGCTGGGGTCAAAAGCCGGCACGGTGAAGAGGTTGAACAAATTGTCCCCACGTATCCACACGCAAGCCATACCCACCAGCACCGTGCCGCCGAGCAAGAGGTAGAGCAGGCGATGGACGCTGAGGGCCAGGCGACCCTTGAAGCCGGGTTCGGCCGCAGGCAGCTTAAGCCCGCCCTGACGACGCCACAGCAAGCGCAGCAAGAGCATGACGCCTAGCATCACTCCGAAGCTGATGTGCAGGCTGCGCACCGTGATGCGCGGGGCTCCTTTGGGGAAGAAATCGATGCACTGCCCCGCCGCCCAGAGGCCCAAGACCAGGGCCGCACTGAGCCAGTGATAGCGGATGCTGCGGCTGTCGTAGGAACTGGGCGTGCCCAGTTCGCTGCCGCTGTGCTTGGGGGTGGAGGAGGGCGTGGAGGAGGGCGTGGGGAGGCTGCTTTGCATGATGAGCAAAGCATAAGCCGGGCGTGTTGCTGGCTTGTAAAGCTAAGGCCTCTAAAACAAGGCTTGCTTTCGCTCACGAGGCCGGGATCTTCGGGACGGTCAAGAAAGCCCAAAGAAACAGGGCGAGCACGCTCAGAAAGAGGGCAGACAGGCCCAGGTTGACGCACCACAGCAGGAACCAGTAGCGCACGACGCGGAAGCGCTGGCGCATGGACGCAAAGCAAAACAGGGCGGTGCTTGGGAGTAGCAGCGGGGCCGACAAACCCAGCAGGGGCAGCACCATGCCAAGAAAGCCCAAGCCTAGGGCCGAGGCGGCGTGGCTCGCCATCTCGGCTTCGATCATGCGGAACAAGTTGATCGCCACAGCCAAGCCTGAAGCAGCCAATAGCGCCCCTAGCATTTGAATCGTGCGCAGCGTCCAAGTGAAGGGATAAGGTCTGTTTTGGCGAGGTTTGACGACATCCATCGAATCTTGTCTCTCAGGTCGTTTCGTAGCTTGGGTCACGACCCGCCTTCATCCTTGCTAGATGAGGATATGGCGGGTCTTGACCCGCCTTACTTGACCGTGATCCAGCGCCACTCTAACCAATTATCCGGCCGGTGCACGACGCTCACATTGCTGCGCGCGGCCCAGGGGATGAACTGGCGGTGCAGGGGGATGTAGTGGATCTGCTCGGCCTGGCGTTTGAAGGCCTGGCGGATCAAGGCCTCACGCTTGACCGGGTCGGCTTCCTTGCTGCTGGCGGCGACGATGGCGTCCAGCTCGTCGTCCTTGAAATTGCCACGGTTGTACTCGCCCACACCCTTCTCGCCTCGGTTGCGGTAATGCGAGGTAAAAATGCTTTCCGGGTCGGTGATGGAGCCGCCCCAGCCAAACAAATAGGCATTGGTGTCCAGCTTCTCTACCTTGTTGAAGAAGATGGCCTTGGGCTGGGCGTTGACCCGGGTCTTCAGCCCAATCTTGGCCCATTGCGAGGCCAGGGTGATGCAGATGCGCTCGTCGTTGACGTAGCGGTTATTGGGGCAATCGAGCGTGAACTCAAAGCCCGCCGGGTAACCGGCCTCGGCCAGCAGCTTCTTGGCGGCAGCCACGTCGTAGGGCAGGCGGGCTTCGATGGCGGGGTCGTTGAAGGAACCCAGCGGTGAGGGCACGACGGCGCCGGTGGGGGCCGATTGGCCGTTCATCAGCTTGGTCTTGATGGTCTCGATATCGATGGCCTGGTAGAGGGCGCGCCGCACCCGCACATCTTTGAAAGGGTTCTTGCCCTTGATATTGCTGCCCTGCAACTCATTGCGGCCCTGGTCCAGGCCCAGGAAGATGACGCGGTTCTCGGGGCCGTTGACGATCTTGACGCCGGGCGTGGCGGCGAGCTTGTCGATATCGCGTGGCGAGGGGTCCAGCACAAAGTCCACCTCGCCCGAGACCAGGGCGGCGGTGCGAGTGGCATCGCTCTTGATCGGGGTGTAGACCACCTCTTGCAAATTGCCCTCGATCTGGCCCCAGTAATTGGGGTTGCGCTTGAACACGGTCTTGCTGTCCGGCGCGCGGCTCACCAGTTGGAAGGGGCCGGTGCCATTGGCATTGAAGGCGGCGTAGCTTTCTTCCTTGTTGGCGAAGTCTTGGGTCTTGGTGGCCTTGTTGGCCTCGGCCCAACCCTTGCTCATGATGTAGAGCGTGTTGAGGTGCTGCAAAAAGATGGGGTTGACTTGGGCCAGGTTGAACTCCACCGTCAGCTTGTCCACGGCGCGCGCCTTGCCCAGGGCATTGGCATACATGGCGATCTGCGAGCTGGGCTGCTGGGCCCGTTCCAGCGAGAACACCACGTCCTCGGCGGTGAAGGGGCGGCCGTCATGGAACTTGACTCCGGGGCGCAGCTTGAAGGTCCATTTCAGCGGGCCGTTCTGCTTCCACTCGGTGGCCAGCAGAGGCACCAGATTGAGTTTTTTGTCGCGTGCCACCAGGAACTCATAGACCTGGGCATTGACCACATTGGTCAGGGTCTCGTTCTGGGAGTAGGGGTCCAGGGTCAGCGGATCGCCGCTGGAGGCCCAGCGCAGGGTTTGGGCCGAGGCGGCCGCAGCGCTGGCCAGCAGGGCGGCGCAGGCGAGCCGCTGCAGGCGGCGGGTGTTCAAAGTCGTTTTCATCAAATCTCCAACAGATCGGCCAGCCTAGCCCGGGCGGGGCTCACAGGGAAGGCAGGAATATTGCTGAGCTTATTCCTTCTGCCGTGGCCAGTTCGGCACAGAGGAGCGCAAGAGGGCTTGGCAAGCGATTCTTGAATGGATATGCTGTACGAATAAACAGTGGTTTTTTGTACAGTTGTTTGTCTTGTTCATTTTTTGAAAGCACGCTCATCATGCCTTCTTCCATCTACCGCCAGACCTACACCCCCGCGCCTGCCAGGCATGTGCCCCTGTGGTTGCTGCGGGTGTGGCGGTGGCTGTGAGCTGGCTGTTCCGACCCTGGCGGCGTGCCAGCGGCAGCTACCGCTTTCAGCTCGGCAGCCAGCAGGTCTTGGTGGAGCGGGTGGGCTCGCATTGGCAGGCCGTGCTGCAGGCGCAGGACGGCGCGCAGCAGCCGGCCGACTTCAGCATCCCGGACTTCATCGCCGCCGATGAGCTGGGGCCTTATCTGGCCGAAGTTCTGCATGAAGTCGCCGTAGTTCGGGTTAGCTCAGCGTAACCCGACACATGGGCTCAGAAGTTCATCAGTGCTTTGCCTTGTCGGGTTACGCCGAATCGGCTAACCCGACCTACACGCTGTGTAGACTCGCTTGACTCAATGGGCGTTGCCAGGAGGGGTGAATATGAAGGATGCGGCCGCTGCGGCTTATCAAGCCCTTTGCCAGACCTTGCTGACGAACGAAGGTGTCAGCGCCAGCCAGATGTTCGGCAAGCCCTGCCTGAAGATTCATGGCAAGGCTTTTGTGGCCCAGCATTTGCAGGCCGTGGTCTTCAAGCTGAATGGGCCGGCTCACGCCAAAGCCCTGGCCTTGCCGGGCGCGCAGTTGTGGGACCCCTCCGGCAAAGCTCGGCCCATGAAAGAGTGGGTGGCCGTGCCTGCTGTGGGCTCAAACACCGGATTCAATGCCTTGGCGCAGGCGGCGCTGGCCTATGTGCAGGCCAGCGCTTGATCAGTGACCCGCGGCAAACAAGGTGGGCAACCCGGTCGCCAAGATCGGCACAGCCGCAATCAGCAGCGTGCCGATGAAGATGGCCAGCAGGGCCGGCAGTACCGAGGCCGCCACATAGCGCAGCGGCTTGCCGAACATGGCCGAGGCGAAGTAGATATTCATGCCGGCCGGCGGGCATAAAAAGCCCATCTCCATCGCCGCCAGAAAGATGATGCCGAAGTGCATCGGGTCGATGCCATAGCTCAGCGCCACCGGCAGCAGCAAGGGCACCAGCACCACCAGGGCGGCGTAAATTTCCATCAAGGCGCCGGCCACGAATAGAACAGCGCAGAGGGCCAAGAGGAAGACGAATTTGTTCGGGATCGCGCCCTGCACCCATTCAATCGCCGCGTCCGGGATGCCGGCATCGACCAGATAGTTGCTCAAGCCCAGCGCCATGCCCAGGATCAGCATCACCCCGCCGATGATTTGCGCGCAGTCCGACAGGGTAGCGCCCAGCTTGCGCCAACTCAGTTCGCGGTGGGCCAGTGATTGCGTCAGCACCGCGTAGATGGCCGTCAAGGCCGCACTCTCGGTCGGCGTGGCCAGGCCGCTGAGCAGGGAGCCTACGGCCACCACCGGGGCCAGCAACTCCCATTTGGCGGCCCAAACCGTCTTGCCCAGAGCCTGGCGAGTGACGCTTGGTTGTGTAGTTATGCCGCCGCGCCGCAAATAGCCGCCGAACACCAACAAGCAAATCACCATCACCACCGCAGGCAGCAAGCCGGCCAGAAACATGGTGTTGATGGGCACGCGGGCGATGATGGCGTACATGATCAGCGGCACCGAGGGCGCCAGCAAGACACCCAGGGCGCTGGCGCTGGTCACCAGGCTGATGCCGCGCTGCTCTGGGAAGCCGGCCTTGCGCAGCAGCGGAAGTAGCAGGCCGCCCAGGGCCAGAATCGTCACCCCGCTGCCCCCCGTGAAGGCGGTGAACAAGGAGCAAAGCACGGCCGAGGCGGCGACCGTGCCACCCACGCCCGCCCCGAACAAAGCCAGAAAGACTTCGCCCAAGCGCTGCGCTGCACCACTGCGTGCCAACAGCAAGCCGGCCAGGGTGAACAGCGGCAAGGCGGGCAGGGAGGGGTTGACGGTGATTTGGTAATGCGAGAGTGGGACCGAGGCCAAAGGGGCGCCGTCCTGCCAAAACAAGGCCAGAGCCAGGCCGCCCAGCACGGCAAAAATCGGTGAGCCCAGCAAGAGCATGGCCAGCAGCCAGAGTGCGGCCGGCCACAGAGGCAAGACCTGACCCTCGAAGCTGCGGGCCAGCATGAGGCCCAGGAGCGGGAAGAGCAGGGCGGCCGCCCACTTGAGTGCGATGGTCTCGCTAAAGCAACGCGCCCCCAGCTTGAGCCCCAGCAGGGCAAAGCCCAGCGGCATCACCAGCTGCAGCCACCAGGCCGGGACACCATAGGCCAGAGCGTGGCTGACCTGCATCTCGCTGGCCACAAAGCGCCAGCTGGCCTCGGCCAGCATGCCGCAGACGGTTGCCGCGCTGCCCTCGGCAAACAAGCGCCGACCCGCATGGCCTGTGAGTTGGCTGCCGCCGGCCAAGGTGCTCAGGTGGCCGTTGCGCTCGGCCGCCACCGCGCCCAGCATGGCCAGCACCAGGCCCAGATGCTGGACCAGCACCGGCGCGTTCTCGATGCCGCGGCCCAAGAGCGGCCGGGCGGCAATCTCCAGCAAGGGGATCAGCGCCATCAGGGCCAGGGCCAGGCCGGCCAGGGCCTCGTCAAAACGCAGCAGTCGCCTCAGCAAGATGCCCACTTACTTCTTGCTTGCGCGGTAAGCTTTTACATGCACAAAGACCTCATCAAAGGTCTCGGCCGGCACCATCACGCCGCGGATGCGGGGGTAGAGTTTTTCGGCCAGCTCGGTCCACTCCTTCATCTCGGCGGGCGAGGGCTTGTTGATGACCAGGCCGCGTTTCTTCATCGCCTCCACCGCCTCATCCACCTCTTGCCTGGCCTTGGCGCGGATCTGTACCCCCGCCTTGTCGCTGGCCGCGCGCAGCTGCTCTTGCACGGCAGGCGCCATTTCGTCCCAGCTCTTTTTGGTGATCACCAGGGCACCGACGATGGGGGCCCAGTTGATCTCCAGCATGTTTGGCGCCGTCATATAGACCTGGCTGGCCAGGGCGAAGTAGGGCGTGGCGGGCACGACATTGATCATGCCGGTCTGGATGGAGGGCAGGATGTCGGCCGTCTCCAGCGGGATGGGCGTGTAGCCCAGGCTTTTCATGATGTCTTGCTGCTCAGACTCCGCGCCCCAGGCGAAGAACTTCATCTTTTTATAGTCCTCCGGCCGGGTGGCCGGGCTCTTGGAGAAAAAGCGCACCCAGCCCGCATCGCCCCAGGCCAGCACGACAAAGCCCTTGTCTAGGAATTTCTTCTCCATCGCCGGCCGCATCTTCTCGCGCACATAGTCCAGCTCCTCCCAGCTGCGGAAGAGCAGGGGCAAGTTCTGCAAGGCCGCCACCGTGGGTTCGATCTCGCGCAGGCCCACGACGGAGAGCAGCGCGCCTTGCAACTGCCCGATGCGCATGCGCCGCGCCATCTCGGCCTCGCCGCCCTGGCTGCCGTCGGGGTAGATCAGGTATTTGGGTTTGGCGCCCCCCTGGGCTTCCTGTGCCTTGGCCCAGGCTTCGCCGATCTCCATCAGCTGGCGGTGATAGAGCGAGTTCTTGGGCACCAGGCTGGCGATGCGCAGGGGCTTGGGCGTTTGGGCCTGAGCGGCCAGCGTGCTGCACGTGGCGAGGAAGAGGGCGGCAAAAGTACGACGCATGGGCTAGGGCTTTCTTGGGCTCTCAAAACAAATCGTCGGCCTGGCCCAGCAGCCAGAGCGCGCGTTCTCGCATCAACTCATTGGCGAGATTGGGGTGGGCTTGGGCCGTGCTCAGGGCGGCTTGCAGCAAGGCGATGAAGGCGGCCTTGTCTTGCGTCGCTTGAGCGATGCCCTCGGCCTTGGCCAGCAAAGGTCCGGCTTGGGTGCTCTGGCCGAAGGTGATGGCTTGATCGAAATAACGCTGCGCGTGAGCTTGGCTGCCGCCAGGCCGGGCCAGCTCAAACGTGCCCATCAAACTGGCCAGGCTGCCTGCGCCAAACTCGGGCTGCAAGGCATGGGCCTGGCTCGCCCACGCGATCGCGCGAGGCAAATCAGCCACGGCCTCGGGCGAGTCTTTGGAAAGTGAGATGTGGCCGCCCCAGGCCGCCGCGGCCCAGTAGGCGAGGCCGGCCTGTTCGGGCTTCAGGTCTAGAGGCTGAGCTGGCAGGGCGCGCAAGGCGTGGTCGCGGGCGCGCAGATACATGCGGGCCGCTCGCTCGCGCAGAGCCTGCGCGGCGCGGGCATCACGCGACTCGATCTTGTCGGCCTCAAAAGCCAAGAAGGCGTAGGCGTACTGGGTGAAGCCCGCCGCCACGCTCTCTGCCAGCTTGGCGTTGCCGGGGTCCTGGCGCAGCAGAGCTTCGGACAGCTTGAGGTAAAAAGCGCTGGCGTCCTTGGCCAGACCCAGATCGGTCTCGGCGTTGGCGGCCTGGCCCTGGGCTGCCAGCTCGTCCGCCACGCCGCGCACCAGCAGCAGGCGGGGCGAGCAGGCGCTCAGAAGCAGCAGCAGGGCGCAAAGGCTGGTGAAGCGGAGGAATGAAAAAAGGGCTGGCGCTCGTCGGGGCATGTGACGAATCTAGCCAGCCTTCGTGACGGGGCCATGTCAGCCCCGGCACCGGGGATTGCCTTACTCCACAGCCATGGCCGCGCGCACGGTTTCTTCGTCCAGCCCGGTCGCGCATTCCTGCAAGAAGCGATAGGCAAAGCCGCGCAGATAGTGGCCGCGCTTGAGCGCGATGCGGGTGGTGTTGGCCTTGAAGAGATGGGAGGCGTCCAGCAATTGCAGGCCTGGGTCACGCAGGGGCTCGAAGGCCATGCTGGCCACAATGCCCACGCCTAGGCCGACCTGCACATAGGTTTTGATCACGTCCGCATCCAGGGCAGACATGACGATATCGGGCGCCAGGCCGGCCGAGGCGAAGGTGGCGTCGATGCGGGCGCGGCCCGTGTAACCTTGGTGATAGGTGATCAGTGGGTGCTCGGCCAGGGCTTCGAGCGTGAGCGTACTCAGCTGGCTCAATGGATGAGCTTGGGGCACGACCACGGCGTGATGCCATTCGTAAAACGGAAAGGTCACAAAGGCCGGGTCGCGATCCAGGGCCTCGGTGGCTATGCCAATATCGGCCTCGCCGGATTGCAGCAAGGTGACGATCTCCGCCGGATTGGCCTGATGCAAAACCAGATGCACGCGAGGAAAAGCGGCCTTGAAGCGCGCCACGATCTGCGGCAGGGCGTAGCGGGCCTGCGTGTGGGTGGTGGCGATGGTCAGCTGGCCTTGCTCGGCATCGGCAAACTGATCGGCCAGGCGTTTGATATTGCGCGCATCCAGCAGCATGCGCTCGACGATCACCGCCAACTCCTTGCCCGGCGCCGTCAGGCCCAGCAGGCGCTTGCCCCGGCGCACAAATAGCTCCACGCCCAACTCGTCTTCCAGGTCTTTGATGTGCTTGCTGACGCCGGACTGCGAGGTGAACAGCGCGGCCGCCACCTCGGTCAGATTGAAGTTTTGTTGCACTGCTTCGCGGATGATGCGGAGTTGCTGGAAGTTCATGGGGCGAGACTGAATTTGATGTGGAGCCGTAGGTCGGGTTAGCGCAGCGTAACCCGACACTTCAACGGCTGCCCGAGTGGCGCCGTGCAATGTCGGGTTACGCCGAAACGGCTAACCCGACCTACGGCTGGGTGAAATCAAGCTGCTTTGCCAGCCTCAAACAAACTCAGTCGAGACGCGTTCAGCCGCACCTTCTGCCCACCTTGCAGATTCAAGGCCAGGGCTTGTTCGCGGCTCAGCTCGGCTTCCAGATGCTGGCCATTGGGGCCCAGCAGCTCGACCCGGGCGGCGGCGCCGAAGCTCAGCACGCGATCCACCGTGGCGGGCAGGCCAATGGCGTCGGCGGCAGTCAAAATTTTCAGCTCATGCGGGCGTGCATAGGCTTGCACATGGCCCGTCTGGATCAGGCTGTCGCCATGGCTCAGCTGATGCTCGCCGATATGCACGGCACCGCCGGCAGCCTGGCCCTCGAAGCGGTTGACCGCGCCGAGGAAACCGTAGACGAATGGCGTGGCCGGGCGCTCGTACACCTCTTGCGGGGTGCCGACTTGCTCGACGCGGCCGTGGTCCATCAGCACCACGCGGTCGGCCACTTCCAGCGCTTCTTCCTGGTCGTGGGTGACGAAGACGCTGGTGATGTGCAGATCGTCATGCAGGCGGCGCAACCAGCGGCGCAGCTCTTTGCGGACCTTGGCATCGAGGGCGCCGAAGGGCTCGTCCAGCAGCAAGACTCGCGGTTCCACGGCCAGGGCGCGGGCCAGGGCGATGCGCTGGCGCTGGCCGCCGCTGAGCTGGGGCGGGAAGCGGTCGGCCAGCCAGTCCAGCTGCACCAGGTTCAGCAACTCATGCACCTTCTTCTTGATGACGGACTCGCTGGGGCGCTCCTTGCGCGGCTTGACGCGCAGGCCGAAGGCCACGTTGTCAAACACCGTCATATGGCGGAACAAGGCGTAGTGCTGGAACACAAAGCCGACCTGGCGCTCGCGCACATGGGTGTCGGAGGCGTCCTCGCCGTCTAGCAAGACCTGACCCCGGTCGGCCGTTTCCAGGCCGGCGATGATGCGCAAAAGCGTGGTCTTGCCGCAGCCCGAGGGGCCCAGCAGGGCCACCAGCTCGCCGGTGGGGAAGTCCAGGCTGACGTCACCCAGGGCGGTGAAGGCGCCAAAGCTCTTGTTGATATTGCGGACTTGAATGCTCATGGGGCTTCCTTCAGGGTGACGTGGGCACGCCACTCGACAAATTGCTTCAAAACGAGAGTCACCAGGGCCAGCAAGGCCAGGATGGAGGCGACGGCAAAGGCCGCGGCGAACTGGTACTCGTTGTACAAAATTTCTACGTGCAGGGGCAGGGTGTTGGTCATGCCGCGGATATGGCCGGACACCACCGACACCGCACCAAACTCACCCATGGCGCGGGCGTTACACAGAATCACGCCGTAGAGCAGGCCCCACTTCACATTGGGCAGGGTCACCAGCCAGAAGGTCTTCCAACCCGAGGCGCCCAGCACGGTGGCGGCCTCTTCCTCGTCGCGGCCTTGGGCCTGCATCAGCGGGATCAGCTCACGCGCCACAAAGGGGAAGGTGACGAAGATGGTGGCCAGCACGATGCCGGGCACGGCGAAGATGATCTTGATGTCATTGGCCTGCAGCCAGGGGCCGAACCAGCCTTGCGCGCCGAACAGCAACACATAGATCAGGCCGGCCACCACCGGCGAGACCGAGAAGGGCAGGTCGATCAGCGTGATCAAGAGCTGCTTGCCGCGGAACTCATGCTTGGCAATCGCCCAGGCCGCGCTGACACCAAAGACCAGATTTAAGGGCACCGAGATCAGTGCCGCGATCAAGGTCAGCTTGATGGCGGAGACCGCATCGGCTTCGACGATGGACGCAAGGTAAACATCGAAGCCCTTGCGCAAGGCCTCGGTGAAAACCGCCACCAGAGGCAGGACCAGAAAGAGGGCGAAGAAGCCCAGGCCCAGGCCCAGCAAGGTGTAGCGAACCCAGGGTGCCTCGCGGGTGGCGGGGTTGCTTTGGTAGCGGCCCAGGGCAGCGTTTTGTTTCGCCGTCAGCGAAGAAGAAATCACGGCAGCCATAATCCTAGATCCGGCAGTTGAACGCGGCCGAAGGGGTCGCGAGACGGTGCGCGGACAAGGCGCGCCGACGATGTGGGCTAGTGCCCACGAGGAGAAGCAACGCAGGCTGCGTACTGCCTCGCGAGCCAGGCGGCCGCGTAGCGCTGTCACCCGAACAGCAAGGGGACTTGACAGGGGCGAAGGTGGTAGTCATCGATGTTTCTTAGTCAAACTGAGCGGTCAACTGCCGGATCTAGGATTACTTGCGTCCTTCTTGGCCGTTACGTTTGGAGCTCCAGGCCTGCAGACCGTTAATAGCCAGCAGCAGCACGAAGGAGAAGATCAGCATCACGGTGGCGATGGCCGTGGCGCCCACATAGTCGTATTGCTCCAGCTTGGAGATGATCATCAGCGGCGTGATCTCGCTGACCATGGGCAGATTGCCGGCGATAAAGATCACCGAGCCGTACTCACCCACGGCGCGGGCAAAAGCCAGTGCAAAGCCGGTCAGCAGGGCCGGGGTCAGGGTGGGCAAGACCACCAGGCGGAAGGTCTGCCAGCGATGCGCACCCAGAGAGGCGGCCGCTTCTTCCAGCTCGGTTTCCATGTCTTCCAGCACCGGCTGCACCGTGCGCACGATGAAGGGCAGGCCGATGAAGATCAGTGCTACCAGCACACCCAAGGGCTTGAAGGCCACCTGGATGCCCCAGGGCGCCAGCAGCTGACCTAACCAGCCATTGGGAGCGTAGAGCGCGGTCAGGGCGATGCCGGCCACGGCCGTGGGCAGGGCGAAGGGCAGGTCGATTAAGGCATCCACAATCTTCTTGCCCGGGAACTCGTAGCGCACCAGGGACCAGGCCAGGATCAGGCCAAAGACCAGATTGATGGAGGCCGCCAGCAGCGAGGCACCAAAGCTCAGCTTGTAAGAGGCCAGCACCCGCGGCGCGGTGGCTGCGGCCCAGAAGGCCTCGAAGCCATGACCGGCCGATTTGATGAACACCGCCGAGAGCGGGATCAGGATGATCAGCGAGAGATAGAAGAGCGTGAAGCCCATGGTGGGCGCGAAGCCGGGCAGCACGCGGCGCGGCTTGCGCTTCTTCGTCGACGGCGCCTGGGCTGGCAGCTCGGCAGGCGCTTGATTCATAACAGCGGTGTTCATCGGGTCAAAAAGGCTCGCGGGATTCGATCAGCGCTTTTGGGCGGCAATGATCTGGTCGTAAGTACCGCCATCGGCAAAGTGGGTCTTGCTGACCTTGGGCCAGCCGCCCAGGGTCTGGTCCACCGAGAACAGCTTGATATTGCTGAAGCGCTTGGCATTGGCCTTGAAGATGGCGGCGTCACGCGGGCGGAAGTTGTGGCGGACGATGATTTCCTGGGCGGCCGGGGTGAACAAGAAGTCCAGATAGGCCTTGGCCAGCTCCGTCGTGCCCTTCTTGGCTGCGACCTTGTCCACAATCGCTACGGGCGCTTCGGCCTCGATGGAGACGCTGGGGCTCACCACCTCGAACTGGCCCTTGCCGAATTCGTTTTCGATCAGCTCGGCTTCGGATTCAAAGGTCAAGAGCACATCGCCGATGCCACGCTGGGTGAAGGTGGTGGTGGCGCCGCGGCCGCCGCCGTCCAGCACCGGCACATTGGCAAAAATCTTGGAGACCAGATCCTTGGCTTGGGCCTCGCTGCCGCCCTTGGCGATCACGCTGCCCCAGGCGGCCAGATAGCTGTAGCGGCCATTGCCCGTCACCTTGGGGTTAGGGATGATGACCTGTACACCGGCGCGGGTCAGGTCGGCCCAGTCCTTGATCTGCTTGGGATTGCCCTTGCGCACCAGGAAGAGGATGGTCGAGCTGTAGGGCGCGGCATTGCTGGGGAAGCGCTTGCGCCAGTCGGCGGGGGTCAGGCCCTTTTCGGCCAGCACGTCCACATCGGTGGCCTGGTTCATGGTCACCACATCGGCCTCCAGGCCGCCGATCACTGAGCCGATCTGCTTGCTGGAGCCGCCATGCGATTGGTTCAGGGTCACGCTCTTGCCGGTCTTGGCCTTCCAGGCGGCGGCAAAAGCGGGGTTGATGTCTTTGTAAAGCTCACGGCTGACGTCGTAAGACACGTTCAGCAGCGTGTCCGCAGCGGCTTGCGCGCGGGCCACACCGGCCGTGGCCAAGAGGGCCGCCGACAGCAGGGCTGTGGTCAAAACCGTGCGGCGCGAGGACTGGGTCGGGCGGGTGTTTGCGGACATGATGGCAAGCGCGTGAAGCGTCGATGTGGATCAAGGCTTCGCAGGATGCCCGTAAGTCCTTATTCAAGGAACAACAGTTTTGGTATTTGCTTATCCGAAATAAGCAAATAGAAAAAAGAGCAAAGAGAGCGGTTTGCCATGGCTTTCGCCTTGTCGCGCAGGGCGCCAAACAAGCTTTCTCTTGGGCGCTGGGCGCCCGAATCGGCGTCGTTTGGGCGATCAGTGCTTGGGGGCTGAGTCGCTCACTGCCCCGTTGCGCAGCCCGTCAACCACCTCTTTGGCCTCCTTGAGGCCCAGGCCGGTTTGCTCGCGGTAGGCCTTGATGGCCGCAATCTGCTGCTTGGGCTCGCGCGCCAGAGCCAGGACTTCATCGGATGGGGGCTGGTATTTGCCCTCGGGTTCGGCATTGAGGTGCAGCAGCAAAGCCTGTAACTTGGCCTCCACCTGGGACAAGCGGCTGTGAATGCGGATCAGCTGGAAGATGCCGATACCCAAAATCAGAGCGGTCCAAGTTTCGATGGCGTTCATGGGGCAGCCTTTCTTTTGCTGGGTTTACTTGCTCTGGCCGCTTGCCCGCAAGGCCTTCAACTCGGCATTCAGCCAGGCCGCGCTTTCTTGCGGCGTGCTATTGCTGCCGCAGCGCACCAGATAGGGCTTGCCGCTGGAGCTGCTGGTGCTGGCGCCCAAAGCGATGAATTGCTCGGCGCTGCGGATGGCGTCCTTGCCTTCCAGATAGTCCAGCTTGCGCAGCAAATGCGTCTTGGCCTCGGCGCCGCTGTACCAAGAGCCATTGCGGTTGAACTGGCAGCCCGAGCTTTGTAGCTTGTTCAGCAAGCCATCCACCTCGGCCCGCGCTGGGGCGGGCAGAGGGGCGGCCTGGCTGGCCAGGGCCAGCAGCAGGCTAGCTAAGAGCAGGCCCCAAGCGGGTGAGGGGCGGTGAAACCGGTGTTTGTTCATGGGGCTCACTGTAGAGCCAGCGCACACCGGTGACTGTCCCCAAAATTCACCATGCTTCAGAAGGAATACTTCGCCTTGGCGTAGTAGAACGCACCGTTGAAGCCCACCGGCGAGAGCACGTCGTAGGGGAAGTTGCCGAAGTAGCTGATGTCATCTACGGAACGGGTGGGGTAGCGGTCGGTGATGTTGACGCCGCCCAGGCTCAGGCTGAATTGACGCGTGACTTTCACTTCGGCCTCCAGGTCCAGCTGCCAGACGGCGGCGTAGGTTTGGGTGGGGGTGAAGCCGCCGCCGAAGTCGAACACCCGGGTGGTCTCGCCGTGGCGGGTGGCGCGGGCCAGCAGGTTCCAGTTGCTGTTATTCCAATTGGCGCTGATGACATGGCGGTCGCGTGGCGCGGCCGCGGTGAGGGTGTTGCTTTCTTCCAGGCCGACCAGGGGCTTGTCAATGCCCAGTGCTTTCAAGGCGGCGCCGGTGTTGCGGATATTGCTGAGCGTGGTCTTGTTATAGCTGGAAGCCAGGGTCCAGCGCAGATCGCCGCCCAGGACGCCTGCTTGCGTCCACTGCCCCACCAGATCGACGCCGCGGGTGTGGGTGTCCACCGCATTGGTGAAGAAGTTGACGCCATTGACGCCGGCCACGCCGAACTGGGTTTGGATCAGCTGAGTCAAGGCATCGCTGCTCAGGCGCTCGGACAGGGTGATGCGATCCTTGACCTTCACATCGTAGGCATCGATGGACAGCGAGGCGGTCCTGCTCGGCTGCCAGCTCAGGCCCAGGCTGGCGTTGCGGGCGGTCTCGGCCTTGAGCTTCTCTGCCCCCAGGGCTTGGGCGATATCGCTGCCCACCGGCAGGGTGCGCACCTGGCTCAGGCTGCCGCCGTCGCCACGGTCGGTGACGGTGAAGGAAAAGCCGGTCTGCGCCAGCGAGGGCGCGCGGAAGTTGCTGGAGACGGCGCCGCGCAAGGCCAGGCCCTGGGCCAGCAAATAGCGAGCCGAGAGCTTGGCAGTCAGGGCACTGCCGAAGTCGGAATAACGGTCGGCGCGCAGGGCCAGATCGGCGAACAGGCGCTCGCTGATGTCGGCGCTCAGGTCGGCATAGGCGCCGATCAAATGGCGCGACAGGTCCACCGCATCCCCGGCCTGCAGACCCGGGCCGGCCTGGGCACCGGGTGTGCCATCGAAGGGGCCGACGCTATAAGACGCGGCATCGCCCGCTTGGGTGCGGAAGGACTCGCGCCGCGCCTCCACGCCCAGCGCCAGGGTGGCGGGTTTGGCCAGGCCCAGGGCCAGCTCCCGGGTGAAATCGGCGCTGAAGCCCAGCTGCTGGCTGCCGAAGTCGCCCAGATGGAACTGGGTGGGGCTGGCCGCGCCCAGCGAGACATTGAGCGAGTTGCGCAGGCCGTAGCTGAAGTCGTTGCGACCCAGGTTCAGCGAGACGTCGTAGTCCCACACCTTGTCCTCGCCCAAGCTGCCGCGCAGGCCGGCGGCCAGCTGCAGATCACGGCTCTTGCCGGTGGTCTCGGGGCGGTAGCCATTCGGGTAAATGGCTTTGACGTTGGAGAAACTGTCCGGATAGCGGAAATAGGCCGCGCCCTTGCTCTCACGTTGCTGCCAGGTGCCGAAGGCATAGGCTTGCGCGTTCGGGTTGAGGGTGAAGCCGCTGTTCAGCCACAGCGCCAGCTGATCCGACTCCGGCTCGCCCGGTGCGTAATTGCGCTTGCCTTGGAAGGCCAGATTCGCCGGGCTTGTCAGATCTTCCCAGGGCGGGATCTGGTCGGCGCCGGCGCGGTTGGTGTGGTCGCGGTGCGCGGCCTCCGCCCCGAAGCGCACAAAGCCACCGTCACCGACTCTGAAACCCAGCTTGCCGCGCAACTCACGGCTGGTGCCGTCGTTGAGGGTTTCATTGGTAGGTTCGAATTGGGTGTGGAAGCCGCCTAGCGTGCCTTCGACCTCGCCGCCGCTGTTGGCGTCATCCAGGATGATGTTGATCACGCCGGCAATCGCGTCGCTGCCGTACTGGGCGCCCGCGCCATCGCGCAAGACCTCGATGCGTTTGATGGCCGAGACAGGGATGGCATTGAAGTCCACCGGATTCGTGCCCTTGCCGGTCTTGGACTCCAGATTGACGATGGCGGAGTTGTGGCGGCGCTTGCCGTTGACCAGCACCAGCACCTGGTCGGGCGAGAGCCCGCGCAGCTGGGCGGCGCGCACATGGTCGCCGCCGCCGGAATTGCTCTGGCGCGGGAAGTTGAAAGAGGGCAGCAGGGTCTGCAGGGCGGCGGCCAAATTGCCGTCACCGGCCACGGCGCGTTGCAGGTCTTCTTGGCTCAGCACATCGACCGGCACGGGTGAGTTCAGCAGCGTGCGGTCCTTGGCCCGGGTGCCGGTGACCAGCACTTGTTCTAGTTGTTCGGTGGCCGGGGCCTGCGTCTGGGCTTGAACCGAGGCCTGGCTCAGGGCCAGAAACAGCAGGGCGGCTTGGGTGGTGGGGCTGAGCTTGGGCATGGCGGGGCGGGCTTGGTTATTTTTCTAAAGTCGCTGAGGCTAAAGCAAAGTCAGCGGGGCGACCAAGAACTTTGCGCAATAAGCTCATGCTTGAAACAAGCCAGGGCCGCCGCCCAAAAATGCGTCAGCGGTTAGCATGGCGGCGCGCAAGCCCCGTCTTCATCGTGTTTTTCGCCTCGGCTGCTGGGCTTGCGCCTCTCTTTCTCCCTTGTTCCTGTCCTTTTCTTCATGTCCCAATCCCCCCCGCAAGACCTGACCCCCACGCCCGCGACAACGGTGGCTCTGCCGCAACGCCTGCTCGATGTGAAGCATGCCGTCGCCCTGTGCGTGGGCATGGTGGTCGGTGCCGGCATCTTCAAGACCTCGCCCATGGTGGCGGGCGCGCTCAGCAGTTCCACCGATCTCTATCTGGCCTGGGCCTTTGGCGGCCTGCTGTCCTTTATCGGCGCCCTGTGTTTTGCCGAGATGGCGTCGAGCTTCCCCGACACCGGCGGCGACTATTTCTTTCTACGCCGCGCCTACGGCCAGCGCCTGGGTTTTCTGTTTGCCTGGTCGCGCTTTGCGGTGATTCACACCGGCTCCATGGCCTTGCTGGCCTTTGTGTTCGGCGACTATCTGGCCCAGGTGGTGGATTTGCGGCCCTATCTCGGTGAGTTCGCCAGCGCCGTGCTGGGCGCCGGGCTGATCCTGGCCCTGACCGGGCTGAATCTGCTCGGTGTGCGGGTAGGCATGGGCACGCAAGTGGGCCTGACCAGCATCGTGCTGGGCGGGCTCTTGCTGCTGGGCCTGGGTGCCGGCGTTTATGTGGCCGACGGCCATCTGCCGCAGACGGCCTTGGCAGTGGTGGATGCCCAGCGACAGAACTGGGGTCTGGGCCTGGTCTTCGTTTTCCTGGCCTATGGCGGCTGGAGCGACGCGGCCACCTTGTCGGCCGAGATGCGCGATCAAAGGAATGGCATCAAGCGCGCCCTGTGGTGGGGCTTGGTGCTGGTGTCCGGCCTTTATCTGCTGGCCAATTGGGCCTATCTGCAGGTGCTGGGTCTGGACGGTCTGGCCAAGAGCCAGGCCCCGGCGGCCGAGCTGATGCGGGCCGTGTTTGGCAAGCCAGGCGAGTTGCTGATGGTGGCCATCGTCAGCCTGACCGCCTTGTCGGTGATGAACGCCATCCTGATCGCGGGGCCGCGCACCACCTACGCCGCCACCCGCGATGTGGCCGGTGCCTTGCAGCTGGCGCGCTGGGACGCCAAGCGCGGCACACCGACCGCTGCCGTGCTGGCCACCAGCGGCGTGGCCCTAGGCCTGGTCGCGTTTGGCGCGGCCACGCGCGGCGGTTTTTCCACCATGGTGGACTATCTCTCGCCGGTCTACTGGTTCTTCATGACGCTCAGCGCCCTGGCCGTCATCGTGCTGCGTCGCCGCGAACCCGCCGTGCATCGCCCCTACAAAGTGCCTTTCTATCCCGTCCTGCCCCTGGCTTTCGCGGGCTGCTGCCTATATGTGCTGTGGTCCAGCGTGGTCTATGTGCGGGCCGGCGCCATGGTGGGTGTGGGTGTCTTGGTGCTGGGTGCTTTGTTGCTGCTGCCCTTGCGTAAGCTGGCTTCGCCCCCAAATCAAGCCGCATGAAGAGCAATCTCCCCATGCTGCCCGAGCAGGCCGACGGCGGCTTTGCGGCCAAGGTCTCAAGCGCCTTGCTGGACCTGGTCTCGACCCGGCCCGAGTCCGCACGCGAGCCCGCGCTCAAGCCGGCCCATGCCGCCCACGCCGCCGGCCAGGAGGCGGCTCGCAAGGCCGCGCTGGCCGCGGGCTCTCTGGCCTTGCCGCCGGGCCCGCTGGGTTGGTTGACGATCTTGCCGGAGCTGCTGACCGTCTGGCGCATCCAGCGCCAGGTGGTGGCCGACATCGCCGCGCTCTACGGCCGCACGGCCGATCTGGGACGCGAGCAGATGCTGTACTGCCTGTTTCGCCACACGGCGGCCCAGGCGGTGCGCGATCTGGCCGTGCGGGTAGGCGAGCGCCTGGTGATTCAGCCCGTATCGGCCAAGGTCTTGCAAATCATCGGCAACAAGATCGGCGTCAAGCTGAGCGAGAAGCTGCTGCAAAAAACCGTGGCCCGCTGGGTGCCCCTGGCCGGTGCGGCAGCCGTCAGTGCCTACGCCTTTTACGACACGCAAAAGGTGGCGCGCACCGCCATCGAGCTTTTTGAAGGCATGGCCAAGGCCCCTCGTCAACCCTGAGTTCCGGGCAGAAGCTGACGCGTAAACTCGGCAGCGTCTTCCTAGCTGTACGGGACCGCGCCCATGACCCTGCCTGCCATTCTGGATGTGGAAGCCTCGGGCTTCGGCCGTGGCAGCTATCCCATCGAGGTGGGTTTTGTGGATGCCAGCGGCGGCCTGTTCTGTTCCCTGATCCAGCCCGAGCCCGAGTGGCAGCACTGGGACGAGTCGGCCGAGGCCTTGCACGGCATCAGCCGCGAGACGCTCTTGCGACACGGCAAGCCGCCCGCCTGGGTGGCGCAGCAAATCAATCAACGCCTGGGCGGCCAGTTGGTCGTCTGCGATGCCTGGGGCTATGACTACCCCTGGCTGGCCCGGCTTTTCGATGCGGTGGACATGGTGCCGCAGTTCAAGCTGGTCGACCTGCGCGGTCAGCTCAGCGAGGACGAAGCCCTGCGCTGGCATGAGGTGTTGAGCCAGGTGCGGGCCGAGAGCCCGCACAAGCGCCACCGTGCCAGCAGCGATGCCCTGGACCTGCGCCTGGCCTTGCAACGCCTGCGCAGCAGCGCCGCCTTGCCGCTGGGCTGAAGCGAAACACCAGTGTGGTGTTTCACACTGTGTGGAACATAAAACCGCGTCTTTGCCCCCATGGCCGCGTTGCAAATCCTCGCCATAGCAACGGCTATGTCTGCGGTTTGCGCCTTGCCACAGGGCCAAATCCATCGGTTTTATTAAGTTCCACACAGCATGAAACACCACACTAGCCCGCCGCTCAAAGCGCCGCCTGTTGATGTATGACAAGCCACGCAGGTGCCCGTGGGTGGAGCATGTTAGAAAGCTCAAACCCGTTTATCGATTGCATCGAGGAGCTCAGACCATGTTCTTCCACAAGATCCTCATCCCCACCGACGGCTCTGCCACCGCCCAACGTGCGGCCTTGGTCGCCGCCGATCTGGCCAAACGTTATGGCGCGACGCTGGAAATCGTCAGCGTGATCGACCCCTCGCCCTTCATCTACTTCCCCGACAGCGGCGGCGAGGCCATGAGTTATTACATGGAGGCCTCCGAGGCCGGCGCCAAGCAAGGCATCGAACATGCGGAGGACGCGGCCACCACGGCCGGCGTGGCTTACGCCAGCCATGTTTTGCGCGAACATGGGCCGGCCCAGTCCATCGTCGAGCATGCCAAGAGCGCGGGCTGCGATCTCATCGTCATCGGCTCGCACGGCCGCCGTGGCCTGGACGCCGTGCTCTTGGGCAGCGTGGCTCAGAAGGTGTTGACGCTGGCGCCGGTGCCGGTCTTTGTGATCAAGTAGACACCGGCTCAGGCAGTTAGGGGCCAGCTGATGAAGGGCTCAGGCCGCTGTTTTGCTGGCGGCCTTGAGCTTGGTGGGTAGGCGCGAGGTCTGGCGCTGCACCAGCTCGGTGGGTAGCTCGATGGGCAGCACACGCTCGCCGCCTAGCTGGGCCATCAAGGCCTGGACCAGGGCCTCACCGGCCGCCACGATGGGCTGGCGTATGGTGGTCAGCGGCGGCTGGTAATGCACGGCCAGGGCGATGTCGTCGTAACCAACCACGGCCACGTCCTCGGGCACGCGCAGGCCGTGGCGACGCAGGGCGCTGATGGCCGTCATCGCCACCAGATCGCTGGAGGCAAAGATGGCATCCAGGGCCTGACCGCTTTGCAGCAAGGCGTCCATATCCGCGTCGATCGCCGCGCTGATGAAGGGCACGGGCCGGCACAGGGCCGGATCGGGCTTGAGGCCGCGGCGCTCATGGGCCAGCAAATAGCCTTCATGGCGCTGCGAGATCTCGGGCAGGCTCGGGTCGCCCAGGAAGGCGATATGCCGCGCGCCTTGCGCGAGCAAATGCTCGACGGCCAGGCGGCCGCCTTCCAGGTTGTCGCTGCCCACGGTGCAGTAGAGCTGCTGGGGCAGCTTGGCGCCCCAAACTACCAGGGGCACGCGGCGCATGGCCAGCTCATTGAGCTGGTCGTGGTGATGCCATTGGCCGATCAAGATGATGCCCATGGCCCGACCCGTTTGGTAGGGCCGGCCGGCGCGGTCCAGATGCTCGGCATCCACCCGCGAGAGCAGCATGTCAAAACCCTGGGCGGTGCAGGCATCGGCAATGCTGCCGATCAGGGACAGAAAGAAGGGGTCCGACAGGCTTTGCCCGGTCGAAGCCTCATGCGGCACGATCACCGCGATGGTGTTGCTTTGTTTGAGGCGCAGGTTTTGCGCACCCACATTGACCGAGTAGTTCAGCGAGGCGGCCAGCTCGGCCACGCGGGCGCGGGTCTTCTCGTTGACCAGGGGGCTGCCGGCCAGGGCGCGTGAAACTGTGGAGACCGCCACGCCCGCCAGGCGGGCAATATCGGCCATCTGCGCGCGGCCAGGGGCGGGGTTGTGCTGGGGTTTGCTCGTCACTCGGGGTCTGCGCCCGCTGGGGAGACGGGCATCGCTCAAATCAGTTTTTCAGTATAGGTCGGCCCCCCCTTGTTCAAAGGATCGCTTGCGGGTAAGTCCGGGGTGCAAACGGTTGTGTTTGGGCGATATCAAGCGAATTGCAGTGAATTGCTGGTGTTTTCCCGAGGGTGCGCCGGCTCACTGTCCGCTGATCCTGGCCGTTTGAGGCCATGGGCCGGGCCAAGAAAAAGCGCCCCTGGCGGAGCCGAGGGGCGCTTGGGGTCAAGCCTGGTCGATCACAACTCCGCCACGCCCTTGATGCGGGCGGCGGGCTGGGGCATGGCCACCGGCTTGCTCTCCACGGCGCGGCCGTGGAAGCGGTCCAGCAAGTCCTTCCACTGCGCCTTGACGCTGACCACATTGGCCAGCTTGACGTGGCCGTAACCGCGAATTGTCTCGGGCAGGCGGGCCAACTTGACGGCCAGGTCCAGCCGGTCCTTGCTGCCGTCTGCCTTCAGGCCTTGCAGCAGCTCGTCGATTAGCGCCTCGTACTCGTGGATCAGACCGCGCTCCATGCGGCGCTCCTCGGTCTTGCCGAAGATGTCCAGCACGCCGCCGCGCAAGCTCTTGAACTTGGCCATCACTTTGAGCGCCTGGAAGGTCCAGGAGCCCAGGGCGATCTTCTTCACCCGGCCGTCTTTGCCCGGCTTGGCCAAGAGCGGCGGCGCCATATGGAAGCTCAAGGACTCCCAGTTGTCGAACTGGGCCTTCATGCTGGCTTCAAACGTGCCGTCGGTGTAGAGGCGGGCGACTTCCCATTCGTCCTTGATGGCCAAGAGCTTGGCGTAGTAGCGCGCCACGGCTTTGCTCAGGCGCTCGGCCTTGCCTGCTTCGCCCAGCTGGGCCTCGGCTGCACGCACCTTCTGCACCAGCTCGGTATAACGCTTGGCGTAGGCGGCATCTTGGTAAGCCGTCAGATGCTGGACGCGGCGGGCGATCAAGCCCTCGGGGCCGTCCAATTTGTCTTGGCCCAGCAGCAGCTGAACCTTCTGAGGCTGGGGGCCGCTCAGGCGCGCCAAGGCCTCGGGCGCGCCAATGGCCAGGCGGCCCAGGGCGAAGGCGGTCTTATTGCCTTCCACCGCCACGCCGTTGAGTTCGATGGCGCGCATCAGTGCCGCCTCGCTCAAGGGGATCAGGCCGCGCTGCCAGCAAGCGCCCAGCATGATGATGTTGCTGGGCATGGTGTCGCCCATCATGGTTTGGGCAATCGCCTGGGCGTCGATGGTGGACAGCAAGCTCGCATCGTTACCCACCGCATGCAGCATCTTGGCCAGCAGGGATTCGCCTTGCAGATTGGCATCGGGGTTGCGCACAAAAGCGGCCGTGGGCAGCTCATGCGTGTTGGCCAGGATGACGGTGCGGCCGGGCTTGACGGTGCCCAGGGCGTCGGGCGAGGCGCCCACCACCTTGTCGCAGGCCAAGAGCACATCGGCCTGTTGGGTGTCGATGCGCACCTGGTTGAGCAGTTCCTTGCTCGGGGCCAGGCGCACAAAGCTCAGGACCGAGCCGCCTTTTTGCGCAAAGCCCATGAAGTCCAGCACCGAGGCCTGCTTGCCTTCCAGATGCGCCGCCATGGAAACCAGCGCCCCCACGGTCACCACGCCGGTGCCACCCACGCCGGTGACGAGCAAGTCAAACGGGCCCGTCCAGTCCCAGGTGGCGGGGGCCGTCAGTGCGGCCACTTCGCGGCTCAGGTCCTGGGCGGTGAAGGCCGCACCTTCGCGTTTTTTGAGTTGGGCGCCGTGCACCGAGACAAAGCTGGGGCAAAAGCCATTGACGCAAGAGAAGTCCTTGTTGCAGCTGCTTTGCTCGATGGCGCGCTTGCGGCCGAAGTCGGTTTCCACCGGCACGACGGACAGGCAGTTGCTGGCCTGGCCGCAGTCGCCGCAGCCTTCGCAGACCTGCTCGTTGATGAAGATGCGCTTGGGCGGATCGACGAACTCTTTCTTCTTGCGGCGGCGGCGCTTCTCGGCGGCGCAGGTCTGGTCGTAGATCAAGACGGTCACGCCCTCGATCTCGCGCAAGTCGCGCTGCACCGCGTCCAGCTCGCTGCGGTCGTGGAACGTGGTGCCGGCGGGGAAGAGGCCGTGGTGGCCCTCGTACTTGCCAATCTCATCGGACACCACCACCAGCTTCTTCACGCCCTCGGCCTCCACCTGGCGGGCGATCTGGGGCACGCTGGTCTGGCCGTCCACCGGCTGGCCGCCGGTCATGGCGACGGCGTCGTTGTAGAGAATCTTGTAGGTGATATTCGTCTTGGCGGCGATGGCCTGGCGGATCGCCAAATACCCGCTGTGGTAGTAAGTACCGTCACCCAGGTTCTGGAACACATGCTTCTCGGTGGTGAAGCGCGAGGCCGCCGCCCAGTCCACGCCCTCGGCGCCCATCTGGATCAGGCCTGAGGTGCCGCGCTCCATCCAGCTGGCCATGAAGTGGCAGCCGATACCGGCCAGGGCGCGCGAGCCGTCTGGCAGCTTGGTGGAAGTGTTGTGCGGGCAGCCCGAGCAGAAGTAGGGCTGGCGGCGCACACCGTCGGCCGCATTGCTTAGCAAGCAGGGGGTGAGGAAGTCGCGCACGAGTTCCTGGCGGTCCAGCGAGGGCGAGAGCCGCGCCAGCCAGCGGGCCACCGTGCTCATGATGCGCGAGGGGCGCAGCTCGCCGATGGCGCTGAGCACCGGCTGGCCCAGCTCATCGGTCTTGCCGATGACGTGCGGGCGTTGCGCGTCGGGCAGGTGGTAGAGCAGTTCCTTGATCTGGCGCTCCACCACCGGGGCTTTTTCTTCGATCACCAGGATGTCGCTCAGGCCCTGGGCGAAGGCCGCCATGCGTGTCGTTTCCAGCGGGAACACCAGGCCCACCTTGTAGACCCGCACACCGGCCAGGGCCAGGTCCACCGTGCTCAGGTTCAGGCGGCGCAGCACTTCCATGAAGTCGTAATGCGCTTTCCCGACGGTGACGATGCCGAGCTTGGCCTGCGGGCTGACGACGATGTGCTTGTCGATGCTGGCGTTGAGCTTGGCAAAGGCGCGCACGGCCGCAAACTTGTGCTCCAGGCGCGACTCCAGCTCCAGCGAGGGCAGGTCCACCGCGCGGATATGCAGATCCACCGGCGACTGGAAATCGGGCGGGTTCACAAACTCCGTCTGGATGGCATCCAGATCCACCGTCATGCCCGACTCCACCACCTCCGAGATGGCCTTGAAGCCCACCCAGGTCGAGGAGAAGCGGCTCAGCGCCCAGCCGTAAAGGCCGAACTCCAGATACTCCGCCACATTGCCCGGGTGCACGATGGGCATATGCCAGGCTTGCAGGGCCAGATCGCTTTGGTGCGGGGTGCTGGAGGACACGCAGCCATGGTCATCGCCGCAGACGACCAGCACGCCGCCTTGCTTGGAAGTGCCGTAGACATTGCCATGCTTGAGCGCATCGCCCGAGCGGTCCACGCCCGGGCCCTTGCCGTACCACATGGCAAACACGCCCTCGGCCGTGCGCTTGGGGTCCAGGGCCACGCGCTGCACGCCCAGGCAGGCCGTGGCGGCGAGGTCTTCATTGATGGCGGGCAGGAAGTTGACCTTCGCCGCATCGAGGAACTTCTTGGCCTTCCACAGCTGCTGGTCCACCATGCCCAGCGGCGAGCCGCGATAGCCCGAGACAAAACCGGCGGTGTTCAGTCCGGCCTTTTCGTCCTGCGCCTTTTGCGCCAGCAGCAGGCGCACGATGGCTTGGGTGCCGGTCAAGAAAACCGCGCCGCTCGTGGCGGCCAGGTTGTCGGAGAGCTTGTAGGGGCGCAAATCGGGCGCGGTCGGCTGGCTTGGGGAAGCGCTGTTGCTGGCTGACATGGACGGTCTCCGTCTAATTTTCTAAAAGTAGCCGGGGATTTTTGTGCAGAAGCGGCGGAGATACTTACTCCGTTTACCCAATTTCCACTGGTCAATGAGAGAATTTCTCTCAAAGGTGGACAAAATGGATAGTGAACGTTTCGACCGAGCCACGCGCCAGATTCTGGAGGCCTTGCAAGCCGACAGCCGGCAGAGCACCCAAGCCCTGGCCGACAAGGTGGGCCTCTCCGCCACGCCCGTGTGGCGGCGCATCAAAGAGTTAGAAGAAAGCGGCGTCATCCGCCGCCATGTGGCCCTGGTGGACCGCGAAAAGCTAGGCCTCAATATCTGCGTGATGGCTAACGTCAGCCTGGTACGGCATAGCGAGGGTGCGGTCGAGCAATTCGAGCGCCTGGCCCTGGCCAGCCGCGAGATCATCGAGTGCTACGGCATCACCGGCGAGGCGGACTACGTCATCAAGGTGGTGGTGCCGGACATGAAGGCTTACGACCTGTTCCTGCAATCCCAAATCTTCAAGATTCCCGGCGTGTCTAGTGTGCGTAGCAATGTGGTGTTACGCGAGGTGAAGTATGAGACGGCGTTGCCGGTGGGGTGAGGGTGGGCTTTGCTGGGATGCAATGGGACCTGCGCTTATTGTTTGCCCGCGACGTCCAGCAGGGCCTTGGGGTTGGTGCGTGCAATGGCGAGCAGTGTTCGCGCTGCGCCACTTGGCTCCTTGCGGCCTTGCTCCCAGCCCTGCAGGGTTCTAACGGACACGCCGAGCAGCGCTGCGAACTGAGACTGCGACAGGCCGGTGCGCTCTCTGGCTTCAATGGCTGGCGAACGCACAACCGAGGTCTTGCCAGCCTTCATCTGGCGCACCGATTCCAGCAAATCCGCAGCGAGGTCGCGAGTGGCCTCAAAGGCGCGCAGCTGTGTGTCGGTGAGAGGCTTAACTTTCGAGGGCACGACGAATCTCCTTGAGCTTTGGGCCGGTCAGGTTGTCTGTTTTTGACTTTGCATACAGCGTCAGCAGAACAATTTCTCCTGCCAGTGTTCGGGTGAAGTAGATGACGCGAACGCCACCCGACTTGCCTGAACCCGCGCGGCTCCAACGGACTTTGCGTATGCCGCCCGATTCGGGCACCACGTCCCCGGCGTCTGGGTAGTCAGCGATGTATGCCGCGAACTCCCCCCGCTCCTCCTCCGTCCAGTAGAGCGGCCATTGCTTTTGGAAGAGCAGGGTTTCAACGACCGTGAGCATGTTGGGACTATACGCCTAGGGCGTATAGGTGTCGAGTGGGTTTCAATGCTGCAAGATCGTGGAGACCTGTTTAAGTTTGGGTCGGGTTCTGCCGTTTGATGGGCTGTCATTTTGATGGGTGTCCCGCTCTTCTTTTTTTCGCTGCGTGTCGCCTCGTTCGATTTTATTTTGCGGAGTTCATGGGTGAGGAGCTCATTCCGCGGGTTAATAGTTAAGAACTGTCGCCGATTTTTTGCTCAATCCAAAATTGAGATATCCCAGTCATTGGACCTCAGGAGATATTGAGTTAGCCTAAGATTTCTAACAAGAAGTCCAGGAGGGCAGCTTGTAGTAAGCCCCACTTCTACGAATCCAGGTTTTCCTAGAAGGGGCGCATTTTTTCGTACTTGATGCATGGAAAAATTTTCCAGTGAACCATCTGCACATTGTTCTCGTTTGACTCGCTTGTCGGATGAATTCAATATATTTGAAACATACTCATGTATTTGAAGAAATTCACTTCCGTTAATACCGGCAGTATAAGAATATTCGCTTTCATCCAGGTTTGCGCATCCACTTAATTGGATTTTCATTTGATCGAATGTAATGATATTGAATTTTTCTTTTCCCTCTTCCTTGAAAAAATATAAAATACTTTTTCTTTGATGGCAAACCCCGTGGATCTCCTTTGATTTACTGTAGTAGTACTCCCTGCGATCTCCGAATTTGTTCACGCAACTTTTGGCGGCTATAGTTGTTTTGAGTTTGGTCGTGGCTTTTTCCAGGGGAATTACATGACAAGTTTCTTGTAGTGGAGCGCGTCCTGCCCAGGAATTTGCCACAAGGCACCATAGAAATATTGGTGCTAGTTTTAGTGTTGGTTTCATTTCATCACCAAAGTTTGTGCTGCGGCTTACGTGGCGACTTATTGTTTTTGTAGTTGTTTGGAATGTTGAGTTGTTCAATCGGCGAGAATGGACGCCTTCCAAGGTCAATATTGGAATGCATAACGTGTTCAGCGCGTAGGGATACGAAGGGACTTCCCAACTTCTGGCAAACGGCGTCAATGCGCCAAGATTGGCGTTCTCGAAGTCATTAATCAGCTGCCACTTGAAAGGTAAATTCCATGGAGAAGATTACCCGAGCGTGTAGGTCGGGTTAGCGCAGCGTAACCCGACAACTTTCGACAAACAGGCAAACAAAAGGATTCGGACGAGCTTGTCGCAAATGCTCTGGCTGACAGGCTCAGCATCTGCCAGGGGCTCCGATAGTGGCCAAGTGGGCGTCGGGTTACGCTGCGCTAACCCGACCTACAACTGCGGTTCAAGCCAGATCAGCGGGCCGACGCTGCTCAAACAAGGCATCACCGTCGGCGTCAAGCCCCGTGAAGGTCCATCCTGTCGCGGCATAAAAGCCTTCAGCGCGGGTTCCGGCGCCGGTGCTGAGATGAATGCGCTCAAGCCCTTCTTGGGCAAACAACCATTCAACCATGGGCGCCTGAACCCGCTTGCCGTAGCCCAGGCCTTCGTGGTCTTGGTGTACGAAGACGGCCCAGATGTTTCCCGTCGCCCGCTCGCCGATGGCGAAGGCGAGCACGACGCCGTCTTTCTCCAGCACCCAGCCGCGCCCTAGCGTTTCCAGATAGGGGATGTAGCTGGCCTCCTTGATGCGGGTATTCGGCGCTAATCTGTTCTCGCGGACGGCAAGACGGACCCGGTGCATGGCCGGGATGTCTGCGAGGGTGGCGCATCTAACGATGATTTCGCTCATAGGTCCGTAGCTTGGGTTAGCGCAGCGTAACCCGACAACTTTGCCAGCATCGGCCTGGGCGGCGGCGATGGCCCTGTGGGCGTCGGGTTACGCTGCGCTAACCCCGACCTACTACTCACCCCGACTCACTCACTCCCTCGCCACCGCCTCCACCTGAATCCTTAGCTTCACCTCCATCTTGAAACCCCAGTCCTTGCCCGCGCTCAGGCCGAACTCGTCGCGCTGGAAGCTGCCGGAGGCGTCGGCGCCGCAGAAGTCGCGTTTGAGCATGGGGTGGGGCATGCACTTGAGTTGGTGAATCGTCAAGGTCATGGGCCGGGTCTGGCCGTTCAGGCTCAGCTCACCGACGACCTGAGTCGGCGCCTTGTCTTTGCCGCCGCCTTCGAAGCGGCCCTTGAACGTCGCGCTTGGGTCCTTGCCCTTCTCCGTCAGATTGAAAAAATCCTTGCCAATGGCCCAGCTGTTCATGGCGGGCTGGCCGAAGTCGATGCTGCTCAGGTCCATCGTTACTTCGACGCTGCCGGCGCCTGTGGTCTTGTCGTATTTGATGCTGCCGGCGTTCTTGTTCAGCTTGCCGCGCCAGTAGGACATGCCCATATGGTCGGCCTCGAAGCTGGGGTAGGTGTGGCTGGGGTCGATGTCGTAAGCCACCGGCGCGGCCAAGGCGGGCAGGGCGGGCGCTAGGACGAGGGCGGCAGCGAGGGCGCGCAGGGCGGCAGAAGCAGGGTGAGGTGATTTCATCCGGGGGCCTTTCGATGGTGAACAAAGAATAGTTCGCGAGCCCTGGCAGTGTCGCCATGCTGGCGACGAAGCCCCATCCTGGTTTTCGACAAGGGGCTGAGTCCGCAGGTTCAGCCCCTTGGCCTTCATCTCCCTCTGCAGCGCCGCGAGAAGGCGGTGATGAGGCCTCCTCAGTACCCGGCCAGGTCTCGCATCTCCACGGTCTTGTCGCTGAACTGGATGCGCTCGATGCTGCGCAGGATCAGCCGCGCACCATCGGGGCTGCCGCTGAGCAGATGGGCGTCGTGCTGGCCGGAAACAGGCGTCACGACCAGGCGGAAAGGGCCGAAGGCGTTGACACGCTTGAGCTTGGCCAACTGGCTGGAGAAGCCCAGCACCAAGGTGTCACGAGCCAGGCCGCCGTCGATCAAAGAAAGCTTGTCAGAAGCGGTCTTGAGCTCGATCACATCGTTGCCATTACCCGCGTAAATGAGGTTGACTGCCTGTGGCTTGCCGACAATGTGGTTGCCACCCGCGCCACCGTAAAAAGCGGCTTCGGCTGCGGCCTTGGCGGCGCCACTGCCTGAGCCCGCGGCAGCGAGATCGACGGTGCTGGCTTGATCGCTGCCGCGCGTTGCGGCACTGCTTTCGACCTGTAAGTCCACCAAATTGGAGCTGGCGCCGCCGCTGACCTCGACTTTGACGAACACCGGGCCGTCGCGCAGGGCGAGCATGGGGTGGGCCAGCTTGCCCAAGCTGCCGATGCGGTCGGGCTCGTTCAACCCGGCGTAGAGCTGGTAGCCCGCTTCATCAAAAACGGTCAGATTGAATGACCATTCGTTGCTGCTGCCAAAGCGGTAGAAGTGGCCCTTCTGCAGCTCGACCCTGTACACACCCGAGCCCAGCACCTCGGCGCGTCGCTCCCAGCCATGGGGGTTGGCCGCTGCTGGCTGGAAGGCGGTGGCGGGCAGCAATTTGGCCTTGATCGCCTCGCCCTCGGGCAGACGCCACTCGCTGTCATAGGCCGTGGGTTTGGGGATGTAGCTGGAATGAACCGCCAGCGCGGGTGGGGGCGGGGGCGTCGGGGTAGGTGGTGTAGGTGGTGTAGGTGGGGTTGTAGGAGTAGTCGGAGTAGTGGGAGTAGTAGGAGTTGTGGGGGGCGTTGGTGTTGTTGGTGTCGTGGGGGTGGTGGGCGTGGTGGGCGGGGGTGGTGCAGGCGGTTGGGGCTGAGGCGTGTCGGCAGCGCCGCCACCCCCTCCACCTCCGCAAGCGCACAAAGCCATCAGAGCGATAGCAGAAATGGCCTGCGATGCTGGTTGACGAATGGATGCCATAGAGCTTCTCTTTCTCTCTGTTCTAAAACTCAGTCTTCGGGTCTAAAAATCCGGCAGCCCGCCGAGCTGCCTGTAGGCCTGCATTCGCCGATTCAAGGCGCGGCCCAGTTCCAGCTCGGGGGTAGCCAAGCCTGGCGGAACAGCTCCTGCTGGCGGTGCCAGGCGGGGTCTTGCAGCTTGCAGCGGCCGCTGTCTTCAGGGGCCCAGCTGCAACCCATGGGCGTCAAGGCGTCTTTCATGCGCTGGATCAGTGCCGGGTCCAGCGGGGCCTCTGGCGGCAGCGTGGGTGCGAGCAGGCGCTTGAGGTGGATGAGACGATTGAGCGCCTGAGGTGCCGACCACGATGGGCTGGCATGAAACACCGGCGTGAGATCAAGGCCGTAGACCGAGTCGGTGATCAGGGGTGGCGCGGCGTTGAAGCCTGGCCTGAAGCTATCGTCCAACATGCCGGTGCTGAGGAAGACGTCGACCATGGCCCGATCGGCCGCGTTGGGCTCCAGCACCGCTGGGCGCCGGTTGCCAGTGACGCCATCCGCTGGCAGTTGCTCGGCCAGTGGGTGGAAATAGCTCACCCGTAGCCGGTGCGCCAGGGGCAGGGCTTCCAGTGGGTGGCTGGTCGGTGTCATCATCACCCCGGCCGCCTGCACGCCGAGGATCTGGGGGCTCTCAAACAGCGCGGCATACAGGGGCCGGAAGGCCAGGATCAAAGCCTGCGCCTCGGCCTGCCCCAAGGTAAAGCCGCAGTTCAGCGCGCCCCAGCTGTCCGGAAGATTGCCGGTGTCCAGGCCACCGGACAGGTTCACATAGTCAACGCCGTGGCCTTGCAGTACCTCCTTGAGGCTTTGCGCCATGGCTTGCACGCCGCGCTCCACCGAGGCCCAGTCCTTGGCGCAAACGCTGCTGCGATGGGCTTTGAGCAAGGACTGGATAGGGATAGGGTCCAGCACCACAAAGCCGGCCTGTGGATTGGCCTCTACCAACTGAGCCAGCACCATATTGCCGTGGGGGATTCGGTCCAGCATGGCGAAGTCGCGCGGCCCGCTGAGCAAGGGGCGCAAAGGGCGCAACCATGCGGCGGGGACAAAGCTGGGGCGCAGCTGCCCGGTGGCGTCGGGTGACTGAAAGCCGTCAATGGCGCGCAGCAGCTCGGCACCCCAGCGCGGGGTGTTGGCGATCACCGGATCGTGGGCCTCCACCAAGCCCGAGCTTTCGCTGACGCGGTAGTAAGCCAATATGCGCGAGCGGTAGCGCAAGGTGGCGGCATGGCCTATGCCGCCATCGATCAGCAGAATGGTCTGGTCGGCGCGCAGCTTCTCTGGTCGGGCCTGGCCTTGCGAGAAGCGAAGGTCGACGAGGTTCTCGCACAGCGCATGCGAGCCGCGCTGGCAGTCGACGGCTTCGATCTTGGACTTTTGCTCCGCCACAAAAGTCTGGACCTGTTGCCGTCTCGCCAGCAAATCAGGCGCGGGAAGCTCGGTGACGGGCGGCAGATTTGGAGGCTTTGGTTCAGGTGTTGGCGCTGGGCTGCCCTCTCCGCCGCCTCCGCCGCCCCCGCATGCGGCCAGGCCCAGGCTTAGCACCCACGCGCTCAAGCGGGCGACGGTCTTGCGCCCGCCGCGATTCGGGTCCGGTGTGACGAAAGTAACGTATAAATTAGACGGTATCTTGCGGGGTGATACAGATTCGATCTCGCGGGTAGGCATTCGCATCTCCTGCGCGCGAATCCGCTTTACTGCATGCCGGGATCCAGGCGGATTGAACAGTTTTGAGTGCTCGCAGTCTAGAAGTTGCCGGTGCTTTCGGGCCCATGGCCGCCATGCCCGCCGTACGCAGATCGCCCATCTTTTGGGGGGACTGCTCCGCCCTGCTGCAGGACCTTGAATCGCAGCGCGAGGTAGAGTGCGCGCCTGTCTTGCTCATCAATCCTCGGGGGATCTTTTGCATGCGCGCTCGCCTTTCTGTTCTTGAGCTCTCGCGGGCCTCAGGCCTCGGGCTGTTGCTGATCTGCCTGGGTGTGCTGGTGGCCGTCGCCGCTTCACCCAGTGCGCTGGCCCAAAGAATCAGCCAGCTGCCCGCGAATGCCGCCAAGGCCCCGCCGGTCTACGGCTATGAAGTGGTCCACAGCTACCCGCACGATCCGGAGGCCTTCACCCAGGGCCTGGTCTACAGGGGCGGGTTTCTGTACGAGAGCACGGGGCTGCAAGGCCAGTCCACGGTGCGCAAGGTGGAGTTGAAAACCGGCCGCGTTCTGCAGCAAGCCGGCCTGCCCGATGCCTTGTTCGGCGAGGGCATCACGATTTGGGAAGAACGCCTGATCGGCATCACCTGGCAGTCCCAGTTTGGCTATGTGCTGGATGTGCAGACCTTCAAGCCTCAAGCCCGCTTCAGCTACCCCGGCGAGGGCTGGGGCCTGACGCATAACGGCCAAGAGATCATCATGAGCGACGGCACCGAGGAACTGCGCTTTCTCGACCCCAAGACCTTGCGTGAGCTGCGTCGTTTGCGCGTTAGTGCTGCGGGCAAGCCGGTGACTCAGCTCAATGAGCTGGAATGGGTGGAGGGCGAGGTCTGGGCCAATATCTGGCAGACCGACCGCATCGCCCGCATCGACCCCAGGACCGGCCAAGTTACCGGCTGGATCGATCTGAGCGGGCTTTTGAGCGCCAGCGATAGGCGGCAGAGCAATGCCGATGTGCTCAACGGCATTGCCTACGACCCGGCCAGCAAGCGCATCTTCGTGACCGGCAAGCTTTGGCCCAAGCTGTTCGAGATCAAGCTCAGGCCAAAGCCTTGAGAGGCGGCTGGCTGGCTTACCTGGGGAACAGGAAGTTGAAGACCAGGCGCAGGCCGTTGTCGGGGCTGCCGTTGGGCGTGTTGCTGTAGTGCCGATAGCCCACGCCGACGCTGAGGGCTTGGCCCTCAATCTTTAGCAGCTTGGACACCACGGGCGTCCACACGGCCGTGCTCTGCTTGCCGCTCTCAGCCTCCCAGTTCTGGGTGAACTCGGCCTGCATGGTGGCGCTCCAGCCACCGCCGAAGGCATAGGTCAGGAAGGGGTTGAGATAGGTCTGGCTGATCTTGGGTCGGCTGTCGCTGCCGGCCACCGACCAGATGTGGTTGGCCAAGCCGCCATAGGTCCAGGGGCCTTCTTGAATCAAGGCCACGGCGCTAGGGCCGAGACCAAACTTCTTGCTCGCCAGCACATCGGCGCTGGCCGTCGGCAGCAGGAAGACACCGCCTGCCGCCCAAATCATGCGGCTCACCTTGCTGGGCGAGACGAGCAAGCTCATCGTTGTGTCGCTGATGCCCCAGGTGTCGCTCTGGCCGGTTTCCAGGGCGGGCATATGAACGACGGGAACAATCGTTCGGGTCACCAGATTCCAGTCATCGTTCAGCTTGACTGGAATCACCGGCTGCACATTGAGGGTGTAGCGCAGCTTGTTGTCGGGGCCAAAGCCGCGCTCCCAATTGCTTTGCAGGGGCAGGCTGATCATGGCGGCAACCGGGTTGGCCGTGGCCTTGACCAGGTCTTCTTCTGAGCTGCCCGATTGGGCCTGGGCGCTAGTGCTCAAGCTCAGCGCGCAAAGCAAGCTGAGTGCGCCAATCTGTGCGCGAGGATTCTGAAACTTCTGGATGGAACTCATAGCGTCTTTGCCTGAATGTGTAGGGAGATGAAAGAAGGTGGACATGGATCAGGGCGCCTTGTAAATGGACTGCCCCTCCTTGAAAGTTTCCAGCACGCGGATGTCCTTGATTTCCAGCGGCGGGACCTTGAGCGGATTGCGATCCAGGATGACCAGATCGGCCAGCTTGCTGGGCGTGATCGAGCCCTTGCTGTCTTCCTCGAAGTACTGGTAGGCCGCGTTGATGGTGATGGCCTTGATGGCGTCCAGCGGCGACACCCTTTCCTCGGCCCCCACAACCTGGCCGGAGCGCGACACGCGGTTGACGGCCGTCCAGACCACAAACATCTGGTCCAAGGGCGCGACATTGAAGTCGGTGTGATTGGTGGGGTGCAAGCCCATCGCCAGCGCCGTCTTCATGGGGCTGATGAACTCGGCCTGCGCCTTGCCGCGCTGCTTGATATGCGCGTCGGCGAAGTAGAAGGTGTGTTCGGTGTAGAAGGAGGGGATCACCCGGTAGGCCAGGTATTTGTCCAACTGGTCGCGGCGGACGAATTGCGAATGAATCACGGTCGTGCGGCGGGCCTTGTCCAGGCTGCCGGCCGCCGCAAACTCATGCGCCCGCAGGAACAAGTCGATGGCGGCATCGCCATTGGCGTGCAGATTCAAGGGCAGGCCCAGGTCGTAGACCTTTTTGACCATGCCCTTGACCGTCTCTTCGGGGAAGGTGGGTTCGCCGCGCCAGTTCTGCTCGCCGCCGGGGCCGCCCGTTAGGTAGGGGGTGGTGAAGAAGGCGGTTTTGCCCTGGGGCGAGCCGTCGATGGTGACCTTTACGCCACCCAGCTTGAGCCGGTCTTTGTACTTGCCAAAGCTGGCGGGCGGGTTGTCCTTGAGCACCTCATCCAGTTCGGTGATGAAGGGGTAGGCAACGATGTCGATCAGATTGGCCCCCTGGGCGGCCGCGCGCTGCATCAGCGCGACCTCATTCGCATGGGTGGCGCCCTCGTGCGCGGTCGTGATGCCGGCAGCGGCGTAAAGCAATTGGCCGGCGCGGGTCCAGGCTACCTCTTGTTCGGCGTTCGGTTTGGGCAGCTGAGAAAAGATGGGCAAGAAGGCGGTTTCCATCAGCAAGCCATCGGGCTCCATGGAGCCCTTCTTGCGCACGATCACACCGCCGGGGGGCGTCGGCGTGGCGGCGCTGACGCCGTACTTCTTCAAGGCCGCCGAATTCAACACCGCGCCATGCAGCGAGACATGGCCCACCATCACCGGGTTGTTGGGGAACAAGCTGTCCAAATCATCCCGGTTCAACAAGCGCCCGCCGGGCATGGCGGTATCGTCGTAGCCATAGGCCATCACCAGTTCCCCGGCAGCTAACTTTTTGCTGTCACGGAACTTGCGCAACTCCTCCAAGATGGCCGGCACATCCTTGCCCGGCCCCGCCGGCGGTGCAAACACATTGACCTGGTTGGCCACCGTCAAGGCGTTGATGTAGTGGCTGTGCGGGTCCAGAAAGCCTGGCAACAAGGTCTTGCCGGCCAGGTCAACCAAGCGGGTGTTCGGCCCCTTGTGTGCCGCGAGTATGTCGGCTCGACTGCCGGTGGCCTGGATGCGGCCATTCTTGAGCGCCACGGCTTCGACACTGGGCTTGCTGTCGTCCACCGTCACGATGTCGCCACCGCTGAAGATCAGATCGGCCTCGGAACGAGGCGGGGTGCTGCTGCAGGCGCTGATCAAAGCGAGCGCGGCGCAGCTCAACAAGGTCAGGCCAGACTTCGAATATCGCATGTCCTATCTCCAAGATCGACCGGGTCCAATTTTTCTCGGCCGCCCAATGCTTCCACACTAGGTCGTCCGTTAGGGACGTCTCGGGTCTCAGGACACCATAGCCCTGTTCAATGACTTGGAGATCCTTGTTTGGCAGGCCTGTTGCTCCGAAGGAACGCGTATCCCTAGAAAGAAAGGCCGTGAGAACTGACCTCGCCTTGACATGCAGGCAACTCGTCTTTAGCGCGCTTCACAGCGCGCGTCTTGTGGCAGCAGGCGCCGGGTGGGGCCGGCTGCGCGGGCTCAGGTCTTCTTGATGAACTCGGCCTTGAGCAGATAGCCCTGACCGTCGATCTTGCAGTCCACCGGGTGGTCGCCAGGCACCAGGCGGATGCTCTTGATCTTGGCGCCTTGTTTGAGCACAGTGCCGCGCACCTTCAGGTCCTTGATCAGGATGGCTGAGTCGCCGTCGGCCAGGATCTGGCCATTGGCATCCTTCAGCACCGGGGCGGCTTCCTCGTCCGCGTCGCTGGCTGCGCCATCGGCGGCCCATTCATGGCCGCAATCCGGGCAGATGAAGAGGGCGCCGTCTTGATAAGTGTTCTCAAGCGTGCAGACGGGGCAGGCGGATGGGGTGGACATGGGGGGTACTCCTTGGGCTGGGCCGACAATGTAACCGATGGCTTTTCAGCGGCCGGGAGCAAGCCACTTGCATGCCTTTCGTCAGGGCGATTCGGCAGCGGCCATACTCCGGCCTTCGTTTCCCAACCGAGGACTGCAGATGCGAACCAGCTTTTTTCTGAGCGGCCTGTTCCTGGCCGCCGCCGTTTCCTCCGTTGCCGCCCAGGCCCAACAAGCGCCCGTGGTGGTGGATGCGGGCTTGCAGGCCGCCATTGCCGGCGCGCAACGCACGCCCGCCTTTGTGGCCCGCGACGGCTGGCGCCACCCCTACGAGACCCTCAGCTTTTTCGGCATCAAACCCACGCAGACGGTGATTGAACTCTCACCCGGCGGCGGCTGGTACACCGAGATCCTGGCGCCTTATCTGCGTGAGCGTGGCCAGCTGATCCTGGGCGGCGACGACCCCGAGTCTGCCCAAGCCTATTACCAGCGCAGCGCCGCCCGCCTGAAGGAAAAGTTGGCGGCGACCCCCGCCGTCTATGACAGGGTGCAGCTGGGCGTGTTCAACCCGGCCGCGGGCAAGCTGGCGCTGGCGCCGGCCGGCTCGGTCGATCTGGTGCTGACCTTTCGCAATATCCACAACTGGGTGAGCCTGGGCGAGGCGCCCACGGCGGCCGTCTTCAAGAGCGTGTTTGACACGCTCAAGCCCGGCGGCGTGTTCGGCGTGGTGGACCACCGCCGCCCCGCGGCCCAGGCGCAAGACGCGAAAGCCAGCAGCGGCTATCTGCACCAGGCCTATGTGATCCGCCTGGCCGAGCAGGCCGGCTTCAAGCTGGCGGCCAGCAGCGAGCTCAATGCCAACGCCAAGGACACGGCCGATCACGAAGGCGGCGTCTGGGCCTTGCCGCCCACCCTGGGCAATAAGGACAAGGACCGGGCCCGCTACGAGGCCATCGGCGAGAGCGATCGCATGACGCTCAAATTCGTCAAACCTTGAGTTTCTACTGACAAGCTCCCATGGCAAGCTCCATCGCCTTCATCGGTGCCGGCCGCCTGGGCCAGACCCTGGCCTTGGCGTTGGCGCAGCGCGGCGAGCCGGTGTTGGCCATCGCCTCGCGCCGGCTCGCCTCAGCCCAGGCCCTGGCGGCGCAGATCCCGGGCTGCCAGGCCATGAGCGCCGAGCAGGCGGTGGCGGCAGCGGATCTGGTGTTTTTGAGCACGCCCGACGATGAGCTGGCCGGCCTGGCGCGCGACCTGCCCTGGCGGGCCGGCCAGGCGGTGCTGCATTGCAGCGGTGCCACCGAGTTGGCGGTGTTGAGCCCGGCCCTGGCGGCGGGTGCGGCGGTGGGGGGCTTTCATCCGCTGCAGATTTTTTCTGACCCGCAGCAGGCCTTGGGCCTGCTGGCGGGCAGCACGGTGGCGATCGAGAGCGCCGATGCGACGCTGCAGGCCGAGCTGCTGCGCCTGGCCCAGCTGCTGGACATGCGGCCTTTGCGCCTGCCGCCGGGCGCGCGGGCGGCTTATCACGGGGCGGCCAGTTTTGCGGCCAGCTTCTTGCTGTCCTTGCTGGACGAGGCGGCCGAGGTCTGGGCCCGCCTGGGCCTGCCGCGCGAGCAGGCCTTGCCGGCCTTGCTGCCCCTGGCACAAGGCACTTTGCAGGCGGCGCAGTCGCGTGGGCTGGCGGGCGCTTTGTCGGGGCCCATCTCGCGCGGTGATCGTGGTGTGGTGGCTGCCCATCTGCAGGCTTTTGATGCCCTGGGTGAGTCGCATGGCCAGTTCTATCGCGAGCTGGCGCAACGCCAACTCGTGCTTGCCGCACAGGCTGGGCGTTTGGATGCCGAGGCCTTGAATGCCATGGACCAGCTGCTAGGGCAAGGCTTGACCGAGCGCATAAAGCGGTGATTTAGCCCTGCATGCGGCCCGGCCCCAACCCTAGAATGGGGCATGAAACTCGACGTGCCGACGCTGTTTGTCGCTGTCACCCTGCTGTCCTTGCTGACCTCGCTCTGGGTGAGTGTCATGGCCTGGGGTCAGCCTTCGCGTGATGCCTTGTGGGCCTGGGCGGGAGCGCTCCTGGCCTTTTGCCTGGGCAATATGCTGTTTGCATTGCAGGGGCAGACGAGCAGCGCCTTACCCTTGGTGGGCGGCAATCTGCTGGTGTCCGCGGCGCTTGCCTTGATGCAGTTGGCGGTGTGGCGTTTTCAGGCGCGCCGAGGGCTGGGCATGTGGGCCTTGTTGCCGCTTGCACTCGTGCCTTTGTTTGCGCTTTTGTTCATGGGTCAGACCCGGGTGCTGCTGGGTCTGTTCACGCTGGTCTTCATCGTGCAGATTGGGCTGATCCTCGGTGCCCTGGTGGACCCCGGGCAAAAGCAGCATGGCCGGGGGCGCTATATCTTGCTGGCGACGCTGGGCACCATCGCTTTGATGCTGGTGGCGCGTTTGGTGGCCGTGGTGCTGGGTTGGGAGGCGGTCAGTACCGGCGTGGAGCTGGATCAATGGCAGGCGATGCTTTTCCTGCTCACTTTGGTGGCCGTCACCAGCGTGACCCTGGGCTTTGTTTACATGACCATGGAGCGGGCCGAGCTGCGCAATTTCGAGCTGGCGATGAAGGACATGCTCACCGGCCTGTCCAACCGTCGCGCCATCGGCGACCAGCTGCATGCCGCGGTGGCGCGGGCGCAGCGCCAGGGGCAGTTGCTCTCGGTCTTGATGATGGACATCGACCACTTCAAACGCATCAACGACGGCTACGGCCATCAGGCCGGTGACCGCGTGCTGCACGGCATCGCCCAGACCTTGCAGAGCCGCCTGCGCGCCCAGGATCAGATCGGCCGTTTCGGCGGCGAGGAATTTCTGGTGGTCTTGCCCGACACCGGCCTGGACGGCGCCCTGACCCTGGCCGAGGATTTGCGCGCGGCGGTGGAGGCCACGCCCACCCAGTGGGGCGTGCATCGCATCGAGGCCACCATCAGCATCGGTGTGCGTGGCGGGGTGATCACCGGCGCCGACACGGCCGACGGCCTGGTTGGCGCGGCCGATGCGGCCATGTACCGGGCCAAGGCGGCGGGGCGCAACCGCGTCGAGCACTAGTCAAATCGGAACAGGAGACAAGCGCAAGATGTTCACGGTTTACGGTCTCAATGGGCGGGTCTATAGCGGGCCCTTGGAGGGCTTGCGAGCGCTGGAGCCGGTGCAGGCGGTGGCCCGTTTGCGGGCGGTGGCGCCGGTGTCCTCGATGTTGGAGTCGGAGGCGCAGGCCAAGGCCGGTGTGCTGCGGGCCGAGCCCAACCCGGAGGCCAATCTGATGGCCTTGGGCAGCCCCGAGCCCCGCCCGCGCGACGCCCTGGCCGCTTATGCCAAGGCCCAGGCCCGGGTACTGCCCGATGAAAAGCGCCAGCCCCTGCGCTTGGTGGAGGAGTTGATGAGCCGCAATTTGGTCACCGTGCCGGCCGTGGCCTCGGTGGCCCAAGGCCTGGCCATGTTGAGCCAGGCCAAGGTGGGGCAGGCGCCGGTGCTCAATCCGCGCGGACGTTTGGTGGGGCTTTTGCTGCGCGGTGATTTGCTGCCGGTGCCCGACGATGTGGAGGACGCCCAAGCCTGGTCGGCCTGGTTCGCCCGGCCGGTGGGCGATGTGATGTGGTCGCCCGTGCCCAGTGCGCACGCGGACACACCCTTGCGCGAGGTCGCCCAGGCCTTGCTGGACTTTCGTCTGCCCGGCATGCCGGTCTCGGACGAAAAGGGCGGCTTGCTGGGCTTTATCTCGCGCAGCGATATTCTGCGCGCCCTGACCCGCGAGCCCCCGCTGGAGCTGTGGACCTGAATCGCCCGGCCCTTGGCTTGCCCCGGGCCGCGACGAGGCCCTGGGAATTCGTGAAATATCCCGCGCGCAAGCGCGAGGCGTTCGGGCCAGGGCCTGGGTGCGTGGGTGCTAGCCATTAGGATTCGGCCAGAATTCAGCAGCCCGCCATGAGCCGTAGCGGGATTGCTTCACCAGCAAGGCTGCAGGAGTAGACCGTCATGAGCCCCGTTCTTCAGTCGCAGCAAGAGTCTGAAACCACGCGCAGTGCTCCGGCCGTGCTGGCCAACTCGGGCCAGATCCTGGAGAAAATGGTGCAAGACCTGCCCGACGCCTGCGAGCGCCTGGCCTATGTGCGTACCATGACCGAGCAGGCCGCCAGCAAGGTGCTGGGCCTGGTGGACGCGGCCCAGGACGATGCCGAGCAGGTGCGGCGTCAGGGCCAGGATCTTTCAGAAACCCTGTGCCGCTTTGCCGTCGACCCGGATTTGAATCTGGAGCGGGCGCGCTCCCTGCTCAAGCTCTGCGCTTCCTATGCCGCCACCGCCGCCAGCTTTGCCGGCCGCGAGAAGTCCCTGCATACCGAGATCATGATGGCCCAGGGCTTTCAGGATCTGTCGGGCCAGGTGATCAACAAGGTCATTGGCATGCTGGAGAAAGCCGAGCAGCCGCTGGAGGAAATGCTCAGCGCCGTGCATCGAATCGAAGGCGAGGACGGCAATGCGGTCGACCCTGCTGGCCACACCTTGGCAGGCGTGCAAACCCCGGACAAGGCCTTGCAGCAGGACGATGTGGACGATCTGCTGGCCTCGCTGGGCTTCTGATCAGGTCCAGCTCAAGGGATTGAGCCGGTAGTAGCGGCTCAGCTGCTGGTAAAGCGCCGGATGCTGCGCAGCCAGCTCCAGCGGTCGCTCAAAGAAGACCTCGCTGCAGACGGCGAAGAACTCCGCCGGGTCGGTGGCGGCGTAAGGGTCGATCAGGCCCACCTTGGGCTCCAGACCCACGGCCGCATCGCGCTCGGCTTGCGCTAGGCGGGTGCGCAAGGCATTGAATTCCGACTGCATCACCTTCGACCAATTGCGATAGGCCAGGGCCGTGGCGAGCGGCGGCGCGCCATTGGCAAAGCCCTTGACCTGATCGAGCTGGTGGGCGAATTCGTGCACGACGACGTTGTGACCATCGCTGGGGTCGGCCGCGCCATTCAAGACGTCTTGCCAGGACAGCAAGACCTGACCCTGCACCCAGCTCTCGCCCGCCAGGGCGCGGCGTTGCTCCATCTGCACGCCGGCCATGCCGGTGTGCGGGCGCTCCACCACAAAGGCGCCGGGGTAGAGCAGGATCTGCTTGAGCTTGGGGTAGTAGCCACGCCGCGCGCCCAGCAGCGGCAGGCAGGCTTGGGCGGCAAGGGTGACGCGCATCTCGTCCGTCACCTTGAGGCCGGCGCAGCCGATGATGGGTTTCTCGGCCAGAAAGACCTGCATATCGCCCTTCAGCCGCAGCTGCAGATCGGCCGGCAGGCGCTGCACCCCGGGCACCCGCTTGCGCAGAATGCGCCGCCAGGCCACCGGGAAGGGCTGGCTGCGCAGCTTTTGCCGCTTGCGCGCCAGCAGCCAAGGTGCGGCCGCCAGCCACAGCGCCAGGCCCAGGCCAAAGGCCAGCACGATGAGGAGGGTGATGAGGCTGGTCTTGTTATCCATGCTGTGGTGGCAGGTGGGCCCGGCCGGCCTGATTGCAAGAGCGGTGCAAGAAAACCCGCATCCCTTGGGCTAAGCTGCGCCCATGCAAAAAGCCCTTGCCGAGCCCAGCCCCCGCCCCCTGCAAGCCTGGCAGGTCATCTTGGGCGGCATCAGCGGCCTGCTCTTGACCATAGGTCTGGCGCGTTTTGCCTACACGCCCTTGTTGCCGCTGATGCAGGCGCAAGCGGGGCTGTCGGATGTGACGGGCGGTTGGCTGGCCGCCATCAATTACATGGGCTATATGAGTGGCGCCCTGCTGGCCTCCTGGCTGGAGGACCCCAGGCTGCGTCAGCGCCTCTACAGCATAGGCCTGCCACTCAGCCTCTTGATCACCGCCTTGATGAGCTGGGGCGCGGCGGGCGAGGGCCAGTTATGGGTCTGGGTCTTGTCGCGCTATCTGGGTGGTTTGTGCGGTGCGGCCGGCATGTTGCTGGGTTCGGGCCTGGTGCTGGGCTGGTTGATGCGGGCCGGGCACCGGCCGGAGTTGGGCCTGCATTTCACCGGCCTGGGTTTGGGCATTGCCGTCTCGGCCCTGGGTGCGATGGCGATGACGGCGCTGCACTGGCGCTGGGCTCAGCAATGGCAGGGTTTTGCCCTCTTGGGCCTGCTTTTTTTGCTACCGGCCTGGGCCTGGCGGCCGCCCGTGCCGCCGGCCTTGCCGGCCAGCCATGGGGCTCATCAGGCCTTGCGCACACCCAGCCGGGCCTGGACGGTCTTGATGACGGCCATCTATTTCTGCGCGGGCTGGGGCTTTGTCATCAGTGCCACCTTCACCGTCACCATTGTTGAGCGCCAGCCTGTGTTGGCGGGCCAGGGCCCTTGGGCTTGGCTGCTGGTGGGTCTGGCCGCAACGCCGGCCGTATTCTTGTGGGACAAGGTGGCGCGCCGGGTGGGGGAGTTGCCGGCCTTGCTGATCGCCTTTGGCCTGCAATGCCTATCGGTCTTGGTGCCGGCCTTGTCGGACAGCCTGCTCGCCGCCCTCAGCGGGGCCTTGCTCTACGGCGCCACCTTCATCGGCATCGTCAGCATGACCCTGGCCTTGGTGGGCCGACGCTCGCCTGCCAACCCGGGCAAGGCGATGGCGCGGCTGACGCTCAGCTATGGCGTGGCGCAGGTTTGCGCACCCGCGCTCAGCGGCGCCATGGCCCAGGCCAGCGGCAATTACCGCGCGGCCCTGCTGCTGACGGCGGCCGTGCTGCTGCTGGGCATGGTGGGTTTGGCGCTGCTGATGCGCTTGGAGCGCTCGGAGCGCCTGGGACAATAGGCGCCGAATTCAGGGCGAGGGGCTGGGCGTGGACGTTTGGCCGGCCATGCCCAGATCCATGAAGCGCAGGCTCAGACCCGCTGCCGCGGGCGCCGTGCTTGGCTCTGCGGCAGCTGCCATGGCGATCGGCTCCGCGCTGGCCTTGTCCAGCACCAAAAGGCCTTTGAGGGGATCGTTCGCCTGAACATAGGCGCCAAACACCAGCAAGGCCGCCAAGCCGGTTTGAGCCAGGGTGATGGCCGCTTTGCGCAGCGCAGGGCGGGCGGGCTCTTGGCCTGCCGAGGGCTCGGGCGTGGCCGCCAGTTCTGCCAAGCAGGCGCGCAAATCCTCGGCCAGGGCTTCGCTGCTGGCATAGCCCACCATGGCCTTGAGCTGGATGGCGTCCAAGGCGCTTTGGGCGGGCGCAGGCAGGGCGGCTGCCTCCTCCTGCGGCGCGGCGGCTTCGAGGCCGGGCACCATGCCGCGCAGCAGGCGGCAGAGATCGTCCGCTTCCTGCGCGAGCAGGGGCGCCGGGCTGTCGGCCAGGCGGCGCAGGTTCAAACCCATCAGCTGGGCTTGGCCATAGGCGTCCAGGCCGACCATGGCGTCTTCAATGGCGCCGAAGGCATAGCCCTTCAGATGCAGCTCCTGCAAGGCTTCGCAGATCAGCAGCAGCAAGCCCAGGCGCTGCGCCAGCGGCATTGAACGGGCGGCGCGCAGCAAACTCTGGGCATGGCCGGCCTGCTTCATCACCAGAAAAGGCCGACCACAGGCCGTGAAGCCGCAGTCATCAGGCATGACGATGAGCGGGTGCGAGAAGTCGCCCAGCTCGGTCGTCAGCTCGCCAAAGCCCAGGATCTGCGTGGCCGCCTCCGGCCCCGGCTGCATCAGCCAAACGGCCCGCTTTTGCCCCGGGGAGAGCGCGTGTTCCGCCTCATACCAGCCACCCTGTTCTGAGGCCTCATGGCCGGGCAAGACCGGGCCCAGGCGCCACAAACCGGCGGCCAGCTGGGCGTCTATGGGGGCGGGCAGCTCGGGCAGGGTGGAAGTGATAGTCATGGGGGAGGGCGTTCAAGGGCGGCAGGGCGCCCAGGCAGTTTTGATCGTGGGCTTGCTTGGATGTTTTTATCATTATTGTTTTTATCAATTGCACCGAATACCCCCTCAATCGGGAGGTCGGGCGACGCTTTGTGGCTTTTTGCCGAAACTGCCTCGGCAGCAACAAGGCCGGTCTAGCGGGGGGTGTTTGAGGCTAGTCTTGGGTACCAGTCGCGGCCTCGGCCCGCACTTAAACTGCCCACAGATTTGCGCTTTGGAACAGGAAAGGGAAGCTCGTATGGGTATGAAGAATTTTCAGCAATGGGTCAGCGGACTGACGGCGGTGGCCTTGCTGATGCCCGCAGGCTTTGCGCAGGCCGCCGAGAAGGAAGTGGAGCTGCGTTCGCGCGGTGGCTATGAATCCCTGCCCTTGGCCGCCGGCACGCGCGATGTGGAATTGATCGAGCAGCTGAGCGGCGCCTGCCGCTTCAATCGCAGCTGGGGCTTCGATCTCAGCAATAAGGAGCTGTGGGTCAACAACGGCTGCGCGGCGCGCTTCAAGATCGTGAGCAAGGATCTGGGCAATGGCAACGAAACCAACCCGGACGAGGCCAAGGAAAGCAGCGGTGTGAACCCTGCCATCGCCCTGGCGGCCCTGGCCGCGATTGCCGGTGTGGCCGTGCTGGCCAATCGGGATCGCGACGACAGCAATAACAATAACGACCCGGTGGGGCCCAACTACCCCGGTGGTCGCGAGCGCCAGATCCGCGCCTCCGGTGGCCTGTGCGTGGACATCGAGGGCGATGCGCGCGAGGGCGCGGGCGCCATCCTGTTCCGCTGCCATGGCGGCAGGAATCAACGCTTCAGCTTGGGCCGTGGCGGCGAGCTGAGGGTGGGCGGCAATCTGTGCCTGGATGTGCAGGGCGGCAATGGCGATGACGGTACACGCCTGATTGCCTGGAGCTGCAATGGCCAGCGCAATCAGCGCTGGAACTTCTACGGCAACCAGATCCGCAGCCAGCTCAATGGCAAATGCATGGATGTGCGGGACGCTCGCTTCCGGCCCGGTCAGGCGGTGCAGCTCTACCGCTGCAATGGCAGCGACGCACAGCGCTGGTCCTGGTAAGCCTTGAAAGCGTGGTGGGCGGGCGGCCAGCCCGGCCCTCGCCATCCCCCTTCTTCTTTTTGTCCGGAGACCGCTCGCTCATGAAGACTCAAACGTTTCCCGTCGTCCGGCCTTTGCTGCTGACCATGGCGAGCGCGCTGGCGCTGGTGGTATGGGTGCCGGTCGCCACGGCGGCCCCGGCCGGGCAGCCCGCCGCCCCGGTTCTGCTGCAGGCCAAGTCCACCGACCTGCCTGCGCGCCCGCCATCGCCAAGCGCCATACGCCGCGCCTTCGAGCGCAGCGATCTCAACCACGACGGGTTCATCAGTCTGGAAGAGTTCCACAAAGACATGGTGCAGAGCTGGCATGCGCTGGACCTGGACCAGGACGGTTTCATCTCGCGCGAGGAACTGCAGGCCGCCGCAGGCGCCAAACACGCCGAGCGTGTGCTGAGGGCCCTGCATCACTTTGACAAAAACGCCGATCTGCGCCTGAGCTTCAAAGAGGTGATCGGCGCCCGCATGGCCGGCTTCGATGCTGCCGACCTCAACCATGACGACAAGCTCAGCCTGCAAGAAGTCTTGGACTATGAGCTCAAGGCTGGTCAGCGCCTGCTGACCCAGGGCCTGCCCAAGGCCAAGCGGGGGCGCTAGCTTGAACGCGGCCTGGCCTTAAGTTGCCTTGGGGCCCGGCCCGCCCTGCTCGAATGTCTCACCCTTGGCTGCCATCGCTCGCAAGCTGGGCGCGGCTGTGAAGCGAGGCCCGTGGGCGGCGGCCAGTGCGTCGGCGCGGGCCACGAACTGGCTTAGGCCCAGGGTGTTGATGAACTGCAGCGCACCGCCCTGGAAGGGCGCAAAACCCCAGCCCAGGATGGAGCCGATATTGCCGTCGGCCACCGAGCGCAACACACCTTCTTCCAGGCAGCGCGCCGCTTCATTGGCCTGCACAAACATCAGCCTATCGATCAGCTCCTGCTGCGTGGGCTGCTGCGCCGCCAGGGGGTAGAGCTGGGCCAGGCCGGGCCACAAGCACTTGTCGCCCGCCTGCCAGTCATAAAAGCCCTGGCCGACTTTTTTGCCGACCCGACCTAACTCACAAAGTGCGCGCAACACGGCCTCGCCGGGATGCTCAATATAGGGCTTGCCCTCGGCCTCCAAGTCCTTGCGGGTTTGGGTGGCCACATGCAGGCCTAGCGAGAGGCTGACCTCGTCCTGCAAGGCCAGGGGCGGCATGGGCATTCCGGCTTGCAGGCCGGCCATCTCGATGCTGCGCGGGTGCACGCCCTCGCGCAACAAGGCCAGGCCTTCCATCACATAGGTGGCGAAGACGCGGCTGGTGTAGAAGCCGCGTGAGTCGTTGACGACGATGGGTGTCTTGCCGATCTGCAAGACGAAATCAAAGCCCTTGGCCAGGGTCTCGGCCGAGGTCTGCTCGCCCACAATGATCTCCACCAGAGGCATCTTGTCCACCGGCGAGAAAAAGTGCAGGCCCAGAAACTGCGCGGGCCACTGGCTGGCCTTGGCCAGGCCGGTGATGGGCAGGGTGGAGGTGTTGGAGGCGAAGAGGGCGCTGGCGGGCAAATGCGCCTCGGCGAGCGCCGTGGCTTCGGCCTTGACGGCGCGATCCTCGAACACGGCTTCGATCACCAGATCGCAACCTTGCAGCGCGCTGTAATCGCTGCTGGGGCTGATGCGGCTGAGCAAGGCATCGCGCTTCTCCGCCGTGGAGCGGCCTTTCTTGACGGCCTTGTCCAGCAGCGCTTGCGAGTATTGCTTGCCCTTGTCGGCCGCGGCCTGGGTCTGGTCCAGCAGGACCACCTCGATGCCCGCCTTGGCGGCGACGTAGGCAATGCCCGCGCCCATCATGCCGGCGCCCAGAATGCCCAGCCTTTTGATCTGGGCAGGCGCCAGCCCGGCGGGCCGGGAGGCGCCTTTCTTGATCGCGTTCAGCTGATACCAGAGCGTGCCGATCAGATTGCGCGAGGCGGGGCTGATGGCGCAAGCGGCGAAGTAGCGCGATTCGATCTCCAGTGCGCGGTCGATGTCGGTCAAGCCGCCCTCGAAGACGCTGGACATGATGTGGGTCAGCGCCGGGTAGTTGCCGAAGCTTTTGGCCGAGGCGATGGAAGGGCCTATGGCCAGCAGCTGCGCCACGGCCGGCGAGCGCGAGTCGCCGCCGGGGTAGCGGAACTTGGGCGCGTCCCAGGGCTGAACCGGTTTTGGGTTGGCGGCTATCCAGGCGCGGGCCTGCGTCAGCCCATCTTCCGCGTTAGCGACCAAGGCATGGACCAAGCCGCTGCTCAGCGCTTGCTCGGCCTTGATCTGCGTGCCCTCGGCCATCCACTGCAAGGCTTGTTGCATGCCTACCAGGCGCGGCAGGCGTTGGGTGCCACCTCCGCCGGGCAGCAGGCCTAGCTTGACCTCGGGCAGGCCCAGGCGGGCGGTGCCGTCGTTGACGACGATGCGCAGATGGCAGCCCATGGCGATCTCCAGGCCGCCACCCAAGCACAGGCCCTGGATCAGCGCCACAACGGGCTTGCCGCAGCGCTCCAGCCGGCGGATGAAATGCTTGAAGCGCATGGACTCATCAAAGGCTTGCTGCGCTGTGTCCAGCGCCCACAAAGCGTCCACATCGGCGCCGGCCAGAAAGTCTTTTTTGGCCGAACGCAGGATCAGGCCTTTGACGGCAGCGTCGCCCTCCAGGCGCTCCGCCAGGGCCATCAGCGGCCTGGCCAACTCGTCCTTGAGGATATTCATCGCATGGCCGGGCAGTTCCATGGTGGCGATGAGGATGCCGTCGTCGCCCAGGTCGAGGTGCAGTGCGGTGTTGCTACTCATGGCCTTCACACTCTTTCGATGATGGTTGCGATGCCCATGCCGCCGCCCACGCAAAGCGTGGCGCAGCCGGTGCTCAAGTTGCGGCGCTCCAACTCATCGAGCAAGGTGCCCAGGATGATGCAGCCGGTGGCGCCCAAGGGGTGGCCCAGGGCGATGGCGCCGCCGTTGACGTTCACCCGGTCCAGGCTCAGGCCCAGATCGCGGGCCGTCTTCATGGGCACGACGGCAAAAGCTTCGTTGATCTCCCACAGGTCGATGTCCTTGGCTGCCATGCCCGCTTGGGCCAGGGCCTTGCGGCAGGCCGGGGTGGGGCCGGTGAGCATGATGGTGGGCTCGGAGCCGATGACGGCGGCCGCCCGCACGCGGGCTCGCGGCTTGAGCCCCGCCTTGTGGCCGGCGGCGGCATTGCCCACCAGCATCAAGGCGGCGCCGTCCACAATGCCCGAGGAATTGCCGGCATGGTGCACATGCTGGATGCGCTCAAGCGTCGTGTAACGGCGCAGGGCGGTGGCGTCAAAGCCCATCTGGCCCATCATGGCGAAGGAGGGCTCTAGCTTGGTCAGGGTCGCTAGCGTGGTGCTGGTGCGTATGGTTTCGTCCTGGGCCAGCAGCAGGAGCCCGGCGATGTCATGCACGGGCACGAGGGATCGATTGAACAAGCCTTGCTCGCGTGCGGCCGCAGCTCGGCGGTGCGACTCCACCGCGAAGGCGTCCACCTCGGCACGGCCAAAGCCTTCCAGCGTGGCGATCAGATCGGCGCTGATGCCTTGGGGCACAAAACCCAGGGCCTGGTTGATGCGCGGGTCCATGAACCAGGCGCCGCCATCGCTGCCCATGGGCCAACGGCTCATGGATTCCACGCCGCCGGCCACCACCAGGGATTCAAAGCCGCTGCCCACCTTGGCCGCAGCCAGATTGATGCTCTCCAGGCCCGAGGCGCAAAAGCGCGATTGGGTCAGGCCCGCCACCGTCTGCGCCCAGCCGGCGTCCAGCACCGCCGTGCGGGCGATGTCGGCGCCTTGCTCGCCCACCGGCGTCACGCAGCCCAGCACCACATCGTCCACCAGGGCGGTGTCCAGCTGGCAGCGCTGTTGCAGGGCTTGTAGCAGGCCGCGCAAAAGCCAGACCGGGCTGGCCTGGTGCAGGCTCCCGTCTTTCTTGCCCTTGCCGCGCGGCGTGCGGACATGGTCGTAGAGGTAGGCGTCGAACATGGTGTTTGTCTCCGTGAGGCCGTTGTTCACATAAAGCGTGAAGCCAGCTCTTTCATGATTTCATTCGTCCCACCGTAAATGCGGGCGACGCGGGCATCGGCATACAGCTCGGCAATGGGGTACTCCATCATGTAGCCGTAGCCACCGAAGAGCTGCAGGCATTCGTCCATCACCTTGCTGGCCAGGTCGGTGGTCCAGGCCTTGACCAGGGCGGCGCGGGCCGCGTCCAGCTCGCCCTTTAAATGGGCGCTCATGCTGGCGTCCAGCAGGGCGCGAGCGGCCAGCACCTGGCTTTGCACCTCGGCCAATTTGAAGCGTGTGTTCTGAAAGTCCCAGATGCTTTTGCCAAAGGCCTTGCGCTCCTTGGTGTAGGCAATCGTGTCTTCCAGCGCGCGCTCCATCGCGCCGACAGCGGAGACGGCGATGATCAAGCGCTCCTGCGGCAGCTCCTGCATCAGCTGGGCAAAGCCCTGGCCTTCGATGCCGCTTTCACCGCCTAACAAATTGCTCACAGGCACCCGGACCTCGTCGAAGAACAACTCCGAGGTGTCCTGCGCCTTCATGCCTATCTTGTCGAGGTTGCGGCCGCGGCGGAAACCTTCCACCAGCGTGCCGTCTTCCTTCTCCACCTCAACCACCAGGAGTGAGATCCCCTTGGCCGCCTGTGCCTTGTCGGTCTTGCAGACCACGATGATCAGATTGGCGTTCTGGCCATTGGTGATGAAGACCTTCTGGCCCGTGAGCACATACTCATCGCCTTCGCGCCTGGCCACCGTGCGCACGTTTTGCAAGTCGGAGCCGGTGCCGGGCTCGGTCATGGCGATGGCGCCGATCAGCTCGCCCTTGGCCATCTTGGGCAGCCAGCGCTGTTTTTGCGCCTCGCTGCCGTAGTGCAGGATGTAGGGGCCGACGATGGCCGAATGCAAGCCGCCACCAAAGCCGCTGAGGTTGGCGCGGGCTTGCTCCAGCAGGATGACGGCGTCATGGCCGAAGTCGCCGCCGCCACCGCCGTACTGCTCGGGCATGGAGGCGCAGAGCAAGCCCATCTCGCCCGCTTCGCGCCAGGTGTCGCGGCCCATCATGCCGGCCTCACGCCATTCGGCCGCGCGCGGCACCCAATTCTGTTTGAAGAAGCGGGCCACGGAGTCCTGCAGCATCTGGTGTTCTTCGCTGATCCAGGCGGAGGGGAAGAGGGGCAGGCTCATGATTTTCTGGGGGGTGTTTGCAGGCCGTCCAACTGAAGCCGGACGGCGCTATTGATCATGCGCAACTCGGCCAAGGTGGCCTCGATCTGCGCGCGTTTTTGTTCCAGCTCCTCGATCGCCTGGCTGGTGCGTTCCAGGGTGAACTGCAGCTGCTGGGTGCGGCCTTCGCCATGGGTGCCGTAGAGGTCCAGAAACTGCTTGATCTCGGCCAGCGAGGAGCCCAGGCCCTTGGCCCGCTGAATCAGGCTCAGGCGCACCCGGTCGCGCTGGGTGTAGACGCGGGCGCCGTTGACGCGGCGCGGCGCCAGCAGGCCTTTGTCTTCGTAAAAGCGGATGGCGCGCGGCGAGAGATCGAACTCCCGGCACAGCTCGGTGATGCCGAACAAGGCCTCGGTCGGCGTCGTCGCGCTGAGGTCTTCCACCGTGCGCGCCGCGGCGCGGGCATGGCTCTCTTTGCGGCGGCCTTTGTCGTTCAGTACTGCTGACATCGTTGGAACAGATTTAGACCACGCGTTGCAGCTTCATGGCGATGCTCATATCGCCGGACACCTTGAACTTGCCCATCATGAAGCCATTCATGGGGTTGAGCTCGCCCTTGATCAGGGCGGCCAGGTTCTCGCGGCTGATGGCCACGGTGCACTGGGCCTCGCGGTCCTCATTGCTGACCGTGTTGGGGACGCTAACGGCATCGATCACCGCCACGCCATCGGCGCCGCAGTCGAATTTGAGGATGGCGTTGAGGCCGCTGTCTTCGCCCACTTTGGCGCGCAGGGCTTGGGTGATGGCTTGCATGTCCATGGTCTTGCTCTTTCTCTCAGGGTCTGATGGATGGGAGCTTACGCACTTCAACTCTCCCTTGCTTCATGGTAATCACCGATATGAAAGACAGGTGACGTTAAGGGAAGCTATGTGCCTAACAAGAAGCTGGAGCTTTGATGACTGAGACAAGCCCTGCCGCGGCCTACCGCAGCGTGTTCCGCCCCGGCCTGTTTGCCGGCCATTTGATTTGGGTGACAGGGGGCGGCTCAGGCATTGGCCGCTGCGTCGCCCATGAGCTGGCAGCCCTTGGCGCCCATGTGCTGATCTCGGGCCGCAAGCCCGACAAGCTGGCGGCGGTGCAGGCCGAGATCCGGCAGGACGGCGGGCTTTGCGACTGGGCGGCTTTTGATATCCGCGACGACGAGGCGGTGCGCGCCCAGGTGGCGGCGGTGCTTGCGCAGCATGGCCGCATCCACGGCCTGGTGAACAATGCGGGTGGCCAATTCCCGGCGCCCTTGCAGATGATCAGCAAGCGCGGCTTCGAGGCGGTGGTGGCCAACAATCTGACCGGCGGCTTCTTGATGATGCGGGAGATTTTTCTGCAAAGCATGCAGCCCCAGGGCGGCGGCGCCATCGTCAATATGACGGCGGACTTCCGCAACGGCATGCCCGGCATGGCGCATAGCGGCGCGGCCCGCGCGGGCATGAGCAATCTGACCATGAGCGCGGGCTATGAATGGGCGCATGCCGGCGTGCGGGTCAATGCGGTGGCGCCGGGCTGGGTGGCGTCCAGCGGCATGGACAGCTATGGCGAGGAGATCCGCGAGGCCATCCGCGGCCTGAAAAACCATGTGCCCTTGCGCCGCCTGGCCAGCGAGGCCGAGATCAGCGCGGCCATCGTCTTCTTGCTCTCACCGGCGGCCGGCTTCATCACCGGCGTGACCCTGCAGATCGACGGCGGCGCCTCGCTGGGCAACCCCATGTTCCCCTCGATCGACCATGCGGGCACTGAGCGTTATGAGGGCTTCCACCGCGCCGCCGATCCCAAGGTGTTGGGATGACGGCCCTGGCCTCCCGCCTGAACCCGCGCTCGGCTGCTTTCGAGGCCAATGCCCAGGCCATGGCCCAGCGCCTGGCCGAAGTGAGGGCGCTGGAGGCCAAGGTGGTGGAGGCCTCCAATGCCAAGCGAGAGAAGTTCGAGGCCAAGGGTCAGCTCCTGCCGCGTGAGCGGGTGGCGCGCCTGCTGGACCGCGACTCGGGTTTTCTGGAGCTTTCCGGCCTGGCTGGGCTGGGCATGCATGACGACGACGGCAAGCGCAGCGTGATGGGCGGTGGGGCTATCGTCGGCCTGGGTCGGGTGGCGGGCAAAAATGTTTTGATCTCGGCCAGCGACAGCGCCATCAAGGGCGGCACCGTCGCGCCCATGGGTTTGAAGAAAGCCTTGCGCGCCCAGGAGATTGCGCGTGAGTTCAAGCTGCCCCTGATCTATCTGGTGGAGAGCGGCGGCGCCAATCTGATGTACCAGGCCGAGATGTTTGTGGAAGGCGGCCGCAGCTTTGCCAACCAGGCCCGACTCTCGGCCCTGGGCCTGCCGCAGATCGCGGTGGTGCATGGCTCGTCCACGGCGGGCGGGGCTTATCTGCCGGGCTTGTCCGACTATGTGCTGCTGGTGAAAAAGCGCTCCAGCATCTATCTGGCCGGCCCGCCCCTGGTCAAGGCCGCCATCGGTGAGGACGCGACGGACGAGGAGCTTGGGGGCGCTGATTTGCATGCCCGCGTCACCGGCCTGGGCGAGTACCTGGCCGAGGATGACGGCCATGCCATCGCCTTGGTGCGTGAGCTGATGGCGCATCTGCCTTGGGACGTCGCGCAGACGCCGCGCGCGTTTGAGCCGCCCTTGTTCGACAGCGAGGAACTGCTGGGCCTGGTGCCGCAGGACGAGCGCGAGCCCTATGACGTGCGCGAGGTCTTGGCCCGGCTCTTGGATGGCTCGGATTTTCTGGAGTTCAAGGCCGCCTACGCGGCCGACACCGTCTGCGGCCATGGCCGCATCGAAGGCCATGCCGTGGGCATCATCGGCAATAACGGGCCCATACAGCCACAGGGCTCGACCAAGGCGGCGCAGTTCATTCAGCTCTGCGAGCAAAGCGGCACGCCCCTGGTGTTCTTGCAGAACACCAGCGGCTATATGGTGGGCAAGGCGGCCGAGCAGGGCGGGGCCATCAAGCATGGGTCCAAGATGATTCAGGCCGTGGCCAATGCCACGGTGCCCAAGTTCACCCTGGTGCTGGGCGGCTCCTTCGGCGCGGGCAATTACGGCATGTGTGGGCGCGGCTTTGACCCTCGGCTGATCTTCTCCTGGCCCACGGCGCGCACGGCGGTGATGGGCGGGGCCCAGGCGGCCCAGGTGATGGACATCCTCAACCGCGCCAAGCTGGAACGCATGGGCGCGCCGGTCAATGAGGAAGCGCTGGCCGCCATGAGCGCCCAGCTGCGCCAGCGCATCGACCGTGAGTCCCATGTGCTTTACGGCACGGCGCGGCTCTGGGATGACGGCGTCATCGACCCGCGCGACAGCCGCCGTGTTCTGGGCCTGGGCCTGGGTCTGGCCGAGGCCAGTGCGCGCCGGGTCTTGCGGGCCAATAGCTTTGGTGTCGCACGTTTCTAAACAAGTATTCAAGCGGAGACAAAAGCCCATCATGATGCTCAGCCCCGAACACACAGCGCTCTACGACACGGTTGTCAAATTCGTCGAGAAAGAACTCAACCCCCATGTGCCCGCCTGGGAAAAAGCCGAGCAGTTTCCGGCCCACGAGGTGTTCAAGAAGCTGGGTGATCTGGGCTTGCTGGGGCTCAAGTACCCGGCCGAGTTTGGTGGGGCGGGCCTGGACTTCAGCTACTCCATGGTGATGGCCGAGGCTTTGGGCATGTGCGCCTGCGCCGGCGTGCCCATGGCCATAGGCGTGCAGACGGATATGTGCACGCCGGCCCTGGCCCGCTTTGGCACGGACGAGTTGCGGCGCGAGTTCCTCACACCCTCCATCGCCGGTGATTTGGTGGGCTGCTTGGGCGTTAGCGAGGCGGGCGGTGGCTCGGACGTGGCGGCGGTCAAGACCCGCGCTGTCAGTGATGGCGATGACTACCTGATCAACGGTAGCAAGATGTGGATCACCAATGGCATGCAGGCCGACTGGTGCTGCCTGCTGGCCAATACCAGCGAGGGGCCGGTGCATCGCAACAAAAGCCTGATCGTCGTGCCCATGGACGCGCCCGGCATCAGCCGACAGAAGATCCACAAAATCGGCATGGATGCCTCGGACACGGCCCAGCTCTTTTTTGACAATGTGCGCGTGCCCAAGCGCAACTTGATCGGCCAAGAAGGCCTGGGCTTTCAGTTCCAGATGATGCAGTTCCAGGAAGAGCGGCTATGGGGCGCGGCCTCCTCGCTGCGCAATATGGACCGCCTGATCGACCTCACCATCGACTACACCCGCCAGCGCCAGGCCTTTGGCAAAAGCATTCTGGACAACCAGGTCGTGCACTTCCGCCTGGCCGAGTTGCGCACCGAGGTCGAGGCCTTGCGCGCCCTGACCTACTCGGCGGTGGAGCAATACATCGCCGGCCGTGAGGTGCTCAAGCTGGCCTCCATGGCCAAACTCAAATGCGGCCGCCTGATCCGCGAGGTCTCGGACGCCTGCCTGCAGTACTGGGGCGGCATGGGCTTCACCTGGGACAATCCCATTTCTCAAGCCTACCGCGACGGCCGCCTGGTCTCCATCGGCGGCGGCGCGGACGAGGTCATGCTGGGCATCATCTGCAAGCTGGAAGGCACCTTGCCCAAGGGAGCGCATTGATGGCCTTTGACGATGCGTATCAAGACCTGAGCTTGGCGGCCGATGCCCAGTTGGGCGCGGCCGTGCTGCACCTCATCTTTAATCGCCCAAGCCTGCGTAACGCTCTGAGCCAGCGCATGGTGGCCGAGCTGAGGCGGGCCTTGGCCGAGGCCGAGGCGGGCGGCGTCGTGCGGGTGATCGTGCTGCGCGGCGCGGGCGGGCATTTCTGCGCCGGAGCCGATCTGGCCGATATGAGCCAGGCGCGTGCGCTTGCGGCCGAGCAGGGCCCCGCGCCCTTGGCCGAGGCCAACGCCAGCTTTGGCTACCTCTGCCAGGACTTTGCGCGCAGCGGCTTGGCGACGGTGGCGGTGCTGGAAGGTTCGGTAATGGGCGGCGGCTTTGGCTTGGCCTGCGTGGCCGATCTGGTCTTGGCCAGCGAGACGGTGCAGTTCCGCCTGCCCGAAACGGCCCTGGGTTTGATCCCTGCGCAGATCGCGCCTTTTCTGATCGAGCGTTTGGGCGTCTCGCAGGCCCGGCGTTTGGCGGTGACGGGGGCGCGGGTGGGGGCGCAAGAGGCCCAGGAACTGGGCCTGGTTCACAAGCTCTACGCCAGCGCTCAGCTGGAGGCGGCGATTGCTCAGCATGTGCGTGAGATCTTGCAATGCGCCCCTCGGGCTCTGGCGGCCAGCAAGGCCTTGCTGGCCTTGGCTCAGCCACGCGCCGATCTGGTCGAGCAAGCGGCCCAGCTCTTCGCTCAGGCGGCCCTGGGCAGCGAGGGGCTAGAGGGCGTGGCGGCCTTTGTGGAAAGGCGCAAGCCGCGCTGGAGCCCGGCATGAAGTTCAGCAAGATTCTGATTGCCAATCGGGGTGAGATCGCTTGTCGGGTCATACGAACAGCGCGTCAACTCGGGTTTCAAACCGTCGCTGTCTACAGCGATGCCGACGCGAACTCGCCCCATCTGAGCTTGGCCGATCAAGCTTGCCGTTTGGGCCCGGCGCCGGCCGAGCAGTCTTATCTGAATATCGATGCCCTGTTGGCGGCAGCGCAGGCCACGGGGGCCGACGCGATCCACCCCGGCTATGGCTTTTTGTCGGAGCGGCCCGACTTCGCCCAGGCTTGCGTGGACGCTGGCCTGGTCTTCATAGGCCCGAGCCCGGCCAGCATGGCGGCCATGGGCAGCAAGGCCGAGGCCAAGCGCCGCATGCTGGCGGCCGGTGTGCCTTGCGTGCCCGGCTATCTGGGTGAGCAACAGGACGAGGCCATTCTGCAGGAACGGGCCCTGCGCCTGGGCTTCCCGCTGCTGGTCAAGGCGGTGGCGGGTGGCGGCGGGCGCGGCATGCGGGTGGTGCAAGACGAGAGCCAATTGCTGGCCGCCCTGGCCAGCGCCCGGCGCGAGGCGCAGAGCGCTTTTGGCGATGGCACCCTGATGCTGGAGCGCCTGATCGCGGGCGGCCGGCATATCGAGATCCAGATCTTTGCCGACAGCCAAGGCGCTTGCATCCATCTGGGCGAGCGCGATTGCACGACGCAGCGGCGGCGGCAAAAGGTGATCGAGGAGGCACCCTCGCCGGTGCTGACTGAAGCCCGACGCGAGGCCATGGGCCGCGATGCGGTGGCGGCCGCTCAGGCCGTGAGTTATGTGGGTGCGGGCACGGTGGAGTTCATGCTGGATGCTCAGGGCCAGCACTACTTTTTGGAGATGAACACCCGCTTGCAGGTGGAGCATCCGGTCACCGAGATGATCACCGGCCTGGACCTGGTGGCCTGGCAGCTGCGGGTGGCGGCGGGCCAGGCCTTGCCCCTGCGCCAGGACGAGGTTCGCTTCAGCGGCCATGCCATCGAAGTTCGGCTTTATGCCGAAGATCCCTATTCCAAGCCCGAAGCCTTTGCGCCGCAGACCGGCCCCATCCGCTGGTGGCGGCCGCATTTGGCGCAACAGGCCGGCTTGCGGGTGGATGATGGCATTCGCGAAGGCGGTGAGGTCAGGCCTTTTTACGACGCGATGCTGGCCAAGCTCATCGTCCATGGCCGCGACCGCCAGGACGCCATCCAGCGCCTGGCCGCAGCCCTGGCCGATTCGCCCCTGCTGGGCTTGAACAATAACGGTCGCTTCTTGCGGGATCTGCTCTTGCACCCCGACTTCGGCGCCGCCCGCCTGGACACGCGCAGCCTGGATGTTTGGGCCGAGCAGGGCGCGGCCTTGTTGGAGTCGCCAAAACCCGAAGACCAGGATTGGCTGGTGGCCGCCGGCTTGCTGGCCCTGGCCCAGGGGCCGGTGGGCGCGCGGTCGCCCGGCCTGGCGAGCTATGCGCTGAGCCTGCGCTGTGGGGAGGAGGAACGCCGCATCACGGTCAGCGCCCAGGGCTTGAAAGCGAGCCTGGAGCTGGCGGGCGAGCGACACAGCTTTGAGTCTTTGGGGCCTGACGCGCAAGGCCGCCATATCGTGCGCTTGAACGGTGTGCAGCGCCACTGCATTGCATGGCTACAAGGCCAAGAAATCACCTTGAGCCGCGAGGCCGCCAATTGGACTTTTGCGGAGGCCTCGGCCTATCCAGAGCAAGCCGATGATGCAGACCCCGCCTTCGCCCGCGCGCCGGTGGCGGGCGTCGTCGCACAACTGCTGGTCAAGCCGGGCCAAGCGGTGACCAAGGATCAGCCCTTGCTGAGCGTGGAAGCGATGAAGATGGAAATGTGGCTGACGGCCGGCCGTGCCGGTCGGGTCCGCTGCGTGCATGCCAGCGTCGGTGCGGCCGTGGCGGCGCAGGCCTTGCTGGTGGAACTGGACGATGATGAACAACAGGGAGCGTCGGCATGAGTCAAGCCGCAGACATGGCCATCCTCAGCTGCGCCCTGACCGGTGTGCTGACCAACCCGCAGCAACACCCGGTGCCGGTGACGCCGGCCCAGATGGCGGCCGAGGCCCGCGATGCCTTTAACGCCGGGGCCTCCGTCATGCACGTGCATCTGCGTCGGCAAGAAGCGGGTCTGGGCCATCTGCCCAGCTGGGACCCGGACGTGGCCGAGGCCGTGATCACCGCCATTCGCGCCGCCTGCCCCGGCGTCATCATCAACCTCACGACCGGCGTGATCGGAGCCGACATCAGTGGCCCCGCCGAGTGCATACGCCGGGTGCGGCCCGAGATCGCCGCCTGCAATGCTGGCAGCCTCAACTACCTCAAGCTCAAGGACGACGGCAGCTGGGCCTGGCCGCCCATGGTCTTCGACAACCCGGTCGCCAAGGTCGCGGCCTTTTTGGCAGTGATGGAGGAGTGCGGCGTGCACCCGGAGTTCGAGTGCTTTGATGTGGGCATCGTCCGCTCGGTCGCCATGTACGTGAAAAACGGCTTGTTCAAGCCAGCCTTGATGGGGCGCCCCGAGTACAACCTGGTGATGGGCGTGGCCTCGGGCATGCCGCTGGACGCCGATCTGCTGGCTTTGCTGCCGCGCTATATGGTGGACGGCGCGCTGTGGCAAAGCACCTTGATTGGCCGCCAGGAGATCTGGCCTTTGCATCAGCGCACGGCGGACTTGGGCGGCATGTTGCGCACCGGTTTGGAAGACAGCTTCTACCTGCCGGACGGCAGCCGTGCCAGCGGCAATGGGCCAATGATTGAGGCCCTGGCGGCCTGCGCCGAGCGGGCGGGCCGTGTGGTGGCCAGCCCGGCGCAGGCCCGGCAAATGCTGGGCCTGGCGGCGGCATAGCCGAAGTAGGGAGAGGCGCCGACGGATCTTGGCTCTATGCTGTCCAGGCATCCCATGGGAGGCCGATATGCGTCCAAAGCTTTGTTTGATTTTGCTCCCGCTCTTGCTGCTGGCGGCCTTGCCTGCGGACGCTTTTGGGCCGCTGGGCCATCAGACGGTGGGCGGCATTGCCGATCAACTCTTGCGTGGCAGCCCGGCGGCCGTGCGGGTGCGCAGCATTCTGGGCTCCAATCTGCAGACGGCGGCCGTCTGGGCCGATTGCGCCAAGGGCGTGGGCCAGGCCAAGCCGGGTGCGCCCTTTGTTTACGATGGCTCCGGGCCTTACCCGGAATGCACTTACTACGAGAACCCGGCCAGCCAGGCCGCCATGGAAGCCTTTGTGCGCCGCAATGCCACGCATTGCTATGCCAACTCCAGTGACGAGGTCTGCCGCCACAAGTCCTACCACTACACCGATGTGGCGACGACCCAGACCCGCTATGCCCGCGGCCTGGTCGGCACCAGCGACCATGATCTGGTCGCCGCCATCCAGGCCTGTGTGGCGGTGCTGCGTGACGAGGCTGCACCCGCGCCCTTCCATATCGCCAGCAAGAAGGAAGCGCTGCGCCTGCTCAGCCACTATCTGGGTGATCTGCACCAGCCCATGCATGTGCTGTCGGTCTATCTGGATGCGAGCGGCCAGGTGCTGAATCCGGACGTGGGGGTGTTTGATCCCAAGTCCAGCACCAAGGGTGCCAACACCATTTTGCTGAAGGGCTCCAAGCTCCATGCCTTGTGGGATGGTGTGCCGGGCAGCCTGGCCACCCGCTTGCTGGCGGGCGAGGGTGCGGCGGCCGCCGCCCAAGTGCCCGCCACGCCGGGTAGCCCGCAGAGCTGGCCCGAGGCCTGGGCCACGGACACCTTGCTGGCCGGCCAGCCCGCCCTGAGCGTCTTGAGCTTTGCGCCCCGCGATGCCACGGGCGTGTGGAGGGCCACGGCCCCGGCCGACTACAAGGCCAGGCGTGAGGCCTTGCAGCGCGAACAAATGATCAAGGCCGGCGCCCGCCTGGCGGAATTGCTGCGGGCCATCTGGCCCTGAGCCGTGCTTGCCTGTGGCGGCTCAGTCGGGCTTGTGTTCGGCTTCAGCGTCCGCTTCTTCGCTGAAGGCCTCGTCGGCCTCTGACACTTCTTCCGTACCTTGCGCGTCCCGACTGGGCTGCTTGGCCTTTTTCTTCTTGCCCTTGCCGGCCTTGGCCTTGCGCTCGGCCTCGATCAGATCGGCCGCAGCCTGCCAGCGCAGAAACTCTTCCGGCGTTTCCAAGGTGATGCGGCCCAGAATGTTCTGGCGGAATTCGTAGATCAAGACCTCGGCCGCCTTCTGCAGATTGACCCGGCCGCCGCTGAGCATGGCGCCGCGCTTTTTGCCGATGGCGGTGAGCAGCTCTTCATCGCCCAGGCCGGCGATGTCGCTGAGCTTGTAGCGGGCCTCGATCAGGCCGGCGTAGTTGTCACGCAGATAGGCGATCAGCTCCAGTGCCACTTCCTCTTCGTCAAAGGCGTTGCGGCCGATGGCGCCGCTCGCGGCAAGGTTGTAGCCGCTTTCTTCCACGGCAATGCGCGGCCACAGCATGCCGGGGGTGTCGAAGAGGTAGAAGTCGTTCTCCAGCACCAGCTTTTGCTCGACCTTGGTGATGCCGGGCTCGTCGCCGGTTTTGGCGGCGCGCTTGGACAGCAAGGTATTGATCAGGGTGGATTTGCCTACATTGGGGATGCCGCAGATCAGCACCCGCACCGGCTTGACCATGCCGCCGCGCAAGGGCGCCAGCTCACGGCAGGCCTTGATCAGGGCTTGCGCCGGGGCCTTGACGCTGGCGTCCAGGCCGATGGCGCGGGTGTCGGGCAGGGCGTTGTAATGTGCCAGCCACAGGGCCGTGCGCTCGGGGTCGGCGATGTCTTGCTTGTTCAGCAGCTTGAGCGTGGGCTTGCCCTGGGTCAGCTGGGCCAGCAGCGGGTTGGCGCTGGAGCCTGGGCAGCGGGCGTCCAGCATTTCGATCACCACATCAAGCCCGGCCTTCATGCGATCGTTGATCGCGTTCCGGGTGGAATTCATATGCCCGGGGAACCAGTGGATGGCCATCGTCTTGTGCTCTCTCGCGCGGCGGGGGCCGCGCTGCAAAAATTGGCTATTGTCCCTGACAAGGGCGCTTGCGGCTTGCGCCAGGCTGGCAAGCCTGGCTGCCAGGGGCGCAGCGAGTTTGTAATCAGCTGTGCGGGCGTCTCCCATGAACTAGGGGGTCAGGGCTTACAGCTTGTTGCAAGTACCTTGATAGCCTGGGGCAAGATGATGCCGCCTGTTGGCGAAATCCGCTGCGTACCGATCGATTGGCTTTTGGGTCGCCAACGCCGCCCGCTTTCTCCGTCAGGCAAGCCACATCAGGGATGGCAGCAAACTGGGCTTGTGCAGCGGCCTCATTTCACCAACAAAGGTCGCGCCGCTCATGGGCAGGCGAGAGGGAATCATGCGCTTCGAGGGCACGCTACAGGATTGGAACTATGAACGGGGCTTTGGCGCCATCGCGCCGGCCCAGGGCGGGCAGGCCTTGTTTGTCCATGCCTCGGCGTTTCCGGCCGATGGTGTGGCGCCGGCCCTGGGCGAGGCCTTGAGCTTTGAGATGACGGTGGATGCCAAGGGCCAGAAAAAGGCGGTGCATGTGCTGCGCAGCAAGGCCAAGAAGCTGCCGCCCACCCATACCTTGCTGGTGCCCGCGCCACGGCGGGAGCGCATCCGAGGCCGTAGCAGCGGGCGGCGGTGGCCGAGTTGGTTGCTGGCGGCCTTGGTGCTGCTGGTGGCGGGTATGGCTATGCAGGCCTGGCTGGGTAGCATGCGCCCGCCCGAGCACAGCCAGACGGTGGCTAGCGCGCCGGGGCAGCAGCAGCAGGGGCTCAAGAGGGGCAAGACTCAGGCTCAGAGCTCGGCGCAGAACGCGGCTGGGCGTTGATTCTTTTTTGGGGGGCCTCGGTCCTCCCTCAGCCAATCCGCTTGTATCGCGGATTGGCCTTCGCTAGGCACAAACTCCTTCCGGAGTTTGTGTCCGAGCTCAGCCGCCCCGCTTGCATGCGGGGCGTCCTTCGAGAGGCGTCGTGCAAGCCGCAGGGCTTGCCCTCGGTCCTCTCTCAGTCCTTAGCCCATGGAATTGCGGCGGATTTGCGGTCGCCGTTTTTGCGGGTGCGCAAAATGGCATCAAAAGCTTGGTTGCCGCCGTTGACGATGCTGACCAGCAGGCTTTTGACGTCCTCCGGGCTCAAGGCCTCGGTGTCTTTGCGGAACTGCTTGACCGCCATGGCCAACATATCGCGTGAGACCGCGGGGTGGGTGGCGACGACCACCAGCATGGCGCTGTAAAGATCGGGGAAACGGCCACAGATGGCCTTGATGCGGCGCAGGGCCTGGGCCGGTGTTGGCCGGGCGGCTGGGGCGATCCAGGCGACCTCGTTATTGGCCGCGCTGAGCGAGGCCTCCAGGCAGCGGATGCGGGTCTGCAGATACTCCAAGTCCTGAGCCGCCAGGGCCATGCCGTCGGCTTCCTCATCGCTTTCGGCCTGGTTGTAGCGCTCGTGCACCATGGCGTCGAGGGCGGCCTCCAGTTCGGGCAGGGTCATAGCGGGAACATCGGCCATGGTGGAGCGCACTCATTGCAGCAGAGGTTTATCAAACTTCGGTCAGCGCCAGCCAAACTTGAGAAGCTCTGAATCAGGGGGTGCTGGGGAAGCTCCTCTTGATTCGTCAAGCCGCTTGCCTCAGCATGCGAAAAATCAAGCCACCCCGCGATCCGAGTGGCTAGGAGACTGCGATGACCCAAGCCCTGACTCATTTGAAGACGCGCCATAAGCTGATGCTGCTCGTCATCCTCTTGATGGCCGCCGCCGGAGCGGTGGTGGTGCTCTGAAGCACGGCTTGTCCGAGGAGGCTTCTGCCCTCCAACCTTTGCTCCAGTTTTTGCTCTCAAGCAGGGCCCAAAAAGCAAATAGCCCCGCTGCAGCGGTCTGCGTGGCGGGGCTGAGCGGGACATCATGGTCCTGCGCGATCAATCCTCGTTCTTGAAGACGAGTTTCACTTCGTGGGTCTGCTTTTCCCCGGATGCTTCAAAGCGCCAGTCCATCAGGGCGCGGGTGACGGCCTTGTCGAAGACGCGGCGTGGTTCGGCTTCCAGGATGTCGACGCCGGTGACCTTGCCATCGGCATCGATGGACATCTTGGCCTTGACGACACCGCTGGAAATGGATTGCTGAGCGGCTTCGCGCGGGAATTCCGGCGGCACTTTTTTGATCACCTTGGGCGTGGCGTGAGCCGCCACCGCGAGGGTCATGGCGGCACAGAAGAGGCCGGCGGCGCGCAGCAACGAGGAGGGAGCGAAAGTCTTGGTTTGCATAAATGGCCTCCAGGGGGAGTGAAGCTGGTCTGAATCGTTGAGAAGGGGGCTGGAATCTGGGAGCGCTGGCGAATCAATAGGCCTTGCTGGTTGAGCGGAAGAAGCCCACCGCATCCAGCAGGCGCGAAGAACTGGACTTCAGCGCGTCGGTGGAGCGGCCCAGTTCGTCGACCAGGGTGGTGTTCTGCTGGGTGGTGCGGTCCAACTCGTTCATGGCGTTGTTGACCACGCCCACACCGGCCGCTTGCTCTTGCGCCGAGTGCGAGATCTCTTCGATCAGCTGGCCCATATTGTTGACTTCGTCCACCACGCTGCGGATGGTGACGCCGGCGTTGTTGACCAGGGAGGTGCCGTTCTCGACCTTGACCGAGGACTCCTGAATCAGCACCTTGATTTCCTTGGCCGCAGCGGCCGAGCGCGAGGCCAGGGCGCGCACCTCGGAGGCCACGACGGCGAAGCCGCGGCCATGCTCACCGGCGCGGGCCGCTTCGACGGCAGCATTCAGGGCCAGGATATTGGTCTGGAAGGCGATGCCGTCGATCACGCCGATGATGTCGCCGATCTTGCGCGAGCTGGCGCTGATCTCTTCCATGGTGTCCACCACCTTGGCCACCACCGCTCCGCCGGCCGAGGCCGATTGGCGGGCCTTGGTGGCGATGCCGGCCGCGCGGCGGGTCAGGTCGCTGGCGCCATGCAGATTGGCGGCGATCTGTTCCACCGAGGCGGCGGTGTTTTGCAGGCTGGCGGCCGAGCGCGAGGTGCGGTCCGACAGATTGACATTGCTCTGCGCAATAGCAGAGGAGTTCTGCGCCACCTCACCGGCGGCATTGCTGACGCTGTTGACCACGCCGGAAAGGGCGCTTTGCATGTCTTGCATGGCGCGCAGCATCTGGCTGAGTTCGTCCGTGCCATCGGCCTGGATGGCCAGGGTCAGGTCGCCGGCGCTGATGGACTCGGCGGCTTCGCGGGCGCGGCGGGCCGGCAGCACGATGGAGCGCGAGATCACATAGCCGCCACCCACGCCAATCACCACCGCCACCAGCACCAGGCCGGCGGTCAGCAGCACCGAGTTGCGGGCCAGCTCGCCGCCGGAGACGGCCAGTTCACGAGCGCTGTCGAATTGCAGATCGACCAGGCTTTTGAGCCCGTCTTGATAGGCTTGCTGGGCCGGGCGCACATCGGTGATCAGGCTTTCGCGTGCTTCATCCGGGCTGCCGTCTTGCTGAATCTTTTGGAACTTGCCGACGGCGGCGAGGAATTTGGCCTCACGCTCGCGCACCTGGGTGATCAGCTCCTTCTCCTTGGGCGTGTCCAGGGCGGCTTCCAGGCTGCTGAGTTGCTTCTCGCTGTCCTGGCCGGCCGCGGCGATGGCCGCATTCTGCTTTTTGATCTGGCGCGCTTCGTCCAACAGCAGCAGGTCACGGGAGGCGCGCGCGATGATGTTGACATTGCTGTCCAGCGCATTGGCCGCGGCAATCTTGACCAGGCTGGAGTTGGCCGTGCGGTCCAAGTCTTTGGCGAGGTGGCTGGCCGTCAGGGCACCGTAGCTGCCGATGGCGATCAGCAACACAATCATCAGGCCGAAGCTCACGGCCAATCGTTGGCCAATGCGCAAGTCTGTCAAAAGCTTCATGGGGAAGGATCCTCCTCAACATTTCATCTTGTGATCACGCTCTGGGCTGCGCAGACGCTGCGCGACTCGAGGTGAGTTTGAGCCCGGGCGTGGTACGGGGCCTGTAACAGTTTCGGCTTGGGTCCGGCTGAACTTGAGCGAGAACAGACCGCTTTTTTGGCCTGTTATTTCGTCATGCGTTGGGACGATCTGCATGCGCTACTCTTTCTGCTTGGACCCGCTTGAATCGGCGCGAAGGCCAGGGCCTTCTGCGCTGCGGGCAAGTGTCGGAGCTAAGGGCGAGTCTGGGCGGCCCAGGCCTGCGGGTCGCGTGAACAATTGCGCATGAAGGCAGGCGAAAAAACCCCTGTTCGCGGGGAGAGAAAGCCTGGCGCGCAGCGCGCAAACGATGGCGTACCGCTGGGCTAATGGTTTACCCCGAAGTCCCGCGCCGAGTCCAGAACGGCGGATTTGGGGGCTTAGAAATTCTTAGTCCACCCGCTGGCTCTTCAGCTGCAGCACATCCATGGGACGCACATCGCTGGGGCCCTGGGCTTGGTTGCCCCAGGCACTGCGCAAATAACTCGCCAGGGCGGCGAGTTCAGCATCGTCCAACACGCCGGCGAAAGGCGGCATACCGTAGGGGCGCGGGTTGCCGGCCGTGGCCGGTGCAAAGCCGCCGCGCTGGATGATGCGCAGCAGATTGGCCGGCGTGGCCATGGTCACGGTCCGGTTGCCGGCCAGGGCTGGGTAGGCGCCGGGTGAGCCTTGGCCCGCGTCGCCGTGGCAGCTGGCGCAATGTGTGTCGTAGAGCTTGGCGCCGCGCTCACGCAAGGCCAGCTCCGGGCGACGCACTTCGGGCTGCGGGAGGGCGCGTTGCGGCAGGCTCTGCAGATAAAGGGCCATGGCGTCCAGATCGGGTTCGCTCAGATGCTGGGTGCTGCCCAGAATCACCTCGCCCATGGGGCCCAGGGCGCTGCTGTGTTCGTTGCGGCCGCTTTTCAGCCACTGGCGCAGGGCTTGTGGGCTCCAAGAGACCACGCTGGCTTCCTGCGGGTCCTGCAGCGAAGGGGCGTACCAGGCCAGGGCGTCCAGCATGCCGCCAGAGAAATCCTCGGCGCCGCTGACGGCGCCCAGGCTGTTGCGCGGCGCATGGCAGGCGTTGCAGTGCCCAAGGCCCTGGCTCAGGTAGGCGCCTCGGTTCCACTGCGCGGACTGGCGCGGGTCTGCCTGATAAACCGCCGGGCGGAAGTAAAGCGCTCGCCAGGCCGCCAGCGCGAGCTGGGTGTTGTAGGGGAAGCGCAGTTCGTGGGCGCGATTGGGCTGATCCGAGGGCGGCAGGCTGCGCAGATAGGCGTAGAGCGCGTCAGCATCGGCGCGGGTCACCAGGCTGTAGTTGTTGTAGGGAAATGCGGGGCTGAGCAGGCGGCCGTCCCGGCTGCGGCCGTTGTGCAAGGCGCGCCAGAAATCATCGGCGCTCCAATCGCCCAGGCCTTGCGTTTTGCTTGGGGTCAGATTGGGTGCAAACACGCTGCCAAACGGGGTGGGAATGGCGCGGCCGCCGGCATAGGGTGTGCCGCCGCGCTGGGTGTGGCAGCCCATGCAATTGCCGGCGCGGGCCAGATAGGCGCCGCGTTCCACGCTCTGGGCTTGATCCAGGGCGGGGTTGGGCGAGGCGCTGGTGGGCGTGCCTTCATCCAGACGATTGAGCGCCAGCAGGGTGGCTGCCGCGCCCAGCAGGCCAGCGCCGAGTAGCAGGCTGAGTTTGAGCCAGCTCATGGTTTGAGCCCGCCGCAGTCCAGGGGCAGAGCCGCGGGCAAGGCCTGGGCGGGCTTGGCGCCCGGGGGCAGGGCTTGGGAAGCCAGCCATTGGCTGATGGCATTGATCTCGTCTTCCTTCAGGGTCTTGGCGATTTGGGCCATGCAGTCCGGCGCCACGGCCTGGCGTTGGCCGCTGCGCCAGGCCCCCATCTGGCCGTTCAGATAGTCACGCGGCAAGCTGAGCAAACCGGGGATGAAGGGCTGCACGCCCGTTAGCTGCTCGCCATGGCATTGCACGCAGGCGGGCAGCTTGCGCGCCGCATCGCCATGCAACACCAGCTGGCGGCCGCGTGCCAAGGCCGCGGCCGGCAGGCTGGGGGTTTGCGCTGGTGGGTAGGGTAGTTCCAGCCCGGCGAAGTAAGCGGCCAGTTCTTGCAGATAGGCATCGCTCAAGGGATCGAGCAGATCGCTCATCAAGCCGTAGTGGCGGCGGCCATCGCGGAAATTGAGCAGCTGCTTGTAGAGGTAGCCCTGGGGCTTGCCCGCCAGGCGCGGGTAGTAGCCGTCGGCTGCCGCCCGACCCTGCTTGCCGTGGCAGAGCGTGCAGGCCTGGGCGCGCTGAGCGATGCTGTCCTCGACCTTGGCTGGGGCGGCAGGGGCTGCAAGAGCGGCCTGGCTCAGCAGGGTCAAGGTCAGGATACAAAGGGCGGGCCAGGGCTTCATGCGGCCATTATGCGCAAGGGCCTGCGCCGCGACCGGAGCAGGCGGGGGCAATTCCGACCCGAGCAGATCTGCGCTGCCGCTCAGGAGGCCTGTGGATAAGTGCGGGCGCCGAAGATGGCCGAGCCCACCCTGACCATGTTGGCGCCTTCGGCAATGGCCGCCTCCAGATCGGCACTCATGCCCATGGACAAGGTGTCCAGGGTCAGGTCTTGCCCCTTCAGTTGCCGGCGCAGCTCTTCCAGCAGAGCGGCCAGGGCGCGATGCGGCTGGCGCTGAGTCTCGAAGTCAGCGGCCGGCTCGGGCACGGCCATCAAGCCGCGCAGGCGCAGATTCGGCAGGGCCGCGACGGCCTGGGCCAGGTCGGGCAGCTCGGCCGCGCTGACGCCGCTCTTGCTCGCCTCGCCACTGATATTGACCTGCAGGCAGATGTTCAGCGGCGGCAGCGCGGGCGGGCGTTGCTCCGAGAGACGCTGGGCGATCTTGAGCCTATCTACGCTGTGGACCCAGTCGAAGTGTTGCGCCACCGGCTTGGTCTTATTGCTTTGCAAGGGGCCGATCAGATGCCATTCCAGCTCGGCGCGCAAATCGGCCAGCTCGGCGATCTTGTCCAGGCCTTCCTGCACATAGTTTTCGCCAAAGCGGCGCTCGCCGGCCGCATGGGCTTCGCGCACCGCGCTGCCGGGAAAGGTCTTGCTCACCACCAGCAATGTGACGCTTTGCGCGGGGCGGCCAACTGCCGCGCAGGCCTTTTCGATACGGCCGTGTTGTTCTTGAATCTTGTTTGCGATCGTCGCCATAATGGCCCGCCTCTAGCTATTTCTACTGATGAAGCCCCTCACCCATGGACATCACCCAACTGCTTGCATTCTCGGTTAAGAACAAGGCCTCGGACTTGCACCTCTCCGCCGGTTTGCCCCCGATGATCCGGGTCAACGGCGATGTGCGCCGCATCAATGTGGACGCGCTGGAGCACCGCCAGGTGCATGACATGGTGTACGACATCATGAACGACTCCCAGCGCAAGATTTACGAGGAGTCGCTGGAGGTTGACTTCTCCTTCGAGATCCAGGGCCTGGCCCGTTTCCGGGTCAATGCCTTCAATCAGAACCGCGGTGCGGGCGCGGTGTTCCGCACCATTCCCAGCAAGATCCTGTCGCTGGAGCAGCTGAACGCGCCCAAGATCTTTGCCGAGCTGGCCCTGCGCCCGCGCGGCCTGGTGTTGGTGACGGGGCCCACCGGCTCGGGCAAGTCCACCACCTTGGCCGGCATGGTCAACCATCTGAACGAGAACGAGTATGGCCACATCCTGACCATCGAGGACCCGATCGAATTCGTCCACGAGTCTAAAAAGAGCCTGATCAACCAGCGTGAGGTCGGCCCGCACACCATGAGCTTCGCCAATGCGCTCAAGTCCGCTCTGCGTGAGGACCCGGACGCGGTGCTGGTGGGTGAAATGCGTGACCTGGAAACCATTCGCCTGGCCCTGACTGCCGCCGAAACGGGCCATTTGGTCTTCGGCACCCTGCACACCTCCTCGGCCGCCAAGACGGTGGACCGTATCGTCGACGTCTTCCCCGCGGCCGAAAAAGAAATGGTGCGGGCCATGGTCTCGGAGTCCTTGGTGGCAGTGATCTCGCAGACGCTTTGCAAGCTCAAGGACGGCTCGGGCCGGGTGGCGGCGCATGAAATCATGTTGGGCAACTCCGCCATCCGCAATCTGATCCGTGAGAACAAGGTGGCGCAGATGTATTCCGCCATCCAGACGGGCAATAACCAGGGCATGCAGACCCTGGACCAGAACCTCACCGATCTGGTCCGCCGCAACATCATCTCCCCGGCGGAAGCTCGGGCCAAGGCGAAGTTTCCTGAGAACTTCCCAGGCTAGCCTGGGAAGTTCGACGTCACTCATGTGGCGCAGCCACGTGAGTGACGGCAAAATTTTCCGAGGTAAAACAGCCTGTCCCCCGCCTTTTCCCCTGATGCCGGTTTTCTCTTGCGCTTAAAGTCAGCGCTTTAGATTGCACCGCCCCAGCGCAAGGACAGATATGGAACGTGATCAGGCCACCAAGTTCATCAACGACCTCTTGCGATTGATGGTGTCGCGCAAGGGCTCGGACTTGTTCCTGACGGCCGAGTTCCCGCCCGCCATCAAGGTCGATGGCAAGGTGACCAAGGTCTCGCCCCAGCCGCTCAGCAGCCAGCACACCTTGCAGTTGGCGCGGGCCATCATGAATGACAAGCAGGCGGCCGAGTTCGAGCGCCACAAGGAATGCAATTTCGCCATCTCGCCGCAAGGCATTGGTCGCTTCCGGGTGAACGCCTTTTTGCAGCAGGGCTGTGTGGGCCTGGTGTTGCGGACCATTCCGGCCACCCTGCCCAGCATCGCCTCCTTGGACCTGCCGCCCATTCTGCGTGAGGTGGTGCAGTTCAAGCGCGGCCTCATCATCGTGGTGGGCGCCACCGGTTCGGGCAAGAGCACCTCGCTGGCTGCCATGATCGACGAGCGCAACGAGACGACTTACGGCCACATCATCACCATCGAAGACCCGGTGGAGTTCGTCCACCCGCACAAGAATTGCATCGTCACCCAGCGCGAAGTCGGCATCGATACCGATAACTGGGAGACCGCGCTGAAGAACTCCCTGCGCCAGGCGCCCGATGTGATCCTGATGGGCGAGTTGCGGGATCGCGAGACCATGGAGCATGCCGTGTCCTTTGCCGAGACCGGCCATCTGTGCATGGCCACCCTGCACGCCAATAGCGCCAACCAGGCGCTGGACCGCATCATCAACTTCTTCCCCGAGGAGCGCCGCGCCCAGCTGCTGATGGACTTGTCCCTCAATCTGCGCGCCCTGATTTCGCAGCGCCTCTTGCCGCGCCGCGAGGGCAAGGGCCGGGTGGCGGCGGTGGAGATCATGCTCAACACGCCCCTGGTGTCCGACCTGATCTTCAAGGGCGAGGTGGGCGAGATCAAAGAAATCATGAAGCGCTCACGCGAGCAAGGCATGCAGACCTTTGACCAGGCCTTGTTCGACCTCTACGAGATGGGCAAGGTCACTTACGAGGACGCGCTGCGCAATGCCGATTCGGTCAATGATTTGCGCCTGCAGATCAAGCTCAATAGCGAGCGGGCACGCTCGGGTGATCTATCCTCGGGCACCGAGCACTTCACCATTCTTTGAGACCCCGCCATGAGCCAAGCCCCTAATTCCAGCGTTGCCGAACGCATGTACGACAGCCTTCCCGCCCGCAAAGTCGCCTTTCTTGGCCTGGGCGTGATGGGCTTTCCCATGGCCGGCCATCTGGCTCGCGCGGGCCATGCGGTGACGGTTTACAACCGCACGGCGGCCAAGGCCCAGGCCTGGGCCCAGGAGTTTGGCGGCCAGACGGCGATAACACCGGCGGCCGCGGCCGCAGGCGCCGATATCGTGTTCGCCTGCGTGGGTAATGACGATGATCTGCGCTCCGTGGTGCTGGGCGAGCAGGGTGCTTTTGCCGGCATGAAGTCCGGTGCCGTGTTTGTGGACCACACCACGGCCTCGGCCGAGGTGGCGCGCGAGCTGTTTGCGCAAGCCAAGGCGCTTGGCCTGCACTTTGTTGACGCCCCGGTGTCGGGCGGTCAGGCCGGGGCGGTCAACGGCGCCCTAACCGTGATGTGCGGCGGCGAGGCGGCTGCGTTTGAATCGATTCGCCCGGTGGCCCTGGCCTTCTCCAAGGCCGTGACCTTGGTTGGTGAATCGGGCGCCGGCCAGCTGGCCAAGATGGTCAATCAAATCTGCATCGCCGGCCTGGTGCAAGGTCTGGCGGAGGCGATCGCCTTTGGCGACAAGGCCGGTCTGGACATGAAGCAGGTGCTGGACGTGATCGGCAAGGGCGCGGCCCAGAGCTGGCAGATGGACAACCGCGGCAAGACCATGGTGGACGGCAAGTTCGACTTCGGCTTTGCCGTCGACTGGATGCGCAAGGACCTGGGCCTGGTGCTGGACGAGGCTCGCCGCAACGGCGCCCGCCTGCCGGTGACGGCCGTGGTCGACCAGTTCTATGCCGATGTGCAGGCCATGGGCGGGCGGCGTTGGGATACGTCCAGTCTCATCAAACGTCTGAAATGAGCGGGCGCAGCCCAAGCCGCACTTACTTCTTGGCTTGAGGCGTGATCCGCGCCAGCTCTTCTTCGCTGATGATTTCGAACGCGCGCACCACCTTCTTCACGCCGCTGACGCCGCGTGCCAGCTCGGTCGCGCGGGTGGCCTCGCGTTCGGTGACGCGGCCCATCAGATAGACCACCTCACGCTCCACCACCACGTAAAAGGCGTTGGACAGCAGGTCTTTGGCGTCGACGAACTGGGCCTTGACCTTGGTGGCGATCAACACATCGTTGGAACGGCTACCGATGGAACTGGCAGGCATGACGGCCGTCTCATTGAGCACGGTGCGCACGTTTTCCACGCCCGTGACCAAGGTTTCCAGCTTGCCGCGATCGGCCTCGCTGGCCACCTCGCCGGTGATCAGCACCAGGCGGTTATAGCTATTGATATTGACGTGGGTGTTGAGGCCAAAGTGTTCGCGCACCCGGGCTGCGGCTTTGTACTCGATGCCTTCGTCTTCGACCTGGATGCCCGAGGTGCGTCTATCCGTGGCCACCATCGCACCGCCCACCATGGCGCCGCCTATGACCAGGGGCGCGCAGGCGGTGTTCAGCAGGCCGCCCAGCAGCACGGCGCTGAGCAAGGCCAGGCGGGGCAGGGCGCCAAAGCTTGAAGTGATGGAAGTCGATTGACGGTGGTTCAAAACTGGCTTGCTCATGCTGGTCCTGTGGGTGAAGTCGTGCTTCAACAAAAATAGATCAAAACTGCGCTTTACAAATTTATTCGTCCGCTTCGCCCAGCAACTGCAAATCGACCGCGTCGCACAGGCAATGGGCCAGCAGGCGCTGGGCCTCGGCCACGCGGGCACTGCGGGTGTGGGGGACGCGGATCTGCACATCGGTGTCGCGCAGCAGGCCGCGCAACTCGTCTTGCGTGCTGCCGGTGATGGCGATCACGCTCATGTCCTGGCCGTGGGCGGCCTCCAGCACCGGGGCCCAGTGCGAGAGATTGGCCGCCAGGGACTCGAACACGATCAGTAAATCGCCGGGGTGGCCAAAGGCTTGCACCTGGCGGCTGAGCGCCGCTTCCTGGGTGTAGCCATGGGTTTGGCCATCCAGGGCCATGGCCGCGAGGCCGGGTCGGTCTTGCTCGAAGCGGCCCACCAGCAGGGCCGCCATGTACTGCGCATCCAGGGCCGACAGCCCCAGGCCGCAACACAGCACGCGGCCACCGCCGGTGATGCCGTCGATCAGCATATGCGCGGCGCTGGACAAAGGGCGTGAAAGGTTTTCGGCCACCTGGTACAGCAGGTCGGCGCTTTCAAAGAATTGTTGTTGGATGCGTTGCTCTAGCATGGGCCGGGATCATAGAACGTGTTCACGGTCCCAAAGGGGGCGCGTTGAAACGCAATCGGGATGAGTTGGCCGCCCAGGCCCTGCAGCATGGGCTTTTCGCCCATGCAAGGGGATGGGTGGACAAATCGCCCGATTTCGTTTCAACCCGTAGGGCAAGTGCCTTTTCGGGCGGTCTGCGGCGTTGCGGCACTTGCCCATAGCTCGGCTATGGGCTGCGCGCCGCGCCTTGCATCCCATCCCGAAAAGGCACTTGCGCGCCCTCTTTGGGGCCGTGAACACGTTCTTTGGCTTGCAGGCAAACCCTTGATCGACCTGCCGACGCGGCCTGTAACGGTTTATTCGGCATTGAATGCGGCTTGCAGCCATTCGATCTGTTCGCCCTCGATGGCGATGACATCAAAGCGGCAGGGCGGTGGTGTGGCTTGTTTCAGCAAAAAGTGCTGGGCCGCGTAGATCAGCCGGCGCTGCTTGGCGGCGCCCACGCTGGCGGCCGCGCCGCCGTGCGAGGCATCGGCGCGGGCGCGCACCTCGACGAAGACGAGGGTGCCTTCGGTGTCGTGCATGATCAGGTCCACCTCACCTGCGCGTGCCCGCGGGCCGGCGGCGACCCGATAATTGCGCTCCACGAGGCGCAGACCGTGCTGCTGCAAGAATTGCAGGGCGCGTTCTTCGGCCGCCTCGCCAAAGCTCTTGGATGACGAAGACGTACTGGAAGCCCTCCACTTGAACAACATAGTTGGCAACACCCCATCCTTGATGATGATGCAGGCCGCAGCGGCGGCCGCGGGCTCGCAGCAGTATCCCGCCGCCACACTTTATGTGTTGGCCACGCCGATTGGCAATCTGGCCGATCTGACCTACCGCGCCGCCCATGTCCTGAGCCTGGTGGACGCCGTGGCCTGCGAGGACACCCGGGTCAGCGGCGGCCTGCTGCGTCATCTGGGCCTGCACAAGCCCTTGATCGCCCTGCACCAGCACAACGAGCACGAGGCCAGCGTCGGCCTGATCCAGCGCCTGCAGCAGGGCGAGCGCATCGCCTATATCAGCGATGCGGGCACACCGGCCATCTCCGACCCCGGCGCCGTGCTGGTGGCGGCGGTGGCGGCGGCCGGCTTGCGCGTCTTCCCCGTGCCCGGCGTCAGCAGCACCGTGACCGCCCTGAGCGTGGCGGGCGATGTGCAGGCCCAAGGTTTTGAGTTTGCCGGCTTCCTGCCGACCAAAACGGCCGAGCGCCGCACGGCGCTCTCGGCCTTGCGCAACAGCCCGCGCAGCCAGGTCTTGTTCGAGGCGCCGCATCGCATCAAGGCCTTGATCGAGCTCTTGGGCGAGCTGTGCCCGCTGCAAAAAGTGACGATCTGCCGCGAGCTGACCAAACAGTTTGAAACCGTCTACACCGCCCCGGCCGCCGAGCTGCCGGCCTGGATGGCGGCAGACAGCCAGCGAGAGCGCGGCGAGTTTGTGCTGGTCCTGCATGCCTTGAAGGCGGAGTCGGCGGCGGACAGCGATTTACCCGCGCAGGCCTTGCGCGCCCTGCAGATTCTGGCGGCCGAGCTGCCGCTCAAGCAGGCCGTTTCCTTGGCCGCCGAGATCAGCGGCGCGCCGCGCAACAAGCTCTATGAGTTGGCCCTGGCGCAGAAAAAGGCGCGCGAAGATCAGGAAGACTGATGAGGCTCTGAAGCATTGGCCCGTAAGCGCCCGGCCGCCGATTTGCGCGCGCCGCTGGCCGGCTGCAAATGGCCGGCCCGACCCAGGCCAAAGGCCGGCATATTGAGATAGACGTTTTCATAACTGCCCGGCGCGACGGCATAGGTCTCGTGCCAAATGCCCACCGTGCCGTCGGTACCCACCGCCTTGTTGAAGGCGGCCCAGGCGGGCAAATGCTCGCTCTCGCGATTCTTGGCATAGGCCATCAGCTGGTCCATGGAGCGCCAGTACTGCACCAGCAGGGTGGTGCGCGAAAACCAGAGGTCGGAATGCAGCAGGCCCAGCTCGGGCTTGTCTTGCAACTCCTTCAACATGCGCGGCATGGCCTGGGCCACCGGCCACCATTTGTGCAGCAGCCAGGGCTTGTTGATGCGCATGCCGATCAGGAAGACGACGAAATCGCCGTCCAGACTGGCGCACAGACGTTCGCGGTGAATCATGGGCTGACCTTGACATCGAGGGCTGGATCGAATCTCGCAGTTTGCAGGGCCGGGATGCTGTCCCGCAAGGCCTGAGCCAGGGGCGTGTGGGGCGGCTCGCCGATCAGGGCGCGCAATTCGGTGTCGATCAGGCGATGGGGCTTGTCCCAGAGATAGCGCATTTCCGCGACGGCACGCCAGGTGGGGATGAGCAGGCCGCCCAGCTTCATCAGGCCCCAGGGCAGACTGCGCAGCTTCAGTGGCCGAGCGCTGAGCTGCTCCAGCGTCGAGAGCAAGACCTGACCCTCCACCGCGTGGCCGGCAAAGTGAAAGCGATGATGGCCGCGCAGTTGCGCCCGCCGCTCGGCCACCCGCACAAAAGTCTGGGCCAGATCGGGCAGATAGGCCCAGGCATGGACGAGGTTCAAGGGGCCGGGATAGACGAAGATGCTTTGGTCCAGCTTGCTCGCCATGGCCATGTCCAGCCAGGTGCCGGGGCCTGAGCCCCCGAAGAAATCGCCGGCGCGCAGCACCACCGAGTCCAGGCCCTGGGCCGCGGCTGCGGCCATCTGCGCCTCCAGCGCGATGCGAACCTTGGCCTTGGGCGTGTCGGGCCGCTCGGCTGTGGATAGGTCCAATCGTTCCGGCAGATCGCGGCCAAAGTTATACACATTGCCGGGCAGCATCAGCAGGGCGCCCAGGGCCAGGGCCGTCGTCTGGGCGCTGGCGGCCAGGGGTGGCAGCATCGTGTCCCAGCGGTGGTAGGGCGGGTTTAAGGCATTGATCAGGACCTGGACCTCGGCGGTGGCCTGTCTTGCCAGGTGCAGCATCACGGTGCTGTCCAGCGCGTCGCAGGGCAGGGCCTGGATCAGGGGCTGTTTGAGGAGTGCGGCGGGCAAAGGCTTGCGCGCCTGGGCCAGTACCCGCCAACCCGCTTGGGCAAAGGCCAGGGCCAGGGTTTGACCCAGGCGGCCGGCGGCGCCGAGGATGAGGACGGTTTTTGCTGTCATGGCAGGCCTTGTTGAGCGAGGGATGTCGGCAGTGTGCGCAAGGGTGGAGCTATGCAGAAGACCTGTTTTTGAATCGCAGCTATGCGCCAATGAATTGATAATGACGATATGAATCAAACCCTGGATTGGTCCTTGCTGCAGGTGTTCTTGGCCTTGGCCGAGGCCGGTTCGCTGAACCGGGCCGCGCCCCAGCTCGGGCAGAGCCAGCCCACGCTGAGCCGCCAGTTGGCGGCCCTGGAGGCGGCTCTGGGCCAGAGTTTGTTTGAGCGCCACGCCCGTGGCCTGCGCCTGACCGCTGCCGGCGAAGCCCTGCTGCCCGCCGCCCAGCGCATGCGTGAGAGTGCCCGTGAACTGAGCCTGAGCCTGGCGGCACGCGATCAGTCCTTGGCCGGCACGGTGCGCTTGACGGCCAGCGAGGTGGTCAGCCATCACTTTCTGCCGCCGGTGCTGTTGGGCTTGCGGCAGCAATACCCCGAGATTCAGATCGAGCTGGTCGCCAGCGATCAGGTGGCCAATCTGTTGGAGCGCAGCGCCGACATCGCCCTGCGCATGTTCCGCCCCGAGCAGCCCACCTTGGTCGCGCGCAAGCTGGGCGACTGGCCCATCGGCTTTTATGCCCACCGCGACTACATCGCCCGCCACGGTCGACCGGAGATGAGCAATCTGCTGGAGCACCAGTGGTTGGGCTATGACCAGTCCGACCTGATGCTGCGTGGCTTTGCCCAGGCCGGCCTGCCGGTCGGGCGGGAGTTTTTTGGATTCCGCTGCGACAACCAGTTAGTGGCCTGGGAATGCATGCGCGCGGGCATGGGCATCGCGGTCGGCCCGCAGGCTCTGGCGGCCCGCGAGGCGGATGTGCTGCGGGTGCTGCCCGAGATCCCGGCGCCACCCCTTCCGCTTTGGTTGACGGCGCATCGGGAGCTGCGCGACACGCCTCGCCTACGCCTGGTGTTTGATGCGCTGGCCAAGGCCTTCGCCAGCTGAAGTCAAGGTCTTGGCCGCGCTTCTACAATGCGCCCATGATTTCGCGCGAACCCACACTTGCCCGCCTGGTAGCAGCCCGTAGCCAATTGCTTGAGCCTTATGGCCTCGGCGAAGCGGTGCTGACCAAAGCCCTGCGTCTGATCACCGAGCATCGCGTCGACGACGCCGATCTCTACTTCCAGACCACCCGCGCCGAGGGCTGGAGCTTGGAAGAGGGCATCGTCAAGAGCGGCAGCTTCAGCATCGACCAAGGTGTGGGCGTGCGCGCGGTGACGGGCGAGAAAACCGCGTTCGCCTATTCCGACGATATTTCCGAGGCCGCCATCATGGACGCCGCGCTGACCGTGCGTTCCATCGCCGCCGCCGGCCAGAGCCGCCGGGTCAAAGTGCCCAGCACCGGCACCGTGGCCGGCAGCCGCGCGCTCTACGGCATGGACGACCCCATCGCCAGCCTGGACAGTGCCGAGAAGGTGGCCTTGCTGGAACGCACCGAGCGCATGGCCCGCGCCAAGGACCCGCGAGTGGCGCAAGTGATGGCCGGCCTGGCCGCCGAGCATGAAGTCGTGCTGGTGGCGCGTGCCGACGGCACCCTGGCCGCCGATGTGCGCCCCCTGGTGCGCCTGAGCGTGACCGTGATCGCCGAGAGCAATGGCCGTCGCGAGGTGGGCTCGGGTGGCGGCGGTGGCCGTTTCGGCCTGGCTTACTTCACCGACGAGATGATCGCCAGCTATGTTGAGCAAGCCGTCACGGCGGCCCTGACCAATCTGGAATCGCGCCCCGCCCCGGCCGGCGAGATGACCGTGGTCTTAGGTCCAGGCTGGCCCGGCGTGCTCTTGCACGAGGCCATCGGCCATGGCCTGGAGGGCGACTTCAACCGCAAGGGCTCCAGCGCTTTTGCCGGCCGCATCGGTCAGCGCGTGGCGGCCAAGGGCGTGACGGTCTTGGACGACGGCACTTTGCCAGATCGCCGTGGCTCCATGAATGTGGACGATGAGGGCTGTGCCTCGCAGCGCAATGTGCTGATCGAGGACGGCATCTTGAAGGGTTATATCCAGGACGCGATGAATGCGCGCCTGATGAAGGTGGCCCCCACCGGCAACGGTCGACGTGAGAGTTATGCCCATGTGCCCATGCCCCGCATGACCAACACCTATATGTTGGGCGGTGACAAAGACCCGCAGGAAATCATCGCCAGCATCAAGAAGGGTATCTACGCCAGCAACTTCGGCGGCGGCCAGGTGGATATCACCAGCGGAAAGTTTGTGTTCTCCGCAAGCGAGGCCTTCTGGGTCGAGAACGGCAAGATCCAGTACCCCGTCAAGGGTGCGACCATCATCGGCAGCGGCCCCGAGGCCCTGACCCGCGTCACCATGATTGGCAACGATATGCAGCTGGACACCGGCGTCGGCGTGTGCGGAAAAGAAGGTCAGAGCGTGCCGGTGGGCGTGGGCCAGCCAACGCTGCGCATCGACGGCCTCACGGTGGGCGGAACCGCCTGAAAGCCTGGCGTCAAAAGAGCGTGCTACATTCAAGCCCATGATTTCTCGCCCCGCGGCCTTCTTTTTTGCGTATTTTTGGTTCTCTAGCCCCAGGCGGCTGAGAGGCGATGACGCGAACACGCGATAGCGCAGCAGATCTCAGAAAACCGCCCGGCAGCCAAGCCCGGCGGTTTTTTTTTGCCCTGAACACAAATCCTCCTCCTCCCCTTTTTTCTTCAGCCGAGAGACGTCACACATGAATGCCAAGAATGCCAAGCATGAGAAAGCGGAACACCAGGCCGAACGCTGGTACTCCCCGCAGGACAAGACCAGCCAAACGGATGACCAGCGCATCCGTGACGTCACTCCGCTGCCCCCGCCCGAGCATCTGATCCGCTTCTTCCCCATCAGCGGCACGCCGATGGAAAAGCTGATCAGCGGCACGCGCGAGAACATTCGCAAAATCATGGAGCGCAAAGATGACCGCTTGCTGGTCATCATCGGCCCCTGTTCCATCCACGACCCGGCCGCTGCGGTGGAGTACGCCCGCCGCCTGCAAGTGCAGCGCGAGAAGTACGCCGACACGCTGGAGATCGTCATGCGCGTCTACTTCGAGAAGCCGCGCACCACGGTGGGCTGGAAGGGCTTGATCAACGACCCCTATCTGGATGAGAGCTACCGCATCGACGAGGGCCTGCGCATCGCCCGCCAATTGCTGCTGGAGATCAACCGACTGGGCATGCCGGCGGGCTCGGAGTTCCTGGACGTGATCTCGCCCCAGTACATCGGCGATCTGATCTCCTGGGGCGCCATCGGCGCACGCACGACCGAGAGCCAGGTGCACCGCGAGCTGGCTTCTGGTTTGTCGGCGCCGATCGGCTTCAAGAACGGCACCGACGGCAATATCAAGATCGCCACCGACGCCATCCAGGCCGCTGCCAGGCCGCACCACTTCTTGTCGGTGCACAAGAACGGCCAGGTCGCCATCGTCGAGACCAAGGGCAATAAGGACTGCCATGTCATCCTGCGCGGCGGCAAGGCGCCCAATTTCGACGCTGAAAGCGTGGCCGTGGCCTGCAAGGACTTGGCCGCGGCCAAGCTGGATACCACCCTGATGATTGACTGCTCGCATGCCAATAGCTCCAAGCAGCATCTGCGCCAGCTGGAGGTGGCGCGCGATATTGCCGCGCAGATGAAGTCGGGCAGCAAGAGCATCTTCGGCGTGATGGTGGAAAGCCATCTGAACGACGGCGCGCAAAAGTTCAGCCCTGGCAAGGACGATCCATCGAAGCTGGAATACGGCAAGAGCATCACCGACGCCTGCCTGGGCTGGGACGATTCGCTAGCCGTGCTGGGGGTGTTGAGCGAGGCGGTCAAGAGCGCTCGCGGCTGATCGTCGGTCCGTCAGGCGTATGCCTCAGAATAGGGGCGAGCCCTGCGTGCAGGGCTCGCGTCCGGTGGTTCATTCAAAGGAGTCAGGAATGCACAGCACAGTCAAGGTCGTGTTCGGCCCAGCGCATGAGTTTGATCTGCAGGTCGATGGCAACGAGGTGCTGTCCTTCGAGGCCGCACGGGCTTGGCTGGACGAGCAGTTCGTGCTGCATGGCTGTGTGCCCATGCGCGGCTCGGGCAAGGTCTTGATCGCCGACAAAATCGTGGCCGTGGCCGCCGCCTTGGGGCCTGCCGCCTTCACCGACCCCGCCGTGGCCCTGGACTATGCCCGGGCCGCCTCCGGCGCACTCAGCAAGGCCTTGCTGCGCGTCGACGTGGCCAAGCACGCCATCTCGTATTAAGGCGACTCGCGGCGCTGCTGCCGCAGGCGAAAATCAAGTCTTGAAATGAAAGTCGGCGTCCCCAGATGCGGGGCGCTGGGTGTCGTTTCCTTCCTGTCTTCAATGCAGGTCGAAGCGGCTACCCCCTGTTGAATCTCTCTCAAGACCTAGTTCAAGAAAGCCATGACCAAGCAAACTCATTCCTTCCAGGCCGAGGTCAAGCAGATCCTGCACCTCGTCACCCACTCGCTCTACTCCAACAAGGAGATCTTTTTGCGCGAGCTGGTGTCCAACGCCTCGGATGCCTGCGACAAGCTGCGTTTTGAAGCCCTGGACAACGCGGCCCTGTTCGAGGACACACCGAACCTGGAAGTTCGGGTCTCCTTCGACGAGGCCGCGCGCACCGTCACCATCAGCGACAACGGCATCGGCATGAGCGCCGAAGAAGCCATCGCTCATCTGGGCACCATCGCCAAGAGCGGCACCCGTGAGTTCATGGCCAAGCTGGAAGGTGACCAGAAGAAGGACGCCAATCTGATCGGCCAGTTCGGCGTGGGCTTTTACTCCGGCTTTATCGTCGCCGACCGCATCACGGTGGAAACCCGCCGCGCCGGCCTGAAGGCCGAAGAAGGCGTGCGCTGGACGTCCGAAGGCACGGGCGACTACGAAGTCGAGACCATCACCAAGCCCGGCCGTGGCACCGATGTGATCCTGCATCTGCGCGAGGGCGAAGACGAGTTCCTCAAGACCTGGCGCCTGAAGTCGGTCATCAGCAAATACTCCGACCACATCTCCCTGCCCATCTTGATGCGCAAAGAAGAGTGGGACGCGGAAGCCTCCAAGCAGGTGATCAAGGACGAGTGGGAGTCGGTCAACAAGGCCTCGGCGCTGTGGTCGCGCTCCAAGAGCGAGATCACCCAAGAACAGTACGACGAGTTCTACAAGCAGATCAGCTACGACAGCGAGGCGCCGCTGGCCCACACCCACAACCGGGTGGAAGGCCGCAGCGAATACACCCAGCTGCTTTACATCCCCAAGAAGGCACCCTTCGATCTGTGGAACCGTGACAAGCGCGGCGGCGTCAAGCTCTACGTCAAGCGCGTCTTCATCATGGACGACGCCGAGGCGCTAATGCCGGTCTATCTGCGCTTCGTCAAGGGCGTGATCGACTCGGCCGATCTGCCGCTCAACGTCAGCCGTGAGCTGCTGCAGGAAAGCCGCGATGTGAAGGCCATCCGCGAAGGCTCGACCAAGCGTGTGCTGGGCATGCTGGAGTCGCTGGCCGATAGCGAAGACGCGGCAGAGCGCGCCAAGTATGCGGACTTCTGGAAGGACTTCGGCTCGGTGCTGAAGGAAGGCGTGGGCGAAGACCATGCCAACCAGGAACGCCTGGCCAAGCTCTTGCGCTTCGCCTCGACCCATGCCGACGAAGGCGTGTCCTTCGCCGACTATCTGAGCCGCGCCAAGCCGGATCAGGAAGCGATCTACTACATCACCGCCGACAGCCTAAGCGCCGCCAAGAACAGCCCGCAGCTGGAGATCTTCCGCAAAAAGGGCATCGAGGTCTTGCTGTTGACCGACCGTGTGGACGAGTGGATGCTCTCGCATCTCTACGAGTTCGAAGGCAAGTCCCTGCAGTCGGTGGCCAAGGGCGCCATGGACCTGGGCAAGCTGCAGGACGAGGACGAGAAGAAGAAGGCCGAAGAGGCTGCCGAGACCTTCAAGCCCTTGCTGGACAAGCTGAAGGAAGCCTTGAAGGCCCGCGCCAAGGACGTGCGCGTCTCCACCCGCCTGGTCGACTCGCCCGCCTGCATCGTGGTGGAAGAGGGCGATATGAGCGGCCATTTGGCCCGCCTGCTCAAGCAAGCTGGTCAGGCCGCGCCGGCCTCCCTGCCCACGCTGGAGATCAATGCGGAACACGCCCTGGTCAAGAAGCTGGATGGCAGCGCCCAGTTCGATGATTTGGCCAACGTGATCTTCGACCAGGCCGTGCTGGCCGAGGGCGGCCATCTGGAAGATCCGGCCGCCTATGTGCGGCGGGTCAACGCCATGTTGCTGGCTTGATGGATCGCTAGCTAAGAAAAAAGCCGCTCTGACCGAGCGGCTTTTTTTGACTTCAGCCGAAGTTGGAGTCGTCGATTTCGTAGGCGTCGTCGGGCCGCGCCAAGACGGCTTCATCGACGCGGGGCTGCATCAGCTCCAACTGCTCGCGCAGCTTGGCCACCTGGTCGTGCCAGTAATTGCTGGTGCCGAACCAGGGGAAGGCCAGGGGAAAGGCCGGGTCGCCCCAGCGTTTGGCCAGCCAGGCGCTGTGGTGAATCATGCGCAGGGTGCGCAGCGGTTCGATCAGGCGCAGCTCGCGGCGGTCGAAGGCGGCGATGGTTTCATAACCCTCCAACACACAGGCCAGCTGCTGGCGGGCGGCGGCTTCGTCGCCGGACAAGAGCATCCACAAGTCCTGCACGGCCGGGCCCATCACCGCATCGTCCAGGTCCACAAAATGGGGGCCATGGTCGGGCGTCCACAGAATATTGCCGGGGTGGCAGTCGCCGTGCAGACGCATCAGCTGCAAATCGGGCAGGCTGTCAAAAGCGGCTTGGATGGCCTGCAAGCAAGCATCGACCACCGCACGCCAATCGCTCTGGATGTCCAGGGGCACGCAGTCTTGGTCCAGCAGCCAGTCGCGCGCCACGCCACCCGGCTCAGCGCTGGCCCAGTGCTGGCGGTGAAGAAAGGGTTTGCGCTGGCCGACCTCGTGCAGGCGGGCCAGCAGGCGGCCTATCCAAGTCAGCACCTCGGGGTCTTCCAGCTCGGGAGAACGCCCGCCCTGGCGAGGCGTGACGGCAAAGCGCTGGGCGCCGAAATGCGCCAGGGTGGGAGGATCGCCGGCCAGGGCCAGCAGGCCGCGTTCGTCCTTGAGTGCCCAGGGTGCGGCCACCGGCACCTCGGCTTCGGCCAGGTCGCGGGCGAAGGCGTGCTCTTCCAAGATTTGCGCATCGCTCCAGCGTTCGGGGCGATAGAACTTGGCCACGGCCACGCGGCCGTCTTCCAAATGCAGCTGCAGCACCCGGTTCTCGTAGGAGTTGAGTTGCAGCATGCGGCCGTCGCCGTAGAGGCCGGCGGCGTCCAGGGCGTCCAGCATGAACTCGGGTGTGAGCGTGCCGAAGGCGAGGTCTTGTTCAGGATTCATCAATGAAAAACGGCGCCGACCGTTGGGGTGGGCGCCGCTTGCAGTATCGCAGGCGTAGCGGGCCTGCGCGCATGGTTGGCTTCTCAGCGCGGTGCGCGCGTGCCGTAGCGGGGCGACTCCACCACCATGCCGACGATGTCATTGGGGGCTTCGTCGGGGTATTGCGAATCCGCGTTCAGTGCTTCGGCAAAGGGCCGGGAGTTCTGGAAGCCACGCGGGCCACCGCTGGCGGGGTCGAAGCGGCTGTCGGGCGCGAAGAAGGAGTCGTTGAAGATGGAGGAGTCCTGCCACAGCGCTTGGCTGCGGCTGGCGCTGCCGGCAGGGTGGCGGCGCGGCGTGTTGCCATTGATGCTGGGCCGGGCGGCACCCAGGGGGCTGGGCACCGGGGCGGGCTGTGGGCCGCGCGACTGGCTGTTGCTGAAGGGTACCAAGAGCTGCAACTCGGCGGCGCTGGGCAGATTGTCGATGGGGCAGCGCAGATAACGGATCCGGCAGGCGCCCAGCACCTGCTGCTTGATCTGCAGGCTGCGGCCCGACATGCCGCGATCGCTGTCCAGATCCACGGCGGCCAGCACCCGACCGTTGGGGCTGCAGACGGCGAAGGTGACGTGGATGGCGCCCAGCAACTCGTACCAGTAGCGCACTTCCTTGGCCTCGGTAGGCTGGCAAAAACGCACCAGGGGCAGCTTGGACAGGATGATGTGGTGGGGCAGGGCTTCTTTGAGCAGACGGTAGACGCGACGCTCATCGGCGCTAAAGACGGGGCGGGCGGTCAGGGACCAGTCCGCCGGCAAGGGCTTGCCTGAGTTGGCGGGCCGCCGCAAAGCCCAGATGAGAGCAAGAGCCAGAGTGACGAAGCATGCGGCCAACGCAGTCGTCCACAAAATGGTGGTTTGCATTTCCCTCGACAGCCCAATTTTTTGATTTTGCGCATCAGATTTAGCGCTTATCTCGCGAATGTAGCGGATATTTGTGACGCTTACCCCCGTGGCAACCCAGGCCAAGTCCCCCTAGTTCAGGGGCTGTCGGCGTCCGCTCAAATCAAAGCTTGGCGGCCTTGCCGCTGGAGTCGAATTTGGACTTGACCTCGGCCACGCCGTCGATGATTTCACCGAAGACGCGGGCATGGCGCTTGAATTGAAAGTCCAACTCGGCCATATGGCGCTCAATCGCCTCGCCCACATGGGAGGACACGGTGTCGGGCGGCAGGCGCAGCCAGGCCTCGGACTCGGAGCCATCGCGCTCCACGGTGGCGCCGGCATTGCGGGCGATCTTCAGCATGGCGCCGTTCTCGCTCAGGGCGTGGATGAACAAGGTGTCGATGCCTCGGTTGCGGGCGTGCAGGGCCGCGCGTTCAAACAAGCGGGCGCCAAAGCCCCGGCCGCGCACCTGCTTGAGCACCGAGACGCCAAACTCCGCCATCGCGGGTTGGCCTGCGCGCTGCGGGATGGGGGCATAAGCCAGATGGGCCATGGAGACCAGCTCCAAGCGCCGGTTGAAAATGCCCAGGACTTCATCGCGGGCGAAGTCCAAGGACATGGCGTAGCGGCTGATCTGCTCGTCCGACGCGGGGTAACCGAAGCGCAGATAGCGGTCCCGCTCATCCAGTTGCAGCAAATGCTGGGCAATGCGATGCCGATGTCGGCGTGCCAGCGAGCGGATCGGGACCCAGGATGAGAGGCGTTTCAAGGCCGAAGAAGGCCCCCAGCCCGACATCTCATCGGCGGCGCTGCTGACCTGGCTGGGCTTGCCCGTCTGGGTCTGTGGGGACTCGACTTTTGCTGCTTCGGGGGTGGATTTCATGGTGAGACCCGTTGAGGACTCCTGGTAATAACCCTGATACTAACCTGGGAAGTGACCGAGTGCCTGCCCGACAAATACCGGGTCGAACAAAAGACTTCTCAAAAATCACACATCGCTGCTAGAATAGCGGGCTTTCCCCGATCTTGGTTGCGGGGAGAGAAGTCTTTTCACTCATGTGTGAGAGGTCGCGAGAGCCGGTTTTCTTGGAAGATTTCCATGAGCCGCTCCCAATAAGCGGCACCGAACAACAGTGTGAAGACTCCAATCAACCATCCGACCGTTTGCCTTATTTTGAGGCAGACATTCGAAAGAAACTCATGAAGACCTTCAGCGCCAAGCCGGCCGAAGTGACGCACGAGTGGTTTGTGATTGACGCCACCGACAAGGTGCTCGGACGTGTTGCCAGCGAAGTGGCACTCCGTTTGCGCGGCAAGCACAAGGCCATTTATACGCCTCACGTGGATACCGGCGATTTCATCGTCATCATCAACGCAGAAAAGCTGCGCGTCACTGGCAACAAGGCCAATGACAAGGTGTACTACCGTCACTCGGGTTTCCCGGGCGGCATTTACGCCACCAAGTTCAAGGACATGCAAGCCAAGCACCCGGGCCGCGCCCTGGAAAAGGCTGTCAAGGGCATGCTGCCCAAGGGTCCTTTGGGCTACGCCATGGTGAAGAAGCTGAAGGTCTATGCTGGTCCTAGCCACCCGCACGCCGCTCAGCAGCCCAAGGCTCTGGAAATCTAAGGAACGATGATGATCGGAAACTGGAACTACGGTACAGGCCGCCGCAAGTCGTCGGTCGCTCGTGTCTTCATCAAGAAGGGCACCGGCCAAATCGTCGTCAATGGCAAAGCCATCGGTGATTATTTCGGTCGTCAGACCTCGATCATGATCGCCAAGCAGCCTCTGCTGCTGACGAACCATGGCGAGACCTTTGACATCAAGGTGAACGTGCACGGTGGTGGTGAGTCGGGTCAAGCCGGTGCTCTGCGCCACGGCATCACCCGCGCTCTGATCGACTATGACGCGACCCTGAAGCCCGAACTGAGCCGCGCCGGCTTCGTCACGCGTGATGCGCGTGAAGTCGAGCGTAAGAAGGTCGGTCTGCACGGCGCTCGTCGCCGGAAGCAGTTCAGCAAGCGCTGATCGAACTTCTGTCCTGTGGCCGGGTCCTTGCGATTCGGCTCGGGTCAACAACAAGGCCGCTTTCAGCGGCCTTGTTTGTTTCTGCCGGGGCTGCAGCATTGCTGCAAGCGCAGCTGAGTTTTGCGTTTGCACCAATCCTGTTGATCGGCCAGTTTTGCCGCAATAACCTTATGGAGAACCGGCCTGTATCGCTGCCGATACGCGATCTCCTAGCAAAAGCGTCGACAATAGGCGCAGTTGATAAAACCGAGGAATCACCATGAGCGCAGTGCTTGAAACAACCGTCCCCCAGGCCGACGATATGCCTGCACCGCTGGTCTTTACCGACAGCGCTGCGGACAAGGTGCGCGATCTGGTGGCCGAAGAAGGCAATCCCGAACTGAAGCTGCGCGTCTTCGTGCAAGGCGGCGGCTGCTCGGGCTTCCAGTATGGCTTCACCTTCGACGAAGCCGTCAATGAAGACGACACCCAGATGAGCAAAAACGGCGTAACCCTGCTGATCGACGCCATGAGCTTGCAATACCTGGTCGGCGCCGAGATCGACTACAAGGAAGATCTGCAGGGCGCCCAGTTCGTCATCAAGAACCCGAATGCCACGACCACCTGTGGTTGCGGCTCCAGCTTCTCGGCCTGATCACCGGTCGAAGCCTCGCTGGCTGAAATGACAAGCCGCCCTAGGGCGGCTTTCTTGCATCTGGACTCCGTGAATCAAGCGGGGTAGAGCGCGCCCAAGATCCTCGGCCCCGCCGCCCCTGTCACCCGGGGTAGATTGCCGGGCAGCCCGTGGACAAAGCGCTGTGCCAGCCAGGCAAAAGCCGCGGCCTCCACCTGCATCACCGGCACGCCACGTGCATCGCTGGGCTGTACTCGCATCTGGGGCAGCAAGGCCTGCAGGCGGCGCATCAGGCTGCCATTCAAGGCGCCACCACCGCAGACCAGTAAATCGCCGCTGCGGCTCTCTGCGGGCAGGCTGTCGGCAATGCTTTGTGCCGTTAACTCCAGCAGCGTGGCCTGCACATTGGCGGCAGCCTCGCCGCCTTGCATGGCGCGTTCCAGCCAAGGGAGATTGAAAAGATCACGGCCGGTGCTGCGTGGAGCTGCTTGGCGGAAATAGGGCTCGGCCAGCAGACGAGCCAGAAGCTCGGGCAGGACTCGGCCGCTGGCGGCCCAGGCACCATCGGCATCGAAGTCTTTTTGCTGGTGACGCTGAATCCACGCGTCCATCAAGCAGTTGCCGGGGCCGCAGTCAAAACCCAGGCTGCCCCCGTCGCGGGCGAGCAGGCTGAGATTGCTGATGCCGCCGATATTGAGCACGGCCACATCGGCGTCGTTGCGGCCGAACACGGCGCGGTGGAAGGCGGGCACCAGGGGCGCACCTTGGCCGCCAGCAGCCAGATCGCGGCTGCGCAGATCGCAGACCACGGCGATGCCGCACTGCTCGGCCAACAGGCTGCCGTTCAGCAATTGACTGGTGTAGCCGCAGCCGTCGAATTCGGTCGGCCGGTGACGCACGGTCTGGCCGTGGGCGCCCAGGGCGCGAACGTCTTGTTTGCGCTGACCCGATTTTTCCAGCAGCTTGGCCACGCTGTCGGCATAGCTGCGAGCCACGGCATTGCCCGCCAAGGCGGCACGATGCAACTCGTTGTCGCCGGGGCTGTTGAGGCTGAGCAATTCATCGCGCAGGGCCTGGGGGAAAGCGTCGTGCTGGTGGGCCAGCAAGCGCATGGCGCCATCTCCGGCACTCAAATCGACCAGCACGGCATCCACACCGTCCAGCGAGGTGCCTGACATCAGGCCGATATAGAGCTCACTCATGGACTGACCCTGAATTGAAAAAGCCCGCGCATCCAGGATCCGCGGGCCTTGTTGCTATTGGCTTGAGCTTTCAGTCGGCGCTGGTCGAGCCATCCACCGTCTGGGCCACGCTCAGCTGGGTCTTCACCTGCGCGACGACTTGTTGGAACTGGCCGCGTGCATAGCCGGGCAGGGTGACGGCTTCGGCGGCGCGGGCGATGGCGCGGGGGTCTTGGTGCACGCCCTTGACGCGGAATTCGAAATGAAGATGGGGGCCGGTGGCCCAGCCGGTGGCACCGACCGCACCGACGCGCTGGGCTTGCTCGATCTTCTGGCCCTTCTTCACATCGATGCGGCTCAGATGGGCGTAGACCGTGGTGCGATCACCGCTGTGGCGGATGTGAACCACATTGCCAAAGCCGTTCTGCCAGCCGGCGAACTCGACCGTGCCGTCGCCCACGCTGCGCACCGGCGTACCCGTGGGGGCGCCGTAGTCGGTGCCCAGATGCTGGCGCCAGGTCTTGTGAATCGGGTGGAAGCGCATCGCGAACCCCGAGGTCACGCGGGAGAACTCCATGGGGCTGGCAAGGAAGCTGCGGCGCTTGCTGCTGCCATCAAAGCCGTAGAAATTGCTTTTTCCTGTGACGCTGTCCTTGAACCAGACCGAGTTATAGGTCTTGCCGTTGTTGACGAACTCGCCCGCCACCAGACGGCCGCCCGCGCCTTCCCAGTTGATCGGCTCGCCGTCGGCGGTGAGGCTCTCGAACACGATGGAGAAGCGGTCACCCTTTTTGAGTTCGCGGTGGAAGTCGATGTCGCCGGAGAACATCTCGGCCATTTGCGAGGCGACGGCATCGGGGATGCGAGCTTCGTCGGTGGCAGCGAACAGCGAGCTGCGGATGCTGCCGCTGGCCAGGCGAACCTGGGCTTGCAGCGGCACGGTCTCGATCTTGGCGCTGAAGTTTTGGCCGTCGCGGCTGATGCTCAGGCGGCTGAAATGGGTGGACTGCTGCTCGGGCTTCTCGGCCTGGAAGCGTGCGACCAGATGCTGCACCGTGCCCGAGGCATCGGCCGTCAGCTGCACCATCTTGCCGGCGCGGCCTTGCAACAGGCGGCGGGCGGTGGGGTCATTGCGCAGGAACAGGGCGGCAGCCGGGTCGAAAGCGCCCATGCGCTTGAGCAAGCTGTCGGCGGTATCGCTGCTGCGGGTCAACTCGTTGCGCGAGAGGCCAATCTGGTGCTCGGCCAAAGCGGCCAGCTGAGCGTCCAGATCCAGATGCGGAATGCTTTGCTGGACCAGGGTCTGAGGCAATTCATTCGCGTCCGGGGCCAGGGGGGCGATACCGAAGGCGGTGACGGCAAAACCGGTGAGCAAGGTGACGACCGTGCCGGTGAGGGCGCGCGGGTGCCGGGCGGCAAAGGCCTCGGCGCCTGTCAGCTGCAGCTTAAGCTTTTGTGTCAGCGATTCTTTGATGGCAATGATTCGATCAGTCACGCTCAGGAAGTCCCAACGATCTTGTTGTTCTGATACCTGCCGCTTTGCAGTGGGAAGACTGCCGCGCTCAAGCATCTGAAATGATGGCCCCAACCCAATCGTTCAAGGCCTGCAACGTCGCCGCGAATCGGTTCTCGGCGAGCGTCCACTAGAATTGTCTGAATCGCGCAACAAGCATGCTCGTGGGCTTGCCGCTGCGGTGTGCGTCGGAGTATACCGACCCGCCCTTGGCGCCAATGCCGCGAAAACCCGATAAATCAAAGCTTTACCTAGGCCCTGCTGCTGTTATGTCCGAATTGCGAACACCTGAGAACGACGCCCCCAAGCCTTCTGTGACGGCCCCTGCCAAGACCAGCTATCCCGTGACCGAGCGCGTGCAGCAGGCCATGGCCATCACCTTGCGCGGTGTGGATGAGCTGCTGCCGCAGGCTGATTGGCTGCAAAAGCTGGCCAAGTCCGAGGCCACGGGCGTGCCCCTGCGCATCAAGCTGGGCCTGGACCCGACGGCGCCGGACATCCACATCGGCCACACCGTGGTGCTCAACAAGATGCGCCAACTGCAGGATCTGGGTCACCAGGTGATCTTCCTGATTGGCGACTTCACCTCCATGATCGGCGACCCCTCGGGCCGCAACGCCACCCGCCCGCCGCTGACGCCTGAGCAAATCAAGCACAACGCCGAGACCTATTACGCCCAGGCCAGCCTGGTGCTGGACCCGGCGCGCACCGAGATCCGTTACAACTCCGAGTGGAGCGATCCGCTGGGCGCGCGCGGCATGATCCAGCTGGCGGCCAAGTACACCGTGGCCCGCATGATGGAGCGCGACGACTTCACCAAACGCTTTGCGGCCCAAACCCCCATCTCCGTGCATGAGTTTTTGTACCCGCTAATGCAGGGTTATGACTCGGTGGCGCTGAAGAGCGATCTGGAGCTGGGCGGCACCGACCAAAAGTTCAATCTCTTGATGGGCCGCCATCTGCAGCAGGAGTACGGCCAGGAGCCGCAATGCATCCTGACCATGCCTTTGCTGGAAGGCTTGGACGGCGTCGAGAAGATGAGCAAGTCCAAGAACAACTACATCGGCATCACCGAGCCGGCCAACAGCATGTTCGCCAAGGTGCTGTCCATCAGCGACACCTTGATGTGGAAGTGGTTCACTCTGCTGAGCTTCAAGAGCTTGGACGAGATTGCTGCGCTCAAGCGTGAGGTGGAAGCCGGTCGCAACCCCAAGGATGCCAAGGTCATGCTGGCCAAGGAGATCACCAGCCGCTTCCATAGCGCGGCTGCGGCCGAGGCGGCCGAGGCCGACTTCAGTAACCGCGCCCGTGGCGGCATCCCGGACGAGATGCCCGAGCTGAGCCTGGGCGGCGCGCCGCTGGGCATTGGTGGCCTGCTGAAGGCGGCTGGCCTGGTGGCCTCGGGCAGCGAAGGCCTGCGCATGGTGGAGCAGGGTGGCGTCAAGATCGACGGCGTGGCCATCAGTGACAAGGCACTCAAGGTCGAGGCCGGCACTTATGTCTTGCAAGTGGGCAAGCGCAAGTTCGCGCGGGTGACGCTGAGCTAAATTTGCCATCGGCATACAAAAACGGGAGGCCTAGGCCTCCCGTTTTGCGTTCCGACTTGTAAAGCGCTAACTCAAGGCTTCACCGGCCGCAGATAGGGGCCGGGCTTGACCTGGGGCAGGGGTTTGTCGGCGATGGCCTTCTTCAGCAGGGCGATGGCGGCGTCCAGCTGGGCGTCGGCTCCCCCGAAGGTGGCGCGCGGCGGGTTGTCCACCTCGATATCGGGCGTGACTCCCTTGCCCTCGACGATGAATTTGCCGTCCGGCGACATCTGGCCGGTCTCGGCCGCGCGCATGATGCCGTTGTCCAGCAAACGGTTTTGGTCCGACAGCCACACGCCCGCGCCCGAGGTGGTTTTGCCTATGGTGGGGCCCAGGCCCAGGCGCTTGATGCCTTCGGAGAAGGTCTCGCCGTCCGAGTAGGTCTCCTCATTGATCAGCACCGCCAGATGACCGCGGAAGGTCTCTTGCATATTCGAGAAGGTGGGCGAGGCTTCCGGCGAGCGGCGCTGCCAGTAGGCCCAGGCGCGGCGCAGCAGCTTCTCTAGAATCCAGCTGTCGATATTGCCGCCGCCGTTGAAGCGCACGTCGATGATCAGGCCTTCGCGGTCGGTCTGGGCATAGAACTCACGCACAAAGTCGGCGATGTCCTCGCGGCCCATGGCACGCAGATGCAGATAACCGATGCGGCCGCCCGAGGCCGCAGCCACGGCCTGGGCGCGTGAGTAGCGCCAGTCGGCATAACGAAGCTGACCTTCGCGGCGCTGGTCCACCGGGGTGACGATGCGCTGCAGCTCCTTGCCTTCTGCCGTGCGAACTTGCAGCAAGACCTGACGGCCGGCCTGGCCGCGCAGCAGCTCGGACTCATGCGGCACTTCGCCGATCTTGCGGCCGTTGATGCTGGTGATCACATCACCCACCTTCAGGTCCAGGCCGGCGGCGGCCAGCGGGCCTTGCTCGCCAGGCAGCTCCGGGTCGCTGCGGTAGATCTGCTCGATGCGCAGACCCTGCTCACCCGCCTTGCCGCTGCGGCTGAAGCGTGCGCCCAGGCCGGCCAGGCCGGGGCCTTCTTCGCCCTTGCGCACATCACCCGCATTCACCTGGCTGTGCAGGGCGCCCAGCTCGCTCACCAGCTGAGCCATCAGCTCGGCCAATTCGGCACGGTCGGTCACGCGATCCACCAGGGGCTCGTACTTGGCGCGCATGGCTTGCCAATCGACGCCGTGCATCTGCTTGTCGTAGAAATAGTCGCGGTGCATGCGCCAGGCGTCCTGGAACATCTGCCGCCATTCCTGCTTGGGCTGGGTGGCGATCTGCCAGTCGCTCCAGCGCACCTGGAACTTAGGCAATTCGGCCGGCAGCTTGGGTGCGGCGTCCACCAGCAGGACCTCAGGCGCCGCGCCACCGCTGGCGCGCACCAGCATCAGCTTTTTGCCATCGGCGCTCAGCTCGAAGCTGCGCACATCGCCGCTGACGGTCTCGGCGCCCGCGCCCAGATTGTCGATGGACAGGGTCTTCAAACTGGTTTTGCGTTCGGCAGCTCCTTCGGCATCGAGGAACCACAGGCGCTTGCCGTCGGTCTTCAGCTGGCTGTAATTGCCAGCGGGCAGGGGCACTTCAAACAGGCGCTCCCGCAGGCCTTCCCACTGAATGGCGGGCTTGGACTTGGCATCGTTTGTCTTGGCTTCAGCCTTGCTATCGGCCTTGCCTTCCGCCTTGGCCTCGGGCTTGCCCTCAGACTTGGACTCTGGCTTGGCCTCGGCCGCATCCAGCTCGTTCTTGGCCGCGAAGGGGAAGCGTTGGCCGGACTGCAGGGCCAGGGCGTAGAGCCGGGTGCCGCGGTCGAAGTAAGGGCCCATATTGCGGTCGCCCCAGGGGCCGCTGGTATTGCTGACGGCGAAGTGGCGGCGCGAGGCGAAGTAAAGCCAGCGGCCGTCCGGCGTGAAGGCCGGCGCCTCGTTGTCGTAGCGCTCCGAGCTCAGCTGGTGCGTGCGGCCGTCCTTCAGATTGAAGAGCATCAGCTGGGCACGGTTGGCATTGCTGAGGGTCTGGGTGAAGGCCAGGGCCTGGCTATCGGGCGACCAGGCCAGGTGCTCGAAACTGCCTTCAATTGGGTTGTGAGCAATTTGCTTTGTTGCAGCCGTGCCGCTGGCCTTGAGGTAGGTCAGGAAGAGGTGACCTTCCTTGTCCTGATGGGCCAGATAGCGGCCGTCCGGCGAGGGCAGCAGGCGGGTGCGCATGGCACTGGCGCCCTGGGTCAGCTGTTCGGGCGTGCCCAGGCCATTGGCGGGCAAGCGCCAGATCTCACGCTCGCCGCTGAAGTCGCAGATGGCGAAGACGCTCTTGCTGTCGGCGCTGAACTCTGCCGTGCGGCAGCGGCCATCCGCGGGCTGGGGCAACTCGGCGCGGCGCAGCGCACCCACGCCCTGGGTGGCCAGGCGGCCGCGGCTGGCCAGCAGCACGCGCTCGCCATTCGGGGCCAGGCTGGTTTCGGTGAGGAAGTCCTGCGGCTTGGCGATCCAGCGCTGACGCTGCTGCTCAAAGTCGCCGCTGAGTTGGATGTCCAGCTTCTGGCCAGTTCCCGCCGGGGCGTTCAGGTCCAGGGTGTAGAGGTCGGCGCCGACGGCGTAGACAGCACGGCCCTCGCTGACCGAGGCGTGGCGGATGTCCCAGCCCTTGTGCTGGCTGTGCTGGCGCAGATCCTGACCCTTCAGGTCCACTGACCAAAGATTGACGGTGCCATCGCGATCCGACAGAAAGGCGATGCGCTCGCTGCCATCGGCCGCCTTGTATGGCATGGGGCGCTTGTCATTGGCACCCTCGGCCAGCAGGGGGCGAGCTTCCGCCTGGCTGTTGAGGTCCAGGGTCCACAGGCGCGCAATCGCGCCGCCACGGTACTGGCGAGCGTTGTCGCCGCGCAGACCGTTGCGGGTGAAGAAGAGTTGCTTGCCGTCGGCGCTCAGTGCGCCGTCGCTGGCCTGGCCCACCGGCAGGGTACGTCGGGCCAAGGTCTTAGGATCGACAGCGTAGAGCTGAGTGATGGGCTGGCCGCCTTGCGAGGGGCCGGTGAACAAGACCTCGCCCTGGGCGCTGAAGCCCCAGACGCGCAGGGCCGCACCTTCCCAGCTCAGGCGCTTGGGCACGCCGCCTTGCACCGGCAGCAGATAGACATCGCCGGGGCCGTCGTACTGGCCCACAAAGGCGATGAACTGGCCGTCCGGCGACACGGCGGGCAGGGTCTCCTGACCGCCGTGTGTGGTGATGCGTTCGGCACGGCCGCCGTTCAGGCCCACCCGCCACAGATCGCCTTCGGCCACCAGATAGACGATTTGACCGTGAAGAGCCGGCTGGCGATAAAAGCCGGGGCCGGGCTGGCTGCTGACGGGCTGCGCGTGCGCAGCTGCGGCCGAGCCCAGCAGCAGGGCTGCGGCAAGTGCTTGGGCCAGGGGATGGGCCTTGAGAGAGGACGCGGGAGACATGGCGGCTTCCTTTTGGGAATGACGAGGTGATGGCGGATTGATGTCCGGGACATGACGCGAAGGCGGGCATTGTCCTGCCTGCCGGACCCGGCGGCCAATCGTCATGGGCGAGCAGCGCCGGGGCATACCCCAGGTGGCAAGGTTCTCTCAAAGCGTGGGCTCAGCCATTGGCAATGCCGGCCGCCACATGGCCCGAGGGCACATGGGCGGCAGCGCTGGCGATATGGCCGGCCTGATCGTCGAAGAAGAAGTCGGGCTCGAACTCGCGCAGGAATTCGCCTTTGGCCAGGCCACCGAGGAACATGGCCTCGTCGACCTCGATGCGCCAGTCCATCAGCGTGCGGATGGCGCGTTCATGGGCCGGTGCGCTGCGGGCCGTGACCAGGGCGGTGCGAACCCGCATCGCGCCGCTCGATGCGTCTTGCTGCAGGCGGTGCAAGGCCTCCAACACCGGCTTGAAGGGCCCGGCGGGTAGGGGCGTGTTGGCGTGGGCGATCTCGTGGTCCTGGAAGGCGTTCAGGCCCTCGCGTTGGAACACCTGCTCGGCCTCGTCTGAGAAGAGCACGGCGTCGCCGTCAAAGGCGATGCGCAGCTCCTTGGGGTGCTCGGCACTGGCATGGGCCGAGAGCGGGTAGACCCGCGCCGCCGCCACACCGGCGTTCAAGGCCTGGCGTACATCGGCCTCGTTGACCGAGAGAAACAGATGGGCTTTGAGCGGGCGCAGATAGCGCCAGGGCGACTCACCTCGGGTGAACACACCGCGCTGGATGGGCAGGCCGTAATGCTTGGCCGAACGGAACACCCGCATGCCCGAAATCGGGTCATTGCGCGACAGCACCACCACCTCCACCCGCGGCTGGGCCGCATCGCTATTGAAGGCCAAGAGCTTTTGCACCAGGGAGAAGGCCACGCCGGGTTTGGCGGGCAGATCCAGCCGCTCTTGCTGCAGGGCCATATAGGCGCGGTCGTCACCGTCCTCGAAGAACTGGTTCTCTTCCTCGAAATCGAAGAGGGCGCGCGAGGAAATGGCGACGACGAGTTGACCCTCGAGTGTGGCTGGCATAAGTATTTGAACGGTCGATTCAAGAACAGGGTGAACGCATGATACGGGTCAGTCCCAGGTGAATTTCTCGCCCGCCGTCGATCAAGAAAGTGTTTGCCTCATGTCGCATGCCAAAGCCAGGAATAGCAGCAAAGCCCTGCCCATGCAGCTGGCCGCCAAGGTGGGCAGCAATGTCTCGCGGATGGAAAAACTGGGCGTGTCCCGCTTCGACCTTGCCGACCCCTATCACCTGGCCCTGACCCTGGGCTGGGGTCAGTTCTTGCTCGCCTTGATCGGCCTGTACCTGGCCATCAATGGCTTGTTCGCCCTGCTCTACTTCATCAAGCCGGGCAGTGTGTCGAATCTGCCGGCCTACTCCTTGGTCGATGCCTTCTTCTTCAGCATCGAAACCCTGGCCACGGTGGGCTACGGCAATATGGCGCCCATCAGCTTGTACGGCCATGTGGTGTCGGCGGTCGAGACCTTTGTTGGCACCTTGCTGACGGCGGTGATGACGGGCCTGGTTTTTGTGCGCTTCTCCAAGCCCAAGGCCAAGATTCTGTTTGCCGACAAGCCCGTGCTGCTGTGGCGCAAGGGCCGGGCCAGCCTGATGATTCGCATCGGCAACGGGCGTTTGCACCCTCTGCATGAGGCGACGGTGCGCATCACCAGCTTGCAAACTGGTGACTCCCCCGATGGCCAGCGCTTCAGGCGTTCGGTGGACCTGAAGCTGGCCCGCGATGACATGCCTTTCTTCCCCCTGACCTGGACCCTGATCCACGAGATCGGCCCGGACAGCCCCTTGCAAGACCTCTTGCTGCCCGACAGCCCTTCCTTGCAAGACAGCAGCAGCCGCTTGCTGGTCAGCGTGGTGGCGCGTGACCCCTCGCTGGGCGCCCAGGTCTACAGCACCCAAGCCTATTCGGGCGTCGACATCGCCGTGGGCATGCGCTATGTGGACGCCATCTCCAGCGCGCCAGACGGCAGCTCGGTGGCCGATATGCGCTTGCTCAGCAGTGTTGAGCCGGATGTGGAAGCGCCGGGCCACTGACCCGGGGCAGGGCTTGTGTGCTTACTTCACCCAGGTGTTGAGCTGGATGATGGGCAGCAGCACGGCCAGCACAATCATCAGCACGACGGCGCCCATGGCGACGATCAGCAAGGGCTCCAGCAAGGTGGCGGCCGCCATGGAGCGGCGCTGCACCTCGACGCTGAGCTGGCGGGCGGCGCGGTCCAGCATCTGCGGCAGCTGACCCGTCTGCTCACCCAGGCGGGCAAACATGGCCAGGATGCCGGGGAAGCGCTTCTTGCCCGCCAAGGCTGCGCCCAGGGGCGCGCCTTCACGCACCTGCACCAGGGCGTCCAGCGCATCGGCCCGCATGGCGTGGTTGGACAGGGTTTCGGCCGCGGCTTGCAAGGCCTTCAGAATCGGCACGCCCGAACCCGCCAGCATGGCCAGGGTGCCGGCGAAGCGGGCCGCGTTATAGCCGCGCGCGAGCCGGCCGATGACGGGCAGGCCCAGCATGGCGGAATCAAAGCGGATGCGGAAGGCCGCGCGCTTGAGCGCGGCGTTCAGCGCGAAGCCGCCAGCGATGAGGCTCAGCAGCATCAGCCAGCCCCACTCGCGCACAAAGGCGCTGATGGCCAGCATGGCGATGGTGATGCCGGGCAGGGCGCGCTTGGAGCTGGTGAACACGGTGGCGATCTGCGGCACCACATAGGTGACCAAAAAGATCACGATGAACACCGAGATCAGGGACACGATGGCCGGGTAGGCCATGGCGCCCATCAGCTTGCCCTTGAGGTCTTGGCGCTCTTCCAGATCGTCGGCCAGTTTCTCCAGCACCGGCCCCAGGGCGCCGCTTTGTTCACCGGCCGCGACCACGCCGCGGAAGACCTCGTCGAACTCGCGCGGCGCGCTGGCCAGGGCGCGCGCAAAAGGCGAGCCGGCATTGACCTCGGCCTTGAGCTGCGAGAGCAGCTCGCGTTGTTTGTCATCCTCGCTCTCATCGGCCAGGGCCGTGAGCGCACGCTCCAGCGGCAGGCCGGCGCCGACCAGGCCGGCCAGTTGACGCGTCCACACGGCCAGGGCCGTAGGGCTGAAGATGCGGCGGGCAAAGCGGCTGCCACCGGCCTGGCCATGCTGCTGCACCGGCGTGATGCTCAGCGGCACCAGGTTCAGGGCGCGCAGCTGGGCACGGGCCACGCGCGGGTTGTCGGCTTCGATCAGGCCGCTGCTGGCGCGGCCGGCTTCGTTGAGGGCTTCGTACTTATAGGCCGGCATGGTGGGGTTTCTAGTCTCGCGTGACGCGCAGCACTTCTTCTTCCGAGGTGATGCCTTGCGAAATCAGGCGTGCGCCGTCCTCGCGCATGGAGCGCAGGCCCACACGCTGTGCGGCGGCCAGCAACTCGCTCTCGGCCGCCTGCTGGTGGATCAGGCCGCGCACATGGTCGTCTGCCACCATCAGCTCGTACACGCCGGTGCGGCCCTTGTAGCCGGTCTTGGAGCAGGCCTCGCAGCCGACCGGATGGAAGTGGCCATGCTCGTCCTCGCGCTTGCAGACCGGGCAGAGCTTGCGCACCAGGCGCTGGGCCAGCACGCCCAGCAGGCTGGAGCTGAGCAAAAAGGGCTCGACGCCCATATCGGTCAGTCGAGTCACGGCGCTAGGCGCGTCATTGGTGTGCAAGGTGGCCAGCACCAGGTGACCGGTGAGCGAGGCCTGAATGGCGATCTGCGCGGTCTCGTAATCGCGGATTTCACCGATCATGATGACGTCCGGATCCTGGCGCAGGATGGCGCGCAAGGCCTTGGCGAAGCTGAGGTCGATCTTGGCATTGACCTGCGTCTGGCCCACGCCTGAGAGCTCGTACTCAATCGGGTCTTCCACCGTCAAGACATTGGTGGTGCTGGTGTCCACCGTTTGCAGCGAGGCGTAGAGGCTGGTGGTCTTGCCCGAGCCGGTCGGGCCGGTCACCAAGACGATGCCATGCGGCTGCTGCACCAGCTTTTTGAAGGCCGAGAGAACGTCGCCGCTCATGCCCAGGCCTTCGAGCGTGAACTTGGATTCGGTCTTGTCCAGCAGGCGCAGCACGGCACGCTCGCCGTGGGCCGAGGGCAGGGTGGAGACGCGCACATCGATGGCACGGCCGCCGATGCGCAAGCTGATGCGGCCGTCTTGCGGCAGGCGCTTCTCGGCGATGTCCAGCTCGGCCATGATCTTCAGGCGCGAGATCAGTGCGGCATGCAGGCCCCGATTGGGCTGCACCACCTCGCGCAAAGTGCCGTCGACGCGGAAGCGCACCGAGCTGGCGCGCTCGTAAGGCTCGATATGGATGTCGCTGGCACCGTCCTTGGCCGCCTGCGTCAGCAAGGCGTTCAACATGCGGATGATGGGCGCGTCATTGGCCGCTTCCAGCAGGTCTTCCACGGCGGGCAGGTCCTGCATCATGCGACTCAGGTCGACGGCGCTTTCCACCTCGCCGATCACCACGGCCGCGCTGGATTCGCTGCCTGCATAAGCCGCATTGATGCGCTCGGCCAGGGTGCTGCGCGGCTCTTTCTCGAAACGGTCGATCTGGTAGAGGCGCTGCACTTCCGACAGACTGGCCAGGCTGACCTCGGGCGGCGCCCACAGCACCAGGGAAGCGCCGTCGTCTTCCAGCAAAACCATATGCGCCTTGGCAAAGGCGTAGGGCAGGGGGTGGCGTGTGGCCATGCGCTTGCTCGTTTGCGGGTTCAAGGTTGCTGCTGCTTTTGCTGCGCGGCACTGCTCGCGCCGCCGGCCGGCGTGGCCGGGCTGGGCGGCAGCACCGGCGCGCCGGTGTCGGGCAAGATCATGTGGGGTTTGGGTTGCGAGCCTTGTTGCAGGCTGCGGATGGACTCGTAGCGATCCAGGGTCAGTTGATCGGCCGCGTTCTGGTTGCGCATCACCACCGGGCGCAGGAAGACCATCAAATTGGTCTTGATGCGCTTGCGGTTTTGGCTCTTGAACAGATTGCCCAGCAAGGGAATCTGCGAAAGGCCGGGCACGCCGTCTTCACCGTCGGCGTACTCGTCCTTCATCAGGCCGCCCAGCACCAGGATCTGGCCGTCGTCCACCGAGACGGTGGTCTCCACCGCGCTCTTGTCGGTGGTGGGGCCGCTGCTATTGGTGCTGGTGGCGGCGATCACCGAGGAGTTCTCCTGGTAGACCGTCATACGCACCGTGCCGCCTTCGCCGATCTGGCTGCGAATGCGCAGGGTCAGGCCCACGTCCTTGCGGTCAATCGTCTGGAAGGGATTGGCCGCGCCGGTATTGCCGCCGGTGTTGGCGTAGGAGCCGGTCAGGAAGGGCACGTTCTGGCCGATCACGATCTTGGCTTCTTCATTGTCCAGGGCCACCAAATTAGGCGTGGACAAGACATTGCCGCCGGTCTCGGATTCCAGGAAGTTGGCGATGGCGCCAAGGGTGTAGAAATTGCCGACCTGTTTGAGCAAGCCGATATTGAAGCCCTGTGGCGCGGCGCCATTGGCCAGGGCCGTGGCCACGCCGGTGCGGCCGCCGGCCGTGGCCACCGAGCCATTGATGATGTTGTTCAGGCCGGTGCCGAAATTGGTGCCGGCGCCGGTGATGGTGCTGTCGCCCTTGTTGCCGAACAGGTTTTGCCACTGCACGCCGAACTGGGCCGCCTTAGTCGCGTCGACCTTGACGATCATGGTCTCCACATAGACCTGGGCGCGGCGCACATCGAGTTGGTCGATGACGCCGCGGATCTGGCGATACAGAGGCTCGGGCGCGGTGATGATGAGGGCGTTGATGGAGGGGTCGGCCTGCACAAAACCGCCGGTGGACGGGCCTTGCGAGGCGGAGACCGGCGTGGTGGCCGCGGCCGAGGTGCCGCTGCCCGTGGCCGAGTTGTTCTGGCCTATGCCGCTGAGCGGCGTGCTGCTGGCCGTGCCACTGCTACTGCTGGCGCTGCTGCCAAAAGCACTGCTGCTGCCGCTGCTGGCGCTGCCGCCCGAAGCACCGCTGCCGCCGGCAAAGGCAGCGCGCAGCACGGTGGCCAGTTTGGTGGCGTCGGCATTTTTCAGATAGACCACGCGGATATTGCCGCTGGCATTGCCGTCGTTGCCGGGCTGGTCCAGCTTCTCGATCATGGCGCGGGCCTGGGCCAGGCGGGCCGGGTTGGCGGCGCGCAAGATCAGGGCATTGCTGCGCGCATCGGCCAGCACGCTGAGCGAGCCAGCGGCCTGGCCGGGTGCCGCGGCGGCGGCATTGCCATCGGCCAGCTTTTGCACCAGGGCCGCCAGATCGGAGGCGATGGCATGCTTGAGCGGCACCACTTCCAGATCGGTGGAGCCGGGCGTGTCCATGGTCGCGATGATGCGGCCCAGGCGCTGCAGGTTCTCGGCGTAGTCGGTGATCACCAGGCTGTTATTGCCTGGGTTGGCATTGATGGTGTTGTTGGGGCTGATCAGGGGGCGCAGCACGGCCACCAAGTTATTGGCGTTCTCGTGGTTGAGCTTGAAGATCTGGGTGATGATTTGGTCACCCCGCACGCCGCTGGTGCCCACCGCCACCGAGCCGGCTTGCAGCTTGGCATCGGCCTCGGGCACGACCTTGAGCAGGCCGGAGTTCTCCACCACGGTGAAACCGAGGCCGCGCAGCGCGGCCAGATAGTTCAGGTAGGCCTCGCGCACCGACACCGGTTGCTCGCTGTACACCGTGATCAAGCCCTTGACGCGCGGGTCGATGATGAACTGGCGGTCCAGCATCACGCCCATGGCGCGTGTCACGCCTTCCAGATCGGCGTTGACGAAATTCAGCGTCACCGGGGTGCGCGACTTCAGCGCCGGGCTGTGGATGCGGGCGGCGGATGATTGCGCTAAGGCGGCATTGGCCTCGGCATCGGCCTGGGCCAGGGCGGGGCTGCCGTGCAAGTTCAGCAGCGCGGCGGCCAGCAGGGTCAGGGTGCCCCGATTGGCTCCTAGACATTTCTTATTCATGCTCATCCAATCGAAAAGACGGAACGCGCGCCTTGGCGGCGGCCGATGATATTCAGGAGATTGTTCAGTGCCGCCTCGCGGCCCGGGGCCGCCGTGGCCTCCAGGGTGAAGCGGGGCTTGCCCAGGCCGAAGCTGCCTTGGCCGTTGAGGATCAGGGCACCGTCCAGGGTGCTCAGGCGCAGCTGGCTGATGCCGTCTTGGGCCCCACCTTGGCCGGGTGTGCCACCCAGCACGCTGAAGCGGTAGCTGCCCAGCGGCGCCAGGGTGGAGACGCGGGAGGAGACGTTCAGCAGGTCCAGATCCAGCTGGCCGAACTGGCGCCAACGGCCCTGCACCCATTCCAGGCGGAACTCACGCGCACTCATGCGTACCGAGCCGCCCAGTTGCAAGGTGTTCCAGGGCGTGCCCAAGCCCGCCAGCCAGGCACTGGGCCAGCGCGCCAGCCAGTCGGCATGGCTGGCCACGGCGATCTCGAAGCGGCCCCAGCCGGGGCTCAGGCGCAGTTGTAGCTCGCCGTTGAAGCAGCAGTCCTGGCGCGCCCGCAGGGCCAGGCCCCAGCCTTGCACGCCCATGGACCAGCTGATACGGCCCGGCAGCACGCTGGCGTCGCGGCTGCCTTCGCCACCGGTCAGGACCAAGAGGCCGCTGCCGTTCCAGATGCTGCCGCGGGTGTCGGTGATCAGCAGATGGCCATTGCTGGCGCTGGCCAGGCCGCGTGCCAACCAGCTGGCGGGCGCAAACAGGATCAGGGCCAGCAAGAGACCGAGCAAGGCCCCGGCCACGGCCCAGCGCCGCGCCGCCACATTGCGGCCGCGCCAGGCGGGTTCCAGCTGGCGGGTGTCCTGCCACTGCGTGTGTTCCGTCATGGGCCCGTTCAGGCTGGGCTCGAAGGCCCGCGCGGAACCGCGGCGGCCGCGGCCAAAAAGCGCTTTGAAGCCCTTGCTCATCCGTTCACCCCCGCGATGCTGAGGGTGATGCTGCCAGCATAGCCCTTGGGCCCGCGTTGCAGCTGGGCTTCAACCGGGCGGGCGCGGGCGGCGCTGCGCACCTCGCCCAGCCAGGCTTGCAAGGCCTCGCTGCTGATGCCGTTGATGCTCAGCACGGCGCGATCGCCGGTGATGGTGAGCCGTGCGTCCTTGCCCAGATGTTCGCTGGCGGCTTGCAGGGCCTGGGCGGCTTGCGCGGCCGGCACCGGGGCAATGCCGCGCAGCTCGGCCGCTTCCTGGGCCAGGGCTTGCATTTCCTGCAGCTGCAAATCCACCGCTTCCAGCTGGGCCGGGCTTTGGCGCAGTACCCGCAGGGCCGGCTGCACGGCGATCAGCCAGAGCAATAACAGGCCCAGGGCGGCGCCCGCCAGCTTGAGCATGAAGCGCTCACGCTCGCCCAGGGTCTGCCAATGGGCTTTGAGAGGGGCGGCCGTTTTCTGCCAGGACTTCATGGGGGCGCTACTCATCATGTCTTGTTCATTACCTACGGTTGTCGGCCTTGGCGCGGCTCAGGCTGAGCTTGCCCTCGCTGGCGTCCAGCTGCCAGCCTTCGCTTCTAAGCTGGCTGCGGAATTGCTGGATCTGCGGCTCGCTCCAGCCGGCCGAGGCAATGCTCAGATGACCGGGCTCAAACGTCAGGCTGTCCACCGGTGCGCGATCGGCCGGCCAAGCAGTGGCGGCGGCGGCCAGCAAGGACTCCAGATCCTGCGTGCCGCTGCGGCCTGCGTTGGCGCGCAAGGCATCGGTCTCGCGCTGCATCTGCACCGGGGCATCGAGGATGGCGCGAATATGGGGGTAGGTGGCCTGCAAGGTCGCGTCCAGCTGGGCGCGGCGGCTTTGCAACTGCCGGTGTTCTTGCCAGGCCAGCAAATTCAGACCCAGCAACTGCACCAGCACTAGGCCGATCAAGCCGTAGCGCGTCGCTCGCCATTCGCGCCGCATGAAGGCGCGGTAGACCTGACGCAGGGCGCGCACGCCACGGGTGCGCTGAGCCAGCTCGAACTGGCGCAGATTCCAGGCGCTGGCGATCACCCGTAGCGCACGCTGTGCCGGGCTCAGCACCGGCACCGCCGTGCCCAACCAGCGCTCGGCGGCCGAGACCACCTCGGCCGTGGCCGTCCATTCCGTGGCTTGCACCAGGGTGGGCGGGAAGAGTTGGCGCGAGAGCCCGCCGTCCAGGGGCAGATTGCTCACGCCCTCGGGATGGCTCCAGCGCAGGGCGACGGGGCTGTTCTCCTGGCCGGTGGGGTAGAAGTGGCCACGCGGCGGCGCCTCGGGCCAGCTCAAGGGGCAGACGCGGTCTACAAAGACTTGCGCCGCTTCCAGCGTGGCCAGTTGCTGCTGCAACCAGGGGCGCGAGGTGATGGCCACCCAGGCGGTGTCGCCACCCAAGGCCTCGGGCTCCACGGCGAAGTGCAGGCTCTCGGGTTCGTCCAGCAGGGTCTCTTCCAGCATGCCGGCCAGGGCCGAGCGCATCTGGCGGCCGGCCTTGGGCAGGGTGACCCGCTGCCAGGCCACATCGGACTCGGCGGGGATGGCGATCACCGTGTCGGCCGGCGGCAGATGGGCGGCGCTCTGGCTGCCCTGCTGGCTGATGGTGATGCCGTCCGTCGTCAGCAGGAAGTCGAAGTCCTTGTTCAGCGCGCCGGCGGCCGTGTGCCCCAGGCCCTCATTGGACTGGATGGCGCGGCCTTGGGCGCGCAAACGGCTGCGCGGCGGTAGAAAGACAAGCAGAGTACTCATGAACGCAGTGTGGCGAGCTCCGAGCCCGGCTGAAAAGGATGGTGTTGTCCGGGCCGCTTCTCTGGATGAGCATGAAGTCGAGACCGGCTGGGCTCGGGCTTCCATTGATTGGGCTGGCGCATTCTAGGAGCGGAATTTGCAGGGGCCGGGGCTGGGGGTCGAGGCAGATGAAATTTGTGCCCTGGAATCGGGGGGTACTCAGGGTTTCTTCTGGCCGGCTTCCAGCACCAGATTGACCCGTTGACGGTCCAGCACCAGCACATCGAGATTGCGGCGCCAGACCAGGGAGCGTTCCTCCAGCACCCGCTCGTCCAAACGCATGCGCCCGCTGACATTGAAGTAGGAGGTCACCACCTCGGCCCGGTCGGAGCTGATGGTGACCGAGCTGGGCAGGAAATTCTTGGCGTCCTGCACCTTCTTCAGCGGCTGGCCTTGGCGCACCTGCACCAGGCGTTCGGCCGAGGCCAGGTCCATGCCGTCGAACAGGGCGGCGATGACCTCGCGTGGGGCGGTATTCAGATTGACCGGTGTGGGCGTGGGCAGCAGGGTGACAAAGGGCCGCAGGCGCTCGATGGTGTCTTGGCTCAGGCCTAGCCAGACCAGCTGATCCAGATTGCGCGGCTGCAAGGGCACATCGCTGGCGTCTCCGGCGCTGGGAGCCGAGGCGGCTTGGCTGTTGTTGCTGGCAAAGGCCTGGCGCAAGCGATTGATGATCAGGGCGGCGGTGCCCGGCGGGGTTTGCGCGCTCTGGCAGATGCGCTCCAGCACCCGCTGTTCCAGCTCCGGCACCTGGGCGCCGCCGAGCAGATGGCGCAGGTTGTACTGGGCTTGGGCATCCTTGATGGAGCCGGACAGAAAAGCCTCGGGGCCGTCCTTGTCGGTGTTGCTGCCCTCAATGGCCAGAAAAGTGGAGACCCGGCTCTCGGCCACCGGCACGGCCCAGAAATCGTTCAGGCTGTCGACCGGGTCTTTCTGGTTGTCGATGGCGTCTTGGCGCAGGATCAGGCGTGCCCAGTCCAGGGCGCCCTGCAGAATCAGCGAGGACTGGCTGCGCGAGCGCTCGGCCGCCTCGATCTGCACCGCGCGGTACTGCCGCCACACCATGGCCGCGGCCAGGCTGGCCACCAGGGTGACGATGATCATGGCGGTCAGCAGGGCTGCACCGCGCTGCGCTTGAAGTGAGTGAGGGCTTCGCATCATCATTGCCCGATTGCGATCTGGCGCGTCAGCGGCCCAGAGAAGCCGCTGCCGGGGCCAAACAGGATGACCATGCGCACACCGCTGGGCAGATCCGGGCGCTGCGGCCCCAGGCCGGGATTGACGCCGCTGGCGGCGCTGGCCGCGGGCTGGGGCGTGTTGCTGGCCGTGCCGCTGCTGGACTGGGCATTGCTCCAGCTATTGCCGCGGTAGAAATACATCTGCCAGCCGCTGACGCCTTCTAGGGCGCGCAGCTGGGTGGCGTCTTGATTGACCTGCAGCTGGCTGCGCTGAAAGCTGTCGTTCAGGGCGGCCACGGTTTTCACCACCGGGCCCTCCCAGCGGAACAGGGCGTTATTGCGTGCCGTCCAGACCACCACCTGCAAGCCCTCGGGCAGCTGGCGGGTCATGCGCAGACTGGCGCCGTCGAAGGCGAGCGGCTCCTCAATGCCGCTGTCTTGAATGGAGCGCAGGTCTTGCTCCCATTGCGCGACCACGGTTTGCAGCCGGGTGCTTTGGTCCAGATGGGTTTGGGCGATGTCGCGGCTCTTCAGCAAGGCATCCAGGCCGCGCCAGGCCACGATGGCCATGGTGGCCATGATGACCAGGGCGACCAGCACCTCGACCAGGGTGAAGCCGCGGGAGCGCTGTGATGCTTGGGTCGGCTTCATATTCAGTTGCGACCCGCGATACCGCTGAGCAGCAGTCTGTGTTCACCGGCCTCGTCAATCACCACCGCATCGACCCGGCGCAGGCCGGCGTTAGGCGTGGCGCGCACGATGAGCTGGCCGCGAAAAGTTTGGCCCAGCTGCTCGCAGCTGAATTCGCTTTCGCCCAGGCTGGGGAATTGTTTGGACAGGCGCAACTCGGTCAGTTGATTCTCGGCGCACCACTGGGCCGAGCTGATGCTGCGCAGGCGGGCCGCGTTATCGCTCAGCGCCCCGGCGGCCTTGATGCCCGCAGCCAAGCTGATGGCCACGATGACCAGGGCCACCAGCACCTCGATCAGGGTGAAGCCTGCTTGCGCGGGCCGCTTCAGTTCAGGAGCCATCGTCGGCCTTGACCTCGAAAGGGGAGAGGCCGTCGGTGGCCAGGGTGAGGCGTTGCGAGCCCAGGCTCAGGCGCAGCTGCTGCGCGCCGATCAAGGGCTCGGGGCCCAGGCGAATCAAGTTGGCGCGGGCGATCTCGACGCTGACCGGTTGGCCCAGCCAGCGGCGCGGCAGCTGAATGGTTTTGGGCAGACCTTGGAAGCGAAACTGGTCCTCGCTGCCATCCCCTTGTTTGACCGGTTGCCAGGTCACGCTCAGGCCCGCGGCCCGGCTTTCGGCGCGGGCGGTTTCAAACAGGGCCGACAGGCGCTCGGCCTCACGCTCCAGCTGGGCGGCCGCCGGGTCGCGCAAGGACAGACTGACCGTGGCCGTGGCAATGGCGATCAGCGCCACCACGACCAGCAATTCGATCAGGGTGAAGCCGGCTTGAGCGCGACGTTGCATCATGCCAGGGCGGCACCGAGGCCCGGGGGCTTTGGGCACTGCTTATTGCCAAGAGCCGATGTCGGCGTCATTGCCTTCGCCCCCGGTGCGACCATCGGCGCCAAAGCTGTAGACGTCGATCTCGCCCTTGATGCCGGGGTTGGCGTATTGATAAGGGCGGCCCCAGGGGTCATTGGGCAGCTTGTCGATATAGGGCTTCCAGTTGGGCGGTGGGTTGCCGGCCGTGGGCTTGCGCACCAGGGCGTCCAGGCCTTGCTCGGCGCTGGGGAAGCGTTGGTTGTCCAGCTTGTAGAGCTTGAGGGCCTGCATCAGATTGTTGACATCGGTGCGGGCGGCGGTGACGCGGGCGTCGTCGGCGCGGTTCAAGACATTGGGCACGACCAGGGCGGCCAGCACGCCGATGATGACCAGCACCACCAGCAGTTCGATCAGGGTGAAGCCCCGCGACTGCTTGCGGCGGGGCCGGGCGGGCGCGGCAGTGAAGACTTGAGTTTGCATAGTGGCGAGCGGATGCTGGGTTTTGTTGTGGCTTGGTCTTGGCTGATGTTGGCGGACCCGGGAAAGCAATTGCCCGGGGCCGCAAGCGCTTGAATCATAATCCGCCCATGCTTGCACGAATGACGGCTTTTCTGGTCTGGGGCGCCCTGGCCTGCAGTGGCGGTTTCTGGGCCATCCAGTTGCTGGCCAAACCCTTGTTGACCCCCGCTCAGGCCTCGGCCGCGAGCGAGCGTGGCGCCGCGGGTGCGGACCTGACCCGCCTCTTCGGCGTGCCCGCGCCCCAGCAGGCGGAGGCCGCGCCGGTGGCTGAGAGCCGCTTCAAGCTGCTGGGCGTGGTGGCACCAAAGAATGCGCAGTCCGGTGCGCACGCCGGTGAGGGCCTGGCCCTGATCTCGGTGGACGGTGTGCCGCGCACGGTGCGCATCGGCGCCGTGTTGGAAGGCGAGTTGCGCCTGATCGCGGTGGACAAGCAAACGGCCAGCCTGGGCTCGGGCGGTGTGGTCAGCATGAATTTGCAGATCGCGCCCCCCGCGCCGGCGGCAACCGGGGCCCTGTCTCCGGCTCAACCCTCGGCCACGGTGCTGGGCGGCAATCCCAATGGCCAGCCTCAGCCGGGCCAGATGTCGCAGCCCCAGCCCCTGCAAGCGGAGCAAAACGGCAATCTGCCGATGCGCTAAAGCTTGTAAGCGGTCTCAGGAGTTCAGTGCCCGGCCCGCGTCCTGCGGCTGGGAGTGCGGCGCGGTGTTGCCGCTGTTGGCAGCGTTCAGGCCCACGGTGCGTGGGTCGGTCGCTTCATGCAAATCGGTCAGCAGGGCCGCAGCACTGCGAATCATGGGCCAGGCCAGGGCGGCGCCGGTTCCATCGGCGCTGTCCATGCCCAGTTCCAGCAAGGCCGAGGCGTGGAACAAGGCCAGGGCTTCGTCCAGGCCGCGATGCACATGGCTGCGGCAGAACACGGCGTAGTCGGTCACTGGGGCGGCAATGCGTGAGGCCAGTTTGAGGGCGGCGCAGGCGGTCATGCCGTCGATGATGATGAGGCTGCGCTTGGAGGCGGCCACCAGCATGGCGCCCACCATCACCGCGATCTCGAAGCCACCAAAAGCGGCCAGCACTTCCATCGGCTCGACCACCTCGCGATGCCGGGCTTGTGCGCCGTGCAGCAGGCCGAGCAGGCGGGCCAGATCGTCCTGACGCATATCGGGGCCGGAGACGATGAAGTCCTGCACCGGGCAATCCATCAACCGGGCCAGCACCAGGGCGGCACTCTCGGCCGAACCCTGGCCCATGCCAGCGCAGGCCAGCACATTGCCTTGCAGCTTGTCGGCGATCTCCATGCCCACGCGCACACCGGCATGGGCCTGCTCCAAGCTCATGGCCGCGCCGAGACGGGTGTTGCGGGTGCCGTGGGCAATCTTGCGGGACAGCAGCTTGGCATGCGGTTGCAGGGGCTCGGCAATGCCGCAATCCACCAGGCTCAGCTGCAGGCCTTGCAGGCGGGCGAAGACGGACAGAGGCAGGCGGTTTTGCAGCGCCATCAAGGCCTGCTCGCGGGTGCTGCGGCCCCAGAGATTGGCGATGCCGTCCACAGCCAGGCCGTGGTCGGCGGCAAAAACAGCCAGCACCGGGTCGCGGAAACGGGGCGTCAAGCTGTTCTGCACCAGGCCCAAGCGCACGGCCAGGGGCTCCAGCTCACCCAAACCACCGGCAATGGCGGCATGCCGCTCCACCCGTTCGCGCAGCGATTTCTCCAACTCCGGATTGGCGGTGGGCGAAATCAGTGACTGTTGGATGGGCATGGCTTGCGGGGGCTTGGGAGCGGTTCTGCGTAAGTCCTGTCAGCGCAAGAAGAACTGGTAGACCGGGTTGTCCGTCTCGTCCTCGTAAGGATAGTTGAGTGTGGCCAGAAAGCTCTTCAGCGCCGCATTGTCGCTCTTGGGTACTTGCAGGCCTACCAGGATTCGACCGTAGTCTGCCCCTTGATTGCGGTAGTGGAAGAGGCTGATATTCCATTCCGGCCGCATGCTGGAGAGAAAGCGCATCAGGGCGCCGGGCCGCTCGGGGAAGATGAAGCGGTAGAGGCGCTCGTTCTGCGCCAGCTCGCTGCGGCCGCCCACCATATGGCGGACATGCTGCTTGGCCAGCTCGTTGTCGGTGAGGTCGGTGGTGGCGAAGCCGGCCTTGCTGAAGGTCTTGAGCAGCTTCTGCGATTCTTCGCGCTTTTGCGTGGCGATGCCGACGAAGACATGGGCTTGGGCGGCGTCCGAGATGCGGTAGTTGAACTCGGTCACGCTGCGCGGGCCTAGCAACTCACACAGGCGTTTGAAGCTGCCTTGCTGCTCGGGGATGGTGACGGCGAATAAAGCTTCGCGGTGTTCGCCCACCTCGGCTCGCTCGGCCACAAAGCGCAGGCGGTCGAAGTTCATGTTGGCGCCGCAGGTGATGGCGACAAAAGTCTTGCCCTTGCAACCTTGCTCGGCCACGTACTGCTTGACGGCCGCCACGCCCAAGGCGCCGGCCGGCTCCAGAATGCTGCGGGTGTCCTCAAACACGTCCTTGATGGCGGCGCAGACTGCGTCGGTGTCCACCAGCACGAAGTCATCCACCAGGGCGCGGGTGACGCGGAAGGTTTCTTCGCCCACCAGCTTGACGGCGGTGCCGTCGGAAAACAGGCCCACATCGGCCAGTTGTACCCGCTTGCCCGCGCGCACCGAGCGCACCATGGCGTCCGAATCCTTGGTTTGCACGCCGATGATCTTGATCTCGGGCCGCACGGCCTTGATGTAGGCGGCAATGCCGGAGATCAAGCCGCCGCCGCCTATGGCCACAAAGATGGCGTCGATGGGGCCGGGGTGCTGGCGCAGCAACTCCATGGCGATGGTGCCTTGGCCGGCGATGACGTCGGGGTCATCAAAGGGGTGAACAAAGCTCAGGCCCTGGGCTTTTTCCAATTCCAGGGCGTGGCCGTAGGCATCGGTATAGCTGTCGCCAAACAAGACGACCTCGCCGCCCAGGGCTTGGACGGCGTCGATCTTGACCTTGGGCGTGGTGACCGGCATCACGATCACGGCGCGGCAAGACAGCTTCTTGGCCGACAGGGCCACACCTTGCGCATGGTTGCCGGCCGAGGCGCAGATGACGCCCTTGCCCAACTGCTCGGCGCTGAGGTTGGCCATCTTGTTGTAGGCGCCGCGCAGCTTGAAGCTGAACACGGCTTGCTCGTCCTCACGCTTGAGCAAGACCTTGTTGCCCAGGCGCTTGGCCAGGTTTTTGGCCGGTGTCAAGGAGGTCTCGCGGGCGATTTCGTAGACGCGGGCGTTCAGAATTCGCTGCAGATAGCTGTCACCCTTGGGGATCAAGCTGGGCTGGCTGCCGGAGGCAGGCTTGGCTGAGTCCGTGGATTTGTTCGTCGTCGTCTTGCGCGCGCGGGCCGGGGCTGCCATGAAGTCTCCATTGCAATCTATTGCAGTGCAGCATGATAAGTCAGGGCGTCGCAGGCCCTGCTTACAGGCGGCTGGGCCGGGCATGCGCTGGTCTTGAGACGAAAAAAAGCCCGAACTTTTGCAAGTCCGGGCTGAATCCACCATGGAGGCGGTGGAGGAGACAAACGGTGCAAAACGAAAGCCGAGTACCTTTCGAAGTTTCAAAGTCAGGGCTTTGATCTTGGAGAAGGACGGCGAGTTCGATCGCTTGGATAGAATTTTAGCTGCAAGCTATGCTGCGCTGCAATATTTTCTCGTGGAATTTGTCGGGTCTTCAGTCTAGATCTGCGCTTGACTCGGCGCGCTTCAATCTCAAACGGAGACTTTTATGGAATGCACAATCAACTGGATGGGCGCGGACGGCATGGCTTTTTCGGCCCAGACCGGCAGCGGCCATCTGCTCACCATGGACGGTGCGCCCGAAGGCGGTGGCCATAATTTGGCGCCGCGGCCCATGGAAACCGTCTTGGCCGGCACCGGTGGCTGCACCGCTTATGACGTGGTGCTGATTCTGAAGCGTGGTCGCCACGATGTGCGCGGCTGCCAAGTAAAGCTGCGCGCCGAACGGGCCGAAACCGAGCCCAAGGTCTTCACCGCCATCCATATGCACTTTGTGGTGACCGGGCGCGGACTTAAGCAAGATGTGGTCGAGCGCGCGGTCGCTCTGTCCCATGAAAAGTACTGCTCGGCCAGCATCATGCTGGGCAAGACGGCGGCGATCAGCACCTCGGTGGAGTTGGTGGAGGTTTGAAGGCTCCCCGGGGCTAACTCATTATTAGATGTGGTGCGCTGTACGTGTCATGATCTTGGCGCTCAGGCGCATGGCCGCCTTCACCGGGCCAGGTAGAAGTTGCGCCCCTGCGGCCAGGGCCTCATCGGCGTGGCGGGCTTCTTCCTCCTTCATCTGCGCCACCACGGCGCGGGAAGCCTGGTCTTCGGCTGGTAGCCGCTCCATATGGCCGGCCAGGTGTTGCTCCACCTGCCTCTCGGTTTCCACCACAAAGCCGAGGCTGATGCGGTCGCCGCCCAAGCCTGCCAGGCATCCGATGCCAAAGGCGCCGCCGTACCACAAGGGGCTGAGATAGCTGCTGCGGCCGCCCAGATCGTCCAAACGCTGCTGGGTCCAGGCCAGATGGTCCAACTCGTCCTTGGCCGCTTGTTCAAAGTGTCGACGCAGCTTGGGGTCGCGGCATACCAGACTTTGTGATTGGTAAAGCGCTTGCGCGCAGATCTCGCCAACGTGATTGACGCGCATCAAGGCCGCAGAAAGTTGAGCTTCTTGAGGGCTCAGAGGCCGCGAATCGGATTGGGGCACCCGATTGGCAGGGGAAGGGCGGCCCGCGCTGGGGCGCCCGAAAAGAGTCCGCAAGCCATGATCAACGCTGGAAAGAACACGGTCGAGGCCGCTCAAGGCATGGTGAGTGGGCATGGGCTGAGGCTAGATGCGAGATTGAGTAGAAGTTTACGGGGAGCGCTAGTTCACCGGGATGGAAATGGAAAGTCCTATTAGCAATATGACGCATTTGTGATAAAGCGTGTTCGTTGTGCCATCACAACGTAAACCCTATATTTACACTGTCAAGCCGCGGAATCGATGCATTCGTCTGGTGAAATACGGCAACTTCCACTGAGGGGGTTGGTCCGGTGGGCTTTCGCAGAGCCTTGCAGATCGGGACCTCGTTGAATACTTAGGAGTTTCTAATGAAGAAATCTATCGTTGCATTGGCCGTTCTCGGCTCGTTCGCTGGCGTCGCAGCCGCTCAATCGTCGGTGACTCTGTTCGGCGTGGTTGACGCTGCAGCTCGCTACACCAAGGCCAATGGCCAAGACCTCTACAGCCTGGCTTCCGGTGGCAACACCACCAGCCGTCTGGGCGTCCGCGGTGTTGAAGACCTGGGCGGCGGCCTGAAGGCTGGCTTCTGGTTGGAAAGCCAAGTCAATGTCGACTCCGGCACCGCTGCTGGTTCGGATGGCAAGTTCTGGGGCCGTCGCGCTACCGTCAGCCTGTGGGGTGACTTCGGTACCGTGAACCTGGGTCGCAACAAGAACTCGACCAAGCTGGCTTACGAAGACTTCGACCCCGTCTCGGCTACCGGCCTGGGCAGCGTTGAAAACCTGTACAGCAATCTGGGTTCGGGCGCTGGCCTGGGTCGTTACGACAACCAAGTGACTTATGTGCTGCCCGCCAATCTGGGTGGCTTCTACGGTTCGGTTGACGTTGCTGCTGGCGAAGGCTCGACCTTCGGCAAGTCGTACAGCGGCCGTGTTGGCTACAAGGCCGACGCCATCAACGTCAGCGCTGCTTACATGGAATCCGGCGTGGACACCAAGTTCAAGCTGTTGACCCTGGGCGCTTCGTATGACTTCGGCATCGCCAAGCCTTCGCTGATCTATACGACGACCGAATTCGGCGCTGCAAAGCAAGAAGTTTGGACCGCAGCCGTGACCGCTCCTCTGGGCGCTGGTTCGGTGTGGGCTTCGTACAGCGACGCTGCTGACAAGAGCGGTGCAGGTTCGAGCAAGTACAAGGCTAACCAATTCGCCGCAGGTTACATCTACAACCTGTCCAAGCGTACCGCTCTGTACACCACCGTGTCCCTGATCGACAACGGCGAGCAAGCCAAGTTCTCTTTGGCTAATTCGCCTGCAGTGGTCGCCGACGGCCGTTCCGGCGGTTTCGATCTGGGCGTGCGTCACAGCTTCTGATCGAGCCTTCAAGCTTTCGCTTGATGTCTCCAAAAGCCGCCTTCGGGCGGCTTTTTTGTTTCTGGCTGCATCGAGTCCCCTGGGAGACAGGGTTAGCTCTTGTTGGGTCAGCGCAACGGCTTGCCCCGCTATTCGCGCACTTCCTACAGAATGGCTCAGCTGCACCTATTTCAAACAGGAGACATCGATATGAAGAAGACCGCCCTGATCTTGAGCCTTTTGGCCGCCAGCACCTCGGGTGCTTGGGCTCAGTCCAGCGTGACGATGTACGGCATTGTTGATGCCGGTGTGCGTTACATCAGCAACTCGGGCACCGCGCCTGGAACCGGTGCGCTGTGGCAGGTCGTTCCTGGCGGCATGTCGCAAAGCCGTCTGGGTTTCAACATCACTGAAGATATGGGTGGTGGTCTGAAGGCCATCGCCAATCTGGAACACCGTCTGAATTCCGATACCGGCACCTCCGCTGCCGCCGATTTCTGGCGCCAGTCCTGGGTGGGTCTGCAGTCCAACGACTTTGGTCGCATCACCATCGGTCGCCAGTACAACGTGCTGTTCGACATCTACACCTCGACCTACGCTTCCTTCAAGTACTCGCCTTATATCGAGGCATACAAGCCTGAAATCGGCCTGTCCATGGGTGCGCGCCAGGACAATATGGTCAAGTATCTGATCGAGGCCGGTGGTCTTCGTGGTGAGGTGCAGGTGAGCGCGGGCGAAGGCAATTCGCAGAACAAGTCCATGGGTGGCATGCTGCGCTATGCGTTCGGTGAGTTTGCCCTGGGTGGCGGCTATCTGGAGGTTACCGACACTAGCGGCATGAAGGTCAAGGGCGCGACCGTGGGCGCAGCCTGGACCAGTGGTCCTTGGTATGTCAACGCCTCTTGGGCGCAGAATAAGTTCGACAAGGGCAGCCTCCTGGGCGCGGCCTATACCTCTGGCCTGATTGGCACCGTCTTGAATACGGCTGCCAATGATGTGCAGGACCGCGATATGTTTGCTGGCGGTGTGACCTACCAGCTCACGCCTCAGATCAATTTGGGCGGACATTACTGGCACTCCAGCCAGACTCACTATCTGTCTGGTCCCGCTAAGAGCAATGCCGACTACATGGCTTTCGTCGCTGATTACGCGTTTTCCAAGCGCACCGATGCTTACGCTGAATTGGACTACACCAAGTTCTCTGACGGCTACGTCAAGTTCTCCAACGGTGCGACTCATCGCTACGGCGCCACCGTCGGCATTCGTCATCGTTTCTGATGCCACTCGCCCCGCCGTTTAATCGGTGGGGTTTGAGTTTGCTAAAGTCTGGAAAGGGCCGCCTGTCGGCCCTTTTTTCTTTGGCATGTACAGATCTGTGAATGGGTGAGGTGGAGTTTTGCAGCGTCAATCGATTGCCCCCATGGGCCACCTGACCCTGGTTCTGGTTTCGGCCTTGCTGCTCTTGGCAGGCTGCGCTCACAAGGATGGTGCAAGCACTCGACCCACAGCACCTTCGTCTATGCTCGCCGATTGGTCATTGCGGGACTTGCCAGGCAAGAAGTCAACGCAGTACGACATCGTGCAGCTTGCAGGCCGGTCTTGCGTTCGGGCTCAGGCCAACGAGTCGGCAAGTCTGTGGCGGCGTGGCATGAGTCTGCCTGCACAACAGGTCGCCAGCCTGCAATTCGATTGGTGGATTGGCGCGTTCTCGAATGCCGCCACCGTGGCCGATGCCGATTCGGACGATGCGCCGGCGCGGCTCTTGATCGGCTTCGATGGTGACGCGAGCAAGCTGTCCCTGCGCAATCGCCTGCAGTTCGATCTGGTGCGCACGCTGACCGGTGAGTCGCCGCCCTATGCCTTGTTGATGTACGTCTGGGATGCCAACGCGCCCGTCGATACTCTGGTAACCAGCACACGCAGCGATCGCATTCGTAAGATCGTGGTCGGCTCTGGGCCTCGCAATCCGGCGCATCAGGGTTGGGCCAGTTTCAAGCGCGATCTGGTCGCGGACTTCACGCGTGCTTTTGGCGAGGCGCCGGGCCCCTTGATCAGCATGGCTTTGATGACGGACGGCGACAACACACGCAGTCGCTCGGATGCCTGCTACGGCGACATCTTGCTGCTGGATTCCCAGGGTCAGGTCTTGCCTGGCAGCTTGAAGATGTTGTTTAGACCGGAGACATA
>NZ_QAJN01000015.1 GCF_003852425.1 Paucibacter sp. KBW04 | reverse complement strand
TGCCGCGCAGACTCCTAGGGCAAGACCTGACCCTGTCAGACTCGCCAGCAGCATGTTTGGGTCGCTTGTGCTGCAATGGGGCCATGAAATCCATTCTCAAGAAATCGCTGCTGCTTTTGCTGGCGCTGCTGGTCCTGGCCGCGCTGCTGCTGACCCTGCATTTACGCGGCAAGCGGCCCCAACGTGAGGGCGAGCTGGCGCTGACGGGCTTGCAGGCCGAGGTCAGCGTGCGTTACGACGAGTTCGGCGTGCCTCATATCAGCGCCGCCCATGAGGACGATCTCTACCGCGCCCTGGGCTATGTCCATGCCCAGGACCGCCTGTTCCAGATGGAGATGCTGCGCCGCCTGGCGCGTGGCGAGCTGGCCGAGGTGCTGGGCCCCAAGCTTTTGGAAACCGACCGTCTCTTCCGTACCCTGGGTATCCGCGCCCATGCCGATGCTTACGCGGCCAAGGAATTCGCCCAGATCGACACGCCGGCCAAACGCTCGCTGATGGCCTATCTGGACGGCATCAATCAATACCAGGCCAGCCGCCCGGCACCGCTGGAATTTGAGGTGCTGGGCCTGCCCAAGCGGCCCTTCACCCCGGCCGACACCGTCAGCGTGGCGGGTTATCTGGCCTATAGCTTTGCGGCGGCCTTCCGCACCGAACCGGTGATGACCCAGATCCGCGATCAGCTGGGCGCCTCTTATCTGCAAATCTTCGACATGGCCTGGCACCCCGACGGCGTCTTGCGCCAAGGCCTGCGCCCGGGTGATTGGCAAGACCTGGGCCGCCTGGCCCAGCTGAGCCAGAACGCCCTGGAAGCCGCCGGCCAGCCCGTGTTCGAGGGCAGCAATGCCTGGGCCGTCTCGGGCAGCCGCACGCTGGGCGGCAAGCCGCTGCTGGCGGGCGACCCGCATATTCAGTACGCCACCCCGGCAGTCTGGTACGAGGCGCATCTGAAGTCGCCGGGCTTCGAGCTCTACGGTCATTTCCAGGCCCTCAACCCGAGCGCCTTGCTGGGTCATAACGAGAAATTCGCCTGGAGCCTGACCATGTTCCAGAACGATGACATCGATCTGGTGGCCGAAAAACTCAACCCTGCCAATCCGAATGAAGTTTGGTATCGCGGCGCCTGGGTGCCCATGCAAAGCCGCGAGGAAACGATCGCGGTCAAGGGCGCGGCGCCCGTCAAGCTGACCCTGCGCCGCTCGCCGCACGGGCCCATCATCAACGACGCCTTGTTCGGTTCGGTGGGCGAGACGCCCGTGGCCATGTGGTGGGCCTTGCTGGAAACCGAGAACCCGATTCTGCAAGCCTTTTACGAGCTGAATCGCGCCGATAGCCTGGACAAAGCTCGCCAGGCCGCGGCGCAGATCCACGCGCCGGGCCTGAATGTGGTGTGGGCCGGCGCGGGCGGCGATATCGGCTGGTGGGCAGCGGCCAAGCTGCCGCAAAGACCGGCCGGCGTGAACCCCAACTTCATTCTCGACGGCGCCTCCGGCGAGGCCGACAAGCCGGGCTTTCTGCACTTCAGCGCCAACCCGCAGGAAGAAAACCCGGCGCGCGGCTACATCGTTTCGGCCAATCACCAGCCGGCCAGCGCCCAGGCCATCCCAGGCTATTACAACCTCTGGGACCGGGCCGAGCGCCTGGACTCGCTCTTGCGGGACCCCAGCATCCGCTGGGCCCCCGCCAATACCCGCGCCCTGCAGCTGGATGTGCAGACGGGCTATAGCGCCAGGGTCTTGCGTCCCGTCCTGCCCTTGCTGCGGGCGGCTGCTCTGAGCGAGCAAGACAAGGCCTTGCTCGAGGAGCTGGCCGCCTGGGACGGCAAGTTCAGCCTGCCGCAGCGCGCACCGGTCTTGTTCCAGCAATTCGTCTACGAGCTGGCCCATGCCGCCCTGGCCGACGAGCTGGGCGAGAAGGCCTTTGACAGCCTGCGCCGCACACGCATCATGGATCCGGCCCTGCCGCGCTTGCTGGCCGACGCCAACTCGCCCTGGTGGGACAAACGCGGCACGCCCGCCGTGGAGACCGAGGCCCAGATCGTGCAGGAGGCTTGGCTCGCCAGCCTGGCCCATCTGCGCAAGACCCTGGGCGCCGATGCCAAGACCTGGACCTGGGGCGGCGCTCATACCCTGACGCACCCCCATCCCCTGGGCCAGCAACAGCCTTTGGACAAGATTTTCAATGTAGGCCCCTGGCCCGTACCGGGCACGCGCGAGATGCCTAACAATCTGGATGCGCGGGTCGGGCCCGCGCCTTGGGCCGTGGTGACCGGCCCCTCGACCCGCCGCATCATCGATTTTGCTCAGCCTGGGCAGTCCCTGGGCATCAATCCGGTGGGGCAAAGCGGGGTCTGGGGGGATGCGCATTACGCCGATCAGTCCAAGCTGCATGCCCAGGGCCAGTACCGCAGCCAGCATCTGCTGGAGGCGGATGTGGCGGCCCACACGCGCAGCAGCCTGCGCCTGCGGCCCCAGCCCTGATCGAGCTAGCGAGCGTTCTTTTGTTCTTTTCATTCCGGCCCTGCCTATGTCTTTGCACCTGGTTCCGCGAGTTCTGATCTGCCCCGCCCTGTGTCTGGGTCTTTGGCTGGGTGCACCGGATGGGGCCCAGGCCTTGCAACTGCCCAAGCCCGCCGATTTGCAAGCTCAAGCGCGGCTGCAGGCGAAGGAGGTGACGGTGATCGAGCCTCACCTCAGCCGCCCCGGCCAGGAGCAGCGACGCAGCTACCGCGCCTACCCGGCGCCGGCCTTGCTGGATGGGTTGCTGGGCCCGGCCTGGCGGGCCAGCCCCGAGGCGGAAATCGAGTTCCGCGCCCTGGACGGCTTTGTCTCCCGCATCCCCGTGGCGAGGCTCTTGCAGTACCCCGCTTTTCTGGCTTTTGCGCGGGCCGACGGCCAGGCTTTTCAGGTCGATAACCATGGGCAGAACGAGCGCCAGGTGCCGCTAGGCCCTTACTACCTGATCTGGGACAACATCACCGTGCCCCAGCTGCGGGCCGACGGCGGGGCGCAATGGCCTTACCAGGTGGCGCAAATCCATCTGCGCCCCTACAGCCAGGCGGCCTTGCTGCCCGCGGGCATGGCGCCGCGCTGGAGCGAGCAGGCGCGGGCGGTGCAGACCTATTGCCTGAGCTGCCATCAAATCAATGGCTATGGCGGCGACAAGATGCCGCTCAACTTGGCCTTGCGGGCGCGCGAGATCGAGGCGGGCCAGTGGCAGCGTTGGCTGCTGAACCCCGCGGCGGTGAAGCCCGGCACCACCATGCCGCCGCTGCCGCCCGGCCTGCCCCAGACCCAGCGCGAGGCCCTGGCTGCGCAGCTGCGTGACTATCTGCTGGCCCTGCCCTTGATCGAGCCCAAACCCGGCAGCACAGGGGCCCAGCCATGAGGCCGCAGCCGGTGAGGAACTCTCGCTTCCAGGATGAGTTGGCCGCCGAGCAAGACCAGGCCCAGCGGGCGGCCGCTGCTGCTGCTGAAGCGCCTCAGCGCGGGCCGGCCTCGGTCGAGGCCTTGGCCCTGGCCATGCCGAGCTACCGGCCCTCGCTGCGCACCGCCATCGCTGTGCCTTTTGCGCTGATCCTGTGCTTTATCGTCGGCTTTCAGGCCTTCACCCGGCACAGCCAGATCAACAGCCTGATCGATCAGGAAAGCCACCGCCTGTTGGCCGCCCTGACCAGCAGCTCGCGCGATCACCTCGCGCTGTTTCTGGACGAGCCCTTCCGCATCCAGCGCGATATCGCCGATGCCATCTCCCGTCACGATCTCTACAAGCCGGGGGACTTGAAGCCGCTCTACCAGCACCTGCTGGGGGTCTACAACGATTTGTACGTGGCCCAGCACCAGATCAGCGTGCTGAGCTTTGGCAGCGAGGCGGGCGAGTACGCCGGCATCCGGCGTGAGAGCGGCGACCCGGGCTTCACCCTGATGCTCAAGGACAAGACCACCGCCGGCCAGCTGCACATCTACAACGGCGACCAGCGTGAGGTGCTGACCGCCAGCTTCCCCGACTACGACCCGCGCGGCCGCCCCTGGTATGCGCCCACCGTCCAGCAGGGCAAGGCCGGCTGGACGCCGCTCTACACCAACCGGGACGAGCGCCAGCAGATCACCATCTCCGCCGCCACCCCGGTGTTGCGCGAGGGCAAGCTGCTGGGCGTGATGGAGGCCGATCTGGATCTGGCCGGGCTCAACCATTTCCTGATCGACGAGCCCTTGCGTGGCCAGGGCGTGCTGCTGATCGTGGACAAGCTGGGCCGCCTGGTTGCGCACTCTGAGCGCAGCTCGGTGGTGGCCGACGCGAATATGGGCTCCAGCGGTGGCGAGCGCCTGCGCATGTCCGAGAGCCCCTCGCGGCTGGTGCGCGCCGCCGCCGAGCAGGTGGAGGCGGCCGAGGCCAGCGGCTCCGGCCTGGGCCATGAGTTTCAGCTGCGCGTGGGCGGCGAGCGCTTCTTCTGCCAGGTCACGCCTTATGTCGATGCGCGCGGTCTGGACTGGCGCATCGTCGCCCTGGTGCCGGAGAGCGATTTGCTCGGTGATGTGCGCGAGGTCAGCCAGCGCGTGACCTGGCTGGTGGTGCTGGTGGCCTTGCTGGGCCTGGCCCTGGGCATGTGGATCATCAGCTGGGTGACCCGGCCGATTCATCGCACGGTGGAGGCGGCCAATCAGCTGGCCCAGGGTCAGTGGGGCGCACCCCGTATCGACCAGGGCAAGCTGCAGGAAACGGCCATTCTGGTCCATGCCTTCACCCAGATGTCGGAGCGTTTGCAGCGCTCTTTCGACGAGTTGCGCGATCAGCTGCGCTACGACGGCCTGACCCAGCTGCTGACCCGCCGTGGCCTGCTGGAGCAGGCGCAGTGGCCGCAGCCGCGCTCCACTGTGCTGTGCTTGATCGGCCTGGATGCTTTCCGCGCCATCAACGACAACGTGGGCTATAGCACCGCCGACAGCCTGCTGCAGGCGATTGCCCAGCGCCTGCGTGAGTCGCTGCCGCCGCAAACCCTGATGGCGCGGGTGGGCGGCGACGAGTTCGTGCTGCTTTACTTCGAGGCCCAGCCGCACAGCGCCGAAGCGCTCAAGGCCAGGGCCCAGGCCGTTGGCGAGCACGTCCAGGCCTTGTTCAACACGCCCTTTGCCTCCGGCGGTGACGAGGTGCTGGTGTCGGCCTCGGTCGGCCTGGCCGGTGGCCTGCTGGATTGCCTGGACTTGCCGGAATGGCTGCGCAATGCCAGCGTGGCCCTGGGCGAGGCCAAGCGGCGCGGCCGGGGCAGGGCGGTCTTGTTTGAGCCCAGCATGATGGAGGCCTCGCGCCAACGCGCCCAGCTGGCCAATGAGCTGCGCCATGCCTTGCTGGGCGAGCAGTTCCTGGTGCACTACCAGCCGGTGATCGAGCTGGCCACCGGCCTGGTCTCGGGTGCCGAGGCCTTGGTGCGCTGGCAGAGCCCGGAGCGAGGCATGGTCTCGCCCGCGCTCTTCATCCCGGTGGCCGAGGAGTCGGACCTGATCCTGGGCCTGGGCCTGTGGGTCTTGCGCCGCGCCACCCAGGACATTGCGGCCCAGCTGCATGATTTGCCGGCTGGCTTTGAGCTGCATGTCAATCTCTCGGCCCGCCAGCTGATCCAGTCCGACTTTGTCGGCGAGCTGCGCCAGGCCCTGCTCGACAGCGGCCTGCCCGCGCAACACCTGACCCTGGAGCTGACCGAGTCCTTGCTGATCGGCGGCGATGTGGCGATCGAGACGCGCTTGCGCGAGATCCGCGCACTGGGCGTGAAGATCGCCATCGACGACTTCGGCACCGGCTACTCCTCCCTGGCCTATCTGAGCCGCCTGCCTTTTGACTGCCTCAAGATCGACCAGAGCTTTGTGCGCAAGCTGGGTCACTCCAGCCAGGATGCCGCCATCGTCAGCGCCGTCTTGAATATGGCCGAGGGCTTTGGTGTTGATGTGGTGGCCGAAGGCGTGGAGACCGAGGCCGACGCCTTGCTGCTGCGCCAGATGGGCTGCGCCCATGCGCAGGGTTATTTCTTTGGCCGTCCCGGCCCTTTGGCGCAATGCGACTGGAGCCGCCGCGGCGCCGAGAAGGCCCGCCCGGCCACGCTGAAACCTTGAGGCAGACCTGGTATTGCCATGGACAAGAACGTGCAAATCAGTAGCGACAAGGCCTTGCTGGACCAGGCCTTGATCCACCGCTTCTTGAGCGAGGAGGCGGCCTGGTCACGCGGCATCCCGTTTGAGCGGGTGGCCCGGGCCATTGCGGGCTCGCTGTGTTTTGGCGCCTATCTCGGGGACCAGCAAGTCGGCTTTGCCCGCGTCATCAGCGACGGCGCCACTTTTGCCTACCTGGCCGATGTGTTTGTGCTGCCCGCCCAGCGCGGGCGCGGCATCAGCAAGGCCTTGATGGCAGCGGTGATGGCTCACCCCGAGCTGCAGGGCTTGCGCCGCTTCATGCTGGCCACCAGCACCGCGCCCCAGCTCTACGCGCAATACGGCTTCACGCCCTGCGCAAGGCCGGAGATCTTGATGGAAAAGGTGGATGCCGAGGTCTACACCCGCGGCACAGCCAAGACTTGAACCCAGGAGTTCGGATGACCATGCCCAAGCAGTTCAGCCACGCGCCTCAGGGCAAGATTTACTCCTGGCCGCTGTGGAAGCATATCGAGCGTGACTGGCTGGCCAAGGGCGGCAATCCCTTCAAGATGCAAAGGGAACGCTGGCATCTGCGCGCCCACCAGCAAGAGGCTCGCTTGCGTTATCTGGCCCAGTGGCTGTGTGCCCGCCTGGCCCTGGTGGACCCGGATGTGCGGGTGCGCCTGGCCTCGCTGTGGGTGGATCACACGCCGCAAGCCCATGGAGACTATGACGCGGGCGGCGTGCCCGCCCCCGTCGATTGCGAGCTGGCGGATCTTTTGATCGTCGTGCGCACCGAGTGCGGCAAGGGCCCCACGGCCACGGTGTCGCAGCGCGGCCTGTTCTTGCAGGCCAAGGTGGCGGCGGATGTGGACCAGCTCGACCCCGGCTATGGCGATTCCTCCACGGCCAGCGAGCGCAATCTGCTGGAGCTGCTGTGTTCCAAGCTGGACATCACCGTGGGCACCTCCAGCAAATCGGCCAAGCTGCCCGGCGGCACCTATGAGTTGCGGCAGACGGGGCAAGTCGGCCTGGCTCATCTGGCGCGCTATCTGCAAATTGCGGAGTCCAAGAAAAAGGGCACGCGCAAGCCGCCTTACCAATTGCTCTGGCCCAGTGCGCGCACGGCGGCGGGCGGCAGCGCCAGCGGCATGGGCGCGGCCTTGCTTGGCCTGAGTGAGATGTCCAGCGCCTGGCCCGTGCTGGGCACGCGCCTGGATGCGAGCGGCAGCCCGCTGGAGCAAGAATTCGAGCGCCTGGCGCAGAACCTGGGCCTGCGCTATCTGAACCGCAGCTTGGGGCGCTTCAAGCGCATGACGGGGCAGGCCATTCCTCGCCTGATCGACACCGGTGAGTACCAGTATGTGGGCCCGCTGCTGCCGCTGAAACTCTGGCTGCGTTCTTTGCTGAACAAGGGCATGGCGTTCTTGTTGCGACTCAACCCGTTGCCCTTGCGCTTGTTTGCTTTGGCGCCGGCCGGCCCGAATTTTCCGCCCCCTGCACCCCCTGCACCGCCTCGTTCAGAGGAGGACGATGCGGGCGAGGTCCACATCCCCATCCTCTACCTGCTGATTCAGACCGAGCAGGCGCGCCCGGATCAGTCGGCCTCGCCGCCGGCCAAATAGCCCCGCTGCTGGGCCTGCTGCGGGTTGGCGAAGATGGCCATGGCGGTGAGCATTCTTTTGAAGCCAAACTTTTTGTAGAAGGGCTCTTTGCCTGGCGCCGCGTAGAGAATGATTTTGCGGTGGCCCTGCAGGCGTTCCAGCAAATCGTTCACCATGCGCTGGCCCAGGCCCATGCCTTGATGGCTGGGCAGCACCGCGATATCGGCCAGATAGGCCACATCCAAGCCGTCCGACAGGGCGCGGCCGGCGCCCACCAGGCGCTCGCCTTCGCGGGCGAAGCAGACATAGCGGCTGTTGCCGAACACGATTTGCAACTCCGCCGCTGTCTTGCTGCTCAGGCCCGCGTCTTGGTAGAGGGCGTGCAGCTCCTCCCAGTCCAGCGCTTGGAGGGAGGTCTGCAATTGGATCGTGGGCTCGGTCATGGTGTGGGCGGTTTGCTTATGGCTGAAGCCGAGCTTATGCCATCGGCGGAAAGGCCGCATGCCGGGGCAGTTCATCGGCCAGTTGCAGCCAAGGCAGGCGCTCCTCGTCCCAGATATGCATCTGCGGCGGCAGGCGGGCGGGTTCGTCCAGGCTGCCGATGGCGATGTCGATCAGGCCGGGGATGTAGTCGGCCTCAAAGCCGATGCGGCTGCCGCAACGCGGGCAAAAGCTGCGCCTGGCTCCGGGTGAGGATTCATAGACTTGCGGCGCCTCGCCGCTGAACTCCACATCGCCCTGCGCATAAAGCGCCCAAGCGACGGCGGGCGCCGAGTGAGCGCGGCGGCAGCTGCGGCAGTGGCAGAGCACCGTCAGCAAGGGCGGGGCCGGCAGGCGGAAGCGCACGGCGCGGCATTGGCAGCCGCCTTCAAGCGCGGCGGAATTACAGGGGCTGGTCGTCATGGCAAGTCCTTTGAAACCTGGCGTTGAAGGGCTGAGGGAGGCTGTGTCTGGCGCTGGGCTTGCTGCGCTTGCGTCACCCGCGCCTGCTGGGCTTGCATAAAGCCCTCGCGGTCCCGGGCTGAGACCAGCTGGCCGGACCAGCGGCCATGGCGAATCAGCACCCGGCGCAGGGACAGGGCCGGCGCGGCGGCGAGCTTGCGGCTGTACGCCAAGGCGAAGATGGCCCCGTACAAAAGCAGCAGCCACGCATCGATTCGCGAGTGGTAGCGCATGGTTTGTGAAGACTCCTCCCAAGCGCCTCGGCCTTGCGCAGGGCTTCGGTCATAAGACGCTTGTTTTTGGCGTTATGTTTGCCAGGAGTTTAGAGCAGTGCCGGCGCTTTGTAAGGGGACGATTGCCCTGGAATAAGGGGTGCGCGCGATTGGCGAGCAGCTCCTGCCTTATTCGGGCAAGTCTTGCAGATGCTGGTCTTCGGCCCAGCTGAGGATCTCGAAATGTTCGGCCTGGACGCGCAGACGGTTGATGCCGGCGTTGGGAATGGCGCATTCCCGCGCGCCCTGCAAAGACAAGCCCTTGGCCTGGCGCCAGACCATGTCCAGCACACCGCCGTGGGTGACGATCAGCAGGCGCTGGCCGATGTGCTCGGCGGCCAGCCGGCTCAGGGCGCTGATGACCCGGGCGTGGAACTGGCGCCGGCTCTCGGCTCCTCCTGGCAGGGCGTAGTCGGGGTCGTGCGAGGCCCAACGGGCGAACTCCTGCGGGTGTTTGACGCGGATCTCGTCAAAGCTCAGACCTTCCAGAATGCCAAAGGCCTGCTCGCGCAGCGCCGGGTGGCGTTGCGAGCCCAGCTGCAGGGCGGCCAAGCTGGGCGCGGCCGTCTGCACGGCGCGGCTGAGGTCGCTGCTGTGGGCGGCCTGGACGGGCGAGCCCTGCAGCGGGTCCAGCTCCAGGCGCAAGCGTTCGGCCAGGCGCAGGGCCTGGGCCTGGCCGCGGGCATTCAGCGGGATGTCGATCTGGCCTTGAAAGCATTGGCGGCGGTTCCAGTCGGTCTCGCCATGGCGGATCAGGATGAGTTCGGTCATGGGCCGCTCTAGCTCAAGCCAGGCCGTGAAAGCTGGTCGGCAACTGCTCGGTGGCAAAGGCCCGCTGCACCGCCGGCCGGGCCAGCATGCGCTGCATAAAGGGGCCGATATGCGGCAGGGTGCGGGCCGGGCGGGCGAAGCCACGGGTCCAGCAGCACAGCACAAAGGCCAAGCAATCGGCGGCGCTGTACTGCGCGCCCAGCAGCCAGGGGCCGCCGCTGTTTTGCAGTTGCGTGTCCAGCTGATCCAGCACGCTATTCAAGCGCTGCTCGGCCAAGGCCTTGACCTCGGCCGCAGCGCCCACATTGCCTTCGGCCACATAGCGATGCGAGTAGTAATAGGTCTTGAAATCGGCCTGGAAGGTATTGCTGAGCCAGAGCATCCATTTGTAGTAATGGGCGCGCTCGTCGCTGCCCAGGGCCGGGGCCAGGCCGGCCTGCGGAAAACGATCGGCCAGGTGCAAGAGGATGGCCGCGGTCTCGTACAGCACCAGCTCGCCGTCCTCCAGCACGGGGATCAGGCCGTTGGGGTTGAGCTTGAGGTAGGCCGGTGACTTCTGCGCATTGTTGGCGCGGTCCACCAGCTTGAGCGCAAAAGGCGTGCCCAATTCTTCGAGCAGGATGTGGGGGATCAGGCTGGCGTCGCTGGGGTGGTAGTGAAGGCTGAGCATGGGGTCTTGATCCTTGGGGTGGGCGTGAAGCGCAACTTTACAAAACAGCAATCGGCGGGCAGTCGGCGGCTCACAAGATGGCGGCGTTGAACAGGCCTCTTGGGTCAATGAATCGGGAAGAATATGAAGAGCGCAAGAAATATTGCCTTGTTGTTGTCTGCGTCCCTGCTGTCAGCCGCAGCCTTTGCCCATGGGCATGGCGGGCGCATGTTCTACGACACACACTACCACCACAACCACTACTACCCGGCGCGCGGCTACGTCAGTGTTGGCTTGCCGGTGGGGGCCATCAGCGTGGGCTTTGGGCACGAGCGCTACTGGTTCCACGGCGGGGCTTGGTACCGGCCCTATGGCTCCAGCTTCCGCGTCATCATGCCACCGCTGGGCATTGTGATCCCCATCCTGCCCTCGGCCTATGTGAGCCTGAGCGTCGGCGGCCTGCCCTATTACTACGCCAACGGGGTTTACTACACGGCAGCCGTGCCCGGGCCGGGTTATACGGTAGTGGCGCCGCCGCAAGAAGGGGCGGTGGTGCAAGCCGCAGCCGTGGCGCCCGCCTTGCCGCCGCCCAAGCCCGATCCCGTCATCTACCCTCGCAATGGCCAAAGCTCGGCACAGACCGAGGCCGATCGGCAGGATTGCAATCGTTGGGCCACCACCCAGCCCACGGCCATGAACGACGCCTCGGTCTTCAATCGCGCGGTGGAAGCTTGCATGGACGGGCGCGGCTACAGCATGCGCTAAAGCTCAGGCACCCGACCGCGCCACAATGCGGGCATGAACCGCCCCGCAGCTACGGATGAACAGGACCCGCATGATTCGCAGCCCCGCCTTCTCTTTGCTACGCAGCGATTCCGAGTCTTCCTCATGCGGGCCGCTGAGGTGCCCGAGCTGCAGCGCTTCTTCGAGGCCAACCCCGAGTACTTCCACACCGTGGGCGATCAAGCCCCCGGGCCTGCCGAGGCGCAGCAGGAGTTTGAGGACAGGCCGCCCGCGGAGTTCAGCTATTCCCGCCACCAGGCCGCTCTCATCCGAGATACGCAGGGTCAGCTGAGTGGTGTCTACGTCATCAGCTGGGATCTGTTCGCCGCCGGGGTCTGCCATATCGGCCTCTTCCTCATCGCTACCGCCCTGCACGGTCAGGGCGCGGCGCAGGAATTGAGCGCCGGGCTGGAGGCGATGGCAAGAGCCCAGGGCTGCCGCTGGCTGCGCCTGGGTGTGGTGCGGGGCAATGCGCGGGCCGAGCGCTTCTGGGCAGCCCAGGGCTTTGTCGAGTTACGTCAACGCCACGGGGTCACGATAGGCCGCCGCGTCAACAGCCTGCGGGTGATGCTCAAGCCCTTGGCGGCCGAGCACACGGTGGCCGACTACCTCGCCTTGGTGGCGCGGGACAGACCCGAGGCTTGATCTTTCAAGCCCACTGCACCGTCCCCGGCTGCGCATACCAGGCCTCCAGCCTGCCTGCCACCAGGCCCTCGATGCGAGCGCGTTTGACCTTCATAGTGGGCGTCAGGCAACCGTTCTCTATGGACCAGGGCTCGGGCAGGATGACCAGCATGCGCAGGCGTGAATAGTCGGGCAGCTGGGCGTTGACGCTTTGCAGCAATGTGCTCAGCTGCTGCTCGACCTCGCGCCTCGTGGCGGCCTCCTGCTGGCGCGGGCGCAGGGTTTCGTTCAGCACGATCAGGGCATAGGCCTCGGGCTGGCCCACGCCGGAGACCAAGCTCAGCTCGATAAACGGGTGGGCGTGCAAGAGGTTCTCCAGCGGCGCGGGCGCCACATACTTGCCCTTGGAGGTCTTGAACAATTCCTTCACCCGGCCGGTCAGCTTGAGCAGGCCGCGTTCGTCGTACTCGCCCTTGTCGCCGGTGTGGAAGAAGCCGTCGGCGGTGAAGATCTCGGCGTTCAGCTCGGGCCGTTTGTAATAGCCCAGCAGCTGGCCGGGCGACTTGACCAGGATCTCTCCTTCCTCGCTGATGCGGGTCTGCACGCCGGGCAGGGCAATGCCCACGCGGCCGGGGGCGCGCAGCTCGCGGGTGCAGCTGTGGGAGTAGGCGAAGTCCTCCGTCATGCCATAGCCTTCCAGCAGATTGAGGCCCAGCTTGCGATACCAATCGATCAAGGCCGGCGGGATGGGGGCGGAGGCGCTCATGGCCACCTGCACGCTGTCCAGACCTAGGCCGCGCAACACCTTTTTGCGCACGATGCCGCCCAGCAAGGGGATGCGCAGCAGGCGGTCCAGCTTGGCCGCCGGCATCTTGCTGAACACGCCTTGCTGGAACTTCAGCCACAGGCGCGGCACCGAGCAGAACACCGTGGGCCGGGCGCGCTGCAGGTCTTGCAAAAAGGTGTCCAGCGATTCGGCGAAGTAGATCTGCACGCCGCCCTCGACCAGGGAGTTGCAGGCCACCACGGCGCGCTCGTACACATGGGCCAAGGGCAGATAGGAAAGCACGCGCTGCGGCGTGCCCGCGACGATCAAGGTCTTCAAAAAAGCCACCGCCGCCTCGCTGCTGCGGGTGATGCGCTCAAAGCTATGCATCACGCCCTTGGGCTGGCCGGTGGAGCCCGAGGTGTAGATCAGCATGGCCAGATCGCCCGGCGCGCGCTGCGGCTGGCCGCTCAGGGGCGCCGTGCGCTTGATGATGTCGTCCCAGCGCGGGTAGTCGGCGGCGCTGGCAGGCGCCAGCGGCAGGGCGATGCAAGGCAGGCCGGCGGGGATGGCCGCGCGCTGCGTCTCGAAGCCGTCCAGCTTGCCCACAAACAGCAGGCTGGCCTCGCTATGCTCCAGCACATAGCGCACCGTCTCGGCGGACTCGGTCGGGAAGATGGCCACCGTCGTGCCCCCGGCCATCCAGATGGCCAGCTCGGCCAGGATGAAATGGGCGCAGTTCTTGGACAGGATGGCGATGCGCGCGCCCGGCGGCAGCTGCAGGCTTTGCAGATGGGCGGCCATGCGGCGCGCCTCGTCGAGGCAGCGGCTCCAGCTGTAGTCTTGCACCGCGCCGCCGCCAAGCGGCTGCGTGAGATAAATCTGCTGCGGCCGCTGCGCCTCGTGCTGATAGATGTAGTCAAGAATGAGGGGCTGGCTGGGCATGTCCCGGTCTCCTAGTGGCCTGTAACGCTGAAATGGGAGTGGAAAGGCTTGCGAGATGGGCTGCATGGCAAGGCGCAAAGCACAGCGATGCCCAGTGGCATCGCGAGCAATTGCAACGCAGCAAGGCGGCCCATATCGCGAGCAAGGACACTTCCGATTTCAGCGGTACAGGCCACTAGCAAGTGGTGCCGGATTATGGGGAGCAAGCCACCCCGCCCGAGCCTAGGTGTTTTCGCGAGGCGGGCCGCTCGCCGTGCGAGCAGCGTTTGAACCGTGCGGACTTAGCCCGCCAAGGCTTCGAACAGCGCCAGGTATTCCTGCGTCAGCTTGTGGCGGGCGTCCAGATGAATCATGGGCCGGGCCAGCTCATGCGATTCCTTGATCTTCACGCTGGAGCTGAGATAGGGCTGCAGCACGGGCAGGCCTTCGTCGATCAACTCCTGCACCGTGCGCTGGGGCAGGCTGGCGCGGGGCTGGAACTGGTTGACGACGATGCCTTCCACGGCCAAGTCGGGGTTGTGATCGGCCTGGATCTCCTTGACGCTTTCCAGCAAGCCGTAGAGGGCGCGGCGCGAGAAATCGTCGCAGTCAAAGGGGATCAGGCAGCCCTCGGCCGCGATCAGGGCCGAGCGGGTGTAGAAGTTCAGCGCCGGCGGGGTGTCGATCCAGATCGCGTCGTAGTCCTGCTCCAGCGTTTTGAGTGCGTCGCGCAGCTTGTAGATCTTGTAGCGGCTCTCCAGTTTGCTGTGGATCTCCTCCAGCACCGGGCTGGAACGCATCAGATGCAGGTTCTCCCAAGGCGTGGCGCTGATGAAGTCGGCCAGCTTAGGCGGCCGCACGCTGAAGCTGAGGGTGGACTCAAAAAACTCCGCTGCGCCGCGCGCCTCTTCATCGGCCGCCTCGCCCAGCAGATAGCGGCTGGAATTGCCCTGGGCGTCCAGATCCACCACCAGGGTGCGCAGGCCTTGCGCCGCCGCGATGGCGGCCAGATTGCTGGTGATGGTGGACTTGCCCACCCCGCCTTTTTGATTGAACACCACACGACGCATGCCAGGCTCCCTTGCTGTATTGCAATAGGTCTATTGTGCACTGCAGCAAAGTCGGGTGAAAAGAGGGCGCTGTGCGCGCCAGCGGGCGATCTTCGGCGCGGCGGCCAAGTTCCAACGCCTGACGCACAAGCGTGAGCGCCAAGCCGCGAAAGCGCTCCCCCAACGCCTTGCATTCAAAGCCCCCATCCCAAGATCGCCAACTCCCCTTGCCGCAGATCCCCTGCGCTGGGGAATTGATGACGACTCACAACGAAGGAAGATTTCCCCATGGGCCTGTTCGATATGTTCAAGACCGACGCCGGCGAAAAAATGACGCCGGCTCTGGCCTTCACCACCTCGCTGATCTACATCATGTCGGCCGACGGTGAGATGGACGCCGAAGAAGTGGGCCACCTGCTGTCCGTGCTGGGCGGCAAGGACGACGGCCGCGGCACCATCGGTGTCGGCGCCCAGAACCAGGCCTTGCTGGACTCGGCGCTGAAGTACCGCCGTAAGAACTCGCTGGACACCTTCCTGGCCGAGGCCGCGCCCCAGCTGACCGACGCGCAAAAGATGTGCATCCTGATCAATCTGGTCGACTCCTCGCTGGCCGACGGCCAACCCGAGCGCGAAGAGCAAGAAATGCTGGCCAAGTTCATGGCCGCTTTCGGCGTCACCGAAGAGCGCTTCCGCCCCTTCTTCGAGGTGATCGTACTGAAGTCCGACCGCACCGTGTTCTCCAACCAGGCGCACCCGAAGAACCAGGCTGGCTATCAGGTCAAGCTCGCCTTGAACTGAGAGGGCGAGAACTTTTTACTGCGCGGCCGCCATGCGTCGTTGGGCGGTGCTCGGAATCCTCACGTACCTGAAGTACGTTCCGGCTCCTGTGCTCCGTCCGCCTAGCCTGACAGCCGCTCGCTACAAAAGTTCCCGCCCTCCGGGCGCATGAGGACTGGTTAGCTCAATTCCCGGTCTTGCCGTTGGCTGCTCTGCAGCGCTGCAAATCGCAGGCCGTGGGCAGCATGGAGCGGTACTCGGTGACGGTCTTGAGCTGGCTGCGGTCACGGGCGTAGCAGGTCTCGCCCCGGCCGTTGTCGTAGTAGGACGTGACGTCCACGCAGCGGCGTGAATGCGCCATCAAGCCGTAAAGATGGCCCATCTCGTGAGAGATCACCATCTGCAAAGTCTCCTGAAACGGATGGCCCGGGTTGCGCTTCTTCAGCAGCGCGAAGCCGGCCGGGCTGATGGCCAGTTGCCGCTGCCTTAGGTTGGCGAGAGCAAAGTTGCCCCGCGCTGCCGTCTCATTCCACAGCACCTGAATATTGCCCTTGTTGGCCGCCATCAGCTCCGGCGACATCTCGCCGCGCACCACCACCGCCGGCACACCACAAGGCGCCCAGGCCTGCACCGCACGCTCCAGCAATTGCATCACCAAGACCTCGCTGATCCAGGCCGGTGCGCCGCGATGCTCGTACACAAACACCAGCTTGGCGGCAACAGCCGGCCGGTCCCGCCCATCGCCCCAGGTGGCGATCTCACCAGGCCGGCATTCGGCGATTTCTTGATCGCGGATGGAGACGAAGGCGGAGGCTTGAAGCGGCAGCAGCATTGCCAGGGCGAGGCTGAGCAGGGCGGCTGGATTCGGGCGGGGCTGCATGGGGTGCTTGGGCGGACGGGACAAGGCAAGGCTATCCGAACTTGTGCAACCTTTGTCGCTTGAATTGAGAAGATCTTGCCAATGCTTGGCTTGACCTTGGTTGTAAAAGGCCGCCAGTTTCTTCGCCAAGGCCGAGCCGGGAGTTCGCCCCGGCGGGCGACCTTCTTTCTTGGGCGCCCAAGAAAGAAGGCAAAGAAACCGCCCCGAATGCCTGGCCCCTGCGGGGTTCGCTGCGGTGCTCGAATTCGCCGGCCCGCGCCGAACTCACTACGCTACGCTCCGTTCAGACATGCGGCGCGAGCTAGAACTTGAAGGCGCTGCGCGCCGCCCGGCGAATTCTGCGCTCCTCGCCCAGGCAACACGGGGAATGCGAACCCCACTCGGCTCGCTGCGCGTCGCCTCGATGACGCAGCAGCTAACGCTGCATGCGCTCAGCGCATGCAGCCCCTCAAGCCGATGCGCAGCGAGGCGTGACGGTATTGAAGTCCCGTTGAGACTGGGTGAGGAGCGGAAGGTTTGTTGGGCGTCGCGAAGCGACTTCAAGGACTGACTTCGCGCCCCTTGTTTGAACGGAGCGTAGCGCAGTGAGTTGGGCGCGGCCCGGCAAACCTGAGCACCGCAACGGACCCCGCAGGGGCCAGGCGTCGGGTCGCCTTCTTTTGCTTACTTTTCTTGGCGAAGCAAGAAAAGTGAGTCGCCCGCGGGGGCGAAATCCCCGCTGGGCTTAGGAGGAGGGTCAGGTCTTGCCTTTGGATTTGAGAATTGATCCCGACCATCTTCGTCAGATAGGTGAATGGACCCCCTAGCCTGCGAGCACTGGCTTGGACGTCATTCGACGAAGACGACACCTTCGAAGAAGTTCTGCTCGCCGCGCTCCATGTCTTGAAGAAGGTATTGGAATGAAAGCCATTGGTAGTTTGTGAGCCCAACTGCTTCTGCGAACGCGGAAGATGGCGCCTGTTCAAGCACTTCTTCGATTTCGTTCGGATTGAATATCTTTCTGGTTTCCGCCTCGCCGAGGGTTGAGAAAATTGGGCCCAAGGCATTCTCAAACGACACGATGTCTAGCGCTTGGTGAACTTGGATGGCTTCTTCCCAAGTGCAGACATATGACGCAATCGGCGCATTGTTTTCGTATAGCGTGCACCACCATCCATGGTCTTCGGCGCTAGCGAAATAGAGCAAGGTACCGGTATTGGCCGCAACCAGCTGCTCATTGGGCACAAAGGGCTCACCCTCCGGTAGCACCGTAACCCAGCCGTTCTTTGCAGGGAAAACGAAGCCGCGAAGATTTGCCCGCCGCAGCAGCTCAATGCCTGCTTCGCTACCCTCCGCCCTGAGCTGGTAGCTCTCGCTGAATTCACTCATCGTCCTTATCCCTTTCATAGATCGCCATTTCAATCCCAAGCCCTAGCCGACCGGCCAAGCGAATGAGGTCACGTGGCAAGTGATCGTTTTGGTTGGCGACTTCACCATTCAATCGTGAGTACAAAGGAAAGTCCAAATAGGCGTTCGTCGCTTCATGCGACGCCATTAGTTTGCGCAGCTCCATTTCGTGTTTCGCAAGGAATTTGGCAGCGTCTGCCACTTGACCTTTGAAGTCATCCCATTTTTTGTCAGAGACGGCGATAGAAACTCGATGCGTGCCATACCGTTCTTCGGTACTTCTTTTGCGAAGCTGGCCTTTGACCTGACAGCTAACGACAGGCAAGTCAGTCGACATGGAGTAGGTCTCAAATGATGTCGTGTCGCTGTAGATTTTCAGTATGCACATGGGAGACCAAGGCGCAAGTTCAACTGCAGATATGGCACGCAATTGCGCCCAAAGTCAGGGCCATGCACAAAAATACTGGCTGATTCAATTGCAACCTTTTCTCGGGTCTTCGGAGCCCGCGACTCGCAGAGAAAGTAGTTGGCTGGTTCTTGAGATTCATGTGGCTAGTCATGTAGCTTGATGAGACCAATTGCAGCAGCCAAGAGTGTGAATCCCAGGGCGGCGACAGCAATACCTGCGGCGACTGCCTCTTTCCCATGTAGCCAGCCGTAAGTTTCCCGATCGTCTTCGCTGACGATAGGGACATGCTTCCCCGCGACAAACCGATAACCTATGTAGATCGCGAAGACTCCACACAAGGTCAGGAAGGCGTTTTCAGTCGTTATCTGAGTCATAGCGATTTAGCTGCCAGTTGAGGCAAGTGCTCCCGTCGCGAGAGCGCCAATTCATCAGAGTTTGGAAAATGATCAGTCTCGACGGAGTAGTCGCTCATTCTTTTGCCGAAACAGTTCAGTGGCGATGGACCATGGATTGCAAATCGGCGCCAAGTTCAAGCGACTCGCTAGGCCTAAACCACACACCCACTTCCCCCACTCGCCCCGCTCGCCGAACTCCTTAGCTTGACGCCATACCGCTCCGCCGTCATATGCGCCAAGATGGCCAATGCGATCTCCGGCGGCGTACGGGCACCGATGTTCAGGCCCACCGGCCCGTGCAACCGGGCGAGTTGCTCTTCACTGAGTCCGAAGTGTTCTTGCAGCCGCGCCTTGCGCTTGGCTTGATTCACACGCGAGCCGATGGCTCCGACGTAGAACGCTGGGCTGGCCAGGGCTTCCATCAGGGCCAGATCGTCCAGCTTGGGGTCGTGGGTGAGGGCGACGATGGCGCTGTGGCCGTCGGGGGCGAAGGCCGTCACGGTGTCATCGGGCATCTCGCGGGTGAGGCGGGCGCCGGGCACATCAAAGCCCTGGGCGTATTCCTCGCGCGGGTCGCAGATCAAGACTTGGTAGTCCAGGCCCAGGGCCATGCTGGCCAGGTATTGCGTCATCTGGCCCGCGCCGATGATGAGCAAACGCCACTGCGGGCCGTGGTGCGTGATCAGCTGGGCCTCGGTCAGAACCAAGATATCGGCACCCGCCTGGGGCGCCAGCAACTGAACCTCTCCGCTGCGGCGGTCCAGTACGCGCTGCACTCGCTCGCCAAGGGCCAGGCGAGCCAGCAAGGGCTCGATTTGCGAGCTCAAAGGGTTCAGCGGCTCTAGCAGCAGCTCCAGCGTGCCGCCGCAGGGCAGGCCGAAGCGGGTGGCTTCTTCGGCGCCGACGCCATAACGCAGCAGTTGCGGCTGCTGCAGATTCAATGCGCCTTCACGCACCTTGGCGATCAAATCGTCCTCGATGCAGCCGCCGGATACCGAGCCTGCGATCTGCCCGTCATCGCACACGGCCACCACCGAGCCCACGGGGCGCGGTGCCGAGCCCCAGGTGCGGGTGATGGTGCCCAGCACCACGCGCCGGTCCTGAGCCAGCCAGGCGGCCACCTGGCGCAAAACGGTCAAGTCAAGATTGTCCATCCGGGGATGCTAAGCCAGGGCAGGGCGGCGGCACGCCCTCTGGTGAAAACCCGGGGGCAAATTGTTCAGCTGTATATCTGTACATGCGGGTAAACGGCGGATGGCGCTGGCCCTGTGCAGCCGCGACGATTGCGTTTCAACCTAGATTCGGCAGTTGACCGCTTGTTCTGACTTGGAAGGCCCGATGCCTACGACCCTTGTCCGAGTTAACAACCTTCACCATTTGGGTGAGTACGCTACGCACCCGCCTGGCCCGCAAGGCGGCGCGCGGACTGCGTTGCTTCTCCTCGTGGGCATGAGCCCACTTCGTCGTCGCGCCTTGCCCGCGCACCGCCTTGCGCCCCCTTCGGGCGCGTTCAACTACCGAATCTAGGTTCAACCGACCCGCGGGCGTTTGCCTTTAACGGGGTGGTCCACAGACCAACAAAGGAGACAAGCAGATGAGCCAGAAAATCACGCTCAAGGTGAATGGCAAGTCGGTGACGCGCGAGGTCGCGCCCGATCAGCTCTTGGTGCAGTTTGTTCGCGAAACCCTGGCCTTGACCGGCACCCATGTGGGCTGCGACACCGGGCAGTGCGGCGCTTGCACGGTGCACTTAGGCGGCCGTGCGGTGAAGAGCTGCACCATGTTGGCCGTGCAGGCCGATGGGCAGGAGCTGACCACCATCGAAGGCCTGGCCGCGGCCGACGGCACGCTGCACCCCATGCAGGCCGCCTTCAAGGAATGCCACGGCCTGCAATGCGGCTTCTGCACCCCGGGCATGGTGATGAGCGCCGTCGATCTGGTGCAGCACCACGGTTGTCACTCAGAAGCTCAGGTGCGTGAGGCGCTGGAAGGCAATATCTGCCGCTGCACCGGCTACCAGAACATTGTTCGTGCGGTGCAGACCGGCGCCGCCGCCATGAAGGGAGGCAAGTGATGAATGCCCCAGACAGCCAAGTGACGCAAAGCCTGATCGGCCAAAGCGTGCGCCGCCGTGAAGACGGCCGCTTCCTCACCGGCCGTGGCCAGTACACCGATGACATCGTGTTGCCGCGTCAGACCTACGCCTACTTTCTGCGCTCGCCTTACGCGCACGCCAAGATCGCCAGCATCAATACCGCAGCGGCGGCCGAGGCCGAGGGCGTGCTCGCCATCTTCACGGGTGAGCACTTCCGTGCCGTCGGCGGCCTTCCCTGCGGCTGGCTGATCAACAGCCTGGATGGCTCGCCGATGAAGGAGCCCAAGCACCCGATTCTGGCCGATGGCAAGGTGCGTTATGTGGGCGATCAGGTGGCCCTGGTCGTAGCCGAAACCTATGCCCAGGCCAAGGCGGCGGCCGCCTTGATCGAGGTGGACTATCAAGAACTGACCCCGGTGGTGGACACGGCCAAGGCCGCGTCTATTGCCAGCGCGGTGCACGATGAGGCGCCGGGCAATATTTGCTACACCTGGGGCTGCGGCGACAAGGCCACGACGGACGCGGCCATGGCCAAGGCGGCCCATGTGACGCGGCTGGAGTTCCGCAACAACCGCCTGATCCCCAACGCCATCGAGCCACGCGGCGCCAATGCCAGCTACAACGCGGGCGACGAAAGCTACACCCTCTACACCACCAGCCAGAACCCGCATGTGGCGCGGCTCTTGATGTGCGCTTTTGTGCTGGGCATCCCCGAGCACAAGGTACGCGTGGTGGCCCCCGATGTGGGTGGCGGTTTTGGTTCCAAGATCTTCTTGTACGCCGAAGAAACCGCGCTGACCTGGGCCTCCAAACAGGTGGGCCGGCCCATCAAATGGACGGCCGATCGCTCCGAGGCTTTTCTGAGCGATGCCCATGGCCGCGACCACGCCACCGTGGCCGAACTGGGCCTGGACGCGCAAGGAAAATTCCTCGCCATGCGGGTGCACACGACGGCCAATCTGGGCGCCTACCTGTCCACCTTTGCCTCCAGCGTGCCCACCATTCTTTACGCCACTTTGCTGGCTGGGCAGTACACCACGCCGGCCATTTATGCCGAGGTGACGGGTGTGTTCACCAACACCGCGCCGGTCGATGCCTATCGCGGTGCCGGACGGCCCGAGGCGACCTATGTGGTGGAGCGCCTGGTGGAAACGGCCGCCAAGGAAATGGGCATTGACCCAGCCGAACTGCGCCGCCGCAACTTCATCCGAAGCTTCCCCTACGCCACGCCGGTGGGCTTGACCTATGACGTGGGTGACTACGACGCCACGCTGGATGCCGTGCAGGACTTGGCCGATGTGAAAGGCTTTGCCGCCCGCCGCGCCATCAGCGAGGCCAAGGGGCTCAAGCGCGGCCTGGGCTATTCCACCTATATCGAGGCCTGCGGCTTGGCGCCTAGCAATATCGCGGGCGCTCTGGGAGCGCGCGCCGGCCTGTTCGAGGCGGGCGAGGTGCGGGTGCACCCCACCGGCAAGGTCACCATCTTCACCGGTTCGCACAGCCACGGCCAGGGTCATGAGACGACGTTCGCCCAAGTGGTGGCGGCCAAGCTGGGCATTCCCATCGAGGATGTGGACATTCAGCATGGCGATACCGGCAAGGTCTTGTTCGGCATGGGCACTTACGGCAGCCGCTCGCTCTCGGTGGGTGGCACGGCCATCGTCAAGGCGGTGGACAAGGTGATCGCCAAGGGCAAGAAGATCGCCGCCCATTTGCTGGAGGCGGCGGACACCGACATCGAGTTCGAGAACGGCCTGTTCAAGGTGGCGGGCACCGACCGCAGCGTGCCTTTTGCCTCCGTCTCGCTGACGGCTTATGTGCCGCACAACTATCCGCTGGACAAGCTGGAGCCCGGCCTCAACGAGAACGCCTTCTACGACCCCACCAACTTCACCTATCCCGCCGGCAGCTATGTCTGCGAGGTCGAGGTGGACCCAGCCACCGGCCAGGTGCGGGTGGACCGCTTCAGTGCGGTGGACGACTTCGGCAATATCGTCAATCCGATGATTGTCGAAGGCCAGGTGCAGGGCGGTATCGCCCAAGGCATAGGCCAGGCCTTGTTGGAGCACGGCATTTACGACCCCGACAGCGGCCAGCTGCTCAGCGGCAGCTATATGGACTACGCCATGCCGCGTGCCGACGACCTGCCCAGCTTCCAGATCCGCAATGCCAAGGGTACGCCTTGCAGCCACAACCCCCTGGGGGTCAAGGGCTGCGGCGAGGCCGGGGCCATCGGTTCACCGCCGGCCGTCATCAATGCCATCTGCGATGCCCTGGGTTTGAAAGACATCGCCATGCCCGCCACGCCGCACACCGTGTGGCAAGCGATCCAAGCGGCCCGCTGAAGGAGCAAAAACACCATGAGCTTTACCTATACCAAAGCGACCTCGGTGGCCGAGGCTGCGCAAGCCGCAGGCGCTAACTCAGAAGCCAAGCTGATCGCGGGCGGCCAGTCCCTGCTGGGCGCCATCAAGCTGGGCCTGGCGGCACCTTCAGACCTGATCGACCTCAGCGCCCTGGGCGATCTCAAAGGCATACGCCTGGACGGCGGCAAGCTTCATATCGGCGCCATGACCACGCATGCGACGGTGGCGGCCTCCAAAGAGGTGCAGCAGGCCATTCCCGCCCTGGCGGATCTGGCCGGCCGCATCGGCGACCGCCAGGTGCGCAATCGCGGCACGCTGGGCGGCAGCCTGGCCAATAACGACCCGGCCGCCTGCTATCCCGCCGCCGTGCTGGGCTTGGGCGCCACGGTGCACACCGACCGTCGCAGCATTGCCGCCGATGATTTCTTCAAGGGCATGTACGAGACGGCGCTGCAGCCCGGCGAGGTGATCACCTCGGTCAGCTTCCCCGTGCCCGAGAAGGCGGGATGGCAGAAGTTCAAGCAGCCGGCCTCGCGCTTTTCCATCGTCGGCGTCTTTGTCGCCAAGACGGTGGGTGGCGTGCGGGTGGCCGTCACCGGCGCGGGCGCGGGCGTGTTCCGCGTGGCCGCGCTGGAGTCGGCCTTGGCCGGCAATTGGAACGCAGCCGCCACGGCGAGTGTGAGCGTTAGCGCCGAGGGTTTGAACAACGATCTGCACGGCTCGGCCGCCTACCGGGCGGCCTTGATCCCGGTCCTGGCCGGCCGCGCGGTGGCGGCTTCTTGACGCGTGGCCAGCCTCCCTCAAAGCATTGGCGACACCGCCGCCGCCTTGCGCGGCCAAGGCTATGTGGCTCAGCGCGAGCTGGCGGCGGCGGTCTTCCTGGCCCTGCGTCTGCAGCGGCCTCTGTTCTTGGAGGGTGAGCCCGGCACCGGCAAGACCGAGATCGCCAAGACCCTGGCCACGCTCTTGGAGCGGCCCCTGATCCGCCTGCAGTGCTACGAGGGCCTGGACCTGAACGCTGCCGCTTATGAATGGAATTACGCGCGGCAGATGCTGGAGATCAAGCTGGCTGAAGGTGCGTCTCGTGAAGAACTGAGCCGCGACCTCTTCGCCACGCGCTTTCTGATCAAACGGGCCTTGCTGCAGGCGATAGACCCGGCCAACACCGTCGCGCCGGTCTTGCTGATCGACGAGCTGGACCGCGCCGACGAGCCCTTCGAGGCCTTTTTGCTGGAGGTCTTGAGCGAGTTCCAGATCACCATCCCCGAGCTGGGCGTGGTGCGCGCGGTGCAGCCGCCCATCGTCATCATTACCTCCAACCGCACGCGGGAGATTCACGACGCGGTCAAGCGCCGCTGCCTCTACCACTGGGTGGACTTCCCCGATGCCCAGCGGGAGCTGGAGATCCTGCGCCTGCGCGTGCCCGGCGCGCCCGAGGCGCTGGCGCGCCAGATCGTCGCCTTCATCCAAGGCTTGCGCACGCTGGACCTCTACAAGCTGCCCGGCGTGGCCGAGACGATTGAGTGGTCGCGCGCCCTGCTGGAGCTGGACGCCCTGGCCCTGGATCCAACGACGCTGCACGACACCTTGGGCGTCTTGCTCAAATACCAGGACGATATCGCCCGGGTGCAGGGCTCGGAGGCGGCGCGCCTGCTGGAGCAAATCAAGATTCAGCTGTGATGACGCATCACTACCTGGCCGACAACGTGATGCACTTTGCTCGCGTCCTGCGCGATGCCGGCATGGCCGTGGGCACGGACCGGGTGGCGCTGACGCTGGAGGCCTTGCAAGTGGCGGGCTTGGAGTCGCGCCAGGACTTTCACGCCACCTTGTCCGTCTGCCTGCTGGACCGGGCCGAGCACCGCGCCCTGTTCGACCAGGCCTTTCACATCTTCTGGCAAGACCCGCAGCTGCTGGGGCGGGTGATGGCCATGCTTTTGCCGCGCGCCCAGGCCAAGCCCGGCACGCCGCCGCCACCCGAGAACCGCCGTCTGGCGGGCGCCTTATTCCCTCATGCCCCGCAACGCCAGCCGCCCGAGCCAGAGCAGCAGTTGGAGCTGGACGCGCAGCTCAGCTGGAGCGAGCGTGAGCTGCTGCGCCAACGCGATTTCGAGACCATGACGAATGAGGAATGGGCGGCCGCCAAGCGCTTGCTGGCTCGCCTGCAACCCTTGGTCGAGGCCAGGCCCACCCGCCGCTGGCAGACGGCCAGCACAGGCTTGCCGGACTGGCGCGCCAGCCTGCGCGCCCAAGGCCGCAGCGAGGCCGCGCCCCTGCAACACCGGCAGCGGCGCGAGCGCCCGGCGCCCCTGCTGCTGCTGGCCGATATCTCGGGCTCCATGAGCCGCTACTCGCGCATGCTTTTGCACCTCGGCCATGGACTGAGTAACCCGCAATCGCAGCGGGGCGGCCAGCGGCCGCGGGTGACGAGCTTTGTCTTCGGCACCCGGCTCACGCCCATCAGCCGATTGCTGCGCCAGCGCGACCCGGACCTGGCGGTGGCGGCCGTCTCGGCGGCGGTGGCGGACTGGTCGGGGGGCACCCGCATCAGCGCTTGCCTGCATGAGTTCAACAAGCACTGGGCCCGCCGCGTGCTGAGCAGCGACGCCACCGTGCTGCTCATCACCGACGGCCTGCAAGCGGGCGAGGACGGCGACCCGGATTGCGCGCAGCTCGCCTTCGAGGCGCGCCGCTTGCGCTTGTCATGTCGCCGCCTGATCTGGCTCAACCCTTTGCTGCGTTTTGAAGGCTTCGAGCCCAAGGCAGCGGGCGTGCGCGCCCTGCTGCCCGAGGTGAGTCAACACCTGCCTGTGCACAATCTGGCCAGCCTGGAGCAGCTGGCGCTGACTTTGTCTTCGAGGAAATAAGAAACCATGAATCTCACCGGACAAGAAACCCTGCCCGTCACCCAGGCCCAGGCCTGGGCAGCGCTGAACGACACCGAGATGCTCAAGGCCTCCATCACCGGCTGCGAGTCCCTGACGGCGGTGGGCGATAACCCGGCCGAGCCCGAGTACGAGGCCCTGGTGACGGTGGCCATCGGCCCGGTCAAGGCCAAGTTCAAGGGCAAGCTCAAGCTCTCTGATCTGCAAGCGCCGAGTAGCTACCAACTCGCGTTTGAAGGTTCGGGTGGCGCGGCCGGCCACGGCAAGGGCACGGCCCAGGTGCGGCTGGAGTCCGCCGCGCCAGACGCAGCCCCCACCCAGCTGCACTACGAGGTGCAAGCCAGCGTGGGCGGCAAGATCGCGCAGATCGGCTCGCGCTTGGTGGACATGGCGGCGCAGAAGATGGCGGCCGATTTCTTCGCGGCTTTCAACGCCGCCTTGCAGGCCAAATACCCAGCGGCGCCGCTTGAGACTGCGCCGCCTATGGCCAAGCCCCAATCAGCCTGGCAGAAGTTTCTGGACTGGTATCTGGGCTGGCTGGGCCGCATTTTCACGAGCAAGGGCCCGCTTTAACGCGGCGTCAGCCGGCCTAGCGCGCCCCGCTCAGCTTGAAGCCCTCGACCACCTGCACCAGGTCGGAGGCCTGGGTGTTGAGGCTGGTGGCGGCGGCCGCCATCTGCTCCACCAGGGCGCTGTTTTGCTGGGTGCTTTGGTCCATCTGCGTGACGGCCTGACCCACCTGGGCGACGCGCTCGGCCTGCTCGCTGGTGGCGGCGCTGATCTCGCTCATGATGGTGGTGACGCGCTGGATGGCGGCGACCACCTCGGTCATGGTGCTGCCGGCGCTGTCCACCAGATGCGTGCCTTGTTCCACCCGCTCGACGCTGGTGCTGATCAGGGACTTGATCTGCTTGGCCGCTTCTGCGCTGCGGCCCGCCAGGGCCCGCACCTCGGAGGCGACGACGGCAAAGCCACGGCCTTGTTCACCGGCCCGTGCCGCTTCCACCGCCGCATTCAGGGCCAGGATATTGGTCTGGAAGGCGATGCCGTCGATGACGCCGATGATGTCCGAGATCTTGCGTGAGGCATCGTTGATGCCCTTCATGGTCTCCACCACCTGGGCCACCACCTCGCCACCCTGGGTGGCGACCTTGGAAGCGCTTTGCGCCAGCTCATTGGCCTGGTGTGAGCTGCTGGCGTTTTGCTTCACCTGGGCACCCAGCTCGCTCATATGGCTGGCGGTTTTCTCCAGCGCACTGGCCTGGTCTTCGGTGCGGTTGGACAAGTCCATATTGCCCTGCGCAATCTCGTTGGAGGCCAGGGCCACGGCATGGGAGCCATTGCGCACATCGCTGACCACCTTGGCCAGGTGTTCGCGCATGCCGGCCAAGGCGGCCATCACGCTGGTGTTGTCGCCCAGGCGGACGGGAATGTCGGCACTCAGGTCGCCGGCGCGCACCGCCTCGACGGCGTGGCGAACGGCCATGGGGTCGGCGCCAAAGCGGCCCATCAAGACACGCACGATGGCGGCCAGGAAGGTGATGGCCACCACCAGCAGCAAGACGATGCTGCCGACCAGCAGGCGATACCAGAGGTTTTTCTGATCGACGGCATCGGCCACGGCGCCGGCGGTGCGCTCATCCACCAGGGTCAGGAACTCGTCCACCGGCTTCATGATCTTGGCCTTGAAGGCGTGGTAGTTCTTGTCGTGCATCATCTCGCGGGCCTTGGCCAGATCGGGCTCGCCCTTGAGCGTGAAGCCGCCCTTGCCATCGGCCAGCTGGCCCTTGACCAGATTCATGGCCACGGTCTCGGTGTTGACCAGATCGTCGGAGTTGCCTTGGGCTTCCTTGAGCTTGGCGAATTCGGCGTCGGTGAAGCCGGCCTTCTTCATCAGCTCTTGCAAGGGCACGGCCGGGTCGTTGCCGCGATTGGGGTCGGTGCCCACGGCGCGGAAGTCCCAGTAAATCTTCTCGTACTGCTTGGGGCGGGGCTTTTTGCCGTTGCGGATGTCGAGGATCTCGAAGTACTGCTTTTCCCACTCGGGATTGCCGCTGACCACATAGGTGCGGGCCAGGCGGGTCAGATCGTCCGAGCTTTGTCGCAGCTCGTCGGCCAGCAGATAGGAGGTGTAGCGGTCCAGATTGACCTGGGCCAGATGCTCGTTGACGATGCCCAGTTTGTAGAGCGAATAGCCCAGAAATAGGGCGGGCAAAAGCAGGGCCAGTACCAGGTACTGAAACATTTGCTTCAAGCTGCGCATGATGAGAGATCTCCCGAATTGGTGCGCTGAAAAACGACAGCAAAACTCGGCCGCACCCAGCCCAAGTCCTGTCCTCCCATCTCCCCAAACTCGTGCAATTTTTTCTTCAGGCCATGGCCCACGGGCGGTCCTGACCTCAAAGCAATGCATCAGCTCTGAGAGTTAGCATAAAACCTTATCGGCCGAAATGGGAGATTCGCGAGCACTGATTTGGTCGATTCGTCACGGATCGCAGATGAATCGTTTTTTGCGAATCGATTGGCGTGACAAATGGCCGGTTTGGGGCTAAGGCGCAGGACCCTGGCCCTGTCTTGCCGGCAAGTTGGCAAGGGCTTGGGCCGACGGCCTGAGCAATTGAGCGACATGTCCCTAACGAGGTCGCCAAAGACGGCCGCCTACAATCGCCGGTTCGGCCCAGGAGACTCCTGCCCCAGAGTTTTGCCCGCGCCACTTCCCTGAAATTTGTCTGTCGTCCGCTTCATGCACCGCAGCCACCCCTGGCTCGGTGCATTTGTTCTTTTTGGCTCCGCCCCGCTGTATCCCCATGAGTTCCCAGGTCCTGAAGTCGCGTTTGCTGCATATTGATGCCCTGAAGGCCTTGGCCGCGCAGCTGATTGTTTTGCACCATCTGGCGGCCTACGGCCCCATCGCCGATGCGGTGGCCGAATGGTTTCCGCGCCTGATGGACCACCTCTTCCACGATGGCCGCATGGCGGTGCAGGTGTTTCTGGTGCTGGGGGGCTTTTTGAGCGCACGCGGGCTCTCGCCGCGCGGCCAGTTGCTGGAAGGCAGCGTGCCCGAACTGCTGTGGCGCCGCTATCTGCGCCTGGTCCTGCCCTTCTTGGCGGCCCTGGGCTTGACCCTGGCCTGTTCCTGGCTGGTGCGACCTTGGCTGCCAGAGCTGGTGCCAGATGCCGTCAGCCTGCCCCAATTGCTCAGCCACGGCCTGCTTCTGCACGATGTGCTGGGCCATGAGGCCCTGACCGTGGGCGCCTGGTATGTGGCCATGGACTTTCAGCTCTTCGCCCTGCTCTTGGGTCTGATGTGGCTGGCCCGGCGCCTGCAGCTAGGCCCGCGCAGCCAGCCAGCGGCCCGCCGCATCGTGCGCGCCTTGCTGGCGCCCAGCCTGGTGTTGCTGATGTGTCTGGCCTCGCTCTTCGTCTTCAACCGGGATGCCGGCCTGGACGTCTGGGCCCTGTACTTTTTCGGTGCTTACGGTCTGGGCGCGCTGGTGCATTGGCTGGGCCTGAGCCCCTACCGCCGCGCCGGCCTGCTGGTGCTGACGGCTCTGGTGATCGAAGCCCTGGTGCTGGAATTCCGCGAGCGCATCGCCCTGGCCTTGGCCACGGCCCTGCTTCTGGCCTGGTGGCAGCAGCGCCACCAGCTGGGCAAGCCGCTATTGCCGCGCTTCAGCGCCGGCCCGGTGGCCGAGCTGGGCACGCAGTCCTACGCCTTGTTCCTGGTGCACTTCCCCATCTGCCTGCTGGTCAACGCCGTGTTCGCGCACCAGGACATGGCCGGCGGCGGCCCGGGTTTGCTGATGCTGCTGGCCGCCTGGGGCCTGTCGAATTGGGCGGCCCTGCCGTTCTACCGCTGGGTGGAGTTGCCCTGCAGCCGCCTGCGCCTGGGTGTGGGCCAGGCGCGCGTTCTCAAGGCTTCTTGACGGCGCAGGTGCTCAGGCCGAAGGGCAGGTAGGCCGGGCAGAAGCGGAACAGCCCGGTCAGCACCGGCACGACGCCAATCCAGCCCCAGGCGCCGATATGGCCGGTGGCGGTCAAGGCGATCAGGGCGACGCCAGCGACGATGCGGATGCTGCGGTCCAGAGATCCGACATTGGTTTTGAACATTTGAGGCTCCTCGTGTGCTGTGATGAGGGCTTCACTGTCTCAGCTCGGCGGCGCTGCGTCTGTGACCTGGGTCACTTTGCGAGTTCGCGCAGGGCCTGCGGCTTGAGCACTTCGATGCGCTCCCGGCCCAAGCTCAGCAAGCCGTCCCGCTCGAAGCGTTTGAGCAGGCGGGTGACGATCTCGCGCACCGTGCCCAGCTCGTCGGCCAGGGCTTGATGGGTGATGTGCAGCACCGGCCCGTGGCCCAGCAAGGCGCCGGCCAGGCGTTGGTCCAGGCGCTGGAAGGCCACGGCCTCGGTCAGGGCCATCAGGTCGATGAGGCGGTCGGAAAAAATGCCGAACACATAGGCCCGAAAGCCCGCGTCCGCCGTCCAGGCCGCAAAGCCGGCCGGGCTCAAGAGCACGAATTCGCAGTCCTCCACGCACACACCCTGGGCCGCCAGCTGCTGCTGGCCGAACAGGCTGGCGGTGGAGGCCACACAGAGATTGCCCGGCTGCACCCGGTACAGCTCCAGCGAACGTCCATTGGCCGCGCCCCGCGCCACCCGGATCTCCCCGCTCAGCAGCATGGGGAAGCCCTGGCAAGCCTGGCCCTCGTCAAACATGGTCAAGCCCTGCGGCGCCCGCATCCAGCCCGCCTGCGCGCCCAGCACCGCGGTGCGCAAATCTTCGGGCAGGCGGGCGACGGCCGGGTAGAGATCCAGTAAGGCCGCTTCTTGAATTGGGGTCAGAGTCATTTTTTCGGCTCGGTTTGGCTTGGGATGGAATCTCTCACAACTCGTCTAAAGCTTGCTTAAAGATCATCCTCCCAGGCCCTTCGCATATCCGCCAGCGTCTTGCCAGCTTCGTCGCGGAATTGCTGCTCCAGCACCCGCAGGCCCTGGATGCGATCGACCCGGAAGCTGCGGAAGTCGTCGCGCAGCTCGCACCAGGTGGCCAGGGTCCAGGTGGAGCCCCAGAACATGCAGGCCAGCGGCCGCACCCGACGCTGGCTGCGGGCGTCGGCCAGGTCCAGATAGTCCAGCTCCAGCAGCCGGCGCTGTTCGATGGCCTCGCGCAGGCGCGCCAGGCGCTCACGCATCTCCACGCCCAGGCCGGTCAGCGGGGCGAACAGGGCCAGGCTTTCGGCGGCGGCGCGCTCGGCCGCGGGCAGCACGGCCAGGATCTTGGACAGCGCCCCGTCCGCCTGCGTGGCCAGCACGGCGTCCAGCTGGCTTTGCGCCAGGCGCACGGCGGCCACCAAGGCCTGGGCCTCGTCCTTGCTGAACATCAGCGGCGGCAGATCAAAGCCCGCCCGCATGCGGTAGCCCACGCCGGCCTCGCCCTCGATGGGCACACCTTGCTGTTGCAGGGCCGCGATATCGCGGTAGACCGTGCGGGCCGACACCGCCAGGCGCTGGCTGAGGAAGTCGGCCGTGCTGAGGCGGCGCCCACGGATCAGTTGGACGATTTGGAAGAGTCGGTCGGCGCGGCGCATGGCCGACATTGTGCTTCTTGCCCATGCTTGGCCATGTGCAGGCCCCGCTTTCTTCAGTAGAGTGGGCCTGGCAATTTTGCGAGTCAGGCCGGGAGCGCCATGTCTTTGCAGCTGTTGAAGCCCGAGTGGCAAGCCTGGGTGCGTGAGAACGTGGCACGCGGTTGCACGCCGGCCTCCATGCAGGAGCTTTTGCTGCAAGGCGGCCACCCGGCCGCGCTGGCCAAGCAGGCGATTGCCGAGGCCCAGGCCGATCACAGCCCCGGCCAGGCCCAGCCCTCCGCCCTGGCCTTGCTGGCCGCGCAGAGGCAGGCGCAAGCCCAGCTGCTGCCCGGCGTGGGGGAGGGCAACAGGCTGCGGCCCCAGATCGATGTGCAGGCCAACAGCCTGCTGGCGCCCGATGGCCAGCGGGTGCAGATCGCCGCCGTGCTCGAGCACCCGCAGATCGTGCTCTTCAACCAGATGCTCAGCGACGAGGAATGCGGCCAGCTGATGCGCCTGGCCGAGACGCGCCTGAGCCGCTCCACCGTGGTGGACGAGCAGCTGGGCGAGGCTCGTGCGCACGAGGCCCGCACCAGCGCGGGGGCTTGGTTCCAGCGCGCCGAGTTTGAATTGCTGAGCCGCATCGAAGCGCGTCTGGCGGCGCTCTTGCACTGGCCGGTGGACCGCGGCGAGGGCCTGCAGGTCTTGCGTTATGCGGCGGGCGGGGAGTACCGCGCCCACTTCGACTACTTCAACCCTGGCCTGCCCGGCAGCCAACGCCATCTGCAGACCGGCGGTCAGCGGGTGGGAACCTGCATTCTCTATCTGGACGAGGTGGAGGCCGGCGGCGCCACCCGCTTCCCCAGCTTGGGCTTTGAGGTACGGCCTCGCCGCGGCGCGGCGCTGTACTTCGCCAGCGTGGACGGGCAGGGCGTGGAAGACCCCGCCACCCTGCATGCCGGCCTGCCGGTGCTCAGCGGCGTGAAGTACATCGCCACCAAATGGCTGCGGCAGCGGGCGTATTTATAAATTCCAGAGTCCACAGCCAAAACAAGGCGTCGAGAAGCTGCGAAAATAGCGGCGCTGGTCTGCTTCTCGCGGGACGCGAGAAAGCGCCGGTGCCAAGCCTCATGAGATTTGACCTGGCGGCCCGCCGGTCGATCAGGCTTTTGTCCGCTGGCCTGGCACGTCAATTGCATTGACTTCCTTGCTTTGACTTTTTTGGGGCGTGTTCCTGCCCTGATCTTTTGCACGCTTCGGCACGCTTCTGTGGGCTGATGTCCGGCCTGGTTGCCGGTCTTGGCCCCTCTCTTTTGTTTCCCATGAGTCTTCATTTTCTTGCCGCGCCACCGTCGATTGCCTGCTCCCCAGTTTCTTCACCGGTCGAGGAGGGTCTGCCCATGAGCCAGGATCGTTTGCCGCCGGTCTCGACCGGCCGTATGGGCTTTGCGCCGGGGCAGCTGTGGGTCTCGCGTGGCCGTGCCGTGGCCCAGCCCTCGCGCAGCGAGACGGCCGCCTTCAGCATCAGGCGCGAGCGTGCCGATCAGCCCGAGGTGCAGGCCTTGATCGCCGCCCTGGATGCGTATCAGAACGAGCTTTACCCCGCCGCCAACAACCATCTGCTGCCCCTCACTGCACTGATGCAGCCCCAGGTGCGCCTGCTGGTGGTGCGCGATGCACAGCAGCGGGCGGTGGCTTGCGGCGCGCTGGTCTTGCATGAGGACCACGCCGAGCTCAAACGCATGATGGTGGCGCCCGAGCAGCGCGGCCTGGGCCTGGGCTCGCTCCTGGTGTCGGCCTTGCAGAAGGAAGCGCTGGCCGCCGGCCGCCATCTGCTGCGCCTGGAAACCGGTGTGCGCCAGCCCGCCGCCCAGCGCCTGTACGAGCGCATGGGCTTCGAGCGCTGCGGCCCCTTTGGCAACTATCGCGCCGACCCCTTCAGCCTCTTCATGGAAAAGCTGCTGACGAGTTGAGGCGCCGGTCTTGCTGATCTGATGCCGGCAAGACCTGAGCCCATTCGATCAAAGCATAGGCTCTGCGCACAGCAGGGCAGGCCTGCGCCTGCAAAATGCTGTGAATGCAAACCGAGCCCGACCTCTCCGCCCAGCATCACGTCATCATCATTGGTTGCGGTTTCGGTGGATTGGAGGCGGCCCGCTCGCTCAATCACCCGCGCGTCCGCATCACCCTGATCGACCGCAGCAATCACCATCTCTTTCAGCCCCTGCTCTACCAGGTGGCCACGGCCGGTTTGTCGGCGCCCTCGATTGCCGCGCCCATCCGCCATATGCTGCGCCGCCAGCGCAATGTGACGGTGCTGATGGCCGAGGTCGGCGGCATCGACAAGGCCGCGCGGCAAGTCAAGCTGAGCGAGGGTCAGGTCTTGAGCTACGACGCCCTGATCGTGGCCACCGGTGCCACGCATAGCTACTTCGGCCGGGATGAGTGGGCCCAGCACGCCCCCGGCCTCAAGACCCTGGCCGATGCCTTCAAACTCAGAGCGCGCATCTTGCTGGCTTTTGAGCAGGCAGAAAAAACAGGGGCGCCCGAGGCGCGCGCGCCTTGGTTGAATTTCATCATCATCGGTGGTGGCCCCACGGGTGTGGAGATGGCCGGCACCCTGGCCGAGATCGCCCGCCACACCTTGCGCGATGAATTTCGCCGCATCGACCCGGCCAGCGCCCAGATCCTCTTGCTGGAAGGTTCGGACCGGGTTTTGCAGGCCTTTCCGCCTGAGCTCTCGGCCAAGGCGGGCCGGCAGCTGGAGGCCTTGGGCGTGCAACTGCATTGCGGCAGCCGGGTTGTGCAGATCGACGCCGAGGGCGTGGAGATCGAGGAGCAGCTGCCCGCGCCCGAGGGCGGTGCGCCGCAAACCCGGCGTCGCCGCATCCCGGCGCGCACCGTGGTGTGGGCCGCAGGCGTGGCGGCCTCGCCCCTGGGTCGCAGCCTGGGCCTGCCGCTGGACCGCGCCGGCCGGGTCATCGTCGAGCCCGAGCTTTCGGTGGCTGACCACGCGGAGCTTTACGTCATCGGCGATCTGGCCGCCGCGCAAAGCCATGAGAAAGACGGCCGGGCGCTGCCTGTGCCCGGCGTCAGCCCGGCGGCCAAGCAGATGGGGCGGCTGGCGGCGGCCAATATCCTGGCCCGCCTGCAAGGCAAGACCGCGCAGAAATTTCGTTATGTCGATTACGGCGCCCTGGCCACGATTGGCCGCAAGGCGGCGGTGGCGGACCTGGGGCGTTTTCGGTTCTCGGGCTACTTCGCCTGGTTGTTCTGGCTTTTCGTGCACGTCTACTTTTTGATTGGCTTTCGCAACCGCCTGGTGGTCTTGATGGACTGGGCCTGGGCATACTTGAGTTTTCAGCGTTATGCCCGCGTGATTGCCGAGCCGGCAGGCGGCGCCGAGGCAGACTCCTAGCCGCTTAAACAAGGGGTCAGTGGCGACTATCTGTCATCAAGCCGCCAAATTACCCCACTAAATTGCCTCGAATCCACACAGACGGAGGATTCGATGAGGAAATTTTTGGTTTTGACGCGTTCACTCGCCCTGGGGGGCGTCTTGCTCGCCAGCCTGCCGGCCGCCATGGCGACGGTCTTGAACTTTGATGATTTGCCCGATGGTCAGCTGCCGCTGAACTATGGCGGCCTGGATTGGTCGGCGGCGGGCTGGACGGTGTTCTCCACACCCGCCGAGCCTTACACCGCCCATTCCGGCGCGGGCCGCGTGGCCACCGGTTTTATGGCGGCCGATGCAGCCAGCGTGATCTCTTTTGGCAAGCGCGGTGCCTTCTTTGATGGCGCTTACTTTGCCGGTTTGGGTGGCGCGCTCTTGAGCTTTGACCTGTACTACCAAGGCAAGCAGGTGCACAGCTCGGCCAGCCTGGACCCCAGCCGCACACCCAGCTTCCTGGCCAGCGGCTACCAAGGCCTGGTGGACCGGGTGGTGGTCAAGAGCGCCAACCACGGTGAGTTCGTCATGGACGATTTCTCCTTCACCCAAGCCGTGCCCGAGCCGCAGAGCTATGCCCTGATGTTTGCCGGCTTATTGGCCGTGGGCGCCATTGCCCGCCGCCGTAAGCTGCCGCCTAAGGCCTGAAGCGCCTCGGCCCCTTCCACACCGAACACGCAGCCCATCATGAGCCCACAAGATCGTCGCAGTTTTCTGCGCAATATCGCCGCCGGTACCGGTGCCTCCGTGGCCCTGGCCAGCTTCCCGCCCGCCATTCAGCGAGCCCTGGCCATTGCCGCCAACAATCGCACCGGCAGCATTCAGGACGTTGAGCACATCGTCATCCTGACCCAGGAAAACCGCTCCTTCGACCACTACTTCGGCACCCTCAACGGGGTGCGCGGCTTTGCCGACCCCTTCCCCGTGCCGGTGGCCGACAAGACCGGCATCAGCGGCAAAAGCGTCTGGGTGCAGCCCAATGCGGCCACGTCCGCGCCGGGTCGCCCGCCCGTCACTCCGCTGGCGCTGGCGCCCTTTCACCTGAACACGGCGCAGAACTTCGCCTTTATGCGCGTCTCGGGCACGCCGCATTCCTGGCCCGACGCGCAAGCCGCCTGGGACAGCGGCCGCATGAACGCCTGGCCCAAGGCCAAGCAAAACCACGCCATGGGCTATTTCAAGGAGGGCGAGCTGCCCTTCCAGTTCGCCATGGCCAATGCCTTCACTCTGTGTGATGCCTACCACTGCGGCTCGCAGACCGGCACCAACACCAACCGCCTCTTCCTCTGGACCGGCACGAACGACCCGCTGCGCCTGGGCAATGGCCCCTCGACCGACAACAGCCACGAGTGGTTCAACCCGAACCCGCTGGACGACTACACCTGGACGACTTATCCCGAGCGTCTGCAGGCGGCCGGTATCACGTGGCAGGTGTATCAAAACCTGAACGACAACTTCACCGACAACGCCTTGTTCGGCTTCCGGCCCTTCCGTGACGCCTTTTACCAGCGCCCCGGCTACTCGGCCGAGCTGGCGGCGCGCGGCATCCTCACCCGCGATCTGGACAAGCTCAAGCAGGATGTGCAGAACAACAAGTTGCCGCAGGTGAGCTGGATCGTCGCCACCGCCGAGGGCTCCGAGCACCCCGGCCCCTCCAGTCCGGCCCAAGGTGCGGACTACACGGCCAAGGTACTGGACGCATTAACGGCCAATCCCGAGGTCTGGAGCAAGACGGTCTTGTTCGTCAACTTCGACGAGAACGACGGCTTCTTCGACCATATGCCGCCGCCTGCCGCGCCGTCCTATCTGACTTGGGACGCAGACCCCGCCAAGGCCCAGCTGGCCGGCGCTTCCACGGTGGACACCACCGGCGAGTACCACCACATCCTCAACGGCACGGCCGCCACCCACCAGCACAAGCCCTATGGCCCCGGCCCGCGCGTGCCCATGTATGTGATCTCGCCCTGGAGCAAGGGCGGCTGGGTCAACTCCGAGGTGGCGGACCACACCTCGGTGATCCGCTTCATCGAGGCGCGCTTTGGCGTGATGGAGCCGAATATCAGCGCTCACCGCCGCGCCGTCTGCGGTGACCTGACCTCGGCCTTCAACTTCAAGGACCCGGAGGACAGCGCCTTTTTCGCCAACCTGCCCAATACCGTGGCCCTGGCGACCCGCGCCCGCGCCCTGCCGGGCACGACCACGCCGCCTACACCGGCCGCCATCAGCGCCCCGGTGCAGGCCGTGGGCGTGCGCCCGGCCCGCGCCCTGCCTTACGAGCTGCACACCACGGCCAAGGTGCTGGTCAATCCGGGCCGGGTGGGCTCCACCCGCATCGAGCTGCAGTTCGCCAATACCGGCGAGGCGGCTGCCGTCTTCCATGTTTACGACCGCTTGAATCTGACGGCCATCCCGCGCCGCTACACGGTGGAAGCGGGCAAGCAGCTGAATGACAGCTGGGCGCCCACCGCGGCCGGTGCCTACGACCTGTGGGTGCTGGGTCCGAACGGTTTCCACCGCCATTTCACCGGCAACTCGCGCCGCGTTGCCGCCGCCGCCCAGCCCAACCCCGAGGTCAAGGTGACGCCGGATGCCGTCAACGGCGAGCTGATCGTGGAGCTGAGCAATACCGGCAGCTTTGCCTGCACCTTCACTCTGGTGGCAAACAAATACTTTGATGCGACGCCGCGCCAACAGCAGCTGAGCCCGCGCGCCAGCGCCAGCATCCGCCTGCCTTTGAAGGACAGCGCCAACTGGTACGACTTCAGCGTCCGTGTGCAGGGCCAGGCCGAGTACAGCCGCCGCTTCGCCGGCCATCTGGAAAACGGCCAGCCCTCCATCAGCGACCCGGCTATGGCCGGCCCCGCGCTGCTGGATCAGTACCGCGTTTGAGTCCGCCGTTTTTTCCCTCTATTTTTCGCCAAGGAGTTTCCAATGCAAAAGTCTTTCATCGCTCTCGCCTCCCTGCTGCTGTGCAGCCTGGGCGCGCAAGCCGCCGCCTCGCTGGGCAACAATCTCATCGCCAACGGCAATGCCGAAGCCGGTAGCGCCAGCGGCTGGACTGCCTTCGAGGGCACGGACCTGTTCCAGGCCGTCAAGTACGGCAATAACTGGGTCAAGCCCAATGAGCCGGGCCCGCTCAATCGCGGCAGCTATCTGTTTGCTGGCCAGTCCAGCCCCTTCTCGGCCGGATTCCAATTGCTGGACATTGGCAATCTGGCGGCTCAGGTCGGCACGGGCAAGCTGAGCTTTGATCTGAGCGGCTATCTGGGCGGCTGGACCAACCAGGGCGACAACGCTCAGCTTTATGTCTCCTTCATGGACGCGGCTAAGACCGAGATCGGCTCCGCCACCCTGGGCCCGGTCACTCCGGCCGACCGCGGCAACCAGACCGGCCTGCTGTTTCGCGAAGTCAGCGGCTATGTGCCCACCGGCACGACGCAGATCCAGCTCTCGCTCAGCATGGAGCGCCTGAACTCCAGCGACAACGACGGCTATGCCGACAACCTCGCCTTCGTCCTGCACGCCGCCGCCGTGCCCGAACCGCAAAGCTATGCCTTGATGGCCCTGGGCCTGGGCGCGCTGGGCTTGGTGGCGCGGCGCCGCAAGCAGCTGCAGCAACAGGGCTGAATAAGGCTGTCCTGAGATTCGAGCCGAAGACTCGGCCCGGATCTTGCTCACAATGCGGGGATGCAAACAAGCATCCCCGTTTCTGTTTCTGGCCCCACTTCCACCGCCCCGTCTTTGGGCTCGCGCTGGCGTGCCGAGCTGGATTTGAAGCTCAGTCTGGAAGGCGGCCGCAGTGTGGCGCGTTATCGGCACGATGGGCCGCTGCGCATTTTGCAGACGCTCTACCCGGAGGGTGGGGCGATTTGCCACAACGTGCTGGTGCATCCACCCGGCGGCTTGGTCGGGGGTGACACCTTGGCCCTGCGGGTGCAGGTGGGCGAGGGCGCGCACGGCCTGGTGACCACGCCGGGCGCCACGCGTTTCTACCGCAGCGAGGCGGGTGCCGTGGCGCGGCAGCAGCTGCATGCCGATCTGGCCGCGGGTGCGCGTCTGGAATGGTTGCCGCTGGAGGCGATTGCCTACCCGGCTTGCGATGCGATCAACGAGGCTCGTTTCACCCTGGCGCCGGGGGCGGAGTTGCTGGCCTGGGACATCACCGCCCTGGGCCTGCCAATGGCCGGAGCGCCTTTTGACCGAGGCCGCTTTGCTCAGCATCTGGAGCTGAGCGGCGTTTGGCTGGAGCGCGGCCTGATTCGCGCAGACGATGAACTCTTGATGAACGGCCGCCTGGGCCTGGCCGGGCGGCGCTGCCTGGCGACGCTGGTGTTCGCCTGTGGCGAGGCCATGGCCAAGCCGCGTCAACAGCGGGCACTGGAGGCGGTGCGGGCGCTGATCGAGGCCAGTGAGGGCGGCAGCCTGCTGGCGGGGGCCACGGCGGCTCACCCTCAGGTTTTGCTGCTGCGCGCGCTCAGCGATCTGAGCGAGCCCAGCTTGCAGTTGCTGCGCCAATGCTGGGCGGTTTGGCGGCAGGAGTTGTGGGGTTTGCCTGCTCAGCCACCACGCTTGTGGGCGATGTAGTTAAGGCCAAGGATAGGCTGGCCCAACAAAAAAGCCCGCGGGCCTAGGCTGCGCGGGCTCTTCAAAAATCTGCAGCAGCGTGGCTGCTGCAGAAACTCAGCCTTGCAGGCCGCGACGGCGTGCCACCAGGCCCACCACGCCCATGCCGGCCAGCAGCAAAGCGTAGGTGCTGGGCTCGGGGATGGGGGCCAGCGGAGCGCTGGTGATGTTGACCGTGCCGTTGAAGGCACCGCCCAGGGCCAGGCCCGTGACGGTGAAGTGGTGCACGCTCTTGCCCAGATCGCTGGCTTTGAAGTACCAGTTGTCAAAGCCGACAGGCGATTGGGTCGAGTTGAAATTCAGCACGGCGGTGAAGGCCTTGCCATCGAAGCTCGCGCCGGTGATGTCAAAACCCGCGCCCAGACCGAAGCTGGAAGACAGGGTGATGAACACATCACCGTGGGTGCTCAGACCGCTCAGGTCAAAGCTGAAGTCATTTTGGCCATCCTTGCCGGCGAAGGAGGCCGAGCCGCCCTTGCTGTCCCAGCTCAGGGGAATAGCGGTAGCCGCCATGGCGCTAGAAGCCATCAGGCCGCTCATCGCAAGCGCCAACAGAGTTTTGGTCTGGTTGTTCATCACACACTCCCTTGCATTGGATTTGTATTCGACATTGCTGCGCGGCCTAACAACTAGGCCCAGCTGAGCAACTGTCGACTTTGAAGCCCTAGGAGGGTGAAGTCAAGGTTAACCCGGGGGCACCCCCTAGGATGAGGGGAGGCGCGTTTCATACTGCGGTAAATGTGAGCGTTAGGGCTGGGGGACTGTTGTTATTAGATAGACACCAACCGCCTAACCCCGCGGCTCAGCATCTCGGCCTTGCTGCCCTGAGAGATCACCGCACCCCGCTCCAGCACCAGATAGTCGTCGGCCAGTTCCTCGGCAAAGTCGTAGTACTGCTCGCACAGCAGCACGGCCATGCGTTGACCGTTCAATCCCTCATCGGCTAACTTTCTAATCACCCGGCCGATGTCCTTGATGATGCTGGGCTGTATGCCTTCGGTGGGTTCGTCCAGGACTAGCAATTTCGGCCCGGCGGCGAGTGCGCGTGCGATGGCGAGTTGCTGCTGTTGGCCGCCAGAGAGATCGCCGCCGCGCCGGTGCAGCATTTGCTTGAGCACCGGGAACAGCTCAAACAATTGCGGCGGCAGCGGTGTGCCGGCGGGCTTGCTGGCCAAGCCCATCAAGAGGTTTTCTTCCACCGTCAGGCGACCGAAGATCTCGCGGCCTTGCGGCACATAGCCGATGCCGGCGCGCGCGCGCTCGTAGGGCGTGGCGCGGGTGATGGGCTGGCCGTCAAACTGGATGTCGCCGCTCTTGATGGGCACCACGCCCATCAAGGACTTGAGCAAGCTGGTCTTGCCCACGCCGTTGCGGCCGAGCAAGACGGTGACGCGGCCCGTCTGGGCGCTGAGCGACACATCGCGCAGGATATGGCTGCCGCTGTAGTACTGCTGGATGTTCTTGGCTTCTAGCATTTTGGTTTAGCGCCCCAAATAGACTTCGATCACGCGCTCGTCCGCCTGCACCTGGGCCAGCGAACCCTCGGCCAAAACGGCACCCTCGCACAGCACCGTCACCTTCTCCGCGATGCGGCCCACAAAGCCCATATCGTGTTCGACCACGATCAAGGTGTGCTTGCCCTTCAGCGTGAGGAAGAGCTCGGCCGTGCGCTCGGTCTCCTGGTCGGTCATGCCGGCCACCGGCTCGTCCAGCAGCAGCAGCTTGGGGTCTTGGATCAAGAGCATGCCGATCTCCAGCCATTGCTTTTGGCCGTGGCTCAAGAGCCCAGCGGGGCGGTGGCGCTCCTCGCTGAGTTGGATCAGCTCCAGCACTTCGGCCAGGCGATCACGCTGCAGGCCACTCAAGCGGTGCCAGAGGGCCGCGGCCACGCCGCGCGGGCCGCTGAGGCAGAGTTCGAGGTTCTCGAACACGCTCAGGGCCTCGAACACCGTGGGTTTTTGGAACTTGCGGCACAAACCCATGGAGGCGATCTCGGCCTCGCTATGGCGCAGCAGATCGATGGTGCTGCCGAAGAAGACTTGACCCGAGTCGGGCCGGGTCTTGCCGGTGATGATGTCCATCATCGTGGTCTTGCCCGCGCCATTGGGGCCGATGATGCAGCGCAGCTCGCCGGGCGCAATGTCCAGCGAGAGCTTGTTGATGGCGCGAAAGCCGTCGAAGCTGACGCAGACCTCTTCCAGATAAAGAATGCGGCCGTGGCTGAGGTCCAGGCTGCCGGGTTCGTGGACTCTGGAGTAACCCGCGCTGCGGTCGCCGGAGGATTGCTCGGCCGCAGGCGGCGCCTTTTTTTGCAGCCTTTGCAGGCCTTGTTCCATCAGCTCGGGCGTCATGGTTTTTTCGCGAGTACTTTGTTGAACAGGCCGGCCAGGCCCTGGGGCAGGAACAGGGTCACGGCGATGAAGAGCGCGCCCAGAAAGTAGAGCCAGAACTCCGGCGCGCTGACGGTCAACCAGCTCTTGGCGCCGTTGACGAGGAAGGCGCCGGCGATGGGGCCCAAGAGCGTGCCACGCCCGCCCACGGCGGCCCAGACCGCGATCTCGATGGAGTTGGCCACATTCATCTCGCTGGGGTTGATGATGCCTACTTGGGGCACATAAAGCGCTCCGGCGATGCCGCACATCAGGGCCGAGAGCGTCCAGATCGTCAGCTTGTAAGGCAGGGGTGAGTAGCCACAAAACATCAGCCGGGATTCGGCGTCACGCACGGCCTGCAGCACCCGGCCGAATTTGGAGCGCGTCAGCCACAGGGCCAGCAGATAAAAGCCCAGCAAGGCCAGGCCCGTTAGCACGAACAGCGTCATGCGCATGGCCGGGGTGGCAATTGCCATGCCCAGGATGCGTTTGAAGTCGGTGAAGCCGTTATTGCCGCCAAAGCCCGTCTCGTTGCGGAAGAACAGGAGCATGGCCGCGTAGGTCAGGGCCTGGGTGATGATGGAGAAGTACACGCCCTTGATGCGCGATCGAAAGGCGAAGTAGCCAAACACGCCGGCCACGGCACCGGGCACGAGCACGATCAGGGCCAGGGTGGCGGGGAAGCTGTCGCTCAATTGCCAGAACCAAGGCAAGGTCTTCCAGTCCAGAAACACCATGAACTCGGGCAATTCGCTGCCGGTCTGGCGCATCAGATACATGCCCATGACATAGCCGCCCAGGGTGAAGAAGAGGCCGTGGCCCAGCGACAAAATGCCGGCAAAGCCCCAGATCAAGTCCATGGCCAAGGCGCAAATCGCGTAGCACATGATCTTGCCAACCAGGGCCACGAGGTAGTCGCTTAGGTGCAGGGGGCTATCGGCCGGGATTAGCAGATTGAGGGCGGGCACCACCGCGCAGACCAGGACCAAGGCGAGGGCATAGCCCGCCCAGCCACGGCGGCTCAACAAGGGCTGGGGGGTGTCGAGGAAGGAGGATTGAGAAGGGGAGGTCGTCATGATGAGATCAGTCCTGAGCCGCACGGCCTTTGACGGCGAAGATGCCTTGCGGGCGCTTCTGGATGAAGACGATGATGAAGATCAGCACGGCGATCTTGGCCAGCACCGCGCCCACCACGCCCTCCAGCAACTTGTTCACCAGGCCCAGGCCCAGGGCGGCGTAAACGGTGCCGGCCAGCTGGCCCACCCCGCCCAAGACCACCACCATGAAGGCGTCGACGATATAGCTCTGACCCAGGTCCGGGCCCACATTGCCCACCTGGCTGAGCGCGCAGCCGGCCAGGCCGGCGATGCCTGATCCAAGGGCAAAGGCATAGGTGTCCACTCGGGCGGTGTTGACGCCGGTGCAGGCCGCCATGCTGCGGTTTTGCGTGACGCCGCGCACGAACAGACCCAGGCGGGTGCGCTTGATCAACAAGCTCATGCCGCCCAGCACCAGGCCGGCGAAGACGATGATGAGCAGGCGGTTGTAGGGCAGGCTTAAGTTAGGCAATAGCTGCAGGCCGCCGCTCATCCAGGCCGGGTTTTCCACCCCGACGTTTTGCGCGCCAAACAGGCTGCGCACCGCTTGCATCAAGACCAGGCTGATGCCCCAGGTGGCCAGCAGAGTTTCCAGCGGGCGGCCGTAGAGCCAGCGCAGAACGGTGCGTTCCATCACCGCGCCGACGCCCGCCGAAGCGAGAAAGGCCAGCGGCAGGGCGGCCAGCAAGTAGTAATCGAAAGCCGCCGCGGGCAGGTAGTGACGAAAGCCCAGCTGCACCAAATAGGTGGCATAGGCGCCGATCATCATCAGCTCGCCATGGGCCATATTGATCACGCCCATCAGGCCATAGGTGATGGCCAGGCCCAGGGCCACCAGCAGCAGAATGCTGCCTTGGCTCAGGCCGGTGAAGAGGGCGCCCAGGCGCTCGCCCCAGGCCAGGCCTTCGCGCACCTTGCGCAAGGCGGTCTGCAGATCGGCCTTGACCATGGCGTCGGGCTCGACGGCGATGCGCTCGTTCAGCAGCAGCTCGGTGGCGGGGGTGCGGGCTTGTTCGGCCAAGTCTTTGGCGGCTTGCGAGCGCAGGGCCGGGTTCTCGCTGTTCAGCAGGGCGGCGGCGCGGGCCAGCTGCAAGGCGGCGCGGACCTCGGCGGAAGACTCTTTGGCCAGGGCGCGGTCCAGCAGGGCGAGGCGGGCCTCGCTGGGCTCTTTGGCCAGGGCTTGGGCGGCGGCCAGGCGCTCCTCGGGCTTGTCGCTGAAGAGCTTGAGGGCGGCGAGCGCGGTGTCTAACTCGCCGCGCAGGCGGTTGTTGAGCATCACCTCCTCGGCCTGAGCGAGTGCGTCGGCGGGCAGGGTCAGGTCTTGCCCGCTGAGGGCGTCTTGCGCCGAAGCGCCATCGGCCGAGATGATCAAGAGCTGGTCTTTGTAGATGCGTACCGAATCGGCGGCCAGGGCTTGCAGCAAGACCTGGGTGCGTGCATCGGGTTCCAGAATCGCCTGGTTGAGCGCGGCAATGCGGGCCTCGGGCTCGCCCTGCACCAGGGCCAGGGCGGCGGCCGGGCTCAGCGCCTGGGCGCCTTGCCAGCCAAGCGCCAGCGATAGAAAGAGGAGTAGAAATCTCAGGCGCAACATGGCTGGGGCCCGGCGCCTGGGCGCCGGGCAGATCGAGAGTGCGAGGAAAGAAAGGCGGTTTGAGAAGCGCCGTGCTTGCTTGCTTACTTACTTCTTGGCCGGCTCGTCGGCCTTCTTGTCATTGCCTTCGATGTATGGGCTCCAAGGCTTGGCCTTCACCGGGGCCGGGGTCTTCCAGACCACGCCGAACTGGCCATCGGCCTTGATTTCACCGATGAACACCGATTTGTGCAGATGGTGGTTCTTCTCATCCATCTTGGAGGTGATGCCCGAGGGTGCGGTGAAGGTCTGGCCGGCCATGGCGGCAATCACCTTGTCCACCTCGGTGCTGCCCGCCTTCTCCACCGCCTGCTTCCACATATGGATGCCGATGTAAGTGGCTTCCATCGGGTCATTGGTCAGGGGCTTGTCCTTGTGGCCGGCGATGTTCTTGGCCTTGGCGTAATCGCTCCACTTCTTGATGAAGGCGGTGTTGGCCGGGTTCTTGATGGACATGAAGTAGTTCCAGGCCGCCAGATGGCCCACCAGCGGCTTGGTGTCCACGCCGCGCAGCTCTTCCTCGCCGACCGAGAAGGCGACGACTGGCACATCCTTGGCCTTCAGCCCAGCATTGCCCAACTCCTTGTAGAAGGGCACGTTGGAGTCACCGTTGATGGTGGAGACCACGGCGGTCTTGCCGCCGGCCGAGAACTTCTTGATGTCGGCGACGATGGTTTGGTAATCGCTATGGCCAAACGGCGTGTACTTCTCGTCGATGTCGCTGTCCTTCACGCCCTTGCTCTTGAGGTAGGCGCGCAGGATCTTGTTGGTGGTGCGGGGGTAGACATAATCGGTGCCCAAAAGCACCCAGCGCTTGGCCCCGCCACCGTCCTTGCTCATCAGATAGTCCACCGAAGGAATGGCTTGCTGATTGGGCGCGGCACCGGTGTAGAACACGTTCTTGCTCAGCTCCTCACCTTCGTACTGCACCGGGTAGAACAGCAGGCCGTTGAGCTCTTCAAGGACGGGCAGCACCGATTTGCGCGAGACCGAGGTCCAGCAGCCGAAGATCACCGAGACCTTGTCTTGCGTCAGCAGCTGCTTGGTTTTCTCGGCGAACAGCGGCCAGTTGGAGGCGGGGTCCACGACCACGGGCTCCAGCTTCTTGCCCAGTACGCCGCCCTTGGCATTGATCTCATCGATGGCCATCAGCACCGTGTCCTTGAGCACGGTTTCCGAGATCGCCATGGTGCCCGAGAGGCTGTGCAGCACACCGACCTTGATGGTGTCGGCGGCAGCCGCCGACAGGCTGGTGAAAGAGATGCCGGCCAGGGCGGTGGCGGCGGCCAAGGCTTTGAGGGTGAAGCGGCGTTGTTCTTGCATGGTGGGGAACTCCTGGATGGGGTGAGCGAAGCGAACGGGGGGACCGAAATCCTCGGAAGAGACGAGTCCATGCTAGGGAGCGAGGGGTGGGCGGCATATACGGCGGATGGCGTACGGCGGGCCGGGCACTGACGCAGCGTTGGCAAAAGCCGGCTCGGGCTGGCATAATCCAACTTTACGAACCTTCCGAACTTGTCGGCGTCCACGCGGCGTGCCAAGACTTGCCGGAAGTCAGTCAGGAAGAAAGGCAGCCGTTCCCCATGAAAAGCTCCGTCCAGAGTTCAGCCCTTGGCTCGGTGGCCCCTGGCCGTGCCGTGGCGCGCGGCAGCGCCGCCACTGCTACTTCTTCAGCGCGTACCCCACGCGCGCCGCAGCGGCCGTCGCCCTATCTGTCCAGCGTGCAAACCAAGGCCTTGTTTGCCAGCAGCCTGGCCGCCCGTATGGAGCGCCTGAGCGCCGAGGACATGGTCTCGACCGACGAGGCGGCGGCCCTGGCCGGCACCACTCGCGTCACCATCAACGCCTGGATCGCCAAGGGCCGTGCCATCGGTCTGACGCAGACCCGCCGCGGCTTTCGCCTGCCGCGCTGGCAGTTTGAGCCGCAGTGCTGGGCCGCGCTGCCGGCCTTGTCTCAAGCTTTGGGCACGGTGGAAGGCTGGGCCTTGCTGGCCTTTCTGGAGACGCCGCTGGGCGGCCTGAGCGGCAAGACGCCGCGTCAGGCCCTCGAGCAAGGCCAGTTGGAGCGGGTGCTGGCCTTGGCCGGCGTCGAGGCCAGCTGAGTTCAATTGAGCCGTGAAACTCGCCAGCCTTCAGTACGCGCCGCAGTCCGATCTGAGCGCCGGCCAAGCCTTGTTCCGCATTCAGCTGGCGCGTGCCCGCCCAGACACGGTGCGCATCGGCGCCCTGCGCTTGGCGCCCAGCCATTTGCTCTCGGGCCGCTTTGATCTGCCCGGCGTGCCGGTCGGCTATTTCGCCGAAAGCCCCGAGGCCGCGGTGTTCGAATCGCTCTGCCGCCGTGAGACCACGGCCGTGTCCTTCACCCAGCTAGAGAAGCGCTCGCTGCTGTGCTTGCAAACCCTTTCGGGCATGAGCTTGCTCGACCTGCGCCCACACGCTTCCAGTTGGCCGGTGCTGCAGTCCCTGCGTTTCAAGCACACCCAGGCGCTGGCGCTGGACGCCTATCGCCACGGTTTTGAGGGCATCGTCTATCGCTCAGCGCAGCAATTCGGGGCCGATTGCTATGCCTTGTTCGGCGAGGCCCTGAGCCAGCTCAAGCCCGCTTGGTCTGAGCGTTTGGTGGAAGCAAGTACGGGCAATCTGCATGGGGTGGTGGCGGGGGCTTTGGTGGGGAGCGCTTTGGATTTGATGCCTTGAAGGCAATCGATTAGGTGCCAGGATTGTCTTCTCGCAACTCCCAGTCTTCGGCGTCTGCTCCCTGACTCAACTCGCGGTTGATCGCGCCATGGGTGCCCATCGCCAAGCCTTCGATACCTTCGGCGCTTGCGGCGCGACGCAGCTTGGTCAGGCGAGCGTCTGCCTGAGCGATAGCTTCGGCCAAAGTCTGGCGAGCGAGGGGTTCTCGCAGCAAGCGGGCCGCCCAGTTGCAAACGGGCGTTTCACCCAATGGCTGCCAGTCGGGCAGCTCTTCAGTCGGCAACTCAGGCGGCAAAGCATCGGCCAGCACAAGCAGGCCATCCGCCACTTCGCCCAAGGCCTCGGCCAGATTGCTGCCCTCAGTTACATGGTGACGCACGCTCGCCGTAGCCATTCGGCCCAGCAGCCCCAGCAAGAGCATTGGGCGGCCTGCCAGAGCCGCGCAGGCACCGCTGAGTTCGGCCTCGGTCTTGGCCGCCTTCAAACGGTGCCAAGCCGTCGCGGCCCTGGCCGCTACGCGATCGCGCAGGGCCTGGTGGATGGCATCCGGCAGCGCCGCCCATTCCTGGCGGCGAAGGCTGTCCAGCACCTCAGCCGCGGTGGCTGCGCCGCAAACTGCGAGTTGATCGGACAAGTCCCGGAAGTCCCCAGCCAGCTCAGCCCAAATTTTTGGCACCGATTTGTCCAAGGGCTCGGCCAGGGCCTTGGCGAGCAGGGGCTTAGGACCGGCCTCTTCGCTATAGCGTTCTTCGGCGCGAAGCAACACACCCGCCAAGCGGAGGCGGTCCGCCTTTTCTAGCTCGCGTCGGCCGGCCTCAGCGTAGATGCCCACCATGCGCCAGTCGCTGCGCAGCTGGGCGTCGTCTCCACTGCCTCCCAGCTGCCCCCGCTCCAGGGCGAGGTCGAGTGCGGCCTCCAGGTGCAGCAGGCCGCGCTGCAGGGCCGTGCGATCCGTCGGTTCCGTGCCGCGCCAAGCGCGCCAGTGGCGCCGCGAGCTGCGCAGGTGTTCGCGCTCCGCGCCAGCCAGCAGCTTGGCCAGATAGCTGTCGGCCGACGTTCCCCTTTGCTGCTGAAAATAGCCCTGTAGTGCCGCAGCCAAGGCGCGCCGCCAGCCGGCCCGGCCCACCCAGGCCATGCGCTGGCCGTGAGGCCCCTTCACCAGCAGCAAGGCGGTGCCAAGTTGCGTCGCCTTGTCCTGCTTCTCCAGCCAGTTGTCTCCGGGCACCCGTCGATGGCCGGGCAGGGCCCAGAGCAGGCGTTGCCATCTTCGCCAGACGCTTTCTGCGATATGGCTATAGCTCTGATTGGCGCGCCACAGCGTCAGGTGGGCATGGGCGGTAGAACCCAGCACCAGTAACGGGTGCAGATCGCAATCGGTGGCTTTGCCCAGTGTGTTGGCCGCTTTTTCGTCCTCGCCCTCACTCCTTGGCCATCCCAGCAAAGCGCTCAATCGAACCAAGGCCTCGGGGCCGACCTTGTCTTCGCCGCCGGTCGGCAAGCCGATGGAAGTTGGGTCGTGGATCAGCCAGGCCTGCGGTGGCCAAGCTTGGCCGGGTGTGAACCAGGTATCCAGAAAGCCTCCCGTCACCATGGCCAGCCCCGGCATCTGCATCACCAGCAGCAAGTGATGGCGGCGCGGGCATAGCGCCATCACTTGGCGCATCTCTTCTTGCTGGGCGGGGCTGGGTGCGTCCACACCGCGCACCAACACCAGCGTCAAGGGCCAGCGGCGGCGCCATAGGGGAGCGAACAAGGGTTCGCCGTAGAGCTCGCGCCGCAAGCAACTGCGGGTGGCGCTGGCGCTTTGCAGCCACCAGGACAGAACCCGTCGCAACCATTGCGGCATGGGCACGGCTTCGGCCGCGTCCTTCAAGCCGAGACAGCCCATGACGATCTTCGTCAATGCACGCAAAAACATTGACGCCGGGTTCAGGGGTTCCGGCAAGAGGCGTGTCAGCGGCGGCAGCAGCAAGACAACGACCAACAGCAGGTTGACTAATGTCTTCCAGTCATCCAGCGGAAAGCCTGCGCTCCACACCGCGCTCACCGCCTCACGCAGCTTGCCCCAGGCCGCCATCTCGCCTGGGGCGGCCAACAGCTGGGTAAGTGCCGGTGCCAGAGGGCTAGCCCCAGCCGGAGCCAGCCACCACGTGACAAAGGCCAAACCAAGGCCCGCTATCAATAGCGAGATAACCACTGCGTCCAGCGGCGCTTGCAGCCAGGCGCGCAAAGCCTTCAAACATTTTTGAAGGGGGGTGCAGCCTCGCAGCAGCGAAGCCACGAGGAAGCCCGTTTCGCCAGCGGGGCCAGTCCCGCCCGCGTCATGGCCCAGGCCGTCCAACACCATCAGCCGAAAGCCCTGCGCCGCCCCGCGCGGGCCCTGCCGGTGGCCCAGGGCTGCGCGCTGCCTTTTCTTGTCTTGCAACCAAGCGTCCAGCGCTGGCGTATCCGCCGAAACCAAGGCCACCGGCTCACGCAGCGCCTCGATGGGTTCGCGCTTCGGGCTGCGTTTGCCCCGGCGTGCGTGCTCCAGTGCCCCCACCCGGGCCAACAGCGCGTCCAGCATGGGCAGGCCCGGTGCGGGCGATTGGGTGGCTCCCTCGCTAAGCAGCTGAACAAGTCGTGCACGCGCAATCTGTACAGCCCCGCCCCGCGTTTCCTGCGCCTTCAGCGTGAAGAGATGAGGCACTTTCTCCAGATCGGGTACCGGTGTTGACCCCAGCCTCGGCTCGCGTCGCCGCCCGCCCTGCCAGCTTGCGAGGCAGTGCGCGCAGCCACTCCACACAAAGTCCGCCAGCCGGTGGCGCAGCTCGGGTTCGGGACCCGCACGCAGCCAGGCCGCCAGCGGATGAGCCGCATGATGGGCAAGACGCAGCTCATGGGGCGGCACCTGGGGTAGGGTGTGGTGATGGGTGATCGTGACGGCTGGGCTGGTTTGGCGAACCACCTCATTGTTTGCTTTGTTGCCCCAGCACTCATTGTTTTCTGCCTGGCCGTTGCTGGAAAAGAAGATGATGCCAGCCAGTTCATTGTCATGACAGCGATTGCCTCGCAGAGTTACCTTGTTGGGGCCGCCGCGCGAATCGGGGCTAGGCTGAACGACAATACCGCTGTGCGTTCGACAACCCCAGCACTCGTTGTATTCGGCCAAGCCATTGCTGGAAGCGAAGACGATGCCAGCCTGTTCGTTGTCATGGCAGCGGTTGCTGCGCAGAGTCACCTCGCTGGGGGAATCGGCGAAATCGGCGTCATGCTGGACGACGATACCGCTGCGCGTGCGACTGCCCCAGCACTCGTTGTATTCGGCCAAGCCCTTGCTTGAATCGAAACTGATGCCATGGCGCTCGTTGTCATGGCAGCGATTGGCGCGCAGAGTTACCTCGCTGGGGGCGCCGGGTGAATCGCTATCTCGTTCGACGGCGATGCCGCATCTCTTCCGACTGCCCCAGCACTCGTTGTATTCGGCCAGGCCCTTGGCAGAAATGAAGCAGATGCCATCGAGTTCGTTGTCATGACAGCTGTTGCCTCGCAAAGTTACCTCGCTGGGTGCATCGGACGAATCGCGATCTGGTTGGACGACGATGCCGCCGCGCGCACGACTGCCCCAGCACTCGTTGTATTCGGCCAAGCCCTTGGCGGACGAGAAGCAGATGCCAGCGTGTTCATTGTCATGGCAGCGATTTCGGCGCAAGACTAGGTCGTTAGGGGCGTCGCACGAATTGGAGTCGCTAAAGATGAAGATGCCGCTGCCGTCGCGGCTGCTCCAGCACTCGTTGTCTTCAGCCAGGCCCTTGCAAGAAGTGAAGTGAATGCCATGAATCTCGTTGTCGTGGCAGCGATTGCCGCGCAGAGTTACGTCGCTGGGGGCACCGGGCGATTTGGCGTCGTGCTGGAGGAAGATACCGCTGCCTGTGCGACTGCCCCAGCACTCGTTGCCTTCGGCTAGGCCCTTGGCGGAAAAGAAGGAGATTCCATCGAGTTCGTTGTCATGACAACTGTTGCCTCGCAAAGTTACCTCGCTGGGGGCGTCGCACGAATTGGGGTCACGCTGGACGAATATGCCGCTGCGAGTGCGACTGCCCCAGCACTCGTTGCCTTCGGCTAGGCCCTTGGCGGAAAGGAAGGAGATTCCATCGAGTTCGTTGTCATGACAGCTGTTGCCTCGCAAAGTTACCTCGCTGGGGGTGTCGTACGAATTGGGGTCACGCTGGACGAAGATGCCGCTGCGTGTGCGACTGCCCCAGCACTCGTTGTATTCGGCCAAGCCATTGCTGGAAGCGAAGACGATGCCAGCCTCGTTGTTGTCATGGCATCGATTACCTCTCAGCGTTACCTCGCTGGGGGCGTCGAGCGAATTGCTATCTCGTTGGACGACGATGCCGCTGTTCTTGCGGCTGCCCCAGCACTCGTTGCCTTCGGCCAGACCCTGGCTGGAAAGAAATCTGATGCAGCTATACAAGGCATCGCTTACCGTGCAGGCGCGCACGAACAGATGTGAGGCCAGATCAAGTGCACCGGCGCTGCGTTGCGCCCGAATGCCGTTTCGCCCACCGATGAGGGAACATTCGCGCACTTCACCCTGGGCTGACCTGAAGAGGATGCCAGCACGATCAGGCACGTCCTCATCGCTGCATCCATGGATGCGACAGCCCTCAACCAAGACTTCCTTGGCGCGATCCACATCGATGGCGATGCCAGCCAAACCAAGACCATCGAACTGGCAGTCAATCACTCGAGCGCCGACGCAGGGCGCGATACGCAGCAGGGTCTGCCCGGCAGCGTGAGCCTCGACGCGAAGGCCGCTGAGGGTGACGCCGTCAGCGGCGATGAGGATGGCCGGCTCGGAAGAAGTGCAAACGATGCTTGTGCCGGGTTCGCCCACGAGCGTCACGCCGGCGGGTGGCTGAAGCGGCTGTGGGCCGGCAATGCGACCGGCACCGAGCCGCAAAACGCCCCCCTCACAAGCCTGCGCCAAAGCGGCCTGCAGGTCACGCCAGGCGCTCGGCGCCGAGGCGTCTATGCGCCATTCCATGTCTACCCTCCCCACTTCGACGTGAGCCGCCTGACGGCCTTGTACGGTTTTGTAGCAGCCTCGCTTGGGGGCGACCAGCAGGGATTGCACTGCCGCTGTGACAAGGGCGCTTGAATCTCACCCAGCGCAGCCGCCAACTTCCGTACTTGGCACGCTTCCTGCAAAGTCAAAGTATCTTCAGTTGTCTCCTCCACCGCCCCTGGGTGGATTTCAAGCCCCTGGCCACAAGCCAGGGGCTTTTTTTGTCTGCCTGTGGAGAAGCGGGCATGGCCTTGGTGCAGGCGCTGGCGGTTTTGCACCAGAAGGGGTTTGCGAAGCACCGAAGCGGCCTGTGAACAATGTCCGGGATGCAGTCGTCAAGCGTGGGATATCCATGTGCACATGCCGTTCAATCTTGAGTTGCATCAAGGACAGGCCCCTGCGAAAGTGTCAATGTGACAGGTTCATGACCGATCAACCCTCAACGCTGAAGACACCATGAGTACAAACAGCCCTCGTCCTGCGCGGACCGGCCGCGCCAAGGCGGCCGATTCGGCCAAGCGCCTCGCCGTCAACGGTGTGGGCAAGAAGAAGTCCACGCTCAATGGTCTTGCCAACACAAGCGCCCCCAAACCCCGACGCAGCCGCAGCGGTGACACGGCGGGTTCGCTGGACCAGGATCGCATCGCTCGCCATGTGGTGAAGGACGCGGTGGAAAAAGCCCAGGCGCGGGAGCTGGTGGCGCTGAAGGATGTGATGGTCAACGGGGGGGCGGACGCGGTGGCGAACTCGGTGCGTGCCATGGTGGCCGGCGCCTCGCCCGACGATGCCAAGGCCTTGCGCCAGGCCTTGCTGGCCGAGCTGCACCCCGGCCCCGTCAGCGCGGGCTTGATCAACCCGGATGACGAGTTGTCGGCGCACTGGCGCAGTGGTGCCTACCCCTACAAGAACCTGATGTCCCGCAAGGCTTACGAGAAGCAGAAGTACCGCCTGCAGGTGGAACTGCTGAAGCTGCAGGCCTGGGTCAAGGCCACGGGAGCCAAGGTGGTGGTGCTGTTTGAGGGGCGTGACGCCGCGGGCAAGGGCGGCACCATCAAGCGCTTTATGGAGCATTTGAATCCTCGCGGTGCGCGCGTCGTGGCGCTGGAAAAACCCAGCGATGTGGAGCGCGGCCAGTGGTACTTCCAGCGCTATGTGCAGCATCTGCCCACGGCGGGCGAGATCGTCATGTTTGACCGCAGCTGGTACAACCGCGCCGGCGTTGAGCGGGTGATGGGTTTTTGCACCAATGACGAGTACAACGAGTTCATGCGTCAGGCGCCCGAGTTCGAGCGCAATCTGACCCGCTCAGGCATGCATGTGATCAAGTTCTGGTTCTCGGTCAGCCGCGAAGAGCAGCGCCGCCGTTTCAAGGAGCGCGAGGCGCACCCGCTCAAGCAGTGGAAGCTGTCCCCCATCGACAAGGCCTCGCTGGACAAATGGGAGACCTACACCAAGGCCAAGGAGGCCATGTTCTATCACACGGACATTGCCGAGGCGCCCTGGACGGTGGTCAAGTCCGATTGCAAAAAGCGCGCGCGCCTGAATGCCATGCGCCACATCCTGCATCAGCTGCCCTATACCAACAAAGACCTGGACAAGATCGGCCAGCTGGACCCGCTGCTGGTGGGCCGGGCCAATGTGGTCTATGAGCGCGGCGAGGGCCACACGCACGGCCATTTCGAGCCGCTCAAGCCCTGATGCTTTGAGCTGACAAACAACAAGGCCACGGAGCTGCGAGCCCCGTGGCCTTGAGTTTTTCAAGCCTGCAGAACAGCCGGCTTAGAAGCGGTGCACGATGCCCATCTCCAGCGCGGTCGAGCTGCCGCCGGGCAGCACGGCCAAGTCACCGGTCGCCAGGCTGGCCTTGGTATTCGTCATATGCGAGACCGAGGAGTAGAGCGCTGTGCGCTTGGACATGTCGTAGAGGTAGCCCAGGGTCAGCTGCTTGCTGTCGCCGTACATGGCGTTCTCGGCCGCGGCATTGCCATCCACCATGGCGTAAGAGGCGCGGATGGTGCCGTGAGCGCTGACCGGCATATGGGCGCCGATGGTGTAGATGTTCTGCTTCAGATCCTGGAACTTGTTTTCCGACACCGAGGCCATGGTCTTGACGACGCCAAAGTCGTAGGAGCCGCCGATGGAGGTCTGCTTGTACTTGCTGTTCAGCGTGTTGGTTTCGCCGTAGGAGGCACTCACCTTGGCGGCACCCTGGCTCCAACCCAGGCGAGCACCGGCGTACTTCTTGCCGTCCGCGCCTTCGCCTGCGGCCATGCTCACATTGCCGAAGAAGCCGCCTTGCGTCGTCGGCATGTAATAGGCCACCGTGTTGTCCGTGCGGCTCATGGTTTCGACCTTGCTGCCCAAATCGGAATGCAAGGTGGTGACCGCGCCCACGCCATTGCCGTTGAAGGCGTCGTAGTCCAGATAGTTGTCGTAGCTGGGCGTGGTGAAGCGGCCCAGGCGCAGCTCACCGAAGTTGCCGGCCAAGCTGATCGAGGAGCGGCCATGCCACTGCCTGCCGGAGCTATTGATGCTGCCGTCATCGGGGTTGAAGCGATGCTCCAACCAGAAGCCTGCCTTCAGGCCGCCGCCCAGGTCTTCCCAGCCGCGCAGGCCCACGGTGCTGCTGTCCTTGCCGTCGGTGCCCAGGCGCGTGGTGTTCTGGCCATTGGCGTCGGAGTAACGCACATTGGCGTCCACCGTGCCCCACAGGGTAACGGAGGATTGGGCCGTGGCCGCCAGCGACAAGGTGCCGAGAGTGCCCAAGGCAGCCAGCCGAACAATCGATGTCTTTTTCATGAGTTTTGATCTCCTCTGGATGGAGCGGCCCGCCGGGGTTCCGGTGATGGGGGCTGCGAAAGGCCGCCAGTATTGAAGCGTTTGCCGCCTCCTGAGCGGCGCTGTACAGAGCTCACACAAAGCGCCCACGGCCGCAGCACAATGGCCCGACAAGGCCTGCACCGCGCCTGAACAAGCCCGCTACACAAGGGGCTTGTGATGGGGATTCACACGGGCTAGGCGAGAGTCCCGCGACAATGCGGCCCGGGCTTGCGAGGCAAGCCGCTGAACCTTGAATTGCTCCTCATGATGAATAACGCGGTGATCGATCACTACGGCCTGATGCTGCGCATGGGCATCGAGTTCTCCGCCACCTTGGCTTTTGCCATCTCGGGCATCCTGGCCGGCGCGCGCAAGCACCTGGATCCGGTCGGTGTCTGCGTGGTGTCCTTCCTCGCGGCCTTTGGCGGCGGCACCTTGCGCGACCTGCTGCTGGACCGGCGGCCTTTTTACTGGGTGGAGAGCGTCAACGTCGTCTGGCTGATCTTTGCCATCGCCTTCGGTGCCGTGCTTTTCATGCGCAAGCGCCACTACGAACCCACCCGCCGCCTGATCCAGGTCCCCGATGCCCTGGGCCTGGGCCTGTTCGCCACTGTGGGCGTGGACGCCGCCCAGGCCGCGGGCATGCCGGCCCTGATCTGCGTGCTGATGGGCGTGATCACCGGCGTCTTCGGCGGCGTGCTGCGCGACATCGTCTGCAACGAGATCCCGCAAGCCTTCAGCGACCACCAGCCCTATGCCTTGCTGGCCTTTCTGGGCGGCTGGCTTTATCTGCTGCTGGAGCAGCTCAAGGCGCCCGATTGGCTGAGCCTGTTCGCTTGCATCTTCTTCATCGCCGGCAGCCGCTTTGTGGCCATTTGGCGCGACTGGCGGCTGCCGGGCTGGCGCGCCTAAACGCCTGCGCTGCCGGTTCAGAATAAATGTTCTAGACATTTTGTTCTAGAACATTTATTCTGCATCCATGAGCACCCCTGCCCCCAAACCCACCGCCGCTGAACTTGAGCTCTTGCGCACCCTGTGGCGCATAGGCCCGGCCAGCGCCAAGCAGACCCATGAAGCCCTGAGCGCCGAGCGCCCCGAGCTGAACGAGGCCACCGTGCTGCGCCAGTTGCAGCTCATGCACACCAAGGGCTTGCTCAAGCGCGATGAGGGCCAGCGCCCCCATGTCTACGCCCCCGTGCATGCGCAAGACCAGATGCAGACTCAGATACTGAAAGACCTGGTGTCCAAGGTGTTCGCGGGCTCGGGCAAGGACCTGGTGATGGCAGCGCTGCGCACGCAAGTCAGCAAGAAGGAGCGGGCGGAGATCGCCAAGCTCTTGGAAGGGGATAAGTCGTGAGCGCCGCGCCGGGCCGCCCCAAGCAAGCTCGCTCCCGCTTGGCGGGACAGCGCGTAGCGCGGAGGGTGCCCCAATGAGCGCCTGGGCCTATGCCCTAGGTTGGGCCTTGCTGCATTTTCTGTGGCAGGGCTTGCTGATTGGCGGCATCACGGCGCTGCTGCTGCATGCGCTGCGCCGGGCCAGTGCCAGCAGCCGCTATGCCTTGTGTGGCGCGGCCCTGCTGTTGTGCGTGGCTTTGCCGCTGCGGCATGTTTGCCTGACGCTGGCTGAGCTGCAAGCGCCTCTGACTTGGCAAGAGAGCCTCAGGCTTGCGGAGCTGTCGCCTTGGCTGCTGCGTCTGCAAGCCGCCATGCCTTGGCTGGTGGCGGCTTGGGGCCTAGGTGTGGCGTTGATGTTCACCCGCTTGAGCCTGGGCTTGATCTGGGTGGCGCGCCTGCGCCGCCTGCCCGAGCAGGTGGAGGCGGCCTGGCAGACGCGGCTGGACGGCTTGGCCAAGGACATGGGCCTGCGCGGTCGTGTGCTGCTGCGCGTGGTGAAAGCTAACTTGCCCAGCCCGCTCACGGTGGGCTGGTGGCGGCCGGTGGTGATCGTGCCGGCCTGCCTGCTCACCGGCTTATCGCCCGCGCTCTTGGAGGCTTTGCTGGCCCATGAGCTGGCCCATGTGCGGCGGGCCGACTATCTCTTCAACATCGTGCAAGGTGTGGTCGAGGCCTTGCTGTTCTTCCACCCGGTCGTGTGGTGGCTGTCACGCCGCATGCGCGCCGAGCGCGAGCTGATCGCCGACGCCCTGGCCGCCCAGGTCTTGAGCGAGCCGCGCCAGCTGGCCTTGGCACTGAACGAGCTGGCTCAGGGCCTGAGCCACCCCCAGCCCGCCCTGGCCGCCAACGACGGCGAGTTGCTGAGCCGTATCAAAGGCCTGCTGAGGCCCGAGGCCCAGCGGCCCGGCTGGCGCTTGCTGGCCAGTGCCCTGGCCTTGGCGGGCACGGCCTTGATGGTGCAAGCGCAAACACAGGAGCAGGAACACCCGACCCCGACGGTCGCCGAGCGGCCCAGCCCCGTGGCTTCACTCGGGCCTATCCTGGTCAGCGCCAAACACATGCTGGTGGTGGACGATGCCAGCGGCCAGGTGCTGGCCGCCAAAGACGCCGAGGCCGTCGTGCCCGTGGCCTCCATCAGCAAGCTCATGACCGCCATGGTGGTGCTGGACAGCGGCGCCGATATGGACGAGCCCTTGCGCATCACGCCCGCCTTGGTGGCCCAGCACCGCTTCAGCAATGCGGGCCTGAAGGCTGGTACGCGTTTGACGCGCCGCAGTGCCCTGACTCTCACCCTGCTGGCCTCGGACAACCGTGCCGCCGAACTGCTGGCGCAGAGCTACCCCGGTGGACTGTCTGCTTTTGAGCGCGCCACCGTGGCCAAGGCGCAGGCACTCGGTTTGAGCCACACCGATTTGCGCGATGCCAGCGGGGCCTCGGACGCCAACCGCTCCACCGCGCAAGAAGTGGCGCGCTTGCTGAGTGCGGCCGAGCGCTACGAGGCCATTGCCCGCATCACCAGCGGCGGCCAAGCCAGCGTGCCCTTGAACGGCCGCCCGGCCCTGATGCACAACACCAATCCCTTGGTCGGCGATCCGGGCTGGAACTTCCAGCTCTCCAAAACTGGCTCCTCGCAGGCCGCCGGCGGCTGCATGGCCGTCAAGATCAAGCTGGATGGCAAGCCGCATACCGTGGTGCTGCTGGCCTCGGCCGACCGGCAAGAGCGCGTGCGTGATCTGCAAGCCATACGCCAGGCCCTAAGCCAAGCGTTCAGCGGCGGCTGAGCCGCTTCTTCTCTCCCTCCCTCTCATTCCCCAGCGTTCAGCCACCCGGCCACCGTGCCCAGGGTTGGCGGAGCGCTGCCTGCTTCCTGCAAAAAATGCGACTCACAGCTCTGCTTTTGCTATCCCTGCTGACGCCCGATGTCGGCGCCACTGAAACCCTGGATGCGGTCCGAATCCAAGCACAGCGCCAGGACGCCCGCGTCACCGAGACCCAGGGCAAGATCGTCATTCAGCAGGCCGAGTTGCTGCGCCTGGGTGACAGCCAGTTGAGCGAGGCCTTGAAGCGCCTGCCCGGTGTCAGCAGCACGCCCGGCCCGGTCGGCCAGCCGCCTGTTTTGAGCCTGCGCGGCCTGGGGGCGGGCTATACCCAGATCTTGCTGAACGGGCGCAAAGCGCCGCAAGGCTTCTCGCTCGACGAGATCGCACCCGAGCAGGTCGAGCGGGTAGAGATTCTGCGCGCCAGCGGCAGCCAGCACAGCGCCGAGGCCTTGGCGGGCAGCATCAATATCGTGCTCAAACCCGCCAGCGCCAAGCCCGGTCAGCAAGCTCAGGCCGAGTACGCGAGCAGCCCGGCGCAGACCCAGTCCCGGCTGCAGGCCTCGGGCAGCGGGCCTTGGCCGGACTCTGCCGCCAGCTTTGCTTGGGCGGCCCAGCTCTCGCGACGAAGATTCGAGCAGCTGATTCGCAGCGACGAGCAGGGCAGCTTCGGTCAGCATCAGACCCGCGAGCAGCGAGAGGGCGTGCTCGATGTGCTGAGGCTGGCCCCTCAGTTCAGTGCCAGCGACGGTAGCAAATGGGCGGGCAGCCTGGAGTTGGGTCGCCTGCGGCGCGACTCCGCATTTCAAACCTTGACGCAGGCAGGCCGCCCCCCTGTCTACCCACAGCACCACGAAGCCTATGCCCAGCGCTATCACAAGCTGCGAGCCGAAGCTTCGCAAACCTGGCTGCTCAGCCCCGAGAGTGAGCTGAGCCTGGAACTGGCTGGGGGCCTGCATCGACAGCACGCCGACTTCACCGATGTCGGCGCCAGCCTGGACGACCACACCTGGGGTGATCTGCGCCAGGGCGATATCAGCGAGCGCCTGCAGCTCAGCCTGGACGCGGCGGCGGATCACCGGCTCAGCCTGGGCAGCGAGGCCAGCTTGCAAGCGCGCCGCGAGACGCGCTTGCAAACCTTGGCGGGCTTTTCCGACAGCGCCCTGGACGCCTCGGCCCGGCTGGCGCGCGCGGCCCTGTTTGTGCAAGACGAGTGGACGCTTTCACCCAAGGTCTCTTTGAGTGCGGGCCTGCGCTGGGAGCATCTGCTCACCCGCAGCGAGGCGCAAACCCACAGTGCGCAGCTGCTCTTGCCCAGCGCGCAGCTGCGTTGGCAGCTGCCGCAAGCCCAAGGCCGTGTTCGCCTGGCCCTGGCGCGCAGCTTTGCCGCGCCGACGGCGGCCGAGCTTCTGCCCCGCCCCTTCACCAGCACCAATAACAGCCCCTTGACGCCCGACTACCAAGGCAATCCAAATCTGCGCCCCGAGACCGCCTGGGGCCTGGATCTCGCTTACGAGCGCGAGGCCGCCACCGGCCATAGCTTCAATCTCGGCCTGTTCGCGCGCCGACGGCAGGATCACAAAATGGTCGAGCTGGTGCAACAGGACTATCGTTGGATCGAGCGCCCGGCCAATATGGGTGCGGCCCAGACCTGGGGGATTGAATCCGATGGTCGCTGGGTGGCCGGCCTTCTACTTGCGCTGCGCTACAACCTCACTTACAGCTGGACCCGGCGCGAGGCCTTGCAGCACAGCAGCTGGGGCGACAGCGCCAACTGGCAGCTCAATCTGGGCCTGGATCTCAAGCTGCCCCAAGCCTGGACCCTGGCCGCGAGCTTCAAGACGGGCAGCACGGGCTGGAGCCCCGACTCGCTCAGCTCACGCAGCCAAAGCCGGGGTGTACGGGAGTTGGACCTGAGCGCCTCGCGCAGCCTCGGCCCCAGCAGTACCCTGCGCCTGAGTCTGGCCAATGCCTTGGCGACTGGGTTTTGGGAGCGCAGCCAGTGGCAGCAAGGCGAGCAGTCCCAGGAACAGATCAAGCAGCGCGCCCAGCCCCTGCAGCTGAAGCTGGGGCTGGAGTGGCGGGGTTGATGGTGAGCTTGGCGGCGAGCTCAGTCCTTCTCGCTCAAGGCCTTGTGGCTGTTGGCCGCGCACACCTCCGTCAAAGCTTTTTTGAGCGCTGACAAGCTGGGCGTTTCGACAAACACGCATTGCTTGCCGGTGCGCTTGCAATGGTCCTTGACTCGCCAGTAGGCGTTGTGGCTGACGCAGCCGGTTTGGCAGATCACCAGATCGGCGGCGGCAAGCGTGGCGTCCAGCCTTGCGGGGTTGTCTTCCTCGCCGCCATCGTGGTGCAGAAAGCGACCGCCGGTTTGCTCGATCACCCGCTGGTAGATGGGCACGCTGGCCGGTCGGCCACCGACGCAGAGCACGGCGCGCTGCTGCAGCGTGGGGTCAGGTCTTGCCTGCGCGCAAGCGCCCTCCGACGCGCATTGCGGCGCGGGCGCTTGCTCACGCAAAAGTTGCAGCGCCGCCTCGGCCGCGTCGGCGCGCAGGGTTTGTTGGCGGGCCTCGCGCTGGGCGGCTTGCAGGGCGGGCTCCAGCACCTCCAGGCGCTGGGCCTGCTGCTGTTGGCGTCGCTCGCGCGCCTGGCGCAGGGCGGGTTGTTCGATCTCGGCTTGCAGGGCTTGCAATTGCTCCAGGGTTTGGGCCAAGACACTGCGGCAGCTGATCAGCTCGGCGCGGCTGCGCATCAACATCGCCTCTTGCGCCTCCTGCTGGCGGGCCTGGGCGGCGGCAAGCTTTGCATGGCGCTGCTGAGCCTGGGCCAGCTCGCGGCCCAGCACGGCATTTTCCTGTAGCAAGGCCTCGAAGCGGCCCTGGTCCACCCGAGCACCGACGCCGATCTGGTGCTGCAGCATATGCACCTGGCCCAGCACCTTGTGCTCCAAAGCCTCGTCGCAGCGGGCATGGGTGATCACGGCCCAAAAGCTCCCGGCCAGGTCACGACTGCTGTTCTGGGCTTCGCGCCACCACTGCGCCAGGGCCTCAGCATGCTTGAGCTTGGCCGTGGCTTGTAGGCTGAGCGTGTAGCGACGGTCCAGCTCTTTTTGCAGGGCATCGGCCATCTTGCTGCGCAAGCGGCATTCGGCGATCACGCCGCAATGCAGTTCGTAGTCCTCGGCCTGGACCTGGCCGCCCATCACCTTGTCGGCCAGGCGGCGCAGGGCCGGCATGGGCATACAGACGCCGATGACGGGGCAGAGTGCATGCGAGCCTAACTCCCATAGACGACGGCGTCGGGACGAAGAGGCGGGGTTTGGCGGCGCGGCAAGCTCTTGCGCAAGCTCCTCGTGCAGGCCGCTGATCAGCAGGGCGCTGCTGTGGGGGCAGTCTTCCTTTTTCTCACACATGGCGCGGCTCCCGGCCTCAGTGCAGGGCTTCGCCCGGGCCGCTGCTGGCCTGGGCTTCGGCTGTGATGCCGATGCGTTCGGGCGCGGCCGTGGCGGGGGGGCGCAACTCGCCCAAGGCCAGGCCCAGCAGCTTGTGCAGCTCTTGGAAGGCCCCGGGCTCCAGGCGCAGGCTGAAGCAGTTGAGGTGCAGGGTCAGCACGCCGCAGGGGCAGAGGCTGACGGCGCCCACGCCATTGCTGGCCAGGGGCAGGGCGGGGCCATGGCCGCCACTAGGGTTTGAGCTGTGTTGATGGTCCAAGAATGCAAAGCCTCCAGAGCGAGCCGGCTAAGCCTGCGCACACCTCCGTATCGGAGAGGTGCAAGGGCTGGAGCTGGCGGGCAGGAGGCTGGCTGTTCCGGGATTCGCGGTGAGAAACTAGTTTAATGCGAATGAATCGCATTTGCAATGAAGGGGGGCTTTGTGGCTTCGAACTTGTCCGTGAATAGCAGGGTTGAGGATGGCGAGGCGATTTGGATGCAGAGCAAGGCGCAAACCACAGCGATACCCAAAGGTATCGCGAGGATTTGCAACGCAGCCCTGCGTTCAAATCGTCCGCCAGCCGACCCCGGCTATTTGCGGATAAGTTCTTATTGCCGCCCGAGCTGCTTGAGCCGGGCGGGCTCGATGATCTCTATCCAATAGCCATCCGGGTCTTTGATGAAGGCCACGTCCTTCATCTTGCCCTGCTCCGGGCGTTTGACGTAAGGCACTTGCTGCTGGTCGAACCAGGCCACCGCGGCGTCCAGATCGGGCACCGAGAAGCAGAGGTGGCCAAAGCCCTGGGGCTGGGTGTTGCCGTTGTGATAACTGAAGTCGGCCTGCGTTTCGCTGCCCCAGTTATGGGTCAGCTCCAGCACGCCGCGTTGCGAGAAGGTCCAGGCCGTGCGCTCGCCCGGGTCCTGCGGCGCGCCCTCGGCGATCACGGCCTGGGCCAGAAAGTAGAGCGAGAACTGCATCTCGGGGAAGTCCAGTTTGCGCAGCAGGCGCAGGCCCAGCACGCGGCTGTAAAAGTCCAGGGCCAGGGCCGGGTCCTTGACCCGCAACATGCTGTGGTTGAAGACAAAGCCACGGGTGAGGGCGTCGGGCTGCGCGCTGACGCCCGGCTCTTGCTCGCTGCCAAAACTCATGCGGCGCTCCGTTTGATGGTGTTGCCGTTGCCGAGGTCCGCCACCACGGCCAGCCTGGGCGGCAGCGGCTCCCCCTCGGCGCGCTTGCTGTCCTCCAGGGCCTTCTCGGCCGTTTGCAGGCTGCGGCGCAGATGGCGCATGCAGGTCACGCGCAGAAAGGAGGCGAAGTTGGGCACCTCGCCGCGATGCGCCAGGATCTCATCGTGAAAGGTGGCAATCAAGGCATTGGTGGTGCAGCCTTCTTGCTCGGCCATCTCGGCCAGGATGTCCCAGACCATATTCTCCAGCCGCAAGCTGGTCAGCACGCCGTGGATGCGCACGCTGCGCGCGCGTTGCTCGTACTGGATGGGGTCGGCTTTGACGAAGAACTCGCACATGCTCCACTCCTTTCAAATTGAGCGTGCCGCCATCTGCTTGGCGATGTACTCGGCCTGCCTGATGGCCAGGGTGACGATGGTCAGCGTGGGGTTCTCGGCCCCACCGGTGGTGAACTGGCTGCCGTCCGAGATGAAGAGATTGGCGATGTCATGCGTCTGGCCATAGGCATTGCAAACGCTGGTCTTGGCCGAGGCGCCCATGCGGCAGGTGCCTAGATTGTGGGTGGAGGGGTAGGGCGGGGTGCGGAAGCTCTTGATCGCCCCGGCCGCCTCGTAAACGCGCTGGCCCTGGGTGAAGGCATGCTCGCGCATGGCGATGTCATTGGGGTGATCGTCGAAATGCACATTGGGCGCGGCATTGCCCCAGCGGTCTTTGACATTGCTGTTGAGCGTGATGCGATTGCTCTCGCGCGGCATGTCCTCGCCCACCAACCACATGCCGGCCAAGTGGGTGTAGTTGTCCATCCAGCCGGCAAAGTCCGCACCCCAGCCGCCGGGGTTCAGAAAGGCGGCCATGAAGGGAATGCCTAGCGACAGGGTCTCCATCTCATAGCCACCGGCAAAGCCGCGCCGGGTGTCGTGCCCGCCCTCGTCGCGGATCACACCGGCCATGGTGGTGCCCCGATACATATGCACAGGCTGCTTGAACTGGGCATAGACCGAGCCCGTCATATGGCGCATGTAATTGCGCCCCACCTGGCCGGAGGAGTTGGCCAGGCCGTCCTTGAAGAGATTGGAGGCGGACAAGAGCAAGAGCCGGGGAGTCTCGATCGAGTTGCCCGCCACGCAGACGATGCGGGCCTTTTGTCGCTGGGCCTTGCCTTCTTTGTCGAAGTAGACGACGGCGTTGACGCGGCCTTTCTCGTCATGCTCGATGCGGCTCACATGGCTCTCGGGGCGCAGATCCATCAGCCCGGTTTTCTCGGCCTTGGGCAGCTCGGTGTAGAGCGTGCTCCATTTGGCGCCGCTCTTGCAGCCCTGGAAGCAAAAGCCCAGCTGCATGCAGCGGCCCCGGTCATCGCGCGGCTGGCTGTTGATGGCCATATTGCCGGTGTTGACCTCTTTGTAGCCCAGCTTCTTGGCCCCGGCATACATGACCTTGAAATTGTTATTGCCCGGCAGGCCAGGGATGCCATGGGTGCGGGTCACGCCCATCTTGTCCTCGGCGCGGCTGTAATAAGGCGCCAGTTCGTCCAGGGTGAGCGGCCAGTCCATCAGATTGGCGCCGGCAATCTCGCCATAAGTCGTGCGCGCCTTCAGCTCATGGGCTTGAAAGCGCAGCGAGGCCCCGGCCCAATGGGTGGTGGTGCCACCCACGGTCTTGCAGATCCAGGCCGGCAGGCCGGCAAAGTCCTTGGCCACCCGCCAGGTGCCCGAGGTGGTGCGTGGGTCCAACCAGGCCAGCTGGCTGAAGCTCTTCCATTCATCGTTGATGAAGCTGGCGCTGCTCTGCAGTGCCCCCGCCTCCAGCACGATGACCTTGATGCCTTTCTGGCACAACTCATTGGCCAGGGTGCCACCGCCCGCGCCGGAGCCGATGATGAGGACGGCGCTGTCGTCGTCGTATGCGATCTTTGCCATGGTCTTGTCTCCGTGATCTTCTTGTTGCGCAGGGCTTCAGCCGAAATAGGGCGGTGGGCTCGCTTCAAGCGGCGGGGCCGGCAGCCATTTGAGGTCCTGAAAACCACGGGTGATGTAGCCGCCTTTCTCCCAGGCCGAGCCGGGGTAGCCGAAGACGGCGAAGGCCATATCGTTGTCGTAGAGCGAGGTGATGCATTGGCCGCGCACCAGATTGAAAAAGGGCTCGCCCTCGATCGCCTTGACGATGCCCAGGCGCTGGCCCGCATTGCCGCGCACAAAGCCCTGCTCCTTCAGCTGCGCGATGCCGGCACGCAAAATCTTGGCGCTGGCCGGGTCGGCAGCGGCCTTGGCATCCAGGTCCTTGGCCAGCAAGGCGTAGACGGCATCGGGCAATTTCTTGTGCGGGTAGAGCACTCGGCCCATGGCCATCAAGACCTGACCCTCCTCGCTGCTGAGGGTCTTGAGCTCCAAGGCCCAGGCGGTGGACGGTGCCAGTGAGGCCAGCACCGAGCCCAGGGCCAGCGTCCCCATCAAGAGACCCGAGCCCTTGAGGAACTCCCGCCGCACCAGCGGCAGATTCTGTTTGGGCACCGTGCCGGGGGACTCATCGCATGCGCTGGTCTCAAGCGCGTGGATGGGCACAAAGGACTTGTCGTCAGCTTTTTGCATGGCCTGTCTCCTGGCGTGCCCGTCGTCAAACGCTGCGCGGGCTTGTGTGAGCCCTATCTTGCGCGCAGCGCTTGCCGGGTGGTGGTACTGGGCTGTTTACGCGGGAAACTACCGAGGCTTCGCAAAAGGTCTCGCTCGGCCCATTGCCGGGCTCAAGGGCGGTCGAGGCGCTCGATGCCCAGCGACTTCAAGACGTACTTCTCGTAAATGGGCTCAGAGGTGCCGTTCTTCATCTTGTACATGAAGTACTTCTCGAAGGCGACCTTGGCCAGATGCACCCACTTGCCCTTTTTGAACCAATTGACATTGCGCGGTGGGATTTGCGGCAGGGCCACAAAGGCCGCGCCGGTGTCGCCCATATCGGCCAGGCAGATGGCGTTCCAGCTGGCCTTGGTGTCGGCCTTGGCCCCACGCAGATCGGCCGCAATGTTGTGCACGATGGCGCTGACCATGGTTTCAATCATGTAGCCCGTCTTGGGGGCGCCGGTGGGCACCGGGGTCACCTCGACCGGCGGGATGGCCACGCAGACACCGGCCGAGAAGATGTTTTTGTACTTCTTGCTGCGCTGGTACTCGTCAATCAACACAAAGCCGCGCGGATTGCACAAGCCTTCGACCTGGGCCACCGCGTCCACGCCCTTGAAGGCGGGCAGCATCATGCTGAACTTGAACGGCAGCTGGTGTTCCTTTTTGAGTTGGCCGGCCTCGTCCAGCTCGCTCACAAACATCAGGCCGGCTTCGACCTTGTCGACCCGCGCATTGCAGATCCATTTGATGTCGTTGTTGCGGAACTCGCTCTCCAGCATGCTTTTGGAGTCGCCCACACCGCCCAAGCCCATATGGCCGATATAGGGCTCGCTGGTCACAAAGGTTAGGGGCACCTTGTTGCGCTGCTTGCGGCGGCGCAGATCGGTGTTGAGGATGAAGGCGAACTCATAGGCCGGCCCAAAGCAGGACGCGCCCGGCATGGCACCAACCACCGCAGGCCCCGGGTCTTGCAAAAAGGCTTGGTAGGCGGCCCAGGTTTGCTCGGCATGGTCGATGCTGCAAATGGACTGGGTGTGGCCAGCCGGGCCCGCGCCGGGCACCTCATCAAAACTGAGTTTGGGGCCGGTGGTGATGACCAGATAGTCGTAGCCCAGGCGCTGGCCGTCCGCCAGCTCCAAGGCATTGCCCTCGGCATCAATGCGCAGCACCGGCTGAGCAATGAAATCGATGCCCTTCTTTTCCAGATAGGGGCGGATGGGGAAGGTGGTGACCTCCCGCTCGCGCCAGCCCACGGCCACCCAGGGGTTGGAAGGCACAAACTGAAAGTAGTCCAGGGCGTTGACCACCGTGATGCGGTGGCCGCTGCCCAACTCGGCGCGCAACTCGTAAGCGGCGGGCATGCCGCCCGTGCCGGCACCCAGAACAACGATATGGGCCATGCTTGTCTCCTGGTTTGAAAAGACGGGGGCGGCCATCTCTTGTGACCGTGGCATGTTTATATCGTTGATCAGTTATTTGCGCAATCAGTTAAATACAGAATGAACGGGACTCCGCAAGCTTTGCTGGACCCGCCTCAAATCTCCCACTGCGGGTGCAAGCCCCGCATGCGGCTCAAGGCCATGGCGGCGGCGGCCGTGCGGGTCTCCACGCCCAGCTTGGCGTGGATGCGTTCCAGATGCTTTTTCACCGTGGCGGGGCTGGCGCCGAGGATGTCGGCGATGTCGCGGTTGATCTTGCCCTTGATGACCCAGTACAGCACCTCGGCCTCGCGGGCGGTGAGCTTGAAGGCCAGGGTCATGGAGTCGATGACGGCCGCGTCCGAGCTTTCGCGCATGACGATCAGCCAGTCGTCGTTGCGGCCCTCCTCGTCGCTGAGCTGCTGGTGCAGGCTAAATGCCAGTCGGCGCGCGCCCAGCTCGGCGATCAGGCGCGGCGGCTCGATGCCCTGCACCAGGGCGGCAGGCAGATGGCGCTGCAGCCAGTCCAGCAAGGGCTGCGGGGCATGGTCGGGGCGCGGGTCCAGATGGCCGTAATAGCTCTGCAGCAGCTCGCGGGCCAAAGGGGTTTGCCACATCAGCCGGCCATCGCTGGCGCGCACGGTGATGCTGGCGTAGCCGAAGGCATCCAGGGCGTTCCGGCTTTGCTGCACCTGGCGGGCGCCGCGTAGATGCACTTGCATGCGGGCCAGCACCTCCTTGGGCTTGATGGGCTTGGTCACATAGTCGACCCCGCCGGCGGCCAGGGCGGCGACCAGGTGCTCGGTCTCGGTCAGACCGGTCATGAAGATGATGGGGATATGCGCCGTGGCCGGCTCGGCCTTGAGGCGGCGCGCCACCTCAAAGCCGTCCATGCCCGGCATCATCGCGTCCAGCAAGACGATCTGCGGCAAGGCCTGAGCGGCGCGCTGCAGGGCGGCCGCGCCGCTGGTGGCCACCAGCACGGTGTAGCCGGATTCATCCAGGGCGTCGTGCAGCACGGCCAGGTTGTCGGGCACATCGTCGACGATGAGTACCAGCCCTGTGCTCATGCCTTCATCCCACATGGCTTGCATCCTCTTGGTTCAGCAAGTCACTGATGGCTTCAAACTGGAACTGCCGTGCCAGGCCGCGGGCGCGCTCGCACCAGGCCTGCAGCGCGGGCTCGGCTTGCTCGATCTTCTCCAGCTGCTGCAAGACGCCGCGCAGATAGCCCAGGCTCAAGGCTTGTTTGAGTTCAAGCAATTGCGTGGGGTCAGGTCTTGCTAGCGTGACCACGGCAGGCTGTGGCTCAAGGGCTTCATCCGCCAACCATTGCAAGCCCAGGCGTTGGCCCAGCCAGTCCAGCAACTCGGGGTGGCGCACCGGTTTCAAGATGAAGTCCTCGGCCTGGATGCCGGCGGCGTTCTCCTGGCCTTTCTCGAAGGCATTGGCGGAGACGACGGCGATCTGGGGCAGGGGCTGCTTGCCGCGGTAAAGCTCCTGGTAGAGCTGGCGCAGGCGCAAGATCGTTGCCCAGCCGTCGATGCCGGGCATGGCCAGGTCCATCAGCACGGCGTCGGGCCGGTAGCCGCTTGCCAAAAGGTCCAGGGCATCGTGGCCGCTGGCGGCGCTGCGCAGCTCAAAGCCCAGGGGCTGCAGCAGCTCGCTCAGCAAACAGCGGTCGGCCTCCTCGTTGTCCACCAGCAGGATGCGGCGGCGCTCGCCGGCATAGCCCCTGCGTTTCAGAACTCTGTGGGTGAGCCGCTTGCCCTGGTTCAGGTCATGCAACTCGGGCAGGAAGAGGCGAACGACAAAGGTCGCACCCTGACCCGGCGTACTGCGCGCGCTCAACTCGCCGCCCATCAAGTCGGTCAGCATCTTCGCAATCGTCAGGCCCAGGCCGGCGCCGGGCGCCGCAGCGCTGGCGCTGTTGTCGCCGCGGGTGAAGGGCTCGAAGATGCGGGCCAGCTCATCGTGGCTCAGGCCGGGGCCGCTGTCCTCGATTTCGATGGTGGCCATCTCGCGGGCGTGGCGGGCGCGCAGGGTGACGCTGCCGCGTGGGGTGAACTTGATGGCATTGCCGATCAGGTTGATCAAGATCTGCCGCACCCGTTTGTCGTCCGCCCGCACCCACTCGGGCAACGTGCCCTGGATCTCGAAGCGGAACTGCAAGCCCTTGGCCGCCGCTTGCGGCTCGAACATCTCGGCCAGCTCGTGCATGCCGTCGGCAAACTGCATGGGGCCGGGGGCCAGGGAGAGTTTGCCGGCCTCTATGCGGGCGATGTCCAGCGTGCCGTCGATCAGCGAGAGCAGATGCTCGCCGCTGCGCTTGATCACCTGCACCGCCTGCTTGCGGTGGGCGGGCAGCTGCTGGTCTTCGGCCATCAGCTGGGCATAGCCGAGGATGCTGTTCAGCGGCGTGCGCAACTCGTGGCTGATGGCGCTGATGTAGCGGCTCTTGGCCTGATTGGCCTGGTCGGCCTGTTGACGCGCCGCCTGCAAGGCCTCGTCGGTGCGGCGGTGTGAGGCGATTTCGCGCATCAAGGCCTGGGTCTGGCGCTTGGATTCTTCTTGTGCCACGGCGCGGCTTTGATTTGCTAGCACCAACCACCAGGTGGTGATGCCGGCGATCAGCAAGAGCGTGAGGTAGACCCGCAGAAAACTCTCGTGCAGGCCTATCACCGCGACCAGGGCCGCCAGCAAGGGCGCGGCCAAGAGCATTAGCAGCAGATAGTGGGCCAGGCCCATTTCCAGGTAGGGCCAGACGCGGCGCGGCAGCAGGGCGCGCAGGGCCGCAGACCATTGCTCGGCCAGCCGAGCCTGCGGCTTGCACAGATCGCCGCAGCGCGCGTCCAGGGTGCAGCACAAGGAGCAGATGGGGCCTTGGTAGGCGGGGCAATGGGCCATGTCCGGGCCCTCGTACTCGCGCGCGCAGATCACGCATTGGCGGGTGGCTTGCAGGCGGGCATAGCTGCCATCCTCGTCTTGGCGTGCAAGGTAGTAGCGGCCCTTGGTGGCCCAGGCGATCAGGGGCGCGGTGAGCAGGGCGGTGCTCATGGCGATCAAGGCCGAGAAGGCCTGGGCCATGGGCCCGAAAAGGCCCAGATGCGCGCTGACCGAGAGCAGCGAGGCCAGGGCCATGGCGCCCACACCGACCGGGTTGATGTCGTAGAGATAAGCGCGATTGAACTCGATGCCTGGGGGCGAGAGGCCTAGCGGCTTGTTGATCACCAGATCGGCCACCACCGCCATGATCCAGGCGATGGCGATATTGGAGAACAGGCCCAGCACCTCGCCCAGGGCGGCGAAGACATTCATCTCCATCAAAACAAAAGCGATCACGGTGTTGAACACCACCCAGACGACTCGACCTGGATGGCTATGGGTCAGGCGCGAGAAGAAATTGCTCCAGGCCAGCGAGCCCGCATAGGCATTGGTGACATTGATCTTCAGCTGCGAGACAAACACGAACAAGGCCGTGGCCGCCACCGCCCAGCCGTAGTTGGGGAAGATCAGCTCATAGGCCGCCAGATACATCTGGTTCGGGTCCACCGCCCGCTCCAGCGGCACGGCATGGCTGATGGCCAGCCAGGCCAGCAAGGCGCCGCCCAGCATCTTGAGCACGCCCAAAATCACCCAGCCCGGCCCACCGATCAGCACGGCGGCCCACCAGCGCTTTTTGTTGGCTGGCGTTTGCTGGGGCATGAAGCGCAGATAGTCGGCCTGCTCGCCCATCTGGGTGATCAAGGCGATGCCCACCGTCAGCGCCGCACCAAAGAAGCGCAGATCGAAGCCGGCCGTGCCCGATTGCAGACCAACTTGGTGCGTGATGCCCGTGAAGCTGGCGCTGGCCGCAGGCGCGCGCACCAGCAGGTAGAGGTAGGGCAGGATCAGCAGGGCCAGCCACAGCGGCTGGGTCCAGAGCTGCAAACGGCTGATGGCCGAGACGCCGTGCGTCACCAACGGGATCACCAGCAGGGCGCAGATCAAATAGCCCCAGCGCGGCGGGATGTCCAGCGCCAGGTCCAGGGCGTAGGCCATCACGGCGGCCTCCAGCGCGAAGAAGATGAAGGTGAAGCTGGCGTAGATCAGCGAGGTGAGGGTGGAGCCGATGTATCCAAAGCCCGCACCACGGCTCAGCAAATCCATATCCACCCCGTAGCGAGCCGCATAGACGCTGATCGGCACCCCGGCCGCAAAGATGATGGCGCCGGTGGCCAGAATCGCCCAAAAGGCATTGGCCCAGCCGTATTGCAGCAAGAGCGTGGCGCCGACGGCCTCCAGAATCAAAAAAGATGCCGCCCCAAACGCGGTATTGGCCACCCGCCCCAGCGACCAGCGGCGAAAGCGCTGCGGGGCAAAGCGCAGGGCATAGTCCTCCAAGGTCTCGCTGGCCACCCAGGCGTTGTAGTCGCGCCGGATCTTGATGACGTGCTGGGGCGCGTCGGCAGTGGCGGGATTGAGGGCCTGGGCTTCCATCTCTGCTTCAACGCACATTTCATGCCTGGGGCGGCACGGGGCTTGCTACATTGGCTTCAAGCAACTTTGGGCCAAGCCATGGAACTGACTCCCAGGGAGAAGGACAAGCTCCTGATCTTTACCGCCGCCTTGCTGGCCGAGCGCCGCCGTGCGCGTGGGCTCAAGCTCAACTACCCGGAGGCCGTGGCCTTCATCAGCGCGGCCGTGATGGAAGGCGCGCGCGACGGCAAGACCGTGGCCCAGCTGATGAGCGAGGGGCGCAATGTGCTGAGCCGTGCCGATGTGATGGAAGGCGTGGCCGAGATGATTGCCGACATCCAGGTCGAAGCCACCTTCCCCGATGGCACCAAGCTCGTCACCGTGCATCAACCCATTGTCTGAACAAGGTGAGATGAACATGATCCCTGGCGAACTCTTCACCCCCGAGGGCGAACACGAACTCAACCCCGGCCGTCGCACGCTCACGCTGGTGGTGCAGAACCAGGGTGACCGGCCCATCCAGGTCGGCTCGCATTACCACTTTGCCGAGACCAACGCGGCCCTGGGCTTTGACCAGGAGGCCGCGCGCGGCATGCGCTTGAATATCGCGTCAGGCCTGGCGGTGCGCTTCGAGCCGGGCCAGCAGCGCACGGTGGAGTTGGTGGAGCTGGGTGGTGATCGCATCGTCTACGGCTTTCGCGCTTTGGTACAGGGCAAGCTATGAGCAGCAAGATCGGACGACGCGCATACGCCGAGATGTACGGCCCCACCGTGGGCGACCGCCTGCGCCTGGCCGACACGGCGCTGATCATCGAGGTGGAGCAAGACCTGACCCTGTGCGCTGGGGGCTATGGCGAGGAGGTCAAGTTCGGCGGCGGCAAGACCATACGCGACGGCATGGCGCAGTCGCAGCGAACGCGCGACGAAGGTGCCGTCGATACGGTGCTAACCAATGCCCTGATCCTCGACCACTGGGGCATCATCAAGGCCGATATCGGCCTGAAGAAAAGCCGCATCGTGGCCATCGGAAAGGCCGGCAACCCCGACACCCAGCCGGGGGTGGACATCATCATCGGCCCCGGCACCGAGGTGATTGCCTGTGAGGGCATGATAGTCACCGCCGGCGCCATCGACACGCACATCCACTTCATCTGCCCGCAGCAGATCGAAGAGGCGCTGAGCAGCGGCGTCACCACCATGCTGGGCGGCGGCACAGGCCCGGCCACCGGCACTTTTGCCACCACCTGCACGCCGGGGGCCTGGCATCTCGAGCGCATGCTGCAGGCGGCCGATGCTTTTCCGATGAATCTGGGCTTTCTGGGGAAGGGCAATGCCAGTCTTCCCGCGGCCTTGCACGAGCAAATCAATGCCGGCGCCATCGGCCTCAAGCTGCATGAGGACTGGGGCACGACGCCCGCCGCGATTGACAACTGCCTGAATGTGGCCGAGGCGACAGACACGCAGGTCGCCATCCACAGCGACACCTTGAACGAAAGCGGCTTTGTCGAAGACACGGTGGCCGCCTTCAAGGGCCGCACCATTCACACCTTCCACACCGAGGGCGCGGGTGGCGGCCATGCGCCCGACATCCTGAAGGTGGTGGGCGAGGCCAATGTGCTGCCGTCATCGACCAATCCGACTCGGCCCTACACCATCAACACCCTGGACGAGCACGTGGACATGTTGATGGTCTGCCATCACCTGGACCCGGCGATTGCCGAAGACCTGGCCTTTGCCGAGAGCCGCATCCGCCGCGAGACGATTGCCGCCGAAGACATCCTGCACGATCTGGGCGCCATCAGCATGTTCAGCTCCGACTCCCAGGCCATGGGCCGGGTCGGCGAGGTCATCATTCGCTGCTGGCAGACGGCGCACAAGATGAAGGCCCAGCGCGGCGCGCTGCCGGGCGACGGGCCTGAGAACGATAACGCGCGGGTTAAACGGTATGTGGCCAAGCTGGCGATCAACCCGGCGATTGCGCATGGCATCAGCCATGAAGTCGGCAGCATCGAAGTCGGCAAATGGGCCGATCTGGTGATCTGGAAGCCCGCGTTTTTTGGCGTCAAGCCCACGCTGATTTTGAAGGGCGGCATGATTGCCATGGCCGCGATGGGCGACCCCAGCGCCTCGATTCCCACGCCGCAGCCGGTGCATTACCGGCCCATGTTTGGAGCTTATGGCGGGGCTTTGGCGCGCGGTTCCTTGAGCTTTGTGTCGCAAGCGGCTTTTGCCGCCGATGTGGGGCGGCGTTATGGGCTGAACAAGAGTTTGGCGGCGGTGCGAGGCGTACGCGGGGTGGGTAAGCGCGACATGATTCACAACGACTATTTGCCGCGCATGGAGGTGGATGCGCAGACGTATGCGGTGCGGGCGGATGGGGTATTGCTGACGTGCGAGCCGGCGGAGGTGTTGCCGATGGCGCAGCGCTACTTCTTGTTCTAGGGTCACCTTCTTTTGCTTACTTTTCTTGGCGAAGCAAGAAAAGTGGGTCGCTCGCCGGGGCGAACTCCCGGCTGGGCCTTGGCAAAGGCTGAACCCTTGAGAACACATGCATTCAATTCAGAAACAGGAACCCCCCATGGCACTTGATATCCGCCTCGACAAGCATCTCACCGACCCCCGCATCGCCGCCTTCCTGCAGCAACACCTCGACGATATGCATCGCACCTCGCCGCCCGAGAGCGTCCATGCCCTGGACCTGCAGGCCTTGCGCGATCCCGCTATCCATTTCTGGACCGCCTGGCAAGGCGAGCAAATCGTCGGCACGGTGGCGCTCAAACGCTTGGACGCCGAACATGCCGAGCTCAAGTCCATGCGCTGCTCCGCTGAAGTTCGCGGGCAGGGCATAGGCCGAGCCTTGCTCGTGCACGCCCTGGCACAGGCACGCGAGCTGGGTTTCCAGCGCCTCAGCCTGGAAACCGGCACCCATGCGGAATTCATCCCCGCCCAGACGCTGTATCGAAGCCATGGCTTCCAGGACTGTGGGCCTTTTGGCAGTTATGGCCTGGACCCCCACAGCTGCTTTATGAGCATGGCTTTGTAGAAAAGTCCTGGCGCGGATAATTCGGCTTCGTTCCGAACACCAGCGTCAAGCACACGCTCACAAACACCATGATCCAAGTTTCCAAACTGCTGGCCCAAGGGCAAGGCCTGGCCCCCGTGCTGCTCAAGCGCGCCGCCTCTGTCGAACTGGACTGGGACACGCGGCAGAAAAGCCGCTTCCAGGCCCTCGACAGCGAAGGCCGCGAGCTGGGCGTCTTCCTGCCGCGTGGCACCCTGGTGCGCGGCGGCGATGTGCTGGTGGCCGAGGACGGCTCGCTGATCCGGGTTGTGGCCAAGCCTCAGGCCTTGCTGCGAATCACGCCCTGCAGCAGCCATGGCTCCGCCTTCGACCTGACTCGCGCCGCCTACCATCTTGGCAACCGCCATGTGGCCATCGAACTCAAGCCCGATCACCTCAAGATCGAGCCCGACCATGTGCTGGCCGAGATGCTGCGCGCCATGCACCTCACCGTGGTCGAGGTGAACGAGGGCTTTGATCCCGAGGGCGGCGCCTATGCCGCTGAGACGGCTGGTCACAGCCACAGCCACGCAGCGGCAGAAACGAAGAAACCGCATGTGCATGGACCGGGCTGCGGCCACGACCATGGACACGATCATGGACATGACCATGCTCACCAGCACAAGCCTGCTGCCGCACCCAAGCCCTTGAGCATCCCCATCAAGGCCGCTGCCGCCCCAGCGCCCCATGTGCACGGCCCCGGCTGCAATCACGGCCACGATCACAAGCACGACTGATGCCCGAATGGCCGATCCCCGCGCCTCCACCCTGCTGCAACTGATCTGGCTGGCCTCGCCGGCCTTGCCCGTCGGCGGCTTCTCTTATTCCGAGGGCCTGGAAGCAGCGGTGGAACACGGCCTGGTGATCGACGAGGCGACGGCCGCCGATTGGCTGTCCGAGCAATTGCGTTTGAGCCTGGCGCGCGGCGATCTGGCCTTGCTGGCGCAGGCATTGCCGGCCTGGCAGAGCGGCGACCTGCCCCGGCTGCGCGAACTCAACGACTGGCTGACGCAAACCCGCGAGAGCGCCGAGCTGCGCCAGCAGTCCGAGCAGATGGGGCGTTCGCTCCTGGAATGGCTGCGCAACCACTACACGGCCAGCCCGGCGCAGATCCAGACCTGTGTGGAGCTAGGTGCGCCCGGCTACACCATGGCCATGGCCTTGGCCCTGGCCAGCAGTGGGGCCACGGTGCAAGACGGCCTGACGGCTTACGCCTTCGGCTGGGCCGAGAACATGGTGCAGGCGGCCATCAAGTCCGTGCCCCTGGGCCAGAGCGCGGGCCAGCGCATTCTGGCGCGGCTGGCGCGTGAGATCCCTGCCGCCGTCGATCAGGCACAAGCCTGCACCGACGCGCAAAGACAAGCGTTTTCGCCCATGCTGGCCATACTCTCGGCCCGGCATGAAGTTCAATACTCCCGCCTGTTCAGATCATGACGCCCCTGCACCACATTCCGAATCGAACGAAGAAACTGCCCCCGCTGCGCGTGGGCATCGGTGGGCCCGTGGGCTCGGGCAAGACCACCTTGCTGGAGATGCTGTGCAAGGCCATGCGTGAGCGCTGGGACCTGGTGGCCATCACCAATGACATCTACACCAAGGAAGACCAGCGCCTCTTGACCGTCAGCGGCGCCCTGCCGGCCGAACGCATCCTGGGTGTGGAGACGGGCGGCTGCCCGCACACGGCGATCCGCGAGGACGCTTCCATCAATCTGGAAGCGATCGACCGCATGTTGGAGCAGTTCCCCGAGGCCGACGTCGTCTTCATCGAATCCGGTGGCGACAACCTCGCCGCCACCTTCAGCCCCGAGCTCAGCGATCTAACGATTTACGTCATCGACGTGGCGGCCGGCGAGAAGATCCCGCGCAAGGGCGGCCCCGGCATCACCAAGAGCGATTTGTTCGTTATCAACAAAACCGATCTGGCCCCCCATGTGGGCGCCGATCTGGCCGTGATGCGGGCCGACACCTTGCGCATGCGCGGGCCCGACAAACCCTTTGTGATGACGAATCTGAAAACCCTCACCGGCCTGGACGAGGTGGTGAGTTTTATTGAGCGCAAAGGCATGTTGCCCACCTGAGCCGAGGACTCCCATGAGCGAAACCCTGCAGCAACGCATCGCCAACAGTTTTGCCGCTCAAGGCCTGATGCGCACCCTGGGTGCCGAACTGGCCTTGGTGGCCGAGGGTGAGGTGCAGATCGCCATGCCCTTCGCCAGCACGCTGTCGCAGCAGCAAGGCTTTGTGCATGCGGGGGCCATCACCAGCATTGTGGACAGCGCCTGCGGTTATGCCGCGCTCACCCGTGCACCGGCGGCGTGTGAGGTGGTCACGGCCGAGTTCAAGATCAACTTCCTTCGCCCCGCCATCGGCCAGCGCTTTCTGGCCATTGGCCGGGTGCAAAACGCGGGCAAGACGCTCACCGTCTGCACCGGCGAGGTCCGCGCCTTCGGCGATGAATCGGCCGCTTACAAGGTGATCGCCTTGATGCAGGCGACGGTCGCGGTCGTGCGCTGATTCGCCGATCGCAAAAATTCCCGCAAGAGAAATCAAGCGGCCCGGCGCTCCGGCTCCACCTGGTGCAGATAGCGCGTCAAGATGTCGCGTGGTGGCGCCACGTCGAGCTGAGCCATGACACGCCCGACAGCGCCGCGGTGATAAGCCCCGTGGGTGATGATGTGGGCCAATATTTCTTCGCGGCTCATACGGCCGCGCTCACCATCGGTGAAAGCAAAGCTCAGCGATTCTTCGAACTGGGTTTCCGACAAGCTGGCGATATGACTCAGATACCAGGCATCGCAGCTGGCGACGGCCTCGCGTAGTTCGCTCAAACTGGGAGTCTCGGGCGTATTGGTGGCCGCGTAGCCATGGGGTTTGCCGCTGAGATGGGCGGCAAAAATCTGGTCGACCACATAAATGTGATTGAGCAAGCGCAGGCAGAGGCGAAAGGCCTCGGGATGCTGTGTGCCATCGAGCTTGGTCTCCAGTTCGGCGAACAGCTCGCGATTGGCCCAGGCTTTGTACTCGAACAATGATTTCAGCAGAGTGGAGGTGCTCAAGGTCTTGTCCTTTCGATGAAAGACGTGGGTGGGGCTGATGATGGGAAGGGGCGGGCTTTGATCTTCTTCAGCCCCAAATCTGCGCCTCGCTCCAGCCCAGGGCCTCTAAGTCAGTGGCGCGCAGCGCGGCCTCACCGGCGCAGAAGAATTCATCCAGCTGGGGCGGCGCCACGGCGGTGCCGGCCAGCATGGCGTGGACCTGGCCGCGGTGGTGGATCTGGTGCTGAAAAAGATGGGCGAGCAGGCGCAGTCGGCTGTCGGTCTGCGCCTTGCCCGGGCGGGCGATGGTGACCGGGCGTTGCAGCTCGGCATCGACTTGGGCGGCGCAAAGTTGGAGCAGACGCTGATCGCTCTGCGCTTGCGCGGCTTGTAGCTCGGCCGCATTGTCAAATGGCTCGTCCAGCTTGAAGAACTCGTAGCAATCGGGGTGGGGCGGCTCCTCGCGAAGCTCACGTTCCAGCGCGTCGATATAGAACCAGTCCACCGTCAGATTGTGGTTGAGCGTGGCGCAAATACTGGGGAAGAAGCTCACTCTTGGCGCCCAGAATTCTTCGGGGCTGAGCTGGGCGCAAGCGCGCAGAAGGCGGTGATTGGCCCAGGCATTGTTGTAGGCCTGGGTCAGCAGGTGGTGGGCCAATGGCTCGCTGCTGGGGCTGGGCATGGTGCTTTCCTCCTTCGGGCTTGATCTCGGTTTATTTTGGGGCCAGGCCCATATCGTCCAAGCGCAACAAGACCTCGCTGCGGCGCTCGCGGGCTATCTCGCGCCAGTCTCGGTCCTCTTGCGCGCCCATCAAGGCGTAGAGCAGATTGAGGCTGGCCGCCGGCCATGTTTTCTTAAGCCGGGCGTAGAGCAGGTAGGCGTCCTGCGTCTGCAAGTCGGCCAGGGTGTGGATGCCCAATGCGGCCAACTGGGCGCGGCTCTTGGGACCTAGGCCACGCACGGTCGGCTCAGCCCATGGGGGTGCAAAGCTCCACCAGCGTGCCATCGGGGCAGCGCACATAGGCCACGGTCTGGCCCCAGGGCTTGGTGAGGGGGGCTTTGACGGGCGTGGCACCGGCGGCCACGGCACGCTCGAAGGCGGCGCCCACATCGGCGGTGCTCAGGCCGATTTCCATGCCCAGCGGGGCAGGGCTGGCTGCTGCCACCACATAGTCCTGGCCCACGCTGTCGCGGGCCGTCGCGTGGTCTACAAAAGCCAGCGCCGTGGCGCCGGTCTCCAGTTCACCGTAAGCGCCCGACTCATGCAAAAAACGTTGTTTGATGCCAAAGGCTTTTTCAAAAAATGCCAGCGAGGCGGCGACGTCGGCGACGTAGACGATGGTGTAAGCGAAGTTCATGGTTGGGGCACTCCTCGGGTTTGAGGATGGCAGCCTAAGCGATTGCGCCTTGCTTGGGCTTGCCATGCTGACAAGGTTTGTCATGAGACTTGGTCTCAAGGCCCGGTGAGAATCAAGCCTGCCCCTCCCCACCGCCTCGCCCTTGCAGGACACCTTGCCCATGAGCGCCATTTTTAAGAAGTTGAATCTCAAGCATGAGTCGGCCGTGCTGGTCTTGAATGCGCCGGCTTCTTTCGAGCCCGAACTCGCCGCCTTGGCTGGCCCACAGATTCTGCGCAGGCTGGACGAGGCGAACTCGCCCGAATTCGTGCTCGCCTTCGTCACCCGCCTGACCGAGGTTGAGGCCTTGTCGGCGCAGTTGCTCGGCCGATTGGAGGGCGATGCCAAGCTCTGGTTCGCCTACCCCAAGCAAAGCTCCAAGCGTTTGAGCTGCGACTTCCACCGCGACACCGGCTGGCAGGCCTTGGCGGCCGCCGGTTTTGAGAGCGTGCGCATGGTGGCGATCGATGAGGACTGGTCGGCCCTGCGCTTTCGCAAAAGCGCCTACGTCAAGACCGCCAAGGCTTGAGGCCCTGGGTCTCGGTTAAACTCTCGCCCGTCATTGGGGAGTAGCCGCCGTGAACCCAGCTTGAAGAGAGCTTGGCAATATTCACGGGCTCGCGTCAACACACTTGGTCCACCTTTTCTAGGTTTTTCGGACCATGGCGCGCGCAGTTGTTGGACCTGGCAAGACCTTTGACCATGCCCTCCCGCTCCAGCGGCCGGTGGGGCCATGGTCAATTGGTTTTTGTTGGGGTGTTGGGTTGAAGCTCAACGCACCGGCCGCAAAGAAAATCAGAAAGTGAATCGCCCCATGGAAGCCTTCCTCGTTTCAACCGGCGTCGTGGCCCTGGCCGAAATCGGTGACAAGACCCAGCTGCTGGCCTTTTTGCTGGCCGCACGTTTCCGCAAGCCCCTGCCCATCTGCCTGGGCATCTTCATCGCCACCGTCATCAACCATGCGGGTGCCGGTGCGCTCGGTGCCTGGATCACCACCCAGCTGAGCCCGCAGACCCTGCGCTGGGTGCTGGGTGTGAGCTTTCTGGCCATGGCCATCTGGATCCTGATCCCCGACAAGATTGACGAAGAGGAAGAGGGCGGCGCCAAGTTCAAGCTGGGCGTGCTGGGCACCACCATCGTGGCCTTTTTCCTGGCCGAGATGGGTGACAAGACGCAGATCGCCACCGTCGCCCTGGCGGCCCAGTTCCACGCCTTTGTGGCCGTGGTGGCGGGCACCACCCTGGGCATGATGATTGCCAATGTGCCGGCCGTTTTCCTGGGCGACCGCATGGCCGGCCGGGTGCCCGTGCGGCTGGTGCATGGGATTGCCGCGCTGATCTTCGCCGCCCTGGGCGCCGCGACCTTGCTGGGCCTGGGCGCGCGACTGGGCTTTTGACGGGTGTCATGTGGCGGCGGACTAACGCCGAGACTCCCCAGCAACTCAAGAACCGTGCGAACATGCCGATGCGCTGAAACAGTGCATGCCGCTGTGCACCATCGGTTCCAGGGGAGTTGCCATGACCTTGTCTTCACGAGTGCTGCTGGTCGACGACGACGAGCTGACCCTCCAGATGTTGGAAGCCACGCTGGAGGACTCCTTCAAGGTGGTCTGCGTCACGGGCGGTGAACAAGCCCTGGCCCGTTGCGCCACCGAGGCTTTTGATCTGGTGGTACTGGATGTTGAGATGCCGGGCCTGGACGGTTATGAAACCTGCCGCCGCCTGAAGGCCGACGCTCGAAGCGCCGATATTCCGGTGATTTTTCACTCGGCCAAGGTCAGCATCGATGAGCGCCTGCAAGGCTATGCGGCGGGCGGGGCGGACTATCTCTCCAAACCCTTTGACCCGACGGAGCTGCAGGCCAAGATCAGCCTGGTGCTGGCCAATCGCGACAAGCAGCGGGAGCTGGCGGGCCAGCTGGACGAGGTGATGAACGCGGTGCTCTCCACCGCCGATATGGTGGGCGAGGCCGGTGTGGTGCTGGAGTACCAGCGGCAGCTGGCCGGCTGCGCCGATTACGCCCAGGTGGCCCGCGCGCTGTTCGAGGCCTTGCAGCGTTACGGCCTCGACGGCTGCCTGCGCATACGCGGGCGGGCTGCGGCCTTGTCGTTGAATGCGCGCAGCCCGTGCAGCGCTTTGGAAAACTCCATCCTCGATCATCTGCAGGCCCAGACCGAGGGCGCGCGCATCCGGCCCCTGGGGGCTCATACCGGCTTCAGCTATGGCAGTGTTCTGCTGTTCGTGCGCGACCTGCGCATGGACCGTGGTGAGGGCATGGACCGCGCCGTCTCCGAGCGCATGGGCCGGGCCATCGACAACGTGGCCATGCTGGTGGAGGGGGCCATCGTGCGGGTCTCGGCCCTGGACACCGAGATGGCCGCGCGCGAGCTGGCCGATGTGCGCCATCTGGTCAGCATGACGCGCAATGCCTTGACCGATATTTCGGCGCGCAGCCACGCGCAAAGAGCCGAAGTCAAAGCCATTTTCGAGAGCCTCAACTCCGAGGTGGAGTCCAGCTTTTTGCATCTGGGCCTGACCCATTCCCAGGAAGACTTCCTCAGCACTTTGCTCAAGCAGCATATGGAGGCCGTGCTGAGCAGCATGGGCAAAAGCCAGGAGGTGGAGGACTTTCTGGCCCGCGTCATTCTCAAGCTCAATCAGTATGCCTGAGGTCTTGTTGATGGCTGTTGATACCGGAATGCTGGGGCAGCTTGCCCCTGGCGGGCAGCGGAGGCTGGCCGGAGTGAGACTTGAGCGCGCCCCAGCCTGAGTTGCTGGCGCAGGCCGCCGACCCGGCGCTGCCGTCGGTGGGGCCGAGCCGTTTGGCCGCCGAGCGGCAGCAAAGCCTGCAAGGCTTCAGGCAGGACCTGGATGCCTCCATCAAGCGCAGCGCCACGGTGCTGCTGGTGCTGGTCATGCTGGGGGCTGCGGCCCAGGTCTTGTCCCTGGCCTTGCAGCTGGAGTTACCCTGGTCGCTGCGCCTGAGCCGCATGGCTTCGGGCAGCCTCTTCTTCGGCGTGGCTGCCCTGGCCTTGCTGATGATCCATCGCTTCAACCTGCGCTGGGGCGTGGGTTTCTTCTGCTGCGCCGCCATGCTTTTGCAGTTCGGCTCGGCCCTGATCTATGGCACCGGCCTGCATGCGTCTGGCATGGTGGCCATGGTGGCTTGGCTGGCCGTGATGGGCTTGTTGGTGGGGCCGCGGGCGGTGCAGTGGGCCACCCCTTTTGCCCTGCTGGGATTTCTCATTCTTTGGCAGGCGGAGGCGCAAGGCCTGATCGGGCCGATGGAGCTGAGCATGTTGCCGCCGCTGGCGAGTTATGCGGTGGTTTTCATGGTCAGCAGCCTGGTGGTGGGCTGGTTGAGCATGCGTTATGGCAGCTTGTTCTGGGAGGTCACGTCCTCGCTGGAGAGTTCCCGCCAACTCTTGACCGAGACCTTGCATGCCCAGCAACTGGCGGCGCAGGACTTGCGTGAGAGTGAGGACCGATTGCGGGTGCTGCTGGACAACTCCCTGTCCTGCATCGTCATCCTGGACGGCGAGACGGCCGCCCTGCGATTCGCCAATGCGCAGACTCTGAAGACTTTTGGATGTGAGCGGGCCAGCGAGCTGGATAGCAGCCTGCTCTTTCCCGGCGGCCCTTATTCACGCGAGCAGGCCATGCTGTGGGTGCGCCGAACCTTGGACCAGGGCGCGCAGTATTTCGAGTGGCAGTCACGGCACAGCGATGGCAGCCCGATCTGGTGGGATTTGAAGCTGGACCGGCTCTTGATCGGCGGCGAGTCCTGCGTGGTCAGCTTCGGACACGACATCACCGAGCGGGTGCGCGCCGAGTCCGAGTTGCGCATCCAGCGCAGCCGGCTGGAAGAGCAGGTGCGCGAACGCACCAGCGAGCTGATGCTGGAGAAGCAGCGCCTGCTGGACATCATCGAGGCCCTGCCCATCACGCTCAGCATTCGCGATCTGCAAGGCCGCTACACCTTGATCAACCGCAGCTTTGAGCAGGCCTCGGGTCATCGCCGCGACCAGGTGCTGGGCCTGAGCGCGCGCCACTTCCTGACGCCCGAGATGGCGGCCGAAATCGCCGACACCGATGCCCAGGTCATGGCCGGCGCGGCCAGTGCCACCACCGAGAGCCAGTTCATCCATCCGGTGGAAGGCGCGCACGACTATCTGATCGTCACCGTGCCCCTGCTGGACGGCCGTAAAAAGCCTTATGCCGTGCTCAATCTGGGCACCGATGTGACCTCGCTGAAGCGCTTGCAGCGCGAGTTGAGCCAGGCCAAGGACGAGGCCGAACGCCTGGCGCGGGTGAAGAGCGAGTTCCTGGCCAATATGAGCCACGAGATCCGCACCCCGCTGAATGCCGTCTTGGGCTTGGCCCAGCTGGGCATAGGCCGCAGCGCCGACCCGGCGGCCGCGCGCAATGGCTTTGAGCGCATCGTGCGCTCCGGCCGCCATCTGCTCAGCGTCATCAACGACATCCTCGACTACTCCAAGGTGGAGAGCGGCAAGCTGGAGATCGACAGCCAGCCCGCCAATCTGAGCCAGCTCAGCAAGGAGGTGATAGGCCTGGTGGCCGAGCGGGCCGAGGCCAAGCATCTGGGCCTGCAGCTGGACTACAAGCTGCTCAGCGACTGGGTGGCGATCGACGCTCTGCGTGTCACGCAGATCCTGGTCAATCTGCTGGCCAATGCGATCAAGTTCACCGACCAGGGCGAGGTGCGCCTGAGCGTTTCGCAGAAGGATGACTATCTGCTGCTGAGCGTGATCGACACCGGCGTGGGCATCGCGCCCGAGCAGCAGTCGCGCATCTTCAAGGCCTTTGAGCAGGCCGACAGCTCCATCACCCGCCAGTTCGGCGGCACCGGTTTGGGCCTGAGCATCAGCAACCGCCTGGCCCAGGCCATGGGCGGCCTGATCACCGTCACCAGCACCCTGGGCAAGGGCTCTTGCTTCACCCTGCGCCTGCCCTGGGTGCAGGTCAAGGCCGAGGATCAGCATGAGGCCCCGCCTCTGCGCATGACCGGACCCGATCTGCTGCGCGGCCTGCGCATCCTGATCGTGGACGATGTGGACATCAATCGCGAGATCCTGCACGACCTGCTGACCCTGGCCGGCGCCGAGGTGATGAGCGCCGATGGCGGGCCGCAGGCCATCGCCCGGGTGCAGGAAGCCGGGCCCGATGGCTATGACCTGGTGCTGATGGATGTGCAGATGCCTGAGATGGACGGCTACGAGGCCACCCGCTGCCTACACCAGATGGCGCCCCAGCTGCGCGTCATCGCGCTGACCGCCCATGCCTTGCCGGAAGAAAAACGCAAGTGCGCTGAGGCCGGCATGCAAGGGCATATCAGCAAACCCATCGATCAAGCCGAGTTGATGCGCACCCTGTTGACTCAGGCGGAGCCGCTGGAGCGACGCGGGCCCGGGGGCTTGCGGCCCTCGCAGTTCGCCGCGCTGGATGAGTTGCCCGCTGCCGGGGAGCGCGCGGCAGCGGGTGCCGAGACTCGCGCCGAGGCCCTGCCCAGCAAGCGCAGCGATATCTGGCCCGATCTGCCCGGCACCGACTTCGACACCGCCCTGACCCGCTGCGCCGGCCGCCAGGAGCTGCTGGCCAAGCTGCTGGGCACTTTTGCCAAGCAATACGCCCAGTACCAAAGCGTGTTCGAGGAGGCCCGCATCAGCGGCCTGCCGGCCCTGGGCAGCGCGGCGCACAGGCTCAAGGGCTTGTCGGGCAATCTGGGCATGTTGCAGCTGTCCAGCTGCGCCGAGCGCCTGGAAGTGGCCACCAGCAGCCGTGGCGACCCGGCCGATGTGCCCGCGGCCCTGACCGCCCTGATCCGTGAGATCGCCCCCATGGTCAGCGCCATCGTGGCCTGGCATGAGGCCTACACGGCCAAGGCAGGCAGTTGAAGCCAGGCTGCCGGCCTGTTGACCTTCCCTGTGACCCTCGGGTCCGGCCCCATTGCCGCAGTCTTCGACTCAATGGGCGGCACGCTCACGGCGTATCGCCATGCCGGGCGCTTGCCGGTCCGCTTGGGAGAAATCGGCAGCATGGTCATGAGTAAGCGGGCGGCCTTTGTCCTCTATTGCATCGACACTCACATCATCCGGACCGGCTGGGCCGAACTCATTCACATCGTTTAAGAGTGGGCTACTCGTCCACAACCATCAAATAGGGAGTTAATAAATGGGTATGGTGTTTTTGCAAGGCCTGCTGGTCTTGGCCATGATCGCCGTCGGCGTGCATTACAAAGGCATGGCCATCGGGCTGTTTGGCGCGGTGGGTGTGTTCCTATTCGTGCTCTTGTTCGACGTCGCGCCGGGGCCGGTGCCGGTGTCGGCCATGCTCATCATCATGACCGTGGTGACGGCGGCCGGCGCCATGCAGCTGGCCGGTGGCATCGACTTTCTGGTGGCGCAGGCGCAGAAGCTGATTCGCCGCTTTCCCAACCAAATCACCTATGTGGCGCCGCTCACCACTTACGCGTTTTGTGCCGGTGCGGGCACCGGCAATATCTACTACTCGCTGATGCCGGTGATTTACGAGGTGTCGTACGCCAACAAGTTGCGGCCGGAGCGGCCGCTGGCGCTGTCCACCACGGCCGGGCAGCTGGCCATCACCTCCAGCCCGGTGTCTGCCGCCATGGCGGCCATGGTGGGCCTGCTGGCGCCGTTGGGCTTCAAGCTGACCGACATTCTGGCCATCACCATTCCCGGCGCGATTGCCTCCATCTTGGTGGGCGCGTTTGTGATGAACCGCGTGGGCAAGCCGCTGGACCAAGACCCGGAATACCTGCGCCGCCTGGCGGCCGGCGAGATCGCCCCGCCACGCAGCGAGGGCCAGGCCAAGCCGGTCACGCGCGAGGGGCGTTTGTCGGCGCTGATCTTTCTGGCCGGGGTCGGCTTTATCGTCGCGGCCGGCATCTTTGAGCAGCTGCGCCCGCTCGTGCTGGTGAAGGGGGATTTGGAGGAGGTGGACCTGTCCAAGCTGATCCAGATCACCATGTTCAGCGTCGCTGCGGCCATCGTGGCCCTGTGCAAGGTCAAGGCCAGTGAGATCGTCAAGAGTCCGCTGTTTGACTCCGGCATGGTGGCGGTGGTGGCCTTGTTTGGCGTGGCCTGGATGGCCAATACCTTTATCGCCGCGCATTCGGACGCCATCGTCGGCGGCCTGGGTGAGCTGGCCCGCCAGACTCCGATGATGATTGCCCTGGCCCTGTTCGCGGTGGCGGCCCTCACCACCAGCCAGTCCAGCACCACCTTCTCCATCATCCCCATCGGCATTGCCCTGGGCCTCTCGCCGGCCACGCTGGCCGCTATGTGGCCGGCCGTGATCGGCGTTTGCCTGCTGCCCACCAATGGCTCACAAATCGCCACCGTGGAGATCGATCAGACCGGCAGCACCCGCATCGGCCGCGCCGTCATCAACCACTCCTTTCTGATCCCGACCCTGGTGTTTGCCAGTGTGTCGGTGGGGGTGGGCCTGCTCTTGAGCCGCTTTTATTGAATTTGGAGCCCGTATGAGTAATGCTTCCGAGGCCCTGGAATGGATCGCAGCAGGGCGCCGCTTTGAGCCTGAAGAATTGCTGCACCTGCAGGGCGGCCGCTTCGATGCGGCGGCTGCCGCGCGCATCGACACCCTGGTGCTGGGCCCGCATGCCAGCGCCGCTTTTCCGGCCGAGCTGCAGCCCTTCGTCAACCCGGCTTTGACGCGGCGCCAGCAATACGATTTTTCCGACTGCCTGACCAGCCCCCTGGGCCGCGCCTGGGCGGAGGCCGACCCGCAGGTGCTGTTCATCGAGAACCCCCATGCCCGCCTGGTGCTGGATGCCAATCGCGCGCCGCCGACCGGCACGGTCCATGCCATGGCCATGCTGCGCGAATGCTTCGAGCGCCTGCGCCGCCACCAGGCCGGTGAGGTACTCAGCCTGGCCGGGGTCGATGCGATCCGCCCCATCACCTTCAACGACGAAGCCGTGCTGCTGGAGCCAAGCACGCCCATGCAGTGGCAGGCGCTGGCCCAGGCGCATGAGCGCAGCATCAGCCAGGGCGTGGCCGTGTACCGCAGCGCTTGCGAGTTAGCCTTGACGCGGCTGATGGCGGCGCGCGCCGGTCGGCCGCTGCGCGTCATCAGCCTGCACGACACCATGGGTACCAAGATGCGTGCGGATGGCGCTTTGGTTGTGGAAAGGCCTGTGGCCGCGCAAATGCCGGCTTGGGTCAATTTCGGCAACCGGGGCGATGCGCGGGGTGAAGGCGCTGGGGCCGATGAGCCGATCACGTTGGACGGGGCCACCACCCGTCGCGTGCAAACCGCCTGGGCCCAGGCCTTGGGGGTGGACGCCGAATTGACGGGTAGCCAGTTCAGCCTCAATCGTCCTTACAAGGGCGCGTTTGAAACCATTCACTATGGCCAGCTGCTGCGTTCGCATCGGGGCCCGCACAGCGGTGCGCTACAAGTTGAGTTGCTGCGCGAGCGCTTGCTGGGCCCTGCGGCCACGGCGCGGCTGCAGCAGCCCGGCGGTGATTGGCCGCCCGTCGATCAGGCCCTGATCCAAGGCCTGGCGCAGCGCTTGGCCGAGGCCGGGCGGCTGCTGCGCGAAGGGGATGTTTGAGCGCCCGAGGCGCGCTGCCATCAAGCGTAGGCAAGTACTGAGCCTGGCTTGGCGCCCCATCATCAGGCGGCAATCAGCCAGCCGGTGATGGCCGTGCGCTCGCCTTGCGCGAAGGGGGGCACATAGGACACGAAGTGGGTCTGCGGCACGCGGAAGAGCGAGAGCGAGTTGAAGTGCGGGAAAAAGCTCTCGCTGATGCTGCCGTCGGGCGCGCAAAAGTGCAGCACGCCACCCCAGTCGGCGCGCCAGTGGCGGGTTAGATTGATCACATACGCCAGGCGGCGGTTTTCGGCGTCGACATGATCGTCATGCGCCACCAGAAAATTGCCCCGGGTGTACATGGTGGCCTGGGCGTAGACGCGATTGATGTCCTGTACGCCGCTGATCTCGCGGATCTTGGACATGAATTGCTCGTCGGCCATCCAGCGCATGAAGCGCGCCAGCAAATCGGCATCACCCCGCTTGGCAGCCGCAACCAGGGAGTCGGTGTAGAAGGAAAACTGGAAGTCCTGGCCCGCCAGCCGGTGGATGCCATCGGCCAGGGCGGCGCGCTGCTCGGGACTCAGCTGGCTCAGCTGCTCACCCGAGAGCATGCGATCACCCTGGGCATCGCGATAGCTCAGCGACCAGTCGATGCCGTCGACCGCGCGCGCCAGCGCATCGATGACCGCCGGCTCAAAGAAGTCGCGAATCAGGATCCGACCTTCGCGCTGAAAGTTGGCGGACAGCTGGGCCGTATCCAAGCTTGGGTTGATGTAGTGCATGCCTCACCTATCGATCAAAAAAAGCAGGCCCGAGGGCCTGCTTGAGTCTTCATGCAGAAGAAAGGGTCAGAACTTGTAGTTTGCCCGCGCGTAGAAGGTGCGGCCCTTCACATCGGCGTAAGTGGGGTCGAAGCCGACCTGGAAGTAATCTTCCTGCACAGTGACGGGCGGCTTTTTGTCCGCCAGATTGCGCACACCCAGGGTCAGGTTCAGGTTCTTGAAGCCCTTGTACTGGCCTTGCAGATTCCACAGATCGTAGGCGCTGACCTGTTTCACGCGGTCATAGTCTTCATAGTCGCTTTGGCGGAAGTAGTTGATGCCGGCCGCCCAAGCACCGCCGTCCCAGTCCAGCGAAATGTTCTGCTTGAGTTTGGGGATAGGACCGCCACGGGTGTACTTGCCCAGGGTCTCCACCAGCTCGCCGGTGACGACATTGGTCTTGTTGCTGCGGGTCAGCAAGGTGGCTTCCCAGCCCGGCGTGAAGCTGCCGAACGAGGTCATAAAGCGATATTTGGCGCTGAAATCAAAGCCCGAGACACGCTGCTTGCTGACGTTCTCGATCGACGCATTGACGTAGTCCAGATAGCCCTGTGAATTCAAGACCAGACGCGAGGCATAGCCCGAGCTGCTGGTGGTGGGGCCGGTCTGGTTTTTGTACCAGTCCTTCATGATGTCGTCGCCGGTGACATTGTCGATACCGTCGGTGATCTTGATATCGAAATAGTCCACGCCCAGGGACATGTCCTTGACCGGCTCAAACACCATGCCCAGGGCCAACGTGTTCGACTGCTCGGGCTTGAGCTTGGGGTTGCTGTTGTTGTACGCGGTCAGCTGCGTGTCGCAGTAATTGGGGTTGGGCTTATTGGCGCAGCCCACCAGCGTGTTGTAGTAGGGATCATTGAAATTGCCGCCCAGATTGGTACCGGCACGGGGCTTGTAGAGATTGTCCAGCGCAGGCATGCGGAAGCCCTTGCCCACCGAGGCGCGGAACAACAAGGTCTTGAGTGGGTTCCAACGCACACTCAGCTTAGGGCTGTTGGACGAGGCGTCGGCCGTTTCAAACTTGCCGTCGCGCGACTCACCCTTGCTGCCGTTGTAGCGGTCGTGACGCAGGGCCAGATTCAACTCCACCGTCTTCAGCACCGGCAGGTTCAGCTCGGCATAGAAGCCTTGCGAAGCGCGCTCGGCCTCCACCCTGCCGGCATTGCCGGAGCCGCCGACGATATCGCCCGAGCCCGCGATGTCGGAGTAGCCGTCCAGGTACTTTTCCTTGCGCAGATCCAGGCCCATGGCCAGGGCGGCATTGCCGCCGGACAGGGCGAACAACTCCTTGGTGAGCGAGAAGTCGAAGCCATTGGTAGTGGTTTCCGAACGGCGATTTTCACCGGACAGCTCGGCCGTCTTCAGCAAGGCCAGGCCGGCCGCGTCATTCGGGCCAAAGGGGTTGACATTGCCCGTCTTCAAAACCTTGACCAACTCGGTGTCGGAGAAATTGCCGGTCAGGAAGGTTTCCACCGCCTTGGCCTTGGCCTGCATCAGGCCCAGCTTGTAGTCAAAGCCGGCGATATTGCCCTCGGCACCGATGAGCAAGCGCGTCATGTCATTGGTGGTCTTGGTCAGGCGCTGGCCGCCATCCACCATGCGCCAGGCAATCACCAAATCACCCCGATAGCCAGGGAAAGAAGCGTCCACCGCGGCGGTGGGGTAGTACTTGCCGCCTGCCGGGTAGAGGTAGTCGGGCCGGCCGGTGGTGCTGGACGGGGTTTGCGATGAGCCGAAGGTGATCTCGTTCTTGGAGTAGGCGAATTCGGCGAACAAGGTGTGATCGTTGCTGGCCTGCACGGTGGCGCGGGCCAGTGCGCCCAGGCGCTCGGAGGCGGGAGAAATATCGATCTTGCTGGTGTAGTCGTAGCGGCAGTTGGCACCGCCCGGGAAGCTGTCCGGTGGGCTGCACTTGGGGAAGCCCGACACGCCCGGAACAAAGGAGCCGGCCTTGTCCTTGCCGGTCACCGGGTCGATATAGCTGTCATTCAGATAGGCATTGGCCGGGAAGGTATTGCCCGAGGACTTGACCACGCCGAGATCGGGGCGGTTGCCGGTCTTGGCGAAGTCGCGGTCGGCGGCCAGGATCACATCGTATTTTTGGTAGCTCAGCGAGCCCAGCAGATTGAACTTGTCCTTGCTCAGATCGCCAAAGCCAAAGCCGGCACTGATGCCGCTGACCTTGCCACCCTTCTTTTCGGGCGACTCGTAGGAGAGGGTGATGTCGCCGCCCTGGAAGTCCTTGCGGGTGATGAAGTTGATCACGCCGCCGATGGCGTCGGAACCGTAGACGGCCGAGGCGCCGTCACGCAACACCTCGATGCGCTCGATGGCGGCCAGGGGGATGGCGTTCAAGTCCACGCCCTGCCCGGCAAAGGGGTAGGGGGTGAGGCGGCGGCCATTCAGCAGCACCAGGGTGCGTTCACGGCCCAGGCCGCGCATGGAGGCGCCGGCTTGGCCGGTGGCGTCGCTGTCGCCGATGGACTCGCCCATGGAGCGCCCACCGCCGCTGTTGGAGCTCAAGGTGTTCACCAGCTCCTGCACATTGGACACGCCGGACTTGTCGATGGCGGCGCGGTTGATGACGGTGACGGGGACCGAGGTCTCGGCGTCAATTCGTTTGATGGAGGAGCCGGTCACTTCCACCCGCTCCAGCGAGTTTTGCGCTACGGCGGCGGCGCTCATCAGCGTCAAGCCACTTGCGTAGATGAGTCCCAAGGCTTGGCAAAGTCGTGTTCGTTTGATCATCGTTAGCTCCAGTCAAGTTTGGTCAACGGCATTGGGTTGGGAAGGCGAGGTCGCCTTGACCACCTCCCATTTATTTCCGGACCGTAAAGTTCGGCGCCCAATTCTTCTCCCCGCCCACTCCAAGCAAGCACAGGGACAAACCCTTCGAGTTGCCTTTTCGCATCGTGGGTTGTCCCGAATAAGGCGGGCCTTGCGGGCATTAAAAAGGGAATCTTTCCCTGCCCTGGGCCTGTTTTGTGCGGCGGCTCATGGGGGGCTGGAATCCAAACCTCGAACTAGAGCGTTCACTCAAATACTCATGGCATGACTTTTGGCTCTTGACCTGCTTCGTAAGCCCGAAAGCCGTCCTCCCAAGCCGGGATGATCTGGCGTATCTCGAAGTAAGGCTCGGTGATCAGGGCGGAGTCTTTCAGCGCTTCGACGAAAAAATGCAGGGCGCGCGCATCGGGCACGGCCAGCATCAGGACATCGCTGCAGAGGGCGGTGTAGGCCTCGCAGTCGAAGTGGCGCAGGCTCACGCCGGGGTGTTTGGGCAAGAGGCTCAAGACCTCGGACTCGAACAAGCGATTGCGCTCGCTGCGCGACAGGCGCAACCAGGCGGGCAGGACTTGGACCATCAAAAAACAGTGATTCATGGCGGGGTTTCCTTGCTGGCTTTGAGAAAAAAGGCGCGGGTGCGAGTCGGTGCCAGCCGCAGCAAAAAGGGCAGGGCACGCGCCGGGCCCACCCAGAGTTGGGTTGACAGACGCCGAGCTTGCAAGGCCTTGGAAAGAGCTGTGGCGACCGCCTCCGGCGCGATCTTGCGGCCGCTGCGTCCGGCCGTCATGGGCGTGTCCACCAGGGGCGGGATCAGCTCCATCAGCTCGATCTCGCTGCCTTGCAGCTGGGCGCGCAGGGCCTCGCAGAATGCGTGCAGGCCGGCCTTGCTAGCGCTGTAGGCGGCGGCGCGCCGCTTGGGCACAAAGGCCAGGGCGCTGCTGACCAGCACCAGCCTGGCTCCGCCCTGCGCCTTCAGCGTGGGCAGCAGCAGCTGGCACAGGGCCATGGGCGCCCACAAATTGACGCGCAGCTCGGCCGCCATCTCTTGCGGGCCGTAGCTGGCCTCATCCAGGTTCACATCGTGTTGCAGGCCCGCGCAGTAAATCAGGCCTTTGAGGGGTCGACCGCTTTCCAGCAAGGCCTCAACCGCCTCGCGCAAGGCAGCCTCATCCCCCAAGTCCAGGGCCTGGGTGGCGATCACGCCGGGCGTTGTGCTTTGCAGCCGGGCCAAGGCCTCGGGCTTGCGGCCCCAGGCCAGCACGGCCTCGCCTTGCGCGGCCAACTGGCGAGCGATGGCCCAGCCGATGCCAGAGCTGGCGCCGGTCAGCAGCCAGGCTGGGGCTAAATTGGTGGTGGCACTTGGCCCTGTGTTGGAATGCATGGCGCGCAGCTTAGGAGGGCCGGGCAGGCATGTCGTTTACAAAAGATAAGTCGGGTGAGGGAGGGGCCCCAAGCGGAGCGGCTCTGCATTTGTTTCAAGCCCTGGCGGGTCAGGCTCTGGATGCCCGCGAGCTGCGCATCCTGCCTTTGAAGCTGGCTGCGGGTGAGGTGGTGTTTGAGCCCGAGCAGATTCACCCTTACGTCTATGTCGTGCGCAGCGGCTTGCTCAAGCTGCACTACCGCCAGGCCAATGGCGAGGAGTGGATCAAGTCCTTCAGCCACGAGGGCCTGTTCTTCGGCAGCCTGGCGGCCCTGCAGCCGCAGGGGCGCAGCAGCTTTGCCGTCACGGCACTCGAAGACTGCGAGCTGGAGCGCCTGGACTATCGCGAGCTGGAGGCCCTGGCCGAGCGGGACGCCGGCTGGATGAAGGCCCTGTACCGGGCCATGCGCTTGTTCGCCGCGCGCAAGGAGCAACGTGAACGTGAGTTGCTGACGCTCAGCCCGCCCGAGCGCTACCAGGCTTTTCTGCGCGAGGACGCCGCCCTGGCTGCGCGCCTGCCCCTGAAGGAGCTGGCGCTCTATCTGGGCATCACCCCGGTGAGCCTGAGCCGCATTCGAGCCCGGCTGAGCGAAAGCTAGGCGCTCAAGGTGTGGGTGCCGAGGCCGGGGTGGCCAGGGGCTGGCCTTTTTCCACCACATACACCCCCACCAGCTTGGTGGCGACCTTGCCCTCGTTCTTGGCGCTGTGCACCACGCCGGCAGGGATCACAAAGCCTTCACCCGCGCTGATCTTGCGGGGCGCTTGGCCTGCGATCAGCAAGGTGGCTTCGCCTTCCATGATGTAGCTGATCTCGTCACCCGGATGCGTGTGCCAGCCCGCCACGCCACCGGCGGCGATTTCCACCCGCGCCACCACGGCCTCGCGGTTAGGTACCGACACATCGGCCTTGGTGACCAGGCTGCGGGTCAGGGCCGGCGGGGCCGGGCTGTTGACCGCGCTTGTGGGCGTTTGTGCCACCACGCCACCGGCTGTTGTGAGAACGAGCAGGGCCAGGGCGAACGGTTTGGAAGAAGCTTTCATGACAATCCTTTTCGCAGTGAAGGGCGGGAGGCCCATCCTAGACCCCGCATGACTTTTTTCATCCCTCGCTGCACCCCGGAGTTTCCTGCGGGGCTTAGATTCCGCTACCGCACGGGCCAAGCCATGGCACTTGCCCGTTACTTCCCCTTGCATTTGTCGCTTCCTGAGAGACTGCGCCCCGTTCACACCAGGGAGTCCCATGAAGATCAGACATCAAGCCGGTCGGCCCATGCAGCCGCTGCACCCACTCAAGCCCTTGCTCCTAGGCCTGCTGGCCGCCGCCCAACTGGGCGCCGCCGGTTTTGCTCAGGCCGAGGAGGCCAAGCCCGCGGAGCCGGTCGCCAAATCGAGCACTGAGGACAAGCCCGCCAAGCTGGCCCCGGTGGCCGTTATCGGCAACCGGGTGCAGGCCGGCCGCCTGCAGATCAGCGGTGAGGAGCTGAGCAAGGTCGCGGGCTCGGGCGGCGACCCGGTGCGCGCCCTGCAGTCTCTGCCCGGCGTGGTGGCCACCAGCGACGGCAATGCCGCGCCCGCCATCCGTGGCTCGCGCCCCGGCGACAACAGCTACTACATCGACTTTCTGCCGGTGGGCTATGTCTTCCATCTGGGCGGTTTTGTCAGCACCGTGCATAGCGATCTGGTGCAGCAGTTCGATCTCTACACCGGCGCCTTTGGCCCCGAGTACGACGATGTGCACGGCGGCATCATCGATGTGCAGCTGCGCAAGCCGCGAACGGATAAATTCGGCGGCAGCATCAACACCAGCTTGACCGGCGCCGATCTGCTGGTCGAAGGCCCGGTGAATGACAAGCAGAGTTTTTACTTCGCCGCCAAGCGCAGCTACTTCGACCTCATCATGCGCGGCAAGCAGACCGATGAAGACAGCGGCGTCATCTACTCCGCCCCCAAGTATCACGACTACCAGGGCCGCTACCGTTGGCAGCTCAACCCAGACAATGAGCTGAGCTTTTACGCCCTGGGGGCGGCCGATCAGATCGACTACTCGGTGCCCGCCGACACCAGCCTGGGTCAACAGCAGCCGGCCCTGGTGGGCGACTCCTCGGCCAAGTACGGCAGCAATACCCAGGCCCTGGTCTGGGACAGCCGCATCAATCCGCAGATGACGAACAAGCTGGCCCTGGGCCACTGGTCGTCCAGCAATCGCAGCAAGGCGGGTCTGGCGGCCGATGTGGACATCAAGACCGAGAACCTCTTCTTGCGCGAGCAGCTGCGCCTGCGCGTGGTCGAGGACCATGAGCTGACCCTGGGCGCGATTCTGTTTTCGCAAAAGTACCAGCTGGGCCTGGACATGCTGGACCCACGCTGCACCGAGTTCGATCCCAACTGCGACCTCAGCAGCGGCCAGCGCGTCAAGCTGCAAGAGAAGCTGACCGTCAACTACGCCAATCTCTACGCCAAGGACCGCTGGCAAATCAGCTCCGATCTGGCCGCCACCCTGGGCCTGCACCTGACCCGTGACGGCTACCTCAAGCAGAACTATGTGGAGCCGCGCCTGGGCCTGGAGTGGCGGGCGATGAAGAACACCACCTTGACCCTGGCCCTGGGCAAACACAATCAGTTCCCCGACGGCGCCCAGGTGCTGCCCGGCATCGGCAATCCCAAGCTGGAGCATGTGCGCGCCAAGGCGGCGGTGCTGGGCGTGAATCAGCGCCTGGCGGATGGCTGGTCCGTCAAGGCCGAGGCCTATGTCAAGAAGATCAGCGGCTTTGGGCTCAGTGACCCGGCGCTCAACTACATCAACGGCGGCAGCGGCGACTCCACCGGCCTGGAGCTCTTCGTCAAGAAGGACGCGATCAACAACAGCAAATTCTCCGGCTGGGCCTCGGTCAGCCTTTCGCGCGCACAGCGCAAAAACGATTTGACCGGCCAGCAGTTCCGCTTCGAATACGACCAGCCGGTGGTGATCAATTTGGTGGGGACTTACAAGCACTCCGAGCGCTGGCAGTACGGCGCCAAATGGAGTTATCACAGCGGCAATCGCTATACCCCGGTGGTGGGCACTCGCACGGACTCGACCGGGCGCATCCTGCCGGTCTACGGCGAGATCAATTCCGAGCGCCTGCCGGCCTATCACCGCCTGGATCTGCGCGCCGACTGGACGGTCTCACCGCGCCTGAGCTACTTCTTCGAGCTGAACAATGCTTATGGCCACGAGAATGTGGAGGGCTATCAATACTCGGCCGACTACAAGACCCGCAAGAAGGAAGTCGGCTTTGGCCTCATGCCCAATGTGGGCCTGAGCTACAAGTTCTGATCAGTCGTCCCTGAAGCCGAAGCGGCTGGGAAACACCATGCTTTGGCTGGTGCGAAACACCAGGCCCTGCTTGAAGTGCACATTGAAGCGCATGGGGTAGCCGGTCTGGTCGGGCTGGATATTCCAGTCCCACACCTCTTCCTCGCTGAGATCGAAGTAGACCCGTGAGCGCTCGCGGCCCAGGATGCGGCTGACCTGCTCCGGCTTCATGCCGGGCAGGATGCGGGCGCGCTGGGCCGGGTCCAGGCCGTCGACGATGCGGGTGACGCGGCCGTCCTTGTCCAGCGTGATCATGGGGCAGCGGCTGCCGAAGGGCTGGCTGGCGTACTCCAGGGTCTGGCCGCCATCGGGTTCGGGCCAGATGCGGCTGGGCGGGCCGTAGCGGCCTTGCACATCGGCGCCGGTGCTCAGGCCTGGCTTGACCTGGGCAAAGCCGTCCAGCTGGGCACAGCCGCCCAAGCCCAGCCCCAAGCTCAGCAGCAGCAAGAGCTGGGCAGTGGCCAGGCCTCGCTTGCTGGCAGGAGAGCTGGGGCGCGGCGGCAAGGTGGGCAGAGTCTCAGCAGGCATGCAGGTTCTCGGGAGGTTTGTTGGGTCAGTAGATGGCTGGGCTCACAGCCCGGCAATGGCTTGGCTGAGTGGCTGCTCCTCGCCGCCGCTGCCTTCGCCACCGCCATGGATGGGGTTGCGCTGGCAGGCCTGGGCCAGGCTGGCCAGCAGCAGATCGGGGGGCACGGGTTTCTTCAGCACGGCGCAAATCATCGTGTCCACGCCCTCGCCGATGGGGGCGGCCTCCTGGTTCAGCTGGCGCTGCTCCAGGCCCTGGCCGGAGATGATGACGGTGGGCACCAGGCCCCAGGCCTCAAACACCACCCGCAACACGTCCAGCGCCGTCTTGCCATTGGGCAGGCGGAAGTCGCTCAGCAAGACATCGGGCTGGCGCTCCAGCGTGGGCAGGCAGGACTCCAGCTCGGCCAGGGAGCTGAAGTCGTCGTGCAGCACGCCGTGGAAGTCCAGCAGCGCGGCGGTGGACATGCGCACCAGCATATCGTCCTCCACCAGCCAGACGTAGGCGCCAGCCAGGCCTTCGGTGTGCGCCAGCTGCAGGCTGGACTCCTGCCGCCAGGGGTGGGCGGCCTGCTCCGAGATGGGCAGGCGCAGGCTGAACTGGCTGCCCAGGCCCAGCTGCGAGCTGGCCTTGAGCTGGTGGCCGGGCAGCAGGGCCAGCACGGCGCTGACGATGGACAGGCCCAGGCCCACGCCCTTCTCGGTCTCGGGCAGCTGGTTGTTGAACTGCACAAAGGGCTTGAATACCGCGCCGCTGGAGAGATGCTCCTCGGCAATGCCCAGGCCGTTGTCGATCACATGCAGCCAGGCGCCTTCGTCTTCTTCACTGCCGGCCTCTTGCAGGCTCAGGATCAGCCGCACAAAGCGCTGGCCGGGCTTGGCCGGGTCGGCGTACTTGATGCTGTTGCTGACCAGATTGACCAGCACCTGGCGCAGCAGCTGGCGGTCGCTGCGTATCGACAGGGCCTGCGTGCCCGGCCCCAACTCCAGCTCCAGCGTCACGCTCTTGGATTGGGCGTAGTCATGCAGCTGGGCCTTCACATCGCGCACCAGGGCCTCGGCATTGAGGGCCTCGATCTTGGGGTTGACCAGGCCGGACTCCAGCCTTGAGAGATCCATCAGCCCGCCGATCTGGTCGCGCATCACCCGGGTGGCTTTTTGCGCCAGCTCGACCAGCTCGATGGCATTGAAGGTGGCGCCGGTGCGGATCTGCCGCACCACCGGCGAGAGCGCATTCGCGACCGCCTGCAAGGGTTGCTTCAGATCGTGCACCGCATGGGCCAGAAAGCGCGATTTGTCGCGGTTGCGCTGCTCGGCCTCCTCGCGCAGGCGCTCCTTCATCTCCACCAGCGCGCGGCTGCGCTCCTCCGAGAGATTGACCGAATTGGCCAGCGCCTTATTGGCCGAGGCGAGGGCGAAGTTGGAGGCCTCGAGGGCGCGGTTGAAGGCCTGCATCTCCTCGGCCGCCTTGCGCAGGGCGCGCATCTGGGTCAGGCGTATCGCCAGGGCCAGGGACAGCAAGACCACCTGCAGGCAGGCGCCGATCTGGGCCATGAAGAAGTTGCTGTCGGTGACCGCCACCAGGCCCACTCTTTGCAAGATCAGGTGCAGGCCGCCGGCCATGATGGGCAGGCTGGCGGCCAAAAAGGCATAGGCCGGCTTGTAGCCCTGGACGGCGCCGCGCCCGGACAGCAGCAGGGTGCGGAACATCACCGAAACCGCCACGCCCATGGCCAGCAGCACGCCCCAGCTGAAGGGCAGCAACCAGCCCAGGCCCAGCACCAGCACATAGCCCAGCGCGATCGCCTGGGGCGACAGGCTGGGGGTGCGCAGGCCCGGCACATCGTGGAAGTAGTCGTGCACGAAGTTCCAGACCGAGAAGGTGCCCAGACCCAGCAGAATCACCGGCGCGCGGTCATTCCAGCGCAGCGCATCGGGCCAGAGAAACTCGGCCCCCAGGCCGGTGGCGGCGAAGAAGAACAGGGTGATGCTCAGCACCCAGATCACGTAGTGGGCGTAGATGCGCTCCCGGGCGCTGATGTAGAGGATCAGGTTGTAGAGAAACATCCCGAACATAAAGCCCAGGAACGCCGCCTGGCCCAAGAAGACCTTGGCATCGCGGGCGCGCAAGGCATCGGCGCGCCAGAACTTGCTCTGCATCAGCAAGGCGCTGTCGCTGCTGACCCGCATCAGCACCAGCACCTCGTCGCCCGGCTGGGCCTCGATGGGAATCAGCAGATTGCGGTGCGGGATCGGCCTTTGGCCGAAGGGATAGCGGTCACCCACCCGCCAGTGGCTGAAGCGGGCTTGGTGCGACGGCGCTGCGCCGGCTTGGCGCAGCTGCACAAACACATCGACCTGGTCCAGCACCGGATTGGCGATCTCCAGCAGCCACTCCTCGCCACGGGCCTCATGGTCATGCTGGGGGCCGACCTCGTTCAAGGCCTCGACGCTGCCGGCAAAGCGGCTGGGTGGCCGATAGGCGCCGGGCGTAGGCGGTAGCTGCATCACAGTGCGGAACCAAGCACTGTCCTTGTAGCCCAGATTGGGCAAGGCCTTGGGCCCGGACCAGGCCGACAAAGGCATGGCCGCCAAGGCCTGGACGCCCTTGTCGATCTGTTGTTGCGTTTCCTTGCTGGCCGGGTTTTGCTGCTCCAGCAAGGCATCCAGTTCGGGGCTGGGGCTTTTCAACAGCCAGTGCAGCTCGGGGGTGAACACGGTTTGGCCCTGGCCGCCCTCACGGTGTGCAAGCGCGTTGCTCATCAGCAGCAGGCAGGCGCTCAGCAGCCAGCAAATCAGCAGGGCGTGGCGGGCCAGCGTGCGCAGGGGCTGGGCCTCAGCGGGGCAGGGCAGTGGGCAAGGCGGGTGGAGCATGGATCGAACACCCAGGGCTTCAAACGGCGGCGGTCAAACGGTGCAAGCGGCCAGTGTGGGCCGTTTGCATGAACCCCGATGCTAAGCCATCCCATCCGCGTCGGCCGATTTCAATCAGGCCAAAACCAGGCTACAGGCGCGGTGGATCAGGCTGCCACCGGCCACCAGCCAGACGAACAGAATCAGGCCCAGCAACAAGGGCTTGATGCCGGCCTTGCGGATCACCGAGAGATGGGTGCTCAGGCCCAGCGCCGCCATCGCAGTGGTCAGCATAAAAGTGTCCAGCGTGCTCAAGACCTGCACCCAGCTCTGCGGCAGCCATTGCAGGGAATTGAACACGACCACCGCTGCAAAGCCGAAGGCAAACCAGGGGATGGCCAGACGGGTCTTGCCCGTCGCGCCGGCCTGGATGGCGCCCTGGCCACGCGCCATCCAGGCCGACAGCGCAATCAGCACCGGGGCCAGCATCATCACCCGCAGCATCTTGGCGATCACGGCCGCATCGGCCGCCTCGGGGCTGAGCGAGCGGCCCACCGCCACCACCTGGGCCACCTCGTGCACGGTGGCACCCACGAAAATGCCAAAGCCGCGCTCGCCGCCGGGCAGCCAGGCCCAGCCCTGGTTCAGCTGATGCAAGACGGGGTAGAGAAAAATCGCCAGGGTGCCGAACACCACCACCGTGGCCACGGCCACCGTCACCTGCTCGGCGCGGGCCCGCACGACCGGCTCGGCCGCCAGCACCGCCGCGGCGCCGCAGATGGAGCTGCCCGCGCCGATCAGCAAGCTGGTCTCGCGGTTCAGCCCCAGCCAGCGCGTGCCCAGCAGATAGGCGATGCTGAAGGTGGAGCCCAGCACCAGCGCGTCGATCAGCACACCGGCCAGGCCGACCTGGCCGATGTCTTGCAAGGTCAGGCGCAGGCCGTAGAGCACCACGCCCAGGCGCAGCAGGGGGCCCTTGCTGAAGTTCACACCGGCGCCGCTGTGGACGGCGATGCGCGGGTAGACGGTATTGCCCAGCGCCATGCCCAGCACGATGGCCAGGCTGAGGGCGCTGAGACCGTGTTCACTCAACCAGGCGATCTCGCCAAGCCCCAGGGCCAGGGCGGCTATCAGGGCGGCCAGGCTCAGGCCGGGCAGCAAGCGGCGCCAGGCTGAAAGGTTCCCGCTGTGCTGGCGCTGCTGTGGCGGGCGCGTGCCGGTGCTGCCGTGAAGAGGGAAGGATGCAGAGGGATTCATACGGGGGGCCTTGGCTGTTTTTCTTCTTGGCCTTCACTGTAGGAATCTGCGGGTCATCTGTAAAACAGTTAGTTTGGTTAATATCTAGCGACTGAATAGATAAGGAGCGGGCATGACGGCCTTGCATCTAAGCCTGCGGCAGCTGCAGGTCTTTACCGCGGTAGCGCGCAGCGGCAGCACCACGGCGGCGGCTGAGGCGATTGCGCTCTCGCAGTCGGCCACCAGCTCGGCGCTCACAGAGCTAGAGCGCTTGCTGGGCCTGCCCCTGTTCGATCGCGTCGGCAAGCGCCTGCAACTCAACGAGAACGGCCGCTCCCTGCTGCCGCGGGCCCTGGCCGTGCTGGATGGAGCGGCCGATGTGCAAGCCCTGGCCCAGCGCAGCGATGTGCAGGCGCAAGCCTTGCGCATCGGCGCCAGCACCACCTTGGGCAGCTATGTCTTGCCCGATCTGCTGGCGCGCTTTTATGCGCAACAGCAAGTCGCTGCGGCCCCGTCCTGGGCCTCGCGCCTGAGCATTGCCAATACCGCGCAGATCTGCCGCGCCGTGGCCCAGTTCGAGCTGGACATCGGCCTGATCGAAGGCCCTTGCCACGAACCCGGCCTGGCGGTGCAGCCTTGGTTGTCGGACGAGTTGCTGATCGTGGCGGCGCCCAGCCATGCCTTGCTGGCCAAGCCCGGCGCACCAGCGCCAAGCCTGCGCTTGCTGCGCGAGCAGCTCTGGCTCTTGCGCGAGCCCGGTGCCGGCACCCGCGAGGCCACCGATCAATGGCTGCTGCCCCAGTTGCATGCTTATCAACGCAGCGTGGAGCTGAACAGCTCCGAGGCCATCAAACGCCTGGCCGTGGCCGGCCTGGGCCTGGCCTGTCTGTCCCGCTGGGTCTTGACCGATGCGCTGGCCGCCGGCCAGCTGCAGGTGCTCAACACGCCCCTGCCCGCTTGCAGCCGACCCTGCTACTGGGTGGTGCACCGGGCCAAGCAAAGCACGCCGGCCTTGCAGGCTTTTATCGCCTTGCTGGGCGAGGCCGCGGCCGCCACGCCCCGGGCTCAGTCCAGCACCAGGCCTTCGTCGGCGGCTGCCGCGCGCAGCAAGCGCAAGGCAAAGTCAAACTTGTAGTCCAGCAGCAGCTCTTCCAGCTCCGCGCTGCGCCGCCCCAGCAGGGCGCGCAAGACCGGGCCCTGGCTTTGCGCAAACTCCAGTGCCGAGGCATCGCAGTCGCGCAGCAGGCGCTGCAGCTGGCGCAAGGCCTGCACTGCCTGCTCCGGCGCGTTCGCCGGTGCTTGCGCCTGGCCGGGTTCGGCCGCCAGGGGCAGCGCGGCTTCCGCCGTCTGCAGTACCGGGCCCAGGGCTTGCAGCAGCTCGCGCATGCCCAGATCCAGGGCTTGCAAGTCTTGCGGCAGCTGGCCCAGCTGCTCCCGCACGGCAAGCTCCACCTGGGCCGCCAAAGCCCGCAAGCCATTCGCCCCTATGCTGCCGGCCAGGCCTTTGAGCGTGTGGGCCAGGCGCTCGGCGGCGGCGCGGTCGCCGGCCTGCAGCGCCTCGGCGATGGCGGCCGGCACGCCGCCCTGGCCCGCGATGAATCGACCGAGCAGGCTGCGATACAGGCGCTCCTTGCCAGCCACCAGGCGCAGGCCCTGGGCCACATCCAAGCCTTCCACCGCCGCCAGCTGATCCAGGCTGGCCCCCGTCGGGCGCAGGTCCAGATGGATCAGCTCGGGCGCTTCTTGCGCGGCGGCCTGCGAGCCCAGGCCCAAGCCTTGACGGGGCCGCACCCAGGTTCTCAGCGCCCGCCACAGCTGCTCGGGCTCGATGGGCTTGGCCACAAAACCGTTCATGCCCGCGGCCAGGCAGCGCTCGCGATCGACCTGCATGGCATTGGCCGTCATCGCGACGATGGGCAGGGCGGCGTTGTGCGGGTCCTTGCGGATCTCGCGGGTGGCGTGGATGCCGTCCATCACCGGCATCTGCATATCCATCAGTACCAGGTCGTAAGGCCGGGCATCGCGTCGGGCCAGGGCCACTTTTTGCACGCCTTGCAGGCCGTCGCTGGCCACATCGACCACAAAGCCCACATCGCCCAGCAGCTCGCAAGCCACCTGCTGGTTCAGCTCGTTGTCCTCCACCAGCAAGATGCGCGCGCCGCGCAGCGGGCGCAGCTCTTCGGTGGCGCCCAGCTCGTCCAGATTGCCGAAGCCGCTGAAGACCTGGGGTGGATGCTCCGCGTCGCCGTGCACCGGCGGGCTGCGGGCGATGCGGCGCATGGCGCCCAGCAGGGAGGAGCCGTTGATGGGTTTGACCAGCACCTCGCTCAGCCCCAGGTTCTGGGCGCTGCGGATGGCGTCTTCGCGGCCGTAGTCGCTGACCATGATGCAGTGCGGCAGCGGCTGCAGATGCAGGCGGCGGATGGCGCGCAAGGTGGCGGCGCCGTCCATCTCGGGCATCTGCCAGTCCAGCAAGACCAGCTCAAATGCCTGCGGCCCGCCAGCCCGCGCTTGCAGGGCGCTGAGGGCGGCGGCGCCGGAATGCACGGCCTGGGCCTGGTAGCCCAGGGCCTGCATCAGGCCGCAGAGCACGGCGGCGGCATTGGGGTGGTCGTCCACCACCAGCACCTGGCGGCTGGCGCTGGCCTCGTGGCGCGGCAGGCTGCGGCGCGGCATGGCCTCGCCCAGGCGCAGCCGGGCGGTGAACCAGAACAGCGAGCCCTGGCCCAGCTGACTTTGCACCCCCACCTCGCCGCCCATGGCCTCGGCCAGGGATTTGCAGATGGCCAGGCCCAGGCCGGTGCCGCCGTACTTGCGCGAGATCGAGCTGTCGGCCTGGCTGAAGCTCTGGAAGAGCTGGCCGATCTGCTCGGGGGCGAGGCCGATGCCGGTATCGCTGACCTCGAATCTCAGCAGCAGCTCGTCGGGGCCGAAGTCCGAGGGCGCGGCGGGCGCAGGCAGGCGGCGCACGCGAAAGATCACCTCGCCTTTCTCGGTGAATTTGATCGCGTTATTGGCGTAGTTGATCAGCACCTGGCCCAGGCGCAGGGAGTCACCGACCAGCTGCTGAGGCACATCGGGCGCCACATCGCAGATCAGCTCCAGGCCCTTCAGCGCGGCCTTGTCGGCCGTCACATTGGCCACGTTATTGAGCACCGCGTCCAGCTCGAAGGGCAGCTGCTCCATCGTCAGCTTGCCGGCCTCAATCTTGGAGAAGTCCAGGATGTCGTTGATGATGCCCAGCAGGTGCTGGCTGGACTGCTGGATCTTGCTGAGGTAGTCGCGCTGGCGCAGGTTCAGCTCGGTCTTCAGCGCCAGATGCGAGAGGCCGATGATGGCGTTCATCGGCGTGCGGATCTCGTGGCTCATATTGGCCAGGAAGTCGCCCTTCAGGCGGGTGGCTTCCTCGGCCATCTCGCGGGCGCGGCGCATCTCGCGCTCGCTGGCCTTTTGCTCGCTGATGTCCTCCAGCACCCAGATGGTGGCCTTGCTGTACTCGCCACCCGGCACCCGTTTGCCGACGATGCGGCCAAAGAAATTGGGCCCGCGGATGCGGCAGAACTCGCGCTCCACCACCACCTTGAGCCCCAGCTCCAGCAGGGGCACGGCCTGGGCGTTGAACTGCTCATGGGCATGGCGGTCGGGGAACAACATGCTGGCCGAGCTGCCGATCAGATTCGCCCCCTCCACCCCCAGCATGGCGGCAAAGCTGCTGTTGTACTGGCGGATCGCGCCATCGGCCGAGAAGATCAGGCCCGAGGGCACGTTCTCGAAGATCACCCGCTGCTGCTCGGTGATCTCGGTCAGCGCCCGCTCGCGGCGTTTTTGCTCGTCGATCAGCTGGATATAGCCGGTGCAGATCAGCTGGCCGTCCTCCTGCAAGCGGGTCAGCGATTCGCAGTAGACCCAGTGTTCGCTGCCGCCTGGCTGGCAGATGCGGAATTCCTCGCGCAGGGGCAGGCGTTCGCGCACGGAGAAGGCCGAGGCCGCCGCAATGCGCTCGCGGTCCTCCGGGTGGATCAGCGTGGCCAGCAGCTCAAACTGCGCCAGCAACTGGCTCGCGTCCACGCCCAGCACCTCCTGGGCGCGCCCGCTGACATAGGTGTAGTGGGCTGGTTGGCCGGGTGTGCGCTGCTGGCGGAACACCAGCAGGGGCAGGGCGTCGGTGATGGCTTGCAGCTCATCGCGGGCGGCGCGCTGGATGCTCTCGGCCTGCAGGCGCGCGGCCGTCTCCACCAGGGAGAGGCGGTTCGCCTCGGCCTCGGCCTTGGCCGCCGAACGTGCGCGGTACTGGCGCATCATGGCCAGCATCAGGGTCAGGGTCAGCAGGCCTTGCAAGACCGTCAGCGCCGTCGTGGTGATGGACTGCTGGCGCACCTGGGCCGTGCGCTCGTCCACCGCCATGGCCGCCGCACTGACGGCGTCCAGCGACATATCGTGGATGCCGCCGCGCAAGCCGGCCAGGGGCGCGCGCAGGGCTTGCAGCCGGGCATGGCTGGGCGCTTGGGTCACCTGCTCGCCCAGCACGGCATCGGCTTGTTGCACAAAGCTCTCGATCTCCGCGCGGCTGCGGTGTAGCAGGGCCTGATCCCTGAGCAGGCCGCGGGTGGTGGGCGCATCCAGCAAGAGCATGCGGCTGACGAAGAGCTCGTAGCGCAGCTTCAGCTCGTCCAGCCCCATCTCCTGGGGCGCCATCACCCGCTGGGTCAGGGCCTCGCTGAAGCGCTGGTACTCCATCTCCAGCTGCCAGAGCGCAAATGCCTCCTCCTGATTGCTGCGCTGAGACACATGGCTGAGCGCCTGGTGCTGGCGCAGCTGCACCACGCCGATGGCCGTGTACAGCAGGGCCAAGCCCACCATCAGCAAGGCCAGCAGGCGCTTGCCTTGCAGTGGGTGGCTGGGTGGCGTCGTTTCGGCGTCGATGGCGCGCTACTCCACGACCAGGCGGGTCAGCTGCCAGGCCGAGCGGTTGAAGTAGAGCTGGCTGCTCAGCTCGGCATGCAGATGACTGGGGTAGATGATGAACAAAGGCCCTTTGTCGCGCACCGCCATCGGCTTGCCATTGAGCAGTCGGGCCAGGATGGGTTCCAGCTTGATGGCGTCGCTGAAGGGCAGCTCGGTCTTGTAGTCGTTCAGCGCCACCGCGATGATCTTCTCGCCCTGGGCGCCGGCCGCCGCCAGCACATCGCGCATCAGCGGCCCGGTGAAGGTCATGGGCGTGGGATACCAGGGGGTTTGCACCGTGTAGCTGTGCTGGGGCAGGCGTTCCAGCATGGCCATGCTGAAGGCGGCGTTCTTGCCTTGGTTGGGGCTGCCGACCTTGCCGCTGAGGGTCAGCACCACCCTGCCTTCCGGGGCCTCCAGGGCCAGGGCCTGGGCTTGCATCAGCAGCGGGAAAAAAAGGCCCAGTAGCGGGGCGCGCCAGGCGCGGAATCGGGGCATATGAGCATCTCAAAGGCTGCGGATGTGGCAAGTTAATCGCAGCCCAGGCCGCTTGTAAATAGCGGCTTGGCCTCAGCATGGGCCTGCTGCACTTGCGCTACGCTTGCGGCTCCTTGGCTCGGACTTCATCTCATCTTGTCTACCTCTGTCACCTCACCCACGCCAGCCTACGACCCGCGCGCCTGGGTGACGCCCGAGGATCTCAATGTGGCGCCGCAGCTCCTGGGCCTGCCCCTGGCCAAGCCCAAGCAACGCTTCTGGGCCATGGCGATCGATCTGGCGGTGTTGGCACCGCTCTCTAATCTGGGCAATTTCTTTTTGCTGCTGGCGGGCGGCTCGGCGCTCTTGCTCTGGATACGCCGGCCCGGTGGCGGTGGCAAGGTCTTGAGCGACGGGCGCCGACGCGGGCTGTGGGTCTTGCTGTTCATCAGCCTGGCCTTGGGTGGCCAGCAAGCCTGGGAGGATTGGCGCGAGCCCAGCGCGAGGCGATCTGAGGCCGAAGACGAAGAAGCGGCCGCTGCCACCGCCGCCGCTCTGGCGACGGCCCAGGCGGCGCTGGCGGGTTTGCCGGATTCGGTGGCCTCGGCGGCGTCGGCCGCCTCGGTGGCGGCAGCGCTGCCTGGCCCCGCTGCTTCGGCCGGCAGGGCTGAGCAAAGCGATGCTCAACGCATTGCCAAGCTGGAGGCGCAGGTCAAGGCACAGCAAGCGCAGCTCGATCAGCATCATTTCGACCCGCGCGCCGAGTTCAAGCGTTTGGTCAACGAGGTGGGCTTGAGCTACTTCTGGGCCCTGCTGTATTTCTCCATCCTGCCGGTGCTTTTAAGCGGGCAGACCCTGGGCAAGAAGTTGCTGGGCCTGCGCGTGGTGGAGCTGACTGGCAAGCCCCTGACACCGATGATTTGCTTCAAGCGTTACGGCGGTTATGCGGCGGGCATGGCCACCGGCATGACGGGATTTTTGCAGCTGCTCTGGGACAGCAACCGCCAGGCCATTCAGGACAAGACGGCGCACACGGTGGTGATCGATGCGCGGAGCGGTAAGCGCTTGGCCTTGCCGGAGGCGGTTTGAAGCTACGGCGCTTTTAGGGGCGTTGGTCTGTTTCGAGGGCCCAGCCGGGAGTTCGCCCCGGCGGGCGACCTACTTTTTTGCTTCGCCAAAAAAGTAGGCAAAAAAGGCGACCCGCATGCCTGGCCCCTTCGGGGTTCGCTGCGGTGCTCGGTCTTGCTGGCCCGCGCAGAACTCGCTTCGCTCACTGCGTTCACTACGCTCAAACATGCTGCGCGAGCTAGAACTTGAAGTCGCTTCGCGACGCCCAGCAAGCCCTGCGCTCCTCGCCCAGGCAAGGACGGGGAATGCAAAACAACTCGGCTCGCTGCGCGTCGCCTCGATGTCGCCGCAGCTAACGCTGCATGCGCTCGGCGCATGCAGCCCCTCAAGCCGATGCGCAGCGAGGCGTGACGGTATTCAGTCCCGTTGAGACTGGGTGAGGAGCGGAAGGTTTGTCGGGCGTCGCGAAGCGACTTCAAGCACTGACTTCGCGCCCCTTGTTTGAACGGAGCGTAGCGAAGTGAGTTGGGCGCGGCCCGGCAAACCTGAGCACCGCAACGGACCCCGCAGGGGCCAGGCGTCGGGTCGCCTTCTTTTGCTTACTTTTCTTGGCGAAGCAAGAAAAGTGAGTCGCCTGCGGGGGCGAAATCCCCGCTGGGCATTGGCATTAGCGAGACTAGGTGAATATCCGGCTGGATCTGGGAACTAGTCAAACTCAAAACGCCGGCACCACCGCGCCCTTGTACTTGGTCTCGATGAACTTCTTCACCTCAGGCGTTTGCAGCGCAGCGGCCAGCTTCTTGATGCCATCGCTGTTCTGGTTGTCCGCACGCGCGACCAGGAAGTTGGCGTAAGGCGATTGGGCGCCTTCGATGGCCAGGGCGTCCTTGGCCGGGGTCAGCTTGGCTTCCAAGGCGTAGTTGGTGTTGATCAGGGCCAGGTCCACTTGCGGCAGGATGCGGGGCAGGGTGGCGGCTTCGATCTCGCGGAACTTCAGCTTCTTGTTGTTCTCAACAATGTCTTTGGAGGTGGCCAGGATGTTGTTGATGTCCTTGAGCTTGATCACGCCAGCGCGCGCCAGCAGCACCAGGGCGCGGCCGCCATTGGTGGGGTCATTGGGCAGGGCCACGGTGGCACCCACGGGCAGGTCGGCCAGGCTCTTGTGCTTGGTCGAGTAGGCGCCGAATGGCTCCACATGCACGGCGGCCACGGCCACCAGGTTTGCGCCCTTGCCCTTGTTGAACTCGGCCAGATAGGGCTTGTGCTGGAAGAAGTTGGCGTCCAGGCGCTTTTCGGCCACCTGCACATTGGGCTGCACATAGTCGGTGAAGACCTTGACCTCCAACTCCACGCCTTGCTTGGCCAGGCCAGGCTTGACGAATTCCAGCAGCTCGGCATGCGGCACGGCAGTGGCGGCGATGCTCAGCTTCTCGGCCCACGCGCTAGCGCCCAAGCTCAGCAGGGCGGCGCTCAGGACGGCGGTGATGACGGCGGATGGCTTGTTCTTTTTCATGGGTTCATTCCCTTCAGGTGGTGATGATTCAAAACAGAAAGAATTTCAGCGGTGATTGAGCCTGCGCACGGCCCAATCTCCCAGCATCTGCAGCAGCTGCACGAGGATCAAGAGCAGGGCCACGGTGACCAACATCACCTCGGTCTGGAAGCGTTGGTAGCCAAAGCGGATGGCCAGGTCGCCCAGGCCGCCGCCGCCGATCACACCCGACATGGCCGTGTAGCCCACCAGGGTGATGGCCGTCACCGTCAGCGCCGACAAAATGCCCGGCAGTGCTTCTGGCAACAGCGCTTGGGTGACGATCTGGCGCGGGCTGGCACCCATGGCCTGGCCGGCCTCGACGATGCCCCGGTCCACGCCGCGCAAGGCGGCTTCTACCAAGCGGGCGAAGAAGGGCGTGGCCCCCACCACCAGCGGCGGGATGGCACCCGCCACGCCCAGCGAGGTGCCCGTCACCAGCAGGGTGAACGGGATCAGCAAGATCAGCAAGATCACAAAAGGCAGGGAGCGCAGCACGTTCACCACCAGCGAGAGCAGGCCGTAGGCGCGCGGTGAGTCCAGCAGCTGGCCACGGTCCAGCAGGAACAGCAGCACGCCCAGGGGCAGGCCCAAGAGGCCGGTGAAGAGCAGGGCGCCGCCCAGCATCAGCAAGGTGTCGACGCTGGCCAGGCCGATCTCGGCCCAGTCCATGCTCAGCAAAATTTCGGTCATGATGGATTCGTTCAATTAGCGGAGTACTTCAACGCGCACGCCGCGCTCGGCCAGCAGGGCTTGGGCGCCTGCCAGGTCACCGCCGGTGACGGCAATCGTCAGCTGGCCATAGGGTGTGCTTTTGATGCGGTCGATGCGGCCATGCAAGATGCCGAAGTCGATGCCGCTGCGCCGCGCCACCTCGCCCAGCAAGGGCTCGTAGGTGCGCTCGCCCTGGAAGGTCAGGCGCAGCAGACGGCCGGGAACGTGGGCGTAGTCCTCGTTCAAATCGTTCTCGTCGATCTTCTCGGCTTCTTGCACAAAGCGGCGTGTCACCACGTGCTGCGGGTGCAAAAAGACCTCGGCCACCGCGCCGATCTCCACAACTTTGCCGGCCTCCAGCACCGCGACTCGGTCGCAGATGCGGCGCACCACATCCATCTCGTGGGTGATCAGTACGATGGCCAGGCCGAGCTCGCGGTTCAGCTGGGCCAGCAGGTCCAGGATGGCGCGGGTGGTTTGCGGGTCCAAGGCGCTGGTGGCTTCGTCGCACAGCAGCAGCTCAGGCCCGGTGGCCAGGGCGCGGGCAATGCCCACGCGTTGTTTTTGCCCGCCCGAGAGCTGGGCCGGGTATTTGTGGCCTTGGTCGGCCAGGCCCACGCGGGCCAGCAATTCGTTCACACGCGGGGCGATCTGCTCGGTGGGCCAGTTGGCAATGCGCAGCGGCCAGGCGACGTTCTCGGCCACGGTGCGCGAGCCCAGCAGATTGAAGTGCTGAAAAATCATGCCGATGCGCTGGCGGGCGCTGCGCAGCTGGGCGTCATTCAGGCTCAGCAGGTCTTGGCCGGCAACGCGCAGCGAGCCGCTATCGGGCCGCTCCAGCAGATTGAGCACGCGCAGCAAGGTGGACTTGCCGGCGCCCGAGTGGCCGATGATGCCGAACACCTCACCGGCCTTGACGCTGAGGCTGATGCCGTCAAGCGCGGTGACGACTTGCTCTGGGGCGCTGTTTGGCTTGCCGTAGCGCTTATGAATGTCTTGGAGTTCGATCACGGGGAGGGAGGAGCGGCTTGAGTGGGGCGATCTGCCCGACCTTTTGGGGTAAGGCCGCAATCCTAGTGAAAACCCTAGATTTACCAAGAACTCATTGGTAATAAGCAAATTCTGGGCGATTGGCGGATTTGTGGTTTGTTGGTGAGGTCGTGCTAGTGCCAAGGCCCAGCGGGGAATTCGCCCCCGCAGGCGACCTACTTTTTTGCTTCGCCAAAAAAGTAGGCAAAAAAGGCGACCCGACGCCTGGCCCCTGCGGGGTTCGTTGCGGTACTCAGCTTCACTGGGCCGCGCCCAACTCGCTGCGCTACGCTCCGCTCAAACAAGGGGCGCGAAGTCAGTTCACGAAGTCGCTTCGCGACGCCCAGCGAAGCTTCCGTTCCTCACCCAGTCTCAACGGGATTTGAATACCGTCACGCCTCGCTACGCATCGGCTTGAGGGGCGGCGCGCTTGCGCGCCGCATTGGAGTGGAGTTAGGTATTTGACCGAGGCGATGCGCAGCGAGCCGAGTGGGGTTGGGGTTCCCCGTGTTGCCTGGGCGAGGAGCGCAGGATTCAACGGGCGGCGCGCAGCGCCCTCAACTTCTAGCTCGCGCCGCATGTTTGAACGGAGCGTAGCGCAGTGAGTTCGGCGCGGGCCGTTGAAGCCGACGCACTGAGGCAGGACCGAAGACAAGCCAAGTGGCTTGTCTGACGCCTGCCGAAGGACAAGTCGCTTGCAAGCGACTTGGCACACAGCGGACCCCGCAGGGGCCAGGCATTCGGGGCGGTTTCTTTGCCTCCTTTCTTGGGCGCCCAAGAAAGGAGGTCGCCCGCGGGGGCGAAATCCCCGCACCCCAAGCACCGATCAACCCAACTGAAAGTTACTCAACCTGACTCAACACAAGCCCAAACGCAGCGCCTCACTCCGCCTGATACCTCGGCAACTTCGCCCCGCAATTGCGGCAAAACTTGGCGTCCGGTAGATGCCCCTCGGTCAGGCACTCATGGCAGGTCCGCGTCGTCGTCTTGGGTGGGAACTGAAAGCGCTGTGCGCTCATCTCGGCCGTCACGATGCCCGTCGGCACCGCCAGCACGCCCCAGCCCATCAACATCATCAGCGAGGCAATCGCGCGGCCTAAGTCAGACTTGGGCGTCAAATCGCCATAGCCCACCGTCGTCAACGTCGTGATGGCCCAATACACCCCCACCGGGATGCTGGTGAAACCGTGCTCGGGCCCCTCGACGATGAACATCACCGTGCCCATGATCAGCACCACCATCAGCACCGCCGACAAGAACACAAAAATCTTGCGCGCACTCGCCCGCAAAGCCCGGCCTAGGCTGATGTACTCCTGCATATACGCGTGCAGCTTGAGGATGCGGAACACCCGCAGCAAGCGCAGCACCCGCACATCCACCAGCGCATACAAGCTGGGCTCAAAAATCGCGAGGTAGGTGGGCAGCACCGCCATCAAATCGACGATGCCGTAAAAGCTCAGCGCATAGCGCAGCGGCTTGCGCACGCAAAGCAGGCGCAGAACGTATTCCGCCGTGAAGGCCGCGGTGAAGAAGTACTCAAAGCCGGTGAGCCAGGGGCCGTAGCGGCCACGCAAATTGCCCACGCTCTCCAGCATCACCAGGGCCACACTCAGCAGCACCATCAGGATCAGCAAGAGATCAAAGCGCCGCCCGGCCCGCGTGTCGGCCTCAAAAATGACGGTGTAGCAACGCAGCCGCCAGCCGCTCAGGGGTTTGCCGAATTCGGGGCTGGACGGTGTGGCCGTCGATGAGGCGGGGGATTTGTTTTGTTTTTCTGGTTCCATCCCTCAAGCCTACCGTAGGGCGGGTCTTGAACTGAGTTCACGGGCTGAGCCATGGCAGACCCGAACAGCACGCCGCGATAAAACTTCCGGCCCTGCTGCTTGGCGGCCGATTGCGCGCTCGCGCGGCGCCCCACCACGGAGCCTCGAAAGCTGTACTGGCTCTGCAACTGCGCCCGAAAGCGCTCCGCCTCCAGGCCCAGCCTTAGCAGGATGGCCGGTGCTTCCGCCGCAATACGGCCTCGTTTGCCCGGCCGCTGGACTCGGCCGGCCCAGTCCAGCAGCTCAAGATAGTCTTGCAGCTGATAAGGCAGTTGTCTGGCCGAGGGCTTGGCCTTGCTCAGGCCTTCGGGCATGAAAGGCATCAGGCGAGGCCTTGGGGCTTGAGTCTTGGCTTTTTTAGCTGCCTTGATTGCAGCGGCCTTGGTGACCTGCTCTTCGCTCATCACAGCCTGGATGCGCTGCTCAATCGAGGTGAATTCGCTGGCCTCCGGCGTCGGCGCAATGCCTGCGCGTACCGGGTTCAAATCAACATAGGCCATGCAGGCCAGCAAGCCCACCTCGTCCAGCAAGGCCTGGCTGCGAAAGCGCCCTTCCCAGAAACGGCCGCTGCAGCCGTCTTCCGCATTGGCCTGCCGCGCCAGCTTCTCGTCGAACACGCGCATAAACCAAGATAGGCTGGCCAGCCGTTCGCGCCACAGCTGCAGCAATTTTTGCGCCCCGGCTTGTTCGGCGGCCGACTTGCACTCGCCCTGCAAATAGCGTTTGACCAGCACATGCTGGCCAAAGAAGCATTGCCAGCGGCGGGCGACCTCTTGTTCCGACCAAAGCGCAGCATGCTCCGGATTCAGTCGCAAGACCAAATGGTAGTGGTTGGACATCACCGCATACGCGGCCACATCGACGGCAAATCCCGCAGCAAGCCTGCTTAGCAAGTCCACCACCCAGGCCTTGCGGTGGCTGTAGTCGCGCTGGCTGTAGGCATCGACTCCGCACAGAAACGCCCGCCGAACACAACGACCCACCACGTGGTAGTAGGGCGTGAGGGACAGGTCAACCAAGGATTGGCGAGCGCGGGTCATGAGGCGTGATCTCCCGAAAGATCATGCGCTCATGGTGCCGGGAAATGGAGGGGGAGCATCCTCAAATGGATGGATGTCCCAGAGGCGTCCTCCTCAGATGGGTGGATGTCCCAGAGGCCGGATGTCCCAGAGGCCGCCCAGAGGCCGCTCCTTACTCGTTCATGTTCTTAATGACCGGGTCAACGGAGTGCTGTTCTTTTGTTTGCTTGTGTTGCACGGTCGCGGTGTAGGCGTACTCGCCCGTGGTCAGGCGGCGGTCGCGCACGGCGACATAGGCCGGGTCGAGATACCAGCTGTTCGGGAACTCGCCTGCACCATCAGCAAAGACGATGGCGCCGCTGTTTGGGAACTCGTAGTCAGGGTTCACTAGATTGAAAACGATCAGTGAATTGCGGTCGGTGACCGTCAGAACTTCGGGCGAGCAAACCACACTGGTTTTGCTTCCCTCTTTCAAGACATCAACCGTGATGGTCAGCGCCGGATCATTTTGAGTCGTCGTCATGATTTATCCTCCGTTTTGCTTGTTGGCCACACTGGCCGGTACTGAGTTTGCTTGATTTTGTAAAAGCGCAGTCAGTTCGGTATAGCGTGGGTGCCGATACGTCGTGGCCGATAGTGTTTCGACAAGACGAAGCGCTTCTTGAGGCCGATTCAATTTCAGCAGTGCGAGAGCTTGTAAAGCCATTGAGTCTAGATCGCCGTTCGCGACCAGAGCTTTCAGGCGGTCCTCCGCTTGCAGCCATTTGGTTTTGGCTTCGAGTTGTTTGCCAGATTCAGCCAAGGAGTCGCCAACCAGTATTTGGGCTTCGGCTACCACGCGGTGATTCTCTGGCTTCAGCTTTTTGCCACTGTCTTCCAGCGCTTGTATGCCGTCTAAGTAACTGAGTAGCGCCGGAGTTTGGTTGAGCTTGCCTTCCAATCGAGCCAGTCTGGTTAGCAAAACCAGCTGAGTTCCCTTCAGCTTTACTTGCCATGTAAGCCTCTTGGCATCTTGGCGCAAAAGGCGATCAACACCAATCTGTACAGAGGCGAAAGCTGCTCGCCCCCCCCGAAAGTCGTTCTTTGCAAGATGAATCTCCGCTGCAAGAAGTTCGGCAAAGCAAAGATGCTGGAGCCACTCCAGGTTGCCGGGTTCCAGTGCTTGCAGCTCTCGCAGGCGGACTACGGCCTCTTGACTCTTACTCAATGCGGCGTCGAGGTCGCCCAGTAGCAATTGGAGTTGAGCGATGTAGAACGAGGCCGTGGCTCGAATGTGGCGGACCTCACTATTTCTAGACGCGTCGGTTTGATCATCAAACAGCTGAGCCTTGGCCGATTGGGATTTCAGCGCTTGAGAATACTCCCCCAATGCCTGGTGTGCATTCGCCAGCCATCCCAAAGTGGAAGCGTAGTCCAGCCGAGCTTCGGGTCTTTTTGCTACCACTTGTCGCCAAACCTCGCTCGACTTTGCGAGCGCCTGCTTGGCTTCAACTGGCTTGTTTCGCTCTAGCTGAAGAATGCCGACGTTGGATTCAGCAGCTGCGCGCTCTATCTGCCATTCCAACTTATCGGGGTTCAATGTGGTCAGTTGTGTGGCGAGTTGCCGGTAGCCTTCAAATTGTCCCGCAGCGGCCTGTAAATCACCCCGCCGACGAGCGGCATAGGCCATCCAATAGACGCTTTGTGCGTGGTCGAAGATGCGAGTCTCGTCGTTTGGATCCCGAGCCAACAGTTCAGCCGTGCTCTGCGCCGCATGTTTGAACAATTGTTCGGCCCGGTCCAATTCACCCCGTGCGTCCGCCATTTCTCCCAACAAGTGCAAGGCTCTCGCCCGCCGCCCCAGTGAATCAGCCGACGCACTCCTCGCGTCCTGCTGCGAGTAATAGCCCAGCGCCTTTTCCCCCACCGCATCCAGCACATCTAAGCGCCCCACAGGCTCCAGCTTTTTGCGCAGATCGCCCAGCATGAACTCGATCAGGCTTTCGGCCTGCATGCGCTGCTCGTGCGCCTCCTGGGCTTTCCAGACGGCAAGGCCGGCACCCGCTGCAACGGCAAGGCTGGCGAAGGTGCCTGCCGCCACCCCCCACCGATGCCGCCTCACAAACTTCGCCGTCCGGTAATAAGCGCTATCCGGCCTCGCGCCAATCGGCTCATGCGCCAGCCAGCGCCGCAAGTCCTCGCTCAAGGCAGCGGCATTGGCGTAACGCTCGGCGGGCGCTTTTTTGAGCGCCTTGGCGACGATCGTGTCCAGGTCGCCGCGCAATTCGCGAGCGGCTTTTTTCGCGCCGTCTCCACCTTGGGCGCGAACAGCGTCGGAAAGTTTCTTGGGCTCCACCTCCACGATGCCGCGCATGCGCTCCAGTGGCGTGGTGCTAGCCTCGTTCTCGTTGCTGGCCGTGGGGTGGCGGCCGCTCAGCAGCAGGTAGAGCAGCACGCCCAGGGCGTATACATCGGTGGCGGTCGTCACCTCAGCGCCTTGCACCTGCTCGGGCGAGGCATAGCGCGGGGTGAAGGCGCGGCCGGCTTGCTGGGTCAGCTCCGAGGCGGTGCCGCTGGGCAGGGCCTGCTCGTCCTCGCCTTCGTCCAAAAGCTTGGCGATGCCAAAGTCCAGCAGCTTGACCTCGCCCTTGGGTGTCACCAGGATGTTGGAGGGCTTCAGATCGCGGTGCAGGATCAGCCGGGTATGCGCATGGGCCACGGCGGCCAGCACGTTTTGGAACAGCTCGACCCGGCTGCGCAGGTCTAGTTTTTGCGCCTCGCAAAAGCGGTCGATGGGCTGGCCGTCGGCGATGTACTCCAGCACCAGATAGGGCAGGCGGCTTGAGCCGGCGCTGGCGCCACTCTCCAGCTGCACGATGCCAGCGTCCAGCATGCGTGCGATCTGCGGGTGGGCCAGGCGGGCGAGGATCTGGCCTTCGCGGGCAAAGCGGCCCGCATCTCCTCTTCCCGCCAGGCCGCTGCTGAGGAACTTGATGGCGACCTGCGCGTCATAGCGCCCGTCGGTGCGGCGGGCCAGCCAGACCGAGCCCATGCCGCCCTGGCCGATGATGCGCTCCAGGGTGTAGGCGCCCACGCTTTGGCCGGCGGCCAGTTGCGGGCCGGGTTCGGCGGCGGGGGGCAGGTGTAGCAGGGCGGGCGAGGCCAGGTAGTCGGCCGCGTCTTGCTCGGCTTGGCGGCGCAGCAGCTCGGCCAGGTCTTGGGCCAGCTCGGGGTGCTGGGCCTGCAAGTGCTGCAGGCGGGCGGCGCGGGCGCTGGGTTCGTCGAGGTCCAGCAATTCGTCCAGCAAAGGGCTCAGCTGGGGCCAGCGTGCTTTGTCTATCTCCCGCATGCCTTGAGATCTTTCTTGTCTGGTTATTTGTTTGTCTGTCAGTCTGTTTGTTGAACAGGCTACTTCTGCATCGCGATGGAGAGATACAGCCGGGCTTTTTGCCAGTCGCGCTGCACGGTTCTTTCGGTCAGGCCCAGGCTTTCGGCGATCTCGCCCTCGGTCAGGCCGCCGAAGTAGCGCATCTCCACCACCTGGCACAGGCGTGGGTCAAAGGCCGCCAGCTCTTCCATCGCCTCGTGCACGCCCAGGATCTGCGCATCGTTCTGCACCGCGGGCAGGCCGGCGATGGTGGTGCTGAAGGTCACTTGCTCGAACTCGCCGCCGTGGCGCTGAGCCTGGCGGGAGCGCACCATATCGATGACGATGTTGTGCATCACCCGGGCGGCGTAGGACAAAAAATGCTTGCGATCCGGGAAGTCCAGCCCGCCCTTGCCGCCTTGCTGCAGGCGCAGATAGGACTCATGCACCAGGCCGGTCGGGTCCAGCAGGGTCAGGCCACCGGCATTGCCGGCCTGGCGCAGGCGGCTGCGGGCCAGGCGCTGCAGGTCGGCATAGAGCAGGCTGATGACGCGCTCGCCGGCCAGGGCATCACCCGCGCTGGCGGCACGCAGCAGCTGGGTAATTTCACTGGCATCGCTCATGGCAGCACCGCTTTGGGCATTGCTTTTGGCGGCAGGCGGCAGGTCGTCGCTGGTCCTCACGTCACTGGCTCCCGGGCTGGCCGGGCCTCCCTTGGTGGGGGCGTTTGCTTTAGAAAAACAAGCTTACCCGCCCTTGTTACATATCTGGCAAGTTAGGCACTCTAGCGGCTGAAAGTGATGGCGCCACAGCTATTTGCAAATTTGTGCGAGCCGCATGTCGGGTTTGCCGGCGGGATTCCGTTTTACAGAATGAGGGCGTGACATTGACGCAAGGTCTGGGGAGGCCGCGTTCGGAGAACATGCGTCGCTGGCGGCGCCCTCACCTCATCTTTAAACGTGTCCCGCAAGCCAAAAGAGACGCAGCGCCATGTTCATCAACAGCTCCAAGCCCGAGATCAGCCCCTTCGTGGTCAGCGTGCCTCTGCCCCTGCGGCTGCGGCCGGCACCGCCCGAGGTCATCCGGGTGCCGACGCTGGAGGGCTTTGCGAGCCTGCTCAACCGTGAGCTGGGCAGCGCCCGGCGCAGCGGGGCCGAGCCGGCCTTGCTGATGCTGAGCGTACGCAGCCTGCGGGTGGTGGAAGCGGCGACCGAGGCCGATGCCGAACAGACCCAGGCGGTGCTGACGGCCATGGGCGAGCGCCTGCGGGCAAGGGTGCGCAGCAGCGATGTGGTGGTGCAGATCGGCGCCCGGCGTTTCGGCGTGCTGCTGCAAAACATGGCAGGGGCCAAGCCCGGCGTCGTGCAACAGCGCTTGCAACAGCAGCTGAGCGGCGCCTACGAGCATCGCCATGAGTGCCTGACCCTGGCCCTGCAAATGGCCTGGGCGCGCAGCGAGCGCGGCAGCCGTGAGGGCGACCGCGAGCGCCCCCGCCTCAGCGCCCAAGAGTTGCTGCAAGCGGCCGACGCGGCCCTGCATGCCGAGCCCAAGGGCCAGACCCCGGACGAGCGCCGCGGCCAACGCCCCAACTGATTCCCCAACGGCTTGTGCGCACTTGCAAGGTGCGGTGCCGATCTGAAAGGCCGTTATTTCGCCCGCTTTTGGCGAAGTGAGGCTAGGCCGGATTGTCTGACCCCGCTCCGGGGCGTTACGCTGTCAAGCCCATGCCTTTTGGATTTGACGGTTTGATGCCTGTGCCCGGAGCTTTTGTCTCGACGCCGCCCCCCAGTTTGCTGCCCCAACCCTGTGTGGCGGTGCGAGGCATGGGCGGCAAGGGTTTGCGAGCCCTGGCCTTGCTGGCAGCCTTGCTGGCCCCGGCCACTTCGGCCTTCCTGGGCAGTGCCCTGGCCTTGGGCGGCCTGAGCCTGGCGGCCACGGCAGCAAGCGCCGAGGCCGCCACGGCCCTGCTGGATCTGAGTTTCACCCGCTTGGGCGCCGAAGAAGGCCTGCCCAGCCTCAGTGTGGCCACCACCTACCAGGACCGGCAAGGCCTGATCTGGATCGGCACGACCAATGGCTTGCTGCGTTATGACGGCCGCCATTTCAAGAAGTTTGGTGTCGATCTGGAGCGCGCGGACTCGCTCAGCCACCCCGTCGTGCAGGTGCTGTTGGAGGACGAAGCCACGGCCAGCATGTGGGTGGGCACCGACGGCGGGCTCAACCAGGTGGATTTGCGCAGCGACCGCCTGCGCCGCCATGCCTCGCCCCCCGAGCTGAGCGCGCGCGGCCAGCAGGTGGTGGGCCTGGCCCCGGCGGGCGGGCAGACCCTGTGGGTGGCCCATATGGGCGGGCTCTATCTGTTTGACAAAGCTCGGGCCGAGTACCGGCCCTGGACGCCGCCCAAGGGCACGGCCAACCCGGCCTCCGGCCATATCCGCCGCATGATGAGCGACGGCCAGGGCGGGGTGTGGATATTGCAGGGCTCTTACGCCCTGCATGTGCGGGCCGATCAAAGCCTGGGCGAGCAGATCGACACGCGCCAGGGCCTGGGCGCCGAGGCCTTGAGCGCGACGCAGCAATTGCCCTTGGTGCTGAGCTTGGACGGCCAGGGGCGTTTGTGGCTGGGCTTGGCCGGCGGGGTGCAGATTTGGCGCTTGCAGCCGGGTGGACAGCCGGCAAGACCTGACCCCTTGTCCTTGCGCCTGAAGCTGCCGCGCACCGCCGTGGTGGGGATCTTGCGCGATGCTGAAAACAGCATCTGGATGAGCACCAACGGGGATGGCGGCGCCGGCCTGCGCCGCTGGCGCGAGGGCAGCGAGACGACCCAGCTCTTTACTCACCACGACGCGGTGCCCACCAGCCTGGCCTCGGACATGGTCAGCTCCCTGATGCAGGACCGCAGCGGCAGCCTGTGGGTGGGCAGCTGGGGGGCGGGGCTGAGCATTGCCGATCTGGGCTCGGGTGGCTTCAGCCGCTACATCAGCCTGCCCGGCGAGCCGCAGACTCTGTCCTGGCCGCTGGTGGCGGCGATGGCGCCGGACGGTGATGAGTTTCTGTGGGTGGGCACCTATGGCGGGGGCCTGAACCGCCTGCATCTGGCCAGCGGGCGCAGCGAGCGCATCCCGCTGGAGCGCCTGCCCATGCCCTTGATCAAGGCCTTGCTGCCCATGAATGACGGTTCGCTATGGGTCGGCGGTGAAAACGGCGTGCTGCGCTACGACCTCAAGCGTGGCCGCAGTCAGCCCTTGCTGCAGGGCAAGGAGATGCTGGCCAAGGTGTCCATCAGCAGCCTTTTGCGCGACCACGGCGGCACGGTGTGGGCCGGCAGTGCGGCGGGCTTGTACCGCTTCGAGGGCGCAGACCAGCGCATGCGGGTGTTCCGCGCCGATGTCGGCTCCGGCTTGAATAGCGACACGGTGGACTGCCTGCTGGAGGACCGTGAAGGCCGGCTGTGGGTGGGCACCAAGGGCGGTCTGCATCTGTGGAACCCGATGACCGAACGCTTCTCACAGCCGCTGCAGGCCAATGCCGTGCTGCCCCAGCCCAAGCGTCTGGCGGTACAGGGCATGCGCCAGGATGCCAGCGGGCGCATCTGGCTGGTCAGCCCCCAGGGCTTGTTCGAGTTGGTGGCCCGGGGTGAGAGCTGGGAGCTCAAATCCATGGCCGATTTGCCGGGTCTGCCCGCCTCCTCCTTCGAGTCGATTCAGGATGCCAGCAATGGCGATCTCTGGCTGGGCAATGAGCTGGGTCTGACCCGGGTCGAACTTGCCCAGGGGCGGGCGCGCTTCTATCCAGGTTTCGCGCGCTTTGGCGGGGGCTTCGAGTTCGGCGCCGCGGCGCGTGGGCCGGACGGCAGCATCTATCTGGGCGGGCCGCCCGGCGTGCTGAGGGTGCGGCCGGATCAGCTGCATGACAACCCGCTCAAGCCCGAGTTGGTGCTGAGCGATTTGCGGGTGTTCAACCACTCGCTGCTGCCCCATGCCCATGGGCGCGGGGCAGAGGGCGCGTTGTGGGCCGAGGCACAGGCCAGCTCGACCCCTGCACCGGCGGCCGACACGCGAGCGAACGGCCTGTTGACGCTGGCCGATGTGGGCATCCCCGGGCCCTTGCACCAGGCGCGCAGCCTGGCGCTGAGCTACAAGCAGAACATGATCAGCTTTGAGCTCTCGGCCCTGCAGTTCGACAAGAGCAAGCTCAATCGCTACGCCTGGATGCTGGAGGGCTTTGACCGCGAATGGATTTATGGCGAGGGGGATGCGGGTCTTGCGACCTATACCAATTTGGACCCCGGCCGCTACCGCCTGCTGGCCAAGGCCGCCAACCCCGATGGTTTGTGGGGCGAGCCGCGCGAACTGCTGAGCGTTTCCGTGGCGCCGCCGTTTTGGGCCACTTGGTGGGCGCGTGCCAGCGCGGCGCTGCTGGTGCTCTTGCTGCTGGCCACGGCCTACCACCTGCGGGTGCGGGTCTTGAATCAGTCGCGGGAGTGGCTGGAGCGGGAGGTGCGCTCGCGCACCCAGCAGCTGCTGGATCAGCAGCATCAGCTGGCGCACGAAAAGCAGCTGGCCGTGGCCCAAGGGGTGGCGGCTGAGAAGGCGCGGCGTGACATCAGCCTGCTGAGCGAGATCGGCCGGCAGATCACCGCCTCGCTGGAGCTGGAGGCCATCCAGCAAACCCTGTATCGCCATGTCAACGAGCTGATCGACGCCCATGCTTTTGGCGTCGGTCTGGTGGACTGGCAGGCGCGGGTGGTGGCCTTCGACTATGTGATGCAAGAGGGCGAGCCCTTGCTGCCCTATCAGCGCAGCCTGGACTCGGTGGAGCAGCCCGCGGTGCAATGCGCCTTGCACGGCCGCGAGCTGCTGCTCGACGAGCTGGGCCAGGACAACCGCCTGCTGGTGCTGCCCGGTGCCACCGAAGCCAGCCGCATCACCATGCAAGACGGGGCGGAGCCGGCGCTGTCGCGCTCGGCCATTTATGTGCCCATGATGATCAAGGGCGCGGTGATCGGCGTCATCAGCGTGCTGAACAAGCGGCCGCGCGCCTTCGACAACGGCGATCTGGACATCCTGCGCACCCTGGGCGCCTACGCCGCCGTGGCGCTGGACAATGCCGAGGCCTACCGCCGCCTGCAACTGGCCCAGGCCCGTCTGGTGGAGCAGGAGAAGATGGCGGCGCTGGGGTCCTTGGTGGCGGGTGTGGCGCATGAGCTCAACACGCCGATAGGCAACAGCCTTTTGATGGCCAGCACCTTGCGCGACAACACCAAACGCTTTCTGGCCACAGTGCAGAGCGGCGCGCTGCGACGCTCGGAGCTGGAGCGCTATTGCCAGGGCGCCGAGGATTCCAGCAGCCTGCTGGTGCGCAGCCTGGGCAGCGCGGCCAGCTTGATCAGCAGCTTCAAACATCTGGCGGTCGACCAAACCTCGGACCAGCGGCGCCAGTTCGATCTGCGCGGTCTCTGCGAGGAACTGGCCCTGACCCTGGGCAATCGCCTTCGCAAGGACGGCCATGAGCTGCACTTGGACGTGCCGGCCGATCTGCGCATGGACAGCTTCCCCGGCCCGCTGGGCCAGGTGCTGACCAACCTCATCCTCAACGCCATCGTGCATGGTCTGGAAGGCCAGCGCCAGGGCCAGATGCGCCTGACGGCCCAGCGCCTGCCGGCCAATAACTTGCAGCAGGGCGATTGGCTGCGGCTGGAGTTCCATGACAACGGCTGCGGCATCAATGCCGAAAGCCTGAACCATGTGTTTGAGCCCTTCTTCACCACCAAGCTGGGCCAGGGCGGCAGCGGCCTGGGCCTGCACATCAGCTACAACATCGTCAACGCGGTGCTGGGTGGCACGATCACGGTGCGCAGCGAGCCGGGCGAGGGCACCAGCTTTGAAATCCGTATTCCCTTGACGGCGCCCTGAGTGGGAGCCTCGCAATGAACTAAGCTCTGGGGCTTGATCGCAGCTCGTTCCGACCATGTATAAATTTGCCCCCCGGATTCTCTCGACCCTGCCCCTGGCTTTTGCGCTGTTGGGCTGTTCGTCCACCCCCAGTCTTGAGCAAAAACCGGTGGCCAGCGCCGCCGCCCAAGTCGCCCCGCCCAAGCTCATCGTCTTCATGGTCATCGACGGCCTGCCCATGCGCCAGGTGCTGGCCTACCGCGATCAGCTGCAGCCCGATGGTTTCAAGCGCTTTCTGGATCGCGGCGCCTGGTTTGCCAACGCCCATTACGGCCATGGCCACACGGTGACGGCGGCCGGCCATTCGGTCATGCTCAGCGGCGCCTACCCGCAGCGCACCGGCATCATCAGCAATGAATGGCGCGACCCGGTCAGCGGCGAGATGGTGTATTGCACCGGTGACGCGGCCTACAGCTATATCGAGAACAAGACCGAACCCCTGGCCGGCACCAGCCCGCGCAATCTGAAGGTGGAGACGGTGGGCGACGTGCTGCGCACGGCCGACCCGGCCTCCAAGGTGATTGCCGTCTCGGGCAAGGATCGCGGCGCCATCCTGCCGGCCGGCCACAAGGGCGTGGCCTATATGTATATGGGCGCCTCGGGCCAGTTCGCCTCCAGCACCTATTACATGGCCAGCCACCCGCAGTGGGTGAAGGACTTCAATGCCGCCAAACCGGCCGATGCCTTCTTCGGCAAAACTTGGGCACCGATGCTGCCCGAGGCGGCCTATGCCCGTTCGGTGCCGGACGGCCAGTTTTGGCAGTACGCCGGCGGCAATGGCAACAAGCTGCCCGCCATCCTGGGTGATAAGCATGAGAAGCCCGGCCCGCTGTTCTACGGCAATATCCTGCCCTCGCCCTTTGGCGATGAGCTGACCCTGGCCTTTGCCCGCGCCGCCCTGGAGGGTGAGCAGCTGGGCGTGGACGCCAAGACCGACATCCTGTCGGTCAGCCTGTCCAGCCACGACTACATCAACCATGCCTTCGGGCCCGAGTCGCGCCTCTCGCACGACCACTTCCTGCATCTGGACCGCTATCTGCAAGGTTTCTTCCAGTATCTGGACGGCAAGGTCGGTGCTGGTAACTATATGGTTGTGCTGACCGCCGACCACGGCTTTGCCGACACGCCGGAATGGGCCAAGAGCCAAGGCCGCGATGCCGAGCGCCTCAACCCCAGCCAGATGATGGCCTGGGTCAATGCCGGCCTGGTGAAGAAGTTCGGCGAGGGCCGCTGGGCCACCGCCTTCTCGGCCGCTGGCGTTTTGTTCGATCAAAAGCTGATCGCCCAGAAGGGCTTGAAGCCGGCCGATGTGTATGCCGAGGCCAAGGCCGTGCTGCTGCAGTTCCCCGGCGTGGCCGATGTCTTCACCGAGGCGCAGCTGCGCAGCGATGATCGCAAGACCCCGTATCTGGAGGCCATGCGCAAGTCCTGGGACCCGGAGCGCGCCGCGCCGGTGCAGGTGGTCGTCAAGCCGGGCTGGTTGTTTGGCTCGCGCGTGGGCGGCAGCTCGCACGGCACGCCTTATGAGTACGACACCCATGTGCCCATCCTCAGCTGGGGCCCGGCTTGGGTCGGCCAAGGCGAGGTGAAGACGCCGGTGGAAGTGGCCGATATCGCGCCGACCCTGGCCAAGATCCTCAAGCTGCGCGTGCCTGCGCAGGCCCAGGGTCAGGTCTTGCCTCTGCCCACGGCTCAGCCTCAGCCTGCTGCGCGCTGAGTTCGCCTCAGGGCTCTTGCGGCAGCGTGGGATAGCGCGCCGCAATCTCCGCCATGCGGCCGTCCCGCTTCATGGCGTCAAACGCCCGCTGCAGTTTTTGCCGGGTCGGGGCGTCGGTGGCCAGGCTCAAGGCCATGGAGGGCAGGGATTCGGGCAGCTTGAGCACCGGCTCCATCGCCTCGAAGGGGTAGCCGTGCTGCTTGAGCACCGTCGGGGCCACGCCCTGGCTGATGGACAGCAGATCCACCCGCCCGGCGAACAAGCGCCGCAGCGCCACCGCGTAGTCGGCGCAGCGGTCCAGATGTTGGCTGGGATCCAGGCCCAGCCTGAGCATCTCGCGCTCCGAGGCGTCGCCTATCACCACCGCCGTGCGGTAATGGCGCAGCTCCTCGAAATTGCGCGGCTTGACTTCCCGCCGGCGCTTCAGCCGGTAGACCATGCCACGCCGCCGCGCGATGCTGCCCAGCCAGTAATACTCTTTCTCCCGCTCGGGTAGGCGCACGATGGCCGGGATCAGCACCGCGCCGCGGCCGCGGCCCTTGGCCAGCACCCGGGTCCAGGAGCCGATCTCAAAGCTGCCGGGCAGATCAGCCCGCGTCAGCAGCTCGCGCGCCAACTCCACCGCATAGCCGGCCGGCTGGCGCTGCTCGTCCAAAAAGGAAAAGGGCTGCAACTCCTCCATCATCACCAGAACCCCTTCGCCACCGCCGCCGCCTTCTTCGGCGGCGCCGCCGTCCTGGGCCAGGCTGGGTCGGGTCAGCAGCAGGGCGGCGGCTGCCAGGAGACGGCGGCGTAGGACCCGGCTGTCGGCCGGGGGAAGCGAGGACACAAGACGAGAGTTCAAGATGGACTGCAAATCTTTGTAAGGCCGCAAGGCAAAGCCAGGCTTTGTGACATGTTTTGCCACATGACAGGCGCAGAATGCCCGTATGACGACACGAAATCAATCCTTTGGCGAAGAGATCGCGAATGCGATCAGCCACGGCCTGGGCTTTTTGCTGGCGGTGGCCTCGCTACCCATCCTGGCTTACTCGGCCGCGCAGCAGGGTGAGACCCGCAATGTGGTGGCGGCCTGTGTGTTCTCGGTGACCATGATGCTGCTCTATCTGGTTTCCACCCTGTATCACGCCGTGCCCGAGGGCCGCGCCAAGCTGTGGCTGAATCGCCTGGATCATGCGGCGATCTACCTCTTCATCGCCGGTAGTTACACGCCTTTCGCCCTGGGCGTGCTGCACGGTGGCTGGGGCTGGACGCTGTTCGCCCTGGTCTGGGCCAGTGCTGCCATCGGCGTGACGGCCAAGATGTTCAACCGCCTGCGTCACCCGCTGTGGTCCACCGGGCTCTACCTGGCCATGGGCTGGTTGGTCATCATCGCCATGGGCCCGCTGATCGGCCGCATGGACAGCGCCGGCCTGGCCTGGCTGGTGGCCGGCGGCCTGGCCTATACCTTGGGCGCGGTGGTGTTCTTGCTGGATCACCGCATCCGCTACGCCCACTTCGTCTGGCATTTGTTTGTGCTGGCCGGCAGTGCTTGCCACTTCTTCGCGGCACTTTGGTACGCAGCCGGCCCGACGGCCGCCTGAGCGCCCGGCTTCAGTCGCCGATTTCCAGGCGATTACGCCCGGCCTGCTTGGCCCGGTAAAGGGCCGCATCGGCGCGGGCGATCAATGCCTCCCCGCTTTCACCCCAGTTGGCCTGTACCAGGCCGACCGAGCAGCTATAGCCTTGCTCGGGCGCGGTGGGGATGGGGCGGGCGCGCCGCACCCGCTCCAGCAAGCGTTCGATGATGGCCTCGGCCTGGGGCAGGCCGGCCGAGGGCAGGATCAGCAAGAACTCATCGCCGCCCAGGCGCAGGCAGCCGTCCTCGCGCCGGCTGCCGGCCTGCAGTTGGCGGGCGAAGTCGCTCAGCACCGCGTCGCCGGCCGCATGGCCCAGGCCATCGTTGATCTGTTTGAAGCCGTCCAGGTCCAGCGCCGCCAGGCAGAGCGGCCAGAGCTCGCTGTCGTGCAGGGTCGCCTCCAGCAACTGCATGCCGTGACGGCGGTTGCTCAGGCCGGTGAGCGCATCGGTCTGGGCGGCGGCCAAGGCCTTGCCATGGGCCTGGCGCAGGGCGCGGCTGTCCTGGCGCAGCGAGCTGATGTCGCTGGCCACGCACAGCATCCAGCCCTGGCGCTGGGTGGTTTCGGTCATCCAAATCCAACGGCCGTCGGCCAGATCGGCCTCAAAGGCACGAAAGGCCAGCTTGCCGCGGCGCGAACGCACCGAGGCGATCCAGTTCTCGATGTTCTTGGTCTCGATGGCGGCGCCACATTTGCGGGCATGGTTGTCGCGCATCATGTCGGCCCAGCTCAGGCGGCCATCGGGTTCGACGCAATAGGCTTGGCGAAAGGCCGGGTTGGCGTAGCGGAGCACGTCCTCGGCATCGAACAAGGCCACCAGCAGGGGGCTGTCCTCATGCAAGCTCAGCAAGGTGCTGGCCAGGCTGTCTAAATCGTCAGAATGCGGCGCACGGGCATCGGTCATCGGCACCTCCATGCACCGCATTCTGCGGCAATCCGGGGGGTGCTTTGCCGGATTTGCCTCAGCGGCTGCTGATTTCTCCCGAGCCCGTGACGGTTTGTCGCAACTGGGGCCGACCGGCGTAGCGCAGATCACCCGATCCGCGCAGGGTAACGTCCAGGTTTTGGGTCACGCCGATCGACATATCACCCGAGCCCGTCAGCTGGGCTTGCGCACTACGTCCGCTGAGGCTGCGTGCGTTCACATCGCCCGAGCCGTGCAGTTGCCATTGCTGGCTGTCGGCCTGACCGGCCACCTCTACATCGCCGGAGCCCGAGACGCTGGCAATCAGCTCCTTCACCTCCAGCAGGCCGATGCGCAGATCGCCAGAGCCGGCCAAGCTCAGGTTGAGCTTATCGCCCTTGAACTTGTCCATGCTCACATCGCCCGAGCCGTTGATGGTCAGCGCCTGCAGGGATTTGCTCTCCACCAGCACCGTGGGCGCATGGCGGGTGTTCAGGCCGGCACCTTTCTGCAGACGCAAAACCAGAGTGTCGCCCTCCACCACGGTTTCTATCAGGGGTTCCAGGTTGTCGTCCGCCGAGACCTTGACGGCGTCGACCCCGCTTTGGCTGAGCCGCATGTCGATGGGGCCGTCGAGGCGGATTTTGCTGAAGGCGCTGATTGTGCGTGCTTTCTCGACGATCACGCCGGAGCCGCGCACCCGCTTGCCCGGCGCACCGTATTCCATCGGGCCGCTGAAGCTGGCCGTCCAGCTATTGCCGTTGTTCTTGATGCGCAGATTCCATTCAATGCCAGCGTCGGCGGCCAGGGCACTGCCGCCAAGACACAGCAAGGCGCTACACAAGCTCAGTGTTTTCATCATGGTCTTGTCCTCAAAGCGGTGAAGAATGGGCGCAGTGTCTGGCCGCCGTCGCTCCGAGCCAAGATGCACGCGACGGGATGCACAATCCGCGGCACAGACGGCAAATATTTCACCCGAGGAGCCCTGCATGAAATGGGAAGGCCAGCGAGAAAGTGACAACGTGGACGACCTGCGCGATGGCGGAGGCGGCGGTGGCGGGCGTGGCGGGATTGGCTTGGGTGGTGGCCGCATCGGCATCGGCGGCATCGTCATCGCTTTATTGGCTTCTTGGGCGTTTGGCATCAATCCCATGACGGTCCTGGGTCTGCTCGGAGGCATGGACGGGGGAGGCCAGGCGCCGACCCAGGTGAGCCCGCAGCCCGGCCCGCCTCCGACTGACGAGGGGGGGCGGTTTGTTCGCTCCGTATTGGGTAGCACGGAGGATGTCTGGGGGAACTATTTCGCTGCTCGCCAGCAGCAATATCAAGCCCCGCGCCTGACGCTCTTTCGTGGGCGCACGCCAACTGCTTGTGGTACGGGCGAGGCCGCCATGGGGCCGTTCTACTGCCCGGCCGATCAGCGCGTCTACATCGATCTGGCCTTCTACGACACCTTGCGGGATCGCCTGGGGGCGCCGGGCGACTTCGCTCAGGCCTATGTGATTGCCCACGAGGTCGGCCACCATTTGCAAAATCTGCAAGGCACGACGGCCAAGATGGACAAGGCCCGCCAACGGGTTTCAGAGAAAGACTACAACGCCCTGAGCGTGCGTCTGGAGTTGCAGGCCGACTGTTACTCTGGCGTGTGGGCCAAGCTGTCCCAGGAAGGCAGGGGCTGGCGCCTGGAGCCAGGGGATATCGAAGAGGCCTTGAACGCCGCCTCCCAGATCGGCGACGACACCTTGCAGCGCCGCTCCCAGGGCACGGTGGTGCCGGAAAGCTTCACCCACGGCAGCAGTGAGCAGCGGGTGCGCTGGTTCCGGCGCGGCCTGGAGGCGGGCGAGCTGAAGGCCTGCGATACTTTCGCCGCCGGCCCCGTTTGAAGGGGTTTTTCAGTACAAAGGCCAGAAGTCGCGATTTCTTCATCAAATCCGCGCCTGGATCATGTAGTTTTACCGTTTGAATCCAATCACCACCCGTTCAAGGGGGGTGATGGAGGTGGCTGTCCGAGGTGTTGTATGAAACACTTCGCCAAAGTTGAAGCTGCTTGACCTCAGTGACCCGGCTGCGAGCGAGGGGCTGATCGTCACTTGGGAGAAGATGTCATGAACAATCCGTCCGAAAATCCGCGCGAGCCTGGCTCCGCTGCATCCCCTGTGGGCGATGCGGCCGCCTCTCGCCGCGAGGCCAGGAGGCGTTTGCTGAAGGGCGGCCTGGCCGCCGCTCCCGTTGCTTTGACCATCACCAGCCGCCCGGTGCTGGGCGCGATTGAATGCCATGGCCCGACCGGTTTTCAGTCGGCCAATGTGAGCCGCTTGGTGGGCCAAGCCGCCGACCCGGCCTGCGGCACCCGCAAGCGCCCAGCCGATTGGGTCGCCGCTGGCGTGACCTGGCCTGCTGGCTACACCCGCGCCATGTTGTTTGGCACCGCCTTCCCCGGCACCACGCTGTATGCCGCGCTGACTTTGGAGCAAGTGCTGGCCGGCCCGACGACCGGCACGGCCAATGACAAGCTGATCGCCCAACTCGTGGTGGCCGCCTTGTTGAACACCGCTTCCACCACCGTGCCCAGCGCCACCCAGGTGCGCGCCGTCTGGACCGGCTATCTGGGCAATAACTTCCGCCCCGGCAGCGAAGCCATCTGGTCGGCCAGCAAAATCATCAAATACCTGCAATACACCATGGGCATTGCGGTCACCTTCCCCTGAGCGCAGGCGAAGCTGATTGATGAGCGAGGCGCAGGCAGCGCCGCCTCTGCAATGGCGGCTGCAGGCCGGGAGCCCCTTGTGCTTCCGGCAGCTGGACGATCAATTCCTGGTCTTCAACGCGGCCAGCGGTGATACCCATCTTCTTTCGGCCAGCGGTCATGAGTTGCTGCAGTTCCTGAACGAGCAGGACGCGCGGCCTTGGTCGGCCCAGGCGCTTGCCCAGGCCTTGTTGGGCGAGTCGGAGCAAGACGAAGACTTGTGCCTGTCGCTGGAACGCAGCCTCCATTATTTTGAGCAGCTGGGTTTGCTTGAGCCGGTGCTGCGGTGAAGCTGGCGGCACTTGATCCTGCCGAGCTGAGCGCTCGTCTGCGTGGCCCGGGTCTGGTGCTGCGCACCGGGCCTTTCTGGCTGCGCATCGCCTCCCAGCTCGACTCGGTGGCCGGCGCCCTCGCCACTTTGTATGCCGAGCAAGAGACCTTGCTCGCTGGCCAGCCACAGCCTTTTTGCGACTTCGATGTGCGCATCGATGCCGTCAGCGGCCTGCGGCGTTGGCTGCGGCCCCAGGCGCAGTTTCTGTTCGACGCGCTCAAGCCCTTCAAGCCCATGGCCCTGCCTCATGCCTCGGCCATGATGGAGTGGGGGCTGAACTGGTGCGTGTCCTCGCACTGCCATCAATACATCATCATCCACGCCGCGGTGGTAGAGCGCGGCGGCCGCGCGATGCTGCTGCCCGCGCCGCCAGGTTCGGGCAAGAGCACGTTGTGCGCCGGCCTGGTCAATCGCGGCTGGCGGCTTTTGTCGGACGAGTTGACGCTGATTGATCCTGTGAGCGGCGAGTTGGTGCCGCTGGCTCGGCCCGTTAGCTTGAAGAACAAGTCGATTGACGTGATCAAGGCTTTTGCGCCCGAGGCGCGTTTCGGGCCGCTGACCCGAGACACGGTCAAGGGCACGGTCTCGCATATGCGGCCACCGGCGGCCAGTGTGCAGCGCGACACCGAACGCGCCCGCCTGGGCTGGGTGGTGTTCCCTCGCTATATGGCCGGCAGCGCCCTGAACCCCATGCCCTTGGCGCGCGGCGAGGCCTTGATGGCCTTGGTGGACAACGCCTTCAACTACCACCTGCATGGCCGCCAAGGCTTTGACACGCTTTGCGACGGCGTGGCGGCGGCCGACTGCCTGCGCTTTGAGTACAGCGATCTGGAACAGGCTTGCGCTTATTTCTCCGCCCTGGCCGATGCCAAGGAGCCCTTGCGATGAGCGCCAGCTCCGGCATCAGCCTGCTCAGCCGTGCCCTGGTCGACCCGGCCGCCTGCCTGCTGTGGGATGTGCGCGATTGGGAGACCTTGTTGCAGCAGGCGAGGCGCGCCAATCTGCTGGCCCGCCTGGCCCTGGGCTTTGAGCGCGCCGGCTTGCTGAGCCAGGTGCCGGCCGGCCCGCGGCGTCACTTTGACTCGGTGCAAAAAGTGGTGGACAGCCAGGAGCGTGCGGTGCGCTGGGAGGTCGGCCAGATCGCCCATGCCCTGCATGATCTGGGCGCCCCCGTCCTGCTGCTGAAGGGGGCTGCCTATGTGATGGCCGGCCTGCCGGCGGCCCAGAACCGCTTGTTCGCCGATGTGGACATTCTGGTGCCGCGCCCGCAGCTGGAAGCGGTGGAATACGCCTTGCAGGCCGAGGGCTGGCAGAACGTCCACCACGATGCCTACGACCAGCGCTACTACCGCGAGTGGATGCACGAGATCCCGCCCATGCGCCACCAGCGCCGCGACACCGTCATCGATGTGCACCACAACATCCTGCCCCTGACCAGCCGCCTGGCCGTGGACGCCAAGCTGCTGCTGGCTCAGGCTGTGCCCATTGCTGGCTGGCCGGGCTTGTACCGCCTGGACGATGTGGACCTGGTGTTGCACAGCGCCTGCCATCTGTTTCTGGACGGCGAGTTCGACAAAGGCCTGCGCGATCTGGTCGACCTCGACGCCTTGCTGCGCCACTTCGGCGGCCAGCTGAATTTCTGGGGCGATCTGCAGGCGCGCGCGCGCGCGCTGGGCCTGGGCCGGGTGCTGTTCTATGCCTTGCGCTACAGCGCCAAAATCCTGCAGACGCCGGTGCCGCGCGAGGCTTTGCGCAGCCTGCGCGATGTAGCGCCCGACACCGCAACACTGGCCTGGATGGATGGCCTGTTTCTACGCGCCTTGCAGCCCGATCACCCCAGCAGCGAAGATGCTTGGACGGGCGCGGCGCGGCGCCTGCTCTATCTGCGCGCCCATTGGATGCGCATGCCCCTGGGGCTCTTGATCCGGCATCTAGCGACCAAGGCCTTGCGGCGCGAGCCTGAGGACGCGGCGCCGGTGTAGTCTTGTGCATCGCTTATGCTTTGGCGCATGACTGAACGCAAGAACAAACCCTTCGCCATGATCCGCGAGTTCCACCTCGCCGACTGGTTCACCCTGGGCAATGCCTTCGCCGGCATGGGCGCCCTGTTCTCGGTGATGACCTATCTGCAGACCGGCGAGGTTCTGCACCTGCTCTATGCCTGCGGGCTGATTCCCGTGGCCCTGGTCTTTGATGTGCTGGACGGCCGCATCGCGCGCTGGCGCCAGCAGCAATCTATCCTGGGCCGCGAGCTGGACTCTCTGGCCGACATCATTTCCTTCGGCGTGGCCCCGGCGGTGATCGCCTATGGCTGCGGCATGCAGGGCTTGTACGACCGCATCATCCTGGTCTTCTTCGTGGCCTGCGGCGTCTCGCGCCTGGCCCGTTTCAATATCACCGCCGAGGCTTTGAGCGCCGGGGGCAACAAGGTCAAGTACTTTGAGGGCACGCCCATCCCGACCTCCTTGGTCCTGGTCATCGCTCTGGCCGTGGCAGCCTGGCAGGGCGCTTTAGGTGACCAGCTCTGGTTTGGCAAGCTGGAGATCGCTGGCTTCTATCTGCACCCCCTGGTGTTGATGTATGCCGTCTCGGGCTCGCTGATGGTGAGCCGGATTCGCATTCCAAAAATCTAGGCTTTTTGCAGGGTCAGCTCGGCGCCTGAACGGTCCAGTGCGCCCAGGCGATAGCAAGCCGGGCCCAGCAGCAAGAGCTGTTGGCCGACGACCAAGAAGAGATCGTCCGGCTTTCCGTCCTGGGTCAGCCACACCGTGCCACTGCGCACCCGCAGCTGGGCGGACTCCCAGGCTCGCAAGCGCAAGCCCTTCGGGGCCTGCTCCACGGCCAAGCTCAAGGCTTGGGGGCTTGTGGTCTGGCGCTGTGAACCCGGCAGCGCGGCTGTTCTTGCGGTTCTGAGTGAGATGTCCATGGCTTGCAGCTTGCGCGCTGGCCGGGCATCGCAACAGACGCAGAGCAGCGCCAGTCTGTACCGCACAGGCAGGAACAAAGGCGGTACTGTGTTGGCCGGCTTGGCGCTCATCTGTACTGGTCCGTGCGCGGCTGCACCGTACAGAATGGGGCATGAATACCCATCTCGTCGCGCCTGAATCCACCGAACCCCTGTATCTGCAGATCGCCGATCGCCTGGCGCGCAGCATCCGTTCGGGCACGTTGGCGCGGGGCGAGCGCATGGCCTCGGTGCGCGAGCTGGCGCGCCAAGAGGGCGTGTCCCAGTCCACCGCGGTGCAGGCCTATCACTGGCTGGAGGATGCGCGCCTGATCACGGCGCGGCCACGCTCGGGCTATTTCGTCGCCAGCCGACCCGCCGAGTTGCCCGAGCCTCGCCAGTCCCGCCCCGGCGTGCAGTCGCGCCAGGTGGCGATGGGCGAGCTGGGCCGCGAGGTGCTGGGCCTGGCCATGCAGCAAGACATGATTTCCTTCGGCGCCGCTTGCCCGGGGCCGGAGATGTTCGACCAGGAGCGGGTGCGCCGCACCCTCAACCGCGCGGTGCAGCGGCACCGCGATCTGCTCTGCGCCTATCCCATCGGGGCCGGCCGCGCGGAAGCCCGCCGTGCCGTGGCTCGCCATGCGCTCAATCTGGGCTGCTCCCTGCATGCCGACGATGTGGTGATGACCAATGGCTGCATGGAGTCCATCACCCTGTGCCTCAAGGCGGTCACCCAGCCCGGCGATGTGGTGGCCTTGGAGTCGCCCACCTACTTTGGTTTTCTGGAGATTTTGCAAAGCCTGCATCTGCGCGCGCTGGAGATCCCCACCCATCCGCGCCACGGCATCTCGGTTGATGCCCTGCAGCTGGCACTGGAGACGCAAGACGTCAAGGCCGTGCTCGTCGTGCCCACCTTGTCTAACCCCCTGGGTGCTTGCATGCCCTTGGCCGAGCGCAAACGTCTGGCCCAGCTGGTCGCCACCCACGACATCGCCTTGATCGAGGACGTGATTTACAACGATCTGGCCGAGCAGGAAGACAAGCGCCGGGCCGTCAAGTCCTATGACACGACGGGCCATGTGATGCTCTGCGGCTCCTTCAACAAGACCCTGGCACCGGGCTTGCGCCTGGGCTGGGTGGAGGCGGGGCGATGGGGGGCCGTGCTGCGCAAGATCAAGGACGTGCAGTCCGGCGCCCAGACGGCGGTGCTGGAAGTAGCCCTGGCCGATCTGCTCACTCAAGCCGGCAACGAGGCCGCCCTGCGCCAGTTGCGCGCTACCGTTGCGGCGCGGGTGGACGAGGCGCGCGGCTTGATCGCCCAGAGCTTCCCCAAGGGCACGCGGGTCACCGACCCGGCCGGCGGCTACATCCTTTGGCTGGAGCTGCCAGGTGGCCTGGACGCGGTGGCGCTGTACGAGGCCTGTTTGCAGGAGAACATCTGCATCGCCCCCGGCCAGCTCTTCAGCACCAGCCCGCGCTTTCGCTCCTTTGTGCGCCTGGGCGTGGGCGGGCGTTGGGGGCCCGAGCACCCGGCGGCCTTGCGCCGCATCGGTGCCATTGCGCAGCTGATGCTGGACGAGACAAAACTCGCGACGGCGGCATGATTTATTGCGGCTTGATGCGCAGGGCCCAGAGCACACCGGCGATCAGCAGAGCGATGCCGAATAGGGTCAGCGCTGCCGGCGCGTGGCCGCTCAGCACAAAGGCATAGGCCAGGGCGGCCAAGGTTTCAAACACGATCAGCTGGCCGACCAGGTTGGTGGGCAGGCGCTGGCTGGCCTCGTTCCAGCACAGCGTGCCCACCCAGGAGGCCAGCAGGCCCACGGCCAGCATCAGTCCCACAAAAGCGGCCGGGCGTGGGCCCCAGGGCAGGGCGAAGTCGGCGCTCAACAGAGGCAGGCCGAGGCCTTGGGCGGCGTAGAGCAGCCCCCCGCCCAGCAAGGCCATGGGCAGGGTCACCAAGCCTTGGGCCGTGGCCCAGACGCGCGGGTTGCGGTCGGCGTTCTCGCGCAGCCAGTCGGCATTGCGGATGGGGTACCAGGTCCAGCAGGCCACGGCACCGACGGCCAATAGTCCGCCTTCTAGGTATTTGCGCAGATCGCCGTTCGGGCTGTTGGCCAGGCGTTGCAGCTCGGTCTGGTTGACGCAGGCAATGCCCAAGACGATCAAGAGCAGCGAAGGTGCCAGCCGGCCCCAGGGCAGATGGCCGTCACGCGCGCGGTTGCGGTGGTTGGAGCAGAGGGCGATCACCACCGGCAAGGTGCCGATGATGACGGTAGGCAGGGGCCCGCCCGCGCGCTGGATGGCGGCGGCCAGGCAGAGGTAGTAGAGGAAATTGCCGATGGCGCTGAGTTTGGCTGCCGCAAGCCAATCGGCCAGGCGCAGCTCGCGCAGGCTGCGCCAGTCCAGCAAGGCCAGGGGCAGGGCGATCAGGCCGAAGGCCAGATAGCGACCCACCACCAGCAGGGCAGCCGGGTAGTCGGGCAATAACAAGGGGGCAACAAAGACCAGACCCCACAAAAGGCCGGCAGCCAAGGCGAAGAAGAGACCTGTCCACATGGCTTGCAGTGTGCCTTGTCAATCGCAGGACCCGAGGGCCCGAGTCGCGGGCAAAAAAATGACCGGATACCGCTGCGGCGGTATCCGGTCCGTCCTGTGCTGGCTTAGCGATGAGGCCTGAGCGTCATGGCTTGGCTTGCGCGGGGGCCCTAAACATAGAGCTTGGGGCTCCTCCCCCCGTTGTTCAGCCCCTATTCTCTGAAATCGGTATGACAGTGGGCTCATCGTTTGCCCTTGTTTGGGCGCATGTCGAACAAGCGGATTACTTGAGCTGATCGGCCAAGACCTCAACCCAATGCCTGACGGGCGTGTCCGCGCTGCCGCTTTGCAGATGCTGGATACAGCCGATATTGGCCGAGACGATCAGGTCCGCCTGCAGCGGCGCAAGGGATTTGAGCTTTTGATCCCGCAGCTGTTTGGACAGCTGGGGCTGCAGCACCGAGTAGGTGCCGGCCGAACCGCAGCAGAGGTGCGCGTCGCAAGGCGCTTGGCGGATGTCAAAGCCCAGGGCCTGCAGGCCTAACTCGACACCGCCGCGCAGCTGTTGGCCGTGCTGCAAGGTGCAAGGTGGGTGGTAGGCCAGTTTGGGCAAGGCGGCCGATGGCTGCTCGGCCAGGCGAGCCTGCAAGGCCGGCAGCAGCTGGGGCAGTAACTCGCTCAGGTCGCGGGTGATGGCGCTGATGCGGGCGGCCTTCTCGGCATAAGCCGGGTCATGCGCCAGGGCGCGGCCGTAGTCCTTGACGGTGACGCCGCAGCCCGAGGCATTCATCACCAAGGCTTCGATCTTGCCGTGTTCGGTCAGGCCATCGACCAGCGGCCACCAGGCGTCGATATTGCGGCGCATATCGTTCAGGCCGCCCTCGTGGTCGTTCAGATGACTGCGTATGGCGCCGCAGCAGCCGGCACCGTCGGCCACCAGGGTCTGAATGCCGGCGGCGTCCAGCACCCGCGCCGTGGCGCTATTGATATTGGGGGCCATGCTGGGCTGCACACAGCCCAAGAGCAGGCCCATCTTGCGCAGATGGCGGCCGGTGGGCCAGTCATGTGCGCCGCGCGGCGCCGGGCCGGGCACCTTGTCCTTCAGCGCGGTCGGCAGCAGCGGGCGCACCATGCGGCCCAAGGCCATGGCCGGGCCAAAGGCGGGCGAGGTCAGACCTTCTTTGAGCAGCCAGCGGACCGCCTGCTCACTCTTGGGCCGCTCCACCTTGGCCTCGACGATGCCGCGGCCGATGTCCAGCAACTGCCCGTACTGCACGCCCGAGGGGCAGGTGGACTCACAGTTGCGGCAGGTCAGGCAGCGGTCCAGATGTTGCTGAGTGCTGCGGCTCGGCTCCGCGCCTTCCAGCACCTGCTTGATCAGATAGATGCGGCCGCGCGGTCCGTCCAACTCATCGCCCAGCAGCTGGTAGGTGGGGCAGGTGGCGGTGCAAAAGCCGCAGTGCACGCAGCGGCTCAGAATGGCGGCCGCCGCCTTGCCCTCGGGGCTGTTGCTGAATTCCGGCGCAAGCTGGGTTTGCATGGTGGTGAGTGCCGCTTAAACCGTGCGGTAGCTGAGGGTCCAGAAATAGTCCAGCTCGCGCCAGATCAGGTCTTGGCCCAGGCCGGCCAGCAGCTCTTGCATGCGGGCCTCGCTGGGGAAGTTCTTCATCACTTCATGTTCGCTGCCATCGCTCAAGCGGCGTAACTGATAGCCATTGCCTTCGGCATCAAAGCGATGCACCGGCGTGCTGTCACCCTCGACATAACGGTTCTCGATCAAGACCACCCGCGCGCCGGGCTGCAGCTGGCTGTGCAGGCCTTGCAGCCATTCCCGCTGACGGCTCATGGGCACATGGGAGAACCACAGGCCGGCAAAGCCCGCGTCAAAGGGCGAGGCCTCGCCGTTGGCCACGATGCCAGGCGCGTAGGCGTCGGCCAGGCGGAATGTGACCTTGTTGAAGTCCAGGGCCTTGGCGCGCGCCTCGTCCAGCACCTCGGGGTTGATGTCGGTGCCCAGCCAGCTCAAGGCCTGGGCCGTGGCGGCGGGCAGCCAGTAGCCGGTGCCGGTGGCGATCTCCAGCACATGGCGGCCGCTGAACTGCTCCGTGAGCCAAAGCTTGAGCCGCGCCAGATCGGGCTGACGATGCGGTTTGTCGAACACCCGCTCGTATTCCTTGGCGCGCTGGGCGTAGTAGCGCGGCATATGTTGGTGGCGGGAGATGTCGGCGTCAGAGCTCGGCATACAGTCGTCCAGGGTTGAAGATGCCTTGGGGGTCAAAGGACTTTTTCAATTCGCGGTGGATGCGCAGCAGGGGTGCCGAGAGCGGGGCGAAAGCGCCGCAGCGCTTGTCCTGAGACCTGAACAGCGTGGCATGACCGCCCAGCTGTGCGGCGGCCTCGCGCAAGGTGGCCGCCGGCATGGCGGTGGTGAGCCAGCGCTGGGCGCCGCCCCATTCGATCAGCTGCTCGCCATGCACCTGGGCCAATGCTGGCGCTGTTTGCGGCAGCGACAAGCGCCAGAGACTGGCGCCGCCATCCACCGCGCGCTCGGCCCCTTTGAAGAACTCATCGCTGTGATCGCGCAAGCCGGTCCAAAAAGGCTCGGCCAGGGCGGGCGCAATCGCTTCGCCGCCCAAGTTCTTCACGGCCGAATCGACGGCGGCCTGGGCCCCGGCCAGGCGCAGCACCAGGGCGCCTTCCCACCAGGCGCTGGCGTTCAAGGGCAGGGCCTGGCCGCCCCATTGATTGAGTTGTTGCAAGGCCTGGGCCTGGTCCATCTCGAAACGCAAGGTCGCCTGGGCTACCGGCCTTGGCAAGACCTTGAGCGAGACCTCCAGGATTGCGCCCAGAATGCCTAGCGAGCCCGCGATCAAACGCGAGGCGTCGTAGCCCGCCACATTCTTCATCACCGTGCCACCAAAGTTCAGCAGCTCGGCGCGGCCGTTCAGCAAGGTGAGGCCCAGCACATGCTCGCGCAGCGCGCCCTGGCTCATACGGGCCGGGCCGCTCAGCGCGCAAGCCACCATGCCACCCACCGTGCCTTGGCCGCCGTCTTGGCCCAGGAAGCGTGGGGGTTCAAAAGCCAGGTGTTGGTTTTTTTCGGCCAGGGCCTGCTCCAGCTCGGCGATGGGCGTGCCGGCCTTGACCGTGACGACCAATTCACTCGGCTCATAACTGCTGATGCCGCTGAAGCCCGCCAGGCTGAGCGGCTCGCCCTGGGGTGTTTCACCGTAAAAGGCCTTGCTGCCATGACCTTGGATGTTCAGCTTGCGCTTGTCAGCGGCGGCGGCACGCACCCGTTCCTGGAGTTCTTGCAGCATCAAAACCTCGGCAGATCGGGGTGGGCCAGCAGGCCACGGCTGACATGCATGCGGCCGTACTCGGCGCAGCGGTGCAGGGTGGGGATGACCTTGCCGGGGTTGAGCAACTCGGCCGGGTCAAAAGCGCGCTTGATGCCGAACATCTGCTCGCGCTCCTCGGCCGAGAACTGCACGCACATGCTGTTGAGTTTCTCGACGCCCACGCCATGCTCGCCGGTTACCGTGCCGCCCAAGGCCACACTGGTTTCCAAAATCTCGGCACCGAACTCCTCGCAGCGGCGCAGCTGGTCGGGGTCGCTGCCGTCAAACAGAATCAGCGGGTGCAGATTGCCGTCGCCCGCGTGGAAGACATTGGCGCAGCGCAGCTGGTATTTCTTCTCCATCTCGGCGATGGCCAGGAGGATGGCGGCCAGATTTTTGCGCGGGATGGTGGAGTCCATGCACATGTAATCGGGGCTGATGCGGCCGGAGGCGGGGAAGGCGTTCTTGCGTCCGCTCCAGAAGCGCAGGCGCTGGGCCTCGTCCTGGCTGATCTCGATGCGGGTGGCGCCGCTGGCGGTCAGCACGGCCTTCATGCGGCCTACTTCCTCGGCCACTTCCTCGGGCGTGCCATCGCTCTCGCACAGCAGAATGGCCTCGGCCGACAGGTCGTAGCCGGCGTGCACAAAATCCTCCACTGCGGCGGTCATGGGTTTGTCCATCATCTCCAGGCCGGCCGGGATGATGCCCGCCGCGATGATTTGCGCCACCGCCTCACCGGCTTTGCGCACATCGTCAAAGCTGGCCATGATGCAGCGGGCCAGCTGGGGCTTGGGCGTCAGTTTGACCAGCACTTCGGTGATGACGGCCAACATGCCCTCGCTGCCGACGATCAGGCTGAGCAGGTCCAGGCCGGCCGCGTCCAGCGCCTCGGAACCGAACTCGACGGCCTCGCCGGCCATGGTGAAGCCCCGCACACGCAGCACGTTATGCAGGGTCAGGCCGTATTTGAGGCAGTGCACGCCGCCGGAGTTCTCGGCCACATTGCCGCCTATGGTGCAGGCGATCTGGCTGCTGGGATCGGGGGCGTAGTAAAGGCCATGGGCGGCAGCCGCCTCCGAGATGGCCAGATTGCGCACCCCGCATTGCACCCGTGCCGTGCGGGCCAAGGGGTCGATCTGCAAAATGCGTTTGAACTTGGCCAGGCCCAGGGTCACGCCCGCGGCATGCGGCATGGCCCCGCCCGACAAGCCCGTGCCCGCGCCGCGCGCCACCACCGGCACCTGCAAGCCATGGCAGATGCGCAGCACGGCGGCGACTTCGGCTTCGGTTTCCGGCAGGGCTACCAGCAGGGGGCGTTGGCGATAGGCGGTCAGGCCATCGCACTCATAGGGCACGGTGTCCTCGGCATGCCAGAGCAGGGCATGGGCGGGCAATTCCTGACTTAATGCCTCGACCAGACGGGCTTGGGCCTGATAGCGCTGAGCGGGGTCGACTGAAGTGGGGGCTGGATTCACGCGGGCTCTCCTGGCCTGACTGTAGCGGGCCAGGCGGGCGCAAACTGACGGCAGGCTTGCTCGGCTCCCGTCTGGCTTTGACTCAAGGCCTGCTCAGCTCTTGCGCTTGCGCGCTGCCGGGGTCTTGGTCGCGGCATTGGCCGCTGTGCGCAGCGCCGGCTTGTGCGGCGTGGTTTTGGCCGCAGCGGTCTTGGTTCCTGCCTTGGGCGCGAGCGACTTGGCCATGGTATCCACCATGCTGCCGGCCACGGCGCCGGGAACGCTGGCGGCCTTGCGCAGGGTCTCTCCGGCGGCATCGAAGGATTGCTTGACGATGGCACCGGCCAGATTCTTGGCCGCATCGGTGGCCGAGTCCTTCATGGCGGTGGCGGCCAGCTGGGTGAACTGCTGACTCAAAGCGCCCCACCATTGCAGCGGGTCGACAGCGCCAGGCAGGGCGGCTTCGGCCGCCTTGGCCTTGCCTGCGGGCTTGGCGGTCGACGCCTTGGCGGCGGGGGGTGCCGTGGGCATGGCCTTGGCTGCAGCGGCCAGAATCTCCGGCGGCACGCCGGGCCAAGCGGCGGGGGTGGCGGCATCGGTGGCGGGCAGCTTGAGCGCATTGCTCAGCTCGGCCAGGGGCACGTTCATGGACTTCAGCGTGGACAAGGTCATGCGCTGCACCTCCAGGGCCTGGATGGTGGCGCCCAGCATGCGGGCGTTTTGCTCCAGCCAGAACTGCACGGTGCGCAACTCTTCGATGCGCTTGCCCAGCTCCTCGGGGTTGAGCGTGGGTGCGACCCATTGACCGATGCCGGGCAGGGCCGCACCGGCGCCCTTGACCAAGCCCTGCAAGAAATCAAAGCCTGGGACAAATTTGCTGAAGCTGCTGCTGTCGGCCATGGGGTTTGCTCCTGATGTCTTTGTAAGTGGCGAAGAAAGGGCGGTCCGATGGTACGACGCCTGAGCTAGTGCAGTCTATGCACCTCAAAGCCTAAATCCACCAGCAGGCGAGGCAGGGCTTGCTCGCCGGTCAGATGCAGGCTGCCTACCGCGGCCAGCAAGACCTGACCCTGGCCATGCAGCTCGGCGATGCGCCGGGCCAGGCCGGGGTTGCGGCCATCGTTGAGTTCGCGCAGCTCGGCCAGGTCCTTGGCGTCCGCCACGCATTGGCACCAGGTTTCGTAGCCGGCCAAGGTGTCGAGATCGCTCTTGGCCCAGGCCTGGGCCAGACGGCGCAGCATGGGCCGTAGCTGTTTCTTTTCGAGCTGCTCCAGGCCTTTGCGCAGATGGGCTTGGGCCTCTTCGGGGTCGCTGGGGATCAGCACCTGCAGCTGGGTTTCGACCGACTCCAGTGCGCTGATGGGCAGGCCGCGCTGGCCGGCCCAGGCGCTCAGCATCAGCTCCTGACCAAAGGCGGGGTCCATGCCGTCCCAGCGCGCCACCAGGCCGGCGAAATGGCTCAGCTGCAGCAAGGGGTGAAGCTGGCCCAGGCCTTGGTCGGGCAGGCAAGCCGCCTTGCTCTGGGCGGCCAGGCGGTGACGCAGATCGGGCGTGAGTGGCATGGGCTTGGCGTGGGCGGGCGGCTGCGTCAGCGCCTGCAAGGTGGCCGGGTCGCTGAGGTCCAGCTCCAGGGCCAGACGCTCCGCCTGGCCCATGGCTTTGCGCAGCTGCGGGCCGGGGAAGATCCATTCCATGCGGCCCAGATGCAAGGTGCCGTAGAGGTAGGAGTCATGCCCGTCACGTCGCAAGCGGTAGAGAAAGCCACGGTCCGGCGCGCTGGCGGCCAGGCTTTGGATCTGCGCGGCCGTGGGCGCTTGCGGCTGCGGTGGGCAGGCGGGCGCGGCCCAGCCGGTCTTGGCCAGCAGCAGCAAGAGGGCCGCGCGCAGCAGGCGGAGAACAGGGGTTTGCATGGGCATCAGGGTTGGGCGGCGCGTATCAGCAGCAGGCCGTCTTCTTGGGTGAAGCTGAGCTTGGACAGCATGTCCATGCCCAGCAGGGGCGCATCCAGGGCGGGCAGCACGGTCACACTCAGGCGCTCGGCCCTGACCCCGCCTTGCAAGTCCAGTGTGGCGCGAGCCTTGTAGCCCTGGGCCATGCCGCCTGCGGTATTGGAGGCGACCCGCCCTTCAGAGACCAGACCGGCTTGCTCGGCCAGGGCTTGGGGTAGGGCGCTGCGGGTGGCGCCGGTGTCGATCAGAAAGTCCACCGCGATGCCATTCACCCGCCCCGGCCAGTGGAAGTGGCCGTCGGGGCCGCGCTGCAGGCGGATCTCACCTTCATTGATCGTGATGCGGCTTTGCTGCTGCTGGTGTTCCCAGGCCTTGAAGCCGAGGAAGACGGCGAGGAATAGCAGCAGCCAGAGGGTGGCGAGTTTGAAGTAGCTGGGGAGTTCGGCAGGAGCACTCATGCCGACAGATTGCCAGATTTTTCAGTGCAAGCTGCCAAAGCCGATGTTTCGTCTGGAGCGCACGCCGGGTTTGCCGCGGTGCTCGGCTTCCAATTGGGAGAGGAACTCATCGGGGCTGAGCGCCTCGCCGAGGATTTCCACCTGCTGGCGCACGGCGGCAAAGTCGCCCGGGGTGAGCAGGTCCAGGGCCGTCAGGCGCTCGCGCTGCATGGCATCCAGCACGGCCGCATCGTCCCCACAAGCCTCGCGGCGGAACATGCGTTCGCGTTGCTCGGGCAGCAGGGGTTTGAATTGGATCTTGAAGGCGAAGCGGCGCAGCGCGGCCTCGTCCAGGTCTTCAAACAGATTGGTGGTGCAGATGAAGATGCCGGCAAAGCGCTCCATGCCGGCCAGCATCTCGTTGACCTCGGAGACCTCGTAATTGCGCTCGGCCATGCGGCGGCTGCGCAAAAAGCTATCGGCCTCGTCCAGCAGCAGGACCGCGCCCTCGGCCGCCGCCGCCTCGAACATGCGGGCCATGTTTTGCTCGGTCTCGCCGACGAATTTGCTGGCCAGATCGCTGGCCTGGCGGATCATCAAGGGCCGCTTCAGCGACTGGGCAATGTGCTCAGCCAAGGCGGTCTTGCCGGTGCCCGGCGGGCCGTAGAAACAGAGGTTGCCGCTGCTGCGTTTTTGCAGGGCCGCGACGATGCGGGGGATCTCGAAGCGCGATTCGCAGTTGAGCAGATCGAGCGCGTACTGCGTGACCATGGGCCGCGCCCCGCGCTCGTGGTTCAGATGGCCCAGGGCTTTGTCGGCGTTCTCCAGCTGGCGCAGGATCAGGCGCTCGCAGTCCTCGGCCGGGCCGGCCAGTTGGGCGAAGCGCACCGCCGTGCGTACCTGGGCCGGCGTGAGGCCGCGCCGCTCGGCCAGCTGGGCGGCGAAGTCGGCGCTGACCTCCACATCGGACAGCGCCGTGGTCACTAGGCGCAAGCGCGCCCCAGGCGGTGGGGATTTGAGTTCCAGGTGGTATTGGAAACGGCGGCGGAAGGCGGGGTCGATTTGCTCGATGCGGTTGGTGACCCAGATCACCGGAACCGGGTTGGTTTCCAGAATCTGGTTCACCCAGGCCTTGCCGCTGACCGAACCCGAGGTGGGCGCCTCGACGCTGGAGTCCAGCCGCGCCATCAGCTGGGCGGTGTCGCTTGAGAGGGGCGGGAACACATCCTCCACCTCGTCAAACAGCAAGGCCACATGGGCGCTGGCCTTCAAGAAAACCTGGCTGATTTGCAGGGAGCGATAGCGGTCGCGGCCCGACAGGCTGTTGCCGTCGCGATCGGCGTATTCCACCTCGTAGAGATCGAGGCCGGCGGCTTGGGCGGCCACCTTGGCCAGCTCGGTCTTGCCGGTGCCAGGCGGGCCGTAAAGCAGGATGTTGACGCCCAAGCCCTTCTGGGACACGGCCTGGCGCAAAAGGCTTTCCAGCACGCTCAAGTCTTCGGCCACGAAGTCGAAGTCGGCGGCGCACAAGGGGCTCTTGGCCGCGGGGCGGGTGAACACGGCCATCAGGTCGTGCGGGCCCTTGTATTCGCGCATCAGCACCGGCGGCAACTGGTCGCTGACCTTCATCAGATCGGCCAGGTCGGTGATGTTGTGCTCGGAGATCAGGTTCTCCACCATGCCAATGCGCTCCAGCCGGGAGCCGGCGCGCAAGGCCTCGGCCACCTCCTGGGCATTGACCCCGGCCACGGCCGCGATGGTGGCAAAGGCCTCTTGCGCGGTATTGACCTTGAACTCCACCAGGGCGCCGCGCAGCTCGCGCTGGTAGCGCGCCAAGGTGCCGTAAAGCAGCAGGGCGCGCTCGGCGGGGTTGAGCTGCAGCAGATTGCCCAGGGCGTCGATATTGGTCTCGACCAGGGTGGACTCGCGCTTAAGCTGGCGGTCCAGCCATTCGCTGGTGGTGGCCAGCAGGGCCAGCATGTCCTTGGGCGCGTCCTTGACGTATTCGTCCAGATAGAAGAACAGGGTGGACTCGGTGAAGGGGCCGGTCCAGACGCCGTAGCGCTCCAGAAAGGCCTCGTGGCTCAGGGCCTCGTGGCCGGTCCACAACTCATTGCCCTGGCAGCGCTGCTTGAGGTACTCACGCAGCCGGCCCAGCACCCGCACCGGCCAGACCAGATGGCGGCCGGTGAAGGACAGCAGGCCGTTGAAGTCACGGCGCAGATTGAATTTGCCCGCATGCTTGACGGTCAGCGTCAGCACGAATTGCGAGCACATGCGGTCCAAGACCGGGGCCTGCTTGAGCCCGGGGGAGGGCAGCACGGCGCTTTCGGACTTGCTCTCGGATTTGAAGGCGGCGTTCGCGGCATTTGATCGCGAACGCCCGGCACCCTTGGCCGCCGCCGTCATGGCGGGCGGGGTGGGGGAGCTTGCAATGCGCTTCACCATGGCATCCCTCGTGGACAACTCGCCACAGACCGCGTGGCGCTGCCGCATCTTGGCCTAGCGGCGCCCGCAGTACAAGAGCCCATTGCCATCACCTGACAACTGTCGGTGCTAGGTCACGGTAGATGGTGGGTGGGCGCGATGACTCAGTGCATCACCACCGGCTGATGCCCCATGCTGGCATAGCTCTCGATGAAGTCATCGAGGTCTTCTTCGCTGGGATCTTGCTCGATCAAGGCCTCGACCCCGTCCTGGAACTGCTGGGCCAGGGCGCCTTCGATAAAGATCTCCTTGCGACTGAATTTGTCGACGATCTCGTAGCCCCCGCGATGCAGTTGCAGCTCGGGATTGGCGGTCAAGAATTCTCCAAGCTGGGGCTCGGCCACCTGAATGTCGAACTTGACGACACTGAAGCTGGGGGAGTTGTAAAGCATGTGCATGGAAAGCTCCTTTCAGCATCAATTGCGGCCAGCAGCTGCAGTTTCAAGCCTTATCGGCATCTCTAAGCTCCGGCCGTGAACAAATAGTGTCAGAACCCAGCCCTGTTCGGCGGCTTGTCGCAAGAATATTTGTGTTGCCTATGCAAAAAAGTTACGGTGCCTCCCTGGAATCGGGGGCCGAGTTTTCCCCAGGCGGGGCAGGCATCAGCTGCAGACTCCAGCCGCGCTCGTCGGGTAACTGAAAAAGCACACGGACAGGCAGATATTGGCGAGCCGGGTCCAGCCAGAGATGAATCTCGCCGCTGTATTCGTTGATGGCCTGGCGGCGCAGATGCAGCAAGGGGCTGGATCCCTTGGCTTCCATGGGCAGCACCTCGAAGATCCAGTCCTGCGGCTGGCCGCGCAGGCCGGCCACGCGCAGGGCAATTTCACGCCCCGGCCTGAAGCGCTCGGGCTGGCTTTGCGCCAGGCTTGCGAGCTGCAGCCACCAGCTCAGGCGATCCTGCAAGCCGGGCTCCAGCGGCAGCAAGTCCTCGCTGGCCGAGAAGCTCAGCACGCCTTCCTCCCGGCGGAAGTTGAGCGCCGCGCGCTCGCGTCCTCTTTGCGTCTGCACAAAGCGCTGCGGCGCCAGGCCTTGGGCGTCCATCCGGCCCTGGCTGCGCCAGCCTGGCAGGGGGCGGCCGGCCAGTTCGCGTTCCAAGCTGAGGACGTAAGCGCCGTCGGCCTGCAGATCCCAGCGCAGCACGGCCTGGCCCTCGCGCCCCTGTTGGCTGAGCTGGTAATGCCATTCCCCGCTGGGCAGGCTGGTGAGCGCGGGCGCGGGCGTGCCGCTCGGTGGATTCGATTCCTGCAGCGATTTGGCTTGGCTGGGTAGGGCGGCTGGCTTCGGTGCCGGGCTTGGACTCGCCAACGGATTTCTCTGCGCAGGTTTAAGCGGCGGCTCGGGGCCTGGCTTGTTGGCGGCTGCCGGAAGCGTTTGCACGCTGCCCAGAGGCGTCGCTTTGCTTGCGGCGGCGCTGGCGCTGAGCGCGGGGAGTTGGGCCTTGCTGCCGCTCGTGTCCCGGGCGGGTTCGGCTTCGGAATTCAAGAGCAATAGGCCGGCATGCCCGAGCAGGCTCAGGCCCAGGGCATAGCCCAGGACCCGTAGGGCCTGGCGCTTGGCGGGCTGGGCCGGCGTGATTCGAGAGGGCATGATGCGGCGCATTGGACAATGCTGCCATTGCTTTGCCCTTCTTTCGAATTCAAGCCCAAGCTCCGATGAAACTTGCGACCTATCACGACGGATCTCGCGACGGCCAGCTGGTCGTTGTCTCACGCGACCTCAGCCAAGCGCATTACGCCAATGGCATCGCCACCCGCATGCAGCAGGTGCTGGACGACTGGGGCTTTTTGTCGCCCCAGCTGGAGGAGCTGTCCATCAGCCTGAATCACGGCAAGCTGCGCCATGCCTTCAACTTCGAACCCAAGCAATGCATGGCGCCGCTGCCGCGGGCCTATCAGTGGGCGGATGGTTCGGCCTATCTCAACCATGTGGAGTTGGTGCGCAAGGCGCGCGGCGCCGAGGTGCCCGAGAGCTTTTACCTCGACCCCCTGATGTACCAGGGCGGCAGCGATGATTTTTTGGGCGCTTGTGAGCCGGCCCGTTTTGCCTCCGAGGCTATGGGCATTGACTTCGAAGCCGAGCTGGCCGTCATCACCGGCGATGTGCCCATGGGCGCCAGCCCGGACCAGGCCCTGGACGGCATACGCCTGCTGATGCTGGCCAATGATTGGAGCCTGCGTAATCTGATCCCGGCCGAGTTGGCCAAAGGCTTTGGCTTCTTTCAAAGCAAGCCCGCCACCGCCTTCAGCCCGGTGGCGGTGACGCCCGACGAGTTGGGCTCTGCCTGGCGCGGCGGGCGGGTGGACTTAAGCCTGCAATCGATGTGGAACGGCCGCAAGGTCGGCCAGTGCGAGGCCGGGCCGGAGATGAGCTTTCATTTCGGTCAGCTGATCGCCCACATCGCCAAGACCCGCAATGTGCGTGCCGGCAGCATCGTCGGCTCCGGCACCGTCAGCAACAAGGACTGGAGCCATGGTTACAGCTGCATTGCGGAAAAGCGGGCCATCGAAACGATTGAGAGCGGTGAAGCCAAAACGGAGTACATGAAGTTCGGCGACAGCATACGCATCGAGATGAAGGGCCGCGACGGGCTGAGCGTGTTTGGCGCCATCGATCAGGACGTGGTCTCCCTGCACGAAGCTACAGTCGAAGCCAGTGTTTGAACTTTGCCGAGGAGAAAGCCATGCAACGTCGTTCCCTGCTTTTTGTACCCGCCGCTTGCGCGACTCTGGCTCTGGCGCCCTGGGCGCGGGCCGCGGGCTTGAGCGAAGGCGATGCGGCCTCGGGCATTCGTGCCGCGCTGGAGCGTGGTGCGGCGGTGGCCATCGATGGCCTGGGTCGCAAAGATGGGTTTCTGGGCAACTCCGCCGTGCGCATCGAGCTGCCCGGCTACCTAAAGGACGGTGCCAATCTGCTCAAGATGACGGGTCAGGGCAAGCAGGTGGACGAGTTGGTGACAGCCATGAACCGTGCGGCCGAGGCCGCCGTGCCGGCCGCCAAGCCGCTGCTGCTCTCGGCCATCAAGTCCATGAGCGTGGAGGATGGCCTGCGCATCTTGCAAGGCGGGGACGATGCGGCGACGCAATTCTTTGCCGGCAAAACGCGCGAACCTCTGACGCAGAAGTTTCTGCCCATCGTCACCCAGGCCACCGAGCGCGTGGCCCTGGCCGACAAATACAACGCGGTGGCCGGCAAGGCTGCAGGTCTGGGCCTGATTCGCGGTCAGGACGCGAATATCCAGCAATACGTGACGGGTCGGGCCCTGGACGGTTTGTTCCTGATGATTGCCGAGGAGGAACGCAAGATCCGCAAGGACCCGGTGGGCACGGGCAGCGCCTTGCTTAAGAAAGTCTTTGGCTGAGGTAAAAAGCCACGCCGCACCGCGCGCAATAAATTGCCTCAAGGCAGTGGACAATAGGGGCTTGAACTTTTTCTTGAAGTGTTTGCGCGCAGCCCATGAATGAAACTTCCACCGTGACGCCGGATTCGACGTCCCCTCTGAATTCGGACGACCTGACTTCGCTGCCTGCTGCCCAGCCCGACGCCGCGCCTGAGGCTGGCGAGACCGTCGAGACGGCAAGCGCTGCCGCTGCGCCGGCGGCCGCTGAGTTGTCGCCTGCCGCCGTTGCCGCCAAGCTCAAGACCTTGTTCCCGGCCCTGTTCGGCGGCAATGGTTTCAAGCCGGTCAAGCTGCGTGTTCAGGTCGATATCCAGGCCCGTGCGCCGGGCCAGTTCAGCAAGGCCCAGCTCTCGGGCTTTCTGCGCCGCTACACCGGCAACACGGGTTATTTGATCGCCCTGGGCCGTGCCACCCATCGTTTCGATTTGGACGGCAATCAGGCCGGTGAACTCAGCGAAGAGCACCGCACGGCCGCCCGCGAAGAGCTGGCGCGTCGCCGCGCTGTGCAGCAAGAGCGGGTGGAGTTGGAGCAGGCCCAGGCTCGCAACCGTGCCGGCCTCTTGCATGACTACGAGCGCACCACCCTGACCCTGGCCAATTTCTGTGCGCTCAAGGGCGTGACGGAAGCCGAGCTGCCAGGTCTGCTGGAAATCGCCAAGGCCGAGCGCGCCGCTCAGCCGCCGCGTGAAGCCCGTCCGCAGTTCGCACCGCGCAACGCACGGCCGAACCAACGCGACGCCCGCGAGCCGCGCGACAACAAAGGTGCCGACCGCGCCCCACGTGGCCCTCGTAATCGCCCTGGCCGCTAAGGCCTAACGCTTATTCTCGGCGGCTTGGATCCTGGGGTTTTCCTGGGCCAAGAACAGGGGGTTAGCGTCGTCCTGCTTTGTTGCTATTGTGTTAACTCGCATTGCCCTGGGGTTGTTTCACCCGGTGCGTGTCAGCCTCCAGTCAAGCCCGAGGACCGCGGTCCGACAGCGCTTGCTGGGCTTTGTTGAATCGATGGCGACGACCAAAGGACAGACGATGAAACGATTTGCACTCTTGACGCTTGCTGCAGCCGCAGCGGCAATCAGCGCTGGTGCGGCCCAGGCGGCCGAGCTCTATAACAACGGCCCGGTGGTGGACAGCAGCGGCAAGTCCGTCTTGACCTCGCCGTCCACCACCTTGGGCCTGGGCAACCAAACCAGCGCCGGCAACTCGGTGGCCGATGACTTCACCATTGCCGCCGGCAGTAGCTGGAATATCAGCAGCCTGGACTTCTTCGGCTACCAAACCGGTTCCACCAGTTTCACCTTCCAACAAGCCACCTGGGCCATCCATCTGGGTGATGCCAACACCGGCACCATCGTGGCCTCGGGCGTGACCAGCCTGACCAACGGCGGCCTGCAGGGCTATCGGGTGACAGCCACCACGCTGACCAATACCCAGCGCGGTATCTACAAGGCGCAAGCCGATGTCACCGACTTCACCCTGGGCGCCGGCCATTACTGGCTGAGCTGGAGCCTGACCGGTTCGCTGGCTTCCGGCCCCTGGCAGCCGCCGACCTCGGATGCACGCACAGGCAATGCCATGCAGGCCGTGACTGGCGGTGCTTATGCCACCTGGACCGATACGGGTTCGGGCCTGACGGGTGAACTGCCCTTCGTCATCAACGGCGTGGCCGCGGCCGTGCCCGAGCCTTCCAGCTATGCGCTGATGCTGGCCGGTGCAGCCGTGATGTTGGGTGTGGCGCGTCGCCGCCGCAACGCCCGCTGAGACGCTTACTCAAGGGTATTGAGCCCTTTTCTTTGTGAGTGATTGACGCCCGCCGCCGTCATGGCTGCGGGCGTTTTTTGTGGGCTTTGTGCTTCGTTTCTACAATGCGGGCATGAATATCTCGTCTCCCGCCTTTACCCGTGGTGCGGCCCTGCCCGCCATCCTGCAGCAGCGCATCGCAATTCTTGATGGTGCCATGGGCACCATGATCCAGCGCTACAAACTGGGCGAGGCGGACTTCCGCGGCGAGCGCTTCGCCGACCATGCCAAGGATTTAAAGGGCAATAACGATCTGCTGGTGCTGACCCGGCCGGACGTGATCGCTGAGATCCACGAGCAATACCTGGCCGCTGGCGCCGACATCATCGAGACCAATACCTTCGGCACCACCTCGGTGGCGCAGGAAGACTACGGCCTGGAGGCTTATGCCTATGAGATGAATGTGGCCGCCGCCCGTATCGCTCGCCAAGCCTGCGACAAATACAGCACGCCCGACAAACCCCGCTTTGCCGCCGGCGCCTTAGGCCCGACGCCCCGCACCGCCTCCATCAGCCCGGATGTGAACGACCCCGGTGCTCGCAATGTGGACTTTGACACCTTGCGCGCCGCTTATTACGAGCAGGCCAAGGGTTTGCTGGAGGGCGGGGTGGACCTGTTTCTGGTCGAGACGATTTTTGACACCCTGAATGCCAAGGCCGCCATCTTCGCCCTGGACGAGTTGATGGAAGACACGGGCGAGCGCCTGCCGGTGATCGTCTCCGGCACCGTCACCGATGCCTCGGGCCGCATCCTCTCGGGCCAGACCGTGACCGCTTTCTGGCATTCGGTGCGCCATGCCAAGCCTTTGGCGATTGGCCTCAACTGCGCCTTGGGCGCCACGCTGATGCGGCCTTATATCGAGGAGCTGGCCAAGGCGGCCGGCGCCACGGCCATCAGCTGCTACCCCAATGCCGGCCTGCCCAACCCCATGAGCGACACCGGCTTTGATGAGACGCCCGATGTGACCGGCCGCCTGATGAGCGAGTTCGCCAAGAGCGGCTTCCTCAATATCGCCGGTGGCTGCTGCGGCACCACCCCCGCGCATATCGCCGCGATTGCGGCCCAGGTTTCGGCCTACAAGCCGCGGGTCTGCGGGGAAAAGTTCTTCAGCAGCTTGCTCTGAGGCAGCCCGGGCTTAGAGGCGCAGCAGCCGCTCCATATTCACCAGCAGCTTCATCTCGTGCGGCGCCAAGCTGCTGCTGATGGCTTGGGTGGCCAGGCGGGTGTCGCGGGGCACCGGCTCGCTCAAGGGGTTGCCGCTCTTGCCGAGCAGGGCGGCGACCCAGGGTTCGGTGGCGCTGTGGCCGCGCTTGAACACAATGCCTACCTCGCCATTGGCCAGTCGCACCAGGCTGCCGGGCGGGTAAAGGCCCAAGGTTTTGACCAGCACCGCGCCGGCTTCATCGGGCTGCTTCAACTCGTCCAGATAGACCGAGCGCACCGCCGCCGCGGCCGACAAGGCCAGGCGGGAGCGGCGCGGGCTCAGCTTGGCGCCCAGGCTGTCTATACGGCGCAGCAGGCGTGCCAGGCGCTCGGCCGGAGCGCGTCCTTCCAGCGCTCCCGGGCCGGCCTCGTGGTGCAGGCGCACCGTTTGCAGCCACAGCTCGCAGCGCACCCCCAGGGCGAATAGCAGTTCGGCGCTGCGGTCGCCATGGCCCAGGGTTTCCTTGCGCTGGTAATCCGCCGCCGGGTCGATCTGATTGGCCAGGCGGTCCTGGGTGGCGGTGATGGCGATATTCATGCTCAAGGCGGCCTGGCTGAGGGCCAGTTGCTCCTCCTCGTGCAGGCCCAGCTGGCGGCCGCAGAGTTCGGCCAGCACCATGCTGAGCAAGGCATGGCGGGCGCTGTACTGATGAAAGTCCAGGCTGCTGTTGAAGATCAGCAGCATCAAGACCTCATCGGGCTGCCGCTGCACCCGGGCCAGGGCTTCTTGATGCAGCAGCTGAAAGCGCGGGCGGAAATCGTCCACCCGGGGCTCGCGCAAAAAGCTGGCCGCGTTGACCAGAAAGTCGGCCCAGGCCTCTTGCTGACCCAATTCCACCCGCGTGCCAGCGCGTTCGGGGCGAAAGTCGGCCTCGGCCTTGATGATTTCTCCCAGAGCCGCGCCCTGGTGCATCAAGGTGTCCATTTTGTGGGCCAGGGCTTTTTGATACTCCTTGGTCTCGACCGCCCGCACCCAGACGCCGCGAGCAATCATCTCCCGCACCGCCTCGCTGTCCTGCAAGACCTGACCCTTGGCGACCAAGAGCTTGCCTTCCGCGTCGCGGATGGCATAGGGCAGGGCTTGGCCAAAGCGCAGGGCAAGGGCGGGGAAGGGGATCAGTTCCAAATCGAGCTCGCAGTGGCAAAGGGAAGACGGGCCTGGGGCAGCCCTTGGGGTGTAACGGTGGTGGCTTTGTACGCGATCCAGGCCGACAAGCCATGATCACCGATAGATTGTCGGCCTTTGCGCTGCACAGCTTGAGGATTAGGGCCGGATTAGCGCTGACTTAGCCGCAGCTTTGGGCCGCGCTGAGCATAAAATCGGCGTCTGGTTCAAGGAGCGTTGCGACTCACCCCCGGGTGAGCCAGGCTTGAACAAGGGCAGGCACCGTGGGTGCCGCCCAGCAACGACGCTCACCGAATCCCTTTGTCTGGGTCGCGGTGAGCGCGCGGCCCCCCGAAATTTGAGGTCCGCCATGTCGTTGTCTGCCAAGCCCACCCCTCCTGCGATGAAGCTGTCCGGCCTGGAGGCCGTGCAAATTGGTGCGGGCACCTTGTTCGTCAATGTGGGCGAGCGCACCAATGTCACCGGCTCCAAGGCTTTTGCCCGCCTGATCCTGAACGGTCAGTTCGAGGACGCCCTGGCGGTGGCCCGCCAACAGGTAGAGAACGGCGCCCAGGTCATCGACATCAATATGGACGAGGCCATGCTGGACAGCCAGGCCGCCATGGTGCGCTTTTTGAACCTGATCGCCGGTGAGCCCGAGATCGCCCGCGTGCCCATCATGATCGACAGCTCCAAATGGAGCGTCATCGAGGCCGGCCTCAAATGCATCCAGGGCAAGGGCATCGTCAACTCCATCTCGCTCAAGGAGGGCGAGGCCGAGTTCAAGCGCCAGGCCAAGCTGGTGCGCCGTTATGGCGCCGCCACCGTGGTGATGGCTTTCGACGAACAGGGCCAGGCCGACACCTATGCCCGCAAGATCGAGATTTGCGAGCGCGCCTACAAGATCTTGGTGGACGAGGTCGGCTTCCCGCCCGAGGACATCATCTTTGACCCCAATATCTTCGCCATCGCCACCGGCATCGAGGAGCACAACAATTACGCGGTGGACTTCATCGAAGCCACCCGTTGGATCAAGCAAAACCTGCCCGGCGCCAAGGTCAGTGGTGGCGTGTCGAATGTGTCCTTCAGCTTCCGTGGCAATGACCCGGTGCGCGAGGCCATCCACACCGTCTTCCTCTACCACGCGATTCAAGCGGGCATGGACATGGGCATCGTCAACGCCGGCATGGTGGGCGTCTACGACGATCTGGACGCCGAGTTGCGCGAGCGGGTGGAAGATGTGGTGCTGAATCGTCGCGCCGACTCGGGCGAACGCCTGATCGAGGTGGCCGAGCGCGCCAAGGGCATGGCCATCGATGACACCGCCCGCCTGGCCTGGCGTGCGGGCGATGTGGATCAGCGCCTGAGCCATGCCCTGGTGCACGGCATCACCGAGTTCATCACCGCCGACACCGAAGAGGCCTGGCAGGCGATTGCCGCCAAGGGCGGCCGCCCCCTGCATGTGATCGAAGGCCCCTTGATGGCCGGCATGAACGTGGTGGGCGATCTCTTCGGTGCGGGCAAGATGTTCCTGCCCCAGGTGGTCAAGTCGGCGCGGGTGATGAAGCAGGCCGTGGCCCATCTGCTGCCTTATATCGAGGCCGAGAAGCTGGCCATGATCGCGGCCGGCGCCGAAGCCAAGCCCAAGGGCAAGATCGTCATCGCCACCGTCAAGGGCGATGTGCACGATATCGGCAAGAACATCGTCACCGTCGTCCTGCAGTGCAATAACTTCGAGGTCGTGAATATGGGCGTGATGGTGCCCTGCCAGGACATCCTGGCCCGCGCCAAGGCCGAGGGCGCCGACATCATCGGCCTCTCCGGCCTGATCACCCCCAGCTTGGAAGAGATGCAGCATGTGGCGGCCGAGATGCAGCGCGACGAGTACTTCAGCTCGCGCGGCACGCCGCTCTTGATCGGCGGCGCCACCTGCAGCCGCGTGCACACGGCCGTCAAGATCTCGCCGCACTACGAGGGCCCGGTGGTCTACGTGCCCGACGCTTCGCGCAGCGTGGGCGTGTGCAGCGATCTGCTCTCGGACGACCGTGCCGCCAAATTCATCGCCGAACTCAAGACCGACTATGAGCAAGTGCGGCAGCTGCACGCGAATAAGAAGCAGACGCCCATGGTCACGCTGGCGCAGGCGCGCGCCAACAAGGCGCAGATGGACTGGGCCAGCTACCAGCCGCCCAAGCCCCAGTTCATCGGCCGCCGCCTCATCCGCAACTACGACCTGGCCGAGCTGGCCGAACACATCGACTGGGGCCCGTTCTTCCAGACCTGGGACCTGGCCGGCCCCTTCCCGGCCATCTTGAAGGACGAGATCGTGGGCACCGAGGCCCAGCGCGTCTACAGCGATGGCAAGCGCATGTTGCAGCGCCTGATTGCCGGCCGCTGGCTGCAGGCCAATGGCGTGTTTGGCCTTTACCCGGCCGCCCAGGTGAATGACGACGATATCGAGATCTACACCGATGAGAGCCGTAGCGAGGTCTTGATGACCTGGCATGGCCTGCGCATGCAGTCCGAGCGACCGGTGGTCGATGGTGTCAAGCGGCCCAACCGCTGCCTGTCCGACTTCATCGCGCCCAAGGGCGGCGTGCCGGATTACATCGGTCTTTTTGCCGTAACGGCGGGCCTGGGTGTGGAGAAGAAAGAGGCTCAGTTCATCGCCGATCTGGACGACTACTCCGCCATCATGTTCAAGGCCCTGGCCGACCGCCTGGCCGAAGCCTTTGCCGAGCGCCTGCATCAGCGCGTGCGCACCGAGTTCTGGGGTTATGCCGCCGACGAGGCGCTGACGGCCGAGGACTTGATCGCCGAGAAGTACCGTGGCATCCGCCCCGCGCCAGGCTATCCGGCCTGCCCGGACCATCTGGTCAAGCGCGAGGTCTTCCGCGTACTGGCGCCCGAAGAGGTGGGCATGGGCCTGACCGAATCCATGGCCATGACCCCGGCCGCCAGCGTCTCAGGCTTTTACTTTGCCCACCCGCAAGCGGCTTACTTCAATGTGGGTCGCATCGCGGCGGATCAGGTGGCGGACTGGGGCCGGCGCATGGCGCTGGACAAGCTCGCCGCCGAGCGCGCGCTGGCGCCCCTGCTATGAGGGCTTGAGGCGGCGAGCGGGATGTGGAGAAAGATTGACGCGGCTCAAGTTGGGGGCGCTTGCAGGGCTTGATTGCAAGTGCTTACATGCTCATCATTTCGGTGGACTGTTTTTTGAATCGACCGTGGCATGCTGGAAATTGAACGCGGTTCCATTCGAGCTGCGAATGCAATTTCTCCCCCATCTCTCCCATGAATAGCTCTGTTAGCACATCCCAACGTTTTATCGCTATCGCTCTGCTCGCCGCCTTGCTGGCCGGCGTATATGCCCTGGGGCGCTCGCAGTCCAGCAAGGATTTGAGTGCCATCCCCTCGGCAAGCAGCGAGGCTGCGACCCTGTCGCCGGCCGAAGTGGCTGGGGCAGGCGCCGCAGCCTCTTCCGCTCTAACCCCTTTACCTCGTGCGCAGGCGACCCCAACGGGGGAGTCCAGCGCCAAGCCGGTGGCCGTGCCGCTCAAGTCTCAAACGAAACATCCAAGCGTGGCCAAGCCAGTTGAGAAGAACGACAAGGCGGCCACAAGCGATGGGGCCTCAGCGGCCAAGCAGGTGCCGGTGGCTCAGGCCAAGCCGGCCTTGTGCCATGAGTGCGCCACCGTCCTGTCGGTTCGCAAGGAACAGCGCGCTGGTGAGGCCAGTGGCCTCGGTGCCGTGGGCGGTGCGGTGATCGGCGGCTTGCTGGGCAATCAGATCGGCGGCGGCAATGGCAAGAAGCTGGCGACCGTGGGTGGTGCTGCGGCCGGGGGCTATTTCGGCAATGAGATGGAGAAGAAGCACAAAGCCCAGCAAGTCTGGCTGGTGAAAGTGGGTTTCTCCGACGCCAGCACGCGCAGCTTTGAGTTCGCCAACGATCCCGGCGTCAAGGTGGATGAAGTCGTGCGGGTGCGCGATGGCGAGTTGATCCGCCAGTAATTTCAGGCCTCAGCGTCTTTGTCTCGCTTAGGTCCTGAGCCCGCGCCGCATCTGGATGGCCTCGGCCATATGGGCTGGGTTCAGGCGGGTGCTGCCGGCCAGGTCGGCGATGCTGCGGGCCACCCGCAGGACGCGGTGGTAGCTGCGTGCCGACCAGCCTAATTTCTCCGCCGCCTTTTGCAAGAAGGCGAGGGCGGCCGGCTCGGGGGCGGCGAGCTTGTCCAACTGGTCGACCGTGAGGCGCGCGTTGCTACAGCCCTGCCGCTCATGGGCCCAGGCCCGCGCGGCGGCTACGCGCGCCGCCACCGAGGCGCTGCTCTCACCGGCGGGCAGGGCGGCCAGCTCGGCCGGGGGCACCATGAGGACCTCGATCAAGAGATCCAGGCGATCAAGAAACGGGCCGCTCAGCCGCGCTTGGTAACGCGAAATTTGATCGGGTGAGCAGCGACATGCGCGCAAGGGATTGCCGGCGTTGCCGCAAGGGCAAGGGTTCATCGCCGCGATCAGCTGAAAGCGCGCCGGGAACTCGGACTGCCGCGCCGCGCGCGAGATCAGGATGCGGCCGGTTTCCATCGGCTCACGCAAGGCCTCCAGGGCCAGGCGATTGAACTCCGGCAATTCATCGAGAAACAAGACGCCATGCAGGGCCAGGGAGATTTCACCCGGCCGGGGCGGTGAGCCGCCGCCCACCAGGGCCACGGCCGAGGCGGTGTGGTGAGGGCTGCGCATCACTCTTTGCGCCCAGCGCGAGGGCTGGAACTGGCCGGCCAGGCTCAGCACCGCCGCCGACTCCAGCGCTTGCTCGTCGTCCAGTGGCGGCAGCAGCCCGCTCAAACGTTGCGCCAGCATGGACTTGCCCGTGCCCGGCGGGCCCACCAAAAGCAGCGAATGCTCGCCTACGGCCGCAATCTCCAGCGCTCGTTTGGCGGCGGCCTGGCCTTTGATATCGCGCAGATCCGGGCCGCTGAGTGGCGGCGCTGCCGCCTGCGCTCTGGCCTGCGCCAGGCCCTGCTCGCTGCCCGGCTGCAGGGCCGCCACCACCTCTAGCAAATGATGGGCGCTCAGCACCTGCACCTGCTCCACCAAGGCGGCCTCGGCCGCGCTGGCCTGGGGCAGCAGCAGCTGGCGCGGCAAGCCCTCGCGCCGCAGGGCCAGGCTCATGGCCAGGGCGCCGCGCACCGGGCGCAGCTCGCCGCTGAGCGAGAGTTCGCCCGCGCATTCCAGCCCGGCCAGTGCTTGCGCATCGATCTGGCCGCTGGCCGCCAGCAGGCCCAGGGCAATCGGTAGATCGAAGCGCCCACCTTCTTTGGGCACTTCGGCCGGAGCCAGATTGACCGTAATGCGCTTGTTGTGTGGGAAGGAAAGGCCGCTGTTCTGCAGGGCGGCGCGCACCCGCTCACGCGACTCCTTGACCTCGGTTTCGGCCAGGCCAACCAGGGTGAAGCTCGGCAGACCATTGGCCAGATGAACCTCCACGCTGACGGCCGCCGCGCTGATGCCATCCAAAGATCGGCTGTGAACCAGGGCCAGAGACATAGGGATTCCCTCTCGGTCTGCACCATGTCGGGCCGATTCTGCCTTTTGCAGCTCGCGCGGGCGAGCCCCGCTCGCCATCGTGCGCCCGCAAGCGGTGCATGCACCAAAAGAATGCGCTTGCAGGCGCTGTGCCTTCGACCGGCTACACCGCGCTTTGGTGAATTTTTCGCCAAGCAGGGTGCAGTCTTTTGTCATGGGGCGCCGCCCATGCTTGGCGCTACGTCGCCAGGTGAAACCCTGGGCCGACGGGGAGTTGGCACGGAAGCTGCTGTGCTTGAAGCAAATCGTTTCAGCTTGCTAGCCCCTCCCTTTGTATTTGTCCAAAACCTTGCCAGGAGTTCCGCGATGAAGACTGTGTATGCCCTGCTTGCCCTCGCCCTAGCGTCCAGCACTCTGTCGGTCCATGCCGAGGAGGCGCCGGCAGCGGCCGCGCCCGCCGCCAGCCCCCTGAGCTTCAATCTCAGCCTGGCCAGCGAGTACCGCTACCGCGGCATTGCCCAGTCCCGCTTGCAGCCCGCCTTGCAAGGCGGCGTGGATTACGCCGCCGAGAGCGGTTTTTACATCGGCGCCTGGGGCTCCACCATCAAGTGGATCAAGGACGCCCCCTACAACGGCGGCGCCAATGTCGAGATCGACCTCTACGGCGGCTACAAGACCGAGGTCGCCAAGGGCTTGACGCTTGACGTGGGTTTGTTGAGTTATGTATACCCCGGAAACGACCTTAACCCCAGCGCCAACACGACCGAGATCTACGCGGCCGCCACTTTCGGCCCGGTGACTGCGAAGTACTCCCACAGCCTCACCAATCTGTTTGGCACGGCCGACAGCAAGGGCAGCGGCTATCTGGATGTCTCGGCCACGTTTGAGCTGGGCGAGGGCTTCACCCTGACCCCGCATATCGGCTACCAAAAGCTCAAGAACAACGACGCCGGCAGCTACACCGATTACGCGCTGACGCTGAACAAGGACTATGCCGGCTTCACCTTCGGCGCCGCCGTGATCGGCACCGACACCGAGGCCTACCAGGGCGGCTCCAGCATGGATTCGCTGAAGAACCTGGGCAAGACGGCGTTTGTGGTGTCGGTCAAGAAGACCTTCTGAAGCACCAAGACCTTTGCCATTAACGAGATCTGCGAGGAAACAAATCATGAAACTGATCACAGCCGTCATCAAGCCCTTCAAGCTTGACGAGGTGCGCGAGGCCCTCAGCGCCATCGGCGTGCAAGGTCTGACCGTCACCGAGGTCAAGGGTTTTGGCCGCCAGAAGGGGCACACCGAGCTCTACCGTGGCGCCGAGTATGTGGTGGACTTTTTGCCCAAGGTGAAGATCGAGGCGGCCGTCGATGACGCCGTGGTGGATCAGGTCATCGAAGCCATCGAGACCGCCGCCAAGACCGGCAAGATTGGCGACGGCAAGATCTTTGTGTCGCCGCTGGATCAGGTGGTGCGTATCCGCACCGGCGAGACGGGCAAGGAAGCGCTTTAAGCAGCAGCGCTCGCCTCACCACCCCACTCATCACTTGTTCGCTATCTCTCCCTTTTGGAGCTTCAAATGAAGAAACTCTTTGCCTGTCTGGCCCTGGCGGCAGCGGTGCTGACCCCCGCGGCCTGGGCTCAGGACGCCGCCTCGGCAGCCGCCTCTGCGGTTGCGACCGTCGCCACAGCTGCGGCGCCCGAAGCAGCGGCGGCTTCGGCCCCTGTGGCTGCAGCCTCCGCCGCGGCAGAAGCTGCCTCCGCCCCCGTGCTGGTGCCCAATAAGGGCGACACCACCTGGATGATGTTGTCCACCCTGCTGGTCATCATGATGACCGTGCCCGGCCTGGCCCTGTTCTACGGCGGCCTGGTGCGCAGCAAAAACATGCTGTCGGTGCTGATGCAGGTGATGGTGGCCTTCTCGATGATCGTCGTGCTGTGGGTCTTGTACGGTTACAGCCTAGCTTTCACCGAGGGCAATAAATTCATCGGCGGCACCGATCGCTTGATGATGAAGGGCATCTGGGACAACGTCGCCGGCACCTTCGCCAACGCCGCCACCTTCAGCAAGGGCGTGGTCATTCCCGAGATCGTGTTTGCCGCCTTCCAGGCCACGTTTGCGGGCATCACCGGCTGCCTGATCGTCGGTGCTTTTGCCGAACGGGTGAAGTTCTCCGCCGTGCTGATGTTCCTGGCCCTGTGGTTCACCTTCAGCTACCTGCCCATCGCGCATATGGTCTGGTTCTGGGCCGGCCCGGATGCCTACACCAGCGCGGCCGTGGTCGATCAGGTCAACAGCACGGCCGGCATGATCTGGCAATGGGGCGCCCTGGACTTCGCCGGCGGCACCGTCGTGCACATCAACGCCGCAGTGGCTGGCCTGGTGGGTGCTTATATGGTGGGCAAGCGGGTCGGTTACGGCAAGGAAGCCTTCACCCCGCACAGCCTGACCCTGACCATGGTCGGCGCCTCCCTGCTGTGGGTGGGCTGGTTTGGTTTCAATGCCGGTTCGGCCCTGGAAGCCAATGGCTTTGCCGCCCTGGCCTTCATCAACACCTTTGTGGCCACGGCTGCGGCGGTGCTGGCTTGGTCGGTCGGTGAAGCGCTGCACAAGGGCAAGGCCTCCATGCTGGGCGCGGCCTCCGGTGCGGTGGCGGGTCTGGTGGCCATCACGCCCGCGGCCGGCAATGTCGGTGTGGGTGGTGCGCTGATCATCGGCGCCATCGCCGGCTTCGCCTGCCTGTGGGGTGTGTCGGGCCTGAAGAAGCTGCTGGGCGCGGATGACTCGCTGGACGTGTTCGGTGTGCACGGCGTGGGCGGCATCATCGGTGCGCTGCTGACCGGTGTGTTCAACTCCCCCGCCCTGGGTGGCCCCAGCGCCGTGGGCGACTGGGTGACGGCCTCCATGATCACGCCGGATGCTTATTCCATCGCCTCGCAAGTCTGGGTGCAGGCCAAGGCCGTGGGTGTGACGGTGATCTGGTCCGGCATCGTCTCGGTGATCGCCTACAAGATCGTCGACCTGACGATAGGCCTGCGCGTCACCGAAGAAGAAGAACGCGAAGGTCTGGACATCAGCTCGCACGGCGAGACGGCTTATCACAAGTAAGCCCTCGCCAAGTGGGAAGGGTCGGCAGCCTGCCGGCCTTGCCTAGACAAGCCAAAAGCCTGCCCGGCATCTTGCCAGGCAGGCTTTCTTCACATTGGGCTTGAGATCAGGGGGCCTCGGGATCCACCGGGGCCTGGGTCTTGTTGCGCAAGAGCACTTGGGTCAGCTCCAGCAATTTGGCCGGGCTGAAGGGCTTGGGCAAGAAGAAGTTGGCACCGGCCGCCAGGGCGCGGGCCTTGTTGTCCTGGCTGGCATCGGCGCTGAGGACGACGATCAAGAGGCCGGCGGTGGCCGGGTCTTGGCGCAGTTGCTGGCAGACCGCGATGCCGTCCAGTTCGCCGGGCATCATCACGTCCAGATAAATCAGGTCCGGCCTTAGCGTCTGAGCCATGGCCAAGCCCAGGCTGCCATTGGGTGCCTCTTGAACTTGGTGATCGGTTTCAGCGAGCGACCAACGGATCAGGCGGCGAATCTCGGCCTGATCTTCGATGACGAGTATTTTCGAAGCCATAGGTGGTGAAAGGCAGGCGCGGTGCGCCACGTTCGCATTATTACTGCGGGCTTGGGGCTTGGCTTCTTCGATAAAGGCCCAATGTGCTGCCATCTCTAGAATAGCTTCACCCCCACCCGAGCACCCGCCGCCATGGTTCCCCACCTTATTACCGCACTGACAGGCCCGATCAACGAATTGGAACAGCGCGTCCTGGAGTCCATGCCGGCGATTGAGCGCTGGTTCCGCCTGGAGTGGATGGAGCACACGCCGCCCTTTTACAGCTCGGTGGATTTGCGCAATGCCGGCTTCAAGCTGGCGCCGGTGGACACCAATCTCTTCCCCGGTGGCTTCAACAATCTGACGCCCGAGATGCTGCCTCTTGCCGTGCAGGCGGCAATGGCGGCCATCGAGAAGATCTGCCCCGAGGCCAAAAACCTGCTGCTGATCCCGGAGAACCACACCCGCAACAGCTTCTACCTCAGCAATGTGGCGACGCTGATTCGCATCTTCACCCAGGCCGGCCTGAATGTGCGCCTGGGCAGCTTGGACGAATCCGTCACCGGCCCGACCGAGCTGGCCCTGGCCGACGGCAGCAGCCTGACGGTCGAGCCCTTGCTGCGCACCCGCGGCCGCCTGGGGTTGAAGGGATTTGACCCCTGCACGATTCTGCTCAATAACGACCTTTCTGCAGGCATCCCGCGCGTGCTGGAGCATCTGCATGAGCAATACCTGCTGCCGCCGCTGCACGCCGGCTGGGCCCTGCGGCGCAAGAGCCAGCATTTCAAGGCCTACGAAGATGTGGCCAAGAAGTTCTCCAAGCTCTTGGGCATGGACCCCTGGCTGATCAACCCGCTTTCGGTGCCGGTGGAAGGTCTGGACTTCAGCGAGGGCCAGGGCTTGGAGGCCTTGCAAACCCATGTGGATGCGGTGCTGAGCAAGACCCGCCGCAAGTACAAGGAATACGGCATTCAGGAAAAGCCTTTCGTCGTCGTCAAGCCCGACGCCGGCACCTATGGCATGGGCGTGATGACTGTGCGCGATGCCAAGGAGGTGGAGGAGCTGAGTCGCCGCTGCCGCAACAAGATGAGCGTCATCAAGGACGGCCAGGCCGTGCACCAGGTCTTGGTGCAAGAAGGCGTGGTGACGCACGAGCGGGTCAACGACGCCGTGGCCGAGCCGGTGGTCTATATGATGGACCGTTATGTGGTGGGTGGCTTCTACCGCATTCATGCCGACCGCGGCATGGACGAGAACCTCAACGCTCCCGGCGCCAGCTATGTGCCCCTGGCCTTCTCGCAGTCCTCCCAACTGCCGCGCCCGGGCGAGAAGCCTGGCGCGAGTGCGCCCAACCGCTTCTATATGTACGGCGTGATCGCCCGTCTGGGCATGTTGGCGGCCAGCTATGAGCTGGAGGTCACTGATCCGGAGGCGGAGGTTTACGCCTGAGCGGATTCGCGCCGGATGTAGTCCTGGGCGACTTGCTGCAACAAGGTCTTGAACCGTTCCACCAGTTCCGACTGGGGTTCGCGCAGATGCCAGAGGGCCAGATCGGCCAGGCCCACCTTGGCCTCTAGCGGCAGGATTTTGACGATGCCTTGCTGGGCCGCCAGCCGCGCCACATGCTGGGGCATCATGGCCAGCAGGGGCAGGCGCTTCATCATGCTGAGCACCAGCATGATGTCGCCGGTCTCGATCAAATTGCAGGGCGGCGCCAGCCCCAGGGTTTGCCACATGCGGTCCATCAAGCCCCGCATGCGGGTGCCGGGCAAGGGGCCGACCCAGGCCAGCTGATGCAGCTGCTGCCAGTCCAGCTGGCGCTGTTTGGCCAGGGGGTGGACGCAGCTGATCACCACCACCTCGTTTTGCTTGAGCAAGACCTGACCCTCGATATCGGGCGGCATCTCGATCGGCGGCACCCGCGCCAGCACCAGATCGCGCCGACCTTGGCGCAACTCGTCAATCAGATCGCTGAGCGCATGGGTGCGCACGCTGATGGTGACCAGTGGGCGCTCTTGCTTCATCAAGGCCATGGCATCGGGCAAGAGTTGGGGCAGGGCGGCATTGGTGGCGCCGATCTGCAATTCCCCATGGGTGCCGCGCACGATGGCGGCCACGTCTTCGCTGCCACGGCGCAGATCTGATTCCAGTTTGCTTGCCAGGCCGATCAGCCTTTCGCCCAGGGCTGTGGCATGAAAACCGCGCCCTCTTCGCACAAAAAGGGTTTGTCCTAGGCCTTGCTCCAGCTCGGTCAAAGATTTGCTGACGGCCGGTTGAGTGACGTGCAGCAACTCGGCCGCTGCGCTGATGCTCTTCCCCTCATTCAAGGCCAGGATCAGGCGCAGATGGCGCAAGCTCAGGCGCCGCGCGACAAAGGCCTCGGCCAGTTGCGGATCAGCGGCGGGGGAGCTCAACATAACCATCGGAACACTCTAGCAAACCAAATGTCATAAATACCTGTTAGCGGGCTCTTAATGTGCGGACTTCGCTTGTGACCCGACCTTGAGTGGGCGCGACAAGTATCTGCGAGGAGGAACCCCATGAAACATCGCCACAATCTCTTGACCCTGGCCCTGATCAGCAGCTGCGCCACAGCATTCGCCCAAGACACGACCACGCCCGCCAAGATCGAACGCGTCGAGGTGACGGGCAGTCTGATCAAACGGATCGACAAGGAAACGCCTTCCGTGGTGCAAAGCATCTCGCGCGAGGACATCCGCAAGTCGGGCTACGCCAGCATCGAAGAGATGCTGCGCACGGTCAGCGCGGTGGACAGCTCTTCCATCGGCGATGGTGCCAGCTCGGGCTTTGTCTCGGGTCTGTCCACGGTTTCTCTGCGGGGCTTTGGCTCGCAAGGCACGCTGACCCTGATCAACGGCCGTCGTATTGCGCCCGCCGCCGCGGTGGACGTCAATTTCGGACGCGGCAATATGGTCAGCGTCAACACCATCCCCAAGGGCGCGGTGGAGCGCATCGACATCCTGAAGGACGGCGCCTCGGCCATGTATGGCTCCGATGCCATGGCTGGTGTTGTCAACTACATCCTGCGCAAGGACTATGTGGGTGGTGAATTGGGCGGCAGCTATACCGTCAATCACGACGGCGTGGGCGGCACACGTACGGCCAATGCGGCCTTCGGCTTCGGCAATCTGGACACGCAACGATTCAATATCTACGGTGGCTTGGAGGTCAGCAAGCGTGATCGCGTCATGGCGACCGAGCTGCGCAATCAAGGCGATCAGGCCTTGGCCGACCAGGTGTTGAATCTGGACGGCAGCTTGTCCCGCTTCTCCCCCGGCTCGGCGGCCTCGCCCTTTGCCAATTTCTACCGAGTGCCGACCAGCCTGTCTGGCCGCACCGTTATCGACGGCTATAGCGTCGCCAATAACAGCGCCTCCGGCGTCAACTTCCTTGGCAGTCTGGCGGGTTGCCCGGACGATATGCTGGTGGGCAAGGGCTTGTCTCAGCGCTTGCCGGGCTTCCAGCCTGCTGGCACCGGCACGGACTACGGCACACCCAATATGCCCAAAGGCATGTGCCGTTACGACCTCGACAGCGCCACCGAAATCATCTCCAAGCAAGACCGTATTGGCGGCTCGCTGCGCGGCACCTTCGCTGTGAACAAGGACCTGACGGCTTATGCCGACGTGATGCTGTCCAAGACCACCACCGAATCCCTGCTCACACCCCGCGCACTGACCACCAGCTTGTTCACGCAAAGCACCGCCAAGAATGCGGTGCAATGGCCCAAGCTGGACGGCAGCATGCAAAGCTTCCCGGCCATCGTCTTGCCCGTGGGCCATCCGGACAACCCGACCAATGCCTGGGCCAAACCCGAGGCAGTGCAACTGCTGTATCGCTTTGCCGATATTCCGCGCACAGACACCACTGAGCTGCAAGCTTCGCGCTTTACCGTTGGCGTTGAAGGCGTGGTGGGGGATTGGGACATCGACAGCGCCCTGCTTTACAGCACTCAGAACATGAGCCGCGTGCGTGGCAACGAGCTGCGTGCCTCCCTGCTCAGCAAGGCCATCACCGACAAGACCTATCGCTTTACCAAGGCCAATGACGCAGCGGCCATCGCCAGCGTGGCCTCCGATGCCGTCATTGATGGCAAGGCCAGCATTGCGTCCGTTGACCTGCGCGCCAGCCGCCTCTGGTTCGATATGGCCGGCGGCAAGGCCGGTGTAGCTCTGGGCGCCGAGTTCCGCCGCGAGACCCTGGAGTCGGTACCTAACGACGCTTACAAGAGCGGCGACTTCATCGGCCTGGTGGCCAACGGCGCTTCGGGCAGTCGCAACTCCACCGCCTTGTTTGGTGAGTTGAGTCTGCCGGTGCTGAAGGACCTGGAAGTGCAAGCCGCCCTGCGTGCCGAGCGCTACAGCGACTTCGGCAATGCCAATACCGGCAAGCTGGGCTTCAAGTGGATGGCGGTGCCCTCGGTGGTGCTGGTGCGCGGTACGGCGGCCACGGGTTTCCGTGCGCCCTCGATCTCGCAGATCGGCAACTCTTACGCCTCGTCCTTCCACTCCTTCGGCTCCTATGCCGTGGTGGATCCGATTCGTTGCGATGTGAGCAACCCTGCCAAGCCGGTCAGCAAGGCCGATCCTTCCAATAGCCGCGATTGCAATGTGCTGGGCTTTGCCTCGCGCACGCCCAACCCAGGCAGCATCGCCACCACCATCGCGGCCAACCCCGACCTGAAGCCCGAGACCTCCCGCTCCGCCACCCTGGGCCTGGTGTTCTCGCCTTCCAAGGCAGTCGATCTGAGCCTGGACGCCTGGTATTTCGAGCGCCAGAACGAGATCCGCAGCCAGCGTGGTGTGGACATCATGGAGGACGCAGCTAAGAATCCGACGGCTCCGAACCCCCAAATCGTGCGTGACCCCAATCCCACGACCTGGCTGCCCGGTGTGGACAATAGCGGCCCCATCCTGATGCTGGTGCGCCAATATGGCAACTACAACTGGACCAAGACCGGTGGCCTGGACTACGACCTGACCGTGCGCTTCCCCGATACCGAGCTGGGCCGCTTCAAGCTCAAGGTCGATGGCACCTACACCCGCCGCTACGACTACAAAATCTTGGACACCAGCGATGTGACCTACGCCGTGGGCACGACCAACTCGGACGTCCCCAAGACCAAGGTCAAGCTGACGCTGAACTGGGAGACGGCCAACTTCGACAGCTTTGCCCGCATCTCGCATTCCGACGGCTTGAAGCGTTCCACCACCGATACCTGCCTGAGCTCGACCACGGCCTCCAACACCTTGCTGCGTGCCAATGGCTATTGCTACAACACGCCGCAGCAGTCGCTGGACCTGGGTACCACCTATCGTGGCTTCAAGAATGTGACTCTGTCGGCCACGGTCTTGAATGTGATGGGCACCTATGGTTTCAGCTCCGGCGTGCCTTCGGTGTTCAACTACTACGATCAAGGCGCGACCGATCAGCTGGGTCGTCGCTACACCGTCAGCGCCAGCTATTCATTCGAATAAGGATTGATGGCCGTGCCGCCCCTGGGTTCACTCGGGGGCTCGGTGTCGCAAAGGGTCAGTGCCTGGGCATTGACCCTTCTTCTTTTTAGGCAGCCTCGTGCTGTTCCGGAGTTTGGCTTGCATATGAAGACGTATCAGAAGCCCTTGTGGAACTGTTTTGCCGGCACCTTGCTCCTCGCCGCTGTGCTGAGTCCTGCTTGGGCGCAGGAGCGGCGCCTTGAGCCCGGCCCCAGCCTGCTGGCCGACGGGATTCCGGCGCTGACTCAGCCCAGCCGCCCGGCCGCCAAGGAGGTGGCCAGCCCGCGTTTTGTCGATTGGCATCCATTGCGGCGGGAGATGCTGGTGTTGGCGCAAGTCGGTGGCCGTCAGCAACTGCATCTGCTCAAGGCCGCGGGCGCTAAGCCCATGGTCTTGACCGAAGGGCGAGATGCCGTCGCCCAAGCCAGCTGGGAGCCCGAGCGCGGCGACTACCTGGTCTTCAGTCGCGACCAAGGCGGGGACGAGGCCTACCAGCTCTATCGCCTGAGCCCGGGGGCGGAGGGCGAGGCACTGGCGCTGCCCGAGAGTCTCAGCGGCAATGAGGGGCGGGTCAGCGACTACCAGTTCCTGCCCCAGGGCCGCGGCCTGGTTTATCTGTGGGAGCGCCTGAATCGACAGTCCGAGGCCGGGGCCAAGGCGGCCCGCCCTTTTAGCCGCTTGATGTGGGTCGACCCCCTGCAGAATCCGCCACAGCCGCGCGAGTTGGCGGCGGTGGAGGGCGGGCGCTTTACAGACTTGAATGTCAGCCCCAGCGGCAGCATCGTGATCAAGCGCACCGTGCAAAAGCGCAGCCAGCTCTTGCGCTATGAACTCGATGGCAAGCCTGGGCGGCCTCTGGGCGCCGCCGAGGCTAAGGCGGAGGACGAGGACGCGGCCAATGCCGAGGTCGAGACCGAAGACGCCCCCGTAGCGCCGCCTGCCAATGCCTTGTGGCGCAGGCAGGCGCTCAAGTCGGACTACCGCCATCTGGTGCGCCTGGACCTGGCCAGCGGTCAGGCCCAGCCTTGGCTCAGTGAGATGAAGTCGGATCTGGAGGCCCTGGCCGTGCCGCCCCGAGCCGATGGGCGCCCCTTGGCCTTGCTGAACAATGAGCAGGGCGTTTCGGTGCTGCGCTTGTTCGACCCTCAACAAGCCCAGGCGCAGCCGCGCCGCATCGCCAGCCAATTGCCGGCCGGTGTGATGCGCACGCTGCGCTGGCATGGCAGCTTGCCCTTGCTGGGCTTTGAACATGCCTCGGCGCAGAGCCCGGGGCGCATCTATGCTTATAACAGCCAGACCGATGAGCTGCAGCTCTGGGCCGGTCATGAGGCGTCGGCCGCCGGGCCAGAATACGCCAGCCTGCAGTGGAAGAGCTTTGACGGCTTGGAAATCTCCGGCCTGCATATCGCCCCGCCGGCGCGCTTCACCGGGCCCCGGCCTGTTTACATCAGCATCCATGGCGGGCCGTCTTCGCAATCGCGGCCCGGCCATCTGTCGGGGCTGATGCGGCAGCTGGTGGAAGAGCTGGGCATGCATCTGATCCTGCCCAATGTGCGAGGTTCGGACGGCTTCGGTCAGCGCTTTCTCGGCCTGGACAACGGCCTGCGCCGCGAAGACTCGGTCAAGGACATCAGCGCCCTGCTGGATTTGATTGCGAGCCGTGCCGATATGGACGCCAACCGTGTGGTGGTGGCCGGCGGTAGTTATGGGGGCTATATGTCTTTGGCGGTGGCTACCCACGAGTCCAAACGCATTGCCGGCAGCATTTGCCGGGTGGGCATTGCCAACTTTGTGTCCTTTTTGGAGAACACCGAAAGCTATCGTCGCGACAACCGCCGCGCCGAATATGGCGACGAACGCGACCCCGCCATGCGGGCGTTTTTGCAGCGCATCTCGCCGCTGAGCCGCGCCGCCGAGGTGCGCAAGCCCTTGTTCGTCGTCCATGGCCGCAATGACCCACGGGTGCCGTACGGCGAGGCGCAGCAGATGGTGGCTGCGGTGCGCGCCAACGGCACACCGGTCTGGTTTTTGACCGCCGAAGACGAAGGCCATAGCTTCACCAAGGCCAGCAACCGCGAGTACCTGAACCAGGCGACGCTGGAATTTGTGCGCCGGGTGCTGGACAAATCTCTGCTGCAGCCGGGCTGAAGCGTCAAGCCCCCAAATGCAGAGACAGGCCGGGACTTCAGCAACGATGGGGTCTAAGTTTTGATGCGACGCAGCAAACGAGGGGCAAAATACCCGTTTTGGCTTGAGCGGGCTCTGTGGGGCCCGTCTGCAATCACGTGAGTTCCAATAACACGCCCCAATCCAAGTCGGCTCTGGCCGGTTTGACCCTGGGTGCGCTGGGTGTTGTCTATGGCGACATCGGTACCAGCCCACTCTATGCACTCAAAGAAGTGTTCCATGGCGGCCATGTAGCCCCAACGGCCGACAACATCCTGGGCGTGCTCTCGCTGCTGTTTTGGACGATGACCATCATCGTCTCCATCAAATATGTGTTGCTGATCCTGCGCGCCGACAACAACGGCGAGGGCGGGTTGATCGCCATGCTGGCCTTGGCCACCAATGCGGTGAACGACAAGCCGCAGCTGCGGCGCGGCCTGCTGCTGGTGGGCTTGTTTGGTACCGCCATCTTCTACGGTGATGCGGTGATCACGCCGGCCATGACGGTGCTGGGCGCGGTGGAGGGCATCGACGTCTACCAGCCCCAATTCCATGACGCCATACTTCCGCTGACCCTGGTGGTGCTGGCCGGCTTGTTTGCTGTGCAGCGCTTCGGCACGGGCGGCATTGGCCGGGCCTTCGGGCCGGTGATGGTGCTGTGGTTTGGCGCCCTGGCGGCCCTGGGTCTGCCGCATATCTTTGACAACCCCCATGTGCTGGTGGCCATCAATCCGGCCTATGCCGTGGCGTTTTGCCTGGCGCACAAATGGGTGGCTTTTGTGGCCTTGGGCGCTGTCGTGCTGGTGGTGACCGGTGGCGAGGCGCTGTACGCCGACCTGGGCCATTTCGGCCGCAAACCGATTCGCATCGCCTGGTATGGCATCGTCATGCCCGCCCTGGTGCTCAACTACTTTGGCCAGGGCGCCATGCTGCTGGACAACCCCGAGGGCGTGAAGAACCCCTTCTTCCTGCTGGCACCTGCTTGGGCGGAGATCCCGCTCTTTTTACTCGCCACCTGTGCGGCCATCGTGGCCTCGCAAGCCCTGATCACGGCGGCCTTCTCGGTCACCAAGCAGGCGGTGCAGCTGGGCATCCTGCCGCGCATGCGCATCCTGCACACCTCGGTGCGTGACACGGGCCAGATCTATGTGCCCTTCGTCAACTGGGGTCTGTTCGTCTTCATCGTGCTGGCCGTGGTCTTGTTCGGCTCCTCCAGCAAGCTGGCCGGCGCTTACGGCATTGCGGTGACCATCGATATGACCATCACCACGGTGATGACCTTCTTCGTCATCCGCCATGGCTGGAAGTACCCGCTGCCTCTGTGCCTCTTGGCCACCGGCTTCTTCTTCATCATCGACGTGACCTTCCTCGCCTCCAATATGCTCAAGCTGGTGGCGGGCGGCTGGTTCCCGCTGATGATTGGCATCGGCATGTTCACCCTGATGCTGACCTGGAAGCAAGGTCGCCGCCAACTCAGCGACAAGCTGCGCGAGGACGCCATCGACCTGAAGAGCTTTCTGGAAGCCATTTTCATCAACCCGCCCACGCGGGTGGCCGGCACGGCCGTGTTCCTGGCCGCCGAGGCCGGTGTGACGCCCAACGCCCTGCTGCACAACCTCAAGCACAACAAGGTGCTGCACGAGCAAAACCTGTTCGTCACCGTCAAGCACCACGAAGTGCCCTGGGTCGGCTTTGACAAGCGGGTCCGCTACGAGCCGCTGGGCAATGACTGCTGGATGGTGAGCCTGAACTTCGGCTTCAAGAACGAGCCCGATGTGCCCGAGGCCTTGAAGCTGATGAAGCAGCACGGCGTGCATCTGGATGAGATGGAGACCAGCTACTTCCTCTCCCGCGACATCGTCATCCCCACCATCGGTTCGGGCATGGCGCTGTGGCGCGAGAAGTTGTTCGCCAGCATGCACCGCAATGCCGCGGCTGCCGCTGATTTCCTGCACCTGCCGACCAACCGCATTGTGGAGTTGGGCTCCAAGGTCGAGATCTAAGTCCTACCAAAATGAGAAATCACCCGCACGCCGTCTAGGCGCCGGGTGATTTTTTTCGCCTGGGCTTAGATCAAGTCTTCGCAGCGATGCCCCTCGGCCGTCAGGTGCACCACCGTGCCCTGCGGGATCAGCTCCCAGCCCTCGTGCCCGTCTTCCAGCGGCTCGGAGGCGATCACTTGGCCATGCTCACCCTGGCGATGCAGATAGAGCGTGGGCGCATGCAGATCGCTGGAGAAGCGGAAGGCATGCACCTCCTTGCCATCCGCCAGAGCGGCGGAGAAGCGCAGCGGCTTGTCGATGCGCAGCACATGCATCATGGCCAGGGTCTCGTTCAGGACCTGGCTGACCGCCTGGGGAATCGTCTCGCCCATCTCCATGCGGTTGATGATCATCAGAAAGAGCAGCTCCGAGTCCGTCGCGCCTTTGCGCTGGGCGTAGAGATGATCCGGCAGGCGTGACTCCATGGCCCGACGCAGCTGGCCATAGCCGCCGATCTGGCCGTTGTGCATGAAGAGGTAGGGGCCGTAGTGGAAGGGGTGGCAGTTCTGCCGCGCGATGCCCGTGCCGGTGGCCGCGCGCACATGGGCGAAAAAGAGGCGGGAGCGCACATTGCTGCACAAGGCCAGCAGGTTCTCGTCCGACCAGGCCGGCATCACCTCGCGGTAGATACCGGGCTCGGCGCGCTCGCCATACCAGCCGATGCCAAAACCATCGCCATTGGTGACGGCCTTGGCCTCGTCGGCCCGCAGCGACTGTCGCACCAGGGAGTGGCGCGGCGTACAAACCAACTCATCCAGAAAAATGGATGGACCCAGATAGGCAAGAAAACGGCACATGGCCCGCAGTTTGCGCTCGAGAAGGCGCCGACTGGGTCAGTAGAAATGCGATCTTTCGCCCGCTTCTCATAATTTTTCACGCTTCCCAGGGCGGGTCTGCAAGAGCCGGCGCGATTGCGCGGGCACCCGGCAAGCTCAGGCCTGGGCCTTGGTGTCCGGCCTCGTCGAGCCCGATCCGGCGAGCGCGCCAACATCCCACGCAAAAGCGGGGAAGAAGGAATCAACGCGCGAACTCTTCGTTGCCTGCCTCACGCTGCGAGCGCAAGCATGAGGGCCTCGCCCACTTCTATGGCCGACGGATCGCCCGAGTCGGTATTGCTGAGCAAACAAACGAACAGGCTTCGATCGGGCGTGCGGGCACTGTAGGAGTTAAACCCGCTGATGGCCCCGTCATGCTCGATCACGGTCAAGCCTTGAATGCTGCGTCTTTCGAAGCCATAGCCGTAGAAGCAGGTCTCGCCACTGGGCAGCACGGTGGGCGCCCACATCGTTTGCCACGCCTGAGCAGGCAACAGGCTCGCAGATCCCACACTGGCTTCCCATCGAATCAGGTCGTCAATGGTCGAGACCAGCGCGCCGGAAGCAAAGGGGATGGCCATGCTGATGGGCGGCGCCAGTTGCAGGTCGGGCTCTTGGGTGTAGCCCTGGATCGGCCGGATACCCAGGTGGCCTTCCAGTGCGGTGGATCGCATCCCCAAAGGCGAGAAGATGTTGTCATGGAAGAACTCCGTCAAAGGCCTTCCTGCAACGCGCTCGATCACCAGGCCGAGCAGAAAATAGCCAGAATTGCTATACGAGAATTGGGTCCCGGGTAGGAACAGCAAGGGGGCGTTCTGAAACAAGGCCAGCACCTGCTGCTGCGACAGCTCAGAGGCTTCGACGCTTTCAAAGTCCTCGACTTCGGTAAAGCAAACGACACCCGCGGTGTGGTTGAGCAAGTGCCTCAGGCGAATGCCTTCGTATTGCGCCGGGCAGTTGGGCAGATGCTGGGTCAGCGCATCGTCGAGAGAAAGCAGCCGACGCTCGTTCAGCAGCATGATGGCGGCGGCGGTGAACTGCTTGGTCAAGGAGCCGATACGGTGGATGGAGTCAAGCGACATCGGAATACCTCGGCCCACGTCTGCCAGGCCGTACGCTGACTTGTGAATGAGTTCCCCATGCTGAAGGATGGCCACGGTTGCGCCTGGCAGATGGCTCGGGAAGGACGCTTCCAGGTACTTCTTGATCTCTGGCGCAAGCTTGGAAGCGGGCGCTTTGGAATGGGTGTGCATGGACAAATGCGCCTCAGTTCATTTCGATCGCGGATCGACTCGGATTGCCCAAGGCAGTCTGCGGTCATACGCCTTGGTTCCTAATGTCAAAAGTGTAGGCCGCTCGTCCAGGGGTTTCTGACCCGGTGAGGCTGCGGGTGCGACATACGAATTGGCAGCCAACGCGACCCTGAGAGTTTTGTTAGCCGCTCTGATGCAAAGCTTGCCTTGGTTATGCTGCCGTGCATGACAGCAAACATTTGCAAGACTTGGCTGGGCGAGCTTTCCCTCTCCGCCCTGGTGGCCGGCTTTGTCGCCGTGCTGGTGGGCTTCACCAGCTCGGTGGCCATCGTCTTCCAGGCCGCGCAGGCCCTGGGCGCCACGCCGGCCCAGACCAGTTCCTGGATGTGGGCCCTGGGTCTGGGCATGGGTGTCACCAGCCTCGCGCTCTCGCTGTGGAGCCGCCAGCCGGTGCTGACGGCCTGGTCCACCCCCGGTGCGGCCCTGATCGCCGCCACCTCCGGAATTCCCATGGCGGAGGCCATTGGCGCCTTTCTCGTCTGCAGCGCCCTGATCGTCTTGTTCGGCCTCACCGGCTGGTTTGAGCGCCTGATGGATCGCATTCCCCTGGCCGTGGCCTCGGCCTTGCTGGCCGGGGTGCTGGCCCGCTTTGGCTTGGACGCCGTGTTGACGGTGCGCACGGCGCCGGCGCTGGTGCTGGCCATGGCCCTGGCTTATTTGCTGGGCAAGCGCTGGTGGCCGCGTTATGCCGTGCCCGGCGTGCTGGCCATGGGCGTGGCGGTGGCGGGCCTGCAGGGGCGCTTGCAATTGGGCGCAGTGGAATGGGCTTGGGCCCAGCCGGTCTGGACCACGCCCAGTTTCAGCCTGGCCGCCTTGATCGGCGTGGCCCTGCCGCTCTTCCTCGTCACCATGGCCTCGCAGAATCTGCCCGGCGTGGCGGCCCAGCGTGCCTCGGGCTATCAGACGCCGGTCTCACCCAGCATTACGGTGACAGGTCTTGCCGGTCTGGTGCTGGCTCCGTTTGGCGGCTATGCCTTCAATCTGGCCGCCATCACCGCCGCCATCTGCATGGGCCGCGAGGCGCATGAAGATCCGGGCCGGCGCTATCTCGCCTCGGCCTGTGCTGGCCTGTTCTACATCGCCCTGGGTCTGGCCGGCGGCGCCGTCGTGGGCCTGCTGGTGGCCTTCCCGCGCGAGTTGGTCGCGGCGATTGCCGGCCTGGCCTTGCTGGGCACAATTGCCGGTGGTCTGAGCAGCGCCCTTGCCGAAGTCAAACATCGCGACGCCGCCATCCTGACCTTTTTGGTCACGCTCTCGGGCCTGAATATGCTGGGCATAGGCTCGGCCTTCTGGGGCGTGGTGGCGGGCAGCGTGGCGCTCTTGCTGCAACACTTGCGAGCCAAGTAAAAGCACGCGAATTCATTTCTCTTTTTCGGACTTGCCTCATCATGAAACTGCTCTTCGTCGCCGATCCCATTGAACACTTCAAGACCTACAAGGACAGCACCTTCGCCATGATGCGCGAGGCCGCCCGACGTGGCCACGAGATCTGGGCCTGCGAGGTGGACGATCTGGCCTGGCGCTCCGGCGGGCGGGTGGTGGCGCGCAAGGCACGCGCCCTGGCCCTGACGGGTGACGCGAAAGATTGGTTCACCGTGCTTGCCACGCAGGAGCTGGTGCTGGCCGAGACGGGCGCGGTGCTGATGCGCAAGGACCCACCCTTCGATTCCGAGTACTTCTACGCCACCCATCTGCTGGGCCAGGCCGAGCGCGAGGGTGCACGCGTCTTCAACAAGCCCGCGGCCCTGCGCGAGCACCCGGAAAAGCTGGCGCTGATGGAGTTCCCGCAGTTCTGCCCGCCCACCCTGGTGACCCGCTCGGCTTCAGTGATTCGGGCCTTCCACGCCGAGCACCAAGACATCATCTTGAAGCCCCTGGACGGCATGGGTGGCGCGGGCATCTTCCGCGTTGGCGCCGACGGTCTGAACCTGGGCTCCATCATCGAGACCCTCAACAAGGACGGCGCCGAGACGGTGATGGTGCAGCGCTATCTGCCCGAGATCGTGCAGGGCGATAAGCGGGTGCTGGTGATAGGCGGCGAGGTCGTGTCTTTCTGCCTGGCCCGCATTCCGCAGGGCGGCGAGGTGCGTGGCAATCTGGCGGCCGGTGGCAAGGGGGTGGCGCAGCCCATCAGCGAGCGCGACCGCGAAATTGCCACCGCCGTCGGTCCCATCCTGGCCGCGCGCGGCCTGCTGCTGGTGGGCCTGGATGTGATCGGCGGCAGCCTGACCGAGATCAACGTCACCAGCCCGACTTGCTTCCAGGAGATCACCGACCAGACGGGCTTTGACGTGGCCAAGATGTTTGTTGATGCGCTGGAGCGGGCTGCGGCCTGAAGCTGGCGCGCTGATGCTGAACGCCTCCTCGCTGCGCGCCACCGTGCTGGGCCGCCGGCTCAGCGCGGCGCAGCTGAACGGCGTGTTTGTGGCCCTGGGCGTGGCCGGGGTGCAAGCCTTGTTCGCCCTGGTCTTCGGCCTGCCGGTGGGCATGGCCGCGGCCGGGGGCGCGGTCTGCGCCAGCCTGCCGGATGTGCCCAATCCGCCGCAGCGCGTCTGGCGGCGGGTCTTGCCCGCGGCCTTGTTGGCGGCTTTGGTGACCCTGGCCGTGGGCCTGACGCGGTCCTCGCCTATCGGCATGACGCTGCTGATCGCGCTGATCGCCTTCGGCACCCTGATGTGCATGGCCTGGGGCTTGCGGGCCGGGCCGCTGTCCTTCACCGGCGTGTTGGCCCTGGTGTTCGCCATGGCCTGGGCGGCGCCCAGCAGCGCCCTGGAGGCCTGGCAGCATGCGGGCTGGGTGCTGGCCGGCGCCTTGTTGTATGCCTTGTGGGCGCGCGCCTGCGCTGTACTGCTGCGCCGGCGCTATCGCGAGCTGGCGGTGGCGCAAGCGATGCGGGCTTGTGTGCAGCGCCTGCGTTCACGAGCCCTGCGCATACGCGGCGAGGTGTCGGCCAGCGATGCCTCCATCCGCGCCTCGATTGCCGACGATGTCTTGCTGGCCGATGCCTTGCAGGCCGCGCGCGATCAGGTCTTTGCCGCCCGCCCCTCGGTGCACAGCCGCTGCCAGATCGATCTGGTGCTGGGCCTGATCGAGTTGCGTGACCTGCTCTTGGCCAGCCGCCTGGATGTGCATCTGCTGGGTGAGGATGCCGCCGCCCAGGCCTGGCGCGCCAGCCTGGCCGATGCCTTGCTGCCCCTGGCCACGGCGCTGGAGCATTTGGCCCAACACCTGCAAACCGGCGCGGCCCTGCCTGCGGTGTCGGCCCAGCAATGGCGACGCGATCTAGCGCAGCGCCTAGCCGCCGTGCCTGCGCCGCCAGAGGATGCCCGCCGCCATCTGGTCGACGCCTTGCAAAGCCGTGTCGGCCATATGTTTGACGATATCGCGGCCATGGTGGCGCGCTGCGCCGGGCCCGACCGCGAGAACGCCTGGACGCGCGAGCAGCTGCAGCTCTTCGTCTCACCCGAGGGCTGGCCGCTGGCGGCGCTCAAGCCTCATCTCAGCCTGCAATCGGGTGTGATGCGCCATGCCTTGCGCGGTGCGGCGGCCCTGTCGCTCGCCTATGCCCTGGGCCTGGCCCTGCCTTGGGCGGCGCACCCGCATTGGTTGGTGCTCAGCGTGGCCGTGGTCTTGCGCGGCAATCTGGAGCAGACCTTGTCGCGCCGCAATGAGCGCATCATCGGCACCGTCATCGGCTGCCTGCTGGTGCTGGCCTTGGCGCAGACGGGCCAGCATTGGCTCTTGGCCCTGAGCTTTGTGCTCGCCGTGGGCGTGGCCCATGCTTATGTGAACCAGCGCTACCGGGTGGCGGCCACCGCAGCCACGCTGATGGCCTTGCTGCAGCCTCTGTTGTTGGCGGCAGGCCAAGGCCATGGCCCGGCCGTGGGCGAGCGCTTGGCCGACACGGTCATCGGCGCCCTGCTGGCCTGGGCTTTTTGCTTTGTGCTGCCCTCCTGGGAGTACCGCTCCTTGCAACGTCTGAACCAGCAGCTGCGCGCCGCCCTGGGCCGCCATGCCCGCAATGTCTTGCAATGGGCGCCCACGGCCGAGCAGCAGTTGGCGCAGCGCCTGAGTCGGCAGCAGGCTTACACGGCCCTGGCCGCCTTGGCCGCGGCCGCCCAGCGCACAAGGGTGGAGCCGCGCAGCGTGCACCTGCCCGAGGCCCAGATCGAGGCGGTGCTCAGCCATGGCTACCGCCTGATGGCCTTGCTGGGCGCTTTGCAGCAGTTGTTGAGCCGCCGCCGTGAGCGCCTGGATGCGGCGCAAGCCCCCTTGGATCTGGCCGCCAGCGTGCCCGGCTTGCTGCACTCCCTGCGCCAATGCGATGCAGGGGAGCGGGCCTTGCTGCCCGAGCGAGTTGGCAATGAAGCCGAGGATATCGCCGATGCCGAGCTGGCGGCAGCCGCCTGGCCGGAGCACCTAAGCCAGCAAGACCTCAGCCCCTGGCTGCGCCGTCGTTTAGCCCTGGCTCGACGCGAGGCGGCCTTGCTCAGCGCCGCCATCGAATCGCTGCATGAGGCCCTGCCGAGCGCCCGAGGACTGCAATCCTAGGCATAGGCCCGCAGCAGATCAGCGTTTATGCTGAGCCCAATCCCTATTTTTTGAACACCCCTCGGAGTCAAACCATGATCAAAACCCGCGCAGCCGTGGCCTGGAAGGCCGGTGCCCCCTTGACGATTGAAGAAGTCCAGCTCGACGGTCCCCGCGCCGGCGAGGTGCTGGTGGAGGTGAAGGCCACCGGCATCTGCCATACCGATTACTACACCCTCTCCGGCGCCGACCCGGAAGGCATCTTTCCGGCCATCCTGGGCCATGAGGGCGCGGGCATCGTGCTGGAAGTGGGCGAGGGCGTCAGCTGGCTCAAGCCGGGCGACCATGTGATCCCGCTCTACACACCCGAGTGCCGTCAGTGCAAGTTCTGCCTCTCGCGCAAGACCAATCTTTGCCAGGCGATTCGCCCGACCCAGGGCAAGGGCTTGATGCCCGATGGCAGCTCGCGCTTCAGTATCGACGGCAAGCCCATCTTTCACTACATGGGCACCTCCACCTTTGCCAACCACATCGTCGTGCCCGGCATCGCCCTGGCCAAGATCCGCGAGGACGCACCCTTTGACAAGGTCTGCTATATCGGCTGCGGCGTCACCACCGGCGTGGGCGCCGTGCTGTTCACCGCCAAGGTGGAGGCGGGCGCCAATGTGGTGGTGTTTGGCCTGGGCGGCATCGGCCTCAATGTGATCCAGGGCGCCAAGATGGTGGGGGCCGACAAAATCATCGGTGTGGACCTGAACCCCGAACGCGAGAAGATGGCGCGTGACTTCGGCATGACCCACTTCATCAACCCCAAAGAACATGCGAATGTGGTGGATGCCATCGTCCAGCTGACCGACGGCGGTGCCGACTACTCCTTCGAGTGCATCGGTAACACCAAGGTCATGCGCGATGCGCTGGAGTGCACCCACAAGGGCTGGGGCCGCTCCATCATCATCGGCGTGGCCGAGGCCGGGGCCGAGATCAGCACCCGGCCTTTCCAACTGGTGACCGGCCGCAAATGGGAAGGTTCCGCCTTCGGCGGCGCGCGCGGTCGTACCGATGTGCCCAAGATCGTCGATTGGTATATGGACGGCAAGCTCAAGATCGACGAGCTGATCACCCACAAGCTCAAGCTGGAACAGATCAATGAAGGTTTTGATTTGATGAAGCGTGGCGAATCGATTCGTTCGGTGGTGGAGTTCTGAGCATGGAGATCTTGTCCGCGCATGCCTGTTTTGGCGGCCAGCAATTGTTCTGCCGCCACGACTCGGCCCAGATCGGCCTGCCCATGCGCTATGCCTTGTTTGTGCCACCCGAGGCCAAAGGCCTGCTGGTCTATCTGGCCGGCCTGACCTGCACCGAAGAGACCTTCACCATCAAGGCCGGTGCCCAGCGGGTGGCGGCCGAGTTGGGTCTGGCCCTCTTGATGCCCGACACCAGCCCGCGTGGCGCGAATGTGCCCGGCGAGGCCGAGAGCTGGGACTTTGGCGTGGGCGCCGGCTTCTACCTCGACGCGAGCCAAGCACCCTGGGCCCAGCACTGGCGCATGGAGAGCTATCTGACCGAGGAGCTTCTGCCCGAGGTTTTGGTGGAGCTGGACCTGCCTGCCGAGCGGGTGGGCATCTTTGGCCACTCCATGGGCGGCCACGGCGCTTTGACCCTGGCCCTGCGCCACCCGCAAAAGTTCCGCTCGGTCTCGGCGTTTGCGCCCATCGCGGCGCCCAGCCAATGCGCCTGGGGCAAGAAGGCCTTCAGCGGCTATCTGGGCGCCGACCCGGCGGCTTGGGCAGCCCACGATGCCAGCGCCCTGATGGCGGCGCAGACCTGTGCGCCCTTCGCCGGCAGCATCCTGATCGACCAAGGCATGTCAGACAAATTCCTGCTGGAAATGCAACTCTTGCCCGATGTCTTTGAGGCGGCGTGCAAGCAAGTGGGGCAAGACCTGACCCTGCGCTGGCACAAGGGCTATGACCACGGCTATTACTTCATCGCCAGCTTTGTCGAAGACCATCTGCGCCATCATGCGGCGCAGCTCTTGAGTTAGCGCAGGCGCTTGACCCGCGCCGTTTCGTTCGTGCCTTCCAGCTCCAGCATGAAGGTGCCCAGAGCGGCGCGGCGGATCTCCACCTTGGGGCTCTTCAGATAAAGCACGGCGCGGCTGCCGTCGCTGACCTGCCAAACCTGGCCATTGGCCAGGGTGAAGGTCTTGCCCGGGCCCCAGCCTTCGACGAGACCCTCGATCTGGCTCTTGATCACATCGGGCTCGTTCTGGCGCTGCACCGGCAGGCCAAAGGTTTGGGTGGCTTCGGGGGCGGCGGCAGGCGCTGCCATCGCGGCGGCGCCGGCCACCGCTGCTGCGGCAGGTGCCTTGGCGCTTTGCTCGGCCAGGGCGTCGTAGCAAGTCAGGCGAGCGGCACTGTCGGCCAGGGCGCGGCAGCGTTGCAGGCCTGCGGCGGGCGAAGTGTCAGCCGCCCAGTTGTTACCGCTGCTCAGCAAGCTCAGGAGCAGGGCGCCCGAGAGCGCGACGCGACGGGGCTGACAAACTTTCATGGGGCTATCCTTGTTGAGGGCAGGATGAAAAGAAACAAGGCCAAGCATATCGCCATGCCTGGACTTGGGCGCGCTCCAGCGACGCAGGCTGAAGGCTGCTGGCCCCGCAACTCAAGTGGACCGGCGATTCAGGCCGCCGGTGCGAGGCGGTACTCCATGGTGGTGGCGGCAGAGAAACCAAGCAGCCAACGCAGATAGGCAAAGTGCGTGCTGGTCCTTGGCACGAAGCCAAGCCGCTCATACAAGCGCCTTGCGCCTGGATTGGTGTCGATCACGTCCAGACGGATCGTGCGGTAGCCCTCCTCAGCCGCAAACTGTTTGAGGCGATCCAGCAACTGGCTGCCTATGCCACTGCCGCGGGCTTCTGGCGCCACGCAGAGTCCGTCCATCAAGAGCTGATCCGGGCCGAGCTTGCGCTCAAAGAGCGCCAGGATGCTGAGCGCGCGCAGCCAGCCGAACAACCCGAGCCTCTTGCGGAGCAGGCTCGATGAGATGCCCACGGTCAGCGAACTGTGCCGCGACTTGAAGCCGGCGACGCCCAAGATTTGCGTCCCGGAGATGGCGACGAAGGCGTGAGAGGGATCGAAGGCTTCAGCCAATATCTGCAAACGGAGCTTCGCATCTGGAATGGCGATACCGAGCTTGGCGCCGAATGCGGCGTCGTACAGCACGGCAATTTGGTGTCGTGCAGCGTCGGGGAAGCCTTGTTGGATATCGAGGGGCGAGGACATCTTCGTTATGTTGTCTGTGGCCGGATGATGTGGATAACAACTGGGGTCTCGGGCCGCATGCAGTGTCAGTTGCTTGGTCTTGCGAACAAACTTTTCACCGCGAGCTTTGTGTCGCTGCCCGAGTCTGTCAGCTGATTTTGAACGATAGGCGACTCTCGTTGGTGGCAGGGCCCTGTTCACATCAGCGTCCGGCGTTCAGGATCCAACAAAGTGCTGTGGCTGATCGTGGCTGAATTTGACGGATGTCATTTACGGTATTCCGCAGCCTGCGACAAGTCCTCGACGTGGCTCAGTCCGCGCGTGGTTCAGGAAACTGTAAATTCCAACGTTGTGATGCAGTTAGAGGCATCTGGCGCAGCAGGATTCCTGTTCTTCTTTGTGTGACTGATCGCAAATTCTTCATACAAACCAGCTGGGTAGCTTGCTTCAACTTTTGCGTCTACAACTTGACCGCCCACCATTGAGTACCGAACAGCCACCCACCCTGAGCGCTTGACCTTTTGTGTCACTGCAACCCATTCGGCAGGATCTGGATTGCCCATGCGCTTCACGCCTTCGACTTTGCAAGCCACTGACTCAGGCGGCAAGGCTGCAATAGCAGATTTGAGATTTCTTGGCCCTGTGTATGCCTTCTGTTCTGCTGCACAGCCTACTAGGATCGAGGAGGCAAGAAGAAACCAAAGCATGGGCTTAGACATGAACAATCACTCCTTGATGTACCTTGCCAAAGTGGTCTGAATTTTGAATTTGCTCTCGGAGTTCGAATCTCTGAACTGAAGGGAGACGAACGGAAAATGAACGAGACAATCAAGATTCCGCGCCAACCATATCGCAAAAACAGTCAGTCAACTCCCGGTCGCCTTGGCCCTTCATCAGGTCCTCTACCAAAGTCGTCTGTTGACTTTCGGACTTGCTGGCGTCGATTGGCAGCTTGGGATGGATCTTTCCTTGCTTATCTTCCGCTTTGTCATTTCTTTTCAGTCCCCCGCCTCCGCAAGCGCAGCCGCAGCGGCTCATGCGGCCTCAAAGTGATGTTCAGCGTCGGCCGAGGCGCTTCAGCACCCGGCACAGGCTCCAGCCGATAGCGCTGCAGCAGCAGGGCTGCGATCAAGGTGATCTCGGTCAGGGCGAAATGCTGGCCCAGGCAGACGCGGGGCCCGGCGCCGAAGGGCATGTAAGCACCGCGCGGGATCTCGGACGCCTCGGGGCCGAAGCGTTCGGGCTTGAAGGCCTCGGGCTCGGGGAACCAGCGTGCATCGCGATGCATCAGATAGGGCGTGATGCGCAGCATGCTGCCCTTGGGCAGATGCCAGCCGGCGATGTCCAGCGGCTGGCTGCTGCGGCGGGTCAGCAGGGCGGGCGCGGGTGGGTAGAGGCGCAGGGCTTCCTTGATGGTTTGGCCCAGAAAGGGCATATGCGCGATGTCCTCCACGCTGGGTTTGCGGCCAGCCAACTGGGCATCGACCTCGGCGGCGGCTTGCGCCGCAGCGTCTGGATGCGTGGCCATGCACCAGCCCCACCAGGTGAGGGCGCCGGCGCTGGTTTCGTGCCCGGCCAAAAAGGTGGTCATGCATTCATCGCGCAGCTCGGCATCGCTCAAGGGCTGGCCGTTCTCGTCTTGCAGCTTGAGCAGCATATCGAGCAGGTCGGGCTGGTCTTCGCCGCCAGCGGCGAGATGGGCGCGGCGGGCGGCGATCTGGCCTTCGATCAGCTGGTTCAAGACCTTCAGGGCGCGGCGCTTGGGTGCTTTCCAAGGCGCCCACAGCGGCGCACTGAGGGGCCAGAACATTTCGCGATAAGCGATCACGCTGAGCGTGCGCAAGGCCTGCTCGGCCTCGCGCGCCTGAGCGTCGGCACGGCTGCTGAACAGGGTGCGCAGAATCACATCCATGGTCAGCTGGGTCATGGCGTGCTCAAAGGGCAAATCGGCCACGGCCTCCTGAGGCCAAGTCGCCAAGGCCTCTTCACTCGCTTGCACCATCAGGGAGGCAAAGGCCGCCACCTTCTTGGGGCTGAAGCCCGGCTGCAGCATGCGGCGCTTGCGGGCCCAGGCCTCGCCTTCGGCAATCAAGACGCTATGACCATGGGCCGAGGCCATGCATTCGATGCCGCGCTCCCAGCGGATCAGGCCCTCGTGCGTTGCCACCAGCAGCTCGCGCACCTGCTCGGGGTGGAAGAAGCTGTAGTCGCGGTACTGCGCCAGCCGCATATAGACCACATCACCATGCTGGCGCTGCTGGGCTTGCAGAAAACCCAGATAGTCCGGGCCCATGGCGCGCAACTCGGGCAGACCAAAGAAGCGGCAGGGCGGGCCGGGTGGCAGGCCTTGTTGTTGAATCGTGGCTGGTGCTTGACCGGCAAGGCCGGTGGTGTGCGGATGGCTGCTGTTCATGTTCGCCATGCTGCGCCTTCCCGTCGCGCCCGTATTGAACGAATCCGACATCTTCTCGGGGCCTCGCAGCACCCCTACACTGAGGCCCACCATGTTGCACGAGAACGCCTCCGCGCCGCTGCGCTTTGATCCCCTGGCCCGCTCTGTGATGAGCTTGGCCGAGCTGCACGCCGAGCAGGATTTGGGGGACGTGGCCATCAGCCCCTTCACCCGTGCCCTGCTGCTGCCGCCGCGCCTGAGCCTAGGCTCTTGCGTGCGCGGTTATATGGTGCGCGACTTGCGCGGCGCGCCGGCGCTGAGCCCGGCTCAGCGCAGCACCTGGTTCCCGGTCTCGCCTGTCTGCACCATCACCTGGTTTTTACAGGGCCAGTGTGCCGAGGTCTTGTGCGAGCCGGGCGAGGAGTCTGGGCAGTTGGAGCGCGGTCTGCGCATGCTGCCCGATCAGCCTTTTCTGGCCGGCCCGCACAGCCGACCCACCAAGTTCCGCGCCATCGGCCCGGGCTATAGCTTTGCGGTGGTCTTGATGCCCGATGCCTTCAAGGTCTTGACCGGCCTGGACCTGCAGCAATGCCAGGACTCGGTGCTGCTCTTGCATGAACACTTGGGCGCCGATTGGCAGGCCATGTCGGCGGCGGTGCTGGCCGCGCCCGATGACGCCAGCCGGGTGCGGGTGTTTGAGGATTTTCTGCAGCCGCGCTGGCAGCAATGTCGCAGCGAGGGTGGCCACGATATGCCGCGTTACCGCGACTGGATGGAGGCCTTGGCCGTGCGCGCCATCGCGGCGGGCAAGGGGCGCAGCATGCGCCAGGTGGAGCGCCGCATCAAGCAGTGGAGCGGGCAATCGCTGCGCCAGCTGCAGTCCGTCAGCCGCGCGGAGCAGAGCTTTTTTCGCGTGCGTGAGGCGCTGCAACGCGGCCAGGTCGTGTGGACCGATCTGGCCTATGAATCCGGCTATGCCGACCAGGCGCACCTCTGCCGCGAGACTCGCCGTGTCACCGGCTTCAGCCCCGAGGCGCTGCGCCAGCGCATAGAGACGCATGAGGCGTTTTGGGCCTATCGGATTTGGAGTTAGGAGCATGCCGCCGATGATCAAGATTCGTGGCCTGGACCATCTGGTGCTGCGCGTGCGCGATGTCGAGCGCATGCGACGCTTTTACTGCGAGGTGCTGGGCTGCAGCCCGGAGCGCGAGCAAGCCGAGCTGGGCCTGTTCCAGCTGCGGGCCGGCAATGCCTTGATCGACCTGATCAGCCTTGAGGGAAAGCTGGGGGCAGCCGGCGGCGCAGCGCCGGGGCCCGAGGGACGCAATCTCGATCACTTCTGCCTGCGGCTGGAGTCTTTTGACGAGGCGCAGATTCGCGCGCACCTCCTGCAGCATGGGCTGGAGGCCGGCAAGCTGGAGTCCCGCTATGGCGCGGAAGGGGAAGGCCCTTCGATTTACCTGTGCGATCCCGAGGGCAATGGCGTCGAGCTCAAAGGGCCGCCCGCGCGCTAAAGAAGTGGTTTCGTGGGTGCTTGATTGGGGGACTTCTTGGGCGGCAAATGCCGACGCCGTTCCGCCCAACGCTCACGCGGGCTTTGCCTTCGATGGGTCTTGCGGCTGGGCCAGTCGCAGCAGTCGAAACAGCTGAAGGCATCGCAGACGTCGCAAGACGTGTGCCCACCGGGAAGATCGCAAGGCAGATCGCAGCCCGGATCGCAGAGCCCGCGCTGCCCCGCAAGACTGAGACGGGGTGAGGGCAAGACGCCATAGCGGCGATGCGCCAGGCCGCACAGCTGCAAGCGTTGGCGCAGCAGGGCCAGGCCTTGCCAGCAGCCGTAACGCCTTATCACCCGGTAGCCCAAGGCCGAGCAACTGGCACGGCCGCAGTGGACGCGGTAGGCGCAGCTGAAGCCTTTGTGCGGGGACAGCCAGCGCTGGTAAGCGCGGATCAGGCACAGGGCGAACAATCGCATGGTGAGCTCAAGGGGCAAGGCGAAAAAATGCCCGAGGCGCGGTCCCTTTGGCACTCGGCCTTGGGACCACGGCTCGGGCCGTGGCTCAGCTCGTTTGAGGAGCTTGGATCAAGGCTTGGCGGGCGCTGCAGCAGCCGCAGCCTCCGCCGCCTTCTTCGCCGCACCAGCGAAGTCACCCGCGTAGATGTGCAGGAACTGGGCCGGGTCAATCGCGCGGCGCAGGGTCTTGTTGACCTCGTCCAACGTGATCTTCTCGATCTGCGCCTCGCGCTCCGCGGTGAATGCCATGGTGCGGCCGGTGTGCAGCTGACTCACCAGGCCGGCGGCCAGGGCGACGTCCTGGGCGCGGCCAATCTTGAGTTGCTCCAGCAAGGCCTTTTTGGCGTCCACCAACTCGGTCTCGCTGATGCCGTCCTTGACCAGGCGGCTCAGCTCTTCGCTAACGCCGGTCTTCAGGCGCTCCAGGTTCTGCGGCGCGTAGATGGCGAACAGAATCTCGGCGCCCACGGGCTCAAAGCTGCCGGCGCTCAGCTGGCTGCCTGCCCCATAGCTGATGCCTTCTTTTTGGCGCAGACGGTCCAGCAGACGCGACTTGACGCCGCCGCCCAGCACCTTGTTGACGATGGCCAGGGGCACATAGTCGGGGGCGTCGTCCTTCAGCGTCAGCGGCAGCAGGGCGATGTAGAAGGCATTGGCCTTGTCGGGCGCTTCCAGCTGGATGGCGCCGGGCTTGGCCGGGGCCGACTCGCTGCTCAGACGGGCGTATTTGCTCTTGCTCTTCCAGTCGCCGAACAGGGTCTTGAGCTGGGCTTGCACCTCGGCGTTGTCGAAGTCGCCCACCAGGGCCAGCTTGGCATTGTCGGCACCGTAGAACTGGCTCCAGAAGCGCTTCACATCTTCCAGCTTCAAAGCCTTGAGCTGAGCGGCGCTCTCGTCAAAGCTTTGGAAGGCCCGCACATCACCCTTTGGGTAGACGTCGCGGGCCTTGCTCAAGGCCTGCGAGGCCAGGGCTTGCGGCTCGCTGCGCTGGGCGTCGATGGCGGTCAGGCTTTCCTTCACCGCCAGCTCGAATTCCTGGGCCGGGAAGCTGGGCGTGCGCAGCACATCGCGCAGCAGTTCTAGCAGGGCGGGCAGGTTTTTGCGCACGGTGTCGAACTGCACGTTGACGCTCTGGCCCGAGCCCGAGACGTTCAGGCGGGCCTTCAACTCGTCCAGCTTGGCGGCCAGCTCGGCGCGGCTCAGCTTGGCCGTGCCGCGGCTCAGCAGCTCGGCGGTGAGGCCGGAGGCGGTGGCTTGGCCGAACAGGCTCTTGGCATCGCCGAAGTCCAGGCGCAGCACGCCTTGCACGGTCTCGCCCCGGGTCTTCTTGGCCGTCAGGGCCAGCTTCATGCCATTGGGCAGGGCGGTACGCAGGGTGCGCTTGTCGATATTGGCGGGGCTGACGTCGAAGTTCTCGCCCTCGGCCACGGCGGCACGGCCTTGGTAGCCTTCCACCAGCTTGGCCACATCGACCGGCGCGGGCAGCACGGCGCGATCCGGCGCCTTGGTCGGCACGAACTGGCCGTAGGTGCGGTTGCTTTCCTTGAAGTAGTTCTCAGCCACGCGCTGCACGTCTTTGACGGTCAGTGCTTCCATGCGGTCACGGGCCAGGAAGAACAGGCGCCAGTCGCCGGAGGCGATGGACTCGGACAGCTGCACGCCCAGGCGTTGCGGGTCGTTCAAGGTCTTGTCGAAGTCGCTCAGCCAGCTGGCCTTGGCGCGCTTGAGTTCGGCCTCGGTGATGGGGTTCTTCTTGAGGTTTTCCAGCGCGTCCTGCAAGGCCTTGCGGGCCTCGGCCAGCTTCTGGTCCTTGCCCAGTTCGGCCATGAACATCAGGTAGCCCGGCTCGGCCAGCTCGAAGTTCCATGGGGCGACCGAGACGGCCTTCTTGCCTTCCACCAGCAGCTTGTGCAGGCGGCCATTGGGCGAGTTGCCCAGGATCTCGGCCAGCGCAGCCACGGCGGCCGAATCGGCATGGCTGGACGCGGGCGTGTGATACAGCACGGCGGCCAGCTGGGTGTCGCCGACGCGATTCACGCTGACCTCGCGGGCGCCGTTTTGCACCGGGTCCAGGGTGTAGGTGGGCTGCAGCTGGCGCGTCGGGCGCGGGATGGCGCCGAACACCTGCTCGATCTGGGCCAAGGTCTTGGCCGCATCGAACTTGCCGGACACCAGCAGCACCGCGTTATCGGGCTGGTAGTGGGCGCGGTAGAAGGCTTGCAGATTCTCGATCTTGACGCCTTCGACGTCGGTGCGCGCGCCGATGGTGCTCTTGCCGTAGTTATGCCAGTCGTAGGCGGTGGCCGCCATGGCTTGCCACAGCGAGCGCTGTGGGTTGTTCTCGCCCGACTCCATCTCATTGCGCACGACGGAGAACTCGGTCTCCAGATCCTTGCGGGCGACATAGCTATTGACCATGCGGTCGGCTTCCATCTCCAGCGCCCAAGTCAGGTTTTCTTCGCTGGCCGGGAAGGTCTCGAAATAATTGGTGCGGTCGTAAAACGTGGTGCCGTTGAACTGCATGCCGCGCTTGCCCAGCTCTTGCATGATGTTGCCGCGCGAGGGCGTGCCCTTGAACACCATATGTTCCAGCAGGTGGGCCATGCCGGTCTCGCCATAGTTCTCGTGGCGGCTGCCGACCAGATAGGTGATGTTGACCGTGGTGGTGGGCTTGGAGGCATCGGGGGCCAGCAAAACGCGCAGGCCGTTGGCCAGGCGGTACTCGGTGATGCCTTCCACCGTCGCATGCTTTTGCGTCTTCTGTGCCGCTGCGGCGGCGACAGGGGCGGCGGCCTTGGCCACTGCCGGGCTGGTTTGCGCCCAGGCGCTGGCGGCAGGGTAAAGGGCCAAGCTGCCCAGGGCAGCAGCAATCAGGTACGAGGTGGTTCTCAGGCGCATCAATGGACTCCGCGGATAGGGATCGTTTGGCTTCAAAGCTCAGGTTCTGGCCCCGTCAGGATGGACGGGCCGGCCCAGTATAGGGAGGCTTAGAGCAGGGCCGAACAAGTCCCGCCCGCGTCGGGCATGCCTGGTTTGGGCATCCAACTGCCTGGCCTTGGACCGGCCTCAGAACCCGGGCGCTCCCACTCGCTCAGCCCTGCTTGCGCAGGATTCACCTAGTGCGTGAATCGCCCTTGGCGGGGCGGCAGGCGCGCAGATTCAGAGTCGCTTTGCCCACAGTGCCTGTGGGCAAGCTTGGGGAGTGTTGCGATGGAATCGCGCCCAAGCCCCTGTTCATGGGCTCGCCAACGCCTTGCTTGAATATGCGGCAGCCGACCGGGCCGCGGCCGAATTGCGTTTGTTTTTGACGCCCATGTAGCGCGCGCGGCTCACGCGCCAGCCCCCAATCCGGCCAGTGCCGCAGCCATTTCCTGCCGTTTGACTCGCTCGAACAGCGGTCTGGCGATGGCACTCGGGAGGCCAGGCATCGGAAGGTGCGCTGTGCGCGCAAAAGCGTCGATTTCAATTGAAATCGTCCTCGCTCGGCGTTGTGTCTGTCCACAGAGGCTGTGGGCAAGTTTGGGGACGCGTGTGTGGGAATCGCTCAGAAGCCCCTGCCCATCGATGATTCCCTGGCCTGCATCAAATGCGGGCAGGCCGCTTGGGCGTCTGAAAATTGAGCCACATGGGGCCTGAGTCCTCGCGCGCTGAAGCGCTGCCTGTTTTTGCAGCATGTCCGCCAGGGGGTTGCATGCCTCGCCCGGCTCTTGTGGACTAAGTTTCCCGATTTGCGCGAGCAGCGCCCGACCTGGGGCGGTTGTCGCCCCGTATGGGGCGCTTATCGCGCAAGCTTTGGGTCTTTATGTCCACAGTCGCTGTGGGTAAGTTTGGGGACGGGCCTTGGAGTGTGTCGCAGATGCCCCTATCCATCGTGATTTCCCTGGCTTGCTGGAATTTTGGGCAGTGAGCTCGCTGGTGGGTAGATCGGGCCTCAGGGGCCGCTGTGGACAAGCGTGACTGACTTAGATTCGCGTAAAAACGCAGCAGCGCAAGAGGCGGTGGATTGTTGGGGTCAGGTCTTGCGGGTGCGACATTCGCCCTAGCTTGGGCGATAGGCGCACTTGATGTGCCGGAGTGATGTCCACAGTGCCTGTGGGCAAGGTTAGGGATGTCCCTTGGAGATTGTTGTAGGGCGCCCTATTCATCGCCGATTCCCTGGCTTGCTTCAAATGAAGGCAAAGCGCAGCTTCGCGCCGGTGACGTTTGTTTGGGGTCTGGTCGCAGGGCTTACCTTGCTGAAAATTGAGGCGACTGCGATTGCCAATCGCCCGATGAAGGGCGGCTGTCGCCCCTTGTTGGGCGACTATCGCGCAAGCGGGTTTGGCTCTGTCCACAGAGCCTGTGGGCAAGCTTGGGGATGGGGCTTGGAGAGGGGGCCGAAAAGCCCCTGTTCATCGGCCTTGCGCTGGCTTGCCCGAATAAGAAGCAGCCCGGAAGCCCGGCTTTTTCCTTCAATCAGCCCAGCTTGAGCAGGTGCAAGACCACGCGGGCGGTGGTTTGCTCGGTCTCCAGCAACTCGGCAAAAGGCTTGCCGGTCATGAAGGCATTGGTCCAACGATTCTTCTGCAACTCGGCCGTCCAGGCGCTGCTGCTGTTCAAGGCCGTGGCCAGCTGGGTGAGTCGCTCGGTCTGGGCCGCCGTCAGGCCCGGGGGGGCGAAGACGCCGCGCCAATTGGCCAGGTCGGTGGCCACACCTTGGCTGCGCAAGGAGCGCAGGCCGGCCGCATCGGCCCGGCTGGAGATGGCCAGGCCACGCACCGCGCCGCTGTTGATCGCTTCCATCGCCTCGGAGTAGCCGCTGATGCCCACATCCAGCTCACCCTTTTGCAAGGCGGCCACCAACTCGCCGCCGCCCGAGAAGGCTTGGTAGCGCAGCTTGGTCGGGTCCACCTGCAGGGCGCGGCCTATCATGCCCATCAGCATATGGTCCACACCGCCAGCGCTGCCACCGCCGAAGCGGATCGAGGCGGCGTCGCTGCGGATGCGGGCGTTCAGCTCGGCCTGGCTGCGCAGCTTGGAGTTCTTGGGTACCAGAATGACCAGGGCGTCCGAGGTCAGGCGGGCCACCGGCGTGACCCGGCTCATATCGATGGGCGCGCGGTTCAGCGCAATCGCGCCCAGCATGACCATGCCCCCCAGCATCAGGGTATTGGGCTGGCGGGCGTACTTCTCGACGAAGTAAGCCAGGCCGGGCACACCGCCCTTGCCGGGCTTGTATTCATATTCCACCTTGTCGACCAGCTTGCTGGCTTGCAGGGCGCCGCCCATGGCCCGGGCGGTTTGGTCCCAACCACCGCCTTGCGAGGCGGGCACCAGCAGGCGCAAAAAGTCCAGCGGCGGCGGGGGTGCCGCTTTGGCCTTGTTTTGGGCCAGGCTGGCCATCGGTGTGCCGGCCAGCAGGCTCAGGCCGCTGGCACTCAGAATCGTTCTACGCTTCATATCGTCATTGCTTTCTATTGGCAACGGTGGCCGCAGGCCTCCCTCGGCTGATGATTCTGGCAGTTCCCAGGCGTTTGGCGCGGGAATCAAAGCCTTGGCAAGCCGCCAATAAAAAACCCGGCCTGAGCCGGGTTGAGGTAAAAGCGTCGAGCGCGCCGGACTACTTGGTTTTGCGGCTATTGCTGCGCGCACGCAGACCCAGGCCCAAGAGACCCAGGCCCATCAGGGCGTAGGTGCCGGGCTCCGGCACGGCGGCGGTGATGGAGAAGGTGTCGATACCGATGTAGTTGGAGTTGTTGCCCGAGGGACCACCATCGGCCACAACGTAACGGAACGCCAGCGCGCCATTGGTGGTGCCCGACAGGCCGCTGATGGTGGCCGTGTACATCGTCCAATCCTCAGGGTAGCCGCCCGCGTCCAGTGCAGGGTTGATGCTCACCAGCAGATTGGTGAAACTGCCGACGCTGGTGGCGGTGCTGCCCACATTGGTGCCGCCCGTGGCGCTGAAGCGCAGTTCCAGGGCGTCAGGCCAGATCGAGCCGCTGGCCGTGCGGGTGTAGAAACTCACCACATCACCGTTGTTGAAACTCATGGTCGGGGTAATCAGCCAGTTGCTGATATCGCCTGCGCCTGCCGTGCTGTTGTAGTTGACGCCGGCATAGGAGTTGGCTGCACCCGCCTGGGAGGTGAACACAGAGGTGGTGCCTTGAAACCAGCTGGTGGAGCCCAAGGGCACGCTGTTGTTCTTGACGGTCCAGCCAGCAGGCGTCATCGAATCGAAGCCCTCGGTCATGCTGGCGGCCGAAGCAGTACCCGCCAAGGCGAGCGATCCGAGCAGAGCGGGGACGGCAAAACGGGCAATGGTCTTGGATGCAAACATATGATTCCTCTCGTGGACTGGATTGAGGCTTTTGTCCTTGCTCCGACCAGCCTTGGTAGGTGGCTGTTTCATTCGATGGAAACGCATGAACTCGGAGCGGGCAGTTCATTGGAGTCAATTCACAGTTGTTTACATTCCCGTGAAAACCCGCCCACCCCCTAAGTCAAAGTGGGGGCGCTTGCCCTTGTGTCATGACGCGCCAAATAGACGTTATTTATTGAGCGCAAGCCAGGATGTTCGGCCGGCGGCGGCGAAGTTCGCTGCTGCGGCGACAATCGGGGCATGGCAGTCCTATCCATCTCCAACGCCCATCTCGCTTACGGCCATGTTGCCCTGCTCGATGGCGCCTCCTTCTCACTCGAAATGGGTGAGCGTGTCGGCCTGATCGGCCGCAACGGTACCGGCAAATCGTCGCTGCTGAAAATCCTGGCTCAAATCGACAAGCTCGACGACGGCCTGCTGCAGCTGCAGCAGGGCCTGACCAGCGTCTATGTGCCGCAAGAGCCCGAGCTGCGGCCAGAGGCGACCATCTTTGACGTGGTTAGCGAAGGCGTGGCCGAGGCCAAGGCCTTGCGCGAGCGCTACGAGATCCATGACCCGGAGGACGATCTGGAGTGGGTGGCCGAGCGCATCGAACACCTGGGGGCCTGGAACTGGGAGCAGCGTGTCGAAGAGACCCTGCACCGTTTGAATCTGGACGGCTCGCGCATCGTCGGCTCGCTTTCTGGCGGTTTGAAGAAGCGTGTGGCCCTGGCCCGCGCCCTGGTGGCTCAGCCCGATGTGCTGCTGCTGGACGAGCCCACCAACCATCTGGACCTGGACGCCATCACCTGGCTGGAAGAGCTGCTCAACAGCTTCAAGGGCTCGCTGCTGCTGATCACCCACGATCGCAGCTTCCTCGACAACGTGGCCAATCGCATTGTTGAGCTGGACCGTGGCCAGCTGCGCGGCTACCCCGGCAACTTCGCCGCCTTCACCGCGGCCAAGGCCTATGAGTTGGAGAACGAGGCCTTGTTCAATGCGCGCTTCGACAAAATCCTGGCGCAAGAAGAAATCTGGATCCGCAAGGGCGTGGAAGCCCGCCGCACCCGCAGCGTGGCCCGCATCCAGCGCCTGGAGGCCATGCGTTTGCAGCATGCCGCGCGCCGTGATGTGCAGGGCAAGGTCAAGTTAGACATCGACACCGGCGGCGCCAGCGGCAAGATCGTGGCCGAGCTGGACGGGGTGAGCAAGAGCTATGGCGGCCGCAGCATCGTGCGCGACTTCAGCGCCACCATTCTGCGCGGCGACAAGGTCGGCCTGGTTGGTGCCAACGGCGCCGGCAAGACCACGCTGCTGAAGATGATCCTCGGCCAGTTGGAACCCGACAGCGGCAAGGTGCAGATGGGCAGCAAGATCAATGTCGCCTACTTCGACCAGATGCGCGATGTGCTGGACCTGGACGCGACCCTGGCCGACACCATCAGCCCCGGCAGCGAGTGGATCGAGATCGGCAATCAGCGCAAGCATGTGAAGAGTTATTTGGGCGACTTTTTGTTCTCACCCGCGCGTGCCAACTCGCCCGTCAAGAGTTTGTCGGGCGGCGAGCGCAACCGCTTGCTGCTGGCGCGCCTGTTCGCCCGCCCCGCCAACGTCCTGGTGCTGGACGAACCCACCAACGACCTGGACATCGAAACCCTGGAATTGCTGGAAGAGCTGCTGGCCGACTACGACGGCACCGTCTTCCTGGTCAGCCACGACCGCCGCTTCCTGGACAATGTGGTCACCTCGACCATCGTCAGCGAAGGCGATGGGCGCTGGCGCGAGTACGAAGGCGGCGTGCAAGACTGGTTGATCCAAAGCAAGCGGGCCGCAGCCCTGCGCGCCAAGAACGAGCCGACTCCTGTGGTCAACGCACCGGCCCCTGCGCCAGCACCGGCGGCCTCGCCCGACGCCCTGGTCGTGGCCAAGCCCAAAAAGCTCAGCTACAAAGAGCAGCGTGAGCTGGATGAGCTGCCCAAGAAAATCGCCGAGCTGGAAGCCGAGCAAACGCAGCTCAATGCCTTGTTGAACGGCACCGAGCTGTACAGCCAAGGTGCTGCCCGCATCGCCGAGGTGACCGCCCGTGCCGGTGAAATCGACGAGCAGCTGCTGGCGCTGATGGAGCGCTGGGAAGTGCTGGACGCGAAGTAAGCAAGAACTGGAGGGGCGCCGATCTGCCCCTCGCTTCTCGCCCTCGGAAGATTGGCGCTGAGCGGATCAGCGCCTTCATCTACACCTCAGAAATCACCTCAAACCCGCCAAAAATCATCCGCTTGCCGTCGAAGGGTGGCGCCGTTGCGGACTGTATGCGCGGATCGGCCATGACCTTGTCCCAGGCTTGGTTGCGCACCTCGCGCGATGGCCAGGTGATCCAGGAGAAGATGACCGTCTCGTCTGGCTTGCACTGAACGGCTAGCGGAAAAGAGGTCAGCTTGCCTGGGGGCACGTCGTCTCCCCAGCAATCAACCACGCGCATGGCCCCGTATTCTTTGAAGACAAGGCCCATGGCCTGCGCATGTTCCAGAAACTCTGCCCGCTTGAGGCTAGGGACTGAGGCGACGAATCCATCGACGTAAGTCATGGTGTTTCTCCTTGACACTGTTTGCGGTAAGGGCCGGGCTGTCGGTCTGCGCCTAGCCGCTGCGAAGCAAGGCCAGGGCGATAGGCTAGCCGAAGCCGCCGCTTTGTCCCAGCCCCGCCCGCTTCAGAGTGACGTAAATTCCGGCATCTCAAACCGGAGGCCGCAATGAACGAAATCTTCCAACGCGAATGGGTGGCACTGCAGAACAAGTATGAGCAGTACGAGTTCCTGGCCCTGTTCAACAAGCTGGCTGCCTTGGGTGTGTTCTTGGCTTTGAATCCCGGCCGCTTGGTGCTGGCCCTCTTGCTGCTGCTGTGGTTGCAAGAGGCCATCTTCAAGACCTACCAATCACGTTTGGGCGACCGTTTGCTCAAGGTGGAGCAAGGCCTGCGCGAAGGCGCTTTGCCGAGCCAGGGCATGCAGCTGCACAGCGAGTGGCTGATCCATAGACCCGGCGTGGGCGGCTTGCTGGCTCAATACCTGAGCCAGGCCTTGCGGCCCAGCCTGGCTTGCAGCTATGTGCTCTTGCTGGGGCTTGCGCTGTATCGCTTCTTCGCTTGGTAAGAACTTGGCCGCCGGCCGAGCTCGGCGACGCAAGTTCCAAGTCAGAGCTGCAGGCTCAATTCGCCCAGGCCTTCGAAGCCCACGCGCAGGCGGTCGCCCGCGCTCAGATCGGCTTGCACGGCCCAGGCGCCGGTGCTGACCACGGTGCCGGCGGGCACCGTCGCGCCACGTCGGCTCAGATGGCGCAAGAAGCCCGGCAACAGATAGGCGGGGTCCTGCAGGGAATGGCCGCCACGGCTCAGCTTGGGGGCCTCTTGATTGCGTTGAATCCAGCAGCCCAGGCGCTGCCAATCCGGCCTCGCCTGTGCTCGCCAGGGCTTCCATTCGCCCAAGGCCAGGCCGCCGTGAGAGAGGCAGTCGGCCTGCCGCAGCAGGGCCGGTGCGTCGCCAGCCTCCAGCCAGCGTGAGCTGACCAACTCGGCCGACACGGTGTAGGCATCAATCAATTGGCAGGCGTCCTCATAGCTCAGCGCGGCGGCGCGGGCGGGGCTGAGGTCTTCGCCCAGGCGCAAGGCGATCTCGGCTTCGATGCCGGGTTCGCGCAGCTGCAGATCGCTGAAGTCCGCATGGCCCGCCTTGGCTGCCCGAACGCCTCTGGGGGCCAGGGGCGCATGGGTCAGTGCCGCTTCTCGGGAGGGGCCGCCGGACTTCCAATGGCGCACCTGCCCGCTGGTGACATCGGCCCAGCCCAGGTGGTGGGCCAGCAGTTCCTGGGCAAGATAGGCGTCGTCGCTGGTGGGGACGGCGGCAAGCCAGGCGCTGGCGGGCAAGAGCAGGCCTTCTGCCCAAGCTTGCGCCAGAGCGGCGGCCAGGGTGTGAGGCTTGGTGTTGTTCATGCAACTCTGCTTTACCTGGAATTCAATGCCTTTGCAGACAACTGTCGAACAGGGCAACGCCAGCGATCAGCAAGGTCAAAAGGCCCGCCACCCAGATCAGCGGCCAGCCATGCCCAATATAGGCCAGCAGGGGCAAGACCAGCAGGCTGAACATGAGGGACGGTGCCCAGCGACCCAGCACGATGCGGCGAAACAAGGCGTTGCCAGCGATGAAGAATACAAAGGAACCCAGCATGACGGCCAGACTCTTGCCCTCCAATGCCGCATGTGGGTGGGCAATCAGCAGCTCGCTGCCGACCGCTGCGACGATGATGCCGGCCACGATGAGGACGTGGATGTAGTGGAAGTAAGCGCCCAGGCGGCCAGGGTCATCGGCGTGCTCGATGGCGTGGCTGGCCTCCTTGCTGGAGGTGTCGAAGTAGAGCCACCACATGGCCAGCGCGGTGACGAAGGCGCAGGCAAAGGCGGCTACAGTCCAGCTGTCCCATGTTTTGGCTTCACTGAAGGTGGCGCCGGTGAGCAGGATGGACTCGCCCAGGGCCACGATGATGAAGAGCTGGCAGCGTTCGGCCAGGTGGCCGCCGTCAATCGTCCAGTCGCTGGTTTGCGATCGCCCCAGGCCGGGCAGCCACAGGCCAAACATGGGTGAGATGTATTCGCTTGCCGCAGCCAGGGCCCACAGCGCCATGCGTCCATGGGTGTCATCGCAGGCGGCGCCGGCCAGCCAGAAGGCGCTGGCGATCAGGGTCCAGCCCAGGATGCGCTGGAAGTTGGGTGTCAATGCATGGCCTGCGCCCAGCATGAACAAGACCCAGAGCGTGCGCCCCACTTGCAGCGTCACAAAACAGCCCGCGAAGACCCAGCCGCCGCCCGGTTCAAAAGCATAGGGCAGGGCCGCCGCCATCGGCAGGGCCAGCAGCATGGCGGCAAACAAGAGGCTGCGCACCGGCATCATTTCGGGGTCAAACCAGTTGCTGACCCAGCAGGTGTATTGCCAGCCCAACCAAACGGCAAACCACAGCAACAGGGTTTGTAAAGCACCTTCCAGACTCAGATGGGTCAGCAGATAGTGCGAGGTTTGGGTGACGGCAAAGACATAGACCAGGTCAAAAAACAGCTCGGCATAGCTGACCTTGGGGCCGGATGTGCCGCGCTGGCGCAGTGAATGCGTGGAGGCGGTGGCCAGGGCTTGCGAAGGGCTTGTCATCGGGAGCTCCGGCATTGCGTTGGCTGCCCATTCTCCGGTGCGCACTGGACGGTGCGATAGCCGGGTCAGCCCGCGTCTCGCAGCCGCGACAGCAGGCGCCAGAAATGCGCGTCCTGCGAGGTGGCGTAGTTGATGCGCATCAGCGTGCCGGGTCGGCGCGTCGGGCTGAACAGGGCGCCGGGGGCGATCAGCCAGTCCTCGATCATCATGCGCTGGGCCAGCTTCTCGGTGTCCAGACCCGTGTCTATCCAGCCGAACAAGCCGGTGGGCGGCGTGACGGCGCGGCAGCCCGCGCTCTCGGCCAGGCGCATGCTGCGCTGGCGGGCGGCGTCCAGCCGGGCGAGCACCCGCTCGGCGTGCCGCCGCAGCTGGCCTTTTTCCAGGCAATGGGCGACGGCTCGCTCCAGCATGGGGCTGGTGGTCAGGGTGCTGATCAGCTTGAGCTGGGTCAGCTGAGCGATCTTGTCGGGGCTGGCCGCCACATAGCCCACCCGCCAGGCCGGGGTGAGGATCTTGGAAAAACCCGAGACGTAAATCGTGCGCCGCAAACCGTCCAGGGCCGAGAGCCGAGGCGCGTGGTTGGGGGCCAGGAAGGCGTAGGTATCGTCCTCCACGATCAGCAGGTCATGGCTTTCAGCCAGCCTGAGCAGCTGATGCGCATTGGCCAGCGAGAGGCTGTTGCCCGTGGGGTTGTGCAGCACCGAGACGGTGACGTACATCTTGGGGCGATGCTGTTCGATCAGCTGGGCCATCACCGCCAGGTCGGGGCCTTCGGCGCCGCGTGGCACCGGCAGCAAGCGCATGCCGGCCTGGCTCAGGCGCGCGAACTCGATGGCCCAGCCCGGGTCGTCCACCAGCACCGCGTCGCCGGGCTGCAAGAGGCTGCGGGTGATCAGGTCCAAAGCATGGGTGGCCCCCACGGTGGTGACCAGCTGGCTGGGTTCGGCCGCGATGCCCAGGTCGCTCATGCGCTGAGCCAGGGCCTGGCGCAGGCGGGCGTCGCCGGCGGGCTCACCGTAATGCAGGGCTAGCTGATCTTGTGCATTGCCCTGGGTCAACACCTGGCGCATGGCGGTCTGAATCATGGGCAGGTCCAGCCATTCGCCGGGCAAGGTGCCCAGGCCCGGCGCGCGCTTGGCATCGGCCTGGAACATGCCGCGTATCAAGGCGCTGGCGTCCACCGGCTCGCCCAGGGCGGGCGGCAGGGCGGGTTTGCCGAGCTGACGGCTGGCGCCGGTGTTGTTGCCGGCGAGTTCTCGCACAAAAAAGCCGCGCTGCTTGCGGGCTTCGAGCAGGCCATGGGCCAGCAGCTGGTCATAGGCCGCCACCACCGTGTAGGGGCTGACGCCATGATGGCGGGCGCACTCGCGCACCGAGGGCAGGCGGGCGCCGGGCAGGATCAGGCGTTGCTGGATCTGTTCGGCATAGCGCGCGGCCAACTGCTGGGCCAGCGAAAGCCGGGCACTGCGGGACAGGGCTGTGTTGGTGCTCATGCCGATACAGAGGCGTTGTATGTACGGCAAAGTGTACTGGTTCTGTATTGCTGCGCAATCTAGACTTGCTCGCAACCGAGATCACCCAGGGCCACACGATGATGGAGATGCACACGCTGATTGCCGTAGTGGCCTTTGCCACGGTGACCTCGGTCACGCCCGGCCCCAACAATATGATGCTGCTGGCCTCGGGCGTGAACTACGGTTTTCGCGCCACCGTGCCCCATATGCTGGGCATCAGCGCGGGCTTTTTGCTGCTCTTGCTGGCCGCCGGCTTAGGGCTAGGTGCCTTGCTGCAGCGCTGGCCTGAATTGCATCTGGGCCTGAAGATACTGGGTGCCGGCTATATGGTCTGGCTGGCCTGGAAGCTGTGGCGGGCCGATGCCGCGCCCAGCCCCGCGCTTGCGAGCGAGGGCACGGCGGCAGCCGCCGCCAGCACCACCGGCCCACTGGGCTTCTGGGGCGCCGCCGCCTTTCAGTGGGTCAACCCCAAGGCCTGGATGATGGCACTGGGTGCGATTGCCGCTTTTGTCGGCCCGCAAGAGGGCGGGAGCGCCCTGTGGGCTCTGGCCCTGTTGTGCGCGGCGGTCAATCTGCCTTGCGTGAGTATCTGGGCCTATGCTGGCGCCAAGCTCAGCCGTTGGTTGGCCATCCCTGAGCGCCGCAAGGCCTTCAACGCGGTGATGGCCGCCGCACTCCTGCTCACGATCTGGCCCATGTTGCAAGGCTGAGTGCGCTGACTTTCAAAGTCGGCGCCAGGCCCCACAATCAAGCACCTGTTCAAAGTCCCCCAAGCCCTATTGCATAAAAACGGAGACAAGCTCGATGTTGTCCAAGAACCCCAGCGCCTTCCACCTTGCCCGCCGCGCTGCGCGCATGAACCCCTCCATCATTCGGGAGATCCTCAAGGTCACCGAGAAGCCCGGCATCCTCTCCATGGCCGGCGGCCTGCCTTCCAGCGACACCTTTCCGGTCGAAGAGTTGAAGGCGGCCTGCGACCGCGTGCTGACGCACAACCCGCGCGAGGCCTTGCAATACGCGGCCAGCGAAGGCTTCGCGCCGCTGCGCGAATGGGTGGCCGCGCGCTCGGCATCATTGGGCATGACGGTGTCGCCCGATCAGGTCCTGATCACCAGCGGCTCGCAGCAAGGCCTGGACCTGGTCGGCAAGATTCTTTGCGACGCCGGCGCGCCGGTGGCGGTGGAGACGCCCACCTATCTGGGTGCGCTGCAGGCCTTCACGCCTTATGAACCCATCTTCGCCAGCTTGGAGAGCGATGAGCAAGGCGTCTCGCCCGAGGCCCTGGCCCGCCTGCCGCATGATGCGCCGGGCACTCGTTTTGCCTATCTGCTGCCCAATTACCAAAACCCCACCGGTCGGGTGATGAGTGCCGGCCGCCGCCAGGAGGCCGTGGCCGCAGCCCGCAGCGCCGGCGTGCCCATCGTGGAAGACAACCCTTACGGCGATCTGTGGTTCGACGAGCCGCCGCTGCCCTCGCTCAGCAGCCTGTGGCCCGAGGGCTCGATTTATCTGGGTTCTTTCTCCAAGGTGCTGACGCCCGGCTTCCGTCTGGGCTACATGATTGCCCCGCCCGAGCTTTACCCCAAGCTCTTGCAAGCCAAGCAGGCGGCCGATCTGCACACGCCCGGCTTCAACCAGCGCGTGGTCTACGAGGTGGTGCGCAACGGTTTCCTCGACCAACATGTGCCGCGCATCCGCGCCCTCTACAAGGCCAATCGGGATGCCATGGCCGAGGCGATCAAACAGCATCTGCCGGCCGGCTGCGAATGGCAGATGCCCAAGGGTGGCATGTTCTTCTGGATCCGCCTGCCCGAAGGCCTGGATGCGATGGCGCTCTTGCCCAAGGCGGTGGACGCCGGCATCGCCTTCGTGCCGGGTGCGGCCTTCTATGCGGCCTCGCCCGATCCACGCGCGCTGCGGCTCTCTTTTGTGACGCTGACCCCCTCGCAAATCGGCGAAGGCGTGGCCATCCTGGGTCGCGTGCTGCGCGAAGCCTTGGATGCGCAGGGTGAAGTGACTCCATGAGTTTGCAGTCCCGTCGCTTTGCCCAAGTAGATGTGTTCACGGCCATGGCCTTGCGGGGCAACCCCTTGGCTGTGGTCATCGACGGTGAAGGTCTGAGCGATGCCGCCATGGCGGCCTTCGCACGCTGGACCAATCTGAGCGAGACCACCTTCATCCTGCCGCCCACCGATGCGACGGCTGATTACCGCGTGCGCATCTTCACCCCCGGTGGCGAGCTGCCTTTTGCCGGCCACCCGACCCTGGGCACGGCGCATTGCTGGCTGGCCAGCGGTGGCGTGCCCAAGAGCAAGGGCATGCTGGTGCAGGAGTGCGGCATCGGCCTGGTGCGCATCAAGCGCACGGCCGATCGCAACAAGGAGCGGCTGGCTTTTGCGGCGCCGCCCCTGCTGCGTTCCGGCCCAGTCGAGCCCGAGCACCATGCCCAGGTCTTGCAGGCTTTGTGCCTGCCTGCCGAAGACGTTTTGGATGTGCAATGGGTGGACAACGGCCCCGAATGGATGGTGGCGCGCCTCAAGAATGCCGAGGCCGTGCTGGCGCTGAAGCCCGACTTCCAGGCCATGGCCGGGCTCAAGCTCGGCGTGGTCGGGGCTCATCCTCCGGGTTCGCCGCAGCAGTTTGAGGTGCGTGCGTTTGTGCCCGGGCTGGGCGTGCCCGAGGACGCCGTCACCGGCAGCCTCAATGCCGGCATTGCCCTGTGGCTGCAGGCCGCCGGGCTGGCGCCCGCCCGCTATGTGGCGGCGCAAGGCGCGGCCCTGGGTCGCGCCGGGCGCATCCATGTGCAGCGCGAGGGCGAGGAGGTCTGGATTGGTGGTGATGTGACGCCGCTGATCGAAGGCCAGGTGCGTTTGTAGTTAGCTGTCCGGCAAAAGAAAGGCGGTCATGAGCAGCGAAGACTTGTTCCGAGAAAACGCGCAGCTGCGCGAATGTCTGGCCCGCCTGGTTCGCGTCGACGAGCAAGGTCTGCTGCTGGACCGCACGGTGTTCTATCCGCAAGGCGGCGGCCAGGCCGGCGATGCGGGCGAGTTCCTCTTGCCCGATGGCGCCGTGCTGAAGATCGCTGACACCCGCAAGGGCGCGCAGGCCGGCGAGATCCTGCATCTGCCCGCTGCCGGTCAGGAGGCTTTGCTGGCCTTGCTCTCCCCAGGCCAGGCGCTGACGGCGCGCATCGACTGGGCGCGCCGCCACGCCCATATGCGTTTCCATACCGCTACGCATCTGCTCTGCGCTCTGGTGCCGCATCCGGTTGACGGCTGCTCCATCACCGCGCAGTACGCGCGCCTGGACTTTCATATGAGCGAGCCGCTGGACAAAGAGCTGTTGACCGCCGGCCTGGCCTGCTTGATCGCCGAGGCGCATCCGGTGCGGCACCGCTGGATCAGCGATGCTGAGCTGGACGCCAACCCCGGCCTGGTGCGCAGCATGAGCGTGCAGCCGCCGCGCGGCACGGGCCAGGTTCGATTGCTGGAGATCGAGGGCGTGGATCTGCAGCCTTGCGGCGGCACGCATGTGGCCAATACCGCCGAGATCGGCGCGCTGATCGTGACCAAGATTGAGAAGAAATCCGCCAAGACCCGAAGGGTCGTGCTCGGCTTTGCCGAGCCAAGCGAAGCTTGAGGGGCGGATTTCTTCGGGGAGCACTCATATCCGCGCAGCGGATGTGAGTGATCACCAGAAGAGCCCCGCGATGACCCGCATGGGCTGAGGCCGCGCACGCGTCGGCGGAAGCCGATGCGTGGCTGCCGAAGGCCTGGCCGCGATACCAGCGGCCGGGTCATCCTAGGCTTCGCCCAGCCAGGCGAAGCCTGAGACCTATTGCGCAGCCGCTGCTGCGGTATTGGCATGCGCTGCCAAGCAATCGTGAAACCTTCCGCAGTCACTCTCGCGCTGCTCAGCTAAGCTATCACCTGTGAGCACAACAAGAGCGGGTCGATGACACGATGGCTGAGCAGCAGGTAACCGAAAAACGCGGAGCGGAAAGAAAAAGCCTGCGCGTGCTCGCCTTCCTGGTATTCCCTGGCATGGCGCCCATTCCCGTGCGCACCATCGACATCAGCGTCAACGGCATGTGCATCGTGGCCTCGGCCAATCCGCCGCCCAATGTGCAGTGCGGTTTTCAGCTGAACTTGCCCAAAAAGCCGTCCGGCGCCTTTGCCTTGTCGGGCCGGGTGCGGGTGATCGACAGCGTGCTGGCCCGCCATGACGACGGCTTCCGCATCAGCCTGCAGTTCCTCAACCTCAGCACCCAAGCGGCGGCCGAGGTGGCTCAGTACATCAAAGGCTGAGCCGGATCAGCGCGGCAGCCCGCGCCGACCCGGCATCCGCGCATCAGCCCATCGGCTTCAGTTGGTTTCCTTGGCGCGGTAGTTGTCGTGGCAGGCCTTGCAGCTTTGGCCCACGCCACCCACGGCGGCCTTGATCTGGTCCAGATTGCCGCCGCGCGCCGCGGCGTCCAGCTTGCCGACCTCGGCCACCATCTTGTCGGCCGCCTCCTTGAACTTGGCCGACTCTTTCCAGATTTCCGGCTTGGCCCGGTTCGGTGCCCCCTTGTCCGTGCCTTCGCCAAAAGCGCTGTAGGGCAGCTTGGCAATGGTGTTGAGGATGTCGGCATTCTCGGCCGCGGCCTTGGCGTCGAAAGCCACCTTGCCCTGAGCCATGGCGGCGATGCGGCTGAAGTGCGTGCCCATCAGGGTGAAGCTGGATTGGCGATATTTGATCGCGTCCTCGGCTTTCTGGAACTGGGCACTGGCGGGCAGGGCGGCGCAGAGGCCGAGTACCGCGCCCAGAGCGATCAGGCTGGGTTTCATCTTCTTGATCATCATGCAGAGTCCTTGGGTGAGAGGGTTGGAACGAAGGGGTGAGGGTCAGGCCTTGCCAGCCAGGGTGGAGTTTAGGGAGCTCACAAGATTTCTGCTCGCCGATGCGCTATCGTTTGCCCCATGTTTGATCTTGAAACCGAGCTTGGCCACTCATGGCACTAGAACAAAGGCTGCAGCGCATCCGCGTCTGGGACTTGCCTACCCGCTTGTTCCACTGGGGCCTGGTACTGGCCGTCACGGTGGCGGTGCTGAGTGCCAAGCTGGGGGGCAACGCCATGGTCTGGCATATGCGCGCTGGCTATTGCGTCCTGGCTTTGCTGGGCTTTCGCGTGCTTTGGGGTGTGGTGGGTGGGCGTTGGTCGCGGTTTTCCCGCTTTGTCTACGGCCCTGCCGCGCTGTGGCGTTATCTGCGCCATCAAGCCCGCGCTGGTGATCGCTTTGAGGTGGGGCATAACCCCCTGGGGGCGCTGTCGGTCCTGGCCATGCTGGCCTGGCTGCTTTTGCAAGCGGCTTCGGGCCTGATTGCCGATGACCAGATCGCCACCGCCGGCCCCCTGGTTGCCAAAGTCAGCAGCGCCACCAGCGAGGTCTGGACGGCGCATCACACGACTTGGGGTCAGTGGGGCGTGTTTGGCTTGCTGGGCCTGCATATCGCGGCCATCTTGTTTCATCGCTGGATCAAGAAAAAGGATTTGCTCGGCCCCATGCTGAGCGGTGACCAACTGCTGGCCGAGCCGGTGGAGCCGGCGCGAGATGCTTGGCCGCAGCGTCTATTGGCCCTGGCCTTGCTGGCCCTCAGCGGCCTGGCCGTTGCTTGGTTGGTGGGGGCTGTTGGCTCCGGAGTCGGGCCTTGATGTTGGCTTTCAGCGGGCTTGAGTAAACTGCCGACTCGCACCCCACACCATGACTCAAGTCGAAATCACACTGCTTGCTCCCAGCTCCGATGCCGATTGGCTCGCGGTCAGGGAGATCCTGGCCGAGTACCGCAAGAGCCTGACGGTGGACTTGTGCTTCCAGGATTTCGATGAGGAGTTGCAGTCCTTGCCCGGCCAGTACGCTGAACCCTCGGGCGGCTTTTTGCTGGCGCTGGTCGATGGCGCCGTCGCGGGCTGCGGTGGCTTTCGTAATCTGCCCGAGGTCGATTACCCCAATGCCTGCGAAATGAAGCGCTTGTATGTGCGCCCGGCGTTTCGCCGCTTCGGCCTGGGGCGTGTGCTGGCCCAGGGGCTCTTGGATGCCGCCACGCAGGCGGGTTATTCCTCCATGCTGCTGGACACCTTGGACGATATGGAGGCCGCCCGCGGACTCTACGAAAGCCTGGGCTTCGAGTCGGTGCCGCCTTACTACTTCAACCCGATTGCCGGTGCGCACTATTTGAAGGCCGAGCTGAACTGAACCGCGCAAGTGAGTTTCAGGCGGTTACCAGCTTAGGATGGCCAACCTCTCCCGTCCCCAAGCCTTTGCCTGCCATGAGTTCCTCTTTCGCCGACACCTTGTTCCAGATCGAATTGGCCGGCTCCCAGCCCGCCACCCTGGGAGAGTCTCCGCTGTGGCATGAGCAGGAGCAGGCGCTTTACTACGTGGACATTGCCGCCCGCCAGGTCTTGCGCCTGCATCCGGCCAGCGGCGTGTTGCGGCATTGGCAGTTGGATAGCGAGCCGGGTTGCATCGCCTTGATCGCGGCCGAGGAGGGCGGTGGCTTGCTCGTAGCCCAGCGCAACGGCCTTTGGCGCCTCGATACCGCAAGCGGCGCACATACCCAGCTGGCAGCTGCGCCCTTTGATTCGGCTCGACAGCGCTTCAACGATGGCAAGCCCGATGCGCAGGGGCGCTTCTGGGTCGGCACCATCGATGATGTGCGTCAGCCGCACGCTGGGCTGTACCGTTATGCGGCCGGCGAGTTTGCAAGCTTGGCGGAAGGCATCGTCACCTCCAACGGCCTGGCCTGGAGCCCGGATCAAAGCCGCTTGTACTGGTCGGACACCAAGGCTCATGAGATCTATGTCTTCGCCTTTGATGCGCTGACTGGCCGTTTGGGCGAGCGTCGAGTCTTTGCCCGTTTTCCTGTACGTCCGCCCGAGCAGGCCTTGGCCGATTACGGTGGCCGGCCCGATGGCGCGGCGATGGACGTGGAAGGTTGCTACTGGGTGGCGATGTTTGAGGGGCAACGCCTGCTGCGCCTCTCGCCCGAGGGTCAGGTCTTGCGTGAGCTGCGTCTGCCGGTGGCCTGCCCGACCATGCCCAGTTTTGGTGACAGCGATCTGCGCACCCTCTACATCACCACGGCGCGGGAGAAGCGTCCCGCCGAAGAATTAGCGGCCCAACCCTGGGCGGGCTGCGTGCTCAAAGTGCGGGTGGATGTGCCCGGCTTGGCCCCGCAAAGCGTGCGCCTCAAGGGCTGAGTTGCCCCATTTTCAACAGCGGCCGCGCCCTCAATCTGTGCGCCCGCCGATGTCGCCAGGGGCCGGCGAGAGCAGGGGCTGTCCCAAAGTTGCGGGTTTCCACATATAATCTTTGGGTTTTGCCGCCGGGCGTTCCAAAAGTCATGGGTGATCTCAGAAGCAATGCGCCGCAGCCTGCCGAGCAGGAAGTGGTGGTCGGAAATGGCTCGGAAGCAAAGCAACCTCCATCCGGCGGTCGAAATGCCGCTGTAAGCCAAGGTGTGCAGAATCACACGTCCGCCCTGGCTTGGGATGATGATGAGGTTGAAGAAGATTCTTTCAAGGCCTTGACGCGCGAAGAGGCGCAAGCCTTGCGAGCCAAGCATCCGCCGCTGTCGCCGTGGCGGGTGGTCATCGCGCAAGCGGTGATGGGGGTGGTGATGGCTTTGCTGTGGTTGTTGGTGACCGGGCAGGCCAGCAAAGGGTGGTCGGCACTTGCGGGTGCGGCTGCCGTGGTTTTGCCCAATGCCATGATGGCCTGGGGCATGACCGGGCTCTCCAGAGCGGTTCCTGGCGCCGAGGTGTTGGGATTCATGTTTTGGGAGCTGATCAAAATTATGTCGAGCGTTGCAATGCTTGCAGCGATCGTGAGATGGATGCCTGATCTGAGTTGGCCGGCCTTGTTGGTGGCTTTGATCGGGTGCTTGAAAGTTAATTGGTTGGCCCTGCTTTTGCAGGGTCGGTTGAAACAAAAAACAGCGGGACGGTAACTGACAATGGCAGCCGAAGGACACGCACCGAACGCGGGCGAATATATCCAGCACCATCTGCAGCACATGCAGATGAACTTCTCTGGTGAAGCGGTCAAGCAAACCAGCATTGTTGACTTCAGCCTGTTCAATCTGGACTCACTGATTTACTCGGTGATCCTGGGCGTGCTGGGTTGCTTTATTTTGTGGCGTGCCGCCCGCAAGGCCACGTCTGGCGTGCCGGGCCGCTTCCAAGCTGCCGTGGAAATCTTGTCCGAGATGGTCGAGAACCAGGCCAAGGGCGTGATCCACAACGCTGCCAGCCGCAAGGTCATCTCGCCTCTGGCGCTGACCGTGTTTGTCTGGATCTTCCTGATGAACTTCATGGACATGCTGCCGGTGGACCTGCTCCCCAGCGCCTGGACCCATGTTTACGCTTCCATGGGCCATGATGCACACCACGCTTATATGCGTGTCGTGCCCACGGCCGACTTGTCGACCACCCTGGGTCTGTCGACCAGCGTCTTGATCATGTGCTTCTTCTACAGCATCAAGATCAAGGGCATCGGCGGCTGGACGCACGAGCTGCTGGCAGCTCCCTTCGGTGACAAGTGGTTCCTCTACCCGATCAACTTCTTGATGCAGATGATCGAGTTTGCCGCCAAGACCGTGTCTCACGGCATGCGGTTGTTCGGCAATATGTTCGCTGGCGAGCTGGTGTTCATGTTGATCGCGCTGATGGGTGGCGTCTGGGCCTGGGAGCTGAACCCCTTGTCGGGTGGCTTCTGGCTGGGCGTCGGCCATCTGGTGGCGGGCACGGTGTGGACCCTGTTCCACATCCTGATCATCACCTTGCAGGCCTTCATCTTCATGATGTTGACCTTGATCTACACCGGCCAGGCTCACGATTCGCACTAAGCAGCCGCTTGGTACGAAGGGTCTGATCGAAAGCTGATCAAATTCTTTTTTCTCTCTAGTTTTACCTTTTCCCTTTCTTTCTTAAATCCATTCAGGAGCAAATCATGGAAAACATCCTCGGTCTCGTCGCGCTGGCTTGCGGTCTCATCGTTGGTCTGGGCGCTCTGGGCGCTTCGATCGGTATCGCACTGATGGGCGGCAAGTTCCTGGAATCGTCGGCTCGCCAGCCTGAGCTGATGAACGAACTGCAAACCAAGATGTTCATCTTGGCTGGTCTGATCGACGCGGCTTTCCTGATCGGCGTTGCTATCGCGCTGCTGTTCGCCTTCGCCAAGCCCTTCGCCATCTAATTGAGCGGCCAACCTTTCACGGCTGAAAGGATAGCTCTGTGAATATCAATGCAACCCTGTTCCTGCAAGCGATCGTTTTCGCGATCCTTGTGTGGTTCACCATGCGCTACATCTGGCCTCCGATCACGAAGGCCTTGGATGAGCGTGCGCAAAAAATCGCTGATGGTTTGGCTGCGGCCGATAAGGCCAAGAGCGAGTTGGCTACCGCCAACAAGCGCGTTGACGAGCAATTGAGCCAAGCGCGCACCGAGACGACCAAGCAATTGGCCGACGCCGAAAAGCGCGGCCTGGCCATCGTCGAAGACGCGAAGAAGCGTGCAGAAGAAGAAGGCGCCAAGATCGTGGCTGCTGCCAAGGCCGAAGCCGAGCAGCAAACCGTGCGTGCCCGTGAGGCCCTGCGTGAGCAAGTGGCAGCACTGGCCGTCAAGGGTGCCGAGCAGATTCTGCAGCGTGAGGTCAATGCCAGCGTGCATGCCGAATTGCTGGGCCGTCTGAAGACGGAGCTGTAATCATGGCTGAGCTCGCAACCATTGCCCGCCCGTACGCTGAAGCGCTTTTCCAAGTCGCCCAGAAGCATGATGTGCAAGCCTGGGGTCGTCAGCTCGACGTGCTGGCTCAGGTGGCGCAAGACGCCGACCTGCGCCAGTTCGCTGACAGCCCTAAGTCCACGCCCGAGCAGGTGTTGGCCGTCTTGACGGCCGCTGCCAAGCAAGACCTCAGCACGGAGTTGCAGAACTTTGTGCAGACGGTGATTGCCAATGGCCGCCTTACCGCGCTGCCGGCTGTGGTCGAACAGTTCCATGTTCTGGCCAATGCCGCAGCGGGCGTGGCTGATGCGCACATCTTCAGTGCCTACGCCATTGAGCCAGCTCAGCTGGCCGAGGTGCTGGCATCGCTGGAGAAGCGTTTCGGTCGCAAGCTCTTGCCCCAAGTCACGCTGGAGCCGTCGCTGATCGGCGGTATCCGTGTGGTGGTTGGCGATGAGGTGCTGGACACCTCGGTCAAGCACCGCCTGGAACGCATGAAAGTGGCGCTCACCGCCTGATCGTCGGCAACGACGAAAAGCAACACGCGCGACGACGACACCTAACCGTTCATCCCTGTGCCCGGCGCTGGAAACAGCACGTGAGTCCAGGTGGGAGCCATAGCAATGAATTTGAATCCTGCTGAAATTTCCGAACTGATCAAGAGCCGCATTGAGGGTCTTGGCGCTTCGACCGACGTCCGTAACCAGGGCACGGTCGTGTCCGTTTCCGATGGCATCTGCCGCATCCATGGTCTGTCCGACGTGATGCAAGGCGAAATGCTGGAGTTCCCCGCCGGCGCCGACGGCCAGCCGACCTACGGCCTGGCTCTGAACCTGGAGCGTGACTCCGTGGGTTCGGTGATTCTGGGTGCCTACGAGCACATCTCCGAAGGCGACACCGTGAAGTGCACGGGCCGCATTCTGGAAGTGCCGGTCGGCCCTGAACTGGTTGGCCGTGTGGTCAACGCCCTGGGTCACCCCATCGACGGCAAGGGCCCGATCAACGCCAAGATGACGGACGTGATCGAGAAGGTCGCTCCCGGCGTGATCGCCCGTAAGTCTGTGGACCAGCCGATGCAAACCGGCCTGAAGTCCATCGACTCCATGGTGCCCGTCGGCCGTGGCCAGCGCGAGCTGATCATTGGCGACCGCCAGACTGGTAAGACGGCCGTCGCCATCGACGCCATCATCAGCCAGAAGGGTCAGAACATGACCTGCATCTACGTTGCGATCGGCCAGAAGGCTTCGTCGATCAAGAACGTGGTGCGTGCTCTGGAAGCCAACGGCGCGATGGAATACACCATCGTCGTGGCGGCCTCGGCCTCTGAATCTGCTGCCATGCAGTACGTCTCGGCCTACTCGGGCTGCACGATGGGCGAGTACTTCCGCGACCGCGGTCAAGACGCGCTGATCGTTTATGACGATCTGTCCAAGCAAGCCGTGGCTTACCGTCAGGTCTCGCTGCTGCTGCGTCGTCCTCCGGGCCGTGAAGCCTATCCTGGCGACGTGTTCTATCTGCACAGCCGTCTGCTTGAGCGTGCCGCTCGTGTGAACGCCGACTACGTCGAAGCTTTCACCAAGGGCGAAGTGAAGGGCAAGACCGGTTCGCTGACCGCTCTGCCTATCATTGAGACGCAAGCCGGTGACGTGTCCGCCTTCGTTCCGACCAACGTGATTTCGATTACCGACGGTCAGATCTTCCTGGAAACCAGCCTGTTCAACGCCGGTATCCGTCCCGCCATTAACGCCGGTATCTCGGTGTCGCGCGTGGGTGGTGCTGCTCAGACCAAGCTGATCAAGTCCCTGTCCGGCGGTATCCGTACCGACTTGGCCCAGTACCGTGAACTGGCTGCCTTCGCGCAGTTCGCTTCCGATCTGGACGAGTCCACCCGCAAGCAGCTGGACCGTGGTGCCCGCGTGACCGAGCTGCTCAAGCAAGCTCAGTACTCGCCGCTGCCGATCAGCCTGATGGGCGCGACGCTGTACGCGGTGAACAAGGGCTTTATGGACAGCCTGGACGTGAAGAAGGTTTTGGCTTTCGAGCATGGCCTGCACCAGTTCCTGAAAACCAGCCACGCCGCTCTGCTGGCCAAGCTGGAAGCCGACAAGGCCATGGACAAGGATGCTGAAGCCGAGCTGAACGCTGCGATCACCACGTTCAAGAAGTCTTTCGCTTAATGCCCATGACGGGGCGGAACAAGCACCAAGCGCTGCGCCGCCCCATCTGAACAGGAGAAATCATGGCATCAAGCAAGGAAATTCGCGGCAAGATCAAGTCGGTCGAGAACACCAAAAAGATCACCAAGGCCATGGAAATGGTCGCTGCCTCCAAGATGCGCAAGGCGCAGGAGCGCATGCGTGCGGCCCGTCCCTACAGCGAGAAGATCGGCAATATCGCCGCCAATCTCGCCCAGGCCAATCCCGAGTACCAGCACGCCTTCCTCGTCAAGAACGAAGGCGCCAAGGCAGTCGGTTTTGTGGTGGTGACGACCGACAAGGGTCTGTGCGGTGGTTTGAATACCAATCTCTTGCGCGCTGCGACGACCAAGTTGAAAGACTTGGAAGCTGCGGGTCAAAAGGCTGAGGTCGTTGCCATCGGCAACAAGGGCTTGGGCTTTATGAACCGCGTGGGCGCCAAGGTGGTGGCTCATGTCACCCAGATGGGTGATCAGCCGCATATCGAGAAGATCATCGGCCCGGTCAAGGTGCTGCTGGACGCGTATGCCGAAGGCAAGCTGTCCGCCGTCTACCTCTGCTACACCCGTTTCATCAACACGATGAAGCAGGAACCCGTGGTTCAGCAGCTCTTGCCGCTGAGCACCGAAGGCATGAAGACCGCTGGCGGCGAGCACTCGTGGGATTACATCTATGAGCCCGATGCTCAGACCGTGATCGACGAGCTGCTGCTGCGCTACACCGAGGCCTTGGTTTACCAGGCCGTGGCAGAGAACATGGCGTCCGAGCAATCGGCACGCATGGTGGCGATGAAGGCCGCAACCGACAACGCCGGCACCTTGATTGGTGAGCTGAAGCTGGTCTACAACAAGACCCGTCAAGCCGCCATTACCAAGGAACTGTCTGAAATCGTCAGCGGCGCAGCAGCCGTAGGCTGATGCTGCACGTCATACGCAACGAATACTGATTGTTTAAGGAATCGATATGTCGAACACTCAAACCAACGCCGTTGGCAAGATCGTTCAGTGCATTGGCGCGGTGGTGGACGTGGAGTTCCCCCGCAACCAGATGCCGAAGGTCTATGACGCGCTGAAGATGCAAGGCTCTACGCTGACGCTGGAAGTCCAGCAGCAGCTGGGCGACGGCGTGGTGCGTACCATTGCCCTGGGCTCGTCTGACGGCCTGCGCCGCGGCACCGAAGTCTTCAACACCGGTGAAAACATCCAGGTCCCGGTCGGCAAGGCCACCCTGGGTCGCATCATGGACGTGCTGGGCTCGCCCATCGACGAACGTGGTCCCGTGGCACAGACGCAAATCGCGTCCATCCACCGTCAAGCTCCCGCTTACGACGAACTGAGCCCCTCGCAAGAGCTGCTGGAAACCGGCATCAAGGTGATCGACCTGATCTGCCCGTTCGCCAAGGGCGGCAAGGTGGGTCTGTTCGGTGGCGCCGGTGTGGGCAAGACCGTGAACATGATGGAACTCATCAACAACATCGCCAAGGCCCACAGCGGTCTGTCGGTGTTTGCTGGTGTGGGCGAGCGTACCCGTGAGGGCAACGACTTCTATCACGAAATGGCCGATTCGGGCGTCGTGAACCTCGAGAAGCTCGAAGACTCCAAGGTCGCCATGGTTTACGGTCAGATGAATGAGCCTCCGGGCAACCGTCTGCGCGTGGCCCTGACCGGTCTGACCATTGCCGAGTCCTTCCGTGATGAAGGCAAGGACGTGCTGTTCTTCGTGGACAACATCTACCGCTACACCCTGGCCGGTACCGAAGTGTCCGCTCTGCTGGGCCGTATGCCTTCCGCCGTGGGCTACCAGCCTACGCTGGCCGAGGAAATGGGCCGTCTGCAAGAGCGTATTACCTCGACCAAGGTCGGTTCGATCACCTCCATCCAGGCCGTTTACGTCCCTGCGGATGACTTGACCGACCCCTCGCCTGCCACGACCTTCGCCCACTTGGACTCCACCGTCGTGTTGTCGCGTGACATCGCTTCGCTGGGTATCTACCCCGCCGTGGACCCGCTGGACTCGACCTCGCGTCAGCTGGACCCGAACGTGGTCGGCGAAGAGCACTACTTGACCGCCCGTGGTGTTCAGCAAGTGCTGCAGCGCTACAAGGAACTGCGCGACATCATCGCGATTCTGGGTATGGACGAGCTGTCTCCTGAAGACAAGCTGGCCGTGAGCCGCGCTCGTAAGATCCAGCGTTTCCTGTCGCAGCCTTTCCACGTGGCCGAAGTCTTCACCGGCTCGCCCGGCAAGTACGTGCCCCTGAAGGAAACCATCCGCGGCTTCAAGATGATTGTTGCCGGCGAGTGCGACCACTTGCCCGAGCAGGCCTTCTACATGGTTGGCACCATCGACGAGGCGTTTGAGAAGGCCAAGAAGCTGTCCTAAGGTCTTGAGGGACGGAGCTGACGGAGGCCCTAACCTCCAAGGGCTCTGTCCTCTTTGACTAGACAAGCTGTCTGAACCTTTTTGTCACGCTAAAGGAAGATTGATATGGCAACTATCCATGTGGATGTGGTTTCCGCCGAAGAGCAAATCTTCTCCGGCGAGGCCAAGTTTGTTGCACTGCCGGGCGAAAGCGGCGAGCTGGGCATCTTGCCCAAGCACACGCCCTTCATCACCCGCATCAAGCCGGGTGCTGTGCGCATCGAGAAGGCTGATGGCGGCGAAGAGTTTGTCTTCGTGGCTGGTGGCATTCTGGAAGTGCAACCCGGCACGGTGACCGTGCTGGCCGACACCGCCATCCGCGGCAAGGACCTGGACGAAGCCAAGGCCAATGAAGCCAAGAAGCTGGCCGAAGAAGCGATGAAGAACGCCAAGTCCGACATCGACTTCGCCGCCGCACAAAGCGAGTTCGCCGTCATGGCTGCTCAGATCGCGGCATTGCAGAAGTTCCGCAAGCGCTGAGGCTGCGCACAAGTCCCGGAAGGGGCTTGTGGCTGCTGAAGGCCCCAGTTTCGATACAAATGCTGGGCTGATCAAATCGGCCCCGGCCTTCAGCCCCATGAAACCGCCGCGAATCATCGCGGCGGTTTTGTTTCAACGAGTGAACAACGCTCATCACGATGAGTGCAAAATTTTGCGTCGACGCATGGGCCGCCTGGGCCCCTGGTTTGCCGAGCCAAGAGGCTTGGTTGAACTGGTTCGCCCAGCCGTCCCAGCAAGCCTTTCCTGATCAGGAAGGGCAGGCCTCGACGCCTGCGCTCAGCGAAATGCCCGCCATGATGCGGCGACGCATGGAGGCTTTGGCTCGCATCGCCCTGCAGACGGCTTACCAGGCTCAGGCCAGTGATGCCAGCGGCAAGGGGCCGGTGGTGTTTGCTTCCCGCTGGGGTGAGTTGAGCCGTTCGGTGGACTTGCTGGAGGCGCTGGTTGCCGAGCAAGGGCTCTCGCCCACTTCATTCAGCCTGTCGGTTCACAACGCCATTGGCGCGCTGTACTCGATCGCGCGCGGTGACCACGGCAACTATCTCGCCGTCAGCGGCGGTGAGTTCTCTGCCGAGGCGGCTTTTGTTGAGGCACAGGCGCTCTTGGCCGACGGTGCCGAGAAAGTGCTGGTGGTGTTCTTTGAAGCGCCTCTGCCTGAGTTTTTGGCATTGCATGAGCCTCAATCCGCCGGCTTCCCTCCCTACGCCTGGGCTTGCCAATTGAGCGCAAGCCAGGCTCATGGCTTGAGCTTGGCGCCCCAGCCGCTCGCGCCAGTTTCGGCCCCCACTTCGATGGCCTCCAGCCCCTTGCCTGCGGGGCTGGAAGTCTTGCGCTTCATCCTTGGGCGGGACGCGCAGTTGCGCCGAGATGCGCCTCATGCCAGTTGGCTCTGGACCCGCCATGGCAGCTAAGCTGCCCTCCTGGTTTGAGCGCGCTTGGCGGGTACCCGCCACGGCCTTCGCCTTCGCCGCATTCGGCCTGGGCGGCTTGCTGCTGCGCCTGATCTTTTTCCCGGCGCTGAACCTATTGCAAAGAGACCACGCGAAACGCGTGCTCTGGGCTCGCCGTGCGATTCAAACCAGCTTTGCCAGCTTCGTCTTGTTGATGCGTGGCCTGGGCCTGATCCGCGTGGAGGTTCGCGGGCGGGAGCGCCTGGCACGCCAAGGCCTGCTGGTGCTGGCCAATCACCCGACCCTGATCGACGTGGTGATCCTGATTTCTCTGCTGCGCAATGCCGACTGTGTGGTGCGTGGCGGCCTGGCCAACAACCCCTTCACCCGAGGGCCGGTGCGCGCGGCTGGCTATATCTGCAATAGCGAAGATGGCGCGGCACTGCTGCAATCCTGTATGGACAGCATGCTGGCGGGCGGTAACCTCGTCATTTTTCCTGAGGGCACGCGCAGCCGACCGGGCGAGCCCTTGAAGCTGCAGCGCGGTGCGGCACAGATCGCCCTTCGGGCTGAGCGCGCCATCACGCCTGTGCGCATCAGCTGCGAGCCCTTGGGCCTGAGCAAGGGTGTGGCCTGGTGGCGTGCGGCCGACCGGCCGCTGCACTTTGTTTTTACTGTGGATGAGGACTTGGCGGCCGCGCCGTTTTTAGAGTCAGCTGCCGGTGAACCGGGGCTGGCGGCGCGCCGCCTGACCGCATACTTGACCGAATACTTTTCAAAAGAATGGCCTGGGACATGCAAGAACTAGAGTTGGAAATCAAACAACTGCTGATCGCTTCTTTGAATCTGGAGGATCTCAGCCCCGAGCAGATCGATGCTGAGCAAGCCTTGTTTGTGGATGGCTTGGGGCTGGACTCTATCGACGCCCTGGAATTGGGTTTGGCCCTGCAAAAGAAGTACGGCGTCAGCATGTCGGCGGACTCCAAGGAAGCGCGCCAGCACTTTGCCAGCATTCGCGCGCTGGCTCAGTTCGTGAGCGCCAATCGCAGCAAGTGAGCGAAAAGCCTTCCGTTGCCGGGCAAGGAGTAAACCATGACAAACGAAGAAATTTTCGAACGCCTGCGGGCCATTCTGATCGAGACCTTTGACATCGAGGCCGAGCGCATTCATCCGCAAGCACGGCTGTATGAAGACCTGGACATCGACAGCATTGATGCGGTCGACCTGATCGTCAAGCTCAAGCCCTTGGTGGGCAAGCGCCTGCAGCCCGAGGCCTTCAAGGCCGTGCGCACGCTTCAGGACGTGATCAACGCCTTGCAGGGCCTGATCCAGGCCGATGCAGGGGAGGGAAGCCCCCAGGCAGCCAGCGCCCAGGGCTGAATGCGCGCGGCTCTTGTTGCCGTCCTGACTGCGGCCTACCCCTTGCTCGTCTATCTGGGCCTGGGGCGATTTGAGCCGCGCTGGATGGCCTTGTTGCTGGCGGCCCTGTCCGTCGCGCGGGCCCTGGGCAGCCGTGACCGCTTTTGGTGGTGGGCGGCGGCAGCGGCGCTGCTGCTGGCCTTGCTGAGCATGGTCGCCAATACGGCCCTGCCTTTGAAGCTCTACCCGGTGCTGGTCAACAGTCTTTTGCTGCTGGTGTTTGCAGCCAGCCTGTTTCACCCGCCCACAGCGGTCGAGCGCTTGGCGCGTCTGCGTGAGCCGAACTTGGACGCGCGAGGCGTGCGCTACACCGCCCGCGTGACCCAAGTCTGGTGCGGGTTCTTCGCCCTCAACGGCAGCATCGCCTTGGCCACCTGCTTGTGGGCGAGCGATGCGCAATGGGCGCTTTACAACGGTCTGATTGCCTATGTTTTGATGGGCTTGTTGATGGGCGCCGAGTGGCTGGTGCGCCAGTCGGTTCGTAAAGCAGCGGGTTCCTGAAATTTCTGTATGACGCAAGCATTCCAGATAGGCACATTGCGCAGCCTGCTCAGCCAAGGCCGCCCAGCCGCAAGCCTGCTTGCCAAGCGTGGTGGCCAGGCCATCTCATTCGCTGAATTCGAAGCGCAGGCCGCCGCTTGGCGCAGCGCCGCCGAAGCGCTGGCCGGGTCGCGTGTGGCCTTGTTTATCGAGGATAGCTTTGACTTCGCCGCCGCCTTGTTTGGCCTCTGGCATGCGGGCAAGCAGGTGGTCTTGCCGGCCGATGTCTTGCCCTTGACGCTCGCACGCTTGGCTCACACGGTGGATGCCTTCGCAGGCGAGTTCCCTGCTCAGCCCGCTGTGCCGCGCTTGCAGATTCAGGCCGGCAGCTCGGCCCCAGTCAAGCCCTGGGCCGAGCTGGACGAACAGGCCCAGCTGCTGCAGATCTTCACCTCGGGCTCTACGGCTGAGCCCTGCGCCATCCCCAAGCGCTTGGGCCAGCTCTTTGACGAGGTCTTGGGCTTGGAGCAGGCTTTTGGCCAGGCTTTGCTGAGCTGCGAGGTCTGGGCCACCGTGTCGCACCAGCATATTTACGGCCTGCTGTTCCGCGTGCTCTGGCCGCTGGCCAGTGGCCGGGTGTTCCAGGCTCAGCGCCTCGCCTTTGTTGAGTCTCTGGCCGAGGCCTTGCAGGCCGGCTCGGCCGCAGCCGGCCCTGTCTTGATCGCCAGCCCGGCCCACCTCAAGCGCCTGCCTGCGGTAGATTTGCGCGGCCTGCGTCGAGTCTTTTCTTCCGGCGGGCCTCTGCCCGAGACGGCCTTGCCCGAGTGCCAGCAGGTGTTTGGCCAAGCGCCGGTCGAGGTTTACGGCAGCAGCGAAACCGGCGGTGTAGCCTGGCGCCAGCGCGACACCCAAGACTTAAGGCAAGGCTTGGCATGGAATGCCTTGCCCGGTGTGTCCTGGCGACTGCAGCGCGATGCAGAGTCGGGTGAAGAGCTGTTGGAGATTTCCTCCCCGCATCTGCCCGATAGCGCCTGGACCCTGACCCAGGACAAGGCGGCGCCTGCCGCAAACGATGCCGAGCAGTTCGTCCTACTCGGGCGTGCGGATCGCATCTTGAAGATCGAGGAAAAGCGTGTTTCCTTGCGCGCGCTGGAAGCTCAGCTGATGGCCAGCGGCTGGATTCAGGAGCTGCGGGTTTTGAGCCTGCCGGGGCCACGCCAGCAATTGGCCGTGATCGCCCAACTCAATGAGGCGGGCTGGGCCGTGCACGACAGCGCAGGTCGCAAGGCCTTGGCGGAACGTTTGCGGGCCACGCTCTTGCAAGGCCTGGAGGCCGTGGTGGCGCCGCGTCGCTGGCGCTTCGTCAGTGCCTTGCCGCTCAACACCCAGGGCAAGGCCACCCAGGCCCAGTTGTTGGCGCTGTTTGACCCACGTCGACCCGCCTCGGTGCGAACCTTGAAAGCCCAAGCCGATGAGGTGGAACTGGGCTTGATGGTCGATGCCAGCCTGCCGCAGTTCGACGGCCATTTCCCTGGCGCCCCCGTGCTGCCCGGCGTGGCGCAGCTGGAATGGGCCATACGCTTTGGCCGCGAGTTCTTTTCCATGCCCGCGCAGTTTCAGGCGCTGGAGGTCTTGAAGTTCCAGCAAGTCATCTCGCCCGGCATGAGCGTACGCCTGAGCCTGGCCTACAAGGCCGAAACCAGTACCGGAGGCGGACGCCTCAGCTTCAAGTTTGAGTCCAGCAAGGGCGTGCATGCCAGCGGCCGCGTCGTGTTTGGGGCGAGCGCATGAAGCTGGGCGCGGTCGTCCCTGTGTACAACCATGGCGAAGCCGTCGGCGCCGTGTTGCGTGATTTGCGCAGCCATGGCCTGGAGGTTTTGTTGGTGGACGACGGCAGCGAGTCGGGCTGTGCCGCCGTGCTGGACCAGCTCCACGCTGCCGAGCCCGATGCCGTGCATCTGCTGCGCCTGGCGCAGAACCAAGGCAAGGGCGGCGCCATGATGGCTGGCCTGTGCCAAGCCCAGGTGCTGGGCTGGACCCATGCCTTGCAGATCGATGCCGATGGCCAGCACGACGCGCGCGATGTGCCCCGGTTCATCGCCCTGGCCCAGCAACACCCCGAGCATTTTGTGTGCGGCTGCCCCATCTATGACGAGTCGGTGCCCAAGGCGCGGCTTTACGGGCGCTATGCCACCCATATCTGGGTCTGGATCAACACTTTGTCGCTTGCCTTGCGCGATTCCATGTGCGGCTTTCGCGTCTATCCGCTAGCGCCCACCGTGGCCCTGATCAAGGAGGTGCGCATCGGCCGCCGCATGGACTTTGACGTGGAGATTGCCGTGCGCCTGATCTGGCGCGGCGTGCCGGTGCTCAATCAGCCCACCCGGGTCAGCTATCCCAGCGACGGGGTTTCTCACTTCCGAGCCCTGCACGACAACGTCTTGATCTCCTGGATGCACACGCGCCTGTTCTTCGGCATGTTGCTGCGCCTGCCCCTGCTGCTATGGCGGCGACTGAGCGCCTGATGAACCGGTCCCGGCATTGGGCCCAGATGGGCGAGCACAGCTTTGTGGCGGGCATCTGGATTTTGTACTGGGTGCATCGCTTGGCTGGCCGGCGCTTCTTTCGTGGCTGCATGGCCCCCGTGCTCTTGCTGCACTGGGCCTTGCGGCCCCAATTGCGCGCCGTGTCCATGCAATATCTGCAACGCCTGCAGGCGCACACGGGCGTCTTCGCCAAGCCGCCGGGCGCCTGGCAAAGCCTGCGCCATGTGGGTTTGTTTGCCGAGACCATGCTGGACAAGCTCCTGGCCATGGCCGGCAAATATCCGGCCGAGCAGGTGCAGAGCTTTGGCCACGAGGCCTTGCGCGAGGCGGCGCGGCGCGGGCAGGGTGGCATTCTGATCACCGCCCATATGGGCTGCCTGGAGCTGTGCCGCGCCCTGGCGGCCGAGCTGCCGGACTTCCGCCTCAATGTGCTGGTGCACACCGCCCATGCGCAAGACTTCAACCGCGTTTTGCAGCGCCTCAACCCGGGTGGCCAGGTGCAATTGATCGAGGTCAGCGAGGTCGATGCCGCCATGGCCATGCTGCTGTCCGACAAGGTCTCGGCCGGTGAGTTCGTCGCCATCGCCGGTGACCGTGTGCCGGTGCGCCAGAGCAAGACGGTGGAGGTGGACTTTCTCGGCCATGCCGCTCACTTCCCTGTCGGACCCTATGTCTTGGCCAGCCTGCTGAAGTGCCCGCTGTACTCGCTGTCTTGCCTGCATGAGGGCCAAGGCTATGCCCTGCGTTTCGAGCTGCTCAGCGAGCAGGTGATACTGCCGCGCGGTCGTCGCGACGAGGCCCTGAAACAATACGCCGCGCAGTACGCGGACCTGCTGGCCTTGGCCTTGCAACGTTCTCCCTATGACTGGTTCAATTTCTTCCCTTTCTGGGACCAAGGCCATGAGCTCCCTGTCCAATCCTGAATCCAAGCGCCGCGTGATCTTTGACGGTCAGCGCCTCTGCCTCGAAGACATCGCTGCGATCGCGCAGGGCCAGGCCGAGGCTTGCCTGAGCGAAGCGCCCGAGTTCCGGGCAAGCATCCAGGCCGGGGCCGATTTTGTGGCCCGCCTGCTGGCCGAAGAAGGCGTGATCTACGGCGTCACCACCGGCTATGGCGACTCCTGCACCGTCACCGTGCCGCCCGCCCTGGTGGCCGAGTTGCCCCATCACCTCTACACCTATCACGGCTGCGGCGCTGGGCAGTTCCTCGATGCTGTGCAGACCCGCGCCGTGCTGGCCACCCGCCTGGCCTCGCTATGCCAAGGCATGTCGGGCGTCAGCGTGGATTTGCTCATGCAGCTGGAAGGCCTGCTGCGCCATGACATCCTGCCCCTGATTCCTTCCGAGGGCTCGGTGGGCGCCAGCGGTGACCTCACGCCCTTGTCTTACGTCGCCGCCGTGCTTTGCGGTGAGCGTGAAGTCTTGTTCCGTGGCGAGCGCATGCCTGCGGCCAGCGCCCTGGCCGCCGTCGGCATGCAGGCCCTGCGCCTGCGGCCCAAGGAAGGCCTGGCCATCATGAATGGCACGGCGGTGATGACGGCCCTGGCCTGCCTGGCCTGGCAGCGCGCCGACTACCTGGCCCGCCTGGCCACCCGTCTGACCGCCATCAATGTGGTGGCCAGCGCCGGCAATGCCCATCATTTCGATGAAGCGCTGTTCGCCGTCAAACCCCATGCCGGCCAGCAACTCTGCGCCGCCCGCATCCGCGCCGATCTGGCCAGCGACCGCCCCAGCCGCAACGAGCAGCGCCTGCAAGACCGCTACTCCCTGCGTTGCGCCCCGCATGTCATCGGCGTGCTGCAAGACGCCTTGCCCTTCTTCCGCCAGCTGATCGAGAACGAGCTCAATAGCGCCAACGACAACCCCATCATCGACGCCCGCAATGAGCTGGTCCTGCATGGCGGCCATTTCTACGGCGGCCATATCGCCTTCGCCATGGACGGGCTGAAGACGGCGGTGGCCAATGTGGCCGATCTGCTCGATCGCCAGTTGGCCTTGTTGGTTGACACCCGCTTCAATCACGGCCTGCCCAGTAATTTGAGCGGCGCCACAGGCGAGCGCGCCGCCATCAACCATGGCTTGAAGGCCTTGCAGATCAGCGTCTCGGCCTGGACGGCCGAGGCCTTGAAGCAGACCATGCCGGCCTCGGTGTTCTCGCGCTCGACCGAATGCCATAACCAGGACAAGGTCAGCATGGGCACCATCGCCGCGCGTGACTGCCTGCGCGTGCTGGACCTGAGTGAGCAGGTTCTGGCCGCCCTGTTGATCGCTGCCCGTCAGGGCTTGAGCCTGCGCCAGCGCCTGCAATCCATCGAGCTCAGCCCGGCCCTGGCCGAGATGCAGGCCGCTTTGAGCGAACGAATCGCACTGGTCGAAGAAGACCGCGCCCTGGACGCCGATCTGCAGCGCCTGTTGCAAGACATCCGCGCACGCCGCTGGAGCTTGTATGAGTAAAGCGCACCCAGAGTTGAGCCTTGAGGTCGAGCTGGAGCCGACCTTCCACGATCTCGACCCGATGAATATCGTCTGGCATGGCAACTACGCCAAGTACCTGGAGATCGCGCGCTGCGCCTTGCTGGACAGGTTCAATTACGACTATCCGCAGATGCGTGATTCGGGCTATGCCTGGCCCATCGTGGACATGCGCTGCAAGTTCGTTGGCCCGGCCACTTTCAAGCAAAAGTTGCGCATACGCGCCGAGATTGTGGAGTGGGAGAACCGACTCAAGATCGAATACAAGATCTTTGACCAAGCCAGCGGCCGCATCATCCACCGCGCTCACACCACCCAAGTGGCGGTGGATTTGAAGACGCAGGAGATGCAATACATCTGCCCGCCGGTGCTGTGGCGTTGCCTGGGTGTGGAGCCGCAATGAGACGCGCATTTTTGATCATGCTGGCGACGCTGGGCCTGAGTTCTCAGGCCTTGGCGCAAACGCCCAATTCAAGCGGCAATCTGGCCTCCGAGATCCGGGCCCGCTTGGTCCAGCCCGAGGTCTTGCGCGGTGAGTTCGAGCAAAGCAAGAGCGTGCCGGGTTTTGCCAAGCCCCTGGTCTCGCGCGGGGACTTTCTGGTTTCCCGCGAGCGCGGCGTGCTCTGGCGCACCCGCGAGCCCTTTGCCTCCGAGCTGCGTCTGACGCGCAAGGAAATCCAGGCCCGCCAGGGTGGCGCGGTCAGTTTCAAGCTGGAGGCTGACAAAGAGCCCGCCGTCAAGATGATCAATGGCCTGATGTTTGCCTTGCTGGCCGGTGATGTGGCGCAGCTGGGGGAGTTGTTCAGCCTGAACGGCCAGGTGCAGGCCAAGAGCTGGCAGCTCAAGCTGACGCCCAAGCAGGCGGCCCTGGCCAGCCTCTTGAGCCGCATCGAGCTGCAAGGCGATAGCCATGTGCGCCGCATCCTCATCGACGAGGCCAATGGCGATCAAACGCAGATCCGCTTCAGCCAGCAAAGCAGTGAGCCGGCCCAATTGAGCGCGACCGAACGAGCCCGCTTTGACTGAAACCAGCTCCCCCCCACGCTGGCTGCGCTGGCTGGCCTGGCTCTGGCTGGCCTGGGCCCTGGTCGTGGCCGGTCACAACGTCTGGCTATGGACGGCCTCCGGCTTCACGCCCGATACCGATGTGCTGGCCATGTTGCCGCAGGACGAGCGCGATGTGCTGGTCAGCGAGGCCACCCGCCGCTTGGCGGATGCCGGTGCCCGCCGGGTAGTGGTGATGGTGGGGGCGAACGATCAGACGCGCGCGCAAGCGGCCGGTGACGCCATGGCCGAACGCTTGGCCAAGGCAAGCGAATTGGGCTTGCAGCTGAAGTACCGCGTGAGCGAGCAAGCCGCTGCCGATTGGCTGAACTTCTTCAGCCCGCATCGCCAACACCTGCTCAGCCAGGCGGGCCGAAAAGCCCTGCAAGAGCAAGCGCCCCAAGCCCTGGCCGAGCAGGCGGTGGCGGCTCTGTACATGCCGGTGTCGCAGCCGCGCGTGGGTTCCTGGCAGAGCGACCCACTCAATCTCTTTGGTCAATGGCTCGCCGAGCGTTCACAGCTCAGCCGGGTGCGGGTGCAAAACGGCCGCCTGATCTTGCAAGAGGGCGAGCGCAGCTGGGCCGTGCTGATGCTGGAAACACAGGGCTCGGGCTTTGCCAGCGGCAGTGGCCAGGCCTTGAAGCCGGTGCTGGCCCAAGGCCAGGCGGCCGCCCAGGCCCTGGGCGAGGATGTGCGTGTCCTGGCCATAGGCGTGCCCCTGTTCGCTGCCGCCGCGGCCGAGCAAGCCCAGCGCGAGGTGCACACGATTGGTCTGGGCTCCTTGGCAGGCATCATCGTGCTGACTCTGTTTGCCTTCAGCTCCCTGCGTCCGCGCTTGCTGGTCACCTTGTCCATTGTGGTGGGCCTGCTCTCGGCCATCTCCATCTGCTCGCTGTTGTTTGAGCGCCTGCATCTGATCACCCTGGTCTTTGGTGCCAGCCTGGTGGGCGTGGCCGAGAACTACGGCACCAATTACTTCTGTGCCCGTCTGGGCCTGGCCCCGGAACAGCGCTTCGCCATGCTGCGCCGGCAAGCCTCGGTGATGTGGCTGGCCATGCTGACCACGGCCATAGGCTATGCCTTGCTGGCGGTGACGCCTTTCCCAGGCCTGCAGCAGATTGCCCTGTTCTCGGCTCTGGGTCTGATCTGCTCCTTCGTCAGCGTCATGCTGTGGTTCCCCCTGCTGGACGGCGGGCGCTTGGACACGACGCGCTTTTCGCGCTGGCTGGGCGGGCGGCGGGCGTATTGGCCCAGTCTGGGACGCAATCGCTTCAGTGCTGGCTTGGGCCTAGGCCTCGCCCTGATCTTGCTGCTGGGTGGCTTGCGCCTGCAAAGCAATGATGACATCCGCCTGCTGCAAAACGCACCGGCCGATTTGGTGGCGCAGCAGCGCGAGCTGAGCCGCTTGATGGACCTGCCCGGCGTGGCGCAGTTCTTTCTGGTGCAGGGCGATTCGGAGGAGCAGGTTCTGCAGCGCGAAGAGGCACTCAAGCTCAAACTGGATGAACTGCAGGCTCGGGGTTTGCTAGCGGGTTACCAAGCCTTGTCGGACTGGGTTCCCTCCCAGGCCCGCCAGCAGGCCGATGCAGCCCTGCGCACGCAAGCGCTGCCGGCAGTTCTGAGCCTTGCAGCGACGCGTCTGGGTCAAGAGCTGCAGCCCGAGGCAAGACCTGACCCCATCTCCAAGCCTCTGCGTTTACATGACTTCCTGCAAGCCCCAGTGTCCGAGCCCCTGCGCCATCAATGGCTGGGTTCCATCGCCGGTGGCTATGCCAGTGCGGTGCTCTTGCGCGGGGTCGATTCGGCCGCCAAATTGCAAGCCCTGGCGGCTTTGTCCGCGCCGCAAGCGGGCGTGCGCTGGGTGGACAAGGTGGCGGAGGTCTCGGGCCTGATGGGGCGCTACCGGCATATCATGGCCGGCGTCATCGTGCTGGCCTACCTCTTGGTCTGGGCAGCACTGGCTTGGCGTTTTGGCGCCTCGGCCTGGCGCGCCTTGGCGCCCACGGCTCTGGCCTCGCTGCTCACTGTGGCCCTGTTGGCCTTGTTGAACCAGCCTTTGCAGCTCTTCCATGTGCTGCCCTTGCTGATTCTTTTGGGCCTGGGGGTGGACTACGGCATCTTCATGCTGGAGCAGCCCGAACCTCATCTGAGCGCGCCTTTTTTGTCCATCACGCTTGCGGCGGCCTGCACCTTGCTGTCTTTCGGCTTGCTGGCGCTGTCCGGCACCCCGGCCCTGCGAGCTTTTGGTCTGACCTTGCTGATTGGCGTGAGCCTGGCCTGGGTGCTGACGCCCCTGTTCATGCCCGCTGACACTGCATCACACCGTTTGAATACTGATTGAATTCCATGCAAGACAAGAAATTCTCGCCCGAGCGCCAGACGGCTTTTGCGGCTCGCTTCGAGGCTCAGAAGATCGCCTTTGGCCCGGTGGTGTTCCAGTGCGTGCGCTACGCCTGGAAGCGCGGCATGCTGAAGGCCTTGTCGGATGCCGGTGATGTGGGCCTGAGCCTGGCGGACTTGAGCGCCACGGGAAGCTGGAGTGAATACGCCCTCAAGCTGGTGCTGGAGACCTGTTTGTCGGCCGGCGTGGTCTATCTGCGCGATGGCAAGTACCTGCTGGACAAGACCGGCTATATCTTGCTGAGCGATGCCATCACCCAGATCAATCTGGATTTCATCGGCGACGTCTGCTATCGCGGCCTGGCCGATCTGGACCAGTCACTGGATCAGCAAAAGCCCGTCGGTCTGGCCCAGCTGGGCGATTGGCCCACGATTTACCAGGGCCTGGACCGCCTGCCCGAGCCGGCCAAGAGAAGCTGGTTTGCCTTCGACCATTACTACTCCGACACCTCCTTCCCCGACATCTTGCCGGACGTCTTCGCCACCCAGCCGCGCACGCTGATGGACATCGGCGCCAACACCGGCAAGTTCAGCCGCGCTGCGCTCGCAGCCAACGCGGAGGTCAAGCTCCATCTGGTCGATCTGCCTCAGCAACTCGCCGTGGCCGAGCAGACCTTGATCGATGCAGGTACGCGCGAGCGCGCGCAGCTGCACCCCTACGATCTGCTGCAAAAGGAAAAGGCCTTGCCGGCGGATATGGACTTGGTCTGGATGAGCCAGTTCCTGAGCTGCTTCAGCGAGGATGCCATTGCCTCCATCTTCAAGCGCGTGGCGGCGGCCTTGTCGGAGCGCGGCCAGGTGCTGGTGCTGGACACCTTTTGGGACCGTCAGCGCTACGACATCGCCAGCTACTGCTTGATCAACACCAGCCCCTATTTCACGGCACTGGCCAGCGGCAATAGCAAGGTCTATGAGAGTGCCGACTACATTCGCCTGGCCGAGGCCGCAGGGCTCAAGTTGGTGACGGTGCGGGATGACATCGGCTATTGCCACAGCCTGATGCGCTTCGCACGCGCCTGAGGCGACAAGGCATCGGAAGGGCTATGGTGAGTACAAGGCTTGTTGGACGCAGAGATTGCTTGGGCCTGGCGGGTGCCGGCCTGCTCTTGAGCGCCTGCGGCAGCGCGCCCAAAGCGCCTCAAGCGAGTCTGCCTGCTTTGCGTCTAGCACCCCGTTTGTTGGACGATGTGCCCTTGGATCTGGTGCAGCGCTTGAGCGTGCAGCGCCTGGACGGTGGTAAGGGTTCGGAGCAGAACGTCGATGTGCTGCTGTCTCTCAGCCGCGAGGCCCTGCGCCTGGCCGGCTTTGCGCTCAACCAGCGGGTGCTGATGATGGTCTGGGACGGCAAGGAACTGCAGGTGCAGCGCCACTTCATGCTGCCCGCCGAGGTGGACACCGATCGCATGCTGCGTGATCTGACCCTGGTGTTCTGGCCTCTGGCCGCCATTCAGCAGGCCTTGCCCGCCTCTTGGCAGCTGCGCCAAGAAGGCCGCGAACGCTGGCTTTCGCGCGCTGGTGAGACCATTTTGAAAATCCAGATTGAAGGCGACTGGCGCAGCAGCGCCCGGGTTTTGTTGCGCAATGAGCTGGAGCACTATGCCTTGCGCATCGAGTCCAAACTGCAGGAGCCTGCATGATTCAGACACAGACTCGCTTTGGTTTGCAGGCCCTGGGCCTGGTGTGCGCCTTGGGTGCGGACGCGACTCAGGTGCGCCAAGCCTTGTTTGCGCCCCAGCCTAGCGGCGTCCACGAGCTTGAGGGTTTCTTGCCCGGCCGCCGCCTGCATCTCGGTGCCGTGCGGTCCGAGCTGCCCTCGGTCAGCGAATTGCCCAAGCGCCATCGCAGCCGCAACAATGCCTTGCTTTTGCAGGCCTTGGCGCAGATTCGTCAGCCCGTCGATGAGGCGATTCGGCGCTGGGGTGCTGGCCGCGTGGCGGTGGTGCTGGGCACCAGCACCTCGGGCATTGGGCAGAGCGAGCTGGCCTTTGCCGAACGCGCGCGCAGCGGCAGCTTCCCCGCAGGCTTTGATATTCGCCAGCAGGAAATGGCTTCGCCGGCCCTGATGCTGGCCGAGCTGCTGGGCCTGGCCGGCCCTTGCCATGTGGTGTCCACGGCCTGCTCCTCCAGCGCCAAGGCCATGGCCAGCGCGGCCCGCGTGCTGGCCAGCGGCATCTGCGACGCGGTGTTGACGGGCGGGGCGGATTCGCTCTGTGCCTTCACGGTGGCGGGATTTGATGCCCTGGAGTCGGTGTCGGACGGGCGCTGCAATCCCATGAGTGCCAAGCGCTGCGGTATCAATATCGGCGAGGCCGCCGCGCTGTTTTTGATGACGCGCGAGGCCGCGCCTGTGCGTCTGGCGGGCTGGGGCGAGGGCTCGGACGCCCATCACATCTCGGCCCCTCAACCCAATGGCGATGGGGCATATCGGGCGATGGAGCTGGCGCTGCAACGCGCGGGCCTGGCGCCCGAGGCGATTGACTATCTGAACCTGCATGGCACGGCCACTCGCCAAAACGATGCGATGGAAAGCCTGGCCGTGCAGCGTCTGCTGGGCTTAGACAGGGCTTGTAGCTCCACCAAGCCCTTGACCGGCCACACCTTGGGCGCGGCCGGCGCCTTGGAGGCGGCGCTCTGCTATCTGAGTTTGACGGAGAACAAACAGGGTTTGCTCCCGCCCCATTGGTGGGATGGTCAGGCTGACCCAGAACTGCCAGCATTGAATCTGGTGCAGCCAGGGCAGGCCTTGGGGCGGCCCTTGCGAGCCGCGATGAGCAATTCTTTTGCATTTGGTGGCAGCAACGCCGCCTTGGTACTGGTCAATGACGACGCTTGAAACTGCCGACGCACAGGCCTGGGATGTGCGTGAACTGGTGCCCCATGCCGGGCGCATGAGTCTGCTCAGCGGGCTCTTGAGCCACTCGGGCGAGAGCCTGGAGGCAGAGGTTCGCATCAGCGACGATGACTTGTTCTTCGACCCGCAATTGGGCGGTGTTGGGGCCTGGCTGGGGATCGAGTACATGGCGCAAGCCGTGGCGGCCTGGGCCGGTTTGCAGGGGCGGCAGCGCGGCGAAGCGCCCAAGATCGGCTTCTTGCTGGGCAGCCGCAAGTACACGGCCAGCCGTTCGGTGTTTGCACTGGGCGATGTCTTGCGGGTGCAGGTGCGGCGCGAGTTTCAGGCCGATAACGGCCTGGGTCAGTTCGAGGGGCAAATCTTGATCGGCGACGAGCCGGTGGCGCAGGCGCGGCTCACCGTGTTCGGCCCACCGGACCCGCAGCGCTTCTTGAAAGACGGAGATTTGGGTGATGAGTGAAAACTGGGTGCTGGTCACAGGTTCCAGCCGAGGCATTGGGCGCGCGATTGCCCTGCGTTTGGCGCGCGACGGCTATGAGGTGGTCGTGCACTGCCGTAGCCAAAGAGCCGAGGCTGAAGCCGTGGCCGCCGAGGTGCGCGCCTTGGGCCGGCAGTCGCGAGTCCTGCAATTCGATGTGGGCCAGCGCGATGCCGCGGCCGAGGCCTTGCTGGCGGACGTGGAGGCGAACGGCTGCTATTACGGCATCGTCTGCAACGCCGGCATCGCGCGGGACGGCGCCTTCCCGGCCCTCAGTGGCGAAGACTGGGACGCCGTCATACACACCAATCTCGACGGTTTCTTCAATGTCTTGCAGCCTCTCACCATGCCGCTGGTGCGGCGCAAAAAGCCCGGCCGCATCGTCACCCTGGCCTCGGTCTCGGGCCTGATGGGCAACCGCGGTCAGGTCAATTACAGCGCCGCCAAGGCCGGTATCATGGGCGCCACCAAAGCCTTGGCGGTGGAATTGGCCAGCCGCGCCATCACCGTCAACTGCGTTGCACCGGGATTGATTGAGACGGAAATGGTTGATGCACATGTGCTCGAAGAAGCACTCAAAATAATTCCCGCCAAGCGGGTCGGGCAGCCCGAAGAGGTCGCCGCGCTGGTGAGCTTTTTGATGAGCCCTGACGCGGCTTACATTACCCGCCAGGTGATTTCGGTGAACGGGGGCATGGTCGGATGAAGCGCGTCGTCGTGACTGGCGTCGGCGCCATCAGCCCTTTGGGACATGACTGGCTCACCGTCGAAGCGCGCTTGCGCGAGCGCCGCAATGCGGTGCAAATCGTCGCGGAATGGGCCGACTATGAAGGTTTGAACACCCAAGTCGGCGTGCCTGCTGCGCCTTTTGAGTTGCCGGCCGATCGCTACAACCGCAAGAGCATGCGCAGCATGGGGCGTGTGGCCTTGATGGCCACGCGGGCCAGCGAGTTGGCGCTGGAGGATGCTGGCCTGGCCGGTGATCCGCTGGTCAAGAGCGGGCAGATGGGCATCTCCTACGGCTCCTCGTCCGGCACGCCACGTGCCATCGGCGACTTCGGCCGCATGATGGCCGTCAAGAGCACCGAAGGCATCAACGCCACCACCTATATCAAGATGATGGCTCACACGGCGGCCGTCAATATCGGTGTGTTCCTGGGCCTCACCGGCCGCATCATCACCACCACCAGCGCCTGCACCTCGGGCAGCCAAGGCATTGGTTACGCCTTCGAGGCCATCCAGGCCGGCAAGCAGATCGCCATGCTGGCCGGTGGTGCGGAAGAGTTGGATGCGACCCAGGCCGCCGTCTTCGACACCTTGTTCGCCACCAGCGTCAAGTACAACGCCACGCCCGAACTGACCCCGCGCCCCTTCGACGCGGCCCGTGACGGCCTGGTGCTGGGTGAAGGTGCTTGCACCCTGGTGCTGGAAGAGTATGAACATGCCCGCGCTCGCGGTGCGCGCATCTACGCCGAACTGCTGGGCTTTGGCACCAATAGCGATGGCCGCCACGTCACCCACCCCGAGGCCGACACCATGGCCCAGGCGATTCGCCTGGCCTTGCAGGATGCGGGCCTGTCGGCACGCGACATTGCCTACGTCAACGCCCACGGCACGGCGACCGATCAAGGCGATGTGGCCGAGTCGCAAGCCACCCATCAGGTCTTCGGCAGCGATGTGGCCATCTCTTCACTCAAGAGCTATATGGGCCACACCCTGGGCGCCTGCGGCGCTTTGGAGGCCTGGATGAGCATAGAGATGATGCGCTCTGGCTGGTTTGCCCCCACGCTCAACCTCGGCCAAGTCGACACGCGCTGCGCTGAGTTGGACTACCTCACCGGCGCAGGGCGCGATTTGCAGACCGAGTTTGTGATGAGCAATAACTTTGCGTTTGGTGGGATCAATACCTCGCTGATTTTCAAGCGGGTGTGAGCCTTGTTGAAAAGGGATAGAAAAATGATGTTGATGAAGAATGTTCTGATCGCCGCGGCTCTGGCTGCATGCTTGGGGACGGCGCAGGCGCGCTCTACCGCCATGCTGGAACCCGAGCGGGTGATGGTGGTGGTGGGCAACCAGACCGAAGAGGCGATCAAGGGCGCCGTTGTTCGCGGCGGCGCCAGGCATGACTGGATCGTCCAAGCCGATGCACCCGGCAAGCTGACGCTCAAGCAGAACAAGAACAACAAGCATGAGGCGGTGGTCGAGGTGGCTTACGACAACACCGGCTTCCAGATCCGTTACGTCAGCAGCATCAACCTCAATTTCGAAGCCTCTTCGTCGGGTAAGCAGATTCATCCGACCTATAACCGCTGGGTGCAGAATCTGCAGCGCGCGATTTCGGCCGAGATCAACAGCCTGCCGCCGGCCCGCTGAGCCTAAGAGCGGCAAACAAAACTCGGCCAGGAGAGTTTGTTCGCCGCTCTAAATCCTGTTCGGCTTGAATCCAAACCCTCGCAGTATGAAGGCCGTTGAAGATGCGGCCCTTTAGCAACCCAGGAGAGATTCGCAATGAAGTTGAATTCCAAACTTGCACTGGTCTGTTTGGCGCTGGCCGCGTTTGCACCCCAGGTCTATGCGCGTGACACGATTCTGAACATCCCTTTGGCCGATGTGCTGGCCATGCCTGAAGCACAGGGGAAGCTGGATGGATCGGTGAAGTTCTATTTGGCCGGTGCCGCCACGCCTACGATCAAAAAGACCTTTGGCAGCGACACCGCCAATCCGAAGACCAATGGCTTTAACAAGAGCGATGAATTCGGCTGCAAGTGGGCGGCGTTGTCGGCGCTGATCTCGTTTCAGAACAGCGCCAAGCGTCAGGGCGCCAACGCCGTGACCGACATCGTCAGCTACTACAAAAAGAACGAGACCAAGAGCGACAGCACGATTCAATGCCATGCCGGCACGTTTGTGATTGGCTTGGCCTTGAAGGGCACTTATGCCCAAGTTGCCGACTGATTGTTTGACCCACTCTCTCGATAACTTCTGGACACCGCGATGAAAAATACACACAGCAGGCGCGCTCTTTTGTTGGGCTGCGTTTTGAGCCTGGCTCTTGTGCAAGGCTGCGCAACCAAGATCAAGGCTTCGGCAACACAGAATCCGCCACCGGCCGAAGCGTTCTCAGCCTTTGGCCGAATCGAAGTCAAACCGGCCGTCTTCAAGCCGGGGTTCAAGGGTGATGCGGCTGGGCTGGCCAAAATTGAAGAGAATTTGAAGAAGGATCTGGGCCCATCGCTGAGCGATTGGAATCAGCGCCCGAGCAATGGCCGCACTCTCGTGATCGAGCCCGTGGTCGAGCAACTGGAATTCCAGCATGGCGCCAAGCGCGTCTTGCTGGGGCCTTTGGCAGGCAGCTCCGGCGTCTTGCTGCGCGTCACGGTGCGCGACAACAAGGGTGCGCTTGTGGCCGAGCCCGAGTTCTTTCAAAGAGCCGATGCCTGGGCGGCTGGCTTTGTGATGGGCGTTCACGACAACATCATGCTGACCCGCGTGGCCAATCTGGCCAGCGAGTACCTCATCGCCAATTACCCCAAGGCGGTAGGCGGGCCGACCGGTGCGGACAGCAAGGCAGTCGCGCCCAAGTAAACCACATAGCGGCAAGTTTGCAGAGTTGGTGAACCAACTCTTTCCAGGTGGCGCTGGGAGCTGAGCCCGCTAACGCAACGACTGAAGGTTCCCAGTGAGCGTCTGCTGCGCCTTTGCCAAGGTCCATGAGGTGTTTGATCTCATGGCCCTCCGCCTCGACGTCCTGAGTGGCTCGGAGCAGTTGCGTTGGGCAAGTTTTGGCAGTGACAAGCGGAGGCAGGTGTTCTTCGCTGGGCGCATGCTGGCCCGTTGGGTGCTGGCGCGTCGCCTGGGCTTGCCCGCTGCCGAAGCTCCGGCCTTGTCGCTGGAGATCGATGCGCTGGGACGTTCCTCGTTCCCGGCTTGGCCTGATTTGGGACTGTCCATCTCCCACAGCGGTGAAGGCATTGCTTGCGCGGCTGCTTCTGGGGCGGTAGGCATCGATATCGAAGACTTGAGCCGCCCACGGGATTTTTTGGCTTTGGCAGCCCAGGTGCATAGCAGCCAACAGTGCTTGCAGTTAGCGGCTCAAGCCGAGGATGCACGCGCCGAGAGTTTTTACCGGTGCTGGACCCTCAAGGAAGCTTGGCTCAAACGCCAAGGCCTGGGCCTTGATTTGACTCGTATGCGCGGCCTAGAAATAGAGGCCGTCGATGGCCCTGCTAGCGCGGCCAGCCTTGTGCTGAACTCCAGCCAACAGCGCTGGATTCTGGCCTTGGAGGGCCAAGAACTGAGCGAGGGTGCACTGGATTTGTGCTTGCTCAGCCCGGGTATGTCAGGGCTGTCGGCATTGAGCTTTCGCCTCATTGAATCGGCCGCGGCCGGTGCCGCCGACTAAAATCCTCGGCTTGCCGCCCACGCGGCCCATTCTCATCGCAGCCCCGTGTCCAAACCCATCCCCCTCTCCCGCCACCAAGGCCTAGACGCCATCCATCTCGAATCACCGGACGGCGCCAGCGCGACGGTGTTGCTGCATGGCGGCCATCTGCTGTCCTGGGTGCCGGCCGGTGGGGTGGAGCAGCTTTACGTTTCGCCCGATTCGGCTTTTGCCCTGGGCCAGGCGGTGCGTGGCGGGGTGCCGGTGATTTTTCCGCAGTTCTCCGCGCGTGGGCCGCTGCAGCGCCATGGTTTTGCGCGCAGCAAGCCATGGGCTCTGGTGATGGCCGAGCAGGGCGCGGACGATGCCCTGGCCGTGCTGCGCCTGACGGACGATGCGGCGACGCGCATGTTCTGGCCCCATGCCTTTGAGCTGGAGCTGAGCTTGCGTGTCAGCGGGCGCAGCCTGCAGATCGAGCTGGCCTGCGAGAACAAGGGCGAGGAGGCCTTTGACTTCACCACGGCCCTGCACAGTTACTTCCGCATCAACGATCTCGACGAGGCCAGCGTCCAAGGACTGTCCGGCCTGCACTACTGGGATGCGGTGGACTCGGTGGAGAAACAGCAGCGTGTGGACTTGCTGCTGCCCGGCGGTGATTTGGATCGCATCTATCACCAAGTCAAAGAGCCTTTGCTGCTGCGCGAGCAAGGCATCAGCACCGAGCGTCGTCTGCAAATCCAGCATCAGGGTTTTGACGATGCGGTGGTCTGGAACCCGGGGGCGGAGAAATGCGCGGCGCTGGCCGATGTGCCGGATGCGGACTATAAAAAGTTCCTCTGCATCGAGGCTGCGACGATTGAGCGCCCGATTCGCCTGCAAGCTGGTGAATCCTGGGTGGGAAGGCAAGACCTGACCCTGCTCTGAACTTGTGGGGTACCCCTTGGCCCGTTAAGCTCGCGGCTTGATCAGGAGTGGCGATGGGTACAAGCGCAAAGTCGAAGAAGGACCAGGGCAAGCTCAGCAAGAGCGAATACCTGGAGCATCTGGTGCCGCTGCAGTTGGAGCTCAACAATATGGCGCGCTGGCTGCAGAAGACGGGCAAGCGGCTGGTCGTGCTCTTTGAGGGGCGTGACACCGCGGGCAAGGGCGGGGCGATTGCAGCGATTGCCGAGACGCTGAATCCGCGCCAGTGCCATACCGTGGCCTTGAGCAAGCCCAGCGAGGCCGAGGCCGGGCAGTGGTACTTTCAGCGCTATGTCCCACACCTGCCGACGGCCGGTGAAATCGCCTTGTTTGACCGCAGTTGGTACAACCGCGCCGGGGTTGAAACCGTGATGGGTTTTTGTACGCCGGCGCAAACGCAGGCCTTTTTGAGCCAGGCGCCCGCTTTCGAAAAGCTGCTGGTCGAGGACGGCATCTTGCTGTTCAAGTACTGGCTTTGCGTGGATCAGGCCCAGCAAGAGCTGCGCTTTGCCGAACGCTTGGCGGACCCGCTCAAACGCTGGAAGCTGTCACCCATCGACCTGGAGGCCAGGCGCAAATACCGTGAATATGGCGAAGCGCGTGACCGCATGTTGACGGCCACGCACACTCGCCATGCGCCCTGGACTTTGTTGGACTTCAACGACCAAAGGCGCGGTCGCCTGACCTTGATCCGGCATTTGCTCGATCATTTGCCCGATGTGAGTCTGCCGGCGGACAAGCTTAAATTCCCGCCTCTTGCGCAAGCGCCCTTGACCGAAGTCTTTGGCAGCAAACTCAAGCCGGTGCCAAGCGCCTACTGATCAGAGCAAGATCACCCGATCTTGCAATTCGTTAGGGTTGCTCTGGCCGGGTGCCAGCGGGAAGTGCTCGCTGAGCAGTCGGTCAACTTCCAGCACCGCTTGATGTAGGCCTTCTTGAAAGCGGCCCTGGCCCAGATGCTCACGCAGCCGCTCAACCACGCCCTGCCATTGCTCGGCACTGACACGGTTGTTGAGGCCTCGGTCGGCCACGATTTCAATCGCGTTGTCGGCCAGCAGCAGATAGATCAGCACGCCGTTATTGGCCTCGGTGTCCCAGACGCGCAGCTTGCCGAAGAGGGTGAGCGCACGTTGGCGGGCCCTTAGCTTTTTCCAGAGATAGGACAGGGGCAGGCCGGCTTCCACGCAGATGCAGATCTCGCCGCTGTGATGGCTCTCGCTGGCCTTGACCTGAGCCTCCAGCGCCTGCTCAGTGGCCAGGGGCAGGGCGCGGCGCACATCGCCGTGGTCGATCCAACGGTGCTTCAATAAGCGCTTCAACATCACCAATCCCCCGAGGCGCCGCCGCCACCAAAGTCGCCGCCACCGCCGGATGAGAAGCCGCCACCGCCGCCCCCGCCACCACCACCGCCAAATCCGCCGCCCCCACCACCAAAGATGATGGGGCCGCTCCCGCCGCCTCGGCGCCCAGCGCCCGAGCCACCCATCACGCCAACCAAGATCATGGCCAGCACGGCGGCCAGGCCGGCCGCGATCAGGCTGCTGACCACCACCCAGCCGATGAGGCCGGCCGCACCGCCGGTCATCACCGTGCCCAGCTTGCGGCCGAAGATGCCCGTCAGCACGGCGCCCAATACCGGCACACCGATGAAGAAGAGGGCGCCCAGTTCTTCGAAGTTAAAGCCCTGCGAAGCGGGGGCCTGGCCGCGCTGGCCCTGGCTGGGCAGGGGCAAATCCTCGCCCCGGATCTTGGCACTCATCTGATCGACGGCCAGATTCAGACCGCCCGCATAGTCGCCCTTGCGAAAGGCCGGGGTGATGGCCTCGCGGATGATGAGGCTGGCCGCCAGATCGGGGATGGCGCCTTCCAAGGCCTTGGCCACTTCGATGCGCACCTTGCGGTCGTCCTTGGCGACGACGAGCAGGACGCCGTCGCCCACCCCTTTGCGGCCTATCTTCCAGCTATCACCCACACGCTGAGCGTAGGCAGCGATGTCCTCGGGCTGGCTGCTGGGCACGATCAAAATCACCAGCTGCGAACCGGCGCTCTGTTCAAAGGCCGCGAGCTTGGCCTCCAGCGCGCTTTGCTGTGCCGGGCTCAAGGTGCCGGTCTGGTCGATCACCCGCCCGCTCAAGGCGGGCACGGGCAAGACGTCCTGGGCCCAGCTGGGCAGGGCCCATGACAGGCCCAGCCATAGCCACACAATCCCCAATCGGGCGAGGCGACGCATGACCTGCGGCGCGTTTACTTGGAGGCCGCAGGGCTGGCCGGCTTGGCGTCAAAGCTTACCGAGGGCGCGGTGCTGATGGCGGCCGCGTTCTCCACGGTGAAGTTGGGCTTGACCTCATAGCCCATCACCTTGGCCGTCAGATTGTTGGGGAAGCTGCGGGTCAGCACGTTGTAGTCGGCCACGCTCTTGATGTAGCGATTGCGGGCCACGGTGATGCGGTTTTCCGTGCCTTCCAGCTGCACGCGCAGGTCCTGGAAGCCTTGGTTGGCCTTCAGATTGGGGTAGTTCTCGCTCACCACCAGCAGGCGGGAGAGCGCGCTCGTGACCTCGCCCTGGGCGGCCTGGAACTTCTTCAGTGCCTCCGGGTCCTTGGCCAGCTCGGGCGTGACCTGGATGCTGGTGGCTTTGGCGCGGGCCTCGATCACCTTGGTCAAGGTTTCTTGCTCGAAATTGGCTTCGCCCTTGACGGTGTTGACGATATTGGGGATCAGGTCGGCACGGCGCTGGTACTGGCTCAGCACCTCGGACCAGCTGGCGTTCACCTGCTCATCCAGACGCTGGAACTCGTTATAGCCGCAGCCAGACAGGCCCACGGTGGCGGCCAGAACGGTGGCGGCCAAGGCGCCGCGTTGGGTCAAAGAGCTCATGAAGATTCCTCCAGATGTTGCTTGAACGTGCGAGTGCGCAAGTGCAGGTCGATAGATGGTGATGAGGGTGGGCAAATCAAGTCGAGAATGCTGGATTCGGCGCGCTCTTGATCTAGCACCATGCCCTCGCGTGCCGCAGCAAAGGATAATCCACCGCCATGAGCGCACCACTGCAAAACGACACCTTTCTGCGCGCCTGCCTGCGCCAGCCTACCGAATACACCCCCGTCTGGCTGATGCGCCAAGCCGGGCGCTACCTGCCCGAGTATCGCGACACGCGCGCCAAGGCCGGCAGCTTTATGGGCCTGGCCACCAATCGCGACTACGCCACCGAGGTGACCTTGCAGCCGCTGGAGCGCTACAAGCTGGATGCCGCCATCCTCTTCAGCGACATCCTCACCGTGCCCGACGCCATGGGCCTGGGCCTGAGCTTTGCCATCGGCGAGGGGCCGAAGTTTGCCAAGCAGGTGCGTGATGAAGCCGCCGTGGCCGAGCTGGCCGTGCCGGACATGAACAAGCTGAAGTACGTGTTCGACGCCGTCAGCTCCATCCGCAAGGCTCTGAACGGCCGTGTCCCCTTGATCGGCTTCTCGGGCAGCCCCTGGACCCTGGCCTGCTACATGGTCGAGGGCGGAGGTTCCGACGATTACCGTCAGGTCAAGAGCCTGATGTATGCCCGCCCCGACCTGATGCATCGCATTCTGCAGATCAATGCCGATGCCGTGGCCCAGTATCTGAACGCCCAGATCGAGGCCGGCGCCCAGGCCGTGATGCTGTTCGACAGCTGGGGTGGTGTGCTGGCCGACGGCATGTTCCAGCAGTTCAGCCTGGACTATTCCCGCCGCGTGCTGGCCCAGGTCAAGACCGAGCACGAAGGCCAGCGCATCCCGCGCATCTTGTTCACCAAGGGCGGCGCCCTGTGGCTGGACGAGATTGCCGACGCCGGTGCCGATGTGGTGGGCCTGGACTGGACGGCCAATCTCGGCCGCGCCCGCGCCCAGGTGGGTGATCGCGTGGCCCTGCAAGGCAATCTGGACCCGAACGTTTTGTTCGCGCCGCCGGAGGCCATTCGCGGCCAAGTTCGCTCCGTACTCGACAGCTTTGGCCGCCCGCAGCGCGCCGACGGCCGCTGGGATGGCCATATTTTCAATCTGGGCCACGGCATCAGCCAGTTCACCCCGCCCGAGCATGTGACGGCCCTGGTGGACGAGGTGCATAGCCATTCACGCAAGCTGCGCGGCGCTTGAGCTGAGCGGCCCTGTCGGCATCCCCTGTGTGGATGCCGACAGAACGTGAAGTAAGCACTCAGGTTTTGACTTATCCCCAAAATAGGGCGCACCTGACATAAGGCAATTTCTGGCTTATGCACAGCCTATGGTTTTCCCTGTTTGTTGCTAAGTTGTTGATTTCAAAGGGTTTGTGAATTTGATCCGGAAGATCGTCGTCGACAGGCTTGTCGGGTGACAGGTCACTTTCCGGCGCTTTCCAAGCACTTTTCCCACAAAGTTATCCACAGGGCAATTCACAGCGGCTGTCGGCCTTGAAAATCATGCACTTAGCGAGTGAATTAAAAGTTATGTCTGGTGGTGCATGCTGGCAGCTTCCCTTGCTGTGGATAAGTTCTGGCCGCGCGCATGACTGAAGCGCTTCTGCCTTCTCAGCCGGCCTTGACGCGTATCCGCGTGGCGGTGGACGCGCCGCAGCACAGCGGCCTGACCGGCCCGCTGGACTATCTGAGCCCCGCGGCCTTGGCGCCCGGCAGCCTGGTGCGTGTGCCCCTGGGCCGACGCGAGATGTTGGGGATTGTTTGGCCGGGCGAGCCCTCGGCTGACACTGACCCGGCCTTGCTGCGCCCCATCTTGTCCACCTTGGACGGACTGCCGCCGCTGAGTTCGGCCTGGTGTCAGCTGGTGGAATTTGCCGCCAATTACTACCAGCGCAGCGTGGGGGAAGTGGCTTTGTCGGTGCTGCCGCCCCAGTTGCGCGAGCTGGACGGGCAAAAGCTCAAGCTGCGCATGAAGCGGGCGACCCAGCTGGCGGCTAAGCATGCGCCGCTGCCCGGCGATGCGCCCATGCCTAGCGTGCCGACCCTGAGCCCGGCGCAGGCCGAGGTGCTGGCCCAATTGGATGCCTTGCTGGCCGCGCCGCGCGAGCGGGCCGCGCCGCCACCGGTCTTGCTCTACGGCGTGACCGGCAGCGGCAAGACCGAGGTTTACCTGCGCGCCGCCGAACACGCGCTCAAGCAGGGCCGGCAGGTCCTGGTGCTGGTGCCAGAAATCAATCTGACACCCCAGCTGGAAGCGCGTTTTGCCGAGCGATTTGTCGGGCACAGCCTGGTGTCGCTGCACAGCGGCCTGACGCCGGCCCAGCGCCTGCGGCATTGGCTCTCGGCCCATCTGGGCGAGGCTGATCTGGTCTTGGGGACTCGCTTGGCGGTGTTCGCCTCCATGCCGCGCCTTGGGCTGATCGTGGTGGACGAGGAGCATGACCCCTCCTACAAGCAGCAGGACGGCGCTCGCTACTCGGCCCGCGATTTGGCCGTTTACCGAGCGCATCTGGAGAAACTGCCCGTCATCCTGGGCTCGGCCACGCCCTCCTTGGAGAGCTGGCAGCGCGCCAATGAGGGGCGCTACAAACGCCTGGCCTTGCCGGGCCGCATTGGTGGCGGTGCGATGCCGAGGGTGCGGCTTTTCGATATGAAGATGCTGCCCCTGACCAAGGGCGTGACGACGGCGCTGACGGCGCCCCTGATTCAAGCCCTGCGCACGCGGTTGGAGCGCAAGGAGCAAAGCCTGATCTTCCTGAACCGGCGCGGCTATGCCCCGGTGCTGCACTGCGGCGAGTGCAACTGGAAGAGCGACTGCCCGCATTGCAGCGCGTGGCGGGTCTTCCACAAGGGCGATCGCACCCTGCGCTGCCACCACTGCGGCTTCACCGAACGCGTGCCTTCGGCCTGCCCCACCTGTGGCAATCAAGACATCGCCCCCCTGGGGCGCGGCACCGAGCGCCTGGAAGAGCAACTGGCCGAGACCTTCCCCGAGGCACGGGTCGCCCGCATCGATGCCGATTCCACCAAGCACAAGGGCCAGTTGGAGGCTCAGCTGCAGGCTGTGCATGCCGGTGAGGTGGACATCCTCGTCGGCACCCAGATGATCACCAAGGGGCATGACTTCCGTGGCATCACCCTGGTGGCGGCCATCAACCCGGATGGCGCCTTGTTCAGCAGCGACTTCCGCGCGCCGGAGCGCCTGTTTGCCCTGCTGATGCAGGCCGGCGGCCGCGCCGGACGTGATGCCGAGCAAGCCGCCCGCAGCGAGATGTGGGTGCAGACCTGGCACCCGGAGCACTCCCTGTACAAGGCCTTGGCCAAGCATGATTTCGAGGCCTTCGCCCAAAGCCAGTTGGCCGAGCGCGAGTCAGCTGGCCTGCCGCCTTATGCCCATCTGGCCTTGCTGCGGGCGGAAGGCCGCACGGCGGAAGCGGCCAAGGGATTTCTGGACGCCGCCTCGGCCTATGCCCAGCAATTGCCCGAGGCCCAGGGCGTGCTGATCTACCCGGCCATCCCCATGAGTGTGGCGCGTGTGGCCAATGTGGAGCGCATGCAGATGCTGGTCGAAGCCGACAGCCGTGGCGCCCTGCAGCGCCTGCTCTGGCATTGGATGCCCGAGTTGCATGCGCTCAAACGTGAGCACAAGGGCTTGTTGCGCTGGGCGGTGGATGTGGACCCGCTGGGCATCTAAGAGGCCTGCCTAAGCGGCTGAGTGCTACCCCGCTTGCAGGTTCTGCAGAATCTGTCGCAAGGCCTGCCAGCCTTGGCGGGCGGCATCCCACTGTTGCAGGGCCGCGGCTTGCTCCAGCTGGCGGGCAATCTCGCCTTCGGCATCGTGGCCCAGGATCAGCAGCACCGATTTGAGGCTGTGGGCCACCAGACGCAGGGCCTGGGCGTCGCCGCGCTCGCAGGCGCTGTCGCCGGACGCGATGTCCACGAAGAACTGCTTCAGGCAGTCGCTGCGAAAGGTTTCGTAAAAGGCCCGATCGCCACCGAAATTGCGCTCGATCGCTGCTTCCAGCAGCTGCGTGTGCTCGTGGTTTGGTGTGAGCTGGCTTGCGTCTACAGGGCCTGCGGTTTGGGCGGGTGGCGCGTCGGGCGGGCTGCTCTTCAGTGCCAACTCGGCCAGCGCGTCCTCGACACAGGCTTGCAAATCGGCGAGCGAGCAGGGCTTGGCCAGCAAGCGCCAGACATGTGGCTGGCTCAGGCGCTCGCGCACCTGGTGGGTCAGGCCGGCGCTGAAGACCACCAGCCGGGCCTGGCCTTGCAGCGCGGGCTCGTCCGCCAGGCATTGAATCAAGTCATAGCCCGAGCGGCCGGGCATCATCAGATCGGTCAGAATCAGCGCGACTTGGGTGTCGCGCAAGAGCGCCAAAGCCTCGTCCACATGGCTGCAACAGCTCAGTTCCACGCCCAAATCGGCAAAAGCGGAGCTGACGAAATGCTGCAAGGAGGCATTGTCCTCCACCAACAGGACGCGGGGCAGGCTCATGAACTGGCTTCGTTCGTCGCTTGCGGGCGCAGATGTTCGGCCAGGGCTTCGCGCAGCAGCAGGGGCAGTTGCTTCACCAAATCCGGCTTGTGGACCACGGGCACACCGGCCAGGGCGAAGGCATAGGGCGCGCGCTGTGCTTCGTCCAGCGAGGTGACGACGATCAGCTTGCTTTGCGCAAACTGGGGCTGCGAGCGCAGGCTGGTGATCAGGGTGGCGCCGTCGATGCCGGGCAGCAAGATGTCAACGATCAGCACATCGGGCAACAATTGCCCGCACATGGCCAAGCCAACGATGCCGTCATGCGCCATATGCAGTTCGACGCCCGGGAACTCCTGCCCAACCAGCAGCGACACCAGGTTCTGGAAATGCACCGAATCCTCGATCACCAGGAGGCGAGGCGTGTGGGCGGCGCGAGCCGGGCGGCCGGCGCGAGCGCGTGGCGCCGGGCTGATCGTTTGGCCAGCGCCTTCGGCGCGTAGGCGTTCAACACGGTGCTGGCCCTGGGCCACGGCGCCGGAGCGCTGGGCCGTCCAGGCCTCCACCGAGCTGCGGGAAATTCGGCGATGCCCGCCCGGGGTTTTCCATGCCGTGAGGTCGCCCCGATCCACCATCAATTGCACCGAACGGACGGCCAAGCCCAACATGCGCGCAACTTCCATCGTGCTGCAGTCCGGGCGTTCGTTAACAGTTTGTGTTTTATTGTTGGGCATTGCGCAATTTTGCCGAAATTTCTATGCGTGTGGCGCGGAAATTAGGGAGTTAATTTGTTGAATTTGATAAATTTGAAAGGTGAAAATCACATTCCGCCGGAGTCCTGCCATGAAAAAGATCCTCGTTGTCGATGATCACGCCGATATCCGCAAGCTGGTTCGCATGACGCTGGAGTTCGAGGACTGCGAGGTGCATGAGGCTTTTGATGCCCGCTCCGCCCTGGAAGCTGCCGCGGTTTTGCGTCCAGATATTGTGTTACTTGATGTCATGATGCCCGGCGATTTGGATGGCTTGGACGTCTGCCGCCGGCTCAAGGCTAACACCGAGTTGGCAGGCATCCATGTCTTGCTGCTCAGTGCCCGTGGTCATGCACGGGATCGCGAGGCCGGCATGCAGGCCGGGGCCGATGCCTATATGGTGAAACCCTTCAGCCCCTTGCAACTGATCGGGCATATCTCCAATTCCTGGGCCACCGCCTGATTGACCATGGAAACCAGCCTGAACTTGCGCCCGCCGCGCAGCGACCGCAGTTTCGACGATGCGGCCGCTGCCCAGATGGAGCGCATCATTGCCGATCTAGGGGTCATGTATCAAGAGCGCAACAGGGCCCTGCGCGAGGTGGCCAACGCCCATCACGAGGCCTTGCTGCGCCTGGCCCTGGCGGCCGAGCTGCGCGACGATGACACGGGCGTGCACATCATCCGCATCGGTCATCTGGCCGAGGCCTTGGCTCTGAAATGCGGGGAAGCACCGCGTTTCGCGCAGATGCTGCGCCATGCGGCGCCCATGCACGATGTGGGCAAGATCGGCGTGCCCGATTGTGTGTTGAAGAAACCAGGTACTTACACGCAAGAAGAGCGTGAGGTGATGAAGCGCCACCCGGTCATTGGTGCGCAGATCCTGGGGCGCTCGCGCATCCCCTTGTTTCAACTGGCGGCCGAGGTGGCGATGTCGCATCACGAGCGCTGGGATGGCACCGGCTACCCCCTGGGTCTGGCGCGCGAGGCGATTCCGATTTCGGGGCGCATCGTGGCCGTGGTGGACTTCTTCGATGCCCTGACCATGGACCGCTGCTACCGCAAAGCCTATGCGGACGATGAGGCCTTGTCGATGCTGGCCGAGCAGAGCGGAGCGGCCTTTGACCCGCGTTTGGTCGAACAACTTCTCAGCAATGCAACAGAGTTCATTGCATTGCGCAATCGCATCACCGATCATCCACCGAGCTTGGAATCTTTGGCCGAAGCGGCCTGATGCATTGCATCGGTGGGTGCGAACAGGAGAAGCGTTATGTTGAGCGAGTGGCGTGGTGTGCGTTCGACTCTGGGCCTTGGCCTGGCGACGGCCTTGTTGGCGTTCTCGGCCGCAGGGGCCGCGCTGGCGGCAGGCGGCGCGAACGCGGCCGCTGGAGGCTCGGTGCTGGAACGGGTGCAGCGCAGCGGCACCTTGCGGGTCTGCATCTGGCCGGACTATTACGGCGTCACCTATCGCAACCCGCGCAATGAACAGCTGGGTGGCATCGATATCGAGCTGTCGGCCGAATTCGCCCGCGACCTGAAGGTGCAGCTGAAATATGTGGAAAGCTCCTTCCCGCAACTGGTGGACGACCTCAAGAGCGAGCGCTGTGATGTGGCCATGTTCGCCGTCGGCGTGCTGCCGCAGCGCAAAGAGCATCTGAGCTTCAGCCAACCCTATTTGCGCAGCGATATCTACGGCGTCACCACCCGGGCCAGCCGGACCGTGCGTGAGTGGTCAGATATCGACAAGCCCGGCGTCGTTGTCGGCGTGCAGGCCGGCACCTTTATGGAGCCGGTGATGGGCCAGGCGCTCAAGAACGCCAAGATGGTGATCGTGCGTCCGCCGGCCACCCGCGAGGCCGAGCTGGAGAGCGGTCGCGTCGATGTTTTCATGACGGACTATCCCTACAGCCGCCGCCTCTTGGACAACGCCGATTGGGCTCGGCTGATCTCGCCGCCCAGCCCCTTCTTCACCTTGCCCTATGCCTACGCACTCAAGCAGGGCGACGCCGTCTGGCTGGCGCGTGTGGACGAGTTTGTGGCCGCCATCAAACGGGATGGCCGCCTCAAAGCCGCCGCCAAGCGCAATGGCCTGACCGAAATCCTGGTGAATTGATCCTCGCGCCATGTCGGGAACGCTGTTGAACAAGCCCAGCTTGCCGGGCCTCGCCACGGAAGCGGACGTGGGTTCTCTGGCCGAGCTGGAGACTTCGCAGGGCTTCCCCTCCATCCTCAAGCAGACCACGGGTCGTCTGGTGTTGTTGGCGGCGACGGTGCTGACGGGTCTGGTGTTCTCGTCCTTGGTGGCGCTGGCCTGGTTTGAGCGCAACGAGGCACTGGAAGGCGCAAGAGCGCGTGGCGAGTTGCTGGCCCGGGTGCTGGTGGAGCATGCCACCAGCACGGTGGAAACCACGGCCCTGACCCTGCGCACGGTGGCCGAGAGCATGGCCTACCAGCCCAGCACCGATGCCGATCGCCTGCAGCCCTTGCTGAGCCAGTCCTTGCAGGGCTTGCCGTTTTTGCGCGGCCTGGCGGTGCTGGACAGCAAGGGCCTGGTTTTGGCCAGCACGGTGCCCACCGAGGTGGGCCTGCGCCTGGCGCTGGATCGTTTGGGCACTTTGCCCCGTCCGGGGGCGGAAAAGCTCTTGCCCCTGAAGCCGGGGCGAGGCTTGGCCGATCTGGCCCAGGCCGGTGACAGCACCGCGCTGGCGCGCCGCGGCGTCAATGTGCTGCCCATGCTGCACCAGATGCGCACCGTCAGCGGCCAGCCCTTGTTTCTGATGGCCTTGATCAACCCCGAGGCCCTGGCCAACCATCAACAGCTGACCCTGGCCGGCACCAAGGGCCTGGCCTTGCTGAGCAGCTATAGCGGCCAGTTGCTGACTGCCACCGAGGCCGTCAGCCTGGAGCCCGGCGTGCAATTGCCGCCTCATCCCATCTTCAGTCAGTGGCTGCCCGAACGCGAGCATGGCAGCTATTTCGGCGAAGGCGTCTTGCCCGGTGCTCAGGTGGTGGCCTTCCGGGTCTCGCGCAGCCGGCCACTGCTGGTGTCGGTGGAGCAGGACCAATTCAGCGCGCTGCAGGCTTGGCGGGACAATCTACGCTGGCTGATCGCTGTAGGTGCCGTGGGATTGTTGCTGATTCTGGGCACCACCATCGTCGCCCTGCGCAGCCTCAGCGCGCGCGAGCGGGCCCGGCGCGCCCTGGACAATGCGCATGAGCGCGTGGCCCAGCGCGAGCGCGAGATGCGGGTGTTGCTGCGCAGCCTGCAGGAGCTGATCTTCCGCACCGATGCCAGCGGTGCCATCACCTACGTCAATGCGCGCTGGACGGCGCTCAGCCAGGCCAGCACCGATCAGGCGATCGGCCAGCGCCTGGAAGACCTGGTGGCGCCGGGCGAACGTCAGCGCGTCACCGCCTTGTTCAGCCGCGAGGACCAGGCACCGGTGCGCTCGGCCGCCATCAGCGTGCGCGCGCCGGATGGGCGCCTGATGCATTTCGATGTGGCCGTCGTGCCTCTGTATGCCCTGGGCGATGGCCTGGGCGCCTTGATCGGTTTCGCCGGCAGTGCCATGGATGTGACCGAGCGCACCGAGTCCCGCCAGCGATTGCAACAGCAGTTGGCGCTGACCGGCCTGCTGCTGGAGATGAGCCCCCAGCCGGTGTCCATGTTCGACACCCAGGGCCTGTACCTGACCGTCAACCAGGCCTGGGAGGACTTCTCCGGCCAGTCCCGCCAGGAGGTGATCGGTCAGCCGGTGGGGCGCAATCTGCCGCCGGCCGAGGCCGCCTTCCATGCGGCCCAGGACGCCAAACTGCTGGCCGAGGGCGGGCGCGTGCGCTACGAAACCCAGGTCTTGCACCGCGACGGCCGACGCCGCGATATGGTCATCACCAAGGTCTTGGTGCCGGACGAGCAGGGCGGCATGCTGGGTATTTTGTGCACCTTGGTGGACGTCAGCGAGTTCCGCGACGCCGAGCGCGCCACCCGCGAGGCGCGCGATGTGGCTCAGGAAGCTTCACGCGCCAAGTCCGAGTTCGTCGCCAATATGAGCCACGAGCTGCGCACGCCGTTGCAGTCCATTCTGGGCTTCTCGGAGCTGGGCCTGAAGCGGGCGCGTGAGAACGCGGTGCTGGTGGAGATGTTTGGCGAGATCCACGCCTCGGGCCAGCGCATGCTGGCCCTGGTCAACGATTTGCTGGATGTGGCCAAGATCGAGAGCTCGGTCGGCACTTTTGATCTGGAGCGCACCGATTTGCGCGGCCTGATCCAGCCGGTGCTGCGTGAACTGATGCCCTTGATGGACAGGCGTCAGCTGCGCCTGGATGTGGACCTGCCTTCGCAGCCTCTGGCGGCCCAGGTGGACCCGCTGCGCTTCCAGCAGGTGCTGCGCAATGTGCTGGCCAATGCCATCAAGTTCTCACCCGATGGTGGGGTCTTGAGCGTGCATGCGGAGGCGCTGCCGGATGGCGAGTCGCATATCTCGGTGGCCGATCAGGGGCCAGGCATCCCCGCGTCTGAGCTGGACAAGATCTTCGAGGCCTTTGTGCAGTCCAGCCAGACCAAGGACGGCTCCGGCGGCACCGGCCTGGGCCTGGCCATCTGCCGCAAGATTGTGGAGGTGCATGGCGGCCGCATCAGCGCGGCGAACCAGGCCGAGGGCGGCGCCATCTTCCACATCTATCTGCCGGCAAGGGCCGGCGGGGATTCGCAGCTCAGCAGCAATTACTGAGGGCGGGCCCGCTGCCGGGCCCGCGGTTCAACGTGGCGCCCGCGGGTCGCCCAGCTGCGTCTTCAGCCACTGGCTCATTTCCCACTGCACATGGCCGACCGACTCGCGCGCCGTGTAGCCATGCGACTCAAAGGGCAGGGTGACATAACGCACCGAGCCACCGGTGCCGGCCAGGGCCTGGTAGAGGCGCTCGCTCTGCATGGGGAAGGTGCCGGAGTTGTTGTCTGCCTCGCCGTGGATCAGCAGCAGGGGCTCCTTGATCTGGTTGGCGTACAAAAATGGCGAGAGCTTCAGGTACACGTCCTGTGCCTCCCACAGCGAGCGCCGCTCGCTCTGGAAGCCAAACGGCGTCAGCGTGCGGTTGTAGGCGCCGCTGCGGGCGATGCCGGTTTTGAACAGCTTGGTGTGGGCCAGCAGATTGGCCGTCATAAAGGCGCCATAGCTGTGGCCGCCCACCGCCATGCGTTTGGGGTCGACGACGCCCAGCTCCTCGGCCTTGTCGATGATGGCACGGGCATTCATGGTGATCTGCTCGACAAAGCTGTCATTCACCGTTTTGGGGTCGCCCACCACCGGCATGGTGGCGTCGCTGAGCACCACAAAGCCGTCCATCAACAGCATGAGCGGGCTGAGCGGCGAGATGCTGGTGAAGCGATTCGCCGAACCGCTGACCTGGCCGGCCGTGCTGGCATCGGTGTACTCCAGCGGGTAGGCCCAGGCCAGGGCCGGGCGGCGCTCACCGGTGCGGTAGTCGGGCGGCAGATAGAGCCAGAAGCTCAGGTCCACGCCGTCGGCCCGCTTGAAGGTGATCAGCTCGCGGCGGATCTTGCGCAGCTGGGGGCTGGGGTCTTTGGCCTGGGTGAGCACCCGCTCCTCCTCAAAGCCTGCGCCGCTGCGCAGAATCAGCTGGGGAGGCTGGTTGGCGCTTTCGCGCTGGGTCAGCAGGCGGCCCTTGTCCAGCACCAGCAGGGCTTGCTCGTAGGCGTTCTCGTCCGACTGGAACAGGCGCTGTACGCTCAGGTCCTTCAGGCTGAGTCGGTCGAGGAAGGGCCGCTCGCCCTGCGGGCTGGCGCCGGGGCCGGCCAGCAGCAGCTCGCCTTGGGCCGCGATGACGGCTTGGCGGCCGTTGGCCAGCATACGGGTCTGCGGGACGCCGGGGTGGCGATAGCGCTCACGCAGCGAATGGTCGAACACGGTCTTGCCGGGGCCTCCGGCAAGGGGCTGCAGCGAGGTGCGCAGCCAGGACTTTTGTCTATCCAGCTCGGTCAGCAAGGCGTTTTGACCATCGTCCAAAAAGCTCAGGCGCACAAAGCGCTGGGCCAGGCGCTGCACCTCCTGGGCCTCGCCCTTGAAGGGCGGGTCCAGGCGCATCAGGCGGTCGCGATGGGGGGCTTTGGTGTTCGGATTGCCGCCGTCCAGGGCCTCGACCCAGAACACGGCCGCGTTTTTGCCCGGTGCGGCAAAGAAGGCGCGCGGCCCGGTGACCACCCCTTCCAGCACCACGCCTTGCTTGAGCGGCACTTTGGCCAGCTCGCGCAGCACCGCGCCATCGCGCGAGCGCAGCTCCACCGTGCGCGGGAAGTCCTCCCAAGGCAGGCTATAGCTGAAGGGGCGGCTCAGGCGCTCGCTCAGCAGCACGGTCTGCGCGCCTTCGCCGCTGCTGCTCAGAGCGCTGAACAGGCCCGGCTCACCGAGGGCGCGCAGCGCGCCCGTGGCGAGGTTGACGGCGGTGATCTGGCTGCGCGCGTGGTAGTCCAGCAAGGCTTGATCGAAGCTGTTCTTCAGCAGATCGGGATAGGTGCGCTCGGGCGAATTGCGGCCAAAGCTTTCCTGCACCGTCGGGCCGCTGGGCGCCTTGGGCGGGGTGGGGGCGGCGCCGCGCGAGGCGGGCACGGCCAGCACCAAGAATTCATTTGGGCTCAGCCAGACCGGCTCCAGCGGGGCCAGCACCAGGTTGAGCTTCAGGCCCTTGATCTGGCGCAGCGCGCCGCCGGCCGTCTCGCCCACCCACAGCTCGGTGGCCTGGGGCGTGCGGCGGGTCAGCAAAAAGCGCTTGCCGTCCGGTGACCAGTGAAAGGCGTGGAAGGCGCCGCCAGCGGGCAGGCTGATTTCACGTTCCGGCGCCTGCGGGTCCAGCAAGGGGCGCAGGCTCAGGGATTGCAAGGGCGCGCCGGCCTGCGGGCTGGCGTTGCCCGGGTCAAAGCGCAGGCCGGCCAGGCGCAGCATGGGGCGGGCCAGCTCTTCCACATTGCTCAGGCGGCGCTGGCCCAGCTGGGCCAGGGTCTGGCGGTCGGGGGAGATCAGCTGGCGCGGCAGATTGGGGGCGTCCAGCAGCTCGCGCACGGCGGCCGAGGGCTGCTGATAGCTGCTGGCTGCCTGGGCCGCTGCGGGCAAACCCTGGGCCAGTAGGGTCAGGGCGCACAGGGCGCTCAGCAGTAACTGCCGGGGCCGACGCGGCGTCGAGTGTGGGTGGTGCATGGCGTGTTTTTCCATCGGAATTGATCTTTTTAGGGATGGCGAAGGGCGGCCCTTGGCCCGACGCTGAGCGCGAAAGCTGAGATGATGCCAGCCTCGCTTGGTCGGCGCCGATCGTCATGCCTGCCAAGCTGCGGCCGCGCTGCACCGCGTATCGCCGCTTTGTCGCCCCCCAGATGCGGGGAGGCTGTGCCAAGGTTTTGCTCCGACAGGGCCCTAACATAACGACAAAATTCCTATGCGCATGCCAGAACTCGCCCTTCCGCCTCCCGCCGCTGCAGCCCTGCTGAGCGAGGGTACGGCCCTGGGCGTCTGGCGTTTGCGTTCGGTCCTGCATGGTTTTGGCAGCGAATCCTGGCCAGCAGCTGGCCAGACGGCGCAGGCGGCCCAGTGGTACGAGGCCAGGCATGCGCTGGCGGCCGACCAGTTTGGCACCGTGCTGGTACTGCCCCGCAATGAACGCGCCATGGGTGTGATCTTGCGTTTCGGCGATCTGGCTGCCGATTTCGAAGCCCTCCAGCACCCCGCGCTCTGCATGCCCACCGACAGCGGGGTCACGGCCCAGGGGCATCCCTATCTGATCTTTGAAGGTGTGGGCGGCCAGCCCCTGCTGCGGGCCACCAGCGCCCTCGCTTTGCGCGAGCGCCTGGGTCTGCTGTTGCAGCTCTGCGAGGCCTTGGCCTCCGCCCACCGCCAGGGCTGGCAATGGGCGGAGATCGATCCCTCCATGGTCTGGCTGGGCCGCGACCGCAAGCTGAGAATCATGGCCCTGGGCCTGTTGCGCATGCCCGACCCCATCAGCCCCCTGGAGCATGTGATGGGCTTGAGCTCGGCGCCCGGCTATGCCAGCCCCGAGATTGAGGCGGGCGAGTCGCCCAATCTGCGCAGCGAGGTGTTCGGGGTCGGCGTGTTGCTGCGGGCCCTGGTCGAAGGCTGCGCCCAGGCGCCCAGCCGGCCGGAGGTGGCGCCCAGCTTGCAAGAGCTGTCGCCCGCCGCTTCCTGGTCGGCGCTCAGCACCTCGCAGCGTTTCAGCCTGGATGCGTTGATTCACAAGGCGGTGGCGCCGCAGGCCGAGCGCCGCTACTCCAGCGTCGAAGCCCTGGCCCAGGACCTGCGGGCCTGGCTTGCGGGGGAGAGCATGTCGGCCCTGCGCCTGCAAGCCATGCCCGAGCCGCAGGGCACCTTGATCACGCCTCGCGCTGCCAAGCAGTGGTCGGACGGCGTGCATTGGGGCGGCCGGGCCGTGGCGGCCAGCGTGTTCTTGTGCGGCCTGATGCTGCTGGGCCTGTGGCTGGAGCGCGATGTCTTGCGTGGCCTGTGGGTCAAGCTGGGCACGGGCGAGGCCGCGGCCAAGGTGCAATCACAGCCGGCGACTGCCCAGGCGCAGCCCGCCCAGCTTCAGGCGCAGCCAGTGCAGGCGCGCACCCCGATTGGCCATGACGAAGACCTGCCCCAGCTGCTGCCCAGCCTGGCCGCGCTGCCCGCTGTGGCGGCCTCCGGCCCCACGCCTGTGCGGCCCAAGCCGAGGCCGACTCAGCTCAAGACCGAGACGGTGAGTGAGCCGCAGCAACAGGCCAGCGTCCGGCCGCTCGAGCCGCTAAGCACCAACAACGGCAACAGCGGCAATAGCGCCGACGAGCAAGGGCTCTGAGCCCGGCTTCGCGCCTGCGGCCTGGCGATTCAGTCCGGCGCGCGCACCTTCCAGCGGCGTGCCAGCTCACGCATCTCGCCCCGCTTGTGCAAATCGCCCAGGCTGCGGTCCAGCTCCTCGCTCAGGCGCTTGCCCTGCGGGTTACGAGGATAGGCAAAGTGCCCTTGCAGATGCCCCAGGGCCGGCAGCAAGGGCTGCAGCTCTCGGCCCAGGGCCATGCTCTCGATCACCGGCGCGGTATTGCGCTCATTGCTGGCCAGCAGATCGACCCGGCCGCGCTGCAGCATCAAGAGGCCGCTGGCCACGTCGAGGGCGGTGCTGATGTGCAGTTGCTCGCGGGCCTGCTCCAGCGCCGGGCCGTAAGCCCAGCCCTTCACCAGGCCCACGGCCCGGCCTTGCAGCTTGCCGAAATCGCCTTGCCACTGCAGCGGGCTGTCGCGGCGGGCATAGAAGATCAGCGCGTCTTCGTAGAAGGGGAGTTGGGAGAACAGAAACAAGGGCTCGCGCTCGGGCGTGCGGTAGGGGCCGATCAGGATGTCGGCCTGGCCTTGCTGCACCATGGCCTGGGCGCGCGCCCAGGGGTAGAACTCAAAGCGCAGGCTGTGGCCCTGGGCCTGGACCGCGCGCTGCAGCAGGTCGACCGCCAGCCCCTGCGGTACCCCCTTGGCATTGGGCTCAAAAACCTTGGGGAACAGGGCGCCCACGGCCAGCAAGTCGCGCGCCTGAGCCCAGGGCAGCAGCAGGGCCCAGCTCAACAACACAATCAGCGCCCTAATGCTTTGTTTCATCATGCTGGCGCCGATTATGCAGAGCAATCCAGCCGGCTCCGATGAAAACCGGCCGGGGTTTTTCCCGCAGTGGCGGCCCGGGCGCTGGCTATGATGCCTCGCCCGCTTGGCTCCTTGTTCGCCCGCATGATGACCTCGACGTTTGCGATGCCCGTCCATGAATAACCCAGCCCAGACCCAGGCGGTCGGCCGGCGTTTTGCCTTCGCGCCGGGGCTGATGGCCTTGCTTTGTGCCGCCCTCGGCCTGGGCCTGGCCGCCCACCATCCTTTGTCGGCCTGGGGGGCTGTGCTGGGCTTTGTGGCCCTGGCCGCCTTGGCGGCGCGCTTCTGGTTGCAAACACCGCTGATCCTGCTGGGCCTCCTGCCTTTGCTGGGCCTGGCGCCCTGGAGCGGCTGGATCACGTTTGAGGAAATGGACTTGCTCGCCCTGGCCCTGGGGGCCGGTGGCTATATGGCTTGGGGCGCACGCCCTTGGAGCCGCCGCCAACACCTGCCCGCCGCGCGCCGGGGCCTCGTGCTCACGCCGGGCCTGAGCCTGCTGCTCCTGCTCTGGGCCGGCGCCCAGCTGCTGGCCTTGCAACGCGGCTTTGCCGATGCGGGTGGCTTTGTCTTTGGCTGGTTCCAGGGCTATCAAGAGCCCATGAATAGCTGGCGCGTGCTGAAGAGCTTTTTCCTGGCCTTGCTGCTCTTGCCCCTGTGGCTGGAAGCGGCGGCACGCGCGCCCACGCGCCTCGCTCAAAGCCTGCAATGGGGCATGGTGCTGGCGCTGCTGGGCATGGCCTTGGCGGCCTTGTGGGAGCGTCTGGCCTTCCCGGGCCTGCTGAACTTCTCCAGCGACTACCGCACGACGGCCTTGTTCTGGGAGATGCATGTGGGCGGCGCCGCCCTGGACGCCAGCCTGGCGATGACGGCACCTTTTGCCCTGCTGGCCCTGCTGCGCGCGAGGCGAGCCTGGCAGTTCCTGGCCTTGATGGGCCTGGGCCTGCTGGCGGCCTATGCGGCCATGAGCACCTTCTCGCGCATTGTTTATCTGGCCTTGCCGCTGAGCTTTGCCCTGCTGCTGGGCTTGCGCGCCAGGCAGGCGCGGACGCCGGGGCAGACCCAAGTCTCGGCGCCGCTGACGTCCGAGCAGCGCTTAGGTCTGGCCTTGTGGGGGCTGGGCTTTTTGGGCGCGGCGGTGCTGGTGTTTATGGGCGGGGGCTATCGGGGCTTGGCCGCGTTGATGGGCGCGGCCCTGCTCTCCTTGGGTCTGCCGCCCGCTTTGTGGCAGCAGCTGCCTGCACAGCGACGCACGATCTGGCTGCTGGCGCTGCTTGCTGCGGGCTTGTTGCTGGGCTTGGGCGCCTTCTTGGCGCAGGCCGTGCCGAAGTCGGCCTATGTTTTGTATGCACTGGTCTTGCTGGTGAATCTGGCCCTGCTGGTTTGGCAAAGTCAGCGGCGGCCTTTCTTGGACACCTTGGGTGCCACCTTGGTGCTTGGGGCCTGGATGTGCTTGCTGGGCTGTGTAGCGCTGGTGGCGGGGTATTGGGGCGGCTGGGTGGGCTGGGCCACGGCGGGCGTGGCGGTGCTGACCCTGGCCTTGCTGTTTTTGGTGATCTTGCAAAGGCCCTCGCTCTGGCCTTGGGCCGAGCAAGACCGCAATAGCTGGCGCCAACGTGGCCTCGCCCTGACCGCCTTGCTGATAGCCGCTGCCGGGGTGGCTGCGCTGGACGGCGGCAGCTATCTGCTGCACCGGGTGGGCAATAGCCAGATTGATTCCCAGTTCCGCATGCAGCATTGGCGCCAGAGCCTGGGCCTGCTCAGCACGGCCGAGGACCAGCTGCTGGGCAAGGGGGCCGGGCGCTTTTTAGCCCAGCAGTACTTCAGCGGCCTGAAGGACTCGCATGTGGGGGACTACCGCATCCGCCAGGACGCGGGCCACAACTATCTGCGCCTCAGCGCCGGCCAACACATGCTGGGTTATGGCGAGCAGTTCCGCGTCTGGCAGCGTCTGCCCATGCCGCAGGGCGCGGTCCGTCTGCAAGCCAAGCTGCGTACCAGCAAGAAGCTGCAACTGCATATCGAGTTATGTGAGCGTCACCTGATCTACCCGGACAACTGCCTGGTGCTGCAGCGGGAAATCCAGCCCAGTGCCGATTGGCAGCCCCTGCAACTGGAGCTGGGCAATGCGCCACTGAAAAGCGGGCCGGTCTACGCCCCGCGCATGGTGGCTTTTGCCCTGGCCGTGGCCACGCCCTCGGGGCAGCTGGACATTGCCGAGCTGAGCTTGCGCGATGGGCATGCGGGGGGCCAGGGCGCCAGCCTGCTGCGCAATGGCGACTTCAGCCAGGAGATGGCGCATTGGTTTTTCTCCAGCGACCGATTTCACATGGCCTGGCATGCCAAGAATCTGGCCGTGCACCTGTTGTTTGAACAAGGCTGGCTGGGCCTGGGCTTGATGGGTTTGGCGCTAGGCCTGGCGCTGTGGAATCTGAGCCTCGGGCGCGGGCGCCAACACCCGCTGGCGCCCGCTTTGGCGGCGGCCTTGCTTGGCCTGTTGGTGGTGGGCGCGGCCGATAGCTTGCTGGACGCACCCCGGGTCGGCCTGATGTTCTATACCCTGCTGCTATTCGCCCTGTGCCTGCAGGCCACGCCCGAGGACGAGGCCGCCCCAGCCTGAATCCAAAAGGCCAACAAGAAGAGCGATGATGATGACGAGATTGAAGTCCTGGCTGCTCTACCCTCTTCTGGGCCTGCTCTTGCTGGCCGGCCTGCTGCTCTGGGGCGCGATGACCGTGCTGCACACCACGCCTGCCCGCGCCATGGCCGAGTTGGACCGGCGCAGCCCGCAGGAGCTGATCCGCTATGCCGATGCGGCGCTGATGGAGTACGGGGAGCTGCACGCCTTGCTGCGCCCGCTGCTGCTGCGCGTGCAGCGGCGGGTGGAGCGGCCCACGGGTTCCATCCCCTTGCCGAATCTGGGTAAGGGCCATCGCTGGGCCACCCTGCCCGAGGGTCGCCCGCCCGCTACCTTGCCGGTCAAGACAGCGGACGAGTTGCGCCAGGCCTTGCTGAGCGCCCGGGCCGGCGATGTGATCGAGCTGGCCCCCGGCCGCTACCGCTTTGAGCAAAGCGTCAAGCTGGGCGGGCCGGGCTCGGGCGTGGCGCCCATCCGCGTGCGCGCCGCCCAGCCCAAATCGACCCAGATCGATATGAACACGGCCGAGGGCTTTTTGATCGACCAGCCCTACTGGGTGTTTGAGGACCTGCGGGTGCGCGGCGTTTGCCCGAGCGACCGCGACTGCGAGCATGCCTTCCACATCGTGGCCGGGGCCGACTTTTTTGAGCTGCGCAATAGCTGGCTGGAGAACTTCAACGCCCACCTCAAGATCAATGGGGTGGACGGCCGCTGGCCCGACCATGGCCTGATCAGCCATAACACCCTGAGCAACGACCACCCGCGCCAGACCGCTCGCTCGGTCACGCCGGTGGACCTGGTGGGGGCCAATTTCTGGCGCGTCCAAGACAATCTCGTGCGCAACTTCGTCAAGGGCGAGGGCGACAAAGTGTCTTACGGCATGTTCGTCAAGGGCGGCGGCGAAGGCGCCAAGATCGAACGCAATCTGGTGGTCTGCTCGCCGAACGAAATCTCGCGGCCCGGCGTGCGGGTGGGCATCTCTTTTGGCGGCGGCGGCAGCGACCCCGGCTTCTGCCGAGACAAGGGTTGCGAGCGCTACGAACACCAGGCCGGCCTGGCCGCCAACAATATCGTCGCCCACTGCAATGATGTGGGCCTGGACGTGAACCACTCCCGCCACATCCTCCTGGCCCACAACACCTTGGTCAACACGGCTGGCATGGGGCTGCGTGGCGAAGGCAGTCAGGCCCAGCTTTACGGCAATCTGTTTGAAGGCAAGCTGCTGATCAAGAACGATGGCAAGGCCAGGGCCGAGATGGAGCAGCCCATGAAGGCGGCCGAGGTGTTTGGCTCGGCCGACAACTTCCGCATGGACTGGCGGGTGGCACCGGAGCGCATCCCCTCCTTGCCCGCCGTGCCGCTGGATTTTTGCGGCCGCAAGCGGCCCTCGGGCACTTACCCTGGCGCACAGGAAGAGACCGCAGCTTGCACCGACAATTGAGAGGGTGAGAACTTTCTACTGCGCGGCCGCCATGCGTCGTTGGGCGGTGCTCGGAATCCTCACGTACCTGAAGTACGTTCCGGTTCCTGCGCTCCGTCCGCCTAGCCTGGCAGCCGCTCGCTACGAAAGTTCACACCCTCTGAGGCTTGCATCTCCCCTTTGCCCCTGTTGCTGATTGTTTTTCTGACGAGACCCCATGTCCGACGCCGTGAACACCCTGAACCCTGCCCAAATGGAGGCCGTGCACCATCTGAATGGCCCCTGCCTGGTGATTGCTGGCGCGGGCTCGGGCAAGACGCGGGTCATCACCCAAAAAATCGCCCGCCTGCTGCAGGCCGGTTATCAGTCCAAACAGATCGCAGCCATCACCTTTACCAACAAGGCCTCGCAGGAAATGCGCGAGCGCGCCAAGCATCTGATCGGCGCGCGCGCCGCCAAAGACCTGGTGATCTCCACCTTCCACTCCCTGGGTGTGCGCATCCTGCGCCAGGAGGGCACGCGGGTGGGGCTGAAGGAGCAGTTCTCCATCCTGGACAGTGACGATGTCCTGGGCCTGCTGCGCGACGCCGGCGGCACGGTGGACGCGAACCAGGCCAAGTCCTGGCAGTGGACCATCTCGCTGTGGAAAAACCAGGGCCTCACCGCCAAGCAAGCCCTGCTGGCCGCCAAGGACGATAACGAACGCGCGGCCGCCTTGGTGATGGAGCGTTACCAAGACCGCCTCGCCGCTTATCAGGCCGTGGACTTTGACGACCTGATCAGCCTGCCCCTGCGCTTGCTGACCGAAGACGCCGAGGCGCGCGGGCGCTGGCAGGATCAGTTGCGCTATGTTTTGGTGGACGAATATCAAGACACCAATGCCGTGCAGTACGACCTGCTCAAGCAACTGGTGGGCAAGCGCGGCATGTTCACGGCCGTGGGTGACGACGACCAAAGCATTTACGGCTGGCGCGGCGCCACGATTGAAAACCTGAAACGCCTGCCGCTGGACTACCCCAACCTCAAGGTGATCCCGCTGGAGCAGAACTACCGCTCCACCGGCGCCATCTTGCGGGCGGCCAACAACGTCATCGCCATCAACCCCAAGCTGTTCCAGAAAAAGCTGTGGAGCGATTTTGGCGATGGCGAGCCGGTGCAGCTGATCGAGGCCGACGGTGAAGAGCACGAGGCCGAACGCGCCGTCACCCGCATCCAGACCCTGATGGCCGAGGGCAAGGCCAAGGAGTTCAAGCAGTTCGCGATCCTTTACCGCGCCAATCACCAGGCGCGCATTTTTGAGCAGGCCCTGCGCCGGGCCGAGATCCCTTACAAGGTCAGCGGCGGCCAGAGCTTTTTCGACAAGAGCGAGATCAAAGACCTCTGCGCCTGGTTGCGCCTGCTGGTCAATCAGGACGATGACCCGGCCTTTTTGCGCGCCATCACCACGCCTAAGCGCGGCATTGGGCACCAGACCCTGGGGTCCTTGAGCCAGTTCGCCGGGCGCTGGAAGTGCAGCATGTTTGAGTCCTTGTTCGCCGAGAGCCTGGCCGCGCATATGAGCACCCGCGCCCTGGGCTCGCTGCACGAGTTCGGCCGCTTCATCACCGACCTGGAGTTCAAGGCCAAGCACACCAGCGGCGCCAAAGAAGCCAAGGCGATGATGATGGAATGGCTCAAGGACATCGCCTACGAGCAGCACCTCTACGACAACGAAGAAAACGAAAAAGTCGCCGCCGCGCGTTGGAACAATGTCTTGGACTTTGTCGACTGGGTGGCCAAGCGCTGCGGCGGTGAGATCACCCAGGACAGCGGCACGCAGTTTGAAAGCGAAAAGCAAACCGTGCTGCAGGTGGCACAAACCATCAGCGTGATCCTGTCCATGGCCGAGCGCGGCGACGAGCAGGATCAGGTTGTCCTCACCACCTTGCACGCCTCCAAAGGCCTGGAGTGGCCGCACGTCTTTTTGGCCAGCGTCAACGAGGGGCTTCTGCCTTTCAAAGCCGACGACGAAGAAATGACCGCCCAGCGCCTGGAAGAAGAGCGACGGCTTATGTATGTGGGCATCACCCGCGCGCGAACGACCTTAGCCGTCAGCACCCTGCGCCGCCGCAAAAAGAGCCGCGAACTGGTGATGGGCATCCCTAGCCGCTTCATCACCGAGATGCGCTTGAACGAGGGCGAGACCAAGGAAGACCCGCGGGAAAAGCTCAAGCGCTTGAGGGAGGCCTTTGCGGCCAAGGGGGCGGCGAGTGCGGCGGCGCAGCAGGCGGAGAAGAAGTAAGTAGGCGGGCAGGGTGCCATTGAATCGGGGCGGGATTGGGCGCAAGGTTTTAGCTTGGGAGGTGGCGAGGCTAGCTAACTAACTAGCGCCAATGGCGTTGGCCGAGGGCAGGGCTCATCTCCTTTTGCATGGCTCGCCATACCTTTTCCAAACCCGCGCATATCCAAGGCTGGCCATCTCTGAAAACCCGCCGTTGCCGGACGTCTCTTGGGTTGGGTTCAAAGTGCAGAGACCAAGAGATGTCTCCAAAAGTGAACTCCAGTCAAAGGGTTGGCGGTGGTCGTCTCGCACATCCAAAGGCCGGTCTGCCCCTAGTTCGCTGACTCGGGTAAGCCGCAGTTCGGCGTCTGCGTCGCGCTCAGATCGTGTCCTTTGTCGGTAGGGGCGCATGCCCAAATGTTAGGCAATAATCGTTAACGAATTGCCGAAAACAAAGTTAGGCCTTTTTCGAAAGAATGAGCATGAGCAACATAAATTACAGGGACTATGTTTGGGAGTGCGACTATGGAGAGCACTCCTTTGTCATATCCAAGCTCAAGAAGCTACTCCAAACTCAAAATGCCTATGAGCTAGGCTATTGCTTCATCTATGCAAACAACAATCCATACAACATGGAGTTGTATGTAGTATTTGGCTATGAATCACCAAAAGAGGGGCAGATAACCGCAATGCAGGAGGCTATGCGCTCTTCTGGCGCGAAGTATCGGCCTGATCTTACAAACGAAGATCTTCACGCCGAGCTTGCAAACAAGCGCTTTCAGTTCATGGCGGCAAATGATGCCGATAGTCTCGACATGATGGAAGAGACTCTCTTTTGGTACAAAGACAGATCACAAGTTGCCAGCATCATTTCCATGCGCCCCCTTGGTAAGGTTAAGACGGTTTTTCTAAGTCACTCGTCATACGACAAGCCTCTCGTAGAAGAGCTTATTCCGTACCTGAACGCAAAGGGGCTGCCATTTTGGTATGACAAAATCAGCATCGACTATGGCTCAACAATAGTCTCTGCTATTCAGCAAGGAATTCTGGACTCTGGCGCTGCAATTTTCTTCATCACCAATCACTTTCTTTCTTCGAGCTGGTGCAAAAACGAAATGGAAGGTTTCCTAAATCGCCTTGGAAGCGGGCACAACATTCTCCTTCTGAGCATTGTCGCCAAAGACGTCCCTCATGAAAGCCTCCCGTTGTTCTTGCAGATGAAAAAATATCTCAGGATGAGTCAAGAACTAACGGCGGAGGCAATCGCTACAGAGATTGCACCGATACTGCAAAAACACAAAAATGCCTAACTGGTCTACAAGGACTTCCTACCGTTTCAAGCTCCAATAGCAAGACTTGACCCTACGGGGTATTTTTCATTTCTAGACCCGAGTTCTGAACAGCGGCAACGTAACGAGGAACAGACTGAACATCTAC
>NZ_QAJN01000014.1 GCF_003852425.1 Paucibacter sp. KBW04 | reverse complement strand
TCGTCAGGCTAATATCAAAGCAAAACCCCCAGCTCGCAAGAGTTGGGGGTTTTTGCTTTGGGGGTTCGATATTTGAATATGCTTGCTTCCCTGGTAGAAACTCCTCGACTTTCTGTGACTGACAAAATCAATTGGGCTTAGGCTGCAGGAATAATCAGAATTACGCGTCGATTCTGGGCGCGGCCGATTTCCGATTTGTTGTCGGCAATCGGTTTTTGGGAGCCGAAGCCTTTGACCAGCATTTGATCGCTCTTCATGCCGGCTTCGACCAAGGTTTGCGCGACCGCATTGGCGCGGCGCTGAGACAGGCGCAGGTTGTAGTCGGCGCTACCCACATTGTCGGTATGACCTTCGATGCGTATCGCTTCGATACCGCTGGCCTGCATGGCTTGCGCGACGCGTTGGATGGAGGCGACGTGGTGAGATTGAAGTCGGTCGGAGTCGAACTCGAACAAGAGATTGGTATTCAGGTTCAGCTCCCAGCCTTCATCGGTTTCGACGAAACCCAGGGCCTTGAATTGCTTGACCTGAACAGCCGTGTATTTTTCCGGTTTGATCTGGGGGCTCGGCGGCGTCTGCGCGCAAGCGGACAGCAGAAGGACTCCGGCTAGTGCCAAGAGGTGCAGGCCTTTGCGGCCCTGCATTTGAAAGAGGGGCTGATCTTTACGGCTCATAGGGAGGCTCCTTTTTCGGTCAAGCTGCTCAGTTCAGCGTTGCTCAGGCTTGTGCTGGGCATTGGGCTCGGGCTCTTGTTGGGCAAGACGGTCTTCGATTTTTCCCGGTACATGGCCAAGTCTGCGGTTCGAAGCAGGCTTTCGGCACTGTCTCCATCTTTGGGAAAGGCGGCGATGCCTATGCTTGCGCTCATTGTGAGGCTGATACCTCCACCAATGGCGATCGGGGTCTCGCGCAGCGAAGCCAGCAGCTGTTGCTGAATTCGTGCTGCATCACCGCTGTGCCGCAGAGGGCGCAAGAGGATGACGAACTCATCGCCACCCAGGCGGCCGACCAAGTCGGTGTCTCTCACAGTGGCTCGCATGCGTTGAGCCAGTTCGACCAGAACTTTGTCGCCGGCATCATGCCCGTAGCGGTCGTTCACCTCCTTGAACTTGTCTGCATCGAGGAAGAGCAAGGCCAGCCCGGTGTCTTTGAGCTTGGCTTCCGCGATGGAGTCTTGCAACTCTTGTTCGAAGTAGGCGCGATTGGCTGCCCCGGTGAGTGCGTCGTGCTTGGCGGTGAAGCTCAGCAAATCATGGTCGCTGCGCAGGGCTTCATGGCGGCGGTGGAGTTCGGCCTCATTGGCCTGGACCTCGGCCAGCAAGGCATTGAAGTCGGCCCCCAATTCGTCGATTTCCTTGACCTGAGCGGTCGGCGCTCTGCGGCTGTAGGCGCGCTCTTCGCGGACGGCGCGGGTGTGCTGGGCCAGGGCTTGCAAGGGGTCGAGAATGATGTGCTCGATGCGGCGGGAGACCCACAGAACGGTCAGTGCCGTGAGCAAGATGCCCAGCAGAATCGCGCCCAAAGACCAGGCCAGCGTCAGCAGCAAGGCCACGCTATCGCTTTGCAGCTCCACTCTCGCGACATCGATGCCATCCAGTTGGACGGTGCTGCTGGCTTGCATGGGGAAGAGCCAACGCGCCAGGCGTGAAAGTCGGCTGTTTTGCCCGGCGCGGTGGTAGGCGGCCAGCTCTGCGCCGCTGGTCAGCACCACGCGGGCCTCGTTCAAACCTTCTCGGTCGACGATGTTTTTCAGCACTTGTTCGGTAGCGAGCGCGTCCTGAAACATGACGGCGGCTTCAACCGAGTAGCTGATGGAGCGGCCAACCAGCTCCAAGTTGTGGCTGAGCGAAGCGCGCAGCGCGAAGAAGGATGAACAGGACAGCAGCAGGCCGACCGTCAGCAAGGCCACCAAGGCCACGCGAAGCTGGGCCCGGTGCAACACGCTGGCCAGGGAACTGGAGCGGGGCGTGCTCATGACTTGCTCACCTGCCCGCGCGGCTTGGCCAGGCGCAAGACTTGGGCATTGACTCGCAAGCCGCTGCGGGTCACGGCGTCGAGATTGACTTCGAAACGGGTCGAGCTGCCAGCCTTGGACAGGCAGAACAGGCCACCATCGCTGCAGAACTCGGGTTCATGGCCTATGGTGAGCACCGGCTTGTGGTCCAGCTTGCGCAGGGCCATGCGCGCAGCGGGGGCGCTCCAGCCGTCGAAGTAGACCAGGTCGCAGCTCTCGGGCAGGGGCGTGTTGGCTTCGATGCGAGTCAGCAAGAGCTGGTGCCGGGTCTTGGTTTGCTCCAGCTGCTGGGCCAAATCAGGGGCATCACGGCTGCTGCGGCTGATGCAGACGGTCAGGCCGCGGCTGGGGCCGGGCCAGGCGGTGTAGTTCAGGATGCCAGCGACGATGGCGGCCGTGCTCAGCGGGGTCTCGGCCCCGGCCAGATTGTGGGCGTGATCTGTTGCGCTGGCTTGTGCCGCGGCCAGTGCGGGTGCGATGCAAAAAGCCGCGCTCAGCAAGGCCTGGGGGAGCATCTGTAAGAAACGGGTAGGGGCAAAGCCTGAGCGCATGGGCTGATACAAAAAACGTACTGCTTGGTCGCATTCTGCCCGCCGGGGACGCTCTGCGCCCGTCTTGATTGGAAGTTTGCAGCAGACTCAGAGAAGCACCGCACGAAAAGGCTGTTTGTGTGGCCAAGCTGTGGCTGAAGTCTGCCGCCACTTCGCGGCCAGGCGCGTCGGCAGAGGCGTACTTGGGCTGCGTACACTCTCCGGGCCTGTGGTCTTGAACTCGTGCGACCATAGTGAAAAATGCGCGTGTCCAAGCGTGCCGGTGCTTGTTGAGGGAGAGCGTCAAGTGGGGGAGTTTGATATGCGGCGAAAACTTGGCCTTGGCCTGCTGGTGTTGGGGCTCTGGCAAGGGGCAGTTTGCGCGGCCACGGGTGCTGCGGCCAGTGCTGTCGCGCCTGCGGGCCTGCGTCAGGAGGTGCTGGATGACTTCAGGCCGGTGCAGACGCCCGCCAAGGGGCGTGCCAAGACCCCCGCAAAGGCCGCGGTCAAGGCGCCGGCTTCGGCCTGGACGGTCGGTAGTTCTGATCAGGTTCGAGCCAGCTTGCGTCAGGACCCGAAGTTCGGCCAGTGCATGGACTATGACTTTGCTGGAGTTTCCGGCTATGCCGTCTTGCGCCGCGCCTTGCCCACCAGTTGGCCGGAACGTTTTGAGCTCCTGGCACAAATCAAGGGCAGCGGGGCCGGTGTCAATGACTTGCAGATCAAGTTGATCGATGCCAGCGGCGAGAACGTTTGGTGGGCCAACAAGGTCAATCTACAAATGCCGAGCAAGCTCACCGAGCTCAAGCTGCGCAGCCGCCAGATCGATTTTGCTTGGGGCCCCAGCAAGGACAAACGCCTCAAACAAACCGAGAGCATCGAGTTCGTGGTGGCCGCCGGTCAGACCGAGCGCGGCGGCGGCAAGGGGAGTTTTTGCCTGGCCGGTCTGGCCATGAACGAGAAGCCTCCGGAGCCAGCCTTTTGGCCCGAGCCCATCATCACCGTGGACTCCGGCTTTGTGGACTTTGACTACCAAATGCCGCGCGAGTTCAACGGTTTGGCGCTGCGCTGGCCTGCATTTGCACGCGGCCTCAACTACGAAGTTTTGGCCTCGAGTGATGGCAAGGCCTGGAGTTTGCTACGCAGCGTCAAAGGCAGTGACGGGGGCTTGGACGCGCTTTTTCTACCCGATAGCGAGGCGCGTTATCTGCGCGTCAAGTCCAGCGTGATGGCGCAACCCTCGGTGAATTTACGCAGCGCGGCGGCTTGGCCGGGCTTGAACTCGCTGATTGCTAGCTTGGCGCAGGACAAGCCTAAGTCCGAGGTGCAGCGGGGGGATATCCCGCGCGCCTGGTTGGGTGAACAGAACTACTGGACCCTGGTGGGGGTGGACGGGGGGGGGCAGCGTTCGGCCCTGCTGAGTGAAGACGGCGCGCTGGAGATTGGCCGCGGCGGCTATAGCGTGGAGCCTGCGGTCAAGCTGGATGACGGCAGCATCGTCACCTGGGCCTCCGCCAAGATCAGCCACAGCTTGCGCGACGGCTATCTGCCCCTGCCCAGCGTGCATTGGCAGCATCCGGCGCTGAGCCTGGACATCGAGGCCGCGGCCGACGGCCCGCGCGCGGCACCCAGCTTGATGAGTCGTTATGTGCTGCGCAATACCAGCGAGCGCCGTCAGCTCTACACCTTGATGCTGGCGGTGCGCCCTTGGCAGGTCAATCCGCCCCAGCAATTCCTGTCCACCCCGGGCGGGGTCACGGCTGTGCGCAGCCTGCGCTGGCAAGGCGGGGACTTGCAGGTCAATGGCCAGCCTGGCTTGCATCCCACGGAGGCGCCGCTGCTGGTGTCTGGCCTGCCTTTCGACTCGGGCCTGAGCCTCAAGGCCTTGCTGGCCGCGCCGGGGCTTGGCAGCATGAACGATCCGCAAGAGCATGCCTCGGCGCTGCTGCAGTTCCGGGTTTTGCTCGCCCCAGGGGAGAGCAAAACCCTGGGTTGGAGCGCGGCCTTGGGCGGCCTGGATCTCAAGGGGGGCAAGAGTGCCACCCTCAATCTGGCCGAACTCGACAGTCGTTTCGAGTTGGCGGCCGCGCATTGGCGCGAGCGCCTCAACCGGGTGGCCATCGTGTTGCCCGGCACGGGCCAGCCGATTGCCAACACTTTGCGGACTTCGCTGGCGCATATCTTGATGTCGCGCGATGGTGCGGCGCTGCGGCCGGGCACCCGCAGCTATGCGCGCAGTTGGATTCGCGATGGCGCCATGATGGTGGCGGGCTTGGTGCGCCTGGGTGAGGTAGAGGCGGCGCGCGAGTTTGTCGACTGGTATGGCGAGCGACTCTTCGTCACCGGCAAAGTGCCTTGCTGCGTTGATCAACGGGGCTCCGATCCGGTGGTCGAGAACGACAGCCATGGGCAGTACCTCTACGCCGTGGCCGAGGTCTGGCGTCACAGCCATGACCATGAGTTTTTGCAGCGCCACTGGGCCCGGGTGCAAAGCGTGATGGCCTGGATGGAAGGCTTGCGCCAGAGCGAGCGGGGCGAGGCCAATAAGAGCCTGGACCGTGCCCATCTTTTCGGCCTGCTGCCGCCCTCCATCAGCCACGAGGGCTATGCCGACAAGCCAGCCTATTCCTATTGGGACGATTTCTGGGCGCTGCGCGGCTATAAGGACGGCGTGCACATCGCCCGCGCACTGGGCCAGTACCAGGTCGCCCAGCAATGGGCGGCGCAGCGCGACGAGTTCCAGCGGGAGTTGGTGGCTTCCATTGCCGCTACCTCCAAGCGCTTTCATATCGATACGATTGCCGGGGCCGCTGATCGGGGCGATTTTGATGCCACCTCGTCCACCATCGCACTCAATCCAGCGCAGGCCCAGGACGTGTTGCCGCAGGCCTTGCTGAATGGCACGTTTGAGCGCTACTGGACCGAGATGAATGCCCGCAGCGAGGGCCAGCGCACCTGGACGGACTACACGCCGTATGAGCTGCGCAATGTGGGGGCGCTGCTGCGTTTGGGTCAGTCGCAGCGGGCGCACGCCATGCTCAATTTCTTTTTCAAAGACCAACGCCCAGCGGGCTGGAATCAATGGGCCGAAGTGGTCTTGCCGGAGCCGCGCGAAGTGCGCTTCCTGGGCGAGATGCCCCATGCCTGGGTGTCCTCCGACTTCATCCGCTCCGCGCTGGACATGTTTGCCTTCGAGCGTGAGGCCAGCGCTGAGCTATTGATAGGCGCGGGCCTGCGAGCGGACTGGTTGAAGCAGGGGGAGATCGCGGTGCGTGGCTTGTCCACGCCCTATGGCCCGCTGAGCTATGCCTTGTCCAAAGAGAGCTGGGGCTGGCGGCTGGAGCTGGAGCAGGCCGGCGCGCCGACCCGCTTGCTATGGCCAGACGGCCTGCCCTTGCCACGTGTGGCGGCCGAGGGCCATCCGCTCAAATGGCAGGGCAGGGAGTTGCTTTTGCCGGTGGCGCCGGCCACCGTGCGTTTGTCGGCCGATTGAAGGCGGCGGGGGCTAGTCGGCGCTGTCGACGTAGCAGTTCACGCCAGGGCCCAGGCTCAAGCCGCTTGATCGGCGCTGCGTGGACGGGCGCTGTGGCTGTTCTTGCTGACTTGGGCCGCCCCCATGCGCTCGACCCGGCGATGCAAGAAAGCGCGCGCCAGGCTGGACTCGGCCTGCAGGCGCTGGCCGATATAGAGCTCGCGGCGGCGCTCCTGGATCTGGCTGCGCAGCCGACTGGCCATCACGCCCAAGGGGTCCAGGCCCACCTCTTCGGCCTGGGTGATGGCGCTGCAAAGCTTGTGCATGGGATGGTTTTGCAAGGCGCTCAAATGCGCCTGCACCACCCGCAAGCGACCCTGCACGGCCAGCTCGCTGCGACCCAGCCAGGCATTGATGGCATCGGCATTGCCCCCATTGACCTTGACCGGGTCTTCACCGGTCGCCAGCAAAAGGGCGGCGATGCAGCTGCGGTCCTCACGGGCATAGGCTTGGTTGACCTGCATCATGGCTTGCTCGCGTTGCAGGCGCTGCGCATCGTTGCTGGCGAAATCGGGATGCAAGCGCATGGCTGCGCGGCGGTATAGCGTCTTCAGGCTGGGCGGGGCCAGGTCCACCAAGCCGCCGGGAGGTTCGGCCGGCAGCGGGGCGCCGGCGGGCATTTGTGGCAGCTGGGGCAGGGCCGTGGCCTGCGGCGCACGCGGCGCCGTGACTTCCACGCCGTTGCGGCGCAAAGCCTCGGCCAGAAAGTGGGTGGCGCTGTGGAGCTGCGACTCCAGGGCGTCTAGCTCCAGATAGTGCTCGCCCAGGGCCTCGGTATAGCGGTCCACAAATCGCTGGACCTCGCTGCGCAGGCTCTCAAAGGCCTGCTCTTGATCGCTCAAGAACTTCTGCATCTCGCTCAGCTGGCTGCGGCGACGTTCCAGTCCATGTCGGGATAGCGCTGTATTCGACATTGTCATGAGCGAGGCGAGGTTTTTGATGGGTGTGGAGCTGAGGCCCTATTGTGGACGGCCCGCGCGCGGGCTCAAAGCGAAAACAGCCCGCTGGCGGGCTGTTTATCTAGCGACTTACCCCGTGATCAGGGGGCAGAGGCGGCGCCGTCTGCCATAACGGCTGAAGCCATCGGCGTCGGCAGCGCCGCGCTCGATGCCGCTGAGGCCGGCGCGGTGATCGCCTCGGGCAGCTTGTGGGCAGGCGCCGAGACGGTGGGCAAGGGCAGCAGGGGCACGATCAGCAGTGCGACGATGTTGATGATCTTGATCAAGGGGTTGACGGCCGGGCCGGCGGTGTCCTTGTAGGGATCACCCACGGTGTCGCCGGTCACAGCGGCCTTGTGGGCTTCCGAGCCCTTGCCACCGTGGTGGCCGTCCTCGATGTACTTCTTGGCGTTGTCCCAGGCGCCGCCACCGGTACACATGGAGATGGCCACAAACAGGCCGGTGACGATGGTGCCCATCAAGAGGCCGCCGAGGGCGGCCGGGCCCAGCAGCAAGCCCACCAGCACCGGCACAACCACCGGCAGCAGAGAGGGCACGATCATTTCCTTGATCGCGGCGCTGGTCAGCATGTCCACGGCCGTGCCGTATTCGGGCTTGGCCGTGCCTTCCATGATGCCCTTGATGTCGCGGAACTGGCGCCGCACCTCCACCACCACAGCACCAGCCGCGCGGCCCACGGCCTCCATGGCCATGGCACCGAAGAGGTAGGGGATCAGGCCGCCGATGAAGAGGCCGACGATGACCTTGGGGTCGCTCAGATCAAAAGCCACGCTGATGCCACGGCTCTCCAGCGAGTGGGTGTAGTCGGCAAACAGCACCAGGGCGGCCAGGCCGGCGGAGCCGATGGCATAGCCCTTGGTGACGGCCTTGGTGGTGTTGCCCACGGCGTCCAGCGGGTCGGTCACATCGCGCACGCTGGTGGGCAGCTCGGACATCTCGGCAATGCCGCCGGCGTTATCGGTGATAGGGCCGTAGGCGTCGAGCGCGACGACGATGCCAGCCATGCTCAGCATGGAGGTGGCGGCGATGGCGATGCCGTAAAGGCCGGCCAGGCTGTAGGTGATCAGAATGGCGGCCGAGACAAACAGCACCGGCCAGGCGGTGGAGCGCATGGACACGCCCAGGCCGGCAATGATGTTGGTGCCGTGGCCGGTGGTCGAGGCTTGGGCGATGTGTTGCACCGGCGAGTATTGGGTGCCGGTGTAGAACTCGGTGATCCAGACCAGGGCGGCCGTCAGCACCAAGCCCACGGCGCAGGCGCCGAACAAGCGCATATGCGTGCCGGCACCCAAGGCGTCATCGGGGATGGCGGCCTTGGTGACGAAGAAGAAGGCGATCAGCGACAACACGCCCGCCACGGCCAAGCCGCGGTAAAGCGCCGGCATCACATTCTTCATGCCCGGTGAGGCCTTGACGAAGCTGCAGCCGATGATGGAGGCGATGATGGACACGGCGCCCAGCAGCAGGGGGTAGAGCACGGCGGCCAGAGGAGCGGCCGTGACCATCAGGGCGCCCAAGGTCATGGTGGCGATCAGGGTGACGGCATAGGTCTCGAACAGGTCGGCCGCCATGCCGGCGCAGTCGCCGACGTTGTCGCCCACATTGTCGGCAATCACGGCCGGGTTGCGCGGGTCATCCTCGGGGATGCCGGCCTCCACCTTGCCCACCAGGTCGGCGCCCACATCGGCGCCCTTGGTGAAGATGCCGCCACCCAAGCGGGCGAAGATGGAAATCAGCGAGGAGCCGAAGGCAAAGCCCAGCAAGGGCTTGAGCGTCGCCGCATCCACCTTCTCGCCGCCGCTGAGGTAGTAGAAGAACAGGCTAACGCCCAAAAGCCCCAGGCCCACGACCAGCATGCCGGTGATGGCGCCGCCCTTGAAGGCAACGTCCAGCGCCGGGCCTATGCCCTTGGTGGCGGCTTGGGCGGTGCGCACATTGGCGCGCACCGAGACGTTCATGCCGATGAAGCCGCAAGCTCCGGAGAGCACGGCGCCCAGCACAAAACCGACGGCGGTGGTGCGATCCAAAAAGACCGCGATCAAGAGGGTGAGCACAATGCCCACCACCGCGATGGTCTTGTATTGCCGGGCCAGGTAGGCGGCTGCGCCTTGCTGGATGGCGGCGGCGATTTCCTGCATGCGGGCATTGCCCGCGTCTTGACTCAAGATCCAGCTTCTCTGGATGAAGCCGTAGAGAACCGCGGCAAAGCCGCAGGCCAGTGCGAAGTACAGCGCCAAACTCGTCGACATGTAACTGTCTCCTGTTCTAGTGATTGCCGTGATCGAACAACGCGCCTGCAAGCTCGCCTTCGACTCAGCTGTTCTCACTGAAGGAAGGAGGAGCCCAGGTCACGTGGCCGAGCTTAAGTGATGCCCTCGCGACAAAGCAATTGAGGACCCTGGGTGTTTACCCAATGTGTGCGGGTAAACAAGGGGGCAAGGCGATTAGATTGGACTTGTTTTGATGCGCATCAGCTGCCTGTCAGTTCATGGCAAGCCCTGCCCTTAGAATCCGGGTTTCCCCCGGGCAATCAAAGCAGAAACTCATGAGCTTGCACAATGTGACCCCTGGCGCCAAGGCGCCTGAGCAATTCAACGTCATCATCGAAATCCCGATGAATGCCGATCCGATCAAATACGAAGTGGACAAGGAAAGCGGCGCACTCTTCGTCGACCGCTTCATGACCACGGCCATGCACTATCCCTGCAACTATGGCTATATCCCCCAGACCCTGTCGGACGACGGCGACCCGGTCGACGTGCTGGTGATCACGCCCTTCGCCCTGACGCCTGGCGTCGTGGTGACCTGCCGTGCCATCGGCGTGCTGAAGATGGACGACGAAGCTGGCGGCGACGCCAAGCTGCTGGCAGTGCCCATCGACAAGATCCTGCCCATGTACACCCACTGGCAAAAGCCCGAGGACGTGAACAAGATGCGCCTGAATGCCATCCAGCATTTCTTCGAGCACTACAAGGATCTGGAGCCCAATAAATGGGTCAAGGTGCAGGGCTGGGAAGGCCCCGAGGCTGCTCGCGCCGAAATCGTCTCTGGCATCGAAGCTTATAGAAAGGCCAACCAAGCCTAAGCCCGCTGCGGTCAAAGAAAAAGCGCCTTGCGAAAGCCGGGCGCTTTTTTTACGCCTCAATCTTTTGCTTTGAAGGGTTGGTGCGATTCCAACTCATTCACGTAGCCGCGCATGGCTTGGCCTTCCTGGGCCAGGAAATCGGCCACCGCGTTTTTGAAGTCCGGGTGGGCCAGCCAATGGCTGGACTGGGTCGGCACCGGCAGCAGGCCGCGCGCCATCTTGTGCTCGCCCTGGGCGCCGCCCTCAAAGCGCTGATAGCCCTGCTCGATGCACCATTGCAGGGGCTGGTAGTAGCAGGCGTCGAAGTGCAGGCAAGAGATCGGCTCCGCCGCGCCCCAGTAGCGGCCATAGGCCGCGCCGTGGGCTGGGTCCAAGGCAATCAATGAGGCGGCGACGCGGCTGCCATCGGCCCGGCAAGCGATGAAGAGCAGCCAATGTTCGGCCATGGTGGCGGCCATGCGGGCGAAGAAGTCCCGGCTCAGATAGGGCGTGCTGTGGTGGGCGCGGTAGGTGAGTTGGTAGCAGCGGTAGAAAAAATCCCAGTCCTGCTCGCGGATTTGCTCGCCTTGTCTGGCTTCAAAGCTGATGCCAGCCTCACGCACGCGGCGCTGTTCCTGCTGGATCTTCTTGCGCTTCTCGCGCTGCAGCGAGGCCAGGAAGTCCTCGAAGTTGGCATAGGGCGCGGGCGTACGGTTCTGCCAGTGGAACTGCACGCCATGGCGCTCCATCCAGCCCTGGGCTTGGGCCGCTTGTTGATCTACCGTCGTGCCGAAGAGCAGATGAGCCGAGGAGAGTTTTTGTTGTCGAGCCAGCGCCTGCAAGCCCTGCATCAAGACCTGACGCGCAGCCTCATCGGCAGCCAGCAAGCGGCTGCCCGGCACGGGGGTGAAGGGCACGGCCACCAGCAGCTTGGGGTAGTAGGCCAGGCCGTGGCGCTGATAGGCGTCGGCCCAGGCCCAGTCAAACACATACTCGCCGTAGGAATGGCTCTTCAGATAGGCCGGGCAGGCGGCCACCATTTCATCATTCAGCCAGACGCTGAGGAATAGCGGCTGCCAGCCGCTGCGGGCCACGGCGCTGCCCGAATCATGCAGGGCGCGAAAGTACTCCAGGCGCATAAAAGGTGTGGGCTGGCTTTGCCGCGCCAGCAGCTGATTCCACGGCGCCAATGCCGGATCGGCAGGGTCCTCATGGACCCGAATGACATAATCGAGCTGACCTGTTTTCAATCCAATCCTCATGTCCGTCAAAGTCGCGCTGGCGCAAATCAATGTCACCGTGGGTGACATCCAAGGCAATGCCCAAAAAGTCGTGGAATGGGGCCGCCGCGCCCATGCCGCCGGCGCCCGATTGTTGCTGACACCCGAGCTCAGCCTCTGCGGCTACCCCCCGGAAGACCTTTTGCTGCGTCCGGCTTTCATCCAGGCCTGTGAGGACGCCGTGGCCTGGATCGCGGCGGAACTGCGCGATTGTGCGGGCCTGCATGTGGTGCTGGGCCACCCCTACCAAAAGCCTGAGCAAAAAGCGGGCGAAGCCGCCGAGTCTGAGCAAGCTCGTAGCAAGAGCTGGGCCGTGCCTGACCGCTTCAACGCCGCCTCGGTGCTGGCCGGGGGTCAGGTCTTGCACACCTATTGCAAGCGCGAGTTGCCCAATTACCAGGTCTTTGATGAGCGCCGCTATTTCGTCTCGGGTCGCGACGCCGGTGAGGCCCCCGTGGTGTTCGAGGTCGACGGCCTGCGCTTTGGCCTGAATATCTGTGAAGACGCCTGGTTTGAGGAGCCAGCCCGTGCCGCCAAGGCGGCCGGCGCGCAAGTCTTGTGTGTCTTGAACGCCTCGCCCTTCCATCTGGGCAAGGTGGAGGAGCGCGAGCAGCGCATGGCCGAGCGGGTGGCCCAAATCGGCATGCCCTTGCTTTACTCCCATCTGGTGGGTGGGCAGGACGAGGTGGTGTTTGATGGTGCTTCCTTTGCGCTGGACGCCCAAGGTCGGGTGGCCGCACGTGCGCCCATGTTCGAAGAAGATCTGACCCTGATCGAGGTCGGTGCAGATGGGGCGGTACGGGGTCAGGTCTTGCCTCTGCCCGAGATGGAGGCCCAGGCCTGGGCCGCCCTGGTCACCGGCGTACGCGACTACATCGGCAAAAACGGCTTTCCCGGTGCCTTGATCGGCCTCTCAGGCGGCATCGACTCGGCCCTGGTGCTGGCGGTGGCGGTGGATGCGCTGGGAGCGGACAAGGTGCGCACGGTGATGATGCCCTCGCCCTACACGGCCGATATCTCCTGGATCGATGCCCGCGATATGGCCGAGCGACTGGGCGTGCGCTACGACGAAAAGTCCATCGTGCCCATGTTTGAGGCCTTCAACACCAGCCTGGCGGATGAGTTCAAAGGCCTGCCTCTGGATGCCACCGAAGAAAACATCCAGGCCCGCATCCGTGGCACCTTGCTGATGGCTTTGTCGAACAAGTTCGGCGCCATCGTGCTGACCACCGGCAATAAGAGCGAGATGGCGACCGGCTACTGCACGCTCTACGGCGATATGGCGGGGGGCTTTGCCGTGATCAAGGACGTGGCCAAGACCCTGGTGTTCCGCTTGGCCAATTGGAAGAACCAGCAGCCCAGCTTGCGAGCCGACGGCACGGTGGGCCCGGTGATCCCCGAGCGCATCATCACCCGCCCACCCTCGGCCGAGTTGCGGCCCGATCAGAAGGACCAGGACAGCCTGCCGCCTTACGAGGTGCTAGACGCCATCTTGGCTCGATATATGGAAGAGGATCAGTCCATCGCCGAGATCATCGCCGCGGGCTTTGCGCCGGCCGATGTGGAGCGGGTCACCCGGCTGATCAAGATCAACGAGTACAAGCGCCGTCAGGCGCCGGTCGGCATACGCATCACCCACCGCGCTTTTGGTCGGGATTGGCGCTATCCGATCACCTCAAAGTTCCGTGCTTAAATCGAAGCAACCCCTGTCCAACAATTCGGAGACCTCCCCATGAAGCAAATCACCGCCATCATCAAACCCTTCAAGCTGGACGAAGTGCGCGAGTCCCTGGCCGAGGTGGGCGCTTCGGGCCTGACCGTCACCGAGGTGAAGGGCTTTGGCCGCCAGAAGGGCCATACCGAGCTGTACCGTGGTGCCGAGTATGTGGTCGACTTCCTGCCCAAGGTGAAGGTCGAGGTCGTGGTCAAGGACGAGGACGTGGAGCGCTGCATCGACGCCATCCTCAAGGCCGCCAAGACCGGCAAGATCGGCGACGGCAAGATCTTCGTTACCCCGGTGGAGCAGGTGGTGCGCATCCGCACCGGCGAGACCGATGAAGAGGCGGTCTAAGCCTTCGGCGTTCACGGTCCAGTAAAAAAGCCCGCGTCGTTGCCGACACGGGCTTTTCTTTTTTTGGGCTGGAGTTCTACTTCTTCTTCACCGGCAACTGGGTCACCAACTGGGTGCCGCAGATCACATCGTGCAGAAATTGCTTTTGCGGCTGAATCAGGGTCAGCAAGAGGTAGGCGAGCATGCCCACAGTGAGGCAGCCAAAGATGGCAGCCGTGCTGTGCAGGTCTAGCAGCCAGGCCGTCAGCAGGGCGGGCATGAACCACAGCCAGCTCAGGACATAGCGGGCCAGGGCGCGGGCTTGGGTGAGCGGACGGCCCTGGCGGTCCAGCACCTGGATATGCCAGGCCTTCATCGCCACCGTCTGGCCGCCGCGTGACCAGAACCAGGCGAAGTAAATGCCCAGCACCGCGAACAAAAAGGCCTGCAAAGCATGTTGACCCTGCAGAGCATGGCGCTGTTGGGTCATGGCCGAGAAGAAGTAGCCTGCCACAAACACCACGCCGAATAAGACCACGCCTTCGTACATAAAAGCGGCCATGCGGCGCAGCAGCCCCGGCCGCGCAAAGTCCGCGACCGCTTGCGTCTCACTTGAGCTCATGGTTTGGGGGCAGGGGGTGTTTGGGGCTTTTTGGGCAGCAAGGTTTTGCTGTCCACCAGGCTGGGGTCGGCAAAGACCTTGGTCTGGCCGGCTTGCTGGTGGGCGGGCGGCAGGTTGCGGGTCTGATTGATCAGCACGGTGCTGGCACCTGACTTGGCCTGCACCACCGAGGGCGCGACCGATTTGCCCAGGGCCACCTTGGGGGCGGTAGGCACGCGATTGGACTTGGTCTGCACGCCATTGATGTCCAGGGTCGGCGCGGGCAGCTCGGCCGCCTTGCGGGCTTGCTTTTTCTGAGCCTTCTCGGCCAGGGCCTGGCGCTCCTCGGGGCTGAGGGCTTGGTAGGCCTCCCACTTGGCTTGACGCTCGTCCGGTTTCACCTGCTGAGCGACCTGGAAGCCCACGCGGGCGCGTTGGCGCTCTACCGGGCTTAGGCGAGCCCAGTCATGCATGCGCTCTTGCAGGCGGGTTTGTTCGGCTGCGGGCAGGCTGGGGTAGCGGGCCGCCACCTCTAGCCATTTGCCTTTGCGGAACTCGTCCAGCTTGTCCCAGTCCTTTTCAAGCGGCGCCAGCGCTGTCTTTTGCGCGGTGCTCAAGCCCACCCAATTCGGCGGCGGCAGCAGCGGGGTGGCGGCATGCGGCAGGCCTGGTGTGAGCGCTATCGGTTTGATGGCGGCTGGGGCAGGCCGTGGCAAGGGGCTACTAGCGGGCGCCTCGACGGCCAGGGGCGGGGGCGCTGCGGAAGCCGCGACCGAGGTGGGATCCGCTGCGCCCTGTGCTTGGACGAGGCCGTAGCAAAGCAAACAGCCCAGCGCCAAGGCGCCGAGCTGGAAGGTTTTTTTCTTGGTGTTTGGGCGAGGAACAATGCCTGCCGAGTGAGGAGCCGGGAAACGTTCGCTCATTCAAGACCCGTCGCTGTGTTGCTCTTCGCTGAGGAATTCCGAGAAGCCGGGGTCGCTATAGGCGGACGGCGGCAGGTGATCGGACAGCAGCGCGGTGTCGATCTCGGCAGAGGCATTGATTTGCTGGTACCACTGGGTGTGCTGGATCAGGAACAAGCCCAGAACCAGCATCAGCAAGGGCAGCAGGGAGGCGAATTTGAGCCAGCGTGGCGAAGTCTCTTGACTGCCCATGCCGCCATTGCCTCCGCCCAGCGCCAAAGTGGCGCCTATCTGCACCACCGGGGTGCTGGGGGCCAGTTGAACTTGGGCGGCACGCGCCGTCTTGGCTTTCAGCAGGGCTTGTTCGCGAGCAAAGCGCAGTCGCTCAGAAATGTCGTGAGGCAGGGTTTCATTGCGCTCGCTTAAGTCCGCCGCTACGCGCAGGCCAAAGCGCGTCATGCGGGTTTCAAGTTCCTGCGAAAAATGAGATGAAAGGCTTGTTGTGCTCATAGTGTGATCCCCTTGGCCTTCAGCGATTTTGCCAATGAATGGGAGGCACGGGAGCAATGCGTTTTGACGCTGCCTTCCGAACATCCCATGACGATGGCTGTCTCCGCGACATCCAACTCCTCCCAGTAACGCAGCAGGAAGGCTTCTCGTTGACGCTCCGGCAATTCAGCCACTTCCGCTTCGATCGCTTGCAAGATCTGGACCCGCGAGACTTCGTCGGCGGCGCTCAGCGCGCCGAGCGCGCCCTCCTGGCCTTCCAGCATCTGCATCAGGTCGAAATCGCTGTCGGGATCGTTGGATTCGAAGTCCGACATGTTCTGCATCACCGCCGTTCTCACCTTTTTGCGGCGGAACCAGTCCATGGTCGCATTCGACAAGATGCGCTGAAACAACAGTGGCAGTTCGGCCGCCGGGCGATCGAAATATTTTTCGGCCAGCTTGATCATGGCGTCCTGGACGATGTCCAGCGCACCGTCGTCGTCGCGCACGAGGTAGGCGGTGCGCTTGAACGCACGCCGGTCGACGCTCTTCAGAAAGTCGTTGAGTTCTTTGTCGGTGGCCAAGGATGAAGCGGGGGAGCCCGGGGCTGGAAATTGGTGCGCGGAGTATCGCACCGCAAGCCCTGTGCGATGCGCAGCCCACGTTCGCGGGGGCGGGCTTGTGCAATCTCCGTGCATAATGTTGCTTCGCACAATGAAGTTTCTGGTCTCAAGCTGGCTGCCCGACCCGGGTGCCATGTTTTTTGATTGCGCAGGTTCCGAGTCCACCTCACAAGGGTGCGAGAAGGGACACCGATGGTTTTTCGTTAGAGAAATTCACAAAGGTTTTATATGGAATTGCAAAGCGCGGAAGTCAAGCGTGCCCCCGCGGCACATTCACATTCCCCCCAAACGACCTCAACGTCTTCCGAGCTGAATGGCTCCGAGGCGCTGGTTCGCTGTCTGCAGGCCGAGGGTGTTCAATACCTCTGGGGCTATCCAGGCGGCTCAGTGCTCTATATCTACGACGCACTGTTCAAGCAAGAAACGATTCAGCACGTCTTGGTGCGCCATGAACAGGCGGCCGTCCACGCGGCCGACGGCTATGCCCGTGCGACCGGCAATGTCGGCGTTGCGCTGGTGACCTCGGGTCCCGGCGTCACCAATGCCGTCACCGGCATCGCGACCGCCTATATGGACTCCATCCCCATGGTGATCGTGACCGGCCAAGTGCCCACGCCCGCCATCGGCCTGGATGCCTTCCAGGAATGCGACACCGTCGGCATCACCCGCCCCATCGTCAAGCACAACTTCCTGGTGAAGGATGTGCGCGATCTGGTCGTGACGATGAAGAAGGCCTTCCACATCGCCCGCACCGGCCGCCCTGGCCCGGTGGTGGTGGACATCCCCAAGGATGTCTCCATGGCCAAACTGCCCGGCTTCAGCTATCCGCAGCATGTGGAAATGCGCTCCTACAACCCGGTGCGCAAAGGCCATTCGGGCCAAATTCGCAAGGCGGTGCAACTGCTGCTGCAGGCCAAGCGCCCTTATATCTATTCGGGTGGCGGCGTGATTCTGGGCGAGGCCTGTGCCGAGTTGCGCGAGCTGACCCAGTTGCTGGGCTACCCCATCACCAATACCTTGATGGGTCTGGGTGCCACGCCTGCCAGCGATCCCAGGTTCCTGGGCATGCTGGGCATGCACGGCACTTATGAGGCCAATATGACCATGCAGAACTGCGATGTTCTGCTGGCCGTGGGCGCTCGCTTCGATGACCGGGTGATCGGCAACCCGGCTCACTTCGCGACCGTGGATCGCAAGATCATCCATGTGGACATCGACCCCTCGTCGATCTCCAAGCGGGTGCGCGTGGACATCCCCATCGTGGGCGACGTCAAGGACGTGCTGCAGGAATTGATCTTCCAGATCAAGGAAGCGCGGGCCTTGCCCGATGCCAATGCCATCAACGCCTGGTGGAGCCAGATCAATGAATGGCGCCGCAAGGACTGCCTGGTCTACAAGCCCTCCACCGAGGTCATCAAGCCACAGATGGTGGTTGAGACCCTGTGCCGCCTGACCAAGAATCGCGACACCTACATCACCTCCGATGTGGGTCAGCACCAGATGTGGGCCGCCCAGTATTACGGCTTTGAGGAGCCGCGCCGTTGGATCAACTCCGGTGGCCTGGGCACCATGGGTGTGGGCCTGCCCTACGCGATGGGCATCAAGCTGGCCAAGCCCGAATCCGATGTGTTCTGCGTGACGGGCGAAGGCTCTATCCAGATGTGCATTCAGGAGCTGTCCACCTGCCAGCAGTACAGGACGCCGGTGAAGATCGTCGCCTTGAACAACCGCTATCTGGGCATGGTTCGGCAGTGGCAGCAACTGGATTACGGTGGCCGCTATTCCCATAGCTATATGGATGCGCTGCCCGACTTCGTCAAGCTGGCCGAGGCCTACGGCCATGTGGGCCTGCTGGTGACCCGGCCCGAGGATGTGGAAGGCGCTTTGAAAGAGGCCATCCGCCTGAAGGACCGCACGGTCTTTCTGGACATCCGCACCGATCCGACCGAGAACGTCTGGCCCATGGTCCAGGCGGGCAAGGGCATTTCGGAAATGCGATTGGGGTCCGAAGACCTCTGAGTTTGGATGAGTGGGGCCGGGACGTTCGCTCATGCGTTGATCACGCGCAGCGTCAGTGGCTCCGCCGTTTAGGCCAAGAGTTCGGACAAGCCCTTTCATTTATCCATCGAAGAGCGTGGCCAAGAGCCTGCGGTTACCGCCGCTGGCTTGAAGAGCGCGAAGGACGACACCCCATGAAGCACATCATTGCATTGCTGATCGAGAACGAGCCGGGCGCGCTATCGCGTGTGGTGGCCTTGTTCTCCGCCCGTGGCTACAACATCGAGAGCCTGACGGTGGCGCCGACGGAGGACCCGTCGCTGTCCCGCATGACCATCGTGACCACCGGTTCCGACGAGGTGATCGAACAGATCACCAAGCACTTGAACCGACTGATCGAGGTGGTCAAGGTGGTGGACCTCACCGAGGGCAACTTCACCGAGCGCGAGCTGATGCTGATCAAGGTCCGCGCCGTTGGCAAGGAGCGCGAAGAAATGAAGCGCACCGCCGACATCTTCCGCGGCCGCATCATCGACGTGACCGAGAAGACCTACACCATCGAGTTGACCGGTGATTCATCCAAGCTGGATGCCTTCATCGATTCCATCGACCGCGCCTCCATTTTGGAAACGGTACGCACCGGCTCCAGCGGCATCGGTCGTGGCGAGCGCATCCTGCGCGTCTAAGTTTTTTCTACCCAACACCCCAAGAATTTTCCCTGGAGATCGACATGAACGTTTTTTACGACAAGGACGCTGACCTGAGCCTGATCAAGGGCAAGAACGTCACCATCATCGGCTACGGCTCACAAGGCCATGCCCACGCACAAAACCTGAACGACAGCGGCGTCAAGGTCACCGTCGGTCTGCGTCGCAGCGGCGCGTCCTGGGCCAAGGCCGAGAACGCCGGCCTCAAGGTCGCCGAGATCGCCGACGCGGTCAAGGCCGCCGATGTGGTCATGATTCTGCTGCCCGACGAGCAGATCGCCGAGGTCTACAAGAACGAGGTCGAGCCCAATATCAAGCAAGGCGCTTCGCTGGCCTTCGCCCACGGCTTCAATGTGCACTACGGCCAGGTCACGCCGCGTGCCGACCTGGACGTCTGGATGGTCGCGCCCAAGGCCCCCGGCCACACCGTGCGCGGCACCTACACCCAAGGTGGCGGCGTGCCCCACCTGATCGCCGTCTATGCCGATAAGACCGGCAAGGCGCGTGATTTGGCCCTGAGCTACGCCTCGGCCAATGGTGGTGGCAAGGCCGGCATCATCGAAACCAATTTCCGCGAAGAGACCGAGACCGATCTGTTCGGCGAGCAAGCCGTGCTGTGCGGCGGTGCCGTCGAGCTGATCAAGGCCGGTTTCGAGACCCTGACCGAAGCCGGTTACGCGCCCGAAATGGCTTACTTCGAGTGCCTGCACGAGTTGAAGCTGATCGTTGACCTGATTTATGAAGGCGGTATCGCCAACATGAACTACTCGATCTCCAACAACGCCGAGTACGGTGAGTATGTGACCGGCCCCCGCGTCGTGACCGAAGACACCAAGAACGCCATGCGTCAGTGCCTGAAGGACATCCAGACCGGCGAGTACGCCAAGAGCTTCATCCTGGAAAACAAGGCCGGCGCCCCGACCCTGTTGAGCCGCCGCCGCTTGACCGCCGAGCATCCCATCGAGCAGGTCGGTGAGAAGCTGCGCGCCATGATGCCCTGGATCAAGGCCAACAAGCTGGTGGATCGTTCCAAGAACTGATCACTGTGGCCCGCCTCTAAAGCCGCGTGCGCTTGCAGCCCACGCGGCTTTTTTGTACCCGCCACTGCGGTATCCTTCCGCCCCATGACTGATCCCAAAAACAAGCTCCGCGCCGACGGGCCGGAAGAAGATGATGACGGTGTGCAGGGCCTGCCCCGCCCGCGCCGCAAAGGTATTTATGTGCTGCCCAATGCCATCACGCTGGCGGCACTGTTCTCTGGCTTTTACGCCATCGTGATGGCCATGAATGGCCGCTTCGAGGTGGCTTGCATCGCGATCTTTTGCGCCGCCGTGCTGGACAGCCTGGATGGCCGCGTGGCCCGCATGACGAATGCGCAAAGCGCGTTCGGCGAGCAGATGGACAGCCTCTCCGATATGGTGAGCTTCGGCGCCGCGCCGGCCCTGATCGTTTATATCTGGGCCTTCAAGGACATGGGCAAGCTGGGTTGGATCCCATCCTTTGTCTATATCGCCGGGGCGGCCCTGCGGCTGGCGCGCTTCAACGTCAATATCGGTGTGGTCGACAAGCGCTTCTTCCAAGGCCTGCCCAGCCCCGCGGCGGCGGCCGTGGTCATCGGCATGATCTGGGCCTTTGATGATGCGGGCTTCAAACAGGTGACCCAAGTGCCCTGGGTAATGTGGACGGCCTTCGGCCTGACCCTGTTCGCTGGCTTGTCTATGGTGACCAATGCACCGTTCTACAGTTTCAAGGTGGTGGGCGCGCGCCGTACCGTGCCATTTGTGGTGCTGGTTGCGATTGCCCTGGCCATTGTCTTGATCAGCCAGAACCCGCCGCTGGGCTTGTTCGCCATCTTCTGCGCCTACGCACTGTCGGGTTATGTGATCTATGCCTGGCGCAAAGCCAAGGGCCGACCCGTCAGCATGATTGCAACATCGACCGATGAACCCGATGAAAAGGGCTTGCATCACTGAGTCTGCAAGCTTTGTTTGAGGTCTTGCGTGCTATATTCAAAACCATGAATCGCCTGAACGTGCTCGCTCTACTACTAGGACCCCAACGGGTTCGCTGATCGCGCACGTCCATCCAAACGTTGAGATCTCGTCGGCCCGTATGCAAGCAGCAGCGGGCCGTTTTTGTTTTTACCCATCCCAACCCGTCCCTTCTGTTGCTTGCGAACACAAATCACCTGGAATCAAACCATGTTGAAGCAAGCACAGAACAAGTACCGCGCCTTTGCCCCCATTGCTCTTGCCAATCGGACCTGGCCCGATGTGCAACTCAGCAAGGCTCCGCAATGGCTGAGCACCGATTTGCGTGACGGCAACCAAGCCCTGATCGAACCCATGGATCCGCAGCGCAAGCTGCGCATGTTCCAGATGCTGGTGAGAATCGGCTTCAAGGAAATCGAAGTAGGTTTCCCCTCGGCCTCGCAGGCGGACTTCGATTTCGTGCGCTTGCTGATCGAGGAGGATTTGATCCCCGCCGACGTCAGCATCCAGGTGCTGACCCAGGCCCGCCAGCCCCTGATCGAACGAACCTTTGAGTCCTTGCGCGGCGCGCGGCGCGTCATCGTCCATCTCTACAACGCCGTGGCCCCGGTGATGCGCCGGGTGGTGCTCGGTATGGATGAAGATCAGATCGTCGATCTGGCCGTTACCCACACCCGCATGGTGCGCGAGCTGGCCGCTCAGCAGCCGGCCACCGAGTTCGTCTTCCAGTATTCGCCTGAGATGTTCTCGGGCACCGAACTGGCTTTTTCCAAGCGGGTGGTGGATGCGGTGACCGAGGCCTGGGGCGTCACGGCCGAACGCAAATGCATCATCAATCTGCCCGCGACGGTGGAGCATTCCACGCCGAATATCTTTGCCGATATGGTCGAGTGGATGCACCGCCATCTGCAGCGCCGCGAGGCCATCGTGCTGTCGGTCCACCCGCACAATGACCGTGGCACCGGCACGGCGGCCGGCGAGTTCGCCCTGATGGCCGGAGCCGATCGCATCGAGGGCTGCTTGTTCGGCAATGGCGAGCGCACTGGCAATGTGGATCTGGTCAATATCGCTCTCAATCTCTACACCCAGGGCATCTACCCCGAGCTGGATTTCTCAGACATCGACGAGGTGCGTCGCTGCGTCGAGCATTGCAATCAACTCGCCGTGCATCCGCGCCATCCTTATGTTGGCGATCTGGTCTACACCTCCTTCTCGGGCTCGCACCAGGATGCGATAAAAAAGGCCTTTGCCGCCCGCAAGGAGGGCGAGATTTGGGACATGCCTTATCTGCCCATCGATCCCAAGGACTTGGGCCGCAGCTATGACGCGGTGATCCGCGTGAACAGCCAGTCAGGCAAGGGCGGTATCTCTTATCTGCTGGAGGCCGAGTACGGGGTGGAACTGCCGCGCCGTCTGCAGATCGAATTCAGCCAGGTGGTGCAGGCGGTGATGGACGATGCGGGCAAGGAATTGTCGGCCGCCGATTTGTGGCGCATTTTTGAGGGCGAGTATGGTCTGGCCGATGCACAGGCCGCCGCCAGTCTGCAACACACAGCCCTGACCGAGATTGATGCCGGCCAAGTGGCCCTGCGCGCGCAAGCCCTGATCGGCCAAAACCGCATCGAGGTGCAAGGCCAGGGCAGCGGCCCCATCGACGCTTTTGTCGAGGGCCTGAATCGCCAACTGCCCGCGGGACTGCGGGTGCTGGACTATCACGAGCACGCCATCGGCAGCGGCGCCAATGCGCGCGCCGTGGCCTATCTGGAACTGCGCATCGGCGAGAGCCAGACCCTGTTTGGCGTTGGCATTGATGCGAACATCGTGTCTGCCTCGCTCAAGGCCATCGTGTCCGGCCTGAATCGCGCCGCCCGGCAGGGTCACCTGACACTGGCCGACGAGCCGGTGGCGTCGATCTGAAGAATTAGCAAAGCCAAGCCCCGTCAAGTTTTCTAGGAAAGCCCCATCCCATGAGCCAGCAACTGATTATTTTCGACACCACCTTGCGCGACGGTGAGCAAAGCCCCGGCGCCTCCATGACCAAGGACGAGAAGCTGCGCATTGCGCGTCAATTGGAGCGGCTCAAGGTCGATGTGATCGAGGCGGGTTTTGCGGCCTCCAGCAACGGGGACTTCGAGGCGGTCAAGGCGATTGCCGATGCGATCCGCGAGAGCACCATCTGTTCGCTGGCCCGTGCCAATGATCGTGACATCGCCCGTGCCGCCGAGGCCTTGAAGGGCGCGGCCCGTTCGCGCATCCATACCTTCATCGCGACCAGCGAGTTGCATATGGAGAAGAAACTGCGCATGACGCGCGAGCAGGTGCTGGAGCAGGCGATTCAGGCCGTGCGTTTTGCCCGCAATCTGACCGACGACATCGAGTTCTCGCCCGAAGACGGCTATCGCTCCGACCCCGAGTTCCTGGCGCGGGTGGTGGAGGCGGTGATCAAGGAAGGCGCGCGCACCATCAATATTCCCGACACCGTGGGCTATGCCATCCCCGAGCTCTACGGCAACTTCATCAAGACTCTGCGCGAACGCGTGCCTAACTCGGATCAGGCCATCTGGTCGGTGCATTGCCATAACGACCTGGGCATGGCCGTGGCTAACTCCCTGGCCGGTGTGCAAATCGGTGGCGCGCGTCAGGTCGAGTGCACCATCAACGGCCTGGGCGAGCGGGCGGGCAATTGCTCCTTGGAAGAGGTGGTGATGGCGATCAAGACCCGCCGCGACTACTTTGGCCTGGACATCAATATCGATGCCAAGCAGATCGTGGCCGCCTCCAAGCTGGTTTCGCAAACCACCGGTTTTGTGATCCAGCCCAATAAGGCCGTGGTGGGCGCCAATGCTTTTGCCCACGCCTCGGGCATCCACCAGGACGGCGTGCTGAAGGCGCGTGACACCTACGAGATCATGCGGGCCGAAGATGTGGGCTGGAGCGCCAACAAAATCGTGCTGGGCAAGCTGAGCGGTCGCAACGCCTTCAAGCAGCGCCTGCAAGAACTGGGCATCACGCTGGAGTCCGAGGCCGAGGTGAACGCCGCCTTTGTGCGCTTCAAGGATCTGGCCGACCGCAAGAACGAAATCTTCGACGAGGACATCATCGCCCTGGTGATGGACGAGTCCGTCACCGCCGAGCAAGAACATTACCGTTTGGTGGCTCTGGCCCAGCGCTCCGAAATGGGCGAGCGTCCGCAAGCCAATGTGGTGTTTGCCGCCGGCGAGGTGGAACACAGCACCCATAGCGAGGGCAATGGCCCGGTGGATGCGGTGCTGCGTGCGATCGAGTCGGCCGCTCAAAGTGGCGCCGAGATGCTGCTCTATTCGGTCAATGCCATCACCAGCGGAAGCACAGAATCGCAGGGTGAGGTGACAGTTCGCCTGCAGCATGCGGGGCGTGTGGTCAATGGCGTGGGGGCCGATCCCGACATCGTCGTGGCCTCGGCCAAAGCCTATCTAAGCGCGCTCAACAAGCTGCACAGCAAGACCGAGCGAGTCGCGGCCCAAGGTTGATCGGGTCATGACCCGGCCCACACTGGCAGGCTTTGTGTAGGCGAAATGGCAAAAATGCGCGTTGAAAGCTACGGAGTAGGGTATGAGCTAGGGTTTCTACGTCCTGCTTGATACAAAGCTCCGCTTTAAAAGCGGAGCCTAAGCTTTTGATCTTGCCTGTGTTTTTCCTATCACCTAAACTAAGCGCCAGACCTCGGGACCGGATTGAAGATGATTAAATCAATGTTGTCACGCACCTTCCTGTGCGCCGCTTTGGTGGCCACGGGCTTGGCCCTGCCTGCACAGGCAGCGTCAAACACGCGGACCAAGGCGACGTCTGCCAAGCAAAGTGCTCAGAAGGCACCGGTCAAGAAGGCCCGTGCGGGCAAGCAGAACGTGGCCTCGGCCAAGTCTTCGCGCAGCGTTCGCAAGGCCGCAGCGGCTGGCGCGGCCGCCGCTGCGGTCGTCGCAGCCAAGCCGACCTATGGTCAGCTCTACGGCCTGCATGCGGTGGAAGACCCGCTGGATCTGAAGTCCAGCGTGGCCCTGGTGATGGACCAGGAAACCAATGAGGTCCTGTTCTCCAAGAACCCCTCCGCGGTGCTGCCCATCGCCTCCATCACCAAGCTGATGACGGCCCTGGTGGTGGTGGATGCCGGCCAGTCCATGGACGAGAAGCTGACCATCACGGACGAAGACATCGATTCCGAGAAGGGCACCCGTTCACGCCTGGTCGTTGGCACAACCTTGACGCGTGGCGAGATGATGCATCTGGCCCTGATGTCGTCGGAAAACCGTGCCGCCAACGCCATGGGCCGCAACTACCCCGGTGGCTTGCCGGCTTTTGTGGCGGCGATGAACCAGAAGGCTCAGTCCCTGGGCATGACGGACACCCATTATGTGGAGCCCACCGGCCTGTCCAGCCGCAATCAATCCAGCGCCAAGGACTTGGCGGCCCTGGTGAAGGTGGCGCATGAAGTGCCGCTGCTGCGTGAACTATCCACCTCGCGTGAGTACCAGGTGGCCCTGGGCCGGCGTCAAGTGGCTTTCCACAGCACCAATGGCTTGCTGAGCAATCCGGGCTGGGACATCGGCCTGCAAAAAACCGGTTTCATCAACGAGGCCGGTCGTTGCCTGGTGATGCAAGCGCGTATGGCCGGCCGCAAGCTGATCATGGTGTTCCTGGACTCCACCGGCAAATACTCGCGGATCGGCGATGCCGAGCGGGTGCGCAAGTGGATCATCAGCAACCCGGCCGAGCTGAATCACGCCAAGGTCAAGACTGGCGGCTGATCTCGCTGACTACCCCAAAAAAGAAACGCGCTCATCGAGCGCGTTTTTTTATGCTCTGCGCAGCCGCCGAACTCAGCCACCGCGGTAGCCCAGCTCGGCCGAGATCTGCGCCGCGGTTTCCTTCAGCCGCGCCAGCCAGGACTCTTCCAGGCGATCGGCCGGGGCGGAGATGGACAGGCCGGCGATCAGCTTGGCTTGGTCGTCGTAAATGCCGGCCGCCATGCAGCGCACGCCCAACTCCAACTCCTCGTCGTCACGGGCAACGCCGCGCTGGCGCACCAAGGCCATCTCGCGTTCTAGGGCGATGATGTCGGTCAGGCTGTTGCGGGTGTGGCCGGCCAAGCCGGTGCGGGTGGCATAGCTGCGCACACGCAAGGGGTCATCGCTGGCCAAAAACAGCTTGCCCACCGAGGTCAGATGCAAGGGTGCCCGGCCGCCTACGGCGCGCACGACTTGCATGCCGGAGCGCTCGCTATACGTGCGCTCGATATAGACGATTTCATCGCCTTGGCGCACCGAGAGATTGACCGGCTGGTGGGTGAATTTGTGCAGCTCGCGCATGGGGCCGATGGCGGCGTCGCGCACATCCAGGCGGGCCTTGACCAGATTGCCCAGCTCCAGCATGCGCATGCCCAGGCGGTAGCTGCCGGCCTCGGGTCGGTCGACAAAACGGCCAATCGCCAAGTCGTTGAGAATGCGGTGCGCGGTGGAAGGGTGCAGACCCGTGCTGGCGCTGATTTCCTTCAGGGACACCGGGTCCTGATGACTGGCCAACACATCCAATAGCGAAAACATGCGTTCCAGCACCTGGATGGCTGGCGCCTTATCCTCTTTGCTTTTCATGCAGACATTGTGCGGGAGTTTGATTTGTTTTGTATTACGAAAACCGCATCCGCGCCTCGATATGGTTTCCTGCGAGCAACACCGGCTGTTCAGGGTGCTGAATACAAGGCCTCAGGCTTGATTTTTGGCCTTGTCTTTGCACCCTTGCTCGCCCTTGTTTTGTCTCTGCTGACAGGGCAAGCTGCCCTGGCGCAGGCAGCGGCTTCGCCCGTGGCCTCAGGTGCCAGCGCGGCGCCAGCGCCAGCGCCTACTTGGCAGCGATTTCCCCGTCTGCAGGGGCGCATCACGGCTGCACAGCTGGGTCTGGTGATCAATAGCGCCGACCCTTACTCGGTGGCGGTGGGTGAGTACTACGCCGCCCGTCGCAATATTCCCGAAGCCAATATCCTGCGGCTGAGCTTGCCCTTGCGCGCCGCCCTGGACCTGGCAGAGTTTGAGGCCTTGCAAGCGCAGATCAAGGCCGAGCTGGGCCCCGAGGTGCAGGCCTTGGCCCTGGCTTGGACCCAGCCCTATGCCGTGGCCTGCAACTCCATCACCAGCGCCTTGGCCCTGGGTTTTCAGCCCGAGATTTGCAAGAACAGCTGCGCGCCCTCGCAGCCTTCGCCCTATTTCAATTATTTTGGCGCTCGGCCCTTCCGTGACCTGGGGCTGCGGCCGTCCATGCTCTTGGCTGCCCGCAGTGTGGAGAGCGCCAAAGCCTTGATCGAGCGCGGCATTGCCTCCGATCACAGCCTGCCGGGCTTCAGCCCCGCGAATGCCTACTTCGTCAGCACCAGTGACACGGCGCGCAATGTGCGGGCCAGCCTGTTTCCGCCTGCCAGCCGCCTGCCTGGTCTGCAAGTGCAGCCGGTGGCGCAGCAGCATCTGCCCAGCATGAGCCGGACCCTGATTTATCAAACCGGCCTGGTCAGCGTGCCCGGCCTAGATCAGGTGGATTGGCTGCCCGGTGCTCTGGCCGATCATCTGACCTCGTATGGTGGGCAGTTGGAGCGTCGGCTGGAAAACGGCAATGTGCAGATGAGCGCCCTGGATTGGTTGGAAGCCGGTGCCACGGCCAGCTATGGCACGGTCAGCGAGCCCTGCAATCACCGCCAGAAGTTCCCGCATCCACAGTTTCTTTTGCTGGCCTATGTGCAAGGCGTGTCGGCCTTGGAGGCCTACTGGCATAGCGTGTTATGGCCCGGCCAGGGCCTGTTCATCGGCGAGCCCTTGGCTGCGCCCTTCAGCCGACCTTTTTGAGGGCATGGCGGGCCGCCGCCATACCGGCCCGAACCGCGCCTTCCAGCGTGGCGGGGTAGGGGCCTTGCACATAGTCGCCGGCCGCTTGCAGCCCCGCTGCGATCTCGCGCGGCGGGCGTTGCTGGCCGGGTGTGCAGGCAAAGGTGGCGCGCTTCTCGGCCAGCACGCGCTGCACTTGCGGCGGGCTATGCCAATCGAACTCGCGCAGCGCCTGGGCCAGCACTTGCTCGCCGGTGGCGCCAAGGCCTTTGTCTACCCAGGCGGCCGCCCCGCTGATGACGAAGGCGAAAGCGCCGCTGCGCTCGTCTTGCAGGCTGAGCTGGCCCAGGTCGAAGACAAACTGCGCCGGGGCATTGGGACCCTCCTGCAGGGCCACCATGGGCGCGGGCAGGCGGCTACCGGGGCTGTGCAGATAGACGGTGATGATGGGCTCATAGCGCAGCTGCGCGGCCTGTGCCGCCCAGCTGGATTGGATCTCGGCGCACAGCCGGGCGGCTTCCACAGGGCTGCAGGCCAGGATCAGCTGGTCGAAAGCTTGGCCATCAACAAGCCAAACCTTGTCGCTGCGGCTCAATTGCTGCACCCTTTGGCCCAGGTGCAGCTTGACCCCATGCGCTTGCAGCCAGCGTTGCGCCGGTGTGGCGAGCAACTCGCTGAGCGATAGCCGGGGCAAGAGCAGATCGGCGCTACCTGGGCCGCTGAACAAGGCGTCGTGCAGCACGCGCAAAAAGGTCTGGGCGCTGGCATGGCTCGCCGGGGTGTTGAGCGCGGCCACGCACAGGGGCTCGATCAAGTCTTGTTTGACGCATGGCGGCAGCCCGGCGCACAAGGTCTGCACCGTCCAGGCGGGCGGGCAGTGGAAACCGCGCAAAAGCCAGCCGCCGGCGGCCGCCAAAAGGCGCAAGCGAGCCAGGAGCGGCCAATTTGAATAGGCCAAGACGCCGCGCGCGAAGCTGATCAGTGGCGCACCCGCTGGCAGCTGCAAACCCTCGTGGCGCGGGTAGCGCAGGCGCAGCGGTGTGCGCAAAAAAGCCTGCGCCAAATCGACACCCAGGCTTTGCATTAGGGCCAAGCTCTGGCTGTAGGCGCCGATCAGGATGTGCTGGCCGTTGTCCAGCTGAGCGAAGGGCGCGGCCTCGCCGGTGGCCAGGCTGCGGGCTCGACCGCCCAACTGCCCAGCCATCTCAATGAGCGTGACTTGCGCGCCCTGCTGGCAGGACGTGACGGCCGCCGCGATGCCGGCCCAACCGCCGCCGATAACGGCAATTCTCAGCGGCTGGCTCAACGGCCCGTCCAGTTGGTGCGCATGGCGATCCAGACCTTGCGCAGCGGGGTCAGGGAGATGCGCTGCTCCAGCACGCGAAAGCCTTCCAGCTCGATCTCGCGCAGCAGGGCGCGGTAGATATTGGCCATCATCAGGCCGGGTTTTTGGGCCTTGCGATCGGCCTCGGGCAAGAGGGCGAAGGCCTCGTCATACAGCTGGTGGGCCCGCTGGGCCTGGAACTTCATCAGGGCGGTGAAGCGCTCGCTATAGCCCCAGGGCTTTGTGCGCAGCAAGATTTCATGCGCTTTGACATCGAATTGCTGCAGCTCCGAGATGGGCAGATAGATGCGGCCACGGCGAGCGTCATCGCCCACGTCGCGGATGATATTGGTCAGTTGCATGGCCTGCCCCAGCTTGTGGGCGTAGGCAATGGTCTCGGGCTGGCTGCGGCCAAAAATGCCCGAGGCGACTTCGCCCACCACGCCAGCCACCAGATGGCAGTAGCGCTGTAGGCCGGGGTAGTCGAGGTAACGCGTTTGTTCCAGATCCATTTGGCAGCCGTCGATGACGGCGTTCAGGTGCTCCAGACGGATGTCAAAGGCCGCGCAATGCGGCATCAAGGCCCGCATCACCGGATGCTGGGGCTGACCGGCGAAGGCATTGGCGGCTTCCTTGCGCCACCAGGCCAGCTTGGTGGCGGCCACGCCCAGATCCTCGGTCTCGTCCACCACATCGTCGACCTCGCGGCAAAACGCGTAGAAAGCGGTGATGGCCGCGCGCCGCGGCGGAGGCAGGAAGGAGAAGGCGTAATAAAAGCTGGAGCCGCTCTTGGCGGCCTTTTCCTGCACGTACTGCTCGGGGTTCACAGGGCTTCCTTTGAAGGTGTGGGCGCGCCTGCGGCACGCATGCTCAGGGCGCGAAAGAGCAGGGCAGGGGCGTCAAGGGCGACGAGTTTGGGGCGTTGAACAAGGCTTGCATATTGCATCGCGCGGATTTTCTCAAGAATTCGCAGGCCGCCTTGTACCACCAGTCGAAGCTCCCAGCCGGCACGCCCCGGGATCTGGTGCACCAGGGGGGCGCCCTCCAGCATCAATTGCTCGGCCCAGTCGCACAAATCGCGGATCAGGGCTCTTGCGGCCGGGCTGTCCTGGCAGGCCAAGAGGGCTTGCGCGTCCAGGCCGTGGCGCTGCAGATCGCTTTGTGGCGCATAGACCCGGCCCTTGGGGCCGTCGCGCGTGAAGTCCTGCCAGAAGTTGATCAGCTGCAAGGCGCTGCAGATGGCATCGGAGCGGCGCAGGGCGCTGGCCTCGTTCAGCCCGTAAAGATGCAGCAGCAGGCGCCCCACCGGATTGGCTGAGCGGCTGCAGTAGGCCAGCAATTCGGCCCGGTCGCTGTAGCGCTGCTGGTGCAGGTCTTGTTCAAAGGCGTCCAGCAGTTGTTCAAGCAAGGGCAGGGGGAGCCGATATTGCTGCAGGACGGGGATCAAAGGATTGAAGACCTGGCTGGCCCAGCGCGGCGAGGGTGCTCGGCCCTCTGCGGCGGCGCGCAGGTCGGCGCGATAGTCTTGCAGGTCCTGGATGCGCTGGGCTTGGTTGGCCTCGCCTTCATCGGCCAGATCGTCGGCGGTGCGAGCGAAATGGTAGATGGCGGCAATGGCCGGGCGCAGAGGCTTGGGGCAGAGCCAGGAGGCAACGGGGAAATTTTCGTAGTGTTCTATGCTCACAGGCCAGATTGTGTGGGGATTCCAGCCGCTCTTCGGCGAGCCAGAGCTTGGCTAGAAAAAAACAGGTGAATATGCCCCTGCGGGCGGCTTGCGGCGCTGGTGAGAGGTTTTTTTGTGGGGCCCGGCCCCGCTCTGTTTGACAGGGCTTGGCCCCTTGCATACATTACTGACCCATTAGTCAATAACGTTTTTGCCCTGTTGCAAGGCCCTGCTGGTGGCTTGCTGCGGGTGCCGGGAACGCAAATATCTGAGGTTGTTCATGCCCCATCCCTCGCCCAAGGCCTTGCTGCTGACGCCCTTGCTTCTCTTGCTGGCCTTGTTGAGCGCCTGCAGCAAGCAAGACGGCCATCCCGAACCGGAGCGCGCTGTGCGCACCCAGGTCCTGCAATGGGACTCCGCGGGCATGACGTATGAGTACGCGGCCGAGATTCGCGCCCGCACCGAGTCGCGCTTGTCCTTTCGCGTCGGCGGCAAGATCCTGAGCCGAAAGGTCAATCTGGGCGATGTGGTCAAGCCCGGCCAGCTGTTGGCCCAGCTGGACGCGCAAGATTTGCAGCTGGCTCGTGCCGCGGCCGAGGCCGGCGTGGCGGCAGCCCGCACCAACCGCGATCAGGCCGGCGCCGACTACAAGCGCTATATCGATCTGGAAAAACAAGGGTTCATCAGCGCGGCCGAGCTGGAGCGTCGCAGCTCGGCCTTCAAGGCCGCGCAATCTCAGCTGGATCAGGCCAAGGCCCAGGGCAGCGCGCAGGACAATCAAACCGGCTACGCCCAGCTGATCGCCGATGTGGCGGGCGTGGTGACCGGGGTGGATGCCGAGCCCGGCATGGTGGTGGCGGCCGGCACGCCGGTGCTGCGCATCGCCCAGGACGGGCCGCGGGACGTGGTGTTTTCGGTGCCCGAGGACCAAGTCGCCATGTTCCGCCAAGTGGCCGCCAAGCCGGGTGCCTTGAAATTCAAGCTCTGGGGCCCTGGCCAGGCGAGTAGCGAAGCCAGTTTGCGAGAGGTCTCGGCCGCGGCCGATCCGGTGACACGCACCTTTTTGATCAAGGCGGATGTGGGCCGGGTGGACGCCCGCCTGGGCCAGACGGCCGTGGTCAGCCTGCAGCCGCCGCGCACCGAGCAAGTCATCAAGCTACCGCTGACGGCCTTGTTGCAGGAGCAGGGCAAGAGTTCGGTCTGGGTGCTCGACCCCGGGTCTATGAGCTTGAAAGCGCAGCCGGTGAAGATCGCCGGCGCGGAGGGCAATGAGGTGGTGATCGCCTCTGGCCTGCAGCCCGGCCAGGAGGTGGTGGTCGCCGGTGTGCATGTGCTCAAGGCGGGCCAGAAGGTGCAGCGTTACCAGTCGCCAGCGGCCAGCACGCAGCCGGCCTCAGCCGCTCGTTGAGCCGGGAGCATCGATGAGCAATCAAGAAGAACAGACCTCGGGCAATTCGGTGAGCCCGGGCAGCGGTCGCCGCAATTTCAATGTCTCGCGCTGGGCCTTGGAGCATCCGGCCCTGACGCGTTATCTGATGGTGGTGCTGATGTTGATGGGCTTTGTGGCCTATTTCCAACTCGGCCAGGATGAGGACCCGCCGTTCACCTTCCGACTGATGGTGGTGCAGGCCTTCTGGCCCGGCGCCACGGCCCAGCAGGTGGCCGAGCAGGTGACCGACAAAATCGAGAAGACCTTGCAGGAGGTACCTTACTCCGATCGGGTGCGCAGCTACACCAAGCCGGGTGAGTCCCTGACCATCTTCATGCTCAAGGAAGACACGCCGGCCAAGGAGGTCAACGAGATCTGGTACCAGGTGCGCAAGCGGGTGGGTGATATGTCGCGCACCTTGCCGCAAGGAGTGATTGGGCCGGTCTTCAACGATCAGTTCGGCGATGTGTACGGCTCCATCTTCGCGCTCTCCGCCGACGGTTTCTCGCGCGAGGAGTTGCGCGAGCAGTCGGAGCGGGTGCGCTCGGCTCTGCTGAAAGTGCGCGATGTGGCCAAGGTGGAGGCCTTTGGCGTGCAGCCGGAAAAGGTCTTCGTCGAGATCTCGCAAAAGCGGCTGGCCAATCTGGGTCTGGACGTCAACCAGGTGATTGCTCAGCTGGGCGCGCAGAACGCGGTGGAGAGCGCCGGGGTGCTGGACGCCGGCGGCGGCAGCCTGCAGGTGCGGGTGCAGGGGCAGTTCAACTCGGTGCAGGCGCTGAAGGACTTTCCCATTCGCGCGCTCAACCCCAGCACCGGCCAGGCCAGTTCCTTACGCCTGGGCGATATCGCCGAGATCAAGCGCGACTATGTGGACCCACCGACCGTGATGGTGCGTCACCAGGGCAAGGACGTGATCGCCCTGGGCATCTCCATGGCCAAGGGCGGCGACATCGTCGCCATGGGCCAGGCCTTGCAGGCCGCGGTCGTCGATATCCGCAAAAACCTGCCCGCCGGCATCGAGCTGGAGCAGATCCAGGACCAGCCCCAGGCGGTGACGCGTTCGGTGAACGAGTTCGTCAAGGTCTTGATTGAGGCGGTGGTGATTGTGCTGGCCGTCAGCTTCATCTCCCTGGGCTTGCATACCAAGCCCCTGCGCGTGGACATCTGGCCGGGCTTGGTCGTGGCCATCACCATCCCCCTGGTGCTGGCGATTACCTTCGTCACCATGTTTTACTGGGGCGTGGGCCTGCACAAGATTTCGCTGGGCTCGCTCATCATTGCCCTGGGGCTCTTGGTGGACGACGCCATCATTGCGGTGGAGATGATGGTGCGCAAGCTGGAGGAGGGCTACGACAAGATGACGGCGGCCACCTTCGCTTACGACGCCACGGCCATGCCCATGCTGACCGGCACCTTAATCACCGCCGTGGGCTTTTTGCCGATTGGCTTGGCCAAGTCCAGCACCGGTGAGTACACCTTCGCCATTTTTGCGGTGACGGCGGCGGCCCTGGTCATCAGCTGGTTGGTGTCGGTCTATTTCGTGCCCTACCTGGGCGCCCTGCTGCTCAAGACGCATCGCTCCAACGAGGGCGGCGAAGCGCATGAGTTGTTTGACACGCCTTTCTACAACCGCTTCCGCAGCCTGGTGCGCTGGTGCGTGCTCAATCGCTGGAAGACGATTGGCATGACCTTGCTGGTGTTTGCGCTGGGCCTGGTCGGTATGGGCCGGGTGCAGCAGCAGTTTTTCCCGGACTCCAGCCGGCCGGAGATTCTTGTCGATCTGTGGCTGCCCGAAGGCTCCACCATTCAGCAAAGCCAGGCCGTGGCCAAGCGCTTTGAGGCCCGCATGATGCAGGAGCAGGGCGTGGCCACGGTCAGCACCTGGATCGGCTCCGGCGTGCCGCGCTTCTACCTGCCGCTGGATGTGGTCTTCCCTCAGCCCGGCGTCAGCCAGGCCATCGTCTTGCCCAAGGACTTGCATGAACGCGAGGCCTTGCGCAAGCGTCTGCCGGCCTTGATGGCGGCCGAGTTTCCCGAGGTGCGCACCCGCATCAAGCTGCTGCCTAACGGCCCACCGGTGCAGTATCCGGTGCAGTTCCGCGTGGCCGGTGAGAACGTCCAGGAAGTGCGGCGCTGGGGTGATGAGGCCAAGGCGATTCTGGCCGCCAACACCCATATGCGCGGGGTCAATGACAACTGGAACGAGTCCATCAAGGTCTTGAAATTGGAGATCGATCAGGACAAGGCGCGCGCCCTGGGCGTGAGCAGCCAGGCCCTGGCGCAGACCTCGCGCACCCTGCTGTCAGGCAATACCATCGGCCAGTACCGCGAGGGCGACAAGCTGATCGATATCGTCTTGCGCCAGCCCTTGGACGAGCGCAATGCCATCACCGATATCGGCAATTCCTATGTGGCCACCAGCAGCGGCCGAGCCATTCCGCTCACCCAGATCGCCAAGGTGGGCTTTGCCTGGGAGCCCGGCGTGCTGTGGCGTGAAGGTCGCAATTACGCGGTGACGGTGCAGGGCGATGTGAGTGAAGGCCTGCAGGGGGCCACCGTGACGGCCGAGGTTTGGCCGCAGATGCAGGCCTTGCAAGCCAAGATGCCGCCGGGCTACACCATCTCGGTGGCCGGTGCGGTGGAAGAAAGCAGCAAGGGTCAGGGCTCCATCGCCGCCGGCGTGCCCATCATGCTCTTCATCACCTTCACCTTGCTGATGCTGCAGTTGCAGAGCTTCTCGCGCTCCATGCTGGTCTTCCTGACTGGGCCGCTAGGCATCGCCGGTGTGGCTGCGGCCTTGCTGCTTTCGGGCAAGCCCTTTGGTTTTGTGGCCTTGCTGGGTGTGATTGCCTTGATGGGCATGATTCAGCGCAACTCGGTGATCCTGATCGACCAGATCGAGCAGGACCGCGCGCGTGGGGTGCCGGACTGGCAGGCGGTGGTGGAGTCGGCCGTGCGCCGCTTCCGCCCCATCGTGCTGACGGCCGCCGCCGCGGTGCTGGCCATGGTGCCCCTGTCTCGCAGCGTGTTCTGGGGGCCTATGGCCGTGGCCATCATGGGTGGGCTGATTGTGGCTACCGCGCTGACGCTGCTGGCCCTGCCTGCCATGTACGCGGCCTGGTTCCGCATCAAGCGGCCGGACTGAGTGGCGCTGCAAGAGTCGGTCAGGTGATGGCTTGTGCCTCGCCCAGACCGGCATGCAGCGTTTGTTTGAGTAAATTTTTCTCGGCATACCGGGCCTGGAATCAGGCCTGTCGAGAGCAAATCCTGTCCTGGGTTTTCCTAGGTCGCGAAAATCGCTCTCGCAAATGGCTACAATCCACGGTTTGCCGAATTGCCGCAGTCTTGCTGAGCGGTCGGGCGCCGAGTTTGCTTGAGCTTCAAGTCTCACAAATTCATGGGGTCCAACTTCAAGCGGGTCTGAAATCCTCTAGCGCGGGTGGCGAAATTGGTAGACGCACCAGGTTTAGGTCCTGACGCCTTCACCGGCGTGCCGGTTCGAGTCCGGCCCCGCGCACCAGATAACTTTGTATTGAGTCAACTATGGCTGTCACCGTCGAAACCCTCGAAAAGCTCGAACGCCGCATCACGCTCACGCTGGCGGCTGCTGACATCAACAGCGAAGTGGAACTTCGTCTGAAGAAGCTCGCCCGTACCGTCAAGGCTGACGGCTTCCGCCCCGGCAAGGTGCCGATGAGCGTGGTCACCCAGCGTTACGGCTACTCCGTCCAGTACGAAGTCATGAACGACAAGCTGGGCGAGGCCTTCTCGGCCGCCGCCAACGAAGCGCAGCTGCGCGTCGCCGGCGCTCCCAAGATCGCCCAGAAGGATGAATCGCCCGAAGGCCAAATGGCTTTCGACGCCACCTTCGAGGTCTACCCCGAAGTCAAGATCGGTGATCTGGCTGCTGCAGACGTCGAGCGCGTGGTCAGCGAAGTGACCGAAGAAGCCATCGACAAGACCGTCGACATCCTGCGCAAGCAGCGTCGCAGCTTCGCCCAGCGCGCTGCCGCTGACGTGGCAGGCGAAGGCGATCGCGTCACCATCGACTTCGAAGGCAAGCTGGACGGCGAGCCTTTCGCCGGCGGCAAGGCCGAAGGCTTCCAATTCATCATCGGCGAAGGCCAGATGCTGGAAGCTTTTGAGAAGGCTGTGCGCGGCATGAAGGCGGGCGACTCCAAGACCTTCCCCCTGGCCTTCCCTGAGGACTACCACGGCAAGGACGTGGCCGGCAAGGAAGCCGATTTCCTGGTGACGGTCAAGAAGATCGAGACCCAGCACCTGCCCGAAGTGAACGAGGCTTTCGCCAAGTCCCTGGGCATTGCTGACGCCAGCGTTGAAGGCCTGCGCGCCGACATCAAGAAGAACCTCGAGCGCGAAGTCAAGTTCCGCGTGCTGGCTCGCAACAAGGGCGCCGTCATGGACGCTCTGGTGGCCGCTGCTGAACTCGACGTGCCCAATGCCCTGATCGCCGGTGAAACCGAGCGCATGGTGGCCGCAGCCCGCGAAGACCTGAAGAAGCGTGGCGTGAAGGATGCCGACAAGGCGCCCATCCCCGAGGAAATCTTCCGTCCCCAAGCCGAGCGCCGTGTGCGCCTGGGTCTGGTGGTGGGTGAGTTGGTTCGTTCGAACAATCTGCAAGCCAAGCCCGAGCAGCTGCAAGCCCATATCGAAGAGCTGGCACAGAGCTACGAGAAGCCCGCGGAAGTGGTGCGTTGGTACCTGAGCGACCGCAATCGCCTGGCCGAAGTGGAAGCCGTTGTGGTTGAAAACAACGTGACCGACTTCGTTCTGGCCAAGGCCAAGGTCAGCGAGAAAGCACTGCCTTTCGACGAATTGATGGCCGCCGCCAACTGATAGGTTGAAACGAGCCCGGGCCTGCTTCGCTGAGTAAGCCCGGATCGAGAAGCGCCGTACCGCAAGGGCGGCGCTTTTTGCATTTTGGTGCTCGCTGCAGGCGCAGCTCTTGTGCCTCCATAATCAGCCCCCATCACTGTCTTAGACGACGAGAACCTGGCCCGGCAATGCGGCTGGGGATCGACGGCTAGGCAGGGTTATCCAACAGAGCTACTTTCAGAGGATTCTTCATGAGCGCGCTGGAAATCAACAATCTGGGCATGGTGCCCATCGTCATCGAACAGTCGGGCCGCGGCGAGCGCGCCTACGACATCTACAGCCGTCTGCTGCGCGAGCGCATCATCTTTCTGGTCGGCCCGGTCAACGACGCCGTGGCGAATCTGGTGGTGGCCCAGCTGCTGTTCCTGGAGAGCGAGAACCCCGACAAGGACATCTCCCTCTACATCAACTCGCCCGGCGGCAGCGTCTCGGCCGGCATGTCCATCTACGACACCATGCAGTTCATCAAGCCCCAGGTTTCGACCCTGTGCATGGGCATGGCCGCCAGCATGGGCGCTTTCTTGCTGGCTGCGGGTGCCAAGGGCAAGCGCTTCGCCCTGCCCAATGCCAAGGTGATGATTCATCAACCTCTGGGCGGCACCCAAGGTCAGGCCACGGACATTGAGATCCATGCCCGCGAGATCCTCAAGACCCGCGAGCAATTGAATCGCATCCTGGCCGAGCGTTCGGGTCAAAGCCTGGAAAAAATCCAGAACGACACCGAGCGTGACTACTACATGTCTGCCGCGGAAGCGCAAACCTATGGCCTGATCGACCAGGTCCTGGAGAAGCGGCCCTAATTCAGGCCTGTTGCCGGTCGCATTTGGCGCTGGGGGCCGGGGCCTTTCGCCGCGGCCCCAGGGCGGCGTAAGCTCCGCGCGGCACAATGCTGTGCTCTCCCGCCGGCTTCTGGCCGGCGTGGGTGGGCGAGAAGATCCCCCTCTTTCGACGCCAACTGGTGGCGGAACGGGGCCCTTATCAAGACAAGGGCCCCATATGCGTTTGAACTATCATCACAGCAGGCATTAACGCCTGAAAGACAAGCAGATCCATGGCCGAGAAAAAAGGCAACTCCAGCGAAAAAGTCCTGTACTGCTCCTTCTGCGGCAAAAGCCAGCATGAGGTGAAGAAGTTGATTGCTGGCCCGTCGGTGTTCATCTGTGATGAATGCATCGAGCTGTGCAACGACATCGTGCGAGACGAAGTCCCGGCCGAAACGCCGCAAACCCGCGCCAGCAAGTCGGACCTGCCCGTGCCCAGCGAGATCAAGGCCAGCCTTGATCAGTATGTGATCGGGCAAGACGTGGCCAAGCGCACCTTGTCGGTGGCGGTCTACAACCATTACAAGCGCCTGCGCCATATGGCCGGTGCCAAAGACTCGGTCGAGTTGGCCAAGAGCAATATCCTCTTGATCGGCCCCACCGGCTCGGGCAAGACCTTGCTGGCCCAGACCTTGGCTCGCTTGCTCAACGTGCCTTTTGTGATCGCCGATGCCACCACCCTGACCGAAGCCGGTTATGTGGGTGAGGACGTCGAGAACATCATCCAGAAGCTGTTGCAGAACTGCAATTACGATGTGGAGCGGGCTCAGCGCGGCATCGTCTACATCGACGAGATCGACAAGATTTCGCGCAAGGCCGACAACCCCTCCATCACCCGTGATGTGTCGGGCGAGGGCGTGCAGCAGGCCTTGCTCAAGCTGGTGGAAGGCACCATGGCCTCCGTGCCCCCGCAAGGCGGCCGCAAGCACCCTAACCAAGACTTCCTGCAGATCGACACGACCAATATCTTGTTCATCTGCGGCGGCGCTTTCGACGGCCTGGAAAAAGTCATCCAGAACCGCTCCGAGAAGACCGGCATCGGTTTTGGTGCCTCGGTCAAGAGCAAGGACGAGCGCCGCATCTCGGAAATCTTCCGTGAGGTGGAGCCCGCCGACCTGATCAAATTCGGCATTATTCCGGAGCTGGTGGGCCGCCTGCCTGTGGTCGCCACCCTGGGTGAGTTGACCGAAGACGCGCTGATCCAAATCCTCACCGAACCCAAGAACGCCCTGGTCAAGCAGTACCAGCAGTTGTTCGCCATGGACGGTGTGGAGTTGGAGATCCGCCCCTCGGCCCTGACGGCCATTGCCAAGAAGGCCCTGGCTCGGAAGATCGGTGCGCGCGGCCTGCGCTCCATCATGGAGCTCTCGCTGATCGACACCATGTTTGAGTTGCCCGCTCTGGACGGCGTGGCCAAAGTCGTACTGGACGAACACACCATCGAAGAGAACGCCAAGCCGCTGCTGGTTTACCGCGAACAGGCGAAAGCCAGCGCTTAATCACCCTCACCGAAAAACAGCGGCTTAGTCGGCCGCTGTTAAAGCAAATTCGGCGTCTTGCAATTGCCCGCTCAGGCCGCAACTGAGGTCTGAGAAAGAGAGGTTTTCATGTCCGGTCATCCCGTTTTGCCTGCGGAACTCATCACTCTCCCGCTGCTGCCGCTGCGCGATGTGGTCGTGTTCCCGCATATGGTGATCCCGCTGTTTGTGGGTCGCCCCAAGTCCATCAAGGCTTTGGAAGCCGCGATGGAAGCTGGTCGTCAAATCATGCTGGTGGCACAAAAGGCCGCCGGCAAAGACGAGCCCAAGTCGGACGATATGTTCGAGGTGGGTTGCGTCTCCAGCATTCTGCAAATGCTCAAGCTGCCCGATGGCACCGTCAAGGTGCTGGTCGAAGGCCTGCAGCGCGCCACCACGCAAACCATCACCGACGGCGAGGAGCATTTCATCGCTGAGGTGATGCCCATCCCGCCCGAGGCCGATCCCAAGCCCGAGATCGAGGCTCTGCGCCGTGCCGTGACCCAGCAGTTTGACCAGTACGTCAAGCTGAACAAAAAGATCCCGCCCGAGATCCTGACCAGCATTGCCGGCATCGACGACGCAGGCCGCTTGGCCGACACCATCGCCGCCCATCTGCCGCTCAAGCTGGATGCCAAGCAATCGGTGCTCAACCTGTCCGAAGTGGGCAAGCGCCTGGAAACGCTGCTCGATCTGCTCGAGCACGAGGTCGACATCCTCCAGGTGGAAAAGCGCATCCGCGGTCGCGTCAAGCGCCAGATGGAGAAGAGCCAGCGCGAGTACTACCTGAATGAGCAGGTCAAGGCCATCCAGAAGGAACTGGGTGATGGCGAAGAAGGTGCCGATCTGGAGGAGCTGGACAAGAAGATCCAGGCCGCCAAGATGCCCAAGGACGCCCGCAAAAAGGCCGATGGCGAGCTGAAGAAGCTCAAGCTGATGTCGCCCATGTCGGCCGAAGCCACGGTGGTGCGCAACTACATCGAGACCCTGGTCAATCTGCCCTGGAGCAAGAAGACCAAGATCAAGCACGACTTGTCTAACGCCGAGAGCGTGCTGAACGAAGATCACTACGGTCTGGAAAAGGTCAAGGACCGCATCCTCGAGTATCTCGCGGTGCAAACGCGGGTCGACAAGGTCAAGGCACCCATTCTGTGCCTGGTGGGTCCTCCGGGGGTCGGCAAGACCTCGCTGGGCCAGTCGGTGGCGCGCGCTACCGGCCGCAAGTTCGTTCGTATGGCCTTGGGTGGCGTGCGTGACGAGGCCGAGATCCGTGGCCACCGCCGCACCTATATCGGCTCCATGCCGGGCAAGGTGCTGCAGAGCTTGTCCAAGGTCGGCACCCGCAATCCGCTGTTCCTGCTGGACGAGATCGACAAGCTGGGCATGGACTTCCGCGGCGACCCGTCTTCGGCCCTGCTCGAGGTGCTGGATCCGGAGCAGAACCACACCTTCGGTGACCACTACGTCGAGGTCGATTTCGACCTGTCCGATGTGATGTTCATCGCCACCTCGAACTCGATGAATATCCCGCCGGCTCTGCTGGACCGGATGGAAGTGATCCGCCTCTCGGGTTACACCGAGGACGAGAAGGTCAATATCGCCCAGCGCTATTTGCTGCCCAAGCAGTGCAAGAACAACGGTGTGCAGGATTCGGAGATGGAAGTCACCGAATCCGCCATCCGCGGCATCATCCGTTACTACACGCGTGAAGCCGGTGTTCGTTCGCTGGAACGTGAAGTCTCCAAGATCTGCCGCAAGGTGGTGAAGGGCTTGGCGCTGAAGACTTTTGTGGGCAAGGCCGTCGTCACCGAGGACAACCTCAACGACTATCTGGGCGTGCGCAAGTACGACTTCGGCCGCGCCGAGAAGAAGAATCAGGTCGGCCAGGTGGTCGGTTTGGCATGGACAGAAGTGGGCGGCGATCTGCTGACCATCGAAGCCACGGCCATGCCGGGCAAGGGCAATATCATCCGCACCGGCTCGTTGGGCGATGTGATGAAGGAGTCCGTTGAGGCGGCTCGCACGGTGGTGCGCTCTCGCGCTCGCCGTCTGGGCATCAAGGACGAACTTTTCGAGAAGCGCGATGTGCACGTTCACGTGCCCGATGGCGCCACGCCCAAGGACGGCCCCAGCGCCGGTGCGGCCATGACCACGGCTTTTGTATCGGCGCTGACGGGCATCCCCGTGCGTGCTGATGTGGCCATGACGGGTGAAATCACCCTGCGTGGTGAGGTCACGGCCATCGGCGGCTTGAAGGAAAAGCTCCTGGCGGCACATCGCGGCGGCATCAAGACCGTGCTGATCCCCGAAGACAACGTCAAGGACCTGCAGGACATCCCGGCCAACGTCAAGGATCAGCTCGAGATCGTGCCGGTGCGTTGGATTGACCGGGTGCTGGAAGTGGCGCTGGAGTCCGCTCCCGTGCCTCTGCCTGAGGAAGAACCCGCCGTCGCGGCCAAGCCGGCCGAGGTGGTGGCGACGCCAGCAGCCACGCACTGACAGGAGCGCTATGCGGATTTGACCGCGCGAAAATTTCGCGAAAGCTTGCAAAGCCGGTCAAATTCAGCATACAATCTTGGTCTTGATTCAAACAGAGTAAGTTTTGCGGGCAATAAAATGCCATGTCAAAATACTGCTTTGTTAGTTTCAATCGATGCGGGAATAGCTCAGTTGGTAGAGCGCAACCTTGCCAAGGTTGAGGTCGCGAGTTCGAGTCTCGTTTCCCGCTCCACAATTTGATGAAAAGGAAGCTTTGGCTTCCTTTTTTAGTCAGGGCCTCACCAAAGGTCATGACTTTGAAGTTTTACGGCGCGATAGCAAAGCGGTTATGCCCCGGATTGCAAATCCGGTTAGTCCAGTTCGACTCTGGATCGCGCCTCCAAACACCATGCGGGTGTAGCTCAGTTGGTAGAGCGCGACCTTGCCAAGGTCGAGGTCACGAGTTCGAGCCTCGTTACCCGCTCCAACAAACCGGTACGCACCGGGCCGGAAGCCTTTTGGGTTTCTGGCGAAATGCGGGAATAGCTCAGTTGGTAGAGCGCAACCTTGCCAAGGTTGAGGTCGCGAGTTCGAGTCTCGTTTCCCGCTCCAAATCAAAAAGGGAAGCCCTAGGCTTCCCTTTCTTGTTTCTGGAGTCTGTGCCGCAGAGATAATGCGGGCAGCTCCAAAACGACCCGCCCGGGTGGTGAAATTGGTAGACGCAGCGGACTTAAAATCCGCCGACTTAACGGTCGTACGGGTTCAAGTCCCGTCCTGGGCACCACAAGTTTTCCATCTGTCTCTGTGCTCATCCAAACTTTGGATGGCGGTCCTGTGAAGGACTGAATTTCTTCTCCTAACTGCCGAAGTAAGGGGCGTAGCAGGAGATGTCCATGAAGTCGGTGACAGAGCAAGATCCCGGTTTGAGTCCAGAGATTCGGGCCAGTTTGGACTTTGTGCTGAGAGCGGCGTCCGTGCTGTTTCGCCAGCGCAGCGGTTTGAACGATTCGCCGTCCGCCGAGTCGCACGCTTGGGCGAACCAGGCTGAGGCAGCTGTTGAGCTGGCCGAGCCGGAGCCGCGGAGCTAGATTCAGCCAAACACCGCCAGCATGCGCTCCAGTGCCACCATAAACGGTGTTTGCATCAGGGGCAGGGTGGCGACCATGCCAATCAAACCGATGCTGACGGTGAGCGGGAAGCCCACCGAGAACACGCCGATCTGTGGCGCCACGCGCGAGATCACGCCCAAGACCAGATTGACAAACATCAGCATGGTGATCAGGGGCAGGGCGATCCACAAACCCATGCGGAAGATGTCTGCCCCCCAGGTTTGGGGCTGAGCGACGCGCAGGAAGTGAAACGGTTCGTCGCCGATGGGGAAGGCGTGAAAGCTCTGCACCAAGGCATTGATCAAGAGCAGATGACCGTTGATAGCGATGAAGAGAAAAGCCACCATGCTGCCGAAGAAGCGCGCGCTGGCCGTGCCCTGGCTGCCGGTGGCGGGGTCGAAGAAGCCCGCGTAGTTCAGGCCCATCTGCAGGCCGATCAACTCACCCGCAAACTCCAGCGAGGCAAACACCAGGCGCACCGCAAAACCCATGGACAGGCCAATCAAAAGCTGCTGCACCAAGAGCAGCATCAGCGTGGGCAAAGAGTCCAGCGGCGTCAGCGGCATCACCGGCAGCGAGGGCTGGGCCGCGATGGAGATGAACATGGCCAGGCCCACCCGTACCCGCATGGGTACATTGCGCTGGCTGAAGATGGGCATGCCGGCGAACAAGGCCAGCGTGCGTATGAAAGGCCAGAGCAGGGGGTTAAGCCAGCCCAGCAGCTGGGCTTCGGTGAAGGAAATCATGGCCTCGGTCTAAGCCCTGAGATCAGCCCACGGCCTGGGGAATGGATTGCAGGGTGCGCTGGATGTATTCCACCAAGGTGGTCACCATCCAGGGGCCGGTGATGGCCAGCACCAGCACGGCGGCGATGACCTTGGGCACAAAGCTCAGGGTGGATTCATTGATCTGGGTAGCGGCCTGGAACACGCTCACCAGCACGCCCACCAGCAGCACGCTCAGCAGCACCGGCGCGGCCACCAGCATCAGGATGTAGAGGCCTTGTTGGCCTACGGTGAAAACTTGTTGTGCGTCCATTTTTTGCTGGAATCAGGTCACGAAGGAGGCGGCCAAGGAACCGAGCAATAGGTTCCATCCATCGGCCAGCACAAAGAGCATCAGCTTGAAGGGCAGGGCCACCAGCACGGGCGACAGCATCATCATCCCCAAGCTCATCAAGACGCTGGAGACGATCATGTCGATCACCAAGAAAGGGATGAAGATCAGAAAGGCGATCTGAAACGCGCTCTTGAGTTCGCTGGTCACAAAGGCCGGAACCAGGACCTTGAAGGGCACGTCCTCCGGCTTGATGCTGCTGTCTAGCTTGGCCAGGCGGGTGAACAGGGCGACATCGGCTTGGCGGGTCTGCTTGAGCATGAAGTTGCGCATCGGCGGCTCGGCCTTTTGGATGGCTTGCTCGAAGGGGATTTGACCCGCGCTATAGGGCTGCCAGGCTTCGGCATAGACCTTGTCCAGGGTCGGGCTCATGACAAAAAAGGTCAGGAATAGGGACAGGCCCACGATCACCTGATTCGGTGGCGCTGCCTGGGTGCCCAGGGCTTGGCGCATCAGTGACAGCACGATCACGATGCGTGTGAAGCCCGTCATCATCAAGAGCACGGCGGGCAAGAAGCCCAGGGCCGTGAAGAAGAGCAGGGTCTGGATGGGCACCGAATAGCTACTGCCGCCACCGCTCTGGCCGATCAGCAAGGGCAGGGTGGCGGGGGGAGGGTTGGGGCCTGCTGTTTGGGCCCAGGCCGCGCTGCCAAGCAGGCTTAGCAGGGCGAACAGAGCAAATCGAGCGAGGCCGCGCGGGCCGGCCGGCTTAGGCATTGCGCTCTCCCTCGGCTTTCGATTCGCTGCTGGCGCCGCGCAAACGCGCGCCCAGCATCTGAGCAAAGGGCGCGCTCAAGGACGAAGTGGGGCTTTCCGCCTGTGGGGGCATCTCGTGCAGGGCACTGATTTGCTGGCCGGTCACGCCCAGCACCAGCCAACGGCGGTCTTCGCCTTGGCCAACCTCGACGGTCAGCAGGCGCTGATTGGGCGAGATGGGCAGTTGTGCGACCACGCGCATGATGCCTTGGGTATGTGCTCCGCCGCCTAGCGGGGTTCGCTTGAGCAGCCACAAGGCCAGGGGGATCAGGCACAGAATGGCCAGAAACCACACAAAGGGAAGCAGGGAGGAGTTCATGCTGGAGATTGTCTCCAGCGGGGCTCTGGGCAATGCGCCTAAAAAGGGCAGGAAAGCGGCCTACCAAGAACCAAGCGCCGCAGGGAAATGCGGCGCTTGGTGATACGGAGAGGGTCAGGTCTTGCCTACCCTCATATTCGACTCAGGCCCTGGGCATTCAGGCCTTGGACAGGCGGCGCATGCGCTCTGACGGCGTCACGATGTCGGTCAAGCGGATACCAAATTTGTCGTTCACCACCACCACCTCGCCCTGGGCGATCAGATAGCCGTTGACCAGCACGTCCATGGGCTCACCGGCCAGAGCGTCCAGCTCCACCACCGAGCCTTGAGCCAGTTGCAGGATGTTCTTGATGGGGATGCGGGTGCGGCCTAACTCAACGGTCAGCTGGACAGGGATGTCCAGAATCATGTTGATGTCGCCGCTGGGCAGATTGTTGGGCGTGGGCGAGAAATTGGCGAAGCTGGCCGGGGCCACCTGCTCGGAGGCCTGCTGCACCTCTTCCGCCACATCATTGGGCTTGGCTTCGGCCAGGGCGGCGGCCCATTCGGCCGCCATTGCGTCTTGTTCTTCGGAGGAGGGGGTATCAGGTGACATTGCGTGCTCCCAGCCAGCCCTGGTCGGGGCTGGTCAGCATTTTTTCAACTTTGATCGCGTACTTGCCGTTGGAAGTGCCGTAGTGGCAGTCGTAAACGGGCACGCCGTCGATCTTGGCCTTGATCATGGTTTCCAGGTCCAGCTCGATGAAGTCGCCGGGCTTGAAGGCCAGCAGCTGTTCCACCGTGGCCGGGGCCGTGCCCAGCTCGGCCACCAGCTCCACCTTGGCATCTTGGATTTGGTGCTTGAGCAGATTCACCCAGCGGCGGTCCGGCTCGGTCGAGTCGCCCACCGTGGTGGAGTACAGCACATCGCGAATCGGCTCCAGCGTCGCGTAGGGGATGCAGAAGTACACTGTGCCGCTGGTCTCGCCGATTTCCAGCGTGAACGAGGTCGAAACCACGATCTCGCTGGGCGTGGCGATATTGGCGAACTGGGGTTGCATCTCCGAGCGCTGAAACTCCAGCTCCAGCGGGTAGATGCCCTTCCAGGCCTTGTGATACTCGGCCGTGATCACCTCCACCAAGCGCAGAATCACCCGCTGCTCGGTGGCCGAAAAATCACGACCTTCGATGCGGGCGTGGAACTTGCCGATGCCGCCGAATAGCGAGTCGATCACCGCGAACACCAGGGTCGGGTCGCAGACGATCAGGCCGGAGCCGCGCAGGGGCTTGACCGACACGATATTGAAATTGGTCGGCACCACGATCTCGCGCAAGAAGGCGCTGTACTTCTGCACCTTGATGCCGCCGATGGCGACTTCAGGGCTCTTGCGGATGAAGTTGAACAGGCCGACGCGGATATTGCGGGCGAAGCGTTCGTTGATGATTTCCATCGTGGGCATGCGCCCACGAACAATCCGTTCCTGGCTGGCCAGGTTGTAGTCGCGTATGCCGCCGACCTGCTCTTCTTCAGCGTCGAGCTTCTGGCTTTCGCCGGTGATGCCCTGAAGTAGCGCATCAACTTCGTCTTGGGAGAGGATTTGTTGATTCATGGCGAATCACCCTTGCACAGCAGGCTCACTGGACGATGAAGGTCGAGAACAGCACATTGCTCACGGGGCTTTCCACGTGGCGCTTTTTCTTCTTCTTTTTCTTGGTGCCTTCCGGCGGCGGATCTTCGTCCTCGTCGTCCAGCTCAATGCCCATGGGGCGCACCGACTCGCGCTTGATCTCGCGGGCCAGCTTTTCCTTGCCTTCCAGGGTCAGCAACTCGGCCGAAGACTTGTGTGAGAGCAGCATCAAGATATTGCTGCGGATGGCCGGCAGATAGGCCTTGATCTGGTCTGCCGTGTGGGCGTCACCCACTTCCAGCGTGACGCCGATCTGGGCAAAGCGGTCGACTTCCTTGTCCGACAGATTGACGGTGAAGGGGTCCAAGGGCACGAAGGTCGGTGGGGTGCCGGGCTTGGGGGCATGAGCCGCCGGAGCCGGTGCCTCATGGGCCGCTTCTTCGCCCCCCTCTTCGCCATCGGCAGGGGCCTTCTTCTTCATCAGCATCAGTGCAGCACCGCCGCCGATCAGGACCAGCAGCAGGACGGCAGCAATGATGATGATCAGTTTTTTCTTGCCCCCGCCCTTGGGGGCTTCAGCGGCTGCGGCTGCAGTGGCCATGAGAACTCCTGTGATATTCGATCCGGCCCTCGGCCTCTTGTCCAAACAAGAGTAGCAAAGGGCGCTTGTTGAGGCCCATTATTGAGGCGGCAGCAAACGGGCAAACCGTGAAAAGAAGGACGGGGGCTCGCTTAATCTCTCTTCGTTTGAAATTTCGGGCTCAGGCCAGGCCGCTGAACCGGCCCTCAGGCGTAGAGATCGACCACGCCCTGGCTCTTGCGGCTGCTGATTGGCTGGCCGAGGCCGCCGACGTTTTGCTCGATGGGCAATGTGCTGCGATCAGATGGACGATTAGCCCGGCGGCCTTCGTCACCAGCTTGAGCCGAGGCCTGGCCTTGCTGGTTCATCTGCTGCTGAAACACGCCGCCACCGCTGAGGGTGAGGCCGTTGTCGCGCAAGGCGGCCGCCAGGTCGGGCAGGCCACGCTCCAGCACGGCACGGGTCTCGGCATTCTCGGCATGGAATGAGATCTGGGCTTGCTGGCCGTCCACCACGATCTGCACCGCCACCGGGCCCATTTCCGAGGGGTTCAGATGCAGCTGCGCCTCTTGCACGCCCTCGGCCGCCAACACGCTCAGGCGGGCCGCCATCTCGGGCACAAAGGCCGGGCTGTGCAGGGGCTGGGCCAGCAGGATGGGATTGCTGCCCATTGGCGTTGCCTCGGGCCTGGCCGCAGCGCTGGCGCTGCCGGCCGCTGTTCCAGCTGCTGTCCCGGCCGTGGCCGCGTTCAGTGCTGCGCTGAAGTCTGCACCGGCTTCGGCAGCAGGCGCGGCGGCGGGGCCGGCTGCCGCCGAAGCGCCCGCGGCCTGCGAGGTCTGGCCAAACAAGGCTGCCGTGGCCTTGTCGGCGCCTTCGGCCGTGCGCTTGTCGAGAGCCTCAGCGCTGGCGCTTGCGCTGCGGCTCGCGGCCGCTTGGGTCGCGCCGCCTGCGCCGTCGAGGGCGTTGGCGCCGCCGCGGCGCACATGGTGGGCGGCGAGCAGGGGGCCAGTTTCGTCGCTGGACGCTTGCGGCTTGCCGGGCTTGTCGTCTTCATCGCCTGGGCCTCCACCGTTCCCACCATAGGGCCGGCCACCGGCCTGATCGCTCACCGGCAAGACCGCTTTGGCGTCGATGTCGGGCTTGCTGGCGTTCGTGCCATTGGCATCGCTGGCCGCCGCGTCTTCGCTGCCATCCTTGGCCTCGGCCTTCTTGCTCTTGGCGCTGGCGCTGCTGGCCACGGCTTCCTCGCCTTGGGCGGCGATTTCGCTCGCTTCGGGCTTGGGCGTGCCGCCGTCTTCGGCGGGCAGGGCGACTTTGCCGGTGTAGGCGGGGGTGGGTTGGGTGGAGCGGCCGACCCGGTCGGTGATGCCGTTGCCAGAAGCATTGCCGCCGCCGTTCTGGCTGCGGCGCGCCGTCAGACGGGCTTCTTGCTGCTGCGCTTCGCGGCGCGCCGTCGTGCTGCGCTCCAGATCCTTGCTGGCGCTGCCATTGCTCTCGGCATGGGCCTGCTCTTGCTGGGCGGTTTGCGAGGGGGGCGGCACCGGGGTGGGCAGGNNGGGGGTGGGGGCAGCTGGGCGCTGGGCGGCAGGCTGGGTTTGGGCGGGGTGAAGTTGTTGAGCAGGGTGGCGAACTGGGCGCTACCCGGCTGGGTGCCGGCGCTCGCCCGGTCCGTCGTGCTGGGCGTGGGCGGGCGTAGGGGGCCGGTGTTTCCGTAAATGCTGCTGGTTAGCGTACTCATGGGGTACTTTCAATGGCTGCGCTGAGGCGGGCGGGGCTCAGACGTGCAAGCGCACAAAGGGGTTGTAGGCAGCTTGCGTGCTGCGGGCGGCTTGCTCGTCGCAGGCTTTTTGTTCCTGGCGCTGGGTGGCGCGGCTGATCTCCAGGCGGCGGCGTTCCATCAGCTTGGCGATGGAGGCCACGCGCATCTCGGCTTGGCGCAATTTGTCACGGCTGACCGCCATGCGTTGGTCGGCGTACTGGGTGATATTGCTCTGGCTGCTGATGGCTTCGTCCAGGCGGCCACCAAAGCTTTGGTAGCAGCCGACGATGTCCATGGTGCCGCGGGCCGCGAATTGCTGGGTCCAGCGTTGCTGGTAGTCGCTGCGGTACTGAGACAGCTCGCCATGTTGCTGGCGGGCTTGTTGGGCGCGTTTTTCCGCGTCCTGGAACAGGCGCAGGGCTTCGTCGCGCTCGCTTTCGGCGCGCTCCAGCAGGATGCTCAGGACTTGCAGATTGGATGAACTCATGAAACTCACTCCAGGGGGAGCAGCGGCGCAAGGGGTTTGCGGCCGAGCTCCTGTTATCGCGCATATCGGCCGTTCTTAAGCTTCCTTAATGACGGCCGATAACTGGTTAATACTTTCATTCAGGTGGGCCGGGCTGTGCATGTCTTGCTGTAGCAGACGGGTGATGTCTGGGTGCAGGCGCACGGCCAGGTCCAGCTCAAAGTCGTTGCCGGGCACATAGGCGCCCAGCTGAATCAGGTCGCGCGCCTTGTTGTATTTGGCGAGCAGCTGACGGCAACGCCGAGCGGATTCGATATGCGGGCGGGTCGCCACATTGGTCATCACCCGCGAGATCGAACGTTCGATGTCGATGGCCGGGTAGTGGCCGGCCTCGGCCAGCTCGCGGCTCAGCACGATGTGGCCGTCCAAGATGCCGCGTGCCGCATCGGCAATCGGGTCTTGCTGGTCATCGCCCTCGCTCAGCACGGTGTAGAAGGCGGTGATCGAGCCTTCGCCCGCCAGGCCGTTGCCACTGCGCTCCACCAGCTGGGGCAGCTTGGCGAAGCAACTGGGCGGGTAGCCCTTGGTGGCCGGTGGCTCGCCGATGGCCAGGGCGATCTCTCGCTGGGCCATGGCGTAACGGGTCAGCGAGTCCATCAGCAAGAGCACATGCTGGCCGCGGTCGCGGAAGTTCTCGGCAATCGCCGTGGCGTAATGCGCACCCTGCATGCGCACCAGGGGTGGGGCATCGGCCGGGGCGGCCACAACGACGGAGCGGCGCAGGCCTTCCTCGCCCAGGATGTCCTCGATGAATTCCTTCACTTCCCGGCCGCGCTCACCGATCAGGCCGACCACGATCACATCGGCCTGGGTGTAACGAGCCATCATGCCCAGCAGCACCGACTTACCCACGCCGGTACCGGCAAACAGACCCAGGCGCTGGCCTCGGCCTACGGTGAGCATGGTGTTGATGGCGCGCACGCCGGTGTCCAGCGGGGTGCGCACCGGGTCGCGGTCCATGGCATTGATGGGGCGTCGCACCATGGGCTCGGCATGCGTCATCTGCAGCGGGCCGGCGCGGTCTAGCGGGTGGCCGTGGGAGTCCACCACCCGGCCCAAGAGGCCGTCGCCCATGGGCAGATGCAGGCCACGGTCTTCGCCACGGCGCCAGGGGTGCATGGGCTTGCCCAGCTGAGGGCTGATCAGGGGCAGGGCACGCGGCAGCACCATGGCACCGCTGGACAAACCCTGAATATCATCGGTAGGCATCAGATAGGCGCGGTCGCCCGAGAAGCCCACCACCTCGGCCTTGACCGGACGCAGGCCGCGTTGCGGGTTGGCGCCCGAGCTGGGCATTTGAATCTCACACACCGAGCCCACCGGCACCTTGACGCCGGTGGCCTCCAGCACGAGGCCGGCCACCCGCACCAGCTTGCCCTGTGACTCCAGCGGCACGGGGTTGCCGGCAAAGGCCTGCATATCGCTGAGGTATTGCTGCCAGCGGCCCGTGCGGGTGCTGTAGCGTGGGGCCGTGCTGCCTGCTTCCTGCTCGGGCTTGGTGGCGCTGAGGCCGCCCAGATCGAGGTCTGCGAAACCGCTCATCACAAGGTCTCCTCGGCGTCGTCGCTCTGGCTGGCTGCCGAGTTGCTGTCACCGTTGCGGCCACCTCGGCGGTCCTCCCACAGCGAGGCTTGGCCCATGGCCGCTGCCGCTTGCTGCCAGCGGGCCGCCAGGCTGGCGTCCACGCTGCTGATATCGGATTCCACCTTGCAGCCGCCACGCGGCACCTCGGGGTCGGGCAGGACTTGGGCTTCGCGAGCCCGCATTTCTTCGCCTGCACCGTCCATCACCAGGGGATAGTCGGCCGGGTTGACGCGCACCCGCACATGCTTGGCCGAGAGCTGCAAGGCTTCCACCGCGTCGTGCGCCACCTTGGCAATGTGCTCGGGCCTTTGGCTGATCTCGCTGCGCACGACCTGACGTGCCAACTCGAGGGCGCAGCGCGCCAGGGTCTGGGCCATCTCGTCTTCCATGGCGCGAAAGTCGGCATCGAAGTTCTGCACCAGCACGCCCAGCTGAGCGGCCATCTGCTTGGCAAAGCTTTGTTTGAAAGCATCCAGCGCAGCCATGCCATCGCGGTAACCGTCTTGATAGCCGGCCTGGCGCGCCTCATGCAGCAGTTCTTGCAGATCGGGTTCAGGTTCAGGCGTCGGTGGTGGGCTCGTGGGGGCAGGCGCGGGGGCGCTGACCGAGGGCCGCTTCTCGTTCATGGCGCCATGCAAGGCGCCTGGGTTCCAGGCGGCAAAGTCTTGCAACTCCTCGCGTGGGATGAAGCGGCTGTAGCTGCTGGCGCGCGGCGCGTTGGCATCGCGCTGCGGTGGCGGCACCTGGCGGGGAGGGGGACGGTTGGCGGACATGATTCAGCGCTTAGACGAACTGATCGTCCCCACCGCCGGCCAGCACGATGGTGCCTTCGTCGACTAGGCGACGCACGATCTTGAGCATCTCCTTTTGCTCGGCTTCCACCTCGGAGAGGCGCACCGGGCCGCGGGATTCGAGGTCTTCGCGCAGGGTCTCGGCGGCGCGCGAGGACATATTGCGCAGAATCTTTTCGCGCAGCTCGGCGCTGGCGCCCTTGAGGGCCACGATGAGGGACTCGGACTGGACTTCCTTGAGCACGGCCTGGATGCCCTTGTCGTCGATCTTCTCCAGATCGTCGAAGGTGAACATGTTGTCCATGATCTTCTGGGCCAGGTCGGCGTCGGCTTCGCGGATGTAGTCCAGCACCGAGGCCTCGACGCTGGAACCCAGCATATTGATGATCTCGGCGGCCGACTTGACGCCACCCAGATTGGACTTCTTCATGCGCTCGCCACCGGCCAGCAGCTGGCTCATCACCTCGTTCAAGTCCTTCAGCGCCGTGGGCTGGATGCCGTCCAGGGTGGCGATGCGCACCAGCACCTCATTGCGCTGGCGCTCGGTGAAGACGCGCAGCACCGAGCTGGTCTGGTCAAAGTCCAGGTGGGCCAGCACGGCGGCGATGATTTGCGGGTGCTCGTTGCGCAGCAGCTCGGCCACCGAGGTGGCGTCCATCCACTTCAGGCTTTCGATGCTGGAGACATCGCTGCCTTGCAGAATGCGGTCCAGCAGCAGATTGGCCTTGTCGTCGCCCAGGGCCTTGCGCAGCACAGAACGCACATATTCATCGGTATCGCTGACCAGGGTGCTCTGGGTGCCGGCCACCTCGTCAAAGCGGACCAGCACCTGCTCCACCTTCTCACGCGAGACCACCTTGAGCTTGGCAATCTGCTCGCCCAGGGCTTGCACCTCCTTGGGTTGCAGATGCTTGAAGACCTCGGAGGCTTCTTCCTCGCCAAGCGACATCAGCAGGATGGCGGCGTCTTCGACTCCAGATTCGTCCATGGGTATTCTCTGCGTCGGTCAGGTTGAATGGGTCAGGGCGGCCGCGCTCAAGCGGTTTCTCCCGACATCCAGGAGCGCATGATGTTGGCCACGGCAATCGGGTTCTCGCGGGCCAAGAGGCGGGCGCGTTCGAGCTTGTCATTGGCCAGCGGTGCTTCCAGGGCGGGCAGACCGCCATGGCCCAGAGCGGGCAGCTGGTTCTCGTCGTCAACGACGGCCTTGAGTTCGGCGCTCTCAGCGTCCTTGTCCTCGGCCGGCTCGGGTGGCGGCGGGTAGGCCGCGCGAATGGCGGGCCGCACCATGCCAAAGACGGCGATCAGGGCGACGGCCACCAGGGCCAGGGGCACGATGGAGCTGCGCACCATGTCCAGCACAAAAGGCTGCTTCCACAGCGGCACATCGGCGCTGTCTTGCTTGTCCACCATGAAGGGGGCGCTGACGATCTTCAGCGAGTCACCCCGTTCCTGGTTGAAGCCCATGGTTTCCTTGACCAGGGCGGTCAGCTTGTCCAGCTCTTCCTGGGGCACGGGCTGGCTGTTGACCTTGCCCTTGGGGTCGGTGCTGGAGCGATGGTTGAGCACCACGGCGGCATTGAGGCGACGCACGGTGCCGGTGGCGTTACGCACCACCCGCACGGTCTTGTCCAGCTCGTAATTGGTGACGGCTTCACGGCGGCTGCTATTGCTGCCCGGCGCGCCACCAGCGGTTTGCAGCGGAGCCGAGGCGCCGTTGATGGGGGCGGTGGCGGGTACCGGCGGCTGGTTGGTGGCAGCGCCAGGCACGCCGGTAGGCAGGGCGGGCGTGCCGTTCTGGCTTTCGTTGGTCTGCGAGCTGCGCACCGCGGCCGTGAGGTTGTTGCCCTGATTGGGCTTGTACTCTTCGGCGGTCGATTCGATCTGGGAGAAGTCCACATCGGCCGTCACCGTGGCGCGCAGATTCTCACGGCCCACCACTGGTTCCAGCAGCTCGTAGATGCGCTTGTTGATATTGGCTTCGATCTGCTGCTTGTATTGCAGCTGTTGGCTGTCCAGGCCGTTGCCGTTGTCGCTGGTGTTGGACAGCAGGGCGCCGGTCTGATCCAGCACGCTGACGGCCTTGGGCGAGAGCTCGGGCACCGAGGCCGAGACCAGATGCACGATGCCGGCGATCTGGGCGCGGTCCAGCGTGCGGCCGCCGCGCAGGGTCAGCATGACCGAGGCGCTGGGCTTTTGCTGCTCGCGGAAGAAGCCGTTTTGCTGCGGCATGGCCAGATGCACCCGCGCATCGGCCACATCGGCCAGGGCGGTGATGGTGCGGGTCAGCTCGCCTTCCAGGCCGCGTTGGAAGTTCAGGCGTTCATTGAATTGGGTCTGGCCGATGGAGGTCTTGTCCATCAGCTCGAAGCCCACGGTGCTGCCCTTGGGCAGGCCGGCCGAGGCCAGCTTCATGCGCACGTCGTAGACCTGGGCGGCGGGGACCAGAATGGTGCCGCCGGGCTCGTTGCGATAGGGCACGCCCAAGGTGGTCAGCTGAGCGATGACGGCGCCGCCATCCTTGTCTGACAGGCCGGTGAAAACGGGGCGGAAGTCACCCTGGTTGGACCACAGGGTGATGGCCAGCACGGCGGCGGCCAACATGGCCAGCCCTGCACCCATCATCAGCTTGTTGCGCATGGGCAGGGCGGCCAGGCGTGTGCCGAAGCTCTCGCTGCCGTTGGGGACGGCCACGGGCAAGGCGGTGACGTTGGGGCTGAGGGCGTTGTCCATGAGCTGACCGAGAGGTGATCCGGTGGATGGCGTGGGCTGGCTGGGCAAATCGTGAGCGAATTCACAGCGCCACCGCCAAGGTGACGCGATGACTGAATTATTCGGATTTGCACCCTAAAGAAAGCGGCGAACAAGCCGAGGAAGCGGCCTTATCTCCCTCCTTCAGGGCGGAGGCTTAGCCCTAGACTTCTCTCCATCGCCACTCCTGCGTCCCGCATCTGGCCAGCCCAGGCAAGGATGGTTCACCATGGATCTGAAGCTCAAACCGTTTGATTTCGCCCAAGCCGCGGCCCGTGCCGGCTTGGCCGTCAACGGCCAGCCCTTGGCCAAGCCCAAGGCCGTGGGCGGCCCCAGCTTTGGTGATGCGATGGCGCAGGCCATGAAGGGGGTGAGCCAGGCGCAGACGGAAGCGACCCGCTTGCAGCGTGAGGTGCAGTTAGACAACCCCACCGTCAGCCTGGAAGAGACCATGATCGCGATGCAAAAGTCGCAGATCGGTTTTCAAGCCACTTTGCAGGTGCGCAACCGGCTGGTCTCAGCCTATTCCGAAATCATGAATATGCAGGTCTGAAGGGCAAGGGCTTTCTACTGCGCAGCCGCCATGCCTTGTTGGCCAGATGCTCGGAATCCTCAGGTACAGGAAGTACGTTCCGCCTCCTGTGCTCTGGCCGCCTAGCCTGACGCCTGCTCGCTACGAAAACCCTCACCCTTTGAGGCGGTGGACTTCAGCAGGGTTGATGCTCAGGCGCGTCGGGCCCGCAGAGCTTGGGCCGCCCCATGGCGTTGAGTGAGACGCGCAGATTGTGGCCTCGCTCGGTTCTGAAGGCCGCATCGCCAAACTGTTCCACCTGACCGCGACCCGCCGAGAAGGCGGCTTCCTGCGCGATGTCCAGCAGCACATTGGGGAACTCCGTCTTGTCCATGCGGCTGATGCTGCAGGTTTGTGCGCGGCCGGCCGGTGCGGCGCAATCGCAGGCTTGGCCGCGGCTGACGCCCCAGCACCATTGCTTGCCCGGGCTGTAGCTGATGAAGATGGGCGTGTTCTCGCGAATGCTCAGCTCGCGCGCCATGCGCATGTCTTGAGCCAGGGCCTCAGCGGCGTGGCGCAGCTGCTGGCGCTGCAGCAGATTGTGATAGCTGGGCACGGCCACGGCCATCAAGATGCCGGTGATGGCCATCACCGCGACCGCCTCCAGCAAGGTGAAGCCTTTCTGCAGCGGGCGGGCGGTGTTCATGGCGTGGGCTTTTTGCGCAGCAGGCGACCGAGCTTTTGTACCTGGTCGATATAGCGCTGCAAGAGCCGTTCGGCTTCGTTGTCTATGCGTGCGAAGTTCAGCCCCAGCAGCACGCCGCCCTCGGCCTCGGGCCGGATGTTCTGCACCCGCAGGCCGGCTTCAAAGCGGGTGTCGCGGTCCAACTCGACTTGGGCGCTGACGAAGCCGCTGCCCGCCTCGGGGGCCTCTAACCCCGCCGGCCAGAGCACGGCCACGCCGCCTAGGCTCAGATCCAGGATGCGCAGTTGCAGCGTCTGCCCGGCTTCCTGGGGGTGGGGCAGGCGTAGCTGCGGTGTGCGGGTGCTGGGCCGCACGCGGAAGGCCTGGCGGCGCTGGAAGCGGTAAAGCCGGCTGGGCATGGGGCTGCGCAGGACGGCGCCGTGAGCCAGCGCCTTGCTATTGAGCAGCAGCAGGCCTTCAAGCTCGAACTGCAGCTTGATCTGGTCCAGATAGGCCACGGCCGTGACCTCCTCGGCACTGAGCAATTCGGGCAGCAAGGGATCGTCGGGGTGCACATCGAAACCCAGGGCGCCAAATTGAGCGTCGACGGCGCTCAGGCAGCTCTGCACCGACAGGCCTGCCGGGGTGCTGAGGGTGATGGGGATCTGCTGCTCTTGCAAAGCCTGCAGCAGGACCAGCACCTCGGCGCTGCCCTGGATACGAAAATCGCCCGAGGCTTCCGGATCGGAGGCGTCGGGCGAGGCGGGATGGATTGGGCTGTTGAAGCGGCTCATCGGGTGTCAAGCCGGAGCGCTGATTCGCGCCCCTGGGCTGGTTGAGACAAACTCAGTGCAGGGTTTTGCTCTTGCCGGTCATGACGCGGTCCAGATCATCCAGCCAGGGCTCGGCCAGGTGGCGGATCTCGGCGTCATTGACCAGGATGCGCTGCATGATGCGGGTCTTCAGCTTGGCCTCGTCGGGGGCGAGCTTCTCGCTGGAAGCGGCATGCTTGAGCTGCGAGATCAGCAGCACGCAAGCGCCCTCGAGCTTGACAACTTCATCCCAGTTGCCGGAACGGGCGGCGCAAAGCATGTCTGCGCTGGCTTGTTCGATGGCTTCGTAATAGCTCAGGAGTTGGGTATTCATCGCTAGTTCCGCAGGAGACAGTGTTGAGTGTGTGGGCTGGTGACCTTGATCAGGCGGCGCGCTGCAACTCGGGGTTGCTGCCGATGGCCGTCCAAGCCTCGCGAACAGGGGTCAGGATGCGCTGGCATTCGGCCACGGCCTCGGCATCGCTGTGCAGATTGGCGCGGGTCAAACGCATGCAGATATAGGCGTACAAATCGTTGAGGTCGGCCGCCAGAGGGCCGGATTCCAGATTCAGGCCAGCCTTCAAGCCCTCGTCCAGGATGCGCACGGCGCGCATCAGGCTGCGATTCTTCAGCTCCAAATTCTTGGTTTGGATGGCGACCTGGGCTTGGTTCATGGCGTCGAAGAGGCCGTCGAACAGCATCGCAATCAGGCGATGCGGGCTGGCGCCGTGTACGTCGGTTTCCAAGCCCACTTTGCTATACATCGAGGCCTTCTGGCCGCGAGATGCGAAGGGGGATGAGGTGTTGCCGTACATGTGTTGTTTCCCAGTTTTGTCCGTCTTGAATAGTTTTCGGCCTGGGGTGGGCAAACTTGAGTCGCCGGATGTGAGGATTTGTAGCCCCTTCCGTGTTGAAGGGCCTGCCTTGTGCGAACTGCGTTCGGGCTTGTTTCGTCGCCAGTGTGCGCAGCGCTCGCGGGGTTCGGCCCATGAAAAACGCCCGGCGAGCCCGCAAGGGCGCACTGGGCGTTGAGCACTGGGGTGCGGGGCGCTGCGCGTGATTTACTTCACGCCGAACTGCTGGTTGACGTAGCTTTGCAGGCCGGTCAGCTTGGCCATGCTCTTGTCCAGGGCGGTGTAGCTCGCGCGCATACGGGCTTCCACCAGGGTCAAGCGCATATTGATCTTGTCCTGGTCATCGCCGTTGCGGTTGATGGTTTCGCGCAGGCCGGTTTGCTTGGAGTTCAGCGAGCCATCAAAACTCAGGGCCGCCGTGGTCAGTGCCGCCATTCTTTGGGTAATGCCGTTGTTGTTCGGGTCGGCGCTGTCCAGGCCCGAGAGCATCTTTTTGAGCGAGGGCAAATTGCCCAGGGCGCCGTCCAGCTTGGCCGCGTTGACCTTGAGCGTGCCGTCGGCCTGCGGGTCCAGGCCGATGTCGGCGAAGCGGGTGAGGCTGCCGCCCAAGGTGCTGGAACTGCTGGCCAGGGTGCGCAGCTGGCTTTGCATGGTGATGGCGGTGCTGTCGCCTTGCAAGGGCCCCGACGATGCGGCGGTGGTGCCGGACTTGGGGGTGTACTTGGTCTGGTCTTTCATGAAGGTCGCCAAGGCGTTGTAGGCCGTGGCGAAATCATTGATGGCCTTCTTGATCGCTTCCTTGTCTGCCCCGACGGTGACGCTCACGTCGGCACTGGTGACCTTGCTGAAATTGACGGTCAGACCGTCGATCACATTGCTGACGGTATTGCTCTCGGACACCACATCGATGCCATTGATCTTGCCCACGGCGCTTTGCGCGTACTGCGCCACCTTGGCCGTGGTAATGCCATTGCTGGGGTCGTAGGCCAGTGATGAAAGGCCGGGGCCGCCGTTAGGGCCGGGGGCCGTTTCCGTGGCGCTGACGCGAAAGGCGTTGCTGGCGCCGGTATTGGCCGAACGCAGCACCAGGCGGGAGCCCTGTGCGTCGCTCACCACCGAGGCGACGACGCCGGCCCCCGAGGCATTGATCTTGTCCCGCGCCGCCGTCAGGCTGTCTTCGCCCGCACCGATATTGATGGTGACCGCCGACTTGCCGGCGGTGGGGGTGAAGGCCGTGTTGTCGGCATTCCAGGCGCCCAACTCAATGGTTATGGAGCCCTGACCTATGGTGGTGGCGTCGCTGGGAATGGCTGCGCCGGTGATGGTCTGCGCCGCCGCCAGCTTGGAAACGCTGACCGCATAGGTGCCGGCCACCGAGGCTTGGGTGGTCGAGGCGGTGACCGAAGTCGCGTCCGAGGAGGTGGACAGATTGGCGCCCCAGGTGACGGGGTCATTGAGCTTGGTGGCCGCATCTTTCACCGCGCTGATATTGCTTTGCAGCTTGCCGTAGGAGGACAGCTTGGCCTGCAAGCTGGTCGCCTTGGTCTGCAGATCAACGACGGGCTGCCTCTCGATGGACATCAGCTTGGCGATGATCTCCTCAACAGGTAAGCCGCTGCCTGCGCCGATCGATGAAATAGTGGCCATGGTCAGATCTCCAGTGAACCGAGAAGGCGTGGGCTCTTGCGAGGCCCAAGGCAATCACGGGATATCGATGTTGTCGGTTGCGGCAAGAAAAACTAAAGGCGGCCGAGCCGTAGCCGAGCCGCCTTGAGAAAAATTACTGCTTTTGCCCCGAGGCGGGCGATTCCGTCCTTAGCCCTTCAGGAGGGCCAAGACTTGCTGCGGCATCTGGTTGGCCTGGGCCACCATGGCATTGCCGGCCTGCTGCAGGATTTGGGTGCGGCTGAGGTTCGAGGTTTCCGCCGCGTAGTCCGCATCCATGATGCGGCTGCGGGCAGCGCTCTGGTTTTCCACCGAGACCTGCAGATTGGCGATCACCGCGTCGAAGCGGTTTTGCGAGGCGCCCAAGGTAGCGCGCTGGCTGGACACGGTGTTGATGGCCGCGTCGATGGCGTCGATCGAGGTCTTCAAGGAGGCCGAGTCGTCGGCGGCCGAAATGGAGGAGGCCGTCACCGCCAGGATGGTGGGGTCTGCCGTCATGTCCGAGGTGGTCACGGTGATGACGTCTTCCGGGCCGGTGTTGGGGCCGACTTGGAAGTCCTGCGGTGTCGTGGCATCGGCGCCCAAAATCTTCTTGCCGTTGAAGGTCGTGCCCGCCAGCACCCGGGTGATTTCCGAGGCCAGCTGGGTGTACTCCTTGCCGATGGAGTCCAGGTCGGCCGTGGTGTTGGTGGCATTGCGCGCCTGCACCGCCAACTCACGCATGCGCTGCAAGTTGTCACCCACCTTGGACAAGGCGCCTTCAGCGGTTTGCGCCAGCGAGATGCCGTCGTTGGCATTGCGGATCGCAACATTCATGCCGCGAACCTGGGAGTTCATCCGCTCGGCGATGGCCAGACCGGCGGCATCGTCCTTGGCGGAATTGACTCGCATGCCTGAGGACAGCCGCTGCATGGACACGGCCAGCGAGCCTTGCGACATATTCAGGTTGCGCTGGGCGTTCAGCGAGCCAATATTGGTGTTGATGGTTTGGGGCATTTGAGCACTCCTGCAAAATCCGGTAATCCCGGCGCGGGCCGGCGTGATCTGGATCGTCGCGATCGGTGTGAAGGACCAAAACTTTCCAAGCGGCCCGGCCAAACCAAGAAATCAGATTCAGTGCATCTCTCTTGGCGGCGGACGTCGAGTCCTCAATCACTTTTGAACCCGATGTGCAAATTCTCTGAGTGCTGTCGCCTTTCAAAAGCCCAATAAGGGCGGGAAACCACGGCCAAAAAAAAACAGCTCCGGCCCCGACGCGAGTCAGAGCTGGAGCTGTTTTCAATGCTTGGGACGGGCGGTCGATGAGGGAGCCTCAGCTTCGCCGCTTGTATCGCGGCGAATCCTTCGTCAGCCACAAAGCGCCTTCCGGCCCTCTATGCGCGGACTCAGCCGCGCAACAAGGCGAGCACTTGTTGCGGCATCTGGTTGGCCTGCGAAACCATGGCATTGCCCGCTTGCTGCAAGATTTGCGCACGGCTCAGATTGGCGGTTTCCGAGGCGTAGTCGGCGTCGGTGATGCGGCTGCGCGAAGCGGTCTGGTTCTCCACCGAGATCTGCAGATTGGAGATGATGGCTTCGAAGCGGTTTTGCACCGCGCCGAAGGTGGCGCGCTGATCGCTCACCGTGGTCAGCGCCGTGTCGATATTGTCGATCACCGTCTTCAATGTGGCGGCGGTGTCGGCATTGCTGATCGATGCGCTGGTCACGGCCGTGATGGTGGCGTCCAGGGTCAAATCGGTGGTGGCCACATCGACCGAATCATTGGCCGTTGTGTTGGCGCCGATTTGGAAGGTCGAGGTGCCGGTGGTGGCGAGGATGGCCTTGCCATTGAAGGTGGTGCCGCCCACGACGCGGCCGATTTCAGCGCCCAGCTGCGCGTATTCCTTGCCGATGGAATCGAGGTCGGTGGTGGTGTTCGTTGCGTTGCGGGCTTGCACGCTGAGTTCACGCATGCGCTGCAGGGCATCGGTGACCTTGGCCAGCGCACCGTCGGCGGTCTGCGCCATGGAGATGCCGTCATTGGCATTGCGCACGGCCACATTCATGCCGCGCACCTGGCTGGTCATGCGATCGGAGATGGCCAGGCCGGCGGCATCATCCTTGGCGGAGTTGATGCGCAGACCTGAAGACAGGCGCTGCATGGAAATGGCCAGCGAGCCTTGCGAGGTGGAGGTGTTGCGCTGAGCATTCAGCGACATCAGATTGGTGTTGATGATGGAGCCCATGACAATCCTTTTTCGGTGTTGAACGACTTGCCGGAATCCCGGTATTCGCGGTCGATAACTTGATCGCTCCTGGGAGCGACCCTGTCAGCAAAATCCCAGGCTTTCACCCGGGGGCTTGCACCGTCCGCGTCTTGGTCAATCACGCGCTGAAATCGCGCTGCGCTTGAACCGGTTGACCGGACCACGTAGTCCTTGCACTTTCTCGGACCCGTTGACTGTTTATCGTCGACACCTTGGCTTGACTTAAGGCCTTTTCATCAAAAGTGCCGCTCGTCCTGTGACGAGCGGCGGTGGGGGCTTGAGGTCAGGGGGCTTGTGCCGGAGGCATGAGTCTTCCTGTACTGGTTTGATTACTCAGGGCCGGCTGGAGCGGCCCGGGATCATCGAAGCAGGGAGAGGACTTGCTGCGGCAACTGGTTGGCCTGCGCGATCATCGCGTTACCTGCTTGTTGCAGGATCTGCGAGCGGCTCAGATTGGCGGTTTCCGTCGCGTAGTCTGCGTCCGTGATGCGGCTGCGAGCGGCGCTTTGGTTTTCCACCGAGATCTGCAGATTCGAGGTGATCGCGTCGAAGCGGTTCTGCACCGCACCGTAGGTGGCGCGCTCGCCGCTGACGGTGGTGATGGCCGTGTCGATATTGTCGATCACCGTCTTCAGCGTGGCCGCGGTGTCGGTATTGCTGATGGTGGCGCCGGTGACGGCGGTGATGCTGGCGTCGGCCGTCAGATCGGTGGTGGTCACATCCACCGAGTCATTGCCCGTGGTGTTGGCGCCGATCTGGAAAGTCGAGGTGCCGGCCGTGGCCAGGATGGACTTGCCGTTGAAGGTCGTGCCACCCAGAACGCGGGTGATTTCCGAACCCAGTTGCGCGAATTCCTTGCCGATCGAATCCAGGTCGGAGGTGGTGTTGGTGGCGTTACGTGCTTGCACGCCCAGTTCACGCATACGTTGCAGCGCGTCGGTCACCTTGCTCAGCGCGCCGTCGGCGGTCTGTGCCATGGAGATGCCGTCATTGGCGTTACGCATCGCGACGTTCATGCCGCGCACTTGGCTGGTCATGCGGTCAGAGATGGCCAGACCGGCGGCGTCGTCCTTGGCGGAGTTGATGCGCAGACCCGAAGACAGGCGCTGCATGGAAACGGCCAAGGAGCCTTGCGAGGTCGAGGTATTGCGCTGTGCATTCAGGGACAGCTGATTGGTATTGATGATTGCGGGCATGATTGACTCCTGTTTCAGCTACAAAGTTTTTCCGGCTGAGCGCCGACGTGTTGCGAACACCCCCCTAACGAGAGACATCCGTTACGCGGGGACTTGATTCCTAAGGAGCAAGTTCCCCCGCCCCGCCCGGCTCAGTCAAGCTTTGCAACCCTGGACTCCCCAATCGGGGGAGCTTCAACTTGCGGCCTACTTACCGGACCACGTGTCCGTTTCCAGACCCGTTGAAATGGGTATCGGACAGCACTCAAGAGAACTTGAGGACTGTTTGTCAATAGGCTTGATCTGTTGAAAAGCGACTGGGCTTTCGGCTTATTCCTTGGATCGACTTTTCGCTGGGTCCGCGTGAGCAGAGGAGGCGAGTGGCGAGGGGCCGGTGCGTCGCTTACTGGGTTGGCGGGCTGAGCTGTTTCTTGGGCGGAACCTTCTTTGTTGTCGCTGAAGTCGCGGTGTTTGAAATCAGGAGTCAGGTCACAGAGTGGCTGGGCAAGCGGGCCCCTCTCGGGGGTCTCCGTGTCTTGCAGCGGCTCTGTCCTTGTTTTCGGTTGCCGGGTCAAGCACAAGGCTTGAAGAAGAGGGCGCAAGAGCGGGCTTTTCTAACGAATAGCCCTGCCGGCAAGCCCTAAAGTTTCCTTTACTGAAGTCGAAACTGCGCCCCTCGCTCGCCTCGTGTGGGCCCGCCCCAAGGGTGGAGGGAAATGGTGGGATCGCCCTTCAGGCTGGCGCCGCTGGCGCATACCGAACAATTTGTTCAAGCTATTGGAGATCCTTATGCATGCCATGACGCAAGCAACGACGCCTACAACGCTGCATGCTCAGCAGCACTTGGGTGAGATGACGAATGAACGCGGCCTGATTGAAAGCCTCAGCGCCGAAGGCGCTTTGCTATTGGCCGAGGCGCGCAACCGTGCCTTCGCCGAGGTGGCGCGCGGCCATCTGGACCTGGGTCTGAGCGTCTTGCATGAGGCGCTGAGCCATGAGCCCATGGCCCATGACCTGCTCAGCGATATGGCGGCCTTGTTGCTGAGTGCCGGCAAGCTGGCCGAAGCCCAGGCTGCGGCCGAGCGGGCCTTGCTCTTGCAACCTGCCCACGGTGCCAGTCTCTACACCCTTGCCTTTGCACTGTCGGGCCAGGGTCAAGTCCTGCGCGGCAAGGAAGCGCTGGAGCTTTTGCTGCAAGGCCCTGCCTTGAGCAATCTGATGGACGAAGCGCCCGAGCTTGCGGAGATCGCGCGCATCGAGTTGGCGCGATTGGACGCACTGCTTGACAGCGCGAATCGCTGAGTCTTGATGCCTGGCTGGGGCGCGCGCCTCCTCAGGCCGCGCCCCATCGGCAATGAGTTCCGTGTGCCTAGAACTGTCAAATTGTTCTCGGGCCTTTTGGCTTTGTCGCCGTCGGCCTGTGCCGCAAAGCCCCCTCGCTGAGCAGTATTCCCGCCGCAGCTGATCGGCCCGCACTAGCGCTTGCGCCGGGAATTGGCCTAGCCTTCGCCGGCCTAACTTCTTGGTCCGCAGACGCACACCACACGACGCATGTTGAGCTTGCTCCAAGCGTCCGCGCGTGGTCGGCGGCTTGTCATCCGCCCCGTTCTCGATGAAGTGAAAGCAGCCTGGAATTGGCGGCTGTCTGCCTTACGCCTGCGGCTCGCCACTCTGGGCTGCGGGCTCACCGCGCAAAAACCTGCGATTGGCGGCGGGCTTGCCGAGGTCTCGCAGCTCGCTTGTAGGAAGAAACCTGACAGAGGGGAGGGAGGAAAGAGGACTTCAGGGACGGAAATGCGCCGATGTTGAGGATTACTTCCGGTCTTCACAATTCGTTTCAAGTTGATAGCAAATGCTTTCAACACCCAACACAGTTTTTTACCGGAGCCGCAACATGAACGCAGACCAAATCCTCGCCGAGATTCGCGAAGCCAATCTGTCCTATCTGATGCTGGCGCAAAGCCTGATCCGCGCTGACCGCGAACAAGCCCTGTACCGCCTGGGCATCTCGGAAGACACGGCCACCCTGATCGGCACGCTGAGCCCGGCCCAGCTGATGAAGATTGCCTCGGGCAACACCTTGCTGTGCCGCTTCCGCATGGACGACGACCTGGTCTGGGGTCTGCTGACCAGCCACGGCAAGTCGGCCGCCAACGACGGCGTGTCGCGTCTGCACGCTTCGATCCTGATGGCCGGCCGCCACCAAGAAGCGGCCTAATCCGTCCGCTCCGTCCAAAAGAAACCCAAGAAGAGAGACTCCATCATGCGCAACAAAAGCATTCTGACCGAAGCCCGCCAAATCGAACGTGCGGTGACCCTGATCAATCTGGGTGCGCGCTTGCAAGTGCTGGAGTCTGAGACCGATCTGTCTTACGAGCGCCTGCTGCGCCTGTACAAAGAAGTCTCGGGCAAGAGCCCCAGCAAGGGCCAACTGCCGTTCTCGACCGACTGGTTCATGACCTGGCAGCCGAACATCCACGCCTCGCTCTTCCTGAATGTGCACGAGTATCTGAACAAGGTCTCGGAGCTGGACGAGATCGACGCGGTCATCAAGGCCTACCAGCTGTATCAAGAGCAGACCCAGGCCCAAGGCCTGGAGGCGATGCTGTCGGTCACCCGCGCTTGGCGCTTGGTGAAGTTCATCGACAACGGCATGCTGACCATGACCAAGTGTTCGACCTGCGGGGGGCACTTCGTGACCCATCCGCACGAGATCGCCCGCCATTACGTCTGCGGCATGTGCAACCCGCCGGCACGCGCCGGCAAGGGTCGCGCCAGCGGCTCCATCCAGATGCACTGATCGCAAGCTTCGCGCGCACCGTCTCGCCCATGTACCGAGTCTGCCTCGTCGTCATTGCCCGCGATGAAGCCGCGCATATCCAGCGCCTGCTGCATAGCTTGCGGCCCTGGGTGGACGAAATGCTGGTGCTGGACACCGGCTCCAGCGATGACACCCCAGCCCTGGCGCAGGCCGCAGGCGCGCGGGTAGAGCACTTTGTCTGGTGCGATGATTTCGCGGCGGCGCGCAATACCGCCCTGGACTTGGCTGCTGCCGACTGGCATGTGGTGCTGGACGCAGATGAGTGGCTGATCTCTGGCGGCGAGGCCCTGGCCGCGCTGCGCCAGCAACGCCCCGACTTCGTCGGCACGATAGCGCTGCTGGACCAGTTTGCCGACACGGCCTCCGGTGGGCGCACCCAGCAAGCGATCTCCCGCCTGTCTCGCATCCTGCCCGGGGCCTTGCGCTACGCCGGGCGTGTGCATGAACAAGTGCTGCACGGCCTGGCTTTGCGACCACTGGCCCTGCGTATCGGCCACGATGGCTATCTGCCCGAGCATTTGCAGCGCAAGCGGGGCCGTAACCAGGCGCTCTTGCGGCAGGAACTGGCGCACCGACCGGGGGATGCCTATCTCTGGTACCAGACCGGCAAGGACGCCTCGGTTTACGAGGACTATGCCGAGGCCGAGAGCTGTTTTGCCTGCGCCGCCGAGCTGACCGAACTGCCCCATGCCTGGTGGACCGATCTGGTCGCGCGCCGTCTGTTTGGCCTCAAGCAACTGAAGCAGCACGAGGCCGGCATCCAGTTTGCCGAGACGCAGCTGCAAATCTGCGCCGAGTCGCCCGACTTTTTCTTCACCCTCGGCGATTTGCTGCTGGACTTTGCGGCCGATCAGCCGGCCCAGGCCGAGCTCTTGCTGCCCACCATCGAAGACGCCTGGCGGCGCTGCCTGGAATTGGGTGAACGACCGGAGCAAAGCGGCGCCGTCGCCGGCCGTGGCAGTTTTTCTGCCGCCCACAATCTGGCTTTGTTGCTGGAAGGAACGGGCAGGGCGCCTGAAGCCCAGGCCCTGCGGCAAGCATTTGGCCTGCAAGCGCCGGCTGCCTAGGCCTATTTCCATGGCCTTAACAGGCTCTAAGACCTGCCTGTCAGGCACGCAGGCGTCGCGCGTCCGTGGCCGGGCCGATGAAAAAGCCTTACAAGCCCAAGCGCGCTGTGAAGTGCGCTGAAAAACAGGCCCAAGCCTCAGCTTCTCCTATGACAGTGGGCGATCCTCCGCCCTGATTCGCGAGCCTTGAAAAGGCTAGGAAAGTGCCGTCTTCAGCTCGCTTGTAGGAAGAAACCTGACAGAGGGGAGGGAGGAAAGAGGACTTCAGGGACGGAAATGCGCCGATGTTGAGGATTACTTCCGGTCTTCACAATTCGTTGCAAGTTGATAGCAAATGCTTTCAACACCCAACACAGTTTTTACCGGAGCCGCAACATGAACGCAGACCAAATCCTCGCCGAGATTCGCGAAGCCAATCTGTCCTATCTGATGCTGGCGCAAAGCCTGATCCGTGCGGACCGTGAGCAAGCGCTTTACCGCCTGGGCATCTCGGAAGACACGGCCACCCTGATCGGTACGCTGAGCCCGGCCCAGCTGATGAAGATTGCCTCGGGCAATACCTTGCTGTGCCGCTTCCGCATGGACGACGACCTGGTCTGGGGTCTGCTGACCAGCCATGGCAAGTCGGCCGCTAACGACGGCGTCAGCCGCCTGCACGCCAGCATTCTGATGGCCGGCCGCCACCAAGAAGCGGCCTGATCCGTCCGCCCCGTCCAAAAGAAACCCAAGAAGAGAGACTCCATCATGCGCAACAAAAGCATCCTGACCGAAGCCCGCCAAATCGAACGTGCGGTGACCCTGATCAATCTGGGTGCGCGCTTGCAAGTGCTGGAGTCTGAGACCGATCTGTCCTACGAGCGCCTGCTGCGCCTGTACAAAGAAGTTTCGGGCAAGAGCCCCAGCAAGGGCCAACTGCCCTTCTCGACGGACTGGTTCATGACCTGGCAGCCCAATATCCATGCCTCGCTCTTCCTGAATGTGCACGAGTACCTGAACAAGGTCTCGGAGCTGGACGAGATCGACGCGGTCATCAAGGCCTACCAGCTCTATCAAGAACAAACCCAGGCCCAGGGCCTGGAGGCGATGCTGTCGGTCACCCGCGCTTGGCGCTTGGTGAAGTTCATCGACAACGGCATGCTGACCATGACCAAGTGCTCGACCTGCGGTGGCCACTTCGTGACCCATCCGCACGAGATCGCCCGTCACTACGTCTGCGGCATGTGCAACCCGCCGGCACGCGCAGGCAAGGGTCGCGCCAGCGGCTCCATCCAGATGCACTAAATCGCTCGGAGCCTGCTCGCCATGCCTTTGCTGCGCTGGCCTGTACCCGCCTTGCTGAGCTGGGGCTTGGCCTGGGGCTTGTTTCTGGCCCTGCGCTCGGCGGGTCTTGAGGCCTTGTCCGCCTTCGTCATGGCAGCCGCCCTGGGTCTGGCGCTGGCGTTCTTGCAGCTGCCGCGCTGGCGCCGCCTGATGGTGGCGGCGGGTTTTCCGCTTTCTTTGTTGATCAGCGCCCGCTCGCTGGACCTGCCGGCCTGGGCCTGGTTGATTCCTTTGCTCTTGCTGGCGCTGGCATACCCGCGCCGCAGCTGGGGCGACGCCCCCTTGTTCCCAACCCCCAAAAACGCCTTGCAAGGCTTGGCCGAGCTGGCGCCCCTGCCGCCGCAGGCGCGCATTCTTGACGCCGGCTGCGGCCTGGGCCATGGCTTGCGCGAGCTGCGTCGCATCTATCCGCAGGCCAGCATCGAGGGGATTGAATGGAGTCTGCTGCTGGCCGGTGCCGTGCGCCTGCTCTGCCCCTGGGCTCGCATCCGCCGTGGCGATATGTGGGCGCAGGACTGGCAGCCCTTCCAGATGGTTTATGTCTTCCAGCGCCCGGAGTCCATGGAGCGGGTCTGGGCCAAGGCCTGCCAGCAGCTGGCGCCGGGGGCTTGGCTGGTCAGTCTGGACTTTGAGATTCAAGGGCAGGGCGCCTTGGCCAGCATCGATCTGCCCCGTGCTCATCGGCTGTGGGTCTACCGTATGCCAGCCCGGGCATGAGGGCAAGGCCATGAAAGCCGGTGCAAAGCCGGCTTCTTGCGTGGATTGGCCGCCCTAGCGCACAGGCAAACTCAAGAGCGTCGGTCAAAGGCCGATAAGGCTGCTTAAGTCTCTATAGAAAACACCATGTTTGTCATCATTGGTTGGCTCATCGCGCTCGGTTGTATCTTCGGTGTCTATATTGCCCACGGCGGCAATATCGGCGTGATTCTGCACGCCCTGCCTTTCGAGATGATCACCATTTTCGGCGCCGCTGCCGGCGCTTTTCTTGCCAATAACCAGATGAAGGTGGTCAAGGCCTCGATGAAGGGCCTGGGGCAGTGCTTCAAGGGCAGCAAGTTCAGCAAGGCCCGCTATATGGAGCTGCTGGCCTTGATGTATGACATCTTGCAAAAAGCCCGCAAAGAGGGCTTGATGTCCATCGAAAAAGACGTCGAGGATCCGCATTCCTCGCCGCTGTTCCAAAAATACCCCACGGTGGGCAATGACCACCATGTGACCGACTTCATTACCGATTACCTGCGCATGATGGTGTCGGGCAATCTGAACGCGCACGAGATCGAGTCCCTGATGGACGCCGAGATCGAAACCCATCACCAGGAAGAACATGCGGCCGTGGCCGCCATCGCCCGTTTGGCCGGCGGTCTGCCGGCATTCGGCATTGTGGCGGCCGTGCTGGGTGTGGTGAACACCATGGGCTCGGTGGGCCAGCCCCCGGCCGTGCTGGGCGGCATGATCGGCTCCGCCTTGGTGGGCACCTTTCTGGGCATTTTGCTGGCCTATGGCTTTGTTGAGCCCCTGGGTGGCTTGCTGGAGCAAAAAGTGGAAGACGCCGGCAAGGAGCTGCAGTGCATCAAGACCACACTCTTGGCCAGCATGCAGGGTTACGCCCCCCAGGTCGCGATCGAGTTCGGCCGCAAGGTGCTTTACTCGGGTGATCGCCCTACCTTCAGTGAGCTGGAAGCTCATGTGAAGAAGAAGTAAGCCAAGGTCGCAGGCAAGGATGAGAATTTCAAGCGCAGGGCAGGAGGTCGGTCATGGCCGGTGACGCCAAAAAGCTTCAGCCCATCATCATCAAGAAGATCAAGAAGGGGGGCCATGCAGCGCATGGCGGCGCCTGGAAGATCGCCTACGCTGACTTCGTGACGGCCATGATGGCCTTCTTCCTCTTGATGTGGCTGCTGGGTTCGACCACCGAGGGCGACAAAAAAGGTATTGCCGACTACTTCAGCTCACCGCTGAAGATCGCCATGCAGGGCGGCTCGGGTTCCGGTGACTCCTCCAGCCTGGTCAAGGGCGGCGGCAGAGATTTGAGCCGCGAGACTGGGCAGGTGAAGTCCGGTGAGACAGAATCACAAAAGCGAACCTTCAATCTGCGCGCACTCAAGGAAGAGCAGCGCAAGGCAGAAAAGGCGCGTTTGGAGCAACTCAAGACCAAGGTCGAGGACGTGCTGGCCAATAACGCCAAGCTGGCGGCATTGGGCGGGCAGATCCGCTTGGATATGACCAAGGAAGGCCTGCGCATCCAGATCGTTGACGAGGGTAACCGGCCCATGTTCGACAGCGGCAGCGCCGTGGTGAAGCCATATATGCATGAATTGCTACACGAATTGGGCGCGGTCTTGTCGGAAGTTCCGAATCGTTTGACTTTGGAAGGTCATACTGACGCCCAGCCGTTTTCGGGTGGCGATCGTGGGTATAGCAATTGGGAGTTATCAGCCGATCGGGCCAACGCTTCCAGGCGAGAATTGATTGCTGGCGGATTGCCGGAAGCGCGGACCTTGCGTGTGCAAGGCCTGGCCTCCAGCAAGCTGCTAGACAGCAAGCAGCCCGATAGTCCCATCAATCGACGCATCAGCATTATTGTGATGAACCGCGATGCCGAGGATGCCGTGTTGAAGAATGTTCCGGACGAGGAAGAAGCAGCACCCAACGAAGCCCCAGCGGCCGAGCCGGTGAAAAGCCCCTCAAGTTTGCCCACAAAGCCCCGATAAAACCATTTAGCCCCAGCGAGGATTGCCATGAGCGCAGACATGAAATTTTTGGTTGTCGATGACTTTTCTACCATGCGCCGCATCGTGCGTGGTTTGCTCAAGGAGATCGGCTACAACAATTGCGAAGAAGCTGAGGATGGGGTGGAAGCCCTCAATATGCTCAAGCAGAGCAAGTTTGATTTCGTCGTGAGCGACATCAATATGCCCAATATGACGGGCTTTGAGCTGCTCAAGGCGATCAAGGAAGATCCCAATCTCAAGCATCTGCCGGTTTTGATGGTCACCGCCGAAGCCCGCAAGGAAGACATCGTGCTGGCGGCCCAATCTGGCGCAGCTGGCTACATCGTCAAGCCCTTCACCAAGGCCACCTTGGAGGAAAAGGTTCTGAAGATCATGCAAAAACTGGCCGCTGCGGCCTGAACCTGGAGTTGGCCATGCAATTGGAAGATCTCGCCAAATTGAATCACGGCACCGATCCGCTCACGGTGTCGCCTGAGGTATTTCAGCAAATCGGCACCATCACCCGGGTTTTGCATGACACCATGCAGCAACTGGGCGTGATGCCCAAGCTGCAGATCGCCACCGATGGCCTGCCCGACGCACGCAGCCGCCTGAGCTATATCGCCACCAAGACGGCCGAGGCCGCCAACAAGGTCTTGAACTCGGTCGATCAGGCCAAGGCCGATCACGCCCACATCACGACCGCCACCCGGGCCATGGCCGAGGCCATCATGTCCGACCCGGTCAAGGCCGTGGCCAGCGGCGCCTTGCTGAACTTCGTCAAGGACGTGGAAACCAGCACGGCCCGCATCGATTCGCATCTGACCGACATCATGATGTCGCAGGACTTCCACGACCTGACCGGCCAGGTGGTCGCCAAGGTCGTGACCCTGGCCAATGACCTGGAAGACAGCCTGGTCAAGCTGCTGGTGTCTGTGGTGCCGCCCGATCAGCGCGAGAAGGTGGACCCCAATATCTTGCAAGGCCCCGTGGTCAACCCCGAAGGCCGCACCGATGTGGTGGCCAATCAGGGCGAGGTCGACGACTTGCTGGCCAGCCTGGGCTTTTGAGCCCGCGCAGGGCAGCTGCCGCTGCCACTGCAAGCAAACAACCCGCCGCGGCGGGTTTTTTTGCACCCAGCTTTTGCGGGAGGGTCAAGCTTGTTGAGCCCGGATCACCGGCGCTTTCCTGGCCCTTATCTCGCTTAAGTTTTCCGCCGGGCCGCGAACAATGGCGATGCGAGCTTTTCTAGGCTCGTCTCCATCTATTCGCCATGGCCGACCAAGACGCACAGGACAGAAATTTACCGGCCTCGCCCAAGAAGATCGAAAGGTCTCGGGCCGAGGGCCAGCTGCCGCGTTCGCGTGATCTGGCCCACTTTGCCATGATGGTGGCGGGCGGCATCATCCTCAGCGTCGGCGGTTCGCGCATCGTCGACACGCTCAAGCAGATGCTGATCCATGCCCTGCATTTCGACGCCCAGATGTTGGCGCGCTCGGGCTTGATGGGGGAGCGTCTCTGGGAGCTAACGCTGAGCTTCTTGTTGGTCGTGCTGCCCATCGCGCTGATCCTGACCTTGGTGGGCATTGCCAGCAATATCGCCTCGGGTGGTTGGAACTGGACCATGAAGCCGCTGGCGCCCAAGTTCTCCCACCTCAATCCTTTAAGCGGACTTGGCCGCATGTTCAGCGGCCAAGGCCTGGGCCAGGCCATGAAGGCCGTGGCCTTGGCCCTGGTGCTGGGCATTGTGGGCGCCATGATTTTGAAGGACCGCCTGGCCGCCTATGTGGGCATCATGTCCGTGCCTCTTCCTGCCGCCTTGGCCTATGCCGGTCAGCAGCTGATGGGAGGCTTGGGCCTGCTGGCGATCACCCTGGCTTTGTTCGCCGTCATCGACCTGCCTCTGCAGCAACAGCTGTATATGCGCCGCATGCGCATGACGCGCGAAGAGGTCAAGCAGGAAATGAAGGAGAACGAAGGCAATATGGAGATGAAGGGCCGTATGCGCGCCAAGATGCGCGAGATGGCCAAGCGTCGCATGTTGGCCGCCGTGCCCACGGCCGATCTGGTGGTGATGAACCCCACCCACTATGCCGTCGCCCTCAAGTACGACGACAAAAGCATGGCCGCCCCCAAGGTGGTGGCCAAGGGCGCCGATCTGCTGGCCATGAAGATCCGCGATCTGGCCAAGGACGCCAAGGTGCCGGTGCTGCAGTCGCCCGTGCTGGCCCGTGCCCTCTACGCCCACGCCGAGGTGGATCGCGAGATCCCCGCCGTGCTGTTCGGCGCCGTGGCCCAGGTGCTGGCCTATGTCTACCAGCTCAAGCAGGCCATGGCCACGCGCATGGCCGCGCCCGAGCAACCTGATCCGGTCGTGCCGCCGGAGCTGGACCCGCATAACAAACCCGGTTGGCGGCCCGCCGACCTGGACCCAGAAGATGAGTTTGGAGCCTCGGCATGAATGAGATAACCGCACGCCTGCAGGCCCTCTTGGGCCCGCGCGCCGCCGTGCTGAGCGCCCTGGGCGCCCCGGTGGCCGTGATCCTGATCCTGGCCATGATGGTGCTGCCCCTGCCGCCCTTCGCCCTGGACCTGATGTTCACCTTCAATATCGCCATGGCGGTGATGGTGATGATGGTGGCGGCCAATATGGTCAAGCCCCTGGACTTCGCGGCCTTCCCGACCGTGCTGCTGCTGACCACCTTGCTGCGCCTCTCGCTCAATGTGGCCTCGACCCGCGTCGTGTTGATGGAAGGTCACACCGGCACCGGCGCGGCCGGCAAGGTGATCGAGTCCTTTGGTCACTTCCTGATTGGTGGCAATTTCGCGGTTGGCCTGATCGTGTTCGCCATCCTGGTGGTGATCAACTTCATCGTGGTCACCAAGGGTGCGGAGCGCATCGCCGAGGTCGGCGCTCGCTTCACCTTGGATGCCATGCCCGGCAAGCAGATGGCGGTGGACGCCGACCTCAACGCCGGCCTGATCGACGAAAAAGAGGCCAAGCGCCGCCGTGCCGAGCTGGGCGACGAGGCCGACTTCTTCGGCTCCATGGACGGTGCCAGCAAGTTTGTGCGCGGCGACGCGGTGGCCGGCATCTTGATTTTGTTCATCAATATCGTTGGCGGCTTCATCATCGGCATGGTGCAGCATGGCCTGAGCGCGGGCCAGTCGGCGGACTCTTACATCCTCTTGGCCGTGGGCGATGCCCTGGTGGCCCAGGTGCCGGCCCTGCTGATCTCGGTGGCGGCGGCCATGGTGGTGTCCCGCGTGGGCACGGACAAAGACATCGGCAGCCAGATCGGCAAGCAGGTGTTCGGCTCGGCCAAATCCCTGGCCATCACGGCCGGCGTGATCGGCATGTTGGGCCTGATCCCCGGCATGCCTCATGTGGTCTTCCTGCTGATCTCGGGCGGCCTGGGCTATCTGGCCTGGTGGTTGCGGACCAAGCAGCAAAAGCAGGCGGTCGAAGAGCTCGCCGCCAAGGCCAGCCCGGCCCAGGCCGCGCCCGAGCCCAATGCCGAGGCCAGCTGGGACGATCTGGTGCCGGTGGACACCCTGGGTCTGGAGGTGGGCTACCGCCTGATTGCTCTGGTGGACAAATCGCGCGAAGGCGATCTGCTCAGCCGCATCAAGGGCGTGCGACGCAAGTTCGCCCAGGAAGTGGGCTTCTTGCCGCCCTCGGTCCATATCCGCGACAACCTGGAGCTGCGGCCCAGCCAGTACCGCCTGTCCCTGCGTGGCGCGGTGATCGGCGAGGCCGAGGCCTTCCCCGGCATGTGGCTGGCCATCAACCCCGGCGGCGCCACCCAGAAATTGATTGGCACGACCACCACCGACCCCGCTTTCGGCCTGCCGGCGGTGTGGATTGACGATCGCCAGAAGGAAATGGCGCAAATGGCCGGATTTACCGTGGTTGATTGCTCGACCGTGATCGCCACCCATCTTTCACACTTGATGCAGGTCCACGCAGCTAAGTTGCTGGGCCGCCAGGAGACCCAGGCGCTGGTCGAACACCTGACCAAACAAGCGCCTCAACTGATCGAAGACGTGATACCCAAAATGCTCGGCATCGCCTCATTGCAAAAAGTCCTGCAGCTGCTGCTGGAAGAGGGTGTGCACATCCGCGATATGCGCTCCATCGTCGAAAGCGTGGCCGAGAACAGCAACATCACCGACCCGGCCGAGTTGGCCCGCCGCATCCGCGTCCACATCGCCCCGGCCATCGTGCAGCAGATCTATGGCCCGGTGAAGGAGCTGGACGTGATCGCGCTGGAGCCCGAGCTGGAACGTCTGGTCACCCAAGCCCTGAATTCCCCCCACGGCGCCGCCCTGGACCCCGGTGTCGCCGACACCCTGGCCCGCAGCGCCGCCGAAACCGCTCAATCCCAGGAAGACCGTGGTGTGCCTGCCTGCCTGCTGGTGCCGGACCTGATCCGCGCCCCCATGGCCCGCCTGCTGCGCCGCGCCGCGCCGCGCCTGAAGGTGCTGGGCCATAGCGAAATTCCTGAAACCCATTCCATCCGCATTGGTTCCATCATCGGGGGCACAGCATGAATGTGAAGCGCTTTACTGCCCGCAATTCGCGTGAAGCCATGGCCTTGGTGCGCCGGGCCTTTGGCGACGACGCCGTCGTCTTGTCCAACAAGCCCTGCGCCGAAGGCGTGGAGGTCTTGGCCATGGCCCCGGAAGGCATGTCGCAGATCGAACGCGTGGCGGCTACCGCCCCGCGCATCAGCTCGCCCGGCCGTGTTCAGGCCCGCCCCGTCGGCGCTCCCAATACCGCCCAGGCCGCTTCCGTGGCGGGGGGGCAAGCGGCCCCGGCAGCACGCAGCTTTGCGGCTCGCACCGGCCAGCAAGCGGGTCAGCGCGCCGAACCCAGCTTTGGTTATGCCGACCCCGCCAATGAAGTGGGCGCCGATGTCGAGACCCTGGCCATGAGCACCTTGTCCTTCCAGGACTATGTGCGCGAACGCGTGCTCAAGCGCCGCCAGGCCGAGCTCGACGGTCTGCCCGACCCGGTCAGCACCATGGCCGCCGATCTGGAGCCCGAGCTGCCCGCCGGCACCGCCTCGCTGGCTGCGGCCCGCCAACAACGCGCCCAAGCCGCCCTGGCCGCCATGCAGCCGCGCCGCGCCGAAGCGCCCGCGCCAGCACCGATGGCGCCTGCCCGTCGCACCCCACCGGTGCTGCGCGACGAGATTCGCATGCCGGCCGCTGCTGCCAGCCGCGATCTGCCCAGCCTGAGCGAGTTCGGTGACTTGCCCGATCTGCCCGGCCGGGGCCGCCGCGACCAGCAAGACATGATGAACGAGCTGCGCTCCATGAAGGGCTTGATCGAAGAGCGCTTCGGCGCCCTGGCCTTTATGGAAAAGCTGCAGCGCCAACCCACCCAGGCCCGCCTGACCCAGAAGATGCTGGAAGTCGGCTTCTCGCCCGCTCTGGTGCGCAAGCTGGTCGAAGGCTGCCCCAATGAATTCAAGGGCCTGAATGCGCCCAAGGGCGAGGCGCAGGACGAAACGTCTTGGGCCGCCCATGTGCTCTCGCGCAATCTGATCACCGACGAGCGCTCGCCGGCGCTGGAAGACCAAGGCGGTGTGTTCGCCCTGATTGGCTCCACCGGTGTGGGCAAGACCACCACCACAGCCAAGCTGGCTGCCGCTTTCGCGACCCGTTATGGCGCTGCCAATCTGGGCCTGATCACGCTGGACGCTTACCGGGTTGGCGCCCACGAGCAGCTGCGCGCCTACGGCCGCATCCTGGGTGTGCCTGTGCATACCGCGCATGACCGCGCCTCGCTGGAAGACCTGCTGGAACTGCTGTCTGGCAAGAAGATGGTCTTGATCGACACCGCCGGCATGGCTCAGCGCGACACCCGCACCACCGAGTTGCTGGACATGCTGGCCCACCCCAGCGTGCGCAAGATCCTGGTCGTCAACGCCGCTCAACAGGGCGAGACGATTGAAGACGTGATCACCGCCTGGCGTGCCCAGGAATGCCATGGCGTGGTGCTGTCCAAGATCGACGAGGCCGTCAAGCTGGCCCCGGCGCTGGACACCCTGATCCGCCACAAGCTCAAGGTCTTGGGCGTGGCCAATGGCCAGCGCGTGCCGGAAGACTGGCACCGCCTCTCGGCCCAGGCCCTGGTGCAACGCGCCCTGCGCAGCACGGCCGGTGGCGCCTGGCGCATGGACAGTGCCGACGTGAACCTGATCTTTGCCGGAAGCCCCGCGCTGGCCTCCGCGCACCCGGCCGCCATGGGCACCCATTAAGCACGCAAGCAGCCAGCCCGCAGCCTCAAGAAAACAAAAGATACGGACCCCATCATGATGCGCGACGCCAATCCTCACACCCTCGCTCCGCAAGACCAGGCCCATGGGCTGCGCCGGCTCTTCGCCAGCTCACGGGTGCGCTTCATCCCCGTGGTCAGCAACCCCCATGTGATGGGCGGTGGCGTCTTGCTCGAAGGCCTGTGCGCGGCCTTTGCCGAGCTGGGCCTGCACACCCTGGTGGTGGACGCGGGTGAGACGGCGCCCCAGCCCTCCGAGCTGGCCTCGGTGGATCTGGGTGCCTGCATCGAGCGTCTGTCCAAGGACGTGTCCTATCTGGCCGCGCGTGGCCTGCCCATGCGCTATATCAATGCCAACGGCTCGGCCGCCCAGTTTCTGGAGGTGGTGACCGACGCCGCACCGCAGGCCGATGTGGTCTTGCTGCATGCCAGCGCCGCCGAGCTGGCCCGGGTCGTGGCCTTGCGTGAGGTGCGCCCGGTGCTGCTGGCCGACACCGACTCGCAAAGCGTCACCCATGCTTATGCCGGCATGAAGTGGCTGGCCAACCGCGCGGGCCTGATGGTCTACAGCCTGTTGATGGCCTGCTCGCCGCAGCTGCGTCTGTCGGACCGCATCGCCGAGCAGATGAGCAATTGCGCCGACGGCTTCCTCGGCGCCGTGCTGCGCGACTGGGCCTGCCTGGACCCCAAGACGCCGCCCACCGCCCCTATTTCCGCTGAAATCCGCCATCTGGCGCGCGAGCTGCTGATGGCCGCGCCTCCCGGAGCGGCGCTGGAAGCGTCGGTCAATGCCAGCCCGCTGCGCCCGCCTGTGCGACCCAGCAATACGCGCTTGGCTGCTGCCCGCGCCTCCCTCGCCGCCACTCTTTGAAAAGCCGCTGGAGCTGATCATGTATACCGCCAAAGGCCGCCTCGATAACTCCTCGCTGATCAAGCAGTACAGCCCGCTGGTGCGTCGGCTGGCGCATCAGATGATCGCCAAGCTGCCCGCCAATATCGAGATCGACGATCTGATTCAGGTCGGACTGATCGGCCTGACCGATGCGCTCTCGCGTTTCGATGTCGGCCAGGGCGTGCAGTTCGAAACCTTTGCCACCCAGCGCATCCGTGGCGCCATGCTGGACGAGTTGCGCGGCGGCGACTGGATGAGCCGCGGCACCCGCCGCCAGCAGCGCGATATCGAAAGCGCCGTGCGCAAGCTGGAACAAAAGCTGGGCCGCGCACCGGCCGAGAGCGAGATCGCTGCCGAGATGGGCATCCCCCTGGCCGAGTACCAAGACCTCTTGGGCAAGGTGCGTGGCACCCAGCTGGTGTATCTGGAAGACATGTCCGGTGACGAAGGCGATGAGGACTTTCTGGATCGCCATGTGGCCGATCACAGCAACAACCCCATGCTCAAGCTGCAGGACCATCGCATGCGCGAAGCCCTGGTGGCCGCCATCAAGAATCTGCCCGAACGCGAGCAGTTCATGATGAGCATGTACTACGAGCACGATATGAATCTGAAGGAGATCGCGGTGGTGCTCAAGGTCACCGAATCGCGCGTCTGCCAGCTGCACAGCCAGGCGATCGCCCGGCTGCGCGTCAAGTTGCGCGACTGGTGAGGCCGGCGGCCCAGGCAGGGCTTGGGCGGCAGCGGCATTCGGACGCCGGGCAAAGAAAAAGCGGATCAGACGATCCGCTTTTTTTATGGGCCGCTGAAACTCGCGCTTAGGGCGCCACGCAAGCCCGGTTCTTGCCCGTGTGCTTGGCCTCGTAGAGCGCCACATCGGCGCGGTCCAGGGCGGCTTCCAGGGTCTCGCCGTTGCGGTACAGGGTCACACCGGCCGAGAAGGTGACGAACACATCCTTGCCCTCGTGCATAAAGAGGCTGGCGGAGAGAGAGCGCTGCAGGCGGGCGAGCACGGCTTGTGCCTCGCTAAGGGGAGTGCCCGGCAGCATCAGCACAAATTCTTCACCGCCGTAGCGGGCCACCAGATCGCCGGGCCGCAGGTTTTGCGAGACCCGTTCGGCCAGTGATTTGAGCGCCTCGTCGCCGGCGCCATGGCCCAGGCTGTCGTTGAGCTTTTTGAAATTGTCGATGTCCAGCAAGGCCAGGGCGATGCCGCTGGGCTCTGCGTCGCCGGCGGCTTCGGCCGCTTCGCCGCTGCCGCGCTCCAGCTTGGCCTGCTCGGTGGCAAAGGCCGCCAGCAGGCCGCGGCGATTGGCGATCTGGGTCAGCTGGTCGGTCTGCACCTCGTTGGACAGACGCAGCAACTCGCTCTCCAACTCCCCGACTCTTTGGTTGAGATCGCTGGCGCGCTGGTGTTCCAGGCTCAAACGTTCCTGGGTCTGCTGCACCAGGGTGTGGACGCTGCGGCTTTCTTCCACCATCTCGCGCACCACGCCGGCCAGACTTTCCAGGCTGTCGGCTTTTTCGATCACATCGGCATAGCGGCCGACGCTGTTTTGAAAGCGGTCGGTGTGCTGACCCAATTCGCCCAATTCCGCCAGCATCTGGTGGATCAGGGATTTGAGGGAATCGCGGGCATTCTTGCGTTCCTCGCGCAGGGCGCGTTGGCGCTCACGGGTGCCGCTGAGCATCTCGGTGACCGAGCGCACGCCTCGGCCACTCAGGCCCAGTTCCAGTGTGCTATTCATGGCCTCGCATTGGCCGCGGGCCCAGGAGTCGTCCTCGGCCAGATCGACCAGGCTGGCGCTGAGTTCGCGGCAGAGTTGGCCCAGCTCGCCAAACATATGCTGGCGATGGTCCAGCATATGGCGGGCGCGCTGGCAGAGCTTTTCCATCTGCGCGGCGCGCTCGGAGTTCGGGCCTTGGATCAAGAGTTGGTTTTGGGCTCTCAACAGCTCGGCCATCAACTCGTCGGCATAGCGTTCGGGGCTTTGCAAGGCGTGCTGCACGGTGTCGTGCAAGCTGGTCTCGATGCCGGGCCAGAGATTGGCGAGGGGCGCGGGCGCGGCTGGCGTGGCGCCACCCGCAGCCTGGGGCAAGGAGGCCTCAGCGTTACTGAAACTCAGCTCATCCAACGTGGCGAAATTGCTGCCCGTGCCCTGGTCCTCGTCCATGAAGAACTGGCTGGGCGTGCCGCCGGCCTCTTCGGCGCTGTCCTGGGTGGCGATGCTGGCGTCGGCCACATCGGAGTCCCAGCTGGCCACCAGCTGTTGCAGGCGTTTGACCAGGCGTTGGCTGTCCGTGCGATTGCCTTCCAGCACGCGCTGCAGGCCGTCTTTCTTGCGTGCCACCGTCCATTGCCGGCCACCACGCTCCAGGCCGCGTACCAGGCGCTCCATCACCTGGGCCAGGGCCTCGGCCTGGGCGCTCGGGCTGGCGGTTTGCTGCAGGCGCTCGACCTGGCGCAAGGCCTCATCCCAACGTGATTCGCGCACGCAGACCTGGAGGTCCAGGCGCGCCTGGCCGCTGGCGACACCGAGCGACAAGAGCTTGACCAGCAAGGTCTGGGCGCGTTCGGGCAAGGCCACGGGCGCGGCCTCGGTGCCGGACTCCACCGCGTAGGCGCGGGCGTAGTTTTCGGGGGTGGGCTCCAGCTGAGCCTGGGCCAGACGGAGAAAAGCGGCCTTGGCGATCTGCGCGGCCGTGGCTCCGGGGGAGACGCGGGCGGTAGGGGGGCGGCGCTCTTCCATGCGTACAGCCTTCTCTCTAGATTCTTGGGGTTCAGCGCCGGCTGCCAAGCGGCCGCGGCGAACCGGTGGACAAGTCGTCGATCAGGATGGCGCCGGAGGCGATCTCAGCCAGCGGGTCGGCATCGGCGCGGGCGATCCAAGGCGCTTTGCGCGGCAGCACGGTCTGCGACAACCATTGCTCCACCTCCTCAGGTGGCAGTGGCTTGCTGAACAAAAAGCCTTGCATCAGGCTGCAGCCCAGGCGGTGCAGCACGTCCATTTGGCGCAGGGTCTCCACGCCCTCGGCGATGACGCGCAAGCCCATGGCGCGGGCCAGGGCGATGATGGCGGTGACCACGGCCGAGCTCTGCGGCGTGATGCCCAGATCGCGCACAAAAGTGCGGTCGATCTTGACCTCGGAGATGGGCAGGGTGGTCAGATAGGCCAGCGAAGAGTAGCCCGTGCCGAAGTCATCGATGGAGATTTCCACCCCCACTTCGTTTAGGCGGTGCAGGGCCGGAATGACGTTTTGCAAATCCTTCATCAGATTGTTTTCGGTGATCTCCAGCTGGATCGCCCGATGCGGCACGCCGTAGGCGCTGACGCATTGATGAATGTGCTCGACCAGGTCCGAACGCTCGAACATGCGGCTGGGCAGATTGACGGCGATGGAGTCGCTAAAGCCGAAGTTCAGCTGCCAAAGCTTGGCCTGGCGGGCCGCTTCCTTCAGCGCCCACTCGGACAGGGGCACGATCAGGCCAGTTTCCTCGGCCAGGGGGATGAAGTCGCCGGGCGGCACCAGCTTGCCACCGCGCTTCCAGCGCATCAAGGCCTCGGCGCCCACCATGCGGGCGGCGCGCACATCGATCTTGGGCTGGTAGTGCAGGACGATCTCGCCGCGCTCCAGGGCCTTGTGCAGGGCGCTTTCCAGCTCCAGCTTCTCGCGGCCTTGGCCGGCCAGCATGGGGGTGTAAAGCGCTGCGGCATTGCGGCCCTGCGACTTCACCGCATACATGGCGACGTCGGAATTGCGCAGCAAATCGGCCATGGTCAGGCCGTCGCGCGGGTAGATGGCAATGCCCACGCTGGCGGTAACGAAACACTCCTGGCCGGAGATGAAGATGGGCTCGCGCAAGGCCTCCAGCACCCGCTCGGCCACGCGCTCGGCGTCGCGCTCGTCGGCAATCTCGGGCAGCAGGGCGACGAACTCGTCACCGCCCAGGCGGCCCACGGCCTCCAGGCTGCGGTGTGAGTGGCCGCCAATGGTTTCCAGCATGCCTTCCATCACCTGATCGGAATGGCGCACACAGCTGCGCAGGCGGCGGCCCACCTCGATCAGCAATTCGTCACCGGCCGTGTGGCCCAGGGTGTCGTTGATGATTTTGAAACGGTCCAGATCGATCAGCAGCAGGCCGACCTCGTGATTGCCGCGCCGCGCCTGCTCGATGGCGCGCTCCACTCGCCAGATCAGCTGGCGGCGATTGGGCAGGCCGGTGAGGGCGTCGAAGTGCGCGAGTTGGCGGATGCGATCCTCGGCCTGTCGGCGGTCGGTCACGTCCTGCAGCACGCCGGTATAGCCGTTGGCATTGCCGTGTTCGTTGAATTCGGGCTCGGCCTCGATGTGGACGACGCGATGTCGCCCGTCCACCAAAGTCACCGAGAGATCGGTTACCAGCACCGAGTTGTGCGCGATCACATCGCGCAGCAGGCGCAGAAAAATGACGCGTTCTTCGTGCGGCACCATGCGCATGACGCCGATGAAATCCAGGCGCTCATGCGGGCCGCGGCCAAACACCCGCAAGGCCTCGGTCGCCAGATGAAAGCCGCGCTGGGCCTGCCACTCGAAACTGCCCATGCGGGCCAGATCCTGGGCGCGCGCCAGCTTGGCCTTGCTGCGCTCCAGCTCAATGCGGGTGCGCGAGGAGCGCAGCAGATAGCGCAGCCGCCCCGCCAGCAAGCTCCACTGCGGGGTCTTGACGAAGAAGTCGGTGGCGCCCACCTGGTAGGCGTGGTTGATGGAGGCCTCGTCGTCCAGGCCGGTCAACATCAGCACCGGGGTGGATTCAAAGCCCGGCATCTCGCGCAGGCGCTTGCAGGTCTCGAAGCCGTCCAGTTCGGGCATCATGGCGTCGAGCACGATGATGTCGGGCGCATCGGCCGCCAGCATGCCCAGCGCCGTCGTGCCGCTGGGGGCGACGGTGACCTCGAAATTGCGCTGTCGCAGTGCGCTGGCGGTCAGCAGCAGATTGACCTCGTCGTCGTCGACCAGCAGCACCTTGGGCTGCATCGGCAGATCGAGATCGAGCGGGGGTCCGGCTGGATTCATTGCTGACTCTTCAAAAGCGTCGTCAAGGCTTGCTGCACCTCAGCAAGGCCTGCAAGCATAAGGTCTAAACGGCCTTCGATGCCGTCAGTTTGACCATTGCGCACCATCTGTTCGATTTCTGCACAGCGTTCCGACAACTGCAGGGCACCGAGCGCAGCCGAGGAGGATTTGAGCGTGTGACACACATGGCGCATGACGTTGAAATCAGGCGGACTCTGGCGGGCCTTGTGCAGCTCGGGCACCAGCTTGTCCAGGGACTTCAGATAAGCGTCGATGACGCGCTCCACCAATTTGTTGTGGCCGTCCGGGTCGAGCTCGTGCAGGCGCGCCAGGGACTCGGGGTCCAGGCAGGCGGGCGAGGCGGTTTCGGCAAGGGGGGGCACAGCACTGTTTTGATTGGTCATGACGCCTCCATCAAGCGATGTGCGCGGGGAAGAGCTGAAGCGGTTCGCATCGTTTGGCTTTTCAAGCGATGCAGTGTCTTGCATAGGGCGCGACAGCATGATGTAAACAAGGGGGTGAGCGTTAAATTATTGCGGCTTTGCCTGGCGAGCTGGACCGGGCAACCGCGCTTTGTGCGCTTTGCTCCGGCCGCTGCAAAGCTGAGCGGGATACTGCCATGCGCAGAGCGCCCAGCCAGAAGGCATATCCCGGCCTGTGCGATGCGCGACGCAATAGGCGGTGACGAGGGCAGAAGGCGGGGCCGATCAGGCGATGGGCTGGGCATTGAGGCGTTTTGAGACTCGGGATGAAAAATTCCAGACGACAAGCTCACGCTGGAATGTAGCCCGATCTCGCCGGGCTCAATACGAGGTCAAGGGCCAGAAACAAGCCTGTTATTGCGACAAAGCAAAGGCAGGGCTTGCGGGCTTGGGCAGAATCCGCCGCCCTGCGCGCTTGCGCCGGGTGCACCCTGCCGGGCGAACCGGCCGCCGAATCCTTTGCCTGTTCTTGTTTGTGATGTTCAAAATACAGCCCATCGCCTGCGCCGGGAGCGTCCTTACAATGCCAGCCATGAACAGTGTCAGTGATGCCCGCAACACGCTACACCCCAAGAGTTGGAGGCTTGCTGGCCCCGTCTTCTGGCTGGCGCTGCTTCTGCTGCTGCCAGGCCTGTTCGGCTTGCTGCTTTTGCTGCAAAAAGACGGCAATAGCAGCCTGGCTGCGCTGATCCTGGGCCTGTGGTCGCTGCTGCTTCTGGTGGGCGCGGTGGGCGCCCTGGGCTGGGGCCTTGGCCAGCGCCTAACGCGACAGGCCTTCGGTGAGTCGCTGCAAGGCCTGCAGCAAAGCAATCAAAGAGTTCAGCACCTGTTGGAGCTGCAGCCCGACTGGCAATGGCGCAGCAATGCCCAGCATCGCCTGTTGCAGTGGCGTGGCCCCGCGCAGACCTTGATGCAGACAAGTGCGGCTCTTGATCTGGCAACGCCCGGCTCCAGCTTGTGGGATCACTTCAAGCTGGCCGAAACCCGGGCAGGCAGTGGCCAGGCGCCGGCCACACCCTCGGTGCTGGGTTTGCAACAGCTCTTGCAGCAACAACTGCCGGAGCTGGTCTGCCAGGTCTGCCCGCATGAGGCGCCGGATCAGGTCTGGCTGCTGCAAGGCCTGGCCTGCCTGGACGGGCAGGGGCGCTTTCAGGGCTACCAGGGTCTGGCTCGGCCTCTGCCCATGACAAGACCCCAGGCCACACCGACAACGCCGGCATCGTCCGGGCCTGTTCTGGCTTGCACGCCGGCCTGGCTGGAGGCCTTGCCCGGCCCGGCCTGGTTGCTCAGCGGGGAGGCGCCCTCGCCCTTGCTGGCGCTCAACCGCAAGGCGGCCGAGCTGTGCGAGGCCGGCACCTTGCTGGGCACGCCCTGGTCGCAATGCCTGAGCCAGATGGCCACCGTCATGCCCAGCGGCCTGCACCAGGCCTTGGCCGAACAGCTGCCGCACAATTTCGAGGAGGGCTCGCGTCCGCTGGCCCTGGTCAGCCTCTCGCCCAATGCGCAGCTGGAAGCGCGCGCCTTGCAGAGCTCCATGGCGGCAACCGCCCAGGTGGTGGGCTTGGCGACCGAGCAGGTGGCCGCCCAGGCCTTGATGGCGGCACAGCTGAAGGCACAGATGGAGGCGCAGGCCAATGAGGCGCATGAACAAGCCTCCTTCAGCTACACCGTTTCGCATGATTTGCGCGCACCGCTGCGGGTGGTGGAGGGCTTTGCCCGCATTCTGAAAGAAGACTACGGCCGCCTGCTGGACCGCATCGGCAACGACCACCTCGACCGGGTGATGGGTGCGGCCTCGCGCATGAACAGCATGATCGACTCGCTGCTCTCGCTCACCCAGCTGTCCTCGCAGCCGCTGGCACGCCAGCCTGTCAATCTCTCGCAGATGGCGGAGTTCGTGATCGAGGAGTTGGCCCGCGCGGCGCCCGAGCGCCAGGTTGCGGTGTTTGTGCAGCCGCAGATGGTGGTGCAGGGCGACCCGACCTTGCTGCGCATGGTGCTGGAGAACCTGCTGGGCAATGCCTGGAAGTACAGCGGCAAATGCGCGCAGGCAGAGATCCGTTTTGAATTGCAAGCCGACAAGGCGGGTGGCTCGCAGCCGGTGTTCTGCGTCAGCGACAACGGGGCCGGCTTTGATATGCGCTTTGCGGACCGCCTCTTCGGCGTTTTTCAGCGCCTGCACAGCGCCAGCGACTTCCAGGGCACGGGTGTGGGCCTGGCCTCGGTGCGGCGCATCGTGCGCCGCCATGGCGGGGAGATTTGGGCCGAGGCCGAGGTGGGCGCCGGCGCGCGCTTTTACTTCACCTTGGCGGCTTGATTGGCCGGCAGGGCCAGCAGCTCCACCGCTTCCACCAGGCGCAGCGCCTGTTCATCCAGATCCCGGCCATCGGCTTGGCACAGGGCCTGCAAACGCTGCAAGGCCTCCTGGCGTGACAGCGAGTAACGGTGCATCAGAATGCCCACGGCCAGGGCCGCGACCTGGTCCAGCACCGGCGGCTTGGCGGCCGTGGCGGGCAGCGGTTTGCCTGCTGCCGCGCTGGCCACTTGCAGGCTGCGATTGGCAAAAGCGGCCTCGACGGCGGGGACGATTTGGTGGATGTCCAGGGGCTTGACCAGATAGGCCACCGCGCCCAGCTCCTTGACCTTGGCCACCGTTTCCTCGTCGGCAAAAGCGGACAGGAACATAAAGGGGATCTGCAGATACTCGCGCAGATAGGCGGCGACGTCGAAGCCGCTCATGCCTTCCATGCGGATGTCCAGCAGGGCCAGCTCGGGCCGGTGTTCGCGGGCCAGCAGGATGGCGTCATCGCCATTGTCCGCGTCGATGACCTCGAAGCCGGCCTGCGCCAAACCATAGGTCAGCGTTGCCAACACCAGTCGGTCATCATCAACAACCAGAATCTTGCCCTTGCTGCTCACTGTAGCCAATCTCCCCTGTTGCCGGTCTTGTCGGTAAAGGCCGTGGCGCTTCATTGTCGCCCAATCCATCCCATACAAGCTCAGAGCCCCCCCGCCTGGGGGGCATCGCTGAGACTGACGCTGGGCGGCAGCAACTCGACCCGGCAGACCACGTCCTCGCCCCGCTGGCTCAGGCTGAGAATGGCGCTGCGGCGGGGCAGCAGGGCGCGCACCAGGCCCAGGCCCGAAACGCCACCGGGCACCTGGGCCAGATTGAACTCGGACGGCAGGCGACCGGGGTTGACGATCTCCACCGCCACCCGGTCCACGCCACAGATCAGCGTGCAATGCACATCGCTATTCGGGCTGTGTTTGATGGCGTTGGTCAGCAACTCATTGAGCGTCAGCGCGATGGGGATGGATTCCGCCTCCGGCAGCGCCCAGGCATAGGACTGCTCGGCCGTCTCGCCCGTCACCTGGGTGGAGATATTGCGGCCCGACATGCGTTGCACCGAGCCGATGATGGCCTCCATCACCCGGCGCACCATCAAGGGCCCCGAGCTGCCGACCTGCAGGCCGTAGACCTGGGCGATGGCATGCACCTGGCCGATGGCCTCGCTGATCACGCTGGCCACCTCGGGGCGGCGCGCGGCGATTTGTTGCAGCAGGCCGGCCACGCCCTGTAGATTGTTTTTGATGCGGTGATGCACCTCGCGCACCAGCAGCTCGCGCTGTGAGATGGCGGCGTGCAAACGCGCTTCTTCAGCGGCGCGGTGCTCGGTCACATCGCTGGCCACCAGCAGCAGCTGTTCGGGCGAGCCGTCGCTGCTGGCGTCGGCCCCGTCGCCGGTGCCGGCCAGATGCAGGAAGCGCGCATCCCAGACCCGTATCTGCTCACCCTCGCCGAGGCGGTACTCGCGCTGGGTGACGGCGCCGGCTTGCAGGGCTTCCAGCATGTCGCGGCGTATTATCTCGCCTTGCTCGCGGCCGAATAAATCCTCGGGGCTGGCGCCCAGCAGGGATTGCTCGCTGCGGCCGGCTAGCTCGGCGGCGGCCTGGTTGATCTGCTCGACCCGCAGCGTCTTGGCGTCATGCAAGCTGATGGCCAGGGGCGCCGCCTCGATGATGCGGGACAGCGAGGCCTGGGCCTGCTGGGTTTGCGCCTCGGCCTGGCGGCGGCGGTCGATGTCCAGCAAGGCATAGGTGAGCTGGCGGCCGCTGCTGCGTGAGCCGGTCACCACCGCATTGCCCACCACCCAGAACTCGCGACCATCGCGGGCCTTGAGGCGGCACTCGAAGGCCTCGGTCTCGCCCTCGGTCAGCTCGTCCAGATAGTGGGTGTGGCGGAAGGGATGCTCGGGGTCAGGTGTTGCCACCATGCTCATGGGCAGGCCCGCGAATTCGCTCAGGTCGCCACCGAACATACGGCGGGCCGAGCGATTCATCCACTCGATGCCGCCACGGCCCACGGTGACGATGCCCACCAGCACCGAGTCCAGCACGGCGCGCTCGCGCTCGGTCTGCAACATCAGCGACTGTTGGGCGCGCCAGCGGTCGTCCACATTCACGTAGGTGGCGATCAGGCCTTCATCGGGGGCGCCGGGGCGCATCACCCGCTTGCTGACCTGCATCCACAGGGCCGAGCCGTCGCGGCGGCGCACCCGGCGCTCGCCGCGCCAGAGGCCCTGGCGTTGCAGGTCTTCCTTGACCAGGGCGCTGTGGTGTTCGTAATCCAGCGGGTCTTCGAACAAGTCCTGATGCTTGAGGCCGCTGAGCTCATGGATGCGGTAGCCGGTCAGGCTGGCGAGGGCGTCATTGGCGCGGGCGATGCGGCCGTTGCGCAGAATGGCGATGCCCACGTCCGAGAGGCTGAACATCAGCTCGCGGTCCTGTACCAGGGCCTCGAGCTCGGCTTGCTGGGCCTTGAGGCGGCTGATGTCGCTGATGACGGCAATCGTCTCGTAGCGCTCCAGCCTGGGGCCGACGTCGAACTCTTTGTCGACCGAGGAGACCCGGCGCAGGCTGAGCGAGAGCCAGCGTGCTTGGTCGGCCTCGCTGCCCACTTGCAGAAATTCGGCCTCAAAGCCCTGTTTGTGTTCCAACTCGTCCAACTCACCGAGCACGGCCTGGATCTTGTCGGACAGCTCGGGCAGGGCGGCAAACAGCTGGGCCACGGTGGCCCCGGCGGGCATGGCTTCCTCCAAGCCCAACATCTGTTCAAAACCTTGGTTGCAGCGCTGCAGCTTGTCACCCCGGAAATAGGCCAGGCCAAGGCCGGCGCCGTCCATGATGGTGCGCAGCTCGTGCAGCAACTGCTCGCTGCGGTTCTCGGCCTGGGCCTGGGCGGTCACGTCCAGGGTGACGACCGAGGTGGTGCGCTGGCCCGAGGCCAGCTGGCCGGGCTCCACCCGGGTCAGCAGCCAGCGACGGCCCAGCTCGGGGTGGCGCACGGCGTAGCGCACCTCCACCCGGTCGCCTTTTTTGAGCGCTTTTTGCAGGCGCTCGAATTCGGGCAGGGAGGCGGGCTCGACGATGTCGCGGCCCACGCCTTGCAGACCGGCCAGGCTGTTGCGTTTGGCCTCACCGCTGCTTTTGTTGACCCGCGAGGTGCGCGGCCGCAGCCAGCCCGCGTCCTGGGCAAAGGTGGCCAGGCCGACGCCGGCCGTGTCCATCAAGGCGTCCAGCTGCTGGTAGGCCAGATCGCGCTCCTGGTCGGAGCTCCGGTCTTCCAGGATGGCCATGAAGCGGCGCGGCAGGCTGCGGTTGGCGGCCGTGCTGTCCAGGGCTTGCACCCGGCCGGCCAACCAGCGGGTGCGGCCGCTGGGGTCGATCAGGCTGGCCTGGGTGAGCAGGCAGCTGCTGGCGCTGGTCAGGGCGGCCGAGGGTTTTTTGTGCTCCCAGGCCAGCAGCTGTTGCAAAGCTTCTTCGGCCTGCTGCAGGGTGACGGGCATTTGCAGGGAGAGGGCGGCGAAGGCGGCGTTGCTCTTGAGCAGCAGGCCGTTCTCGTCGAACAAAACCATGGGGAGGGGGCTCAGGGCCAGCCAGCTCGCCAACTCGGTCTGGGTGCGTTCGGCCTGTTCGCGCAGGATTTGCTCACGCGCTTGCTGCTGTGCCAGTTGTTCGGCCAGACCCTGGTCGGTCGGCATGGCTAAGCTGGAGGCCGGGGGGCTGCCCGCGATTGGCGTGGCTGCCGGGACGCTCGCCTCTCCGGGCTGCGTCAAGGATTCAACCGAGGCTGGCGGGCTGTCCTGCCCCTCAGTCGTGGCGCCTGCCGTAGCGGGCTTGGCACTCAGCGGCGTTTTGGGCAGGCTGCTCTTGGGCTTGGTTTTTTCTTCGCTGCGGGCGTGCAGCAGCCAGCGCGCGGGATTGTCTTCCTGCGCCTCCAGGGCCACCAGGGAGAGGGTGGCGTGTTGGCCCTTGTCCAGCTTGAGGCCGGGGGCGGGTGGGCCGCGACGGCCATCCAGCTGGGCCCGGCTGGCCAGGCGCAGCCAATCACCCAGGCGGCCGCCATGGCTGGTCTGCAGGGTGTGCAGCGGCTTGGCTTGCTGGCCCGGGCCTTGACCCAGCAGCTGTTGGGCGGCCGGATTGGCCTCCAATAGCTCCAGGTTTTCGCCCAGCAGCAGGACCGGATCGCTGATCAAGAGCAAAAGGCCGCGCAAGGCGGCCAGATCTTGGGGCAAGAGTGAGAGCTGCGAGAGCGGGGACAAGGTGTTGGGCATTGCGCCCGAGTTTACGGTGCCCGGCAGCATGCTGGATCTCACTCGAGCTGGGCAGCCTTGGACAGGGCCCGCAAGATGCACTGATTGATTTCTTCTGCACCCAACATCAGGCCTTCGGCGGCGGCGCGGTAGTCATAGACCGAGGACTGCTCGATGGCGCGCACCAGTTCCAGATAGGGCTGATAGGGGCCGGACTCGTCCACCAAGGCCTGGCGCACGCGCTCGGGCATGGGGATGGATTGCAGCAGCTTGGTGAAGGGCTGCTTGAGCATATGGTCCAGCAGGGAGAACAGGCCGCAGATGAACATCTCGTCGCGCAGCTCGCTGTCGCTCATGCTCTTGGCCAGCTCTTCCATCAAGAGGCCGCGGCGCAGGGCGGCGAACATGATGGGGCGCATGCTGTGGTCCTTGCTGGCCGTCGTCAGCAAGAGGGCCAGCCAGCGCTTCAGGCGCGGGTAACCCAGCAGCATGATGGCGTGGCGGAAGGAGGAGACCTCGACCGGCAAGCCAAAGGCGGCTGAATTGAGGTAGCGCAGCAGCTTGAAGGCCAGGCTGGGGTCGCGCTTGAGGGTTTGTTCCAGGCGCTCGATGTCCTCGTCTTGGTCGACGCGTGACATCAGCTCGACGATGACCTGCAGATCGGCCTGAATCTCGTTCTTGCCGGCGCCCGGCTGGGGCTCGAACGCGCCTTGCATGGGCCAGCCAATGACGCCCTCGGCATTGCGCTTGAACGCGGCGTCAATGTCCTCGGCGCTGCGCACACCGCCGAGCAAGAGCGGCAGCTTGGGCAGGCTGTGGGTGGCGGCGCCACGGCTGTGTTCGTCCAGCTCCAGCAAGGCATTCTTGAAGCTGGCGTTCAGCTCCGGCGTTAGGGCTTGCGAGGGCAGGCCTTTCAGCACCAGACGATTGCCTGCTTGTTTCAGCCCCGCCAGGGCTTCACCCAAGGCCGGGTCGGCGGCCATGAAGCTGGGCACTTCCAGCCAGATGTGGGCGGGCGGCGCTGCCTGCAGCAGCTCGCGCAAAAGGGGCTCGCTGAGCACATTGAGGATGAGCTGGCCGCCGCCCGCGGCGGGCCAGACCTCGGCCACGGCGGCCAGCACCTCGGCGCTGTCCAGCCGGGCGTCGGGGCGCAGCGGCATCAGGGTCAGCTGAGTCGCCGTCACCATGCGCTGACGGTCGATCAAGGGGGCGAAGCCGAGCGCGACTGCGCCCAAAACAGAGTAATTCATGGGGCCGGGTTCAGAGAAATCAAACGTTGATGTATTGGAACAAAGTCATGCGCTGCACCATGGCATAGGTTTTCAGCGCCGTGTCGTAGCCGGTTTGCTGGTTCTGGAAATCGGAGATGCCCTGGGTCATGTCCAGGTCCTCGGCGGCCGACTGCTCGGATTTGCTGTACTGCTTCAGCGCCGCCATGCGCGATTCGGTGCCATCCAGATTGTTCATGCGTTCGCCGACCTGGCTGCGCACATTTTGTAAATTTCCCATCACCGCATCGAGGTCGCGGATGCGGCCCGAGTTGCTTTGCGAGATTTGTGCCTGGCCGCGCAAGGGGGTGCGCAGCTCGGCCACGGTGCGGTCGACCACATCAAACACCTTCAAGGTGTTGGTGGAGGGCTTGATCTGGAACTGATCGCCATCCACCGGGGCGCCGGAGATGGTCATGCTCATGCCGTCGAAGGTGATGGCTTGACCGGGCTTGAAGCTGTCGCTCTTGACCACGGTGCCGCCCAGATCGTTGTCGGTGACGTTGTAGGTCTGCAGCGGAGGGCTGCCGTTCACGGTGATGTTGTAGTTGTGGCCGGTCAGGGCGCTGGGGTCGGAGACCCGGCCGGTGTCGATCCAGCCCTTGGCCGCTGCCGAACTGAGGCTGTTTGGCAAGGCCAGGGTTTCGAAGCTGCCATTGCCGGTGGCGGCCTGCATCCAGGCCTGCTCGCCATCGAGGGAGATCGGGAAGTTGTCCATATTGCCGGTCTGTATCGAGCCGGGGACGCCGGTGAAAGCCACGCCACCGTTTTGATCCAGAAACGGCGGGTTGGCCGAGCCCTGGCCGGAAAACAGATAGCCGCCCGAGCCATCGGGGCGGTTGGCGATGGACAGCAGTTGGTCACGCAAGCCGGCAATTTTGTTGGCGATGCCGGCGCGCTCGGCATCGCTATAACTGGCATTGCCCGCGGAGATCATGGCCTCGCGCATCTGCTGCAGCAACTCGTTGGCGTCGCCCAAGGCCGACTCGCTCAAGGTCATGCTGTTGCGGCTGGCTTCCAGGGCGCGCTGGTTGGCGTCCACCCGGCCGATGGAGACCAGGGCGCGCTCCGCCCGGGCTGCGCCGGTGGGGTCGTCGCTGGCCGAAGCGATCTTCTTGCCCGAGGTGAGTTGCTGCTGCGCTTCCTGCAGCTTTTGCTGGCGCTGCTGGAGGTTGGCGATGGAGGCGTTGAAGGTATTGGCGGTGGACAGGCGCATGGTGGCGACTCCTTATCGCGCTGCTATCTTGAGCAGCTCGTCAAAGATGGATTGGGCGGCTTGCAAGACCTTGGCGGCCGCTTGGTAGCCCTGCTGATACTGCATCAGGCGCGAGGCTTCCTCGTCCAGATTGACGCCGGCCTGGCCGCTGCGCTCGGCCTCGGCATTGGCCGCCACGCTGGTGGAAACGCTGGAGAGATAGGTGGCCCCTTGCACCCGCGAGCCGATATCGCTCATGGCCGAGGCGTAGGCGTCGTTGATGGTGCTGCCTTGGGCGAGGCTGCCATCGGCCTGCAGGCGCTGGCCGACAAAGGTTTCGGTCTGAATGTTCAGAAAGGCCTTGGCATTGCCGTTATTGGCATTGGTGAACTTGGTGGCTTCCACCGTGACCTGGTCGTCTTTGCGCGGCACGCCGTTGAGCCTGAGCTCAAAGCCCAGGTCGATGGGCGGGCTGGCGTTGGGTTCATTGCCAATCGGCTGGCCGGCCTTCCAGGAGCCGTTGTAGACGCTGCCGTCGGCCAGGGTCAGGGTGTAGAGCACTTTGCTGGCGTCGGCCGGATCGGCCTCGCCAAAGGCGATCTTGATGGGGGCGTTGCCGGGGTCCACCTTGCTGTTGACGGCGTACATGGAGTCCACCGTCACCGAGCCCTTGTTGCTGACCTCGGTGCGGGCCGTCAGCGGCGAGGCCGCGGCAATGCCGGTGGCTTGGTCCAGCGAGCGCTTCATATTGGTGGCGGCCTGGCTGACGGGCTCCAGCAAGAAGGAGTCGCCCGGGGCCGGCGTGGCGCCGCCCATGCTGAAGGTGAAGCCATCGATGGTGTCGCCCTCGGCCACGGTGCGCACCAGGCCATCGCTCAGACGGGTGATCTGATAGGAGCCGGGCGTGCCCGCAGGATCGGCCTGCAGCTTGTAGGAGCTGGCCTGCAATTGCTTGGGGTTGCTGATGGTGATGCCCACATTGACGGCGAAGCTGCCGTCCGCATTGCGCTGATTGCTGGCGGCCGGCAAGCTGCGCGGTGCACCCACCGTGAAAATAGGTGGACCTTTGCCGGGCGGATTGGACTGGTCCAGGCCCAGGGCTTGTTGGTCGTTCACTCGGGCAGAGAAGGCCGCCGCCATCTGGCCCAGCAGATTCTTAGCATCCTGCAGGTCAACGTTTTGGTACTGCAGCAAGGCGGTGATGGAGCCGCCGGTCAGGACGCTGGTGTCCAGCGGCCGGCTGCCGTTGGATTCGTTGATGCTGACCTGGGCACGGTTGCTGTCGTAAGGGTCGGGCGTGACCGACAAGGTCTGGGCATTGTTGCCCAGTACCAGGCGCTGGCCGCCACCGATGAAGACGCCGACCGTGCCGTCGGTCGCGGGCAGGGTGGTGACCTGGATGTACTGGCTCAGATTGGCGATCAGCTCGTCCCGCTTGTCCAGCAAGTCATTGGGCGTGTGACCCGAGCCATTGGCCCGAGCGACTTGGTCGTTAGCGGCGGCGATTTGTTGGGTGATCTGATTGACCACATCCACATTGGCGCGCAGATCGCTGACCACGCCGGCCTGCATGTCCACCAGCTGCTGGCCGGCGCTGGAAAAGCGCGCGGCCAACTCGCCCGCGCGACCCAGCACCACCTGGCGGGCCGAAGGGTCACCGGGGCGGCTGGCCACATCGACCATGGCGTTGAGGAACTGGCCCGCGGCATTGCCAATGCCTTGTTCGCCGGGCGGGAAGAGTTTTTCCAGCTGGGCCAAGGAGGCCGCGCGGGTGGAGTCCATATAGGCCGTGGCCTGGGTGGCCGAGGCGTTCTTGGTCAGGAAGGCGTTGTAGGAGCGCTCCACCGTCTGCACCGCCACACCCTTGCCGAAATAGCCCGAGCCGGTGTACTGGCCGTCGGGCGTGGTCAGCACCACGGACTGGCGGGAGTAGCCCGGTGTATTGGCATTGGCGATGTTCTGCCCCACGGTCTGCAAGGCCGCCTGGTTTGCGAACATCGCTCGGATACCGATGGATAGCAATGCGCCCATGCTGCAAGCTCCCTAGTGCTGTGGTGTCAAGCCATGGCGCGTTGCACACGCACCGTGGTGTTGATGACCCGGGCCAGCTTGTCGGCGTACTCGGGGTCGGTGGCATAGCCGGCTTTTTGCAGGCCGCGGGCAAAGCCTTCGGCGCTGCCGTTTTGCGCCTGCGCCACCACATTGCGGTAGCGGTCGTTGTTGCCGATCAGCTTGGCATAGTCCTTGAAGGCGTCCTGGTAGTTGTCGTAGGCGCGGAACTTGGCCGTGACCTTGGTGGCTTTGCCGTCGATGAATTCGGTGGTCTGCACCTCGGCGACCTTGCCGGTCCAGCCCGGCGTGGCCTTGATGCCGAAGACATTGTGCGAGGGCGTGCCGTCCTTGGCCGTGATCTCGCGGCGGCCCCAGCCCGACTCGTGAGCGGCCTGGGCGAGCATAAAGCTGGCGGGGATGCCGGTGGCAGCCTCGGCGGCCTTGGCCGCGCCATCGTGCTTCTGGATAAAGCTCTGCACATGGGGCGCGATGCCCTTCTTGGCCAGGGCCGGCAGGGGCTGCAAGGTCTTGGCGGCATCGCCTTTTTCGCTGATGCCCATCTGGCGCTGCAGCTGACGCTGGATGGCGTCGGACAGGCCGCCCGGCAGGCCGGTCATCTTGCCGGCAAACTGGGTGTCCAGCATCTCGGTGCCCAGTTGCGAGCCGGGGTTGTCCAGCATGCCGGAGGCCAGGGTGGAGGCGCGCATGCTCTTCATCACCTCTTGCATGAAGAGCGATTCGAATTGCTTGGCCGTCTCGCGGATGCTGGACTTGGGGTCGCGTGCGGCAGCGGCGCGCAAGGCCTCGATGGAGCGGTTGTCGGTGCCGACACTGGCGTTGCTGCTGCTCAGATTGCTCTTGAGGCTGCTGCTCAGGCTGGCGCTCATGCTGTTCATGGTGCTGGGTGAGATGCCCATTTCAAATCACCTCCAGCTCAGCGTTGAGGGCGCCGGCGCTCTTCATCGCTTGCAGAATCGCCAGCAGATCTTGCGGTGTGGCGCCCAGGGAGTTGAGCGCTTTCACCACATCGGCCAGGCGGGCGCCGGCCGGCAGCTGGATCAGCGAGCCGGGGTCTTGCTTGATCGTGATGTCGGTCTTTTCGGTCACCGTGGTCTGGCCGCCCGACAAGGCATTGGGCTGGCTGACCTGGGGGGTGGAGCTGATGGTGACGGACAGATTGCCATGCGCCACCGCGCATGCGGCCAGCGTGACGGCTTGATTCATCACCACCGAGCCGGTGCGGGCGTTGATGACGATGCGGGCGGCGGGTGCGCTCAACTCCAGCGTCAGGTTCTCCATATCGGCCAGGAAATTGACCCGCTCATCCGGGTTGCTGGGCGCGCGCACGCGCACGACACGGCCGTCCACCGCCTGGGCCAGGCCTGCGCCCTTGGCCTTGTTGATGGCAGCAGCGACGGCACGGGCGGTGTTGTAGTCGCTGGCGTTCAGATCCAGTTGGACGAATTCGCTGTTCTGCAGTGGGGTGGGCACCGAGCGCTCCACCGTGGCGCCGCCGGGGATGCGGCCGGCCGAGAGATGGTTGATCTGCACCTTGGCGCCACCGGCAGCGGCGCCTGCACCGCCGACGATCAGATTGCCCTGGGCCATGGCGTAGACCTGGCCATCGGCACCTCGCAGCGGGGTGGCGATCAGGGTGCCGCCACGCAGGCTCTTGGCATTGCCGACCGAGGAAACGTTGATGTCCAGCGGCTGGCCGGGCTGGGCGAAGGGGGGCAGGGAGGCCGTCACCATCACGGCCGCGATATTGCGCGGCTGCATGGTCACGCCGGGCGGCAGGATGACGCCAAACTGCTGCAGCATGGCGGCCAAGCTTTGGCCGGTGTAGGGGGCTTGGGTGGTCTGGTCGCCGGTGCCGTCCAGGCCCACCACCAGACCATAGCCGGTCAAGGAGTTGCTGCGCACGCCTTGCACGGCGGCGACTTCCTTGATGCGAGCGGCGAGAGCGTCGGTGCTCAAGCCCAGCCAGCCGAACAGGGCGCACAGCAGGACGAAGCAGTGGCCGAGGCTGTAAAAAGGCTGGGTTTTTGAGGAGGTTTGCATGATGGTCGTGAAGAGGGACTCTCACGACCGATTCTGGGCAAACTTAAGTCGGCGAAAGGTTCAAAAAGAAGCGGGACAACCAGCCTATTCCGTGGGCATCGGAAGTCGGGCCGCGGCCGCGCTGCTCGATGCGCACATTCGCCACCGAGGCCGAGGGCACCACATTGCCCTGTGCGATGGCGCGCGGGTCCACCTGGCCTGAGAAGCGCAGCACATCGACGTTGTGATTGACGCCGATCTGTTTTTCGCCCGAGATCATCAGGTGCCCGTTGGGCAGCACGGCCGTGACCACGGCGGTGATGCTGCCGGAGAAGTCATTGGTGTTCTCATTGGCTCCCTTGCCTTCTGACTTGATGGCCGAACTGCCGGTTGCCGTGGACCGCGCAAAAGCGCCGGGGCTGACGAAGGGGATGGCGCTGACGCCCGCGGACAGCGAGCCGCTCTTGTCCAGGGTGCTGGTGGAGGACTGGCTGGCCGAGACCTTCTCGACGATTTGAACCGTCAAGGTGTCGCCCACCAGGCGGGCGCGGTGGTCCTCGAACAAGGGCCGATAGCTGGCCGCCTGGTAGATGGAGCCGTTGGCCGGGGCCTGGGTGGGTAGGGGCGGCAGATTGACCACCGGGGTGTGCTGCAACTCCACATGCTGTTGCGGGTAGAGCGCGCCGCAGCCGCTCAGGGTTAGCGCCAGCGGGGCGAGGAGCAGCAGAGGAATGGCTTTGAGTTTTGTCATGGCTTGCCTCACTCGGCGCTTAGATCTGCGCCAGCTTTTGCAGCATTTGGTCGGAGGTCTGCACCGCCTTGGAGTTGAGCTCGTAGGCGCGCTGGGTCTGGATCATGGCGACCAACTCCTCCACCACATTGACGTTGGAGGTTTCCACATAGCCTTGCTGCAAGGCGCCCAGGCCATTGGCGTTGGGTGCGCCGGCATTGGGCGTGCCGGAGGAGGCGGTCTCGGCAAACAGGTTCTGGCCCTTGGGGTCCAGGCCGGCCGGATTGACGAAGTTGGCCAGCTGAATTTGGCCCAAGGTTTGTGGTGTCGTCTGGCCGGGCACGGTGATGCTGACCGTGCCGTCATTGCCAATCGTGACGCTGGTGGCATTGCTGGGCACGGTGATGCCCGGCAAGAGGGTGTAGCCATTGTTGGTCACCATCTGGCCATTGGCATCGAGCTGGAAGGAGCCGTCGCGGGTATAGGCCGTCGTGCCATCGGGCATCTGCACCTGGAAGAAACCATTGCCCTTGATGGCCAGATCGAGGTTGTTGGTGGTCTGCTGCAGATTGCCCTGGCTGTAGATGCGCGAGGTGGCCACGGGGCGCACACCCAGGCCCAGTTGCAAGCCGGTGGGCAACTGCGTTTGCTCGGTGCTGTTGGCGCCGCTTTGGCGCAGGTTTTGGTAGATCAGGTCTTCAAACACCGCGTGCGAGCGTTTGAAGCCATTGGTGCCGACATTGGCCAGATTGTGGGAGATGGTGTCCAGCTGGGTTTGCTGGGCCTCCATGCCGGTCTTGGCAATCCAGAGTGAGCGGATCATGGTGGGTTCCTATGAAAAGGTCTAACTGGTGCCGAGCAGCTTGGCGGACTGCTGACCTTGGGTCTGGGCGATCTGCAAGAGCTTCATCTGCTGTTCGAATTGGCGGGCCGCGGCAATCATGCTGACCATGGTCTCCACCGGGCTGACGTTGGAGCCTTCCAGCGCGCCGTCTTGCAAGCGCGCCGCGGCGTCGGCGGGCAGGTCACCGTCGGCGGCGCGGAAGAGTCCGTCGGTGCCGCGGGTCAGCGGTGCTTCTGGCGTGACCAGCTTGAGCCTGCCGATCGCGGTCGGTTTGCCATTGGGCGGCGTGGCGGTGACGGTGCCGTCACCGGCGATGCTCAGCTCGGCATTGGGTGGCACATTGATGGGCCCGCCATCACCCAGGACTTGCAATCCGTTGCGCATCACCAGCAGGCCCTCGGAGCTGACGTCCAGGGCGCCCGCGCGGGTGTAGGCCTCGGTGCCGTCCAGCCCTTGCACCGACAGCCAGGCATTGCCCTTCATGGCCACATCGAGATTGCGGCCGGTGGACTGGATGACGCCGCCATCCGGGTTGTAGCCGGTGGTGGTCTCCAAGGCATAGGCGCGGGTGCTGGCGCCGCTGCCTTGTACGGGCACGGCGCGAAAGGCTTGCAGCTCGGCCCGAAAGCCATTGGTCGAGACATTGGCCAGATTGTTGGCCAGCACGTCCTGTCGCTGCATCGAGGCCTTGGCCCCGGCCATCGAGAGGTAAATCATGCGGTCCATGGCGGCGTCCGATCAGTGTGAGTCAGGCAAGAAAAGATCAGCGCAGATTGACGATGGTCTGCAGCACCTGGTCTTGGGTCTTGATGGTCTGCGCATTGGCCTGGTAGGCACGCTGGGCCGTCACCATATTGACCAGCTCGGCGGTCAGGTCAACATTGGATTCCTCCAAGGCGCCCGATTGCAGCTTGCCCAGATTGCCGTCGCCGGCCACACCCACCACCGGCTCACCCGAGGTGAAGGTGCGGGCCCAAACATTGCCGCCCATGGGTTGCAGGCCTTGCGGATTGCGGAAGGTGGCCAGTTCGACCTGACCGGCCGGCTTGGATTGACCGTTGGAGTAACGCGCCATCACGATGCCGCTGTTGTCGATCAAGATGCCGGAGAGCTGGCCCGGGGCGTAGCCGTCCTGGGTCAGATTGGTGACGGCAAAGCCCGACCCGTTTTCGGTGGCGCCCAGCATGTCGAAGCTGATGCCGGGGATGGCCAGGGTGTCGGCACCCTTGGCGTTCTTGCCCGCCGGGATGTCCATATTGACCACGGTGGTGGGCGAGCTGGGTGAGCCGCCGGTGGCCGGGAAGGTCACGGTGGTGTAGGGCGTGGTGGGGTTGCCGGCCGCGTCGATTTCGATGGCGTTGCCAGCGGAGTCGGTGTCAAACGGCGTGCCATTGGCGGTGGCGTAGACATTCCAGGTGGTGCTGCCGTCGTCGGCCGTCGCGCCCTTCTGGAAGTAGAGGGTCACCGCGACATCCTGACCCTTGGCGTCATAGGCCGTCAGCGAGGTGGCGTTGTTATAGGTCAGCGGGCTCTTCAGGTCGATGCCGGTGTCGACCCCGTCATTGGGGGCCGTGACCTTGACCCGCGAGTCCAGATTGAACTCGGTGGTGATCTTGGTGGTGGTCTTGGGCGCGATGCCCGAGGTGGGCAGCTTGAGAGGCTGGGCCAGGCCGGGCTGGATGATGCCCGAGCCGTCGGCTGGGTAGCCCATCAGCTTGAGCTGGTTGTTGTTGACGATAAAGCCCTCGCGGTCCACCTTGAACTGGCCGTTGCGGCTGTACTGCACCGGGTTGGCGCCGTCGCTGAGTTGGAAGAAACCGCCGCCATTGATGGCCAGGTCCATGGGGCTTTCGGTGGTGGTGATATTGCCCTGGGTGAATTGCTGAGCCACCGCAGCGAGACTGGTGCCGATACCAACGGGATTGGAGCCCGCACCATTCAAGGCGCCAGCATACACATCCTGAAACTCCGCGCGTGAGGACTTGGAGCCGTAGGTGCTGGAGTTGGCGATGTTGTTGCCGATGACGTCCAGATTCTTGCTGGAGGCATTGAGACCGGAGAGACCTTGTTGAAAGCTCATGATGTGGAGTCCTGGTGGGTTCTTCTTGCGGGCGCCGGGAGGGGTGTCTCGGGCTTAGTTGAGGCTGGCAATCTTGCTGTAGTCGACCAAGCCCAGGTTCTGCAATTGCAGCTTCAGGCCGGTACCGCTGGTGTTGACGGCCACCACCTTGTCCTGTGCAAAGGTGCTGGAATTGACCGCCTTGGCGCCATTGCTGGCGGTGATGCGGAAGGTCATCTTTTCGTTCGCTGCAACGCTGCTGGCTGGCCAGGTGAAGTTTTGTTGGCCCGTGCCCTGTGCGCCCAGCTGCACCGTGTCCATCACGATGCCGGCGGCATTGAGGACCTCGAGCTTGACCGCGCTGGCGGGTGAATCCAGGCTGTAGCTGCCGGCGCCGACGCCGTTGTTGATGTTCAGCTGATTGCCCGGTGTGGTCACGGTGTGGCCCACCAGGGAGATGCTTTGCAAGCCCTGCATCTGATTGAATTGGGTGCTCAGCGACTTGATGCTGCTGTCCAGGGTGCTGATGCCGCTGACCGTCTGGATTTGCGCCATCTGGCTGGTCACCTGGGCGTTGTCCATGGGGTTCATGGGGTCCTGGTTCTGCATCTGTGCGACCAGCAGCTTGAGGAAGCGGTCCTGCGTGTCGGCCGCATTCTTGGTCGCGCCGCCCGTGAGGTTGGTGACCGAACCGTTGGTGGCGGTGGTGGGCGAAGTTGTGGTGATGGCCATGGAGGATGCTCCTGTGGAGGGATGAGCGGCAGGCGCCTAGATCAGGACTGACCCAGCTGCAAGGTCTTGAGCAAGAGGTTCTTGGTCGTGCTCATCACCTCGATATTGTTTTGATAGGACCGCGAGGCCGAGATCATGTTGACCATCTCCTCCACGGTGTTCACATTGCTGTAGGTCACATAGCCATCGGCATCGGCCTGGGGGTGCTTGGGGTCCAGCACGCGGCGGCCGGGGGTCTGGTCCTCGCTGATGGTGCTGACCCGCACGCCGGCGGAGGCGATGTCATTGCCCGCACCCATCAAGGCGGTCTGGAAGACCACCTGTCTTGCCTTGTAGGGTTGGCCATCGGGGCCGGCCACGGTGTCGGCATTGGCCAGGTTGCTGGCCACCACATTGAGACGTTGGCTTTGCGCGCTGACCGCGCTGCCCGCCACACTGAAGATTTGAAACATGGACATAAGAGCGGCTCCTGCCTGTTCTGCGGCTCAGGGCTTAGCCTGCGTTGGGCGACTTCATCGCGTCCAGTGCGGTGCGCACCGAGCCATTGATGAAACGCAGCGTGGCCTCGTACTTGACCGAGTTGTCCGCAAAATTGGCCCGCTCGCGGTCCATATCCACCGAGTTGCTGTCCAGATTTGTTTGCGCTGAGGTGGCGTAAAGCAGCTGCGATTCGCTGCGCGCACCCGCGGCCGGAGCGATATGGCCGCTCTGGGTGGTGTTCAAAGCGCCGGAGCTCAGGCTGCTCCCGGTGGCCTCGCGCAGAGCGCGGGCGAAATCCATATCGCGGGCCTGATAGCCCGGGGTGTCGGCATTGGCAATATTGCTGGCGAGCATGCGCTGACGTTCCGACCGCAAGGCCAGGGCCTGGGTCTGAAAGTTCAGCGAGTCGGTCAATCGGTTCAGCATGATGCGTACCCCTTGTATTCCTGCGTCTTTCGCTCCAACCTGCCCGGCGCATGGCGGGTCTCGGTCTGCGGGTGAATAGACGATGTGACCGGATTGTGTTGGCCTGCTTCAAAAACATTAGCGGGAATAACAAGTGCTTTGGCCTGCATTTCGGCGCTAGGCCCAGGGTTCATCGGTCTAAAGTCCAGCCATGTTCCAAATTCGCCCCCCCTCCCAGTTGCGCCGCCTTGCTTGGCAGCGCAGCGCCGCCCAGGCCCTGGCTGTGCTGGCCTGCGCTGGGCTGGTGCTGCCCCAGGCCCAGGCCCAGGCCCAGGAGGCTGGGGTGCTGGCGCCCGAGTTGCTGGGCCGGGTGCAGTCCTTGGCCCAGAACGGTGCGCGGGCCGGTATGCCGGCTCAGGCCCGGGTGGATGTGGAAGTGGGCAAGCTGGATCCGCGCCTGCGTCTGGCGCCCTGCTTGCAGGTGCAGCCCTATCTGCCTGCCGGCTTGCAGATGTGGGGGCAGACCCGTATCGGCCTGCGCTGTGTGGATGGCCGAGCACGTTGGAATGTCAGCCTGCCCGTCAAGGTGCGGGTATTCGCCCGCGCCGTGGTGGCGACCGACCCCCTGCCTGCAGGGGCGGTCTTGGCTCAGGAACAGCTGTCCATGGCCGAAATAGATATAGCCGCCGAACCGGGCGCGGTGTTCACCGACGCAACAAGCCTGAATGGCCGCGCGCTGGCCCGCCCCGTGGCGGCCGGTGAGGCGGTACGCAGCAGCAGCTTGAAGCTGCGCCAAGTTTTCGCGGCGGGTGACACCGTCACCGTCTTGGCGAGCGGCCCGGGCTATTCCGTGGCCGGTGAAGGACAAGCTTTGGCGGCCGGCCTGGAAGGGCAGAACGTCAAAGTGCGGTTTGACAATGGTCGCGTTGTGACCGGTCGTGCGATTGGCGAACGACGGGTCGAGGTGCTGCTGTGAAGATGAACACGAAATTTCAGTCTTGTGAGAGCCCGGCTCTGCGCAAGCGACCTGCCAGTGATGAAATGCCCGGTGCTGGCGGGTTTTGTGTCGAAAGTCCTCAAGGTTTCATGCCCCGCGTCGATACACCGGACAACGTAGAGAGGTTTGGGTGCGCCCAAGCCTATGGAGAACATCATGAAAATCGGTAATAGCCCAGACATAGCCGCGACCGCGGTTGGCACGGAGAAATCCGCGGCCGGCCAGGCCGGTCGTGCGCCGGCCCCGGGGGCTGGTGCGGCCAGTGGAGCAAAAAATACTCCGCAAGCCAGCGCCACCATCCAGCTCTCCAGTGCCGCGACCAAGTTGCTGTCGGGCGTTTCGGAAGAGGGTAGCTTCGATGCGGCCAAGGTCGATCGGATTTCCCAGGCCATCACCGACGGCAAGTTCACAGTCAATGCCGACGCGATTGCCGACAAGCTGATCGCCAATGCGCAGGAATTGATGGGCCGGATGGCGCCTCACTGATTGTTCGCCCCGGTTGCGGCCAGGCCTTGGGGCTGCCGCCACCGCCCGGACTGAAGATATGGGTGAGGCCGTTTGACGGGCTCGCCGGTCTCGATCACGCTTTCTCAACGCCTGATGGCGGGGATAGTCATGCAAGCTTTGCCTCCCTCCGAACCGAACGCCGCTGCGGCGAGTCAGCAGCTTGAACAGCCTCTGGTGGAGGTGGAAAACTGCCTGAATCTGCTGGGCGAGGCCTTGCTGCGCCGCGACAGCCAAGCGATCGAGCAAAACGCCGCCAAGCTGCATCAAGCCCTGGCCCTGGCCATCAACTCCTTCAGCGAAGCCGCTCGTAGCGGCGCCGTGCCCGCCCATCTGCGCCATCGCCTGGTGCAGGCCGGCGGCCGCGTTGCCGCTCAGCGCGAGTCACTGGCCCGTGCCACCGCCGCGCTGGACCGTGCCATCGATGTGTTGATGCCGGCCGAAGCCAATGCCGTCTATTCCGCCCTGGGCAAGACCGAACGCAAGAGCCTGGGGGGCTCCATCCAGGCCTGAGTGATCCGCCTCAACCCCAGCAAAAAGGCCACGCATGCGTGGCCTTTTGCATTGTGGCGGCGCCAAGCTCAGCGAGTGGCCTTGCGGCTGACGCAATCCAGATAGGCGTGACCGTCAGGTGGCAGGCCGCTGCGCTGCGAGGCCCAGATCATTTCGCCCAGGCAGTCCATGGCGGCGTGATGCGCCTCGTGCAAAGAGTTGCGGCGGGCGGCCAGCAGGTCCACCGCCTGACGGATGCCGTGGGGCTGGTCGATGGAGTGCTGCTCGCTGATGGTCAGATGCATGGACAGGTGCAAAAAGGGGTTGGTGCGCCCTTCTTCCACGCTGTAGACGGCCGCCAGCGCCGCCTCTTCGTCGGCCAGTTCGGCGTGGTATTCGGGATGCTCGCGGATCCAGTCGGCGGCAATCACCTCCATGGGAATCAGCGGCGCGCCATCGCGCAATTTGCGGTAGGTGGCGCAGAAAAAACGCCGGACTTCGAGTTGTGAGGGGGCAAACATGGGGGCTATTGTCGCCGCTGCTCGCCATGCCAGTCCTGGGCCGGGCTTTGGCCCTCGGCACGTTCCTTGGCGAACAAGGCTTCCAACTGCTCCCGGCCCTGCTTGGCCACCGCGATCAGCGCCGCCCGGTCACGGGCGATGGGCAGGGTCGTTTCCAATTGCTGCAGATTGTGTTGGCGAAAACGCCAGGCCAGTTTGCGCGCGGCATGGGCTTGCAAGCCCAGCAGCTCCAGCACGCTGCGGCCGCTCATCAGGGCGGCGTCCAGGGTTTCGCGTTCGATCAGCGTGACGCCCAATTCGCGCAGACGGTAGTAGTGCTGCACATTGCGGGCGCGCGCCACGATTTGCAGCTGCGGGAAATGGCTGCGTGCCAGGGTGGCGATCTCCAGGCTTTGTCCCACATCGTCCACCGCCAGCACCAGGATTTTGGCGGTCTCGGCACCTGCGCTGCGCAGCAGATCGAGCCGGGTGGCGTCGCCGTAAAACACCCGCCAGCCGAATTGCCGCATCAGCTCGATCATCTCGGCATCCTGGTCCAGCACCGTGGCCTCATAGCCATTGGCGTAGAGCAGGCGGCCGACGATCTGGCCGTAGCGGCCGAAGCCGGCAATGATGATGGGTGCCGGCGTGAGCGGCGCTTGGCTGGCCGCGTCGGGCAAGGCGCGCCGGGCCAGACGAGGCAGCAGCAAGCGGTCGGCCAGCTGCAAAAGCGCGGGTGTGCAGGCCAGGGACAGGGCCACGGCCGCCACCAGGGCCGAGTTCTGCGTGGCGTTGATCAGGCCCGAGCTCTGGGCCAGCTGGAACACCACAAAGCCGAACTCGCCGCCCTGGGCCAGCAGGATTACGAACACCGGCCGCTCCAGCAGTGGGATCTTCATCCAGCGGGCCATCAGCGTCAGCAGCAGGCCTTTGAACAGCAGCAAGGCCGCCAGCGGGCCAAAAACCAGGGGTGCATGCGTCAGCACCACGCTCAGATCCAGGCCCATGCCGGTGGCGATGAAAAACAGGCCCAGCAGCAGGCCTTTGAAGGGTTCCAGATCGGTCTCCAGCTCGCGCCGGTATTCGCTCTCGGCCAGCAGCACACCGGCCAAGAAAGCGCCCAGGGCCATGGACAAGCCCACCTCATGCATCAGCGCCGCCGTGCCCAAGACCAGCAGCAAGGCGGCGGCGGTGAAGATCTCGGGCGTGCGGCTTTGGGCAATCCAGCGCAGGGCCGGGCGCAAGAGTAGGCGACCGCCAAACACGATGGCCAGGATCACGCCCAGTGCCTTGGCCGCCTGCCAGCCGCCTGAACCCTCAGCGGCGGTCGCCGCGCCGCTGGCCGCCACGATGGGCACCAGGGCCAGCACGGGGATGGCGGCGATGTCTTGCAGCAAGGCCACGCTGAGAATGCTCTCGCCCGCCGTGGTGCGGCCCAGATTGCGCTCGGCCAGCACCGCCAGGGCCACGGCCGTGGAGGACATGGCCAGGCCCAGGCTGGCCACCAGGGCCAGATTCCAAGTCACACCCAGCAGCAGGGCCAGGCCGAATAGCAGGGCGGTGGAGCCCAGCAGCTGCACCGAGCCCCAGCCAAAAATCGGCCGCCGCATGGCCCAGAGCCGCTTGGGCTCCAACTCCAGGCCGACCAGAAACATCATCAAGACCACGCCGAACTCGGCCACCTCCAGAATGGTGGCAGGCGAGCTGACCAGGCCCAGCACGGCCGGGCCGATCAAAACCCCGGCCACCAGATAGCCGAGGATGGAGCCCAGGCGCAGCCAGCGCGCCAGGGGCACGGCCAGCACGGCCGCGGCGAGGAAGACCAGGGGCAGATGCAACCAGGAATCAACGGCCATTTCAGAGGCTCCTGAGCTGCTGGGGAGGCAGGGGGCTGAAGAGCGGCGGGCGCTCATCCAGGCTCAGCTCTTCCGCCGGGCTGGCGGTGGGCTCGGCGTTGCCGCCGCCAATGTGCGGATAGGCCAGCAGGGTTTGCACAAAGCCCAGCGCATGCTGGTGCAGTTCTGCGTCTGAGACCCGGTGCGCCTCGTGCAGGATCAGGGGCGGCAGCTGGCGCATGCCGCAAAGCCGCGCGATCTGGGCATAGGGCAGCAGAAAATCTTCGATGGCATGGCCGTGCGGGCCTTGCGGGCTGTAGTCCGAGCGGCTGCCTCCGGTCGATGTGGCCAGCCAGCAGTCCTTGCCCGCCAGCGCCCGGCCGCCGGGGCCATAGGCCCAGCCGAAAGCCAGCACCTCGTCCACCCAGAGCTTGAGCAGGGCCGGCATGCCATACCAGTGCAAGGGCTGCAGCAGCACGATCAGCCGGGCCTGGCCGAGGGCGGCTTGCTCGGCGTCCAGATCGAGGGCGTAGTCGGGGTAGCGCTGGTACAGGTCCCTCAGCGCGATGCGCGGGGAGGCGGCCGCCGCGACCGCTTGGGCCATCGCGCGGGTGACCCGGGACCGGTTCAGATCGGGGTGGGCTTGAAGGATCAGGATCTCGCTCATGCACCTAGCCTAACCCGAGACGGCGACCGGGGCGCTACCATTGCGCGCACGCATCTCATGCAAGGAGTCAACATGCCCGTGATCCTGGTCGCGAATCCCAAGGGTGGGGTGGGGAAGAGTACCTTGGCCACCAATATTGCCGGCATGCTGGCTTGGCGCGGTCACAAGGTGATGTTGGGCGATGTGGACAAGCAGCAATCCTCGCGTCGTTGGCTGGCTCTGCGCCCGCCGCATTTACCGCAGATTCAGGGTTGGGACTTCGATGGTCGTGACACGGTCAAACCGCCCAAGGGTGTCAGCCATGTGGTGATAGACACTCCCGCCGGCCTGGACGGCAAGAAGCTGAAGCTGCTCTACAAGCTGGCCGACAAAATCATCATCCCCTTGCAGCCCAGCTTGTTCGACATCCAGGCCAGCTTTGACTTCGTCAGCCACTTGCACGAACAGTTTCGTCAGCCCGATCAAACCAAGCACCGGCCCGAGCTGGCGCTGGTGGGCATGCGCGCCAAGGAAGGCACTTTGTCAGTCGATCAGCTGCAACATTTCTTACCCCAGATGAATGCGCCTTTTCTTGGCTTTTTGCGCGACACACAAAACTATGTGCAACTGGCCGCTCGCGGCCTGACGCTTTGGGATGTTGCGCCCGGTCGGGTGGAGCGGGATCTGCAGCAGTGGCAGCCCTTGGTGGCTTGGTTGGAGCGTCGGCATGCGTGAGTTTGAGAATCTGGCGGAACTGTCCGCTCTGGTGGGGCAGGACATCGGTGTCAGCGAATGGGTGTTGGTGGATCAGGACCGCATCCAGAAGTTCGCTGACGCCACCGACGATCAGCAATGGATTCATACCGACCCGCTGCGCGCTGCCGCCGGGCCTTTTGGCTGCACCATTGCCCACGGTTTTCTGACCCTGAGCCTGCTGCCCATCTTTTTCGAGACCGGCTTTCGCATCAAGACCGTGCGCATGGGCCTCAACTACGGCCTGGGTCGGGTGCGCTTCCCGGCGCCCGTGCCGGTGGGCAGCCGGCTGCGTGGCCGCTTCAAGCTCAGGAGCCTGGAGCCCATCGCCGGAGGCGCGCAGATCAGCATCGAGGTGTCTGTGGAACGTGAGGGTTCGGACAAACCGGTCTGCATTGCCGAATCGCTGACCCACCAGTTCGAATAGGCGCGAGCTTGGCGCCCCTGGGCTTGCGATATCACCCTTTGTGGGTGTGCCAATTCCGCTGGCCCTGACCTATCATGCCCAGCCTTATGAAGATGAATTTGAAGCAAAGCAGGGGTGGGTGGGCATGAAGGTCTTGTTGATTGACGATCATCCGCTGATCTTGTCCGCTTTGAAGACGGTGATCGAGGGCCTCAACAAGGAGGTGGTGGTGGTCGGAGCGGACAGCGCTGCGGCCGCCCGCCTGGCCTTGCAGCAGAGCGACGATTTCGATCTGGTGCTGCTGGACCTGCAACTGGGAGACGCCAGCGGTTTTGATGTGCTGGACGAGTTCCGCGAGAGCTATCCGGCCCTGCCTGTGGTGGTGATCTCGGCCTCGGATCGGGCCAGCGATGTGATCCGCTCCATCGACCAGGGCGCCATGGGTTTTGTGCCCAAGCGCAATAGCACCGAGCTGCTGGCCCAGGCGCTCAAGCTGGTGATGGCCGGTGGCATTTATGTGCCGCCCATGACCTTGGGCCAGGAGGCGGTGGCGTCCAGCCCGACGCCGGCCAAGGGTCCGGCCACCGCTCAGCAAAACAAGCTGCAGCAGATTCAACAAGAGGCCCTGGCCTCCAGCTACCAGACGACGACCGGCTTGGAGGGTTTGTCCCTGACTCCGCGCCAGACCGATGTGCTGGCCCTGCTGCTGCAAGGCAAGCCCAACAAAATCATCGCGCGCGAGCTGGGGGTGTCGGTGGAAACCATCAAGGACCATGTCGCCGCCGTGCTCAAGGCCCTGGGCGTGGGTTCACGCACCCAGGCCGTGCTGGCCGTGGGTCAGTTGGTGCAAAAGCAGCCGGAGGCGCATTTCTCCACCTGGCGCAACGGGCAGCCTTGAGTCGGTTCTAGCTTGGTTGGTAAGCCAGGCGGACGTAGATAGGGGCGAAGGCCTCGGCCTGGGTGATTTCCAGCAGGCGTTCGCGGGCCAGCTCCAGCATGGCGATAAAGGTCACCACCAGCACGGCTTGGCCGCGGCTGACGTCGAATAAGTACTCGAACTCGACAAAGCGTTGGCCCTGCAGGCGGCGCAGCACGATGCTCATATGCTCGCGCACCGAGAGTTGCTCGCGGCTGATGCGGTGATGCTGGTTGAGCTTGGCGCGGCGCAGAATGTCCAGCCAGGCGTCGCGCAGGTCGACCGCTTCTACATCGGGGAAGCGCGGCTGAAGCGACTGCTCGATATGCACGGCGGCACGCAGAAAATCCCGGCCCATCACCGGCAGGGCGTCCAGCTTGGCCGCAGCCAGCTTGATCTGTTCGTATTCCAGCAAGCGGCGTACCAACTCGGCGCGCGGGTCTTCGGGCTCGCTGCCGTCCTCGGTCTTCTTGGGCGGCAGCAGCATGCGAGATTTGATCTCGATCAGCATGGCCGCCATCAGCAAATACTCGCTGGCCAGCTCCAAATTGTGCTTGCGCAGCTGGTCGACGTAGCTGAGGTATTGGCGAGTCACATCCGCCAGGGGGATGTCCAGAATATTGAAGTTCTGGCGCCGAATCAGGTAGAGCAAAAGATCCAGCGGCCCCTGGAAGGCCTCCAAAAACACCTCCAAAGCATCCGGCGGGATGTAGAGGTCCAGCGGCATCTGGAACAAGGGCTCGCCGTAGAGGCGGGCCACCGCCACGGCATCCACCGTCTCGGGCAGGCCGGGCAGGTCCTGGTCCGCCTCGGCCAGAGGCGGCAGGCTCAGTTCAGCCTTCTGGCTCAAGGCGAAGAATGGGAGGCGATGACAGGGGTCTGAGTGAAGCCCAGGGCTTACTTAGACTTGGTCTGGTAGACGTAGGGCTGTTGGGCCACGCGGGCGATGCGGTAGTCCGCTTGGGCGCTGCGGTCCACGGCCTTGTCCCACAGCAGGGCGCGACCGGCCAGTTGCTCTTGCTCCAGCGTCGGGCGCTTTGCCTTCAGCTCGTCGATGAAGGTGGTGGCTTCGGACTTGTAGGCTTTCCAGAACAATGGCATGGCGGTGTGGGATGAGGGTTTACGGACGGACGAAGCCTTCATTTTACAGGGCTGGCATCGCCCCTGACCCGGTCGATATGCATTTGGCTCAGCAACCAGTCTGAAAGCTCGGGGTAAATGCCTTTGGGGCCCAGGGCTTGCGCCAGGCCGCCGCGCTGCACCAGGCTGGCGGGCTGCTCATTGAGCCCGCACAGGATCAGCTTCTGGCCCTGGCGTTCCAGGATGCGCTGCAGCTGCAGCAGGGCGTCCAGGCCCGAGGTGTCGATGGAGATCAGGCGTTGGGTGTCCAGCACCAGGGTGCGCACCTCGCTGCCAAGATTCTCGGCCAGGCCCTCCACCTTGCCGACCGCGCCGAAAAAGAGCGAGCCATACAGCTCGTAGACACGGGTCTGACTCGCGACATCGCTGGCCAGATAAGGCAGTTCCAGGGGCTGAACCTTGAACAGCGTGCTCATGCGGTAGATGAAGAAGACGCAGGCCAGCACCAGGCCGGCCTCGACCGCCACCGTCAGGTCAAACACCACGGTCAGCACAAAAGTGCCCAGCAAAATCGTGCGATAGGGCAGGCTGAAATGGCGCAGGCGGGCGAACTCGTGCCACTCACCCATATTCCAGGCCACCACCAGCAAGAGCCCGGCCAAGGCAGCCAGGGGGATGTTGGAGGCCAGCGGCGCGGCTACCAGCACGATGATGAGCAGGCAGAGGGCATGCACCATGCCTGCCACCGGGCTGCTGCCTCCGGCCTTCACATTGGTGACGGTGCGGGCGATGGTGCCGGTGGCGGGGATGCCGCCGAAGAAGGGCGTCACGATATTGGCAATGCCCTGAGCCATCAACTCCTGGTTGGGGTCGTGGCGCTTGAACTCGGTGAGGTTGTCGGCCACCCGGGCGCAGAGCAGGGATTCGATCGCGCCCAAAATGGCAATGGTCAAGGTGGGCATGAAGAGCAGCCGCGCCGAGGCCCAGCTCAGCTCCGGCAAGGCAAAGCTGGGCAGGCCTTGCGGTATGCCGCCGAAGCGGCTGCCTATCGTGTCCAGCGGCAGCTTCAAAAAGTAGGTGGCGGCGGTGGCTGCCGCCAAGGCGATAACGGTGCCGGGTAGCTGGGCCATCCAGCGCTTGGCCTTGCCGCCCAGGGTCGGGGCGTGGCGCTCCATTGCATAGGTCTTGGGCCAGAGCAGCACGATCAGGATGCAGCCCGTGCCGACCAGCAAGGACCAGGGATTGAACTCCCGCCAATGGCCCATCAGCACGCCGATCTGGCTGAAGAAGTCGGCCGGCATCTTCTCGATCTTGAGCCCCATGAAGTCCTTCAGCTGTGACAAGCCGATCAGGATGGCGATGCCGTTGGTGAAGCCGATCACGATGCTGACCGGGATGTAGCGCACCAGGGCCCCCAGCTTCAAGGCACCCATCGCAAACAGCAGGCCGCCGGCCAGCATGGTGGAGATCAGCAGATTGGCCAGGCCATAGCGCTGCACGATGCCGTAGATGATGACGATGAAGGCACCGGCCGGCCCGCCGATCTGCACATTCGAGCCGCCCAGGGCCGAGATCAGAAAGCCCGCGATGATGGCGGTGAACAAGCCCTGCTCGGGCTTGACCCCGGAGGCAATGGCAAAGGCCAGGGCCAGGGGCAGGGCGACCACGCCGACGGTGAAGCCCGCCCCAAGATCCCCGACGAAACGCGCGCGGGAGTAATCCTTCAACAGCTCCAGGGAGCGGGGGCGAAAGCGGTGGAGTGAGGGCAACATGTGCGAATCATTGTGCGCCCGCGAGCCCGCAAAAGGGAACGGGCCGCCCCTGCAATTTGCAGGGAGCGGCCCGTGATTTGTTGGCGTTTTTTAACAGTGCTTGCGCCCTGTCAATGGCCCGCGCTGATTCGATTTACCCCACACGCATGCCGGGTTGAGCGCCGGGGAAGGGCTCCAGCACAAAGATGCCGGGGTTGACCTTGGGATCGGCGTGGCTGGCGGCGAGCACCATGCCTTCGCTGATGCCAAACTTCATCTTGCGCGGCGCCAGATTGGCCACCATCACGGTCAGCTTGCCTTCCAGGTCTTCGGGCTTGTAGGCGCTCTTGATGCCGCTGAACACATTGCGCAGGCGGCCTTCGCCCGCGTCCAAGGTCAGGCGCAGCAGCTTGTCAGAGCCTTCCACATGTTCGGCCTTGACGATTTTGGCGATGCGCAGATCGACCTTGCTGAAATCGTCGATCTTGATCTCGGGGGCGATGTCCTCACCGCCCGGCACGACCTTGGGCGCAGGTGGCGCTTCAAACAAGGCCTCCACCATCTTGGCATCCACCCGTTGCATCAGATGCTCGTAGGCGCCGATCTGGTGGGCGCCCAGGGCGCGGGCGGCGTCGGCGAACTGCAGAGGCTGCACGCGCAAGAATGCCTCGACCTTGGCGGCCAGGGCCGGCAACACCGGCTTGAGGTAGATGGTCAGCAGACGGAAGGCCTCGATACAGACACTGCAAACGTCTTGCAGCACGGCGTCCTTGCCTTCTTGCTTGGCCAGCTCCCAGGGCTTGTTCTGGTCCACATACTCGTTGACGCGGTCGGCCAAGAGCATGGTCTCGCGCAAGGCCTTGCCGAACTCGCGCTCCTCGTAGAGCTGGGCGATGGCGGGCGCTTGGGCGCGCAGGCCGTCCAGCAGGCTGCGGCCTTCCACGCCGAGGTCGCCGGAGAGATGGCCGCCAAAGCGCTTGGCCAGGAAGCCGGCCGCGCGCGAGGCGATATTGATGTACTTGCCGACCAGATCGCTATTGATGCGGGCGACGAAGTCCTCGGGGTTGAAGTCGATGTCTTCGACCCGGTTGTTCAGCTTGGCGGCAATGTAGTAGCGCAGCCACTCGGCGTTCAGGCCCAGGCCCAGATACTTCATCGGGTCCAGGCCGGTGCCGCGGCTCTTGCTCATCTTCTCGCCGTTGTTGACGGTCATGAAGCCGTGCACAAAGACGTGGTTGGGCGTCTTGCGGCCGCTGAAATGCAGCATGGCCGGCCAGAACAAGGTGTGGAAGTAGGTGATGTCTTTGCCAATGAAGTGGATCTGCTCCACCGTCTCGTCGGCCATGAAGGCGTCGAAGTCGCGGCCGGTCTTGCCGAAGTAATTCTTCAGCGAGGCCAGGTAGCCGATGGGCGCGTCCAACCAGACGTAGAAATACTTGCCCGGCGCGTCAGGAATCTCGATGCCGAAGTAGGGCGCGTCGCGGCTGATGTCCCAGTCACCCAGGCCGCCCTTGCCTTCTTCGTCCTTGGCAAACCATTCCTTGATCTTGTTGAAGACCTCGGGCTGCAGGCGGCCGCTGCTCTGCGTCCACTCTTCCAGGAAGGCGATGCAGCGCGGGTCGCTGAGCTTGAAGAAGTAATGCTCCGAGCTCTTCAGCACCGGCGTGGCGCCGGTCAGCACGGAGAAGGGGTTATTCAACTCGGTCGGGGTGTAAACGGCGCCGCAGTTCTCGCAGGAGTCGCCGTACTGGTCCTTGGCGCCGCATTTGGGGCACTCGCCCTTGATGAAGCGGTCGGGCAGGAACATGCCTTTTTCGGGGTCGTAGAACTGCTCGATGGACTTCACATCGATCAGCTCCTGGCGACGCAGGGCGCGGTAGACGTCCTTGGACAGCTCGTGGTTCTCCTCGCCGTCAGTCGAGTGCCAGTTGTCAAAGCTGATATGGAAGCCGTCCAGATAGGCTTTGCGGCCCGCAGCGATATTGGCCACGAATTGCTGCGGGGTGATGCCGGCCTTTTCGGCCGCAATCATGATGGGCGCACCATGGGCGTCATCGGCGCAGACGAAATGCACCTCCTGGCCCATCATGCGTTGGAAGCGGACCCAGACATCGGCCTGGGTGTATTCCATGATGTGGCCAATATGGAAGTTGGCGTTGGCGTAGGGCAGGGCGGTGGTGACGAAAAGCTTGCGAGTCATGGTGTCTGGGGCGACGGTGAGGTGGGCTCAGCGGCTGCGCCGGGAGGGAGAGCAAGAGAGGCATTTTAGGCCTTGGCAGGCCATCACATTTGCGGGCAAGCGCAGGGCCGCTCAGGCCCTGCCTGGCGCGCAGTCTGGGCGGCCAGGGGCAGAGTGGCGATAAGCCCTGCCAGTGCCGAGCGGGCAACCGCTGAGCTTGCGCGTCAGGCGGTGCCCCGGCTTTGTTTGGCTCCTTGCTTCAGGCCCTGTGCGTTCGCGCGGCAATCAGTGCCCGGCAGGGAGCCAAAAAACTCAGGCCGTCGTGCTGGGTGGCGTGGTGTCGGCCGCGCCGGGCTCGCTGCCGGCCTCGGCCTGGTCCTGGGTTTCGTCCTGACCCGACGCGTCACCGCCTTCGGGCTTGTTGGCCTTGCGCATGCGTTTTTCTTCGGTCTTGCGCTTCTTGGCCAGCTCGCGTTGGCGTTTTTCGTATGAGTAGTTGGGTGTGGCCAAAGCCGTGCTCCTGCTTGAGGCCCGCAATGTGCGGGTTTGCCTTCAATGTAACCGCTGCGAGGGACTTGCGGCTCGCCGTGGCCTTGCCGACCCTTGGTCTGATCGGCCCGACTTTGAACTTCAGTTAGCGCCGGAACTTCAAAATTGCTTCAAACAACGCCGCTAAGTTGCTGATTCTTATGGCCTGAAAAGGCTATCCACCGCAGCTGTGGATAACTTTGTGGACAAGGCCTCTGCATAGGCCCCAAACCCTTGTCCCGCCGTGCCTAGGCTTAGCTTGCCTCATTTCGCGGCACTTGCGGGCTTTCTATATGAATCAATCACTTAGCCTTGACTTGGCGTCGATATCGGGTCTTGCCCGAATGTGGGTTACAAACTCTTGACGGCGCTTCAAAATGGGGATAAGTCGCTCGGGCTAGCATAGTTTTTTGGGCTTTTCTGGTGTTTGGCGACGCCTTGGTGGGCGGCCTATCCCCAGCGACTGTGGATATCTTTGTGGGTGACCTGACCACAGCTTCGCTAAGTGCTTGTGGGGCCTAGGACTTTGCTAGCCTGCTCAAATTGGGTGCAGCGCCCCAATAAATCCATCTCTCTTGTGCGAATAGCTGAGTTTTCTGTTTTCCAGCTGCTTTTGGCGAGGCTGAAGCGGCCTGCGAAAAGATAGCTAAGTGTTTGATTGGATTAGGAAAATTTCTGCCGCGCCGTGATTTGAATGCACACAGCTGTCGGCTCGCGCAAGAAGGCGGGTCGTCCTGCTCTGAACCTATCCCCAAGGATTGTGGATATCGCTGTGGGCCAAGTTGGAAAGCGAGGTCTAAGTGATTGATTTACAAGGCTATTGCCTAGGATGCGTGAAAATGGGGCAGGGGCTGGATGCGCGCGACAGGGGCTCGCTCTGTGGCTTGCGGGCAATGCCTGAGTCAGCCTCATTTTTGAGCCACTAGAATCTTTCGATTCGCACAACAGCAAAGCATTCGATGGCTCAGGCACAGATGGGAAGGGCGGCGGCTCGGACTAGCTCCAGAGCGGCTGACGTTTTCGAGTTGAAGAGTGCCAGCCTCAGCCTGCTGGCGCTGGTCCTGAAATCTGCCAGCCTGCCAGATTTGGCGGCGGAACTGGCGGCCAAGCTGGGCGATACCCCCGATGTTTTCAGCCAGGAGCCTCTGCTGCTGGAGCTGGGCTTGCTCAAGCGTGAGAGCGGCGATGCGCCACTTGATGTGGCAGCCCTGGTGGCTTTGCTGCGCCAGTACCGCTTGCAGCCCGTGGCCTTGCGGGGAGCCTTGCCGGAAGAATTGAGCCAGGCTTTGGCCCTGGGTCTGGCCGAGGCTCCGGCCGACGAAGCGCCGCCGCGCAAGGAAGCGCCCCGTGCCGAGGCGCCAGCGCCGGCCCCGGTGCAAGAAGTGATTCGTGAAGTGATACGCGAGGTGATTGTGGAAGTGCCGGTCGCCGCACCGGCAGCCCCCGCAGCGCCCGCCGATAGCGGCGTGGTCAAGACCTTGGTGATAGACAAGCCCCTGCGTTCGGGCCAGCAGGTCTATGCCAAGGGCGGCGATCTGGTGGTGTTGGCGGTGGTCAACCCCGGTGCCGAGGTGATTGCGGACGGCAGCATCCATGTCTATGCCCCGCTGCGCGGCAAGGCGATCGCGGGTGCGAAGGGCGATACCAGCGCGCGCATCTTTGCGCTGAGCTTGGAGGCCGAGCTGATTGCCATCGCCGGCACCTACCGAACCACCGAAAATCCCCTGCCCGAAGCGGTGCTGGGCCGTGCGGCGCAGATTCGCCTGGAGGGCGAAAAACTGCTGATGGAGCCGCTCAAGCTGTGAGTGCTCTGCCTGCGAGCCGCGCCATCGGCGGCGGCCAAGAATTTTTATCAAGAAGAATGTTCTGAACAGGTGCCGGGCGAGAACGGCCGGCACTTTCGAATCGAGTTTTTGAAAGGATTGATTTCGATGACCAAGATAGTCGTGGTGACCTCGGGCAAGGGTGGCGTCGGCAAGACCACCACCAGCGCCAGTTTTGCAACAGGCCTGGCCCTGCGCGGCCATAAGACCTGCGTGATCGACTTTGACGTGGGTCTGCGCAATCTGGACCTGATCATGGGCTGCGAACGCCGCGTGGTCTATGACCTGATCAATGTCATCAACGACGAGATCAAGCTGAGCCAGGCCCTGATCAAGGACAAGCAGCTGGACAAGCTCTACATCCTGGCCGCCTCGCAAACCCGCGACAAAGACGCGCTCTCGGTCGAGGGCGTGGAGCGGGTGCTGGAAGAGCTCAAGACCATGGACTTCGAGTACATCGTCTGCGATTCACCCGCCGGCATCGAGACCGGTGCGCTGATGGCCATGCACTTTGCCGACGAGGCCCTGGTGGTGACCAACCCCGAAGTCTCCTCGGTGCGCGATTCGGACCGCATCCTGGGCATGCTGAACAGCAAAACCAAGCGGGCCATCGAGGGTAAGGAGCCGATCAAAGAGCATCTGCTGATCACCCGCTACAACCCCAACCGGGTCGAAGGCGGCCATATGCTGTCCCTGGAAGACATCCACGAGATCCTGCGCACGCCCTTGATCGGCGTGATCCCGGAGTCTGAGGTGGTCTTGCAAGCCTCCAACCAAGGCTCGCCCGCCATCCATATGCAGGGCACCGATGTGTCCGAGGCTTACAAGGATGTGGTGTCGCGCTTTCTTGGCGAAGAAAAGCCCATGCGATTCATCGAGGCCGTCAAGCCTAGCCTCTTCAAGCGCCTCTTCGGCGGCAAATAAGGAGGGCGGGTCATGGGATTTCTAGGTTTCTTTCTGGGCGAGAAGAAAAGCACGGCCAGCGTCGCCAAGGAGCGGCTGCAACTGATCCTGGCGCATGAGCGCAATGGCCGTTCGGCCAAGCCGGACTATCTGCCGCAGTTGCAAAAAGAGCTGATCGCCGTCATCTCCAAATACGTCAATATCAAGGCCGAGGACCTCAAGATCAATGTCGAGCATTCCGGCGATCTGGAGGTGCTGGAGGTGAAGATCGAGCTGCCGGATTCGGCCCGCTAGGCCTTCGTTGCCGAGCGAAAAAAAGGGGCGCCAAGCTGCATAGCTTGGCGCCCTTTTCTTTTGCTTTGTCGCCGGCTTACTCGTCGATCAGGCGCCGCATGCGTTGGCGCATCTTGCGCTCTTGCCTCTCGACCTCCTGGTAGTCCTCACGCACCCCGCGCCATAGCGAGACGGCGATCAGGATCAGCACCACAGAGAAGGGCAGGGCAAAGACGATGGTGGCCGTCTGCACCGCGTCCACCCCGCCCACCGACAGCAAGCTGGCCGCAATCGCCGCCACCAGCAGACCCCACATGATCTTGACCTGATTGCTGGGATCGGGCTTGCCCTCGCTGCTCATCATGCTCAAAACCAGGGTGGCGGAGTCGCCCGAGGTGACGAAGAAGACGGCGACCAGGATGGTGGCCGCCACGCTCATCAAGCCGCCCAGAGGCAGGGCGTCGAACATGGCGAACATGGCGGTGGCCACATCAAGCTTGACGGCATCGGCGATCGGAATCTGTTTGAAGATTTCCAGATTCAGGGCGGTGCCGCCGAAGATGGAAAACCACAGCGCCGCGGCCAGGGTGGGGGCCAGCACCGTGCCCAGGATGAATTCCCGAATCGTGCGACCGCGCGAGACACGGGCGATGAAGACGCCCACAAAAGGCGACCAGGAGATCCACCAGGCCCAGTAAAACACCGTCCAATTGCCCACCCACTCGCTGTCGCGGAAGGGCGTCATGCGCAAGCTCATGCGCACAAAGTCGCCCAGGTAGGCGCCCAGGGTGTTGGTCAGGGTGTCGATGATGGCGACCGTGGGGCCCAGCACCAAAATTGCCAGGGCTAGCAGGGCCGCCAGGACCAGATTGGCGCTGGACAACCATTTCACGCCCCGGCCCACGCCACTGACGGCCGAGAGCAGGAAGAGCGAGGTGGTCGTCACGATGATGATCAGTTGTGAGCTGAAGTTCAGCGGCATGCCGAACAGTCGGTTCAAGCCAGCATTGATCTGCAAAGCGCCCACGCCCAGCGAAGCGGCCACGCCAAAAGCCGTGGCCACGATGGCCAGCACATTGGCCAGCGGCCCGATGCGGCGGGCGAAGTGCCAGGGCAGGGCGTCGGTGGCCGAGCTGATCAGGGCCGGCTTGTTGCGCCGGAACTGGAAGAAGGCGATGGCCAGGCCCACCACGCTGTAGACCGCCCAGGGATGCATGCCCCAGTGGAAGAAGCTGTAGCGCATGGCCGTGTTGGCCGCGTCCACCGAGCGTGGCAGCACGCCGGGCGGCGGGTTGACGTAGTGAGAGATGGGCTCGGCCACGCCCCAGAACACCAGGCCTATGCCCATGCCGGCCGAGAACAGCATCGCAAACCAGGCGCTGCCGGAGAACTCGGGCTCGTCGTCCTCATTGCCCAGCTTGAGCTGGCCGTAGCGGCTGAAAGCCAGCACCACGCACATCAGCACCAGGCCCAGCACGATCCACAAATACAGCCAGCCAAAGTTGCGGGTGACCTGCGCCAAGGCGCCACTGAAAAAGACCGACATGGATTGCGGGGCGATCAAGCCCCACAACACGACGATGGCGATTGTTCCGGCTGAGATCCATTTCTGCATGCCAAGCCCTTTCTTCTGGTGTAGCGGGGCCAAGGCAAGACTTGACCCCATTGACCACAGCCCCAGCATATGCGCCGCCGAGGCGGGCAGGTAATAGGGTGTTGTCGGATTCAAAAAAATGCGCAGACTCCTAGCGGACCGTGGGCGGGGACTCCTTTTGTATCAACGGCCGCCGTTTTGCCGCGCTTGTTCCCGCAGCATGAAGAGATAAAGGCTTTCAACCTTGGCGCGGGCCCAAGGTGTCTTGCGCAGGAATTTCAGGCTGGAGGCAACGCTGGGGTCGCTCTGGAAGCAACGGATGGCGATGCGCTCGCCCAGCTCCTGCCAGCCGAAATAGTCCGCCAGGGCGGTGACGATGGCCTCCAGGGTGAGGCCGTGCAAAGGGTCTTTGGCGTTGTGATTCATTCGTGATCGAACTGCTGCCAGTTCTTGCCCTTGAACTGGGCGTAAAAGTTTTTGATGGCCTGCATATCGGCCTCGACATCGCCCGAGGGTTGGAACACCGGCCCGAGGCCGCTGAGCTTGCGCTCGTAGTCCATATAGGCCATCACGATGGGCACTTGGGCGGTATGGGCGATCCAGTAAAAGCCCGTCTTCCAGTAGCGCGTCTTGCTGCGCGTGCCTTCGGGCGGCACGATCAGCTGCACCGGGCCGTCGGCGGCCACCAGGGCCGCGGCCGAGGCCGCCACCAGATTGCTGGACTGCTCGCGATTGACCTCGATGCCGCCCAACCAGCGCATCAAGCCGCCAAAAGGGAAACGAAAGATTTGCCGCTTGCCCATCCAGTAAATATTCAGGCGTAGGGCAAAGGCCACCATCAAGGTATAGGGCAGGTCCCAGTTGCTGGTGTGGGGCGCGGCAATCAACACGCATTTGTTCTGCCCGGCCGGCAGGCTGCCGTCCAGCTTCCAGCCCTTGAGCTTGAGGAAGGCCAGGGAGAAGGCACGCAGGGCCGTGTTGACAAGCGGCGTCGTGAAAATGGTTCTGTGCATAAGGTACTTCGAGGCGGCCCGTTCACAGGAGTGCGGGCCGGATGCAGGGCAAGGAGAGGGGGAAACAAGGGCCGGGGGACCAAAGCAGACGGGCTGCTCTTGGGCCTTTGTCAGGGTCCGATTATCCCGCGCTTGGCCTGGCGCGACCGGCGGGCTCGGTTTTGCTGCGCCTCAGCCGGGCAAGAACAGGCGCAGATCGCTGCGTGATTCGGCCACGCAAGGCAGGATCCAGCCCTCGGCTTTTTCTTCCCGCGACAGGCCCGGCCACTCGATGCGGTAGGCGATCTCGCCCGCCACCAGCTTGCAGAGGCAGGCCCGGCAAGTGCCGTTGCGGCAGGAGCTGGGCAGGGCCACGCCCTGGGCCAGGGCGGCTTGCAAAAGGCTTTGCCCGGCTGGGCTGCGGAATATGGCTTGAAGCCGGCCCTGCAGCTCGACGCGGTAGTCGGTGCCGATGGCCTCAAAGCCGGCCGGCCCGGCCTTGGGCCTGGCTAGGCGCGCTTCCTTCTCGCCTGAGGGTTTGTGCTGATTAGTCATGCATTTTTCACGTCAATGAAAGGAACAGCTAAGGCCTAAAACAGGCAGACTTCCAGGCATAAAACCTCATCGAAGAGGTGTGCTGTTTCGTCTCGAACCGGTCGCTTGGTTTGAGCCGAAGCGCAGTCCAGGCCAAGGTCTAAGCGTAGGTAGCAGGGGGTTTTCGTCATGAATTGGCTCAACAGCCTCAAGGTCGGCAGCAAGCTGATTGGCGGCTTTCTGATCGTGGCGGCCATCGGCGCCCTGATCGGCACTCACGGCGTTTTGAAAAGCAGCGAGCTGAACGATCTCGCCTCGCAAATGTATGAGCGCGAGACCGTAGGCCTGCGCCACACGGCCGAGGCGAATATGCATTTGCTGGCCGTCGGCCGCCATGTGCGCAGCGCCATTCTCGCCACCACGGCCGAAGAGCGCGCCCGCCAGCTGGCCGTAGTGGAAGAAAACCTGAAGGAAATGCATGAGGAGCTAGAGACGGCTCGCAAGACCTTCGCCACCGACGCCGGTCAGGCCATGATGAAGGATGCGATGGCGGCTTCGCGGGAGTATGAGCAAGGCATACGCAAGGTGGTCGAGCAGCTGCGTCATGAGGCCCATGTCCAGGCCCTGGGCTCGGTGAACACCCTGAGTGGCGCGCGAGACGCGGGGGACCGCGCCGATGCCTTGATGGACAAGCTGGTCGAGCGCAAATATGCCACCGCCAGTGCCTTGAACGAGGAAACCGACAAGATCTACGCCAGCATCCGTGGCGTGATGATTCTGCTGACCTTGGGCGGACTCGCCGTGGGTGTGACGATAGGCGTGGTCCTGACTCGCAATTTGACCCGCCAGCTCGGTGGTGAACCCGCCGATGTGGCCAAGGTCGCGGTGGCGGTGGCCGCCGGTGATCTGACGACCGAAATCGACACCTCTCGGGCTCAACCTGGCAGCGTGATCGCGGCCATGCATGAGATGCAGGCCTCACTGCGCCGCGTGGTCAGCACCGTGCGCAGCAGCAGCGACAGCATTGCCATGGGCGCGGGCCAGATCGCCACCGGCAACTCCGACCTCTCACAGCGCACCGAAGAGCAGGCCAGCAATCTGCAGCAGACGGCGGCCTCGATGGAAGAGATTTCAGGCACCGTGCGCAGCAATGCCGATGTGGCCCGCCAAGCCAGCGGCTTGGCCAGCGCGGCCAGCGCGGTGGCCAGCCGTGGCGGCCAGGTGGTGGGCGATGTGGTGTCCACCATGGAGGAGATCAACAATGCGTCGCGCAAGATCTCGGACATCATCGGCGTCATCGATAGCATCGCTTTCCAGACCAATATCCTGGCCCTAAATGCGGCGGTCGAAGCCGCCCGCGCCGGCGAACAAGGCCGCGGCTTCGCGGTGGTGGCCAGCGAGGTTCGCGGCCTGGCCCAGCGCAGCGCCGAGGCGGCCAAGGAGATCAAGGCCTTGATCGGCAATAGCGTGGACAAGGTCGATGCCGGCAGCCGCCTGGTGGGCGAGGCCGGCGCCACCATGGGCGAAATCGTGGCCCAGGTGCAGCAGGTGACGCAGCTGATCAACGCCATCAGCGCGGCCACCCTGGAGCAAACCACGGGCATAGGCCAGGTCAGCGATGCGGTGAGCCAGTTGGATCAGGTCACCCAGCAAAACGCGGCCCTGGTGGAAGAGTCCGCCGCCGCGGCAGAGAGCCTGAGCCAGCAGGCGCAGAACTTGGTGCGGGCGGTCGGGGTTTTCAAGCTGGGCTCGGCCAGGGCTTAGCCCCCCGTTTATTGGCTCAAGATGAGGCGGGCTTGCTCGGCTGCAGCGGCTTCTTGCTGCGCCGGCAGGCCCTTGGCAATAGCGCTGGGCAGGACTTCTGCAAAGTGGTGCTTGAGCAAGGGCTTGTTGGGCGTGCCCAGGGCTTGCAGCACCAAGACATAGCTGCGCCGCGCCACATCCGTCAAATTGAAACGCAGGTCGCCAAAGGCTGCCAAAAAATTCAAGCTGTCGATGTGGGCCGACCTGGCGTCTGAGCGCAAGCCTTGCAAGGCCAGCGCCTTGTCCGCGGGCGCGGGTTTGCTGCCCAAGGCGGTGGCCAGGCTGAGGGCGGCCCCGGGAGCCCGCTGCTCAAGTGCCCGCCGCAAAAGGTCTAACTCCAGGGCGAGATGCTGGCTGCCCAAGATTTGGCAGGCGCGGGCTTCCGCTTCAAGCGTCGTGATCTCTTCGTTGAAGGATCCCGGCGCTTGCTCGGCCTTGTAGCTGTGGACGAAATCAAGCTGCCGCGGAACCCATCGGCAATTTGCAATCCTCTTGGCGGCCGCCAGCCAATCCTTGGGGTCCTTGCTTTCCGCGGCTTGGCGTATCAACTCGGCATAGTTTTCCGATGTCAGCGCTGAACGGGCACCTGCAACTTCGGGCTCGGTGTCGGGATGCGAGCTTGCGGGGACGGAGGGCGATGCATGTGGGGCGGTTGGCGCAACTGGGTCGGACACCGCTGTTTGTTGAGCGATGGCCGGCGCTGGCTTGGTGTTTTCGGTGGCTTGGGCGCCTTCGCCTTCACCTGCGCTGGCGAGCCAAAGTCCGTAAAGGCTGAGCACTAGCAGACCCGTCGTGAGCGTCTTCAGAGGCAGTGTCATGTTGGGTAGCGAGATTTGACGTGAATCGGCGCGGCATTTTTTGCGCCTACTCATCGAGCAAAAAATAAGATGCTCATGGCATTCTGTCGGAGCGGCCGACCGTGCCTGCACATAAGCTTGTGCGCAAAAAGTGCTGGACTTGTGCCAAGTCCTGGGCTTTGAAGAGCGGCTGGCGCTATGCTTGCGGCCCTCTTTGACGACTCCACAAGAGCCACGCCATGCATGCCGCCCGCGCCTATTTCGATCAGCTCAACAATGCTTACAACGCCGTCCACAAGAGCAAGGAGCTGCTGTTTTGGTCCACTTATATGGCCACCAGCGAGGATGCCGAGGGCTTTGCGAGGGCCGAGTCGGCGTACAAAAATTTCATCTCCGACCCGCAGGCCTTGCAGGAGACGCGAGCGCATCTGGCGCGTTTGGGTAACCACAAACCGTCTGGCGCCGAGGCCGCTGAATATGCGGCGCTAAGCCATGGATTGCGCGGTTGGCTGGCGCTGTTCGAGGCCAATATCATCGACAACGACGTAGGTCGTGACTTGATGCAGGCCTTGATCGAGGCCGAGGCGGCCTTGTTCAGCAAGAAGCGTGGGCTGGAGATTCGTCACATCAATGAGCATGGCCAGTCGGAAGTGGCCTCGCTGTCCATGCTGGCCACCAATGCGGCCAGCAATCCGGTGGAGGCGCATCGGCGCAGCTCTTTTGAGGGCATGCAAGCGATCGAGCGCTGGGTGCTGGCCAATGGTTTTCTGGACCTGGTCAAGCTGCGCAACCGCCTGGCTCGGGCCCTGGGTTTTGCGAATTACTTCGAGCTCAAGCTGCGCAAAAACGAGCGCATGACGCCCCAGCAGCTGATGGCCATCCTGGACGACTTTGTGGCCCGCACCCAGGCGGCGCAGCAGCGCGCCCATGGAGAGCTGAGCGCCAAGCATGGCATGCAGGCCTTGCAGCCCTGGAATCTGCGCTTCTACAGCGCGGGCGATGTGTTGCGGCGCATGGACGAGTACATGCCTTTCTCCGCCGCCCTGCGGCGTTGGGTGGAGAGTTTCAAGCGCCTGGGCATCCAGTACCGCGGCGCCACCTTGCAGCTGGACCTGCTGGAGCGGCCGGGCAAGTATCAAAACGGTTTCTGCCACAGCCCCGTGCCCTGCTATGTGAACGAGCGCGGCGAGTGGGTGGCCGCAGCGGTCAATTTCACCGCCACGGCTAAGCCCGATCAAATGGGCAGCGGCCTGCGCGGCATCAACACCTTGTTCCACGAGGGCGGGCATGCGGCCCATATGTCCAATGTGGCGCAGAACTCGCCTTGCTTTGCCCAGGAGTTCGCGCCGACCTCCATGGCCTATGCCGAGACCCAGTCCATGTTCTGCGACAGCCTCTTGAATGATGCCGACTGGCTCAAGCGTTATGCCCGCAATGCCGCCGGCGAGGCCATGCCCGACGATTTGATCCAGGCGCGCATCGCCAGCAGCCAGCCGCTGCGAGCTTTTGAGGAGCGCTCCATCGCCGTCGTGCCCTACTTTGAAGCGGCCTTGTACGCCTTGAGCGATGAGGAGTTGACGGCCGAGACCGTGCTCAACCTGGCCCGCGCCACCGAGTTGCGGGTCTTGGGCGTGGTCAGCCCTCGGCCCATGTTGGCCATCCCGCACCTGCTCAATCAGGAGTCGGCCGCCTCTTACCAGGGCTATCTGCTGGCCCATATGGCGGTCTACCAGACCCGCGCCTTCTTCCTGCGCGAGCAGGGGTTTTTGACCGACAACCCGGCCATAGGCCCTGCGCTTTGCCAGCATTACTGGGTGCCGGGCAATAGCATCGATCACGACGCCACCCTGCGCAGCCTCACCGGCGAGGGCTTCTCGGCCCGCTACCTGGCCGAGGCCTGCAACGAGTCGGTGGAGGAGGCCTGGGCCCAGGCGCAGGCCTGCATGGCGGCGGCCGCGCAGCGTGAACAAATCGCGCTGAAGCCGGCCGATGATCTGGCCGCGCACATCCGCCTGGTGCATGGGGCCGAGCTGATCGCGGACAATTCGGGCGGTGACGAGGCCATGTGCCAGGCTTTCGAGGCCTGGGTGGCTCAGCACTTCCCCCGCCAGCCAGAAACAGTTTCCGCCTCGTGAATTCCCTGAAGTACCTGAACGGCTACCCGCCCGAGCTGCAAGCCCAAGTCCGCCAGATCATCGATGCCGGCCGCCTGGGTGAGACCATGGCGCGCCGTTACCCCGAGGCCAACGAGGTGCGCAGCGACTCGGCCTTGTTCGAGTACACGCAGGCGCTGAAAACGCGTTATCTGCGCAGCTCCGAGCCGCTCAACAAAGTGTGTTTTGACGCCAAGCTCAAGGTCATCCAGCATGCCCTGGGCACGCACACCCGCGCTTCCAGAGTGCAAGGATCCAAGCTCAAGGCCAAGCGGGAGATTCGCGTCGCCACCTTGTTTCGCGAGGCGCCGGCTGAGTTTCTGAAGATGATCGTGGTGCACGAGTTGGCGCACCTGAAGGAGCAGGAGCACAACAAGGCCTTCTACCAGCTCTGCCATCACATGGCGCCCAACTACGGCCAGCTGGAGTTTGATCTGCGCCTGTACATGACGCATCTGGACTTGCTCGCGGCCGAGGCTTGCAAATGATTCTGCTTGCGCCCATGGAGGGCTTGCTCGACCACATGCTGCGCGATGCCTTGACCCGGGTGGGCGGCGTCGACCGCTGCGTGTCCGAGTTCATACGCATCACGGATATGTTGATGCCTAACCGCGTCTTCACCCGCATCGTGCCCGAGCTGCTGAACGGCGGGCTGACGGCCGCGGGCGTGCCGGTGCGGGCGCAGTTGTTGGGTTCCGACCCCGTCTGCATGGCCGAGAACGCGGCCAAGCTGGCGGCCTTGGGGCCGGCGGGCATCGACCTGAATTTCGGCTGCCCAGCCAAATGCGTGAACCGCCATCGCGGTGGCGCGGTTCTGCTGGACGAGCCCGAGCTGATCTACGAGATCGTCGCCGCCGTGCGCCGTGCCATGCCTGCGGGCATGCCCTTGTCCGCCAAGATGCGCCTGGGCTATATGGACAGCCACCGCACCCTGGACTGCGCCCAGGCCATGGTGGCGGGTGGGGCGGAGGAATTGGTCATCCACGCCCGGACCAAGGCCGATGGCTACAAACCCCCGGCCTACTGGGATCGCATTGCCGAGGTGCGTGCGAATGTGGGGGTAGGCGTGGTGGCCAATGGCGAGATTTGGACGCCGGCGGACGCCCAAGCGGCGCGTGCACAAAGCGGCTGCCAGGACTTGATGCTGGGCCGTGGCATGGTGGCCAACCCGGGCCTGGCCCTGGCGATTCGCTCACCGGCTGCGCCCGCGCTGACTTGGCCCGAGCTGCTGCCCTTGATGGAAATCTTCTTTTTGCAGGTGCGCCAAAACGTGGCCGCCCGCCACCAGGCCGGCCGGCTCAAGCAATGGCTGCACTATCTGCGCCGCCACTACCCGGAGGCCGAGGAAGCCTATTTGCGCCTGCGCACGGTCAACGAGGCGGCCGATCTGCACGCGCAGATGTTTGGCCGCGGCGTGGAGCCGCCGCAGACTGAGCACGCCGAGGCCGAACTCTGTGCCTTGGTGGACTGAGTCCCTCACTATTCTTTTTTTGATCTCATGAAATCCAATAAACCTCTGTCCGGCCTGGGTGCTCTGGGCCAGCTGACCGGTCTGGTCTATTCCACCGACAGTGGCCGCACCTGCCCAACTTGCCGCCAGGCCAAGGCGGACTGCCGCTGCGGCCGCCCAGTGCTGCCCAAGGGCGATGGCATCGTGCGCGTCTCCCGCGAGACCAAGGGACGGGCGGGCAAGGGTGTCACCCTGGTCAAGGGCGTGCCCCTGGACGAGGCAGGCCTGGTGGCCCTGGGCAAGGAGTTGAAGACCGCCTGCGGCTCGGGCGGCACGGTCAAAGACGGGGTGATCGAGGTGCAGGGCGACCACCGCGAGCGGGTGATCGAGCTGCTGAAGAAAAAGGGCACTTGGACGGTGAAACAGGCGGGCGGCTGAGTGCAGCGCCGGGCTTAGGCCTCAGGCTGCTCTGCGGCTGCGGGCGCGATAGGCAGGCTCAGGGTGAAGCGCGAACCTTGTCCAGGCACTGAGCTCACCGTCAATTCACCTTGCATCAGCTCGGCCAGGCCGCGCGACAGGGCCAGGCCCAGGCCGGTGCCCCCGTGTTGGGTGCTGACCTGATCATTGGCCTGGCGAAACTTCTCGAAGATGCGCTGCTGCAAACTTGCTGGAATGCCCGGCCCCGTGTCGTCCACATGAAAGTCGATGCGCCCCGCCTGCACTTGAGCCGACAGCGTCACGCCGCCCTGCACGGTGAACTTGATGGCGTTGGACAGAAGATTGTTGAGGATTTGCTTGAGCCTTAGGCCGTCGCAGCTGAGGCTGGCGGGCAAGTGCTCGTCGACTTGGATCTTCAGTTCCAGCCCTTTGTTGGCGGCCGAGAGGGCGAAGAAGTCCGCGCAGCCTTGCACGATTTCAGCTGGGTTGACCAAGTCCTGGTTCAGCGTCATGCCCCCGGCCTCGACCTTGGCTAGGTCGAGGATTTCGGTCAGCAAGGTGCTGAGGTGCTCGGCGCCCTTGCGTATCAGGCCGGCCTGCTTGCGGAATTTTGGGTCCTCCAGGCGCTGCTCCATCAATTCGGCAAAGCCACGGATGCTGGTCAAGGGCGTGCGCAACTCATGCGACATGGCGGTGAGGAACTCGCTCTTGGCCTGATTGGCCGCCTGGGCCTGGGCTTCGCTGCGGCGCAAGGCGGCGGCGCTGCGTTCCTGGCGGCGCAGGCTGGCGATCAAACCGGCTGCCGCGCCCGCGATCAAAAGACTGAGCAGCAAGCTCAGCACCAGGGTGGCCACGGTGGCGTCGTGCCAGCGCGCCAAAGCCTCCTCCCGGCCGACGGAGATCAGCAGATACAGAGGGTAGGGGCTGATATGTCTGGACGTGATCAAGCGATCAATGCCGTCGACCGTGCCAATGCCAATCAAACGAGCTTCTTGCTTGCCCAAGGCTTGTTGAGCAAAGACTGAGTGCGGCGGAAAGCTGCCGCCTTGTTTGGCGACCGCGCCCCCAATGACGCGGGAGCGTATGAGCAAATCCTGGCCGATCAAGGTCACACCGCCTGTGCGACCCAGGTCAACCCGACGGAACACGTCCTCAAAATAGCTGGGATCGAGCGAGGCTACGACCACACCCAGCAAGCGGCCTTGCGCATCGGCAACACGCCTGGAGAGCTGTATGGTCCATTTGTTCGACACCTTGCCGAGCACGGGCCTGCCGATATAGAGCGCATCGGGTTCACTCAAGCGAGCCTGCTCTGGCAGGCTTTGCGGCGCGAGGTGGACCCGGATGTGATCGCGCGCGGAAAGATCCAGCCCCTTTGCACTCCATGCCTTTGGGTCCAGATTGCTGGCGACGAGATGGCCGTTGTTGTCCACCCAGGAAAGCTGGGCCAGGATCTTGGGTGCGAGCCCCGTCTCGTTGGCAAAACGCACCAGCTCGGAGGATTCGCCATGGCCGGCGGCTATGCCATCGCGGGCGCGCAAAGTGGCCTGATTGGCGGCCTCCAGCACCCGCAAGGTCTGCTCCTCAAAGGCGCGGGCGAGATTGGCGTTTTGCTGGAACTGGCCGTCGATGGCTTCCTGCCTTCGCAGCAGGAGCAGGGCGCTGACCGCGAGCCACAAGAGCAGGATGGCGGCCAATGCGCTCAGCATCACGCGACGCTGCAAGTGCTGCGCATGCGCTTCGGCTTCAATTTTCGAATCTTGCTGCTTGTGCGTCGAAATCTCGAGGTCGGCGTCTGGCATATCGTCCCTTGACGGTCGCGGCGCTTGCGGGGGCTTGGGGGTTTGGGATCTGCTGGAGGGCGAAGCGATTGCTAACCGCCTTTGTGCGCGGTCTGAAATTGTTCTTGGGATGATAGCCAGAGCTGTTTGATTTGCAGGCCTGGCCTGCCGTGTTTGGGCCGACTTTGTGGTGGCGACGCCCCTTCCAGACCGCGTCTTGCGGGCATGCTGGGATAATCCATCGATGAACGCCCCCCAATCGATAGACAAACTCTCCTTCGCTCAACTCTCGCTGAGCCCCGCCATGCAGGCCAATCTGGCCCAGCTGGGCTATACGCAGATGACGCCCATCCAGGCCGCCAGCCTGCCTCTGGCCCTGGAGGGGCATGACCTGATCGCCCAGGCCCAGACCGGCAGCGGCAAGACCGCCGCCTTTGCCCTTTCCCTGCTGCATCGCCTGGATGCCGAGCGTTTCAATGTGCAGGCCCTGGTGCTGTGCCCCACCCGCGAATTGGCCGATCAGGTGACGCAGGAGCTGCGTCGCCTGGCCCGCGCGGCCGACAACATCAAAATTCTGACCCTGTGCGGCGGCACGCCCATGAAGCCCCAGATGGACAGCCTGGGCTTTGGCTGCCATATCGCCGTGGGCACGCCCGGCCGGGTGATGGACCATCTGGAGCGCGGCAGCCTGGACCTGAAGTCGCTCAACACCTTGGTCTTGGACGAGGCCGATCGCATGCTGGACATGGGCTTCTTCGACGACATCCTCACCGTCGCCAAGCAAGCACCCAAGAAGCGCCAGACCCTGCTGTTCTCGGCCACCTACCCCGAAGGCATCGCCAAGCTCAGCGCCCAGTTCATGCGCGAGCCCAAGGAGGTCAAACTGTCTCCCGCGGCGACGACCCAAGCTCCGTCGCAAATCCGCCAGCTGGCTTTTGAGGTGCGCGAGGAAGAGCGCTTGCATGCGGTCTCGCAGCTGCTGGCGCATTTCCGCCCGGCCAGCACCATCGCCTTTTGCAATACCAAGCAGCAGTGCCGCGACTTGGTCGATGTCCTGCAGGCCCAGGGCTTGATCGCGATGGCCTTGCACGGCGATCTGGAGCAGCGTGACCGCGATCAGGTGCTGATCCAGTTCGCCAACCGCAGCTGCTCCGTGCTGGTGGCCACCGATGTGGCGGCGCGTGGCCTGGACATTGCCCAGCTGGAGTGCGTCATCAATGTGGAGATGACGCCCGATATGGAGGTGCATGTGCACCGCATCGGCCGCACCGGCCGCGCCGGCGCCGAAGGCCTGGCCCTGAGCCTGGCCAGCTTGGACGAGATGGGCCGGGTCGGCCGCATCGAGCAAATGCTGGGCCGCGAGTTCAAGTGGCAAAAGCTGGAGGATTTGCAGCCGGCTGCGGGTGGCCCGCTGCTGCCGCCCATGGACACCTTGCAGATCCTCGGTGGACGCAAGGAAAAGATCCGCCCCGGCGACATCCTGGGCGCCTTGACCGGCGAGGCTGGCTTCAAGGCCGAGCAGATCGGCAAGATCAATATCACCGAGTTCCACAGCTATGTGGCGGTGTCGCGCGAGATCGCGCGCGAGGCCGTCAAGCGCCTGTCCAACGGCAAGCTCAAGGGCCGCAAGGTCAAGGTGCGCCGTATGGCCGATCTGGTTGAGCTCGGCTGAGCCGCCGAGTGGCTGGTCACGAGGCCCAGCACTTTTGAATCTAGAGTCGGGCCTCTTCCCAAACTGTCCCTCGCGCAGCGGGGATCAACCGAAGATGCAGCGTTCGCGTTGTAGCAGTGCAGCGTCTCTTTCGTGATTTATTGATGTCAGCGCAAGTCCTAGTGTGATTGGGGCTTTTGTCTGACCTCATTTCGAGACCTTTGCACATGGTTTCCCCCTCATCTGGGGCCTAGTCTTGAAGCATGGAGCCCTTGAATATGGTGACATCGTTGGAGAACAGCATGGACCTGCAGTTGAACACCCCAAAGCCACGTGATGCCCGCGAGGCGAGCCAGTTTGAGTTGCGCTTCCAATCCTTGTTTCACACCGGCAAGGCCCTGGCCTTTCCCTGCAACGCCCATGGCGATGTGCAGTTGGATGCGCTGAGCGCGAAGGCGTTGGAAAACTACCTCTTCGCCCGCGCCGTGGTGGGACGCGAGTACGCCGCACCCCTGGTGCAGGCTTGCGACCCGGCTTGAGCTGCCGCGCTGCCCTGCCGAAAGGCCGGGCAGCCCATTTCAGGCATGCAAAGAAAAATGCCGAGGCGCAAGGCCTCGGCATCGGAAAGAAAGAAGAAGGTCAGCGCAGCGGGGTCAAGTCTTGCCCTGCACCACCTTGGCGACGCTGGGCTTGCTTACTTGCCCCAGCCGTCGCGCAGACCGGTGATCTTGTTGAAGACCGGCTTGTCGGCCTGGTGATCCTCTCGGTCGCTGACGAAATAGCCGTGACGCTCGAACTGCACCTGTTGCGCCGCCGGCCACTGGGCCAGTGAGGGCTCCAGATAGGCTTGCACGATCTTGCAGCTGGCCGGATTGATCTCCGTGAGGAAATCGATCTCACCCGCGCCCGGCTGGGCGGTGGTGAAGAGGCGGTCATACAGCCGCACTTCGGCCGCGACGGCCTCATGCGCGCCCACCCAGGTGATCACGCCCTTGACCTTGATGCTGTCCGCACCCGGTGTGCCGCTCTTGGTGTCGGGCACGACGGTGGCCAGCACGGCCGTGACCTTGCCGTCTGCGTCTTTCTCGCAGCCGGTGCACTCGATCACATAGCCGTATTTCAGGCGGGTCTTGTTGCCCGGAAACAGGCGGTGATAGCCCTTGCTGGGCACTTCCATGAAGTCTTCCTGCTCCACCCAGACCTCGGGGCCCAGCGTGAACTGGCGCAGACCCATCTCGGGGTGATGCGGGTGGGCCGGGGCGCTGCAGGCTTCACGATGAGTTTCGCTGCCAAACAGCTCCGCCCAGTTGGTCAGCTTGAGCTTGAGCGGGTCCAACACGGCGCTGGCGCGGGCAGCCTTGCCTTCGAGGTCGGTACGCAGGCAGCCGTCCAGCACCGAGTAGTCCAGCCAGGCATTGCTCTTGGTCACGCCGGTGGCTTCGACCATGGCACGGATGCTCTCGGGCGTGTAGCCGCGGCGGCGCATGCCGACCAGGGTGGGCATGCGCGGGTCGTCCCAGCCCTTCACATGGCCTTCATCCACTAGCTGGCGCAGCTTGCGCTTGGAGGTGACGACGTAAGTGAGGTTGAGGCGGCCGAATTCGTACTGATGCGGCAGGGGATGGGCCAGCAGGCCGCCCTCGGCCAGCTTGCCCAGCAGCCAGTCGTAGAAGGGGCGCTGGTCTTCAAACTCCAGCGTGCAGACGCTGTGGGTGATGCGTTCCAGTGCGTCCTCGATGGGATGGGCAAAGGTGTACATCGGGTAGATGCACCAGGTGTCGCCGGTGTTGTGGTGGGTGGCGCGGCGGATGCGATAGAGCGCCGGGTCACGCAGATTGATATTGGGCGAGGCCATATCGATCTTGGCGCGCAGCACCATGGCGCCGTCCGGATGGACGCCGTTCTTCATCTCGCGCAGGCGGGCTAAGTTTTCTTCGGGCGAGCGGCTGCGGAAAGGGCTGTCGGTGCCGGGGGTGGAGAAGTCACCCCGGTTGACGCGCATCTGCTCGGGCGTTTGCTCGTCCACATAGGCCAGGCCGGCGCTCACCAGATACTCGGCGGCGCGGTACATGAAGTCGAAGTAATTGCTGGCGTAGAACAGGTGCGAGGTGTTGTGGCCGGCCGCGTCGGCGACATCCCATTTCCAGCCCAGCCAGCTCACCATCTCCTTGATGGCGTCGACGTACTCCTGCTCTTCTTTCTCAGGATTGGTGTCGTCAAAACGCAGATGGCAGATGCCGCCGTAATCGCGCGCCAGGCCGAAGTTCAGGCAGATGCTTTTGGCGTGGCCGATGTGCAGATAGCCATTGGGCTCGGGCGGGAAACGGGTGCGGATCTTGGCGGGGTCCAGCGGGCCGGCCTCGTGGTGGGCCGCATCGCCCGGCGTGCCGGCGAAGTGACGTCCCTGCAGACTGCCTTGCTCCAGGTCGCGTTCGATGATGGCGCGCAGGAAATTGCTGGGCTTGAGAGCGTCTTCGGTGGGATGGGACATCGGATGGTCAGAGCGACCGGGGTCGGCCGCTGGTTTGGAATGAATTGAAGCGAGTGATTTTATCGGTGCGCCAGGGGGCAACCCCGGCGCAGCGACGAATTCCCGAGGGAATGGCTTAGAACGTGTAGCTGAAACCGCCCAGGGCGCTGACGCTGGTGCTCTTCTCGGTGACCGGGCTGTTCTTGGCATCGCCTTGCAGCTGGCTGGCCGAGAGGCCGAATGAGACGCCCATGCGCTGGCTCAGGTAGTAACTCAGCAAGACATTGGCGCGCACATCGCGCACACCGGCCTTGGCCTCGGTGGCTTTCAAACCGCTGCTGGCGGCCTGGGCGCTTGAAACGCCGAAGTACTCCTGCATATAGCTGCTGTTGACCACAGTCAAGCCGCCGCCAAAGCCCAGGTAGAGCTGTTGCGTGAGTGGCCGAAAATAGCTCAGACCCAGATCGGCCACCAGGCCTTTGCGGTCATTGCCGGAGCCGTAGCGTAGAGAGCTGGTGAAGCTGAGGCCCTGGCCCAGGCTGTAGTTGAAGAAGCCGCCGATCTCGGGGCGGATCTGGATGTCGCCCAGGCCCGTCAGGCGCGGGTTGTCGGTCTCGTCACGGCCCAGATCGGCGGTGATGCGCAGGCCGTACTGCTCGCCCTCGCTGCGCGAGAAGTCATAGCCCAGGCCGTTGCGGGTGCCGGCGAAAAAGCCATTGGCCCAGCGGTAGTCCAGCAGGGGCAGCACACGCCATTCCTGGTCCTTGGAGCCCCGGTACTTATTGCCGTAGAAGGCGCCTGCGCCCATGGTGCCGCCGTCTTCGTTGATCTTGGCGCCGTAGTTGCGGAAGGCATCAAAGGCTTGGGCTTGGGCGGTGGTACTCAAGGCCAGCAAGAGCCCGGCAAGGCCCAGCGTGGACAAGGCTTTGGTGTTGGCAAGCTTCATGGGAGCGGCAGGCAAAGTTGGAGAAGGCCTGCATTGTGGCCGTTCTTGGCTTCGCGATTACATGCCTTTGAATAAATGCGCGTACATGCGGCTGACGGCCAACTTCTCTGCACTGCCATGCAGATGCAGGCTGATCTTGCCGGCCTCGTCGCGCACGGCGCGGGCGATGGCGTCGCTGCGCACCACCAGGCTGCGGTGCACCTGCCAGAAGCGTTGGCCGTCCAGCTGGGGCAGCAGCTCGCGCAGCGAGATGCGGATCAGGTGCTCCTTGCTTGCGGTGATGACCCGCACGTATTTGTCGGCCGCCTCGAAGTAGATGACCTCGTCCACCGGCACCATCAGGATCTGATTGCCCACGCTGACCTGCAGCAGGCGCAGGGGCGCCGCCGCCGGGCTCGCCGCACTTGCTGGGGCTTGAGGCGCACCCAGCAGACGGCGCAGCTGCTCCACGGCGGCCTGCAGCTCGGGCGCATCGCTGGCGCTGGCTGCCTGGCTCGGCGCTTGGCGTTGGTTCAGGGCCTGCTGCAGGCGCTGGCAGGTCTGGGCCAGCCGCTCGGGCTGCACGGGTTTGAGCACATAGTCCACCGCCGCCAGCTCGAAGGCTTGCAAAGCATATTGGTCGTAGGCGGTGACGAAGACCAGCAAGGGGAAGGGGCGCTCGGCGCCGGGGCCTTCTTGCCAATCCTCGGCCAGGGCGGCGGCGGCTTCCAGGCCGCTCAGGCCGGGCATGCGGATGTCCAGAAAACACAGATCGGGCCGATGGCGCAGGGCCAGGTCCAGTGCAGCCTGGCCATGCGGGGCCATGGCCACGATTTCCAGCGCCGGCCAGAGCTTGGCCAATTCCTGGCGCAGATTCTCGGCCAACAGACCTTCGTCTTCGGCGATCAGGGCGGTGGGGCGTTGCGGAGTGTTCATGCGGGGCGCGCGGGGGTGGTGGTTTGAATCGGCATGCGGATGCTGGCCAGGCTGCCGCTTTGGCCATCGCTGCGCGGGGTCAGCTGGAAGCTGGCGGCCGGGCCGAACTGGGTCTGCAGGCGCTCGCGCACCTGGTGCAGTCCGAAGCCAGTGCCGGCTGAACTGGGCGAGCGCGAGGCCAGGCCGACGCCGCCATCGCGCACCTCCAGCAGCAGCTGGGCCGCATCGCCCTGGCCTTGCAGGCGGGCGCTGATGTGTAGCTCGCCGCCTTCGATGCTGGGCTCCAGCCCGTGTTTGATGGCGTTTTCCACCAGAGCTTGCAGCAGCAGAGGGGGCATTTGCAGCTCGGACAAATCGGCGGGCAGGTCGAGCGAGGGTCGCAGGCGGGCGCCCATGCGGATCTGCATCAGGGCCAGATAGTCCTGCAGGCGGGCGAACTCTTCGCGCAGGCTGTGGGTGCTTGCGCGCGAGGCCGTCAAGGTGGCGCGCAAGAAAGCGATCAGCTGGTCCAGCATGGCCTGGGCGCGCTGCGGGTCCAGGGCAATCAACACCCGCAGATTGGCCAGGGTGTTGAACAGCATATGCGGCTCCAGCTGGGACTCCAGCAGGCGCAGCTGATGCTCGGCCGCCTGACGCTGGGCCGTCTGGGCCTGTACCTGGGCGGCTTGCAAGCGGGTGCGGTTGACGAAGAAGTAAGTCACCGCCAGACCGGGCAGCAGGGACAGCAGCACCATGCTCAGGCCTTGCTTTGGGCCGGCGCGCAGAATGCCGACCGACTCGATGCCGGTGAGCCAGCGCCCCAGCTCATTGCCCAGGCCATAGCCCAAGGTGCTGCCCACGATCAGGCAGACCAGCATCAAGGGCCAGCCGGGCCAGCTGGCCTGCTCGGCCTCGGGCCCGCGCCAGCGGTTGATCAGCCAGGTGGCGCCATAGCTCATGGTCTGGATCAGGCTGGAGCAGCAGATCGAGATGCACAGGCAAAACAAGAACGAGGGGATGAAGGCCTGCCCCGCCAGCACCCGCATCAAGGTGGCCAGCACCAGGGAGATGATCAGCACGATGCGCGCCTGGCGCAGCAGCCACTGCTTGTAGGTGATCTGCGCCGCCTCGTTGCTGCCCAAGGCGCCAAAAGCCCTGAAAGAGTGGTCCGTGTTGGGGAGCTTCATGGCGCGCGGGAGTCGGGTTCAGAGGGGGGCTGGCGTCAGCGTGGCTTGGCCGGAGCTCAAGCGCTGCAGGCCCAGGATATTGCGGGCGCGGCCCAGCAAGCAGCCGCTCAGGGCGCCGAACAAGGCACTAAAGCCCATGGCCACGACGCTGTTGGCCGCCAGTTCCGGCCGCAGGGCCAGGCTCAGCCCCAAGGCGAACTTGGCGCAGAACAAGCTCAGCATCACCGCCAGCGGCAGCCAGCTGCCCGGAACAAAGAATTGCTGGCTTGCACTGTCAAACCGGCTGCCGGCGGGCGCGCCGAGTTCGCGCATGAGCTTGAGTGAAACGATCAGAGCCAGGGCCCAGGCAAGCAGGGTGTGGGCGCTGGCCCCGAAGGCGCTGTGCACGCCCCAGACGCCGTAGGCCAGCCAGATCATGGGCAGCAAGGCTAGGCGGGCGCGCGGCAGGTGCTGATCCCGGCTCTGCTTCAGCCCCAGGGCCAAGAGCAAGGCCAGGATGGCCCAGACCCACAGCGGGACGTGGCCGAGGATGGCGAGGAGGGGGCTGTTGCTGCTTTGCATGATGCGAGTCCTGTCAGAAGGGGTGGGATGACTGAAGCGGGAATGACTTCATCATGCAAAACCCCGCGCCGAATCCAAAGCCGCTTGCGACCAAGAGCCTCGCTGCGGCGCGAATCGCTGGTCGTGGGCGCGAATGGTCGCGAACGGTCGCCGCGATCAGCGCTTCTTGCCCCCGCCCAGAATGCTGCCCAGCACACCGCGGATGATCTCGCGGCCCGCCGTGGAGCTCATGGCGCGTATGGCCGATTTGGCCGCCGTCTCGGCCAGGCCTTCGTGGCGACCGCCGCGCGGGCCGGTGCTGCCGAACAAGACATCCTTCAAACCGTCCAAGAGCCCGCCGCCCGCTTCGGTGGGGGCGGCGCCGCCGGGCAGGGGGGCACGTGCCGCGCCCGTGGCTTCATCGGCCATGCTGCCGCCTGAATTGGCGGCTTGCCCTTCGACCCGCCCCTTGAGGCGCTCAAAGGCCGACTCCCGGTCCACCGTTTTTTCGTAGACGCCGGCGACCAGGGAGTTCTTGATCAAGGCCTGGCGCTGCTCGGGCGTGATGGGCCCAATCTGGCTGCCCGGAGGCAGCACAAACACGCGTTCGGTCATGCTGGGGCGGCCTTTTTCGTCCAACAGGCTGACCAGGGCCTCGCCCACGCCCAGCTCGGTGATGGCCGTGGCGATGTCCAGGCCAGGGTTGGCGCGCATGGTGTCCGCCGCCGCTTTGACGGCTTTTTGATCCCGCGGGGTGAAGGCGCGCAGGGCGTGCTGCACCCGGTTGCCGAGCTGGCCCAGCACGGTGTCGGGAATATCCAGCGGATTCTGGGTGACGAAATACACGCCCACGCCCTTGGAGCGCACCAGTCGCACCACCAACTCGATGCGCTCAACCAAGGCGGCGGGCGCATCCTTGAACAAAAGATGGGCCTCGTCGAAGAAGAACACCAGCTTGGGTTTTTCCAGATCGCCCACTTCGGGCAGCTGCTCGAACAGCTCGGACAGCATCCACAGCAGGAAGGTGGCGTAGAGCCGCGGCGCGTTCATCAGCTTGTCGGCGGCCAGGATGTTGATCACACCCAGATCACCCTCGGTCTGCATGAAGTCGGCGATGTTCAGCATGGGCTCGCCGAAGAACTGGTCGCCGCCCTGGGTCTCGATCTGCAAGAGGCCACGCTGGATGGCGCCTATGCTGGCGGCCGAGACATTGCCGTATTCGGTGGTGAACTGGCTGGCGTTGTCGCCCACATACTGCAGCATGGCGCGCAGGTCTTTCAGGTCCAGCAAGAGCAGGCCGTTGTCATCGGCGATCTTGAAGACCAGCTGCAACACGCCTTGCTGCGTCTCGTTCAGGGCCAGCATGCGGGCCAGCAGCAGGGGGCCCATATCGGAGACGGTGGCGCGCACCGGGTGGCCTTGTTCGCCGAACACATCCCACAAGGTGGTGGGGCAGGCCAGCGCCCTGGGGGCTTCGATGCCACGCTCTTTCAAGGTGGCCAGCAGCTTGGGGCTGGGGGCGCCTGGCTGCGAGATTCCAGTCAGGTCGCCCTTCACATCGGCCATGAAAACCGGCACGCCCAGGCGGCTGAAGTTCTCGGCCAAGGTCTGCAGGCTGATGGTCTTGCCGGTGCCGGTGGCGCCCGTGATCAGGCCGTGGCGATTGGCCAGGGCGGGGAGCAAAAAGCACTCGGTGTTGTCGTGGCGAGCCAGCAGAATCGGGTCGGACATGGTGGGGTGCGTCGCGCAAAGCTAAAATCGCAGTCTAACCAACTAAAGTGCAAGCCCGTGGCGGCTTGCAGCAGCAGGAGCAGGAGCCTTATGGCGGGTCATTCCAAGTGGGCCAATATTCAGCATCGCAAGGGCCGGCAAGACGAGAAGCGCGGCAAGATCTGGACACGCATCATCCGTGAAATCACGGTCGCAGCCCGTCAAGGCGGCCCCGACGTCAAGGACAACCCCCGCCTACGTCTGGCGGTCGAAAAGGCCAAGGCCGCCAATATGCCGGCCGATCGCATCAAGTACAACATCGACAAGGCCTCGGGCAATCTGGACGGCATCAGCTACGAAGAGATTCGCTACGAGGGCTATGGCATCGGTGGCGCGGCCATCATGATCGACACCATGACGGACAACAAGGTCCGCACGGTGGCCGAGGTGCGCCATGCCTTCAGCAAGTACGGCGGCAATATGGGTACCGATGGTTCGGTGTCCTTCCAGTTCAAACATTGCGGCCAGCTGGTGTTTGCCCCCGGCAGCAATGAAGACAAGATCATGGAAGTGGCCCTGGAAGCGGGCGCCGACGATGTGATCACCGACGACGATGGCGCCATCGAGGTGCTGACACCGCCGACCGAGTTTGAAGCGGTCAAGGAAGCGCTGGAGGCCGCGGGCTTCAAGGCCGAGATGGCCGAGGTGACCATGCGGGCCGAGAACACCATCGAGCTGACAGGTGAGGACGCGACGCGCATGCAAAAGCTGCTCGACGTGCTGGAAGACCTGGATGACGTGCAAGACGTCTTCCACAATGCGAGCATCAACGAATGAAGGTTTTGGTTCTGGGCAATGGCGGGCGCGAGCACGCGCTGGCATGGAAGCTGGCGCAAGCCGCTCGGGTGAGTCAGGTGTTTGTGGCGCAGGGCAATGGCGGCACGGCGCGTGATTCACGCCTGAAGAACGTCCCCATCACCGACGTCAAGGAACTGGCCGAGTTCGCGATCGAAAACAAGATCGGCCTGACCGTGGTCGGCCCCGAGGCCTATCTGGCCGCCGGTGTGGTGGACGAGTTCCGTGCGCGCGGCCTGCGCATCTTTGGCCCCAGCAAGGCGGCCGCTCAGCTGGAGTCCAGCAAGGCTTTCGCCAAGGACTTCATGAAGCGTCACGGCATTCCCACGGCGGAATACGAGACCTTTGACGATGTCGCTGCGGCCCATGCTTATGTGGATCTGAAGGGCGCCCCCATCGTCATCAAGGCCGACGGTCTGGCGGCGGGCAAGGGCGTGGTCGTGGCCATGACCCTGGCCGAGGCGCATGAGGCCATCGACTGGATCCTGGCAGATAACAAGCTAGGTGTGGTGCACAACGCCGGTGGCGCGCGCGTTGTCATCGAGCAGTTCCTGCAGGGCGAGGAAGCCAGCTTCATTGTGCTGTGCGACGGCAAGAATGTGGTCTCGCTGGCCACCAGCCAGGATCACAAGCGCCTGAAGGATGGCGACGAAGGCCCGAACACGGGCGGCATGGGCGCTTACTCGCCTGCGCCCATCGTCACCCCCAATGTGCATGCCAAGACCATGCACGAGATCATCATGCCCACCATCCAGGGCATGGCGCGCGACGGCATCCCCTTCACCGGCTTCTTGTATGCCGGTCTGATGATCGACGCCAACGGCCAGCCGCGCACGGTGGAGTTCAACACCCGCATGGGTGACCCCGAGACCCAACCCATCATGATGCGCTTGAAGAGCGATCTGCTGGAGGTCTTGTTGCACGCCACCGATGGCACGCTGGACCAGGTCGAGCTGCAATGGGACCGTCGCGTGGCCCTGGGTGTGGTGCTGGCGGCCGAAGGCTATCCGCTCAGCCCCCGCAAGGGTGACGCCATCAGTGGCCTGCCGGCCGACGCGGAAGACGTGATGGTCTTCCATGCCGGCACCACCAAGACCGAGACCGCTTTGCAGACCTCGGGTGGCCGTGTGCTCTGCGTCACGGCGCTGGGCGAGTCGGTGCGCACGGCCCAGCAACTGGCCTACGATACCGTGGTCAAGATCCAGTTCGACGGCAAGCAGTACCGCCAGGACATCGGCCACCGCGCGGTGAAGCGTTGACCCAAAGCGCCAGCCAGACGATGCCGCGCTTGTTCGCGGCCCGCGAGAGCGAGCAATGCCTGCGTCCACAGGGCAGTGCCTGGGCGCGGCTTTTGCTGCGCCTGGCTGGATGGCGCCTGGACTTTGACGGCCTGCCCGGCAAGCAAGGGGTGATCTTGGTCTACCCCCACACCTCGAACTGGGATTTCGTGGTCGGCATCCTGGCCAAATGGGCGCTGGGCTTGCAACTGCGCTTCTGGGCCAAGGACAGCTTGTTCAAACTGCCCCTGTTCGGCGCCTGGGTGCGCTGGCTCGGTGGTGTGGCGGTCAGGCGGGACAGCCCGCAAGGCCTGGTGCGCGATACCGTGCGAGACATGCAGGCCGCGCAAGCGCGAGGCGAGATGTTCTGGCTGGCCATGGCGCCGGAAGGCACGCGCGCCTTGGCTCAGGGCTGGCGCTCGGGCGCCTACCAGGTGGCCTTGCAAGCGCAGGTGCCGGCTGGCCTGGCCTATCTGGACTACAGCAGCAAGACGATTTGCCTGCGTCAATTCTTGATGCTGAGTGGCGACCCGCTTGTCGATCTGGCGCTGATGGCCGAGACTTTCAGCGCTTCGCACGGCTACAAGCCAGCATTGGCCAGTCCGATAAGGATGAAATCATGACGATCAACACCCTGAGGGTGCGTGAGTACCTGCTGGACTTGCAGTCTCGCATCGTGAGCGCCCTGCAAAGGGCCGATGGCAACGAGTTCCTCAGTGACGGCTGGACGCGTGAGCCCGGTGGCCGCCTGGAGGGCGATGGCCTGAGTCGATTGATCGAAGGCGGCGCCGTGTTCGAGCGCGGCGGGGTCAATTTCTCGCATGTGCGGGGTCGGGTCTTGCCTCCCTCGGCCACCCAGCACCGGCCCGAGCTGGCGGGGGCGCCGTTTGAGGCCATGGGTGTGTCCCTGGTGATCCATCCGCACAATCCTTTTGTGCCCACCGTGCATATGAATGTGCGCATGTTCGCGGCCCTGCCGGCCGATGCCGAGCCGGTGGTCTGGTTTGGCGGCGGCATGGATCTCACGCCTTACTACGGCTTTGAGCGGGATGCGCAACATTTCCACCGGGTCTGCGAGTCGGCCTTGAAGCCGCATGGCGAGGCCCTCTACCCGCGCTTCAAAACCTGGTGCGATGAGTACTTCTTCCTGAAACATCGCAATGAGCCGCGCGGCATTGGCGGTATCTTTTTCGATGACTTCTCGGTGCCGGAGGACGCTGGCGGTTTCGACGCGGCATTCGCCATGCTGCGCGATGTGGGCGATGCCTTTGTGCCCGCCTATTTTCCGATTGTGGAGCGCCGCCAAGGCCTGGCCTATACCGAGAGAGAGCGTGACTTCCAGGCCTATCGCCGGGGTCGTTACGTCGAGTTCAATCTGGTCTTTGACCGGGGCACCTTGTTCGGCCTGCAGTCGGGTGGGCGCACCGAGTCCATCCTGATGTCCATGCCGCCCATCGTCAAATGGCGCTATCAATGGGAGCCCGAGGCCGGCACGCAGGAGGCCAAGCTCTACAGCGACTTCCTGCGCCCGCGCGACTGGGCCCATGAGTCGGCGACCCATCTATGGTTGTGACGAACAAGTCCACAAGAACAGGCTTGTTCGGCGGCAGTTTTGACCCGGTTCATCTGGCCCATCTGAGCTTGGCGCAATGCGCTTTGCAGCAGTTGCAGCTGGATCGTTTGCTGTGGCTGCCCGCCGGGCGGCCTTGGCAGAAACTGGCTCAAAAAGGCGGTCGCGGCCTGGCCTCGCCCGAGCATCGACGCGCCATGGTGGCGCTGATGGTGCAGGGCGAGCCGCGTTTCGTGGTGGACGACAGCGAACTGGAGCGTGACGGCGCCAGCTACACCATCGACACGGTGCGGGCCCGCCTGGCCGCCCACCCGGGCGAGCAGCTGTTTCTGGTCATTGGCCAAGACCAATACGAGCGCTTACACACCTGGCGGGACTGGCGCGAGCTGCTGCGCCTGGTGACGGTGGCGGTGGCGGCACGCGCCGATCAAGAGATTCAGGCTTCGGCCGAAGTACAAGAGTATTTGCAGGGGCTGCCTTCGGGCGCCGCTCAAACCGTGCAGCGACTGGCCATGCCTTTGACACGTGTTTCATCAACCCAAGTGCGCGAGATGGCTGCCCGCGCTGAGGACATCCGCCCCTTGGTGGGCGAGGCGGTCGCAGGGTATATTGCCCAGCACCGTCTTTACCAGGACTAGCGCAAAACCGCTCCAGCGTTGTTCAGGCGCCTTGCCGTACCTAGGTACTGTCTGCGGCGCCTGTGGCCTAGCTGGAACGATTTTGCGCAAGTCCAATTACAGTGAGTACTGAATGGACATTCGTAAGTTGCAACGCGCCATCGTCGATGGTTTGGAAGATGTGAAGGCCCAAAACATTGTGGTCTTCAATACCGAGCATCTCTCGCCCTTGTTTGAGCGCGTGATCATCGCCTCGGGCACCAGCAACCGTCAGACCAAGGCGCTGGCTTCCAGCGTTCGCGTGACGGTCAAGGAGCGCGATATGGAGGTGCTGCGCTGCGAAGGTGAAGAAAACGGTGAATGGATCATTGTGGATTGCGGTGCCGCCGTCGTGCACGTGATGCAGCCCGCCATCCGAGACTACTACCACCTGGAAGAAATCTGGGGCGGTAAGCCGGTCAATATGAAGATGAGTGACGCCGAGACCAAGCTGGTCAAGGCCTCGGGCGACGAGGAAGCGCCGGCCAAGAAGAAGGCCGCTGCCAAGAAGACCGCCTCCAAGACCAGCGCCAAGGAAGAGGCACTGCTGGGCCCTGTCACCCTGGCCAAGAAGCCAGCGGCGAAGAAAGCCGCAGCCAAGACCGAAGCCAAGCCTGCGGCCAAGACGGCAGCCAAAAAGGTCGTGGCCAAGAAGGGCGTCACCCGCACCGTGGGCGTCAAGACCCCGGCCAGCAAGACCATCAAGGTGGGCGCGCCCAAGCCGGCCGCCAAGAAGGTCGCGGCCAAGAAGGTTGCTGCCAAGCCTGCAGTGAAGGCCGCCGCCAAGCCGGCAGCGAAGAAGGTCGCCAGCAAGACCGTGGCCGCCAAGAAGCCGGCTGCCAAGAAGAGCAGCTCGCGGGCTTAAAGCCAGCGGCTGAAGACCTCAAACACAAACCATGCGTTTGTTTTTAGTCGCCGTGGGCCAGCGTCAGCCGGCCTGGGCGGACAGCGCTTATGAGGATTTCGCCAAGCGCTTTCCGCCCGAGATGCGGCTGGAGTTGAAGGCCGTCAAGGCCGAGACCCGGGGCAGCAAGACGGCCGAGCAGTTGATGGCGGCCGAGGCCGCCCGCATCGAGGCAGCCTTGCCCAAAGCCGTGCGCCGCGTCATCCTGGATGAACGTGGCGAGCGTCGTACCAGCATGCAGCTGGCCGAGCGCATGAAGCTATGGATGGGCGATGGCCGCGATGTGGCCTTGATCATCGGCGGGCCCGATGGCTTGAGCCCTGCGCTCAAGGCCACGGCCGACGAGACCTTGCGGCTCTCCGATCTGACTCTGCCTCATGCTTTTGCCCGGGTGCTGCTGGCCGAAGGCCTGTACCGAGCCTGGACGGTGATGACGGGCCACCCCTATCACCGCGAGTGATCTTGACCAGACCAGGCCGCGGCTGACACAGCCCCGGCCTTTTTTCTTGCCCGTTTTTTGTTTGAGTTTTCAGGGTCACCATGAGCTTTGATTTTCTCTACCTCGCTTCGCAAAGCCCGCGGCGCCGCCAACTGCTGGAGCAACTTGGCGTGCGCTATGAATTGCTGCTGCCCGGCCCCGAAGAAGATGCCGAGGGCCTGGAGGCGGTGCTGCCGCACGAAGTGCCCGAGCACTATGTGGCCCGCGTCACCCAGGCCAAGTTGGGCGCGGCGCTGAATCGCTTGCAGGCGCGCGGCTTGACGCCGGCGCCGGTGCTTTGTTCTGACACCACCGTGGCCCTAGGCGGGTTGATTCTGGGCAAGCCGGTGGACGCCGAAGACGCTTTGCAGACCCTCAGCCGCTTGGCGGGCCAAAGCCACCGCGTCATCACCGCCGTGGCGGTGGCCACGCCCGCTGGGCAAAGCGAAGCGGCGCTGAATGATTCGACCGTGGACTTCGCCGATGTGGATGCCGAGCAACTGCGGCGCTACGTGGCCAGCGGCGAGCCCTTCGGCAAGGCGGGTTCTTATGCGATACAAAGTCAGGCCGCGGCCTGGATTTCTCGCATCGAGGGCAGCTATTCAGGCATCATGGGTCTGCCTCTGTTTGAAACAGCCCAGTTATTGCGCAAGATCGGTCTGCGCTTCTGATTCAAGGCCTGATCCGGGGATTGCCGCCCGGATCAGGCTGAATAATTCAAGTCGAGTTTTGTCGCCTGCCCGGCCCGGCGCCGTGCTGCGCTGGCCAGGCGACAGCATTCGAGGTTTGAGATCCCATGGAAGATATTCTGATCAACTGGACGCCCCAGGAAACGCGTGTGGCCGTGGTTGAAAACGGCGCGGTGCAAGAGCTGCATGTGGAGCGCACCTTGGAGCGCGGCCTGGTCGGCAATGTGTATTCGGGCAAGGTCGCCCGGGTGCTGCCGGGCATGCAGTCGGCCTTTATCGATATCGGCCTGGAGCGGGCGGCCTTTTTGCATGTGGCCGATCTGCATCTCAACGGCGCGGCGCCGCAGGCGCGCAACCACCATGCCGAGGCCGGGGTGGCCACGCCCATCGAGCGCTTGCTGTTCGAGGGTCAGTCCCTGACCGTGCAAGTCATCAAGGACCCGATAGGCACCAAGGGCGCGCGCCTGTCCTCGCAGATCAGCATTGCCGGGCGCATGCTGGTGTTTTTGCCGCAGGACGATCACATCGGCATCTCGCAAAAAATCGGCTCGCCCGAGGCGCGCGAGGCCTTGCGCGCAAGGATGCAGACCTTGGTGGGTAAGCCCGAAGAGGGCGGTGGCGGTGGTTTCATCCTGCGCACCAATGCCGAGGATGCCAGCGATGAGGAGCTGGCCTCCGACATCGCCTATCTGCGCAAGGCCTGGGGCCGCATTCGCGAGAAGGCCTTCAACTCGCCCCCGGCGACCTTGCTGCATCAGGACCTGAGCCTGGTGGAGCGGGTGCTGCGCGATCTGGTCAATGAGCGCACCGGCTCCATCCGCATCGACTCCAAGATGCAGTTCGATGTCTTGCACGCTTTTGGCGAGACCTTTATGCCGGCGGCCACCGCCAAGCTGGAGCATTACCGGGGCGAGCGACCCATCTTTGACCTGAACAATATCGACGCCGAGATCGGCCGGGCGATGGCGCGTCGGGTGGATCTGAAGTCGGGCGGTTACCTGATCTTTGATCAAACCGAGGCCATGACCACGATCGACGTCAACACCGGCGGCTTTGTCGGTGCGCGTAATTTCGACGACACGATTTTCAAGACCAATCTGGAGGCGGCCGGCGCCATCAGCCGCCAGCTGCGCCTGCGCAATCTGGGCGGCATCATCATCGTGGACTTCATCGATATGACGCGCGAGGAGCACAAGAGCGCGGTCTTGAGCGAGTTCCGCAAGCAGCTGGCCAAGGACCGCACCAAAGTCACCCTGGGCGGCTTCACCCAGCTGGGTCTGGTGGAGATGACGCGCAAGCGCACCCGTGAGTCGCTTTCTCGCATGTTGTGCGAGCCTTGCCCGACCTGTGAAGGCCGTGGTCAGGTCAAGACGGCCCGCACCATCTGCTACGACATCATGCGAGAGATCCTGCGCGAGGCGCGCCAGTTCTCGCCCAAGGAGTTCCGTGTCGTGGCCGCCGCCAATGTGGTGGAGATGCTGCTGGACGAAGAAAGCCAGCATCTGGCCGGTCTTTCGGACTTCATCGGCAAGCCGATTTCACTGACCGCCGAGCCTTCCAACCAGACCGAGCATTACGACATCGTGCTGTTGTAATTGCGTGCAAGGCCCACGGCCCGAGGGTCGCAGGCCCTTAGCCTTCAGTCCGTTTGCGCGAGCTTTTCTGCTCGTACATGGCCCGGTCGGCATGGGCCAGCAAGTCCTCTAGCGTCTGACCATGCTCGGGGAAGAGGGCCCGGCCCATGGAGCAGCCCACATGCACGCGGACATTGGCCTCTGTTGTCGGCAGGCTGATGGGCATATTGATGGCTTTGGATAGCTTGTCCAGCAGATAGTCCAGGTCCTGCTCCTGGGGGGCCTCCAGCAAGAGCAGGGCGAACTCATCGCCACCGAGCCGGGCCACCATATCGTCACCGCGCAAATGCTTGCGCAAGCGGCTGGCCACGGTCTGCAGAATTACATCGCCGGCCGCGTGGCCGTACTGGTCATTGATCAGCTTGAAGCCGTCCAGATCCAGATAGACCACGGCCAGATGCGAGTCCAGGCGTTGGGCGCCGGCCAGGGCGGCGTGCAGGCGTTGCTCAAAGCGGGCGCGATTGGGCAAGCCGGTCAGCGGGTCGTGATTGGCGCGGTACTCGTGGTGCTGGGCCCGCTGCTGCAGATCGGTCACGTCCATCAGTGTGCAGATAAAGCCCACCGGCGCCTGGGCCGAGTCGCGTATGGGGCCGGCCTCCAGGCGTAGCCAGCGCTCCTCCTGGCCTTGCCTGGCGATGTGGAACTCCTCGTTCAGGCGGGTGGCCGATTCGGTGGCGGCAATCCAGCGTTGATGCAGGGCATCGGCCGCGGCGGCCGAGAGCGCACTGGTCCAGTTGCGCCCCAGGTCCTGCGGGCCGTCCAGGCCCAGCATTTCCAGGCCACGGTCATTGCAATAGGTCAGCCGGCCCTGCATATCGGTTTCAAACAGACCGACCGGGGCCAGGCGAGCCATCTCCTTGAAGCGCAGGCTTTGGCGGGCCAACTCGTCCTGGGTCTGGCGCAGGCGGGCCAGTTCCTCGGCCAGTTGCAGCGATTGCTGTTTGAGCATGCTCTCGCGCCGCAGCGTCTCCGACATATCGCGGATCTGCAGCACGCATTGCCGGTTTTCGCCCCGGCTGACGGCCAGCACGTCCACCGCCTGGTGAATCCGTTCCGCCGCCGGCCCCCGCAGTGGGAACAAGGGCAGAGGCATGGGGTGGAAGGCGTGTGAGAGCCGGCTGGAGCGGCCCCGCGCCAGTGCTTCGACGCTGGCTTGCAGCAGGCGTGGATCTATGGCGGTGCCGAAGGCCTCGGCCAGGTCCAGGCCGACGACGGATGTGCTCAGGCGTGCTCGCTCACACACCCAGCGATTGCAGAGTTCAATGCGCCCCAGGGAATCCAGCACGATGATGCCGAGTTCAAGGGCTTCTAAAGCGTGGTGCATCGTTGTCCTCGCCGCTGGGCAGGGCCCTGGGGCCGCTGCTCAGGGGGTTTCGTCATCCTCAGGGAGGTCAAAGAAGCGTTGAATCAACTTGATCACATTGGCCAGCGAAGGCAGGTCCATCAGGAAGAGCACATAGCCCGTCACATTCTGGCTGCTCAGCGACATGCCGATGCGGGCCACCAGCACCACATCGCTTTGCCCGTGGTGGCGGAACAAGTCCTGCGGCGTCACCCGTTCGACGCCGGGCAAAGTGCCAATCATCTCGGTGCTGAAGATATTGGCCAGGCTGCTCATGCAGCTGTTCATGATGATGTTGCCGATCTCGCCCAGGGCATCTTGTTCCAGCTCGCTGACATGCTCCAGCGGCGTGCTGGTGTCCCCCAGCATGCGGCGCACGATGTCCAGACCGCCGCGCTCGGGGAAGAGCAGCAAGGTTTCGGTGGCCAGATGGGCGTCGGCGCTGTGGAAGGTCTGCGAGATGCTACACAGCGTCGGGTTGTCCTGCGCGCTGGGCAGGTCGACCAGGCGTTGCACCAACTCCTTGCGGGTCAGGATCTCAACCTCGGGCACCGTGACATGAATCTCTTCATTGACGATGTCCGCAAACGAGGCTGCCGCCTCACCCAGGGCGAGGTTGAAGGCCTCGGCCAGCGCGTCGCGCTCCAGCTCGCTGAGCTGCGTCCTCACGCTGCCTCCAGCAGAGCCAAGATTTGATCGAGCACATCCCCCTTGGCCGGCTTTTTGAACAAGGGCACATTCAGGGCCTGGGCCTTTTGGCGCATTGCGTCCTGGGCGTTCGCGGTTAGCAGGGCCAGGCGTGTATGGGGCGAGTGCTGTTGGATCTGCTCGGCCGCTTCCAGGCCGCTCATCACCGGCATATTGATGTCCAGAATGGCCAGATCGGGTTGCTCCCGCGTTGCGGTTTCGACGGCGGCCTGGCCATCGCCGGCTTCAACCACGGTGGCATGAGGCAGGCGCGTCATGATCAGGGCAATGATGACGGCACGCGACACTTTGCTGTCGTCGACCACCAGAATCTTCAAGGGATTAGACATATCACTCCGCCTCAAAAAATAGCCCCGGACGATACCGTCAAAAAGGGCGGGTAGCTTCTTGGACCCAGGCCAATTCTGCGGGAAGACTTGGGCCTTGTCTGCAAAATAAAGGCTAAGAATAGAAGGGTGTTGTCGGCCTTGTTTGACATCCGCTGAGCCTTGTCGCTGTGGGCATAGGGCCCAGGCTGCGTATCGGCTCGTTTACGCCTGGTCACAATGCGGAGACAAATCTTCAACGGCTTCGGTACGGCCTGGCGGGCTCGGTGCTCAGCACAGGGTCGATAATGCGCAGCAATGTGCGTTGTCCGTGCGCAGGCTTTGCTTTGGTGAAGAAGTGCCAGAAGAGCCTGGGACTGGCCTGGGGCAAAATACCGGCCAGTCGGAAGCCTGCCGCGCAGGGCCCCAAGTTCGACCCCCCTGCGAACCAAGTGCAAACCGAATGCAATGATTGTGAGCCGCATGCCTGATCAGAACCCAGCCGCCTGCCAAGAGGCATCAACAGCCATGAATTTTTCTCTCTCGCGTCGAGCCGCCCTGGGTGGCTTGGCGCAGTCGACGGCCATGGCGCTGGGCGCTGTGGCTCTGCCCAGCTGGGCCCAGTTCCGCGTTGAGATTTCGGGTGTGGGCGGCAGCCAGATCCCGATTGCCTTGCCCGACTTCCGCGACGAGGCGCGCAGCGGCCAGGCGGTAGCGGCCATCATCCGTGCCGATCTGGAGCGCAGCGGCCAGTTCCGCATCATCGATGCGCCCACGCCGATGTTCGAGGGCAGCTCCCCGGCCTGGAACGAATGGCGTGGCCGCAATACCGACGCCTTGGCGGCCGGCTCGGCCACCCGGCTGGCCGATGGCCGTATTGATCTGCGCTACAAGCTCTGGGATGTGGTCAAAGGCCAGGATTTGGGCGGCGAAGCCCATGCCGTCGCCAGCGAAGACGTGCGCCTGGCGGCCCACCGCATTGCCGATGCCATCTACCAAAAGCTGACCGGCGAGCGCGGCGTGTTTGCCACCCGCATGGCCTATGTCACCAAGGCCGGCGGTCGCTACACCTTGCGCATCGCCGATGCCGATGGCGAGGGCGGCCAGGTCGCCCTGGCAAGCCCTGACCCCATCATCTCGCCCGCTTGGTCGCCCAATGGGCGGGAGCTGGCCTATGTGTCCTTTGAGACGCGCAAGGCCGTGGTCTGGATTCAAGACCTGTCCACCGGCCGCCGCCGCGTGTTGGCGGATTTTCGCGGCACCAATAGTGCGCCCAGCTTCTCGCCCGATGGGCAGCAGGTGGCCTTGACGTTGTCGCGCGAGGGCGGCTCGCAACTCTTCATCATGAACCGCGATGGCGGTGGCTTGCGCCGCCTGACGCAAAGCTCGGCCATCGATACCGAATCGGTGTTCTCGCCGGACGGCCGCTCCCTTTACTTCGTCAGCGACCGTGGCGGTGGCCCGCAGATCTACCGCATGTCTCTGGCCGGCGGCGCGGCGGAGCGGGTCAGCTTCAGTGGCAACTACAACATCAGCCCGGCCATCAGCCCCGATGGTCGCAGCATGGCCTTCATCACGCGCTTGAACGGCGGTACTTTCCGTCTGTGTGTGATGGACTTGGCCAGCGGCACGGTCCAGCAGATCAGCGATACCAGCGACGATGAAAGCCCCAGCTTCTCGCCCAATGGCCGCTTGCTGGTCTACGCCACCCGCGTGGGCGGGCGTGATGTGCTGATGACCACCACCTTGGACGGCAAGATCAAGGCCAAGCTGATCTCCAGCCTGGCCGATGTCAGAGAGCCCAATTGGGGGCCCTTCAACCGTTGATCAAAGTTTTGTTTTTTTCCGTTGCTCCGACAATGCGGGCGGCGGATTTCCGCGCAATCCATTGCGAAACCTAGAGGAGTGAACCGAGAATGAAAATCACACGCTATGCACTGACCCTGTTGGCTGCGGCCGCCCTGGCTGGCTGCGGCTCTGCCGTCAAGCTGGACGAGCCCGCTCCGGTCGAAACCCGCCCGGTCGCGCCGACCACCAGCAACAACACCAATGCTCAGCCGGTGGCCGAGTCCAAGGTCGCGACCGTGGACCTGGGCGCCCAACTGACTGCGGCCGTGGCCAATCAGCGCGTGGTGCTGTTCGACTTCGACAGCTACACCGTCAAGGATGAGTACCGCGGCCTGATCGATGCTCATGCCAAGCGCCTGAACAACGACCGCAAGCTGGCCCTGAGCCTGGAAGGCCATACCGACGAGCGCGGCGGCCGTGAATACAACCTGGCCCTGGGCCAAAAGCGCGCCGAGGCCGTGGCCAAGTCGTTGACTCTGCTGGGCGTGAACGCCTCGCAAGTCGAGGCCGTGAGCTTCGGCAAAGAGCGTCCCGCTGCGACCGGCAGTGACGAAGCCGCTTGGGCCAAGAACCGCCGCGTCGAGCTGAAGGACAAGTGAGATGAGCGGCTTGCGTTCTGGATTTGGTCGCGCCTCCTTGCTGGCCCTCTTGGCCAGCGCCTCCTTGCTGAGCATGCCGGCACGTGCCGGCTTGTTCGAGGATGAGGAGGCTCGCAAGGCCATTCTCGATCTGCGCGGCCGCATCCAGCAAAGCGAAGATGCTCAGCGCCAACGCGCCGAGCAATTGCAGCAACAGCTTGACCCTTTGCGGCGCAGCCTGTTGGACCTGAACTCGCAGCTGGATGTTTTGCGCAGCGAGATCGCCAAGCTGCGCGGTCAGAACGAACAACTCGCGCGCGAGTTGTCGGAGACTCAGCGCAAGGTCGGTGATCAGACGCAGGCCCTTGATTCACGTCTGAAACCGCTGGAGCCGCAAAAGGTCAGCTTGGATGGTCGTGACTTCCAGGTCGAGCCGGAAGAGCGCCGCCAGTACGAAGCGGCCATGGGCCTGGTGCGACGTGGTGATTTTGACGAGGCGGCCGCCGCTTTCGTCAGCTTCAGCAAGCGCTTCCCGGCCAGTGGCTATGGCGATTCGGTGCGCTTCTGGCTGGGCAATGCCCAATACGGCAAGCGAGACTACAAGGAGGCGATCGCCACCTTCAAGGCCTTTATCGCCGCCAACCCGTCGCATCCGCGTGCGGGTGAGGCCCTGCTGGCACTGGCGAATTGCCAGATCGAGCTGAAGGACAACAAGGCCGCGCGCCGTAGCTTGCAAGACCTCATCAAGGCCTACCCTGGCACCGATGCGGCGCAAGCAGGCAAGGAGCGCCTGGCTTCGCTGCGTTGAATTGAGATCGGCCGGCAGGCAAGACCTGACCCCGCGCTTCTGATGCCCCCAAGGCCCTGCATGCAGGGCCTTTTTTCTGTCTGCAAGAATCGTCCCCGGACCCAGCCCTAAAATCCAGCCATGCAAGAACAACAAGCCCCCGGCCTTTCTGGCTTTGGCGACATCGATGCGGCGGATGCCGAGCGCCGTTTTGGCGGCCTGCGTCGGCTTTACGGCCAGTCCAGCTATGCCCGCCTGCGCGGCGCGCATGTGGCCGTGGTTGGTCTGGGCGGCGTAGGCTCATGGGCTGTCGAGGCGCTGGCCCGTTCCGGGGTGGCGGCCTTGACCTTGATCGATCTGGATCAGGTGGCCGAGTCGAATATCAACCGCCAGGTGCAGGCCCTGGGCTCGACCGTGGGCATGGCCAAGGCCGAGGCATTGCGGGCCCGCATCCATGATATTCATCCCGATTGCCAGGTGCGGGTGATTGAAGAGTTTGTGGCCGAGGACAATTGGCCCGCCCTGCTGGGCGAGCCGAGCTTGGCGCTGGACGGCTTGATCGATGCCTGCGATCAGGTGCGCGCCAAGGCCGTGCTGGCCGCCTGGGCGCGGGCGCAGCATTTGCCTTTTGTCACCGTCGGTGCAGCAGGTGGCAAGCGTGAGCCGCATCTGCTCAGCGTGGCCGACCTGGCCGATGTGACGCACGACCCTTTGTCGGCCTCCCTGCGCCAGCGCTTGCGCAAGCAGTACGGCGCGCCGCGCTCGGGCAAATTGGGCTTGTCCTGTGTCTTCTCACGCGAGACCGTGCATCTGCCTGCGGCGTCCGAGGAGGGCGGCGAGGCCTGTGATGTCGACGGCACGCTGAACTGCCACGGCTATGGTTCGAGCGTGATGGTGACCGCCAGCTTTGGCATGGCGGCCGCGGCGGAGTTGGTGAAAAAGATTCTTCTAAGAAATTTGGCTTGAAATATTGCTAAGCCAATAAAAACTGTATTACAATCATAGGCTTCGCACGGTTCGGGTCGTTAGCTCAGTTGGTAGAGCAGCGGACTTTTAATCCGTAGGTCGCAGGTTCGAGTCCCGCACGACCCACCAGAATTAGCGTGAAAATATGCTATAATGCGAGGCTGGAAATTACCAAGCAATTGATTGCGAAGTAATTTTTAAGTTGTAGGGCTCTTAGCTCAGTTGGTAGAGCAGCGGACTCTTAATCCGTAGGTCGAGTGTTCGAGTCACTCAGGGCCCACCAAAATTAAGAAACAAAGCACCTGATGCGCAAGCGATGGGTGCTTTTTTAAAGCAGGGCTCTTAGCTCAGTTGGTAGAGCAGCGGACTCTTAATCCGTAGGTCGAGTGTTCGAGTCACTCAGGGCCCACCAAAATTAAGAAACAAAAAAGCACTTGGCGCGAACGCTTCAGGTGCTTTTTTTATTCTGTGGCGCTGTTCAGCGCCAGGCGAACTCAGGCGGCTGAGCTTTGGCGGCGCAGATGCTGGCTGACTCTTTGCAGCAGCATGGGGGCGTCCACGGGTTTGGATAAATAGTCCACCGCGCCCAGGCTCAGGCCGTGGGCCGTATCCGATCCTTCGCCCAAGGCGGTGAGAAAGATCACAGGGATGTCGCGGGTCAGGGGGTTGTCCTTGATCGCCTGCAAGACCTGGTAACCATCCATCACCGGCATCATCACATCCAGCAGAATTAGTCCCACATCTGGGCTATTGCCGAGGATCTCCAGCGCGCGAGTGCCGCCGGTGGCGGCCTTGACCCGGTAGCTGTCTTTCAGCAGGGAGCTGATCAGAAAGAGGTTTTCCGGGGCGTCGTCCACCAGCAGGATGACGGGTTTCACAGGGGCTTCACTGGCACTGGTCATGGGCGTTTTCTTTCTGGGCGATTCTTGTCATTCTTGGCCGGCGAAATTGCTTGTGGCCGGTTTGGGGTCCCGTCTTCGCCGCGCGTTAGCCCGACTCTAACCGGGGAATGCAGCCGCCGCACAAAAGCTGCGTGATTCACACATTGTCGAGATCGGCCCGGGCCCGGGCGAGTACCGTCAAGGCTTCGCCGAAATTGAAGTCGTTCAGCGCCGCCTGAAAGGCTTGCAGGCGCTCTCCCAGCAAGCTCTGCAGCTTTTGCTGGTGCAGGGTGAAGATGTCAAAGGCTTCGGCACTGTCTTGCGCCAACACGTCCGCCATTTCGCGTGCGGCTTCTTGCATCAGTTGCGCCGAGGTCTGCTTGTCGGCCTCGGGGCTTGCGCTGTCGCCGCCGCCGTCTTTGCCGTCTCTGCCGTCTGCGCCAGCGGGCGTCTGAGCCGCATCCAGATGCAAGGCCAGGGCGATATTTTTGATCACCCGGTGGTGCTGCAACTCGGCCAGGCCCAACAAAGCGCTCAGCTCGGCGCTAGTGCTGTCCTTGCGCAGACCAGACTCGACAGCGGACATGGCGCTTTGCAATTCGGTGGCGCCGATATTGCCGGCCAGGCCCTTCAAGGTGTGGCTGAGTCGTTCCGCGTCGCTGCGCTCGCCTTGATTGAGTAGTTGGCGCAACTCTTGTGCGGCGTGTCCGCGCGAATGCACGAACTTCTGCAACAACTCCAGGTAGAGACTGGTTTTGCCATTCAACCGGCGCAGCCCGAGCTTCAGGTCTAGGCCCTCGATATGCGCGGGCAGCTCGGTTTTGCCAGGCGCTTCGGCTCGCACCAGACCCGCGGCGTCAAAGATATTGCGGGGCAGGGGCGCTCTTGACTGACCGAGTTTGGCCAGAGGTTGAATCCAGCGTGCCAAAGCGCTCCAAAGCTCGTTCGGCTCGATCGGCTTGCTGAGGAAGTCATTCATGCCCGCATCCAGGCAGCGCTCCCGGTCAATCTGCATGGCATTGGCCGTCATGGCCAGGATGGGGAGTTGCGGTTGCAAGCCCCGGCGGCGGATCTCACGGGTGGCGCTGACGCCGTCCATCACCGGCATCTGCATATCCATCAAGACCAGGTCGTAGCTGTTTGTGTTGAGTCTGTCCAGGGCTTCTCGTCCGTCACTGGCAATGTCGACGGCGAAGCCGGCATCCTCCAGCAGTTCAGAGGCGACTTGCTGATTCAACTCATTGTCTTCCACCAGCAAAAGCCTGGCGCCTCGCAAAGGCGCGAGCAATTGCTGCAGCGCGGCCTGGGCCTCTGCAAACCCCGGCGGGCCCGCTTGTTCTCGGTCGCTGGGGCTGAGTAACCGGCTCAGGGTGGACAGCAACATGGTCGGGGTGACTGGCTTGTGCAAGACCTCGCCAATGCCTGCGGCCCGCGCCTGGTCGTAGACATCTTCCCGGCCGTGGGCGGTGATCATGATTTGCAGCGGCGGCTTGGCGTAGGCGCGCTCGCGAATCCTGGTGGCGGTCTGGACGCCGTCCATCTCGGGCATCTGCCAATCCAGCAGCACGAGCTCAAACGGTGCTTGCTGCTGGGCGGCCGTGTCCAAGGCCTGCAAGGCGGCCATGCCTGAGTAGGCGTTCTCGACCTGCAGGCCCAGGTCTTCCAGCATCTGCTGGAGCACCTCGGCGGCGTTGCTGTTGTCATCGACCACCAGGGCGCGGCAACCGACCAGGCGGGCGGGCGCGCGGGCGGGGCGGTTCAAAGCCGCTTCCACCCCGAGTTGGGCGGTGAACCAGAAGGTGGCGCCCATTTGCGGCGCGCTGTGCACGCCGGCCTGGCCGCCCATCAATTCGGCCAGTCGCTTGCTGATGGCCAGGCCCAGGCCGGTGCCGCCGTACTTGCGGGTGGTGGAGCTGTCGGCCTGGGAGAAGCTTTGGAAGAGGCGACTCATCTGCTCCTGGCTCAGGCCCACACCGGTGTCGCGAACCTCGAAGCGCAGGGTGATCGATGTTTCATCCTTGGCGGAGGCAGCACCTGCTGCTCCTGTCGCCCCTGCCGCTGCGACCTCGGTCGGCGGCACCACCGAAACCGAGATATTGATCTCGCCATGCTCGGTGAATTTGATCGCGTTATTGGCGTAGTTGATCAGAATCTGGCCCAGGCGCAGGGGGTCACCGCGCAAGCAGGGTGGCACGTCAGTGGCGATGTGGAAGATCAACTCCAGCCCCTTGTCCTGGGCTTTTTGTGAGATCAGATTGGCCAGGTTTTGCATCACCGTTTCAAGCTCGAAACTGACTTGCTCGGTCACCAGCATGCCGGACTCGACCTTGGAAAAGTCCAGGATGTCGTTCAGGATGCCCAGCAGGTGCTGGCCGGAATGCTTGATCTTGTCGATGTAGTCGCGCTGCCGCGGGCTCAGCTCGGTGCGGCCCATCAGCTCGGACAGGCCGATGACGGCATTCATGGGCGTGCGGATCTCATGGCTCATATTGGCCAGGAACAAACTCTTGGACTGTGCGGCTTCATCGGCCAGCTCTTTGGCGCGCTGTAAATTCTCTTGCGCCAGCTTGTGGTCGGTGATGTCCACGCACCAGCCGCACATCAATTGCTTACCGGCTTGCTGTAGGGCCGACAAGCTCAGATAGACCCAGAAATCGGAGCCATCGCGACGTCGAAAATGCACCTCGGCATTGATGACCACGCCCTCCCGTTTGAGGGTTTCCAGCAGGCCTTGGCGCTGCTGCTTGTCGACATAAAACTCCTGCGCGGAGAGGCTGTCGAAGTCGGCTGGCGTGACGCCGAAGTATTGGTAAAAGGCCTTGTTGACCATCAGAATCCGGCCGCTTTGGTCGGACAACATAAAGCTCAAGGGGCTGGACTCAACGATATGGCTGATCAAGGCCTCGCGGTCTTGCTGGGCGAGGGCGTATTGCTGGCGTTCCAATTCGTTTTCGCGCAGCTTGGTCTGGGTCTGAGCCAGCCAGCCCAACACGCTTTCCTGATGCTGGGCCGCGACCTCGATGGTATTGGAAAAGTCCAGCTGGCCCAGGCGGTGGATGTGCTCGTAGACCACGTCCACCGATTCGCCCAGGGTGGCCTTCAGGGTGCGGTGCGTCAGCACCAGCATGGCCATCAGGCCCAGCCCCAAGAGCGAGCAAGCCACGCGCAAAAGCGTGGCCTTGTACTGGGCTTCGCGGATGGCGGCCAGGGTCCGCTCACCGACGATCTGATCGAACTCCGCAATCGGCGCCATGATGGCGGCCTTGGCGCGGTGGTAGTTGTCGTCAAACAGAATCTGGCGCGCTTGCTCATGCAGCTTGGCGGCATTGGGGCCCTGGGTTTCAATCCACTGCATGGCGGTGAATTCGGCCCGGGTCAGACCGTCCGAGTTGGCCTTGGCCTCTGCCAATTTCTCAAGCTCGGCCTCGGTGAAGCCGGCGGCTTTCATCAAGTCCAGCAAGGGCACGGCGGGGCCGGGTGTGGGTGACAGCTTCTCCGGGTGGGTGTCGGCAAGATCCCAGTAGATACCGGGGTATTCCAACGGGCGGCCGCGCTTGCCGTCTCGTATGTCGAGGATCGCTTGGTAATGTTCTTTGTAGCGGATGTCCCGGGTCAGCACATAGGTTCTGACCATGCGGGTCAGGTCGTCCGAGGACTGGCGCAACTCATTGGCGAGCAAGATCGAGCGGTGACGGGCTTCGAAGGTGCGATCCACCTGCTTTTCCAGCATGCCATAGACCGCAAACGCCACGCCCAGCAGCAAGATCAGCGCCGCCGTAATCCAGACGTTGTAAGAGAACTTGGATCTCGTGAGCCTCATGCCGGTGCTGGGTTTCTCGCGTGAAGGAGTTCAACAAGGCCTGGCGGTGTTGTGAGCCTGGGTTCAGAGCGGCACATGCTGGGCTAGCTCAATACCCGTGATCACCCTCTGCCGGGCCGGCCTTGAATAGCAGCGAGTGTGCCGCAATTGCGCTCACTAGGGCGTTACTCCTGCGGCATTTGTCCGGGAATACCGACATCGGGGAGATTTGAGGCCTTTTGCCTCAAGGGGCCCGGGCAATTGAGCGTTAGACGCCGCCATGGGCATGCCGCGGCCCAGCAAGGGGCTGGCGAGCGCCAGCAGCGAATTGCTAAGGGATTGCTTGGGGAGGGGGGCGCGTCAGCGAGGCGGAACGCGGAGTTCGGCGCGCTGAGGATGGAGGGGGAGTTGCGGAACAACGAATTGGGGTTGACGAGCCTTGCCCCGGCACTGGTCACAACGGTTAGGGCTGCTTGGTTCCCCATCTGACCCGGTTGGCCGCGCTTCCATGCGAGGAGGCCCGTCAAAAAGCATTGTAAGCGATGCCCGCAAGGCCTCCGGGCAATGCCCATGAAAAAAGGCCTCGAATGAGGCCTTTGTGCAGCGAAAAGTGCGGCGGGGATCAGCGCAGTTGCAGATCGTCGTCGCTGAAGCGGATGTTCAGCGGCTCGATCAACAACTGCTTTTCGCCTTCTTCGAGCTGCCCGGCGACCCAAGCGTCAATGCCGCAGGCCTTGGCAACCTCGACGGTGCGAGCAGCGTCCGCTGCCGGCACAAAAATCGCAAAGCCCGCGCCCATATTCAGGGTGGAGTAGGCCTCGCGGTCGTCTTGCTTGGCATGCTCTTGCATGAACTTCAGCACCGGGGTGACAGGGGGCACGGTGTGAATGCGGTAGGTGAATTGGCCGGGGTGGCGCAGCAGCTTGCGCCAGCCGTGGCCGGTGATATTGGCGCAGTAATGCGGCTGAATGCCGGCCTTGAACAGGGCTTCTGTCACCGGCGAATACAACACCGTCGGGGCCAGCAGGGCGTCGCCATAAGTCAGGCCCGGTTCGATCTCGGTCAGATAGCCTTGGGGCAGGCGTTCCACCAGCTTGCGGGCCAGGGACAGGCCGTTGGCGTGGATGCCGCTGGAGGCCAGCAGCACGATGGCGTCGCCGGCGCCCAGCTTATCGCCCACCGAGAGGCGCTCCTTGGGATTGATCAGGCCGGTGCAGGAGGCGGCTAGGTCGATGCGGCCACTCTCCACGATGCCGGCCAGGGCGGGCGTCTCGCCGCCGCCCCAGGCGACCTGGCAGGTGTCGCAGGCCCGCTTCCAGCCTTCGACCAAGCTTTGCGCGCGCAGCTTGTCGCCGAACCAGTCCGAGCCACCGGCGGCCCAGTAAGCCTGCACGACCAGGGGCGTGGCGCCCACGGTGATCAGGTCGTTGATGGCCATGGCGATGGTGTCTTGGGCGATGCCGTCGTAATAGCTCTTGCCCGTCAGCTGGCGCATCTCATCGGCGACCAGGGTCTTGGTGCCCAGGCATTCGACGATGGAGGCGATGTAGAAGGGGCCCACATCGACCACATAGGCCGATTCGCCGCGCGAGGCCAGCACCTCGCTGAAACCGTGGCCGGCCAGATGGGCTCCGGTGGCGGCGGCCGCGCGTTGGGCGCTGATCTTCAAAGGGTCGATCAGGTCGTAGTTGACCCCGGCTTGTTCGTAGCTGAGGGTGTCGGGAGAGGAGGGGGCATGCGTGCTCATGGGGCAGGATTATCGGTCAGGTCTGGGCTTGGTCCTTGTGCTTGTTTGCGCAAGTGCTGGCGCAGCCCGAAAGCGAGCGGTGCGCCGACTTAGAATCTGCCCCCATGAGTTACCAGGTTCTCGCGCGAAAGTACCGCCCCCACAGCTTTGAAGAGTTGGTGGGCCAGGAGCATGTGGTGCAGGCCTTGGCCAATGCACTGACGCAGCAACGCCTGCATCATGCCTATCTGTTCACCGGCACGCGCGGGGTGGGCAAGACCACGGTCTCGCGCATCCTGGCCAAGAGCCTGAACTGCACCGGCCCCGATGGCCAGGGCGGCATTACCGCCACGCCTTGCGGCGTCTGCGACGCCTGCCGTGACATCGATGCAGGTCGCTTCGTTGATTATGTGGAGCTGGACGCTGCCTCCAACCGCGGCGTGGAGGAGATCTCCCAGCTGCTGGATCAGTCGGTCTACAAGCCGGTGATGGGTCGCTTCAAGGTCTATATGATCGACGAAGTCCATATGCTCTCGAACACCGCCTTTAACGCCATGTTGAAGACGCTGGAGGAGCCGCCGGATTATCTGAAATTCGTGCTGGCCACCACCGATCCGCAAAAAGTGCCGGTGACTGTCTTGTCGCGCTGCCTGCAGTTCAATTTGCGGCCGATGGCGCCGCAAACCGTGCTGAGCCATCTGACCCAGGTTCTGCAAGCCGAGAACGTGGCCGCCGATGCGGGTTCTTTGCGCCTGCTCTCGCGTGCCGCGCGGGGCTCCATGCGGGACGCCCTGTCGCTCACCGACCAGGCCATCGCATTTGGTGCGGGGGCCTTGGTCGAAGACGGCGTGCGCCAGATGCTGGGCACGGTGGATCGTGGCCATGTGGTGGCGATTCTCGAGGCCTTGATCGCCGCCAGCGGCGTGGGCGTGGTGGCACAGGCCGACACATTGCGTGGCCTGGGCCTGTCGGCTGCGGGCACGCTGGAGGATCTGGCCGGTCTGCTGCAGCAGATGGCCGTGGCCCAGGTGGCCCCCGCCGCCCTCGACGAAACCGATCCCGATACGGCCGAGGCTCAGCGCCTGTCCGCCATGCTGCCGGCCGACGAAATTCAGCTGATGTACAGCATGGCCTTGCATGGCCGGCAAGAGCTGGCCCTGGCGCCGGATGAATACGCGGGCTTGCTGATGGTCTTGCTGCGCATGCTCAGCTTCCGCCCGCAGGGCGCGGGGCGGGCCGAGGGCGTGGCCCCGGCGGCAGCCTTGGCGCGCGCGTCGCGTGGCCCGCAGGCGGGTGCGGTGGCGACCGCCGTCGCGCCGCGCAGCCCGACCCTCGCTCAGCATGTGCCTGCCTTGCCGCAGCAGAATCACGCCGCTTCGCAAGCAGCCCGACCGGCCGTGACGGCGCAACAAGCCGCGGCCCCGGTGGCCGCTGTTGAAGAAGCGCCACCCGAAGAACCCCCGGCTGCTCCTCAGGCCCAGCCTGAGCCTGTCGCTGCACCAGCCCCTGCACCGGCGCCGGTCGCAGCCGCCGCTCCTGCCGAGCGGCCTTCGCCTGCCGCCGCTTACCAAGCGCCCGTGCCTGCCGAGCCTGCTGTCGTGGCGGAGCCTGCCCAGCCTGTTGCGGCTGCGGCGCCCGTGCTTGAAACCACGGCCTCGCCTTCGGCGGGTTTGCGTCGCCCCATGGTGGAGAACGGTGGCGGGCATAGCGCCCGCCTGCGGCCGCGTGCTGTCGTGCACAAGGCCGAGCCCGAGCCGGATGAGAGCGCGGGCGGTGGCAGCGCTCAAGGCGAACCACCGCCTTGGTTGGATGCACCCATGGGCGATGAGGATGGTGCGGCCTTTGTAAGCTCATTTGCTGGCTCATTTGCTGGCGCGCAAACAGGCGATGAGGCTTTTGATGAAGGCCAGGGCGCCGGTCGCGATGAGGGCGGTGAGCCGACCCCAATGGCCGAGCGCGCGTCCCGCAACGGTGCTGAACGCCGGGCTTACCAGTCCACTGCGGGTGAGGATGTGCCCCTGCAACCCACGCCCCTGGGCGAGCTCTGGGCCGAGCAGATCCGCCCCATGGGCCTGGCCGCGCTGACGCGTGAGTTGGCGGTGCGCTCGCAATGCGTGGGCCGCGAGGAAGAGGGCGACACGGTGATCTGGCGTCTGCGGGTGGAGCGAGAATCTCTGCGCCAGTCGGTCTTGAAGGACAAGCTGCAGGCCGCACTTGAGGTGGCCATGCAGCGCAAGGTCGTGATCGAATTGGAGGCCGGTGTGGCCCATGATTCACCGGCCCTGCGCGATGCGGCGCTGACGCAGGCCCGCCAGCGCGAGGTGGAGCAGATCGTCATCCGCGACCCGCTGGCCCAGGCCTTGATGGCGCAGTTCAAGACGGCGCGCATCGTGCCCGGCTCGATCAAATCTCATTGAAGTGAAAATGAGCCCCTCGCCCAATCTCGCCCCGCTGAACGTGGGCGAGTCTGGTCGGTCCCCCAGGGGGACGGCAATGCTTGGCGGCTTGACCGCCAAACATTGCCAGCGCGGGCCGGCTTGGGGCGGCCCGGCGCTCGGCCCGAATGCCATACGGTGAACCAATTTCTTTGCAAACAGGAGTAGGAAAAATGATGAAGGGTCAACTCGCTGGCTTGATGAAACAAGCCCAGGCCATGCAAGACAATCTGAAGAAGGCGCAGGAAGAACTGGCGCATGTGGAAGTGGAAGGCCAGTCGGGCGCCGGCTTGGTCAAGGTCTTGATGACCTGCAAGAACGACGTCAAGCGCGTCACCATCGACCCCAGCCTGCTGGCCGATGACAAGGACATGCTGGAAGACCTGGTGGCTGCCGCCTTCAACGACGCGGTGCGCCGCGCCGAAGAGGTGAGCGCGCAAAAAATGGGCAAGCTGACCGCCGGCATGCCCATGCCTCCCGGCATGAAATTCCCCTTCTGATCACCGCCCGCCGCAGCCAGTGACGGTTCTTGAGCAATTGATCGAGGCGCTCAAGCGCCTGCCCGGCGTGGGGCAGAAGTCGGCCCAGCGCATGGCTTACCACCTGCTGCAGCATGACCGCGAAGGCGCGCGCAGCATGGCCCTGGCTCTGCAGGCCGCGGCCGAGCAGATCGGCCACTGCCAGCGCTGCCACACCTTCAGCGAGACGCCGGTGTGCAGCATCTGTGCCGACCCGGCGCGGGACGCCCGCCTGCTCTGCGTGGTGGAGTCGCCCGCCGATCAGGCGGCGCTGGAGCGCAGCAATTCCTACAAAGGCTATTACTTCGTGCTGCTGGGCCGCATCAGCCCGCTGGACGGGGTGGGTGTGCGCCAGATCGGCGCGGCCGAGCTCTTGCAGCGGGCCGCCGAAACCGCGGTGGAGGAGGTCATTCTGGCCACCAGCTTTACTGCCGAGGGCGAGGCCACGGCCCATGTGCTGAGCGAGGCCTTGCGCTCGCGCGGCATTCGCGCCACCCGTCTGGCGCGGGGCGTGCCGGTGGGCAGCGAGTTGGAGTATGTGGATCTGGGCACCATCGCCCACGCCCTGGTAGACAGGCGCTAAAGCTTCAATAACGCGAGGAATCCCTGCATGACCATCGCCTACTACAGCATCATCGTCGCCTGCCTGCTGCCCATTGTGTGCGCGGGCCTGGCCAAGTCGCGCGGCTTCGGGCGCTCGCGCCGCGAGGGCGGTTATGACAACCATGATCCGCGTGCCTGGCTGGCCCAGCAAAGCGGCTGGCAGGCGCGGGCCAATGCGGCCCAGGCCAATAGCTTCGAGGCCTTGCCGCTCTTCATCGCTGGCGTGCTGGTTGCGCATCAGCTCAAGGCGCCGCAGGCCACGGTGGACGCACTGGCGCTGGGCTTTCTGGCGGCGCGTGCCGTCTATATCTGGCTTTATGTGGCCGACAAACCCAGCCTGCGTTCTCTGGTCTGGTTCATCGCCCTGGGCTGCAGCGTGGCGCTGTTTTTCAGCGCCCGCTGAACTCACTCAACCAGACTTAGCGCTGACGGGATTCCCCATTGCCCTGGGCCGAGGCGGTGACCTGACGGCCATTCGCCTGGGCCTTGACCGGGCGGCTGCTCTTGGTCGGCTTGGCCGTGCGGCTGCTTTGCGCCGTCTGCACGGTGCGCACCGGGCGAGCCTTGGCCTGAGCCTTGCCGCGTTGCGGGGCTTGGGCGCTGCGCGTGCTGTTCTTGGCCGACACCGGCGTGTAAACCACCACCATCTGGCCGGCCTTGAAGCGGGCCGAGGTGCTCACCTTGTTCCACTGCGCCAGCTGCGCTTCGCTGACGCGGTAACGCGCGGCGATGGCGGCCACCGTATCGCCCTTGCGAACCTTCACGCTTTGCTTGCGCAGCGGCGGCACATCGGGGGCGAAGGCGATGCTCGCGTTGTCGGCCAGATGCTCGGACACATCATCATCCCGGTGCGCCGTGCGTGAGACCAGCAGGGTCGAGCCCTGCTTGACCAGCATGCGGGGCGGGATCTTGTTGATGTCCAGCAGCTGAGCCTCGGGCATGCCCACCTGACGGGCCGCCTCGGCGGACTTCATGGTGCGCGGCACCACCCAGGCCGTCCAGCTGGCCAAGGGGCCGCGGTGGGCGGCCAGATTGACGGCGAAGGCGCTGGCGTTGTCGTAGGGCAGCAGCACCTGGCTGGTCTTGGCCGCCAGCATCACCGGCTTGTTCATCTGCGGGTTGAACTGCTTGAACTCTTCCACGCTCAGGCCGGCCAGGCGGGCGGCCACGTCCACATCCATATCGCGGTCGATGTTCACGCTCAGGAAATAGGGGTGGTTGGCCACCGGCGGCAAAGTGAGGTTGAACTTCTCGGGCGCCAGGATGATGTTTTTGACCGCCTGCAGCTTGGGGATGTAGTAGCGCGTCTCATCGGGCATGCGCAGGCTCTCGTAGTCCGTGGGCAGGCCGGCGCGTTGGTTGCGCTCGATGGCGCGCTGCACATTGCCCTGGCCCCAGTTGTAGGCGGCCAGTGCCAGATGCCAGTCGCCAAACTTCTTGTTCAGGCGGCTCAGATAGTCCAGGGCGGCGCGGGTCGAGGCCAGTACATCGCGGCGATCGTCGCGGAAGATGTTTTGCTTGAGCGCAAAGTCGCGACCGGTGGCCGGCACAAACTGCCACATGCCCGAGGCCTTGGCGGTGGACAGAGCTTGCGGGTTGAAGGCGCTCTCGATAAAGGGCAGCAGCGCCATTTCTGAGGGCATGCCGCGCTTGTCCACCTCTTCCATCACATGGAAGAGATAACGGCTGCCGCGCTCGGTCATGCGGCCCACATAGTCGGGGCGGCTGCTGTACCAGTTCTCGGCCTTGCGCACCAGGTCGTTGTCCAGCTCGGCCATGGCAAAGCCGCCTCGCACCCGGCCCCACAGGTCTTGCTGGGCTTGGGCCTCGTTCAGATCCACCGCCACGCCGGGGCGCAGGCTGTCTTCCAGCACCGGCAGCGCGGCATCCGTCTTGGCCTGGGCAGCGCCTGCCTTGGCCACGGCCTGGGTGCCCGAGCTATTGCCAAAGCTGCGCGTCTGGGCGTGACGGTCGCTGGGCTTGGTGTCGGAGGCCTGCTCGTTGCCGGCGTTCAAGCCGGGCGTGGTGCTGGCGCAGGCGCTCAGCAGCAGCGCGATCAGGGCGACCGGTGCGAAGGTGAAGCGGGGGCGGAGGCGGGGGGAGTGGCTGTGCGGGGATGCGCTCATCTGAAGTCGTTCTTCCATTGCCGCAAGCGGCCAAAGATGTCGATAAGGGTCGTGCTGGCTGAGTCTGGCTGGCCCTGGAGCACGGCGGCCCTCACCGAGGCCTCGCCGCAGCGCAGAAAGGGGTTGATCTGTAGCTCAAGCGCCAGCGTGGAGGGCAGGGTGGGCAGGTCTTGCGCGCGTTGCTGCTCGCACCAGGCTTGGTAGTCGCGCAAGGCCTTGTTGTCGGGCTCGATATGGCGGGCGAAGCGCAGATTGGCCAAGGTGTATTCGTGTGTGCAGAACACCCGGGTGTCGGCAGGCAGGGCGGCCAGCTTTTGCAGGGACTGGTGCATCTGCGCCGGTGTGCCTTCGAACAAGCGCCCGCAGCCGCCAGAGAACAAGGTGTCGCCACAGAACAGGGCGGGCGCCTCCCCCGCATTCGGCTGCGCCAGCAAGAAGGCGATATGGCCGGCGGTATGACCGGGCACTTCCAGCACTTGAAACTCGCGGCCCAGCAGGCTCAGGCTTTCACCCTCGCTCACCCGGATGCAGGGTTCGGGCATGGGCTCTCGGGCTGGGCCGTAGACCGGCACCGAAAAGGCCTCGCGCAAGGCCGCCACGCCACCAACATGATCGGGGTGGTGGTGGCTTACTAGAATGCAGCCCAAGCGGAGGGACTGCGCCGCCAAGGCTGCGAACACCGGTGCCGCATCACCCGGATCGACCACGAGGGCTTGCTGGCCATCGTGGATCATCCAGATGTAGTTGTCCGCGAAAGCGGGGATTGCGGCAATGCTGAGGGGAGCGACTCGTTCCATGCAGCCTTTTTAAACGGCGAGATTCATGCGGCGATATCCATGACACGCGAAGCCACGATTATAGAGTTGGGTGCCTGGCTGCAAACGCCGCCGGGCCAGTATCTGCTGGACTGGGAGCAAGCGCAGTTCGACGCCGCCGTGGCCGACTTGTTTGGCTTCCACGCCCTGCAGCTGGGCTTGCCCGAATTGCAGGGCTTGCGCGCCAACCGCATGCCGCATCGCTGGCTGGGCAATGAGCACGCGGCCGAGGGCGCCGTAGCGCCCACAGCCGTTCAGCTGGATCTTCTGTGCGACTTTGACGCGCTGCCCTTCGAGAGCAATAGCCTGGACCTGATTCTCCTGCCCCATGCGTTGGAGCTGGCCCACGACCCCCACCAGGCCTTGCGCGAGGTGGAGCGGGTCTTGCGGCCGGAAGGGCGCGTGGTGATCTCGGGCCTGAACCCGGCCAGCTTGTGGGGCTTGAGGCAGAATCTGGGGCGCTATTCTCCGGGCCGGTCGCCGCTGTTTTTGCCCCAGCAAGGCGAGTTCATCGGCTACTGGCGCTTGCGCGACTGGTTGCGCTTGCTCAGCTTCGAGGTGGGCGTGGCCCACTTCGGCGCTTACAGCCCACCGCTGCGCACGGCGCGCTGGCTGGAGCGCTGGTCCTGGATCGAGCCCTTGGGCGCTCGTTGGTGGCCGGTGCTGGGGGCCGTGTATTTTTTGGTGGCCGTCAAGCGAGTCCGCGGCATGCGCTTGGTCGGTCTTGAGCGCCGGACCAAGCCCAAACGAGCCACCGCCGCGCCGGTGGTGGCCTCTCATCAACACAAAATCAAGTCAACAAAAAAAGTTCTCCCATCGCCATGACTCAAGCTGAACCGAATTCCCCCGCGCCCGCGCGCCCCGCGATTGCCAAGCCTCAGGTGGTGATTTACACCGATGGCGCTTGCAAGGGCAACCCGGGCCGTGGCGGCTGGGGGGCTTGGCTGAAAGCGGGCGAGCATGAGAAGGAGTTGTTCGGTGGCGAGGCCAACACCACCAACAACCGCATGGAGCTGAGCGCCCCCATCGAGGCCCTGGCCTCGCTCAAGCGCAGCTGCCAGATCATCATCTACACCGACAGCGAGTACGTGCGCAAAGGCATCACCGAGTGGATCGGTGGCTGGCAGCGCCGGGGCTGGAAGACGGCCGACAACAAGCCGGTCAAGAACGCCGACCTCTGGCAACGCCTGCAGGCCCTGGAGAAGTTGCACCAAGTCGAGTGGCGCTGGGTCAAGGGCCATGCCGGTGACCCGGGCAATGAGCGGGCCGACGCCCTGGCCAACAAGGGTGTAAACGCGGCGCCGCGCTGAGTCTGCGCGTGGTCTGTGCGCAGGCCACCCGCCGTTGGGCCCTCTCAGCCCGTATTTCAGACCTTTGCTGCTTGCCGATTCGCCCTGAGCGGATAGAGTTCCGCGCTCGGAGAATCGAATGACACAGCACAAAAAAACCTCGTGGGTGGCCCCGGCCGCCGTCTTTGCTCTGCTCATCCTGAGTGGCTCCGCCTATTGGTGGCAGAACAAGAGCGGGCCAGCCAAAACTTTGCCTGCCCCGGCGTCGGCTGGGGCTGGCGGCGGGGGCGTGGGCAAGGGACCGGCGGCCCCCATCGCGGTGGAGGCGGGGCGGGTGGAGTCGCTGGACTTGGCGGTGGACGCCCAGGCGGTCGGCACCTTGCGGGCCCGCCAGTCGGTGCTGCTGAAGCCTGAAGTCAGCGGCCGCATCGTCAAGCTGGGCTTTGTCGATGGCCAGCCGGTGCGCAAGGGGCAGGTTTTGGTGCAGCTGGACGACAGCTTGCAGGCCGCCCAGCTCCAACAAGCCGAGGCCCAGGCCAGCATCGCCAGTGCCAATCTGAAGCGCAACCGCGAGTTGCTGGCCCAGAACTTCGTCAGCGCCAGTGTGGTGGACCAGGCTTTGTCAAACCTGCAGGTGGCCGAGGCGCAAGTCGCCCTGAGCCGTGCCCAGCTGGGCCGCATGCAGGTGCGCGCACCTTTTGACGGCGTGGCCGGCATCCGTGCCGTCAATCTGGGCGATTACGTCAAGGACGGCAGCGATCTGGTCGGCCTGGAGGATTCGTCTTCGCTGTGGGTGGACTTCCGCCTGCCCGAGCGCTTTGTGCCCCAGCTCAAGCTGGGCCAGGCGGTGGAGCTGGCCCTGGACGCCTTGCCCGGCCGCAATTTCAAGGCCAAGGTGGAAGCCCTGGATACGCAGCTGGAGGCCAATGGCCGCTCCCTGCTGGTCCGCGCCAAGCTCGATGGCGTGCATTCCGAACTGCGCTCGGGCCTGTTCGCCCGGGTGCGGGTCTTGTTCGCCACCCATCAAAACGCCTTGCTGGTGCCCGAGGAGGCCTTGGTGCCCCAGGGCGGCAAGCAATACATCATCAAGCTGGTCCCTGGTGAGAAGGGTGGGGCGCCCACCGCCCAACGCATGGAGGCCAAGATTGGCCTGCGCCTGCCGGGCAAGGTTGAACTGTTGGAAGGCGTGCAGGCCGGCGACCGGGTGGTGACGGCCGGCCAGGCCAAGCTCTTGAAGGGCGAGGGTCAGGTCTTGACCGTGGTCGATGTGGACAAGCAAGGGGCGGCTCGTACCCAAGCAGCTCCTGCAGCGTCCTCAGCAGCAAGCAAGAACTGAAGCGGGCGCCGCCATGCGACTTTCCGAAATCTCCATCCGCCGCCCCGTCTTCGCGACGGTGATGTCTTTGATCCTGCTGCTGGTGGGCATCGTGTCCTTCAGCCATCTGTCGCTGCGCGAGTACCCGCGCATCGACGAGCCGGTGGTGACCGTCAGCACCCGCTTGGTGGGCGCCTCCAGCGAGGTGATCGAGGGCCAGATCACCAAACCGCTGGAAGACTCCATCGCCGGTATCGACGGGGTGGAGGTCTTGACCTCCAGCTCGCGCACCGAGTCCAGCCAGATCACCGCCCGCTTCAAGCTCAGCAAGAACCCCGACGATGCCGCCGCCGATGTGCGTGACCGCGTGGCCCGGGTGCGTGGCCGCCTGCCCGATGCGGCCGATGAGCCGGTGGTGGCCAAGGTGGAGGCCGATGCTCAGCCCACCATCTGGATCGCCTTTATCAGCGACAGCTTGAGCCCGCTGCAGATCACCGATCTGGTGGAGCGCGTCGTCAAGCCGCGCCTGCAGACCATTCCCGGTGTGGCCGATGTGCAGACCGGCGGTGACCGCAAATACGCCATGCGCATCTGGCTGGACGCCGACCGCCTGGCCGCCTACAAGCTGACGGTGCAGGATGTGGAAGACGCCTTGCGCCGCCAAAACCTGGAGGTGCCGGCCGGCCGCATCGAGAGCCGGCAGCGCGAGTTCAGCGTGACGGCGCGCACCGACATCAACAAGGTGGACGAGTTCGCCGAGGTGGTCGTCAAACAAGGCGCCGGCACCACGGTCCGGCTGAGGGACGTGGCCCGTATCGAGGAAGCCGCCGCCAGCGAGCGCTCGCGCGTGCGCCTGAACGGCGTGCCCGCCGTCAGCTTGGGCGTGGTGCGCCAGGCCACGGCCAATCCCTTGGAGGTGTCGGCCGGGGTGCGCGACTTGCTGCCCAAGCTGCAGGCCGATCTGCCCGACACCATCAAGGTGGTGATGGCGAATGACAACTCCATCTTCATCGACCGCTCGATCAAGTCGGTCTACAGCACGATCGGCGAGGCCGTGGTGCTGGTGGCCCTGGTGGTGTTCGTCTTTCTGCGCACCTTGCGCGCTTCCATCATTCCCTTGGTGACGATTCCGATCAGCTTGATTGGTAGCTTTGCTTTGATGGCGGCGGCTGGTTTTACCGTCAACACCCTGACCCTGCTGGCCCTGGTGCTGGCCATCGGCCTGGTGGTGGACGATGCCATCGTGGTGCTGGAAAACATCTTCCGCCATATCGAGGAAGGGCTGGAACCCTTCCAGGCGGCGCTCAAGGGTGCGAAGGAAATCGCTTTTGCTGTGCTGGCCATGACGATGACGCTGGCGGCGGTGTTCGCGCCCCTGGCTTTCACGCCGGGCCGCACGGGGCGGCTGTTTGTGGAGTTCGCCCTGACTCTGGCAGGCGCCGTGGTGGTGTCCGGCTTTGTGGCCCTGACGCTGACGCCCATGATGTGCAGCAAGCTCTTGCGTCACAACCCCAGCCCCAGCCGTTTCGACCAGGGCATGGAGCGCATGCTGGTGGCCATCAGCGACAGCTATGCCCGCGCCTTGCGCTTGGCCCTGCGCCAGCGCTGGGCCGTGGTGCTCTTGATGTTGGCTTCGGGTGCCGGTAGCTGGTATTTGTTCAGCACGGCTAAATCGGAGCTGGCGCCGATGGAGGACCGGGGTGTGGTCGTTATGCCGGTCACCGGGCCGGACGGCGCCACCATGGAGTTCACCGCCCGTTACCTGGACGCGGTGGATCGCATCGCCGCCTCATACCCCGAGTTTGATCGGGCCTTTTTGTTCGCCGGCGGCTCGACGGTTAATTCCGGCCTGGCCATCTTGCGCACGGTGGACTGGTCGGAACGTCAACGCAGCACGCAAGAAATCGCCCGGGACATGCTGCCCAAGGTGAGCATGTTGCCCGGTGTGCAGGCCTTTCCCGTCACCCCGGCCAGCCTGGGCCAGGGCTTCCGGGATAGACCGTTGAACTTCATCATGGTCTCTAGTGACAGCTATGCCAATCTGGCCACGCTGACGCAGAGCTTTATGACGGAGATGGGCAAGAACCCCGGCCTGGTCCAGCCCGACAACGATTTGCGCCTGAACAAGCCCGAGCTCTTCATGGATGTGGACCGCGAGCGCGCCGCCGATCTGGGCGTTTCGGTCGACCAGATTGCCCGCACGGTGGAGACCATGCTGGGCAGCCGGGCGGTGACGCGTTACAAGCGCGGTGCCGATCAGTACGACGTTTTGGTGCAGACCGAGGCGGCGGGCCGGGCCACACCCGAGCAGATAGAGCGCTTGTTTGTGCGCGGCCGTGGCGATGTGATGGTGCCGCTGAGCAGCCTGGTCAAGGTGCGTGAGGCGGTCAGCCCGCGTGAGTTGAATCACTTCAACCAGCGCCGCTCGGTCTCCTTCAGTGCCAATCTGGCGCCAGGCTATTCCCTGGGCGAGGCCTTGGCCTTTATGGATGCCACCGCGGCCAAGCTGCTGCCCCTGGGCTATGCCACTGAGCTGAACGGCGTCTCGCGCGAGTTCAAGAGCAGCAGCGGCGCCCTGGGCCTGGTCTTCATCCTGGCCTTGCTCTTCATCTTCCTGGTTTTGGCCGCTCAGTTCGAGAGCTTTATCGATCCCTTTGTGATCCTGCTCTCGGTGCCGCTGTCCATGGTGGGGGCCTTGCTGGCGCTGAAGTGGTCGGGCGGCACGCTCAATGTGTATTCGCAGATCGGCTTGATCACCCTGGTGGGCCTGATCACCAAGCACGGCATCCTGATCGTCGAGTTCAGCAATCAGCTGCGCCAGCAGGGCCGCTCGGTGATGGACGCGGTGGTGGAGGCCTCGGCCCTGCGCCTGCGGCCGATTCTGATGACCACCGGTGCCATGGTGCTGGGCGCCATCCCCCTGGCCCTGGCCAGCGGTGCCGGTGCCGAGAGCCGCCAGCAGATTGGCTGGGTCATCGTGGGCGGCATGAGCTTGGGTACCTTGCTGACGCTCTTCGTCGTGCCCACCATGTACACCTTGCTGGCCCGCAAGAGCACGCCGGGGGCGATCACCACGCCGGCGCTGGAGGTGACGCAAGGGTAATCATGGCCCGGGCAGGTGATGCGCCGCATGCGAATATGCGGCGCATCTGTTTCTTTGATCGAGAACGCCGTGATGCCCGAACTTTCAAAGCCTTTGTTGGATGGTGCCCGTTTTGCCCTGCGTGGACTGCCTCTTTGTTTGGCGCTGTTGGGGGCCTGCCAAAGCAGTTGGGCGGCGCCCAGCACCCTGAGGTTTTGCGCGGCGGGCAGCCCCAAGTCCTTTGATCCGGCCAACAGCGATTCCGGCGTGGACCATATCGCCACCTTGCCCATTTACTCGGGTCTGGTGGACAACGATCTGGCCACCGACCGCATCATCCCCTCGCTGGCCGAGAGTTGGCGCATCAGCGCCGACGGGCGCAGCTACCGCTTCAAGCTCAGGCATGGCGTGAAGTTCCACAGCACGCCCTGGTTCAAGCCCACGCGCGACTTCAATGCCGACGATGTGCTCTACACCTTCAATCGCCTGCTGGACCCCAAGAGTCCCATGCAGAAGGCCTACCCCACGATCTCACCCTATGTGCCCAGCCTGGGCTGGGAGAAGCTGATCCGCAGCGTGGAGCGGGTGGCAGATGACGAGGTGTTGATCCAGCTGAATGCGGTGGATGCCACCTTTCTCGGAACCCTGGGCTTTGCCTTCGCCGGCATCCAGTCCGCTGAATATGGTGCCCAGCTTTTGCGCCAGGGCAAGCCCCAGCAATTGGCCACCCAGCCGGTGGGCACCGGCCCTTTTGTGTTCAAGAGCTTTCAGCCGGACAGCGTGATCCGCTACACCCGCAACCCAGCGTACTTTGTGCCAAATCAAGCCGGGGTGGACAACCTCGTCTATGCCATCACGGTGGATCGCAATGTGCGCACCCAGCGGCTCAAACGCAATGAATGCGATATCGCGCCCATCACCGGCTCGGTGGACCTGGCCGAGCTGCAGGGCGACCCCAACATCACGGTGCAGAGCGCGCCGGGCATGAATATTGGGTTCTTGGCCTTCAATCTGAAAAAGCCGCCGCTCGATCAGCTGGCCGTGCGCCAGGCCCTGGACATGGCCATCGACAAGGCGGCCATCATCAAGACCGTGTTCGGCCCCGGCGGCGTGGTGGCGGATTCACCCATCCCCATGATCAACTGGGCCCATGACGCCTCACTCAAACCTCCGGTCTACAGCCCCGAGAAGGCCAAGGCCTTGCTGCAGTCGGCCGGCGTCAAGAACTTGGAACTGAGCCTTTGGGCCATGCCGGTGCAACGCTTTTACAACCCCAATGCCCAGCTGATGGCCCAGATGATCCAGGCCGATTGGGCCAAGGTGGGGGTGAAGGCGCGCATCATGACGTTCGAGTGGGGCGAGTACCTCAAGCGGGTGGACGCAGGCGAGCACGACACCGCCTTGCTGGGCTGGAACGGCGAGGTCGAGCCCGCCAGCTCGGCCGGCCAGCTGGCCTGCGGCGCGGCGAGCGCCAGCTTTTTCTGCGACAAAGACTACGACGCCACCATCACCGCGGCCAAGCAAACCCTGGACGAGGCGCAGCGCAAAAAGCTCTATGCCAAGGCGCAGCAGATCGCGATGAAGCAGCTGCCCTGGAGTCCCATCGCCAACGGTGCCATGAGTGTGGCCATGCGCAAGAACGTGGTCGGCTTTCGCTTGGGGGTGGATGGCACGATACGTTTTGACGGTGTGAGCCTGCGCTAGAGGGGCCGGGTTTGCAGGGGTCGGAATCACAGGGTTTGTGGCGTTAGCAAGGCGCAGGCGCTGGCTACAATTTCGGCCAGCTAAACGGCCACTCACACTCCCTGGATGAACAGCAATTTCCTGCCCTTTGGCCTTCTTGCCCTTGCCGCATGCAGTGTGTGCTTGCCGTCTCTGCGCTTAGGAAAGTGGCGGCTTGCGCCCTGGCAGCTTTTGCTGGTCGCAGCCCAGGCGGCGGCCTTCGCCTGTGGGGTGCTGAGCCTGGGCGCCTTGCTGATCCTGAGTTCTTTTGCAGCGGGCGTTGTCTACGCACGGGGCATTGAGGCGCCGGCCCTCTCAAGCGGCTTGATTTGCCTGATCGCCCTGGCGGCCCTGGCCTTGAGCGTGCACCTGGTGCCAGGTGTTGCCAACCCCCTGGTCTTTGCAGGCAAGCTGCACGAGGGCGCCAGGCCGATGAAGTTCTATCTGAACTTTGACAAGGGCTTTGTGGGCGTGCTTTTGCTGGCGGTGTTTGCCGAGCGCGGTGTGTCGGCGTTTTCGTCGGCGCGAACCTGGGTCTCGCTGGGCTTGATCTGTGTGCTGACCTTCGCTGCCGTGTTTGGCCTGGCCTGGGGCTCAGGCGCCATCCGCCTTGAGCCCAAGTGGCCGGACTTTGCCTGGACCTTTTTGTTTGCCAATTTCTTTTTCGTAGCGCTGGCCGAGGAAGCCTTTTTCCGCGGCTTGCTGCAGGAGCAGTTGGCGCGTTTGCTAGGGCAGGGCAGTGTTTGGCGCCTGGGTCTACCCATCGCCTTTTCGGCCCTCTTCTTTGGTCTGGCCCACGGCCCGGCCATGGCGGTGCTGGCCTCGGTGGCGGGTCTGGGCTATGCCCTGGCCTATGCCTCGACGCGCAATATCTTGGCGCCCACGCTGCTGCACTTTGGCGTGAACGCGCTGCACTTCGGCCTGTTCAGCTATCCCTCGCTGCTCAAGACATAAGGGGGCTTGGTGAGCGCACCTTAAAATCCGGCTGAATAACCTGATTCCAGAAAGACCCGCATGAGCATCAAGAGCGACAAATGGATACGCCGCATGGCCGAGCAGCACGGCATGATCGAGCCTTTTGAGCCCGGCCAGGTGCGCGCCAATTCAGCCGGCGAGAAAATCGTCAGCTACGGCACCTCCAGCTACGGCTACGACATCCGCTGTGCGCCCGAGTTCAAGGTCTTCACCAATGTCTACGGCTCGGTGGTGGACCCCAAGAACTTCGACGACAAGAGCTTTGTCGATATGGAGGGTGACTACTGCATCATCCCGCCCAATAGCTTCGCCCTGGCGCGCACCATGGAGTACTTCCGCATCCCGCGCAATGTGCTGACCATCTGCCTGGGCAAGAGCACTTACGCCCGCTGCGGCATCATCGTCAATGTGACGCCTTTCGAGCCCGAGTGGGAAGGCTATGTGACGCTGGAGTTCTCCAACACCACGCCGTTGCCGGCCAAGATTTATGCCGGCGAAGGCTGCGCGCAAGTGCTGTTTTTTGAGAGCGACGAGGTCTGCGAGACCAGCTACAAGGATCGCGGCGGCAAGTACCAGGGCCAAACAGGCGTCACCCTGCCCAAGACCTGATCGCGTGAGTGACTGAAACTTGAATCGAATCAGCGGGTCTTTCGCCCGCTTTTTCCGATTTAAGTTTGGCGGCGGCCCGGCATCATGAAGCCATTCTCAAGCTTTACCGCCGAGGCCCGCCATGATCATCCCCCTGCACCTCATCGCCCACCCCCAAGACAGCGCACCGATCTTTTTTGATCTGCGCGAGAGCGCGGCTGTGGACTCACGGGTTTCGGTGGGCGGCTACGAGGTCGATCCGGCCCTGCGTCCGCAGGCCGCATTGGATCTGGGCCTGACGGTGGTGGCGCCGGCCAAGCCGGCCGATCTGCAGCGCCTGCAGGCCTTGATGGCCGCTGAAGGCCTGAGCCTGCAACCCACCCGCATGATGTATGACCGGCTCTACGCTTGCGAGCGCCTGGCCCAAGGTCATGCCAGCGCCAACCCGCAACTGCGTGAACTGGCGATGCAACTGTTCAATAGCTACCAGCAGGCCGGTGAGTGGATCGGGCTGGTGCACTGAAGCCCAAGCGCGCTTTCTTTTTTCCCCTCCTCAAGCCCTCGTGATCCGAGGGCTTGTTCGTTTGTGGGATCGAACTTAGATCGTCTTGCTACTGGGCCGGGGCAGGCTGTGTTTGTGGCCGCAGGGGGCGGGCTTGCTGGCTTTGCCGGTGCTGGACTTGGGCGCGCTCTTGCTCTTGCTCACCGGAGCTTGGCAGTCCTCGCAATGGCCGTAGAGGGTGATCTCATGACTTTCCACGCTGAAGCCGGGAGGCGCCAGCTTGGCCAGATCACCCGGGCACTGATGCACATCGAACACACGTTGGCAGCAGGTGCACTGGAAATGGTGGTGGTGGGCATGGCCGGCCATTTCATAACGCGGACCGTCGTTCGCTAGCTGGACGAGGGTGATGGCGCCATCTTCCAGCAGCAGCTTCAAATTGCGATAGACCGTGGCGATGCCCAGGCCCTCGACATCGACGCGAGCGGCCTCCAAGACCTCCAGGGCCGAGAGCGGGCGCCCGGCGGCGGCGATGGCGTCACAGATGGCGGTGCGTTGGCGAGTTGAGCGTTCCATGGGCGGCGGCAATCAGTCGGGGCGATTGGCGTGATTGTCGCATTGGTTTTAATGATAATGAGTTATCAATATCGTATGATGCCGGGCGCTGTTGTTCGTCCTTTCGTCCGTTCGTCCTTGCCTGCACCTGCAGCCTGTTCCACCCCCTTTGTGATCCGGAGATTTCATGAGAGCTTTCAAACCCGCCCGCCGCGGACCCTATCTGCTGAGCCTCGCCGTGCTGGCCCTGTTGTCCGCCTGCGGCGGCGGTGGCGATAGCAAGGAGGAGGACAAGCATTCACACGCGGACCACAGCATCGACACCGCCGGCCGCTTGGCCGTGGCCGAGAAGGGCTCGGCCGTGCTGCGCGTTCACGATCTGGACAGCGCCACGCTGCAGGCCAGCAGCTTCACGCTGGACGATGCGCCGTCCGGCCTCTACACCAGCCCCGGTGGCCGTTATGTGCTGGCTGCTCAACGCAACAAGGACCAGCTGCAATTTATCGACGGCGGCGTCTGGCAAGAGAACCATGGCGACCACCTGCACGACTACAAGCAAGCCGCCAAGGCCTTGACTTGGAAGCTGGCAGGCGCGCGCCCCACCCATGTGGATGTGCAACCCGGCAAGCAGGTGGCCGTCTTCATGGATGGCAATGCGACGAGCCAGCCGGTGCAGAACGCCGCCGTGCGCCTGCTCAGCGACGCGTCCATCGCCTCGGGCAGCCTCCTGGCCAGCCTGGACCTGGCCGCGCCCATCCACGGCCTGGCCGAACCCCTGGACAACAAGCTGTTGGTCGTGCACCGCGCCGCCGATGCCGGCGACAGCCTGCCCACCCATCTGCAGCTCTACCAGCGCGAAGGCAGCGCTTACCGTGTCGACCGCCTGTTGGCCACGCGTTGCGACGGCATGCATGGCAGCGCCAGTTCCGGCAAGTACACCGTGGCGGGATGCAAGGACGGGGTCCTGCTGGCCAAGCACATGGATGCCAGCACCGTGCTGGACAGCAAACTCAGCGCTCCTTTGCGCATCAGCACCTTGGCGGGTCATGCCAAGCTGCCCGGTCAGTTCATCGGTATCGGCAGCGAGGGCGCGGCACCCGGCCCGGTGACCACGCGCTTCTTTGCCATCGACGCCGAGGCCGGCAGCGTCTCGCCCCTGCTGCCCAAGGATTGGGCCGAGGGTCGGGTGCGACGTGCCCATGCTTTTGATCGCAGCGGCACGCGTTTGTTCCTGCTCGATGACCTGGGCACGTTGACGGTGATGCAGCGCCAGGGCAATGCCTGGGTGCATGCCGCGCGCCTGCCGGCCGCCATCGCCACCATGCCCACGGCCGCGCCTTGGCCTGCCATGGTCGCCAACGGCGCCAAGGACGAGATCTACCTCAGCGACCCCCAGGCCAGCCAGTTGCTGGTGCTGGATTCGAGCAAGGCCGAGCTGAAGGCGCGCCGCGCACTGGGCTATGTGCCCGCCGCGCTGACCTGGACGGGGATCTCGCGATGAAAGCCATAGCGCAAATCATGGGGTCTGGTCTGGCCTTTGGCTTGGCTGCCATCAGCGGCCTGGCCCAGGCACAGCCCACCCAAGCGCCCGCCAAGGGCTGGGAGTTGGGTGCCGTGCTGGACGTGGCCAGCAACTCGCGCCCCTTGGCCTTGGGCCAACGCCAGCAAGGCCTGGCCCTGGGTCATAGCGATCTGGTCGCGCGCGGCCCGCTGGGTACGCATTTCAGCGCCCAGGCCGGGTTGGCTGCCCACAGCCATGGCAGCAGCTACGAGGTCGAGCTGGAGGAAGCCTGGCTGCAGAGCCGCAGCCTGCCGGCCGGCTGGCAGGCGCGGGCCGGGCGCTTTGCCTCGCAGATCGGCGCCTTGAACGAGCAACATCCGCATGCCGATGACTTTGTCGAGCGGCCGCTGCTCTATCGCAGCCTCTTGGGCGGCCATTGGTTTGATGACGGCCTGCGCCTGAACTGGACCGCGCCCACGTCCTTTTACCTGGGCCTTGGGGCCGAGGTCTTTCGCGGTCGGCAACTGGTGCAAGAGTCTGGCAGCTCGCCCGCGGTGGGCGCCGCCACCCTGCGCCTCAAACTGGGCGATGACTGGGGCCGTGCGCACAGCTGGCAATGGGGCGTCTCGTATCTGAACAATCGCCGTGAAGCCTTGGAGGAAGGGCATGGGGACGAGCATGGCGAAGCACATGAGGAAGGCCACGATGACCATGCCGGCCATGCCCACGGGGCCAAGCTCAGCGGCCGCCACGTGTGGATGACGGACCTGGCCTGGAAATGGGCGCCCGACGGCAATAACCGCCAGCAACAGCTGCGCCTGCTGGCCGAGTATGCCCAGGTCAGCGGCATCAACCGCCATGCCAGCTCGGGCGACCAGCACCGCGCCCTGGCCCTGAGCGCGGTCTGGCGCTTTTCGCAGCAATGGGAGCTGGGCCTGCGCGGGGACTGGCTGCGCGCCAGCATGCCGCATGGCGATCATTTCCATGCCGCTGAGGTGGCCGAACAGTCGCTGATGCTGGCCTGGAAACCCAGCCATGCGCAGACCCTGCGCCTGCAGCTGTCCACCCAGAACCGTGTGCAGGATGTGGAGGGCGCTTCGCCGCGCTCCGTGCTGCTGCAGTATGTGTTGAGCTTTGGAGCCCATGGTGCGCATTCGTTCTAAGTTGCTCGCGGCGTGTGGCCTGCTGCTGACCCTGAGTTTGAGCGCACCGGTGACCGCGCAAACCGTGCTGGCCTGCGAGCCCGAATGGGCGGCCCTGACTCGCGTCCTGCTGCCCGAGGCGCGCATCTACACGGCCACTCACGCGGCTCAGGACCCGCATCACATCGAGGCGCGGCCCGCCTTGATCGCCCAGTTGCGCGCGGCCGAGTTAGCGGTTTGCACCGGGGCCTCACTGGAGGCCGGCTGGCTGCCTACCTTGCAGGAGCGGGCCGGTAATCCGCGCGTGCAAGACGGCCGGCCGGGCATGTTCTACGCCGCCCAGCAGGTGAAGTTGCTAAGCCCGCAGACTGGCTTCATCACGCCCTTCGATGGCGATGTGCACCCCGAGGGCAACCCGCATCTGCATGCCGATCCGCGCCGTATGCAGGCGGTGGCGCTGGCCTTGTCGCAGCGCATGCAGCAGCTGTGGCCGGCCCAGGCGGCGCAGATCGCCCAGCGCCATGCGCAGTTTGAGCGCCGCTGGCAGGCCAAGCTGCAGGACTGGGAGCGCCGCGCCGCGCCGCTGCGTGGCCGTGCCGTGGCCGCCCAGCACGCCAGCTTCGCCTATCTCTGGCATTGGCTGGGCCTGCGCCAGACCCTGGATTTGGAGCCCAAGCCTGGCATGGCACCCACGCCTGCCCATCTGCAAGGCGTGCTGCAAAGCCTGCGCAGCGAGCCGCCCTTGGCCCTGGTGGTGAGCAGCTACCAGGACCCGCGGGCCGCGCGCTGGCTGGACAAACAATTGGCCGGCCAAGTGCCTTTGCTGAGCCTGCCCGCCACCGTGGCCGACGCGGGCGGCGCCGAAGCGCTGGAGCAATGGTTCGAGCAATTGCTGCAAGCCCTGCTCGACGCACAGCAGGGCAGGGTGGCGCGATGAGTTGGCCAGCTTGGAGCGAGCTGTGGTTCCTGGCCCCGACCCTGGCCTTGCTGGCGGGCATTCTGGCCTTGGCCCCGCTGGGGGCCCAGGTCTTGCGGCGCGGCGTGGTCTTCATCGACCTGGCGGTGGCGCAGGCGGCGGCTGCGGCGGCGCTATGGGCCTCGGGTCTGGGCGTGGCACATGACCATGGCCCCGGTGGGCAGGCCTTGGCGGCGGCGCTCGGGGCCTTGCTCTGCGCGGCCTTGGTGGCTCAGCTGGCGCGGCGCTGGCCGCAGCAGCGCGAGGCCTTGATCGGCCTGGTCTATGTGGCCGGTGCCAGCCTGGCCATGCTGGGGGCAAGACTTGACCCCCATGGCCGCGAGCAATGGTTGCAGCTTTTGGCTGCCGATGTTTTGTGGGCCGGCTGGCCGCAGGTGGGACTGATGGCGGCATGCGCCGCGCTGATGTTGCTGGTGCGTGGGCTGTGGCCGGCTCTGCTGGGCCGCGACGCGTTTTTCTACCCCCTGTTCGCCGTGCTGACCAGCTTGGTCGTGCCCGTGTTGGGCCTGTTCCTGGTCTTCGTCACCCTGATCGCGCCGGCCTTGTGGATGCAGGCGGGCTGGCCTTTGTGGCGCGCCGCCCTGGCGGCGGCCCTGGTGGCGGCGCTGGGCTTGTGGGCGTCCTGGCAGTTTGATGGGCCTAGCGGCGCTTGCGTGGCCTTGGCGCTGGCGCTGTGGGGCGGCTTGAGCGCGCTGCTGAAGGCGGCGGGCTCAGAGCGCCGTTAACCAGTCGCAGCGCAGGCGGCCGCGGCGGTGCAGGCCGCGGCGCCAGCTGGCGTAGGCGTTGGGCAGCATGAAACCCATCAGGCATAGGGGCAGCAGGGGCCAGTCGTCCAGCAGCACAAAAACCGGCAAGGCCATCCAACCCAGCACCCAGGCGGTGAGCACCAGGTCCCAGGCATACAGCTCTACCGGGTGCCGACCCTGGTGCAGGAGTAGCCAGCGCTTGATTTGAGTCAGTTGCAGCAGAGTCATACCCACCTCGGACGGCCAGGGTTGGAGGGCGGCGCCGGGCTGATTTGTCAGTTTGGCGTCAGACTCTTTATCGCTCATACGGGGGCGCGACACCAGCCCCAATTGAGGGTTTTTGCGGACTTATTTGTCCGAGGGAAGGTCTGCATAAAGCGGGGCGAGGCCGGGTCGCGCGGATCGGGATGGGATGCAAGGCGCAGTTTGAAGGCAATAGCTGTAGCTATTGGCGAGAACTGCAACGCCGCAGACCGCCCGAGCCCGCGCTAGCCCGGATCGGCCCAATTTGTGCAGACCTTCCCCTGGACTAAGAGCGGATCTTGAAGGCGGCCACCACCTCGGTCATGGCGCGGGCCTGCTGCTGCAGGCTTTCGGCGGCCGCCGCACTTTGCTCCACCAGGGCGGCGTTTTGCTGGGTGGCTTGGTCCAGCTGCATGACGGTCTCACCAATCTGGCTCACGCCCTGGCTTTGCTCGCTGCTGGCCGAGCTGATGGAGTGCACGATGCTGCTCACCTGCTGGATGGCGCCCAAGACCCGACCCATGGTGTCGCCGGCCCGGTCCACCAGGCTGGAGCCGTCCTCGACCTGCTGCACGCTGGTAGCGATCAGCACGTGGATCTCCTTGGCGGCATTGGCGGCGCGCTGGGCCAGGCCCCGCACTTCGGTGGCGACGACGGCAAAACCCCGCCCTTGTTCGCCCGCTCTTGCGGCCTCGACGGCGGCGTTCAAGGCCAGGATATTGGTTTGGAAGGCGATGCCGTCGATGACGGAGATGATGTCCTCGATGCGGTGCGAGCTGCTGTTGATGCCCTTCATCGTGTCCACCACCTGCCCGAAAATTTTGCCGCCTTCGACGGCGATCTCCGAGGCGCCGCGTGCCAGCTGATTGGCTTGGCTGGCGCTCTCGGCGTTCAGCCTCACCGTGCCGCCCAGGGTGGCCATGGTGGCCGAGGTTTCTTCCAGCGAGGCGGCTTGGCGCTCGGTGCGGTTGGACAGGTCCAGGCTGCCCACCGCGATCTCGGAGGAGGCGGTGGCGATCTGATTGGCGGCGTCACGCACATGGGAGATCAGGGCCACCAAGCTGGCCTGCATGGTGACGACCGAGGCCAGCACGCTGCCCTCTGGCGCTTGCTCGCCGCCCTCGATCTCGCCCAGATCGCCCTCGGCCACCCGGCCCACGGCGCGCTTGAGCGCCACCGGTTCGGCCCCCAGGGCCTTGAGCAGATTGCGGATGATCAGCCCTGCCACCGCCACCGAGGCGCACAAGGCCAGGGCCGAGACGATCAACATGCCCACCCGCCAGCGCCACATGCTGGCCTGAGCGCTCTGGGCTTGTTGCTTGGCGTCGGCTTCGGCCAGCTCGGTGTCGTGGCGCAAGAGCTTGTTCATCTTCACCAGCAAGGGGATGCCTTCGGCATTCATGCGGGTGGAGGCCTCGTCGCGGTCGCCGGTCAGGCCCATATTGATGATGTTGAGCGCAATCGGTGCGTAGGTCTGCTCCAACTGCTTGGCCTCGTTGGCGGCTTGCTTGGAGGCTGCGTCCATATCGTCCGCAGCAGCGACTGCGCTGTTGAAGCGGCCCAGCAGTTCCTGCACCTCTTTGTGGGCGGCACTGGCCGCAGTGGCCTGCTGCTCGCGCTCGGCCGGGCTATTGGCCAGCAAAAGGTTTTGGGTGGCGATGGCGCGGTCCTTCATCGCGCCGCCCAGGCGGCTCAGCAGCTGGGAGCGCTGATTGCTGCCCTCGGCAAAGCTGACGAAAGCCTCGTTGGAATGCCCCAGGGCCGTGACGGCCAGCAGGGCGATCAAGAGGCATAGCCCGGCGAGCGCGCCGAAGGCCAGGAGCAGTTGTCGACGAATCGTCATGCGAAGTCTCCTTGACTTGAGGGCTGCCGGTCGGCCGGTGCCTGCTCTTATGCCAATGAGTATGCCGCGTAACGAAAAATCTGTACGGTCAAAAGGCCGGGCTTTGCGCGTGAATTCGGCGTTAATCCTGGCGACAGGGCGGGGCCGGGGTAAATTTTTCCGCTTCTAGAATCGCCAGCACCTGTGGCCAATATGCGAAAGCCCATCCATGCGCACTCGATTGCTCGTCAAGCCGCCAAGCCTGCGCCTAGGCGCCGTGCTTCCATTGTTCCTGCTGTGTGCGCCCTTGCTGGCCGGCAGCGCCTGGGCGGCCGCTGCTCAGCCCCAGGCCGATTTGCTGGCGGCGGCTCAGCGTGAGCAGCAGCCCCTGCTGAAAAGCCTGGAGCAGTTTGTCGGCATCGAGACCGGCAGCCGCGAGGTAGCCGGCCTGCAGCAGCTCGCAAGCTTGCTGGCGCAGCGCTTGCGCGAGCTGGGCGGGGAGGTGAGCCTGCTGCCCTCGACCGAGGTCTACCGCATGGAAGACACGCCGGAGCAGCTGGGCCAGCATGTGAAGGCGGTGTTCAGAGGCCGGGGCAGCAAAAAGATTTTGCTGATCGCGCATATGGACACGGTCTACCCCGCCGGCATGCTGACGCGCCAGCCCTTCGGCATCCGCGAGGACCGCGCCTACGGCCTGGGCATTGCGGACGATAAGCAGGGCCTGGCGGTGATCCTGCACCTGCTGGCCATGCTCAAGTCCCTGAACTTCGAGGACTACGGCCAGCTCACCGTGCTCTTCAATGCCGATGAAGAAATCTCCTCGCCCGGCTCGCGCGCCATCCTCAGCCAGCTGGGCGCCGAGCATGATGCGGTGATGTCCTTCGAGGGCTCGGGCGCCAATGCCGACCATCTGTCCCTGGCCACGGCGGGCATCGCCTCGGTGAACCTGACGGTGCATGGCCGCGCCACCCATGCGGGCGGGGCGCCGCAGTTCGGCGTCAACGCCTTGTATGAGCTCTCGCATCAGATTTTGCAGATGCGCGATCTGTCCGACCCGCTGACCGGGGTCAAGCTCAACTGGACCATGGCCAAGGCCGGCATTGTGCGCAATATGATCCCGCCGCTGGCCAGCGCCGAGGCCGATGTGCGGGTCTTGCGGGTGCAGGACTACGAGGCCCTGGAGCAAAAGCTGCAGCAGCGCATCCAGAACCGCCTGCTGCCCGAGGCCCGGGTGGAACTGCGCTTTGAGCGCCGCCGCCCGCCGCTGGAGGCCACGCCGGTGGCGCAGGCCTTTGCCGAACATGCCCAGCGCATCTACGCCCAGCTGGGCCTGAAGCTTCGGGTCGATGCGGTGGCCGGAGGCGGCGGCACCGACGCGGCCTTTGCCGCCTTGCGGGCCCGCGGCCCGGTGGTGGAGCGCTTTGGTCTGCGCGGCGGCGGCGCCCACACCACGGACGCCGAATACGTGCTGGTCAGCTCCATCGTGCCCCGGCTCTACCTGGCGGCGGGCATGGTGATGGCGTTTTCGCGCGGTGAGGTGGCGGCGCTGCCCTTGCTCAAGTAGGCTCAGGCCGGTCCTTGAGGCCTGCATCGAAAGGCCGGGCGAGGGCGAATTTCGCACCGTCTCCCGGTCGAGGAGAAATTTTCCGCCATGTCTTTCGGCAAGCGACTTGCCAGCCTGTACGCTTCGCGGTTTTGTTGAACCCCTCCGAAAAGAAACAAGACGCATGAAGCTGAAGAATCAATACGCCGTGCTGGGTGGCATGGCCCTGGGCCTGGCCGCCGCCGCAGCGCAAGCCGGTGAAGGCATGTGGATGCCCCAGCAACTGCCACAGATCGCCAAAGACCTGAAGAGCGCCGGCCTGCAGCTGGACCCCGCCAAACTGAGCCAGCTGACCGAGTTCCCCATGGGTGCCGTCATCAGCCTGGGTGGCTGCACCGCCTCCTTCGTCTCGCCCCAGGGCCTGGTGGTGACCAATCACCACTGCGCTTACGGCAGCATCCAGTACAACTCCAGCACCCAGCGCGATCTGTTGAAAAACGGCTTCCTGGCTGCGTCTTTGGCTGAGGAGTTGCCCGCCGCGCCCGGCAGCCGCGTCTACGTGACGGTGGACGTCAAGGACGTCAGCAAGCAGGTCTTGGACAGCAAGACCCTGGCCTTGAGCGGACGAGCCCGTGTGGACGCCATCGAAGCCAAGCAAAAAAGCCTGACCGCCAGCTGCGAGCAAGACGCCGGCCACCGCTGCCAGGTCGCCAGCTTTTACGGTGGCCTGCAGTACCAGCTGATCAAGCAACTTGAGATCCGCGATGTGCGCCTGGTCCATGCGCCCGCCCTGGGCGTGGGCCTCTTCGGTGGCGATACCGACAACTGGATGTGGCCGCGCCACACCGGCGACTACAGCTTCTACCGCGCTTATGTGGGCCCGGACGGCAAGCCGGCCGACTTCAATGCCGCCAACAAGCCTTTCGAGCCCAAGCACTTCCTCAAGCTGGCTTCCAAGCCCTTGAACGAAGGCGATTTCGTCATGGTCACCGGCTACCCCGGCCGCACCAACCGTCACCGCCTGCCCGCCGAAGTGGACTTTGCCTTTGGTTGGGAGCAGCCCACACGCGTCCAGCTGATGGGTGAGCAACTGGCCCTGATCAAGGCCGAGACGGCCGGCCGCCGCGACGCCGAAATCGCCATGGCCAATCGTGTCGCCGGTATTGCCAACTATTACAAGAATATGCAGGGCCAGCAGGCCAGCTATGAGGGCAGCGACATCCTGGCCCGCAAGACCCAGGCCTTCAATGACTTGAAGAGCTGGGTGCAGGCCGACGCCGCTCGCAACGCCCGTTATGGCGCCGACATCGCCCAGGTGGAAAGCCTGCTGGCACAGCGCCAAGCGATTGCCCGCGCCGAAATGCTGCTGGGTTTTGCCACGCCTAGCCTCTTGGGCACGGCCAATACCTTGCTGGAGAACGCCCACCAGCAAGCCCTGCCGGATGCGCAGCGCAAGCCCGGCTTCCAGGCCCGCGACGCACGCCGCCTGGTGCAAGGCATGGAAGTGCTGGACAAGCGCTATGACGAGCAGGTCGACAAGCGCCTGGCCCGCCACTTCCTGGCCAAGTACCTGGCCCAGCCAGCGGCTCAGCTGAATAAGCCCTTCCTGGCTGCCCTGGGTCTGCAAGCCGGCATGGACGAAGCCGCCATCAAGGCGCGCCTGGACGTGCTTTACGCCGGCAGCCAGCTGGCCAAGAAGGACGCCCGCATGGCTTGGATCAAGCGCGATGTGGCCGCCTTCAAGGCCAGCGACGACAGCTTCATCAAGGCAGCAGTCGCCACTTTTGCCGACGTCGAAGCGCGTGAGAACCGCGATAAGGAGCTGGGTGGCCAGATCGCCCGCGCCTATGCCAGCACCATGCAAGCCATGATCGACTACAAGGCCAGCAAGGGCGAGGCCGTCTACCCCGACGCCAACAGCACCTTGCGCGTGGCTTTCGGCCAGGTGCAAGGCCGCAAGGGCGCCGTCGACGGCACCGACTGGCATGCCTTCACCACCTTGCGCGGCATCCAGGCCAAGCACAAGGGCGAGGGCGAGTTCAATGCGCCGGCCGAGCAGCTGGCGGCCATCAAGGCCCGCAAGTTCGACCAGTACGGCGTTGCCAGCCTGGATTCGGTGCCGGTCAACTTCCTGGCAACGCTGGACACCACCGGCGGCAACTCCGGCTCGCCGGTCTTGAACGACCGCGCCGAGCTGGTGGGCCTGCTGTTTGACGGCACGCTGGACAGCGTCATCGACAGCTGGGACTTCGACGCCAAGAAGTCGCGCAGCATCTGTCTGGATGCCCGCTATATGCTGTGGCAGATGAAGGTGGTCGACAAGGCCGAGCGTTTGCTGAAGGAAATGGGCGCGCAGTAAGCCGCGGCCAAATCCGTATGAATAGGAAAGCGACCCTCGGGTCGCTTTTTATTGGGGCGGCAGGGATGTGAATCGCCCCGTGAACCGAGGTCTCGGCACTGCCTCGGGCAGAATGGCCGCCCTTGTTTAGCGGAATTTCTCAGTGTTCATTTTTGAGCTTGTCCTCTCCCTCATCGGCCTTGGCCTCTTGATCTACGGCTATCGCAAGAACTGCCGCAATCTTTTGCTCGCCGCGGCCCTGACCCTGGTGTTGGCCGGTGGTGCCGGCGACTTTGTGCAAGGCCTCAAAGAAGGCTCAGCCGCCTCGGTGACCCAAGGCTAGGCGCTCAGAGCCGGGTGCGCCTCAACCCTTGAAGCTGCCCGGCAGCAAGATGTCGCGGGTGACCCTTTCGATCTGGGTATGGCCGCAAAACGCCATCGTCAGGTCCAGCTCCTTGTGGATGATCTCCAGCGCCTTGGTGACGCCGGCTTCGCCCATGGCGCCCAGGCCGTAGAGGAAAGCGCGGCCGATGTAAGTGCCGCGCGCACCCAGGGCCCAGGCCTTGAGCACGTCCTGGCCGGAGCGTATGCCGCCGTCCATATGCACCTCGATCTGCGAGCCCACCGCCTGCGCGATGGCGGGCAGGGCGTGGATGCTGGACTCGGCGCCGTCCAACTGGCGGCCGCCGTGGTTGCTGACGATCAGGGCATCGGCGCCCGAGGCCACGGCCAGGCGGGCGTCTTCCACATCCTGGATGCCCTTGATGATGAGCTTGCCGCCCCAGCGTTTTTTGATCCACTCCACATCGGCCCAGCTGAGCTTGGGGTCGAACTGCTTGGCCGTCCATTCGGACAGCGAGCCCATGTTCTCCACGCCCTTGACGTGGCCGACGATATTGCCGAACTGGCGCCTTGAGGTGCCCAGCATGCCCAGACACCAGCGCGGCTTGGTGCAGAGATTGATCAGATTGGCCAGGGTGGGTTTGGGCGGGGCGGAGAGGCCGTTCTTCAAGTCCTTGTGGCGCTGGCCGAGGATTTGCAGGTCCAGGGTCAGCACCAGGGCGCCGCAGCGGGCCGCCTTGGCGCGGTCAATCAGGCGTTCGATGAAGTCGCGGTCCCGCATCACATAAAGCTGGAACCAGAAGGGCGCCTTGGTGTGCGCGGCGATGTCCTCGATCGAGCAGATGCTCATGGTCGAGAGCGTGAAGGGGATGCCGAACTTCTCGGCCGCGCGGGCCGCCAGGATCTCGCCATCGGCATGTTGCATGCCGGTCAGGCCGGTGGGGGCGATGGCCACCGGCATCGCCACATCGACGCCAATCATACGGGTGGCGGTGCTGCGGTTTTCCATATTCACCGCCACGCGCTGGCGCAGCTTGATGCTTTGGAAGTCCGCCGAATTGGCGCGGTAGGTGCCCTCTGTCCAGCTGCCCGAATCGGCATAGTCGTAGAACATGCGGGGCACGCGTTTTTGGGCCAGGACGCGCAGGTCTTCGATGCAGGTGATGACGGGCATGGTGGTGTGCGTTCAATGGAGGGGGCTGCTATTCCTCCATGCTAGCCTGAAGCGGCAGGCACAGGCGTACGCATAAACCTTGCTCGCTCTCGGGCAGGCTGACGCTGCCGCCCAGGCGATGCGTCAGGGACTGCACGATGTAAAGCCCCAGGCCGGAGCCACCCTGGCCCCGTTTGGTGGTGAAGAAGGGGTCGAAGATGCGGCTGCGCATGGTCTCGGCGATGCCCCGGCCGTTGTCGGCCACTTCGATCAGCAGCCAGTCTTCTTGCGGCGGCAGCTGGCTGAGCCGGGCGCTGATCTGGATCAGGCCACCCTCCGCCTCAAACGCATGGCTGAGGCTGTTCATCACCAGATTGGAGAGGATCTGGGCCAGCAGTCCGGCGGCCAGGCGGGCATGGATCTCGGGTGCGATATCGACCCGGGTCTTGACCCGGGCCCTTTGCAAGACCGGCTGCAGAATGTCCAGCACACCTTGCACATAGCGCTGCAGATTGACGGTCTGCACCTGCTCCGAGCTCTGGTCCACCGCCACCTGCTTGAAGCTGCCGATCAGGGCGGCGGCCCGCGCCAGATTGCGCGCCACCAGATCGGCATTGCCGCCCATGGTCGCGGCCAGGTCCTGCAGCTCGCGGCGGCTGACGCGAGCGCCCTGCAAGGCTTGGCGCAGGGCCGTGGCCGAGTCGCTCAGACTGGAGGCCGCGGTCACGGCCACGCCGATGGGCGTGTTCACCTCATGAGCCACGCTGGCCATGATGCGGCCCATCAGCTGGGCTTTTTCCTGCGCCATCTCGGCCTGGGCGCGCTGGGCCAGGGCCAGGTCCAGGGCCACCAGCAGGCGTTCGTAAAGCTTGGCCGTGTGGCTGGCTTGCAGCACATCCTGGCGAGTCCAGCTGCGGGTCTGTTTTTGGTCCAGCCACAGCAGGCCGCACAGGCGCTCCTGCACAAAGAGTGGGATCTCGATGCGCGAGTGGGCGTGCAAAAAACCGGGCTCACCGAGCCGGTCCCCCGGCCAGCGGCGAGCGATCAAGGGGTGCAGGTCCTCGAACCAGGGGTGCAGACGCAGGTCTTGCATGACCTGGGGTTCGTGGCGTTGGCTCAACCAATGCAGATAGCGGCCCTGCTGTTTGGGATGGAGTTGGGGCACTGGGCCGGCCGTCGTCGGCCAGGCTTGCAGCTGCAGGGCCTCGCCGTCTTCGCTCAGCCACCAGAAGTGCAGGGCGTCCAGGCGCATGATTTGCTGGGCCATCTGGCCCGTGGCGCTGGCGGCCGTCACCACGTCTTCGCTGCGGTTGATCTGCCAATGCTTGTTGGACAGATCCAGCAGCAACTCCTCGGGCGGCTTTTTCAGCGGGTCGTAATGCGTCAGCAGGCCCAGGCGCTCGGGCAGACTTTGACGCTCGATCTCGGACTGCAGGCGCAGGTGTTGCCACAGATGTTGCAGGGCCTGGCTGGCCTGGCCTTGTTGCTGCATCAGGCGGGCCATCTGCACATGGGCCTGGCTCTCCTGGTGGCGGGACTGGATGCGCTGCGCCTGCTCCAGGCTGCGCTGGCAGGCTTGCACGGCCTCGGCCAGGTCCTGGCGGGCGATGGCCAGATCGGTCCAGGTCTGCAGGGCCACGCTTTGAAGCCAGGCATGGCCCAGTTGCTGAGCCATCAGCAGGGCGATGCCGCATTGGCGCCGGGCCTCCTCATTGCGCCCCAGCGCCAGGGCGGTTCGGGCCAGCTGCCAATGCGCTTCGGCAATGTATTCGCGGTGCTCGCCGCGCTGCGCCTCGGCCAGACCGAGGCGGAATTGCTGCTCGGCCTCTTCCAGCTGCTTGCACTCAAAAAAGCCCACCCCCATATTGAGGGCCAGCTTGGCGCTCAGATAGCTGTCCTCGGTCTGGGCCAAGAGGTTTTGACCCTCGCGGTGAAAGCGGCGGCCGCTTTCCCAGGCACCCAGGGCGTAGTGGATCTGGCCCAGGCCGATGCGGGCCGCCACGCCCAGTGGGATGTCGCCCACCAGCTGGGCCAGATCCACCGTGCGGGACCAATGCGCCGTGGCTTCAAAGTAATCCCCGGTCTGGTAGGCCAGGCGGCCGGAGGCTTCAAAGATGCGAGCCGCCTGCAAGGGCAAGTGGGTGGCGGCGGCACGCTGGCGACCCAGGCCCAGCGCCTCGCGCAGATCGAGGGCGCGGCCCATGCGTTCCATCAGCTGGAACTGGGCGCACAAAACGTCCAGCGCCAAGGCCTCTTGGCCGGTTTCCTGGGCCTGGCGGGCCAGGGTTTCATAGCGGCGCAGGGCGCAGCTCGGGTGGCGTTTGGCCACGCCAGCCAGCCGCGCCAGCGGGGGCACTTTTGTGCGCGGCGGCCGCAAGGGCTCGCCGCAGATGTCTGCGGGTGGCTGAGGAGTTTTCAAATCCCTGGACTCCTTCAATCGTCACCAAAGCCTGCAAGGCTGGCCCGAACTCTTGCTCGGTCTGGCTCACATTCTTGTCCCGTAAACCTCCGCACCCGGTGAGAGCTTGTCAGTTAAAACAGGGACAGGTTTTCCACGATGGCCAGCGCCGGGTTTGCCCCGTCGGCACCGGCTTTGCTGCGGCTTCGGCCCGGCTTAGGCCCGCTGAGCTGGCCCGGCCGGCTCAGCCCGCCGACCCGCACGCCCAGCAGGCGTATGCGTTTGTCCAGGGGCACGCGCTTGAGGCAGGCGCCGGCGGCGCGGCGTATGGTCTGGGCGTCCTGGGTCGGCAGGTCCAGGGTGAGATCGCGGGTGACGGTGTGAAAGCCCTCAAAGCGCAGCTTGATGCCTATGGTGCGGCCGCAGTAATTCTTGCGCGTCAGATCGCTGGCCAGCTGCACACACAGGCGGGTGAAGATCTCGCTCAGCGCCGCCTTGTCATGCACCGCATGCAGATCGCGCTCGAAGGTGGTTTCGCGGCTGATGCTGACCGGCTCGCTATGCGTGAGCACCGGCCGGTTGTCGCGGCCATGCGAGGCCTCATGCAGCCAGGCGCCAAAGCTCTTGCCGAAATGCTGGATCAAAAAACCCGGCTCGGCCGCCGCCACATCGCCCACCGTCTCCAGGCCCAGGGCCTGCAGCTTGGCGCCGGCTTTGGGGCCGATGCCATTGACCTTGCGCACGCCCAGGGGCCAGATGCGGGCCTCGATCTCGTCGGCCATCAAGAGGGTGATGCCATCGGGCTTGTCCATCTCGGAGGCGATCTTGGACAGCAGCTTGTTGGGCGTGATGCCGATGGAGCAGGTCAGGCCCGTGGCTCGCAGCACCGAGTTCTTGATCTCGCGCGCCACCGAGCGCAGGCCGCCCAGCGGGTCGTGGCCCACCGCCTCGCGGATGCCGGCCACCTCGCTCAGATCGATGTAAATCTCGTCGATGCCGCGGTCCTCGATCACCGGCGCCACCTCGGCCACGGCGGCCTTGAACAGGCGTGAGTAGTGGCGGTAAGCGTCAAAGTCGGTGGGCAGCAGGATGGCATCGGGCGCGCGCAAGGCCGCTTTCATCAAGCCCATGCCCGAAAACACGCCCAGATCGCGTGCCGCATAGGTTGACGTGGTCACCACGCCACGGCCGGTGTAGTCGCGCAAGCGGGCGTAGCGCCGACTGCCGTCGGGTAAATCCACCGGCGCGTGCGCACGTCGCCCACCGATCACCACCGCCTGGCCCTTCAGCTCGGGGTAGCGCAGCAACTCCACCGAGGCATAAAAAGCATCCATGTCCAGATGCGCGATCAGGCGCTCCGGCAGGCGGCTTTGAGAGGGAAGAGAGGCGGTGGACATGCGCCACATTGTGGCCCGCGCGCAAGCGCTTGATGGCGCTGTTTTGTCAGCAGGCTGCGGGCCCGGTTGATGCTCGGTTGAGGTCTGTTTACGCAAGTTTCAAGTTACTTGGGGGCGTCTACTGTCAGGCCTTACAGGTGACGTCTCTGTCGGGCTCTCGTTAATCTGAGCTGAGCCAACGAGGGCTGTGCGCCACGCACCCATGCGATGCGCATTCGAGGGGCTGCCGTACCGTGGGGACTTGATTCCCTGCGGCGAGCGCCGGGATTGTGAGGAGTGGGGAAGACGGAGTTCGGCGGGCTCAGCGAGCCTGGCCGGAATTTCGTGCCGTGTCGCGTTGCGCCTTCGGGGAGCTGATGTCTGGTTTTTGAACCGAGTGACCCGTGGATAGAGTGAGGCCTATAAATGCTTAGCGATCAAGAAGTGCGCACGCCTCGCCTGAGTTTTGTGGAACAGCTGCGGCCTTTTGTGGCCGATGAAGACAGCTTTGGGCGGATTTCCGGCGATTTGCAAGACGTGCTGGCGGCCAGTGCCTGGCTGCTCAAAACCGTGGCCCAGCATGAGAACCGGCGGCTCAGCCCGGCCGAGCTGGAGCAGCTGGTGGCCGAGTTGGACACCCGATTTGTGGAGCATATGTTCTACCACCTGATGTCCTTGCGAGAGGACCTGAAGGTGACGCTGGAGCGCTTCCCGGTGCGCCGTGAGGACCGGGCCGCCAATCTGCAGGCCTTTCAGCTGACCTGAGGCGAAGCGGCCCTGACCCCAGACCTCGCCTCAAGATCAGCGGCCTATCTGCTGCTGCAAGAACTGCAAGGTGCGCGGCCAGGCATCGGCTTGGGCCGCGGCATCCACGGCCGGGCTGCCGCCCAGCTTCATGGGCCCGGCGTTATAGCCCGTGGTGGGCGACCAGCCATGGCCCGACAGGCCGTGGCCCGCGCCTTCGTAGACCAGGTTGACGGTGCTCAGGCCCTTGGCCTTGCGGCTGGCCTCGATATTGCGGGCCATGGCGGCCGAGTCCCACATCTGGTCGTCGCTGCCCGACACCATCAGCAAAGCACCGCGGAAGTTCTCGACCGGAATGCGGGCCGCCGCCAGGCGCTCCGGGTGAGCGGCGCGGCCTTGCGCCATGGGCCGGCGCAGATGCACGGGCTTGCCGGTGGCAAAGCCGGCCGACTCTTCGGCCATGCCTTGGTAGGGCTGCCAGGGCAGGGGCTTGCCCTCCCAGGCGAAGGAGGAGAACTGGTCCGGTCCGGTCTGGCCCAGGCCCCAGCCTTCCCAGATCACATCGCTGGGCACGACGGCAACAAGGGCCTTGATCCAGTCCATGCGCGAGGCGGCGGCCAGGGCGAATTCGGCGCCCTTGGAGACGCCGTAGACGGCGATGCGCGAGGCATCGACCTCGGGCTGTTTGGCCAGCCAATCGCGCGCTTGCTGCAAGCGGCTCAGCTCGATGTTTGAGAAGGCCGGCGGCAGGCTGGGCAGCTCGCCCGGCTTCATGCCCTCGGGGCCCCAGCTGGGCGGTGAGTAATAGGGCAGACCCAGCACCGCATAGCCTTGCGAGGCCAGCAGAGGCGCGCTGCTGCGTGCAGCGATGGAGCCGCCTTCCGAGCCGCCCAGCACGATGATGGCGCCGCGCTTGTGCGTGCCTGGGCCCACGGCATAGCGGGCACCGGCGAATTCCTCCACCAGCCGGACCTGCACCTCGGGCGCCACCGGCCGCAGGCGTAGCTTTTTCTCGGTCAGCAGCTGCTCACCGGCATAGGCTTGCAACCAGACCTCGCCCGCTTGTTCGGGGTCCAGCGGCGGTAAGGCGGCCGAAGCTTTGACGCTTTGCATGGACCAGAACAGGCCGCGCACATCGGCACCTTGATAGCTGCCGGATTCCGGGGCTTGGGTGGCGAGATCAACACGGCCTTGCGCATCGCTGCGAAAAATCGCCTCGGCCTGTTGCGGTCCACCGCCGGCCATGCCGCGCGCCAGGCGGCTGCTGACGATGCGGATGGCGCTGTTGGCGGGCAGCTCGCTCAGGCGCAGCTGCAAAGGCGTGCCCTCCAGCACCTCGGCGGCAGGGCTGATGTGGATTTCTTGTGCCTGGGTGGGCAGGCTGGCCCAGGCCAGAGCGCAGGCAAGAGCGCAAGCTTGGGCGAGCAGGGGTGGGCGGGGCAGCAGCATGGTGAGACCTCTTTCCTCAGCGTTCAGGTGATGAGGTCTCAGCTTAGAAAAACGCCCGCTTGCTCGCCTGGGCTGCGCGACGAATCGACAGCTGGGGCGATGAGGGGCGAGGCAAGCCGAGCGCTTGCCCAAGGTCTTGCGGCTTAGCCGCAGCTATTGCTGCCGCAGGAGCTGATGCCACTGGTCTCGGTCGCCAGGGGCTGGGCGCATTGGCCGGTGGCGGGGTCAAAGCCGACTTGGCCCATGTGATAGACCAGGGCCGCGTCCATCATCTCGGCGTGCGCCGGGAACCAGTTAACCAGCTCGGGCAGCAGATTGCGCATGGGCTCCAGGTCGTGGTGGGCCTGGGCATGCACCAGCACCTGGCGCATCACGTCCAAAACCATGGCGTGTTGCTTGCTATGGCAGTTCTCGGGCGCAAAGCCGGTGGCGGCCATCCAGCCTTCTTCCATGCCGAAATGCGCCTCGGTGTGGCCGAGCAGATCGAGGTAGAGCGGGATCACCGTGTCGCTGCCCGCCAGCAGGGCCTCGCCCCAGGTATTGAGCAGGGCGACGAACTCCTGATGGGTCTGATCCAGCTGCGCGTGCTGCAGGGCCAGGGCTTCGGTCCAGGGAAGGCTTGACATGGGCGTGAGGGGGTGAAGGCTAGAAACAGGCCGCATTTTCGCCCGAGTCCGATCCGACCTCAGCCCGCATTGGCCCTGACTTGCGCTGGATCAAAACGGCTCTGGGACTCAGGCCTGGCTTTGTGACGGTTTTGTGAAGATGGCCGTGGCCTGCTGGGCTTCTCTTGCTTTTGCGCTGTGCGAGCCGCGCCCAAGATGCTGCTCGGGGAATGCAAGGCGCCGACGCAGCAGCGCGGCCCTGCCAGCTCAGCAGCCGTCCAAGTCACGACCGCATCAGCATCGATCGAGGGAATCATGGAACAGTCAAACAAGCAGGGCCGCGCCGCGGCGGCAGCGGCGTTCGCATCCGTATCTATTGCTCGCTCCGGCGGCGGAGGCTTCTTCCGTCACCACGGCCTGTGGGCCGTGGGCGTGCGCCTCTTCCGGCATATGAGTTTCCGGGCCAAGGCCGTTTGCATCAGCCTGGCTTTTGGCGTGCCCATCCTGCTCCTGAGCTTGAGCTTTCTGCACAACCAGCAAGCCCAGCTCGATGCGGTGCGCAAAGAGCGGGTGGGCGTGCGCATGATGGCTGAGATGCAGCCCCTGCTGCTCGGCCTGCTGGAGGCGCGCAATGCCACCCGCGCCATGCTGGCTGATTACGACGCCGCGGCCGATCTGCGCCGCGCGCGGGCCCAGGTGGATGAGGCCTTGCCCAAGCTGCAGGCCCTGGCCGCGGGCGAGGGCCGTGAGCTGGACTTGCTGGAGCCCATCGAGCGCCTGCAAAAAGCCTGGGCCGCCACCAGCCTGGCGCCGCGTGGGGTCGATGGCCAGGGCCGCACCGTGTTCGGCCCGGTCTCGCAAGCCGTGGTCGACCTGCTGCAAGGCGTGGGCGATAACGCCCGCCTGGTGCTGGACCCCGAGCTGGACAGCTTCTACCTCGTCAACGCCGTGGTGCTGACCCTGCCCAAAACGGCGGAAGACCTGGGCCAGCTCTGGGGCTGGTCCAGCTACGGCGTGGGCAGGGGCGGTTTGACGTTGGAGGAGTTCCGCCGCTACGCCGTCTGGGACAGCGGCGTCTCCCATGGCCTGAAGGAGTTGCAAGCGCATATCCGCCGCACGGTGAAGATGAGCCCCGAGCTGGCCGAACGCCTGGCCCTGCCTCAGTTGCAGGCCGTGCAGGCCTACCGGGCCAAGGTGGCCGACCCCTCGCAGCTGATCGCCGCGGCCATGGACAGCGCCGAGGTTTACGCCCTGGGCCAACAGGCTTTGCGCGACTGCATGTCCATCTCCCGCGTGGGCCTGGAGGCTTTGGATGGGCTATTGCAGCAGCGCGAATCCCAGCTGCTGCGCATGCGGGCTTGGCTGACTGGCGTCAGCGTCGCCTTTTTGCTGCTGGCGGTCTATCTCTTCCATTCCTTCTTTCTGGTCATGGATGGTGGCTTGAAAGAGGTGCGGCGTCATCTGCTGGCCATGAGCGCGGGCGACCTGACCACCCGGCCCGAGCCCTGGGGCCGGGACGAGGCGGCGCGCCTGATGCTGACCCTGCGCGAGATGCAGACGGCGCTGTGCCAGATCGTGGCCAGTGTGCGCGACGGTTCGCAAACCATTCTCAGCACCAGCGATCAGATGGCCCAGGGTGCGGCCGAGTTATCGGCGCGGGCCGAGCAGAGCGCGGCCAGCTTGCAAGAGCAGGCGGCCACCATGTTGCAGATGTCGGCCACCGTCAAACAAACGGCCGACCATGCCGTCGAGGCGGCCCAGATGGCGCGTGCCAACGCCGATGTGGCCCAGCGCGGCAGCGCCCAGTTGCAGGGCATGATGGGCAGTATGGACGGCATCTCCCAGGCCTCGGGCCGTATGCAGGAAGCCACCAATCTGATCGACAGCCTGGCCTTTCGCAGCAATATCCTGGCCCTCAACGCGGCGGTGGAAGCGGCCAGAGCCGGTGAGCAAGGGCGTGGCTTTGCCGTGGTGGCGGGCGAGGTGCGGGCCCTGGCCCAGCGCTCGGCCGAGGCCGCGCAGGAGATCCGCGCCCTGATCCAACTGAATCTGGCCCGGGTGGGCGAGGGCAGCAGCGGCGTGAATGTGGCCGGCACGACCATGGAGGATCTGGAGCGCCAGGCTCGCAGCATGAACACGCTGCTGGCCGAAATCTCCCAAGGCGCGCGCCAGCAGCGCGATGGCGTGCTGCAGGTGGACCGTTCGGTCCAGCAGCTCGACCGCTTAACCCAGCAAAACGTCAGCCTGGTGGAACAAAGCGTGGCGGCTACCCAGGCCCTGCAGGCCCAGGCCGGCGCCTTGGTGGAAGGCGTGGCGCGCTTCAAGCTGCCGGCCGCTTCGGCCTGACTCGCGAACAGGCCGGATTGGGTGGGCAGGCGTGTCACCAGGCTGACATGCCGCTGGTGAATACTGTTAGGACGGGTTCTTGCAGACCCTTCCTCGCTGATTGGCAACCCTCCTAGCGCCGTGCAAAAACGTCTTGTTCCTGCCCCAAACGAAGTCTGGCAGTCCCTGCAGTCCACCTTGCGCCTGACGGGCTTCAACCCGGCGGAATTCAATCTTCAGCAAGACAGCGAGATCAAACGCCCGGGCTTTGACAAGCCCGCCCCGCTGTTCTGGGTGAGCCGCCGCTCGACGGGCCATAAGCAGCTCTACTCGGTGGCGCCGGGCAGCCCCTGGATCTTCAACGCCTATGCCGATCTGTTAGCCGGCCGCTTCGGCCCGCCCAAGCCGGGCGTGCAGTGAGCGCCCGAGGCGCGCATCGCTGAGCGGCTCAAACTTGGGCCTGCTGGTGCGTGCCACTGCGAGCCAGCGCCTGCTGCAGACGAGCCAACTCCTGAGCAAGCGCCTGGCGGCGCTTGCGCATGCGGGCAAAGTATTCGTCTTGCCCTGATTCACACGCCGAGTCCTCGCTCAACTTCAGCCAGACGCTGAGGCAAAAACTGGCGATTTCGCGTGAGCGTTCGCCCAAAAAACCGGGCTCCTCGCCGATGTCAAAAAGCGCCTTGATCGGGAAGCCTTCTTGTTCGCAAAGCGGGGTCTGGACGGTGTGCACGGGTCTTCAGCTCCTCAGATTTCTTTTTATGGGTGCCAGGGCAGGGGACGCGCAGTCTAGGAACTGAGCCCCGCCTTGTCGACGCAGGATTCATCCGTGCCGGGCCGAGAAAAACTCGCAGATCGCACAAATTCATCTGGCGTTCATCTGTTTGAACGCCGCCGTTCATTTGCCGTTCATGGAGGGATCAGGCCAGCCGGGTGCAATAGAGCCTGTGCAGAGCGAGGTCGGCAAGCCAGCGAAAGCAAAGCAAGCCAAGCCGCCAAACCCTGACAAAACCAGCGTCTTTCTGTCTCTCTCGAATCTCAGTCCAACCCCAATCGCCCTGTGCGCAAAGGCCAATTCCATGTCTAAGTTCTCTTCTGGCTTCCTGACCCTGGCTGCTTCCCTGGCCGTGCTCGCCTCTGGCAGCGCCCTGGCCCAGACCGGCGAAGCCCGCGTTTACAACAGCAATATCAGCCTGGCCGAAGTTGAGGCCGCCCAAGCGGCTTGGGGCACGGCCCTGGTCCAGATCAGCGATGACTATGCTGCCGGCGGCCACGCCAAGGCCAAGGCCACCGCCAGCGCCGTGCTGGACGCGGCCTACGGCTACAACTTGGGCCCCGTGCTGTTCAAGCCCACCCTGACCGTGGCCCCGCAAACCTTCCGCACCACCAAGGATGGCGCCTTGTCCTACTTCGTCGGTGGCGATGCCAACTTCCCCAAGGACAGCGGCTTCGCACTGAAGGGCTGGAAGAAGGTCGAAGTGGCCAACGCCGCCGTGCACATCAACGGCGATGTGGCCAACACCATGGGCAAGGTCAGCATGACCGACAAGAACGGCAAGGTCACCACCGTCGACAAGACCTGGACCTTCAAGAAGGACGACACCGGTGCCGTGCGCATCGTGGTGCATCACTCCTCGCTGCCTTACTCGGTGAACTAAGCCGAACGCCGATTTGGCTTCGCAGTGACCGGAAGGCCGGTCACTGGCTTGAAGAAAAAAGAAACAGGCCCGTTGGAAGTCTTTGGACTTTGAGCGGGCCTGTTGTCGTTTTGACAGTGCAACTGAGGGGCTCGGCCAGGGCGTCGGCCGTTCCTCTGAGCATCACGCTCTGCGCGATTGACGGGCGACGTACTGCTGCAAAACGCCGTCCATGCGCGACTGCCAGCCCTCACCGGTTGCCTTGAAGTAGGACACGACCTCGGGGCTGTAGCGAATCGACACCAGCAACTTCTTGTTTTCAGACTTGGGCCGACCCCGCAAGGCCTTGAGCGGCACCATGGCCTGCAACTGCTTGGGCGTCAGCGGCTGCGCATCTGGATCAGCTTTTGCGGCAGCCGTGATGGCCTTGTCTTCGGCCATGGTGGGCATCAGCACCTTGGGCGGTTTAGTTCTCAAAACTTTGGACATAGTGCTTCACCTCGCGTCGATTGGCTTTGCGTAAGCTGATGATTCGGCGGGTTTCAAATCGATCCACAAAGGCCACGTAGTACAGGATGCCGGTCTCAGGAGCCAAAGCGATCATTCGTAGTTCGCCGTAGTCATACCGTTCATCAACCCAGACCAGCGCCGCATCCCAGTCGAGTGCCGCTGCCAGCGCCAGTGACAGGCCGTGCTTCTCTTGATTCGAGGCATCTTTGACCGGGTCGAACTCGATCTGCATGGTTAATTGTAGCTACATAAATTCTGGCTTGGCCATCAACTTCTCATCTGCCTTGGCCGGCCCACTTGGGGCGCAAGAACCAAACGAGGCAGACCAAGAGTACTTTCTAGTGAGTGGCCTGCCCAGACTTTCGTCGTGAGTGATACCAGCTAAGGTAGAGCGCCAGAAGCATTGCTGGCAACACGGCTAGCAACTCAAGCGCGGCAAATTTGAGGAACTGCCAAGGAGTGAGCGTCTCTTTCCCCGATATTTGAAGCAGCACAGGAAACGCTAGCAAGCCAGCAATTCCCAGGGCTCCTGCGGTGCAAGCTGCTCGTCGGCCAAGGGTGCGGGATTCGATCCAAGCCAATGAAAGATAAATGTGGGCGATCAACGCTGCTGGCCAGAACAGAAGTAGGGATTGCCCCCCTGCAAAGCTCACGGCCGATATGCCTCCGAAGAACATGAGCAGCATGCCCGTGCCGGACATGGCGTAGCAAAGGATCACAACAAGTAACTTCAGGACGTACACGACTAGGCGTTATGCGAAGTGATTTGATGGAGTGAATTGACGGGCTTCCCGGACTGATCGCGGCCAAGCCATGTCACGCAAAGCAGTCAGCTGGTCTCTAAGCGTAGGCTCTGAACTTCGTCACGCTACCCCATTGTCCATCTTGTACCCCAAGCCCCTAACCGTCTGAATCAGCGCCAACTCACGCCCCTCATCCAGCTTCGCCCGCAGCCGACGGATGTAGACGTCCACCACATTGGTCAGCGGGTCCTCGCTATAACCCCAGACGGTGTTGAGGATGCGTTCGCGGCTGAAGACGCGGCCGGGGTGGCGCATCAGCAGTTCTAGCAGGGCCAGCTCGCGGGCCGTCATGGCCACGAGCTGATCGCCGCGGCGTACCTGCATGCGTTCCAGATCCAGCACCAGGTCGGCCAGGCTGAGCTGGCGTTGCTTGGCTGCGGTTGCGGCCTCGTCGTCCGAGTGTTGTTCGGCGCGGCGCAGCAGGGCTTCGATGCGGGCCAGCAGTTCTTCAAAGGCAAAGGGTTTGGTCAGATAGTCGTCGGCGCCGCAGCGCAGGCCGGCGACTTTGTCTTCGAGCGCGTCCATGGCAGTCAGCATCAGCACCGGCTTGCGGCAGCGGGCTGCGCGCAGGCGCTGGCAGGCTTCGACGCCGCTGATGCCGGGCAGCATCACGTCCAGCAGGATCAGATCGGGCTCGGTCTGCTCGACCGACTTTTGCACCAGGTCCCCGCGCTCCACCACCGTGACCTGATAGCCCTCGGCACGCAGGCCGCGGTTCAGAAAGTCTGAGACGCGGCGGTCGTCTTCAACAACAAGCAGATGGGGCATGGCAAGAGGACTCCGGCGCGCTTTGTGACTTCAGTGGGATCAAGCATCATCTTGAGCCTGAGGCAGGCTCAGCACCACCCGGCATCCGCCCTCGGGGCGGCTGCTGATCAGCAGCTGGCCGCCATGCGACTCGGCAATGCCTTCGGCGATCGGCAGGCCCAGGCCCATGCCGTCGGGGCGCAGCTTGCGGGCCTCGTCGGAACGCCAGTAACGCTCGGTAGCGCGCAGCAAGTCTTGCGGCCGCATGCCGATGCCGCTGTCTTCCACCCAGATGTGTAGCAGCTGCTGCTGAGCGTCTTCGCCACAGCGCTGGGCGCCCACGCGGATCTGCCCTTGGGCGGGTGTGTAGCGGATGGCGTTGTCGATCAAGATCGTCAGGGCCTGGCCGAGCTTGGCGGCGCTGCCGCGCAGCTTCACATCGGCGGGCAAGGGCAGGGCCAGGCTGAGCTCATGGCCTTGTTGGGCGGCAGCGGCGCTTTGCTGGTCTAGCGCTTGCTGGAGCAGTGCAGGCAGGTCCACAAGCTCGGCATCCACTTCGATGGCCTTGTTGTCCTCGCTCTGGCGCGCCACGGCCATCAGCTCGGCGATGCGGGCGCCCAGCTGGCGGGCGATGGCCGCCACCCGCTCCAGGGTCTCGCGGTAAAAGGCCTCGGGGTGGCCGCTGCGGCGCAGGGTGATTTCAGATTCACCCAGGATGGCGGTGGTGGGCGTGCGCAGCTCGTGGCTGATATTGGCAAAGAACTGGCGGCGCGAGTGGTCGATCTCTCGCAGCTGCTCATTGGCCTCGTGCAGGGCTTGGGTGCGCTGGGCCACGGCGTCTTCCAGGCGCTGGCGCTGGCTGGCCTCGTTGGCACGGTGCAGCTGGATCTCCTCGGCCATGCGGTTGAAGCTCTGGCTCAGGCGGTCGAATTCGTCGCGGCCGTGCGCCGCTGTGGCGATGCGGTGATCCATGCGGCCGGCCTGCAGGGCCAGGGTGCCGTCCAGCAGGGGCGCCATACGGCGGCGGATGTCCCAGGCGAAGTAAGCGACAAAGCCGATGGACAGCAGGATGGTGGACAAGATGCTGAAGATGGCCAGGCTGCGCGAGCGCTCCAGCGCGATCTTGGCGGCGGCCTCGGTGGCGCGGCTGTGCGCTTCTTGCAGGCGGATGGCCTCGGCAATCAGGGTGCGCATGTCCTGGCCCTGGGAGATGTCGAAAACGCCCAGCATTTCGGCCCAGACCGCCGCGCGCTCGGTGCTGGGGTTGGGGTGAGGGATGTGGGGTTGCGCCTGCAGGATCTGCGCTTGCAGGGCCTGGAAGTTGGTGCGCAAGGCGTCCAGGGTTTCGCGCGAGACTTTTTCAATCGCGCCGTCGCTGGGGTCGGCGGCTTCTTCGGCGTGCAGGCGTTCGAGCTCGCTCAAGCTGCCCTGCATGCGCTGCAGATAGCCGTCGCGCAGGGGCACGGGGGCCTCGTCGGTCAGCAGGTACTGGGCAAACCAGACCTTGAGCCGCTGCTTGTTGGCGGCCAGGTCGATGTACTGCACCAGGGCGTCCTTGGCGCGCAGGCTGCGCGAGCGCTCCAGCTCCGACTGATTGACCAGCCAGACCACCACGGCGAACTGGGTGGCCACCAGGGCCACCAAAACACCTAACCAAACGCCCAAGCGTGCTTTGAACATGGGCGATTTGGCTCTGCTGCGTCAGGCCAAGCGGGCGCGGTGGCGCGCTACTTGAGCGCGCACCTGTGCGGGCGCGGTGCCGCCCAGGATATTGCGGGCGTTCAGCGAGCCGCGCAGGCTTAAGCCCTCAAACACATCCTCGCCAATGCGGGCGTCGAACTTTTGCAGCTCGGCCAGGGGCAGCTGGGACAGGTCTACGCCGCTGCCAATCGCTGTCTTGACCGCGTGGGCGACGATTTCGTGCGCGTCGCGGAAGGCCAGGCCTTTCTTGACCAGATAGTCGGCCAGATCGGTGGCGGTGGCATAACCCTTCAAGGCCGCGCGCTCCATGGCCTCGGGCTTGACGGTGATACCGGCGGCCAGCTCGGCAAAGATGCGCAAGGTGTCTTTGAGCGTGTCGACGGTGTCGAACAGGGGCTCTTTGTCTTCCTGGTTGTCCTTGTTATAGGCCAGGGGCTGGCCCTTCATCAGGGTGATCAAGCCCATCAGATGACCGACCACGCGGCCGGTCTTGCCGCGTGCCAGCTCGGGCACATCGGGGTTTTTCTTCTGCGGCATGATGGAAGAGCCGGTGCAGAAGCGGTCGGCCAGGTCGATGAAGCCAAAGCTCTGGCTCATCCACAAAATCAGCTCTTCGCTCAGACGCGAGATGTGCACCATCACCAGGGAAGCAGCGGCGCTGAACTCGATGGCGAAGTCGCGGTCGCTCACCGCGTCCAGGCTGTTCTGGCACACGCCTTCCATGCCCAGGGTGCGGGCCACGCGCTCGCGGTCCAGCGGGTAGCTGGTGCCGGCCAGGGCGGCGGCGCCCAGGGGCAGGCGGTTGACGCGGCGGCGTGCATCCGTCAAGCGCTCGGCATCGCGGGCGAACATTTCAACGTAGGCCAGCAGATGGTGGCCAAAGGCGACCGGCTGGGCCACTTGCAGATGGGTGAAGCCGGGCAGGATGACCTCGGCATTCTTCTCGGCCACCTCGACCAAGGCCAGTTGCAGGGCCTGCAAAAGGATCAACAGCTCGTCGATCTCGCCGCGCAGCCACAGGCGCACATCGGTGGCGACCTGGTCATTGCGGCTGCGGCCGGTGTGCAGGCGCTTGCCAGCAATGCCTACCAGCTCGGTCAGGCGGGCTTCGATATTCAGGTGCACGTCTTCCAGGTCCAGCTTCCAGTCAAAGCTGCCGGCCTCGATTTCGCTCTTGATCTGCGCCATGCCGCGCTGGATGGCGGCATGGTCTTCCTGGCCCAGAATGCCCTGGGCCGTCAGCATCTCGGCATGCGCCAGGCTGCCCTGGATGTCGGCCGCCCACAGGCGCTTGTCGAAGAACACGCTGGCCGTGTAACGCTTGACCAGATCGCTCATGGGCTCGGAAAACAGGGCCGACCAGGCTTGGGACTTGTTGGCGAGTTGGTTGTCGCTAGGCTTGTTGTCAGAGCTGGATGAGGACATGGTGGCGTGGGAAGGGGACGGTAAGGGAGGCGGGCTGGGGCTGAAGCACAATCAGATCAGCAAACAATCGATCGATCTGTGCAGAGCCTGGGCGATTCTATCTACCGGCTTCTCCATCTTTCTTCTCCGCCCCATGTCTTTCCAAACTGCGGCAGTCTCTTCTTGATGAGCAAAAAAGAATCCAAACCAGCGGCACACAAGCAAGACGAGGGCATGAGCGTCTGGCCCGACAGCACCAGCCTCACCAGCATTCTGGGTTTTGCTGCCACCCAGCAGCCTTTGCCCGCGCCGGAATCCTCGGTGCTGCCCCTGTTCGACCCGGAGCGGGTGTTTGACGTCTGCCATGTGGGCTTGGTCTTGCGCGCCGTGCTGGGGGTGCAGGGCCTGCTGGCCTTGGGCCTGGCCCTGGCCGCGCGCGATGTGTCGCAGTGGGCGGCCTGGATGGCCAGCGCCACCGTGGTCACCATGTCGGGCGTCTTGCTCTGGCTCTTGCTGGTGTGTGGGGCGCGCCGCGCGCTGGCGCGCCTGGCCGAGCCCTTGCAGTGGGTCTTGCTGAGCGGCCTGGGTGCCGTCTGCGCCTTGCTGGGTTGGGAGTTGCTGAACATCGCCTCCATCGACCCCAGTGGCTGGTTTCGCCTGCTCAGCGTGGGTCTGGCCGGCGCCACCCTGGCCGCCTTGCTGCTGACCTGGCTGAAGCTGCGCGAGCGGGCCCAGCGCCCAGCGGCCGCCCAGGCTCAGCTGGTGGAGTTGCAGTCACGCATCCGGCCGCATTTTTTGTTCAACACCCTCAATAGCGCCATCGCCCTGGTGCGTTACGAGCCGGCCAAGGCCGAGAACTTGCTGGAGGACTTGAGCGAACTCTTTCGCGTGGCCCTGGCCGACGCAAGCACCTCGGTCAGCCTGGCCGAGGAGATTGAGCTGGCTCGCCGTTACCTGCATATCGAGCAGACCCGCTTTGGCGAGCGCCTGCGCATACGCTGGCAGCTGGACCCGCAGGCGGCTGAAGCCAGGGTGCCGCCGCTGATTCTGCAGCCTCTGGTGGAGAACGCGGTGCGCCACGGCGTCGAGCCCAATGACGCGGGCGGCGATATCGAGGTGCTGACCCGGCGCCGTGGCAGCGAGGTGGAGATCCGCGTCAGCAATAGCGTGGGCCTGCCGGCGCGCACCTCGGGCCATGGCCTGGCCTTGCGCAATGTGCGCCAGCGCCTGCGTTTGATGCATGATGTGTCCGCTCGTTTTGAGCTCAATGCCGAGCCCGGCCGCTTCATCGTTCGCATCGTTCTGCCGTTCTAATTGACCATGTCTTTTCACCCCGATCCCAAGCTCAAGCCGCCCGCCAAACTCACGGCGCTGCTGGTGGATGACGAGCCCCTGGCGCGCATGCGCTTGCGCAGCCTGCTGGAGGGCTGCCAGGACCCAGCCGCCGAGGTCGTGGCCGAGGCCAGCACCGCGTCCCAGGCGCAGGCCTGGCTGCGCGAGCACGGCTGCGATCTGATCTTGCTCGACATTCAAATGCCCGGGCCCGATGGCTTGCAGCTGGCCGAGAACCTGGCCGCCCATCCGGCCCAGCCCGCCGTGGTGTTTGTGACGGCGCATGCCGAGCACGCCTTGCGAGGCTTTGAGCTGGACGCCATGGACTATCTGACCAAGCCGGTGCGGCGCGAGCGCCTGCAGGCCGCCCTGTGCCGGGTGGCCCAGCGCCTGGCTGAGCGCGAGGCCGCGCATTCGCAGCGCGCCGATCTGGATGAGGCGGTGGTGGAAACCCAGGAATTCATCAATATCAGCGTGCGCGGCCGCTTGCTGCGGGTGCCGCTGAGCGAGGTGCTGTACTTCAAGGCCGACCTCAAATACCTGACCCTGCGCACCGCCACCCAAAGCTATGTGATGGACGGCAGCTTGTCGGAGCTGGAAACCCGCTTCGCCGCCAAGCCAAGCGCGCAAGGCAAGTTCTTGCGTGTGCATCGCAATGCCTTGGTGGCCAAGTCCGCCGTGCGCGAGCTGCTGCGTGGCGCGCCGATTGGCGGCAGCTCGGAGGAGGAAGAGGCCGAAGGCGCCGAGGCCGGGGACGGCTGGGCGGTGCGCATCGCCAGCGTGAATGAATGGCTGGCGGTCTCGCGCCGCCAAGTCGCCGCCGTGCGGGAGGCCCTGGCCAAGGGCAATCGCAAGGAATGAAGGGCCGGCGCCGCCTCCCCAGTTTCCCAAGCTGGCTTGGGCGGCAGCGGCGGCGCCAGAGGGGACTTTGGCTGCTGCTGGCCTTGCTGTTGCTGCTGAGCCTGCTGGGCTGGGTTTCAGGCCTGTGGGGCTCCGCGGGCGAGCATCAGGCGGTGCGTTTGCTGCCGCGCTCGGCCCCGCCGCTTGCAGCGGCTGCCTCTGAGCCTGCAGCCAGCGCACCCAGGCTGCCCGCCCAGGCGATGGCCTCGGCCCCGCACAAAAGCACGCTCATGCCCGACCAGGACAGGGCCGCTGGCGCAGTGCCCGGCCTGGAGCCGCGCGACGAGCATTTGTACGAGCAGACCGGGCCCGGCCGCCAAGCCGTGTGTGGCCTGGGTTATGCCGATGCCCGCTGGTTGAACGCCGATGTGCCCAAGCCCTGGGACCAGAGCCGCCAGGATGAGGTCAAACAATTGCGCGATCAGCTGTTGCTCCTGCTGCGCCGCAGTGCCGAGCCGGCCGACCCGGTGGCGGCCGCCTTGCTGGAACGGCCTTTGTGGGATGTGGGTCTGAGTGCGGACACCAGCAGCAATCTTGCGGCCTCGCTGGTGCTGAACAGCCGCAATGCTGCTGCCTACGGCATGGCCTATCGGGCCTGTGCGAGCTGGCCCGGCGCCCAGTGCACCAAGCTCAGCGCCAAGCGTTGGACCGAGCTGGACGAGCAAAGCCTCAGCGCCTGGCTTTACTTGCTGGGCGAAGCCTTTCGCAGCAACGATCAGGCGCTGATGCTTGAGGCCTTGTACCGCCTCAGCCTGCCACAGCTGCAGGGCGATAGCGGCACGCCCTTGTATGGCCGCGCCCAGCCCTGGCTGGCGGCGGCGCGCAGCCAGGCCCTGGCCAGCGGAGTTTTGCGCAACGAGGAGCTGGCCTTGGTGGCCGAGGCCAGCTTGCAGCTGCACATCATCGGGTTGGACTTCGCCATGCTGGGCAACTGGATGGGGGCGCTGAACCGCGTCTGCGCCAGCCAGGCCCTGGCGGACAGCAATCGCCAGCAGCTATGCCAGGCGGTGGCGCGCAATCTGCTCGACAAGGGCCGCAGCCTGATGGATATGGCCCAGGGCCTGGCCTTGGCCGAGCGCGCGGGCCTGGCGGCCCAGGCCATGCCCTTGCAGAGGGCTGACTATCTGGCCCTGCAAGCCTTGATTGGCGCCGACAGCGAAACCCAGGCCGAGCTGGGGGAGAGTTGTGAGGGCTATCGCCGCCTGACTCAGCGCCTGGTCGGCATAGGTCGGCAAGGTGAGTGGGCTTACTGGCGTGCGGAGTTGGCGCGGCAGCGCGGGATGCCGGGCGCGCTCGCGTCGCCCTGAGTCATCGCGATCGAGGCACTTGCCGCATGATTCACCTGCCCGAGTCAGGCGAGGATTGACGCCTCGGTTCAGGCGTAAACATTCAGCCTTGTGCCCAACGAACCACTGCTCGCCAGGGCCGGCGGAGGCGGCACGGAGTTGAGCAGCTCCAGCGCGCCCTGGGCTTGGATATCCATGGCCTTGCGCAGCACAAAGATCTGCGCGCTGGCCTGCACCGAGCCGGCGGGCGAGCTGCCGGCGTTGTTGACGAGGGCGGTGTTGCTGAGGTCCATGGTCTTGTCTCCCGGGTGAAGTTCCCGGTTTGTCGGCCACCGCGCCGTTTTCTTGAGGTCGGGGGCTGCTTTGCACGCGCTCGGCAGCCCCCGCCTGCGCCTCCCCGCTTTGCGTTTCGCCAACGCAATGACAGCGCTATTCATAGACATAAGGGCTTTGGCTCGGCCCGGCCTATCAGGCGCCAAGAAATTTTTTAGGAATCGGCCAAGGCCATGGCTTGCTGGGCTTTTTTATAGCTGGGCTGCTCGGGCGCGAAGTGCTGGCGGCCGTAGTCCAGCACCGCTTGCAGCTGAGCGCGGGCCGCGGTTTTTTGGCCCAGCTTGAGCTGGGCCTGGGCCAGGCTCAGCAGGCCCAGGTGATAGATCCCGCTGTCTTGCTGGCCGAGTTTCTCGCGCATCTGGCGGGCCCGCTCGTGGGCTTGCACGGCGGCCTCGAACTGCCCGGCGGCGCTGTGGGCCTGGCCTAGCAAGTCCCAGCTGCGGGCCAGGTTGAGGTGCTGCTTGCCGCTTTGCTCCTCGCGCTGGCGTATGCAGGCCTGCAATTCCGTCACACCCTGGGCGCCCTGGCCCATCAAGGCCTGAATCAGGGCCAGGTCCTCGCGCATCTTGATGCTGCGCGGGTGCTGGGGGCCGTCGATCTTGAGGCGGACCTCCAGTGCCTGGCGGGCCAGGTCGGCGGCGGCCGGGTAGTCGGCCGCCTCGCGCCTCAGGGTGGAGAGGTAGGACAGGGCCAGGGCATGGGCATGGCTGCCGGGGCGCTCGGCCTCGGCTTGGCGCAAGGCTTCTTGCAGCAAGGGCAGGCCCAAGGCTTCTTGGCCGGCCATGGCAGACAAAAAGCCGGCCTGAGCCTTGGAGGCATTGACGTTCGCGGCGATCGGCGGGGTCATGCTGAGCCGCAGGCGCAGGCCCTCCAGCGCCGCCTGCATGGCCTGGGGGTAGTCGCCGCTGAGGTTGGCGGTATCGCCCAGCTGGAACTGCAGGGCGGCCAGCGTCTTCTTGCCGCCCAGGCCGCGCTCGATTTCGGCGCCGCGGCTCAGCAGCTCGCGCGCGGTCTTGAGCTCCCCGCGGTTCTTCTGCACCGTGCCCAGCGAGAGATAGAGCTGGGCCTGCACCTCGGCTTGTTCACCCAGGCCATGCTCCAGCTGGTCCTGGGCATCTTTCAGCAGCTTGGCCGCGGGCACGTCAAACGAAGGGTCGTTGACGATGAACATATTCAGCATGAAGTCGCTGACCTGGGCGGCGGCGCTGCGTGCGCTCTCGGCCCGGTCGCGTTCTTCCATCACCTGCCAGGTGAAACCGCTGCTCAGGAGCAGGGCGGCGCTGGCCATGCCGACCGCCGGCCAATGCCGGCGCAAAAATTTCTGGCAACGGTAACGCCGGGTGGGCGCCAGCGCCTGCAGAGGGCGATGCTGTTTGAAGCGCTCCAGATCGGCCTGCAGCTCGGAGACGCTGAGGTAGCGCTGCTCCGGGTCCTCGCGGCAGGCCTTGGTCGCGATGGCTTGCAGCTCCTGCTGGCGACCCTGGCTCAGGCTCATCAACAGGGCGGGGGAGCAGCGCAGCAACTCCTGCAGCAGGCGGCCCAGGCCAAACACATCGCTGGCGGCGCTGGCCGGCAGGCCGGCCAGTTGCTCGGGGCTGGCATAGCGCGGTGTGGCGGCCAGGGTTTCATTGCCCTCCTTGCCCTGCAGCTGGGCCACGCCAAAGTCCAGCAACATGGCCCGGCCATCGGCGCCCACCAGCACATTGCTGGGCTTGATATCGCAGTGCAGGATCAGCTGGCGGTGGGCGTAGGCCAGGGCTTCGCAAACCATGCCGAACAAGGCCAGCAGCTCGCGCATGCCGGGCTTGTTGCGCATCACATAGTCGCTGATGGTCCGGCCTTCGACATAGTCCAGCACCAGATAGGGGCGGCCGCGCGGGGTGGTGCCGCCGTCGATCAGGCGGGCGATATTGGGGTGCTGCAGGCCGGCCAGAATTTGCCGCTCGCGCGCCAGCTGGGCCAGCGCTGTCTCACCCACAAAGCCGCGCAGCAGCTTGACGGCGGCCTGCTGCTGGTAATGGCCGTCATTGCGCTCGGCCAGATAGACCTGGCCCATGCCGCCCCGGCCCAGCTCCGAGATCAATCGCCAGGCGCCCAGGCTGTCGCCGGCGCGCAGCTCGGGCCCGGCGGCGCTGGCCATCATGCCGGCCACGGGTTTGGCAAAGCGTGTGGTGTTGACGGCGTCCCGGGCCAGCAGATTGAGCACCTGGGCCTTGATGTCGGGCGAGGTGTCCAGGGCGTCCAGCCGGGCTTGCTGGGCGGCGGGGTCGGGCAGCTCGCAAAGCTCCTCGAACAAGGCCTTGATTTGGGCGAAATGGCCCGGCTCGGGCGCGGCCTGCGGCGGGCTGGCCTGCGCGGGGTCGGTGTGCTTTGTCTTCATCCCTCGGTATGCGCGTGGAACCTGGGTTAGGGGGCGATTGGGCTGGACTGTAGCTCAGCGTGGGCCCAGGGCTTTTTGCAGGGTTTGCAGGCGGGTTTGCAGGGCTGCTTCGGCCAGCCCAGGGCTTGTCTGCAGAGGGGGCGGCCAGCTCTGCAGGGCCTGGCGGGCCGCCTCCTTGCGACCTTGGGCCAGCCTGAGTTCGGCCAGGCCCAGGCGGGCGCTGAGGGCCTCGAAGGAGAGCGGGCCGGCGCTGGCCTCGGCCAGCTGGGCGGCGCGGCCGAAGTCTTGCTCGGCGGCGTCCCAGGCGCGCGTGCGCAGCAAGGCCTGGCCGCGCAGGATCAAGCCCTGCTGATAGCTGGCTTGCTGGGGCAGGAAGTGGCGCTCGGCATAGTCAAAAAAGCGCTTGAGCTGGCTCAGAGCGGTCTCGGCCTGGCCTTGCTGCAACTGGGCCTGGGCCAGGTGTTGCAGGCTGAGCTGGTAGCTGCCGCTGTCCTGGCTGCCCAGGCTTTGATAGAGCTGCAAGGCTTTTTGCAGGCTTTGTTGGGCTTGGGCGGGCTGGTTCAGGGCCAGCTGGACCTGGCCCAGATAGTCCCAGCTGCGGGCCAGGGCCAGATGGCGGGCGCCGCGTTGTTCGATGCGCTTGGCGATGCAGGCCTGCAGCAGGCGCTGCGCCTCGGCCGCCTGGCCGCCATGGCTTTTGATCAAGGCCAGGTCCTCGCTGACGGTGAGGGTGCGGGGGTGATCTTCGCCGTCGATCTCGCGGCGTATGGCCAGGGCTTGCTCCGTCAGGGCCTGGGCGGCGGCGAAGTCACGCGTCTGCTGCCGCAGCAAGGCCAGGTAGGACAGGCTCAGCGCATGGCTATGCGAGCGAGGGCGATTTTTCTCGGCCACTTGCAAGCTTGCTTCCAGCCATTGCCGGCCTTCGCTGAGCGCGCCCGTCGAGGCCTTGAGGTAGCCGGCCAGGGCGCTGGCATTGGCGATGAGCTGGCTGTCCGGCGGTTCGGTCTTGCGCCGCAGGGCCAGGGTCTCCAGGGCCGGGGCCAGGCCCAGGGCGAAGTCGTCGCTGAGGCGGTGGGTCACCGCCAACTGGTAAAGCATGCTGCCCAGATTGGGCTGCAGGGGGTTCTGTCTTTCGATTTCGATGCCGCGCTCCAGCAGCTGGCGGGCGGTGCGCAGCTCGCCGCGGTTCTTCTGCACGATGCCTAGCGAGAGGTAGAGCTTGGCCTGCACCTCGGGCTGCTCGCCCAGGCCATGTTCCAACTGCTCTTGCGCCTCGGCCAGCAGCTGGGAGGCCGGCAGATCGTAGCTGGGGTCTTTGGAGACAAACATGGTCAGCATGAAGTCGCTGACCTGGTGGGCGGCTTTTTGTGCCGCCGCCGCCTTGTCGCGTTCGCGCTCGGCGCGGTCGCGCTCCTGCATCATGCGCCAGGCAAAACCGGCGCTGAGCAGCAGGGCAGCGGCCGTTATCAAGGCGCCGGCCCAATGCCGGCGCAGGAATTTCTGTGCGGCATAGAGCCGACCGCCGGGCAGGGCGGCCAGGGGTTTGTGCAGAACGAAGCCGTTCAGATCGGCCTGCAGCTCGGGCACGCTGAGATAGCGCTGCTCGGGATCGGGGTGGCAGGCCTTGGCCAGCAGGGCTTGCAGCTCGTGGCGGCGTGGCGCTCTGAGCCTTGCCAGGTGGGAGGTGTGGGTCAGTAGCTCTTGCAGCAGGCGGCCCAGGCTGTAGATATCGCTGGCGCTGCTGGCGGGCCGGCCGGCCAGTTGCTCGGGGCTGGCGTAGCGCGGCGTGGCGGCCAGGGTGTCGCTGCCGGCCTGGCCGTCCTTGCCCTGCAGCTGGGCCACACCAAAGTCCAGCAGCATGGCGCGGCCGTCCAGGCCCACCAGCACATTGCTGGGCTTGATATCGCAGTGCAGGATCAGCTGGCGATGGGCGTAGGCCACCGCATCGCAAACCATGCCGAACAGGCGCAGCAGCTCGCGCAGGCTCAGGCGCTGGCGCAGGGCGTAGCGCAGCATGGACTCGCCCTGCACATAGTCCATCACCAGATAAGGCCGACCGCCGGGTGTTGTGCCGCCGTCGATCAGGCGGGCGATATTGGGGTGGTTGAGGCCGGCCAGGATCTGCCGCTCGCGCGCCAGCTGGGCCAGGGCCTCCTCAGCGCTGAAGCCACGCAAGAGCTTGAGCGCGGCCAGCTGCTGGTAGTGGCCGTCGCTGCGTTCGGCCAGATAGACCTGGCCCATGCCGCCATGGCCCAGCACCGAGACCAAACGCCAGGCGCCGACGGCGTCGCCCACCCGCAACTCCGGGCCCTTGGCCAGGGTCTCCAGCAGAGGGCGGGCAAAGCGCGAGCCCTCGCCAGCCTCCTGGGCCAGCATGCGCAGCAGCCGCAGCTTGAGCAGGGGGGCGGTTTTGAGCTCGTCCAGGCGAGCGTTCTGCGCGGCCTCATCGGGCAGCTCGCAAAGTTCGTTGAACAAGGCCTTGAGCTGCGCGTGTTCTTCGAGCGGGTCCGGGCTGGCGGCTGGCGCGCTCATGCCTTGGCGGGGCTGGGCCTCAAGGGCCGATCTCGTGTTCCAGGCGCTCACTCAGCCAGGCGCGGGCAAAGCGCAGCTCACGGTCCACCGTGGGGATGGAGATGCCCAAAATCTCGGCGATATCGGCCCGCTGCAGGCCGGTGAAGTAGCTCAGCTCCAGCACCTGGGCGGCGCGCGGGTCTTGGCGGCTGAACTGGCTCAGCAAGGCGTCCAGATTGAGCAGCTCGGCCGCCTGCGATTCCTCGCCCAGCTCGGCCTGGGTCAGGCTCAGCTGTTGCGGATTGCCGCCGCGCTTGTCGGCCAGCTTGGCGCGGGCATGCTCGCGCAGCACACTGCGCATGGTCAGCGAGGCGGTGGCAAAGAAGTGGGCGCGGTTTTCCCAGCGCTGGGGCGAGTTCATCAGGCGCAGCCAGGCCTCGTTGACCACCTCGCCCTTGCTGAGGGTGACGGCATCGCTGCCGTTCAGCCGGGCGGCGGCCATGCGCATGAAGTCGTTCTGCAAGGCCTCGGCCACGCGGGCGAAAGCCTGGCCGTCGCCGCGCTTCCAGGCATGCAGCAGCACGGTCATGGAGTCAAAAGTATCGCCTTGCGAGGGCGGTGTGAGCGGGCCGGCCGACATGATTTTGTTGCGCTGCAAAAGAGTGTGCTGAGGCGCCAGTTTAGGGCCGGCGCCCCGGCTTCAAGCCCTGTGCAAACCTGCAATGTTCACCTTCAGCAGCCTCGGGCCTCAGCCGGTATTGCGCAGGCCGGCGGCGATGCCGTTGATGGACAGGTGGATGCCGCGCTGCACCCGCTCCAGGCTGGCGTCCTGATCGCGCTTGTCCGCCGGAATGGCGCGGTAGCGACGAAGTAGTTCAACCTGCAAATGGTTGAGCGGGTCGATGTAGGGGAAGCGGTGCTCGATGGAGCGGGCCAGGGCAGGGTTGGCGGCCAGGCGGTCTTGCTCGCCGGTGATCAGGGTCAGGGCCTGGGCGGTGCGCTCGAACTCGGCCTGGATGGCGGCGCAGATGCGCTTGCCCAGACGCTTGTCCTCCACCAAATCCACATAGCGTTGGGCAATGCCCAGATCGGTCTTGGCCAGCACCATGTCCAGATTGGACAAAAGGGTGCGGAAGAAGGGCCACTGCTTGTCCATGCGCTTGAGCAAGGCCAGGCGGCCGGCATAGCCCTCGCTGCCTTCCTCACCCAGGAAGCTCAAGACGGCCGAGCCGAAACCGCACCAGCCCGGCAGGGCGACACGGCTCTGGCCCCAGCTGAAGCCCCAGGGGATGGCGCGCAAGTCTTCGATGGCGCGGCTGGGTTTGCGCGAGGCCGGGCGCGAGCCGATGTTCAGCTCGGCGATCTCGCGGATAGGCGTGGCCGAGAAGAAGTATTCGGCAAAGCCGGCCGTGTCATAAACCAGGCCGCGGTAGGCTTGGAAGCTGAGGTCGGAGAGGGTCTGCGCCGCCTCCAAAAAGCTCTTGGGCGCGCTCTTGGTCGGGTGCAGCAAGGTGGCTTCCAGGGTCGCGGCAACCAGCGTTTCCAGATTGCGGCGGCCGATCTCGGGGTTGGCGTATTTGGAGGCGATCACCTCGCCCTGCTCGGTCAGGCGGATCTGGCCGTTCACCGTGCCAGGGGGCTGGGCCAGGATGGCCTGATAGCTGGGGCCGCCGCCCCGGCCCACGGTGCCACCGCGGCCGTGGAAAAGGCGCAGGGTGATGCCATGTTGGGCGCGCAGCTGGGCGAAGAGATCGACCAGGGCGATCTCGGCGCGGTAAAGCTCCCAGCTGCTGGTGAAGACGCCGCCGTCTTTGTTGGAGTCGGAGTAGCCCAGCATGATGTCTTGCTCGGCCCCGCTGCGCTTGAGTAGGCCGGCGATGCCGGGTAGGGCGTAGAACTCGGCCATGATGACGGGCGCTTCGCGCAGGTCGCCAATGGTCTCGAACAGGGGCGAGACGATCAAATCGCTGGTGGCTTCGCCATCCAGCGTGCCACGCAGCAGGCCCACTTCCTTCATCAGCAAGAGCACTTCCAGCAGATCGCTGACCGACTCGGTGTGGCTGATGATGTAGTGGCGCAGGGACTCGCGGCCAAAGCGCTGCAGGGACTCCCTCGCCGCCTCAAAAATGGCCAGCTCGCCCAGGGCTTTTTCGCTGTAAATAGCGCCATGCACGCGCAGGGGGCGGGCGTCTTGCAGCAGGCGCATGAGCAGGGCGCGGCGGCCGGCCTCGTCCAGGGCGCTGTAATCGGCCTCGACGCGGGCGGTTTGCAGCAGCTCGGCGATCACCGCCTCGTGCTGGTCCGAGCTTTGGCGCAGGTCCAGGGTGGCCAGATGGAAGCCGAAGACGCGAACGGCGCGGATCAGCGGCGTCAGGCGCGGCGCGATCAGGGCGCCGGCGTGGTGGCTGCGCAGCGAGTCCTCGATGATGCGCAGATCGGCCAGCAATTCCTCCGCGCTGGCATAGGGCGCTTGGGGTGCCACGGCATGGCGCAAGGCCTCGGTGCCGGTCAGCTGCTGCAAGGTGGCGGCCAGGCGCGCATACATGCCCGTCAGGGCCCGGCGGTAGGGCTCGTCCATGCGGTGTTCGTTGCGGTCTGGGCTGCGCTCGGCGAGTCGCTGCATGGCGGGGCTGATTCTCGCCAAGCGGTAGGAGATGGACAGCTCGGCGCCCAGCTCATGCAGCTCGGTCAGGTAGTGGCGCAGCGCCACCTCGCTCTGGCGCGAGAGCGCATGGCGCAGGGTGGCGGCTGTGACATTGGGGTTGCCGTCGCGATCGCCGCCAATCCAGTGGCCCATGCGCAAGAAGTTGTTCAGATCATGGCCGGGCAGGGCTTCTTCCAGCTCGCCGTAGAGCTTGGGGATCTGGCGCAGAAAGGTGGCGGGGTAGTAGGAGAGGGCGTTCTCGATCTCGTCGGCCACGCTCAGCTTGCTATAGCGCAGCATGCGGGTCTGCCAGAGCTGGGTGACGCGGGCGCGGATCAAGGCCTCGTTGGCGGCCAACTCGCGCTCGGTGTGCAGGCTGTCGCGCTGTTCCACCAGCTGGGCCACGGCGCGCTCGGCGTCCAGAATGCTTTTGCGTTGCACCTCGGTGGGGTGGGCCGTTAGCACGGGCGAAATAAAGCCTTGCTGCAAGGTCTTGGCGATCTCGGTCGGGCGCACGCCGGCCTCATGCAGGCGCTCCAGCGCAAAAGCCAGGGAGCCGGCTTGCAGGCTGCCGGCGCGCTCATGCACCTCGCGGCGGCGCACATGGTGGCGGTCCTCGGCGATATTGGCCAGGTGGGAGAAATAGCTGAAGGCGCGGATCACGCTGACGGCTTGTTCGCCACTCAAGCTCTTGAGCAGCTTGTCAAAGCTTTTGCCCGCCTGCGCATCGCGCTTGAGGCGGTAAGCGACCGAGAGCTGGCGTACCTTTTCCACCAGCTCATAGGCCTCGCGGCCTTCTTGCTCACGGATCACCTCGCCCAGGATGCGGCCCAGCAGTCGGATGTCGTTGGTGAGCGGCAGGTTTTTGTCGGCGGCACTGCTGGCGCGGGTTTTGTTGGCCACCGGCTTGCCCGCAGGCTTGGCTTTCTTGGCAGGTTTCACGGATGCAGCAGGCTTGGTGGACATGGCGGGGCTCGTGGCTGAAAAAGACAAGGGACTGAGGCTGAGCAATCGGGCGGCGAAGCGCGCAATTTGACGGAGTCAGGCATGTAACGAAGTTACTTGATTCTGACTTTATCAGTTTCTTTTTCCGACCCAACGGTCGGAGGTGCAGGTCTACAACGCAGGCCGAGATTCGCCGGTCTTGGGCGGGCGGCGATGGTGGCTGGTCAATAATTGCCCCATGAGTGAAACGCAGCAATCCAAAACCGTCGTCATTGCCACCCGTGAGAGCCGCCTGGCGCTTTGGCAGGCCGAGCATGTCAAGTCCAGGCTGGAGGCCGAGTTGGGCCTGAATGTGACCCTGCTGGGCATGACCACCCGGGGCGATCAGATCCTGGACCGGGCCCTCTCCAAGGTGGGTGGCAAGGGCTTGTTCGTCAAGGAACTGGAGACGGCTCTGGAAGAGGGTCGCGCACAACTGGCCGTGCATTCGCTCAAGGATGTGCCGATGGAGCTGCCCGAGGGCTTTGAGCTGGCGGCGATTCTGCAGCGCGAGGATCCCCGCGATGCCCTGGTCTCTAACCGTTATGCCACGCTGGACGAGCTGCCCCAAGGTGCTGTCGTGGGCACTTCCAGCCTGCGCCGGGTGGTGCAGCTGCTGGCCTTGCGGCCCGATCTGCGCATCGAGCCCTTGCGAGGCAATCTGGACACCCGTATGCGCAAGCTGGACGAGGGCGGCTACGACGCCATCGTGCTGGCGGCGGCCGGCCTCAAGCGCCTGGGCGCGGGCGATCGCATCCGCAGCTACTTTGATATCGAGACCATGATTCCCTGCGCCGGCCAAGGCGCTCTGGGCCTGGAGTTGCGCGCCGATGCGGCCGAGTTGAAGGCCCAGATCGCGGGCATGATTGACCAGCCCACCTGGCTGGCCACCCTGGCCGAGCGCGCCGTTTCGCGCGCCCTGGGCGGCAGCTGCAGCGTGCCCTTGGCCGCACATGCGCATTGGCTGGATGGCGTCTTGCACCTCAGCGCGGCGCTGGGCAGTGCACAGCATCCCAGCCATCCCCTGCTGAAGACTCGCCTGCAAGCGCAGCCGCAGACGGCCGAGGCCGCCGAGGCCTTAGGTCTGCAAGCCGCCCAGGCCTTGATGGCCCTGGGTGCGGCCGGCTATCTGCCGCCAGCGCAGGCCTAAAGCCAGGATGAGCATCGCGCCCAGCCTGATCCTGACCCGGCCGTTGGCCCAGACGCAAGACTGGTTGCAAAGGCTAGCCAAACTGGGTGTGGCGGCACAGAGTTTTCCGCTGATCGAGATCGTGGCTCAGGAGGGCGCGGCCGCCGCAGCGGTCGCCGCTTGGCGGCGCATGCCAGCGGCGGCCCTGGCCTTTTTTGTCAGCCCCAATGCGGTCCAGCATTTTTTTGCCCAGCGTCCCGCGGGCCAAGCCTGGCCAGCGGCCTGTCTGGCCGCCTGCGTGGGCCCCGGCAGCGCGCGAGCCTTGCAGCAAGCCGGTGTGCCGGCCGAGCTGATCTTGCAGCCCCCCGCCGATGCGGCCAGTCTGGACTCGGAACACCTCTGGCCTTTGCTGCAGCCGCGTGACTGGCAGGGGCGCCAGGTCCTGATGCTGCGCGGCGACGGAGGCCGCGAGTGGCTGGCCGAGCGTCTGCGCGAGCAGGGTGCCGATGTCACGGCTTTCAGTGTCTACAGCCGCCGCTGCCCAAAGTTGGACGCGGCCGGGCAGGCGCGTTTGCAAGCGCTGTTGGCGGTGCCTGAGGCCGCGGTCTGGCTGCTCAGCAGCGCCGAGGGGGTGGCCAATCTGGCGGCCCTGACGCCAGGTGATGCCGGCTGGGGCCAGCGTGCCTGCATCGCCACCCATGCCCGCATTGCCGATGCGGCGCGAGCCCTGGGTTTTGGGCATGTGGTTTTGGCGCGACCCGATGCGCCCGCCCTGGTGCAGGCCTTTCAGGCGATGCAGGGCAGACCCCTACAATCATTTGCACCGTGAGCGATACCCAACAAAACTCCCAAGAATCTCTGTCGGCACCGCAGGTGTCGACTCAGGCCGCTGCCTCTGAGCCCCGTGCTCAGGCGCCCGTCCAATCATCCGTCAGCTCCCAGTGGCTGCCCATCGCCGCCGCTGTGCTCAGCGTGGCCGGCCTGGGCCTGGCCTGGCAGAGCATGAGCCGCCAGCAGTCGCTGGAGCAAGAACTGGTGCGTCGCCAGGAGTTGATTCAGACCAATGCCGGCGAGGCCAAGGCGGCCGCCAAGGCCTCGCAAGAGCTGACCCGTGACACCGCCGCCAAAGTGGCCTTGCTGGACGCCCGTTTGGCCGAGGTGGCTTTGCAGCGCGGCCAGCTGGAGGAGTTGATCCAGTCCATGTCGCGCTCGCGGGATGAGAACGTGATCGGCGATATCGAGGCCTCCATCCGCGTGGCCTTGCAACAGTCCGCCATCACCGGCAGTGCCGAGCCCCTGGTGGTGACGCTCAAACTGGCCGATGAGCGCCTGCTGCGCTACAAGCAGCCGCGCATGGAAGGCGTGCGCCGCGCCGTCGCCCGCGATCTGGACCGGGTCAAATCGGTCAGCGTGGTCGATGTGTCTACCCTGACCATCAAGCTGGACGAGGTGGTGCGCCTGCTTGACGAGCTGCCGCTGACGGTCAATGCCGAAAAATCGGCCGAGCCCAAGCCCGTGGCCGAAGAGCCCCGGTTCAAGCCCGGCAACGGCAAGCCGCTCAAAGCCGGCGCGCCCGGCGAAGAGAAGCCGCCAACTGCTGCCGACGGCGAATTCGCCCAATGGTGGTGGGCCGCCAAGAAAGGCGTGCGCGAGACCGCTGCGGCGGCCTGGACCGAGACCCGCAGCCTGATTCGCGTCACCCGCATCGATCATCCTGAGGCGGCCTTGTTGGCGCCCGAGCAGGCTTTTTTCCTGCGCGAGAACATCAAGCTGCGCCTGCTCAATGCCCGCCTGGCCTTGCTCAGCCGCCAGTTCGAGACGGCGCAAGCCGATCTGCGTGACAGCCAGGAAATGCTGAACCGCTATTTCGACGGTCGCGCCCGCAAGGTGCAAGTGGCCGGCGATCTCTTGCGCCAAGTGGCTGGGCAAGCTCGCCAGGTCGTCGTGCCTCGCCCCGACGACACCTTGGCCGCGCTCTCCGCCGCGGCCGCCGGTCGCTGAAGACTTGAGGGCCTGAGTTTCATGCGCACCATCATCTGGTTGGTTTTGCTTTTTTCGGTGGCCGTGGTGGCCGCCCTGGTGCTGGGTCGCAATGACGGACTGGCGAGTTTTTACTGGAACGGATGGCGCCTGGATGTGTCGCTCAATCTGTTCCTGCTGGTGCTGGTAGGCAGCTGTTTTGCGCTGGTGACGGCGATTCAAACCGTCGGCTCCATGATCAGCCTGCCGCAGCGCGCCAAAGAATGGCGTCTGGCTCAGCGCGAGCGCAGCGCTCAGCTGGCGCTGCGTGAGTCCTTGGGGGAGTTTTTTGGTGCCCGCTACGGCCGGGCTCAAAAAGCCGCGCAGCGAGCGCTCAGCATCCATGCCCAGACGCCCGAGTTGTCGCAGGATGCGGGCTTTCTGGCCCTGGGCCATCTGCTGGCCGCCAATAGTGCGCACCGCCTGCAGGACCGCCGCCGTCGCGACGAGCAGCTGAATCTGGCGCTTGAGTTGGCGCGCCGGACCTCGGCCGGGCGTGCGCAGGAGGAGGGCGCTTTGTTGTTGGCCGCCGAATGGGCGCTGGATGACCGCGATGCGCCGCGTGCCTTGGGCCTGCTGGCCGATCTGAATCCTGGCGTGGCACGCCGCACCCAGGCCCTGCGCCTGAAGCTGCAGGCCAGCCGTCTGGCCAAGCAGTCGCTGGAAGCCTTGCGCACTGCTCGCTTGCTGGCCAAGCACCAGGGATTCTCCAAGGTGGCGGCGCAAGGGTTGCTGCGCTCGCTGGCTTTTGAAGCGCTGGATGGTGCACGTGATGTCGATCAGCTGCGTCAGGTCTGGCAGCAGCTGGACAGCGCCGATCGCCGCGACGTGCTGGTGGCCTGCCGGGCTGCCGGCCGTTCGGCCGCCCTGGGTTCGCCCGACGATGGGCGCGGTTGGTTGCGTCCCTTCTGGGACGATATCGGCGAGTTGCAAAACGATGAGCGGGCCACCTTGGCCGAAAGCCTGGTGCCGGTCTTGCCGGGCCTGGCACCCGAATGGTTGCAGCGCCTGGAGTCGGCCGTGCAGCGCTTCCCGCGAGACAAATACCTGGCTTACGCCCTGGGCCATGCCTTGGCCGAGCGTCAACTTTGGGGCAAGGCCAGGTTGATGCTGGAGCAGGTCTGTGACGACCACGAGGTAGGTGTCGCTGCCCGCCGCCGCAGCTGGTTGACCCTGGCCCAGCTGGCCGAACAAGACGGTGATCAGGATCGCCGGGCGCGCTGTTTCGAGGCCGCGGCGGTGCTTCAGTAAGAAGATTTTTTGAAATCTCTTGCAGGGACCGATATTTTCAGCCTACAATAGCAGGCTTCGCGGCTGTAGCTCAGTTGGATAGAGTACTTGGCTACGAACCAAGGGGTCGTGGGTTCGAATCCTGCCAGCCGCACCAAAAATAAGAAGTAAAAATGAATAGAGCCTCGATAGAAATATCGGGGCTTTATCTATTTATATAGATCCGCATATTGTGAGCTGGCTGGCATTCGGTGGAAGGACTGGATGGCAGAAACAGTTTTCAAGTGCAGCACCAAGTGCGTGCCGAAACTCAAATTAGTTTCATGCCTTCGCGGTGCCGCAGATTTTGCTGATATTTCAGCAATTGAATGCAGAGATCAGAAATAATCGTGTTATAGTAGAGTTATTGAAGCGGCTGTAGCTCAGTTGGATAGAGTACTTGGCTACGAACCAAGGGGTCGTGGGTTCGAATCCTGCCAGCCGCACCAAAAAAGCAAGGGCTAGTACGTTATGCGTACTAGCCCTTTTCTTTTTTCCGAATGCGGTGCTTGCTTCCTGGCGCAGTTTGTTCAAGCACCGGGCATGGGTTTCTCTGAATTACCCTAGTCAGACCTGAGCAACTTCGCCAACATGCATAAACATGAGGTTTTCGGAGTGGATGCCTATGGTGTTGTTGGCAGGAATTAGCTCGAATCGATGCTTATTTCTTGCCAAGTGCATCAAGGTGTTGACGAGGCCGAGAAGCCAGCAGGCCCTGTCAGAAGGGCCGCAGAAGTCGCTGGGAAACTTGTCTGCGCTTGACGCGCGCGGCCTTTGTGCCGCTTGAACGGGCTCCTGCGGCGGCAGACGGTAGAACGGCTCCCAGTATGTTTTTTCGGCCGGCTTGAAGGGCTGATTTGCCCTGCGAAGCTGTAACAAATGCCTTCGAAGGGAAAGTTGGGCTAGGCGGGGGCGCTCACCAATTCAGTCACTGTGGTCGAGGCGACTGACGGACATTCTTTGAAAAAGATTGAAGGGGCTCCGATTTGCGTGCTATAGTAGAGGGCTTGAAGCGGCTGTAGCTCAGTTGGATAGAGTACTTGGCTACGAACCAAGGGGTCGTGGGTTCGAATCCTGCCAGCCGCACCAAAATAAGAAGAAATCGGAAAGCCTCAGCGAGTCATCCTGGGGCTTTTTCAATTGTGCGTTTGGCTTTGCTTTCTTCAGCCGCTCGCCAGCATTTGCGCGATCTCGGCGGCCTGGAATCCCAGTTCATTCAACAGCGTTTCACTGTCGGCGCCCGGCTGCGGTCCGGCCTGAGGCTTGCGCAGTTGGCTGCGCGAAAAGCGCGGTGAGGCGGCGGGCTGCCAGTGGCCGTTCACTCGGCTGAAATTGCCGCGGGCTTGTTGGTGAGGGTGCTGGGCCGCTTCGTCCAGGCTGAGCACCGGCGCGAAACAGACGTCCGTGCCTTCCAGCAAGGCGGTCCATTCCGCCCGGCTTTTGCTCTTGATGCGGGCCGCCACCTGTTCGCGCAGGGCCGGCCACAAGCGGCTTTCGTGCTGGGCGCGTGGATCCACATCCTTCAGTTCCAGGCGCTGCAGCAGTTCGGCGTAGAACTGCGGCTCGATGGCGCCCAGGGTCACAAAGCCGCCGTCCGCGCATTCAAAGCTGTCGTAAAAGGGTGAGCTGTGCAGAAAGAAGTTTTGCGCCGGCTGTTCGGACCACATGCCATTGGCGCGCAGGGAATGCACCAAGGCACTGAGCGTGCCCACGCCGTCGATCATGGCGGCGTCCACCACCTGGCCCATACCGCTGCGCCGGGCCTCCAGAATTGCGCAGACGATGCCAAAGGCCAAGAACATGGCGCCGCCCGACATATCGCCGATCAAGGTGGCGGGCAAGGTCGGGGCCTGGCCGGCCCGGCTGGCAATCGACATGGCGCCGGTAAGGGCGACGTAATTGATGTCGTGGCCGGCGGCTTGGGCCAGCGGCCCGCTCTGACCCCAGCCGGTGACGCGGCCAAAAACCAGGCGTGGATTGCTGCTGCTAAACACCTCGGGCCCTAAACCCAAGCGTTCCATCACGCCTGGTCGGTAGCCTTCGATCAAAGCGTCTGCGCTATTGATCAATGCTTGCACGGCGCGCTGGCCGGACGGTGTCTTCAAGTCCAGGCAGATGGAGCGTTTGCCCCGGTTCATGGCCTCACCGGCTCCCAGGCTTCGTAGCGCGGCGGGTCGCTCCACCACGATCACCTCGGCCCCCATATCGGCCAGCAACATGCCACAGAAAGGGCCCGGGCCAATGCCGGCCATTTCGATCACGCGCAGTCCGTGTAAAGGGCCTTGAGAGGGCGGTTGAGGCGCTACCGTCATGCTTGTGTCTCCATGCGATGTTCTTGGCGAGACAATACACGCATGAACAAGGCATTCACCAAAGAAAGCGATTCCGAGGACGATGATGAGTTGGCCTTGCCCGCCTTGCCGCTGGGCACGCGCAACTACATGACGCCCGAGGGCTATGCGCGTCTGCGCGGCGAGTTCATGAGCTTGCTGGACGAGGAGCGGCCCAAGATCGTCGAGATCGTCTCCTGGGCGGCCAAGAATGGCGATCGCAGCGAGAACGGCGACTACCTCTACGGCAAGAAGCGCCTGCGCGAGATCGACCGCCGCCTGCGCTTCCTCACCAAGCGTCTGGACATCGCCGAAGTGGCCGATCCCAGCCTGCACCACGGCAGTGACCAGATCTTTTTCGGCGCGACCGTGACCTACGCCAATGCCAAGGGTGAGGAGCGCACCATCACCATCAAGGGCATCGACGAGTCCGACAGCTTGGCCGGTGAGGTCAGCTGGGTCTCGCCCATCGCGCGGGTGCTGTTGAAGGCCCGCGAAGGCGATGAGCTGCAGCTGATGACGCCTGGCGGACTGGAGCAGATTGAGGTGATCGAGGTGCGCTATCCCGCGCCCAAAGCGCCCAGCAATTAACTCGGTTTAACCCGCCAGACCCGCAGCACGGCGGGCGAGCGTTTGAGGGTGCGCAAGACCTCGGCCAGATGCAGGCGATCGCGCACCGACAGCAGCAGATTCATCTCGGCGGTTTCGCGTTGTTGCGACTCGTCGCTCATTTGAATATGGGTGATGTCGGCCTCGGCCGAGCTGACGGCCTGGGCCACCTGGGCCAGCACACCCTTGCCATTGTTGAGCAGCAGGGAGACGGCGGCCTCGAAGGGGCGGGTCAGCTCCTCGGCCCAGTGCACGGCGATCCAATGTTCGCTATCGCGCTGGAAGAGCTTGCGGCCCACCTGGCATTCCGCGGTGTGCACCAGCAGGCCTTCTCCGCGGCCCAGATAACCCTTGATTTCGTCGCCAGGAATCGGCCGGCAGCAGCTGGCCAGGCGCACCGAGGCGCCTTCGCTGCCGTCCAGCGTCACCTGGCCTTGGGCGGGCGCTTCCTCGGCGCTGAAGCGGCCCATGGTCAGCATCACGGCGTCGGGCCGCTGGCCTTGCTCGGCCAGCATGCGGGCCAGCTTCTTGGCCACGATGGTGGCGATCTTGCGGCCCAGGCCGATTTCCACCAGCAACTCGTCCGCATGGCGGTTGCCGGCCCAGCGGGCCAGCTGCTGCCAGAGCTGGGCGGCGGCATTGTCTTCATCGTCCAGGCTGGGCAGGGCCAGGCCCTCGGCGCGCAGGGCCTGGGACAGCATCTTTTCGCCCAGATCACGCGATTCTTCCTGTTCCAGATTCTTCAGGAAGTGGCGGATCTTGGAGCGTGCCCGGCCGGTGCGCACAAAGCTCAGCCAGGCCGGATTGGGGCGTGCGCCAGCGGCGGTGACGATCTCCACCACATCGCCGCTGCGCAGCTCGGTGCGCAAGGGCACGGGTTCGCCATTGATTTGCGCCGCCACGCAATGGTCGCCCACATCGGAGTGGATGGCGTAGGCATAGTCCACCGGCGTGGCGCCGCGTGGCAGGGCCATGATCTTGGACTTGGGCGTGAAGACATAGACCGCATCCGGGAAGAGGTCGATCTTGACGTGCTCCAAGAACTCATTGGCGTCGCGGGTTTCGTCCTGGATGTCGATCAAGGACTGCAGCCAGCGTGAGCCCATTTGCTGCGCCGATTCGGCGCTGCTGCTATTGCTGCCTTCATTCTTGTAAAGCCAGTGCGCGGCCACGCCTTTTTCAGCCACCAGATGCATGGGTTCGGTGCGCACCTGGAACTCCACCGGCGTGCCCAGGGGGCTGACCAAGGTGGTGTGCAGAGACTGATAGCCATTCGGCTTGGGGATGGCGATGTAGTCCTTGAAGCGACCCGGCTGCGGTTTGTAGAGCTGGTGCAAAACGCCCAGGGACAAATAGCAGGTGGGCAGATCGTGGACCACGATGCGGAAACCGAAGATATCGCTGACCTGGGCGAAGCTCAGATGCTTGTCGCGCATCTTCTGGTAGATCGAATAGACGGTTTTCTCGCGGCCCTGCACCTCGACCCGCAGGTCCGAGGCGGCGAAGGCTTTTTCCACATCGCGCTCGATGCGGGAGACCAGATCACGCCGATTGCCGCGCGCCTTGGTGATGGCCTTGGTCAGGGCCGCATGGCGCCAGGGGTAGATGTGGGAGAAGGACAGCTCCTGCAACTCCCGATAGATCTGGTTCAGACCGAGGCGGTGGGCAATAGGTGCGTAGATGTCCAGGGTCTCGCGCGCAATGCGGCGGCGTTTGATGGGCGCCATCGCCTCCATGGTGCGCATATTGTGCAGACGGTCGGCCAGCTTGATCAGGATGACGCGCACATCGCGGGCCATGGCCAGCAGCATCTTGCGAAAGCTCTCGGCCTGGGACTCTTCCTTGGTGGAGAACTGCAGCTTGTCCAATTTGGTCAGGCCGTCCACCAACTCGGCGGTGGGGGCGCCAAAGCGCTCGATCAGCTCGGTCTTGGTGACGCCGCAGTCTTCCATGGCGTCGTGCATCAGGGCGGCCATGATGGCTTGGGCATCCAGGCGCCAATCGGCGCATAGGCCCGCCACCGCGATGGGGTGGGTGATATAGGGCTCGCCGCTGGCGCGGAACTGGCCTAAATGGGCCTCGTCGGCGAACTTATAGGCTTCGCGCACCCGCTTGATATCGGCCTTGGGCAGATAACTCAGGCGGTGGACCAAGGCATCGAAAGAGGCGGCTTCGGCCGCGGTCGGCTCCGGCGCGGCGGGCGTGGGCCTAAGACCCGGCAGACTGGACAGTGCTGCAGGAAGACGTGAGACGGCAAATGATCTGAAACCCATGGGGAGAATTTACAGCATCGCGGCGGGCTTGGCAGGCAAGCGCTTGTCGGGCGACCTTTGTCCGGGGCTTTTTACCGCTCTCAGTCTCTGGTGTTCAGGCATGAAAAAGGGCACCCGTGGGTGCCCTTGGATCTGGTGCTTGCTGCTTCAGCTGAAATTCAGACCGGCACCTTGCGCAGCATTTCGATGCCGACTTCGCCAGCGGCGATTTCGCGCAGTGCGGTCACGCCGGGCTTGTTCTTGCTTTCGATCTTGGGCGTGTGGCCCTGGCTCAGCATGCGAGCACGGTAGGTCGCTGCGAGCACCAACTGGAAGCGGTTGGGGATCTTGGTCAGGCAGTCTTCAACAGTGATGCGGGCCATATATTTTTCCAGTCCAGGTATTCAAGGGAGTTCGAGAGCGCGGAAAACGGCAGAGCGGTTTCGGCGCTGAGCTGCGTATTTTAACCGCTGCGCGTGAACAATCGACTTGAGATCGAAAACAGCCGTGTCAAACACCGCGTTGACGACCACAAAATCGAACTTTTGCGCCTGCGCCACCTCGATGCGGGCATTGCTCATGCGCTTGGCGATGACGGCCGGATCGGTGTCGCCGCGGCGGTTCAGGCGTTGCTCCAACTCGCCCCAGCTGGGCGGCAGGATGAAGATCAGCACGGCGTAGGGGAAGAGCTGCTTGATCTGCAGCGCACCCTGGAAATCGATCTCCAGCACCACGTCCTCGCCATTGGCCATGCGGGTCTCGATGGCGGCCCGCGAGGTGCCGTAGAGATTGCCGTGCACCTCGGCCCACTCGAAAAACTCGCCCCGCTCGGCCATGGCGCGGAAGTCTTTCTCGCTGGTGAACCAGTACTCGCGGCCATGCTGTTCCTGCCCGCGCGGCGCGCGCGAGGTGTGGGAGATGGAGACATCCAGCTTGGCATCGAGCTCAAGCAGGGCTTTCACCAGACTGGATTTGCCTGCGCCACTGGGCGCTGCGACGACGAAGAGATTGCCTGGGTATTCCATGGAAGCGTTCTTGAGAGAGAGATGAGGGCGCAGGAGCAAAAAAGAAATCGGGCCCGGGCTCGGGCCTGGCGCGACTTTGGGAGACTTTTGCGGCCTTGGGCTCAGGGCTTTGTTGCGCGATGGCCGTATTTTAGGGGCAGCACCTGCTGCGCCCGGGCTGCCAGAGCCTGGCTTGCGCGGCTGTTACGCGGACTTTGGCCGCAATGGGCGGTCTTTGTGCCGCAGAGTGGTCAGGGAGTTTGCAGTGGCCCTTCCAAACCATGGGCTGGCTTTCCAGTCGGCGGCTGGGGCGGCTCCGACATAGGTCGGGCTCTCTAAATTTCATCTTAAAAAACAAGCACTTGCAAAAGGCGTTCGGGGTATTCCCGCGAGCCGACCCGAGTTGGCGCGTGACTTGCATCAATGCCAGCACCGGCCCTGGATGGCTGGTCGCAGCGGGTCTTGATGTCGACGGCGTCGACGCAAAGCTTGAGCGGGCCTGAGCGCAGCGAAGGTCATTCAAATAACACGGAGACAAGCAACGATGGAAACCTTTTACGAGGTCATGCGCCGTCAGGGCATTTCGCGCCGCAGCTTCCTGAAGTACTGCTCGCTGACTGCCACCTCGCTGGGTCTGGCCCCCAGCTTTGTGCCGCAGATTGCGCACGCCATGGAGACCAAGCCGCGCACCCCGGTGCTGTGGTTGCATGGCCTGGAGTGCACCTGCTGCTCCGAATCCTTCATCCGCTCGGCCCACCCCCTGGCCAAGGATGTGGTGCTGTCCATGATCTCGCTGGACTATGACGACACCTTGATGGCAGCCGCTGGCCACCAGGCCGAGGCCATCCTGGAGGAGATCATGGTCAAGTACAAGGGCAACTACATCCTGGCGGTGGAAGGCAACCCGCCGCTCAATCAGGATGGCATGAGCTGCATCATCGGCGGCAAGCCCTTCATCGAGCAGCTCAAGCATGTGGCCAAGGATGCCAAGGCCATCATCTCTTGGGGCTCTTGTGCCTCCTGGGGCTGTGTGCAGGCAGCCAAGCCCAATCCCACCCAGGCCACGCCGGTGCACAAGGTGATCTTCGACAAGCCCATCATCAAGGTGCCGGGCTGCCCGCCGATCGCCGAGGTGATGACGGGTGTGATCACCTATATGTTGACCTTCGACCGCATCCCCGAGCTGGATCGCCAGGGCCGGCCCAAGATGTTCTACAGCCAACGCATCCACGACAAATGCTATCGCCGGCCCCACTTTGACGCGGGCCAGTTTGTCGAGTCCTTCGACGACGAGTCGGCGCGCCGCGGCTACTGCCTCTACAAGATGGGCTGCAAGGGCCCCACCACCTACAACGCCTGCTCGACGGTGATGTGGAACGAGGGCACCAGCTTCCCGATCAAGGCCGGCCATGGCTGCATCGGCTGCTCGGAAGACGGCTTCTGGGACAAGGGCTCCTTCTACGACCGCCTGACCAATATCCCGCAGTTCGGCATCGAGGCCAATGCGGACAAGGTGGGCATGGCGGCGGCCGGCACGGTGGGCGCGGCGGTGGCCGCGCATGCGGCGGTCTCCGCCATCAAGCGTGCCGCTAGCGGCAATGCCGACACCACGGCCAAACAATAAATCCGCAGCCCGAATCCGCCTGCGGGCGGCCGGCTAGGCAGAACAAATAGGAGCAAGACATGGGCGCTTATGAAACGCAGGGTTTCAAGCTGGACAACGGGGGCCGCCGCGTGGTGGTCGACCCCGTCACCCGCATCGAAGGGCATATGCGCTGCGAGGTCAATCTCGACAGCAATAACGTGATCCGTAACGCCGTCTCTACCGGCACCATGTGGCGCGGCCTGGAGGTCATCCTCAAGGGCCGCGATCCGCGCGACGCCTGGGCCTTCGTGGAGCGCATCTGCGGGGTTTGCACCGGCTGCCATGCGCTCACCTCGGTGCGGGCGGTGGAAGACGCCTTGGGCATCATCATCCCCAAGAACGCCTACCTGATCCGCGAGATCATGGCCAAGACCTTGCAGGTCCATGACCATGTGGTGCACTTCTACCATCTGCATGCGCTGGACTGGGTGGATGTGGTCTCGGCCCTGAAGGCCGACCCCAAGAAAACTTCGGAGCTGCAGCAGCTGGTCTCGCCCAGCCACCCCCTGTCTTCGCCCGGCTATTTCCGTGACATCCAGAACCGCTTGAAGAAGTTTGTCGAGAGCGGCCAGCTGGGCCCCTTTATGAATGGCTACTGGGGCTCCAAGGCCTATGTCTTGCCAGCCGAGGCCAATCTGATGGCCGTCACCCACTATCTGGAGGCCCTGGACTTGCAGAAGGAATGGGTCAAGGTGCATACCATTCTGGGCGGCAAGAACCCGCACCCCAACTATCTGGTGGGCGGCGTGCCCTGCGCCATCAATATCGACAAGGACGGTGCGGCCGGCGCGCCCATCAATATGGAGCGGCTCAACTTCATCGAGGCTCGCATCAAGGAGATGATCGAGTTCAACAACAATGTCTACATCCCCGATGTGCTGGCCATTGGTACGCTGTACAAGCATTCCGGCTGGCTCTACGGCGGCGGCCTCTCGGCCACCAATGTGATGGATTACGGCACCTATGAAAAGGTGATGCACAAGAGCGAGACCCAGCAGCTTCCCGGCGGCGCCATCATCAATGGCAACTGGGATGAGATCCTGCCGGTGGACCCGCGCGACCCCGAGCAGGTGCAGGAATTCGTGTCCCACAGCTGGTACAAGTACGCTGACGAAAGCAAGGGTCTGCACCCCTGGGACGGTGTCACCGAGCCGAACTATGAGTTGGGTGCCAAGACCAAGGGCACGCGCACGAATATTCAGGAGATCGACGAGAGCGCCAAGTACTCTTGGATCAAATCACCGCGCTGGCGCGGCCATGCGGTGGAGGTGGGCCCGCTGTCACGCTACATCCTCGGCTACGCCCATGCGCTCAAGGGTCATAAGTACTCGCAGCGGGTGAAAGAGCAGGTCGAGTCCTCAGCCATGGCCATTAACAGCGCCATCCCCAAGGCCCTGGGCCTGCCCGAGACACAGTTCACCGCCAAGCAGTTGCTGCCCACCACCATCGGCCGCACCCTGGCGCGGGCGCTGGAGTCGCAGTACTGCGGCGAGATGATGATGGAGGACTTCAAGGAGCTGGTCGCCAATATCAAGGCCGGGGACAGCAGCACCGTCAATGTGGAGAAATGGGATCCCAGCACCTGGCCCAAGGAGGCCAAGGGCGTGGGCACGGTGGCCGCGCCGCGCGGTGCCCTGGGCCACTGGATCAAGATCAAGGACGGCCGCATCGAGAACTACCAATGCGTGGTGCCCACCACCTGGAATGGCAGCCCGCGTGACACCAAGGGCCAGATCGGCGCCTTTGAGGCCAGCCTGATGAACACGCCCATGGTCAACCCGGAACAGCCGGTCGAGATCTTGCGCACCCTGCATTCCTTCGACCCCTGCTTGGCCTGCTCCACCCATGTGATGAGCCCAGACGGCGAGGAACTCACTTCGGTCAAGGTGCGCTGATTCGCACCCTCATAACAGGAGACATCCATCATGAAGATCAAGAACAAGAGCGTGCTGAAGTGTGGTCTGGGTCTGGCGGGCCTGGCCTTGGTGAACCTGGCGCAAGCACATAGCGGCCATGGGGGGCATATCGGCCCGTCCGAGACCGAGCAGGCCTCGGGCCTGCTGGCTGGCCTGCTCCATCCCTTCACCGGCCTGGACCATTTGCTGGCCATGCTGGCGGTGGGTGTGTGGGCCAGCCAGCTCTGGCAGGGGCGGGTGCGTCTGGGGGCACCGGCCCTGTTCCTTGCCATGCTGATGCTGGGCGCAGTAGCGGCCATGGGCGGCTGGGTGGCGCCGCAGCTGGAGGTCTGGGTGGCGGCCAGTGTGGCGGCCTTTGGTGCGCTTTTGCTGGTGGGTGCTCGTGCGCCCGCCGGCCTGGGTCTGCTGGTCGTGGCGGCGGCGGCCTGGGTCCATGGGCAGGCACATGGCCTGGAGATGGTGACGGGTGCATCGGCCAGCCTTTTCATCACCGGCTTCACGTTGGGATCGGCCGTTCTGCACGGCCTGGGGCTTTTGATGGGCAGCGCTCTGGCGCGTCTGCCCGCACGCCTGGCGCAAGGTCTAGCCATGGCCTTGGCGGCCAGCGGTCTGTTGATGGTGTTGAGCCGGCTCTGAGCCGAGCCCGCGCCGGATCACATCCCAACCCTGAACCGGGAGCCTCCCATGTCTGCCACACCCACCTCTGCCGCCGCTTCAGCGAACGGCGACCCTAGCCAGACCTTTGATGCCGTCGATGTCACCCGCACCTCGTCCATCAAATCGGCCTATGTGTTTGAAGCGCCCGTGCGCCTCTGGCATTGGATCAATGCCTTCGCCATCAGCGTGCTGGCCCTGACGGGTTATCTGATCGGATCGCCCCTGCCCACGGTGGCGGGCGAGGCCAGCGCGCACTATGTGATGGGCTATATCCGCTTTGCCCACTTTGCCGCGGGCTATCTCTTGGCCATAGGCTTGATCGGCCGCATCTACTGGGCCCTGGTGGGCAACCACCATGCGCGGGAGTTGTTCTGGGTGCCCATCTTCCAGAAGGCCTATTGGCGCGAGGTTGTGGGCATGCTGAAGTGGTACGCCTTCATTTCGCCGCGGCCGGGCCAGTATGTGGGCCACAACCCGCTGGCACGCTTTGCCATGTTCTTTCTCTTTCTGCTGACCTCCATCTTCATGGTCTTCACCGGCTTCGCCATGTATGGCGAGGGCACGCAGGCCGGATCTTGGGCCGATAAGCTCTTCGGCTGGGTGATCCCGCTGATGGGCCAATCGCAAGACGTGCACACCTGGCATCGCCTGGGCATGTGGGCCTTGGTGGTGTTCGTGATCCTGCATGTCTACGCCGCCATCCGTGAGGACATCATGGGCCGCTCCAGCGTGGTCAGCACCATGATCTCCGGCCACCGCACCTTTAAAGACTAGAACGCCATGGATACGAATGCGCAAGCAGATATGCCCACCATCTGCGTCTTGGGCATAGGCAATGTCTTGTGGGCCGATGAGGGTTTTGGCGTACGCTGTATCGAGGCCTTGCAGGCCCGCTACGAGTTCGCGCCCCATGTGCAGCTGATCGATGGGGGCACCCAGGGCCTTTATCTGATCCAGCATGTGCAGGAGGCCGACAGCCTCTTGATCTTCGACGCCATCGACTACGGCCTGGCCCCTGGCACGCTCAAGCTGGTGGAGGGCGATGAGGTGCCGCGCTTTATGGGCGCCAAGAAGATGAGCTTGCACCAGACCGGCTTTCAAGAGGTCTTGATGCTGGCCCAGCTGACCGAGCGCTTCCCGCGCCGCATCTTGCTGGTCGGCTGCCAGCCCGAGTATTTGGAAGACTATGGCGGTAGCTTGCGGCCCATCGTCAAAGAGGCGATGGAAGAGGCCTTGCGCCTGGGCCTGGAGCGCTTGCAGGAATGGGGCGCCGAGCCTTGCCAGCGCACCCGCCCGCTGGATACCCGCGAGGCCGTCACCTTTGTCGAGCTGGGCTTGGAACGGTACGAGACGGCCCGCCCCCCCGAGACCCTGGCCTGCCGGGTTGGGGACGAGCGCTTCTTCCCGGCCTGAGCGAGCAGGAGAACAGCATGTGTATCGGTATCCCCATGCAGGTGCGCGCGATCACGCCGGGCCATGCCTTGTGTGAAGGACGGGGCGGCGTGTTCAAGCAACTCAACACCGCCTTGGTGGGCGAGTTGCAGCTGGGCGACTGGGTGCTGGCCTTTCTGGACTCGGCCCAGGAACGCCTGAGCCAGGATCGTGCGGCCGAGATCAACGCCACCCTGGACCAGATGCTGAGTCTGATGAACACCAGCGATGGCTTGGGCGGCGCAGATATCGCTCAAACAGCCAGTTTTGATTTGCCCTCGCGCCTGAGCCGTGAGGACTTGCTGGCCCTGTCCAGCCAGTCCTGAAGACCCATCCCAAGAAGAAACACCGGAGACAAGCATGAGCGAGAACACCCTGGAGATGGACAGCAGCGAGGCCCGCCTCAATCTGCCGGTGCAAGCACCGCAGGCCCGCGCAAGCGAGAGCTTGATCGAACGCCTGGTCAGCCAGCATGGCGCCAGCTGGGTGGATGGCGAGACCATCCAGGCCTGGGCGGAGCAGGGCGGCGATCGTGTCGTGCTGTTCGCCGGTGACCCGGTGCAATTCCCCGAAGGCCAGGACGTGGCCGTCGTGTTGCCCGAGCTGCGCCGCGCCTTGGGCGGCCGCTTCGAGATGGCCGTCGTGCCGCGCGAGCTGGAGCAAGATCTGGCCCGCCGCTACGGCTCGCAGCGCTGGCCCAGCCTGTTGTTTCTGCGCGATGGCCAGTATGTGGCCACGCTCAGCGGCATGCATGACTGGGATGTGTTCTTGAACGAGGTGGACCGGGTGCTGAGCCTGCCGGTCTCGCGCGCGCCCACCATTGGCATCCCGCTCGTCAGCGCGAATGCGGTCAATGCCTCCGGTTCGGCCTGCCACTGAGTTTGTGGCCTAACTCTTCACCCGAGCAGCCCATCATGCAAAAAGAATTCCCCATTCCCGTGGTCGGTATCGGCCCCGGCAGCCAGCTGGAAGAAGAGCAGCTGGACTATATGCCCATGCCCCAGGGCATGGAGACCTTCCACGTCCCTCAGCTGCCCGAGGCCGAGGAGATCTTGGGCCGCGAGCAAGCCCATCAAACCTTGCGCACCTGCCTGGCCGAGTTGGCCCTGGTGATGGCGGACGGCATCAACCGCCGGGTGGACCTCAGCGCTCTGGGCCTCTTGGACCTGCAGCTGATCAACCAGGTGATGGGCGAGGGCGAGGTCAGCGCCCGCGTGCTCAGCGAGACCGACGCCTCGGGCGCGCCCGCCGCGGACGGGCTGGAGCTGCGGGTGCAGGAGTCGGTCTTCGCCGGCATCTGGCGTGTCATCCAGGCGCGCGCCGGCGTGGTGGTGTCGGACCACTTGGAGCTGGGTTTCGTACCCCAGGCGCTCAAGGAGACGGCCTTGCTGGACTGCTGGGACGATGCGCAGCGCCAAGCCGTGACCTGGCGGGGCCCGCTGCCACCGAATGTGCAGAACGCCCCGGCCCTGCTGGTGGAGATCGCCGAGCAATGGCGCAGCTGGAAGCCTGGGCAAGCCGCCCACATGATCAATCTGACCCTGCTGCCGGTCTCGGTGGAAGACATCGGTTTTCTGGATCACCACCTGGGCACCGGCCGGGTGCTGATCCTGTCGCGCGGCTATGGCAACTGCCGCATCACCAATACCTGCACGCCGAATTGCTGGCGGGTGGTGTATTACAACTCCCAGGACGTGGTGATTCTGAACACGGTGGAGATCAGCGAACTGCCCGAGGTGGCCTTGGCCGCGCCCGAGGATTTGGCCGACTCCCATGCCCGACTGGCCGATGTGCTGCACTGGGTGGAGCAGGGCTGATGGACGCCCGCGCCGATTCGGCCAGCGCTTCGACGAATCGCTTCGAAGGCAGTTATCTGGGCGATGCCAAGCGCCTGCCGGCGACGGCGAGGCTGGAGTGCAAGATCTGCTGGTGGGTCTACGACCCGGCCTTGGGCTGCGAGGTCTGGCAGGTGGCGCCGGGCACCGCCTTTGCTGATCTGCCCGCGCACTGGCGCTGCCCGCAATGTGATGGTGAGGCGGATCAATTCATGGTTTTGAGGGACGGGGCCTGAGCCCGCCTTGGCTGCATGGCTACCTCGTCTGCCTCCTCGCCACTGCCGGCCCAGCGCCTGCAGCAGTTGCAGCATCTGTTTGAGCAGATCGCCAGCACTCGCATGGCCGGGCTGCCGATTCTGCATCCGGCCCTGCGGGTGGAGACCCTGGGCTTTGAGCCTTTGCCAATGGATGCCTTGGCGCAGGAGCAGGCCGCGCCGGCAGGGCTGCAAGCCCAGCCCGAGTTGCTGGGCATTTTGATCACGCCCTGGTTCATGAATCTGCTTTGCCTGCCGCTGCGGCCTTGCCTGAAGACCTCGGCGCTGGCGGCCAAGCGAGAGCTGCTGCTGGGTGGCCAGCGCTTTGAGTTCTTGGCCCATGTCGAAGCCGGTCTTGGCGCGTTCTGGGCCTGCTCACTGTTCTCGCCCATGAGCGAGTTTGTGGATCAGGCCCAGGCCCGCGAGACGGCGGTGGCGGTGCTGCAGGCCTTGCGGGTCAAGCCTGTGCCTGCACCTCATGCGGCGCCAGCAAGCCAGCCTGTAGGCAACTCAGCGGCAAGTGCGGATGCGGTTGTCGCCTCGCGCCGCGCCCTCTTGTTTGGCCGCTCGGCGGCCGCCTCAGCAGCGGGCCGATCATGAGCCAGCAGGTGTTGGACCGTCTGAGCGGCAGCCTGCAGCTGCAGCCGGGGGCCGCCATCCCCGGCAATCTGCGCAGCAGCCGGCGCGACTGGGCTCGCCTGCTCGCGCCCGGTCTGCCGGCCGAGGTCCTGCCTGGTCGCTTGGGCCTGGTGTTCGGGCTGTGCGCTCATGCCCACCGCCTGTGTGCAGGTTTGAGCCTGGCGGCGGCTCTCGCCACGCCGGGGGAGCGGATCGCCCTGGCGCCGGCGCAGGCGCAAGTCCTGCAGCGTGAAACCTTGCGCGAGCATCTGCGCCGCATCCTGCTGGACTGGCCGCGCCTCTTGCTCAAACCCGGCATGGGTGCCCAGTCCTTTCAGCTGCAGGCCCGCCGCGCCTTGCTGTCCTGCCCCTTATTGCTGCAGGACGCCATCGATTTGCCTCCCGAGCAATGGCGCGCGCCTACCTTGGCCTGGATGGAGCGAGAGTTGTTAGGTCTGTCTGCTCCCAGTTTTTTGGCTCTGTGGCAGCACCGGCCGCAGGCCTGTCTGGAGCTGTGGTCGCAAGAGGGCGAGGGCTTTTTGCCCCAGCTTTTTATGCAGCTGCGTGAGCTGGCCGACCAGCCCTGGGCAGGCGCTCGCCCCCTGCATCCGCAGGCCAGCGAGGCCGATCTGCTTTGGCTGGCCCAGGCCATGGGGGGGCAGCCCGGCTTTTGCATGGCGCCGCAGTGGCGGGGCGTATGCGCCGAGACGGGGCCCTGGACCCGCTGGCGCTTGGGCGCGGCCGAACAAGGCCTCTCTAGTTTGTGGCTGCGCCTGGGCGCTCGCCTGGTCGAATGCCTGCGACTGGCCCTGACTGAGGACGGCGAACATGGCGCCGCCTATCTGGACGCGGGCGCGCTCTGCTTGGCGCCGGGCCAGGGTCTGGCCTGGGTGGAGATGGCACGCGGCCTGCTCGTGCATCGCATCGAGCTGGAAGCCGGGCCGCAGGGCGGCTACAGCCTTGAATCGCGGGTGCGCAGCTGCCAGGTGTTGGCGCCGACCGAGTGGAACTTCCACCCCGAGGGCGCCGTGGCCAGCGGCCTGGCGGCCTTGCCGTCGAATTTGACACCTAGGGTTTGCCAAGCAAGCCATCTGCTGATGAATGCTTACGATCCCTGTGTGAGCTATGACCTTGTTGATTCGTCGCCTATGCGCCAAGCTTTGAGTCCCAATCTTGCAGGAGACTGCCATGCATGAGGCTAGCCTGGCCGGCGGCATTTTGCAGCTGGTGGAAGACGCGGCCCGGCGCGAAGGGTTTCAAAGAGTCACCCAGCTGCGCTTGCAAGCCGGCCAACTGGCCGGTGTGGAGGCTCGCGCCCTGCGCTTTGCGCTGGAGGCCTTGTCGCCCGGCACTTGTTTGCAAGGCGCTTTGTTTGAAATCGAAGAGCCGCCCGGCGAGGCCTGGTGCCTGCCTTGCGGCCAGACCGTGGCCATTGCCCAGCGCGGCGACGCCTGCCCCCATTGCGGGCATTACCAACTGCAGCCCACCGGCGGCACCGAGTTGAAGGTGCTGGATATGCTGGTGGAAGACTGAAAGGAAGACATCATGTGCGTTGTTTGTGGTTGCGCCGAGACGGGCGAAGGCAAGGAGAACAAGGCGGGGCATGCACATGCGCATGAACAACCCCGTGGGCCTGAAGAGTCCAGCCATGTGCAGGTCGACGCTCAGCATGGTGATCTGCACTTCGGCAGCGGCGCGGCGCGGGTGTCGGTGCCGGGCATGAGCCAGGCGCGGGCCATCAAGCTGGAGACCGACATCCTGGGCGAGAACAACCGCCACGCGCGCCAGAACCGCGCGCATTTTGAAGGCCATGGGGTGACGGCCTTGAATCTGGTGTCCAGCCCCGGCTCGGGCAAGACCACCTTGCTCTGCGCCACGATTGAGGCGCTGCGCCGCCGTCGCCCTGAGTTGCAGGTCAGCGTGATCGAGGGGGATCAACAAACCACCTTGGACGCCGACCGAATCCGCGCCACCGGCGCGGCCGCCGTGCAGGTCAACACCGGCAAGGGCTGCCACCTCGACGCGCCCATGGTGGCCCAGGCCTTTGCCCGCTTGCGCAGCCATGAGCCTCATGCGCATGGCCATGAACATCACCATCATCATGAGGAGCCGGCCAGCCTGCTCTTCATCGAGAACGTGGGCAATCTGGTCTGCCCGGCGGTTTGGGATCTGGGCGAAGCCGCCAAGGTGGTGATTCTCTCGGTCACCGAGGGCGAGGACAAACCGCTGAAGTACCCGGATATGTTTGCCGCCTCCACCCTGATGCTGCTCAACAAGGTTGATCTGCTGCCGCATCTGAACTTCGACCTGCAGCGCTGCATAGACGCGGCGCGGCGGGTCAACCCGGCCATCGAGATCTTGCAGGTCTCCGCCACCTCGGGTGCGGGCATGGAGGCTTGGTTGAACTGGCTGGAGCAGGTGATGGCCGAGCCCGCAGCCCTGGCCGCCGAATCGCGCGAGGCCAGCCTGAGCCGCCGTGTGGCCGAGCTGGAAGCCCAGCTGGCGGATGTGCTGGCGGCCCGCGCCAAGCCCCAGCAGAGCTGATGATGAAGACGCAAGACATCGCGGTACTGGCCTGTGGGGCCTGGCTGAAAAACAGCGCCGGCCTGTGGCAGGGCGGTGTTTGGCAGGGCTCGGCCCTGCATGGCGATCTGAGCGAACCCGGCGCCTGCCTGGCCTTGGAGGCCTCGGCGCGTGCCTTGATTGAGCAAGCCAAGGTTAAGGGCGAGGGCAGGAGCGGGGTGCAGGCCATCGCTCACGATCTTCATCCCGATTTCTTCAGCAGCCGCTTGGCCGGGCAGTTAGCCGCCGAGCTGGGCGTGCCCGCCCTGGCCGTGCAACACCACCATGCCCATATCGCCGCCGTGCTGGCCGAGCATGGCGAGCGCGGCCCCGTCGTCGGCCTGGCCCTGGATGGGGTCGGCTTAGGGACAGATGGCCAGGCCTGGGGTGGCGAGCTGCTTGCGGTGTCCACCCAAGGCTGGCGGCGCCTGGGCCATCTGCGACCCCTGGCCTTGCCCGGTGGCGATGTGGCGGCGCGCGAGCCCTGGCGCATGGCTTCTGCGGCCTTGCAGGCCCTGGGCCGGCCGGAAGAAATCCCGGCGCGCTTTGGCCCCGGGGTCGGCGTCGACAAGGCGCGGCAGCTCCAGCAGCTGCTGGCGCGCGGCCTCAACTGCCCCTTGAGCAGCAGCACCGGCCGTTGGTTCGATGCCGCCGCCGGCGCCCTGGGCCTGAGCCTGCGTCAAAGCCACGAGGCCGAGGCCGCCATGGCTTTGGAAGCGGCGGCCAGCGACTGGCTGGCGCAGGTTAGAGGCCATCTGCCCGAGTTATTGGCTCTGCGCATCCTGCCGCCCAGCGAGGCCGGGGGCTGCAGTCAGCTGGATCTGCTGCCCTTGCTGGCCCGTCTGCTGTACACCATTCAGGTGCCGGCCCTGCAGGGCGAGGCCGCCGCTTGTTTTCATCTCAGCCTGGCCGATGGCCTGGCGAATTGGCTGGCCCAGGCGGCCGAGAGCGAGGGCACGCAGACGGTCTGCCTGTCTGGTGGCTGCTTTATGAACCGCTTGCTGAGCCAGCGCCTGCAGGAGCAGCTCTTGCAGCGTGGCCTGCGGGTCTTGCTGCCGCAGAAAAATTCATGCGGCGACGCCGGTCTGGCCCTGGGCCAGGCCTGGGTCGCCGCCCATTCTCTGGCCAAGGCTGAAGACTCGGCCTTGGCCTCTTCTACACGCTGCGCCCCGCAGGGCGAGGAAAGCGCTTCAACATCATGTGTCTAGCCATACCCGCTTTGCTGCTGGAGTTGCGCGCCGGCGATCAGGCCCTGGTCGATCTGGGCGGCATCCGCAAGCCCATCTCCATCGCCCTGGTGCCCGAGGCCCAGGTGGGGGATTACGTCATCGTCCATGTGGGCCATGCCATCGGCCGCATCGACCCGGAAGAGGCCCAGCGCACCTTGGCCTTGTTTGGTGAGATGGCCCAGTTGGTGGCCGCGCAGGATGAAGCGCAGGAGAGGGCACAAGCATGAAGTACATCGACGAGTTTCGCGACGGTGAGATCGCCCGCCGCATCGCCGAGCGCCTGGCCGAGGAGGCCAGGCCCGATCAGCACTACAGCTTTATGGAGTTCTGCGGCGGCCACACCCACGCCATCTCGCGCTACGGCATTGCCGAGCTGCTGCCGCCCAATGTCACCATGGTGCACGGCCCAGGCTGCCCCGTCTGCGTGCTGCCGATTGGTCGCATCGACCTGGCCATTCAGCTGGCGCTGGAGCAGAACGCCATCGTCTGCACTTACGGCGACACCATGCGGGTGCCGGCCTCCAAAGGGCTTTCGATGATCAAGGCCAAGGCGCGGGGTGGCGACATCCGCATGGTTTATTCCGCCGCCGATGCGCTGGCCATTGCCGAGCAGAACCCCGAGCGCGAGGTGGTGTTCTTCGCCATCGGCTTCGAGACCACCACGCCACCCACGGCCCTGGTGATACGTGACGCCAAGGCGCGCGGGCTGAAGAACTTCAGCGTGCTGTGCTGCCATGTGCTGACGCCAGCGGCCATCACTCATATTTTGGAAAGCCCCGAGGTCAAGCAGCTGGGCACGGTGCCGCTGGACGGCTTTATCGGCCCGGCGCACGTCAGCATCCTGATCGGCTCCGCGCCCTACGAGGGCTTTGCCGAGAACTACCGCAAGCCGGTGGCGATCGCCGGCTTTGAGCCCCTGGATGTGATGCAGGCGATTCTGATGCTGGTGCGGCAGATGAATGAGGGTCGCTTTGAGGTGGAGAACGAGTTCACCCGCGCCGTCAATCGGGTCGGCAATCTGACCGCCCAAGCCCTGGTGGACGAGGTGCTGGAGCTGCGCGACAGCTTTGAGTGGCGCGGCCTGGGCGAGGTGCCCTTCAGCGCGCTCAAGATCCGCGCGGCTTATGCCGAGTTCGATGCCGAAAAGCGCTTTGATCTCACTTACACCCCGGTGGCCGACAACAAGGCCTGCGAATGCGGGGCCATTCTGCGCGGGGTCAAAAAGCCCAACGACTGCAAGATCTTCGGCACCGTCTGCACGCCCGAGAACCCGGTGGGCTCCTGCATGGTGTCCAGCGAGGGCGCTTGCGCCGCGCATTACAGCTATGGGCGTTTTCGCGATATCGCCATCGTCGCGCAAGCGACGAAGGAGGCCGCATGAGTGCAGGCAATAGTCCGGTCAAAAAAGGCTATGTCCGGCCTCTGGACCTCAAGCATGGCCGCATCGATATGGGCCATGGCGCGGGTGGCCGGGCCTCGGCCCAGCTGATCGAAGAATTGTTTGTGGCCGCACTCGACAACCCCATGCTGCGCCAAGGCCATGACAGCAGCAGCTTCCCCATCCCCGTGGGCGCGCGCATGGTCATGTCCACCGACGGCCATGTGGTCTCGCCACTCTTTTTCCCCGGCGGCGATGTGGGCTGCCTGGCCGTGCACGGCACCATCAACGATGTGGCCATGTCGGGCGCCATGCCCTTGTACCTGGCGGCCAGCTTCATCATCGAGGAGGGCTTCCCCCTGGCCGATCTGAAGCGCATCGTCGACAGCATGGCGGCGGCCGCCCGCGAGGCCGGCGTGCCGGTGATCACCGGTGACACCAAGGTGGTGGAGCGCGGCAAGGGCGATGGCGTCTTCATCAGTACCACCGGCGTGGGCGTGGTGGCGCCGGGCATCGAGATTGCCGGCCAGAACGCCAGGCCGGGCGATGTGGTGCTGATCTCGGGCAGCATCGGCGAGCATGGGGTGGCCGTGCTGTCCAAGCGCGAGTCGCTGGAGTTCGAGACCGCCATCCTGTCCGACACCGCCGCCCTGCATGAGCTGGTGGCGGCGATTCTGCAGGCGGCCCCGCGGCCCAGCGATGTGCGGGTCTTGCGCGATCCTACGCGCGGCGGCCTGGCCACCACGCTGAACGAAATCGCCGGGCAATCGGGCGTGGGTATGCTCTTGGAGGAGTCGGCCATTCCCGTCCTGCCCCAGGTCGAAGCGGCTTGCGAGTTGCTGGGCCTGGACCCGCTCTATATCGCCAACGAGGGCAAGTTGGTGGCCATCGTCAGCCCGGCCGCGGCCGATGCGGTGCTGGCCGCCATGCATGCCCATCCCTTGGGCCGGCATTCGGCCAGCATCGGCGTGGTCACCGAGGATGGCCACAGCTTTGTGCAGATGAACACCCGATTCGGGGGGCGGCGTGTGGTGGATTGGCTGAGCGGAGAGCAGTTACCGCGCATTTGCTAATGTCCGGGCCGCAACTGCTCCCGTATGCTGGATTGATATGAGATCCGGCCCCTTGCTCCCGCCCGCCATGCCTACCGTTCTGGTGGTGGATGATGAGGTGCGCTCGCAGGATGCGATGCGCCGCACCCTGGACGAGGACTTCTCTGTGCTGACGGCCGGCAGCGCGGCCGAGGCTCGCCTGCTGCTGGAGCAGCAGGAGGTCAGCGTCATCCTCTGCGACCAGCGCATGCCAGGCCTCACCGGCGTGGTGTTCTTGAAAGAGGTGCGCGAGCGCTGGCCGGACACGGTGCGCATCGTCATCTCGGGCTATACCGATACCGAGGACCTGATCTCTGGCATCAACGAGGCCGGCATCTATCAATACATCCTCAAGCCCTGGATCCCCGATCACCTCTTGGCCACGGTGCGCAATGCGGTCGAGGCCCAAGGCCTGCAGCGCGACACCAACCGCCTGCATCTGGAGCTGCGCAGCAGCACGCCGGTGCTGCGCGAGCGGGCCGCCAGCAATCTGGCCCAGGCCCGCCAGGCCTTTGATTTCGATCGCATCGAGCGGGCATCCGGCAGCCCGCTGGACGCTGTTTGCGAACTGGCCGCCCGAGTCGCCCGCTATGACTTGAGCACCCTGGTTTTGGGTGAGAGCGGCTCGGGCAAGGAACTGCTGGCCCGTGCCATGCATTACGCCAGCCCGCGCGCGAACAAGGCTTTTGTGTCCGAGAACTGCGCGGCCATGCCGGACACCTTGCTGGAGTCCGAACTCTTCGGCCACAAGCGCGGCGCTTTCACCGGCGCCTTCGAGGACCATGCCGGCCTGTTCCAGCGCGCCAATGGCGGCACGGTGTTTCTGGACGAGATCGGCGAGACCTCGCCGGCCTTCCAGGTGCGGCTCTTGCGTGTCTTGCAAGAGCGCGAGGTGCGGCCTGTGGGTGCTGCGCGCGCCGTGCCTGTCGATGTGCGGGTGATCGCCGCCACCCACCGCGATCTGGAACAAAGAGTGCGCGATGGGCTGTTCCGCGAAGACTTGTTCTACCGCATAGCCGGGGTCACGCTGACCGTGCCGCCGCTGCGCGAGCGGGTCGGTGATATCGCCCCCATCGCCCGCCGGCTCTTGCAGGAGGTGGGGCAGGAGCTGGGCATGGGCGCCGCCCGCGCCGCGGCTCTGAAGCTGAGCGACGAGGCCCTGGGCGTGCTGATGGCCTATCCCTGGCCCGGCAATGTGCGCGAGCTGCGCAATGAGATTGCCCGCGCCCTGGCCTTGAGCGAGGGCGAGAGCCTGGCGGCGCAGAGCTTTTCGGCGCGGGTGCTGCAAGGGCAGACGGGAGCGGGCCTGGCAACCTTGGTCCCCAGCAGCCATCTGGGCCAGGCCGCCAGCGGCACCCTGGCCGAGCGCCTGGATGCGATCGAGGCGGTGATTCTGCGTGAGACCTTGCTGCGCCAGCGCTGGAACAAGACCCGCGCGGCCAAGGAGTTAGGTCTCTCCCGCGTGGGCCTGCGCGCCAAGATGGCTCGCTTCGGCCTGGAGGGCTAGCCATGGCGCCAGCTCGCAAGGCCGCTGAGCCCTTGAACGTGTTGTGGTTGCAGTCGGGCGGCTGTGGCGGCTGCAGCATGTCCTTGCTCTGCGCCGATACGGCGGACTTCCACGGCCAGCTGCGCCACGCCGGGATTCAGCTGCTCTGGCATCCCTCGCTCTCGCTGGAAACGGGCGAGGAACTGATTGCGCTGTTGGAGCGCATCCTGAGCGGCGATCTGCGCCTGGATGTGTTGTGCCTGGAGGGCTCGGTGCTGCGCGGCCCGCAAGGCAGCGGGCGCTTTCACATCCTGGCCGGCACCGGCCGGCCGATGATGCATTGGCTGCAAGACCTGGCCCCCAAGGCCTTGCATGTGATGGCCGTGGGCAGCTGCGCCGCCTGGGGCGGGGTGACGGCCGGTGGCGGCAATCCCAGCGAGGCCTGCGGCCTGCAGTTCGAGGACGAGCATCGCGGCGGCCTGCTGGGCCAGGAGTTCCGCAGCGCGAGCGGCCTGCCCGTCATCAATGTGGCGGGCTGCCCCACCCATCCCAGCTGGGTCATCGACAGCTTGATGGCCCTGGCCGCGAACAGCTTTGCCGCCGCCGATCTGGATAGCCTGGGCCGGCCGCGCTTTTATGCCGACCAGCTGGTGCACCACGGCTGCGCCCGCAACGAGTATTACGAGTTCAAGGCCAGCGCCGAGAAGCCCTCGGATCTGGGTTGCATGATGGAGAACATGGGTTGCAAGGGCACGCAAGTGCATGCCGACTGCAATATCCGACCCTGGAACGGCGAGGGCTCCTGCACCCGCGGCGGCTATGCCTGCATCGCCTGCACCGAGCCGGGTTTTCAGGAACCCGGCCACCCCTTCCACCAAACGCCCAAACTGGCCGGCATCCCCATCGGCCTGCCCACTGACATGCCCAAGGCCTGGTTTGTGGCCCTGGCTTCTTTGTCCAAACACGCGACGCCGCGGCGCGTCAAGCTCAATGCCACGGCCGACCACCTCGTGCTGCCGCCGGTGGCCAAGAAGACAAGACTGAAGTGAAGAAGAAAGAGATGTGGACAAGGCTATGACGCGTTTGCTGGTAGGGCCCTTCAACCGGGTCGAAGGGGATCTGGAGGTCAGCCTGGAGGTGGAGGGCGGCCAGGTCGCCTCGGCGCGGGTCAATGCGCCCATGTACCGCGGCTTTGAGCAAATCTTGCAGGGCAAGAACCCGCAGGATGCCCTGGTCTTTGTGCCCCGCATCTGCGGCATCTGCTCCATCTCGCAGTCGGTGGCGGCGGCCCGGGCCCTGGCCGAAATGGGCGGCATGCAAGTGCCACCCAATGGCTTGCTGGCCACCAATCTGCTCCTGGCCATGGAGAACCTGGCCGATCATCTGACGCATTTCTATCTCTTCTTCATGCCGGACTTCAGTCGGCCGGTCTATGCCGCCCAGCCCTGGTATGCCGAGGCGCAAAAGCGCTTCCACCCGCAGACCGGCGAGCAGACCTGTGCGGCCATCGCGGCCCGCCAGCGCTGGTTCACCCTGGCCGGCACCTTGGGCGGCAAATGGCCGCATACCCAGAGCATCACGCCGGGCGGTTCCAGCCGCGCCATCGAAGCGGCCGAACGGGTGCGCCTGCTGGCCAAGCTGCGCGAGTTCCGCAGCTTTTTGGAGCGCCATCTTTTTGCCGATGAGTTGGAGGTGTTTGCCACCCTGCGCAGCGAGGCCGAGCTTTGGGACTGGCATGCGCAGTGGCCCGAACGCGGCGATCTGCGTCTGTGGCTGAGCATGGTGCTGGGTGGCGCGCGATTCGGCGCGGCCGATCTGCGCAGCCTGGGCCAGGGCCCGGGTCTGTATTTGAGCTATGGGGCCTACCCACAGGCCGAAGCAGGCGGCTTTGTGTTCGAGCGCGGCCTGTGGCGGGCCGACAGCGGCCGTCTTGAGCCTTTGAACCTGGACGCCGTGCGCGAGGACGTGAGCCATGCCTGGATGGCGGACAGCGCCGCGCCCCGCCACCCCTTGCAAGGCTTGACTCAGCCCGATGCCGACAAGGTCGGCGCCTACACCTGGAACAAGGCCCCGCGCTTGGGTGGTGAGGTGCTGGAGACCGGCGCCATCGCTCGTCAACTGGCATCAAACCATGGCTTGATCGTGGATGCGGTGCAGCACCACGGTGGCACGGTGTTCACCCGCGTGCTGGCCCGGGTCTTGGAGCTGGCCCGGGTGCTGCCCCTGATGGAGCAATGGCTAGGCGCTTTGCAGACCGGCGAGCCCTATTGCGCGCCGCCGCTGTCAACCGATCTGGAAGGGCAGGGCGTGGGCCTGACGGAGGCCGCCCGCGGCGCCCTGGGCCACTGGGTGGTGGCCAGCCGGGGGCGCATCCAGAACTACCAAATCGTGGCGCCCACCAGCTGGAATTTCTCGCCCCGCGACGCCGCCGGCAAGCCGGGCGCGCTGGAGCAGGCCCTGGTCGGCGCGCCGGTCTTGGCCGGTGAAAGCTCGCCGGTGGCGGTGCAGCACATCGTGCGCTCTTTTGATCCCTGCATGGTCTGCACGGTGCATTGAGCCTTGGTGGAGGTCTAAACCAGCTGTTTTGCCCCTGGCGCTTGTTTGCTTCGATAGGCAAAGGGTGTTGCGCCATGCCAGCGTTTGAAAGCGATGATAAAGCTGGTCGGGCTGCCGAAGCCCAGTTTGTCGGACATCTCCTCGATCGACAAGCCGGAGCCCAGCAGATATTGCTCCGCCAAGGCCCTTCGGACTTCTTCACGCAGCCCCAAGAAGGTCTGACCTTCGCTCAATAATTTGCGCCTCAAAGTACGCGTGGTCATGCAGAAATGCTGAGCCACCGCTTGCATGTCTGACCATTCCCTAATGCTGTGAGTCAGCAGCACCCGGACCTGGGTGGCCAGGCCGGTGCGGGACTCCTGTTGCTCTAGCATCAGCTGGCATTGTTGTTCGGCCATCTGGAGGATCAACTCATTGGCCTGCGGCAGGGGCTGGGACAGCACCTCGGTCGAGAGCGTGGCCAGGTTTTCCTTGGCTGCAAAGCGCGGGCGGACGCCGAAAATGGCTTTGTAAGGGGCCACCACCTTGGGCTCGGGGAAGTTGAAGTCGAGCGCAGTCAAAGCCGATTCAAAGGCCAGCAAGTCTTTTTGCACGGTGACCAGGGCCGCCGCGTCACGCTCGACGATGAAGCTGCGCAATTCCAGCGGCAAGCTCGAATCGTCAATCATGACCAGGGTCTTGCTTTGCGCCTCGGCCACCCGGAAGCGCGTCAGCGCAAAGGTCAATTTGAAATAGCGCATGGCCAGCTTCAAGGCCTCTTTGGCGGAAGCGCTGCTGGTCAGGGCCACGCCCAAGGGGCCGAAGGAGATGGAGTGATAACGCGTCCCGGCCACGGCGCCCAATGCCGGGATGCTGCCCAGATGGCCCAGCAGATTGCGAATGACGCACAGCTCCTGCTCGGCGGTGACCATGGCGGCCAGATCCCCCAGGCGGTTTTCTTGTACACCGCTGCCCACCAGGCAGCTGCGCGCTGACAAACCGTGCTCACGGCCCAGTTCGACCAAGAGGCGCACGCTCAGCACTCCGTGCAAACCATTAGATGCATTGCCATCCAAGCTTCGCATGACTGTCTATGTCCCCAAATATTGATTTTTCTTCCTCCGCGAGGATACCTTCGCGAGAGGCATCTCGCTAATCTTTGGCCCTAGAAGTGGCCTTGGCAAGAGGCAAAAACCAAGGCCTTGGCTGCGGGCTTCGCCTGGGCGCCAGCCGCCTTTTCCCTTTGCATTATTCGGCGCTGCCCCAGCTCAGGGCGGGTGCAGCGCTAGCTTTTTCTGGAGTTGCTTTTGAACACATGGCAAGCCGATCCCTTCTTTCAGTACCCACTGAGTACGCAGGCCACCAGTGAAGGAGAGGTTGATCTACCGATTCTGTATTACGACAACTCCAACATGATCGCCATGTTCTGGGTTGAGTTGGAGGCCGCGCGAAAGGTGCTGGCGGCCACAGGCATGTCGCCGATTCAGTTTGCGAGCGGCAAGGCCCTGCTTGCCCTGGCGTTTTATGAGTACCGGGAAACGGCCATCGCGCCCTATAACGAGATGGGGGTAGCCATCGCCGCCTTGCCAACGGGGCAGCGCGCGCCCAGCCTGCCGCTGCTGTCCTTGTTCTATGGCTTGGACCGCGAACGCGCTGGCTTTTACGTCATCGACCTGCCGGTAACGACGGCGGTGGCCTGCGCTGCTGGAAGGGAGATTTGGGGTTATCCCAAGTTCGTCACCCCCATCGGCTTTGAATTGAATCAGAAACACTTCAATGGCACGGTCAGCCGACCCGAGGGAGGCGGCGATCTGCTCAGCCTCTCTGGTAAGGCCGGCATGGCCATGCCCGGCCCTTTGTTGGACCTGGTGCTGTATTCCTCCTTGAACAGCAAGACCTTGCGTACCTTGGTCAACACCCGCGGCGGTGGCCAGATTGCGCTGCCCGGTTCCTTGCGCCTGCGGGTTTCGCGCAGTGAGCACCCGATGGTGCAAAGACTGCTGGCCCTGGGCCTGGAGCAGGCGCGGCCCGCCTTCGTCAGCTACACGCATAAGCTTCAGCTTCGACTGAATGCGGGCGCGGTGCTGCCATGAGTGCGCCCGCCAAATACGCCTTGGTCACCGGCGCGGGCTCGGGCATCGGGCGCTCGATTGCCCGCCTATTGGCGGCCGAGGGCTGGACGCTGGGCTTGGTCGACGTGGATGCCAAAGCCCTGCGAATCCTGTGCCAGGAACTGGGCTCAGCCACGCTTGAGTTACCGGGTGATATCAGCGCGCCCGAATCGGTGGCGCAGGTCTTCGACCGCTTTGCCGAGCTTTCCGGCGGCCATCTGGACTTGCTGGTGAACAACGCCGGCCTGCTTTACACAGGGCATTTCGAGGACCAGTCGCTGGAGCATCTGAGCCGCTTGTTGGCCGTCAACAATTTGGGCCCCGCCCTGTGCTGCCGGGCTGCACTGCCCCTGCTCAAGCGCAGCGTGGCGGCGGGTCGGCAGCCGGTCAGCGTGGTCAATCTGTCCTCGGCCTCATCGGTCTTTGGCATTCCCAGCATGGCCATTTATTCCGCCAGCAAATTCTGGGTGCGCGGCTTCACGGAAGCCTTGGCAAGCGAATGGGCGCGGCATGGCATTTCGGTGCGGGCGGTCGTGCCGCCGTTTGTGAATACACCGATGCTGGAAGGTAGTCAAAAGCAAGTGCTGCTGCGGCGCATGGGCATCAATCTGGGCCCGGACGAGGTTGCACATGAGGTGTTGCAAGCCATCAGCCACGGCCCCTTGCACCGCCCCGTGTCCTGGCGTTTCAAGGCCTTGCTGCTGATCGCCAAGATCCTACCCGCTTGCCTGATGCGCCGCGGCTTGCTCTGGATGAGCGGCTATCCCGCCTCGGCAACCAAGCCGCCCTCGCCTTGAGCACAGTGCCACCGCAGTGCCATCGCATCGCCGCGGCGACATGTTTTCTCTGGAACCTCATGCATGAAGAAGATCTTGTTTCCCTCTTTGCTCTTGCTGCTGGCCCTGGTCGGGGGCGGCATGTATCTGGCGAAGTTCCGCCCCCAGGTCACGGCGGTGCCGGTTGCGGAGCTGGACGCGGAGGCGCAGAAGAACGGCCTGGCCGATTGCTTCTGGGTGGGGGCTAGCAGTGGTGGGACCTTGCTGTCCTATCCCGACACCGGGGCCAACTACTGGCTGACCCAGTTCAAGCTGCCGCAAGGCGCCGAGCTGACTCTGGATGGCGAGTTTCCCCATGCAAGGCATCTGTCTTTCAATAGCTATGACCAGCAGGCGCGCCCGGTGGACAGGCTCAACGACGTGATGATTCAGCCCAAGCCCGGTGGCATCAATCCTTTTGTGCCGGGCGCTACCCGGCAAGCCTCGCAACGGGCTTACCAGCTGCGCCTGATCCGGGCCGACCAAATCGAGGCGGGATCGAATATCGCCGCGGTGGATGCCCGGCGCCCGGCCAACACCCTCTACCTGCCGGCCGATGACAAGCCCCAGCTGCTGTGGATGCGGATCTATGTGCCCGACCAAGGCCGCGGTGCCAAGGGTGGCGTGGCTCTGCCCAAGCCGCGCATGCGTCTGGCGGACGGCAAGGTGCTCGAAGGCGAGGCGCTGTGCCGCGAGATGGTGATCAAGGAGGGCGCCGTGCGCCGAACCGCCATGGAGGCGGACGCCAACCAGACGCTGCTGACCTTGCGCAGCCAGACCTCGGCGTTCCATCCTGCGCAGAAGGAACTGCGTTGGTATGCCTTCTTCAACCCAAGCTACGCGGTCCTGCCTTACTTGGCCGGTACCCGATTTGAGTCCATAAAGGACTTGATCAGCGCGCGGCGCCAAGGGGGGTTCTTCAGCACCTTGGACAACACTTATATGGCCGCCATGGTGGACCGACGATTCGGTGATGTCTTGGTGTTGCAAGGGCGGGCCCCGCGGGTACCTGCGACTCAGTCCGGGCCCGATCGCATGCCGACCGGTGATCTGCGTTACTGGTCCTTTTGCAAGTACCGATCCTTGTATGACAACGCGGTCGATAGTTGCCTTTTCGATGAGCAAGTGCCCGTGGACGCTCAAGGCCGCTACACCCTGGTGATCTCCACCCCGCAAGCCAGGCCGCGCAATGCCAACAAGCCTTGTGGCGTCGCCTGGATGGATTGGGGCTCGCAAGGAGACGGCTTGGGTAACCCGGCGGGCGGCATATTGGTCTACCGACAGATGCTGCCAGCCCCTGACTTCAAGCAAAGCCTTTTCGAAGTTCATCAACCCGGTGATGAGCAGGCTGCCTTGGGGCCGTTCTTCCCTGCGGCTCGCTATCTATCGGTCCAGGAATTTGAGAGCACCGGCTGTTCAACCACCGGTTGAATACCTCGCTGAATAGATTTGACTAAGGGCTGAAACAAAGACAAGGGACTGGCCATCCCAAGACAACAGCATTCCCAAAAACAAAGGAAGAGACAATGACACCTAGTACCCACTGCCCCTTTGGCAGGACCACGGCTCTGGCCCTTGCCGCAGCTCTATTTGGTCTGACCAGCTACTCTCAGGCCTCAGAGGGGTTCAAGATTCGCTACCCCACAGTTGGGATTTTGGGTCCCGAACTGGCTGCTTTCGAAAGCAAACCGGGTTGGTTGACCAGCGTCGCGATCAACTCCACCCATATCACCGGCCTGAACGGCGATGACGGCAAGCAAGCTTGGACCCCTGCAGTTGTCAACGCCAAGGGCGTGAGCCAACGCGCCTTGGTGGACTTTCAGCAAAACCAAACCGTCGCGCAGATGTTTCTGGGCTTCGTGAGCAAAGACACCTTTGGCGGCGGACGCCTGGCCTTTGGTATCAATCTTCCCTACACCTTCCGTTCGAGCCGTTCGCTGGAGTTCCCCATCGTCACAGCGACAGCCACCGATGGCAGCTCGGTCAGCCCGGGCGCTGCCTATCTGGCCAGCCTGGACGCGCAAGCCAAGGCCAACACTACCAGTACCAGTGGCGTGGGTGACACCGACCTCGCCGCGCTGTGGATCTATACCCAGGACCGCCTGAAGTTCGCCACTGGCGTTTCTTTGGTGCTTCCCACCGGCGACTTCCACAGCCTGTCCTCCGGGGCCGCGGGCACTCCTGCCATCAATATCGGTGCCGGCCGTTTCTTCACCGTACGGCCCAATGCCACGCTGGGCTACCAGCTGACCCAAAGCTTGACTCTGGGCGCACGCTTGGCTTTGGGCATCAATAGCACCAACACGGTGGACCACTGGCGCAGCGGAAACTTCGCCGCCTATGACATTGCGGCCAACTACAAGACGCCGATTGGCGTATTCGGCGCTCAGCTGGTCGGTGTCAATCAGTATGAAGACGACACTGGCGGCATGTCGGGCAATCAAGCCGGCGGCTACGGCGCGAACCGATTCAAGACCCTCAACGCAGGCGTCTTTTATGCCACCAGGATCGACAAGCTGGGCTTGACCCTGGCCTATACGGGCAATGTCAAAGCCAGCAATGCTCTCGTGAGTAATGTGCTCCAGCTGCGCCTGAGCCGGGCGCTTTGAAGCGCTCAGGCCGCTCGACTCGGCAGCGGCCCTCCATCAAGCAATGAGTCAACATCTAAACAAACTGGAGTTTCGAATGAAGCAACTGACCCTCAAACTGATCGGCGCAGGCATTCTCTGCGCGAGCTGCAGCCTGTGGCAATTCCCCGCAGTATTGGCTCAGCCTGTCAACTCAAGCCCCCCATCTTCGCCAGCCATCCCTGCTCAGACAGCCCAAGGCCTGGAAACCCTGGCCTATGCACAGGCGGTGCAGGCCATCGTGTTCAGCTACCCTTTGTTCATCAGTGAACGCGAACGAGTTCAGCGAGAAAAAATCAGCAGCATTGGCGCAGGCGCCAACCCCTTGGTCGCTCCGCTGAACCAGTTCGGCCATATGCGCCGGCTGGTGACTGCCGCAGTAAAGAATCTGCCCGTCAGCCCCAATAACGACACGGTCTATAGCGGCGCAGTGCTGGACCTCAGTGAGCAGCCCATTGTTTTGCAAACGCCCGACATCCTGGACCGCTTTTTTACCGTCCAGATCGCCAATGCTTACATCGACAATCTTCCCTACAAGATATCCAGTCGCACCAATGGCGGCAGGGCCAGCACTTTGGCCATCGTCGGCCCCAACTGGCAGGGCAAACTGCCGGAGGGCATGCAGACGCTGCGGGCCAACACCAATATTGTCATGGTGGCGCCACGTATCAGGGTTGATGACGATTCAGACCTTCCTACTGTGCTCGCCTACCAGTCACGCATGAGTCTCACCGCGCTTAGCGATTGGGCCAAGGGCCCGGGCGCCACCACGCCCAAGCCGCCGGCGTTGCGCAAGCGACCCGCGTATGCCGATGAGTTTGCCTATTACCGCCGCATGGTGGACCTGCTCACCGAGAACCCGCCCCTGGCCCAGGACGCGGCGGCCGTCGAGTCCATGAAGCAGCTGGGGATTCAAGCCGGCAAGCCTTTTGACCCGTTGACCCTGCATCCGCAGGCGCGTGCTGGCATGCTGCGCGCGCTGAAAGACCTGCCGGCCATCACTGACGGCATCCGCTACAGCCGCGGTGTCGAAACTCCCAACCATTGGCGCACCAATCCCGAGGGCGGGCGCTACGGTCTCAACTATGTGTCGCGCGCCGAGATGGCCTTGGTTGGACTGATGTCCAACGACGCCGAAGAAGCCACCTATCTGCAGACCTTTGTCGACAACAAGGGCGAGCAGATGAACAGCGCCAACAACTATGTCTTGCACCTGCAAGCTCAAGACATTCCCAAGCTGATCAAGAACGGCTTCTGGTCGCTCACCATGTATGACGCCTACCGTTTCCAGTACGCTGAGAACCCCATCAATCGCTTCAAGATCGGCAACCGAGACAAGCTCAAGTTCAACGCCGACGGCTCACTGGACATTTACATTCAGGAGAAATCCCCCGGCCAAGCCCTTGAGTCCAACTGGTTGCCCGCTCCCGCTGGTGCTAAGGACTTCAAGACCACCTTGCGCATTTACGGTCCAGCCGAAGGACAGTCGGAGATGGCTGTATTGAGCACATTCCCTGGCATCCAGAAAGTCAAGCCTTGATCATGCGATTGAGGCTTCGATAGCCCATGCGCTAAAGGTACGACCCGCATCATTGCAGAGCCTGTTTTTGTCGGCTTTGTAAGGGCATGAGGCCTGAGCGCCACCTCAAAAAGTCGCCAGCATGGTGGACCAGTCGTCCTCGTCGTCCTTGAAACGGGCGCGGATGTCTAGCACCTGATCCCAAAGCTCGAAGAAGACGGCGACGCAGCCGGGGTCGAAGTGCAGGCCGGCATTGGTCTGGATATGGCGTTTGGAGGCCTCCAGGGTCCAGGCCGGCTTGTAGGGCCGGGCCGAGGTGAGGGCGTCGAACACATCGGCCACCGCCACGATGCGGCTGAACAGCGGGATCGCGTCGCCCTTGAGTCCCTGCGGGTAGCCGCTGCCGTCGAACTTCTCGTGGTGGCCCAGGGCGATGGCGGCGCCGGCCTGCAAGATGCTGGAGGAGCTGTCCTTGAGAATTTCGTAGCCAAAGCTGGCGTGCTTTTTCATCACCTCGAACTCGGCCGGCGTCAGGCGGCCGGGCTTGAGCAGGATGGCGTCGGCAATGCCGACCTTGCCGATGTCATGCAAGGGCGCGGCATGCAGCAGCAGTTCTTGCTCGTCCACCGACAGGCCCAGGCCGCGCGCGATCAGCTGTGAGTAATGCGCCATGCGCAGGATGTGGGCGCCGGTCTCGGGGTCGCGGTACTCGGCCGCTTTGGACAGGCGGATCACGGTTTCGCGCTCGCGCTCCAGGATGTCGGCCGTGGCCCGTTTGACCTCCTCGGCCAGGGTGTCGGCGCGCATGGCCAGCTGGCGCTGGGCGTCGTTGAGGGCCAAGAGATTGGTGGCGCGGGCCAGGAACTCGATGCGGTCCACCGGCTTGGTGAGGAAGTCACTGGCGCCGGCGTTGAGGGCGCGGTAGCGCACCTCTTTCTGGTCATTGGCCGTCACCATCAGGATGGGCAGGTTCTGTTTGCCCGGCGTGGCGCGCAGCTTGGTGATGAAGTCGATGCCGTTGAGCTCGGGCATCATGTAGTCGAGCACGATCAGATCCGGCTCATTGACCTGGGCCCAGGCCAGGGCTTGCAGGGGCTGGCTGAAGACGACGGCCGAGCTGCCGTAGAGCTTTTTGACCAAGGCTTCGAACAAGACCAGATTGATCTGGTTGTCGTCGACGATGAGGACTTGATGGGTCATGGTGGCGAGGCTCAGGTGGACGGGCTCAGCAGGGCTTGCAACAGCAGATCGACTTGCTCGGACAAGGCCTGGCTCAGTTCGAGCAAGCCTTCGCTTTGATTGAGGCTGGCCTGGGCTTCGATGCGTTCGGCCAACTGGGCGGCGGGCTTGGCGCCAAACATGCGCAGGGTGGATTTGGCCGCATGGCTGAGGTGCAGGGCCGGGCTCAGATCGCCCGAGGCCAGGCTGGCCCGAATGGCGGCCAGATCCAGCGGCCACTGCTGCACAAAGGTCTCGCGGATGATGTCCACCACCTCCTGGTCGACCTGGCTGAGGGCCTGGCGGTAATCAAAGGCCTCGGCCTTGGCCGTCGGGCGGGCCGGCGCCTGCACGGCGGGGCGGCCCGCAGCCATCGCCAGCGCCGCGGCCGGTGCTGGCAGCGGCCCTGGCCGCTCTTGCAGATATTGGGCCAGCAGGCTTTGGAAATCCTGCAGCTTGATGGGTTTGGAGATGAAGCCGTCCATGCCCGCAGCGGCGCAGCTGTCGCGGTCGCTTTGCATGGCATTGGCCGTCATGGCGATGATGGGGGTGCGCGGGCCGGTCTCGCTGGCGCGGTAGCGCCGGGTGGCTTCCAGGCCGTCCATCACCGGCATCATCATGTCCATCAAGACCAGATCGAAGCGGCGCAGGCCCAGCACGTTGAGCGCTTCCCGGCCGTTCTCCGCCAGGGTGACGCGGTGGCCCCAGCGCTTGAGCAGCATGAGGGCGAACTTCTGATTGACCGGGTGGTCCTCCACCAGCAGCACGTCCAGGCCCTCGATGGCCGGGCTGGGCGCGGGCGGGAGCAGGGCCGGTGTCGGCGGAGCCAGGCTGTGTTGCAGCAGGCGGCTGCAGAGCTGGGCCAGCTCGCTGCGCAAAAAGGGCTTGGACAGCTGGGCCGTCCAGCTCAGGCTTTGCAAGCGGCTCAGCAAGGCCAGCTCTTCCGGCTCGCCCCGGTTGCTCATGGCGCCCGATTTGAGGCCGGCCGAAACCAGCAGGATCAGCGGCATCTCGCCCAGCGAGCCGGCGCCGGGGGTCTCGGCGCTGTCGTCCAGGGAGGGCAGCAGATGGCTGAGCAAGGCGACGGTGTCGGGTAGATGGGCGTCGACCAGGGTCAGGTCGAAAGGCCGGTGCTGGGCCCGGGCATTTTGCAGCTGCAGCATGGCCGCCGCGCCCGAGGCTTCGTGGCTCACATCGGCGCCCAGGCTTTGTAGATGACGGCCCAGCAGTTGGCGGCTGAGGCGGTGGTCGTCCACCACCAGCACCCGCAGGCCTGCCAGGATTTGCAGAGGCTGCTCAGGGGCGAGGGTGGGGTCGGGCTCGTAGTCCAGCGCGAAATGGAAGTTGCTGCCACGGCCGGGTTCGCTGTCCACCCAGATGGCGCCGCCCAGGGCCTCGACCAGGCGGGAGGAGATGGTCAGGCCCAGGCCGGTGCCGCCATAGCGCCGGGTGATGGAGCCGTCCTCCTGCGCGAAGGCGTCGAAGACCTTGTCCAGCTTGTCGGCCGGGATGCCGATGCCGGAGTCGCTGATGGTGAAGACGTAGTTGGTGCGTGGCTCTACCGCGTCGTTGAGTTGCAGATGAATTTGAACCTCGCCCTGCTCGGTGAACTTGATGGCGTTGCCGACCAGATTGATCAGGATCTGGCGCAGGCGGCCGGGGTCACCCAGCACCTGCAGGGGCACGTCCGGCTCGATCTCGCAGATCAGCTCCAGGCCTTTGTCGGCGGCCCGCACGGACAAGGCCTTGAGGGTGTCGATGACGGTGCGCCCGAGATCGAAGGGGATCTTCTCAATCTCCAGCTTGCCGGCCTCGATCTTGGAGAAGTCCAGGATGTCGTTGATGACCCGCAGCAAGGAGTCGGAGCTGGACTTGACCAGGTCCAGATACTCACGCTGCTCGGCGCTCAGCGGGCTGTCCAGGGCCAGCTCGGTCATGCCTATGATGCCGTTCAAGGGCGTGCGAATCTCATGGCTCATATTGGCCAGGAAATCGGACTTGGCCCGGTTGGCGGCCTCAGCCCCTTCCTTGGCGCGGCGCAATTCCTCCGAGACCCGCTTGGCCTCGCTGATATCGGCCAGATAGCCGTTCCAGACGATGCCGCCGTCATTGGCTCGCTTGGGCTGGCCTTCGCCATGCACCCAGATCACATCGGATTTGCCGCGGTGAAAGAGCCGGAAGTCCATGGACCAGGGCCGCAGGCTTTGGGCCGATTGCATAAAGCTCAGGGCCAGGGCCTGGGCGTCCTCGGGGTGGACCAGGCGCATCATGTGGCGGGCGTCGCGCGTCACTTCCTCGCCGCTGACGCCGCAGATGCGTTCCAGGGCGCGGCTGGCGAAGGGGATGCTGCGATGACCCGAGGTGGAAAGATGGGCCTGGAACACGGCCACCGGAATGCTCTCGGTGATGTCGGCCAGGCGGGCACCGGTTTCTTTGAGCAGGGTCACGTCTTGCCAGATGCCGGTGAAGATCACCGAGCCATCCGCCGCCACCTCGGGCTCGGGTCGGATTTCACCGCGCAGCCAGCGGCGGCTGCCATCGCTCATCTGGATGCGGTAGTCGTCACGCCAGATGCCGCGCTGGGCCGCTGCATTCAGCACGCCCTGGACGCAGCGCTCGCGGTCTTCCTCGACGATCTGGCGGGCCGAGATCCTGCCGTCGGCCAGCAGGGCCGCCGGCTCCAGGCCGCGGATCTCGCGCAGGCGATCGCTGACAAAGGTGTAGCGGGTGCTGCCGGCCGCCACATTGACCTCGCAGCGGTAGACCACGCCCGGCACCGCATTGGTGATGCTCAAGAGCCTGGCCTCGGCCGCCTGCACCGCGGTTTCCATCAGCTTGCGCTGGGTGATCTCGGTGCGGATGGCGATGAACTGCACCGGCTGGCCGCTCTTGTCCTTGAGCGGCACGATGGTGGCCTGCACCCAGTAGAGCCCGCCCAGCTTGGCGCGGTTGCAGATCTCGCCATGCCAGACATCACCGGCCACGATGGTGTCCCACAGTTGGGTGAAGAAACTCCTGGGGTGGTAGCCCGAGTTGATCAGGCGGTGGTTCTTACCTATCAGTTCTTCGCGTGCGTAGCCGCTGATCTCGCAGAACTTGTCGTTGACGTAGCGAATGCTGCCGTCCACATCGGTGATGCTGACGATGCCGTGCTGGTCCAGCGCGAATTTTTGATTGGCCAACTCGGCCAGGGCCGTTTGCAGATGGCGTTGGCTCTCCACCCGCTCCCGCACCAGATGGGACATCAGCTGCGAGAGCGATTCCAGATTGTCGTCCTTGAGCGGCGGGGGCTCGGCGTCGATGGAGCGCAAAAGCCCCTGGGCGGTCTCGCGCAGGGAGTCGATGGCATGGGTGCGGCTGCTCAATTCACTGCGCAGGCGGTTGTTGCTTGAGCTCAACTCCACCGAGCTGAGTTCCAGGCTGCGGGTCTTGAGCTCCAGGTCACGGTCGCTCTGCTCGTAGGCCTCGCCCACTCTTTGCAAAAACATTTCCATGCCGGCCAAGGCCTTGGCGGCCTGGGGGGACAGGCCGTTCTGGCCGGCCAGCTGCTGCAGCTCCGCCAGCAACTCCGGCAGCTGCGCTTCTTCGCAGCCCAGGAGGCGCTTGCATTGACGGGCCAGGAGTTTGTGCATTGATGGAGTCAGGGGGGGATGTCCGGCCCGGCCACGGCAGGCGGCTCAGCAGCGCCGGGCACCAGGCGTTCAGGTCTCGGCCAGATGGGTGATGGTCATGGTTTGGTTATGCAGCTTGCAGTTGCTGCTGCCCACAAAGGGGCTGATCTCGCCGTAGGAGTAGAAACCGGCCAGGGTCGCCCCTTGCTTGAACACATCGCCCACCGCCTCGACCTCCTCATCGACCCGGCCGCCCATCACCAGCTTGCGGCCCACACAGCTGACCAGCAAGACCAGGCTGTCGCCCCCGGCCGCGCTGGCGCGCAGTGTTTCCATCTGCTGGGCCGCCATGGCCGCCGATTCTGCCCCTTCGACCAGGGCGTCGGTACTGGCATGCATCAAACGGAGATAGCCTTCGGGGTCGATATCGCCGGCCAGCGTCATGCTGCCGGCCGCCTCGTCCACGCCAAGAATGGTACGGATCAGGCCCACCTCGTTGTGGTCGCTGCCCAGCATGGCGAAGGGGAAGAGCAGGCCGGAGGCGGGCAGATCCTTGGCGTAGTCGCCCAGATAGCGCTTGTAGATTTCCAGGGCGGGCTCGCCGTCCAGCTCGAACAGCACATTGTTCTCGGCCCGGGTCACCTTGCGGGCCGGGCCAAAGGGCGACCAACCCCCGAAGGAGCCATGCGAGAAGCTCAGGCGGGGGCCGTAAAAACCCAGGCAGACCAGCTGGTCCTTGCGCACACCGGCGCTGCCCAGCACCCAGGTTTCCTTGAAGGCCGCCGCGTCACCGGCCAGGCCGCCGACGAGGGGGATGTGGGCGCCCAAGGCCTGGGTCAGGCCCTGAATCATGGCGCTGCCGTTGATCTCCACGCCCTGGCCCAAGACCAGCACGGCGCGCAGATCGGTCTTGGGCAGCTGGCTGCCCATCAGATGGCCAGCGTCCTGGGAGTCGGCCATGTCCAGCAGGCGGGCGCTGGACTCCAGCACCCGCGTGCCTTGCTCAAAGTGCAGGGCGGTGACCACACAGCTTTGGTCGCTGACACCCTCGTTGGAAATTTCACCTGCCGTGGTGCAGCCGGCCCGCGCGGCGTGGGGGAAGAGTTCGGTCAAGGGGCTGTTGATGGCCTGCAAAAGCCCGGCCGGCGCAAACACCAGCAGCAGATCGGGCGCGAGGGCTTGCAGAGGCAGCAGCCCGGCTCTGAGGTCCTGGCTCTCACGCAAAATCACTTGGGCAACTTTCATGGCAGCTTCCCTGGCTGTTGAGTGGGCGGATCAAGCGCCAGGGATTCACGCGGGCCCTGGCTAACTGATTCATTGTGCATCAGGGCCCGGCCCGCAGCGCCCCATTTCGGGGCCACTTTTGCCCTGCATTTCGTGCAGGATTCCAGCATTCCTGGCCGCAGCTGGCCTATGGTGAAATGGGCATTGGATGGGTCGCTGCATGGCCCGCCAGCGCAAACCTCGTTCTGGCCTCGGAGTCCTTCTTGAAACCTGCCGCCTCTGACCCCGCATCGGCCCCCGCATCGGCGCCCGCATCGGCAAGCCTGCCCACGCTGTCGCGCCCCACCGGCTTGGAGGCCTTGATGCCGCATGGGCCGCTGGAAGGGGTGGATGAGTCCACCTGGATGGACGTGATTCACAAGATGGACGAGGTCTACACCCAGCTGATTCACGACGAGGTGGAGCTGGAGAAGAAGAACAGCGAACTGGAGCAGTCGCAGCAGTTCATCTTCAGCGTGCTGACGGCCATGTCCGACGTGCTGCTGGTTTGCAATGAGCGCGGCCTGATCGAGGAAACCAATGCCGCCCTGTGCGAGCTGGTGGGCCGCAGCGACGCCCAGCTGCGCGGCACCTCCATCTTCGACCTGCTGGCCGACGAGGCCAGTGTGCAGCGCGCCCGCCTGGTGCTGGCCAAGCCCGACCCCTCGCGGCGCGGTGAGGGCTTGGAGCTCAATCTGCGCGATGCCGCCCAGCACAGTATTTCGGTGGATGCCAATTGCACGCCGCGGGTGGCGGCCAATGGCCGACGGGTGGGCACGGTGTTTGTGGCCCGGCCCACGGCCGAGCTCAAGCGCGCATATCAAGAATTGCGGGTCGCCCACGAGGCCTTGAAGCGGGCCCAGCAGCAACTGCTGCACTCCGAAAAAATGGCCTCCCTGGGCCGCCTGGTCGCCGGGGTGGCGCATGAGCTCAACAATCCGATCAGCTTTGTGCTGGGCAATGTTCATGCCTTGGCGCGCTATCTGCAGCGTCTGCGCAGCTATCTGGACGCGGTGCATGAGGGCGCCACGCCCGAGGCGCAGGCGGCCCTGCGAGTCAAGCTGCGCATCGACCATCTACTTGCCGATCTGCCTTCCCTGATCGAGGGCACGCTGGAAGGCGCCCAGCGCACCACCGACATCGTCGGCAGCCTGAAGCGTTTCTCGGCCATGGACCGGGACGCGCGCGAGGCCGTGCCCTTGCACGAGGTGATCGAGCGCTCGGTGCACTGGATCAGCAAGGGCGCGGCGCCCGATTTCGAGCTGCATTGGCGGCCCGACCCCAGCTGCGTGGTGATGGGCAATGCCGGGCAGTTGCAGCAGGTCTTGATGAATCTGTTGCAGAACGCCTTGGACGCGGCAACGGCGGCGGGGCGCTCGCCGGTCAAGGTCTGGATCACGGCCGAGAAGCTGCAGGTGGACGGCCAGGAACGCCTGCTGCTGCGCCTGCGCGACAACGGCCCCGGCGTGCCGGAGCCGCATCTGTCTTGCATCTTCGAGCCTTTTTTCACCACCAAGCCGGTGGGCAAGGGCACGGGCCTGGGGCTGTCCATCAGCTACGGCCTGGTGGAGCAGCATGGTGGGCGCCTGAGCGTGCGCAATGCGCCGGAGGGTGGGGCGGAGTTTTTGCTGGAGCTGCCCCTGGTTTGAGGGCCGCGATTCAGCGCACCCGGAACACGCTCATGGCCTGTACCAGGTCGGCGGCCTGCCGGCTCAGGCTGGCCGAGGCCACGGCGGATTCCTCCACCAGGGCTGCGTTTTGTTGGGTGACTTGATCGAGCTGGTTGATGGCCGTGCTGACCTGGCCGATGCCGGCGCTTTGCTCGGTGGAAGAGTTGCCGATCTGGTTGATCAGACCGCTGAGTTGATTGACCTGCTGGACGATGGCGGCCATGGTGCTGCCGGCCTCGCCCACCAATTGATTGCCGGTGGAGACGCGTTCCACGCTGTCGGAGATCAGGGTCTTGATTTCCTTGGCTGCCAGGGCGCTGCGTTGGGCCAGGGTGCGCACCTCGGTGGCCACGACCGCAAAGCCGCGACCCTGCTCACCGGCGCGGGCCGCTTCGACGGCGGCGTTCAAGGCCAGGATATTGGTCTGGAAGGCGATGCCGTCGATGACGGAGATGATGTCCGAAATCTTGTTGCTGGCCTGCGAGATCTCGTTCATGGTGTGCACCACTCGCTCCACCACGACGCCGCCCTTGGCCGCCACATCACCGGCCGAGCGGGCCAGCTGCGTCACCTCGGACACGGTGGCCGAGTTGCTCTGCACGGTGGCGGTCAGTTCCTCCATGGAGGCGGCGGTCTGCTCCAGATTGGCGGCCTGCTCTTCGGTGCGCTGTGACAGGTCTTGATTGCCACCCGCGATCTGCGAGGCGCCGCTGGCGATTTGTGCGCTGGACTGCAAGACCGAGCCGACGGTGTCGCGCAGCTGCAAGGTCATCTGCTGCAAGGCCTGCTGCAACTCGCCCACCTCATCTTTGCGGGTGATCTCAACATCGCTGCTGAGATTGCCCGAGGCCACGGTGCGGGCCAGGGCGACGGCATTGCGAATCGGCGGCACGATGGAGCGCGTCACCAACCAGGCGCAGGCAGCTGCCAGCAAGACGCCGGCGATGCCCATCAAACTCATCAGCCAGGTGGTGCTGCTCACCGCAGCATCGGCGTCTTCGCCGGAGGCGCTCATCAAGTCTTCTTCAAACTTGATGAATTGGTCAAGAACCTGCATGTACTTCAGCTGCTCGGGCCGCAATTTGTCATGCAAGTAATTGCTAAGTTGCGCGGTATCGCCGCCGTCGTGCACCATTTTCTCGAACTTGTCGAGGCTGTCGACAAAGGTCTGCCGGGCGGCTTGGACTGAGGCAAAGCGGCGCTTGCCCTCTTCGTTGCTGAGCAAGTCCTCGACTTTCTTGAAGGACACCCCCAGCTCGCTACGGGCCTGGTTGATCTCCTTGATCTCGGCCTCGCGTTCGCTAGGGCGGGTGAAGATGATCAGATTGCGGGAGGCGCGGGCTTCGAAATTGATGTGGTCCTTGATCTCGGTGACCAGCTTGACCTTGACATAACGGTCGTGATTGATCAGATCGATGTTTTTCTTGACCTCGGACAAACCCAGCCTGGCCGTGAGCAGCAAGGCCAGCATGATCAGCACCATCAAGGAAAAGGCCAGCGCGAGCCGTTTGCCTAGGCTGAGTTCGTTGAAGGAAAACATGGTTGACTCCGCTTGCGATGGAAATCCCTGCCCTGGCCGCACGACTATTGAGGAGCTTTTGCTAATGGCTCACTTCTGCGGTGAGTTGGACGATGCGCGCGGCGTGTTCGATTGGACTTGATCTGGCGCAAGTCGGAGTCCCATTTGGGACGTAATTTTTTTGCAGTCCGGTGTTTCGTGAGTTCCTTGACAAATGAGCGGGCAGCTTGCTGAACCGCCGGCGGCCATGCGTCGGGATTTGTCGTCAGCAGGGCACAGACGAGCGGGGGCGGCGTGCGCGATTCAGCGGTAGCGCTTGACCATTTCGTTCAGCGGCACCGGCTTGATCTTGGCTGCCATGCCCAGGCAGCCGAATGCGGCATAGCGCGCCTCACAGATCTCGCGGGCGGCTTGGGTGGCGGCCTTGAGGAATTTGCGCGGGTCGAACTCGCGTTTGTCTTGCTGCAGGGCGCGGCGCAGGGCGCCCGTCATGGCCAGGCGGATGTCGGTGTCGATATTGATTTTGCGCACGCCAAACTGGATGCCGCGGCGGATTTCCTCGACCGGCACGCCATAGGTCTGGGGCATATCGCCGCCGAATTCACGGATCAGCTGCAACCACTCCTGCGGCACGCTGCTGGCGCCGTGCATGACCAGATGGGTTTGCGGCAGGCGTTTTTGGATTGCCTGGATGCGGGCAATCGCCAGGATCTCGCCGGTGGGTTGGCGGCTGAATTTGTAGGCGCCGTGGCTGGTGCCGATGGCGATGGCCAGGGCGTCCACCCCGGTCTTGGTGACGAAATCGGCCGCCTGCTCGGGGTCTGTGAGCATCTGCTCATGGCTGAGCTGACCCTCGGCGCCGACGCCGTCTTCCTCGCCGGCCTGGCCGGTTTCCAGTGAGCCCAGGCAACCCAACTCGCCCTCGACCGAGACGCCCACCGCATGGGCCATCTCGACCACCCGCCGGCTCACCTCGACGTTGTACTCATAGCTGGCCGGGGTTTTTGCGTCTTCGCGCAGCGAGCCGTCCATCATCACGCTGGAAAAACCCGAGCGAATCGCCTGCATGCACACGGCCGGGCTGGCGCCATGGTCCTGGTGCATGACGATGGGCAAATCGGGGTACATCTCCACCGCCGCTTCGATCATCTTGCGCAAGAAAGGCTCGCCCGCATAACTGCGCGCGCCTGCCGAGGCCTGCAGAATGACCGGGCTCATGCAGTGCTGGGCGGCCTGCAAAATGGCCTGGATCTGCTCCAGATTGTTGACGTTGAAGGCCGGCACGCCATAGCCGTGCTCGGCGGCGTGGTCCAGGACCTGACGCAGTGAAACCAGTGCCATAAGAACTCCTTGTCTGTCTGAATATTGAATTAGGCTTTGCTCAGCAAACCTTGCACGGCCTGCACCACGGCCTCGGCCGTGATGCCGAAATGCCGGTACAGCTCAGGTGCCGGGGCCGACTCGCCGAAGGTGCGCATGCCGATGACTGCGCCGCGGCGGCCCACGTATTTGCGCCAGAAGTCGGGGTGAGCCGCCTCGATGGCGACGGCAGGCAGGTCCAGCGGCAGCACCTGCTCTTGATAGGCCGCGTCCTGTGCGTCGAAGCGCGAGCTGCAGGGCATGGAGACCACGCGGCAGGCAATACCCAGCTCGGCCAGCTGAGTTTGGGCCGCCACGGCCAGTTGCACCTCAGAGCCGGTGGCGAGAATCAGGGCTTGCGGCTTGGGCGCGTCGCGCAAGATGTAGGCCCCGCGCGCTATGCCATGGGCTTGGTCGGCGCGGCTCAGGGGCGGCAGGTTTTGGCGCGAGAGCACCAGGGCGCTGGGGCCGTCGCGGCGCTGCAGGGCGATGCTCCAGGCCAGGGCCGTCTCTTGCGCATCGCAGGGCCGCCAGACATCCAGGCCGGGGATGATGCGCAAGCTGGGCACATGCTCGACGGCTTGGTGGGTGGGGCCGTCCTCGCCCAGGCCAATGCTGTCGTGGGTGAAGACATGGATGACTTGCAGCTTCATCAGCGCGGCCATGCGGATGGCATTGCGGCTGTAGTCGCTGAAGGTCAAAAAGGTGCCACCGTAGGGGATGAAGCCGCCGTGCAAGGCCATGCCGTTCATCAGGGCGGCCATGCCGAACTCGCGCACGCCGTAGCTCAGATGATTGCCCGCCTGGTCGCGTGCGGCGCGGCTGCAGCCCTTGAAATTGGTGAGGTTGGAGCCGGTCAGGTCGGCGCTGCCGCCAAAAATCTCGGGCAGCAAGGGGGCCAAGGCGTCCAAGGCTAACTGGCTGGACTTGCGGGTGGCGAGCGCCTGCGGGGCGGCGGCCAGGGCTTGCAGCTTGGCCGCCAGTTCATGCTGGAAGGCAGCAGGCAGATCGCCGCGCCAGCGGCGCTCCAGCTCCTCGGCCAGCTCGGGGTATTCGCTGCGATAGGCTTCAAAGCGCAGGCGCCAGACCTGCTCGGCCGTGCGCCCCCGCTCCAGGGCCGACCAGGCGCTGGCCAGCTCGGTCGGCACCTCGAAGGGCGCGGCTGTCCAGTCCAGGGCCTCGCGCATGGCTTGGGTCTCCGTCGCACCCAAGGGCGCGCCATGCACATCGTGACCGCCTGCTTTGGTGGGCGCGCCCTTGCCGATCTGGGTCTGGCAGCAGATCAGGGTGGGGCGGCCACCCGGTTTGCTCGATTGTTCGCGGGCTTGCTCGATGGCGGCATCCACCGCGGCGGGGTCGTGGCCGTCCACCTTGGCGATCACCTTCCAGCCATAGGCCTCGAAGCGGGCCGGCGTGTCGTCGGTGAACCAGCCCTGCACCTCGCCATCGATGGAGATGCCGTTGTCGTCGTAGAGCGCGATCAGCTTGGACAGGCGCAGGGTGCCGGCCAGGCTGCAGGCCTCGTGGCTGATGCCTTCCATCAAGCAGCCGTCGCCCAAGAAGACATAGCTGTTGTGATTGATCACCGCATGGCCGGGGCGGTTGAATTCCTCGGCCAGCAGTTTCTCGGCCAAGGCCATGCCCACCGCATTGGCCAGGCCTTGGCCCAGCGGGCCGGTGGTGGTTTCTACACCTGGGGTCAGGCCTTGCTCGGGGTGGCCGGGGGTGAGGCTGTGCAGCTGCCGGAACTTCTTCAGCTCCTCAATCGGCAAGTCATAGCCCGTCAGATGCAAGAGCGCGTAGAGCAGCATGGAGGCATGGCCGTTGGACAGCACAAAGCGGTCGCGGTCCGGCCAGCTGGGGTGGCTGGGGTTGTGTTTGAGGTGGCGGGTCCAGAGCACGGTGGCCATTTCGGCCATGCCCAGCGGCGCGCCGGGGTGGCCGCTTTGCGACTTTTCGATCGCATCCACCGCCAGAAAGCGGATGGCGTGGGCCATGCGCGTGAGCGCCGGTGCGTCGAGCTTGGACAGATGGGCTGTGATGCTCATGCCATGCTCCCGGCTTCGCTGGAGATGGCCTTTTTGCGCCGCTCCATCATGCGCCAGATAAAGGGGGTGAAGATCAGCTGCATGGCCAGCTCCATCTTGCCGCCGGGCACGACGATGGTGTTGGCGCGCGACATAAAGCTGTTGTGAATCATGTTCAGCAGATAGGGAAAGTCGATGCCCTTGGGCTGGGCGAAGCGGATCACCACCATGCTTTCATCCGGGGCCGGAATCTCCCGTGCAATAAACGGGTTGGAGGTGTCTACACAGGGCACGCGCTGGAAGTTCACATGGGTGTGAGCGAACTGCGGGCAGATGTAGTGCACATAGTCCGGCATGCGGCGCAAGATGGTGTCGGTGACGGCCTCGGTGCTGTAGCCGCGGCTGGACTTGTCGCGGTAGAGCTTTTGAATCCACTCCAGATTGATGACGGGCACGACGCCGATCAGTAAGTCAGGGTATTGCGCGATGTTCAGCTCAGGTGTGACGACGGCGCCGTGCAGGCCTTCGTAGAAGAGCAGGTCGGTGTCCGGGCTCAGGTCTTGCCAGGGCGTGAAGGTGCCGGGCTTTTGATTGAAGGGCGCGGCTTCTTTCTCGTCGTGCAGGTATTTGCGGCTTTGGCCTCGGCCGGTGCGGGCGTAGTCGCTGAACAGCGCTTCCAGCTCGGCAAACATATTGTTCTCCGGCCCGAAGTGGCTGAAGTGCTGGTTGCCGGAGGCCTCGGCCTCGGCCTGGCGGATCTTCATCTCGGCGCGGTCATAGCGGTGAAAGCTGTCGCCTTCGATCAGGGCGGCTTTGACGCTCTCGCGGCGGAAGATGTTCTCGAAGGTGCGGGTGACCGAGGTAGTGCCGGCGCCGGATGAACCGGTGATGGCGATGATGGGGTGGCGGACTGACATGATGGGGCTCGCTTTTCTTGTGTTCTTGATCAGACGCGGAACAGGCTGCGCTCGCTGAAGAGCGGGTTGTCTTCGATCTTGACCGGCGGCTCGGCGTGGTAGCGCTCGATGCGCTCCACCTCGTGGCGCGAGCCGAACACCAGGCCTATGCGTTGGTGCAGCTGCGTGGGCTTTTCCTTCAACACCGGGCTGTAGCCAGTGCTGGCGCGGCCACCGGCTTGTTCGATCAGAAAGCCGATCGGGTTGGCCTCGTAGAGCAGGCGCAGACGGCCGGGCTTGCTGGCGTCCTTGTTGTCGCGTGGGTAGAGGAAGACGCCGCCCCGGGTCAGGATGCGGTGGGCCTCGGCCACCATGGAGGCGATCCAGCGCATATTGAAGTCCTTCTCGCGCGGGCCGGACTTGCCGGCCAGGCATTCGTCCACAAAGCGCTTGACCGGCGCCTCCCAGAAGCGGCTGTTGGAGGCGTTGATGGCAAATTCTTGCGTGCTGGGCGGCACCTGCATCTTGGGATGGGTGAGCATGAACTCGCCCAGGTCTTTGTCCAGGGTGAATCCCGCCACGCCGTCGCCCACGCTCAGCACCAGCATGGTGGCCGGGCCGTAGAGGGCGTAACCAGCGGCCACCTGCTCGCTGCCGGGCTGCAGAAAGTCGGCCTCGGTCAAGTCACCGTCTTTGGCTGGTGCGCGCAAGATGGAAAAAATGCTGCCCACGGTGAGGTTGACGTCGATATTGCTGGAGCCGTCCAGCGGGTCGAAGACCAAGAGGTAGTTGCCCTTGGGATAGGCGGCAGGAATGGGGTAGGGGGCTTCCAGCTCTTCCGAGGCCATGCCGGCCAGGTGGCCGCCCCATTCATTGATGCGCAAGAAGTAGTCGTTGGCCAGCACATCGAGTTTTTGCTGGGTCTCGCCTTGCACATTGATGCTTTTGTCACCTTGTTCGCTGGCATGGGCGCCATGTACGCCCGCCAGAGCGCCCTGGCCCACGGCGCGGGCAATCGCTTTGCAGGCCATGGCCACGTCCAGGATCAGGGCGTTGAAGTTGCCGCTGGCGGCGGGGAAACGGCGGCGTTGCTCGATTAAATACTGGGTGAGGGTTTGGCGTCCGGTCAGGGGCATGGCAGTCTCCGCAATGGTTTTGAATGGGGTGTGAGCAAGGCCTGGGCCAGCGGGCGGCGTCGGCTCAGCAGCTCAGGGAAAGGCCTGAGCTGTGGGGGCTGCGGCGGGCCAGACCGTCCTGCGCAAAGCGCTGGCGCAATTCGCTCAGGCGGGGCAGCGGGGCGCGCTCACCCGCCTCATGCAGCCACCAGGCCAGGCGGAAATCCTGGCCCCGGGTATAGGCCGTGGGTGAGACCAAGGTGGGCAGGCCGGCAGCAGCGGCGGCGCGCAGTCCGATCTCGGAGTCTTCGATCGCCAGGCAGGCCGCAGCCGGCAGGTTCAGCTGGGCCAGCACCTGTTGATAAACCAAGGGGTCGGGTTTCTTACGGGTGGCGCTGGCGCCATCGCCTATGGCCGCGAACCAGCGCCGCCACAGCGAGCCCAGCTGGGGCCGCAGCAAGGCCTCGACATTGGCCGGCGTCGTCGTGGTGGCCAGGGCCAGGGGCAGGCCGAGTTGGGCCGCGCCTTCCAATAAGTCCAGCACGCCGGGGCGCAGGGGCAGGCGGTTTTGCGCCAAGGCCTCGGTGTAGAACTGGGTTTTGAGGGCGTGAATCTCTGCAATGCAGACCTGAACCTCTTCACTGCCGGCGGTGGCCGGCTCGTGCATCTGCCAAAAATGGGCGATGCGCTCACGTCCACCTGCCACTTTGAGCAGGCGGGTGTAAAGCTGCTGATCCCAGTGCCAGCCCAGCTTGAGGTGGGCAAAAGCCTTGTTGAAGGCTTGGAGATGGGCGGATTCGGTGTCGGCCAGGGTGCCGTCCACATCAAAGACCAGGGCTTGCAGCATGGGAGGCTCCCTCCTTGTTGTTGGAGAACAGGCGGCTGGCCAGGATGTCGGCCGGCGCCAGGGTCGTGAGTTCGCTGGCGCTCAGCTCGCGATGCGGGTCGGCGAAGAGCCGGCTGGCCTGACGCAAGCGCATGCGATCCAAGGCATTGCGCACGCTGCGGGCATTGGCGAACTGAGGCTGGGTGAGGCGCAGCTCCAAGTACTGGGCAAAGGCCTCTTGCGCGCCGGGGCCGAAGCGGTAATTGGCCTCGGTCAACATGGTTTGCGCGATCTGCATCAGTTCCTCGGCCGAGTAGTCGGGGAATTCGAGGTGATGCGCGATGCGCGAGCGCATGCCGGGGTTGGACTGGAAAAAGATGTCCATGCGGTCTTCGTAGCCGGCCAGGATGACGACCAAATCGTCACGGTGGTTTTCCATCATCTGCAAGAGGATCTCGATCGCCTCCTGGCCGTAGTCGCGCTCGTTCTCGGGGCGATAGAGGTAGTAGGCCTCGTCGATGAAGAGCACGCCGCCCATGGCCCGCTTGATGACCTCGCGGGTCTTGGGCGCCGTGTGGCCGATGTATTGGCCGACCAAATCGTCCCGGGTCACCGAGACCACATGGCCTTTGCGGATGTAACCCAGGCGATGCAGGATGGTGGCCATGCGGCCGGCCACCGTGGTCTTGCCGGTGCCTGGGTTGCCGGTGAAGCACATATGCAGGCTGGGCGCCTGCGCGGCCAGGCCGAAGTTCAGGCGCAGCTTGGCGATCACCAGCAGGGCGGCGATATCGCGGATGCGCGCCTTGACGCTGGCCAGGCCCACCAGCTCCTCGTCCAGTTCCTGCAGCACGCTTTCCACCTGGGTCTCGGCCAACACCGCCGCCACCGAGCGGGCTTGGCTCAGGGCCGGGGCGTCTGGCTCAGGCCTGGCGCTGGCTGGGCCGGGCATGCTGCTGCCGGGAATGAAAAAGCGTGGGGCGTTCATGGCCGTGATGAGCTTGCAGGTCTGGGCGGAGGGTCAGGTCTTGCTAGGGCTGCCGTAGCGCTCGCCTTCGGGCCGATGGGCGGCATAGCCCCGCGTGCTGTAGCGGATGCTGCGGCCGTTGACCTCCTGGCGCTCCAGCATGAAGCCGGGTTCGCGCTCGGGGCGGTTGACGATGAAGCTCATGGCGATGGTCTCGACGCCACGGGTGGAGTCAAAGGCCATCAGGCGGATGTACTGGCCCGGCACGGCCTTGCGGCAGGCTTGCAGCTCCATCATCACGGCGGCAGCGTCATGCAGGTCGAACATGGGGTTGCCATACATGCTCCAGTAGGTGTTGCGGGGGTGCGGGTCGTCGGTGTACTCGATGCTCCAGGCATAGCCCTTGGCCAGGCCGTAGCTGATCTGCAGGCCGATTTCTTCGTCCGTCAGCGGGGGCAGGAAGCTGAACTGGCCTTGGGTGATCAGGCCGGTGGGGTTGCTCATCATGGTGTGCTGCTCCAATTAAAAGTTAGCTCAACGAGGGCGTTGGGGCGTAGTCACTGGAATCGGTGGAGGCGTAGTTGAAGCTGATCTCGCCCCAGGTATCGAGCGCCGCGCGCAGCGGGCTGCAGTGGCGGGCGGCTTCGCGCAGGATGGCCGGGCCCTCAAGCAGGATGTTGCGGCCCTCGTTTCGGGCCTTGACCATGGTCTCCAGCGCGACCCGGTTGGCCACGGCACCGGCTTGGATGCCCATGGGGTGACCGATGGTTCCGCCGCCGAACTGCATGATCACGTCGTCACCAAACAGATCCAGCAGCTGGTGCATCTGGCCGGCGTGGATGCCGCCGGAGGCGACCGGCATGATCTTCTTCAGATCGGCCCAGTCCTGGTCGAAGAAGAGGCCGCGCGGCAGATCGGTATGGGTGTAGCTGTCACGGCACAAGTTGTAATAGCCTTGCACGGTCAGCGGCTCGCCTTCCAGCTTGCCCACAGCGGTGCCGGTGTGCAGATGGTCGCAACCGGCCAGACGCAGCCATTTGGTGATGACGCGGAAGCTCACGCCATGGTTTTTTTGCCGCGTGTAGGTGCCGTGGCCGGCGCGGTGCATATGCATGATCATGTCGTTCTTGCGGCACCAGTTGGCCATGGACTGGATGGCGGTCCAGCCGATCACCAGGTCCACCATCACCACCACCGAGCCCAGCTCCTTGGCCAACTCGGCGCGCTCATACATGTCTTCCATGGTGGCGGCGGTGATGTTGAGATAGCTGCCCTTGACCTCGCCCGTCTCGGCGCTGGCCTTGTTGACCGCGTCCATCACGAACAGGAAACGATCACGCCAGTGCATAAAGGGCTGGCTGTTGATGTTCTCGTCGTCCTTCATGAAGTCCAGGCCGCCCTTGAGGCCTTCATAGACCACACGGCCGTAGTTGCGGCCCGACAGACCCAACTTGGGCTTGGTGGTGGCACCCAAGAGGGGGCGGCCGAATTTGTCCAGGCGCTCGCGCTCCACCACCAGGCCGGTCGGTGGGCCTTTGAAGGTTTTGACGTAGGCCACCGGGATGCGGATGTCTTCCAAGCGGGCGGCCTTCAGGGGCTTGAAGCTGAACACATTGCCGATCAGGCTGGCCGTCATATTGGCGATGGAGCCTTCCTCGAACAGGATCAGGTCATAGGCCACATAGGCGAAGTACTGGCCGGGGTTGCCGGGCACGGGCTCGACCTTGTAGGCCTTGGCACGGTAGCTGTCGCAGGCGGTCAGGCGGTCGGTCCACACCACCGTCCAGGTGGCGGTGCTGGATTCACCGGCCACGGCTGCGGCTGCTTCTTCCGGGTCCACGCCCTCTTGCGGGGTGATGCGGAAGAGGCAGAGGGTGTCCGTGTCCTTGGGCTGATAGTCGGGCACCCAATAGCCCATCTGGCGGTATTTGAGGACGCCGGCGCTGTAGCGCTTCTTGGCGTCGGTGATCTCGGTCGTGGTGTCGATCTGGCTGCTCATCGGCTGCTCCTGGCTGGTCGCGGTTCGGATGAGGCCCAATGTAAAAATCGGCAGAACTAAAGTAAATTCATTGATTCTTGTTCCTCAGTTAAGGAATTACTGAATGACGATGAAGAACGCCACCTTCCGCCAGCTGCGTGTGTTCAGCGAGGTGGCGCGCCAGCTCAGCTTCGCCAAGGCGGCGCAGAGCCTGCACCTGACGCCGCCGGCGGTGACCATGCAGATCCGCGAGCTGGAGGGCCATGTGGGCATGCCTTTGTTCGACCGCAGCGGGCGCCAGGTGACGCTGACCACGGTGGGCGAGTACATGCTGGTCTATGCGAGAAAGATCCTGGCCACGCTCAAGGATGCGGAGGACGCCGCGGCGCGCCTGCAAAAGCTGGAGGCGGGGCAGCTGAACATAGGCATGGTCAGCACGGCCGAGTATTTTTTGCCGCGCCTGCTGGCCGAGTTCCGGCGCGAGCACGAGGGCGTGGAGATACGCCTGGCCGTGGGCAACCGCGAACAACTGGTCAAGATGCTGCACGGCGGCGAGGTGGACATCGCCATCATGGGCCGCCCACCCAAGGAGTTAGCCACCCGGGCCGAGCCCTTTGCTGCCCACCCCCATGTGTTCGTGGCGGCGGTGGATCATCCGCTGGTGCGAGCCGAGCAGGTCTCGGCCGAGGAATTGCGTGACCAGGGCTTTATCGTGCGTGAGCCGGGCTCGGGCACACGCACCGCGCTGGAGAAGTTTTTTGCCGACGCCCATGTGACGCCGCGGGTGACCATGGAGATGTCCAGCAACGAGACCATCAAGCAGGCGGTGATGGCCGGCATGGGCCTGAGTTTTCTGTCTCTGCACACCCTGGGTCTGGAGCTGGACAACCGCCTGATCGCCGTGCTGGATGTGCAGGGCGCGCCGGTGCTGCGGGCCTGGCATGTGGTCAACACCTTGTCCAAGATGCTCTCGCCCGCCGCCGAAGCCTTTCGTTACTTCGTGCTGGAGCGGGGGGAGAGCTTCTTGGCCGAGCAGTTTGCCCGGCATGTGGACTTGGCCTAGTTCGTGCGTCGCTTGATCAGGAGCTGGGTCGAACCGTTCTTGCCCTGAATATGCAGGCTCAAGGGCAGGGCGCCAGAGGGTACTTGGCTGGCCACCAAGAGCTTGCGCTCGGCAAAATGGCTCAGCCAAGCGGGCAGGGCGCCACCGTCGCTCTTGCGGATGGACAGGACCTCGGCGGCTTGGCCGCCGTCCAAGAGCTGGCGCAGGTCGATGCTGAAGCCCTGGCCGGCTTCAGCCAAGCAGGTGTCGGGCAAGCTCACTTGGGCTTGCCCCTCGACTGATGCTGAGGCCGCGCGCAGCACGTCGATGCTCAAGGCCTCGCAGCCGGCCTGGCTGCGAGCATCAGCAGCTGTTTGGCTGAGCAGGGCCGCCGCTGACACAGGCTGGTTCGCGCTGCTCGCCGCAGCGCCGCCATCGTGCTTCTCGGGCTCGGCCGACCTGGGGTCGATCTCGATTCGCGGGCCCACGGGCACCTGGGTCTGCGGGTCGACCGGCAAGGAAGGCGTGCCCGAGGAACCTTGCGAGCCGCCGCCGGCATCGGGTGGCGTGACCGGGGGCGTGAAGGGTGGCGGAGGCACGGGCAGGGGCTCGGGGATGGCCGTGATGCTGGCCGCCACGCTGCGACTGCTGCCCTCGATGCGGTAGTCCGAGGCCAGGCTGCCCAGGCTGCCTTGCAGGGCGGCCAGCTGGATGCCGTCCACGCTCAGGCGCTTGTCTTGACCGACCTTGGGGTTGTCGTACAGGGCTTGCAGCCAGCTCAGCAAGGCGGCGTTATCGCCGGCGGCAAAGCCGCTGACACGCCACTGCGGTTGGAAGTTAGGTGGCGCGCTGGTATTGCCGTCGTAGACTTTTTGCACGCCGCTGTTGAGCAGTTCCAGCGTCAGCAGGCGAGGTGTGATCTGGCCGTCTTGTCCGATGATGGCTTGGCCATCTCCCCTCAGATAGTAGTTGCGGGCATCGCTGCCGCTCAGGCCCAGATTGGACACGGTATAGCCCAGCTGCGTGCCAGCATGAGTGCTGCTGAAGGCGCCGCTGCCTTGCAGGGCGATCTGGTCGCCGCGCAAGCTGCCGCTCAGCTCGGTGCTGAGGCCGGACATCGCGTTCGTGCCGTCGTAGACCTTGGTGAGGCCACCCACCACGGGGTCCAGGGCCTTGGGCGTCACCGCCAGATTGCCGACGATGTTCAGGGCCTTGTAGGCGCTGCCTACATTGACCTGATCGGCCGTCATCGTGTAGTTGCCCACCTGCAATTGGCCCGCGCTGCTATAGCTGGCGCCACCGGGCTGTAGGGTGAAAACGATCAGATTGCCCGAGCGGTCCCGGAAGCTGAACTGATTGCCATTGATGGCCGTGGGCACCAGATCGCTGAGCGCCTCGCCATGGGCCATGTACTGCGCCACCCGCACCGAATAGTTCGGCAGCGCGCCATAGCCCACGCTATTGTTTTGCACCTTCACCAGCAGTTGGTCGGCGGGAATGATGCGGTAGTCGCCGTTGACGTAGCGGATCTCGTAGTTGGCGGCATCCAGGCCGCTGACCTGCAGCACGCCGCGGTAATTGCCCACGGCCTGATCGGTGTTGATCCGCGCAATGCTGGCCTTGCCGCTCAGCACCGAATCGTTCTGCCCATGGACGAAGCCGCTGTAGTTGATGCCGTTGTAGCCGGCCTCGTCGGCAGTGGTGACGAACTTGGCGTCGAGATTGGCGGTCACCGTCAGGGTTGCCTTGCTGATGCTGGCCGCCAGGCTGGGGTAGGCGGCCAAGACATAGTTGCCGGCTTGCGCGCCGCTCAGGCTCAGATGGCTGATGCTGACCGCGTTGGCGCTGGCCACATCGGCGCTGTTGTAGAGGCCGACGGGCACACCGCTCAGGCCGACGGCGTCACCCAGATAGGCCAGGCCATCCAGGCTATTGCCCGTGCCCGCGGCCTCGGCTGCGCCCAAGCTGGCCTGGCCTTGCAGATTGACTCCACGGGTGCCGTCATAGACCTTGGAGGGTGCGACCGAGAGCCCGCCGGGCGTGAGCCGTTTGGCGCTGATGCTGGCGGCTGCCGAGGCGCTGGTATTGGACAGCTGATAGTCGCTGGCCTGGCTGGCTAGTGAGCCGCTGATGCCGCTCAGGCTGAGGCCTTGGACGGTGAGCTGCTGGGCGCTCCAGACGTCTTTGCTGTTGTAGAAGGCCGTGCTCCAGCCGATATTGGCGGCGCTATCGCCCGCGATCAGACCGCTGACGCCAAAGATCGGCGTGAAGCCTTGCGGCGCCTGGGTGCTGGCGTCGTAGACCTTGGTGAGGCTGCTGTTGTTGAGGCTGACGCTGAGGCTGGCCGGCGTGATGCTGGCGGCCACGCTGGCCTGGTTGGCGCTGAGCTGGTAGTCGCTGGCCAGGCTGCTATTGCTGCCGCTGATGCCGGCAAGGCTCAGGCCGCCAACGCTGATTTGCGAGGCCGTGGCCACATGGCTGCTGTTGAAGCTGGCGCTCAGGAAGTTCAGGCTGGCGGCGCTGTCGCCGCCGACCAAGCCCGCCCAGCTCCAGCTGGGCGCCCAGCCGCTGGGTGCCGCCGTGCTGCCGTCATAGACCTTGCTCGTGCCCTCATTGTTCAGCGTGGCCGTCAAGGTCTTGGGGCTGATGCTGCTGCTGGTATTGGCCAGATAGCTGATCGTGTAGTTGCCGCTCATGTCCGCGCCCTGGGCGTCCAGGATCAAGGCCTTGGAGGCATTCACCGTCTTGCCCAGGCCCGCATGGCTGTCGGTGTAGGCCAGGCTATTGCTGCTCAGCACATCGCTGGCGGCAAACGCGCCCGCGCTCAGCTGGGCCAGGCCGTTGGCCGTGAGGCTGGCGTCGTACACCTTGCTAACCGTCGGGGCGGCCAGGGTGATGCTCAGGGGCGTGATGCTGCTGCTGTCATTGCCGGCATAGCTGACGAGGTAGTTGAGGCCGTTGTTGCCATCTTGAATCGATGCATTGGCGGCGTTGACGCTGCGATTGCCGCTGCCAGCCATCTTGCTGGTGTAGCTGAGATCGATGCTGCTCAAGCTGTCGCCGCCCACCAGCACGCTGCCGATGGCGCTGAGATCCGTGGCCGTGGCGCTATAGCTGGTGCCGCCGTCGTAGACCTTGCTGATGACGGGGGCCGTCAGCGTGACGGCACGCGGAGTGATGGTTCCGTTATTGCCGCTGAAGCTATTGCTGGCGCTGGCCAGGTAGTAGTTGTCGGCATCGCTGCCCGATAGGCTCAGTTGACTGACCGTGTAGGCCAGGCCGCTGCCTGCATTGCGGCTGGCGAAAGCGCCATTGCCGCTGAGGCTGAGCGCATCGCCCGCCAGCTGGCCGCCTGCGTTCAGGTTCAGCTGGTTCATGCCGGTCGTGCCGTCGTAGACCTTGCTGAGCCCGTCTTTGACCGAGGGCGTCAACGCCTTGGGCGTGACGGTCAAATTGCCCACCACCTCCAGCGCCTTGTACTGGCCCGAGAGGCTTTGATCGACACCGCTCATCAGGTAGTTGCCGACGCGCAGATTGCCGCTGCTGCTCATCTGAGGCGAGCCTGGCGTGATGGTGAAGGCCGAGGCATCGTTATTGGCATCAACAAAGCTGAAGCGGTCGCCGACCCGTGAGCTCAGGGTCAGATCGGTCAGGGTGACGCCGCCGGCCATGTACTGGGCGCTGGCGATGCCGTAGCTGGAGGGGCTGCCATAGCCATCGCTTTGATTGCGCACCTTCACCAGCAGTTGGTCGGCGGGGATGATGTGATAGTCGCCGTTGACATAGGTGATGCTGTAGTTGGCCGCGGTCTGGCCCGAGGGCACCAGCACGCCGGCGTACTGGCCCACCACTTGATCCGTGTTGCTGCGGCTGACCGTGGCCGTGCCGCTGAGAACGGCCGGGGTCTCGCCATGCACAAAGCCCTCATAGTGGACGCCGTTGAAGCCGGCCACATCGGGGGTGGTGACGAATTTGGCGTCGAGGTTGGCGCTGATGGTCAGGCCGGCGCGCTGGATGCTGCCGCTCAGGCTGGGGTAGCTGGCCAGGCTGTAGTTGCTGGATTGTGCGCCCGTCAGGCTGAGGCCGCTGACGCTGACCGTGTTGGCGCTGGCGACATCGCTGCTATTGAAGCTGCCGACGGGTGTGCCGGCCAGGGCGATCTGGTCGCCGGCGTAGGGAATGCCGTCGCTGCTGCTGCCGCTGCCCGGGGCTTGTGCGCCTGCCAAGCTCGCCGTGCCGGTCAAGGGCGCGCTGTTCGTGCCGTCATAGACCTTGCTGCCCACGGCCAGGCCGCCGGGCGTCAGGCTCTTGGCCGTGATGCTGGCGGCGACCGCGCTGCTGCTGGCCGCCAATTGATAGTCGCTGGCCGCGCTGCTATTGCTGCCGCTGATGGCGCCTATCGTCAGGCCGCTGGCCCTGAGCTGGCTGGCATAGGCCACGTCCTTGCTGTTGTAGGCCAGGGTCGCGGCCTTGATGCTGGCGGCGCTATCGCCCGCGACCAGGCCGGTGACGCTCCACAGCGGGCCAAAGCCGGCAGGGGCTTGGGTCGTGGCGTCGTAGACCTTGGCGACTCCCGTGTTGGCTAGCTGCGCAGTGAGTGTGGCGGGGGTGATGCTGGCGGCGGTGTTGGCTTGATTGCTGCCGAGTTGGTAGTCGCTGCTCAGGCTGCCGTTACTGCCGCTGATGCCGCTCAGGCTTAGGCCGCTGAACGTGAGCTGATTGGCCGTGGCCACGTGGCTGCTGTTGTAGCCGGCCTGGGTGTAGGCCAGGCTGGCCGCGCTGTCTCCTGCGATCAGGCCGCTGACGCTCCAGGTCGGCGTGTAGCCGCCGGGCGCGCTGTTGCTGCCGTCGTAGACCTTGCTGACGCCGCCGTTGACGATGTTGGCCGTCAGGGTCTTGGGCGTGATGCTGCTGCTCAGGCTGGACAGATAGCTGAACTGGTAATTGCCGCTCATATCCGCGCCCTGGGCATCGCGCACCAGGGCGTTGGAGACGATCAGCTGCTTGCCGCTGCCTGCGTGGGCGTCGGCAAAGCTCAGGGTGTCGGCGATCAGGCTGTCCCCGCCGACAAAAGCGCCGCTGCTCACACTGGCCAGGCCACTGGCGGCGGTGCTGCCGTCGTAGACCTTGCTCACGCTGGGCGCCAGCAGGCTGATCGCCAGGGGCGTGATTGTGCTGGCTTGGTTGCCGGCGTAGCTGACCGTGTAGTTTCGGCCCTGGTTGCCATCGGCTATCTGGGCCAGGGAGGCGCTCACGCTGCGGTTATTGCTGCCCGCCATCTTGCTGCTGAATTCCAGCTGCATGCCGGTGAGCTGGTCGCCGCCCACCAGCACGCCGGCCATGGCGTTCAGATCGGCCGCGCTGCTGGTATAGGCCGTGCCGCCGTCGTAGACCTTGCTGATGATGGGGGCGGTGAAGGTGATGGCGCGCGGGGTGATCGCGCCATCGTGGCCGCTGAAGCTATGGCCATCGCCGGCCAGGTAGTAGTTGCCCGCATCGCTGCCGCTCAGGCTCAGATTCGAGACCGTGTAGTCCACCGGGCTGCCGGCATTGCGGGAACTGAAGGCGCCGCTGCCATTGGCGCTGAGCAGATCACCGGACAACTGGCCGCCCATGCTCAGATTGAGGCCGTTCATGGCCGTCGTGCCGTCGTAAACCTTGCTCAGGCCGCCGCTGGCCGAGGGGCTGAGGGCGGCCTGATCCACCGTCAGATTGCCGACAAAGTTCAGGGCGCTGTACTGGCCCGAGATGCTGTTGTTGACGCCCGCCACGCTGTAATTGCCCACCCGCAGATGGTTGCTGCCGCTGAACAGCGGATTGCTGGCTGCCAGGGTGAAGCCGGTTTGGGCGCCATTGGCATCGGCGAAAACATATTGATTGCCGCTGTGCGAGAGCAGGGTCAGATCGGTCAGCGTCGTGCCGCCCAACATGTACTGGGCGCTGGCCACGCTGTAGAGCGGGCTCGTGCCATAGCCGCTGTTCTGGTTCTGAACCTTGATTAGCAACTGGTCGGCCGGGATGATTTTGTAGTCGCCGTTGACGAAGCTGATGGCGTAGTTGGCCGCGCTCTGTCCGCTGGGCACGAGCACACCGGCATAGCTGCCCACCGCCTCGGCACTGTTGCTGCGCGTCACCGAGGCCGTGCCGCTCAAGACCGTGCGAGTCTCGCCATGCACAAAGCCTGTGTAGTTCACGCCGTTGTAGCCGGAAGCGTCGGCCGTGGTGACGAACTTGGCGTCCGCATTGGCCGTGATGCTCAAGGGCGCGCGGCTGATACTGGCGGCCAGCAGCGGGTAGCTGGCCAGGCTGTAGTTGCTGGCCTGCGCACCGACCAAGCTCAGATTGCTGATGGCCACGCCGGTGGCGTCGGCGACATTGGCGCTGTTGTAAGTGCCGATGGGCACGCCGCTGAGGCCGATGGCGTCGCCGCTATAGGGCGTGCCATCGCTGCCATTGCCGCTGCCCGGGGCCTGGGGGCTGGCCAGTGCAGCCCTGCCCAGCAGCGTGACACCGGTCGTGCCGTCATAGACCTTGCTGGCGGCCACCGACAAGCCGGAGGGCGTCAGGCTCTTGGGCGTGATCGTGGCGGCCACGCTGGCGCTTGAGCTGGCGAGCTGGTAGTCGCTGGCGGCGCTGCTATTGCTGCCGCCGATGGTGCCTATCGTCAGGCCGCTGGCGTTGAGTTGGCTGGCCGTGGCCACGTCCTTGCTGTTGTACTGGACGCTGCCGGCCTGGATGCTGGCCGCGCTGTCACCGGCGATCAAGCCGGTGAGGGCGAAGCTCGGAACGAAGCCGCTAGGCGCCTGGGTGCTGGCGTCGTAGACCTTGCTCACGCCGGTGTTGCTGAGGCTCGCGCTGAGGGTCTTGGGCGTGATGCTGGCGGCCACCGACTGGCTGCTGGCGCCCAGTTGGTAGTCGCTGCTCAAGCTGCCATTGCTTCCGCTGATGCTGCCGATGCTGAGTCCGCTGACGATGATTTGGCTGGCTGTGGCGACATGGCTGCTGTTGAAGGCCACCGAGCCCGTGTTCAGCTGGGCGCTGCTGTCCCCGCTGATGAAGCCGCTTAGGGACCAGCCCGGCGTGAAGCCGCTGGGCGCATCGCTATTGCTGTCGTAGACCTTGCTGACGGGCCCGTTGTTCAGCGTGGCCGTGAGGGTCTTGGGGCTGATGCTGCTGCTCGTATTGGCCTGATAGCTGATGGTGTAGTTGCCGCTCATGTCCGCGCCCAGGGCGTCGTAGATGAGGGCGTTGGAGACGTTGACCGTCTTGCCCGTGCCGGCATGGCTGTTGGCAAACACCAGGCTGTTGGACTGCAGGGAGTCGCCCGCCACATAGGCGCCGGCCACCAGGCTGGCCAGGCCGCTGGCGGCGTTGCTGCCGTCGTAGACCTTGTTGACGCTGGGTGCGGCCAGGGTGAGGTTCAGCGGGCTGATGCTGCTCAGCGCGTTCGAGGCATAGCTAACGCTGTAGTTATTGCCGTTATTGCCATCGGCGATGACAGCGGCAGAGGGCGTGACCGTGCGGTTGTTCAGGCCGGCCATCTTGCTGGCAAAGCTCAGCGTCGCATTGCTCAGGCTGTCGCCGCCCACCAGGCCGCTTCCCATGCTGAGCAAATCGCCCGCCGTGACGGCATAGGCCGTCGTGCCGTCGTAGACCTTGCTGATGATGGGAGCGCTGATCAACAGGGGCCGGGCAGTGATCACCCCATTGCTGCCGCTGAAGCTGCTGCCACTGGCCAGGTAGTAGTTGCCGGCGTCGCTGCCGCCCAGCGTGAGCGCTTGAACCGTGTAGGCCAGATTCGTGCCGACATTGCGGGCGCTGAAATTGCCCAGCCCGCTGAGGGTCAGCGCGTCGGCGGCGATGGCGTCGCTGCTGGCCAGGGTCAGGCCGCTCATCGTGGTCGTGCCGTCATAGACCCGGCTCAGGCCGGAGGCGACGCTGGGTGTCAGCGCTTTTTGGCTGACGCTGAGATTGCCCACGAAGTTCAGGGCGCTGTATTGCCCGGCAATCTGCGTGGCCGTGCCGCCCACCGAGTAATTGCCGACGCGCAGATTGCCGCTGCTGCTGAGCAAGGCGTTGTTGGCGGCCAGGGTGAAGCTGGTCTCGGCGCCGTTGGCATCGGCGTAGCGATATTGATTGCCGCTGTTCGAGACCAGGCTCAGATTGGTGAGCGTGTTGCCGCCCGCCATGTACTGGGCGCTGTAGACGGCGTAGCTAGGGCTGCTGCCGTAGACCGTGTTTTGATTCGTGACCTTGATCAGCAACTGGTCCGCCGGAATGATGCGGTAGTCGCCGTTGACGTAGTTGATCGCGTAATTGGCCGCGCTCAGACCGCTGGGGACCAGCACGCCGGCGTAATTGCCGACCAGCTCTTGGCTGGGATTGCTGCGGCTGATGCTCAGACTGCCCGAGAGCACCGAGGCGTTTTCCCCCTTGGCAAAGCCGGCGTAGCTGACGCCGTTGAAGCCGGCCAGGTCGGCGGTGGTGACGAATTTGGCGTCGGCATTGGCCGTCACCGTCAGCAGGGCAGGGGCGATGCTGGCGCTCAAGCTCGGGTAGCTGGCCAGGCTGTAGTTGCTGGCTTGGGCGCCGCTCAGGCTCAGGCCTGTGACGCTCACGCTGTTGGCTCCGGCCACGTTGGCGCTGTTGAAGGTACCCACGGGCGTGCCGCTCAGGGCGACCGCATCGGCGGCATAGGGCTTGCCATCGACGGCCGAGCCGGTGCCGACGGCTTCGCTGGCCAATAGGGTAGCCGTGCCGCTCAGGGTGGCTGCCGTGCTGCCGTCATAGGCCTTGTTATTGGCGCTCAGGCCGGTGGGCGTCAGGCTCTTGGGCGTGATGGTGGCGGCCTGGCTATTGCTGGCCTGCTGCAAGATGTAGTTGCCGGCACTCGCTCCCGTCAGGGTCAAACCAGCGCCCGAGAAGGTGATGGTGTTGGCCGTGGCCACGTCCTTGCTGTTGTAGCTGCCCAGGGCGCTGCCGCTCAGGCTCAGCGTGTCGCCGGCATAGGGCCGCAGATCGCTGGATGTGCCGCTGCCCGGTGCCTCGGCGGCGGCCAGGCTGGCGCTGCTGCCGTAGGCTGCCGTGCTGCCGTCGTAGACCTTGCTGCTGGGCGCCGTGGCCGTGCTGGCAATGGTCTTGGGGGTGATGAGGATGCTGCCGCTGGCGCCCGTCAAGGTGTAGTTGCTGGCCGCGCTGCCGCCGAGGATGAGGCCGCTGCTGTCGCTGAGGCTGCGGCTACCCACGTCCTTGAGGCTGAGCTGGCCGGTCCCGCTGAGTTGCAAGACGTCAGCGCCCACCAGATTCGTCACCGTCAGCAGATTGCCCGAGATATTGCTGCTGGCGTCGTAGACCCTTGTGCCCGACAGCGTGAGCGGCCGCGGGCTGATGTTCAAGGCGACGTTGATGGGCGCGAAGGCGTAGCCCAGCTGTGAACTCGTACCGCCATAGCGGTAGCTGCCCACGTTCTCACCCGCGACGCGGCTCAGGGCGCTGGGGGCGATCTGTGCCAGGGTGTCGCCGTTGAGCGCACCGCTGACGCCCGTGGGCATAGGTGCCGCCGGATCGGTGTTGCCGTAGACCTTGCTGGTATTGCTCAGGCCACTCAGGCTGAGGGTGGGCTGTTCGCGGTAGAGCACATAGTTCTTGCCATTGCCCACGGCCAAGGCGCCGACCGGGTCGAGGTACTGGCGGTTGTAGCGGAAGTCGCCGCTGCCGGATGCCAGCCATGAGCTGCTGCCGTTGATGGGGGAACTGATGGACGTGCCGGCGACGCTGCCGGTATAGAACAAGAGCTGGCCCGTGCCGGTGATATTGCCCTGGGCGCTGATATTGCCGCCGCTGCTGACCCCCCGGGCCAGGTCGCTGCCGGCGGCCAGGCTCAGATTGCCTGCGCCCGCTGCGATGCTGCCGGTGACGAAGATATTGTTGTTGCCCTGGGTGTTCAGCAAGGCGTCCGAGCCCGCCGTGTTCGAGAGGCTGCCGGCAATGCTGATATTGCCTTGCACGGGGCTGATCGTGAGGGATCCGCTGCTGGAGCTGCTGAGGGAGTGGCCGGATTGAATGAGGAAGCCTGTGCTCGCGGTGGAAGCTGCGCCCGTGTTGATGGTGGTGTCGACGGCACCGGCAATGGCCAGGTCGCCATAGTAGAGGCCGACGCTGGCATAGCTGCTTTGGCGTGCCGTGCCGGTGATCGTGATGCTGCCCTTGCCGCTGGCCGGGGCCACGGTCCAGCTGCCGCCGCGAATGTCTACGCCCAGATCGGTGCCCGAGCTGCCGTACCAAGGCGTCCCGGCATCGCCCGTGACCTTGATGGCGCCGTCTGCCTTGAAGACCGAACTGCTGCCGGTCAGCGTGACGCCGGTCACACCCCAGGTCGTGCCCGGGCTGGTCGAGCTGCCGGTGTAGCTGCCATTGATCTGGATCGTCGAAGCGCTGGCCTTGCCCGGCGTGCTCGCATCCAGTGTGGCTGACTGGACCACCACGGCGGAGGGAGCGAAGGTGCCAGAGGCGGCGTTGGGCGCCACGCCGGTCAAGCTGATATTGCCGCCGCTGCTGAGGATGGACGAACCCTGGTTGACGCAAACACTGCACCAACCGTTGTGTCCCGACAAGCTGTTGTTGCTGAGGACATCGTTGAAGTTGCCCGTCAAAGTCACATCCAGCGCGATGCTGGCGGATCTGATGGCGCCGCTCAGGGTGGCTGCGCCGCCCGCATTGACGCTCAGCGAGCTGTGGGTGCCAGCACCGGTGTAAACGCTGTTGCCGCGCAAATTGATGTCGGCCGTGCCCCCGGTTAGGAAGCGCATGGGGTTGACGAAGTTCAGCGTGTCGCTGCTCGTGCCGTTGACATTGATGACGCCGGTGCCCGCGCTGGATCCTACGGTGACCAGGCTGAAGCCGCTCTTGATCGCCCCGCTGCCGTCAAAGAAGTTGGTGGCCAGATTCAGGTTGCTGAGGCTTTGCGCCGGTGCACCGTTGCCGACGGCGATGGTGTTGCTGTTGGTCGAGGGCTTGAGCGTGACGCTGCCCGAGCCTTGTACCGCGGTGGCATTGCCTGAGGTGATGATGTCGCCCGTCAGGCTGATCGCGCTGCTACTGCTGGTGACGGCCGAGCCTGCTTTGGCGCCCAGGGTGACGTTGGAATTGCTGCTGCTGCCCAGCGTGACCCCTTGCACGCCGCCGTTGAGCGAGATGGCGCCGCTATTAGCCAGGATGTCGACGAAGTTCAGGTCGATGCCGCTATTGCCGGCAATGGGCGAGCGGCCCACCATCACGATGCCGCCGCCGTTGGGGGCCGAGATGCTGGCGCTGGCGCCAGCGCTGTTGCCGAAGCCGATGTCGATGCCGGTGCGGTCATTGCCTGACACATAGCCGGTGGAGGCCGAGGAGTCGCCGGTGATGCTGATGGCATTGGCGGCGCTGGAAAGCGAGCGAATCACCGTGGGCGTTGCGCTGTCGCCCCAGGCATTGAGCAAGACGCCGCGACCGTTGCCGCCGGTCACCAAGGTCTGGCCCGTCAGTTCGATGCTGCCGGTGCCGCTGTCTATCGTCAGACCGCCGCTGCCCAGCACCGAGGTGCCGCTATTGCTGCCGGTGGACTTGCCGCGCACCTGCACATTGCCGCCGCCGGACCAAAGGGCGGGGCCAGGGCTGACGGCCGGTGTGGCGGCCACGCCCAGCACCAGAGGATTGGCCGTGGCGCTGGTGGCATAGCCATCGGGAATGCCGTCGCCCGCGACGCCGCCATTGGCGCCATCGTCCAGGCCGCCGCCCAAGGTGATGCGGCCGCCGCCGCTGGTGGCCGCGCCCACGGCTGCCGAGTTGGTCGAGGTGCCGGTGTCGATCTTGGCGCCGGTGCCGACGACGATGCGACCTTCGCCGCTATTGCTCGAATTGCTCCAGAAGGTCACGTTCTGGCCAAAGGTCTTGATGGTCACCGCGTTCTGGGTGATCCCACTCTTGGCTTTGAGTAAGACCGCGCCGGAGTTGGCGCTGCTGCTGCCCATGGTGATATTGGCCGCGACGGTGATGCTGCCGTCGGCGATCAGGCTCAGATTGGCGATGCCGCCGCTGCTTTTGTTGATAGCGCCATTGACGGCGATATTGCCGGCCTCAGCCCCCGCGCCAGCGGTGGTGATGCTTACGTTCTGCCCATTGTTGAGGGCGCTGTTGATCAGGCTGTTGCTGATGGTCGAGCCCGAGGCGCTGGGCGTCCAGCTGCCGCCGCCGGCCGCCGTCACGCCGGAGCCGCCGGCCTGGGTGCTGCCATTGCTAATCGTGACGTTGTAGGGGTCGATCAGCCATTGCCCGCCGGCACCCGCATTGACCTGGCTGCCTTCGAGCAAGAGGGCATGGCCCGAGGTTTCAATCTGCCCGCCCGATCCGCTGCCCGCGCCCCGGGCCAGGACCTGGCCTTGCACCCGGGTCGTGGTGCCGGCCTGATGCGCATTGCTCCACAAGACGGCCTTGCCCCCGTCCCCGTCGCGGCTGGCGCTGACGTCGACGCTGGAGCCGGCCTCGGCCTCTACCTTTCTGGCCTGGTAGACCGTGCCACTGCCTTGCCAGTCGCCTCCGATCAAAACGGTGCCGCCGCCGCTGGCGCCGCGCGCCTGGACGCTAGCGCCACTGGCCAGCTGGATCTCGTCGGCCTCCAGCACGATGCGTCCGCCGCGCTCCTGCAGGCTATTGGCCTGCAGGGTGCCGCTGTGCTTGATGACGGCGCCACCCAGGCTTTGGGCCGCGCGGGCGCTGAGGATGATCAGGCCGTCCGGCGCCAACACGGCCTGGCGGTTGTCCACCAAGGTCTTGATCTGGCCCGCCGTCACCTGCACCGCCGCCAGGCGATTGCCATTGAGTTGCAGGCTGAAGCTCTCGCCCGCGGCCAGGGCTACCGTGCCGGCCTGGGCCACGATGACGCCCTCGTTGCGCACCTCGGGTGCCAGCAGGGCGATATAGCCGCCCAGCTTGGCTTGCAGTTCACCGTCGTTGACCACGGCGCCGCTTGAGCCAGCGCGGGCGAACGATGCTTTGCCAGCCATGAAGTCCGCATTGCTGATGGCATGTGTGGTGGCGATCAGGCCACCCACATCCACCTTGGCGCTAGGGCTGAAATAGACCCCATTCGGGTTGCTCAGGAAGACCTGGCCGTTCGAGCTGATGCGTCCAAAAATCTGGCTGGCGTCGCTGCCCAAGACGCGGTTCAGCGTCACAGCACTGGCGCTGGGCTGAACGAAGTTGACCTGTGCCTGCGCGCCGACATTGAAGCTCTGCCAATCGATCGCGGCTCTTGGCGTGCCCTGCACGATATTCATCTGGCCGGCACCGGCATTGCTGACGATCTGGGCCTGGCCGGCCACCAGCTGGCCGCCGCTGGGCAGGGCCTTGGGCGGCGGGGCGGTCTGGGCAAAAGCGCTCAGGCCCAGGCTCACGCCGCTCAGACCGAAACCCAGCACGGCCAGCAGCCGACGGCCGGCCTTGCTCGAGCCCTTGCCTTGCGAGCGGGCGTTCTCGGCGGCCACAACATAGGTCTGCAGATGGTCACTCCAGACCAGCCTGTACATGCGATTCAAAGCACCGTGGCGATTCATGGTGGGGTCCTGATTTCTGGTTGATTCTTGAGACGAGGGCGTGCCGGGTTCAGAGCGCTTGGCTCAGACTGACCCAGACGCGCGGGCCTTGCGCGCTATTGGCAAAGGGGGTGGCCAGCGTGGCTTGCAGGCGCTGGCCCTTGCCCGTGCTGTAGGCCGCGCTCAGACCCATGCCGCTGAGGCTGGCCTTGTTGAGGGCGGGCGCCCCTTCAAAGTGGTTGTCTTGATTGATGGTGACCCGGCCCGCGTCCACAAAGCCGGTGGCCGACCATTGCGGGGAGAGGCTGGCGCGCAACTCCAGCCTTGCCATCAAGCCGGCGCTGCCGGCGCCTTCATTGACGGGATAGGCGCGCACACCGTAGGGGCCGCCCAGATAGAACTTTTCCGAGGAGTCGAGGTTTTTGCTGGCGAACTGGCCGCTCAGCTCGACGACGCCGACCAGGGATTCATTGAGTGTTTGCTGGCGCGCAAGCTGCCAATTCAGCTTCAGGTACTTGCCCGCCGTGCGTGTGGTCAGGGCATCGGCTTGGCTATTGGCCGAACCATTCAGGTTCACATGGCCGCCGCTCAAGCCCAGACGGAAGGAGTTGGCGCCCCCGCGTGCCCAGCTGTCCAGTCGGTTGCCGCTGAAGGAGAGGCTGGCGACCTCGATCCGGTATTTGGAGGTGTCGGCGCCCAGGCTCTGGTTGTGAAAGTACTTGTGGTCCAGATTCAGATTGGCGTAGAGATTGGTGTTGCGGCTGCGCAGCAAGGGGTAGCTGGCCTCCAGGCCCAGGGTGCTGCTGGGCCCTTTGGCGTCCAGGGCCTCGAACTCGGGGGCGATCAGGTGATAGCGCATCAGGGACGCGTTCACGCCGCCCCGCCAGCCCTGGCTGCCCAAGGGCAAGGTATAGGCCAGGCGCCCGTACTGGCTGCCTTGTGAGGCGCTGAAGCTGGCCAGCAGCTGATCGCCCAGGCGGGCTGGGCTTTGCAGCTGGAGGTTGGCGCCCAGACGGGTGTTGCCGGTGGATCGGCCGCCATAGTTGTCCAGCTGCAAATCCCCCAACAGCAGGGGCTGGGCGCTGAGCTGGATGTCGATATCGGTCTGCGCCTCTTGTTCGCCGGCTCGCAAGCTGCCTTTGACCTGGGCACCGGGCAGGTCGCCCGCCAGCAAAAGGGCGCGGTCCAGGGCCGCGAGGCTCAGCGGCGAGCCGCTGGGCTGGGCCTGCATGAGCATGCGCTGGACCAACTCCGGCTTGACGCGACTGCCGGGCTCGGCCTGCACATGGGCCGTGCCAAAGTTCGCCTCGACGATTTGCAGCCGCAGCCGTCCTTCGCTCACGTCCTGAGCCGGCAGCAGCACCCGGGCCAGCCAGCCGGCGCGCTCATAGGCCTCGGCCACCGCCTGGCTGGCCTGATGCATCTGGCCAAAGCTCAGGCGCTGGTTCAGCCAGGGCGAGAGCAGGGCTTGTAAGTCGGCATCGCTTAGCAGGCGATTGCCCTGCAACACGAATTCCTTGATCAAGACGCGGGTGTCGCCCTGGCTGGGCAGCTGCGCGGGCGCCAGCCGCAGCGGCGGCGTGCTGGACTCCGGCCGCGGGCTGGGGATGCCTTGCTCGATCTGTTGCCGGATGGCACCGGCGTCGCTTTGAGCCCAGGCGCAACTCATCCCTTGCAGAATAAGCAGGCCGCATAGTTTTTGCTGTGAACGCAGTGAAATCATCGTTATTCCTGAGCAGCGCAATCGCCGCACCCGGTTTGGTTTCAATCGGAGCAAAAACTATTCTGGCGTCTGGAGGTGCTTAAATCGATAAAAACAACAGTTGAGACAATTGCGAGGTTTGCGAAATATTGCCGGTTTCCTCTGTCTTGAAGCCATCGTTTGATCAGGCATCGCCCGCGAGCCCGAAAAACAGTGCTAGGAGTTTTGGCGTTATCTTTTTTCTCTATGTCAGCCGGGCTTGGATTGCCTCTTGCCGGGCGTGGCGTGCATGGTTTCCTGGCGCTACCGGGCTGCTTTAACGTGCGTGGATGGTAAGTATTTTTGCCAAATTTGCCGATTTCAAACACATCGAATCAATTCGTGTTCGATGAATAAGGCAGGGGTTTCCTGGGCTTATTGAATTTGGCGTACAAAATAAAAAGGCGACTCGGCCCATATTGGGCAGAGTCGCCTGAAATTCAGCGCTGAAAGGGTTTCAGCGCAGCAATTCAAAGGGTTTGCGCTGGGGCTTACTCGATGTTTTGTACCTGCTCGCGCAATTGCTCCACCGCCACCTTCATCTCCACCGAGATATTGGTCAGCTCCAGTGCGGCGGCCTTGGAGCCCAGGGTGTTGGCCTCGCGGTGCAGTTCCTGGATCAGGAAGTCCAGGCGTTTGCCGATCTCGCCGCCCTTTTTGAGCAAGCGGGCGATCTCTTCCAGGTGGGCGCGCAGGCGGCCCAGCTCTTCGGCCACATCGATGCGGATGGCATAGGCGGCGGCCTCGTTGAGGGCGCGCTCGCGCAGGTTTTCCTCCGGGATGGTCTGGGCCGCGCCGGTGCTGGCCAGGGCTTCTTGCCAGCGCTCCAGAAAGCGCTGCTGCTGGCGCTGCACGATGGCGGGCAGCATGGGCTCGGCCGCATCGGCCAGCTTGCGCAGATGCTTGATGCGCTCCATCAGGATGGCGACCAGCTTCTCGCCTTCGCGCTCACGCGCTTCCAGCAGGCCTTGCACGCAGGCTTTTGCCGCCTCCATGGCGGGCTCGTCCAGTTTTTCGGTGACATTGCCGCCGCCTTTGCACCACTGCAAGGCTTCGTGGACGGACAGGGGCTGTGCCTTGGGCAACCAGTTCTGCACCGAGCCCTCCAGGCGGGCCAGCTTGTTGAGCTGCTCGGGCTGGGGCTGGGGCCAGTTGCTCTCATTCTCGCGCTGGGTATTGATGCGCAGCTCTATCTTGCCGCGCTTGAGCTTGGCCGTCAGCAGCTCGCGCAGGGCGGGCTCCAGGCCGCGCAGGTCTTCGGGCATGCGAAAACCCAGGTCCAGAAAACGCCCGTTGACCGAGCGGATCTCGACCGAAACGGTGGACGTGCCTCCGCTGCTGGCCGGGGAGTTTTCACTGGGGGGGGTGGATTGCGAGCTGGCGCTGGCATATCCGGTCATGCTGTAGACTGGCATCTAGCGTCCGGTGTGGAAATAAAAGTCGATTATGTCAAAGCCGAAACCGGCCCCACTGCCCGCAGGTACGGTGGTCGGGGGTTACCAGATCATCAAGCGATTGGCAGCCGGTGGCTTCGGTGTGGTTTATCTGGCCGAAGACCCCGAACGTCATCTCGTTGCTCTGAAGGAATACTTGCCTTCCAGCCTGGCCGAGCGCTCGCCCGGCGAATTGACGCCGCGTGTCAAACCCGAGAAGCAGCCGCTTTACCGCCTGGGTCTGAAGAGCTTTTTCGAAGAAGGCCGCTCGCTGGCGCAGATCTCGCATCCCAGCGTGGTCTCGGTCTTGAACTTTCTTCGCGAGAACGAAACCGTCTACATGGTGATGAACTATCTGCAGGGGGATACCTTGCAGGACTTCATCGTCACCGCCCGCGACCTCAAGCGCGACAAGGTCTTCCGCGAGTCCACCATACGCAGCCTGTTTGACGAGATCCTGCGCGGCCTGCGCATCGTGCATCAGCACAAGATGCTGCATCTGGACATCAAGCCGGCCAATATCTTCATCACCAACGAGAACAAGGCCGTGCTCCTGGACTTCGGCGCCGCGCGCGAGGTGCTGAGCAAGGAAGGCAATTTCATCCGCCCCATGTACACGCCCGGCTTTGCCGCGCCCGAGATGTACCGGCGCGATGGCGCTCTGGGGCCCTGGACCGATATCTACGCCATCGGCGCCTGCATCTATGCCTGCATGCAGGGCTATCCGCCTAACGATGCACCGCAACGGCTGGAGAAAGATCGGCTGGCCCTGAGCCTGTCGCGCCTGCGCAATGTCTATTCCGACAACCTCATCGAGGTGACCGAGTGGTGCATGGCGCTGGACCCGCTCTCAAGGCCGCAAAGCGTTTTTGCCTTGCAAAAAGAGTTGTCGCGTGAGACGGAGCGGCGCTACACCAAGCTGTCCTTTAGCGAGCGCCTGAAACTGCAGCTGGAGAACCTGAAGACCGGGGCCAAGGCGTGAGGTTCAGCACCTACCAGGTCAGTCGCAAAGGCGGGCGCGAGAAAAACGAAGACCGCATGGGCTATTGCTACACCCGCGAGGCGGGCTTGTTTGCCTTGGCCGACGGCATGGGAGGTCACCCCGAGGGTGAGGTCGCCGCGCAGCTGGCCTTGCAAACCCTGGCCGCCATGTTTCAGCGGGAAGCGAATCCGGCGCTGGCCGATCCCGGCCAATTTTTGCAGGATGCCGTCCAGATTGCGCATCAGCAACTGCTGCGCTACGGCGCCGAGAAAGGCATGAGCGACACACCGCGCACCACCGTCGTGGCCTGCGTGCTGCAGGGGCGCACCGCCTACTGGGCGCATTGCGGTGATTCACGCCTCTATATGCTGCGAGCCAGCCGCCTGGTGGCCCGCACCCGTGACCACTCCTACAGCGAGCTGCAGACCGCCCTGGGCCGCCTGCCGCAGCCGGGTGAGCAGTTCAATCGCAATGTCTTGTTCACCTGCCTGGGCAGCCCGGGTAAGCCCATGATCGACAGCTTTGGCCCCATGCAGCTGGAGACGGGCGACCGCCTGCTGCTGTGCTCCGATGGCCTGTGGGACAACGTGGCTGACGACGAGATCGCCGCGCTGCTGGCGGCCCGGCCGATTGCCGATGGTGTGCCCGAGCTGGTCGAGCAGGCGCTGCGCAATGGCGGCCCACGCTGCGACAATGTCACCGCTCTGGCGGTGGAGTGGGAGAGTGCGGGCGAGCCCGATGCCGACTCCAGCCAGGATTTGAAAGATCTGGGCTATGCCTCGACGATTCAAAGCCTGGGTCTGGGCAATGAGCGCCGCTTTGAAATGGACGAGGCCGAGATCGAGCGCTCCGTCCGCGAAATCAACGAGGCCATACGCCAGGCCAAGACCCGGGCCAAGAGTGAGCCGCTTGAGGTCGCGCCGCCCGTGACCATGCCCGATTCGACGCGGCTGCAGGAAATCATGTCCAGCCGCGTTGGCAAAAAGAAAACCTGAGGATTCTTCATTCATGACTGCTGAGAACACATTGCCGAACACTTTTGAGCGTTCGGCTGGACGCGCTGCCAACGCCCTGCGCCCGGTGACCATCACCCGCAACTACACCTGCCATGCCGAGGGCTCGGTGCTGATCGAATTCGGCGGTACCAAGGTCTTGTGCACCGCCTCGGTGGAAGAAAAAGTGCCGCCGCACAAGCGCGGCTCGGGCGAGGGCTGGGTGACGGCCGAGTACGGCATGCTGCCCCGCGCCACTCACACCCGCAGCGACCGCGAGGCCGCACGCGGCAAGCAAAGTGGCCGCACGCAAGAGATTCAGCGCCTGATCGGCCGCTCGCTGCGTTGCGTGTTTGATCTGAGCCTGCTGGGCGAGCGCACCATCGCGCTGGACTGCGATGTCTTGCAGGCCGACGGCGGCACCCGCACGGCCGCCATCACCGGCGCATTTGTCGCCGCGCATGATGCGGTCACTTGGTTGCTGGCCCAGGGCAAGATCGCGCAAACGCCCATCAAGGACGCGGTGGCCGCCATCTCGGTGGGCATCGTGAACGGCGTGCCCCTGCTGGACCTGGAATACACCGAGGACTCGGGCTGCGACACCGATATGAATGTGGTGATGACCGCGGCCGGCGGCATGGTGGAGTTGCAAGGCACGGCCGAAGGCGCAGCCTTCACCCGTCAGGAAATGAATGCCTTGCTGGACCTGGCCGAGAAGGGCATTGGCGAGCTGCTGAGGGCTCAGCGCCAGGCCCTGGGTTTGCTGTAAAGCTTGGACGCGATGTTGACGACACGATTGGTTTTGGCCTCCAACAATGCTAAGAAATTGGCGGAGTTGCAGGCCCTGTTTGCGCCCCTGGGCGTGGAGTTGGTGACGCAAGGCTCGCTGGGTATTCCCGAGGCCGAGGAGCCCTTCGACAGCTTTGTCGAGAACTCCCTGACCAAGGCCCGCCATGCGGCGAAGCTGAGTGGCCTGCCGGCCCTGGCCGATGACTCGGGTCTGGCGGTGGAGGCCTTGGGCGGTGCGCCGGGCGTGCTGTCGGCGCGTTATGCCACGCTGTTCGGCCAGCCCAAATCGGATGCCGACAACAACCGCGTCTTGCTGGAGCAGATGGCGCATTTGAGTGAGCCGGCGCAACGCGCGGCGCGCTTTGTTTGTTCCTTGGTGGCTGTACGCAGCGCCACCGATCCCGAGCCCCTGATCGCCATGGGCCGCTGGCAGGGTCAGATCTTGCCTGCGCTGGCGGGTGAGGGCGGCTTTGGCTACGACCCGTTGATGTTTATTCCCAGCTTGGGCCAAAGCGTGGCCCAGCTGAGTGCGGCGCAGAAGAATGCGCTGAGCCACCGTGCCCTCGCCGCGGCCGATCTGGTGCAGCAAATGCGTGAGGTCTGGCATCTTGGCTGATCTGATGCATCTAATGCGCCCGGGCACGCTTACGCTGGCGGCCCTGCCGCCGCTCTCGCTCTACGTGCATCTGCCCTGGTGCTTGCGCAAATGCCCTTACTGCGACTTCAACTCGCATGAGATTCGCGGTGGCGAAAAATCCCTGCCGGTGGACACCGCACGTGCCTATCTGGCCGCGCTTCGCGCCGATCTGGAAGCGGCCTTGCCGCTGATCTGGGGCCGGCCGGTGGTCAGCATCTTCATCGGCGGCGGCACCCCCAGCTTGTTCGCACCGGAGCAGATCGCCGAGCTGATCTCGGACCTGCGCGCTCGCCTGCCGCTGGAGGCCGGCTGCGAGATCACGCTGGAGGCCAACCCCGGCACCTTTGAGCGCGACCGCTTCAAGGGCTTCCGCGCCGCTGGGGTGACGCGTTTGTCCATCGGCGTGCAGAGTTTTGACGACAGCAAGCTCAAGGCCTTGGGCCGGGTGCACAGCGGTGAGCAGGCGCGGGCCGCGATCGCCGAGGCCGCCCAGGCCTTCGAGACCTTCAATATCGACCTGATGTATGCCTTGCCCCAGCAAAGCCTGGCGCAGCTGGACGAGGAGTTGAGGACGGCTTTGGCTTACCAGCCGCCGCATCTCTCGGTCTATCACCTGACGATTGAACCCAATACCCGCTTCGCCGTGGCCCCGCCTCGCGATTTGCCGGACGGCGATCTGGCCAGCGAGATGCTGGACCTGATCACCGCGCGCACCGGCGAGCAGGGCATGGAGCGCTACGAAGTTTCTGCTTACGCGCGCGCCGGTCACCGATGTGCCCACAACCAGAACTACTGGCAGTTTGGCGACTATCTGGGCATTGGTGCGGGGGCGCATAGCAAGCTGTCCTTCCCGCACCGGGTTTTGCGCCAGGTGCGCTGGCGTGAGCCAGCGGCCTATATGGGCAAAGCGCTGGAAGGCGCGGCGGTGTCGAATGAGAACGAGGTGGCGCGAGCGGAGCTGCCCTTTGAGTTCATGCTCAATGCCTTGCGCCTGCGCGAAGGTGTACCGCTGAGCCAGTTTCTGGAACGCACCGGCCTGCCACCCTCCAGCATTGCCAAGGCCATGGAGGCGGGGCGTGCCAAGGGCTTGTTGCAGGCCGACCCGGCGCGCATCGCTGCGACCGAACGGGGCTTCGATTTTTTGAGCGATCTGCAGTCGCTGTTTCTGGCGGATTAGGTCTTGCTTTGGCGGCGGCGCGCGCGCTTTGATGACGCGGCCGCCGCCGCGGTTTTCATGCCGTGCAGATCGGCGCTGGAGCGGGCGATCTCGGCATGCAGCCAATCGCAAAAGGCGCGCAGCGCCGGCATCTCACGCAGGGCCGGCGGGTAGACGATGTGATAGCGGCGCTGCTCGGTCGCCATCGGCAGCTCGGCCGCCACCCGCACCAGGCGGCCTTCCAGCAAGGCGTCGGCCGCCATCAGTTCACGGGTCAGGGCCACGCCCATGCCTTGCTCGGCGGCTTGCAGCATCAGGCCGCTGTCGTTGAAGGTGGCCATGGGCACGATGCGTTCGCGTAGGCCCTGGGTCTCAAACCAAAAAGTCCATTCGGCCGGGTCGCCCAGCAAGGGGGCGTCGGCAAGTGCGGCCAAGGGTTGGCCGATCAGGCGATGGGCCAGGGCCGGCGCGGCCACCGGCAGCAGGGTGGGTTCGAACAAGGCCTCGTTGACCAGATCGTTCCAGGGCCCCAGACCGTGGCGCAAGGCCAGGTGATAGCCCTCGCGCTCCAGATCGATGATTTGCTGGGAGGCATGCAGCTCCAGCGTGATCTCCGGGTGCAGGGCATGCCAGCGAGCCAGCCTGGGCATCAGCCAGCGCTGGGCAAAAGAGGGCAGCACGGTAATGCGCAGGTTCTGCGCCGCGCTGCCATGTTGGGCCGCTGCCGCGCGCAGGGCCTGGTCCAGCTCGGCGTAGGCCAGCTCCACCCCACGCAACAAGGTCTGGCCTGCTGCGTTGAGGCTGAGTCGGCGCCCCATGCGGTCGAAGAGAGGGAAGCCCAGCTGGGTTTCCAGCGAACGAATCTGCTGGCTGACGGCGCTGTGCGTCAGATGCAGGCGCTCGGCCGCGGCCCGCAGGTTCTGGCTTTGGGCAGCGGCGCGAAAGGCGGCCAGGTATTGCAGGGGGAGCTTAGGTAGGTCGGACATTTGGAAAGAAATTCTAACCAAACTGTGCAGAACAAAGCATTTGTCTATCGATTGTTGGGTTGATAGGATTACCAGGCTTAAAAAAAGAGGTCCTATGAACAAAAAACAAGCATCTTTCGTCCTCAGCGCGATGCCGCTGCTGCTGGCCCTGGCGGCCAGTTTCTTCCTGCTCAGCCCGGCCCAAGCCTGGGTGGACCGCGAGCCCGTGTTGCGGGAAATGGGTCGCGCCGACGCAGCGGCTCATAGCTGCCGTCAGCAGCTGAAGGCCCAGGCCCAGTCTCATCAGGCGGCCGAGCTGTGCACCCGGGTGGCGCAATCGCGCCTGGCGCCAGTGGAGCAGCAATTGCTCAAGGCCAAGGGCAAGACCTTGCCGCAGCCGCGTGCCACGGCGGCGGCTTCGGCCGCCAATGCTTCGGGCACCTGAGTCCGGCGGGCAGGGGCCTAACTGGCCATCACATAGATGCTGAGCTGCTCATGCTTGGCATGACGCTTGGCGGTGGCGGCGGCCGTGGCCACGTCCTCGGCCCGCTGCAAGCTGCCCGGGCTGATGCGCACCGCGCCTATGCTCAAGGTGGTGCAGGGGTGGAAGCGCAGATCGCCGTGCCGGTCCTCGGCCATGATGCCGCCGACCTCCAAGGCGGCGGCATCGAATAGATTGCGGGCCAGGTCGTTGAAGCGTTCGACGATCTGCTCGCAGCGGCGCTCCCAGTCGTCGCTCTGGAACAGGATGACGAAGTCGTCCCCGCCCACATGGCCCAAAAAGTCGCGCTGGCTGTCGCAATGCGTGCTGGCCACACGGGCCACCAGGCGGATCATCTCGTCACCACGCCAATAGCCGTACTCGTCGTTGAAGGGCTTGAAGTGATTCAGGTCGGCATAGGCGGCGACGAACTCGCGCCCGCTGGAAATCAGCCGGCCGATGTGCTGGCTGATGGGGATGTTGCCGGGCAAAAACGTCAGCGGGTTGGCGTGGCGGGCCGCCTCGATGCGGGCCTCGGTCACCGAGCGCACCAGCTGCTCGCCCGTGCCCAAGCCCAGGTAGCGGCCTGCACGGGTGATGATGAAGCCCTCGCGCAGATAGCGCTGGTCGGCCGAGGTCAGAACCGTGGTCAGGGCCTCGATGCCGGTATCGGCGTCGACGATCAGCGGTGTGGGGTTGGCGAACAAGGTGCAGGCCCGGCGGCCATAGAGATCGTTGAAGAAAGGCTTGGCCCAGCGGTTGATGAACTGGCTGCGGTCCACCAGGGCGACGGGTTGCTGCTGGGGGTTGAGCACGGCCACCGCGTGCAGCTGTTCGTGCTCGTTGAAGAGGCGGAACAGCTGCTCGTGCGTGGTCTCTTCGTCCACCGTCACGGCTTCCATCATCAGGCGCTCGGCCGTCACCCCATTGCTGGACGCGCGCCTGAGTTCGGGCAGCACGGCGATGTCATTGCTGGCCAGCACATCGCGGGCGGCGGCCAGAATCTCGCGCTGGCCCTCGCGGCTGGGGCGCCCGAGGAACCAGCCCTGACCATAGGCCACGCCCAGATCGCGCAAGACGCGCAGCTCCTCGGCGTTTTCGATGCCCTCGGCCACCAGCTGGGCGCCAAAGGTCTCGGCCAGTTGCAAGAGGGCGCGGAAGGTCTGCAGCTTCTCCGCATGGGCGGGTAGATCGTGGGTGAAGTATTTGTCGATCTTGACCAGATCGGGCTGGATCTCCGACCACAGGCGCAGGGAGGATCGGCCGTCTCCAAAGTCGTCCAGCGCGATGCTGACGCCCTGGCGGCGCAGATAGGAGATGGCGCGCCGCAGGCTGTCGATATCGGCGACGCGCTCATGCTCGGTCAGCTCGATGACGATGTCGGTGGCGCGCAAGCCCAAGGCCTCGCAGATGGTTAGGCCGCCCTGGCCTTGGTCCTGGGCGACGGCGCTGGCCAGGGCGGCGGCACTCATATTGACCAGTAGCTTACCGGCCAGCTTTTGCCCACTCCAGTCCTTCAGGGCTTGCAGGGCGCAGCGCATTTCCAGCTCCACCGTCAGGCCCTCGCGCCGACCGGCGGCGAACAAGGCGTCGGGATACTCCAGGGCGCTTCCCACGGGACCGCGCACCAGGGCTTCATAGCCGTAGATCAGGCCGGAATCCAGCTGGGCGACGGGCTGAAACAGGGTGCTCAGCAGGTCTTCATTGATCAGGGTCTGAACCCGCAGCGGGGCAGGGCGGTCCAGCGTGCGGCTGGGCGCGGTCAAAGTAATCATGGGCACATGCTCGCGCCCAAGAATGACAGGGTCGCGAAAGCTGAAATCGCTGACACGGAAAAATGAAAACCGTGTGAGTAATAAATCACTCACACGGTGTTTGCTGAAGGCCTGTTGAAAGCCTATTGAAGGCCTACGGAAGGCCTGGTGGGTTTTAAACCCGGTTGGAGACGCCCGCGCTGCGCAGGCGTTCGATCAGGCGCCCAGCGATTTGCTGCAAGGGCAGCACTTCGTCCGCAGCCCCCGCCGCGATCGCTTCGCGCGGCATGCCGAAGACCACGCAGCTGGCCTCGTCCTGCACCAGGTTGTAGGAGCCGGCGTCCTTCATCACCTTCATGGCCTTGGCGCCGTCGGCACCCATGCCGGTCAGCATGATGCCCAGGGCATTGGGGCCTACCACCCGCGCGGCGGAGTGGAACAAGACCTCGACCGAAGGCTTGTGGCGGTTGACGGGCTCGCCATCCTGCACCCGGGCGATGTAATTGGCGCCGGAGCGCTCCACGCTCAGATGGAAGCCGCCCGGGGCGATATAGCCATGGCCGGGCAAGATGCGCTCGCCGTCCTGGGCTTCCTTGACGCGGATGCGGCACAGGCCGTCCAGGCGGGCCGCATAGCTCTTGGTGAATCCAGGCGGCATGTGCTGGGTGATGACCACGGCCGGGCAGTCGGCGGGCAGATTGACCAACACGTCCTTGGTGGCCTCGGTGCCGCCGGTGGAGGCGCCGATGAAGATGATTTTCTCGGTCGAGAGTCGGCCCAGGCTGGCCATGGTGACTGGCTTGGCCGTGGCGGCCGGTGCAGTGCCTGGCGCAGGGGCGGCGGGTGCGGCCGGGGCGCGGCGGATGTGCGCCTTGGCCGCGATTCGGATCTTGTCGGTGATGTCGTCGGCCAGCTGGCGGATGCCATCGGCCACGCCGATCTTGGGCTTGGCGACGAAGTCCACCGCACCCAGCTCCAGCGCTTTCAGCGTCACCTCGGCACCGCGTTCGGTCAGGGTGGAGACCATCACCACCGGCATGGGGCGCAAGCGCATCAGGCGGGAGAGGAAGTCCAGCCCGTCCATGCGGGGCATTTCGATGTCCAGGGTGATGACATCGGGGTTGAGGGAACGGATCATTTCGCGCGCCAGCAGCGGGTCGGCCGCGGCGCCAATGCATTCCATATCGCTTTGGCGATTGATGATCTCGGACAGAATGCTGCGCACCAGCGCGGAATCGTCGACCACCACTACTTTGATTTTTGGCATCGTTTTCTCCTGACTGAGCAGGACTTAGAACAAATCGACGGAACCGCCCGTGGCGACCACCGGCTGCGCCTTCTGGGCAGCGGCACGATCCTGCTGGATCAGTGCCTCGGTATTGGCCGGTGCCAGGCGTTTGACCATGGCCTTGCCGCTGTGCGGCAAGAAGCAGACCTTGCGTGGGTAGATGTCCAGCACATCCTTGGAAACAATGGGGATACGTTCCGTCTTGAGGTAGTCAATGACGAAGTTGGTATTGCGCTCACCCACATTGATGGTGTTCATGCCGGCGATGACGGCGCCGCCGCCAAAGATCTTGGCTTCCATGCGGCTTTTGGACGCCCCCCGTTTCATCATCTCGTTGATCAGCAATTCCATCGCGAAGGAGCCGTAACGGCCGGAATCGCCGGCACCATCGGGCAGCATGAAGTGGTTCATACCGCCGATCTGGGCGTGCCGGTCCCAGAGGCAGGCGGCGATGCAGGAGCCCAGGGTGGTCATGACCAAGAGGTCTTCGTTGTCGACGAAGTACTCCCCCGGCAGGATCTTGACGGCGGCGTTCTTGAAGTGGGCGTCGTAGAAGAAGAAGGAGGCTTCGCCCTGCTTGCGCTGCACGGACTTCAGCTGCGCCACGCGTGCTGCACCAGCTCCGCTGGGTGACATCGCGCCCGCGCCCGCAGCTGCGGTGGCACCGACTCCAGAATAGGCGGAGGGATTGCTCATGGGTTTGTATCGGCCTAGAGGCTGCTGTCTTTAGGGTGAGTCTGCGCTCTCGCGTCAGACGCGCTCGTAAATCGTTTTGCCGCGCAGGCGAAATAGATCACGCGACTCGGTGAAATTTTCCGAATGTCCGACGAATAAAAGCCCTTGGGGCCGCATCACGCGGTGAATCCGCTCCAGCACCTTGCGTTGTGTGGGTGCGTCGAAGTAGATCATTACGTTGCGGCAGAACACCATATGGAAGGGGTCGCCTAGGGACCACTGGTTGTCCATCAGATTGAGCGTGCGGAAGTCAATCCAGCGCTGCAGCTCGGGCTTGACGCGGATGCGACCGGCGTTGGCACCGGTGCCGCGCATGAAGAAATTGCGCAAGCGGGTTTGATCCAGGCCACGGGCATCGGCGTTGTAGACACCGCGCCGGCAGCTGGCCAGCACATTGGTGTCGATGTCGCTGGCCGTGATGGACACCGAGGCATTGCTGCCCAGGGCTTCGCTGCAGGTGATGGCGATGGAGTAGGGCTCCTCGCCGGTGGAGGCGGCGCAGCACCAGATGCGCACCGGCTTGCCGGCCCAGGGCTTGAGGTCCTCGGCCAGGGCGTGAAAGTGGTGTTCTTCGCGGAAGAAGGAGGTGAGATTGGTCGTCAAGCAGTTGACGAACTCCTGCCACTCCTGGGTCGCCTGGGCGCCGGTGGTGGACTCCAGCCACTGCAGATAGGCGGAGAAGGATTTGTGGCCGGTCTCGCGCAGGCGCCTGGACAGGCGGCTGTAGACCATGGCGTGCTTGCCTTCGTGCAGGCTGATACCGGCGTGCTTGTAAATGAGTTCGCGAACGCGGTCGAAGTCTTGCTTGCTAAAACTGAATTCGTGGTCAATGACTTCGGCGCCGGAGGCACTGGGTACAGCAGACATGTGATGAGCTCGGTTGGTCTGTCAGGGCTTATGCGCAGGTCAAAACTTGATTTTGCATCGACGTCCAGTGTGATGGGCGATTAGCGTTCTGCATAGGTCAAACAACACAAGCATTGGCCCTTTGTTTCAAAACTGTCATATTTGCGCCCCCTGCTAGACTGCCGACGCAAACGCGTTGGACTATCTTGGACAAAAGCCCCACAACCGCACAAATTGACGCCAGCCGGCTGCGGCTGGACATGGCCATGCAGCTTTTGCAGCAGGCCGGTGCCCTGCTGCCCGAGGCCGAGCCTTATGGCGAAGACTGGCTGCAGGCGGTGATCGATGCCTTGTGCGATTTGTCCAGCAAGGACGCCTTGACCGGCCTGGTCAACCGTCGCAGCTTTGAGATGGCCCTGTCCCGCGAGGTGGACCGGGTGGCCCGCTCCGGCGAGTCGGCCTTGCTGCTGATGTTGGACATCGACCATTTCAAGGCGGTCAACGACACCTACGGCCATGCGGCCGGTGATTTGGTGCTCAAAGCGGTGGCGGCGGCCTTGAATCAGGTCGTGCGTCCTATGGACACCGTGGCCCGCGTCGGTGGTGAGGAATTCGCCATCGTCCTGCCCAGCTGCGCCGCCAGCTATGGCCTGATGGTGGCAGAACGGGTGCGCGAACGCGTGTCGGAGTTGCGCGTGGAAGTCGCGCCCGGACAGATTTTGGCAGTGACGGTGAGCCTGGGCGGTGCGTTTGCGCCGCAGTGGGTGCGTTCGTCGTCGCTGCTTTGGATGGAAAGAGCCGACCGGCAGCTGTATCGCGCCAAGGCTGAGGGTCGCAACCGCGCTTGCCTGGAGACGCAAGTCGATTCCCTGGTGAGCGCCGAGGAAAAGGGCATGTTGTTTGCAGTTACGCAACAGGAAAGCGAATGAGTACGACCACAGATCCTGCTGCACAGAACCCCGCCCCTACGACGATGGCAGCAACACGCCCGCTGATGGCGGCCAAAGGGGGCGCGCGCACCCTGGCCGTGACCAGCGGCAAGGGCGGCGTGGGCAAGACTTTTGTGACCGCCAATCTGGCCGCCGCCTTGGCTGCACGCGGCCAGCGGGTGCTGGTGCTGGACGCCGACCTAGGCCTGGCAAATCTAGACGTGGTGCTGAATCTGCACCCCAAGCTGACCCTGCATGATGTGTTCACCGACAAGGCGAGCTTGGAGCAGGCCATCCTGCCTGCGCCCGGCGGCTTTCATGTGTTGTTGGCCGGTTCGGGCATGGTGGAGTATTCACGCCTGACGCCGGAGGTGCGTGACAAGCTCCTGAACATCGTTGAGTTGGTCAGGCCCCGCTTTGATTGGGTGTTACTGGATACCGGCGCCGGCATTTCGGACGTGGTTTTGTTCGCCGTCTCCCTGGCCAGCCAGGTGCTGGTCGTGGCCACACCCGAGCCCACCTCGCTGACCGACGCTTACGCCACCATCAAGGTACTGGCCACCCAGCAAGACCGCCGCGAGGTGGGTCTGCTGGTCAACCAAGCCAGCCGGGTGGGCGAGGGCAAGCTGATCTGCGGCCAGCTGCAGCAGGTTTTGCAACGCTTTGTTGGGGCCAAGCCCGGCCACAGCTTCAAACTGGACTTGCTGGGCGAGGTCAAGCAGGACACGAGCGTGCGCCAAGCCGTGCTCAAACGCCAGTTGGTGATGGAGCATTTCCCAGGCTCGGATGCTGCGCAAGGCATCAAGGCCTTGGCTTTGAAGTTGATGGAGCGATGAGCGAGTCGGAAACCAGCCAGCCCAGCACGGCGTTTGAATGGGTGGGGGGTGAGGCCGCGGTGCGGGGTCTGGTCGATCGTTTCTACGATTTGATGGATCTGGAGCCCGGCTTTGCCGAATTGCGCAGTCTGCACCCCAGTGTTCTCGATGGCTCACGCGACAAGCTGCACTGGTTTCTGTGCGGTTGGCTGGGCGGCCCGGACCACTATGTCGAGCGCTTCGGTCACCCGCGTCTGCGTGCCCGTCATCTGCCCTTTCGCATTGGCATCAAGGAGCGCGACCAGTGGATGGCCTGCATGATGCAGGCCATGAGCGAATGCCAGTTGGATCCGACGCTGCAGGCACGCCTGACCGAATCCTTCATGGGCACGGCAGACTGGATGCGTAACGTCTAATTTAGTCTGAGTTCTTCTGCACCTGCTGCAGCAAGACCATCAGCGCGCCGCTGCCGCCGTCACTGGCCCGTGCCTGCACAAAGGCCAGCACCTGCTGCTTTTGCACCAACCAGCGCCTGACCTTGGCCTTGAGCACCGGCTCGCGGCCGGGTGAGCCATTGCCCTTGCCGTGTACCACCCGCACGCAGCGCAGGCCGCGCTTGGCACTGTCTTGCACAAAATTCCCCAGGGCTTCTCTCGCTTGGTCGCGGCGCATGCCGTGCAGGTCTAGCTGCGCCTGCAAGGCCCAGTGGCCGCGGCGCAGCTTGCTGAGGGCTTCTTGCGGAATCTCCGGGCGGCGGAAGGACAGGGTCTCGTCCGTCTCCAGCAAGGAGTCCACATCGAAATCGTCCGACAAGGCTTGCAGCAAGGCCTGGCGCTCGTCCGCTTCGCGCTGCAAGGGTTGGGCCGAGGGGCGGGGCAGGGCATGGTGGGCGCGCTGGGCGTGCACCAGCGGCGTCACCGGGCCCACACTCAGCTCAAAGATGCGCCGTTCCTGCTCGGCCAGGCGGGCGGCCGCAGCCTCGCGTTCGCGGGCTTCTTCGGCCAGGCGGCGCTGCAAGGCCAGTTCGCGTTGCAGCAGCTTCAAGTCCTGCAAGCTGTGCAGGGAGGCAGCCTTGGGATTGCGGCTCACAGCAGGCCTCGCTCGGCGAACGAGATCACTTCGCCGCTGCCCACCACCAAATGATCTAGCACCCGCATGTCCACCAGGGCCAGAGCGGTTTTGAGGGCTTGAGTCAGCATCTCGTCGGCGCGTGAGGGCTCGGCCACGCCGGAGGGGTGGTTGTGGGCCAGGATGACGGCGGCGCAGGAGAGGTCCAGGCCGCGTTTGATGATTTCTCTCGGGTAAACCGAGGTTTGGGTGAGGGTGCCGCGAAACATTTCTTCCATTGCAATCAGGCGGTGCTGGGCGTCGAGGAACAGCACCGCAAATACTTCGTGAGACAGGCCGGCCAGCTTCAGGCGCAAATAGCTCTTGACCGTTTCGGGCGCATCAAACACCGGCCGTTGGGCCAACTCCTGCAAGAGCGAGCGGCGGGCAATCTCCAGTACCGCAGCGATCTCCGCCCGTTTGGCTGGGCCCAGCCCCTTCACCTTGGCCAGATCTTCCAGCTTGGCATGCAAGAGCCCATGCCAGCCGCCGAACTGATCCAGCAAAGCTTGCGCCAGCTGCAAGACCGGCAGACCCTGGATGCCGGTGCGTAGCAGCAGGGCCAGCAGCTCGGCATCGGCCAGGGCTTGCGGGCCGCGTGCCAGCAGCTTTTCGCGCGGGCGGGCCTCGGGTGGGAGCTGATTGAGCGGCATGGCGGGTGGGAATTCAGGGGTGCAAGCAGGGTGCAGCAGCGGCCAGGCTCTAAAATCCGCTCAGTCTAGCCAATATTGCCTCCATGAATCTCATCCAAGCCGGATCCTTTCTGACCCTGCACTACCGCCTTGCAGGCCCCGATGGGGGTGACGTGATCAACACCTTCGCCGACAAACCCGCCACCCTGACCCTGGGCACGGGCGAATTGTCGCCGGCCATCGAGGCGCGCTTGATCGGCCTGGCCGAGGGCACGCGCAGCCAGTTCGAGCTGGCCGCCGGCGAGGCTTTCGGCGATCGCAACCCCGAGCTGCTGCAGCGCGTGCGCCTGAGCTTGCTGCGTGAGTTGGGCGACCCGGACGAGCAGTACAGCGTTGGCGATGTGGTGCAGTTCCCCACGCCAGATGGTCAAGGTTCTTACGCCGGTGTGGTGCGTGAAGTGTCGGGTGACGCCTTGTTGTTCGACTTCAACCACCCGCTGGCCGGCCAGCCGGTGAGCTTTGAAGTGCAAGTGATCGGGGTGCTGTGAGATGAGCGAGCCTATTCAAGCCCAACAAGAAGTCCTGCTGGCCGAGCCGCGCGGCTTTTGCGCCGGTGTGGACCGCGCCATCGAAATCGTCGAGCGGGCCCTGCTCAAGTTCGGCCAGCCCATTTATGTGCGCCATGAGATCGTGCACAACACCTATGTGGTGAACGATTTGAAGGCACGCGGCGCCATCTTCATCGAAGAGTTGTCCGATGTGCCGCCCGGCGCCACCCTGGTGTTCAGCGCCCACGGCGTTAGCCAGGCCGTGCGCCAAGAAGCGGCCGAGCGCGGCTTCCAGGTCTTTGACGCCACCTGCCCGCTGGTCACCAAGGTGCATGTGGAGGTGGCCAAGCTGCACCGCGAAGGCTATGAGTTCATCATGATCGGCCACAAGGGTCACCCCGAGGTGGAAGGAACCATGGGCCAGCTCAGCGAGGGCATCTACCTCGTCGAAGAGGTGGAAGACGTGGCCCATGTGCGCGTGAAGGATCCCGCCAAACTGGCCGTGGTGACGCAGACCACGCTGAGCGTGGACGATGCGGCCGAAATCCTGGCCGCCGTGAAGAAGCACTTCCCGCTGGTGCGCGAGCCCAAGAAGCAAGACATTTGCTATGCCACCCAGAACCGCCAGGACGCCGTCAAGGTGATGGCCCCCCAGGTGGACGTGGTGATCGTGGTGGGCAGCCCCACCAGCTCGAATAGCAACCGTCTGCGTGAGCTGGCCCAGCGTCTGGGCACGCCGGGCTATATGGTGGACAGCGCAGACGAAGTGCAAGCCGAGTGGCTGGAAGGTCGTTCCAAAGTGGGCCTGACGGCCGGCGCCTCGGCCCCCGATGTGCTGGTGCAGGCCGTCATCAGCCGCCTGCGTGCCCTGGGTGCCACGGCCGTGCGCAGCCTGCCCGGCGTGGAGGAGCATGTGCGCTTCCCCTTGCCGCTGGGCTTGGGCGACAAGTCCATGGCGGAAGTGAATTCCTCTCGATCTTGAACCTGGCGCTGCATGCCTCAAACAGGCTTTGACGCGGCGCCAACATCCGGCGCCGTTTTGCTTTCATAGAATCCAGACAGTTTCAAGGACACCCCCAAATGCTAGACATCACCCTGCTGCGCAAAGACCTGGACGCCGTCATCACGCGTCTGAACACCCGCAAGAATCCGCAAGCTTTCCTGGACGTCGAGCGCTACGCCACCCTGGAGCATGAGCGCAAGGGCTTGCAAGTGCGCACCGAAGAGCTGCAAGGCAAGCGCAATAGCTTGTCCAAGCAGATCGGCATGCTCAAGGGCAAGGGCGAAGACGCATCGGCCGTGATGGCCGAGGTCGGCGGCATTGCGGATGAGCTGAAGGCCAGCGCCGAGCGCCTGGACGCCATCCAGCAAGAGCTGGCCACCCTTTTGATGAGCGTGCCCAATCTGCCGCACGAAAGCGTGCCGGTGGGTTCGGACGAATCGGGCAATGTGGAAGTGCGGCGCTGGGGCACACCGCGCGCCTTTGACTTCGAGGTGCGTGACCATGTGGATTTGGGCGCGCCGCTGGGCCTGGACTTCGAAACCGGGGCCAAGCTGAGCGGTTCGCGCTTCACCTTTATGCGCGGCCCCATGGCCAAGCTGCACCGCGCCCTGGCTCAGTTCATGCTCGACGTGCAGACCGAGGAGCATGGCTATACCGAATGCTACACGCCTTACATCGTCAACCGTGAGGTGCTGGAAGGCACGGGCCAGCTGCCCAAGTTCAAGGAAGACATGTTCTGGGTGCTGCGCGGTGGCGATGAGGACGCGGCCGAGCAATACCTGATCTCGACCTCGGAAATCTCGCTCACCAACACTGTGCGCGAGCAGGTGCTGGACGCGGCTAACCTGCCCATCAAGCTGACCGCGCACAGCCCTTGCTTCCGCTCCGAAGCCGGCAGCGCCGGACGCGACACCCGCGGCCTGATTCGCCAGCACCAGTTCGACAAGGTCGAGATGGTGCAAGTCGTGCACCCGGAGAAGAGCTACGAGGCGCTGGAAGAAATGGTCGGCCATGCCGAGGCCATTCTGCAAAAGCTGGAGCTACCTTATCGCGTTCTGACCCTGTGCACCGGCGATATGGGTTTTGGTTCGACCAAGACCTATGACCTGGAAGTCTGGGTGCCGGCGCAAGGCGTCTACCGCGAGATCAGCAGCTGCTCCAACTGCGAGGCCTTCCAGGCGCGTCGCATGCAAGCCCGTTTCAAGAACGCGCAGGGCAAGAACGAGTTGGTCCACACCCTCAACGGCTCCGGCCTGGCCGTGGGCCGCACCCTGGTGGCCGTGCTGGAAAACTATCAAAACGCCGATGGCAGCATCACCGTGCCCACCGTGCTGCGGCCCTATCTGAAGGGTGTTGAGGTGCTGCGCGCCTGAGCCCGCTGCGTCTGAAATGAAAAATAGAGAGCCCGCCGAAGAATCGGCGGGCTCTTTTTGCTTGGGCTTGCTCGGGCCGGGTGACGGCCTTAGCTGAGCTTGAACTGTGCCACGGTCTGGGCCAGGTGGGCAGCCTGGTGTTTCAGGCTTTCAGCGGCGGCGGCCGACTCCTCGACCAAGGCCGCGTTCTGCTGCGTGACCTGATCGAGCTGGTTGACGGCGTCGCCAATCTGCCCGATGCCGGTGCTTTGCTCCATGCTGGAGCTGCTGATCTCGCCGATCAAATCCGTCACCCGCTTCACCTGGTTGACGATATCGCCCATGGTTTGCCCTGCGTCATCGCAAAGCTTGGCACCGGCCTCCACGTTCTCGACGCTGGCGCTGATCAAGCTCTTGATCTCTTTGGCGGCCTCGGCCGAACGCTGGGCCAGGGATCGCACCTCACCCGCCACCACCGCGAATCCACGCCCTTGCTCGCCGGCACGGGCGGCTTCCACCGCTGCATTCAAGGCCAGGATATTGGTTTGAAACGCGATGCCGTCGATGACGCCGATGATGTCGTTGATGCGCTTGCTGGAGGCGGTGATCTGCTCCATCGTCGCCACCACCCGGCCAACCACCTCGCCACCCTGAGTGGCCACGGCCGAGGCGCTGGTCGCCATCTGACTCGCCTGGCGGGCGGTGTCGGCGTTTTGCTTGACGGTGGCCGTCAGCTCTTCCATCGAGGCCGCTGTTTGCTGCAGATTGCTGGCCTGTTCCTCGGTGCGTTGCGAGAGGTCGGCATTGCCGTTGGCAATCTCGGCGGAGCCGGTGGCGATCGAGTCCGAGCTATTGCGCACTCGGCTGACGATGTCCACCAGGCCCGCATTCATCTGCTGTAGCGAACTCAGCAAATGCGCGGTCTCGTCCCGGCCTGTGACCTCGATGCGAGAGCTGAGGTCGCCCGCGCCGATGCGCTCGGCCACGGCCACGGCCTGATTCATGGGCTGGGTGATGGAGCGGGTGATCCAGATGGCGGCCACGGCGCCCAAGGCCACGGCGACCAGGCTCAGGCCCGACACCAACCAGACCGCACTGCGGTAGCCCTCGACGGCGTCCTTGCTGCCGCGCTTCAGCAGCTCATCGTTGTAAGCCCACAAATCGTCCAGTGCCTTGCTCAGCGCATCAAAAGCACTGCGAGATTCGCCGAACAAGAATTTTTTGGCCTGATCGAGTTTGCTGGGGTCGGCGACGGACTGGTGGGAGAGGGGGCGCAAGCGTTCCCACATGGCTTGATAGCCCTTCACGGCGGCGCGTGTGCTGTCCAGATTGCGCTTGTCCGTCTCGTCGGCCAGCAAGGCCTCGTAGCCCTTGAGGGCTGTGTCGATGTCTTTTTGTGCCGAGGCAATGCGCGCCTCCATCTCTTCCATTTCCTTGTCGGTGGCCAACAGCAGATGTTGGCTTTCCAAGCGACGCAGAACCTGGCATGAGCCGCGCAGCTGATCAATGATCTTCAGCGAGGGCACGATGTTGACAGCGAAGAACTCGACATGCTCGTTGGTCGAGCGAATTTTGAGTACGCCGGTCAAGGCGATGCTAATCAGCAAGCCCAGCAACACACAGAAACCTGCGCCCAAGCGCAGCCCAATGTTCATGTTTCTGATGTTCATCAGTGATTCCTTCCACATACGACCTCGGGCCGGTTGCTTCAATGGCAGCCTTTGTGACCCGCGGGAATCCCTGCATCTGAGCCTTATCGGCAGGGAGTGGAAAACATAAAGACTTTTGAAGTCTTGCAATCACTGCAAAAACTGCGCTACAATCTATGGCTTCACTCGGTGACAAGTTAAATCTTGTTAGCGACGCGCCAAATACCCGGAGAGGTGGCAGAGTGGTTGAATGTACCTGACTCGAAATCAGGCGGACGGAAACGTCTCGGGGGTTCGAATCCCCCCCTCTCCTCCAAGTAGTACGTAAAAACGGGCCCTAGCGGCCCGTTTTTCGTTTCTATCTACCAATCGTTCTACCAACCGATTCAGCCATTGCGCGGCCTTTGAGAGCCACGCAATTCCGACGATCGGTCTGGCTCAGGATGCTGGCGAACAAGAAGCTTCGGCAATTCAGTCGGCTTTGAACGATGGCGCCGCTCGCCGCGTCAACCCGAGTAGTCGTCTTTGGCGACATTCTCAGAGGGTCAGGTCTTGCCAATGACGCATGAATCGATTGGTAGCCCATTGCGCAAATTAGTCTTCACAGCCTTGCTTTGGCGCCGCCTTTTTGGATATGGCGCGGCTGTGAGCCAACTCTCGTTTGGCAGCCTTTATGGTTGCATCTTGTTTTGCTGCTTTCAACGCGGTTTCTGCCCATAGCTTCATCTCTGCGGGGTCGTCGAAGACCTCGGGTGGCGCCTGAAAGTACTGGAGGGTCGCAACTCCACCTTCCTTTGGGTACGAGAAGATTGGCAAATTTTTCGCTTGGAAGGCCGGTGCTGTGCTGGCATTGGCCTTGAAGTAGAGAATTTTGTCGTGCACTGTCGCGATGAACAGGTCGTCGCAGTAGATGTAGACACCACCGAACATCTTGCGCGTACGGAGTGGGCCAAGTCCCTCCAAGAGCTTCAGGGTCCTGTTCAGCAAATCCGAACTGATAGGCATACGAATCGCGTCCTCTGCACTTTGCTGCCCATGGAAAACTGAGCAGTGGAGGTTAGGGCAATTCGTCCCACACTTTGCTGGCCAACTTTGAATGCAGTACAGGCTTCCTAGTCGGCGAGTCTTGATCTGTCTACTCGAGTGAAGTCGATTCGACCAGTGCGACCATATGCGAGGCCTTGCAACGCAAGGGCTTTGCTAGCTTCATTAGCGTGGTCAGCGTTGGTTGTCGTTCTCCTCGCTCAAGCATGCTGATGTAGTTGCGTTCTAGCTCGGCCTCAAAGCCCAACTGCTCTTGCGTCATGCCGACTTGCTTGCGCAGGTCGCGCAAAACCTTCCCAAATTTGATTGCGACGTCCAAGAAGTTTCTCCAACTATGGTTGGAGAAATTGGGCCGCTTTGATATTATTTTGTCCTCCAACTATAGTTGGAGTAATGACGCAAAATCGTCAGGCTTAGGGGCATGCTGGGAGGGGCAATGGATGCGTTGAATCGAGTTGAGAGCAGGGCCGAAAGCTTGCGTCTGCAATACCGGTTACTTAGTCGCCGCTACCTGGTCGCTGTTGTTCGATCAGTCGATGTGTCTGTGAGAGCTTCGCCTGCCTCTTGCGTGACGGTTTATTGGGGGTTTGGCTGTTTGCTGGATGGCGAGTTTGAACTGCTGGGCGCATGGTGTCAGACCCGCTTCGATGTGACGCTCTCGCCTGAGCTAGTTGCGGATTTAGGTGACCGAGGAGTTGAGCGCATCCGCTACTCAGTTGGCACTCCGTTGGTAGGGAAGGGCGTTGAGCGAGGCGTCGAGTTCTTTGGCGCGGCGGCATTGCCATCGATCGCACAGGCCATGGCCGTCACGGTTGCCTTGGTGGCACCTCGGCATAGGCAAGCTGTTGCGGGCGCATTTCAGACGGTGGTCGGAGCCAGTTGCAGCAGCTCGGCGACGGATGTCTTGTCTGACGTTGAAGCTGGGCCTTGGGGCAAGAAGTACCCGCAGATCGTGGCGCTGTGGCGCTTGGCCTTGGAGCATTGGCGGCCTCTGTTTGACTTGCCTGCCTCTCCGCGGCGGTTGGTGCTTGCTGCAGACCGCATGGCGGCCGAGATCCAAGGGAGCTTGGAGCGAGCGATTGCTCGGCATGGCAGCTTTGCCGATTCGGCGGAGGCGTTGGAGTTTGTGTGCGCTGTGTTGTTGCGCGCTGAGCGCCGGCTGGAGCGTGCTGCTACTTCTGCTGCTTTGGCTCCTCGTCCTTATGGGGCTTTGGGCATGGCAGCCTCTGGCAAGCCTCTGGGTTCTGCAGTTGCTGGTTTCATCTGAGGCGCGTAGACGCTTGAATGGGAGAGATTCAAATGAGCAAGAACTGGCCCCCGGTGTTCTCGCGTGTCAGAGCTGCTTTGATGCGCCGAGGCCGCTCAACCCACGATGCCGATGATTTGGTGCAAGAAGCCTGGATTCGCCTGGCCCGCTATGAGTTGGATCAGCCGGTGCCGGTGGAGCGGCCCGAGGCGTTCTTGATGCGCACGGCGCTGAACTTGTCGATTGATGCACACCGGGCGCGGGTCAATCATGGCGAGGAGGTGCTGGTGGAGGAGGTGGTGTTGTTGGATACGGCGCCGGGCATTGAAGCCGTGGTGCTGGCCCGCGAGCGCATGGCGCGGATGAGCGTGTGCCTGAACCGTTTGAACGAGAAGACGCGCGACATCTTCCTGGCCAACCGCATTGACGGCCTGACGTATCGGGAGATTGCAGAACGCCATGGCTTGAGCACCAGCACGGTGGAGAAGCACATTGCCAAGGCGACACTGCAGGTGACAGGTTGGATGGAAGGTTGGTAGGCGTGCGTGGTTCAGGAGAAGAAGAGGGCAGGGGGCTTGGTGAGGCGGCGGCTCCGGTGGTGACACCCGAGATTGCGGCAGAAGCCTCGGTGTGGGTGGCTCGCCTGCATGGGCCGGATCGGTCCGTACGCATGGAGCGCGAATGCCTGGCTTGGCAGGAGCGATCTGCGGCGCATCGTCTGGCCTTTGAGCGCTGCACCGAGATCTGGCAGGAGGTGGCGGGCGTGACGCTGAGCAGCTATGCTCGCTCAGCTTCTGGCGAGGGTGCTTCAGTGGCTCGCCAAGTGCACCTACCTACGAGGCCTGTGCCTTGGGCCCTGGCCTTGTCTGTCTCGTTCCTCGCGGGCTTGGTGATCTTGCATCCCTGGCGAAATGTAGAGAACTTTCGGACTGGGGTGGGTGAGCAGCAGGTGGTGATGCTGGAAGACGGCACCCGCATGTCGCTGAACACCGCCTCGCGGGTTCGCGTGGAGCTTGGGCGGGCGCAGCGCACCGTCTCCGTGGAGGGTGGTGAGGCCTTGTTCGAGGTCGCCAAAGATCTGAGCCGGCCTTTCATTGTTCAGGCGGCAGGGACTGAAGTCGTGGCCACCGGCACGGCCTTTGTCGTGCGGCTAACGCCAGGTGATTCGCCTGCTGCAGCTGCAGCCCTCGCCGTGACCTTGGTGGAAGGGCAGGTGGTGGTCCGTGATGCTTCATCAGGTGACGCGGGGGCTGCGCGTCGGAGCCCACTCGTGATGGCGCCGGGAGAGCGAATGCGGCTTGATTCGCGGACTGGGGCAGGGGAGTCAGGCAAGCAGGGCAGTTCGCTTGCCCTGGCTGTAGCTCAAGTCGACCGGCCGCGCATGGAGCAGGTGTTGGCCTGGAAGCGTGGTGAGGCGCTGTTTGATGATGTTTCGCTGCTTGATGCCGTGGCTGAGATGAATCGTATGCGACCGGCCATCCCATCTTGAATTGACCCGTCGCGACTGGAAGGATCGTGTCCACGTAGAACAAGGTGGACACGATGGCAAGCGACAAGCCCACGAGGCGACGGAACTACAGCGATGCGTTGAAGGCGCAGGTGATGGCCGAGTGCGAAGTGCCGGGCACCTCGGTAGCGAAGGTGGCCCTGGCCCATGGCATCAATGCCAATGTCGTGCACCGCTGGCGGCAAATACAGCGTGAGGGCAAGCCATCACTGCCCACGCTCTCAAGCGGCTTCGTCCCGGTATCGCTTGCGTCGGCGCCTGTCCCATCGGAGTCCGTCGCCAGCGCCGACATTCGGGTTGAGCTGCGCCGTGGCGCTATTGCGATGACGATCAAATGGCCCACATCGGCGGCGGCCGAGTTCGCCGCCTGGACTCGCGAGTTGCTGCGTTGATCCGCATCGACTCTGTTTGGATGGCGGTCGAGCCGCTGGACATGCGCGCCGGCACCGAGTCGGCCCTTGCCCGCGTGGTCAAGGTCTTTGGCGCCGCTCACCCGCACACCGCCTACCTCTTTGCCAACCGACGCGCCAATCGCATGAAGGTGCTGGTGCATGATGGCGTCGGCATCTGGTTGGCCGCCCGGCGGCTGCATCGCGGCAAGTTCATCTGGCCTCATCACGTCGAAGGCACACTGAGCCTGAGCCGCGTTCAACTCGATGCGCTCGTGCTGGGCCTGCCTTGGCAGATGATGGGCGAAGCTGGCGTCATCCGCGTGCTGTAGTGCAATTGCAGGAAGTGCCGATGCCTGCGGGCATCGAAGTGGGCAAGATGCATTCTCGTGATCCACGAAGCCCAACTCGACGACCTGACACCCGCGCAATTGCGCGAGTTGACCGGGCGTCTGTTGAACGAGGTCCGCCACAAGCAGGCGACCATCGACAAGCTCACTCACGAGAATGCAGTGCTCAAGCGGATGAAGTTCGCCGCCAGCAGCGAGGTGTTCCAGGGCGATCAGCGCAGCCTGCTCGAAGACTCGGTCGATGAAGACCTGGAGGCGGTGCAAAGCGAGTTGCAGCAACTCGCCCCCAAGCCTGCCAGTCCTGAGCGTCAGACTCCCAAGCGACAAGCGCTTCCGGCCGAGCTGCCACGTCGCGAGTTCCGCCATGAGCCCGACAACACCCTGTGCGCCTGCGGCTGCCAAATGAAGCGCATTGGCGAGGATGTGGCCGAGAAGCTGGACTACGAGCCGGGCGTGTTCACCGTCGAGCGCCACATTCGTGGCAAGTGGGCCTGCGGCAAGTGCGAGCGCCTGGTGCAAGCGCCGGTCGAGGCGCATGTGATCGACAAGGGCATCCCGACCGCTGGCCTGCTCGCGCAGGTGCTGGTCGCCAAGTACGCCGATCACCAGCCGCTGTATCGTCAGGAAGGCATCTATGCCCGCTCCGGCGTGAGCCTGCCGCGCTCGACATTGGCCGCCTGGGTCGGTGCATGTGGCGTGCAGTTACAGCCGCTGGTGGACTCACTCAAGACAGAGATGCTC
>NZ_QAJN01000013.1 GCF_003852425.1 Paucibacter sp. KBW04 | reverse complement strand
CCCTTCGTATTCGCTCGAGCGGAGCGCCAACGGCGTGCCGCCAGGCCCGCGAAGCCGCTTTGTCTATCATCGGCCTCGCGGGCCTGGCGTCACACCGTCGTCGCCTGCTTATCTCACACGTTGAACATCATGAAGACCCGAATCATGTACATCGAGTCTAAAGGCGAGGGATTGATCGGCCCGGCTCGTATTGGTCGTGTCACGTTCTCCAAGACTGGCGCAACGATTTCCTACGCAGGCCGATCCTTTCAAAGCCTGAAGGGCGCAGGCTTCAAGTCCAACTACTTCGACGTCGAGACGGGCGACCGCTATTGGATCTCCGGCCCGAAGAAGAATGGGCGGGACAGTCTCTACGCAACCAATGTTCGTCCGGTGATCGACGCAGACGTGCACGATGAATACTGGCAGGAGATTCGTGGCTTGCCCGTGCCTCCTCGTCAGGTCGACGATGCTAAATCTTTCACTGCAGCGGGGGGCTTTGCCGCCCGCTAAGTTGCGACGCTAGGCGACACAAATGAGCTCCGCTCCATGATCAACATCAAGAACTACTGGCGCCTAGCTCCTTCCGGCCTATCCGCAAGCTTTTCCCCGTTCAGCAACGACTTGCTTTCTGCGCCAAGTGAAATGCTGCGTCGAGTTCAACCGGGTGAAGGGGTGGCTTTCGCGGCCTGGGATGAAGAAGAGTTGGTCGGTAATGTCAGCGCACTTGGCGTGTGCCTAGACAAATGCGACGAAGGCATGCGAATGGATTGGCGCGAAGTACAAATAGTTCTTAAGCCTTTGCCTGCCGGACGCACGCACTGGCGAAGCAAGGTCCTCTTTGGCTTCGCTGACTCTGTCATTCAGCGTTATGGGTTAGCCGATCTATTTGCAGAGCGCTTTGCAGACCTCGATCAACTGGCGTTCTCTGCTAGAAAGCCAATGACTGGAATCGCGCGTCGCCTTCCGACAATCGCAACGCCTGGGTTCGTGTATCTACTTCGGTCGGAGTACGGGTTCAAGATTGGCAAGACAATAAGTATGAAGTCGAGAACACGCTTGTTTGAAGTCAAGCTTCCTTTCCGGTTCTCAGTCGAGCACTTTGCGTATTTCGACAACTACACAGAAGCCGAAAGAGCCCTTCACGATCACTTTCGATCTCAGAGGCTCGAAGGCAAATGGTTCGATCTAAAGCCAACTGACATAGAACACATAAAGTCTTTAGGGCGGCCTGGCAAACCCGAAGAAATGCGGGCGTAGCTGTGGTCTGAAGGTCTGGGACGCCCTCCCAATTTTTGACCAAATCAGATGTGGCTTTTGCATGGGTGTCCCATTGCAGATCCCGCTGATCCTTGGGTGTTCCAGCTTCACCGTTTCACGCCGCAACGCGGCTAGCTCGGGACGGGGAAGCCTCTTTCATTCTTGAGTGCTCATATGGCTTCATACCGAGATCAAAGAGGCACCGGACCAGACTTCCGTGTTCGCTACAGGTTTCTGAGCGAAAGCGAAGGCGGAAGGAAAACGCTGCCTTTCCAGCACATCCGATCCGACTTCCTTTACGAAGGTGACGATCCACTGGTAGATGGAATTTGGTGTATTTGGCCTGAGTTCGTCTCCGCAGCCGGCGCAGTGTTTCCTGATGATCAATGTGTTCCAGCAGAAGGACTCGCGGATATGTACATCCTCAATGCCGATATGCGAACAGAACATGCGAAGCGAATCCAACTGGGCACCAAAGGCTACTTTGTCGAAGGCCCCAGGAAGACCGCAATATGCGAAGTCGTTGCCATCTTGGCTCTGGCGGATGCTGAGCCCTAACAGCTTGCTGGAGCGGGCCACTGCCATCTGGCCGCGCTACGCTCACCAGTTCATCATCGCTACAGTCTGAAGGAGCTATCCCTTAGATGCGACCCTTGCACCTTCTCGTCGTGTTCTTGTTGGCTTGCACCGAGAGCTCGGTGTTGGCACAGGGAATTCTCAGGACAAAAGACCTGGCGGCCCTGGTGCAGCAGAGCTTCGGGCCACTGGCGCAGCTCGCGAGTGACGGGAAAGAATCACGGTTTCCTCGGTACTTCTTGCTAAGCCTGAACCACGGTGACGCTGAGGATCTCGTCATTCCAATCCACGTTGACAAGGCAAAGGGCAGCCTTGACGCGCGTGGGATCAAGCCAATTTCAATCGCTGGCCACCGCTCTGTCGATGCGAGCATCGGTGAGCACTGCCTTGGCCTAGCCTTCCTGCACGGGAACGGCGGAACTAAGCCTTTCAAGTCCACAGCAGCATCCATGGTGTACAAGTGCTTCTCGGAATACTCAAAGATTCGGGCAGGGGCTCAGCTGCTCACCGGCGCGCGCGTCCCAGTGCACAGCGATGCCGTACTGTTGGACCTTGAGAGCGGTGGGCAGATGCTCATTTACTGTGACAGCGGCAAGTACGCCGCGAAGTACGTTCGCCGCGGTGACTAGACTGAAGCCAATCAGTTGCAAGAGTTCGCCCATGAACCACTACCTCATCTCCTTCCCCAGTTCGGCCATGAGTCACATCGCCGCCGCGGACCTGCCCTCGGTCGGCGATGCCGCCCGCGCCGTGATTCGCGAGGCCAAGGCGGCAGGGGTGTATGTGTTCGGCGGTGGTGTTGACGAGGCCGTCGCACCGGTTTTGGTGAGCGGAGAGGGGAAGGCGGCGCCAGGAACCTATGCCGAGACGAGTCGCTTGAATGGCGGCTTTTGCGTGCTCAAGGTCGCGACTCGAACTGAGGCCGAACACTGGGCGGCAAAGATCGCGGCGGCCTGTCAGTGCGCGCAGGAGTTGCGGGAGTTCATGTTCGACCCGGAGTCTTAGCTGGCGGCGGTGGCATGGCGGGTTACGCTGCGCTAACCCGCCCTACAACTCATCGGCGTCCTCGGCCTGCTTCGGCGGCCTGCCACGCGGGCTGCGGTTCACCGCCGGTTTGATGCCGCGCCGGGCCAGGGCGTCGCGTAGCAGGTACTCGATCTGAGCATTGGCCGAACGCAGCTCTTGCGCGGCCATGCGCTCGATCTCGGCCCACAGCGCCGGGTCCAGGCGCAGGGCGAAGCTTTTCTTGTCGGGGCTGGCCATGGGTCAGATGAGCGGTGGTGGCGCTGGCTCAGTTGTACAGCGTGCCGGTGTTGACGATGGGCTGCGTCTCTTTGTCTGAGCACAGCACCACCAGCAGATTGGAAACCATGGCGGCCTTGCGTTCGTCGTCCAGCTCGACGATGGATCGCTCGCTCAGGCCTTTGAGGGCTTCTTCCACCATGCTCACCGCGCCCATCACGATCTTCTTACGCGCGCTGATGATGGCCTCGGCCTGCTGGCGCCGCAGCATCACCTGGGCGATCTCAGGGGCATAGGCCAGATGCGTGATCTTGGCGTCTTGCACCTGCACGCCCGCATCACCCAGGCGCTCTTGCAACTGCGTGATCAAAGCGGCGGCCACCTCATCTTGGCCGGCGCGCAGGGTGATCTCGTTGCCGAGGACTTCATCGCCTTCGTCGTAGGCAAACTGCGCGGCCAGGTGGCGGATGGCGGCCTCGGCCTGGATGCGCACATAGGCTTCGTAGTCATCCACCTCGAAGACGGCGCGAGCCGTGTCTTGCACGCGCCAGACGACCGCTGCGCTGATTTCCACCGGGTTGCCGCGCTTGTCATTGACCTTCAGAGTGGGCGCGTTCAGGTTGCGCGAACGCAGCGAGATCTTGCGCTTGATCGTCAAGGGGTTGGCCCAGCGCAGGCCTTCGCTGCGGTCGGTGCCGCAGTAGCGGCCAAACAGGGTCAGGATGCGCGCCTCATTGGGCTGCTGCATATAGAGGCCGGCCAGGGCGAGAAAGCCCAGTAGAAGCAAGACGACGCCAATAAAGGGGGCCAAGGGCCCGATGGCGCGACCGGTGGTGACCAAGGTGGCACCCACGGCAAAAGTGGCCAGGCTGAGGACGATGGCGAGATAGCCGTTGTGGGTGTGAGCGGCCTTCTCGACGCGCAGGTTTTGTTCTTGATTTGTCATGTCATCCTCCGTTAAAGGTGATATCACTTTAACATGGGATTTATGACTGTCAAGCAAGCCTGGGACGAGGCTTGACGCCCCGCCCCAGGCTTCGGTTCATTGAGAACTTATCCGCAAATAGCTGGGGTCGGCTGGCGGACGCTTTGAACGCAGGGCTGCGTTGCAAATCCTCGCGATACCTTTGGGTATCGCGAGGATTTGCGCCAGACCCAGAGGGTCTGTCCTTCGTCAGGCATCAAGATGCCCTCAGGGCATCTTGAGTCCGGACTCAGCCTTGCTCTGCATCCAAATCGCCTCGCCATCCTCAACCCCGCTATTCACGGACAAGTTCTAAGCGATATTCACCTCCACCTTGCCCACCGGCACCCGCAGCTGGGTGACGGAGGCCACCGGCGTGGTGGGGGCCACGCCGCCGCTGAGCTTGGCGACCTTGCGGAACTCGCACAGCAGCTCGGTCTTGCTCAGGCTGACCACCGCGAAGCCTTGGGCGTCGGAGTCGGCAACGCGCAGCCAGGGGTTGTTGACCGCAGGCGGCACACCGGTCGTGCTATTGGCGAAGGGGTTGAGGCGTTTGACGACCTCGCTGGTCGGCACGAAGTTGGCGGGGATGCCCAGCGCCGTGGCCAGCTTCTGGCGGATCAGGCCGAACAAGGTCATGGCCGCCACTGATTTGGATGCACCGGCCAAGGCGGCGATGGTGCCCGCGATCACGCCGCCCATATTGCCGGCCAGGGTTTCGTCAAAGGTGTTGATGGCTGCCGTGCTCAGGCCCGCCGTGGCCTGCACTGCGGCGGCAGGGATGATGCCCGCGCCAATCGCCCCAGCCACCGCGGCCTGCACGGCGGCGGTATTGCTGAGGTCGGTGACGCCCGCGCCCAGGGCGATGGCGGCCGACAGCATCTGGATGGCAATGCCTTCCGCGCCGGCTTCGCTGGTCTGTACCAGGGGCTGCACCGGGGCAAACGCAGGCTGGCTGGCGGCACCCTGGAAGTAGCTGTAGAAGGAATTGCTGGAGATGCCGGCCGTCACCAGGTCCACCATCACCGGCGTGGGCGTGGCGGCCTTGTAGTCGTCCATCACCACACCGGCGAAGAAGGCGTGGATGTCGCCCGTCACCGCCACCACATTGCTGATCTTGTTGCTGGCCAGATGCTTCATCAGCAGCTTGCGCTCGGCGTCATAACCGTCCCATTGGTCGGCGTTCAGGATGAAGCGGGTTTTGAAGGCGGCCGGAGCGGTGGGCAGCTTGGCGCCATCCACGCTCATCTTCAAGAGCGAGGTCTCATTGCCCCAGATCTTCCACAGGGCGGTGGAGCCTTTCATCGTGTCCATCCACCACTGGCGTTGGCTGGTGCCCAGCACGCTGACCAGGGTGTAGGGGTCGGGCAAGCCCTTGGCGGTGGCGCCGGCGATCTTTTGCGCCTCCACATCGGCCAGGCTGCTCTCGGGCACCATATAGCGCGCGCCGATGGAGCCAAGGGGCTGGCCGGTCAGGGGGCTGGGTGCGGCCTCGGGGATCAGGTGGTCGGCACGGTAGAGGCGCTCGTCGGTCATCACCAGATGCATCAGGCGGCCGAACTTGAGGTCGCGGTAGATGCGGATATTGCTGATGCCCAGGCCGGGGTCCAGGGTGAAGGAGACATCGGCCGGCATGAACTCGAACCAAGCCTGGCTGGCGCCACGGCGGCGGTTCGGTTGGGCGGTGTTGTCTCCGCCGGTGGTCGCGTTGTAGGTGCCGTTGTCGTAGGTCTCGCGGTCTTGCCAGCAGTCGTCGGAGAACTCGTGGTCGTCCCAGATGGCCACAAAGGCAAAGCGCTCGTGCAGGGCTTGCAGGCGCGGGTCGCTGCGGTAGCGTTTGTAGAGGTAGCGGTAATCGTTGAGGGTGTTGGCGAACTTGCCGCCACCGTCCAAGGCGCCGCCGTCGGGCAGGGTCAGCGCCGTATGTGCCGCCTCAACGCCACCGGCCTGGTAGCTGGCGCCCACGGCCTCGTAGATGTAGTCGCCCAGGTGGACGATGAAGTCCAGGTTCTCCTGCGCCAGCGCCGTCATGCCGGCCCAGTGGTTGACGCTCCAGTCCTGGCAGGTCATGTAGGCGAACTTGAGCGTGTCGATATCGGCGTCTGCCGCCGGGGCGGTTTTGAAGCGGCCCAGCTTGGAGCGGCTGTCACCCGCGGTGAATTGGTAGTAATAGACCGTGGCGGGCTTGAGGCCGCTGATGCGGTGGCGCAGGGTGTTGTCGTAGAAGGCGTAGACCGGCACGTCGACCTCGGCATCCAGCGTGCCGCTCATGGCGGTGTTGCCACCCAGCGAGGCGCTGTTGTCGGCGCTCGTGATGCGCAGCTTGACCTTGAAGTTAGCGGCCGTGGCGCTGGTGGCAATATCGTCGGCCGCGGCCGGCACGATGCGGGCCCACAGCAGGGCGCCATCGGGCTTGGGGTCGCCCGAGGCGATGCTTTGCGGGAACTTGAAGGCGCCCGTGGCGGCCGGGGTGTCGGGCAGGGGCGTGCTGCTGCCGGGGAAGGTGTCGGGCAGGGGCAGGATGGTCTCGCCGTCGGCACCACCGCCGCCGCAGCCGCTGAGGCCGGTGAGAACCGAAGAGGCGGTGATCAGGGCACCGGCCTGCAGCACCGAATGGCGCAGGAATTGACGTCTATCCATGATGGGTGAAATCCGGTTGGCTGGAGTCGCGAGGGACTCAGAATTTGTGATTCAGCTGCAGGCCCACGCTGGTGGCCGAGCTGCTGTAGTTGCCGCGCACGGTGGCGTAGGAGCAGTTGCAGGGGGTGATGCCTTCGGCGTCATCCGTCGCCTGCATGGGGGCGTCGCGCAGCTTCACATAGCCCAGGGCCAGGTCCACGCTGGTGTTGGCCGTTAGCTGGTAGTTGGCTCCCAGGGCGTACCAGGTGCGGTCGGAGTCGGGCAGGGCCGGGCTGCGCCACTGGGCCGAGACGGGCGATTTGTCGTGCGAGAGGCCGGCACGTAGCAGCAGCTCGGGCGTGGCACGCCAGCTGGCACCCAAGGAGAGGCGCCAGACATCGCGCCAATGCTCGGGCGTGATGGAGGGGGCAGTGGTGTTGTCGAACTCGATGCGCAGCTGCTGCAGGGTGGATTGACGGGTCCAGGTGGCGTCGGCCATCAGAGCGAAGCGGGCATTGAACTGATGGAAGGCTTGCAGCGAGACCGAGTCCGGCGTCTTCACCGAGACGCTGGCGCCGGAGTCGTTGTGATCGCGATTGCCATGCTCGTCATACGGCGCGCCGGTGATGACGGCCAGCACGTTGGCCGGTAGATTGCTGGGCTGGGTCCAGTCCGCTGTGCCCTTGAGCTTGTGCGAGATGCCCGAGCGCCAGGTCAGGCCCAGGCGAGTGGCTTCGTCCACTTCCCACAGCAGGGCCAGATTGGCGCCCAGCGCCCAGTCCTTGCCGTGAATGGCCACATTGCCGTCAAAGGCCGCGTTGCCAAAGACTTGCGAGGCCTGCAGCTGCAGCTGCTGGGCCAGACCCGGCGCGCCGCCAGCGGCTGCCTGTTGGGCGGCGGCAAGCAGGCCGGCCGCATAGACCGAGCCATAGGGCACGGCGCGAGCCAGATCGCCCTGCATGTACTCGGCCGTCAGGCCAAAGGCCAGCGAGACCTGGCGGCTGGGCTTCCAAGCGATATTGGGGTTGAGGGCAAAAGCCTTCAGCTCCACCGTGTTGAGGTTGTAGCGGCCGCCCCAGCCATTGGCGTAGTCCAGCTTGGCGCCGGAGGGCACAAACAGGCCCAGGCCGTAGGCCAGGGTGTCCGAGGCCTGGTAGCTCAGGTAGGCATGCGGCACCAGGGTGGCCTTGGTGGGGGTTTGCTGATCGCCGGCCACCGAGATGGGGCGGGGCTGGAAGCCCGAGCCCGGCAGGCTGATGACCGAGCCGGCATCGGTGAAGCGCACCGTGGGGTTCACATAGTCCAGCACGCCGGAGACCTGCAAGCCCTTCAGGCGGGTGATGGCGGCCGGGTTGGCAAACAAGGTGCTGGCGTCGGCGCCTTCGGCACCATTGGCATTGGCCGTGCCTTCGGCGGCGGCGCTTTGGGTGCCGAAGCGGTAGCCCGAGGCTTGGGCGCTGGCGGCCGCCAGGCTCAGGCTGGCACACAGCAAGAGCAGGGGGAAGGCAGGGCGCCGGGGCAGGGGGCGCGGATGACTGGGATGGGGCATGGGGAGTCTCCTGTGATCGCTCTCATTCGTGGTCTGCAAGCTCTCTCTGGGGCAGGGAGAGTTGCGTCGCGGCCCATTCTGAGAGCCCAAGTCGAAAAGTCTCTGCGGGTATGAACCGAGCCGCGTCGCTGCTCTGCGACGTTTTGCGCGTTTTTAGAGTGGGCGCTCCAAAGGCGGGCGTGCGTGCACAGTCTGGTCACAATGGTGCGCTCTTTTGGGGCGCTCTTTTGTAGAGTAGCCCGCCACCTCTGGACCCTGCCCTGCCATGCCGATCTTGCGACTGCCCCTGCTGCTTCTCTTGCTGATCCCCGCCGCCGCTGCGGCCATCGCCGGGGCTTTGTGGGGGCAGACGGCCTTGCTGTTTGTGTTCAAGCCGCTGAGCACCCTGCTGATCATCTACTTTGCGATGCCACGGGGTCAGGTCTTGCCTGTGGAGGAAAAGACCCGTCCCTGGGTCTTGCGCGGACTGTGGTTCTCACTCGGCGGCGATGTGGCCTTGCTGTGGCCCGAGCAGGGCTTTATCTTCGGCCTGCTGTCTTTTCTGTGCGCCCACCTCTGCTACCTCTGGGCTTTCACGCGGCTGCGGCGCCTGGGTGATTGGCTCTGGCCTTTTGGCGTCTACACCCTGTTTGCGGCGGCGGTGCTGAGCCAGCTCTGGCCTGGTGTGCCGGCCGAGTTGCGGGGCCCGGTGATCGTCTACGTCTTGTGCTTGACGGCCATGGGTGCGCAGGCGGCGGTGCTGGGCTGGCGCGCGCGCGGCACGCACGAGGCCGGGCGCGGGGCGCTGCTGGCGCTGGGCGGCTTCTTGTTCGTGCTGTCTGACACCTGCTTGGCCATCAACAAATTTGCTGGGCCGCTGCCCCTGGCCAGCTTGTGGGTGCTGACCCTGTACTGGACGGCCCAGGTTTGTATCGCTGCTTGGCTGAGCCCCAAGCAGACCGGCCGAGGCGCGGTCGTCTGACTTGGCGCAATGAAAAAGGGCGGAAGCAATCCGCCCTTGTCGTGCTCGAATGCCCGGAGGATGCCGGGCGATTGATGGCTGCTTAGGCCTGCGCTTTCGCGCGGCGGCGGGCGACGAAACCGATGGCGCCCAGGCCGGCCAGCATCAGTGCATAGGTTTCGGGTTCGGGGACGGCTGCGGTGAACGAGCCGACATAGAGCCCGGAGTTGTCCACGCGGGGCGAGGTGTTGCCGCCGACAGGATAGATGTCGTAGTTCAGATGGACCGTTTTGTAACCGGCCGCATCGAGTTTGAGCAGGCCCAGGACGGTGTCCAAACTGCCGCTGGCGTTCGGCGCCAAGTTGCTGGTGCCTTGCAAGACGCCACCACTGAAACTCATCAGGGCGCCGGGGTAGTTGCCGCCTGCCGAGCTGGGGGCGCTGCCGCCATTCAGCAGACTCCAGGCCGCCGAGCTGCCTGCTTGGCCATTGGCCAGGGTGCTGCTGAAGGTCACCACCGTTTTGCCGTAGGTGTTGCCGGCGTAGATGTCGCTGATGCCGATCAAGGTGTTCTTGCCGGCCACACCGTCCTGGCCGCCGACCGCCGAGCCCTTGTAGTTGGAGAAGTCCAGATCGATGGTGAAGTTGTTGCGGCTGGCCGTGAACAGATTGTTCAACTGTTGCCGGATGGCATTGACGCTGCTGCTCGTCAGGCCGGCCTGCTCACCTTGACCGAAGGATGCGCTGCCGATGCTGTCGGCCGTGGAGCCATGAGGGGCGACGCCACCGCCGCTGGCCCAGTCCCAGGTGCCAAACCCTGCGCTGACGCCGTATTTGACACCGATGGTGCCGCCCAGGCCGTCGGACACATACTTCCATTGATTCCAGTCGCTGGCGCTGTTGAAGCTATAGCTTCCAGGGTTCCAGAAGGTCACCGAACCGGTGTCTGCATGGGCGGCCAAGGCGCTCACAGAAAGAACGGCGGCTGCGCTAAGTTGCTTGAACATGGGGTACTCCTCATTTGCTGTCGAAAAATCATTTGCGGTCGAATCAGTTTTATCGATTCGATGGATGTATTTGATGCAAATGATTTATTCGGCGCAATCGCCGAGGCGTGGGGGGAGTGGTCGCTGGTTCGTGCTTTTTTTCACGCAAACAGCTGCCATATGTTCTTTGGGCTGAACTACATGCCCTTGAAAAGGTGGGTGTAGCTGCGGCTCACTTCGAGCTTTTCGCTCAAACCCTTCACGCCCACCAGCTGGCGGCCGCGTTCGTCCCGGGTGATGCCGTCGATGGCACGGGCATTGACCAGGGTGGAGCGGTGGATCTGCCAGAACAGGGCCGGGTCCAACTCGTCCACCAGCTCCTTGATGGGCTTGCGGATCAAGGCCTCGACGCGGGCCGTCTGCACCCGGGTGTATTTTTCGTCGCTGATGAAAAACAGCACGTCTTCCACCGGGATCATCTGCAGCACGCTGCCCACGGTGGCCTGAATCCACTGCAGATAGCTGGGCGCGCCGCCGGGGTTGAGCTGGGCCGAGAGTTTGTGCAGCAGCTGCTGCAGCGGGGTCGTGGCGCCGCCATGCTCGACCTCCTCGCCCTGCTTGAGCGCCAGGCGTTTCTTGATGCGGCCCACAGTCACCAGCAGGCGCTCCCGTTCGGCGGGCTTGAGCACATAGTCGGCCACGCCCTGCTCGAAGGCCTCAACAGCGTACTGGTCGTAGGCGGTGATGAAGACGATCTCGGGCACCAGCCAGTCGTCATCCTCGGGCAGCTGGGCGATCTGGCTGGCCGCCTCCACACCGGTCAGGCCGGGCATGCGGATGTCCAGAAACACCAGGTCGGGTCGGTGCTGGCGCACCAGCTCCACCGCTTCGATGCCGTTCTTGGCCTCGGCCACGATCTCCAGCTCGGGCCAGACCTCCATCAAGCGGCTGCGCAGCTGCTCGCGCATCAGGCGCTCGTCATCGGCCAAGATGGCCCGTACGGGTTTGGTGCTAGCAGACGAAGACGCGCTCATGGTGTGCAGACTGGTTTCGACAGGCGGCAGTGTAGGTTCGTTCTGCATGGCCTTGGCCTCCGAGGGAGCGGGTAGTTCTACTGGGTTTATCTTCTGCTCGCACGCGGCTCACGGGGTGGCCGTGGCGAGCGCAAGAGCAGCCACAGCACCAGCACGATCAGCCAGATGGGCGAGAACACCACCGCGCCCACACCGACGGCGCCCAGAGCCAGGCCACCAAAGACCAGCAGCAGGATCAACAAGGGCAGGCCGATGCTGAACAGCAAGATCAGGGGCAGGAGCACGCACAAGACGATGCCGGCGATCAAGCAACCCAACAGCGTGGCGCCGACGCCATGCCCTTCCAGGTTCTGCAACTCACCCAGGTCCACGTCCTCGCCATTGATGCTGAGCGTGAAGCCGGGGTCGGCGGCAAAGTCCCCGAAGTGATGCCAGAGGCTGCCGCCGGCCATCACCGTGAGGGCCAGCATCACCAGGCCCAACAAGATCAAACGTCGAAAAAACAGTCTCATGCTTGTGCTCCTTCATGGACGCGGCTGCGATAGGGCACGGTGATGGTCACCACACAGCCCGAGGGAATGTTCTCGGCCACCGTCACCGAGGCCTTGGCGCCGTAGAGCAGGCTCAGACGCTCGCGGATATTGGCCAGGCCCACGCCGGTGCCGCTGGTGGCGGCGCGGCCAAAGCCCAGGCCGGTGTCGGCCACGCTGACGGCCAGCTTGCCGTGCAGGATCTCGGCCTTGACCTTGAGCGTGCCGCCCTCGGCCTTGGGCTCCAGGCCGTGCTTGATGGCGTTTTCCACCAGGCTTTGGATCATCATGGGCGGGAACTCGGCCGAATGCAGGCCCTCGGGCACATCGATCTCGGTCAGCAAGCGCTCTTCCATCCGTACCTTGAGGATTTCGAGATATGGCTTGATGACGGCCAGCTCGCGGCCCAGATCGCGCACACCGCTGGCATTGGCCTCGCGCATGGTGGGCATGGAGGCGCGCAGCAGGGCGATCAAGTTCTTTTGCATCTGCGAGGCGCGCGGCGGGTCGGTCTCGATCAGGTGGTCGATGGAGGCCAGGGTGTTGAACAAAAAGTGCGGCTCCACCTGGGCCTGCATGGCGGCCATGCGGGCCTCCACCACCTGGCGCTTGAGCGACTCGGCCTCGGCCGTCTCGGTGGCCTGAGCGGCCTTGACCTCGGCCTGAATGCGACCCTTGTAGGTGATCTTGATGATGGCCGAGGCCAGCACCAGCAAGACCGCCAGATTGGGCAGGAAGTCGCCCAAGCTGATCACTCGCGTGCGTTTGTGGGTGCTGCGGGTGGCCTCGCTAATGGCCTCTTTGGCGGCTTGCTCGTCGGCCTCCTGGGCGTTCTTGATCGATTCTTCGATCGACTGCTTGGCCTCCTCGATGGCCGCGCGGATCTTGTCGGTGTCGGCGTCCTTGGGTAGTCCGACGACGATGGAGGGCAGGTCGGGGTCGACTTCCGTTTCACCCGTGGCGCTGGCCGCACTGGCCGCTGCCGAAGCGGCGCTGCCCGCCTGACTTGCACTACTGGGCTTGCGCGGCATGATGCGCACGCCTTTCTCGTCGATGCTGATCTCGTAATGGATGGGCTTGCCGTTTTGCTTTTGCGACTTGGGCGCGGGTGAGGCCGGCTGTTCAGGCGGGCTGACAGGCTCGTCGAACAAGACCTGCTCGTTGATGCGCCAGGTGAAGGGGGGGAGGTCCTCCAAGATATTGGCCGCGATGATCAGGGCGATGGACAACATGACAAAGCGACGCCAGCTGATGCCCACCAGCCAATTGGCATAGACATGGAAACCTTGAACGACGGCGGTCGAGAAGACCTGCCAGCGTTCGTAAAGGCCTGTTGCCTTGTTGTTTGTTGATGCTGCGTTCATCGAATGGACCTGTTTGCAATGGACTGGACTGTACGCAAGCTGCTGGGGCCGGGTCTTGCCCCAAGCGATGCGCCGTCGCATCGCCGGGGTGAATTGCAACAACAGCCGATAGTCCGCAGCGCCAGGCGCACAAAACAAGGCCCGCCGGCTGCGAGCAGCGGGCGGGCCTGGTTCAAATATTCAAGTCAGCAAGCGCTGACTTGAAGGGAGCGCGTCTTATTGCTTGACGGCTTCGACCTGGATGACCAGCTTGACGTTCTTGGGGAAGCCGTAAGCCAGGCCGTAGTCAACGCCCCACTGGGTGCGGTCGATGACGGCTTCAAAGTCGCCGCCGCAGACTTCGCGCTTGAGCATGGGGTTGTCATAACAGTTGAAATGCGTGGCCTTCAGGGTGACCGGTGCGGTCTTGCCCTTGAGGGTCAGCTCGCCCACCACTTCCACCACCTTGTCGCCGTTGAAGACGAATTTGTCGCCCACGAACTTGGCGGTGGGGAATTTGGCGGCGGAGAACAGGTCGTCGCTCAGCAAATGGGTGTTCATTGCGGCCACGCCGGTGTTGACCGAGGCCAGATCAAAACTCACTTCCACGCGGCCGGTCTTGGCGGCCTTGTCGAACTTGACGCTGCCTTCCTTCTTGTCGAAACGGCCGCGGTTGGTCGAGGTGCCGAAGTGGGTGATCTCGTAAGTCACAAAAGTGTGGGTGGGATCGATGGCGTAGGTGGCGCCGCCGGTCGCGGTTTGGGCTTGGGCCAGGCTGGCAGCGGCCAGAGCGGCGAGGGCGATGAATTTCTTCATGGGCATAACTTTCTTGGGTGGATGGATGAAAAGGACGGCGGGTGTAAGAAAGGGCAAGGGAGGGAAAGCTGCGGTGTCGTGATCAGAGCGGGGCCAGGCCGCTGAAGGCCAGCTTGAACTTGACCTGCACCTCGTTGGCGACCATGGAGGTGTCGGCCCAATCGCCTTCACCAATCTTGAACTCCAGGCGCTTGAGCACGAAGGTGCCGGTGGCGGTCGTCGTGCCAGCCGCCTGGTTCAGGCTGATGGGCACGTTGAGATCACGCGTTTGGCCCTTGATGCTCAGCTTGCCGGCGATCTTGAACTTGCCGCCACCCAGGGCCTTGATGGCCGTGCTCTGGAACGTGGCCTGGGGCAGCTTCTTGCTGTCGAACCAGGCCGGCTTGGCCAGCTCGGCGTCGAACTCCGCCGCGCCCAGGGTGGCGCTGCCCAGATCGATGCTGAAGGCCACGCTGCCGGCCTCGGGCTTCTTGGGGTCGAAGGCCAGCTTGGCCTCAAAGCGCTTGAAGCGGCCTTCCACCGGCACGCCCATCTGCTTGGCCGCGAAAGTCAGTTCGCTCTGGGCGGGCAGCAGCTGAGGCGCGGCGGCGACCGCGGCAGGCGCGGCCTTGGCGGCCGGTTTGGCCTGGGCCAGGCTCAGGCCGGGGGCGCCGGCCAACAGGATCAGGGCGCTCAAGCTGGCGCGGCGGGTGAGGGAAATCAGGGTCATAGGTGCTTTCTTGTTGGCGGGGCGAGGAGGCCGCTGCAGCTTCAGCCGCTTAGCGGCGACGCGGCAGCATGCGTTGCAGCAGGCCGTCACGGTCGATGAAATGGTGTTTGAGCGCGGCGCCCAGATGGGCAAGGACCAGCAGGGCCATCACCCAGGCGAGCATTTCGTGAGCGTCCTTGAGGATCTCGGCCAGGGCTTTGTCCACAGGCACGAAGTCGGGCAGGGGCAGGACGCCGAACCAGACGATGGGGAAGCCGGCCGCCGAGCTGTAGGCCCAGCCCACCAGGGGCACGGCGAAGAACATGGCGTAGAGCAGGCCGTGGGTCAGATGGGCGGCCAAGGCTTGCCAACGCGGCATGTGCAGATCGACCGGCGGGCGGTGCGTCAGGCGCCACAGCAGGCGCAGGGCCGACAAAGTCAGGATGGTGACACCGGCCCATTTATGCCAGTTGTACAGCTTCAGCCGTGTGGGCGAGAAGGGCAAGTCGGCCATGTACAGGCCCATGCCGAAGGCGCCCACGATGGCGACGGCCAGCAGCCAGTGGAAGGCGATGGCCACGCCGCTGTAGCGGCTGCTGGTCGGGATGATTTGTTGGCTTTGCATAGGCATGGGGGAGGTGTTTGCTATGGGCTCGGCGCGTTTCAAGCGTGAACGAAGTGTGAACCCGAGACCGGCTTGGCGGGTTCAGCCCGCTTGACGCCAAAGTTCACCGATTTTGAACAGTTCAGCACATTCATTTTGAAACCAGGTTTTTCGGCTTGTCACGCCAGGGTCATGGTCAGCGGGGGAAGATGACTTCTCTGATCGAAGCTGAGGTGTGGCATGGACGTAGTTTGCAAGATTGAAGCCCTGTTTGAACGTCGCGGCGCGAGTCTCTATACCGGCGAACGCCTGGAGCTGCGCGAGAGCGTCAGTGCCCTGGAGCATGCCTTGCAATGTGCGCAGCTGGCCGAGTGGGCCTATGCCGACAACGCCTTGGTGGCCGCGGCCCTGTTGCATGATCTGGGTCAGCTGATCGATGGCGCGGCCAACGACGAGTTGCGTGACGACCGGCATGAGCTGCGCGCCTTGCATCTGCTGCGTTCGGGCGGCTTTGGGCCCGAGGTGCTGGAGCCGATTTCCCTGCACGTACAAGCCAAGCGTTATCTGGTTGCGACCGACGAGAGCTATCGCGAGGGCTTGTCCGAGGCCTCTCGCTATTCGCTGCAATTGCAGGGCGGCCCGATGAATGCCGAGCAGCGCCTGCGCTTTCTGGCGCGACCCTTCGCGGCCCAGGCCTTGCAGCTGCGTCGCTGGGATGATTTGGCCAAGCATCCGGGCAAGCGCACACCACCATTGGCCTATTACCTGGACCTCTTGGATGACGTGCTGCGCGAGCGCCGCCAACCCGCTCGTGTGATGTTGGCCTGAGGCTTTTTTTCGGGGCAAAACCAGGTCCAAATGTTCCTATTACCCGGATTCGGGGCCCATGTCTTTAGGCATCCCTCTTGAGGGGGATAGCGAGGCTTGCAGAGGGCGGCAATACTGCGTTCCAGATTGATGCGCCGCCTGGACCTCGGCGTGTTGATCGAGGGGAGGAGTGCTATGCCGACAATCAAAGCTCGCAAGGGCGGCGATTGTCGGCTTAGTTTTTTGTGCGCTTGAATAGTGAGTTATCTCAAGCCCTCATCGGCCTTCCGGCAAGCCCCTCCCGGCGCTTTGAAAAAGAAGCCCGTCGTTTTGGAAAACAAGGCCTGGCAGATTGCACGGCTCGGGGTCACCGAGCACGAAATCGCTGCTGCGCCGGGGCAGTATGCTTCCACCCTGAAAGAACAGAGGGTGGACCCAAAATGAATCGTGGCGCGAGTGCCCATCCGGCGGCGTGCATGGCGAGTGGCTGGCCGCTGAAGGCGGCATTGGCGAGGCGTGCATGAGCGCCAAGCCCGCACTGGACAACGTTCCCATCGAAGAAGAGTTGCTGAGCCTGCTGGCCCGGCAAGGCAAACGCATGCCGCTGCCGGTGGGTTTGAGCGCCTTGATGATTGGGGTCATTGTCGGCAAGGGCAATACCGGCTTGGTCCAGCTCTTCAGCGCGCTGTGGGTGGGCTTGGTCTTTGCCTCGCTGGCCCTGCGCTGGTATGTGCTGGGCCGCTTGCCGCATCTGCAACATGTGCCGGTGGCACGCCGCCTGCAATGGGCCATGTGGCTGAGTGCGCTGAGCGGCCTGCTGTTCAGCCTGTCCCTGGTGTTTGTGCCCTGGATGAGCGACTTCGAGCGCATGGTGCAGACCATCATCCTGCTGGGTCTGTGTGCCGGTGCGGTGGCCTCGACGGCCGGTTATCTGCCGGTCTTGCTGATGTTTCTGGTGCCCGTCTCGCTGGCCAATTGCGTGGCCTGGCTGGGGCACTCGGGCATGTATGAGGCGCGCTGGCTGGACTGGGCGCTGGGCTTCTTGATTCTTGGATTTGCCTGGGTGCTGGCCTTTCTGGCGCGCGACGCCTACAGCGTCTTTGTGGACTCGGTGGCGATCAGGCACAGCCAGATCAAGAGCAATCAGCAGCTGCGCCTGGCCCTGCAGCAGGCCGAGAGCGCGATGCGCTCGCGCACCCGTTTTCTGGCCTCGGCCAGTCACGATTTGCGCCAGCCCATGCACACCCTGTCCCTGTTCGGCTCGGCCCTGGTGCGGCGGCCGCTGGACCCCGGCTCGGCCGCCATCGTGGGCCAGATGAACCAGGCCCTGCAGTCGCTGACCTCGCAGATGGATGCCTTGCTGGACATCTCCAAACTGGACGCTCAGGTGGTGAAGGTGGAGAACCAGGTGTTCTCGCTCAGCGTCTGGTTGACGCGCTTGTGCCAGGAGTTCCAGGCCGCCGCGCAAAGCAAGGGCCTGAACCTGGGTCTGGACTGCCCGGCCGATGTGTTTGTGGAGTCCGACCCCTTGCTGCTGGAGCGTGTGTTGCGCAATCTGGTCGACAACGCCATCAAGTACACCAGCCACGGCCGCATCGACATCCGCGTGCAGCGGGCCGGCGCCGAGACCGAGGGCTTGTGGCGTCTCGATGTGCAAGACACGGGCCCCGGCATTGCGGCGCCCGAGCAAGCCCATATCTTCGAGGAGTTCTACCAAATCGGCGGCGAGCGCGACCGGGCCAAGGGCCTGGGTCTGGGCTTGTCCATCGTCAGCCGTTTGGTGGACTTGCTGGATCTGCATCTCAGCCTGGCCTCGGTGCCGGGCGAGGGCACCTGCTTCAGCCTGAGCATCGCCGCCGTCTGCGACCCCATCCTGCACGCCGCCTCGCAGAGCGACGGTGCCGGCCCGCAGTTACCGCATCTGCATGTGCTGGTGCTGGACAACGAGGAGCCGGTGCGCATCGCCATGCAGGCCTTGCTGAACAGCCATGGCTGTGATGTGACCCTGGCGCGCAGCGCCCGCGAGGCGGTGGTGAAGAGCTTGCAGCGCCGGCCCGATATCGTGCTGACCGATCTGCGCTTGCAGGGCGGTGACGAAGGTATGTCGGCGGTGCGCTCCTTGCGCGGCGCGCTGCCGGGCCTGCCCGCCATTTTGATCACCGGCGACACCGCGCCTGAGCGCCTGCAAGAAGCCAGCGCGGCCGGCTTGCAGGTCCTGCACAAGCCGGTGCTGGAGGCTCAGCTGGTGGCGGCCATCAAGTCTGCCTTGTTGGCTGCGAACTAGGAGTCTGTCGGACTTGGGCCGCCGAAAGCGGAAATCGGCCCCAGCGAGGCCAGTTCTTGCCGGATTTGCAGCCCCATAGCTTGGCTATGGGGCAAAAAGCCGGTGAGAAATGGACCGCTGCGGCCGATTTTCCGCCGGCGGATTCCAAGTCCGACAGACTCCTAACTCACCACTTCATTTCGCCCTTGTTCACCTTGGCGCCGATGTCCAGCGCGATGCCCAGGCCGGCTTGCGGGTAGGCCTTTTTCATGGTCTCGATCAGGCTGGCGGCGTCTTTGGCCTTGGGCAGCTCGTTCTCGAAGCGGACCAGGTACTCGCGGGTGTAGGCCAGGCTGGAGGCGTCTTGCGCCGTGCCGGGCAGCATATGGCCGGGCACCACGGTCTGGGGCTTGAGCGCGCTGATGGCATCGATCTTGGCGACCCAAGCGGCGCGCTCGGCGGCGGTTTGGGTGTCAGCCGTCCAGGCATGCAGGCCGCCGAAGATATTGACGCCACCGACCACCGCCTTGATGGAGGGGATCCACACATAGCTGCGGTGGGCCAGGCCGTCATCCAGGCCGCGCACTTCCAGGGTCTGGCCTTCCAGCTGCAATTTGTTGCCGGCCATCAGCTCGGGCAGCACGGGGTTGCGAGGCGCGTTGCCGCCCAGCTTGGGGCCCCAGAACTGGACCTTGCCGGCGACCGAGGCCTGGATCTTCTTCAGGGTCTGGGCCGTGGCCACGATCTTGGCCTCGGGGAATTCGGCGTGCAGCACTTCCAGGCCGAAGTAGTAGTCGGGGTCGGCGGCGGAAACGTAGATGGTGCTCAGCTTTTTGCCGCTGTCCAGCACGGCGGCGGCCACGCGCAGGGCGTCGGCGCGGGTGAAGCCGCTGTCCAGCAGCACGGCTTCCTTGGCGCCGCTGACCAGCACCGAGTTGACGTGGAAGCTATTGGGGCCGTGGTTGATGACGGTCAGGGCCAGGGGGGCGGCGGCTTCAGCGGCAGCGGCCGAAGTTGGCAGGGCCATCAGGCTGGTGGCGGCCAGCACGCTCAGGCTCAAGGCCTTGAAAACATTCGAGAAACGGGGGAATTGAGGGCGTGAGGACATGGTGTTCATCCGGTGTGTGTTGCGATGGGATGAACTTTATTTGCGCCTGTTCATTTGATAAACAGCGATTGAGAAGATGGTTTGTTGCATAAACTGAGCGAATCAAATCATTCGAGAGGAGCCCGCGCCATGGACAGGCTGCGAGCCATGCAAGTCTTTGTGGAGGTGGTGGACCGGGGCAGCCTGACGGCGGCGGCCGAGGCGCTGGAGATGTCGCGTGCCATGACCTCCCGCCATCTGGAGGCGCTGGAGCAATGGCTGGGCGCCCGCCTCTTGCAGCGCAGCACCCGGCGCCTGAGCCTCACCGATGCGGGCCTGCAGGCCTTGGGCAGCTGCCGCCAGATGGTGGAGCTGGCCGAGGAGACCCGCCAGGCCGCCGGTGAGCATGTGCGCAGCGTGCAGGGGCGGTTGCGCATCACCGCCAGTTCGTCATTCGCGCAAATCCATCTGGCCCAGGCGGTGGCGGCGTTTTTGCAGCTGCATCCGCTGACGCAGATCGAGGTGATGGCGCTGGAGCACGCGGTCAATTTGGTGGAGGAGCGCATCGACCTGGCCTTGCGCATCAGCAATCAGCTGGACCCGCAGCTGATCGCCCGGCGCCTGAGCTGGTGCCGCTCGGTGGTGTGCGCGGCGCCCAGCTATCTGGCCCGCCATGGCCGCCCCGGGGCACCGGCCGAGCTGGCCCAGCACGCCTGCTTGGGCCATGCCCGCTTCAGCCGCGACGAGTGGCGGCTGAAGCGTGGCGAGGAGGATGAGTTACTTATCCCCCTGCCCGAGGTGCGCTTGCGCGCCAACGAGACCACGCTGCTCCAGCAAGCCGTACTGGCCGGCGCCGGCATTGCGCTCCTGCCCACCTATCTGGTCGGCCCGGCTCTGGCGCGCGGCGAGCTGGTTCGACTGTTCCCGGACTACGAGCCCGAGCGCCTGGGCCTGCACGCCGTCTATACCAGTCGCCGTCACCAGCCCTTGCTGCTGCGGACTTTTGTGGACTTTCTGGCCCAACGTTTCGATCTGGAATGGCCGTACTGGGATCAGCCTATTTGAAGTCCCCCACCCACACCCGCTGAAAGTCGTCCGGCTTGAGGTAGCGGCGCAGGGCGCTGTTGAGTTGCTCAAGGCTCAGCTTGGCGATGGCCTCGTCCACTGCCTTTGAGCGCAGGGCATCGCGGCCCATGAAGAGGTTGTGGGCCAGTGTGGCCGCCAGCAGCGGGTCCTGGGCGCGGGCCAAGCGGCGCTCGCTGAGCATGGCTTGCTGGGCCTCGCGCAGTTCGCGGGCGCTGAAGCCCTGGCTCAGGGCCAGCTCCAGCTCCTGCTTGAAGGCCTGCTCGACCTTGGCCTTGTTTTGCGGGGCGAACAGGGCGCCCAGATGCCAGCTGCTGTTGAGGTCTTGCTCGCTCCAGCTCAGATAGGACCAGACGCTGTAGGACAGGCCCTCGCGCTCGCGCACCCGCTTCCACAGCCGCGAGTCGCTGCTGCCGCCCAAGATCTGGTTGACCAGGCTCAAGGCCACATAGTCCGCATGCGCTTCGTTGACGGGCAGGGCCAGGCGGGCGTTGAAGACGGCGTTTTGCTTGTCGGGCGTCAGCAGCTGGCTTTCGGCACCGGCCAAGGGGCGCAGGGGCTGGGACAGCGGGGCATAGGGCTGGGCGGCTTGCCAATCCCCCAGCGCCTGGGCCGCGGCCTGGCGCAGGGAGGGGGCGTCAAAGTCGCCCACGGCGGCGAACTGGGCTTGGGCGGCGCCGTAGAAGCGGCGCTGGAAGTCCTGCACCTGAGCCAGGGTGACGGCGCGCAGATCGGCCTCCATCTCGGCAAAGCTGCGGGCATGGCGCGCGTCCCCGCGCGGCCAGGCGGCGCCGCCATCGAAGACGAGGTTCAAGGCATTGCCGGCCAGGGCTTCGGGGTCGTCGCGCTGGGCTTGCAGCTGGCCCAGAGCCTGGGCGCGCACCTCCTCCAGGCTGTCGGCGCTGAAGCGGGGCTGGCGCAGCATCTGGGCAATCAATGCCAGGGCCGCCTCGGCATGGGGGCGGCGGGTGCTCCAGGCCAGGTTCAGGCGCTCGGCGCTGGCGCTGATCTGCAGCTCTATCTTCAGCGCGTCCATGCGGTCGCGCAGGGCTTGGCGGTCCAAGGTCTGTGTGCCCTTGTCCAGCAGGGCCGCCGCCAGCTCGGCCACGGCCGCCTGGCCTTGCAGGCTTTGTGCATCGCCCATCTGCAGGCTCAGCATGTTTTGCAGCGCGCCGCCGCGGGTGGGCTTGGGCAAGAGGGTTAGGCGCAGTCCGCCAGGCAGGCGATCCGTTTGGCTCAGCCTATGGATCTCGGCCGGCGTGGCCTCAAAGGGCGGCACCATGGGGGCGGCCGGGCCGGGCTTGAAGTCCTGCAATTGCTGGCTCGCCTGGACCAGGGCCGGCGCGGGTGCGCGTTGCGCCTGCTCCGTGGGGATGTAGCGGGCCAGGGTGCGATTGGCCGGGCGCAGATAGCTCTCGGCCACGCGCTGCAGATCGGCCAGGCCGAGGTTTTTGACGCGATCACGCAGCTGGAAGAACAGGCGCCAATCGCCCTGGGCCACGCTTTCCGACAGGGCCAGACCGACCTGCTCGGCATCGGCGAATTGCTGCTCCCAGTGATTGAGCCAGCGGGTGCGGGCGCGCTCCAGCTCGGCCGTGCTGATGGGCTGGCTGCTCAGCTCCTGCTCCAGCACGCGCAGGGTTTCGTCCTGCAAATCGCTGGCCGATGCGCCGGCCTGCAACTCGGCCCCCAGCAGCAGAAAGCCGGGCTCGGCCAGGGGCATGCTGAAGGCGCTGACATTGCCGGCCAGTTTTTTCTCGGCCACCAGGCGTTGGTGCAGGCGGCCGGCGGGCGGCGTGCTCAGCACGCCCTTGAGCAGCTCAATCGCCGCATAGTCGGGCGCCGGCCCGGCCGGCACGTGATAGCCCACATTGAGGCTGGCCACGCCGCCGCTGCGCCGCACGGTCACGGCGCGCTCGCCATCCTGGGCCGGGTCCACGGTGTAGAACTTGGGGAGCTGGCGCTTGGGCGCGGGGATGGCGCCAAAGCTCTGCTGCACCCAGGCCAGGGTCTGGCGGGGCTCGAAGCGGCCGCTGATGATGAGGGTGGCGTTGTCCGGCTGGTAGTAGCGGCGGTAGAAGGCTTGCAGGCGCGGGATGTCCACGTTCTCCACATCGACGCGGGCCCCGATCACGCTCTTGCCGTAGTGATGCCACTGGTACATGGCGGCCAGGGTGCGCTCGAACAAGATGTTGTCGGGCTTGTTCTCGCCGATCTCCATCTCATTGCGCACCACCGTCATCTCGGTGTCGAGGTCGCGCCGTGCGATCAAGCTGTTGACCATGGCGTCGGCCTGCCAGGCCAGGTACCAGCGCAGGTTCTCGGGCTCGGCCGCAAAGCTGGCGAAGTAATTGGTGCGGTCCAGGTCCGTCGTGCCATTGGCATTGAGGCCGCGGCGGCTGAACTCGGCCCAGGGATTGGGGTGGCGGGGCGAGCCCTTGAAGATCAGATGCTCCAGCAGATGGGCCATGCCCGTCTCGCCATAGTTCTCATGCTTGGAGCCCACCCGGTACGTCATATTGACCGTGGTGCTGGGCTTGGAGGGGTCCGGCGCCAGCAGCACTTGCAGGCCATTGGGCAGGCGGTACTCGCTGATGCCTTCGACGCTGTGCAAGGCGGCCAAGCCGGCATGGCTTGCGGGCTTGGCCTGGGCGTGAAGACTAAGGGCGGGGGCGAGCAAGCTCAGGGTGAGCGTGAGGCGCAGCGCGGGGATCAGGTGCATGGGTCTTGGCTTCCGGGCATTCTTGTGGGTGCAGGCGCGCAAGGGTAGCAGCGCGCGCCGCCAGCCTGGCCCGGCGCTTGCGCAGCCAGATCAGAAAACCCGTCAGGCTGAAGCCCGCCACCGCCAGGCCCAGGGACGAGATCAACACCCGACCCGGCAGGCCCAGGATGCGGCCCGAGTGCAGGGGGAACATGGCTTGCAAAAAGATATCGCCCGCCGAGCCCTGGCCCGGCAGGGTCTGACCCAGGGCAGCGCCGCTGCGAGAGTCGTAATAAAGCCAGGGGTTGCCCAGGCCGCCGTCGCCATGGGTGTTCTCGCCCGCAAAAAAGCCCACGCCCCAGATGCCGTAAGTGCTGGACAAAAACACCGCGCCGGCCGGGTCCTGCAAGCCCAGGCGTTTGGCCTCGGGCGCGGCGCGCGCCAGCACATGGGCCGGGCCGATCAAGGGCTCGATGGGCTGCTGCTCGGGCGCCGGGCTGCGCGTGTCGAAGGGTGAGGCGCTCAAGGGCGAGAACCAGCCCACCAGCGGCCGCATCAGCTGGCTGTTGAGATTCATGGCCACCGAGGTGATGGCCAGCATCAGCAGCAAGGCAAACAGCCAGACGCCGCCGGAGCGATGCAGATCAAACACCAGCTTGTGGCCGCCGGCCGACCAGCGCAGGGCAAAGGAGCGCCTCCATTGCCGCCAGTTGGGAAAGGCGAGGTAGAGGGCGATCAGGCTGTCCAGCGTCCAAAGAATGGCGACAACACCCATCAACCAAATGCCCCACTCGACGCCGCCGCCCTCGGGCAGGTGCAGGGAGTAGTGCAGCTTGTAGAGAAAGGGCAGGATGTTCTCGCGCGAGAGCGAGATCTCGCCCCACATGCGCTGGCCCAGCACCGCGCCGTTGGCGGGGGCCAGCGCCACCTGGTTGTAGCTCAGCGGGTAGAGCTGGCCGGTGGCCGGGTTGGGCCGGGGCTCCACCATGATTTGAAAGCTATGGCCCGGCTCGTGGCGCAGCGGGAAGTAGCGCACGCGCGCCTCGGGGTGCGTGGCCTCGAAGCGCTCCACCAGGCTCAGCGCGGGCAGGGGCGGGCCGCTGTTCGGGGCCTCGAACAAATGCGGGTTAAGCCATTCATCCAGCTCGTGGTCCCAGGAGATCAGCGCGCCGGTGAGCCCGGCGACGAACAGGAACAGGGCCGTGCCCAGGCCCAGCCAACGGTGCAGAACAAGCCAGACGCCGCGCATATGCTCAAAGGCTCCAGCTGAGTGTCAGGCTGGCATTGCGTGGCGCGGCGTAATAGCCCTGGCCGAACTGCAGGCTGGCGATATGACGCTGATCTGTCGCGTTATTCAGATTGACCGCCAGGCGCCAGCGCTCGCTGAGCTGATAGGCCGCCATCAGGTCCAGCAGGCCATAGGCCTGTTGAACATAGCCGCTCTCATTGCGGGTCTCGGACTGCCAGGCCACCTGAGCGCCCAGCTTGAGCCCGGGCAGCCAGCTGGGCTGCAGCGTGCTGCCCAGGCGCAAGAGGCGGCGCGGCATGTACAGGCGCTGTGCCTGACCTTGCGCGTTCTTCAAGGCCAGCTGGGTGTAGCCGGCCTGGATCTGCCAGCCGGTGGCGAGGCGGCCGTCCAGCTCCAGCTCCAGGCCTTGCGAGCGGGTGTCTTCACCGCGGAAGAGATCGATGCCGAGTTCTTCGTTGCGGCCATCCGGCGTGGCCAGATTGGCCTGGGTGGCGCGGAACAGGGCCAGGCTGGCGAGCAGGCGCTGGTTCAGCAACTCGCTCTTCAGGCCCAGCTCGCTATTGCTGCCCTGCACCGGCGCCAGGCGCTGCAGCTGGGCATTGAGCTGGCTTTGCGGCTTGAACACTTGGGCGTGGCTGGCATAGGCCGAGAGCTGGGGCGAGAGTGCCAGCACGGCGCCCAGGTAGGGGCTGGTCTTGCCGGCCTGGCGGTCCTGCTTTTCGCCGTAGCTGCTGCCCTGCACCTGCTGGCGGGCGTAGTTGGCGCCCAGGATCAGGCTGAGTGAATCCAGGGGCTTGAGGCGCGCGCCCAGGTAGAGGCTTTGGCTGTCCTCTTTCAGATCGCTGCCGCCGCCAAGCTCGGTGAAGGGGGGCTCGGGGAACTGGCCATGCCACTGATCGAAAGGCGGCAGGGCTGCGCCCACATTGTTGCCGTGCATGGACAGATCGCGGGTGCTGGCGCGTCCTGCATTGGCGCCCAGCACCAACTCATGTTGGCGGCCCAACCAGGTCCAGGGGCCGCTCAGGCGCAGATCCAAGCTTTCTTGCTGCTTGTCGCTGCTGTAGTTGGAGGGGTAGGCATGCAGGCCCAGCTCGGTGACGGGGTCGGGCTCGCCGTAGACGTAGAAGAGCTTGCTGCGGCCCTGGATGCGGGTCTGGGTGTAGGCGGCGCGGGCGTTCCAGCCCTGGCCCAGCAGCGCGCTCAGGTCCTGTGTGAGTTCGGCAAAGCCGTTGCGATTGCGGGTGTTCCAGAAGCTCCAGTCCGTCGCCGTGCTGGCCGAGACCGGGTAGTGGGTGGGCGTGCCGTCGCTGTACTTGAGCGGCAGCGAGCCCCAGAGCGGCGCCTTGGGCTGGTGGCGCTGCTCGCTAAAGCCGAGGTTGAGCAGGGTGCTGGGGCTCAGTTTGGCTTCGAGCACGCCATAGCCCAAGCGGCGGCTGAGCTGGTAGCGGTCCAGATAGCTGTGCTTGTCTTGCGCCGCAGCGACGAAACGGCCACGCAAGCTGCCGCTTGGGTTGAGCGGGCTGGACACATCGGCCACCAGGCGGCGGTCTTGCCAGGAGCCCAGGCTCAGGCTCAGTTCGGTCTGCGTCTCGGCCAGCGGGCGCTTGCGCACAAAGTTCAGCGTGGCCGAGGGGTTGCCCGTGCCCGTCAGCAGGCCGCCGGCGCCGCGCAAGACCTCGATGCGCTCGTACAGCGCCGTGTCCAGATCACCCTCGACCGTGTCGCCATTGCTGAGCGGCAGGCCCAGGCCATCGAGCTGGAAGTGGATCAGATCAAAGCCACGGGCGGCGTAGCTGACCCGGTCGGTCTCGAATTTGTTGACCAGCACGCCGGGCGCTTGGGCCAGGGCCTCGCTGACGCTGACCAGGCGGAAGTCCTCCAGCCGTTCGCGCGGCAGCAGGCTGAGGGACTGCGGTGTTTCCAGCAGGCTCAAGGCCATGCCGGTGGCGCTGAGGGTTTTGATGCGGGCGTTGCCGCCGCCACCGCTGCTATTTCCTTCGATCTCAACCCGCGGCAGGGCTTGCTGGGCGGGGGCGGCTTCGTGAGCGCAGGCCAGGGCCGGGGCGAGCAAGAGCAGGGCGGCGAGGCCGATTGGAGGGCGAGTTGAATCGAGGGAAAGGGGAATCATGGGCGAGCGAGCTTCAACAGATGACGACAGGGCGCGGGCCGCTAAAAAGCGGCAGGGCGGGAGGCGGTGGGCCGGGGCTGGCGTTGGCTGGCTGAAACAGGCGGCTGGGCGGGGCGAGGGCGCAGAGCCGGGCAGGGCGCTGAACCTTGGGAGGCTTGCGCCGTGCGAAAACGAGGCCGCAGTATGCGCTTGTTGCGAATTATTCGCATTAAGAGAATTGACCGACGGGCGCTGGGCGCACGAGAGCGCCAGGCTCAGGCTCGGCCCCAACCGCTGAGGCTGCCGCCGCCTGCCCGAAAACTCGGGGACAATCCGGCACCCACCGCCATGCTGCCTATCGCCCAATTCACTTGGATTCCAAGTTTTCCGCTCGCGACACCCTCTGCCCATGAAATCCAAACCTGAACGGGTCGCCATGAAACCCAAGGACCGCGCCAAGATCCTGATCGGCAGCCTGCTGCACCCCAAGCAGACGCAGCGCTGGACTCAGTTCATCAGCCAGAACGAAATCCTGCACGACAAGCTGGGCCAGTTCCCCTTTGCCCACAGCAAGATCTACCGGCCCTACCTCTCCACCCGCCTGAGCTGCGCCAAGCGGGTCGATGTGTTGATCGACCACTACCGTTTCCTGAGCGAATTCGGCCTGGCCGACTGGGTGCGCCAGGCCTCGCAAGAGCCGGTCTTGCTGGCCCAGCTGGAGTGCAAGTCCGGCGCGCCCATGCTCTTGGAGCTGAGCGCCATTCACGAAGGGCATCGCGAGGGCGAGCTGTGCCTGCGCCTGGTCTACAAGGGCGAGTACATCTTTGCCGCGTCCCTGGTCTTCTTCCGCCAAGACGGCGAGCCCTGCCTGATGCTGGGCCGCCTGCAAGGCAAGGCCACCGAGGCCGCCCGCGAGGCGGTGCGCGAGGCCACGCGCGATCTCTTCAGCACCCGCCCGGCCGGCTTGCTGGTGTTGGCGGCGCGGCACTTTGCCTATCTGCTGGGCTGCCCGCACTTGCTGCTGGTGAGCAATGTGAATCGCATCAGCATCAACCTCTGGCGGCGCTGGCACATCACCTCCAACTACGACCAGATGTGGACGGAGATGGAAGCGCAGGCACGCCCCGACGGCAATTACCAGCTGGACAGCCTGGCCGCACCTTATATCGACATCGAGGCCATGGCCTCCAAGAAGCGCTCCGAAGGCCGCAAAAAGCTGGCCCTGCAGGAGGCCATGTTCAAGAGCATGGGTGAAGCTCTGGCGGCGGCGCGCAAGTCACCGGCAAGTTCTTGATCGGCACCAAAATTTAGAACGTACTTGCGGCGATGATGGCGGGGTTTGAATGAACCTAGCGCTCGCATGCTCGCCAAGAAAAAGACTCTGATTGCCGCCTTGGCCACCGTGGCCACACTCAGCCTGGGGGCGGGTGCCTGGCATTTGTTCCTGAAGCCCAAGGCGAGCCTCGCTCAGGCCACCGAGCCAGTCGCCGCCAGCGCCTCGGGCGCCGAGGGTCAGGTCTTGACTCCCCTGCTGGAGCAGGCCAAAGCCCTGGTGTTGGCGCAGCGAAAAATCATCGTGCTCTTTGCCGACGAGGCCAAGGCAGGCGGCGATGCGGCCGAGCGCGCCAAGCCGGTGGGCCAGGCCTTGTTCCACGAGAACCAGGCCCGGGTGCTGGCGCTGGAAGAGCGCTTGCGCGGCTTGATCCAGAGTGGCGAGGCCCAGCGCCTGGCCGTGATTGCCGGCCTGCTGGACTATATGGAGAGCGATGCCCAGCTCTTCGATGCCGACCGCCTGGCCTTTGTGGAAGTGCTGCGCAGCCTGAAGACCGATATCGCCCAGGACTCCACCCTGCCCGCCATCAAGCTGCACAAGCGCATCAGCGAGGACCTGGACGCCCTGGCCGAGATCGAGCGCAATTACGACAAAGAGATCCAGCAGATCTTCGGCCGCTTCGAGGGCAGCCGCGCCATCCAACTCAAGCGCGAGAAATGGGATGACTATGTGGCCCAGCTAAAGAAGAGCCTGAGCCGCGAGCAGATCCTGAAGGACTACGGCGTCGTCACGCCTTACCCCTTGCCACCCACGGCCAAGGCCAGCGCCCCAGATGAAGGCGATAGCGCCGAGGTCTTTGGCAAGGAGCTGCCGCCCAAGACCATCGTGCTGACCTTCGACGACGGCCCGCACCGCAGCTATACCGAGGAGATCACCGCCATCCTCAAGCAGTACGGCGCGCCGGCCGTGTTCTTCCAGGTGGGCAGCAATCTGGGCAAGCTTGATGCTCAGGGCAAGCCCCAGCTGGGCGGCATGGCCAAGATCAGCCAGGGCTTGCTGGACGAGGGCCACGCCATCGGCAACCACAGCCTGACCCATGCCCAGCTGTCCAAGCGCACGGGCGATGCGCTCAAGCAGGAGATCCTCGGCACCGACAGCCTTTTGCAGGCGGTGGACAAGCGCCGCTCGCCCATCTTCCGCTTCCCCTACGGTGCCCGCAATGCGGAAGGCATGGAGATCCTGGGCCAGGCCAAGCTGCGCTCGGTGATGTGGAATATCGACTCCATGGACTGGGCCGACCCGGTGCCCAGCTCCATCGCCGAGCGCGTGCTCAAGACGGTGGAGAAAGAAGGCCGCGGCATCATCCTCTTCCATGACATCCACGAGCGCACCGTCAAGGCCTTGCCCCTGATCCTGGAAAAGCTCAGCGCCCAGGGCTATCAATTCGCCGGCTGGGACGGCGCCAAGTTCAAGAGCGTCAAGCGCGAGGCACCGCCTGCAGCTGCCGTGGCAACGCCGGGTTATGCCGATTCCTGGGCCATCGTCATCGGCATCAACGACTACGCCAAATGGCCCAAGCTGCAGTACGCCGTGCGCGACGCCCAGGCCATACGCGAAAACCTGATCCAGAAGTTTGGCTTCGCGCCCGAGCGCGTCATCAGCCTGGACAACGCCGACGCCACCCGCATGGGCATTCTGGGCGCCTTCCACGACAAGCTGGCGCATAGCGGCATGAAGAAGAACGACCGCCTGCTGGTCTTCTTCGCCGGCCATGGCGCGACCCTGCAACTCAGCTCGGGCCGCAGCCTGGGCTACATCATCCCGGTGGACTCCGACCCCAGCAAAATTGCCACCGACGCGATTCCCATGACCGAGCTGCAGAACATCGCCGAGAGCCTGACGGCCAAGCATGCGCTCTTCATCATGGACGCCTGCTACAGCGGCCTGGGCCTGACGCGCGGCGGCGGCTCGGCCAATTTCCTGCGCGACAACGCCCGCCGCATTGGCCGCCAGATGTTGACCGCGGGCGGCGCCGATCAGATGGTGGCCGATGGCGGGCCGAACGGCCATTCCGTCTTCACCTGGACGCTGTTGCAAGGCCTGGCCGGCAAGGCCGATCTGAATGGCGACGGGCTCATCACCGCCACCGAGCTGGCCGCCTACGTGGGCCCGGCCGTCTCGGCGGTGTCGCAGCAGACGCCGGCCTTTGGTAGCCTGCCGGGCTCCGAGGGTGGGGACTTTGTGTTCGAGCTGCCGCCCAACGACGAGTTCATCAGCGCCCAGACCTCGCAGCTGCCCAGCGATGCGATCGCCCTGAACGGCAAGCTCGACGCGGTGGCCGCAGCGCCGCTCGCGGCGGCAGGCAGCGCGGACAAACCGGCCCAGCTGCCCGCCAGCACCACCGTGGTCTTGAAGGACTTGCAGGGCCAGGATCAAAAGCTCGTCACGCCCGCCGCCATGCCCAGCTCCATGCGCCAGCTGGCCCAGCGTGCCAACGACCGCGGCCTGCAGCACTTCAAGGAAAAACGTTACGCCGAGGCCGAGCGCGAGTTCACCGAGGCTTTGAAGCTGCGCCCCGACTTCGCCCTGGCCGCCAACAATCTGGGCTTTGTCTTCTACAAGCAAGACAAGTTCAAGGAGGCGGCCCGCTGGTTTGAGAACGCCATCCAGATGGACCGCTCGCGCGCCATCGCCTATCTGAACCTGGGCGACGCGCGCGCCAAGAGCGGCGACGCCGAGGGCGCGAAAAAGGCCTACAGCACCTATCTCGCCCTCTTGCCCAATGGGCCCGGTGCGGCCTATGCCAAGCAAAAACTGGCGGGCGATTGATCGACGGCTGGCGATATTTACCGCCGCAATGGGCCGGACAGGCCTTGGCGAGGGTGTACAAACAGGCCCCATTTACAGGCCCCATTTGGCTGCGGGCCATTCGTTTTAGAAATTGAGTTGTTTGCGAGGCGCCCCAAGATCGCCCGCGTTTGGAGGAATGGATGAAATCAGTTTGCCCTAGGCCCTCGGCGGTGATTGCCGCCCTGAGTGCTAGCCTTTTGTTGGTGGCCTGCGGCGGCGGTGGCGGTGAGGCCGGAAGCCCCAAGTTCGGCCCCGAGCCCGCCCCTTCGCCCTCGCCCAGCCCGGCCCCCAGCCCGCAGCCGCCACTCGGCCTGCAGCCCAGCAGCAATTACGCACAACAATGCGCGCCCGAAAACAGCCTGGCGCCGCAAGCCAGCCGCGTGGGCAGCCTGAGTGTTGAGAAGCAGTGGATGCGCAGCTATTTCGACGAAGCCTATCTCTGGCGCGACGAGGTGCCCCAGGTCGATGCGACTGCCGCCAGCTATAGCAATACCGCCAATGTGCAAGCCTCGCTGGAAGCTTATTTCGACGCCTTGCTGACCCCCGCGCGCACGGCCAGCGGCGCCCAGCGTGACCGCTTCAGCTTCACCATCCCCACGGCCAAATGGGATCAGGAGACCAAGGCCGGCGTCGATGCCGGCTTCGGCATCGAGTGGACCATGGGCTCACGCACGCCGCCGCGTCAGATCCGCATCGCCTCGGTGGCCGCCAACAGCCCGGCCTCACGCGCCGGCCTGATGCGCGGTGACACTTTGCTGACGGTGAACGGCGTCTCGGCCGACACCAATGACAGTGCCGGCTTGGTGGCCCTGAACGATGCCCTCAGCCCCGACGCCGTGGGCAAGAGTTATGTGTTCGCCTTCAGCCGGGGCGATGCCAACGGCCTGGGCCAATCCATCAACACCAGCCTGCTCAGTGCCGAGGTGGAGAAAATCCCCGTGCCGCTAACGCAAGTTTTGACCGGCATGGATGGCAAGCAGGTCGGATACATGGTCTTCAACGACCATATCGCCAAGGGCGAGGCCCAGCTGATCGCGGCCATCAACAGCTTCCAGCGGGCCGGCGTGTCCGATCTGGTGCTGGACCTGCGCTACAACGGCGGCGGCCTGCTCTTCATGGCCAGCGAGCTGGCCTATATGGTGGCGGGCCCCAACCAGACCGCGAACAAAATCTTCGAGACCAGCCGCTACAACAGCCGCCGCCAGAACGACAACTTCTCCTACCCCTTCTTCAACACCTCCTGCATCCTCGACGCCAATAGCAAATGCACGCAGGAGCAGCCCCTGCCCAGCCTGGGGCTGAAGCGCGTCTATGTGCTGGCGCAAAGCGGCACCTGCTCGGCCAGCGAGGCCTTCATCAACGGCCTGCGCGGCATCGATGTGCAGGTGATCCTGATCGGCGGCAAGACCTGCGGCAAGCCCTATGGCTTCACCGCCAAGGACAACTGCGGCATGTCCTACTTCCCCATCGAGTTTGGTGGCGTGAACAACAAGGGCTTTGGTGACTATGCCGACGGTTTTGTGCCCGCCGGCAGCGGCGCCACCGGCGTGCCCGGCTGCGTGGTGGCCGACGACCTCGCCAATGCCCTGGGCACCCCGCAAGAAGCCATGCTGGCGGCGGCCCTGCAGCACCGCATCAGCGGCAGCTGCCCACCCCAGCTGGCCAAGGGCTTCAGCGTCAAGCGCTCGGGCGAAGGTGGCGTACCGCTGGAGCTGAAGCGCTCGCCGCTGCGCAGCAATGCGTTTCATTTGCCGCGCTGAGCGATCACTCGGGCTGGTCGTTTGTTGCGGCTTGCGTCATGACCCATCTGAAAAAGTCGCGCACGGCCGGCAGGTCGGCGGTGTCTTCGCGGCACACCAGCCACGCGGCTTTGTCCGATACCTGCTCGCTTTGAGCCAACACTTGCAACTGACCTCGGGTCACCCAGTCTTGCACCAGTGAGGACCTGACCCAGGCGACGCCACAACCCAGCAGGGCAGCCTGGACCAGCAGCAAGGCGTCATTGAACTCAAAGCCTTCGGCAGCCGCCAGCTTCCTGCTCGTGTTCGCCTCGCCTTGCGTGGGCAGGCGCTGTGGCCAAGGCTCGTAGCTGTGCTGCAACATCTGGGTGGTGGGCCAATGGTCCGCGTCGAGACCGTGTTGTTCGACCCATGAGGGCGCGGCTACCGCCACCATATGGTCAAACCAAAGGCGCTGGCAGCGCAGGCCTGCTCGTGCAAAGTGGCCGAAGCGAATTGCCACCATCGCCTGCAGCGGCGGCAAGCTCACCACCTCATAAGCTGTCTCAAGGGAAAGGGTGATGTGCGGCATAGCGAGTGCAAAGGCGGGTAGGCGCGGCATCAACCAAGTGCAGGCGACGGAGGACAGCAGCAAGACCTTGAGCTTTTGCTGTTCGGCAGGCATGAGCTCCAAATTGAGCGCAAGGTGCAGGGCCTGCAGGGGATCGTTCAGGCGCTGTCGCAAGCGCAGCCCTGCCTCTGACAACAGGACTTTGGGGCCATTTCTCTCAAACAAGGACTCGGCGCACCAATGTTCCAGCGCTTGGATTTGGCGGCTGACAGCACTATGGGTGAGATGCCGTTCGGCCGCAGCCTTTGTGAAGCTGTTCAAGCGGGCTGCCGCCTCAAAGGACTGAAGCGAGGCCAAGGAGGGCAAGCTCTTTTTTGACATGGCGGTTGCGGCGGGTGAAACGCTGAGTTGGGCAGGTAATTTACTGTGCGATTTCGTCACATTAAATATTAAGAACGAACGCTTTTGCTTGTTTTCAGCGGGAATAAGAATCCGTCACATCTCATCGACGAAAGCCGCACTTATGAAGACCCGAGACCTTGGCCTTGCAATTGCTGTAGCTGCGCTATGGGGGCTTAACTTTTCCTTCATCAAACTCGGCGTTGCGCGCGTAGACCCGTTGGTGCTTGCTGGCTTGCGCTTTGCCCTGACCGCGCTGCCTTTGGTCTTGTTTTTGCCTCGACCTCAGATTGCCTGGCGCTGGCTCGTCCTGTACGGCCTGACATTTGGTGTCGGTACCTGGGGCTTGGTGAGCTTGAGCTTGCACGCTGGCTTGGCGCCGGGCTTGGCTGCTTGGTTGTTGCAGTCCAGCGCCTTCATCACACCGCTGCTGGGCGTGCTTTGGCTTAGCGAGGTTTGGTTGCGAGCGCAAAAAATCGGCGCATGCGTCGCGCTGCTTGGTTTTCTGCAGGTGATCTTTGCCAGCAGCGGGGCTAGCTCTACGGTGGGCGTTGTCTTGATACTGGGGGCCGCTGGCAGCTTGAGCGTCGCTAACTTGATCGTCAAGCGTGCTGCCGTCAAGCCCGCCGAGGTCCTGGGATTTTTGTCATGGTCTTGCCTATTCGCGCCCCTGCCCCTTTTCGCTTTGGCTTTCGCCACCGCAGGCAGTGGCGCATTCACCGCCTTGCCCGAGCAATTGGGCGACCGGCTTGCCTGGGCCTCCCTGGCGTTTCAGGTCTACCCAACGACGCTTTTTGGCTATTGGGTGTGGAACTCGCTCATGGCCCGCTACAGCGCGGCTGAAGTTGCGCCGGTGGCCTTGCTGGTCCCTCTCTTTGCCCTGCTGTTCGCCTGGCTCATCTTTGGCGTGGGCATCTCGGTGGCCCAAGCGGCGGGCATGGGTTTGATTCTGGCGGGCTTGCTGATCAATACCTTTCTTGCTCGATTGCAAGTCTGGCTACCGAGGCTGGGCTGGAGGATCAGATAGCGTCAAGCGCTCGGCCGAGGGCGGCGTGCCGTTGGAGCTGAAGCGCTCACCGCTGCGCAGCAACGCCTTCCATCTGCCGCGCTAAAACGGCGGCGACAGTCGGTGCGGGCGGCACTTGCTATCGTGGCGAACTTGTACTCGCCACGATTTCTTGTCCTCGCCCATGTCGGAATCGCACCCACAGCCGCCCCGTCTCGTCAGCGAGACCCACTGGGTCAGCAGCCCCGCTGGCCGCCTCTTCGCCCAGATCTGGTGGCCCGCAGCCTGCCAGCCCACGCTGGCGGCCCATGTGCCTCTCGTGCTCTTCCACGACTCCCTGGGCTGCGTGGCGCTGTGGCGCGACTTTCCCGCAGCCCTGGCTCGCGCCACGGGCCGGCCGGTGCTGGCCTATGACCGCCTGGGTTTTGGGCGCTCGGACGCAAGACCTGAGCCTCTGAAGGCACTGCCCCTGCCCAAGCACTTTGTCGAAGACGAGGCCCTGCACAGCTTCCCCCTCATCAAGGCCGCCTTAGGCCTGGACCGCTTCATCGCCTTCGGTCATAGCGTGGGCGGTGGCATGGCGGCTTTCTGCGCCAAGCATCAGCCTGTGCATTGTCTGGGCCTGATCACCGAATCTGCCCAGGCCTTTGTGGAGGAGCGCACCCGGGCCGGTGTGCTGGAGGCCAAGGCCGGTTTTGCCGATCCCGCGCAGTTGGAGCGCCTGGGGCGCTACCACGCGGATGGCAAGGCCCGCTGGGTGCTGGATGCCTGGACCGAGACCTGGCTTTCGCCCGGTTTCGCCGACTGGACGCTGCTTGAAGCCATGCAGGCCTTGCCCTGCCCGCATCTGGCCCTGCATGGCAGCGAGGATGAATTCGGCTCCACCCGCCACCCCGAGCTGCTGCAGCAATGGTCGGGCGGCAAGACCCAGGTGCAGATCATCGAGGGCTGCCAGCATGTGCCGCATCGGGAGCGTGAGGGCGAGGTGCTGGCGAGGCTGCGCAAGTTTCTGGCTGTGTAGCGGGGCGGTCCGGGATCGCACGGTCTCGGGCGGCCTGCAGCGAGGCAGGGGACGAGTGGCCGGGAACGCTGAAATCGGAAACGTCCTTGCTCGCGATATGAGCCGCCTGGCTGCGTTGCAAATGCTCCCGATGCCGCTGGGCATCGCTGTGCTTTGCGCCTTGCCACGCCGCCATCTCGCAAGCCTTTCCACTCCCATTTCAAGGTTACAGGCCACTAGGCTTCAAACTGTGCCCTGCATCTCATCCCTATCCGCACTTCCCCGCCTCGCCCCAAATGCCGCAGCTTCCCAAAGCTTTTGGCGTTCCAGCCCGGCTTTAGCTTGATTTGTGCGGGCGCAGCACACCGAACAGGCCCTGCGTCTCATCCGCTGGGCCGGCTGCGACATAGAGCGCCGTGGCATCGCCCAGGCTGGCGCCGTTGCCGAATTGCAGGCCCCACAAACCTTCAATCTGCACGGCTTGGCCGGCGGCGTCGCGCAGCCAATCCACCCAGCGGTCTTTGCTCAGGTCGTAAACATTGATGCGACCCTTGCCGCCGAAATTGCCGACCAGCAAATGACCGGCAAAGGGGCCAAAACCGGCCGGTGCAATCGCTAAGCCCCAGGGCGCGTTCAGGCGCCCATCGTCTTGCAAGGTTTTGACCAGCTTGCCTTGCAGGTCAAAGATGGCGACGCGGCCGCGATCCGGCTTGTCGCCTTCTTGGGCCTTGGCAATGGCGTCTTCTTCACCCGCCAGAAAGGCGCCGGGCTGCAAAGGGTCGGGCTGGGACTTGGCATAGGCCACAAACACATGGTCCTTGCCCTGCCAGTTCAGCACTTGGATATTGAAGGGCACATAGTCGCCCGGCGTGGCGCGTGGCTTGGTGCCGATAAAGGGGTTGAGGAAGGCCTTGCGGGCGATCAGATCGATGCTTTGCCACTGGGCATTCCAGGCGCGGATTTGTGGGTCTGCGCCGAAGTCGGCCGCCCAGAGTTCGTCCCACGTGCCGCTGCGCAGGGCCAGGCCGAAGTACTGCTTGCCCTGGTCGCGGCCGTCGATCATGGTCACGGCGGGGCCGTCTTCGCGCACGATGGCGCCGCTGCCCGCCTGCCGCTCCGTCCAGCCGGAAATTACCCCGGAATCGCTGGCGAAGAGAAAGCGCGCCGAGCCTTCCAGCGTCAAGCTTTGGCCACCCCGGCTCACGGTCTGGCCTTTGATGCGGAACAGATCGGAATCCAGCGGCGCGCCATTGAAGACCACGCCGGTGGTGTAGCCCTCGAACTGGCTCAGGTCGGTGGGCGAGCCTCCACCCTCGGGCACGCCGGTGCCGGGCACTCGGACCAGCTTGAGCTGGTCTTGCGAAAGCGGCTTGAGCTTGGCGTCGCCGCTGCTGCGCACATCGCCCAGGAACTGGTAGGAATAGGCGCCCGCGCCCACCCAGAAATGCCCACCGGCCCCGGCCGGGCGGATCGCGATGCCCCAGGCATTGAAGAACTCGTCTTGCTTCAGCACGCCCTTGACCGAGGGCTTGAAGGCGCTGGCCGAGGCGCTGTCGCTGACCAAATTCTCCAGCGTGAAGGCATTGACGGGCTGCGGGTCTGAGACCTCACTACCGCCGCAGGCGCTCAACAGCGCGCTTCCGCCCAGAGCGAACAATATTTCCCGACGCTTGATCCCCATCGCAAACCCTGCCTGATTGTTTGTAAAAAGCAGAGTTTATGCGAATGCGAATTATTCGCAAATGATTTGAGCGGACTTTCAGCAGGGCAGCGCGAAAACATCAAGCTCCCTGTTTCCGTCCGGATGGGGCCGGCGGCACTCCCACTGCAAGCCCAGCTTGCGCAGCAGGCCTTGCGAGACCTGATTCTCCGGCCGTGTGATGGCGATCACGCGGGGCAGTTTCAGAACGTCTTTGGCATAGACCAGCGTGGCCGCCGCTGCCTCAAAGGCGTAGCCCTGGCCGCAGTACTGCGGCAGCAAGGCGTAGCCCAGGTCCACATCGGCCAGAAACTCGCGCTGGGTCAGGCCGCACATGCCGATAGGTGTTTGCCCCGGGCCTTTCAGCGCCACGATGTAGAAACTAAAGCCCCGCCCCTCCAGCATCGCCATCGGCCCTTGCCGGATGTAGTCCCGGGCTTGGGCCAGCGTCCTCACACCGCGGTCGCCAATGTTTTGCAGCCAGCTCGGCTCGTTCAAGAGCCCCAGCATGAAGGCCGCGTCGGCCTCGCTCATCTGGCGTAGCGTCAGGCGTTCGGTTTCCAGAACCATCATCTTTGCAAAGGGCTTGAGTTCAGAGTGACGCCATTCTGAGGGCAAGGCTGTTCGCGAAACGAAAGAAAGCCGCCGGCTGTTTCCAGGCGGCGGCTTGGTAGGTAGGAAGGGGCGGGGAGTGCCCCTGCTCAGTGCGCGATCAAGCGATCTGCTTCCACTGCGCCGTCAGCCCTTCCCACTTGGCGCGGGCGGCCTTGAGGTGGCGCTCTTTCACATGGCCATAACCGCGAATCTCCTCGGGGATACGGGCGATCTGCAGGGCCAGGGGCAGGCGCTCGGCCGTCAGGCCCTTGGCCAGGATGGCTTCGATGGCGGCGCGGTAATCGACGATCAAGGCGCGCTCCTGCTTGCGCTCCTCGGTGTGGCCGAAGACGTCCAGCGCCGTGCCGCGCAGCCCCTTGAGCTTGGCCAGCAGACCAAAGGCCGGGCGAATCCAGGCGCCCATTTGCTGCTTGACCAGATGCCCTTCAGCATTCTTCTTGGCCAGCAGCGGCGGGGCCAGATGGTGGACCAGCTTGAAGTCGCCTTCGAACTGGGCGGCCACCTTGTCGGTAAAGCTCTTGTCGGTGTGCAGGCGGGCGACCTCGTACTCGTCCTTGTAGGCCATGACCTTGAACAGATAACGGGCCACGGCCTCGCTCAGTTGGGTTCCACCCAAGGCCTTCTCGGCGGCCTGCACCTTGTCGACCAAGGCCTTGTAGCTGGCGGCATAGGCGGCGTTCTGGTAGCCGCTGAGGAAGTCCACCCGCTTGGCGACCAGCTCCTCGATGCCAGGGCGTTTGACGATATTGATCACCTGGCTGGCCACGAACAAAGCCTGCACGGCGGCCAGATCATGGGCGCAGCGGCGGCCCCATTCAAAGGCGATCTTGTTGTTCTCGATCTGCACATTGTTCAGCTCGATGGCACGCATCAAGGCCGCGTAGCTCAAGGGGATGCGGCCTTGCTGCCAGGCATAGCCCAACATCAGGGGGTTGGTGTAGAGCGAGTCGCCGACCAGCTTGACGGCCACTTCCTCGGCATCAAACATGCCCAGATGGCTGGCGCCCACGGCGGCTTGCACGGCGCTCTCGCAGGCGGCGCCGGGGAAGCTCCAGTTGGCATCGTTCACCAGGCTGGCGGTGGGCGAGCCATGGGTGTTCAGGGCCACATAGGTATGGCCCTCGCGCATCACGGCCAGCGTGGCCTTGTTGGCGGCGACGATGGAGTCGCAGGCAATCACCAGCTTGGCCTCGGCCGTGCCGACCTTGGTGCAGTGGATGTCTTCGGCGCGGTTAGCGATCTGGATATGGCTCCAGGTGCTGCCACCCTTTTGCGCCAGACCGGCCGCGTCCTGGGTGATCACGCCCTTGCCTTCCAGATGCGCGGCCATGCCCAGCAGCTGGCCGATGGTGATGACACCGGTGCCGCCCACGCCGGCCACGACGATGCCCCAGGCGCGGTCGGCATTGGGCACGGCGGGCAGGGGCAGGGCGCCCAATGTGGCGCTGTCAAAGGGGCTGAGCTTTTTGTCCTTCTTGGGCTTGTGCAGGGCGCCACCTTCGACGGTGACGAAGCTGGGGCAGAAGCCCTTGACGCAGGAGAAGTCCTTGTTGCAGGTGTTCTGGTTGATCTGGCGCTTGCGGCCAAAGTCGGTGTCCACCGGCTCGATGGACAGGCAGTTGGACTGGATGCTGCAGTCGCCGCAGCCTTCGCAGACCAGCTCGTTGATGACCACGCGCTTGGCCGGGTCCACCAGCTTGCCCCGCTTGCGGCGGCGGCGCTTCTCGGTCGCGCAGGTCTGGTCGTAAATGATGGCGCTGGTGCCGGGGATCTCGCGGAATTCGCGCTGGATGGCGTCCAGCTCGTCGCGGTGGTGCACGGTCACGCCGGAGAGCAGGGACACGCCGTTGTATTTCTCGGGCTCGTCGGTGACGATGACCAGCTTGCTCACGCCTTCGGAGCTCAGGCTCTGCATGATCTGCAGCACCGTGTGGCCTTCGGCGCGCTCGCCCACCTGTTGGCCGCCGGTCATGGCGACGGCGTCGTTGTACAGCACCTTGTAGGTGATGTTGACGCCGGCCGCGATGCTCTGGCGGATCGCCAGCAGGCCGCTGTGGAAGTAAGTGCCATCGCCCAGATTGGCGAAGATGTGCTTGTCATGGCTGAAGGCCGACTGGCCCACCCATGGCACGCCCTCGCCCCCCATTTGTGTGAAGGTGGCGGTGTTGCGGCCGGGCATCCAGCTGACCATGTAATGGCAGCCGATGCCGGCCACGGCGCGCGAGCCCTCGGGCACGCGGGTCGAGGTGTTGTGCGGGCAGCCCGAGCAGAACCAGGGCGTGCGGTCGGCGCCGCCGGCGGTTTTCTCTTCCAGCTTGAGGGCGTTCTCCTTGCCCTCGATGATGGCGACGCGGGCGTCCAGGCGGGCCTGCACATCGGCGTCCACGCCCAGCTTCTTCAGGCGCTTGGCGATGGCGCGGGCAATGATGGCCGGCGTCAGATCTGCCTGCGGGCGCAGCAACCAGTTCTTGCTGGGGTTGGGCAGGCCCCATTCGCCGCCCAGGCCGTCGCTGCCTTCGTCGTCGTCAAACTTGCCCAGCACATGCGGGCGCACATCGGGGCGCCAGTTGTAGAGCTGTTCCTTGATCTGGTATTCGATGACCTGGCGCTTTTCTTCCACGACCAGGATTTCTTTCAGTCCGTCGGCGAAGTCGCGGGTGATGGTGGCCTCCAGCGGCCACACCACATTGACCTTGTGCAGGCGGATACCCAGGCGGCGGCAGGTGTCGTCATCCAGACCCAGGTCGTGCAAGGCCTGGCGGGTGTCGTTATAGGCCTTGCCGCTGGCGATGATGCCCAGCCTGTCCTGCTTGGTCTCGATGACGTTGTAGTTCAGCTTGTTGGCACGCACGTAGGCCAGAGCGGCGTACCACTTGTGGTCCATCATGCGGGCTTCTTGCTCCAGCGGCGCGTCGGGCCAGCGGATGTGCAGGCCGCCCTGGGGCATGGGGAAGTCCTCGGGCAGGATGATCTTGACCCGGTCCGGGTCCACGCTCACCGAGGCGGAGCTTTCAACGATTTCCTGAATCGTCTTCAAGCCCGACCACAGGCCGGAGAAGCGGCTCATGGCAAAGGCATGCAAGCCCATGTCCAGAATGTCTTGCACGCTGGTGGGGAAGAAGACCGGGAAGCCGGCCGCCTTGAACACGTGGTCGCTCTGGTGCGCGGCGGTGGAGCTTTTGGCGATGTGGTCGTCACCCGCCACGGCGATCACGCCGCCATGCTTGGCCGTGCCGGCCATATTGGCGTGCTTGAACACGTCGATGCAGCGGTCCACGCCCGGGCCCTTGCCGTACCAGATGCCAAACACGCCGTCGAACTTCTTCTTCTCGGGGAAGAGGTCCAGCTGCTGCGTGCCCCACACGGCCGTGGCGCCCAGCTCTTCGTTAACGCCGGGCTGGAACACGATGTTCTGCTTGGCCAGATGCTTTTTGGCTGCCTGCAAAGCCTGGTCATAGCCACCCAGCGGCGAGCCGCGGTAGCCCGACACAAAACCGGCGGTGTTCAGGCCGTCGATGGCGTCACGGGTGCGCTGCAACATGGGCAGGCGCACCAGGGCTTGCACCCCGCTCATGAAGGCTCGGCCGTTGTCCAGCGCGTATTTATCGTCCAGCGTGACTGTTTCTAGCGCGCGCAGGATGTGATCGGGCAAAGGGGCGTTCATCGGGGCTGGACTCCAGGGGGTGTGAGGGCTTGGCTGTCGGCCGCTCGTCGGGGTGCTTGTGGCGCAGGCGAGGGGCAGGTTTCCGGCTTTTTACCGGGTACGGGAGTGTATGAAAAGGCCCGCGTTTGGTGCTTGCGAATTCAGGCTCAAGGCTACGCCTTTGAGCAATAATCTTGCTAAACAAAGGCCTGAAGTATGAGAAGCATTTCAGAGAATCAAAATTCAGTGAAAACCCCATGCCCTGAGGATGGCGCTCCGGGCAAGCCGGCCGAATCTGCGTCCGCGTCCGGTTCAGTTTCCGCTTCTGCTCCCGCAGCCAAGCCGCCCGGCGGCGCGCTGGACCGCTACGACATTGCCATCTTGGTGGAGTTGCAGCGCGATGCTCGCCTGTCCAATGCCGAACTGGCCGCCCGCATCGGCCTTTCTGCCGCGCCCACCTGGCGGCGGGTCAAGTGGCTGGAGGAGCAGGGCTTCATCACCGGCTACCGCGCCGAGATCGACCGCCGCAAAGTCGGCCTGGGCGTCCTGGCCTTTGTGCGGGTGGACGCCGACCGCAACAACGGGGCTACCACCAAGGCGCTGGAAGACGCTTTGCGCCAGCAGCCTGAGGTCATCAGCTGCCACTACATCTCAGGCGCGGGGACTTTTGAGCTGCAGGTGATGGCGACAGATTTGGACGCGTTCTCGCGGTTTTCCATCGATACCTTGCTCAATTTGCCTAACGTCAAGGATGTGCATACGAGTTTTTCCTTGGGGGAAGTTAAAGCGGGGGGTGGGGTGCCGTTGGAGCATTTGAGGGGGTGAGGGGCAGCTGCGCAATGGGCGAGCAATAGTCAGTAGCGAATTTCCGAGATCAAAGTTGGGCGCCGCAAGAGCCAATTTTTCGTGCGCCGCTTGCACTGGTTCACCCTATCGATAACGCGACTAGACGTGTCCTCACTCGTCACTTGGCCAGTCGACTACGATCGCCACTTCGATATCGATCAATCTGGAAAGCCCTATGACAACCATAGAACTGCTTCGCAAGTTTGCCGCCACGAAGCTTCCGATCAGAATTTTGGCTGCGGAGGAGTTCAATGGCGCCGAGCAACTCGCGAAACTGGGATATATCAAGCTGGCCATACCGCCAATGAAGAAGGGCCGGAATACTTACGGACAGCAGGACCCTGCACTCGTGCTGGCAATCACGCCGTCAGGCAAGCGAGCCATTGCCACGTAGTCAACTCGCGGCTGCGCACATGCTCAAACCGCCCTCAAATTACTCTGCATACTCCGCGAAATCTGGTTAATTCCCAGGCTCATTAGGCATCAATAGACCATTCGCCAATGATGAAGACGTTCATTTTGATTGCAGCGCTCCTGGTTTCTGCTTGCGCGACGACTGGATCGAGTCAGCTTCCTGGCAGACCTCCCGAAGGGAAGAGTCGGATCGTCATCTATTGGCCCGCTGGATCACCTGGGCGTCTTTCATGCCCTACTCAAAAAGTTGATGACCTCGAAGCAATGAAATTGCCGTTTGGTGGCTATTCTTTTGTTGACGTGCCGCCCGGCAAGCATTTGATCTACGCCATCAAGTCCTGGTGCTTCGATCTGTCTTCTGAAGTGCAAGTCGAAACGATGGCCAATCAAATCGTATACGTCCGTCATTCGTACCTAAAGACCAAGTTTCCTGGAGCGCAATGGTCACAAAACGGCCTGCACGGGTTTTGGATTGGCTTGTTGCCTGTAGCTGAGGCTGTCGCAAAAAAGGAACTGCAGCAATAGCAGTTCGGGGCCAGGTGTCAAATCTATAGGCAAGACCTGACCCTAGCCCGTCCTAACTCCCATGTGGTGTGGCTTGGTCCGGTGGCGATTCTCAACTGTGATGGCTGCCCAGCCTATGCGGCACGTAGCGCCGTCAACCCTTGTTCTTGTTCAACGGCCCAGCCGGGAGTTCGCCCCGGCGGGCGACCTACTTTTTTGCGTCGCCAAAAAAGTAGGCAAAAAAGGCGACCCGACGCCTGGCCCCTTCGGGGTCCGTTGCGGTGCTCAGGTTTGCTAGGCCGCGCCCAACTCACTGCGCTACGCTCCGTTCAAACAAGGGGCGCGAAGTCAGTCCTTGAAGTCGCTTCGCGACGCCCAAGCAAGCTTGCGCTCCTCACCCAGTCTCAACGGGGTTTGAATACCGTCACGCCTCGCTGCGCATCGGCTTGAGGGGCTGCATGCGCCGAGCGCATGCAGCGTTAGCTGCTCCGTCATCGAGGCGACGCGCAGCGAGCCGAGTGGGGTTCGCATTCCCCGTGTTGCCTGGGCGAGGAGCACAGAATTTGACGGGCGGCGCGCAGCGCCTTCAAGATCTAGCTCGCGCCGCATGTCTGAACGGAGCGTAGCGAAGTGAGTTCGGCGCGGGCCGGCGAATTCGAGCACCACAGCGAACCCCGAAGGGGCCAGGCATTCGGGGCGGTTTCTTTGCCTTCTTTCTTGGGCGCCCAAGAAAGAAGGTCGCCCGCCGGGGCGAACTCCCGGCTGGGCCTTTGCGAAGGGGCAATAGGGTTGACGCAGTCAGCGTCGTTTCGGCGGAAAGAGCGAACGGTATTCAAGCCCCAGTCACATCGCTGAGAATCCCCCCACATCACTTTCACCGAGGAGATCTCCATGGGTTGGTTTTCAAAAAGCACCGACGGCTTCTTCCTGGCCACCACCACGCCGCCTGATATCGCCATCGGCCAATACCTGGGCGTGGTGAACGGCGAAGCCATCATCGGCGCCAACATCTTCCGCGACATGTTCTCCTCCGTCCGCGATGTGGTCGGCGGCCGCGCCGGTGGCTATGAGAGGGCCTTGTCGGGTGCGCGGGATGCGGCGCTGGAAGGGCTGATCGATGCGGCCAAGGAGTTGGGGGCCAACGGCGTGATCGGCATCGACTTCGACTACGAGGTCCTGGGCGAAGCCAACGGCATGATGATGGTGGCGGTCAGCGGCACGGCGGTAAAGCTGGGCTAGGCTGACCCCACAATGGGCCACCCCCGCTGAAAGCACCGCCTTCATGCCCCATACCGCCTCTGCCCGCCTGCCCTTCAATCACTTCCTGCTGGCCTTGGCCGTCGTGGCCATCTGGGGCAGCAATTTCGTCGTCATCCGCCTGGGGCTCAACGCCCTGCCGCCCCTGCTGTTTGCCACCTTGCGCTTCAGCTTTGCGGTACTGCCAGCCCTCTTCTTTCTGAAGAAGCCGGACCTGCCCTGGCGCAATCTGGCGGCCTACGGGCTCTTGATCGGCGTCGGGCAGTTCGGCCTGCTGTTCCTGGCCATGCGCAGCCAGATCTCACCGGGCCTGGCCTCGCTGGTGATACAGACGCAGGTTTTCTTCACGCTGATGCTGTCCATGCGGGTGAACAAGGAGCGCGTCCAGCCCTTTCAGTGGTTGGCGCTGGCCCTGGCCGCCTCGGGCATAGGCGTGATCGCCAGCCATACCGATGGCAGCGCCACGCCGCTGGGGCTTTTGATGATTCTGCTGGCGGCCTTCTCCTGGGCCTGCGCCAATATGGTGGGCAAGCGGGCAGGGCGGGTGAATATGCTGGCCTATATGGTTTGGACCAGCGTGTTCGCGGTGCCGCCGCTGCTGATTCTGTCCCTGCTGTTTGAAGGTCCGGCCCTGATGAGCCAGGGCCTGGCGCGGGCCGATGCCGTCACCTGGGCGGCCGTGCTGTGGCAGGCGCTGGGCAATACCTTGTTTGGCTACGGCGTTTGGGGCTGGTTGCTGGCCCGCCACGCGGCGGCCACCATCGTGCCCATGGCCTTGCTGGTGCCCATCTTCGGCATGAGCACGGCGGCCTGGGCCTTGGGTGAAAGCCTGCCGGCCTGGAAGTTGATTGCGGCCGCCTTGGTGCTCAGCGGCTTGGCGCTCAATCTGCTGTGGCCGCTGCTGCGAGCCCGTTTGCTGGAGAGCTCATCATGAAGCCAATCACGCGACGCAAGTTCACCGGCCTATCGCTGGGCCTGCTCATGGCCGCGAGCGCCTGGGCCGACGGCGGCCCCCGCCGCAATCTCTGGGTGGAAATCCGCTGGGTGGACAGCAGCCTCAGCAATGCCGCCTTGAGCGGCGTGCGGGAAGGCGCGGTGGTGCTGGGCACGACAGGCTCGGTCTCACCCCGTGGCGGCGTGGCCTTGAGCACGCGGCGTGAAAGCAGCAGCCAGCAGCAACAACAACAACGCCTGCTGGTGCTCAATGGCAGCACGGCGCGGGTGCGCTTGAGCGAGCAGGTGCCGGTGCAGTGGGTGGACTACGGCGTACAAGTGGACGCGGGCGCCAAGGTGCTGGCCGTCCCGCGCAGCGGCTCGGTCGAGATGCTGTCGGAGTTCAGCGTTACCCCGCAGTGGCCGGGCGAGCGCCAGCCCGTGCGGGTCAGCCTGCAGGTGCAGCAAGGGCGCGCGCCGGCGGCCGAGGGCGCCGGTGTGCCGGTCAACCCTGCCACCCACCCCCAAGCCAGCCAAAGCACCCAAGTCCAAAGCACGGTTTCGCTGCCGCTGGGCGAATGGCTGACGATCGCCCGCAGCGGCCTGCGGGCCGAGGCGCAGGAGCGCGGCACGCTCAGCAGCCGCGATGCCGAGGGCCGGGCCAGCCGGGAGCTGCAGATCCGAATCGAGCTGGCGCCCTGAGCCCAGTCCTCACGGTCGGGCGCTTGTTGATCCAATTGGTATTTGATTGGCCTGCTGAGATGCTAGGCTCTCGACCATTCTCGGGAGTTGATTGCATGAATTTCAGCCAAGGACTGTTTCTTCGTTTGGCCAGCGTGGCCGTGGTGGCCCTGATTCTTTGTTCCTGCCCGGCGCAAGCAGCGCCGGACGCCGCAGCCAAGACCGCTGCCGCCGCCTCGGCGCCCAACTATCCGCTCTTCGGCGCCAAGCCCCTGCGGGTGGAGCGCGCCAGCGCCAAGGTGGTGGGGGTGTACACGCCGATGTGGGAGTCGGTGAGCCAGGTGGACCGCCTGCAAGGCGATAGCGTCACCCATCTGCTTTATGCCTTCTTGCGCCCTTGTGGTCCCGGCGCCCTCAGCCAGGATGCTGCCCGTTGCGCCGGCAAAAAAGACTTTGAGCTGACGACCGGCCCGGTGGAGAAGACCTTTGACGCCGCCTTCACTCGCCTGAAGGCGCGCGCGCCGCACGTCAAGGTGCTGGCCTCGGTGGGCGGCTGGGGCGGCTCTGACCCCTTCTTCCACATGGCCGGCGACCCGCTCAAGCGCGAGGTATTTGTCGCGTCCAGCCTGCAGTTTCTGCGCGATCACCCCGGCTTTGATGGCATCGACATCGACTGGGAACACCCCGGCAACAACGGCGCCGCCAATGGCGTGCAACTGGGCAGCGTCGAGGACGGCAAGCATTACGCCCTGCTGCTGCAAGAGCTGCGCCAAGGCCTGACCCGGCTGACGGCCGAGACCGGCCGCCCCTATCAGCTGAGCATCGCCGTTAACACCGGCAGCCCGGTGGTGGACCGTATTGACTTCAAGGCCGCTGCGCCCGTGCTCGACCATGTCTTCATGATGACCTACGACTTCTACGGCGGCTGGTCCGAGGGCGTGGGCCACCATGCGGCCCTGCGCAGCACGACGCCGGAGGCCGACGACAGCCTGGAGCGCTCGGTGCGCAATCTGGAGCGGGCCGGTGTGCCGCGCGCCAAGATGGTGGCCGGCGTGGCCATGTACGGCCGTGGCTTTGCGGGCGTGAACAAGGCGCAGACCGGTGCGGCTAAGACGGGGCCCTTCCCCGGTGCCGACGGCTCCCTCGCCTACCGCAGCATTTCGCGTGACTATCTGGGCCCGCAGGGCCGGGGCCTGCGCGGCTTTCAGGCAAGACTTGACCCCGTCACCCAGGCTTGGTTCCTTTTCAATCCCAAGCTCAAGCTCTACCTGGGTTATGAGGACCCTCGCGCCGTCATCGCCAAGGGTCGCTACGCGCAGGAGCAGGGTTTGGGCGGCGTGTTTGCCTGGGAGCTGAGCCAGGACAATGGCGATCTGCTCAATGCGATGAACTATGGCGTGGGCAATCTGCTGCTGCCATAACGCGCAATTCACACGTTCATGTTGTAGGTGGTCGATGGAAAAGAATGGGGAAAGGCGGAGTTTTGGTCTTCGCCAATCGCACGGATGCTGGCACAATTGCAGCATGAAGTCATCGACACAGCCCCTCACCGCAGTTCCGTCGGGTGTTGCTCCTGCGACCTTCTCGGCGGCCTTCAAACCCTTGCGCTTGGCCTGCACCTGGACGCTGAGTATGGCGCTGAGCACGGCGCTGAGCGGCGCCGCGCTGGCCGCCCCCGCGGAGGAGGAGGCCAAGCCCGCCCCGCCAGCCAGCGTGCAATGGGGCGGCATCTACAAGGCCGATGCCTTGCACGTCAGCAAGCCCAGCCAGAACACCTGGATCGGCCATCTGAACCTGCATGCCGACGCCGATCTGGACAAGCTCTGGGGCTGGTCGGACACCAACTTCCATATCGAGGCCTTGTTCAACCATGGCGGCCGACCCAATCTGCGCATAGGCAGCAGCCAAGGTGTCAGCAATATCGAGGTGGCCGAAGGCGCGGCCCGGCTCTACGCCACCTGGATCGAGCGGGACTTCAAGGACAGCGGCACCCGTGTGCTGTTTGGGCTTTACGACCTGAACTCTGACTTTTACGCGACCGAGGCCTCGGCTCAGCTGATCAACCCGTCCTTTGGCATCGGTGTCGAGGCTTCGCAAAGCGGGCGCAACGGCCCCTCCATCTTCCCCAATCTGGGTCTGGGCCTGCGCATGCGGCAGGCCGTGGGTACGAATCATTATGTGCAGGGCGTGATCCTGGACGGCGTACCCGGCGACCCCCTGCACCCAGGCCGCACCAGCTTCAAGCTGAGCTCGGACGAAGGCGCCTTGGCGGTGATGGAGTTTGGCTACCAGTCGCGTGAAGGCGAGGGCGAGGCGCAGGTCAATGGCCCTGGCAAATGGGCCGTGGGTGCTTGGGCTTACAGCCGCGCGACCGAGTCACGCATCCCCAATGACGAGCAGCTGCGCCGCAACCAAGGCGTCTACGGCCTGGTGCAGGGCCTGCTGCACGAGGGCGGCGGCAGCCGCAGCCTGGGTTTCGCACGCGCCGGCCTGGCGCAGCGCAGCATGAACCAGGTCGACCTGGCTTTTGATCTGGGCGTGCTGGTGGAGCATCCCTTCTCCAACGTCCCCAGCCTGGCCAAGGTCGCGCCCGAGTCCTTCACCGCCGGCCTGGCCGTGGCACGCTATGGCCGGGCCTATCGCGATGCCCAGCAAGCCCTGGGTCAGGCGCAGGCTGATAGCGAAATCGCGCTGGAGCTAGGCATGCGCTGGTTGTTCGTCCAAGAGTTAGCGGTGCAGCCCTTGGTCCAGCACATCTGGCGCCCAGGCGGCCGTCCGGGTGAGGCAACGACCTTGCTGGGCCTGCGCCTGGAGTGGACCTTTGGGCCGCACTGAGTCAGTCTGAGCCAGGCTGAGTCAGAGAATCAGCCGCGCGATTTGATCTCGTGATCCAGATCGGGCCGCGTCCAAGGGTCAAGATGGGTCATCAGGTCCAGTACGCGGTGGCGCTGTAGCACGCGCTGGCGTGCTTGCACCGAGATCTCATGGCCGGCCTCGACGGTGATCTGGGCGTCCACCTCCAGATGTGCGTCCACCACAATCATGTCGCCCATCTTGCGGCTGCGCACATCGTGGACGTTACGCACGCCCGGGGTTTCTAGCAGGGTCTGGCGGATCGCCGCCACTTCCTCATCGTCGGCCGCGCGGTCCATCAAATCGTGCAGGGCATCCCAGCCAAAACTCCAACCCATCTTGCTGACCATGAACCCGACGATCAGCGCGGCAATCGGGTCCAGCAAGGGGTAGCCGGCCAGATTGCCGATGATGCCCAGGCCCACCACCAAGCTGGAGGCGGCGTCCGAGCGCGCATGCCAGGCATTGGCCACCAGCATGCTGGACTTGACCCGCTTGGCCACGGCCAACATATAGCGGAACAAAGTCTCCTTGGCCACCAGGGCGATGCCGGCTACCCACAGAGCCACGCCGTGCACGGTGGCGATGGTTTCGGGGTTTTGCAGCTTGACGGCGGCGCTCCACAACATGCCCACCCCCACCCCCAGGAGCAAGAGGCCCAGGGCCAGCGAGGCCGCCGTCTCGAAGCGGTGATGGCCATAGGGGTGGTCTTCGTCGGCGTCCTTCTGGCTGTGATGGTTGGCCCAGAGCACGACGAAGTCAGACACCAGATCCGAGAGCGAATGAATCCCGTCCGCTACCAAGGCCTGCGACTTGGCCATCACACCCACGACGATCTGGATGCTGGTCAAGATCACATTGACGATGACGCTGACCCAGGTGCTGCGTGAGGCGGCGGCCACCTTTTCCTGGGGGCTGATGCTGCTGTCTTCTTGATCTTCGGCGGCGTGGTGAACGTGCATGGTTTGAGGCTTCTTGGATTTATGACTGCTGGTCGGCATCCTAAGGGGCGTTCAGCAAGCTGGACTGTGCCGGACTCAGCTTTGGGCCAGCTGATCTGGATCAAGGCGGCGCGCTAGCCGCCACCCGCTTTAAGAAAGCCCTAAGCCCCGCTGCTCAGCATTGTCTGCATGGAACTCAAGGAGACCCTGCGATGAGCAAGAAAAAGATTCCGCCCTTGGGCCTGGCACTCGCCCTGTGCATGGGCGCGATGCTGGCGGCCAAGGCAGAAACCCCCGCCCAAGTCCTGGCCGCCTATGCCGCCGAGGCGGGTGCGCCCGGCAATCCGCAGCGGGGCCAAGCCCTGTTCACCCAAAACCATGGCCAGACCTGGAGCTGCGCCTCCTGCCATGGCGCTCTGCCCACCCAGGCGGGCAAGCATGCGTCCACGGCCAAGACCATCGCCCCGCTGGCGCCGGCCTTCAACCCACAGCGCTTTGTCGATGCGGCCAAGAGCGAGAAATGGTTTCGCCGCAACTGCAAAGACGTGCTGAGCCGCGAATGCACGCCCGGCGAAAAAGCCGATGTGCTGAGCTGGTTGATGACGCTCAAACCTTGAAGGAATTCGGAAATGAAAAGAACTCACCTCCAAGCGGCCTGGCTGAGCGCGCTGGCTTTGTTGTGCAGCGCGGCCCAGGCCGACGGCGACAAGCAGGCCAGCACGCCCTTGCTGCCCAAGTACAAGCAGGAATGCTCGGCCTGCCATCTGGCCTACCCACCGCAGTTTCTGCCCGCCGCCTCCTGGCAGCGGCAGATGCAAAACCTGAGCAAGCACTACGGCAGCGATGCCTCGCTGGACGCGGCCACCGTGAGGGAGCTCAGCCTTTGGCTGAACGCCAATGCCGGCAGTGGCAAGCGCGCTCGCCAGGAGCCGCCGCAAGACCGCATCACGCAGAGCGCCTGGTTTGTGCGCGAGCACGAGGAGGTCTCCGCCGCGACCTGGAAGCTGCCCGCGGTGAAGAGCGCCGCCAACTGCGCCGCCTGCCATACCCAAGCCGAATCCCAAGGAACATTCCATGAACGCCACATCCGCATCCCCCGCTAATGCCCTCGCGCCGCGTCTGGTCTGGGATCTGCCGCAGCGCCTGGTGCATTGGTTGATGGTCTTGAGCTTTGCCGGCGCTTACCTGACGGCCGAGAGCGAGACCTGGCGCCTGGTCCACGTCAGCCTGGGCTATACCTTTGGTGGCCTGCTGGTGTTCCGCCTGCTCTGGGGCTTGATCGGTAGCCGCTATGCGCGCTTTGCCAACTTCGTCAAAGGGCCGCAGGCGGTGCTGCGCTATCTGCGCTCCTTGCTCAGCGGCAGCCCCGAGCACCATGTGGGCCACAACCCGGCCGGTGCCCTGGCCATCGTCGCGATGCTGGGCCTGGGCTTGGGCTTGGTCTTGAGTGGCTGGGCCAACTACAACGAGCTGGGTGGCGATTGGCTGGAAGAAGCGCATGAGCTGCTGGCAAGCGGCCTGATCGCCGTGATCGCCGTCCATGTGCTGGGCGTGATCGTCTCCAGCCGCCTGCATCGCGAAAACCTGCCCAAGTCCATGCTCACCGGCCGCAAGAACGCCGCGCCCGAGCAAGGCATACGCAGCGCCTGGGCCAGCGTGGCCGCGCTCATTCTGGTGGCGGTGCTGGGCTTCTGGAGCTGGCAGTGGACGCAGGCAGGCAGCTTGTTGCCGACGGCCAGCCAGACTCAAAGCCATGACGACGATGACTGAGCCAGAATCCAGCCATGCGAATCCTGCTTGCCGAAGATGACCCCCTGTTGGGCGATGGCCTGCGCGCCGGCCTGCGCCAGCTGGGTTTTCAAGTCGATTGGGTGCGCGACGGCCTGGCGGCCGAGCGCGAGGCCCGCGCCCAGGACTACGCCGCCCTGGTGCTGGACCTGGGCCTGCCCAAGCTGGACGGCATGGAGGTGTTGATGGCCTTGCGTCGCGCGGGCCTCACGCTGCCGGTCTTGGTGCTGACGGCCCGTGACGCCCTGCCCGAGCGGGTGCGCGGCCTGGACGCCGGGGCGGACGACTACGTCATCAAGCCGGTCGATCTGCAGGAGTTGGCCGCCCGCCTGCGCGCCCTGGTGCGCCGTGCCCACGGCCAGCCGCAGGAAACGCTTAGCGTGCAAGACGTGCAGCTGGACCCCGCCGGCCGCAGCGTGAGGCAAAACGGCCAGGAGCTGAGCCTGTCGATACGCGAGTTCGATTTGCTGCATGCCTTGATGTTGAACGCCGACCGGGTCTTGTCGCGCGAGCAGCTGGAGCAGCATCTCTACAGCTGGGGCTCAGAGGTGGACAGCAATGCGGTGGAGGTGCATGTGCACCATCTGCGCAAGAAGCTGGGTGCCGGCCTGATTCAGACCGTGCGAGGTGTGGGTTATCTGCTGACCCGCCAGCGGGCGCCCTGATGTCGCGTCATGCCCATTCCTTGCAAGGCCGGCTCTTGGCCTGGGTGCTGGCCCTGGTGGGGGCGGTGTGGCTCAGCACGGCGCTGCTGACCTGGTTTGATGCCCGGCACGAGTTGACAGAGTTGCTGGACAGCCATCTGGCCCAGGCCGCCGCCTTGCTGGTGGTGCAGCAGTCCCACGACCTGGCCGAGGACGCGCATGAGCTGGACACGCCCAGCCTGCATCACTACGCGCCCAAGGTGGCGTTTCAGGTCTTTCACGAGGGCGAGCTGGCCTTGCGCTCGGCCAATGCGCCGGTGGCGCCTATGCTGGATTTGCGTGAGGCGCGCAAGCAGGGCTTTCAAACGGTGGTGTTGGACGGGCTCAGCTGGCGAGTCTTCGCTACGCGCGGCCAGGAGCGCGATGTGCAGGTCTTGGTGGGCGAGCAAATCGCCTCGCGCGACTCGATTCTCTGGGCCGTTTTGCGCAGCACCTTGTGGCCCATGCTCTTGGCCCTGCCGCTGCTGGCAGTCGGCTTGTGGTGGGGGGTGAGGCGCGGCTTTGCGCCCATGCGGCGCATGGGGCAGGAGCTGGCCCAGCGCCCGGCGGGTGATTTGCATGCACTCGACGCGAGCCAAGCGCCGCGCGAGATGCAGCCCATGCTGACGGCCTTGAACGGCTTGTTCCAGCGCATCGCCGAGCTGATGGCGGCCGAGCGCCGGTTTACCGCCGATGCCGCCCATGAGTTGCGCACGCCCATTGCCGCCATCCGCACCCAGGCCCAGGTGGCCCTGGCCGAGCCCGAGGCTGGCCTGCGCGAGCATGCCCTGCAAGCGACCTTGGCGGGCTGCGATCGTGCCAGCCATCTGGTCGACCAACTGCTGACCTTGTCGCGGCTGGAGTCCGGCGAAGCGCCGCCTTTGCAGGCCTTGGATCTGGCGCCCTTGCTGCGCGAGCAAGTGGCTCAGCAGGCCGTGCAGGCGGTACAGAAGGGGCAGACCGTGGCGGTCGATGCGCCAGGCTTGTTCATGCTCGCGGGCAATGCCAGCTTGCTCGCGGCCCTGCTGCGCAATCTGCTGGACAACGCGATTCGCTACAGCCCGAACGGGGCGCAGATTCGCTTGAGGCTTGAGCGCGCCGCAGACCGCGTGCGGCTCACCGTGGCGGACAGTGGCCCAGGCATGAGCGAGTCAGATCTGCAGCGCCTGGGCGAACGTTTTTTCCGCGTGCTGGGCCATGAGCAGCCCGGCAGTGGCCTGGGCTGGTCCATCGTGCGCCGCATCGTGGCGGCGCATGGCGGGCGGGTGCAGCTTTCGCGCTCGGCCGAGCTGGGGGGCTTGGCGGTGCAGATCGATTGGCCTGGGGCCTCAATCTGACATCGTGGCCGTGGGGAAGAAGGGCAGGCTGCGCACCCTCGCTCCAGTCAGCTTGAACCAGGCGTTGGCCAGGGCCGGCGCGAAGGTGGGCACGCCCAGCTCGCCGATGCCGCCAATGGTGTTGGCCCGGTTCATGGCCGTGGGCTGAGGCATCAGAATCACCTGCACCGTGGGCATCTCGCGCAGGCGGATCATGCGGCTGTTGTTGAAGTTCTTGACCTGGGCCGCAGCGTTCACAAAGGTCTGGCGGCCGTAAAGCGTGGCGTTCAAGGCGTGCACGACGCCACCCATGATTTGTGCTTCCACCGAGCCGGGGTTGACGACCAGATAGGGGTCAACCGCCACCCAGACTCGCGTCACCTTGGGGCCACCCGTGCCCTGGCTGACCTCGACCACCTGGGCCACGATGGTGTTGAAGGCCGTGCCAATGGCGATGCCCTTGGCCGTGCCGGCGGGGCCGGGGCTGCCCCAGCTGGCGGCATTGGCCGCCGCTTCCAACACGGCGATCCAACGCGGGTTGGTGAGGCGAGCGCGGCGGAATTGATAGGGGTCTTGGCCGGCGGCGGCGGCCAGCTCGTCCATCATGGACTCGACCGCAAAGGTATTGATGGAAGCGCCCACCGAGCGCCAGAAACCCACCGGGATGGGCGAGGTATGGCTGACCCATTCGACCAGGTTGGCGCCAAAGCTATAGGGCAGGGCGTTAGAGCCCTCCGAGCCCTGGCTGTCGCCGGTGGCGCCCAGGACCGCTCCGCGCTGACCGAGGATGGAGGGCGAGACATTGCGATAGCGCCAGCCGGTGATGGCCTTGTTGGCATCCAGGCCGGCACGCACTCGCACCAGGGCCATGGGGCGATAGACGTCGCGGGTGAAGTCTTCCTCGCGCGGCCACATCAGCTTGACCGGCCGGCCCACGGCCATGGCGACCTGCACGGCCTGGCTGATGAAGTCCACCTCGGCCTTGCGGCCCAGGCCACCGCCCAGTGAGGTGGTGTGGAAGATGATTTGATTGGCGGCCATGCCGGTGAGGGCCATCACTACCGTCAGCGCGCTCTTGGCGGATTGGGTCGGCGCCCAGACCTCGCAGCGCTGGCCGGCCACATAGTCCACCGTGCAGTTGAGCACTTCCAGGCAGGCATGGGCCACATAAGGCAGGCTGTAGCTGGCCTCGATTTGCTGGGCCGAGTTACTCAGGGCCAAGTCGACATCGGCGGTGCTGCGCTCCACGATGTAGGCCGTGCCCGGCGGGTTGGCCGCGCCCGCCACGTAAGCGGGCGCGCTGCTCAACAAGGCCTGGGCGTCGCTCATGAATTGGGCGCTGTTGAGCGAGGCCGCATTGGCGGGCAGGGTCCATTGCGGGTTGAGGCGGCGGGCGGCTTGCCAAGCGTCCCAGGTGGTGGGGCCGACAACGGCCAGGGCATTGATGGCGCCCACCAGCTCGCTGCCGCGCGCCGTGCCGGCTGCGACCTTGGTGGGCACGACGGCCGTCATGCCTGCGGGCGTGGGCGGCACAGCGGCGAGGGTGCCGCCAAAGCTGGGGCAATGTTTGATGACGGCGTAAAGCATGCCCGGCACCCGCACATCGAGGCCGTAGACGGCGCTGCCGTCCACCTTGGCCGGGATGTCGACTCGCGGGATGGTCTTGCCGATGTAGCGCAGCTGCGCATCCGGCACCAGGGGCGCGCTGGCCGGGGGGCTGAGCTGGGAGGCCGCTCTGGCCACATCGCCATAGCTGACGGACTTGCCGTTGATGTGGCGGATGCGGCCGTTCTCCACCGTGTAGTGATCGCGATTGTTGTCACCCAAGCGCAGCATGGCGGCGTTCACCAGGGTCTCGCGTGCGATGGCCGCGGCGTCCCGCAACTTCCAGAAGTTGCCACGCGTCACCCCGCTGCCCACCGTGTTGATGGCCGTTCCAATCGGCGCCGGTGCGGCCACGGTGGGGGCACCTTGCAAGACGGTGATGCGGCTGGGGTCCACCATCAGGTCTTCGCACAGCACCTGAGCCAGGCCCGAGGGCGAGCCCTGACCCATATCGGAGGCGCCTACCGTGAGGTTGATGCTGTTGTCGACATTGATGCTCAGCCAGGTGTTGATCACCGTGGGGCGTGAGAGCGTGGAGCCGGCCGCCTGCGCCTCCTCCGTCTTGCTGGACAAGAAAAAGCCCAGGGTCAGGCCGCTGCTGGTGGCGAGGAACTGGCGTCGGTCCAGGCCTTCAGCTGCGTTGCAGGGGATGGATGAAGTCGGGGTGGTGTTCATGGCGCAAGCCTCCTGTGCAGATCGCTCAAAGGCCGCTGACGGCGGTCTTGATGCGCGGATAGGTACCGCACACACAGACGTTGTTCACCTCGCTGGCGATGCTGCTGCCGTGATGGCCAGCGGCCATGGCCCCGGCCACCCGCATCAACATGCCGGACTGACAGTAGCCGCATTGCGGCACCTGATGCAGGATCCAAGCCTTTTGCGCCGGGTGACTGCGGTCGGCGGACAGGCCTTCGATGGTGGTGATGCGCTTGCCTGCGGCCGAAGACACATCCACATCGCAGGATTTCTCGGGCTGGCCATTGAGCCAGACGGTGCAGGCCCCGCAGATTTCGATGCCGCAACCGTATTTGGTGCCGGTCAGTCCGATCACATCGCGCAGCACCCACAGCAGGGGCATGGAACTGCTGCTGACGCTCACCACATGATCTTTGCCATTGACATTAAGGGTGTAGGACGGCATGTCGGGACTCCTGAAATAAGCAGGGTTGACGGACTTGGCGCGAAGCGCTGGCGATTGTGCGCGCCCGCTTTTAAAGCGGCAATGCGCTCAATGTTTCCATTAGTAGCGCAGCCGGAAGGGCTTGTTGGGCTAGCTCAAACCCTTGACCGAGCGGCGCCGCCGGACCAAGAGCAAGGCGCTCAGGCCGCTCAGCAAAAGGCTGGCGGGGGCTGGTTCGGGCACCGCTTGCACTGCATTGAAGCCGGCGATCTGCTCGCCCACATAGTTGCCGACGAACTCATTGAGTACATTGCCGTGCGGGGTCTGCGAAGCCAGCGGGTCGACCAGGCCCTCGTCGTCGAAGCGGCCCAGATACTTGAAGAACTCGAAGCGCACGGCCATGGATGGGTTGCCCTTCAGGTCCACCGCCTTGCTGACCTCGTCGACAAAGCCGGGTTGCAAGACCTGCCACTCGATCTCGGTCTCACCCACATCGCCCAGACCGGCCACACCGGGGTTCTCATGGGCATGGTGGCCGCCCAGCAGATCGTTCAGGTCCACGTTCTCTGGCAAGGTGGTTTGAACGATCTTGACCCAGAAGGCATTGTTTTGCGGCACCACCGGGTCGACTCTTTGCGCCTGAATCACCGCCACCACCGGGGCTGCTGCGACTGGCGGCGTGAAGGTCACCGAAGGAATTGCCACATTGGCCGCGACCAAGGTACCGGGCGTGCCCGACTCGACCAACCAGCTATACCGGGTGGCGGTGGCCTGGCCGACGGTGCTGACGCCGAAGTGGTCGCAAGGCACATTGGGATAGCCCACATTGCCAAAGGCCCAGCAGCTCTCACCCGGCGTGTTGAACACGCCCGAGTCCGTGCCCGCGCTCCACTGGCCGTTGTTGTAGCTGGCCTTGTAGGTGATGCGTGAGCCGATCACATTGCCGTTGGCGTCCAGCAGATCGCTGATCGTGGGCAGGCCGTAGCGCTCGACATCGCCTGGCGAGGCGGTGCCGAAATTGCGGTTGAGCCCGAACACATCGGTGATCTCAGACCGATGAATCCCCTCCAACTCGATCTCAAAGCCATGGGCGGTATGCCCCGTGTCATTGACCGAATCGAAGTTGGCCAGGGAGCCGTAGGTGGCGGTGGCCTGCGCCAGCAAGGGCAGAGCGGCGAGTGATAGCGCGGCGGCAAGCGGGGCGAAAGCTTTTCTCTGCATGATGAATCCAGCACAAAAGAGGGGGCGAGTGGAAGCCTAGCTTTGTGTGCCTGTCAGAAAGCTGTCGGCAGCCTGGCCGCTGTTGTGTCCCCCCTAGCTTGTGTTTGAGGGCCGGGCAGGGCCTCGCTTCAGGCCTGAAGCTGCAGCTGAAGCTGAGAGTGAAAGCGAGAACAAGATCGAGAAGGATGGCCCATGCGTGTGCTCTTGATTGAAGACGACGAAGCTTTGCAAGCGGGCCTGAGCGAAGCCTTGGCCGCCCAAACTTATGCGGTGGATGTTTTCGCGCGTGGCGAGCTGGGTTTGGCGGCCTTGGAGGCGGTGGCCTATGACGCCTTGATCTTGGATCTGGGCCTGCCCGATCTGGATGGGCTGCAGGTTCTGCGCCGATTGCGTGCCCGCGGTCACGGCCTGCCCGTGCTCTTGCTGACGGCGCGCAGCGACTGGCAAGACCGGGTGCGTGGCCTGGACCTCGGTGCCGATGACTATCTGGTCAAACCCTTTGTGCTGCCCGAGCTGCTGGCCCGCTTGCGCGCCCTGTGCCGCCGCCATGCCGCCGCCCAGCATGCCTTGATCCAGCTGGGCCGTCTGAGCTTGGACACCGCCCAGCAAGTGGCGAGCTTGGGGGCCGAGCCCCTGGCCCTGACGCCCAAGGAATGGGCGTTGCTGCTGGATCTGTGCCTCAGCAGCCCCAAGATCGTGCCCAAGCGCAAGCTGGCTCAGGGCTTGAGCCAGTGGGACCGCGATGTCTCTGCCAACGCCTTGGAGTCCCATATTTCCCGCCTGCGCGGCAAGCTGGTGAATGCTGGCCTGCAGCTGGACACCGTACGCGGTGTGGGCTATCGCTTGGTGGCGAGGGAATGATGATGGCCTCGCTGCGGGCCTGGCCCGATTCAATTCGGCGGCGCCTGATGCTGGGTCTGGCCCTGGCGCTCAGCCTGGTCTTGGGGCTGGCCCTGCTGATCAACTATGAGCAGGCCTTGAATGTCGCCGACCAGGCTTTTGATCAGGGTTTGCTGAATTCGGCCGTGGCTTTGGCGGCGCGCATCGAGCTGGACAGCGACAACGATCTGGACGTGGACCTGCCCTGGTCGGCGCAAGCCATTCTGCAGACCGACACGCAGGACCAGATGCACTTTGTCGTCGCCCAGCAAGCGAGCGCGGGGCCAGACCGACTGATCTGGGGCGATGAGGGTCTGTTGCATTGCCTGGCGGCCAGCGCCCCGGCATCGAGTCCGGCGGTTCTGAGAAGCCCAGGCCGGCCCTCGACCCCCGTGCTGCTGAATCTGAGCTGCGAGGGGAACAATCTGCGTCTCTTGCGTCTGGATGCTCAGGGCCCGGACTCCCGGGCCCTGGTGATCGTGGCCGAGACCTTGCGCAAGCGGGAGGCCGCCGCACGCCAGATTCTGAAGCACTCCGCCGCGCTGGGCTTGGCCTTGTGGGCGGCGGCTTTGTTGACGGTTTATCTGGTGACCCGCCAGGCCTTGCGGCCCTTGGAGCACCTGGCCCGACAGATTGAGCAACGCGCACCGGCTGATTTGCAAGCCCTGCCCGAGGAGGGCCAGGCACAGGAGTTGCGCACCTTGTTGCGGGCCATGAATGCCTGGTTACTGCGCTTGCAGCGCCTGGCCCAAGCGCAGCGCAGCTTCGTCAACGATGTGGCGCATCAGATGCGCACGCCGTTGGCGGGTTTGTCCTTGCAGCTGGAATTGGCTCGGCAGGACTCGGGCCAGGCCACGGGCGCCCAGCGCCAGGAGCGCATCGACGCCGCCCTGGCCCGCATGCGCCGCCTGGTGGACAAGCTGCTGAGCCAAGCCCGCAGCAAGGCCGAGCTGGCTTTGCAAGAGCCTTTGCAGCGGCTGGATTTGCGTGAGCTGGCGGAGCAAGGAGCCAATGATTTCTTCGACGCGGCGAGCCGCCAGGGGGTGAGCCTGCAGTTTGAGCTGGACTCGGTACTGGTGCAGGGGCGGCAGAACGACTTGCAAGACTTGCTGAGCAATCTGCTGGACAACGCCTTGATGCACGCCGGGGCGCAGCAGCTGTGGATACGCTGCGGCCGCGACGGCGCCGAGGCCTTTCTGGAACTTGAGGACGATGGCGTCGGCATGAGTCAGGCCCAGCAGCAGCACTTGTTTGAACGCTTTCAGCGCGGGGAGGGCAGTGCGGGCACGGGCTTGGGCCTGGCCATCGTGCACACGGTGGCGCTGCAACACGGCGGGCGGGTCGAGTTGCTGCCGGCGCGGGTGCAAACCGGCAAAGTAGGCTGTCGCCTGCGTTTGAGCCTGCCGCTTGGGGCGCTTTCAGTCCGCGCAAGTTGACGCTGGCCGGTAACTCCTGCGGCCTAAGATTGTGAGCATGAAGATTGCGCTCATCGCCCACGACGGCAAGAAAAACGAGATGGTGGCCCTGGCGGCCGAGTTCAGCCCCTTTTTGCAGCGCTGTCAGCTGATGGCCACCGGCACGACCGGCGGGCGCTTGCAGCGCGAATGCGGCCTGAGGGTGGAATGCCTGCTCAGCGGCCCGCATGGCGGTGATTTGCAGATCGGCGCCCGCCTGGCGGTGGGCGAGGTCGATGCGGTCGTGTTCCTGCGCGACCCGATGACGCCCCAGCCGCATGAACCCGATATCAACGCCCTGGTGCGGGCCTGTGATGTGCACAACATTCCCTGCGCCACCAACCGTGCCGGCGCTTATTTGCTGCTGCGCCAGCTGAGCTTGGCGGCCTGAGCCCAGGAGTCTGTCGGACCTTCGACCGCGGCCGATGCCGCTTCAGCAGCCGTTTCCCCACGGTTTTTCTGGGCCCAAACGTGGCAAAACAGGCCCGAATTGAGGCCTGTGAGCCGTTCCGCCTCAGAACACCGTAAAATGCGCGGTTCATTCCAACTTTGGCGCGCCGGGTTTGGCTTTGTATTTCGGTCCCCGGGCGCTTGTTGCCCAGGGTTGCGGAGGGCAGGGCCGCGGCAGCGGGTTGGAGATCGTCTGCTTTTATCAGCATCCAATTCCTTGTACCGGAGCCATTCATGGGCAACAAAATCGTTACCGAAGCCGCACGTCGCGCTACCCCCCGTCCCGCCGCTCCTAATGGCGTGACCTTCACTGCTCCCCGCGGCCAAAAGGTCAGCCTGGAGCGCGGCTCGCACACCCGCAGCAAGAAGAACCCCGGCAAGCGTTGCAGCAACGGCGGCTAAGCCCTTGCCAGCTTGTGGTCCCGGTTCTTGGCTGAATCGGGTGCCCGTGCTGAGAACAACAGGCCCTACCATTCGGCAGGGCCTGTGTTTTTTTGAGCGATCCAATCCTGTGCTGGACGGATCTGCGCTCCTTTCTTGCTGAACACTGAATCACCGCCATGCTTCGCATCACCGAACTTCGCCTGCCGCTGGATCATGCCGAGGACGCTCTGCGGCCCGCCATTGAACAACGCCTGGGTCTCACGGATGCGACGCAGCTGCTGGGCTTCACCGTCTTCAAGCGCAGCTACGACGCGCGCAAGAAGTCGGCCATCCAGCTGATCTACACCATCGACTGCGAGTTGCCAGCCGCGCTGGAAGCCGAGCTTTTGCAGCGCTTTGCGGCGGATGCCCACATCAAGCCCTCGCCCGATACGAATTACAAATTTGTCGGCCATGCGCCGGCAGACTTTTATGCCCAGCAGCGACCCCGGCCGGTGGTGATCGGCTTCGGCCCCTGCGGCATTTTTGCGGCCCTGATCCTGGCCCAGATGGGCTTACGGCCCATCGTGCTGGAGCGCGGCAAGCAGGTGCGAGAGCGCACCAAGGACACCTGGGGCCTGTGGCGCCAGAGCGAGCTGAACCCCGAATCGAATGTGCAGTTCGGCGAGGGCGGTGCCGGCACCTTCTCCGACGGCAAGCTGTGGAGCCAGATCTCCGACCCGCGCCACCTGACCCGCAAGGTCTTGACCGAGTTCGTCAAGGCCGGCGCGCCGGAAGAAATCCTGTTCGTCAGCAAGCCCCATATCGGCACCTTCCGCCTGGTGTCCATGGTGATCAAGATGCGCGCCGAGATCGAAGCTCTGGGCGGCGAGATCCGCTTCGAGCAGAAGGTGACGGATGTCTTGATCGAACAAGATCACATCCGCGGCGTGGTTCTAGAGTCGGGCGAGCAGATTCGCACGGATCACGTCGTGCTGGCCCTGGGCCACAGCGCCCGCGACACCTTCACCATGCTGCACGAGCGCGGCGTGTTCATGGAGGCCAAGCCTTTCTCCATCGGCTATCGCATCGAGCATCCGCAAAGCATCATCGACGCGGCCCGCTTCGGGCCCAATGCCGGCAACGAGATCCTCGGCGCGGCCGACTACAAGCTGGTGCACCACGCCAAGAATGGCCGCTCGGTCTACAGCTTTTGCATGTGCCCCGGTGGCACGGTGGTGGCGGCTACATCTGAGCCCCTGCGCGTGGTCACCAATGGCATGAGCCAGTATTCGCGCAATGAACGCAATGCCAATGCCGGCATCGTCGTGGGCATCAGCCCGCAGGACTATCGCCAGGACGGCAAGACGGAAGGCCCGGTCAGCCCGCTGGACGGCATGGCCTTCCAGCGCATCTGGGAATCGCGTGCCTACGAGCTGGGCGAGGGCGGCTACAAGGCACCCGGCGCCCTGGTGGGTGACTTCATCAAGCGCCAGCGCAGCCGCGTGCTGGGCAATGTGGAACCGAGCTACAAGCCCGGCGTCACGCTGACCGATTTGCAGCAAAAAGGTAATGGCAGCCTGCCCGGCTACTGCCTGGATGCGATCCGCGAGGCCTTGCCCGCGTTTGAGCGCCAGATCCGCGGCTTCTCCATGGCCGATGCGGTGCTGACGGGTGTGGAGACCCGCACCTCCTCGCCCCTGCGTATCACCCGTGGCCGCGACTATCAAAGCCTCAATGTGAAGGGCCTCTATCCCGCCGGTGAAGGCGCGGGTTATGCCGGCGGCATCATGTCGGCCGGTGTGGACGGCATCGAGGTGGCCGAGGCCCTGGGCGCGGCCCTGCTGGCGCAGGCGGACTGAGCGGCGCCGCTCGGGTCTTCAGCGCGGGTCGCTGGGCTGGGCCCGACGCTGGTAGAACTGCTTGATCTGGGTGGCCATGCGTTGCTGAGCCTCGGGGCTCAGCCACTCTTTGGTGCTGCGGCGCAGCTCGGCCGCGCCGGCGGGCGTGCCTATCACCTGGTCTATGGCCCGTATCGCCGCCAGACCCCAGGGCGTGCGGGGGCAGGCGATGCCCGCCACGGGCGCCTCACTAGCGCCCTGGATGGGCAGGCTGGTGAATTCTTCGGCGCCCAGATTCCTCTGTCGCATCTGCTGCAGGCCGCCATCGTGCTCGATCAAATAGTCGGCACGGTCGCGCGCCAACATATCCAGCAAGCGCAGGCCAACGCCTTCGGTGGCGTACAGGGTGAAAGACTTGCTGCTGCCGGCGCTGGCGCTGGCGCTGCTCAGCAAGCCGTCCACATACTCGCCGTAGCTGCGACCCTTGGCGGCAGCTCCGCGCAGTCGCCCCTGTTCCAGCAAGCGCTTGAGATCGACTTCGCCCTCCGCATTGCGTGGCAGCTGGTTCAGCTTGTCGCGGCGCACCAGCAACTCGACCGGGGGTGCCAGCATGGTGTCGGTGAAATAGGCTTGGCGCTCGCGCTGAGGCGTGCGTATGGTGTTGGGGCGGCAGACATGCTCGCCGCGTTCGATCATCTGCCAGCTGCGCAAGGCATTGACCGACAGGCGCTCGTGCTTGATCTTGGGCAGGCGGGCGCTGATGTAGGCCGTCACACCGTTTTCCTTGCTGGCATCGGCATGCAGCCAAAGGATGTGCTTCACCTCGACCTCGGCAGCCTCCGAGGCCTGCGCCCCTGCGCCAGGATAGGCCCAGGCCGTGACTTGCACGGCGGCAAGGCCCAGGAACACCGTTAACTGCAAAGGCAAGTTCATGAGGTCGGTCTTGGGGCTGGACGTCCAGGCTCGCAGTTTAGGCTGCGTCGCTCGGAGCGCCCGAGCTAGAGGCATGTCGGCGCGGCACGGGTGGTTTACTTGGCCTTGGCTCCGTTGACGACCAGGGTCATGCAGCGGTAGCGGCGTTCGCCTTGCTCGACCTTTTCCAACTGCTGCAACACAGCCTCGCAGCGCCCGGCCTCCTTGAACTCTTTCAATGTGAGGGCGCCATGCCAGCCGGGACCGTTCAGGGCAATGAGTACGTAGAGAAGTGAAGGGGTCATCGAAAGGTGGCAAGTGAAAGAGGCATGCGCCCGAAACAGCAGCCTTTTGCTAGCACCTCGGGTGGCGCATCTTAGTGGGGTCTAACTTGCGTTTTTCTTTCGATGTGCGGTCTCTGGAGAAATGGAAATTTACACGCCCCGGCTGTTGCGAAAGCACCCTGGGTGCTTCAAGCCGGCATGATCTGGATCAATTCCTTGACGAACTCCAGTGCTTCCTCGGGCGTTGCGAAGTAGTACTCGCCCCCCAGATCGGCTACATCGCCTTCAGGACCTATGTGGACGATGGACCAGCCTTCGGCGCCGCCGCCGATGGCGCAGATGCCGAAGCTGCCGGGTGCCAATTCCTTGGCCGAGCCGGCGGTGATGAAGATGTCTTTGCCGAGATGAGAGTAATAGCGTTTCACCCCCGCATTGTCGGGCAAGGGGCGCTGCTCGCTATAGTCCCGCGCATTCAAGCCAGAAAACGGAGCGCAGCATGAAAAAAGCGGTATGGAACGGCGTCGTGATCGCCGAGAGCGATGACACGGTCTTGGTGGAAGGCAATCACTACTTCCCGGCCGAGTCGCTCAAGCGCGAGTACACCAGCTTCAGCAACCATCGCACAGGCTGCGCCTGGAAGGGCCAGGCGCATTACCTGAGCCTGTTCGTCAATGGCGAGATGAACCCCGACGCGGTTTGGTTCTACCCGGAGCCGACCGAGGCCGCGGCCGAGATCAAGGGCCGCTTTGCCTTCTGGAAGGGTGTGCAGATTATTGAGGACTGAACCGGTCAGCCCTCGTTCACCCGACTTACAAGTACAGGCGAATGATCTGCAAGGTCCACAGCGATTCTTTGTCGCTGCCTGCGCTTTCCCAGCGCTTGGCCTGGGCGGCGAGGAACTCGCGAGACTCCGCCGTGTCCAGATCGCCAATCGCCTTGATGGCCATGGCCCTATCCTGCCAGCTGCCTTCGCGGCGCTCGTACAGGCCCTTCAGGAAGTTGAACTGTTGGTTGGCGCCCAGGGTGCCCAGAGAGGAAATGGCCGCCAAGCGGACGTATTCATCGGCGTGTTGGCTGAGTTGTGTCACACGCTCGATGGCACGTGGGTGGTTGCTGAAACCCAGGGCATAGACGTCCAGATAGTCAGGGCCTTCCAGCTTGGGCTTGTCCAGCTTGGCCAGCAAGGCGTCCAGTTGCTTGTCGCTGGCGCGCCAGCCATAGCTCTTGGCCGCAATCTTGCTGGCGAGTTCCTTGACGGCCAAGCTCAGCGGTTCATTGAGCGTGGGTTCGATCACCTCATCAAAAGACCAGACCGGCACCTTGCCGCGCTTGACGAAGGCGGCCACGCGCTTCTTGCCAGACGGGGTGTCCACATCGGCCGATAGATAGGTGAAGGTGATGAAGGGTGAGAAGCCGCTGGTGCGATGGTTCACCATCCGGAAGGTCTGCAACTGCAGGCTTTGATCTGCGGCTTCGCTAGACACCTTGACCGCGAGACCGCGGGAGTTCAGCTCGGCCTGCAGGGTCTCGGCCAGAAAGCTGGCGGGCTGGATGGGGCCGCTGCTGGTCGACAGGCCCGCGGGCAGAATGCCGGTGCTGAAGTCGCGCTCGGCACCCTTGCGTTGATCCACGACGCTCAGCTTGGCCGGCACCGAGTTTGCAGTCGTGCCATTCAGGCCCGAGGGGCTGGGCGTCTTGACCAGATAGCTCTTGGGGGCACAGGCGCTGACCAATACGGTCAGGGAGATGAGCGCGGCGATGCGCAGGGGGCGGAAAAGTAAAGACATAGAGATCCTCGCTCCGGGCGTGTTTTGACCGCGAGAGTGTATCGACGGAGTGCACGCGCCGAGGCTAGGGGAATGCCATTCCTTCCTCAGGGGGCATTGCCCATGGGCCACAAAGCCCATAGCCGTAGCGGATTCTTCATGCGGCCGGCTTGGGCCTCGGCTTCGCGGCCCCAGCCCCAGAAGTAGTCGGCCCGCACGGCGCCGGTGATGGCGCTGCCGGTGTCCTGGGCCATGGCCAGGCGGCGCAGGGGCTGCAGGCTCAAGGGGTCCAGGCTGTCCAGCCACAAAGGGGTGCCGTAGGGGATGCTGGCCCGGTCCACTGCCACCGAACGGCCCGGAGTCAAAGGCACGCCCTGGGCGCCGCGCGGGCCTTTGTTGGGGTCGCCCAAAGGTTCCTCGCGGAAGAAGACGTAGCGCGGATTGCTCCACAAGACCTCGCTGGCACGCAGGGGGTTGCGGCGCAGCCAGTCGCGGATCTGCGGCCAGGAGGCCTCGCCGGGGCGCAGTTCGCCGCGCTCGATCAAGGCCTTGCCCACCGATTGATAAGGCTGGTCGTTATGGCCGGAAAAGGCCATGCGCACCCATTGCTCGCTGCCGTCCGGCGCGCTGATGCGCAGGCGGCCCGAGCCCTGGATCTGCAGCACCAGCAAATCCAAGGGGTCGTCCAGGAAGGCCAGCTCATGCTTGCGCAGGCGCGCCCGCAGCTGCGGCTCGCTCTCGATCTGCTGGCGGGTGAAGTAGGGCCGGCGCTGTTGCAGATCAGCCGGCGCTGCATGCACCGGCACCTGGAAGCTGCCTTGCGGTCGGCGTTTGGCCTCCAGCTGAGGCTCGAAGTAGCCGGTCAAGAGGCCTTGGCCCTCGCCCTCCAGGCTTTCCACCCGGTAGGGGCGCAGATGTTGCATCAGCCACAGGCTGGCCTCGGCATCGTTTTGCGGCGCTTCCATGCGGGCCTGGGCGCAGACCTCAGCCCAGCCGGGCGCGGGGCGCACACAGCCTTGCAGCAGGGCGGGCCAGAGCTCGCTGGCGCGGTCCTCGCCCCAGCCGGGCAATTCACTCCAGTCGGCGGCGACCCAACGCGAGCGCTCGCGCAGCAGCACCTGGCGATTGCGTTGCGGCGGGCTTTCAGTCTCGCTGCTGCGAGGCTCGCCGAGGCTGGGCGTGGATTTGCCCGCTGTGGCATTGGGCGGGGTCAGCGCTGTCGGCGGCGTGGAGCAGGCGGCCAGCAGCCCTAGAATCGCCAGCGCTGCCACGGAGCGCAGCATTCCAGAAACCGAGGCCGATGACATGCTTGTGATTTTGCTGGAGGCCTTGGCCGCCTTGGCGCTGCTCATTTTTATTGTGTGGTGGACCATGTTTTCGGGTCGCAAGAGCGGGGAGCGGCGCGTTGATTCTCAGGACGATCCGCCGCGCTGATCGTCCCGTGTTGACTTTGTTTACTGGCTTTGCTTGGGCGGGAGAAAGAAGCTGCGGGGCTGCTCGCGCAGACGCTGCCAGATGGCGCTCGTCACCCGCGCACGGTCGCTCAGGCGAATGCCGCGCGAGCGCAGCGCCACCTTCATCGCCAGATAAAAGCTAACGCCCAGATTCAGCACGCCTGTGCAGGCGATGCCGGCCACACACCACCAGAAGGCGCTCAGCTTGAGAATGTCAGGTCCCAGGGCGCCGGCCGCCGCGGCCAATTGGCCGGTGGACAAGGTGACGTGGCGCACGTCCAGCGGCAGGCCGATAAAGCCCAGCACCGGCGGCACCAGGCCCAGCATCAGACCCAGTGAGACATTGGCGGCCACGCCGCTGATATTGGCCCGCCACCAATGCGCCCAGCGCTGGGCGCGGGCGGCGCCCAGGCGGGCGATCAGGCCGGGGTTCCAGGCGATGGCAGCATCCAGGCGGCGGAAGACGAACCAGTTCTCCACCCAGCCCGCGATCAAGCTGCTGCTGAACAGCAGCACCCCGGTGAAGGCGGCGAAGATCAGCGAGGGCCCCAGCAAGGTGAGGCTGTGCAAGACGTAATTTGCCTGTTGCGGCCCGACCAGGGGCGCGCCGAAGATCAGCTGGCAGAGCACTTGCACGCCCAGCACCACCGGCGCCACCACGGCCAAATTGCCGAGGATGCCGGCCATCTGTGAGCGCAGCAGATTGGCCACCTCGTCGACAAAGCTCTGCAGACCTTCTTCGGTCTCGATGTGCTCCAGCTTCTGCGCCATCGCCGGCGCCGTCATGGCCGGTTGTTTGGTCGCCACCGTCCAGTGCAGCAGATGGATGATGACAAAGCTGGCGGCGTAATTGGCGCCGGCCCAGAAGCCGCTCCACAAGGCGCTCAGCCCTAGGGCCATGACCAGGAATTTGACGAAGGTGGTGCCGGCGATGATGGCGCCGCCACCCGCCGCGTGGCGCAGCATCAGGCGGTAGTCGGCACGGTCGCGGGTGATGTAGTGCTCGCCGGTTTCGGCGCTGCGCTCGGCCACCTTGCGGGCCAGCAGGGAGTAGTGGCTGGCAAACAGGGTGCGAATGCTGCGCCGCTCGTGGCCGACCCGCACCAGGGTGGCCAGCAGGCGCACCAGCTCCTGCTGGGGATGCTCGCCGGACAGGCAGTCCAGCAAGGCCTCGATGCGTTGAATGCGGGCCAGCAATTGCTCGACGGCAAACATGATGTCCACCGACACGCCGTACTGCTCCAGATGCTCGGGCACGCTAGCGGCGGCGCGGTGGCAGGCCTCCAGCAGGGCGCGCAGGTATTGCAGGCTTTGCTGGATGGCGGCCTGATCCTGGCCGTGCAAGGCTTGGATCAGGGATTCGCAGGCGCTGGCCAGTTGTTCAAAAGGGCGAGTGCCTAGCAGCTCCACGCTCATGCGGCGGCGCAGAGTGCCGTTCAGGCCGGAGGAGCGCACGGCGCTGACCAAGGCCGTCAGGCCGCTGAGCATGGGTTCTATCCAGGGCTTGGGCGTGCCGGCCTGGGGGGCGGCCTGGCCCAGGGCCAGCAGGTCGCTCAGGCGTTGGATCAAGTCCTCGTCCATGGCCAAGAGCCATTGCTCGTCCGACTCTTCGGGGAAGAGCAGGTCGAAGAGCTCGGCCAGGTCATCGGTGTCGGCGGTGCGCGGCAGCAGGTGCAGGCGCAGGCGATGGAAGCACTCGCTCCACAAGGCCACGCGCGGCGCGAAGCCCACATCGGCAAACAGGCCGACGGCCTCCACATCGCGCCAGATGCTGTTCAGCAACTCGGCGATGGGCTTGGCATGTTCGGGGTGGCGGTCCAGCACATTGAGCAGGTGCTTGAGGCGCAGCAGGGGCAGCGGCGTCTGGCTGGCGCTTTCCTCGCGGCTGGCCGGGTGGCGCAGCCATTCGAGCAAGCGGGCCAGCCACAGATTGCGAGCGGCCAGTTGGGCGCGGGGATCGGCGGCATTGAGCAGGGCCGTCAGATCCCAGGTCTTGGCGGGGCGGATCAGCATGGGCGAGAGCAGGCTCAATGCAGGGCGCCGCTATCGGCCAGCATGAACTCAGGCACTTCGGTGTAGAAGACCTCGGCATCTTCGGTCACGCACAGAAAGCGGCCGCGCATGCTGCCCTGCGGGGTGGCGATCTGCGCCCAGGAGCTGTACTTGAAGGACTGGCCCGGCGCCAGCAAGGGCTGGTGGCCGACGACGGCCAAGCCGTCCACCGTCTGCTCGTGGCCGCGTGCATCCACGATGGTCCAGTGGCGGGCGATCAGCTGGGCGGTGATATCGCCCGTGTTCTCAATCGTGATGGTGTAGCTATAGGCATGAATGCCTTGCTCGACTTGCGTCTGTTCGGCCAAGACTTCGACCTGGACGCTGCATTTGAATTGAGGATTTGCCATGGCGTGATTCTAGGTCGACGCTCTGTAAACCTGTGTGTCGGGGCTATGCTGGCGCCCCGGGTCTTTACCTTCTAGCTACCGCGAGTCGCCCATGAGTCTTGAAACGCTTTATCTGCCTCCCGATGGTTGGCCACGTTGCCGCTGGTGTGCGGCTGCGGCCGGGGACGAGGCCTATCTGCGCTATCACGACACCGAATGGGGCTTTCCGGTCGCAGATGACAAGCGCCTGTTTGAGAAGCTGTGTCTGGAGGGCTTTCAGTCCGGCCTGTCCTGGCGCACGATTTTGAACAAGCGCGAGGGCTTTCGCGCCGCCTTCGCTGGTTTTGATTTTGCGCAGGTCGCACGCTTCGGCCCGGCCGATGTGGAGCGCCTGCTGCAGGACGCCGGCATCGTGCGCCATCGCGGCAAGATCGAGGCGGCCATCAACAATGCCCAGCGCTGCCTGGAGTTGGTGGCCGAGCAGGGCTCCTTGGCCCGCTATATCTGGCGCTTTGAGCCGCAGCAGGAGGGCGGCGATGAGCCCGAGCCGCAAATGCTGACCGAGTCCGAGGCCTCACGCGCCTTGTCCAAAGACTTGAAAAAGCGCGGCTGGAAGTTTGTCGGCCCCACCACCATGTATGCCTTCATCCAATCCATGGGTCTGATCAATGACCATGCCCATGGCTGCGTGACCCGCGAGCAAACGGCCAAGGCCCGCGCGGCCTTCAAGCGACCGCGCTGACAGCTTGAAGTCAAGGTCCTGGCTCTGTCATGCGCTGGACACTTGGGCTGGGCACACTGCGCCCATCTCCCAACTTCCTCAAAAAAAGCGCATGAACACCCCGTCCAAGAACAATAAGTTCGCCCCGACCGCCCTGGTCTTGGCCTCCCTGGCCACCAGCTTCACTTTGGTGGCCTGCGGCGGCGGAGAGGTGCTCACGCCCCTGCCTACTCTGGGCGGCGCGGACCCGCTGGTGATCGGCCATCGCGGCCTGCCGGGCCTGTTCCCCGAGGAAACCGGCCCATCCTACGAAGGCGCGGCCGATGCTGGTGCCGATTCGCTGGAGCTGGACCTGCACCTCAGCAAGGACTGCCAGCTGATCGCCCGCCACAACCCCTGGCTCAGCGATAACACCAATATCGCCGAGGTCGCCAAGACCAATGCCGAGCTGGCCGCCCGCAAGCGCACGGTGCCGGGCGTCAAGGTGCCGGTCAAATACGATGTGGCGCTCTACGGCGGCCCGGCGACCTATCTGAGCGATCTGACCGACCCAAAGGACCCCAAGTCGGTGCTCAAGTCCCTGGTGGTCGATGGTGAAGACCATACCGGCGACTGGTCGGTCAGCGACTTCACTGCCGCCGAGCTGAAGAAGTGGCTGGGTGGCACCAGCTACGACAACGCCAAGGACCGGGTGCAGGCCACGGCCCAGAACGGCAAATACCCGGTGATCACCTTCCAGGAAGTCATCGATATTGCCGTGGCCAAGAGCAAGGCCAGCGGCCGCACGCTGAGCGTCTACCCCGAGCTGAAGAACCCGGTCTGGAACAACGCCCAGGCCAAGGCCAATGGCTGCGGCACGGGCGAGCGCCCGTTTGAAGACATCTTCCTCAAAGCCATTCGCGACAACAAGCTGGACAGCCGCGATGCGCCCATTTTTGTGCAGAGCTTTGACCCGCCGACGCTCAAATACCTGCGCGCCGCGGGCATGCAGGCGCGCGCTGTGCAGCTGATCGACGGCAATGACGTCAATTACAAAACCGGCGAGATGATTTATCAGCAGCCCGATGAATGGAACTTCATCTCCGGCCGCCCCTACAGCTGGACGGTCGCCGGTGACCCGCGTTACTTCGGCGTTCTGCTGACCCCGGCGGGTTTGGCCGAGATCAAAAGCTATGCCGACGGCATCGGCCCCTGGAAGCCGCAAGTCATGCTGCACACCTCGCCCGATGGCACGGGTGGGCTGAAGGCCGTCAACAAGGTCACGCCCAGCAGCGTGATCGCCGACGCGCACAAGGCCGGTTTGTTCGTCCACGTCTACACCTTCCGCAGCGAGGCCAGCCGCCTGGCTGGCGTCTACCAGGGCGATCCGGTGGCCGAGTACCTGGCCTATTACCGGGCAGGCGTGGACGGTGTGTTCAGCGACTTCGCCGGCACCGCCTTTGACGCGCGCAAGCGCTATCTGAAAGAAATGGGGCGCTGAACCGGGGTCCAGGGCTGCTGGACAGCCTTGGCCCGGGCAAGGGCTTTGTGTTGGCCCTGACAATCGATCGAACTTGAACGATTGACTCGGAGAACCCATGCCCGCCTCGCCAGACCACCCCGCCCGGCCCCGCATCAGCGATAAATGGCCGGCCCGCCACCCCGAGCGTCTGCAGCTCTACTCCCTGCCCACGCCCAACGGGGTCAAGGTCTCCATCATGTTGGAGGAGACGGGCCTGGCCTATGAACCGCATCTGGTCAGCTTTGCCAGCAATGATCAGCTCTCGCCGGAGTTCCTGTCGCTCAACCCGAACAACAAGATCCCCGCCATCGTCGATCCCGATGGCCCCGGCGGCCAGCCCCTGGCCTTGTTCGAGTCCGGCGCCATCCTGATCTACCTGGCCGAGAAGACCGGCCAGTTCCTGCCCCGCGATGCAGCCGCGCGCTATCAGACGCTGCAGTGGCTGATGTTCCAGATGGGCGGCGTGGGCCCCATGTTTGGTCAGCTGGGCTTTTTCCACAAATTCGCGGGCAAGGACTTTGAGGACAAGCGCCCGCGTGATCGCTACGCGGCCGAATCGCGCCGCCTGCTTTCGGTGCTGAATCAACATCTGGCCGGCCGCGCCTGGATGATGGGGGCGGACTACAGCATTGCCGACATCGCCATCTTCCCCTGGGTGAACAATCTGATCGACTTCTACGCCGCAGGCGATTTGGTGGGATTTGTGGATTTCCCCGAAGTGCAGCGGGTGCTGTCCGCCTTCTTGGCCAGGCCCGCCGTGCAAAGCGGGCTGAAGATCCCGGCCTGAGCCTGCGTTGGCCCCCTTGCACATGAGGGATGGTGGGCCCGGACGCAGGCCCTAGAATTCGGGCACATATTTCCTGGTCCGCCCTTTCCCATGAACAAGACTTTCCGTATCGCCCCCAGCATTCTTTCGGCCGACTTTGCCCGCCTGGGCGAAGAAGTGCGCAATGTCTTGGCGGCCGGGGCCGACTGGATTCACTTCGACGTGATGGACAACCATTACGTCCCCAATCTGACCTTCGGGCCCATGGTCTGCGAGGCCTTGCGCAAGCATTCGGTCAAGCCAGATGGCACACCTGCCCCCATCGATGTGCACCTGATGGTGGAGCCAGTGGACAGCCTGGCCGTGGCCTTCGCCAAGGCCGGTGCCGATCTGGTCAGCTTCCACCCCGATGCCTCCAAGCATGTGGATCGCACCTTGCAGCTGATCAAGGCCGAGGGCAAGCAGGCCGGTCTGGTGTTCAACCCGGCCGAGTCGCTGGACGTGCTGGAGTGGGTGATCGACAAGGTCGACCTGGTGCTGATCATGAGCGTCAACCCCGGCTTTGGTGGCCAGAGCTTCATCCCCAGCGCCCTGAAGAAGCTGGAAGCGGCCCGCAAGATCATCGAGAAGAGCGGCCGCGACATCCGTCTGGAGATCGACGGCGGCGTCAAGGTCGACAATATTCGCCAGATCGCTGATGCCGGTGCCGACACCTTTGTGGCCGGTTCGGCCATCTTCGGCAAGCCCGACTACAAGGCCGTGATCGACGCCATGCGTCAAGAACTGGCGCGTTGATCGTGGCGACGCCCTCGGTTCTGCTGGTCTGCACCGCCAATCTGTGCCGCTCGCCCATGGCCGAGACGGTGCTCAAGGCCTTGTTGATCGCCATGGGGCCGGCCGCGCCGCTGGATCCCAACCGGGTCGAGTCGGCCGGCACCCGTGCCGCACCGCGCCCGCAGACCGTGGATGCGCGCGCCGCCGCCGCCTTGCAAAGAACCGGGCTCAAGGCGGATCGCAAGTTCCGCTCCCGTCGTGTCGTGCCCGAGGACTTCGAGCGCTTCGATCTGGTCCTGGCCATGGACCTGGAAAATCTGGACGATCTGCGCCGCCTGTGCCCGCAGCATCTGCAGTCGCGCGTGAAGTTGCTGCTGGACTTCGCGCCTGGCCTGGCCGGGCATGAAATCCCCGACCCCTATTTCAGCCCCGTCGTCGCCTTCGACCGGGTGCTGGGCCTGCTGGGCCAGGGCTTGCAAGGCCTGATCGACAGCCAAATCCGCGCCGCCGAGGCGCAAAACGCGGCCTGAGCCTGGCGCTGCCCGCCATGGATTACCAAGCCCTTGTGCGGGCCTATCTGCAAGCCTATGCCAGCAAGGACCTGGCGGCCGTGGCCGATTTGTTCGCTGAGGACATCCAGCTGCGCGACTGGAATATCAGCGTCAGCGGCAAGGCCGCTGCGCTGGATGAAACCCGCAAGAATTTTGCCGGCGCCGACAGCCTGGCCATCGACATCCTGGCCCTGCACGGCAAGGGCCCCAGCCTGGCCGCCGAGCTGAAGATCCTCGTCAACGGGCGCATCGATCTGCGCGTGGTCGATGTGATCGACTTCGACGCCGCCGGCCGGATCTGCGCAATACGGGCGTATTTGGGCCGCCCCTGAGCCGGGCTGCCCCGCCAGCTCATCAAAGCTGAGTATCCGCCGCGTCGCCAGCGCTGGCGCAGCCATCCTCGCGTCTCCACAATGCGCCAACGCGGACCGCTGGGCTAGGCGCTGCCGCCGGTGCGCTGCAAGCCCGAGCAAGACCTGACCCCAAGCTAAGTCGCCAAGGTCTGTCCCCAACGGGGCCCACCCGCCGCAAGCTTTGTAGGAGTGAACGCCATCATGTTGAATGCCGTCGTCGACATCTCGCATCACAACCAGATCAGCAGCTTCGAGCAGGCCAAGGCCGCCGGCCTGCTGGCGGTGTTCCACAAGGCCACGCAGGGCACGCTGTACCGCGACCCGACCCTGCATGACCACCGCCAGCGTATCGAGGCCGCAGGGCTCTTGTTTGGCGCCTATCACTTTGGCGTCGCAGGGGATGCCCAGGCACAGGCCGAGTTCTTTTTGTCCACCGTCAAAACAGGGGCGGTCCTGGTGCTGGACTTCGAACCCAATCCGCAAGGTCACGATATGAGCTTGCTGGAGGCCGAGCAGTTTGTGCATCAGGTCAAACAGGCCACCGGACGTTATCCGGGGCTTTACTCCGGCCACACCATCAAAGAAGCCTTGCAGCAAGCCGGCATCAGCAAGCCAGCGCAGACCGAGTTGTCGCAATGCTGGCTATGGCTGGCTCAGTATGGGCCAGCGCCCCTGGTGCCCAAGATCTGGAGTAAGTGGACGTTGTGGCAGTACACCGATGGTGGCTTTGGCCCGCCCCCGCATGAGCTGCCCGGCATCGGCCGCTGCGATCGCGACCAGTTCAATGGCACGGCAGCCCAGCTGCAGGCCTTCTGGCAGGCCGAGCGCTTTCAATAGCTCGCCTCCCGGCTTGCCGCCTGGTTTGTCGAAAGCTTGATCCTTGTGAGGAGTGCTGCATGGACAACTCTCAAACTGCCAAGACCGTGCTGCTGCGCCGTCTTTCTTGGGTCTTGCTTGCCAGTCTGGCCGCCTGCGGCGCCATGCCCAAGCTGCCCATCAATCCCACGCCCTTGCATGCCGATCTGAAGATGGCCGTGCCGGCCGTCGCCGCCCAGGGCAGCGAGATCAATACCTTCACCCTGCCGCTGGACCGTTATCTGCAGGCTTTCGCCGAGGCGGACCGGGCAGGCAAGGCGGTGACGCCCGAGCAACTACAGAGTTATGCCAATGCCGGGGTGGCGGTGGTGCAGGTGCAGTGCCTGCGCTGGTTCAATACCCTGGCCAATAGCCAGCTGTCCAAAGACTTTCAGGATGCCAACTACAACGTGATCCGTCAGCTCGGTACCGCCTTGCTAGGCATTGGCAAGGCCGCACCCGCGTTTGTGGCGGTGTACGGCGCGGGCAATACCGCTTACGAGGGCATCTCCAACAATTTGGAGTCCTCCTTTCTAGGCGCGCCCAATGGCAAAAAGGTCAAGCAAAAAATCATGCAGCTGCTGGACGATCAGGAGCAGGCCTTGAGCACCGAGGCGGCCAAGACCGGCGCCACGGTCTTGGGCATCTACCGGCGTCTGGAGCGCTATGCCGATATCTGCACCCACACGATGGCGCGCGAGATCGTCAGCACCTCGCTGGATCAGGCCAAGGTCTCGATAGGCACGGATGGCAATCTGGAGGTCGGCCCCACGCCGGGGGCCAAGGAATTGGCGGCGGCGCGGGAGTCCAGCCAGCAAGTGGCGAGGGCGCAAAAGGCCAAGGAGGACAGCCTGATCGAGCGCGCCGCGACGGCCGAGAAGGCTCGTAACGAAGCCCTCGCGTCGGCCCGTGCCGCCGAAGCGCGGGCCAAGGCCTTGGCCGATCAGCTGGAGGCGCTGAAGAACGCGCCGACTCAAGCTCTGCCCGCGGCTCAGCCCGCGACGCCGGCATCCGGCGCTGGGGAGTGAACGGGGCGGGCCTGCGCTCGCCGCCTCCGCTCAGTGCTGCGGTCTCACCGCCGCGACCGTCATTGGCGCCGGCGCCACCTCGCGCATATCCGGCCCCTTGCCGCTGAAGCGGTCCAGGGCCAGGTAAATCACCGGGGTGATGTAAAGCGTCACCGCCTGCGACAAGATCAGGCCGCCCACCACGGCCAGGCCCAGGGGCTGGCGCAGCTCGGCCCCCGCGCCCAGGCCCAGGGCGATGGGCAGAGCGCCCATCAAGGCCGCCAGCGTCGTCATCATGATGGGGCGGAAGCGCAGGATGCAGGCTTGCCGTATGGCCTCGGGCGGGCTCATGCCGCCACTGCGCTGCGCGTCCAGCGCGAAGTCGATCATCATGATGGCGTTCTTCTTGACGATGCCGATCAGCATCAAGATGCCGATGGTGGCGATCAGGGTCAACTCCATGCCAAAGAGCTGCAAGGTGATCAGCGCGCCCACCGCCGCCGAGGGCAGGCCGGCCAGAATCGTCAGCGGGTGGATATAGCTTTCATACAGCACACCCAGCAGCACATAGATCACCGCGATGGCGAGGCCAATCAAGAGCAGCTGCCCGCCTTGCGAGTCCTGGAACACCGCCGCATCCCCGCCGTAGCTGGTGATGATGGTGGAGGGCAGCTGGATCTCCTTGGCATAGCCGTCCAGCTTGGCTGTGGCCACGCCCAGGGGCACATCGGGCGCCAGATTAAAGCTCAGGGTGATGGCCTGCAATTGACCTTGGTGATTGACCGCCGTCGGGCCCAACTCGCGCTTGACGCTGGCGAACGCCGTGAGCGGCACCAGGGCGCCATTGCGGCCGCGCAGATAGATTTTGTTGAAGGCGTCTTCGCTGAGGCGGTCGCCATCACTGGCTTCCATGATGACCTGGTAGGTATTGCTCTCGGCGTAGATGCTGGAAACCTGGCGCTCGCCAAAAGCGTCGTAGAGCGCGCTGCGCAGGTCTTGCATCTGCACGCCCAGAATGGTGGCGCGTTCGCGGTCAATGAGCAGATTGGCCTGCAGGCCGCGCAGCTGGGAGTCGCTGGTGACGTCGCGGAACACGGGGTCATTGCGCAGCTTGTCTTGCAGCTTGACGGCCCAGGTATTGAGCTCGCCCGCGCTGACCGATTGCAAGATGTACTGGTAGCGGCTCTTGCTTTGCTTGCCCCCCAGCTGCAGGTTCTGCACCGGCTGCAGATAGACGGCGATGCCGGGCACGGCACGCAGCTTTTTGCGCAGACCTTCCAGCACCTGGGGCATGGGCGGGCGCTCGCCTCGTGGCTTGAGATTGATGAAGAGCCGGCCGGTGTTGACATTGCCACCCCCGCCGCCGCCGCCCACGGCCGCGGAGACAGCGGCGACCGCCGGGTCGTTCTTCACCACTTCAGCGACGCGCTCTTGCAGCACCGTCATGGCGGCGAAGGAGATGTCCTCCGAAGCCTCGGTGCTGGCGCGGATCTGGCCGATGTCTTCCTCCGGGAAAAAGCCCTTGGGGATGACGATGTAGAACCAGGCCGTGGTCACAAAACTCAGCAGGGCCACGCCCAGCACCCAGCCGCGGTGGCGCAGTGCGCTGTCCAGCGAGCGGGTGTAGGCGCACAGCACGGCATCGAAGCCGCGCTCGAACACCCGGCCCAGCGCGCTCTCCTCGGTATGCGCATGGGGTTTGAGGAAGCGGCTGCACAACATGGGCACCAGGGTCAGCGAGACCCCGGCCGAAACCAGGATGGCCAGCGAGACGACGACGGCGAACTCGTGGAACAAGAGGCCGATGACGCCGGGCATGAAGAAGATGGGGATCAGCACCGCCACCAGGGAGATGGAGATGGAGACGATGGTGAAAGACATCTCGCGCGCGCCACGGATGGCTGCGTCAAAAGGCGCCATGCCGTCCTCGATATGGCGGTGAATGTTCTCCAGCATCACGATGGCGTCGTCCACCACCAGGCCCACGGCCAGGGTGATGCCCAGCAGGGAAATATTGTCCAGGCTGTAACCCAGGGCATAGAGCAGGGTCAGGGCGCCGATCAGGGAGATGGGCAGTGAGAGCGTGGGGATGACGGTGGCCACCATGCGGCGCAGAAAGAGGAAGATCACCAGCACCACCAAGGCCACGGTCAGGGCCAGGGTGAAGTAGACGTCGTGCAGAGACTCGCGGATGGAGATGGAACGGTCGTTCAAAGTGTCCATCTGCACCGAGGCGGGCAGCTGAGCGGCAAAGCGCGGCAGCATGGCCTTGACGGCGTCCACCACCTTGACAGTGTTGGCGTCGGGCTGGCGCTGCACGGCCAGCACGATGGATCGCTCGCCGTTGTAGTTGGAGAAGGACTTGACAGTCTCAAAGCTGTCCTGCACCTCGGCCACATCGCGCAGATAGACCGGTGCGCCGTTGCGCGCCGCCACCACGATGGCGCCGAACTCGGCGGCATTGCGCAGCTGCTTATTGGCTTGGATGGTCAGGGTCTGGCGCGTGCCGTCCAGCACGCCCACAGGCGTGTTGGCATTGGCGCCCTTGATCGCGCCTTGCAGCTCTTCCAGCGTGATATTGCGCTGCTGAAGTAACTCGTTCTTGACCTTGATACGCACGGCAAAGCGCTTCTGCCCGTAGATGGCGACTTGCGCCACGCCGTTAATGGTGGACAGGGCCGGGGTGATCAGGTTCTCGGCAAAGTCATTCAGGTCCGAGAGATTGATGGAGGGCGAGGTCAGCGCCACCATCAGCACCGGCGCATCCGCCGGGTTGACCTTGCGATAAGAGGGCGGCGAGCTCATCTCGGTGGGCAGGGCGCGCAGCGAGCGGAACAGTGCCGCCTGCACATCGACCGCCGCCGCGTCGATATTGCGCGAGGGGTCGAACTCCAGGGTCAGCGATGTGGAGCCCAGGGTGTTGGTGCTGGAGATGGTGGTCAGGCCGGCGATGGTGGAGAACTGCTTCTCCAGCGGCAAGGCCACCGAGGAGGCCATGGTCTCCGGCGAGGCCCCCGGCAGCGAGGCCTGCACATTGATGATGGGGGTGTTGTAGGACGGCAGGGCCGCCACCGGGATCTTGCCCCAGGCCGCCAGACCGGCAATCACCAAGGCAATGTTCAGCAGCACGGTCATCACCGGCCGCCGGATGAACAGCTCCGTCAAGTTCATGGTTGAGCCGCCGATGCCGATGCCGATGCCGCTGAAGCGGCCCGTTTGGCCAACGCTGCAGCCGCCGCCGGGTTCACCGCCGCCGCTTGCGTCTTGACGCTGCCGCCGGGTCTAAGGTTTTGCTTGCCATCCAGCACCACCTGGGCGCCTGCCGAGATGCCGTCCACCGCCGCCATCTCGCCAAACACATGGCGGATCTGCACGGGTTTGAGTTGTGCCGTCTTGGCCTCGCCCTGGGTCTCGACGATGTAGACCGAACGCTCGTTGCCGCGCTGGATGATGGCGGCTTGCGGGATCACCACCGCGTCCTTGAGCGTGCGCAGCGTCATGCGGATCTGCACATACTGGCCTGGCCAGAGCTTGTGTTGACTGTTCTCGAACTCGGCCTTGACCTTGATGGTGCCGGTCGTGCTGTCCACCAAATTGTCCACAAAGCTCACCCGGCCCAGCAGCGGCGGCTCATCAGGTTTGAGCTTGGCGCCTGGCAGCAGCACCTGGGCTTGTAGCGCGGACTTGGCAGCGTCCTTGGGGCTGCTGGCTCGCAGCAGCGGGGCCAGCTGGGTCTCGGGCAGGGCAAAGCCCACGGCGATGGGGTCGAGCTGGGTGATGCTGACCAGGGGCAGGGTGCTGGCGTTGGCCTGCACCAAGCTGCCCGGCACCCCATTGATGATGCCGCTGCGGCCATTCATCGGGGCGCGGATTTCGTTGTAGCTGAGCGCAATCTGGGCCGATTGCACGGCGGCCTCGTCGGACTGGATCAGGGCGCGCTGCCCTTCCAGATTGGCCAGGGCGGTGTCCACCGCACCTTGTGCCACAAAGTTCTGTGCCAGCAGATCCTTGGCGCGTTTGTACTGGCGGTCCAGGTCGGCCAAGGTGGCGCGGTCGCGGGCCAGTTGGGCGCGCGCCTTGTCCAGATTGGCGCGGTCGGCCCGCTCGTCAAAGCGGAACAGCAAGTCGCCGCGCCTGACGTCCTGGCCTTCCTTGATCAACACCTCCTTGATGGTGCTGGTGGTCTGGGCCCGCAGGTCCACGGTCTTGAGCGCCGTCACCGTGCCCGAGGCCTCCAGCGTTACCGGCACATCCATCTGCAGGGCGCTGACCACCCCGACCATCTGCACCGGCGCCGCGCCGGCCCTGCCGTCCTTTGATGGGGCCTTGCTGGCCGTGCTGTGACTGGGGTCGGCGGCGGCCTTTGCTGCCGCCTCGGTTTTCTTCCACCACCAGCCTGCGGCGATGGCGAGAGCAATCAGGGTCAAGAACACAGCGATTGGCTGACGGCGCATGCTTCTAACTTTCTTCTTCTGGGTCCGTTTGGGATTGGCCGCTCAGAGGCGATCCTATCCATTGGACATGAATTCCACAGGCACCTGACCGCGGTCCGGCGATCCAGGGATAGGGGGAGACCCTGGTCCCTTGCCCAAGAAGAAGAGCTTACGCGAGGGCTAGCGCCAGCGTATTTCTGCCGTGTTAAAGCCGGGGCTTGCCGCGCACAAAAGCCAAAAAATCAGCCGTGGGATTGCGCCGTCAGGGCCAAGGCCAGGGCCGCGCCAGCCTGGGCATTGTTTTTCACCAAGGCGATATTGCTGGCCAGGCTACGGCCACTGGTCAAGGCCTTGATGCGGGCCAGCAGAAAAGGCGTGACCGCCTTGCCCTGGATGCCTTGGCTTGCCGCCTCGGCCAGGGCTTGTTCGGTGATGGCCGCGATCTCGCTGCCGGGCATGGCCTCGGCGGCGGGTACGGGCACGCTGATCACCACCCCGCCCTGCAGGCCTAAGGCCCATTTGGTCTGCAAGAAGCGGGCTTGCTCGGCGGCGCTGTCGAGCCGGAAGTCGGCGCGGTGACCGCTGTCCGGGGTGTAGAAGGCGGCGAAATTGTCCTGGCCCACACTGAGCACCGGCACGCCGTGGGTTTCCAGATACTCCAGGGTGAGGGCGATGTCCAGAATCGACTTCGCCCCGGCGCAGACCACGGCCACCGAGGTTCTGGCCAACTCTTGCAGATCGGCCGAGATGTCGAAGGAAGTCTCGGCACCGCGATGCACGCCGCCGATGCCGCCGGTGACGAAGACGCGGATGCCGGCCAGCTCGGCACAGATCATGGTGGCGGCCACGGTGGTGGCGCCGATCTTGCCGCTGGCCAGCGCATAGGGCAGGTCACGGCGGCTGACCTTCATGGCCTCGGGGGATTGGCCCAGCAGTTCCAGCTCCGCATCCGACAAGCCGATGCGGATCTTGCCCGCCAGCACCGCGACGGTGGCGGGCACCGCGCCGGCGGCGCGGATGATGGCCTGGACCTCGCGCGCGGTCTGCACATTTTGCGGGTAAGGCATGCCGTGCGAAATGATGGTGGACTCCAGGGCCACGATGGGCAGCCCGGCGGCGCGCGCGGCGGCCACTTCGTCGGAGAAAGCCAGGAATTGTTCGAAAGAGGCGATGGCAGTCATGGGTCGGTTCAGGCAGTGGTTTGCAGAAGGGTGGGGCTGAGTTCGGCGCAAACGCTGCGCTCGCTTTGCAGCGTCAGGGCGGCCAGGCGCAGGCCCAGCTTGCAGGCGCTGAGCAGATCGGCGGGGTCCTGGTGCAGGCCGGCGCAGACGCCGGCGGCAAAGGCATCGCCCGCGCCGGTCACATCGCGTACCTTGACCTTGGGCGGCTTCAGCGTTTGCCAGTCCGCGTTGGCCAGGTCCGCGCAAAAGCGCAGGGGCTCGCTGCCATCGGTCAGCAAGAGCCGCTTGAGACCGCGCTGGCTCAGTTGCTTGCGCGCGCGGCCCAGGGCGGCCTCGGAGCTGAGGCTGATGCCGGTGCAGGCCGACAACTCATCGCGGTTGAGCAGCAGCAAATCCATGCCCTGCAAATCCTCGGGCAGGCGGTCCATCTTGGGGCCGGAGACGGCCACGGCCACCAGCGGTGTGCCGCTCAGACGGGCCTCGGCCAGCAAGGCCGCCACCGAGTCCTGCGGTAGGTTCAGGTCCAGCATGAGCAAGCCGGCCTGGGCGCGCTGGGCCGCGCATTGACGCAAAAAATCGGGGTTCAGGCGCTCGCACAAATCCATCTGTGCCAGGCCCAGCAGCAGCTCACCGTCGGGGTTGAGGACGGCGGTGTAGCTGCCAGTGGGCGCGTCGGGCGCGCTCAGGCTGCCGCTGGTGTCAATGCCTAGCTGCTTGGCCTGGGCCAGCAGGGCCAGGCCCGCCGCGTCCTGCCCCACGGCCGTGAGCAAACACACCGGCAGGCCCAGGCGGGCGAGGTTCTCGGCCACATTGCGGGCCACGCCGCCAAAGCTTTCGCTCTGGCTTGCCGGGTTGGAGTTGCCCAGATACAGAGGCTTGATGCCGCGCAGCTTGCGATCGATATTGCTGCCGCCTAGGCAGACGATGGGCTGATCCTTGGGCAGCACATAGGCCCGGCCCAGCAGGCGGCGCTCGCGGGTCAGGGCCGCGATGTGGCCGGCCACGGCCGAGCGCGACAGGCCCAGCGCCTCGGCCAGCTCCTGCTGACCGATGAAGGGATTGGCGCGCACCAGGGCCAGCAGGCGTTCTTTCTTTGAGTCCATGGCGGGACTATAAAACAATTGTCCTTTGCTGAAAACAATTGTCTGTATTCAGTGCAGGAAACCCCAGGGGCTTTTGCTGATCGCCACCGAAACCATCCAGCTCACCGTGACCAGGGCCGCCACAAAGGCCAGGGCTTTTTGCGATCGTGGTCGCCCGGCCTGCAAGGCCAGCACGCCTAGCGCGATGTAAAGCAGCAGGCCGATGAGCTTGGCCGTCAGCCAAGCGCTGCTCAGCGGGTTGAGGTGCAGCGTCCACAGGAGTGCCAGGGCCGAGAGCAGCAGCAGGCTGTCGATCAGATGCGGCAGCCGTTTGGCCAGGGGCTGGTGCACCCAGGCTGCGCCGCTCAGTTGGCCCAGTCCGCGGGCCACGAAGCCGCTGATAGAAATGGCCACCAGACTTTGATGCAGGGTTTTGAGAACGAGGTAATCCATGCGATTGAAGTCTTGCTGCCTCAGCCGGGTTTGCCGTCCACGCGCGGCCGCGTCAGCACCGGCCAGAAGCGGATGAAGTAAAGCGCAAACGCAGTGGACCACAGGCCGGCAGCCAGGCCTACCGACAGCGGCAGCAGGGCCGGCGCGAACAGGGGCAAGAACACCCGCAGCGGCGCGGCCAGGGCCAGCAGCACAAAGGCGATCAGCTCGGCTCGCCCGGCTTGCAGGCTCAAGCCGGTGTGGCCGCGCGCGGTGCGGCTCATCATGCCCAGGGTCAGGCTGCCGATGGCGCCCACGGTGAGCGCATGGGTGGCGGCCGAGGCCGGCCACCCCGCTATTTCGGCCCCGGCGCGCAGCAGGAGGTGGATGGGGATCCACAGATAGGCCAGATGCAGTACCCAAACCAGGGGCGCGCGCCAGGTGGCCCAGGGTTGCCACAGCAGCCAGCGCGCGAGGTGGGCGCCGGCGGCCAGGAGCAGCAAGGCGCTGAGAACGCTGGCGGGCAGACGCAGCAAATCGGCCGCAAGCAAGGCCAGCACCGAGCCCAGGGCCAGGCGTTCCAGCCAGGGCAGCTTCTGCGCCTTGGCGCCGCGCACGCCGTTGTTGGTGAACATGGGAATGACGCGTCCGGCCATCACCGCCAGGATGAAGAGCAAGACGTCCAGGCCCAGCTGCAGCCCCGCCCAGGGCGGGATCTGAATCACGCCCAGCTGGGCCAGATGCAGGCTCAGCTGGGCCAGGCCCAAGAGCCCCAGCAGGGCGATGAAGAAGTAGTTACGCCGATTGCGCGCGGCGATAAATGGCAGGGCCAGCGCGACTGCGGCACAGAGAGGGAAGGCTGTGTTCACCAAGGCCGCGGCCCAGGCATAGGGCGTGAGCACCAGCACCCGGCCGGCCAGCCAGAGCAAGGCCAAGCCAGCCAGGGCAGGGCCAGCGAGCGTGGGGCGATTGCTCCAGTTGCGCCCCGCGGTCAGCAAGAAGCCCACGAGTACCGCCAGGGTGTAGCCGAACAACATCTCATGCGCATGCCAAAGCGGCCCCTGCAAATAGGCGCCGTGCAGCCAGCCCATGAACTGCAAAGCCCAGAGTGCAATGGACAGGGCGGCAAATCCGCTGGCCAGCAGGTAGAAAGGGCGAAAGCCCAGGCGCCAGAGCGCGCCGCCGAAGAGGCCGGTGGCGGGCAGCGGCTGTGACGTTTGCGCTGCCCTGGGGCTTGGGCGCAGGGGTTCTTCGATCTTGATGAATTGACTCATGGTCAGGCCTTGTGAGCGCGTTCGCGAAACAGCAGGCGGGCAAAGGCTTGGGGCTTTTGCACCAGATCGGCCAGGGTGTAGGCGTCCAGCACTTGGTAGAAGGCCTGGACCGCTTCGGCCAGCACATCGCGCAGCTGGCAGATGGGGGCGATGCAGCACTGGCCGCCGTCGCTGTTGAAGCACTCGGCCGGCAGGGCCGCGCCCTCGGTGTCGCGCACCACCTGGCCCACCACGATGTCTTGCGCGGCATATGCCAGCGAGAGTCCGCCGCCCTTGCCTCGCACCGTGCTCACCCAGCCTTTTTGACCCAGCAGATGAACGACCTTAATCAAATGGTTCTCGGAGATCTGAAAGGCCTGGGCGATCTCGGCGATGGTGGCGCGGCGGCTGCTGTCGCTGGCCAGATAAATGAGCACACGCAGGGCGTAGTCTGTGAAGCTGGAGAGTTTCATGGGCGGCCTTGCTCGGCGGTCTTGTCGCGCAATTTCTGGCAGGTCTTTAAAGATGTATTGAATATACATCTATTGATATCGGCCTGCCTTGAAAGCCTTGCTTGCGCGAGGGCTGTGACCTGCAGAGGCAGGCATGGCGAGCGCAAACAGGGGACAGCTTGATCACAAAGTGCCAAGTACGGCGGGCTATATTCATGCGGCCTTTTCGGCCTCACCACAAGACTCAAGGAGCGAAGTCATGACGACTCTTCTTTCGCACACCGACCGTCCTTCATCCAAGGCCCTGCGCCGCGCTGCGGCCCCCCTGTTTTTGCTGGGCGGGCTGCTGGCCGCAGGCCTGGCCTCGGCCGCAACGCCTGTGCAGTTGTGGAACTGGAGCTATAGCGGCGCCGGTATCTCGGCGGCCGGCACCTTGACGACCGGCCTGAGCAGCAATCCACTGGGCTTCTACGAAATCCTATCCATCAGCGGCCAGCGCAATGGTGACCTCATCACCGGCCTGCAACCCGCCGGCACGGCCATCCCCGGCAACGAGCCCTTCGTGGTGGACAACTGGATCAAGGCCGATGGCCAGCTGACGGGCGAGGGCTTCGGCTACAAAACCCAATCGGGCAGCTATGCCAATGTGTTCTTCGCGGAGTGGCTCTCGCCGCCGGGAAATATGGAGTTCATGACCATCCCGGCTCAGGGCTATAGCCATGAGGCCACGGTCAGCTTCCAGCTGCAGGCGGTGCCTGAGCCGGCCACCTGGGCCATGCTGTCCTTGGGGGGGCTGGCCCTTTTGGCTTTGCGGCGCCGCCGCTCAAGCCCGGATTGAGGCCGGGCGGCGCAGGGGCATTCGGTGCTCTGGCGAGGCCCATGCGCGTCTGCGGCTAGGATGCGGGCCAAGTCCTCAGCCCCATTGCCCAGCCCATGAACTCCGCTCCTGTCGCCCCGACCGCGTTTGCCCGCCCGCAAGCCACCATCTTCGATCTCGACGGCACCCTGGTCGATACCTTGGGCGACTTTGTTGTAGTGCTCAACCGGGTTTTGAACGACTTGGGTCAGCCCGAGGTGGCGCGCGGTTTTGTGGAGTTGACCGTGGGGCAGGGCAGCGAACACCTGATCCGTAGCACCCTGGCCCATGTCGGGGCCGCGCCCGATTTGTACGAGCAGGCTTGGGCCGCCTACCAGGCGCATTACAGCGAGCTCAACGGCCAATTCTCGGCCGTCTTCCCCGGCGTGATCGAAGGTCTGGAGCGGGTGCGCGCGCTGGGTCTGCCCATGGCCTGTGTGACCAACAAGCCGGCGGCCTTTGCCAAGGACTTGTTAGCCAGCAAGGGCTTGCTGGACTACTTTGACCGGGTGTTTGGTGGCGACAGTTTCGAGCGCAAAAAGCCCGACCCCATGCCCTTGCTCAAGACCTGCGAGGCCCTGGGCACGCGACCCGATCAGACCTGGATGATTGGCGACTCCAGCAACGACGCCAAAGCCGCGCATGCGGCCGGCTGTCCTGTCGTCTTGATGAGCTATGGCTACAACCACGGCGAACCGATTCGGGCCGTGCCGGCCCTGCAGCATCTGGATCGCCTGGATCAGCTGCGCTTGGACTGACTGTTGATCAGCGCTGGCGCCCGCGCTGCACGCCCAGCAGCGCATCCTTCAGAAAATCATCCGCCGGTGTTTTGCCCAGCCAGACGCGCAAAAAGGCCGAGTAGAACTCGGGCTCCTTGATGGGCGTGCCTATCACCTTGCCGTTGAGCTGGATCACCGAGCCGGTGCCGGGGATGTAGTCCACCGAGAAATGCTCGCCCGGCGTCAGGCTCTTGCGGCTGGAGAAGATTTCACCCACCCGCAGCACCCCGTTGATGGCCTTGGTGAATTCATCGCGGGTGGCGTTTTGCTCGATGCCCTTGGTGAAGAGCTTGCCCAACTCATTGCCATCGACCTCGCGCAACATGGTGATGTGCAGGCGCTTGACGGTATTGCTGCTCAGCACCGTCTCGGGGTTGCTGCTTTTGCTGCCCAGATAGAGGGCGGCGGCATAGACCTTGAACACGGCTTTGTAGCGAATGCCCGCGCCATTGAGATGGGCCGGCTGTTTGCCGATCTCGACCTCGGTCTCGTACTTGACCCCGGCCACATCGACCGTGTCGGCCTGCGCTTGTTGCGCCGCCAGAGGCAAGGCCAGGGCCAGGGCCATCACCGCGATCCAAGAGAAAGCACGCATCCTAAGTCTCCATCCAATCAGTGCCGCCCTCTGATGAGGCGATCCTGTCATCCTGCCACCGGGGCAAAGTATCGAGCAATTCGGGCGAACGCCGTGCCCGCCACGCCACAGATCCCTGTCGATTAGGCTGTCGCATTCAGACACAGGGGCGCTGCTACACTGGCCGCATGTTCATCACGCGCAAGCACATCAAAGGGTCGCATGACCGGGGAGCCTGGCCCTGGCGTCGTCCGCTGCTCGACTTCAAACGCTGAAGCCGCTTGATGCTGCATGCATGACTGATTGCTCGGGGTTGCTTAGCCTGAAGGCTTGAACACCCGACAATCAGAGCGCTCAAAGTCCCTGCCCCTGCAGTGACGAGCGCGTGAAAATCTGTCAGCCAAGCGCCCTGAATCCAGCGGCGCCTCTGTATCCAAATCTTTTGGGGCGGCCGCAAATCCAAGAACTGGGTTTCGTGATGACTGAACTTGAATTCAAAAGCCTGGCCGCTCAAGGCTATAACCGCATTCCCCTGATCAGCGAGGCCTTCGCCGATCTGGAAACGCCGCTCTCCCTCTACCTCAAGCTTTGCGCCGGCGGTGCCGGTGGTGGCAAGAACAGCTTTTTGCTGGAGTCTGTGGTGGGCGGCGAGCGCTTCGGCCGCTACTCCTTCATTGGCCTGCCGGCCCGCACTGTCTTGAAAAGCCACGGTCGGGTGACCGAGGTCTTGCGCGACGGCGAGTTGGTGGAGCGCCATGAGGGCGACCCGCTGGCCTTTATCGAGGCCTATCAAAAGCAGTTCAAGGTGGCCTTGCGCCCCGGCATGCCGCGCTTCTGCGGCGGCCTGGCCGGCTACTTCGGCTACGACGCCGTGCGCTATATCGAGCCCAAACTGGCCAAGACGGAAAAGGCCGGTGGTATCGACACCCCCGATGTGATGCTCTTGCAATGCGAGGAGCTGGCGGTGATCGACAACCTCTCGGGCCGGCTCTACCTCATCGTCTACGCCGACCCGGCCCAGCCCGAGGCCTACTTCCGCGCCCAAAAGCGCCTGACGGCCTTGCGCGATCAGCTGACCTATAGCGTCAGCGCACCCCAGGTCAAGCGCGCCCAGGCCCATCCGGTGGAGCGCGAGTTTGCCAAGGCCGACTACATCGCCGCCGTGCTCAAGGCCAAGGAATACATCGCCGCCGGCGACATGATGCAGGTGCAGATCGGTCAGCGCCTGCGCAAGCGCTATACCGAGTCGCCGCTGAGCCTGTACCGCGCTCTGCGCTCGCTCAACCCCAGCCCTTATATGTACTTCTATGACATGGGGGACTTCCAGATCGTCGGCGCCTCGCCGGAGATTCTGGTGCGCCAGGAGCCCACGCCCGAAGGCCAGAAGGTCACGATTCGCCCCCTGGCCGGTACCCGCCCGCGCGGCGGCACGGTCGAGAAAGACCAGGCCCTGGAAGCCGAGCTGCGCGCCGACCCCAAGGAACTGGCCGAGCATCTGATGCTGATCGACCTGGCCCGCAACGACATCGGCCGCATCGCCAAGACCGGCTCGGTCAAGGTCAGCGACGCCTTCGCGGTGGAGCGTTACTCGCATGTGATGCACATCGTCAGCAATGTCGAGGGCGGCTTGCGCGAGGGCTTGTCGAATATGGATGTGTTCCGCGCCACCTTCCCCGCAGGCACCCTGAGCGGCGCGCCCAAGATCCGCGCCATGGAAATCATCGACGAGCTGGAGCCCGTCAAGCGCGGGCTTTACGGCGGTGCTTGCGGCTACATCAGCTTTGCCGGCGATATGGACCTGGCCATCGCCATCCGTACCGGCATCGTCAAGGACCAGGTGCTTTATGTGCAGGCCGCAGCCGGCGTCGTTGCCGACTCGGTGCCCGAGCTGGAATGGGCCGAGACCGAACACAAGGCCCGCGCCTTGATTCGCGCCGCTGAACTCGTTGAGGAGGGCTTCTAAATGCGCCTGCTGATGATCGATAACTACGACAGCTTCACCTTCAATCTGGTGCAGTACTTCGGTGAACTCGGCGCCGAGGTCCAGGTGGCCCGCAATGACGAGATCACGCTGGAAGAAATCGCGGCGCTCAAGCCCGACCATCTGGTGCTCTCGCCCGGACCCTGTTCGCCCGCCGAGGCCGGCATCTGCATTCCCGCCATTCAGGCCTTTATGGGCAAGCTGCCGATTCTGGGCGTCTGCCTGGGCCATCAAAGCATGGGCGCAGCCTTGGGCGGCAAGATCATCCGGGCCAAGACGCAGATGCATGGCAAGGCCAGCACCATCACCACCGATCAAAAGGGCGTGTTCAAGGGCCTGCCGCGCGATTTCAGCGTCATCCGCTACCACTCCCTGGTGATCGAAGAAGCCTCCTGCCCCAAGGAATTCGACATTACGGCTCGCAGCGAAGACGGCGAGATCATGGGCGTGCGCCACCGCGCGCTGGCCGGCACGGCCACGCCGATGGAGGGCGTGCAGTTCCATCCGGAGTCCATACTGTCCGAGCATGGCCATGCCATGTTGAAGAACTTCCTCAACCTGGCGCTGTGACCCCATGAAAATCGTCGACCTCCGCAGCGATACCGTCACCCGACCCACGGCCGCCATGCGCGAGGCTATTTGCCTAGCGGAGGTGGGCGACGATGTGTTCGGTGACGACCCCACCGTGCTGGCCTTGCAGCAGCGCGTGGCCGCGCTGACCGGCATGGAGGCCGCGCTCTTCATGCCCAGCGGCACGCAGAGCAATCTCTGCGCCATGCTGGCGCATTGCCAGCGCGGGGATGAGTACATCGTCGGCCAGCTCGCCCATACCTACCGTTACGAGGGCGGCGGTGCGGCCGTGCTGGGCAGCATCCAGCCGCAACCGCTGACGCAAGATGCGCAGGGCCTGATGTCTCTGGCCGATATCGCCGCCGCCATCAAGCCCGACGACCCGCACTTCGCTCGCAGCCGATTGCTGTGCCTGGAGAACACCTGGAACGGCCAGGTCATGCCGCACAGCTATCTGGCCGAGGCGACGGCGTTGGCGCGCCAGCACGGCCTGGCTTGCCATCTGGACGGTGCACGCGTCTTCAACGCCGCTGCCGCCGATGCGGGGCCGGGCGGCGATGTGTTTGCCGCGTTGAAGCGCATCACCGCCTACTTCGACAGCGTCTCGGTCTGCTTCAGCAAGGGCTTGGGTGCGCCGGTGGGCTCGGTGCTCTGCGGTTCTGCCGAACTGATCCATCGCGCCAAACGCGTGCGCAAGATGGTGGGCGGTGGAATGCGCCAGGTCGGTGTTTTGGCCGCCGCAGCTGAGCATGCCTTGGACCACCACGTGCAGCGCCTGCATGAGGACCATGCCCTGGCCGCGCAGTTGGCCGCAGGGCTGCAAGCCATCCCTGGCTTGAGCGTGCGTTCGGCCGCCACCAATATCGTGTTCGTCGATGTGGCCGATGGCCGCGGCGCCGATCTGCTGGCGCATCTGAAGGCGCGTGGCATCTGGGCCACCGGCCTGATAGGCCTGCGCTTTGTCACGCATCTGGATGTGGACAGCGAGGGCATCCAACGCACCCTGGCCGCCGTGCGCGAGTTCCTTGCCGCTGAGCCCGGCCAGACCGGCGCGGCCCAGGCCGCTGCCGCTGGCCCTTACTAACAAATTCCGAGCCGCTGAAATTCTGGAGTGAACAAGACCATGTCCATCACCAATGCTGAAGCGCTGACCCGCGTCATCGAACACCGCGAGATTTTTCATGATGAGATGCTGGCGCTGATGCGTCGCATCATGGCCGGCGAGATGCCGCCGGTGATGGCCGCCGCCCTCTTGGTGGGCCTGCGCGTCAAGAAGGAAACCATTGGCGAGATCGCCGCCGCCGCGCAAGTGATGCGCGAGCTGTCCAACAAGGTGCCGCTGCAGCAGCTTAAGCCCCATCTGGTCGATGTGGTGGGCACGGGCGGCGACGGCTCGCACACCTTCAATATCTCCACCTGCTCCATGTTTGTGGCCGCCGCCGCCGGGGCTCAAGTGGCCAAGCATGGCAATCGCAGTGTCAGCAGCAAGACCGGCAGCGCCGATGTGCTGGAGGCCCTGGGCGCCAACATCATGTTGAGCCCGGCCCAGGTGGCGCAAAGCGTGCAAGAGACCGGCATCGGTTTCATGTTCGCGCCCAACCACCACCCGGCCATGAAGAACATCGCCCCGGTCCGCAAGGAGCTGGGCGTGCGCACCATCTTCAACATCTTGGGCCCGCTGACCAACCCGGCCGGTGCGCCGAATATTCTGATGGGCGTCTTCCACCCCGATCTGGTCGGCATCCAGGTGCGCGTCATGCAGCGCCTGGGCGCCGAGCATGCGGTCGTGGTCTACGGCAAGGACGGCATGGACGAGATCTCGCTGGGCGCCTCCACCCTGGTGGGTGAGTTGAAGAACGGCGCGGTGCGCGAGTATGAAATCCACCCCGAGGACTTCGGCCTGGCCATGGTCTCCAACCGCACGCTGCGGGTGGACAACCCCGAGCAATCGCGCCTGATGCTGCTGGGCGCCCTGGACAACCAAGCCGGCGCCGCCCGCGACATCGTCATCCTGAATGCCGGTGCCACGCTCTACGCCGCCAATGTGGCCGAGTCGATTGCCGATGGCATCGAACGCGCCCGTGCAGCGATTGCCAGCGGCGCGGCGCGCGCCAAGCTGGACCAGTTCGTCGCCGCCACCCAGCGCCTTGGCGCCTAAATTGATTCGTCCTACTGATATGTCCGACATCCTCAAGCGCATCGTCGCCGTCAAACACCAAGAGCTGGCCCAGGCCCGCCAGGCTCGCTCCCTGGCCAGCCAGCGCGAAGAGGCCGAGGCGCGTCGCGACACCCGAGGCTTCGAGGCCGCGCTGCGCGCCAAGATTGCAGCCGGCAACAGCGCCGTGATCGCCGAGATCAAAAAAGCCAGCCCCAGCAAAGGCGTGCTGCGCGAGGACTTCCGCCCGGCGCAGATCGCGCAAAGCTATGCCAAACACGGCGCGGCTTGCTTGAGCGTGCTGACCGACGCGCAGTTCTTCCAAGGCTCGCAAGCCTTTCTGGAACAGGCCCGCGCGGCTTGTGCCTTGCCGATTTTGCGCAAGGACTTCATGGTCGATGAGTACCAGGTGTTTGAAGCCCGAGCCATGGGCGCGGACTGCATCTTGCTGATTGCCGCCTGCCTGGACGATGCGCAGATGGCCGATCTGGAAGCCTTGGCTTTGAGCCTGCAGATGGACGTGCTGGTCGAGGTGCACGATGGTGCCGAGCTGGACCGCGCCCTGCGATTGAAGACGCCGCTGCTGGGCATCAACAACCGCAATCTGCGCACCTTTGAGGTCACGCTGGACACGACCCTGGGCCTGCTGAAGCAGGTGCCGCAGGACAAATTGCTGGTGACCGAGAGCGGCATTCTGGCCAGCGCCGATGTGCAGAAGATGCGCGCCGCCAATGTCCACGCCTTCCTCGTCGGTGAAGCCTTTATGCGCGCGCCCGAGCCCGGCGAGGCCTTGGCCGCACTCTTCGCTGCCTGATGGACTGGGGCGCGCCGCTGGATGCGGGCTGGCAGCCGCTGCTGCAAGCCTGGGCGCAAAGCCCGGCAGGTCTTGCGCTAAACGATTACCTGGACGCACGCCGCCAGGCTGCTGCGCTGATCTACCCGCCCGATCCCCTGGCCGCCTTGCGGCTGACCCCGCTTTCAACTTGCCGCATCGTGATCCTGGGTCAAGACCCTTATCACGGCCCCGGCCAAGCCGAGGGCCTGGCCTTCTCGGTCGCGCCCGGCTGCAAATTCCCGCCCAGCTTGCGCAATATCTTCAAGGAGCTGCAGCGCGATCTGGGTCAGCAGTCGCCCATGGAAGGTTCGCTCAAGCCCTGGGCCGAGCGTGGCGTACTTTTGCTGAACACTGTGTTGACGGTGGAGGACGGCGCGCCCGCCAGCCATGCGGGCAAGGGTTGGGAGGCTTTCACCGATGCCTTGATCCAAGCCGTGGCCGAAGACGCCGCGCCCAAGGTCTTCATGCTCTGGGGCGCTCACGCGCAAGCCAAAGCGCCTTTGATCGAGGCCGCAGGGCAGGGCGCGCACCTGATCCTGCAAGCGAACCATCCCTCGCCCCTGTCGGCGCTGCGGCCGCCTCAGCCCTTTATCGGCTGCGGGCATTTCTCGCAGGCGGCTCACTGGTTGGCGCAGCGGGGGGAGTTGCTGAGTTGGGAACTGTCGTGAAGCGTGAACAGATGGCGTGCAAGAACTCAGGGTTCGCGCCAGGGTCCTGCGTCAGATTCACAAGGCTCGGGGGGGGGCTGTCGGCCGAGCTATAGTGCCGCCGATCCGTGCTGCAAATGTCGATTTGCTAGTGCAGGATAGATAGAGATTCAGTCCCTGAAAAAGAGATCCAAGCCGGACAAGAACTTGTCGCCGATTCAGGCCGCTGGTTATTGGCGGCAGGGTGTTGCTGCTCGATAAAAAGCTAGCAGCCTTTGGTTGCCTCATGACTCCGCATATTGATGTTTTGTCCAGAATGAAGCAGGCTGTGATCGTTAGTATTTAGACCGCACAACAAAGGAAGATCATGCGCATAGTTCTAGCTCTTGCAATCGCTGCCATGCCTTTCTCGGTAATCGCGGCCGAGCCCTCGACGCAAGAAATTGCAAAGATGCAGCAGAAGCTTATGGCCGAAACCAAGGTCAATGCTCGGATGGGAATTTCAGTTCCGATCTCGAAGTTCAAATCGGACGGAGATCCAAACACGCTTGAAATCGTGTTTCTTGAGAAGTCTGAGCCGGGTGCCAATACTGTGGCGGATGACGGTGAGGTGATATTCCTCTTCGAGGCTTCGGATGAGCTCCAGAGCAAGCTTATCGGCAAGGCCTTTGAAATCCGTGCGAAGCGGCGGCTCGGTGCGGTCTAACCAGACGACAAGGACTTCCCACCGTTTCAAGCTCCAATATCAAGACTTGACCCTTCGGGGTCTTTTCCATTTCTAGATCTGTGTTCTGAACAGCGGCAACGCAACGGGGAACAGACTGAACATCTAGAAATGGGCTTGCCGCGGATCATGCCGCTGTCCCAGATACGAACCGCTCAGCAAGACCCCATTCGTTCGTCGTTGTTGGAATGGCTTGCCGGACGTGCAACGGACGGGCTGTCGGGTTCACTTGTACGGTTTTGGGTCAAGGCTCAAATCTATAGGCAAGACCTGACCCTTTCCCTTGGCCCAGCGGGGATTTCGCCCCCGCAGGCGACTCCCTTTCTTTGCTTCGCCAAAGAAAGGAAGCAAAGAAAGGCGACCCGACGCCTGGCCCCTGCGGGGTCCGTTGCGGTGCTCAGCTTGCTTGGGCCGCGCCCAACTCACTGCGCTACGCTCCGTTCAAACAAGGGGCGCGAAGTCAGTCCACGAAGTCGCTTCGCGACGCCCAAGCAAGCTTGCGCTCCTCACCCAGTCTCAACGGGATTTGAATACCGTCACGCCTCGCTGCGCATCGGCTTGAGGGGCTGCATGCGCCAAGCGCATGCAGCGTTAGCTGCGGCACGATCGAGGTGACGCACAGCGAGCCGATCGCTCCTGTGCGCTGTCCGGACATTGTTGCTCGCCAACACCCCTAAGATTCTGAGCCCATGAGACTGAGCCGAAGTCGTCAACTGCTGAGCACTTGGATCGCTTGTTTTGCGATCCTGTGGGCCGCGCTTGCGCCTTCGATTTCTCATGCCTTGCAGAGCGGCCTGAACCAGGGGCCGGGCTCGGGTTGGACGGAGGTGTGTACCGTCACCGGTGCCAAGCTGGTGCTTCTGGAGCCTGACAACGCGGCTTCATCCTCGAAGTCGCCCTCCGAAATTCAGACCCTCAAGCATTGCCCGTATTGCTCCTTGCACAGCCAAGAGCTGGGCCTGCCTCCCGCCCCGCCTGATCAGGCCAATCTCCTCCTGCCGCATCTGAGCCAGGCCGTACCGGCCTTGTTCCTGCATGCGCCGCGCAGGCTTCACGCCTGGGTCAGCGCCCAGCCGCGCGCGCCCCCGCGGCGCTGAATCGACTGCCTCTGTTCGATTCCTGAAGCACCGCCAGTGACGGCGGCTTCAACCTATTTATTCCATGCCCGGCTTTGGCCGCCCACCTGCTTGACTTGGCTCAGCAGGCTTGGCGCGCCGCGCCGCTGCATCGTCTCTGCATTTCTCAGATCATGAAGTTCCAAATTTCTCCCCTGGCTCAGGCGCTGAGCCTGGCCCTGTTCGCCTGCACCTTCCAAGTTCAAGCCCAAGAAACGACGCCCAAAAAACTGCAGCCTGTGCTCGTGACCGGAAGCGCCATCACGGCCAGCGGCCTGAACGAGAGCGCGGGCAGCAGCTCCCGCCTGGGTTTGAGCCTGCGCGAGACGCCGGCCAGCGTCAGCGTCGTCAGCCGCGAAGAGATTGAGCTGCGCGGCGCCAGCAATACCCAAGAGATTCTCAAAAGCGTGCCCGGCGTCATCTTTGCCGACCCGCCGGGCTCGGCTGGCACGGTGTTCTACCGTGGATTTGGTTCGGGCTCGCTGTCTCAGCTCTACAACGGCATCAGCGTGCAGTACGACGCGATTGCCGCCCGGCCGGTGGACAGCTGGATCGTCGAGCGGGTGGAGGCCATCGGTGGCCCCTCCAGCTTTTTGAACGGTTCGGGCGCCGTCGGCGGCACGCTCAATGTGATCACCAAGATCGCCGATCGCAGCGGTGACCAGGCCAAGGCGCGCATCGGCCTGGGGGACAGCGGCCGGGGTCAGGCGGCCCTGAGCCTGCAGCGTGGTCTGGGCGAGCAGGTCTTGCGCCTGGAACTCAATCGCAGCGAAGGTGCGCTGTGGACGCAAGGGCGTGATCGCCAGGCCTGGCAGGTGGCGGCTTCCTGGTTGCTGCCCCTGGCTCAAAACCTGAGCCACACCTTGGCGGTGGAGCGTCAGCATGAAAAAGTCAGCCAGCCCTATTGGGGCACGCCCCAGCTCCAGCCTTTGAATGGCGCAGCCTTGGCTGGGCAGCTGACGTTTGATCCCTCGACCTTGGGCGTCAATTACAACGTGGAAGATGGGCGCTACCAGCAGGACGTGACCTGGTTGCGCTCCTTGCTGGACTGGCGCTTGAGCGAGCGCAGCCAGCTGCGCCACACCTTCTATCACTACGACGCTTTGCGTGATTACGAGAACGTTGAAACCTATACCTTCAAGAACAGCAACAGCCAGGTGGCCCGCTCTAACGCCTTGTTGCAGCGCCACGACCAGCAGGTCTGGGGCAGCCGCACGGAGCTGAGTCATAGCGGCAAGCTGGGTGGCCTGACTTCGGATTCGGCCCTGGGTCTGGACTGGAGCTATAACCGCCAGACCCGCTTCCCCAACTCGGTCTCAGCGATTCAAAAGCCTTTTGATCTGGTCGACCCCTATGCGCCGGCGCCGGCCTTGTTCTACCCGGCCTCGGGCATTCAGCCTGGCTATCTGCCGGGGGCCAGCAACCAGCTGCACAGCCTGGCCCTGTTCGCCGAGAACCGCACGGTGCTGGGCGGCGGCTTTGCGCTGGTGAGCGCGCTGCGCTTTGACCACATCAGCCTGCTGGCGCGCAATCTGCGCACGCCCACCGCCACCAACCCGGCGCAATTCGCCACCACCTTCAAGCCCTTGACCGGCCGCCTGGGCCTGGTCAAGGACTTGAGCGCCGACTGGCAGGTCTATGCCCAGGCCAGCACCGCCGCCGATCCACCGGCCGGCTTGCTGGCCACGGCCGGCTTCAGCGCCCTGCGCGATTTTGAGCTGACCCGGGGCCGCCAGTTCGAGCTGGGCAGCAAGCTGAGCTTTGACGGCGGCAAGGGCTTTGCCACGGCCGCGGTGTATGAGATCCGCCGCCGCAATATCGCCATCACCGACCCTAATGACAAGACCAAGGTAATCCCGGTCGGCGAGCAAAGCAGCTTGGGCCTGGAGATGACGGCCCGTTGGCAGGCCAGCAGCGCGCTAGGCCTGAGCGGGCATCTGAGCCACACACGGGCGCGCTACGAGGACTTTGTGGAGCAGGTGAACGGCCAGCCTGTCTCGCGCGCCGGCCAGCGCCCGGCCAATGTGCCGGACTGGGTGGCGGGTGCCGCGCTGGACTGGCAGGCCACGAGCAGCATCGGCCTGAGCCTGGATTGGCGGTACGTGGGCCAGCGCTATGCCAACACGGCCAATGATGTGTGGGACGGCGGCTACCAGCTGCTGGGCCTGGGCGCCCGCCTGCAGCTGGACCCACGCCTGAGCCTGCGCCTGCGGGTGGACAACCTCACGAACACTCGTTACGTCGCCAATCTGAGCAGCAGCCTGCCCTATCTGGGCGCGCCGCGCAGCGCCACGGCCGCGCTGGACTGGAGCTTCTGATGCATCAGTGGCGGCGCTGGCTTTATCTCTTGCATCGCTGGGCCGGTATCGGCCTGTGCCTGGTGATGGCGCTGTGGTTTGTTTCCGGCCTGGTGATGCTTTATGTGGGCTACCCCAAGCTGACCCCGGCCGAGCAATTGCGTGGGCTGGCGCCGCTGCAAACGCAGGGCTGCTGCATCCCTTTGGAGCAGGCTCTGCAGGCCTCCGGCCTGCGCGAGCCCAAGCTTTGGCGGCTGGCCAGCGTGGCCGGCCAGCCGCGCTACTTCTTCGGCGACGGCCGTAAGACCCTGGTGGCGGTGGATGCGCTGACGGGTCAGCGCATCATGGCCGTGAGCGAGGAGGAGGCGGTGGCCGCCGCGCGCCACTTCGCCGGCGGCGTGGCGGGGCAGAGCCTGGGGCCGGTGCAGGAGGACGCCTGGACGCACTCCCGCGCGCTTGATGCCTATCGGCCTTTGCACCGGGTCGCCATGCAAGATGAGGCGCGCAGCTGGCTGTACGTCAGCGCCGTCAGCGGCGAGGTGGTGCGTGATGCCAGCTTGACCGAGCGGACCTGGGGCTGGGCGGGGGCTTGGTTGCACTGGCTCTACATCTTCCGCGGCGGGGCGCTGGGGCCTTGGTGGACGGACATCGTCATTGGCCTGTCGCTGGCGGGCTCGGTGCTGGGTCTGAGCGGGCTGGTGGTGGGCATCTGGCGCTGGCGTTTCAAGGGGCGCTACAAGAGCGGCTCGCGCTCGCCCTATCGCGCGCCGCTGGCGCGTTGGCATCATCTGCTGGGCTTGGGTGGTGGTTTGTTGGCGCTGACCTGGGTTCTGAGCGGCCTGCTCTCGCTCAACCCCTGGCGGGTGTTTGATGCCAGCGGCCCCAAGCTGGATAGGCAGGCTTACGCGGGCGGACCTGTGCAAGCGCAACAAGGGCCGCAGCCCAGCGCCGTGCTGGCGACATTGGCCGAGCGGGGCATCGCAGCCCGTACGCTGGAATGGCGGCGGGTGGGCGGCCAGCAGTTTGTGTGGGCGCAAAGCCAGGGCGGCGGCTTGTTGCTGGACGCGCAGGCGCGGCCGGTGCAGGCGCTGGATGAGGCTGCCTTGCTGGCGGCCGCCGCGCCTATGCTGCCGCAGGCTCGCGTCGAACAGCGCCAGTGGCTGCATGCCTATGACGCCTATTACTACGCCCGTGAACCTCACACCATGACGGGCCAGCGCGAGCGCCCGCTACCCGCGCTGCGCCTGGTGTTCGATGACGCCCAAGCGCATTGGGTGGAAGTGGATCCGGCCAGCGGAGCCCTGCTGCAAACCAGCAACCGCCTCCAAAGGGTGGAGCGCTGGTTGTTCGCCTTTTTGCACAGTTTCGACCTGCCTCAATTCCTCGCCCTGCGTCCGCTGTGGGACGCTTGGATGCTGGGCTTTGGCGGGGCTGGTTTGGCCCTGTGCCTGAGCGGAGCCTGGATGGGCTGGCGGCGGCTGCGGCCTCGGCGTGGGTGAAAATACGGCACCTAACAGATCTCCACACCATGAATAGCAGCAAACGCAAGGTCGCCATCCGTACACCCGAAGAGATCGTCAAAGCCCGCGAGGCCGGTCATTTGGCGGCGCGTGTGCTGGAGATGATCAAGCCCCATGTCCAGCCCGGGGTCAGCACTGGCGAGTTGGACGACATCTGCCGCGAGTTCATCATCAAGGACCTGGGCGTGACGCCGGCCAATATCGGCTACCACGGCTATACCAAGACCTTGTGCACCTCGGTCAATCAGGTGGTTTGCCACGGCATCCCCTCGGCAGACAAGGTGCTGAAGAAGGGCGATATCGTCAATCTGGATGTGGCCATCATCAAGGACGGCTGGTTTGGCGACACCAGCCGCATGTACTTTGTCGGCGAGCCCAGCATCCAGGCGCGGCGCCTGGTGAACAACTGCTACGAGGCCATGGTGGCGGGCATCCGCGAGGTCAAGCCCGGCGCCACCTTGGGCGATGTGGGCCATGCGATTCAAAGCGTGGCGCACCGCGATGGCTTCAGCGTGGTGCGCGAGTACGGCGGCCACGGCATCGGCACGATTTATCACGATGAGCCCCATGTCTTCCACTTCGGCAAGCGGGGCGATGGCCTGCGCCTGGAGGCGGGCATGATCTTCACCATCGAGCCGATGATCAATGCCGGCAAGCGCGACATCAAGGACATGGCCGATGGCTGGACGGTGGTGACGCGCGACCGATCCCTCTCGGCTCAGTGGGAGCATATGGTGCTGGTCACGCCCACGGGCTTCGAGGTGCTAACGCCCTGGCCCGATGGCTATGGCGACTACCCCGCGATTGCCTGAGTTTTCTCGCTGAGCTTGTCCAGCTCCTGGCGCAGGGCCAGGTGTTGCCACAGATGGCTCAGGGCACCGGCCAGATCGCCCTGGCGTTCCAGCATGCGTGCCAACTGCAGATGGGCCAAGCCCTCCTGCGGGCGCGAGTGAATGCGGCGGGCCAGCTCCAGGCTGTGCTGGCTGCTGAGAATGGCGCCGGCCACATCGCCGCGCGCCAGGGCGATCTCGGTCCAAGTCTGGCTGGCCACGCTTTCCAGCCAGCTATGGCCCAGCCGGCCGGCGATGTTCAGGGCAATGCGGCAGTCCGTCGTGGCCCAATCCAGGCGGCCGCGCACCAGGGCGGCGCGGGCCAGATGCCAATGCGCCTCGGCCTCGTATTCACGGTGTTTGCCGCTGCGCGCCGCGGCCAGGCCGTGGCTGAAATAGCGCTCGGCATCATCATTCTGCTGCGTCTCAAAATAGCCCACGCCGATATTCAGGGCCAGCTTGGCGGCCAGATAGCTGTCTTGCAGCGGGCCTAGCAAATCGGCGGCCTCGCGGTGCACCTCGCGCCCCTGCTCCCAGGCACCCATGGCGTAGTGGATCTGGCCCTTGCCGATGCGGGCCGCCACGCTCAGCCACACGTCTCCGGTCTGTTGGCTCAGGGCGATGGCCCGGCTCCAGCGCTCGGCGGCCTCGGCGTACTCGCCTTGCTGGTAGGCCAGGCGGCCCAGGGCCTCGTGGATGCGCGCCGCTTGCAGGGCCAGGCCGGCGGCCTCGATGAGGGCGGCCCGCAAAGGGGCCTGCAACTCCAGCGCCCGCCCGCGATGCTCCAGCAGATAGAAGCAGGCATAAAGCGCGTCCAGCGCGGCGGCAACATCGCCGGCCGCCCGGCGCTGGTCCTCCAGGGTTTGCAGGCGCTGCAGGGCGATCTGCGGATGGCGCTCGGCCAGATGGGCGATGCGCCGCAGCAGCGCGGCGCCGGCGTCGTTTGCGGCGAGGAAGTTCACGGGATGGGGGCTCCAGGGTCGGGGGAGGGGCTCAAGAATAGCCGCCCCGACCCGGCTTGGGTCTTGTGGCTAGTGCGTGGCTTTGAAACGGTCTTAAAGAGGACTGAATCTAAGCCGCCTAGGGTTGGCCTGGGATTGCCTTCTTGGTTCTAAATTGGTATTGGCAGCAAGGCGGTCACCGTGTCACACATTCCAGCTGCAATGAATGTGCAACAAGGGTAGAACACGGATTGACGGCGGCTTTAATTTGGTACTAGACTGGTATTAATATGAATACGACCACTCTTTGTCCACTCGGTGCGGAATCCGCCAAGGCCTCGGTGCGCTTTTTCTTGGGCGTTGACGGCGGTGGCACCGGGACGCGGGTGCGATTGAGTGATTTGAATGGCCGCATCCTCGGTCAGGGTGAGGCTGGGCCCTCGGCCCTGGGTCAGGGCGCCGAACAGGCTTGGGCCAATATTTTGCTCGCGGCGCGCCAGGCGCAGCTGCAAGCGGGTGGCGATTTGTTGGACTGGTCTCACTACGCCATCGGCCTGGGGCTGTCGGGCGCCAGTGTGCCGGCCCAAGTCGAGGCCTTCCTGACCTTGCAGCCCGGCTTCGCCTTGCTGGCGCTGGATGGCGACGGTTTCACCACCGTCCTGGGCGCCCATGGCGGCCAGCCCGGCGCCGTGGTGGCGGCCGGCACCGGCACGGTGGGCGAGGTTTTGCGCCGCGATGGCTCGCGCGCCTGCATCAGCGGCTGGGGCTGGATCTGTGGTGACGAAGGCAGCGGTGCTTGGTTGGGCCTGAAGGCCATACGCCATGCCCACCAGGCGCAGGACGGTCGGGTGCCGGTGGGCCCGCTGGCCCGCGCGGTGTTTGCCGTCGTGGGCTCCGATGAGCGTGAGCCCATCCTGGCCTGGTGCGCCCAAGCCGGTCAGCATGCGTATGCCAGCCTGGCTCGCCTGGTGTTTGACCATGCCGAAGGGCCGAACGTCGACCCGGTGGCGGTCGGCTTTGTGCAAGAGGCCGTGGTCGAGTTGGAGCGTCTGGCGCTGGCGCTGGACCCGGCGGCCGACTTGCCCCTGGCCTTGTGCGGCAGCATCGCCCTGCGCTTGGCACCGAATTTCTCAGGCACCATTGCCGGCCGTTGCGTTTCGCCCCAGGGTGATTCCGCCGATGGTGCCTTGCATCTGGTTCGCCAGGTCCTCCAAAAATTGGGAAATTGACCGCCATGCCATTTCAATTCAAGCCGGATCCTCAAGCCGCCTCGCCGCTGTATATGCAGCTGGCACAAAAGCTGGCCCAGGCCATTCGTGAAGGCCTGTTCCTGGCCGATGAAGCCTTGCCTTCGGAGCGGGTCTTGTCGGAGCAGCTGGAAATCTCGCGTGTGACCGCACGCAAGGCCATCGACCGCTTGGTTGAACAAGGCATGATCGTGCGCAAGCGCGGTTCGGGCAATTACATCGCGCCCAAGCTGGAGCAGCCGCTGTCGCGCCTGACCAGTTTCTCGGAAGAGCTGCAGCAGCGGGGTTTTCGCCCCAGCTCGCGCTGGCTGACCCGCAGCTTCACGCCCGCCGCGCCCGATGAGCAACTGAGCCTGGGCCTCTCCACCGGCGGCCGCGTGGCGCGCCTGGAGCGTCTGCGCCTGGCCGATACGGTGGTGATGGCTTACGAGGTCAGCGTGCTGCCCGAGGCGGTGCTGCCCGATCCTGCCGCCGTCGAGGCCTCGCTTTACGAACATCTGCAGACCCTGGGTGGCGCGCCGGTACGCGCGCTGCAACACATCCGCGCCATCAATGCCGACGCCAAATTGGCCGGCCTGCTGGAAGTGCCGGTGGGCCAAGCGGTGCTATTCATCACGCGGGTGGGTTATCTGGAATCGGGTCATGCCGTGGAGCTGACCCATTCCTATTGCCGCAGCGATTACTACGACTTCGTGGCCGAGATGCGGCGCGAAGACTGAAATACAAAGAGGAGCAGTGCAGGGATGGGGGATTTCCAACACATTGATGGCTATGTGCTGACGCCGCAAGGCTTTGTACGCGGACGCCTCACCCAAAGCGCGGGGCGCATCACGGCCATCAGCGGCGAGCCGGTGTCGGAAGCCCAGGTCAGGCATGACAAGCTGGCCCTGCCCATCGTGCTGCCGGGCTTTATCGACGTGCATGTGCACGGCGGTGGCGGCCACGACACCATGGAAGGCGGCGAGGCCGCCCGCGAGATCTCCAAGCTGCATGTGCGCCACGGCACGACTTCGCTGCTGGCCACCACGATGACGGCGCCTATGGAGGAAATCCGCAGCGCCCTGGCCGCCTTGGGGCCGATCTGCCGCGAACGCGACCCGCAGGGCGCCCGCGTGCTGGGCGTGCACCTGGAAGGCCCCTATATCAACCCCGGCAAGCTGGGCGCGCAGCCTGACTTCGCCAAGCCCGCGGCCATGCAGGAGGTCAGCGAGCTCAATGCCCTGGCCCCCATCAAGCTGATCACGCTGGCGCCCGAGTTGCCCGGCAATCTGGAACTGATCACCGAGCTGCGCGCAGCCGGCTATCAGGTGCAGATCGGCCACACCCTGGGCACTTACGAGGACGGCGTGGCCGCCCTGGAGCATGGCGCCCAAGGCTTCACGCATCTGTTCAACGCCATGACCGGCTTGCACCATCGCGAACCCGGCATGGTGGGCGCGGCCCTGGCCCATGCACGTTATGCCGAGATCATTCCCGATCTCTTGCATGTGCATCCCGGCGCCATCCGCGTGGCTTTGCGCTCGATTCCTTGCATGTTCTGCGTGACGGACTCGACGGCCGCGGCCGGCCAGCCGGACGGCGACTACAAGCTCGGACGTCATACCGTCACCAAGTGCATGGGGGGCGTACGTCTCCCTGACGGCACCCTGGCAGGTAGCACCTTGACGATGGACCAGGCCTTGCGCAATCTGGTCGGTATCGGGCTTGAGATCGAAGACGCCTCGCGGCGCGTCTCCAGCCATGCGGCGGAATACATGGGTTTGAGTGATCGAGGTCAGTTGACGGTCGGTGCTTGGGCTGATTTGGTGGTGTTGGACCGTGAGCTGCAGCTGCAGCGAGTGGTTGTTGAAGGAGAAGAAATTGACCTCGCTTGATTCCTCGTTGGCGAACTTGAAGACGCGCATGCTGGCCGAAGCCTTGAGCGCCCCCGAAGTGGTGGCGCGCCAGCTGGCTGCCGATCAATCGGCCTATGCCGATCTGGGCGCAGCCCTGCGCGAGAAGCCGCCCACCTCGCTGCTGACCGTGGCCCGTGGCAGCTCCGACCACGCCGCTCACTACATGGCTTATCTGATGATGGCCCGCATGGGTCGTCTGGTCACCTCCCTGCCCATGTCCTTGGTGACCCTGTACCAAAGCAAGATCGCTTGCGAAGGCCTGGTGTCGTTGGCCTTCTCGCAGTCCGGCCAAAGCCCCGATCTGGTGGCGCCGACGAAATTCTTTCGCGCTGGTGGCGCCCGCACCGTGGCTTTCGTGAACGCCGATGGCTCGCCCCTGGCCGATGCCGCGCAGTATGTGTTCCCCCTGCATGCCGGCCCCGAGACCAGCGTGGCCGCGACCAAGAGCTATATCGCCCAGCTGGTGGCCGGTGCCCGTGTGGTGGCCGCCTGGGGTGAGGACGAAGACCTGCAAGCCGCCTTGCAGCAATTGCCTGAGGCCCTGACCCAAGCCGCTGCCCAGCGCTGGGACGTAGCCGTGGACGTGCTGGCCCCCGCCAACCGCCTGTTCGTGATCGGCCGTGGCACGGGCCTGGCGATTGCTCAGGAAGCCGCCTTGAAGTTCAAGGAAACTTGCGGTATCCAGGCCGAGGCGTTCTCGGGCGCCGAGGTCAAGCATGGCCCCATGGCCTTGATCGAAGAAGGCTACCCCATGCTGGTGTTCGCGCCGCGCGGCCCGGCCCAAGCCGGCCTGCTGGCCCTGGCCGAAGAAATGCGTGGCCGTGGTGCTCGTGTGTTGCTGGCTGCGCCTGCTGGCACGCCGGGTGCCGAACTGCCCCTGGCCTGCACCGGCAATGAAGATCTGGACGCCATCGCCGTGGTGCAGAGCTTCTACCCCATGGTCGAAGCCTTGGCCCGCGCGCGCGGCCGCAATCCTGATCAACCGCCGCATCTGGCCAAAGTCACCAAGACCCATTGATTTAGCCCGTTAGCCTGAGTATTTTTTCATGAGCGATTTTCATTCCGGCTTTCACCCGGGCCAGCTGGTCATGGTCGACATCCAGGGCAAGAGCCTGGATCTGGCCACGGCCGAGTTCCTGCGCGTCAACAAGGTGCGCGCGGTCTGCCTGTTCCGCAAAAACCTGGGCACTGAAGCCGAGGTGAAGCAGCTCACCAGCGATCTGCGCAATGTGATGGGCCCGCAGGCCCTGATCGGCCTCGATCAAGAGGGCGGCTCGGTGGTGCGTGCCACCTTCTTGCCGCAAGCCCCTTCGGCCATGGCCTTGGGTGCGGCGGGTGATGCGGCTTTGTCCGAGCAGGTCGGTGCAGCGGTGGCGCGGGGTCTGCGTTCCATCGGCATCAACTGGAACTTTGCGCCGGTGCTGGACATCAATAACAACCCTGCCAACCCGGTGATCGCCGAGCGCAGCTTCTCCGAAGACGCCGATGAGGTCACGCGTTTGGCCGGTGCCTGGATGCGCGGCTCCCTGGCCGAAGGCGTGGCTTGCTGCGTCAAGCATTTCCCCGGTCACGGCGACACCCATGTGGACTCGCACCTGGCCCTGCCGACGGTGGACAAGTCCCGCGCCGAGCTGGACGCGCTGGAGTTGCGCCCCTTCAAGGCCTTGCGCGATGAAGCGCCGGCCGTGATGACGGCTCATATCGTCTACCCGCAAATCGACCCCGAGCATCCGGCCACCCTGTCGACCAAGATCCTGGGCGACATCCTGCGCCGCGAGTGGGGCTACGAGGGCGTGGTCATCACCGACGCGCTGATGATGAAAGCCATTTACGAGCGCTATGGCTACGCCCGTGCTGCCGTGATGGCCATTCAAGCCGGTGCCGACATGATCCTGGCCCAGGGCAGCCTGGAGGAGCAGGCTGCCTCCATCCAGGCCCTGCGTGAAGCCTTTGACAAGGGCGAGCTGACCCTGGCCCAAGGTCAGAAGGCCCGGGCTCGCCTGGACGCTTTGGCCGACGCCTACCCGGTGCGCCACGACGATTACGAATTCGAGCAACGCCAGCTGGACGACCAGCTGATGCGCGCCGCCTGGGCCGCTGGCCTGGCCGCCCTGCACGGCGCCAAGGCGCCGGCTTTGAATCAGCCCCTGCGCGTCTACACGCAAGCCAGCGTGGACAGCGACGGTGTCTCCGAAGCCGGCCCCTCGGGTCAGCTGGTGCGCAGCCTGTTCACCGGTTTTGCCGACGTGGAGTTTGTGGCCCTGGACAGCATCGATGCGCTCAACTGGGCCGAGGTGCCGGCCGACGGTCGCATCAACGTGCTGGCCTCCAACCACCGCGCCCGTTACAACGCAGCGGCGGCTGGCTGGCAACCCGATTTGCATCTGGTGCTGTGGAACCCCTTCCAGGCCCTGGACGTGAAGGCACCGACCGTCGTCACCTGGGGTTATGCCGAGGGTGCGCTGGCAGGTCTGCAGGCCTGGCTGGAGGGCCGGGCTCAAGCATCGGCCCGCTCGCCGGTCGCCTTGGCTTGATGGTTTGCCCCCGATAAAAAGTAGATTCAGGAGACCCGCATGAGCAGCAGCCCCCCGACCACGCCCGCCCTGCGTTCACCCATCAGCTGGGTGCCTAGCCTGTACTTTGTGCAAGGCATGCAGTTCTTTGTCGTCATGCTGCTGGCCGGCCTGATGTTCAAGAATATGGGCGTTCCTAACGACCAGATCGCCCGCTGGACCGGCTTGCTGGGCCTGGCCTGGGCCGTCAAGCCGCTGTGGAGCCCGTTCCTGGAATTGGCCAGCAGCAAGAAGCGTGTGGTCGTGGGCATGCAGTTCACCGGCGCTGTGGGCTTGGGCCTGATGGCTCTGGCGGTGCAGCTGCCCATGTATTTTGCGGCCAGCATCGCGGTGCTGTTCCTGATCGCCTACGCCGCCGCCACCCATGACATCGCTTGCGATGGCCTCTACCTCGCCTCGCTGGACAGCAAGCAACAGGCGGCCTACGCGGGCTGGCAAGGCGCGTTCTTCAACGCCTCCAAGTTCCTGACCCTGGGCGGCTTGCTTGTTTTGGCTGGCCATCTGGAGAAGGGCATGGGCGTGTTCAATGCCTGGAGCGTCATTTTCGCCATGCTGGCCCTGCTGCTGGCGGGCTTGGCGGCCTACAACGCCCGTGCCTTGCCCGATGTGCTGAACGCCAAGGCCGGCAAGGTCAGCGCTGCCAGCGTGCTCGCCACGCTCAAGGAGGTGATCGCTGACTTGCTTACCAAGCCTGGCATCTGGCTGATGATTTTGTTCATCGTGTTGTTCCGCTTTGCCGAGGGCCAGGTGCAGACGATTGGGCCCTTGTTCCTGATCGAGCCGCGCAGCAATGGCGGCCTGGGTTTGACCACGGAGCAGGTCGGGGGCATTTACGGCACTTTCGGCACGGCAGCCTTTTTGATTGGCAGCATCGCGGGCGGCTACTTCACCTCTTGGCTGAGCTTGAAGCGTGCCATGCCGATTTTGCTGGCCGCCATGCTGGTGCCAAACCTGACCTTCTACTACCTCAGCGCGACCTTGCCGCCGGATCTGTTTCACATCGGCGCGGCGGTGACGGTTGAGATGTTTGGTTATGGCTTCGGCTTTGTGGGCATGATTTTGTTCATCATGCAGGTCTTGGCGCCGGGCAAATTCTCCACCGCGCACTATGCCCTCGGTACGGGTGTGATGCAGTTGGGCTTCATCTTCTCCAAGACCATCAGCGGCGATGTGCAGATGGCCATGGGCTATGAGAAGTTCTTTCTCTGGACGATTTTGTGCGGCCTGCCGGTGTTTGTGCTGCTCTTCTTCGTCAAGATGCCCAAGCCCGAGGCGGCCGCGGCGGAGGCCACTCAGGCGGATGCTGCATCGAATGAGTCGCCCGCTGCGCCATCTGCCCCGACTGCTGCCTCGCGTTGAATATGCCGATCTCTTTGCGCGCTGCCTTGCGCTGGGCCAGCGGTTTGACGCTGGCAGTCGCCACCTTGGCTTCGGCCGGACCGCGAACCGCGGCCTCGGCCGGCTTGCTGTTTGACGACTTCTCCTATGCAGACTTGGCCGAGTTGACGGCCGGCGGCTGGACGCCTCGCAGCAAGGCCGGCCACCCCGGCGTGCCCGGCGCGCTGTGGTCGGCCGAGCAGTTCAGCTTGGTGGCCGATCCGCTGCAGCCCGGCAATCGCCTGTTGCGCATGACGGCGCAGACCGACGGCACGGGGCCCGGTACCCGCCAGGCACAACTCTGCCATGCGCGCAAGTATTTGGAAGGCACTTACGCCGCCCGGGTGCGCTTCAACGACAAGCCGCTGCGCGGCCTGGACGGTGACCCGGTCATCCAGACCTTTTACGTGGTCAGCCCGCTCAAGCACGACTTCGACCCCAACTTCTCAGAGTTGGACTTCGAGTACCTGCCCAATGGCGGATGGGGCAGCGACAAGACGCGGCTGTACGGCATTACCTGGCAGACGGTGCAGCTGGACCCATGGCAGGCCTACAACCAGAGCCATGAGGAAATGGTCTCGCTGGACGGCTGGCATGTGTTGATGATGCAGATCGCCGATGGCAAGACCCGGCTCTATCTGGATGGCCGCTTGTTGGCCCAGCATGGCGGACGCAACTATCCGGTCGTGCCCATGTCCATCAACTTCAACCTCTGGTTCTCGCCCGGCGGCTTGCTTGAGAAGAGCGAGGAGGCGCGGGTCTATCAGGAGGATGTGGACTGGGTTTTCCATGCCCGCAAGCAAGTCCTGAGCCCCAAGCAGGTGATGGCCGAGGTCAAGCGCCTGCGCGCTGGCGGCGTCAAGCACATCGACACGGTGCCGCCGGCCAATCCGGCCTTGCCCAGCCTCTGCGATTTTTAAGTCTGCTATTTTTTTTGTTTGTTAGAGGGGTGGGGCCATGAGCTCGACAAAGCGCTATGCATCGGTGGATGCGCTGCGGGGCTTGACGGTGGCGGGCATGCTGCTCGTCAACAATCCCGGTGACTGGGGCCATGTGATGGATCCGCTGGAGCATGCCGCCTGGCATGGCTGCACGCCCACCGATCTGATCTTCCCCTTCTTCCTCTTCATCGTCGGCGTCTCCCTGGCCCTGGCCATGGGGGGGCGCATTGCGGCCGGTGCACCTGCAGGGCCTCTGGCCGCGACGGTGCTCAAGCGCGCTGCTCGCATCCTGGTGCTGGGCCTGGTCTTGCATCTGCTGGCCTGGTGGATCATGAGCAAACCTGAGTTGCGCATCCCCGGCGTTCTGCAGCGCATCGGCATCTGTTTCGCCTTGACCGGCCTGGCGGCCATTTATCTGCGCGAGCGCGCTCAGTGGGCCTTGATTGCGGCCTTGCTGCTGGGCTACGCCGGCCTCTTGCTTTGGGGCGGCAGCCTGGACAAGGTGGGCAATATCGCCTCGCAAACCGATGCCTGGCTGCTGGGCCGTTTTGGCTACGAATGGAATGCCCAGACCGGTCTGGGCCATGACCCTGAAGGCGTGGTCAGCACCTTGGGGGCTTTGGCGACGACGTTGTTGGGTCTGCGCGCGGGTGAATGGCTGCGCCGTGCGTCGCTGCGCCCCTTGTTGGCCTTTGGCGCGGCGGCGGCCCTGGCCGGCTTGCTGCTGGATCAGCTGGGCTTGCCGCTCAACAAGCAGTTGTGGACCGGCTCCTTTGTGTTTTGGACCGGTGGCCTGGCTTGCTTGGCCCTGGCCCTGGCGCATTGGCTGATCGACCGTCGCGGCCTGCCGCCTCTGGGTCGTGCCTTTGGCGTCAATGCCATCGCAGCCTATGCCGGTGCTTGGATGACGACCGTGCTGCTTGAAGGTCTGGGCCTGATGGGGCCGCTTTACGCCCACGGCTTTGGCTGGCTCAAACCTTTGGTCGGGCCTTACGGCCAGTCCCTGGCCTTCGCCCTGGCCTTTGTCGCCGTCTGGGCCTTGATCGTCAAGGTCTTGGACAAACGGGGTGTTTACATCAAGGTTTGACCAGGGTGGGCTGCGAGGGGAGGGCCGGGAGGCCCGCCTCAGCAGGCACGCTCACACCACCGTGCCGAAATCGTAAAAGGTATTGACGGTCAAGCGACCGCTGCGTGGATTGCTGCTCAGGCTCAAGGCCGGATTGATGCAGGCGCTGTGCAGCAAGCTGCCGGGGTAGACCACCAGGCGATTGAAGCGGGCGGGCATCATGCCCAAAAAGCTGAAGTGCGCATCACCATCGTCGAAATAGCGCGGCGGGGGGTGATGCCGGTTGAGTTCGGCGTAGTACTCGTCGAGATACTGCTCCCGCGTTTCAGCCGTGATTTGCTGCAGGCCGGTGGCTTTGTGGCGATAGAAGCCCGTGCCGCCATGTTCAGGGCCGCAAAGATAGAGCAAGACCGCCATGTGATAGGGCGTGCTGGCGTCGAAATGTGGGGTGCGCTGTAGCGGGCCTAACTCTGAGGCTGCTGTGGTCGTGAGCGAGAAGGCGCACATGCTTTTGCGCAGGGGCAGATCCTCTGGCACACCGAAGTTCAGCTTGATCAGGGGTTCCAGCAGTTCGGTGAGATTGGCCGAGTAGTCCGCTGGCGCCTCGGCGCGAATGCCGGGATAGCCCTTTTTCTCGGCCACGCCGGGGTAGGGCGAGTAGCTGCTGCGGCAGGCCGCTTCGAGCAGGGCTTCGGGCTGCTCAAGAAAGTCATCAATGAAGACGACCTGGTGCTCGCCAATAGCGACCGATTGGATATTGGGAGGCATGCGCAGGGCAAAGGGTTCGGGCATGGCGGCTGTGTGTTTGGCTTTGGATTGGGGCGGCGACTGAATTGTCAGGCAACAAGAAAAAATGCCCGGCCAAGGCCGGGCATTTGCGCTTATGCAATCAAAGAGTGCATCAGAACTTGGCGCTCAGACCCAGCTTGAAGGTCGTTTCGCCCTTGAAGGACCAGGCCGGGAAACCAGCGCGCAGCGGGTCTTTGACGGCCGCGTTGCTGGCATCGGCTGCGCCGTACTGCACATCGTCTTGCTTGAGCAGGTTGACGGCGTCGAAGGACAGGCGCAGGGTCTTGTTGATGTTCCAGCCCAGGCTTGCGTCCAGCGTGCCGAATGCGTCATGCATGCGGTTGCCGTACCAGAAAGCGCCTTCGCGGATCATGTACTTCGAGCGCCAGTTGTAGGCCAGACGGGCAGAGTAGGCCTCTTGCTCGTAGTAACCGACCAAGTTCAGGTTGTGCTTCGACGCTTGGGTGAAGATGCCCAGATTGTCGATATAGCTGGCAGCGGGTGCTGTGCCGTCGGTGAAGGTGTAGCTCGCGGCGGTGCCGAAGCCGTTGTTGAAGCCGTGATTGACTTGCAACTCGATACCGCGGATGCGACCGCCACCGGCGTTCACAAAGTTCTGCAAGGTCCAGTTGTCTTGGCCGGTCAGGGGATCGACCAGGCCAACCTTTTGGTTCTCCTTGATTTCAGCGGTGATGAAGTTGGAGATGTCCTTGGTGAAGAAGGTGGCAGCCAGCATATTGCCCTTGCCGTAGTAGTACTCAACACCGATATCGGCGTTGCTGGACTTCATGGGCTTGAGCGAGACACTGCCGGTGGTCCAGGTTTCGTTGCCCTTGCGGTCATCGTTGTAGCCCGACACCGTCACGCCAAACATATTGGCGAAGTTGGGTCGGGTGATGGTCTGCGAGGCAGCGACGCGCAGGATCACATTGCGTTGCAAGTCGAAGGCAATGTTGACGCTGGGCAGGATCTCGTTGTAGCTGTCCTTCTTGGAGGCGGTGTTCTTGCTCCAGTTGGCGTTGCCCGAGTAGTCGCCAGCGGCCAGAGGCGTGCCGTCGAACACATAGCCGGTGCTGCGCACGTCGGTGGAGACGTAACGCAGGCCGAAGTTACCGCGGATGTCCTTGGTGTCGAACTCAAACATGCCGTAGGCCGACTTGTTCTTCTCGTTCAGTTCGCTGTAGGCCGAGCGGTCTTCGATCCAGCCGCCGATGTTTGCCTTGGTGTTGGCAATCATGGCGTCGATGTTCGGACGCGGGATGGACCAGCTGGCCACATCCACAGAACCGTTGAACAGGGTCGAGGTGTCAACAGGGGTGATGGTCTTGTTCCACACCGGGCGGATGGCGCGCTTTTCAAAGGTGTGGTCGGCGTAGCGCAGGCCAGTCTTGAAGGCGACGATGGCACCCCAGTTCAGGTCAAAAGTGCCGTCCAGTTGCAGGAACTTCTCCTGGTCCTTGTTCGGGCCTTGCGAGGTCGCCCAGGTCTCGGGCGAGCTTTGCTTGGGCAAGTCCGCGACGCCGAAGGATTGGTTGGAAGTCGGGTTCACCGAAATCTGCTTGCCGGTGGCGTCAATGGTGCCTTGCCACTTGGCGGGCTTGTCCCACCAGCCGTAGGCATAGTTGGTGGTCAGGGTGGTGCCACCGTCGGCCTTGGTGCTGCCGGCGACGAAGTCAAACTTGGCGCTGTCCAGCTTGTAGTGGGCGTCAAAGGTGACGCTGTCCGACGTCATTTCAGCCGCGCGAGCCCAGTTCTGGTAGAACTGGTTCATCAAGGGATTGCTTGCCGTGGTGGTGCTGTGCAAGCACATGCCACTGGGGTTGAAGCTCGACGTCACGTCGGTATTGCGCTTGTCGCAGTTGGCGTCGTGGAAGATGTAGTCGCTGCTGTTGGAGTTGTTGGCATCCAGCTTCAGGCGCAGAACATTCAAGCCCAACTCCAGGCCTTGGACGGGCTTGGCTTGCAGGGTGACGTTCAGGGCGGTGCGCTTACGGTCTTGCACAAAGGCGGTCGGTGCAACGTCCGAAGACCAACGGCTGTCGGCCTCGATACCACGACGGATGTAAGTGCCTTCCGAGTAACCCGCAGCGACCAGGGCGCCGAAGGTGCTGGAAGCGTTCTTCCAGCTGTACAGACCCGAGACTTCCTTGTCAGCGTCGCTGATGGTGCCCTTGCCGTACTTGGCGCTGACGAATGCCGAGTTGGCCTTCATGTCCAGAGGCTTGCGAGTCTTCACGATCACCGTGCCGCCAATGCCGCCTTCGGTCAGATCCGCTTGCGAGGACTTGTAGACCTCCATGCCGCCGACCATTTCGGAGGGCAGCAGGGAGTAGTTGAACGAGCGGTCGATGTCCTGCTGGTCGTACCAACCGGTGGAGGCAACCGTCTGACCGTTCAGCGTGGTGTAGGTCATTTGCGGGTCGGTACCGCGAATTGACACCGAAGCGCCTTGGCCGAATGCGCGGCCAACGGAAATGCCGGGGATGCGACCCAGCGATTGGCCCACATCGGTATCGGGCAGCTTGCCAATGTCTTCAGCAGACACGGCGTCCACCACCGCGGTGGCGTTTTTCTTGATATTGGCAGCCGACTGCAGCGAAGCGCGAATACCCGTCACCACCACGGCTTCGAGTTGAGTTGCTTCGGACTTGGCAGCCGGTGCTTGTTCAGCCTGCTGTGCCTGAGCGGCAAATGCGACGCTCAGCAGCGTCATGGTGACCGCGGCAGCGATCGGACTTTGTTTGATCTTCATAAATGCTCCTCGATGTGGCCTTGACTCTTGCAACCGGCCAGTTTCTAACGGAACCAGGTTCATACCAATCTGACGGATGGTGTGTTCCTGATGCCCCCAATTGTCATACGAATGCAACCAATGCCATGCCACTATACGGTCCAGTAGTGCCACTTTGCTACCAATTTCGAGGGCGTGTTTTCCCTGCTGTCGTAGCGCCGCCACCCCCTTGAAATCCGCTCACTGGCCTGCTACAGCGGCGCAAGACCACTAATAGAAGCAATCCAAACTTGGTAGGGAATTGGTATTAGCGCCTTGTTGGCCAAGTGGCTGGCTGCTGGTCTGTGGTGCTTGGGTATGCCAGGGTTTGTTCTGAGGCGTGCGGATTGCGCCTCAATTTCATGGCGATGGATGGGTGAGTGGGGCGGCTGCTCGCGGGCGGCGAAATTTTTTTAGAGGATCTTTGGAGGGGTGTCAAAGGCTTGGAGGCCCCGCGGCTAGGCGCTTTGAGCCTGAATTTGGGAAGGAGGCAGAGGCGGCTCCATGATCTTTTTTCAAAAATCCTTGGCGGAGTCTGAAAAGCTCTGCTATAGTTGCGGGCTTGCCTCGGAGGGGTGGCCGAGTGGTTAAAGGCAGCAGACTGTAAATCTGCCCGCTAACGCGTACGCTGGTTCGAATCCAGCCTCCTCCACCAAGGCAAACCAATCGCTTGACTCGAGTCGCTGGGTGTTCCAGCGACTCGATCATCAAGGGTTGATGAAAGGTAAGACTCCCGGGCGGGAGTAGTTCAATGGTAGAACCTTAGCCTTCCAAGCTAATGACACGGGTTCGATTCCCGTTTCCCGCTCCAGCGTCAGAGTTGGTGTCGTTAGCAAGTGCCGGAAGAAGTCGTCGATACCGGTTTGTTGGTTTGCTTGAGTCTGCAGACCCGTGTCGATGCCCATGTGGCTCAGTGGTAGAGCACTCCCTTGGTAAGGGAGAGGTCACGCGTTCGATCCGCGTCATGGGCACCACAATTTCCCAGTCTTTCGCTTTCTTTTTTTTCTTCTGGTCTGATCAGAGTCCCTCGCAGGAGCGCAGAAATGGCAAAGAGCAAGTTTGAACGTACCAAGCCGCACGTCAACGT
>NZ_QAJN01000012.1:120008-357767 GCF_003852425.1 Paucibacter sp. KBW04 | reverse complement strand
GCGGGATTATGACTTGTTTTTCGCAAACTCGTCAAGCGTTTTAAACAATTTGTTTTCGACGCCTTCCACTCACATCTTATCTTCACCGCCTGCCTTTGCTCGTTTCCGAAACAGAAGACTTGCTAGCAGCGAAGCCCTCTACTGTAGCACGGGAATTTTGCCCTCGCAGCAAGATTCTTCAAAAAGTTCATAGGCGGCCCTTCGACCCGTTGATGGCTGTCTGCGTCTTCAACGGCGCCGAGTGCGCTGCGCCAAGGCGTCCTGCACTCAGTCGTCTTGAAAGGCCTCGTCCCGCTTGCTCTTGATGGTGGGCAAGAGGACGACCACGACCATCAACAAGGCAGCGATCAAGAGACCGGCCGACAAGGGGCGCGCCAGAAAGGTTCCCCAGTCGCCACGCGACAGCAGCAGGGCGCGGCGCAAGTTCTCTTCCATCATGGGCCCCAGGATGAAGCCCAACAATAGCGGCGCAGGTTCGCAACTGAGTTTGTAGAAGACATAGCCGATCAGAGCAAAGGCCGCCGTCATATAGACATCGAAGCTGTTATTGCTCAAGGTATAGGTGCCGATGCAGCAAAACACCACGATGGCCGGAAACAGAAAGCGGTAAGGCACGGTAAGGAGCTTGATCCAGACTCCGATCAGCGGCAGGTTCAGCACGATCAACATCAGATTGCCCACCCACATGGATGCAATCAAACCCCAAAACAACTCGGGATTGCTGGTCATCACCTGCGGCCCCGGCTGGATGCCTTTGATCGTCATCGCCCCCACCATCAAAGCCATCACCGCATTGGGGGGGATGCCCAAGGTCAGCATGGGGATGAAGCTGGTTTGGGCCCCCGCGTTATTGGCCGACTCTGGCCCCGCCACACCTTGAATCGCGCCCTTGCCAAAAGGGATGCGCGGATTCTTGACGATCTTTTTCTCCAAGGTGTAGGACGCAAAGGAAGCAAGCAAGGCCCCACCGCCCGGCAAGACACCTAGCACCGAGCCCAAAGCCGTACCGCGAAGGACCGAGGGCCAAGCCTCCTGAAAGTCTTGCTTGGTAGGCCACAAGCCCTCGACCTTGTGCGTGAAGACCTCGCGCTCCTCTTCCGGCTGCCCCAGATTGGCAATGATCTCGCCAAAGCCGAACACGCCCATGGCGATGACGACAAAGCCAATCCCGTCAGTCAACTCCGGGATGTCAAAGGAGAAGCGCGGCGTGCCGGAGATCACATCGGTATTGATTTGCCCAAGCAACAAGCCCAGCACAATCATCGCGATCGCCTTGATCAGCGATCCCGAGGCCAGCACCACCGCCCCCACCAAGCCCATCACCATCAGTGAGAAATACTCAGCCGGGCCGAAGTTGGCCGCCATCACGATCAAGGGCTGCGCGAAGGACGCAATGACGACCGTGCCGACACAACCGGCGAAGAAAGAGCCCAGACCCGCAGCGGCCAAGGCCGCGCCCGCCCTGCCCTGCCTGGCCATTTGATAGCCATCGATGGCGGTGACCACCGAGCTGGATTCACCCGGCACATTGATCAGAATCGCCGTGGTCGAGCCCCCGTACTGAGCGCCGTAGTAAATACCCGCCAACATGATCAGGGCCGGCGTCGCATCCAAGGAATAGATGGAGGGCAAAAGCATGGCGATGGTGGCCACCGGCCCCAGGCCGGGCAACACCCCGATCAAGGTACCCAGCACAGCCCCGCCAAAGGCGTAGAGCAGGTTCTGCCATGTCAAGGCAACATGAAAGCCCAGCAAAAGATTGTTCAGCAATTCCATGGTCTGCCCTCAGCCGCCGAACATCACAGGCCAAACCGGAATGACCAGTTTGAGCCCCCAGACAAAGATCACCCAGCTGCCCACCGTCAACACCACACTATTGAGCAGCGCATCCTTCCAGTGGAAGTCTTGGCCGGCCAGAGCGGACAAGGTCACCAGCACAGGCAGAGTCACGACCAGGCCCAGACGCGGCAGCGCCAGGCCAAAGAACACGATGGCGCCAAGCAAGATCAACAAAGGCTTCCAGGCGATCTTGCCGATCGGATCGCCACCCTCGGACTCAATGCTCAAGGCCTTGAACAAGACCATGCCCCCAAGCACGGTCAGCAAGACGCCCAGCCAGAAGGGGAAGTAGGCCGGGCCGGGCTGGGCCGAGGAGCCAAAGCTGTAGTTGGTCGAGCCCAGGGCGAACACCAGGCCCACGATCACAAACAGCAGCCCCGACCAGAAATCACGTTGGCTCTTGATCTTCATTCAGATTCCCCAAAATTCTCAGCGCGCAGGCTGCGCGGGTTCGCATTCTAGGCAGGCAAAAGGCAAGACCTGACCCCGCTTACCAAGCGACACAAGCCAACAGCAAGCAGCGATCCGCCTCGCCTGACCGGCTAGCTCTGCCACTGGGGCGTGCTGCGCAGAATCTCTTCCAGCGTCGTCAAGCCTTCGGCCACCTTCATCGCGCCGGCCAGTCGCAGCGGCCGCAAACCCTCTTGCACCGCTTGTCGGCGCAGGGCAGAAATATCGGGCGTCGGGTGCAAATGAGTCTTGACCAACTCGCCAATCGTCAGCAACTCATAAAGCCCTGCCCGGCCGCGGTAGCCAGTGTTTCGGCATTCCAGGCAGCCCACCGGCTTGTAAGGCTTGACGCCGCCATTCATGCGCCAGTGCTTGAGCATCTCGTTGAGGGTGTCGCGCGTCACGGCCGGATCCGGCACCTTGCAATGATTGCAAAGCGTGCGCACCAGGCGCTGCGCCAGCACGCCAATCACCGTGGCGCTGATCAAATACGAAGGCACACCCAGATCGGTCAGGCGGGTGATGGCCGAGGCCGCATCATTGGTGTGCAGGGTCGAAAACACCAGATGGCCGGTCAGCGCCGCCTGGATGGCCATCTCGGCCGTGGCCAGATCACGGATTTCGCCCACCATGATGATGTCCGGGTCCTGCCGCATCAGGGCGCGCAGGCCTTCGGCGAAGCCCAGATCCAGAGCGCTTTGCACCTGGGTCTGGTTAAAGGCCGGCTCGATCATTTCGATCGGGTCCTCGATGGTACAGACATTCACTTCCTCGGTCGCCAGGCGCTTGAGCGTCGAGTACAGCGTGGTGGTCTTGCCGCTGCCGGTGGGGCCAGTCACAAGAATGATGCCGTGGGCTTGGGTGACTAGCTTTTCCCAGCGCTCGCTGTCGTGGCTAGAAAAACCAAGATGGGTCAGGTCCTTGACGGCGGTGTCGGGGTCGAAAATCCGCATCACCATCTTTTCGCCGAATGCGGTGGGCAAGGTGGACAAGCGCATTTCCACCTCGTCTCCGGCCGGATTGCGCGTCTTGATGCGGCCGTCTAGCGGGCGGCGGCGTTCCACCACATCCATGCGCCCCAGCAGCTTGATGCGCGAGGTCATGGCGCTCATCACCGTGGGCGGCAACTGGTAGACGGTGTGCAGCACGCCGTCGATGCGGAAACGGATCACGCCCATCTCCCGCCGCGGTTCCAGATGGATGTCGCTGGCGCGCTGATCGAATGCGTACTGCCACAGCCAATCCACCACCTGGACCACACCCTGGTCATTGGCGTCCAGCTGCTTATTGCTGCGGCCCAACTCCACCAACTGCTCGAAGCTGGCAACCTGGGCCGTCTCGCCCGCCTTGGCCGCGGCGCGCACCGAGCGCGCCAGGGTGAAGAATTCGGTCGTGTAACGCGCAATCTCCAGGGGGTTGGCCACCACCCGCTTGATCGGCTTGCGCATATGCGACTCGATCTGCGAGACCCAGGAGGTGTCAAAAGGCTCCGAGGTGGCAATCGTCACTTCGTTGAGGCCCACCTGCACCGGCAAACAGCGCTTGGCCTCGGCATAGCCAACCGACATCACATCGCTGACCCGGCCCACCTCCACCTTGAGCGGGTCAATGCGCAGATAAGGCAGCTTGGCTCGCCCCGCCACCCATTCGGTCAGCGCGTCGATGTCCAGTGCCTTGCCATTGTCCAGGCGATTCAAACCGGCATGCCCCAGGCGCACCAGGGGATGCAGGGCACTATCGCCGGCCGCAAACCGAGCTTGGGTGCGGGCCACCTGATCGGCATCGATCAGGCCGTCCTCCTGCATCCAGTGCAGCATGGCCCGCCAGTCCAGTCGGCCTTCAAGCTTGGGCGCCGCGGAGACTGAATTGGCTTTCAAGGTCATGGTGGGGTCTTAAGCTTGCAGCTGGTTGATGAGATTCAAAGGGAGGGGGCGCACCAGGCGCAACCATTTGCGCGCCGGCAGGCCGAACTGCGACTCGATATTAGCCGCTCTGAGCTCCAGTTCCTCCCGTTCCGGCACTTGCACACCCCGGGCCGCCACCAAGATGGTGTTGCCTTCTTTGGTGGGGGCCAAGCTCCAGACTTGATCGCTACCGAAAACCCGGGCGATGCGAGTCGCGCTGCGGGCAAAACTGGCATCACGGCCGAACAGATTCACCGTCATCAGGCCGCCGTCCGCGAGCAAGCCATGGCAGTGGCGATAAAAGTCCTCATCGTCCAGCACCGGCGAGGCGGCGTCATGATCGTAGAGGTCGATGTTCAAGACCTGGGCGCTCTGCACATGCTCGGGCTCTTGCACCCAGCGTGCCGCATCGGCATTGACCACCGTCAGCCGCCCATCGTCCTCAGGCAGGTGGAACCAGGCCCGGCACGCGCTGATCACCGTAGGATTGATCTCCACCGCCGTGGTCTTCATGCGCAAGACCTTGTGGCAAAAGCGGGTGATGGCTGCAGCACCCAGACCGAGCTGGACGGCATGGCCTTCGCGGACTTCGGCCGTTTCTCGCCACAACATCCACACCATCATGCGCTGGATGTACTCCAGCTCCAGCTGCTGCGGCTTGCGTATGCGCATGGCACCCTGCACCCAGATGCTGTCCAGATGCAGAAAGCGCACGCCCTCAAACTCGGACAGGGTCGCCGGGGCCCAAGCGGGCTGCTTGTTGTTCTTGGTCTTGCTCAAAAATTTACTCCAAAAGTCCATGGCGCTGCAGCACCTCACGCCAGGCTTCCCGCTTGCGCTCCAAGGACCAGGCTGCGTTGGCTGGGCTGGTGGAAGGCAGTTTGTAGACGGGCAGTCCCAGGGTCTGGGTCAGGCGAATATGGCGCGCCGATTCCCCGCCATTGTGGGCGATGGCTTGTAGCTGCGGCATGCGCGCGGCCAGGCCAAGCAAATCATTGGCCTGCGCTTCTTGAATGGCGCTATCCAGGCTGCCCGCGCGCAAACAGCTGCCATACACATCCCAAATCGCCAGACCCTGGGCCTGAGCCATGGCCACGCGGCCGGCGTAGTCCATGCGGGACAGGTCCTGCTGCCAAAGGGACGCCAGGATGGGCCAGAATTGATTGCGCGGATGCGCGTAATAACTCTGGCTCTGCAAAGACGCGACGCTGGGGAAGCTGCCCAAAACGAGCAATTTCGCACGCGGCGACCAGATTGGCGGCAAACCCTGTAGTCGCCCGGCTGCGAGCTCTCGTTCTAAGCCTCGCCCGAGCACGCCACCCGAATCAGCGGGTTTGCACTGGAGCGGCACGATTGATTTAGTCACAGGAGAAGGCAATGAACACTGCAGGCTTGAACACGGAAGCGATCTGGAATTTTCTCAGCACCCAGGGTGCCGACTTCGCACTGAAGATTCTGGCCGCGCTGGCGGTCTGGATCATCGGTCGCTGGATCATAGGGCTGCTGGTGCGCTTGTTCGCCGGCGCGCTGGAGCGCGGCAAAAAGATCGACTCCACGCTTTCCACCTATCTGCGCTCCATTCTCACGGTGATGTTGAACATCGTGCTGGCCTTGGCGGTGCTGGACGTGTTTGGCGTCAAGACCACATCCTTCGCCGCCTTGCTGGCTGGCGCGGGCTTGGCCATTGGTACGGCTTGGGGCGGTTTGCTGACCCATTTCGCGGCCGGCGTCTTCATGCAAGTGCTGCGCCCCTTCAAGGTGGGCGACTTTGTGCAGGTGGGCGGCATCACCGGCACGGTGGTGGAGATTGGCCTCTTCGGTACCACCGTCGTCACTGGCGACAATGTGCAAACCATCATCGGCAATAACAAGATCTTCTCCGACACCATCCAGAACTACTCCAGCCTGCCGGTACGCCGGGTGGACTGCCAGGCCAAGATCGCCAACTCGGTGGACCCGCTGGACGCCATTGCTCGCCTGAAGGCCGCCCTCAGCCAGATCCCCAATATCGCGGCGACGCCAGCCCCCGATGTAGAAATCATGGGCTTCACTCCCGAGGGCCCCTTGCTCTGCGTGCGCCCCTACACCCACACCGATCACTACTGGCAGGTCTACTTCGACACCCACAAGGCCGTGGTCGCCACCTTTGGCGCAGCAGGCTACCCCGTGCCCGAAACGCCCGTGGCACCGCGCAATCGCTAACTCAAGCCAGGGCTTGCAATTTGGGCAAGGCGGCCAAGACATTGGCCGTCGTCACGGCGGCCGTCTGCGCCAAGTCCCAGCCACGCAGCTGGGCCAGGGATTCGGCGATGCGCGGCAACTCGCCTGGCTCATTGCGCGAGCCAGGCCCATCACCGGCCGCTCGTGCAGCGGCGGTTTGATATAGCCAATGCGGCGGGATGTCAGGCGCATCGGTTTCCAGTACCAGAGCGGACTCGGGCAGGCTCCCGGCCAAACGGCGAATCTGCAAGGACCGCTCAAAGGTGAGCGTCCCACCAAAACCCAGCTTGAAACCCATCTCCACAAAATGCCGCGCCTGCTGATCACTGCCGTTGAAGGCATGGGCAATTCCAGCCACGCCAAGGCCTTGCGCCGCCACACGCCGCAAGCCAGCCAAGAGCTGATCGGCACTGCGCCGCACATGCAAAATCACCGGCAAGCCATGCTGCCGCGCCAGCTTGAGTTGTTCTCGGTAAAAGAACTGCTGCCGCGCCGGGTCCAGCCCCGGCACAAAGAAATCCAGGCCAATCTCCCCCACGGCCACCAGGCGCGGGTCGTCCCGGTATTGGCTCAGCAAGGCATCCAGCAGACTCAGGTCTTGCTCCTTGGCCTGCATGATGTAGAGCGGATGAATGCCTAGGGCGTAGGCAAAACCATGCGCATGAGCTTGCTCGCGCACCGCCTCGAAGTTGAAGGCGGCCACGGCGGGCAGGACCATCTGCTGCACGCCGGCCGCCCGCGCCCGCGCCACCACCGCCTCCCGGTCCGCGTCGAACTCGGGGGCGTCCAGATGGACATGGCTGTCGATCCACATGCCGGCCTAGGCCTTCAGCTCAGCGGAACACCACCGTCCGATTGCCGTTCATCAGCACCCGGTGCTCGGCATGCCATTGGATGGCGCGGGCCAGGGTCACGCATTCGGTGTCGCGGCCTATGGCCACCAATTGCTCGGGCGCCAGGCTGTGATCGATGCGGGCCACCTCTTGCTCGATGATGGGGCCTTCGTCCAGATCCGAGGTGACGTAGTGCGCAGTGGCACCGATCAGCTTGACGCCGCGCTGATGCGCCTGGTGGTAAGGCTTGGCGCCTTTGAAACTGGGCAAAAAGCTGTGGTGGATATTGATGGCGCGGCCGGAGAGATCCCGGCACAGCTCGGGTGACAAGATCTGCATATAGCGGGCCAGCACCACCAGATCGATCTGGTTCTCTTCGATCACCTCGCGGATCTTGCGCTCCTGACCCTGCTTTTGCTCCTCGCTGGCGTTCAGCAAGGGGAAGTGGTGGAAAGGAATATTGTGCGAGGCCGCGAGTTGATAGAAGTCGCGGTGGTTGGAGACGATGGCCGGGATCTCGATCGGCAGATGCCCGGTCTGCACCCGGAACAGCAAATCGTTCAGGCAATGCCCCAGCTTGGAGACCAGCAGCAGCACCCGGGTCTTGGCCTGGCTGTCCACCAGCTCCCAGTCCATTTGCAGGCGCTCGGCCAGGGGCGCAAAGCTCTGGCGCAAGGCCGCCTGCTCGGCACCTGCCGCACACTCAAACTCGATGCGCATGAAAAAGCGCTGGTGGTCCTCATCGCCATGTTGGGCCGAGGTCAGGATATTGCCGCCCTGCTCCAACAAAAATCCAGTGACAGCGTGGACGATGCCGGCCCGGTCGGGGCAGCTGAGCTTGAGGATGAAGCGCTTTTTGGAACTCATGGCGAGAGGACTTTTTTCTGGGGAAGAGAAGAATCAAAGCGGCAAAGGCGACCCGGCGGCCAGCTGCACCTGCCCACCCACCAGGCTCAGCTGGGCCTCGCATTGCGCGGCCAGGGCTTGATCATGGGTCACCATCACAAAAGCCGTGCCTTGCTCGCGGGCCGTGGCCAGCATCAGCTCGAAGACGGCTTGCGAGGTGCTGCGGTCCAGATTGCCAGTGGGCTCATCGGCCAACACACAGGCCGGCTGGGTCACCAGGGCACGGGCAATCGCCACCCGCTGGCGTTCGCCACCCGAAAGCTCGGCGGGACGATGCTTCAAGCGCGCGCCCAGGCCGACACGACTGAGCATCTGGGCGGCGATCTCCCGCGCCTCGGCCTGCGGCATGCGGCGTATGCGCAAGGGCATGGCCACATTGTCCAGGGCGCTGAACTCGGGCAGCAGGTGATGGAACTGGTAGACAAAGCCCAGATGCTGGTTGCGCCAGTCACCGCGCGCCGACTCACTCATGCCGCTGAGCTCCTGGCCCATCAACACGACACGGCCGGCCGAGGGTTTGTCCAGCCCGCCCAGCAGATGCAGCAAGGTGGACTTGCCCGAGCCCGAGGTGCCCACGATGGCCAGGGTCTGACCCTTGCGCACCGTCACATCGACGCCGGACAAGACCTTCACATCCAGCTCACCCTCGCTGAAGCGCCGCTCCAGCCCCAGGCCTTGCAAAACAATCGTGTTACTCATAACGCAGAGCCTCCGCGGGTTGCACGCGGCTGGCTCGCCAGCTGGGGTAAAGGGTGGCGAGGAAGGCCAGGATCAGGGAAATGATGGCGATGGGATAAATATCGGCCCATTGCGGATCGCTAGGCATCTTGGTGATCAGATAGATGCTGCCGGGCAGAAAGCTGGTGTTCAAGAGCCGCTCGATAAAGGGCACGATCACATCGATATTGAAGGCGACCAAGAGCCCCAGGCCCACACCGGACAAGGTGCCGATGACCCCCGACGTGGCCCCCTGCACCATGAAGATGCCCATGATGGAGCGCGGGCTGGCGCCCAGGGTGCGCAGGATGGCGATATCGGCCTGCTTGTCCGTCACCGTCATCACCAGGGTGGAGACCAGATTGAAGGCAGCCACCGCGACGATCAGAGTCAGGATGATGCCCATCATGCGTTTCTCGACCTGCACCGCGTCATACCAGCTGGCATTGCTGCGGGTCCAGTCGCGCACCCGGATCTCCGGGCCCATGCTCTGCGCCAACTCGTCGCCCACCTCACGGGCGCGGTACACATCTTTCAGCTTCAGCTGCACGCCCGAGGGCCCGGCCACGCGGAAGAGCTTGGCGGCATCGGCCACATGGATCAGCACCATGCCGCTGTCGTACTCGTAGTGACCGGCGTTGAAGGTGCCGGCCACGGTGAACTGCTTCATGCGCGGCAAGGTGCCGGCGGGCGAGACATCGCCGCTGGGCGTCACGATGGTGATCTTGTCACCCACATGCACACCCAGGCCCCGGGCCAACTCCACACCCAAGACGATATTCCAGGCGCCCGGCTGCAAGCGGCCCAGCGCACCGTCCTTCAGCTGCGCGGCCAGGGGCGTGACATGGCTCTCCGCTTCGGGCTCCACCCCGCGCACGATGGCGCCGCGCATCTCGTCGCCGCGTGCCACCAAGACCTGGGAGGCGATAAAGGGCGCGGCCGCCAGCACGGCCGGGTTCTGCTTGGCCTTGGCCGCCGTGGCCTGCCAATCGGGCAAGGCGTCGCCGTTATAGCTGAGCAACTCCACATGGGCGATCACCGACAACATGCGATCGCGCACCTCCTTCTGGAAGCCATTCATCACCGACAAAACAATGATCAAGGCCGCCACGCCCAAGGCAATGCCCAAGACCGAGACGCCGGAGATAAAGGAAATAAAGCGATTTCGCCGCCCACCACGGCCGGCGCGGGTGTAGCGCCAGCCAATTTGCAATTCATAAGGCCAATTCATCTCGTCATGCTAACTGAGGCCTTCGCGCCGGCCGTCTCGGTCGGCCATCCTGCCGACCCAAGTCGCCAAAAACAAGGCGAAAAAAAGCCCAGCCGGCCTTGTGGCCGACTGGGCTAGGCATTGATACGCCAGGGATCAGGCCGACTTGCGGCGGCGGGCGATGAAGCCCACGCCGATCAGGCCCAGAGCCATCAGGCCGTAGGTCGAGGGCTCGGGCACGGCTTGGGTGATGCCAAAAGTCAGTGTGCCACCGGTCCAAACACCGTCCACCGGGTTGGCACCGTCGTAAAAGCCTTCATGGAATTCCAGGCGCAAGATGCCATCGGCACCGACTTGGAACTCAAGACCGTAGTCGGCCAGATTGGCGCTGCCGCTGTAGGAGCCGATGCCGGAGTTGTCATCACCAAAGCCGGGCGAGAAGGTCACGCCGTCGGTGCCCGAGGTGCTGCCGAAGGAGACCTGAATTTCCGACAACCAGCTCGGGCTGTTGGCACGAAGGCTGACATCCCAGGTGAGCGAGTTGATCACCGTATTGGCCCCCACATTGAAGGTCAAGACCGTGTTATCGGGGGAGCCCAGCTCGTCAACGCTTTGGATGTTGGTGACATCGACGACCAAGGTGCTTGCCGCCGTGGGCGTCACCGCCGCCAAGGAGGCGGGCAGGCTCTGCAGGCGATGAGTGGGAGAAATTGCGCTGGCCGCCTGCGCTTGAGCAGCGAAGGCCAAGGCACACACCGCCAAGGCAGACAGGCTGAGCTTTTGGCTCAAAGACTGAAATTTCATTTGAAATCCTCTTCCCTAAAAAATAGTCATGGCCGGAACGATCTTTCCCGCCCACCATGAAATTTGTCACGAATTGTTCATTCAAACCCTAGCGCTTGCCCCTAGAAACGCCGCTCCCCCCTAGCTTCAAATCATGGTTTACCCCGAGACATAACCGTTATACGCAGCGGTATTCACGCAATCAGGAAAAACGTTTCCACGCCAGTGAAAATGCAGGCGCCAAAAAGCATGAAGGGCGGCTTGCCGCCGCCCTTCATGGCAAGCCACAGCGGACCTAGCTTCAGTGCGCTTCGTCCCAGTTGCTGCCCACACCCACCTCGGCCAGCAAAGGAACTTTGAGCTGGGCCACGCCAGCCATGAGAAGCGGCACCTCGGTCTTGACCCAGTCCAGCTCCGCCTCGGGCACCTCGAACACCAGTTCATCGTGCACCTGCATGACGATGCGCGTCTGTTTGCCCTGCTCGTCTAGCGCGGCCTGCACCGCAATCATGGCCAGCTTGATCAGGTCTGCCGCCGTGCCCTGCATGGGCGCGTTGATGGACTGGCGCTCCGCACCCGCTTTGCGCGGGCCATTGCCGCCGCGGATCTCGGGCAGATAGATGCGGCGGCCAAACAAGGTTTCCACATAGCCCAGCTCGGCCGCGCGAGCCTTGGTCGTGTCCATATAGTGCTTCACACCGGCAAAGCGGTTGAAGTAGAGGTCGATATAGTCGCGCGCCGCCTTTTGCTCGATGCCTAGCGACTGCGCCAGGCCGAAGGCGCCCATGCCGTAGATCAGACCGAAATTGATGGTCTTGGCATAACGGCGTTGTTCGCTGGTGACCTCGGCCAGGGGCGTCTGGAAGACCTCAGAGGCGGTGGCGCGGTGCACGTCCAGGCCCTCGCCAAAGGCGCGCAAGAGGCCCGGGTCTTCGCTGATATGGGCCATGATGCGCAGCTCGATCTGCGAATAGTCGGCGCTGACGATGACATGGCCGGCCGGTGCCACAAAAGCCTCGCGCACACGCCTGCCCTCGGCCGTGCGGATGGGGATGTTTTGCAAGTTCGGATCATTGCTGGACAGGCGCCCCGTCACCGCCACCGCCTGCGCATAGTTGGTATGCACCCGCTGGGTTTGGGCGTTAATCATCAAGGGCAGCTTGTCGGTATAGGTGCTCTTAAGCTTGGCCAGGCCGCGGTACTCCAGGATCTTGGCCGGCAGGGGATAGTCCATGGCCAGCTTGTCCAGCACCTCTTCATCGGTGGACGGCGCGCCGGTGGCGGTCTTCTTGACCACGGGCAGGCCCAGCTTGGTGAACAAAATCTCGCCGATCTGCTTGGGGCTGCCCAGATTGAAGGGCTGACCGGCGATGTCATAAGCCTCCTGCTCCAGCGCCAGCAGACGTTGGCCCAGCTCATGGCTCTGGGCCTGCAAGCGGGCGGCGTCGATCAAGACCCCGGTCGTTTCGATGCGGGCCAGCAAGGCGCTGGTGGGCATTTCGATATCGCGGTAGACGCGCAGCAAACCCGGCTCGGCTTGCAGCTGCGGCCACAGCTGCTCATGCACCTGCAAGCACATATCCGAGTCTTCGGCCGAATAGTCGGCCGCCTTGGCCACCTCCACCTGGGCAAAAGGAATCTGGTTGACGCCCTTGCCGCACAGGTCTTCGTAGCTGACGCCCGCCCGACCCAGATAGCGCTCGCCCAAGGCACCCAGGCCGTGGGTTTTGTGCGCCTCCAGCACATAGCTTTGCAGCATGGTGTCGTGCTGCACACCGCGCAAGGCGATGCCATGGTTGGCGAACACATGGGTGTCGTACTTGAGGTTCTGACCCAGCTTGGGCGCGTTCGCGTCCTCCAGCCAGGGTTTGAGCTTGGCCAGCACCTCGTCCAGCGGCAGCTGCTGAGGGGCATCCGGCCCCTCGTGACGCAAGGGGATGTAGGCCGCCTCACCGGCCTTGATGCTGAAAGAGATGCCGACGATGCGGGCCAGCATGGGCTCCAGGGAATCGGTCTCGGTGTCCAGAGCCACGAGGGGCGCGGCCTGCAGCTTGGCCAGCCAGGCATCGAAGCTCGGCCAATTCAAAATGGTTTCGTAGCGCTTTTCCAGCGCAGCGGCGGGCGCAGGCAGGTCGGCAAACAAATCGCCGCTGGCCGGCGCGGCCTCCGGCTTGGGCGCCAGCGCGGTGCTGACCTCCTTCAGCCAGGTTTTGAAGCCGTAGCGGGTGTAGAAGTCCTGCAAGCCGGCCAAGTCCACCTCACGCAAGGCCAGGGCCTCCAGCGCCGGCCATTGCGGCACATGGCCCGTGAGATCGCAGTCCAGCTTGACGGTGACCAGCTTGCGGCCCATGGGCAGCCAGTCCAGAGCCTTGCGCAGGTTTTCACCGGCCACGCCCTTGATCTTGTCGGCGCTGGCGATCACGCCGTCCAGCGAGCCGTATTCGGCAATCCACTTGGCCGCCGTCTTGGGGCCCACCTTCTCGACGCCGGGCACGTTGTCCACCGTGTCGCCCATCAGGGTCAGGTAGTCGATGATGCGCTCCGGCGGCACGCCGAACTTGGCGATCACGCCGGGGATGTCCAGCGTCTCGTTGCTCATGGTGTTGATGAGGGTGATATCGGGCGTCACCAACTGCGCCAGGTCCTTGTCGCCGGTGGACACCACCACCGCATGGCCGGCCTCGGCCGCCACCCGGGCCAGGGTGCCGATGGCGTCGTCCGCCTCGATGCCGGGCACCTCCAGAATCGGCCAGCCCAAGAGCTTGACGACTTCGTGGATGGGGGCGATTTGCTCGCGCAAGGCGTCGGGCATGGGGGCGCGCTGAGCCTTGTACTCGGGGTACCACTCGTCGCGGAAGGTCGGGCCCTTGGCATCAAAAACGCACACCGCATGTTCGGCCGCCACCTGATCACGCAGGCGCTTCATCATGGCCACCATGCCGTGGATGGCGCCGGTGGGCACGCCTTCCGGGCCACGCAGATCGGGCATGGCGTGATAGGCACGGTACAAGTAGCTGGAACCGTCGACCAGCAGAAGAATGGGTTTGCTCATGGCCCGCATTGTCGTGCAGCGCACAGCCTGTGTCGCAGCATGCGGCGCCAGAGGCCCCAAGCCGGGCGGCAGAATAGAATGAGCCCATGGCTAGCAACTTCTCCTCGAACACACCGTCCCTCGCCTTGGCCCGGACGGCAGCCCTGACCGCCTTGAGCCTGGCGGCCCTGTGCCTGAGCCAGGGCCAGGCCCTGGCGGCCGAGCCGCGCGAGGCCGATGAGCCCAAGCAGCAGCAAAAGGTGCCGGACGCCAAGGTGCAGCAAACGGTGATCGAGGACGACAGCAACCGTGTCGAAGAAGTGCGCGTGCGCGGCCAGACCCAGAAGGTCACGGTCCAGCCCAAGAACAGCTCGCTACCCGGCTACGAAATCATCATGGGCGACGCGAGTCGCGATCCTTCAATCGGCAATGGCGCCAGTCGTGGCGCGGCGGGTCAAAGAGTCTGGCGTTTGCTGACTTTCTGATCCATCCGCAGCTCTGTCACGCTTTCGGCCCCGGCCTCTCCGGCCAGGCCCCTAGCAAGCTTGGGCCCCAGGGGCCCGTCTTGCCGCCGCTGACAGCCAGAGCCCAAAGCCCAAAATGCGCTCAAGCGCACAAGCGCACATTGATATGGCCGTATTTACCGAAGTCTCCACGGCCCAGGCCCAAGCCCTGGTCTCACGCCTGCAGTTGGGCACCCTGCTAAGCCTGCGTGGCATCAAGGCAGGTATTGAGAACACCAACTACTTTCTGGACACCGACCGCGGCGAGTTTGTGCTGACGGTGTTCGAGCGCCTGAGCTTTGCCCAGCTGCCCTTTTATCTGCAGCTGATGAAGCATCTGGCCGCGCGCGGCCTGGCCGTGCCCGACCCGCAGGCCGATGCCGAGGGCGAGATCCTTTTCGAGCTGCAAGGCAAGCCCTGCGCCCTCGTGAACAAGCTGCGCGGCGGCCACCAGCTGGCGCCCGATCTCTTCCATTGCGAGCAAGTGGGGGCGGCCTTGGCGCGCATGCATCTGGCCGGCCAGGACTTCCCCCTGCACCAGCCCAATCTGCGTGGTCTGGCCTGGTGGACCGAGACGGTGCCGGTGCTGCTGCCGCATCTGGACGCCTCCCGTGCCCAGCTGCTGCAAAGCGAGCTGAGTTATCAGCAGCAGCTAGCCGCCTCGGCCAGCTATGCGGAGCTGCCAAGCGGCCCCATCCATGCCGATCTGTTCCGCGACAACGTCATGTTTGAATGTGTGCCCCCTGAGCTGTCGCCAAGCGACAGCCCCCCCGAGGGGGTGCCGTCCACTCGGGAGCGGCCCGTCGTGGACTTGGGTCTCCCCGGCCGCGAGCGCCTGAGCGGCTTCTTCGACTTCTACTTCGCCGGCGTCGACACCTGGCTGTTCGACCTGGCCGTTTGCCTCAATGACTGGTGCATAGACCTGGCCAGCGGCCGCCTGGACGAGGCCCGCGCCCAGGCTTTTGTCCAAGCCTACGAGGGTGTGCGCCCCTTGAGCGGCACCGAGCATCGCCTGCTGCCCGCCTTGCTGCGTGCCGCCGCCCTGCGCTTTTGGGTCTCGCGCCTGTGGGACGTCCATCTGCCGCGCGACGCCGCCTTGTTGACGCCGCACGACCCGGCTCATTTCGAACGGGTTTTGCTAGAACGCATTCGCAGCCCCTGGCATGCCATGCCGCAGGGCTGAGCAGCTGACGTCAAATTCACACGCATCCCGCGCAAAAAGTCACCCGCCTGCCTCGCGCCCGCAATCCACGCTTGTCCGCCCCCTTGAACCCTTCTACTCTTGAGCCTTCCATCTTGAGCACGACCCCTCCGATGATGTTGCACCTGCAAACCGTGCCCGCCCGCAACGGCATGTTGTGGATACGGCACGGCTTCAAGATCTTCCAGCGCCGACCCATGGCCCTGGCCGGCCTGTTCTCGCTCTTTCTGTTCGCCTCCATGCTGCTGCTGATGGTGCCGGCCGTGGGCGTCATGCTCTTGCTGATGGCCCTGCCCCAGCTCTCCCTGGGCTTTATGCTGGCCACCCATCTGGTCTTACAAAACCAAACCCCCACGGCCTCGGTCTATCTGATGCCCTTCAAGCTGACGCCCGAGCGGCGCAACACCCAGCTGCTGCTGGGCGCTTGCTACGCCCTGGCCACCATCGCCATCAGCTATGTGGCCGGCTGGATCGATGGCGGCAGCATGGACGAGCTGCAAAAGCTGATGGGCGAAGGCGCCTCCTCCGAGAAGATCGCCGAGGCCGCCGCCAACCCCGCCCTGCTGTGGGGCGCCATCACCCGCCTGAGCTTGGCGGCCCTGCTGTCCATCCCCTTCTGGCATGCGCCAGCCCTGGTGCACTGGGGTGGCCAAGGCCTGATGCAGGCCCTGTTCTCCAGCACCCTGGGCGTCTGGCGCAACCGCGGCGCCTTTGCCTACAACGCCTTGCTGTGGGGCGCGCTGATCATGGGGATGGGCTTGATCGGCAGCTTGCTGGCCGGCTTGCTGGGTCTGGGTCAGGTCTTGCCCATCATCGCCATGGCCTGCGGCCTGCTGCTGTCGACGGTGTTTTACGCCTCGCTGTACTTCACCTTCATCGACTGCTTTATGTTCGGCGCCCCCAGCGATTTGCTGAAGGACAAACGCTGAAACCAGACGGGCTGCTGCAAAAGCAGCCCGACAAGCTTGGCGCTTAGGGCGCCGGGCTTGTCATCAAATAGACATTCCTCTTTCTTACATTTTCGGTCACAACGAGCGCGGGCTTTCACGGAACCGCGCCGCTGCAGATCACGCGGCTGCCCCAGCCGAACCGAAAAATTCTGGAGGAATGTTCATGTCCAAACCCACCCAAGCCTCGCGCCGCCAGGCCCTCAAGTTCCTGGGCACGCCCCTGATGCTGCCCTTGACCGGCATCGGCGGCCTGGGCGCCAGCTCCCTGCTCTCCGCCTGCGGAGGTGGTGATGTGATGGATCCCGTCGTGCCTCAGATGGTCTCGGCCAGCTTCGGCGCCATGGCCGCCCCCGGCCTGACGAATGCCGCCGCCATGGCCACCACCCATGTGGCCTCCACACTGGAAGTGGGCCTGAGCGACGGCAGCAAGCAAAGCTTCAAGCTGGCCTACGCGCCCTTCTTCCTGACCGGCAGCCAAGTGCCCGACGGCAAGGGCGGCACCGTGTTGGCGGGCGGCTATGTGGACATCAAGAACCAGCCCATAGTGGACAAATCGGTGGCGGGCAAGGAGCGTCAGTTCTTCTCGGACTCGCCCGACGGCACCTCGCTGCTGAGCTTGCCCAACCCCACCGTCAGCGGCATCAAGGGCAAGGCCGTGTTCGCCGTGGTGCAGTTTGAGTACACGACATGGGCGCAAGACGGCAAGACGGATATGTACGGCCGCCTGCCCTCGCCCATCGCCGTGTTGACCCTGGATCAAGACCAAAACACCGGCAAGCTGAGCCTGGTCAAGTACCACAATGTCGACACCTCGGCCGCCCACGGCCTGTGGATCACCTGCGGCTCCAGCCTCTCGCCCTGGGGCACCCATCTGTCCAGCGAAGAGTACGAGCCCGACGCCTTCACCATCGCCTCGAACAGCATGTTCAAGGCCTATAGCAAGAATTTGTTCGGCGACGAAAGCACCGCCAAGCCCTATCACTACGGCCATCTGCCCGAAGTGACGGTCAACCCCGACGGCACGGGCACGATCAAGAAGCACTACTGCCTGGGCCGCATCTCGCATGAGCTGATCCAGGTCATGCCGGACAATCGCACCGCCATCATGGGCGACGATGCCACCAACGGCGGCTTCTTCATGTTTGTCGCGGACAAGGAAAAAGACCTCTCCGCCGGCACGCTCTACGTGGCCAAGCTGGGCGCGGGCTTCTCCATCGATCCCGCCGCTGCCGGTGCGCCGCTGAGCTGGATCAAGCTGGGCTCGGCCACCAGCGCCGAGATCGAGGCCCTGGCGGGTACCCTCTCGCCCACCGACATCATGACGGTGGCCACCACCGACCCAGCAGACGCCAGCTTCACCAAGATCTATCTGGGTGGCAAGGTGCAATGGGTCAAACTCAAGCCCGGCATGGAAAAGGCCGCCGCCTTCCTGGAAACCCATCGCTACGCGGCCATGAAGGGCGGCAGCATGGCCTTCACCAAGATGGAAGGCACGACCGTCAACATCAAGGACAAGATCGCTTACTCGGCCCTGCAAAACATGCAGAGCTCCATGGTCAAGGGCAATGCCGCCTGGAACGAAGCCTATGGCGTCAGCCTGGACAAGGCCCTGAACGCCGGCGGCGTGCTGGCTCACGCCCTGAGCGCCGGCCAGAAGGACACGGCGGGCGCGGCCATCAACAGCGACTGGGTGCCCTCGCAGACCAAGGCCTTGCTGGTGGGTGAAGACCTGGCCGTGGCCGATGCCCTGGGCAATCTGGCCAATGCCGACAAGATCGCCGCCCCGGACAACCTCAAGTTCTCAGAAAAGCTGCGCACCCTCTTCATCGGCGAGGACAGCGCCTATCACGTCAACAACTTCGTCTGGGCTTACAACGTCGACACCAAGCAGCTGAGTCGCTTGATCTCGATGCCGGCCGGCGCCGAAGCCACCGGCCTGGGCGTGGTGGATGATTTGAATGGCTGGACCTATATCACCAGCAACTTCCAGCACCCTGGCGACTGGGGTTCGTTGCACAAAGTCGTCAAGGCCACGCTGGATCCGCTGGTGCGCGCCAACTACAACGATGGCTTCAGCGCGGCCGTGGGCTATCTGACGGCCGAGGCCAGCAGCATCAAGCTGAGCAAGCTGAAAGCCTGATCGAAGACGCACTGAACAGAGCCGGCGCTAAGCGGGCGCCGGCCCACCGAGCACGTGAGTTCGCAATGGAGCGTGCGCGCTTTGCAGGCATCGCCTCAGATGCTGTGCTTTGACGGCCTCGAAGATTCGCTCTTCGAGGTCTTTTTTGTTGGCCGCCTCAGCGGCTCGCTTCAGTCAATCGGGGTCAGCTTGGCGACCGACAGCGCCAGCCACTTCATGCCGTGGCGACCAAAGTTGACCTGCGCGCGCGCATCCTGGCCCGTGCCTTCCAAGGTCATCAAAACGCCCTCGCCAAACTTGGTGTGGAAGACACCCTTGCCCACCTTGAGCCCGCCGAATTCGGCCGCCACTTTTTCGGCAGCCGCCGCCTTCATGCTGCGCGGCACTGGCGCCGCTTCATAACTCGGCTTTTCAGCGCCACGGCCGGCGCCCACCATGGACTTCAGGCCCGCGCCGCGCGACCAGGCGTCTTGGTATTCCTTGGCATAGCCGGAGCCAAAGCCTTGGTTTTTGGGCGTCAGCCATTTCAGCGCGGCTTCGGGTAACTCGTCAAAAAAGCGGCTCTTAACGTTGTAGCGGGTCTGGCCATGCAGCATGCGGGTTTGGCTGAAGGCCAGGTAGAGGCGCTGGCGAGCCCGGGTGATAGCCACATACATCAGGCGGCGCTCTTCCTCCACCCCGTCATGGTCGGTCAGCGAGTTCTCATGCGGGAACAGGCCTTCCTCCAAGCCGGTGATGAAGACCGCATCAAACTCCAGACCCTTGGCCGAGTGCACCGTCATCAGCTGCACCGCGTCCTGGCCGGCTTGCGCCTGGTTGTCGCCCGCCTCCAGGGAGGCATGGGTCAAGAAGGCAGCCAGGGGCGACATGATCTCGCCGGTCTCCGCATCGGGCGTGAAGTTGGCCGGGGCCACGGCGGCGGGGAAGCCTTGAGAAATTGCGCCAGGCGAGAGCTCATCCACCGGCAGCGCCACCGCATCCTTGCCAAAGCCCTCTTGCGTCACAAAGGCCTCGGCCGCGTTGATCAATTCGCCCAAGTTCTCCAGCCGATCGGCGCCGTCCTTGTCATTGCGGTAGAACTCGGTCAGACCCGAGGTCTCCAGAATCTGCTCGATGATCTCGCGCAGGGTATGGCCCTGGGTGAGATTGCGGGTGGAGTCGATCAGGCCGGTGAAGGCCTGCAAATTTGTACCCGCCTTACCCGCCACCGCGCCCACGCTCTGATACAAGCTGCGCCCAGAGATACGCGCCGCGTCCTGCAAGAGCTCGATGGCTCGGGCGCCGATGCCACGGGTCGGGAAGTTGACCACCCGCAGAAAACTGGTGTCGTCGTTGGGGTTCTCCAGCAAGCGCAGATAGGACAGCGCATGCTTGACTTCGGCCCGCTCGAAGAAGCGCAGGCCGCCGTAGACTCGGTAAGGGATGCCGGCATTGAAGAGCGCCGACTCAATCACCCGTGACTGCGCATTGCTGCGATAGAGCACGGCGATCTCCTTGCGTTCAAGGCCTTGGCGATGCAAGGCCTGGGCCTCCTCGATCAGCCATTGCGCCTCGGCGAAATCGCTGGCGGCCTCGTACACCCGCACCGGCTCGCCAGGCCCGGCCTCGGTGCGCAAATTCTTGCCCAGGCGCTTGGTGTTGCGACTTATCAGCTCATTGGCCGAATCAAGGATATTGCCGAAGCTGCGGTAGTTGTGCTCCAGCTTGATGACGGCCCCCACGCGGTACTCGCGCTCGAAGTCCACCATATTGCCCACCCGCGCGCCGCGGAAGGCGTAGATGCTCTGATCATCATCCCCCACAGCGAAGACGCCCCGACGCAGGGCCGGCGGCGAGAACATCTTCAGCCAGGCATATTGCAGCTTGTTGGTGTCCTGGAACTCGTCCACCAGCACATGCTGGAAGCGGCGCTGGTAGTGATCGCGCACCGCCGCGTTGTCTCGCATCAGCTCATAAGAGCGCAGCATCAGCTCGGCAAAGTCCACCACGCCTTCGCGCTGGCATTGGTCTTCGTAAGCCTGGTAGATGGCCACCAAGGTCTTGGTCTGCTCGTCATAGGTCTCGATGTCCTGCGGGCGCTGGGCATCCTCTTTCGCCGAGGCGATAAACCAGCTCACCTGCTTGGGCACATAGCGCTCCTCATCCAGCTTCATCGCCTTGATGACCCGCTTGATGGCCGAGACGGTGTCGCTGGAATCCAGGATCTGAAAGCCCTGGGGCAGACCCGCCAGCTTCCAGTGCGCGCGCAAGAAGCGATTGCACAGGCCGTGGAACGTGCCTATCCACATGCCGCGCACATTGACCGGCAGCATGGTGGTAAGCCGGGTCAGCATCTCCTTGGAGGCCTTGTTGGTAAAGGTCACGGCCAAGATGCCGCCGGGCGAGGCCTGGCCGGTCTGCAGCAGCCAGGCGATGCGGGTGGTCAACACCCGGGTCTTGCCCGAGCCCGCACCGGCCAGAATCAGCACCGGCTCCGGCGGGGCCGTCACCGCCGCATATTGTTCGGGGTTGAGGTTCTTCAGCAGGCCCGTGGGTTCGGAGGCGAAGGAGGACTCAGGCGTAGCGGCAAACAGATCGTCGTGCGGGGGCAGGTTCATCCGCGCATTTTAGAGAGGCTTGTAGATCAGGCATGATGCGAGCCGATGAAAGACTTGCCCTGCCCCTGCGGCAGCACTCAAAGCTACGGCCAGTGCTGCGCCCCTCTCCACCAGGCATTTGCCAACAGCGGCCAGCTCACAGCGCCCGATGCGGAAAGCCTGATGCGCTCGCGTTACAGCGCCTACACCCTCGATTTGCTGGACTACCTGCTGGCCAGCTGGCACCCGGACACCCGGCCGAGCAGCCTGGCGCCGAATGAGCCCGGCCTGCGCTGGCTGGGTCTGCAAGTAAAAAAGCATGTGCAGCAGGACGCTGAACATGCTCAGGTGGAGTTTGTGGCTCGCAGCAAGCTGGGCGGCCGCGCCCAGCGTTTGCATGAGATCAGCCGATTTGTCCGGGTAGACGGGGCCTGGCTTTATCTGGATGGCGAGATCAGCTGAGCAGGATCAGGCGAACTCTTGGCGCACATGGCGAGAGTTCAAACGCAGGGCCAGCCACAGCAGGCCGGCGCTCAAGCCCAGGCAGACCAGCGCCAGCAAAATATTGGCATTGGTCAGCCAAGGCAGGGCCGGCAGGCTGGGCACCAGGGCCGCCAGCAGGCCAAAGCTCAGGCGGCGGCCCCATTCATAGCGACGCAGCAAGGCCTGGCCCGCGGCGATGGCCAGCAAGGAGATCAGGATCAGCGAAGGAAAGGCGATCAGACCCAAGAGGGTGCGACCCGTGGGCGAAAATCCCAGCAAATAGCCGCTCACGCCCAGACCGGCCAGACCCAGCAACATCAGCAAATAGGCGATGCTGGTGACGAGGCGGGAACGGTATCCAACGTGAAAGATTTGCGGCATGGCGGGCTCCTGGGACTGCTGAGCCCGCAGCACTTTGGGCCCATACCGGCATTCTTTCGAGTCCTCGTGACGATGAACACCCCTCCTTTTGGGTGTAGCGGGTAACAGTGTGTGTCGACGTGCGAAACCACCGTATTCATGGGCTATTCCGCCCGTTTAGGGAAAGAAATCACAAGCCCAATGTTGCAAATCATCTACGCCGACGAGCAGCTCGTGGCCATCAACAAACCCGCCGGCATGCTGGTGCATCGCAGCGGCCTGGACGCGCAGGAAACCGTCTTCGCCCTGCAGCTGCTGCGCGACCAACTCGGTCGGCCCGTTTGGCCCGTCCATCGCCTGGACAAGGGCACCTCCGGGCTGCTGCTGTTTGCCCTGAGTGCCGAGATGGCCGCCGCCCTGAGCTTTTGTTTCGAGCAAAGGCAGACGCGCAAAACCTACCGCGCCCTGGTGCGCGGCTGGCCGGCCGAAGCCGGCTGCATTGAACACCCGCTGGCCAAGGACCCGGAGCTGCCCTCTCAGGGCCAGGTCTTGCTTGAATCGCGCACCGACTGGCTGCGCCTGGCCCGCTTCAGCCTGCCTTTCAGCAGCGGTGCTCGCTTCCAAGAAACCCGCTTTGCGCTGATTGAGGCCAGGCCCGAAACCGGCCGCCGCCACCAGATCCGCCGCCACCTCAAACACATTGCCCACCCCATCATCGGCGACGCCACCCATGGCAAAGGGCCGCTGAACCGGGCCAGCGCCGAGTTCCTGGGCTTGCAACGCCTGTGGCTACACGGCCTGCGCCTGCAGTTCCGCCACCCCTTGAATGGGCAGATGCTGGACCTGCAAGCGCCACTGGGGCCGGAATGGGCCGCGCTGCGGAGTAAAGGCCTGTGGCAGCCGGATGAGCCGGAGGCAGCCGACAATGCCCGCACTGACAAGCCAGAACAGGGTGGATGAGATGAGCAGCCAGATGTACACCAACGACAAGACCGATCCAGCATGAGTGCGGCCGTCGGAGGTGTCGTCTACGCCGCCCTGGCCTATCTGGCCTGGGGCCTGTTCCCGCTCTACTTCAAGCAGATCGCCCAGGTGCCGGCGCTGGAGGTGATCCTGCACCGCACGCTGTGGTCCATGGTTTTTCTGCTGGCGGTCTTGCTGGTCTTGCGCCGCTGGGCCTGGCTGGGCGAGGTGTTGCGAAACCCCAAGCTCCTGGCTCGCTTCGGCCTCTCGGCCCTGCTGCTGAGCTGCAACTGGCTGGTTTACGTTTGGGCGGTGCAGCAAGGCCAGATCCTCGACGCCAGCCTGGGCTACTTCATCAACCCGCTCGTCAATGTGGCCCTGGGCTTTATCGTGCTGAAAGAGCGGCCACGCCGCCTGCAATGGCTGGCCGTGGGCCTGGCCGCCATCGGCGTGCTCTGGCTGGCCTTGCAGACCGGCCACATCCCTTGGGTCGCCCTGGCGCTGGCCCTGAGTTTTGGCTTCTACGGTCTGATGCGCAAGATGGCCTCGCTCGGCGCGCTGGAGGGTCTGGCGCTGGAGACCATGCTCTTGGCGCCCTTGGCGGCCGTCGCCTTGGGTGTGTTGAGCTGGCAAGGCCAGGGCGCCTTGGTGCAGGGCGAGCCCGGCACCATCGCTTGGCTCTTGTTCGCGGGCCCGCTGACCGCCATCCCGCTGCTGCTCTTTGCAGCCGGCGCGCGCCGCATCCAGATGACGACGCTGGGCCTGCTGCAATACATCTCGCCCTCGCTGCAATTCATGCTGGGCGTCTGGCTCTATCACGAGCCCATGAGCACGAGCCGCCTGCTGGGCTTTGCCTTTATTTGGGCTGCCTTGGCTGTCTACAGCCTGGACAGCCTTTGGCGGCAGCGGCTCAAGCCTTAGGCAGCGGCGGGCAGACGCATCAGGTAATCAAACGCGCCCAGGGCCGCCTTGGCGCCGTCACCGGCGGCGATCACGATCTGCTTGAAGGGCACGGTGGTGGCATCACCCGCGGCGAAGACGCCGGGCACCGAGGTCTGGCCGCGCGCGTCGACGATGATCTCGCCGTGCTTGGACAACTCCACCACGCCCTTGAGCCACTCGGTATTGGGCACCAAGCCGATCTGCACGAACACGCCCTCAAGCTCGACGCGATGCGCCGCGCCGCTAACGCGATCCTTGTAGTTCAGGCCATTGAGCTTGCCCTCGGCGCCGGTGAACTCCGTCGTTTGGGCGTTCACATGGATGGTGACGTTAGGCAAGCTTTTCAGCTTGTTGACCAAGACTGCATCGGCGCGCAAGGCCTCGCCAAACTCGATCAAGGTCACATGGGCCACGATGCCAGCCAGATCGATCGCTGCCTCGACGCCTGAGTTGCCGCCGCCAATGACCGCGACGCGCTTGCCCTTGAACAAGGGGCCATCGCAATGCGGGCAGTAGGCCACGCCTTTGTTTTTATATTCCTGCTCGCCGGGCACGCCCACATTCCTCCAACGCGCACCGGTGGAAAGGATGACCGTCTTGCTCTTCAAGGAGCCACCGTTGGCCAGCTTGACCTCAATCAGACCGCCTTCGCTGGCCGCCGGGATCAAGCTTTCAGCGCGCTGCAGATTCATGATGTCCACCTCGTAGGCCTTGACATGGGCCTCCAGGGCCGCGGCGAATTTGGGGCCATCGGTTTCCAGCACCGAAATGTAGTTCTCGATCGCCATGGTGTCATTGACCTGGCCACCGAAGCGCTCGGCCGCCACACCGGTACGAATGCCCTTGCGCGCCGCATACACAGCCGCCGCCGCGCCGGCTGGGCCACCGCCCACGATCAGCACTTCATAAGGCGGCTTGGCGCTGAGCTTGGCGGCATCGCGGCTGGCCGCACCGGTATCGAGCTTGGCCACGATTTCTTCCACGCTCATGCGGCCCGAGCCGAAGGGCGCGCCGTTCAGGTAGATCGAAGGCACGGCCATGATCTCGCGGCTGTTGACCTCGTCCTGGAACAGGGCGCCGTCGATGATGACGGTCTTGATCTTGGGGTTGAGCACGGCCATCAGGCTGAGCGCCTGCACCACGTCCGGGCAGTTGTGGCAGCTCAGGGACATATAGACCTCGAAGCTGAAGTCGCTGTCCAGGGCCTTGATCTGCTCGATCACCTCGGGCTCGACCTTGGGCGGATGGCCGCCCACCCACAGCAAGGCCAGCACCAGTGAGGTGAACTCATGGCCCAGGGGAATCGCCGCAAAGCGCAAGCTCATATCGGTGCCGGCGCGCTGCAGGCTGAAGGAGGGCTTGCGCTCGTCCTGACCGTCGGTAGTCAGGCTGATCTTGTCGGACATGGCTGCGATGGTTTGCAGCAGCTCCAGCATCTCGCGCGATGCGTCCGATTCACTCAGGGAGGCCTTGATTTCAAAAGGCTGGGTGACTCGCTCCAGATAGGCCTTGAGCTGAGTCTTCAGTGCGTCGTCCAACATGGTGCTAGTACTCCTTGAGATGTGTGTTCAGGCGTGGCGAGACAAGCCACTCTGAAAACACCCGGGAGCCTTAGCTATTGGGGATGCTTTCAGCGTGACTATTGCGGTCGCGCTTGGGGTCTTGCGCAAGCCCTGCCGGGCGGCAGGAGCTTGCGACTGAGAGCTCAAACAATTTGAGCCTTGGCTACTGAAGGTTCAGTGGCTTAGATCTTGCCGACCAGGTCCAGCGAAGGAGTGATGGTCTTCTCGCCTTCCTTCCACTTGGCGGGGCAGACTTGGCCGGGGTTGTTGGCCACGTACTGAGCAGCCTTGAGCTTGCGCAGAGTTTCCTTGACGTCGCGGGCGATGGCGTTGTCGTGCACTTCCACGGTCTTGATCTGACCTTGGGGGTTGATGATGAAGGTGCCGCGCAGAGCCAGGCCTTCTTCATCGATGTGCACGCCGAAAGCGCGGGTCAGTTGGTGCGTCGGGTCGCCGATCAGCGGGAACTTGGCCTTGCCCACAGCGGGCGAAGTCTCGTGCCACACCTTGTGTGCGAAGTGCGTGTCGGTGGTGACGATATAGACCTCGGCGCCGGCCTTTTGGAACTCGGCGTAGTTGTCAGCGGCATCTTCGACTTCGGTCGGGCAGTTGAAGGTGAAAGCAGCCGGCATGAAGATCAGGACCGACCACTTGCCGTTCAGGCTGGCTTCGCTCAGGTCAACAAACTTGCCGTTGTGGAAGGCGCTGGCCTTGAAGGGCTGAACTTGGGTATTGATCAAAGACATGATGGTTCCGTCGAGTTGAGGTGGCTTGTTCAGACACCTGGGTTAAGGGATGACGGAATCATATCGAGAACCGATAGGCCTTAGCTTTGATTAATCAAATCGCCACCATTGCCCTACGCTATGCAGACCATTTTCGACGCCTTGTCACAAAGCGCGGGCAGGCGGCAATTTGATCAAAGCGCTTCCAGCGCCAGCAGCTCTTCCACCGTTTGGCGGCGGCGGATCAGGCGCTCCTGATCGCCATCCACCAGCACCTCGGCCGCCAGCGGCCGGCTGTTGTAGTTGCTGGACATGGAGGCCCCGTAGGCACCGGTGTCGTGGATCACCAGCAAATCGCCCACCTGGGCCTCGGGCAGCTCGCGCGGCAAGACCACGCCCCCATCGCCCTGAGTGAACACATCGCCCGATTCGCACAAGGGGCCGGCCACCACGCTGGCGCGCTGGGGGCGGACGCTGGCATCGCTGCCGTCCTGCGGCAGCAGGCTCATGGCGTGATAGCTGCCGTACATGGAGGGGCGCATCAACTCATTGAAACCTGCATCCACCAAGACGAAATGGTTGCGTCCCACATCTTTTGTGGCCCGAACCTCGCTGATCAGCTTGCCCGACTCGGCCACCAGATAGCGGCCGGGCTCAATCTCCAGGGCCAGCGAATGGCCGACAAGGCTCTCGGCCTCCTTGCGTGCGGCATCCCACAGGCCGAAATAATGCGCCGTGTCGATGACGGGCTCGCCGCTGCGATAAGGAATGGACAGGCCGCCACCGGCCGAGATGGCATGCAAATCATGGCCCGCCGCTTTCCCCTGGCGCACCAGATCCACCATGGCCCCACAGACCTGGGACAGATGGCCGTAATCCACACCCGAGCCGATATGCATGTGCAGGCCCACCAGCTTGAGACCATGCTGGGCAATCGCGGCCAGGGCGGCCTGCAGATCGCTATGCCAAATGCCGTGCTTGCTGTGCTCGCCGCCGGTATTGGTTTTGTTGCTGTGACCGTGGCCAAAGCCGGGGTTGATACGCAGCCAAACAGCATGCCCTGGCGAAGCCGCCCCCAGCTGATGCAGCATATCGATGCTGCCCGCGTTCACCGGCACCCGGTGCTGCACCACGGTGGCCAGGGTTTCACGGTCCAGCAGGTCGGCGGTGAAGACGATCTCATCGCCGGCTCCACCGGCGGTGTATCCCGCCGCCAGAGCACGCAAGATTTCGCCGCGCGACACAGCATCGACCTTGACGCCCTGCTCCCGCATCAGGCGCAGGATATGCGTGTTGGAGCAAGCTTTTTGCGCGAAGCGGATGGTGTCAAAGGCGCGCAGAGCCTGGATGCGAGCGCGGATCAGGGCCGCGTCGTAAACCCACAGGGGTGAGCCAAAACGCTGGGCCAGTTGGCGCAGGCGCACGGGCGAAAGAGAGGTCGATGCAGACATGGTCTGGGCACTCGCAGAAGAAGAAGGATTGAACTGGGCACAGAATGCCGCAGGCCAGCTATTCAATCAAATGCTTTAAAGTCTACAGATCATTCAAACTTGATATGGGACTAGCCTAGCGCCATGAATCGCCCCGCCATCAGCCATCGCCATATCGAAGTCTTCCGCGCGGTGATGACGGCCGGCAGCGTGACGGCCGCCGCCGGCTTGCTGCACAGCTCCCAACCCACCTTGAGCCGAGAGCTGGCGCGGCTGGAGTATTTGCTGGGCTATGCCTTGTTCGAGCGCCTGAGCGGCCGGCTCAAGCCCACGGCCCGGGCCTTGAGCTTGTTCGAGGAGGTCCAGCGTTCCTACCAGGGACTGGACCGCATCAGCAAGCATGCGGCTCAACTGGGGCGCGCGGAGCAGGCTCAGCTCTCGGTGCTCTGCCTGCCCGCCCTCAGCCATGCCTTGCTGCCAGGGGCTTGCGCGCGCTTCTTTGCGCGCTACCCTGCCGCCCAGCTGTCCATCACGCCGCAGGAGTCACCGCTGCTGGAGGAGTGGATGAGTGCCCAGCGTTTCGATCTAGGCTTGAGCGAGCAGACGCACGCCGTGCCAGGCACCGAGTTGGTCCCCTTGCTGAGTCTGGACGAGGTGTGCGTGCTGCCTGCGGGCCATGCGCTGCTGGGCAAGAAGGTTTTGAAGCCGGGCGACTTTGAAGGCCAGGACTTCATCAATCTGGCCGCCGACGACCCTTACCGTTTGCAGCTGGACGCTTTGTTCGCGGCCCAGGGCGTGAGCCGCCGCGCCAGGCTGGAGACGCACAGTGCGATCGCCGTCTGCGCCATGGTCAAGGCGGGGCTAGGCCTGGCCATAGTCAACCCCTTGACTGCGCTGGCAATGGCGGGCGATGGCCTGGAGCTGCGCCGCTTGAGCGTCTCCGTCCCGTTTCAGGTCAATGCCATGTTGCCCCAGTTCAGGCCGGCACAGGAACTGACCCAAGTCCTGCTTGGCGACCTGCGAGAGCAGGTCAAGCAAATCAGCCGGGAACTGAAAACGGCCTTGCAGGTTTAGAGGCGCTCGATGCGCGCATAAGCGCTGTGGTTGTGACAAGCAAGCTTGCCCAATCCAGCTTCAGCGCTGCGCGCTGAGCAGGGCCTTGCCCTGCCTCTTATGCGCGCTCAATGCGCGCATAAGCGCTGTGATTGTGAATAGACTCAAAGTTCTCCACATCCACCGTGTAGCGCCCGATGCGCGCGTCGGCATTCAGACGCAGAGCCACATCGCGCACCAGGTCCTCGACGAACTTGGGGTTCTCGTAGGCATGCTCGGTGATCCACTTTTCGTCGCTGCGCTTGAGCAAGGGCCAGATTTCACTGGAGGCACTTTCCTCGGCGAAACGCACGAGCTCTTGCCAGCTAGGCGCCTGCTCGGCCATCTCGGCACGGATGGTCACCAGGGAGCGCTGGTTGTGTGCGCCGTAGTCGGAGATCTCCTTGGAGCAAGGGCACAGGCTCTTCACCGGCACCGCCACCTCGGCCCAGACCGTGGTGATCCCGGCGCGGGTTTCGGAAATCAACGCGCCTTGATAGTCCAACAGGCTTTCGATGCCGGAGATGGGCGCACGCTTGCGGATGAAGAAGGGGAAACGCACCTCAATGCGCCCGTCCACCGCTTCCAGCTTGGCCAGCATCTGGCCGTGCAGCTCGCGCAGGCCGTTTGCATCCAGGGGCGCGTTCAAGGCATCCAACCAGGCGACGAAGCGGGACATATGCGTGCCCTTCTTCTCGGCTGGCAGGGACACATCAAGCGTCCACTGGCCCACCGAACCTTGAGCCTGTTGGCCGATCAAGACTTGCAGGGGATAGCGCACGTCTTTGACGCCGACGCGCTGAATGACGAGGTGACGCTCATCGCGTTCACTCTGGGTATCGGGGATGTGCAGGGCGGCAGTGACTTGGTTCATGCGAGATTATTGAGCGTGGGGCAAATGCCGCGAAAAACAGGCGGGCAAAGGGAGAGCAAAGCCCGGGACCTGTTGCCAAGCATGAGGCAATCCTAAAAAGCTTGCCGTCGCAAGGCTTTCCAGAATCCCTCAGCGCAAGGCGCAGCTCCGCTCAGCCTTATTGATTGGCGGCCGGCCGAACCAGGGCGGGTCGGGCGCCAAAGCGCTTCAACACGGCCTGCTCGATGCCCGCGGCATCCAGCCCGCACTGCGCCATCAGGCGCGACGCATCGCCATGTTCGATGAACTCGTCGGGCAGGCCCAGTTGCAAGACCGGCAGGTTCAGGCCTGCGGCTTGCAGCGACTCCATCACGGCCGAGCCAGCGCCGCCCATGATGCAGCCGTCTTCCACCGTCACCAGTGCGTCATGCGTGCGGGCCAACTCGGCCACCAGTTCGTGGTCCAGCGGTTTCACGAAACGCATATTGGCCACCGTCGCATCCAAAGATTCGGCGGCTGCCAGCGCGGGGTAGAGCAAGGTGCCAAAACTCAGGATGGCGATGCGCGGCGCGGCCTGCGAAGCCGGCGCATTGCCGCGCAAAGGCTTGCTGGAGCTGCGGCGAATCTCGCCCTTGCCCCAGGGCAGAGCCTGCATCTCTTTTTGAATCGCCACACCGGCACCGGCCCCACGCGGATAGCGCACCGTCACCGGGCCATCATGCTGGAAGGCGGTATACAAGGCTTGGCGGCACTCGTTTTCATCCGCCGGCGTCATCACCGCCATCTTCGGGATGCAACGGGTGAAAGCGATATCGTAGTTACCGGCATGGGTGGCGCCATCGGCACCCACCAGGCCAGCCCGATCCAGAGCGAACACCACCGGCAGATTTTGCAAGGCGACGTCATGCACCATCTGGTCGTAAGCGCGCTGCAAAAAGGTCGAATAGATCGCCACCACCGGCTTGAGCCCCTCGCAGGCCAGGCCGGCGGCGAAGGTCACCGAATGCTGCTCGGCAATGCCTACATCGTGATAGCGAGTCGGAAAGCGCTTGTGGAACTCCACCATGCCCGAACCCTCACGCATGGCGGGCGTGATGCCAACCAGGCGCTTGTCCTGCTCGGCCATATCGCACAGCCATTCGCCAAACGCTTGGGTGAAGGTGGTCTTGGCGGGCGCCGTCGACTTAACGAAACCCACGGCCGGATCAAACACCCCCGAGGCCGCGTGGTACTTTACCGGATCGGCTTCGGCCAGCTTATAGCCCTGGCCTTTCTTGGTCACCACATGCAGGAATTGCGGGCCTTTTTTGTCGCGCAGATTCTCCAGCGTGGGGATCAAGGCATCCAGGTCGTGGCCATCGATGGGGCCCACATAGTTGAAGCCAAACTCTTCAAAAATGGTGCCAGGCACGACCATGCCCTTGGTGTGCTCCTCAAAGCGGCGCGCGAACTCGTACAAGGGCGTGTTCTTGAGCACGCTCTTGGCACCCTCACGGGCGGCCGAGTAGAAGCTGCCGCTCATCAAGCGGGCCAGGTATTTGTTCAGGGCACCGACGGGCGGGCTGATCGACATATCGTTGTCGTTCAGAATCACCAGCACATCACCCAGCAAGCCGCCATGCGGCACGCCTGCGTTGTTAAGCGCCTCAAAAGCCATGCCGGCCGTCATCGAGCCATCGCCGATGATGGCCACGGCCTTGCGGTCCTCGCCCTTGATCTTGGCGGCCATGGCCATGCCGTGGGCGGCCGAGATGGAGGTGGAGGAATGGCCGGTGCCGAAAGTGTCGTACTCGCTCTCGTCCCGGCGCGGGAAGCCGCTGATGCCGTCTTGCTGGCGCAAGGTGTTCATCTGATCGCGCCGACCGGTCAACACCTTGTGCGGATAGGTTTGGTGACCCACATCCCACACCAGGCGATCGTGCGGGGTGTTGAAGACATAGTGCAGGGCCACGGTCAGTTCCACCGCGCCCAGATTCGAGCCCAGATGGCCGCCCACCTTGGAGCGCGACACGGTGTCGAGCACAAAGGCGCGCAGCTCACCGGCCAGCTTGACCAGTTCGGTACGCGGCAGGCGGCGCAGATCGGCCGGGCTATTGATAGCCTGCAAAAGTGAGTAGGTCATTGCGGAGCTGTAAAGAGTCTCGGTGATGACATCAGCTTAGTTCTGGCGCTCGACCACCATATCGGCCAGCAAGCTGAGCCAAGCGGTATGCGCGAGACCGCTGGCTGCCAGGGCCTTGTGGGCCTGGTCGCGCAAATCTTGGGCCAAAGCACGAGCAGGCACCAGGCCTAGCACGCTGACATAGGTAGGCTTGTTGGCGTCTTGATCCTTGCCGGCTGTCTTGCCCAGCACAGCGGAGTCCTGGGTTACGTCCAAAATATCGTCCACCACCTGGAAGGCAAGGCCGAGGGCCGCACCATACTCCGACAGATGCACCAGGGCATGCTCGGAAGCTTGGCCACAGGCCGCGCCCATCATCACGCTGGCCTGCAGCAGCACACCGGTCTTGCGGCGATGCATATCTCGCAGGGTGCATTCATCGAGTTGCTGGCCGACGCTGGCCAGATCAATCGCCTGGCCACCGGCCATGCCAGCATGCCCAGCAGAGCGCGCCAGCAAGGAGCACAAACGCGCTTGCAGGGCGGGCGACATGGCGCTGTCGGCCGCATTGGGCGTCAACACTTCAAAAGCCAGAGCCTGCATGGCGTCACCGGCCAACATGGCCCGGGCTTCGCCAAACTTGACATGCGCGGTGGGCTTGCCACGGCGCAGCACATCGTCGTCCATGCAGGGCATATCGTCATGCACCAGAGAATAGGCATGGATCAATTCGACCGCGCAGGCCGCACGCATGGCGGCCTCGGCATCGCCGCGCACCGCGTCGTTCGCCGCCATCACCAAGAGGGGGCGCAGGCGCTTGCCACCGTCCAGGACGGCATAGCGCATGGCTTCGCCGAGACCGGCAGGCGCGTCGTTGGGCACGAAGCGATCCAGAGCCAATTCACAAGCAGCGAGTGAGCGCTGCATCCATTGTTCAAAAATACCTGCATCCACGCTCAGGAATCTCCCCATTGTTTCAATCCCTCGCCCTCAAGCACTTTGACTTGTTGTTCTACGGCCTGGAGCTTGGCGCGGCAAAAACCCAAGAGCTCGGCGCCACGTCGATAACTTTCCAACAGTTGATCGAGCGGCAACTGCCCCGCCTCCATGCCGGCAAGCAAGCGCTCCAGCTCGGCCAAGGCCTGCTCATAGCTGAGCGCGACGGCTTCTTTCGAAGCCTGTTTTGCTGAAGTACTGCTTTTTGTCATGGGTGTACGGGAAAACGGCGATTGTAGTCAGTACAGACTGGCGCATTGTCATCCGAGCGCCACGCCCCGGAAGGGGGGCAGGCTTGACAAAACAAGGGACGTATTCCTGTCAAGAGATACAATCCCGGGCTCCTGTCGAACTAGGCCCTTCCTTTTTTGGGGGCGGCATCTAGGTCTGGGTGTTGGGCTCGCGCTTGATTTTATTGGCCCAGGCCTGATGTACCGGCAGCTTTACAAGCTGTCCTGGCGCTTCAGGTTTCTTCATCGTTTTTTGCGTTGCAACCCATGGAAACACATGAGTTGGGGCGCAGATTGTCTCGCCGGCACGATGCACTTCGTCACCATTGCCGGTCTTTTGTCACATTCCCGACGTCCGGGGCGTCTTTCCACGTTCGCACTTGGCTGTGCGACGTTGAATTGACATTTGGTTTCTTGGAGACCCACTTGGATCATGTCCGACCTGAGTATTTCCCTCGCGGCTCTTAAGCGCAGCGACACGCAGCTGCCCGTTTCTTCCTACTTCGATGAGAACCTGTTCCGCAAAGAACAGGAATTGCTCTTCCAACCTGGGCCCCGCTACCTCGGTCACGCCTTGGCGGTACCCGAGGTGGGCGATTACTACGCACTGCCGCAGGAAGGCGAAGGTCGCGCGATTGTGCGTACCCGCGAAGGTCTGGAACTGATCTCCAATGTCTGCCGTCACCGCCAAGCCGTGATGCTGCGTGGGCGCGGCAATACCCGCAGCAATATCGTCTGTCCCCTGCATCGCTGGACTTACGACCTCAAGGGCGAGCTGGTCGGTGCCCCGCACTTCGATCACGACCCCTGCCTGAATCTGAAGAACTACCCGCTGCGGGAGTGGAACGGCCTGCTGTTCGAGGACAACGGCCACGACGTCGGCGCCCATCTGGCGCAGCTGGGCCCTAAGGCCGAGCTGGACTTCACGGGTTATGTGCTGGACAAGGTCCATGTGCATGAGTGCGACTACAACTGGAAGACCTTTATCGAGGTCTATCTGGAGGATTACCACGTCGGCCCCTTCCACCCGGGCCTGGGTCAGTTCGTCACCTGTGATGATCTGGCCTGGGAATTCGGCCGCAACCACTCGGTGCAAACCGTGGGGATTCACAAAGACCTGGCCAAACCGGGCTCGCCCGTCTACCAGCGCTGGCACGATCAACTGCTCAAGTTCCGTGAGGGCACGCCGCCCAAATCGGGCGCGATCTGGCTGACCTATTACCCGCACATCATGGTCGAGTGGTACCCGCATGTGCTGGTGGTGTCCACCCTATTCCCCCAAGGGCCGCAGAAGACCGCCAATATCGTCGAGTTCTACTACCCCGAGGAAATCGCCGCCTTCGAGCGCGAGTTCGTCGAAGCCCATCAGGCCGCCTATATGGAGACCTGCATCGAGGACGATGAGATCGCTCTGCGCATGGACATGGGCCGCAAGGCCTTGATGGAACGCGGCGACAACGAGGTCGGCCCCTACCAAAGCCCGATGGAAGACGGCATGTTGCACTTCCATGAGTGGTATCGCCGCGAGATGAAGCTCGAGCTCTAAGCCCACCTCCAACTCCAATGAACGCCCGCATGGCCCTGGCCCTGCGGGCGTTTTTCATGGCCCACTCGCACTGCGGCCACAATGGGCGGCAGCCCAAAATCATGGAGAACTCTCGGATCATGAGCCACGCCCCCTACCAGACCCTGATCAGCGCCTCGGAATTGCAAGCCTTGCTCAGCAGCGGCCCTGCCCCTTTGCTGATCGACCTTAGCTTCGATCTGGCTGCCACAGAGGCCGGCGAACAAGCGTTTGCGGCCGGCCATCTGCCCGGCGCCCACTATCTGCACCTGGACCGCGACCTGAGCGCCGCCAAGACCGGCAAGAACGGTCGCCACCCCCTGCCCGAGCGCCAAGGCTTTGCGCAAAAGATGGCCAGCCTGGGCCTGCGCCCAGGTCGACAAGTCGTGGCCTATGACGCGCAAGGCGGTATGTATGCTGCCCGCCTGTGGTGGATGTTGCGCTGGCTGGGTCATGCCGAAGTCGCTGTGCTGGACGGCGGCTTGGCGGCCTGGACTGAGCAAGGCGGTTCACTCAGCAAAGATGTCCAGCCAGCGCAAGCCGCTCGCTTCGAAGCCACCCAGACCTTGGTCGACTCGGTCGATGCGGACACCTTGCAAGCCAGCCTCGGCCAAGTCCTGCTGATCGACGCCCGAGCGCCCGAGCGCTTCCGTGGCGAGGTAGAGCCCTTGGACGCCCAGGCCGGCCATATCCCCGGCGCCAGCAACCGCCTGTTCAAGAACAATCTGCAGGCCGACGGCCGCTTCAAGAGTGCAGCGCTGTTGCGAGCGGAGTTTGATGCACTGCTGGGCCAGCGCCAGCCGGGCCAGGTTGTGCACCAATGCGGCTCGGGCGTGACCGCCTGCCATAACTTCTTGGCCATGCAGCATGCCGGTCTGGCCGGCGCCAAGCTCTACCCTGGTTCCTGGAGCGAATGGTCGTCCGACCCCAAGCGCCCCGTCGCCAAAGGCTGACAGCCGGACGCCAAGGGCAAGACACACTCCCACCCACTCTTGATTTAGCGCAAGATGGAGTCCGGCCGCCCCGGCCAAACTGTTTGTGCGCCATCTAGCGATGGTTCACAGACAGAGCCGGAGCCCCATGCCAAGCCAGATCCAGCAAGGGTCTGGGGCCGGTTTACAAATCCATGATCAGGAGGTCAGCCATGTTCAAGCGAATTCTTGTCCCCACCGACGGTTCCGAGATCAGCGCCAAGGCGCTCAACACCGCCATCGGCCTGGCCCGTGTGCATGGCGCCAAGCTGTTCGCGCTGAGTGTCAAAGAACCCTTCCCCTACAGCGCCGTCTCAGAAATGCAGCCGACGCCGCCGCAGGAGTTCTTTGATGCGCAAGAGCGCATTGCCGGTGCCCGCGTCAAGCTGGCCTTGGACCAAGCCACCGAGGCCGGCGTCTCCTGCGAAGGCTTCACCGTCGAAGCCCTGCACGCTTGGGAAGCCATCATCGAGTACGCAGGCAGCAATCAATGCGATCTGGTCGTGATGGCCTCACACGGCCGCCGCGGCGTGCAAGCCCTGCTGCTGGGCAGTGAAACGCAAAAGGTACTGACCCACTGCACCATCCCTGTGCTGGTCGTACGCTAAAGCAAACTTTTTGTTGAAAGCCGGCGAGCGCGAGCCCGCCGGCTTTTTCAATGGTCGTGGCCCGAAGCGGCCACCACCAGAATCACCAGGCCGATGCCGGCGGCCAACCAGGCTAGCTGCAAGACCGTGTCCCGCCAGGGCAGGCGACGTTGCAGCTGCGGAATCAGATCCGCCACCGCCACATAAACAAAGCTGCTGCTGGCCGCGACCAGCAGATAAGGGAAGAGCGCCTCCCAGGGGCCCACGACGAAATACCCCAGGACCCCGCCCGCCACGGCCGCCAGGCCCGAGATGGCGTTGAACAGCAAGGCCTTGCGCCGGCTGAAGCCCGCGTTCAGGAGCACGATGTAGTCGCCCACCTCTTGCGGGATCTCATGGGCCACGATGGCCAGCGAGGTCACCAAGCCCAGATGCGGGTCGGCCAAAAAGGCCGCGGCGATGATGATGCCGTCGCAAAAATTGTGGATGCTGTCACCCACCAGCACGCTCAAGCCGCCACGACCCGCCTGTTCGGCATCGAAATGATGGTGGTGGTGATGGCCATCGCCCTCGTGATGATGGGTGTGGCGATACAGCTCCACCTTCTCCAGCAGAAAGAAAAACATCAGGCCGCCCAGCAAGACCATGAACAAGGCATGCGGGCTGGCCTTGCTCTCAAAAGCCTCGGGCAAGACATGCAGCAAGGCCGTGGCCAGCAACACGCCGGTGGACAGGCTCACCAAATTCTTGACGATACGGCCCAAGAGGCTCACCGTCAGGCTGGCCGCGATCAAAACCGACAGCAGGCCACCCGAGAAGGTGGCCAGCACGATATAAAAAAGAGTCATCAAAATCCCGAGCTGGGCTTAAAACCAAACAAGAACCGCGCCATACGGGGCGCGGTCATCCATCCATTCTTTGAGCCTTGGTGCAAACAAGACTCAAGCTACGCCATGGGCCTTGAACCAGGCCAGGCATCGCTGCCAGCCATCGACGGCCTCGTCCTGGCGATAGCTGGGACGGTAGTCGGCAAAGAAAGCATGCGGGGCCTGCGGGTAGACATGAATCTCGCTACGCTGCGCGGCCACCGAGCCATTCTTCAGAGCAAGCCTCATCTTATCAACCGTGTCAAGCGCGATGCCCTCATCGCGCCCGCCATACAAACCCAGCACGGGCCCGTGCAGCTGCGCCACCCGGTCAATCGGGTGGGCGGGAGTGCGTTCATTGCACACACCGATCATGCGGCCATACCAGGCCACGGCGGCCCGCACGGCCGGGTTGTGGGCGGCATAGAGCCAGCTGATACGCCCGCCCCAACAAAAGCCGGTCACGCCCAGGCGACCCATATCGCCGCCCTGGGCCTGAGCCCAGGCAAGGACGGCGTCCAGATCCTTCATGACCTGGGCATCCGGCACCTTGTAAACCACCTCCTGCATCAGCGAAGGGATGTCGCCGTAGGCCCCCGGATCGCCCTGGCGCAGAAAGAGCGCCGGCGCCAGGGCCCAATAGCCCTGCTGCGCCAAGCGCCGGGCTACATCGGCGATGTGCTCGTGCACGCCAAAAATTTCGCTGATCAGCAGGATCACCGGCGGCCTGTCCACACCCAGTGGCCGGGCGCTGTAGCCAGTCAGCGAAAAACCCTCCACATCGAGGCTGAAGTGGCCCGTCTGCAAGCCCTGGTCCGGGGTGTGAATCGCCTGCGTCAGCAAGGCTTGGGAGGCAGCGGCATAGCCCAGGGACGCGGAAGGGAGGGCTTGGTTCATGGATTGGGGCAGTCTGTGGTGGGAGAACCGCAGGCATTTTAGGTAAGCGCTTGAAAGCCGGCCTCGCCTGGGCTGGATAGGCTTTGTTTGCCCCGACAATTGCCCGCATGATTTTGCATCCTGCCTCCACCACCCCGGACATCGCTGCGCCCCTGGCCGCCATCGATATGGGCTCCAACAGCTTCCGGCTTGAGATCGCGCAGATGCCGCGCGGCCAATACAAACGCCTGGAGTATTTGAAGGAAACCGTGCGCCTGGGCGCCGGCCTGGACGCCGAAGGCATGCTCACCGAAGCCGCCATGCAGCGCGGCCTGGACTGCTTGCAGCGCTTTGCCCAGCGCCTCAAAGGCTTCCCGCCCGCGCGCGTGCGCGCCGTGGCGACGCAGACCCTGCGCGAGGCCAAGAATCGCAACGCCTTTCTGGCCCGCGCCCAGGAAGTGCTGGGCTTTCCCATCGAGGTGATCTCGGGCCGCGAAGAGGCGCGCCTGATCTTTGCCGGCGTGGCCCGCTTGCAGCCCGGCGACAAGCCGCGCCTGGTGATCGATATCGGCGGCCGCTCCACCGAGATGATTCTGGGCCGCGGCCGGCGCCCACAGGCGGCCGAGTCCTTCCAGGTCGGCAGCGTCAGCCTTTCGCTGCGCTTTTTCCCTGAGGGTCTGTTCACCGCCGAAGCTTTTCGCGCCGCCCAGGTGGCCGCCGGTGCCGAGTTGGAAGAAGCCCTGACGCTCTTCAAACCCGCGCTGTGGCAGCAGGCCCTGGGCTCCTCGGGCACGGTTGGCGCCGTGGCGCAAATCCTCGCCGCCACCGGCATCACCGACGGTCGCATCACCCCGGACGCCTTGCGCTGGTGCATCGCCCAGTGCCTGGAAGCAGGCAGCATGGACAAACTCAAGCTGCCCGGCCTCAAAGAAGACCGCCGCGCCGTCGTGGGCGGCGGCCTGTGCATTCTCTACACCTTGCTGACCCAGTTCGGCATCGAGGAGTTGCTGCCCGCCAAGGGCGCGCTACGCCAGGGCGTGATCTTCGATCTGGTCGAGCGGCTTGAATCCAGCCTGACGACCGATGGCATTGCCAAACAAGATATGCGCGAGGCCTCGGTGGCCGGCTTGCAAAAGCGTTTTGCCGTCGATCTGGCCCAGGCCGAGCGGGTGCAAGCCATTGCGCTCAATCTCTACCAGCAGTTGCAGCCGCGCGCCCCGCGCGAGCGCCAGCGCGAGCTGGCCTGGGCGGCCGGCCTGCATGAGATGGGCATGATGGTGTCCCATCACGACCACCACCGCCACAGCGCCTATCTGCTGGCCCATGTGGACGCGGCCGGCTTCTCACAAAACCAGCTCAAGCGCCTGGGCGATCTGGCCCTGGGTCAGCGCGGTGGCCTGCGCAAGCTGGAGGCGGCGCTGAGCGATGAAAGCCTGCTCTGGCAACTGCTCTGCCTACGCCTGGCCGTCATCAAAAGCCATGCCCGCGAGGCGGTGGAGTCCAAGGCTCTGCGCCTGCGGCGCCAAGGGCGCAAGGTGGAGCTGAATCTGCCCAAGTCCTGGGCCAGCGAACACCCGCGCACCGTGTTCTTGCTGCAGGAAGAAGTGGCGGCCTGGGCGCGCAGCGGGGTCTTGGAGTTGAGCTTGGTCTAAAGACCTTGGCTAGGAGTCTGTCGGACTTGGAATCCGCCGACGGAAAGTCGGCCGCAGCGGTCCATTTCTCACCGGCTTTTTGCCCCATAGCCAGGCTATGGGGCTGCAAATCCGGCAAGAACTGTCCTCGCTGGGGCCGATTTCCGCTTTCGGCGGCCCAAGTCCGACAGACTCCTAGAGAAAATCGGGGCCCTGCACCGCTTGCAAGACCACCTCTTGCTGCCCCTCGCGCTGACGCGCGCGCAGCCACCAGACCGCCCCCTTTTTGACCGACCAAGGCTGCGGGCTGCCCGTTAGCAACTGGGCGGCCAGCAGGCCCAGGGTGGGCTGATGGCCCACGATCAGCACCGGCTCGCTGCTGGCGGGCCAACGCGCGGCGGCCAGCAGATCGGCCACGCTGGCGTCTGGCGCCAAGCTGGGCAGGATGCGCAGCTCGCGGCCCAGGGCCGCGGCGGTGGCGCGGGTACGCTGGGCCGGGCTCACCAAGACCCGAGTCGAAGCGGCCAGGCGTCGGTTCAACCACTCGGCCATGCGTGCCGCCTGGCGCTCGCCCTTGCGGGTCAGGCAGCGCTCCAGATCCTTGCCGCCTTCGCGCAGCAACTCGGCCTCGGCATGGCGCCACAGAATCAGGTCCATGGCCTCAATCCCTCTGAGCGCGGAACAGGCGCATCAGCGCATGTTGAGCGCAAGGCCCTTGGGTGGAGATGCGGCTGGAATGCCCGTCCGGCCCCAGCTGCCAGGCGTCCAAGCCATCGTGCAGATAGGGCACCAAGGCCTCGTCGATGATGCGCTGACGCAGCTTGGGGTCGTTGATCGGCCAGGCCACCTCGATGCGGCGGAACATATTGCGACTCATCCAGTCGGCGCTGGACAGGTAGAGCGCCGTGTCCTCCTCGCGCTCGCCCCACTGGAAGTAGCAAACCCGGGTGTGCTCCAGAAAACGGCCGACGATGGAGCGCACGACGATGTTGTCGCTAATGCCTGGCAGGCCGGGCGGCAGCATGCAGGCGCCGCGCACGATCAGATCCACCTTGGCGCCGGCCTGGCTGGCTCGGAGGATGCCCTCGATCAGCTCTGCGTCGGTCAGGGCATTGATCTTGATCACCAGGCGGGCCGGTTTGCCCGCGCGCGCGGCGGCCTCGACCTGGCCCAACATCTCCATCATGCGGCTGTGCATATTGAAGGGGGCCAGCAGCAGGCGGCGCGGGGTCTTGATCTTGCCCAGCGAGGCCAGCTGGCGGAACACCGAGTCCACATCGCTGGTCAATTCGGAGTCGGCCGTCATATAGCCCAGATCGGTGTAGAAGCGGGCGGTGCGCGGGTTGTAATTGCCGGTGGACAAATGCGCATAACGGCGAAACTTAGCACCCTCGCGCCGGGTCACCAGCAGCAGCTTGGCATGGGTTTTGAAGCCCACGATGCCGTACACCACCTGGGCCCCCACCGCTTCCAGACGCTCGGCCCAGTTGATATTGGCCTCCTCGTCGAAGCGGGCCTTGAGCTCCACCACCGCCATCACTTCCTTGCCACGCCGCGCTGCTTCGATCAGCAAGTCCATCAGGGCCGACTTGGCGCCGGTGCGGTAAATCGTCTGCTTGATGGCCAGCACATCGGGGTCTTCCACCGCCTCGCGCAAAAACTCCACCACCGGATCGAAGCTCTCGAAGGGGTGGTGCAGCAGCACATCGCCCTTACGGGCCAGGCGCTCGAAGATGGACTTCTGGCGCGGCAGCCGGGCCTGCGGCCAGGCCGGCTCATGCGGCTCGAAGCGCAGCTCGGGTGCGTCGGTCTGATCGATCAACTCGTTCAGGCGCACCAGATTGACCGGGCCGTTGACGCGGTAGAGCGCCGCCTCGGGCAGATCGAATTGCTCCAGCAGGAATTGCGAGAGCTCGGCCGGGCAAGTGTTGACCACCTCCAGGCGCACGGCACGGCCGAAGTGGCGGGTGGTCAGGCCCGAGCGCAGGGCGCTGCGCAGATTGGCGATCTCCTCCTCATCCACCTCCAGATCGGAGTCGCGGGTGACGCGGAACTGCGAGAACGCCTCGACCTTGCGGCCGCCGAACAAGTCCTCCAAATGCGCCCGGATCACGCTGGTCAGCAGTACAAAAGCCTGCTGGCCCTGGGCCACCGACTCGGGCAGGCGGATCACCCGCGGCAGCACCCGCGGCACTTTGACGATGGCGATTCGGTTGTCGCGGCCAAAGGCATCCTTGCCGGACAGGCGCGCGATGAAGTGCAGGGACTTGTTGGCCACCTGCGGGAAGGGGTGGGCCGGGTCCAGGCCCACGGGCATCAGCAAGGGCCGCACCTCGCGCTCAAAAAACTTGGCCACCCAGGCACGCTGAGCTTCGTTGCGATCGGCGTGGTTGAGGATGGTGATCTGGTGCTGGCGCAGTTCTGGCATCAACTGCTCGTTGAAGATGCCGTACTGCTCGTCGATCAAGGTGTGGGCGGCGCGGGCCACCCGCTCGACATCGCGGTTATCCACCTGGCTTTGCGGGTCGCGCGCCGCGTCCAGCATATCGGCGAAGCGCACCTCGAAAAACTCGTCCAGATTGGAGGAGACGATGCAGATATAGCGCAGCCGCTCCAGCAGCGGCACATCCAGGCGCTGGGCCTGGGCCAGCACGCGCCGGTTGAATTCCAGAATGGCTTTCTCGCGATTCAGCAGAGCCGGGATGATGGAGGTGGGTGTGGCTTTGTCTACGGCAGGATTCATGAAACGATTTTAGGGCTGCGACTCTAGGGCTCTGGCCAAGGCGGGCCGGGCTTTTTGCAGGGCCAGCGGTAGGCTGGCCCGGGCCGCACTCCAGTCCAAAATCTCCAAAGTCCCGTCCGCGTGCTCCACCAGGGCGGTCAGGCTCTCCACCCAGTCGCCATCGTTGCAATAAAGAATGCCGTCGATATCACGCATCTCGGCATGGTGAATATGGCCACAAACAACACCTTGCACGCCGCGCTTGCGCGCTTCACGGGCCACCGCCACCTCAAAGTCCGAGACATAGCTGACCGCCCGCTTGACCTTGAGCTTCAAATACTTGGACAAACTCCAGTAAGGCAGGCCGAATTTGGCGCGTAAATGGTTGAGGTAGCGATTGAGCTTGAGCGTGATCTCATAAGCCGTGTCGCCCAGATGAGCTAACCATTTGGCGCACTGGATCACGCCGTCAAACAAATCACCATGGGTGATCCAGAGCTTGCGGCCGTCGGCCGTCTCATGCACCCATTCCTTCACCACCTCGATGCCGCCGAAGTTGTGATTTAGGTATTTGCGAGCGAACTCATCGTGATTGCCTGGTACGAAGAAGACCCGGCAACCCTTGCGCGCCTTGCGCAAGAGCTTTTGCACCACATCGTTATGCGCCTGTGGCCAGTACCAGCTGCGCCGCAGCTGCCAGCCGTCGATGATGTCACCGACCAAGAACAGCTGCTCGCACTCCACCTCGCGCAAGAAGTCCAGCAAGGCCTCGGCCTGGCAGCCGGGCGTGCCCAGATGCAGGTCGGAGATCCACACCGTTCGGTAGCGGCGGCTGGGCGTGTCCACGCCCTCGGCCGCTTCCGTGGCTGGGTCGAGACAAGCACCCGCAGCCGTGGCGGCGGCGCGCATCAGGGCGTGGTCGTTCTGCATGGTTTTGCAGTCTCGGCCTCGCCCATGTCGGACCCGTGGCAAGTTTGTGAAGCTTGCGTGACGGCCGCACAAGGCCTTGCAAAGTCGCCATGCCGTCCCGCGCTCGATAATGCCGCCATGCATCTGATGATTCCCCATGCCAGCGCCCTGGGCGAGGCCTGCAAGCACAGCCTGGGCACCTTGGCCCTGCCCCATCTCTCGGCCCTGATGGGCTTGCTCAAAGCCGAGGGCCAGGCCCTGGGCAGCGACGAGTACAGCCTCAACACGCCATTCGAGCTGGCCCTGGCCCGCGAGCGTGGCTTGGCGGATACCTCGGCACCCGTACCCACCGCCGCCTGGCTGGCCGCCGAGGCGGGTTTGCCCAGCGGCGCCGGCCAAGCCTGGGCCTTGCTCAGCCCCATGCATCTGGCCGTGGGCAGCGATCAAGTCACCGCCTACGCCCCCGAACTGCTGGAACTGAGCGAGGAGGAATCACGTGCCTTCTTCGCCGCCTTGGCCGAGCTGTGGCCTTCTGATGAAGGCTGGCAGGCTCACTGGCTGAGCCCCCTGCAATGGCTGATCAGCCACCCCAGCTTGGCCGGCCTGCCAAGCGCCAGCCTGGACCGGGTGGTGCAACGCAATGTCGCCACCTGGATGCCCGAAGCCCGCCGCCTGCGCACCCTGCAAAACGAGGCCCAGATGCTTTTGCATCGCCAGCCCCTGAACACAGCGCGCGAAGCCCGCAAGGCCCTGCCCCTGAACTCCTTGTGGATCAGCGGCTGTGGCGCTGAAAGCCCCGGGGCCAAGCCCCTGCCCGCCGATCTGCGCCTGGACAGCAGCCTGCGCCAGCCCCTGCTGATGGAAGACTGGGCCGCCTGGGCCGAGGCCTGGGCGCGGCTGGACGATGGCGCCGTCTCGCATCTGCTCAACGAGGCCAGGCTGGGCAAATCGGTCCAGCTGACGCTCTGCGGCGAGCGCTTGGCCCGCAAATTCATCCTGCCTGCGCGCAGCCCGCTGCAAAAAACCTTGCACCGCTGGCTGCCGCCACGGGCCGAGGTGCACAGCCTGCTGGAGGGCTTGTAATGAATAACGCGCCCGAGCTGAGCACCCGCGATGTGCCGCCCCGCGCCGCCTGGGCCCTGGAACAAGCGGGCGTGCCGCCGCTGCTGGCCCGGCTCTTCGCCTCACGCGGCGTGAAAGACCCGGCCGAGCTGGACGAGGGCCTGGCCCGCCTGCTCTCGCCCGACACGCTCAAGGGCAATGCCGAGGCCGCCGTTCTGCTGGCCGATGCGATAGAAGCGGGCGAGCGCATCTGCCTGGTGGCCGATTACGACTGCGACGGCGCCACCGCCTGCGTGGTGGCCTTGCGCGGTCTGGCCATGCTGGGCGCTAGACCCGAGCAATTGGGCTATGTGGTGCCGGACCGGGCCATCCACGGCTATGGTCTGACGCCCGCCATCGTCGAGCTGGCCCTGCCGCAGCGCCCGCAGGTCTTGATGACGGTGGACAACGGCATCGCCAGCATCGCCGGTGTGGCCCACGCCAAGGCCTTGGGCCTGAAGGTGCTGGTGACCGATCACCACCTGCCCGCCATCATCGACGGTGTGGTGCAACTTCCCGCAGCCGACGCCTTGGTCAACCCCAGCCAACCCGGCTGCGCCTTCGAGAGCAAGAACTTGGCCGGCGTGGGCGTGGCTTTTTACGTGCTGCTGGCCTTGCGCAGCGAGCTACGGCGCCGTGGCCGCTTCGATGGCACCACGCAGCCCAAGCTGGACGGCTTGCTGGACCTGGTCGCCCTGGGCACGGTGGCCGACGTGGTCAAGCTGGACGCCAACAACCGCCGCCTGGTGGCCCAAGGCCTCAAGCGCATGCGGGCCGGCCGGGTGCAGCCCGGTGTTGCCGCCCTGTTCAGCGCCGCCGGCCGCGACTGCAGCCGCGCCAATGCCTTTGATCTGGGCTTTGCTCTGGGGCCACGCATCAACGCGGCGGGGCGGCTGTCGGACATGACCTTGGGGATAGAGTGCCTGCTCAGCGATGAGCCCACGCGCGCCCTGGAACTGGCCAAAAAACTGGACGCCATCAACCGCGAACGCCGCGAGATCGAGGCCGATATGAAGGAGCAGGCCGAGCTCAAGCTGGCCGAGCTGCTGCGCCAGCCCTTGCTGCAAGGCCAGCCCCCGACCGCTCTGTGCCTGTTCGAGCCGGAGTTCCACGAGGGCGTGGTGGGCATCATCGCCTCGCGCCTGAAGGACCGCATCCATCGGCCTACTTTCGTCTTTGCACGGGGTGCGGACGGTCAGCTCAAGGGCTCGGGCCGCTCCATCCCCGGCTTTCATCTGCGCGACGCGCTGGACCTGGTCAGCAAGCGCCAGCCGAATTTGCTCAAGAAGTTTGGCGGCCATGCCATGGCGGCGGGCTGCACCCTGGTGGAAGACGGTTTCGAGGCCTTTGACGCCGCCTTGCAAGAAGTCGCCGCCGAATGGCTGGACGCCGCCGCACTCACCCGCCAACTGCGCACCGACGGCCCCCTGCCGCCCGAGCTGCACACCCCCGCCACCGTGCGCGAGCTGGAGGCGCAGGTCTGGGGTCAGGCTTTTGAGGCGCCCTTGTTCTGCGATCAGGTGGAGGTGATCTCGCAGCGCATCGTGGGCGAGCGCCACCTCAAGCTGCGGGTGCGCCAGGCCGGCGTGCTGCGCGACGCGATCTGGTTCGGCCATATCGACCCCGTGCCCACCAGCGGCCGCCTGGCCTACCGCCTGAGCCTGGATGAGTACCAGGGCCAGCAGCGGGTGCAGCTGGTGGTGGAGGCCCTGGTCTGAGCCGCCCATTCCACGCAGGGCGTGAACTATGCACGCCTTGCCGAAGGGGCGAGGGTGAACCCCTAACTCCGTCACAGCACTGACACGAGCCCAGCCTCCAATCGGGTCATTGAAACAAGGCCTGACCCCGGGCACGCTCCCATGAATTTCTCCCTCGGCATCGGCCAAGCACCGAGTCTGAAATCCCGTCTTCTGCTGATCGCCCTGCTCTCCCTGACCCTGGGCCTGCTGCCCAGCAGCCTGCTACTCCAAGAGCTGCTGGGCCGCCTGGACCATATCGCCCGCGAAAGCCAGGGCCTGCCCCTCAACAAGCAGTGGCAGCTCTCCCTGAGCCAACTCCACGCCCACAAGCAGCTTGCCGTCGAGGCCCTGAACAGCCGCCCCGCTGCCCGCGAGGAACTGCCAGCCACCGCACTCGCCGCCCAGCAAAGCCTGCGCGACATCGCCCCGCAAGACCCGGCCGCCCTGGCCCTGGCCGAGTCGCTGCAGGCCTTGCAGCAAGGCCTGAGCGAGGGCCAGATCGACAGCGCCAAGCTGCTGAGTGAACACCAAGCCCTGGAGACCCAGGCCCTGCAGGCCATCAACGCCTTCAACCGCAGACAGGGCCTCTTGCTGGACCCCGAACCCGCCAGCCACTTTGCCATCCTGGCCGGTTTGCAGGCCGCGCCCCAGGTGGCGGCCGCCTTGTCCGAGCTGAGCAGCATCGCGCGTGCCGCCGCCGTGGACGATGTGGCCCGCGTCAGCGCCGCCCTAGCCCGCTACCGCCTGCATGCCGAGGCCATGCAGCAGCAGCTGATGGCGGCCAAAGAAGCCGACGCCGCCCTGGGCCTGATCCTCAGCCCCTTGCTGACCCAGGCCGAGCAGCAACGCCGCCTGGTGGATGCCACCATGCAGGCCGCCGCCCAGGATGTGAACTACCCGCTGGAGCAACTGGCCGCCGGATTTGCTAACGCCGCCGGCCAGCAAGCCGAGCTGTCGCGCCAGGTGATGCAGGTGCTGGATCAGCGCCTGCAGGCCCGCGCCAGCGCGGCCAGACTGCAGCGCAATCTCTTGCTGCTGCTCACCCCCATGCTGCTGGGCCTGCTGGCCTGGGTGCTGTGGCGGGCCAGCCGGCAGCTGCTGCAGCCGGTGCAGCAAATGCTCGATGTGGCCGAGCGCATCGCCGCCGGCGATCTGAGCCAGAGCGTGCCCCTCGGCCGCGCCGACGAGCTGGGCCGGGTGCTGGCCGCCATGGCCGAGATGCAGATCAAGCTGCGCGAGCTGGTGGCGCAAATCCACCGCGGCGCCGGCGGCATACGCCTGGCCGCACACGAAATCGCCGGGGGCAACCAAGACCTGGCCGATCGCACCGAGACCGCCGCCTCGCATCTGCAGCAAACCTCCTCCAGCGTGGATCTGCTGGACCGCGCCGTGCAAAGCAGCAGCCGCGCCACCGCCGATGCCTCGGCCCTGGCCCACAGCGCCAGCGGCATGGCGACGCAAGGCGGCGAGGTGGTGAGCCAGGTGGTGGCGACCATGAACGGCATCCAGCAGGCCTCGCGCAAGATCAGCGAGATCACCGGCTTGATCGATGGCATCGCGTTTCAAACCAATATCCTGGCCCTGAACGCCGCCGTCGAGGCGGCGCGTGCGGGCGAACAAGGCCGCGGCTTTGCCGTCGTGGCCTCCGAGGTGCGCGCCCTGGCCGGCCGCTGCAGCGCGGCAGTGAAAGACATCAAGGTCTTGATCGCCGGCAGCAGCGAACGGGTGGAGCAAGGCTCCAGCCTGGCGGAGGACGCCGGTGCAGCCATGCAAAAAATCGTCGCCAAGGTGCAAGAGGTCACCGCGGTGATGCAGGGCATGGACCGCCAAGCCCGGGAGCAAGCCGGCCAGACCCAGGCCCTGGGCCAGGCGGTGCGCGCCATCGACGCCATGACCCAGCAAAATGCCGCCCTGGTGCAGCAATCCGCCGCCTCGGCCGAGGCCTTGCGCGGCCAAGCCCAGGCCATGGAAGGCGCGGTACAGGCTTTCCGGCTTTGATTCAAGGCGGATAGCGCCAAGACCTCACGGCCGGCATAACCCTGCAGGCCCTGCGAGCGGGGTGGCGGCCTAAAATGGCCGGGTGAACCTCACTCAAACCCCGCGCTGCACCGTTGACGTCAGCACCAATGCCGATCTGCACTGCCACTCCCGGGTGTCGGACGGTACTTTGCAACCCGAAGAACTGGCACGCCGAGCCAAAGATCAGGGGGTGGAGTTGTGGGCGCTGACCGATCACGACGAGGTCGGCGGCCAGCAGCGCGCCCTGGACACGGCCCTGTCCCTGGGCCTGCCCTATCTGACCGGCGTTGAGATTTCGGTCAGCTTTGCCGGCCGCGTCGTGCATATCGTGGGCCTGGGCTTTGAGCACAAGAATTCGGCCCTGATTGAAGGCTTGCACACCACACGCGGCGGCCGCGAGCAACGCGCCCGCGAGATGGCCGCGGGCCTGGCCCAGGTGGGCATCAAGGGCGCTTTTGAAGGCGCGCTGAAATTTGTGGGCAACCCGGAGCTGATCTCACGCACCCACTTCGCGCGCTTTCTGGTGGAGTCCGGCCACTGCAGCGATGTGAGTGAGGTCTTCCGCCGCTATCTCACCGAGGGCAAGCCGGGCTATGTGGAACACCGCTGGGCCAAGCTGGGAGATGCTTTGCGCTGGATTTTGCAAGCCGGCGGCCAGGCGGTGATTGCCCACCCGGCGCGCTATGCCTTCACGCCCACCGAGGAGTACGCCCTGATCACCGAGTTCATGGGCCATGGCGGCCGTGGCATCGAAGTCGTGACCGGCAGCCACTCGGCGGCCGAGGCCGTCAAATACACCGAAACCGCGCTGGAGTTCGGCCTCTACGCATCACGCGGCTCCGACTTCCATTCGCCCGAGGAAAGCCGGGTCGATCTGGGCCGGCTGGACGGTTTGTCGGGCCGACTCAAGCCCATCTGGGAGTTGCTGCAGGACAGGATTCATTGGCCTGCGTGAAGCAAATTTGAATGCACAGCACTGAGCCCGGCGCGAGACGGTAGGCTGTTGTGTGCAGCGAAGTAAAGGGGGAGGCTGCAGCCGCAGGCTGCAGACGGAGGACATGAGCGAAACACAGCAGCCTGCCGTTTCGCGCCATCGCAGACCACGTCCCCCCAAGCCTCGGTAACAATAGGCCATGGCTCAAAACTTCGAAGTTCATCCCGAGAACCCGCAGGCTCGCTTTCTCAAGCAAACGGCGCAGATCCTGCATGCGGGCGGCGTCGCGGCCATCCCCACGGACTCCAGCTATGCCCTGGTCTGCCGTCTGGACGATAAGGCGGCGGTGGAGAATCTGCGCCGCATCCGCGGGGTGGACGACAAGCACCACCTGACCCTGCTGTGCCGCGACTTGAGCGAACTGGCCAGCTACGCGCGGGTAGACAACCAGCAATACCGCCTGCTCAAGCTGGCAACACCTGGCCCCTTCACCTTCATTCTGGAGGCGACCAAGGAAGTGCCGCGTCGCCTCTCTCACCCTTCGCGCCGCACCATAGGCCTGCGGGTGCCGGACCACAAGGTGACGCAAGAGCTGCTGGCCATCTTCGGCCAACCCCTGCTGGCCACCACTTTGATCCCGCCGGGCGAGGACGAGCCGCTCAACGACGCGGCCGATATCTCGGCCCGCTTTGACAAGCTGCTGCAAGTCATCGTTGACGCCGGTGCCTGCGCCCTGCAACCCACCACGGTGATCGACCTCAGCGGCGACGAGCCGGTGCTGGTGCGGCGCGGCCAGGGCGACCCGGACAAGCTGGGCCTAAGTTTCGACTGATCAGGGCCTCATAGTTTCAAGGCCTGCGCCACCCGCTGCTTGTCAAAGCCCAGCTGGGTCTGCCCCCGCACCACCATGGTCGGCGTGCCGCGCGCCCCGCGCGCTTGGTACTCGCTCATGCAAGCCGCATCCGTTTCGATAAAGCATTCCTGAAACGGCACGGCCTGAGCCGTCATCCAGCGCCGCGCCTTCTCGCAGAAGACGCAGGTGGTGGAGGAAATCATGCGGATATCGCCCGGCTTGGCCAGCTCACGCAGGGTTTGCGCCTGAGAACGAGCCAGCCACCAGGAGGCGGCTTGGCTCAAACTCCAAACGCCCAGAACAATCAGCAGCAGGGGCCAAAACTGCTTGGCCGAGCGGCCCTTGGTCTTGTCCATCAGCGCTGGGCCAGGCTCAGCTCAAGCTCAAACAGCGGCCGTCACCACAATCTCCACCTTCCACTCCGGGCGGGCCAGCTTGGCCTCGACGGTGGCGCGGGGGGGCGTGTGGCCGGGAGCGACCCAGGCGTCCCAGGCGGCGTTCATGCCAGGGAAGTCGGCCAGATCGGCAATAAAGATTTGCGCGCGCAGGATCTTGGTTTTGTCTGAGCCGGCGCGGGCCAGCAAGGCGTCGATGGCGGCCAGCACCTGGGCCGTCTGGCCAGTGATGTCCTGGCTGGCGTCCTCGGGGATTTGCCCGGCCAGATAGACCACGCCGTTGTAAACAGCCATCTCGGACATGCGGGCGCCGACGTCGAAGCGCTCAATTGAAGAGTTAGACATATCAGGAACCTTTTTTCTTGGAAGGATGGTGGTGCGAATGGCCGTGCGGCTTGGGGCCCTGGCCATGCGGATGTTTCTTGCTGCTGCCGGCCGGGGCCGCAGCGGCGGCGGCTTTTTGGCCGATCTTGCTCTCGGTGCCGTTCAGCAGCTTCTTGATATTGGCCTCATGGCGCCACACCAGCAGCAAGGCCATCAGCACCAGCACGCCGACGATGGGGCCGGTGCCCCAGATCAGCATCTCGTAAAACGGCGCGAAGCCGGCGGCGGTCAGCGCGGCCAGCGAGGAATAGCGCGAGAAGTAGGCAATGATCAGCCAGGTGGCCAGCGTGGCCAGGCCCAGCAAGGGGTTGAGCGCCAGGATCACGCCCGCTGCCGTGGCCACGCCCTTGCCGCCCTCGAAGCGGAAGAACACCGGCCACAGATGGCCCAAGAAGGCGCCCAGGCCGACCAGGGCGGCCGTGCCTTCGCCCAGGCCGAAGCGGGCGCCAAACAGCGTCACCAAGAGCACCGGCACATAGCCCTTGAGCGCATCAAAGACCAGGGTCAGGATGGCCGCGGCCTTGTTGCCCGAGCGCAGCACATTGGTGGCGCCGGGGTTGCCCGAGCCATAGCTGCGCGGGTCGGACAAGCCCATGGCTCGGCTGATGATGACGGCAAAGGAGAGTGAGCCGATGAGGTAGCCGCCCAGAGCGGCCAAGAGAGGGAATAAGGTGTCTTGCATGGGGCGCTATTCTGCACTGGCGCAATGCACGGGCCGGGCCGCCAGCAGCTCGGTCAGCAATTTGGGCTCAATGCCGACCAGAAAACCACGCCGCCCGCCATTGATGCAGATGCGCGGCAGTTCAAGAATCGAGGCCTCCACGAACACCGGCATGGTCTTGCGCGTGCCAAAGGGCGAGGTGCCGCCGACCATATAGCCGCTGTGGCGCTGCGCCACCTCAGGTTTGCAGGGCTCCACCTTTTTGCAGGGGATCTGCCGCGCCAACTCCTTCAGGCTGACCTGGCGGTCGCCATGCATCAACACGATCAGGGGCTGGGCTTTTTCATCCTGCATGACCAGGGTTTTGACCACCTCGTGCTCGGGCACACCCAGCTGGCGCGAGGACTCGGCCGTGCCCCCATGCTCCACATAGTCATACACATGCTCGCTGAAGGCGATTTTGTGCTGCCGCAGAAACTGGGTGGCCGGGGTCTCGCTGACGTGAACGGTTTTCTTGCTCATGGCGAATATTTTCTCAGACTGAGGTCAGAATCCAGGCCAAACATCTCTGTCAAAACTATGCGCGTCCAAACCTCCAAACCCGAACTGACCCGCACCCTGCTGGCCGTCCTCAGCGTGGCCTTGCTGCTCTTCATGTCCTTGTGGGTGATGCGACCCTTTTTGGGGCCCTTGATCTGGGCCACCATGGTCGTCGTCTCCACCTGGCCCATGATGCGCGCCATCCAGGCGCGGCTGTGGGGCCGACGCGGCTTGGCCACCTCGGTGATGGTGCTGGTCTTGCTGCTGCTCTTGTTCGTGCCACTCAGCGTGGCCCTGAGTACGGTGGTCACCCATGCGGACAGCCTCGTCACCCTGTTCAACTCGCTGAGCGACGCCAAGGTGCCCGAGCCTCCGCAATGGCTGCTCAGCTTGCCTTTGGTGGGCGAGAGCCTGGGCGCTCTGTGGCACCGGGTGGCGGTGGACGGCTTTGGCCCCATCGTGAGCATGATCAAGCCTTATTTCGGCAGCTCGCTGAAATGGGTGGCCTCGCAGGCCGGCAATCTGGGCCTGATCGGCATGCAGTTCATGATGACGGTGGCCATCGCCGCCATTCTTTATCTCTACGGTGAGAACGCGGCCCGTGGTGTGCGCGGCTTTGCCCTGCGCCTGGCGGGCACGCAAGGCGACCAAGTCATCACCCTGGCGGGCCAAGCCATTCGCGGTGTGGCGCTGGGCCTCGTGGTGACGGCGATTGTGCAATCCGCCCTGGGCGGCCTGGGCCTGCTGCTGGTGGGCGTGCCCTTTGCAGGTTTGCTGACGGCCGTGATGTTCATGGCCTGCCTGGCGCAGATCGGTGTCGTGCTGGTGCTGGGCCCGGCCGTGGCCTGGTTGTACTGGTCGGGCGAGCCGACCTGGGGCACGGTGCTCTTGGTCATCACCGTCTTGATCACCTTGCTGGACAACGTCTTGCGGCCCTGGTTGATCAAGAAAGGTGCCGACCTGCCCTTGCTCTTGATTTTTGCCGGCGTCATCGGCGGCCTGCTGGCCTTCGGGCTGGTGGGGCTCTTCATCGGGCCGGTGGTGCTGGCTGTGACCTATACCTTGACGCTGGCTTGGATTGGGGATCGGATGCCCGAAGAGTCCGAAGCCGAAGCCAAGCAATCTTGACCCGGCCTTGAGCCTCCCTCCTACTTGACCGTCGCCCCGCGCACCTCAAAGCCCACCTGCTGCAAGACCTGACCCCGGCCGTCGAGCAGACGCAGGCGGTGCTTGCCGGGCCAGGGGGACCAGAACACCTGGGTGCCGCGGCCCAGTATCTTGCCGTTGAGCTCCCAGCGACCGGCCTGGCCGCTGAAGCGCAGACGCTGGGCCTGGGGCGGGATGTCGGGGTCCAGGGCGAAGATGCTGCCGTCGCGTGGGCTGCTGATGCCTTGCTGGGTCTGGCCCTGCATCTGGGCCGTGGCCCGCATCTGCGCCTGCTCGGTGCCGGCCATGAACCATTCCTCGCGTGCCGCCTCGCGCTGGGCCTCAAAACTCACCATTTGGCGCACGACACCGGCCGGCGGCTTGGGTGCGAGCGAAGGGCGGCCCTCGTGCAGATAGCGCATCAGCGTGGCCCACACCGGCGCTGCGCCGCTGATGCCGCTGACCCCATGCATGGGCTCGCCGCTGGCATTGCCCACCCACACGCCCACCGTGTAGCGCGAGCTATAGCCCAGGCACCAGTTGTCACGCATGTCTTTGCTGGTGCCAGTCTTGACGGCCGCATAACTGCGCGTGGCCAGGGGGCTATCCAGGCCAAAGGTGATGGCGCGGGCATTGTTGTCGGCCAGCATATCGCTGACGATAAAGCTCGCGCCCGGGTCCAGCACTTGCCGAGCCGCCGTGGCCTTTGGCATCTCTGCCTCGCTGTACAAACCACCACGCGCCAAGCTTCGATAGGCATTGGTCAGCGCCAGCAAGCTCACATCCGGGCTGCCCAGGGCCAGGGAGAGGCCGTAGAAGCCGGCGCTCTCCCGCAAATCCAGGCCCAGGGCCTGCAGGCGGGCAAAGACCGGGTCCACGCCCAGCATGGCGGCGAGCTTGACGGCCGGCACATTGAGGCTATTGCCCAGGGCGGCGCGGGCCGAGACATAACCCTTGAATTCCTTGTCGTAGTTCTGCGGCAGGTACAGGCCGGCGGGCGTGGCGATCTGGGCCGGTGAGTCGTCCAGCAGGCTGGCCGGGGTGATGATTCGCTTCTCCAGCGCCAGCTCGTAGATAAAGGGCTTGAGGGTGGAGCCCGGCTGGCGCCGCGCCAGCACGCCATCCACCTGGGCCGCGTTGGAAAAAGCCTCGCCGCTGCTGCCCACCCAGGCCAGCACCGCACCCGTCGCGTTGTCCAGCACTAGCACCGCCCCGTCTTCCACATTGCGGCCCGAAAGCTCGGCCAGTTGCTGCTTCAGGCTCTGCAAGGCCAGGCGCTGCAGGCCGGCGTCCAGCGTGCTGCCTTGGCGCGGCGGGCCCTCGGCACTCAAGACACGGCGGGCATAGTGGGGCGCCAGCTGCGGGCCCAGGGTGGGGCTGGCGCGGCGGGCCAGCAAGGCTTCGATCTGGCCGCGCAGGGGCGCGCAATTCCAGCTTGAACCTCCCTGCCCCATCTCAGGCATTTGCAAGAGTGCACAAGCCCGCTGTGCCAGCAAGGCCGGGCTGGCATTGGGCGCGCGCACCATGGCCGCGACCAGGGCCGCCTCTTGCGCCGTCAGCCCGGCCGGGCTTTTGGCGAACAGGGTTTGCGCCAGGGCGTTGACGCCCACCACTTCGCCGCGCAGGGGCACGCTATTGAGATAGGCCTCCAGAATCTGCGCCTTGCTCCAGCGCTGCTCCAGGCGAGTGGCCAAGACGGCCTGGCCGATTTTTTGCGTCAGGCTGCGGCCACCGGCCGGGCGGGCCAGGCCTTCATCGATCAAGCCGGCCAGCTGCATGGTGAGGGTGGAGGCGCCGCGTGTGCGGCTATTCCACAGATTGGCCCAGGCCGAGCGCGCCACCGCACTCCAGTCCACCCCGCTGTGCTCGTAAAAGCGCCGGTCCTCACCCAAGAGCAAGGCCTGCAACAGCGCGGGCGACATCTGATCCAGGGCCAGCCAATCCAAGCTGCGGCCTTGCATGTCCAGACGCAGGGTCTGCAAGGCCTCGCCACGCCTATCCAGCAAGGTGAAGTCCGAAACCCGGTGGGCTGACTTCACCTCCTGAAAGCTGGGCTGGGCCACGGCACTCACACTGCAAACCAGCAGGGCCGCAGCAAACTTCCAACTCAAGGCTGCACCTCCATCAGCTGCTGGGGCAAGACGCCAAAGCTGTCCGGCGCATACATGGCCTCGGCCCGGGTGCCGGGCAGCTGGAAGCGGCCCGCATTGTTGAGGCGAATCGTGTACTCGATCTGATGCTTGCCGCGCGGCAGATACTCGAAATAGCCGCGCCAGGCTTCGAAGGCACGCTCCTCATAACTGGGCCAGATGGTGCTCTTGCTGGACTCGCCCTCGGCCGCCAAAGAGCTCTGCCCGCCCAAGCCCGAGCCCAGCACGGCGGCGCCCGTGGGCAAAGGGTCGGACAAAACCACCCAGGTCATATCGCTGGCGGCTTCCAGCTCCAGGCGCACCTTGATCACATCGCCACGGCTCCATTTGCCGGCTTGCTTTTGCTCCACCGCCTGCAGGGTGCGGGTGATGCGATAGCCCGAGTACAGCGGCGACTTCAGCGGCACGGCGGCCAGGGACTGCAGCGTCACCCAGGGCTTGCCCGCGCCTTCCTGGCTCAGCTCGAGTTTGCCGTTGGCAGCCGCAGGCCAGGGCAGCAAGAACTGGCCCCCGGCCGGTTTGGCAGCCCAATCAAATTTCTGCGTCTGGCTCCCGAGGCTGGCAGCGGTCTGACCGGCAACGGCCGTCTTCTCAAAGCGGGCGCTGAACTTGTCCAAGGCCAGCACACCCCAGAGATTGGCCGTGGTGGTGGACCAAGCGCCTTGGCGCTGACGAGCCAGCGTGCCCATCAGCAAGCGGGGCAGCTCCTGCGCCCAGGTGGGCTCATCGACCAGGGCCAAGATCAGGCGCGCGGCATTGGCATCGGCGCTGTCCATCAACCACCACCAGGCATCGCCCTCCTCATTGCTGAACTTGAGCGTGGTACCGGCGTAAGTGAGGCGGCTGCGCAGCAGGTTCTGGGCCTCGGCCAAGCGCTTGTCGCGCTCAGGGGCGGTCTTGAGACGCTGGTGGATTTGCAGCCAGTCCAATACCGCGGCCGTGGGCCAGGTGGGCAAAGACTTGGCATCCACCGTGCTCAGCAAGGCGGGCGAGGCCCGGCCGTAGCGCGACAAGGCCTCCAGCGCGTTCAGACGGCGCACCTCGCCGTCCAGTTGACCCGGCTTGGGCGTCCAGAAGGAGCGAACCAAGCGCCCTTCCACATAGGCTTGCAAGCCGTCCAGCATGCGCTGGCGCGAGGCCGCCGGGATCTCCCGGCCGGCTTCTTGCGAGGCCGCCAGCAGATAGGCGGTCAGGCGCTCGCTGCCGGTGGCGCCGGAGTCGGCACGCGGCGGGAAGTAATGCGCCAAGCCCTCGGCATCCAAATAACCCGGCAGCTTGGCCATCACCGCCTGCCACTGGGCCTCGTCGTGCAGGCCCAGGGCCTTGGACGTTTGCTGCTCCAGGCAGCTGTAGGGATAGGTCTCAAAGAAGCGGCGCGGGCCGGGCAGCTCGCCGCCCAGGCGGGGCAGCAGGCTGATGTTGACGCCGCCTTGCTTGGGGCCACTGAGTGGCAAGGCATCGGCAGGCGGGGCCACGGCAATGCTCAGCTTGCCGTCCAGCTGGCTCAGCGAGGCCTGCAGAACCTGCAAGGGCACGGCAGACACGATGCGCTGGCTGAGCTTGACACGGTCTTGGGCATTGCCGCCCCCTTGCTCTTGAGCGGCCAGCTCCCAGTCAATGCGCTGAGCACCCTCGGGCACCGTCACCTGCCATTGCAGCTCCTGGGCCGCCCCGGCAGCAAGGTTCAGGTCTTGCGGGGCCAGCTTCAAAGGCTCAGTCGCTCCTGGCACCTGGCCTTGCAGCGTGGCGCGCAGCTTCATGGCTCGGGTGGTGCTATTGCGCACGGTGAGCATGGCCTGGAAGCGGTCGCCCTCGCGCGCCAGGGGCGGCAGGCCGGACAGGACTTGCAAGTCCTGCGTGACCCGCACCGTCGTCTGGCCAGTGCCGAACTTTTGCGCCCCGGCATCCGCCACGGCCACCAGGCGGAAGCTGGTCAGCGAATCATTCAGCGGCACCTCCACCAAGGCCTCGCCATTCGCGTCCAGCTTGACCACGGCCTGCCAGAGCAGCAAGGTGTCAAACAACTCGCGGGTGGCCGCATGGCCCCCGCCGCCGCCTGCGGCCACGGCCTTGCGGCCATAGTGGCGGCGGCCAATGATTTCGCTCTGCGCCGAGGCGGTTTCCACGCCCCAGCTGCGCTGCTGGATCAGGGCAGCGAGCAGGTCCCAGGAGTTGTTGGGGCCCAGCAGCAGCAGGCCTTCGTCCACCGCTGCGAAGGCCACTTCCGCATCCTTCAGCGGCTGGCCGTTCTGCAAGACCTTGATGCGGGTCTGCACTTTTTGGCGGATGCTGTACTGAGGCTTGTCGGTGCTCACCATCACCTGCAGCTGATGTTCGGCCAGGCCCACCTGCAAATTGGCCACGCCCAGCTTGAAAGAAGGCTTGGCCAGATCGACCAAGGCCGTGGGCGGCGGCGTGTTGCGGGACTCGCGCCAAGCCTGCCACCAGTTGATGGGGGCCTTCCAGCCCCAGCTGAAGAAGCTGTACCAAGGCACCTCATGGATGCGGCCGCGCAGGGCCAGCACGCTGACGTAAACGTTAGGCGCCCAGGCCTTGTCGATTTTCAGCTCTATCGTCGGGTCATCGCCGCGCAGGGTGACAAGGCGCGTCTCGATCACGCCCTCGCGCTCGATGGCGACCAGGGCCGTGGCCTCGCGATAAGGCATGCGCACCTGCAAGCGCGCCGTCTCGCCCGGCTCGTAGTGCTTTTTCTCGGGCAGGACGTCGATGCGATCGTCGTTGTCCTGCGCGAACCAGAGTTCACCCTGGCGGGTCAGCCAGGCGGTGGTAGCGGCTTGCACGGAGCGGCCATCGGCGTCCTTGGCTTGGACGATCAACTCCACCTCGCCCGAAGCATCCAGCTCGGACTCGCAGCTCAGCAGGCCATGCTCATCACTGCTGCCGCTGCACAGGGCGCCCAGGTCCTTGCGCTCCACATGGTTGTCGTAGGCGTAGAAGCCACCGACCATGCGCTTGCGGCTGCTGATGGTCTGGTTCAGGCGGGCGCGCACCTCCAGGCGCTGGCCGGCCAGCGGCTTGCCGGCCGTGTCCAAGGCCAGGGCGCTGAACTTGATCTTGCCGCGATTGCTGCCCCAGCTGCCCGCCTTCAGACCCAAGACCAGCTTGGCGGGCCAGAGATTGAAGCTCTGCGAGGCGGTCTTGGTCTCGCCATTCGGGTCGGCAAAAGTGATCTGCGCCTGCAGCTCGCTAGGCTGGCTGATCTTGGGTAGGTTTTTCAGCAAGAGTTCGGCGGCGCCATTGCGATCGGTCAACGTGGCCAGCTTGTCGGCCACGAGCTTGCTATCGCGCGGGCGGCTGGCCTCGGACTCATCCTCCTCCATCGCCTCGTTGGCCGGGCGGCTGACCGTGCCATCGTCGCTGGCTGGGGGCGAGAAATTGAACTCTTCATAACCCGCAAACTGCACATATCGCGGCCGCAGCACGGCCGAGAGCTTGAGCGGTGCCGCCGCCACCCCGCCACCCGACAAGTAGTTGAGCTGAGCGTTGATGCGCAGCTCGCTGGGCGCGATGGGCAAGGCCTTGGGGCCGCTCAGGCGGGCATCGATCAGGGGCAGGCGGAACTCCTCGACCCGGAAGCTGCCGCTATGCCAGGCCTGCCGGCCGCGCTTGGAGGAGGCGGCGGCGCCGCGCTCCAGCGTGATGCTGTAAGTGCCCAGCTTGGCATTGGCCGGGATCTGCCACTGCGTCACGCTGCTGCGCGGGCTGGGCCAGCTCAGGGGCAAGACGATTTGCTGGCCGCTGCCGTCATGCGTGAGCGTGACTTGATCGGGCAGTTGGGCGGCGCCGGCCAGGGCCAGGCCCTGGCTGTTTTCCAGGCGGAAGAAGTGCTTCATCGAGACGGTTTCACCGGCTCGCAAAAGGCTGCGGTCCAGCACCGTGTGGGCCCGCACATCGGGCTCGCGCTGGTTGGACGTTGACTGATTGAAGCGCCAGGATTCAATGCCCTTGTTCCAGTTGCTGAACACAAAAGCCATATCGGTCTGGCCTTGCGCATCGGCCTTGCGGGCCGTCACGAAAAGGCCGTACTCGGCCTCGCAACGCTCATTGCCATGGCGACGGCGTTCAAGGCCTTCGTTGATACGGGCCAGGCCCTGGGCGTCGGTGCGCCCGGCCCACAGGCGCTTGCCATGGCAGTCGTTCACCGCCACGTCTGCATCGGCCACCGGCTTGCCCTTGTCCAGGCTGGTGACCCAGACCAGGCTGTTCTCGCGGCCCAGCTTGAAATGCACGCCCAGATTGGTCACCAGCACTCCCGTGCGAACATACATGGGCGCGGCCTTGTCCAGCAAGGCCTGGCCCAGGCGGCGCGAGCTCAGTTCCACCACGTGGTAGCCGGGCTGGGCCAGGGGCAGGCCTATGACCTCGAAGGGGCGGGCGTCACCTTCTTTGCCACCCACCGGGGCCGGCAAGGCCAAGGTTTCGGTGCCCGCCTCGCGCTGCAGCAAAGAGGCCTCGCGGGTGCGCACATAGCGCGGCACCTTGCGCTCCACCGGATTGCCGCGGCCGTCCTGGCCGGGCACGATTTCGTCCCACTCCGAGGCCGGCAGGCCCAGCTCACGGGCCGTCAGCTGGTTCTCGTGATAGCGCTTGAGCTTGGCATACCAGGCCAACACCTCGGCATCGCTTTGCACCCGCTTGATGCGGATCTCGCCGGGCGAGGCCTTGTTCGGCCCCGCCGCCCAGTCGCTCTGCACATGGCGCATGGTGATGGGCAAGACGGCCGGGCCCTTGGCCTCGCGCTCCAGAATGCCGAAGGGCGCGGCCGCGAATTTGGCCAGCGGCGGTGCGATGCCGGTCTGCACCTTCAGGGCCGGGAAGCTGTCGGCATTGCTTAGGAGCCGGCCGCTGCGGTCTTTGAGCCCTTTGGGCAAGACGATGCTGAACTCGGCGTTCTCGGCAAACGGGCCTTGAAAACTGACCTCGCTGAGCTCGCTTTCCTTATTGTCTTTGTCCAGGCTGGGCGCAATGGGCGAGCCACTCTTGGGCTGCAGCTTGATTTGCTGGGCCAGCTCGCGCGGCACCGCTTCGCTGAAGACCACGCGCAAAGGCCGGATCGGTAAGCAAGGCGCATTCGCCCGCTCGCGCTCGCAGCTGAACTCGGCGGTGAAGGGGCGGCGCACCTGGAACTCAAAGCGCTGCACGCCAGCCTCCGCCTTGTTGGCACTCTTGCCTTCTTGTTCGGCGTGCCGCCATTTGATTTGCACATGGGCGTCCGGTGGCAGGGGGCGCTGGCAGCTGAGCAGGACGGCGCGGGCGGCTTGCGGCCCGGCAATTCCTTCGGACTTCAACACCGCCTCCAGGACCTTGCCCGTCACCCGCTTGACCGGCTGCCGCTCGCCCAGGCCCTCGACCTCGCACCAGGCCCGCTGAGCCAGATCCGCATCACTGACCACGCCGTTGAACTGCAGCAAGAAGTGCTGGTCCTCCTCAATCTGGCTGCCCTCCCAGGGGTGGGCGCGCACGACCAGGGCTGGGCCGGTACTCAGAGAAAACTCACGCGCGCCGCTGAGCGTCACCCCGGCCAGGGGCTTGAAGCCCTCGCTGAGCTTGAACGAGCAGCGGCTCATCGCGGCCAAGGGCTCGCGCAGATCAAACAGCCATTCGCGTTCGCTGGCCCAGCGTCCATCGCCTGCCACCGGCTTGGCTTGACCCGCGCAGCGCAGCTCACCGGGCGCGGGCAGGCGCGGGTCACCGGCCGGCACCACCGCTTCGGAGAAGACCAGGCGCAGCTGACGCAACTCACTGACCTGGCCGGAGGGCGTCATCGCAAGCGTCGCGGCCGCAGCCTCTTGCGCGGGCCAAACACAGGCCGCCACTCCCAGCAGCGCCGCCGCCCAGGCCGAGCCGGTTTTGGCTCGCTGCAGAAACTTCTTCAGACGCTGGCTCATCGGCCCTCCCACGCGGTAGATTTGGGCGAAAGTCTAGGGCCTTTCCGTGGCAAATCCGGGGCAAGCCCGGCAGGCCATGAAGCGTAAAAAATCCTAATCCGGCGCCAAGACGGCGCTTGTGGCCGCTTGGCCTAAACTTTGTTCTCGCTGCATGCGCCGAACACGCCCGCCAGCAGCGCCTCGCCCACCGCTCTCAGCCCGCAAGCACACCCCGCCATGCCCCTGCCCCACGCCTCCCATGACTGAGCGACTGCCCCTGTTGCAGCGCTTGGTTCGCGGCTTCGAGACCCTCAAGTTCCAGGTCGGCTTGGCCGGCCTCTTGCTGCTCTTGATCGGCATGGGCTCCTCGGTGATGGTCTTGACTCACAAGGCGCAATCCGCCACCTTGTCCGAGCGCCAGCATGCCGAGGTCAACGAGGCCGTGCGCACCGCCTCCTTGCTGGCCCACCGGGTGGTGCAACACCAGCGCGCGCTAGCGGCGCTGACCAAGGATATCAAGCCCTCGGCCCTGCGCCCCGAGACCTTGGGCGAGTTCCTGCAGCGCCATATGCGTCTGCAAATCAATTTCAGCAGCCTCTTTATGGTGGATGCGGAGGGCCGCATGCTGGGCACAGTGGACAAGACCGGCTTCCGCCAGCCCGAGATCAATGTGCAGGACCGTGACTACTTCGCCAAGGCCCAGCGCCTGGGTCAGCCCCAGGTGTCGGCGCCGCTGATCAGCCGGGTCAGCATGGAGCCTGTTGTCGTGTTGGCCCAGCCCCTGATGGAGCAGGGCCGGGTCTGGGCTGTGATGGGTGCCGTGCTGCGCTTGCAAAGCCAGAACCTGCTGGAAGGCGTGGCCGAAAGCGTGGGCGGCGAGGACGGGGTCTTGGTGGTGGTGACTGACGCCAAGGGCTTGATCCTGGCCCATCCCAACAGCCGGCTGGTGGGCAGCTCCATCCGCCTGGAACCGCGTTTGCTGGCCGGCTTTGAGGCCTGGCAACAAGCCGGCCAGCCGCTGGAACCGGCCGGTCTGCATCTGGGCGACGCCAAAGAGCTGCTGGGCGTGGCCGGGGTGCCGGGGCTGGACTGGATGGTCTGGCGCGCCCGCGAGACCCGCGCCGTGCTGGCACCGCTGGCCGCGGCACAGCGCCAAGCGGTGATCTGGACCCTGTCCATCGCCGGCGTGCTAGCCACGGCCTTGACGGCCTTGATCTGGTGGCTTTTGCAGCCCTTGAGCCAGCTGCGTCAACGCGCCAGCCGTTTGTTCGACGGTGCCAGCGATGTGGATCAAGACTGGCCCCAAAGCCGCGGCGAGGTGGCCCAGCTGCAGCGAGTCTTGCAGCGGGTGGCGCGCGAGCGGGCCAATTTCGAGGCCAGCAATGCCGTCACCTTGGGTCGTCTGCAGTCGGTGATGGAAGCAGCACCGCTGGGCATTGCCTTCAGCCGACGGCGGCGTTTCGAGCTCGTCAGCACGGCGTTTTGTAAGCTCTTTGGCCACACGGCCGACCAGTTGATGGGCCAGCCCACGCGGCTGATCTACGCGCTGGAAGGCGATTTTGACGCACTCAGCCCCCAGGTGCGCGAGGCCTTCGAGGCCGGCCGCCACTACCAGGGCGACTGGCAAATGCTGCGCGCCGATGGCAGCACCTTCTGGGGCCGCCTGTCCGGCCAGCCGGTGGACCCGCTGGACCATGAGGCCGGCGCCATCTGGACGGTCAGCGATATTTCCGAGGAGGTCAGCTCGCGCCTGGCGCTGGAATGGTCGGCCAAGCACGACAACCTGACCGGCCTGGCCAATCGGCGCGAGTTCATGCACCGCCTGGACACCGTCTACGCCATGCGCTCGCGCGCCAAGCCGGCTGCCTTGATCGCCTTTGACCTGGACCGATTCAAGGAGATCAACGACAGCCTGGGCCATGCCGCGGGTGACGCCATGCTCAAGGCAGTGGCCGATACCGCGGCGGCCGCGATTCGCGCCGGCGATTTGCTGGCACGCCTGGGCGGTGACGAGTTCGCCGTGTTGCTGGAACGCTGCCATGCCGAGGGGGCTGAGCGTGTGGCCCACGATTTGCTCGAAGCCATCCAGGCCCTGAGCGTGGATTGGCAGGGTCAGCGCCTGAGTGTTGGCGCCAGCGTGGGGGTGGCCGCGCTGAGCGAAGACATGGGCAGCGCGGCGGAGTGGCTGGCACGCGCCGATCTGGCCAGCTATGCCGCCAAGAAAGCCGGCCGCGGCACGGTGCGCAGCAGCCAAAAGCCGGCCTGAAGCGCCGGGAAGCTTCCGAAAAACATCAGTGACTCTCAGCGACTGTCTGGTTTTTCATGTGGAGTTATCAAGCTATGGTTGAGCCCTTCTTACTTCAAGCACGGGCTCCCGCGGCATTCCACCGTGAAGACCACACCTCTGATGAAAATTGCAGTCTGGATTGTTTTCGCCCTTTTGAGCGCCCTGTGGACCGGCGGCGCCTTGCTGGTGATCGCCCTGAGCGAATGGGCCGCCCAATTGCTGGGCAGCGGCGATGCGGTGGCGGCGGGAACGGCAGCCGCCCAATGGCCGGTGCCGACCTGGGTCAGCCTGTGGCTGGACCCGGCGTCGATCAAGCTGGCGCAGGAAGCCGTGCTCTGGGCCATCACGGCCAGCCGTGATGTCTTGCCCATGCTGGGCTCGGCCATGGGCTGGCTGGAACCCCTGATCTGGCTGCTCTGGCTGCTGGGCATGGTCATCATGCTGGTCTTGGCCATCGCCGGCCACCTGCTGCTGGGCCGCATTCCGCGCCTGGAAACACTCAAGCAACGCGCGGGCTTCTGAAGCCAGAGTCATCGCACTGATTGAGTCGGGCACAGCCATGTCCAAGCTACTTGCCGAAGTCTTCCACCGCGCCGCCCAGGCTCATTCAGAGGCCCATTCCGAGACGGGCGCAGCGCCTGATTCCTTCCAAGAACTCAGCTTGCCGGACTTGCTGCGCCTGCACGGCGAGGCCTCGGCCGCCGTCTTGCTGCTGCTGATGGCCGTGCTCAGCGTCATGCCCATGGCGGGTGTGGGCACCTTGCTGAGCTTGGTGATCTTTGTGATCGCTTGGCGCTGGAGCAGCCAGCTGGACGGCAGCATCGTGCCGGAGCGCTTGGGACGCGTGCGCCTCAATGCCTTGTGGTCGCGCCGCTGCCTGCGTTTTCTGGCCTGGATGTACGGTCTCTCGGATCGCCTGATGAAGGCCCGCTGGACCTGGACCAGCCACAGCCGCACCCACACCGGCTGGCGAGTCTGGATCGCCTTGATGGGCGTGCTGATTCTGCTGCCCCTGCCGCTGGGCAATGTGCTGCCCAGCCTGAGCCTGGTGCTGCTGAGTCTGGGCTGGATGTTCCGCGACGGCCTGGCCTTGCTGGCCTCGGCCCTGGTGGGTTCGGGCGCCGTGGCCTTCGCCCTGATGATGGGCCATGTGCTGCTGGACGCAGGCCAGCGCGCGCTGGCCTGGATCTCCGCCTGGACGGGCCTGGATCTCGCGACGCTGCTCTGAAGGCCGCTCCGCCCGCTGGATGAAACAGGCCTGATCTACAGTCAGGCCCATGCACTCTCACACCCCCACGCCCGGCTCGCGCTGGCCCGCCTTGCGCGGCGGCCTGAACGCCTTGCTGGCCGCCCTGCTTTTCGGCGCCAGCACGCCTTTGTTGCAGCAATTGGGCACGGGCCTGGGCAGCTTCAGCACCGCCGCCCTGCTCTACGCCGGCGCCGCCTTGGTGGGCGGCTTGCTGCGCCAACCCCTGGAGCGCGAGGCTGCCCTGCGTCGCGGCGATATCCCACGCCTCTTGCTGATGGCTTTCTTCGGAGCCTTGCTAGGCCCCGTCGCCCTGGCCTGGGGCCTGCAGCACACCAGCGGCAGCGCCGCCGCCCTGATGCTGACCCTGGAAGCCGTCTTCACCGCCCTGCTGGCCCGCGCGCTCTATCGCGAGCAATTGGATCGCCGGGTGGCCGCTGCCCTGCTGCTGCTGACCTTGGGCGGCGTGGCCTTGATCTGGGACCGGGCGCAGACGCAGGCAGCCAACCACTTGCAGAGCCAATTGCAGGGTCTGCTGGGCCTGCTGGCGGTGCTGGCAGCCACCGCTGCTTGGGGCTTGGACAATACCTTGTCGCGCGCTCTGGCCAACCGCGATCCTGGCCAGGTCGTGCTCTACAAAAGCGCCTTAGGCGCCAATGCCTCGGCCGTGCTGGCCTGGTGTTTGAGTGAACCTCTGCCCGGTCTTTGGCCGGCCTTGGGCCTCTTGGCCGTGGGCGCCACCGGCTATGGACTGAGCCTGCGCTGCTATCTGCTGGCGCAACGCGCTTTCGGCGCGGCCCGCACCGCCTCGGTCTTTGCCTTTGCGCCCTTCTTTGGCGCAGGCCTAGCCTACGCCTTGGGCGAGCGCGACGGTGGCCTCTGGCTGCTGCTGGGGGGCCTGCTAATGATTCTGGGCCTCTTGCTGCATCTGGCGGAGTCCCATGCGCACGAGCACAGCCACGAGGCCGTGGAGCACGAGCATGCCCACCGCCATGACGATGGCCATCACGACCACGACCACCAGCGCTCGCCCATGCCCCAAGGTCTGCACAGCCACAGGCATAGGCACAGCCCCATCACCCATGCCCACGCGCATGTGCCCGATGAGCATCACAGCCATAGCCATTGAGGCTTCAAACAGTTGCGGACAAAGAAAAACGCGCTAGCCGCCTGAGCTGCTAACGCGTTGTTCATTTCTTTATCAATGGTCGGAACGGCGGGATTCGAACTCGCGACCCCTTGCACCCCATGCAAGTGCGCTACCAGGCTGCGCTACGCTCCGATTGGGTTTCATTGCTGAAAACCGATGCTTAATATTATGCCTTAATTTTTAAACCTGCCAGCCGCAAACGAGGCAAGAAGAGAGCAAGTCTTTGCACAAATGTTTGATTTGGCAAACAAGTGACGAGGAGATTTCTGCTCACTCTTTGCGCTCGCGAACTCGGCTCGATCAAGCCGCCAACGGCAGCTTCAATCCAGGCCCAATTTCAAAGCCTGAAAGGAAAAACGAGCCGCTTGCTTGCGCAGGCGGCTCGTTTATTTCTCTTCTTGTTTTTGGTCGGAACGGTGGGATTCGAACTCACGACCCCTTGCACCCCATGCAAGTGCGCTACCAGGCTGCGCTACGCCCCGACTGAGCTTCGCAGTATAGCCCATTTTTCTAGGCTCTGCGAGATTCAGATAAAAAGAGTAGAACGAATGGCGAAAAGCTCTTCGCGCACCTGACTCAAAGACCAGGGCTCCAAGGACTCGCCCTGGTTGGCCAAGACCTCGGTCACGGCGATCTGGCTGCGCGCCTCGCTGGCATGGGCGGCGGCAGATGCGCTCGCACTGGCAGCAGAAGACTTGGTGGCCACAATGCCGCTCAGTTCGGGCGACAAACCGGCACCCTCATCTCCCGAGTCCATATCCGACTCGTCCGAATCAAGCATGGAAGCAGCCAGCTTGGACTCGGCGTTGCGAGAGCTGCCCACATCGATGAGTTGGTTGCGAGCGCCACTGATGGTGAAGCCCTGCTCATACAGCAGGCCGCGAATGCGGCGGATCAGCAGCACTTCATGGTGCTGGTAGTAGCGTCGATTGCCGCGCCGCTTCATGGGCTTGAGTTGACTGAACTCTTGCTCCCAATAGCGCAGCACATAGGGCTTCACGCCGCACAGATCGCTCACCTCACCGATGGTGAAGTAGCGTTTGGCGGGGATGGCGGGAAGCGCATTGTCCATGCGTGATTGGCTGCTTGAAGTACGGGGAATTCAGACTCTACTCGATGTCATCTTCGTCGCAAACATCGCCTTGCACCAGGCTCTTGAGTTTGTGACTGGCGTGAAATGTCACCACGTCCCTGGCCTTGATAGGGATTGACTCGCCGGTGCGCGGGTTGCGACCTGGGCGAGGAGCTTTGCGGCGGATATTGAAGTTACCGAAGCCGGAGAGTTTGACATCATCACCCTCGACCAGCTTGCCATGGATGATGTCGAAAAAGGCCTCGACCATGTCCTTGGACTCACGCTTGTTCAGGCCCAGCTTGTCGAACAGGAGTTCGGACAACTCGGCCTTGGTCAGCGTGGGCGTCTCCAAGCTGGGCAAGAGCACCCGCGCCGCTGGCTTGGATGCAGCAGGCGTCGCAAGATCCGCGCCCTCGCCTTCCGGCTTGTCGCTTGGCTCGCTCTTCTTGTTCAGATCGCTCGTCATGATGTGCCCAGGGCCTCCGCTATGGTCTCAGTCCACCTCAGGCCCGCAGGCGCGCACCGAGGCGCTGACCCAGGGCCTCGATCACGGCGGCCACGGTCTGCTCGATGCGCTCTTCGGTCAAGGTGACTTCGTCGTCCAGCAACTCCAAGCGCACGGCCATGCTGCGCTCGCCGTCCTTCAGGTCGCTGCTGGCCTGCGTAGGCTTGAACACATCGAAGAGCTTGGCGGAGCGGATCAAACCGCTGTGAGCCGACTGAATGGTCTGCATCAAGGCCTCGTGCGTGACACCCTCGCCCACGATGACGGCGAGATCGCGCAAAACGGCCTGTTGACGCGGGATGGCTTGGGCTGCCGGCAGCTGGCGCGCCAGCACGGCAGGCAGGTCCAGCTCGAAGACGATGGGCGCGGTGGGCAGCTCATAGCCCTGGCGCCACTTGGGATGCAGCTCGCCGATCACGCCGATGTCCTGGCCGTCCAGCTCGATGCGCGCACTGCGGCCCGGGTGCAGAGCGGGATGCTCGGCCGCGACAAAGCGCAGCTGACGCGGCGCAAACAAAGCCTCCAGATCGCCCTTCACATCGAAGAAGTCAACCTGGCGCTCGCGCTGACTCCACTGCTGCTGCTCGGCCGGACCAAACGCCAGGCCAGCCACGCGCATGGGCTGATGAATGCCGGCAATGGTGGCATCGCTTTCCACCACCGAAGCGTCGCGCAGGAAGACACGACCGATCTCGAACAGGCGCACCCGCGGCGCGCGGCGCGTCAGGTTGTAGCGCAAGGTGTTGATCAGGCTGCCGATCAGGCTGGTCCGCATCACAGCCAGGGGCGCGGCGATGGGGTTGAGCAACTGGATAGGATTGCTATTGCCAGCTAACTCTTGTTCCCAGCGCGCTTCGACGAAGCTGAAATTGATGGTCTCGAAGTAGTCACGGCCGGCTAGCGCATGACGCAGGGCATGGATGGCGCGGCGCGACTCCGAAGCCACCTTGGCCACCACAGGTGCCAGCGGCGGCGTGGCAGGCAGCTGAGGGAAGCCCAAGACGCGGATCACTTCTTCGATCAGGTCCTCTTCGATCTGCAGATCGAAGCGGAAACTGGGCGGGGTCACCGTCAAGACGCCGGGGGCCTCGGTGAAGGCGAGGCCCAGGCGGGTGAACACGCGGGCGCAGTCTTCCTGCGAGATCGGCATGCCGATGACCTTGGACGCGCGTGCGACCCGCAGGGCCACGGGCTTGCGCTCGGGCAGCGCGGCAACAGTGTCGTCCATGGGGCCGGCTTGGCCACCGCAGATGTCCAGAATCAGCTGGGTGATGCGCTCGATATGCGCCACCGTCAGCGCCGGGTCGACACCGCGCTCGAAACGGTGCCCCGCGTCGGTGGAGAAGTTGAAGCGGCGCGAACGGCCCATCACCGCTTTGGGCCACCAGAACGCGGCCTCGACGTAGACATTCTTGGTGTCGTCGGACACGGCCGTGGCGTCGCCGCCCATGATGCCGGCCAGGGACTCGGGTGCCTGAGAGTCGGCCACTACACCGACCGTCTCGTCCAGCTCCACCGTGTTGCCGTTCAGCAGCTTGAGCGTCTCGCCGGGCTTGGCCCAGCGGATCACCAGCTCCTCGTGGATTTTGTCCAGATCGAAGATATGCGAAGGACGGCCCAGCTCGAACATCACGTAGTTGGAGATGTCCACCAGGGGCGAGACCGAACGCTGGCCGCAACGGGCCAAGCGATCGACCATCCAGGCGGGCGTCTTCACCTGCGTATTGACGCCGCGCACGATGCGACCGGAGAAGCGACCGCACAGATCGGCAGCCTCGATGCGCACCGGCAGCTTGTCCTGGTGACTCACGGCCACGGGCGCAAAGTCAGGCGTTTGCAGGGGCGCGCCGGTCAAGGCCGAGACCTCGCGGGCAATGCCGTAGACGCTCAGCGCATGCGCGAGATTGGGCGTCAGCTTGAGGGTGAACAAGGTGTCGTCGAGCTGCAAATGCTCGCGGATGTTCTGGCCAACGGGAGCGTCCGCCGCCAGTTCCAGCAGGCCGCCATGCTCTTCGCTCAGCTTGAGTTCACGGGCAGAGCACAACATGCCAAAGCTCTCAACGCCGCGCAGCTTGCCCACGCCGATCTTGAAGGCCTTGCCATCTTCGCCAGGGGGCAGTTCGGCACCCACGGTGGCCAAGGGCACCTTGATGCCAGCACGCGCATTGGGCGCGCCGCAGACGATTTGCAGCGGTTCCGCAGCACCGGCATTGACCTGGCAGATGCGCAGCTTGTCGGCGTTAGGGTGCTGCTCGGCCGACAGGATTTCAGCCACGACGATGCCATGGAAAGGCGGCGCCACCGGGCGCAGCTCTTCCACTTCGAGGCCCGACATGGTCAGCAGATCGGCCAGCTCTTGGGTGTTCAGCGCGGGGTTGCAAAAGGCCCGCAGCCAGGATTCAGGAAATTGCATGATGTGTTCTCTTGAGTTCTCAGACTTTGATTTGCTTGTCGTTCACTTGAACTGCGACAAGAAGCGCAAATCACCGTCAAAGAACTGACGCAGATCGCTCACGCCGTAGCGCAGCATGGCCAGACGGTCGATGCCGGAGCCGAAGGCAAAACCGATATAACGCTCGGGGTCCAGACCCATATTGCGAATCACCTGGGGATGAACCTGGCCGGAGCCGGACACTTCCAACCAGCGACCTTTCAGCGGGCCGGTGGCGAACATCATGTCGATCTCGGCGCTGGGCTCGGTGAAGGGGAAGTAGCTGGGGCGGAAGCGCAACTCCAGCTCATCCGACTCAAAGAACTGCTGCAGGAAGTTGCCGTACACCGACTTCAAATCCTTGAAGCTGATGTTCTCGCCCACCCACAGGCCTTCGACCTGGTGGAACATGGGCGAGTGGGTGGCATCGCTGTCCACACGGTAGGTGCGGCCAGGGGCGATGACGCGAATCTCCGGCATGGGCTGGCCGGCGTCAATCAGCGCCTTGTGGCGCTTCACATGCTGAACCGCATAGCGGATTTGCATGGGGCTGGTGTGGGTGCGCAAGACATGCCCCCCTTCCACGTAGAAGGTGTCGTGCATGGAGCGTGCCGGGTGATCGGCCGGTGTGTTCAGCGCGGTGAAATTGAACCAGTCGTTCTCGATCTCCGGGCCGTCGGCCACATCGAATCCCATGGAGCCAAAGATGGCCTCGATGCGCTCCATCGCGCGGGTGATGGGATGCAAGCCGCCGGTGCCGCGCTGGCGGCCGGGCAGCGTCACATCCAGGGCCTCGGCCTTGAGCTGCAAAGCCAGCTCCGCATCGGCCAGGGCTTGGCGGCGGGCCGTCAGGGCGGCCTCGATGCCAGTCTTCAAGACATTGATCTCGGCGCCGCGCGCCTTCTTCTCATCCACGGGCAGGGCGGCCAGGCCCTTGAGCAGCTCGGTCACACGACCGGCTTTGCCCAGAAAACGCGCCTTGGCGTTTTCAAGATCGGCGGGCGTGGCGGCGGCCGCGAATTCGCTCTGGGCCGTCTGCAGCAGTTGTTCGAGATCAGTCATCTTGAAGCCAAAAATTCTTCGTTCGGGCGGAAATAAAAAAAGGCCGAGCATGCAGCGTCGGCCTTGAGGGTGCTCACCTCAGGCCACAAGAGCCTGAGGCTGCGAAGAACCGCCAAGAGCGGTTCCTCACATTAAGCCAGAGCGGCCTTGACCTTGGCGAAGATGCTGGCAAAACCAGCAGGATCGTTAACAGCCAGATCAGCCAGGACCTTGCGGTCGATGTCGATCTGAGCCTTCTTCAGGCCAGCCACAAACTTGCTGTATGTCAGGCCCAGACCGCGGCTTGCTGCGTTGATACGAGCAATCCACAGGGCACGGAACACACGCTTCTTGGCGCGACGGTCACGGTAGGCGTATTGGCCTGCCTTCATCACCGCCTGTTTGGCGATGCGGAAGACATTCTTACGACGACCACGGAAGCCCTTGGCCAGAGCCAGGACCTTCTTGTGACGGGCACGAGCGGTAACACCACGTTTAACGCGAGGCATATTAAATCTCCTTTAGTTAAGTGGTTTACAGGCCAGCACCGGGCAACATCTGAGCGATGTGACCCATGTTGGTTTCGTGCACGGCAGCCGAACCGCGCAGATGGCGCTTGTTCTTGGTCGACTTCTTGGTCAGGATGTGGCGCTTGAACGCCTGACCGCGCTTGACGGTACCACCCGGACGAACGCGGAAACGCTTCTTCGCGCTGCTCTTGGTCTTCATTTTGGGCATGTGAGTGCTCCTTTTAAGATGTCCCAGGGGCGGTTGAGGGCCTCTCAACACTTGCCAGCCTCTGGAGACTAATAAGCCCGCCGATGACCAAATCAGCGGGCCAAATTTTTTGAGCCTTTGAGATTTCCCTCTGGGGGCTCAGCCCGCGATCAACGCTTTTTAGGAGCGAGGACCATGATCATCTGACGGCCTTCCAGGCGCGGCATATTCTCCACCACGGCCACATCCGCCAACTCATCACGGATACGCTCCAGCAGACGCATACCGATGTCTTGGTGGGTGATTTCGCGGCCGCGGTAACGCAGGGTCACCTTGCCTTTATCACCATCCTCGGCGATGAAGCGGCGCAGATTGCGCATCTTGATCTGGTAGTCGCCTTCGTCCGTACCCGGGCGGAACTTGACTTCCTTGATTTCAATGACCTTCTGCTTGGACTTGGCCTCGGCAGCGCGCTTTTGTTCGATGTACTTGAACTTGCCGTAGTCCATCAGGCGGCACACCGGAGGTGTGGCGGTGGCGGAGATTTCGACAACGTCCACGTCCAGCTCGCCCGCCATGCGCAGCGCTTCCTGGATGCTCACAATTCCGAGCGGCTCATTCTCAGGGCCGTTCAGACGAACCTCGGGAGCCATGATTTCACGGTTCAGCCGATGCTTGCGCTCAGGAACAGCACGACGGTCAGCAAAAGTAGCGATGGTGGATACCTTTCAACGAGCCCCGAGGCGCGGGGCCCAAACAAAACAAAAGCGCGCCTCGGGTGACAAGAACCCGGCCTTTATCAGGCCAATCAGGTCTTTTGAGCGACGTCGGCTGCGGCCTTCACGAGGAAGTCTGCCAGAGCCATCACACCCAAATCTTGGTTGCCACGGGCGCGCACCGCAACGGTTCCATTTGCCTTTTCCTTGTCGCCTACGACCAGGATGAACGGAACCTTTTGCAAAGAATGCTCGCGGATTTTATACGTGATCTTCTCGTTGCGCAAATCGGCCTGGACTCTAAGCCCTTGTTTCTCCAGCGATTTCACGATTTCAGCGACGTAATCCGCCTGCGCATCCGTGATATTGGCCACCACAACCTGGGTCGGCGCCAGCCAGGCCGGCAGAGCGCCCGCATGCTGCTCAATCAAAATTCCGATGAAACGCTCCAGGCTGCCCACGATGGCGCGGTGCAGCATCACCGGTGTTTTGCGCTGGCCGTCTTCGTCGACGAACTCCGCGCCCAGGCGACCGGGCATGGAGAAGTCCACCTGCATGGTGCCGCACTGCCACTGGCGGCCCAGGGCGTCTTTCAGCGTGTACTCGATCTTGGGGCCATAGAAGGCGCCGTCACCCGGGGCGATGACGAATTCCACGCCCGAGGCACGCAGCGATTCCATAAGCGCGAACTCGGCCTTGTCCCAGACTTCGTCCGAGCCGATGCGAGCCTCGGGTCGCGTGGCCACCTTGTAGATGATGTCGGTGAAGCCGAAGTCCTTGTAGACCTTCTGCAGCAGAGCCGTGTAGTTGACGCACTCGGGCAGGATCTGATCTTCCGTGCAGAAGATGTGGCCGTCGTCTTGCGTGAAACCACGCACACGCATGATGCCGTGCAGGCCGCCTGTGGGCTCGTTGCGATGGCATTGACCAAACTCACCGAAGCGCAGAGGCAGATCGCGATAGCTCTTGATGCCATGCTTGAAGATCAGGATGTGACCGGGGCAGTTCATCGGCTTGAGCGCGTAGTCGCGCTTTTCCGACTCTGTCGTGAACATCGCGTCCTTGTACTTGTCCCAGTGGCCCGAGGCCTCCCACAGCGACTTGTCCAGCAGCTGCGGGCCCTTGACTTCCTGATAGCCGTTGTCGCGGTAGACGCGGCGCATGTACTGCTCCACCTCTTGCCAGACCGTCCAGCCCTTGGGGTGCCAGAACACCACGCCCGGTGCGTGCTCGTCGATATGGAACAGGTCCAGCTCACGACCCAGCTTGCGGTGGTCGCGCTTTTCCGCCTCTTCCAGCATCAGCAAATACTTTTGCAAGTCGTCCTTGCTGGCCCAAGCCGTGCCGTAGATGCGCTGAAGCATCTCGTTGCGATGGTCACCGCGCCAGTAAGCGCCGGCCACCTTCATCAGCTTGAAATGCTTGAGCTTGCCCGTAGAGGGCACGTGAGGGCCACGACACAAATCGGTGAACTTGCCTTCGGCGTAGAGCGAGACATCCTGATCGGCCGGAATGCTCTCGATGATCTCGGCCTTGTAGGCCTCGCCAAGCCCCTTGAAATAGCTGACAGCTTCGTCGCGCGGCAGCACCGAGCGAGTGATTTTTTCGTCCTTCTTGGCCAGCTCGCTCATCTTGGATTCGATAGCGGCCAGGTCTTCCGGCGTGAAGGGACGCTTGTAGGCGAAGTCGTAATAGAAGCCGTGCTCGATCACCGGGCCGATGGTGACTTGGGCCTCGGGGAACAATTCCTTGACGGCATAAGCCAGCAAGTGGGCGGTGGAGTGGCGGATCACCTCCAGGCCGTCGGCATCCTTGTCCGTGATGATGGCCAGCTGGGCATCGGCGGCGATCAGATGGCTGGTGTCCACCATTTGGCCGTCGACACGCCCCGCCAGCGCGGCCTTGGCCAAACCGGCACCGATAGAGGCAGCCACCTCGGCCACCGTGACGGCTTGCGGGAACTCGCGCTTGGAGCCGTCAGGCAATTGAATCGAGATCATTCTTCAATACTCCGAAATTCTGTGGGACTGCCCGGGCGCTATTGGCCTCAATGCAAACCCAGAAATGAAAAAGCGCGGCCACTGTGCCGCGCTTTTTGCTGGGGGCTGCCTGAGAAAAGACAGCTGAGAAAGACGTGACAAGCCGCGGCCGACTAAACCTGTGTAGAGGTGGTCGTAGTTCGCGGTGTCATAACCATGATGCCTTTCTCGCCCTTGTTCGTTGATCGTGCCTCGATTGTAGCCATTGAAATTCGGCAGGCGTTGTGACAAATCCTCAGCGCCGGCCCGATCGTTCAATCTCATTGCCGACGATGGCGCCGCCCACCACGCCGATGGCCGTGCCCACGCCGGGCTCCACCGCATGGCCGATCACGCCACCCACGACGCCACCGACCACGGCGCCGCCACCCGAGGTGGGGCCGTAACCATAGCGGCCACCCTGCCCATGGCCATAGCCACGGCCGTCGTAGTGATGACCACCACCGCCGCGCGGCGGGTAGCAGATGCAGGCGCTGAGGCTGCTGGCCGCCATCAGCACGACCAGCAGTCGAGCCCCGCGAGTGAGGATCTTGCGCGCCTGCGAAGGCGCCTCGGGTGAGTTGGTGAAAGACAACATGATGTGATGCCACTCCGTCAAAAGCTGAGTTCCGGCTGGAACCCTTGCTCAACGCGACGGCAGGCCCGCAGGTTGGCCGTGCCAGGCCCATGCTTTCTTTCTTTTACAAGATGAAGCTTTGCAAAGACGGGGCTTCGCAGGCCTGGGCGAACTCGTCGCGCAGGCGTTCGCTCTCGGCAATCGCGCGCAGCCATTGCTTGGCGCGGCCTGCGGCATCGTCACCGAAGTGCTGGAAGTCGGAGCGATCCGGCAGCTTGGCGCCGGGCAGTGTGGCAATCCAGGCAGGATTGGGGGCCAGCAACACGACGTTGTCGAGAAAAGGTGTGGCACCGTGGCGGCGCTTCAAGGCCTTGTCCAGCCAGCCGGGCACGACCTGGCGCTGGAAATGCGGATACAGCACCAGGCCCTCACTGGCCATGGCGCCGTAGTTCAGATGCAGGTGGTAGTCGGTGATGCCCCCGTCCCAGTAAGCGCCGCGCGGTGCGCCGGGGATGTCGTGCACCGCCTGCAACCAAAAGGGAATGGAGCAGCTGGCCAGAATGCTGGGCTGAAAGTTGCTGGCATTGAGCTCGACTTGGTGGCTGCGGAAGTCGTTCAGGGGCAGAGGCAGGGGCGTGCGGGGGTCTGAAAAACTCACCCGCTCCAGCCAACTCCCCATGGCTTGGCGAGACAGCAGATTGGCCGCAAAAGCCGCCGTATAGCCCAGCGGCGTGCGCCAACGCCCTTCCCTGGCCAACAAGCGCCGACCGCGCGAGGCCAGCACATGCAGACGAAAGCGCGGGTGGCTCAGGGCCAGGGCCTCACGGCCGCCGAAGACCTCATCGAGCTTGGCGGCAAAGCCCTTGCTGACGGTGGCGGCCGAGGGCATCTTGTTTTTCCTCTTGGCCGAGCTGCCTGCGGGCGACTCCTCGTCATAGCTTTGGTGCACATAGCCCTGCGCCAAGTTCTCGAACTCGCGCTCCACCTCGGCGGCGTTGCGGGTCAAGCAAGCCGTGGCCATGCGCCAGGCGCCGATGGAGGCGCCCATCAGATGAACCGGCTGCTCGCTGCGGGCCAGCCAATCGCCGAAGATGAATTTGTCCAGCGGCCCAAGAATCAAACCCTTGGGGCCGCCGGCCGCAGCAGGCACCACCTGCACATCTTCCGGGCGCAGGCCGCGCTCCAACAAGCGCGCCTTGGCGCGCGGACCGGCGTAAATCAGCAGTGCAGGAGCGCTTGTCGTCATGGACCCGATCAGATCAAAGCTTGAGTTCCAAGGCCAGGCCAAACTGGGTGCGTGACTCGCGCAAAACATTGGTGCTGCTGCCGTCGCTGACCAGGGTCAGGGAGCGGGTATCCAGCGGCGCCAGATTGCTGGCCGAGAAACGCAGTGAGGCGGACTTGTTGAACACCCATTGTGCATAGACATCGAGCGAGCGACTATTGGACTGGTCCAGCGACTGCGTCAGCGTCTGCTGAGTCACATAGCCCGGCGTGTAGGCCAAGGACATGCCCGTGCTCAGCGGCAAGCTGCTCAGGCGGTAGTCAAAGCCCACATTAGCCGACCAAGGCTGCTGGCCGTCCAGGCGGTTATTAGCCATGGGCAGTGCATCGACATTGGAATGGTAGATGCTCAGATTGCCGCGCAGATTCAGGGCCAGCTTGGGGTCAAAAAGCGTGGGCATCAACTCGCCAGCGCGGCCCTTCACTTCCAGCTCCAGGCCCATGGTCTGGGCCTTGGAGAAGTTCACCGGACGCGAGACATAGCGCTGCAGCGGCGACCAGTCCACCGTCTCCAGCGACACGCTGTTGCGAATCAAATCCGTCACCCCACGGTAGAAGGCGCCCACGCTGACCAAGCCGCCACCGCTCAGGTATTTTTCAAACGCGATGTCCAGGCCGGTGGCCAACTCAGGCTTCAGGTTCGGATTGCCGGCGCGGTCGGGGTTGAGTTCGTCGTTCGGCAAAGGCGTGATGCCATCCGCCCCGAACACCGGCTTGACGGTATTGGTCAACGGGCGGGCCAGCAGCGCATTCAGATCGGGGGCCTTGTAGCTGCGCGTCACGCTGGCGCGGATCATGTCGCGGCCCTTGGGGTCCAGCTTGTAGTTCAGATGCCAGAGCGGCGTCACCACCGTGCTCACATTGCTGAACTGATATTCACTGCCGCGGCTGCTGGACTTGATGCGCTCACCGCGCAGACCCAGATAGGTCGACCACTGGGGCGACAACTCCCACTCGTCCTGCACAAACAAGGCCTGACGCTCGATGCCGGCCGAGAAGAGCTGGTTGTCGTACTTGGGTTGCAAGACCTCGCCGTTCTGGGTCTGGGTGCGCAGTTCATCACGCTTGCGCCACTCCAGCTCCCAGCCCACAGTGAGGCTGTGCTCATCACCCAGCAGCTGGCCGTACTTGCCGCCCTGGATCACGCTCCGGTCATGGCTATTGCCCACCGTGTTGCGGAAGGGCTGCGGGCCGGCACCGGCTACCAGCTCGCGGTAGCTCAGATTGTCGTAAGTGCCCTTGGAGTCCTGCAGCGCCAGCTTGAGCTCGATGCGCTGGGAGTCGCTGAAGCGATCGATCCACTGCGCATTGCCGCGCAGGTTCTGCCAGGTGCCGTGATTCAAGGAGTCGTCGTCGGCGAAGGGCGAGACCAGCTGCGCCGGCTGCTTGTCAAAGGTTTGGCGGTTGTTCCAGTAGCCTTTTTGCACAAAGGCCTGCACTGACAAACTCTCTTCATCGCTGATTTTCCAATTCAGGCGCGGCGCGGTGTTGAAGCCATGGCCCCAGTTGGCCTGCTCGCCTTGTCGGCTGTAGACCAGCGGAGAGCTGCCCAGCGTCCGATCGGTGCTGAAGTTGTTTTGCCCGCGCCACTCGAATACCGAGATTGGCAAGGACAAAGACACATTGCCTTTGCGCTCACCATAGGTGAAGGTGGCTGAAGGCGTGGGCCGCACGGCGCTATAGCCGGTGCCCAGACGCAGATCGCGCTGGCTGACGCGCGGTGCGTCCTTCAGGATGATGTTGATGGAGCCGGCCACCGCTTGGGCGCTCTGGTCGGCCGTAGGGCCCTTGCTGACCTCAATGCGTTCGACCTGGGCCGGGTCCAGCTGGTCCAAGGCGAAGCCCGGAGGCGCCGGGTCGCCGTTGATCAGAATCAGGGTGTAGCCGGCACCCAGGCCACGCATGCGCGGCGCACCACCGGCCACCGTCACGCCGGGCAGGCGCTTGAGCACATCGGCCACATTGCTGTCACCGAACTTGGCGATCTCTTCACGGCCATAAATCTGCTTGGCCACCGGGGCGCGGCGTCGCAGATCCACATCGCTGCTCTGACTCTTGATCTCGACGCGCTCCAGCTTGGTTCCAGGACGGGGCTGTGCCTCACTTCCGGGTGGGCCCTCCTGGGCCTGCGAACTGGGGGCATGCAAGGAGAAGGCAAGGGCGGCGCAGGCGGCGGCAACTGACGAGAGCTTCAAGAAATACTCCAAGGGTTCAGCGGTGGGGGCTTCGCTGCTTCGTTTGAAATCAAAACCAGCGCGCACCATAAGTGCAAGCTCAAGCGCTGTCTGCCCCAATGCGACCAATGGTGGATTTCAGGTACTCATTCGCCAGCCCGAGCGCGGAATCGCAAGCAAGGTCAACGCGCCCGGGCCGGGAACTCAAGACCGCATCAACGCTTGGTTTGCAACTTCGCAAAGGCCGCGGCCATGGCGCTGCCACCGGCCGGCGCGGCGGGTGCGGCCGTGCGACGATCGCCCGCGCCGCCGCCCGTACGCTCATTGCGCGCGGCGGGCCGGTAGCTGTTGTCGGGCTTGCTGCCGCTCTTTTGTAGCGGCGCATCCAGCTTCATGGTCAGCGAGATGCGCTTGCGCGAGAGGTCCACCTCCAGCACCCGCACCTTGACGATGTCACCGGTCTTGACCACCTCGCGGGCGTCACTGACGAACTTGTTCGCCAGCTGGCTGACGTGGATCAGGCCGTCCTGGTGCACGCCCAGGTCCACAAAAGCGCCGAACTGGGCGACGTTGGAGACCGTGCCCTCCAGCACCATGCCTTCGACCAGGTCCTTGATATCGTCCACACCTTCGCTGAAGCGGGCGACCTTGAAGTCGGGGCGGGGATCGCGGCCTGGCTTTTCCAGCTCGGCCAGGATGTCCTTGACGGTGATGGCGCCGAACTTGTCGTCGGCAAAGGCCTCGGGTTTGAGCGTGCGGATCACATCGCTCTTGCCCATCACCTCGGCCGCCGGCCGCTTGACGGCGGCCAGGATACGCTCGACCACGGGGTAAGTCTCGGGGTGGACGCCGGAGAAGTCCAAGGGGTTCTCGCCATCGCGGATGCGCAAAAAGCCCGCCGCCTGCTCGAATGTCTTGGGGCCCAGGCCCGTCACATCCATCAGCTGCTTGCGGTTTTTGAAAGCGCCATTGGCATCGCGCCAGCGCACGATGGAGGCGGCCACGGTGGCACTCAGACCCGACACCCGCGAGAGCAGGGGCGCAGACGCCGTGTTGAGGTCCACGCCCACCGAGTTCACGCAGTCTTCCACCACCGCGTCCAGGGTCTTGGCCATCTCGCTCTGATTCACATCGTGCTGGTACTGGCCGACGCCTATGCTCTTGGGGTCGATCTTGACCAGCTCGGCCAGCGGGTCTTGCAGACGGCGGGCGATGGAGACCGCGCCGCGCAAAGTCACATCCAGATCCGGCAGCTCCTTGGAGGCGAACTCCGAGGCCGAGTAGATCGAGGCACCGGCCTCGCTGACCACGACCTTCTGAATCTCGGTGCCGGGGGCCAGCTGCTGGATGCGCTTGATCAGATCGGCGGCCAGCTTGTCGGTCTCGCGGCTGGCCGTGCCATTGCCGATGGCGATCAGGTTGACGCCGTGGGTGGCGCAGAGCCGCCCCAGGGTGTGAATGGAACCTTCCCAGTCCTTGCGCGGCTCGTGCGGGAAGACGGCGCAGGTGTCCAGCACCCGGCCGGTATCGCTGACCACCGCCACCTTGACGCCGGTGCGGATGCCGGGGTCCAGACCCATCACCACCCGCTTGCCGGCCGGTGCAGCCAAGAGCAGATCGCGCAGGTTCTCAGCAAACACCTTGATGGCCACGCGCTCGGCCTCTTCGCGCAGGCGCGAGAACAGATCGCGCTCCAAGCTCATGCTGAGCTTGACCTTCCAGGTCCAGGCCACGGTCTTGCGAATCAGCTCATCGCTGGCGCGCTTGGCGTGGCTCCAGCCCAGATGGCGGGCGATGCGGCCTTCGGCCAGGCCCGGTTGGCCGGCCACCAGCTCTTCGTCCAGCACCAGCTTGGCGTCCAGGAATTCCTGCGTGCGGCCACGGAACACGGCCAGGGCACGGTGCGAGGGCACGGTCTTGATCGGCTCGTCGTAGTCGAAATAGTCGCGGAACTTGGCGATATCGGGATTGTTCTCGTCCTTGCCTTCCATCAGCTTGGAGCGGAACAGGCCCTCCTCCCACAGCCATTCGCGCAGCTTGCCGATCAGCAAGGCGTCCTCGGCCCAGCGCTCGGAGAGCAGATCGCGCACACCGTCCAGCACCGCGAAGGCGTCGGCGAAACCGGCTTCCGCGTTGATGAAAGCCTGGGCTTCAGCCTGCGGGTCCAGCGTCGGGTCGGCAAACAGCTTGTCGGCCAGGGGCTCCAGGCCGGCTTCGCGGGCGATCATGCCCTTGGTGCGGCGCTTTTGCTTGTAAGGCAGGTAGAGGTCTTCCAGCTCCTGCTTGGTGGGCGCAGCCGCTATCAGGGCGCGCAGCTCAGGGGTGAGCTTGCCCAGCTCCTCGATGCTCTTGAGCACCGCGGCACGGCGGTCTTCCAGCTCGCGCAGATAGCCCAGGCGGGCCTCCAGATCACGCAGCTGGGCGTCATCCAGGCCATCGGTGACCTCTTTGCGGTAGCGGGCGATGAAGGGGACGGTGGCGCCCCCATCGAGCAGTTCAACAGCGGCGTTGACCTGGGCCGGGCGAACATTCAGCTCGGCGGCAATTTGAAGCAGGATCTTGTCCAAAGCGTCGGGATCGTCGGGGATCACTTGAAAACCGGAAGCGGCGGAGTTTGCCACAGGCCGCCAACAGGCTTGCTCGGCAGCGCCTGTTCAGAGCCACGCTTTGGCTCTACATTGGCCCATGCGAAATCAACACCGATTCAAGCGTCATGATCTGGCCGCCCTGGCCAGCCAAGCCATGCTGGAGCGGGGGCTGGAGCCCGAGTTCCCGCCCGCGGTCCAGAAGGAGCTGGCCGGCCTGCCGGCCGATCTGCCGCCCCAGGCCACGGCCGGGCCGGCGGCAATTCGCGATTTGCGCGCCCTGCCCTGGTGCTCAATCGACAACGACGACTCCCTGGACCTGGACCAACTCACCACCTGCCAGCGCCAGCGCGGCGGCGGCCTGCGTCTCTTCGTGGCCGTGGCCGATGTGGATGTGCGGGTGCCGCCGGGCTCGGCCATCGATCAACATGCCCAGCTCAATACCTGCTCGGTCTACACCTCTGCGCGCATCTTCCCCATGCTGCCCGAGCGCCTGTCCACCGATCTCAGCTCGCTCAACCCGCAGCAAGACCGCCTGGCCCTGGTGACCGAGATGCTGATCGACGCCCAGGGCGAACTGCAGCATTCCAGCATCGGCCGCGCCTGGGTGCGCAACCAGGCCAAGCTGGCTTATGACGCCACCTCCGCCTGGCTGCTGGGCGAGGCCGAGCTGCCCGCCGCCGCCCTTGCCTGGCCGGGCATGGACGAGCAGCTGCGCCTGCAAGACGCGATGGCGCAAACCCTGCGCGCGCGCCGCCATGCCCAGGGCTCGCTGGAGTTTGAAACCCTGCAGCCGCGGGTCATCTTCGAGGGCGAGAAAGTACTGGACTTGCAGCAGCAGGAGCAAAACCGCGCCCGTCAGCTGATCGAAGAATTCATGATCGCTACCAACGGCTGCTGCGCCCGCTTCTTGGCCGCACATGGCGGCGCCTCGCTGCGCCGGGTGGTGCGCTCGCCCGAGCGCTGGGCCCGCATCGTCGAAGAAGCGCACAAATACGGCGAGCAATTGCCTAACTCCCCAGACGCGCAGGCGCTGGAAGGCTTTCTGGCGCGGCGCAGGCGCGCCGACCCGCTGCGCTTTCCTGATTTATCCCTGGTGATCGTCAAGCTGATGGGCGCGGGTGAGTATGTGGTGGAGCGGCCGGGCAGCGCGCCCATCGGCCACTTCGGCTTGGCCGAGCGCGAATACACCCACTCCACCGCGCCCAACCGGCGCTACCCCGACCTGATCAGCCAACGCATGATCAAGGCCTGCCTGGCTGGCCAGCCCGGGCCCTATAGCCCGGCCGAGTTAGAAGACCTGGCCCTGCACTGCACCCGGCAAGAGGACGCAGCCCGCAAGGTGGAGAGGCGCATGCGCAAGTCCGAGGCCGCGCTATTTCTGGAACCCCGCATCGGCGAGATCTTCGCGGCCCTGGTCACCGGGCGCGGCGAGGCCGGCACCTGGGTTCGCGTGCTGAACCCGCCGGTGGAAGGCATGTTGGTCGGCCACGCCCCCGAGATGCGCCTGGGCCAGCGCCTGAATGTGCGCTTGGTAGGCTGCAATATCGAAAAAGGCTTTATCGACTTTGCCTACATGCAGGGCTAGGCGGGAAAGGCTCTTTGCAAAATCGCTTCCACCTGCTGGCCACGTGAATCGGCCAGGCCGCTGACCGCGCCCCAGGGCATTGAGGCCGAAAAGCGGGTCGCTACGAAAGCCTCGGCCACAAAGCCCGGCGCATGCTGACGCAGCAAGGCGGCTTGCGCCAGCAGCACCAGGCGGGCGGCCAGCTGGCGGCCCAGGCCTTCCAGCTCGGCGGGTGGCAGGCTGAGCAAGGCACGCAGCTGGGCCAAGGCGGCCAGCAAGCAGGCCTCATCGCCCAGACCCTGGGCCAACTCATCCAGCAAGGTCTCGAAGGCCTGGGGCTCGCGGGCGATGGCACGCAGCACATCCAAGCACATCACATTGCCCGAGCCCTCCCAGATGGAGTTGACCGGTGCCTCGCGGAAGAGCCGGGCCATCACGCCCTCGTCCACATAGCCATTGCCGCCCAGCACCTCCATGGCCTCGCCCGTCAGCTCAACAGCGCGCTTGCAAACCCAGAACTTGGCGGCCGGGGTGAGGATGCGCATCCAGGCGCGCTGGCTGGGTTCGGCTTGATGCTCAAAGGCCTGGGCCAGGCGCATCATCAAGACGACGGCGGCCTCGCTCTCCAGCGCCAGATCGCAGAGCACCGTGCGCATCAGGGGCTGCTCTATCAGCAAACGGCCAAAAGCCTGGCGATGGCGGGCATAGTGCAGCGCCTGCACCAGGGCCTGGCGCAGCATGGCGGCGCTGCCCACCACGCAGTTGAGTCGGGTGTAGCCGGCCATCTCGATGATGGTGGGAATGCCACGGCCGGGCTCGCCCATCAGCAGGCCGTAGGCGTCCTGAAACTCGACCTCGGAGCTGGAATTGCTGCGATTGCCGACCTTGCTTTTCAAGCGCTGAATCTGCACGGCGTTCTTTGTTCCGTCGGGCCGCCAGCGCGGCACGAAGAAGCAGCTGGGGCTGCCATCCGCCGTCTTGGCCACCACCAGATGGGCGTCGCACATGGGTGCGGAGAAAAACCATTTGTGGCCGCGCAAGGCGTACTCGGCCCCGCGACCGCCAGCGCCCACCGGCGTGGCCAGGGTGGTGTTGGCCCGCACATCGGAGCCGCCCTGCTTCTCCGTCATGCCCATGCCGACCCAGATGGAGCGCTTCTGCGCCAAGGGCAGGTCGCGTTCGTCATACTCGGTAGAAAGAAGTTGATCTTTCAGCTGCGCCCACAAGGCCGGCTCCTTCTGCAGCACCGGGATGGCGGCTTGCGTCATGGTGGCCGGGCACAGCGTGCCGGCCTCCACCTGGCCATGCAGATAAAAGCCCGCCGCCCAGGCCGACCAGCGGCCGCTCTGGCCCTCACGGAAGGGCATGGCGATCAGGTCTTCGGCTCGAACCATGGCCATCAAGCGATGCCAGCTGGGATGGAAGTCCACGCGGTCGATGCGGCGCCCCCGCGCATCAAAACTCTGCAGCTCGGGCGTATGGCGATTGGCCTGGGCCGCCAGGGCATAGCTCACGGCCGTCCCCAGGCGATCGGCATAGGCCGACAAGCGCGGCTCGAAGGCGCTGCCACCGCCGCGCTGCAAGGCTTCGCGCAGCGCTGGGTCGGTGGCGAGTGGACGGTAGTCGCTCAGCTCATCCACCTGGTTCATCAACTCATGGGTTTGCCAGGGCTTGTGTTCCTTCATGCGGGCCTCCTTTGGCCTGAGTCTAGAGCCCGCGTCCCCGATGGACAGGACCTTCCCCTAGGTCAGCAAGGGTTTGCATGAATGGGGCCAAGCGGTGGGGCTGCCTATGCTGCCTCGACAAAAACCGAGCCGGAGACAGCACATGGCCTTCCTCACCCCTCGTCGCGCCCTGGGTGGCGCCCTCGTCCTCGCCCTGCTTGCGGCCTCGGCCGCCTGGGCCACCAATTACTCGCTGTGGATCAATGGCCGCACTGGCGGCGGCGTGGCCGGCAACTATGCCGACTTCACTTACTGGGGCCCGGCCACCACGGCCGCGGGCATCAACAAGAAAGCCGTCAACTGGGATGGCTACCACCACATCTCCGACCAGAACTATCTGGTGCGCAATGCCCTGGACTGCTATTGCACGGGGCCCAACTGGTGCTACGTCGCGGTCCACAGCGCCGGCAATCTGATGATGGGCTACACCTTGTCCATGTACGGCGGCAGCACCCGCTACAAGAAGAACGCCAGCCCCGGCAGCGACGGCCAATGCGCGAATAGCGATGGCACGACCCAGACCGGCTGGAATATCAAATGGGTCAATGTGGCGGCCGGTGCGGCCGGCGGCAGCGAACTCTCGGATGCCGGCAGCTGGACAACGTCTGAGCCCTTGGTGGCCGACCTCAAGACCACCACCGCGCGCGCCATGTACGACCACAACAACACCCGCGCCAAGATGTTTTATATGTACGCCGGTGCCAAGGGCACGGCCTACTCCTTCATCCTGCCGGGCCAGGACGACGAAGCCGTGGCCTACCATTCCTCGGGCGGCGTCTCGGGCAGCTCGGGCGGCAGCTACTGCAACCCCAGCGACTGGCTGTGCAATGACCTGACCCTGGGCACGGCCGCCGTCGAAGGTGGCAAGGCCAAGTGGAGCAATCACTCCGTCGTTTTCCGCGACGATGCGGAAGCCTACAACCACTACACCAACGGCAATTGGGGCGGCGTGGTCAGCAAGGTGCGGGCGGATATGGTCACCAACGCCAACTAAGGTTTGAAGAGCAAACGCGAATGGGCAGCTCTGCTGCTGGGGCTGGTGGCTGTGGCCTGCCTGGTCTTTCTGGCCTTGCGCAGCCCGGCCCCAGCTGAGGCAGGGGTGAAGCTGCAGGCCAGCGCCGCCTCCGCGCCGGCTTCGGTGCCAACGCCCACCAACACCAGCCCGCTCAAATTGGAAGCCAGGCAAGACGCCCAAGCCCAGCGCCAACTCTGGCAGCAGCGCTTGGAGCGTGCCCAGCAAAGCCTGGATCACTACAAGCAGTCCACCCGCTACCCGCCCGAGTCCCGCCCCATCAGCGAGCACCCCGACCAGCGCCAGCCCTTTGCCCCCGTCGTCTCGGAGTCGCCCATGCGCACGCCCGACGGCAAGGGCGTGGACGGGGTGCGTATCGTCAGCACGCAGGACCGCATCTTCATGAGCGGCAATGAGACGGTGAACTTCAGCTTCGCCGCGCTCGACAACAGTGGCCAGACCCTGCCCTTGCTGGCGACCCGCGCCCTGGCCTTTGACCTGCCCGACCCACGCCAGGCTCAGGGCCGGCCCCAGGTGGCCCTGAACTTTGTGGCCGGAGGCGACGGCGTGCTGCGCGCCTCCTTCAACCCGGCGAGCCAGGGCTTTGCCGACTTTGCCGGCACCCTGCGGGTGCAGGTGCAGTACAACCAGAACGGGCGCCTGGGTCAGCTGAGCTTTGACATCGTCTACCAGCCCCTGATTCCCGCGCAATGGACGGGCACGGTGCGCGAGCAGCTGGCGCAGGGCTCACTGGATTTTTTGATCGGCGCCAAGATCAATCAGGCGGGGCGTTATGTGGTGAGCGCCCGGGTGGAAGATGCCAAGGGCCAAATGTTTGCCCTGCTGCAGTTCAACGAGGAAGTCGAGGCCGGCAACCAGGACTTCCGCCTGCGCCTGTTTGGCAAGCTCTTGCAGGATTCGCAGCCCGCTTTTCCAATCAAGCTGCGCGATGTGCAGGGCTTTTTGCTGCTGGCCGACCGCTTCCCCGACCGCGCCATGATGCCGCGCTGGCCCGGCCTGGTTTACACCAGCACCAGCTATGCACCCGGCAGCTTCTCCAACGCCGAGTGGGCCAGCGAGGAACGCCAGCGCTATATCGAGGAGTACAGCAAAGACGTCAACACGGCCCAGCAAAAGCTGATCGAACTCCTCCCGCCCAAGCCTTGAGCCCGGTTTATTGGCTCAAGGCCCAGCGCGCCGCGCCCTCGCCCGCCACCGCGCCGCTGGCCATGCTGGCCGTCAGCAGATAGCCGCCGGTGGGCGCCTCCCAGTCCAGCATCTCACCGGCGCAGAACACACCCGGCAAGGCCTTCAGCATCAGCCCGGTGTCCAGTTCCTCCAGACGCACGCCACCCGCCGTGCTGATGGCCTCGGCCACGGGACGGGCGGCTTTCAGGCGCAGGGGCAGGCGCTTGAGGGTGCGAGCCAGCAAGGCCTCGTCCTTGTACTCCTCCTTGCTCAGCACCTCGTGCAGCAGGCCGGCCTTCAGGCCTTCGATGCCCAAGCGGCTTTTCAGATGGGTAGAGAGCGAGCGGGGCCCGCGCGGGCGCGAGACCTCGGCGGCGACGAAGTCCTCCGTGCGATCGGGCAGCAGGTCCAGATGAACCAGGGCCTCGCCTTGTTCATTGATCTCTTCACGCAGCAGATGGGCGGCGGCGTAGACCAAGGAGCCTTCGATGCCGCTGGCCGTCACCACAAACTCACCCTGGCGGGCGAACTGGCGGCCACTCTTGCTGCTGACGAAATGCAGGGCCACCGGCTTGATGGGCAGGCCGGCGAATTTCTCGGCAAACAGGGGGCTCCAACCCGGCACCTCAGCGCCTGCGCGGCGCGGGCCCAGATCAAAACCGCAGTTGGCGGCTTGTAAGGGGGCGATGTTCACACCGCGTGCAGCCAGCAAAGGCAGCCAAGCGCCGTTGGAGCCCAGCTGCGGCCAGGAGGCGCCGCCCAAGGCCAGCACCAGCACATCAGGTTTGAGCAAACGCTCCTGCCCCTGCTCGCCCTCGAACTTCAGCTGACCATCGGCCGCCCAGCCCAGCCAGCGCTGGCGCATGGAAAAGCGCACGCCCGCCTCACGCAAGCGGTGCAGCCAGGCGCGCAGCAGGGGCGCGGCCTTCATGGACGAGGGGAAGACCCGGCCCGAGCTGCCCACAAAAGTCTCCACACCCAGCTCGGCCGCCCAGGCGCGCAGGCCCTCGGCGTCCAGGGTGTCCAACCAGCGCGCCACTTCCGCGTTGCGCTCGGCATAACGTTGAATGAAATCGGCCTTGTCTTCGGAATGGGTCAGGTTCAAACCGCCCTTGCCGGCCAGCAGGAACTTGCGGCCTACCGAAGGCATGGCATCGCAGACCTCGACCTCCAGGCCGGCCGCGCGCAGGCGCTCGGCCGCCATCAGCCCCGCTGGACCGCCACCGATGACCAGGGCGTGTTTGTTGGAGCGAGGGGAAGTGGAAGGCATGTGCAGGGCAGTAAAGAGAGCGGGGGCAGGGAGTGTGCCAGATTCCGCCGCCCTAGCCTCCTGCCGACTTCAGCAAGGCGGCGATCTGCGCGCCTAGCTCCGGCTTGTCCTTGAAGGGGTCGCTGGGGTTGCGCAGCTGCATCACATCTTCCATGCGAACCTGCACTCCAGCCAGGGATTTGGGGTGGCTGAAAATATAGAACTGGCCCGAGTCCACAGCGGCGAACACCATGGCCGCCACCTCAGCCGCCGTCACCTTGCCAGCGGACACGGCCTTGTCGCTCATGGCCTGAGACACCAGCTGGCTCTTGGTCGGCTTGGCTGCGGCCAGCTCACCCGGCCGGTTGCGATGGCTTTGCGCAATACCCGTGGGCACAAAGAAGGGGCAGAGCACAGCGGCATGGACCTGCTGCGTCACCAGGGCCAGGTCTTGATAGAGCGTCTCGCTCAAGGCCACGACCGCGTGTTTGGAGACGTTGTACACGCCCATATTCGGCGCATTGACCATGCCGGCCATGGAGGCGGTGTTGACGATATGGCCCTGGTAAGCCGGGTCGGCGGCGGCCGCCTCCAGCATCATGGGGGTGAACAGACGCACGCCATGCACCACCCCCATCAGATTAACGCCCAGCACCCATTCCCAATCGGCCAAGGTGTTTTCCCACACCAGGCCGCCCGAGCCCACGCCGGCATTGTTGAAGACAAAGTGCGGGGCACCAAAGCGCTGCTTCACGGCGGCGGCCAGCGCCTCCATCTCGGCCGCCTTGGACACATCGACCCGCTGGGCCAGCACTGGCAAACCATCGAACTCGGCCGCGGCTTTTTCCAAGGCATCGGCCTGCACATCGCAGAGCACCAGATTCATGCCGCGCGCCGCCGCCAGCCGCGCCACTTCCAGGCCGAAGCCCGAACCCGCGCCGGTGATGACGGCGGTCTTGCCCTGATGGCTTTTGCTCATGATTTTGCGTCTCCAGTGTCCTTGCGCAGGCTGTAACCCATGCGCGGGAAATGCACATGCACCCGTCCGGCCCGCTCGTCCAAGCGCGCCAGGCTGATGCGTTCCTCCGTCAGACCCACCAACTCGCCACGCACCGCGTCGCTGGCGTAATCGCTGGCGGCCACCTGCACGGTCTGACCGGCCTCAAAACCCAGGCCGGGCTGTACCGCCACCGGCAGCTGCGGCCCCTGCTCGCGAGCGATGGCCAGCGCGGCCTCGCTGCTCAGCTTCTCGCTGCGGCCATGGCCGAAAGCGGCCACGCGCTCGAACCAGTCGTTCAAGCGGCTGTAGGGCGCCAGAACACCGGCCACCGGTGGGGCTCGGCGGATGTACCAGAGGCTTTGCGCCACCGAGAAATCAGCCACGCTGGAGACTTCGCCCAGCAAGAAGCGGCGGCCATCGGCGAGCTGGGATTCCAGCCACTGCAGCTGCGTGCGCAGAGCTGCCGTGGCGTCCGCCACCGAGGGTCGCTTCATGCCGCCCAGCATGGCCGCGCGGTCGGCCGCAAAAGCGGCCAAAAACTCCGGCGGCGCCCCGGCAAAGATGGCGGCCGCCCCGGCCGGCTGCATGGTGTAGGGCACAGCCGCCCAGAACAGCTCGCGATCGGCCCATTGCGCCTGCATACGGGCCTGGCCTGCAATGGCGGCCGGGAACAAGCTCGGCTCGGGCTGGACAGCCTCCAGCAGCTCGCAGATCAGGGCCGTGTCGCAAACGACATCGCCCGCCAGCTGCAGAAAAGGTGTGCGTCGATAGCCGCCGGTCAAGGCCTGCACATCGGGCTTGGGCAGCATCACCGGCACCGTCACGCTGAGCCAACTCAAACCCTTGCTGCCCAGGATCAGGCGCAGCTTCTCGGAGAACGGCGAGCCGGGGTAGTGGTGCAAGATCAGGTGGGGATGGGGGGTTTTCATCGCGGGTCGGCCTTTCTCTGCATATCGATGTGATCAATGCCGTCCTCGTCGTAGACGGCAGAGACCGGCTCAAAGCCCAGGCTGGCGTAAAAGCCTTGCAGATGGGCTTGGGCGCTGAGGGCCAGGTCTTGCCCCGGCCACAGGCGCCCGCAGGCCTGCACGGCCTCTTGCATCAGGCGCCGGCCCTGGCCCGCGCCGCGCGCCTCGGGGGCCGTCACGACCCGACCGATCTCGGGCAAAACATGGCTAGTGCCCTTGGCCAGAGGCGGCAGCAGGCGGGCATAGGCTTGCAAGTCGCCGCTGCCAGGCTCACTGCCCAGCAAATGCCAGCTGTGCAGATCGACGCCGTCTGGGTCCAGATAAACGCATTGCTGCTCCAGCACAAACACCCGAGCCCGCAGGGCCAGGGCTTGGTAGAGCTGGACGGCGTTCAGCTCATGCAGGGGCGCGCAATGCCAAAGCAGCTCGCCCATCAAACCAGCTTGACCAGCTGCTTGCCGAAATTCTTGCCCTTGAGCAGGCCCAAGAATGCTTCGGGCGCAGCGGCAATGCCTTGGGCCACCGACTCCCGGAACTTGAGCTTGCCGGTGGCGACCAGGCCGCCCAGCTCCTTCAAGGCCTCGGGCCAGACTTCCATATGCTCGCTGACGATGAAGCCCTCCACCTTCATGCGATTGGTCAGGATCAGCTGGGGCGCGGCCAGGGGGATGGGCTCGCCGTTGTAGCCGGAGATCATGCCGCACATGGCCACACGGCTGAAGGCATTGGCGCGCAGCATCACCGCGTCCAGAATCATGCCGCCCACGTTTTCAAAATGCCCGTCGATGCCATTCGGGCAAGCGGCCTTGAGCGCGGCCGAGAGCGAGCGCAGATCGGCGTGCTGCTTGTAGTCGATGCAGGCATCAAAGCCCAGCTCCTCGACCACATAACGGCATTTGTCCGCACCACCGGCCAGGCCCACGGCGCGCGCACCGCGCGCCTTGGCCAGCTGGCCCACCACGCTGCCCACCGCGCCGCTGGCGGCGCTGACCACCACGGTCTCACCGGCCTTGGGATTGATGATTTTGATCAAGCCGTACCAGGCCGTCACGCCGGGCATGCCCACGGCGCCGAGGTAGGCCGACAGGGGGATGTGGGTGGTGTCCACCTTTTGCAGCACGCCGCGCTGGGCGGCATCCACCACAAAATATTCCTGCCAACCGCCCATGCCCCACACCTTGTCGCCGACAACAAAGTGGGCGTTCTTGGAGGCGATGACCTCACCGGCGGTTGCGCCAATCATCACCTCATTCAAGGGCTGGGGCTGGGCATAGCTCTTGCCGTCATTCATGCGGCCGCGCATATACGGGTCCAGGCTCAGGAAATGATTTCGGATCAAGACCTGACCCTCGGCCAACTCATCGGCCGTGGGCAGCGCCTGCTCACGCAGGGTGAAGTTCTGAGTCGTGGGCTCGCCCTGGGGGCGTGAGGCCAGGAGGATCTGGCGATTGAGGGTCTTGTTTTGGCTCATGGGAAGGGCTCCTGCGGAATGCAAATTTGTGCTGAATTGAATCATGCCAAATTCACAGCCCCAGTCCCATGGGCGACAAAGCAGGGCCCCCGAAGGCTGCGCCAGCGCGCAGCCGCGTTTAAAGCCTGAAAACCGCGACGGCTTCCACCAGTTGGGAGGCCTGGCCGCGCAGGCTTTCGGCGGCAGCGGCGCTTTGCTCCACCAAGGCGGCGTTCTGCTGGGTGCTCTGGTCCATCTGCGTCAGGGCCGAGCCCACCACGGCCACGCCCCGGCTCTGCTCGGCACTGGCCGAGGCAATCTCGCTGACGATATCGCTCACCCGGCGGATGGCGCTGACCACCTCCAGCATGGTGCTACCGGCCTTGTCCACCAGCTGGGTGCCGCGGTCCACCCGCTCCACACTGGCCATGATCAGGGTCTTGATCTCGCGCGCCGCCTCGGCGCTGCGCTGGGCCAGGCTGCGGACCTCGCCGGCCACGACGGCAAAGCCGCGGCCTTGCTCGCCGGCCCGTGCCGCTTCCACCGCCGCATTCAGGGCCAGGATATTGGTCTGGAAGGCGATGCCGTCGATCACCGAGATGATGTCGGCGATCTTCTTGGAGCTGTCGTTGATGTCCTTCATCGTGCCCACCACCTCACCCACCACATCGCCGCCCTGCTGGGCCACGGTGGAGGCACTCATGGCCAGCTGATTGGCCTGGGCGGCGCTCTCGGCGTTCTGGGTCACGGTGGTGCCCAGCTGGCTCATCGATGAGGCGGTTTGCTCCAGCGCGCCGGCTTGGCTCTCGGTGCGTTGCGAAAGGTCTTGATTGCCCTGAGCAATCTGGGCGCTGGCCGTGGCCACGCTCTCGGCATTGCTGCGCACGGTGCCCACCACCCGGGTGAGCGACTTTTGCATCTCCTGCATGGCCGCCAGCAGGGGCGAGAACTCGTCGTTCTCGCGGTCCACGATGTCCACACTCAGATTGCCGTCACGCACCCGCTCCACCACGGCCTGGGACTGGCCCACGCGCCGCTGCAAGAGCCGGGCGATGTACCAGGAGAAGGTCAGCAGCCCCAGGGCCAGCACCAGCACCAGGCCCACGACCAGGCTGCGTACCGACTTGGCGTCACCGGTGACCACCCCAATCTCATGGCTCAGCATCGCGTTCTCACGCTTGACCTCGGCCTCCATGATGTCCAGCGCTCGGTTCCGCACCGGGATCGTGGTGTTCACAAGATAGTCAAAGGCTTCGATCTTCTTGTCGGCCTTGATCAGGGCGATGTTCTCATTCCCGACCCGCCAAAACTCCTTGAAGATCTCCTCCAACTTGCGCCCGGCCTCCTTGGCCTCTGGCTCATTTGCCGCCTTGTTAAAGGCCGCCAGCGTCTCATCAATTTCTTGGTGCTTGTGGTCGATGTATTGCAGCGTGGCTTCCAGGTCTTGCGGCGTCCGCACCAAGATGGCGTGGCGCACCTGCAAAGAAACCCGGGTCAGATTGAGCTGAGCAGACGCGATGCGCATCAGCTGCGGCACCCGCAACTCGTTCACCGAGTCTCCGTTAGCCGCGACAGCCGAGAGCGAATTCCAACTGACCACCGCCACCACCACCAGGCAGACGACCAGGAGCAGGGAGGCGGCATACAGACGCTTGGCAATTCCGAACGTGGATGTGTGACCCATTGAGGACCTCTCACTAACAACAAAACGCATGGACCGGCGCCGATTGTGCAGCGCCGCATCAAAAAAACGATGGATCTGAAAGGCACCGAAGTGCAAGCTTTTCTAGTTCGGCGAAAAAGGCCACGAATTGAGCACTTAAATCAAAACCAGGCATCAAGAAAGGCATTAGGCTGGCGAAAACCATGTACAAGCCATGGGCTTTCATGGCCTGGAGACCTGAGTCAGATGCCGCCCCTGCCCAGCAAGGAGGCGGTGCGTTGGAACTCATGTCCACATCGACGAGTGGTCGGAGGGAGCTGCCCTGAAAACCTTGTTTGAGCAAGGCCAGGGTGCAATCTTTTGCAAGGACTGCTTGTTTCGATGGCTATCCCCTCCCGCCCAACGCGCAGCGTTTGAGCCCGCGCGCACAGCGCCTGACCCAGATTCCTCGCAGCCTCCCCAGCCGCTGCCGAATCCTCTGCCTGCGCCTCCTCCCCTTCTGGTCTTTCTAGTGATTCGGAGTCCAATGTATGAATCTCTCTGACTACAAAATTTCCACGAAGCTGATTGCCGGCTTCATCGCAGTGGCACTTTTCGGCGTGGCCATTGGCATGATTGGCATGAGAACCACGGCCAGCATCAATGAAGGCGCCAAACAGGTTTTTGAGCGGGAGTTGCCTGGGCTTTCAGCCATCAAGGAAGCCAACATCAATCTGATCTACATCAGCCGTGAGGTTCGCACCGCCATCCTCGCTCCGGATGCTGAGACACGCTCCAAGGCCTTGACCGCGACGAAAGCAAATCTTGAACTGACCAAATCAAATATGGCCCTTGCAGGCAAGTACTTTCTTTCGGAAAAGGGCAAGGCTGAAATTGCCAAATTGGCGGGCTTTTGGACAGAGTACGAAACCGTGCTCGCCAAGCTCATTGAGAAAATCAGCGCCAGCAAGATTGGCGAGAGCCAAGAAGTCACAAGCTTTCTTCTGACGAACTTCTCACCAGCGGTGAACAAGGTGGACGATCAGATGACGGCTATTGCTCGCTTCAAGGAGGCCAACACCCAAAGATTGGTCGCAGCCAATGCGGAGACTTACAGCAGCAGCCGCAACTGGGCCATCGCCTTGATCCTTGTGAGCCTGAGCCTGGGTGTGGGCCTGGGGCTTTGGATCAGCCGCAATGTGACCAGCAGCCTGAGTCGCGCGGTGGAAGGCGCCAAGCGCATGAGCGAAGGCGATATGAGCCAGGCCATTGAGGTGGTGGGCCGCGATGAAACCGCCCAACTGGCACAAACGCTGGAAGAGATGCGCCAGACCCTGGCCGGCATCGTCGGCAATGTGCGCAGCAATGCCGAGAGCGTGGCCACGGCCAGCGCGCAGATTGCCCAAGGCAACTCCGACCTGAGCCAACGCACCGAGGAACAGGCCAGCGCCTTGGAACAAACCGCCGCCACCATGGACGAGCTGGGCTCCACCGTGCGCAACAATGCCGACAACTCGCAGCAAGCCAATCAGCTGGCCATGAATGCCTCCAATGTTGCGACCCAGGGCGGTGCGGTGGTGAGCCAGGTGGTCGAGACCATGCGCGGCATCAACGACAGCTCCAAGCAGATCACCGACATCATCACCGTCATCGACGGCATCGCCTTCCAGACCAATATCCTGGCCTTGAATGCGGCGGTCGAAGCGGCCCGCGCCGGTGAGCAAGGCCGCGGCTTCGCGGTGGTGGCGTCGGAAGTGCGCAGCCTGGCCCAGCGCAGCGCCGAGGCCGCCAAGGAGATCAAGACCTTGATCGCCGCCAGCGTGGAGCGGGTGGAGCAAGGCACGGGCCTGGTGGACGAAGCCGGCAAGACCATGCAGGAGATCGTCGGCGCCATCAGGCGCGTGACCGATATCGTGGGCGAGATCAGCTCGGCCAGCATCGAGCAAAGCTCGGGCGTGTCACAGATCGGTGAAGCCATCACCCAGATGGACAAGGTCACCCAGCAAAACGCCGCTCTGGTGGAAGAAAGTGCCGCCGCCGCCGAGAGCTTGCGTCAGCAAGCTCAACAACTGGTCAGCGCGGTGGCTTTCTTCAAGATCGGGCGTTGATATTGCATATCAGGCCAAGCCTGCCTGAGCCGCCTCCAAAGAACTTGAAAAAATAGATTTCCACAAATACACATCAAAATTCCTGTAAATCCAGCTGTTCTTTGGGATTGATTGCAACCACTTCCTGGGGCGCATCTGCGCCCCTTTTTCTTTAGCAATAGCTGACAAGACTGAGCGCAAACCCAAGCAATCCAGCCGGTTAACTTTTGAAAAGTCCTGCTCAATGAATTTACATTTGTAGAAATGTGTAATCCAATGCTCGCATCGGGTGCAAGCAGATTTTTCAGGTACCTGGCCCAAGTTCTAGTCCCTGCCCTTGTCCTTCTTGGAGTAATTGGAGCCCATCGATGAATTTCAAAATGCTGAGTCTGAGTCTGTCCGCTGCCTTGCTTGCTTTGGGGGGATGCAGTAGCACGCCCGTGACCCCAGCTACAGCCGCGCCGGTCAGCCCAACTGCAAGCCAGGCAAAGCCAGCACCGCAGACCAGCCAGGCTGTGCCTGAATCCAAGATTGCGACGGTCACTTTGCCGGCCTATCTGGACCCGAGCAATCCTTTGTCTAAGCAGAAGTCTGTCTATTTCGACTACGACAATTTCTCGGTCAAGAACGAGTACCGCCCCCTGCTTGAACGGCATGGCAGTTTTCTGGCGAATCACCCCGCCGTGGCCGTCAAGGTTGAAGGCAATACCGACGAGCGAGGCGGGACAAAGTACAACCTGGCCTTGGGTCAGAAACGTGCGGAGGCCGTCCTGGCAACCTTGAAGGTGTATGGCGCCAAGAACTCGCAACTTGAAGCCGTCAGCTGGGGCAAGGAGCGCCCCAAGGCCAGCGGGCACGATGAAGCGGCGTGGGCAGAGAATCGCCGCGTGGATCTCAGCTACCCCAACAAATAACCAGCAAGCAAAAGTCGCGGGCGGGCGGCCAGCCCAATCAGTCTTGCCCCAGAGGCAGGCCGGCCGCCTCCTCATCCACGCCCAACACGGTGATCAACTCCCCCAGGTCTTGATCCAGGCGAAGCAAGGTTTGCGCGTCCAGGCTGGCCAGGGCCTGCGGCAATACACCGACGAAAGGCCCGGGCGCGCGTGACAAAACCTGCTGACCCGCGAGTGTCAGCTGCAGCTGTACCGAACGCTTGTCCTGGCCCGTCTTGGTCACAACAATCAAGTCCTGCGCGATCAAAGACTTGACCAAATTGCTGGCTGTCGACTGATGCACATCCATCGCCCTCGCCAGATCATTGACTCCCAGAAATGGCTGGTCCCGCACGACACTGAGTGCCCAGAGCTGTGCCCCGCCAACACCCGCTGTTTTCTCGACATTCCGAAAATGCGATTTGACCGCATTGAAGACCACCCGGAACCGCCGCAGCACGCGAACATTCGCTTCTTCAAGCCCTTGGCTCATGGGCGCAGGCTCGGCCTGGGCTGCGCTTTTTTTGCTCGAAGTCTTTCTGCTTGAAACCATTGTCCAATCATAGGGCCAGCAGTTCAGCGCCCCGCTGCCACCGACTCGCCTTCTCATGAAACACGAACACCACATCGCCAGTGCATTCCGCCATGAGTTCGCTGATCTGGGTTTATGGCGAACCAGGGCCTTGGTCATCATCGCTTCGGTCGCCGCTGGGCTGACCGTCCTGGCATTTACCTGGATCACAGAACATGCCTTGGCGACCTTCTTTCACTGGAGCACGGCCCACCCCTGGTTGCCGCTGCTGTGGATGCCGCTGAGTGCGGCGCTGATCGTCTGGCTGACTCGCCGTTTCGTGCCGGGTGCTTCCGGCTCCGGGATACCTCAAGTGATGGCTGCCTTGGAGCCCGAGGTCGCACCCGAGCAGCGCGGGCTGTTCGTCTCCCTGAAGCTCAGCCTGGCCAAGATTGTCTTGAGCAGCTGGGGATTGCTGGCGGGCCTGTCGCTGGGCCGGGAGGGTCCTTCGGTGCAGGTGGCAGCCGGTGTCATGCTGAGCTTTTCTCCTTGGCTGCCAAAGAACAGCAAGGTCACGGCTCACGGGCTGCTGGTGACGGGCGGCGCTGCTGGCATTGCCGCCGCGTTCAACACGCCCCTGGCCGGCGTGATGTTCGCCATCGAAGAGTTGTCCCGCTCGCCGGAGCAGCGCAGCAGCGGGCTCTTGGTCACCGGCATCGTGCTGGCTGGCCTGATCGCGGTATCCATCAGCGGCAACGCGACCTACTTCGGTGTCATCCACGCGGTGAGCGTGGATACCCAATTGATCTGGCCGGGCCTTTTGGTCGCCTTGTTGAGCGGAGCAGCCGGCGGCCTGTTTGCCCGCTTGATGATTCGCTCACTAGCCAATGACGGTCGCGACCGGTTCAGCCGCTTGCGGCGGCGGCGGCCGGTCGTGTTTGCCGCGGCTTGCGGCTTGGCCATTGCCCTCATCGGCTGGGTGTCTTCTGGTGCCACCTACGGCAGCGGCTACAGCTCAACCAGGGCCATGTTGGAGGGGCATGAAAGCATGCCCGCGCTCTATCTGCTGTTCAAGTTTGTGGCGACCTGGCTAACGGCTTGGTCCGGTGTACCGGGTGGCATCTTCGCGCCGGCCCTGGCCATCGGGGCCGCCCTGGGCAATGACATCGCCCTGCTCACCGGCTACCCGCATGCACCGACCTTGATCGCGCTGGGCATGACCGGCTTCTTGGCCGCAACCACGCGAGCGCCCCTGACTTCCTTCATCATCGTGATGGAGATGGTCGACGGGCATGCCATGGTACTCAGCCTGATGGCTTGCGCCTTGCTTGCCAGCGCCGTATCAAAAGTTCTAAGCCCGCCCCTCTACCCCACGCTGGCCTTGATGCAATTAGCCCGCTTGCCCAGGGAAACCGAGGCAACACCCAGCCAAGATCAGCACAAAGCACATCCTTGAGCACGCTTGCTTGAAGCCAAGTTCGCGCGGCCTTGGACGCTTGAGACCTTCAGCGCTTTTGCAGGGGCTTGATGGCCCGCCCGGCACCGGGCAAAGCACGGATGTATTTGAAGGTGGCGGTGGCATGGGCGCAGAGCTGGCCCTCGGGGCCGAACACCGAGCCCTCACAAAAGGCCAGGGTGGCCGTGCCGTGCAGCAGCTTGCCCACGGCGCGCAGTTCGCCTTCGCCGGGCCGCATGAAAGAGGTCTTCATCTCGATGGTGACCACGCCGGGGCCGGCATTCAGATTGCCACCCTCGCCGATGTGCACGCTGCGCGCGGCATGCGCCATGGCCACGTCCAGCATGGTCATCATCAGACCGCCATGGGCCACGGCCCAGGAATTGAGATGCTTGGTCTGCAGGTCCAGGCGCAGCTCGGCCTCGCCGCCGGCCATGCGATACAGGCTCAGGCCTAAGTCTTCAACAAAGGGGATATGGACGGGAAAGGCCAGCGGGGCTGGCGTGTTCTGTACTTCTCTTTGACTCATTCACTCAAGCTCCGTGGATGGCGCTGACGCCGCCGTCCACCGCCAGAATCTGGCCGGTGATGTGCTTACCGGCGCGTGAGGCGAACAGCAGGGCCGCGCCCTTCAAGTCCTCATCATCGCCGATGCGGCGCAGCGGCGCGGCGGCGGCCAGCGTGCCTTCGCCCAGAGCTGCCAGCAGGCCCTTGGTCATCTTGCTGGGGAAGAAGCCCGGCGCCAAGGCATTCACCGTGATGCCGAACTCGCCCCACTCGCCCGCCAGGGCGCGGGTGAAGTTGACCACCGCGCCCTTGCTGGTGTTGTAGGCAATCGTCTTCATGGCGCTGGGGTTGCCGCCCAGGCCCGCAATCGACGCGACGTTGATGATGCGGCCTCGGCCGCGCGGAATCATGCTTTGCTTGGCCACCGCCTGGGCAAAGACGAAGAGGCTGCGCACATTCAGATTCATCACCTTGTCCCAGGCCTCGATCGGGTGATCCTCGGCCGGCGCGCCCCAGGTGGCGCCGGCGTTATTGACCAGGATGTCGATGGGGCCCAGGCGCTCCAGGGTCTCGCTGACCACGCGCTGGGCTTGGGCCTCATCGGCCGCGTCGGCGGCGATCCAGCGGGCATCGATGCCGCGTGCTTGCAGATGGGCGACGGCCTCCTCCAGATCGGCCGCCTTGCGCGAGGTCAACATGATCTTGGCGCCGGCCTCGCCCAGGCTCTCGGCGATCTGCAGGCCCAGGCCGCGCGAGCCGCCGGTGATCAAGGCCACCTGGCCGCTAAGGTCGAACAGAGATTGCACGGAAGTGCTCATGAGCATGGCTCCAGAGGTGAAATTCTTGAACAAAAGGGAAAGCCGAACAGGCTCAGCTCAGGCGCGAACGCAGCCAGATCAGGAACACGCCCAGGCCCACACTAGCGCCGCCGATCAGCAGCAAGCCGGTGCCCAGGCTAGTGCCCAGCTCATCGTCCAGACGCTGGCGAATCACGAACAGACCCAGGACGGCCAGCAGCGCGCCGATGTAGATGAAGATCCACACCAAGCGCTCGATCCAGACCAGGGTCTTGGGATTCATCACGGTTAAAACCATTCGTCCTTTGTCTCGCGGCACAGAGGCTCGCAGCGCGCGACCACGGCCAGCCAGGCATTGATCTTGGGAAGCTCGTAGGCGTAGAAATAACGCGCTGCCGCTTGCTTGCCCTGGGCGAAGTCGTCTTCGCGGCCACCCAGGCTCAAGAGTACATCCAACCAGATCCAAGCCAGCACCACATGGCCAAAAGCCTGCAGATAGGGCGTGGCGTTGGCCAGCGCCGCCTCGGGATTGCCGCTGGACCAAGCCTTCTTGGTGGCGCCGCCCAGCTGCACCAGGGCCGCGGCCAACTCATGGCCCAGGCCCATCCAGCGCTCGTCTTGCTGGGCTCGCTCCACCGTCGTGTTGATGCGGCCGGCCAGGGCCAGCAAGGCCTGGCCGCCTTGCATCGTGACCTTGCGGCCCAGCAGGTCCAGGCCCTGAATACCATGCGTGCCCTCGTGAATCATGTTCAGGCGGTTGTCGCGCCAGTACTGCTCGACGGGGAAGTCACGGGTATAGCCGTAGCCACCCAGGACCTGGATGGCCAGGGAGTTGGCCTCCACACACCACTCGCTGGGCCAGCTCTTGACAATGGGAGTCAGCACCTCCAGCAAGAGCTTGGCCTGAGCTGCGGCCGCTGCCTCGCCCGTGTGTTGTTCGTCCACCAGGCTGGCGCAGAACAAGGCCAGGGCCAGGCCGCCTTCCACATAGCTCTTCTGCGCCAAGAGCATGCGCTTGACGTCGGCGTGCTCGATGATGGGCCGCTGCGGGCTGCTGGCATCCTTGCCACTGGGGCCCATGGCGCGACCTTGCGGGCGCTGGCGCGCGTAGGCCAGGCTGGCCTCATAACCGGCATAGCCGAGCATCACCGCGCCCAGGCCGACGCCGATGCGGGCCTCGTTCATCATATGGAACATGCAGGCCAGGCCCTCGCCCGGCGCGCCCACGCGGTAACCGATGGCGCCGCCTTTTTCACCAAAATTCAGCAAGCAGTTGGTGGTGCCGCGAAAGCCCAGCTTGTGGTTGAGCCCGGCCAGGCTCACATCGTTGCGCTGCCCCGTCAGGCGGCCATTGGCATCGACGCAATGCTTGGGCACGATGAAGAGCGAGATGCCGCGCGCGCCGGGGACGAGCTTGCCCTGCGCATCGGGGATCTTGGCCAGCACCAGATGGATGATGTTCTCGCTCAGCTCATGCTCGCCGGCCGAGATCCACATCTTGTTGCCCGTCAGGCGATAGCGCGGGCCCAGTGGGTCTGACTCAAAGTCTGCCCCGTCGGCGAGGGCTCGGGTGGCGATGTCAGAGAGGCTGGAGCCGGCTTGCGGCTCGCTCAAACACATGGTGCCGAACCAGCGGCCAGCGAACTCGTTCTTGGCAAACACCTCGCGCTGCTGCGGCGTGCCGTGGGCCATCAAAAGATTGGCATTGCCGCTGGTGAGCATGGCATAAGCGCCCATCGAAACGCTGGCCTTGCTGAAGAAGGCATTGGCCGCCATCTCGATCACGCAGGGCAATTGCATGCCACCGACGGCATAGTCCTGCGCGGCGGCCAGCATGCCCGATTCGGCATAGGCCTTGACCGCCGCCTGCGTGCTGGCAGGCAGATGGACCCGCTCACCATCAAAACGCGGCTCCTCCACATCGCTGATGCGATTGAATGGGGCGAACTTGTCGGCGGCGATCTTCTCGCAGGTGTCGAGCACGGCGGCAAAGGTCTCCGCGCTGTGCTCGGCAAAACGCTCACGCTGGGTGAGCGTTTGCACGCGCAGCCAGTCGTTCAGAAAAAAGTCCAGGGTCTGTCGCATGGCGTCCCTTTCATCACATCATTGAATGATTGAACGGGCCACCATGCGCGCCACGGCCTAGGAGCCCGCTCAGAGATTGGCTTCTTTGCGCAAGCCCAGAATGGCCCCGCCCACAGCGCTGGAGGCCGAAGCGTAGGGCGTGCCGCCATCCAGCATGGCCGTGGCTTCTTGGTACTTGCCGGCATTGATGGCCGTAGCCACCTTGCCTGCCTCCAGATGGAAGAGCTTGTGGCGCTCCAGGCAGGTGGCATAACTCTTCAGATGACCATACTGGTTGCGCGCCGGGCCATGCAACCACTTGCCGAAGGGGCAGACGTTGTCGGCCGCGATGGACGGAGCATCCAACTGCTCCTTCGCACTGATTGCCGTCCTCAGCTTGAGCTTCCATTCCCCGTGAACTTTGATCGCATTGTCCAAATCCATACGAGCTCCTTCTTGGCAGTTTCACCGGGCGGACTGCCCGGTAACTAACAGTCTAGGCTTTGGCAGAGGACAAGCGATTGATTTTTCACAGCACTTCAAACACGCCCGCCGCGCCCATGCCACCGCCAATGCACATGGTGACGCAGACCCGCTTGGCGCCGCGACGCTTGCCCTCAATCAAAGCATGCCCGGTCAAGCGCTGGCCCGACACACCGTAGGGGTGGCCCACGGCAATCGCGCCGCCGTTGACATTGAGCCGCTCCATCGGGATGCCCAGGGTGTCGGCGCAGTACAGCACCTGCACGGCAAAGGCTTCGTTCAATTCCCAGAGGTCGATGTCCGAGACTTTGAGCCCTAGGCGCTTCAAGACCTTGGGCACGGCGAAGACGGGGCCTATGCCCATTTCATCGGGTTCGCAACCGGCCACGGCAAAGCCCAGGAAGCGGCCCAGGGGCTTGAGGCCATGGGCCTCGGCATAACTCTCGCTGGTCAGCACGCAGGCGCCGGCGCCATCCGAAAACTGGCTGGCATTGCCGGCGCTGATCAGGCCGCCCGGCAGGGCCGAGCGCAGGCCGCTGATGCCTTCCACCGTCGTGCCTTCGCGCAGGCCTTCGTCCACGCTGACCTTGACTTCACGCGTGGTCAGGCCCAGGACCTTGTCCGCCACGCCCATGGTGACGGTGATGGGCTCGATCTCGGCGGCAAAGTAACCAGCCGCCTGAGCGGCGCAGGCGCGCTGCTGGCTCTGAGCGCCGTACTGATCCATGCGCTCGCGGCTGATCTTGTAGCGCTTGGCCACCTGCTCGGCGGTCTGCAACATATTCCAGTAAATCTCCGGCTTGGCCTTGAGCAGGGCCGGGTCGGTGATCATGTGGCGGTTGGCCTCGTTCTGCACGCAGGAGATGCTCTCCACCCCACCGGCGACAAGGACCTCGCCCTCGCCCGCGATGATGCGCTGGGCGGCCATGGCGATGGTCTGCAGGCCACTGGAGCAAAAGCGGTTGATGGTGACGCCGCTGACCGTGACCGGCAGGCCGGCGCGCAAGGCGATCTGGCGGGCGATATTGCTGCCGGTGGCGCCCTCGGGCGTGGCGCAGCCCATCAAGACGTCCTCGACCTCGGCACCAGCGATGCCGGCCCGCTCGACGGCGGCCTTGACCGCATGGCCGCCCAGGGTGGCGCCGTGGGTCAGATTGAAAGCACCCTTCCAGCTCTTGGCCAAGGGGGTGCGGGCGGTGGAAACAATGACGGCTTTACTCATGATTCGGTGTTCTCACTTGAATAGGGCAGCAGTTCAAGAAAAGCTCTTGCCTTCGGCGGCCAGACGCGCCAGCAGGGGCGCGGGCTGCCAGAAGGCCGCATCGTCCAGCGGGTTCTTGGCAAAGCGCTTCATGGCCTGCACCACATTGAAGAGGCCCAGCGTGTCGGCATAGCACATGGGGCCGCCGCGCCAGAGCGGGAAGCCGTAGCCGGTCAGGTAGACCATGTCCACATCCGAGGCGCGCTGGGCGATGCCCTCTTCCAGCAGATGGGCGGCCTCGTTGACCAGGGAGAACACCAGGCGGTGGACGATCTCTTCATCGCTGATCTGGCGCGGCGTGATACCCAGAGCCGCACGATGCTTATCCAGCATCTGGCCTACCACCTCGGAAGGCATCGCGTCGCGCTTGCCCGGCGCGTAGTCGTACCAGCCGGCGCCCGTCTTCTGGCCGTAGCGGCCCATCGCACACAGCAGGTCGGCGCTCTTGGAATAGCGCAGACCCGGTTTCTCTTGATAGCGGCGCTTGCGGATCGCCCAGCCGATGTCATTGCCGGCCAGATCGCCCATGCGGAAAGGGCCCATGGCGAAGCCGAACTTCTCGGCGGCGCGGTCCACCTGGGCGGGGCTGCAGCCCTCGTCCAGCAAGAAGCCGGCCTGGCGGCTGTATTGCTCGATCATGCGGTTGCCGATGAAGCCATCGCACACGCCCGAGACCACGGCCGTCTTGCGGATCTTCTTGGCCAGCTGCATCACGGTGGCCAGCACATCCTTGGCCGTGGCGGCGCCGCGCACCACTTCCAAAAGCTTCATCACATTGGCCGGGCTGAAGAAATGCATGCCCACCACGTCCTGCGGACGTTTCGTGAAGTTCGCGATCTTGTTCACATCCAGGGTCGAGGTATTGGAAGCCAGGATGGCGCCGGGCTTCATCACCGCGTCCAGCTGCTTGAACACCGCCTCCTTGACGCCGATTTCCTCGAACACCGCCTCGATCACCAGATCGGCGTCGCCAATCTCGGCATAGCTCAATGTGGTGCTCAGCAAGGCCATACGCTGCTCGTACTTGTCTTGTTTGAGCTTGCCCTTTTTGACTTGCGCCTCGTAGTTCTTCTTGATGGTGGCCACACCCCGGTCCAGGGCTTCTTGCTTGGTCTCCAGAATGGTGACGGGGATGCCGGCATTGAGGAAGTTCATGCTGATGCCGCCACCCATGGTGCCGGCGCCGATGACTGCCACCTTGGCGATATTGCGGGCAGGCGTGCTATCGGGCACATCGGCAATCTTGCTGGCGGCACGCTCGGCGAAAAAGGCGTGGCGCAAGGCCTTGGACTCGGGCGTCACCATCAGGGCGGCAAAGCCCTCGCGCTCGGCGCGGATGCCGTCCTCAAACTTCATGTTCACCGAGGCCGCCACCGCTTCCAGGCAGCGCAAGGGCGCGGGGAAGTTTTTGCTCATCGCGCCCACGGTGTTGCGAGCGAATTGGAAGAAAGCTTCCGGGTTGGCGTGGCGTGCTTTCAGATCGCGCACACGCGGCAGTGGTCGCTTGTCGGCCACCTCGGCGGCAAAGGCGATGGCCTCCTCCAGCAAGTTGCCCGTCACCACACGGTCAAACAGCTTTTGGCCGGGCACCTGGGCCAGCAGCTCGGCATTCACCGGCTCACCGCTGACGATCATATTCAGCGCGGGCTCCACCCCCAGAGCGCGTGGCAAGCGCTGCGTGCCACCGGCACCGGGCAGCAGACCCAGCTTGACCTCGGGCAGCGCGATCTTGGCGCCCGGCGAGACCAGGCGGTAGTGGCAGCCCAGGGCCAACTCCAAGCCACCGCCCATGCAGACGCTGTGAATCGCGGCCACCACGGGCTTGCTGCAAGCCTCGACCACACCGATCAGGCTCAACAGGTTGGGCTCGGCCAGAGCCAAGGGGCTGCCGAATTCCTTGATGTCGGCGCCGCCCGAGAAGGCCTTGCCGGCACCGGTGATCACCACCGCCTTGACGGCTGCATCGTTCTCAGCCTGGGCTATGCCGGCTGCGGCGGCTTTGCGAGTCTCGTACCCCAGGCCGTTGACCGGCGGGTTGCTCAAGCTGATCACGGCCACATTGCCGCGGACTTCGTAAATCGCTGTCATGCCTTGGGTCCTCTCTTGTCTCAAGAAAAAGCGCCGCCTCGGGGATGGGCGCTGAAATAGAACGCTCGTTCGATTTTAGGCAGCAAACTCTGCACATCTCTGTCCCAGCCGTGACAATGGGGCATGAGCAAAAGCCATAAGCGCACACGCCATCTGCAGCCCAGCGATGCGCGCGCGCTGAGCCAGTTGGCCGTCCAGGCCACCGCCGGCCTGACCCGGGTGGTGGAAGGCGTGCACCAATCCGTCTGGGATCGCTTGGGCCTGCCCGGCCCCGCCAAGGGCCGAACCGGCGGCATCACCGGCCTGGTCTACCGCAGCATTTACGGCGCGACCGAGATGCTGGGCCGCGGCCTGGACAGGGCCCTGTCCGGCCTGGAGCCCTGGCTGGCCAAGAGCTTGAACGACGAATTGGGCCGCGAGCATGCGCCCACGCCGGAGCGCGAGGCGGTGCTGGCCGCCCTCAACGGCATCATGGGTGACCATCTGCTGGAGAGCAAAAACCCCCTGGCCAGCGGCATGAGTTTGCGCTGGCAAGCCCAGGTCTTGCAAAGCGGGCGCTGGCCCTCGGCCCATCAGGTGGGGCCGCGCATCTTGCTGCTGATGCACGGCCTGTGCATGAACGAGCGGGCCTGGATGGGCGACGCGGCGCCGGGCCATATCGACGCCGCCGACAGCCCCGAGATCAAGCACGGCGGCCACGTCGCCGCGCTATGCGCCGCAGGCCGGCTCAACCCCGTCTATCTGCGCTACAACAGCGGCCTGCACATCTCGCAAAACGGCCACCGCCTGGCCGCCGCGCTGGAGCAATTGCTGGGCGGCTGGCCCAGGCCTTTGGAAGAAATCCGCGTGCTGGCCCACAGCATGGGCGGCCTGCTGATACGCAGCGCCGTGCACAGCGCGCAAAGCCAGGGCATGGCGTGGCCCGAGCGCGTGAGCCGCGTCGTGTTTTTAGGCACGCCGCATCACGGCGCACCGCTGGAACGAGCCGGCCACTGGTTAGACGTGTTGCTGGGCAGCAGCAGCTTCACCGCGCCGCTGGCCAAGCTGGGCCAGCTGCGCAGCGCCGGCATCACCGATCTGCGCCACGGCAATGTCCTGGACGCCGATTGGCAGGGCTATGACCGTTTTCATCCCCGGCCCGATCAGCGCCAGCCCCTGCCCCTGCCCGAGGGCGTGGACTGCTACACCATCGCCGCCACCACCGCCAGCCGCAGCGGCTCCCTGAGCGAGCGCCTGATCGGCGACGGCCTGGTGACCTTGAACAGCGCCCTGGGTCAGCACGAAGACCCGAGCCGCAATCTGCACTTCCCCGCCTCACAGCGCTGGCTGGCCTACAAGACCAATCATATGGAGCTGCTGGACAGCCCAAGGGTGACGGAGCAGTTGTTGAAGTGGTTGGCCTGAACGCCAACTAAACGCCCACTAAACCTCCAACCACTCCTTGCGGATATAGCTGTTGGCGCGCAGTTCCTCCGGCGTGCCCTCAAACACGATGCGGCCGTGGCCCATCACATAGCAGCGCTGGGAGATCTCCAGCGCGATGGCGAGCTTTTGCTCCACCAGCAGGACGGAGATGCCGCGCTCCTTGAGCGTCTTCAGATACTGGGCCACCAGCTCCACAATCATGGGCGCCAGGCCCTCGGTGGGCTCGTCGATCATGATCAGGTCCGGGTCGCCCATCAGGCTGCGGCACAGGGTCAGCATCTGCTGCTCCCCCCCCGAGAGCACGCCGGCCTCGGTGTGCTGGCGCTCCTTCAGGCGTGGGAACATACGGTACATATCCTCCAAGCCCCAACGCGGATTTTTCGCGCCCGACTTCTGGCCGAGGATGAGGTTCTGTTGCACCGTCAGCTTGGGAAAAATATCGCGGTTCTCGGGCACATAACCCAGGCCCCAGTGCGCGATCTCGTAGGCCTTGCGGCCCAGCAATTCGCGCTCGCCAAACTTGATCGTCCCCTGGCCATCGACCTGGCCCATGATGGTCTTGACCGTGGTCGAGCGGCCCGAGCCATTGCGACCCAGCAAGGCGACGATCTCGCCCGGCCGCACCTCCATGCTCACCCCATGCAGCACATGGCTTTTGCCGTAGAAGGCATGGACGTTCTCCAGCTTCAGCAGCCGGCCAGCCTGGTTACTCATACCTGCACCTCGGCCAGCACCGAGCCCAGATAGGCTTCTTGCACGCGGGCATTGGCACGCACCGCCTCGGGCGTGTCGAAGGCGATCACCTCGCCGTAGACCAGCACCGCAATCTTGTCGGCCAGGCCGAACACCACGCCCATATCGTGCTCCACGGTCAGCAAGGTCTTGCCCACGGTCACCTCGCGGATCAGTTGGATGAAGCGCTGCGTCTCGCTCTTGCTCATGCCGGCCGTGGGTTCGTCCAGCAAGATCACGCTGGAGCCGCCAGCAATCGTGATGCCGATCTCCAGCGCCCGCGCCTCGGCATAGGTGAGATTCATGGCCAGCACATCGCGGCGGCGATCCAGCTTGATCATCTCCAGCACGGCTTCAGCGCGCTCGTTCGCGTCGTCCAGATCGGCCAGGAACTTCCAGAAGGCATAGCGATGGCCCATGCTCCAGAGCACGGCGCAGCGAATGTTCTCGAACACCGAGAGCCGGGTAAAAAGATTGGACACCTGGAAGCTGCGCGACAGCCCCCGGCGGTTGATCTGGTAGGGCGGCAGGCCGGCAATGCGCTCGCCGTGCAGGCGGATGTCACCGCTGCTGGGGGCAAAACGGCCACTGATCAGATTGAAGAGCGTGGACTTGCCCGCGCCATTGGGCCCGATGATGGCAACCCGCTCACCTGCCCTCACCTGCAGCTGGGCGCCACGGATGATCTCGGTCTTGCCAAAGGTTTTGCGCAGGTCCAGCAGTTCAAGCGCGTAGGGCGATTCTGGCTTTGCGCTCACAGCGTTTCCCTTCGCTTGATCTCTTTCTCGATCTCTTCCTGCGTCTCGCCCCATTCGCGCAGGAACTGTCGGCGCGTCAGCTCAAACAGCCCCAGGCCCACGGCCATCAAGAGCCCCGCGCCAAACCAGGCATCAAAGCCGCTGCTGTCCATGGCCACGCCCAGAAAGCGCAGCTTGGGGCCCAAGGCCTCGTTCAGCTGGCGGTGGTAGAGCATCTCAATCATGGCGGCCGCGCCCGCCAACACCGCCAGGGCCGTGCCGCCCAGGGCCAGGTAGGCGGGAAAGAGTTTGCGCAGCTTGCCGAAGGCGGCCACCCGCAGATTCATCATGATGAGGCTGGCAAAACCGCCCGGCGCATACATGACCATGAAGACAAAGATCAGGCCCAGATAGAGTAGCCAGGCCTTGGTCAACTCGGACAAGAGCACCAGGGCCACCACCATCAGCACCGCGCCGTTGATGGGGCCGAAGAAGAAGGTGGCTCCGCCCAGAAAGGTGAAGAGCAGATAGGCGCCGGAGCGCGCCGCGCCCACCACTTCGGCGGTGACGATCTCGAAGTTCAGTGCCGCCAGGCCGCCGGCGATGCCCGCGAACAGGCCGGAGATCATGAAGGCCAGATAGCGCACCCATTGCGTGTCATAGCCGATGAAGGCGACACGCTCGGGGTTGTCACGCACGGCATTGAGCATGCGGCCCAGCGGCGTGCGGGTGAAGGCAAACATCAGGGCGGTGCAGACAAAGCAGTAGAAGGCGATCAGGTAATAGACCTGGATCTGCGGCCCGAACGTGATGCCCAGCACCGCCTTGCCTACGACCCGATTGCCCGTCACTCCGCCCTCGCCGCCGAAGAACTCGGGCAGCATCAGGGACATGGACCAGATCAGCTCGCCCAGACCCAGGGTGATCATCGCGAACGGCGTACCGGCCTTTTTGGTCGAGACATAACCGAACAGCGCCGCAAAGCACAAGCCCGCCAGGCCACCGGCCAGGGGCACGAGGCTGACCGGCAGGGCCAAACTGCCGCCGCTGACGGCGTTCAGGGTGTGCATGGCCAAAAAGCCGCCCAGGCCGCTGTAGATGGCATGGCCAAAGCTGAGCATGCCGCCCTGGCCCAAGAGCATGTTGTAGGCCAGGCAGGCAATGATGGCGATGCCAATTTGCGTCAACATGGTCTGCGCCAGGCTGCTGGTCCACAGCAGGGGCGCCACGATCAGGATCAGGGCGTAAACACCCCAAACCAGCCAGCGGCCGACATTGAGGGGTTTGAAATGAAAGCTCGGAGTACGGCTTGGCATGGACTTAGTCTTCTCGCGTTCCCAGCAAGCCCTTGGGTCTGAAGATCAGGATCAAGACCATCAGCAGATAGGGCAGGATCGGCGCCACCTGGGCCATGGACAGGCGCAGCAGCGGATAGCCCGGCGTCTGATCAGTGATGTGCAGGCCCCAGCCATTGAGCAAGGTGGCCAGGGAACCATCAATCGTCAGCGGCAGGGTTTGCAAGAGCCCGATCAGAATAGAACCCACAAACGCCCCGGCCAGCGAACCCACACCGCCCACCACCACGACCACAAAGATGATGGAGCCGACGATGGCCGCCATATTCGGCTCGGTCACAAAGGTGATGCCGCCAATCACCCCGGCCAAGGCCGCCAAGGCGCAGCCGCTGCCGAACACCAGCATCAGCACACGCGGCACGTTATGACCCAGGGCCTCGACCATCTCGGGATGCGTCAAGGCCGCCTGTATCACCAGGCCGATGCGGGTGCGGGTGAGCAGCAGCCACAGGGCCAAGAGCATGGCCAGGGCCACGCCCATCATGAAGAAGCGCGTCAGCGGGAAGGTCGAGCAGGCCGCGCCCGCGCAGAGATCCGGCCCCGCCGCACCCCACACCAGGGAGAGCCCACGGAGCGGGCTCTGGATGATGGTGAAGGCCGAACCCTGCAGGGCTGGCGGCGGGCTGAAGGGCACCGCTGTGTGGCCCCAGATCAGCTGCACCAACTCCAGCACCACATAGGACAGGCCGAAGGTGATCAGCAACTCGGGCACATGGCCAAACTTATGCACGCGGCGCAAGGCCATGCGCTCGAAGCCGGCGCCCAAGGCGCCCACCAGCAGGGGCGCCAAGATCAGCGCCGGCCAAAAGCCCAAGACCCCCACCAGGCTGTAGGCCAGGTAAGCGCCCAGCATATAAAAACTGGCATGGGCGAAATTGAGCACGCCCATCATGCTGAAGATCAGGGTCAGGCCCGAGCTCAGCATGAAGAGCAAGAGCCCGGAGGACAGGCCGTTGAGCAGATTGATGAGGAGTTGGTCCACGCGTCTGTTTTTCTCTTTTGAACGCTGATGGGGCGGGTCAAGGCCCGCCCCAGCCCATCAACCCGGCCGCTTCATCTGGCAGGAGGTCGGTGTGGACGAAACGTAAGACTCATAGGTCTTGACCGGCGCCAGGGTGTAGCCCGTGCCCTCGGGCGAATAGGGGTACTTGGCATCGGCCTTCTGCCAGACCGAGATGTAGAGCGGCTGCTGCAGCTGGTGGTCGGTCTTGCGCATCTCTACCTCGCCGCCAAAGCTCTGCACCTTCAGGCCTTCCAGGGCCGCGGCCACCTTGACCGGGTCGGTGCTCTTGGCCTTGGCCATGGCCGAGCCCAAAAGGCTGTAGATATGAATCACGCTGCCGGTGTAGAAGTCGTCCTTGAACTTGGTCTGGAACTCGCTCATCCACTTGCCCATCTGCCCACCCATGTTGTAGTGGTTGTAGGCGACCTGGTAGACCCGGCCCGCGCCGTTGGCACCCAGCGCCGAGGGCGTGCCGGTCACGCCGGCGTAGTAGGTGAAGAATTTGCCGTGGTAGCCAGACTCATTGGCCGCCTTGATCAGCAAGGACAGGTCGGAGCCCCAGTTGCCGGTGATGACGGTGTCGGCGCCCGAGGCCTTGATCTTGGCCACATAGGGAGCGAAGTCACGCACCTGGGCCAGGGGGTGGAGGTCTTCGCCGACGATCTGCACATCGGGCCGCTTGCGCGACAGCATTTCCTTGGCGTATTTGGCCACCTGCTGGCCGTGGGCATAGTTCTGGTTCAGCAAGAAGACCTTCTTGACGTCGGCCTGGTCCTTCAAGAAGGTGGTGATGGCCTCCATCTTCATGGAGGTGTCGGCATCCATGCGGAAGTGCCAGTAGCTGCACTTGCTATTGGTCAGGTCGGGGTCTACCGCGGCGTGGTTGAGGTAGAGCACCTCTTTGCCGGGGTTGCGTTCGTTGTGTTTGTTGATCGCGTCCACCAGGGCCAGGGCCACGCTGGAACCATTGCCCTGGGTGACATAGCGCACGCCCTGGTCGATGGCCGACTTGAGCGCGTTGAGCGATTCGGCCGGGCTCAGCTTGTTGTCGATGGCGATGATCTCGAACTTCACCCCCGCCGGATTGCTGGCATTGAACTTCTCGGCAAAGAACTGAAAGCTCTTCACCTGGTTCTGCCCCACCGGGCCCATCAGACCGGAGAGCGGATCGATCCAGGCGATCTTGACCGTCTCGCCCTTTTGCGCAAAGGCCGCGGCCCCGCTCAGCAGCAGCGAAGCAATAACGGCGTTCTTCATCAGACGTTTGGCTGTACCCATCGTTGTCTCCTGTGGATTTATAGGCGTGGAAAGCTCAAAACTCGGGACGAAAAAATCTCGGCGGCAGCTGCAGACCGGCCCAGCGAACGCACGCCAGGCCTGCTCGCCCGCCAGGGTCAAACGCTGGGCAGGCGATGAGTCTTGAACTGATCGCGCAGACGCAGCTTCTGGATCTTGCCGGTGGCGGTGTGCGGAATCTCGTTCACAAACACCACGTCGTCGGGGATCTGCCATTTGGCGATGCGCCCTTCGAAGAACTCCAGCAGCTGCTCGCGCGTCAGCTCGGCATCGGGCTTCTTGATCACCACCAGCAAGGGGCGTTCATCCCATTTGGGATGGGCGCAAGCAATCACGGCGGCCTCGAACACGGCCGGGTGGGCCATGGCGATGTTCTCCAGATCGATGGAGCTGATCCATTCGCCGCCAGACTTGATCACGTCCTTGCTGCGGTCGGTGATCTGCATAAAGCCGTCGCCGTCGATGCTGGCCACATCGCCAGTCGGGAACCAGCCGGGCTCGCCGTCCAGGCTTTGCAGGGGCGAGGCGCTTTGGCCGTAATAGCTATTGATCACCCAGTGGCCCCGCACCAGCAGATTGCCGGAGGCCTGGCCGTCCCAGGGCAGGGACTTACCTTCGTCATCAGCAATCGCCATATCGATGCCGAACACCGCCTTGCCCTGCTTCTCCAGCAGACGCTGCTGCGCCTCCTTGGGCAGTTGCAACTGCTTGGCGCTGAGCTTGGACAAAGTGCCTATGGGCGAGAGCTCGGTCATGCCCCAGGCATGGATGACCTCTACGCCATAGTCTTCTTGCAAGGTCTTCATCATGGCCGGCGGGCAGGCCGAGCCGCCAATGACGGTGCGCTTGAAGGTCGAGAACTTGAGATTATTGGCCTTCACATAATTGAGCAGGCCCAGCCATACGGTGGGCACACCGGCACTGAAGGACACCTTCTCGCCTTCAAACAATTCATAGAGCGACTTGCCGTCCAGATGCGGCCCCGGCATCACCAGCTTGCAGCCTATCAGCGCACAGCTATAGGGCAGGCCCCAGGCGTTGACGTGGAACATGGGCACGACCGGCAAGATCACGTCGCGGGCCGAGCAGTCCAGCGCGTCCGGCAGGGCCGAGGCATAGGTGTGCAGCAGGGTCGAGCGATGGCTGTAGACGGCGCCCTTGGGGTTGCCTGTGGTGCCCGAGGTGTAGCACAGGGAGCAGGCGGTGTTCTCGTCAAACTCCGGCCAGGTGTAGCGGCCATCCTCAGCGTCAAGCAACTCGTCGTAGCAGAGCAGGCCGGACAAGCTGGTCTGGGCCGGCATGTGGGCCCGGTCCGTCATCACGATGTAGTGCTTGATGCTGGGCAGGCCGGGCGCCAGCTTTTCCACCAGGGGCAGCAGATTGAGGTCGAAGCACAGCACCGTGTCCTGGGCGTCATTGGCGATCCAGGCGATCTGCTCGGGGAAGAGGCGCGGGTTGATGGTGTGGCAGACCAGGCCCGAGCCCGAGCTGCCGTAATAGATTTCCAGATGCCGGTAGCCGTTCCAGGCCAGGGTGCCGACGCGGTCGCCGGGCTGGCAGCCCAATCGGGCCAGGGCCTGGGCGAGTTGACGGCTGCGCTTTTCGGCCGCCGCCCAGGTGTAGCGATGCAGATCGCCTTCGACTCGCTTGCTGACGATTTCGGTGTCCCCTGCATGCCGGGCGGCATGTTTGATCAAGGACGAAATCAACAGCGGCATCGCCATCATCTGACCCATCATTTGACCCATTCGCGCCATTAACTGTCTCCTTTTCTCGTGCTCGGGCCTAGGGCCCCGAACCTTGTTGCCGCCGAGTCTATGCCGACGTTTGTGCCCCTCATAGTCACCCGCGTTACACCCTCAGGGCAAGTCCTCTAGGGGTATTCACCGGCGCTAGCCGGCAAGGGCTCAGGCTGGCCCGCGCCGACCCGGCGCAGCGGCCAAAACCGCAAGCCTGCAAGGCCGAGACAGCCTGACTACACTGACCCCGAACCCATTCCCTCCCCCAACTGCCGGGCCAGGCCCAAAGCCTTGGCCTCACTTCCCATGAGTCACAAGCCCATCGACGACCCCAACTACCCCGTCCAGAAAAGCGATGCCGAATGGCGCGCGCAGCTGGACCCTGTGCAATACCAGGTCGCCCGCCATGCCGCCACCGAGCGCGCCTTCACCGGCAAGTACTGGGACCATTTCCAGGACGGCCGTTATCTCTGCGTAGGCTGCGGCACGCCCTTGTTTGAGGCCGAGACCAAGTTCGACGCGGGCTGCGGCTGGCCCAGCTACTACGCCCCGGTCAATAGCGAGGTGGTCGAGCGGGTGGTGGATGAAAGCCATGGCATGGTGCGTGTCGAGGTGCGCTGCAATCACTGCGGCTCGCATCTGGGCCATGTCTTCCCGGATGGCCCCGAACCCACGGGTGAGCGTTTCTGCATCAACTCGGCCGCGATAGACTTCCGCTCCTCAGATCCCGCCGCGGACCCCACCTAAGTTACCGCCCCTCGGGGCCTTGCCGATGAAGCTTTTGCTCGACTTCCTGCCCCTGATCCTCTTCTTCGGCACCTTCAAGTACGCGGACAGCCACAAGGCCTGGGCGGCGGCCTTTGCCACCGAGCACCTGGGCTTTTTGGTTTCCGGCGGTCAGGTGGGTTTGGAAGAAGGCCCGGTGCTGCTGGCCACCCTGGTGGTAATGGCCGCCACCCTGCTGCAGGCCCTGATCACCAAGCTGCGCGGCAAGAAGATTGACCTGATGCTGTGGATCAGCCTGGGCCTGGTCGTCACCCTGGGTGGCGCCACCATCTGGTTCCACAACGAGACCTTCATCAAGTGGAAGCCCACCGGCCTGTACTGGGCCATGGCCCTGGTGTTCTGGGCCTCGCAGGCCTTCTTTGGCAAAAACCTCTTGAAGTCCATGCTGGGCAAGGATCTGGAACTGCCGGTTCTTGTGTGGAAAAAGCTGAACCTCGCCTGGGTCTTGTTCTTCGCCGCCATGGGCGTACTCAATCTCTATGTGGCCTACAACTTCTCCACCGCGGACTGGGCCAATTTCAAGGTCTTCGGCGTGACCAGCCTGATCATTCTTTTCACCCTGGGCCAGGGCGTTTACCTGAGCCGCCATCTGACACCCGCCGCGAACGAAGCCGGCGAGGCCGACGAAGGCAAGCCCCCATCTCCCGAGAGCAAGACCCTGCCATGAACGCCTCCTCCGCCATCCCTTTGAACCCAGCCATCACGCCCAAAGCCTCTGTCGCCGAGATGGAGTCGCGCCTGCGCCAGGCCCTGGCGCCTGCTGAGCTGCAGCTGCAGGACGACAGCCATCAGCACGCCGGTCATGCGGGTGCGCGCGAGGGCGGGCATTACAGCCTGCTCATCGTCAGCGAACGCTTTACCGGTCTTAACCGCGTGGCGCGTCATCGGCTCGTATATCATTCCCTCGGTGAGCTGATGCAGCGGGGCATCCACGCGCTGGCAATTGATGCCCGCGCACCGGGTGAACGCTGAGTCGGATCATCAAGAAACCGTTTGACCATCACCGCATCCGACCCCATCTCTGCGCCCTCAGGCGCAGTTTTTTCATCACCAAAAGCTCATGCCCATGAAGAAGTTTGTGCTCGCCGCCTCCGTCGCGGCCCTGTCCGCTGCGCTCCTGCCCATGTCGGCCAGCGCGCAAAACGTTGCCATCGTGAATGGCAAGCCCGTGCCCAAGGCACGTGTTGAACAGCTGATCAATCAGGTGGTCAAGGGTGGCCAGCAGGCCCGCACGCCCGAGCTGGAAGCTCAGGTCAAGGACGAAGTCGTGCTGCGTGAAATCTTCATGCAAGAAGCCGAGAAGCGCGGCATCCCCGCCTCCAGCGACTACAAGCTGCAGATGGAAATGGCCCGCCAAAGCCTGCTGATCCGCGAGCTGTTCGCCGACTACGCCAAGAAGAACCCCGTCAGCGATGCCGAAGCCAAAGCCGAGTACGACAAGTTCAAGGCCCAGAACAGCGGCCAGGAATTCCGCGCCCGCCACATCCTGGTGGAAAAGGAAGAAGACGCGATTGCCCTGATCAAGCAGATCAATGGCGGCGCCAAGTTTGAGGACCTGGCCAAGGCCAACTCCAAGGATCCCGGCTCGGCCGTCAACGGTGGCGATCTGGACTGGGCCAATGGCAATAGCTATGTGCCCGAGTTCACCAAGGCCCTGGCCGCGCTGAAGAAGGGTGAGATGACCCAGAACCCGGTGAAGTCGCAGTTCGGCTATCACATCATCAAGCTGGAAGACTCGCGCGAAGCGCAGTTCCCCGCCTTCGATGACGTCAAGGCCCAAATCGTCCAGCGTCTGAACCAACAAAAGGTTGGCGCCTTCCAGCAAGAGCTGCGCGAAAAGGCCAAGACCGACTACAAGTTCTCGCGCTAATCGTTCTTTCAGCGAGAATCTGCGGCTGGCATCACGCCAGCCAAAGCCCCGCCCGCGTGCGCCTCATGGCTACGCGGGCGCTTTTGTATTCGACTCCAAGCAAAGCTCGCCCGTGCCCGCAACCCGTTTCGCTCGCCGCATCCTGCCCCACCCCGATGTCTTGGCCAAGACGCCGGGCCTGCGTTGGCTGGGCAACTATCTGGGCCCACGCCCCTGGCTGTGGGTGGCGCATAGACGCCGGGTCGCCCTGGGTGCGGGTTTAGGCCTGGCTGTGGGGGTGATCCCCCTGCCCACGCAAATGCCCCTGGCTGCGGCGGCCGCGATTGCCTTCCGCGGCAATGTGGCGGCGGCCGTGGCCGCCACCTGGGTCACCAATCCCTTCACCCTGGTGCCGATCTGGAGCCTGGCCATCTTTTTGGGCCGCCTCGTCTCGGGCCACGATGGCCCCATCGCAACGCCCGAAATGCTGGCCCTGGACTGGACCCATCCCGACACCTGGCTGTCCTCGCTCTGGCTGTGGGTGCAGGCCCTGGGGACGCCCTTGCTGATCGGCCTGCCGCTGGCCGGCTTGGTGCTGGGCAGCCTGCTCTATCTGCTGGTCTACTTCGCCTGGTGGGCCGTGATCCGCGGCGAGCGCTGGCGCCGGCTGCGCGAACGCGCGCGCCGGGCCAAAGCTTAAGAAGCCTGCTTTTCCTCGTTCTGCACCAGCCGGCCGGCCTCGATGCGCAGCTGGCGCTCGCAGCGCTGTGCGATTTGCGTGTCATGCGTCACCAGCACCAGGGTGGTGCCGGCCTCGCGGTTGAGCTCGAACATCAAGGCCATCACGGCCGCGCCGGTGGCGAAGTCCAGGCTGCCGGTGGGCTCGTCGGCCAAGAGCAAGGCGGGCCGCTGCACAAAAGCCCGTGCCAGCGCCACCCGCTGCTGCTCGCCGCCCGAGAGCACGCGCGGGTAGTGGCCCAGGCGCTGCGCCAGGCCCACCCGGCCTAGCATCTGTGTCGCCAGGGCACGCGCCTCACGCTCGCCACGCAACTCCAGCGGCAGCATCACGTTCTCCAGCGCCGTCAGATTGGGCAGCAGTTGGAAACTCTGGAACACAAAGCCCAGTTGGGCGCCGCGCAAGGCCGCGCGTTGGTCTTCGCTGAGGGCAAAGATGTCCTGCCCGCTCAAACGCACCGTGCCGCTGCTGGGCATGTCCAGCCCCGCCAAAATCGCCAGCAAGGTGCTCTTGCCCGAGCCTGAGGCGCCGACGATGGCGACCGACTCCTGCGCCCGCAGGGTGAAAGAGATGTCATGCAGAATGCTCAGCTCGCCGGTGGCGTCCTGCACGTTTTTGCAGACCTTGTCGACGGCGACCACCGGAACAGCGGCGGCTGGATGTGTTTGGGACATGAAAGAGACCTGATGAAGACGACAAAGGCCGAGACTCTGGGCTCGCCGGGGCGGCGCAGCCTGGCCAAGAACTTGCTGCACTTTAGCCTGTGGGCCAATGCCCTCATGGTGCCAGGTCTTGCGCGTGCGAACAGCGCCAAGATCCTGGTGCTGGGCGACAGCCTCTCGGCCGAGTACGGGCTGGCCCGCGGCACGGGCTGGGTGGCCCTGCTGGCGCAAAGACTCAAGGATCAAAAGTCCAGCTTCACGGTGCAGAACGCCAGCATCAGCGGCGACACCACGGCCGGCGGCCGCGCCCGCCTGCCCGCCTTGCTGAAGGCCCATCAGCCCGCCATCGTCATCATCGAGCTGGGCGGCAACGACGCCTTGCGCGGCCTGCCCCTGGCCAGCACGCGCGAGAACCTGTTGGCCATGACGCGGGCGGCCAAAGCGGCGGGCGCCAAGGTTTTGCTGGCGGGGATGCAGGTGCCGCCGAACTACGGCGCTAGCTACGGCCGCGAATTTGCAGCCCTGTTCAGCGAGGTGGCCAAGGCGGAGAAGACGGCCTTGCTACCGTTCTTGCTCAGCGGTGTGGCCGACCGCCCCGATGCCCTGGACTGGTTCCAAAGCGATCGCATCCACCCCCTGGCCAAAGCGCACCCGCTGATGCTTGAAAACATCTGGGGCCCGCTCAAGCCCTTGCTGCGCTGAGTTGAGTTGAATCAGCGCTTGTCCTGCTCCGCAGCGCCCCGGCGCGGCGGGCCATTGCCTTCGCTACGGCTCGGGCCTTGTTGGGCCTGCGGCTGAGCTGCTGGGGGCGCAGGCGGCGGGCTGGGCGGGCGAGCCTCGGGCGCACGCTGGGGCAGGTCCATGGCCCGTGCGCGTTCGGGTGGGCGCTCGATTTGACGATCCATCTGACGCTCCATCTGACGTTCGGGCGGGCGCTCCATCGCACGTTCAAACCCCGGATTGCGTGTCGGGCCACTGCGATCCACCGGCGGCTCCTCACGCCTCTCGATATTGCGTTCTTGATTCCGATCTGCGTTCCGCTCGGCATTCCGCTCCCAGCCCCGATCGCGTGAATCGGAAGGCCGTTGCGGCAGCCCGTTGTTCATCACCGGCGGCGGCTGCTGCGGTTGGGGCTGAGGCTGAACAGCCTGGTTCTGCGGCGGGCTCTGGCGCGGCTCTTGCTCGCGATTGCCTCGCCAAGGCAGGTCCGCAGGACGAGCCGGGTTCATGCCCGCGTTCGGATTCGGATTTGGATTCGGATTCGCGGCCGGGCCCGTCTGACTGGGCAAGACGGCATTGCGCACGGGCTCAGGGCCGGCGAAGTCGCGCTCCCGCTCGCGCTCACGGCGGCTGGCGTTTTCACTTCGCCAGGGCATGGCGGGGCCCTTGCCGTCTGCACCTGGCCGATTGACCGTTTGCGGCGTATTCGCCTCGCGGCTGGGGCGCTGGGGCAGATAGCTTTGCAACTCATTGCGGGCCGGCGCCGTGGGCAGGGCACGCACCGGACCCAGGTCGGCCACGGGCATGGGCCGCGCCGGGCCGCCCTGGCCGGGCAGATAGCTGACGGCACCGACCACCTCGCGATTGCGATGGGGGCGCTGCACCGTCACCGGGTCACGGTCACCGTTGAGGCGGTGTTCGTAGCCGGGGCTGTGACGATAGCCCGGCACATAGACTTCACGCGGCGCCAGCGGGTACCAGCCGTAGCGCGGCGGTGGTGGGCGGTTGCTGCCAATCGTCACGCCGACGCTCAAGCCGCCACCACCCACCCAGGCCACCAAGGCTGGGGCATAAACCGGGCGCACCGCATAACGGCCCGGTGCCCAGCACCAGCGATTGCCCCAGTGCACCCAGCGGCCGTAATGGAAAGGCGCGAAGCCCCAGGGCGCATCGTCCACCCAGCTCCAGCCCCAGTGGCGGGTCCAGACCCAGCGGCCATAGCGGTATGGCGCCCAGTCGGCCACCACCACCGTGGGGATCCAGACCGCGCCGAACTCGCTCGACTGCTCCCAGCGGCCATTGCGATCCAGGTCCTCGACACCCGTCATCTCGGGCGAGACATAGCGTTGGGCCACGGCCGGCAGGCTATCGCCCTCGGCCCGGCTTTGCGCCAACACCCAATCGGAGAAGCTATCGCCTTCCAGGCGCTGCCTCTCGGTGCGCGGGCCATTGGCCCACCACAGCTCGGCCTGCTCACCGCTTTCCAGCCAGACGGGCTGCACATCGCCACCCCGGCCCGATTCAAAGCGCAGCCGACCCTGCAAGGCGTAGACCTTGCTGCCGCGATCCAACTGCTCCACACGGTACAAGCCCTCGCGCTCGGCAAAGCTCATGCCCTCGCGGGTCTGCACCTTGTACTCGCTGACGGCCTCTTGCGAACGCAGGCGCAGGCCCAAATCGCCCCGGGCCAATTGCAGCAGCACGCGGCCCTCATCGAGCTGGGTGAATTCAAGATCGCTGCGCTCGTCCACCCACAAGCTGGTGGAGCCCACGCGCAGGCTTACCCGCGAGCGCTCGTCCGTGCGCAGGCGGTCGCCCTCGGCCACGGTCTGGTTGCGCAGCAATCGCACCCATTCCTTGCTCTCGGCATCAAAGAGCCAAGCATCCCCCACCACCTCAGCCACCCGGCCCGCGCGCGTGGGCGGGTCGGCCTTGGCCGGCTTGGCCGCCAGCAGGGCCAGGCCCAGCAGCAGGCCCAGGCACAGGCGCTGAAAAACATTGATTCCCTGTGAATTGGCCGTCCCGGGCCAACTGGCAGCAATGGATCGCGACATGCTTTGCTCCTTGTTCTTGCTGCTGAACGTTTGAGCAGGCTGGGTCGAGGACAGGGCTTACAAACTATTTCAATCCTGTCCCATCAATCGTCGTCCGTCGGGTCCAGCTCAGGGAACAGCACCGAGGTGTAGCCGAAGCGGCTGAAGTCCTTGACCCGCATGGGGTAGAGCATGCCTTGCAGATGGTCGCACTCATGCTGAACCACGCGGGCATGGAAGCCCTCGGCCTCGCGCTCAAAAGCCTGGCCCTCGGCATCGAAGCCGTTGTAGCGCAGGCGGGCAAAACGCTGCACCACGCCGCGCAGGCCCGGCACCGAGAGGCAGCCCTCCCAGCCCTCTTCCATCTGGTCGCTCAAGGGTGTGATGACCGGATTGATCAAGACCGTGGGCGGCACCGGCGGCGCATCGGGGTAGCGCACATTGCTCTGGTAGCCAAAGATCACCAGCTGCAAATCCACACCGATCTGCGGCGCGGCCAGGCCGGCACCGTTGGCGGCCTTCATGGTGTCAAACATATCGGCAATCAGGCTGCGCAACTCGGGCGTGCCGAAGTTCGTCACCGGCTTGGCCACTCGCAGCAGACGCGGGTCGCCCATCTTCAAAATCTCGTGCACGGCCATGGGCTGTCTTTCGTCCTTGGGTTATCGTTGTTGAGGCAATTCTAGGAGGCCGACCGCATGACACCCGACTTTGTAGAGGATTTGGGCCAGGGCATTTACGCCATCGACACCGGCTTTCAGCGCCCGCGTTTCGATGCGGCCTACCTGCTGGTGGAAAACGGCCGCGCCGCCTTCATCGACACCGGCACCAATCACGCCGTGCCACGCCTGCTGGCAGCACTCCAGGCCCTGGGCTTGTCGCCCGCCGCGGTGGACTGGGTCATCCCCACCCATGTGCATCTGGATCATGCCGGCGGCGTGGGCCTCTTGATGCAGCAGCTGCCCCAAGCCCGCCTGCTCGTCCACCCGCGCGGCCAGCGTCACATGATCGACCCCAGCGCACTGTGGGCCGGTGCGCTGGCCGTCTACGGCGAGGAAGAAATGCTGCGCTCCTACGGTCAGCTCTTGCCGGTCGCCGAGTCTCGCACCCTGGCCAGCCATGATGAGATGCAGATTGAGCTGGGCGGTCGACCCTTGCTGCTGCTCGACACGCCCGGCCACGCCCGCCACCACCACTGCATCTGGGACGCCCGCAGCCGGGGCTGGTTCACCGGCGACACCTTTGGCCTCAGCTACCGCGAGTTCGATAGCGACAAGGGCGCTTGGCTGATGCCCACCAGCACACCCGTGCAGTTCGAGCCCGAGGCGCTGCGCGCCTCCATCGCCCGCTTGCTGAGCTATGAGCCCGAGTCCATGTATCTGACGCACTTCGGTCGCGTGGGTTCACCCAAGGCCTTGAGCCTGGGGCTCTTGCGATTGCTGGAGGCCACCGTGGCCTTGGCTCACCGCGTGGCCCGTTCGCCCGATCGCCACGCCCTGCTCAAGCAAGGCTTGAGCACGCTCTACCTCGACAGCCTGGATGCCCATGGCTGCGGCGCCAAGCTCAGCCCGGACGCGCAACTGGATTTGCTGCAGATGGACATTGAGCTCAATGCCCAGGGCGTGGGGGTGTGGTTGGACAAGCTGGCCGACGCGCAGACGCCGAAGTCTTGAGAACGCATTCGCAGCGCAAAGCAAGCTCTATCCTTGCGCAAAGGGCGGCCCTGAGGTCCGCGCCTTTGTGCTCAACTTAGCTCGGCGAGGACGAAGCTTTGCGCGCCGCGAGTTCAGCCCTCAACTCGTTCACATCTTTACCGGCAATCGCCACGTTTTCATTGGGCAGTTCATGAATGGACACGAAGAAGTAGTCCTTAGGAATATTCATGATCTCCGCCGACACTTCGGTCAGTCTGCGGATCAGCTCTCGCTTCACCTCCGCGCTCAAGGCTCCGGCTTCAAAACTGATGTAAGGCATCTTGATTCCTGATGAGGGTGGGTGAGGGAAGATTTCGATCCGGCCGAGTTGCGGTCAGCGTTTCTTCCCAATCGACAACAAAGCGTAGAGCAAGATCGCGCCAAAGGTCGCGGTGCCGATACCGCCCAGGGCCATGCCGCCGAATTTGAGCGTGTAGTCGCCGGTACCCAAGACCAAGGTGATGGCGACGACCATCAGATTGCGGCTGTCGGAGAAGTCGACCTTGTTGTCCACCCAGATCTTGGCGCCGGCCACGGTGATCAGGCCGAAGACGACGATGCTGACGCCGCCCATCACCGCCAGCGGGATGGCTTGGATCAAGGCACCAAACTTGGGCGAGAAACCCAAAAGCACGCCCAATAAAGCAGCGATCACAAAGATGAGGGTGGAGTAGATGCGGGTGGCCGCCATCACGCCGATGTTCTCGGCATAGGTGGTCACGCCGGTGCCACCGGCCGCACCGCTGACCATGGTGGCCAGGCCGTCGCCCACAAAGGCGCGGCCCATATAGCGGTCCAGGTCCTGCCCGGTCATGGCGCTGACGGCCTTGATATGACCCAGGTTCTCGGCCACCAGAATGACGACCACCGGCACGATCAGCAGCATGGCGCCTGCATCAAACTGGGGCGCAGCGAATTTGGGCAGACCGAACCAGGCGGCCCCGGCCACGCCCGAAAGATCAATCGGCTTGCCCAGACCCAAGCCATTGGTCAGCAAGGCGTAAATCAGGGTGGCGGCGACAAGGCCGATCAGGATCAGCAGGCGCTGGGCCATGCCACGGGTGTAAACGGCCACCAGGGCCACGCTGATGAAGGTCAGGCCCTGCATCCAGGCGTCAAAGCCGGTGGGCGCCATATTCTTGATGGGGATGCCGGCCAGGTTGAGGCCGATCACCGCCACCACCGCGCCGGTCACCACCGGCGGCATCAGGCTCTCGATCCAGCGCGTGCCCAGCAGGCTGACCAGAAGGCCCACGCCCAGATAAACCGCGCCGCAGGCGATGATGCCGCCCAGGGCCAGGCCGATATTGGGGTTGGGCCCGCTGCCGGCATAGCCGGTGGCGGCGATGACCACGCCGATGAAGGCGAAGCTGGAGCCCAGATAGCTGGGCACGCGGCCGCCCACCACGGCGAAAAAGATCAGTGTGCCGATGCCGCTCATCAGAATCGCCACATTCGGGTCAAAGCCCATCAGCAGCGGGGCCAGCACGGTCGCGCCAAACATGGCGATCACATGCTGCAAGCCCATGGCCAAGGTTTGCGGCCAGGGCAGGCGCTCGTCGGTGGCCACGGCACGGCCATCAGCGGCCGAGACCTCACGCCATTTGGGAAAGTAACTCATCTTCAAACTCCTGAAACTGTTGGGCAGGAGTGTAGTGAGTGGGCGGCCCCCCGAACCCAGGACAGTCCCTGGAAATGGGCGTTCTGAGGCATCGCCGCTGATCTGGGGGCAGTTTTTTTAGCTTCGGACGCTCGACCGCTGCTCACACGTCCAGATTCAACTCCTGAATCTTGCGGGTGATGGTGTTGCGGCCTATGCCCAGTTTTTGCGCTGCCTCGATGCGGCGGCCACGGGTCATGTCGAGGGCGGTCAAGATTAGGCTGGCCTCGAAGCGGCGGGTCAGCACATCCCAGACATCGGTCTCCCCTGCAGCCAGCAGACGGCGCGCCTCACGGGCCATCTCGGCCACCCAGGCTTCGGTGCCGGCAGTGGCTGCAGCTGGCATCAGGGGCAAGGCGGCGGCGGAACCTCCTTCGCTAGGCAACTGGGCAGGCGAGGAAGGCGCCAGCGCTGGGACGGCAGTAGCGGCCGGCACGCCCAGCAGCTCGGGCGGCAGATCCTTGGCCTCGATCAGCTGGCTGGGGGCCATCACGCTGAGCCAGTGGCAGATGTTCTCCAGCTGGCGCACATTGCCGGGGTAGTCAAAGCTGCTCAGGCGCGCCAGGGCGGCGTCGCTGAGGCGCTTGGGCTCCACGCCCAACTCGGTGGCACTACGCTGCAGGAAAAAGCGGGCCAGCACCGGCACGTCTTCGCTGCGCTCGCGCAAGGCGGGCAGGCGCAGGCGGATGACGTTGAGGCGGTGGAACAAGTCTTCCCGGAATGCGCCCTGGCGCACCCGCTCCTCCAGGTTCTGGTGGGTGGCGGCGATGACCCGCACATTGCTGCGCAAGGGGCTGTGGCCGCCGACGCGGTAGAACTGACCGTCAGACAAAACCCGCAGCAAGCGCGTTTGCAGATCCAGCGGCATATCGCCGATTTCATCCAGGAACAAGGTGCCGCCATCGGCCTGCTCGAAGCGGCCCCGGCGGCTGGCTTGGGCGCCGGTGAAGGCGCCGCGCTCATGGCCGAAGAGTTCGGATTCCAGCAAATCCTTGGGGATGGCCGCCGTGTTAATAGCCACGAAAGGCCCGTTCGTGCCAGCGTCGCCACGCGGGCTGTGCTTGTGCAGAGCCCGCGCCACCAACTCCTTGCCGGAGCCGGATTCGCCGGTGATCAAGACCGTGACGTTGCTCTGACTCAGCCGACCAATAGCTCGGAACACATCCTGCATGGCCGGGGCCTGGCCCAGCATCTCGGGCAGCTGGGCGGCGGCCTCCTCGGCCACGGCCTCGCGCTGGCTTTCCTCTTGCGCGCGACGGATCAACTCGACCGCGCGGGGCAGATCAAAAGGCTTGGGCAGGTACTCAAAGGCCCCGCCCTGGAAGGCCGAGACGGCGCTGTCCAGATCGGAGTAAGCCGTCATGATGATGACGGGCAGATGCGGCAGCTTGGTCTTGACCTTGGCCAGCAGATCGAGCCCTGAGCCGCCCGGCATGCGGATGTCGGACACCAGCACCTGCGGGCTCTCGGTTTCCAAGGCTGCGAGCAGATCACGCGCATTGCTGAAGGTGCGTACCGGCAGGCCCTCGCGGCTCAGCGCTTTTTCGAGCACAAAGCGGATGGAGTGGTCGTCGTCAACTACCCAGATGGATTTCATGCAGTTTCCTGTGCGGCTGATTCAGGTCAGGGCAATGGCAAGGTCATTCGAAAATCGGTCCGACCCGGCTCGCTCTCGCAATCGATCATGCCCTGGTGTTGCTGGGCGATGGTTTGCGCGAGCGTCAGGCCAAGACCGGTGCCGCCCTCTCGCCCCGAGACCAGGGGAAAGAAGATGCGCTCACGAATCTCGGCCGGTACACCGGGGCCGTTGTCTTCCACATGCAATTCCAATGCCAAGCGCCAACGCTGCTTGCCAATCGTGACCTGGCGGGCCACCCGGGTACGCAGGGTGATGCAGGCGCCACCCTCCCCCGCCACCCCATCATCCGCGCCCGGCGAACGCTCTTGCATCTGCGGCAGCAAGGCCAGGGCGGCGTTCTGCACGATGTTCAATACCGCTTGAATCAGCTGTTCGCGGTCGCCACGGAAGTCGGGCAAGGAGGTGTCGTAGTCGCGCACGATCTTGAGGCCACGCGGGTACTCGACCAGGATCAGGCTGCGTACCCGCTCGCAGATTTCATGGATGTTCACATCGCCCACCACGGGGGCATGGCGATGCGGCGCGAGCAGGCGATCGACCAGGGACTGCAGGCGATCCACCTCGTGGATGATGACCTGGGTGTATTCCTGCAAATCGGGCTGCAGCTCCATGGCCAGCAGCTGCGCCGCGCCACGGATGCCGCCCAGCGGGTTCTTGATCTCGTGCGCCAGATTGCGAGTCAGCTCCTTGGTGGCCTGCACCTGATCGAAGGTGCGCTCCTCGCGGTCTTGGCGAGTCTGCTGAGCGTTCTCAATCAACTCGACCAAGACCAAATCCTCGAACTCGGTCTGCGAGACGATCACATGGACGGAGAGTTCGTCGGCCAGCTGACCCGGCGCCGCCTGGCGGGCACCGCGGCGCAAGACGGCGTCGAAACGGCTGCTGGAATAGGCATTGCGGGCCACGCCCTGCACGGTGTCGCGCAGGCGTTGGCTGTCCACAAACCAGTCGTAGAGATGGCTGCGCTGCACCGCGCGGCGCGACAAACGCATGGCGTTCTCAAAGGCCGCGTTGGCGAACAGGCATTCGCCATCGGCTTGCACCACGGCCACCATGGTGGCCAGGGTGTCGAAGGCATCGAAATTGGGGCTGCTGTGTTGGCTGCTATCGCTCATGGTGTGGGAGCCGCCCCCGGCGCATAGCCTTGGCCAAAGCGAAGCGCATTGCCGCCAAGAGCAGCGCTTAGGGCAGCTTGCTGATCTCGCGTTTAAGCGCCTGGATATCGTTCTCCTGGCGACTGACATTGGCCTTGAGCTCGGTCATGCGATCCAGATACTTCTGGTAGTTGCGCTCTTCGCCCTTGCGTTCAGCGCCGGCCAGCAATTCGCGCTGGGCGGTGGCCAAACGCTCCTCGGCCTCACGCAACTCGGTCTCCAGCACCCGGCGGCGTTCGCTGTCGCGATTGCGCTGCTGAGCCGGGTCCACCTTGGCGGACTCAGAACTCGCCGACGATGGCGTGGCCGCTGCCCCGCCCGAGCTTGCGCGCGGCTTGGGTGATTGCAGCACCGTGATGGGCGTGCCTTCGATGGTGCGGCAGCCCTTGTCCTGGGCTTCCTTGGGGCTGAGTGCGTCGGTGTAAAGCACCGGCGGGCCCGGGCAGCGATAGACCGGCGCCTGCGCTTGCGCGGAGCTGGCACCGGCGGCCAGCAAGGCAATGCCCAGAGCCGCAGCAGAAAGGCGTTTGTGCGAGACGGTTCGGATCAACATGGCCGGATTGTGGCCCAAGCGGAAGAGGATCGGTTGCGAGCCCGTGCACGGCCGCGGCGCCAGGCAAAAAAAGGGACGACCGAAGTCGTCCCCTTGGCTGCACGGCAGCCTGTGCTGGCAGCAGCGGCACCCAGGGCAACTGAGCGCCGCATCCGCATCACAGGGTGTAGTACATATCGAATTCCACCGGATGGGTGGTCATGCGCATACGGGTCACTTCCTGCATCTTCAGCTCGATGTAAGCGTCGATATAGGAGTCGGTGAACACACCGCCCTTGGTCAGGAAGGCGCGGTCCTTGTCCAGATACTCCAGCGCCTGTTCCAGGCTGTGGCAGACGGTAGGCACCAGCGCGTCTTCTTCCGGCGGCAGATGGTAGAGATCCTTGGTGGCGGCTTCGCCCGGATGGATCTTGTTTTCGACGCCGTCCAGACCTGCCATCAGCAGGGCCGAGAAGCCCAGATAGGGGTTCATCAGCGGATCGGGGAAGCGCGCTTCGATACGACGACCCTTGGGGTTAGCCACAAAGGGGATGCGGATCGAGGCCGAGCGGTTGCGGGCCGAGTAAGCCAGCTTCACCGGGGCTTCGTAGCCAGGGACCAGACGCTTGTAGGAGTTGGTGCCGGGGTTGGTGATGGCGTTCAGGGCGCGGGCGTGCTTGATGATGCCGCCGATGTAGAACAGGGCGAATTCGCTCAGACCACCGTAGCCGTCGCCGGCGAACAGGTTCTTGCCGTCCTTCCAGACCGACTGGTGCACGTGCATGCCGGAGCCGTTGTCGCCCACGATGGGCTTGGGCATGAAGGTGGCGGTCTTGCCGTAGGCATGGGCCACGTTCTGGATCACGTACTTTTGCAGCTGGGTCCAGTCGGCGCGTTCCACCAGGGAGCTGAAGCGGGTGCCGATTTCCATCTGGCCCGCATTCGCCACTTCGTGGTGATGCACTTCAACCGGGATGCCCAGCTGTTCCAGAATCAAGCTCATTTCCGAGCGCATGTCCTGGCCCGAGTCGACCGGAGGCACGGGGAAGTAGCCGCCCTTGACCGAAGGACGATAGCCGTGGTTGCCGTTCTCGTAGTCCTTGCCGGTGTTCCAGGCGGCTTCTTCGGAGTCGATCTTCACGAAGCAACCCGACATGTCCACATTCCAGCGGATCGAGTCGAAGATGAAGAATTCAGGCTCCGGGCCGAAGAAGGCGGTGTCGCCCAGGCCGGAGGACTTCAGATAGGCTTCGGCGCGCTTGGCCAGCGAGCGCGGGTCGCGCTCATAAGCCTTGCCATCGCTGGGCTCGACCACGTCGCAGCTCATGAACAGCGTGGGCTCTTCGAAGAAGGGGTCGATATTGGCGGTGTTGGGATCGGGCATGAGCAGCATGTCCGAGGCTTCAATGCCCTTCCAGCCCGCGATCGAGGAGCCATCAAACGCATGGCCGGAGACAAACTTGTCTTCGTCGAAATGCGAGACAGGCACAGACACGTGCTGCTCCTTGCCACGGGTATCGGTGAAGCGGAAGTCAACAAACTTGACTTCGTTTTCTTTCACCATCTTCATCACGTCGGCGACGGTCTTGGCCATCAATAACTCCTAGCGGGTAGATCTTGGGGGTGGGACTGAAACGAATTTGTTCGGCACGCGCTCTAACAACAATCATGCACCGTGCTTTAGACAAAGCAGTTTGTGTGCCAGCACCGTGCAAGAGGGGATTGGCTGGGGCGCGCTGGAATTATGCGGGGAAGCCAGGGGCTTGCGGCTTGCTTTGCACCAAAGATGCACAAGCTTGACCCACTCAAGTGCACCAAAACAATGCAACGCTACTCAGATCAGCGCACCAACTCAGTGCTGATGCTGGCACCAAAGTCGATCACACCCGCTTTGAGCATGGCGTAGGCGGCGTCCATCTGGCTGGCCTCACCTTTCACGCCCAACTCGATATGACGGCCCCACTGCGGGTGATCCACGCTGGGCAGGCTGAAGACCTTGATGCCGCCGAAGGCCGCTTCCACCGCCTCCATCAGCGGGGTCAGGCTGGCCTCCATGGCGCCTTGCACGATCAAGGATTTTTCTTGCAGGCTGGCGGCGCGATGCAGATCGGCGTGGCGCTGGTCCAGCACCCACTCCATCATGGGGTGAGCCATCACCGGGAAGCCGGGCACAAAGTAGACCGTGCCGACCGAGAAGCCGGGGATTTTGTTGAAGGGGTTGGGAATGATCTCGGCGCCCTGCGGGAACACGCCCATCTCCAGGCGACGCAAGGTGTCGGGGTGCTGGGGGTCAAGTGTTGCCCCCTGCTCGGCCGCCATCTGGCTGATGCGCTCCCAGATCAGGGTCTTGGCTTCGGGGTGCAGGGCAAGCTCACGGCCCAAAGCCGCGGCGGCGGCCTGACGGGTGTGGTCGTCCGGGGTGGCACCGATGCCGCCGCAGCTGATCACCACATCGCCGCTGGCAAAAGCCTGGCGCAGCTGGGCGGTGATGTGTTCGCGGTCGTCACCCAAATACTGGGCCCAGGCCAGCTGCATGCCGCGGGCGGACAGCAGCTCGATGAATTTGCTGAGGTGCTTGTCCTGGCGCTTGCCCGACAAGATCTCGTCACCAATGATGATCAAACCGACTTTTTTCACGTGGGTCCTTGTTCGGGTTGGGGCGGCTGCAGGGGCGCTGGCGCGGGAGGGTCCAGCACCTCCACCAGCGGGGGCACGCTGGCCGGCTTGGCAACCTCAGCTCGCGCATCGCGCATCTCCTGCAACGCGGCCAAAGCGTAATGGGTAAACCACAGGGTGGAGAAGGCAAACACCAGGGTGTAGAGCCAGATGGACACCAGCACCAAGATGGGCGCCAAGGCCACGGCCATCACACCAAAAGCCCAGATGGCGGCGGGCGCGGCGCCCAGATAGCCCGTCACCAGGCCCAACAATAGCAAGGGCAGCTTGTGCTGGCGCATCAGCTGGCGGCGCTCCTGCACCGAGGCATGTTCGGCCAGCGCATCAAAGGCAAAGACCTTGTAGCCCAGCCAGCCCCAGATCAGCGGCGGCAGGATCAGCACCAGGGGCGGGATCAGCCAAAAAGGCATGCTGATCAGGAGCGCAAAAATGGCGAGCACACCATGCCAGAGCGACCAGCTCAGGGCCTTCCACCAGGGGCCGCCATGCTTTTTCTCCATCGCGGGGAAGCGCCGCTCCGCCACCAGATGCACCAGGGTCGGTGTCATCATCAAGGCCACCAGCAACAGGCTCAGCACCACGATCACCGGCAGGGCGAAGGCCAGCACCAGCAGCGGCGCCATCACGCTGCGGAAACCTGCCGCGCCCACATGGTCCAGCCAGCCCAGCAAGGTGTCGATCAAGCGCCAGGAGTCCAGCGTGGCGCGCATGCCGGCGACCGCGTCCTCCCAGAAAAAATAACCCAGGCCGAAGGCCAGCGCAGCCGACACCAACAGGGGCAGGATGGACAGCGCGATCACCCGCGGCCGGAAACAATAGGCCGCCGCACGCCAAAAGGCATCGGCCACCCGACTCATTGAACTGACCATGGAGGTCCTCCTCACGCGCTTGCTCAAGCGCACTTCATCTCGATGGGCGACATCTTACTGATGGGCTTGCCTAGGGCTTGCTCAGGCCTTGCCAATCAAACGCATCAGGCCCAGACGCTGCTGGGCCCAGAAGCCCTGACCATAGTCGCGCCCGCCCTCCTCCGGCAACTGGTCGCGCACACCGGTCGCATCCCATTGCAGCTTGAAGTCGGCGGTGCCGAAGAGCTGGTCCCAAAAAGGGAAGAGCACACCGAAGTTGTGGCCACCCAAGGTGCCCTTGCCTGCCGACTCGTGGCCGATGCCGATCGAGTGATGGCGGCGATGAAAGCGCGGGCTGACGACCAGGCGTTCCAGCACCGGGCCGAACCAGAGGCGCACATTGGCGTGCTGCAGGTTTTCCATCAGCTGCGAGAGCGCCACCAGGGCGATGAACTGGCCCGGCTCCACGCCGATGAAGCGCGCCAGCAGCACAAAGACCGCGTCGCGAATCACATCGTCCAGCAGGTGGTTGCGGTTATCGCTCCACATGCTCATGCGGCGCTGGCTGTGGTGCAGGGAATGCAGGGCCCACCACCAATCCCACTGATGCTGGCCGCGGTGCAACCAGTAGTTGACGAAGTCAAACACCAGCAGGTACAGGCAAAAGCTCACCAGGGGCACATCGCTAACGCCGGGCCACAAGGCATCGAGCTGGAAGGTCGGCACGCCGGCCAGGCGCATCTGACCGGCCAACCAGTCCCAGGCAGGGTCGATGCTGAAGAACATGGCCAAACGGAACAGACCCAGGCGATGGCTCAGGGTGTAGATCACGTCCACACGCACCTCCGCTCGGCTTTGGGCATCGCCCTGATCCTCCACCGGCCGCCAGGCTTCCAGGCCACGAATCGCCGTCAACATCACCGCCACCTGCAGCAGGCCGACCAGCAGCCAGCCGGTCGCCGCAAAAGCGTCTTCCAGCAGATTGCCCCCGCCCAGATTGAAGACCAGGGGCTGGACCAGGGTCTCAAACAGCCAGAGCTGGGCTTGGCCAAAGAGCTCGCTCAAGAATTCCATCAAGGTTTCCGTGCAGGGGCGATTCGATCAGCAGGCTGGGTGCTCGCCGCGAGTGCGGGCGCTGGGGCGAACAAGGGCGCGTAGCGAGGATGCTCTCGCAGCGGCGCAAAGCAAAAGCCCTTGTCCTTCAGGCCCTGCATCAAGGGCTGCAAAACGGCCGGTGCCCAAGGGTCCTGGCGCGACCAGATGCCCAGATGCGCCATCAGGATATCGCCGGGCTTGATATCGCGCAGGGCGCGCTCCAGCAGCTGCGCGTTCGGGTAACGATTGCTGGGCAGCTCATCACCCAAAAAGCCGGCCGCGCTCCAGCCCACATGGGTGTAGCCACAAGTCTTGGCGGCCGCCAGCAAGGCCGGCGAGGTTTTACCGGCCGGGGCACGGAACAAGGGGCCCATCTTGCGACCCGTCATCTCGGTGAAGCGCTGGGCCACCTTGTTCAAGCTCTCGCAATACTGCTGGGCGCTCAGCTCACGGACGCGCGGGGTCTGCACACCGGCGGCGGTGCGCACCTTGAAGCGACCGTCGGGCAGGTCTTCCAGCCAGGTGTCGTGATCCCAGGTGTGCGGGCCGAAGTCATGGCCCTGCTCCGCCAGCATCTTCCACCAGGGCGCCCACTCGGCGTCCAGGGTCTGACCGCCGCTTTGCGTGGGCTCATTGGCCAGAAAGAAGCTGGCCTTGGCGTCGAACTTCTTCAGCGTCTGCGCAACCAGGGGCGCCACGCCCATATGACCGGTGTCAAAGCTGAGATAAACCGGCTTGTCGCAAGTCGCCAGCGCGGCAGGTGCCGTCAAGGCCAGGCTCGCCCACAGCAAGGGGCGCAGAAAACGGGAGCGCAACATCACTGACGCGGCATGTGATCCAGGGTCCAGACACCGTGCGGCGACTTGCCGACCTTGACCTGCTGGATCACCTTCTTGGTCTGGGTGTCGATCTTGGTGAGCTTGCCGGCCCAGCGCGAAGTCACCAGCAAGGTTTTGCCGTCACCCAGCACCTCCATATCGTCCGGGCCGCTGGGGCCAGGGAACTCGTCCACCACGGTGAAGCTTTGCAGATCGATCTTGCTGATGGTGTTGGCCGCACGGTTGCTGACCAGCACATGGCGCTTATCGCCCCAGGCGCGGAAGGAGTGAGCGCCATTGCCGGTGGGCAGATGCTTGACCAGCTTGGGCGCGGCGCCGCTCACGTCATACACCTCCACCTCCTTGGCACCCGTCAGCGCGACCAGAATGTGCTTGTCGTCGGGGGTCAAAAAGATGTCGGCCGGCATCTGGCCGACCTTGATCTTCCAGCGCGGGGTCTGAGTGGCCAGGTCCACGGCCAGCAGCTCATTGCTGTCTTGCAAGCTCACAAAGAGCACGGTGCTTTTGCTGTCGATGAACAAATGGCTGGGCGTCTTGGGCGCCGGGATGCGCTTGACCAACTGCATGGGATTGGCCGCATCGCTGGGCACCCAGCGGTACAGGCTCACATGATCCAAGCGGTTGGCCGCCGTGACGAACCACTTCATATCCGGCGAGAAGCGCAGATGGTAGGGGTCGGGAATGCCGTTCAGCACGCGCTGCACTTCCGCCGTCTGCGGGTTGATGAAGGTCAGGGAGTCGCCCAGAGCATTGGCCACCAGCAGGGATTTTTCATCCGGCGTCAGATAGAGGTGATGCGGCTCCTTGCCGGTGGGAATGCGCTTGATCTGGGTGAAGCTCGCGGGATCGATCACGCTGATGTCGGCGTCCAGCGAGTTCAGCACGAAGATGGGCGAGTTGGCCTTGGCGGCGGGGGCAGCCGCCGGCTGAGCTTGAGCCGCCAGCACCGAGGAAGGCAGAGCGAGCGCGCAAAGACTGAGGGCACACACCGTGAGAACGCGCGACCGGAACTTAAACAACATCAGAGCAACCTCAGGCTGAGTCAAATCAAACAAAAACAAAGGGCGGCTGGGCCTGTGCGCCCTTGCCGCCCTCCAGTGTAGTGGCCCGCCTCAGCCCCACTGCTTGCGAAGCATCAAGTGCGAGAGCGGGACCAGGCCAAAACGATGGCCCGCCAATCAGTCATCGTCCCCGCCCAAGAGCCCGCCCAGCAAGCCGCCGGCCGCCAGGCCACCGAGCACCGAGCCCTCCTCACGCGAGCCACCGCGCTGCGGTGCCGCCGCAAAAATGCGCGAAGCCAGGCGCGAGAAGGGCAGGCTTTGCAGCCAGATCTCGCCAGGGCCCGTCAGCTTGGCGAGGAACAGGCCCTCGCCACCAAACAAAGCCGTCTTGATCTTGCCCACGTACTGAATCTCAAAGTCCACGCTGGGCGTGTAGGCCACCACGCAGCCGGTGTCCACCAGCACGGTCTCGCCGGGGCGCAGCGTGCGGCGCACCACGGTGCCACCGGCATGCACAAAGGCTAGGCCGTCGCCGTCCAGCTTTTGCATGATGAAGCCCTCGCCGCCGAAAAAGCCCACACCCAGCTTTTGCTGCAAGGCGATGCCCAGGGAGACGCCGCGCGCGGCGCACAAGAAAGCGTCCTTTTGGCAGATCAAGGTGCCGCCCAGCTGACGCAAATCCATGGGCAGGATCTTGCCGGGGTAAGGCGCGGCAAAGGCCACGCGGGCCTTGGATGAACCTTGGTTGGTGTAGACCGTGGTGAACAAGGACTCGCCCGTCACCAGACGCTTGCCCGCGCTCAGCAGCTTGCCGAACAGGCCGCCGCCCGAGCTGCTGGCCGCACCATCACCAAACACCGTGTCCATCGCAATCGAGGCGTCCATGAACATCATGCTGCCGGCCTCGCCGATGGCGGCCTCGCCGGGGTCCAGCTCGACCTCGACGAACTGCATCTCGGCGCCCTTGATCTCGAAATCAACAACATCCATGGCCATGAAATTCTCCTAAGAAGCAAAACCAATGCGGCCGCATATTAGTGCAATCCTCTCCTGCCTATACTGAGCCGCATGACGGAACCGCATCTTCATCAGCCGCCCACCGAAGTACTCAAACCGGGTGATAGCTATGTGCAGTCTTTTGCAAGGGGTTTGTCGGTGATTCGCGCCTTCAGCGCGGAGGCGCCGCGCCAGACCCTCAGCGAGGTGGCCAAGCGTTGTGAGCTGACCCGCGCCGGCGCGCGCCGCATTTTGCTAACGCTGGAAACACTCGGCTATGTGTCTTGCGACGGACGCCAGTTCAGCCTCACGCCCAAGATCCTGGATCTGGGCTTTGCCTACCTCTCGGCCCAGCCCCTGTGGCAGTTTGCCGAGCCGGTGATGCAAAGCCTGGCCAGCGAGCTGGGTGAAAGCGTCTCGGCCGCCGTGCTGGAAGGAAGCGACATCGTCTACGTGCTGCGCGTGCCCAATCGCAAGATCATGAGCGTGAACCTGGGCGTGGGCAGCCGGCTGCCGGCCTGGTGTACTTCCATGGGCCGGGTGCTGCTGGCCGATCTACCGGCCGAGGCACTCTCGGCCCACCTGACACAGTTAGACGCCCAACACCTGCCCCGCCACACCAGCCGCACCGTGGCCAACACGGCCGAATTGGCCCAGCGCATCGCCCAGGTGCGCGAGCAGGGCTGGTGCCTGGTCAATCAGGAGTTAGAAGAAGGCTTGGTTTCGCTGGCGGCGCCGATTGTCGACCGCAGCGGCCGCACGCTGGCGGCCTTGAACATCGGCGCGCAAGTCAACCGCAGCCCGCCCGAGACTCTGTTGGAAACCTGCTTGCCCAAGCTGCTGGAAGCGGCGCGGCAGATCTCAAGACTGGTGCAGATCAAGGGCTAAGCGCAAAAAGGAAAAGGGCGGCAGGCTCACGCCGCCACCCTTCACGATCCAGCTGAACAGCCTTGGCTGATCAACCCATGTGCAAACCACCATTGCAGCTGAAGTCGGCGCCGGTGGTGAAACCGGAATCATTGCCGGCCAGCCAAGCCACGATGGCGGCGATTTCTTCGGGCGTGCCCAGGCGCTTGATGGGGATAGTGGCGACGATCTTCTCCAGCACCTCGGGGCGGATGGCCTTGACCATATCGGTGCCGATATAGCCAGGGCTGACGGTGTTGACCGTCACGCCCTTGGAGGCCACTTCCTGGGCCAGGGCCATGGTGAAGCCATGCATGCCGGCCTTGGCGGCCGAGTAATTGGTTTGGCCAAACTGGCCCTTCTCACCGTTGACCGAGGAGATATTGATGATGCGGCCCCAGCCCCGCTCCAGCATGTCTTCGATCACCTGCTTGGTGACGTTGAACATGGAGTTGAGGTTGGTGTCGATCACCGCGTCCCAATCGGCACGGCTCATCTTGCGGAACATGCCGTCGCGGGTGATGCCGGCGTTGTTCACCAGCACGTCGATGGGGCCATGCTCGGCGCGCACCTTGGCGAAGGCGGCGACGGTGGAGTCCCAGTCCGCCACATTGCCCACCGACACGTAGAAGGTGTAGCCCAGGGCGGCCTGCTCACTCAACCACTTGTCGTAGTCGCGGCTGGGGCCGCAACCGGCGATGACCTTGAAACCTTCTTTGTGCAGGCGTTGGCACATGGCGGTTCCGATGCCACCCATACCGCCGGTCACATATGCAATCTTCTGGCTCATAAAGTTCTCCTTCGCCTCCACGGCTGGATGTTTGTCGGGTCGCTCGCAGCGCCGCGTCAAAAACTGCTGCTTGCGACTTGTCTCTTGGTGATGGAAAGACGCGGAAAAGGCGATTCAGAAAAACCCGTCAAACAGGCAATCTAGAGTCCCGCAAGCCCCTGGTGGGGTCAAGCGGGTTGGCCCTATGCGGGTTTTTGAGGGTGCGCTGGAATCTGGCGTTTGATCAACGTTCCACGGTCAGCGCAACTCCCATGCCGCCGCCGATGCACAGCGAGGCAATGCCCTTCTTGGCGCCACGGCGCTGCATCTCATGCAGCAAGGTCACCAGGATGCGAGCACCCGAAGCACCGATGGGGTGGCCCAGGGCGATGGCGCCGCCGTTGACGTTGACCTTGCTCAGGTCCCAACCCATTTCTTGGTGCACGGCACAGGCTTGGGCGGCGAAGGCTTCGTTGATTTCCAGCAGGTCCAGGTCTTGCGGCTTCCAGCCGGCGCGCTCCAGGGCCTTGCGGGCGGCAGGCACCGGGCCCATGCCCATGATGGCGGGGTCCAGACCGGCCGAGGCGTAAGAGGCGATGCGCGCCAGCGGCGTCAAGCCCAGGGCAGCGGCCTTGGTCGCAGACATCAGCAGCAAACCGGCGGCGCCGTCGTTCAGGCCCGAGGCATTGCCGGCCGTCACGCTGCCGGCCTTGTCAAAAGCCGGGCGCAGGCCGGCCAAGGCCTCGGCATTGCTCTTGCGGTTGATGAACTCGTCGGCATCAAAAATGATGGGGTCGCCCTTCTTCTGGGCGATGCTGACAGCGGCGATCTCGTCCTTGAAGCGGCCGGCGTCTTGCGCTGCGGCGGCTTTTTGCTGCGAAGCCAGAGCAAGGGCGTCTTGTTGCTCACGGCTGATGCCGTACTGCTTGGCCACGTTCTCGGCCGTGATGCCCATGTGGTACTGGTTGTAAACGTCCCAGAGGCCGTCGGTGATCATGGTGTCCACCAGCTTCCAGTCACCCATGCGCTGGCCGTCGCGCGAGGCGGGCAGCACGTGGGGCGAGAGGCTCATGCTTTCCTGGCCACCGGCGATGACGATTTCGCTGTCGCCGTCGCGGATGGCCTGGGCCGCCAGCATCACCGCCTTCAGGCCGGAGCCACAGACCTTGTTGATGGTGAAGCCAGGCACAGCTTGCGGCAGGCCAGACTTGATCACCGTTTGGCGGGCCGGGTTTTGGCCGGCACCGGCCGTCAGCACCTGACCCAAAATCACTTCACCGATCTGCCCACCTTCGAGGCCGCTGCGGCGCAGCAGGTCCTTGACCACGGTGGCACCCAGCTCCACCGCCGAAGTCTTGGCCAGCGTGCCGCCGAACTTGCCAATGGCGGTGCGCGCGGCAGCCACGATCACGATATCTGTCGTCATGTCTCTCGTCTCCGTTGAATGCTGAAGTGATAGGCCTGATCAGGCTTTTTGCTTGACATAGCGGCCCGGGGCCGCCTCCAGGATCTTGTACTTGCGGCTGCCTGCCGCCTTGGGCGCGGGCTTGAGCGGGCCCGCATGGCTGGCCAGCCATTGCGACCAATCGGTCCACCAGCTGCCGGCATGCTCCTCGGCCCCGTCCAGCCACTGCTCGGAGGTGGCGGGCAAGGCCGCCGTCTTGGCAATCCAGTGGCTGCGTTTTTTCTTGGCCGGTGGGTTAATCACACCAGCGATATGGCCCGAGGCGCCCAAGACAAAACGCTTCTTGCCCTTGAAGACCTGGGTGCTGCGGTAGGCCGCGTCCCAGGGCACGATATGGTCCTCGCGCGAGCCGTAGATATAGACCGGCGCTTCGATCAGACCGAGGTCGATCTTCTCGCCGCAGACCTCCAGGCGGCCGGGGATCTTCAGCTCGTTCTGCAGATAGGTGTGGCGCAGATACCAGCAGTACATGGGGCCGGGCATATTGGTGGAGTCGCCGTTCCAGTACAGCAGGTCAAAGGCCGGAGGCGCCTCGCCCTTGAGGTAATTGCCCACCACATAGTTCCAGACCAAATCGTTGGGCCGCAGGAAGCTGAAGGTGGTGGCCAGCTCCTGACCCTTGAGCAGGCCGGGGCCCTTGGGCGCGTCGGGGCCAATGCTCTTCTCACGCAGCTGCACCGAGGCTTCATCGACAAAGATGTCGAGGATGCCGTTGCTGGAGAAATCGATCAGCGAGGTCAGCAAAGTAACGCTGGCGGCGGGCTGCTGGCCGCGCGCGGCCAAGACGGCCAGGGCCGTGGCCAAGATGGTGCCGCCGACGCAGAAACCCAGAGTGTTGATGGTCTCGGCACCGCTGATTTCCTGCGTGACCTCGATGGCCTTGATGGCCGCGTGCTCGATGTAGTCGTCCCAAGTCCAAGCGGCGCAAGAGGCATCGGGGTTGCGCCAGCTCACCACGAAGACGCGGTGGCCCTGCTCCACCGCATAGCGGATCAGGGAGTTGTCGGGCTGCAGATCGAGGATGTAGAACTTGTTGATGCAGGGCGGGATCAAAAGGAAGGGCCGCTCATGCACCTTGGCCGTCAGCGGCTTGTATTCGATCAGCTGGAAGAAGTCGTTCTCGAACACCACATCGCCGGCCGTGGTCGCCACATTGCGGCCGACCTCGAAGGCGCTCTCGTCCGTCTGCGAGACATGGCCGCGCTGCACATCGGCCCAGAGCTGCTGCATGCCTTTGGCGATGCTCTCCCCCTGGGTCTGCAAGGCCAGCTTTTGCGCCTCGGGATTGAGGGCCAGGAAGTTGCTGGGCGCGGCCGCATCGACAAACTGCTGCACGGCGAAGCGAATGCGCTGGCGGGTCTTTTCCTCGCCCTGCACCTGCTCGGCCATCTGCTGCAGGGTGCGCGAGTTCAAGAGGTAAAGCTGGGCCATGAAGGAGGCCGCCGGGTTGGCGTTCCAGGCCTCATCGGCGAAGCGTCGGTCACCCAGAGGCTTGGCCGCGGGCGCGGGCTGCGTCCCCAGATGCAGGGCGCTGTTCCACAGCTCGGTCGCCTGCTTGATGTAATTGCTCTGCAGCTCGCTCAAAGCGGTGGGCGGGATCTGCAGGCTCAGCATGGAGTTCCACATCTCGCCCAGACCGGCTGTGACGGCGTCTTGAGCAGCCGAGGCTGCTGAAGCAGAGGAGGCGGACGAAGCGTTTTGTGTGGATGCGGACGAAGCTTTTGTTTTGCGTGCCATGAAATACCCGACAAAGACTAACGTTCAAGGAACACCGAACTGGATCCACTGGTGCAAAAAAAAAGCGCACCGCAGTCACAGCAGCTGCACTGGCAAACCCGAGCATGGCAGGCCGCCAGTCTCTCAGAAATTCACCGGTACAAACCCTGAGCAAGCCCAGGGCAAAAAAGTTGCGAACGGGTTACCAACAGCGCTGTCAGCGCCCTGTCACAAACAGCTGTTGTACCCTCAGAGACTTACCTACTCATGACACAAGATGAATCTGATTGTGATTGCCTGGGGCTATGTGGCCCTGATGATGGCCTTGGCCGAAGCCACCAGCACCCAGGGGACCATTCTTGGCGCGGTGATCACCTTTTTGCTGTACGGAGTGCTACCTATTTCCATCCTGCTCTATGTGATGCGATCTCCCGCCAGACGCGCGGCGAGAAAGCGCCAGGAGCAGGCCGATCTGGCGGCCTGGCGAGACGCGAATCAGGGGCAGGGGCAAACCCTTGAGGCCGCCCCCGAGACCTCAGCGCAGGCGGATCACGGCCACCATACGCCCCCCTTGCGCCTCCCGGCGGAAGGAGAAAAACCTTGAACTTTCGCTATAGGTGCACCAGTGCCCACCGCGGATGTGAATAAGACCGGCAGCGCTTAAACGCTGGCGCGCCAGGCCCAAAAGATCGGCCCGCCAGCGCGGCTCGCCCTGGGGGTTGGGCTGGTAGCGAAAGAACTCGGAGTCTATGGGCGCATCGCCCTGGCCAAAGGCGGCCAGCACATCGGCGCCCACCTCAAAGACCTGCGGGCCTATGCAGGCCCCCAGCCAGGCTTGCACCTGCTGAGGCTTGCAAGAGGCGGCCTCGCACAGGGCTTGTACCGTGTTTTCCAGCACGCCGGCCGCCAGCCCGCGCCAACCTGCATGGGCGCCGCCCACGCCACCGGGGGCGGCGAACAGCACCGGCAGGCAGTCGGCGGCCTGGATGGCCACGGCCAGCCCGGGCGAGGTGCTGATGCTGGCATCGGCCTGCACCGGGCGTGCGCCGGGCAGTGCATGCTCGGGCTGCAGATGGGAGACCTTGGCCCCATGCACCTGCCAGACGTAGACGGGCGTGCCCCCGCTGGCCTGTGCAACGCGGCGGCGGTTCTCGGCCACGGCCTCAGGCTCATCGCCCACACCGCTACCGATATTCATGCTGGCATGCGGCGCCAAGCTAACGCCACCGGCACGCGTGGTCATAAAGCCCTCAACCGCCAGCTCGGGGCCGAACTCTGGGATCAGCCAATCGGGGTGGGGGCGATTCAGATCGGGTTCAACAGTCGACCCGCTCATTCGGCATCCGGGCAGGCGCTGGGCTGGGTCTTGGCAAAAGCGTCCAAGGCCATGCAGTTGGCGAACACCTTCATCACGGTGGGCACATGGTCCAGGCGGCAGTCAAAGCGCTGGGCGTTGAAGATCTGCGGCACCAGCACACAGTCGGCCAGGCCGGGTGTGTCGCCCCAGCTGAAAGCCCCTGCCTTGGCGCTGGGCTGGGTCAGACGCTGCTCCACCACGGCCAAGCCGCTTTCCACCCAGTGGCGGTACCAACGGTTCTTAGCGTCCTCGTCCACGCCCATTTCCTTGCTGAGGTAGCGCAGCACGCGCAGATTGTTCAGCGGGTGGATCTCGCAAGCGATGTCTTGCGCCAGTGCGCGCACCTGGGCGCGACCCAGAGCATCGGGCGGCAGCAGGGGCGGCTGGGGGTGGGTTTCGTCCAGGTACTCGATGATGGCCATGGACTGGCTGATCAAGGCATCCTCATCGCGCAAAAGCGGCACGAGGCGCGAGACCGAGGCCGAGGCATAGGCGGGATCCTGCTGCTCATTCTTGACCAGATGGACGGCGCGGTAGTCATAGTCCAGGCCTTTGAGCGCCAGCGCGATGCGCACGCGGTAAGAGGCCGAGGAGCGAAAGTAGTTAAAGAGTTCCATGGGCTCAGATGATGCCACGCTGACCTCTAGACAGCAGCTGTTTTGTCCCGGCCAGCTACACTGAAATCATGTGGCTCACCCGACGTTTCAAGTTCTGCCCCAGCTGCGGCGCCGCCGTGGACTACCGCATCCCCGCGGATGACAACCGCGAGCGCGCCATCTGCAGCGCCTGCGAAGCCATTCACTACGAGAACCCCATCAATGTGGTGGGCACCCTGCCCTTTTTAGAACAAGGCGATCAGGTGCAGGTGCTGCTTTGTCGCCGCGCCATCGAGCCCCGCCACGGCTTCTGGACCTTGCCGGCCGGTTTTCTGGAGCTGGGTGAAACCAGCGCCCAGGGCGCCCAGCGCGAGACCGATGAAGAAGCCGGCGCCCAGATCGAGCTGCTGCCGCTGTACTGCCTGATGAATGTGGTGCCTGTGGGCCAGATCCACCTCTACTACCGCGCCCGCCTGCTCTCGACCGAGTTCAATCCCGGCCCAGAGACGCTGGAGGCCAAGCTCTTCCACGAGCATGAAGTGCCCTGGGACGAACTGGCCTTCCGCACCGTGCGTGAAACCCTGCTGCGCTTTTTTGAGGACCGCCGTCTGGGCCGGCCCTATGCGCTGCACAGCGCCGATATCAGCTAGTTCACAATTTTTGTGAGCTAGCCCAAGGGCCGGTCACACCGTCCAGATCACAGTCCCACAGGGCTTGCACATCCATGGCGTCCACCAGGCCCTCGGCATAGACCTTGAGCGCCAGGCTGCGCAGCATCACCAGCATGCCGCGCACAAAGGCGGCGCGGGCCGCGTCGCCCGAGACGCCGCTGACCACCGCCACATCCAGCTTCACATAGTCCAGGCCGGCTTGGTAGAGGCGGTCCACCTGGGCCAGGCCAGCGCCGGCATGCTCCAGACCCAGCTTGACGCCCAGCGGCCGCAGCTGACGGCCCAGTTCGATCAGCAGATCGAAATGTGCCACCGCCGCTGATTCCGCCAACTCCAAGCCCAGCTTGCGGGCGGCCTGGGGTTCATGGAAGACCGTCTCACGCAGACGTGCCACAAAGCTGCCATCCAGCAAGCTGGCGGGCGCGATATTGACGCAGCGCAGCTGCCCATCGCGGGCAATCGCTTCCAGCGCCAGGCTGACCGCCAGCAGATCGACCTCGGCGGTCAAGCGGCTGCGCAAGGCCAGGGGCAGCCAGCGGGTGGCGGACTCGTAAGCGCCGCCTGGCTCCAGCTGCAATTGCAGCGGGCACTCCAGATGCAGCAATTGGCCGGCCCGGTCCAGCACCGGATAGGCGCCCAGGCGGCCGCGCTTGTCCTTGATCGCCTCGATGATTTGATTGCGCCAGACCCGCTCGCCCAGGGCCAACAAAGTGGCCTCGCTGCTGGCCTGGGCCAGGGGCGCCACAGCCTCCACCGCGAAGCCGCCCTGGCTCTCGGCTCGGGCCAGGGCCGCGTCGGCCTCGCCAAACCAATGCGAGAGCGTTTTCTCACGCGGCAGATCGACGGCGCTCAGCGCCACCTGGATACCGCTGCCGAAGGCCGGCAGGCTGACCCGCAAGGCCTCGGCCAGGGCGCGCGCCGTCTCGGCCGCCACATCGGGAGCGGGCAGCCAGAGCGCGAAGTCGGAGCCGTTCAGGCGCCCGCCCAGACAACCGTTCACACGATCGGGATAGGCCTTCACCGCATGGGCCACGGCAAGCAGGATCTGATCCACCGTCGGATGGCCCAGGCGCTGGTTGAGCCCGCCCAGATCACGCAGACGCAGCAGCACCAGGCCGGCGTGGGTCGGGCCTTCGTCGCGCTTGAGGGTCGAGTCCAGCTCGGCCATGAAATGCTTGCGGCTGCTCATGCCCGTCAGCGGATCGCAATGCGCTTGCAGGCGCAGGGCTTGCAACTGCTCGGCCTGGGCTTCGAACATGCTCTTGACCCGCAAGACCATGGTGTTCATGGCCTGGGTCAGGCCTTGCAACTCCGGCACCTTGGATTCGGGCACCAGATTGAAGCTGCCGTCCACCACCGCCCGGGCCTGCGCGGCCACCGCGTCCAGGGGCTGGCGAATGCGGCGCAAGACCGACAAAGCGGCCAGACAGGCCAGGCCCCCGATGCAGGCCAGCAGCAAAGCCACCCGCGTGAGATTGCGCCACAGCTCGTCATGGGCATAGGCCGATTGGCTCAAGACCTCGACCGAGCCGATGGCGTTCCAGCCGTTGGAGACCTGGGCAAGGCCTGCGCGAGCCTCAATCGGCGCCAGGGCCACAAACCAGGCCGGGGCCAAGCTGGCGCGAGGCGTGGCCCGCCGCTCCATCACGACCTTGCCGTCGGCACCCCGCAGCACCATGCTCTGGTAATAGCCGGTATCGAACAAGGCCGATATCTGCAGCTCCATCACCACCAGATCGCCTTGCTGCTGAGACAAGACCATGGCCAGCGCTTGCGCGGTGTCGTTGTTCTTGATCTGCAACTGGGTTTGTAGCAAGAGCCGCACCGAAGCGGTGGAAACGGCCACGCTGGCGGTGAGCGAGAGCAGCACCACCCCCAAGACCAGCAACCAGACCTGACGCATCAAGGACATGGCATTACCCCAAAAATACTCGCATTCACTCGAATCAAAGAGCGCATCATCAAAATCCCTCCGCCTGCACCTTGGCCAGTAAATCACGCCACAAAGACAGGCGCTGCAGCGGATCACCCGCCGACGTCGCCCCCACACCCTGCCACAAACCCTCGCTATTGAAACTGAACACCGGTCGCAAGTCCGGCCGCTGTGAGGCCGGCCGCACGTCGGCAATCAGATTGTCCAGAATCAAGGGCTCCGCGCCCGGCTGCGCATAGTAGGCCAGCACCATATGGGCGACCGAGCGACCGGCCTGCGTCGCGCGCACATAAACCATGCGCAGCTTGGCCACCGGCACACCCGCCGAAACCAAGGTGAAGTACTTGGCAATCGCATAGTCCTCGCAATCACCCTGGCCCTTGTCGAGGGACTCCAGCGGGCTGGCCCAGTAATCGATCTTGCCCCAAACCTGGGTGTCTTCGTGATACTCGATGTGCTTGTTGAAAAAGCTATTGACCTGCGACAAGCGGGACGCCTCGTCCTGCGGCGTCACCTTCTCGATCAAGGCCAAGGTCAGCTGCGCCTCCGCGACGGCGTGGGGGCTGAATTTGGCCGCGGCCTCCAGGAACTTGGCATTGTCCAAGGCCAGACTTGGGCTGAACAATGTCAGGCCCAGGCCACCCAGAGCCAAGAGCAGCAACAGGGTCAGTCCATGAAAAAAAGCAGCCAGGCGCTGATTCAATGCGCTCATCTGGGCGCCCAGCTCTGGCCCGGCCGGGTCGGGCATCACGGAGCGGGAACGGCTAAAAAGCATGGAGGAAAGCGTCCATTAATTCCGGGTAGCAGGCTTCTTGACCGCGATCTAAAGGCCATAATTCAACGCACTTTACAGGCTGTAATCCCCAGGCAGCCGCTGGCAGTGCCCGGTAAAGCGCACATTCTTCCCCGAATCCCATGAGCACCCAAGCAATCCGCCAAGAAATTGACCAAGCACGCCAGTCCGGGCCGCTCAAGCAAATCATTATTCCGCCCTGCCCCGATCTGCTGGCTCGCCTGCAGCAGGCCATGGCCAGCAGCCAACCCGATCTGAACGAGGTGGCCCGCATCGCCGCCAGCGATGTGGCCATGTCCGCCACCTTGATCCGCCTGGCTAACAGCCCCATCCACCTGTCGGACGGCATGCCTTGCTCCACCGTGGGCCAGGCCATGACCCGCATCGGCCTGAACGAAACCACGGCGGTGATGACGGGCTTTCTGCTCAAGAACGCCATCCCCATCAGCAACCACCATCTGGCCCGCTTCTGGGAGCGCTCGGCCAAGCGCGCCCAGGCCATGGCTTTTGTGGCCAAGCAGTTGCCGGGGCTTTCACCCGATCTCGCCCATAGCTACGGCCTGTTCTCGCATGTGGGCATGCCGGTGCTGCTGCAAAGCGTGCGTGGCTATGGCTCCACCCTGGTGGAAGCCGCGGCCCGCATCGACCGCTCCTTCATCGCCACCGAAAACGCCAACCACCGCACCGACCACGCCGTGGCCGGCGCCCTGCTGGCCCGAGCCTGGAATATGGCGCCCGAGCTGATGGCCGCCATCCGCCTGCATCACGACTTTGCCTCGCTGGGCAACTCGGACATCGAGCCCGAAGTCCACACCCTGGTCGCCGCCGGCCTGATCGCCGAGCACCTGATGCGGGTCCACGAAGGCCTGCCCGAAGACGCCGACTGGGCCGCCCATCACGCGGAGGCCATGGAATGGCTGCATATCAGCGCCGAAGACCTGGAGCATTGGGACGACCAGCTGCGCCATCTGCTCGACTACGCCTGAGACGCAGCCTCGGCTATAAAGCCTGGGAACCGCGCTTTTTGGAGTGCTTCCCATGCTTGAACTCAAAACCGGCTCCTGCTTGTGCGGCGCGGTGCGCTTCCAGGTCGATGCCCCACTCAAAGCCCCCGACGCCTGCCACTGCCGGCAGTGCCGCAAACACTCGGGGCATTTTTTCGCTTCCACCGATGTGCCCAAGCGTGCGCTGCGGATTGAGGGCGAAGACCAGCTCAGCTGGTACCACTCCTCCGCCAAGGTGCGACGCGGCTTTTGCAAGCACTGCGGCTCCTCCCTCTTTTTTGACCCACCGGCACGCGACTGGATAGGCATCGCCATGGGTGCCTTCGACTCGCCCACCGAGACGCACTTGGAGATGCACATCTTCACGGCGGAAAAAGGCGACTACTACGAGATCGCCGACGGCCTGCCGCAGCACCCGTCTTGATCTGCCTCAAGCCAGGCAGCGCCAGCTGTTGCTTGCCCGCCCGGTAAGAGGCAAGACCTGGCCCTTGTCAAGCTGCGGTCAGGGCCGGCGTTCAGACTGATCCCAACACCCGGACGGGGCCAAAAGTGGTGAGCCGTCACCCAGGGTGAACCGGAGACCGCCTTGCTTGCCGCCTACATCAGCCATGCCGACTGCGCCCGCCACGAAATGGGCGCCCAGCACCCCGAATGCCCGGAGCGCCTGGGCGCCATCAAGGACCATCTGCTGATCAAGGGTCTGCTGGACTATATGCAGCCCCACGAGGCGCCCCTGGTCACCCTGGACCAGCTGGGCCATGCCCACTCCTCGCTTTATGTGCGCGAGCTGATGGATGCCTCGCCCCGCGAGGGCCACCACCAGGTCGACCCCGACACCAGTATGAACCCCCACACCCTCACCGCCGCCATGCGGGCGGCCGGTGCGGCCGTGCTGGCCACCGACCTGGTGGTCTCGGGCGAAGCGCCGACCGCCTTTTGCTGCGTGCGCCCGCCCGGCCACCATGCCGAGCACGCGGCGGCCATGGGCTTTTGCTTTTTCAACAATGTGGTCGTGGGGCTGCGCCATGCCCTGGATGTGCATGGCGTCGAAAGGGTGGCCCTGATCGACTTCGATGTGCACCATGGCAATGGCAGCGAAGACATCTTGCGCAATGACCCACGGGTGCTGATGTGCTCCATCTTCGAGCGCGGCCTCTACCCCTTCTCGGGCGAAGACACGCAGGCCAAGAACATGATCAATGTGGCCCTGCCCACCCGCTCGGGCAGCCAGCAGTTCCGCGAGGCGGTGACCGAGCACTGGCTGCCGGCGCTGGAAAAATTCAAGCCGCAATTGATCTATATCTCGGCCGGCTTCGATGCACACCGCGAAGATGACGGAGGCAATCTTGGCCTGGTCGAGGCCGATTTCGAGTGGGTCACGAGGCAGTTGATGGAGGTGGCGAATCGCCATGCCCAAGGCCGCGTGATCTCCTGCCTCGAAGGCGGTTATGTTTTGAGCCCATTGGCACGCAGCGTGGCGGCCCATGTCAAGGTGCTGATAGGCGCCGACTAAGAACTTGTCCGTAAATAGTAGGGCTGAGGATGACGAGACGATTTGGATGCAGGGCAAGGCACAAACCACAGCGATACCCTGAGGTATCGCGAGGATTTGTAACGCAGTCCTGCGTTCAAAGCGTCCGCCAGCCGACCCCGGCTATTTGCGGATAAGTTCCAATCTTTGACTGCAGGCTCAAAAAGCCCAGCGGGTCACAATGGAATCCATGGACAAACACTATCTGACCCAGCTGTTCCAACCCGAATCCGTCGTCGTGTTTGCCGGCTCAGCCGATGCAGATGCCGATACGGCCAAGCTCACCCCCCATGCCCAGGCCCTGCATGCCGCGCTGCGCGCCCAGCGCTACACCGGCAGCCTGCAGTTCCTGGACATTCACACCACCGGCACCCTGGCCGAGCTGGCGCAAGCCCAGGCCGATCTGGCCATCATCGCCCTGCCGCCGCAAGATGTGGCCGCCGCGCTGGAGATTGCCGGCCGCATGACCTGCCGCGCCGCCCTGGTGATCTCCAGCGGCATTGGCGCGGAGCAGGCCGCCGAGTTCAAACGCATTGCCCGCCGTGAGGGCATGTTCTTGCTCGGCCCTAACTGCCTGGGCCTGCAGCGCCCGCGTCTGCAACTCAATGCCAGCGCGGCCGGCCCGCTGGCGGCCGATGGCCCGCTGGCCCTGGTCTCGCAGTCTGGTGCCTTGACCACCTCCATGCTGGACTGGGCCAGCAATAACGCGGTGGGTTTCTCCTCCGTCGTCTCGCTAGGCCCCAATACCTCGGTCGACATCGCTCAGGTGCTGGACTTCCTGGCCAATGACGCGCAGACGCACAGCATCATCGTCTACGTCGAAGGCATCCCCAACGCCCGCCGCTTCATGAGCGCCCTGCGCATGGCGGCCAATGCCAAGCCGGTGGTGGTGCTCAAGGCCGGGCGCAAGCCGGCGGGCAACGAGGCGGCACAGACGCACTGCGGCACCATCGTGGGCAGCGATGATGTGTTTGACTCCGCCCTGCGCCGCGCCGGTGCGGTGCGGGTGCGCTCATTCGTCGAATTATTCTCCGCCGCCAAATGCCTGGCCTCGCGCTATCGCCCGGTGGGCAAACGCCTGGCCATCGTCACCAATGGCGGCGGGCCCGGCGTGCTGGCGGCCGACTGGATCAACGAGATCTCGCTGCGCCTGGGCAAGCTCTCGGCCGAGTCCATCAAGGCCCTGCAGCCCCTGCTGCCCCCGCAGGCCTCGCTGCATGACCTGATCGATTTGTCGGAAGAGGCCGGGGCCGAGCATTACAAGGCCGCCATCGAGGCCGCCTGCCGCGACGCGGCCATCGACGGGGTGCTGGCCATCTACTCGCCCAAGGTGGGCGGCGACGCCTCGGCCGTGGCCCGCGCCCTGGCCGATATCAAGCGCAGCATCGGCAAGCCCCTGCTGTGTTGCTGGATGGGTGACACCTCGGTGCAGGCCGCGCGTGGCCTGCTCAACGAGGCCTCCATCCCCAGCTTCCGCACGCCTGAGGCGGCGGTGGGCGCCTTCGGCAATATCGCCTCCTTCTATCAAAACCAGTTGCTGCTGCAGCAGACGCCGCCGCCGCTCTCCACCCTGGCCAAGCCCGATATCGAAGGCGCCCGCCTGGTGATAGAAAGCGTCTTGGCCGAGCGCCGCAAGGTGCTGACCGAGATGGAGTCCAAGACCCTGCTCTCGGCCTTCCACATCCCGGTCACCAACACCATCCTGGCACGCAGCGCCAACGAGGCCATGATGATCGCCACCCAGCTGGGCTTCCCGGTGGCGCTCAAGATTGCCTCGCCCGACATCAGCCACAAGTCCGATGTGCAGGGCGTGGTGCTGAATCTGCCCAATGGCGCCTCGGTGCGTGATGCCTATAACGACATGATGGAGCGGGTGGCCCGCCTGCAACCGCAAGCCCGCATCAACGGCATCACCGTGCAGAAGATGGCCGGCGCCAAGCGTGGGCGCGAGATCTATATCGGCTTGGTGACCGACGAGCCCTTTGGCCCGGTGATCGTGTTCGGCGCTGGTGGCACCATGATCGAGCTGATCAATGACCGCGCCATGGAGTTGCCCCCACTGAACCAGTTCCTGGCCCGCCGCCTGATCGAACGCTCACGCGTGGCCGAGACCCTGGGCGAGTGGCGCGGGGCCAGCGCCGTTGACATGGACGCGCTGGAGCAGCTGCTGCTGCGCGTCTCGGAGATGGTTTGCGAGCTGCCCCAGCTGCGCGAGATGGACATCAACCCCATCATCATCGACGAGAACGGCGCGGTGGCGGTGGATGCCCGCATCCTGATCGACAACGCGCCGCAAGCCCTCAGCGGCCGCTCCAACCACTACAACCACCTGGCCATCCTGCCCTACCCGGCGCGCTACGAACAGGTGTGGCCGCTGCGCGGGGGGGGTGAGTACATCGTGCGCCCCATCCACCCCGATGACGCGCAGATGTTGCAGGACCTGGTGCAGCACCTCAGCCCCGAGAGCCGCTACTTCCGCTTTGTTTCCAGCATGGTGGAGTTGCCGCCCTCGATGCTGGCCCGCTTCACCCTGATCGACTACGACCGCGAGATGGCCCTGGTGGCCGTGACCAAGGAGCGCGTGGCCGGGGCGGACGGCGAGATCAGCGAGACCGAGCGCATCGTCGGCGTCTCCCGCTACATCACCAACCCGGATCAATCCAGCTGCGAGTTCTCACTGCTGGTGGCCGATGACTTCAAGGGCCGCGGCCTGGGCTCAAGGTTGATGGAAAGCATCATGGATGTGGCGCGCGAGAAAGGCCTGGCCGAAATCCAAGGCCTGGTCTTGGCCAACAACCCCAGCATGCTCAAGCTGATGGGCAGCCTGGGCTTCACCGTCAAGCCATTTGAGGAAGACCGGGATTTCAAGTTGGTGACGCATGGTTTGTGAGTGTTGAGCCCAGGGCTTGCAAGCAAGCCCTGACGCTCCGTCCACTCAGAAAAATTCCATCACTCGCAGGCCTAGATAGCGGGGCGAGGAATCAAAGCCTCGCTTCTTGTCTTCCCAGTACTGCGTATGCAGGACGGGTGGGAAGACCGTCTTACCGGCCAACTCATCGCGATGCAGCCAGGCGGCCTCGACGATGTGTTCCCGCGTCGCCTCGACCTGCTGGGTAGAAATCTGACCGCCCACATAGCGACCCAGAAACCACATCTTGCATTCGCGCTGCTGGGGCTGGCAGAACTCCTCCACATAGACCAGCTGAGTGGGCTCAATCTGCAGCCCGGTCTCCTCCAAGGCTTCGCGCCTCACGGTCGCCAGCAGGTCCTCACCGTCTTCGGCCCCGCCACCCGGCGCCACCCAAAAATCGTAGGCGCCCGGCTTTTGATGCCGCACCAAAAGGATCCGGCCCTCATGCTCGACGATGACGCCTGCCGCGATGCGATGTTTGATCGTTTGCACTCTCTTCGTCCCTCCAAATTACGCCTGAGCTGAGCGCCCGGATCAAGGAAGCTCTCTGCTGAACTACTTGCCGCTCAGAAACCAGACCTTGGAGACGCCCGCCGGCGTCACCTCATAGATCGCGGCCACTTCCATCGGCTCGCCTTCCACGCCGGTGACGCGTTCATGGTCGATGACCTTGTTGCCAATCACCATGCGGTTCACCAGCTCCGCATGCAGACCCGGCAGATTGAAACGCTTGCTGACGTAATGCGCGGCAAAGGCTGGCTTGCCTTGCAAGACCGGCTCGGTGCCGGGCAGGCGATAGGCCACGACATCATCGGTGTACTCACGCACAAAGGCCTCGATATCGCGGGCGTTGTAGGCATCGAGCTGGCGTTGGGCGAAGCTTGCGGGATTGAAATCTACGGTCATGTTGTCTGGGGCATAGATTGAAAAGGCTGATGCCTTCTCGCGAGCCGCAGTGTAGGGTGATTCAGCCCGCCCTCGACCCTGCAAACCACAGCCCGGTCAAGGCTTGATCACCACAAAGGTCGACTTCTCCACCCGCTGCTTGTCCGACTTCTCCATCTGGGCCTTGATCAAGATGGGCTTGGCGCCGGTACCGGCCGCCAGGGCGGACTCGGGCGGGATGCGCAGGGACACCGTCATCCAGCGCGCCTCGGCCGGGCCCAAAGTCATGCGGTCCGGGCCGGTCCAGCGCAGGCCGTCCAGGCCTTCGGCGCTGAGCACATAACTCTGCGGCTGCTCGGTTCCGTTCATGACTTGCAGGCGGTAGACGTTCTCGATAAAGCCGTCTTCCACCTGGCGCGCCAGCGAGGCGCGGTCTCGCACCACATCGACCCGGAAGGGCGTGCGGGTCAACAAGCTGCCCAGCAAGGCGCCGCTGATGATGAACAGGATGGCGGTGTAGACCAACACCCGGGGCCTGAACATGCGGCGCAAGACCTGGCTGCGGCTCCAGTGGTTTTGTAGACCGTGCTGCGTGTCATAACGCACCAGACCCTTGGCATAGCCCATCTTGTCCATCACCCCGTCGCAGACATCCACGCAAGCGGCACAACCTATGCACTCGTACTGCAAGCCTTTGCGGATGTCGATGCCCGTGGGGCAGACCTGCACGCACAGCCCGCAGTCGATGCAAGAGCCCAAGCCAGCGGCCTTGGCATCGACCTTCTTGCCGCGCGCGCCACGCGGCTCACCGCGCTCGGTGTCGTAGCTGATGATCAAGGTGTCTTTGTCAAACATGGCGCTCTGGAAGCGCGCATAGGGGCACATGTATTTGCAGACCTGCTCCCGCATATAGCCCGCATTGCCGTAGGTGGCGAAGCCGTAGAACAGCACCCAGAATGTTTCCCAGGGGCCGGTGCCCAGGCTCAGCACCGAGCCGGCCAGCTGGCGTATGGGCGTGAAGTAGCCCACAAAGCTAAAGCCGGTCCACAAGCCCACGGCGATCCAGGCGGCTTGCTTGCCGGCCTTGCGCCCGAGCTTCTCCAGCGTCCAGGGGCCCTGGTCCCGCTTCATGCGGGCGGCGCGGTCGCCCTCGAACTTGCGCTCTATCCACATAAAGATTTCGGAATACACCGTCTGCGGGCAGGTATAGCCGCACCACAGCCGCCCGGCCACAGCGGTGAACAAAAAGAGCGCATAGGCTGACAGCATCAGCATCGCCGTCAGGTAGATGAAGTCCTGCGGGTAGAGCACCAGGCCAAAGATGTAAAAACGCCGCGAACTCAGCTCAAACAGCACCGCCTGGCGGCTGCCCCAGTCCAGCCAGGGCAGGCCGTAGAACAGCAGCTGGGTCAGGGCCACCATGCCCCAGCGCCAGCGGCTGAACAGGCCGCTGACCGAGCGCGGGTAGAGCTTGGACTGCGCTTGGTAGAGCCAGATCTTTTTGTACTCGGCGGAGTCGTCAGAAGGCTTTGGGGCCTGGGGCGCGGTGGCTGAGTTTTCCATGAGGGTCTTTGGCAAAGCGATTGGTTTGGCGCAGGCCTGAAGGCCTACTGATGACTCGACTGAATCAAGTTTCGTGCCAGGGCCCCGAGGCCCTGCCCGCGCGGTTTCAGCAGCTTCCAAACCCAGCTTGGCGGTCAATACCGCCAAATTGGCAGTACGCTGGCAGTCAGCGACTGCCAAACAGGCTCAAGAGTTCATGGGCTCAGGATTGGGGCTGCAGGGCCTTGAGCCTGCGGTACAGGCTGCGCTCGCTGACCTGCAGCAGCCGCGCCATCTCCGCCCGTGACCCCGTGAAGGCCTGGGCCCAGGCGAGGAAGCGCTCGTCCGGCCAACGCCAGTCTGGCGCTTCATCCGCCAGCGTCGGTTGTAGCGTCCCGATCGCTTTCAAACCGCCTGGCTGCAGCAAGGCCGGTGGCAAGGCGGCAGGGCGGATCAGGCCATCGTCCGAGAACAGTTTGGCTCGCTCCAGCACATTGCGCAGCTCGCGGATATTGCCCGGCCAGGCATGGGCTTGCAGCAAGGCCAGGGCCTGGTCCTGAATCTGCCAGCGATGGTCGCTGCCAAATGAGCTGCGCTGCAGAATGCTCTCGACCAAGAGCGGGATGTCCTCCTGGCGCTCTCGCAGGGCCGGCAACTCGATCGGGAAGGCATTGATGCGATAGTACAGATCGGCCCGAAACTGCTCCCGCTCCACCAGCGTGGCCAGGGGCTTGTGAGTGGCGGCGACCAGGCGGAAGTCGGCCTGCAAGGTCTCCACACCGCCGACACGGCGGAAGGTGGCCGACTCGATCAAGCGCAGCAGCTTCACCTGCATGGACAGCGGCACATCGCCAATCTCGTCCAGAAACAAGGTGCCGCCCCGCGCCGTCTCGACCAGGCCCGGCTTGCGATGGGTGGCGCCGGTGAAAGCGCCCTTCTCGTGACCAAAGAGCTCGCTCTCAAACAAGGTCTCGGGCAGACCCGAGCAGTCCACCACCACAAAAGGCCCACGGCTGCGCGGGCTGGACTCATGCAAAGCGCGGGCAAACAACTCCTTGCCCGTGCCCGACTCCCCCAACAGCAGCACCGGCAGCATCGAAGGCGACACTCGTTGCAAGGCTGCCAAAGCCGCAGTGAAGGCCGGACCCTGGCCCACCAGACCCTCGGCGCTGGGCCGGGCCGAAGCGCTGCGCACGGTGGCGATTCGCTCCACGAAGGCGATCACCTGATGCCTGGTGTCGAGGATGGGCCGCAGCTCCACATCCACATGCTCGGGCCCACGCGGCGTGTGATGGATGTGCAGCACCCGGTTCGGGCTCTTGGCCTCGCCGGCCTTCTTCATTGGGCAATGTTCGCCCGCCTGATCGCAGGGGACCTCGTAGCCATGCGAGATCTGGAAGCATTTGCGTCCGAGGTAGGGCTTGTCCACCGCGCCAAACTGACGCCGATAGGCCGTGTTGGCCGCCAGGATGGTGTACAGAGGGTCCAGCACGATGGTGGGATGAGGCTCATGCTCCAGGAAGGACACAAGAGCTTCGACAGACAGGGCTTGAGAAGAGTTCATGGCGGACGGCGTAGACTTTGGCAGACATTGTCTGCCTGAACTGCCATATCTGTCAGCGCTGGCAGCGCTTGAACAAGGCCGGCTGATGCAGGCGACCCAGGGTCAGAGCGTGGCACTGAACTTGAGTACGGGGTGGCATCCAGCACGGAGAACTGCCATGCCCGCCCCCTTTCTCAGCCATGTGGGTGGACTCGAAGTCGAGAGCTACTTCGACCCCGCGAGCGCCACCTTCAGCCATTTATTGATTGACTCACCCAGCCGCCAAGCCATGCTCATCGACCCGGTACTGGCGCTCGAAGCCAGCACCGGTCGCATCGACACCCAGCAGGCCGATCGCATCCTGCAGCGCCTGCAGGCCCGCGAGCTGCGGCTCAGCGCCATTCTGGAAACGCATTTGCATGCGGACCACATCAGCGCGGCCGACTACCTCCGAAGCCTGACCGGCGCCCGCATCGCCGTGTCAGCCGCCGTCCCGGCGGTGCAAAAAAGTTTGCGCAGGCTCTACAAACTGCCGCCCCTCAGCATGCAGCCCTTTGACCTTCTGATGGCCGACGGTGAACAGCTGAACTTCGGTGAGCTGCAAGTCCAAGCCTGGCACACCCCCGGCCACACGCCGGCCTGCCTCAGCTGGCTCGTGCTGCAGGAGGGCAGACACAGCGCCGCCTTTGTGGGCGACACCTTGCTCGCCCCCGACCTCGGCACCGGTCGCTGCGACTTCCCTGGCGGCGATGCGCGCCAGCTCTACCGCAGCATCAACCGCCTGCTCAGCCTGCCGCCGCAAACGCCCCTCTACTTCTGCCACGACTACCCGCCGCAGGAGCGAGATGCCGCCTGGATGACGACGGTGGAAGAGCAAAGGCAATGCAATCTGCAGGTGCGCGACGGCATCAGCGAAGACGCCTATGTGGCCCTGCGCCAGCAACGCGACGCCACCTTGGCCCCGCCCCGGCAAATGCAGGCCGCCCTGCAACTCAATCTCTTCGCCGGTCGGCTGCCGGAGCCGCTGAGTGATGGGCAGAGGTATATGAAAGTTCCCCTGAGTCTGGACTGATGCATTCGATGGCCGTCCCGTCGACCAGCAAGCACAAACATGCCATGTCCAGAATCTCTCGACAGCCGCGCAGAACAACGCGGCAGGGCATGGCGGACCGCATGCCAACGAAGGCAGCCGACTGCCACAAATGGCAGTTTCAAGAAACTTCAAGCGCAGCAATGCCACGCCCAACACTCTAAGTCATTGTTCACAAAAGACTTTCAGAGGAGACAAGGCATGGCACGGATCTTGATAGCTATCAACCCATGAAGTCAGATGATCGCCGCCTCGTGCGCCACCTCGCCATTGCTATTGCTCTGAAGCTCGCAGTGTTGTGTGCGCTGTGGTGGTTTTTTGTACGCGATGCCCGCGTGAGCACCAATGCCGAACAGACGGCCGAACACATCGGCGTCGAAATGTCCCACCAAGGAGACCCGCAGTGATTTCGGAACAGCTTGTCGACCTCTCGCGACTGCAGTTCGCCGCCACCGCGATGTACCACTTCCTGTTCGTGCCACTGACCCTCGGCATGGTCTGGCTGCTGGTGATCATGGAAAGCGTCTACGTCATGACCGGCAAGGTGGTCTGGAAGGACATGACGCGTTTCTGGGGCAAATTGTTCGGCATCAACTTCGCGTTGGGTGTCACGACCGGCATCACGCTCGAGTTTCAGTTCGGCACCAACTGGGCCTACTACTCTCATTACGTAGGCGACATCTTCGGCGCACCATTGGCCATCGAAGGGCTGATGGCCTTCTTCCTCGAATCCACCTTCATCGGCCTGTTCTTCTTCGGCTGGGATCGGCTGAGCAAGACCCAGCACCTGATGGTGACCCTGCTGATGGCCATCGGCACCAATCTCAGTGCCTTGTGGATCCTCATCGCCAATGGCTGGATGCAAAACCCGGTCGGGGCCGAGTTCAGCTACCAAACCATGCGCATGGAGATGACCGACTTCTGGGCCGTGGTCTTCAACCCCGACGCACAAGCCAAGTTCGTGCATACCGTCTCTGCCGGCTACGTGACCGGTGCGATGTTTGTGTTGTCGATCTCGAGTTGGTACTTGCTCAAGGGTCGGGACGTGGAGTTCGCCAAACGCAGCTTTCGCGTGGCGGCGGCATTTGGCCTCGCGTCGACGCTGAGCGTGATCGTGCTCGGCGACGAGTCTGGCTATATGGTGGGCGAAGCCCAGCAGACCAAGATGGCCGCCCTGGAGGCGATGTGGGAGACCGAACCTGCGCCTGCGGGCTTGAAGCTGATCGCCGGTATCAACGAAGCCGAAGCCAAGAACGACTGGGAAATCGAGCTGCCCTGGCTGATGGGTTTGATCGGCACGCGCTCGGTCAGCAAGGAAATCCCCGGCATCCGCGAGATCAAGGCCAAGAACCGGCAACGCATAGCACGCGGCATCCTCGCTGTGACAGCGCTGGAGGTACTGCGCAAGCACCGCGATGACCCCGTGGCCAAAGAGGCTTTTGAGCGCTACAAGGCCGACCTCGGCTTCGGCCTGCTGCTCAAGAAATACGTGGTCGATGTGCGCCAGGCCACGCCCGCGATCATCAGCAAAGCGGTGAACGACACCGTGCCCCGCGTGACGCCCATGTTCTGGAGCTTCCGCATCATGGTTGGCCTCGGCTTCGCGATGCTGCTGCTGTTCGCCCTGGCGTTCTGGGGCACGCTCAAGAGAGGCTGCACACCCAAGCCCTGGCTTTTGAAGTGGGCCTTGTGGATGCTGCCAGCACCCTGGATTGCCTGCGAGTTGGGCTGGGTGGTCGCCGAATACGGCCGCCAGCCCTGGACCATCTACGGCGTTCTTCCCACTCACCTGAGCGTCTCGACGCTCACGGTGAGCAGCCTGTACGGCTCGCTGGCAGGCTTCATCGGCTTCTACACCGTTCTGCTGATCGTGGAGATCTACCTGATGCAGAAGTTCGCCAAGCAAGGACCTGGCAGCCTGGGCACCGGGCGCTACCAGCAAGAAGCTGCCCACCCCGCCACACCGGCCCACGCCTAAGGAATTCGCCATGATCGATTACCCAAGCCTCAAAGTGATCTGGTGGCTACTCGTGGGCGTGCTGCTCGTGGGCTTCGCCATCATGGACGGCCATGACATGGGCGTGGGCACGCTATTGCCCTTCGTTGGCAAGGGCGATGAGGAGCGCCGCGTGGTCATCAACACCGTCGGCCCGCATTGGGACGGCAACCAGGTCTGGTTCATCACCGGCGGCGGCGCCATCTTCGCGGCCTGGCCGCTGGTCTATGCCACCGCCTTCAGCGGCTTCTACTGGGCCATGCTCGCGGTGCTTTGGGCCTTGTTCTTTCGACCGGTGGGCTTCGACTATCGCAGCAAGATCCACAACGCCACTTGGCGCAGCATCTGGGACTGGGGTCTGTTCATCGGTGGCGCGCTGCCGCCGCTGATCTTTGGTGTGGCCTTTGGCAATCTGTTTCAAGGAGTGCCCTTCGGCTTCGATGACTATATGGTGTCCACCTACACCGGCACCTTCTGGCAGTTGCTCAACCCCTTCGCGCTGCTGGTCGGCGTGGTGAGCAGCGCAATGATCACGATGCAAGGCGGCATGTACCTGGCCCACCGGACCGAGGGCGCGATCCAGCAGCGCGCGGTGCGTGGCGCGGTGAGTGCGGCCTTGCTGATGGTGCTTGCCTTCCTTGGCGCGGGGGTCTGGCTGCGGCTGGGCGGCATCGAGGGCTATGTGATCACCTCATCGATCGACCCCGCCGCGCTGCCCGACCCGCTGAGCAAGAGCGTGGCGCGCAGCGCCGAGGCCTGGTGGATGAACTACGCCAAGCAACCCCTGCTGTGGCTGCTGCCTGTGCTGGGCGTTGCAGGCGCGCTGCTGGCCGCTGGCTTAGCGATCGTTCGCCGAACCCTCACGGCATTTGTGGCCTCGTCGCTGGCGATCGTCGGCGTCATCGGCACGGCGGGGGCGGCGATGTTCCCCTTTGTGATGCCGTCGTCAACGATGTTGAACGCCAGCCTGACGGTGTGGGACAGCGCCTCCAGCCACCTGACGCTGGGCCTGATGTTCTGGGCGACCGTGATCTTCATGCCGCTGATCATTTTCTACACCGCCTGGGCGTATCGGGTGATGCGCGGCAAGGTCACTCTGGCGCACATCCGCGCCAACGAACACACGGCCTATTGACCCGCATCGACCTACAACTGCAAGGAGCCGACCATGGACCACACCCTCCCGAACCCCAACTGCCCGGCCCAGCCAGGCGATCCCGAGCGCCGCTTTTGGCTGATGACGACGGCCGCTGCCAGCGGCGTGGCCGCCGTCGCCACAGCCATCCCCTTCGTATCGACCTTCGCGCCTAGCGAGCGCGCCAAGGCGGCCGGCGGCCCGGTCGAGGTGGACATTTCCGACCTCCCGCCCGGCGGCATGAAGACGGTCGAGTGGCGTGGCAAGCCCGTCTGGGTGCTGCGCCGCACAGCGGAGATGCTGGCTTCGCTGCAAGGCCACGACGATCAACTCGTCGACCCGCAGTCGCTGAAAGACCAGCAGCCCGCCTACGCGAAGAACCCGGCGCGCGCCATCAAGCCGGAGGTGTTCGTCGCCATCGGCATCTGCACCCACCTCGGCTGCTCGCCAAGCAAGGCACCCAAGGACGGCAACAACCCGAGCCTGCCGGCGGATTGGCCGGGGGGCTTTTTCTGCCCCTGCCACGGCTCGACCTTCGACGGCGCGGGCCGCGTGTTCAAGAACAAACCGGCGCCGACCAACCTCGAGATCCCGCCGCATCGCTATGCAGGCGACGCGCGCCTCCTCATCGGCGAAGACGCCGCAAGCTGAAGGAGCCAGACCATGTGGTATTTCGCCTGGATGTTAGGAGTCGGCCTTGCCGTATTGCTGGCCATCATGAACGCGATGTGGGGCGAGAACGAGGATGCCCGCATCCAAGCTGCCAGGGATGGCGACGACGGGGCCAGGCAATGACAGCCCCGATGCCTTCAGCGCCCTCGCGTGTCCATCTGCCCTGCCTCGCACTTGCCCTGATGATCATGGTGGGCGGCACGGTGTACCCGCCGCTGATGGCCGACGCCGCCGGCCGCGCCGATCACGCTTTGGCGACGAGTTTGTTCTGGGCCATGAGCGCAGGCTTTGTTCGAGGCGTGGGCTTTGTGCCGCGCGCAGGAGGCTGGCGTTGGCTGTTCTCGGCTTGGTCCTGTGCGGCAGCGCTCTCTTTGGCCCTAGTATTGAAGCTTCAACATTGAGGAGACTTTGTGTACCGCCACTTGTTCACCCAAGAACTAGCGCAGCCCCTGGCTGCTGCCCTGGAGGTCTCTTTGCTCACCAAGAGTCAGCGATGACGAGCGCACCGCGCGTCACCGTGCTCGGCGCAGGGTTCGCCGGGCTGTCGACGGTCCGTGAACTGCGCCGTCGCGACCCAAGCGTCGAGATCACGCTGGTCGCTCCGCGCGCCGAACTGCATTACCTGCCCGGCATCATCTGGATCCCCAGCGGCCTCAGAAAGCGCGAGGACCTGGTCATCCCCTTGGACAATTTTCTGCGGCGCCAGCGGGTGCACTTCGTGGCTTCGGAGGTCACAGGCTTGAGCGATGACGGCCGCGTCGTACACACCGCCGGTGGCGACATCGTCAACGACGCACTCGTCATCGCCACAGGCGGACGCTTCATCAAGAAGCTGCCAGGCATCGAACACGCCATCACGCCTTGCGAAGGCATTACAGCGGCCGAGCGCATCCGCGACCGGCTGAGCGAGATGAGCGGCGGGACCCTCGCCGTCGGCTTCGCGGGCAATCCCAAGGAGCCCACGGCCGTGCGCGGCGGCCCGATGTTCGAGTTTCTGTTCGGCATCGACGAGCAGCTCCGGCGCGAGGGCCGACGCGAGCGTTTCGAGATCGTGTTCTTCAATCCCTCCACCGAGCCCGGCAACCGTTTGGGGCCCAAAGCGGTAAAGCACCTGCTCGACGAGATGGCACGACGGGGCATTCGTACCCACCTGGGTCACAAGCTCAGCCGCTTCGAGGCCAACAAGGTCGTGACCGAAGGTGGCGAATTCGCCGCCGACCTGATCCTGTTCATGCCCGGCATGACCGGCAACGCCTGGTTCGACGCCACCACATTGCCACGCTCGCCCGGTGGCCTGCTGCAAGCCGACGCGCAATGCCGCGTGCCGGGGCTGCAGCGGGTCTATGTGGCGGGCGACTCGGGCAGCTTCCCTGGCCCCGACTGGATGCCCAAGCAAGCCCATATGGCCGACCTGCAGGCCGCAGCCGCGGCCGCCAACCTGCTCGGTGACCTGCAAGGCCGGGCGAGCAAGGAGACCTTCAAGGTCGAGCTGATCTGCATCGTCGACGCCCTAGCCCAAGGCACGCTGATCTGGCGCACGCCCGAGCGCAACTGGCTGTTTCCGTCCACGCGCCTCCTCCATTGGGCCAAGCGCGGCTTCGAGTGGAACTATCTGCGGCAGTACCGTTGAGTCCAACACGGTTCAATTGTGGCGCTTGCGCGGGCTTGCTCGCCATAGGGCTCTCGGGGCGGCCGGCACGCCTGTCGCTGACGCACCCAGGGTCCATGAATTGCTAAGCCATTGCCTTGCGACTCACTAGCTTGGCACAGCTTCCTTAGACCGCCACCAGGCAGAGATAAGCCATGCCCAGAATTCCCCGATAACCCCGAAAATACGCAGCGCGCTGGCCTTGCGCCCGGCTCAGCACCTGCGCTGCATCCGGGTGATCGACGCCATGCTCGGCCAACCAGTCGGCGTACTTGGCCTGATGGCCGGACTCGAACTCGTCCCACTCATCCTGATTGGCCTCATGGGCTTGCACGAGGGCAAAGCCTTGCTGCCAGGCCAGGTCGACCAGGTCCGGCAAAGACACAAACTCGTCCAAGCGCCCCGAAAGTGGCGCCACCGCCGCTGCGGTGGGCGGCCGGCTCCAAATCGCTTCACCGTACAGCACCGGCGCGCCAGGCTTGACCCGTTCTCGTAAGGCAGCGAGCGCTGCCGCATAGGCCAAGGGCTGGCGCTCTTCCACCGGCGAGCCCCAGATTTGACTCGCGCCTATGCAAATGGCGCCCTGCACCTCGGCGGGCAAATTAGCCTTCACATCACCACACAGCAAATCAATTTGAGCCCCTGCCGAAGAAGCCGCGACGAGGGTCTTGGCGTGAGCGATGGCCTCGGCCGAAAGATCGATGCCCAGCCCTCGCAGCGTCGGCTTCAGTTCGATCAAGCGAAGCAACAAGCCTGCCCAGCCGCAGCCCACATCGACCACCGTGCCCGTCGCTCGCTGCGCCACAAAGGCCAAGAGCTGCTGTGCTCTGGCTTCAGACAGCGGTGTGTTAAAGCGCAGCCGCTGATGCGGCGCAGAGAAGTCGATCGTCATAGCCCTAACTCCAATTTAGTAGACACAAGCCTTCAGCGGCTAGTCACCAGTGACTGCGAAGCCGCCCAGGCCGACACATCGTCGCGGCGGATGGCGGCCGCCATCAGGCCGGGGAAGGCATTGGGCGTGCAGGCGAATGAGGGCACGCCCAGGGCGGCCAGCTTGCTGGCCAGGGCGTGGTCATAGGCCGGGGCGCCCTCGTCGCTGAGCGCCAGCAAGGTGATGAACTGCACGCCGGCCTCCACCAGCTCGGCGGCGCGGCGCAGCAGGTTTTCCTCAACGCCACCCTCGTACAGATCGGAGATCAGCACAAAGATGGTGTTGCGGGGCTCGCGGATGATGCTTTGGCAATAGCCCACGGCACCATTGATATCGGTGCCGCCACCCAGCTGCACGCCGAAGAGCAGCTCCACCGGGTCGTCCAGCTGCTCCGTCATGTCCACCACCGCGGTGTCAAACACCACCAGCTTGGTGGCCACCGCCGGCAGGCTGGCCATCACCGCGCCGAAGATGCTGGCATAAACCACCGAGTTGGCCATGGAGCCGCTCTGGTCTATGCACAACACCACCTCGCGCTGCGGCCGGCGGGCCTTGCGGCCATAACCCAGCAAGGTCTGCGGCACCACCGTGCGGTACTCGGGCTGCCAGTGACGCAGATTGGCGCGGATGGTGCGGTGCCAGTCGATCTCGGCATGGCGGGGGCGACGATTGCGCTGGCTGCGGTCCAGGGCGCCGCTGATGGCCGAGCGCAGGGGCTCGTCCAGGCGCTTCATCAGCTCGTCCACCACCTTGCGCACCACCAGGCGAGCGGTGGCCTTGGTGCCGGCCGGGATCACGTGCGACAAAGCCATCAGATTGGCCACCAGATGCACATCGGGCTGCACCGCGTTCAGCATCTCGGGCTGCAGCAACATGTCGCGCATATTCAGGCGCTGCAGCGCGTCGTGCTGCATCACCTGCACCACCGAGCTGGGGAAGTATTTGCGGATATCGCCCAGCCAGCGCGCCACGCTGGGCGCCGAGCCCCCGCGCCCGCCGCGTTTGCTGGAATTAAGCCCGCCCGGGCCATCCGCCTCGTAGAGCGCGGTCAGGGCCTGGTCCATCTCGGCGTTGGCACCAGTCAGTGCGCCGCAGGCCGGTTCGGCCTCACTGCCTAAGACCAAGCGCCAGCGGCGCAGGCGCTCGGCTTCATTCATCGCATCGCTCATGCACTCACTCCCAGCAATTGGCGCAGCAGCGGCAGGGCCAGCTCGGCGCGGGCCGCGTCCCAGGCAGGCGCGCCAGCAGCCACGGCTTGCGGCTGGGCCGCGCCCTGGGCGGCACGCTGGGCCAGGTCGCGGCGCTCGCCGGGCTCAAAGGCCGCAAAGCTGCGCCGCACCAAAGGCAGCACGCGCACAAAATGTTCCTCACTCAGGCCGGCCAGCCAGTCGTCCACCAGCCGCCAGACACTGGCATCGTGCAGCAGCACCACCGCATTGCGATTCAAGAAGCCATCCAACCAGGCGGCGGCCTGGGCCGGTTCGGCGCCGCTGGAGAGATGCAAAGAGATGGCCTGCGCCGCCTCCTCGCCGCTCCACACAGCGGCGTCCAGCAGCAAGCGCGTGGCCACACCTTGCAGCAGATGATGGGCGCCCGCGCTGCGGGCCAGCTGGGCCAGGGCCTGCTGCCAGCTGCGGGTCTGGGCCTCGCCGTCGCGCAGGCCCACGGCGGCATGGGCGCCCAGCAGCTTGTTGCGCAAACCTTCAGCGGCCGCATCGTCCACGGCGCTGCAGGCCAGGGGCAGGCTGAGGGCGGCGCGCAGAATCAGGCCGTCCAGCACATGGCTGACCAGGGCCGCGTCGGTCTGGCGCACATTGCCGTAGCGGTAGACATTGGCCAGGGGCGCCAGGGCGGCCAGCAGCTGCTGGGTGTCGCCGGTCAAGGCGGCGCGGGCTTCCAGCGCGGCCGCAGCGGCGGCGGTGGCTTCGGGCAGCTGGGCCAGCAAGACCTGATCGACCAGGGCCGAGAGTTCCTCCAAACGCTCGACCCGGGCGCAGCGGTCCAGCACCCGGGCGCTAGCGGCCTGGGCCACGGTCTGGCCCCATTGGCTGGCCTCGATCAGCGCCAGCGCGTACTCGGGCTGCCACTGCAGGGTCCACAACTCATGGAAGGTGCCCCGGCTGCTGCGGCCCAGCTTGGCCAGCGTGCCCCAGTCCACGCCCAGCAGATTCAGGCGATGCAGCAGCTGGCTGCGGGCCAGATCATTGGCCTTGCGCAGGTCCAGGTCCAGGGTTTTTTGGGTGGCCTCGGGCTTGAGGCGCAGGCTCTTCTGGGCCTGCTCCAGATCGCGCTGCAAGGGCACGGTGGGCACATCGGGCGGCACGCCACCGAGCCGATCGCCCACCACCAACTCGGCATCGATGAAGCGCAGCACGGTCTCATCGCCCAGGGTCAGCACCGTGCGGCAAGCCTCGTGCAATTCCTCCAGGCCGGGAGCCGGGCGCTCACGCAGGGCGGCCAAGGTGTCGGCCAGGCGCGCGGCCTCGATCAGATGGGCGCTGGAGCAATCGAGCTCGCGCTCCCGCATCAACCGTGCCACGCGACTCAGCCAGCCCACCGCGCGCGGCGCGCCGCTCTCGCTGCATTGCCACAGGTGTTCATACCAGCCGGGCGATTGCACGCCCGCGCCATAGCCGCTGGCGGCGGCCAGGTGGCGATAGGTCCAGGGCACCCAGGTGCTTTGCACCTTGAGCTTGGGCAGGCCTTTGAGCAGGGCGGCATCGGCCTTGGCGGTGGATTTGCCTTGCAAGCCGCCCAGATGCCAGGCGCCACAGATCACGGCGATACGGGCATGACCCTCTTTTTCAGCGGCACGCACGCATTGGCGCATATAGGCCTCGCGCAGGGCTTCGCGGCCCTCCTCGAACTCGCTGCGCTGACGCGCAGGCGCTTCGGCACGCAGCGTCGTCATGGCCTCGTTGATGGCAGCGAACAGGTCCTCACCATCGCCGCGCTCCTCCACCATATGGTTCCACCAGGCCTCGCCATCGGCATAACCGGCGGCGTGGGCCAGCCAGTCCAGCGGGTCCTGGCTGGGCGAGGCTTCGCCGCTGTCTGCCTCCGCGACTTCTGCTTCCGGTTCTGATTCAGCGTCAGTCTCCGCTTCAGCCTCCCGCCTCGCCTTCTCCAGCGCCAGCGAATGCACCAGGGGCAGGTCGATAAAGCGCAGCGGCACGGCTTGTTTCGCCGCCCAGCTGAGCGCCTGCCATTCGGGCGAAAAGCTGGCGAAGGGGTGGTAGACGGCCAGGCGCGTCTCGTCCGGGCAGTGGCTGAGCAAGGCCACCGGCGGCCGCATCTCCGGCGCCAGCACATAAGGCAGCAGGGCCTCGCCCTCGGGCGGCCCTTCCACCAGCAGCAGCTCGGGCGCAAAGTCTTGCAGGGCCCGCAGCAGGCTGCGCGCGCAACCTGGGCCGTGGTGGCGGATGCCGTAGTAACGAACCGTCATGCTATTGGCACTCAGTCCAGCTCACGAAACGCGCGGTACAGATCCTTCCATTCGGCGCGTTCCTTCACCACGGTCTCCAGGTACTCGCTCCAGACCAGCTGATCTTGCACCGGGTCCTTGACCACCGCGCCGATCAGGCCGGCGGCCATGTCCTGAGGGCGCAGCACGCCATCGCCGAAATGACCCGCCAGGGCCATGCCGCTATTGATCACCGAGATGGCCTCGGCGGTGGAGAGGGTGGAGGTCGGCGATTTGAGCTGGGTCTTGCCGTCCTCGGTTTTGCCATTGCGCAGCTCGCGGAAGATCTGCACGATGCGCCGCACCTCCTTGAGCGCCGGCGGCTCGGCGGGCAGCTGCAGGGCCTGGCCCATTTCGGCCACCCGCTTGACGACGATGGCCACCTCGTCGGCCTCGCTGGCGGGCACCGGCAGCACCACGGTGTTGAAGCGGCGCTTGAGCGCGGCCGACAGCTCGTTCACGCCCTTGTCGCGGTTATTGGCCGTGGCAATCACGCTGAAGCCGCGCAGCGCCTGCACCTCGCTGCCCAGCTCGGGGATGGGCAGGGTCTTTTCCGAGAGCACGGTGATCAGGCTGTCCTGCACATCGGCGGGGATGCGGGTCAGCTCTTCGACCCGGGCGATGCGGCCGCTGCGCATGGCCTGCATCAAGGGGCTGGGCACCAGGGCGTTCTCTGAAGGGCCATGGGCCAATAACTGGGCGTAGTTCCAGCCATAGCGCAGCTGCTCCTCGCTGGTGCCGGCCGTGCCTTGAATCAGCAAGGTGGAGTTGCCGCTGATGGCCGCCGCCAGATGCTCGGACACCCAGGACTTGGCCGTGCCCGGCACGCCGTAGAGCAGCAGCGCCCGGTCGGTGGCCAGGGTGGCGACGGCGATCTCCATCAGGCGCGGGCTGCCAATGTATTTAGGGCTGACTTCATAGCCGTTGTCTAGCGTACCGCCCATCAGATAGCGCACCACGGCCCAGGGTGAGAGCTGCCAGTTCTCGGGCCGCTGGCGGCTGTCGAGGCGGCGCAGCTCGGCCAGTTCCTCGGCGTACTGCACTTCGGCATGCTGGCGCATCACGGGGGTAGCGGGGCTGGTGTTCATGCGTGAGTCTCTTGAGATAAATGCTTATGCAGGGCGCGCCGGGTGTTGATGACCTGCATGGCGCTGTGCAAGGTGTTGGCAAGGCTGGCCGTTTCGGCCCCTGCGCCGGCCAGCTGCAGACGCTGCGCCAGCGCGTCCAAGGCGCTTGGATGCAGGACGCAGCACAGATCGGGCAAAAGGCTGCGCAGCAGATAGTCGTCGCGTAAGGCCGCGTCCGGTGTTTGCTGTGGGCGCTGCAGCAGCTTGCTGGCCAGGGCTTGAGAAAACTCGGGCGAGAGCTGGGCGCCTGCAGGCAAGGCGGCCAGCACATGGCTTAACAGCGTGGACAGGCCCAGATTCGTGCTGGCCAGCTGACGCTGCCAATGCTGCTCTCGCTCGGCCAGGGGCAGCAGGGCCAGCACGGCGCTGCGCTCGTCGCGCAAGTGTTTCTCGGGCCAGGCATTAAGCAAGGCGCGGCACCAGTCCAAGGCCTCGGGGCTATCGGGCGCGGCGAACAAGACATCGCGCCAGCCGCGCAACAAGGCCTCGGCCCAGTCTGTGCCTGCGGCCCATTGCAGCAAGTCCTGGGGCTTCATGCCGGTGTGCTGCTGCCACCAACTCAAGCGCAGCTGGCGCACCAGCTGATACAGCCACCAAGCCCGCTCGCCCAGCGATTCATGCTGGGGCCGCGCGGCCTCGATATTGTCGGCCTTCCAGTCTTCGGCCACCGCCTCGGGCGCATGCTGGACCCAGCGCTTGAGCAGCAGCGCGCGCTCATGGCGAACGAGCAAGGCCATGCGCTCGGCCGCCCGGCTGGGGTGGGCGGCGCCGGGCAGACGCAGCAGCAGGCTCAGGGCGACTTGGCGCACCTCGCGGCTGCGGTCGGTGCGCATGCGGTCGAGCATGTTGGCATCGGCCTCGCTGATCTTGAGGGCCAAGACGCCCAACAGCTCGGCTCGCTCCTTGGCGCCCAACTCGGGCAGGGCCAGGCGCAGGCGTTCACGGGCGGCGGCCGGGTCTTGCGCCCGCTCGCGCGCGAGGAAGGCCAGGCGCTGCTCGGCCGTGCCCTCGGTCCAGCGGGCTTCGGCGTCGGCGGCCTCGGCCTGCACACCGGCGGCATAGCGCCAGTCTTCACGCAGGGCCGCCAGCCACAGACCGCGCGTGCCCAATACCGGCAGCAAGGGGCCGCGCAGGGCAATTGAGCGGCGGCCCTGCTCCAGCGCATCGGGCAAGTGCTGGACCGGCAGGCGCTGGCCTTGGCTAGCCAGCAGCGCACACAGCTCATGCTGCAAACGCGCCGGCCCTTCTTGCCAGGCCCAGGCCATCTGGGCGCAAAGGCTCGCGTTCTGTGGCTCGGGCAAGGGCTCGGGCGGGCACGCTGGGGGCAGCTCCGCATCCCAATCCGCGCCCCTGGCCCCGGCCTGGGCGCAGGCGGCCAGCACAGCGCAAGCGCGCAGCACGGCCGTGGCGGGCTCAGGGGCGGCGGAAATGGCCTGAACCAGCACGGCGCCCACCTCGCCAGGCCACGTGGGCAAGGCGGCAGCATGGCGCTCGCTGCCCACCATGGCCACGGGCAGCAGGGGCGCCCAAACATTGCTGGCGGCGCTCATGCCACGCTCCTTTGCCAGACCGGTGCCTGGGCCTGCGCCAGCCAAGCGCTTAAGGGGCGCAGCTGCTGGCCGTCCCACTCCCCCATCAAATTGACGGGCATGCCACCGGTCGCGGCCAGCAAGCGCCAACGATCGGCTTCGCTCAAATTCAGCGCCAGGCATTGCCCCGCCGCCACGGCCAGAGTAGCCGCGCCACGGTGCAACACAACAGCATCGCACAGCAGCAGGGGATGCAAGCTCAGCCAGGGGCTGCGAGCGCTGCGCTGGGCCAGCTGCAGCCATTCACACGCCAAATCGCTAACCGGCCAAATAGGCGGGCTGGCGAGCGCTTGAGCATCCAAGGCCAGCGCACGCAGGCCGGTTGCCCCGGGGAAGAAGGCCAGCGTGGCCTGCACCATCGAACCCGTGACCCAGGCCTGCTCGAAACCCTTGCCGCCAAAGGCGTGATCCAGCAGCCAGGCGCGTCGGCCACTGGCCGCGCCTTGCAGCCAGACACGCCGCTCGCTGAGCTTGTCATCGCGCTCCTCGGTGATCTGGCCCAGCACCGTCCATTGATCGGCCAAGTTCTCACCCGTCTCCTGCACCTCGGCCTTGTCCTGCGGCCAGCCCACCAGGGTTCGCAGATCGGCCTGCAACGCAGGCTCAAGTTGCTCGCGCCGGGCCAGGGCTTCACAAGCCAAATGCAGCAGCCCCAGGCGATGCAGGCTGCGCTCCGGCCAGTCCTCGCCCGCGTGCAGGCCCAGGGCGGCCTCGCGCACGCGCTGGCCCAGGCCGGGGGCTTGGGCATCCACCATGCGGGCGGCCATGGTGTGCCAGGTCTTGATGACTTCCGCGTTCAAGCTGCCCAGGCCCTGGCCGATCTGATCGGCCAGCCAGCGCTGCAACTCGGCCGCGGCGGCGCTGATGCGCTGCCAGCGCTGGGCTTCGCGCTTGGCCGCGGCCTGCGGGTCCAGCGGCGTGGCGGACTTCTCCGCCAGCTTTTTTTGCTCTTCCTTCTTCTGCGCCTTCTCGCTGCGCGTGGCCAGCCATTCGCTGACCCAGGCCGGTGCTTGGCCATTCGCGCTGAAACGCGAGGCATCCTGCGCACGCATCAGCAGCAGGGCCAGGCCATGTTTGCAGGGGAATTTGCGGCTGGGGCAGCTGCAACGGAAAGCCGGCCCGCTCAGATCCACCTGGGTTTGATAGGGCTTGGCCCCACTGCCCTGGCACTCGCCCCAGACCGCTTGCGAATCCTCGCCCAGCAGCGGCCATTTGGCCGGCGCCATCAAGCCACGCGCCGCCTTGACCGAGGCCGGGTCGGGCGCCAAGGCACAAATCGATTCATCGGTCAGCATGGGGCTGGCCTGCCTCCTCGGGATGATGATTGTTGTTCGCCCCAGCAGCCCCAAAGCCGACAAGGCAAATCTTTGGCGGGCAGTCTAAACCTAAGGAAGCTCTGCATAAATCAGGGCGAGGCCGGAAAGTGCGGATCGGGATGGGATGCAAGGCGCAGTTTGAAGCCAATAGCCCTAGCTATTGGCGAGAGCTGCAAGGCCGCAGACCGCCCGAGGCCGCGCTATTCCGGACCGGCCTGATTTGTGCAGAGCTTCCCTAAAGCGAGGGGACCCGGCTCAGCGGCCGTTTGCCGCCGAGAAACGCAAGTCCGCCTCGCTGCGATAAGGCAAGGCCAGCAATCCCGGGCGAGTCAGATTCCCCGTCAGCACGATAGAAAGCGGCCGGTCGGCGGCCCCGTAGAGCCCGATGGCTTGGCGCAGCGTCTGCAGCTCGTGAACGCCGACTTCGATGCTGACCGTCCCCTCGCCGAAGGCGGCTACGTTCAGGTCTAGCGCCGCCACCCCGCTGCCAATCGGCTTGCCTTGCAAAAGCAGCTTGACGTCGGCGCCGATCAGATGGAGCACCCAACGGCTGGGGTTATGGACCCGCAGATCGAGGCGATAGCGGTTTTCCGCCCCGGTTTGCGACAAGGGCTGGAACTGCGCCACGGAGACGCGCAAGGGCTCATTGGGCTGGCTACCCGCACAGGCGGCCAGCAAGAACACGGCCAGGCCAGCCAAAAGCCAGGACTTGAGACGGCTCACCATTTGTCGTCGGTCTTGGGGGCGGCGGTGGCCTCGGGCTTGGCTTCGGTGGCCGCAGGCTTGTTGACCTTCTGGGCCTTGGCAGCGGGCACGGCAGCGGCCTCAGCTGCGACCGAGGCCGCGGGCTTGAGCGCCGATCCCGCCAATTCTTCGCGCAGCTGCAACGCGCCCAAAGGCAAGGCATCCAGCGAGCCGGTGACACCTTCCAGACGGCCGTAGCTCAGATTCGGTGTCACGCGCTCCACCACCAGCTCGCAACAAGGCAGTTCGGTGCGCCCCAAGGACTGGCCGGTCTGTGGATCCTTCAGCTCGCCGCCGATTTGCACCATGGCATAGCGGGCCCCTTGCCGCACTGCGCTGCCACCCTGGCTGAGCACCACCTTGTCGCCTTCGCGCTGCACCACGGTGATGGGGAAACTGCGCCGCATGATGGAGGCCACGACCTGCTTGACCAGATCGTTAGTCATGTCCTCCAACACCTTGCGGCCGTCGACGCCCTGGTCCATGGTGGTGGCCTCGATCGACGGCGCCTTGCCTTGCAGGGAGTCGGCCACCATCACTTGGCGAGTCGCCACATTGACCAGCTTCTGGCTCAAGGCCCAACCACCCGAGTAACTCACCAACTCACGGTTGCTGGCGCGCAGTTGCTGCGCATGACGGTTGTAGGCCATGGAGCTGACCTTACCCGTCCAGATGACATCGGCGCTCGCGGCCTGCGCGAGCTTGGCCTGTTCCGCCGCCGGCGCTTGGCCGCCGGCAATCATGTCCAGCTCCTGCTCCAGCTCCGCATTGAACTCGCGGTCCAACACGGCAAAGCGGCCGCTGTTCACCAGGGCGTCCACCACGCGTTGACGCACATTGGCGGCAACCTCGGCCGAAGGCACGCTCGTGCCGCCGATCGTGAGGGTGGCACTGGGGAACTTCAAGGGCGCGACCACCAGCTTGATCTTCTTCAAGGACTCTGGCGCGCTAAAGCTCGCGATACTGGCCTCGATATTGGCCTTGTAGCGCTTGTCCAGCAGGCCGGGCTCCACCAGTTCCAAGACCTTGAAGCCTTGGATCACACCGCCGGACTTCTGCCGAACGACCTCGGCGAACTCTTGCGCACGCAAAGAGGCCGAGTCCTTGCCCAGCGTCACATCCAGCCCGTACTTGGCGCTGAGGCTGGACATATCGATGGACGCACCATTGACCTGCAGAATGGCCAACTTCATCGCCTCGGCCACCGCCTCTGAGGCGGAAGCGCCAAAGCCCGCAGCCGTCACCTTGACGGTTTGAAGCTTACCCACGTCCAGCATGGGCGCACTGACATTGGCCGGCGCCGAAGCGCCAGCGGCTGCCGTCGATGCGGCCTCATCCTTCTTGCCGCAGGCCACCAAAGCAGCACATGCGCAGAGAGTCAAAACAGAATGACGCCACATCAGAGGCACCCTTTCAGAACAAGAGAGAGAACAAAAAAGTTACAGCGCAGCGGTGGCCGAGTTCGCATCGGCAGGCACGGGAATGTCATTGCTCTTGGCAAAGCTCACCGCGCTGCTCAGCGCGCCCGACAGGGCCTTCACACCCGAGGGGAAGTTCTTCACCAGATAGGTGCCGGCCTGCAGCTTGGGCAGGTCCATGGGCGAAGCCGAGGACAGGCTGCTGGAGAAGTTCTGCACCGGCGTGCGCATGCCCACGTACTTCAGCATGCCCTTGCCCAACTCGCCCAAACCATTGGAGAACTTCTTCTTGGCTTCGGCATCGAGCTTGGGAGACTTGGCCAGTTCGGCAGCCACCGCATTGGTGGAGTCGCTGACCACCTTGTCTGCGTCGGCCAGATTGCCTTGGGTCGAACCTTCGGTCAGCGCACCTGCGGTCGCGCGAGCGGTGGCGGCGGCATCCTTCAAGCCCAGGGCTTCAGCCATTTGCGCATTGGCGGCCAGCACGTCCTTGTTGGCGGCGACGTAAGAGCGCACCAGCTGCTCTTGCGAGCCCACCAGGTTGGTGGAGCCGGCGGCAGCCTTGTTGCCGCCCAAGCTGGGCAGGGAACCGAACTGGGCGGTTCCGACGCTGGGCAGGGTCAAAGCGGCCACAGCCAGGCCAGCCAGGAGAGTCTTCTTCATGGGGTCTATCCTTTAAAACGAGGGCAATAAAAGCAAAAAGCCAGGGGAGGAAAGAAAATGCCAGCGCATGCACCGATGCGCTGGCATCCAGGGCTCGGGTTCAGTGAGCGGAGCCGATCAGCGAACGCCCAGATTGGTGAGCTGGCTGCCCAGTTCGCGGGCGGCATTGTTCGCGGCCAGCTTCAGGGCGTTGGTACGGGCTTCATCATCCGAAGCGCCTACGCCTGCGTACTGCACGGGACCCACCGATGCGATGGTGTCGGGAATTGCTGCGCTGATGTCCAGCACCTTGGCATTGACCGTCACGGCAACGCGGCGCAGGCCCGTGTTGGGATCTTCGTCGGCCATATTGACGTCCAACGTGCCCAGGGTCACGTAGGGAATCTGCGCCGTGCGCATGCCCTGAACGATGGAGGCCAGCGTGGCGGGCTTCAGGTCGTTGCCGGAACGATAGTCGTCTTCCACCGTGGCCAGTTTGAACTGACCGTTGGTGTAAGGCTCAATCATGGCCGCCTCGCTGACCTTGTAGCCGGCCTTGGTGAAGCTGGCGGTGAAGATCTGGTTGAGGTTGGCGCTGGGGATCAGGCGCCAGGTTGACTCGGCCGACTTCTTGGTCGTGCTGCCGCCCGTCTCAATCGAACGGGTGGCCGTAGCGCTGGACTTTTGTTCAGACGAGGCGGAGGCATTGGTGCTGACCTGCCCCTTCTTGATCTTCTCGCCTTCGGTGCTGCTCTCAGACACCTTGTCCGAACCTTCAAAGCTGCGCTTGGCTTCCACCTTTTTATAGACCCGGTCATCAAAGGACTTGACCGAATCCACCTGGCGCGAAATCACCAGGAAGGCCATGGGCGAACGCTCGCTACGACCCGCCTTGGCGACCGCCGAGTTGGCCTTGACGGCATTGCGCAGATTCGCGATGTTCAAGGACACCTTGACCGCGACGGTGTACTGCTGATTGGCCACATTGTCTTCCTCGCCCAGCACCGTGGTTTCGAGGATGAAGCGATCCGGGTCGGCCACGATCTTGTCGCGCACCGCGTCGTAATTGGCGGCCTCGGCCTCACCGGCTTCGGCGTAATACATCTCAACGGCCTTGAGCTGAGCCTTGGACAAGGCTTGCGCCTTCACGTCAGCGGGCGCGGCCTTGCCTTTGTAGGCCACGCTGGCCTTGCCACGAGCTGCCTGCACCTGCGCGATGGCGGCGACGCTGAAACTGATCGCCATCAAGGCGATAAAGAGCTTTCGGATTACTTGCATTTCTTGATCAATTCCTTGGTTTGTTCGATCTGACGTTCAATGTCCGGCGCAGCAGCGGCCGACTTGATCCAGGCATTGCCCTGCCCGTCCAGCGCCTGAGCAAGCTTCACGAACATCAGATTGAGAGAGTCGTAAAAAGCGGGGAAGTCGTCCACATAGACCTGGGTGGCCGGCACCAACTTGACCTCGCCGTTCTTGAGCGCGGTGTCGAAGGGCTTGCGGCTCATCAAGGGCTCTTCGATGGTGAGCTTGGCGTAGGCGCCGTAGATGTAGCTCACACCTGCCGCCGCCTCACCGAACTTGATCTTCTTGAAGCCGTTCAACTCCAGACTGATCTCGTGATCTGGCTTGGGGAGCTTCAGATTGAAAACATCCCCATCTGCAACACTCATCGACATCACATTGCCAATGGCATAGCCCTTGGAGAAAGGAATGATGGGCACGCCGGCGCGGGTAGACAGCGCCTCGGCCAGCATGTCAGCGGCCCAAGTCTCCACACTGCCGGGCGCACTCTTGACCGCCGCCGGGATGAACTCCAGGGCCTCGGGCTTGATGCTGACCTTGGTCACCTGCAACTGCTGTGCAGCGGTATCAGGCACCGTCGCCTTGGCCAAAGCATTGGCAAAGCGTGCGAACAAGCCCGGCTTGCCTCCCGCCCCTTCATAGACCTGCGTCAAGCGCGCAAGAACTTCTTCTTCGCTGGGGTCATAGGGAAAGGTATCGATGGAAGCGAAGCTGATGGGGTAGGCACGCGCGACGTTCATGGCCTTGAAGTCAAAGAACAAGACCTGTCCCTTGACCAGCACCAGCAACTTGCGCAAGTCGCCAAATTGCTCGACAGAAACTGTCTCAGCATTCACGACCAAGGCCACGGCAAGCGCTTGATCGGCCCCCTTCAGCTCGGCGATTTGAGGCACAACTTGCAAGTATTGCGCAGGTGCCAACTTGACCGCTTGATGGATGCGCTTGGCCGGCGATTCACCGATGGCCTTCAACTGCGCTTCGTACTTCTTGGTGTACGGAAACCTCTGCGCAACCGAGGTGGCATCCCCCGAGTAGGCAAACCCTGAAAGCGCAACCTCCTTGCTCTGCGCTGAGGTCGCTGACGCGACCCCCACCAATGACACAAAGACAAAACACCGCGGCACGAAAGAACGCAAGAGGCCGCCCAGCACTCCGTTTAAATTCATCGTTATCTTTTTTGTGAAAGCGGCGGATCATAGTCTGCCCGCACAGTCGATTTGTCTGGAAAAGGCAATAGTGAAAAATCTCAATTGCTCAAACAGCGCCAGTTGTTGAGCTAGGGCAAGACCTGACCCCGACTGGTGCGATTCCACACGGAAGCGCTATCCTGCAAATTGCAGTACGCCAGACGCACTGCGCTTCAGGAGCAAGCCATGAGCACCAAAGTTCTCTTCATCAGCCTCCCAGTCGCCAATCTCAGCGTCTCAAGCGCCTTCTACCAAGCCCTGGGCTTCAGCCTGAACCCGCAGCTCAGCGGTGAAGAGGGCGCCGCCCTGATCTGGAATGAAGCGGTTCAAGTCATGCTGGTCACCCATGCCAAATGGCGCAGCTTCACCCAACGCCCCTTCCCGCCCGCAGGTTCCTGCGCGCTGATGCTCTCTCTGGCTCTGGAGAGCCGCGCCGCCGTCGACGCGATGAACGAGGCCGCTGCCGCCCATGGCGGGCAAGCCGATGTGAACCCCATGGAAGACCACGGCTTTATGTACACCCGCGATCTGGCCGATCCCGATGGGCATATGTGGGCGGCCTTGTGGATGGATCCAGCGGCAGCGGCCCGCTGAGCCTGAGCCATTCGCTCAATCATTTGGACAGGATTCGCCAAGCGCCCACCCATACTTCCCAGCGACTTCGTTTTTTCATGAGCACAGCCCAATCCTCCGCCTCGGCCGTTGACGAATACATCGCGGCGTTTTCCGCAGATGTACAGACCAAGCTCACGATCATCAGGCGCGAAGTGAGGGCTCTTGCCCCGCAGGCCGTGGAGAAGATCAGTTATGGCATTCCCACTTTTTCAATGCGCAAAAACATCTTTCACTACGCCGCCTTCAAGACACATATCGGCCTCTACCCCGGAGCCGCGGCCATGGAAGCCTTCGCCGCAGAGCTCGAGGGCTACAAGACCTCCAAGGGCACCATTCAAGTCCCGCTGAGCCAAGACCCACCGCTTGCGCTCATCCGAAAGCTCGTCCTCTACAACTTGGAGCACCTGGCTGGCCGGCCCCCTAGCCAGCACAAGAAGTAGCGCCCAACACAAACGACGGAGCAAGCAAGCATGAACGAAGTCACCTCATTCCTGGGTATCGCAGCCGCACTATGCATCGGTGCGGCAAGCCCAGGGCCGAGTTTCATCATGGTCGCAAGAACGGCGGCCTCGGCGGGGCGCGCCAAGGGTTTGAATGCGGCGCTCGGCATGGGCCTCGGCGCCATGCTGTTTGCGATCGCCTCTCTGCTCGGTTTGAACCTTGTCTTCTTGGCCGTTCCGCTGCTCTATCTCGCGCTGAAAGTCGTAGGCGGCCTGTATCTCGCCTACCTGGGCTTTCGCATTTGGCAAGGAGCGCGGCAAGCGCTTGAGGTCGGCGCCGATGGGCCATCGGAAAGCGCCATACCCAGCCGTCGCTACCTGCTGCTTGGCCTTGCAACACAAATCAGCAATCCCAAAACCGCCATCGTGTATGCCAGCGTTTTCGCGGCCTTCTTGCCAAGTTCACCCAGCATTCAATACAACCTCGCGCTCATCACCCTGGTGTTTTTCATCGAGGCTGGCTGGTACGCCGTGGTGGCGACCGCTTTGTCGGCCCAGGGCCCAAGAGGCCGCTATCTGCGCTACAAGGCATGGGTGGACCGATCGGCCGGGGCCATCATGGGCGCGCTGGGGATCAAGTTGGCTGTGTCGACGATTGAAGCTTGAGCAGGCTACAAAAGGGAGGCCAAGAGCGTGAAGCACCTATGTGCATGCCCTAGAGGCGGCTAGAGATGTTTAACAATCAGCCCCGTGACCGTTTGCACTGCCTTTCACCTCTCCCGGATCAGGAAGAAACCTTATGCGAATTCTCTTTGCCCTTGCCATTCTCTTTGCAGCGCTGAACGCAAATGCCGCGCCAGCCAGTCAAGAGTCCATTGAGAAACTCCTGGTGGCAACGAAGTCCGAGTCCTTGTTGGACTCCATGTACGGCGGCATTGAACAGTCGATGCGCCAGACAATGAGACAGGCCGTCATTGGCAAGCAACTCAGCTCGGAACAACAACGCGTTCTCGATGCAGTGCCTCCCAAGTTTGTAGCAATCGTGCGAGAGGACATGAATTGGCAAAAAATGAAACCGCTTTATGTACAGCTTTACCAAGAAACCTTTGACCAAGAAGAGATCGACGGATTGCTTGCGTTCTACGCGAGCCCTACTGGACAAGCTTTTGTGAACAAGATGCCCGTCGTGATGCAAAAGTCGGTCGCGCTGTCGCAATCGCTGATGCAATCGTTCTTGCCAAAAATGATGGCAGCCATCAAAGAGGCAATGGCTGAAGCCAAGGTGTCGAACTGAGCGCACTTGCCTGCGCAGCCGAGAGACAAAGTGCTCGGCTTTGATCCCAAGCGACCTTCGCTCCGATGTTTCCAAAACAAGCCAATCCCGAGTTGCCCATCCCCCCATGCCCCTGCGCTACCTCACCCTCCCCGTCACGCCCTTTCAACAAAACTGCTCCTTGGTCTGGTGCGATGAGACGCGCGATGCGGCGCTGATCGACCCGGGCGGTGATCTGCCCAAGCTGCTGGCCGCCGTGAAGGCGCAAGACCTGACCCTCAAGGCGCTGTGGCTGACCCATGCCCATATCGACCATGCGGGCGGCACGGGGCAGTTGGCGCGGGAGCTGAATCTGCCCATCATCGGCCCGCATCCGGGCGACCAGTTCTGGATCGATGGCCTGGCCAAGCAGAGCCAGATGTTTGGCTTCCCACCGGCGGAGAGCTTCACACCCACCCGTTGGCTGGCGGATGGCGACACCGTGCAGATTGGCAATCAGACTTTGGTCGTGCGCCACTGCCCCGGCCACACACCGGGCCATGTGGTGTTTCACTCCGCCGCGGTCCAGCGGGCTTTTGTGGGTGATGTACTGTTCGCGGGCAGCATTGGCCGCACCGACTTTCCCGGTGGCGACCATGCCACCTTGATCAAGTCCATCACCGAGCGGCTCTGGCCCATGGGAGATGAAACGGTGTTCATCCCCGGCCACGGCCCTGAAAGCACCTTTGGCCGCGAACGGCGCAGCAATCCCTATGTGCAAGGGACCTGAACGCCTCCCAGCGATCGCCCGCTGAATCGGCGGCCCACTGAGCCAGGTCAAGAGCCGCGCTCTCACGCGGGGCATAGTCGCTTTACCCCCCACGGAGCGAGGAGCACGATGGACGACGCCGCAGACAAGCCCAGCACGACCGATCTCAGCCTGCCCGCACTGCCTGGCCACCATGCCACGCGCCGGCTCGCCATCCCTCGCTATCTAGAACAAGTCTATTGGTGGGCCTACGTCCACCCACGCGCGGTGGAGACCTTTGAGCGCGAGTGGCTGGTCAATACCATCTTGTTCGGCAACTACGCTCGCCTGCGCGATCTGGCCTTGGCCGAACTGGGCGAACCCGTCAGCGGCCGCACGCTGCAAGTGGCCTGCGTCTACGGCAATCTGACCCCGCGCCTGCTGCAGCGCTTAGCACCCGAGGCCCGCCTCGATGTGCTGGACATCCTGCCGGTGCAGCTCAGCAATCTGGCCAAGAAGCTGCCCAAGGCGGACCCGCGGGTGCATCTGCTGCAGGGGAACTCCTCGGCTATTGCCGCCGAAGACGCGAGTTATGAGCAGGTGCTGATGTTCTTCTTGCTGCACGAGCAGCCCGAGTCCGTGCGCCGCGCCACCCTGGCCGAAGCGCTGCGTGTGCTCAAGCCCGGCGGCAAGCTGGTGATCGTGGACTACCACCGCCCCGTGGCCTGTCATCCGCTGCGCCCACTGATGCGCCTGATCTTCGAGAAGCTGGAGCCTTTTGCGATCGATCTATGGCATCACGAGCTGGATGAGTTCCTGCCACCTGAGACGCCAGCCCTGGCTCAGACCCTGAGTCAGCAAAGCGTCTTTGGCGGTCTCTATCAAATACGGGTGCTGACAAGAACCGGTGAATGCACAAACAGCGGCCGCTCCGCCGACAATGGCGGCCATGTTCCAGCGCCTCATCGCTCATTGGCCCCGCCTGCTGCTAGGCCTGGTTTTCTTGGCCGTCCTGCTGCCCATGGGCTGGCGCCTGTTCGGCCCACCGGGGGTCGAGGTGGAGTTGCAGCGCAAGACCTGGCGCCTGGAGATTGAAGTCGAGCGCCAAATCGCTGAGCTGGGCTCGGCCTGGTGCGATGAGTTGCCCGCCGGCGCGCAGCTGCAAAGCCGCCGGCTGATGGCCGATCCGGCCGGCGTTCGGCCCGAGCCCAGCGAGCATTGCCGCTACACCCTGCCCACCTGGCGCACGCTTTGGCAGGCGCAGCAGACCGGGGTGGATCCAGAGCCGCCGCGCTGGCCCAGACCTGAGCTGACCCAAGGCAAAGAAGAACTGAGCCCACAGCGCTTGGGAAAACACCACGAGTTTTATGAGCTGGAACTGGTCGCCGCCAACGGCCAGGTCTGGACCTGCCGCCAGCCCTTGACGCAGTGGCGCGCCCTGCCCCAAGGCCTGAAGTTCCGGCTGCTGATTGACCGCCAGGGCGTGGCCAACTGCGCCAGCGTGCCGCAAGCGCCGGCCAGTTCAAGGGGTTAACACCGAGCACGCCTTGGCGTTCTACACCCTACCCGGTCGTAAGATCCCGCGGCCTCTTCAAAGCAGCTTCGCTGCCAACGCCTTCTCATGAATCTGCCCCTTTCCTCGCGCCTGAGCGCCCGGTTTTCCGCCATCCCGCCCGGCGCGGGCGTGCTGTTCTTCGTCCAGATGTTCTCCACCCTGGGCTTCGCTGTGCTGTATTCCAGCCTGGTGCTCTACGCCACCGAGCACCTGAAGTTTTCAGGAGAAAAGGCCGCGCTGATCATGGGCGTGTTCGGTGCCTTCAATTACGGTCTGCATCTGTTCGGCGGCTATCTGGGCGGGCGCTTCTTGAGCAACCGCAATCTCTTCGTCGGCGGCATGGTGCTGCAAGTGCTGGGCTGCGCCTCGATTGCCGGCGGCACGGCTGATTTACTCTACTGGGGCCTGGCCCTCTTCCTGACCGGCAGCGGCCTCAACGTCACCTGCCTGAACATGATGCTGACCCAGCGCTTCGCGCCCGAGGACAGCCGACGCGAAGGTGCCTTTCTGTGGAACTACGCCGGCATGAATGTCGGCTTCTTCATCGGCTTCACGGTGGCCGGCCATTACCAGCTGAGCAAGAACTACACCGACCTCTTTCTCTTCGCCACCCTCGGCAATGTGGCGGCCATCGTGCTGGCCCTGGCCTTCTGGCGGGTGCTGGCCGATATTGATACGCCCTTGCTCAAGCTCGACCGCCAAGCTTGGCGCCTGCGCTTCGCGGCCGGCCTGGCCATTCTGCTGGGCCTGGTGCCCCTGCTCTGGTTCCTGCTGCAGCACCCGGATGGCACGGAATCCTTGGTCAAGGTGATCTCGGCCGGCGTGGCCCTGGCCCTGATCGTGCTGACGGTGCGCCACTCCAATGTGCCCGAGAAGAAGCGCATGTGGGCTTATCTGATCTTGACCCTGGGCTCGCTGATGTTCTGGTCGCTCTACCAGATGGCGCCCAGCGGATTGCAGCTGTTTGCCGTGGGCAATGTGAACCTGCAGTTAGCCGGCATCACCATCGCGCCACAGTGGATTCAGAACATCAACACCCTGGTCATCGTGCTGGGCGGCCCGTTGCTGGCGGCCTGGTTCGCTCGTCTGCGCGGGAGCGGCTGGCCGGTGGATGTGCCCCAGCAGTTCGCGGCCTCTCTGGTGCTGATGGGGCTGGGCTTTCTGGCCCTGCCCATGGGCATTGCCCTGGCCGATGGCGAAGGCAAGGTCGCCTTCGTTTGGCTGTTCAGCAGCTATGTCTTGCAGAGCTTGGGCGAGCTGCTGATCTCGCCGGTGGGCTACGCCATGATCGGCCGTCTGGCGCCGCGCCAGTATCAGGGCGTGATGATGGGCAGCTGGATGTTGGTGACCGGCCTGGCCTCGCTCTTCGCCGCCGACTTCTCCGGCATGGTGGCCCAGCCCGAGGGCAGCACGGCACTGAGCAGCAACCCGATCTACGCCACCTTGTTCATGCAACTGGGCCTGGGCAGCGTGGCGGTGGGCGTGCTGCTGGTGCTCTTGATCCCGACGCTGCGACGGTTGATAGGAGGCCCTGGCGAGGCGGCCAAGGCCTGAAGTTCAGTTCCGCAGCTCCAGCCCGCCCAACACCAGCTCAGCATGAATCACCAACTGCTTGCTGCTCATCAGCGGCGGCGTGGTCTTGTCGTCAATCTCGGATAGCAGGGGCTTGCCCTTGACGCTGACGCTCCAGTCCGGCGGCAGCTGCAGCTTGACCGAGCCCATCACCACCAGAATCTTCAGCTGAGCCGGGGCCTCGATGGAGGCCTGGCGCAGATCCAGCTGGGTCTCGCCCATCACCACCTTGATCTCGCCGCCGGTGAAGCGCGGGCTGCTGAGCTTGGACTGATTGCCGCTCAAGACGGTGCTGATCTGCACCCGGTCTTCATCCAGCAGGTCCACCGTCGCAGCGCCGCCATTCCTTTCCAAGGCCAGGCGGCCGCGGAACATCACCAAGACGCCGGCGCCGATCAGGATCAGCGGCCAAAAGTCGCGCCAGCGGAAGTCGAAGATGCCCAGATGGCGCAGCGTCAACAAACTGCCCACGGCGATCAGGGCAAAGCCGATGCCGCGGCCACGCGCGTCGGCGTCCTGGCTGAGCTTTAGGGCGCCCAGGGCGATCAGGATCAGGGGCCAGAAAGGCAGGATGCGGCGCGCGTCAAAGACGTGGAAGTTATCCAGCAGGAACACCACCCCCAAGAGGGTCAGCACCAGGCCGAACAACAACTGCTGTTTGGAATCTTGTTGTCGCTTCATGGCTGCTTGTTCTCCGGCAACTCGATCACCTCGTCCACCTCGGCGGCGTCCTGGCGCAGACTCAAGGCCCCCAAGACCAGCTTCCAAAGGCCCAAGCCCACCAGCAGGACGGGCCAGCTGTTGTAGTAGCTCATGCCCAGATAGGCCATCTCACAGGCATAAAGCCAGGCCGAGAGCAAGAGGATGAAAACGCCGCTGCCCACCTGATTCAAATCGCGCGCCGTCACCAAACGCACCAGGCCCACCGCACTGAGTGCCAGGGGCCAATGGGTCCAGAGCCAGTCGATGACGCGAAAGCCCCGCTGCTCCAGCAGGGCGACCGTGCCGATCACGATCAGGCACAGGCCCATGAAGAGATGATCTCGGGGCCTTTGACTGCGGGGGCTTCTGGGTCTGCTTGACATGGACTTGCACCGGTTTTTGTAATGCCCGCCACGATAAGCGAGGCCAGCGGCGCTGTCGAAATCTATTTGACGAACGAACAGGCGAGAGGCGTGAACGGCGGCAATGGCCGACAGGCAAGACATGCCCGGATCCTTACCAGGGGCGGCCGTCTCTTGTCAGTCGCCTCAGCAAGTAGCAAGTAGCAAGTAGGTTGGAGTGAACACCGTGAACTCCAACACCCATTCGGCCCCGTCCCTGCATCCTCATTCGCCAAACGAACCATCGGCTGTCGAACCTAGCGCAGTCGCCCAGTTCGCATCCAACAAGCCTCGGCTCACAAAAAGGTGAATCGACGAATAGGGCCAATCCCCGGGGCGCTCCACCCAACCGTGCTTGACGGGGTTGAAATGAATGTATTCCACATGCCGAGCAAAGTCCGCCTCGTCGCGGATCAGATGCTCCCAATAGCGGCGCTGCCAAAGCCCGCGTTCGCCCCGTCGAGCACGGCTTTCGTTGACACACTCACCTTTGGGCACCAAGCGAGAAAAACCTTGTTTGATCAGCATGACCCGGGTGGCAAAGTCAGCGTCTTCTCGCGGCAAGGTCATCAGCATATGCAGGTGTTCGGGCAGAACAACCACGGCGTCCAGCACGAAGGGGTGCCTGGCTCGAACTTGCCTGAAGCTATGGCGCAGGCAGTCAACATGATCGAGCAAGACCTGGCCCCTACGGTCTGCGGCGTTGAGCGTGAGGAAATAAGTGGCGCCAGGAGTGTCTGAGCGGCGGTATTTCATAGCTTGAATTGATCCATGAATGTTGGAGTTCGCGGGCTCACTCCAACCTACCGTGTTGATCGCACACGAAAAAAAGCCCGGGGCGTTTACCGACCCGGGCTTTTTTATCATGCTCAGACTTGCTCTTACTTGCGTGCCGGCGGCAAATCCGTGCAAGAGCCATGCGCCACTTCGGCCGCCATGCCAATGCTCTCGCCCAGGGTCGGATGCGGGTGAATCGTCTTGCCGATGTCCACCGCGTCGGCGCCCATCTCGATGGCCAGGGCGATCTCGCCAATCATGTCGCCGGCATGGGTGCCGACGATGCCGCCGCCCAGGATCTTGCCGTGGCCATGGGCCTCCGGCGAGTCATCGAACAGCAGCTTGGTGAAGCCTTCATCGCGGCCGTTGGCAATCGCGCGGCCCGATGCGGTCCAGGGGAACAGGCCCTTTTTGACCTTGATGCCTTGGGCCTTGGCCTGGTCTTCGGTCAGGCCCACCCAAGCCACTTCGGGGTCGGTGTAGGCAACGCTAGGAATCACACGGGCGTCGAACTGGCTCTTGGACAGGTGCGCGTCGCCCAGGATGGCGCCGGCCGCCACTTCGGCCGCCACATGGGCCTCGTGCACCGCCTTGTGCGCCAGCATGGGCTGGCCGACCACATCGCCGATGGCAAATATGTGCGGCACATTGGTGCGCATCTGCACGTCGACGTTAATGAAGCCACGGTCGGTCACGGCCACGCCCGCCTTGTCGGCGGCGATCTTCTTGCCATTGGGCGTGCGGCCCACGGCTTGCAAGACCAGGTCGTAAGTGCCTTCGCTCTTGCTCCCGTCCAGACCTTCGAACTGCACCTTGATGCCCTCGGGGGTGGCGGTGGCGCCGACGGTCTTGGTCTTCAACATGATGTTGTCGAAGCGCTTGGCGTTCATCTTCTGCCAGACCTTGACCAGATCGCGGTCGGCGCCTTGCATCAGGCCGTCCAGCATTTCCACCACGTCCAGGCGCGCGCCCAGGGTGCTGTAAACCGTGCCCATTTCCAGGCCGATGATGCCGCCGCCGATGATCAACATCTTCTTGGGCGTACCCTTCAGCGCCAGCGCGCCGGTCGAATCAACGATGCGCTCGTCATCCGGCAGGAAAGGCAGACGCACGGCTTGCGAGCCGGCCGCGATGATGGCCTGCTTGAAGTGGATGGTCTTCTTGGCGCCGGTTTTCTCTTGCGCGTCGCCGGTGGTTTCTTCGACTTCCACATGGTTGGCGTCGAGGAAATGGCCGTAGCCGCGCACGGTGGTGACCTTGCGCATCTTGGCCATCGCCGCCAGGCCACCGGTCAGCTTGGAGATGACCTTTTCCTTGTGGCCGCGCAGCTTGTCCACATTGACGGTGGGGGCGCCGAAGTCCACGCCCAGATCGCCCAGGTGCGAGACCTCGTCCATCACCGCCGCCACATGCAGCAATGCCTTGGAGGGGATGCAACCCACGTTCAGGCAGACGCCGCCCAGGGTGGCATAACGCTCCACCAGGACGACATTGAGACCCAGATCGGCGGCACGGAAGGCGGCCGAGTAACCGCCGGGGCCGGCGCCCAGCACCAGCAGATCGCAGTGCAGATCGGCTGCGCCGCTGTAGCTGGCTGCGGTGGGGGCCACCACGGGCGCAGCGGCAGCCGCAGCAACGGGGGCTGCAGCGGCCGGAGCCGCAGCAGGCGCGGCAGCTACAGCGGCACTGTCAGCCGACTCCAGCGCCAGCAGCACCGTGCCTTGGTTGATCTTGTCGCCCAGGGCGACCTTGATCTCTTTGACCACACCGGCGTGCGAGGACGGGATCTCCATCGAGGCCTTGTCGGACTCCACGGTGATCAGGCTTTGGTCCACCGCCACCGTGTCGCCGACCTTGACCAGCAACTCGATGATGGCGACGTCTTTGAAGTCACCGATATCGGGAACGAGAACATTCACTTGTGCCATGACTCAGCTCCCGATCAGAGCACGATGCGGCGGAAGTCCGCCAGCAGCGATGCGAAGTAAACGTTGAAGCGAGCAGCAGCAGCGCCGTCGATCACGCGATGGTCCCAGCTCAGGCTCAGCGGCAGCATCAAGCGCGGCTGGAAGGCCTTGCCGTCCCACTTGGGCTCGATCTGGCTCTTGCACACGCCCATGATGGCCACTTCGGGCGCATTGATGATGGGGGTGAAGTAGCGGCCACCGATGCCACCCAGGGAGGAGATGGTGAAGCAGCCACCGCTCATCTCGGCGGGGCCCAGCTTGCCGTCACGGGCCTTCTTGGCCAGCTCGCCCATTTCGGCGCTGATCTCGAAGATGCCCTTTTTATCGGCATCCTTGATCACCGGCACCACCAGGCCATTGGGCGTGTCCGCCGCGAAGCCGATGTTGTAGAACTTCTTCAGCACCAGCTTCTGCGCGTCGCCCTCGCCTTCCAGCGAGGCATTGAACTCGGGGAACTTCTTCAAGGCGGCCACGGCGGCCTTGATCATGAAGGCCAGCATGGTGACCTTGACGGCGGCTGGGTTCTTCTCGTTTTCCTTATTGGTCTGAACGCGGAAGGCTTCCAGCTCGGTGATGTCTGCATCGTCATGGTTGGTGACGTGAGGGATGACCACCCAGTTGCGATGCAGATTGGCGCCCGAGATCTTCTTGATGCGCGACATGTCCTTGCGCTCGACCGCGCCGAACTTCTCGAAGTCCACCTTGGGCCAGGGCAGCAGGCCTGGGAAGGCGCCGCCCGAGGCGTTGGCCGACGCAGCGGCAGGTGCTGCAGCCTTTTGGGCCAAGGTCTGCACCGCGCCGCTCATCACGCGCTTCACAAAGCCTTGCACGTCTTGTTCGGTGATGCGGCCCTTCAGACCGCTGCCGGCGACTTCCGTCAGCGGCACACCTAACTCGCGGGCCAGACGGCGGATGCTGGGCGAGGCGTGGGGCAGCTTGCCCGTGGGAGCGACGGTGGGGTTGTGAGCGGCGGCGGCCGCCGGTGCTGCGACGACAACAGAAGCAGCCGGAGCTGCGGCGGTTATGGCTGCAGCAGCAACAGGCGCGGCGGCAGGCGCAGGCGCAGCAGCGGGTGCAGACACGGCACCGGCCACTTCCACCACGGCCAGCAACGAGCCCTTGGCAATCTTGTCGCCCAGCTTGACCTTGAGTTCACGGATCACGCCGCCGTGCGAGCTGGGGATCTCCATGGAGGCCTTGTCGCTCTCCACGGTCACCAGGCTTTGCTCCATCTTGATGGTGTCGCCCACCTTGACGAAGACCTCGATGACGGCCACCGAGTCGAAGTCGCCGATATCGGGCACCACGACCTCGATGAAGCTGCTGGCGCCGGCGGGCGCTGCGGCGGCAACAGGGGCCGCTGCGACGGCTGCGGCAGCAACAGCAGGGGCTGCCACGGCAGGCGCGGCCGCGGGAGCAGGTGCCGCAGCAGCCGCTGCACCGGCGGCTTCCACCAGCAGCACGAGGCTGCCTTCATTGACCTTGTCGCCGATGGCGACCTTGATCTCCTTCACCACACCGGCGTGGGTGCTGGGGATTTCCATGGAGGCCTTGTCGCTCTCCACGGTGATCAAGCTTTGTTCCAGGGCGACCGTGTCACCCACCTTGACCAGCAGTTCGATCACTGCCACGTCTTTGACGTCACCGATGTCCGGGACCTTGACTTCTACCAATGCCATGTTTGTTCTCCGTGCGAGGGGCACGACTTGGGCTCGTCACCCCCAATCGCTAGGCGATATGAGTGCCGCCCCAAGATCAACCCCTAATGTCCGCTTACGCGTACAGGGGGTTGATCTTGTCAGCTTTGATGCCGTACTTCGCAATCGCTTCTGCCACCTTGGCCTTAGGCAGCTTGCCCTCGTCGGCCAGGGTGTTCAGGGCGGCCACCACGATGTAGTGACGGTTGATCTCGAAGTGCTCACGCAGCTTGGAGCGGAAGTCCGAACGGCCGAAACCGTCGGTGCCCAAGACCTTGTACGTGCGGCCGGCCGGCACGTAGGCGCGAATCTGCTCCGCGTAGTTCTTCATATAGTCGGTCGAGGCGATCACCGGGCCGGTCGTCTGGCTCAGCTGCTGAGCCACGAAGGACACGCGCTGCTGGCCGCAAGGGTGCAGCAGGTTGTAGCGCTCCACGTCCTGGCCGTCGCGGGCCAGCTCGTTAAAGCTCGGGCAGCTCCACACATTGGCAGCCACGCCCCAGTCTTGCTCCAGCAAGGTCTTGGCGGCCTGGCTTTCGCGCAGGATGGTGCCGGAGCCCAGCAGATTGACGCTCAGATTGGCATCAGCGTTAGCCGCTGCAGCATCCAGCAGATACATGCCCTTCAGAATCTGCTCTTCCGTGCCGGCACGAAGGCCAGGCATGGGGTAGTTCTCGTTCAGCAGGGTGATGTAGAAGTAGATGTTCTCTTGCTGCTCCACCATGCGCTTCAGGCCGCTGTGCAGGATCACCGCCACTTCGTGCGCGAAGGTCGGGTCGTAGCTCACGCAGTTGGGGATGGTGCCGGCCAGGATGTGGCTGTGGCCGTCTTCGTGCTGCAGGCCTTCGCCGTTCAGCGTGGTGCGGCCCGAGGTGCCACCCAGCAAGAAGCCGCGCGCTTGCATATCGCCGGCCGCCCAGGCCAGATCACCGATGCGCTGGAAGCCGAACATCGAGTAATAGACGTAGAACGGGATCATCACCCGGTTGTTCGTCGAGTACGAAGTCGCGGCCGCGATCCAGCTGGCCATGCCGCCGGCTTCGTTGATGCCCTCTTGCAGGATCTGACCGTCCTTGGCTTCGCGGTAGTACATCACCTGGTCTTTGTCGACCGGCGTGTAGAGCTGACCCTTGGGGTTGTAAATGCCGATCTGGCGGAACAGGCCTTCCATGCCGAAGGTGCGGGCCTCGTCGACCAGGATGGGCACGGTGCGCGGGCCCAGGTCCTTGTCACGCAGCAGCTGCGTCAGGAAGCGCACGTACGCTTGAGTGGTCGAGATTTCACGGCCTTCGGCGGTCGCGTCCAGCACGGCTTGGAAGGCGCTGAGCGGCGGCACGGTGAAGGTCTCGTCGGCCTTGACGCGGCGCTTGGGCAGATAGCCGCCCAGGGCCTGGCGGCGCTCATGCAGATAGCGCATTTCGGGCGTGTCATCGGCCGGCTTGTAATAAGGCAGCTTGGGCAGCTCGCTGTCGGGGATGGGGATGCCGAAACGATCGCGGATGTACTTGATGTCCTCGTCCGTCAGCTTCTTGGTCTGGTGGACGGTGTTCTTGCCCTCACCGGCCTTGCCCATGCCATAGCCCTTGACGGTCTTGACCAGCAAGAGGGTCGGCTGACCCGAGGTGTTGTTGTGCGCAGCATGGAAGGCCGCGAAGACCTTCTCGGGCTGGTGGCCGCCGCGACGCAGATCGAAGATCTCTTCGTCGCTCATATGCTCGACCAGCTTGGCGGTCTCGGGGTACTTGCCGAAGAAGTTCTTGCGCACAAAAGCGCCGTCATTGGCCTTCATGGCTTGATAGTCACCGTCGACGGTTTCCATCATCAGCTGCTTCAACTTGCCGCTCTTGTCGCGCGCCAGCAGCTCGTCCCAGCCCTTGCCCCAGATCAGCTTGATGACGTTCCAGCCGCTGCCACGGAACTCGCCTTCCAGCTCCTGGATGATCTTGCCGTTGCCGCGCACCGGGCCGTCCAGGCGCTGCAGATTGCAGTTGATGACGAAGACCAGATTGTCCAGGCCTTCGCGTGCGGCCAAGCCGATGGCACCCAGCGATTCCGGCTCGTCCATCTCGCCGTCGCCCATAAAGGCCCAGACCTTGCGGTTGGCCGTGTCGGCAATGCCGCGGGCATGCAGATACTTCAGGAAGCGAGCCTGGTAGATGGCCATCAAGGGGCCCAGACCCATGGAGACGGTGGGGAACTGCCAGAACTCGGGCATCAGCTTGGGATGCGGGTAGCTGGACAGGCCCTGGCCGTCTACTTCCTGGCGGAAGTTGTCCAGCTGCGCTTCGGTCAGGCGGCCCTCCAGGAAGGCGCGGGCATAGATGCCGGGCGCGCTATGGCCTTGGATATAGAGCAGATCGCCGCCGTGGTTTTCACTCTCGGCGTGCCAGAAGTGATTGAAACCGGCGCCCAGCATGGAGGCAAGCGAGGCGAAGGATCCGATATGGCCGCCCAGGTCGCCGCCGTCGGCCGGGTTCAGGCGATTGGCCCGCACCACCATGGCCATGGCGTTCCAGCGCATGTATGCGCGCAGGCGCTTTTCGATTTCGATATTGCCGGGGCAACGCACTTCCTGATTGGCAGGAATGGTGTTGACGTAGGCGGTGTTGGCCGAGAAAGGCACATCGATGCCGGCTTGCCGGGCATGGTCGATCAGGGATTCGAGCAGGAAATGCGCACGCTCACTACCTTCTTCACCAATGACGGCGGACAAAGCGTCCAACCATTCCTTGGTTTCAGTAGCGTCGGTGTCATTGGCGGCTGCGCCTAGGAAGGACTGGGGCTGCGCGGACATGGATGTCTCCAAACAAATATATGGCCTGGGTGGGCGGGCTGCGCGCACACGCAAATGCGCAAAAAGCAGTCCCCACACACCTCTTTGAATCTGCCGACCACGACTTTTTTGCCTCGCGGCCGGCGCCAGAAAAACGTCTATCGGAAGCCCCGCGCACCCATCACCCGGGCGCGGCCCCTCCTCGCGTTTGCGCGCAGTGTCTCACAAGTTTGCCGCACTCTCAAATCGTGCGAGACGATTTCATTATGCGAAATTACGTACGTAAATCCCGACATTGCCTTCCGTCAAACGCACGCGCAGCAAGCCCCGCCATTTGCGCCAACAGAGCCGGCGTCGACCGGATAATCCGCCCATGCCCTCTTTCTTCAATCTCAAAAACTCCACCGGGCCTCTGCTGCGTCCCATGCAACAAAAGGCCTTGAGTTGGTGGCGACGCCAGAGCCCGTCCAGGCAAGACCGTTTCGCCACCCTGGGCCCCTTGATCTCGGTGCTGCTGTTCTTGATGGCCATCATCCTGGCCTTCTGGTACCTGCGAAATGAGGAAATCGAGCGCGAGACTGAAGCGGTAAAGAGGGACACCGAAATCGCGCAACAGCAGATTCGCCTGCGCCTGATCGAAAACCAGGAACAGCTGGTGCGCATCGCCCGCGAGATCGTCACCCGCGCCACCGACGCCCACGACTTCAGCGCCCAGGCCGCCACCTTCGCCCGCGAGCGACCCGAGATCACCCATGTGACCTGGCTGTCCAGCCGACGCGAGCGCCGCGCCAGTGTCAGCGCCGCCGGTTTCCAGGCCGACGGCCTGATGGTGCCGGACGGCAACGATCCGTCCATGCCCATGGCCAACCAGTCCAACCCGCCAACCCTGGCCTTCGAGGCCGCGCGGGAGCGACGCACGCCGGTGTATTCACCGCCCTTCAGCGACGCCAACGGCCTGACCGTGTTCCAAATCCAGGTGCCACTGATCGATCGCACCGGCTTCTCCGGCGTGCTGATCGCCGAGTATTCGGTCGAGGCCTTGCTGCGCTACTACGTGCCCACCGAAGTGGCCTCGCGCCATGTGGTGGCCATTCTGGATTCCAACGAGCAAATCGTCTCCAGCACCGTCACACCCATGCCAGGCCGCCCCAACAAACCGGCCTCCATCGTCCACGAGGTGCCGCTGGCGCCCGCGCTGAACGGTCTGGTGCTGCGCGGCGAGGGCTATCGCTCCTCCTTCGGCCTGATCAGCAACACCTTGTTCTGGATGGTGGTGGCTCTGTCTACCCTGACCGTCTGGATGCTGCTGGGCACCTGGCGCCATATGCGGCGGCGCTTGCAGATCCAGAACGCGCTCAGCTCGGAGATGAACTTCCGCCGCGCCATGGAGAACTCCATGCTCACCGGCATGCGGGCCATGGACATGGACTCGCGCATCTCCTACGTCAACCCGGCGTTTTGCGCGATGACGGGCTTTTCCGAGGCCGAGCTGATCGGCCGCAAGCCGCCCTTCCCCTTCTGGCCGCCGGATCGTTTCGAGGAGAACGGCCGCCTGCTGCAGCAGGAGATCAACGGCCGCAGCCCGGCCGGCGGGGCCGAGGTCAAGATCATGCGCAAGGACGGCACCATCTTCGACGGCCGCATCTATCTCTCGCCCCTGGTGGACGCCAAGGGCAAGCAGAGCGGCTGGATGACCTCGATGACCAATATCACCGAGGCCAAGCGGGTGCGCGACCAGCTCTCGGCCTCGCACGAGCGCTTCACCACCGTGCTCGAAGGCTTGGACGCCGCCGTGTCGGTGCTCTCGGTTCAACAAGGCGAGCTGCTGTTTGCCAACCGCAGCTACCGGCTCTGGTTCGGTGCCGACCCGGCCGGCCATGCCCAGCTCTCGGGCAGCCAGTTGGGCCGCAGCAGTGGGGCCGATGTGGACGAAGAGGTGGATGACTACTCCGGCCTGCCCGCCCAGCACCTGACCGAAACCGGCTCCGACCCGCGCGAGGTGTATGTCGAATCACTGGAGATGTGGTTCGACGTACGTTCCCGCTATCTGCAGTGGACCGACGGCCGTCTGGCCCAGATGCTGATCGCCACCGACATCACCACCCGCCGCAAGGCCGAGGCGCAAGCCGCCCTGCAGGCCGAAAAAGCGCAGATGACCAGCCGCTTGATGACCATGGGCGAGATGGCCTCCTCGGTCGCTCATGAGCTGAACCAGCCGCTCACCGCCATTACCAATTACTGCAATGGCATGGTCTCGCGTGTGCGTAACGACGCCATCCAGAAAGACGATCTGCTGGCCGCGCTGGAGAAGACCGCCAAACAGGCCCAGCGTGCCGGCCAGATCATTCACCGCATCCGCAACTTCGTGAAGCGCAGCGAGCCCAAGCGCGAGGCCGCCAATGCCTACGACATCGTCGAGGACGCGGTCGAGTTGGCCGGCATCGAGCTGCGCCGCCGCAATGTGGCCATCCACACTTACGTGGCCCAACGCCTGCCGCAGCTGCTGGTGGACCCCATCCTGATCGAGCAGGTCTTGATGAATCTGCTGAAGAACGCGGCCGAAGCGATTGACAACGCCGGCCTGCCCGCCTCACGCCGCCATATCGAATTGCGTGTGGTGCCAAAACACACCCCCGAACTCGGGGGTCACATCGATTTCAGCGTTACGGATATGGGCCCCGGCATGCCCGAGGAGGTGATCTCCCGCATGTATGAGGCCTTCTTCTCGACCAAGTCCGACGGCATGGGCATAGGACTAGGGTTATGCCGGTCTATCGTGGAGTCTCACCAAGGGCGAATCAGGGCCGAGAACTTATACAATGGTGACTTAGTTGTTGGCTGCAGGTTTGCCTTCAGCATCCCGGTAGATATCTCTTCTCGTCCCGAGCTCAGCAGCAGCCCCGCTGCCGCTGCCAGCAATGGGAGTAACGGGGCAAATGGATCCTCTGGATCCGCTACAAACCAAATGATGACACCATGAGTCTGATTCCGAAGAAGGGTAATGTCTACGTTGTCGATGACGACGAGGCTGTACGAGATTCACTGCAATGGTTGCTGGAGGGCAAGGACTATCGGGTCAAGTGCTTTGACTCCGCCGAATCCTTTCTGAGCCGCTACGATCCCCGCGAAGTGGCTTGCCTGATTGCCGACATCCGCATGGAAGGCATGAGCGGCCTGGAACTGCAAGACCGCTTGCTGGAACGCAAGAGCCCCTTGCCCGTCGTCTTCATCACCGGCCACGGCGACGTGCCCATGGCGGTGCAGACCATGAAGAAGGGCGCCACCGACTTCATCGAAAAGCCTTTCAAGGAAGACGCTCTGGTCGCCCTGGTCGAGCGCATGCTGGACCAAGCCCGCGAGGCCTTCTCCAGCCACCAGGAAGCCGCCAGCCGCGACGCCCTGCTGTCACGCCTGACCACCCGTGAAGCCCAGGTGCTGGAGCGCATCGTCGCCGGCCGCCTGAACAAGCAGATCGCCGACGATTTGGGCATCAGCATCAAGACGGTGGAGGCGCACCGCGCCAACATCATGGAAAAACTGAACGCCAACACCGTGGCCGACCTGCTCAAGATCGCCCTGGGCGCCCAAGCCAAGGTCTGATCCCACTGACCCACCACAAGGCCGCTGCGAGATCAGCGGCCTTTTGCATTTTTTAGTTCTGAAAACACCTCTCGCCCAGCAGCAACGGAGTCCACAGCCATGAGCGCACAAATCATCGACGGCAATGCCCTCTCAACACAAATCCGCGCCGAAGTGGCGCAGCGCGCTGCGGCCTTGACGGCCAAGGGCCTCAAGCCCGGCTTGGCCGTGGTGCTGGTGGGCGATAACCCCGCCTCCCAGGTTTATGTGCGCAACAAGGTCAAGGCTTGCGCCGACGCCGGCCTGCACTCGGTGCTGGAAAAGTACGAGGCCACGATGACCGAAGCCGAGCTGCTGGCACGCGTCGAAGCGCTGAACAATGACCCCAGCATCCACGGCATCCTGGTCCAACTGCCCCTGCCCAAGCATATCGACGACCACAAGGTCATCGAAGCCATCTCTCCGGCCAAGGACGTTGACGGCTTCGCGATTGAGAGCGCCGGCGCGCTGATGGTCGGCGAAACCGGCTTCAAGGCCTGCACCCCCTATGGCTGCATGAAGATGCTGGAGTCCATCGGCATGAAGGACCTGCGCGGCAAGCATGCCGTGGTGATTGGCCGCAGCAATATCGTCGGCAAGCCCATGGCCATGATGCTCTTGCAGGCCAATGCCACCGTGACCGTTTGCCACAGCGGCACGGCGGACCTGGCCCATCACACGCTTCAGGCCGATGTGATCGTGGCCGCCGTGGGCAAGCGCGATGTGCTGACCGCCGATATGGTCAAACCCGGCGCCGTGGTCATCGATGTGGGCATGAACCGCAACGATGAAGGCAAGCTCTGCGGCGATGTGGACTACGCCGGTGTCAAGGAAGTGGCCGGCTGGATCACCCCCGTGCCAGGCGGCGTGGGCCCCATGACCATCACCATGCTCCTGGTCAACACCATGGAATCGGCGGAGCGCGCTGCAGCTTCGGCGAGCTGAGGCTAGACTGGGCCTAGGTCCCCTAGAAACCGACAGATTTTTCGAGAGCTTCGATGAGCAACCCATTGCTGAGTACCGCCGCCCTGCCCGCTTTTGCGAGCATTCGACCCGAGCACATCCAGCCCGCCATCGCGCAATTGCTGGCCGATGCCGACGCGGCCTTGGCTCTGGCCACCTCGGCGCAAACCCCGGCCGACTACGACGCGCTTTCCGCCACCTTGGGCGTAGCCACGGAGCGGCTCGGTGCCGCCTGGGGGGCAGTGGGTCATCTCAACGCCGTGGCCAACACGCCCGAACTGCGCGAGGCCTACAACGCCAGTCTGCCCGCCGTCACCGAGTTCTTCACCCGCCAAGGCTCGGACGAAGCCCTGTACGCCAAGTACAAGGCCATCGCCCAAAGCCCGGCGGCAGCGGGGCTGAATGCGGCGCGCAAGCAAGCACTCAAGCTCTGGCTGCGCGACTTTGTGCTCTCCGGTGCCGAGCTACAAGGCGAGGCCAAGCAACGCTTTGCGGCCATTCAGGAGCGCAGCGCCGAGCTGGCGCAGAAGTTCTCCGAGCATGTGCTGGACGCGACCGACGGCTATGCCTACTACGCCACGCAAGAGGAGTTGCAAGGCGTGCCGGCCGACGCCCAAGCGGCCGCCCGTGCGGCCGCCGAAGCCGAAGGCAAGGACGGCTACAAGCTCACGCTGCATTTCCCCTGCTATCTGCCGGTGATGCAGTACGGCGAGAACCGTGCTCTGCGTGAGCGCCTCTACACCGCCTACGTCACCCGCGCCAGCGAGCTGGGCGAGAAGCCCGAGTGGGACAACACGGCCATCATCCAAGAGCTGATGCAGCTGCGCCAGGAAGAGGCCGCCTTGCTGGGCTTCAAAAACTACGCCGAGGCCTCCTTGGCACCCAAGATGGCCTCCTCGCCGGCCCAGGTGCTGGAGTTCTTGCGTGATCTGGCGCAGCGCGCCAAGCCCTTTGCCGAGCAGGATCTGGCCGAGCTCAAGGCCTTTGCCGCCAAGGACTTGGGCCTGGCCAACTTGCAGGTCTGGGACAACGCTTTTGCCTCCGAAAAACTCAAGGAAGCCCGCTACGCCTTCAGCGACCAGGAGGTGCGCCAGTACTTCACCCTGCCGCGCGTGCTGCAAGGCCTGTTCGACATCATCGAGCGCCTGTTCAACGTCAAGATCGTGGAACAAGCCGCCGAAGTCTGGCACGAGTCCGTCAAGTTTTACCGTTTGGACCGCAAGGGCGAGCTGGTCGGCCAGTTCTATCTGGACCTCTACGCCCGCCCCGGCAAGCGCCCCGGCGCCTGGATGGACGAGGTGCGCAGCCGCTGGGCCCGCCCCGAGGGCACACAGCAAACGCCGGTGGCCCAGCTGGTCTGCAATTTCTCCTCTCCCCAGGGAGACAAGCCAGCGCTGCTGAGCCACGACGATGTCACCACCCTCTTCCACGAGTTTGGTCATGGCCTGCATCATCTGCTGACCCAGGTGAATGAGCTGGGTGTGTCCGGCATCTCGGGCGTGGAGTGGGATGCCGTTGAACTGCCCAGTCAGTTCATGGAGAACTTCTGCTGGGAATGGGAAGTTGTGCAGCAGCTCACCCACCACGTGGACAGCGGCGCCACCCTGCCGCGCGAGCTGTTCGACAAGATGACGGCGGCCAAGAACTTCCAGAGCGGCCTGCAAACCCTGCGCCAGATCGAGTTCGCCCTGTTCGATATGCGCTTGCATGCCGAGCCGGGCTCTGAAGAAACCTTGCAAGCCCTGCTGGACGAGGTGCGCCAAGAGGTCTCGGTGATACGCACGCCGGCCTTTAACCGCACCCAGCACAGCTTCTCCCACATCTTCGCGGGCGGCTACTCGGCCGGCTACTACAGCTATAAATGGGCCGAGCTGCTGAGCGCCGATGCCTGGAGCGCCTTCGAAGTGGAAGGCGTATTCAACGCCGCCACCGGCGCCCGCTACCTGCAGAACATTCTGGAGGTAGGCGGCTCCCGCGACGCGATGGAAAGCTTCAAGGCCTTCCGCGGCCGCGAGCCGCAGATTGACGCCTTGCTGCGGCACCAGGGCATGGCTTGATTCAGGTCTGAGCTTGGCTTGACATCGGCTTCACAAGGGGATTCCTAGACTGAGTTCACCCTCAATTTCTGGAGTTCCTTGCATGCGACACACACTCAAACGCAGCCTCGTCGGCGGCTTGCTATGCCTTGGCCTGATTGCATCCAGTGGGGCCGCAGAGCCGAGCGGCAAAGTCTTGATCGTCGTCAGCGGTGAAGGCCGCGAGCAGGGCAAGACCCGCCCCGGCTTTGAGATGGACGAGTTCGCTCAGGCCTGGTTGCTGCTACGCGCCAACGGTCTGAGCGTCGATGTGGCCAGCCCGCAGGGCGGTGCCGTGCAAGCCGATCGTTTCAATGCCGAGCACGACTACAACGCACGCCTCGCCGCCGATCCCCAGGCCCAGGCGGCTTTGCGCCAGACGCTGGCCACCGCCAGCCTGAGGGCCAAGGACTACCGCGCCGTGCTGATCATGGGCGGCAAGGGCGCCATGTTTGATCTGCCCAAGGACCCCAGCCTGCAGCAGCTGCTGAGTGCGATGGACGCTCAGGGCGCGGTAATCGCCGCCGTCTGCCATGGCCCGGCCGCACTGGCCGAGGTCAAGCGCGCCGACGGTCAGCCCCTGGTCGCCGGCCGGCGCCTGACCGGCTTCAGCAACGAGGAGGAAGCTGCTTTTGGTAAGAAGTGGGCGGCGCAATTCCCCTGGCTGCTGGAGGACAAACTCAAGGCCCAGGGCGCGCGCTGGGAAGAGGCCTCGCTGATGCTGCCCAAGGTAGTGGTGGATGGGCGCCTGATCACCGGCCAGAACCCCTACTCCACCGCCGCCATGACCGAGGCGGTCTTGCGCGCCCTGGGCACCGAACCCGCGGCCCGCCAAGCCTTTGCCGACGAGGCCACGCTGAAGCTGGCCCTGCGCTGGCTGGACGGCGAGCATGCCGCGGTGCAGGCGGAGTTGGCGGCCGATACCCATACCCCAAAAACCTACAAGACCGAGCTGATCGCCGCCCTAGGGGTCTACCAATTCCAACAAGCCAGCGACGACGCCGACCGCCGCCAGGCCTTGTCACTGATGCGCCTGGCCGAACCCTATTTCAAGCACGCCATGCTGGGCCAGGCGATGGCCGAGGCCAAGCGCTCGCTGGCCACGCTCAGCGTGAACAAGCCCTGAGCCGCTCAGCCTATGAGCCAGCAGCCGCCCCCGCGCATCCTCGTGGTCGAAGACCATGCCCCGCTGCGCGCCCAAATCGTCAGCCTCTTGCAAGCGGCTGGCTGGCTTGTCGAGGAGGCCAGCGACGGCCGTTTGGGCCTGCAACTGGCCCTGGATTGGCCACCCGATGTGATGGTGCTGGACCTGGGTCTGCCCGGCCTGGACGGCTTGCAGGTCTGCCAGCAGCTGCGCGAGCAAGCCGAGCGCCCCATCCCCGTGCTGATGCTGACCGCCCGCGACACTCTGGACGACAAACGCCAGGGCTTTGGCGCCGGTGCCGACGACTATCTGCTCAAGCCTTTTGCGGGGGAGGAGCTGCTGTGGCGCTGCCAGGCCCTGTCCAGGCGCAGCGAGCTGGGCCGCAGCCCGGTGCTGCAGCGCGGCCCGCTGCAAATCGACCGCCGCAGCGCCGAGGTCAGCATTGAGGGTCAGGTCTTGCCTGCCCTGCCGCGCCAAGCCTACCGCCTGCTGCTAACCCTGGCCGAAGCCTGGCCGCGCACCCTCGGCCGCAGCGAGTTGCAGCAAGCGCTGTGGGCCGATGAGCCGCCCGAGTCCGACGCCTTGCGCAGCCATCTCTACACCTTGCGCCAGGCCCTGGGGCCGGCGCATGGCCTGATCAAGACGGTACACAGCGTCGGTCTGCGCCTGGACGTTGCAGCATGAAGACCTCGCCCCACCGCCCCCGTTTACAACAGCGCCTGATGCTGGCCTTCACCACCTACACCTTGCTGGTCAGCGCGGTGTTTGGCCTTTTTGCCATGGCCTTTGTCTACGCGGTGGAAGACCAGTTCTTCAACACCGCCCTGCGCCAGGAAGCGCAGCGCCAAAAAGCCAGTCAAGCCGCCGGTCAGGGCTGGCGCGAGCCGGCGCAGGACTTCATCCGGCTCTACGGCCCGGGCCAGGCCTTGCCCGCCGATCTGGTCCTGGCGCGCCAGGCCGAGCCTCGCTCGCAGGAACTGGCGGGCAGCGAGGGCCGCCACTACCACCTGCTGACGCTGGACGCGGCCGGTAGCCTGCTGGTGGCCGAGGTCAGCGGCCAGCTGGTGGTGAGGCCGATGCGCCAGCAGCTGCTGGGCTGGTTGGCCTTTTGGGGGGCTGGCCTGACCCTGCTGGCCCTGGGCCTGGCATGGTGGCTGGCGCGCCGCAGCAGCGCGCCCCTGGCCCGTCTGGCGCAGGCCGTGGCGCAGAGCCGGCCCGAGGAACTCCCCACCGATCTGGCGCAGAGTTATGGCGATGATGAAGTCGGCCTTTTGGCCACTCAGCTGGCCCAGCTGAACCTGCGCACCCGCGAGCTGATCGCCCGTGAACAAGCCTTCACCCGCGACGCCAGCCACGAGTTGCGCACCCCGCTGGCGGTGCTGCGCCTGGCCTGCGAAGACTTGCAAGCCCGTGCCCTGCCCGAGCAAAGCGCGACCCTGGCCTCCATGAGCGCAGCGCTCTGGCAGTTGCAGCAGACGGTGGACCTGCTGCTGGCCCTGGCCCGCGAGTCCACGCCCACCTTCGCGGCCGGCGAGCCGCGCGCCCTGCTGCCGCAAATCGAGCAGTTGGTGCTGGCCCATGCGCCCTTGCTGGATCAGCAAGGCATTGAACTTGAGCTGCAGATAGACGCCACGGTCACGCGCACATGGCCGCCCGCCCTGACCCAGCTGCTGCTGGCCAATCTGCTCGGCAATGCCTTGGCGCACCGACAGTCGCCGCAGATCCGCATCAGCGCTGATGCGCAGTGCCTGAGCATCGCCAATGCCAGCCTAGCGCCACCCCAGGCCCTGCTGGCGGCTGACGCTGCCGGCCGCCAAACCGGCCTCAAGAGCGAGGCCAGCGCCGGCCTGGGACTGGGCTTGTCCATCGTGCGCCGCCTGGCCGAGGCCCAGGGCCTGCAGCTGCAGTTGCAGCATGCGGCGGGCTGGACCACGGTCAGGCTCTTGGATGCTTGCACAGACGCCTAAGCCGCTGTTCGCACGGCAAGCAGGCGCTGGCGGGGCGCGATCAGACGGCCTCACAGAGGCTTCACATCTGGCCGCTTAGTCTTGCCGTTCCGGCCTCGATCAGGCCTTGATAGGCAACCCCATGCAAACAACTTTCAGGAAAAAGGCAAGCAAGCTCATGCTCACAGCACTCGCCGTCCTCGCCACCACCGCCGCACTTTGGTGGGGCATCTTCGGACTCAAACCCTATCAACCCTCCCCCGAGCAAGTGCAGGCGCGCTACGACTACAGCGCGCCGCTTGCTTTTGCTCCAAGCCTTAAACACCTGGGCGAGCACGCTTACGAGATCCGTTTCAACAGCTTCGATGGCGCGCCGGTCAACGGCCGCATCAAATACCCTAGCGACCCGGCCCAGGCCAAATCGCCCTTCCCCTTGCTGATCGCCTTCCACGGCCTGGGCCGCAGCCATATGCGCTGGTGGCAGTCCACGTACAAGGGCGGCGAAACCCTGGAGCACACCCACCTCGTCACCGAGCAGGCCCTGCAACAAGGCTATGCGGTGCTGGCCCTGGACGCGCGCCGCCATGGTGAACGCAAGAATCTCGAGTACAGCGTGCTCGATCTGATGCGCGATATGAAGCTCTGGGGCAAGCGCGAGCCCTATGAGGCCATGATCATCGACAGCATCAAGGACTACCGCCTGCTGCTGGACTGGCTGCTGCCACAGCCTCAGATCGACGGCCGCAAAATCCAGGTCAGCGGTTACAGCATGGGCGGGCAGATGGCCTTGATCCTGGGCGCCCAGGAGCCCCGCATCACGGCCGTGGCCGCCATCGTACCGCCGCATCTGGACGACAAGGTCGCCGCCGTGGCCCCGCTGCGCTTTGCGCCCGCCCTGGCCGACAAAAAGCTCTGGCTGCTCAGCGCCGACGATGATGAAGTCGCCAGCCTCCAGCAGAACCAAGCCTTGTTCGAGGCCTTGCCCGGCCGCGAGAAAAAGCATCTGCGCTTCCCTGGCGGCCACATCCTGCCCAAGGACTACCCGGCGCAGATGCGGGACTGGTTCTAGGGCAGCAAGCCCCCTCGGGCGAGAAGCCCGGCCGCGCATGGGCCTCAGTGCCCACCGCCCCCCAAATACGCCGCCTTCACCGCCGGGTCATTGCGTAGCTTCTCGGCTGGGCCGTGCAGCGAGATGCGGCCGTTTTCCAGCACATAACCGTAGTCGGCCACGCCAAGCGCAGCGGCGGCGAACTGCTCGACCAGGAGCATGGTCACGCCCTGCTCCTTGAGCCGCTCGATGATGCGGAAGACCTCGGCCACCAGGATGGGGGCCAGGCCCATGGAGGGCTCGTCCAGCAGCATTACGTCCGGATTAAGCATGGTGGCGCGGGCCATGGCCAGCATCTGCTGCTCGCCGCCGGAGAGCGTGCCGGCGAGTTGCTCGCGGCGCTCCTTGAGGCGGGGGAACAGATCCATGGCGCGGCTCAGGTCGGCCTCCACATCGCCCTTGGGCCGGCTGCCGGTATAGCGCGGGAAGGCGCCCAGGCGCAGATTGTCGGTCACCGTCATGGTGGCAAACACGCGCCGGCCTTCGGGTGAATGGGCCAGACCGCGGCGGGCGATCTCGTAGGACTCCAGGCCCGCGATGGGCTTGCCGTTGAGCACGATCTCACCGGCGGTGGGCGCGATCATGCCGGAGACGGCGCGCATGGTGGTCGTCTTGCCCGCACCATTGGAGCCGATCAAGGTCACGACCTTGCCCTTGGGCACCTCGATGGAGATACCGTGCAGGACCTGGACCTTGCCGTAGCCGGCGCTGAGGTTTTTGATTTGGAGCATATTGGGAATCCTTGAAATCAAGCACTCAGGAAGCCTGGCCGCCGAGGTAGGCCTCGATGACCTTCTCGTCCGCCTGCACCTGGGCGGGCAGGCCTTCGGCGATCTTCTGGCCGAAGTCCAGCACCGAAACGGTGTCGCACATGCTCATCACCACATCCATATGGTGTTCGATCAGGATCACGGTCACACCATGCTCGCGGATCTTGCGGATGATGGCGATCAGCTCCTTGATATCGGGCGCGGTCAGGCCGGCGGCCGGCTCATCGAGCAGGAGCAGCTGTGGGTCCAGGGCCAGGGCGCGAGCGATCTCCAGCAGACGTTGCTTGCCATACGGCAGATTGCGCGCCTCCTCGCCGGCCAGATCGGCCAGGCCCACAAAGCGCAGGAGGCCCAGGGCACGCGCGGTGTTCTCCCGGTTCTCGCGCAGATAGCGGGGCAGGTGCAAGGCCACATCGACAAGATTGCTCTTGAAGCTGTGGTGCAGGCCGACCAACACGTTTTGCAGCGCCGTCATCTCACCGAAGAGCTGCACATTCTGGAAGGTCCGTGCAATGCCCGAGAGCGCGATGTCAGACGAGGTGCGCCCGTTCAGCGTACGGCCGCCGAAGGTGACCGTGCCGGCGGTGGGCACATAGATGCCCGTCAGCACATTCATCATCGTGCTCTTGCCCGAGCCGTTAGGGCCGATCAGGCCGTGAATGGTGCCGCGCTTGATCTTCAGATCGACATTGTTCAGCGCCTTCAGGCCGCCGAACTGCATCAGGATCTGCTTGGCTTCCAGCAACTCGGCATTGCCCGTGCCGGCGCGCTGGCCCAGGGCATCGGCGATATTGGGCAGATTGGCGGCGTCGTCGGCATCGGTGGCGGCATGGCCCCGCAGATTCAAGGCGTTACGCACAAAACCCACGATGCCGTCTTGCAGGTAGTAGACGACGAAGAGCGTGATCAGACCAAAGACGGTGAGTCGCCAGTCCGTCATGGTCTCCAGCTTGAAGGACAGGGCCGCCAGCGCGATGCTGCCCACCACCGGAATCGCAGCGGCCTTGGGCGCGATCTTGCCGCGCTTGAAAGCAACACCGACCGACACCATCACGACCAAGGCCAGCAGCACCGAGACGATGCGGAACAGGGCCAGATCATCCAGCAGCTTGGGCAGCATGACGATGATGGCTGCGCCCAGCAAGGCGCCGGTGCGGGTCTTGCGACCGCCCATGATGATGGCCAGCAGGAACAGCACCGTCTGCTCAAAGTTATAGGTATTGGGCGAGATGTACTGTTCAGAGTAAGCGTACAAGGCGCCCGCCAAGCCAGCCAGGCCGGCGCTGATCACAAAGGCGTAGACCTTGTAGCGATAGACCGAAACGCCCATGCAGTCCGAAGCCACCGGGCTGCCGCGCAAGGCCTCAAAAGCCCGGCCCAGATGCGAACGCAGCACCCGGTGCACAAACACCAGGGAGGCCAAGAGCATCAAGGCGACTACCCAGTAGTACTCGGTCTCGTCCAGCTGATGGCCTAAGAGGCTGGGCTTGCTCAAGGTGATGCCCATGGGGCCTTCGGTGAGGAAGCTCATCTCGTTAATGAGGATCTGAATGATGGTGCCGAAGGCCAGGGTCACCATGGCCAGGTAGGGCCCCATCACCCGCAGGGCCGGCAAGGCCAGCAAGGCGCCGAAGCCTGCCGTCACCAGAATGGCCGCCGGCAAGGTGATCCACAGCGGAGCCGAGAGCTTGAACACCAGCACCCCGGCCGTGTAGGCCCCGATGCCGAACAGGCCCGCATGGCCCAGCGAGACCTGGCCGGTATAGCCCACCACGATGTCCAGGCCGAACAGCACGATCGCGTAGATCATGATGGTCTCGACCAGGTGGATGTAGTAAGGGTTGCCGGAGACCAGGGGGAAGGCGGCCAGGGCCGCGATAGCCAGGGCGCCGGCAAAGAATTTTTTGGCGTTGAACATCGTCGTTAGACCTTCTTAATGGCGGTCTTGCCAAACAAGCCAGCGGGCTTGACGGCCAAAACAATCAGCAGCAACACCAGGCCGGGCACATCCTTGTAGCCGGTGGACAGATAGAAGCCGGTGGTCGTCTCCACCACGCCCAAAATCACGCCGCCCACGATGATGCCCATGCCGCTGGTCAGGCCGCCGATGATGGCGACCGCAAAGGCCTTGAGGCCCAGCACCGCGCCCATGGTGGCGCCGGTCAGGGTCAGCGGGGCGATCAGCACGCCGGCAAAGGCGGCGGTCATGGACGAGAGCGCATACGAAAAGGTGATCACCAGGCCGGTGTTGATGCCCATCAGCTTGGCCGCGTCGCGGTCATTGAAGGTGGCGACCACGGCCTTGCCGTAAATGGTGCGGCGGTTGAAAAACTCCACCGACAACATCATGGCCAGGGCGCCGCCAATCACCAGCAACTCCATGGGCAGCACATTGGCGCCCAGCAGATGCAAGGGCGACTCGGGCAGGGGCGAGGGGAACTTCAGGTCGTCGCGGCCCCAGACGTTCTCGGCCACGTTCTTGAAAATGATGCCCAGGGCGATGGTGGACATGATCCAGCCAAACTCGGACTTCATCTTGATGGCCGGCCGCACACCGATGCGCTCCACCACCGCGCCCTGCAAGGCACCGAAGAGGCAGACCAGGGGAATCATCATCCAGTAATTGACCCCGAAACCCACCAGGGACAGGCCTACCAGCGCGCCCAGCATCAGGGCGTCACCCTGGCCGAAGTTCAGCGTGTCGGAGGTGGCGAAGGTGAGTTGGTAGCCGAAGGCGATGACGGCATAAATCATGCCCAGGGCGATGCCGCTGAACACCAGTTGAGTCAAGATTTGCATGGCAAGGACCTGAGTTCAAGAAAGGAAAAGGGCCTGCCGAATCGCGGCGAGTCTTGCGCGGCGCTCGGCAGGCTGAGGCAGGTGTGAGGCTTCACACCTGCCTCTCAGCAGTGAGCGCTGCTTACTTCTTGACGGCCAGCGCGCCCTTGGCGTTGGGGTCCTTGACGCGCACTTCCGAGGCCTTCTTGAAGTCGGCCTCGTAGGCATAGACCACACGCTGGCCCTTGACTTCGCCGAACACCGGGATGTTGGCGGTGATGGCCTCGTGGTCGGTCTTGGAGAAGGGCTTGTTATAGGTCGTGACCACGCCTTCCACCGGCGTTTTCAGATCTTCCAATGCGGCCTTGACCTTGGGGCCCTCGGTGCCACCGGCCTGCTTGATGGCGGCAGCCAGCAGGTAAACGGAGTCATAGCCTTGCGCGGCCGAGACGGGCGAGTCGATGCGCGCGTTCTTGGGGTTGAAAGTCTTCAGGTAATTGATGATGAAGCTCTGGCGCTTGGGCGTCGTCGGCTCCTGGATAAAGGTTTGCGGCATGCGCGCGCCCTCACCGCCGGGGCCGGCGTTGTCAATGAAGTTGGCCATAGACAGCGTCCAGCTGCCAATCATGGGGACCTTCCAGCCCAGCTTGGTCATGCCGTTGGCGATCTGCGCCAGCTCAGGGCCGATCGCGTAGGTCAGGATGGCTTCTGCACCGGCCTCCTTGGCCTTGAGCAGCTGGGCGGTCATGTCCACATCCTTGATATTGAACTTCTCCACCGCCACCGGCTTGATGCCTTTGAGATCCAGCGCTTTTTCAAGGTCGGCCCGGCCCAGCTGACCGTAGTTGGTGGAGTCGGCCAGGATGGCGACCTTTTTATAGCCACGGCGGGCAATCGCCTCCTCCACAATCATCGGCGCCTGGATGCTGTCGTGGGCGGCGTTGCGGAAGATGTAGTTCTCGGGCTGGTTGGCAAACTGATGGGTGATCAGGGAGCCGGTGGCCACATTGTTCATCACCGGGATCTTGGCTTCCTGATAGAAGCGCTGCGAGGCCAGGGCCACGCCGGTGTTGATATAGCCCACCGTTGCGGCGACTTTCTCCTTGTTGATCAGCTCTTGCGCGATCTGCACGCCACGTTCGTTCTTGGCCTCGTCATCGCGTTCGACCAGCTGGATCTGACGGCCCAGCACGCCACCCGCCTTGTTGATTTCGTCGGCCGCCAGGCGCACACCGTCGCGCATGCTGACGCCCATGGATGAGGAGCCGCCGGTGAAGGGGCCAGACACGCCAATCTTGATCGGATCGGCCGCCAGGGCGCTGAAGCTCAGCGCAGCCAGAGTCACAGCCGTCAGGGAATGCTTGATGATTTTCATGAGCTTTGTCTCTTCCATATGAGTTTGCACTTGGCCTGGGCCCGTTTGCGAACGGGTTCAACTTGTGTCTTCTACGATGCCAGACTCGGCCCGTCCTCGTCATCGTGCGACTACCTAGAACGACGGAAAACTTCCCGAGTTTGGCCGGGCCAGTATGTAGCAGAACGGCCGGCGAACCTGACGCCACGCTTGCACCAACGCCGCGCAAATCAAGCGCCCAAGCGCCGCTAACGCCCAATTCAGACCAGCAAAAAAATGGTGGCGGCAGCGCCTTTCTCCAAACCCAAGCCCGCCCGCAAACGCCTCCTTCGCCCCACCTTCGCCCCAGCATCGACAATGCAGGGATGAAGACACCCAAACGACTGCAGTCACTGCTGGACGAAGGCTTGATCGACGGCGTGCAGCGCCAGCTGATGAGCGGCAAGGAGGCGCAGGTTTTCGTGGTGCGCTGTGGCGAGGAAACCCGTTGCGCCAAGGTTTACAAAGAGGCCACGCAGCGCAGCTTCCGCCAGGCGGTGGACTACACCGAGAACCGCAAGGTCAAGAACAGTCGCGAGGCCCGCGCCATGGCCAAGGGCACGCGCTTCGGCCGCGAGAAGCAGGAAGAGGCCTGGCAAAACGCCGAGGTCGACGCCCTCTATCGCCTGGCCGCCGCCGGCGTGCGGGTGCCCAAACCGTACCTCTTCTTCGAAGGCGTCTTGCTGATGGAGCTGGTCTGCGACGCCCATGGCGATGCCGCCCCGCGCCTGAACGACAGCGTCTTCACACCCGAACAAGCCCTGGATCATCACGCCCGCCTGATTCGTGAAGTTGTGCGCATGTTGTGCGCTGGCGTGGTGCATGGCGATTTGTCGGAGTTCAATATCTTGCTGGCCGAAGACGGCCCCGTCATCATCGACCTGCCCCAGGCGGTGGACGCAGCCGGCAACAACCACGCCCAGCGCATGCTGCTGCGCGATGTGGAAAACCTGCGCAACTTCTTCGGCCAAACAGCGCCAGCCCTGCTGCAAACCGATTTCGGCGCCGAGATCTGGGCCCTCTACGAGCGCGGCGCCCTGCAGCCCGACACGCCCTTGAGCGGCCGCTTCCAACGCAAGCACAAGACGGTGGACCTGCGCGGCGTGCTGCGCGAAATCGACGATGCCCGCGACGAAGACGCGGCCCGCCGCCTGCACATGAGCCAGGCCCGCTGAACCCGCCAGCAGGCCGCGGTCCGCAAAAGGCGGAATTGACCCCGATCAATGAAGGGGAATTCTGCCCCCCAGCACCACAAAGCCTCACCTATCATCGCCGCAGTCCGCTCATTTCTGGCGCTAGCAAGCGCCAGGCTAGGGCAGCAAATGCCGTCACAAAAATAGGAAGCAAAAGGCTTCCAGAACTCGTCCCAAGGTCCCATCCCTGACAGTTCGAGACAGGCTTACCCATGAAACCCCTGCAAGGGCTGCATTCCAGCTTGTCGGGTTTACTCAAGGCTTGCTTGATGGCGGCCTTGCTGCTGGCCAACCTGGCCCTGCCCAGCCCTGCCCGGGCCCAGGCTGTGGCGCCCAAGCGGGTGAGTCTGGTCTACCCGCGGCCAGAGTCAGAACGCGACGCTCGCAACAGCTATGTGCTGGACCTGCTGCGCCTGGCCTTGTCCAAGCAAACGGGCACGCTCTATCAGCTGGAGCCCGCCGCCACGGCCATGACTCAGCTGCGCGTGCTCAAGGAGTTGGAGCTGGGCCATGGCCTGGACATCGCCTGGAGCATGACTTCGGTGGCCCGCGAGAACGCGCTGCTGCCCATACGCATCCCCATAGACAAAGGCCTGCTGGGCCTGCGCGTGGCCTTGGTCGCCGCCGACCGGCCCGAGGCCTTGGCCGGTGTGCGCAATCTGCAAGGCCTGCAAGCCCTGGTGGCCGGCCAGGGTCAAGACTGGCCCGACACCCAAATCCTGCGCAACAGCGGCATCAGCGTCAACGGGGTGGGCAGTTACGAGGCCTTGTTCCGCATGCTGGCCCTGCATCGCTTTGACTACTTCCCGCGCTCGGTGCTGGAGGCCTGGCAGGAAGTAGATCTGCTGGGCCAGGGCCAGCTCGCGGTGGACACGCATGTGCTGATCCACTACCCCACGGCGCTTTACTTCTTCGTGCGCAAAGACAATCAAGCCCTGGCCGATACGGTGCGCCAGGGCCTGGAGCAGGCCCTGCTGGACGGCAGCTTTGACTGCCTGTTCGAGCGCCACTTCGGCCCGCTGCTGCGCAAGGCTGCGCTCGCTTCTCGCATGGTGATCGAGTTGCCCAATCCCCTGCTGCCGGCCGCCACACCGCTGGAGCGCAAGGAGCTTTGGTTCCGCCAAGCGGGATCACGAGGCGAGCTCGGCAAGCCCCAAAAGGCGGGATTGAGCAGCAGCCTGGTCGCCAAGACCTGCAGCTAGGGCGCAGGCTTCAGTCCTGCGGCTTGCGGATCACGCTGGCCGGCCACTGGGCCAACACCAGCAGGCTGGCCATCAACCACATGGGCGCGGCCACCACCGTGGCGGCCGCCAAAAAGCCAAAGCCCACCGGCATGGCCACGGTCGCGCTGTTCACCACCAGCATGCGCAGGCCCAGGGCCTGACCTTGGCGGTCCGCCGGCGTCACCTGATGCAGCAAGGCCAACACCATGGGCTGCACCGAACCCAGGGCCAGACCCAGCACGGCCGAGCCCGCCATCAAGCCCGCCGTGCCCGGCAACCAGGCATAGACCAGCAACATCAGCGTGGCCAAAACCATCGCGCTGCGCACCGCCTTCAACTCATCCAGATGCTGAGCAAAGCGCACGATGGCCAGGCGCACACAGGTGGCCGCCACCGCAAACGCACCCAGCACCAGGCCGATTTCTGAAGCACTCAAGCCCTTGGCATGGCCCACCACCGGCACCACAAAGCTGTGCGCGTCCCAGCAGGCCGACAGCACCACATTGAGCAGCAGCAGATTGCGCAGGGCCGGGCGCCTGAGCAAATCCCAGGCGGGCCGGGTCTTGCTGGCATGGCTTTGCGGATTGGGTGGGTGGCGCGCCACTTTCTGCGCCAGGCCCCAGGCCAGCAGAGGCAGCAAGAGCGCCAGCACGAAGGCAGCGCGAAAACTGATGTGGTCGATCAACAAGCCCGCCGCCACCGGTGCCAGGGCGTTGGACAAAGCCGGCCCCAAGGCCACCCAGCTGAAGATGCGTTTGAGTTCGGAGGACTCATCCGCCATCAGCCCTGCTTCACGTTGCAAGGCCACCGCCGCCACGCTGACCGCACCACCGCAGAGTAAGCAGCTGAAGGCAATGCTCCACAGCGACTGGCCAGCCAAGGCCACGACAGCGCCGGTAAAGGCCAGGCTAACGCCAAAGCCCACCGGTCGGTGAAAGCCATGCTTATCGGCCAGGCGCCCGGCCCACAGCGACAAGGCGATGGGCGCGATGGCAAACAGACTCAGGAGCACGCCCACCGTCCACTCGCCAAAGCCCTGGTTCAGGGTCCACAGCGAGGCCGCGACCCGGGTGACGGCCATGCAGGCATGCACGGCCACCAGGGTGGCGATCAGCCAGGGGAAGGCGCGCCGCAGCTCGGCCGCCGAGCGTGCATGGGCCGCCTCGGCGCTCAAAGCTCAGCCCCATCCGCATCTTCTGCCTCTTCCAGCGCCCCGGCCGCGCCGCTCGGCAAACCCAGCTTGAGCAGCTTGCCCGCCGCCTCCTCGGGCAAGGCCTCCACGCTCTTGAGCTTGCGCGTCATGGCACGGGTGCGGGTCTCGGCCGCGTCGATGGTGTTGCTGGCTTCTTCCAGTTTCTTCTTGGTCTTGGCCAGCACCTCGCCAAACTTGCCAAATTCGGTCTTGACGGCGCCCAGCACCTCCCAGACTTCGGCCGAACGCTTCTCCAGCGCCAGGGTGCGAAAGCCCATCTGCAAGCTGGTCAGCGTGGCCAGCAAGGTGGTGGGCCCCACCAGCATGACCTTGTGCTCGCGCTGCAAGGCCTCCACCAGGCCGGGGCGGCGCAGGGCCTCGGCATACAGGCCCTCGGTGGGCACGAAGAGCATGCCGAAGTCGGTGGTGTGCGGTGGCGAAATGTACTTCTCGCGAATCGTCTTGGCCTCCAGGCGCAAGCGATTCTCGATGGCCTTGGCAGACGCTTCAACGCCCGCCGCATCGGCGCGGTCCTGCGCCTCCAGCAGGCGCTCGTAGTCCTCGCGCGGGAACTTGGCATCGATGGGCAGCCACAAGGGCGCGCCATCCTCACGCTGGCCGGGCAGCGCAATCGCGAACTCCACCCGCTCGCTACTACCGGGGATGGTGGCCACATTGCTGGCGTACTGCTCGGGCGTGAACACCTGCTCCAACAGGCCGGCCAGCTGCACCTCGCCAAAGATGCCGCGTGTCTTGACGTTGGTGAGCACGCGGTTGAGCGAGCCCACATCGCGGGCCAGGTTCTGCATCTCACCCAGGCCTTTGTGCACCTGCTCCAGGCGGTCCGCCACCTGCTTGAAGCTCTCGCCCAGGCGTTGTTCCAGGGTGGCGTGCAGCTTTTCGTCGACGGTGGCGCGCATCTGTTCCAGCTTTTTCTCGTTGTCCTGCTGGATCAGGCTGAGGCGTTGATCGACCGCCGTCTGCACCTGGGCCAGGCGCTGTTCATTGCGATCGGCCATCGCCTTGAGCTGCTCATTGATGCTCAGACCCAGGCGCTGCAAGGCCTCGGTCTGGGCTTGCGTGCCGCGCAGCGCGGCGGCGTCTTGCGCCTCACGGGCCGCCAGCGCTTGGGCGGCAAAAGCCTGGGTGCTTTGCTGCAGGCCTTGGCTCAGGCCTTGTTGCAGATTGGCCAGCTGCAGGCGAAAGGAGTCGATCTGCTCGTTCTGGGTGCGGGCCACATCGCCGCCCTGGTTCAGCAAAGCCTGCTGAAACTGGCTCAGGGTCTGCAACAACTCTTGCCGCATGCCAGCATTGCTGCGGCTCAGCTCATTGCGCAATTCGCGCTCCAGACGCTCGCTGGAGGCTTGCACCAGGGCCCCGAGCTGGCGGCTGAGCAAATCGCTGCTTTGCTGGCCCGCCTCGGCTGCCGCGGCGCCGCTGCGCATTTGCAGGCGTAAACCCCACAAAAGCAGCACCATCAGCAAGAGCAACAAGACCAGAACCAGCAATTCAAAAATACTCATGCGCCCATTGTGTCAGTGCGCTGCCGGGCTCGCTCGCCTGGCGGGCCTAGGAGGCTGTCGGACTTGGGCCGCCGAAAGCGGAAATCGGCCCCAGCGAGACCAGTTCTTGCCGGATTTGCAGCCCCATAGCCAGGCTATGGGGCAAAAAGCCGGTGAGAAATGGGCCGCTGCGGCCGATTGTCCGCCGGCGGATTCCAAGTCCGACAGCCTCCTAGACCGGGCGCTAGGCGGTGTGATTCCAAAGCAGCGAAGGAGTGCAAGAACTTTGCAAACAAACACAGAGAAATTGTCCTCGGGCAGGCATGCTTGCGGCGTTGTCTTCTTCAAGCTTCACGGCTAACCTGAAATTTCGACTGCGACTCTGCCCAGGGCCACACCCATGCGTCTGACATGCTCCCCCCGCAACGCCGCCTTTGTTTGCGCCCTCGCCCTGGCTGGCGGGATGAGCGGCTGCGCCGGCCCGGGCGCCGTGCAGCCAACAGCCTCGGTGGACTATGCCTGGGTCAACCGCCTGAGCTGGGGCGCCAATAGCAACACGCTTGAGCAGGCCTCTCAACAGCCAGCTCAGGCCTTTTTGCAGGGCCAGCTCCACCCCCAAGGCCCGGCGCTACCGCGCCAGCTGCAGACCCAGATTGAGGCCATGACGATCGCCCAAAAGCCGCTGCAAGAGCTGGTGCTGACGATGGAGCAGCGGCGCAAGGATGCCGATGCGATCAAGGACGACGAGCAAAAGAAAGCCGCCCAGCAAGCCTTCCAGCAAGAGATGAATCGCCTGGCCCGCGAGGCGGCCAGCCGCCATCTGCTGCGGGCGCTCTACTCCAACCATCAAGTGTTGGAACAGATGAACTGGTTCTGGCTGAACCACTTCAGCATCTTCCAGGGCAAGGGCAATCTGCGCGCCATGGTGGGCGACTATGAAGAAAGTGCTGTTCGCCCCCACGCCCTGGGCAAGTTCCGTGATTTGCTGGGCGCGGTGGCCACCCACCCGGCCATGCTGCGCTATCTGGACAACGAGCAGAACGCCGTCGGCCGCATCAACGAGAACTTCGCCCGTGAACTGATGGAGCTGCACACCCTGGGCGTGGACGGCGGCTACAGCCAGCGCGATGTGCAGGAGCTGGCCCGTGTGCTCACCGGTGTAGGCAGCAACGCTGGCCCCGACACGCCCCGCTTGAGAAAAGACTTGCAAGGCTTTTATGTACGCAAAGCCATGTTCGAGTTCAACCCGGCCCGGCATGACTTCGGTGTCAAGACGCTGCTGGGCCAGCCCATCAAGGCCCAAGGCCTGGCCGAGCTGAACGAGGCCCTGGACCGCCTGGCCAGCCATCCGTCCACGGCCCAGTTCATCAGCCGCAAGCTGGCCCAGTTCTGGCTCAGCGACGAGCCGCCGCCCGCCTTGGTGCAGCGCATGGCGCAGGCCTTCACAGCGAACGGGGGCGATATCGCGGCCACCTTGGCGCTGCTGTTCAACTCGGCCGAGTTCAATCAAGCCGGGCCGCGCAAGTTCAAGGACCCGATGCGCTATGTGGTCTCCGCCGTGCGCCTGGCCTATGAACAAAAGCCGGTGCTCAATGTGGGCCCCATGCTCAACTGGCTGAACCGCATGGGCGAGCCGCTTTACGGCCGCCTCACGCCCGACGGCTACCCCTTGAGCGCCAAGGCCTGGAGCAGCCCCGGCCAGATGAGCACCCGCTTCGAGATCGCCAAGGCCATAGGCTCGGGCAGCGCCGGCCTGTTCAAAACCGAGGGGCCGCAGCCGCAAGAGAAAGCCGCCTTCCCGCAGCTGGCCAATGCGCTGTTCTACAAATCCATCGCCAAGACGCTCAGCCCGGCCACCCAACAGGCCTTGGAACAAGCGAACTCGCCGCAAGAGTGGAATTCATTCCTGCTGTCCTCACCCGAATTCATGAGCCGCTAGGCAAAGGATCACCATGCGTCGCCGCACACTCTTAGCTGCCTCCCTGGGTTTGAATTTAGGCGCCACCGGCCGGCTGCTGGCGGCCGGGGCCAGCGCCTCTGCGCCGAAGTTTTTGCTGGTCTTTCTGCGCGGCGGCTATGACGCCGCCAGCTTGCTGGTGCCCCACGCCAGCAGCTTTTACTACGAGGTGCGCAAAGACATCGCCATCGCCCCGCCCTCCTCCGAGCTCACATCGGCCCTGCCGCTCAACGGCGACTGGGGTTTGCACCCGGCCCTGCGCGAGAGCCTCTACCCGCTTTACCAGCGAGGCGAGCTGGCCTTCGTGCCTTTTGCCGGCACCGACGACTTATCGCGCAGCCATTTCGAGACGCAGGACAGCATGGAGTTGGGCCAGCCCAGCAGCGGGCGCAAAGACTATGGCTCGGGCTTTCTGAACCGCCTGGCCGGCCAGCTCAGTGGGAGCTCGCCCATGGCCTTCACCGATCAACTGCCCAAGATTTTCCAGGGTAGCGAGAAGGTGCCCAATACCGCGCTCAAATCCCTGGCCAAGCCCGCGATCGACACGCGTCAGAGCGAGATCATTGCCGCCATGTACCGCGGCACGCCGCTGGCCGCGACGGTGCAAGAGGGCTTCGCCTTGCGCCAGGAGCTGATGCGCGATCTGGCCGGCGAGATGCAGGCCGCCAGCCGCCAGGCCATCTCGGCCAAGGGCTTTGAGCTGGAGGCCCGGCGCATCGCCAAGCTGATGCGCGAGAACTTCAATCTCGGCTTTGTCGATGTGGGCGGCTGGGACACGCATGTGGGCCAGGGCGGCGCCACCGGCTATCTGGCCAACCGCTTTGACGAGTTGGGCCAAGGCCTGGCCGGCTTCGCGCAAGAGATGGGGCCGGCCTGGAAGAACACCACCGTCGTCGTGCTCAGCGAATTCGGCCGCACCTTCAGGCAGAACGGCAACCGCGGCACCGACCACGGTCACGGCACGGTGATGTGGGTGCTAGGCGGCGGCATGCGCGGCCAGCGCGTCGCAGGCGAGCAGGTCGCCGTGGAACGCGCCACCCTGTTCCAGGACCGCGACTTGTCCGTGCTCAATGACTACCGCGCCGTGCTGGGCGGCTTGTTCCAGCGGCAGTACGGCTTGAGCGCGGCGCAACTCAGCCAAGTCTTCCCTGGGGCCAAGGCCAGGGACTTGGGGCTGCTCTGATCGCATGGCGGAACGAAGCGCGGCTAGGCGCTACAACAACCACTCCACCGGCAGCCAGGCCAGCAGCCGCAGCATGGCGCGTTGCCAAGCGCTGCTGTGCGGCTCCTCGGTCCAGACCTTGCGAGCTTGCGCCTGCTCTTCCCACCACTCCATCTGCCCGTCTGTAGCCAGCTTGAGCTGATAGGCATGCAAGGGCAGCTGGGCCTGCAGATGCGCGCACACGGTCTGGGCCAAGTCAGGGGCGGCCAGCGTCACTCCCATCTCGGTATTCAGGCTGGCCGAGCGGGGATCGAGATTAAAGGAACCCACGAAGAGACGGTCGCAATCGGCCAGAAAAGTCTTGGCATGCAGGCTGGCCGAGGAGCTGCCTTCAGCGCCAAAAGCCGAGACGATGCTCGGGGCCGAGGCGTCGGGCTTCAGCTCCCACAGCTGCACCCCCATTGCCAAGAGTTCATGGCGGTATTTGGCATAACCCGAATGCACCACGGCCACATCGGTGGCCGCCAGCGCATTGGTCAGCACCAGCACCTGCACGCCTTGGCGCCGCAATTCGGCGAACCACTGCATGCCTTTTTCCCCCGGCACAAAGTAGGGTGAGATCAGATGCAGGGAACGCTTGGGCGGCTGCTGGCCCTGCGCCAGCTCATGGGTGAGCAGGCTGGCAGCGGGCACCGGCCCCAGGCCCTTGGCGGGGTCATCACTGACCAGCTGTAGGCTGCTCCAGGCATCGGGCGGGCGGCCGTTCAACAGGCTGCCCGCCGAGCCTTGCGCCGACAAGGCCTCGATGTAGCGGCGCGCCTGCGGCGTGCGCGACAAGGCCTGCGCCCGCACAGCCAAGACCTCCAGCACGCCGGGCTGGGCCGCCGCCAGGAGCGAGCCTGCGGGTCGCACCGGCGCACTGCGCCAGTAACGCTCAAAATCGGCGCTCACATCGCCCGCCACCGGCCCCAGGGCCAGCACATCCAAATCGGCAAACAAGGTTTGATCACCCAGACCGAAATACGCGTCGCCCACATTGCGCCCACCGACGATGCTGGCAAGCCCATCGGCCGTCAGTGATTTGTTGTGCATGCGCCGGTTCATGCGCGTGAAATCAGTGATATAGCCCAACCAGCGCCAGCGCCGGTGCTCGTTGGCATTGAACAAGCGGACTTCGATGCGCGGATGCGCGTCCAGCGCGGCCAGCAGCTCATCCATGCCGGCGGTGTTGTTGTCGTCCAGCAGCAGGCGCACCTGCACGCCTCGGTCGGCCGCCTGGCGCAGGGCATCGAATAGCAAGGCGCCGGCAATATCGTCATGCCAGATGTAGTACTGCAGATCCAGGCTGCGCTGCGCCTGCTGCACCAGCAACAAGCGCGCGGCCAAGGCAGCGTAACCATCGGCCAGCATCCACACCGCGTTCCGGCCCGCGCCCGGCTGTTGCGCCACGCGCGCGGCGGCCTCTTGCAAGAGCCCGGGCCTGAGTGCTTCAGGCCGCAGGGCGATCGGCTGCTGCTGAGCCTCAGCGGCGACCGGAGCCTCGGCGTCGGAGCAAGCCGACAAGAACAGGCCGCTCAAGGCCAATAGCAAGCCGGGCCAGGCCTTGAGCAAGGCGCGCAGCCAAGCGCCTAAAAAGCATGGCAGGTAGGAGGTGAGCAGAAAGGCCTTAAGGGCCGATGGAGGGAAGGCGCGGTCTTGCATAGGAAAACCCGGAGATCGACTCACTCGCCCACCGCCCGGGGCGCACTGAGGCTTTTGCTGTAGAAACCAGACTGATCAAAACAACACACCCGCTTCTTGCCCGCAGACAGCATGTCGCAGGCGGCGATCACCCGATCGCGGCGGGTCTTGGCTTGCTTGGCAGACTCTATCCAATGAATCCAGTCAAGCCTTGCGAGCGTCGTCGTGGCCTGCCAAACCGCTGTGGCCGAGGGGCTGGCCGCCAGAGCTTGCCTCAAGTCTTCGGGCAATTGCGGCTCAGGCTCCCGAGCGAGCGCTGCGATTTGAACCGTGAGCATCTCGCCCACACTCACACCGGCAGCCTCAAGCCTTTCCTGGCTCAGCTTGAGCCAATGGCTCAGCTGACCATCCGGCTCAAGCGTGGCCTGGAAGCGGTAGCCCTTGATGCAGACCTCGACGCTGGTCCGACCGCGCCTGGGCAAGGTGTCGCTGACGGCCTTGGGCAGCAGCAGGAAGGCCCATGCCTCATCCGTTCCAGGCTGCGCCGGGCAAAGCAATGGGGCCTGGAAGGTCGAGGGTTCTGCGTTTGTCATTTCAAGCCAAGCCCGAAGGCGCGTTTACTCAAGCCAGGTCGCGACTTGCCGAGCCCTGCGCGAGCGCCAGCAAATACATCGCGCGCATGGCGTAGAGCAGATAGAACTGCAGGCAGATCAGGAGCAGCGCCATACCCACAGCGGAGCGCCAACCGTCTTGCGAGGCCTGAAAAAGGGCCAAGCCGATCAGTGCGGAAAGGGCAAGACCGTTCAGAACAAAGCGAGTTTTGCTTGCGACCGCGGAGCCTGCCCAATGGACGGGATCGTTGAACAGAGTTTTCATCTAGGACTCGAGGTTGAAGTTCCAGGTCGAATCAATGGGGGTCAGGTCTTAGATAGAAACTGAGGCCCCGAACTTTGCGAGCTCTTAGCCTACTACTCGGATTCACCACTCCCGATTGCTGATCAGTTCTTCAAGGTCGGCGTCGAATCCATAAGCCTTGGCGATGAACTCAAAGTCGGCGCCAATGCTCTCGCGCGCCGCGGTCTCAATCTCGCTCCCATTCGCCTCGAACTCTTCGGCCAAGACGTTGAATTCTTCGGTGGCGGACTGGGTGATTTTGTAGAGCGATTCCAGGTCCACCGGCCTTTCAGCTTCCATCGTTTCGCACAGTCTGATGAGGACTTGTTGGCCCTTGCGAACCAGGTCAGATGGAAAGTACTTGTCGCTGAGCATGTCGGCCAAGAACACGTAGTCTTTGAAAGCCTTGTTTGCAATCGCCATCGTTCATTTCTTTCTTGTGTCGTGGACTTGGGGTGGGCACCAGGACCCCGCGCGAGTTCCTTCGGCGTTGAACCTGCCCTCAACCCCCATTCAAGCCCGTCTTCATCACCCCGCCCGTCAGCACCGCTATCAAATTGTCCGCTGCCAGATTGCACATGGCCCGCCTTGTCGGCACCGAGGCGCTGGCGATGTGCGGGGTGAGCACCACATTGTTCAAGGCCAGCAAGCGCGGGTTGACCTGGGGCTCGCCCTCGAACACATCGAGCCCGGCCGCGGCCAAGCGCCCCTCACCCAAGGCCTGGGCCAAGGCGTCTTCGTCCACCACGCCGCCGCGGGCGATATTGGTCAGGGTGGCCGTGCGCTTCATCAGCGCCAGCTCGGGCGCGCCGATGATGTGGTGAGACTCCGGGGTATAGGGCAGCACCAAAATCAAATGATCGGCCTGGGCCAACAACTCGTCCTTGCTGACCCAGCGAGCGCCCAACGGGGCTTCTTGCTCGGGGCTCAGGCGGCTGCGGTTGTGGTAAATCACCTGCATGCCAAAGCCCAGGGCGCCGCGCTTGGCGATCGCCTGGCCGATGCGGCCCATGCCCAGAATGCCTAGGGTGCTGGCGTGAATATCGGCCCCGGCGAAGAGGTCGACCCGCCATTGCTGCCAATCGCCGCGGCGCAGGAAATGCTCGCTCTCGCTGATGCGCCGGGCGGCGGCCATCATCAGGGCGAAGCCAAAGTCGGCCGTGGTCTCGGTCAGCACATCGGGCGCGTTAGATACTTTGACGCCACGCGCGGTGCAGGCAGCCAAGTCCACATTGTTGTATCCGACGGTCATCAGGCAAACGGCCTTGAGATCGGGGCAGGCGTCCAGCAAGTCGGCCGTGATCTGCTCGGTGCCGGAGGCAAAAATGCCTTGCTTGCCGGCCAGGCGGCGGCGCAGCTGCTCAGGGCTGAGGGGCTCGTTCTCGTCGTACCAATCAACCTCGAAACACTCGCGCAAGCGGCCCACCACCTCGGGAAAGATGCGGCGGGCGACCAGGACTTTGGGCTGGCTCATGAGTGGCTCTTTCAAGATTCGATGAAGCGGGCAAACTCGGCGACCGAAGCGCGCTCCGTGACCAAGCTGTTTTCCACCGCCTCGGGGTCGGCATAACCCAGGGCCATGCCGCAGACCACCATCTGCTCGGGCGCCAGCTGCAACTCCTCGGCGATCAGGCGGTGGAACTGGGTGAAGGCGGCTTGCGGGCAGGTGTGCAGGCCGCGTGCGCGGGCGGCAATCATCACGTTTTGCAAAAACATGCCGTAGTCCAGCCAGCTGCCCTGCTGCATGACGCGGTCAATCGTGAAGATCAGGCCCACGGGCGCGTCAAAGAACTGGTAGTTGCGGCCATGCTGATGCTGCATGCGGGCCTTGTCGGTCTTGGCGATGTCCAGCAGGCCGTAAAGATCCCAGCCCACTTTGCGGCGGCGGTCGATATAGGGCGATTGCCATTGCTGCGGGTAGTAGGCGTATTCCTCTTTGTGGGCAGCGTTTTGCTCCGGGTCCAGGTAAGCGGCCAGGATGCGATCGCTCAGGCGCTGCTTGGCGGCACCCGTCAGCACCTGCACCTGCCAGGGTTGCGTATTGGTGCCCGAGGGCGCGCGCGAGGCCACGCGCAAGATGTCTTCCAGCATCTCACGCGGCACGGCGCGGGGCAGGAAAGCGCGCATGGAGTGGCGAGTCTCGATGGCGGCGTCCACAGCGGCCTGCTCGGCGGCGCTGACTTGGGCAAAACGGCGGGATTCGGGGGTAGTCACAGCGTCAAACCTTTCAAGGCGTTCAGATATTCGGGAGGCAGATGGGGCACGGGGCGGCGGTGCTCGCGGTCTACGTACACATGGACGAAATGGCCGCGTGCGGCGCAAAGCTCGGCACCTTGGGCGAACAGGCCGATCTCGTAGCGCACGCTGGAGCGGCCTTGCTGGCCCACCCGCAAGCCGGCTTCGATGCGCTGCGGGAAGGCCAGCGAGTCGAAGAAATTGCAATGCGTCTCCACCACCAGGCCGATGACGGCGCCGGCATGGATGTCCAGCGCGCCCGAGCGGATCAGGTACTGGTTCACCGCCGTGTCAAAGAGGCTGTAGTAGACGACGTTGTTGAGGTGGCCGTAGATGTCGTTGTCCATCCAACGGGTGCTGAGGTCCTCGAACAAGGCGTAGTCGCTGCGGCGCTCGGGCTGGGGGCGTGTGGAAGAAGTCATGGCCTTCATTCTTGCATCGCCTGCTGTTGCCAAACTTGCTGGGCTCTTGCCGCCGCTTGCAAGGTATTGACCTGGCAGGCCACGGTGTCGGCCAGATCATGGCCATAGCCGCCCGCCATGCTCAGGGCCACGGGGATGCGGCGCTGGCCCAGCCAGGCCAGCACCTTTTCGTCGCGGGCCAGCAGGCCGGCGCTGCTGAGCTTGAGCCGCCCCAGGCGGTCGCCCTCGTGCGGGTCGGCGCCGGCCAGATAGAAGGCCAAGCCGGGTAACTGGGGCGCGATGCGCTGCTCAATCTGCTGCAAGGCCACATCCAGCGCGGCCAGATACTCCGCGTCGGCGCAGCCGTCGGCCAAGTCCACATCCAGATCGCTGGTCTCTTTGCGGAAGGGAAAATTCTTGGCGCCATGCATGGAGAAGGTGAACACGCTGTCGTCCTCTCGAAAGATGGCCGCCGTGCCATTGCCCTGGTGCACGTCCAGGTCGATCACCAAAACGCGCAAAAGACCCGCCGCCGGCCCCTGGCGACGGTGCCACTCGGCCTGCATCAAGCGGGTGGCCACCGCCACATCGTTGAAGACGCAGTAGCCCGAGCCCTTGTCCGCATAAGCATGGTGGGTGCCGCCGGCCATATTGGCGGCCACCCCCTCGCCCTCCAGCAAGGCGGCCCGGGCCGCGGCGATGCTGGCGCCGACCGAGCGGCGCGAGCGCTCCGCCATCTGCGGAGACCAGGGGAAGCCAATCTCCCGCTGCTGGGCCGCGCTGAGCCGGCCCAGCAGGACGGCGTCCACATAATCAGGCGTATGGACTAAGGCCAGCTCGGCCTCGCTGGCGGGCTCGGCCGGGGCCATGCGCAGCAGGCCCGGCTGGGCCTCAAAGTGCTCGCGCAGCAAGCGGTACTTGGATTGTGGAAAGGTATGACCCGGCGGCAACATCAGGCTGACGGCATCGGAATGAAAAGCGCGCATGGGCGCCACCATAGCTTTACTTGCGATTACATGGCTGTCATGCCCGCGTCACGGCCTAGCCCCATGCTCAGTGCAAGCCCTGTGAGCGGGGTCGCAAAACCGGGTGGCTCCACCAAGCCACCGGGGCCTGGAAGCGAAAAATCACCTTTTTTGCTGCACCGCAACAAAAAGTCCTTGCAATGCGCGGCGACGCCCCTATACTTGGTTTTGTTGCAGTGCAACATTAACGCTGACAAAGAAGTTTTTGCAGACATCAACTCGGGGTAGCCCCCGAACAAGGAGTGCTCCATGCTGACCGCTGAACAAATCATCGCCGCCCACAAAGCCAATATCGAAACCCTGTTTGGTCTGACCAACAAGGCTTTTGAAGGCGTCGAAAAGCTCGTCGAACTGAACCTGCAAGTGGCCAAGACGGCCCTGGGCGAAGTCGCTGAATCCACCCACGCCGCTCTGTCGGTGAAGGACGCCCAAGAGCTGCTGGCTCTGCAATCCTCGCTGCTGCAACCCAGCGCCGAGAAGGCCGCCTCCTACAGCCGTCATCTGTATGACATCGCTTCCAGCACCAATGCCGAAGTGGCCAAGGTTGCCGAAGCCCAGCTGGCTGAGATCCAAGCCAAGTTCTCCGCCGTGGTCGAGAGCGCTGCCAAGAACGCCCCCGCCGGCACCGAAAACGCTGTTGCTCTGGTGAAGTCGGCTGTTGCCGCTGCCAACAACGCTTTCGAGTCCGTGCAAAAGGCCGCCAAGCAAGCCGCTGACGTCGCCGAAGCCAACTTCGAAGCCGCCACCAACTCGGCCGTCAAGGCCACTCAGACCGCCACCCGCGCTAGCAAGCGCGCCTCGGCCTAAGCTTGCGCAGTCTTGCAGTCCCCAGCCTCAGGGCTCGGGATTGAAACGATTGTCTCCTCGGTGCCGACTTGAAGCTCAACAAGCCTCGACAAGTGCCGTTCAAACCCAGCCACTGCGCTGGGTTTTTTTATGCCCGGGCGAAGGCGGGCGGCACGAGCCCGGGCTGCGCATAAGATGCGCGCCACTCCTCACTGCTGCCCCAAGCCCTTGCTGTGTCTACGCCCGACTCCACCGCCCTCCCCCCAAAAAAGCGCAGCCTGAGTGGGGCTTGGCGTCGTGCGACGGCCATTGCCCCCACGCCCGTCCATCACTGCCCCAACTGCGGCTTCGCCCTGGCCAGGCCCACCCCCAAGTATTGCGGCGAATGCGGGCAGGAGACGCAGATCAAGGCCCCCACGCTGATGGAGTTCCTGCAGCAATTCGGTGGCAGCTATATCGCCATGGAAGGCGCGCTGTGGCGGACTCTGTGGCGGCTCTTGCTGCTGCCGGGGCAGCTGACGCTGGAGTATTTCGCCGGGCGCCGCCGCCGCTATGTGCTGCCGCTGCGGCTGTACCTGACCATCAGCGTGCTGGCCCTGGTGCTGCTGCGGGTGACGACCTCGATGCAGGTCGAAAAGCTGGAGAACAACGCCGTCAAGTTCGACGAGCGCGAACGCAGCAACTTCCAGATGAATGTGATGGGCTTCCAGGCCGGGCTGAAGAACGGCGAGTTCTTCTGCCAAAAATTTCCCGACTCCATGTGCAAGCGCCTGGAGCGCCGCTTCAAGGCTGACCCGCAAACCATGGCGGCCGAGATCCGTGAGGCGCCGGCGCGCTTTATCGGCCATCTGGGCACGGCCATGTTCCTGCTCTTGCCCGCCTACGCGCTCTGGCTCAAGCTGGCTTTTGTCGACAAGCGCCGGCGCTACACCGAGCATCTGGTCTTCGCCCTGCATCTGCATGCCTTCTGGTTCGCCATGCTGATGCTGATGATCGCCAAGATCCCCCTGCTGTCCCAGCTGGCGCCGCTGGCCTGCTTGATCTACCCGCTGATTGCACTGGCCCGGGTCTACCGCAGCCGCTGGTGGAGCACGGCTTTGCGCGCCTTTGCCATCGTCCTGCTCTACCTCAGCACCGTCGCCATCGCCTTGGCCCTGGTCGCGGTCTGGACCCTGCTGACCTGAGCCGCGGGGAACCTTTTCACTGCCCGGGCGGCAGGCCCAGGCGGTCCAGTTGATCGGCCACCAACTCCAGGCGCACCAGGGGGTTGTCCAGTTGCATCAGGCGCTGGCGTTCATCGCCCGAGAGCGGCAGCATCTCGCACCAGCGGTTGGCCAGCCAGCCGCTGTCCTCCCACAGATAAGGCGGCTGCAAAGGCATGTCCTCGGCCGCGGCGCCCTGCTCCAGGCTGTGCAAAAGCGTTTGCAAAAGCACGGCGGCCGGGGCCAGATCGGCCGGCACCGGCACCTCGGCATCCAGGCCCAGCAACGCCACCTCGGCCATCCACAAGCCATGCGGCAGGCAGTCGGACTGCAGGATCTTGAAGCGCTGGCCGCCGGTGCAGCGGATCTGCAAGAGGCCGGGGCCCTCGCGCTCCAGGACCTGGATATGGGCCAGCGTGCCTATGGGCTGGAACTTCTCGCGCAAAAACGCCGCGCCGCCCTCGGGCACGCGGTCGTCGCGCCGCCGCACCTCACCGCCCTCGATCAGGCTGACCACGCCAAAAGGCTGGCCCGCCTTGTGCACCCGGGCAATCATCTCCAGATAGCGCGGCTCGAAGATGCGCAGCGGCAAATAGCCGCCGGGGAACAGCACCGACTGCAGGGGGAAGAGCGGGATGACCTGCTTTGTTTCTGCGCTCATTCAAGGACCTCGCTTCCCTTTGACTGCCATCGGTGTAGCCCGCCATCAGCGGGAATCAACAAAACCCGCCATCAGCGGCTCTTGGCCTCGATGCGTGCACGCAGCAGCGGCAGCATGGCCGTGGCGGCCTCGCGGCCGGCCTGGATGGAGCGGCGGCGGGCGCTGAAGTCCGCGCTGCCTACGCCATCCAGCTTGGGCCGAATCACCACATCGGCCTCGCCCAGCTCGAAATTATTGATGCTGCGGCCCATGATGGAGAAGGTCTGCATCAGCATGCGCATGGCGTCCCCGGGCGGGTTCTTGTCAGGCGGCGAGGAGATGTCCACCGCGATCACCAACTCGGCCCCCATCTGCCGGGCGTAACGCACCGGCACCGGAGCGACCAGGCCACCGTCCACATACTCGCGTGTGCCGATCTTGACCGGCTGAAACACCGCCGGCACCGCGCTGGAGGCCCGCACCGCCACGCCGGTATCACCGCGGCGGAACAGCGCGCCCGAGCCATCGGACAAATCGGTGGCGACGATGCCCAGCGGCAGCTTCATCTGCTCGATCAGCTTGCCCCCGGTTTTCTCGCGTACATAACGCGCCAGCGCCTCGCCGCGGATCAAACCCCGGGTTGGGAAGGCCCAGTCGGTGATGGCGCCTTCGTCCATATTCTCGGCCAGGGTGGCCAGCTCCTTGCCATTCATGCCCGAGGCGAACAAGGCCGCCACCAGGCTGCCGGCCGAGGTGCCCGCGACCAGATCGGCCTTGATGCCCTGCTCCTCCAGCACCTGAATCACGCCGATGTGCGCGAAGCCTCGCGCGGCACCGCCGCCCAGGGCCAAGCCGATGCGCGGCAATTGGGGCGCGGCCTTGGGCTGGGCGGGCGCCACTGGCGCCACCGCCACGGGCGGCGGATTGCCGGAGTTCTGGGATGGGGTGCTGCAGGCCGAGAGCAGCAGAAAAGGGGCCAGGGAGGCAGCCAAGAGGCTGCGGCGGCGCAGCGGAGCTGGCGCAGATTCGCGAGGGAGAGACATGGCGACATTCTAGGAGTCTGTCGGACTTGGGCCGCCGCATCTCGCCCCCCGGCTAATCCCCGAGCCGGCAGGCCCTGTGGCGCGGCCACAATCAATCGAGAAGGTGTGGCGCCTTGGCCGCATCAGACCCGGGGCCTTGCGGCCCGCCCTGCTCATGAGTTCAAGCCCTGCGACCCTGTCTTCACCCAAAACCGCCTGGCGCTGGCTGCGCCGTGGCCTGCTGGCTCTGCTGCTCTTGGCCCTGGTGCTGGCCATCCTGGCCTGGGCCCTGTTGCGGGCCAGCTTGCCCCAGCTCAATGGCCGGGTCACCCTGCCTGGCTTGCAAGCCCCGCTAAGCCTGGCGCGGGACGATCTGGGCACCGTCATCGTGCAAGGTGAGAACCGGCTGGACCTGGCCCGCGGCCTCGGTTTTGTGCATGCACAGGAACGCTTTTTTGAGATGGACCTGACGCGTCGCTCGGCCGCCGGTGAGCTGTCCGCCCTGTTTGGCGCCGTCGCCCTGGAGCGCGACAAGCAGCGCCGCATGCACCGCATGCGAGAGCGCATGCAGGAGCGCCTGGCCCAGCTGCCTGCCGCCGACCGCGCCTTGCTGGAGGCCTATGCCAGCGGCGTCAACGCCGGCCTCGCCGCCCTGCGGCTACGACCCTGGCAGTACCTGCTGCTGCGCGCCGAGCCCGAGCCCTGGGCGGCGGCGGACTCGGCCCTGGTGGTGATCGAGATGTTCTGGATGCTGCAAGGCACGGGCATCGATACCGGTTTCGAGCGCGCCCAGCTGCGAGCCAAGACCGGCGACGCCTTGTTCGACTGGCTCAACCCACGCGGTGGCCGCTGGGACGCGGCCCTGGATGGCAGCCAGCTCCAGCCCCCCGCGATGCCCACGCCGGAGCAGCTGGATCTGCGCCAGGCCAGCGCCAAGGTCGCGCAAGCAGCGCTGCCCCAGATCGCCACGCTTCAAGCCAGCGCGGATGAGCAAGCAGTCATCGGCAGCAATAACTGGGCGGTTGCGGGCCGCCGCAGCGAGCATGGCGGCGCCCTGCTGGCCGACGATATGCATCTGGGCCTAGGCGTGCCCAGCATTTGGTTCCGCACCCAGCTGCAGATTCCCAGCAGCGGCGGCCGGCCCGAGCAACGCACGGCCGGGCTCTCCCTGCCCGGCATGCCCAGCATCGTGGTGGGCAGCAATGGCGCGGTGGCCTGGGGTTTTACCAATGCCTACGGCCAGTGGTTTGACTGGATCCAGCTGCCCGCTAACGCCGCACCCGAGCGGCTCAAAACCTATACCCAGACCATCGCCATCAAAGGCCAGGCCGCTGTGAAGCTGGAGCTGCAGGAGTTCGATGGCGCGCCGGTGCTGCGCGAGCAAGACGGCCAGCGCTATGCCCTGCGCTGGATCGCCCACCAGGGCGAGGCCGTCAATCTGGAGCTGGACCGCATGTTGCTGGCCCGCCATGTGGACGAGGCCCTGGGCATCGCCCAGCGCAGCGGCATGCCCCACCAGAACATCGTCATCGCCGACTCACGCGGCCAGATCGCCTGGACCGTGGCCGGCCGTTTGTGGAGCCAACAAGGTCTGGCCAAGAGCTATGCCCGCATCCAGAGCGCCGATGAACCCGCGCACAGCTGGACTTCGCCCGCCGACTACCCCCTCATCAAGAACCCCAAGAACGGCCAACTCTGGACCGCCAACAACCGCCAGCTGGGCGGCGCCGCGGCCGAGCTGATCGCCGATGGCGGCTTTGATCTGGGCGCCCGGGCCCAGCAGATCCGCGATCGCCTGAGCGAAAAACCCAAGCATGATGAGGCCAGCCTGATGGCCTTGCATCTGGACAACGAGGCTCGCTTCATGCAGACCTGGGGCCAGCGCCTGCTCAAACTCGCCACGGCCAGCCCCCAGCACGCCGAAGCCGCCGAGCTGCTGCGCCGCTGGAACGGCCGGGCCGATGCCGAGCAGGCCGGCTACCGCCTGATTCGCGCGGCAAGGCTGAAGACCTTGGACACCCTCTGGCTGGCCTGGACCGAGCCCTTTGTGGGCAAGCAGCAGCGCGACGAGAAGCAGGCCATCAAATGGCGCAGCAGCTTTGAGTACCCGGCGAGCCAGGCCCTGGACCAACAGCCCGCCCATCTACTGCCGCCCGCCTTCGCCAGCTGGGACGCCTTGCTGCTGGCCCAGCTCGATGCCGCCGCGCAAGAGATGCGCGAGTCGGGCAAGCAAACCCTGGCCGAGGCCAGCTGGGGCCAACGCAACCACAGCAAGATCCAGCATGTGCTGTCCAAAGCCATCCCGCCCCTGGCTTACTTCCTGGACATGCCAGGCATGGACCAAGGCGGCGACAGCAATCTGCCCCATGTGGCGGCGCCGGCCTTTGGCCAGTCGCAACGCCTGGTGGTGTCACCCGGCCGCGAGGCCCAGGCGACCTTGTCCATGCCCGGCGGCCAGAGCGGCCACCCCATGTCACCTTTTTACGGGGCTGGCCATGGCCCATGGGCCCGCGGCGAGGCCACACCCTTGCTGGCGGGCAAGCCGCTGCACCAGCTGGACGCCCTGCCCTAACCTGGCTTTAGGCCAAGGCGATACAGGCGACCGACACCTTCAGGCCCTCGATCTTGACCGAGAGCTGGGTGACCTGACGAGCCGGTGGCTTGTTGGGGAACCACTTCAGCCATTCCTCGTTCATGCCCTCGAAATCGGCGCCGTCGTCGAGGATGACGGTGGCGCTGACCACCTTCTCCAGCGAGCTGCCGGCCGAGCGCAAGATGGCCGAGATATTGCGCATGACCTGATGGGTCTGCTCCTGAATCGTGTGGCCCTTGAAGGCCCCACTCTTGGCGTCCGTCGGCGTGGTGCCCGAGACAAAAATCAAGCCAGCCGCCTTCACCGCCTGGCTGAACATGGGCGGCGGCGTGGCCACCTGGGAGGTGTAGATGATTTCGCGAGCAGACATGGGGCGTCCTTTCAGGGTTCAGGGGCCACTTAGGCGAACATAGGGTCGGCTGCAAGCCCCCATAAACTCGCTTGTAGCACGCAAGTAAGGAAGAGCGCGAGGCGATTTCGGACGCACGACAGGGTCGAACTTACAGACGACAAGCCCACCTGCCACCGCCAGGGAAACTGCCAACGCAGACTGACACTGTTCATCGGTAAAGTCCCCCAACCAAGGGCCGTACCCCCCAAAAAATCAAGAGGATGAGCCATGAATTCTTCGCGCGTTGCTTTGCCTGCCTCACCCCGCGCCATCGCATTGATCGCGACCAGCTTTCTGCTCGGTGGTTGTGCAACACAAATCGCTGTCCCACTTTATTCCGTCTCCACCCCTAACGTTTCCCAGATCACCCAAACACAAGCGACTGGCATTGCCATTGCGACCGTGGAAGGACCCTCAACCATCGACACCAGTTGCAGAGGTCTTAAAGTTCTGACCTGGCCAAATGATCGATCACCAGCACAGTACATTCAGAATGCTTTGGAGGCTGAAATGAAAGCCAGCCGCGCCCTCGTAGCACCCTTATCCACGCCCAAAGTCACCTTGTTTGGAAAAGTCGAATCGGTGAAATTCACATCATCCAAGTCCATCACTATGGGCGAATGGGACATCCGGATGTCGCTGCGCTCCTCAAATGGCAAAACAATGGCTGCGCACGAAATCTTCGAATTCGACAGTGCCTTTGAAGCAACTGAAGCTTGCATAAATGCCGCCAATGCATTTGTTGGGGCTACACAAGGTTTGCTCGGGAAGTTGGTCAACGCTCCTGAATTTCCTTCTCTGCTGAAATGATTACAGCGGCATCTCTTTAACTTCATCGAAACAGGCGACAAGCACATGCGTACTAGGCTGATCCTCCTCTGTCTTTCGTTCACCATGCTGGCTGGATGTGCCACGCCCTATAACCCGATACCCAAAGACTACGCTGGCCCAGTGGCGCAAATCGCTGACAGCGTTCAGGCGCGTACTGCCAGTCTGGCCAATGTCTTTGCCGTCGTTGAGATTGATGGGAAACCAGTGCACAACACCTTCACCGCTTCGACGCAAGCCAGCCAGGGTCAAGGATTCAAACTGACGCAGTCAACCGTCACGCGTGAGGTCCCGGCCGTTCCGATGCGACTCAAATTGAGTGCGCATCCACTTACCGGGGCCCCGATCCAAGCAATGGCCATGCAAATCGCCGGCACCTTCTTTTCGGTTGAAGGTGTGGTTGATTTCAAGCCCGAGGGTAGCGGCCGTTATGTTGTACGCGGAGAACTAAAAAAACAGGGCTCGAGCGTTTGGATTGAGGACGCCGTCACTGGAAATGTGCTCACTACCAAGGTCACTCAAACGCCCTGACTCTTGGACCAATGTCGTTTCGCCTGGCTTCTGCGGTGCCGCACAAGCCGCGGTCCATCCACGCAGGCAAAGGCCATCTATCTGGACCTGAGCCGCCGACAAATTTTCATGGTTGCTGTGCTTGGCCAACAGCGCGCTCAGTCGGCTGTCACTAACTGCATCAGGCATAAAGGTTCTCCTGCAATGCAGGTGGCATTCGACCTAGGGCGGGGTGTTTGTCGGCAGCAAAGCTATGCCCGCCTCAGCCCCCCAGCCCGATGATGGCCCCCTGCATCGCCCCGCCCAGCAAGACCATGCCCAGCCCCCAGCGCAGCGGCCTGGCCCCGGCATAGCGCGCCCAGGCATAGCCGCAGACAAAGAGCATGGCCGTGCCGATCAGCCCCGAGCAGCGCATGGCCAGCGGCAGCTGGTCGATGAAGACAAAGGGCAGGATGACCGGCAGGGTCGAGCAAAACACCAGGCCAAACACCGCCAAGGCCGCACGCAGATCGCGCAGGCGCAGGCGTGGGCCGCCATCCAGCGGCTGATGCAAGGCCCAGCGGTAGATTTCATCCAAGCCGGCCGGCCTCAGACTTTTGGCCAGATCACCCAGTTCCGCACGAATCAAGGTCCGCGCCTGCTCCGCGTCGGGGCAGGCCTGCAGCCGGCGCAAGAGACTGGCTTGATGGCCGCGCGCCACCAGGCTGCGCAGCACAAACATCACCGCGTCCACCAAGCCCCAGGCCGTGTTGCAGCCCAGGGCCGCCAGCAACATGGTGCGTACATCCTCGCGCCCGGCACTGGCCACGCTGAGGCTGCCGGTGATGGACAGCACCATGAGCAGGCCAAACAGCACTTCGGAGATGCGGTCTATCGGTTCAAGCACGGCGCGCTCGGCCCGCGCGGACTCGGGGTCTGGCTCGATGTCTTGGGGGCGGTTGACGGGGGTGGGGTCCATGATGGCGCAAAACTCTAACATTCAAAACAAGCGCACCCAAGCGAGCTGGCCGCAGCCACTCAGGGCGCAGCGATGCTGAAAACCTGACGCAGATAGGCCAGAAAGGTCTGGTCATCACACAAAGTCTTGCCGGGGCTGTCGCTCAGCTTGGCCACCGGCTGGCCATTGCAGTGGGTCAGCTTCATCACGATATGGAGCGGGGTCAGGCCCATATCGTTGGAGAAATTGGTGCCGATGCCAAAGCCCAGCTGGGTGCGGTCGGCAAAGTGGCGGTAAAGCGCCAGGGCGGCCGGCACGTCCAGGCCGTCGGAGAAGACCAGGCGCTTGGTGTGGGCGTCGATACGCAGCTTGGCATAGTGGGCCAAGGCCTTCTCGCCCCAGACATAGGGGTCGCCGCTGTCGTGGCGCAGGCCGTCGAAAAGCTTGGCGAAGTAGAGGTCGAAATCGGCCAGGAAGGCATCCATGCCCACCACATCGGTCAGGGCCACGCCCAGATCGCCGCGGTACTCCTGCACCCAGTCCTCCAGCGCCGCTTTCTGATGGTCGCGCAGGCGCACGCCGGTGGCCTGGTAGCTCTGCAGATACTCATGCGCCATGGTGCCAATCGGCACCAGGTCGAGGTCGCGAGCCAAGAGCACATTGGAGGTGCCCTTGAAGAACTGCGGCAGCTCTTGCTTGAGCGTGGACACCACCTCGCGCTGCCAAGCGCCGGAGAAGCGCCGCCGCACGCCGAAGTCAAACACCTCGAAGGGGTGGCTGCGCGGGGGCTCTTGCTCGAAGGCCCGCAGCTGGGCGATCTTGGTCTGCAAACGTGCGCGGCCAGTGCTCAAGGCCGGGGCCTGCTCGAAGCGGCGGAAGTACAGCTCGTTGACGATGGCCAGCACAAAGATCTCGAAGCCCATCACATGCACCTGCGGGCCACGCGCGATGATGCTGAGGCTGGGGGTCAGGTCTTGCCCCTCGCCCGGTTCGCCCAAGCCGATCTCGATGAAATCCCGCTGGAAGCGAAAGATGCGCAGGAAGTCGATGAAGTCCGACTTTATGAAGCGCAGGCCGGCTAAAAAACGCAAGTCCTCCGGCTTGAAGCTGAGGCTGCACAAGGCATCCAACTCCCGCTCCAGCTCGGGCAGCAGCTCGGCCAGCGGAAACTCCGGGCGGTTGCGGCAGACAAAGCGGTACTCCGCCTGCGCCTGCGGGTGGCGGTGCAGCATGGTCTGCCACATGGTGAACTTGTAGAGATCGGTCTCCAGCAAGCTGCTGATCACGGGCGGCTTCATCGCATGGCCTCGCTGCTGCTGAGCAATTGCAGGCCACGCGAGCGCATGGCGGCGAAGAACTCGGCTTGCTGGGCCTCAAAGCCCGCGACCGGACTCATGCAATCGGTGAGTAGGCTGATGCGCGGCAGAAGCGGCTGCGGCAGATGCTGGAGCAGATGCTCCACCGTGGCCCGCACGCAGTGGCTGGAGGCTTCGCCCGCCACCCATATCTCATCGGCCTGGGCCAGCTGATTCAGCAGCTCACGGTTGAGCTGGCTGGCCGGGTCCTTCGCATCGGGCACCTCGGCCTGCAAGGCGCTGTAATGCTCGGTCCAGGGGTTGCTGCCCTTCAAGAGCTTGTGGACCGAGCGCTGCCGCTGTTCTTCCCAGGCTTGATAGGCGGCATGCACGCTGTCATGAACCGCATGGCCCCAAGTGCCGATCTCGCAATGCACGGGCCAGACCATCAAGGTGTAGCGGCCCGTGGCCTCCAAGGCGTCCAGATAGGCCTGGGCGCGTGGTCCATGCTCAGGCAAGCGTGGGCGGAACTGCCCGGCCCGCAAGGCGGCCGCCGTGATCTGGGTGAAGGGCAAGACCTGACCCCCGTCGCGGTCTTGCCAGAAGGCTGGATGCGCGATGTCCAGGCGGTGATGCGAGTCCAGCGTAAGGGTGATGGCATCGATGCGCGCTTGCGCGGCCGCGATCAGAGCGCCTAAGCGCTGCATATCGGCATCGGCGCCGCTCACCGGCAAGGCGGGGCTGTGGCCCGGCGCACAGCGGGCCGGGGGCAGATCGCAGAAATCGTTTTGCGGATCGATGATCAGCAGGTGGAGGAAAGGCCTGGAAGAGGTGCTCACGGCTTCATCGACTCAAGAGTGGTAGAGCCCAATGTACCCGCAGGAACACAGACCCCAACACAGGGCAAAGCCCATGCGACACTCAAACACATCCCAACGACGAATGACTCAGGCATGGAGCGATTTCATGTCATCCCAGCAGCAGCTCCGCCCGGCTCGGCCGAGCCGGGCCAACGCTGGGTGTTCCAAGGCTCCTGGTGCCTGAAAGACAGGCTGCCCAGCGCCGCTGAACTGCTGACCCTGGCCGGGCCCTTGCCCAGCCTAGCCAAGCCGCCGCGGATCACCCTGGACGCCAGCGCCGTCAGCGCCTGGGACAGCGCCTTTGCCATGCTGCTGAATCGCCTGAGCCTGCAGCTGCAAGCCCAGGGTGCCCAGCTTGACCTCTCCGCCCTGCCCCAGGGCTTGCGCCGCCTGCTGGAGCTGGCCCAACAAGGCCAGCCGCCCGAGGCGCAAAGCCAAGGCCAGTTCGGCTGGCTGCACAGCCTGGGTCTGGCCACACTGAATTTATGGGGCGATTTGCAAGCCTTCGCCCGCTTTGTGGGCGAGCTGCTGCTGGCCGGCCTGCAATGTCTGCGGGGGCGTGGCGCATTTCGAGCCCGCGACTTCTGGGCCGTCGTTGAGCAAGTGGGGCCGCAGGCCCTGGGCATCGTGTCCCTGATCAGCTTTCTGGTCGGTCTGATCCTGGCCTATATGGGCGCGGCCCAGCTGGCCATGTTCGGCGCGCAAATCTATATCGCCGATCTGGTGGGCATTGGCATGGTGCGCGAGATTGGCGCGCTGATGACGGGCATCGTCATCGCCGGTCGCTCGGGTGCGGCTTTTGCCGCCCAGCTGGGCACCATGCAGGTGAATGAGGAGATCGATGCTTACCGCACCGCGGGCCTGGCACCCATGCAGTTTCTGGTGCTGCCGCGCGTGCTGGCCCTGCTGTGCATGACGCCCTTGCTGACTATCTACTCCAGCGTGATGGGCATTCTGGCCGGGGCCTTGGTGGTGGTGCTGGTGTTTGGCCTGGACGCCACGGCCTACTTCCATCAAACCCTGGAGGTGCTGACCTTGACCGACTTCTGGGTCGGCCTGCTCAAGGGCGGGGTCTATGGTGCGATGGTGGGCTTGTCGGGCTGCTTGCGCGGCATGCAGTGCGGGCGCAGCGCGCAGGCCGTTGGCGAGGCTGCCACCTCGGCCGTGGTGACCGGCATCTTGTTGATCGTGGTGACCGCTTCTATGCTGACCATCATGTTTTACAAGCTGGGCATATGAGCGACCGCCCTCCCATCGTCGTCCAAGACCTGACCATGGCCTATGGCTCGCGGGTCATCCAGCAAGGGCTGAACTTCCAGATCCAGCGTGGCGAAATTTTCGTCATCATGGGTGGCAGCGGCTGCGGCAAAAGCACCTTGCTGCGCCATCTGATCGGCTTGCAAACGCCAGCCAGGGGCCAGGTGCTGATCCAGGGCCAGGACTTCTGGGCCGCCGAGGAAGCCAGCCGTCGCCTGCTGCAGCGGCAGTTTGGTGTGCTGTTCCAGAGCGGCGCACTGTGGAGCTCGATGACGCTGAACGAGAACGTGGGCCTGATCATCGAACAGCACTGCCCCGAACTCAGCCCCGCCGAGATCGCCGAGCTGGCCGCTTTCAAGCTCGCCCTGGTGGGCTTGCGCGGCTTTGACGACTACTACCCCAGCGAGATCAGCGGCGGCATGAAGAAGCGCGCCGGTCTGGCCCGCGCCTTGGCCATGGACCCGCAGATTCTGTTCATCGACGAGCCCTCGGCCGGACTGGACCCGATCAGCTCCAAGAATCTGGACGACTTGATTCTGGCCCTGCGCGACAGCCTGGGCGCCACCGTGGTGATGGTGACGCATGAGCTGCCCAGCATCTTTGGCATCGCCGACCGGGCGGTGTTTCTGGACGCCAAGACCAAGACCCAGCTGGCCTTGGGTTCGCCACAGGATTTGCTGGCCCATGGCCAGCCTCAGCTGCGGGAGTTTTTGACCCGCGGCCAGACCGAGATGGAACAACAAGCATGAGCAAAAAAGCCAACCCCACCCTGGTCGGCGCCTTTGTGATCGGCGCCCTGCTGCTGGCCTTTGTGGCCGTGATGGCCCTGGCCCGCGGCACGCTATTCCAAAGGCCCGAACGGGCGGTGATGTATTTCGAGGGCTCGGTCTACGGCCTGCAGGTGGGCGCGCCCGTCGTGTTCCTGGGCGTCAAGGTGGGCCAGGTCGCCAAGCTGGGCATCACCGTCTCGCCCGAGACCAAGAAGTACCTGATCCCGGTGGTGGTGGAGTTCTCACCCGAGGCCGAGAAGCGCCTGCGCAGCACCGGCGTGACCGATCTGGAAGGCATGCGCCGCCTGGGGCTGCGCGCCCAGCTGCAAAGCCAGAGCCTGCTGACCGGGCTCTTGATGGTGGACTTGTCGCTGCAGCCCAAGACACCGGAGCGGCTCTACGGTCTCTCCAACGAGATGGGCGAGATCCCCACCCTGCCCTCGCGTTTTGACCAGATGACGGCGCGACTGGAGCAGCTGCCGATCGAGGACATGATTGCCGACCTGGGCAGCACCATGTCGGCGCTCAAAACTCTGGTCAACTCACCCGAGCTCAAAACCCTGATTGGCAATGCCGGCGGCACCATGGCCAGCCTCAAGCGCACCCTGGTCTCCATCGAACGCCTGGAGCTGCAGATCGAGAAGCAAGCCGTGTTGCCGCAGGCCGCGCAGTCCCTGGCCGCCATGCAACAAGCGGCCGAGAAGACCGGCGCTGCCATGGACAATTTGGGCCAGCTCAGTGCCGAAAACTCCTCCACGCTGAAGAGCTTGCGCGAGGGCGTGGCCGAGGTGGGCGCCGCCGCCCGCGCCCTGCGGGACTTGAGCACGCGCGACTCCACCGCCGTCTGGCAGCTGGAACAAACCGCACGCGAGCTGGAGAACACGGCGCTGAGCCTGCGCCAACTCTCCGACGCCGTGGAAAGCAAACCCGAGGTGCTGATCTGGGGGCGCAAGAGCAAGCCGGCGCCCGAGGCCCCTCCCTCACGATAAAACAAGCCATCGGAGCCGCCATGATGCGATACAAAACCTTGGGCCTGGTCACCCTGCTGAGCGCCTTGCTGCTCGCCTGCGCCAGCGACGCCCCCGCGCCGCGCAGCTTGGTGCTGCAGGCGCAAGCGCTGCAAGCCCTGCCCGGCCTGCCCTCCATGAGCGCCAGCGTGGTGGTGGACCGGGTGATCCTGCCCGACTACGTCAAACGCAATCCCCTGTTGGAACGCATCGCGCCTGGCGAGCTGAACTACCGCGACAGCGCGCGCTGGGCCGAGCCTCTGGGCGAAGCCTTGCCCAGGGTGCTGGCCGATGATTTGTCGGCCCTGCTGGGTCGCAGCGTGACGCTGACCAAGCTGCGCCCCCAGGCCAATGCCGCCGACCCCGCCTGGCTGCTCTGGCTGGATGTGCGCCGCCTGGAGGCCGACGCCCAGGGTCAGGTCTTGCTAGAAGCGCATTGGAGCTGGCTGCGCGAGGGCCAGGGTGAGAAACCTTGGCAACACGGTGTGTTCCAGGCCCAGGCCAGCTCACGCGACCCGGAGCGGGTGGCGCAGGCGCATAGCCAGGTGCTGGCGGATTTGGCTCGGGCGGTGGCGGGCGGTCTTCGCCAGGGCCAGTAAGCAAAAGCGGCTCAAAGACCAGTCAAAGCCTTGGCCTGGTGATAGACCTCGGAGAAGCGCAGGCCGGTGCGCGCCTCCAAGTCTTTCAGCTCAACACGCTGCGGTGCCGCGCCCACTTTGTCTTTGCTGGTATTGGCCACCAGATAGGCCGCCAATTGCAGGCCGCCCCGTCCAGCACGGCTGCTGGGCATGGCAATCACCAGCTTCCAGAAATGCTGAGGCAGACGAAAACTGTCCATGGCCTTGACGCCATCCTCTAACTCCATTTCGCCACGGAAGGCGGCGTCGTCCGCAGCAAACACCGGGCCGCTGAAGCCGATGATTTTCTTGTGGCTGAGCGCCAGGCCGCGCTCCCACTTCTCCAGCGCCAGCCAGGAGCCCAGATTCACATCGGCATGCTGGGGCGAGATATTGGGCAGAAACATGGCGTGGCGCGCGGCCGTCTCCGCGACGACGGGCTCACCCCAGCAGACCGTCTGCGGCGCTACCAGATGGCCGCGGTGGTAGTCACTCCGGGTGGTCAGGGCCACCGTGATCTGGGTGGAGCGCGGCACCATGGGGTCGGCCGTCCACTCCTGCCTGACTTCGCTGTCTACCCGGCTGAACTGCTCGCCCGCCACGTTGTAGGCCACGTAATGCGCCAGGCGCCGGCCTGGGTGCATGACCACGGTGAAATGCACATAGCGCAGCACCACAGCGGGCCCGGTCACGGCAGGCAGGCCCAGGGGCTTGCGTTTAGAAATGAAAGCAGGGTCAAAGCCCGGCCGCAGCTCGCGCAGGCGCGAGGGCGGTACCAGCGCCGCCAAGCCCGTCAACAAGGCCTCGGCCTCGGCAAACTTGGGGTCGCCCTCCCATTTGGAGAGATCGCAGGCCTGGTGCTGGGCAAAGTCGGCCGGTACCATGGCTCCGTCCAGCAGGATCGAGAACAGCGCGCCCTTTTCCGCCCCGATCAAGGCCTCGTGGTGGACCCACTCGCTGGCGCGGGAATTGGGCGACCACAGCACCAGCACGGCGCGGGTGCGGGCCAGGGCCTGCTCCAGTTCCGGTGCCCACTCGGCCCCCACCGGAATGCCGCGATCCCACCAGACCGACCAACCATGGTCCAGCAAAAGCTTGACCACCCGACGGGCCAGGTCGCGGTCCTTAGAGGAATAGCTGAGGAAAACGTCGGACATGATGGGCTGCTTCTATCCTGAGTCGCGCGGCCATTCTTCCTCAAGACGCGCCTGCACTTCAAAGCAGTTGTCGCGGTAGAAATGCCCACCTCGCAAAGCCGCCAGCAGGCTTGCCGCGGGATAGGCCAGCAGGAACAAAACACCCCAGCGCTCGTACTGCCTCACATGCGCTTGTTCATGCCGCCGCAAGCGCGCCAGCTCGGCCTCGCTGCAGCCAAGAATGACATGGCCGAGAGTGAGCGCACTGAAGGGCATGCGCGCCCAAACCGAGTGCCTGGGCGTCTCGCCTTGGAACAGCGCGACTTCAAGCCTGCCCTCGATCCGCCGCAGCTGGGCGCCGGCAAAAAGCAGCAGGGGCAAAGCGGCCAGCAGGCCGAGGGCGGAACAGGGAGCAGCCCAGAGGGTCTTGAGCATTTTGAGCGACAACGAGGGCGACAGCGATGGCGAGAGCTCAGCCATTGTGCGGCTTGGGTTTCAAGACCTTTGTGGCTAGGCCCCCACGCCGCGCTTGACCGCAAGCGGCCCCCGCCACAAACTCGGCAGCCTCTTCAATCCACACAGGAGTCTGCTATGGCTGCATTTGATCTTGCTCTGCCGCTGTCGGCCGACCTTACGCTGGATTCGCGCAGCAGGAACACCTGAAGTTCCAGGCAGCGCCTCTACGCCGCGGGTGAGCGGCCGACAACACGACGATCTTCCCGAGCCGATGCTGCACGCATCGGCTGCGGATTTTTTCGTTCGCCTGTTTGTTGTCATTTCATCACCATGCTCGACACCACCACGATCGAGGCCTTGCGAGCGCTAGGCCTCAGCCATTTCATTCTTTCTCAACTCGCCCCTATGGAGGGGCAGGAACCGTCCACGCTATGGCGCGTCACCGAAGTCCAGCGGGAGCAGCTGGGCCTGCAATCCGAGCAAGGCACTTGTCGCGCACGAGCGCTGCCGGCGCTGCAACAAGCCCTATTCGCCGAGGCACGCCAGCTCGCCGTGGGCGACTGGGTGCTGGCGCGCCGCAATGCGCTGGGCGAGACTTGGGTGCACAGGCGGCTCGCGCCGCTCAACTGCCTGCAGCGCCGCGACCCCAGCGGCCAACGCCAGACCCTGGTCAGCAATGTCGACACCGCCCTGCTTCTCATGGGGCTGGACCATGACTTCAATCTGGCTCGCTTGGACCGCTATCTGGTGCTGGCGCACAGCTCCGGCGTGCCGGCCTTGCTTGTGCTCAGCAAGGCCGATCTCTGCCGCGATCCGGCGGCGCGGGTGCAGGAGGTACGCCAACATCTGACACACAGCCGCAATGCCGTGCTGGATGTGCTGGCCGTGGACGGCACCCAGGCCGACACAGTCAAGCAGCTGAGGCCCTGGCTGGGCCTGGGCCAGACCTTGGTGCTGCTGGGCTCCAGCGGGGCGGGCAAATCGACCTTGACCAACACGCTTTGCGAGGCCAGCTTGCAGCCCACCCAGAACGTGCGTGGGGACGACAGCCGGGGCCGCCACACAACAACGGTGCGCAGGCTGCACGGCACAGCCGAGGGCGCCTGCATCATCGACACCCCGGGCCTGCGCGGCCTGCAACTCGATGCCAGCGCGGCCGAGTTGGCGCAAGCCTTCGACGATGTGCAGGCCCTGGCGCGGGGCTGCCGTTTCCGCAACTGCAGCCATGGCGATGAACCCGGCTGCGCGGTGCGCGCCGAGCTAGCGCCGGCGCGGCTGAGGAGCTACCAAAAACTGCAGCGCGAACTCGCCCGCGACAGCGTGGGCCCGCTGGAGCGGCGCGCCCGCTTCAACGAGCGGGCAGCAATGGGGCGGGAGGCGATGGCGCACAAAAGGTCCAAGCGCGGCGAAGCTTGAGTTGCTCAAGGGTCCATACCAGGGGCAGGTCTGGGCCCTGGCGCGGCCCTGCCCACTCTTCTGAACACGCTACGCCTGTTCTCGCCGCGCCTAAGACGCCTTATAGGTCTGCAAATGAATACTCGTCTCCGTGGCCCCAATGCCGCGGATCAGACGCACCCGCTCCAGCACCTCGGCCAGTTCGCCCAAGCTGGCGGCGCGCAGCTCGGCCAGCAGGTCCCAGCGGCCATTGGTGTCGAACAGGCCCGAGAGCCCCGGCTCGCCCAGCAGGATGCTGATGACCTCGCGGGTCTTGTTGCCCTCCACCGCAATACTCATCCAGGCGGTGATCTCGTTGGGCGTGACGTCAGGGCGCAGGCGCACGGTGTAGCCCACGATCACACCGGCATCCTCCAGCTTGGCAATGCGGTTGCTGACCGTGCCACGTGAGACCTTGAGCTTGTGCGCCAGGGTGGCGACGGTGGCACGGGCGTCCAGGCGCAAAAGCGCCAGCAGTTGTTGATCCAAGGTGTCCATCAAGAGGTCTCGCTGTGATTGGGCCTGGCCCTGCGGCTGCGCGCGAATTTCGCTCTGATTCTGCCATTTTGGCAATTGAGGCTGGCGAAATGGCAAATTGCTAGCAATTACTAAGCACTTCTTGCGCTTCCGCCTGGCAGCGAGGCTGGCAAGAATTGAGTCACATCGAACGTGATGCGCTTGGTGCGCGCTTTTGCAGGCTTTTGCCCTGCCCAGCGGCGGCGCCAGATCCCCTGCTTTTTTGACAAGCAAAGTGGACGGATCACAAGGCGTATCCAACACCCAGGAGACTTCCATGACCACCTTGCTCACCACCCAAGACATCGCCCACATGGCCCAAAGCCTGGGCGTCCCTGCCTTGCTGCAACGCATGGCGGCGTACATCGAGGCCGACTATCTGCGCTGGAACGAGTTCGACAAATGCGCTCGCGTGGCCAGCCACTCAAAGGACGGCGTGATCGAGCTCATGCCCATCGCCGACGCCACGCTCTACAGCTTTAAATACGTCAACGGCCACCCCAAGAACACCAAGCTCGGCCTGCCCACGGTGATGGCCCTGGGCGTGTTGGCCGATGTGGCCACCGGCCTGCCCGAACTGCTCAGCGAGCTGACCCTCACCACGGCCCTGCGCACTGCTGCCACTTCTGCCATGGTGGCGAAGAAGCTGGCGCGGCCCGAGTCCCGGGTGATGGCCTTGATCGGCAACGGCGCGCAAAGCGAGTTCCAGGCCCTGGCCTTTCACCACCTGCTGGGCATTCAGGAAATCCGCCTGTTTGACCTGGACCCGGCCGCGACTGCCAAGCTGCAGCGCAATCTGCGTCATGTGCAGGGCCTGCGTTTGATCGTCTGCGCCAACACGGCCGAGGCGGTGCGCGGTGCCGACATCGTCACCACCGTCACGGCCGACAAGGCCAATGCCACCATCATCACGCCCGAGATGTTGGC
>NZ_QAJN01000012.1:65553-119949 GCF_003852425.1 Paucibacter sp. KBW04 | reverse complement strand
CCGGCGTGCTGGAGGCGGGCAAGGTGTTTGTCGAGTTCGAGCCGCAGTCGCGCATCGAAGGCGATGTGCAGCAGATGCCGGCGGACTTCGCCGTGACCGAGTTCTGGCGCGTGCTGAGCGGCCAGGCCCAGGGCCGCGAGAGCGCCGAGCAAATCACCGTGTTCGACTCGGTGGGCTTTGCGCTGGAAGACTTCTCGGCCCTGCGTCTGCTGCGCGATGTGGCGCGTGAGCTCGGCCTGGGCCAGGAGGTGGGCCTGATCCCGGCCATGGCCGACCCCAAGGATTTGTTCGGCCAGCTGCGGGCCGAAAGCACCCAGGCGCTGGCGGCCTAACTTTTAAAAGCGGCGGCCAGCAGGCGATCCAGCTCGGCCAGCGGCAGGGCCAAGCGCGCCTCGGCTCCGCCCGCGACTTCGCGCTGGGCCGCGCCCCAGACGGGGTTAGGGAAATGGCTGTCCCAGTCAAAGCGGGCAATCACATGCCAGTGCAGATGCGGCACCATATTCCCCAGGCTGGCCAGATTGATCTTGGTGGGCCGCAGCTGCTCAAGCAGCACCCGCTCCACCGTGGCCACCGCCTCCATGCAGGCGCTGCGCTCGGCTTGGGACAGGGCGCTGAACTCGGCGATATGGGTTCCGGGCCCTTGCCAGATCAGGCGGTAAAACGCCGGGAAGTTGGCATCGTCCAGCACGCGGATCAAGCGCCATTGCGGCGTTTGATGCACCAGCAGGCCGCCCGCTTCGAGGCACAAAGGGCAGGTGTTGGGCGTATGGCTCATGGGAATGGCTGCGAGGCATGACTAAGATGGCGGCACTGTAAGCCAACACAGAGATCTTCCATGCCGCCCAAAGCCCGAAGCACCGCCCCGGTTCGCCGCCGCCCCCTTCTTCTACTTCAACTCGGCTCGGCCCTGCTGGCTGGCCTGCTCCCCATGCTTGCCACGCCGGCGCGGGCCGACAACGCCGCCTGGCCCAACAAGCCGATCAAATGGATCGTGGCCTACCCGGCCGGCGGCGGCTCCGACTTTCTGGCGCGCCAGCTGGCGCCCTATATGGGCAAGCAGCTGGGCCAGACCTTCATCATCGACAACCGCCCCGGCGCGGGTGGCAGCATAGGCACGGACGCGGCGGCCAAGTCGGCCGCCGATGGCTACACCTTGCTGACGGGCGATAACGGTGCCATGGTCTTCAACAGCGCCATGTACAAAAAGCTGCCCTACTCGCCCAGCGACTTCACGCCGGTCGGATTCATGGCGCGCTTTCCTTTGATGCTGGTAGTCAACCCCAGCTCGGGTTTCAGCAGCGCCAGCCAGTGGCTGGCCGAACTGAAAAAGAACCCCGGCAAATACAGCTATGCCTCGCCCGGCATCGGCAGCCCGCACCATCTGGCCATGGAGCTGATCAAGGAGCGCAGCCAGACCTTCGTCGTCCATGTGCCCTACCGCGGCACCGCGTTTGCGATCCAAGACCTGATGGCCGGTGTCGTGCCCATGGCCATTCTGGACACCGCCGCCAGCCTGGCGCAGATTCGCGCCGGCAAACTCAAGCCCCTGGCCGTGCTGAGCAAAAAACGACTCAATCAACTGCCCGATGTCCCCACTTTTGAAGAGTTAGGACTGAAGGGCGTCGATGTGTCGGCCTGGCAAGGGCTGTTCGTGCCCAAGGGCACGCCCGAGCCCATCGTCCAGCGCCTGACGGCGGAGATGAACAAGGCCATCAAACTGCCCGAGGTGAAGGCCCGCTTGGAGGAGTTCGGTCTGCAGGTCGACCCCAGCGACGGCCCCGCCCTGGGCCGCTTTGTGCAACAAGAAACCCAGAGCTGGCATGCGCTGATCAAGGAGCGCAAGCTCTCAGCGGAGTAAGTTCAGTGGCTGGCGGCCAGCACCACCCGCTCGGAGTGCTGCAAATAGTCCTTCAACAAGGCCGCACTCTCGGCCAGCTGGCCGGCCTCGAACAATTCCAGAATCCGCTGATTGGTCTCGATATAAGGCCCGTGCAAAAGGGCCGAGTCCTTCAGCAGCCCAAAGGCCAGGCGTAGCTCGGCCAGCATCTGCTCAAACATGGCGTTGAGCCGCTGGCTATCGGCCAGGCGCACGATGGCCAGGTGGAAGGCCATATTGGCCGTGCCCACGCCGCGCCAGTCGGCCGCCTCGCGGCAAGCCTTGGCCTGCTCCACCGCCGCGCGCATCTGCTGCCGCGCCGGGTGCTGCGGGTAGGCCTGGGCCAGGGCCTGGCATTCGATCAGGCGGCGCAGGCGGTAGATGTCCATGATGGCCGCCGCCGTGGGCGTGGCCACCGACACCCCACGATTGGGCGCATGCACCAGCAAGCCCTCCTGGGTGAGGATGCGAAAGACCTCGCGCAAGGTATTGCGTGAGATCTCCAGGCTCTCACTCAGCGCCGCCTCCGACAGGCGCTGCCCCGGCAAAAACTCCCCGTCAAAAATCTTTTGCCGGATCACATCGGCCTTGCGTTGGTTCAGCGTGAGCGGGCTTGCGTCTTTTTGAAGGGTTTGCGTCATACCGGGGCGTCAGAGGTGGCGGCACCGGCTCGCAGAGCAAGCACGGCGCAAATTCTTGCGGGCGATTCTTTCACATCGGGGCCAGCCGGGCCGAGGGTATGTCCGAATGCCTGCAATCGACGATTGTTGAGCACAATACAAATATTGTTCAACAATTCCTGCACACAAATGAGCGGGATGAGAGCAAGCCACAGACCCAGGCAATGGGCGAGGCGTTCAGGGACCGGCGACTTTTGACCCCACAAAGGAATCACATGATTCAGGACCTCAATCTATGGCCACTCATCGGGGTGGCGGTCATCGTCGCGGGCTTCGTCCTGCGCTTCAACCCCATGCTGGTGGTCATCACCACGGCCGTGGCCACCGCCCTGGCGGCGGGTTTTGACCCCACAAAAGTGCTGGCCACCATTGGCGCGGGCTTTATCAAGACCCGCAATCTGCCCCTCATCATCTTGCTGCCCCTGGGCGTGATCGGCCTGCTGGAACGCCACGGCCTGCGCCAGCACGCGCAGCGCTGGATCGCCAGCATCAAGTCCGCCACCGCGGGCCGCTTGCTCTTGGTCTATCTGGCCGCACGCCAGCTGACCGCCGCCATGGGGCTAACCAGCTTGGGCGGCCACCCGCAAATGGTGCGCCCCCTGCTCGCTCCCATGGTGGAAGGCACGGCCGAGACCCGCTACGGCAGCCTGCCCGAGCGCATACGCTACAAGCTGCGCGCCTACGCGGCGGCGACCGACAACGTGGGCCTCTTCTTCGGTGAAGACATCTTTGTGGCCTTCGGTGCCATCGTCTTGATGACCACCTTCCTCAGCGAGGCCGGCATCACGGTCGAGCCTCTGCATATCGCCCTGTGGGGCATCCCCACGGCCATCGTCGCCTTCCTGATCCACGCCTGGCGTTTGATACGGCTGGACAAGGCCCTCAACCGCGAGCTGGGCGCAGCCAAGGACGGAGAAGAAGGTAGCAAATGATCATCTCCATCCAACACCTCTACTACCTGGTGGGCGGCATTCTGCTCATCATGTCGGCCATGACCCTGGCCGACAAAACACACCCCAAGCGCTTCAGCAGCGGCTTGTTCTGGGGCCTCTATTCCCTGGTGTTCCTGGTCGGTGAAAAGCTGCCGCCCACCTGGGTGGGCGCGGGCGTGATCCTGATGGCCTTGATCGCCGGCTTTGGCGGCGTGGGCTCAGGCCGCCACATCGAACGCCGTGCCGAAGACTATCTGGCCGCCGCCAAGCGCCTGGGCAACAAGCTCTTTCTGCCGGCATTGACCATCCCCTTGGTCACCGTCGCCGCCACCTTGTCGGCCAAGCATCTGATGGTGGGCGGTGTGCCCCTGCTGGACCCCAAGAACACCACCTTGATCGGTCTGGCCCTGGGCTGCATCAGCGCCTTTGCCATCACCTGCTGGATGACCCGCGAAAGCCCTGTGCAAGGCATGCGCGAATCGCGCCGCCTGACCGACGCACTCGGCTGGGCCCTGGTGCTGCCGCAGATGCTGGGCATGCTGGGCCTGGTGTTCTCCGACGCCGGCGTGGGCAAGGCCGTGGCTTACGTCACCACCAGCTATATCAATATGGACATCCGCTTCGTCGCGGTGGCCGTCTACGTCCTGGGCATGGCCTTGTTCACCGTCATCATGGGCAATGGCTTCGCCGCCTTCCCCGTCATGACAGGCGGCGTGGGCGTGCCGATTCTGGTGGGCGTATACGGCGGCAACCCGGCGGTGATGGCGGCCATCGGCATGATGTCGGGCTATTGCGGGACGCTGATGACGCCCATGGCCGCCAACTTCAATATCGTGCCCGCCGCGCTCTTGGAGTTGCCGGACAAGAATGCCGTGATCCGCGCCCAAATACCCACGGCCCTCACCCTGCTGGTGGCCAATGTGTTCCTGATGTACTTCCTGATGTTTTGAACCATGCAGATCGATCTGAATAGCGACCTCGGCGAGAGCTTCGGTGCCTGGCGCATGGGCGACGATGCGGCCATGCTGGGCTTGGTCAGCAGCGCCAATGTGGCTTGCGGCTTCCATGCCGGTGACCCGGCCGGCCTGCTGGCCACCCTGCGCCAGGCCGCCCAGAGCGGCGTGGCCGTGGGCGCCCATGTGGCCTACCGCGATCTGCAAGGTTTTGGCCGCCGCAAGATGGAGGTGGACAGCGCCGACCTGATCGCCGATGTGATCTACCAAATCGGCGCCCTGCAGGCCCTGGCCCGCGTGGCGGGCACCCGGGTCAGCTATGTGAAGCCGCATGGCGCGCTCTACAACACCATTGCCCAAGACCCCCGTCAGGCGGCCGATGTGATTCAAGCGATCTTGGCCGTGGACGCCAGCTTGACGCTGGTAGGCTTGGCTGGTTCGCCCCTGCTGGCCTGGGCGCGTGCGGCGGGCCTGCCCGTGGTGGCCGAGGCCTTTGCCGATCGCGCCTACACCGCCACAGGCGCCTTGGTCTCGCGGCGTGAACCCGGCGCCGTGCTGCACGACGCAAACCTCATCGCTCAGCGCATGCTGCGACTGGTGCGGGACGGCGTGGTCGAGGCCATAGACGGCAGCCTGATCCACTTGCAGGCCGACTCCATCTGCGTGCACGGCGACAGCCCCGATGCCGTCGCCATCGCCACCCAGGTGCGCGCCACGCTGGAGCAAGCAGGCGTGCAGATCCACAGCTTTGCGGCCTGATCAGCATGCGATTCCTTACCGTCAATTTGGACGCCATGCTGGTGGAGCTGGCCGATCTGGAAGAGACCCTGGCCCTCTTGCACTCGCTGCAAAGCGAGCCCCTGGCCGGGGTGGAAGAGCTGGTGCCGGGCGCGCGCACCGTGCTGATCCGCTGGCGCCCAGCGGCCACAACGATGGCGCGCCTGCGCGAAGAGATCCTGGCTCGCGACCTCAGCAACAGCGCACGCGCGGCCGGCCGCCTGATCACGATTCCCGTCGACTACCAGGGCGAAGACCTAGCCGAGGTGGCGGCCCTGCTGGACATCAGCCCAGCCGAAGTGATTGAGCGCCATACCGGCGCCGAGTACAGCGTGGCCTTCACCGGCTTTGCGCCCGGCTTTGCCTACCTCAGCGGCGGCCACCCGAGCTTTGACGACATGCCCCGCCGCGCCACACCGCGCACCCGCATTCCGGCGGGCGCCGTGGGCCTGGCCGGCTGTTTCAGCGGCATCTACCCGCAGGCCAGCCCTGGGGGGTGGCAAATCATCGGCCAAACCCCCGGGGCCATGTGGGACCTCAGCCGTGCCCAGCCCGCCCTGCTGCAACCGGGCGACCGAGTCCGCTTTGTGGACATGGCCAAAGCGGGCTACCACCCCAAGCCAGCCTCGGCGCCGATTCAAGCCGACGCCGCTCAGGCCGAGCCCAGCGCCAGCGCCTTGGAAGTGCTCGCCACTGGCCTGCAAACCTTGTTCCAAGACCTGGGCCGCAAGGGCCTGGCAGGCCAGGGCGTCGCGGCCTCGGGCGCCATGGATCAAGCGGCCTTGAAGAGCGCCAACCGACTGGTGGGCAATGCCTCCAACACGGCCGCACTCGAAGTCCTGGGCGGCGGCCTGAAGCTGCGCAGCCGGGGCGAGAACGTGGTGGCGGTGACGGGGGCTGCCCTGGCACTCACACTGACCGAGGCAAACGGCCGCAGCTGGCCGGTGCCAAGCCATCAAGCCCTGGCCCTGGCCGACGGCGACACGCTCGACTTGGGCGCCCCCAGTGCCGGCCTGCGCAGCTATCTGGCTGCACGCGGCGGCTTCACCGTCACACCGGTGTTGGGCAGTTGCGCGACCGACACCCTGGCCCGCATCGGCCCGCCGCCCTTGGCCGTGGGCGATGTGCTGAACCTGCATCCGCCTCGGGGTGCGGCGGTGGTGAGTGCCCCTGAAACTCACCCTCCCAAGCTGCCCCACCCCAACGAGACCATCACCTTGGACATCGTGCTGGGCCCCCGCGATGACTGGTTCAGCCAAGAGGCCTTGGATCTGCTGTGCAGCCAGGCCTGGCAGGTCACGCCGCAGAGCAATCGCATCGGCCTGCGCTTGGCAGGTGAGCAAGCCCTGCAGCGCAGCGTGCAGCAGGAGCTGCCCAGCGAAGGCACAGCTTGGGGCGCGATCCAGGTCCCGGCCAATGGCCAGCCGGTGCTCTTTTTGGCCGACCACCCGCTCACCGGCGGCTACCCCGTGATCGCCAATGTGGCGAGCTACCACCTCGATCTGGCGGGGCAGATTCCTGTTCATGCTTGGCTGAAGTTTCGGCCGGTCACACAAGGCTCTTGATGATGATAAAAAAAGTTCTGATCGCCAATCGAGGCGAAATCGCCGTCCGCATCGCCCGCGCCTGCGCCGACTACGGCGTGCAGTCCGTCGCCGTGTACGCCGATGCCGACCTGAACGCCTTGCACACCCGCATGGCCGATGAGGCCTATGGGCTCGACGGCCAGCGGCCCGCCGACACTTACCTCAACATCGAAAAGCTATTGGCTGTTGCGCGCCGCAGCGGCGCCGATGCGGTGCATCCGGGCTATGGCTTTTTGTCGGAGAGCGCGGCCTTTGCTCAGGCCGTGCTGGACGCGGGCCTGATCTGGATCGGCCCCTCGCCCGCCACCATCGCCCTGCTGGGCGACAAAATTCAGGCCCGCCAACTCGCCATGCAGGTGGGCGCGCCCCTGGTGAAGGGCACGGCCGAGCCGGTACAGGGTGCCGCCGAGGTGCTGGCCTTTGCCGAGCAGCACGGCCTGCCCATCATCATCAAGGCGGCGTTCGGCGGCGGCGGGCGCGGCATGAAGATCGCCTGGCGCATGGACGAGGTGGCGGAGCTGTATGAGTCCGCCCGCCGCGAGGCCATCACCGCCTTCGGCCGTGGCGAGTGCTTTGTCGAGCAGTATCTGGACCGGCCCCGCCATATCGAGGCCCAGGTCTTGGCCGACAGCCAAGGTCAGGTCCTGGTGCTGGGCACGCGCGACTGCTCCTTGCAGCGCCGCAATCAAAAACTGGTCGAAGAATCTCCCGCTCCCTTTCTCACTCACGAGCAACGCGAGCGCATCCACCAGGCCGCCCACGACATCTGCGCCGCTGCCCATTACACCGGCGCAGGCACGGTGGAGTTTTTACTAAGCCAAACGGGCGCCATCACCTTCTTGGAGGTGAACACCCGGCTGCAGGTGGAGCACACCGTCACCGAGCAGACCACCGGCATCGACCTGGTCGTGGAGCAGCTGCGCATCGCCGAGGGCCTGCCGCTGCGCATCACGCAAACGCCCGAGCCCCTGGGCCATGCCTTCGAGTTCCGCATCAATGCCGAGGACGTGGGCCGCGGCTTTCTGCCCACGCCCGGCTTGATTCAGCGCTTCGAGCCGCCCTCGGGGCCCGGCGTGCGCCTGGACTCGGGGGTGGAGAGCGGCTCCACCATCCCCGGCAGCTTCGATTCGCTGATGGCCAAGCTCATCGTCACCGGCGCCACGCGCGCGCAAGCCATTCAAAGAGCCCGCCGCGCCTTGCGCGAGTTCCGCATCGAGGGCGTGGCCTCGGTCCTGCCCTTTCACCGCGCGGTGATGGAGCACGCAGACTTTGTCTCCGAAGACGGCTTCAAGGTCCACACCCGCTGGATAGAAACTGACTTCGCGACCACGCTGCAGGCGGCGGCGCGGGCCGAGCCAATGGCGGACAACAGCCTGCAGCGCCTCTACGTCGAGATCGACGGCCGCCGCGTCAGCCTGGGCCTGCCGACCGAGTTGCTGCGAGGCCTGGGCCATCAAGCCCATTCGACCGAGCCCGCAGCCGACCCGACCAAGGCCGTAGACACGCTGGCCGTGCCCGCACCGATCGCCGGCAATCTGCAATCCTGGGCCGTCGCCGACGGTCAAGAAGTCACAGCCGGCCAGACCCTTGCCGTGATGGAGGCGATGAAGATGGAAATGCAAGTGACGGCGCAGCGCAGCGGCAAGCTTAGGCATTTGGCTGAGGCTGGAACTTATGTGCTGCAGGGCGCCAGCTTGGCCCGGATTGAGTAGGCCCGAGGCTTAGCCCGGCTGGGCTCCCGCAAGCTCAGCAGCGGCAGCAGCAGCCCGAGCTTCGATGCTCGGCAACTGCGCCTGCATCAGCATCGCGGCGGCTTGGAACTCAAAGGCCTCAACACAGGTCTTTAACTCCAAAAAGTGCTCGCCCAGGGCTTGCTGCAAGCTCGCCAGATGCTCCTGCACAAACTCGAAGGCCTGTCCATCGTCTTCTCGCAGCAGGGCCAGCAATGAATGGCAGAGCCGGGCCAGGTCTTGCTCGTCGGCAGAGGGCTGGCCGCTAAGGCCTGGGCTGGCGGGAAACGCCCGCCGCAAGCCCTGCACAAGCGCCATGACCTGTTGAACGACCTTGTTCAAGGCCGGCTCGAGCAACAGCAGTTCGGCCGCCGTGGGCGCGGACTCGACACAACGCCTCAGCCGGTTTTCCAAACTCCCCGCCGACTCTTGCAAGTCGCTGGCAGCGATATTGCCGGCCACCCCTCTGAGGGTGTGCGCGGCACGTTCGGCCGTGGGCCAATCGGCAGCGGCAACGCTGTCCTTCAGCTCGGCCAAATAGCTCGCATGAGCCTCGACAAAACGCCGCAGCAAGAGGGTGTAGAAACTCGCCTTGCCATTCAGGCGCGACAGGCCTAACTCGATCTCTAGGCCGCTCACGGGCATGAGCAGCACCTGGGCCGCAATGGCAGGCAGCTCAGCCGCGCTGGCCGATGCGGACTCAAGAGGCGCGGCGTTTGGCGGGCTGCGATTGGCATCAGGCGGCACCCATTGATTGAGTGCCCGCCACAGCAAGGCGGGCTCAATAGGCTTGCTCACGTAGTCGTTCATGCCGGCATCCAAGCACAGTTGCCGGTCCGAGCCCATCGCATTTGCGGTCATGGCGACCACGGGGAGTTGGGCGTTGCGCGGGTCTTCACGCAGCTTTCGAGTGGCTTGCAAGCCGTCCATGACGGGCATCTGCATATCCATCAACACCAGATCGTAGGCTTGACCCTGTTGATGGGCCTGGTCGATCTTGGCCAGGGCAATGGCGCCATTGTCAGCAATATCGACCCTGAATCCCTCATCCGTCAGCAACTCAAGCGCGACCTGCTGATTGATGGCGTTGTCTTCCACCAGCAAGAGGCGGGCGCCGCGGATATCTGACCGCACCTGGACAAGGTCCTTGCCCAAAGCGACCGGCTTGCTCGCGTAGCCCACATGGCCCAGCAGATTCATCATCACATCAACCAAGGTTGACGGATTGACCGGCTTGACCAGCACATGGGAGATGCCCACCTCGCGAGACTTTTGCGCCACTTCTTCCCGGCCAAATTGAGTCACCAACACCAGCTTGGGCCGCGGCTCAACAGGGGCTTGTTGGATCAAACGGGCCGTCTCAATGCCGTCCAGATGAGGCATTATCCAATCCAGCATGACAAAGTCGAAGGGCGCCTTGGCACTGGCGGCATGCGAAAGCCTGTCCAGGCCCGCCGCCCCGGAATGCTCAATCTGCACCTCAAAACCCAGGAGGGCCAGATTCTCGGCCAGCACGGTGGCGGCCGTCGGGTTGTCATCGATCACCAGCACCCGCTTGCCCTGCGCATCTGCGGGGGTGAAGTTGAGCTTGCGACGCTCGCCCAGGCCCAGTCTGCAGGTGAACCAAAACACCGAGCCCTGACCAGGCACGCTGCTCACCCCCACCTCACCACCCATCAGCGCAGCCAGATGTTTGCTGATGGCCAGGCCCAGGCCGGTGCCGCCGTATTTGCGGGTGATGGAGGCGTCTGCCTGGTTGAAGCTGCGGAACAACAGCGCCTGTTGGGCCTCGGTCATGCCAATGCCGGTGTCGCGCACCGCGAAGCGCAGCATCACCTCTTGATCGCTTTGCTCCAACACCGTCAGATCAAGCTCGATCTCGCCAGTCTCGGTGAACTTGAGGGCGTTATTGCAGTAGTTGATCAAGATCTGCCCCAGGCGCAACGGGTCACCGACCAGCCCGAAGGGCACATCGGGCGCGATGCGCCAAATCATCTCCAGCCCTTTGGCGCTGACCTTTTCAAGCAAAAGGCTGGACAGGTTATCCAGCACCCGCTCCAGGTCAAATGGCATTTGCTCCAACTCCATCCGGCCGGCTTCCACCTTGGACACATCGAGAATGTCGTTGATGATGCCCAGCAGGTGCTGACCCGCTTGTTGAATCTTGTCCAGGTAGTCCCGCATGCGCTGACTCGGATCCAAGCGCAGAGCCAGGCCGGACAGGCCGATGATGGCATTCATGGGGGTGCGGATCTCGTGGCTCATATTGGCCAAGAACTCGCTCTTGGCCTGGGTGGCGATCTTTGCCACCTCCAGCGCCTCGGCCAACTCCACATTGGCCGAGGCCAAGACTTCGGCCTTTTCGCGCGCACGCCGCTCTTCGACCTCATGCACGGCAGCGTCCGCATGACGAAGTTCCCGCGCCATCATCACCCCGAATGCAACCAGTGACAACAAAGACAGAACGCCGAAGAAATAAGTGCTGTTACGCGAGCGTTCGGCCTGCTCAAGAATGCGCTGCGTGGTCTCGTTAGCCTCCTGAGTAATCAAGGCCACATACTGGGTGGTGAGTTCCATTCGCTTGCGAGACACACCGTCCAATTGCGCGTTGATGATGCGTATGGTGTCTTCAATCTGGTAGGAAAAGGCATAGCCCGAAGCTTCCTTGATCAAGGGCAGCGCTTGCTGTTGAACCTGCTTCAGTTCGCGCAGTACCCGTAGGTTGATTTCTCCCTGAGGCACGGCCATGAACTCGTCCAACAAACGCCCAAAAGCCTCGGTCGATTCGACGCTGGTCGAGTACGAGGATTGCATCTTGGCAGGCTCTTGCGACAGCCCCAAACCGCGCACCGCAATGTCTTGCCGCATCACCAACTGCAGCATGGTGTTGGCTTTTTGGGTGGCGGCCTGCACCCTCACCAAATTGGCATAGATCGCGTCCACAGCCACCTGGCCGTTGCGCATATTGACGACGAACACCAGGAGCAGGATCAGGGTCAACAAACCCAGGCCTGCGACCCGTTTGGGATGACGGGACTGCAGGCTGAAAGGCGCCGAGACGTTCTTCTCAACCACGACGACTCAAACGCCTAGGAGGCTTCAAGCTGGCGATTCATTCAGGCAAATAGACACCGGCGCAAAAAGCCAAATCCGCCCAGGGCTCAAAGTAAGTGGTTTTGGACTCGATGACGTTGGTCGTGGGATTGGGCCATTTGTAATTCACCCAGCCCGGCTTACCCAGGCGCGCCAGCTTTTGCAGGTTCAGCACAAAGGCCTGGCCATCAGCGTCACGAATACCGGTGAGATCCTTGCCCAAGAGGCGCGGATTGATGCCATGTGCCACGGTGAAGCCCGTCTTCAAATCGCTGATCCAAACATAGAGATCACGATCGCGATAGGGCCCTTTCGCGTCCATGATGGCCGCATAGGTCTTTTCTGCACCGTCGCGCTTGAACTGGGCAATGGCTTTTTTGACCATGGCGACGGCCTCTTCGCGACTGGCCCGCTTGGCGGTTTCTGCTGAAGCGGCGACTTCGCCCGCCCAGCAGTGCTGGCCACTCCAAAGACCGGAGGCCAAACCCACAGCGGCAACTGAGCCCGCAAGAAAGCTTCGACGATCCATTGGCGTTTGCATCATGCGAACTCCCATTGAAAGGGGTGTAAAGGCCAGGTCAACCCGAGGCTTAGCGGCTCAGAAACACTGTCGGTTGATGCACTGGGCATGGCCAAGAAGCATGTCCGATGGGGTTCAAAAGACCTTTTGAAGTCAGGGTCGCCTTGCAACCATCATGCAAGCTTATTCATTTCTTGTATAGGTTTTTGGCTGGCAACTAAGCGCCTACCTAGGCGCAATCGTGCAATGAAGCACAGCCCTGGCCTAAAGAAGCGTGCCCAATCGCCAAGGCGTGCAAGCTCAGCGCCTAATCTATGGCAGCAAGAGCGGCAGTCAAAGGGCGATCAATGTCCAGCACCTTCAAGGCATCAGAAGGAGCGTTTCGCCAGCGTGACTCAGGTCAATCAGCGCGCTGCGCCCCTATTGGGGATCCACTTGGCGGGAGAGCAAGTCCTCCGCTTCATTCGACAATCGCTGCAGCCCCAAGGCTAAACGGCCGGCGGCTAGGGGGTAAACATCGCCATCGAGCTGAGCAAAGGTATTGGCAAACTGCTGCGCATCCATGGCCAAGATTGTGTGAGCCGAGACAGAATCCGCTGAGTTGAACGCCTAGCTTTAGCAACGGGAAACGAGCAGAAAAGCCGACATCATTTGCTCCCCCCGCCTTAGGAGTCGCCTTGAGCGCAGGCCTCCTACATTGAGTCGACCGTCGCGTCTTGCTGCACGCAATCAAGCAGGCAGGCTCGACGGCAGAGGCCTGCCCAGCGGCCCGCCCAGGCGGTGGCGCTGCGCCCGCAGATCAGTTGATTCGATTCAAGCAGACTCGGAGAACAGCTCATGTCCACCCACACGACCCACAAGCCCGCCGGCGCCCTCGCTCAATTTGCACTACCCATCAACGCGCATGCCGAACCGGGCGCGCAGCTCAAGTCCTACCCCCAAGCGGGGGCCAAGGGCCTGGACAAAGCCCAAGGCTCGACGCAGGCCGAGACCGCCAGCGCCATGGTGCTGGGCCAAGCCATGGCGGCGTCCAAGCTGGACCCAGCCGGTGTTTACGCGCTGAAGGACCCGCAAGGGCGCGTGCTCTGCGTGGACGGCGCAGGCTCGGGCACTTGGAACTGGGCTTTCATGGGTCAATACACCGACTACCCCCAAGATGTCTTGCCCCTGTCCGTCTCGTCCGACCCGACACAGGGGCCCGCCAATCTCAGTATTCAAAGCGGCGGCCTGAGCTGGCCCCTGCACGCCAACGGCAAGTCAAGCAACTGGGAATGGACCTTTTGGGCCAGTTCGGGTTATGGCGAGGGCTATCCCGTGATGGGCTTGAGCGCCCAGCTCAGCCAGACCAATCCGGATGGTTCGCAAAGCTATAAGCTGGCTTGGAACAATGCCGGCACCACCATGCATCTGGCCGCCGACGCCGGCTCCTGGAACTGGCTCTATGTCTCGGGCAGCAATGCCGGCAGCCAGTACACCTTTCACAAATTCTTCGTCATCAAGAACAAGGTGGAGCAACTGTTCCAAAGCACTTGGCCCGGCTCCTCTTTCGTCTACTCGGCCTTCAATACCGGGGACGAGTTCTACGAAGCCATCTCCGACACCCAGGCCGGCACCATCTATCAAGAGTCCGGCCTGCGCAACTACAAGTGGAAGAACGAGGTCTTCGACTGCGATGACTTCAGCTATGTCTACAAGGCCCAGGCTTCCAAGACGGCCTACGCCAGCAGCGCCGAATTCGGCTATGCCATCGGGGTGATCTTTGGCCGCACCTCCACCGGTGCACATGCGGTCAACGTCTTTGTGGACACACGCGGTCAGGTCAGAATCATCGAACCGCAAACCGGTGGCATCGTGGCCGGCAAGGACTGGAAGGACGGCAATGGCGAGGCCTACAAGCCCTACTTTGTGCTGATGTAGCCCCAGGCCGGCCGCTACTTGCCATCGCTCATCGCGCGGCGAATCGCCTCCCTCGCGATGGGCTCCATCAGCAAATAGCCCGCCTCATTGGGATGCACGCCATCCGGCCCCAACTCGGGCTTGAGGCCACCGCTCTCAGTGGCCATGGGCGTGTAGTAGTCGGCGTAGACAAGGCCTTGGGCTGCGGCATAGGCCCGCAGCCAGGTATTCATCTCGCGCACGGCTTGGGCCGGCTTGAGTTCGGGCCGCCAATCAAAGCGCTCGGTCGGCAAGATGGAGGCCAGCACCACTCGCAAGCCATGGCGCCGTGCCAGCTCCACCATGGACTGGATATTGGCTTGCAAGTCTTGCTTGGAGACCGGCCCGCGATTGCCGGCGATGTCATTGGTGCCCGCCATCAGGTGCAAGACCTTGGGCCGTAAATCCAGCACATCGGCGCGCAGACGCAAGAGCATCTGCGCCGTGGTCTGACCCGAGATGCCTCGGCTCAAGTAACCCGGCTCCATGAACTCTCCCGGCCCGCCACGCCCCTGGCGTCGCCCCCAGCCCTCGGTGATGGAGTCGCCCATAAAGACCACCACAGGCCCGCTCTTGTGCGCAGCCAGCCAGGCCTTGTTGGCGGCTTGATAGCGACACAGGCCCGCCCAATCCTGCGTTTGCCACAGGCCATGGCGCTCGGCCTCGGCGGCAGCTGCCACACGCGCCTCGATCAGGGCGCAGGGTTGATCGACCAAGCCTTGCGTCTGCGCCTGAGCGGCACCTGCACACAGGGAGGCAAGGCCGACTAGGCCGAGCAGATGTTTGAACAAGGGAGAACGGCGCGGCATGAGTATTCCTGGGGCTGAGGGCGCTGCATGCGCGCAGCCTGCCCATTGTGAAGGGACAAAATGCCGACACTCAGATGGCCCTGACTGGGGGAAACCCAGGCGGCCCGCTTGCCTGCGCCTAGGGCTTGATCCGCCTCAAGCATTCCGCTCCCTTGTCCTGGGGATAGCAAATGGCGCCGCAATGCTTATGGTTGGGCCCAGCGGTGATGTTGCCGCCAGGAGAAGTCAATGCCTCGCCTTAGCACTCGCTGTATCCCTGCTGCCGCCTTGCTGGGCAGCCTGTTTGCCCTCGGCGGCCTGCCGGAAGCTGGGGCGACAACGCCCAGTCATTTGTATGAACTCAACGGTAGCTTTGCCGATGCCCTGGGCGGCCCCGCGCTGAACCCCCTGGGCGGCTCGCTAGGTGCCAGCAGCTACAGCTTTGCCGCCAACCAAGGCCTCAGCCTGGACAACGCGGTGGGCAGCTCGATCTACACCATAGACACCAGCTTTGCCCTGGATCAAACCAATGGTTATCGCCGCCTGCTGGACTTCAAAAATGCCCTCAGTGACACCGGCCTCTACAACCTGTCGACCGCACTGAACTTCTACAACGTCGCCACCGGCGGGAGCGGCGCCTTCGCCAACGGCCAGACCGTGCGCCTGACTGTCAGCCGCGATGCGGCGGGCAATTTCTCCGGCTATATCAACGGTGTCTTGCAGATCAGCTTCAATGACACGGCGGGTTTGGCTCAGTTCAGCGGCCCCAATCAGGTGGCACGTTTCTTCGTCGATGACAACGCCGTGGGCGGCGAAGCCTCGGCCGGTTCGGTGGACTACATCGCCATCTACGACACGGCCTTGTCGGCCGCCGAGATCGCCAATCTGCATCCGGCTGTGCCTGAGCCTCAAAGCTATGCCTTGCTGCTGAGCGGCCTGGCCGCCCTGGCCTGGGTCAAGCGCAGGACGGACAAACAGCGCTGAGGCGCACTCGCTTCAGACGAAAAAAGGCCCGCTCGAAGCGGGCCTTTGCTTTTGCTGACGCCAGGCTCAAACCAGCACGCGCTCGATGCCGCCCGCATTGGCCTTGGCCACATACTCCGGCATCCAGTTCTCACCCAGGATTTGGCGCGCCATCTCGACCACGATGTAGTCGGCTTCCAGCAGACCGTTTTGCAAATCACCGCCGTAGCGGCTGAGACCTTGCAAGCAGCTGGGGCAGCTGGTGAGGATCTTGAGGTTGTCGGCCGCCGCCACCTTGCCGCTGTCGCGCAACAGGGTCTCGGTCTTGCGCAACTCTTCTTCCTTGCGGAAGCGGATCTGGGTGGAGATGTCGGGCCGGGTCACGCCCAGGGTGCCGCTCTCGCCGCAGCAGCGCTTGCTCTCCACCACGTTCTCACCCACCAAGGCCTTGACGGTCTTCATGGGCTCTTGCAGCTTCATGGGCGAGTGGCAGGGGTCGTGGTAGAGATAGCTCGTGCTTGAGCCCAGGGTGATGCCTTTCTCCAGCAGGTACTCGTGGATGTCGATGATGCGGCAGCCGGGGAAGATGTCCTCGAACTTATAGCCCTGCAGCTGGTCGTAGCAGGTGCCACATGAGACCACCACGGTCTTGATGTCCAGGTAGTTGAGCGTGTTGGCGACGCGGTGGAAGAGCACCCGGTTGTCGGTGATCATCTTCTCGGCCTTCTCGAACTGGCCGCTGCCGCGCTGGGGATAGCCGCAGCAGAGATAACCCGGCGGCAGCACGGTCTGCACGCCGGCATGCCAGAGCATGGCCTGGGTGGCCAAGCCCACCTGACTGAACAAACGCTCGGAGCCGCAGCCGGGGAAGTAGAACACCGCCTCGGTGTCGGCATGGCTGGCGACCGGGTTGCGGATGATGGGCACATAGTCCTTGTCCTCGATGTCCAGCAAGGCGCGAGCCGTCTTTTTGGGCAGGCCGCCGGGGAGCTTTTTGTTGACGAAGTGAATCACCTGCTCCTTGATGGGGGCGGCGCCCACGGTGGCGCGAGGCGCGACCGTCTGCGCCTTGGCAAAGCGCTTGAGCACATCGTGGGCCAGGCGCTGAGCCTTGAAGCCCACGCCCACCATGGCGGCACGGGCCAGCTTGATGGTCTCGGGCTTGCTGGCATTGAGCATGAACATGGCGGCGGCATTGCCGGGGCGCCAGGTCTTCTGGCCCATCTTGCGCAAGAGGTTGCGCATATTCATGGTCACATCGCCGAAGTCGATCTTGACCGGGCAAGGGTTGGCGCATTTGTGGCAGACCGTGCAGTGGTCGGCCACATCCTCGAACTCCTGCCAATGCTTGATGGAGATGCCGCGGCGGGTTTGCTCCTCGTACAGAAAGGCCTCGACCAGCAGGGAGGTGGCGAGGATTTTGTTGCGCGGCGAATAGAGCAGATTGGCGCGCGGCACATGGGTGGCGCAGACCGGCTTGCATTTGCCGCAGCGCAGGCAGTCCTTGATCGAGTCGCTGATGGCGCCAATATCGCTCTGCTGCATGATCAGCGACTCATGCCCCATCAGGCCGAAGCTGGGCGTGTAGGCATTGGTCAGGTCAGCAAAAGTCGTCATAGACTCAGGCCCGCCCAGACGCAAGAGCTTGCCCTTGTTGAAGCGGCCTTCGGGGTCGATGCGGGCCTTGTAGTCGGCAAAGGGTGCCAGCTCGGCGTCGCTCAAGAACTCCAGCTTGGTGATGCCGATGCCATGCTCGCCGGAGATCACACCGTCCAGGCTGCGCGCCAGCTTCATGATGCGGGCGACGGCCTCGTGGGCCGTTTGCAGCATCTCGTAGTTGTCGGAGTTGACGGGGATGTTGGTGTGCACATTGCCGTCACCGGCATGCATATGCAGGGCCACCCAGACGCGGCCACGCAGCACCTCGCCGTGGATGCGCTTGCACTCGGCCAGGATGGGCTCGAAGGCGCCGCCGTTGAAGATGGCTTGCAGGGGCTTGAAGATCTGCGTCTTCCAGGAGGCACGCAAGCTGTGATCTTGCAGCTGATCGAAGAAGCTGCGCTCGCCCTGCACTTCACGCGGCAGGTCTAACTCGTTCTTCCAGCGCAACCACTGCGCACCCACCTCGTCCAGTAAGGCCAGGGCTTGCTGCACCCGGTCACCCAGCAGCTCGGCGCTGGGGATGTCGCCCGCGTCATCGCTCTTGCCCAGAGGCAGCTTGCCCTGGCGGAACAGGGCTTGCAGGGCCTGCACCAGGGCCAGCTTGTTGCGCAGGCTCAGCTCGACGTTGATGCGCTCGATGCCTAGGGTGTACTCGCCCATGCGGGGCAAGGGGATGACCACATCCTCGTTCACCTTGAAGGCATTGGTGTGCTTGGAGATGGCCGCCGTGCGCTTGCGGTCCAGCCAGAACTTTTTGCGCGCATCGGCCGAGACGGCGATAAAACCCTCGCCGTTGCGGCCATTGGACAGGCGCACTACCTCGGAGGTGGCGCGGGCCACCGCGTCGGCATCCTCGCCGACGATATCGCCCACCAGCACCATCTTGGGCAGGCCGCCGCGCTTGCTCTTGGTGGAGTAACCCACGGCCTTCAGGTAGCGGTCGTCCAGGTGCTCCAAGCCAGCCAGCACCGCGCCTCCCGGGCGCTTGGCCTCGGTGAACATGAAGTCCTTGATGTCCACGATGGCCGGCACGCAGTCCTTGGGATTGCCAAAGAACTCCAGGCAGACGGTGCGCACATGGGCCGGCATCTTGTGCACGATCCAGCGGCAGCTGGTGATCAGGCCGTCGCAACCTTCCTTCTGAATGCCGGGCAGACCGGCCAGGAATTTATCGGTCACGTCCTTGCCCAGGCCTTCCTTGCGGAAGATGCGGCCGGGGATGTCCAACCTCTCGGTGCGTTCCAGCTTCTTGCCGGTGGCGTCGAAGTAGCGCAGCTCAAAGCTGGCCGTCTCCACATCATGGATCTTGCCCAGATTGTGGTTCAGGCGAACCACCTCCAGCCACTTGGCCTCGGGCGTCACCATGCGCCAAGAGGCGAGGTTGTCCAGCGCCGTGCCCCAGAGCACGGCTTTCTTGCCGCCCGCATTCATGGCCACATTGCCGCCCACGCAGGAGGCCTCGGCGCTGGTGGGGTCGACCGCGAACACAAAGCCATGCTGCTCGGCCAGATCGGCCACGCGCTGGGTCACCACACCGGCCTCACTCCAGATGGTGGCCACCGGCTTGTCGAGGCCGGGCAAGACCAGCATCTCCACGCCCTTGAGCGCCTCCAACTTCTCGGTATTGATGACGGCGCTATTCCACACCAGGGGCACGGCGCCGCCGGTATAACCGGTGCCGCCGCCACGCGGGATGACGGTCAGGCCTAGCTCCACACAGCTCCTGACCAGCTGGGCCATCTCGGCCTCGGTATCCGGCGTCAGCACCACAAAGGGGTACTCGACCCGCCAGTCGGTGGCGTCGGTCACATGGCTGACGCGGGACAGGCCGTCGAACTTGATATTGTCTTTTTCGGTGGACTTGGCAAACAGCTTGCTGGCGCGGCGGCGCAGCTCGGCCACCTGCTCAAACTGGCGCGCAAACTGCTGCACGGCCACCCGGGCGGCGGCCAGCAGCTCGCCCACATGCGCATCGCGCTGCGCGTCGGTGCTGGGGTCGCGGCGGCGCTCCACCTCGTGCAGGCGGTGCTCCAGGGCCTCGATCAGCAGGGCCCGGCGTTTCGGGTTGTCCAGCAAATCGTCTTGCAGATAGGGGTTGCGCTGCACCACCCAGACATCGCCCAAGACCTCGTACAACATGCGGGCCGAGCGACCGGTGCGCCTCTCCTCGCGCAGCTGGTTCAGCAGCTCCCAGGCGCGATGGCCCAGCAAGCGGATGACGATTTCGCGGTCGGAGAAGGAGGTGTAGTTGTAGGGAATCTCGCGCAGGCGGGGGGCGCGGTGGGAAGACTCGGCGTCTGACTCTTGGCCGGGGACAGCGGGAGTGTTCAGGTCTTGATCGGCGGGCATCAGGGGATGCGGTGCATTCATGGCATACGAGCGCGGCAAAGCGCTCTGATTGGGCGGCGGCCCCGCCCTGCCTGGGGCGCAAGCAAGACAGAGGGACGCGCAGCGAAGCTGAGAATTTGCGAGCTCGTTTGAGTCTGAATCTGAGGGCTTGCGGGCCCCAGCCTGGCTTGTGGCCCGGCTCAGAGAGGTGCAAGCCTTGCACGGAGTACCCAGCACGGTGTCGCGGGTCGCCGAAAAGCCTCAAAAGCAATGCCCGAATCCTACCGCAGTGCAGCATGGCGGCCTCGCTACGCCGCAATTGCCCTTGGCCCCTGGCGGCGATTGCGCCCAAGCGAAAACAGTCCAGTTTCTCTATGAAACAAGGCTCAAATTCGGGCCGTCACCGATTGACGGCATGGGCCCAGCTGGCGGTCAATGACTACAGAACGCCCGCTCTTGCGGCCCAAATCGCGAATTTGCAGGGCTCAAATGTCACAATCCTGGTTTAGCGTTAAGGCTCGTTCTTTTTCGTTTTACCGTTTTTTGCTGTTCGCTTCATTCCCCTTCTGATTTTTTCGGAGCACCCCTGATGAAACTCCAACACCTTGGCGCCGCCCTGCTGATCGCGGGCCTGGCGCAAAACGCCAGCGCTCAAACCGAGATCCAATGGTGGCATTCCATGGGCGGTGCCCTGGGCGACTGGGTGAATGATCTGGCCAAGGACTTCAACGCCAGCCAGAAAGAATTCAAGATCGTGCCCTCCTACAAGGGCAGTTACGACGAATCCATGACCTCGGCCATCGCCGCCTTCCGGGCCGGCAACGCACCGCACATCCTGCAGGTCTTCGAGGTCGGCACCGCCACCATGATGGCCAGCAAGGGCGCCGTGATCCCGGTCACCGAGGTGATGAAGCAGGCCGGTGCCAAGTTCGACCCCAGCGTCTATGTGCCCGCCGTGGCCGGTTATTACACGGCCGCCAATGGCCAGATGTTGAGCTTCCCCTTCAACAGCTCGACCACCGTGCTGTTCTACAACAAGGACGCTTTCAAGGCCGCCGGTCTGGACCCCAACAAGGCCCCCAGCACCTGGCCCGAGGTGGCTCTGGCCGCCGCCAAGCTCAAGGCCAGCGGCGTCAAATGCCCATTCACCACCAGCTGGGTCAGCTGGACCCAGCTGGAGAGCTTCTCCGCCTGGCATAACGTGGAGTACGCCAGCAAGAACAATGGCTTTGGCGGCCTGGACACGCGGCTGAACTTCAACACGCCCTTGCATGTGCGCCATATTGAGAACTTGGCCAATATGTCCAAGCAAGGCCTGTTCGTCTACAAGGGCCGCGGCAACTCGGCCGACGCCACCTTTGTCTCGGGCGAATGCGCCATGCAGACGGCCTCCTCCAGCCTCTACGCCAACGTCAAGAAGAACGCCAAGTTCGGCTACGGCATGGCCCCCCTGCCCTTCTACCCCGATGTGCCCGGCGCACCGCAGAACACCGTCATCGGTGGCGCCAGCCTGTGGGTGATGTCGGGCAAGAAGGCCCCCGAGTACAAGGGCGTGGCCGCTTTCTTCAACTACCTCTCCAAACCCGAGGTGGCGATGGAAAGCCATAAGCGCACCGGCTATCTGCCCGTCACCAAGGCGGCCTATGAGTTGACCGAGAAGAGCGGCTTCTACAAGGCCAACCCCGGCACCGATGTGGCCGTGACCCAGATGATTCGCAAGACCACCGACAAATCACGTGGCGTGCGCCTGGGCAATTTCGTCCAGATCCGCACCATCGTGGACGAAGAGATGGAAAACGTCTGGGCCGGCAAAAAGGCCCCCAAGGAAGGCATAGACGCCGCCATCAAGCGCGGCAACGAGCAGCTGGAAAAGTTCCAGAAGGCCAATAAAGGCTAAGACGAAGTGTCTTAAGGGGTATCACCCGCCCTGGCTCCAAGCCGCCAAGCCCTGACCGGTTTTGGCGGCTTTTCTACTCTGCCGCAAAACGGCCCCTGCCTCCTCCCCTCCAAGCCGGGCCGACAGACCTCAGGCTGAACCTCAGCAGAAACCACCACAAGATGGCTCTCGAAAAACGCGTCCTCTTCAAATCCTCCTGGCTGCCCTGGGCCTTGCTCATGCCGCAGCTGGTGGTCATCACCGTCTTCTTCTTCTGGCCCGCCGGCCAGGCCGTGCTGCAGTCGCTGCAGCAGCAAGACGCCTTCGGCATGTCCACCGAGTGGGTGGGCCTGGACAACTTCCGCGCCCTCTGGGCCGATGAAAGTTATCTGGCCTCCTTCAAGACCACCGCCGTCTTCTCCATCCTAGTGGCGGTCCTTGGTCTGAGCATTTCCTTACTGTTGGCCGTGATGGCCGACCGCGTGGTGCGCGGCGCCCTGGCCTACAAGACCCTGCTGATCTGGCCCTATGCCGTGGCGCCTGCCATCGCGGGCGTGTTGTGGATGTTCATGTTCGCCCCCTCCATCGGCGTGGTGTCCTACGGCCTGAACGCCCTGGGCTTTGAATGGAATCACCTGCTCAACTCCGGCCACGCCATGACCTTGGTGGTGATGGCGGCCGTGTGGAAGCAGATCTCCTACAACTTCCTGTTCTTCCTGGCGGGCTTGCAGTCCATCCCCAAGTCCTTGATCGAGGCCGCGGCCATCGACGGTGCCGGCCCCTGGCGCCGCTTCTGGAGCATCGTCTTCCCCCTGCTCTCGCCCACCACCTTCTTCTTGCTGGTGATCAACATCGTTTACGCCTTCTTTGACACCTTCGGCATCATCGACGCGGCCACCCACGGCGGCCCAGGCAAGGACACGGCCATCCTGGTCTACAAGGTCTATTACGACGGCTTCAAGGCCATGGACCTGGGCGGCTCGGCCGCGCAGTCGGTGGTGCTGATGGTCATCGTCATCACGCTGACGGTGCTGCAGTTCCGTTACGTCGAAAAGAAAGTGCAGTATTGAAATGATCGAACGCCGCCCCGCCCTCACCCTGCTCTCACACCTGGTTCTGATCCTGGGTGTGATGATCGTGGCCTTCCCGCTCTACATCGCCTTCATCGCCTCGACCCACACAGCCGATGCCATCGTGCAGGCGCCCATGCCCTTGCTGCCCGGTGGGCATCTGATCGACAACTACACGGCCGCCTTGTTCGGCAATGCCAGCGGCGCCGGCTCCAAGGCGCCGGTGGCGCAGATGATGTGGGTCAGCCTGGTCACCGCCCTGGTGATCGCCATCGGCAAGATCGCCATCTCCCTGCTGTCGGCCTTTGCCATCGTCTACTTCCGCTTTCCCTTCAAGAGCTTTTTCTTCTGGGCCATCTTCGTCACGCTGATGCTGCCGGTGGAAGTGCGCATCGGGCCCACCTACCAGGTGGTGGCGGATTTGGGCCTGCTGAACAGCTACGCCGGCCTGACCGTGCCTCTGATCGCCTCGGCCACCGCCACATTCTTGTTCCGGCAGTTCTTCATGACCGTGCCGGACGAGTTGGTGGAAGCCGCCCGCATCGACGGCGCCGGACCCATGCGCTTCTTCAAAGACGTGCTGCTGCCGCTCTCCAGCACCTCCATCGCCGCCCTGTTCGTGATCCAGTTCATCTACGGCTGGAACCAATACCTGTGGCCGTTGCTGGTGACCACGCAAGAAAACATGTACCCCGTGGTGATCGGCATCAAACGCATGATCAGCGGCGGCGACGCGGCCAATGAGTGGAACATCATCATGGCCACCGCCATGCTGGCCATGATCCCGCCCGCCCTGGTCGTCATCCTGATGCAGCGCTGGTTCGTCAAGGGACTGGTCGACACAGAAAAATAGGAGTCTTGCGACGTGCTCTGGCCCCACCGGTTAGAGATTCCCCAAGCTCAACAAAACACATCCAAAGAAAAAACATGGCAAGCATTTCTCTTCGCAAAGTCGTCAAGCGCTACGGCGCAGGCGCCAAGGCTGTTCAAGTCATCCACGGCGTGGACGCCGAAATCGCGGACGGTGAGTTCATCGTCATCGTCGGCCCCTCGGGCTGCGGCAAGTCCACCTTGCTGCGCATGGTGGCCGGTCTGGAAGAAGTCTCGGATGGCGAGATCGCCATCGGCCCACGCGTGGTCAACAACATTGAGCCGGCGGACCGCGACATCGCCATGGTGTTCCAGAACTATGCGCTCTACCCGCATATGACGGTGTTCGCCAATATGGCCTATGGCCTCAAGATCAAGAAGGTGCCCGAGGCCGAGATCAAGGCGCGGGTGGACAAGGCTGCGAAGATTTTGGAGCTGGGCCATTTGCTGGACCGCACGCCGCGCCAGCTCTCCGGCGGCCAGCGCCAGCGCGTGGCCATGGGCCGCGCCATCGTGCGCAACCCGCAGGTCTTTTTGTTCGACGAGCCCTTGTCCAATCTGGACGCCAAGCTGCGCGCCCACACCCGGTTGGAGATCCAGAAGCTGCACCGCGAACTCGGCGTTACGTCTTTGTTCGTGACCCACGATCAGGTGGAAGCCATGACCTTGGCCCAGCGCATGATCGTGATGAATGGCGGCCATATGGAGCAAATCGGCACGCCCGAGGACGTCTACGCCCGCCCCGCCACCACCTTTGTGGCCGGTTTCATGGGCTCGCCACCGATGAATTTGCTCAAGGGTCAGGTGCTGGGCGACAGTCGCCAGCAGTTCAGCCTGGGCGGGGTCACGGTGAACCTGCCCGCTGCTGCCCCGCGGGCGGGCGAGCTGATCATGGGCCTGCGCCCTGAGCATCTGGACCACTGGTCGCATGAAGCCAGCACAGCCAATGCCTGGCCGCTCAAGGTGGAGATGATCGAGATGCTGGGCGCCGAGCGCCTGGTCTACGGCCGCCTGGGCAGCGAGATGTTCACCCTGCGCATCGACGGCACGCACAAGCCTCCCGCCCTGGGCGACACCGTGTATCTGCAGGTCAGCGACAAGCATCTGCACTGGTTCGACCCGCAGACCACCCGCCGGGTAGACTGAAGCCATGAACGCCGAAAGCCCCACAAGCCCCGAAAGCCCTAGCAGCAAGAACTGGCCCCTGCCCTTTTGGATCGCCCACCGGGGCGCCGGCAAGTTGGCCCCCGAGAACACCTTGGCGGCCTTCCGCCTGGGGGCCAGCCACGGCTACCGGGCCTTCGAGTGCGACGTCAAACTCAGCCGCGACGGCCAGCCTTTCTTGCTGCATGACGCCACGCTCAATCGCACCAGCAATGGCCGCGGTCGGGCCGGCGATCTGAGCTGGGCCGAGCTGAGCTTGCTGGACGCCGGCAGCTGGCATAGCCGCGCCTACGCGGGCGAACCCCTGCCCAGCCTGGAGGCGCTAGCGCAATACATCATCGGCAATCGCTTCGCGCTCAATATCGAGATCAAGCCCACACCCGGCCTGGAGTTGCGGACCGGCCAGGTCGTGGGCCGTGAGGTCTTGCGGCTCTGGCAGGGTTCGGGTCTGACGCCGCTGTTCAGCTCCTTCAAGCCCGAGGCCCTGGCCGGCGCGCGCGAGACCGCGCCCGAACTGCCGCGCGGCCTGCTGCTGGACGGCCTGCACGAGGGCTGGCTGGAGCAGGCGCAAAGCCTGGGCTGCGCCGCCGTCATCAGCAACTACGCGGCCATGGACAAGGCCGTGATTGAGCGCATTCACGCCGCCGGCATGAAGGCCCTGGTCTACACCGTCAACGACCCCGCCACCGCCGCCTGGCTGACGGGCAATGGGGTGGACGGCATCATCACCGACGCGGTGGACAAGTTCCCGCCGGTTTGATTTTTCTTCAAGTTCCCCCCAAACAGGCCTGCTAAGCTGCCGGCGGCACGGCGGCCGGACCGCCGTTTCAAACAGATGGTTCGCCAGGGGAGTTCAAGAATGAATCGACGTCGTTTCGGCAAATACCTGCCTGCCCTCAGCTTGTTGGCCGCCGGTCTGGCCAGCGCGCACGGCATCAACCCACCCAAGGTTGCTGCCAGCGAAGAGCTGGTCACCGTTTTTGTGGCCAAGAAAATCGTCACCATGGACCCCACCCAGCCCACGGCAAGCGCCGTGGCGGTGCGCGGGCGTGAGATTTTGAGCGTCGGCTCCCTGGCCGATTTGCAGCCCTGGCTGAAGGCCCACCCGCACAGAATAGACACCCAGTTCAAGGACAAGGTACTGGTACCCGGCTTGATCGACCCGCATATGCACCCGCTGCTGGGCGCGATCGCCTTCCAGACCACCTGGATCACGCCCGAGCCCTGGAACATCATGGGCAAGAAGACACCGGCCACCATCGGCCAAGCGGCCTATCTGAAGGCGCTCAAGACCGCCTTCGCCGAGCGCAAAAAAGACAGCCCCATCTTCATGACCTGGGGCTTCAGCGCCGACACCCATGGCGAGCTGTCGGCGGGGGTGCTGGACGGCATCTCCAAGGACGTGCCTATCCTTGTCTTGCAGCGTTCGCTGCACGAGATCTATATCAACAGCGCCATGCTGGAGCTGCTGAAGAGCAAGGGCATGGATCCGACCGCCTTCAAAGACCATCCGCAGATCGACTGGAAGAAGAATCACTTCTGGGAAGACGGCATGTTCAGCGTGGCCCTGCCCTATCTCTCCAACTTTCTGCTGGCTCCGGCCGCCGCCGATCCAGGCTATCGCAAGACCCTGGACTATCTGACCTATAACGGCGTCACCACCGTCGCCGATATGAACACCGGCGGCACGAACTGGGAGCTGGAGATGGGCGCGCTCAAGCGCAATATCGACCAACCCGACTCGCCGGTACGGGTGCGCCTGACGCCGGACGTCTACAAGATCGGCCTGGCCCTGAAGAGCCCGGAAGCGGCGATGAAGCGCGTCGCCGATCTGAAGGCTCAAAACACCCGCCATCTGGTGTTCAACAACGGCATCAAGCTGTTCGCCGATGGCGCCATGTTCTCCCAGGCCATGCAGGTCAATGAGCCGGGCTATATCGACGGTCATCATGGCGAGTGGATCACGCAACCAGCGCCGTTTGAAGAGATCGCCCGCAGCTATTGGAATGCCGGCTACCAAATCCATGTGCACACCAATGGCGACGGTGGCGCCAAGCTGGTGCTGGACACCTTGCAGAAATTGCAGAACGAGAAATTCCGCGCCGACCATCGCTTCACCATCGAGCATTACGGTTATGCCAATGACGGCGTCTCGCGTCGCATCGCGACCTTGGGCGCCTCGGTCTCGGCCAATCCCTTCTACCTCCACGACCTGGGCGACCGCTATGCGGCCAGCGGCCTTGGCACCGACCGCGCATCGCGCATCGCGCCCCTGGGCGGCCTGGTGCGGCGCAATGTGGCGGTTTCCCTGCACTCAGACTTCCCCATGGCCCCGGCCGAGCCGCTCTTCCTGGCCTGGACCGCCGCCTCGCGCGAGACCCTGTCGGGCAAGGTGTTTGCGCCCGCGGAGCGTTTGAGTCTGGATCAAGCCCTTCGCGCCGTCACCATTGACGCGGCCTACACCATAGGCATGGAGAACGAGTTGGGCAGCATCGAAGCCGGCAAGCTGGCCGACTTTGCCGTGCTGGACAAGGACCCCTACGAGGTCGGCGTCAAGGGCTTGCGCGACATCAAGGTCTGGGGCACGGTCTTTGAAGGCCGGCCCTTCAAGGCCAAGGCGGCCGCGCAGTAAGACGAGGCGGTCGAGCAAGCCGCCGGCAGCACAGCGGCTGGCGGCGCTCGCTTCTCGGCCCCTACACTTCTGCCCCAAGGAGGATCTGTCTATGAAGACGACCCAAGCACTTGTTCGACTCGCCCTGGCCGGTGCCTTGGTGGGCGCGCTCAGCGCCTGCTCCCTGGCCTATGACATCGGCCAGCAAACAGCGCTGCAGCGCTGCGAGAGCTTGGTGAATATCGAGGACCGCAATGCCTGCCGCCGTGCCAATAGCCAGTCCTACGAGAAATACGAACAAGACCGGGAAAAGCTGCGGCAGGGCAAGAAGGATTAGGGGCTGGCCATGCCCAAGGCAGCCCAACTCGGCTGGCAGCGGCCTTCAAAACCAGAAATACACGCTGCAGACGATGTCGCAAACCCGGGCCAGCCAGAGCCAAGACCCTCTCGGCAGCGCATCGGACCCGTGTTTCAAACCAGGAGTTTTCGATGCATGTTCGAATCAAAAATTGGGCGGCCTTGAGTGCCCTCGCCGCCGGTCTGTGGTGTTCCGCGGCCATGGCCGCCAATCCGGTGTCGCGCATCGTCGAGGCCGGCGACATCCGGATCGAGACCACCACCTTCGGCAAAGGTCCAGTCACCCTGGTCATGGCGGCCGGCAATGGGCGCCCGGCCTCGCAGCTGGACGGTCTCGCGCGCGGCATCGCCAAGCAAGGCATACGCGTCGTCACCTACAACTACCGCACGCTGGGGGCCAGCACCGGGCCCATCGAAGGCCTGACCCTGCACGACTATGCCAATGACCTCTGGCAAGTGGTGGACAAGCTCGGGCTTGGCAAGGTCTACCTGGCCGGCAAGACCTATGGCAACCGGGTCACTCGTGCAGCATCACAAGCCCGGCCCGATCAAGTCCTGGGCATTGTTCTGATCGGCGCGGGCGGCGAGGTGCAGCCCTCGGACGACACCATCGCGCTGTACAAGCAGTATCTGGACCCGGCCATCAGCCGCGCGGATTGGCTCAAGCTGCAAGGGCAGCTGATGTATGCCCCCGCCAATGAGCATCTGGCCCAGCTGGACCTGGAGCAAGGCGAGTTCCCCGCCTTGGCCAATGCGCAGGCCAAGGCCAGTGATGCCACCCCCAAGGAGCAATGGTCCATGGGCGGCACGGCGCCCATGCTGGTACTGACCTGCTTGCAGGACCGCGTGGCCGTGCCCGAGAGCGCCCTGTCCATCGCCAAAAAGCGGCCCGCGACCTGGTTGGTTGGCCTGCCTGCTTGTGGCCACAATATGTTGAACGAGCGCCCCGAGGATCTGCAGCGCCTGATCAGCGATTTCATCCAGCGCAACCAAGCTCAGGCCAAACAGAGGAGCAAGTCAAGTCTTAAACCCTGAGGCACAGGCCTCAACATCACGCCTCCCCACCGCAAGTTGCTGCGCCTGGATGCAGAGCTTCAGTCCCACGCGACCACGCAGCCCTGGGCCAAGCGGTCAGCTCAAATCCATGGCCCAGTCTTCCATCACCCAGCCTTAGAAGCGCCCTATGAAGCAACATCTCTTCAAACTCTGCCTTCCAGCACTCGGCCTGTTTGCTGTGGCCGCCATGCCCAGCGGTGCCGCAGCAGCCCCTGCAGCCGCAAAGGCTGAAGCGACGGTACCCGTCAACGTCGACTCCTTTGTGCGCGCCGAAACCGATCGCTACTTCAAGAAGCGCTTCGAGCAGGGCGCTTTCGGCAAACTCCATCATGAGCGCGGCCCGGTCGACGTGGACAAGCAGCTGGTGATACGCATGAACCGCGACACGCCCTACAGCACCGGCGTGTTCGACCTCAGCCAAGCACTCACCATTGTCAAACCCGAGATTGGAGGGCGCTTTCAATCGATGCTGGTGATCAACCAAGATCATTACATCCAACGTGCAATTTACGAACCGGGCACCTACACCTTTACCGAGAAGGAAATGGGGACTCGCTATGTACAAATCACCTTCCGCACCCTGGTGGATCCCAACAACCCGGCCGATATCGCCGAAATGCGCAAGGCCCAGGATGCAATTCAGGTGATCCAGTCCAGCCCAGGCAGTTTCGAGGTGCCCAACTGGGATCAAAAAAGTTTGACCGGCTTGCGCAAAGCCATCTTGGGCTTGACCCCCTGGATGCCGGACAGTCACCGAACCTTCGGCAAGAAAGAGGAAACCGACGATGTGCGCCACCTCATCGGCACCGCTGGCGGCATCTTCGGCAATGCCGAAAAAGACGCGTTCTACAAGGTCGAGGTGCCCGAGCAAAATGACGGCAAGACGGCCATGCGCCTGACGGTAAAAGATGTACCGGTGGACGCCTTCTGGTCCATCACCATCTACAACAAGAATGGCTTCTATGAGGCCCCGGTCAGCGCCAGTTCGCTCAATAGTTTGACGGCCAAGCGCGGCGCCGACGGCTCCGTGACGGTTAATTTCGGCGGTGACCCCAAGGCCGACAACTATCTTCGCATCATGCCTGGCTGGAATTACACCGTCCGCATGTATCGCCCTCGGGCCGAGATCCTGGATGGCCGCTGGGTCTTCCCGAAGCCACATATTGTTCGTTGATACAAAGCCTGCATGAGCAGGCACTCAGCAGCGTGGGCTGACTGCCTGGGGAACCATCGAGCGACAGCTTAGACACTTCCCCAGCCCCGCCGTTCTCAGGCCTGAATTTGCGCATACACCCGCGTATCTCGAGGCTCGCCGTCCACACCCAGGGCCTCGTTTCTCAGCACGCCTTCAAACTCAAAGCCGCAGCGCTCGGCCACCGCGCGGCTGGCCAGGTTTCTATCGTCCATGCGGATCTCGACCCGCCGCGCGCGCAGCTGCTTGAAGGCCAAATCAGTCAACAAGCGAACCGCCTCGCTGACAAAGCCTTGGCCCACCGAGCTCGGGCGTATCCAATAGCCGATCTCGAACTTGCGCACTTCCCAGTCGATGCGGTGCAGGCCGGTGCCACCCAGCATCTCGGCACAGCTGCCGTCTGCGGCCTTGGAGTAGATCTGAAAAGGCAGCTCACGGCGCGCAATGAAGTCGGCCTGCATGCGGCGCATCACGGCTTCGGAGTCCTCCATCGTGGGCGCGGTCTGAGCCCAAGGCATCCAGGGCTTGATGTGATCCAAGGAGGCGCACACGGTGGCGGCCATGATGGGGCCCAGACCCGCTACCGGCGCGGCCAGGATGATGCGCTCACCCTCGATGCGCTCGGGCACCTGGATCAGAATGGGGTCAGGTCTTGCCATCGCGTGGCCCTTCCATCGTCAAAGGATTGCCGCCAATCTCGGCCTCGCCCAAGGCACCGGGCATGGCCTCGGCGCCGAGCACGGGTTCTTCGTCTTGCTCGGGCGTGGGCAGGCTCAGCACCCCGCGTATGGGGCCAAAGCGCCAGGCCAGCAAGCTCACCAACAAAGCGCCCACGCCGGCAAACAGCAGGGAGGAGCGCAGGCTCACATGCTCGCCCAGCCAGCCACCGATCAGCGCGCCAGGGCCGGCCGGCACCAGGATCAACCAGCGCATGGTGCTGGTCATGCGGCCCAGCATGGCCGTGGGCGTGACCGCCTGGCGCAGGGACAGGAAATTGATGAAGATCAGCACCGCGCCCACGCCGAACATAAAGAGCATGAAGGCAAAGGCCGGCGCGCCAACGAAACCCGTGGGCAGCAGGGCCAGGGTCAACCAGCCCAGGCCGCTGGTAGCTAGGCCCAGCACCAGGCTGGGGCCGGGCCCGATGCGCGCGCTGATACGGTGCCCCATCACACTGGCCAAGACCGTGCCCGCCCCCAGGGCCACATAGCTCATGCCCACCGCCTGGGCCGACAAGCCTAGGGTGCGGGTGGCATAAAGAATCTGCACCACCTGGGCGGCGTTATTGAAGACTTGCCAGCCACCGACCGCACTGGCCAGGGCCACCAGCAAGCTGTGCTGGCGCACAAAGCGCAGCCCGCCCTTGAGCTCATCCCAAAAGCGCGTGCCGGCCTCGCGAGGCTTGAGCACTTCCTTGACCTGAATGCCGCGCAGGATCAGGGCCGAGGCCAGCACCAGCACCGCATCCACCGCCAAGGCCATGGGTGCGCCCATCAGCTTGATCAGCACGCCGGCCACGCCGGGGCCCACCACCTCGGCGCCCGAAGAAGCCAGCGCGTTTTTGGCATGAGCCTCCACCAGGCGGTCGCGCTCCACCACCTGAGTCAGCACGATTTGCGAGGCACTGCCGGCCGTGGTGTAGACCGTGCCCAGCACAAAGCCCACGACGTAGAGCCAGGTCATATTGAGCCAGCCCATCCAGGCGGCGAGCGGCACAGTGGCCACGGTCAGGGCCAGCAAGGTCTCGCCGATGATGTAGACGGGCAGCTTGCGCACCCGGTCCAGCCAGACTCCGGCGGGCAGGGAGAACAGCACAAAAGGTGCGATCTCCATGGCCGTCAGCAAGCCCATCTGGGTCGGGCTGGCATTGAGCAAAAGCGCCGCCGTCAGCGGCAGGGCCAGCATGGTGATCTGACCGCCCAGGGAGCTGATCAGAATGGACGTGAACAGGCGGCGATAAACCAGATCGCGCAACAAATCGTTGGGCGGCAGGCGCAGCAAAGATGAGAACCTTTGCCACAAACCTAGCCAAGGCAGACGCCGAGCTTGTCGGGTTTGCATAGGACGAACTCCTGAAATCTTTGACGGGTGAGGCTGGGCGCTTGTTCGGAGGAACTTGAGCAGCGAGCCTCGGTTCAACACGGACCGGGCCAGCGAGCTCAGTGCGGCGCGGCGGCTCCGAGGGCGAGACGGCCAGACCGCTCGACCCGAGCGCCAACAGCAGCGGCATCTGCGCTGCGTCGGTTGCGATCGAGGAGTTTGGTCATGGTCTTGTCTTGCTCTGCGTCAAATCTGCGGTCCATCCTAACAGCGCTCGCTCAGCAACTGGCTAAAAACCAACAGCCGCACCATCGCGCCGCGGGTCGCTCGCAGCCACATAGCCCGCGCCGTTCTCCAAGCGCCAGATGAATTGCCCGGCGCCAAAGTCTTGATAGCTGTCGTGGATATCGCCGATCTGATGGCCCAGGGCACGCAGGCCCTCGATGGTGGCGGCCGGCATATGCGGCTCCACATTGAGCGAGAGCCCTTCGTTGAAGCGCCAGCGCGGCGCATCGCAGGCGGCCTGCGGGCTTTGCCCATAGTCCAGCATGCGCACCAAGGTTTGAAGATGGCCTTGGGGCTGCATATTGCCGCCCATCACCCCATAACTCATCACCGGTTTTCCATCCCTGGTGAGGAAGGCAGGAATGATGGTGTGGAAGGGCCGCTTGCCCGGCGCCACCACATTGGGGTGATCCGCTTGCAGGGTGAAGCAATGGCCGCGGTTTTGCAGCGAGACCCCATAGCCCGGCACAACCAGGCCCGATCCAAAGCCCATGTAATTGCTCTGGATGAAGCTGACCATCATGCCGCTCTCGTCCGCCGCCGTCAGATAGATGGTGCCGCCCTTGACCGGATTGCCGCAGCCAAAGTCCTGCGCCCGCAGCGGGTCCACCAGGCGAGCGCGTTCGCGCAAGTAGTCGGGGTTCAGCAGATCGGCCGCCCTCAGCTCCATGCTGGAGGCTTCGCTCACATAGCGGTAGACATCGGCGAAGGCCAATTTCATCGCCTCGATCTGCAGATGCTGGGCAAAAACGCTGTCCACCGCATGGGGCTTGAGATCCAGATGCTTGAGGATGCCCAAGGCGATCAGGGCCGCGATGCCTTGGCCGTTTGGGGGAATCTCATGCAGGGTGTGGCCGGCGTAGTCCTGCGCCAGCGGCTCTACCCACTCGGGGCGATAGGCCGCGAAGTCCGCCGCCGTGATGGCGCCACCGGTCTCGCGCGCAAAGGCTTCCACGGCGGCGGCGATCTCGCCCCGATAAAAGGCTTCGCCACGCGTCTGCGCGATCAGGCGCAGGCTGCACGCCGCATCGGGAAACTTGAACAACTCGCCCACCGCCGGCACCCGGCCGCCGGGCAAAAAGGCCTGGGCAAAACCCGGCTGCTCGGTCAACTCGGGCAGCGCCGCCGCCATGGCCCATTTGCGCTGCACGATCACCGGCACGGCATAGCCGCGCTCGGCAATCTCAATCGCCGGTGCCATCAGATCGGCAAATGCCAGCTTGCCAAAGCGCTCGCTCAGGGCCACCCAGCCGGCCACCGCGCCCGGCACGGTCACGCCGCCCCAGCCCCGCTTGGGAGGATTGCGGCACTCTGCGCCATAGGTCTTGAAGAAGTGCTCGGGTGTCCAGGCCGCGGGCGCCGTGCCAGAGGCATTCAGGCCATGCAATTGCTGGCCGTCCCAGAGTATGCAAAAAGCGTCCGAGCCCAGGCCATTGCTGCAAGGCTCCACCAGCGTCATGCAGGCGGCGCAAGCAATCGCCGCGTCCACCGCATTGCCGCCTTGCGCCAGCATGCGCAGACCGGCTTGCGCCGCCAGCGGATGCGAGGTCGACACGATATTGCGGGCAAACACGGGGCTGCGCGCATGCGCATAGCCGCTGTTCCAGTCAAAGACGGGGCTCATGGCGAATCTCCTGTTCCCCCATTGTGACGCCAAGCCTTTTTGCTGACCTAAGTCATGCCGGGCCACCAAAGCTCTAGCAAGACCTGACCCCAAAGTGATCACGCAGTGAGCGCGGTGTAACGCTTTGCAACGCCATGAAATTGGGTCAACGCCGGGTCTTCTGGCCTCGTTGAACCAGCACCTTATCGGACTTGTTCCGCAACCCCCAGGAGAACCTGATGAAAGCACTGAAGACCGCTCTGATCCCCGCTCTGTTTGCCCTGGGCACCGGCCTGGCCATGGCGCAAGCGCCTGCAGCTGCCACCACCGCCGCCCCGGCCGCAACGGTCAAGGCTGCGGCGACGGACGCGGCCAAGAGCACGGCCACGGCTGCCACCACCGCCGCCACAAATAGCGCCACGCACAGCGCCACCCAGGCCGTTAACGCGGCGGCCAACACCGGCGCCGCCAAGACCGCCGCCACGGTAGCGACCAGCACGGCAACCCCCGCCCCTGCAGCCCCGGCCGCCACCGCTGCGCCCGCCGCTCCGGCCGTCGAGAAGGCAGCGTCCGCCAAGCATGAAGGCAAGAAGCATCACGCCAAGCATGCCAAGCACGGCGCCGAGAAGGCGGCCGACAAGGCCGAAGCGCCCGTCAGCAAGATGGCCGACAAGGCCCCCGCCAAGCAGTAAGCCGCGGTCTGAAGCCCCACCGAGCAGCGGCCTGAACAGCGGCTGCTAGTGGCTAAAAACAAACACAGCGGGCTGGCTGCAAAGTCGGGCCCGCTTTCTTGAAGCCCTGAGGCCGGATTCGCTGATCTGGCCTCAAGGTCGCCCATCCTGAGCTTGTCTCTGCGGTGGGTCTTTTTACTTTTGGCCCCCTGGGTTGATGCGCCGTCTTTGACGCAAGCCATGAAGCCGAACGCACTCCCTCGACGGTGCGGGGCTTTTTGATGCCAATCAATAAGAGGGAAAGTTCACCGCTTTTTGTCAAAGCAATGTCATAAACCGCATGCACAATGCATGCATTCGAGGCGACAAACCGGCTGCAGATTGGGCAGAGTCCTGGAACCCGTCACCAGCGCCAAGAAACCGTCTCCTGCAAAGGTGTCCGGAAGTCAAAAGGGCCACAGCCGTTGGGTAGTGGCCCTTTGCTTTTGTGGCGACGATTTTTGGGCCGCACTCACGATCGCAAGTGCGAAACCCTTTCAAGCATGAAAAAGCCACCCCGCGGGATGCGGATAGCGCACGGGCCAGGTAAAGAAGATTAAAACCCGGGCCGCGAGACAGTCGGGCAAGAAGGCGAGAGAGGCTTCCGTGCGATGCTTCAGCCTTCCAAAAATTGACCGCTCCGGCAGCGCCGGAAGCATGCTCGCCAGAGCCTTGATCGCCGCCATGCCTAACTTCAAGAACAAACTCACCGTCGCGACCGCCAAGCCCTCCTTGTTGAAGAACAAACAGCAACTACAAACCTGCCTGGCCTTGGCCCTGGGTCTACTGCCGGCCGCCCACAGTTTTGGGCAAAGCCAGGAGCCGCAGAACCCACCGGCCGCGCCTCAGCAAAAAGCCAAGCCCGAGAAAGCGCCCACGGCTCCCGCCACCAAGGCCAAGACCGAGCAGCTGGAGCGGGTGGAGGTCGAAGGCCGGGCCTCGGACGAGGCGGTGCGGCGGGCATCGACTGCAGCCAAGATCGTGATCGGCCGGGAGGAGATCGAGCGCTTTGGTGACAGCACCGTGGGCGAGGTGCTCAAGCGCCTGCCCGGTGTCACGACCGGTGGCCGCCCGGGGCGCGGCGGCGACATTCGCATGCGTGGCATGGGCAATGGCTATACCCAGATCCTGGTCAACGGCGAGCGCATGCCGCCGGGCTTTTCACTGGACCAACTGCCGCCCGACCAGGTGGAGCGCATCGAGGTCTTGCGCGCGCCCACGGCCGAGTACGGCGCCCGTGCCGTGGCCGGCACCATCAATGTGGTCTTGCGCGAGGCCTTGCAAAGGCGTCTGAACGACTGGCGCTTCGGCATCGGCGAGGAGCGCGGCATCTGGACGCCTAGCGTAGGCTGGACCCGCAATGACAAACTGGACGATCACGGCGGCGCCTACAACCTGACGTTGAATGCCCAACAAGTCAGCCACCGCGACGATCAGAACACCAGCGCCCTGACCCACAGCCTCAAGACCGGCGCCGACAGTCTGCTCAAGACCCAGGGCCAGAGCGAGGACGAGCGCCGCGGCCTGAACCTCAATCTGCGCCTGCAATGGAAGCTGGCCGGCGGCGATTCGCTCAGCATCCAGCCCTTTTTGGTGGCCTCCAAGAGCAGCAATAGCAATGTCTTCAGCCAGACCCGCACGCCAGCTTTCGGCCAGCCCGATGCCTCGGGCGCGCCCAAGCCTCTGAACCCCTTTGACAATGCGCGCATTGACGGCGACAGCAAGTTCGAGATGCTGCGCGTCAACACCCAGTGGACCCACCGCATAGCCGACGACAGCCGCCTGGAAACGCGCGCCGGCTTAGGGCTGGGTCGCTCGGACAGCCACAGCCTGCGGCAGGAGTTTGTCGGCGCCTCGAGCACGCCGGTGCGCACGCAGGACGACAAGACGAACAGCCAGGATCGCTCCTGGAGCCTTAACAGCAAGTACTCGCACCAGTTTGAGAACGAGCACAGCCTGGTGGCCGGACTGGAGGGCGAAGGCACGCAAAGGGATCAGACCCGTGTCTGCCAGCAAAACGGCCAGGGTTGCCCGGGCCTGCTGGACTTTGGCGACGACCTCTCCGCCTCCACCCAGCGCTTCGCCCTTTACGCCCAGGACGAATGGAGCGTGGGCAAGCAATGGTCTTTCTACGCCGGCCTGCGTGGCGAAACCATTGCTACCTGCAGCTCGGCAGCCAACTACCAGGTCAGCAACCGCTCCAGCGTCTGGACGCCGCTGCTGCATGCGGTCTGGAAGTTTGACGAGAAGAGCCGCGACCAGATCCGCGCCAGCCTGACCCGCAGCTATCGCAGCCCACAGCTGCAAGACCTGATCGCCAAGCCGGCCATCAACTCGCAATACCCCTGCCCGGACGGTCAACTCTGCGGCGAGAACGCGGTCAACTATGCCGACCGCATGGGCAACCCCAATCTCAAGCCCGAGCTGGCCACCGGCATCGATGTGGCCTATGAGCGCTATCTGTCCAAGGGCGGCATCCTCAGCGCAAGCGTGTTCTACCGCCGCATCAGCGATCTGATGCGCAACGATATCCGCTTGCAAACCGTGCCCTGGGCCAGCGTGCCGCGCTGGGTCAGCAGCCCGCAAAACATCGGCAATGCCACGACCATGGGGCTGGAGCTGGAAGCCAAGTTCCGCCTGGATGAGTTCCTGCCCGAGGCCTGGCCGGTCTCGGTGCGCAGCAATCTGAGCCTGTTCCGCTCCTCGGTGGAGGGCATCCCCGGCCCCAATAACCGCCTCGATCAACAGCCCCGCGCCACCGCCAATTTAGGCGCCGACTACAAGCTGCGCAGCCTGCCGCTGTCCCTGGGCGCGGGCCTGAACTGGACGCCTGCCGTCACCATCCAGCAAACCTTGCTGACCGAGGCCCACAACTCCCGCAAAGTGGTGCTGGACGCCTTTGCGCTGTGGAGCATCAACCCGAATGCCCAGCTGCGCCTGTCGGCCAGCAATCTGGACCCGCTGAACTACAGCAACGGCAATATCACCACCACGACCGAGCAGATCATCACGACGGACAGCGGTGGGCGCAGCTATACCAGCTGGCAGCTGCGCCTGGAGTTGAAGGTCTGAGCGCGCAGGCCTGCCGAGTTAGGCCTGCCGGCATGACAGCCCTCGCCCGCGCGCGATCTTTGTTTGATCCAGGGCATTGACCGCCTGCCTGCAGCCGACATACTGCTTGCGGGCAGCGAGTGCCCGGACAAACAGGAGAGGATTGCCATGGTTCAAAAAATGAAAGCCGCCGTCGTCCATGAGTTTGGCGCGCCGCTGCAGATCGAAGAGGTCGATGTGCCCGAGGTGCCGGAGGGCCAGGTGCTGGTCAAGGTCGTGGCCTCGGGCGTCTGCCACACCGACCTGCACGCCGCCAATGGCGACTGGCCGGTCAAGCCCGCCCTGCCCTTCATTCCCGGCCACGAGGGCGTGGGCTTTGTCGCCGCGCTGGGGCGTGGCGTCAAGCATGTCAAAGAAGGCGACCGGGTCGGTGTCCCATGGTTGCACACCGCTTGCGGCCACTGCGAGCACTGCATCACCGGTTGGGAAACCCTGTGCGGTGAGCAACAAATGACCGGCTACACCGTCAACGGCGGCTATGCAGAGTATGTGCTGGCCGACCCCGGCTATGTGGGTCGCCTACCCGACGCCCTGGACTTCGACCCGGCAGCGCCCCTGCTTTGCGCAGGCGTGACGGTTTACAAAGGGCTCAAGGTGCTGGACTGCAAGCCCGGCGACTGGGTGGCCATCTCGGGCATAGGCGGTCTGGGCCATATGGCCGTGCAGTACGCACAGGCCATGGGCTACCACGTGATCGCGGTGGACATCGCCGAGGACAAGCTGGCACTGGCGCGTGAGTTGGGGGTCGAGGTCTGCATCAATGCGCTGACACAAGACCCGGTGGCCGAGGTGCAAAAACATGTGCGTGGCGCCCACGGGGTGTTGGTCACGGCGGTGTCCAACAGCGCCTTCAAGCAAGGCGTGGGCATGCTTCACAAGCGCGGCACCATGTCGCTGGTCGGCCTGCCGCCGGGCGACTTCGCCCTGCCCATCTTCGATGTGGTGCTCAATGCCAAGACCATACGCGGCTCCATCGTCGGCACCCGCAAGGACCTGGAAGAGGCCTTGGCCTTCGCCGCCGACGGCAAGATCCGCACCCACTACCGCAATGACAAGCTGGAGTCCATCAACACCATCTTCGATCAGATGAAGCAAGGCCAGATCGATGGACGGGTGGTGATGCGGATCTAAGAGCTGCGGGGCCAGTTTGGCTCAAGAGCCCTTGTGCCCCAGCAAGCGCGCGGGCAGGAACAGCAGCGCGCGCAGCAGGGCAAACACTGCCTCCACACTGATGCCGATCAGGCGGAAGGGCAAGGAGATCAGCCAGAACAAGGGCCACAGCAGCAGCGCCATCAAGGCCAGGGGCCAGCACAGCACAAACAGCAGCAACCACAACAAGAGCTTCACCGCAAACCTTTCATCGAGACCGCCAAGGCCTCAAGACTGTTGCGAGCCCGGGCCCATCCCGAACTCACAACTGCACTCTAGGCGGCGAAGCGCACAAGAGAAAGCCGCCTGCGACCGACTGGCCCCTGACTCGATGAACTGCACATCGGGCGGGACCAGCGGGCCTCAGGCGGCTTGGGCAAGCCAGGATCAGGCCTCCAAGACCTGATTCTTTGCTCAATCGATCAACGTGCGATCCAGGCCTCCTGCCAGTGGCTGCCTGTTCCGGGCTCGAACTGCGGGGTCGAGGGGCTCCACTGCACGCAGTAGCCGTTGTTGGGCCAGGGGCGGCATTCATAGATGCGGCCGTTCTTGGGCTGCAGCACGCGGGTGCCGGCCTTGTAGCTCTTCAGGCCCTCAGGGAAGCGGTAGTCGAACTTGCCGCCAGGCTGGGGTGCGGTCTCGCCCACAAACATCAGATCAAACGTCTTCTGAATCAAGAGACCGCTGCCCTTGACCACGCCCTTGAGCACCAGCTGGTGGTGACCGGCCGCGGGCTTGTCGATGACGATGCGCAGGCTCTGGCCCGAGTTGTTCAGCGAGGCCGTGGCCACGCCCTTGGTCTGGCCGCCATGGTCGAAGACGCTGGCGTTCAAGTCCAACTCACCCACGGCGGTAACGCTGAACTGCAGCGTCAGCTTGCCGCCCACAATCTGCTGCTGCGCGGCCAGGCCGTTCACCAAGATGTCGGCGCTGGGCGGCGTGGCTGCCTTCTCGATCTGCACCTCAACGCGGTTCAGGCCGCTGTCCTGGCGAGCAAAAACTTCGTTCTGGCCTTGCACCGGCGAAATCGTTCCGTCCGGCGCCAGCTGGCCGGCACGCAGCAGGGTTTGCTGGGTGTTCACCCGGGTCGCCAGCAGATAGGGCCAGGTGTTGCGCTGACCATCGGCATCGTTCGCAATGCTTAGGCGGGTTTGCAGATCGGGGCGTTCGCCCTTGGCGTCGAAGACACGGGTGGCGACCTTGTCGCCGGGCTTCAGATCCACCGAGGGATAGATGCTGCCACGCACCGCCCAGTTGGCGGCCGGTGGGGTCGGGTTGCTGCCGCCATCGGCAAACATCAGGTCCACCAGGTTGTAGAAGCTGTTCGGCGTGTCGCCCACTTCCCAAACGCCCAGCACCAGGTGGTAGCCGGTGCGGGCGGGCAGCTGGCATTGATGCGTCACCAGCTTGGGCGGCTGGCGCATGCCGCCGTCCGCCTGGCAAAAGGGCTGGGCCTCAAAGGCCGAGCGGCTCAGGCGCAGGTTCGGGTTCCAGCCCGGCTTGGTGATGTAGTAGCGCCAGCCCTTGGTGACGTGATTGGCGGTGAAGGTCCAGCTGAAGCTCATGGGGCCGCTGCTGACGCTCCGCTTGCTCCAGCGCGAGGCGGTCTGCTCGTCCATGGGGGAGAACTGCAGCAGGCCGGCGCTGGCGATCTGGCCGTCGGCCGGGCCGCGATCGGGGTAACCCGAGGGGCCTTCCAGGCTTTGCGGCTCCCACTGAATGGCGCCACAAGCGCTATTGCCACCGGAGCGGCAAAGCAGATTGCGCGACTCCGGCGCACTGATATAGCCATGTGAAAAGGCCTGTCCGCTGAGGGCCAGGCCTGCGATCAGCGCCATCAGCTGGCGCTCTTTTTTGAGCATGAAGGTCATGCTGACTCCCTCTGAAAAATAACGGCGCGATTGTGCGGACGATCGAGGTCACCAAACCTCGAATCGAGCGACATTTACACACCGTTACCCGGGGAATAAGACCCTTATTTGCTCAGGCCGGGCTTGAGGTATTTATCCAAAAACTCCAGCATGCGGCGATTGGCTTCGATCTGGTTCTTTTTCTTCGAGAAGCCATGGCCTTCGTCGTCGAACACCAGGTACTCCACCGGCACGCCGTTCTTCTTCACCGCTTCCACGATCTCATCGCTCTCGGGCTTGATGACGCGCGGGTCATTGGCGCCCTGGATCACCATCAGCGGCCGCTTGATCTCCTTGGCGTGGAAGAGCGGCGAGGTGGCGATCAGGAAGTCACGGTCGCGCGCGGGGTCGCCCACCTCCTGATACAAGGCCTGGCGGAAGGACTCCCAGTAAGGCGGAATGCTCTCCAGCGTGCGCAACCAGTTGCTGACGCCGAAGATGTCAATGCCCACCTTGAAGGCCTCGGGCCGGAAGGCCAGGGCCGCCAGCGTCATATAGCCACCGTAAGAGCCGCCCATGATGCCGATGCGGTCCGGGTCGATCACACCGGTGCTGGCCAGATAGGTCTTGGCCTCCACGCAGTCCCACAAGGGCTCGCGGCCATGCTTGCCGTCATCCGCCGTGAAGAAACTCTTGCCATAACCCGAGCTGCCCCGGTTATTGATGCCCAGCACCGCATAGCCATGATTGGCCAAGTATTGGGCCAGGGCCGAATAGCCCCGCGTGGTCTGACCGCCGGGGCCGCCATGCACCAGCAAGACGGCCGGCACCTTGTTCGTCGCCGAGGCTTCCTTGGGCTGGTAGTAGACAGAAGGAATCACCATGCCGTCAAAGGACTTGAAGCGCACGATGCGCGCGTCCACCAGATCAGCCGGGTCGATTTCCTTGGACAGCGATTGCGTCAGCTGCTTGACCTGTTTGCCCGCGAAGTCGTAGACAAACAGATTGCTGGGCGAGCGATCGCCGTTCAAATAAAAGGCCATCTTGGCGCCGCTGCGCGAGAACTGCACGCCGCGCACCTCGCCGCCGGGTAGGCTGGGCAGGGCCACCGGCCGTTCCTGGCCATTCACCTGCTCCTTCACCGACAGGCGGATGCTGGCATCGGCATTGACGCCGGTGACGCGGTAGCGACCGTCCTGCGAGAAATAGGTGTAGGCGATATCCCAGTCAGCCTTTTCCAACTCGCTGGTCTTGCCCGTGGCCAGCTCATATTGCTGCAAGCGGGTGAACTCGGCACCGGCATTGGTTTGCAGAATCAGCTGGCGGGAGTCTGGCGTGAAGGTGGCGGCGCGGTAGCTGATCGACTCTTTCTTGGCGTCGTGCGGGGTCAGATGCTTGAGCTGCTGGGTCTGGGTGTCAAACAGATAGACGTCGGAATCGGCGGTGGTGTTGATCTTCTCCAGCGCGATCCAGCGGCCATCGCGGCTGATTTCCGAGACTTCGTAACCCGCCTCGTTCTTGTAGATCAGCGTGCGGGCATAAGTCTTGGCATCGTAGCGGTAGAGGTCGAAAAACTTGGGGTCGCGCTCATTGCTGCTGACGTAAAAAGCGCTGCCGTCCGGCGTCCAGCCGGCAAAGCTGGCCTTCAACTTGTCACCCGGGGTCAGGTCTTGCTCGCGGCCGTCCAACTCGCGCACAAACAGGTGGTTTTGCTCATTGCCCCCCTTGTCGCGGGTGAACAGCACCCGGTCGTCCTGGGGGAAATAGCTGACAGCGTAATGGCTGTCGGTGGTGGAACTGGTGAGGGCACGCGGCGCACCGCCCGCCACATCCTGGCTGTAGACATTGAAGATGCCCGTGACATTGCTGCTGAACAAAATGCGCTTCTCATCGGCGCTGAAGGAAGCACCGTTGATGGCCGTCGTGGCCATGAATTGCTCGATGCTGTAACGCTTGGGCGCCTGCTTGGCCTCGGCGGCCTTGGCCACCTTGCTGGACTGGCTGGCCTCGACGGCTCTCTTCGCGGTGCTGGCACTGCTGCCATCGCCCGCTGCATGGGTCTGGGCCGCGAGCAAGGCAAGCAGGCTGGCGGCCGCCAAACGTGCCAGTCGCAGACCGGGCTGCGAAGGCGCAAAAGTCGAACTCTTCATCTCATCTCCCTCAAAAATTCAATGAGCCGGCCGAGGGCCGGGGCGAGCGTTTGACTATAAAAGCGCGCTGCGGTGAGACCAAGCGAGGACGGATGAACGGTTGAAACAGGGGCTCGGACTGCAAACCTGGGCAAGACCTGACCCCTAGTCCGCAGCGGCCACGGCGCCCGGCTCTGGGCTAAAGTCGCCCGGCAGCGGGTAGCAGACTGGAGCGGCAAGGCAAGAAGGACAAAGGAGGCGTCACTTGGGCATCAAGGTTTTCCTGGCCTCCTCGGCCGAACTCAAGCAAGAGCGAGAGGCGCTGCAACTACTTGTCGCGCGCCGCAATGCGCAGGCACAGGCACAGTCCCAAGAACACGCCCAGCTGGAACTGGTCATCTGCGAGGATTTCGATGCCAGCCTCTCCCCCACCCGCAAGCAAGACGAATACAACCAAGCCATCTGTGACTGCGATCTGCTGATTCTGCTGGCGGCCGGCAAGGTGGGCCGCTACACGGAGGAAGAGTTCGACGTCGCCTATCGGCAGTTCTTGCAATGTGGACGGCCTCGCATCCTCACCTACTTCAGCGACGCGCCGCGCAAGCCCAGCAGCCTGCGGGCGGAAGACCAGCTAAGCCTGCTGCGCTTCCAGGCCAAGCTGGAAGGTTTGCAGCATTTCTACACCCACTACGACAATGTGGACGCCCTGCTGCGTCTGGTGGAAGAACAACTGCGCCTACTCAAGGGCGGCCAGCAGGCAGCCGAGGGCGGCTCAAGCGGACCGCAGCAATCGGCGGCCCAGACCGTGTTGATGCGCCAGCTGCGCAGCTATCTGAGCTGGCTGCGCGAACGCTGCCAGAACATCGAGATGCGCGGCATCGAGCGCGGCGGCAATGGCCCGGTGCTGATGCTGCCCTTGGAAACAGCTTATGTGCCGCTGCGAGCCCGCATGCGAGGCCAGCGCCTCTACGAAGCCAAAGGCGGCAAGACCGGCAAGCCCCAGCCCGGCCAGGCGCGCGGCGAGCTGGCCCTCAACGAGCTCCTGGCCCTCGGGAGCCGGCTGGTGGTGGTGGGCGGCCCGGGCTCGGGCAAGACCACGGTGTTGGCCCATATGGCCTGGGCTTTAGCCAGCTCCATCGTCGAGAACAAGGCGGAACCGGCGCAGACCAGTTTGGGCATGAACACAGGCGTTCACCAGCTGCCCCTGCCCATCTTCGTGCCGCTGGCCTCCTTCGCCCGCCATAGACGCAAACAGGCACAGAGCCTGGCCGCGCAAGACCTGACCCTTGCGGGATTCATTTCCCGGCACCTGATCGGCAAACAAGTCAGCCTGGATCTGCCGGCCGACTTTTTCAGCCAGCTGCTGGCCGCCAAACTCAATATCCTGCTCCTGCTGGACGGCTTGGACGAGGTGGCCAATGAGAATGAGCGCGCCGAGGTGCGCCAATGTGTGGAAGAGCTGCTGGCTGGCAAACCCGGGCTACGCGCCATCGTCACCTGCCGGACGGTGGCTTATCGAAACGGCCGCACGGCCTTTGGCGCCGACTTCCAGGAGATCGTGGTCCAGCCCCTGGAGATGGGCCGCCATATCGCCCCCATGATTCGCCAAGCCTATCGCTGCATCCCGCCCTTCGACGAAGCCAAAAGCCAGGAACGCAGCGAAGCCTTGCTCAAAAGCATTCAGCGCCTGGAGCAGGATCGCCGCGAGCGCCTGGGGCGCGACAGCCAGCCCCTGGTGGACAGCCCCCTGATCGTGCGCCTGCTGCTGATCGTCGACGTCAACAACCGGACCTTGCCGGACGAGCGCGCCCTGCTCTTCAACAAGGCCATCCTGGCCTTGCTGCAGGTGGACTACGGGGTCGATCAGGACGAGATCACCCAGCTCAACAGCGGTTGGGAGGTGTTCCTGGACATCTCTCAATACCTGGCCTTTCATATGCATCAGCAAGGGCCGGAGCAGGGGCGAGAGATCGAGGAGGCGGACCTGCGCCGCCTGCTGCAACGCGAGGAGTGCTTTCGCCCACATATCGACGCCTTTCTGGCCCAGGTCCGGCAACGCGGCAGCATCATGGAAGAGCGCGACGGCGTCTACCGCTTCATTCACCTGGCATTCCAGGAGTTTCTGACCGCGCGCTATCTTTGCGCGGTCACGGGCGCCACGGCCCTCACCGAAATCTTTGCGGCCCTGGAACCGCGGCTGGAGGATCCCTGGTGGCGCGAACCGATCCTGCTGCTTTCGGGCTACCGCGCTCGCCGCGAGGCCATGCAGGTCGCGCCCAACTTCTTCGCCCGCCTGGCGCGCCTGGGCCAAACGCCGACGGCCCAATGCTGCGCGGCAGAATTGGCGGCCACGGCCATTCTGGAGCGCCGCGAGGCCGGCAAAGACTTGCGAGCTGACTGCGCCCAGCACATCGTCACGCTGCTGTCCGACAAAGAGTTGCTCAAACAGGTCAGCCCCCTTGTGCGGGCGCGCATGGCCGAGCCCTTGTCGGCCCTGGGCGACCCTCGCTTTGACCCCCTGCTCTACCACCTGCCCAAAGACAAATTGCAGGGCTTTGTCCGCGTCGAGGCCGATCCCGAGTTTCGCGTCGGCACCCGCCGCCAGGACACCGGCCGGACCAGCGCCCGGTTGGGCGTGTCGGTGCACCCCAACGAGATCAATGACCGCCCGACGCCCACGCCCACCTTCTACATCGGCCGCTACCCGGTGACGGTGGCGCAGTTCCGCGCCTTTCGCGAGGCCAACCGGATGACGCTGGACATACCGGCCCTGCGCGACCTGGGCAGCCGACCGGTGCGCCGCGTCACATGGCGGGACGCCGAGATGTATTGCGGCTGGCTGAACCGCTGCCTGCTGTCCGGCCCCCGCTACCAAAACCTGGCCTTGACCAAGCTGATTCGCCAGGGCTGGAAGATTGCTTTGCCGAGCGAGTTTGAGTGGGAGAAGGCGGCCCGCGGCAATAGCTGCGACTCCCTCTTTCCCTGGGGCAACAAGCCAGCGCCCTGGCTGGCCAATAGCCGGGAAAGCCAGCTGCAAGACAGCTGCAGCGTGGGCTGCTTTCCACCCAATGACTTGGAGTTGTACGACATGCTGGGCAATGTCCGGGAATGGACACGCAGCAAGGGCGGCGCCTACAGCGGCAGCGCGGCGCGGCCGACGGCTCATTCGCGCGAAGCCAAGCAACTGGCCTCAAGAGTCACCCGCGGCGGTTCCTGGAGCGCCCCCGCTACCGAAGCTCGCTGTGCCCACCGCCAAACCGAGGAGCCAGGGCATAGCCACCATGCCCTGGGCTTCCGCTTAGCCCTGATCAAAGACGATCAGCTCCCCCTCTTCCCCGCGCCCACCGCAATCCCGGCCCAGCCCTGATTGCCCTCAAGCGCCGCAGCCAGGCTTTGGGGGGGCGGCTCGCCCATCAGGCAAAGCTGAGCAAGGCCGTGTCGTCCAGATGGGCCACGCTATTGAAGGTCTGCAAAGCCATGCGCTTGGCGCTGATGGCGAACTCACTGACGGCGCTATTGCGTATGCGCAGATTCAGCTCGATGGTGGCGTCGGGCGGCGTGCCCAGCACCTGGCCGATGGCGGTGGAGATGGGCCCGCCGCTGGACACCAGCAGCACGCGGGCGCGGGCCTTCTCGGCAGCAATGCCCTGCACCTGGCGCAGGGCCGCGGCCACACCGGCGCTGAACTCGGCATAGCCACTCATGCCCTCGGGCGCCGCGCGGCCCGCCATCCAGGCCGCCAGGCCTTCGCGCAGCAGACGAAAATGGGCGCGCGCCGCCTCTGGCGTCAGCGGGCGCTCCAGCGGCCCGCTGTGGATGGCGCGAATCAAGGCCTCGCTGTCGTATTCGTCCAGGCCAGGGCATTGAACTGCCGTCGGCAGATCCGCCTGCTGCAAACCCTCGCTCAGGGCGGCGAGGGACTGCTGATGGCGCTTGAGCGTGCCGGTCAACACCGCATCAAAGCCCTGGCCCCGTTCACGCCAGTAGCGGCCCAGGGCCTGGCACTGGCGCCGCCCCAGATCGCTGAGTTGATCGTAGTCCTCGGCCCCCAAAGAGGCCTGACCGTGGCGGACAAGATAGAGCGTTCCCATGCCGACCATCATCGGGCCTGAGCCAGAAAAAACCTGTCTCCGCTGCGACCTCAAACAGGGGGTGAACAAAAACGCACAGCCCCCTGTTCAGAGGGGCGCCGCCCGGCCTGCAGGCGGGGCAGCACCGCAAGTCGAATGCAACCAGCGGGCCGCCCGCGCCAGCGTGTCGGCATCGGCCTGGGCACCCCCACTGATCTCGTCGGGCGCGATGGGGCCGCTGTACAAACGCCCTTGGCGGTCCAGGGTACGAACGCCGGCCAAAGCCAAGAGTCCCCCATGGCGCAGGGCGTGAACCGAATTGCCGGTGTTGACGCCGGCACTGGGCTGGCCAAAGAAGCGGGTATTGGCCCGAGCTTTGAAGGCGATCAAGACCATCTCACCCGAGCTGCCCGTGAATGGCCCGCCAAGCACGGCCACGGCATGGCTGCGCCATGCAGGGTCTGCTGAGGGCAGCGCTGCCTCGGCCCCCTCCCCCATGGGATTCGTTTGGGCATAGCGCAGCTGCCCGTTCTGCAAGAGCAAGGGCTCGCGCCGCCCCCGCGCGTCTTCAAAGCTCAAGACCGGGCCCTCGGGCAGCAGCGCTGCCAAGCCCGCCAGCATGGGATACATATTGCCGCCTGTGTTGGCCCGCAAATCGAGCACCAGGCCACAAGGGCTTTGCGCCAAGGCGAGCAAGAGCTGATCGCGCAGATGCGAGGCGGCCAAGCGCATCTGTTCCGGCTGAATGGAGGGAAACCCATCCAGCTTGAGGACGGCCAGGCCTTGCACCGGCGCCTGCAATTCGCCCAAAGCGGTGCTGGGCGCCTGCGCCTGACCCGGAGCCGCCTGAAAGACCTGGGCCTGGCTGCGACTCATATAGAAAGAATGCCCGTCACCCAGCGCGCCAACGAGTTGGCTCAGAGCAATGTCCAGATCGACCTCACGCCCACCGAGCTCGGCCCGCGCCCGCGCTGCGGCCTGCAAAGGCGGCCAATCCTTGCCCTCGGCCGCAAGCGCATGGGCCTGAATCAGCGCCAGCGCCTCATCAACAATCTGCCCGGGCTGTTCAATCACGGGGCTGCTGTAGTGGCGGATGGCCCATGCGGCCGCGCCCAGCGCGGCCAAGACCATGACCAAGATCAGGCCGCGAACTTCGGGCCAGCGCAGCCAAGCCACCATCCCGGCCTCAGCCCGCGATCTCAGGCTCCACCAACTGGGCCAGCTGAGCGAGCGATTCCTGCCAGCCCAGATAGCACATCTCGACCGGGATCATGGCCGGAATGCCGGCCTGGGTGATGCTGATCTCGGTGCCGCACAGCACGGCCTTGAGCTTGACCTCGACCTGCATCTCGCCGGGCAGGTTCGAGTCATCGAAGCGATCGGTATAGCGCAGCAACTCACCCGGACGCAGTTCCAGATACTCGCCGCCAAAGGAATGGCCCTGGCCGTTGCCAAAATTACGGAAAGACATCTTGAAGCTGCCCCCCACTTTCGCCTCCAGCTGATGGACCTGGCAGGTAAAGCCATAGGGCGGCAGCCATTTGCTCAAGGCATCGGGCTCCAGAAAGGCGCGGTAAAGCTTCTCCGGCTGGCTGCGGATGACGCGGTGCAATTGAACGGTGCCTGTGCTCATGAGGGGCCTCCAGAAGTCCAGAAGAAAGGGCAGCGTGCATGCTACCTCCCCTGGCCCCGCCAGCCATCAGGCCGAGCGGCTCAAGCCCTTGACCCGCTCCGCCGCCAGGGCCACCGCGGCCCCAAGCGTACTAACGCCTAATTTGATGAGCATGGTTTGCAGGCCGCCCTGCACCTCGGCGGCGCTGCTGCCCAGCACCGCGGCCAGCTCGCGGGGGTCCTTGCCCTTGACGGCCCAGTACAGCAACTCGGCCTCGCGGGCCGCCAGGCCAAAGGCATGGATCAGGCCATGCAGCAAGGCCGCGTCATCGGACTCGCGCAGCACGATCAACCAGCAGCCCTCGCCGACCGAATCGGCATCCATGGCATGCAGGGCAAAGCTCAGGCGCTTGGGGCCCAGGGCCAGCACGGCGGGCGCCTTGGGCAGGGCGCCGGCGTGGGCTTGCGGCAGGACGGTGAGCGTCTTGCTATCGGCCCCGGCACGCCGGCGCAAGGCCTCGCGGTGCAGCCACAGCATCAGCTCGGGCGGCAGGCGGCCGCGCTCGAAATGCCCGGCGCTGAAGTACTGCAACATCAGATCGCGCGCCAGGCTGGTGTGCCAGACGCAGCGGCCGCTGCTCTCCTGCACCACCAAGCTGGCCTGGCCAAAGGCATCCAGGGCCTGAGCCAGGGCTTGTGGCTGCGCCGGCTGACCCCGACCTTGAGCACGTGCCCCCTGGATCAGCTGGCCCAAACGCGCCAGCAAGTCGCGCGGGCGCAGGGGCCGGGCCAGATAGTCCACTGCCCCGGCGGCCAGGGCCGCCTCCGTCTGCGCGGCGCCCCCTGCCCCACCCAGCAAGACCAGGGGCGTGGTGCTGAAGACCGGCAGGGCCTTCAGCTCTTGGGCCAGGGCAAAGGCCTGGGCCTCCTGCTCGGCCGCCACTTCGATCAGCAAGACCTCGGGCGCAGAGGCAGACGAGGCGAATGGGGCCGATGTGGCCGATGCAGCCGCCCTGGCCCATTCGGCCGGGTCACTTGGGCCTTGGGCATCCCTTGGCTCAAGCCACAGCAATTGGACGTTGTAGCCCGACTCCTCCAGCACCTCTTGCAAGAGATGGCGGGGCTGAGGGCCGGCCGCCAAGGAAGTGGCCCCCTGCACCAGCAAGAGCAGCTGCGCCCCCACGGGCAAGCCGGGCTGAAAGGCAGCGCTTGCCGTGGAAGTGAGGCGTTCGGTGTCGGCGGCGGTGCTCATGATGGGCGTCGTCAAAGACGAGTGAAAGCGTTGTTTGTCATGCACAGCAATGCAAGCGCCATGCCACCACAGCAAGAGCTGACAGGTGTGGTCTTGGTCATGCCCCGCCCCAAATGCTGCACATGCGGCCCAAAGCGCACCAGCTTGGTGAGAGCGCACCACAATGCAGCGCGACACGGAGGGATAGGCTGGAGCCGACCCGTGCCCGCAGCCAGGCCCCAGCGCGGGCCAAAGTCCTGTTTTGGCCCGCTTATCCAGGCATTGAAACGTGCCTTGCCGGCAACGCCGCCCCTTCCGGGCAGGGATACTTGAGGCACCATGGGCGGGCAAGGGCTCTGGCCCTGCCCGCCCCTCACTTTTTTCAAACCAAACCGCAAGCATGGATCGATTGGTCGAGCACGTGGTGGCCTGGCATAACAGCCATCCGCTCGCGAAGAAAATCACCATCTACGACGTCCACACCATTGGCGTCGTCGCCCTGCCCTTTGTGCGCACCGGCCGCGCCGGTACGGCCGTGGGCCATGGCGGCCGCGCCGGTAGCTTGGCGGAACCCATCGAGCCGGTGCTGGCCGAAGAGGGCGTGGGCGAAGCCGCAGCCCACGATGTGGGCGAGAGCACGCTGGACGCCCACGCCAACACCACGGCCCAACATCTGGACGCCCTGGCCGACGGGGAAGACCCGGCCGAGCACCTGCCCAAGCCCAGCTGGCGCGAGCGCCTCAGCGGGCTCGCAGGGTTCTGGAAGCGCGGCGCCGCAGGCGGCGCTTCCAGCGCCTGGCCGGCTTTCAGCGAACGCTTCATCCCCGGCCTGCGCCCGGCCCGTGTGGCCAAGTTCGCTCAGGCCCAGGGTTTTCTGAACCCGCCGGGCGACGCCAGCTGGCCGCAGCGCGTGGTGGCCATGGACGAGGCCATGATGGCCAAGCACAGCGGCGCCTGGCCGTTTGAGCTTTATCTGATCAGCGCCGCCATCGATGCCGGCAACTCGCGCAGCCGGGTCTTGATCGGGGTGGGCCGCAAGCCCCACATCCTCGGCCCACGCTGCTGGAGCCCGAAACGCCTGGGCCTGGCGGCCATGGTCTTGCTGGGCTTGCTAGGCCTGGGTTCGGCCCTGCTGCTGCAGAAGCACCATGCCGCACAGGAGGCGGTGGCGGCAGCTGAGGCTGCGGCTTCCGCTGCTTCCGCTGCCCAAGCAGCTTCAGCGGCTTCTGCGGCGGCCTTGGTCGCGGCTCAGGCCGAAGCCGCGTCAGCAGCGGCTGCAGCAGCGGCCGCTTCCGCGGCGGCCGAAGGGGCCTCGGCCCCGGCCTCCGAAGCCGCCGGTAGCGAGGCTGCGGCCTCGGGGTCTTTGTCCGACAGCCTGCCGCAAAAACCGGCGGGCGCCCAGGCCGCGATGCCTCCTGGGACGGCGGCCAGCCCAGCCGCAGAGGCGGCCAGCGAACCCCAGCCCGATATCCGCCCCAATTTCGTCAAGGCCTTGCCCAAGCGCACACCGTTTGGCGCCAAACCGGAAGAAGCCCTCAAGCCCGAGGCGAAGGAAGAAGCGCCCAAGCCCGCCGCCAAGCCCGGAGAGAAAACCTCAGACAAGGCCGCCAGCGACAAAACCGCGACGACCGCCCCTCTGGTGGAAAAGCTGGGCCCCTTGGGCACAAAGGGCGAGGACAAGACCATCCACTCCGTCGTCAAACCCGAGGGTGGCAAGAGCGGCAAGCAAGACAGCAAGCCGGTGGTGGCCCTGGTGGGCCCGGTCAGCCCGAGCAAGCAGGAGGCCGAAGCCCAGCTGGCCCGTATGCGCGGCATGATCGCGCCCATGCACGCGGGCGCGCTGCAAGCCCAGGTCTTTCAAACGCCCGAAGGCTGGCGCCCCGCCGTCTGGCCTTTTGACGGCCGCGAAGAAGCCCAGCTGATCAACGCGACCTTGGTGGCACGCGGTATGCGCACCAAGGCGGTAGATTTTTAGGACAGCGCTTCTTCAGGAGCGATAGTCGGCGTTGATGCTGACGTAATCGTGGCTCAGATCACAAGTCCAGACCGTGGCCGTCGCGGCGCCGCGCTGCAGATTCACCCGCACGGTGATTTCGCTCTGTTTCATCACGCGCTGGCCATCTTCCTCGCGGTAGTCGGGGTGGCGGCCACCGTCGCGCACCACATGCACATCGTCCAGATGCAGAGAGATCAGGGTCTGGTCCAGATCGTCGATACCGGCATAGCCCACGGCCGCCAGGATGCGGCCCAGATTCGGGTCGCTGGCGAAGAAGGCCGTCTTCACCAGGGGTGAGTGGGCAATGGCGTAGGCCGCCAGTTTGCACTCGGCCTCGTTGCGGCCGCCGTCCACCGTCACGGTGATGAACTTGGTCGCGCCCTCGCCGTCGCGCACGATGGCCTGGGCCAGCTGTTGCGAGAGTTTGATCAGCGCGGCGCGCAAGACTTGACCCTCGGCACTGTCCAGCGAGTCGATACGCGCATGGGCCGCTTTGTGGGTGGCGATCAGCACAAAGGAGTCGTTGGTGGATGTGTCGCCGTCGATGGTGATGCGGTTGAAAGACGCGTCAGCGGCCTCGCTCACCAGGGCCTGCATCAGGGCCGGGTTGATATTGGCGTCGGTCGCCACATAGCCCAGCATGGTGGCCATATTGGGGCGAATCATTCCCGCGCCCTTGCTGATGCCGGTCAGGGTCACCGTCTGGCCACCAATCTGCACCTGCAGCGACGCGGCCTTGGGCACGGTGTCGGTCGTCATGATGCCCAAAGCAGCCTCGCCCCAGGCATCGGCGCGCAGGGCCGCGATGGCGGCAGGCAGGCCCTTGATGATGCGATCCACCGGCAAGGTCTCCATGATGACGCCGGTGGAGAAAGGCAGGATTTGCTCGGCCTGCACGCCCATCAGACCAGCCAGGGCCTCGCAGCTCTGGCGCGCCCGCGCCAGGCCGTCCGCGCCGGTGCCGGCATTGGCATTGCCGGTGTTGACCAAGATGGCGCGGATCTGATTGCCGTCCTTGGCCAGATGCTCACGGCAGATCTGCACCGGCGCCGCGCAAAAACGGTTCTTGGTGAACACACCGGCCACGCTGGCGCCTTCAATCAGCTCGATCACGCTCAAGTCACGTCGGTCCGCCTTGCGGATGCCGGCCTGGGTGATGCCAAGGCGCACACCGGGGACCGGGTGCAAGGAAGCGGGATCGGGGGCGCTGAGATTGACGGGCATGGTGGAGGCCTTGAAGAAGAAAGCGAACAGGTCAAAAGAGAAGCCGGATTGTAGGTTCGTGCAGGTATCAAAACGCTTGACAGCTTCTTGATGCGGCCGGGCCAAAGCTTGGCGAGGTCTTGAGTCGCCCGGTCCTAAATTGAAGGCCTCGCAACAAGCGGCGCCCCCTACAAAAGCCTGGCGCGCCAAGGATATGAGACCAGTCGCCATCCTTCAGCACGAAGCCAATCAAGGGCCGGGTTATCTGTCGGAGTTCTTGCAAGAGCAAGGCATCCCGACCGAGACCTTCCGGCCTGCCCTGGGTGAGGCGCCGCCACGGCGGGCCGAGGACTTCAGCGGCGTGGTCGTGCTGGGCAGCAATCACAGCGTCAACGATGACTTGGACTGGATTGCGGCGGAAGAGACGCTGGTGAAGGATGCGGTCGCGCACGATGTGCCCGTGTTGGGTCACTGCTTTGGCGCCCAGCTGCTGGCCAAGAGCTGCGGTGCGCGGGTCACCCGCAATGCCTGGCCGAATATCGGCTGGAGCAAGCTGTGGGTGACACCGGACGCCCGCGCGCTGTTCTGCGGCCGCTCACAGACCACGGTTTTCAACTGGCATTACGACACCTTCGAGATCCCCAAGGGCGCACGCCGCAGCCTGTTTGGCACTCACTGCATCAACAAAGGATTCACCATGGGCAAGCATGTCGCGCTGCAATGTCATCTGGAAGTGACCGAGGAAAGCGTACGCGCCTGGTGTCATGAGTCCAAGCATGAGCTGGAGCATGTGCATGGCCCAGCCGTTCAAAGCGAGGCAGAGATCCTGCGAGATCTGGAGCAACGCACCGATGATTTGCACCGCATGGCCCGCAGCGTCTATCACCAATGGAGCTTGGGCTTGCGGCGGCCGAGTGTGGTGAGGGCGAAGTTGTATTGGTGAAGTGTTGAATCGCGCGTGCTTCGTTTCGCCGCCATATAACTCTTTAACTCGCCGGGTTTTAGTTCCCTGGCCCAGCCGGGATTTCGCCCCGGCGGGCGACTCACTTTTCTTGCTTCGCCAAGAAAAGTAAGCAAAAGAAGGCGACCCGACGCCTGGCCCCTGCGGGGTCCGTTGCGGTGCTCAACTTCCTTGGGCCGCGCCCAACTCACTGCGCTACGCTCCGTTCAGACAAGGGGCGCGAAGTCAGTCCTCGAAGTCGCTTCGCGACGCCCAAGGAAGTTTCCGCTCCTCACCCAGTCTCAACGGGACTTGAATACCGTCACGCCTCGCTGCGCATCGGCTTGAGGGGCGGCGCGCCAGCGCGCCGCGATTGTGAGTTATGTATTGGACCGAGGCGACGCGCAGCGAGCCGAGTGGGGTTGGTGCTCCCCGTGTTGCCTGGGCGA
>NZ_QAJN01000012.1:0-65440 GCF_003852425.1 Paucibacter sp. KBW04 | reverse complement strand
GCGCCCAAGAAAGTAGGTCGCCCGCCGGGGCGAGTTCCCGGCTGGGCCTTCGAACACACAAGATCTCATCACAAGCAGACTCAAGCAGGCGATCACGCCATCAATCGATACCCCACCGCCGTCTCCGTCAGCAAATGCTTGGGCGCCGCCGGCACCACCTCCAGCTTCTGGCGAAGATTGCCCATGTAGACGCGCAGATAGTGGTTGTCCTCCACATGCGAAGGCCCCCACACCGCCTTGAGCAATTGCCGATGCGTCAGCACTTTTCCGGCGTTAGCGATCAGGTGCGTCAACAAACGGTACTCGATCGGCGTCAGGTGCACGGCCTCACCCGCGCGCAGCACGCGGCGGGCGGACAGGTCCACCGCAACCTCGCCGAAGCGGAACAGCGTCTGCGCCGGCTCGTCGGCATTGCCGATGCGTCCCGCCTGCTGGCTGCGGCGCAAGGCCACGCGCACCCGCGCCATCAGCTCACCCACACCGAAGGGCTTGGTCAAGTAGTCGTCGGCACCGGCGTCCAGCGCGGCGATTTTGTCGACCTCGTTGGTGCGGGCCGAGAGCACGATCACCGGCACGCCAGACCAGGCCCGCAAGTCCTTCAAGTAGTTGATGCCGTCGTCGTCCGGCAGTCCCAGATCCAGAATGACCAGCTCGGGCCTGCGCGTGCCGGCATCCACCAAGCCCTGGCGCACGGTCTCGCACTCGTGCACCTGCCAGCCCTCGGCCTCCAGGGCCATGCGCACAAAGCGGCGGATGCTGGGTTCGTCCTCAACAATCAGGGCAACGGGTTGCGGTTCACTCATCTTCTAGCTTCTCTTCCAAACAAGGCATGGCAGGCGCCTGGCCCAGGGGCAGCAGCATCACAAAAGCAGCGCCCTGGGGCTGGGCCGACTCGGCCCAGATGCGACCACCATGGGCTTCCACGATGGCGCGGCAGATGGCCAGCCCTAAACCCACACCGGGAGTGCTGGACTCGCGCTCGCCCCGGCTGAACTTGGCGAATAGCTGTTCCTCGCGCCCCGTAGGCAGGCCCGGGCCATCATCGCTAACACTCAAACGCAGCGCATCCTGGCCTTGCAAAGCGCCGGGCGCCAGGCTGGCGGCCAAGCTGATGCGGCTGCCGCGCGGCGTGTACTTGAGCGCGTTCTCCAGCAGATTGCAGAGCACCCGCTCCATCAGCGTGGCATCCAGATTCAACAGAGGCAGGCCGGCGGGAATGTCCACCTGCAGATGGTGATCCTGCAGCAGACGCTGCAAGGCCTGCAAAGAAGAACCCACCACCTCGTCCACTGGCTGCCACTGCAGATTCAGGCGCACGGCGCCGCTTTGCAAGCGGGCCATGTCCAGCAGATTGCTGACCATGGCGCTGATGCGCTGGGACTGTTGCAGCAGGCTGCCGGCCAACTCACGGGCGGCGGGCGGCATGCCGGCCATGCCGTCCAGGGTCTGGGCCAGGCCGTAGACCACGGCCAAGGGGGTGCGCAAATCATGCGACAAGGCCGAGAGCAGAGAGTTGCGCAGGCGCTCGGACTCGATCTGCACCAGGGCTTGCTGCGCCACCTCCACATAGTGCACCCGCTCCAAGGCCTGGCCTATGATGCGGGCCGAGGTCTCCAGCTGGGCGCGCAGCTCGGGCTGCATCAGGCTGCGCTTGGAGCGTGGGCGCAGGGCCAGCACGCCACGCACCCGCATGGGCGCGACCAGGGGCAGATAGAACCAGGCGCTGCCGGCCAGGGTGTCGGTGCTCAGGCCGGCGGCCTGCTTGTGTTCCAAGGCCCAGCGGGCGGTGCCAGCATCGGGCTGATCGGCCAAGGGCAAGGCTTGCTGGCGCGGCGAGGGCTGCAGCTGTTCGTCCAGATCCAGCACAAACAGCAGGGCCTCGCCCATCACCTCTTGGGCCAGGGCGGCCTCGGCCACCTGCAGCACCTGCTCACTCTGCAGAGCACCGGCCAGATCGCTGGTCAGCTCGAACAGGGCGCGCGAGCGCCCTTCCCGTTCGGCCGCGACCTGGGCCTGGTAGCGCAAACCGGCCGTCAGCTGGCCGGTGATCAGGCCCACGGCCAGCATGACGACAAAGGTCAGCAGGTACTGCACATCGCTGACGGCAAAGCTCAGCTGGGGCGCGACGAAGAAAAAGTCGAACAGGCCCACGCTCAAGAAGCTAGCCGCCACCGCCGGGCCACGGCCCAGCTTGAGCGCCACGCCCACCACCGTCAGCAAGAACAGCATGACGATATTGGACTGATCAAAGGCCAGCTGCAGCGGCCAGCTGATCAGCGTCGTCAGGCAGCAAGCGGCGAAAGTCAGGCCGTAGCTGCGGGCTTTGCCCTGCCAGTTTTCGTTGGCGGCCTGGACGGCCCTGTCCTCGCCCGAGCTGGCCTCGGAGCGCTGGGCAGCGACGGGGGTCTGGGCGGCGCAGATCAGGTCCAGCTCAGGCGCGGCCGCGGCAATCTGCTGCTGCAGATCGGGCCGGCCACTCAGGCGCGCCAGCCAACCGCGCGCGCGGCCACGGCCCAGCACCAGCTTGGACAGATTGTGTTCGCGTGCATGGCGAATCAGGGCCGGCGCCAGGGCCTGGGCCGAGAGCACCGCCGTGCTGGCCCCTAACTCGTGAGCCAAGCGCAAGACGCGCAGAATGCGCTCGCGCTGCGCATCGGGCAGGCGCTGCAAGGCCGGGGTTTCGACATACACCGCCTGCCAGCTGACATTGAGTTGCTGGGCCAGCTGGGCGGCATTGCGCACCACGCTCTCGGCCGCGGGCGTGGTGCCCACGGCGCAGAGAATTGCGGCCTCGGTCTTCCAGACCTGCGCGATGCGCTCGTTGCTGCGCCAGGCCTGCACATCGTCTTCCACCCGGTCGGCGGTGCGACGCAGGGCCAGCTCCCGCAAGGCCATCAGATTGCCCTTGCGGAAAAAATTGTTCGCGGCGCGCTGGGCCTGCGGTCCCATATAGACCTTGCCTGCGGCCAGGCGGGCCAGCAGCTCGTCGGCCGGCGTGTCCACCATCACCACCTCGGCGGCAGCGTCGAAAAAGGTGTCGGGCAGGGTCTCCTGCACCCGCACGCCGGTGATGCCGCCCACCACATCGTTGAGGCTTTCCAGATGCTGGACGTTGAGCGTGGAATAGACATTGATGCCGTGGGCCAGCAGCTCCTCCACGTCCTGCCAACGCTTGGGGTGGCGGGAGCCGGGCACATTGGCATGCGCTAACTCGTCTACCAGGATCAGGGCCGGCTTGCGCGCCAGGGCCTCGTCCAGATCGAACTCGGGCAAGGACTTGCCCCGGTACTCGATGTTCTTGAGCGGCAGCTGGGGCAAGCCCTCCAGCATGGCCATGGTTTCGCTGCGGCCATGGGTCACCACGATGCCGGCCAGCACGCCCTGGCCTTCGGCCTGCAGCTTGCGCGCTGCCTGCAACATGGCAAAGGTCTTGCCCACCCCGGCCGAGGAGCCAAAATAGATGCGCAGCTTGCCGCGCTTCTCGCTCTGCTGGGCCTGGGTGATCTGGGCCAGCAGGGCGTCGGGGTCAGGTCTTGCGTCAGTCATACGAAATTCAAACCCGTTCCTTCATTAGCCCGGCCTGACTTTCGGGCCGAGCGCCGGGCCGCCCCAAGCCGGCCCGCGAAGGCGATGTGTTTGCTGGTCGATCCTGCAAACATCGCCGTCCCCTCGGGGGACCGGCCAAGGTAATCCTTGGACGAGGGGCTCGTACTCACAGCCAACCGGCACGGCGGAATCGCCACCACAGGCCGACGCAAACCGCACTGATAACGCCCAAGGCGGCCGGATAGCCCCAGCTCAGCTTCAGCTCGGGCATGTGCTCAAAGTTCATGCCCCAGATGCCGGCAAAAGCCGTGGCGGCGGCAAAAATACCGGCCCAAGCGGCCAGGCGCTTGGTGACGTTGCTGTCTTCAATCGCGACCATGGACAGATTGGCCTGGATGGCGGTGGCCAGGGTGTCGCGCACCGACTCGATGGCGCTTTCGATGCGGGCCAGGTGGTCGGCCACATCGCGGAAATACTCGCCCGTGCGCGCGCATAGCGGCGGGATGCGCCCGCCGTGCAGCTTGGACAGCATTTCCAGCATGGGCGCCACCGCCCGGCGCAAAAGCATCAGGCGGCGCTTGAGCTCATAGAGGCGCTTGATATTGTCCAGCTGGGCGCCGCGCACAAATATGCTTTGCTCGATCTCTTCCAGCTCCGACTCCAGCAGGTCGACGATGGGGAAGTAACGATCCACCACCGCGTCCATCAAGGCGTAAAGCACAAAGCTGGGGCCGTGCGCCAGCAGCTCGGGCTCGCGCTCGCAGCGCTCGCGCACGCCCAAGAAATGCAGCTTGCTTTCACGCCGCACCGAGAGCACATAGTTAGGCCCGCAAAAGACGCAGACCTCGCCCAGGCTCAGATCACCGCCCACCCAGTCCACCAGATGCATGACGACGAACAGGTCCTGGCCGTATTCCTCGACCTTGGGGCGTTGATGGCCATGACGGGCATCTTCCACGGCCAGGGGGTGCAGATTGAAGAGGCGACGCCAGGGCTCCAGCTCCTCCGCCTCGGGGTCGCGCAGAGCGACCCAAATAAAGCAGTCGGGCCGGTCCAGATAGGCCGCCAACTCCTCCGGACGTGAGGGAGACAAGTCCGCAAGCTTCTGGCCCGCTTGATAGGCTGTGCAATTGATCAGCATGCGGACATTGTCTCTTGCTCACACCGGGGGAACAGCAGCTTTCGGGCGCTTAGAAGGTTTTGCCGACGCTCAGCACCAGGCCGGTGTCGCCGACGCGCTTGGCGTCTTGCGCGGCAGCGTTGCCGACTTGGTAGAAGTCCTTCTTGGCATTGCTGCCGACGACGGCGGCCGTCCAGTTCAGACCCAGGATTTCCTTGGCGATCGAGACCTTGGCATCGGTGTAGGACAGATCGCCGTAGTTGCGCACCTTCAAGACGCCGATATGGGTAGCCAGGGTGATGCCTTGGCCCAGATCAAAGTTGTAGTTCAGGTCCAGATAGGCACTGCCCTTGCTGCCACCATTTGCGCCTAGGCTGCTGAAGTAGGCGTAGCCGGCGGTATCGCTATTGAGGCCGAAATAGTCGGTAGCGGCGACCGAGAGCTTGGCGCTGAAGGCGCCGTAGCTCAGGCCCAGATACAGATCGACGTTGTCGTACTTCTTGTCCGTGGCCACACCGGGGGCGCTGTTCAGGCGCGCACCGGGGTAGAAATAGACCAGGGCACCGAGGTCCAGGGTCAGGTCTTGACCCGACACACTCAGAGGGCTGAATTTGAAGCCACCGTAAACATCGGTCTCCAGGCCGGCACCGTTGTTATAGCTATTGCCCGAGACATTGGAGGCCCAGACGCCGGCGTAGGCGCCGCTGCGGTGAGCGTAGTCAAAGCCGCCTTGCACGGCGGGCAGCTTCCAGCTCTGGCTGATGCCACGGAAGCGGTAGTCGCTGTTCAGGCTCAGATTGCCGGTCAGGGTGTGCTCGGGCGTGGGAGCGGGCGCCGTGGCTTGCGCAGAGGCTGTAGCGCTCAGCAGGGTCAGGGTGGCCAGGGCGATCAGGGAAACAGTCTTGTTTTTCATAGGAATGGAACAGCGTGATTCAGAAAAAAATGCGCGAAGCATTGGGGACAAATAATCGAACAAACAAATAAAAGACGATGAGACCCCTCCCGTCCAGGAACTCTCTCTTTCTTGTTGAGAGCTTTTCCTCCGGTCTCATCGGGCGAGCCCGAGGCGTAGGACCCCGGACCACCAAAAAACGAGGCGAGCCGATATGGCTCTGGCTCAAACTCAGGCGGCAGAAGCCGCTGAGGCAGCGACGGGCGCGACCTGGGCAGGCTTGACGGCCCGCGGTGCGGCGGCGTCCAGAGCCAGATTGAGCTTGAGCACATTGACGCGCGGCTCACCCAGCACGGCCAGGTCACGCGACAAGGTGTTGGCATCGATCAAGCGCTGCACTTCCTTGAGAGGCAGCTTGCGCTCGCGGGCCACGCGGGGCGCTTGGTAGCGGGCCGCGGCCATGCTGATCTCGGGGTCCAAGCCACTGCCCGAGGCCGTCACCAGATCCGCCGGGATGGGCAGCTTGTTGTCCGGGTCGGCGGCGCGCAAGGCCTCCACACGGCCTTTGACCGCATCGTTCAGGGCCGGGTTCAGCGGGCCTTGGTTGCTGCCGGAGGAGCCCGCGGCGTTATTGCTCATGGGGCCGGTGGCCGAGGGGCGGCCCCAGAAGTAGTCGGGCGAACTGAAGTTCTGGCCGATCAAGGCCGAGCCCACCAGCTTGCCATCGCGCTCGATCAAGGAGCCTTCGGCCTGCGAGGGGAACAAGGTCTTGCCAATGCCGGTGACCACGACCGGATAGAGCAGGCCGGTGACGGCGCTGAGCATCAAGAAGCTGACCAGGGCGGGACGCAAAAGTGTTTTCATGATGTGTTTGATTCCTCAGACGAGATGGGCAGCGACCAGGATCAGGTCGATGATCTTGATGCCGATGAAGGGCACGATCAGGCCGCCCAGGCCGTAAACCAGCAGATTGCGGCGCAGCAGCGATGCCGCGCCGATGGCGCGGTAAGCCACGCCCTTCAAGGCCAGCGGGATCAGGCCAATGATGATCAAGGCGTTGAACACCACAGCCGACAAAATCGCCGAGCTGGGGCTGTGCAAGCCCATCACATTCAAGGCCGCCAACTGCGGGTAGACGCCCACAAACATGGCCGGGATGATGGCGAAGTACTTGGCCACATCGTTGGCGATGGAGAAGGTGGTGAGCGAGCCGCGGGTCATCAGCAATTGCTTGCCGGTTTCCACCACTTCCAACAACTTGGTGGGGTTGGAGTCCAAGTCCACCATATTGCCGGCCTCTTTGGCGGCCTGAGTGCCGGTGTTCATGGCCACAGCCACATCGGCCTGAGCCAGGGCGGGTGCGTCATTGGTGCCGTCGCCGGTCATGGCCACCAGACGACCTTCGGCCTGGTAGTCGCGGATCAGCTTGAGCTTGGCCTCGGGTGTGGCTTCGGCCAGGAAATCGTCCACGCCGGCTTCGGCCGCGATGGCAGCTGCGGTGAGCTTGTTATCGCCGGTGATCATCACCGTCTTGATGCCCATGCGGCGCAGCTCGGCAAAGCGCTCCTTGATGCCGCCCTTGACGATGTCCTTCAACTCCACCACGCCGAGTACACGGTTACCTTCGCTGACCACCAAGGGCGTGCTGCCACGGCGTGCCACTTCATCGACGGCGCTTTGCACCTCCTGCGCCAGCTTGCCTCCGAGCAACTCCACGTGGCGGCGGATTGCGTCCCCGGCGCCCTTGCGGATGCTGCGGGTGGGCGAGAGCACATCGCCGAAGTCCACGCCGCTCATGCGGGTCTGGGCGGTGAAGGGCACGAAGTGCGCCTGCATATCGGCCAGTTCACGCTCGCGGATGCCATGCTTGCTCTTGGCCAGCACGACGATGCTGCGGCCTTCGGGCGTCTCATCGGCCAGGGAGGCCAGCTGAGCCGCGTCGGCCAGCTGGGCCTCGCTCACACCGGGGGCGGGGATGAAGCTGCTGGCCTGGCGATTGCCCAGGGTGATGGTGCCGGTCTTGTCCAGCATCAGCACGTCCACGTCACCAGCGGCTTCCACCGCGCGGCCCGAGGTCGCGATCACATTGGCCGCCATCATGCGGCTCATGCCGGCCACGCCGATGGCGGACAAGAGACCCCCAATGGTGGTGGGGATCAAGCACACCAGCAAGGCGACCAGGGCGGTGATGGAAACCACGGTACCCGCGCCCGCCGCTTCCACCGCGAACATGGAGAAAGGCAAGAGCGTGGCGGTCACCACCAGGAAGACCAGGGTCAGGGCCACCAACAAAATCGTCAAAGCGATCTCGTTAGGCGTCTTCTGGCGCTTGGCGCCTTCGACCATGGCGATCATGCGATCCAGGAAGGACTCACCGGGGTTCACACCCACGCGCACCACCAGCCAGTCGGACAGCACGCGGGTGCCGCCGGTGACGGAGGAGAAGTCGCCGCCGGACTCGCGGATCACCGGGGCCGATTCGCCGGTGATGGCGCTTTCGTCCACCGAGGCCACGCCCTCGATCACCTCGCCGTCCAGCGGGATCAGGTCGCCCGCTTCCACCAGCACCACATGGCCTTTGCGCAGCTCATCGGACTGAGCCGGCAGCCATTTGGAGCCATGCTTGGGCTGATCCAGCTTCTTGGCCCAGGTCTTGGTCTTCAAGCCACGCAGCGAGGCGGCTTGCGCCTTGGAGCGGCCTTCGGCCAGGGCCTCGGCGAAGTTAGCGAACAAGACGGTGAACCACAGCCACAGCGAGATGCTGAGCATGAAGCCCGAGCCTTCGGCCCCGGCCACGGCCGGATTGCTGAGGCTCCAGACCCACAGCCCCGTGCACAGCAGGCTGCCGATGTACACCACAAACATCACCGGGTTGCGCCATTGCGCCGCCGGACTGAGTTTGACGAAGCTCTGCACCAGGGCGGGCTTGAGCAGCACCGGATCCAGCAGAGACAGCGTTTGCTTTTCTTGCGCTTCTTTTGTATTGCTTGTTTGCATCAACATGATTTGTCCTCAGGCCTTCCAAAGCACCAGGTGCTCAACAATCGGGCCCAAAGCAAGTGAGGGAACGTAGTTCAGCAGGCCGACGAGCAGCACGACACCGACCAGCAGGCCAACGAACAAGGGGCCATGCGTGGGCAAGGTGCCCGCGCCCACCGGGATGCGCTTCTTGGCGCCCAGGCTGCCGGCAATCGCCAGCACGGGCACGATCACGCCGAAGCGACCCAGCCACATGGCCAGACCCAGCAAGGTGTTGTAGAAGGGCGTGTTGGCCGAGAGGCCAGCGAAGGCCGAGCCGTTGTTATTGCCGGCCGAGGTCAGGGCGTACAAGATTTCCGAGAAGCCATGGGCGCCGGGGTTGGCCACACCGGCCTTGCCCGCGTCGGCCAGTACCGCCACGGCCGTGCCGATCAGCACCACCATGGGCGTGACCAAGATGGCGATGGACACCATCTTCATCTCAAAGCTCTCAACCTTCTTGCCCAGGTACTCGGGCGTGCGGCCTATCATCAAACCAGCGATAAACACGGCCAGCATGGCGAAGATCAACATGCCGTAAAGACCGGTGCCCACGCCGCCGAAGACCACCTCACCCAGCTGCATCATCACCAGGGGCACCATGCCACCCAGCGGGGTCATGGAGTCGTGCATGGAGTTGACGGCACCGCAGGAGGCACCGGTCGTCACCACCACAAACAGGGAAGTGGCGTTGACACCGAAGCGAGTCTCCTTGCCTTCCATATTGCCGCCGGCTTGCCACTGGCTCATCTGCTGATCCACGCCCAACGCGTTCAAGCTGGGGTTGCCGGCCTGCTCCGCACTGGTGGCGGCGATCACGCCGACGATGAACATCAGGCTCATGGCGGCCAGGATCGTCACACCCTGGCGGCTGTCGCCCACCATCTGACCGAATGTGAAGCACAGCGCGGCCGGGATCAGGAAGATGGCCAGCATCTGCGCCAGATTGGACAGGGGCGTGGGGTTCTCAAAAGGGTGAGCCGAGTTGGCATTGAAGAAGCCACCGCCATTGGTACCCAGCAGCTTGATCGCTTCTTGCGAGGCGACCGGGCCCATGGCCAATTGCTGGGTCGAGCTGACGGCCTCTTCGGTCAAGACCTGACCCTTGTCGTCCTTGAGCGGCTGGCCATCCGCGCCCAGCTTGGGCGTTTGATAGTGGTTGGCTTCCAGCGTCGTCACGTCTTTGTAGGCGTCGAAGTTCTGAATCACGCCTTGGCTGACAAAGAACAAGGCGAACACCAAGGACACAGGCAGCAAGATCCACAAGGTGATGCGAGTCAGGTCGGCCCAGAAATTGCCAATGCTGCGGCTGCTCTTGCCCACAAAGCCCCGCATCAGCGCGAACACCACGGCAATGCCGGTGGCGGCCGAGACAAAGTTCTGCACCGTCAGCGCCAGCATCTGGGTCAGATAGCTCATGGTGGACTCGCCGCCATAGCCTTGCCAGTTGGTGTTGGTGACGAAGCTGATGGCGGTATTGAAGGACGAGTCCGGCGACACCGCGCCAAAGCCTTGCGGATTCAGCGGCAGCACACCCTGAAAACGCTGCAGGCCATAAGCCGCCAGCACACCGATGAAGTTGAACAGCAGCAGGCCCAGCGCATAGCGCTTCCAGCCCATGCCCTCCTCGGGCTTGACGCCGGCCAGCTTGTAAAAGCCCACCTCAATCGTCTGCATCCAGCGCGGCAAGCGCCCCTGTGCGACGGCGGCGAGCCAACGCGATAGCGGCCAGGCGGCCGCGATCAGCAAGCCCATATACAGGGCCAAATTGATCCATCCCAAGGCATTCATATCAGAACTCCTCGGCGCGCAAGAGCGCGTAGACCAGATACACGAACAGGCCGGCGGCAGCCAGGCCGCTCAAGAGATAGAGCGCGCTCATTCCTTGGCACCCCCAGCTTGGCGATCACCCAGGCGATCACCCAGAACCGCCAGGCCCAACATCAGGGCAAAGAGCGCGGCGCTCAAGCCCAAAAAGATCCAATCCATTGCATGCTCACAAAACTGTTGAGATGCTCAGGAGGATAAAAATTGACGCCTCAGATTGCTGTAGAAGCTGCAGGGGCCGGTATCAAGATTTCATAAAGAGCGCGTCAAAACGACAGCAGGGCCCGCCTCTTGCGAAGCGGGCCCTGCTGAAGGCCGAATATAAAAACTAAATCAATGCAGCGCGGGCAGCTGGCGAACCGCCTTGATGGCGCCCTCGCCCATGGCCGCCCCAAAGCGCTTGGCCAGGCGTTCGGCGACGTTGTCACGCGGGGTGTAGTCCACCACCTCTTCGGCCTTGACGACCTCGCGGGCCACAAAGTCCAGATTGCCCATGGCGTCAGCCAATCCCAGCTTGACGGCCTGCTCGCCGTTCCAGAACAGGCCGGAGAAGATTTCCGGCGTTTCATGCAGGCGCTTGCCGCGGCCCTCACGCACGACGGCGATGAACTGCTGATGAATCTGATCCAGCATGGCCTGGGCATAGGCTTGCTGTTTGGGGCTGACGCTGCTGAAGGGGTCCAGCATGGCTTTGTTCTCGCCGGCCGTCATCAAGCGGCGCTCCACGCCCAGCTTGTTCATCAGGCCAGTGAAGCCGAAGCCGTCCATCAGCACGCCGATGGAGCCCACCACCGAGGCCTTGTCCACATAAATCTCATCGGCACCGGCAGCGATGTAGTAGGCGCCAGAGGCGCACATCTCTTCCACCACGGCATAGACCTTCTTGTCATGCTTGGCCTTCAGGCGCTTGAGCTCGTCGTAAACGATGCCGGCCTGCACCGGGCTGCCACCGGGCGAGTTGATGCGCAAGACCACGGCCTGCGAGCCCGGGTCTTCAAAAGCCTGCTTCAGGGCCGAGAGCAGCAGCTCGGCGCTGGCCTCGGTATCGGCTGCGATCTCGCCGCGCACCTCGACCAGGGCCGTGTGCGGCGTGCTGGACGTCGTGGTGTGGTGGTGCTGCTGCGAGAACAGGGCCCAGCCCACAAACACCAGCAAGGCCAGCCAAAACATGCGGGTGAAGGTGCGCCAGCGGCGCTCGCTGCGGCGATCTTGCATGTACTCGCGCGCGAACTGAACCAGCACGGCCTCGTAGCCGGCCACCCCAGTCTTGGCCTGGGCAGGTGCCGGCTCGGTCGGCTCGGGGCTCGTCTGTGCTGCGGCCGGCAGGACGGGGTCCGGCATGGCCGGCGGCAGATCATCGTTTGGGTTCATGGATACGCTCTAACTTCCAGGCAATTTCGTTATTCGTTCAATCTTCAAAAACCGGCTTGGTATCGCGAGAAGGATACCAATAGACCTGACCCTCGCGTTCCTGCACCTCGATCTTGGTCAGGCCCATGCGGCCGCACATGCCGGTCACGCAGCGCCCGGTCAGCGGGTCATAGACCGCGCCGTGGATGGAACACATGATGTATTTTTTGTCGCGATCGAGGAACTCGCCCTCCTGCCAATCCATCTCGGTGGGCACATGGGCGCAGCGGTTCAGATAGGCCACGACCTGGCCTTCAAAGCGCAGGGCGAAGGCGCGGGCGGGCTCGCGATACTGCAGCACATCAAAGCTGTGAGCGCGGCCGCGCTCCTGCAATTCCTCGGAGGCGCAGAGCGCGATGGCCGGCACAGCGGCTTTGTCTTGATCAGGCATGGCGGAGCAACCAGTCGTGTAAATCGGGCACCGAATGCGCCACATGCAAGGGACTCAAATCGGCAAAGGTGTTGGCATCGTGGGCGCCATAGCTGACGCCCACGCTGGCGGCGCCGGCATTCAAGGCCAGCTGCAGATCGTGGGTGGTGTCGCCAATCATCAGGGTGCGCTCGGGCTCGACGCCAAACTCGCGCATCAGCTCCAGCAACATGGTGGGATTGGGTTTGCCGGCCGTCTCATCAGCCGTGCGTGTGCCGTCGAAGACGCCGCGCAACTCCACCGTCTGCAAGGCCTCGTCCAGGCCACGACGGCTCTTGCCCGTGGCCACGGCCAGCCAGTGATGGCGGGCCTTGAGCGCCGTCAGCATCTCCAGCGTGCCTTGGAACAGGGTCAACTCATGCTGAGCGGCCAGGTAGTGCGTGCGAAAGCGCTGGCCCATCTCGGGATAGCGGCTGGGGTCCAAGCCGGGCACGGCGTGGGCCAGCGCGGCCTGCAAGCCCATGCCGATCACATAGCTGGCCTGCTGTTCGCTGGGCCGGGGCAGGCCCAGATCCTCGGCCGCAGCCTGGATGCTGCGGGTGATCAGGGCGGTGGAATCGAACAGGGTGCCATCCCAGTCGAAGGCGATCAGATCGAATCGTTGGGGACGCATCTTGTCTAGATTACTTTTTGAGGCTCAACTCACTCAGCAGCTGCGCGCATTCCTCGGGCAGCGGCGCCATCAACTCGATCTCCTGCTTGCTGGCCGGGTGCACAAAGCGCAGACGCTTGGCGTGCAAAAACATGCGGTCGAATTTGTGCGCGCCACGCGCCATGGCCCGGTTGTGCTCAAAGTCCCCGTACTTGGGGTCACCCAGGATGACGTGGCCGGCATGGGCCAGATGGACCCGGATCTGGTGGGTGCGGCCGGTCTTGATGGTCACATCCAGCAGGCTATGGCCTTGCAGGCGCTGCGCCACTTTGACCAGGCTGATCGAGCGCTTGGCCTGTTCGGCATGCGGGTCGTGCGAGTTCTCCACCGCCCTCACCCAGCGTTCGCCATCGCTGCCTATGAACTTGAGCAAGGGCACGTCGATGACTTTTTTGTTCTCCGGCCACTCGCCCAACACCAGGGCCGCATAGGTCTTGCCCGTTTCGCGTTCGCGGAACTGGTCTTGCAAGTCCACCAAGGCGCTGCGCTTTTTTGCGATCAGCAGCAGGCCGGAGGTCTCTTTGTCCAGGCGGTGCACCAATTCCAGGAACTTGGCCTGCGGCCGCGCCTGACGCAGCTGCTCGATCACCCCGAAGCTGACGCCCGAGCCGCCATGCACGGCCACGCCGGCCGGCTTGTTGACGGCCAGCAGATGATCGTCCTCGAACACGATGGGGAACTCGCGTGCCGGCACAAAGGCCTTGGCCTCCTCCACCACCCGCTCGGGCAGACGCACGGGCGGTATGCGCACCTCATCCCCCAGCTCCAGGCGGGTTTCGGCATGGGCACGGCCCTTGTTGACCCGCACCTCACCGGCCCGGATGACGCGGTAGACATGCGTTTTGGGCACGCCCTTGAGTTCGCGCAGCAAGAAGTTATCCAGGCGCTGCCCCGCCGAGCCTTCGTCGACAAGCACGCGCCGAACCACGGGCGCCGGCGCCGGGACGGCGGCCGGAGACGGCGCTTGCGCAGCCAAAACAGGCCGAGGAAGCGCTGCTTTGGGCTTGGAAGTTGGTACGCGCTCACCGCGCAATGCTTTGCCCGGCGACTGAACTGCGCCGCTTTGTCCGCCCATTCTTCGGGTTTTCGCGGCGGCAGGCGCGCTGGCTTTCGCCCTTATAATGTTGCTCACCACGTAACCGCCGTAAGTATTTGATTTGTCTAATTTTACCCGGCGCGGGGCATGACCCGGCGAAGGGCTGTATAGAACTTCAAATATGGCTACGGTGAGCAGGTGGTGAGTCGGGGCAGATGTTATGTTTGCCCCGAACAACAAAAGGTGATGCAACGCGCATCGACTGGGAGAGGGCCTTGTCCCCAAGTGACAAGGCGGCTCCTGGCGCAGCGCGGCAGAGCAATGTAGAACGAACCACACCGAGCAGGGCCCAGAGATGGATCTGGCGCTGCTGGGTACAGACAAGGTTTTTAAGAATTCCAGGCGGGTCGACCCATGGTCCGACCATCTGGAATTAGCGGCCGACTTCATCGCAGATGTTCCCCTCCTCTCCCCTCACCCCCCACCGCACCCGTGTGCAGCCCCGGCCAGACGCCGGCGAGGCTGCAGCGCGTCGCCGTGGCCGGGCCGCGCCGCATCATCGGACCCAGGTCCGAGCGGCGTGTTCACGGGATCGGCTAGTAACAAAGCAAGTCACGCCGCACGCGCCAACGCTGACCTCCTGATCGATATCGGCAAACGACATCGGTTGAACGGTCAGTCCAGGGCGATTCCTTCCTCGGTTCCTCAACATTGCCCGTGCATCTGGTGTTGCCGCGCAAGCACTTTTTCGCTTGGGCGGCTTCGTGATGCTGCGCGCCCCGGGCTGGCCTGAACCGCCAACCGGCTGTGCGCGCGAGGAGTGATGTCAATGAAACGCATGCTGATCAATGCGACGCAGCCCGAAGAGCGGCGCCTCGCAATCGTTGATGGCCAAAAGCTGCTGGACTTCGAGACCGAAATCGAAGGCCGTGAGCAGCGCAAAGGCAATATCTACAAAGCCGTCGTGACCCGGGTCGAGCCCTCGCTCGAAGCCTGTTTTGTCGACTACGGCGAAGACCGCCACGGCTTCCTGCCCTTCAAGGAAATCGCCCGCCAGTACTTCCGCGAAGGCGTGGACGTGCGCACCGCCCGCGTGCAGGATGCGATCAAGGAAGGCCAGGAACTGCTGGTCCAGGTCGAAAAAGAAGAGCGTGGCAACAAGGGCGCAGCCCTGACCACCTTCGTCTCGCTGGCCGGCCGCTATCTGGTGCTGATGCCTAACAACCCCCGCGGTGGTGGCGTTTCGCGCCGCATCGAGGGCGAAGACCGCGAAGAGCTGAAGGAAAACCTCGACCAGCTCGAATACCCCAAGGGCATGAGCTTGATCGCTCGCACCGCAGGCATCGGCCGCTCCGCCGCCGAACTGCAGTGGGACCTGAACTACATGCTCAAGCTCTGGACCGCCATCGACGATGCGGCCAAGGGCGGCAAGGGCGCCTACCTGATCTACCAGGAATCCAGCCTGGTGATTCGCGCGATCCGCGACTACTTCACCGCTGATGTTGGTGAAATCCTGATCGACACCGACGACCTGTTCGAACAGGCCCACCAGTTCATGAACCACGTGATGCCCGATCAAGGCCATCGCGTGAAGCGCTATCGCGACGACGCACCGCTGTTCAGCCGTTTCCAGATCGAACACCAGATCGAAACCGCCTTCAGCCGCACCGTCAACCTGCCTTCGGGCGGCGCCATCGTGATCGACCACACCGAAGCCCTGGTTTCGGTGGACGTCAACTCGGCTCGCTCCACCCGGGGCGGCGATATCGAAGAAACCGCTACCCGTACCAACCTCGAAGCCGCCGATGAAATCGCGCGCCAGATGCGCTTGCGCGACCTGGGCGGCCTGATCGTGGTGGACTTCATCGATATGGAGGAGTCCAAAAACCGCCGCGAGGTCGAGCAACGCCTGCGCGATGCCCTGCGCCAGGACCGTGCCCGCGTGCAGTTCGCCTCCATCAGCAAGTTCGGCCTGCTGGAGCTCTCGCGTCAGCGCCTGCGCCCGTCCCTGAGCGAAGGCAACCACATCACCTGCCCGCGTTGCAACGGCACCGGCCACATCCGCGACACCGAGTCCTCGGCGCTGCAGATCCTGCGCATGGTTCAGGAAGAGTCCATGAAGGACAACACCGCCGCCGTGCACGTGCAGGTGCCGGTGGAAGTGACCTCCTTCTTGCTGAATGAGAAGCGCACCGAGATCACCAAGATCGAGTTGAAGCAACGCGTCACCGTGCTGCTGGTGCCCAACAAGCATCTGGAAACGCCCAACTACAAGCTGGAACGCCTGCGCCACGACGACCCCCGTCTGGAAAACCTGCAAGCCAGCTACACCATGATCGAAGAGCAGCAAGACGAGGTGGGCATCACCCGGCGCAGCGATTCGGACAAGGGCCGCAGCAAGCAAGAGCCGGTGATCAAGGGCATCCTGCCCGAGCAACCCGCGCCCATGCCCTCGGCAGCCCCGGCCAAGACCGAAGCAGCCAAGGCCAGCGCCGCCCCGGCAGCCGCAGCCCCCGCCAACAGCGGTGGCTTCTTCAGCTGGCTGAAGGGTTTGTTCGGCGCGCCCGCACCGGCAGCCGCCCCGGCCAAGACGGAAAGCAAGCCCGCCGCTGGCGACAAGTCTGAGCGTGGCGAGCGCGGTGAGCGCAGCAAGCGCGAAGGTGGCCGTGACGGTGCTCGCGGTGGCCGCGAAGGTCGTGAGGGTCGCGACGGCCGTGGCCGTGGTGGCGAGCGCGCCGGTGCGGAACGCAGCGAGCGCGGTGATCGCAATGCCAAGCGTGAAGGTGGCCGCGATGCCAACCGTGATGCCAACCGCGAAGGCGGCAAGCCGCAAGAAGCCCGCGGTGAGCGCCCCGAAGGCCAACGCCCCGAGCGCGCGGAACGCCCTGAGCGTGGTGATCGCAACGGCAACCGCCGCGGTGAACCCCGTGCCGAGCGCGGCAGCGAAGCCAAGCCCGAAGGCCAAGCCGCTAACGAGCAAACCCAACGCAATGACCGTGCAGACCGTGGCGGCGAGCGCGTGGAAGGCGGCCGCCGCCCCCGTGGCGAGCGTCAGCCTCGCGCCGAGCGTGCTGCCGACGAGCAAACACAGCAGCAACTGAACGCCGCCCAGGAAGCCCCGGGCTTTGTCGACAGCCAGAACCTGCAAGTCGCACAGACCGAGGGTGACGGCAACGCCGACAACGGCGCCAGCAACGAGGAGCGTCAAGGCCGCGGCCGTCGTCGTCGTCGCAATGGTCGCGAGCGTGAGGAAGGCCAGGCGGTCGAAGGCAGCGAAGCTCAGGACGCCAATGCCGAGAACCAAGCAGCCGGCAGCCAAGCCGAAGGCGTGGAAGGCAATGAGTCTGGCGAAGCCGCTGAAACTGGCGAAGCCGGTGATGCAACTGAGGGCCGTGGCGGCCGTGGTGGACGCAATCGCGGCCGCGATCGTGGCCCTAGGCGCGAGCGTGGCGAACGTGGCGAGCGCGCCGAGCGCCCGGCCGATGAGGCCGGCACGCAAGAGCAAGCCGCCCTGCCCCTGAGCACGGGCACGGAAGCCGCCGCAGCGCCTGCTGCCGAAGTGACGAGCAGCCCGGTGGTGGAAGCTCCCGCCGCCAGCGTTGCCGCGCCGATCGCCGCTCCTGTGGCCGCCGCAGCGGTCGTGGTTGCCGAAGTCGCTGCACCCGTGGCCGCTCCCGCAGCCCCTGCGCAACCGGCTTTTGTGCTGGCCATTGATGAGCTGCAAGCCATTGCCGCCGGCAGCGGTCTGCAGTGGGTCAACTCGGATGCCGAGAAGATCCGCGCCGCGCAGGAAGCGATTGCGGCCGAGCCTAAGCCCGTCCATGTGCCCCGCGAGCCCAAGCCCGTGGTGGTGCTCGACGAAGGCCCGCTGGTGCTGGTCGAGACCCGCAAGGATCTGGCCCAGATCAAGCTGCCTTTCGAAGCCTGAAAGCACCCCCGGGCCCAAGGCCCGGAACAGCAGCAAGTCCAGCTTGAGCTGGACTTCTGATCGATCAAGCCGCCGCGCTGCAAAGCCCGGCGGCTTTTTTTCGTGAAGAAGATCCGCCGCTGGGTGGCTAGCGGCGCCACCCAAGCCGGCGAAGAATTACCCAGCGCCCGCCAGCCGACCCAGGCTATTTGCGGACAAGTTCCTGGCTCAGGTGCCGCAGAAAGTCTTGTAGCAGGCCGTCACCGAGGCCGCAGCGGGCTCGGCGTACGCGGCGTCTTCGGCCCGCTCCTCAAAGGGCTTGGCCAACACCTCCAAGAGGCGCTCGAAAGGGGCGAAGTCACTCGCCTCAACCGCTGCCGTCAGCGCCGCCTCGACCTGGTGATTGCGCGGGATGTAGATGGGGTTGACGCGGCGCATGGCCTTGGCCTGTGCGTCGCCATGCTGCGTTAGCTCATACCAGCGGCTCAACCAGGCTTGCAGCTCGGGCTCGGCCGTGCCGAACAACTGGCGCAGCGGCGCTTCATTGCCCGCAGCCGCATCGGCCAGGCGGCGGTGCGCCAGGGTGTAGTCGAGGGCATGGCTTTGCAGCAGAGCCAGGAAGTCGGCGGCCAGCGCCAGCTCGGCCTCGCCCTGCCCCTTCAAGCCCAGCTTGGCCTGTTGCAGCGCCCGCCACTCACGCTCGTAGTGCGGCACAAAGGAATGCAGCAATGCCAGGGCACGCTCATGGGCGCGGTCCTGATCGGTGGCTATCAGCGGCAGCAAGCTCTCAGCAAAGCGGGCCAAATTCCATTGCGCGATCTTGGGCTGATTGCCAAAGGCATAGCGGCCGCCCCTGTCGATGGAGCTGAACACCGTCTGCGGGTCGTAATGCTCCATGAAGGCGCAGGGGCCGTAATCGATGGTCTCGCCCGAGATCGTCATATTGTCGGTATTCATCACCCCGTGGATGAAGCCCACGCCCATCCACTGTGCAATCAAGGCGGCTTGGCGACGGATGACGGCGTCGAGCAAACCGGCATAACGCTCGGATTCGGGTAGCTCGATTAAGGCCGGGTCATGGCGATGAATCGCATAGTCGGCCAAGCGCCTCAACTTCTCTTCATCCTGCCGAGCGGCGAAGAATTCAAAAGTGCCCACGCGCAGATGGCTGGCCGCCACCCGGCACAGGATGGCGCCGGGCAAGAGACGGTCGCGCATCACCTGCCCGCCGGTGGCCACGGCCGCCAGCGCGCGGGTCGTGGGGATGCCCAGCGCGTGCATGGCCTCGCCCAGCAGGTACTCGCGCAAGACCGGCCCCAGCGCGGCCAGGCCATCGCCACCGCGCGAGAACGGCGTGCGCCCCGAGCCCTTGAAGGCGATGTCGCGGCGGCAGCCCTGGGTGTCGATCACCTCACCCAGCAGCAGGGCCCGGCCGTCACCCAGTTGCGGTGAGAAATGGCCGAACTGATGGCCAGCATAGGCCTGGGCCAGAGGATGAGCCCCGGCAGGCACTTGATTACCGGCGAGTAGGGCCAGACCTGCCGGCGAGGCCATGGCCTGGGCGTCCAGTCCCAGTTCCTCGGCCAGAACTGTGTTGAGGCGAATCAGCTGGGGACGGGGCGAGCCCGCGGGCTGCCAGTCCACATACAGGTCCACCAGATCACGGGCATAGCTGTTGTCGAACTGGATTTGGGGCGCGGAGACTTGCGCACTCATTCCGCTGAACTTTGACGCTTGGGCAGCTTCCAGCCCAGCCGCACAAAGTGGCAGGTGTAGCCATCGGGTTTGCGCAGCAGATAGTCCTGGTGCTCGGGCTCGGCTTCCCAGAAGGGGCCGGCGGGGGCCAGCTCCGTCACCACCTTGCCGGGCCAGAGTCCCGAGGCCTCGACGTCGGCGATGGTGTTCAGCGCCACCCGCTTTTGCTCATCGGAGGTGTAAAAAATCGCCGAGCGGTAGGAACTGCCGAGGTCATTGCCCTGGCGCATGGGCGTGGTGGGGTCGTGGATCTGGAAGAAGAACTCCAGCAGCTCACGAAAGCTCAGGCGCATGGGGTCAAACAGAACCTCCAGCACCTCGGCATGGCTGCCGTGATTGCGGTAAGTGGCGTTGGGCACATCGCCGCCGCTATAGCCCACGCGCGTGCTGATGACGCCGGGCATTTTGCGCACAAGATCCTGCATGCCCCAGAAGCAACCGCCGGCGAGTATGGCTTTTTCAAAACTGCTCATGTCGTTTGTCCTCACTTGACCAGGCCCGAAAGTACACCAGGCAGCAAGGCCTTGCCGAGCACGGGCGATTACTCCCAAGGCCTCAGGCCAGGCGTTCGACCGCCGCCAGATAGCGCGGATTGCGCATCAATTCATCCCAGGTCAGGGGCACGGTCTGGGGCAGCAGATCCAGGCGGCGGGATTCGCTATCCGGCTCGGGTGTCCAGCGCCCTGAGGCCTGCGCCTGGCTCAGGCCAGCCAGCAACTCGTCGATGGCAGCACCGCCCTCCACCGCCGATTGATTGCACAGCAGCACCAGATCACAACCCGCGTCGAGCGCAGCCAGGGCCGCCTCGGTGTAGCCGATCGCCCGGCCTTCCAGCACGCGGGCACCCGCCATGCCTAGGTCGTCGCTGAAGATGGCGCCGCCAAAGCCCAGGCGCTCGCGCAGCACTTCTTGCAGCCAGCGACGGCTAAAGCCGGCCGGGCGGCTATCGACCTTGGGGTAGATCACATGGGCGGGCATCACGGCCGAAAGGCTCAGGGACAGCCACTCAAAAGGCTTGGCATCCGCCGCCAGAATGGCTTTGAGGCTGCGTTTGTCCACCGGCACATCGACGTGGCTGTCGGCCGCCACAAAACCGTGGCCGGGGAAATGTTTGCCACAGCTGCTCATGCCCGCCAGCAGCAGGCCTTGCATCAGGCTCTTGGCCAGGACGCTGACCACCCGCGGGTCGCTATGAAAAGCGCGCTCGCCGATGACGCGGCTGAGCGAGGCGCCGGCCGCGTCTTGATGATCCAGATCCAGCACCGGCGTGAAGCTGAAGTCCACACCGCAGGCGCGCAACTCGGCCGCCAGCACAAAGCCGCTGGCGGTGGCGGCCTCGGTGGCGCGCATGGCGTCCTTCATCCATAACTCGCCAAGCGCGCGCATGGCAGGCAAATGGGTAAAGCCGTCGCTGCGGAAGCGCTGCACCCGGCCGCCCTCGTGGTCGACGGCGATCAAGATGTCGGGGCGAATCGCCTTGATGCTGGAGGTCAGCGCCACCAGCTGGGCGCGGCTCTCAAAATTGCGCGCGAACAAAATCAGGCCACCGACCAGCGGGTGGGTGAGGCGCTGCGCCTCGACTTCGGTCAGGGCGAGGCCCGCGACGTCGAGCACCACGGGGGCGTGGGGAGTGTCTTGCATCTTCATCAATCTTTCGTTTCCACCACCACAAAGGCGGCGGCATATTCGGTTTCGTCGGTCACGCTGACATGCGCCTTCAAGCCCTTGGCCTCAAACCAGATTGCTAACTCGCCATGCAGACGGATCTCGGGCTTGCCGCTGACGGCCTTGACGATCTCGCAGTCGCGCCAGGTCATAGGCATGCGCATGCCCATACCAATCGCCTTGGAGAAGGCTTCCTTGGCCGAGAAGCGGGTGGCCAGATAGCTGATGCCGCGCGCTGGCACGCGCTCGCTGCGCTCGCGGAACACCGCCAGCTCATGCGGGCCCAAGACCTTCTCGGCAAAGCGCTCACCGCGCCGCGCCAAGGTTTCGCGGATGCGGCGGATGTCGCAGATGTCGGTGCCTATGCCGTAAATCATGCGCTTTGCTCCAGCGCCGGCCAGCCCAGGACCTCATTGCGATGGCGCTGGCCATCCAGCTCGAACCAGCTCTCGCCCCACAGCTGCGCACCCTCACGGCGATAAAAACGCAGGGCCCCCGTATTGCCTTCCCAGCTGCTGAGCCAGAGCGCTCGCTCGGGCCATTCCTGCCGCGCCTGACGCAGCAGGCGGGCACCCAGGCCATGGCCCACGCAAGGCGGGGCGATGTAGAGACGCTGCAACTCCACGGCCGACTCACTGCCCTGGGGCAGCTCCGCCGGGCACTCAGTGGCCTCGCTGAGCTGGGCCCAGCCTTGCAGCATCTCGCCCTGCTCCAGCACCCAGTGGCGACCCAGATCGAGGGCGCGGCGCAGGGCCTGCTCGTCAAAGGCCTCGCGCAAATAGGCCGCTGAGGCCTCGTTGACGCCTTGATCGGCATAGCTGCTCAGCCAAACCCAGCGCGCCAAGGCCGCGATGCGCGGCGCGTCAGCGGGCCGACCCGGCCGCATCTGCGTAGCAGCAAAGAAGTTCATCCGAGGTAGGCCTTTTGAATGCAGCGCTGGTACTCGCGTACGGTCTCGGTATAGCCCAGCTCCAAGGCGTCGGCGATCAAGGCGTGGCCGATGGAGACCTCTTGCACGCCGGGCACGGCGCGCAGGAATGCCGTTAGGTTGTCGCGATTCAAATCATGGCCGGCGTTCACGCCCAGACCCACGGCCAAGGCCGCTTCGGCCGTGCGGGTGAAGCCGGCCAGCACGGCGGCTTGGGCCTCTGTGCCATAAGAGCTGGCGAAGGTCTCGGTGTAAAGCTCCACCCGATCAGCACCCAACTGCGCCACAAAGGCCATGGCCTCGGGCACAGGGTCCATGAACAAGCTGACGCGAACGCCCAGGGCCTTGGCCTCGGCCACCAGAGGCGCCAGGCGCTCCAGATCGGCAGGGAATTGCCAGCCGTGGTCGGAGGTGAACTGGTCTTCGCTATCGGGCACAAAAGTGACCTGATGAGGGCGCAGCTCACGCACAAAGTCCATCAGGTTCTGGGTCGGGTTCCCCTCGATGTTGTATTCCACCTGCGGCCAGTCGCGACGCAGCAGCTCGGCCAAGTTATGCACGTCCTGCGTGCGGATGTGGCGGGCGTCGGGCCGCGGGTGCACGGTGATGCCTTGCGCCCCGGCCAGCAAACAGGCCTCGGCCGCGCGCACAACGCTGGGGATGCCCAGATGGCGGGTATTGCGCAGCAAGGCCACCTTGTTGACGTTGACCGACAAGGCGCAGCGGCCGCCGGCGGCATGGTGGGAGCTGGACTCGGGGGCGACCAAGGGATTCATAGGTGGCTTTCTTTTCTACAGCGTGTCGTTCGATCAATCGATGAGCTTTTGCACATCCACCATCACCTGGCGGGTGCGCAAGGGCTTTTGGCCCAGATGATAGTGAAGCAGGCTGCGCAGGCTTTGGCGCAGCGGGGCTAAGCAAGACCCACAGGCATATTGCAGGGCGGCGCTGCTGCCATGCAGCAGGGCGGCTTGCAGCTGAATCAGGCTGGCGCCGCTGAAGGCCGCGGCCTCGCCGGCATGGGGCAAGACGCCAGCTTCGGCGCTAAGCATATAGCTCCGGCCCGCATCCAGCGGCGCCTGGGTGATGGTGGACAGGCTCAGATCGGGCAGCAGGCCAATCTCCAGCAACAGGCGCAGCTCAAAAGCGCGCAAGGCGGCTTGCGATTGCGCATCTTCCTGCGCATGCAGCTGAGGAATGGTGTCGGCGTAAGCGTCGAAGAGCTGGGGGTGCGGGTCCTGCCGAGCCAGCAACTTGAGCAGCAGCTCGTTGAGGTAATAACCAGAGAACAGCGCGGCACCGGTGGGCAAGGTCATGCCGCCGGCCCATTCGGCCCCGCGCAGGGTCACGACCTCGGCGCTGCCGCCATCCGAGGTCTTGCCCGGCTTGGACAAGGTCACCTGGATGCGCTGAAAAGGCAGGAGCACGGCGCGCAGCTGCGAGTACGGCCGTTTGGCGCCCTTGGCGACCACGGCGATACGGCCCTGCTCGCGGGTGAACAAGTCCAACACCAGGCTGGTCTCACTCCAGTCGTACTGATGCAGGACGAAGGCTTGTTGAACGGCCGGTGGGCGGGCAACGCGGGCCATCAGGGCAGCGAGAAGGCTTTACTCGTAGCCGTAGGAGCGCAGATGCTCTTCGGTGTCGGCCCAGCCGGAGCGGACCTTGACCCACAACTCCAGGAAGACACGGCCGTCCATGAGATGCTCCAGCTCTTGGCGGGCCTCGGAGCCGATGCGCTTCAGGCGCTCACCGCCCTGGCCGATGATCATGCCCTTGTGGGCGTCTTTCTCCACCACGATGGAGGCGGAGATGCGGCGCAGCTCGCCCTCGTCTTCCCATTTGTCGATCACGACGGTGGAGGTGTAAGGCAGCTCATCGCCGGTCAGGCGGAACAGCTTCTCGCGGATGATTTCGCTGGCCAGGAATTTCTCTGAGCGATCGGTCAGTGCGTCCTCTTCGTAGAACCAGCCCTGCTCGGGCAGATAGGGCTTGAGGATCTTGAACAGCCGCGCCACATCGGCCTCTTTCTTGGCCGAGAGCGGCACGAACTCGGCGAAGTTGCGCCGCTCCTGCATGCTCTTGAGCCAAGGTGCCAGCTCGGCGCGGCGGTTCACGGCGTCCAGCTTGTTGGCGATCATCACCACCGGCTTGTCTTCCGGCAGCAGGGACAAGACCTTGGCATCGTCCAGGCCGAAACGGCCGGCTTCCAGCACGTAAAGAACCAGGTCCACATCACCCAGCACGCTGTGCACCGTGCGGTTCAGATTGCGGTTCAGAGCCGCGTTGTGCTTCATCTGGAAGCCGGGGGTGTCGACGAAGACGAACTGCGCTTCATCGACCGTGCGCACGCCGGTGATGCGGTGGCGGGTGGTCTGAGCCTTGTCCGAGGTGATGCTGACCTTTTGCCCCACCAGGGCATTGAGCAGGGTGGACTTGCCCACATTGGGGCGGCCCACGATGGCGATCAGGCCGCAACGCTGGGCAGGCTCTTGGCCCTCTCCGCTGGGGGTGACGGGAGGCAGGGTGGATTCGGTCATGGGGTGGACGGCTTGTGGCCGCTCTCAGAAAAACTTAGGGGCCGCCTCGGCGCCACCCTGAGCGCTGGCCGGCCGGTGGGCAGGCTGCAGCAGGGGTGAGCTAGGCGGGGAGGCAGGCATCAATCTCGCAGGCCTGAGCCTGGCTTGTCGCGTGCAATCAATTCATCCAGCATGCGGCGGGCCGCATCCTGTTCGGCGACGCGGCGCGAACGCCCCTCGCCTTTACGGCTCAAACTCAGGGAAGGCACGGCGCACTCGACCTCAAAGGTCTGGGCATGGGCCTGGCCACGGGTTTCGGTGATGGTGTAGCTGGGCACGGCCAGTCGGCGGGCCTGCAACCATTCTTGCAAAGCCGTCTTGGCGTCCTTGCCCCAGTTCTCCCCACCACCGGCCTGCGCGGCCTGGTTGATGACATCGGACAGGAGCTTGCGCACCAGCTCCAGCGCCGGGGCATAGCCGCCGTCGACAAAGGTGGCACCGATCAAGGCCTCGACCGCATCGGCCAGGATGGAGGCGCGCTGCGCGCCACCGCCCTTGGCCTCGCCTTCCGAGAGGCGCACAACCCGAGGCAAATCCAGGCTCAGGGCCAGGCGGTGCAGGCTGTCCTCGCGCACCATATGCGCGCGGATGCGGGTCAGGTCACCTTCGTCCGAACCGGCAAAGCGCTCGTACAGCAGGCTGGAGACGGCCAGGCTCAGCACCGCGTCGCCGAGGAACTCCAGGCGCTCGTTATGGTCCGCACCAAAGCTGCGATGCGTCAGCGCACGGGTCAGCAGCTCAGGCTGGCTAAAGCGATAACCCAGGCGTTGCTGAAGAGAGGCGAGCTGCGGATTCATGGCGACTGAAACAAAATCAATTCCGAAAGACTGGGGGTCAACGCGAGCTGCCCTCGTACTTGATCAGCAGATACGCCGGGCCCATCAAGGGGATCTGCTTGTCGTAGGCAAAGCTGATCTTGACCTTGTCGTTTTCCTTGCCAACTTCGAGGTCGGAGGCTGTGATGCTGACGATGGAATACTCAATCTGGCGGGCCCGCTCGAAATCGGCGCGCACGGCCGGCACGGTGGCCGGGTTCTCGCTCGCGATGCGATTGATGACGCGCTGGATGGTGTAGTACTCCAGCACCGTGGGGAAGACGCGCGCTGCCAGCACACCCACAAAAGCCAAGATCACGCCCCAAAACAAAAGCCCAAACAGGCTGATACCGCGCTGCCCTGCCCGAGCCGGGGCCGAAGCCAGGGTGCGCGGGCGGTGTGTCACTGCGAGGCCGTTCTGAGGCATGACTGGATTTCCTGTGTTGTGAAAGCGGGTCTGCAAAAAGCGGGGGTTGGGAGGCAAGCGCGGCTCAGTTGAAGGCGCCGATGCGCTTGAGATTACCGAAATTCATCCAAACAAAGAAGGCCTTGCCGACGATGTTCTCATCCGGCACAAAGCCCCAGTAGCGGGAGTCGCGCGAGTTGTCGCGGTTGTCACCCAGCATGTAGTAGTAGCCCGCCGGCACCTTGCAGGTGACGCCCTCGGGGCTGTACTTGCAGTTCTCCTGGAAGGGGAAAGGGCCGTCCTTGCGATCGGGATGGAACATCGGGTGACGATTGGGGTCCACCAGCATCTGATGCTCCTTCTCGCCCAGCTTCTCCAGGAAGCGCGGACGGTAGGACATGGAGCTCTCGTCGTAGAAGTCGCCCTGAGGCTGAACCTCGGTGGGCTTGCCGTTGACGTAGAGCTTTTGGTTCAGATAGCTGACCTCGTCGCCAGGAATCGCGGCCACGCGTTTGATGAAGTCCACGCTAGTGTCTTCGGGGAAGCGGAACACCATCACGTCGCCGCGCTTCACCTCGTTGTTGGCGATGATCTTTTTATTGATCACCGGCAAGCGCACGCCGTAGTGGAACTTGTTCACCAGAATCAGGTCGCCCACCAGCAGGGTCGGCACCATGGAGCCCGAGGGAATCTTGAAGGGCTCGAACAAGAAGGAGCGCAGCAGGAAGACGATCAGGATGACGGGGAAGAGACCTGCGGTCCAGTCCATCCACCAGGGTTGCTGCAGGACTTGCTGACGCGCCACTTCCACATCACCATCGACGCGGGCAATGCCCTGCGCGGCCAGGGTCTGGCGACGCTTGGCATCGTTCTCCAGCAAGTCGGCCGCGGCCTTGGCCCGGGCCGGCGCGAAATGGAATCGCTCAGCCAGCCAGAAGGCCAGCGTGACCATGGTCAGGATGAACAGCAGCAGCGAGAAGTTGCCGCTCCAGTAGCCGGTATACCAGCCGCCCAGGTAAGCCGCGAGGACGGCGTAAAGAATTCCGGTCAGAGCACTCATCAATCGTCGTCTTCGTTTTTAGGGTTCGGTTGCTGATCAATCGTCGACTTGCAGAATGGCCAGGAAGGCTTCCTGCGGCACTTCCACGGAGCCCACCTGCTTCATGCGCTTCTTGCCGGCCTTCTGCTTTTCGAGCAGCTTGCGCTTACGCGTGATGTCACCGCCGTAGCATTTTGCCAGCACGTTTTTACGCAAGGCCTTGATGTTCTCGCGGGCGATGATGTTGGAGCCAATGGCGGCCTGGATCACCACGTCATACATCTGACGCGGAATGTGCTCGCGCATCTTGGCGGCCACACCGCGGCCGCGGAACTGGCTTTGCTGGCGGTGCACGATCAGGGACAAAGCATCGACCCGGTCGCCGTTGATCAGAATGTCCACCTTCACCACATCAGAGGCGCGGTACTCCTTGAACTCATAGTCCATGGAGGCATAGCCGCGCGAGACGCTCTTGAGCTTGTCAAAGAAGTCCAGCACGATTTCGGCCAGCGGCATCTCATAGGTCAGCATGACCTGACGACCGTGGTAGGCCATATTGATCTGGTTGCCGCGCTTCTGATTGGCCAGGGTCATCACCGGGCCAACATAGTCTTGCGGCATATAGAGATGCACGGTCACGATGGGCTCGCGGATCTCCTGCATCAGACCCAGCTCGGGCATCTTGGAGGGGTTCTCAACCTCGATCACCGTGCCGTCGTTGAGCAGCACCTCGTAAACCACGCTGGGTGCGGTGGTGATCAGGTCCTGATCAAACTCGCGCTCCAGTCGCTCCTGCACGATCTCCATATGCAGCAGGCCCAGGAAGCCGCAGCGGAAGCCAAAGCCCAGGGCTTGCGACACCTCGGGCTCGTAGCGCAGCGAGGAGTCATTGAGCTTGAGCTTTTCCAGCGCATCACGCAGCTGGTCGTACTCGCTCGCTTCGGTCGGGTAGAGACCGGCGAAGACCTGGGGCTGAATTTCCTTGAAGCCGGGCAAGGCCGCTTCGGCCGGACCCAGATTGTTGGGCAGCTTCTTTTCCAGCGTGATGGTGTCGCCGACCTTGGCGGCCTGCAACTCCTTGATACCGGCGATGACAAAGCCCACCTCACCCGCATTGAGCTGATCACGCTTCTCGGACTTGGGCGCGAACACGCCCAGATGCTCGGCCGGGTAGACGGCGTCGGAGGCCATCATGCGGATGCGCTCGCCCTTCTTTAACGTGCCGTCGACCACCCGCACCAGCATCACCACGCCCACATAGGCGTCGTACCAGCTGTCGATGATCATGGCGCGCAGGGGCGCCTCGACCACGCCTTGCGGCGGGGGCATGCGCGCGATCACCGCCTCAAGAATCTCATCGATGCCCATGCCGGTCTTGGCGCTGCAAGGAATCGCGTCGGTGGCGTCGATGCCGATCACGTCCTCGATCTCGGCCTTGGCGTTGTCCGGGTCTGCACTGGGCAGGTCCATCTTGTTCAGCACCGGCACCACTTCCACGCCCAGATCCAGTGCGGTATAGCAGTTAGCCACGGTCTGCGCCTCCACGCCCTGGCTGGCGTCGACCACCAGCAGCGCGCCCTCGCAGGCCGACAACGAGCGGCTGACTTCGTAGGAGAAGTCCACATGCCCGGGGGTGTCGATCAAATTGAGGTTGTAGGTCTTGCCGTCCTTGGCCTTGTACTGCAGAGAAGCAGTCTGGGCCTTGATGGTGATGCCGCGCTCGCGCTCGATGTCCATCGAGTCCAGCACCTGCGCTTCCATCTCGCGGTCCGACAGACCTCCACAGCGTTGAATGATGCGATCTGCCAGCGTGCTCTTGCCGTGGTCGATGTGGGCGATGATGGAGAAATTACGGATGTGGTTCATGCTGTCTTCTGCGGCGCGGAGCGGAAGTTACAAGGGCGCAAGCCCTTGCGTTGGAGGCTCATATCGCGCAGCGATGTGAAGGCCCTGAAGGGGCCGTGCCGTAAACAAAAAAAAGGCACGTCGAAACGGTGACGCGCCTTCCAACAAAACGTATGGCAACTGCTTGTTGGGCTTCCATTGTAGCGAAAAGCCCTGTCCTGGAAACCGCCCAACCTTGGCTTTCAAGGTCGTTGCGGCCCGCCAACATCAAAGTTATCAACAACTTATCAACAGGACACCAGGGATATCTTGTGGAAAAGCCTAGGCTCGTCGGAGCCTCTTGAGCTTTGAGCTCATTTGCAGCGCGTCAGCCATGCAAAGAGTGCAATTCGGTCCCCGATTCTAGCCGACAAGCTCAAGAATCCTTGGCCAACAAGCCTAAGTTAGCGCCTGCAAACGGAAATTCTGGGCGTTTGGCGGATCCCCGCGTAGAGAAAATGGCGGGCCTCATATTTCATGATGAGGAAAGACCCGCCATCGGACTCCGCTTTCAGGGCAGCAAGCGAGCTCAGTGCGCAGGCCGCAGCAAGACGAAACTGACCACGTCGTCACGGCGCACCACCAGGTTGATCACCTTGGCCTTCTCCAGCTTGGCCAGCTGCGCCTGGAACTGCTTGACGCTGGTGACCTCAACGTTATCCACCGACAAGATCAGATCGCCTTCGCGCAGGCCGGCACGCGCGGCCACCCCATTGGCAGCGTCCACGCGCACGCCGGCGCGCAGCTTCAGCTCCTTCTTCTGCGGTTCGGGGATCTCGGAGATTTGCAGACCCAGGGCCGCCGCCGAGCTGGGCGCTGCCTTGGTATCGGGCTCGCTACCGGCACGCGCCTGCTTGTCGCTAGGCATCTCGGCGATGGTGATGCTGAGGTCTTTGTAAGCGCCACGTCGATAAACCTGCACGGTGCTCTTGGCACCGGGCTTGAGACCCGCCACCACACGGCGCAGATCGCTGGCCTTCTCAATGGTCTTGCCGTCGAACTTGGTGATCAAGTCACCGCCCTCGATGCCAGCCTTGTCTGCCGCGCCACCCGCCGTCACGCTACGGATCACCGCGCCGGTGGGCTTGCCCAGGCCGATGGACTCGGCCACTTCCTTGCTCAAATCATCGGGGGCCACGCCGATGAAGCCGCGCACCACCTTGCCGCTGGCGCGCAGTTGGTCAGACACACGGATGGCCTCATCGATGGGGATCGCAAAAGAGATGCCCATAAAGCCACCGGACTGGCTGTAGATCTGCGAGTTGATGCCCACCACCTCGCCGCGCATATTCAAGAGCGGGCCGCCGGAGTTGCCGGGGTTGATGGCCACATCGGTTTGGATGAAGGGCAAGAAGTCGCCGGTATCGCGCGCCTTGGCGCTGACGATGCCGGCGGTGACGCTATTGTCAAAGCCAAAGGGCGAGCCAATGGCCATCACCCACTCGCCCACCTTGAGTCGGCCCACATCGCCGATCTTCACCGAAGGTAGGCCGCTGGCCTCGATTTTCAGCACGGCCACATCGGTGCGCACATCGGAGCCAATCAGCTTGGCCTTGAACTCGCGCTTGTCGGTCAGGGTGACGAAGACTTCGTCCGCACCGTTCACCACATGGGCATTGGTCATCACATAGCCGTCGGCGCTCAACACAAAGCCCGAGCCGATGCCACGGCGCTGCGGCGCATCGTCCTCCCCTCCCCGCGGAGCGCCCCGGCGCTGGCCTGGCAGGGGAATGCCGAAGCGACGCAGAAACTCCTGCATCTGCTCGTCCATTTCGGGTCCGCCGTTGGTAGCTAGCTTGGCGCGCTCAGAGGTGCGGATATTGACGACGGCCGGGCCGACCTTTTCCACCAACTCGGTGAAGTCCGGCAGATCCCGTGCCTGCGCTGCGGCCACCGTGGGCGCAAGGCTCAAGCTCAGAGACAGCACCGCCGCCGAAAGAAGAATGCGAGAGAAACCAGGCTTGCGCACGATGGCAAGAGTTCGGGAGGACTGGGAAGTGACGGACGTTGAAGGCATGGTCGATTCAAGTGCTCACAAAGGGTTCAGGAAAAAGGGCCGCAACGCAGCACCGAGTGCTCGGGATTTTGGGGCCGAGGCCCCGGGATTCAAGCTCAATTTACGCATAGCAACAAGCGTGCAAACTATATTGGCATGGTCCTGCAGAGCTTGCGAAAGTCATGGACTGCTTGGCTCGCGGAGCTTGGCCGAGTAAAGCGTGGCGCGCAGCGCTGTCCATTGCGAGCCGATCGCGCCTCGGCTCAAAGGCAGGTACGCAGGGCCCGACCAGAACCCCAGCTGCTGACGCCGCACACGCAGCAAAAGCCAATCGCCCAGATCCATCACGGGCTGAAGCTGTACCGGCATCGTGGCCTCCTGCTCCAAGGTTGAGGCATAGCGCCAACACTCGCCGTCCCATTGCAGACGGCAAGGGGCAAAGCCAGCACCACGCCAGCCCAGCCAGGCCACCAAGGGCAGAAGCAAGAGCGAAGGCCAGGCCCAGGGGAAATGCGCGATGCAAGCCATGCAGGCCGCGGCCGCAGCCAGGACGGCCAGCGCAGCGATCAAGGCCTGCAGCTGCCGCTGCGGCAAGACATCCACCCGGAGGGCCGGTGCGTGGCGCGAGTTCATGGCCAGAATGCAAAACAGGCCCGCAGGCCTGTTTCTTGAGACGAGGGAGACATGACTTCTTGCATCAAGGCAAAAGGCTGGTCTCCCATGGCATCGCGCCTTTTAGATCTTCTTGAAGATCAGCGTCCCGTTGGTGCCGCCGAAACCAAAGTTGTTCTTGGCGGCGTACTCAATCTTCATGGGCCGCGCTTCGTTGGCGCAGTAGTCCAGATCGCACTCGGGATCTTGGTTGAAGATATTGATGGTGGGCGGCGCCACCTGGTTGTGCACCGCCAAAACGGTGAACACGGATTCGATACCACCGGCACCACCGAGCAAATGCCCGGTCATGGACTTGGTGGAACTGATCACCAGATTCTTGGCGTGATCCCCAAATGCCAGCTTGATGGCATTGGTTTCGTTCAGATCGCCCAGCGGCGTCGAGGTGCCGTGTGCGTTCATGTAATTGATTTGGTCGGCGTTCAGGCCGGCATTGCGCAAGGCCGCCTTCATGGAACGCTTGGGACCGTCCACGCTGGGCGCGGTCATGTGATAGGCGTCGGCACCCATGCCAAAGCCCGAGAGCTCGGCATAAATCTTGGCACCACGCTTTTTGGCGTGTTCGTACTCTTCGAGCACCAGCACACCGCCCCCCTCGCCCAAGACAAAACCGTCACGGTCTTTGTCCCAGGGACGGGATGCGGTCTTGGGGTCTTCGTTGCGCGTGGACAGAGCCCGCGCCGAGGCAAAGCCTCCGATACCCAAGGGCGACACGGTCGATTCCGCGCCACCTGCAATCATCACGTCGGCATCGCCGTATTCAATCAGCCGCCCTGCTTCACCAATGGCGTGCAGGCCAGTGGTGCAGGCCGTCACGATGGCCAGGTTCGGACCTTGGAATCCGTACTTGATCGAGACATGGCCCGAGATCATATTGATGATCGAGGCCGGCACAAAAAAAGGCGAAATCCGACGCGGGCCGCGCGCGACGTACTCTGCATGGGTTTCTTCGATCAGCGGCAAGCCGCCAATGCCCGAACCCACCAGCACGCCGATGCGCTCGGCTTGCTCTTCGCTCAACTGATCTCCGGTCGGCAGACCGGCGTCCTGCACCGCTTGAATGGACGCTGCCAATCCGTAATGGATGAAGCGATCCATGGTCCGTGCTTCTTTGCTGGACATGTAGTCGGCAACATCGAAGCCCTTCACCTCACCAGCGAACTGGCAGGAGAAGGCAGAAGCATCAAATCGAGTGATGCGGTCAATGCCGGACTGACCGGCCAAGATATTGGCCCAGCCCTCAGCCACCGTGTTACCCACGGGGCTGATCAGACCAAGACCAGTGACGACGACGCGACGACGGCTCATGCGGTGCGGGGATCAGTTAATCGAATTGCCGGAGCTTGGAAGCTCAGGCCTTCTGGTGCTTGACGGCGTAGTCAATCGCCAGCTGAACGCTGGTGATCTTCTCGGCTTCTTCATCGGGGATTTCGATGCCGAACTCGTCTTCGAGTGCCATCACCAATTCCACGGTGTCGAGCGAGTCTGCGCCCAGATCGGCCACGAAGGCCTTTTCGTTGGTCACATCGGACTCAGGGACGCCGAGTTGCTCGGCGATGATTTTCTTGACACGTGCTTCGATATCGCTCATGGACTCCTCCGGGAGGGGTTTGCTAGGAACAGCCCGGGATTCTAAGGCCTCTAGGGTGACGACTCTAGGAAGAGACGCAAATCACACTGGAGGCGCTTCACCGGCCGGGCAAATCCGGTGGGTACTGGCGGAATGCCAGTACCTCAAATCAATTCATAAACATGCCGCCGTTGACGTGCAGCTCACTGCCCGTAATGTAGGCGGCCTTGGGCGAAGCCAGGAAGGCGACGGCATCGGCAATTTCCCGCGCCTCACCCAAACGACCCACCGGGATCTGCGCCAGCAAGGCGGCTTTTTGCGCCTCGGGCAAGACCTCGGTCATATCGGTGGCGATAAAGCCAGGGGCCACGCAGTTGACGGTGATGCCGCGGCTGCCCAGTTCACGCGCCAGTGAGCGCGTCATGCCCGCCACGCCGGCCTTGGCCGCTGCGTAATTGGCTTGACCGGGGTTGCCGGAGGCGCCCACCACCGAAGTGATGTTGATGATGCGGCCGTAGCGCTGCTTCATCATGGTCCGCATCACGGCACGGCTCATGCGGAAGACGGCCTTGAGATTGGTGTCCATCACCGCATCCCAGTCCTCGTCCTTCATGCGCATGGACAGCGTGTCGCGGGTGATGCCGGCGTTGTTGACGAGCACCTGCAGGCCGCCATGAGCCTTGACGATGCCATCCACAGCCGCTTCGACCGCCGCCGCATCATTCACATTCAGGGCGATGCCTCGGCCACCCAGAGGGCTCAGGGCTTCTGTGATGGCAGCGGCGCCGGATTCGGTCGTGGCCGTGCCGATCACAACGAGGCCTTGCTCGGCCAGACTCAGGGCGATGGAGCGGCCAATGCCACGGCTGGCGCCGGTGACCAGAGCGATCTGGCCCTTGAATTCTGTGTTGTCACTCATGCTTGTCTTCTGCTTGTCTATCAAGCCAACAGGGCGCGCGCTTCGGCCAGGCTGGCAGGGTCAAAAATAGTCGCGCTGACGATCTCGCCGTCGATGCGCTTGGCCATGCCGGCCAGCACCTTGCCGGGGCCGCATTCGATGATGTGGCTGAGGCCCAGGGCCTTCAGCGCCTGCACCACCTCCACCCAACGCACCGGGCCGAAAGCCTGGCGATACAAGGCGTCACGCAGAGCGGCGGCATCACCGACCGCGGCCACGTCGATATTGTTGATGACCGGGAATTGCAAGGGCGCGAACTCGGTCGCAGCCAGGCGCTCTTGCAAACGCTCGGCGGCCGGCTTCATCAGGCTGGAATGGAAAGGTGCCGACACGGGCAGGAGCAGCGCGCGCTTGGCGCCTGCGGCCTTCAGCAACTCACAAGCCTTGTCCACACCGGCTTTGCTGCCCGCGATGACGGTTTGCTTGGGGTCATTGAAGTTGACCGCCTCCACGGCCTCGCCAGAAGCGCTGGCCGCCGCGACGCAGCCCTCGCGCACGGCTTGGGAGTCCAGGCCCAGAATGGCGGCCATGGCGCCCACGCCCACCGGCACGGCTTCTTGCATCGCTTGGGCGCGGAAGCGCACCAGGGGCAAGGCTTGCGCCAGGGTCAGAGCGCCGGCGGCCACCAAGGCGGTGTACTCGCCCAGCGAGTGACCGGCCGCAGCGGCAGGCACCAGGCCGGTTTCGGCGACCCAGGCGCGGTAGCAGGCGATGCCGGCCGTCAGCATGACGGGCTGGGTATTGGTGGTCAGGTCCAGCTGTTCCTTGGGGCCGGCCTTGATCAGGGCGGCCATGTCTTCGCCCAGGGCCTCAGACGCCTCGGCCAGGGTGCGCAGCACCTCGGGGTGATCGCCCCAGGCGTCCAGCATGCCAACGGCTTGTGAGCCCTGACCAGGGAAAACAAATGCGAAACGTTTACTAATGGGGGTACTCATAGCTTGCTTGCTTCTCTTGTCTATTCGTCTCGGCCTGAGTGCAGATCAGAGATCCAGCAGCACAGCGCCCCAGGTGAAACCGCCGCCCACGCCTTCGAGCATGACGGTATCACCGGGCTTGATGCGACCATCGCGCACCGCCGCATCCAAGGCCAGGGGGATAGAGGCCGCCGAGGTATTGCCGTGTTGATCGACGGTCACGATCAGTTTTTCCAGCGGCAGCTTCAGCTTCTTGGCCGTGCCGTGCATGATGCGAATATTGGCCTGATGCGGGATCAGCCAATCGATATCGGCCTCGCTGCGACCGGCCTTGTCCAGCACCGAGCGGGCCACTTTCTCCAGCACCCCCACGGCCAGCTTGAAGACGGCCTGGCCGTCCATCTTGAGCAGGGGATCACCGGTGACCTGGCCACCCGAGACCGAGCCGGGCACACACAGAATGCCCGAGTGGCGGCCATCGGCATGCAGCTCGGTGGCCAAGATGCCCGGCGTCTCGCTGGCGCTCAGCACCACCGCACCCGCGCCGTCACCGAACAGCACGCAGGTGGTGCGGTCCTTGAAATCCAAAATGCGCGAGAACACTTCCGCGCCGACGACCAAGGCCTTGCGGGCCGAGCCGGTGCGGATCATGGCATCGGCCACGGTCAAGGCATAAACAAAGCCTGAGCACACGGCCTGCACATCAAAAGCGGCGCCGCCGGCAATGCCCAGCTTGTGCTGCAAAAGGCAGGCGGTGGAAGGGAAGATCATGTCGGGCGTCGAGGTCGCGACGATGATCAGGTCGATCTCGCTGGCCTCGATACCGGCCGCTTCGATCGCCGCACGGGCGGCGGGCAAGGCCAGATCGCTGGCGGTGGTGCCGGCCTCGGCGAAGTGGCGGGCGCGGATGCCGGTGCGCTCGATGATCCATTCATCCGAGGTCTCGACCCCATCGGCCGCGAGTTGTGCGGCCAACTCGACATTGCTCAGGCGCTTGGGCGGCAAAAAGCTGCCAGTGCCAATGATGCGGGAGTAAAGCGGAGCGGCGGGAGTCAGCGAGGATGGGGAAGAAGGCTGAGAAGAATTCTGATCGGATGTGGTCATGCAGCATGGACGACCGAGGTCGCCTTGTCTCCTGAAGCGCCCGCCTCATTCACCTGCTTACCTGCCTCGGTGCCAGCGTCGGCCGCCGAGGGCATGGTCTGCAAGGTCGCGATGATGCGGTCGTGAACCCGGTCCAACAACCGGTTGCGGGCCGCATCATAAGCCCGGTTCAGGGCATTCTCGAAAGCGAAGGCGTCGGCAGAACCGTGGCTCTTGAAGACCAAACCCCGCAATCCGAGCAAGGCCGCACCGTTGAATCGACGGTGATCCACCCGCCCTTTGATGCGCTTCAAAACCGCCAAAGCCAGCACTGCCGCCGCCTTCGTCAGCCAATTGCGGCTAAATTCCTCACGTAGGATGGCGCCAATCATGCCCGCCAAACCCTCGGCCGTCTTCAATGCGACATTGCCCACAAAGCCGTCGCAGACGACCAAATCGACCGTGCCCTTGAAGATGTCATTGCCTTCGACATTGCCAAAAAAGTTCAGCTGACCGGCGGCATCGGCCTGGCGCAGCAACTCGCCGGCGCGCTTGATGACCTCGCTACCCTTGATCACTTCCTCGCCAATATTGAGCAAGCCGACCTTGGGCTCCTCCTTGCCATCCACCGCCGCGACCAGGGCGCTGCCCATCACCGCGAACTGCAGCAAGTGCTCGGCGGTGCAGTCCACATTGGCGCCCAGATCCAGCATGGTGGTGTAGCCACCCAGCTGAGTCGGCATGACCGAGGCGATGGCCGGGCGGTCAATACCGTCCAAGGTCTTGAGCAGATAGCGCGACACCGCCATCAGGGCACCGGTATTGCCGGCCGACACACAGGCGTCGGCCTTGGGTGCCTGCTCGCCCTGCGCCTTCAGCTGGTTGATGGCGACCCGCATGGACGAGTCCTTCTTGCGGCGCAGGGCCACTTCGACCGGATCATCCATGGCGACCACTTCGGAGGCAGCAACGATGGTGCAACGGGGCCAGTTGGCTGCAGGCGCCAAGGCCTCGGGCAGGCCCACCAGCAGCAACTCTGCCTGGGGATGCGCAGCAAGAAAGGCCTGACAGGCCGGCAGCGTGACGGAAGGCCCGTGATCGCCACCCATGCAGTCCACTGCCAGACGAACTACGCTCAAGGGCTGAACGGCAGCCGCTGGCGAGCCCTGGGCTTGAGACGCGAGCTGCGCGGGCGCAGAAGAGGAGCTGGTGAGGACAGAGGACATCAGATCAATGCCGGTTGGCCCGAGCAAGAAGACGAGGGAGATGAGAACGCATGAACATGACAACACAGGCCGCCACGCCGCAAACAAGCCCCATCAGAAACACAAAAACCCGGCACTGCAACAAAGTACAGGCCGGGAAATTGTAAAGACGAGCAAGATAGCAAGACCCTGGCTCAGCGAGATCACAAGACCTCGCGAAGGGCCACAGCCGATCTATTTAAGCGTCAGCCTTGGTCTTCAGGACCTTGCGGCCACGGTAGAAGCCGGTGGGGCTGATGTGGTGGCGCAGATGCACTTCACCGGTGGTGGGCTCGATTGCGGTGCCCGGGGTCACCAGAGCATTGTGCGAACGGTGCATGCCGCGCTTGGAAGGCGACTTCTTGTTTTGCTGAACAGCCATGAAATTCTCCTAATGGCCGACTAGGGCCGACTTAAATCCGGTGATCGAGACTGGTGCTTCGCCGAATTGGCTTGCTTGGCCACCAAGACTCAAAGCCCGTGCCAAACACAAAAACCCAGACACACCCCGGACACTGCTTGACGCTGTGCACGATCCTCAGCGCACTGCTGCGCCAGCCGTCGCCTGTGCCGCAGACCTCGAAACCTGGAAAAACCGGGGCTCCGCGCCTTGCCTGGATCTCACGCCAGTGACCATCGGCCACTCACCTGATTTACCGCACCGCCAACAAACTTTGATTATCGAACCGGGGAAAGCCCGCGATTGTAGCACGGTGTTTTTGCACCATCAATGCCATCCCCTCAAGCCAACCCAACTCAAGCAGGCCTAGCCAGCCCACCAGCGAGCCGTTTCAGGGCTTGCCCTTCTTCAGCGCAGCCAGTGCAGCAAAGGGATTGGGGCGCTCTTCCAAGGCCTCGTCCGCGGCATCCAAATCATCCGCCGGCACGACCAGGGGCTGCGGACAGACCTCGTGGCGCGGCACCAGAGGCAAAGACAATAGCAATTCGTCTTCCACCATCTCCAGCGCATCCAAGCTACGCGAGAGCACCAGCACATCGTCTTCGCTCTCGGCATCCAATTCGGCGGCCTCCGACTCATTGCGGGCAAAGCGGTACTGGCGCACGATGTCCAAGGCTTCTTGAACCGGCTGCAGGCAGCGCTGGCAGGTCAGCTGCACGCTGGCCCTGGCCTCCAGATGCAACCAGACCTGGGCCTCGGCGCCGCGCGGCTCACGCCGCTCACCACGCAATCGCCATTGCACCGCAGGCCAGCCCGCCGCCGGCGCATCGGGCGCACCCGAGTCGGCCAGACGCTGCATTTCAATCGCCGGCCACTCGCCTTCCAGCGTGGCGCCATCGCGGGCGAAGGCCGCAACGTCTAATTTTCGGGGGAGAAAAACATGTTCTTTCATGGCCTCAAGTGTAGAGCCCCATCAAAGCGATGCAGCCACCACTGCCCTGCCCCGCGCCCGACCCTCAGCGGCAATGCGAAAATCACCCCATGCATGACACTCCCAACCTTGCCGCACCCAAGCAAGCCTCCGAGCCCGTGGCTCCACGGCCGCTGATCCTGGGCTCCACCTCCCGCTACCGCCGCGAACTCTTGCAGCGCCTGCGTCTGCCCTTCGAGGTCTGCGCACCCGATGTCGACGAGAGCCCCCTGCCTGGCGAACACCCGGCCGAACTGTCCCAGCGCCTTGCCCTGGCCAAGGCCCAGGCCGTGGCACGCCAATTCCCCGAGGCCATCGTGATCGGCTCAGACCAAGTTGCAGACCTGGACGGCGAGTCCATCGGCAAGCCAGGCAGCCATGAACGCGCAGTGGAACAACTGCGCCGCATGAGCGGCAAAACCGTGGTGTTTCAAACCGCCATCGCCGTGGTCTGCGCCGCCAGCGGTTTCGCCCGGCAAGACCTGGCACCGGTGCGCGTGCAGTTCCGCGAACTCAGCGACGCAGAAATCGAAAACTACTTGCGCGCCGAGCAGCCCTACGACTGCGCCGGCAGCGCCAAATCGGAAGGCCTGGGCATCAGCCTGCTGTCCGCCATCGAATCGGACGACCCTACCGCCCTGATCGGCCTGCCCTTGATTCGCACGAACAACTTGCTGCGCCAAGCAGGCCTAGACGCCCTGGCCACACAAATCGGAGCCAAGGCATGAAGAAGGGTCGCCTCTATCTGGTTCCCAATACCCTGGACTTTGGCGTCGAGGGCGCCGCGGTTGAGCTGCAAGCCGTGCTGCCCCTGCACATCATCCAGACCGCCGCGCGCCTGGAGCATTGGGCCGCCGAGAGCGCCAAGACCACCCGCGCCTTTCTCAAGCGGGTGGACGCCATCTGCCCGCTGAGCCAGCCCCTGCAAGAGCTGCGCATCACCGAGTTGCCGCGCCCGCCTAAGGGCCGCGCAAATGATCTGGTGAACCAGAACCAGGCCTGGAACGCCTTGCTGGCACCAGCCCTGGCCGGCCACGATCTGGGCCTGATCTCGGAGGCGGGTCTGCCTGCGGTCGCCGACCCAGGCGCACTCTTGGTGGCCGCGGCCCATGAAGCCGATATCGAGGTCATCCCCTTGAGCGGCCCTAGCGCCCTGCTGATGGCCTTGTCGGCCAGCGGCTTGAATGGGCAGAGCTTCGCCTTTGTGGGCTATCTGCCGGTGGAGGCGCCGGCCCGGGCCGCACGCATTCGCGAATTGGAAGCGCTGTCGGCGCGGCAGCAGCAGACCCAGCTGATGATAGAGACGCCTTACCGCAACTCCGCCCTGCTGCACGCCTTGCTCAGCAGCCTGAAACCCCAGACCCGCTTGTCCGTCAGCTGCGGCCTGAGCCTGGAACAGGGCTGGACGCGCAGCGCCACGGTGGCCGAATGGCGCAGCTCGGGCGAATCCATGCCGGACAAGATTCCTGCGGTGTTTTCACTGCTGGCCTAGACCCGGCCGCCCAAGAAAAAAGCCCGATCATTGGATCGGGCTTTTGAGATCAGGACTCGGCTGAGCTTGTTGTTGCCGGCTTGGCACCAAACAAGGCCGCCACCTTGCGCTTGGGCTTGATATTCGCCGACAAACCCTTGGGCGCCGCACTGGTGGCATTCGCGCCCTTGTCCCAAGCAGGCAGATCACCGCCGGCATTGCTGGGCTCATAAGGCTTGTCGAAGAAGGCGTCACGCGAGGGCTGGCGGGGCGCTGGCCTCGGCGAAGCCACGCGAACAGCAGACTCAGCCACAGGCGCAGAGTCCCCCTCAGCGTCCCAGTCGCGACGCGGGCGCGGCGCGCGCTCCGGACGAGCAGGCCGCTCCTCATCCAACTCGATGGGGCGCAATTCGATATCGCGCTTGAGCAGCTTTTCGATGTCACCAATCAAACGTGCATCCGAACGAGTCACCAGGGTCACGGCGATGCCGGAGGCGCCCGCACGACCGGTACGGCCGATGCGGTGCACATAGTCCTCGGCATTGAAGGGCACGTCGAAGTTAAAGACGGCCGGCAGATCGGCAATGTCCAGGCCACGCGCCGCAACATCGGTGGCCACCAAGAGATCAACCTCACCGCGCTTGAACGCGTCCAGCGACTTCAAACGCTCGTCCTGCGACTTGTCACCATGCAGAGCGGCCGTGCGCAAGCCATCACGCTCAAACGAGCGCGCCAGGCGCGCCGCACCCAGCTTGGAATTGACGAAGACGATGGACTGGGTGATCGCGCGCTCGCGCAAGACCTTGCGCACGACGCCACGCTTGTCGTCATCGCTGACGCTGTAAAAAATCTGCTCAACATTGGTGGCCGTGGCATTGGGCCGGGCCACCTCAACCAAGACCGGGTCCTGCAAATAGCTTTGCGAGAGGCGCTTGATCTCGGGCGAGAAAGTGGCCGAGAACAAAAGCGTCTGACGTGCCTTGGGCAGATGGCTCAGGATGCGCTGCAGATCCGGCAGGAAGCCGATGTCCAGCATGCGGTCGGCCTCGTCCAGCACCACGTACTCAACTTGGTTGAGTACGCAATTCTTGGCTTCGATGTGATCCAGAAGACGGCCGGGCGTGGCGATCAACACTTCAACGCCACCCTTGAGCACCAGAGTCTGGGGCTTCATATCGATGCCGCCGAACACGCAAGTTACGCGCAGATTGGTGTGCTTGGCATAGGCCTTGATATTGTTGGCGACCTGGTCAGCCAGCTCACGCGTCGGCGCCAGGACCAGGGCCCGCACGGGATGGCGGGCCGGCGATGCGCTGGCGTTCTCATGCTTGAGCATGCGCTGCAGCAAGGGAATAGAAAACGCGGCCGTCTTGCCGGTGCCGGTCTGTGCCGCGCCCATGACATCGCGACCCTCCAACACAATCGGAATCGCCTTCGCCTGAATGGGCGTCATCATCGCGTAGCCGGAGTCGGCAACAGCGCGAAGCAGCTTGGCGTCGAGGGGTAAAGTGTCGAAGCGCGAGGGCGCGACTTCCGTAGCTTGGGTTTCGGTCATCCCTAGATTATCCGCTATGTGCGGATCTCAGTCGGGTTTGCCCGAATCTGCGGCACCAGCACCGCTCCTCAACTGAGCGCTGAACACCATCCACTTGGGCGTGCGGAAGCGCACGATGCGCCAATACAGGCCCACATAAATCAGACCAAACAAGACCATGCAAATCACCAGCATGGTGGTCGAGTCCCAGAACAGCAAAGCCGGTACCAGAGAAGTCAGACACAAGGTCCACAGGTAGGGTGCCGTCATCGAATTGCGCTGCGTCATTGCACGCGCGTCACGCGCACCCACCGCCCAACGCATGAGGCGGCGGTAAATCAGCGAGTGCAGATGAATGCCATCCGGCAAGCCTGGGGGCGTCGCACGAATAAAGCGGCGGCGATAGATGGAGAACAAGGTCTCGAACACCGGATAGACGCACACCATCAAGGGGAACAAGGGCGAGACCTGAGAATGCCGGGCAATCAACAAGATGCCAATCTCGGCCAGGAAGAAGCCAATGAAGTAGGCCCCACCGTCCCCCAAAAAGATCAGGCCAGCAGGAAAGTTCCAGACAAAAAAGCCCAGCACTGCACCCACACCAGCCAGAGCCCATAGCGTCAACTCCGTATCGCCGACCTGGTAAGCCACATAGGCAAAGCTCAGCAACATCAATGTCACACACATGGTGGACAGGCCGTTGAAGCCATCAATGATGTTCACCGAGTTAGCCACACCCGCCACAGCGAACACCGTGGCGGCCAAGGCGCCCAGGCTTGTCCCCACAATCCAGTCCAAGCCGATGATGTCTGTGCGGGTAATTTTCCCGTCCAAGATGTAAAAAGCCAACGCCGCAGAGGCCATGGTGGCCAGCAAACGCTTGCCCGGGGAGACCTTCTTGGTCAGGTCTTCAATCAAGCCTGCAGCAAATGCCGGCAGACCACAGACCAATAGCAAGAAACCCAATCGGGCCGCCGTCGAATTTTGCTCCCAGGCCATCAAGGCACATGCCAGCAAGCCCACAAACATACCCACTCCACCAATACGAGGAACGGGATGCGAGTGGAATTTTTGCGGACCAGAGAGATCCCCGTCGGCAGACAAATGCCCGTGCGCATGGGATGAATGGATCACAAACAGCGTGACCGCTGCTGCCACGAAAAAGGGAACGAGAAAGAACATCATGTCGACAGTGTAGCCAGACCAACCAAGGGTTCCACCTAGGCACACCCGGCACACGGCTAGAATCCGCCCGGTCAATAAGTGACGCGACTTGCGTCTGCTTGAATATTTCTCTAGCGAGCGCCCATGACTTTTTCTGAATTTCGAACGAGCCTCCTGTCACATGGCCAAGCTCATGATGCCACGACCTCGCAGCCTCCTAGTGTCAAGACACCAGCCTTTGCTCGCCTCGCACTGTTGTCGGTATTGGTCTCGCAAGGGCTATTGATCGGACAGGGAAGCATTGCTGCCGAATCGGAGCAAGCGACGGGCAATGGCGCATCAACTAGCGATGGCGGCCCGGTTCGCCTGCGCGCCACCTCAGCCACTAGCCAAGCGAACCAAGAAGCAGTATCGGACCGACAGCAAAGTGGATTTGAATCGTCAGCGATCGCACCCGAGCCCTACTCGCCCAGCGAGTTTGAGCGCTATGTGCAGCGTAGCGCTGGATCAGCATCACCCATCCGCCGCTTTGGATCCGAGTTGATGAGTACGGCTGGGCGAAAGAGCATGGCCCAGGAAGCTAGCAGCCAGATTCCTCAGGACTATGTAATAAGCATTGGCGATGAGATCTTGGTTACGCTGTGGGGCTCGGTCGAGGCCGACATGCGCCTCGCAGTTGACCGTAGTGGCCGCATCACCTTGCCACGGATTGGGCCTGTTATGGTGGCCGGCCTGCGCTACTCCGAACTGACACCCGCCATTGACCAGCGCGTCGCGCAAGTCTTTCGCAACTACAAGCTCAGTGCCTCCCTAGGCAAGCTGCGCAGCATTCGGATTTATGTCACCGGATTCACCCAGCGTCCCGGCGCCTACACCGTCAGCAGCCTGGCGACCCTGGTCAATGCCTTGATGCAAGCAGGCGGCCCCTCTTCCGCGGGTAGCTTCCGGCAAATTGAATTGCGCCGCAATGGGAAGACCATCAGCAACTTCGACTTTTACGACCTGCTGATCAAGGGCGACAAATCCGCTGACCGCGCACTGCAGGCAGAAGACGTCATTCACATCGGCGCCGTTGGCCCTCAAGTTGCACTTATCGGCAGTGTAAACAAGCCAGCAATCTTCGAATTGAAACCCCAAGACACCATGGAAGACGTCTTGGCAATGGCTGGCGGCTTTACTGCTGTCGCCGACCGCAGTCGCTTCACTGTAGAACACTTGGATACCCGCAATGACATGCGAATCAGTGAGCTGACACTTCCTCAGCAAGCCAAACAAAAACCACGAGATGGCGATCTCTTCCGCGCCTTCAGCGCCGTCGACGCCTCGTTGCCACAATACAAACAAAGCAAGCGCGTCAAGGTTGAGGGCGAAGTTCAGCGCCCCGGCGAGTTCATCTTGCCCGCCAACAGCAGCTTGGCCGATGCCATTCGCGCTGCCGGCGGCTTGACGCCCGACGCCTATGTTTTCGGAACCGAGTTCAGCCGCGAAAGCGTCCGTGCATCACAGCAAGAAAACTACGCGCGTGCGCTGCGCGACCTTGAAACCGAGTTTGCTCGCAGCAGCTCAACCCAACGGGCACTCAATGCAGATGAAGCCATGGCCCAAAGCGCAAAGGCCCAGGGATCGAATCAATTGATCGAACGCCTGCGAGCCATCAAACCCACTGGCCGTATTGTTTTGCAACTGAATCCAAAGTCAAAAACTCTGCCTGAGCTCGCAGTTGAAGACGGTGACAGATTGCTGATCCCTGCTTACCCCAACACCGTTGGAGTTTTCGGTAGCGTCTTCAATGGAGGTAGCTATCTCTATGGTGATGGAAATACAGTCACTGACTTTTTAAAACTGGCTGGAGGCCCCACCAAGGGCGCCGACGCAAACAGTATTTTCGTCTTGCGCGCCAACGGCAGCGTAGTTAGTGCCCGTCAAAAGTCCGGTTGGTTGATCTCTGGCGGCGGCCTTGATGGCCTAACGGCATTGCCCGGCGACACTGTGTTTGTGCCTGAAGAAATGAACAAAACCACCTTTATGCAAGAAGCCAAAGAGTGGACACAGATCCTCTATCAGTTTGGCTTGGGTGCTGCGGCGCTGAAGACCATCAAGAACTAATTGCGTGAACCAAGCTGAAACTGCGGAGTCGCTGCGCGTGAGCCAAAACAATTCAACATCGCAAGAACATCTTGCCTTTCGAGACCCACAACACGATGAGAATGGCGTCGAACTGCTGGACCTTCTGACCATCTTGGCAGAGCGCTGGCGCTTGCTTGTCATTGGGCCCATCGTGGCCGGCTCGTTGGCCTTTGGCGGCAGCTACCTCATTGCCCCCACTTACACCGCCAAGACAACATTCTTGCCGCCCCAGCAGCAGCAAAGCTTTGCCGCGTCTGCATTGGCCTCCCTGGGTGCGCTGTCCGGTCTGGCTGGCGGCATTGCGGGAATCAAAAGCCCGGCAGACCAGTACGTCGCACTTATGCAAAGCAACAATGTCGAAGATAGGATCATCGACAAATTCAACCTCATTGAAGCGTATGAAACCGAATTCCGCTTTCAAGCTCGCAAACAGCTTGAGCAGAATGTGCGCATTTCTTTGGGAAAGAAGGATGGTTTGATCACGGTCGAGGTTGACGCCAAGAGCCCCCAAATGGCGGCCGATATGGCCAATATGCATGTTTCAGAATTGCGCCGTTTGACTTCAGAACTCGCGTTGACCGAAGCCCAACAACGTCGCGCCTTTTTTGAGGCAGAGTTAAAGCGCACACAAATCAAGCTTGTTGAAGCTCAACAGATCTTACAAAACAGCGGATTCAATCCTGGTGCCTTAAAGGCTGAACCCAAGGCTGCGGCCGAGGGCTATGCCACCCTTAAAGCCCAGACCACCTCTGCAGAGATCAAACTGCAAACCTTGCGCCGCAGCTTTGCCGACAACGCACCCGAACTCCAGCAGCAAGCAACGCTGCTGGGCGCGCTGCGAGCGCAGTTGTCCAAACTTGAAGGCGCGACAAGCGATGCCAATGGCGACTCTGACTACATCCGCCGTTATCGTGACTACAAGTACCAGGAAACCCTGTTCGAGCTGCTCTCTAGGCAGTTCGAGATGGCTCGTCTTGACGAGAGTCGCGAGGGAGCCCTGATCCAAGTCGTGGACGTGGCGGTGCCTGCGGAAAACAAGAGCAAACCCAAACGAGCAACGACTGCGTTGCTCACAACTTTTGGAGCTTTTTTTCTCCTGATTTTTTGGGTATTCGCTAGAAGTTTCTGGCAAGACGCGAAGTCCAACCCACTCAAAGCCGAAAAATTCATGCGCTTGCACCAAGCTTGGCGGCAATAGCCTTGATATTGGAGAAGCGAAGACGACCCCATATGCTTCCAATTTGCTCCGCATGAAGCAGGTCAACAACCTTGCGCTGTAGGCGGCCGCCCCACGCTAAACATGCTCTTTGACCTCCTGCGCGACAACCTAGTAACGCCCGTCATCACTAGCGCCGAAGCAACGCCGCTGTGCATGCCGACTGTTCCTGTTTACCGTAAATGTCGGGTCGGCAACTTCCGCTCAGGCTAGGCAAGTATCAGAGAACTGCAGCGCTTGCCCGGATACTCGCCAGCTCATCGCTTGTCAGCAGGCTTGACCGAGACGGTGCCCTGGTACGTTGGCAGACGATAGCCCCAAGAATTTCTCCTCCATGCGTACAACTTTGACGAACGAATACCGACCCGATATCGACGGGCTGCGTGCTATCGCCGTTCTTGCAGTGGTTCTCAACCACCTTTCTAGTCGACTCGTGCCTGGTGGCTATGTCGGAGTCGATATCTTCTTCGTCATTTCCGGCTATTTGATAACCGGAATCATCGCAAGAGAAATAGGCGCTGGACAATTCACCTTTGCCCGATTTTATGAGAGGCGGGCGCGACGAATTTTTCCGGCACTTTTTGCAATGTTGGCTGTCACCATAGTCGCCGGCTACCTTCTATTGTTGCCGAGTGACTACGCAGCCACGTTTCGTGGCGCCTTGGGCACATTGCTCTTTTCATCCAATATCTTGTTTTGGCGAGAGATGGACGCAGGTTACTTTGCTGCCACCGATGCAAAACTCAACCCGCTACTGCACACCTGGTCCCTCTCCGTAGAAGAACAGTTCTACGTACTCTTTCCCGTCCTACTCTTGGTGTGCTACCGCCACTTTAGAAAACATATCACATGGATTCTGGTGGGTTTCACGGTACTGTCTTTCGCTGGAGCAGTTCTGTTGGTTCACAGCAAAGCTGTCGCGGTGTTCTTTCTATCGCCGTTCCGTGCGTGGGAGTTGTTCGCCGGTGCCATCCTTGCCCTAGGCGAAGTACCCAAAGTACGTTCGCGCATGATACGGGAGACTCTCGCGGCGGGCGGTTTGCTAGCAATCACAGTTGCGCTCTACTTCTACGACGAAAGGACCGTTTTTCCCGGTTTGACGGCCTTGTTACCCGTGCTTGGCACCGTTGCCATCATCTACGCCGGTAGTAGCGGACAGACATTTGTTGGGCGTCTGCTGCAGTGGAGGCCAGTTGTCTACATTGGGTTGACTTCCTACTCGCTGTATTTATGGCATTGGCCTGTCATCGTTTTCGCTCAGTATGCCAATGCTTTAAATCCGCTAACGCAGTACCTGCCCGCAATACTTGCCGCATCGCTTCTTTTGGGCTGCCTTTCCTATCACTTCGTCGAGCAACCCTTCCGCCGTGGCGCGAGGGTAAAGACTAAGAGCTTGGTCAAAGCCTCCGCAGCGTTTGCCGCGGTATTGATCGTTGTATGTATCGTTGGCTTGAGCGAGCGCGGGTTTGCGGGTCGCTACGGGTCCGCTGTGATTGCATTGGACAGCGCACGTGAACCCCAGATTCCGTATCTGCAATGCGTCGAACGCTCCCCGCAACAGTGGTGCACGATCGGGAACTCGAAAAGCGCCCCAGACATACTGCTGTGGGGTGACAGTCATTTGCTCGCCTGGGCACCGGCCTTAAATGAAAGCCTGGCCACCCAGGACCGACAAGCCTTTTTGGCAACGTTGTCTGCGTGCCCACCTCTGTTGAACATTGAGGTCACGGTCAATCCAGCATGCTCTACAAACAACTTGGCAATAAAGGCCTACCTCCAGGCACACACTGAAATCAAGACGGTCGTCCTGTCCGCCAATTGGGGTTGGTACTTTCTAGCAGAGAGTCCAGTGACGGGTTACAACGGGGGCGATTTGCTGGGTACTGGCACTTCGATCGCACAGCGCGCACTGGCTTCGACCATCGAATGGCTGCAAGCAAACGGCAGACAAGTGATTTTAATTGGACCAGTCCCCACCTACGGCAAAAGTGTTCCTTTATCGTTGGCGATGGAAGCCGCAGGCGGGCATCACAAAAATGAATACTCACTGGCAAGCGAGCAGCGAACAAAGTACGCACCATTCTTTGATGTTGTTGAAACCATTGCCCGTCGGGACATGTTTGTCTTCCTAGATCCTATTCAATGGCTTTGTGCGAAAGACTGTTTGGTGATGAATAACAACCTCCCAATCTATCGCGACTCCAACCACTTGAGCGTCGCAGGAGCCATGGGTATGGAGCCACATCTTACTTATGGTTTGAGTTCTGCCTTTGCTCGAACCGCTGAAGCCTTACCCAAGGACGACCAAACCCAGACCCGTCGCTAAACGGCAAAGGCGAAATCCCTAAAATCTGCCCAATTAGATATTTTCATTATCCAGACTTGACAGATATGAACTCACCAATTTACGTCACGCAGCCATACCTTCCTCCACTCGACGAATTCATTCCTTATCTGGAAAAGATATGGGAAAACAAAATTCTCACTAATGGCGGCCCTTTTCATACCCAGCTAGAACAAGCCCTCTGCGAATATCTGGGCGTCAAGCATCTTGCGCTATTCAGCAACGGAACCATCGCGCTAGTCACTGCATTACAAGCATTGCGCGTAACAGGTGAAGTCATCACGACACCATACTCGTTTGTAGCTACAGCCCATTCGCTGCTATGGAACGGTATTAAGCCTGTGTTCGTCGACGTAGACCCAGACACACTAAACCTAGATCCAGCCAAGATAGAAGCCGCAATCACTCCGCAGACAACCGCCATCATGCCCGTGCACTGTTACGGACATCCATGTGACGTTGACGCAATTCAAAAGATTGCGGACAACTACAATTTGCGAGTCATATATGATGCAGCCCATGCCTTTGGTGTTAAAAGCCATTGCGGCAGCGTATTGAACCACGGCGACTTGTCGGTACTTAGCTTTCATGCCACAAAAGTGTTCAACACCTTCGAAGGCGGTGCCATCATCTGCCCAGACGCCAAAACCAAACTTCGTATCGACCAACTGAAGAATTTCGGGTTTGTGGACGAGGTGACCGTCGTGGCGCCCGGCATCAACGGCAAAATGAGTGAAATCAACGCTGCATTCGGTATGCTTCAACTCAAGCATATTGACCATGCGCTAGCGCAGCGTAAAAGAATTGACAGTACCTATCGACAACTGATCGAAGGCATCAAAGGTATTCGCTGCCTGCCAAACGCAGGCGAACACACTTCAAACTTCTCATACTTTCCTATATTGGTAGAGGCTGACTACCCACTTAGCCGCGATGCCCTATACCAAAAGCTAAAAGAAAACAACATCTTCGCTCGTCGCTACTTCTACCCACTGATTACCGACTTTCCGATGTACCGCGGGCTGCCGTCAGCTCACCGGGAAAACCTGCCGGCGGCAACCGCGGCAGCACAAAAAGTGCTGTGCTTACCCATTTATCCGGCGCTTTCGCCAGCTGATCAGCAACGTATTGTTGATCTCATTCGAGAAAACTAAAATGGCATTACTGCCCCGTACCATTCTGGAAAAAATGGGCTTTTCCTCAATTGGGGAGAATGTTCAGATTTCTGACCGAGCATCGTTTTACGGAGTGGAGCGGATTGCACTGGGTAGCAACGTCCGAATCGATGACTTCTGTGTGCTGTCGGCGGGTTCAGGGGGTATCTGCATTGGTCAACATGTGCACATTGCAGTCTATTCGTCATTGATCGGTGCTGGGAAAATAACACTGAGTGATTTTTCCAATATCTCGTCACGTGTCTCCATATATTCGAGCAGTGACGACCATACCGGAAAAACGATGACCAACCCCACCGTACCCGCCGCATATACTGGCGTCAGCCATGCTGATGTTTATCTTGGAAAACATGTTCTTGTTTTTAGTGGGAGTGTAATTTTACCAGGCGCAGTACTTGAAGAAGGTGTCGTCGTCGGCGCACTAAGCCTGGTAAAAAATCACTGCAAGGCATTTGGCATCTACGCGGGAAATCCGGCCAAGAGAATCAAAGAACGCCAACGTGATCTGCTGAAACTTGAACAGAAATTCTTGATTGAAAAATCCAATTGATTGCACAGCATGTCCGTCCGACATAATATCCTTGCCAATTATGCTAGCCAGATCTACGTCACGTTGATCGGCATATTCATGGTGCCCAACTACGTGCACTACATGGGCGCAGAAGCATATGGTCTGGTGGGCTTCTTTGCGATGCTGTTGGCCTGGTTCCAATTGCTGGACATGGGGCTGACTCCCACGCTAACGCGTGAAACTGCCCGATTCAACGGCGGTGCAACGAACGCACTAAGCTTGCGAAGATTGTTACGTGCGCTGGAAGGCATATTTATATGCATTGCATTGCTTGGCAGCGCGGCAATGATGGCCGGCTCAAGCGCCATCGCCAGCAGTTGGCTCAACGTACAGTTCCTTCCCATAGCCGAGGTAAAGCATGCCATTATGCTAATGGCGATCGTTGTTGCACTGAGATGGATATGCGGCCTTTATCGAGGTGTCATTAGTGGATTTGAACAGCTGGTATGGCTAAGTGCCTTTAATATAGCAATTGCTACAGCTCGTTTCGTTCTTGTCATTCCAGTTTTTTTGTATGTAGGTACAAGTCCTACCGACTTCTTCACATACCAAGTACTAGTTGCATTAATTGAGTTGATGGTACTGGTGACCCAAACCTACCGATTAATGCCAAAAATAGAAAATGGAAGCCGAACACCCTGGCAGTGGGAACCCCTACGCGGAGTACTCAAGTTTTCACTTTCTATTGCATTTACCAGCTCAGTCTGGGTACTGGTGACACAAACTGACAAGCTCGTGTTATCTAAATTGCTTCCATTGGCAGACTATGCCTACTTTACCTTGGCGGTACTTGTAGCTGGTGGCGTGATGATTGTCAGCGGTCCAATCAGCGGCGCAATTTTGCCGCGTTTGAGCAAACTTTCTGCCGAAGGGGATGAGGCAGGGCTGATCCGTTTGTACCGAAGCGCGTCCCAGCTCGTGAGCGTAATTGCAATCTCTGTTGCGCTGGTTCTCGCCTGCTTTTCGGAGCAAGTCCTTTGGGCATGGACTGGGGATGCGGCAATTACCGGCGCTGCCGCACAGGCACTACAACTTTACGCCTTGGGCAACGGTATCCTTGCTCTCGGCGCGTTCCCCTACTACCTCCAATTTGCAAAGGGTGACTTGAAACTACACCTGATCGGCAGCCTATTATTTTTGGTCATCCTGATCCCAACGTTGATAGCGGCTACCTGGAAGTATGGGGTTACTGGCGCAGGCTACGCTTGGCTCGGCGCCAATGCGGCATATTTCATTTTTTGGGTTCCGAAAGTTCACAATCGTTTTGTGACGGGCCTACATACCCAATGGGTGATTCGAGACGTCGGACTGATCGCGCTGGCCTCTGCCGCCACGGCAGTCGGCTTAAAACTAATACTAACCTGGCCACATGATCGAATTCTTTCAACACTTCAAATTATTCTGATCAGCGTCGCCATATTGGCCGCGGCCGCGGCGGCTTCCTCAACGATACGCCGGGCGCTGGCAACCCGATGGAACAATCGTTTCACAGTACCTGGATAGATGACCACCGTGACAGTTAGAAAACCGAAAGTATCAGTGTGCGTGGTGACTTACAACCAGCAAGACTATATCCGACAGTGTCTCCAATCCATTGTCAGCCAAGTAACCAACTTTGACATTGAAGTCATCGTCGGTGACGATTGCTCAACAGATGGCACCCGTGCGATTATCAATGAAATGGCAGCAGCCCATCCGGGCATGATTAGGCCGCTGTTCCAAGAAAAAAATATTGGCGCGGTAGCCAACTATTTTGCCACGCATGACTGCGCAGAAGGCGAGTATATCGCTCACATGGATGGCGACGATTTGATGCTTGCTGGCAAACTTCAACTACAGGCAGATTTTCTCGATAACAATCAAGAATTTCAGATTGTCTGGCACAGGGTTAGATATGCGTACAGCGATGGAATTGAACTAGACGACAACATTGACTTTGCCAAGATAAAGCATGGCTTCAATCGTCATGACCTTATAAAATATACATTTTTGGCCAACCACAGCACCAAAATGTACAGGGCCAAACAGCGCAAATATTGCAGCCGCCAACCAAATACCTTAGATTATTTCCTGAACATCGAACACTTACAGTCCGGCAAGGCCGGGTATATAGGTCCGCAGATTCTTGGCATTTACAGATATGGCGTAGGCGTCTCAACAAATAGGAATTCCGTGTTTCGGAAGTATCTAGTTGATCGTTTAACCACGATGGCGCAAGAAAGCTCGAAGGACAACGACGCAATAAATTGCGCTGCACTTGTACTGTCAATATCCGACTTTCGCAACCACAATGCAACGCTGTCAAAAAGCGTCAAGCTGTGGATGCGCACATGTTCAATAAAGGCATTTCGGCAGTACTACTCTTACTTGAAAAATAGGCGTTTCTACAATGCCCCTCGATAACGAACGCCAGAGAAAAAGGCAGTTGGGCGTCTCGCACGGCGTACTGCTAGGCATCTACATGGCGTCTAATGTGGCTGCGGCAGTTACAACACTGGTGACAAATGAACTAGGTGGTGACTTCACTGGCTTTGACGCGCCTAGCAATTTCGCCACTTTGGTCATAGCCATGGGAATTATCGGCTCTTTCATTCTAGTAATGAATTTGGCCTTTAACTTTTTCAAAAAAATAATATCAATAGATTGGAAGACTTTTGACTCGAGGCATCCGAGTTTCAAGCTATCATTCTTTGTCTTGACTGTTCAAATTGTTTTTTTGACATATTCTTTGTACTACGGCGCCGGAGTAGCGGGGGTTACATCAAAAAATGAATCACCAATAAAGTATCTGTTTTATGTGGTATCGGCGGATTTTTTATTTCTTTTTTATTTTGCATCATCACTGCCAAATAGGTTCGCCATACTAAATGCAGTCATCTTCGCGGTAAGCAATGTTTTACGCGGCTGGTCGAGTTGGTACTTATACTTGGGTTGGCTGATTCTTGTGAAATCAGTATGGCGGCGGAAAATATCATTTAAGCTCGTCTTTTTTTCAGCCGCGACGGGTCTTTTGCTGCTACCGGCAATCATGTTCATGAAATTATATTTCAGATTGATTGCAACCGGCGCCGACTATTCAAGTATAGCATCGTCACTTAATATTGATCTACTCGACATAACTGAGATTTACGCAGACTCGCTAGTTCAGCTATTTCAGAGATTTCAGCATTTCTCATCTGTCGCAGTTTTACTCAACAACCTGGACGTCCTGCGCGAACAATTTCATACCGGATTCATTAGAGTGTTCTACCTCGAAGGCTTTGTGGGCTTTTTTCTGAATCGCGTATTCGATTTATCCGCAGCCAACGAGTTAAACACCGTGGTAATTTCCACATTGCTCAACACTGATTTGCTGGAGAGCAGTTACGCAACGCACGTAGGCGCGATTGGTTGGATGTTGGTGGCGTATGAGTACATTCCAATCTACCTGGCTTATTTAGCCTTCTTGATGCTATCTAGCCACCTCCTTGTTAAGTATTCAAAATCAAAAGAAGTCAGTGAATTGAACTGGCTGATTTGGCTACTGCTTTTAATGCATGGCTGGTTCGGTGCCTTCACCAATTTTTTGGTGACTGGATTTATATATTTCTTCATCGCGCGTCGATTGCAAAGTAGCGAATAAAATTTATATGTGTGGAATAGCTGGAATAGCCTATTGGCGCCCGGAAAGTGGCCTACCTCAACGCCTCTTGCGCATGACGGATTTGCTCACTCACAGAGGCCCCGATGATCAAGGCCACTGGGTGGACGCAGAGGCCGGCATAGGGCTCGGGCATAGGCGCTTGGCGATAATGGATTTGAGCCCGCAAGGGCACCAGCCAATGGCATCCAATTCTGGTCGGTATGTGCTCGTATTCAATGGCGAAATTTATAACTTTGCCGGTCTGCGCGATGAATTGGAATCTGAGCAGCAGTCAGTCACATGGCGTGGACATTCCGACACGGAAATATTGCTTGCCTGCGTTGAAGCATGGGGCTTTCAGCCGACCTTGCAAAAGCTCGTCGGCATGTTTGCAATTGCTTTATGGGATCGGCAAACCGCATCGTTGTCGCTAGCACGGGATCGGATGGGGGAGAAGCCGCTGTACTATGGCGTGATTGGCAATCGATTTATTTTTGCATCTGAGTTGAAGGCCCTTCGCGAGATAAGCGATGGTCAGCTTGCAGTGGACCGCGAAGCACTGGCTGATTTTTTGCGATTTGGCTATATTCCCGCCCCTCAATCCATCTACTCGGGAATCTCGAAACTGAGCCCCGGGCATATGCTCACACTTCACTCGCCTTCCAGCGCAGAAGTGTCACGCCCATATTGGGTAATTGGTGATGCCAGCCAATCGCAGTTGCGCGAACAATTGACTGCTTGTGGCGACGACGAGTTGGTTGATCGTGTACACAATCAATTGCAGGAGGCGGTCCGTCTACAGATGGTTTCCGATGTGCCTCTTGGTGCCTTTCTCTCTGGTGGAGTCGACTCCAGCGCCATCGTTGCGCTGATGCAGTCCCAAAGCTCGCAACAGATACGAACTTACACGATTGGTTTCGAAGAGAGCTCGTTTGATGAGGCCCCTTATGCCAAGGCTGTGGCACAGCACTTGGGTACTGAACATACTGAAATGATTGTTAGCGCGAGAAGTGCCGCTGAAATTATTCCAGAGTTGCCATTGATATACGACGAGCCTTTTGCAGATTCATCCCAAATTCCAACCACGCTCGTCTCGAGGCTAACTCGTCAACACGTGACAGTTTCACTTTCAGGGGACGGTGGCGATGAACTGTTTGCCGGATACCCTAGATATCAAATTACCGCGGCCTTGTGGAGACGTGTAAGTCAGCAACCCATGGCGCTACGCAGGCCGGTGTCGACAATGCTGCGGTCTCTATCACCTGATACCTGGGACAGCATGCTTCGTGTTCTGCCCAATGCGCAGCGCCAGCGTATCAATGGACGTCGCATTCATCGACTGTCTCACCTGATGTTGTCAGGAAGTCTTGGCGAAATGTATGTTCGGCTGATGTCCCAATGGCAACCGGAGGATGGTCTGGTTCTTGGCTGCAAAGAACGGAGTTTTCTGTCTGTGCCCTGGAGACAAGATGTAGACCCAATTGAGGCGATGCGAAGGTGGGACGTTAGCCAATACTTGCCCGATGATTTGCTTGTAAAAGTTGACCGTGCATCAATGAGTGCAAGCTTGGAATCACGTGCGCCATTGCTGGACCACCGAGTCGTCGAGCTAGCATTTGCATTGCCCCAGCGCATGCTGGTTCGGGATGGCGTTGGTAAGTGGGTGCTACGCCGTGTGCTAGACCGCTATGTCCCGCGTCGACTCATCGACCGCCCCAAGGCTGGCTTTTCCGTGCCACTGGCTGACTGGCTACGTGGACCATTACGAGCCTGGGCAGAATCTCTTTTGAACCCATTGACGATTCTCAATCAAGGCTATCTTGATGCTCACAAGGTTTCTGAGATGTGGCGCCAGCATATTGAAGGCAGTCACGACCGGAGCTTGTACTTATGGAATGTATTAATGTTCCAGGCATGGTTGTCTGCCCAAAAACATTGATATAAAGATTATCGTCAATACACTTTCAGCTCATCTCGGCCAGGTCCCTCCTGAAGATTTTGCTTAGCAGGCTGCACTCGCAGTTTTATCTTCAAATTGGCAACTTTGCCCCAACGGCTTGAGCTTGCTTATTTGCTGACACTCGCACGCGTCGCGGCGATACCAACTGGCCGACCGAGAATTTTTGGGTGCACACTCTTTTGGAGCAGTTTAAGCAGCCAAGACTCCTCGTGTAAGCGAAGGCTGAGATCTTGTTCTACCCAAGTTGGCTGGCTGCAAAGTGTTGACGTTGAATAAAAATATGATCCCGTTCGACCCGTTCGTTCCTTCCCGTATGCCCGGTACTCCCCAGATGCTGCCGTCGGCTAAGCTGAAACGGGTTCTGGGTGACCTGATTGGTACGGTGACTCGATTCCATGCTGACTTAGCCCACACTTGGCCGCTTCAAATGGGTTTGCGGAATGGTGCCGCCACGTTTTGGAAGGAAAGGCTCTATGTGGTTTTTGAACGCTGTTCCTCGGCCGAGTACGCGTCGGGCAAATTGCAAATGTGCATACGAATGGCCGTGGGACGCCGCGCCCTGCCATCATTACGGATTCTGAAGTTCCGCTCGAATATTGGCGGGATTCTGGCGCACAAGGCTGCACAGGTGTGTCACCACCGCGAAGCTCGCCACCTGTCGACTACTTAGGCCTCGATGGCCAGCGGCTTCGTATTGCCGTTGGTCGACTGGGCCTCCAAAGGAATGTACCCGTAGTGATCGCGCGTCTTGTTTCCGCTCTGCGTCGCCTCCCTGGGCGTCCAGCGGTGATACTTGGTGACAGCACTAGGCCTCAAGCGCCGCAGGCATCGATGATCAAATGCTGCATTGCAGATTGGTCGTGTCCGGGCAGTTTCGCTGCCTCACTTGCAAGCCGGTTGCGGCGTACAGGTGCCTTCTTGTCGGCTTGCCTAAAACCGCGGCCCACAAATGGGATGATCAAGCACACCGCCGCAGGATGCCCCTTGGCGCTCTCCGGTATCACCGCTTATCGCGACTTCACAGTCGGAGACAGCGCGCTGACTAACCATGCGCAGTTGCCGAGTGTTGACTGGGCAGCCATCCAAAACGTTAAGCCGCTCTGCGGCATCCTGAACTCCTAGTCTCAAACATGAAGATTGTCATCAACGCCTATTCGGCCCGTCAGGGCGGTGGCCAGACCTACCTAATCAACCTGCTAAGCCATCTGCCGGAGCACAATCCACCGCAGATTGAGGTCTTTGCGCCACGCAGCCTGCAGTTGCCATTGCATCCAAACATACGAAGGGTCCACGCCAACTGGCCCACAGAGAATCCGCTGTTGCGCGCCCTTTGGGAGCGCTGGTCCCTTCCCCGATATCTGAAACGCACCGGCGCGGATATCCTCTTTTGCCCTGGCGGGCTCGTCGCTACGAAGGCCCCCAAGAAGTGTCGCGTAGTCACAATGTTTCGCAACATGACTCCTTTCGACGATCGCGCGTTGCGGCGTATGCCATGGGGCCTACAACGCATCCGCAACCACATGCTGCGAGGCCTGATGCTACGCAGCATGAGCGAAGCCGACCTGACGATCTTTATCTCTGAGTTTGCCCGTAGAGTGATCGAGGCACTTACGAGCATCCCAAACCCGGTAACAATCCCTCACGGCATTACTGAGGCCTTCCGATCCAAGGGAACGAAGTTGCCACGACCCACTGTCGTTGGCGATGACCCCTATCTACTTTATGTATCCAAGATTGACAGCTACAAGCACCACGATGAGGTCGTCCGCGGCTATGCGCAACTAACTGCCGAGCAGCGTGCGCGCTGCAAGCTGGTACTTGCTGGCGAGGCCGATAGTGTGGATGCGGAACAGGTACGCCGGACCATAACTGAGCTCGGTCTAGACGATCGCGTCGTGATCTGCGGAGCCATCAAGTACAACGAAATTCCCGCGCTGTATCAAAACGCCGAAGCGAACCTCTTCGCATCCTCCTGCGAGAACTGCCCAAACATTCTTTTAGAGGCACTAGCGGCCGGTCGCCCGGTGTTGTCCTCCGATGTCGAGCCGATGCCGGAATTCGGCGGTCAGGAAATTGGCTACTTCTCGCCCTTCGACCCAACTAGCATTGCTCAAGCAATGAGGCGGGTGCTTGAAGAACCCGAAACTGCAATTCGCTGGGCTGCCGCTGCCAACGAACGCAGCGCTAAGTATGACTGGAAGCTAACCGCGCGCGAAACCTGGACCGAGATCCATCGTTTGAGTGTGTAGTTACCATCTCAACGCGGTATTCCATGACCCGAAAAGGCGAGACAAACAGCGTCTTGGAGCTAAGTAATCCTCAGTCAATGTACCCCTTAATAAAATCATGAATCAATCTGTCCCCACGCAGCACTTCGGCGCCCTCATGCCGATGGTCAGCCTAAATTCCGGTGTCCTCGTTTGAAAGTCTTGATAGTCAGTCACAACTTCTGGCCAGAGTCCTTTCGCATCAACGACGTGGCGGCGGAACTCGTGGCTCAAGGGTGCGATGTGACCGTGTTGACAGGACAGCCCAACTACCCGGATGGCGACATATTCCCTGGCTATCGGGCTTGGTCAGTTCGCAAAGAGCATCACCCTGCGGGCTTCGATGTGCTGCGGGTGCCAAGCCACCCGCGCCGCAAAGGAAAGGCGCGCGATTTGGCGATGAACTATCTTGCCAGCATATTCAATATGGCCTTCATGGGGCCCTGGCTATTGCGGGGCCGCAAGGTGGACGTAGTCTTTGTCTACGCCCCATCACCGGTCTTGCATGCGCTATCTGCGCTTGTAGTGGCAAAGTTCAAGCGAGCTCGATTGGTGACGTGGGTGCAGGACCTTTGGCCGGAGAGCCTTGAGGTCACCGGCTTCGTACAAAGCCGCAAAGTGCTGGGCTCAGTGAGAAAGCTTGTGAGCTGGATCTATAGGCAGAACGACTTGGTGCTTGCGCAGTCGCAATCCTTCGTCCGATCCATCACGCCCATGGCCGGTAAGACACCGGTGATCTACTACCCCAACCCCGGAGAGGCCGTATTCAGTGCACAACCCCCAGTTAGTGAGCCGCCAGCTCTTCAACTCAAACCGGGGTTTAACGTGGTATTCGCCGGCAACCTGGGCACAGTGCAATCTCTGGACACGATACTGGATGCAGCCGAAATACTGTTAACAAGGCAAGAGATAAGGTTTGTCCTGGTAGGCAGCGGGAGCCGATTGGAATGGCTTAAGCAGCAGGTGCAAGACAGGGGGCTGCTCAACGTAGAGCTGCCGGGCCGATTCCCAGTGACAGCCATGCCTGGTTTGTTCCAACAGGCTTCAGCCTTGATCATGAGCCTCGTCGCCAGCCCGATCATGGATCAGACCATTCCCAGCAAGTTGCAGGCCTACCTTGCCGCAGGCCGCCCTGTCATTGCATCCATGAATGGCGAAGGCGCCAGAGTGGTCGAAGAAGCTGGCGCCGGTGTGACCTGCCCAGCTGGTGATGCTGGGGCATTAGCCCGTGCCGTGAGCCACCTCGCTGACTTGTCCAAGACAGAGCAGGACGCTTTGGGCGCAGCCGCCACCCGTTACTACGAGCAGCATTTCGAACCTCGTATGCTTTCGCGCCGACTCATCGACATGTTTCGTGAGCTGCGCTGAGGTAGCACAGCTCGAACTGAGAACTTTCAATTTATGACTCTATCCATGAATTCCACTTCCCCGCAAAAAGTCTTAGTGCTCGGTGTCACCGGCATGCTGGGCAATGCGGTGTTTCGCCTCTTTTCGGAGAGCCACGGCTTTGAGGCGCACGGTACTGCACGTAGTGCGACAGGCCTGAAGCACTTCGGCGCAGAACACCGGACGCGCATCAGTGTTGGCATCGACGTCGAGCACCAAGACCAGTTGATCCAGCTTTTCAACCGGGTTCGGCCCGACGTCGTGATCAACTGCATTGGCTTGGTGAAGCAACTGGCTGAGGCCGATGACCCCCTATCCGCTCTGCCTATCAATGCCCTATTGCCTCACCGACTCGCCCGCCTGGCTTCGTTAGTGGGCGCGCGCCTAGTCCACATAAGCACTGACTGCGTCTTCTCAGGCACCCAAGGAAACTACCGCGAATCAGATGCACCGGATGCCCTAGACCTTTACGGCCGAAGCAAGTTGTTAGGTGAGGTGGACTATGACAACGCGGTGACCCTACGCACCTCGATCATCGGCCACGAACTGGCAAGCGCACATAGCCTGGTGGGCTGGTTCCTGGCTCAAGAAGGCCGTGTACGCGGCTTCACACGGGCCGTATTCTCGGGTTTACCCACTGTAGAGCTGGCAAAGGTGATCCGGGACCAAGTTCTGCCACGCCCCCATCTGCGAGGGCTTTGGCATGTCTCATCCGACCCAATCGGAAAATACGATCTGTTGAATCTGGTCAAGACCGCTTTCGACAAGTCGATCGAGATTGTTCCGGATGACCGACTCGTGATTGACAGGTCGCTCGATTCATCGAGATTCCGGGGCGAGACGGGTTGGACACCCGCCCCTTGGACTGAACTCGTCGCCTCGATGCGTCGATTTGGCTGACCAGACTGAAACTGCAAGGAGTGAATGTGTTTAAAGACAAGGTTTTACTGATCGCTGGCGGAACAGGATCATTTGGCAATGCGGTTTTGCGCCGATTCCTGGACTCGGACCTGAAGGAAATCCGCATCCTCAGCCGGGACGAAAAGAAGCAAGACGATATGCGCAAGCGTTTTGCAAGCCCCAAACTGAAGTTCTATATCGGTGATGTTCGGGACTATCAGTCGGTTCTCAATGCCGTGCGTGGCGTCGACTACATCTATCACGCTGCGGCCTTGAAGCAAGTGCCGTCTTGCGAGTTCCACCCCATGGAGGCAGTGAAGACAAACGTCCTGGGTACGGAGAACGTGTTGGAAGCCGCCATTAATTGCGGCGTCAAGCGAGTGGTCTGCTTGAGCACCGACAAGGCGGTCTATCCCATCAACGCCATGGGGATCAGCAAGGCCATGATGGAAAAGGTGATCGTGGCCAAGTCTCGCTCCTCAGGTGACACAGTCATTTGCACTACGCGTTATGGCAATGTGATGGCCTCGCGGGGGTCGGTGATTCCGCTCTTCACCAACCAAATTCGGGCCGGAGCGCCGATTTCCATCACTGATCCAAACATGACGCGTTTCATGATGACGCTGGATGACGCGGTGGACCTGGTGCTGTACGCATTCGAGCACGGCAAGCCAGGTGAGATCTTCGTTCAAAAGGCGCCAGCAGCCACAATTGAGACACTCGCCAAGGCCTTGACCTCGCTAATGGGTGTCCCCGAACACCCAATACAGGTGATTGGCACTCGGCACGGTGAAAAGCTTTATGAGGCTTTGTTAAGCCGAGAGGAAATGGTGGCTGCGCAAGACCTAGGAGACTATTACCGGGTGCCTCCAGACTTGCGCGACCTGAACTATGGCAAGTACATGGAGCAGGGTGAAGTGAAGATCTCTGAAGCCACCGACTACAACTCGCACAACACCACGCGGTTGGATGTTGCGGGCATGACCAACTTACTGATGAAGCTGCGCTTCATTCAGGCGTTGGTCAAGGGCGAGCACATCGAACCCGAAGAATGATCGGGTCGCGCGAGGACAAAGGATTTGCATATGAAAAAACTCAAAGTAATGACCGTTGTAGGGACCAGGCCAGAGATCATCCGGCTGTCCCGCGTCATGTCCCAACTCGACCAGCATTGCGATCATGTGATCGTCCACACCGGTCAGAACTACGACTACGAACTGAATCAGATCTTTTTTGACGATTTGGACATCAGGAAGCCCGACCACTTTCTTGGTGCTGCGGGCGGCAGTGCGGCAGAAACGATCGCGAACGTGATTGCTGGCCTGGACAAATTGCTAGTGTCCGAAGCGCCGGAGGCCTTGCTGGTCTTGGGTGACACGAACAGCTGTCTGGCGGTTATTCCCGCCAAGCGGCGCAAGATACCGATCTTCCACATGGAGGCCGGCAATCGCTGCTTTGACATGCGTGTCCCCGAAGAAACTAACCGCAGAATTGTGGACCACACGGCAGATGTGAACCTCACTTACAGCGACATTGCCCGTGAATGCCTGTTGAGGGAAGGTCTAGCTCCCGACTTGGTGATCAAGACCGGCAGCCCCATGGCCGAAGTACTGGCCTACTACCGCGAAGGCATCGCCAATTCTGACGTATTGAGCCGCCTGGAACTCACGGAAGATCGCTACTTTGTCGTGAGTTCCCATCGTGAAGAGAACGTCGACTCTGACGAAAGCTTCATGCGCCTAGTAAATTTGCTCAACGCCGTGGCGGAGCAGTTCGATCTCCCCGTAATCGTCTCCACCCACCCGCGTACCCAGAAGCGTGTGCAGGCCATGGGCGTGAGCTTCCATCCTCGCGTGCAGTTGCTCAAGCCATTGGGATTCACCGACTACGTGAGGCTGCAGACTTCTGCAAAGGCTGTACTGTCTGACAGCGGCACGATCAGCGAAGAGTCCTCTATCCTGAACTTCCCCGCACTCAACCTGCGGGAAACGCAGGAGCGGCATGAGGCATTCGAGGAAGGATCGGTCATGATGGTCGGGTTGGACATAACCCGTGTACTGCAGGGTCTCGCCATCTTGAACGGACAGCTCCGCGGCGCCGAACGCAACCTACGCCAAGTCGCCGACTACAGCATGCCCAATGTAAGCGACAAAGTTGTCCGGATCATTCACAGCTACACGGACTATGTGAACCGTGTTGTGTGGAAGAAGTACTGATCAAAATCGGGGGGCACTTTCGGTGCCCCCCACTTTTAGTCAATACGCAATTGTTCGAGGTGGATGGGCGCTGAGTTCCAACTCGTATTGCATCCAACGGTCGGATTGAACCGCCCCGGGGTTTGGGGAGGCTCCAACTGTAGAGAATGGAGCCATGAGGAAGTCACTGAAGTTTTCCCCCCGAAAGTCCGCGAGCGCGCTGTGCGCATGGTGCAGGGGCACCGTGGCGAGCACCCCTCCCAGTGGGCGGCTATCGAGTCCATCGCCGGCAAGATTGGTTGCGCACCCCAGACGCTGAACACCTGGGTGCGGCAACATGAAGTCGACTCGGGCCAGCGCGAGGGCGTCTCCACGAGCGAGGCGCAACGGATCAAAGACCTCGAGCGCGAGAACCGCGAGCTGCGCAAAGCCAACGAGATTTTGAAGCTGGCCAGCGCGTTTTTCGCCCAGGCGGAACTCGACCGCCGTCTCAAGTCCTGAAGGCCTTCGTCGACCAGCATCGCCGGCAGCTTGGGGTCGAGTCGATCTGCCGCGTCTTGCAGATTGCCCCATCGGCGTACTGGCGCCACGCGGCGCGCCAGCGTTGCCCGGCCTTGCACTCTCGGCGCGCCCAGCGCGATGCAAGCCTGGCGCCGCATGTTTAACGTATATGGCAGTCCAACAAGCAGATCTACGGGGCCGACAAGGTCTGGCGGCAACTCAAGGGCGAGGGCATCCAGGTGGCGCGCTGCACCATCGATCGGCTCATGCGCCAGTTGGGGCTGCAAGCTGTGCGTCGAGGCAAACAGGTGCGCACCACGACACCAGACACCAAGACGCCATGCCCGCTGGACCGGGTCAATCGGCAGTTCAAGGCCGAGCGACCCAACCAGCTCTGGGTCTCGGACTTCACGTATGTCCCGACCTGGAAGGGCGGGGTCTATGTGGCCTTTGTTGTCAACGTATTCAGCCGGCGCATCGTGGGCTGGCTGAATCGGGCGGCGATCTTCAGAAGCTACACGGCGGAGGCGAGGACCGACAACTGACCCAAGTTCACCTTCCGGGCTTTCATCGCCTAGGCGCAGTCCCTTGATATGCAGCACATTCCAATCCAGCCAGGACGGCCCAGGCAGAACGGCTGCATCGAAAGCTCCAAGGGCAAGTTTCGCGACGAGTGCTTGAGCGAGCACTGCTTCGAGGCCTTGCCGCGGGCGCACTCGGCGTTCGCCATCTGGCTTCGGGAATATTACGAAGAACCTTCAAGCCCGACGTTCACCTCAGTCGTACGGCGGGGGCGGGGGAGAAGTCAACAGTTCTTGACATACCAAGACAGCGCCTCATCAAGGCCCTGCCTAAGGGTATGAGTCGGCTCGAAACCGAGCAGGCGCGAGGCCTTACCGACGTCAGCCTGACTATGGCGCACGTCGCCGACGCGAAAGTCGCGGTAGGTCGGCTGCGCATCACTTTTAACACCTTCATGAGCCAGGCCGTCGCGCAACAGGCCGAACAGCAGATTCAGTGTCGTGCGGTCGCCCACAGCCACGTTGTAAACCTGATTCCGGGCGGCAGCGTCAGCCGTCGTGGCAGCCAGAATGTTAGCTTGCACAGCGTTGGCCACGTAGCAAAAGTCCCGGCTGGTCTCGCCATCGCCGTTGATGAACACAGTCTCACCGGCGATTAGCGCAGCGGCCCATTTCGGTATCACCGCGGCATAGGCGCCGTTGGGATCCTGTCGGCGGCCGAATACGTTGAAGTAGCGTAATCCGACCGTCGAGAAGTCGTAGCTTCGGGCGAAGACTTCCGCATACAACTCATTGACGTACTTCGTCACCGCATACGGCGACAGCGGCTTGCCGATGTTCGACTCGACCTTGGGCAGCGCTGGGTGGTCGCCGTAGGTGCTGCTGCTAGCAGCATACGTGAAGCTCTGTACCTTCGCGTCGCGCGCGGCGACGAGCATATTCAAGAAGCCCGTCACATTGGCGGCGTTGCTCGTGATCGGGTCAGCAATACTGCGTGGTACTGAGCCCAGCGCCGCCTGATGCAGCACATAGTCCACACCCACGCAGGCGTCGCGGCAGGTCCGCTCGTCGCGGATGTCCCCTTCGACAAAGTGAAAGCGGGCCCACTGAGCCTCACTGACTAGGCCGCGAACTTCATCCAAATTGCGTTGGTGCCCGGTGGCGAAATTGTCCAAACCGATCACAGTTTGATCCAGAAACAGCAAAGTCTCCAGCAAATTACTGCCGATGAAACCAGCTACGCCCGTAATCAACCATTTCTTCGGCTGGGCTCGCAAAGAGTGCAAAACTTCTTGATACTTGCTCATTACTTACTCCTCACAGGCGCCAGACGCGCAGACCAACCGCTTCCAGCGCCTTCTGATCAAAGGCCGCCTTCACGTCGATGAAGGCGCCGCCTGCGACGACCTTGGCCGCCAAGTCGGCCGCGCTCAAAGCCTTGTAGCTCTTGTGTGCAACTGCCGCGACGATGGCATCGGCCTTGGGCAGTTCGGCCCACTTGACCGGGCGCACGCCGTATTCATGCACGGCCTCGTCCGCGTCGGCATCCGGGTCGGTCACGATCACTTCCACGCCATAGGTTTGCAACTCATGGATGATGTCGATGACCTTGGAGTTACGCAGATCGGCGCAGTCTTCCTTGAAGGTCAGGCCCAGCACATTGACTTTGGCGCCCTTGATGGCGCAGCCTGCGGCAATCATCTGCTTGATGGTTTGCTCGGCGATGAACTTGCCCATGCCGTCGTTGATGCGGCGGCCGGCCAGAATCAC
>NZ_QAJN01000011.1:141754-153654 GCF_003852425.1 Paucibacter sp. KBW04 | reverse complement strand
AGCACTTCTGGCCAAGGCGCTGAAGAGTCCTCTGTGACGGCGCAGAGCGCCCCCTCAGCGAGCAAGGGCACTGAAGGTGAGGCTGTGACTTCACTCAGCCGAGTTGAGGTTACGGGCTCAAGGCTCAAACGCATCGACGCTGAAGGGCCGGCGCCGGTCAACGTCTACACCCGAGCCGACCTGGATCGCAGTGGTCAGCCGACCTTGGAACGCTTCATCAGTAGTTTGAACGAAGCATCGATGAGCCCGGGAGAAGGGGGGCTGGGGCAAACGAATGGTCAGGGCTCAGTCCAACTTCGAGGTTTGCCCTTGGGGTCGACCTTGGTACTGATCAACGGGCGCAGGGTTCAGGCCGTGGGCGCCTCTTCCGGCAATTTTTTCAATCTGAACTTGATCCCTATGGCCGCGGTGGAGCGCATTGAAATCGTGCCGGTTGGCTCGTCAGCGGTATATGGCGGCGACGCGTTGGCGGGGGTGGTCAACATCATCCTCAAGAAGTCGATGGAGGGTGTTTCGCTGGACGCTCGTGTGGGGGCTGGCAGCGGGGTGGGCGACGGAAGTGTGTCGCTTGCCACAGGGGGGCGAGGCGAGGCGGGATCTTTTCTGCTGATGGGTTCTTACAGCAAGGCCTCGCCCTTGACGATGGCTGACCGAGAGTTCTTTCTGGATGCGGACTATCGGCGTTTTGGCGGCGTGGATGCACGCACACGTTCTTGCACGCCCGGCACGGTCAGCAGCACGACGTCCGCAGCACTGCCTGGTTTGAATGCCAGTTTTGCGGCTATTTCCTTGAATCCTTCAGGGCAGGCACTGAAGATTTCGGACTTCACAGCATCTGCTGGTCAGGTCAATCTCTGCAATTCGATGGCCAATGGTCATGGAATGGCGCTCATTCATGGGTCGGAGAATCTCGCGTTGCACGCCGCGGGTGAGCGCCACCTCAACGCCGCATGGTCGGTCTTTGGCGAACTCAGCTTGGCAAAGGATCGGCTGCACGCTGAACAGTCGGGCTATTTGATGAACAATGTTTTGGTGCCCGCCAGCAACCCTTACAACCCCTTTGGGGTGGCGGTGCGGGTCTCGGGACGGCTGGGCTTGGTCAACGGCGCGGAGGGTTTGGAGCGACATACCAACTTCACCCGTGTTCTCTTGGGTACCCGTGGTGAATTGACAAAGGGCTGGGAGTTGGAAGCCTCGGTCTCGACAACCCGTGATGATGGCGAAAGCCGCTTGTCAGGAGGCTTTCCAAACGTCGCGGCACGGACCGCTGCCTTGGCGGCTTCGACCCCAGCCAAGGCGCTCAATCCCTTTACGACCGGTGTGGCGGCCAGTGAGGAGGTGCTGAATGCAATTTGGCCCGACTCGATGCGGGACAACCACGGCGTCAAGGACCAGGTTGGCGCATTTGTGCGCGGCTCTTTGATCGAAATGCCCTCCGGAAGTCTCGAATTGATCGCAGGCATGGAGGCCGCGCGCGACCGCTACGAAACCTCCAACCGACCAAGCTTCGACATTGCCGCGAGCCGTACCAGCAGCGCGGTGTTTGGCGAGGCACGTGTCCCCCTGTTCCGGTCTAGTGGCGCGGGACCTTTGTCCAGAGAGCTGGCGGTGCTGACCGTGGCCGCCCGCCGCGATCGCTACAGTGACTTTGGCAGCGCCAGTACCTATCAAGCAGGTCTTGAGTTCCGCCCCATACGCTCGGCCCTGTTGCGAGGATCGGTTGCCACATCGTTCAAACCGCCGACTTTGCTGCAGGCCAATGCCGGCGAAACGAAGCTCAGCACGGAGGCCTTCGGCCTCATTGACCCCGCTCGTGCCAATGCGCCGATTCTGGGTGGGGAGGTGCTGCGGGTGACGAATCCGGAACTGAAACCTGAGGAGGGAAGGGCCTATGCACTGGGCCTGGTCTTGGAACCTGAGTCCTTCGCAGGCACGCGCTTCGGTGTCAACCTTTGGCGCGTCAAAATCAATGGACTGATTTCAGTCTTGTGGCCTCAGGTGGCCTTGGACAATGAAGCACTCTTCCCTGGTTTTGTGACTCGGGCTCCTTCGTCCAACGGCAGTCCAGGTCTGGTCACGCGGGTGCTTTACTCCGAAGTCAACTTCGGTGGCGTGGACAGCAGCGGGGCGGATCTCGAGGTACAGCACAGCTGGAAAGCCGCAAACGCCAAGTGGACCTTGGGAGCCAGCGCGACGCGGACTTCGCGCCATGAAGTTGTGCTGAGCCCTGGCGTGCCGGCCGAGGACCGCTTGGGTAGGCGTGCAACGGACTATTGGTCGCCCAGTTGGAAGGGCCGAGTTTTTCTGGGCGTGGACTATGCCGCTTGGACTTTCGGGGCAACGAGTCGCTACTTGGGCGCTTACTTGGATACCTTGCCGAGTCAAAGGAGACTGGGCGATTCTTGGGTTCATGACTTGTCAGCCAGCCTCAATCTGAAGCGCTTGGGTCTGGGCCTCCCGGCTATCAAGAGCGCCTCTTTGTCCCTGGCGGTAGCCAATGTTGGTGATCGAATGCCGGAATACGTTGGGACCTCGCCCTACTATGACGTGAGTCAGGCCGACTGGCGTGGGCGTTATGCCAACGTGCGCCTCTCTGTCAATTGGTAGAGGCCGGAGCACCTGCTGTTGACTTCACGGCACCTTATTCGCTGAGCTATCGCGAAGGTCGCCATCCTCGCTTCAACCTTCTCAATGGCCCTCGTATGAGGGCCAGGGTTCAATATATGCCTACTCCTCGGTTTTCAACATCGCCCGGCTCGATGCTGGGCGCCCGCTGCGCACAAGGGCTTGCCGTTCGCCTTCTGACTTTGTTCTCGGTCCTGATCTCTTGGCCAGCGTCATTGGTACTCGCTGCTATCGGGCCAACGGTGCAGGAAGTGATTGAATTCACACGAATCATTCAGCCCGTCAAACTCGATGATGACACCCTACAGACCCAAATCTCATCGGATGGCCAGCAGGCATTCATTGTGACTCGCAGGGCCGATGTGGCGACCGATACCAATCGGTTTGAGCTCTTGCTCTTGGACCTGAGTCCCGAGCGTCTGGCCAATTCAAAGGTAGTCGCACCGATTCGCTTGCTGACAGTCAAGGCCCGACGAGATGTAGACGATGTCTATCCCGCGTTGATCGATGCCAAGTGGATTGGCAGCCGAACGATCATCTTTCGCGCTCGCATGAACGATGAGCCGTATCAGGCTTATCAGCTGGACGTGTTGACACGGGAGGTCAAGCAGCTGACCTTTTCGCCGCAAGAGATCGTCACCTTCGATGTCTCCGACGACTTGCGCAAAGTGGTCTATGCGGCCCGGGAGCTCAATCCCGCCGTGCCGCCTGGGGTCCGCAGCATCGTTGTTGACACCCACTCATTTTGGAGTGTTCATTTCGGCCAGAACGGTATCAGGACGCAGCAACGGCGCTACCAATTTTTTGTTACGGAAGCAGGATCAAGAATGCCGGCCCGCCCCTTGGGCGCGTCATTTCCAGAGGCCAATCACGGCGTTCCTCGGCCAAGCATTTCCCCTGATGGACATTGGTTGGTGCTGCCGCGGTACGAAGCCAGCCGTCATGTGGCCTGGAGTCAGCAGTACCCAAAGATTGCTGAAGCGACTCGCAAGTACGGCCCATCCCTGTTTCAGGATCCCCTAGGTTACTACTCCAGGCCGCAAAGCTTTGTTGCGCGGCGGTTCCTTGCATATCGTCTTGCCGATGGTCAGGAGCAGGTGGTGCTGGATGCCCCGGACGACTCGGTGACAGGCGGCCAACTGCGCACCGATCGACTTTGGATGGATGGCGGCAAGTCAATGATTCTCGCGGGCACCTATCTGCCACGCGGCGAAGCTGATAGCAGTTCAGGCCAAGCCTCTTACGTGATTGAGTATTGGCCGGACACTGGGAAGTGGAAGCCTATTGCAGCGCTCAAGCAGTCGCTCAAGGATGTGTACCCAGTAAAGGGGAATGCGGCCGCTTTTGTAGCGAGCGACGGAGAGTTGCGGCGTCGCTTTGAGCGCGGTGTTGATGGCACCTGGCAGGAATCTACAGATGAGGTTTCGTCCAACACCCACCTAGGCACTTCAGGAGAATCATGGCCTTTGCGTGTTCAGCAGGCTTTGAATCAGCCGCCAGATATTGTGGCCCAGGGGTCGGACGGCGGGATCGTTCGCTTGACCGAGTTGAATCCACAGTTCGATGCGGGGACCTGGGGCAATATGCGTGAGTACGGCTGGAAGGATGCCAAGGGCCGACGATGGCAGGGCGGCCTGATGGTTCCAGCTGACTTCAATCCGCGCCGCAAGCACGCGCTGGTCATTCAAACCTACGGCTTTGATCCCAATCGCTTCTATCGGGACGGCACCAATATCTATGACGGCGCAACCAGCGGCTTCGCCGGCCGGGCCTTCTTGCGAGAGAGCATTCTGGTTTTGGCTTTCCCGCTGCGCGCCGCGACCGGTGCACCGACTGACGCGATGGGCGCGCGCAATGCATTTCACGATGGCGTGAATGCTGCGATCGAGGCCTTGGTCGCAGATGGCGTGGTGGATAGAGATCGAGTCGGCATCATGGGTTGGAGCGCGACGGGTGAACGGGTGCTCAATCTGCTGACCTTCTCGGAAGCGCCCATTCGAGCTGCGGCCATTCTGGACGGAGACGCGAACACAATTTTTTCATTGGGCATCACCTACGCCGTCAACGACGGTATTCAACTCAAGAAAGAAAATGCCAACGAAGGCGGGCCATTTGCTGAGACGCGTCAACGGTGGATTAAGAACGATCCGTCCCTGTACACGGACTGCATTCGGGCAGCAACCCGCATGGAGACCTATGGACCCGAGGTCCACAACAATTGGGACATCTATGCCTTACTCCGGCGCCAGTACAAGCCTGTCGAGCTGCACTTCTTCCCTGAGAGTTCACATGCACTCGGCCAGCCAAGCGATCGGATGATTTCTCTACAGGGAAATGTTGACTGGTTTCGGTTTTGGCTGAATGGCGAGAAACGATCGAAATTGCTGGTGCCTGCTGAAACCGAGGTCAGCCTTAAACAGCAATACCTACGGTGGGAGCAGATGGCGAAGATGAAGTTGGCTCAGGATGCCAAGCCCGGCTGTGTTCGCACGCTAGCTGGCGTTTGATCGGGCTTGCTAGTTGCTCCATCGACTCAACCAGGCTTCAATGGCCACCAAGCCATGAATTTGGCTGATGGGGCCGGGCAGTGCGGTCGGGCGCCCTGAAAGCGATTCTTCGACTTTCGCGCGATCAATCCACCCTTGGTGGCTGAGCTTGCCCTCAAGAAGTAGCGTGCGCGCAAAGTCACGATTGGCCTTCAGCACGCTCTTGATGTGTTCCTCCATCCCGCCTTTGGACCGGCGGTGAGTGATTTGCGGCGGCAGATCTGGCGCGAAAGCGCGCCGTGCCAATGCACGGCCTTGGCCTCCTTGGGTCAAGACGTAGCTGGGCAGGCGAAGGCATAACTCGACCAAGGGTTGCGAGAGCAGTGGGTTGACGAGTTCTGCTGCAGCGGCTTGCTCAAATGGGTCGTAATAGCCCATAGGGTGCATCAAAGCGACCGTCTGCATGTACTTGCCAATCGGTAAGTAGGGGCCCATTTGCAGGGCAGGGTGAATGAAGCGGCTTTCATGTTTCGCTTCTCGCTCCCTGTCTTGCAGAAAGCTTTGAGCGAGCAGCGTCGTAGCGCCCTTTGGGCTTCTTGATTCTGTCCTTAGGTGTATGCGCTCTCGGAGGGCCAGGGCACCGGCTCGCCAAAGTGAGACTCTCCCCAGACGTGCAGCGTCCATCGCGGCCGCTGCAAATCCTGTAGTCAACCCTTTTGTATGAAGGTAGTCGGCGGCGGGCCACCACCTTGGAATCTCGTAGAAGAGGGCATCGCCTCCTGCACCGGTGAACAGGGCGCCTGCACCATAGGCGCGGGCTAGCTGGGCGTCGGTGTTTGCATTCATCCAGCCTATGTAGGGCACTGGGTCAGGCATGCGCGCGATTTGCAGGACTCGTTCAAGCTGAAAACTGGGGTTGCGCTCTCGCTCCAGGAGGTCGCGGCCGGCCCGAGCCGCACTCAGCCTGGCGAAGTAGCGCTCATCGCTGTCCGAGCCCCTTGAGTGGTAGTTCAAACAGATCACGTCAGCGCTTGTGTCAGCGGGCGCCATGCAGCCAAGCAGTATTGACGAGTCCAGGCCACCGGACAGCCGAAGGAGTAAGGTTGTGTAGCAAGACGCCCAGGCCCGCGTACAAGACTGCACGGTTTGCCTTATCAACTGCGTCGCCTCTTGGGCGTCGAGCGCAGCTGGAGAATTGGCGATCTCGACAGCGTTCCACAGCAGGGCAGGTGGCCGGGGTTCATCGTCCTGCAGGTCGACGATTTCGCCGGGAAGTACCTGTGTCACGCCCATCAGTGCTGTTTCTCTGCCGATCAAAGCACCGGTCAGAAGTTGGGCGCACAAAGCGTCCCAGTTGATTCGGGCATCAAACTCTCCACCGAGCATCAGCAACGCGTCTTCCAACCAAGAAAAGACGAGCGTCACCCCAGCATGCCGCAGTCGAAAGCAGGGCAGTGTTCCGCTGGGGTCACGCAGCACGCAAGTCGTGCCTGAGGAGTGCCGTAGAAAGGCAACGTAACGACCCCAGAAGTCGCTGACCAAGCTTTGGCCGCTAGTTCGCAGAAGCTGAGCTGCCTCACCGCTGCTGAACTGTGTTGGGTTCAATGCAGTTGGGTCGATCACATGACGACGAAAGAGCTTTCCGATAACGATGCCCAACTGCTCAGGCAAAGGCGTAGGCTGATTGACGTTCAGTTGTACGCCGGTGGTGAACACCTGCAGGCCCGGGTGGTGCAAAGAAAGCACCCAGTCGGTTCTTTGTTGCCATTGCAGTCCCAGTTGATGTCCTTGTGCTGCGCAAAAAGGTTCAGCTGGATTCCATGCGATTGCGATGTAGCGAAACATGGCGATGGCACTCACTTATCAGGCGACCAGTATGGGTTTGAATCTGCGCACGTACTCATGCTGATCGTTCAACACCGTCTCGGCAGTTTGAACCCATGCATGGGCACCAAAGGGCTTGGTTTTGACGCCGATCACCCACTGGGGAAATAGCCCGTCTGCAGCCAAGAAGCTGAGCAGCGCCAACGAATCAAACAGGCACTTCTCCCGGGCAGTGAAAACGAGGGGGCGAAGTCTGACGTAGTTGCTCGTGCCACGACACATTGCGCTGAGGGAAGGCGGGGCGGCTATGTGCTCTCGGCGCTCTCGGCGATGGGCAACGCTTGTGGCGATGCCTTGCAAGGTACGGAATCTAAGCCAGAAGGCGCTGACTGCGGCGCTCTGCAGGAATCGAGGGAAGAGGAGCGCTGCGCCCCTGCCATCTATTGATTCCTCATTGATGCCCATGGTCTTGCTCGCCTCTGTAATGCGGGGCAGGGGAGGTAAGACTTTCGACGTTTCAGTCAACAAGCCAAGCGACATGAGGTGTTGTATCAGGACTCGAATGTCACCGGCGCTAGTTCCGGAATCCTGATTGGCGAAATTTGTTGGCCAGTCATTGACATGCTCGGCCAAGGCTCTGGCGTTTGATTCCCCGATGCCAAGGTAATGACCAGAGTGAAGATTGAGCAGAATGACCTGTCCATCGCATTCGCAGGCTCGAACATAGGAGGCCAGTCTCGGCTTGAGTTCCGGAGTCGAAGGCCGCATGGCAATCTCCTGGATTTGCTTTTCGGCTCAAGCTGGGACACCCAGTCCAGGCATGCAGGCCGTTTTGGAAAGCGTGAAGCACGCGCAGTGGTTTACAGCGCGTGCACCTTTCACTCAGTTTTCATACTTGGCCGGGATCAAGGGATTGTCCTCGGCAAAATATGGGGCGGGGACTCCCATGGTGAGCTCCTTGGCATCGCCAAGCACGACGACCTGCAGTTCCAGCTCAGTTTGAGACTTCTCGTTCATGATGAACTCCTTAGTTGAGGTTGAGATCCAAGTGACCCCTGGCTTTTGTAGCCGGGGCGATTCAAAGTTAGCTCAGTTGTGATCCTCGGGCCAGCGACGCATGGTCTTACTTGCGCGCGTTCGGCCAGGCGAAGTGAGGAAGCCCCTGGCAAGCCCACTTCGCGACGCCGCGAACCGTTGACGACAGTGAAGCTTTACTTGTTCGGCTTTGGGCTTAAGGTCGTGAACTTTCGACTTTGAAGTCGGGTACCGAACGTTTTGCAGGTTACTAATTTTTCACATTGAGGGATCCAGTCGCTAAGCCGTCATTCTTGGATGAGCAGCTGGAATGCCACCGGGTGGGACTCAGTCAACCACTCACAGACTTGGAGCCTGTGCTGGCAGGCTGCGGTAGGGAGGGACTTCTTCGTTCATCCTTTGCTGGTAGCGCGCATCCGCGGACGCCTCATTGCTGCCCATCAGCGCTCGGGCCGGACGCTGATCAGCTTCGTTCTGATGCCCAAGGAAATCCATGTCATTTCGGCAATTCAGGCGGATGATTCAGTCGGCAGCATCGCCCGATCCTTTGGGACCGTGGTTTCCCGATGGGTTCATGAGGCTCAGCCAATTCACAGCCCGGTGCTGGCAGGTCCTTACCACGCGCAGTTGATTGAGTCAGTAGATTCCTTGCGTAACGAAGTTCGCATGCTGGCGTGGAGGCCGGTGCATCTGCAACTGTGCTCAACGCCCACACATTTTTCTTCCGGCGCGCTTCGTTCTGCGCTGGGGCTGACGCCGGCGAAGGGTTATGACAGTAAACCGCTGCTGCGGCAGTTTGGGGAGCTTGTGCCCGCCGCTCGGGCGGGGCTCCGTACCTGCATTGCGAGACGCCCAACTGAGCAAGACTGGCGCACCTGGGAATTGATGCGAGGGTTGGAGTTGATCATTGGAACCAAGGCTTCACCGCAGGGCGCATCAAAAGCGGTGGAGGGTGCCACGGCAAGTCTTGTCTCTGCTGGAGGAGGCTTTGGTGTCGAGGGAGCGTTAGAACTCCTTGAAACCTGGGTCCTTGCAAGAATTCATCCATCAGGGTCTCTGGAGTTGAAAGTGGGCTCCAGCGAATTGGCAGCCAGGGGGCGCGCCTTGGTTGCCTGCCTAGCGACCGCCCATCAGCTTTGTTCTGCAGCGGCCGTGGCACGGCACTACCAACGTGCCAAAGCCACTCTCAGCGAGCAGATGACTGCATGCAAATCGCGTCCTGCTGATCAGCAAATTCTTGTGACTCCCTTGGCCAGAATCCTGGAGGAATCTACATTGCTGCGAATGGGGCGGGGTCGCCTCATCCACCACAGTACGGGTTCGGGAACACAGGATGCCGGTGCAATGAAGCCAAACGATCTACGCAATTGATCGATCAGTGGTCTTGTTTCGTGCAGCACCTTGGATGAAGAAGTTGAGGTGCTTCGCGCTGGTGACGGCATCTTGGGCCCACCGCGGCCAGTTAGCTTTCTTCCCCTAAATCAAGTTGTTCGATGACCGGGTTTGCAGGCGCTTAACGTTCATCAGCAACCGGCTCCCAACCTGTGACTTTCGTCAACGGATGGTTGAGCCAATGTTGACCATTGCCGATCTGGCCTGATTCTTTACTTCCTGGAGCAGACAAGAGTCGACAGCAAATTGTCGGTTGTATGATGAACTGGAATGGGTGCTTTGTGCCCAAAGCTGTCGTCGGCCCTACCGAAACGAGTTGCCCGGAAGCTGACGCTCAACGTTCGCGGTAAGCGGACCAGCCAGTGTAGCTGGCGCAGGTCCGCTTGACCAAAGGGTTAAGTCGCATTGTTCGATCCAGGTTGGCTCTGAAAGAAGAGCACGAAATCACGGACCGTTTTGACCTTGCCGAAGTACGGGTTGTTGCCGCTCTGGTCAATGGATATCCCAGTACGCGCTTCGACTTCTTGCGCCAGGTCCATATCCAGGTCGTCGTCATCGAGCAATAGGTCTTCCTTCAGTCGGTCGTCCGCGCGGACTGGAAACGCCGGATGAATGTGCTTGAGCTGCTCTTGCAGTTGCTCGTACACCGCGCGAATGATCCAAGTGTTTACTGCCCTCGCATCGAAATCTCTTGCGAACTCACATATCGATTGACCTTCGCGTTCAGATGCGAGCGTTAGCAATTTTCTCTCGTCGCGCTGGCTCTGCTGTTGTGCAACCAAGAAAAGCACAGCCAGCGCACTCACAGAGATGAGCGATGCCACAGGCTTGGCAATTGCGAAGTACACGCCAACGGCCAAGATGCACGCGAGGAGCAGCCAGCCGGCAAGAGGCATCGGCCGACGCAAGAAACGGGGCATGCGGCGAGAAGCAACGCGCATGAGTGCGACTTAACGTTTGAAATCATTGGACCAGCCAGCGTAGCTGGCGCAGGTCCGCTGCATTGAATGGTTAGTCTTGTGGATCAATCTTCGGCACTTCATAGTCGACCAGTCCGAGATCCACAAGCGGGACTCCATGCTTTTCAGCCTCACGTTTTAGGAGAAACACCACATTCGAAAAGGCCATCCGCCTCCCGATCGCTTGCTCTCGATTCATGGCTTCCCACACCGCCAAGTTTTCCTTGATCTCGCGCTTCAACGTTTGGGCGAAAGACCTCAAACATTCTTCATGGTTTTCAATTCGACGCTTCGTCACGGGAGGCCTAACGTTGAAGCTGAGCCGCGAGCGGCGGCTGGGCACGTAAGGCCCGGAATGAAATGGGAGCCTGAAGTGACCAGCCGTTGCGAGTCGGCTCCAGCGCAGGGTTAGCCATAAGACAGAGCAGACCATACATACGAAACCTCAGCATCAGGGCCCGAGCATGCGAACAGAAGTCGCTCAGGATGTGGCGAAAGCATGGCCACACGCCGCTCCACAGACATGACCGAACGCACCATCGAAAGATAGAAGTCAGGGCTAAAGGCTCCTGCGGGCAATGGCGTTCGCGCCACATTGACCAATGCAAAGTCGCCAAGTGACAGACTGCGCCCAATATTTGCTTGCCAAAGACGGGCGCTCATTAGGTCGCCATTTGCGACGGCTTGCGAAAAATAGCCTCTGTTGTACCGATTGATGGCTGACGCGGCTTTGGCCGAATTCTCCTCGGTGTCGACGCACACCGATACCGCCTCTGACTCATGGTCGTGATAGAGCGCAAAGGTGTACACGGGCAGTTGCTTCGCCGCGATTTCACGCAAGGCTCCGTCTAACACGGCGTCGAACAGAGACTCTGATTCCATCTGATGGCTAACGTGTTGTAGGGAGACAGCGGCGTCCGTTTATCAGGTCCGCCAGTCTCCCTAATACGGCACCCCGAAACGGCCCGCAGGCCGCGCCACGCCTCAGTCTGTGTTGCATATATGTGTTTTTATACAGTAATATCAAAACTGGCAAAGGCAGCACGGGCAGTTTGCCATTCCTGGTGGGGCTAGGCCTGATGGTTTGCCCTGCGGGTGCCTGCGTGCTGCTGATTGGAGGCAAGTATGTTCAGCCCGTCAATCATTCCTTCGGGGGAGGTCAGGCCGGTTCGCGGTCCTCGCCCTTCTCGGCCGATGCTGCCACCGCTTCAGTCTGTGAAGCTCCTTGACCAAGTCCGCGAGCGGATCCGGTACCTGCACTACAGCCGGCGCACTGAGGAGGCCTACGTGCACTGGAGCCGGGCATTTATTCGGTTCCACGGCATCCGCCATCCGGCCGACTTGGGCGGCCCCGAGGTCGAGGCATTCCTAAGTTGGCTTTCCAACGACCGAGGGGTGTCGGTCTCGACGCACCGGCAAGCCCTGTCTGCCTTGCTGTTCCTTTACGGCAAGGTCTTGCAGCTGGATTTGCCTTGGATGACGAACATCGGGCGACCCCAGGTCAAGCGGCGTCTGCCCGTCGTCTTGAGCCAAGCCGAGGTGATGGCGGTGCTGGCGCATCTGGAGGGGACCCACCGGC
>NZ_QAJN01000011.1:0-141681 GCF_003852425.1 Paucibacter sp. KBW04 | reverse complement strand
CTTTGAGCATGGCGCCGTGATCGTCCGGGAAGGCAAAGGCGGCAAGGACAGGGTGGTCATGCTGCCGCAAAGCCTAGTGGGTGGTTTGAGGGGGCAACTCAATGCGGCGCGTTCTTTGTGGACACTGGATCAGGAGGCAGGTCGGGGCGGCGTCTTCATGCCGGATGTGCTGGAGCGAAAGTACCCACGGGCCGGCTCATCATGGGGCTGGTTTTGGGTGTTCCCGCAGGCTGAGCACTCTACCGATCCGAGGACCGGGATCGTGCGGCGCCATCATTTGTATGACCAGACTTTTCAGCGAGCGTTCAAGCGCGCGGTGGCCGCAGCCGGCATCACCAAGCCAGCGAGCCCGCACACCCTCCGGCATGCTTTTGCGACCCATCTGCTGCAGTCGGGCTACGACATCCGGACGGTGCAGGAGTTGTTGGGGCATGCCGACGTCGCTACCACCATGATTTACACCCATGTTCTAAAGGTCGGTGGCGGGGGCGTGCGCAGTCCGATGGATGTGCTGGTTGCCCGATCAAGCGCCTGAACGCTACAGCACCAGCCCGCCACAGAGCTGACTCTCGTTGATGTCGGCTTTGGGCACAAAGCCGCTCAACAAATGCAGAATTCGAATAGCTGTGATTGCTGTGGGTCGGCCAGCTTTCATTCTCCACGCGGATTGGGGTAGGGGCTTCGCGCAGCACATGCGGTGGAGGCAAGGGTCGCAGGACTCCAGCGGTTCTGGTCCGCCCCCATAGAGGAAGTACAACTTGGCCGCAGTGCAGGGCACATGGTCGCCTAATAGTTTCGTTTGCGTTGCTATTGATGCAATAAGTCATGTAAACGCGACATGGATAGCCAAATCATCCTTAGCCGAATGGGCGCTGCTCTTCAGCAGGCCAGGAATCACCGCGGACTGACGCAAAGCCAAGTTGCATGCCGTGCCGGAATCACGCGGCAGAAGGTGCTCCAGGTTGAGGCTGGCACGTGTACGGTGGGGGCAGAGTATTACGCAAAGGTTGCAGGTGCCATGGGCCTGGAGTTCTCATTGACACCAGCGCGCAGACCAACGCTCGATGAGCTTCCGAGCATGGATCTCGACTAAGGCCGCTCACCATGATGCGCGTCCACACCTCTGCGGGAATCGCTGGCCTGTTGGCCAAGGAAGATGTTTACCGCTTTGCCTACAGTGCGCAACGCCCACCTGACACTGACATTTCGTTGACGATGCCAGGTCGGCTGCAGTCCTACGACAGCCAGCAGTTGCATCCCATCTTCCAGATGAATATGCCCGATGGCTACCTCCTGGAGCGCTTACGTAATCGATTGGCCAAGCTCACAGGCGCAGATCCGTTGCGGCTGATCTCAGCCATGTCATGCGAGACCTCGATTGGTCGGGTTCGCCTGACCCCGGCGGACCGTGATTCCCCTGGCCCACCAGCCAACCGATGCGACTGGATGCCATCCTGACGTACCGGGGGGCGGAAGGCCTATTTCAGGATCTGATGGACCGTTACATGATGCGCGCGCCGCTGAGCGGCGTGCAGCCCAAAGTCCTGGTCCCAGAGGCAGTGACAGCAGACGAAATGGCGCCACCGGCACCAAAAGCTGCAGCGTTAACGCCGGACCTGATCGTGAAGTCAGGTCTGGAGGAACTCCCTGGCCTGGCCATCAACGAGTTCGTTTGCATGTCCATTGCCCGAGCATCAGGCATGCCTGGCCCAGACTTTTACCTGTCCGACGATCGGCAAATCTTTGTGATTCGCAGGTTTGACCGAAACGAAGTCGGAGCTCCACTCGGCTTCGAAGACATGGCTGTTGGTGCCGGGTGCATATGAAACAGCACCGGGTAGCGATGTCGAAATAGCACCGGTCCACTTTAAGCTTGCTCACAGGTTCGACCATGAGGGAGCGCTCCGACAGCACGCTGAATGGCTAGGCATCCCGGCCAATACCTTCGAGGAAGTATTCAAGGCCCGCCAACGCACACTGGCACCCCGTGAAAACAGCGATGACCTCGGAGCTGAGCAGGGCTTATAGGCATGGGACGACGAGGTAACCGGCTGAGCGATAGCTCTACCACGTCGCTGTCTATCTCGGCGGGCAGGCTGGGAGTTACCGATCTTACCGATCCTACTTGCACCACATCATCAAAACCATCCTCTCAACCGCGGCTGAGTAAACGCGTGATGCCGGGTGTTGCCCATTCGGTTCTGTCGGGATTGACGACCAGTAGCTCAAGCTCCGCGCGCTGGGCGACCATCTGGCGTGCCATCGACTCGCCTCCAATCATGATGATCGCGCCCAGTCCGTTGACTGACTCGACATCCCGTGCGAGCAAGTGAACGCCGATCGGCCCTTGGCTAGACTGGCCGTTGCGAGGATCCAAGATGTGGTGATGGCGCTCGCCCTTTTGCAGGAAGAACCGTTCGTAGTCGCCACTGGCCGCCAACACACCCTGACCACTCAATGGCAGGACACCCAAGAGTCGATCTGAACGCCGTGGGTCACGTAGCCCAACGCGCCATGGTCGGCCCTGCCAGCTGCCGCTGTACAGCACGTCGCCGCCGCCGTTGATCAAGACGTTTTCGATACCGTTCTCTTGAAGCCGGCGCAAGCCGGCCGCAAGAATGGGAAGCTTGGCGACGCCGCCCAAATCGAGAGCCGCACCCTTTTGAAGCAGGGCGGCAGTGCCAGCTGACGCGTCGATCCGAAGTCCCTTGGCACCAACCCGGCTCAGCTCATTCGCCAGTTGCCGTGATTCGGGAACCCGGCCCAAATTGCCGACTTCAAACTGCCAGCTCTTGAGGCTGCCAACAGTCATGTCGAAGAGTCCGTTCGACTCTCGATGAAGGCGCTGGCCGTGCTGAAGCACGGTCATCAACTCTGGCGGTACCGTGACAGGGTGCAGGCCCGCTGCGCGATTGACGGCGCTGAGTGCACTGGCCGGCTCGTAGCGACTCATCATGGCGCTGAGACGCGCCATTTCTTGGTAAGCACTCTCCACCGCAATGACCAGGCGGGCAGCATCTGGACCTTCGACGGCAATGTCGACCTGAGTGCCGAGTAGGGCGCGTGAGTCACGCCGCTGGTGCAATGAAGGCAAAGCGCTCGATTGAGCAACGCCGAAGCCAGCCAGACCCAGCAGGGGAACAAGCGACATCAACTGGCGCCGCTTCAGACCGACCGTTTTCAAGGGCTTTGTGCTCACGCTACGCCCTTCACTTCGACAGCGACACCATATGGTCAACAGCTGCCTTCACCTCATCGTCACTCAATGTGCTGCCACCACCTCGAGGGGGCATCATGCCTTTGGCGCCGGTGAAGCCTTCGATCGCGTGCTTGTACAAAGTCTCGTTGCCCTGGGCGATGCGAGGGCCCCAGTCGGCCTTGTCACCAGGCTTGGGGGCACCGGCCACACCTGCGGCATGGCACATGGCGCAGGTCTTGCCAAACACCGACTTGCCCAGCGCATTTTCGGGCGCGGTACTGGCGGGGGCAGGCGCTGCTGCCACGGTTGCGCTGGCTGCTGGCGCCGCGGTGTTGGCCGCTGAGTCGCCTTCCTTCTGGCCGCAGGCGGCCAGGGAGAGCAGGGCGGCCGCAGAGACACCGACGGCGAATGACTTGCAAATGAGGCGCATGGTTTTCATGTCAATCAGCTTTCAAATAGGAGTGTTCGGCGCGATTCTAGGAAGCCGGTACCAGCCTTAACAGGGGCGAATTTGTTTATTTGCGACCTTCATGGGCTTATTTGAATTCCTTAACTTGGTTCAAGGCGGGACGTAGGGCGAGTGGAAAGAATCCGGCAACTTCTTCAAGAGCAACTGCCCGCTTCCGACCCATGCTTAACTACCCATTCAATCGCCGCCTGCGAGCCTGGGTCTTGGCGTGGCTGCTGGCTGCATTGGGCGTTGCCAGTGCTGCGCCATTGATGCATGCAGGCCAGCTTGATTGGGTTTGCTCAGCAAGCGGACAGGCCAAGCTGGTGCAAGTCGGCGGTGATACCGATGCGCAATCGGACGCAGCACTGCACGCCTCCGGCATCCTGCAGTGCCCTAACTGCCTATTGGGTGGGCTGCTGCCGACTTGTGCAGTTCCTTCGCCCCATTTACCTCCAATAACCAGTCGATTGCCCCTGCCGGGCAGCGACGCGAACCCACCTCAGTTCACTACCGTGCCGCCCCCGGCGCGCGGCCCACCAACATCCATCCAAGCCTGAAGAGGAACATCATGAGCGAGCAAGACAAGAAGAACGAAAGCAATGGCGGAGGCGTGTTGGCACGTCGCCGCTTCATGAACACCGCAGCTCTGGCGGGTCTGAGCATCGGAGCGATTGCCTGTACTGACAAGGCCGCCAGCACTGCCGCCGCGCCTGTGGCCTCAGGCGCTGCCCCTGCGCATAGCGGTGGCGCAGCCAACGCCACCCATCTGAAGCCAGGTGAGCTCGACACCTATTACGGCCTCTGGAGCGGTGGTCACACCGGCGATGTGCGTGTGTTGGGCCTGCCTTCTGGCCGCGAGATCCATCGCATCCCCTGTTTCAACCCCGATGCCCTGGTCGGCTGGGGTGTCACGAATGAGTCGAAGAAGGTGATGGGCACCAAGGCCGACGGTTCGCTGCGCTACACCGTGGCTGACACCCACCACGTGCACGCATCCTACAAAGACGGCAACTACGACGGTCGCTACGCCTGGGTGAACGACAAGATCAACAGCCGTATCGCCCGCATACGCCTCGACTACTTCGTTTGCGACAAGATCACCGAGTTGCCCAATGTGCAGGGCTTCCACGGCATCTTCCCGGACAAGGCCGACCCGGTGGACCCGAAGATCAACTACACCACCCGCGTCTTCTGCGGCGCCGAGTTCTCGATCCCGCTGCCGAACGCCGGCATTGAAGATGGCACCAAGTACCACTCGCTGTTCACCTGCGTGGACGCCGAGAGCATGGACGTGCGTTGGCAAGTGCTGATCGACGGCAACTGCGACCTAACCGCCACTTCGTATGACGGCAAGCTGGCCGCCACCAACCAGTACAACACCGAGATGGGCGTGCACTATGAGGACATGATGTCCGCCGAGCGCGATGCCTGCCTCTTCTTCAACATTGCCCGCATCGAAGAGGCCGTTAAGGCCGGCAAGTTCAAGACCTATGGCGACTCCAAGGTGCCGGTGGTCGACGGCACCCGCGAGGCCAACAAGGACGCCAAGACCGCGCTGACCGCCTATGTCTCGGTGCCTAAGAACCCACACGGCGTCAACGCCAGCCCAGACGGCAGGTACTTCATCTGCGCCGGCAAGCTCTCGCCCACCGGCACCGTGATCGAACTCGCCAAGGTGCTCGATTACTTCGACGGCAAACTGGACGCCGCCGACAAGGCCATCGTCGCCGAGGTCGAACTGGGCCTGGGCCCCTTGCACACCGCCTTCGACGGACGCGGCAATGCCTACACCACGCTATTCCTGGACAGCCAGGTGGTGAAGTGGAATGTTGAAGCCGCCATCAAGTTCCACGGTGGCGACAAGAGCGCCAAGTACGTGGTTGACCGCCTTGACGTGCAGTACCAGCCGGGCCACTTGAACGCCTCGCAATCGGAAACCAAGGCCGCGGACGGCAAGTACCTGGCCGTCGGTTGCAAGTTTTCCAAGGACCGCTTCCTGCCGGTCGGCCCGCTGCACCCCGAGAACGAGCAGATGATCGACATCTCCGGCGACAAGATGGTGCTGATGGCCGACCACCCGGTGCGCGGCGAACCGCATGACTTCATCATCTTCAAGCGTGATCTGCTGAAGCCCAAGCAGGTCTACAACCTCGATGATTTCCCACTGGCCATCAAGGACCCCAAGGAAACCGGCGTGTTCCGCAATGGCAAGAAGGTGACCGTCAAGATCACCTCCCAAGCCCCGGCTTTCAGCATGCGCGAGTTCAAGCTGAAGAAGGGCGACGAGGTCACGCTGATCTTGACCAACTTGGACAAGATCGAAGATCTGACGCACGGTTTTGCCATCCCCAAGTACAACGTCAACTTCATCGTCAACCCGCTGGAAACCGCCTCGGTCAGCTTCATTGCTGACAAGCCGGGCGTGTTCTGGTGCTACTGCACCCACTTCTGCCATGCGCTGCACCTGGAAATGCGCACACGCATGATCGTGGAAGCCTAAAAGAGGGCCTAGCAACAGCCCCCGGTGGCGCGCGGACTCGAGCCCCGCCGCCACCTTGCGGACGAGCGCCATCCGGCGCTCGTCCGGCCGACAGGAAGAGTAGATGAAATCGCATAGCCATGGACTGGCGGCCAAATTGGGGAACTTCCTCCGATTGGCCGCATTTTTTCTGGTGCTGGTCTTGGGCGCGGAAACCGCGCAGTCCAGCACCGGAGCCTACGAGGCCGCCTTGCCTGCCGAGCTGGCCACGGCCAAGGATATGTGCGCCTTGCTGCCTTGCAAGGACGTCTTCCCTGGTGCCAAAAGCTTTTCCGAGCGACTCGGCTCGCCGCCCTATGTGAAGGCGCTGGGCGAGGCCGATAAGTTGCTCGGTTATGTGATGCTATCCACCGACATCACCGACACCCCGGCCTATTCTGGCAAGCCGGTGGTCACCCTGATCGGCATGGACCTGACCGGCCACTTCGTCGGCATCAAGGTGCTGAAGCATTCGGAGCCGATTCTGCTGCTGGGCATCCCGGAATCGGCGCTGCTGAAATTCAATGATCAGTATCTCGGCAAGTCGGTGGCCGACAAGATCGAGGTCGGCCAAACCCGTCCGGACGAGAACGTGCTCGGTGTCGACGCGATCTCCGGCGCCACCGTCACCGTGATCGCTCAGAATCAGGTCTTGATGGCCTCGGGCCAGGCGGTGGCCAAGCAGGTTGGCATCTTGGCGCCGACGGTGCGTGATCCGGCCCGTTACGCCCAGACCGAGCGGCGCTTCGACTGGGCTCAGCTGGTCAAACTCGGCGCCGTGCAGCGCCTGCGGGTCAGCCCCGAGCAAGTGGGGCTGCCGCGCGGCCCCGAGCCTTTTATCGAACTTTGGTTTGGCGACTTGAACCACCCCGCCATCGGCGCCAGCCTGATGGGCGCGGGCAACTGGGCCAATCTGCGTTCACGCATGAAGGAGGGTGAACATGCCTTCTTCATCATCCGCACGGCCGGCATCGAATCCTTCAAAGGTTCGGGCTTTGTGCGCGGCGGCATTTACGACCGGGTGCAGGTCAAACAAGGCGCCGACTCCTTTACCTTCCGCGATCTGGACTATCTGAACCTCTATGGCCTGGAGGCGGCCGGTGCACCTGAGTTCAACGAGTCGGCCATCTTCATCATCCGTTCCAAATCCTTCTCTGCCGCCTATCCCTGGCAACTGGCCTTCCTGGGCAACCGGGTGGACCGGGCCACCGGCACGCGCAGCTTTGCCAACTTCGACAGCAAATACTGGCTGGCCGCCGAGTTGCTGGAGGGCGGCCGCCCGGTGGTGGTGGAGGCCGACGCCCCCTGGGTGCGCGTCTGGCAGACACGCGCGGTTGAGATCGGCCTGTTCATTGCGCTGCTGGTCGGCGTGACCGTGGTCTACGCCTTGCGCGAAAAGCTGACGCGTCTTTCCACCCACAAGAACAAATGGCCGGTCAATGCCTTCAAGTACACGGCCTGGGGATTGAGCATCGCCTTTGTCGGCTTTGGCGCGATGGCGCAGCCCTCCATCACCCAGGTGCTGACCTGGTTTCATTCGCTGCTGTTTCAGTGGACCTGGTCGTTGTTCCTGTCCGACCCCTTCATTTTTGTGTTCTGGATCTTCATCATCGTCACCGTCTTCTTGTTCGGACGCGGCCTGTTCTGCGGTTGGATGTGCCCGTTTGGCTCGCTGTCCGAGGCCATCTACAAGGTCGGCGAGAAGATCGGGCTGAAGCGCTTCCAGGGCCATCTGCCGCACGCTTGGCACCACCGGCTGAAATGGCTCAAGTACGCGATCTTCTTCGGCCTGCTGGTGATCTCGATGTTTTCGATGGGCCTGGCCGAGAAGCTGGCCGAGGTGGAACCGTTCAAGACCACCTTCCTGGTCGGCATCACGAACCGGGCCTGGCCTTATGGTCTCTTCGTCGCCACGCTGCTGGGCATGTCGCTATTCATTGAGCGACCCTATTGCAAGTACATCTGCCCACTCGGCGCGGCCCTGGCCATGCCCAGCACCTTCCGCTGGTTCGGTCTGAAGCGAAAGCAGGACTGCAATAGCTGCAAGGCATGCGCAGTCGGTTGCGGCTCGCTGGCGATAGATGCGGCCGGCCGCATCGACCACCGCGAATGCCTGCACTGCCTGGACTGCATGATTCTGTACACCGACACCAAGGGTTGCCCGCCACTGGCCAAGGAACGCAAGCGCCGCGAGCGCGACGGCCTGCTGATCACCCCGATTGGCCGCGATGGCTATTTCATTTCCATCCAGCCCATTGCCATGAGCGAGAAGGTGGCCCAGGGCCCCGACCCGCGCATGCCCACCGACCCAGTGGCGCCGGCCCACAAGGCCGATGCCCATGGGCTGAAGTGGCTCTGGGCGGAGTTGTTCGACCACCTCTGGCCTTGGCACAAGGACAGCTGGAAGAGCCAGAAGGCCTTGCAGATCGCCGGCTTCTCGCTGGCCTTGGCCGCCACGCTGGCCTGGGTGCTGGCCGGCAGCGGGCGCCTGTCGCAAAGCGCCATCATTGGCTGGTGGTTTGGCTGGAGCGTCTATGAGGTCTTGATCCGCCTGGCGGGCAAGCGCTACGTCAAGGACGGCCCCTGGTGGCAGGGCCACTACCGCCGCGCCTCGGTGATGGACATGCTCAGCTATGTCGGCTTCAAAAATCTGCTGATCGGCGCGGCTTTGTTCCTGGCGCTGAAGGCAAGCGGACTGATGCTGGCATGAGAGTTCTTTCCCTTCTGTTCGTGGTACTGCTGGCTCTGCTCGTGCATATGGGTAGCGCGCAGGCCGCCACGCTGCGGGTCAAGCCCGGCCAGTCGCTGCAAGAGGCGATTGCTGCCGCCGCGCCCGGCGATGTGCTGGAGATCGAACGCGGCCTCTATGTGGGCAACTTCCTGATCGACAAGGCGCTGACGCTGCGCGGCATCAATCGGCCGACGTTGAGCGGCGCCTTGACGGGCGACACCGTGCGCGTCACCGCCCCAGATGTGACGATCGAAGGCCTGATCGTGCGCGACTCCGGCAGCAGCCTGAAGGATCAGAACGCCGGCATCTACATCCGCCCCGGAGCCCACCGGGCGCTGGTGCAGCATTGCGATCTGGCCTACAACCTGTTTGGCCTGTGGATCGAGAAGGCCAATGGGGCGCGGGTGGAGCACAACATCATCACAGGCAAACGCGAGCTGAACAGCTCACAGCGGGGCAATGGCATCCAGCTCTACAACACCGACGGCGCCCGCATCATCGGCAACAACATCGGCTTCGTCCGCGATGCGCTTTATGTGGACGTTAGCCATCACGCCGTCTTCAAGAGCAATAAGCTGCACCACAGCCGCTATGGCAGCCACTATATGAACTCCTATTACAACCTGTGGGAGGACAACGAGAGCTATTACAACCGCGGCGGCCTAGCCCTGATGGAGGTGCGCAACCAGGTGGTGCGCGGCAACCGCACCTGGGGCAATAGCGACCACGGCATCATGCTGCGCACGCTGCAAGATTCGGTGATCGAGAACAACATCATTGCCGGCAACGCACGCGGCTTCTTCATCTACGACGTCGAGTACGCGACGCTGAAAGGCAATCTGGTAGTCGACAACCAAGTCGGCGTGCACCTGTCCGCCGGTTCGACCCGCAATGTCGTCGAGGGCAATGACTTCATCGCCAACCGCGAGCAGGTGCGCTATGTCGGCGCGCGCGACGAAGTGTGGGGCGGCAAGGATAAGAAGACAGGTGGCAACCACTGGAGCAACTACCTCGGCTGGGACCGCAATGGTGATGGCGTCGGCGATGTGCCCTATGAGGCGAATGACATGGTGGACCGCCTGAGCTGGCGCCATCCGAGCGTCAAGCTGCTGCTGGCCAGCCCTGCCGTGCAGGCGCTGCGCTTGGTCGGCCAACAATTTCCGGTGCTGCGTGTGCCCAGCGTGGTCGACCCGGCCCCGCGCATGCAGCCCGGCAACAAGCAATGGAGTGAGTGGCGTGACAAGCACTATCCCGGCCAATAAGGTCAACCCCGCGCCAGCCATCGAGGTGCGCGGCGTCAGCAAGCATTACGGCGCCATCCACGCGGTGGACGGCGTTGACCTGCGGGTTGAACCCGGCGAAATCTTCGGCCTGATCGGCCACAACGGCGCCGGCAAGAGCACCTTGTTCAAGATGATGTTGGGGCTCACGCCGCTGAGCGGCGGTGAGATCCTGATCGACGGGGGGTCGGTGCGCGGCAGCGGTTTTCGCGCCACCCGCCGTCGCCTGGGCTATCTGCCCGAGAACGTGGTGCTGTATGACAACCTCAGCGGCCTCGAGACACTGCGCTTCTTCGCCAAGCTGAAGGGCGCCGATCTGCAGCAATGCGCGCCAACGCTGGAGCGGGTGGGGCTGGCCCATGCCGGTACGCGCCCCTTGCGTGAATACTCCAAAGGCATGCGGCAACGGCTCGGCTTTGCGCAAACGCTGCTGGGCGAGCCACGCGTGCTGTTTCTGGACGAACCGACCAATGGCCTGGACCCGCAGGCGATCCGCGACTTCTACAGCGTGCTGCAAGACTTGAAGACCAAGGGCGTGACGGTGTTGATCACCTCGCACATCCTGGCCGAATTGCAGGAGCGGGTAGATCGCTTGGCCATCATGACGACCGGCCGCATCCAAGCGTTGGGCACCGTGCAAGAGCTGCGCGAACAACAGCGCGCGCCGCTGCGCATCGAGCTGGGCTTGAGCGAGGCAGATGCGGTGCTGGTGCGACAGGAACTTGGCCGCTTAAGGATGAATGGCAGTGAGGGCATGGCCTGCCGCAGCACGCCGCAAGGACTAAGCCTGACCTGCCCACGCGAATCCAAGATGGTCGTGCTGGGCGTGGTCGGCACCTTAGGCACACGCCTGCTCGACCTGAGCTTGCATGAAAGTTCGCTGGAGGATGTGTTCTTCGGCGTCGGACAGTCGTCGAATGAAGCCGCTGCGGCCACCGCGGCAGCGGGAGGCCATTGAACATGGAACTGAGTCAAATCTTCACCCTAGCGGGCAAAGAGTTTCGCGACCGCATGCGCAATCGCTGGGTGCTTGCGGTGGCGCTGGTGTTCACCGCCTTCTCGCTGGTGATCACCTACTTTGGCGGCGCCAGCAGCGGCCAAGTCGGCCCGCGCTCGATCGAGTTCATCATCGCCAGCCTGGTCAGCCTGGTGATCTATCTGATCCCCTTGATCGCCCTGCTGCTGGGCTTTGACGCCATCGTTGGGGAACGCGAACGCGGCTCGCTGGATCTACTCTTGGCCCTGCCGATCACCAAGCTGGAGTTGCTGCTGGGCAAATACCTGGGCCTGGCTGCCTCCTTGACCCTGTCCACGTTGGGCGGCTTCGCCCTGGTGGCGGCGCTGCTGTATCAGCAGTTTGGCTGGCCGGGTCTGTTCCATTACCTGGGCTTTATGTTCAGCAGCACGCTCTTGGGCCTGGCCTTTCTGAGCCTGGCGGTGCTCTTGTCGGTGCTCAGCCGCGAGCGCACTCGGGCCTCGGGCCTGGCCATTGCCTTGTGGTTCTTCTTCGTGCTGGTGTTTGATTTACTGCTGCTCGGCGCCCTGGTGGCCAGCAGTGGCGAGTTCGGTGGCGAGGCGCTGGCCTATCTGCTGCTGCTCAACCCGGCCGATGTGTTTCGCATCCTCAATATCTTTTCGCTCGACGATATGCGCACCCTCTATGGCCTGACCAGCATCGTGCCGCCTGCCCTGGCCAAGCCCTGGCTGATGGGCTTGGTGATGGGCGGCTGGATCGTCGTGCCCTTGCTACTGGCTCGCTGGAGGTTCAAATGAATAGGCGCAATTTCAAATCATCAACATCGGCGCTGCGTACTGCCGTGCTGTGCGCAGTCGTTGCGCTGGGCCTCGGCGCCTGCGGCCGTTCGGACGAAGCCAAGGCCGTGGCGGCGGCTGAGATCGATGCCAGCAGTACCTGTGAACTGGACGGCATGCTGCTGACCGACTACCCCGGCCCTAAGGCGCAAATCCACTACGCCGGGCAAGCTGCGCCGAGCTTCTTCTGTGACACCGTCGAACTTCTCAACACCTTGCTGTCACCCGAGCAGGTCAGGGCCATCAAAGCCGTCTATGTGCAGGACATGGGCAGCGCGGACTGGGATCAGCCGCGTGGCTTCTGGATCGATGCCAAGAGTGCGATCTATGTGCTGGGGAGTTCGCGCCAGGGCTCGATGGGACCCACCATCGCGTCCTTCGCCAAGGAGGCCGATGCCAAGGCTTTCGCCGCCAAGTGGGGCGGCAAGCCGCTGCGCTTCGCCGAGATCACGCGCGATATGGTGGACCTGAGCGGCGGCGCGCTGCACGACAGCAAGATGTAGGGCGCGGCCACCATGCTGCCGGTTTCTGTTCCTCTGCACGGGCCCCCGGGGCGCTTGAGCCGGCTGGCCTGGGCGGCGTTCGTAGGCATTGCCTTGGCCGGCAGCTTGCAATTACTGCCGGGCAGTGGGGCAAGCCCCAATCTGGATCCGAGCGCAGAGGTTTGCGTCGTGGCGCCGCCAACGCCTTATGACCCGGCCTCCGGCTTGGCCTTGCTGGCGCCGCGCCCAGTGCCGGCTGACGCGCGCTGCCCCGTTTGCGGCATGTATCCGGCGCGCTCGCGCGAGTCGGCGCGCTGGGCGGCGCAAGTGATCTTCGACAACGGTGACGCGCAGTTCTTCGACTCACCGCTGTCGCTCTTCATCTATCTGCAAAACGTGGCGCGCTACACACGCGGGCGTGATGCCTCTCAGATCGCCGCAAGTTATGTGAGCGATGCGAGCAGCGGCGCTTGGCTGGCGGCGGACGCAGCCGTCTATGTGCAGGGCTCGACGGCCACCGGGCTGATGCGCGCCGGCAACCTGCCTGCCTTTGCCGATGCGACTGCAGCACGGCGTTTCGCGCGCGAGCGAGGCGGGCGCTTGTTGCGCCCGAGCGAGATCAGCCCTGAGTTGCTTCGGCGGCTGGACCCAGGCAGACATCTCGACCATTGAGCCTGACGCTGCCGGCAATCGGTGGCGGGCAATCTCAGGCTGGTAACTGTGGTGCTGCTGCAAGCGGAGTGGTTTTCCTTATTCCTGTTCAAGGAACTGGCGCGCACATATCCCTAGTCTTGCGGCATCTCCACTCAACATCGAGGATCACCATGAGCCGAGGCTTCACCAGCCAGATGGCGCGCAATATCTTTTATGGCGGCACGCTTTTCTTCGTGCTGCTATTTGCCGCGCTGATCTTCAACACCGAGCAACGCATTCCCGAGCGATCCAAAGCCGCGGCCATCACACCCGCCGTGGTGCGCGGCAAGCATATTTGGGAAGCCAATAACTGCATCGGCTGCCACACCTTGCTGGGGGAGGGCGCCTACTTCGCGCCCGAGCTGGGCAATGTCTACACGCGGCGCGGCCCCGAGTTCATCAAGGCCTGGATCAAGGCCCAGCCCACCGGCATCCCTGGGCGCCGCCAGATGCCCAATTTCCATCTGAACGATCAGCAACTCGACGACATGGTCGAGTTCCTCAAATGGAGCAACGGCATCAACACTGAAAAGTGGCCACCGAATGTGGAAGGCTGAGGAGAAGAGAACATGAAACCCATCACCCTCAAATACAAATCGCAGGCGGTTGCCAAGCTCTACTTCATCGGTGCCTTGGCCCTGTTTTTCGGCCAAATCGTCTTTGGCCTCACGCTGGGACTGCAATACCTGTTCGGGGATCTGATGTTCCCGATCATCCCTTTCAACATCGCTCGCATGGTGCACACCAATCTGCTGATTGTGTGGCTCTTGATGGGCTTTATGGGCAGTGCCTACTTTCTGGTTCCCGAGGAGGCCGAGACCGAGCTCTACAGCCCGCTTTTGGCCAAGATCTTGTTCTGGATCTTCCTGGCCGCCGGTGCGCTCACCATCCTCGGCTATCTGCTGGTGCCTTACGCCACCTTGGCCGAGATGACGGGCAACAATCTGCTGGCCACCATGGGGCGTGAGTTCTTGGAACAGCCCCTGCCCACCAAGCTCGGCATCGTGATCGTGGCCCTGGCTTTCCTTTTCAACATCAGCATGACCGTGCTGAAGGGCCGCAAGACCGCCATCACCCTGGTGCTGCTGATGGGCTTGTGGGGCCTGGCGCTGATGTTCTTGTTCAGCTTCGTCAATCCAGACAATCTGGTGCGCGACAAGATGTACTGGTGGTTCGTGGTTCACCTCTGGGTGGAAGGGACTTGGGAGCTGATCCTGGGCGCATTGCTGGCCTTCGTTTTGATCAAGACCACCGGCGTGGACCGTGAGGTCATCGACAAGTGGCTGTACCTGATCATCACCATGGCCTTGGTTACCGGCATCCTGGGCACCGGCCACCATTTCTTCTTCATCGGCCTGCCGGGCTACTGGCAATGGGTGGGCAGCATCTTCAGCGCGCTGGAGCCGATTCCCTTCTTCATGATGACCTTGTTCGCCTTCAATATGGTGCAGCGTCGCCGTCGTGAGCATCCGAATCAGGCCGCCTTGCTGTGGGCCGTGGGTTGCGCCGTGATGGGCTTCCTGGGCGCTGGCCTGTGGGGCTTCATCCATACCCTGAGCCCCGTTAATTACTACACCCACGGCAGCCAGATCACAGCGGCCCACGGCCACCTGGCCTTCTACGGCGCTTATGTGCTGGTGGTCATTGCGATGATCAGTTATGCCATGCCCTTGCTGCGTGGTCGTGAAGCCAACTCGCGCCGCGCTCAGAGCGTGGAGATGTGGAGCTTCTGGATCATGACTATCGGTATGGGCGTGATGGTGCTGGCCCTGACGGGCGCGGGCATTCTGCAAGTCTGGCTGCAGCGCATGCCCAGCGAAGGTGCCATGGGCTTCATGGCCACCCAAGACCAGCTGCGCTTCTTCTACTGGCTGCGCATGTCGGGCGGTGTCGGCTTCCTGATCGGCTTGCTGACCTATCTGAGCAGTTTCTTCGTCGGCACTGGTACGGCCGAGGAAGAGATGCCGGCAGCTGCCTTGAGTCAGGCGGTCTGATGGAAATGCACAGCGCACGGCAGCTGGATGCCTTGGGTGAGCCGCCTTTCTATGCCGAGCAGGGCGAGGAATGCCGCTTGTTCGAGCATGCCCATGCCAGCCGGCTGCCCTTGTTGATCAAGGGCCCCACTGGCTGCGGCAAGACCCGTTTGGTTGAGCATATGGCGGCGCGACTGGGGCGCCCGCTGATCACGGTCAGCTGCCATGACGATCTCAGCGCCGCCGACCTCGTGGGGCGGCATCTGATCCAGGGTGGCGACACGCGCTGGCTCGACGGGCCGCTCACCCGCGCGGTGCGCGAGGGCGCCATCTGCTATCTGGATGAGGTGGTGGAGGCCCGCAAGGACACCACCGTGGTGCTGCACCCATTGGCGGACGACCGGCGTGTGCTGCCGATTGAACGCACCGGCGAAATGCTGGCCGCAGCACCCGGCTTCATGCTGGTGATCAGCTACAACCCCGGCTACCAAAATCTGCTCAAAGGCCTGAAGCCCAGCACCCGGCAGCGCTTTGTGGCCCTGGGCCTGGACTATCCGGTGCCGGCGGTGGAGCAAAGCATCGTCGCCACTGAGAGCGACTGCACACCGGCAGTGGCGGCGCAGTTGGTGCGGTTGGCTCAAGCCCTGCGCCGCTTGACCGAGCAGGATCTGGAGGAAACCGTCAGCACCCGCTTGCTGGTGATGGCGGCGCGCCTGCATGTGGCTGGCCTGCCTTTGCTGGCCAGCTGCCGAGCGGCCATCGTTGATGCGCTGACCGATGATGCCGACACCGGCGCCGCCCTGCACGAGGTGCTGCGGGCGGTGATTGGCGATGGCTGAAACATTGACTGAGGCCAGCGCTGCGGCCTCCGAACACAGCCGGTGTCTGCAGCGGCGGCGCCGCGCCACCCAGCTGGCCTTCTTCGCCTTGTTCTTGCTGGCGCCCGGGCTTGATCTGCTGCGTTTCGATTTGAACGAAACGCAGCTCTGGGTGCTGGGCATGCGCTGGAGCTTAGGGATAGACGCGCTGGCCCATGGCCAAGTTTCGGCCAATACCGCCGCACTCACTTTGATTGGTCGAGGCATCTTGCCCGCGCTGCTGGTGGTGCTGCTGTTCCTTGGCGTGGCCTGGCGCTGGGGTCGGCTTTACTGCGGCTGGCTCTGCCCGCACTTCTCACTGGTTGAGGGGCTCAACGCATTGCTGCACAAGGCATGTGGCAAGTTCAGCCTCTGGGACGAGCAAGCCAGCCTGCGGGTGGGTGAGCAGACGCAGCGGCGTTGGTGGCCGGTGTTCGCCCTTAGCTGCGCGCTGTTCGGCTTTCTTTGGGCCATCACCTTGCTGACCTATCTGCTGCCGCCGCGGCAGATCTGGGCCGGGCTGTTGAGTGGCAGCCTGACGCCCAACCAGACCCGCTTTATCGTGATCGGCAGCCTCGTGTTCACGCTGGAGTTGCTGTTTGCCCGCCATCTGTTTTGCCGCTTCGGCTGCGCCGTGGGGCTGTTTCAAAGCCTGGCCTGGATGGCCAATCCGCGTGCTTTGGTGGTTTCGTTCAAGCGCGAACGCGCCAGCGAGTGCCGCCAGTGCAGCACTGCCCGGGCGCCCGAAGGCAGCGCCTGCGACCGCGTCTGCCCCATGCGGCTGCGGCCGCGCCAGATCAAGCGGCAGATGTTTTCCTGCGTGCAGTGCGGCCGCTGCCTGGACCAATGTGCCGAATCCAAAGACCATCAGCCCCAGCTTTTGCAGCCGCAGCTGGAATGGACGTTGGGCGCGGACGCGCTGCGTGAAACCTTGAGACAACAGCAACTGCAACAAAAGCTGCGCACAGGCGGGGCCGGCCTGCCGCCTCAAGCCGCAGCCGATCAGGGCATGAGCGCCCGTTCATCGAATCAAACTCAGCAAGAAAGCTAGTCATGGAAGAGTGGGTAGGCGAGCGCTGGCATCGTTTCATCAACGGCGCTGCGGATCGCAGTTTCGGCTCAGCCGCCATTGCCCTCACCGAGGTCGGTGGCGCGGTGGCATTGCTCTACCGCGCGGCGGGCGGTGCGCCAGGCACGCGCATCGTGCCGGCCGCTGATATGCGCATTGGCGGCCCGCGCACGTGGCTGCAACGTCTGGCGGGCAGTGGCGTGCGCGCCGCATTGCCCCGCTTGGACGAAGAGACCCTGGCCTTGCCGCCACGCATTGCCTTGTTTGCCGACAGCGCACTCAACCGCGACCTCTATCTTTGGTTGGCTGCTCTGGCCGCTGCCTTCGTGCCCAGCGGCCGGTGGGCGGCAGACAACCTCGTCGCCACGCGCCTGGCCTTGCAGCGCTGCCCGGGTTTGCGACCACGGTGGGAGCGTTTGCGGTCAGCCCATCTGGCGCAACGCCGCGCCGATGCACTGAAATTGCCCGCGCCGGATCAGGCCGCCGAACAGCGGCTGCAAGCCTTGTTGCTGGCGGACGAAGACGCGGCGGAGGCGACCTCGCTGGACGAGGTCAAATGCCATGCCCAGGCACCGCGTCTCGCGCCGGTATGGTTGTGGCTTCAGGCCTTGCCACCCGAGCTGGCGGCAGGCGCGGGGGCCAAACAAGAAGTCCGTCAGCCTAGCGCTGGCAATGGCGCGTCGCCTCAAGCCGATGATGCCGAGCTTGCGCTGGCCAAAAAGCGCCGGCGCACCCGGCAAGCCAAACCTGCGAACGAGCGCGCGCCGCTCTTGCTGCCCTCCAAGACCGAATCGCTGCAAAGCTGGAGCGAGCACATTCCCTTGGATCGCGGTCAGGACGATGAGCCCGACGACGAGCAAGCACAAGCGGCCGCCGACGATATGGAGCAACTCACCCTGTCGCGCGACGGTGTCGCCGGGGCCGCACGGGTCAAGTTCGATCTGGACCTGCCTAGCGCCAGCGCCGATGACCTGCCGCTGGGCGAAGGCGAATTGCTGCCTGAATGGGACTGGAAGCGCCAACGCCTCTTGCCCGGCCATTGCCAGGTTCAAACTCTGGTGACGCGACCCGGAGCCAGCCCCTTGCGGCCCAGCCCCGCGCTGCGCCGAACCGCGCGCCAAATCAGGCGACGCCTGGAGCTCTTGCGCGCGGCACCGAAATGGCAACGCGGCTGCAGCGAAGGTGAAGCATTGGATCTCGACGCCTGGGTGCGGCATCTGGCCGCCGTTCAGTCTGGCGGCGGGCCTGACCCTCAGGTCTACGCCCGCCGGCAGCGGGGTGAGCGCAGCCTGGCCACGCTGCTGCTGGCCGACCTGTCCTTGTCTACCGATGCCTATGCGAGTAACGATGCGCGGGTGATCGAGGTGATCCGCGATGCCTTGTTCGTTTTCGGAGAGGCCTTGCAGGCCTGCGGTGACCCCTTCTCGATGCTGGGCTTCAGCTCGGTGCGGCGCAGCCAGATCCGCATTCAGCATTTGAAGAGCTTTGAGGAGAACTGGTCGGGCCCGGTGACAGCTAGGCTTGCCGCCATCAAGCCGGGCTACTACACCCGCATGGGCGCGGCCATTCGCCTCGCCACCAAGCGCCTGCAGCAAAGGCCGGAGCGGCAGCGCCTGCTTTTGCTGTTGACCGATGGCAAGCCCAATGACCTGGATGTGTACGAAGGCCGCTGGGGCGTCGAGGACACCCGTGAAGCCGTGCTGGAAGCCCGCCGCGCTGGCTTGCAGCCCTTTTGCCTGAGCATTGACGCCGAGGCTCCTGACTATCTGCCGCACATCTTCGGGCGCCAAGGCTGGGCCCGAGTGGTGCGCCCGAGTGAGCTGCCCATGCGGCTGGCGGGCATCTACGGGCAACTGACTCGCTGAGCGAGCAAAAGGCCGAGCAGCGGCGCCACTGCGCGGCTGTCACTTTGCTTGGCTCTTCGTCGCAGACTTAAGCAATATCAAGGCCGGGATTTTGGGCGCTCTCGACAATGCAGTCTCTGCACACGCCGCCATCACTAGGGAGACCCGCCATGGATATGCGCGCATTTGATTTACCTCGCTACCTCTCGGTGCTGCCCCTGTTTACAGATTTGAGTGCGGCGGAACTGGCCCGCCTGGCAACGGGCTGCAGCTTGCGCCGCCTGACCCGGGGCGACACCATTTTTCGGGTTGGCCAGCCCTGCGAAGAGTTTCATGTGACGGTGACCGGGCAGGTCAAGCTCTTCGCCATCTCGCCATCCGGGCAGGAGAAGGTGATCGAGCTGGTGGGCCCCGGCCACAGCTTTGCCGAGGCCTTGATGTTCACTGGCAAGCCCTACATCATCAATGCCCAGGCTTTGACGGACAGCTTGATTTTGTCCGTGTCCAAGCAGGCCGTGCTGACTGAAATCGAACAAGACAGCCGCTTTGCCTTGCGCATGCTGGCGGGCATTTCGCGACGTTTGCATGGCCTCGTGCATGACGTCCAGGCCTATGCCCTGCATAGCGGTGTGCAGCGCGTGATCGGCTATTTGCTGCGGGATCAAGTGGCGGAAGACTGCGTGAGTGGCGAAGTCATCACCGTGTCACTGCCGGTGAGCAAGGCGACCATCGCCTCCCGGCTCAGCCTGACCCCGGAGTATTTTTCGCGCGTGCTGCATGAGCTTGAGGCGGCCGGGCTGATCGAGGTGGATAGACGCGACATCCGCATCCGCGATGCCTCAGCCCTAGCGAACTACACCGGGGTTTGATCGCGGCAGCTACGGAAGCTGCTGCCCATCGTTCGCAAGAACTAGGCCGGATAGTTCTGAAGAACTACTGGCAACAATGACTTGACGCACGTCAAGTTGACCGATTTGCAGCTGAACAGAATCGCGCTCGCAGCGCCTTCTTCCTTTCGCCTCGCAACTAGGTCAAACCCATGAGCAGCCCTTCGAATCACGTAGCAGTTGAAATAACGCGTTACCTCGCCGTTCAGCCACTTTTCCGCGGGATCAATGATGATGACCTTGCCCGCATCGTCGATCAGGGCTGCAGCTTGGTGCGCGTGCCCCGCTGCCGCAATCTGTTCAGCGCTGGGGACATCTGTGACAGCCTGCACATCGTCATCACCGGCCGCATCAAGGTCTTCGCCCTGGCCGCCAATGGCAGTGAAAAGGTGCTGGAGCTGATCGGCCCGGGCCAAAGCCTGGGGGAGTCCGCCATCTTCAATGACAAGCGCCACGGCTTCAGCGCGCTGTCACTCAGTGATTCGCTCTTACTGCGCATTCCCAAGGCTGCCTTGGTCGCGCAAATCGGCCGGGACCCCAATTTCTCGCTGCGCCTATTGGCCCAGGCCTCACAGCGCATCCAGAATTTGCTGCATGACGTGGAAAGCTATTGCCTGCACAGCGGCTTGCAAAGAGTGGTGGGCTTCTTACTGAAGGGGCAATCAGACGAGAGCTGCGCACCGGCCCGTCCGCGTACCGTGTCGCTGCCGGTCAGCAAGGCTACGATCGCCTCAAGATTGAGCCTGACGCCGGAGTACTTCTCCCGCGTGTTGCGGGAGTTGGAAGACGAAGGCCTAATTCAAATCTCTCGGCGCGACATCCACATCTTGCAGCCCCGCGAGTTGGCCAGCTACACCTTGCAGTGACGCTCCAGCACATCGGCCATTAGTGAAGCGGCGGTTTGATTCAAGGCAGTTTGCTGCAGGGCATTGGCTTGGCGCATCGCAGGGCTGAGCCTCTCATGCATGGCGGTCACCTCGCCAATCATCAGCAGAGTAGGGGACTTCAGGGCGTGGCTGCGTGCCAATTCCGGCAGCTCGGCCAGGCTGCCGCGGATGCAGCGCTGTTGCGGCAGGCTGGCGTTCTCAACCAGCGCGGCCGGTGTATCGGCAGGCAAGCCGTGCAGGATCAGTTGGCGGCTGATCAAGGGCAGGCTGTTCAGCCCCATATAGATCACCACGGTTTGATGGGGCCGGGCCAGCATGGGCCAGTCCAGGGGCAGAGCCTCTGAGTCGGCATCATCTGTGTCCTTGGCGGCACGAAGATGACCGGTGGCATAGATCAGGGTGCCGGCATGTGAGCGGTGCGTCAGCGGAATGCCCGCCGCAGCGCCGGCCGCTTGTGCCGCGCTGATGCCTGGCACGGTTTCAAACTGAATGCCTGCCGCAGCCAGGGCCTCGGCCTCTTCGCCACCGCGCCCGAAGATATAGGGATCCCCCCCTTTGAGTCGCAGCACGCGGCGTCCGCCGCGTACCAGCTTGATCATCAGTTCAATGATGCCTTCCTGGCTCAGTGCGTGAAGGCCGCATTTCTTGCCGACGAAGATTTTCTCCGCCGCGGGATTGACCAGGGACATAACCTCGGCCGACACCAAATTGTCGTAGAGCACCAGCTCCGCCTCAGCCAGCGCGCGCGCGGCTTTGAGCGTCAATAGTTCGGGGTCGCCGGGGCCGGCGCCGACCAAGGTCACTTGCGTCCAAGTCGGGCTGTTGCTGGGTCGGGAGAAGTGGCGGGGCTCGATACGTGGATTCATTTTGGGGGCTCCGGCGCTGACACCTTGTCTGTGGTGCATGGCCTGATTGTGGAGAGCGTCGCTTCTCGTCGTCCTTGATGCAGTTCAAGGACAGTTGATGCCTCGCAGGGGAGTATGGCGCCATGTTGAATCGCAACGATCTGCTGCTGCTAACTGTGTTGCTCTACGGGTTGTCTGGGTCCGTCGTGGAGGCTCAGCCCGCGCCATCGAGCCCCGTGCTTGCCGACAGCCAACCCAGCCCGGGCCGCCAGCAAGAGCTGCGGCGCATGCTTGCGCACGACTGTGGTTCCTGCCACGGCCTGCGTTTGACCGGCGGCCTGGGGCCAGCCATTCACGCTGAGGCCATGCAGCAATTGTCGCAGGCGGCCATTGCCGCCACGATTTACCACGGCCGGCCAGGCACACCCATGCCTGCCTGGAAAAGCATGATCACTGCGGCAGAAGCGGACTGGCTGGCGGCCTATATGCAGCGGCCCACAGCGCCAAAACAGGAACTTGCTACGCAAGAGCACAGGCCATGAACTCTCTCTCAATGTCCTCATTCACACTTTTCCATCGCGCCCACTGCATCAAGTTCGCAGGCGCGCGCATGCTCGCCTTGCTCAGCCTGTGCGTCCCGCTCGCCGCCTGTGTCGCCACGCCTCCCGCGCCACCGCCGCCAACACCGCTTGCTGTCGGCACCGGGGATCTAGGCCTGGTGGTTGAGCGCGCCAGTGGCAGCTTGCAGGTGGTCAACACCAGCCGCCGTGAGGTGCTGGGGGCTATCAAAGGGCTGGGCGACTTGTCGCATGCCTCCCTGGTCTACTCCCGCGACGGCGCCTACGCCTTTGTTTTTGGGCGCGATGGCGCCCTCAGCAAAGTGCATTTGCCCAGCCGCAGCCTGGTGGGCCGGATCCAGCAAAGCGGCAATTCGATTGGCGGCGCCATCTCGCAGGACGGCAGCCTGGTGGCCGCGCAGAACTATCAACCGGGCGGCATCCGGGTGTTTGACAGCCAGACGCTGCGCCTGGTGGCCGATATTCCGGCGGAGTACGAGCCTGGCAAGCTGTCCCGCGTGGTGGGCTTGGTTGAGCTGCCGGGCCAGCGTTTCATGTACACCTTGTTCGATGCCAATGAGATCTGGATCGCCGATCTCTCCGGCGTGGCCGCAGGCCAGGCGCCGCAGGTGCAGAAGTTCAAGAACGTTGGCCGGCAGCCCTATGACGCCCTCATCACACCGGATGGCCGCTACTACATCGCCGGTCTCTTCGGGGAAGACGGGCTGGTCAAGATCGACCTTTGGGCCGCGGAGCCCAAGGCCGAGCGCATCTTGGCCGGCTATGGCCGTGGCCAGGAGCCTTTGCCGGTGTTCAAGATGCCGCACCTGCGCGGCTGGGCCATTGCCGGCCGGCAGGCTTATCTGCCCGCCATCGGCAGGCATGAGGTGCTGGTGGTGGACATTGACAGCTGGCAGGAACTGGGCCGTATTCCGGTGGCCGGGCAGCCGGTCTTCGTGATGGCCCGGCCGGACGGGCGCCAGGTCTGGGTGAACTTCGCGGTGCCCGACTACAACCAGGTCCAGGTGATTGATACCCAGAGCCGGCAGGTCATTCAAACCCTCAGCCCCGGCAAGGCCGTGCTGCATATGGAATTCACCCCTCGCGGTGAGTCGGTCTGGATCTCGACCCGTGACGACAACGCTGTCAATGTGCTGGACACCCGCAGCTTCGCGCGCCAAGCGACGCTCAAGGCCGAGGCGCCGAGCGGCATCTTCTTCACCAGTCGCGCCCAGCGCAGCGGGTTGTGAGCCCCATGTCCCACCTGCCCAACAACGCCCAAGACGGGGAGTTGCTGAACCGCTGGCAGCAGCGCTTTCCCATCTGTGCCGAACCCTATGCGGAATTGGCCATAGCGCTGGGTCTCAGTGATGGCGATGCGGTAATGGCGCGCCTGCAGCGCTTGCGCGAGCAAGGCAGCCTTTCGCGCATCGGCGGCATCTGGGGCGCGCGGGCGGCAGGGGCGGGCATGTTGTGCGCCATGGCGGTGCCACCAGAGCAACTGGATGCTGTGGCGCAGCGGGTCAACGCCAGGCCCGGCGTGAACCACAACTACGAACGTGAACACCATTTCAATTTGTGGTTCGTGATCACCGGCCCGGACATGGACTGCCTGGCGCAGGAACTGTCGGAACTGGAACAGCAATGCGGCCTTGAAACCCTGAGGCTGCCGATGGAGCGGGCCTATCGCATCAATCTGGGCTTTGACCTCAAGGACCCGCATGGCGGGAATTGCGCGGCCCGTGGTGCCGATCCGCAGGCCGCTCTCATGACAGGCCATGGCCGTCGCGTAGCCGCTGAGGAGCGCGGCCTGGCGGCTTGTGTTGAGCAAGGCCTGCCCTTGCTGGCCCGCCCCTATGCCGCCTGGGCCGAGGCGGCGGGCTGGCCGGAGCAGCGGGTCTTGCGCACCCTGCAAACCTGGTTGGACCAAGGCGTGCTGCGTCGCTTTGGCGTCATTGTTCGGCACCACGAATTGGGCTTCGCAGCCAATGCCATGTGTGTGTTTGATGTGCCCGACGATCAGGTGGATGCGCATGCCGCGCTACTCGCACGCCAGCCCGGCGTCACCCTGTGCTACCGCCGCTCGCGCGCAAACCAATGGCCCTACAACCTCTATTGCATGGTGCATGGCCGCGCCAGAGAAGAGGTGCTGCAGTGGCTGAGTCAGGCGCGCGAAGTTGCCGCTTTACAGGCCTTCCCGCAAGCCGTGCTGTTCAGTCGGCGGCGCTTCAAGCAATGCGGGCCCAGCTACTTTCGCCAGCCAGTAAAAGCGATTCAAACCGAGGCAGGTCACTATGCATGAGCGCCATAGCGCCAGACGCGGCGACACCACTTCAGCACCGCAGTTCCCGCGCCAAGACGAGGCGCGGCTCGATGCCCTTGACGCGGCGCTGATCAACCGCCTGCAAACGTCCATACCGCTGCAGCCGCGCCCCTTTGAGCAGATAGGCAAGGAGCTGGGCTGCAGCGAATCCTTGGTTCTGCTGCGACTGCGTCGGCTCTTGTCCGAGGGAGTCTTGAGCCGAGTCGGCCCCCTGTTTCAAATCGAACGCGCCGGTGGTCTCTTTGTGCTGGCGGCGATGCAAGTGCCAGAAGCGCAATTCGAGGCGGTGACAGCACAGCTCAACGCCATTCCCGAAGTCGCGCACAACTACCGCCGGGACCATGCGCTGAATATGTGGTTTGTGCTGGCCACCGAAACGCCGGAAGAAATCTCTTGCGTTTGCGCGCACATCGAATCCCTGACGGGCTTGCAGGTGCTGGCCTTCCCCAAAGAGCGCGAGTACTTTGTGGGCCTGCGCCTTGAGGCCCGCGCCCACGCCTGGTCGGATCACGACGGGTTTGAACAGCAACAAGGGCAAGGCCATGACTGATACCGCCTCACAGCAAAGCACCTCAGGGCAATCCGCAGCCGCGCTCAGCCCGCTGCAGCGTGCCCTGATGCTGGCCACGCAAAGTGGTCTGCCCTTGGTTGAACGCCCCTTCGAAGCGCTGGGCGCCATGCTGGGCATCAGTGAGGCGCAGGTGTGCGAAGAGCTGGCGCAGATGCAGGCATCCGGGCTGATCCGGCGCATTGCCGCCGTACCCAATCACTACCGCCTGGGCTATGTGGCCAATGGCATGACGGCGTGGGATATCGACGATGCACAGATCGACACCCTGGGCCCACTGGTCGCCGCTTTCGAGGGCGTCAGCCATTGCTACCGCCGGCCGCGCCGCTTGCCGCACTGGCCTTACAACCTGTTTGCCATGCTGCATGGCCGCAGCCGCGCTGAGGTCGAGGCGCAAGCCCGGGCGCTGCGCGAGTTGTTGGGCCGCGCCTGCCGGGCCAATGACATCCTCTACAGCAGCGCCATTCTCAAAAAGACCGGCCTGCGCTTGAAGCCCGAATAAGTTCAAAGAAAAGAAAGGCCAAAGCATGTTGCGTATCAGCCAATACCTGCGCGAAGTCGCGCGGGCCGAGCAAGACGGCCACTATCCCAGCCCGCAAGGGCGCCCCAAGGCGCAGGCCGACCGCGCCGCTTCCGTGGGCCCTGCCAAGGCGCGCGGCCCGGTGATGATCTGGAACCTGACCCGACGCTGCAATCTGACCTGCAAGCATTGCTACGCCTTGTCTGCCGACCATGACTATCCCGGTGAGCTGAGTTTTGCCGAGGTCTGCACCGTCATGGATGACCTCAAACTTGCCGGCGTGCCGGTGCTGATCCTCTCAGGTGGGGAGCCCTTGCTGCGGCCAGACCTGTTCGAGATTGCTTCGCGCGCCCAAGCCATGGGCTTGTACACCGCGCTCTCCACCAACGGCACCTTGATCGATGCCGGCATGGCCGCACGCATCGCGCAACAAAACTTCGACTACGTGGGCATCAGTATCGACGGCCTGCGCGAAACGCATGACCGCTTCCGCCGGCTGGAAGGTGCCTTCGACGCCTCACTGGCCGCGCTGCGCTTGCTGCGTGAGCGGGGCGCTAGAACGGGCTTGCGCTACACCTTCACCGACTTGAATCAGCAAGACTTTCCGGCCCTGCTGGAGCTGATGCGCGCGGAGCAGGTCGATAAGTTCTACTTCTCCCATCTCAACTACGCCGGGCGCGGCAATATCCATCGCGGCCGGGATGCCCACTTCAAAGCCACGCGCGCCGCGCTAGAGCTGCTATTCGAAACCGCCTGGCGCGACGCGCTTGAAGACGTCAGCACCGCCGCGCCGCAGCCGCGTGAGTACGTCACCGGCAATAACGATGCCGACGCCGTCTATCTGCTGGCCTGGGTCAGCGCGCGCTGGCCGCAATGGGCGGATCACTTGCGCCGCCGCCTGGTGGCCTGGGGCGGCAATGCGTCCGGCGAGGGTGTGGCCAATATCGACAACCTGGGCGATGTGCATCCCGACACCATGTGGTGGCATTACAGCCTGGGCAATGTGCGCCAGCGCCCCTTCTCGGCCATCTGGCAAGACCGCAGCGACCCGCTGATGGACGGCCTGAAGACCAAGCCGCGTCCGGTCAAAGGCCGCTGCGCCGAATGCCAGCACTTCGCCATCTGCGGTGGCAACACCCGGGTGCGAGCCCAACAAACCAGCGGTGACCTCTGGGCCGAGGACCCGGGCTGCTATCTGGACGATGCCGAGATCGGCCTGTCTGCCGAAGCCAGCGCGCGCCTGCAAGCGCTCAGCGGCCAATGGGGCCCGCGTGATGGCAGCGTGAAGCCATTCAGCGCCAAGCGCAGCAGCGGCAGCAGAAACAGCAGTGCCAAGCCCATCCACATTCAGCTTGTTGAAGCCATCAACAGCAGCGAGGGGGCATGAAAATGAACACAGAACAGTTGAAGACCCTCGTCAAACTCGCTCTGGTGCTGGGCCTGTTCGGCTTGGCCTGGGACTTTGCCCGCGCGCAGACTGTGGAGGCCGGTGCCTTGTACCAGCAGCAATGCGCCAGCTGCCACGGCGAGCAACGCCTCGGCGTGATGGGCCCGGCCTTGCTGCCGGAAAGCCTGGAACGCCTGCGCCGCCCGGAAGCCATCAAGCTGATTCGTGAGGGACGCCCGGCCACCCAGATGCCGGCCTTTGGCGCCCAGCTCAGCGAGGCCGAGATCCAGGCCTTGGCGGCCTATATCTACCAGCCGCAGCTGCCGGCGCCGCAATGGGCGGCGGACGACATCCGCCGCTCGCGCAGCTTTGATGCGGACAGCCGCCAATGGCCGGCCCGCCCGCAATGGAAAGCTGACCCGATGAACCTCTTCGTGGTGGTGGAGGGCGGCGACCACCACATCAGCCTGTTGGATGGCGACCGTTTCGAGACCATCCATCGCTTCCCCAGCCGCTACGCCCTGCACGGCGGCCCCAAGTTCACGCCCGATGGCCGTTATGTTTTCTTCGGTTCGCGCGATGGCTGGATCAGCAAGTACGACCTCTGGAACCTCAAACAAGTGGCCGAGGTGCGGGCCGGCCTGAATATGCGCAATGTGGCCGTCAGCAGCGATGGCCGCTGGGTCATGGCGGCCAATTACCTGCCGCAAGAAGTGGTGCTGTTCGATGCCGACCTGAACTTGGTCAAGCAGTTTGAGGCCAAGAGCCTGGACGGCAAGCAGGGTTCACGAGTTTCCGCCGTCTACGACGCCGCGCCGCGCAAGAGCTTTGTGGTGGCGCTCAAGGACATTGCCGAGTTGTGGGAGATCTCTTACGACCCCAAGGCCGAGGTGATCCACGATGGCCTGGTGCATGACTACCGCATGGGCGAGGCCATCGCCCGCCCCGGCTACCTGAACGCGCGCCGCACGCCACTGGATGAGCCGCTGGACGACTTCTTCTTCGACGACAGCTACAACCATGTCTTGGGTTCCGCACGGCCGGGCGCTGACGCAGCAGGCGGCGCCAGCAAATCCACCCTGGGCCAGGTGGTCAACCTGAACGCCCGGCGCAAGGTCAGCAGCCTGCCCATTGCCGGCATGCCCCACCTCGGCTCAGGCATCAGCTTTGACTGGAAGGGTCGCCGCGTGATGGCCAGCCCTAACCTCAAGGACGGACGCATCAGCGTGATCGACCTCAAGAGCTGGGATTTGGTGCGCGAGATCACCACGCCCGGCCCGGGCTTTTTCATGCGCAGCCATGCCAAGAGCCGCTATGCCTGGGCCGATTCCATGATGGGCGGCAAGGAAGCGAAAGACACTTTGACCATCATCGACAAGCAAAGCCTTGAGGTCGTGGCCCAGGTGCGCGAGCCCGGCAAAACCTTGGCCCATATCGAGTTCACCAAAGACGGCCGCTTCGCCCTGGCCAGCCTCTGGGAACTAGACGGCGCCTTGATCGTCTACGACGCCGCTACCTTCAAGGTAGTGAAGCGTATCCCCATGAGCAAGCCGGTCGGCAAATACAACGTCTGGAACAAGATCAGTCGGGAGGAGGGGACTTCGCATTGAGGGTGCAGGGTGGGTGATGCGGCGCGCCGGTTCCAGACGACGGGAAATTGCGCGGTGCCGCAGGCTATTGCTCAGCGTCAGACATGCGCGTCAAAGGCGGGTGGATGGTGGGCACTCTTTAGCCTAAGGAATTCTTCTTCTCAGGCGATTCCCGAAACTCGGTTGATGAAGACTAAGTCTAGAAATTTCTGAGTGCTCGGTTCTTTTGGTCAGCTGCCTGGTTGGCCTTAGCTCGAGCCTTTCCGACTGATGCATCGAACTCAAAGGTAACGTAAGAAGTGCCGCGCCGCCCCTTGTAGAGTTTCCCTGTTTCTGCACCTCGTTCCCAATAGAAGTAGTCTTCATCGTCCGAGGGAGCTCCATATGCAGACTGCATGGCACCTCTGACTGATTCGCTTGGCGCCGAGAAAACCAAGCAAATTCTGATTTACCGAAGCATGGCTAGGAGCTTTGAGCTCCAAAACTGCCTTGGTTGCTGTCATGGTGCCAAGACTTCGCTTTGAGGCAGGGATATCGCAATAGATTGCATCTTTGGTATCTGCCGGGCCTTCACCATTTCGGCAGGTTTCAACGCCGATCGACTTCGCAGCAGCCTTAGGCATTCCGGCGTGATAGCCGTTGAAAGTCAGGCTTTCTGCAGCGCTCGCAAGTGCTGCACCGTCAAGCAATGTAGCCATCAATATTGCCTGGATTCTAGTTTTCATGAGGTTCGCTGCTCATTGAGGTCTCGATGGGGTTGCAGGTTTGGGCGCACCAAGGGAAAAGTGGTGTTGGGAGTTTTTTCGCGATCTGTCCCCAACATTTGAGCATGCCAACTGCACTGGGAAGTCGGTTTCAATTCCCATTCTGCATGCCAGCCGTACGTACGGGTCGGCCCCACAAAATGGTGACTACGCGAAAAGAAAATGGCGCCCGAAGGCGCCTCATCCGCTGCTTAGGTCGAGCCAGTCACTACTGTTTGAGGATCCACTCCACGCCGCCCTTGAGGTCGGCATCGTTGATCTTCTCGGGTGGGTTGGGCGGCATCGGGATGGGGCCGTACACGCCTTTGCCGCCTGTGCGAACCTTCTGGACCAAGGCAGCAGTGGCGTCCTGGCCTTGGTACTTGGCGGCCACGTCTTTGAACGAGGGCCCCACCAGCTTTTTGTCTTTGGTGTGGCAGGCCATGCAGCCGGCCTTGTTCAGGGCCTCTTCATTGGCCTGAGCGGCTGGTGAGGCGCCCAGCAGGGCGGTCGCAGCCAGCAGAATGAATGGAAGTGCGCGCATCTGTCATGTCTCCTTTGAATCGAATCGCTAGCCGAGGGGCCAAGCCCCTCGGATAAAAAGGGGAGGCGGGCACGCCTCCCCGGCGATCAGTACACGTCGTGCTGGGTGTTGTAAACGTTGAACTTGCCGGTTGGTGTGATCAGGCGCGGGTCCTTAATCACGGCCTTGAGCTTGAGAGTCTTGTCGTCCACCACCACGATGGCGCTTTCCTTGTCCTTGGCGGACCACACGGAGAACCAGACCTCATCGCCGGCCTTGTTGTACTCCGGCTGAACTACGCGTTTGGCGCCGTCATCCTTCAAGCCCGCCCACTCGGCGATGGGCAAGACCTTGAAGCCCTTGTCCAAGGCATTGATGTCAAACACGGCCACCGACTGGGAGATGGCTGCATCGGGGTTCAGCGGTGTGTCCGAGTACAGGTGGGTGGACTTCGGGTGTGTCTTGATGAACAGCGCACCGCCGCCCTGGCCCTTGATCTGCGCCACTTCCTTGAAGGCGTATTGCTTGTGTTTCACCGGATCGGTCGCGACCAGCGAGATCGCCTCATCACCCAAGTGGCCGGTGCTCCAGACCGGGCCGAACTTGGGGTGGATGAAGTTGGCGCCGCGGCCCGGATGCGGGATCTTGCTGACCTCGACCAGCTTGACCAACTTGTCTTCCTTGGCATCCACCACGGCGATCTTGTTGCTCTGGTTGGCGGCCACCATGAAGTAGCGCTTGGTACTGTCCCAGCCACCGTCATGCAAGAAGCGGGCGGTGCCGACCTCGATGGTCTTGAGCGCATTGAGGTCCGAATAGTCCACCATCAAGGTCTTGCCGGTTTCCTTGACGTTGACGATGAACTCAGGCCGGTAGTGGCTGGCCACGATGGAGGCCACGCGCGGCTCGGGGTGGTACTCCTGCTTGTCCACGGTGTTGCCGCGGGTGGAGACGATCTTCAGCGGCTCCAGGGTGTCGCCCTTCATGATCACGTATTGGGGCGGCCAGTAGGCGCCGGCAATCACCAGCTTGTCCTCATAGCCCTTGTACTTGCTGGCTTCCACCGAACGAGCTTCCAGACCCATGCGGATTTCGGCCACGTTGTCGGGCTTTTCCATCCACAGATCGATCATGTTGATTTTGGCGTCACGGCCGATCACGAACAGATAGCGGCCTGAGGCAGAAGTGCGCGAGATGTGCACCGCGTAGCCGGTCTTGACGATGTTGATGATCTGCTTGGTGTCGCCGTCGATCAGGGCCACTTCGCCGGTGTCGCGCAGCGTGGTCGAGAAGATGTTCTCGATGTTGTAGTTGTTCATCTTCTTGGTCGGCCGCTTCTCGGGCGGCACAACGACCTTCCAGCTGGCCTTCATATCGGCCATTCCGAACTCGGGCGGTGTCGGCGCATCGTGCTGGATGTAGCGGGCCATCAGGTCCACCTGCTGCTCGCTCATCTCGCCGGAGGTCTGCCAGTTGGGCATGCCGGCGGGCGAGCCGTAGGCGATGAAGACCTTCAGATAGTCGGTGCCCTTGCCCAGGGTGATGTCGGGCGTCAGCGGTTTGCCGGTTGCGCCCTTGCGCAGCACGCCGTGGCAGCCGGCGCAACGCTCGAAGTAGATCTTGCGGGCCGTGTCGAATTCGGCCTGCGTCATCGGCGGCGCCTTGGGGTTGCTGCTTTGCACCATCGGCACATCGGTCAGAGCTGAGGGGGCGGCGTGGTACTTCACATCGCCCGCGCTGATGTCCTTCTTGCTTTCTTGAGCCACTGCACTCAAGGGCAGTGCCACCAACAAGGCCAGTTGACCCAGCAGACTGAGCCGGAACAGGGGACCGCGAGCAGCACGTTGGGTGGGTGTTCTGTCTTGCTTCATGTCGTACCTCTTTTCTTCTGGATGAAACTCTGAACGCTGGTTGAACGTGTTGAGAACTGCGGTAATCGTCCCGCTGCACCCAGGCCTCGTCCTTGAACTGGTTTAAGGACAGGCACGAAGCCACGCATCGCTACCACGCTTGACCAAACTCCAGCCAAAGCCTTGCGGCAACACAAATCACGCCGCCTGCTATCGCGATAGGCCACGTTCTCCTGGCGACACTTTTGCGCGTAGTCAGCAGCACGCCGGCGATGGCATAACGCGTAATTAAGACGGTCAGACCAGGCAATCGCGGCAAGAAGGGCGCGAGGGCTGATGGCGCGCTCGCCGAAAGGCACTGGCGGCCGCGTTGCCCGGGTCAATTGGGCCGAGACGAGGCCATGTCTGACCCTTGTCCGACAAAAAAGCTCGGTTTCTTATGCCAGGTCAATGCCGAGGCCCGGCCTTCGATGGTCGACTCATCACCCAGGAATTGACGCCCGTTTCCACACAGAAAGCAGCGCCTCATGAATGCTTTGATTCACTCAGAAACCACCCCGTACAGCGGCCCGCAGCTCAGCCCAGCACAGCTTCAAGCCAGGCAAGTGCGCCAGGCCTTGGAGCAGGCGTGGCCGGCGCTGCTCGATGTGCCGCAAACCCTGAACGAGCTGGCCGGCCTGGGCCGCAGCCACCGGGTGCGCGCCCGCGGTCGGGTGCTGCACGAAGGCTTTGCCAACAAGGGCAGCCTGTGGCTGCTGGTGCGCGGCAAGGTCAGCATGGGTAAGCGCTCGGAAAAGGGCAAGTGGTGGCAAAGCCACTCGCTGAGCGCCGGCCAATGGCTGGACTTATCGAGTGCCTGGAGCGGTTCGCTCTACCCTGAGACCGCCATCGCCACCACGGCGGTGCTGGCGCATGAGTTCCCGGCCACCGAGGTGCTGCGGCTGAGTCGAGAGGAGCCGGTGCTGCTGGGCGCCTTGTTGGCCAGCCTGTCCAGGTTCAGCTGCGAAGCCATTGCGGCCCGCCAGGCGCTGACCATCAAGGACTTCCCGGTGCGCTTGGCCGAATGGCTGCTGGTGCAGTTGCAGCAGTCAGATAGCGCCGACCATCTGATCATCAGCGAGCTCAAACGTGACCTAGCCGCACAGCTTGGCGCCACGCCTGAAACCTTGTCACGCACGCTGCGGCAGTTTCAGGAGAGCGGCTTGATCGAGATGCAGCACAGCGAAGTCTGGATCCCCGATGTTCAACGGCTGCGCGGTTTTTGCAAAGCCAGCGTCAGCCGCTGAGCTTCGGCCTTGCACAGCAGGGCCACGATCAGCACAAAGCTCACAAGCGCCAGGCCATGCCCCGCACCGGCCCAAACGAGCCAGTCGGACCGCTGCGTGAGCACCGCAAGAGTCCGCAGCAACAAGCTCAAAGCCATCAGGCCAAGTGGCAGCAAGGCCCAAGCACTGTAGAGCGGGCGCTGGCCCAGCAGCACGGGCAACATGATGGGCACATGGGCGAAGACCATGGCGAAGACAAAGCCCAGCCACATCAGGTGCCAGGCCACACCGCCCACGCCGCCTTGGCCGCTGAGCCCCACCGCGCTGGCCGCCAAGAGCCAGCCATAGCCCACCATCAAGCAGCGCGCCGTATGGCCGGCCCAGCCACTTTGGCGCCACTGCAGGCGGGCCAGATCGAAAGCCAGCAGCCATAGGGCCAGTAGGCCAAAGAGCAGCCAGCCCAGTTGCGCGCCCCAATGCGATCGGGGTCCCATCAAAAGCACGGCCGCTAGGCTAAGCAGCGCCCAGGCCAAAAGAAAGAGCCGGCTCGCCCAGGTGGGCAGGGGGCGCAAGCGCATCAACTCACGCCGTTCGCCAACAATGGTCAGCAGCAAGAACAAACTCCAGGCCCAGCGTGCTTGCTCCAGGTTGCCCAAGGCATAGGCCAGTGCCGCCCACACCAGGGCTGCGGCGCCGCTGGCTTCGACGGCCAGGGGCAAAGACATGGCGCGTGTGCGCGCCGCCCACAGATACAGGCCACACAGGCCGATGCTGGACAAGAGCCATGCCCAGGCAGCCCAAGCCGCAAGACCAGCCATTGCCAACAGCCCGGCCAGACCCGACAGCAGGGGCAGCCAGGTGCCACGGTGCAAGGCAAGGGCGCGCTCCAGGCTGATCAAGCTGGCGAAAAATCCGGCCATCAGCAAGGCGCCGTGCTCTTGCAACACCTGTGCGGCCAATGGCGCGGGCAAGACCTGCCAGCCGAAGCGGGCCAGGCCGCCGGCTAGCGCGCCCAACAAGTTCAAGGCCGCCAGGGCTAGGCACAGGCGAGTCACGATGCGTGCCCAGTGGCTGGGCCCGGGCTTGCGGCGCGTGCTCATGCCTGCGGCTCTGGCCAGCCGAGGCGTTGGCGCAAGGCCGGCGTCATGCGCTTGGGCGACCATATCAGGCCCCAGTCCATATCGACTTCGATACGCCAATCCGGCGGGCATTCTGCTTCGATGACGCAGCCGGCTTCATCCATGAGTTGGTCCGCCATCGGGCAGGTGGCACTGGTGGGAATGAGCAGCAGTTCCGCCAAGCCGGGGCTCAGAGTTAGCGACTCCAGCAGTCCAAGCGCCACGATGCTTTCACCAATCTCGGGGTCCAAGACCTTGTCCAGGGCGGCCAAGATGCGAAGACGCAAGGCGTCCATGTCTGAATCATTCATCGATTGCTTCTCTTTGTTTGATTGGGGCTCAGGAACCAGGGTAGATAGCGGCAGTTCCAGCTCAGCGCTAAGAGCGCGAAGCCGCCGCCAGCCAAGGCCAGCAGCAGGCCGCGATGGTTACTGAATTCGGCCACGAGGCGGATCAAGGTCGTCGCTTGCAGAAGCGCTTGCATGGCCCAAAGCGGGCGATCCACCGCCACGCTGCGGCCTTGCTGCACAGCGCTGACCCGGCTGACCATGGCCAGCAAGGTGCTGCCCATAAAGCCCAGGCTCATGGCGTGTTGCGGGGCCAGGCCGAGCCAGCCCGGGCGGTCGATGGCGGCGGCGGCCAAAGCCGCGGCGCCCAAGAGAAAGCTCAGGCCCAGCCAGAGATAGCCCAAATGCAGTTGTGCGACCAGGGGCGTGCGCCGTGCCGCAGCCAGCTCCGGCGCCCAGGCATCGCGCCAGAGCCAGATCCCCAGGCCAAGCAATGCCGTGGCGCTGGTCCAGGCCACAAGAGCAGACGGCGGGTAGGCCAGCAAAGTGGCGAAATCCAGTGCGGCGCGTAAGGCCAGGCCGCTCAGCAGGGCAATCAAGAGCAGAGGTTGGCGCCGCCCGTCTTGATGCAAGAAGGGCGTAAGCCGCTGCAAGGCCAGGGCAAACACGCCGGCCACGCCGAGGTTCAGCCCGGCATGGATGGCTAGGCGCAGCAGCAAGACTTGCTCGCCGAGCAGCGCGAGGGCTGCCAGGGCTTGACACAGGGCCAGCACGAGCAGCCCCAGGGCAAGCCCCCGCGCATGGCCCGAATCCCTGGCGTCATGGCGGCGGCATTCAGCCCAAAGGCGCCGGCTGACATCACCCAACATCAGGGCGGGCATCGCCGCGCCCAGGGCGGCAGTGCCCCGCCAGCCCATTGCCGCGCCGACCAGCAGCAAGGCCCAGCCCAGGGCGGCAAGCCATGCGCTGAGCCAAAAGACCGCCCCGGCCGGCAGCATTGGAAGGCCCAACCAGCGCGGCAACGTGGTCAGCGCAAAGCCGGCGATGAAGAGGGGCATGAAGCCCAAGCTCATGCTCCAGCCATGCAGCAGGCCGGCGGGCAGCAGCAAGGCTGCATGGGGCGCTGAACCCAGCAATTGCCAGGCCCAGAAACCAGCAGCACCCAACCAAACCGCGGCTGCGGCGCTGAAGAAGGGGCGGTGCGCTGAGGCCAAGATCTGCGCCAGCGCTAGCGAGGGACAAAGAACACGGCTTTGGCCGTGAAAGTTTTGGCGCCGCCACCCAACTCCTGCGCCTCAATCTGAACGGGGTGTGCGCCGGACGCCAACCCAGCGTTGGGCGGCAGACGCAACTGCACCGGCAGGGTGCCAATGCTGGAAGGCGCCACGCTGATGCTTTCCGCGCCCTGGGTCAGCAGTTGCAGCCCCGGCAGGCCATCGGCCCGCAAGCGCAGTTGTAAGGGCCGCTCGGTGCGGTTGATCAATTGCAGGCGGTAGATGTTTTCGATTTCGCCCTCGCCAACTTGGCGCGCCATGACTTGGCGGTCTTTGATCACATTGATCAAAAGCGCATCACGCTGATACACGCTGAAAACGAAGGCCAGACTGAGCGCCATCAAGGCCGCGCCGTAGAGCAGCACCCGCGGCCGCAGCACGCGCGCCAGCATTTGCTTGCGGCTCCATTGACCGGTGATGCCGTTCTCGGTGGCATAGCGAATCAAGCCTCGTGGCGCGCCAACCTTGTCCATCACCTGGTCGCAAACATCAATGCAGGCGGCGCAGCCTATGCACTCGTTTTGCAAGCCATTGCGGATGTCAATGCCGGTGGGGCAAACCTGCACGCACAGGGTGCAATCCACGCAATCAGCGGCGCCGCTTGTCTGGGGCGCTAGTTCTTGCTTGCGTGAGCGAGCGCCGCGCGGCTCGCCGCGCCGAGCGTCGTAGCTGATGATCAAGGAGTCGGCGTCGATCAGGGCGCTTTGGAAGCGGGCATAGGGGCAGATGTATTTACACATCTGCTCGCGTAGAAATCCGGCGTTGCCATAGGTGGCTCCGGCATAGAACAGCACCCAGAACAAGGGCCAAGCCTGCAGGCTCAGGCTCATCACTTGACCGGCCAGTTCGCGCACCGGAATGAAATAAGCCACAAAGCTGAATCCGGTCAGCAGCGACAGAGCGAGCCAGCCACCGTGCTTGGCGCATTTGCGCCCCATCTTGGGCCAGGACCAGGGTTCGCGGTCCAGGCGCATGCGGGCTTGCCGGTCGCCTTCGGTGTGTCGCTCGATCCAGAGGAACATCTCGGTATAGACCGTTTGCGGGCAGCTGTAGCCACACCATAGGCGTCCGGCCACAGCCGTGAAGAAGAACAGGGCCAGGGCGCTGAGCACCAGCAAGGCCGCCAGGTAGATGAAGTCCTGCGGGTAGAGCAGCAGGCCCAGCACATAAAAGCGGCCGGCTTCCAGATCGAAGAGCAGGGCTTGGCGGCCGTTCCATTGCAGCCAGGGCATGCCGTAGAAGAAGAGCTGGGTCAGCGCCACCATGAGCCAACGCCAATTGGCAAAGCGGCCGGTGACCGAGCGGGGGTACACCTTGGTTTCAGCCGCGTAGAGTGGAATCACCCGCCGCGGCAAAGCCGGGCTGTCAGGCTGGGTCATGGTTGCCCTTCTTGCGGCGGCTGGCTGGGGCGGGAAGGGGCATGCCGAGCTTGATCTCTCGGATGCCTGCAGCGTCACCCGGCGGCGTCGGGTTCAGGAGATCGGCCAAGCTGTGTCGGTCGAGCTGCTCCAGAAAGGCGGCCAGGGCCTCGTTGAAGATGCCTGTCAGCCGGCAGCGACCGGTGAGGTTGCAGGCATTGCCCGTGCCAAGGCATTCGACCAGATAGAAATCCGTCTCGATGGCCCGCACCAGCTCACCCAACATGATGTCGCCCGGCGCCAGGGCCAGGCGCATGCCGCCACCCTTGCCGCGCACCGTGCTGATCCAGCCGCCCAGGCCGAGCTGGTGGGTGATCTTGGTCAGGTGCGCCTCGGAGATGTCATAGGCTTGCGCGATTTCTGCGGTGGTGCAAAGTCGCTCTGGGTGTTGGCCCAGATAGATGAGCATGCGCAGGGCGTAATCGGTCATGGTGGTCAGGCGCATCGGGTGTTCTCCTGCTGGGTCTGATTGGTGGAAAAGTGGGAGCGTCGCCGCCTTGGCTTCAAAGCCTGCGGGCGTGACTTACATCTTGGGCTTACATCTGCTCTCAGCCGGGCAGGCCGTCGATGCGCGGGCGCAGCAGCATGGGCCCATAACGCCACAAATACAGTGCGAATGCCGTGGCCCAGAGTGTGGCGGAAAGCCAGACCGCTTGCAGCAGGGCGGCCGGCATCAGCAGCGGCAGAAAGACGCGCAACAGGGCCGCGGCCAACATGGCCAGGTAGGCGGCGGTCTCAATGGGGCCGGCCTTCAGGGGCCGGCCGGTGTGGCCCAGTGCGGTGCGGGTGATCATGCCCAGGGTGATCAGGCCAATCAGGCCGACCGTGAGGGCATGGGTGGCCAGCGGGGCCGGCAGCCATTGCAGCGCCGCCGCCGCGCGCAGGGCCAAATGCAGCAGCAGCCATGCGTAGGCCGCGTGCAGCACCCAGACCAGAGGGTTGCTCAGGGTCTTCCAGGGCTGCCACAGCGCAAAGCGCCAGCCATGGGCTACGAGGGCCGCAAGCAGGGGCAAGAGCATGGCCGGCCCAGTCAGGCCCACGGCATCGCCAGCCGCAAGCAGCAAGACGCTGCCTAAGGCGACACGCTCCACCCGGTCATCGCGCCGGGCATTCATGCCGGGCACGCCGTTGTTGGAGAACATGGGCAATACGCGCCCGGCCATCACCGCGATGATGAAGAGCAGAAGATCCAATGCCAAGGGCAGACCCAAACCGCGGGCCAGCGCTGCCGGCAGGGGCAACTGCGCCAAGAGGCCCAATTCACTCAGATGCAGGGCAGCGGTGGCCAGGCCGATGGCCAGCAGCAAGCCGACAAAGAAGTAGTTGCGCTTGTTGCCACCGGCGTGCAAAGCCCGCCACAGACCCCAGGCAGCCAGCCACGGCACGGCCACATTGACCAGCAGCGAAGCCCAGAGCCAAGGCGAGAGCACCAGCACGCGGGCCAGCACCCAAAGGGCAGCCAAGGCCATCAGCGGCCGGCCAGTCGGTGTAGGCTGGCCCGACCAATTGCGACCGGCCGTAAACAGAAAGCCGATGATGATGGCCAGCGCGTAGCCGAACACCATCTCATGGGCATGCCAGAACGAGCCGCGCAGGCCGCCATGACCCAGCAGGCCACTGAATTGCAGCGCCCACAAAGGCACGGACAGCAGGGCGAGCGTGGCCGCCAGCAAATAGAAAGGGCGAAAGCCCAAGCCCCAAAGGGCCAGCCCTTCGCCTGGCCGGAGCCGCAGGGGCGGCTCTTGCAATTGCAGGAATACCTTACTCATGGCGACCTCTGTGCTCAGCCGGGATCAGTTCGCGGCGCCGCTGCAGCATCCGCAGCAGCTCTTGCCGGCGGGGCGCCGGCCAATACGAAGGCGCCATTGCTGCGGCCCGCCTTCCAGCACTTCCCAATCAAACTGGTCCGGCCAGAGAGATTGGAATTGCTGCTTCAGCGGCAGCGGCTCGTGGTCGCTATGCAAGTCAAACCAGGCGCCAATGGGCAGGCTTTCAAAGTGCTGAAAGATCAGGCCGTGGCGCTGAGATGGCGGGATCTGGCGTACATCGATGATGGCAGCGGCGGTGGAGACGGAATTCATGTCGATCCCTATAAGTTGCATTTTGAATGCAACTATTGTCTCGGGAATTCCCGTCAAAAGCAATATCTAAAATGAAACTTATGGAGAGGCGCGCAAGATCCGCCTGAGCTTCAGCGCTGGGACTTTTGCTCGAGATAGGCCAACAGCTCTTTGTCCGAACGCCGAATGTGCAGGGATAACCAATCACGCAGCACCGCAGACAACTGGGCAGCGACTGCCAGGCTGCCGGCGTCGTAGCGCTGTTTGAGTGCATGCAATTGGGCGATGAATTTGGCGTGGCCTTGCTGGTGGCGTTCCAGGTTCGGGAAGCCTGCAGCCCGCATCAGCTGCTCTTCACGGGACAGATGATCGGCGGTGTAGGCCAGCAACTGATCGAGGATTTGGCCGACTACTTCTTTGCCTTGCCCCTCACTGGTGGCGCTGTGCAAATCGTTAACCAACTGCACCAGGTGCAGGTGATCCTGATCGGTGGGGCCATCGTCGATCACCATATCGCTGGCCCATTTGAAATAGCTCAGCGAAACCGCAAAGTAGGAAAGGAACAGGATGCAACTCGAATGCCTCACTCGTGGAGGCAGTGTTATCCCGTCGGGCGGCCAAGTGGCTTGATGAGGTGTTCAAAGCCTGTAGCGGACCGACAGTCAGCCCAAGGCGCGGCGGACCGGGGGGCAATATTTAAGTCCGGTTTCGCTGCCTCAGTCCACCGCTGAGCAGGGCCAAGCCCACCAAAACGAGTATGTTCGGCTCGGGAATCTGGCTTGGCGGGACGCCAGCGTCCCCACAGTTTGAAGTGCCCACAATGCAGCCGGTGAACTCATAGGAATTGCCGGTTGTCCCTGCGGCTTGGAACTTGGCCCCATAGGGACTAGTGAAGGAGATTCCATTTGCAGTGAAGTCGCCCGATGTTGTCAGGGAAAGAGTGAAATCTGCGAAGCTGCCCATTGCTAACATGCCTTGACCGCCGCCTTGGCAACCTTGTCCACCCCAAATACACAAATCCACCTGCTGAAAGCCCGGCAAGGTTGTGTAGGTGTTTGCCGCCCAACCATTGTTGGCGGTAGCCCCTGTCAACCCAGGTGTCACCACGTCGACACCAAGACTTGTCAGTTCATTCAGGCCGGCCCCAAAAGAGTCATTGCTGATGTGCATGGCCAGGGTGGCAGAGTTAGCGCTGATGCTGGTCAAAGTAAATTTGGCCGTGGCTGACAAGGTCGCACCTGGGACGCCAGAAGTGAAGAGCAATGAAAAGCTATCGTTGGCCTGGGCCAAACTCACCGTCGAGGCCTGTACGAGTCCACAGGACGTGAGCACGGCCAGAGTTGCCGCGGCAAGTGACTTGAGTGCATACATGATGGTCGCTCCTCAAACGAACAGGGTCGCCAGTTGCAGCAAAGGTCCTGCAAGAGGGTACTCAAGCCACGCATATCTCGTGCCACTCAGGCCAAGCCCATGATTCTTTAAGGATTTTTGAGGCGCAAGCTTGGCGGTCTCGAAGACTTGTAAAGGGAACCGACAAGCACGAAAGTCTGGACTTGATCGTTCGCTGCATTCATGAGGTTTCCGCTTTGCTTGCGGCGCAACGACCGACCTTTCTCAAGTTCGAGGAATCCAGTTCGGACTGGTGCTCGTTGGTACTCGTTGCAACCGCCTCATTGTTTTTCAAGGGGAAGTCGTCTATCAGCAGCTGGTGATTTGCGCAGCGCGGCCATTGACAAGGTAGCGGCCTCAAGGAATGGCCCTTCGTAATTTTGGAAGCTGATACCGTTCTCTCTTGCGGCCCGATCGTCAGAGGCTGATTCGACCTTCTTGTGCTCCTTGTGACTTGAAAGAGGGCCATTGGCAGTACTGGTCGTCGCGAGTCCGCGCATCTACAGTCACGTCAGTTGAGTTGGCCTGCGATTGCTTCTTAGTGCGCAGAGCAGATTCGTCACAGCGCGAGTAGGAGGTGTTCGTTGATCCCCCTTAGAGCATTGTCGGTTGACCCGAAAACTGAGTCACATTCACCGAGTGAAACACGTGATGAAGAGCGGATTTGACCCAGTCGAGAGCTACTACCAGCAACGCTTGCTGGAGCAAGCGCCCTCAATGTTGGCGTACTGGGACGTTGATCTGCGGTGCCGATATGCCAATCGAGCCTACGAACGATGGTTCGGGGTCGACTCAGTCAAATTGGTGGGCACCTCGCTGCGCGACTTGTTGGGCGCAGAACTTTTCGCTTTGAACGAGTCCCATATTCTTGAGGCGCTGCAAGGCGAAGTGCAGATCTTTGAGCGTGCCGTACGCGGTCCTGATGGAACCGTTCGCCTTGGCCTAGCAAGCTACCTGCCAGACTTCGTCGACGGTGTGGTGGTTGGCCTCATGGTTCAGGTTACCGACGTCACCCATCTCAAACAGATAGAGGTGGAACTGCAGGGCAAGATCGCAGCGTTGCTGACTTCGCAGGCAGAGGCTCAGGCGCTACGGCGCTCGGAAGAACAGTTGCGCCCACTATTCATGGAGGCGTTTGACGGCATCTTCATTGCCGGGCGTGATGGGCGCTTTACTGATGTGAACGACGCGGCCTGTGTCCTGATTGGGTACAGCCGCGAAGAGATTCTGTGCAAATCCATTTCTGACTTGATTCCATTGACCGAAGCTGAACCTGTGCACGGAGCGTTGAGACAGATGAAGGAGGGTGGGGTGCTTGTGGCCGAGTGGACGCTGCAACGCAAGGACCAAAGTCTCATCCCTGTAGAAGTCAGCATCAAGTTCATGTCCGATGATCGATGGACTGCCTTTGTACGCAACATTGCGGCGCATAAGCATGCACTCGAAGCTGAACGGGCGTTGAACGAAGAACTGGAACGGCGCGTCGTCCTGCGGACCGAACAGTTGCACCGCCTGAGTGCCGATCTGGAAGCGGCAGAGGACCATGAGCGGCGGCAAATTGCCCGGGATCTACATGACGATCTATGCCCAACTCTGGCCGCAGCCCGCATCCGTTTGGCGGCTCTATGCGACCACAGGTCGGGCGCGGTGCGCAAAATAGCGAATGATGTTGATGGCTTAATGGCCTTGGCCTCTCACGCGACCCGTTCACTGGCCGAGCAATTGGCACCGCCGATCTTGTATGAGCTCGGCTTGCAACCTGGACTTGAATGGTTGGCAGAAGAAATCAAACGTGGTTTCTCGTTGGAAGTAAGTGTGCAAGGCGACAACCAGGCCCGGCCCTTGTCTCAGGTGGCGCGTTCGATTCTTTACCGTGCAACCAGGGAGTTGCTGATCAACGTTGCCAAGCACGCTCGCGCACCTTCAGCCCAGGTGAAAATTTGGCGCAATGGCGACCGTGTATCCATCTCTGTGTCAGATGTTGGCGTGGGCTTTGATCCGATCGAAATCTCAGCGACAACGAACCATGGCCTGGGTCTGGACAGCGTGCGCGAGCGACTATCTTTCATTGGGGGCAGGGCAGAGATTCGCAGCCTCCTTGGAGTTGGCACTGTGGCTCTCTTGGAGGCACCGATTTCGACTGACGAGTCAGGCCTGTTGGAGCGAGGGACGTGAAGATCCGCGTACTACTTGTCGAGGACCATCGTCTAGTGCGCGAGGCGCTGCGTGACGCTCTAGCGAGGACCCCAGAGATTGAGGTAGCTGGCGAAGCTGGTGACGCCCACACGGCACTTGAACTGGCGAAGTCGCTACGACCAGATGTTGTCGTGCTCGATATCTGCCTGCCTGACCTAAGCGGAATAGAGATCGCGGCGCGTCTGATGCAAGCAGGGAACGCGGCCAAAATTGTTGCGCTGTCGGCGCACTCCGACAAACGATTCGTGGTGGAGATGATGCGTGCGGGTGCTACCGCCTACATCTCCAAGTCAGCGGCCGGCACAGAATTGGTTCGCGCGATACTTGCTGTTGCCGCTGGGCAGAACTACCTCTGTCCCGAAGTCGCGGGCGCGCTGGTGTCGGAGGTGCGAGGGGACACAAAGCTCGGCAGTACGCAGCGCCTTGGACGTCGCGAGCGCGAAGTTTTGCGACTCGTCGCAGAGGGCCAACGTTCGCTCGCCATTGCGGACAAGTTGAACATCGAGGTGGGCACTGTGGAGGTGCACCGCCGCAACATCAAACGCAAGCTGGGCTTGCACACCGTTGCAGAGCTTACTCGTTACGCGATACGTGAGGGAATCATCTCGGACTGAGCCTAAGCGCAGGCGGTTACCCGTACCCGTTTTCAGGTAGTCGAGTTTGCTGGAAAAGGGAATTTCTTCGAGTCTCGCCGAACGATAAGCTTGCGAGGTCAATGACTCGCAAGAGGGTTCTGCCATGAGTCCCCAGACCGAATTTGAACTTGCTCCTTGCCTGGAGTCAGCAAGTTCTGCTGCACCACCATTGGTGCATGTGGATGAGCTCGCGCCCCCCCAAAGCTTCAACGCCAGCACTGGTACTTTGCTCTTTACGGTTCATTACGAGCAACGGCAAATCACGGCATACCTCTCCCATTCGACATGGATGGCTCGATTTGGATTGGGCAATAGTGATTCAAGCTTGCTTGAACTGTATTTGCTGAACCGACGAATGATTGATGCTGCGGTAGTGCGTTGCTTGGAGGCTGGCTCGCGCAATCCTGTGGTGCTGCGGCCCGATGATCTCTGAAGGTCTGCCGAGATCGATCTAGGTCGTCAGGGATTCGAAGCTTCGCTGCCAAGTTTGCTTGAAGTTGCTGCTGTCTACTAGGAGGCTGTCATGCAAAACCTGGATTGGTTGAGCAGTCCCATCGTCCAGAAAGCTAAGAACCTGTTTGCCAAGCTGCACTACGAAAAGCAGTTGCCATCGCTTCGACAACAGGATGAATTTGAATGGGCTCAGCCGCGCTTGGAGTGGTCAGATACCTGTGCGATCGCCTATCAAATGGATGAATCGCTAGACGCGAGAAAACCTTCGTAGGTCTCACCCATCTGGCCCCGCAGCACGCTAACTCGTTCTAAAGCGAACGCATACGGCTAGGGGTCAGCTGAAGCTTGTTCACCAGCGGACGGAAGTCCTGGGGCAGGTATTGCGAGCAATTGAGTATCTAGCCGATGCCGCTACAAAGCCGGATCAACCAGTCTCCGTCATCGCATTGGAACTGCTGTTCGGCCTCGCTGGCTTCCGAGCCCTGCCGGTACCAACAGAAATGCACTCTGCTTTGGGCTGCTGCAGTACGAACACTCCGCCCAGCTGAGCGAGTTCCGTAATGGCGCTGCGCAATAGTTGCCTAGCCGCAGGCCTGACCGGCCAACACAGTCGAGTGAAAACCAGGCCCCAAACAGCAGCAGCCCGGGAAGCCGTTCAGTACGGTTAAGTCATGGTCACAAGACTGCCGCTGAGTGCTACGCCCTTAGCTCAGTTCGAGGTAAGAAAGCTCCTTCCAAACTTCAACGGTTGAGCTCAATGTGGGACAGGCTGCCGCATCTTGCTCCAGAGCTCGAGATCAGCTTGGCGCCAAGCAACGGCTCGCTTGGCAATTTTGACTTGGCAGGGAAATAGGTTCTCCGCCATGAGTCGGTAAATGGTCGATCGACCCAGGCCCGTGATTTTGATCACCATGGGCATTCGGACAAGTGTGCTCGGCCCGTCGGCGCTGGTTGCTGGGATGTTTGAGTGGGTTGCTTCCATTGCACGCTTCCAAGAGCAGTGGTCAATTCGACTTTAGGTTGGAGGGCTGCACCGCTAGTCGATGACTTTTCTTGGATTTCTGTCAGCCGTTGACTTGAGTGATTCATGGATTCAACTTGAATGGGAACGGGGCAAAGCTATTTGTATAAGCCCTCTGAACCATCTGTGACGTCACTTGGCTTTCTATGTAGGGTCTGACCCCAATTCATGCCAAGCCTTCGCGTTCAAGGCCAGTTGGTCGGGCAGCAGATTTGCCGTTGCTGTCGCGTCATTGATGTAGTAGGTGTCGCGCAGCAAGCGGATGTCTTTGGTGCCTACGGCATGGCTGAGTGCAATGACGTCTACGCCTGGCACCTTTGAAAGACGGGTGCAGGCCTCATGTTTGGTGTCGTGAAAGGTCAGGTCCGTGACCGTGGCGGCGTCTCGGACTTTTCTCCAAAGGACGTCACGTGCAGCATCGTCGAGCCCGATGATGTAAGGGGGTTGCGTAAGGCCTTTCCTGGCCTCTTGGTCTGGCGGCATCGTGACGAGTAGTTGATCGAGCAGTTGCATGGCGCGGCCGGTGAGCGGAACGTACCTGCTCGCCTGCACTCTGCCTGACTTTGAGCCTTTGCGCCCACCTATCTCCAGCGCCGCCACGTGAACTCGCCGCTCAGATTTTCGATAGTCGATGGGGCGCAGGCGTAGCAGTTCACCTGAGCGCATCCCTGTTTCTAAAGCGAGCAGGAAGGTCGCGGTTACCCGCGCAGTCTTTGTCGTTAACTTTGGATCCAGGTGAATCCTACCAGCGGCGCAGATCTTTTGGATCTCGTCCTTCGTGAGCAGTGCGCGATTCCGGGATGGGGCCTCTGGCGGGCGGTTGACTCCGTGGCATGGATTGTTAGGAATCCACTTCAGAGATTTGACTGCGTAGGTGAACGCGGCAGACCAAAGGTTTACTTCACGGTTCACTGTGCTACCGCTAATCTGGCGCGCTGTCTTGCCCGCGGCTCGGTAACTGGTTTTGTCCTTGGAACGCCGGTCAATCCAGACATTCATATCGTGGGCAGTGATCTTCGCGACGGGAAGGGCGCTGATCGGGTCTTGCAGCCACTTTTCAATTCGCATTCGGTTCCAGCGACCAGAGTCGGACTTGGCCGCGACCATATCCAGGTAGATTTCGAGCAACTCGCCCACTGTCTTTCCACTTGTAGCGGTCAACTCGCCACGGCTCTTCTTTTGGTCTTGTCGTCCGCCCCAGGCCACTGCTTCTGCGCGAGTGCTGAAGGTCTGGGTAATTGGTTTTCCCTTGGGGATGCTAACCAGGACACGAAACGAGTTGCCTCGTTGAGTGATGTTCGCCATGTGACTCTCCCTCGAACCTCGGGGCGAAGCGCTGGTGGAGGTCAACTGTGCCATTGGCCCGGTTGCTCGTTCCTGAGGCCGCTCTCCGCTGAAGGGATCCTACCAAAGGGACGTCAAGCAAAGGAGGGCTTGGTTAAAGTCTTGGTTAAAGTCTGGTTAAAGCCCTATCTGGCTCCCCAGGGAAAACTTCGGAAAAGTTGGTTTCAGCGTTAACCAAGATTTCTAGCCATTCCGTGGTGTACGGACGAAAAAAATCCTCGTAAATCAATGACTTACGAGGATTCATTCAGCGGCGGCTATCTATTTTGATGGTGCCCGAGGCCGGACTCGAACCGGCACACCTTGCGGCGGGGGATTTTGAGTCCTGATCAAAAGTGAGGTTTTATGCGGGCTAGAGGCCTGAAACGTTCCGCTTTTGCCGGGATTTCCCTCCCAGGTAAAAACAGCAAAGCGGAACACGTTTTTAATGCAAAACAGCATTGAATACCAAAGCGGCAAACTGGTAAAACATCCAGGCCATGCCGAACAATGTCACGAGCGCAACTAAGGCCTTCCAAATCTTCTCCCATTGATCCTGCCGATCCATCTCCCGAAACGACTTTAGGAATGGGAGAGTCAGAATTCCCAGAAGCCCATGCAATAGGACCACAGGTATTGCAAGCGCAAAGATCGCAAAAGTTTTCAACGGTTTCATGTTTACCTGACTGTCACCAGTTTGGTGACGCCGCCATAGTGCTTTTGGGTGAAGGCCTCATTCGGGTGCTGCAAGAGTGCTGAAGCCTCTTTGAGGTTGGGGGATAGCTGGGCCGCCATTTTCCGCATATCTCGCAAGTACAGCGCCCGGATCCGCCTGGCCATGTCGTAGGCCTCGGCCTGGTCTTCGGTGTAGTTCACCATCAGGCCGGCCTGAGCGTAGATCTTGCAGGCCGCAGTAAATCGGGCGCTGTCCCAGCGGTAGCGAAGCATCGTCAACGTCACCGGCTTGCCGTCAGCCGTTGATAGCAGCATGAGGTGGTTGGTATCGACCTTGCGGCGCCTGGCCAAGAGGCCCGGCAGCACCTTTGAAAGGGACAGGTCGTAGTCCGCTTCCTTCCCGGTCTTGCTCGCCTCAAGCCGCAGCACATCGCCGCGCGGCAACAGGATGTTGATGCAATCGGTGAGGCGCATGGCGGTGGCTGACCCAAGGTCCATGCAGTCGCGCAGGATCTGATCGCCCTCGGCATAGATCGGTGTGAATATGTCGTAATCGACTTTCACGCGGCGCGGCTTTTCCTTGTTCCGCCATTTGGACTTCTCCATGCCGGCAGCTGGCCAGGGCAGCGTCGTCATGCCTTCGCCGCGCGCCCAGTTCCAAATGATCGACAGCAAGGCCATTTCCCGGTTCGCCTGGGTCTTTGCCGTGCGCTTCTTTAGATAGCCCTTGATCGTTGGCAAATCGACCTGATCCCAAGTGCCCGGGCCAAATATGGGCCGGATCGTGCGCAGGTTCTTTTTGTAGCCCTCGAGGGTGTTCTTGTTGGTATAGGTCGGCAAGACATCCTTTTCCCAACCCTTGAACGCTTCTTCCAACGTGCCCACGGCCCTGGGCGTCTTGTTGTGGATGTCATCCCAGCGCCGCACGGCTTCATCGAAATCCGTGCCCAGGGCTACATCCGGCTCGCCATCGGGCCGCATGTCATAAAAATAGTACGTGACCACCTTCCCACTCTTGCGCTTGCGAGAGTGAGAGCGGAGGCGCGGATACTTTCCAGTCATTTCACCAGGGCCAAATTGATTGCGCGCGACGGCGTGACCACTCGGCCAGCCAACCATTCGCGGGTGTGATGGCGGCTGACAAGGATACGCCGGCCGCGGCGCTTGTACGGGATGCCGTCCTGGGAGAGGACGCGCTCTTGCTGCTCGACATTACGGCTATCGGTCAGCGTCTTGACTTCATCGGGGGTCAGGAATTCAGCTGATTCGATCATGGCTGCGAGGCCTCCACTGGAACGGTGAACTCGACACGAACAACTCTGGCCCGAAAGCCTTCTGCCAGCAGGTTGCGTTTGTGGGCGACGGCGAATCTACGCTGCGAAAGCGGCCAGACGGGAGGAAGAATTCCTTGCTCTCCGCAGCACAGGAACTCGGTGCCATCCCGGCGCTTGATGCTCACGGACCAGCCAGAGCGTTTCATTTCGGTGCTCATGATGTCGTGCTTCCTTGCCCATGGAACTTGCACGCCTTGCCGTCGCTGGCAAATAGGCCGTCGCAGCCAGGCGCATTCAAGTCGCAGTTGCCGCAGATTTCGGGGGCGGGCGAGGGATGTTCCGAAACCGAAAGCATGGCGTCCACCATCCGCTGCGGAAGGCCGGCCATGCCGTGGGCACGAAGCAAGACCTTGCATGCCGCGACATGCTGCTCTTCCGTGACTTTGAAGGGTTGGGCCTTGACCGTCGGCACAGGAGCATCCGGGAACAGCACTTTCCACCGCTCAATCATGTGATCGAGGCCGCCGGAGCACGCCGCCTGGATGACGTTGCGCAGCCGGTTGATTTCGGTCGCGTAGTCGTCGATGCGCCGCTCGTCGGACTGCTGTGGTGAAGGGGCTGCGTCTTCAGGGTAAGGCCAGTCCTTTAGGTGATCGACAGCCGCCTGCACCGCCTTGTCGATCACGCTGCCGTCTTCATACGCCCCGCCCCGCTGCCGCGCGCTCAATACAAGGCCGATCATCGTGCTTAGATGGTCGTGGGTCGGAGTGTTGCGGTTTGACTCTGACGGCAAATCCCGAAGCACCTGGCGCACCAGGGCCTCGACGGCCTGAGTGCTGCCGAACTCGACATAGCCAGCGGCATTGTTCCGGCCGCCCACGTGCAGTATGCGCTGAGCGATGTTCATGCCGGCGGTGGGGCTGGGTTTGGGTTGTGTGCTCATGATTGACCCCCAACGCCGCCGAGCCCAGCCATGCGCTGAGCCGCGGCGTGCAGCTTTGCGTTAAACCAGCGCCGAATCGCGTACTGGCGCACCATGGAAATTGCGGTGTAGATCCAGCCCATCAGGAAGTTCTCGCCCGGGGTGAAAGCGGCGCCGACCATGGGGAGAATCAGCCAGTTGGCCGTGAAGTTCACCGCGAAGCCGACGGCGATGTTCAGCCAAGCCTCAATGATTGCGCCGCGCGGCGACTGGCCAGCGCCCGGTGCGGCGCGGTAGGCCCGCCAGGTGAAGGCGGCCACGAAGGCCATGGAGGCGAGGCCGAGGATGGATAGGGTATTCATACAGCGGTCCTCAAAGCGTCAATCACATCAGCGGCCATCGGTGGCGGCACGGCATTTCCAATCAGGTGCCACGCGGTTGCCTCGTTAGCTGGGAATCGGTAGCCGTTCGGGAAGCCCATCAGCTTCGCGCCCTCTGCCGCTGAAACCATGCGCATCTGCTCGCCATCGATCAGTGCCCAGCGGGCTTTGGTGGTCAGCGTGCCGATGGGGCGGCCCAGGCTGCGGCCGGATTCGCCTGAGCCGCTGCCGTAGTAGGGCGCCAGGAAGCGGTCGCCGTGGGCGCGGCGGCCTGCTGCAATTCGCGCCAGAGTGTTTAGGCTTCGCCCTGGCTTGTTGATCGCGCTCCACCGGCCTGTGGAGAAGTCGATGCAGCTGGCGGCGGTCCGGTGTTCCCGGCGCGGAAGCTTGAGCTCTACCGGGTGCTTGCTGCGCGTGGCCACCACGATCAGGCGCAAGCGGTTTTGAGCTACGCCGTGGTCGGCGGCGTCCAGCACCATGGGCGCCAGCGCATAGCCCAGAGCGTTCATGGCCGCGCACCATGCCGGGTACAGCGTCCAGTCGGCGAACTCGCGGACGTTCTCCACGATCACGGCCTGCGGGCGGTGGACTTCGGCGCATGTCACCACAGCCCAGGCGGTCGCGCGCTGGGCGTCGTGGTGCGGCTGCTCCTTACCGCGCGCGCGGCTGTGGCCTTGGCATGCTGGGCTGGCCAGCAGCAAGTCATGTGCCGGAGCATCCCGAAAGTCCGCTTGGTGCAGATCCTGGCATGCGTGCACAGTGCCGGGGTGGTTGGCGGTGTGCCACTGCACGGCGGTGGGCCAATGGTTGGCCGCCCACAGGACTTGCGCACCGGCCATGGCGGCGCCGGTGGATAGGCCGCCGGCACCGGCAAAGAGGTCGATTGCCTTCATGCGCTGGCTCCCTGTGCTGTCTTCTTGAACTCCACGACCCAAAGCCAGGGATTCGCCTCCCAGCTGCCGGGGCCGTTGATGGATTCCCAAAGGGCCTTGAACCCGCCGCGATAGTCCTGTGGGCCGCTGCATCCAATTTCTGCGCAGGAGCGTCTAGCGTGGTCGCAAGGATCGAGCGGCATTGCGCCCTCGGCCTGCGCATCCGCCTCGCTGATGTCCTGCAGCCGCTCCACGCGCACGCCGGTCACCTCCAGAGTTAGGCGGCTGGCTGCACGGGGCATGTGGATGCTCGGCTTCCATAGATCACCCAGGCGCTGCTGCTCACCAAAGCGATCGGCAGCATAGGCCCAATGATTGACATCGGCCATTTGGTGGATGCCTTCGGCGAACGTCTCGCGCACCCAGAGCCGGTCGCCGGGCTGGCCGTAGGAGCAGTTCCTCAGAATCTGGCGCATCCCTGGCAAGTCCCGCTCGTTGGGCCAGACACCGCCGTTCTTTGCCTTGAAAATCCGCCGTGTCTGCGTCTTCGTGCCAGCCAGCACGGCGCGCACCATGGCGCCATTGAAAAGGATTGGGCGTTCTTTCATGCCAACCCCCTTGCGCTCTTGAGTGCGGAGCGAATCAAGTCAATGTCCTCGCCAGCCTGACCGCTGACGTTCATAGCGCGGCGGCGAGCGAGGATCGCCTGAACCTCTTGCTCAACATCGTCCACTTCGGGGAAGAGTTCTAGCTGGTTCATGCCGTCTCTCCCTCTTTCTTCTCCGTCTCCATCGCCAAAAACAGCGGCTTGTCGCCCAGGCCGTTGTCGCAAGTGGCGATGGTGTGATCCGTGCTGGTCTGCTCGACCATGGCGTAGCGCAAGCACGTTGAATGGCGGTCGCACATGATCCCGTAGCAGGCATGCTGCGCCTTGTCGATGGGCGTGATCATTCGACGGCCTCAGCGGAAGTCTTGCGGGTGCGGCGAGCGGCGGGGCGCTCTTCGGCCAGGGCCGGGCCAGCGTCGGCGGCTTCGTCTTCGTCTTCGTCCAGATCCTGGCCGAGGTCATCGCCACCGTGGGCCGCTGCAAACAGGCCGCCAGCGTCCTGGCCCTCATCGCCCAGTTCGGGGTGATCGCGGTGGAAGGCCTCGACGCTGCCGTCGATCGCATCGCCCGTAGCAATGGCCGGCGGCGTCAGTGTGGCGATGATTTCCTCGCCTTCCATGCCGCACAGAATTCCGACCACCTCGGGCGTAATCTCTTTGTTGCTGGACAGCGACCAAGCGATGGTGACGCTGCCACCTTCGCGGGCGTCCACGGTGAACTTGCTCAGCGCGCAGACGTAGAGCTCCAGTGCGCTGCTCTCGTCAATGCCGTATTCGATGTTCAGCGTGTAGCCGGTGAACTCCGCATCGAACTTGAGCGGCAGGGCCAGCTCGGGCACGCGCAGATTCGGGGTGATCTCGGGCAGGCCCTCCAGGTCGGCCTGGGCCTCAACTGCGGGCGTCTTCCAGAACAGAAGCGGCTTCAGGTTCGGGTGCAGCAGCGCCAAGTTGTCGTTCGTGGTGTCCCAGGCCAAGCGCAGGCTGATGGCTTGCACCAGGTCATCGCCATGGTGTTCCTTGCGCGGGGTTGCCTTTGTGAGCAGCAGGCGGGCGTCGGCGGGCAGAGCGAAGATCTTCATTGGAATAGTCCTCGGTTTTGGGTCAAGAAAGAAGAAAGGGCGCCGCTTGCGCGGGCTGGCCGGGAATTAACAGGGAGGGAGACGGAAGGGGTCCAGCCAGACTCGCCCGGAAAACTTGGGGGTTAGGCGGCTTGGCGCTGGCCGTCTTGAACGGCGAAATAGACCGCCATGCAGGCGTCCACATCGGCCAAGGCGCTGTGCGCGTTCTCCAGCTTCTTGCCGGTGAAGAACTGGTAGGCCTCGCTGAGATTTGCGGACTTGTTCCGATTGAAGCCAGCCTTCAGCATCTTTTCGGTGGGCGGCAGCTTCAGGATGGGCGTGGCCAAGATCTGCGTGCACTCGGACGGCGCGCCTTTCCAGGCGTTGATGCTGGCTTCGTCAAAGCGGTGCTGGGCGATGCGGATAATCCGAGCATCAAAAGGTTCGTTGTGGCCGATGCGCACGGTGGAGCGATTCCACATGTCCAGAAAGAGGCCAAGGGCCTGGCTCTCGCTCACGCCAAACAAGTGGGCGCGCTCGGTAGTGATGCCATGGATGGCGCTCACTTCATCAGGGATGGTCCAGCCGACAGGGCGAATCACAACATCCAGCGTGCTGATGATTTGGCGGGTGGTCAGGTCGACCAGACGCGCGCCGAGTTGCACGATATGCGGCTGGTGCGGCGCTTCAGAGGGGGCTTTGAAGTCTGGCAGGCCGTTGGTTTCGGTGTCGTAGAAGAGTGCGATGTTCATGGTTTTTCCTGTGCTGCGGCGTCGGCAAGGTTTTCGAGCTCGTGCGCCGCGTTGATGAAATGGCCTTCGTCGTAGGCCGGGACCTGTCCTTGCGCCGCCCAGTGCTGGTTGGTGGCCTGCATGCCGGCCACGCGCGCTTGCACGGCAGCAATGCGCGCCAGGGTGGCGACAAGAAAGGGGTTCACGCTGCCGCTTTCAGCTGGCCCAGCACGCCGTTCTCGATCCAATGTGCGGTCAAGAACTCCGAAGACGCGGGCAGGGCTTTCAGCGTGCCGAGCACCAGGGCGGTGTCGATTTCGTGCTGCTCGGCTAGCACATCCAGCCAGCACAGCAGATCGCCGCGGCCCTTCAGGTCCAGCACATCGAAGCGATCCAGCAGCAGCAGCTTCAGGCCCGCCAGGTGGCTGATGGCCTCGGCCAGCATCGCGTCAGCACGCCACTTCTCGGACTCGCTCAGCAGCTTGTAGGGGCGGCCGTCCAGCCAGGTCACCGTCATGTCAGCACCGATGTGGACGCCTGGCCACGAGGTATCAGCGGCCGACTGATCCAAGCGGGCGTTGAACGGGCCCAGGGCTTCGGCCAGCATCTCGCCGGGGATGCCATCGGGCGCCAGCGCGGCGGCAATCTGATCCCACGCGGCGACGTCGACATGGTGGGCCGCCGCATCGGTTGTCTTCTTCTGTGCAGCCTCGGCTTGGGCCTTCAGGGCCTTGAAGCCGTCCAGCTTCTTGACCAGCGTGGCGCGCTCGGCCTTCAGTTCGTCGGCTTTGGCGCGAGCGTCAGCAAGGCCGGCAGCGTCAAAGGTTTCATCGAGCTCGGCCTGGATGGCTTCAGCTTCGGCCTGGGCGCGCTTGGCCGCTTCTACGTCTCGCTTGCCATTGGCCACGGCGCTGACCATCAAGTCGCGGCTCTTGCGCACCTCGGGCAGTTTGGCCTGGGCTTCGGGGTTTCCGGCCGCGCCGAGTTTGCCGTGTTCGCGCTCGTAGGCTGGTAGGGCTTCGGCGTGTTCATACAGTTCGCCCCCATAGTTGGAACTCAAGAATTCAACCGCACGGGCCAAGTCATGCACCAAGCCCACCCGCTTGCCCTGGCCCGCCTCGGCTGTCGTGGCCTGCAGGCGCTGTTCCCACTCGGCCAGGCCGGATTCGTCGGCCACCAGCTTGTCTTGGATCCGCTGCAGCTTGCCGGCCTGGTCTTGCAGCGCGGGCAGCTTGGCCCGGGCTTGGGCCAGGCGCTGCTCGGCGCCCTGCAGTTGGCCGATCTGGCGCTGCCATTGCTCCAGCGCCACCTCGCAATGCTGCAACTCGGTGGCCAGGGTCTTGGCCGTCGCCTCGTCATGGGCGGGCACGCTGGCGGCCCAGGTCTCAGCCTTCACGGCCCCATAGGTTTCGCCTGTCAGCGCGCGCCAGGCGCCCTTGGCTTCCGTGGCTTTGCGCTTGGCTTCATCGTGGGCAGCATCGAAGCCTGCACGCAGCAGCGGGCCCACGCGCACGGCCTTTGTCTTGTCCACGCCCTTGGCTTCCAAGCGCTGGATCACCAGTTCAGGGGTAACGCGCAGGCCCATCAGGTCAAACAGCATGCTGCGGCGGTCGTTGGCCGTCAGGGATGCGAAGCGGCTGGGCTCCAGCACGTAGGCCAGGGCGCGGTGCGGGACGTAGACATCGGCGGGCGTTGTCTTGCCGCTGGGCAGCATGGCGTAGGCCGTCAAGCCGTCGGCCAGCTGCACTTCAACGCTGCCGCTCTTGGCGCCTTCATTCACCAGGGCCTGCAGGTCCTTCTTCAGGGCCACGCCGCGCGCCGCGACATCGCCGCCCAGGGCCATGCGTACAGCTTCGGCCAGGCTGCTTTTGCCGTTGCCGTTCGGGCCAGCAATGAGCGTGACCGGGGTGGAGATTGCAAGAGCCGCGGCGCGGACGCCGAGCACGTTTTGCACATCGATGCTGATCAGTTCCATTTCTCTTGTCCTTGTGGGGTGAGGGTGGGGCGGCCCCGGCGCAACACGGGGCTCATTGGCGGTTGGTTTTCAGGGAGGTTTGCCTCACCGGGCTTCCGGCCGCCCCTTTGACTTACTCGGGCGCGACGGTCGAAGCGCGGGCGCGGCGGGCGGCCGGCGCAGGCGCAGCAGCTGCCTGCAGGGCGGCGGCTTCGGCTTGCTCGCGGGCCAGGATCTCGGCTTCTTCTTCGGGGGTGGGGGCCCATTCGTCGGACTTGCGGCCGGCATCCGCTTCAGCGTGCTTAGCCGCCGACTCGGGGACGTTCACCTTCGCTTCGGCGCTGAGCGTGCCGCGGATCTCGCCAGTTTCTTGGTCCACCACAGCACCATGGGCCGGTGCGTCTTCGTCCTGCGCCAGCATGAATTCGCCGTCGATGGTGTCCAGCTTCTGGTCCTTGCCACTCTCAGCCTGGTTGTCCAAGGCCACGGCCGTCTGGAACTCCACGGACAGCGGCAGGTACTTGGCCAAGCGGCGGATCACGGTCTTTCGGCCCATCTCGATGAAATGGTCCTTCCAGGGGCCGTACTTTCCCTTGCTCTGCGTGTTGACCATGATGTCTTCCACCTGGTGCACGCTCATGAACTCGAAGCTGTGGCCGCCATCCTTCAGCTTGGCCACGGCATAGAAGCCCACCAGATCGCCGCGCTCGCCCATGGCGGGGGTGTGGTTCAGCTTCTCGTCCAGGCCATAGACCAGTTCAAAGTGGTCGTGCTCGCAGACCTCATGCGCTGCGATGCTGACGATCTGGCCGCTGCGGCGGGCCAAGTCGATCAGGCCATTGTAGCCAATGATCACTTGCACGCTGTTGACCCAGCGCTCATTGCCGTTGGCGTCCTTGCGCTTGGTGTTGAACGGCGCCAGATAGGCGTGGCCCAACACCGTGTTCGGCTCCAGGCCCATCTGGGCGCATTGGCCGATGGCACCCACCAGCGACGGAACATCGCACTTGGCCAGGGCCGGGGTGGTGGTGGCGGCGATCTGCGCCACCTTCAGCAGGCGCTCGATGCTGAGTGTCTTGGGAAGCATCTTGGCCAGTTCGCCCTTCTTCTGCTGGAGCAAGTAGGCGATTTGCTCCTTCGGCTTCATGTCGGCCAGGGGGCGGGTGGCGGGTTGCGTGGCGCGCAGTTCAGAGAGTTGAGCAGTTGCCATGATGTGTGTGTCCTGTAGTTGTGGGGTTTGGAGGTGGGCAGGGCTCAGCCCTTGAAGCGGCAAGTGGCGTGGGAAGGGCAGTACTTTTCAGAGCACAAGAAGCTCTTGGGGTTGCCGTAGAAAGCGCCGCTGTGGATCAAGCGGGCCCCGAGTTCCAGCAGGCCGGGCTGCTCTTCGGTGCCGATCAAGGCGGCTCGGGCGTTGGGCACTTCGCCGGTGCCCACGCGCTGCGCGGCGGCCGTCTTGCCGGTGTTCATGCCCACGATCTGGGCCGGGGCGCTGATGTGCAGGCCCATGGCATGCTCGGCCAGCAGTTCATAGACGCCCAGCTGCACGGCATGGCCTTGGGTGACGGCGCGGCCATCGGTACCCACGGCGCGGCCGCCGGTCTTCAAATCGGCAATGCCCAGGTGGCCATCAATTTTGCGCACGCGGTCGGTGGTGCCGGTGAGGGCGATGCCCAGGTCTGGCAACTCCAGGCGCTCGCACTTCACCTCGACGCCCACGTAGTGCTGCTTGGGGGCGATGTCGAAGCAATACTTGCTGTGCAGGGCCAGGGCGATGCGCTCGGCGTCATTCGGCGCGGTGTCTTCCCAATCCACCTCTTCTTCAGGCTTGTGGATCGCATCGACCACGGCGCTGGCCGCTTCATCCGCAGACACCGGGGCGCCGCCGGCCAAGCGGGATTCATCAAACAAGGCGGTGCCAGCGTGCACGGCCGTGCCCAGCTGGGCGGCGGCGCTGCGCGGGCCGCGCATACCAAGGATGTACTTGGCTTCCCAGCGGGCCGGGCAATCGAAGAGCTCGGCCAGCGAACTGGCCCGAATCGAAATGATGGTGCGCGCAAAAGCGGCGCGGTCAGGTGCATTCATGGATCGCTCCAGTGGTGTTTAAGGGGGTGAAAAGTCAGCCGAGGAACGAACTGGCGTAGGCCAGCACGCCCAGCGTCAGAAAGACGCAGGCCCAGGTCGTGGCGGGGTAGTCGCGGAAGCAGCGCTCCAGCGGAAACAGGTGCGACAGGTCGACGTCGCGCGGGTCGCTCGGCTCGGCGCCGATCTCGGTGCAGGCGCTGGCAGCTTCAATGACAGGGAAGGGCGCGCACTTCTCGGCGATGCGGCGCTCAAGGTCGATGGCCGTCACGTGGTGTTCGCCGAAGTCGGCCATGTCATCCATGGCGGCGTGCAGATAGAGGGCGTTCATGGCCGCCTCACTTGCAAGCGTTGGGATTGGCCTTGCAGTCCACCTTGGGTGTGGGCTGATGTGGCTCTTCGTTATCGCCGCCGCCGCATGCCGTCACGACCAGCGCGGCCGACAAGCTCAGCGCCACGGTGATGGCAAAAAGTGCGCCCCGGGCCGCGCTCTTCATGCGCTGGCTGGTGGCTGGTGTTCCGTTGGCTCCCATCGCGAGCTCCTTTTTTGGTGCGATGGAAGTAATGTAGCGTTTCGCTAGTTTGTGTCAAGCTTTTCGCTAGAAAAGAATGCGCGGACGTAAAAAAGCCCGCTCGGGGCGGGCTGGGTTGTCTATAGAGAAGGGGCTACGAGCCGATCGCCGCTTGCAACTTTTGTAAGAGACGGCGCTCCAGCACCCCGTGCGAGACACAAGACAGGGTGATGTTCTGCGCAACATCGCCGGGCTTGTATTCAGACTGCAGCACCGATCGAACCGTGACTTTCCCGTCATCGATCATCAGGCCGTAGCCGACCTTTGAGCTGGTTCGGTTGTCTTTGAGATAGTCGATGCCCATGGTTGTGCCGCAGTCAGCCAACTCTGGTGTCAAACGAAAGTCTTGCGGCATCGTCGTAATGGTGCCGGATGCGTCATCTGCACTCATTACCTGGATGCCTTCCGCCACAAGCAACCGCCGGGTGGCTTTTAGGAGGTCAGCGCGCGGCGCGTTAAAGGTTGCCGTTGCGGGGGGCGATTGTGTCGATCTTGGGGGCTCATAGGTGCTTGCGCAGGCGGCAAGCAGCAGCACACCCAGACTGGCAATTGCTGAACGTTGGGTCATTGGGGCTCCAGTTGAATGGTGGGGGTCAAGGTACGTTCTCTCGGCTGAAATTCGGGCACCAATCACAGCCCTCACGCACCGCCCCGGCCTGCAACTGGTCGGCCTCGCTGGCGGGGTGGTCGGGCTGAAACCTGAAATTGCGCTGCAGCAGGTAGCGGCAAGGGAAGGTGCGCCGGCCTATGCTGGCTACCCATTCCAGGCCAGGCATGGGCGGCGGGCGGCCGATGCTGACGTGGATGGTGGAGTCCAGAGACTCGCGCACGCCGCCACCCACGGCAAACAGCGAGCGCTCATCCACGACCACGCTGCAATGTGCCTGGGTATCCGCGCAACCGGCTGCCTGGACGAAGCAGGTCAGCACCTTCTCGATCTGGAACCGGTCCATCACCTCCGCGCCGCGCCCGAAGGCCTGGAACCCTTTGATGCCGCGCATGTGCCGAATCACCATGAGAGCCAAGGACACTTGCTCACGCGCGCGACCGAACCCGGCCAGGTGAAAAAGGGTCTTACCCATCAGCTGCTCGGTGTAAAGCTCGGCCTTTTGGGCAGCACCCACTGCGGCGTCATAGGCGGCCGATCGGGTCTTGGGGAACATCACGGCCAAACTGCCCATCGAAGACCATGCGACAAGTGTGCTGGCGTCGGCCTTGGAGGGCAGGGCGGTGCTCATGCTGCGAGCCGTTCCCTGATGTGCTGTGCTGCTTCGCCCGGGCTGCTGCATCTGACGAGACGCACCTTGCGGGCTTTGGCCTCGTCATCGATGAAGGCCAGCGATGCATGGAAGGTCTCCAACTCCCGATTGGAGAATGCAGTCAACGCAGCCTCTGGCGGGCACCCAAGCATCACCTCGGCGTTGTCGATTGGCAAGATCTGATCGCGGCGCAAGGCCTCAAGGTCAAACACCTTGACCTTGAGGGAGCGTGAGTCACCCGATGTTTGGCCAGGTCGCAGAACGCCAAAATTGACGGCGTACCCACTTCGAAGAAAACCAAACTTCACATGCTTGCGGGCAAGCTTGATTCGAACGTTGAACTCGTCGGGGATGATGGGCCGCGGCAGTTCTCGAGCGAGCAGATCCATCCTGACCTTGTCGGCCCAGTCTTCAAATGCTCGCTTGGAGGCATCGGGCACTTCCTGCCGCGTGCCAAAGGCTGAAACGCCGAAGGCTGCGGACAGGCGAATCGCAATATCAAAGATCTCTGAAAAATCCCGGGCAACGCCATCGCGGCCGTGGGCAAACGCAAAGCCGCCAAAAGGGAGTTCCAAGTCCTTGAATTGGGCACCATCGTCCAGCTGCTTTTGGATGCTCAGCACCGTGGTTCCGACCATCATCTGCATGCCTTTGCCGCTGGCCTGGCCAAACAGGGTCGACAAGATAGCTGGCGCGATTGTCTGGCGAACCTTTGCTTGCCCGCTTGCTGCTTGGGCGAGCACAGCGACTGTAATCAGCTCCCCACTGCCGGGGATGGTTTCCATCTGCAGCGGCCACCAAGTCGCTGAGAAAGTGGGGAGGTCAACGGGCAGCATCTTCAGCCAACATTGTGGAGGTGGATGGGTCTTGCGGATTGAGTGCTAGGTACTGCTGCTCTGGGACGATGCGTTCACTCAGCAACTGGTCAAGATGCTGTAACCGCTCCCGAAGGAAATGTACCAGCGTGGTGTAGACAGCGACCCCATCCTGGGAATATTGCGCAGCCAATGGCGCCGCACCGAGATCCACCCGCATCAGCGCAGCCAAACGGCCCCGAATGCGCTTGAGCAGCAAGGGTCGGTCGTCATCTTGGATGCGTTCCAGCAGGCGTGCGGCCAGCCAGTTGGTCGTCGATTCATCAGGGCGCAGGCCTTCGCGCATGGCTGCTTCGTGATCAATCATGAACAGGCGCGACTCAGGCGAGATCAAGATGTCAGATGGGCTGCGCACATCGTTGGCAATCCACTCGTCAAATGCACAGGCCAGGTCGGAGACCTTCAGCCGCTCCATCAGGTCGAACAAGATTTCGAGCGACCGGACCGGCTTCGCCATGGACCGCTCTGACACATCCAGGCTGGCGAATGCCAAGATGTTGGGCCCATCTTTGCGCCCGACGTGCTTTGGCTTCACGGTGACCAAGTAGGGTGTTGGGCAGTCCAGCCGCAGTGCGATGGCCAACTGGGCGGCCAGCGCCTCGACCAGCATCGCCCGCACCGGCAAACCAAGCTTCACGTAGAGCATGACGGGCTCATGGTGATGGTTGTAGGCGCTGCAAATCCAGATCTCGTTCCTCGAACCCAAGATGCGATTGCCGAGGCCGGCCGTGGCTGCGATGCCAAGGCCTGGGAGTTCAGCCGCTGGAAAGGCGACGACTTTGCTTTTTGTTTTCATGCAGTTCCTCTGCTGCTTTGGATAGTGCGTCCAACTCGGCGCGATGCTCTTCGGCAATCGGTGCGCCAAGTGGGGCGGGGGGCGTAGCGTTGGACGGCGCTTCGTTAGGGGCATTCAAGGACAGCACCACCCCACCAGTGAGCATGTCGATGGCCCGCGCTTCGTCTAGGTTTGGCTCATCACGAACCTGGGCTGCCAATAGGTGGGCAATGGTGGTGCGGCGGCTATCGGATAGTCCGGCCAGGGCTTGGCCAATCTGGTAGGCAAGATCGCCAATTGTTAGGGCGGGCCCCATCCGCGGTGCAGATTCAGACGCCGGAGCGGCAGTCGAAGTCGACCAGCCTGGGAATCTTGCCTCAAGCTTCTTTTGGACCTGAGGGCCAATGCCTCGCGGCTCACCTGACGGCAGCTTTGTCCCAGCAAGAACCTGCCAAAGGGTTTGATCGTTGACGCCTATTTCTTCTGCAACGGCAACGTGCCCGCCATGTTGTTCGCACAGGCGCCGCAGCGCCTCTATTAAGTGCTCTTTTGGTGTCATGGGCCGCATTCAAACAAAACGCTAGAGAATCACAAAGTGCGAAACGCTTGACTTCGGCTAGCGAAACGCTAGTATTGGCCGATGGATATCACCGTAGCCGACCGAAACGAAATTGCCGCATTGACAGGCGTCAATGAGCAATACCTCTATCAATGTCTGACCGGACGGAAAGACATGAAGACCCGCGAGGCCGTTCGAGTCGAACGATTGACGGGTGGAAAAGTGCGCCGCTGGCACCTGCGGAAATCCGACTGGTGGCTGCACTGGCCCGAGCTCATCAACGCCGAAGGCGCGCCGGCCGTGCCGCAAGAGCAACCCGCGGCCGAAGGGCAGGGGGCTTGAGCCATGGCTGAAGTCACACGCCCGGCGCTGCGTTACCACGGTGGCAAGTTCCGGCTGGCGTCCTGGATCCTCAAGTTTTTCCCGCCCCATGGCTGTTATGTAGAGCCGTTTGGCGGTGCGGCCGGCGTCTTGCTCCAAAAGCCGCGCGTCTATGCCGAGGTCTATAACGACTTGGACGGCGACATCGTCAACTTCTTTCGCGTCATTCGTGATCCGGCGCTGAGAGCCGATCTGATTGAGGCGTGCCGGCTCACACCTTATGCGCGCGAAGAATTCAACCAGGCTTACGAACCTACAGACGACTCGCTCGAGCGAGCTCGTCGCACCTGTGTGCGGGCGGCGATGGGATTTGGAAGCGCTGGCGCGACCAAAGCCACTACAGGCTTTCGGACCGACACCAGGCGCAAGTACGGGACGGCCCAGCACAACTGGGCCGACTATCCAGCGGCGATCACCCCGATCGGCGAACGCTTTTCTGGCGTACTGATCGAGAACCGAGACGCGATCGAGGTCATTCAGGCTCACGATGGCCATGACACCTTGTTCTTTGTGGACCCTCCCTATGTGCACGCCACTCGGGCCATGCGGAACAAGGGCGGCTATCGGCATGAGCTTGATGATGTCGGCCACCGTTGCCTGCTTGATGCGCTGAAGGCCGTCGACGGCATGGTCGTGCTTTGCGGCTATGCAACCGAGCTCTACGACCTCGAGCTGCAAGGTTGGAGTCGCCACGAGACACAAGCGCGCATTTCCGGAGGACGCGGCACAAGCCTGCGTACCGAAGTGGTTTGGCTCAACCACGCCTGCAGCGCCGCGCTGGAGCGCAGCCAAGGCGGCCTCTTTGCCGAGGCCTGACCCATGCGCGCTCACCTCGCCACCTTCCGTAGCTCGCGCGCCAGCCGCGCCAGTTCATCCGCCCGGGCCTGCATCTCTGCGGCCGCCTCGCCGGCGCAATGCCGGATCCACGTGGCCACTTTGGCCCGGGCCCATTCGTTGAGATCTGTTGCATCCATGGCAGCCAGTCTCTTTTTTTTGTCTCGCGAAGCCCATCCGAAGGCTTCCGAAAATTTCGTGAGGCCTCGGAATGCAGTCTGAAATGCCCTTTTACGAGAGCCCCGAGCAAGCCCTGACGGCCGCAGTCCAACACCTGGGCGGCGCCAAGATGGTGGGCGCTGCCCTGTGGCCCGACAGCGCCCGCACGCGGCTGCTGGACTGCCTGAACCCTTCGCGCGCTGAGCGCCTGGACATGAGCGAGGCCATGTTCATTCTCAAGCGCGCCAAAGATGCCGGCATGCACGCGCCGTTCTTTTGGATGGCCGCCGAGATCGGCTATGACGCCAAGCCCATCACCAAGGCCGAGGAAGAGGACCGGCTGACCACCGTGGTTGAACAGACCAGCAAGACCCTTGCTGCAGCGCTGAGTGCGCTGGAGCGGATGCAGAAGGCCAGGGCGGCGGCATGAGCATCGACGAAACAAATCTGCCGACATCACGGGCCCAGGCCACCGAGGCAGGCGCAGTGCGCTATTTCAACGGCGAACCCTGCCCGGCAGGACATATCGCGGCGCGCTACACGCTCAGCGGGTACTGCGTGGAGTGCCAGCGCCTGGCCACACAGGCGCAGAAGGCTGCGGCCAAAGCGAAGCGGGGTGCCAAATGAGGGACTACGCCAAATTTAGCCCCACGTTCTGGACCGGGGAAACCGGCAAGGCACTTCGGCGCAAGGGTCCGAAGGCCCTTCTGGCGGCCTCCTACCTGATCTCTTCGCCGCATTCCAACATGCTGGGTCTGTACTACCAGCCCGTGCTGTACATGGCGCATGAAGCCGGCCTAGGCATCGAAGGGGCTTCGGAGGGGCTTCAGGCTTGTATCGAATGCGGCTTCTGCGCCTACGACCAGGCCACTGAAATGGTTTGGGTCTACGAGATGGCCGCATGGCAGATTGCTGACGCCCTTTCCTCTGGGGATAAGCGCTGCAAGGGCATTCTGAAGGACTTTGAAAGCCTGCCGGAAAACCCTTTCCTGGCCCTTTGGTTTGACCGGTATTGCGAGGCTTTCCACCTCAACAATCGGCGCGCAGCCCAGGCTCCAGCAGCAGATTTCAGGAAGCCCCTTGGTAAGCCCCTTCGAAGCCAGGAACAGGAGCAGGAGCAAGAACAGGAGCAAGAGCAGGATCCACTAGCGTGGAGGCCCGAGCAAGCCCCTTCGCCTCCACCCGCCGCTGTCGCGGCTCCCACCCCGACCCCAGAACGCGGATCACGGCTCCCGAAGGATTGGGCGCTGCCGAAGACCTGGGGCGAAGAGGTGCTGGCCGAGTTCCCGCAATGGTCCGCCGACAAGGTGCGCCTCGAGGCCGCGAAGTTCCGGGACCACTGGACCTCCAAGACCGGCAAGGACGCGACCAAGCTGGACTGGCAGGCCACCTGGCGCAACTGGTGCCGCAGCGATATCGCCCACCGCGATGACCCGAAGCCTGGCCGAGCCGCGGCGCTCGTGACCACGGCGGCCCGCGATGCCGAAGCAAAGCGCCTGCTGGGCATCGAGAACCCCACAAACGCAGCGGAGGCCCTCGATGCAAGGCCATGACTACGACGAATTTTCGGAGATGCTGGACAGCATTGCTGGCCTCATGAGCCGGGGCACCTACACCCCCAACGCCACCAACACGGCGCTGTACTTCCGGGCCTTGCGGCAGCACGACATCGACCTAGTCCGCGCCGGGTTTGATGCCCACGTTCGGGACACGACGCGCGGCCGTTTCATGCCCACGCCGGCCGATGTCCTGGCCCAGATCGACGCCATCGCGACCAATGGTCGGCCAGGCGCCGAGGAAGCCTGGGCCATGGTGCAGATCGGCGAAGACGAGACAGTCGTCTGGACCGACGAGATGGCCGAAGCCTACGGCGCATGCACTTCGCTGCTCCAGGCCGGCGACAGCATCGCGGCACGGATGACGTTCAAAGAGGTCTACGAGCGGCTGCTGGCCCTGGCCAAGAGAACCGGAAAACCTGCGGTCTGGAAGGCCTCAATGGGCTCTGACATGGACAAGCGAAAGCGCGCGCTGACCGCCGCCGTGGCTGCAGGCCGGTTGACAGACGAAGCCGCGTTCAGCGCTTGCCCGGCGTTGCCCATGCCCGAGTCCCAGCTGGCCCTGCTGTCCGGCCCTGATGCGACACGGCTCGACTTCTTCCGCCAAAAAATCAATGAGCTAGCGGCAGCCAAGGCCGCGGACTTGGAAAACGTCGATCGGCTCGAGTGGGCCAAGACCTTGCGCGACCGAGAGAAGCGCGGCGAAGAGCTCAGCGTTGTACAGCAGAACGCATGGCGCAGAGCGCTGGATGCGAAGCGAGAAGAGGCCGTCGGCTCCTTCACCCCAATCCCCGCCAACTGCCTGCCGCCTGGTATGCGCAAGGCTACGGAGGCCCACCCATGAACCCCACAATGAACCGCGAGCAGTGGCTGGCCGGCATCGAAGCCAAGTGCGAGCCCGTCGGCGAATGCCTGGAGTGGCAAGGCCGCTTCCAGCTCGGCGGCAAAACGCCCGTGATCTATGTCCCCGCCGGAATGATCCCCGGCTTGTGCCAGGGCAGCCATAGCGCCCGCGGCGTGATGTGGTTTCTGGACAAGGGCGAGCGCAACCAGGCGGGCACCGTGCTTCGGGCCAAGTGCAAGAACTTCGCTTGCATCAGCTTGGACCACATGGTGGTTTTCACCCGGGCTGAAGCCCCGAAAGAACAGTCGGCCCGCGGCGAGTTCAGCACCGCCAAACGCAACGCAGCGGCAATCAACCGGGCCCGCGCCATGCCCACCAAGCTCAGCGTAGACCTGGCCCGCGAGATCCGGCAGCGGCCTGAATCGTCGCGCGACCTGGCGCCGGTCTATGGCGTTTCGTCCGGGACCATCACTGCCGTCCGCCGTGGCGCCCTATGGCCCGAGGCGGCCAACGGCTCAAGCGTTTTCAACTGGAGGCCCTGACATGAAATTCCTTTTCTCCGATGCCGCCTTCGGGTTGTGCTTTGTCGGTTCCGTCGTCTGCATCGCCCTGAGCGGCGCAGGCATGCTGATCTTGCTGGCGGTCAGCGGGGTCGCACCATGATCAAGCTGACGCTCCCTTATCCGATCTCGGCCAACGTGTACTGGCGCAGCTACGCCCGCGGTGGCCGGGCCATCGTCACCGTGAGCAAGGAAGCCGAGCAATACCGCAGCCAGGTCAATCTGCTGTGCTGGCAGGCCGGCATCCGCGAGCCCATCCAGGGCCGCGTCGCGATCACGGTCCAGCTGTTCCCGCAGCGCCCCCTTGACTGGGCAAAGCGCGCGCGCAAAGACCCGGACGGCTGGGACAACGATGTGCGCTGCATTGACCTGGACAACGCGAACAAGGTCTTGCTGGATGCGCTGAAGGATGTGGCCATCGAGGATGACAAGTGGGTGCGCCGCATCGTTGCCGAGCGCATGGAGCCCGATGACAAAGGCGCCCGCGTGGTGGTGACCATCGAGGCGATCAGGCCTCAACAGGCTCAGGCGGCCATTTTTGAGGCCGAGGCGGCATGACTCTTTTGCTGCGCCGCATCGGTCGCGGGAACTGGTCCCCGCTGCTGATCAGCTACGACCACCACCGCCAAGGCCAGCTGCCGATTTTGCTGGCGGCCAAAGTCGGCGACCGCATCGAAGTGGCGGGTGTGGCTTACCGCGTTTCGGTGGTGATCCCATGAAGCCGATTTGCTCCTGCTGCTCGCCGGCGCTGGAGCACACCATCACCGACGCGCGCGGCCGCACGTGGCGCTTCGAGCAACACCGCATGTTCGGCCCGCTCATCTTGCGCGCCGATGGCGAACCCGCAGCCCGTCAGCCCGGATCCCGAAGCACCTTTTGGGCGGCCTGGGAGCAATGGCGCGAACAGCAGGAGGCAAGCAAATGCAAACCGTGACTCTCATTGACGGCACCCAGGTGCCCAGCGACTCCGAAGCCTGGCGCCACGAATGCGAAGCCCGCGCCATCGCCGCTTTGCCCTCCCTGGCCCAGCGCCGCGAATGGATGCAATCCCTTGAACACCGCCGCGGCAAAGCCGAGGCCGACCGACTCCGAGCAACGATGACAGCGCTGTGGAAGGCAAAGAAGCAATGAAGATCGAAGACCGCTATTCCTCGGCAATCCGCTCCAGCAACTTGCGGAGCAACCCCGAAACGAACCAGAGCGATGCCGATGTGCTGGGCGCGGCAGGCCTGGCCTCTAAGCATTCGCCTCTGGCCATCGCGTTGCTGCGGCTGTTCGTCGGCGGCGACTCCAACGGGGCTCAAGTGGTGGAGCATCTGGCGGCGATGGCTGTCGGCAAGGCCTACCGGATGGGCGGCGCTGAGATTGGCAAGCCCGATGCGCTCACGCTGGCATGGCAAGTGCTGGCCTACCACCGCAATAGCACCTGCAAGTCATGCGGTGGACACGGGCTCCAAATGATGCCGAATGTCCCCGTGCTTTCGGCCCAGCGCTGCCCAGCCTGCAAGGGATCCGGCAAGCGCTCGTTCAACAACATGTTTTCGATTGAGCGCCTGGAGCTGGCGCGCTGGCTGTTGGTCGAAATGGAGCGCGAGACGGCCATCGCTGGGCCCCTGGCCATGGCTCGCCTTGCGCCCCGACTGGACTTGTGATTACACTTCCGCCATCCGCAGCGATGTGGACCAACGTCTCAATTGATTGCGGAGCCGTGTCCAAATCGCTGTAAACCCCGTCTAACCCGCCTGCGCGCAAGCCCGGCGGGTTTTTTCGTTTCTGACCATGACACTCAACGCCAACCAATCACGATTCGTTGGCGAATACCTGATTGACCTGAACGCGACCCAGGCCGCCATTCGGGCAGGCTACAGCGCCAAAACTGCGGTGCAGCAAGGGTCGCGCCTGTTGATGAATGCTGACATTCAGCAGGCGATTGAAGAGCGCCAGAAGGCGCTGCAGCAGCGCACGGAGATCACCCAGGAAAGCGTGATTCTTGAGCTCGCAAAGATCGCATTCGGAGATCAGCGCCGGGTGATGTCTTGGGGACCGGACGGCATCAAGCTGCGGCCGTCCAACGCCCTGACCGACGACGAAGCCGCTGTGGTGGCCGAAGTGACCGAGACCATCACAGCCAATGGCGGGTCACTGAAGATCAAGACGCATGACAAGGTGGCTGCGCTGAAGCTGTTGGGCGAGCACCTGGGTTTGTTCAAGCAGAAGGTGGAAGTCACCGGCAAGGACGGCGGCCCGGTTCAGCAAGCCCAGGTGACGGTAACGCCTGAGCAGCTGGCCGAGGCGGTGCGCAGTGTCCAAGCCAAGTTTTAGCCAAGCTGAGCGGCTGGCGGCCATAGGCTGGGCCAGGGAGGACCTTTACTCCTTCAGCCGCTGGATGTTCTTGCAGCGCAAGAATTACCTTTGGCAGCAAGCTCGGCACCATGCGCTGATCTGTGACGCATTGATGCGGGTGTTCAGCGGGGAGACGAAGCGACTCATCATCAACGTGCCACCCAGGTATTCGAAGACCGAATTAGCGGTGGTGAACTTCATTGCCTGGGCCATGGGCCAGGTGCCAGACGCTGAATTCATCCATGCGAGCTACAGCGGCACGCTCGCGGGCAACAACAGTTCGAACGTGCGTGGGCTGGTCCAGCATGAGGCCTTCCGGGAGATCTTCCCGGCGCTGGTCCTGTCCAGCGATGCGCAGCACCATTGGCAGACCACCGAAGGCGGCGTGATGTACGCCACCGGCGCCGGGGGCTCGATCACAGGCTTTGGCGCAGGCAAGCACAGGGAAGGATTCAGCGGGGCGATCATCATCGATGACCCGCACAAGGCAGACGAAGCCCGGTCGGATGTAATCCGGCAGGGTGTGATTGACTGGTTCCAGAACACGCTGGAGAGCCGGAAGAACAACCAGGACACGCCGATCATCTTGATCATGCAGCGCTTGCATGAGAAGGATCTAGCGGGCTGGTTGCTGGGTGGCGGCAACGGGGAAAAGTGGGATCACCTGTGTTTGTCGGCCTGGAACGACGACAACACACCGCTTTGGCCTGAGAAGCACAGCGCGGCGGATCTGGAGCGCATGGAGCGCGCAGCGCCATATGTCTTCGCGGGCCAGTACCGGCAGAAGCCATCACCACCAGCTGGCGGCACGATCCAGCCGGACCAGATGCAGATCATCGATGCGCTCCCGGCCGTGCCGATTGAGTGGGTGCGAGGCTGGGACTTTGCGGCGACGGAGAAGAAGGCAGTCAGCCCCGACCCAGACTGGACGGCTGGCGGCAAGCTCGGAAGGCTGGCTGATGGACGCTTCGTCATCGCCGACATGGTGCGGCTGCGGGAAGGGCCAGACAAACGCGACCAGGCATTGAAGAACACGGCCAACCGAGATGGCCCCAAGGTTAGGCAGAGCCTGCCGCAAGACCCTGGCCAGGCCGGGAAGACCCAGGCGCTTTACCTCACACGCGAGATGGCGGGCGCCTCGGTGCACACCAGCCCAGAAAGCGGCGACAAGTACACGAGGGCGTTGCCCTTGGCCTCTCAGATCAACGTCGGCAATGTGCTGATGCTGCGCGGGGCCTGGAACGACGAACTGATCAACGAAATGCGGATGTTCCCCAACGGGTCACACGACGACCAAGTGGACGCCCTGAGCCGTGCCTTTGAGGCGCTGATGGGTGGAAGCACAGGAATGCTGGATTGGGCGCGGCAACAGACCGCAGCCATCCAGGCCACCAAAGATCAAGGAAAGGGGCAGTGATGCCACGCTACAGAACTCTGAACAACGACGCCCAGATCAACGTGGATCGGGTCGCCCTGCTGGCTGATTCGGACGGCGCCTTCACCGTGGCGTCTGGCTCACGCGCCGAGGCCGTGCTGATCGCGGGCGGTGCAGTGCGGGTGGATGCGCAGCCGCTTTTCCCAGACTCGGTGTCAGGGGCTGGGAATCGTGCGCTGATGGCGGCTATCGGTGATTCCCTTGAAGCCATGACGCACCAGCTCTTGACCGTTACTGCGGCAAGCCGGAGCGGCAATATCCTGACGCTGACCACCTCCGGCGCTCACGGCATGTACGCAGGCGCTCGCGGTCGTTTTGATGGCTTGGACGCTTTTGATTCTTCGATGCGGGGTCGTTACACCGTCCTGTCGGTTCCGACCACCACCACGCTGACGGTCCCCAACGTAGGCCCCGACAGCGCATCTTTGCCCCTTGGCACTACGCCCCGTTTCGCCAATCTCCAGCGGCGCGCCAATGACGGTTTCCTGACTTGGTTCCTGATCCTCAGCAAAAAGCTGTTTGACCTCGGTGAGATCTTCGCCACGCCGGGTCGTCGCACTGCTGACATGGCCCAGTTCGTACCCGCCGTCATTGCATCTGGCGCGGGTTTCTGTGCCGTGCTCGGCGGCACAAATGACATTCACCTTGATTCTCTGACTGCCGCGCAGATCACCCCCAACCTGCAAAAGATCTACACAGATCTGCTTGCGGGCGGCGTGCGCCCCATCTGTGTAACTATCCCGCCGCCAATCGGCACGGCCTGGACAACTGCGCGTGCTCAGTCGGCGGCCCAGGTGAATGCATGGATTCGCAACTTCTGCCGCCTCAATAGCAAGGCCATACTGGCTGACATTGCCGCCGCAATCATCGACGGCACGAACAACGCCAGCCCAGGCACTGCGAAGACCGGCTACATCATTTCCAACGATGTTCACTGGACGCAGAAGGGCGCTTACTACGCTGGCAAGCGCATGGCCGCTGACGTTAGCGCTGCTGTTGTAGGCAGCGACCGCCGCGTGGTGACGGGCGCAGACACCTACGGCTTCGACACCACCAGCAGCAACATTCTTGATGCCGGCCCATGGGCGGCTTCGGGTGGCACTGTGTCTGCGCCAGTAACTTGCACGATGGCCGCAGGCTTGGTGGCAGAGCGCCTTGGCTCAGCTACGGCAGTCGCCTCCACTGCGGCGCGAGCTGACGGCTGCGGCTATGACGCCGTCCTTGTGGTGACACCCACGGCGGCAAACGACGGCGGCAACATCCGCACAGCTGGGGGGGCAATCCACCCTCGAATTGTGGCGGGCCAGACCTACGCCCCGGATGCAACCGTTTCCACATCAGGGGTGGCGGGCTCATCGCTTGTCTACTCCTATCAGTATTTGAACGGCACCGTGGACGGCACGACTATCAATTACATCTCGTGCCCCTTGTACCCGAGCGAAGCAACCCCGATTGATGAGGATTGGTCGGGCGTCTTTGACTACCCGCCGTTCACCATCAATGGCGTGATCACCTCGGCAGGTATCTACAGCACGCTGATGTTCAGCGCCGCTGGCTCCGCCGTGACGCAGAAGACGGGCCGCATGTCCATCCGCCCGCCTACTGCCTGATTTCCCATACCTTGCCGACCATCATGACGACCAATCAACCCAGAAAGCCCCGACCATCGGGTGCTGGCCTTGGCCCATGCCCAAACCCGAAGCGCTCCCAAGGCCGAGGCATCGCGATGGTTTGCGGGTGTAGGAGTCGCTGCGGGGTCTGCGGGCATCCTATGCACTCTGCAGTCCACAGGCACATCTTGGGCGAGCGGCCCGGTGATCCGCCCTTCGACCACGAATTCCAGCCTGCCGCCTAAATCCAATACCCTGCCGGTAAGTACCGCCTCCCCACCTAACCCAATCCATCAATGGCAACTCGCAACCCATCACAAGGCAGCCAGATCGAGCCGGGCATCGTCTCGCGCGTGGCGGCTGGGCTGCGCTATGCCCTGACCGGCGCAACGCCGGGCGGCGCTGACTGGTTTGGCCCGCAGCAACCCATCGAGCCTGCCCTGCAGGGCGAGCAGGCTGAGCAAGCCGGCGTCACAGGTCGCCAACTCGACTACCGCACCGGCTTCAACATCGACCTGCGCCCCCGCAGCGGTGAGGCCATCGGCTTCCCCGAACTGCGCGCTCTGGCCGAGAACTGCGATTTGCTCCGTCTCGTGATCGAGACGCGCAAGGATCAGGTCTGCTGCTTGCCCTGGGCCATCCAGCCGCGCAAGAAAGACGCCAAGCGCGATGCCCGCTGCGAAAAGGCCGAGGCCTTTCTACGCTGCCCAGACGGCGAGCATGCATGGGAAGACTGGCTCCGCATGCTGCTGGAAGACCTCTTTGTGATCGACGCGCCAACGGTGTACATCCGGCGCACGGTCGGTGGCGAGCTGTTCGCGCTGGAGCCCATCGACGGCGCCACCATCAAGCGCGTGATCGACTCGACAGGCCGCACGCCTACCGATGGCCCGGCCTATCAGCAGATCCTGAAGGGCGTGCCCGCGGTGGACTACACCCGCGAAGAGCTGATCTACAAGCCACGCAATCCGCGCACGCACAAGGTCTACGGCACCAGCCAGGTGGAGCAGGTGGTGAACACGGTGAACATCGCGCTGCGCCGCCAGCTATTCACACTGAACTACTTCACCGAAGGCACGGTGCCGGATGCGTTGGCCGGCGTGCCGACAGATTGGACGATCACGCAGATCAAAGAGTTCCAAGACTACTGGGACATGCTGCTGACCGACGACCAAGCTAGCCGCCGCAAGCTGAAGTTTGTGCCAGGCGATATCGCGAAGAACTTCAAAGAGGTCAAGCAGCCCCCACTCAAAGACGAGTTCGACGAGTGGCTGGCCCGGGTTATCTGCTTCAGCTTCAGCATTGAGCCCACGCCCTTCGTCAAGCAGTCCAACCGGGCCACCGCAGAGACTGCCCGCGAACAATCGCTGTCTGAAGGCTTGGCCCCCATTCAGCAGTGGGTGAAGGGCTTGATTGACGTCATCCTGGCCAAGTGCCTGGATGCTGCTGACCTTGAGTTCAGCTGGGAAGAGGGCCCCATCATCGACGCCAAGATCCGTGCCGAGGTGGCGCAGATCTACGTTGCGGCCAAGGTGCTGCACCCTGACGAGGTCCGGGCCGACCTGGGCCGCGCGCCGATGACTCCTGAGCAGAAGGCAGATTTGACGCCTCCGCCCCCGCCAATGCTGGCCGGGCCTGGTGGTGATCCCGAGGCAGGGCAGGGCGGTGAGGGCCAGGAGCCCCCCGCCAAGGGCCAAGAGCCGCCGCCGAACAAGCCCGCAGCAGAAGATCCCAAGGCCTGAACCATGCAGATCCTGTGCAAACGCCTCACCGCAGAAGAGGCGCTGGCTAAGCTCGCCCTGAAACCGATCAACCGTGACCGCAAAGCTGTTGCCGAACAACGCAAGGCCCTGGCCAAAGGTCTATCGGAGTTCCTGGCGGCCCGAGCCCCCGGCATTGCTGACCAGCTGGTGGATCAGCTGGGCCTGCAGAAGAAGGCCCGCAAGCCGGGCGCAGATCCCGAGGCCCTTGCAGCCGCGGCAGTGCGGGCGCGCAAGGCCTTGGATGCTTTGGAGTTCGGCGAAGAATGGCATGCCATCGTCAGTGTGGCTGAAGACCCGCTGGCGGCCATGGCCATGGACGGCGGCGCGGCCGCGCTCAAGCAGCTCAGTGTGAAAGCTGAAGAAGTGGTCACGCTGACCGGTGACAAGGCCGCTGCCTGGGGCCGTGCACGCGCGGCCGAGATGGTGGGCATGAAGCGCAACGCTGATGGCGATCTGGTGCCGAACCCCAACGCGAAGTGGCGCATCGATGACAGCACCCGCGAAATGCTGCGCGGCAAGGTCGAAGAGGCGCTGACCGAGGGCCTGAGCGCAGACGAACTCAAGGCCTCGATCCTCGAAGGCACCGCCTTCAGCCCTGAACGCGCCGAATCCATCGCCCGAACCGAGATCGCCAAGGCTGACATGGCCGGAACGATGGAGGGCTACCAAGCCTCCGGCCTGGTGGCAGGCAAGACCTGGAGCACAGCCCAAGACGACCTTGTGAGCGAGGAATGCCAGGCCTGCGAAGCAGCCGGTGTCATTGGCATGAACGAAGACTTTCCGAGCGGCGAGAGCTTTCCGCCAAACCATCCCAATTGCCGGTGCACCGTGCTGCCGGTGCTGACCGACGAAATGCCCGACACGGGCAAGACCATGAAGGACACGACCATGAAACTGATCTGGAGCGGCGCAGCGCGCGAAAACTTCCACTTGAACTTCCCGATCATGAAGACCGAGAAGCTCGACGATGGCCGACTGGTGGTGCAGGGCATCGCAACAAGTGAAGCCCTCGACCATGCCGATGAGATCGTCGACTACGAGTCGGCCAAGGCCGCATTCGCTGGCTGGGCGGGCAATATCCGTGAGCAGCACGATGCGAAGAAGGCTGTGGGTAAGGCGATGGAAGTCGTTTGTGACGACGACGCCAAGCAGATCATCGTCAAGGCCTTCATCAGCTCCGGGGCGCAAGACACCCAGGCCAAAGTGCTTGACGGCACGCTGGCTGCGTTCAGCATCGGCGGCTCTGTCGCCAAGCGTTTGGCTGAGACGGTCACGAAGGCTGACGGCACCTCAGTGAAGGCGACCCGAGTCCTCGTCAAGCGGATCAGCGAGACCTCGGTGGTGGACGCTGGCTGCAACCCGGAGAGCGGTATCTGCATCGTCAAGGCTGAAGGGGAAGACCTTGTGTGGGCGGCGCAGGCTGACGATCTCAAGAAGGGCCTGTATGAGCTCTCCGACTTCGCCAGCATCTTGCGCGGCATTGGCTACTTGGTCAGTTCCGCCGGTTGGGAGGCTCAGAACGAAGGTGACAACAGCCCGTTGCCCGCCGCGCTGCTGGACTGGCTCAAGACTGGTGTTGGTGTGTTCCAGGCCATGGCCGCCGAAGAGTGCGCTGAGCTGTTGGCAAACCTGCAGGCTGCTGTCCCTGTGCCCGTGGTGGTCGATGTGATCGCCGCGGCTGACGCTGGAGGCGACCTGGCCAAGGCTGGCAAGCGCTTCAGCACCTCGACCAAAGCCGCCCTCAAGTCCGCGCACGAAGCCTGCAAGGCCGCTGACAAGGCGCTGGCAGACCTTGGCTATGACAAGGACGAGGACGAAGAAGGCGAAGGCGAGGGCGATAAGCAGAAGGCGGACACCGAGGCCGATTTCCAGAAGCGAGCCACCGAAGAAGCCGAGCAAGTCACCGAGATCGCCAAGGCCGCCGGCCTGGAATTGGCCGAGCCCACCGCCGCCGCACTGACCAAAGCAGCGCTCACCGAACTGGTGACCCTGCGAAAGGCGCACGCCGATCTGTTGGCCCAGCCTGCCGCCCCCAAGGGCGTGACCAAGGCCCTGGTGATCGGCAAGCAAGCCGACCGCAACGACGGCAAAGAGAACGAAGACCCCGCGCCCGTGGTGAAAGCCGACGGTGCTGTGGACGATGTTGCAACGCTGATCAAGGCGGCACAAGCCCGCCCGATCCGCGCATTCTGATCACCCGCTCCGGGTGTTTTTCCGGCCGCCTCGTGCGGCCTTTTTTATCTCCTGAAAGGAAATGATATGGGCGCCAACAACATGGCCGAACTCCTGGAGTTGGTGAAGACCTCCCAGGCCAAGGCAGTCGACGAGCTGACCAAGAACTTCACCCAGCCGGGCAGCGCGACTGCGGGCATCCAAGGTTACGACCTGGAAGCGCCCAGCAAGAAGCTCTATCCCGTGCTCGCCCCCCTGCGCAACAGCATCCCGCGCGTGGGTGGCGGCTTCTCGATCCAGGCCAACTGGAAGGCCATCACCGGCATCAACACCACCCGCGTGCGTGCGGGCGTGAGTGAGGGCCAGCGCGGCGGCCAAGTCCAGCACACCAGTGCTGAATATCTGGCGGCTTATCGTGGCATCGGCTTGGAAAAGGCGGTGACCTTCGAGGCTGACTATGCCGCTAAGGGCTTCGAGGATGTGAAGGCGCTGGCTGTTGGCCAGACGCTGGAATCCCTGATGATCGAAGAGGAAATGATCCTGCTGGGTGGCAACACTTCGGCGGCCTTGGGCACCACGCCCACGCCAACCTTGGCGGCCTCTGGCTCTGGCGGCACGCTGGCCACGCAAACCCTTTCGGTGATCTGCGTGGCGCTGACGCTGCAATCCTATTGGGATGTGGCCGGCATCAACAACGGCCAGGCCGGCGGCTTCTTCGATGCCACCACCGCCCAGGTCCGCGCTTCCATCACCCGCACTAATGCGGATGGCACCACCGACACCTTCGGCGCTGGCACTGCCCAGAAGTCGGCGGCTGCCACTGTCTCGGTGACGGGCCCCACCGGCTCGGCCACCGGCTCTGTGGCAGCAGTGCGCGGCGCTGTGGCTTATGCCTGGTACTGGGGTGCAGCGGGTTCTGAGCGCCTGGGTGCGGTGACCACGATCAACAGCGTGTCTATCACCGCGGCAACCGGTGGCGGCAACCAGTTGGCCTCGTCTCTGCCGTCGGCTGACAACAGCACCAGCGCGCTGGACTTTGACGGTCTGTTGACCATCGCCAGCAAGTCGAACCTGGGCGCGTACTACAACGCATTGCCCACGGGCACGCCGGGCGTTGGCAACACGTTGACCGGTGCTGGTGGCCGGGTGGTTGAGATCGATGTGGCCTTGGCTCAGTTCTACGACCGCTATCGCCTGCAACCCAACCAGATCTATCTGAACTTCCGCCAGTTTCAGAAGATCACCAACGTGGTGTTGGGCCAGACGAACCCGAACGTGATGTTCACCATCGACCACAACAGCGCCACGCAAGAGATGGTCGCTGGCCGCAACGTAGGCAAGTACCTGTCGCCGATCACGGGCGAGGTGATCGATCTGATCGTTCACCCCAACCTGCCGCCCGGCACGATCTTGTTCCGCACCACCCGCGTGCCGGCCTACCTGGACGGCGTGAGCGATCTGTGCCGCGTGCGCACCCGCCGCGAGTACTACCAAATCGAGTGGCCGCTGCGCACTCGCAAGTACGAGTACGGCGTCTACGCAGACGAGGTGCTTCAGCACTACTTCCCGCCTTCGCTCGGCATCATCACCAACGTCGGCTGATCACCAACTAGATCACCGATCCCAGCGACCCTGAGCCCCGCCCCGTGCGGGGCTCTTTCGTTTCTACAGGAGAAAATCAGATGGACAAGATCAAACTGGTTGGCCCCGAGGGCGCCAACTCTGCATCGGTCGATGGCGTGCAATACGACATCGGCGCGGATGGCAAGTTCGAAGTTGCCTCGCAGCACGCGCTGCAGCTCTATGGTTTCGGCTTTGGCAACGCCCCCGCCGACGAGCCCGCCGCCCAGGAAGCGCCGAAGGGCGGCAAAAAGGCCAAGGCTGCAGAGGCTGCAGCTGAAGCCCCCGCCGACGAGCCCGCCGCCCAGGCCTGATCGTCATGGCGGACTTGACCACCCTGGCGGCCGTGAAGGCTTACGGGTCCATCGCGGGCACGGAACTGGACGCCTTGCTGACTGCGCTCATCTCGCGGGCCAGCGCGGCTGTTGAGAACTTCCTGCAGGGTAGCGTCTTGTCCGCCAGCTACACCGAGACCCGCAACGGCACCGGCGGCCAGGCCATGCTGCTGGCCGAGTACCCGGTCACTGCAGCCTCGGCCGTCACGGTCAATGGCCAGGTGATCCCCAAGGCCGCGGCCTTCGGCCAAACAGGCTGGTGGCTGGCTGATCGAACCATCCTGCTGGTGGGCTACAGCTTCACGCGCGGGCGCAACAACGTGCAAGTCACCTACACCGCTGGCTATGCCTCGGTGCCCGGCGACATTGAGCAAGCTGTGATTGAAACAGTGTTGCTGGCCCTCAATAGGCGCGGTCACATCGACATCAGCAGCAAGGCGCTGGCAGGCGAAACCATCAACTTCATCACGGCTGATTTGACGCCGAGCTCCAAGGCCGTCCTGAACAGCTATCGCCGCGTTGCTCCGCTATGAGCATCAACGGCAGCGTCAGCGGCGACAAGGAAGTCAGCCGCAACCTAGGCCGTGTGTCGGCCGAGGTGCGGGCCGAACTAATCAAAGGCATGGGCCGGATCACGCTCAAGCTGATGCGTGAGAGCGTGCAGAACAAGCTCAGCGGCCAAGTGCTCAAGCGCGTTACTGGCACGCTGGCCAGGGCGGTGACCCAGTCGCCTCGCACCTATGAGGCTGGCACAAACATCATCGGCACGGTGGGCGTGGACGACATCACAGGCAAGGACGGCCGGGCCCCGGTCAAGTACGGGCGGATGCACGAGTACGGCTTCACCGGCCCTGTGACCGTGAAAGAGCATTTGCGCCTTGTGAAGAAGGCGTTCGGCAAACCGCTGAAGTATCCGGTTTACGCCACGGTCAAGGCGCACACCGCCAACGTCAACCTGCTCGAGCGGTCGTTCCTGCGATCAGCTCTCAAAGATCTGAACGATGCCGGCGTGATTGAGGCTGAACTGAACGCCGCCATTGCCGCAGGCACAAAGGCCATGAAATGAACCGTGAACCCATCTATGCAGGCCTGTTCGCATTGCTGGCCGCCGTGCCAGGCCTGCGCATCAGCTCGCGCATCTTGAAGCACTGGAACGATGTGCCCGCCGAGCAGCAACCCGCGCTGTTCCAGGCACAAAAGCGCGAACAAGCCATTCAGAAGACCGGCGAGCCCACCAAGTGGCTGCTGTCGGTTGACCTTTACGTCTATGTCCGCACCAGCGGCGGCCAGGTGCCCGGCACGGTGCTGAACCCAATCCTTGATGCCATTGAGGCGGCCTTTGTGCTGCACCCCATTACCGGCGTCCACACCTTGCCCATCGCGGGCGTGGAGTGGGCCCGCATCGAAGGCGCCATCGAAACCGACGAAGGCACCTTGGGCGAGCAGGCCGTGGCCATCGTCCCCATTCAGATCCTTGCCACCTAAACCCCGCGCCCTGCGCATTCCATCCGTCACGAAAGGACGACCATCATGCAACTCACCTTCGGCGCGGGCGACCTGTTCGCCACCTTGCTGCAAGACGCCTACGGCAACCCCATCACCAACCCCACGCCGATCCGCGTTGCGGGCCTGCAGGAAATGTCGCTCGACTTCGCGGGCGACCTCAAGGAGTATTTCGGCACCAATCGCTTTGCGCTGGCCGCGGCCCAAGGCAAGGTCAAGACCACCGGCAAGTTCAAAGGCGCTCTGATCAACGGCCAGGCCCTGAACACCCTGTTCTTCGGCTCCGGCCTGAGCAGCGGCACGATGAAGGCGCTGTACGCTGACACCACTGGCACCGTTGTTCCTTCCACCCCATTCACGATCACGCCGACCGTGCCCAATTCCGGCACTTGGGTGGATGACCTTGGCGTCGTGGATGCGACCGGACGTGTGATGACTCGAGTGGCCAGCGCCCCGACCACCGGCCAGTACAGTGTGTCCGCTGGCGTTTACACCTTCGCTGCCGCCGATGTCGGCATCAAGATGTACATCAGCTTCAGCTACACCTACACGCTGGCCGGCGCCAAGCGCATCCAGTTGCTGAACCTGCCCATGGGCTACACCCCCATGCTCAAGATCCACTACATGGGCCAGTTCCAGGGTAAGAAGACACTCGCGGTGCTGGAATCGGTGGTCTCGAACAAGCTGATGCTGTTCGGATCCAAGAACGACGATTTCAGCGTGCCCGAAATCGACTTCAGCGCCCAGGCTGATGCCGCTGGCTACTCGCTGGGTGACATCTACACCCAGGAGTAATGAGCATGCCTGTCGTCAAGATCAAGGGCATCGCGCTCGATCTGGCTGGCCAGGTGCTGGTGGTTCCCCCGCTTTCGCTGGGGGCTATGGAGCAGCTGCAAGACTCCCTGGCCAGCTTCACCGGTGACATCAGCGACCGCAAGCAGGTCGCCACCGCCATCGATGCCGCGCACGCCGCCTTGCGCCGCAACTATCCCGAGATGACGCGGGAGGCTGTGGCCGAACTCATCGACGTGAGCAACATGGTCGACGTGTTCCAGGCGGTGATGGATGTGTCTGGCGCGCGGCGCAAAGCTGCCGAGGCCCAGGCCTTGGAGGGCCAGGAGGGAAACCCAGCGGGGGAGGCCTGAACTGGCCGGCGCTTTACGCCGAAGTGGCGTATTGCACCGGCTGGACGATCCCCCACATCCGCGACGAGCTTGATCTGCCCACGCTCGCCGCGCTGCGCGAGCAATGGGCGCAGTTTCCCCCGCTGCCTGTGATGGTGGCGCACTACCTCGGCGCGGCCAAGCCCAAGAAGCAAGACGAGCAAGCCGAGCACCTGGAAGACCAGGACGTAATCCCGACCACCAAGCTATCCGAAGGCGACTTCAACGCCTTGCTGGTCAGCATGGGCTTGCCCACTTCAACCACCTCTCCAACTGCGGCCGCACCATGAGCGACAACACCGTCAACGTCAATGTCACGGCCAACACCGCTGAGCTCCAAAGCGGTATGCAGCAGGCCCCGAGCTTGGTGCAGCGTGCCGCGGAGCAAATGCGCGGGCACTTCACCAAGCTGCGGGCCGATACGGCGGAGCACATGGGCAAGGCCGCAGAAGCCGTGTCTTCAAGCACCAGCAGTATGGGCGGCGCCATCAGCGGCCTATCTGGGGCCTTCAGTAAGGTGAACATCGCATTCGCAGCGGTGGCGGCGATTCTCGGCGGCGGGGCCATGTTTGCCAGCGGCATCAAGGCTACCCAGCAGTTCACAGGCGAAGCCAACAAGTTGGCGCGGACGCTGAGCATTACCACCTCCGAGGCCAGCACGCTCAATGTGGCACTGGGCGACATCTACACCGATGCCGAGACCTTCACGGGTGCAGCCTCCATGCTGGGCCGCCAGCTCAAGCAAAACGAAGGCGAGTTGCAGCGCATGGGCCTGGCCACGCGCGACTCGCACGGCAACTTGCGCAATTTGAACGACCTGATGATGGACAGCATCAAGGTCATCAATGGCTACAAGGAAGGCACCGACCGAAACCTGGCTGCCATGACGCTGTGGGGGCGCGGCGCTTCAGAGGCTACCGGCCTGCTCAAGCTGAATAACGACGTGCTGGAGGCAGCCAAGAAGAAGCAAGAAGAGCTCGGCCTGACGGTTGGCCAAGAGAACGTGGAGGCCAGCAAGCGCTACAAGGCCGCCATGAATGACGTGGGCGATGTGATGCTCGCGCTCAAGAAAGCCATCGGCGATGCGGTGATGCCCATCCTGACACGCCTGGGCGAGTGGTTCGCAGAGGTCGCCCCGCCGGCCGTGTTCGCCTTCAAGGTCGCCCTGGATGCTGTGGCCACGGCCGTGCATGTGGTCATTGGTGCGCTGCGCCAGCTCTGGATTGTCGTCTCGACCATTGCCGATCCCATCGCCACGCTGGGACGGGCCATTCGCATGCTGATTCAAGGGGATGTGAAGGGCGCTCAAGAAGAGATGACCAACATCTTCAGCAACTGGGGCGATGCGTTTTCCAAATTGGGCGACCGCATGAAGGAGGACGCCAAGCAGACCTGGACCGACATCACGGCGCTTTGGGGCAAGCCTACGGCGACGGCTGCAAAAACAGGCAAGGGCAAGAACTACGAAACCAAGCCGGATAAGGACAAGGCCGAGAAAGACCCCTCCCAGATGGCCGCCTTTGAGGCTCAGCTTGAAGCTGAGAAGGTGGTGGCGTCTGAGCGTGACGCCTTGCACGGCATGAGCAAGCAAGCCGAGGCAGCGTTCTGGGCCGGCATCCTGAACCTGACGACCTTGAACGAAAAGGACCGTCTGCATGTCAGCAAGAAGGCCTCGGCCGCGCGCGTGGCGGTCCTGCAAGAAGAGGCCCAACAAGCCGATCAAATCGGCCAGGCCCAGTTATCCGCATGGGAGCAGCGCAATCTGGCCGTGGTTGACCAAGACGAAGAGACGGCCCGGAATAGGGTGGTGCTCGGCTTCGGCACCCAGGCCGATCTTCTGGCCCAAGAGCAGGAGTTTGAGAACCGGCGCTACGAGATCAAGATGGCCGCCGCCCAGGCCAACCTGGCGGCGCTCGACCCTATGCGCGATCCCGTGCAGGTCGCTCAGCTGAACACGCAGATCGAGGCGCTGGAGCAGGCCCACCAGATGCGCCTCGCCCAAATTCGCGGGCAGATCGCCGTCGAATCGGCAGCCGAGATGAACGCCATCTGGACGGATCTCAGTGGCCGAATGAGCAGCCTTTGGGACAGCGGCGTGAATGCAATGATGAACGGGACGCTGACCTGGCGCAATGCGATGCGTGCAATCGGTGCTGAGATGGTGGGATGGTTCGCCGGAGTCGTGAAAAAGAAGGTGGTGGCGTGGGCGCTTGGTGAGCAAGCCAAAACCGGCGCCACTGCTGCGGGCACTGCTCAGCGTTGGCTGATGGAGAGCTGGGCCGCTGCCAAGTCTGTGGCGCTGTGGGCCGCTACCGCCGTCAAGAACATCATGACCAGCGCCTGGGAAGCGATGGCAGCTGCGTGGAAAGCGGTGGTGGGCATCCCTTATGTCGGCCCGGTGCTGGCCGTGGCTGCCGCCGGTGCAGCGTTTGCAGGCGTCTCGGCCATCGCGGGCAAGGTTGCATCAGCTGAGGGAGGGTATGACATCCCGGCCGGCGTCAACCCCATGACGCAGCTGCACGAGAAGGAAATGGTTCTGCCCGCCAAGCAAGCGGATGTGATCCGCGACTTGGCGGACGGTGGCAGCGGTGGCGCAGTCGGTGGCGGTGGCCCCGTGGTGCTCAAAGCAACCCCCCTCAAAGGCAACTTCTTCATGGTCCACCGTGACGATCTCGCCGCCGCTTTCAAGTCCCTCAAGCGCGACTTTGTCCTATGAGCCAGCTCATCTTCCCCAAGCTACCCGGCCAAAGTTGGCCCGTCGGCCGCACCGTCCTGGCACCGCCAGTCAAGATCAAAGTAACGCCCTCGCGCCGGGAATTCCGCGCGCGTGACAGCACGTTGCCCCTCTATCGATACAGCCTGCCTTTTGAGTTCCTGCGAAAGACTGCAGCTGCTCCGGATTGGCAGACCCTCATGGGCTTCTACAACAGGGTAGGTGGAACATTTGACGACTGGCTGTTCGATGACGAGGACGACAACACGTGCGTTGATCAGCTGATCGGCGTTGGCGATGGAGTCACGACCCAGTTCCAGATCGGCCGCACTTTGGGCGGCTTCATTGAGCCGCTGTATGGCGGAGTCAATGGCGCTGCGGAGATCAAAGTCGCAGGCTCTGTTTGGACACCGACCAGCATTGGCCCCACAGGGGTTGTCACGCTGGCCGTCGCGCCGTCTGCGGGCTCGCAAATCCGGTGGTCGGGGAAGTTCTTCTGGCGCTGCCGCTTCTCCAGTGAGTCGTTGGACTTCACAAAGAGTTCGGGGGTCTTCTACGAAACCAAGAAGGTTGAATTCATCACGGTGAAGCCGCTATGAGAACCGCTCTCTGGGAAACATCTACGGGCGCCCTGGCCGCGCTGCTCAACAGCGGCGGGCCACTAAACAAGTGCGACCTCTACACCATCACCCTGCAAAGCGGCACGGTGTTGCGCTGGACGAGCTTTGAGATGCCGGTGCAAGGCAATGGCCAGGTGTGGGCATTGGGCCCAGGCATCGAGCGCAGCCGGTGCAAATGGACGGTCGGCGTGACCGTTGACACCCTCACGCTCACGCTGACCACCGACGCCTCGCGCCCCTGCGCAATCGCTGGCACTCCATTGTTGGCCTACATCCGCGCCCGTGGGTTCGTCAACGCGACGGTGCAGCTGGATCGGGCGTTCTGGGGCGCAGGCGATACGGGCCCCGTAGGTGCCTTGAACTGGTTCACCGGACGCGTTGCCGATATGCCCGATATCGACCGCTACGGCTGTCAGATCGCTGTCAAGAGCGAGCTAAGCCGCCTCAACGTGCAAGTGCCTCGTGAGCAGTTCAGCGCACAGTGTGCGCGCACCGTCTATGACGCTGAGTGCGGCATCACCACTGCCTCGCGCATCGCTGGAGGGGCGACCACCTCGGCCAGCTCTCTGGGCCGTACGCAATTCAGCACTAACCTGGCGCAGGCAGTGGGCTACTTCGACCTCGGCACCATCACCTTTGCGAGCGGGGCGAATGCGGGCATCAGTCGCACCGTCAAAACACATCTGGGCGACGGCACCATCACGGTTCTCTCGCCGCTTCCAAGCCCAGTCGCGTCGGGTGACACGTTCAGCATCCTGCCCGGCTGCGATGGCCTGCAGTCCACCTGTTCCAACAAGTTTGCCAATCTGCCCCACTTCAAGGGTCAGCCCTACATCCCCCAGGCGGAGACCGTCACATGAGCACCGCCATGCGCGAACAAATCGTTGCCGAGGCCATGTCCTGGCTCGGCACCCCATACCACCACCACGGCCGTGTTAAGGGCGCCGGTGTGGACTGCGCCCAAATCTTGCTGGCCGTCTATGCAGATGCGCTGCAGATCGCCCCAGCGCTGGACGTGGGCAACTACAGCACTCAGTGGCATTTGCACCGAAGCGAAGAGGTGTATTTGGCCTGGCTGGCTGAGGCCGGCGCGGTTCAGGTCGAGCAGCCGCAGCCCGGCGATATGGCCATGTGGCGCTTTGGCCGAACCTTCAGCCATAGCGGGATCTGCGTGGGTGAGGGTGAGTTTGTGCATGCGTATGTGAGCCTGGGCGTGGTGCGTACCCGCATCACCGAGGCCCCGCTGGAAGGCCGTGAAGTGCAGTACTGGAGCATCCTGAAATGAGCGGCAATGGCGGCATGAACACCAGCGCCACGCGCGCTGAGGCCCTGACGTTCCAAAGCTCAGTGGCCGGGGCCGTCATCCCCTGGATGCGTGGCATGCACCGTGTGCCTGGCAATCTGGTGTGGTACGGCGATCTTGTCGCCCACGCCCACACCCAGCAGCAGGGGGGCAAGGGCGGCGGCGGTGGCGGCACGTCCACCACCTACACCTATACCTGCAGCTTGGTGATGATCGCCGCGCATGGGCCCATCCAAGACATTCCCTCGGTGTGGAAGGGCAAGAGTCAGACCACCCGCGCCACGCTCGGCCTGACGCTGTTGAGTGGCGCTGTTGGTCAATCTGTGTGGTCAGGGCTCACCGGTAAGGGCGTTGAGGCCATCGGCTATAGCGGCCTGGCCGGCGTTGCCGTGTCGGCTTACGACCTGGGCGATAACGCCAGCGTCGAGAACCACTCGTTTGAGGTGCGGCACGCCAGCGCCTACGGCGTGAGCAGCGAAACACCGGATGTGGACCCCGTGCAAGCCGCCCGCGAGCTGCTGATCGACCCGCTGCGCGGCGCAGCCATGCCCGAGGCCTATCTGGGCGATTGGACTGCTTGGAGCGACTACTGTGTCGCCTCGGGCCTGCTCATGAGCCCGCTGCTGCTAACTCAAGTCGCTGCGCATGAGGCCCTGCAGACGGTGGCAGACCTGACCAATTCCGCCATCTACTGGAGCGAAGGCAAGCTCAAGGTCAAGCCTTATGGCGATGCCGTCGTGACTGGAAACGGGCGCACCTTCACGCCCGACACCACGCCCGTCTACCAGTTGGATGACAGCTGCTATGACGCCACCGGCAACAAAGTGCCCATCAAGATCGCGCTCAAGACCAGCGACGATTGCTTCAACTTTGTCACCGTCGAATACAAAGACCGCAGCAACGGCTACAACGTCGCCACGGTCACCGCCAAAGACCGCACCGATATCGCCGTCAATGGCGTGCGGGCGATGGACACCATCACCGCCCACTGGATCTGTGATGCCGAGGTCGCCCGCCTGGTCGCAGAGCTGAAGAAGCAGCGAAGCCTGGGTGTCGTGGGCAGGTACACGCTGAGCCTGCCCTGGCACTACGCGTTAATCGAGTGCATGGATCTGCTCACGCTGACCGACAGCGTGTTGCAAATGCTGGACGTCCCGGTGCGTGTGATCGAGATCGCAGAAGAAAGCGATGATGAGCTGACGCTGGTTTGTGAGGACTACCCGCCCGGCATGGCCAGCGCGCCGCGCTACCCGGCCCAGGTGCCTGTCGGCTTTGCAACTGACGCGCTGACGGCCGCGCCCAGCGTGAGCACTGCTTGGACTTTCCCGGCGCCCACGTCTCTGGCAGCGGGCAATGCGGGCCTAGAGGTTTGGTGCGCCGTGCGCAACCCAGGGGGCAACTGGGGCGGTTGCACGGTGTGGGTGAGTTTGGATGGCAGCACCTACCGGCAATTGATGCGTGTGGAGGGTGGAGCGCGCATCGGGGTTTTGTCCGGCCCTATCAGCGGTGGCGTGCTTGCCGTCGAGCAGATGTCCGGTCAGTTGATCAGCGGCAGTCTGGCGGATGCCCAGGCCCTTGAAACTTTGTGCTACATCGAAGGTGCATCGGCTGAGTACTTGGCTTATCAAACTGCCACGCTAACTTCAGCTGGGGCCTACAGCATGACCGGCTTGCAGCGGGGGGCGTACAACACGGCGGTCACGCCCCATGACCTGGGGGCGCAATTTGTTCGCGTCGATAACTCAATTGCAAAGAGTGGCGCGCTTGACACAAGCCTGATCGGCAAGACGATTTATTTCAAATGCACCAGCTTCAATATTTACGGCGCTGCTGAACAAAGCTTGGCGGACGTTTCGGCGTTTACACATGTTGTGGCGCCATTGCCTAACGCATTGGTTGTTGAGAACCTTGCCGTTCAGGTCTCGTCCGGTGTGGCGCATGTCACGTGGTCGGCCGTTGGTTTTGGGCAGTCCTACTTGCAGACCAAGATTTATCTTGGATTCAGCTATTACACGTTTGAAGATGCTGTATATCAAGGCGCGGTGACAGGCAGTTACTTCGACATCTCTTGGTTGAGTGCCGGTAACTATAAAGTTTGGGCGGTCAATGTTGACGCGGCTGGGCGAAGTAGTATCCCCGTGAGTGATGAGTTCACGGTGAGCGCGGCGAATGCGCTGGCACCGGGCGATATCGCAATCCCAAGCGGCACCATGAATAGCGACCCCGGCTTGCTTGACCCGGCGAAGTCTTGGGAGTGGGGTGCGCCTATTGTTGTGCAGGGGCCGAGTACCGCAGTGGGCGCAATTGGAGTCAAGTATTTTTCTTGTGACTCATACTCGGGTGGGGATTGTCGTGCGTGGAGCAAGCAAACATACCCAATCAGTTCCAGCCGCACTTACAACCTGTCTGCGCTGCTATTTGCTGCTGGTGGCAACAACCGGAATATGTATCTGGTCGTCGATATGTATAAGGCCGATGGCGCGCGCCTAGTTGGGAGCGATACCGGTTGGGGCGGTGAGTTCGCAGGGTATACATTTGCTGGGCAACCTGCGCCTAATGTGTTCACCCGCTACGGTGATCAAGCAGACTTCGGTGCGAACACGCCAAGACCAATTCCAGCCAGTGCAGCTTACTTCCGGATTGGTGTTTGGTTCCAATATAGCGGCGGTGGGTCAAGTTCGGTGCAGCAAGCCGCCGAAGACATCAGGCTCATGGATGTCACAGACGCTCGAGCCGCGCAGGCTACGGCAGATGCTGCATCCACAGCCGCAACCACGGCTGGAACCAATGCAGTCAATGCGCTGACGCGCCTCGCCGCCATTGACTCGGATGGCGTGTTGAGTCGCGGCGAGAAGCCCGAGATCATCAAGGCATGGAATGCGGCTTCAGGCGAGTACAGCGGCATCGACGCGCAAGCTGCCGCCCTTGGGGTTACGACTGAGCGCAGCGCCTACAGCACGGCGATTACGAACCTCAATTCGTACTTAAGCGGGCTTTCCCCTGCGTACAGCGACACATCGCAAGACACGACAATCATTCCGGCGACTGATCGGACAACGTGGAATAACTACTACAACGCTCGGCAGACGGTTTTGAACGCCATCGCAGCCAAGGCTTCAACCTTGGCAACTTGGGCGGGGACAAGTGGTGCAGGAAAGCCATTGGATAACGCAGGAAAGACCGTCGACCTCTGGTCCGCGACGGGCGTTTTCGGGGCGAGAACAAGTGATGACCTTCCAAGTCAATACCCCTGGGGTCGCAGCCTGCAATTCAAACAGTCATCGAGCATCGGGCTTAGCGGTTCGGATGGTATCTACTGCACCCTTGAGACTCTGATTCAATTTGTTGATGACTCTGGCGGCCCAAATGTCCAGTATGCATATCAGGGGCAAAAAACTTGGCGGCGCTTCGCCTTGTATTCTGCGAGTGCATGGGGCGCCTGGACACAGGACCTAGATCGCAATAGCTATACCGGCGCGCTGGACGCAACCCGTAACGACCTTGTCTATTCCGGCACCGCGCCAAGCTCCCCTGCGCAAAAAACGGTCTGGATTGACACTAGCGTCACGCCCCAGGCTATTCGCATGTACCTGGGCAGCAGCTGGATTGCTGCGGGTACATATGTCAATGGCACGGCTCAGATCACGGATGACGCGCATCTTGGGCTTACTGCAATTTGGTCTGGTCTCACTGGCGCTGGAAAGCCTTTGGATAATGCAGGCCTTGTTGTTGACCTTTCCAACGGAACCGGTCCAGGCCAACGCCAGAAAGATGATCCTCCATCTTTCTATGCAACGCCAGGCAAGTACCTTCAGTTCAAACAGTCAAGCTCGCTCGGGCTTCCAGGAGGTGACTACTGGTGCACGCTTGAAACGAACAAGCAGTTCTTCACCGATGGCGGCGGCGGCGTGGCTGTTCAGTACGCCTACAGCGGCACTCAGACATACCGCAGGCAGGCGACGGATCACTCCAGTTCGGCAACCTGGACGACTTGGGTCATCGACCTTGACCGCAACAGCTACACCGGCGACCTCGCTGCTACCAAGAACACCACCTATTACCAAGACACCGATCCCGGCTCAGTTAGCGACGGCTCAATCTGGATCAGCAGCACCAAGGCCTGGCAGCGCATCGGTGGCACGTGGCAGCCCTATGTGGGCAGCGGTTCAGTTGACACGGGACAGCTTGCCCTGGGCGCTGCCACGGCGATCATTCAAGACAACAACGATTTCGGCGGGGCCGGTGCGCCCGCCATGGACGCCTACGCCCAGCGAACGGTCAACTACACGCCCGGCGTCAATTGCACTATCAACTTCTCCGCCACGATCAGCGCCGCTGGGGTGTTGCCAGACTCCGGCAACCAGCTGTATTGGGCGGTCAGCGTGGGCGGCGGGTCGGATGTGATCCTGGCAGCCTGCAACACAAACTCAAGCACAAGGCAGACCTTTGTAGGGCTTTCGTCGTTCACGGCTGCGGCCGGCGTGTCTCTCTCGTTCAAGCTGCTAACCACCCGCCCAACCGGCAACCCGAGCATGCCGCTTTATCAGTCCAGCATTCGAGTGGAGGTGATCAAACGATGAACTACAGCAATCAAGCCTGGCGGTTCTACCGCATCGACACCGGCGAGGTGCTGTCCCACAGCATGCACTTGCCGGATGCTGAGACGGTGGCCGCCAACACGCCGCCCGATTGCGGTGCGGTGCAAATGCAAATCGACCATATGAGCCAGCGCGTGCAGCTGGTGCCGGATGACTTTGGCAACGCGGTGCCGGTGCTGGTCGACTATCAGCCCCCGGCGCCCGCTGACGATGCAGATCAGACCTGGGCTTGGGCCGCGACGATTCGGCGCTGGGTCTCTGTGCCGACGCAGGCAGCGCTCAACCGCAAGGCGGCCGAGCCGATCTTGGCCCAGCTGGCCGAGCTTGATGCCAAGCTGGTGCGGCCGGCGGGCGAAGTCACACAGGCCCTGGCCCTAGGCCAGGCTCCCCCAGCGGCAGCTGTCACCAAGCTGCAGGAAATCAATGCAGAAAAGGCCGCGTTGCGCGAGCAGTTAGCTGCACTGACGCCCTGATCAAAGCCAACTCAACCACCAATTCCAGCTGCCCGCCTTGTGCGGGCTTTTTTACTTCCAGAAAGGTAGCCCATGAGCGACATCGACCCCGTCAAGTTCGGAGCGCTTATCGCTCAAGTAGAGAACCTTGAAGACCAAGTTACATCGCTTCAAAACGATGTGAAAACCCTTCTTGAGTTGGCCAACAAGAGCAAGGGCGGCCTGTGGGCCGGGATGGCGATCGCATCCGGCTTGGGTGCGTTCGCCAATTACGTGATCAGCCACATCAAGTTCAACTAACCGAGGAATCCCATGAAATTGACACTCCCCCCCGGTCTGGATTGGCCAATCGACCAAGATGGCGTCCTGTTGATCGCAAACGACGAACAGGGACCCAATGGCGGCCCAGCGCTGACTGCCTACCGCTGCCCGGCCGGCGTCTGGACCATTGGCTTCGGCGAGACGGAGAACGTCCACCCGGGTGATACCTGCACTGTTGAGCAGGCCTGGCAGTGGCTGCGCGAAGATCTGACCGAGCGCGCCGAAAAAGTCAAAGCCATGTGCACAATCGAGCCTGCGCCTTCTGAGCTCGCTGCCATGGTCAGCCTGGCCTACAACATCGGCTTGCGCGACGACAAAAAGAAATCGGGCCTGTTCTATAGCTCGATCCTCAAGGCCCACAACCGCGGCGATGCAAACGCGGCGGCCCAGGCCTTCACGCTCTACGACAAGGCTACGGTAAACGGCGCGCTTGTGGTGTTGAATGGGCTCAAGGCGCGCAGGCTGCAAGAGGCTGCGCTCTACCTGCGAGACGCGCCCGCGTCGGCAGTCACGACGCCCCAGGAAGTCGCCCCGGCGCCTGCTCTGGCATCAAGCCCGACGACTCAGGCCGCCGCCGCTTTGACGCTGACCGGAGCAATGGGCGCAGTGAGCCAAGCGGGCGATCAGGTGCAGAGCGTCAAAACAACGCTGACCACGGTCAAGGAAATCACCGTCGAAACCTTCGGCGTGCCGCCCTCGGCCGCGTTGCCTGTCGTGATGGTCTTGGCCGGCGGCGTCATCTTGTGGCGCAGGTTCCGCCAACGGGCCCAGGGGCAAGCGTGATCGCCGCCGCCCTGGCCATCGCCCGGCGCCTGGCCGGCGCTCTGCCGCCCTGGGCTTGGCTGCTGCTGGCGGCCCTGGCCTGGGGCGGCTGGCAACGTCACGAGGCCAAGCACGCCCAGGCCGTCTATGCCAAGGCCCAGGCCCAAGCCGCGGCTGAGCGCGAGACGGCCTTGCAAGCGTCCATCACCGAAACCGCGCGCCGCTTGGACGCGCAAAAGGAGATCACCCATGCCGCCGATCAAGCCGCCAGCCAAGCCCAGGCTGATGCTCTCGCTGCTGCCGCTGCTGCTCGCAGCCTGCGCGCCCGTGTCGCCGCTATCCAAGCCCGCGCCGCCGCCAGCAATCCCGCCTCTGCTCTCAATTGCGCGCCAGCCGAAGCCCGGGCCCGAGTGTTCGCCGAGCTGTTTGAGCGCGCTGACGAAAGAGCGGGAAAGCTGGGGCAGATTGCTGATGACCGTGGAGCCGCCGGCCAATCCTGCCAGCGCTCCTATGACTCGCTGACCCCGCCATGATCAACCACTACTACCTGGCGGGCGCCAGCTTGACCCAGGTGGTGGAGGAATCCGCGCCGTCTGTGGGCTCTGAGGTCTGCATTGACGGGGTGTATTACCGGGTCGTGCGCTCGATCCGGCACATCAGCATGATCCCGCCTTGGCGAACAAACGTGCATTTGGAGGTGAGCGGGGCCGTCGAATAGACGCAAAAAAGCCACCTCAAGGGTGGCTATTTGCGGAACGTCACGCGGAAAATTTGCGGAACATTTTCAGCGGCTGGCATCTTATCAAGCGCTAAGTTATTGATTTAACTTGGTGCCCGAGGCCGGACTCGAACCGGCACACCTTGCGGCGGGGGATTTTGAGTCCCCTGCGTCTACCGATTCCGCCACCCGGGCCATCTCGATAAGAAGCATCGCTGCTGAAGCCCACGATTATGCCATGCTTTTTTGCTCTGGCAAAGAAGTTTGTGTTTTTGACTGCCACAATGTTCGCTATGAGCAAGAACAACAGCACCCCCCAGTACCTCACTCTGGAAGATGTGATCGGCAATACGCCGCTGGTCCGTCTACAACGCCTGGTCAGCGCCGAGATTGCCGCGCGTGGCAATGTGGTCTTGGCCAAACTGGAAGGCAATAATCCGGCCGGTTCGGTGAAGGACCGCCCCGCCATCAGCATGATCCGACGGGCCGAGGAGCGCGGTGAGATCAAGCCCGGTGACACCTTGATCGAAGCCACCTCGGGCAATACCGGCATCGCCCTGGCCATGGCTGCGGCCATTCGCGGCTATCGCATGGTTTTGATCATGCCCGAGGACCTCTCCATCGAGCGCGCCCAAACCATGAAGGCCTTCGGGGCCGAGCTGATCTTGACGCCACGCTCGGGCGGTATGGAGTACGCCCGCGACTTGGCCGAGCAGATGCAGCGAGATGGCAAGGGCCGGGTGCTGGATCAGTTTGCTAATGCCGACAATCCACGCATTCATTACGAGACTACCGGCCCCGAGCTGTGGCGCGACACCGGCGGCCAGATCACCCACTTCGTCAGCGCCATGGGCACGACCGGCACCATCACCGGCACCTCGCGTTTTCTGAAGGAACAAAACCCGGCCGTGCGCATCATCGGCGCCCAGCCTTCGGAGGGTTCGCGCATCCCCGGCATTCGCAAATGGCCGGAAGCATATCTGCCCAAGATTTACAGCCCTCAGGCGGTGGATGAGCTGGTCCTGGTCAGCCAGGCCGACGCCGAAGACATGGCGCGCCAGCTGGCCCGTGACGAGGGTTTGTTTGCCGGTATCTCGGCGGCCGGCGCTTGCTGGGTGGCTTTGCAGCTGGCCCGCACGGTGGAGAACGCGACGATTGTGTTCGTGGTTTGCGACCGTGGGGACCGTTATCTCTCCACCGGCGTCTTTCCCGCCTGAGCCATGAGTGCGGATCAGCCGGTCTATCGCTTTTGCCCGCAATGCGCGGCCGACTTGGCTTGGCTGACGCAAGAGGAGGATGGTGGCCCCAAGTCGCGCCTGCGCTGTCCTCGTTGTGACTTCACCCACTGGAACAACCCCACCCCGGTGCTGGCGGCGGTGATTGAATGCGTGGACCGCGAGGGTCAGGTCTTGCTGGCCCGCAACGCTGCCTGGCCGGGACGATTCTTCGGCCTTATCACCGGCTTTATGGAGGCAGGCGAGACGCCGGAAGACGGCATTCGACGCGAGATCGCCGAGGAGACTTCGCTGCAGGTCGAGGCCTTGCAACTCTTGGGTGTATGGGATTTTCAGCGCAAGAATCAGCTCATCATTGCCTACCATGCGCGGGCGCGCGGCGAGATTGTCCTGTCGCCGGAGTTGGCCGAGTACAAGCTGATCCCGCCTGAGCAAGTGCGCTGCTGGCCGCAGGGCACGGGCCAAGCACTGGCCACTTGGCTGCGTTCGCGTGGGATTGAGCCGCAATGGCTGGATCCCGTTTAATTCAGTGATGTGTCAGCCCTAAAATCGACGCTCAAAGGAATCCCATGAACGTCCATAAAGAACTCGATACCCGCGGTCTGAACTGCCCCTTGCCCATTCTGAAGGCCAAGAAGGCCTTGGCCGAAATGGAAAGTGGTCAGCTCTTGAAGGTGGTTTCTACCGACCCCGGTTCCCTGCGCGACTTCAAGGCTTTTGCTCGCCAGACGGGCAATGAGTTGATGGAGCAAAGCAGCCAGGCGGATGAATTCATCCATGTGCTCAAGCGCCGTTGAGTCCACGTCACTGTCGAAAAAAAGGCCGTCAGATGACGGCCTTTTTCGCTTGGGCTTGAATTATATTTCCAGGCCGCGCAAGAACTCCCGGAAGCCCGCGCCGAGTTGCGGATGCGCCAGGGCCAATTCCACATTGGCTTGCAAAAAGCCTTCCTTGCTGCCGCAGTCATAGCGCTTGCCGTCATAGCGATAGGCGAACACCTTTTCGCGGCGCAGCAGGCCGGCGATGCCATCGGTCAGCTGGATTTCACCACCGACGCCGCGCGGTTGGCTGGCGATTTCGTGGAAGACGCCAGGCGTCAGGATGTAGCGGCCGGCCACGGCCAGGCGCGAGGGCGCAGACTCGGGCGAGGGTTTCTCGACGATGCGGCTGACATCCATCAGTTTGTCGTTGACCTGGGTGCCGGCCACGATGCCGTAGCGCCGGGTCTGTTCGACCGGCACTTCTTGCACGGCCAGGATGGAGGCACGCCATTCGGCGAATTGCTCCACCATCTGTGCAAGTACCGGCGGCTGACCCACCATCAAGTCATCGGCCAGGAGCACAGCAAAAGGCTCATTGCCCACCAGGCGTTGAGCGCAGAGCACGGCATGGCCCAGACCTAGAGCCTGAGCCTGGCGGACGTAGACGCATTCCATATCATCGGGCTTCACGCTGCGCACGACTTCGAGCAATTCTTCCTTGCCGGCCTGTTCCAGTGCGACTTCGAGCTCGAAAGTCATGTCAAAGTGATCTTCGATCGGGCGCTTGTGGCGGCCGGTCACGAAAATCATCTCCCGCACGCCGGCGGCATAGGCCTCTTCCACGGCGTACTGGATCAGGGGCTTGTCCACCACGGGAAGCATTTCTTTGGGCTGGGCCTTGGTGGCTGGCAGAAAGCGTGTGCCCAGGCCGGCCACGGGGAAGATGGCTTTTGTGACGCCCGATGTGGCTGCTGCTTTGATGGACATAACCGTACACTCTCCCTTTGAATTCAAGACAGATGCCATTGTTGCACGCGAGTATTAGGCGCCAGGCGGATTACAACACTGTGGACCGGACATGAGTTTGCTGATTCTTGAGCCGCTGGAAGCCGATGTGATGCAGTGGCTGTCGGAGCGGCAGAACCTGCGTTTCGCCCCCGAGTTGGCGGCTCAGCCTGCGCTGTTTCGCGAGGCCTTGCAGCAAACCCGCGCCTTGATCCTGCCGCCCAGCGTGGCGGTGGATGTGGGCTTGTTGCGCGCCGCGCCGCGCCTGCGGGTGCTCGGTCGCATGAGCGCAGGCGGCGAGAACATTGATCTGGAAGCTTGCCAAGCCGCCCAGGTGGAGGTGATACGCAGTGCAGCGGCCACCGGCAATGCCGAGGCCGAGTTTGTGGTTGGCGCCTTGCTGTCCTTGTTGCGCCGGGTGCCGGTGCAATCCAGTGACGGCATGTGGGTCGGGCGTGAACTCGGGTGCTCCACCGTGGGTCTGATCGGCATGACACCGGCGGCGCGCGTCTTGGCTCAGCTGCTGCCCATCTTCGGTACCCGGGTGGTGGGCTATGACCCCAGCCTGCATCAGAGCGACCCCTTGTGGGCGCAATGGGGTATCGAGCCCTTGGCCCTGCGTGAACTGATGGAGCAAAGCGATGGCGTGAGCGTGCAGCTGGCTTACTTCCCTCGTTACCGAGGCCTGATCGGCGAGCGGGTGCTGGGTTTCTCGAAGCCGGGTCAAGTGCTGGTGAGCATCGCCCATGCGGCTTTGTTGGACGATGTCGCCCTGGCCGAAGCCCTGCATTCGGGGCGGCTGCTGGCCGCCTGGTTGGACAGCCTGGAGCCCGGCATGCAGGACCCTGGCCGCCCCCTGCACGGCCTGGCCGCCTTGCAGGTCACGCCCCGCCTGGCCGGGACCACCCGCGAGTCGCGGGCACGCGCGGCCTGGGGCGTGGCCAAGCGTATCGACGAGTTGCTGGCTGAATCGCCTGAGCCCGCGAACGAGCCCAGGGCGGGCGTGCTCAGCCCGCCAGACGGGCCGACTGGTCCTTCAGCCTTGCGACGGTGGCGGTGAATTCGGTAATGCGCTGACGTTCCTGCGCCACCACGGCCGCCGGCGCACGCGCCACAAAACCTTCGTTGCTCAGCTTGGCCTCGGCCTTGACGATCTCACCTTCCAGGCGGGCGATCTCCTTGGCCAAGCGCGCCGTTTCGGCCGCGACATCGATCTCCACATGCAGGGCCAGGCGGGCATCGCCGTGCACCAGCACCGGCGAGGTCTGGCTGGCGGCGTTGAAGGCAGCCTCGTCATTGATGATCTTGACCTCGCTGAGCTTGGCCAGCACCTTCAAAAACGGCGCGGCTTCGCTCAGGAAGCGGGTGTCGCCACCCACCAGCAAGGGCACGCGCTCGGAGGCGGAAAGGTTCATCTCGCTGCGCAGGCTGCGGCAGGTGCCCACCACGGTCTTGAGCGAGGCCACCCAGGCATCGGCCACCGGGTCAATGCGTTCCGGCTGAGCTTGCGGGTAGGCGGCGGTGACAATGAAGCCCTCCACATCCGCGGCCTTGCGGCCGGCCACCGGGGCCACGGTCTGCCACAGCTCTTCGGTGATGAAGGGGGCGATGGGGTGCAGCAGGCGCAGCACGGTCTCCAGCACGCGGATCAGGGTACGGCGGGTGGCGCGCTGCTGGGTTTCGTCGCCCTGAGCGATCTGTACCTTGGCGATTTCTAAGTACCAGTCGCAGTACTCGTCCCAGACGAAGGAGTAGGCCGCATTGGCGACATTGTCGAGGCGGTACTCGGCAAAACCTTGGGCGACGGCCGCTTCCACACGCTGCAACTCGCTCGTGATCCAGCGGTCGGCTTGGCTGAAGTTCAGGTAGCCGTGGGCCGAGCCGCCGGGCGCGCATTGCTCCTTCGTGTGCTCCATCAGCCCGCAGTCCTGGCCCTCGGTATTCATCAGCACAAAGCGGGTGGCGTTCCACAGCTTGTTGCAGAAGTTGCGATAGCCCTCGCAGCGCTTGGTGTCGAAATTGATGTTGCGGCCCAGCGTGGCATAGCTGGCCATGGTGAAACGCAGGGCGTCCGCACCGTAGGCGGGCATGCCTTCGGGGAACTCCTTCTTCACTCGTGCGGCCACCTTGGGCGCCGTCTCGGGACGGCGCAGGCCGGCGGTGGACTTAGCCACCAAGGTGTCCAGGTTCACGCCCTCGATCAGGTCCACCGGGTCCAATACATTGCCCTCGCTCTTGCTCATCTTCTGGCCTTGCGAGTCGCGCACCAGGCCATGGATGTACACATGCTTGAAGGGCACTTTGCCGACAAAGTGCTTGCTCATCATGATCATCCGGGCGACCCAGAAGAAGATGATGTCGTAACCCGTCACCAGCACGGAGGAGGGCAGGAAGAGGTCCTGCTCCAGCGTCTTCTCGGGCCAGCCCAGGGTGGAGAAGGGCACGAGGGCGGAGGAATACCAGGTGTCCAGCACGTCCTCGTCGCGGGTCAAGTCACCGCTATAGCCGGCGGCCGTGGCCTTGGCGCGGGCCTCGGCCTCGTCGCGGGCGACGAAGAGCTGGCCGTCCACGCCGTACCAGGCGGGGATTTGATGGCCCCACCAGAGCTGGCGCGAGATACACCAGTCCTGGATATTGCCCATCCAGTGGTTGTAGGTGTTGATCCACTGATCGGGGTAGAACTTGACCTCGCCGCTGGCCACGGCATCGATGGCGCCTTGGGCGATGCTGCTGCCTCCTCTGCCCGGCTTGTTCATGGCCATAAACCACTGGTCGGTCAGCATGGGCTCGATGATTTGGCCGGTGCGCTCGCAGCGCGGCACCATCAGCTTGTGCTTTTTGACCTCGACCAAGAAGCCTTGGGTTTCCAGATCGGCCACGATCTTTTTGCGGGCCACAAAGCGGTCCAGGCCGCGATAAGCCTCGGGCGCCTTGTCATTGATCTTGGCGTCCAGGGTCAGCACGCCGATCATTGGCAAGTTATGGCGCTGACCAACGGCATAGTCATTGGTGTCATGCGCGGGCGTGACCTTGACCACGCCGGTACCGAAGGCGCGGTCCACATAGTCGTCGGCGATGACGGGAATGGTCCGGTCGCACAAGGGCAGGGTGACTTGTTTGCCGATCAGTGCGATATAGCGCTCGTCTTCCGGGTGCACCATCACGGCCACGTCGCCCAGCATGGTCTCGGGGCGGGTGGTGGCCACCACCAACTCGCCCGAACCGTCGGCCAGGGGGTAGCGGATATGCCAGAGGAAGCCGTCTTCCTCTTCGCTATTCACCTCCAGATCGGAGACGGCGGACTTGAGCACCGGGTCCCAATTGACCAGGCGGTTGCCGCGGTAGATCAGGCCCTCGTCAAAGAGCTGGACGAAGGTCTCGGTCACCACCTTGGACAATTTCTCGTCCATGGTGAAGTACTCATGATCCCAGCTCACCGAGTCGCCCAGGCGTCGCATCTGGCCGGTGATGGTGTTGCCCGACTCTTCCTTCCACTCCCAGATGCGGGCGACGAAGTTCTTGCGGCCCAGATCATGCCGGGTCTTGGCGCCTTCGGCCCCCTTGTCGGCCAATTGGCGCTCCACCACGATCTGGGTGGCGATGCCGGCGTGGTCGGTGCCGGGCACCCATAGCGTGTTGTGGCCCAGCATGCGGTGGTAGCGCGTCAACGAGTCCATGATGGTCTGGTTGAAGGCATGGCCCATATGCAGGGTGCCGGTCACATTGGGCGGCGGCAGCTGGATGGAGAAGGACTCGCGCGCCGGGTCCAGCGTGGGCTTGTACAGGCCCTTGGCTTCCCACAAAGGGCCCCAATGGGCTTCCAGGGCGGCGGGCTCAAACGATTTGGCGAGTTCAGTCATAAGGGCTTGAAGCGGCCTGGGCCGCGTGGGTGAAGCTTAGGGCTATAGATCCCGAGATTGTAGGTGGGCGCCAGCCCGCAGCCGCCACAGCGGCTGCAGGCTGCTTGAGCAGGCTCGATACAAAACGAAACGCAGCGATACCGCGGTGAAAACACATGCCAGGCCATGCGCCGGAGACTGCAATCCTCATCAACGCAAGACGGAGTCTCTCCTCATGAAGTTCTACCAAAAACGTTTCTTCAAGCGCGGCTTGCTGGCTTTGACCGGTGTGGGCCTGATTGCTTTTGGCGCATCGGCCTTCGCGCATCGCATGGGCTCCTGCCGACACGGCGGCGACGCCACCGAATGCCGAGCCCAGATCGTCGCCAAGGTGGGCGCCAAACTGGATCTGGACGCAAATCAAAAACAGCAGCTGGACAAACTGGCCCAGACCCTGCAATCCCAGCGCGAGACCATGATGGGCGCCAAGGGTGAATCTCGTCAGGCGCTGCAGGCTTTGGTGGCCGGCCCCAAGTTTGACCAGGCGGCGGCTCAAGCCCTGTTGGACAGCAAGACGGCGGCCGTGCACGAGAAGGGGCCGGCCCTGATCGCCGCGATGGCGGGCTTTTATGACTCGCTGCGGCCCGAGCAGCAGGAGAAGCTGCGCGGCTTCATGAACCGTCACCATGGTCATGCTTGAGCGCGGGCGGGGCACAATGAATCAAGTTCCTCGCCACTGAACCGTCATGCCCCATCTGCTCCTGATCGACGACGACCAAGCCCTGGGCCCGCCCCTGGCCCAGTATCTGGCGCGCTTTGACTTCAGCCTGGAGCAGGCGCTCAAACCCAGCCTGGGCCTGCAACGCTTGCAGACCCAGGGTTTTGACGCGCTGATCTTGGATGGCATGCTGCCCGAGATGGACGGCTTTGAGCTGTGCAAGCGCATACGTGCAAGCGACGGGGTGTTTCGCAACATCCCCATCCTGATGCTGACGGCCCGTGGTGATCTGACCGACAAGGTGGTGGGGCTGGAACTGGGGGCGGACGACTATCTGGCCAAGCCTTTTGAGCCCCGCGAACTGGCGGCACGCTTGCAAACCATTTTGCGCCGGGCTGCGCCGGCCCCTCTGCCACAAGCCACGCAAGCTCCTGCCCATGTGCAGCGCTTTGAAGGCCTGGAAATCGACAGTCTGCGCCGCGAGGTGCGGCGTGGCGGCACGGTGCTGGAGCTGACCGGCACCGAGTTTGAGCTGCTGCTTTTGCTGGCGCGCGAGCCTGGCCGGGTCTTGCACCGGGACGAGATCCTCAACCAGCTGCGCGGCCAGGACGCCGATCTCTACACCCGTGCCGTCGACATTCTGGTCAGCCGCCTGCGCCGCAAGCTGGAGCCGCTGGACGCCATCAAGACTCTGCGCAATGTGGGTTACAGCTTTGCCCTGGCGGCCATGCCGACATGAAGACCAAGCGTCTGCGCCACCGGCTCGGCGCCCGCATGGTGCTGGTCTTTGTATTGCTGGCCGCGCTGAGCAGCCTGATCTTGGTTGGCGGCGTGCGTCAGCTGCTCGATCAGGGCTGGCGCAGCTGGGTCCAGCCCTTGATGAGCGACTATGTGGACCGGGTGGTGCAGGACCTGGGCTCGCCGCCCCAGATCGAGCGTGCCCGCGCGCTGACGCAGCGCCTGCCGCTGGAGGTGTCGATTCGCGGGCCGGTGGTGAACTGGAGTTCGCAGCAAGAGCGCGCCGAAGGGGCACCGCAAGCGCCCAAGTTCGACCCTTGGCAGAGCCGGCATAACGCCTGGGCCGAGCAGCTCAGTCGTCGCAGCGCCGACGGGCATGAGGTGCGCATCGGCCTTTCCCGCCTGGCCTGGAACCAGCATCCCAGCCGCAAGGCCTGGTGGATGTTGGCGGGGCTTTTGCTGGTGACGGCCCTGGCTTACGCCAGCGTGCGCTGGATGCTGCGCCCCTTGCAAGCCATGGCCCAGGGCGCGGAGGCCTTTGGACGCGGCGAGTTTGACCATCGCATACCGATACGACAGGGCCTGAAGGGCCCGCGCCATCTCGACGAATTGGGCGATCTGGCCCTGCGCTTCAATCAGATGGCGGCCGATATCCAGCAGATGCTGGACGGCAAGCGCGCCTTGCTCTTGGCCATCAGCCACGAGTTGCGCAGCCCCCTGACTCGGGCGCGCTTGAACGCCGAGCTGGTGGAGCCCGGCCAGGCCCAGCAGGCCATGCTGCACGACCTGGGCCTGATGGCCGAGCTGATCAATGATTTGCTGGAAAGCGAGCGCCTGGGTGCCGGACACAAGGCCTTGCAACTGCAGGCGGTGAATCTGAACGCCCTGGCGCGCGAGGCGGTGGGGCGCCAATCCACCGCGGTGGAGCTGGATTTGGCCAAGGAATTGCCGCTGCTTCAGCTGGACCCTATGCGCATTCAGTTGCTGCTGCGCAATTTGCTGGACAACGCCGCCCGTCATCACCGGCCCGAGCTGGGGCCTGTGCAGCTCAGCACTCGAATCAGTGCGCAAGGCATTGAGTTGCGGCTGCGTGACCAGGGGCCGGGCGTAGCGCCCGAGCTTTTGTCTCAGCTGGGCCAGCCTTTTTACCGCACCGACGCGGCCCGCAGCCGCAGCGAGGGCGGAGCCGGCCTGGGCCTGAGCCTGTGCCGCTTGATCGCCCTGGCCCATGGCGGGCAGCTGAGTTTTGCCAATGCGGAGCCTGGCTTGGCAGTGAGCCTGGTTTTGCCTACGAGCTTCACGCCGATTCAGTAGGCCTGAGTCGCCGTGCTATACGCTGTTTCTGAGAAGCCCCGCCCGGCCCAAGGCCATTTCTGCGGGTGTTACCTTGCGTCGCCTCTGTTTAGTCCTAGCGAAAGGTCTTGTCTATGTTGTTCAGCTCCTTGCAAGCCGGTGCCCTGAATCTGCCCAACCGCCTCTTGATGGCGCCGCTGACCCGCACCCGGGCCGATGCCGGCCATATGCCCAATGCCTTGATGGCCGAGTACTACGCCCAGCGCGCCAGCGCCGGCCTCATCATCACCGAGTGCACCATGATTGCGCCCGGCACCTCGGCCTTCAACTCCGAACCCGGCATCTATTCCGCCGCCCAGATCGAGGCCTGGAAGCAGGTCACGGCCGCGGTGCACGCCAAGGGCGGCCGCATCTTCATGCAGATCTGGCACGCCGGCCGCGCGGCCCACCCCGCCATGAACGAGGGTGCAGAGAACGTTTCCGCCAGCGCCATCGCCATCGAGGGTGAGGTCCACACCCCCCAGGGCAAGCTGCCAAACGCCTTGCCGCGCGCCCTGCGCTTGGACGAGATCCCCGCCCTGGTGGCCGCCTATGCCCAAGCCGCCCGCAACGCCATCGCTGCCGGTTTTGATGGCGTGGAAGTGCATGGCGCCAACGGCTATCTGATCGACCAGTTCCTGCGCGATGGCGCCAACAAGCGCACCGACGCCTACGGCGGCTCGCTGGAGAACCGCGCTCGCTTCCTCTTTGAGGTCTTGGAGGCCGTGACCGCCGCCATCGGCAGCGACCGTGTGGGCCTGCGCCTCTCGCCCTTGAATAGCTACAACAGCATGGTGGACAGCGACCCGGTGGGCTTGATCAGTTACCTGGCCGAGCAGCTGAACCGCTTCAAGCTCGCCTATCTGCATGTGATGCGCGCCGACTTCTTCCAGGCCCAGAGCGGTGATGTGATGACGCCGGCCCGTGCCCACTACAAGGGTTTGCTGATTGGCAATATGGGCTATGGATTTGAAGAGTCGCAACAGGCTCTGGCGGCGGGCAAGCTGGACGCCGTCGCCTTCGGCACCGGCTTCCTGGCCAACCCCGATCTGCCGGCCCGCTTCAAGTCCGGCGCGGCGCTCAATGCGCCGGACCCCAGCACCTTCTACACGCCGGGCGCCAAGGGCTATACGGACTACCCGACGCTGTAAATCGCGGGTGCTTGCTGCTGCAAGAAACCGGGTAGCGCGGCCTCGGCCGCCTGCCGGCCCAGGGCGATCAGCTCCGGCATGGCACTGGTCTCAAACAGGCCGATGCGGCGCGGCAGCTGGGGGAAGAGCGCCAGCATTTCCCCAGGCCCAAAGGCGTCCAGCCGGGCCTGCATCAGATTATTGCTAAGGGCCGCCGTCGTGCGCGTGGCAAGGCGCGAGGCGCGGTCCACGATGCGCGGCGCCGGCACCTGAAAACCCATGGCGACGACCTGCTTGGCCTCTTGGGCCAGGGCCACGGGCAGAGGGTCGGAGATGCTGCCGTCGATCAGCCATTGCTCGGCGATGCGCTTGGGCGAGAACAAGAAGGGCAGGGCGATGCTGGCCCGTAAGGCCTGAGCCAGCGGCCCGCGCTCCAGCACCACTCGCTCGCCCGTGTGCGCATCGGTGGCGTTGATGCGCAGGCGCAGGGGCAGCTCCTCGATGCGCAGGCCGCCGAAGACTTGGTCCAAGCGGTCGCAGATCAAATCGTCCTGGCGCATGGCAAAGCGCTGGCTGTTGAAGCCCATCAGGCGGGGCAGCAAAAGCTCCAGCGGTGCTCGCCAGCGTTTCTTGCTGGTGACCTCGCGAGACCACATCTGGGTGGCCAGCTGCATCGCCTCCTGGGTCTTCATCTCCAGGGCCAACAGGGCGCCAAAGATGGCGCCGGCGCTGCAGCCCACGATCAGGTCCGGCCACAAGCCTTGCTCGTGCAGCACCTCGGCCACGCCCAGGCCGGCGATGCTTTTGACACCGCCACTGCCCAGCACCAGGGCCAGCGCCGGCTTGGCGCAAGGCAGGGCTTGCTGCAAGCGCCGGTTCATCGCGTGCCCCAGATCGACATCAGGCTGCTGGGCTGCCAGCGGGTCAACCAGCTTGAGGGTGCGCCCGTCGATAGCGCCCCGGCTTTCGAACCCGTTTTGTTGATCGTGTCTTGGGGCCAGGGCAGTGGGGGGCTGAGGCTGAGCGAGCGCTCCACATGGACGAGCTGCGCGTCCTCGGTACATGGCGTGCAGATGAACTGGCAGCGCCGCATCAGGCCCAGCATGGCTGTGTTGTCGGCGATCACCTCGCCATGTAGCCAGTTCAGCGAATGCTCGCGTGCGGCCACCAGCAAGGCGCACATCGCGCGCAAGCCGATACCGCAGCCCTGCCAGTCGTCTCGCACGCTCAGGGCGAACTCGGCCGCGGCTTGGCCGTCCGGGCTGGCCGCGCCGTCGATGGCGTAGCGCGCCTCGGCGACGATCTCTTCGTCCAGCCTGCCACAGCGGTGGGTGACCACGAAGGCCAGGTGTTGCTGGTAGTCCAACTCCGTCATGCGGCTCAGCCATTGGGCGGACAAGTGTTTGATGCCGCCGTGGAAGCGTTCGTGGCGGGATTTGGCGCTCAGGCCGTCCACCATCTGCGCCAGGCCGGCCTGGTCTTGCGGCAGGATGGGACGCAGGGTCAGGCGCGCGCCTCGGTGTTTGTGAGCACAGTGCCAGACGTCTATCCATTCGGTGGGGTAGTGGTGGATCTGGTAGTGGGTGGGGCTGGCGGGGTTCATGGCTTGCTCTCCTGTGCTTGCAGCAAGGCCAAGCCCTGCTGCAAGAGAGGATCGAGAAGCCGGGGGCAAAGACGACAGTCAGGTGAAATTCACCTCGGGCTGCGCATCGAATCGAACAAAAAGATGCGCGCCTTCTCCCAGTCGCGCTGCACGGTGCGCTCCGACACGCCGCGCAGCGCGGCAATCTCGGCAAAGTTCAGGCCGCCGAAGAATTTCAGCTCCACGATGGCGGCCCAGTCCGGCTTGACGGCGGCCAGCGCTTCGATGGCCTCGTCCAGCTTGAGGGTGTCGTCCTCGGCCATGGCCTTGAGTTCGACCAAGCTGTCCAGCGGCACGAAATGGAACTCCCCGCCATGGCGTTGGCTACGGCGCTGGCGGATGTGATCGATGACGATGCCGCGCATCACTCTTGCCGCATAGCTGCACAGCTCCGCCTGGCTGCTGAAGTTGAGCGCGCGGGCGTCCATGCGCATCCAGGCTTCGTGCAAGAGCGTGGAGGGCCCCAGGCTCAGCGCCTCGTGGCGGAACAGCTCGCCGCGGGCGCGCCGACGCAGCTCGTGGTAAAGCTGCTCGAACCATTCGCGTTCATTGCCTGCGGGCGGCATAGGGGCTTGTTCGGCCAGGGCGCAGGGCTTGAGGGGGGGGGGACGGCTATCGGACATGGGCTTGACGCGTGCATCGCGGTGGAGTGCTCAGTATTGGTGAGGCCGCGACGGCAGACCAGCGGGATTGCACCGCATTCATCGGCGCCAAGGGTTGCCCCCCACGTTTGAGGTGCTGGGTTTGACGTTTTTGAGTGAGCGATTTCGATTCCCTCCTCAAGCCAACCGGAGAAGTCCCATGCCTCATGCCCTACGCAAGACCGTTTTGTTCGCCGCGATCCTGCAATTCTTGCCCGTCGCGGCCCAGGCGGGAGAAATCCGCTGGCAAGCGCAGGCGATTCCCAATCTGCCGAGTTTGGGCGACAGCCAGGCCCTCACAGTGACGGCGATCAATGATGCCGGCCAGGTGGTGGGCGGCGCGAAAACCGCAGACGGCCTCTACCACGCCTTCCTCTACAGCGGCGGCCAGATGCTCAGCGTTGGCGGGCCGGTGGCCGCAGGCTATGGCTCCATTGCGACCGGGATTTCCAATCCCCAAGGGCCTCTTGGCAGGGTCAATGTGGTGGGCACGGTGACGGGCAGCAACAATCTCGGTGCTCTAGGTTTTACCCAAAGCTTCAGAGGCAATACCGGCCAGCTCGGCACGGCGCAGCAATTTGCCATCCCTAACGGCACGGATTTGCAGGTCTCGGGCGTCAATCAGAGCGGGCAGCTGGTGGGCAGCGTGGCTGACTCGGCCGGAACTCAGCCCCAGGCATTTCTGCGCGGGGCCGACGGCCAGTTGGCGATGCTGCCCAGCCCGGTGAGTCGCCATGTGGCGGCGACCGCCATCAATGACGCTGGGCAAATTGCAGGCTATTACTACCGAAGCAGTGATTCGAGCTACCGTGCCGCGCTCTGGGACGGCGGGCAGTTTCGTGACCTGGGTTCACTGGGCGGCAATTCAGCCTATGCGGCTGCCTTGAATGGGCAGGGTACGGCGGTGGGCCAGTCCTTGATTGCTGATGGACAAAACCTCTGGCACGCATTCAAGTGGCGCGACGGGGCGATGACTCGCATCGCTGGCGTGCTGGATCAGGGCTTTGCCAGTGGCGCTAGCGGCATCAATGAGGGTGGGCAAACTGTGGGCTGGTTCACCCAAGGCAACCATCGTGGTAACCAAGCCTTTCTTCACTCCGATTCGGGCGGCGCGGTGGACTTGGGTGCCTACACAGTCGGCCTGCAGGCGGGAGAGCGGCCTGCTGGGGCCGTCGGCATCAATGCTTTGGGGCAGATAGTGGCCCAGAGCAGCAGCGGGCGGGCCTTGTTGCTCAGCCCCGAGGGCAGCTTGAGCTGGGCCCAATCAGCCGGCGGCAGCATCAGCGAAGCGGGTAATTGGGACAGTGGTCTGGGTTTCACCCCCAATCGCTTGCTGGACGTGGAGATTGTCTCCAGCAGTGCGCAAACGGTGTTTGTTGATCGCAGTTTTTCGGCCAAGAGCTTGCAGCTTGGCGGCGACTTGCCCGGCGGCAATGCTGCCATCAGCCTGCGTTTGAATGTCGGCCACGTGATCGACGCCGGCAGTGGCCTGGTGATCGGGCGCAGCGGCACGCTGAGCGGCGATGGCCGGGTGTTGGGCCAAGCGGGCGTGCTCAACCACGGCGCCGTGATGGCCAGATTTGACGGCGTCTTGGCGCTCGACGGCGGCCTGGACAATCGTGGCCTGATCACCGGCAATGGCCGCATCGAGGCCAATGTGATCAATCGCGGCGGCGGTGCCACCGGCATCCAGGTCGGGGCGGGGCAACACCTGACCCTGGCGGGCACAGCGCATTCAATGGCGGACGCCTCGCACGTCCGAATTCAAGACGGTGGCACCCTGGCCTTTGAGGGGCGGCTGATCAATCAGGGCGGTGCCACCGTGGAGATTCAGCGCGGTGTGCTGCAGGTGGACTACGGTGCCAATGCCATGCAAAACGGCGGCCACATTCTGGTGGGCAGTGGCAGGGCGGAGATTCTGGGCAATGTCTACAACAACGCGCGCGGGCTGATCCATGCCCAGGACGGCGCCGATTTGACGATTTGGGACGGCCTCGTCAACGACGGCGAAGTGCGGGTCAGCGGCGGCGCACGCATCGTCTACGCCGGTGCCGTCTCGGGCAAGGGCAGTTTCACCGGCCTGGAGGGCATGCATCGCTTTGAGGGCGGCTACTCGCCAGGCGCTTCGCCCGCCGAGGTGCAGATGGGCAATGTGCAGTTTGCCAGCCTGGTGACCATGGAGTTAGGTGGGCTGAGCCCTGGTAGCCAGCATGACCGCATCGTCTTCAGCAGCAGCGTGCTGTTTGAAGAAACAAGCTTTCTGCAGATCAATCTGGTCAATGGCTTCACGCCTCATGCAGGCGATCACTTTGCCCTGTTCAGCTATGCCCAGGCGCCGGTGGGCAGCTTTGAGGACTTCTATCTACCCAGTTTGACCGCGGGCCTGAGCTGGGATGTTTCGCAACTTCACAGCACAGGTGTGTTGTGGGTGAGCGGGGTGCCCGAGCCGCAGACCTGGACCCTGATGGGCCTGGGCTTGGCCTGCCTGTTTCGTCTGCGCCCAGGGCGCCAGTTCAACTGATCCATTGAGGAGTTCTCGATCATGAAAGTCAAACCTTCGATTCTTGCGGCCTGCTTTTTGGCGGCCAATCTCGCGCACGCATCCGGCGTGCCCGGTCAAGGCGACTGGGAGACCAGCCTGCTCGGCCGCGATCTGGATGGCAATCTGGCCAATGGCTTTGAGGCCTACTACGACAGCAGCCTGAACATCAGTTGGCTGGCGATGGCGCAGGCGCCGGCCGGTAATCTCAGCTGGGCAGCGGCCAAGTCATGGGCCGCAGGCCTCACGGTGGGTGGGGTGAGCGGCTGGCGCCTGCCTGGCCTGAGCGTCGGCGGCGATGGGGCGTGTCATTTCTCCACCAGCAGCTCGGACTGTGGCTACAACGTCAATGTGGCCAACTCCGAATTGGCCCATTTGTTCTACGTGACCCTGGGCAACCGCTCCACCGTCGCGCCCGGTGGTGGCCCACAGTCGGGCGGCGGCTTGACGAATACCGGCCCCTTCAGCGGCATGCTGGAAGGCGACTATTGGACCGGCAGCGCCTATGCGCCAGCCTTTGAGGACTTTGCCTGGTTCTTCAATACTGGGGCTGGCTTGCAAATGCAGACCCGCCAAACCTTCACCCTGGCCGCCTGGGCCGTTCACAGCGGCGATGTGGCCGCCGTGCCCGAGCCCCAAACCTGGGGCTTGATCTTGCTGGGCTTGGGCCTGTTGGCGGCGCGGCGAAGTTTCATCCGCAGTAGGGGGTAGACTTGTTGCCAGCATTGAGCCTAGGCTCTGGCACACCATGAGTGCCAAAGCCAACAAGGACTGGAGTGTGCTGGGCCCGCAGCTGGATCAGCTGTTGAGCTTGGCTGTACCCGAGCAGCAGCGCTGGTTGGAGGACTTGGCCCAGCGCGATGCCGCCAATGCCAGCCAGCTGCGCGACTTGCTCGGCGCTCGTAACGAGGCCAGCCAGGCTGGTTTTTTGGGGGGAGTGGCCGCAGCCGAGGTGATGCCCGCTGTCCTGGCTCAGGCCGGTGATGTGCTGGGCGCCTGGGCGCTGGAGCGCTTGCTGGGCGAGGGCGGCATGGGCACGGTCTGGCTGGCCCGCCGTGTGGACGGCCGTTTTGAAGGCCAGGCGGCCATCAAGCTCTTGCGCACCGGCTTGTTCGACCGCAGCGCCCAGGAGCGCTTCAAACGCGAGGGCGGCATCTTGGCCCGCCTGCATCACCCCGGCATCGCAGCGCTGCTGGACGCGGGCGTGAGCGAGCGAGGTCAGCCATTTCTGGTGCTGGAGTATGTGCAGGGGCAGCGCATCGACCGCTATTGCGATGCGGCGGAATTAGGAGTTAGGCAAAGAGTCGAGTTGTTTTTGCAGGTGCTGGACGCGGTGGCTGCGGCCCATGCGCAGCTGATCATTCATCGTGATCTGAAGCCCTCCAACATTTTGGTGGACGAAGACGGGCGGGTGCGGCTGCTGGACTTTGGATTGGCGAAGCTGCAAGAGGATTCAGAACGGCAAGACTTGACCCGGGGTTGGGCACTCACGCCCGAGTACGCTGCGCCCGAGCAGTTCAGCGGCGGCCCCTTGAGTTTGGCGACGGATGTATTCGCGCTGGGTGTGGTGCTGTTCGAGTTGCTGACCGGAAAGCGGCCACATGGGCTGGCTTCTGGGAGTTCTGTGCTGGATCACCTGCACAGCATTCAAGCCGGACCCTTCAAATCGGCCAGTCAAGTTGCACCGAGTTTGGCTAAGTTCTTGCGCGGCGATCTGGACAATATTTTGGCGCAGGCCACTCAAGCAGAGCCGCAAAGGCGGTACGTCACGGTGCAAGCGTTTTGTAGCGATTTGCAAGCTTTTTTGGACGACAGGCCCGTTGGGGCGCGACCTCTTCCTTGGCAGGAGCGTTGCTTGAAGTTCGCTCGTCGGAACCGCGCAGAAGTTGTCGTCGGCAGCTTGGCCGTGCTTGCCTTGGTGGCAGGAGTGATTGGCACGACATGGATGGCTTGGCAGGCCGAGGAAAATGCGCAGCGTGCCGATCAACAGTCCGTGCAGACGCAACAGCAGTATCAAAGAGCACAACAGTCTGTGGCCTTGGCCGATGTGCAACGTGGTTTGGCTTTGCAAGCAGCCATCGAGGCGAATCTCCAGCGAGCAATGGCTGAAAAGCAGCGGGAACTAGCAAGCTTCGAATCTAAAAGATCAGTACGCCTAGCTGAGCAAGCGCAGGCGGCCGCATTGTCGGAAGCGGCACAACGCCAAAGGGCAGATACACAGGCAAAGCTGGCGGAAAAACAGCGCGATAGTGCACTGGCGGAATTGAGTCACGCGCAGGCTGCATCGGAGTTGGTGTCTTACTTGCTCAGTGGCGGATCAGATCAGGCACTGACTCGTTCAGAACTGTTGGATCGTGCTGAAGCCATGGTGGACAAGTCTTTTGCCTCCGACGCGGAAATGCGGGCCCGAATGTTCGCGCTGCTTTCCATCGAAAGGGGCGAATTGATGCAGCCAAAGCAAGGGCAATCGATTCTCCTGCGCGCTCGTACCGCCGCGCTGGAGGCGGGCAAGCCTCAACTCATCGCAAGCGTCGATTGCAAGCTGGCGCACACCCATACGCTAAAGGGCGAACATGAGGCGGCCTTGCGCCTCATGAATTCAGCGCTGAAGACTTTGCAAAGCGAAAGTGATGCTGATGTAGGTGCTCAGGTCAATTGCCTGAATCTTCGCGCATTGTTGCTACTCGATACTGCCCAACCCGAGGCAGCCATTGCGGACGCCAGGGCAGTCTTGAGCTTGCTCGGTACACCACGCCAGGATCAGCGCATGAGCGCCATCCAGGCCCAATCTTCCTTGGCGAACGGGCTTCGCCAGCAAGGAAAAATTGCCGCTGCGGTGCAACAGTTTCGTGAGGTGATTGCTTCGTTGGCGCAGATGGGTCGAAACGATACGGTCAGAGCATCGGCAGTTTGGAATAACTTGGGCGGTGCCCTGCTTGCAGGAGGGCAAGTGCGCGAAGCCGTGAAAGCCTTGCAGCGCAGTCTTGAGTTGAAGCGGCTCAACAGTGGCTCAGATGACGCCAGCGCTGTTAGCTTGGCCAATCTGGGCAGCGCTTATGCCCGCGAAGAAAATTGGGAGGCAGCACTTGAGCATTTGCTGCTTGCGCGCAAGGCGGCAGAGAAACAGCAAAGTTCTGGCGTCACTGCCGAGGTAGAGCTTCGCTTGGGCGGGGCCTATCTTGACGCAGGGAAGTTGGATGAGGCTGCGGCCGCACTGGCCAAGGCTCGCCCGCTCTTGGTCAAGTCACGCAAGGCGGGGCACCCTTCTTTGGCGGCCCTGGATCTGGCGGAGGGTAAATTGAACTTGGCCCTCAAGCGACCAGAGCGGGCGTTAAGCTTGATGACGAACGCACTCACTGTGTTTGACGCTGCGAGCGGCGACCACCCAGGTCGCTTGCGCGTGCGGCTTGAGTTGGCTCGCCTGTATCAGGATTTGGGGCAGAAAGCGGATGCCGTCGAAATGGCGAGGCAAGCTTTGATACAAGCGCGCCACTTCTCTGCAGGATTTGAAACCAGTGACCACATCGGTTCGGCGCTGCTGTTGCAGGCCGAATTGCTGGCTCAAGCCGGGCAAGGGGTGGCAGCGGCCGAGCTTGCGGCTCAGTCCCTTCAACATCTGCGCGCCAGCGTAGCCTCAGAGTCGCCCATGCTATCGCGCGCCCTAGCGTTGGTTGGGCCACTGAACTGAGGAAGGGGCAACCCAGTTCGTGGTGCTGCCGCGTTCTGGCTGCGCCGGAACGCGGGGCTCGCGCTGCGCGCTCGGTGATCTGCGATCACATGAACAAATGTTCCCCCGCGTTCTCTCCCCCCAGCACCACATAGTTCACCTTGCGCAGATCCGCCAAGGTTTTGCCGCCGGCATAGGAGATGGAGCTTTGCACGTCTTCTTCCATCTCGCGCAAGGTGTCGGCCAATTTGCCTTTGACCGGCTCCAGGATGCGCTTGCCTTCCACATGCTTGTACTCGCCCTTGTTGAAGTCGCTGGCCGAGCCGTAGTACTCTTTGTAGAGCTTACCGTCTACCTCGACGGTGTTGCCGGGCGACTCCTCATGGCCGGCGAAGAGCGAGCCCACCATGATCATGGCGGCGCCAAAGCGCACGCTCTTGGCGATGTCGCCGTGGTGGCGGATGCCGCCGTCGGCAATGATGGGTTTGGTGGCCACGCGGGCACACCACTTCAGGGCCGAGAGCTGCCAGCCGCCGGTGCCAAAGCCCGTCTTCAAGCGGGTGATGCAGACCTTGCCGGGGCCGATGCCGACCTTGGTCGCGTCGGCACCCCAGTTTTCTAAGTCGATCACGCCTTCGGGTGTGCCCACATTGCCGGCGATCACAAAGGCCTGGGGCAGCTTTTGCTTGATGTGGGCAATCATGCGCTGCACGCTGTCGGCATGGCCGTGGGCGATGTCGATGGTGATGTAGTCGGCGCCCACGCCTTCCGCGGCCAGGCGGTCGATGATGGCGTAGTCGGCCGGCTTGACGCCGGAGCTGATGGAGACAAACAAGCCCTTGTCCCGCATGGACTTGGCATAGGCCACTGTGTCCAGGTCGAAACGGTGCATGACGTAGAAATAGCCGTTGGCGGCGAGGTATTCGGTGATGGGCACGTCCACCACCGTCTTCATATTGGCGGGCACGACAGGCAGCTTGAAACGACGTGGGCCAAAGGCCACCGAGGTGTCGCATTCAGCACGGCTCTCGACGCGGCATTTGCGCGGCAGCAAGAGGATGTTGTCGTAGTCGAAGATTTCCATAGCAAGAGTCCAAGTTCGCATATTGGGGTGCGTTGCAAGCAGTGCACCACCTGGGCTGCGAGCGCTTGACTTGGAGTCCCGATTGCTTTGTGGGCCCGCGAAGCCATTCGTGGAGGAATGAATGCTGCGGCCACAAAAAACCGGGCGCCAAAATTTGGGCCCGGTGTCTGATTCTACGCGGATCTTGCACCAAGCGCTTTGGCGACCTGTGCGCAGCCCAGGTTTGCAGCAATGCCGAGCACTCTGACACGCACTAAACTCCTGCAACTTTCCCTCTATCTTTGCCCCTCTATCCCCCATAAGGGGCTTATCTGCTAGGAACTTCCCTCCATGCACTCAGTCGTCATCAGCGGCACCGGTCTCTACCAGCCTCCGCACACCATCAGCAATGCCGAGTTGGTGCAGGCCTTCAATACCTACGTCGATTTGCAAAACGCCGAGCATGCCGAGGCGATTGCGGCCGGCGAACGCGCGCCCCTGGTGCACTCCAGCGTCGAGTTCATCGAGAAGGCTTCCGGCATCAAGCAGCGTTATGTGCTGGAAAAGGACGGCGTGCTGGATCCCACCCGCATGTACCCGCGCTTCAAGGAGCGGCCGGACGATCAGATCTCGCTGATGGCCGAGATCGCGGTGGACGCAGCCCGCGATGCCCTGGCCGCCGCCGGCAAACAGGCCAGCGATATCGACGCCGTCTTCTGCGCCAGTGCCAATATGCAGCGCGCCTACCCGGCCATGGCGGTGGAGATCCAGCAAGCCCTGGGTGCGGGCGGTTATGGCTTTGATATGAATGTGGCTTGTTCCTCGGCCACCTTCGCCCTGGAGCAGGCCTATAACGCCGTGCGCTCGGGCGCATCGAAATGCGTGCTGGTGATCAACCCCGAGATCACCTCGGCCCATCTGGAATGGCGCGACCGCGACTGCCATTTCATCTTCGGTGACGTCTGCACCGCCCTGATCGTCGAGCGCGCCGATTTGGCCGTCGGCAAGGACCAGTGGGAGATTCTGGGCACCAAGCTGGCGACCCAGTTCTCCAACAATATCCGCAACAACTTCGGCTTCATGAACCGCGCCGAGGACAGCGACCCCCTGGCCCGCGACAAGACCTTCCGCCAGGAGGGCCGCAAGGTCTTCAAGGAAGTGGTGCCGATTGCCGCCGCCCACATCGAGAACCATCTGGCCACGCTGGATGTGCAGCCCGCTGGCGTGCGCCGTTACTGGCTGCACCAGGCCAATCTGGGCATGAACCAGCTGATCATCAAGAAGCTGGTCGCAGGCGAGGCCGGCTCCGACGTTGCCCCGCTGATCCTGGACGAGTTCGCCAACACCGCCTCGGCCGGTTCCATCATCGCCTTCCACCGCCATCGCGCCGATCTGGCTGAGGGCGATTTGGGGGTGATCTGCTCCTTTGGCGCCGGCTATTCGGTCGGCAGCGTCATCGTCAAGAAGCGCTGAGCCCGCTCCCATGCGTCTGCTGGTCCTGGGCGGCACCCAGTTCGTCGGTCGCCATCTGGTGGAGGCCGCGTTGGCCCAGGGCCATGAGCTGACCCTGTTCAATCGGGGTCAAACCGGCGCCGCCTTATTCCCCGCATCGGCGCAGCTGCGCCGTGTGCAAGGAGACCGGCGCGGGGATCTCTCCGGTCTGGCCCAGGGCGAGTGGGACGCGGTGCTGGACTGCTGCGCCTACCTGCCCCGCGAGGTCGAGGCCATGGCCCGCTTGCTGCAGGGCAGGGTGGGGCGCTATTTGCTGGTGTCCAGTGTTTCGGCCTATGCCTCGTTCGCAGCGCCGAATCGGGAAGACAGCCCCCTCGGGGTCTTGATTGATCCCTTGACGGAAGAAGTCGCTGGTGCCAATTACGGCCCCTTGAAGGCGGCTTGCGAGGCCCAGTTGCGCCAGCACTTTGCGCAGGCATTCACCATCGTCAGGCCCAGCTTGGTGGTGGGGCCTTACGACCCAACTCAGCGCTTCACTTACTGGCCCGCCCGCATAGGCCGGGCGCGGCCGGGCGAGCAACTGCTGATGCCGATTACAGATGAAGCGCCGCTGCAGTTCATCGACGCGCGCGATTTGGCCGAGTTCATCTTGCATTTGCTGGCCAGCGATCGCAGCGGAGTTTTCAACGCGGCCAGCACGCCGGGCAGCATTCTTGGCCGTGACCTGCTGCAAGCCTGCGTGCAAGCCACGGGCCTCGGCTTCGAGCCCAGCTGGCGGCGCGCCGATTTGGCTCCGCTGATGGCCCAAGGCCTGCGGCCCTGGGTCGATTTGCCCCTGTGCCTGCCGGCCGAGCCCGAGTACGCCGCCTTTATGCGCTGCGAAAACCAGGCCGCGCTGGAGGCGGGCCTGCGCCTGCGCCCCTTGCTGGACACGGTGGCCGACACTTGGGCCTGGTGGCGCCGCCTGCCAGCGGCCGAGCAAGTGTTCAGCAAGGCCGGGCTGAGCCCCGAGCGCGAAGCCGCGGTCTCGCAGGCCCTGTCGGTTTCCTGACCTAGCGAACCGGGAAGGTGGTGGCGATGCCTGCGCTGGCGGCAGCAGCGGGTGTTGTCTGCGCCACCGCTCCCGAGGCTGCCGAGGCTGGCGCCGATGCGCCCTCGGTCTGGCTGCCCAGATAGCGCACGCCGGCCTCACCCACGAATTCCTCGAACGACCAATCGCCATCGGCATGCACCAGGCCTTCGGCCGGCGGAGCGATCTCGCTGACGGGCACATTCTTCAGCGCCACTGCCATCAAGTCGATCCAGGCCGGCATGGCCAGGCCGCCGCCAAATTCGCGGTCGCCTAGGGAGCGTGGGTTGTCATAACCCACCCAGACGACGGCGGCCAGGTTCTTTTGATAACCCGCAAACCAAGCGTCCACCGAGTCATTGGTGGTGCCGGTCTTGCCATAGATATCGCCACGGCGCAGGGCGCCGGAGGCACGCGCGGCCGTACCGCTGCGGGTCACTTCCTGCAAGAGGCTGCTCATCACAAAGGCATTGCGCTCGGAGATGGCGCGCAGCTCTTCGCTCGGGGCTTGTGGCTTGGCCTCGAAGAGCACCGCGCCTTTCGCGTCCAGGATGCGGGTGATCAACAGGGGCTTGAGCGCATAGCCGCCGTTGGCAAACACGGCATAGGCGCTGGCCATCTGCAAAGGGGTGGCTGCGCCCGAGCCCAGGGCCAGGGTGAGGTCATCGGGCTGCTTGTCTACTTCCAGGCCAAAGCGGCCGGCCCAGAGGCGGGCGCGCTGCGGCCCCACCTGTTCCATCACCCGCAGCGTCACCATATTCTTGGAGCGGGCCAGGGCGGTGCGTATGGTCATGGGGCCGTCGAACTGGCCGTCGGAGTTCTTGGGCTCCCAGCTGCCGAAGACCAGAGGCGCATCCTCGACCAGGGTGTTGGGGCCTATGCCTTGCTCCAGCGCCGCTGAGTAGACGATGGGCTTGAAGCTGGAGCCGGGCTGGCGATAGGCCTGCGTCACATGGTTGAACTTGTTGCGATGGAAGTCGAAGCCGCCGACCAGGGCGCGCACCAGGCCGCTTCCCGGCTCGACGGCAACGATGGCGCCTTCCGCCTCGGGGCTTTGCGTCACCATCCAGGCGCCCAGGGGCTCGGCCTTTGTGGGGTTGCCCCGCAGCAGGCGGATGATGGCACCGGGGCGTATGCGCAGCTCGGGCTTGGCCTTGGGCGAAAGGGCGGCCTGTACCGAGCGCAGGCCTTCGCCTTGCACCTCCACCTCGTCGCCGTTTTGCAGCACGGCCAGGATCTTGGCTGGCCCTGAGCTCAGCACCACGGCCGCGCGCAGATCGTCGTTGTCGGGGTGTTCGTTGAGGGCCTGGTCGATGACATCGTCCTGCTCGGCCTCGTCCTTGGGCAGCTCCACAAAGCCCTCGGGGCCACGGTAGGGCTTGCGGCGCTCCAGCTCCAGCAAGGTGCGGCGCAGGCCTTTGTAGGCGGCGGTCTGCTGGTCTGCAATCAGGCCGGTGTGAACCTGCAGACCCAAGGTGTAGGCCTCATCGCCGTACTGGGCGTAAACCGCCTGACGCGCCATTTCAGCGGCGAACTCGGCATGCAGGCGAGGGTCTTGAGCGCTGCGAATGCGCAGCTCTTCGAGCTTGGCTTGCTCCAGTTCCTCCGGCGTGATGGCGCCGACCTCGGCCATGCGGTTCAACACCAGCAATTGCCGGCGCTTGGCACGCTGAAAATTGCTGATGGGATTGGCGTACGCTGGGTTCTGAGGCAGGCCGGCCAGCATGGCTGCTTCGGCAACACTCAATTCCTTGAGCGACTTGCCGTAATAAGCTTCCGCGGCGGCCTCAAAACCATAGGCCCGCTGACCCAGATAGATCTGGTTCATGTAGACCTCCAGAATCTTCTCCTTGCTCAACTGGCTTTCGATCTTGAACGCCAGCAGCATCTCGATGAATTTGCGGCTGTAGAGCTTTTTCTTGGTCAGATAGAGGTCACGCGCCAGCTGCTGGGTGATGGTGGACGCACCCTGGCTGCGCGAGGCCAGCAGATTGGCCATCAGCGCCCGGGCAATGCCTGGCAGATAGACGCCGCTGTGTTCGTAGAAATGGTTGTCTTCAATGGCCAGCAAGGCATCCTGCATACGCTTGGGTATCTGTTCCAGCGGCAGATAGTGGCGCCGCTCGGCCCCAAACTCACCCATCAGCTGCCCATCCGCCGTGTAGACGCGCAGCGGCTGCTTGGGTTTGTAGTCGGTCAGATTGTCTAGATCGGGCAGGGTGGGGTAGATAAAGGCTGCGGCAATGGCAAGCAGCAGCACGATCAGCGCCAAGCCGCCGCCGGCCCAGACCAGCAGGCGGCGCCAGACTCGGCCGTCCTGGGCCCAAGCGAGGACGCGGGCCAAGGGCGTGGAGGAATTCTTTTCAGCAGTCATCGAAGGGGCTTTGCTTCTGAATCGGTGGCCGATTATCCCGATCTCTGCGTGCACGGCTTAGAGGGCCATGCTTAAGGGATGCGGTATCGTGCCGCCCATGCATGACATGACTTTTTACTGGCACGACTACGAAACCTTTGGCCGCGTGCCTCGGCGCGACCGCCCCTCCCAGTTCGCCGGCATCCGCACCGATGCCGATCTGAACGAAATCGGTGAGCCCTTGATGCTGTATTGCCAGCCGCCGCTGGACAGCCTGCCCGACCCCGAGGCCTGCTTGCTGACCGGCATCCTGCCGCAAACCTGCGCCGAGCAAGGCCTGCCCGAGCATGAGTTTGCCGCCGCCATTGAGGCCGAGTTGGCCACGCCGGGCACGGTGGGCCTGGGCTACAACACCATCCGCTTCGACGACGAGGTCACCCGCTTTCTGCTCTGGCGCAATCTGCGCGAGCCCTATGCCCGTGAATGGCAGAACGGCTGCGGCCGCTGGGACTTGCTCGACGTGGTGCGCTGCGCCTACGCCTTGCGGCCCGAGGGCCTGAGCTGGCCCAAGCACGAGGATGGCCGACCCAGCTTCAAGCTGGAGCATCTGACCCAGGCCAATGGCCTGGCGCATGAGGCGGCGCACGACGCCTTGTCCGATGTGCGCGCCACCATCGCCCTGGCCCGTTTGATCAAGACGGCCCAGCCCAAGCTCTGGGACTTTTGCTTCAAGCTGCACAAAAAGGACGCGGTCTGGGCCGAGATCAATGCCGCGCAAAACCAGGGCCGGCCGTTCTTGCACATCTCCGGCATGTATGCGCCCGAGCGTGGCTGCATCGCCCTGGTCTGGCCCCTGGCGCCGCATCCGACGAATAAGAACGAGCTGATCGTTTGGGACTGCAGCGAAGACCCCAGCGAGCTGCTGACCCTGAACGCTGCCGCCATCCGCGAGCGGCTCTTCGTCAAGCAGGCCGATCTGCCCGAGGGCGTGACGCGCCTGCCCATCAAAAGTATTCACGTCAACAAATCGCCCATCGTCATCAGCGCGCTGAAAATTCTGTCGCCCGAGATGGCCCAGCGCTGGGGTCTGGATCTGGCTCAGGGCTTGCAAAACGCTCAAGCCCTGGCCGAGCGAGCCCATCTGCTCAGCAGCCTCTGGGGCGAGGTCTACCAGCGCGCGGGTGTGGAGGGCAGCGCCGATGTGGACGAAGACCTGTACGGCGGCTTTATCGGCCCGGAGGATCGCAAGGCCCTGAGCCGCCTGCTCGGCCTCAGCCCCGAGGCCTTGGCCGAGCGGGCCGCCGAAGGCAAGCTGGTGTTCAAGGACGAGCGCCTGGAGGAATTGGTGTTCCGCTGGCGCGCCCGCAATTTTGCCGACAGCCTGAGCGCAGCCGAGCAAGAGCGCTGGACGGCGCATTGCGCCGCCCGCCTGCACCAGGGCGCCGGTGGGGCGCTGACCCTGGCGGCCTTTTTCGATCAGATCGACAGCCTGAGCGAGGCTGCCGACGAGAGGGGGCAGGAAATTCTGAGCGCTCTGTACGACTGGGCCGAGCAGATCGCACCGGCGGCTTGAATTTGTGTAGGCCGGTGCCTGCTCACGCCCGCTCCGGTTGATTCACGCCTAGCCTTGGCGATTGGTCGCATGCGCCTGGCCTGGCGGCTGGCGGGACCCAAGAATGGCTTCACCCCCTCCCCATTCTTGGAGTTTCATCATGCAACTGTCCTCTCCCTGGACTGGCGCCAAACGCCCTTTGTTTCAGCTCGCCTTGACGGCGGCCGCTCTGCTGTTCAGCGCCGCCTCGGTGCAGGCCACCCAGGCAGGTCTTCGCAGCTTCAGTGCCAGTGCCGCAGGGGCCGAAGCCGTCGATGTGGCCTTGTTTTACCCGACGCAAGCCCAAGCGCAAACCATTCCCATGGGGCCATTTGCGCCGGTCCTGGCCATGGACGGGCCATTGCCGGAGCGGGTCAAGGGCTTGATTCTGCTGTCGCATGGCACGGGCGGCAGCGAGTTGAGCCATCACCAATTGGCTGCTGCCTTGGCCCAGGCCGGCTATCTGGTGGCGGCCCTGCGGCACCCGCATGACAACTGGATGGATCGATCCCTGGTACGCCGGGGTGAATACTTCGAGGAGCGACCCCGCCAGGTCAGCCGGGTCTTGGACGCCTTGCTCAGTGACCCGGTCTGGAAGGACCGCATCCCGGCGCAGCGCATCGGCGCCCTGGGCCATTCTGCAGGTGGGTTCACCGTGCTGGCCCTGGCCGGCGCTCAGGCCGACAGGCAGCGCGCCCGTGAGCATTGCCGTAACGAGGGTGATCAAGACCCGGTTTTCTGCCAGCTGGGCGCTTGGCCGACCATGCCGGCGGCCCCGGCATCGGCCGCCGCGTCCAGCAGCGAAAACCCGCCAGCCGCGAGCTCACGCGACGCTCGCATTCGCAGCGTGGTGGCCATGGCGCCGGTCGGGGTGGTGTTGACTCCCGCTTCCCTGGCCACGATTCAGCTGCCGGTTCGGCTCTTGGTGCCTAGCCAGGACACGGTCTTAGTGCCGCAGTTTCATGGCCGTTGGCTGAGCCAGCAAGTCCCCGGCCTCAGCTATGAAGAGACGGCCGAGGCCGGGCATTTCGCCTATATGTCCCAGCCCAATAGGTCCTTCAAGGCGGATGCGGGGGATCCGGCCAGCAACCCCCAGGGCTTTGATCGCGAGGCCTTTCAACGCCGCCTGGCGCAGGACGTGGTCGGCTTCTTTGATAAAACCCTGCAGCCTTGATGGCTTGAAGCGCGTGCGCGATATGCCGATGATGGCGTTTGCTTGGCAATCGTCAGCGGAGGTCGGCATGAAAAAGCGAGAGGTTTTGCAAGCCCTGGCGGCCTGGTCTGCTGGGGCTTGCTCGTTGTTGGCATCGGGCAGGCTCGAGGGCAAGTCTAGGGAGGGCGCTGTGCCAGCCCTGCTTTTGGCCAAGAATGCGCCGCACGATCTTGGCCGCTTGCGGCTCAGCGACTATCTGGTCAGCGAAAAGCTGGACGGTGTGCGTGCCTACTGGAATGGTCAGGCCATGATCTCCCGCCAAGGTCTGGCCTTGAATGTGCCGCCCGACTTTGCCCGGCGCCTGCCTGCGCGCCCCTTGGATGGCGAGCTGTGGCTGGGCCGCGGCCAGTTTGACGCCACCGCGGCGGCCTTGCGGCGCAGCACGGCGGAAGCAGGCGAGTGGGCCCGCATGCGCTATATGTTGTTTGAGCTGCCGGAAGCCGCGGGCAGTTTCGAGCAGCGGGCTGCTTTGTTGCGCGATTTGACCCAGGATTTGGCCTGGGAGGCCTTGCAGGCCGTGCCGCAGACCCGTGGCAGCGATGCGACCGGCTTGCAGGGGCAACTGGCCCGGGTTCTGCAAGACGGTGGCGAGGGCTTGATGCTGCATCTTGCCGCCGCCCCTTATCTGAGTGGTCGCAACGAAGTCCTGCTCAAGCTCAAGCCCCAAGATGACGATGAAGCGGTGGTGCTGGCGCATTTGCCGGGTACGGGGCGGCTGCAAGGCTTGATGGGTGCGCTGCGGGTGCGCAATAGCCAGGGACAGGAGTTCTCGCTGGGCACGGGCTTTAGCGATGCCGAGCGACGCCGGCCCCCGGCGCTGGGCAGCGTGGTGACTTACCGTTATCGCGGCCTGAGCGCCAAGGGCTTGCCGCGTTTTGCCAGCTTTGTGCGGGTGCAGCCGCTTTGATCCAGCGCAGCTTTCATGCGTTTGGCAAAGCGCCGTGGAATTTGAAGGTCATTGCCTAGGCAGTTCCCGGTTTTCTTCCGAAGGAAAAACGGTTACACCTACGGAAGTCACCCATCAATGAATGGGTTAGCGGACAAGGAGTGCTGTTGATGTCAACGAAACCTGTTGTGGCCTCTGCTGGTGGCGAGCCCGAGTTGGCGGCCCGCATGAGCGCCCTGATGCAACGCGCGCCCATGGCCTTGGGCTTTGTCCGTGAGGGCCATTTCGAGATGGTGAGCGAGCAGTTCAACCACCTCTTCGGCCATGGCGATGACACCGAGCTGAGCGGTCAGCCGGTACGCCGGGTTCATGTGTCTGACGCGGCCCATCAAGCGATTCTGGAGCGCATGGGCACGGCCTTCGGCGGTGGCCGCCCCTTTGACGAAGAGATTGAGTATGTGCGCCATGATGGCAGCCGCTTCTGGGGCCGCTTGCAGGCGACGCCGTTGCACTGGGATCAAAAGGGCTCGGAGTCGCTGTGGATCGTGCAAGACGTTACCGCTGCAAGACAGGCCCGTTTGCAGCCCACCTGGACGGCCAAGCACGACCAGCTGACCGAGCTGGCCAATCGCCGTGAGTTCGAACGCCGCCTGGCCGAGCATGTGGGCAGCGCCCGCAAGCTGCCGGTCTCGGTGCTGTGGATTGATGTCGATAAATTCACCGAGGTGATCGGCAGCATGGGCGCCGAGGTGGGCGACCATTTCCTTTACGGCCTGGGCCAATTGCTGCTCAGCAAGGTGCGCGCCTCCGACCTGGTGGCGCGGCTGGAAGACGATCATTTCGCCGTCTTATTGCCCAATTGCGACCAGCATTACGCCCAAATCGTGGCCGAGAAGATCCGCGCCGGGGTGGCCTCCTACCGCCTGCGCTGGGGTCTGCACCGCACCCGGGTCAAGGCCTGCCTGGGCGTTGTCCAGGTTCAAACCAGCCTGGAAACGGTGGACGCGGTGCTGGGCGCCGCAGCCCTGGCCTGTACCGAGGCCAAGGCGGCCGGCGGCGACAGCGTGCGGGTGTTTGTCTCGGCCGGCGGCTTTGAGGAGTTGGCCATCTGATGGGCTGAGGCCCCGCGCCAGCGGGAAAAAAAGAAATAGAAGGTTTTTGCCTTTTATTTCTAAAGTTCCGAAAAAAGCGGCCGATAGACCGGGTGCCATCCCGGTTTCTCGCCTGCTGTTCGGAGCGCTGCCATCATGACTATCGGCCTTTCCACCACTTTGTCGGGTATTTCCGCGGCCAATGAACGCCTGCGCGCCAGCGCTTCCAGCGCCACCACGGCGGCGGCCAAGGCCAGTTCCAGCGATGCCAAGCAATTGCAAGCCCAGGCCCAGGCCGATAACGCTCAGGCCGATGCGGCAAGAGCCCGCGTCCTGCAACAAGTGCCCGCAGCCGGCCAATCGGCCGAGGCCGATCTCAGCACCCGCGAGCAAGACACCTATGCTTTTGTTGCGAACCTGCGCGTCTTGCAGTCGCAGCTGGATACCAGCGGGGCCTTGCTGAACATCAAGGCCTGAACGGCCTAGGCTTTACCGGGGCTGCAACTCCAGCATCACAGAACCATCGCCGCGCGCCTCCAGCAGGCGGATATGCGGCCAGTCCGGCAGGTATTTTTGCGCCCCGGCGCCAGACTCGAAACGCAGGGACACGCCCGGCACGGGCAAGACGCGCCAGGGTGCTTGAGGCGCGGGCTCGGCCTGGCCTGACATCTGCGCGAGGTAGCTGGCCAAGGCCTGGCGGTTCTCGTCGGGCGAGTCGATGACGATCTGGCTGGCGGACAGACCGGGGAAATTGCCGCCGCCGGTGGCGCGGTAATTGTTGGTGGCGACCAGAAACTCCGCATGCGCATCGATCGGCTTGCCACGGAAACGCAGGTTCTTGATGCGCGAGGCCATGCTCTCGCTGCGCCGGCCATCGGCGTCGTAGCGCGCCGGCACGCTGACATCAATCTCATAACTCAGCTCGGGTGCTTGCACCTCTTGCCCGTTCAGGCGGTAGCTGTCGCGGCCGCGCAAGCTGTCGAAGTTGTAGGAACGAAACTCAGGCGCCAACAAGTCCTGGGCCTTGGGGCCTTGGCTGTCGATGTGGCGGAACTGCCCGGCCGACATCTCCAACCACTCCTTGATCTGGCTGCCCTTGAGTTTGAGCACCTTGATGGTGTTGGGGTAGACGTAGAGATCGGCCACATGTTTGATGGCCAGTGGGCCTGCCGGGATATCGGTGTAATTGGTCCAACCCTGGCGGCCACCGGCTTTGAAGGGCGCGGCCGCGGCCAGCAGAGGCAGGCCTTCGAAGGCCGTGCCTTGCACCGCGCGCTCCAGATAGGCCAGCTGGGCGCGGGCCACGATGCGCACCGAAGGCTCATCCAGCACCTGGGCAAAGTAGCTGTGAATCGGCGTGGGTGTCAGGCCTATCTGGGATCGCACATGGGCCAGCGTGTCGGCATGCTCGTGGGCAATCACATGGGCAACCAATGGGTCGGCCTCGACCAGGGCGCGCCTGGCTTGGCGATCAAAAATCGGGCGCAGCTGGGCCTGGCTGTGGCTGACTGTCCAGCGTCGGCTCTTCTCGGCCCTCTGCAGTTGCAGATCGATGATGCCCAGATGGTCGCCCCAGCGGCCTGGCATGACGGCGGGCACGCCGTAGATGCGACCGCGCTGGGCGTCCACGCCGGGGTAGTCGGCAAATTGCGGGCCGGGGAACTCGGCATGGGCATGGCCGAAGAGCAGGGCGTCTATGCCCGGCACCCGGGCCAGCTCGGCCACGGTGTTCTCGGCCAGGCGGCCTTGGGCGGTTTTTTCGAAGCCTGAGTGGGCGATGGCGATGACCAGGTCCGCCCCTTCGCGGCGCATACGGGGCACCAGGCGCTGGGCGGTTTCAACCATGTCCAGGGCCCGCACCTTGCCTTCCAGCAGCGGGCGGTCCCATTGCATGATTTGTGGTGGCACAAAACCGATCACGCCGATTTTCAGGCGCTGGGTTTTGCCGGCTTGGTCTTTGAACTGGCGCTCCAGCATGACGTAGGGCGTGAAGGCATGGAGGTCGGTGTTGTTGCCGCCCGCATCGGCCAAGATCACATTGGCGTTCACATAGGGAAAACCGGCCCCGCTGAGGGCTTGGCGCAGAAAGGGCAGGCCGTAGTTGAATTCGTGATTGCCGATATTGGCGGCATCCACCTGCAGCAGATTGAGCACCTTGTAGGCCGGATGAGTTTGGCCCGGCGCCAGCGGCTTGATGCGGGCCACCAGATCGCCGAGGGGGTTGCCTTGCAGCAGGTCACCGTTGTCGAACAAGAGGCTGTTGCTGACCTGGCCGCGCGCCTGCTGGATCAAGCTGATGGTCTTGGCCAGGCCGTATTCCTCGGTCGGCTTGTCCTGGTAGTAGTCGTAGTTCAGCAGATTCATGTGCAGATCGCTGGTCTGCATCAGGCGTAGCTGCAGCTTCGAGGCTTGTGCCTGGGCATTCGCCAGAAGCAGACAAGTCAGACCCAGACCCAGACCAAGTTGGCGCAGCCAGAGTGGAGAAAGTGCGCATAAAGGCAGGGCGTTAGGCATGGTAGGAAATATCGGGGCAATGTTCAAAGCACCCATCCTAATCTGCGTTGCCAAGGCCGGCCTTGAGAGGATTGGGGAAAGTTCGGGGCCAGGTCTTGCCTGGGCGGGTCGCCCAAGCCCTGTGAATCGGCTACGCTAGGCTGTGCCGTGCCCCACCCTTGCGCGGCGAGCGAGTGCCTGCTGCGAGCCCTCCACCCGAGCCCGCAAACGACGCTCAAGGATCGAACAATCTTGGCGCGAGACCCGCGCGGGAGTTTGTTGCATGAGTCTGAATCCCGTCCCCGATCCATCGGCCGAGCGTCTGCGTCTGCATGTGCCGGAACCTAGCGGCCGCCCAGGCTGCCACACCGATTTCTCTTACCTCCATCTCTCCCCCGCCGGTGCCGTGCCTATGCCGCCCGTCGATGTGGCCGCGGTGGACACCGGCGAGCTGGCTTATCGCCTGATTCGGGTGCTGGACGAAGACGGCCGCGCCTGCGGCCCCTGGGCGCCCGATCTGAGCCCCGAGCAACTGCGGCGCGGCCTCTTGGCCATGATGAAAACGCGCATCTTCGACGCTCGCATGCTGATCGCTCAGCGCCAGAAGAAGCTCTCGTTTTATATGCAAAGCCTGGGCGAGGAGGCGATAGGCTCGGCCCATGCGATGGCCTTGAGACAGGGTGAGCAGGGCGATATGTGCTTCCCCACCTATCGACAGCAAAGCCTGCTGCTCTCGCGCGACGATGTGTCCCTGGTGGAGCTGATCTGCCAGCTGCTGTCCAATGAGCACGACCCCATGCGAGGCCGCCAGCTGCCGGTGATGTATTCCATCAAGCGCGCAGGCTTCTTCAGCATCAGCGGCAATTTGGCGACCCAGTTCATCCAAGCCGTGGGCTGGGCCATGGCCAGCGCCATCAAGGGGGATACCCGCATCGCCTCGGGCTGGATTGGCGACGGCGCCACGGCCGAATCTGACTTTCACACCGCACTGACCTTTGCCCATGTTTACCGCGCGCCGGTGATTCTGAATGTGGTGAACAACCAATGGGCCATCTCCACCTTTCAGGCCATCGCGGGCGGCGAGGGCACGACCTTTGCCGCGCGCGGCGTGGGTTGCGGTATCGCCTCCTTGCGGGTGGATGGCAATGACTTCCTGGCGGTCTATGCTGTCTCGCGCTGGGCGGCGGAGCGGGCGCGTCGCAATCTGGGGCCGACCCTGATCGAATGGGTGACTTACCGCGCTGGCCCGCACAGCACCTCGGACGACCCGAGCAAATACCGGCCGGCGGACGAGTGGCAGCGCTTCCCCCTGGGCGACCCGATCGAGCGACTCAAGCAGCATCTGCTGGGCCTGGGCGAATGGAGCGAGGCTCAGCATGAGGCGGCCCAGCAAAGCCTGGAGGCCGAGGTGATCGCCGCGCAAAAAGAGGCCGAGCAATTCGGCACCTTGGCCAACGGCCATATCCCCAGCATCGCCTCCATGTTCGAGGATGTTTACAAAGAGATGCCGGCCCATCTGCGCGAGCAGATGGCCCAGGCTAGGCACTTCGGAGGGCGCGAATGATGAAGCAAGAACAGATGCCTCTGCAGGATCGCGAGGCCGCATCCACCCGCGTGCCCATGACCATGATCCAGGCCCTGCGTTCGGCCATGGATGTGATGCTGGCCCGCAACCCCGATGTGGTGGTGTTTGGTCAGGACGTGGGCTATTTCGGCGGTGTGTTCCGCTGCACCGATGGCTTGCAGAAAAAGTATGGCAACCAGCGTGTCTTCGATGCCCCCATCTCCGAGGGCGGCATCGTCGGCGTGGCCGTGGGTATGGCGGCCTATGGCCTGCGGCCGGTGGCGGAGATCCAGTTCGCCGACTACTTCTACCCGGCCTCGGATCAAATCGTTTCCGAGGCCGCGCGTCTGCGCTATCGCTCGGCGGGCGACTTTACCTCCCCCATCACCCTGCGCATGCCTTGCGGTGGCGGCATCTACGGTGGGCAGACCCATAGCCAAAGCCCCGAGGCCTTGTTCACCCATGTCTGCGGCCTGCGCACGGTGATGCCCTCCAACCCTTTTGATGCCAAAGGCCTCTTGATTGCCGCCATCGAATGCGATGACCCGGTCATCTTTCTGGAGCCCAAGCGCCTCTACAACGGCCCCTTCGATGGCCACCATGACCGGCCCTCCACGCCCTGGACCGATCACCCCAAGGGCCTGGTGCCCGAAGGCTATTACAGCCTGCCGCTGGAGCAGGCGGCGGTGCTCAAACCCGGCCGCGATGTGACGGTGGTGACCTACGGCACCATGGTTTTCGTGGCCGAGGCGGCGGCCCGTGAGTTGGGAGTGGATGCCGAGATCATCGATCTACGCAGCATCTGGCCGCTGGACCTGGCGGCAATCACCCAATCGGTCAAGAAGACCGGCCGCTGTGTGGTGCTGCATGAGGCCACCCGCACCAGCGGATTTGGCGCCGAGTTGGTGGCCTTGATTCAAGAGCATTGCTTCTACCACCTGGAGGTGCCCATCGCCCGCGTGACCGGCTGGGACACGCCTTACCCCCATGCCCAGGAATGGGATTACTTCCCCGGCCCGGCCCGTGTGGCCGCCGCCTTGCAACAAGCGATGGAAGCCTGAGGACGCGCCATGAATCAAGAACATGTGATCAAGATGCCGGACATCGGCGAGGGCATCGTCGAGGTGGAAGTGGTGGCTTGGCGTGTCGCCGTGGGCGACCACATCAAAGAGGACCAGATCGTGGCCGATGTGATGACGGACAAGGCCACCGTCGAGATCCCCTCGCCGGTGGCGGGCCAGGTTTTGCATCTGGGCGGCGAGGCGGGTGAGTTGATGCGGGTGGGCGCGGAGCTGATCCGCATCGCGGTGGGGGAGGGAGTCCAACTGAAATCACCCATATCCGCAGCCGCACCCGTTTCAGCGCTGCTTGCACCCAAAGCTGAAGTCACCGCTCCGCCACCTGCTGTGCGCCCCCATAGGCCCGAGCAAAGCCCCTCGGCGCAGCAACTGGGTGAGCGGCCCATCGCCTCGCCCTCCTTGCGCCGCCGGGCCTGGGAGGCGGGCGTTGATCTGCAAGCCCTACGGCCCAGCGGGCCCGGCGGGCGCATCATGCAGGCCGATTTAGATGCGTTTCTGGCCCAGGGCGGAGCCAGGGCCGCCGTACCCAAACCGGCGGTGGCTCCTGTTGCGCGAACCGTCAGCGCAGACGACGAGACCACGCTGCGCATCACCGGCCTGCGCCGCGTCATCGCCAAAAAGATGCAGGAGGCCAAGCGTCGCATTCCCCACTTCAGCTATGTGGAAGAGGTGGACATGACGGAGCTGGAGGCCCTGCGCCAGCGTCTCAACACCCAGCATGGGGCCACACGCGGCAAGCTGACCGTGCTGCCTTTTCTGGTGCGCGCCATCAGCCGCGCCGTGCTGGACTTCCCGCAGATCAATGCTCGCCTGGACGACGAGGCCGGTGTGCTGACCCGCTATCGCCGCGTACATCTGGGCATCGCGACGCAGACGGACGCGGGTCTGATGGTGCCGGTGTTGCGCGATGCGGGTGAGCTGGATCTGTGGGCCTGTGCGGCCGAGATCAGCCGCCTGGCCGAGGTGGCCCGCCAGGGCCGGGCCACCCGGGACGAGCTGAGCGGCTCCACCTTGACGCTGAGCAGCCTGGGCGCTTTGGGCGGCATCGTCAGCACGCCCGTCATCAACCACCCCGAGGTGGCGATTGTGGGCGTCAACCGCATGGTCTTGCGGCCCATGATTCGGGACGGGCAGGTGCTGGCGCGGCAGATGATGAATCTGTCCTCCTCGTTTGACCACCGGGTGGTGGACGGGCAGGACGCGGCCAAGTTTATTCAGGCGGTACGGGGCCTGCTGGAGTCGCCGGCCCAGCTCTTCATCGACTGAGCCACAGGGTCAAGCTCGGGGGCAGCTCGGGCTTGGCCACCATCAGGTAGAAGATGATGGGCATGGCAATAAAGGCGGCATAGCCCAGGCCCTCCCACCAGCGCGCATAACGCCAGTAGCGGGCGGGCAGGGCTTGCTCGCTTGCGAGGGCGTGCTCGGCCATATCCGACATGCGCAGCTGCAGCCAGACGACCGGCAACCAACAAGCACCTGCAAACAAGTAGAGCGCTAAGCCCAAGGCAAGCCAGGGCGTGCTCAGCAGCGGCCAGCCGGCTTGGTTTGCCAACCACAGGCCGCTGAGCGGCTGGATGATGACGGCCGGGGTGGTGAACCACAGATCGGCCCGCTTGACCAGACGGCAGACCACCACCTGGGCCGCCAGGCTGCCGCTGCGATTGGCGAAGAAGAGATAGAAAGCCGAGCCAAAGCCGGTGCCGGCCAGCAGTACGCTGGAGACGATGTGCAGGGTCTTGATCAAGAGATAGGTGTTCATGGTCGCGCAGGGTTTTGGGCGTCTTCAAACAGCAGCAGGAGCAGGGCGGCGATGGGCAGGTTCTTGCTCAAAGGCCCCAAGGGGTGCAGCCATAGCTCGGGCAGGAGCAGGCTGCCCAGCAGCGTCATCAGGAGCATGGCCAGGCCCGCGGCGAGGTAGAGGCGAGCGGCATGCCAGCGCCACAAGGCGGCGCCCAGCAGGAGGTCCAGGGCGGCGCCCGCCAGGATCAGCGCCTGGGCCAGGGGTTGGCTCACACCTGCCGAGCGCAGCAGTTCCGCCGACATGCCCTGCAGTTCCCAGAGGCTGACCACGCCGGTCCAAAGCCAGAGCAGGACCAAGCTCAGCCGTGCCCAGCGACGGCTCCGGGTGCGCATCATTGAAAGACTTGGGCTCACGAGGCCTCCCTATTCACAAAGCTGCTGGGCTGCCTGGCTTGGCGGCCCAACAGGGTTTGCATGGGCGCCGGGTCCGCGCAGTTGTCTTGTTGCAGCAGGGCCAGGGTTTCTCTGCCCCAGGGTTGAAAGGGCAGGCAATCGCCCAGCCGGGCGCTGAGCCGGCTGATCGGGCCCGGCAGCAGGCCCGTCCATGCCGGCGCCTTGCCGAGTTGCTGGCGCAGGCTGGCGATGAAGTCGGCCAGGCTGAGCGCTTGCGGGCCCACGGCGGCCAAGCGCTCCGGGCCGCTGAGGCTCAGCAGGCGCTCGCAAGCCTCGGCCAGGTCGGCCACCGCCACCGGCTGCACCTGGCAATGCAGGGCTTCGGCGGGCAGAAGCAGGCCGGGCAGGCGCGCCATGCGCAGGAATAACTCGCTGCTGGCGCCTCCCGGGCCGAAGACGATGCTGGGCTGGACCACGCTGGCCGCCAAACGCCCGGCGTCCTGCAGGGCCAGCAGCCTGGCCTCCGCGGCGCGCTTGCTGCGAGCGTATTGGATCTCGCTGTGGGCGATGCCGAGTGCGGAAATCTGCACAAGCCTGCGTACGCCGGCCTGCGCTGAGGCCTCGAACAGGGCAGCCGGCCCGAGGTGGTGGACGGCCTCCATGGGCCGCTTGCGGCTGTCGCGCAGCACGCCCACCGCGTTGATGACCGCCTCGACGCCATCCAGCCTGGGCAACCAGTCTCTGGGGTCCAGATCTCGCACGAAGTTAGCCTGGATCCAGGCCAAGCCTTCGGAGGCTGGGGGGAGCAGCGCGCAACTGCTTGTCGCCCGGACCTGATGGCCTTGGGCGAGCAGCCGGGTCAGCAGATGTCGCCCGATAAAGCCTTGAGCTCCGCAGAGTAAAACCTTCATGTGCAGCCTCCCTCAGGCTTTGGGCACTCAGCGAGTGCAGGTTTCCGAGCTGCAATGGGCCTGCCGCGCAGCATGCTCGGCCGCGCGGCGCAAGGCGCGGCCGAAGATCACACGGCTGATCCAAAGAGGGAACTGATGGCGGTGCCGGGCGATCCAGGGGTAGAGGGCCTCGCTCAGGGGGCGCAACAGGGGCATGGACAGGGCGCGGCTGACGGCGGGCAGGCCGACCGCCGCATAGGCCAGGCGAAACACCTCCACGCCGCGAATCACTTGACCGTCTGCACGCAGCCCATGCATCAGCGTGAGCAGGTCTTCTCGGCTGCAGCCGGTGGGCGGGCCGGCAAAGTCAGGGGCCGAAACATCGACAAAACGCAGCAAGCCCTGGGTGTTACGCAGCATCAGATTGCGCATCTCGCCGTCGCAGAGCGGGCAGGCCGATTCGTAGAACAGGGTCAGAGGAAAGGCTGCCGGGTCGGGGTGAAAAAGCTTGGTTTGCATGTTGTGCCTGATATTTCAGTAGAAACAGAAATTTGTAGCCAAAAAAAAGGGCGGCGATGGGCGATGGGCGATGGGTCTTGGCCGCCCTCAGTTCATTCCTTGCCGTCGGCGCCGCGAACGAACTTCTGCACGCTGGCGCCCAGTTTCAACACCTTCTCCAGCGTCGTGGGCGAGAGTCGCAGCATCTCTTCCGACCAGGCGCCCAAGGTGTCCATAAAGCGCAAGGCTTCGCGCACGCGGTCCTGGGCATCGGCGCTTTCCCTGGCAAAGCCTGGATCGGCCACCAACTCACCCAGCACCCGCACGGTCGGGTCAAACTCGCGTTCCTTGCGCTCGCGCACAATGGTGCGGAAGAGCTCCCAAACGTCAACCGAGGTTTCAAAATAGTCGCGCCGGTCGCCCAGCACATGGGCGACGCGAATCAAATTCCAGTTCTGCAACTCCTTCAGACTGGTGCTGACGTTGGAGCGCGCGACGGCCAAGGTCTCCGCGATTTCCTCGGCATGCAGGGGGCGGCCATGAAAGAAGAGCAGGGCGTGAATCTGCGCCACCGTCCGGTTGACGCCCCAGGCATTGCCCATCTCGCCCCAGTGGACGACAAATTTTCGTGCGACATCGCTAAGTTCCATGGCTGTAAGTCTAGTGTGTCTGTAATTTCTGTCAATACTGAAATTTGCTTCAATTTACAGTCGCGCGACGAGGCTAAATTCACTCGCCACCAGGGCCTCAATCGCCTTCCTGGCTGCTGTGCCCACTGACGCTGGCGGCTTCGGTTTGCAAGAGGTCCAGCACCACGATCTCGTTGCGACCCGGGCGTAGCCAGCTGGCGGGGCAGTAGAGGCGTTGCTGGGGGCCGATCGCCCAGAAGCGGCCTAGATTGTGGCCATTGACCCAGACCAGGCCTTTTTTGAAGCGGCTCATATCGATAAAGGTGTCGGCCACTGTTTGCAGCTCGAAGCTGGCGGCGAAAAACTGCCCCGGCCTTGCGTCTGGCCGCGCTTCTTGCGGGGCGAGTTTGGGCAGGCGACGCACCCAGGACTCTTGCAGCGGCAGCGGGAATTGCTGCCAGTCCATCAAGGTCACGCCGCCCAGGGTGGCGCGTTCGGTAATGCCTTTGCGGTCGATCAGATGCTGGCCGAAATTGATGCGGCCCATGGCTTCGACCAGGATGTCCAGCTGGGGCAGGGCGGCATCGCTGGCGGGGAGCTCGATACTGTTTTGGCCCAGGCGCCGGTCGATGCTGCCGATGTAGCGCCCGTCCAGAAACACGGTGGCGTAGTCGTGCAGTTCCGTCAGAACCAGCTTGCCGGACTTGGGCCCACGCAGCTGGCTGCGATACAGCATCAGGCCCTGGTAATGGCGCAAGGCCTCAAAGCTCTGCGGGCTGGGGCTGGCCAACGGCTTGGGCAGCAGCTGCCAGATCGAGGCGATGGGCTTGAGGCTGAACTCGGGCAGGCTCATGGCCGGAATCGGCGGCGGCAGATCGGGCAAGGGTGGCAGGCCAGGCGCGCGGTAGCGGCTCAAGAGCTCGCGCAAGGCCTGAAACTTGGCCGTGGGTCGGCCTTGCTCGTCGATGGGGGCGTCGTAGTCATAGCTGGTGACATCGGGCTCATAGCCCTTGCCGCCGCTATTGGCGCCGGCCGTGAAGCCGAAGTTCGTGCCGCCGTGAGCAACGTAAAAGCTGAAGGACTTGCCGGTCTTGAGCAGGAACTCCACCTCCTCCAGCAGTGCTTTGCTGTCCGGCTTGGCCCAGGGCTCGCCCCAATGGCTCAGCCAGCCGGGATAGGTCTCGCTGCTGAACACCGGCACGCCGGGGTTGATGCGCCGGGCCAGCGCCCAATGCGCTTCCTCGCTGCCGGAGTCCAGGCCCACGGCGACACCGGGCAGGGTGCCGGACTCCAGCATGGCAGGGGTCGGACCATCGGCCGTGTAGAAGGGGATCTGGATACCGGCCTCTCGCCACTGCTGGGCCAGCCAGGCGGGGTAGCGCCGGTCATTGGCATAGCTGCCGTACTCGTTCTCGATCTGCAGCATCAGCAGCGGGCCACCGCGCTGAATCTGCAAGGGGGCAACTTCGCGGGCCAGCGCACGGACGTAGCGCCGGACGGCCTTGAGATAGCGCGGGTCCATGCCGCGCAGGCGGATGTCGGGCGTGCTGAGCAGATAGGGCGGCAGGCCGCCCAGATCCCATTCGCCGCAGACGTAAGGGCCAGGTCGCAGCAGCACCCACAGGCCTTGGGCTTGGGCCAGACGGATAAAGCGTTTGAGGTCGCGCCCCTCGCTTTTGAAATCGAACTGCCCCTCGATGGGCTCATGCTGATTCCAAAAGACATAGATGGGCACGGTATTGCAGCCCATGGCCTTGACCATGCGCAGGCGATGCTCCCAATAGGCCGACGGGATGCGGCTGGGGTGCAGCTCGCAGCCCAGCAGCTGAAAGGGCTGCTCGTTCAGCAAGAACTGCTGGCCGGCGAGTTTGAAACTGGCCGGGGCCGCCTGTGCAGCGGGCGGCGACAGCAAGCTCAGGGCAACGGTGCAGCCGAGGAACAAGCGGGCGAAGCGAAGCAGAGCAGGCATGGCGAAAACTTTCACGGGCCGTTGGCGAGAAGGCAGTGTCGCCAGTCAAAACTTTCGATCTATTGGCGATTCCACCTGTTTTGCTCATGGCCTGGCAATTTCTTCGCAGAAAGAGACTTTGATCGAAACAAAGATCCGGCTTGCTTCAGCATTTCTTTCGTTTCAAGCCCGGCCAATCGCCGCCAACACATGCTCGACAAATCGCCGCAGCTTGGGCAGTTGCTGGCGGTCCGGGCCATAGACCAGATGCACCGGCCGCGCTGCAGGCGTGCAGTCTTGCAACACGGGCACGAGGCGGCCCGCGGCGAGGTCCTCCGCCAACAAGACTTCGGGCTGCATCACCAGGCCCAGGCCTTGCACGGCCGCGGCACGCAGGCTCTCGCCCTGGTTGCTGCTGAAGCGGGCTTGCTCGGGCCACAAGGCGGTGTTGGGCCCGTCCTGCAAGACCCATTCGGAGCGGCGCTGCCAGATGGCGTGGCTCAGGCAGCGATGCTGGCTCAAGTCGGCCGCGCGCTCGGGCCGGCCATATTCGCGCAGATAGCTGGGCGAGGCGGCGATCACCATGCGGTAGGGCTGCAGAGGGCGGGCCACCAGGCCTTCGTTGCCCACGCTGCCGATGCGGATGGCGGCGTCAAAGCCTTCGCTGGCCAGATCCACCAGGTTGTCGCTGAGCTGCAGCTCAGCGCGTACCTCGGGGTATTGCTGGAGAAAACTGGCCAGCAGCGGCGCCACCCGCTGATTGCCCAAGGTGACCGGCGCACTGATGCGCAACAAGCCTTGCGGCGCCTGGCGGCTGCGCTCCACCGCGGTCTCGGCCCAGCGCACCTGTTCCAACACCCGTCGGCAGTCTTCCACAAAGCCCTGGCCCAGCTCGGTCAGGCTCATGCGCCGGGTGCTGCGCTGAAACAGGCGGGCACCCAGATGAGCCTCCAGCTGCTGCACATGCTTGCCCACCATCACCGGTGACAGGTCCAGCTGCCGCGCCGCGGCGGCAAAGCTGCCCGCCTCCACCACCGCCACCATCACTTCCATTGCGCGCAGCTTGTCCATCTGGATTCAAAACTCAAAGTTTATGGTGAATGAAGATATGGCTAGTTTATTGCTTTGATGATTTGCAAAAGAATGGAGGCACTTCTTCTTCAACACAGGCACGCTCAGGCGTGAAACAGCTCATGAAAATCTTGCTCATCGGCGCCTCGGGCACCCTCGGTCAAGCCGTCGCAGCCAATCTGGGTGCGCGCCACGACATTGTTCGCGCCGGCCGTAACAGCGGCGAAGAACGGGTCGATCTGACCCAGCACGACAGCGTGCAGGCCTTGTTCCAGCGCCTGGGTCGGGTGGATGCCATCGTGTCGACGGCGGGGCGTTTGCACTTCGGCCCCTTGAGCGAGATGACGGCAGCCCAGTTCAATATTGGCTTGCAAGACAAGCTCTTGGGCCAGGTCAATCTGGCCCTGCTGGGCCAGCACCACCTCAGCGAGGGCGGCTCCATCACCCTGACCAGCGGCATCGTGGCCATCGAGCCGATTCGCCTGGGCGCCAATGCGACGGCGGTCAACGCCGCGCTGGAAGGCTTTGTGACGGCGGCCGCGATTGAGTTGCCGCGCGGGATCCGCATCAATGCCGTCAGCCCCACGATCTTGACCGAGTCGGTGCCGGCCTATGGCAGCCTCTTCGCTGGGTTTGAATCGGTGCCCGCCGCCCGCGCTGCCCTGGCCTACCAGCGCAGCGTGGAGGGGGCGCAGACGGGACGTGTGTTGCGGGTGGACTGATCCGCCCTGGCATGAAAAAAGCCCGCAGGTTTTAGGCCTGGCGGGCTTTTGTGCATGGGGCTCGCGGCTTACTTTGCCAGGGCCGGGAAGGTGTAGCTGGCGCCGATGCCGAGCGGAATGTCCAGGGCCCAGAAGCCCAGCAAGAACAGGGTCCAGCTGAACATCAGCAGGATGGAGTAGGGCAGCATCAGGGCCAGCAAGGTGCCGATGCCGGAGGACTTCACATACTTCTGGCAGAACACCACGATCAGCGGGAAGTAAGGCATCAGGGGCGTGATGATGTTGGTGGAGGAATCGCCTACCCGGTAGGCGGCCTGGATGAAGTCGGGCGAGAGGCCCAATTCCATCAGCATGGGCACCATGATGGCGCCGATCAAAGCCCATTTGGCCGAGGCCGAGCCGATCAGCAGATTGACGAGACCGGTCAGCATAATCATGCCGATCAAGGTCGCGCCCATGGGGAAGTGCATTTCCTTCAACCAGCTGGCGCCCTTGATGGCCAGCAGCGCGCCCAGATTGGACTGACCAAAGGCGTAGATGAACTGGGCGCAGAAGAAGGCCATCACGATGTAATAGCCCATGCCGCTCATGGCCTTGCTCATGCCCTTGATGACATCGCCCGAGTTCTTCACCGAGCCGGCGGCATAACCGTAGACCACGCCGGGAATCAGGAAGAACACAAAGATCAGGGCCACGATGGATTTCATCAGCGGCGCGGAGGACGCGGCCAATTCACCGCTGGCGGCGCGCCAGGGCGAGTCGCCTGGCAAGAGCGTCAGCGCGAACAAGGCGCCCGCCACCAGAATAGACACAGCGGCCAGCAGCAGGCCTTTCTTCTCCACCGCGCTGAGCGCCTCCATCTTGGGCAGCTCGGCCGGGTCGCCGTCGATCTGCGTTTGCTTCAAGCGCGGCTCGATCAGCAGGTCCGTAATGGCCCAACCCACCAGCACGATCAAGATTGCCGAAGCGGAGGTGAAGTAGAAGTTGTTGAGCGGGTTGATGACGATTTGAGCAGCCGCCGGGTCGGCCGAGAGCCGGGCCGAGGCCTGGGTCAGGCCGGCCAGCAAGGGGTCCAGGCTGGAGGGGATAAAGAAGGTGGCCGAAAAGCCGCCCGACACACCCGCAAACGCGGCTGCGATGCCGGCCAGTGGGTGGCGGCCGGCGGCGTAGAAGATCACCGCGCCCAGGGGGATGACCAGCACATAGCCCGCATCCACCGCCACATGACTCAAGATGCCCACGGCGATCAGCACCGGGGTGAGCAGGCGCGCCGGGGTGACGGCCAGGATGGAGCGCAGGCCGGCGTTGATGAAACCGGTGTACTCGGCCACGCCCAGGCCTAACATGGCCACCAGCACCACGCCCAGGGGCGGGAAGTTGACGAAGGTGCCCACCAGATTGGCCGCAAAGGCGGTCAAGGCCGCACCCGACAAGAGGTTTTTGATCTCCAGGGCTTTGCTGGTGCGCGGGTCGATCTCGCTGAACTGCATGCTGGACATGGCCCAGGAGGCCAGGGCCACGACGGCCAGCAGCAGGGCGAACAAAATCGCCGGATCGGGCAGTTTATTGCCCACACGCTCGATGGCGTTGAGCACGCGCGCCAGGGCGCCTGGCGGGGCGTTTGAAGTTGCTTGAGTGGTCATGGACGTTCGCTGTGCGGTCAATTCTTGAGAGGCCGAAGTTAACCATGAGTGCGCTGTTTTTGAGCCAGCACGGCGCTTGCAAAGAGCGTTTTGCGCACGCCAGACGGGATTGTTGGGGCGCTAGTCGCGCTATTGTGCGAACAGTGGCGCAATCCTGCCCGGATACAAAAAAAGCGGCCCGTGGGCCGCTTTTGTGTTCAGGCTGAAACGCCTCAGGCCGTCACGCCCTTGGCTGCTTCTGCGTACTCTTCAATCTGATTGAAGTTCATGTACTTGTAAATGGCAGCGCCGTCCTTGTTCACCACGCCCATGGCTTCGTGATACTCGGCCACGGTGGGGATCTTGCCCAGCTTGGAGGCAATCGCGGCCAACTCGGCCGAAGCCAGGAACACATTGGTGTTCTTGCCCAGGCGGTTGGGGAAGTTGCGGGTCGAGGTCGAGACCACGGTTGCACCCTCGCGCACCTGCGCCTGGTTGCCCATGCACAGCGAGCAGCCCGGCATTTCGGTGCGGGCACCGGCGGTGCCGAATGCCGCGTAATGGCCTTCCTTGATCAGCTCGCTCTGGTCCATCTTGGTGGGCGGTGCCACCCACAGCTTGACGGGGATGTCGCGCTGGCCGCCCAGCAGCTTGGCGGCGGCGCGGAAGTGACCGATATTGGTCATGCAAGAACCGATGAAGGCTTCATCGATCTTGGTGCCGGCCACTTCGGACAGGGTCTTGGCATCGTCCGGATCGTTGGGGCAGCAGAGGATGGGTTCCTTGATGTCGGCCAGATCGATCTCGATGACGTGGGCGTACTCGGCGTCCTTGTCGGCTTCCAGCAGGTTGGGGTTGGCCAACCAGGCTTCGACCTTCTCGATGCGGCGCTGCAGGGTGCGAGCGTCGGCATAGCCATCGGCGATCATGTTCTTCATCAGCACGATATTGCTGGTGAGGTATTCCTTGATCGGCTCGGGGTTGAGCTTGACGGTGCAACCGGCGGCGCTGCGCTCCGCCGAGGCGTCGCTCAGCTCAAAAGCCTGCTCAACCTTGAGGTCAGGCAGACCTTCGATTTCCAGGATGCGGCCCGAGAAGGCGTTGATCTTGCCGGCCTTGGCCACCGTCAGCAGGCCGGCCTTGATGGCGTACAGCGGGATGGCGTGGACCAGGTCACGCAGGGTGATGCCGGGCTGCATCTGGCCCTTGAAGCGCACCAGCACCGACTCGGGCATGTCCAGCGGCATCACGCCGGTGGCGGCGCCGAAGGCCACCAGGCCCGAGCCGGCCGGGAAGGAAATACCGATCGGGAAGCGGGTGTGCGAGTCGCCGCCGGTGCCCACGGTGTCGGGCAGCAGCAGACGGTTCAGCCAGCTGTGGATCACGCCATCGCCCGGACGCAGGGCTACGCCGCCGCGGTTGGAGATGAAGGCGGGCAGCTCGCGATGGGTCTTCACGTCCACCGGCTTGGGGTAGGCCGCGGTGTGGCAGAAGGATTGCATCACCAGGTCGGCGCTGAAGCCCAGGCAGGCCAGGTCCTTCAGCTCGTCGCGGGTCATGGGGCCGGTGGTGTCTTGCGAGCCGACGGTCGTCATCTTGGGCTCGCAGTAAGTGCCGGGGCGCACGCCCTGGCCTTCCGGCAGACCGACGGCGCGGCCGACCATCTTCTGTGCCAGGGTGAAACCGGCCTTGGTGGCGGCCGGCGCAGCGGGCAGACGGAACAGGGTGGAGGCAGCCAGGCCCAGGAACTCACGCGCCTTGGCGGTCAGCGAGCGGCCGATGATCAGGTTGATACGGCCGCCGGCGCGCACTTCGTCGAACAGCACATCGCTCTTGAGCTTGAACTCGGTGACGGTGGCGCCGTCCTTCACGATCTTGCCTTCATACGGGAGGATGTCGATCACATCGCCCATCTCCAGCTTGGACACGTCCACTTCGATGGGCAGGGAGCCCGAGTCTTCTTGTGTGTTGAAGAAGATGGGGGCGATCTTGCCGCCCAGGGTCACGCCGCCGAAGCGCTTGTTCGGCACGAAGGGGATGTCTTGCCCGGTGGCCCAAATCACGCTATTGGTGGCAGACTTGCGCGAAGAACCGGTGCCGACCACATCGCCCACGTAGGCGACCAGATGGCCCTTTTTCTTCAGGTCTTCGATGAACTGCATCGGGCCGCGCTTGCCGTCTTCTTCGGGCTTGAAGGCCGCGCCTTCGCGCGTGTTCTTCAGCATGGCCAGGTAGTGCAGGGGGATGTCGGGGCGGCTCCAGGCGTCGGGCGCGGGCGACAGGTCGTCGGTATTGGTTTCGCCGGGCACCTTGAAGACGGTGACGGTGATCTTCTTCTCGACTTCGGGGCGGCTGGTGAACCACTCGGCCTCGGCCCAGCTCTGGATCACGTCCTTGGCCTGGGCATTGCCGGCCTTGGCCTTTTCTGCCACGTCGTGGAAGAAGTCGAACATCAAGAGCGTCTTCTTCAGCGCGGCGGCGGCGGTGCCGGCGACTTCGGCGTCGTCCAGCAGGTCGATCAGGGGCTTGACGTTATAGCCACCGACCATGGTGCCCAGCAACTCGGTCGCCTTGGTCTTGGAGATCAGGGCGACGCTCAGATCACCGTGAGCCACGGCGGCCAGGAAGCTGGCCTTGACCTTGGCGGCATCGTCCACGCCCGGGGGAACGCGGTGGGTCAGCAGGTCGAGCAGGAAGGCATCTTCGCCAGCCGGCGGGTTCTTGATCAGTTCGATGACCTCGGCGGTCTGCTTGGCGTCGAGTGCCAGCGGCGGGATGCCGAGGGCGGCGCGTTCTGCGACATGTTGGCGATAGGCTTGCAGCATTGCGTTCTCCTGGGTTGCTGTAGGGAGGGGCTGGGGGGCTTGTTCAGGCCTCTTGCGGCTTGATGAGCTTCAGCCCTTTGAAGTAATCACGGAAAAATGTCTCGTCGCTGGTGATCAGGCCATTGCATTGCAGCAAAGCATGGGCACCGACGATGAAGTCGGGCACGGTTCTTTGGCGCGCGCCACCGCGGCTGCGGTAGCGGCGTTGCATCTCGCCGGCACGGATGGCGGCTTTTTGTTCGACGGCGCTGAAGGCTAGGCCCATATCCTCCAGGGCTTGCATGGCTTGGTCACCCCCTTGCAGGGCGGAGCAAACCTCGGCCACCACCACATCGCAGACGACCACCGGGCCGTGGCTCAGGGCCTCGCGCAGGGCGGCTTCGGCCAGGTCGGCGCGTTCGCTGCCGCTGAGCAGGTCGATGAGAACGGAGGAGTCGATGGCGATCATGGGCAGGGCCTAGCGCCGCTCATTGTTCCACCGGATCGCCGGGGGCGCGACCACGAACAGCGCGCATCGCATCGTCCACCGAGCCAAAGCCGTCGAGCTTGAACTTGCCGCGGGCGCGGGAGATGGCGTCGTCGACGTTTTTGCGCAGGATGATGCGTCCGCCGTCGAGTTCCACCTTGAGGATGGTGCCTTTGCTCAGACCCAAAGCATCACGCACGGCCTTGGGCAGAGTGATCTGACCTCGTTCGGCAACGGTTGCTTCCATGCTGGCCTCCAAAAAAGGCGCGCAGCTGAGGGCTGATGCAGCTTCAGGACTACGCGGTATGACGCGGAAAGTATGCATTGATTTTACATACTTTCCGCGCTCAAGCCAGTCCTTGGCGGCCGCCGACCGCTGCCTTGCGTGTGCTTTTCGCACCTCGCAGGGGTTGGCGAAGCCGCTTTGCCCCCTTGGCGTCACGCCTCCCGGCGTGCGCTCTTGCGTTTACTTCTTGGCGGGGGTGCTTGTCGGGGCGGTGGTGACCGCGGGTGCCGGTGCGATGCCCAGGCCGCCGCTGGCTTCGATGCCCGAGGCGGCGGCTTCGGCCGCAGCGGCGCGGGCCAGGTCGATCAAGGTGCGCTGCTCGGGGTTGATGCACTCATCCACCAGGCGTTGGCCTACATGGGTGTCCATCAGCATGGACTTGTTGGCGATCTGGATCATCAGGGTGCGGCCGGTCACGTCTTCCAGGCGCAGGGCGCCGGTGCTGGACAAGACAGGTTTCATGGTGAAGACCTGTTTTTGCCAGGCCACATCCAGATAGCCCTCGGTCTTGGGGTGCTTGGTGATGTTGATGGTCTGCTTGAACTCGCAGTCGTACTGGCCCATATAGGCGCGCGAAGCGGCGTAGAGCTGTTCTTCATTGGCTTCGGGCAGCACCACTTCCACCGGAGCGGGCTTGGCCGCCGCCTTGCCCTTGGCGGCCTTGACGGGTTTGGCTGTTTTGGGGGCGACCTTGGCGGGGGCGGCAGCCTTGGCGGCGGGCTTGGCCGCAGCAGCCGCCTCAGGAGCGGCCAGTGCGGGCGCAGACAGGCTTAGCAGGCCGGAGCTGCACAGGCCGATGAGGGAGAGGCGCAGCAAGAAAGGTTTCAAAGTGCTCATGGCGAAATGAAAGATAAAAAGTTCAGAGGATGAAGATGAGGCGCTGGGCCTGCTCCGAGGGAGTGGCGGCGCCGGCTTTGGGTCCTTGCTTGCTGACGAGGGCTGGGGCAGGGCGGCATGCCTAAAGAAAGCTGGCTTTCATGGCTGCACTGCGTAGCCCTTGTCGGGTGCCGCATTCTCGCTCGCTCCGCGAGCTTGAATGAGCGGCAGACTGTGTCAAGTCGTTGTGGCTGTCGCTTGAAACACGCACAGTCTGCCGACATCCGAGCCGCGTGGGCTCAGTCGGCCGAGAAATAGGCTTGCCGAATCTCGATCGGCAGGTGATGGCCTGTGCGATGCGCGCGCTCCAACAGCTGCCAGAAGAATCGATAGCTGGCGCGGTCATGCAGGGTGTCGCGGTACTGGATGGGGGCCCATTGCGCGGCCTGCGCCGCCTGAATGATTTCGATGGCCTCATCCAACTCGGCCACGCTGGGGGCAAAGGCGTCCAGGATCACCTGGATCTGCCCAGGGTGAATGCTCCACATACGGGTGTAGGCGAACTCGCGCGCGGCGCGGGTGGCGGCAGCGTGCAGGGCCGAGCTGTTCTTGAACTCGGTGACGACGCAATGCGAGGGCGTTTTGGCGTAGCTGTGGGCCGCGGCGGAGATCTCCAACTTGGCGCGGGCAATCAGTGGGTGGGTGAACTGGCCTTCGGCGCTGAGGGCGTAGCGCGGGATGGCGCCGCGGTGAGCCGAGACGAAATCCATCAAGCCAAAGGACAGAGACTCGATGCGCGGATGGGCGGCGATGGCCTGCACATCGCGCAGTGCGCCATGGGTTTCGATCAGTGCGTGAATGGGCAGAGGCTTCTTGATGCCCTTGCGCAGCAGGCAGGCATCGATCTGGCTGCAGGCCGCCTGCACATCGGCCAAGCTATTGGGCTTGGGCAGCATCAAAAAGGCGAGGGATTCGCCAGCGCTGCCGATCAGCGTGTCGATATCGGCTTCGAAATCGGGGTGATCGAAGGGGTGCACACGGGCGCCGACGCGGCCAAAGCGGTTGGCGGGGCTCAGCAGCTTCTCTGCCACCATCTCGCGATGCTCTTGCTCGCCGCCGACCGGGGCGCCGTCCTCCAGATCCAGGGTGATGTCGAACACTGGGCCCATCTGGGCCTGCAACTCCAGGCTTTTATCCATGCGGACTTCGACGCCGCAGTAATGGTCCACGATGGGCAGGGCAGGGCTCAGCTCGCTGTCGTCGAACAAGGCTTTTTTGGGGTGGAGGAGGGAGGTCACAGTGATTTGCTTGCGTCTTGGTTTGGAACGCGATATTGCCACGGACCGGATCAGTTGCTGGCCAGCTCGGTGGTGCTGCTTCGGCTTGGGGCTCGATTTTTCAAGTAGTTGAGTAGCACAACTACTTGAAGTAAGCCCGAGCCAATTTGTACCGTGTTTGGGTTCTTGCGATATAAAAGTAGTGAAACTACATTCTGTTGACCGGTTGATGCCGGAGTGTGGGTGAGAGATGGGGCAGCTCCGAATGCCTCGAACTTCAACAGGAATGACAGATCATGAAAATCAAGAAAATCGCAGCATTGGTTCTGGCGAGCGCCTTGTCCACGGCTTCCATGGCCGGTGGCTTGTTTGATGGCTTTGTGCTTACCAGCACGGGCTCGGGCAATACCTGGTATGACGCCTCCAGCAGCACGGCCAACCCTGACTGGACGGGTTTGGTCGCGACGATCAACCAAGGCGGCAGCTTCTTGCTGGGCGCTCAGGTCACCAGTTGGCCCGGCCAGGGGGTGTGGAACGGCTTTGACGCGGTGAGCTTGGTGTATTCCATCGACGGTGGCGCGGCACAAAGCCTGAATCTGCCATTTGCTCGCAATGTGAATGCTTCGGATGACCAGTGGGAGCAGCTGGCCAGCAGCAGCTCGGCAAACATCGGTCAGAGCCTGTCGGCCGGTCTGCACACGGTCAATGTGCGCTTCCAGGCGGTGGACAATGCCGTGGGTGGCAGCGGCACCGTGTGGTTGGACAACGGTGGCAACGGCTGGTCTGCCAATGTCAATGTGATCGCGGCCAGCGTGCCGGAGCCAGCCAGCACAGCGCTGTTCCTGGCGGGCCTGGGCGTTCTGGGCTTTTTGGGCGCTCGCCGCAAGCAGGGCTGAACACAGGTCTTGCCCTAGGAGTCTGCGCGGCAGAAGAGGCGTCGGCTGCGAAGTGGCCGCAGCAGCCCATTTCGCACCGGCTTTTCGCCCTATAGCCGGGCTATGGGGCTGCAAATCC
>NZ_QAJN01000010.1:390962-488931 GCF_003852425.1 Paucibacter sp. KBW04 | reverse complement strand
TGCCGCGCAGACTCCTAGCAAAAAGCCGCCGCGATCCGAGGATCGCGGCGGCTTTTTTTCGGTCTTGCTTCGGCACGTTTGAATCGGGAGATTCAAGCGCACAAAGCACTCATCAGATCAGGTGCTTGACACCGTCCTGCTCGCCCAGCAGCTCGTCCAGGGTCTTCTTGATGCACTCTTGCGAGAAGGCATCGATTTCCAGGCCTTCGACGATCTTGTACTCGCCGTTTTCGCAGGTGACGGGGTAGCCGAACATGACTTCCTTGGGGATGCCGTACTCGCCATTTGAGGGGATGCCCATGGTGACCCACTTGCCATTGGTGCCCAGGGCCCAGTCGCGCATATGGTCGATGGCGGCGTTGGCGGCCGAGGCGGCCGACGACAGGCCGCGTGCGGCGATGATGGCGGCGCCGCGCTTGCCCACGGTGGGCAGGAAGGTTTCGCGGTTCCAGGTCTCGTCGTTGATCATGGCCTTGACCGAGGCGCCGCCGATGGTGGCGAAGCGGTAGTCAGCGTACATGGTGGGCGAGTGGTTGCCCCAAACGGCCAGTTTTTCGATCTCGGCCACGGCCTTGCCGGTCTTGGCAGCGATTTGCGAAGCGGCGCGGTTGTGGTCCAGGCGCAGCATGGCGGTGAAGTTCTTGGCCGGCAGATCGGGAGCCGACTTCATCGCGATGTAAGCATTGGTGTTGGCAGGGTTGCCGACGACCAGCACCTTGACGTTGCGCGAAGCCACTGCGTTCAGGGCCTTGCCCTGGGCGGTGAAGATGGCGCCGTTGATGGCCAGCAGTTCCGAGCGCTCCATGCCGGGGCCGCGGGGGCGCGAGCCGACCAGCAGGGCGTAGTCGGTGTCCTTGAAGGCGGTCATGGGATCGCTGTGCGCTTCGATGCCGGCCAGCAGCGGGAAGGCGCAGTCTTCCAATTCCATGATCACGCCCTTCAGCGCGTTCTGGGCCTTCTCGTCGGGGATTTCCAGCAATTGCAGGATGACGGGCTGGTCCTTGCCCAGCATTTCGCCAGAGGCGATGCGAAACAGCAGGGCATAGCCAATTTGGCCGGCAGCGCCGGTGACGGCAACGCGAACGGGTTTTTTGCTCATGAAAGTGCTCCGAGGGTGTTGAAAGCTTGCAATGAATGAATTCGTGCCAGGACCGCGGCAGATTTCGTCATTCGGCTTTGAGCTGAGGGTCTGGGCCGATTGCCGAGCTTGGCGCTTGCGCGACAAGTGTAGGTGAGTCCAAGGGATTTCCCGAGCATAGCCCGGTCATCATCTTGTTTTGGCGCTGAGGATTATCACCGCATGTTGCAAATTGTTTACTGTCTTATGTCTTATAGAAGACATCAGCTGTTTTGCAGCTGCTTTTCGTGGACTTGAGGCTTGGCTTGTGCTGCAATATCGGCCATGTCTGCAGTCCCGTCCCGTTTCAATGCCACTAAAGCCGCCACCGAGCGAGAAGTGCGCGGAGCCGGCGGGGCGATCGGCCATGCCGGCCCTGTCAATCAAGGTGCGGCAACCGGCCCGGCGGGCGTCCTGAGTCACGCCGTCGGCGGCCCCTCCTTCAGCCCGCTTTACCGTCAGATCAAGGACTTGATCATCGCCAGCCTGCAAGGCGGCGAATGGAAGGCGGGCGAGGCCATCCCCAGTGAGTTGGATCTTGCGGCGAGATTTGGCGTTAGCCAGGGCACGGTGCGCAAGGCGGTCGACGAGATGGCGGCCGAAAATCTTTTGGTGCGCCGGCAGGGCAAGGGCACTTTTGTCGCGACCCATGCCGAGCAAAAAGTTCAGTACCGCTTTCTGCGCCTGATGCCTGATGAGGGCTCGCAAAGCCTGGAGCGTCAGTTGCTGGACTGCAAGCGCCTGCGCGCGCCGGCTGCGATTGCCAAGCAATTGCAGCTGCGGGCCGGGGATCAGATGGTGGAGGTGCGTCGCCTGCTCAAGGCGCAGGGGCGGCCGGTGGTGCTGGACGATATCTGGTTGCCGGGCAATTTGTTCAAAGGCCTGACAACCGAGCGGCTCAATCAATACCGCGGCCCCTTCTACGGCCTGTTTGAGGCAGAGTTCGGCGTGCACATGATTCGCGCCCAGGAAAAAATTCGTGCGCTGGCGGCGGATGCCGAGGCGGCCGCGCTCTTGCAAGTGCCGGTGGGCGCGCCCTTGCTGAGCGTGGAGAGACTGTCATTCACCTATGGAGATAAGCCGGTAGAGCTGCGCCGAGGGCTCTATCACACCGAATCACACTTCTATCGCAACGAGCTGAACTGATGCTTTCATCCGCAGCTTGGCGTTGCTTCCCCGTTACTCAATGCGCACTGGCTCAGATGCTTATCTGCTGCATTGCAATAAACTCCACTAGTTTCATGTTGATTACACAAGGTCGGGTATGACAAACACCACCAAGAACCCCTCGGCAAGGCGAGAATTTCGCAATGTCAATTTCCTTTCCGACCTGCCGGGCTACCGTCTGCCGCCCGCCGGCATCGTCTCCATCCTGCACCGCGTGAGCGGCTTGCTGATGTTCTTGCTCCTGCCTTTCATCATCTGGATGTTCGACACGAGCCTGACTTCGGAGATCTCATACGAGTCCTTCACCAATGCTTTCGTGGCTGGCATCGGCTTTGTGCCGGCCTGGTTTGTCAAGCTGGTGGTGCTGGGTCTGATCTGGGGCTATTTGCACCATTTCATCGCCGGCGTGCGCCACCTGTGGATGGATGCCACCCACAGCGTCAGCAAGGAGCAGGGTCATAGCTCGGCCATCATCACCTTGGCCTTGAGTGTGTTGCTGACCGTGCTCTTGGGCGCCAAGCTGTTCGGCCTGTATTGAGCTTTTTGAGAGAGAAGAACTATGACTACCTATGGTTCCAAGCGTACCGTCGTCGGTGCGCATTACGGTTTGCGTGACTGGCTGGCGCAGCGGGTCACCGCCGTGCTGATGGCCTTGTTTACCGTCGTCCTGCTGGTGCAGGTGCTCTTGCCCGGCCCTTTGGGCTATGACCGCTGGGCCGGCATCTTTGCGCAGCAGTGGATGAAGTTTCTGACCTTTGTCCTGATCATCTCTCTGGCGTATCACGCCTGGGTTGGTGTGCGCGACATCTGGATGGATTATGTGAAGCCTGTGGGCCTGCGTCTGGCTCTGCAGGTGTTCAGCTTGGTTTGGTTGTTGGGCTGCGCCGGTTGGGCCGTCCAAGTGTTGTGGAGAATGTGATGACGGCGGCTACAAATTCGATTCCTAAGCGCAAGTTCGATGTGGTCATCGTTGGAGCCGGTGGCTCTGGCATGCGCGCTTCTTTGCAGCTGTCGCTGGCCGGCCTGAATGTGGCTGTGCTGTCCAAGGTCTTCCCGACCCGCTCGCACACGGTGGCGGCACAGGGCGGCGTGAGCGCCTCGCTGGGCAATATGTCCGAGGACAACTGGCACTATCACTTCTTCGACACCGTCAAGGGTTCGGACTGGTTGGGCGACCAAGACGCCATCGAGTTCATGTGCCGTGAAGCGCCCAAGGTCGTGTACGAGCTTGAGCACTTCGGCATGCCTTTTGACCGCAATGCCGATGGCACGATTTATCAGCGCCCCTTCGGCGGCCACACGGCCAATTACGGTGAGAAGCCGGTGCAGCGCGCCTGCGCCGCGGCCGACCGTACCGGCCACGCCATGCTGCACACCCTGTACCAGCAAAACGTCAAGGCCAAGACTCAGTTCTTCGTCGAGTGGATGGCGCTGGACCTGATCCGCAACGAAGCGGGCGATGTGGTCGGCGTGACCGCGCTGGAAATGGAAACCGGCGAAGTCCACATCATGGAAGCCAAGACCGTGTTGCTGGCCACCGGCGGTGCCGGCCGCATCTTCGGTGCCTCCACCAATGCCTTCATCAACACCGGCGACGGTCTGGGCATGGCGGCTCGTGCCGGCATCCCCTTGGAGGACATGGAGTTCTGGCAATTCCACCCCACCGGCGTGGCCGGCGCGGGCGTTTTGCTGACCGAAGGCTGCCGTGGCGAAGGTGCGATTCTGCGCAATTGCAATGGTGAGCGATTCATGGAGCGCTATGCGCCCACGCTGAAGGATCTGGCTCCGCGTGACTTCGTCTCGCGTTGCATGGACCAGGAGATCAAGGAAGGTCGCGGCTGCGGTCCCAACAAGGACTATATCGAGCTGGACATGACCCACTTGGGCGCCGACACCATCATGAAGCGTCTGCCCTCGGTGTTCGAAATTGGCCATAACTTCGCCAACGTCGACATCACCAAGGAGCCCATCCCCGTGGTCCCCACCATCCATTACCAGATGGGTGGCATCCCGACCAATATCTATGGTCAGGTCGTCGTGCCCAAGGACGGCGAACCCAACACCGTGGTGAACGGCCTCTACGCGGTGGGCGAATGCGCTTGCGTCAGCGTGCACGGCGCCAACCGCCTGGGTACCAACTCGCTGCTGGACCTGCTGGTGTTCGGCCGCGCGGCCGGCAATCACATCGTCGAGTCCGGTCTCAAGACCACCCAGCACAAGCCGCTGCCGGCCGATGCGGGTGCCGAGTCCCTGGCCCGTGTGGCCCGTCTGGACAATAGCAACTCTGGCGAATACGCCCAGGATGTGGCCAACGACCTGCGTCTGGCCATGCAGCGCCACGCCGGCGTGTTCCGCACCCAAGCCATGCTCGACGAGGGCGTGGTCAAGGTCGCGGAAATTGCCAAGCGCGTCAAGAACATCACGCTCAAGGACAAGTCCAAGGTCTTCAATACCGCGCGTATCGAGGCCCTGGAGGTCGAGAATCTGATCGAAGTGGCGCAAGCCACCATCGTCTCGGCTGCGGCTCGCCGTGAAAGCCGTGGTGCTCACACCGTGGACGACTACGCGGACACGCCCGAGCATCCAAATGGCCGCAATGACGCCGAGTGGATGAAGCACACCCTGTGGTACTCGGAAGGCAATCGCCTGGACTACAAGCCGGTCAAGCTCAAGCCGCTGACGGTGGACTCCATTCCGCCGAAAGTCAGAACGTTCTAAGCAGCGTTTGATCAGCCAAGAATTAAGGATAACGACATGACCAAGCGCACCTTTCAGATCTACCGCTACGACCCGGACAAGGATGCCAAGCCCTATATGCAGACCCTGGAGGTCGAGCTGGACGGCTCCGAGCGCATGCTGCTGGACGCCCTGGGCAAGCTCAAGGCGGTGGACCCCACCCTGAGCTTCCGCCGCTCCTGCCGTGAAGGCGTTTGCGGCTCGGACGCCATGAATATCAATGGCAAGAACGGCCTGGCCTGCCTGACCAATATGCGCACGCTGCCCGGCGTGATCGTCTTGAAGCCCCTGCCTGGCCTGCCCGTCATCCGCGATCTGATCGTGGACATGACCCAGTTCTTCAAGCAGTACAACTCGATCAAGCCTTATCTGATCAACGAGACGCCGCTGCCCGACAAGGAGCGTCTGCAGTCGCCCGAAGAGCGCGACGAGCTGAACGGCTTGTACGAGTGCATTTTGTGCGCCAGCTGCTCGACCAGCTGCCCCAGCTTCTGGTGGAACCCCGACAAGTTCGTGGGCCCCGCTGGTTTGCTGCAGGCCTACCGTTTCATCGCCGACAGCCGTGACGATGCGACCGCAGCCCGTTTGGATAACCTGGAAGATCCTTACCGCCTGTTCCGCTGCCACACCATCATGAACTGTGTCGATGTCTGCCCCAAGGGCTTGAACCCGACCAAGGCGATTGGCAAGATCAAGGAAATGATGGTGCGTCGCGCCATCTGACCCGGACTCGCCGCGTGATTCTCAATATGACCGATTCCATGTCCGGAAATAACTTGATTGATGAGCGGGCTCTGTCCAAGCTGCGTTGGCGCTGCCGGCGCGGCTTGCTGGAAAACGATCTCTTCATCGAGCGTTTTTTTGACAAGCACGCCGCCAGCCTGACCGAAAACCAGGCCCAAGGCCTGCGGGAGTTGATGGATCTGTCCGATAACGATTTGTTGGACTTGCTGCTGCGCCGCAAAGAGCCCGAAGGCGAGTTGCAGCGTGCCGATGTCCTCGAGGTCCTCGCTCTGCTGAGAACCAACGCGACCGCCGTTTAAGAAATACCCAAGAAGCAAAGGAAAAGCCCATGATTCCGTCAGACGTCAAAGCCACCCTGTCGTTCTCCGACGGCAGTCCGAATATGGACCTGCCCCTTTACAAGGGCACCATTGGCCCGGATGTGATCGACATCCGCAAGCTCTACGCTCAGACCGGCAAGTTCACCTACGACCCGGGCTTCCTGTCGACCGCCTCCTGCAACTCCACCATCACCTATATCGACGGTGACAAGGGCGAGCTGCTGTATCGCGGCTACCCGATCGAACAGCTGGCCACCAGCTGCGACTATCTGGAAACCTGCTATCTGCTGCTGTACGGAGAATTGCCCAACCCCGCACAGAAGGAAGAGTTCGTGGCCCGTGTGACCAATCACACCATGGTCAACGAGCAGATGCAGTTCTTCCTGCGTGGCTTCCGCCGTGATGCGCACCCGATGGCTGTGATGACTGGTTTGGTCGGCGCGATGTCGGCCTTCTATCACGACAGCACCGACATCAATAACCCTGAGCACCGCGAAATCGCGGCGATCCGCTTGATCGCCAAGATGCCCACCCTGGTGGCCATGGCTTATAAGTACACCGTCGGTCAGCCCTATATCTATCCCAAGAACGATCTGAGCTACGCCGGCAACTTCATGCGCATGATGTTTGCCACGCCTTGCGAAGACTACAAGCCCAACGACGTGCTGGTGCGCGCGATGGACCGCATCTTCATTCTGCACGCCGACCACGAGCAAAACGCCTCGACCTCGACCGTGCGTCTGTGCGGCTCCTCGGGCACCAACCCCTTCGCAGCCATCGCCGCCGGCGTGGCTTGCCTGTGGGGCCCGGCGCACGGTGGCGCCAACGAAGCCGCACTGAATATGCTGGAAGACATCCAGCGCAACGGTGGTGTGGCCAAGATTGGCGAGTTCATCAAGCAGGTCAAGGACAAGAACTCCGGCGTCAAGCTGATGGGCTTCGGTCATCGGGTCTACAAGAACTACGACCCGCGTGCCAAGCTGATGCGCGAAACCTGCCACGAGGTGCTGGACGAACTGGGTCTGCACAACGACCCCATGTTCAAGCTGGCCATGGAGCTGGAAAAGATTGCGCTGGAAGACGAGTACTTCGTCGCCCGCAAGCTCTACCCAAATGTGGACTTCTACTCGGGCATCGTGCAGCGCGCCATCGGCATCCCCGTGCCCCTGTTCACCGCCATCTTCTCGCTGGCTCGCACCGTGGGCTGGATTGCCCAGCTGAACGAAATGATCGGCGACCCGGAGTACAAGATCGGCCGTCCGCGTCAGCTCTTCGTAGGCTCCACCGCCCGCAACGTCAAGCCCATCGGCGAACGTTGATCTGGCAAGAACTCCCCGCCAGGGGAGTTCGGCTGAGTTTGCCCAGCCCCCTAGAATTGGACCTCGACGAGGTCGGATTCTTGGGGGCTGTTTCATTGGTGCGATAGCCCGTACGCAATCCAAGCAGGACCGCCGCCCGCCGTTACTGAAAATTTTGTGAAGTTGGCGAACCTGGCCAACGCGAGAAGGCCGGGCTTTTGGGCTATGCTGCGCACCGACAAGCAAACGTTTGCTCACGCCGGAAATCCCGACTCATCGAGCCCATGTTTGCCGGCCCCGTTTTAGCGACGTGGCGTCGTTCACCCAGCGCTGCCAGGCGCTGGTGGCGCGACGCAGGGAGTCGGCCGAAACGGCAAGGACAAAAAAACAAGGCCGCGACCGACTCCTGGGTCAGCGCGAGCCACCAGACCGAGACCAGAGTTTTTCGTGAGCACGATCAAAGATGTGGCGTCCCGTGCGGGCGTCTCTTTCACGACGGTGTCGCATGTGTTGAACAACACCCGGCCCGTCAGCGCCGAGGCGCGTCGCCGCGTGCTCGAGGCGGTGGAGGAGATCGGCTATCTGCCCAGCGCCGTGGCCCGCTCCCTGCGCACCAGCGAGACCAAGATCGTGGGCGTGCTGGTGCCCAATGTGCAAAACCCCTTCTTCGCCGAACTGGTTTGCGGCGTGGAAGAAAGCTGCCGCCTGGCCGGCTATTCGGTGTTCTTGTGCAACTCGGACAACGACCCCAAGCGCCAGCAGCAATACATGCGCACCTTGCTGGAAAAGCGGGTGGATGGGCTCCTGCTGTCCTCGGCCGGCGACGACGAAGCCCTGGCCCGCATTTTCAAGATGGCCCGCGTGCCCGCTGTGACCGTGGACCGCCTGGTGCCCGGCGCCAGGGCCGACCGCGTCAGTGTCGACAACTGCCAGGGCGCGCAAAACGCCGTCAGCCATCTGCTGGACTTGGGGCATCAGCGCATCGCCTGCATCAGCGGCCCAGCGGAGTTCGAGGTTTCGCGCGAACGTCTGCAAGGCTGGCGCAATGCCCTGCAAGCGCGTGGGCTGGACGCGGACGAGCGCCTGGTGATTTCCAGCGACTTCAGCAGCCAGGGCGGCTACGCGGCGGCCTGCCGGCTCTTGCAAGCCCAGCGCGACTTGCCCGCCGCCGCCCCGAAAGTCACCGCCATCTTCGCCAGCAATGATTTGATGGCCATAGGTGCGCTGCGCGCCGCCGCCGAGTTCGGCCTGGCCGTGCCGCAGCAGCTATCGGTGATCGGCTTCGATGACATCGAGCTGGGGCGTTATGTGTTTCCCGCCCTCACCACCGTGGGCTGCTCCATCAAGGCCTTGGGCCAGCAGGCCGGGCAGATGCTGATCGAGCGCATCGATCAAGCCGAGGCCGAGCTGCGCGAGGTCTTGATGACGCCCAGCCTGGTGCTGCGCGAAAGCACCTGCGCGCCCAACCTCAGCCCGAGCCCGGGCCCTTCTTTCAAAGCTTCAAAAAAATGACTCAGCAGAACTCCGGCCTGCCCACCTCCAAATCCCAGTCCGCCCAGGTCTTGGTGGTCGGCAGCATCAATATGGATATGGTGGCCCACGCCCCACGTCTGCCCGCACCCGGTGAGACCCTGGTGGGTGAGGCCTTTGTGATGGCGCCCGGTGGCAAGGGCGCCAATCAGGCCGTGGCCGCGGCTCGACTGGGTGCCAAGGTCGCCTTTGTGTCCCGCGTGGGTACGCGTCAGCATGGCGAGGCCTTGCTGCAGGCTTTGCAGGACGAGGGCGTGGACAGCAGCGCCGTGGCGCGCGATGCCCAGGCCTTGCCCGGCATTGCCGTCATCATGGTGGCGAGCGAGGGGGGCGAGAACTCCATCGTCTATGTGCCTGGCAGCAATGCCCAGCTCAGCCCTGCCGATGTACAGGCGGCAGCCGCTAAGTTTCAGGCGGCTACCGTCACCGTGGCCCAGCTGGAAGTGCCGGTTCCTGCCATCCAGCGGGCCTTTGAGTTGACCCGGGCCGCAGGGGGGCGCACGGTGTTGAACGCCGCCCCGGCCCTGGCGGTGACGCCGGCCTTGCTGGCTTTGTCCGATTGCTTGATCTTGAACGAGACCGAGGCCTTTCAACTGGCCGGTCTGCCAAGCCTGCCCGAAGACGCAGCGCAGGCGCAACTATTGGCCCAGGTTGCTGAGGCCGCTCATGCTTTGCGTCAACGTGGGGCAGGGCAGGTCCTGGTGACTTTGGGCGCGGCCGGCGTGCTGATGTGTGGAGCCGAGGGCCCGCAACACCTGCCCGCCCAGGCCGTCAAAGCCGTGGATACCGTGGGCGCGGGCGACACCTTTGTCGGCGGCTTTGCCACCGGTCTGGCCGAGGGCCTGGCACCCGTCGAAGCGGCTCGTTTGGGCATGGCTGCGGCGGCGATTGCCGTCAGCCGCAGCGGGGTGCAAAGCGCCATGCCCAAGCGGGCAGAGCTGGGTGCTGGCTTCGCGCCCAAGCGCTGATCACGGGCGCAAGTACTGCAGTAAGAAGAAAGGTCCGCCATGAAGTCCGACACCCGTTTGCAGGTGATTTTTGATACCGACCCTGGCATCGACGATGCTATGGCCTTGTTCCTGCTGGCCCGCCATCCCGCCATCCATTTGCGCGCCATCACCACCGTGTTTGGCAATGCCTCGGTGGCGGTGACTACCCGCAATGCCCAGGCCTTGTGTGGCCTCTACGGCCTGCCGCCCGAGCAGGTCTCGGTGGCGGCCGGCGCGGCCGGCCCGGTGCAGATGGGCGCCGAGCGCGAGCATTCCACCCATGTCCATGGCGAGGACGGCCTGGGCGGCGAAGCGCAAAAGGCGATCGATGCACGCGCCGCTCTGCACCCGCTCGACCCGCGCCCGGCCTACCAATTGATCTGCGATATGGTCAATGCCCAGCCCGGCCAGCTCACCCTGATCGCCGTGGGCCCCATGAGCAATCTGGCCCTGGCCCTGCGCCACGACCCCAGCATCGCGGCCAAGGTCCATCAAGTGATCGTGATGGGCGGCGCCTTTGGCACCCAGGGCCGCAGCGGCAATGTCACACCGGTGGCCGAGGCCAATATGATCAACGACCCCGAGGCGGCCGACATCGTTTTTGGCGCCGAATGGCCGGTGGTCATCGTCGGTCTGGACGTGACGCAAGCCGTGGTGATGGACGAGGACTACCTCGCCAGCCTGCAAGGCCGCGGCGGTGCGATTGGCGATTTTTTGTGGAAAGCCACCCGCCATTACCAAGACTTCTACCACTCGGTGGACGGCATTCGCGGCATCTACTCCCACGACGCCAGTGCGATTGCCTATGCCATTGAGCCCGAGGCTTTCGAGCTGCGTGCCGGCCCCGTGCGGGTCGCCCTGGAAGGCATTGCCCGAGGCCAGACCATTCAAAAGCTGCGCAAGCCAGGGCCCACGGCCGATGCCTGGACCGGCTGCCCCTCGCAGCAGGTCTGCATCGGCGTGGACGCTGCCCGAGTTCTAGCCCTGTTCGACCAAGCATTTGACGCTGCCGCCTGAGCGGCAGAACGTTACAGTTCAACGCATCCCGCACCCGAGGCGGGATGCCCATTTTTGGAGTACCCCCACATGACCGCTCAAACCACCATCCTCAAGGCCCGCTGGCTCTTGCCCATGAGCCCCGGCAGCCAAGTGCTGAACGACCATGCCCTGGTCATCCAGGGCGAGCGCATTGCCGCCATCCTGCCCTGGGCGGCGGCCGCTCAGCAGTTCCCGGATGCCGCCACGGTGGAGCTGGGCGAGCATGTGCTGATCCCGGGCCTGATCAATGCCCACACCCATTCGGCCATGTCCTTGCTGCGTGGCGTGGCCGACGACGTGCCGCTGATGGACTGGCTCAACAACCACATCTGGCCCCTGGAGAAGAAGTGGGTCAGCGAGGACTGGACCTATCAAGGATCCCTGCTGAGCGCTGCGGAAGCTCTGCGCGGCGGCGTGACTTACCTCAACGATATGTACTTCTTCCCGACCGCGATGGCGCGGGCGGCGCTTGACAGCGGCGTGCGTGCCGGTGTGTCCATCAATGTGATCGACTTCCCCACCGGCTATGCGGCCAATGCTGCGGAGTACATCAGCAAAGGCCTGGAAGCCTACGAGCAGTACAAGGGCGAGAAGCTGCTGGACTGGACCTCGGCCCCGCACGCGCCTTACACCGTCTCGGACGAGACCTTTGTGCAGCTGCGCGATCTGGCCTTGAAGCTCGACATTCAGATGCACTGCCACATCCACGAAACGCAGTTCGAGGTGGATGAAAGCGTCAAGCAGCACGGCATGCGTCCGCTGGAGCGTCTCAACAAGCTGGGCCTGCTGAACGAGCGCATGATGGCCGTGCACATGGTCCATCTGAATGAAGCCGAGATCGCCATGCTGGCCAAGCAAGGCGTGCATGTGGTTCACAACCCCAACTCGAATATGAAGCTGGCCTCGGGTGTCTGCCCGGTGACGGCACTGGAAGCCGCCGGCGTCAACACCGTGCTGGGCACCGACGGCGCGGCCTCTAACAATCGCCAGGACATGTTTGGCGAGATCCGTGCCGCCGCCTTGCTGGCCAAGGGCGTGACGCAGAACTCCACCACCGTCTCGGCCCGCACGGCGCTTGAAATGGCCACCATCCGCGCCGCCAAGGCCATGGGCCGTGGCGATGATCTGGGTTCACTGGAAGTGGGCAAGCTGGCCGATGTGGTGGCCGTCTCCCTGGATGCCCTGGAATGCCGCCCGGTTTACAACCCCGAGGCTCAGCTGGTGTACGTGGCCGGCCGCGAGCATGTGTCCGACGTCTGGGTGGGCGGCAAGCAGGTGCTCAAGAACCGCGTGCTGACCCAGGTCGATCAGGCCGCGGTCTTGGACCGCATCGAGGCCATCGTGGCGCAGATGAAGGCGCAGCGCTAAGCGCTCCCTATCAAGCCTGTACTCGCGCGGCGAAGTCCCAGACCGACTTGGCCGCGCCGTAGCGCAGGCTTTGGCGCTTGTTTAGCTGCAGGATCTCAAAGCCCGGGCCCAGCGCCTCGCGCAGTTTGGCCTCGGTAAAGAACTGCTTGGGCAGGCCGTCCACCAGGACGGTGGCCCAGTTGCTCGCATCCTTTGGGGCGCCGTAATTGAAATCGTCCTCGGCATTGACGCTGCCTAGCAGCAGTCCCGAGGGTGTGAGCAGACGCTGCAAGCCTGTGAAGGCCTTGAGCGTGTCGGCCTGGTCAAAGTAATGCAGGCTCAGATGAGCGATCACCAGCGCAAAGCTATGGGCGGGCAGGGCGCTCAGGTCTCTGGCGTCGGCCAGCAGTGCATGCGCTGGTGGGTGTTTGGCCTGGCAACGGGCCAAGGCCTGTTCCGAGATATCGACGGCGGTCACTTGCCAACCCAGGGCCAGCAAGGCGCCGGTTTCATGGCCATCGCCGCTGCCCAGGTCCAGGGCCTGCCCGCCGGAAGGAAGGGGGAGCAGGGATTGCCATTGCCAGAGCCAAGCGTCGTCAACGGCCAAGGGCTGCGCCTGGTAGCGCTGATTCCAGACTTGGGCGGGCTTGTTCATGGCCCCAGTTTCGCATTTGCAAACCGCCAGAGGCATTGACCTTGCAGGCAAGGGCCCCGCCATGACACCGAGGGCATGCCGATATTTGAATGAAAGAGCGTGAGCGAACGGCCGCGTGGGGTCAGGTCTTGCTAGGCGGCGATCGGGGCCCGCCGCGCGTGCGGATTCAGCATGCTGGCCGCTGCAATATCGATATGAAGAGGCTTTCTGCTGAGAAACCCCGGCTGCGGCTGCAGGCGGGCGGCGCCATAATCATCGCCAAAAGGGTCTGGGGCTATCCAATCCCCCAGAGAAAAGAGTCACAAAGGCTTGCAGCCTGGGACGGTGGGATGGTTCAGTTCAACATGGTTTGCTGCCTCTTCAGCAGCCGCGTGCTTCACGGGCTTTGACACTCGGCAGATATACGCTACCCGTTTGCCCTCATTTGCCATGCGCTATCTTCTGTTCCTGGTTGCCCTTCTGGCATTGCCATCAATCGCGATCCAGCCCCAACGAGTCTTCTGGGCCTCGCTCGAGTCGCAAGACGCCTTTACCCAAGCCTCGACGAGCATTGGTGTTGTCCCCGTAGTCGCAAAGATCCAACTTCAAGGCTGCGATGTTCAGGGCGTCACGTTCGTAGTGGCCGGCGAGACCGTTGCGCTTCCTTCGCTTGCACTGTCTTCGGGTGGCTGTCCTCGCCCATCGAAAATGACGCTGCTGTATAGCAGTTGCTGCTATACAGCAGTTCCGTCGGTAAAACCGGAGGACGAGACGCTCTATCTTGATCTCATCGTTCCGCTGGAAGAGCAAGCGCCAAGTCCGCATCCAGGACAAACAATCGAGTTCAGATTCACATACAAGCCTGGAGCACTTCGTGTGCTATGGCCACTGGTGCAACCGTGAGGCCTCACGAGTAAGGATAGGTCGCGCGCAGCGAGCAAAGCCGCGCCCTGATCCGTTTGTTAGACAGGCTTGCTGTCATGCTGCATAACGCAAAATTTCACCGGCTTGCATGCGAAGCATGGACGTCCGTAATCAACGGCCAGCTAGCCAGAGTCGATAGATGGCGACGTTTCCGTTCACTTGAGTCGTCGCCAAAGACGGTGCCACAAAAGATCACCAAATGCCACTTGATAAAAGGCTCCGACCACTGCACCCACAACGGCGCAAGCGAGTGGCACGAGTGGACCGTCTGCGTCTTTGAAAAAGCGCATGCCCAAGTAGCCGAAGACGAGGAAGCCAACGATGGCGCCGCCGATCAGGGCACCGAGTGTCGAGTAGCCTTGATGTTTGCTCATGGGGTTACCTGGAGGGGCTGAATGTCGAAGTTGTGTGCTTGCGGAGCCGTCCTGCACGAACGACAGATTGACCATGCTCGTGCCAGAAAGGCGTCAGGAAGATCATTGGCAAATTCCGCTGGCCATTCAAGTTGACCGCCACATGCTAACGCCCTCGGGGCGCTAGCCAGCGATGCGGGCGCTCTGCGCCCAATGTAGAAAGCGTGCATTTTTGCGGGTCAGCTTTTTGTGTCTGATCGTTGCAGGCGTCCGGCTGGGGTTGTGAGAAGAATCACGACTCGCACGGGGCTCAAATAAAGGGCTTTTTTTGACTTCTGAGCGGCGGCGCTCAAGAAGCGCGTCAGCATCGGTAAAATCCCGGGTTTTCCATTTGAGCCGAGGCGTGCGACCCCATGCCAGCGGCTCGAACGCTTTTCCTTGCAAACACCTGCGCTGCTCACCAGCGCGCCAACCCAGCTCCGGGACCCCATGGCAAATCACAAGCATCTGCTTTCCTTCGAGGGCGGTAACGCTCTGTCAGCGTTTCGCGCCCAGGCCTTGCTGCCGCAATTGCAGGCTATCAACGAACGCATCAACGCTGTGCATGCCCGCCATGTGCACTGGGTGTGGAGCGATGCAGCCCTGGGTGAGGAAGAGGGCGCCAAGCTGGCCGCCTTGCTGAACTATGGCGACGCCTACGCTGGCGGCCAGGACGGCAGCCTGGTGGTGGTGGCGCCCCGCCTGGGCACGGTCAGCCCCTGGGCCTCCAAGGCCACCGATATCGCGCATAACTGCGGCCTGAACATTCACCGGGTGGAGCGGGTCACGGAATACCGCATCGTCTTGAAGTCGGGTTTGTTGGGCGGTGTGAAGACGCTGAGCCCGGCCGAGCTGATCGCCTGCGCCGATCTGCTGCACGACCGCATGACCGAGAGCGTGCTGCTGGCCCGCGAAGACGCGCAACACCTCTTCGACGAGAAGAGCGCCCAGGCCTTGGAACATGTGGACGTGCTGGGCCAAGGCCGCTCGGCCTTGGAAGCCGCCAACAAGACCTTCGGTCTGGCCTTGTCGGTGGACGAGATCGACTACCTGGAAAACGCCTTCAAAACCCTGCAGCGCAACCCCAGCGATGTGGAATTGATGATGTTTGCCCAGGCCAATTCCGAGCATTGCCGCCACAAAATCTTCAATGCCAAGTTCACGGTGGACGGGGTGGATCAGCCACTGAGCCTGTTCGGCATGATCCGCAATACCGAGAAGCTCAGCCCCCAGCACACCGTCAAAGCCTATTCCGACAACGCCTCGGTGATGGAAGGCCACGCGATCGAGCGCTGGATGCCGGCCGGTGACCGCCGCGCTCCGCGCTACGAGGCGCGTGAGGAGTTGGCCCATGTCTTGATGAAGGTCGAGACCCACAACCACCCGACCGCCATCTCGCCTTACCCCGGTGCTTCTACCGGCGCGGGCGGCGAGATCCGTGACGAAGGTGCGACCGGCCGCGGCTCCAAGCCCAAGGCCGGCCTGACCGGCTTCTCGGTCTCCAATCTGCATCTGCCGGGCTTGAGCGAGCCCTGGGAGCAAAACCCCATCGGCAAACCCAGCCATATCGCCAGCGCCTTGCAGATCATGATCGAAGGTCCCCTGGGCGGTGCCGCCTTCAATAACGAATTCGGCCGGCCGAATCTGAACGGTTACTTCCGTGTCTACGAGCAGCTGGTGGACGGCGTGCAGCGCGGCTATCACAAGCCCATCATGATCGCCGGTGGCCTGGGCGCCATCCGCGACGACCAGACGCAGAAGATCGAGTTCCCTGCCGGCTCCTTGCTGGTGCAGCTGGGCGGCCCCGGCATGCGCATCGGCATGGGTGGCAGCGCGGCCAGCTCCATGGCGGCGGGCACCAACACGGCCGATCTGGACTTCGACTCGGTGCAACGCGGTAACCCCGAAATCGAGCGGCGCGTGCAAGAGGTGATCAACCATTGCTGGGGTCTGGGCGACAAAAACCCCATCCTGGCCATCCACGATGTGGGCGCCGGCGGTATTTCTAACGCCTTCCCCGAGCTGGTCAACGACGCCCATCGCGGTGCGGTGTTTGACCTGCGCAAAGTGCCGCTGGAAGAAAGCGGCATGGCGCCCAAGGAGATCTGGTGCAACGAGAGCCAGGAGCGTTATGTCTTGGCCATCGCGCCCGACAGCCTGGCCCTGTTCCAAAGCATGTGCGAGCGCGAGCGCTGCCCCTTTGCCGTGGTCGGCGTGACCACCGAAGTGCGTGAACTGGTGCTGGAAGACGGCCCCGGCGGCGAGCGCGCGGTGAATATGCCCATGGATGTGCTCTTGGGCAAACCGCCCAAGATGCACCGCGAGGTCGCCCGCGTGGCCCGCGATGCCGGCACGCTGGACCTGAACGGCGTGGCCCTGGACAAGGTCGCCTTCGACGTGCTGCGTCACCCCACGGTGGCCTCCAAGCGCTTTTTGATCACCATCGGTGACCGCACGGTCGGCGGCCTGAACAGCCGCGACCAGATGGTCGGCCCCTGGCAGGTGCCGGTGGCCGATTGCGCCGTCACCCTGGCCGACTTCAAGGGCTTTGCCGGTGAAGCCATGAGCATGGGCGAGCGCACGCCCCTGGCCGCCATCGACGGCCCGGCCTCCGGCCGCATGGCCGTGGCCGAGGCCATTACCAATCTGCTGTCTGCGCCTATCGAGTTGCCGCGCGTCAAGCTCTCGGCCAACTGGATGGCGGCTTGCGGCGAGGCCGGTGAAGACGCGGCCCTGTTCGACACCGTGCATGCCGTGGGCATGGAGCTGTGCCCCGAACTGGGCATCTCCATCCCCGTGGGCAAGGATTCGCTGTCCATGCGCACCCGCTGGACGGCCGAGAACGGCCAGGAGCGTCAGGTCACCGCACCGGTGTCCCTGATCATCACCGCCTTCGCCTCGATTGCCGACGTGCGCGGCACGCTGACGCCTCAGCTCAAGACGGACGCGGGCGATAGCTGCCTGATCCTGGTTGATCTGGGCCAAGGCCAGCACCGCATGGGCGGTTCCATCCTGGCTCAGGCCCTGAACCAGTTCGGCGGTGCCGTGCCGGATCTGGACGATGCAGCCCTGCTGAAGAATCTGGTCAATGCCGTCAATGCTTTGCGTTCGGCGGGCAAGCTCTTGGCATACCACGACCGTGGCGACGGCGGCCTCTGGGCCACGGCCTGCGAAATGGCTTTCGCCGGCCACCAGGGTGTGAGCCTGAACGTGGACATGCTGGTCACCGAGGGTGATGGCGTCAGCGACAGCCGTGCCGACACCGGCGACGCCAAGAACTGGGCCACCCAGGTGGGCGCACGCCGCGAAGAGCTGACGCTCAAGGCCTTGTTCAGCGAAGAGCTGGGTGCCGTCTTGCAAGTGCGTGCCGGCGACCGCGATGCCGTGCTGCAGACCCTGCGCGAGCATGGCCTGGCCAAGTGCAGCCATGTGGTGGGCAAGCCCAACACCTCCGCCACGGTGGAAGTCTGGCGCGATGCCAAAAAGGTCTTTGCCGCGCCGCTTGAAGCCCTGCACAAGAGCTGGGACGAAGTCTCCTGGCGCATCGCCAGCCTGCGTGACAACCCGGCCTGCGCCCAGAGCGAGCATGAGCAGGTCGGCCTCGCCGCCGACCCCGGCCGCCATGTGCATTTGACCTTCGATCCGCAAGACGATGTGGCCGCGCCCTTCCTGAATCTGGGTGCCAAGCCTAAGCTGGCCATTCTGCGCGAGCAGGGCGTCAACTCCCATGTGGAGATGAGTTATGCCATGGCCAAGGCCGGCTTTGAAACCTACGACGTCCACATGAGCGATCTGCAGTCGGGCGCGGTGAGCCTAGCCGAGTTCAAGGGCTTTGTGGCCTGCGGCGGCTTCAGCTACGGCGACACCCTGGGTGCCGGTGAGGGCTGGGCCCGCTCCGTCATGTTCAACCCGGTCTTGGCCGAGCAGTTCAAGGCCTTCTTCGCCCGCCAGGACAGCTTTGCCCTGGGCGTGTGCAATGGCTGCCAGATGATGGCGGCGCTGTCGCCCATCATCCCCGGCGCGCAGGACTGGCCCAAGTTCACCCGCAATAAGAGCGAGCAGTTCGAAGCCCGCCTGGCCATGGTTGAAGTGCTGGAAAGCCCCAGCCTCTTCTTCAAGGGCATGGAAGGTTCGCGCCTGCCCATCGCCGTGGCCCATGGTGAAGGCTTTGCCGACTTCTCGCAGCGCGGTGATGCGGCCAAGGTGGCCCGCGCCATGCGCTATGTGGACCACAGCGGCCAGCCGACCGAGATCTATCCGCTCAACCCCAATGGCAGCCCGGATGGCCTGACCTCGGTGACCACGGCCGACGGCCGCTTCAACGTGCTGATGCCTCACCCCGAACGCGTCTTCCGCAATGTCCAGCTGAGCTGGACCTCGGGCAACGCCAGTGAGCTGAGCCCCTGGATGCGCATGTTCCGCAATGCCCGCAAATGGGTGGGCTAAGGTTTAAGTCCTGCTGACTGAGAGAGAAAAGGCCCGGTGATCGCCACCGGGCCTTTTTGCTTTCAGCTCAGGCGTGGTTGCGGCGGCGGCAAGAGCGGCGCCGGTGCGTGGGCCTGGGCATGGGCCTGTGCCGGTGTGGCGGCCGGCGCCACATAGGGCAGGCGGAAGATGAACTCCGCGCCCTGGCCGGGCTCGCTCTTGAGTTCCACCTGGCCGCCCAGAATGCCGGTGCTGATGTTGTAGACGATATTGAGCCCCAGGCCGGTGCCACCGCGACCCATCTTGGTGGTGAAGAAGGGGTCGAAGGCGCGCCGCCTCACCTCGGCCCGCATGCCCTGGCCGTTATCGCTGACGCTGAAGCCGAAGTGCAGTTCGTCCATGGGCCAAGCGCGCAGGCAAATCTGTGCTTCCTTGTCCGGATCCAAGGGCTCGGGGAAGGCATGCAACAAGGCATTCATCAGCAGATTGGTGATCAGCTGGCCCAGCGGCCCGGGGTAGCCGTCGATGGGGCGGGGCAGCTGGATGTCTTCCAGCGTTCGCACCGTGCTCTTGCGCAGGCGCGGGCGCAGCACGCTGAGTACATCCGCCACCACGTCACTGAGCTCGAAGACGCGGCGCTGGGCGCTGGTCTGGTCCACCGAGACCTGCTTGAAGTGCGCCACCAGCTCATTGGCCGTGCCCATGCTGCTGAGCAAGATGCCGCAGGCGGTGCGGCCATCGTCGAGGAAGCGTTCCAACTCGCTGCGGCGCATCTGCCCACCCTCGAAGCTGCGGCGCAGCTCGCGCATGCGCTCGTCCAGGGTGGAGGCGGTGGTCAGGCAATTGCCCAAGGGGGTGTTGAGTTCATGGGCTACGCCGGCCACCAGGGAGCCCAGGGCCGCCATCTTCTCCGAGCGCAGCAAGTCGTCTTGCGCACTGCGCAGATGTTGCAAGGCATCACTAAGCTCATGGGTGCGGCGGGCCACCCGCTGTTCCAACTCGGCATTCAGCGTGACCAGGGCGCGCTCGGCCTGGCGCTGCTGGGAGATGTCGCGGGCAATGCCCAGAAAGCCCATATCGTGCCCGGCCGGGTCACGCACGCTGGACAAGACCAGGGACACCTCCAGCTGGCTGCCGTCCTTGCGCACGAACGTCCAGTTGCGTGACTCGCTGCCCTGATGACGGGCCGTGGCGACCAAGGCCTCAAAGCCTTGCAGGTCTTGGCCCTGTTCGGCGCTTAAGTGTTCGGCATGCTGGGCCAATTCAGCGGGCAGGTGCAAAACCGTGACCGGGCGCCCCAGCAGCTCCACCTGTTCATAGCCCAGCATGCGCTCGGCCCCCAAATTGAACAAGGTGATGCGACCTTGCAAATCGGTGGCGACGATGGCGAACTCCATCGCCGCGTCCAGCACCGCCTGCAGGCGGTCCAAGGCATTGCTCAGGGCGGTTTGGGAATCCCGCAGCGCCTGCTCGGCCAGTTTGGCTTCGGTGATATTGCGGCCGATGCCGCGGTAGCCACAAAAGCGCCGGTCTTTGTCAAACACCGGCGCACCCGAGATGCTGATATGGCGAACGCCTCCCTCGGGCGTGAGCTGGGCGTACTCAAAGTCACGGAAGCTCTCATGCCGCTCCAGCATGGCGATATGGCTGGCCCAATCGGTGCCGGGCAAGAGCGAGGGGGACTCCCAGCGCTTGTGGCCGAGGATAGTGGGCGAGGGCACTTGAGTGGCTTCCTCGGCAATACGTGAGATGAAGGTGAAGCGCAAGTCCTCATCCTGCTCCCAGACCCAGTCGGTGGCCATGGCGGTCAGGCTGCGAAAGCGCAGCTGCGCTTCCTCCAACTCGGCCTGGATGCGCTGGCCATCCCTGAGCTGCGTAGACAGGGCCTGATTGCGTTGCTGCAGCTGGCGCCGCCGGTAGACCAGCAAGGCCACCAGGCCGCTGAGCCCCAAGCTGGCCAGCATGCCCACCCCCATCTCCAGGCTGACCCAGCTGGGCAGGGCATGCGAGGTTTGCATCGGACTGGCGCTCAGCAACCAGCGGGCGCCGGGCAGGTCCAGGGCCAGATTGATGCTGCCGGCTGGCAGCGTGGCGGGCTGGCTTTGCCCGTCCTGGGCCCAGATCAAGGGGCCGGGCAGCAGTTGCTCGGGGGCGGCCTCCACCGGCGGGGTCTGCAATTCGTAGAGCGCCAGATGCAGATCGGCCTGCTGGCTCAAGCCGGAGGCCTCCACAAAGGCCTTGAGGTCGGCCACCAAGGAGACCGAGCCCCAGTAGCGGGCGGGCTTGTCGCCCTGGGGAATGAAGACCGGGCTGCGTTGAATCAGGCCCATGCCGCCCTGGCGCAGGGCCAGCGGCCCCGACAACTGTGCTTGGCCCAGGCGGCGGGCCTTTTCGATCTGGCTGTATTGCTCGGGCAGCTGCCGCAGGTCCAGATTCAGCAGGGCTTGGTTGCCATCCAAGGGGTAGATGAAGCGCAGCACATCGTCCGGCGCTGCGCCTATGGAGCGCATATGCGGCAGCAAGAGCTGGGCTTGGGTAGCCAGGGCCGTGAAGCGTGCCTCGCTGATGGCGCCGTCCAACTCGATCATGGCGACCAGATTGGCGGTGGGGGTGAAGGTGGCGCGCCCCAGGGCCTCCACCCGCTCCCGCAGATTCAGCACCTCGCCGAGCACACGGGCCCGCTCGCTGGCCTGGCGCTCCTGGTCATGAGACCAGGCCAGGCCCAGAACCAGGCTTGAACTCAGCAAGGCGGTGAGCAGCGCCGGCCAGTAAGCCGCGACCTGCAGCAGGCGGGCGTGGCCGGCGGGGGCGCCAGCGGGCGTTTGTTCGCTGCTACTCATCAAGGTCTTGCCGGCTTCCCTGGACTCACAGACTTCACGGTAACACAGGGTGTCGGGGCTGCACTTGTTTGGCCTGTTGGCCAGGCGCAAAAATCAGTCAGAACTGCCCAGAGTGAGCTGTTGCTTGCGGGTTTGGCCGGAGTTCCACAAGCTCAGGGTGACACGCTCGCCCACCTGGCGCTGCTCCAGTCGATTCAACATATCGTCCAGATCGGCCACCGGCTCGCCGTTGACGGCGGTGATTACATCGCCCTGGATCAAACGCCCGTCACGGCCACGGCCAAAGACCTGCAGGCCCGCCTGGGCCGCCGGGCTGCCCGGGGCGATGCGCACCAGGGCCACGCCGGGCGGTAACTTGAGGGCCTGGTTGACGTTGGCGGCCGCCGCCGTCACGCCCAGGCTGGGGCGGATGATGCGGCCATCACGGATCAGGCGCGGCACCACGCGGTTGACCTCGTCCACGGGAATAGCAAAGCCGATGCCGGCGCTGGCGCCGCTAGGGCTGTAGATGGAGGTGTTGACGCCGATCAGGCGGCCGGCCGAGTCCAGCAAGGGGCCACCGGAATTGCCGGGGTTGATGGCCGCGTCGGTCTGGATGGCGCCGCGTATGCTGCGCCGCGTGACGGACTCGATCTCGCGATTCAAGGCGCTGACGATGCCGGTGGTGAGAGTCTGGTCCAGGCCGAAGGGGTTGCCGATGGCGTACACCGCCTGGCCCACCTGCAAATCGCCGCTGCTGCCGATGGCGATGGCCGTTAGCTTGTCCTTGGGGGCGTCGATGCGCAGCACGGCCAGGTCGCGATCGGGGAAGACGCCCACCAGCTTGGCTGGGTAAGTGCTTTGATCGGACAGCGTGACCGTTGCCGCATTGGCGCCCTGGATGACGTGGAAATTGGTCACCACATGGCCGCTATCGTCCCAGATGAAGCCCGAGCCCGTGCCCTGCGGCTGCTCGGTGATATTCATCGAGAAGAAGTCCCGGCTGCGTGCCAGCGTCGTGATGTGGACCACCGAGGGCGAGACTTTCTTGAAGACCCGGATATGGGTTTGTTCGGCCGGCTCCAGCGCGCCGCGCGGCTGCACCGCGCGCGGCTCGGCCTGCGGCTTGCTTTGCACCGTCGCAGGCCAGAACCAGGCGCTGGCCAGGGCCAGCAAGAGGCTGGTGAAGAGGGCGAAGGGAAGCAGGCGGTCAATTTTTTTGGTCGGCATAAGGTCTGACATGCGGTCAAAGAAAAAACATGGGTGCTGGGGCCGCGAGTTCAAGCTCATTGTGAGCGGCTGGCTGGCCTAGGAGTCTGTCGGACTTGGGCCGCCGAAAGCGGAAATCGGCCCCAGCGAGGCCAGTTCTTGCCGGATTTGCAGCCACATAGCTAGGCTATGGGGCAAAAAGCCGGTGAGAAATGGGCCGCTGCGGCCGATTTTGCGCCGGCGGATTCCAAGTCCGACAGACTCCTAGAGTTGGCTGAGGGTTAGACTGCCCCACCTTGTTTCAAAGCCTTCGCCAGCAAGGCCTTCTTCATTGAGCTCCCGAAATTCTCTCAGCTCAGGCGCGGCCAGGCAGCAGCGACTTGACGCCTTGCGCGGTGCCGCCGTCGTCTGGATGGCTTGTTTTCATTTCGCCTTCGATCTGAATCACTTCGGCTGGATACAGCAGGACTTCTATCGCGACCCGGTCTGGACCGGCCAGCGCACAGTCATTGTGAGCCTGTTTCTGCTCTGTGCCGGCATGGGTCAGGCCCTGGCCCTGCATCAAGGCCTGAGTTGGCCGCGCTTTTGGCGCCGCTGGGCCCAGGTCGCGGGTTGCGCCTTGGCAGTGTCCTTAGGCTCTTGGCTGATGTATCCGCGCAGCTTCATCAGCTTTGGTGTCTTGCACGGCATGGCGGTGATGCTGCTGATCCTGCGCCTGGCCGGGCCACGGCTTTCCAATTGGCTGGCCGTTGGGCTCGGCGCCTTGGCCTTGGCTTTGCCCAGCTTGTTCAGCCATCCCTTTTTTGACTCGCGCTGGACCAACTGGCTGGGCCTGGTCACCCACAAGCCCATCACCGAGGACTTTGTGCCGGTGCTGCCCTGGCTGGGTGTGATGTTGTGGGGCTTTGCCCTGGCGCGCTGGTTGCTGGCCAAGCACAGCCTACTTTTGTCGGGTGGTTTGCCGAAGATTTTTGAGCCTCTGGCCGTTTTGGGCCGATGGTCATTGAGTTTTTACATGATTCATCAGCCTGTCTTGATCGGACTTCTTACGTTGGTGCAGTACCTCAGGCCCTGGGCGACATAAAACCGCGACTTTGGCCCCAATCCTGCGTTGCGCATCCTCGCCATAGCTGCGGCTATGGCTGCGGTGCACGCCTTGCCTTGGACCCAAATTCATCGGTTTTCTTGTGTCGCCCAGGGCCTGAGTTACTGCACAGCCGCTACGATGCGCGCATGAGTTCCAACAAAATCCTTTTCGGCTTCCATGCCGTGACCGTGCGCCTGAAGACGCACCCGACCTCGATCAGCGAGATCCATGTCGACGCCACCCGGCGCGACCAACGCATGAAGCAGTTCATCGAACGCGTCAAATCCGCTGGCGCCAAGCTGGTGGAAAGCGACGATGAGCGTCTGGCCAAGATCGCCGGCACCAGCCGTCATCAAGGCGTCGTCGCCCGCGTGCAGGCCGTGGCCCTGGCGCACAGCTTTGACGATGTGATGGAGAACATCCAGGGCATGCCCATGCTCTTGGTGCTGGACGGCGTCACCGATCCGCACAATCTGGGCGCTTGCCTGCGGGTGGCCGACGGCGCCGGTGCGCAAGCCGTGTTCGCTCCCAAGGACCATGCCGTGGGCCTGAACGCGACGGTGGCCAAGGTGGCCAGCGGTGCGGCCGAGACCGTGCCCTATGTGATGGTGACCAATCTGGCGCGCAGCTTGAATGAGTTGAAGGAATTCGACGTCTGGGTGGTGGGCACCTCCGACCAGGCCGAAAAATCCATTTACGACCTGGACCTGAACCGCCCGGTGGCCCTGGTCCTGGGTGCCGAGGGTGACGGCCTGCGTCAGCTGACGGCCAAGACCTGTGATGAGTTGGTGCGCATCCCCATGGCCGGTTCGGTGGAGAGCCTGAACGTCTCGGTGGCGGCCGGGGTTTGCCTGTTTGAGGTGGCGCGCCAGCGTGCAGCAGCGGCGGCCAAGCTCGCAAGCAAGGGATAATTCCGCTTCCTCTCCCTCCCTTTTTCCAAGAAGAACAGATCATGGCCGTCCTCGAAGTCCAGCACCCCCTCGTCAAACACAAGATCGGCCTGATGCGCGAGGCCGATATCTCCACCAAGAAGTTTCGCGAACTGACCGGTGAAGTGGCGCGACTGCTGGCCTACGAGGCCACGGCCGATTTCCCGCTGGAAAAGACCACGATTGACTGCTGGAGCGGCCCCACCGAGGTGGACCAGATCGCCGGCCGCAAGGTCACGGTGGTGCCAATTCTGCGTGCGGGCTTAGGCATGCTGGATGGCGTGCTGGACATGATCCCCAACGCCAAGATCAGCGTCGTGGGCCTGGCTCGCGATCACGAGACCCTGCAGCCCGTGCATTATTTTGAGCGCTTTGTCGGCCAGCTCGAGGAGCGCACCGCCCTGATCGTGGACCCCATGCTGGCCACCGGCGGCTCCATGGTCGCCACCATCGATCTGCTCAAACGCCGGGGTTGCAAAGACATCCGCGCCCTGGTGCTGGTGGCCGCGCCCGAAGGCGTCAAGGCCTTGAATGATGCCCACCCCGATGTGCGCTGCTGGACGGCCACCATCGACAGCCATCTGGACGAACATGGCTACATCATCCCGGGCTTGGGGGATGCGGGCGACAAGATCTTCGGTACCAAGGAAGGTTGATGAAAGGCGGCTCTCAAGCCGCCTTTTTTCGGCCCTGCGAGTGCCGGATCAAACCCAGCCCAACGCCCCCAGCGCGCCGCCCGCGAGCACCATCCACACCAGGCTCAAGCGGGTCTTGAGCGTCAGCGCGACCGTGGCGCTCATCAAGGCCACGGTGGCCCAACGTTGCGCGGGTTCGCGCAAATAGGGCTCGGCCAACACCCAGCCGGTGGCGATCAACAGCCCCAGGGTGATGGGTGCCATGCCGGCCTTGAAGGCGCGCACACCCAAGCTGTCCTTGTTGCGCTGGGCCCAGCGGGTGGCGGCCAGCACCAAGGTGGTGGAGGGCAGCATGATGCCCGCCATGGCCGCGAATGCGCCGGCCAGGCCGGCGATATTCCAGCCCAGCACGGCCACGAAGAGGATGTTGGGCCCCGGTGCGGCTTGGGCCAGGGCGATGGAATTGGTGAACTGGGTGTCGCTGAGCCAATGCTGATCGCCCACCAGAAAGCGGTGCATTTCCGGCGCCGTCGAGATGGCCCCGCCTATCGACAGCAGCGACAGCGTCAAAAAGTGCAGAAACAGCGGCAGCAACTCGGGCGGCAACTCATACAGCAACTGATGCAGAAATTGGGCGCTCATTTCTTCAGCCCTCGCCAAGCCGCCCACATGCCCAGCGGCGCCAGCACCGCCAGCACCCAGGCCAGGGGCAGGCGCGCCACGGCAATCGCCAGCAGGGTCACAAAGGCCAGGGCCCAGGCCGGCACGGCGCCCATGGGGCTGCTGCGCAGGGAGGGCACGAGCTTGAGTCCGGTGGCCAGGATCAGGCCGGCCGAGACGGCGCCCATGCCACGCAAGGCATCGCTGACCATGGGGTGCTGGGCCACCTGGCCGTAGGCGGCCGCCATGCTCAGCACCAGGATGGAGGGCAGCAGCAGCATTCCGGCCAGAGCGGTGAAGGCGCCGCGTATGCCGAAGAAGCGGTCCCCAATCATCAGCGAGAGATTGACCACATTGGGCCCGGGCAGCACCTGGGCCACGGCCAGGGACTCGACGAACTCTTCCTGTGTCATCCAGCCCAGGCGTTCCACCAACTCACGCTGGGCCACGGCCAGCACGCCGCCAAAGCCTTGCAAGGCCAGGCGGTTGAAGGCCCAGTACAAGGCCCACAGCGAGGCGGGGCGGGGAGAGGGTGGCAGGGGAGGCGTCAACGCAAGACCTTCAGGGCCTCGGGATTGACGATATTGCTGGGTTCACCGCGGATATAGCTCAGCACATTGTCGAAGGCAGCATTGAGGTAGAGCTCGTAGCTGTCCTGCTCCACATAGCCCAGATGTGGGGTGCAGACGGCGTTTTCCATGCGCAGCAAGGGGTGGCCTTGCAGCACCGGTTCGGTTTCGAATACATCGATGGCGGCCATGCCGGGCCGGCCGCGGTTCAGGGCTGAGACCAGGGCGCCTTCGCTGAGCAACTCGGCGCGCGAGGTGTTGACGAAGAGGGCGGTGGGTTTCATGCGCGCCAGGTCTTCCGGTGTCACCAGGGCCGTGGTGGCCTCGCACAGGCGCAGATGCAGGCTCAGCACATCGCTATTGGCAAAGAAAGCTTCGCGGCTTTCTGCCGCCGTATGGCCATCGGCCGAGGCGCGCAGGCGTGAGGCCTCGCTGCCCCAAACCAAGACCTGCATGCCAAAGGCCTTGCCATAGCCGGCCACCAACTGGCCGATGCGGCCATAGCCCCAGAGGCCCAGAGTCTTGCCCTTGAGTACCATGCCGACCCCAAAATTGGGCGGCATGGAGGCCGATTTGAGGCCCGACTGTTGCCAGGCCCCGTGTTTGAGATTGCCGATGTACTGGGGCAGGCGGCGCATGGCGGCCATGATCAGAGCCCAGGTCAGCTCGGCCGGCGCCGTGGGTGAGCCCGTGCCCTCGGCCACCGCGATGCCCAAGCGGGTACAGGCCTCGACGTCGATATGGGCGCCCACCCGGCCGGTCTGCGCGATCAGCTTGAGCTTGGGCAGTTTTTCCAGCAATTGGCGGGGGAAGGCCGTGCGTTCGCGAATCAAGACCAGCACCTCTGCGTCCCGCAGTCGCACCGACAACTGGCCTATGCCTTTGACGGTGTTGGTGAATACCTTGGCATTGAGATGCTCAAGCTTGGCTGCACAGCGGAGCTTGCGAACCGCATCCTGATAGTCGTCGAGGATTGTGATATTCATGGTGTGCCGAGCATTTTGCCCTGATCTGCAGGGCCGCTCGGCCGGGGCCGCAAAAAGCTGTGCTTGAGGCAGGCTCAGAAGGACTCAGCGCAAGCCGTCATCTGCCAGCGGGCTGCCCACCGGGTAGACGCTGGCCAGGGCATGGCGTATGGCGGCCACATGACCGCTGCTGCGGCCCTCGTCCTCGGGCAGAGCGGCCTGCACCTGGGCCCGCAGCAGCCACAGCTCGATAGGCTCGCTGGACTGGCGGATGCGGCGCTGCAGCTCTTGGCCGGTTTCACCGGGGATGTCGGCGGCGGCGCGCAAGAACACCAGCTTTAGGGTCACAAAACCCTGTCTGGCCAGACGGCGGCCGCGCCGCTCCTCGGGCCGATTGGCGCTGGCATAGCCCCAGGGGGGCGGAAACTTGGGAATCTCGCGCAGGGTCAGCAGCATGATGGGGGCCGTCATAAGTGGTGGGCCTGACTCAGTGCCGCTTGGCCGTGGCCTGCGCATGCGCGCTGGCCAGGAAGAGGGCATTGAGCTCTTGCAAGCGGCGTTCGGCTTCTTGCTGGGAGAAGGCGCGTGCCACCTCGGTGTAAAGCCAGGTGCGCAGATGCCAGAGATCGCGCAGGCTGCGGCTGCGTTGCACGCTGCGCTGCAACTCGTCGATGGTGTCGCCGCTGAGGCCTTGCATACAGGCCTGGAACTGGGCCCGTGCTGCGGTCAGATTGTTCAGCAAGCCCGGGCCGCGTGTTGGGCTGGGTTTGCCGGCCCAAGGGTCGGCTTCGCCGGGCATCCAGCGCAGCAGGCTTTGCCAGATGGAGTCGGGTGCAGGGGCGGAGCGGCCCGGCGGCATGCTGTGTGTGCGGCTGTTCAGATGGCTGGGACCCGGCTGGCTGCTGTGCCGGCCGCTGGCTTGCATGCGATGCAGGGACGCTGCGCGTCGCCTGGCCCAACGGGTCAGAAGGACATTCAACATTTTTTTGCTTTCTAAACAGCGACCGGGTTCGGACGCTCCCTCCTCCTACAGAGGTGAAACCATTCTGATCAGGGCGGCCCGGACATGAAACCTTGAAATGCAAGGGCAAGAGCTGGCAAATCCCGCTCAAGTTGGCGCAAGCACTGGTTCGGGCGCCAACCTGTGGGTTGCGCAAGTAGGGAAATAGGCCCTTGGATGCGGCCAATTGCGGCGATCCTGCGCAGCCTGCTCACTGCAGAATCGAAGCAGGGGACCCTGTTGGGTCGACCTCGACCCAGGTGGGCGACTTTTCGTCCCGCCTGAGTTCGCCACTCTTTGACACAGGCTCGCACTGCCATGGACCTTGCTTCGCCCAGCATGAAAACATTGAGCATTCCCGCGGATTTGGAGGCGGAATGGCAGCAATTGCTGCTCCGCTGTGAACAATCGCAGCTGCCATTGGGCGAGTTGATGAGTCGTGCTGGCCAGTTACATGCGCGCGGTCTGGGCGAACTCGCCTGCGAGCTGTACGCCGCCTGGTTGCGCAAGGAAGAGGGGCCGCTCAAGGTCGTGGCGCTCTACAACATGGGCTCCATCCTGGGCAATATTCGCAAGCACGCCGAGGCGGAAGCCGTCTATTTGCAAGCCTTGGCCATCAAGCCCGATTTTTTGCAGGCACGGGTCAATCTAGGGCATCAGTTAGAGCATCTGGGACGGGTGGACGAGGCCTTGCAGACCTGGGCTGAAGCGGCGAACGATCGCAGCCAGGTCGGCATCCTGGGCACCGACCCGATGGAGTTGCGCCTGCACGCCATGAAGAACCGGGCTCGGCTGCTTGAGCAACAAAAGCGCTACCAAGAATCCGAAGCGCAGATGAGGCAGGTGCTGGAACTCAAGCCCGACCAGGGCGATGTGCTGCAGCACTATGTTCACATTCGCCAGAAGCAATGCGCCTGGCCGGTCTATCAGCCGGTCGGGGAGGTCACGGTCAATCAGCTCCTGGTCAACACCTCCTTGCTGGCCATGCTCAGCTATAGCGATGACCCGGCCTTGCAGCTCATGGTGGCTCAGCGCTTTGTGAATGAAAAAGTCGTCAAGTACGCGGGCCCGCCCCTGCACCAACTGAGCGGCAAACGCAGGGAAGGGCGGATCCGCATCGGCTATCTATCGGGCGATTTATGCATGCATGCCGTCGGTCTGCTGACGGCCGAGTTGTATGAGTTGCACGATGCCAGCCGTTTCGAACTCTTCGCCTTCGACTGGAGCCGGGATGACGGCACGCCCTTGCGTGCCCGCATTCTGAAGGCCATGGACCACCATGTGCGCCTGCATCAGGTGGACGACCGTGCGGCGGCGGAGATGATCGCTGCCGCCGGCATCGATGTGCTGGTGGATTTGCAGGGTCTGACCAGCGGTGCCCGACCCAATATCCTGGCCTACCGGCCGGCCCCGATTCAGGTGGGCTATCTGGGCCTGCCCGCAACCTCGGCCCTGCCGGGGGTGGACTGGATCGTTGCCGACCGCTTTGTGATGCCGCCCGAGTACCTGCCCTTCTGCACCGAGAAGCCCATCTACCTGCCGCACAGCTATCAGGTCAGCGACCGCCAGCGCGAGATGGGGGCCATGCCCACGCGGGCGCAATACCAATTGCCAGAGGACGCCTTCGTCTACTGCTCCTTCAACAACAACCACAAGTTCAACGAAGATGTTTTCGCCAGCTGGATGCGGGTGCTGGCCCAGGTCGACAAGAGCGTGCTTTGGCTGCTGGCCGACAACGAATGGGCCAAGGCCAATATGCTCAAGATGGCGGCCGCGCAGGGGGTGGCAGCGGAACGGCTGATCTTCGCGCCGCGGGTGGCGCCGCCGGACTATCTGGCGCGCTTCCAATTGGCCGATCTCTTCCTCGACACCTTTCCCTACAACGCCGGCACCACGGCCAGCGATTGCCTGTGGGCGGGGCTACCGATCTTGACCCGTGCCGGGCGCAGCTATATCTCGCGCATGGCCGGCAGCCTGCTGAATGCCGTGGGTCTGCCCGACCTGATCACCTTCAGCCTGGCCGAATATGAGCAAAGAGCGGTGCAAATTGGCCAAAACCCAGGGCGTGCCGCGTCTTATAAGCGTTACTTGCGCGAGCAAGGCCGACAATCTGCCCTGTTCGATATCCCTGCACTTGTGCGCGATCTAGAAGGCGAGTTCGAGAAACTTGCCCTGGCTCAGCGGCAGCGAGAGCGGGTGTGATGAAGTTTTTTCTCAATGCAAAGGTCCAGCGTGCCATCGCGCCACGATCCCTTTTTTGACGGCAAGCCGGGTGCTGGCCCCAAGGGCTTGCGCTTGGCTGCGGACAACTCGGTCGAAGCCGCACCCGTCGCGGTGGATCCCTTGGCCAGTCTGGCCGAGCAGCCCATTGGCGACCCCCTGCTCGAGGCCCTGGCCTGGTTGACCCGCCACCATGGCCGCGCGCGTTCGGGCGAATCCCTGCGTGCCGGTGCGCCTGTGGACGGGCCCTTGGCGCCGGATCAAGCCCTGCGCGTGATGCGCGAGGCGGGCTACAACGCTGGCTTGCTGCGCAAGTCGATTGACGAAATCAACCCGCTGCTGCTGCCCGCGGTATTGCTCTTGAACGAGGGCGATGCCTGCGTGCTGGTCAAGCGCCTGGACGAAGGTGCCGAGGGTGGCGGGCGTTATGAAGTCGTTTTCCCTGGTCCGGAGGCGGCCGCTTGCGCCGCCACGACCGCCGAGCTAGAGCCCGAGTACAGCGGCTTTGTGCTGGTGGTGTCACCGCAGGAACAGTCGCAAGCCCATACCCGCAATCCGCGCGAAGAGCCTCTGCTCAGGCCTAGCGGGGATCACTGGCTGTGGGGGACGCTCAAACGCTTCGTGCCCTATTACCGCTCCGCCATGTTGGCGGCCTTGTTGAGCAATGTGCTGATGCTGGTGTCGGGCCTGGTCACCTCGGTGATTTACGACAAGGTGATCCCGCATCAAGCCATCGTCACCTTGTGGACCCTGGCCGTGGGGGCCGCCCTGGCGCTCTTGTTTGACCTGTTCTCGCGTCAGCTGCGCAGCCATCTGATCGATTTGGCCGGACGCAAGGCCGATCTCATCATCGGTGCCAAGCTGTTCCGCCAAACCCTGGGCGTGCGCATGGAACACAAGCCGGCCTCGGCGGGCTCCTATGCGCATTACCTGGCCCAGGTCGAGGTGGTGCGCGACTTCTTCACCTCGGCCACCATGTCGGCGCTGACCGATCTGCCCTTTGTGCTGATCTTCGTGGCCATGACGTTTGTGATTGGCGGCCCGCTGGGCTGGGTCTTGGTGCTGGCGATCCCGCTCATCGTGGGCCTGAGTCTGCTAATCCAAAGCAGTTTGCGCCGCGCCATGCGCACCAATATGACCGAGATGGCCGATTTGCAGGGCACCTTGGTCGAGGCCATCGAAGGCTTGGAAGATTTGAAGACCTCGGGCGCCGAGGGCCGCTTTCTGCGCCGCTACGAAACCAGCACGGCCATTGCTGCGGAGTCCGCGCTGCGCGCTCGCACCATGTCGAGTTGGAGCACCAATATCGCCATGACCATGCAGCAGTTCATCAATCTGGTGATGCTGGTTTGGGGGGTGTACCTGATTCAAGAGGGACAGATCACGGCCGGTGCCCTGCTTGGCGCGGTGATGTTCGCTGGCCGGGCCACCATGCCTTTGAGCAGCCTGGTGGGCCTGGCCACCCGCTACCAGGGCGCGCGCGCAGCCATGCTCTCGCTCAACTCGGTGATGAGCGCGCCGACCGAACGTGAGAGTGATCGCAATTACGTGCCCTTGAACCAGATCAGCGGTCGCATGGCGCTCAACGATGTGGGTTTTGCCTATCCGGCGCAAAGCGATGGCGCGGCACCCAAGGTCTTGAAGAACATCACCCTGCGTGTGAACGAGGGCGAACGCATCGCCGTGCTGGGCCGCATCGGCAGTGGCAAGTCCACGATTCTTCGCTTGCTCGCGGGTTTGTATCAGCCGACCGAGGGCATGGTCGAGGTCGACGGCATTGACCTGCGCCAGGTCGACCCGGCCGAGTTCCGCGGCCGGGTGGGTTTTGTTTCGCAAGAGCCGCGCCTATTCCACGGCACCTTGCGTGACAACGTGCTGATGGGCCGCCACATCGACGCTCAGCGTTTGGTGGAAGTGGCCAAGCTGACCGGTCTGGATCGCGTCGTGGCCCAACATCCCCTGGGCTGGGATTTGCAGGTGGGCGAAATGGGCGGCATGTTGTCGGGGGGGCAGCGTCAGTTGGTGGCGCTGGCGCGCAGCCTGGTGAGCAAGCCGCAGATTTTGTTGATGGACGAGCCCACCAGCTCCATGGATGCCCAGTCGGAAATGGCGTTTTTGCGCCAGCTGCGTGATGCCGCCGGCAGCTGCACCTTGCTGGTGGTGACGCACCGGCCGGCCGTGTTGGAGCTGGTGACGCGGGTGATTGTGGTCGACGGCGGTCGCCTGGTGCTGGACGGCCCACGCGACCAGGTGCTGGCCGCCTTGTCGGGCGTTCGCTCCACGCCGCCGCCTCAACAAGGCCAGGCCGATGTGCATATGCATCCTGCCGCTCAGCCGGTGCAACGCTCGGCTTCGGTGTGATGATATGAATACAGTGCAGGATTTTGCTTTTGCTTGCCTCCCCCCTTTGCAAGGGAGGCCCCGCCATGGCCGCTGAACGCAGCCTCAGCCGCGAAGAGGGTTTGTTCGTCAACGGCGTGCAGGCGGCCTTGATCGACGAGCCCCTGCCACGCGCGGTTTGGGCCCTCTACCTCTTGTTGGTGGTTCTGGTCGTGGCCATCGCCTGGGCCGCCTTGGCCAAAGTGGATGAGGTGACACGTAGCCAGGGCCGTATCGTGCCCGATGGCAAGGAGCAAATCATTGCCAGCCTGGAGAGTGGGCTCTTGAGCAAACTCTTTGTGCGCGAGGGTGAGGAGGTTGAAGCCGGCCAGCCCTTGGCCCAGATGGATCCGACGCGGGCCGAAGCTGCTCAAAATGAAAGCCAGGTCAAACGCCTTGCCTTGCTGGCGCAAGTGGCAAGGCTGAAGGCCGAGGCGACGGGCCGCGCACCCGTGTTCCCGCCCGAAGTCCTGGAGGTTCCGCGCATCACGGCGGCCGAGACCGAGGTCTTGGAGGCCCGCCGCCGGGTGTTGGACGAGGCCATCGCCAGTATGAATCGCAGCGCCAGCCTGGTGGGGCGCGAACTGAAGATGGCGCAGGACATGGCCGCCAAAGGCTTGATGTCCGACGTCGAGGTGATGCGCTTGAACCGGCAGATGAACGAGCTTCAGCAGCAGCGCAATGAGCGCATCAGCCGCGCGAGGCAAGATGCCAGCGCCGAGTTGTCTCGCGCCCAGAACGAGCTGGCGCAGATGGATGAGCAGATGGTGGTGCGGGACGACACCATGAAGCACACGCTGCTGAAGTCGCCCCTGCGCGGCCTGGTCAAAAATATTCGCATCAACACCGTCGGTGGGGTGGTGCCCAGCGGCTCGCCCATCATGGAAATCGTGCCCCTGGGGCCGCGGGTGATGGTGGAGGCCCGCATCAAGCCTAAGGACATCGGTTTTGTGCAGCTGGGCCAATCGGCCATCATCAAGCTGGCCGGCTATGACTACAACGTGCATGGCGGGCTGGAGGGCAAGATCGAGTACATCAGTCCCGACGCTCTCGGCGAGGCCGACAAGGGCGGCGAGGGCACTTACTACCGCGCCGTGATTGCCGCGGATCGAAGCCATTTGATTGGCCGCAGGAAAGACGGTGTTGAGGGCAAGGCCGATGCCTTGCCGGTGATTCCCGGCATGACGGCCATGGTGGAGATCCGCACGGGCGAGCGCTCGGTGTTGAGCTATTTGCTGCGCCCGATGCTGAAGTCGCGCGAAGCCATGCGGGAGCGCTGAAGCGCGTATATGCGCCTGAGGGGGTGGCTTAATCGGCGCTTCGAAAGTTTGCCGGCGTGATGTAGTACGGGGGTAGCCAGTCTCTCCGAAATTCCCAGCTCTGCTGCGCCCCATCATGCCTCACGCATCACACCTCCTGCCATCTTTGAGCCGCTTGGCCCTGGTCTCGCTGACGCTTGTTTTCAGCGGCGCAGCCCCTGCCCAGCAGCGTTGCAGCGATCAGGACGGCACGACCCTGACCCCGCCGCCGCGCGATGCCAGCCTGCTGGAGACCAGCCAGGTCGATCCCCGCGTGAAGCTGCAAGAGCTGGTGCAAACCGCCTTGTCGCGCAGCCGCCCCATTGGCGCCGTGCGCTTGTTGGCCCAGGCGGCCGAAGCCGATTTGGCCGAAACCAAGGCACAGCGCTTGCCCACGGTGGCCCTGGGAGGGACGCTGGCCTATAGCGGTTTGATGGACCGGGGCGAAACGATTTCGCGAGGCATGCTGGGTAAAGGCTCGCTGAGCATCAGCGCACCGCTGTACGACTTTGGCCGCATCGGCAAATTGACCGAGTGGCGCCAGCAACTGGCCGAGGCGGCCCGTTTTGGCCAGAGCAGTGCGGAGGAGCAATTGGCACTGCAAACCGTGACCCTGGCTCTGGACCGCGGGCGCTACCAATTGCAGGCCCAGGTTTACGGCCAGTACGTGCGCAAGATGAGCTGTTTGGTGGAAGCCTTGGAAACCATCACCAAGGCCGACAAAGGCCGGGCCAGCGAGTTGGTGCAGGCGCAAAAAAGCATGCAGCAGGCCGAGCTGTCCTACGAACAAACCGTCTCGGCGCTGCGCCAGACGGAGGTGAGGCTGCGCCGTTTTGTCGGCGACGATCTACCGCGCAGTTCCTCCATGAGTTCGGTGCTGACCACCGTGCCGGATGTGAATCAAATGCAGGCCGATGTGCTGCTGGCGGCGGATGTGGCTCAAGCCGCCGCTCAGGCCAAGGCGCAGTACAACTATGCCGAGTCGGTTCAGGCCGGGCAAAAGCCTAGTGTCAACTTGCTGGTCAGCGGCTCGACCTCGGCCGGGCAAAGCCGCCAGACCGATTGGCAGGGCGGCGTCAGCCTCAATATCCCGCTTTATCAGCCGGGTGCGGATGCGGCCCTGACCTCGGCCCTGCGCCGGGCCCAGTCCGCCAACCTGCAGCGCGATGAGGCCATCGAGTCCAAGCGCTATCGCGTGCTGGAGATGCACGAGGCGGCGGGTTCGGCATTGGACCGCGCGCGTCGCATCGTGGAGATTCTGCGTAACAGCGACCGGGTGCGTGCCTCGACGCTGCAGCAATGGCAGCAACTGGGACGTCGCTCGCTCTTCGATGTGATGGCGGCCGAGGGCGACTACTACTCCATGCGCATCGCCCATGTGAACGCCATCTACGACGCCCAGCAGGTGGTGGCCATCATGTGGTCGCAAGGGCGCGGCGTGATGACGCCGCTGCGCTGAACTCCGGGCGGGCCTCAGCCCGCTGGCTGCTGCGCGTACTGGGCGCTGAGTCGCAGCGCTTCGGGCAGAGAAGTCCAAGGGGCCAGGCCCAGGGCGCGGGCGCGCTCAATCGCCGGGACATAACGCTTCAAGGCCAGGCCGCTGGGCGGCTGCAGGATGCGAACCGGTTTGCCGGGTGCCAGGCAGTCGCGCACCCGATGCGCCAGGTCGGCGATGCTCAGGCTTTCGTCGCTGCCGACGTTGTAGGCCAGGCCAGCCTGGCCGTGGCTGAGCAATTGCAGCAACCACACGGCCAGATCGGCCCCAAAAAGATAGGAGCGCATGGGCGTGCCATCGCCTTGCACGCGGATCTCATCGGCCCAGAGCGCGTCGCGCACAAAATTGCCGATGGCGAAATGCGCGTCCAGCGGCAAGCCAGGGCCGGAGAAGGCGAAACAGCGCGCCACCACGGACTCGATGCCATGGCTTTGCTGGCACATCGCGCCCATCAACTCCATCACGCGTTTGCCTTCGCCGTAGGCGTTGGACGTTAGCAAGGGGTCGCAGGCCAGGGCCGAGTCTTCGGGCTGGCGCTCCAGATGGCTGGGTTGAACGCCGTAGACCGCGCCCGAGCTGACCAGCAGCATGCGCTGCACGCCGCTGGCGAGGGCCATGTCGATGACGCGGCGGGTGCCCAGCACAATGTCCTCAAACATCTGCAAAGGTCGGCCATGGGCCGTCATTGAGGTTTCGGTGGCCGCGTGGATCAGCAGCTCGAACCGGCGCCCTGCGGGCGCGCTGAAATCACGCACATTGCCGGGCACAAAACTCAGCCAGGCCTGGCTTTGAAACTGCGGATGTTTGGCCAAAAAGGCCTGCGGGTCGCGTGAGAGCACGCAGACCTCGGTCTCGCATGCCTGGCGATTCAGGCAAGCCAGGGTGCTGAGCAGCCATAGCCCAAAAAAACCGGTGCCGCCGGTGATGAATATCCGTTTGCCGCGCAGTGCGGCGGCGTCCAAATGCGGCAGCAACTGCTGGACGCTGTGGTCCAGCAGGGCGATTTGCTGCGAACTCAGGGGCCGCAAGGCGGACGCTGTGCTCAAGCGCTGGTCTGCGCCGCCAGGGCTTGCGCGATGCGATTCAGCGGCGCCAGATCGCGTTCCGCGTCGCAATGCTGCCAAGGGCCGCGATGCTCGAAGGCGGTCAGCTGCTGCTGGGCAGCCAGCTTGTCCAGCGGGCCGGCTTCCAGAGCGCTATTGCCATCCAGGCCAAAAGCGGGCTCCCAAATCTTGGCGCTGAATAGGTAATAGCCGCCGTTGATGGCGGCCGCTTCGATCACGGGTTTGGGGGCGAAGGCCCGCACCAGGCTTTCGCCCTGGCGCATGCCCAGGATGCGGAAGCGCACCGGGTACTGGGTGGAGACCAGGGTGGCGACCGTCCCTTGGGCCTTGTGGAAGGCCAGCTCGGCGCTGAGATCGACCTCGCTGAGCGTGTCTGAATAGCTCAGGGCAAAGTGCGGTGCGTGTGCCAGCCAAGGCTTGCAGGCCAGCAGGCGCTGAGCCGTGTTGGCGGCGACCGGGGTGCTCAGCACGCGCAGACGGCAGGGCTGGCCAGCGATGTCGAGCTGGTAGCTGTCGGCCTGAGTCGGGTCGGTGCTGGCGCCAAAGTCCTCGCGCAGAACGCGCTGGAACTCCTCCGCCTGCAGGCCCACGGGCAGCAAAAAGTCTTGCGCGCCATGCTGGGCGTAGTGCAGCAGCACCCACCAGAACAGCGGCTTGCCATTGATTTGCACCAGGGCTTTGTTGATACGGTGAGTGGAACCTTCGCCCAGAACCACGCCTTGGCCGCCGCAGAGGATGACGACTGGTACTTCTTTGAATGCCTTGCTCATGATGGTCTCAGCGCTTCCAGAGTTGCTTGTCTTGCGCCAGCCGGGCCAGGTGTTCGACCACCTCGCGCGAGCCGACGATGTAGTCCACGCTCAGGCCATCGGCATGCCGATGCAGGCGCAGCTCGCAGCCCGCCGCACGGGCGATGGCCAGGGCTCCCGCCACGTCCCAGAGCTTGGCCGAGAAGCCGTAGGCCGCTTGCAGCTTGCCCGCCGCGGCCCAGCACACATTCAAGGCGGCGCTGCCGGTGCGCAGGCAGCCCCGCGTGCTGTCGTTGACGGCCTGGAACATCTCGTATTGCGCGGCACTCGCCTTGGCGCTGAAGCTGGCGGCCACCAGGGCCTCGTCCGGCGCGCGGTGGCTGTGGACAAAGGGCCTGCCGTTGAGCAAGGCCTTCTCCGTGTTGAGGGTGAAGTAAAGCTCGTCCAGCTTGGGGGCGCAAACTACGCCCAGACGGAACTCGCCTTGGTCGACCAGGCCGGCGCAGACGGCGTAGGCCGCCAGGCCGTGGGCAAAATTGACCGTGCCATCGATGGGGTCCACCACCCAGAGCTGCTTGGCCGCCACGGCGGCATGGGCCTCGGCCTCTTCGGAGACCACGGGCAAGCCGGTGGCAGCCAGCCTTTGCATCAGCAGTTCACTGATGCGCAGATCGGTCTGGGTGACGATGTCGCGCAGGCTTTCTTTTTGCTGCGCGCTTTGGGCGTTGGCGGCAGCCGTCTCGGCCAGTTTGGCACCGGCCAGCACGGCCTCCAGCGCGGTCTTGATCAGCGTGCTGTGGTCCAGCGTGGTGCTCATGCGGTTCTCCTCGGCAGGCTGCGCAGCTCAGCGGTGATGGCTGCCATCTTGTCCTGCAGCATCAGATCCAGGGGTTCGCCAGGACGCAGGCCCAGCACATAACGGTTGAAATCGGCGGTGGGCATGGACTCGTGCATCATGCGGATATGGTGGTCGGGGTCGTGCACGTCCTCAAACAGCAGGGCGCCGACGATGCCCTTGAGTAAGTTTTGCGGCAGCACACCCAAGGTCAGGCACATCTGCGCGGCACCGATCAAGCGGCCGTGCAGCTCCAGCTTGCGCAAGGGCTCGCGCGCCACCCGGGCCACCGGGTCGAAAAGCTGCTGGCAGCGGAAGCGCGACAACTCCTTCTGCGCATACCAGTCCAGGAAGTCGTGCGGGATGTCCCATTGCAGCTTCAGGGCCTGCAGCATCTCGTTCATCGCACCCTCGACCAGCTGGGCCGCCTTGGGGTGGGCCATGGCCTCGTGCACATAGGTGCAGCCCATCAAGGCGCCCAAATAGGCGGTGATGCAGTGGGGGGTGTTGTGCAGATAGAGCTTGGGTGTCCACTGGTGGCGCAGCAGCTCTTCGCGCGGCAGCAGCGTCATCTCGCCATGCAGCTCGAAGGGGCCTTGCTCGATGAACTGCACACCGTTTTCGGTGGTGATGGCCAGCGGGTCTTGCTCAAGCAGATGGGCGGGCGCGGTGTTGGAGGTGATGACGTCCGGCACCGCGAAGTAGATATTGCTATGCCCCAGCGCACGCTTGGCCACGGTGACGGTCTCGGGCTCGTTCTCGCACATGATGAGCGGGAACTTGGCCCCCTGCATCAGCAGCGCGGCCTTCTCCGCATTGCGCGGGCCGACCGAGAAGAAGCAAGCGACTGCGTCCTGATGTTCGCTTAGGCTGAACTCGGCAGGTGTGTAGGCCGCTTTGACCTGCACCCGCTTGTGCTCATAGGCCTCGTCCTTGACCCGGTAGGTCGAGTAGCTGCCTTGTTGGCGCATGCGCTCGACGATTTTGGGGTTGCTGTCGATGAAGACAAACTCGTGTTTGCTCTCGTCCAGCGTCCAAGGCAGGTAGCCTCGCCCAATGGCGCCAGCTCCCATGAAAAGTACTTTGGTTTTCATAGTCGTTACCACTCGAGTGGTTGGGTAAACATATTAGCCCGGAACTCTTCCCGGTCCAGCAGCGGCATCAGGTCTTCCAGCGGGCGCGACACCATGCTGCCGTCGGCGCGAATGGCGGAACCCAGCTTGGGCATCAGGTGCTTGGCCGGGTCGACCATCACCTCGATGATTTCAGGGCCGGCCTGCTTCAGGCTGGCCTCAATCTGTGCGTGCACCTCGCCATTCGTCGAGATGCGACGGTAGGCGATGCGGTAGGCCGTGGCGATGCGTTTCAGCTCCGGCAAGGAAACGCCGGACTCGGCGGTGGAGGCCACGTAGCGGTTTTGGAAATAGGTTTCTTGCGTGACCCGGATGGCGTGATAGCCCTTGTTATTGATCACAAAGATCTTCACCGGCAGCTGGTGGTGGGCCATGGTCTGCAGCTCCTGGATATTGAGCTGGAAGCCGCCGTCGCCCACCAAGGTGATGGCTTGTTTATTGCCAAAAGCCACGCTGGCACCGATGGCCGAGGGCATGCCATAACCCATGGCCGCCATGCCCTTGGCGTGAAAGACGCGCTGGTGTTTTTTGGGCTTGAAAGCCTGGCCCGAGACGGTGAAAGAGGTGCCCGAGGAGCCCAGGGGCACGAGGGCGTCCTCGGGCGCAAGATCGCTGAGCGCGTCGACGAAGAAATAGGGGTCGACAAAGTTCTCGGCACCGGCCTGGGCCAGGGTCGGGGCGACGGGGTACTGGCTGCGCATGCGGCGGCAGTAGGCCAACCAGTCCGCGGGCGCGGCGAGGGTTTGGGCCTTGAGTTGCTGGGCCAGGCCATCGATCAAGGCCGCGGCATCGCAGCGCGAAAAGCGGTCCACCTTGAGGAAGGGCTTGCTCGCCTCGGCCTCGTCCAGGTCCACCATATCGAGAAAGGCTTCGCGGGCAAAGGCTTCGACGTTGTAGCCGGTGTGTTGCACGCCTAGGCGGGCGCCGATGCTGAGGATGTAGTCGGCGTTTTGCACCACGAAATTGGCATAGCGCGGGCCGTAGGCATTGGCGCGGCCGAAGTAGCGCGGATGCTCATCGGGCACCAGGTCGATGGCGTTCCAGGTCGTTTGCACCGGCACTTGCAACTGCTCCAGCAAGGCCAGCGCCGCGTTCTTGGCACCAGAAAGCCAAACGCCGTGGCCCAGGATGATCAGCGGGCGCTTGGCTTGCGAGAGCTTGCTCAGGATGGAGTCGACCAGGGCCGGGCTGGGCTTGGGGTTCAGGTCTGCATAGCCTTCGGCCACCGGATCAAAACCACGCAAGCTGCTGGGGTCGATGCGGGCGGCTTGGATGTCCAGCGGCAGGTCCAACCAGACCGGGCCGGGGCGGCCGGCACGGGCCAGGAAGCAAGCCTTTTCAAGCTCGTAGCGAATCTCCTTGGGGTCGGAGACGTACTGCGCGTACTTGGTGGTGGGCTGCACCACGTCGACGATATTGAACTCCTGGAAGCCGCGCTGACGCAGGCCTTGGGGGCGCTGGGAGAACAGGGTGGAGACCTGGCCCGAGATGAAGAGCATGGGCACGCTGTCCGTCCAGGCGCCGGCGACCGCCGTCAGCACATTGGTGGCGCCGGGCCCCGAGGTGGCAAAGCACACGCCGGTGGTGTTGAGGCTGCGGCCGTAGGCATAAGCTGCGATGCCGGCGGCCTGCTCATGGTGCAGGGCAAAGGATTGCAGCTCGCTGCTGCCCAGACTGTCCAGCAAATGCATCATGCCGCCGCCCGAGAGCAAGAAGACATGCTTGGAGCCGGTCAGCTCCTGGATGCGCGAGCACACATAGTCGGAGACCTTGATGAGCGGCGAAGACGTGTCGGTGGTCATACGGCTTGAGAGTGTCGGTGAATTGAGACGTTGAAATGCACAGTTATGGGTGAGGTCTGGGCTCTGGCCCTACATCACCGCGCCAAGCAGCCAGGGCGCGAACTCGTTCTGACCGTAGCCATGCAACTCGCTGCGGGTTTTGCGGCCGCTCGCCGTGTCCAGCAAGGCCTGGAAGATGCGCTCGCCCATGGCTTCGATGCTGCAGCTGCCGTCGACGATCTCACCGCAGTTGATGTCGATATCGTCGGCCTGACGCTGCCACAGCGCGCTATTGGTGGCGAGCTTGAGCGAGGGGGTCGGGGCGCAGCCATAGGCCGAGCCACGGCCGGTGGTGAAACAGATCAGATTGGCGCCGCCCGCCACCTGGCCGGTGGCGCTGACCGGGTCATAGCCCGGTGAGTCCATGAAGACCAGGCCATGGCGGCGCACCGGCTGTGCGTACTCGATGACATCGACCAGATTGCTGGTGCCGCCCTTGGCCACCGCGCCCAGAGACTTCTCCAGAATCGTGGTCAGGCCGCCGGCCTTGTTGCCGTGCGAGGGGTTGTTGTTCATCTCGCCGCCATGCAGCTGGGCATAGCCCTCCCACCAGCGGATGCGCTCGGCCAGCTTGGCGGCGACCTCGGCGCTGATGGCGCGGCGGGTCAGCAGGTGTTCGGCGCCGTAGATTTCGGGGGTTTCGCTGAGCAGGGCCGTGCCGCCATGCCGCACCAGGCGGTCCACGGCATTGCCCAGCGCGGGGTTGGCGCTGATGCCGGAGTAACCGTCCGAGCCCCCGCATTGCAGGCCCACGATCAGATGCTCGGCGCTGCAGGGCTCGCGCTGCACCGCATTGGCCAGGGGCAAAAAGCCTTGGATCAACTCGATGCCCCGAGCCACTGCAGCGCTGGTGCCGCCCACATTCTGGATATTGAAGCTCTGCAGCAAAGCGCCTGGCAGCAGATCCTCGGCCTTCAGCAAGGCTTCAATCTGGTTGGATTCGCAGCCCAGGCCGACGATCAGGATGGCGGCGAAGTTGGCATGGCGGGCATATCCCGCCAAGGTGCGTCGCAGCACTTGCATGCCCAGACCCTGGTCGTCCATGGCGCAGCCGGTGCCGTGGGTGAGGGCGACCACGCCGTCGATCTGCGGGTGCTGGTGCAGGGGGCTGTCGGCGCGCTGCAAGCTGAAATGATCGGCAATGGCGCGCGCCACGGTTGCCGAGCAATTGACGCTGGAGAGGATGCCAATGTAGTTGCGTGTGGCCACCTGGCCATTGGCGCGCTTGATGCCCATGAACTGGGCTTGCTGGCGCGGCAGCTCGGGCTGCACATCGACGCCCACGGCCAGATCGCGGGCAAAGTCACCCATCACCAGGTTCTGCGTATGCACATGTTCGCCGGCCTCGATGGCCCGGGAGGCAAAGCCGATGATCTGGTTGTAGCGCTTGATGGGCTCGCCCTGCTTGATGGCCCGGCGGGCCAGCTTGTGGCCAGCAGGAATCAGTCCGCGCACCGTGATGCCATGCACCTGCTGCCCGCCGAGCAGCTGGCCGCGGGCGATCAAGACATCGTCAGCAGGATGCAGCAGCAGGGTCGGAGCGATTGAAGCGGAGCTTGTCATCTTGGGTCATGTTCAGGCTCGACGAGCTGTCGAGCGCATGCCAGTATTGAACTCCGGGCCGAGCCTGCTGTCTTGCCGAATACGGCGGGGAAGAGCGCCCTGTTTTTGCTTTCTTTCCTCTGTGGAGGGCAGGGCTCAGAAATTGAGTCCGAAGAAAGTCTCAAGCTTGTCGGCGATGTAATCCAATTGCGGCTCGCCGAGGGCGGGAAAGGTGCCCAGCCAGAAGGTCTGGTTCATCACCACATCGGTGTTGCGCAACTCGCCGCTGATGCGGAAATTGCGGCCGGCCATATAGGGTTGCTTGGTCAGATTGCCGGCGAACAGCAGGCGGGTGCCGATTTTGTTCTGCTCCAGGAAATTGATCAGATCGGCGCGCTGCACACCGGCCGTGTCTTTGACGATGAGCGGGAAGCCGAACCAGGAGGGCTGGGCATGCTCGGTGGCTTCGGGCAGGTGCAGGAACTCGGCGCAAGACTGCAGGCGATTCTTCAGGTAGGTGAAATTGGCGCGGCGCTTGGCGATGAACTCGTCCACCCTGTCCATCTGGGCCAGGGCGCAAGCCGCCTGCATATCGCTGATCTTGAGGTTGTAGCCCAGATGGCTGTAGGTGTATTTGTGGTCGTAGCCATCGGGCAGATCGCCGCCCAGCTCTTTCTTGCTCCAGCAAAAACGCTTGTCGCAGGTGTTGTCCTTGCCGGGCGGGCAGTAGCAGTCGCGGCCCCAGTCGCGGAAGGACTCGGCAATCAGCTTGAGTTCGCTGTTATTGGTGAACACGGCACCGCCTTCGCCCATGGTGATGTGATGGGCGGGGTAAAAGCTCAGGGTGCCGATATCGCCAAAGCTGCCGACCATCTGGCCTTTGTAGGTGGCGCCCAGGGCGTCGCAGCAGTCTTCGACCAGCCAGAGATTGTGCTTCTTGCACAAGGCGGTGACGACATCGAGGTTGAAGGGATTGCCCAGGGAATGGGCCAGCATGATGGCTTTGGTCTTGGGCGTGATGGCGGCCTCGATCAGGCTGGCATCGATATTGTGGGTGGCCAGATCCACGTCCACAAACACCGGCACGGCGCCGAACTGCAGAATCGGGTTGACCGTGGTGGGGAAGCCAGCTGCCACGCCGATGACCTCGTCACCCGGCTTGATGGCGCGCTCGCCCAGACGCGGTGAGGTCAGGGCGGAGAAGGCCACCAGATTGGCCGAAGAGCCCGAGTTCACCGTCAGCACATGTTTGACGCCCAGGAATTCCGCCAGCCTGGATTCAAAGGCCGCGTTGAAACGACCGGTGGTCAGCCAACCGTCCAGCGAGGCCTCGACCATCAGCTTGAGTTCTTGTGCGCCCAGCACCTTGCCCGACACGGGCACGGCCGTCTCGCCGGGCACAAAGGGCTTGGGCGCGTAGGCGATGTCCGCGTACTGCTGCACCAGCTGAGCGATGTCTTTGCGGATCTGGTCCAGCTGCGGCTGGAAGGTGACGGGGGATGTGGTGCTCATGTCGTGGCTTGATAGTCTGAGATTTGCGCCAGGCAGAGGGCGCGCATATCCTGGCCTTGCAGCCAGGCTTGATGCCAATGGGTGATGTGCTGGAGGGCGCATTCCAGGTCCCAGCGCGGCTGCCAGTGTAGGCGCTGCTTGGCCTTGGAAATGTCTAGCTTGAGGAAGTGGGCTTCGTGCGGATGTTCGCCGGCTTGGTTCTCCCAACGGGCGCCTTGGCCCCATTGCGCGCACAGGCGCTCGACGATCCATTGCACCGGGCGGGCGTCCTCGTCGCGGGGGCCGAAGTTCCAGGCCTCGGCCACGCTTTGGCCTTGTTCGAACAAGGCTTGGGCCAGCAGCAAATAGCCGCCCAGCGGCTCCAACACATGCTGCCAAGGGCGGATGGCATGGGGGTTGCGGATCTGCACCGGCTGCTCGTTCTGCAGCGCGCGCAGGATGTCGGGCACCAGGCGGTCGGCCGCCCAGTCGCCGCCGCCGATCACATTGCCGGCCCTGGCCGTGGCCATGGCGATGCCGGCGTGGGCAAGAAAGGACTTGCGATAGGCGCTGGCCACCAGCTCGGCGCAGCCCTTGCTATTGGAGTAGGGGTCGTGACCACCCATGGGCTCGTCCTCACGGTAGCCCCAGACCCATTCGCGGTTCTCGTAGCACTTGTCGGTGGTGATATTGACGATGGCGCGCAGCCCCGGCGTTAGGCGTGCCGCTTCCAGCACATGGACCGAGCCCATCACATTGGTGGCATAGGTCTCGACCGGCTGTTGGTAAGACAGTCGCACCAGGGGCTGGGCGGCCAGATGGATCAGGATCTCGGGCTGGAAGGCCTGGAACTGGGCTTGCACGGCGGTAAAGTCGCGGATGTCGGCAATCGCGCTGTGCGCCATGCCTTCGGCCACGCGGGCGATCTCGAACAGATTGGGTTCGGTCGGCGGCGTCAGCGCCAGGCCGCTGACCTGGGCGCCCAGAGATTGCAGCCACAGGCTTAACCAGCCGCCCTTGAAACCGGTATGGCCGGTCAGCAAGACTCGCTTGCCGCGCCAGAAGTCTGGGTTGATCTGCATGGCGGGCTTCAGTCCCATTTCTTCCAGGGCGCCTTGCCGCTGGCCCACAGCTCGTCCAGCATGACTTTGTCGCGCAAGGTGTCCATGGGCTGCCAGAAGCCCTGGTGCTCAAAGGCCATCAACTCGCCTTGATGGGCCAGGGTGTCCAGGGGTTCGCGCTCCCAGATGGTGTTGTCATCCTTGATCAGATCGATCACCTTGGGGCTGAGCACGAAGAAGCCGCCATTGATCATGCCGCCTTCACCAAAAGGCTTTTCCTTGAAGCTCTTGACCTGGCTGCCGTCCAGGTCCAGCGCGCCGAAACGGGCCGGCGGATAAGTGGCGGTGAGGGTGGCTTTTTTGCCGTGGCGCTTGTGGAAGTCGATGCTGGCCGAGATGTCCACATCGCTGACGCCGTCGCCATAGGTCAGGCAAAAGGCCTCGTCCAGCTCCACATACTTGGCCACCCGCTTGATGCGGCCGCCGGTCATGGACGCGTCGCCCGTATCCACCAGGGTCACATTCCAGGGCTCGGCGCGCTTTTGATGCACTTCCATGCGGTTGGAGCGCATGTCGAAGGTGACGTCCGAGGTGTGCAGAAAGTAGTTGGAGAAAAACTCCTTGATCACCACGCCCTTATAACCGCAGCAGATCACGAAATCATTGATGCCGTGGTGGGAATAGTGTTTGAGGATATGCCAAAGAATGGGCCGGCCGCCGATTTCCACCATGGGTTTCGGGCGGGTGGCGGTTTCTTCGCTCAAACGGGTACCGAGTCCACCGGCAAGTATCACTGCTTTCATGGCGAATTACCTTGTGCTGGATTGATGGTTGGAATATTCAGGCTGCCACGAAGGCATCGGAGCAAAAACGACGAGCCGACAAACCCGCCGCAAGCAATTGTTTCTGAGCGCTGGCGATCATCGCATTGGAACCGCAGGCAAAAACCCAGGCGTTCGTGAGGCTGGGGTTTCGGCGCAACAAGGCGTCTTGAATATGCCCGCGCTCGCCGCCCCAGCTCTCATCGGCCCGCGACAGCACCGGCACGAAATTCAAGGGCGGGCAGTGCGGCGGCAAGGCGGGTAAATCCGAGTACAAATCCTGCGCTTGGCGGCCGCCCCAGTAGACCGCGAGACTGCGCGGCTGGGCCTCGGCCGGCCGTTGGGCGAGTTCTTCCAGCAGGGCCAAAATCGGCGCGAAACCGGTGCCGGTGGCGAGCAAGAACAAATCCATACCCGCGACATCGCGCAAAAAGAAACTGCCGCGTGGGCCTTCCAGGCGCAGCAGATCGCCGACCTTGGCCTGCTCGAACCAATAGGTGCTGAGGGCGCCCCCGGCCACTTTCTTGATATGTAGCTGCAGTTTTCCGTCGGCCCTGGGCGCATTCGCCAGGGAGTAAGCGCGCTTGATCCCCTGGGGGCCGATGATATTGATGTATTGACCGGCCAAATACCGGAAACCGCTATTGGGCGGCAGCCGCAACACCAGCCGCAAGACGTCCGGGGTGGGCTGCTCCAGGCTGTCAATGCGGGCGGGCAGGGTCAGCAGCTTGAGTTCGGCCAGGGGGCCTAAGTCCTCGGCATCCAGGCTGACTTCGCCCAGCGCCTGCACGGCGCAGCTGAGGACCCAGCCCTCGGCCTGTTGCTCGGGGCTCAGGGATTGGTCGGGCAGCAGGGGCTCGGTCTGGCCTTGCAGAACGCGGGTTTTGCAGGTCCCGCAGCGGCCGTTGCGGCAGCTGTGTTCCAGTACCAGGCCGGCTTGCGCCGCGCAGTCCAGCAGGCTTTTGCCCGCGATGGCGGGAAACTGGCGGCCATTGGCCAGATGAATCAAAGAAGCGGTGGGCAAGGCGTGACCTCGGGGCAGGGCAGTTGGTGCATGCAGCCATGCTAACCAGCCCCAGACAGGTCAAAAGCGCGAACAGCGTCGCAAATCTGGCCTCAATCGCGGAAGCGGTACTGGGTCGCCTCGACAAAGTCCAGCAGGCGCGCCTTGAAATTGGCCTGGTGGAAGCGGATGCGCGCCATGGTCTCGGCGCGGGTGCGCTCGGCGCGGTCCAGCTCAAAGTCGCTGTCGCCGAAGGCAAAGCCACCGGTGCCTTGTTCCATGGCTTCCATATCGGCGCGGCTCCAGCTCCAGTCGTGATAGCTCAGGTGTTTGAGCACGACGGTGGCGCCGCAGAGCACGGCCTCCAGATTGGTGGCGCTGACCGCGTCGTAGGAATAGAGGGTGCGGGTGCGCCGCAGGTTTTCGGCCAGCTCCTCACGGGTGGGCGGCCAGCTGTAGGTGATGTCTACGCAGTTGGCGGGTTTCTCAGTACAGAACTTGGCACCCTTGCCAAGCCAGAGCATGTCCTGGCTGCGCTCCAACACATTGTTGGCATTGAAGCGACCTAAGTCGATGGGTGTCAGATAGAGCACCGGATGCTTGCCCGCACGCTGGGCCGGGAAGGCGCGCGAGTAGTAGACGCGGTAGTCGCTCGGATTGTCCTCGGGGCTCAAGATTTCCTTGCCGAGAACATAACGCACCACCCGCTTGGCATTGAAGGGGTGGCCGCGAAAGCCGTCGGCGCAGATCACGATGGCGTCCTGGTTGATGGCCTCCCAGTTTTGCTCGAAGTAGCCGTTGATGCAGGGTGTGTTCAGCGCCGGGTTGAGCATCTCGGCGGGGCTGCGCGAGAGGTTGCTGGTGATCAGCAATTTGGCGTCGAAACCCAGGCTGTTGAGTTCATGGCAGAGGCTGTGCATCACCCGCACGCCGGCGCTGACACAGTAGGAGGGGGTGATGATGATGTAGGGTCTGGTCTTCATGGCTTGGCCCGGCGGGTTCAGGACTGCAGCAGCTGGTGCAGGGCGAAGCGAATCTGGCCCAGCATCTCTTCGACGTCGTAATCGCCCTCGCGAATTTCCTCGTGGTTGGCGGTCACAAAGGGCAGCAATGCGCCCAGCTTTTGAGCCAGCATCGTGCGGAACTCCGTCGGGTCGACGATGTAGCGCCCATGCTTGTGGCCGTCGATCAGCAGTTGCAGCCACTCCATATTCGACTTCAGGGCGGTCGACTTTTTGCGCTGATCCTGGCCGCCATGCAGGCGGAAATAGCTCAGGGGCTCGCTGATGTAGACGCAGTGCCGGCCATGCATCAGCTCCATCCAGGTGGAGAGGTCGGTCATGATTTCGTACTGCCGGCCGCAGAAGCGACCGAAGCCGGCGCCGATGTCGGCGCGCCTGAACATGGCCGTGGTGGGCTCACCGATCAGATTCATGCCGTTCTTCAAGATGAACTCGCCCATGGACTGGCCCAGCACCACGCTATCGTTCTCAAACAACTGGCGCGTGCCCTTGATGGGGGGCAGTTCATTGCCTGCGGCGTCGATCAGCTGGCGGAAGGAGGTCACCAGGCCGACCGTGGGGTAGGCCTCGAAGTAATGCACCATGCGCTCGACCTTCTTCGGATGAAAAAGATCGTCGTCCATCAAGAAATTGACGTAGACGCCGCTGGCATGGCTCATGGCATTGAGCCAGTTTTGCCAGGCACCGCCGCCGTTTTGCACATGGTATTGAACGCGTGGGTCGGCCCTGAGCTGATCATCGATGGACGCGCGGCTGCTGTCATCGCCGCTGTTGTCGCTGATGATGATCTCCAGGTTTTCGTAGGTCTGCGTGCGGGCGCTGCGCAGGGCCAGGGGCAGGTAGTCGGGACGCTTGTGCGTCGGGATCAAGATGCTGACCTTGGGCTGGCTGGCTGTGGGGGTGGTGGCGACCATCAGGAATCCTTGGCAATCGGGACGCCTGCGCAGGCAGCTCTCAGCAGCAGGCGCTGCGTCTGCCGGTCTGCTCAGCCGGTCCCATTCGAATGCCTGAAGCCTAAAGGACCTCAGGATTGCCTGGTGGCTGGATTTGGGCCGAGAACAGGGCGCTTATGAGCAGGCGGGTCGCCTGCAGACCAGCGGGTTCAGAGCAAGGGGCCGCCAAGCTGCTGCTGGGCTTCTTCTTGCAATTTGCGCTCCAGAGGGCTCAGCAGGCTCGCGCTGGCCGCTGCCTGCTTGTCGGCAGCGCTGCCATGATCTGCCGCCTGGGCCAGCAAGGCGCTGCTACTGGGCAGCAGCAAATCCTCCAGCGCAAGCTGGGGCTTGGCTTGCTGGGGCGTCAGCACATCTTTGGCAAACCAGACATCGCCCATGGCATGAGAGGCGCCGTCGCTGCTCTTGTAGCTCGAGACCAGGCCGACCAGATTGCCGTGGTCGATGACGCTGCTGGCTTGGGCGCTCAGGTCCAACTCGCTGATGCCTAGCTCCGCCAGCGACTTCAGCTCACCGCCCTCGGTCTTGCCGTTGTGATTGGTGTCGGTCCAGATGCGAAGTTCGCCGAAGGCCGCGTCCTTTGCATTCAGCAAGCCATCGTGGTTGAGGTCAAGATTGCGCATCGCCTCATAGCCATTGGCCGCGCGCTGACCCGTGGCCAAGACCGTGCCGCTGCCGAATAGTTCGGTGCCGGAATTGATCTGGCCATCGCCGTTGAGGTCGCGCGCGAGCAAGCCATTGCCTCCGGCCATCCAACCCCATTGCTGGGTTTTGCCCGTGCCGTTGAGGTCAAACGCGACCCCATGTGCCGCGCTGACGGTGGACAGCCCCATCCCGTCCAGATTCAACATGATGGGCGTGGCCATGAAGAGCGCATCGAGCTGCTCACCCGTCATGCTCTGCAAGGCATCGGTGGTGAAGGCCGTGGCCTGCTGCATATTCAGGGCCGCCAGGTCCTGAGTTTCGAAACCCTGCACCATGTCGGAGCCGATGGCGTGGATCTGCTCAGTGCTCAAGGCCTTCACCTGCCAGGTGCTCAGGGCGGCCAACTCTTCACTGCCCAGGGCCGCAAAGCTGTCGGAGTTGATGGCGCGCAGCTGTGCCGTGCTCAGTGCGTGCACCTGCAAGGTGTCCAGCGAGGCGATGGCCGAGCTGCCCAGGCCATGGAGGGTCTGGGTCGAGAGGCTGGCAATGACTTGGGTGGTGAGGGCGTCGACCTGCTCCCCGCCAATCCCGGCGAGCTGGGTCGCACTGAGGCTGCGCAAGGCCGCGCTATTGAGGCTGACAAAGGCCTCGGCGGACAAGGCCCCGATATCGTCGGAGCCAAAACCCGCCATCTGGGCGCTGCTGAGTTGAGCGATTTGTGCCGCGTTCAGGGCATGGATCTGGTCGGTGTTGAAGGCCATCAAATCACCGACCTCGATCACCCGAAACGTGCCAGCGGGTAGCACGGCCAGATCCTGGGAATCCAGGGCGGCCATCTGGCTGCTGTTCCAGGCCAGTACCTGCACATTGCTCAAGGCCGCGACCTGATGGGTGTCGAGCGCGGCGATCTGGTCTGTTCGCATCGCCTCGGCCTGGCGGAAGCTCAGTGCCGCCACTTGTGAGCTGGTCAGGGCGATGATTTGATCGGTGTTGAAGCTGGCGATTTGGGCCGGGCTGAGCGAGCGAATGACCTGGGTGCCCAGGGTTAGCAAATCGCCCAGATCAATCGCTGCCAGCTGTTGGGTGGTCAAGCCGGCCAACTGGTCCGACCTCAACATCGAGAACTGTAGACTGTCCAGGGCCGTCAATTCATCCGGCGACATGGCGGCCAGCTGGCTGGAGCGCAAGGCCGTCATCTGGGCGGGCGTCAGCCGGCTGATCTGCTCGGCGTCCAGTGATTCAAATTGGGCGGTGCTCAAATTGCGCAGGGCCGAGGTCGACAGCGCCGCGAGCTGATCCCCGCTGAGGTGGTCCAGCTGGTCGGTGCTGAGGCCCTGGATCTGGCGCGAACTCAGAGCCGCTACCTGCAAGGTGCTCAGAGCTTCAATATTGTCGGGGGCCAGGGCGGCCAGTTGCAGAGAGTTCAAGGCCAGCAAGGACTTGGTGCCGATGGCGGCCAGGTCGGCCGCCTCCAGGCCCGACATCTGCAAGGTGCTGAGACCACTGATCTGCCGGTCGCTCAGGGCCGCGAAATGCTGGCTGCCCAGCGCATTCAAGTCTTCATTCGACCAATGGTTGAGCTGGGCGCTGCTCAGCGCGATTACTTGCGAGGTGAGCAGGGCCGCGACCTGATCGGCCTCCAGCGCATTGAGTTGCAAGCTGTTGAGCGAACGCAGGGCGGTGGGGCTCAAGCCTTGAATTGCGTCGCTATTGATGGAGGCCAGCTGTTCAGAGTTCAGGGCTGGCAGTTGCCGCACCGTGAAGGCGTTGACCTGGCTGCTGCTCAAACCCGCCAACTGGGCCGGGCTGAGCGCCGCAAACTGCTCGGTGCTGAGCGCCGCGATATAGCGTGCGCCCAAGCCCGAGATGCGCTCGGGCGCGATGGCGCCGAGCTGCTCGGCAGAGATGGCGGCGATTTGGTTGGAACTGAGTGCGGCAAAGGCCGAACTCTCCAGCAGGTTCAAGACCTCGGCACTGAGGCTGCGGATCTGGGCCGTGTTCAGGCCGGCCAATTGCTCGGGGCGCAGCAAGGGCAGTTGATCGGCGCCCAAGGCATTGAGCTGATCGGTGCTGAGTCCGCGCAGGGCAAGCGAACTCAGCCCCTGGATTGCCTGCGAGCTGAGCAGGTCGAGCTGAGCGGCGCTGAGGGCCGTAATCTGGGCCGAGGTGAGTTGCATGGCCTGCGCACTGCTGAGCGCATGCAGCATGGCGCCATCCAAGGCCGCCACCTGCTGTGTACCCAGTGAGCGTATGACCGAGGAGGACAGGGCGCCGAAATCCTCGCCCTGCAGATTGGCGATCTGCAAGCTGGTCAAGGCGCTGAACTGGGTGGAGCTGAGCGCGGCGAATTGCAGGCTGCTCAGCGAGTTCAGATCATCGGTGTTGAGTGAGATCAGTTGCTGCTTGGTCAGCGCACGTACCTGATTAGTCGCCAGCATGGTGATCTGGTCGGGGCTCATGGCGTCAAGCTGGCTGGTGCTGAGGCCCTGGATGGCACGGGTGGACAGCGCCTGCAAGGCTTGCTCGCTCAGCGCGCCGAGCTGGCTTTCATTGAGTCCGCGCAGCTGCAAGCTGCTGAGCGAGAGCGTCTGGTTGCTGGTCAAGGCCGCAAACTGCTCGCCGCTCAGCGCGGCGAATTGCAAGGAGCTCAGACCGCGTATGGCCAGGCTGCTGAGTGCGGCCACGTCCTCTTGCTGCAGCACGCTGAGCTGATCGGAGCTGAGGCCCCGGATCTGCTTGGAATTGAGGGCGGAGAACTGGTCGGCGCTCAGGGCCAGCAAGTCCTCGCTGTCCAAGGCCCGCAGCTGCGCGGAGCTGAGCGTGCGAATCTGCGCGCTGTTCAGGCCCGCCAATTGCTCGCCCACCATGGCGGCCAGGGTCTGGGTCTTGAGGCCCGCGAGGGCCGTGCTGCTGAGCACGCCGATGTCTTCGGCCGTCAGGGCCGCCACCTGGGTGCTGTTCAAGCCGCCGAGCTGGCGCGAGTTCAGGCTGGCGATTTGGGCGCTGTCAAGTGCGTCGATCTGCTCGGCGCGCAGCATGCCCAGCTGGCTGGAGCTCAGGGAACGAGCGCCATAGGTGCCCAGGGCCTGCATGTCCTCGAGCGCGAGCGAGTCAATCTGGGCGGAACTCAGGGCGCGCAGCTGATGACTTCCCAGCGCGGCCAGATCCTCGGTCTCCAGGGCGGCAAAAGCCACACTGTTCAGGCTGCGCACCTGCATGGTGTTCAGGGCCGCCACCTGATTGGGCAAGAGCGCCAGCAGGGCCGAGGTGGGGAGCTCGGCGATGGCGGTCGAGCTGAGCCCGCGAATGGCCGAGCTGTTCAGGGCCTGCAAAGTATCGGCGTGCAAGGCCCCAATTTGATCGCCATGCAAGGAGGCGCTCTGGCTGCCTTTCAGCACGGAGACCTGGTCGACCGTCAGAGATGGCAGCTGATCCGTCGTGAGCGCCCCCAGCTGGGCGCCGCTGAGCACCCGGATCGCCAGCGTGCTGAAGGCACCGACCTGATCGGGCTGCAGCAAGCTGATCTGGTTGGTCGTCAGCCCCCGCACCTGGGCCAGGGTCAGCGAGGAGGTTTGTTCAAGGTCCAGTGCACTGAACTGCTCGCTGCTGAGCCCGCGCAGGCGCGCCACGCTCAGCGAGCTGACCTGGGTGGTGGTCAGCGCGCCGATTTGCTCGGCGGTGAACTCGCTCAAGGCGGCCGTGCTGATGCCCCGCAGCGTCGTCGTGCTGATGGCCCGTATGTCCTGAGCCTCTACGGCGTAGAGCGGGCCTGCCGCCATCAGGTTCAGGGTGCGCCCGGTCAGCGAGGCCATCTGCAGCGTGGTCAGCGCTCCCATCTGCGCAGGGGAGAACGCCGCCCAGTCGCTCACTTTCAACGCCGCAATCTGTGCGGTGCTGAGGTTGGCGATTTCTTCGAGGCTGAGGTTGGGAATATTGCTGGCCATGACGATGTGCCGTTAGCGCGTCGCTGCTTTGATGACGCCTGCTGCAAGTAAGAACGGGGGCACAAGGCCCCCGGCTTGGTTTACAGCAGTGGTGGCGGGTTATTCGCCTCCTCGTCTTGCTTGGGTTTCAAGATCACCATCTCCGTATGCGCTTGGCTTGGCGTCGTCGGCGTTGCCGTCGTCGCGCCGCCGCCCAGCAGATTGCTTGCCGGTTGGGCCAAGACATCGTCGAGCTGAACCTGCGGATGTTGCGACACATCCTTGGTGAACCAGACATCGGTCATCGCGTGGCTGCTGCCGTCGGTGCTTGTGTAGCTCGACACCAGTCCCAAGAGATTGCCGTTATTCATCTCGGTGCCCGCGGTGGCGCTGAGGTTGAGATGAGAGATGCCCAAGTCCACCAAGCCCACCAGCTCGCCCACATCGGTCTTGCCGTCGTGGTTGGCATCGACCCAGACCTTGAGCTCCTTGAACTGCGTGTCGCCGGCGTCGATCTTGCCGTCGTGGTTGCTGTCCAGGGTGTTCAGAGCCGCGAAGCCGTCGGCGGCGCGGTGGCCGTTGGCCAGCACGGTGCCGGAGCCAAACAACTCGGTGCCGTTGTTGATCTTGCCGTCGCCGTTGCGATCCAGGGCCAGCAGGCCGTCGTTGCCGCCCACCCAGCCCCACTTCTGGGCGTTGCCGGTGCCGTTGAGGTCGAAGTTCACCCCTTGCGAAGCCGCCAGCGTCTGGATGCCATTGCCATCCAGATCCAGCACGATGGGAGTGGCGGCGAACAAGGCGTCCAACTGGGCATTGCTGAAGCCGACGGTTTGATCCGAGGTGAAGGTTAAGGCCTGCTCCATGCTCAAGCTGGCGATGTCCTGGGTCTCCCAGCCCACCATCTGATCCGAGGTCAGCACCGACAGCTGTTGGGTCGACAGCCCGTCGATCTGGATCGAGTTCAGCGCCTTGATGTCCTCCGAGGCCAAGGCCATCATCTGGTCGGTCGTGAAGGCGGCAAAGTGTGCCGAGCTCAAGGCCGCGATATGCATCGTGTCCAGCGCAGCGATGTCCTCGGTTTGCAGGGCTTGGATCTGGTCCGTGTCCAGGGCGCGGATCTGGGCCGTGCTCAGTGCCGCGACCTGTTCGGATTCCAGGGCTTCGATCTGGCCCGTGCTCATGGCTTGCAGGGCCATGGTGCTCAGCGCATGCAGACCCGCGGTCGAGATGGCGGCGATGTCATCCGTCTCGATGCCGATGATCTGGGCGCTGCTCACCGCAGACCATTGCGAGGAACTCAGGGCGTGGAGCTGATCCGAGCTAAATGCCTCGAAGTCCGAGGAGCCGAAGGCGCCCAGATTGACCGTGCTGATGGCCGCGATGTCTTCGGTGCCGAAGCCGGTCAGCTGATCCGTCGTCAAGGCCACCAACTGGGCCGAGCTCAAGGCCGCGACCTGATTGCTGGTCAGGGCGAACAAATCGTCCGTCGAGAGCTGGCTGACCTGCAGCGTCGTCAGCGCCGCCACTTGCAGGGTGCTCAGGGCAGCGAACTGCAGCGAGTCCAGGGCGTCGAGCTGGCTGCTGTCGAGTGAACGCAGGGCCAGCGTGCTGAGGGCGCGCAGGTCGGCGGTCTCGATGGCGGCCATCTGATCACTGCTCAGGCCATTGACCTGGACCGAGTTGAGGCTGGCGAAATGGCTGGTGTTGAGCGCCTCGATAGCGTCGGTCGAGAGGGCGCCGAGCTGGGTCGAGTTGAAGGCCTGCAGCTGGATGCTGCTCAGCGCCTGCACATCGTCCGTCGTCATATCGGCCACTTGCGCGCTGGCCAGGGCCGCCACTTGAGCGGTGCCCAGGGCGCGGATCTGGCTGCTGTCGAAGGCGTTCAAGTCGTCGGTAGACAGCTGGCTGATCTGCAGCGTGCTCAGCGCGGCGATCTGCAAGGTGCTCAGAGCGCCGATTTGCTGAGAGTTCAGTGCGTCGATCTGTGCACTGTCCAGGGCCCGCAGGGCGGCGGTGCTCAGACTCCTCAGGTCATTCGACTCGATGGCCGCCATCTGATCGCTGCCCAAGCCCGTGACTTGTACCGAGGTCAGCGCGCCGACCTGGGCTGAGCTCAGGGCTTCGATGCTGTCGGTGGACAGGGCGCCCAGCTGGGCCGAGCTGAAGGCCTGCAATTGGTGGGTCGCCAGGGCTTGCACATCGTCCGTGGCCATCGCAGCCACCTGGTCTGTGGCCAGGGCGGCGAGCTGGGTTGTGCCCAGGGCGCGGATCTGATTGCTGGTGAAGGCATTCAAATCATCGGTGGACAACTGGCTGATCTGCAGCGTGTTGAAGGCGGCCACTTGGACGCTGGTCAGGGCGGCGATCTGCAGCGAATCCAGCGCGTCGAGCTGGCTGCTGTCCAGGGCGCGCAGGGCGGCGGTGGACAGGGCCTTCAAGTCGTTGGACTCGATGGCGGCCATCTGATCCGTGCCCAGACCCTTGACCTGCACCGAGCTCAGCGCGCCGACTTGGGTGGAGTTGAGGGCCTCGATGCTGTCGCTGGACAAGGCGCCGATCTGGGCCGAGTTCAGGGCTTGCACCTGGGTGGAGCTGAGGGCCTGCACATCGTTCGTGGCCATGGCCGCGACCTGGTCGCTCGTCAGCGCCGCCACCTGGGCCGTGCCGAGGGCGCGGATCTGGTTGCTGTCGAAGGCGTTCAGATCATCGGTGCTCAGCTGGCTGACCTGGCTGGTCGTCAGCGCGGCAACCTGCACGCTGGTCAGCGCGCCGATCTGCGTCGAGTCGAGCGCGTCGAGCTGATCACTGCCCAGCGCCGCGACCTGAGCCGTCGTCATGCTCTTGATCTGAGCGCTGGTGAGGGCGTTCACATCGTCGGTCGAGAGCTGGCTGATCTGCAGCGTGTTCAGCGCGGCGACTTGGTTGGTGTTCAGGGCGGCAATCTGGGTCGAGTCCAGGGCGTCGAGCTGGCTGCTGTCCAGGGCGCGCAGGGCGGCGGTGGACAGGGCCTTCAAGTCGTTCGACTCGATGGCGGCCATCTGGTCCGTGCCCAAGCCCTTGACCTGCACCGAATTCAGCGCGCCGATCTGGCTGGAGCTCATGGCGGCGATGCCGTCCGAGGACAGGGCGCCGACTTGGACCGAGTTCAGGGCCTGCACCTGGGTGGAGCTGAGGGCTTGCACGTCCTCGGTCGTCAGGGTAGAAACTTGGTCGCTGCTCAGCGCGGCCACCTGGGCCGTGCCCAGGGCACGAATCTGGGCGCTGTCAAAAGCGTTCAGGTCATCGCTGGAGAGCTGGCTGATCTGCAAGGTGCTCAAGGAAGCCACCTGGGCCGTGCTGAGGGCACCGATCTGTTGCGAGTTCAGGGCGTCGAGCTGGCTGCTGTCCAGGGCGCGCAGGGCGGCGGTGGACAGGGCCTTCAAGTCGTTCGACTCGATGGCGGCCATCTGATCCGTGCCCAGACCCTTGACTTGCACCGAGGTCAGCGCGCCGACTTGGGTGGAGCTCAGGGCCTCGATGCCGTCGGAGGACAGGGCGCCGACCTGGCTCGAATTCAAGGCTTGAATCTGAGTGGAGCTGAGGGCTTGCACATCGTCGGTGGCCAGGGAGGCGACTTGGGCTGTTGCCAATGCCGCCACTTGGGCGCTGCTCAGGGCGCGGATCTGGGCGCTGGTGAAGGCGTTCAGATCATCGGTGCTCAGCTGGCTGATCTGCAGCGTGTTCAGTGCGGCGATCTGGTTGGTGTTCAGCGCGGCGATCTGGTTCGAGTCCAGGGCGTCGAGCTGGCTGCTGTCCAGGGCGCGCAGGGCGGCGGTCGACATGGCCTTCAAGTCGTTGGACTCGATGGCGGCCATCTGGTCCGTGCCCAGGCCCTTGACCTGCACCGAGGTCAGCGCGCCGACCTGAGCGGAGCTCAGGGCGACGATGCCGTCCGAGGACAGGGCGCCGACTTGATCCGAGCCCAGGGCCTGGATCTGACGCGAGTTCAGGGCTTGCACATCCTCCGTGGCCATGGCGGCGAGCTGCGAGGTCGCCAGCGCGGCGACTTGGGCCGTGGTCAGGGCATTGATTTGATTGCTGGTCAGGGCATTGAGGTCATCGCTGCTGAGCTGGCTGATCTGGGTGCTGGTCAGGGCGGCGACCTGGTTGCTGGCCAAGGCGGCGATCTGGGTCGAGTCCAGGGCCTCTAGTTGGTCGCTGCTCAGGGCCACGAGCTGAGCGCTGGTGAGCGCACGCAGCTGGCCGCTGGTCAGGGCGTTGACGTCATCGGTCGAGAGCTGGCTGACCTGGGTGCTCGTCAGGGCGGCGACTTGGGCCGTGCTCAGGGCGGCGATCTGCAGCGAGTTCAAGGCATCGAGCTGGCTGCTGTCCAGGGCACGCAGGGCGGCGGTGGACAGGGCCTTGAGGTCGCCGGTTTCGATGGCGGCCATTTGCTCCGTGCCCAGGCCCTTGACCTGCACCGAGGTCAGCGCAGCCACTTGGCTAGAGCTCAGGGCGGCAATGCTGTCGGTGGACAGGGCGCCGACTTGGTCGGAGTGCAGGGCCTGGATCTGACGCGAGTTCAGGGCCTGTACATCCTCGGTGGCCATGGTGCTGACTTGGCTGGTGCTCAGGGCAGCAATTTGGCCGGTGCTCAGGGCCACGATCTGTGCGCTGGTCAGGGCATTGAGGTCATCGCTGCTCAGCTGGCTGACCTGGGTGCTGGTCAGGGCTGCGACCTGGTTGCTGGCCAAGGCGGCGATCTGGGTCGAGTCCAGGGCCTCTAGTTGGTCGCTGCCCAGGGCGGTGATCTGAGTAGTCGTCAGGGCGCGCAGCTGGTTGCTGGTCAGCGCGCTGAAATCGTCGGTGGCCAGCTGGCTGATTTGAGCCGTCGTCAGGGCTGCAACTTGGGTGCTGCTCAGGGCGGCGATCTGCAGCGAATCCAGGGCGTTGAGTTGGTTGCTGTCCAAGGTACGCAGGGCGGCGGTGGACAAGGCCTTCAAGTCATTCGACTCGATGGCGGCCATCTGATCCGTGCCCAGACCCTTGACCTGCACCGAGTTCAGGGCAGCAATCTGGCTGGAGCTCATGGCGGCGATGCCGTCCGAGGACAGGGCGCCGACCTGGTCCGACTTCAGGGCTTGGACCTGGGTGGAGCTGAGAGCCTGCACGTCCTCGGTCGTCAGGGTGGAGACTTGGTCGCTGCTCAGCGCGGCCACCTGGGCCGTGCTCAGGGCCCGAATCTGCACGCTCTCGAGTGCGTTCAGGTCATCGCTGGAGAGCTGGCTGATCTGCAAGGTGCTCAGCGCGGCAACCTGGTTGGTGTTCAGTGCGCTGATTTGCTGCGAGTTCAGCGCGTCGAGCTGGCTGCTGTCCAGAGCACGCAGGGCGGCGGTGGACAGGGCCTTCAGGTCGGCCGATTCAAAGGCCGCCATCTGATCCGTGCCCAGGCCCTTGACCTGCACCGAGGTCAGGGCGCCGACTTGGCTGGAGCTCAGGGCTTCGATGCCGTCGGATGACAGGGCGCCGACCTGGCTCGAATCCAAGGCTCGGAGCTGAGTAGAGCTGAGGGCTTGCACAGCGTCGGTGGCCAGGGACCCAATCTGCTCGCTGGTCAGCGCCGCCACCTGGGCGGTACCCAGGGCGCGGATCTGGGCGCTGGTGAAGGCGCTCAAATCATCGGTCGAGAGCTGGCTGATCTGCAGCGTGTTCAGCGCGGCGACCTGATTGGTGTTCAGGGCGGCGATCTGGGTCGAGTCCAGGGCGTCGAGCTGGCTGCTGTCCAGGGCCCGCAGGGCGGCGGTGGACAGGGCCTTCAAGTCATTCGACTCGATGGCGGCCATCTGGTCCGTGCCCAAGCCCTTGACCTGCACCGAGTTCAGCGCGCCGATCTGGGCCGAGCTCATGGCGGCGATGCCGTCCGAGGACAGGGCGCCGACCTGGGCCGAGTTCAGGGCCTGCACCTGGGTGGAGCTGAGGGCCTGCACGTCCTCGGTCGTCAGGGTGGAGACTTGGTCGCTGCTCAGCGCGGCCACCTGGGCCGTGCCCAGGGCACGGATCTGCGCACTCTCGAATGCGTTCAGGTCGTCGCTGGAGAGCTGACTGATCTGCAAGCTGCTCAAGGACGCCACTTGGACGGTACTGAGGGCCGCGATTTGTTGCGAGTTCAGGGCGTCGAGCTGGCTGCTGTCCAGGGCGCGCAGGGCGGCGGTGGACAGGGCCTTCAGGTCGGCCGACTCGATGGCTGCCATCTGATCCGTGCTCAGGCCCTTGACTTGCGTCGAGGTGAGCGCGCCGAGCTGGCTGGAGCTCAGGGCTTCGATGCCGTCGGAGGACAGGGCGCCGACCTGGGCAGAGTCCAGGGCTCGCAGCTGGACGGAACTGATGGCTTGCACATCGTCGGTCGCCAAGGCTGCGACTTGCGAGGTGCTCAGCGCTGCCATTTGGGCAGTGCTGAGGGCACGGATCTGGGCGCTGGTGAAGGCGTTCAGATCATCGGTGCTCAGCTGGCTGATCTGCAGCGTGTTCAGTGCGGCGATCTGGTTGGTGTTCAGCGCGGCGATCTGGTTCGAGTCCAGGGCGTCGAGTTGACTGCTGTCCAGCGCACGCAAGGCGGCGGTGGACATGGCCTTCAAGTCGTTGGACTCGATGGCGGCCATCTGGTCCGTGCCCAGGCCCTTGACCTGCACCGAGGTCAGCGCGCCGATCTGAGCGGAGCTCAGGGCGACGATGCCGTCCGAGGACAGGGCGCCGACTTGATCCGAGTTCAGGGCCTGGATCTGACGCGAGTTCAGGGCTTGCACATCTTCCGTGGCCATGGCGGCGAGCTGCGAGGTCGCCAGCGCGGCGACTTGGGCCGTGGTCAGGGCATTGATTTGGTTGCTGGTCAGGGCATTGAGGTCATCGCTGCCGAGCTGGCTGATCTGGGTGCTGGTCAGGGCGGCGACCTGGTTGCTGGCCAAGGCAGCGATCTGGGTCGAGTCCAGGGCCTCTAGTTGGTCGCTGCTCAGGGCCACGAGCTGAGCGCTGGTGAGCGCACGCAGCTGGCCGCTGGTCAGGGCGTTGACGTCATCGGTCGAGAGCTGGCTGACCTGGGTGCTCGTCAGGGCGGCGACTTGGGCCGTGCTCAGGGCGGCGATCTGCAGCGAGTTCAGGGCATCGAGCTGGCTGCTGTCCAGGGCACGCAGGGCGGCGGTGGACAGGGCCTTGAGGTCGCCGGTTTCGATGGCGGCCATTTGCTCCGTGCCCAGACCCTTGACCTGCACCGAGGTCAGTGCAGCCACTTGGCTGGAGCTCAGGGCGGCAATGCTGTCGGTGGACAGGGCGCCGACTTGGTCGGAGTGCAGGGCTTGGACCTGGTTGGAGGCCAGGGCTTGCACATCGTCGCTGGCCATGGCGGCCACTTGCGAGGTGCTCAGGGCCACCAGCTGGGCCGTGCTCAGGGCGCGGATCTGGCTGCTGTTGAAGGCGTTCAGGCTGTCGCTACTCAGCGTTGAGAGCTGGGCGGTGGTCAGGGCGTTGACCTGCGAGGTGGTCAGGGCCGCGATTTGATCGGACAGCAAGGCGTCGGTCTGCTGGGTGCCCAGCGACTTCAGGCCGACGGTGGTGAGCGAGCGCAGATCGTTGGTTTCAATTGCGGCGATCTGGTCGGTGCTCAGGCCCTGGACTTGGCGCGAGGTCAGCGCACCGATCTGATTCGAGGTCAGGGCGACGATATTGTCGGTCGAGAGCGCGCCGATCTGGTCCGAGCTGAGGGCTTGGATCTGGTTGCTGCTGAGGGCCTGGATGTCGGCGCTCTCCATGGCAGCAATTTGAGCGGTGCCAAGGGCAGCGAGCTGTGTACTGCTCAGGGCGCGGATCTGCGCGCTGTTGAAGGCGTTCAGGTCGTCGCTGGCCAGGGCCGCGATCTGACCGGTGGTCAGTGCGACGACTTGGTTGCTGCTCAGGGCGCCGACCTGGTCGGACTCCAGCGCGCCGAATTGATCGGTGCTGAGGGAGCGCAGGGCGGCGGTGGACAGGGCCTTGATGTCATCGGACTCGATGGCGGCCATCTGGTCGGTGCTCAGGCCCTGGACTTGCTTGGAGCTCAGGGCGCCCACTTGGGCCGAGCTGAGGGCGGCAATCGCATCGGTGCCGAGGGCGCCAAACTGGTTGGAGTTCAGGGCTTGCAACTGGTTGGAGCTGAGAGCCTGGACGCCCTCGGTGTCCAGGGCGGCAACTTGATCGCTGGTCAGGGCGGCGATCTGGCTGGTGCTCAACGCACGCATCTGGCCGCTGCCAAAGGCATTGAGGTCGTCGGTGGCCATGGCGGCCACTTGGGCCGTGGTCAAGGCGCCGACCTGAGAGGTGCTCAGGGCGCCGATCTGATCAGACTGCAGCGCCGCAAATTGGTCGGTGCCCAGGGAGCGCAGGGCGGCCGTGGAGAGGGCCTTCAAGTCATTGGACTCGATGGCGGCCATCTGGTCGGTGCTCAGGCCTTGCACTTGCTTGGAACTCAGCGCGCCAACCTGGCTCGAACTCAGGGCCACGATGCTGTCTGTGCTCAGCGCGCCAACTTGCACCGAGTTCATCGCTTGCAGCTGAACGGAGCTCAGGGCTTGCACATCGTCGGTGTCCATCGCACCGACCTGCGAGCTGGTCAGTGCGCCGATTTGCGCGGTGCTGAGGGCGCGAATCTGAGCGCTGTTGAAGGCATTCAGATCATCGCTGGCCAGGGCCTCGACTTGGGCGGTGGTCAGGGAGCCGACCTGGCTGGTCGTCAGGGCGGCGACTTGCTCGGAGTTGAGGGCTTCAAATTGGTCGGTGCCCAGGGCGCGCAGGGCGCTGGTGGACATGGCCTTCAAGTCATTGGACTCGATGGCGGCCATCTGATCGGTGCTCAGGCCCTTGACTTGCACGGAGTTCAAGGCGCCGACTTGGTTGGAGGTCAGGGCGGCAATGCTGTCGGTCGACAGGGCCCCCACCTGGACGGAGTTGAGCGCTTGCAGCTGGGTGCTGCTGATGGCTTGCACATCGTCGGTGGCCATGGCGGCGACCTGATCGGATGTCAAGGCGGCGATCTGGGCGGTGGTCAGAGCGCGGATCTGGGCGCTGTTGAAGGCGTTCAGATCGTCGCTGGCCATGGCGGCCACCTGGGCCGTGGTCAAGGCACTGACCTGGGTCGAGCTCAAGGCGCCGACTTGGTCGGATTGCAGGGCCGCAAACTGCTCGGTATTCAGGGAACGCAGGGCGGCCGTCGACAAGGCCTTCAGATCACTGGATTCAAGGGCCACCATTTGATCGGTGCTCATGCCCTGAACTTGCTTGGAGCTGAGTGCAGCGACTTGGCTGGAGCCCAGGGCAGCAATACCGTCGGTCGACAGAGCGCCGAACTGGTTGGAGTTCAGCGCTTGCAACTGGACCGAGCTGAGGGCCTGCACATCATCGCTGGCCATGGCGGCCACTTGGTCGCTGGTCAGGGCGGCGACTTGGGCCGTGCCCAGGGCGCGGATCTGCGCGCTGTTGAAGGCATTCAGGTCATCGGTGGCCATGGCGGCCACTTGGGCCGTGGTCAGGGCGCCGACTTGGCTGCTGGTGAGCGCGCCGACTTGGTCGGAGTTCAGCGCGGCGAACTGATCGGTGCTGAGCGAGCGCAGGGCGCCGCTGCTCATGGCCTTCAGGTCGGCCGTTTCGATCGCGGCCATTTGGTCCGTGCTCAGGCCCTGGACCTGGCGCGAGCTCAGCGCAGCGACCTGGTTGGAGCTCAAGGCCTCGATGCTGTCGGTGGACAAAGCGCCCACCTGGGTGGAGTTCAGGGCTTGCAGCTGTGTGGAGCTGAGTGCCTGCACATCGTCGCTGGCCATGGTGCTGACCTGGTCGCTGGTCAGCGCCGCCACCTGAGCGGTACCCATGGCCCGGATCTGGGCGCTGTTGAAGGCATTCAGGTCATCGCTGGCCAGAGAAGCGACTTGGGCCGTGGTCATGGCAATGACCTGGGCGCTGCTCAGGGCGCCGATCTGATCCGATTGCAGCGCGGCAAATTGATCGGTCGACAAGGCGCGCAGGGCTGCGGTGCCAAGGGCGCGGATATCGTCCGAGCTGATGGCGGCCATCTGATCGGTGTTCAGGCCTTGGACCTGGACCGAGTTCAGGGCTGCGATCTGCTGCGAACTCATGGCCTCGATGGAGTCGCTGCTCAAGGCGCCGAGTTGGCTGGAGTTGAGCGCACGCACCTGGGCGGTGGAAAGTGCTTGCACATCCTCGCTGCCCAAACCGGCCAGCTGATCGGTGTTCAAGGCCGCAATCTGGGCCGTGGTGAAGGCGCGAATCTGGGTGGAGTTCAGCGCAGCCAGGTCTTCGCTGGCGAGTTGCGCGATTTGTTGGGTGCTGGCACTTGCAAGTTGCTGGGTGCTCAGCGCTGCGACCTGGTCCGAGCTCAGGGCGGCCACCTGATCGGTGCCCAGGGCACGAATCGCGGTCGTGCTGAGTGCGTTGATCGTGTCGGTGTGCAGGGCGGTGGTCTGATCAGAACTCAAGGCCGCGGCCTGACTGCTGGTCAAGGCGGCGGCCTGTTGAGTTTGCAGGGCGGCGATGGCGTCGGTGGAGAGGGCGCCCACCTGCGAGGAGTTCAGCCCTCTGATCTGCTCGGATCGCAGGGCCTGGACATCGTCCGAGGCCATGGAGCTGATCAAGGAGGTCGAAATCGCGCCGATTTGCGCGGTACTCAGCGCTCGAATTTGATCGCTGGCCAGGGCGTTCAAGTCATCGGACTCGAGATTGCGCAGCTGGCTGGAGTTGAGTGCGCCGACTTGCTGTGTCGTGATCGCAGAAAACTGATCCGAACCCAGTGAATTCAGCTGTTCGGAGTTGAAGGTGCGGAATGCGGTGGTGCTGAGGGCCCGCAAATCATCGCTCTCGATCGCAGCAATATTGCTGGTCGTGAACATGGAGACCGCACGGGAGCCCAGCGAAGCAAACTGAAGCGTGGTTAGCGCTTGGAACTGGTCGCTCGAGAAAGCCGCCCAGTCCTCGCTGTTCAGTCTCGCCAAGGTGGCAGTGGACAGGCCAGCGATTTGGTCGGTGCTTAGGTTCGAGATCAGAGATGCCATCTGGAGCTCCCTTGGCTATGGGCAATGGCGCCCATAGGCGCGAAGTGATACGGATGTCTTGGTCATGTCAGTCAATCAAACCCGGGCGTACTGCCCGAGTTCAAACTTGGTAACCTCATATGACCCAGACAAAGAGGTGAATGCATACGGCGATCGATTACCGATTGCCATTGCTCGGATTTCGGTTGCTTGGGCTTGAACTTGAGTCCATCGTGCTTAGCTCGAGCGCTTTCTCGTCCGGCGAGACTTGGCGGAGTGCGGGCGCAATAACTCATTCATGGGACTTGACTGTAGGTGGGCTTCTGTCTAAGTGAAGCCAACAAAAACCTGCAATCTGGGCTTCAGTTCACGCTTTTGAGGCCGATGAGCGAATTCATTAGCTCGGCGCCCGAGCTTGGTCGCGCGGGCGAGACACTGCGGGCGACTTTGTAGGCATCGCCGCCCTTGCTTCGTCCTTCGCCTCCCGGCGAAATGCGTGGGTCAGCTCCCTAAACGGGACTGGGCTTGTGCCGGAATACTCGCGTTCAGGCCGTTCTGGAAATGATTGCGCATCAATTCGGAGGCGGCCTGGGCGTCGCGTCGCGTCAGTGCGGCGATCAAGGCCTCGTGTTCGGCCAAAGAGTCCTGAATCCGACCTTGCTTGAACAAGGAGTGGTGGCGATTGAGCTTCATCACCCGGCGCAGATCGGTGACGATTTGCTGGCGCCAGCGATTGCCTTCGATCTCCAAAATGCGCAGATGGAAGCGTTCGTTGCTCGCAAAAAAGGCTTCGTGCTTGGCGGTTTGTGCCACCAGGTCTTGATGCAAATCCTGCAATTCCTGCATTTGCGACTCGCTGGCCAGCTCACAGACGCGCGCGGCGGCATCGCTTTCCAGCAGGGCCAGCAATTGATAGGCTTCGCGCACGTCTTGCTCGGACATCTCGGTTACATAAGCACCTCTCCTTACCTTCATGGTCACCAGGCCTTCGGCCGCCAGTACTTTGAGGGCCTCGCGCAAGGGCGTGCGGCTGATGCCCAGTTCTTGGCAGATCTTTAACTCATCGATCCAACTGCCCGGCTCCAAGTCGCGATTGAAGATTTGCGCGCGCAGGCGCTCCGCCACTTCTTGATAAAGCGCGCGGGGGGCGAGGCTGGCTTTGGGGGCGGGGCTGCTCATCGGGAGGTCGGGTGCTACCGGTTGGTCCGGCCTGTGTCAGAGTGACGTCATTATTGAATTTATAATTATGAATGATAGCTCGACGGTTTTGTCGGGCGACCGGAGCCTTTCATGTCTGATTCCAAGCGTCCTACATCTCCCGAGTCCCAGGCCAAGGCGGCGCCCGAGTTCCCCTCGGTAAGTCTTGAGCAATGGCAAAAGGCTGCCGCCAAATCGGCGCCGGGTGGCGATGTCTCGGCCTTGAACTGGCAAACGCCCGAAGGCTTGGTCGTCAAGCCGCTGTACACCGCGGCCGATACGGCAGACCTGCCCCATGCCGACACCTTGCCCGGCTTCGCCCCTTATCTGCGCGGCCCGCAGGCCACCATGTATGCGGTGCGGCCCTGGACCATCCGCCAGTACGCGGGTTTCTCCACCGCCGAGGACAGCAATGCCTTCTATCGCAAGGCCTTGGCGGCCGGCGGGCAGGGCGTGTCGGTGGCTTTCGACCTGGCCACCCACCGAGGCTATGACAGCGACCATCCGCGCGTGACCGGCGATGTGGGCAAGGCGGGGGTGGCAATCGACTCGGTGGAGGATATGAAGATCCTCTTCAATGAAATTCCGCTGGACAAGGTCAGCGTCAGCATGACGATGAATGGCGCCGTGCTGCCGGTCTTGGCCGGCTATGTGGTGGCGGCGGAAGAGCAGGGCGTCTCGCAAGACAAATTGAGCGGCACCATCCAGAACGACATCCTCAAGGAGTTCATGGTCCGCAACACCTATATCTACCCGCCCGAGCCCTCGATGAAGATCATCGGGGACATCATCGAGTACACGGCGCAGAACATGCCCAAGTTCAACTCGATCTCGATCTCGGGCTATCACATGCAGGAGGCGGGTGCCAACCAGGCGCTGGAGCTTGCCTTCACCCTGGCCGATGGCAAGGAGTATGTGAAGACCGCGATCGCCAAGGGCATGGATGTGGATGAGTTTGCCGGCCGCCTGTCCTTCTTCTGGGCGGTGGGCATGAATTTCTATCTGGAGATCGCCAAGATGCGGGCGGCCCGCCTGCTCTGGTGCCGCATCATGAAGGGCTTTGATGCCAAGAACCCCAAGAGCCTAATGCTGCGCACTCACAGCCAAACCTCGGGCTGGTCGCTGACCGAGCAAGACCCGTACAACAACGTCGTTCGCACTACCATCGAGGCCATGGCTGCGGTCTTCGGCGGCACGCAATCGCTGCACACCAATTCGCTGGACGAGGCGATCGCCCTGCCCACCGAGTTCTCCTCCCGCATCGCCCGCAATACCCAGCTCATCATTCAGGAAGAGACCCACATCACCAATGTGATCGACCCCTGGGCCGGCAGCTACATGATGGAGTCGCTCACCCAGGATATGGCCGACAAGGCCTGGGCCATCATCGAAGAGGTGGAGGCCATGGGCGGCATGGTCAAGGCGGTGGATAGCGGCTGGGCCAAGCTCAAGATCGAGGCCAGCGCGGCCGAGAAGCAGGCTCGCATCGACTCCGGCAAGGACGTGATCGTTGGCGTCAACAAGTACAAGTTGGCCAAGGAAGACCCCATCGAGATTCTGGACGTGGACAACGTCAAGGTGCGCGATGGCCAGATCAAGCGCCTCAAGCAGATCCGCGCCACGCGCGATGCCGCCGCGGTGCAGGCGGCGCTGGCGGCCTTGACCGAGGCGGGCAAGTCCGGCCAGGGCAATCTGCTGGACCTGGCCATCAAGGCCACCCGCTTGCGCGCCACCGTGGGTGAGATCAGCGATGCGCTGGAAGTGGCGTTTGGCCGCCATCGCGCCGACACCCAAAAGGTCAGCGGCGTCTACGCCGCCGCTTATGACTCGGCCGAAGGCTGGGCCAAGCTGCAAGAAGAGATCCGCGAGTTCGCCGCCGCCCAAGGCCGCCGCCCCCGTGTGATGGTGGCCAAGCTGGGCCAGGACGGCCATGACCGCGGCGCCAAGGTGGTGGCCACGGCCTATGCTGACTTGGGCTTTGATGTGGACATCGGCCCCTTGTTCCAGACCCCCGAGGAATGCGCCCGCCAGGCGATTGAGAACGACGTCCATGCGGTGGGCATCTCCACGCTGGCGGCAGGCCACAAGACCCTGGTGCCGGCCATCATCCAGGCGCTGAAGGCCCAGGGCGCAGACGACATCATCGTCTTCGTCGGCGGGGTGATTCCGGCCCAGGACTATGACTTCTTGTACGAGTCCGGCGTCAAAGGCATTTACGGCCCCGGCACCCCCATTCCGGCCAGCGCCAAGGATGTGCTGGAGCAGATTCGCAAGGCCGTGGCCTGAAGCCATTTGAAGATGCCCATGCAAACATGGCGTTTGGAGCCGGTGCGCGAAGAGGACTTCGAGGCCATGCTGAGCCTGCGCATGGCGGCCTTGCAGCCCAGCCTGGAGCGCTTGGGCCGCTTTGACCCCGCACGCGGGCGGGCGCGGCTGCGTGAAGGCTTTGAACCGATTTGGATGCACCATCTGGTCAAAAGTTCGGGCCAGGGTGAGGAGCGCATCGGCTTTTTCACCCTCAAGCCCCAGGACGGCGTCCTGCATCTGAGCCATCTCTATCTCAGTCCAGGCCATCAAGGGCAGGGCGCCGGTGCTTGGGTGATGGCGCAGATCAAAGCGCAGGCACGGGCCCAGGGCCTGGCCATCACTCTCAGCGCACTCAAGCTCAGCGACGCTAACCGCTTCTATCGGCGCCATGGCTTTCAGCAGGTGGCCGAGCATGAGTTCGATCTGGACTACCGCTGGGAGCCCGACACTGAGGCTGACATTAACGCCGTAAGGCCTGGCGCATGATGGCCAGCAAACCCCTCAGCCCCATGGGCACCGCACTTTTCTCTGGGAACGGTGCCGTGCAGCGCCGTGCCATGGCCAAGGCCATCACTTTGCTGGAATCGACCCGGCCCGATCACCGCCTGGCGGCCGACGACTTGCTGACCGAGATCTTGCCGCTGACCGGACAATCCCTACGCCTTGGCATCTCCGGCGTGCCCGGCGTGGGCAAGAGCACCTTCATCGAAGCCCTGGGACTGTTCCTGATCGCGCATGGCCACCGGGTGGCGGTGCTGGCGGTGGACCCCTCCAGCAGCGTTTCTGGCGGGTCCATCTTGGGCGACAAAACCCGCATGGAGCAGCTCTCCATGCACGAGCGCGCCTATATCCGCCCCAGCCCCAGCAGCGGCACCCTGGGCGGCGTGGCCGAAAAAACGCGGGAGGCCATGTTGGTCTGTGAGGCGGCGGGCTACGACATCGTCATCGTCGAAACCGTGGGCGTGGGCCAGAGCGAAACCGCGGTGGCCGGCATGACGGATATGTATGTGCTCTTGCAACTGCCCAACGCGGGTGACGATTTGCAGGCGATCAAGAAAGGTGTGATGGAGCTGGCCGATCTGGTCGCCATCAACAAGGCCGATCTGGATGTGAACGCGGCGACGAGGGCGCAGGCGCAGATCACTTCCAGCCTGCGGCTCTTGGGATTTCATGGCCATGAGGAGGCGCAAGCCCAGTGGCATCCCCGCGTGATGCAGCTCAGCGCGCTCAAATCCCAAGGCCTGGACAGTTTCTGGTCGGCGGTCAGTGAATTCCGAGATTTGGGCCAAGCCAATGGACGCTTTGCCGAGAAGCGCCGCCAACAAGCGACGGCCTGGATGTGGGAGCGCATCCAAGCCGGGCTGAAACAAGAATTTGCCGCCGATGCGGCCGTTCAACAAGCCCTGGGCCCTACCATGGGCCAGGTGCTGCAAGGCCAGCTCGCCGCCTCCACCGCGGCGCGCCGACTGCTCACTCTTTTTGCTCAAAGAAACTCTGGAGACAAGAATGCATGACATCCAACAACAGCTGGAAGAAAAGCGCGCCAAGGCGCGGCTGGGCGGAGGCGAGAAACGCATCGCCGCCCAGCATGCCAAGGGCAAGCTGACGGCCCGCGAGCGCCTGGAGCTGCTGTTCGACGAGGGCACTTTCGAAGAGTGGGATATGTTTGTCGAGCACCGCTGCGTGGATTTCGGCATGGCCGATAACAAGATCCCCGGTGACGGTGTGGTGACGGGTTACGGCATGATCAACGGCCGCCTGGCCTTCAGCTTCAGCCAGGATTTCACCGTCTTCGGCGGCGCCTTGAGCGAATCCCATGCCGAGAAAATCTGCAAGGTGATGGACCAGGCCATGAAGGTCGGCGCTCCAGTCATCGGCCTCAATGATTCTGGCGGTGCGCGCATTCAGGAAGGCGTGGCGTCCTTGGGCGGTTATGCCGATGTGTTCCAGCGCAATGTGATGGCCTCGGGCGTGATCCCGCAGATCAGCATGATCATGGGCCCTTGCGCCGGCGGTGCGGTCTACTCGCCCGCCATGACGGACTTCATCTTTATGGTGAAGGACTCTTCCTATATGTTTGTCACCGGCCCCGAGGTGGTGAAGACCGTCACCCACGAGGAGGTGACGGCCGAGGAGTTGGGCGGTGCGGCCACCCACACCAGCAAGAGCGGTGTGGCCGACCTGGCTTTTGACAACGACGTCGAAGCCATTCTGATGCTGCGCCGTTTCTTCAACTACCTGCCTTTGAACAACCGCGAGAAAGCGCCTTGCCGCCCCGGTTTCAACGGTGGCGACCCGGCCAGCCGCCTGGACTATTCGCTCGACACCTTGGTGCCCGACAACGCCAACAAGCCCTACGACATGAAGGAGTTGTTGCTCAAGGTGGTGGATGACGGTGACTTCTTCGAGCTGCAGCCCGACTACGCCAAAAACATCATCACCGGCTTTGCCCGTATGGAAGGCCAGACGGTGGGCATCGTCGCCAACCAGCCCCTGGTGCTGGCCGGCTGCCTGGACATCAAGAGTTCCATCAAGGCCGCGCGCTTTGTGCGCTTTTGCGACGCCTTCAACATCCCCGTCATCACCTTCGTCGATGTGCCCGGCTTCATGCCCGGCACCTCTCAGGAGTACGGCGGCATCATCAAGCATGGCGCCAAACTGCTTTACGCCTACGCCGAGTGCACGGTGCCCAAGGTCACCGTCATCACCCGCAAGGCCTATGGTGGCGCTTACGACGTGATGTCCTCCAAGCATCTGCGCGGTGACGTCAATTTCGCCTGGCCTAACGCCGAGATCGCGGTGATGGGGGCCAAGGGCGCGGTGGAAATCATCTTCCGCGAAGACAAGGGCGACCCGGCCAAGCTGGCGGCCAAGGAGGCCGAGTACAAGGCCCGCTTCGCCAACCCCTTTGTGGCGGGCGCACGCGGCTTTATCGACGATGTGATCCAGCCGCACGAGACCCGCAAGCGCATCTGCCGCAGCCTGGCCATGCTCAAGGACAAAAAGCTGGAAAACCCCTGGCGCAAACACGGCAACGTGCCGCTGTGAGGCCTGCATCCATGCGCCCGATGCTTTGGCTCAGGTCTGCCGTCCTTTTGGCACCGGCGATTGGCACCGCCATGGCCCAGGCGCCGCAGCTCAGCCTGGCAGCGCCTAGCCCCTCGCGGGCCAAGCCCTGCGTCGCCATGCATGCCTTGCCGCTGGAGCAGTCCTTGTTGATTGCACCTGCGGTGCAGGGTGATGAGGCGGCGCGCCAGGCGCTGGATCAAGCAGCCTTGCAGCAGGGGGTGCTTGGACAGGATCTAGAGAGCGCCTTGGCGGAAGCCAAGCTGCAGATTGGCGCGGCCGGCGACGACCCGGCCAAAAACGAATGGACCGAGGCCAAGAGCCAGGCCGTGGCCGCCAAGGGTTTTGCGGCCTGTGCCCAGCGGATTTACGGCGAGGCGGTGTTGCCGCGCCTGGCGGCCTGCGAGTTTGATCTGGCGACGCTGCCGGTGGTCCTGCTCTACCGGGTGGATGGCCAAAGCCGCAAGGAAGCCCTGGCCGATATGACGCGCAATGGCGGCCTCGGTGACGGCAGCGAGCAAGCCCGGCGTGCGCCCTTGATGCTGGCCTTTGCCTACCAAGGCCCAGCGCCCAAGACCGGCGAGGGCCGGACCTGGATAGACCGCCGGGTGGCGGATTGGACCGAGCAATGTCTGGCAGGGCGGCTGGTGTTGCCCAAGTAAAGAACAAATTGAAAAACTTGAGTTTGGAGACTTGCCATGTTTAGCAAAATTCTGATCGCGAACCGGGGAGAGATCGCCTGCCGGGTTATCAAGACGGCACAAAAGATGGGCATCAAGACCGTGGCCGTCTACTCCGAGGCCGACCGCGACGCCCGCCATGTGGAGCTGGCCGATGAGGCCGTGCTGCTGGGCCCGGCACCTTCGCGCGAGTCCTATCTGGTGGCGGACAAGATCATTGCGGCGGCCAAGAGCACCGGCGCCCAAGCCATCCACCCCGGCTACGGTTTTCTGAGCGAGAACGAAGAGTTCGCCCGTCGGGTCGAGGCCGAGGGTCTGGTCTTTATCGGCCCCAAGGCCCATTCCATCGCAGCCATGGGCGACAAGATCGCTTCCAAAAAGCTGGCGGGCGCGGCCCAGGTCAACACCATCCCAGGTCATAACGAGCCGATTCTGTCGCCCGAGGAGGCGGTCAAGATCGCCCAGGGAATCGGCTACCCGGTGATGATCAAGGCCAGCGCGGGCGGGGGCGGCAAAGGCCTGCGGGTCGCCTTCAATGACAAGGAATGCTTCGAGGGCTTTACTAGCTGCCGCAACGAGGCTCGCAACAGCTTTGGTGACGACCGCGTCTTCATGGAGAAGTTCGTCGAGGAGCCACGCCATATCGAGATTCAGGTGCTGGGCGATGCGCAAGGCAATGTGCTGTATCTGTGGGAGCGCGAATGCTCCATCCAGCGCCGCCATCAAAAAGTGATCGAAGAGGCGCCGTCGCCTTTCATCAGCGAAGCCACCCGCAAGGCCATGGGCGAGCAGGCCGTGGCCCTAGCCAAGGCGGTGAAGTACCAGAGCGCCGGCACGGTGGAGTTTGTGGTCGGCAAGGACCAGAGCTTTTACTTCCTGGAGATGAACACCCGCTTGCAGGTGGAGCACCCGGTCACGGAATGCATCACCGGCCTGGACCTGGTGGAGCAGATGATTCGGGTCGCCGCGGGCGAGCCCCTGGCCTTCAAGCAAGAAGACCTCAAGCGCGAAGGCTGGGCGATGGAATGCCGCATCAATGCGGAAGACCCCTTCCGCAACTTCCTGCCCTCCACCGGCCGCTTGGTGAAATACCAGCCCCCGGCAGCAGCGCTGGAGCAGGGGCGCGAAACCCTGCAAGGCGAGGCCTACGCTAAGGGGCAATTTGGTGGGGTGCGGGTCGACACCGGCGTGTACGACGGCGGCGAAATCCCGATGTACTACGACTCCATGATCGCCAAGCTCATCGTGCATGGGCGCGACCGGCTGGATGCCATCGCCAAAATGCGCGAGGCGCTCAACGCCTTTGTGATCCGCGGCATCTCCAGCAACATCCCCTTCCAGTCGGCCCTGCTGGCGCACCCGGATTTTGTGTCCGGCAACTTCAACACCGGCTTTATCGCCCAGCATTACGCCGACGGCTTCCGCGCCGAGGACGTGCCGCATGAGGACCCGCTGTTCCTGGTGGCGCTGTCGGTGTTTGTGCGCCGCAAGACGCGTGAGCGCGCCGCCGGCATCAGCGGCCAGATGGTGGGCCATGAGGTGCAGCTGGACAGCGACTATGTGGCTGTCGTCCACCAAGCCAAGGGTCAGGTCTTGCGTCATGCCGTCCATGTGTCGGAGTACGCAGGCAAGAGCGGCCAGGCCACCATCCGCATCGGTGAGCGTGAGTACCGCATCGAGTGCGTTTCCCGCCTGGCCGATATCCGGCTGAGCGGCACGGTCAATGGCAAGCCCTTCAGCGCCCAGGCCGAGCGCGGCACGGCCAAGAACCCGCTGGCCTACCGCATCAACCACAATGGCTTGGCTATCGAGGTCACGGTGCTGTCGCCGCGTGCGGCAGAGCTGCATGCCTTGATGCCTTACAAGGCACCGCCGGACACCAGCAAGTTCTTGCTGTCGCCCATGCCCGGACTCTTGGTGCAGATCGCGGCTCAGCCCGGTCAAACGGTGCAAGCCGGTGAGCGCCTGGCGGTGATCGAGGCGATGAAGATGGAAAACATCTTGCTCGCCGAGCGCGACGTCAAGATCGCCGAGGTGCTGGCCAAGACGGGTGAGAGCCTGTCGGTGGATCAGCCGATTTTGCGATTTGAGTAAGCCTTCGGCGACGAGGGCCGGCTCGCCGCAACGCATCGCCATTGTCGGCGCGGGCGTGGCGGGCTGCGCCGCGGCCCTGGCCTTGAGCCGGCAGGGCCTGGCCGTGGACCTGTTTGAGGCGGTGGCCGAGCCCCAGCCCATAGGCGCGGGCCTGCTTTTGCAGCCGACCGGGCAGCAGGTTTTGCAAGCGCTGGGCTTGCTGGAGCCGCTGCTGGGATTGGGTGCGAAGGTCGATCGCTTGTTCGGCGACACGCCCAGCGGCCGCACCGTGCTGGATATGAGCTATCACCGGTTCTCGCCCCAGGCCTATGGGCTTGGTGTGCAGCGCGGGGCCTTGATGGGTGTGTTGTGGCAAGCCCTTCGGGCCAGCGAGGTGAATTGGCGCTGCGGTGTCGCGGCTAGCCGGTTTGAGCAGGAGGGTGAGCAGGTCCGCCTGTTCGCCGGTGAAACGGCGCTGGGCAGCTACGCCGCCTTGCTGCTGGCCAACGGCAGTTTTTCCAAGCTGCGGGAGCAGATGCAGGTCAAGCAAAGTGCCCGCGTCTTTCCCTACGGCGCTTTGTGGACGGTGCTGCCCAGGCCGGCGCAGTTCCCTGAGCTGGATCTGCGTCAGCGCTTTCGCGGGGCGAGGCAGATGCTGGGCCTGATGCCGGTGGGCCGCAATTTCGGCGATGCGCCAGAGGCAGCGGCTGGCGTCAATCTGTTCTGGAGCCTGCCCCTGGCCGAGGTGCAGGGCTGGCACGCAGCAGCGGGCGCGCAGGGTCTGGCCCGGCTCAAGCAGGAGATGGTGGACCTGCTGCCCTTGTGCGAGCCTTTGTTGGGCGGTTTGCAAGACCCTGCCCAGCTGCGTCAGGCACGCTACGCGGACGTGCAGATGGCCCACTGGCATCAAGGGCGGGTGCTGGCCATCGGCGACTGTGGTCACGGCATGAGCCCGCAGCTGGGGCAGGGCGCCAATCTAGCCTTGATCGACGCCCATGTCTTGGCGGGTCTGTGCGCAGGCCAAAACCAGGGCCAGCTCGACTGGCCTGCGCTGCTGGCCCGCTACAGCCGCGAGCGCCGCGCTCATCTGCGCTTTTATTCCCAAGCCAGCCGTGGGCTGACGCCCATGTTCCAGTCCAATCAGCGCCTGGCCCCGTTTTTGCGCGACCGTTTCTTTGGCTGGGGTGGGCGCCTGCCCTTGGTCCACCAGCAATCCATCGCCACGCTGAGCGGGGTGAAGACGGGCTGGCTGCTTGGGCGGCTGAAGCTGTGAAGCGCGGCCTTTGTTTTATTTGTTTGAATCGAGCCAAAACTTGGAGCTAAGCATGAGCCAGAAACCCTATCGCATCCTGGGCATCCAGCAAATCGCCATCGGCGGCCCCGACAAAGCCGCCTTGCGCAAGCTCTGGGTGGATGTGCTGGGCCTCACCGTCACCGGCAATTTCGTCTCGGAGCGCGAGAACGTGGATGAGGACATCTGCGCTATCGGCAGCGGCCCGTACAAGGTCGAGGTCGATTTGATGCAGCCCCTCGACCCCGAGAAGAAACCCGCCGTGCACAGCACCCCGCTTAACCATGTGGGCCTGTGGGTGGATGATTTGCCCAAGGCGGTGGAGTGGATGACCGCCAACGGCGTGCGCTTCGCGCCGGGCGGCATCCGCAAAGGCGCGGCCGGTTTTGATATCTGCTTCATCCACCCCAAGAGCAATGCCGAGTTCCCGATTGCCGGGGAGGGCGTCCTGATCGAGTTGGTGCAGGCGCCGGCCGAGGTGATCGCCGCGCTGTCCTGAGTGGCGAAGCTGGCCGCCTCAAAGAGATGAGTTGAAGCGCGCCGTGATGGCGCGTTCGAACGCCGGTGTGGGCGTGAACCAATCCAGCATGATGGCGCGGTAGGCAGGTGTATTGCGCTTTTGACTCAGGACCCTGTCGATGCGCTCGCGCAGCCGGTCGCCCCAGGGCGTTTTGGGCAGGGCGACATAGGCGTAGAGATAGTTTGGCTCCTCGACGATGGGCAGGCTGATCAGCTGGCCAGCGTTGGGGCTGCTCAGCTCAAAGTACTTCAGCTCGGCGGCATAGCCAATCGTTGCGTCCACATGCTTTTGCACCACCATCTCGGCCAGCTTGCGGTAGTGGGAGGACTGCTGGACGTAGGCCCCCTTGGGGTAGCGCTGCCGGTCGGTGACGATGGGCGTGATGCCGTCGCCATAAAAACGCCGCCCCGCCAGGCCCACCACCTTGCCGGCATCGAGAAAAGCTCGCAATGAAATCTGTGGGCTGGCCCGCCAGTCACGCTGCCAGTCCTGGCGCCTGAGCGTCAGCTCTAGCGGCGGCACCACCAGGCTGGTGATGCTGTACTGGGTGAAGGCCAGATCGGCCGGATTCTTCAGATAAGTGGTGATAACCTGCTGCTGACCTTTCTTCAGCCCCTCGGTGATGCGCAAGATCGGCACGTAGGCAATTTTGTGCCGGTACTCGGGCAGGGCATCGATCAGGAACTGATTGATTCGGTCGCCAATGCCCTTGCCTTTCAAAGGCCCGGTCTGGATGAAATAGGGTTCGAAGTTCTCGACCACCCAGGTCAGCTCACGCGGATCCTGGCCTTCGGGCTGGCCCCAGCAACTCAGGCTGAAGGTGCCCGCGCAGGCGGCGCTGAGGACATCGCGGCGTTTCATCGGCATGGGCAACTCCGGGCGCAGGGCTTTGGCATGGGGTTTTGAGCGCTGATCAGAATAGCCAAAATGATTGGGCCGCAATTCCTGAACAAGCAAGGCTTCGTGCATTGCGAATCGAGCGGGTTGAATTAAGCTTGTATCGGCTGAATTGCGAAGGATAATCCGGCCGAGACCCCAGCTTATGCGACTCGACCTCACCACCCTCAACCTCATCTTGGCGATAGAGCAAGTGCGCTCCATCACCAAGGGGGCGGCGCGTGAGCATCTGGCCCTGGCCGCGGCCAGCAAGCGGGTGTCGGATCTAGAGTCGCGCCTGGGCGTGCAGCTGTTTGAGCGCCGCGCCCGAGGTGTGGAGCCGACCGAGGCTTGCCGCGCCCTGGTGCGTCATATCCGCTCCTTGCATGCCTCCTTGCATGCGCTGGAGAGCGAGGTGATGGAGTTTGCGCGCGGCATCAAAGGCCATCTGCGCATTGCCGCCAATAGCGGGGCTATTGCCGAGTGTCTGCCCGCCGATCTGGCGGCGTTCTCGCAAGCCCACCCGCAGATCCGCATCAGCCTGGAAGACCTGACCAGCGCCGAGGTGCAGGCCGCCGTGGCCGAGGGGCGTGCCGATGTGGGCATCTTTACGCCGCCGCTGCTGGACAACCGCCTGGAGCATTGGTTCTACCGTGCCGCCCGTTTGGCGGTGCTGGTGCCGGCCGAGCATGAGTTGGCCACCCGTTCGGCCGTGTCCTTCAGTGACTTGCTGGACTACGACCTGATCGGCCTGCATGCCGGGGCCTCCGCCCAGGAGCTGATGCGCGAGCAGGCCCTGGCCCGGGGCCGCACCTTGAACGCCCGCCTGCAAGTGCGCGGCTTTGATGCCATCGCCCAGTTAGTGGAAGCAGGCCTGGGTGTGGCCGTGCTGCCCGAGGGGCCGGCCGAGCGCTTTTCCCGTATTTTTGCGGTTCGCCTCTTGCGCCTGGACGAGGCCTGGGGCGCACGCGACTACTGCCTTGGCGTGGCCCGGCAGGAACGCATGCCCACCGTTTTGCAACGTTTTGTCGAGGCCTTGTGCCCGCAATCTCGAACCATTGATCCCACCGAAAAAGCAAGGAAGCCAGCATGACAGCCACCCCGCGCACGCTATACGACAAGCTCTGGGACGAGCATGTGGTGCACGTCGAAGACGACGGCACGACGGTGCTCTATATCGACCGCCATCTGCTGCATGAGGTGACCAGCCCGCAGGCTTTTGAAGGCCTGGATCTGGCCGGCCGCAAGCTCTGGCGCATCTCCGCCAATCTGGCGGTGAGCGACCACAATGTGCCCACCACCGACCGCAGCGGCGGCATTGCCGACCCCATCTCCAAGCTGCAGGTCGACACCCTGGACCAGAACTGCGACCGCTTTGGCCTGACCCAGTTCAAGATGAGCGACAAGCGCCAGGGCATCGTCCACGTCATCGGCCCGGAGCAGGGCGCGACGCTGCCCGGCATGACCGTCGTTTGCGGTGACAGCCACACCTCCACCCATGGTGCCTTTGGCGCCCTGGCCCATGGCATCGGCACGTCCGAGGTCGAGCATGTCTTGGCCACCCAGACCCTGCTGGCCAAAAAGGCCAAGAATATGCTGGTGAAGGTGGAGGGCCAGGTCGCCAAGGGCGTGGGCGCCAAAGACATCGTGCTGGCCATCATCGGCAAAATTGGCACGGCTGGCGGCACCGGCTACACCATCGAATTCGGTGGCTCGGCCATCCGCGCCTTGAGCATGGAAGGCCGCATGACGGTCTGCAATATGGCCATCGAGGCCGGCGCCCGCGCCGGCCTGATCGCGGTGGACGACACGACGATCAACTACGTCAAGGGCCGCCCCTTCACGCCCACCGGCGTCGAGCTGGAGCAGGCGGTTCAATACTGGCGTGGTCTGCATTCCGATGCGGGCGCCAAGTTCGATGCGGTGGTCGAGCTGAACGCGGCCGACATCCGCCCCCAAGTCACCTGGGGCACCTCGCCCGAGATGGTCCTGGCCATCGACGAGCGCGTGCCCGATCCAGACAAGGAAAAAGACGATGTGAAGCGCGGTGCCATCGAGCGCGCCTTGCAATACATGGCCTTGGAGCCCAATAAGGCGCTGGCCGATATCCGCATCGACAAGGTCTTCATCGGTTCTTGCACCAATAGCCGCATCGAAGACATGCGCGAGGCCGCCGCCGTGGTGCGCCGCATCGGCGGCCGTCTGGCGTCCAACGTCAAGCTGGCCTTGGTTGTGCCGGGTTCGGGCTTGGTGAAGGCGCAGGCCGAGGCCGAGGGCCTGGATGTGATCTTCAAGGGCGCGGGCTTTGAGTGGCGCGAGCCGGGTTGCTCCATGTGTTTGGCCATGAATGCCGACCGCCTGGAGCCGGGCGAGCGCTGCGCCTCCACCAGCAATCGCAATTTCGAAGGCCGCCAAGGCGCCGGTGGTCGTACCCATTTGGTCAGCCCCGCGATGGCGGCGGCGGCGGCCATGAACGGGCATTTCGTCGACGTGCGCCGTCTCGTTTGAGGAGTCAAACCATGATGCTGAAAAAACTGCTGCTGTGCGCGCTGGGCTTGGCCCTGCTGGCGCCCTTGGCTGGCTGCAATACCGTCAACGGTTTTGGTCGCGACTTGCAAAAAGTGGGCGAGAAGATCGAAGACAGCAGCAAGAAGAAATGACCGGGTGCCGGCTCGCAAACCAGTTTGCAGGCCGGGGCTCTCAAGGAGAATTCGATGGATAAATTTACCGTGCTCAAGGGTCTTGTTGCGCCCATGGACCGCGAGAACGTCGACACCGACGCGATCATCCCTAAGCAATTCCTGAAGTCGATCAAGCGTTCGGGCTTTGGCCCCAATCTCTTCGATGAATGGCGCTATCTGGACGCCGGCGAACCCGGCCAGGACCCAGCCAGCCGCAAGCCCAACCCCGACTTTGTGCTGAATCAGCCGCGCTACCAGGGCGCCTCGGTGCTTTTGGCGCGCAGCAATTTCGGTTGCGGCTCCAGCCGCGAGCACGCGCCCTGGGCGCTGGAGCAGTACGGCTTTCGCGCCTTGATCGCGCCCAGCTTTGCCGACATCTTTTTCAACAACTGCTTCAAGAATGGCATCCTGCCCATCGTCTTGCCCGAGGCTCAGGTGGCGCGCCTGTTCGACGAAGTGCATGCCTTCCCCGGCTACCAGCTGACCGTGGATCTGGAGCGTCAGGTGGTGGTCAAGCCCGATGGCGCCGAGCTGCCGTTTGAGGTGCAGGCCTTCCGCAAATATTGCTTGCTGGGCGGCTATGACGATATCGGCCTGACCCTGCGTTACGCCGACAAGATCCGCAGTTACGAGGCCGAGCGCATCGCCGCCAAGCCTTGGTTGAACAATCGCCTGGTGGCTTGAGCCCGGCCGACAAAAGAAAGCAGCAAATGAAAATCGCAGTTTTGCCGGGTGACGGCATTGGCACCGAAATCGTCGCCGAGGCGGTCAAGGTCCTGAAGGTCTTGGATTTGCCCCTGGAGTTGGAGCACGCGCCGGTGGGCGGTGCGGCCTATGAGGCCTCGGGCCACCCCTTGCCCGATTCCACCTTGCAATTGGCCAAGGACGCCGACGCCATTTTGTTCGGCGCCGTGGGTGACTGGAAGTACGACAAGTTGGATCGCCCCCTGCGCCCCGAGCAGGCGATTCTGGGCCTGCGCAAGCATCTGGGCTTGTTTGCCAATTTCCGCCCGGCGATCTGCTACCCGGAGTTGACTCATGCGTCCAGCCTCAAGCCCGAGTTGGTGGCGGGCCTGGACATCCTCATCATCCGTGAGCTGACCGGCGACATCTATTTTGGTCAGCCGCGTGGCCGCCGTACCGCGGTGGACGGCCATTTCCCCGGCAGCGAAGAAGCCTTCGACACCATGCGCTACTCGCGCCCGGAGATCGAGCGCATCGCTCACGTCGCCTTCCAGGCCGCCCGCAAGCGCGGCCGTCGCGTCACCAGCGTGGACAAGGCCAATGTGCTGGAGACCTTCCAGTTCTGGAAGGACGTCATGATTGAGGTCGGCGCCGAGTATCCCGACGTTGAACTCGATCATATGTATGTGGACAACGCCGCCATGCAGCTGGTCAAAGCGCCCAAGCGCTTTGATGTGATGGTGACGGGCAATATGTTCGGCGACATTCTTTCGGATGCGGCCGCCATGTTGACCGGCTCCATCGGCATGCTGCCCTCGGCCTCGTTGGACAAGAACAACAAAGGCCTGTACGAGCCCAGCCATGGCAGCGCGCCCGACATTGCGGGCAAGGGAATTGCCAATCCTTTGGCTACAATTCTCTCCGCTGCCATGATGCTCAAATTTTCCCTCAACCAGCCCGTCGCTGCCGCTCGTATCGAGTCGGCTGTCGCCGCTGTATTGGCCCAAGGTCTGCGCACGCCAGACATTTGGAGCGAGGGCACCCAGAAGGTGGGCACGCGCGAGATGGGTGATGCGGTCGTTTCAGCTTTGAACGCCGCCACCACCATGACCAAAACCATTAAGGGCTAGTTCAGCTCCGGTTCGTCTCGCCCCTACACCCCTGGCGACACGAGCCGGGGGAGAAGAAGTCCGCAGACTTTTCTTTTTTAGGGCGATAGAGGTAATAGCGATGACGACACTTGTTGGATTGGTAGGCTGGCGCGGCATGGTCGGTTCGGTCCTGATGGACCGCATGACGGCGGAAAAAGACTTTGACCTGATCGAGCCGCTGTTCTTCAGCACCTCGAACGCCGGCGGCGCCGCCCCGGCCCAGGCCAAGAACGAAACCAAGCTGCAAAGCGCCTTTGATATCGAACAGCTCAAGCGCTGCGAGATCATCATCACCGCCCAGGGCGGCGACTACACCAGCGAGGTCTTCCCCAAGCTGCGCGCGGCCGGTTGGACGGGTCACTGGATCGACGCGGCCTCCACGCTGCGCATGGAGTCCGAGGCAGTCATCATCCTCGATCCGGTCAATATGCCGGTCATCAAGGATGCTTTGGCTAAGGGCGGCAAGAACTGGGTCGGCGGCAATTGCACCGTCTCCTGCATGCTGATGGGCGTAGGCGCGCTCTACAAGGCCGGTCTGGTCGAGTGGATGAGCACCCAAACTTACCAGGCTGCCAGCGGCGGTGGCGCGCAACATATGCGCGAGCTGCTGACGCAGTACGGCACGCTGAACGCCTCGGTGCGCGCCTTGCTCGATGACCCCAAGAGCGCCATCCTGGAGATCGACCGCCAGGTCATCGCCACCCAGCGCAACTTGAGCGCCGCCGAGACCGCCAATTTCGGCGTGCCCCTGGGCGGCTCCCTGATCCCTTGGATCGACAAGGATCTGGGCAATGGCCAATCGAAGGAAGAGTGGAAGGGCATGGCCGAGACCAACAAGATCTTGGGTCTTGGCGAGGGTTTCGGCTCCAGCGCGATTCCCGTTGATGGTTTCTGCGTGCGCGTCGGCGCCATGCGCTGCCACAGCCAGGCCCTGACCTTCAAGCTCAAGAAGGACATGCCCCTGGCCGACATCGAGGCCATGATCGCCGCCGATAACGAGTGGGTAAAGGTCGTGCCCAATACCCGCGAAGCCACCATCAAGGATCTGACCCCGGTGGCCGTGACCGGCACCATGGGTATCCCGGTTGGGCGTATCCGCAAGCTGGCCATGGGTCCCGAGTATGTGGGCGCCTTCACCATCGGTGACCAGCTGCTGTGGGGTGCGGCCGAGCCGTTGCGCCGCATGCTGCGCATCTTGCTGGCGAACTGAGCGATTTAGGACCAGGGTGGCGCAAGGCCGAGTCTTGGCTCGGGCTTGCGCCATTTGTGTTTTGAAAGCCGTTGCCCAATTGCGACATCCGGGCGAGCGGCGTTCAATCTGCAGGGCGTCAAGAGTGCTTATGCGGCTTTACCTGAGCTTCGATGCGTATGTGCTTGCCGCAGTTGAGAATTTCAGCTGCACGACGAATGCAGCGTGCGCACCAGGATGGGCCAGTGAGCGCTGTTGAAAATCGAGAATTGATCAATGAAACGGGCGGCACCCCTGGGGGTTCCGCTTTGTTGCTTTGGGGGACGCCTTGAAACAAAGTACCAGCGCAATGCCTGAGGTGTCAGGGAATTTGGGAGTGAGCCGCTCGCCCGGCTTGTTCGCCGCTTCCCTGGCTCCATGTTTCGGGCGTTTCGCCCTCTCGCACATCGCCGCCGCCGCGCTGCTTGTGGCCAGCACCAGCGCCGCTGCCGTCGGCCTGGGTCGTTTGACCGTTCAGTCCGCCCTGGGTGAAACGCTCAAGGCCGAGATCGATATCACCAGCCTCACCGCCGAAGAAGCCGGCAGCCTCAAGGTTCGCGTGGCGCCGCCCGATGCCTATCGCGCCACCGGCGTTGAATACAACAGCGTGCTGACCGGCACCCAGGTGCAGGTGACGCGCCGCGATGGCCGCTCTTATCTGCGGGTCAGCAGCGACCGCGCGGTGCAAGAGCCTTTTGTCGACGTGATTCTGGAGCTCACCTGGGCCAGCGGCCGTCTGGTGCGCGAATACACCTTGCTGTTCGATCCGCCGGCCGCGACCCGCCCGTCCGGCCCGGCGCCAGCGGCAGTCACTTCACCCGTGTTTGCTCAGGCGCCTGCGCCCGCGCCCGCAGCGCTTCCGGCGGCAGCGCCTAGCGAAGCCGCGCCGGCTTCGGCTGCGAATGGCGGCAGTGCCGCTGCAGCACGCCCCAAGGCCGAGCCCAAGCCGCGCGCCGAAGCCAGCCCCAAGACGAACAGCCCGGCTCCGGTCCCGACCGAGAAGCTGGTCGCGGCCAGCGAGTACAAGGTCAAGCCCGGTGATGTGCTCTACCGCATCGCGGTCAAGACACAGCCCGCCGGGGTGTCTCTGGATCAGATGTTGGTGGGTCTGTACCGCAACAATCCGGACGCCTTTGTCGATGGCAATATGAATCGCCTGAAGTCCGGTGCGGTTCTGCAAGTGCCGCCCGGCGATAGTCTGGCGAGCCTGAGCCCTGCCGAAGCACGCCAGGTGATACGCGCCCAAAGCACGGATTTCAGTGCTTATCGCCAACGCCTGGGTGCGGCCGCGCCGACGCTCAAGCAAGAACACAATGAGCGCCAAGCCAAGGGTCAGGTGCAGACCGCGGTGGAGGACAAAAAGCCCGCCGCCAATACCGCACCCGACAAGCTGACGCTCAGCAAGGCCGCCAGCGCGGCCGATGCTGCCGCAGCCAAGGTGGCCAAGGCCTCCAAGGAAACCGAGAAAAAAGATGCGGCCGCCCGGGTGGCCGAGTTGACCCGCAATGTGGAGGAGTTGAAGAAGCTCTCCAGCGCGGCCAAGCCCGCTGCTTCGGCAGCAGCGACGGCGGCCAAGCCAGCCGAGACTGATGCGGCCAAAACCGCAGCGAATGCCTTGCCGGTGACGGCGCCTGCCGTGGCCTTGCCCGCGGCGCAAGCGCCCTCGGCGGCGCTGGCGGCAGCCTCTGCGGCTTCGGCACCGGCATCGGCTCCAGCGCGTGTGGCGGCGGCCAGTGCCACCAAGCCTGCGGCCTCTGCAGCCAGCGCCGTGCTGGCGCCCCCGCCGCAAGCGCCGGTGGCCGAGCCCAGCCTGATCGATCAATTGCTGGACAACTCCTTGCTGCTGCCTCTGGGTGGTGCCTTGATAGCCGCCTTGGGCGCGCTGGGGCTTTACCGTCTGCGTGGCCGCAAAGATGCCAGCAAGCCCGACACCGGCTTCCATGAGAGCCGTGTGCAGCCCGACTCCTTCTTCGGCGCCACCGGTGGCGCGAGAGTGGACACGCGCGAGTCGGCCGGTGCAGGCTCCTCGATGAACTACTCCCTGAGCCAGCTGGACGCCATCGGCGACGTGGATCCGGTGGCCGAGGCCGATGTTTATCTGGCCTACGGCCGTGATCTGCAGGCCGAGGAAATCCTCAAGGAAGCACTGCGCGCCAACCCCGAGCGACTGGCGATTCGCCTCAAACTGCTGGAGGTCTACGCCAAGCGACGCGACACCAAGGGCTTTGAGCAACTGGCCATCCACCTGTTTGCCGAAACCCAGGGTACGGGCGAGGACTGGGCCAAGGCTCAGGAGCTGGGCCGCCAGATCGATCCAGACAATCCGCTCTACCAGCCGGGTGGAGCGCCTACCCAGACTGATGGCAGCCGTGAAGAGCGGCCCGAGCCCATGAATGCCAGCACCTTGCCCTACACGGCAAGCGCCGCTGCGCATCCCACCGAGGGCTTGAGTCGTCCGGTGCTGGATGCCGGCCCGGCCAGCGGCTTTGATCTGGATCTCGATCTGGATTTGGGCGCGCCCACGCCGGCCCCGGTGTCCCCGCTGGCCATGCAAGCCACCCAGGCCATGGCCACCAGCGTGGAGCAAGCGCCCTTGTCCATGGACTTTGATCTGTCCGAGCCTGCTGCCCCTGAAGCGCCTGCGGCCCGGGTGACGCCGGACAGCTCGGGTGATCTGGAGTTTGATCTGGATCTGCCACTCGACGAGGCGCACAAGCCGGCGCCGGAGCAGGGCGGGGCTCTGGACTTTGATCTGTCCTCCATCGACCTTTCCCTGCCCGACAGCCATGGCCCCGAGACCGTGGCCCATGCGCCGGAACCCATTCCTACCGCCGAGTCCTCGGCTTTTGACGGCGACTTGCCGCTGGAGTTTGAGGACATGCTGAACAAGCAAGCAGCGCCCGAGGTGCAAGCGCCGGTCGATCATCTGGCGCAGGCCCAGGATGCCTTGGCGGACGACGAGGGTGACCCGCTGATGCGCCAGCTGGAGCTGGCCGATGAGTTCCGCCAGATCGGCGACACCGAAGGGGCGCGCGAGGTGCTGCAGGAGCTGATCGCCAAGTCCGGCGGGGCTTTGCGCGACAAGGCGCAGGCCATGCTGGACGAGTTGCGATAATCGCGCCCATCAGCTCTACAAAGGCGCTCGATGCACGAGCGCCTTTTTTCATTTTTGGAATGCGCGATGACGAGTGACGGGATTGTTCGTAAACAGGAGAACAGCGCATGCGCATCGCGCTGGGAGTGAGTTACCGCGGCCAGGGCTATCACGGCTGGCAGAGCCAGACGGATGGCCAGACCGTGCAGGACGTGCTGGAGCTGGCCCTGAGCCAGTTCGCCGCCCAGCCAGTACGCACGATTTGCGCCGGCCGCACCGACACGGGGGTGCACGGGCTCAATCAGGTGGTGCATTTCGACACCGAGATCCAGCGCGAGGCCGCCTCCTGGGTGCGCGGCACGAATCGCTATCTGCCGCCCGATGTGGCGATCCAGTGGTGTGCATTTCCTGGTGATGACTTCCATGCGCGCTTCTCCGCTCAGGGGCGGCGTTACAGCTTTCTGGTGCTGGAGTCGGTGGTGCGCCCGGCCATCGAGGCTGGGGGCGTGGGCTGGGTGTTCCGGCCCCTGGATCTGGAGGCCATGCGTGCTGCTGCCAGCCTCTTGATTGGCGAGCATGATTTCAGTTCCTTCCGGGCGGCTCAGTGCCAGGCCAAATCGCCCATCAAGACCTTGCGAGCGATTGAGATCACCCGTCGCGGTGCTTACTGGCGCTTTGACTTCGACGCCTCGGCTTTTTTGCACCATATGGTGCGCAACATCATGGGTTGCCTGATCGCCGTGGGCAATGGCACGCGAAACCTGGCCTGGCTGGCCGAGGTGTTGGCCGCCCGCAATCGGGCCCAGGCCGCGCCCACCTTTCCGGCCGATGGTCTCTACTTCAAGGGCCCGTACTACGAGCCCAAATTCGCCATTCCCGAACACACAGCGGCCATGGATTGGCTGCCTTGATTGAGAAGCAAGTGATGAGCCGTACCCGAATCAAGATCTGCGGCCTGACCCGCGAGGCCGATGTGCTGGCCGCGGTGGAGGCCGGGGCCGATGCCATCGGCTTTGTTTTCTATCCCAAGAGCCCGCGTTATGTGAGCCCGGCACGCGCCGCCGAGTTGGCGCGCTTGCTGCCGCCCTTTGTCACGCCGGTGGGTTTGTTCGTCAATGCCAGCCAGGCGGAGTTGGATGCCGCCTTGAAGGCCTTGCCCCATATGCTCTTGCAATTCCACGGCGACGAGACCCCGGCCGATTGCGAGCGGGCAGGACGGCCTTTTCTGCGTGCGGCGCGTATGGGCGAGGGTTTTGATTTGCTAAACTTCGCGGCACAGTATTCAAGTGCCCAAGCCCTGCTGCTCGACGCTCATGTCGAGGGCTATGGCGGCGGTGGAAAGGTATTCGATTGGTCACTCATTCCAAAAAACGTGCCCTCTCCAGTCGTTTTGTCTGGTGGGTTGCATGCCGGAAATGTGCTGACCGGGATTCTTCAGGTACGGCCGACGGCCGTTGACGTGAGTTCCGGCGTGGAAGAGGCCAAGGGCCTGAAGAGCGCCGTCCTGATACGCCAGTTCTGTGATGCCGTGCGCCAAGCCGATGCGCACATCGCCGCACTGCCAACCTGAAGAGATCAACACCATGAATCGCTACGATCAACCCGATGCCAGCGGGCATTTCGGCCCCATCAAGGGCCAAACCTATGGCGGCAGCTTTGTCGCCGAAACCCTGGTCCACGCCCTGGACGAGCTGAAAGACGCTTACGCCCACTACAGCCAGGACCCGGACTTCATCGCCGAGTACAAAAAAGAGCTGGCCCATTTCGTCGGCCGCCCAAGCCCCATCTACCACGCCGATCGCCTGAGCCGCGAGTTGGGCGGCGCGCAGATCTTCCTCAAGCGCGAGGACCTGAACCACACCGGCGCGCACAAGGTCAACAACACCATTGGCCAGGCCTTGCTGGCCAAGCGCATGGGCAAGAAGCGGGTGATCGCCGAGACCGGCGCCGGCCAGCACGGTGTCGCCACCGCCACCATCTGCGCCCGTTACGGCATGGAATGCGTGGTCTATATGGGCAGCGAGGACGTCAAGCGCCAAAGCCCCAATGTCTACCGCATGAATCTGCTGGGTGCCCGTGTGGTGCCGGTGGAGTCGGGCTCCAAGACCTTGAAGGACGCGCTCAACGAGGCCATGCGCGACTGGGTGACGAATGTGGAATCCACCTTCTACATCATCGGCACCGTGGCCGGCCCGCATCCCTACCCGATGATGGTGCGCGACTTCCAGCGCGTCATCGGCGATGAATGCCTGGTGCAGATGCCCGAGATGATTGGCCGCCAGCCCGATGCGGTGATCGCCTGCGTGGGCGGTGGCAGCAATGCCATCGGCATCTTCTACCCCTATATCGACCATGCCCAAGTGCGCCTGATCGGCGTGGAGGCGGCCGGCTTGGGGCTGGAGACCGACAAGCATTCCGCCACGCTGACCAAGGGCAGCCCCGGCGTTTTGCACGGCAACCGCACCTATCTGCTGCAGGATGACAACGGCCAGATCATCGAGACGCATTCGGTCTCCGCCGGCCTGGACTACCCCGGCGTTGGCCCTGAGCATGCGTACTTGAAGGATATCGGCCGGGCCGAGTATGTGTCGGTGACGGACGAGGAAGCCTTGAGTGCCTTCCACCGCCTGTGCCGTACCGAGGGCATCATCCCCGCCTTGGAATCCAGCCACGCCCTGGCCTATGCGATCAAGCTGGCGCCTACGCTGCCGGCCGATCAACATCTGCTGGTCAATCTGTCGGGCCGAGGTGACAAAGACATCGGCACGGTGGCCGATCTGTCCAAGGCCGAGTTCTTCTGCCGTCCTTCCTGCAAGGGGCAAGCGGTCAAAGGAGGCGCGGAGGCCCATGTCTCACTGGACGCATTGCAACAAGCCAAGGGAGTCCAGCCATGAGCCGCATTCAAGCCACCTTTGAACGCCTGGCCGCCCAGGGCCGCAAGGCCTTGATTCCCTTTGTCCATACCGGCGATCCTTATCCCGATGTCACCGTCGAACTGATGCTGGCCATGGCCCAGGCCGGGGCCGATGTGATCGAGCTGGGCGTGCCTTTCTCCGACCCCATGGCCGATGGCCCGGTGATCCAGCGCGCGGCCGAGCGGGCGCTCAAGGTGGGCATAGGCATGCCCCAGGTCCTGGCCGCGGTGAAGCAATTCCGCGAGAGCGACCGCACGACGCCGGTGGTCTTGATGGGCTACGCCAACCCGATCGAGCGCTATGGTCAGGCGCGTTTTGTCGCCGATGCCAAGGCGGCGGGCGTGGATGGCGTGCTGGTGGTGGACTACCCGCCCGAGGAATGCGAGGCCTTTGCCAGCCTGCTGCATGCCCAGGACATGGACCCCATCTTTTTGCTGGCTCCCACCTCGACCGAGGAGCGCATGGCGCGCGTCGGCAAGGTGGCGCGCGGCTATGTCTACTACGTCTCGCTCAAGGGCGTGACCGGGGCAGGGCACTTGAACACCGACGCCGTGGCCGAGATGATTCCGCGCATACGCCGTCATGTGTCTGTGCCGGTGGGGGTGGGATTTGGCATTCGTGACGCGGTCACCGCACGCGCCGTGGCCGAGCATTCGGACGCCGTGGTGATCGGTTCGCGTCTTGTTGAGCTGCTGGAGAGCCAGCCGCGCGATAATGTCGCCAGCACGGGTGCGCAATTCATCCGTGAGATTCGTGCCGCGCTGGATGCCTGAGCATCCGTGTGAGCATTAAGTCAGAGACATATTGAGAGGAGTCTGCTTGTGAGTTGGCTTGAAAAACTACTGCCGCCCAAGATGCAGCAAACCGATCCCAACGAGCGCCGCATGGTGCCCGAGGGTTTGTGGATCAAGTGCCCGTCTTGCGAGACCGTTCTTTACAAGACCGATTTGGAGCAGAACGTCAATGTCTGCCCCAAGTGCAGTCACCACCACCGCATCGGTGCGCGCGAGCGCCTGAACGCTTTCCTGGACGGCGAAGGCCGTTACGAAATCGGTCAGGAAGTCTTGCCGGTGGACGCCTTGAAGTTCAAGGACAGCAAGAAGTACCCCGACCGCCTGAAAGAAGCCCTGGAGCACACCGGCGAGACCGATGCTCTGGTGGTGTTTGGCGGCGCGGTGATGACCGTGCCCGTGGTGGCGGCCTGTTTCGAGTTCAGCTTTATGGGCGGCTCCATGGGCTCCGTCGTGGGTGAGCGTTTTGTGCGTGGTGTGGAAACCGCCATCGAACAAAAGACGCCTTTCATCTGCTTCACCGCCACCGGTGGTGCCCGTATGCAGGAAGGTTTGCTGAGCCTGATGCAGATGGCCAAGACCAATGCGGCTCTGACCCGTTTGGCCAAGGCCAAACTGCCCTATATCAGCGTGCTGACCGACCCCACCATGGGCGGTGTGTCCGCCAGCTTCGCCTTTGTGGGCGATGTGGTGATTGCCGAGCCCAAGGCCTTGATCGGCTTTGCCGGCCCACGGGTGATTGAAAACACCGTGCGCGAAAAGCTGCCCCCGGGCTTCCAGCGCGCCGAGTTCCTGATGGAGAAGGGCGCCGTCGACATGATCGTGGACCGCCGCCAGCTGCGCGAGACCATCGCTCGCCAACTGGCCATGCTGCAGCGTCAAAGCTCGGACGCGGTGGCCTGATTCCGGCACCTATCTAACTTTTTAGTTCCGCGGCCAGGCCCACAAGGTCTGGCCGTCCTTGTTTCTGCCAACTGCTTCAAGCAATAGCTTTAAACCCATGTCGCGCACCCTTGATGATTGGCTCGCCCACTGCGAGCGCCTGCACCCCAAGACCATAGACATGACCTTGGCGCGGGTGCTTGAACTGCGTGACCGGCTGGGTCTGAAGTTCGAGGCGCCGGTGGTGATGGTGGCGGGCACCAATGGCAAGGGCTCCACCTGCGCCATGCTGGAGTCCATCGCCTTGCAAGCCGGCTACCGCGTCGGGCTCTACATCAAGCCGCATCTGGTGCATTTCCAGGAGCGTTGCCGGGTCGGCGGTGAACCGGTGGCGGCCGAGTCGCTGCTGCCATTCTTCGAGGCCGTCGAAGCCGCTCGTGGTGAGATGACCTTGTCTTACTTCGAGTTCACCACCCTGGCCATCATGCTGCGCTTGGCAGCCGAGCCGCTGGATCTGGTGATCCTCGAAGTGGGCCTGGGTGGCCGCCTGGATGCGGTCAACGCCATCGACGCCGATTGCGCCGTCATCACCAGCATCGATCTGGATCACACCGAGTATTTAGGCCCGGACCGCGAGTCCGTGGGCCGTGAAAAAGCCGGCATCATGCGGGCCGGCCGGCCGGTCGTCGTCAGCGACCCCGTGCCGCCCGCCAGCCTGGCCGCGCGCGCGGCCGAGCTGGGTGCCGACCTGCGCCAGCTGGGCCGCGACTTCAACTACAGCGGCGACCGCCAGCAATGGCAGTGGACGGGCCGCAGCAAGCGCTTCAGCGGCCTGGCCTATCCGGCTCTGCGCGGGGTGAACCAATTGCTCAATGCGGCCGGCGTGCTGGCGGTGTTCGAGGCCTTGTACGACCGTCTACCCATCAGTGCGCAGGCCGTGCGTACCGGCCTGGCCTTGGTCGAGCTGCCGGGGCGCTTTCAGGTGGTGGCGGGCCAACCGGCCCTGGTGCTGGACGTGGCGCATAACCCCCACGCGGTGGCCGCGCTGGCCCAGAACCTGGACCAGATGGGCTTCTTTCCGCGCACCCATGTGGTGTTTGGCGCCATGGCCGACAAGGACCTGGCCGCCATCTTCCAACGCATGGCGCCGCTGGTCGATGCCTGGCATTTCTGCGATTTGGACATCCCCCGAGCGGCCAAGGCCCAAGCCCTGCGCGAGCAATTTGAATCGCTGCGCGAGCTTGGCCAGCTGAAGGCCCCCGCGGGCCTGCAGTTGCAGACCCACGCGGATCCGCTCGCGGCCCTGGCTGCAGCGGCGGCTGCCGCAGACCCCGCTGATAGAATTCTGGTCTTCGGATCCTTCTTCACCGTGGGTGGAGTGCTCAAGAACGGTGTGCCACGTTTGCAGGTGCATTGAGTTCCAGAGCAGGGCTCGAAAGCATCAATCGCAAGACCTTTTTCGGCCCCGGCCTGGCTTTGTTTTTTGAGCAAGCCAGGGGCCGGAGTTGTTCTGCTTTCTACCCGGCTGACGAGGCCATACAACGCGGCGATCACGCCTAAAACTTGCCATGGGTTTGCTGTCATTTTTCAAACGCCTGTCCCAGCGCTCCGCGGCACCTGCCGCCAAGCCGGTTGCGGACTCGGCCGATGCGGTGCAGCAGCTGCGCGTGCGGGCCCGCCGCCGCCTGATCGGTGCGGCCGTGCTGGTGGGTCTGGGCGTGATCGGCTTCCCCCTGGTGTTTGAGACCCAGCCACGCCCCATTCCCATCGACCTGCCGATCGAGATTCCCAACAAGGATGGCAGCCCGGCCTTGCGCGCACCCGTCGGTGGGCAACTCAGCTTCCCGGCGCCCAATCAAGCCGTGGTCAATGAGCCGCCGCCAGAGCCCGTGGCGGCCGAGGCGCCCGCGTCAAAGTCGGCTGTGGCTAGCAAGCCTGCAGAACAAGCTTCGAGCACGGTGGTGGCTGCTGCGGCGGCGACCACGACCGCGGTGGTGGCGGCGCAAACACTGACGCCCAAGTCGGCGGACAAGCCTGCTGAAAAGGCGCCGGAGAAGGCCTCGCCTAAGAGCACAGAGAAGCCGGTCGACAAGGCGGTCGACAAGCCCGCCGAAAGGCAAACTGAGAAGCATGCCGAGAAGCCCGCGGACAAGGCTGCCGACAAGGCTGCAGAAAAGGCCGCCGCCGCCAAGGCCCATGCGCAGGAAGCGGCTCGCGTGCAGGCCTTGCTCGAGGGCAAGGCGGCAGCCAAGACGGCCGAGCCGGCAGCCGCGGGTGGCCGCGTGATCTTGCAGGTGGGTGCTTATGCCGACAGCAAGGCGGCGCACGAGGCGCGGCTCAAGGTGGAGAAGTTGGGCCTCAAGACCTATACCCAGGAAGTCAACACGCCGGGCGGCCCGCGTATCCGCGTTCGCGTCGGTCCCTTCGCCAGCCGCGAGGAGGCCGACAAAGCGGCGGCCAAGGTGCGAGCCACGGGCTTGTCGACGGCGGTGTTGACGCTGTGAGCGGCCGGCTTCAGATGCGTTTGCTGGGCCAGAACTTGTGCGTTGGCCCGTGCTTGAGCCCAGTCAAGGCCTGAGATGGGGTGGCTGGATCTGGTCTTTCTGGGCGTGTTGGCCTTGTCGGTGCTGGTGGGCTTGTGGCGTGGCCTGGTGTTTGAGGTTTTGTCGGTTTTGGGCTGGTTGGTGGCTTACTTCGCCATGCCTTATGTGGCGCCGCTGATTCAACCTTGGCTGCCCTTGGAACGTATGGGCGAGAGCCTGGTTCATGTGCTGAGCCTGGGTCTGGCTTTTTTGCTGGTTTTGCTGGTGTGGGGATTGAGTGCCAAGCTGCTGCGAGCACTGATTCATGCCACGCCTTTGGGTCTTGTCGATCGTCTGGGAGGCGCGGGCTTTGGGCTCTTGCGCGGCTTGCTGATTTGCGTGGCGGTGGTGACCGTGGTGGGTATGACGCCTTTTGCGCAGTCACCCACATGGAGACAAGCGCAGTTGGTGCCGCATTTTCAGACGGTTATGCAATGGCTGCGCCCGGTGTTACCGGAGCCGGTCAGAAAAATGATTCCGGCTTGAGTCCAGGCTCAAGCCCTTATTTGTCATCTGTGTTTTTTAGCCTCACAGGCGCGATGCTGGACGTCCCTGGCACCGCGTGTCTGCGCCTCACAAGGGCGGTTGCCTGGCAGCTTGGGGTGTCTGTTGAAATGAAGGAATAGCCATGTGTGGCATCGTCGGCGTGATCTCCCGCTCCCCCGTCAATCAGCTGATCTATGACGCGCTCCTGCTCTTGCAACATCGCGGCCAGGACGCGGCCGGGATCGTCACCATGCAGGGCAATAAGTGCTTTATGCACAAAGCGCGCGGCATGGTGCGGGATGTGTTCCGTACCCGCAATATGCGCGCATTGCCCGGCAGCATAGGCCTGGGCCAAGTGCGTTACCCGACGGCAGGCAATGCCTATAGCGAAGAAGAGGCGCAGCCCTTTTACGTCAACGCGCCCTTCGGCATGGTGCTGGTGCACAACGGCAACCTGACCAATGCCCAGGGCTTGAAGGCCGAACTTTTTAACGTCGACCGCCGCCACATCAATACCGAGAGCGACTCGGAAGTGCTGCTGAACGTGCTGGCCCATGAATTGGAGCTGGCTGCGCGCGATCTGCCCTTGACGCCTGAGGAGGTGTTCAAGGCCGTGCGTGCGGTGCACAAGCGCATCAAGGGCTCGTATGCCGTGATCTGCCTGATCGCTGGGCACGGCTTGCTGGCTTTCCGCGACCCCTACGGCATTCGCCCCCTGTGCTTCGGCCAGGCGGCCGATGGCGAGATCATGGTGGCCAGCGAGAGCGTGGCTCTGGAGGGTACGGGCCATCAGCTGATCCGGGATGTGGCGCCCGGCGAGGCCTTGTTCATCGACATGAACGGCCAGATGCACACTCAGCAGTGCGCCGAGAATCCTTCGCTCAACCCCTGCATGTTTGAGTTCGTCTATCTGGCCCGCCCGGACTCGGTGATGGACGGCATCTCGGTCTACCAGGCGCGTCTGAATATGGGCGAGACCCTGGCCCAGCGCCTGATCTCCACCATGCCGCCCAGCGATATCGATGTGGTGATCCCCATCCCCGAATCCAGCCGCCCCTCGGCCATGCAGCTGGCCCATCGCATCGGCAAGCCGTACCGCGAAGGCTTTGTGAAGAACCGCTATGTGGGCCGCACCTTCATCATGCCGGGGCAGGGCGCCCGCAAGAAGTCGGTGCGCCAGAAGCTCAATGCCATCGGCCTGGAGTTCAAGGGCCGCAATGTTTTGCTGGTGGATGACTCCATCGTGCGCGGCACCACCTCCAAGGAGATCGTGCAGATGGCGCGTGAAGCCGGTGCTCGCAAGGTCTACCTGGCCTCGGCCGCACCGCCGGTGCGCTTCCGCAATGTCTACGGCATCGACATGCCCACCAGCGAAGAGTTGGTGGCGCACAACCGCAGCATCGAAGAGATCCGCGAGTTCATCGGCGCTGATGCTTTGATCTATCAAGATGTCGATGCGATGAAGCGCGTGGTGGCGGCACTGCAGCCGGCCTTGAAGGGATTCGAGGCTTCTTGCTTCGACGGTGAGTACATCACCGGCGACGTCAGCGCCGAGGACTTTGCCAAGCTGGAGGCCCAGCGCCGCAGCCAGGGCGATGAAGAGGAGGGCCCGGCCCGCAGCCGTTTGGCTCTGCAAAGCGGTAGCGAGGGCCAGTGAGCATGAGCCAGCACGACCGCCCGCTGCCCGAGGGCCTGCGCCCCGAGACTCTGGCCGTACGCACCGCCCTGGCACCTAGCCAGTACGGTGAGAACTCCGAGGCCTTGTTCTTGACCAGCGCCTTTGTGCAGCCGGATGCCGAGACCTCGGCCCGCCGCTTCGCTGAGTCGGAAGACTTCACCTACGCGCGCACCAGCAATCCGACGGTGCGCAGCCTGGAAGCCCGCTTGGCCGCAATGGAAGGCACCGAAGGTGCCATCGCCACCGCCAGCGGCATGAGCGCCATTCTGCTGATCTGCATGGGCTTGCTGAAGGCGGGCGACCATGTGATCTGTTCGCGCTCGGTGTTCGGCTCGACGATGAATCTGTTCGCCAAGGAGTTCGGCAAGTTCGGTGTGGAGACGACTTTCGTCTCGCAGACCGACCTGAACGAATGGCGCGCGGCCCTCAAGCCCACGACCAAACTGCTGTTTGCCGAGACACCCACCAACCCGCTGACCGAGGTCTGCGACATCCAGGCCTTGGCCGATATCGCCCATGGCGCCGGCGCCTTGCTGGCCGTGGACAACACTTATTGCTCGCCCGTCCTGCAACAGCCGGCCAAGCTGGGTGCCGACCTGATCATGCATTCGGGCACAAAATATCTGGACGGGCAGGGCAGGGTGATGGCCGGAGCGCTGTGTGGCCCTAACCGTCTGATCAAAGACGTGTTCGGCCCGGTGATGCGCACGGCCGGCATGGTGTTGGCGCCCTTCAACGCCTGGGTGGTCCTCAAGGGCCTGGAAACGCTGAGCCTGCGCATGCGGGGTTTGAGCGAGCAGGCTATGAAAGTGGCCCATTGGTTGGAGGCCCGGCCCGAGGTGGCGCGGGTGTTCTACCCGGCCTTGCCCTCGCATCCCCAGCATGAGCTGGCCATGCGTCAGCAGGGGGGCTTGGGTGGGGCGGTTCTGTCTTTTGAATTGAAAGCCGACTCGCCCGAGGCCGCGCGCGCCGCCGCCTTCCATCTGATCGACAGCACACGCGTGCTGAGCGTCGCCACCAATCTGGGCGATACCAAGTCCATCATCACCCACCCGGCCACCACCTCGCATGGACGCCTGAGCGAGGCCCAGCGCCAGGCGGCGGGCATCAGCCAGGGCTTGATCCGCCTGGCCGTGGGCCTGGAGCATGTGGACGACATCACCGATGACCTGCTGCGCGGCATCTCTACCTTGAAGCATTCGAAATGAGCCAGACTCCTCACCCTATCCGCACGCGCATCGCGCCTTCGCCCACCGGCTTCTTGCATTTGGGCACGGCACGTACAGCGCTGTTCTCCTGGGCCTATGCCCGCCACTACGGTGGTCAGTTCGTGCTGCGCATCGAAGACACCGATGTGGCCCGCTCGACCCAGGATTCGGTCGACCAGATCATTGCCTCGATGAAGTGGCTGGGCCTGGACTATGACGAAGGCCCGATCTATCAGATGCAGCGCCTGGACCGCTATAAACAAGTGGTCGATCAGATGCTGGCCGCTGGTACGGCCTACCGCTGCTACTGCTCGCCCGAAGAGCTGGAAGCCATGCGTGAGGGCCAACGTGCTCGCGGCGAGAAGACCGGCTACGACGGCCGCTGGCGCCCCGAGTCGGGCAAGGTCTTGCCGCCTGTGCCCGTTGGCGTGGATCCAGTCATCCGTTTCAAGAATCCGCCCGAAGGCGATGTGACTTGGAACGACCTGGTCAAAGGCCCCATCACCATCAACAACCGCGAGATCGACGATCTGATCATCGTGCGTCCCGACGGCGTGCCCACCTACAACTTCTGCGTGGTGGTGGACGACTGGGATATGAAGATCAGCCATGTCTTCCGCGGTGATGAGCATGTCAACAACACGCCCTGGCAGATCAATATCTTCAATGCCCTGGGTGCACCCCTGCCGCAATTCGGCCACTTCCCTGTCATCCTGGGTGACGATGGTCTGAAGCTGTCCAAGCGTCGTGGCGCCGTCAGCGTCACCAATTACGAAGACAAGGGCTATCTGCCCGAGGCGATGTTGAACTATCTCTCGCGCCTGGGCTGGAGCCATGGTGACGAGGAGCTGTACTCGCGTGAGCAACTGATCGCCTGGTTCGACGGCACGCATTGCAATAAGAGCCCGGCTCAGTGGGACCCCGCCAAGCTGGAGTGGGTCAACAGCCACTATATAAAGCAGGCCGACGATGCACGTCTGGCCGAGCTGGTCAAAGTGCAGCTGGCCAAACGAGGTGTTCAAGCGGATGCGGCTCAACTCAAGCCCATGGTCGCCTTGTTCAAGGATCGCTGTTCGACCACCGAGGCCTTGGCCGATTGGCTCACCATGTACTTTGTGGATGTGCAACCCAGCGCCGAGGACCTGGCCGCTCATGTCACCGATAGCGTGAAGCCTGCCTTGGCGACCCTGGCCGACAAGCTGAGCGCGATCGAATGGAACAAGGCCGCCATCTCCGCAGCCATCAAGGAAACCATCACGGCCCACGGCCTGAAGATGCCTCAACTGGCCATGCCGGTGCGTGCTTTGGTCTGCGGCCGGGTGCAAACTCCGAGCGTCGATGCGGTGCTGGAACTATTTGATAAAGAAATTGTCATCAAACGCTTGCGCTCCAGCTAAAAAACGTCCTATAATCTATGTCTTGCTTGAACAGCGCGACGTTTGAATCGCAGCAGCAGTTAGGAGCGAGGCAGAGTGACTAAGCAGCAATGCAAAGTCAGGAAGCTGAAGCAAAAGCTGGTGCACAAGAT
>NZ_QAJN01000010.1:390377-390876 GCF_003852425.1 Paucibacter sp. KBW04 | reverse complement strand
AGTTGGTATATAATAAAACTCTGAATGGCGCACTGTTCAGGATACGGCGATAATACTTGTGTATAATTGCTGTATAATAAGAAAAGAAGGTTTAGTCCCCTTCGTCTAGAGGCCTAGGACACCACCCTTTCACGGTGACTACAGGGGTTCGAATCCCCTAGGGGACGCCAAGTTTGATAAGGCTTGGTAATTATTTTAAAATAATTACAAACTTATCGATAATTCGATGTTATACTAACATCTGGTTATCTGGAGTGGTAGTTCAGTTGGTTAGAATACCGGCCTGTCACGCCGGGGGTCGCGGGTTCGAGTCCCGTCCACTCCGCCAACAATTTGTTTTATACTGCGGTAAAATGCTGTATAATATGAAACTCAGAAATGAGTTGTATTTGAGTCGATTGCGGCCAAGAAATTGGCCGCTTCCATTTGAGTTGAAGGACTTGAGTGGTGCTCGCTAAAATTTGACTTGAACGGCGCGGTTCCGCGGTCAGCAATGATT
>NZ_QAJN01000010.1:723-390293 GCF_003852425.1 Paucibacter sp. KBW04 | reverse complement strand
CAGTCGCTGGACTGATTGAAATTCAGCGTGGCGCGCGGTTCAAGAATAAGAAGGTTTAGTCCCCTTCGTCTAGAGGCCTAGGACACCACCCTTTCACGGTGACTACAGGGGTTCGAATCCCCTAGGGGACGCCAAGTTTGATGAGGCTTGGTAGCTGCGCTAGTAGCTACAAAACTTGTCGGTGTTGCGAGCGAAAGTTTGCACATCTGGAGTGGTAGTTCAGTTGGTTAGAATACCGGCCTGTCACGCCGGGGGTCGCGGGTTCGAGTCCCGTCCACTCCGCCAACATTTCAAAAGCCCTGATAGCGAAAGCTGTCGGGGCTTTTTCTTTGCCTCAAAGATTTGAGTATCTCAAGTTCAGCATCATACTGATGCAGTGACGACGAAGTTAATCGCCGCGGTGATTGATGTTCTGCCTTTTGATACTCTCAAACTCTTGCTCCGTCCGAGCAGCAAGAGATTTAATAAAGCTCCGAGCAAATGCTCAGCCAATGCTCCTTCAACTGCAGTTCCTTGTTTATCTCAGGTAAGAACAAAGTATTTCCCGAGTAATTTTAAGGGGTATTCATGGTTGTTCGGAATTCGCCCTGTATTGCCTTTGCTGGCAAGGCGTTCAAGGACATGATGCAGCCAAAAAAATCCCCCGGTCGGCCAAGCGAGCGGGGGATCTTTTTGAACAAACAGACGTTCAGCTGAACATCTGCTTGCGGATCAAGCCAACGGCCAAGCCTTCAATCGAGAAGCTCTCGTCGCCATTGCTGACTTGAATGGGCTCGAAATCAGTGTTCTCAGGCAAGAGTTCAATGCCTTGGCGGCCGCGCTTGAATCGCTTGACGGTCACTTCATCGCCTAGGCGGGCCACGACGATCTGTCCGTTCTTGGCTTCGTTGGTTTTCTGCACGGCCAAAAGGTCGCCGTCCATGATGCCCACGTCCTTCATGCTCATGCCGCTGACCTTCAAGAGAAAGTCGGGCTTGCGGGCGAAAAAGCTGGGGTCCACCGAGTAGCTTTGCTCGATATGCTCTTGTGCCAGGATAGGGTGACCTGCCGCAACCCGGCCGATCAGGGGCAAGGTGAGTTGGGCCAGGCTGGCGAGCGGTAGCGAAAACTGCTCGCCGCCGCTGGAAGACTTCCTTCCGCGCAGAGAATTTTGAGTCTCTTGCGCTTCGCGTGCCTCTCTAGCCACGTGCAGAGCGCGCAATGTGCCAGACTTCAGCCGTATGCCTCGCGAGGTACCGCCCACCAATTCGATGGCGCCCTTGCGGGCCAGGGCCTGAAGGTGTTCTTCTGCCGCATTGGCGGAGCGAAAACCAAGCTCAGCGGCGATTTCTGCCCGGGTGGGTGGTGCGCCGGTGCGCTCAATGGCGAGACGGACCAAGTCGAGAATTTGTTGCTGGCGGGGGGTGAGTTTGGGGCTGTCGTCCACGGGCTTCCTCTGCAGGGTTGCCTGAATATATATCCAGTAGCTGTATTTTCATCCAGTTGAAGAGAAATTGCAAAACTCTTATGAAATTAGAAAGAAGGAAGTTCAGTGGAAACGCATGAGGCCGAAGCAAATCAGGTGGTGGTTCTGGGCACCGGCGGGACGATTGCGGGCACGGCCGCCGATCCGGGCGACAACGTGGGTTACCAGGCCGCCCAGCTTGGGGTGGCGCAACTGGTGTCGGCCGTGCCGGCACTGGCGGCTGTTTCCTTGGCCTGTGAGCAAGTTGCCCAGTTGGATAGCAAGGACATGGATTTCGCCACTTGGCGGCAGTTGGCGATTCGGGTGGCCGCTCATTTGGCCCGCGAGGACGTGGCCGGCGTGGTGATCACGCATGGCACCGACACCTTGGAGGAAACGGCCTACTTTTTGCAGCGCGTTCTGGCGCCGAAGAAGCCGGTGATCTTGACCGCGGCGATGCGACCCGCGACAGCCCTGCAGACCGACGGGCCCCAGAACCTGTTGGACGCGGTGGCGGTGGCGCAGGATCCACAAGCTTCTGGCGTGTTGGTGGTCTTCGCTGGCGTGATCCATGCGGCGGAGCAGGTGCGCAAGGCGCATAGCTACCGGGTGGATGCCTTTGTTTCTAGCGATGGCGCTCGCCTAGGGCTGGTGGAAGAAGGCCAGGTGCGATGGGTGCAGGGATTGGGCCAAGCTCGGCCCGGCGTCGGTTTGGAAGTCTTGCCCACGGCAGCCAAGGATTGGCCCCGCGTCGAGATCTTGCTGAACCATGTGGCCTCTGATGGTCGTTTGGTTCGCGCTTTGTTGGCTCAATCGACCGATGACAAGCCAGGCGGCTTGGTCGTGGCGGGGACCGGCAATGGCAGCCTGTCGCAAGACTTGGAGGCGGCCTTGCGTGAGGCGCAAGCCCAGGGCGTGCGTGTCTTGCGCAGCACCCGTTGCGATGCGGGGCCAGTCACGGCCTCGGCGGACGCCCTGCCCAGCGCTGGCGCGCTAAGCCCGGTGAAGGCGCGTGTTGAGCTGATCTTGCAGCTCTTGAACGAGTCCAAGAGCTAAAAAAACCGGGGCCAGTGCCCCGGCTTTGCCGCTTTAGCGACCGGGCTGTTTGCGCGCCCGCGCGCCCAAACCCGCGAAAAAAGCGAGGCCCGCCAGCATCAAGGCATAGCTTGTCGGTTCCGGCACGCTGGCGGTGATGGCCTGGGGCACAAAATCATTGCCGTCGTAGCTGAAGACATAGAACTGATTGTTGTACTGGCTGGCTGTGCTGCCACCAGCAGGTGTGACGGCACCCAGGAAGTCATTGTCGTTAGCCAGATACAAGGTGTGCTTGAGCACGCCGTTCACCATCACATCGGCGCCAAAGCTGATGCCTTCGAGCTTGGACGGGATGTTGGCATCGCTGATGCCGGCCGCGTTGAGCATGGCGCGGATGTCTAAAAACTGGCTGGTCTTCAGGGCCACACCGCTTTGCTTGCGCAGATCGGCAATGCCGGAAACCTCGGTGGCCCCGTTCAGGTCGACCAAGCGCAGCTGCTTGGTTGCGGCATTATTGTCTGCACCCAACCCCTTGCCGTCGCGCTCCAAGACCAGGAATTGGTGCTCGTTCAAGGCCAGGATCTCGCTGCTATTGAAGTTCTTGCCGCCAATCTGGTTGTCGTAAGCGTATTGGCTGGTGGCTCCGCTGGCGATGTCGATCTTGACGATGCGGTTGTAGCGGCCGCCGTCCCCACCGTCCTGGGCCAAGGGGCTTTGCATAAAGCCCACCAAGGTCTTGCCGTCGGGCGTGATGGCCAGGCCTTCCATGCCCTTGTTGGTGATGCGGCCGCTGCTCGCATTACTGGCTATCTCAACGGCACCTTGAGCGCTCAGATTGTTGATGGCAAAGCTGGCTGGCAACTCGAAAACACGTGTGCGCTGGCCGCTAGCGCGATCAAATTGATAGACGTAAGGGCCGTATTCATCGCTGATGAAGACGCTCTTGCCGTCGTTGGAGACACGGATGGCCTCTGGGTCCAGGCGCGCGTTGAGCGCATTGCTGGAGCTGCCGCTGCCAAAATTGTCTGATCGACCGCTGAAGTAGAACTTGTTGGCGCTGTTGACGACGGGTGCGCCGCTGCCCAGGGTGTAGCTGTTGCCTGCCACGCTGCCCGTGCCCAGGGCGCCGCTGCCGTAGTTGAGCGCCGTATTGCTGTAAAGCAAGGTGGTGGACTGCAGGCTGGGCGTCAGCACAAAAGGCAGTCCGGAGCCGCTGCTATTGGCTTTCAACTCCATCGCCACCGTGTGAAAGCGGGGAATGTAGGAGGTGGTGTCGTCGATCAGGGGATTGAAGGCGAGGGCGTTGGGGCCGCGATCGGGCAGGGCCAGGAATGTATTGCCGCCCGCCCAGGCCAAGCCCGAGCCCATGCCGCCGAGCAGATTGGCGGCCGTGCCGTTTTCAAGCTGATAGCCGAGGCCGGACTTGTCGAGGGCTGCGCCGGACAAAGAGCCCGTGGCAATCAACTCCAAGGCGGCAAAAGCCTGTGGGGCTGCGCAGGCGAAAGCGGTGGCGATCAGGGTGGGCAAAAGGCGGGGACGCAGCATAGAAAAAGGCTCCAGGTTCGGCCGCGCTTCGGGACGAAGTCGTGGCAAAAGCTGGAGCTTCTGCTCGCTGCATGACCGCGCCGTGACAAGGCGGGGCCCACCCCATGTTCAAGGGGTGAGCAGCTTCTTGTTAGACCAGCGTCAGGCTCACATCGATATTGCCGCGGGTGGCATTCGAGTAGGGGCAGACCTGATGAGCGGCGGCGATCAAGGCCTCGGCGACGGCGCGGTCCATGCCCGGCAGGCTGATGCGCATGGCCACCTGAATGCCAAAGCCACCGGTGATGGGGCCGATGCCCACGTCCGAGGTGATGGAGACACCGGCCGGCACGCTCAGCTTTTGTCCGGCGGCAACGGCCTTCATCGCACCGATGAAGCAGGCGGAGTAGCCGGCTGCAAACAACTGCTCGGGGTTGGTGCCCGGGCCGCCAGCGCCGCCCAATTCGCGCGGGGTGCTCAGATCGATCTTGAGTGCGCCGTCGCTGGAAGAGGCCGTACCTTGACGGCCGCCGTTGGCGGTGGCGGTGGCGGTGTAGAGAACTTTATCGAGTGCCATGATGAATCGTCCTTTCGGCTTGCGTGGATGCAATCAGTGATTGCGGGGATGGAGAGCTTGTTAGCAACTGCCTTCATTGGCTTTCAAGTCGCTGCGTAAGCGGTGCAGGCGCTGCGTTAGCTCGCTCAGCTCCTGGAGCGAACAGGCGCTGGCACAGGCCAGCTGAGCGGGGATGGGTTTGGCGCGTCGCTTCAGGCTGCGGCCCTCGGAGCTGAGAAAAACTTCGACGCGGCGTTCGTCTTCGCTTGAGCGGCGGCGCTGGATCAGGCCGCTGATCTCCAGGCGCTTGAGCAAGGGCGTTAAGGTGCCGGAGTCCAGTTGCAAGCGTTGACCCAGGGCGGAAACGCTGGGGCCATCGGTCTCCCACAGCGCCAGCATCACCAGGTACTGGGGATAGGTCAGACCCAAGGGGGCGAGCAGCGGTTTGTAGAGTTTGGTCATGGCCAGGGAGCTGGCATAGAGTGCAAAACACAGCTGCTGATCCAGCAAGAGCCAGTCGGGGCTCTGCTCGGTCTGGGCTTTGGATTGAGTGCTTCGGCTTGCCATGGCGGTAAATGTAGAACGCAATTCAATTGCGCACAATTGAAGTGGTTATTGCTGAAGCGGGCGCGGCGGCCCGTGCCGGCAAAGAAAAAGGGCCTGCATGTAGCAGGCCCTTGTTCGTCGTGGCGGCCAAGCTTGGCCGCCAGAGGGAGTGGCTTCAGTTGGCCGCGTAGATGGCGTCCACCTCGGCGCTCACTTCCAGCCAGCGCAGCTCGGCGGCTTCCAGCTCGTCGTGAATGCTCTTCAGCCGTTTGCCCAACTCCGCGATCTGTGCGGGTGTGGCCTTGCCCGAGGCCAGCTCGGCCTCGATGCTTGTGCGCTCGTCCGCCAGCTTGTTCAGCTTGGCGTCAATGCCTTCCATCTCGCGGCGCAGGGGCTTGGTCTGCTCCGCCAGTTTCTGGCGTGCTTGGCCGCTGAGTTTGCGATCCTCGCGTTGGGCAGGCTTTGGGGCCGGCGTCGCTGCGGCAACAACGGGCGCTGCTGCTGCGACCACGGCCGCGCCGGCCTTGCCACCGTTTTTGGCTGCCTGTTTGGCGGCTTCCTTGGCGGCCTTGGCCGCTTCCTTGGACTGCTCCAGCAACCAGCGTTGATAGTCGTCCAGGTCGCCGTCGAAGGGCGTGACTTCGCCCTTGGTGACCAGCCAGAATTCATCGCAGGTCTCACGCAGCAGGGCGCGATCGTGGCTGACCAACATGACCGTGCCTTCGAACTCGTTCAGCGCCATCGAAAGCGCTTCGCGGGTGTTCAGGTCCAGGTGGTTGGTGGGCTCGTCCAAGAGCAGGAGGTTGGGTCGCTGCCAAACCAGCATGGCCAGCACCAGGCGAGCTTTCTCGCCGCCCGAAAGGCTGCCGACCTGCTGATTGACCATCTCGCCGACAAAGCGGAACTGACCCAGGAAGTCGCGCAACTCTTGCTCGCGGGCATTCGGGCTGACTTCCTTGGCCAGGCGCACCATATGCGAGAGCGGGCCTTCGTCCGGCCGCAGCACGTCCATTTCCTGCTGGGCGAAGTAGCCAATGGTCAGGCCCTTGCCCTCGGTGATCTTGCCGCCCAAGGCGCGGTGCATGCGGGCCACCGTCTTGACCACGGTGGATTTGCCCTGGCCGTTGGCGCCCAGAATGCCGATGCGTTGGCCCGCTAGCACCGAGCGATTGATGCCGCGCACGATGATGTTCTCCACGCCGTCGACTTCGTAGCCGCAGGCCACTTCGTCAAACATCAGCATGGGGTTGGGCAGATTGAGCGGCTCGCGGAATTCGAAGTTGAAGTCGGCGGAAGCCAACACCGGCGCCAAGCGCTCCATCCGCTCCAGAGCCTTGACCCGGCTTTGCGCCTGCTTGGCCTTGCTGGCCTTGGCCTTGAAGCGGTCGATGAACTTCTGCAAATGGGCAATGCGATCTTGCTGCTTGCCAAACGCGGCTTGTTGCTGCTCCATGCGCTCGGCACGCATGGCTTCAAAGGCGGTGTAGTTGCCGCCGTAACGGTGCAGCTTGGTTTCGTCCAGATGCAGCGTGACCTTGGTGATGGCGTCGAGGAACTCGCGGTCATGGCTGATGACGATCAAGGTGCCGTCGTAGCGCTGCAGCCAGGCTTCCAGCCAAACCAGGGCGTCCAAGTCCAAGTGGTTGGTGGGCTCGTCCAGCAGCATCAGCTCGGCCGGGCACATCAGGGCGCGGGCCAGTTGCAAGCGCATACGCCAGCCACCGGAAAAGCTGTTCACCGGCGCATCCACCTGCTCGCCCTTGAAGCCCAGGCCCATCAGCAGGGCTTGGGCACGCGGCCTGGCGTCGAAGGCACCTGCGTCCATCAGCAGCGCGTGGGCGTCGGCCATGGCGTGGCCGTCTTCGGCGGCCTCCGCCTCTTCCAGCGCCTTGCGAGCAGCCATCAGGCGCACATCGCCCTCAAGCACGTACTCGGTGGCGGGCATCTCGGTTTCGGGCATGTTCTGCGCGACTTCGCCCACGGCCCATTGGCGGGGGATGTCGACCTCGCCCTTATCGCTTTGCAGGCGGTCGGTCAGCAGGGCGAAGAGGCTGGATTTGCCGGCGCCGTTGCGGCCCACCAGGCCGATTTTTTCGCCCGGTTGCAGGACTACGGAGGCGTCGTCCAAAACAATCTTGGAGCCACGACGCAGGGTGATATTGCGCAGGGTAATCATTGAGCCTGCGCTTTCAGGGAGTTCTTCAAAGAGTCTTTCAAAAGAGCTTCACGGGTGACCAGTAACACGACATCCTCGCCGGCCGATGTCTCCATCCAGGCCACTTCCAATTGCGGGAATGCCGCTTCAAAAAATTCGCGCTCGTTGCCGATTTCCAGCACCAGCACACCATGCTCGCTCAAGTGCTCGGGCGCGCTGGCCAGCAGGCCGCGCACAAAGTCCATGCCGTCATGGCCGCCGGCCAGGGCCAGCTCGGGCTCCGCCCGGTACTCGGCCGGCAGATTGGCCATGGACTGGCTGTTGACGTAGGGCGGGTTGCACAAAATCAGGTCGTAGACCCGGCCCACGGCGGGGGCCAAGCCATCGCCTTGCAGCAAGGTGATGCGGTCGGGCAGGCCATGGGTGTCCACATTGATGCGGGCCACGGCCAAGGCGTCGGCGCTGAGGTCGATGGCGTCCACCCGCACCTCGGGCCAGGCCAGGGCGGCCAGTACGGCCAGGCTGCCGTTGCCGGTGCAGAGGTCCAGCACGTCTTGCGTTTCATCGCTCAACCATGCGTCGATGCTGGCATCGGCAATCAGCTCGGCAATAAAGCTGCGCGGCACGATGCTGCGCTCGTCGACGTAAAAGGGCACGCCTTGCAGCCAGGCTTCTTGGGTCAGATAGGCCGCGGGCTTGCGGCTGCTGATGCGTTCTTCGATCAGGCTGGCGACATTGGCCAAGTCTTCGGCGTCCAGCTCTTCCTCGGCGTTCTCGTCCAGGCTGTCCAGCGGCAGGCCGCAGCGCCACAGGACCAGCCAGGCGGCTTCGTCGAAGGCATTGGTGGTGCCGTGCCCAAAAGAAACGCCCGCTTCGGTCAGGCGGGCGGCGTGCATCTCGATGCAGGAGATCAGTTTCACAGCAGCAGGTTCTCCAGTGTGCGTCGATAAATATTCTTCAAGGGTTCGAGGCTGTCTACCGGCAGGTACTCGTCGACCTTGTGGATGCTGGCGTTGATGGGGCCCAGTTCCAGCACCTGGGGGCAGATCTTGGCGATGAAGCGGCCGTCTGAGGTGCCACCCGTCGTTGAGAGCTGGGTTTGCAGGCCGGTCTCGGCCAGGATGGCGGCGCTGACGGCCTCGCTCAGGGTGCCGATCGGGGTCAGAAAGGGCTCGCCGCCCAGGGTCCAATCCAGCGCGTACTCCAGGCCGTGGCGGGCCAGCAGGGCTTGCACCTTGGTCTTCAGGCCTTCGGGGGTGGATTCGGTGCAGAAACGGAAATTGAAATCCACCACCATCTCGCCGGGGATGACGTTGGTGGCGCCGGTACCCGCATGGATATTGGAGATCTGGAAGGTGGTGGCGGGGAAGTAGCTATTGCCATCGTCCCAATGGGTGGACACGAGTTCGGCAATGGCCGCAGCCGCCTGGTGCACCGGATTGCGGGCCAGCTGCGGGTAGGCCACATGGCCTTGCACGCCCTTGACGCGCAGCTTGCCGCTGAGCGTGCCGCGGCGGCCGTTCTTGACCATATCGCCCACTTTTTCGACCGAGGTGGGCTCGCCGACGATGCAGAAGTCCAGGCGCTGGCCCTCGGCCTTGAGGATTTCGCAGCAGACCTTGCTGCCATCGACCGAGGGGCCTTCCTCATCACTGGTCAGCAAGAAGGCGATGCTGCCGGCGTGCTTCGGGTGGGCTTGCACAAACTCTTCCACCGCCACGACCATGGCGGCCAGCGAACCCTTCATATCGGCGGCACCGCGGCCGTAGATGCGGCCCTCGCGATAGCTGGGCACAAAGGGGTCGGAGGCCCAGGCGTCCAGGCGGCCGGGCGGCACCACATCGGTGTGGCCGGCAAACATCAGCACTGGGCTGTCGGCGCCTTTGCTGCCGGGTTTGATGGCCCAGAGGTTTTGTACCCGAAAGGTTTCGGGGCCGCTGTCCATGGCGCGCAGGCTAAAGCCCAGGGCGGCGAGGCGCTGGCCGATCAGCTCTTGGCAGCCGGCATCCAGCGGCGTGACGGAGGGGCGCGCGATCAGCGCTTCCAGCAGGGAAATTGTTGGGCTCATGGGCTTGTGTGGGGCTTGCGCGGCTAGAGCGGATTCAGTCGTTGCGCACGTCCAGCGTGATCTCGGTGAAGCTGGCCTCGTCGCTGGCCGCTTCTTCTTTTTTGCTGCTGGCGTTGCCGCCGGCAGCGCGGCCCTGCGAGGGGCCATCGTTTTGCAAGCGCCACAAGAGATTGGTGGGCGAATCGGCGAAGGCCAGGCCTTCCTCACGGGTGATGGTGCCGTCCTTGATCAGCCGGGCAAAATGCTCTTCATAGGTTTGCGAGCCCTCGGCAATCGACTTCTCCATCGCTTCCTTCACCGAGGCGAAGTCGCCCTGTTCGATGAACTCGGCGATCAGCTTGGTGTTGAGCAAGATCTCGATGACGGGAATGCGGCCGCCCGCGGTGGCCCGCACCAGACGTTGGGAGATGATGGACTTCAGGCCTGCGGCCAGGTCATTCAGCAGGGCTGGGCGAGACTCCGGCGTGTAGAAGGACAGGATGCGGTTCAGCGCGTGATAGCTGTTATTGCCGTGCAAGGTCGCCAGCACCAGATGGCCGGAAAGCGCGTAAGAAATCGCCGCCGTCATGGTTTCGCGGTCGCGAATCTCGCCGATCAGAATGCAGTCCGGCGACTGGCGCAGCGCGTTCTTCAGCGCCACCTGCAGCGAGGCGGTGTCGCGGCCGACTTCGCGCTGGTTGACCACCGAGCGCTTGTTGGAGAACAGATACTCCAGCGGGTCTTCGATGGTCAGGATGTGCCCGGCCATATTCAGATTGCGCTCCTCCAGCATGGAGGCCAGGGTGGTGCTCTTGCCGGTGCCGGTGGCGCCTACCATCAGGATCAGGCCGCGCTTTTCCTGCACCAGCTTGCCCAGCACCGGGGGCAGATTGAGCTGCTCCAGCGAGGGGATCACATGGGGGATGTGGCGGAACACGCCGGCAATCGTGCCGCGCTGGCGAAAGCCCGAGAGCCGAAAGCTGCCCACCTTGTTGATGGACACCGCCATATTCAGCTCGCCGGACTGGTCTAGCTCGGCCAGATGCTCGGGAGACAGCACCTCGGCGATCAGCTGGCGAGGTTGCGAGGGCTGCAAGAGCTGGTCGGACAGCTGCACGATCTGCCCGTTCAGGCGAATCAGTACCGGCATATTGGCCGACAGATAAACGTCGGACGCCCCCTTGTCCGCCATCAGGCGCAGGATGCGCTCCATGTTTCCGCTCATGCTCTCTCCTCGCGCACTTTTTTAAATTGCCCGCTGATTCTGCTGAAAAACGATCAGGCGCGCAGCAGGTCGTTGATGCTGGTCTTGGCGCGGGTCTGGGCGTCCACGCGCTTGACGATGACGGCGCAATACAGGCTGTACTTGCCGTCGGCCGAGGGCAGATTGCCGCTCACCACCACCGAGCCCGAGGGGATGCGGCCATACGTCACCTCACCGGTGGCGCGGTCATAGATCTTGGTGCTTTGGCCGATGTAGACGCCCATGGAGATGACCGAGTTTTCCTCCACGATCACACCTTCCACCACTTCCGAGCGAGCGCCGATGAAGCAGTTGTCTTCGATGATGGTGGGGTTGGCCTGCAGCGGCTCCAGCACGCCGCCGATGCCCACGCCGCCGCTCAGATGCACGTTCTTGCCGATCTGGGCGCAGGAGCCGACGGTGGCCCAGGTGTCCACCATCGTGCCTTCGTCCACATAGGCGCCGATGTTCACGTAGGAAGGCATCAGGATCACGTTCTTGGCCTGGTAGCTGCCGCGGCGTGCGACAGCGGGCGGCACCACGCGCACGCCCATGGCACGGATGGCCTCTTCGCTCAGATTGCCGTACTTGGTCGGCACCTTGTCGAAGAAGCTCATATCGCCTTCGCCCATCAGCTTGTTGTCATTCAGGCGGAAGGACAGCAGCACGGCCTTCTTGATCCACTGGTGCACGGTCCATTGGCCCACGGCTTGGCGCTCGGCCACGCGCAGGCGGCCCGCGTCCAGCTCGGCGATCACATGTTCCACGGCCTCGCGCACCTCGGGCGAGTTGCCGGCATTGATGGAGGCGCGGTTTTCCCAAGCCAGGTCGATGATGGATTGCAGTTGTTGGGTCATGAGGAGGTCTCGGACAGGGTTCGTTCGAATAGGAGAAAACGTGTCAAACACCGGGTCGGCGGCGAGGCATCGGCCCGAAGAAGAAGCGGGGTGAATCAGCGCAGGGAGCGGGCAAACGCCACCATGCGTTCGGCGGCCTCCAGGCATTCTGTGGTCTCGGCCACCAAGGCCAGGCGGATGCGCCCGGCGCCGGGGTTGATCCCATGCGCCTCGCGCGCCAGCAGGCTGCCGGGCAGCACGGCCACATTGTATTGAGCCAGCAAGGCCTGGGCGAAGGCGATGTCGTCGCCGTTCTGGAAGTGCTTGGGCACCTCCATCCAGAGATAGAAGCCAGCGTCCGGCAGCTCGACCCGGAACTCCTGCTGCAGCAAGGGTGTGACTTGGGCGAACTTGGCGCGGTACTGCTCGCGGTTGGCGATCACATGGGCTTCGTCGTTCCAGGCCGCGATGCTGGCCGCCTGCACCACCGGGTTCATGGCGCTGCCGTGATAGGTGCGGTAGAGCAGGAAGTTCTTCAGGATGGCCGCATCGCCCGCCACAAAGCCCGAGCGCAGACCCGGCACATTGCTGCGCTTGGACAGGCTAGTGAAGGCAATCAGATTGCGGAAGTCGCTGCGGCCCAGCTTGACTGCGGCTTCCAGGCCGCTCAGCGGCGCCTCGTCGCGGAAATAGATCTCCGAGTAGCACTCGTCCGAAGCAATCACAAAGCCGTACTTATCGCTCAGGGTGAACAAGGTTTTCCACTCGTCCAGCGGCATCACCGCGCCAGTGGGGTTGCCGGGCGAGCAGACGTAGAGCAGTTGGGTGCGGGCCCAGGTGGCCTCATCGATCTGGGACCAGTCGGCGGCAAAGTTGCGGGCCGGGTCGCTATTGGCGAAGGCGGTGTCGGCGCCAGCCAAGAGCGCGGCGCCTTCGTAGATTTGATAGAAGGGGTTGGGGCAGACCACGGTGGCGCCGGGCCTTGTGGGGTCGATGACTGTTTGCGCAAGAGCAAACAAGGCCTCGCGCGAGCCATTGACCGGCAGCACCTGGGTGGCCGCATCCAGCTGCAGGCCGTAGCGGCGGGCAATCCAGGCGCTGATGGCTTCGCGCAGGGCGGGCTCACCGGCGGTGGCCGGGTAAACCGACAAGCCCTTCAGGCTGGCCATGATCGCGTCTTCAACCAGCTGCGGCGCCGGGTGCTTGGGCTCACCAATCCCCAGGCTGATGGGGCGTAGGGCCGGGTTGGGCGTGATCGCTTTGTTCAGCGCGCGCAGGCGCTCAAAGGGATAGGGCTTGAGCCGGGCAAGCAGGGGATTGCTGGGGGTGGACACCGTAGGCATGGGCAAGAGCAGGGCAGGTGCAGGGCAGAAAAAAGTAGGCGGCTGCGGCCCAGGGTCTTGGGCCGCAGCAGGCTGTGGGGCTGGAGCGAATCAGCTCGGTTCAGCGCAGCAGGCCGGACTCGAAGCCGTGCGTGGGCAGGTCCACGCGGGGCGCCGGCTTCCAGCCCTTTTTCTGGTGCTCGACGACCACATTGGTGTAGATGCCGCCGCGCACATACCACTTGGCGGTGATGCGGATGAAGCGGGGGTTGGTGACCTTGACGATGTCTTCCAGAATCGTGTTGGTGACCTTCTCGTGGAAAGCACCTTCGTCGCGGTAGCTCCAGAAATACATCTTCAGGCTCTTCAGCTCGACGCAATGCTTGTCGGCAATCATGTCGATGGTGAAGTGGGCGAAATCGGGCTGGCCGGTCAGCGGGCAGTGGCAGGTGAACTCGGGCACCTGGAACTGGATGACGTAGTCACGCTCGGGGGCAGGGTTAGGGAAGACGTGCAGCTCTTTGCTGGGGCGCGAAGGCGGGTTGGGCGGCATCTCGCGCATCTTGGGCTCAGCGGCGGTCTTTTTGCTGGGCTTGGCGGCGGGCTTGGCCGTCTTGCTTGCCACGGCTGTGGTTGCGGTCTTGCCGGTCTTGCCGGTTTGAGGGGCTGCAAAGGGGTTTGCCGGCTTGGCGGGGCTGCTGTTTTTCGTGGCCATGAGTCGCTGCGTCGCGCAGCGGCCCGCAAGAGCCGCTGCAAAAAAAGAAGAGGTAGGCCCCGATGGTATCATTCGGCCCCGACAAAGCGCCCGCGAAAGCGTCAGTAGAAGGCGCTTTTTTTTCGGTAAATCAACGGCTTAGCACGCTCTGGCCGACCCTTTTTTGTCGTTAGCAGGATCACCCAAAACCCGCGCCCATGCGTCTGAATTCGATCAAGCTCTCGGGCTTCAAGTCCTTTGCCGATCCGACGGTGTTTCAGCTCCCAGGTCAGCTGGTGGGTGTGGTTGGCCCCAATGGCTGCGGCAAGTCCAACATCATGGACGCGGTGCGCTGGGTGCTGGGGGAGAGCAAGGCCTCGGAGCTGCGCGGCGAGTCCATGCAGGACGTGATCTTCAATGGCTCGGGCAATCGCAAGCCGGCCAGCCGCTCCAGCGTGGAGCTGGTGTTCGCCAATGAGGACGGGCGCGCCGGCGGCCAGTGGAACCAATTCGCCGAGATTGCGGTCAAGCGGGTGCTGACCCGTGACGGCACCTCCAGCTATTTCATCAACAACCAGCCGGTGCGCCGTCGCGATGTGCAGGACGTGTTCCTGGGCACGGGTCTGGGGCCGCGCGCCTACGCCATCATCGGCCAGGGCACCATCAGCCGCATCATCGAATCCAAGCCGGAAGAGATGCGCATGTTCCTGGAGGAAGCGGCGGGGGTTTCCAAGTACAAGGAACGCCGCCGTGAGACCGAGAACCGGCTCAAGGACACGCGCGAGAACCTGACCCGGGTGGACGACATTCTGCGCGAGCTGAACAACAACCTCGAGAAGCTGGAAAAGCAGGCCGAGGTGGCCGCCACCTACCGTGGCCTGCAAGACAGCGGCACGCTCAAGCTGCATCAGCTCTGGTTCCTCAAACATCGCGACGCCACCTCGGAGCAGGGCCGGGTCAAGTCAGAGCATCTCGAAGCCGTCAACGCCTTGGAAGCCCGGGTGGCCGAGTTGCGCCATGTCGAAGCCGAGCTGGAAACCGTGCGCCAGGCCCATTACGCGGCCGGTGATGAATTGCATGCCAGCCAAGGCCGTTTTGCCGAGGCCCAGCTGGAGGTGAGCCGGCTGGAAGAGCGCATCCGATACGTGGTCGAAGGCCGCCAGCGGGTGGAAGCGCGTCTGATCGAGTTGCAGCTGCAGACGAATCAGTGGCTGGAACGCTCGCAACAGGCCCAGGAGGAATTGGAGACGATTGCCGAGCAGATCGCGACGGCCGAGGAGCAAAGCGAGATCCTAGCCGCCCAGGCCGAGGAGCAGCAGGCCAATCTGCCCAATAGCGAGGATGCGGTGCGCGCAGCCCAGGCCAAGGCGAATGAACAGCGCACGGCCGTGGTGCAGGTGCAGCAGCAGATCCAGGTCTTGGCGGCCGAAAGCCGCAATATCGAGGAACAGTCGCGCCAGCTGCGCACCCGCCGCGAGCGTTTGGCGACCGAGAGGCAGGGCCTGGCCGCGCCGGATGCCGATCGCCTGGCCGAGCTCAAGCGCCAAAGCGAAGCTGCCGACGAAACCCGGGATATGGCTGATGCCCGCCTGCAGGAGCTGCAGGATCTGGTCCCGGCCCTGGACGAGGCGCGCCGCACGGCCCAGCAAGACGCCAATCAGCAGCAAGGCCGGCAGGGCGATTTGTCTGCCCGCCTGGACGCCTTGCGCGCCTTGCAGGAAAAAGTGCAGACCGAGGGCAAGCTCAAGCCCTGGTTGGCCAAGCATGGCCTGGACGGCTTGGCCGGCCTGTGGACCAAACTGCATATTCAAGCGGGTTGGGAAAACGCCCTGGAAGCGGCCCTGCGCGAACGCATGGGCGCGCTGGAAGTGGGGCGGCTGGAGACGGTGCGCGCCTTCGCGCAAGACGCGCCGCCCGCCCGCCTGGCCTTTTACTCGCCGCCCACAGCGGCTATCGCCAACACCCATCAAACCTTGCCCAGGCTCAGTGATTTGCTGCGCCTGGACGATGCCGGACTGAAGGCCTTGCTGAACGACTGGCTGGAAGGCATTTACACCGCCGCCAATCTGGAAGAAGCCCTGGCCCAGCGCGACAAGCTGGCCCATGGCGAGCTGATCATGACCGCGGCCGGCCATGCGGTCAGCCAGTTCGCGGTGAGTTTTTATGCGCCGGACTCCGAGCAGGCCGGCATGCTGGCGCGTGCGCAGGAGATCGAGCATCTGGTGCTGGAGTTGCGTGCCCAGGTGCTGATCGCCGAAGAGGCCAAGAGCGCCCTGGTGCGGGCCGAAGCCGCTTACACCGAAGGTTCGCAACGCTTGCTCATCTTGCGCCGCGAGGCCGGCGAGGCACAGAACCGTGCCCACCAGTTGCATGTGGAGCTGCTGCGCCTCTCGCAACAAGCCGAGGCCGCCAGCTCGCGTCGCACGCAGCTGGAAGACGAGCTGTTCGAGATCGATGCCCAGATGGAGGAGCTGCAGGAGCGCCGCATCACCGGCGAGGCCCGCTTTGAAGAGCTGGACATGCAGCTGGCCACGACGCAGGAGCGCCATGCCGAGCTGGACGATGGCGTCATCGCCGCCGAACGCAAGCTGGGCGAGGCTCGCGAGCAGCTGCGGGCGCTGGAGCGCCGGGCCCAGGAGGCGCAGTTCAGCGCCCGCTCCCTGGCCTCACGGCGTGGCGAGCTGCAGCGCTCGATTGAAACCGCGGTGGAACAGCAAAAAACCAATGCGGCCTCGGCCGAGAGCTTGCAGCGCGAGCTGGGCACGCTCAACGATGCGGCGGCCCAAGCCGGTCTGCAAGACGCCCTGGCTCTGAAGATGGAACGCGAGCAGGCCTTGGCCGCCGTGCGCAGCGGCTACGACGATCTGAGCCTGCGCCTGCGCCAGGCCGATGAGCAGCGCCTGAGCTTTGAGCGCAGCCTGGACCCGCTGCGCGAGCGCATCACCAAGCTGCAGCTGGAGGAGCAGGCGGCCCAGCTGGGCGGTGCTCAGTACATGGAGCAGCTGGTGGCGGCCGCCGTCGATCTGGAGGCTTTGGCCAAGTCGGTGGAAGAGGGTCAGGTCAAGCTCTACGGCCTGCAAGGCGAGATCGACCGCATCAACCGCGAGATCGCCGCTCTTGGGGCCGTCAATCTGGCCGCTCTGGATGAGCTGACGGCGGCGCGCGAGCGCAAGACCTTTCTGGATTCGCAGTGTGCCGACTTGATGAGTGCGATGAAGACGCTGGAAGATGCGATCCACAAGATCGATCTGGAAACCCGCGATCTGCTCAGTGCCACCTTTGACCAGGTCAACCACCATTTCGGCCGCATGTTCCCGACCCTGTTCGGCGGCGGCCAAGCCAAGCTGGTGATGACCGGTGATGAAATTCTGGACGCCGGCGTGCAGGTGATGGCCCAGCCGCCGGGCAAGAAGAACAGCACCATCCACCTGCTCTCGGGCGGCGAAAAAGCGCTGACGGCGATTGCCCTGGTGTTCGCCATCTTCCAGCTCAACCCCGCGCCCTTCTGCCTGCTGGACGAGGTGGACGCGCCCTTGGATGACGCCAATACCGAGCGTTATGCCAAGCTGGTGGCCGAGATGAGCAGTGGCACGCAATTCCTCTTCATCTCGCACAACAAGATCGCAATGGAAATGGCTGAACAACTGATTGGGGTGACCATGCAGGAGCAGGGCGTGTCGCGCATCGTGGCGGTGGACATGGAAAAGGCCTTGGCCATGGCGGAGGCGGTATGACGATGAATCTGACCACCTTGCTGGCCATTCTGGGTGGCCTGGTGCTGGTGGCCGTGGTGGCCCATGGCGCCTGGACCGCGCGCAAGGCCGGCCCGCGCCGCGCCGAGCAGCTGGAACCCCTGATGGATGGGCAGCAAAGGCAAGAACCCGGCCTCAATCCGGCCGCCGAGGGCGCGGGCCTGGACGCCGCGGGAGGCCTGGGGGACTCCGCTGCAGGCCACGACGAAACCGTGCCTGTGATCGCGCGGCCCATGCGCAAGCCCTCGGCCCGTATCGACGCTCTGATCGACGCCATTGCGACGCTCACGCTGGACGCGCCGATCAGCGGCGAGATGGCACTCTCCCATCTGCCCGGCAGCCGCCGCGCCGGCACCAAGCCCTTCCATATCGAAGGCCTCAATGCCGAGACCGGCGAGTGGGAGCTGCCCATGGCGGGTCAGCGCTACGGTGAATTTCAGTCCGGTGTGCAGATGGCCAATCGCAGCGGTGCGATGAACGAGATCGAGTACTCGGAATTTGTGCAAAAACTGCAGGCCTTTGCCGAAGGCATCGGCGCTTTTGTGCAGTTCCCGGACATGCTGGACGTGGTGGCCCGGGCCCGCGAGCTGGACCACTTCGCGGGTGACCACGACGCGCAACTGGCTGTGGTGCTGCGGGCGCGCAATGCTGCCTGGACCCTGGGCTATGTGCAGCAGATGGCCGTGCGCCATGGCTTTGTGCCTGGCGCCATGCCGGGCCGCCTGGTGATGGCCTCGGCCGACGAGGGCGCGCCGCCTATTTTGACGCTCAGCTTTGAGGCCCAGGCCGCCTTGGCCGAGAACCCGCAGCAGTCGTCTCTGCGCGAGCTGGCCTTGTCGTTGGATGTGCCGCAAACCCCCGAGTCGCTGGAGCCTTTTGCCTCCTGGCAAGAGGCGGCGCGCGGTCTGGCGCGTGATATCGACGCCGATGTTTGCGATGACCGGGGTCAGATCTTGCCCCTGCAGGCCTTTGCCTCCATCGGCCAGGAACTCGGCACCTTGTACCGGGCGCTGGCCTCGCGGGACTTGGCGGCCGGCTCGCTGGCGGCGCGGCGCCTGTTCAGCTGACAAGTTGCGGGCGGCTGGACACGAGGGGGCTGCGGTCTTCGCCGCTTACACTGCTCTATGAATGCACCATCCATCGGAGCTGAATTGAGCACCAGTTTCTTGTTGATTGCGCTCCTGATTGCGGGCAGCGCCTTCTTTTCGATGGCCGAGCTCTCGGTCGCAGCCTCGCGCCGCCTCAAGCTCAGGCAGATGGCCGATGAGGGCGATGGCCGTGCCGAGCGTGTGCTGGAGGTTCAGGAGCAACCCGGACACTACTTCACCGTGGTGCAGATCGGCGTCAACACGGTGGCCATCTTGGGCGGTATCGTGGGTGAGGGGGCTTTGACGCCGCATTACTCGGCGGCCCTGTCCTACTTTTTGGGCCCCGAGCAATCGCAAAGTCTGGGCTTTGCCCTGTCCTTCATCAGCATCACGGCGCTCTTCATCGTGCTGGCTGATTTGGTGCCCAAGCGCTTGTCGATGAACGAGCCCGAGCGGGTCGCCTTGGCCTTGATCGGCCCCATGCTCTTGCTATGCACCTTGCTCAAGCCCTTGTCTTGGATGTTCAGCAAGATCAGCGAGGCCTTGATCCGCCTGATGGGCCTGCCCTCCACACGCGACAACAGCATCACCCACGCCGACATCCTGGCCCTGGCCGAAGCCGGCAATCTGGCCGGTGTGGTGGCCGATGCCGAGCAGCAGATGATTGAAAACGTGTTCGAGCTGGACACTCGCCGGGTGGAGAGCGCGATGACGACGCGGGAGCGCATCGTCTTTTTCTCGCTGGACGACGACGACACCTTGATTCGCAACCGCATCGCCGAGGACCCCCATTCCACCTATCTGGTCTGCGATGGCGAGATCGATCAGGTGATGGGTTATGTGGACTCGACGGACCTGTTCCAGCGCGTCTTGCGTGAGGAGGCCATCAATCTGCGCAGCAGCCAGTCGGCCGGCCTGCTCAAAAAAGTCTTGATCGTGCCGGATCGTCTGACCCTGTCCGAAGTGCTGGGCCAGTTCCGCCAAGCGCATGAAGACTTTGCCGTCATCGTCAACGAGTACAGCCTGGTGGTGGGCATCATCACCCTCAACGATGTGATGAGCACGGTGATGGGTAGCCTGGTGGCTTCACACGACGAGGAGCAGATCGTGCGCCGCGAGGACGGCTCCTTCCTGGCCGATGGCATTACCCCCATCCCCGATGTGCAGCGTGCGCTGGAGCTGGAAGCCTGGCCCCATGCGGGCCAGTACGACACCCTGGCCGGTTTTCTGATGGTGATGCTGCGCCGCATCCCCAAGCGCACCGATCAGGTGGTGTGGGAGGGCTGGCGCTTCGAGGTGGTGGACGTGGACAGCCACCGGGTGGACCAGGTCATCATCACCCGGCTGCCGCCGCCGAAAGACTAGCTCAGTGCCTGCCGGCCCGCCATGGCCCGCTGCCCCAAGGTGCCCCAGATCAGCAGCAGGGCCACGACCGGGCCGGCCGTCATGCCAATCACCATCGGCAGAGGCGTGCCGTCGGTCAATGTGCCGGTGACGCCCATCATCAATGCGCCGACCAGCATTTGCAGCGTGCCCAGCAAGGCCGAGGCCGTGCCTGCGTTGGCACCATGCTCTTCAAGTGCCAGCACCGAGCTGGTGGGAATGACCAGACCCATGAAGGCGCTGGCCACAAAGTACAGGACTATCAGCACCCATAAATTGTCCCCACCCAGCAGGTAGTAGGCCAACATCAGCAGCATCACGCTGGTGGCGGCGTAGCCGGCCCTCTTTACCAAGGCCACGAGGCCGAAGCGCTCGCCCAGCCGGCCGGTGAACTGCGAAGCGGCGATGAAGGACACGGCATTGAGCGAAAAAGCCAGGCTGTACTGGCCGGGCGTGAGGCCGTAGTGATTGATCAACACAAACGGTGAGTTGGCCAGATAGATGAAAAAGCCGCCCATGGCGAAGCTGCCGATCAAGACCAGGCCCATGAAATGCCGGTCCCGCATCAACATGGCGTAGGCCCGCAGGGCGCTGCCCAGGCCGCTGGCTTGCCGTTGGTGGGCGGGGCGGGTTTCCTGCAGAAACAAGGCTGTCATCGCCAGACCCAGAATGGCTGCTGCCGTGACCATCCAAAACACGCCACGCCAGCCGGTCAGCGCGATCAGTGCGCTGCCGGCCAAGGGCGCCAGAATTGGCGAGACGCTGAACACCAGCATCAGCAAGGACATCAGGCGGGCAGCGTCGGTGCCGGTATGGAGGTCACGCACCACGGCGCGGGGAATGGCCATGCCGGCCGCGGCACCCAGGCCTTGTGCGAAGCGCAGCAGGTTGAGGGTCGTCACATCCTGCGTCAGGGCGCAGCCCACGCTAGCCAGCGTGAACAGACCCAGGCCGAAGTACAGCGGCGGCTTGCGTCCCCACATATCGGCCAGCGGCCCATAAATCGGCTGGCCCAGGGCGAGGGCGATGAAGAAGGCAGTCAAGCTCATCTGCACCTCAGCCGTGCTGGCCCCCAAGCTTTGCCCAATGGCGGGCAGGGCCGGCAGGTACATATCGATGGCGAAGGGGCCAATGGCGGAAATCAGGCCCAGCAGCAGGGCCATCTTGAAGAATTTTGTGGTCATCCCTGCATTGTCGGTGGGCGGGCCAAGGCCTTTTTTACAGGGCAGCCTTTGAACCGCCAATCGCCCCGGCGGAGTCGGCCACAATTCGGGCCATGAGTCAGAGTTCCATCGCCCCTTCCGATCGTGCCGCCGCCTTGCGCGCGAGCTTGAATCACCATGCCCATCTCTACTACGTGCTGGATGCGCCCACGCTGCCCGATGCCGAGTACGACCGCCTGTTCCAGGAGTTGCAGGCCTTGGAGGCCGCCCATCCTGAGCTGCTGACGCCGGACTCGCCGACCCAGCGGGTGATCGGCAAGGTGCTGGATGGCTTCGCCTCGGTGCGCCACGCCGTGCCCATGCTGAGCATCCGCACCGAGACCGATACCGAGGCCAGCGGGGCCGAGAACTTCGACGCGCGTGTGCGTCGTGAACTGGAGTTGCCGCCCGAGGCTGCCGCTTTGGAATATGCGGCCGAGCTGAAGTTCGATGGCCTGGCCATCAATCTGCGCTATGAAGCCGGTCAGCTGGTGCAGGCCGCCACGCGTGGGGATGGTGAGTCCGGTGAGGATGTGACCCAGAACATTCGCACCATAGGACAGATCCCCTTGCGTTTGCTGGGCGTCAGTGCGCCGGTGATTGAGGTGCGCGGCGAGGTGTATATGCGTCGCGATGACTTTGAGCGACTTAACGAACGCCAACGAGAGGCGGGCGAGAAGACCTTTGTCAATCCGCGCAATGCGGCGGCTGGCGCGGTGCGCCAGCTTGACCCTGGTATCGCCGCCAAGCGGCCCCTGAGCTTTTTCGCCTACGGCCTGGGCGAGGTGCAGGGCTGGGAGGTTCCGGCGACGCACAGCGCCCTGCTGGATGCCCTGGCGGGCATGGGCGTGCCGGTTTGCGCGGACCGTGCCGTGGTGCAGGGCTCGGCCGGTTTGGTCGAGTTCCATCAGCGCATGGGCGCCAAGCGGGACAGTCTGCCCTTTGATATCGATGGTGTGGTCTACAAGGTCAACGAGCGGGCGCTGCAACAGCGCCTGGGTTTTGTCAGCCGCGAGCCGCGCTGGGCCGTGGCGCATAAATACCCGGCGCAAGAGCAGCTGACCACCTTGCTGGACATCGATATCCAGGTCGGTCGCACCGGCAAGCTGACACCCGTGGCCAAGTTGGATCCGGTCTTCGTCGGTGGCACGACCGTCAGCAACGCGACCCTGCACAACGAGGAAGAAGCCCGACGCAAGGATGTACGCATCGGCGACACCGTGATCGTGCGCCGGGCCGGGGACGTGATTCCCGAGGTGGTGGGGGTGGTCTTGGAGCGCCGCCCGGCCGATGTGGGCGAGCCCTTCGATCTGTACAAGCGCCTGGGTGGGCAATGCCCGGTCTGCCAGAGCGAGATCGCCAAAGAAGAAAACGAAGCCCGTGTTTCGGTGGATTGGCGCTGCACCGGCGGCTTGTTCTGCCCGGCCCAGCGCAAACAGGCGATTTTGCATTTCGCCGGTCGGCGGGCCCTGGACATCGAGGGCCTGGGTGACAAATTGGTCGATCAACTGGTGGACGCTGGCATCGTCGCCAGCCTGCCCGGGCTCTACAAGCTGGGTGTGGCCAAGCTGGCGGCCTTGGAGCGCATGGCGGACAAAAGCGCTCAAAACATTGTGGATGCGCTGGAGAAGAGCAAGCACACGACTCTGGCGCGCTTTCTGTTCGGTTTGGGCATACGCCAGGTGGGCGAGACCACGGCCAAGGACCTGGCTCGCCATTTCGGCAGCCTCGATAAATTGATGGATGCCAGCAGCGAGCAATTGCTGGAGGTCAAGGATGTGGGCCCCATCGTGGCGCGCAGCATCCACACCTTCTTCGCCCAGCCTCACAACCGCGAGGTGGTCGAGCAACTCCGCGCGGCGGGGCTGAGTTGGGAAGAAGGGGAGGGCGCTGCCGCTGCACGAGGGCCTCAGGTCTTGCTTGGCAAGACCTTGGTGTTGACCGGTAGCCTGCCAAATCTATCGCGCGACCAGGCCAAGGACATGATCGAAGCGGCCGGCGGCAAGGTCAGTGGCTCGGTGTCGAAGAAGACTCATTTTGTGGTGGCCGGTGAAGAAGCGGGTAGCAAACTCGTGAAGGCCGAGGAATTGGGTCTTGTGGTGATCGACGAAGCCGGCTTATTGGCCTTGCTTCAAGGCGATACCTGATTTCTGGCACTAATTCCTCATTTGATAGGCCGGGCCGAAACTCGTTTTGGCTCGGCCTTTTTCATGCCTGGCATTGGGTTTGTTTGGGCCTGAATCCGACACTGTTTAGCAAGACGCAAAACCCTGTGCAAAACGCACGCTCACAAGAGGGTGTCAGAGGGAAACCGCAACATTCCTGCGCTCTACTTTGGGCGTCGGAAGTGCTTCGCCGCGCCGATGTTCATAGATTGTCAAAAAACTGAGAATTTATACCGTGGGGCCCCCTTCAAACGGGGGGCTTTCAACGGGGGCTTGTACAGGCATCATCGCCCCGCGAGTCAAGCAAGTCTCAGCGAAAGACTTTAGCTAGGTTCTAGTTCGATCCGCTTGGAGTCGTCAGCCACGCAAGCGTGACAACCATGCCGCAGAACACTGCTGCTTTGGGGTTCAGTTGATCACGCGATTGAACGCAATTGATCTTGATGTACAGGGGAAAGTCATGGTCCGGATATTCAGTCATTACCTGCATAGGCAGACCCTGCTACAAGTCTTCTTCGACTTGGGCTTGATTCTGTTCGCGGTGGTCGCTGTTGTGCTGAGCCAGGGGGATGCCGCGTCCTCCGCCATTCCTTTTGTGGCTTCGCATGGCCTGTCCCTGGCCGGTTGCATGTTCGTCATCAATTCCGCTAGCGGTCTCTACCAGCATGTGCATAACCGCTCGGTTACCGAGTCCTGCGCCCGCGCCTTGCTGGGCCTGATGTTCGGCCTGCCCCTGGCATACGCCATTTTCAGTTTTCTGCCGGCTAATTCCAGCCATCGTGATTTGGTGACGCTGGTGGCCATGGCGGCTGTGGCGGCCGTGATGGTGCACCGGGTTTACGCAGCGCACTCCGGCGCGCAATCGCGTCTGCGCACTCGGATCTTGATTTTTGGGTCCGGGCAAGCCGCCCGCTCTGTGGGCCAAACCCTCAAGGCTTCTGATCCGCATGCGCAAATCGTCGGTTATCTGCCTGGCCCCAATGAAGAAAGCTCCTGCATTCCCAGCAGCGAGATTCTGGAAATGCGTGGCAGCCTCACCGAAACTGCTAGGCAATTGCAGGTCAACGAGATCGTGGTGGCATTGTCTGAGCGCCGCGGTGGCAGCATGCCTCTGCGTCAATTGCTAGATTGCAAGATTTACGGGATCCGCGTGGTGGACATCGCCACTCACTTCGAGAAGACCCTGGCTCAAATCAAGATCAGCCATGTGAATGCGGGTTGGCTGATTTTTGGCGATGGATTCAATCAAGGGGTGGTTCGCACCGCCATCAAGCGCGTGTTTGATGTGATTTGCGCAGCCGCAATCTTCGTCGCGGCCTTGCCCGTGATGCTGGTGACGGCGGTTTTGATCAAGCTGGAATCCGCGGGCCCGGTGTTTTACCGACAGGAGCGTGTGGGCCTGAATGGCAAGCCCTTCAACGTCATCAAGTTCCGCAGCATGCGTACCGACGCCGAGAAAGACGGCAAGCCGCGCTGGGCGACCGTCAACGACGACCGTGTGACCCGTGTCGGTCGTTTCATCCGCAAGGTGCGCATCGATGAGCTGCCCCAGTTGATCAATGTGCTGCAAGGTGATATGAGCATGGTGGGCCCCCGCCCCGAGCGCCAGTATTTTGTGGACGAGTTGGTCAGCAAGATTCCCTACTTTGCCGTGCGTCAAAGCGTCAAGCCCGGCGTCACAGGCTGGGCCCAGGTTCGTTACGAGTACGGCTCCACGGTTGAGGACTCGGTGGAAAAGCTTCAGTACGACCTTTACTACGTCAAGAACCACACCTTGTTTCTTGACCTCCTGATCATGCTTGAGACGGTCGCTGTTGTTCTGACGGGCAAAGGCGCTCGCTAATCCCGGACCCGAGTTGGCGTTTGCGCCAATTCCGGGACCCGGATTGCATGATTCAATCTCGCATGCTCAATGGATTGGTTGACCTCGGACTGATCGGTGATTTGCTGGCGGTGCTCGCCTACGCAAGTTTCGCGCTGAGCTTTGGCTCCCGCATCTGGTGGAAGAAGAGTGCCGCCGCCAACCCCGTCTCCTTCGTCTTCATTGCCGCGCTGAGTTGCAGCGCTGTTTGGGCTGGCTTGAGCCTGGCAGGGCAATTGTCTCGGGCGCCCTGGTGGCTCGATCAATGGGCAATTCCTCTGGCGGACTGGGCTCGCTACGCCCTGTGGTTTTTGTTCCTGCTTTTGCTGCTGCAACCAGCGGGCACACGGCCCGAGCGCGCCAAATCCTCCCAATTCTTGCCCTTGCTTTTGCTCTGCCTCGGCCTGGTCATGCTGCTCATCATCGGGCGTGGCTTGGATCGCTCGTGGTCGAGTGATTTGGCCCGGCCTGCCGCTTTCGCGGCGCTGGCGCTGGCGGTCGTCGGTTTGTTGCTGGTGGAGCAGTTGCTTCGCAATGCCACCGAAGACGCGCGTTGGAACGCCAAACCGGCGTGCCTGGGTCTGGCGACTATTTTTGTGTTTGATCTATTTGTCTTTTCTCAGGCGGCCTTGTTCCGTGAGTTTGACGGTGATGCCTTGAGCGTGCGAGCGGCGGTGCATGCCTCGGCTGTGCCCCTGCTCTTCGTCGCCTCGCGCCGGCATGTGGATTGGTTGGACAAGCTACATGTCTCACGGGCTGCGGTGTTCCATTCCGCCAGTCTGTTGCTGGTGGGGGCCTATCTGCTGCTAGTTTCGGCCGTGGGCTATTACGTGCGCTACACAGGCGGCGAATGGGGGCGTGCGCTGCAGCTGGCGCTGGTTTCTTGCGCCTTGCTCGGCTTGGCATTGCTGGTGCTGTCAGGCTCCTTGCGTTCACAGCTCAAGGTCTATATCTCCAAAAACTTCTTCAACTACCGCTACGACTACCGGGAGGAGTGGTTGCGCTTTACCGCGACGCTTTCTTCCAGCGGCGCACCCCAGGAAGTTGGCGAGACGGTGGTGAAAGCCCTCGCCAACCTGGTTGAAAGCCCCTCGGGCGCCTTGTGGTTGCAGCGTGGCCCCGGCGACACGATTGTCCAAACGGCTCGCTGGAATCTTCCCCCTCAGACCCTGAGTGAATCCGCGCATTCACCGTTCTGTGGCTTTTTGCGCGAGCGGGCCTGGATTGTGGATCTCGATCAGGCGCGCAAGAGCCTACCCGAGTACGAAACACTGGCCACGCCAAGCTGGCTGCTGGCCGATGCCAAGTACTGGCTAGTGATCCCCTTGCTGGTCGGCCAGGACTTGATTGGTTTCGTGCTGCTGGGGCGGGCTCGCGCCAATGTCGAGGTGAACTGGGAGGTGCGCGATCTGCTGAAAACGGCCAGTCGCCAAGCATCCAGCTATCTGGCCCAGATGCAGGCGGCCGAAGCCTTGCTTGAATCCAAGAAGTTCGACGCCTTCAACCGCATGTCGGCCTTTGTGGTTCACGATTTGAAAAACATCGTGACCCAGCTGTCCTTGATGATGAAGAACGCCAAGCGCTTGCGTGACAACCCAGAATTTCAACAGGATATGTTGGATACCGTGGAAAACTCGCTGGAGAAAATGCGCCAACTCATGCTTCAGCTGCGTGAGGGTGACAAGCCCCATGGCGTGGTCAGTGGCGTGGACTTGGAGCAAATTCTCAATCGCCTGGCTCAGTCGGCAGCGGCCAAAGGGCGTAAGCTAGATTTGCAGCTGAGCTCTGGGGTCAGTACGCGCGGGCATGATGAACGAATCGAGCGGGTGCTGGGTCACGTGGTGCAGAACGCCCTGGATGCCACACCAGTCAGCGGTGAAGTCAGGATCGCACTGGACAAGACCGGCAGCCAAGCCCGGGTACGGGTGCGGGACGATGGTTGTGGCATGAGCGATGAGTTTGTTCAGAACAAGCTTTTCAAACCTTTTCAGACGACCAAGGAAACCGGCATGGGTATCGGGGCGTATGAGAGCTATCAATACTTACAGGAACTGGGTGGGAAAATCGAAGTCGAAAGCAAATTGGGGCAAGGCACTTTGGTGACGATTTTGTTGCCGCTTTTCCATACCTCTTCCTCCTCCAGCATGACCGAAACCCTCGCCCAATGAGCTCAGAACGCCCCCAGCAGCCGCTACTGATCGTCGAAGATGATTTGGCGCTGCAAAAACAACTCAAATGGTCCTTGGATCGCTTTGACTCGGTGTTGGCCGACGACGTGGCCTCTGCCGTCTTGCAGTTCCGCCGCAGCAATCCCGCGGTTGTCACCATGGATTTGGGCCTGCCGCCAGACCGGGATTCGGTTTCGGAGGGATTCAAATGCCTGGAGAAGTTGCTGGAGCTAGACCCCATGGTCAAGGTCATTGTCTTGACCGGGCAGAACGATCAAGAGAACGCCTTGCGTGCCATTCGCATGGGCGCGTATGACTTCCTGGCCAAGCCGGTCGAGCCGGAAGTTTTGAGCTTGAGCGTCGAGCGCGCCTATCGCCTGTATGAGTTGCAGCAGGAAAACCGGCGTTTGCAAAGCCTGCAGCACGCGGACGTGCTGAGCGGCCTGGTCACACGCGATGCGGGCATGCTGCGAGTCAGCCGAACGATTGAAAAGGTCGCCAGCAGCGACGCCACGGTTTTGTTGCTGGGTGAAAGCGGCACGGGCAAGGAACTACTGGCGCAAGGCTTGCATGACGCTTCCAAGCGCAAGGGCCGATTTGTCGCCATCAACTGCGCGGCGATTCCGGAGAATTTGCTGGAGAGCGAGTTGTTCGGGTATGAAAAGGGTGCTTTTACCGGCGCGTCCAAGACCACTGTTGGCAAGATTGAAACCGCCAACGGGGGGACCTTGATGCTGGACGAGGTTGGCGATTTGCCCATGTCCTTGCAAGCCAAGCTGCTGAGGTTCTTGCAAGAGCGCACGATTGAGCGCGTGGGCGGGCGCCAGGAAATCGCCATCGATGTGCGGGTCCTGGGCGCCACCCATCAAAACCTGAAGGCTCAGATCGCAGAAGGGCGCTTTCGTGAGGACCTGTACTACCGGTTGGCTGAAATCGTGGTGGACATTCCTCCGCTGCGAGACCGGGTTGGAGACGCGGTCCTCCTGGCCAATGTTTTTTTGCGACGCTTTGCCGCGGAGCGCCGGCGTCCCAGCATGAGTTTCTCCGAGGATGCGGTGCGAGCGATTGAAGCTCATAACTGGCCGGGTAATGTGCGGGAACTGCAGAACGTCATCAAGCGTGCCTCCATCATGGCGGACGGCGACCGAGTCAGTCTCGATGATCTGGACTTGCCCGTGGAACTCAGCGCCGAAGGTGAACCCTCGGACAGTTTGAGTTTGCGTGCGGTGCGAGAGCGTGCCGAACGCGAAGCCTTGGTGACCGCTTTGGCGAGAACGAATGGAAATATTGGCAAGGCTGCGGGCTTGTTGGGCGTGAGCCGTCCGACGCTCTACGACTTGATGAATAAATTGCAAATCGCTTGATTTAACGTTTGAGAGACAGGGATGACGGGCATGAAAACAAAAAACCGCGCTTTGACACCTTTGCTGCTGGCATTGCCCTTGCTGTTGGCAGCGTGCTCAGGGGATTCGCCCGAAAAGCTTTTGAGTTCGGCCAAGCAGCATATTGCACAAAAGGATTCAAAGGCGGCTGTCATCCAGCTGAAAAACGTTCTCCAAAAAGCGCCATCCAACGCCGAGGCGCGTTTCTTGCTCGGTAAATTGCTGCTGGATACAGGTGATTTCGTTGGCGCCGAGGTGGAGTTGAGCAAAGCCTTGGAACAGGGCCGCCCGAACGACGAAGTCGTGCCATTGCTGGCACAAGCCATGTTGGCACAGAACAAGCTGGACCCTTTGATCGCAAAGTTTGCCGAAATTAAGTTGAGCAGCCCGGCGGCCAATGCAGAGCTTCGTGCCAATCTTGCTTATGCGTATGCTCAGTTGGGTAAGCCTGAGGACGCCAGTGTTGCACTTGCCAAGGCATTTGAATCGGATCCAAACAGTGTCACTGCGCAAATTCTCAAAATAAAGATGCTGATGCGTCAGCGAGATTTTGAAAATGTAAAGTCTTCAATTGACAAGCTGTTGGTACAAGCTCCCGGAAATGCAGAGGCCTGGCAGCTTAAAGGCGACTATTTGTTGGAAAGCAGCAGTGCCACAAACGAAGCGCTGGCGGCCTATCGAGAGTCAATCAAGCGCGACAACACAAGCGTTCTTTCTTATGTTGCGATAATTTGGACCTTGCTGAGCAAGAAAGATGAAGCAGGAGCGAAGCAACAATTAGAGGAGATGAAGAAGGCCCTGCCTGCACATCCGCAAACCAAGTTCTTCATCGGATTGATGGCGCTTGAGAGCGGCGACTTGAAGACGGCGCAAGAACAAGCTCAATATTTGCTCAAGGTTGCCCCGGATAATTTGCGAACGCTGCAATTGGCTGGCGCGGTAGAGTTTCGTAGGGACTCCTTGCCTCAGGCAGAGAACTATTTGACGAAGTTTGTGAAGGGTGCGCCGCCTGCCATGCAGGCTCAAAGTCGCATGATGCTGGCGCAGATCTATTTGCGGGGAGGCGATCCGGTCAAAGCACTGGCGGCGTTGCAGCCGCTCCTGGAAGAAAAATCTCAAACTCCGGCTGCATTCGCATTGGCAGCAGAGGCTGAACTTCAGCGTGGCGAAGGCAAAGCCGCAGAATCCTACTTTGGGAAAGCGATCAAGCTAAATCCAAAAGATTCGCGAAGCCGCACTGCATTGGCTTTGGCCCAAGTTGCGAAGGGCGACAATCGAGGATTTGACGAGTTGCGGGCAATTTCAAGCTCTGAAAATGAAATCACTGCTGATTTGGCCTTGGTCAGTGCCTTTGCTGGGCGTAGGCAATGGGATGAGTCTTTGTCTGCAATCGATGTGATTGAAAAGAAAAAGCCAAACTTGCCTACGGCTGATAATTTAAGAGCGCGAGTGGAGTTGGGTCGCGGTAATCGTCAAGCTGCGGTTGAGGCGTTTGAACGGGCGCTCAAGAAGGATCCGAAGTTCTATCCCGCAGTTTCTAGCCTGGCAGCCCTGGACTTGGCCGACAAGAAAGCCGAATTTGCGCTTAAGCGATTCCAGTCGTTTCTGCAGAACGATCCGAAAAATATTCCTGCGCAATTGAGCGTCATAGAGTTGAAGGCGAGGCTGGGAAGTAGCGACCTAGATACGATCGAAGCTCTGAACCAATTGATAAAAGAAAATCCAAGTGAATTAACGCCGCGCCTGGGTTTGATCAGGAAGCAGTTGGATCGCGGGGAGTTGAAACTTGCCCTCTCGGCAGCCCGCGATGGTTCGACCGCATTGCCAGACCAAGCCGAAATGTTGGCGCAGTTGGCCCAAGTCGAACAACTCAACGGCTTGTCAACGCAGGCTGCTGCAACCTTGAATAAATGGGCGGTTTTGCAGCCCAATTCCCCTGTGCCATACACGAAACTGGCCGAGCTCTATATCGCAGACAAAGACAATGCCGCCGCAATGCAAAGTGTTAAACGGGCATTGACTATCAATGAACAGTATTTGCCCGCGCAGCGCCTGTCGATCTCATTGGACTTGGCCGCTGGGCGGATTGATTCAGCGCGGCAGACCGTCCGAGTCATCCAGAAACAGCATTCAAAGGATTCTGTGGGATTGGTCCTTGAAGGTGAATTGGAAGAAAGTCAAAAAAATTGGGCCGCAGCCACTGCAGCCTACCGCGCGGCCTATGCCCTGAGCCCCACGACCGACCTGGCAATTAAACTGCATCATGCCTTGTTACTCAGTCAGAAGAGCTCGGAAGCCCAGTCCCTGGCGACTGGCTTGCTCAAAAAATTTCCGAATGATATGGCGTTCACCTACTACTTGGGTGATGTAGCGCTGTCGCAAAAGAACTATGAAGCGGCGGAGGAACTTTATCGGGCTGTTTTGAAAATTCAGCCGAGCAATGCTGCTGCCTTGAACAATGTTGCTTGGTTACTCAATCGGGCAAAGAAACCAGAGGCACTGGAGTATTCCCAAAAGGCAGTGCAGTTGCAGCCGAAACAAGCTGCGCTGCAGGATACCCTTGCTGAAATTTACGCGACTCAGGGTAAATTCGATCAGGCTATTGATGTGCAACGAAAGGCACTTGAGTTGGAACCTTCTGCCCATTTGCATCGCTTGCACTTAGCGAAGTTTTATCTGGCGGCAGGTCGGAAGCAAGAAGCAAAGACGGAGTTGCAAAAATTGGCCGATCTTGGAAATGCTTTCCCTGCGCAGGATGAAGTTCGGGCACTCATGGCGAAATAGAGCGCGGCATCGGCGTGGTGAACCCTTTGGCTTGGGTTGCCTGCGCTGGAATGTGAGCTTGTTGTTTAAAGATTGGGCAGTAAAGCATGTCAAAAATTCGCGGATCTAGTCTAAAGAAGAGATTCCATCAAGCTTTGCGAAGCCTGTTTGCAATCATGCCTTCGAGGCTGAAATTTTCGGTCTACAGACGGATGGTTGAGTGCGATCCAGCGCCCGATCAACGCCTGCAGCTTAAAATTGCCGATACAGAAGAGGAATTGACGGCGTGCTTTAAGTTGCTACACGACGCCTACGTGTCGAGTGGCTTCATGCAGCCGGACCCCGCGGGCTTGCGGGTCACGATCTATCACGCTCTGCCGACTACAACTACCTTGTGCGCCAAGTACGACGGAAAGGTGGTTGGGACAATTTCGATGATTCGCGAGGGCGTTTTTGGCTTTCCCTTGCAATCGGTCTTTAATTTAGAGGCGGTGCGCGCAAAGGGCGGGAACATCGCTGAAATCTCCGCCTTGGCCGTGCATCCGGACTTTAGAAAGACAGGCGGCGCCATACTTTTTCCGTTGATGAAGTTTATGCACCAGTATTGCACCGAGTACTTTGATACTCGGCACTTGGTGATTGCGGTCAATCCGGAAAAGATTGAATTGTACGAGGCATTGTTATTCTTCGAGCGGCTACAGCAAAATGCCGTAGACAAGTATGATTTTGCGAATGGTGCACCTGCGGTGGGCGCGACTCTTGATTTGAAGTTCGCGGCTGAAATCTTTAAGGCCGGCTACAAAGGGCGTCCGATTCGAAAGAGTTTGCATCATTATTTCTTTTGCATGCAGCTGGCAAATATTCAACTGCCGCAGCGCCGCTATTTCACTACCAATGATCCGGTCATGACGCCGACCTTGCTTGATCATTTCTTCAATGTGAAAAGCAATGTGTTTGCGCGCCTGGATGATAGAAAAAAATCTTTGCTTTGGTCTATCTATGATTTGGTCGAATACCGGCCGATTTTGCCAATGCTAGGAGGGACGGCCTTGGCACAACATCCATTGCGCAAGCATCAACGCTATTCGATTCGCTGCCCTGCGCAGATAAGCCTGCCAGTCGATGGTGGGGTCCGTGACTTTGTCTTGAACATCATTGAGATGTCTTTGTCGGGCTTTCAAGCGGAGTGCAGTTTGGAGTTGCCACTGGAGGCGTGGGGCCAGGCAAGTATTGTTTTGGGCAAAACAGAAACCTCAGTCGTACGCGCCTCAGCGTTGCGCCGAAAAGATACAAAAGAGGGGCATTTTTACGGTTTCAAAATTGATGAGCCAGATGTGATTTGGCGATCTTGTGTGACTGCGCTAGAGATGGGGCAAACCCACTCGGATTTGGCGGTCGCGTGAAGAATGCCGCCCTTTTTGCAGCGATCTCTGCAGCAGTTGGGCTTGGCTGCCATTTCCATGCTGTGGCTGCGGATTTGAATTTGGAAGTACAGGCGGAATCGGCGCCGGCTGATTTGCCCAAGCTTATTCGCCGAGTAAAACGATCTGTCTTGCTGGTGGGAACCTATGGAGAGACAGACAGTCCTCGGTTCTTGTTCAGAGGGACAGGATTTGTTGTAGCCTCGAATAACCTGGTCGTGACCAATGCGCACGTGCTGCCAGATGTTGCTGACATTGGGTCCACACGACGCTTGGCTATGCAGGTGCGATCGCAGGACGGAACCTGGTCATTGAGAGATGCGTCCCTTGTACAACTTGATAGGGCAAGAGATTTGGCTCTACTCAGAGTTGAAGGGGAGGCTTTGCCCCCATTGGCTTTGGCTCGTGACGGCGAGGTACAAGAAGGTGCATCTATTGCATTCTTGGGTTTCCCGATTGGCGGGGCTCTCGGGTTTTCATTAGTGACCCATCGGGGTATTGTTTCTTCGATAGCACCAATTGCTCTGCCACAGGCGGGCGCTCAAGTTCTTAGCGAAAAATCGATCCGAAAGATTCGAGAGGGAAGCTTCAATATTCTGCAGCTGGATGCTACTGCCTATCCAGGCAATAGTGGTGGACCTGTGTTCGACATCGCCACCGGGAAGGTGGTGGGTGTCATCAATATGGTGTTGATCAAGGGTTCAAGAGAGTCCGCGTTGACCAATCCTAGCGGTATTAGCTATGCCATTCCAATTGAATCCGTGCGTCGCTTGTTGCCGGCAGAATGATCTGGCTCAAAATATCAAGCACACGAGTAAGTCCAGACTAGTCGAATCGGCAAAGAAAAAAGGCCTCGCAATTGCGAGGCCTTTTAAGTCTGGAGGGAGACTATTAACGTGCCGATTTCTGACGACGGGCGAAGCCCAAAGCCGTCAATGCCAAGCCAACCAGGGCCAAACTGGCGGGCTCAGGAATTGCGTTCACGTTGGTCGTGCTGTTTTGAGAGATGGTGAGCTGGTAGCTGTGGCCGCCAATCAAGATAACGTCGGGAGAGTCCAAAGCACCAGTGTCATGGAACAGTTTCGCGGAGCCATTATTGGCAGTGCTCGTGGAAATATTGCGATTCCACTGCGATGGACGCCAAATGTCAGAACCACCGAAGTCCAAAAAGACACCGGCAGTTTCATCGAAAACCGACAAATTGAATTGATTGGTCGCTGTAGCAGAGGCGCTTCCATTGCCGCCGTAGTGCGCCGCATCAATGAAAGTCCGTACGAAGGCGTCGTAAACGCCAAAGAAGTCCGCCGTCATCGTCGTGTTGACGGAGAAGGTCGTCAATGCAGAGACTTCGTTCTGCAAGTTTCCGTTGGCGTTAGCCGAGTTCGTGGCGCCAGCAATTTGGCTATTGGCGCGCGTGAAGCCAGCGGAGCCACCTGAAAGCGCACTACCTGAAATCGAACTGTCTCCGAGGGAGTAGTTGATTGCCGGGGCGATGGGGCTAGAAATGTGCGTGGTGTGATTTTCAGAGAGGACACCGCCGTAAGCTGCCAACAAATTCACATCGCCGCAGGCGCCAAGGCATTGCATGGCGGCATCGGCCGTGCCAGTTGCCGTAGCGTTCGCGCTCGAGTCAGCTTGCACGCCATTCAGCACTGCCTTGGCATTGCTGACGCGGGAGCCGGAAACCACGGTGATGTCTGAGTTTGTCAAGAAGACGATATTGTTCGGGTCAGTTACATTCCGAACAGCCAAGGTGCCGATGGACAGATCCGCCATGGCGATGACGCTGGCTTGAGCGCCAAACGAAGCTGCAGCGAGTGCAGCCACGGCGGCGATAGATGACAGTTTGAGTTTCATGTGCAATCCCCGGTTGAGATAAAGAGGCAGCTTGGACTAAGCAGGAAAGATGCCATGTCAAAAAAGTCGTTGTAAATCAAATGGTTGAAGTCGCGTCGGCATTCGATGGGCGATGGGTTGTAAAGAATTTCGACAGGGTCTGAGCCATCAATTGATGGTGTAATCCCTAGCCACGGAACGAAGGTCTTTCGGGTGGAGTCGGCTCAAATTCAGAGGTGGTAAATGGCATCATTAGTCAGTCATTCAGAAGCTTCGACTGTTCGGGAATTGCGATCGCGCGTGATCCATAGGCCAAGCTCTACATTGGAGGTTCAGGCGCTGGTTCAGGAGGCGAGAGCCAAGAAGACGCCACTTCACCCACTTTCGACCGGGATGAATTGGGGTTATGGAACAGCCTTAGACCTCCCTGGGAATGTGGAGCTTGTCGATCTCAGTACTATGAGTCGAATCCTCAATGCGGAGGAGATTTCCCGAAGCAATCCTGTGGCTGTGGTGGAGCCGGGGGTGACCCAGGGGCAGTTGGCTGAATTTCTTCGGCTTCATCACCCGGATTTGATGTTCAATGTAACGGGCTCAGCTCGTAATACCAGCTTGATCGGCAATGCGCTTGATCGAGGAGTTGGGTATCTCGGTCCGCGTCGAGATGATTTGTTTGGTCTTGAGGTGGTCACGGGTGCTGGCACTGTCGTGAAGACCGGTTTCCGACGTTTGGGTGAGGAATCGCCTCTCGCCCACTGCCATCCCTTTGGTCTTGGGCCAATGCTGGATGGTCTGTTCTTTCAGGCCAACTTTGGCATTGTGACCAGCGCCTGTTTCAAGTTGCTTCCAAGGCCGCCGCGGCAAATTGCGGTATCTCTTGCGCTGCGGAATGAGCGAGACCTGCCACAATTCATCGAGACTTTGGCGGCGTTGAAAAGGGAACGCATCATGGGTACCGTGACCCATATTGGCAATCGAGCCCGAACGCGAGCCAGCTTGATGCACGGTATCGTCAATTACTTGGAAACGCGATGCTCGGTAAGGCCTGAAGATGTGGCGCGCGAGGCTGAAGGCGTACTCGAAATCGTTGCACCAGATCAATGGACAAGCTTGGGCGGAATTTCTGGGACGCATGCTCAGGTGAGGGCGGCTTTTGCCGAAGTACGTTCGCGCCTACGCGGCATTGCCCGGGTTATGGACATCGATGACGCCAAGCTTGATCTTGGGTACAAACTTCTCGATGCGTTCCGGGTCATTCCTTGGGCGAGAGCGAATGCTGCTGCGATCTCCGCCATTCGGCCTCTGCATGGCTTGGCGTCCGGTACGCCCACCGACGTCGCGATTGACAATTTGCTCTGGAAGTTTGGTCGACCAGACCTATCCGCGAAAGAGTTAGATAAAACAAAATGTGGGATCTTGTTTATCAGCCCGGCCTTGCCTATGAATGGCAACTTTGTCGCGCGGACTGTCGAGAAAATGAGCGCCCGAGCCAAGGATTTTGGTCATCAACTCTTTGTGACGATCAATATCGAAACGGAGAACTCGATGGTAGCCGTTACCAATCTCTTGTTTGATCGTTCAGATTCGGTAGCAAGTGCGAATGCAAAAGCCTGCGCGAATGCCTTGCATGAACTGATCAAAAGTCTCAAGTTGGAAGTCTATAGGGCCCGTGTCGACATGATGGACAAGATTGTGTCGCCCGACAGTGAGTATTGGAAAACGGTTCACGGGCTTAAAGCTGCCCTCGACCCTGACCATATTATTTCGCCGGGGCATTACAACATTGCTTGAGCAGACCGTCTGACTTTCCGGCCTGCTGCCGACGGAACCGGCACAGTCTTTGTTGCTTCGGATTTGCTTAAAAAATAGGCAAAATAGGTGGCGTAACTTTTCCCCTTAGCCCCCGGGTTTAGGGGGGCTGGAAGCGATCTAGGCATTGGATCACGGAAGACTTGTTGTCCAGCCGTCTCGGAGACGTTTTTAGCGCCTGCGCCTGTGGTTCAATGGCGCAGCATCGGGTGGCGGCATCGCAGCCCAGGCCCGCCTATTGACGAGAGGAACTGTCTTGGAAACTAAATCAAACTTTCAACTGCGCGGAGTTTTCTCCTGCCTGTTTGCGTTGTTGGCCCTGGGTTTGGCTGCGTGCTCGACGAGTTCCGGGCGTTTGCAGCCAGCCCCGGCAATTGCCTCCAATGATGCTTATAGCTATATCGTGGGGCCGGGCGACACCTTGAATGTCATTGCCTGGCGTAATCCAGAGCTTTCCATGGCTGTGCCCGTGCGGCCAGACGGCAAGATATCGACGCCCTTGATTGACGAGCTGGTGGCGCAGGGCAAAAATTCCGTCGAAATTGCAAGAGATATTGAGAAGCAGCTGAGCAAGTATGTGCGCGATCCGGTGGTGACCGTGATCGTGACTAGCTTTGTTGGCCCCTATAGCGAACAGATTCGCGTGGTTGGAGAGGCCTCCAAGCCCCAGGCCTTGCCTTACAAGCAGAAGATGACTGTGTTGGATGTGATGATCGCTGTGGGTGGCTTGACCGACTTTGCGGCCGGTAATGAGGCCACCATTGTTCGTTCCTCAGACGGCAACAAGCAGTACTCCGTCCGTCTCAAGGATCTGATCAAACGCGGCGACGTGTCGGCCAATGTTGAAATGCGGCCGGGTGACATTCTGATCATCCCGCAGAGCTTCTTCTGATCCCGCGGATTGCATTTGCTCAGGCTGCGGTCTTGTGCCGTGCCAGGGCTCCGATTTTCCAGACGGTGCGAGCTCACTCGCACTGAACTCGAGAACCTGTCTCAATGGATTTGTTGATCGCTCAATTGCTTTCCATCGCCAAGTCGATGTGGAAGCATCGCTGGACCGGCGTTGCGGTGGCCTGGGTGGCTGGCGCTATCGGTGCGGTGGTCGTGTTGATCCTGCCCGACCGCTACGAAGCCAGTGCGCGTATCTATGTGGATACGCAGTCCATCCTCAAGCCGCTGATGTCGGGCGTGGCCGTCACGCCCAATGTCGAGCAGCAGGTGATGATGCTCAGCCGGACCTTGATCAGCCGGCCCAATGTGGAGAAGCTGGTTCGCATGGCGGATCTGGACCTGAAGAATCAGTCCAAGGCGCAGCAAGAGGCGACGATAGATACCGTCACCAAGAATCTGTCGATCCAGAGCACGGCGCGCGACAACCTCTACACCTTGACCTACCGGGATACCGACCAAGACAGCGCCAAGCGCGCGGTTCAGGCCTTTGTGTCTATCTTTTTGGATTCCAGCGTGGGCTCCAGCCGCAAAGACACGGCGACGGCGACCACCTTCATCAATGAGCAGATCAAGACCTACGAGGCCAAGCTGGAAGAGGCCGAGTCCAGGCTGAAGGAGTTCCGCCTGCGCAATATCCAAACCATGTCGGGCGATGGCAAGGACTCGGCTGCGCGCCTGAGCGAGATGAGCACCCAGCTGGATCGTGCGCGCCTGGAATACCGCGAGGCTGTGAACGCCCGTGACGCGGCCCGGCAGCAGTTGGAAGGCGAGCGCTCGCGCAGCGGCAGCAATGGCACGGTGCAGAGCGTCTTGCAGGAATCGGCCACGGCGGTCTCGACGCCCGAGATCGATGCGCGCCTGGATGCCCAGAATCGCAATCTCGATGCGCTGCTCCAGCGCTATACCGAACAGCACCCCGACATCATCAGTACCCGCAAGCTGATCAAGGATCTGGAGGCGCAAAAGCGCAAGGAAGTGCAGGAGCTGCGCAAGCAGGCCATGAACGCGCCCACCGTTGGGGGTGTGGGTGGCAATGGCAGCATGGCCGCGCAGGAAATGGCGCGTTTGCTGGCCAATGCCGAGGTTCAGGTGGCCAGCCTGAGGGCCCGGGTTGACGAGTATTCCAGCCGTTATGCCCAGGCCATGGCTGCGGTCAAGACGGCGCCTCAGCTGGAAGCCGAAGGTGCTCAGCTCAACCGCGACTACGCCATCCACAAGAAGAATTACGAAGATCTGGTGTCGCGCCGTGAGTCGGCCAATATCTCCGGCGAGCTGGATGTGGCTTCGGGCGTGGCGGACTTCCGCTTGATTGATCCCCCGCGCGTCTCGCCCAAGCCAGTGGCACCCAATCGCCTGCTTTTGCTGGCCGGTGTGATGGCGGCTTCGATTCTGCTGGGCTTGTTCGCAGCGTTTGCGGCCAGTCAGTTGCGCCCGGTGTTTCACGATGTCAACGAGTTGCGTGCCAAGGTCGACCTGCCCATTCTGGGAGTGGTCACCCGTTTGGTGAGCGATGGCGATCGACGCCGTCAGCGTGTGGACCTCTTGCGTTTCGCCGCAGCGTCGGCGAGTTTCGTGGCCTTGTTTGCGATCGGTCTGGCCGTCATGGCAATTTTGATAAACAGGCAGGTGGGTTGATATGAGTAGCCTGATCGAACAAGCCACCCAGCGCCTGGAGCAGTTGCGCCAGGCCGGAGCCAGCATGCCCGAGGTCGAGGGGGCCAGCCCTTCGGATGCGCCTGCGTCAAACCCGAGTGCGGGCACAAACCCGGCGCCTGCGCCTACTCATTTCGGCAACGCGCCCCAGCGCGTGGCGGACACGCCGCTGCCCTCCTTGCAAAGCCCCGGTCATCATCCGGCCAGCAAGCGGGTGGAGTTGGACTTCAGCGCGCTGGCTGCGCAGGGCTTTTTGACACCCAATGCCGGACGCTCCCATATTGCCGACCAGTACCGGGTGATCAAGCGCCCGCTGATCAAGAACGCCATGGGCAAGGGCGCGGCCACGCTCAACCATGCCAATCTGATCATGGTGACCAGTGCCTTGCCCGGTGAGGGCAAGAGTTTCACCTCCCTGAATCTGGCCCTGAGTATTGCGGCCGAGATGGACAACACCGTGATGTTGGTGGATGCCGACGTGGCGCGCCCCTCGGTGCTGCGCATGCTGGGCCTGCCGCAAGGCCCGGGTTTGCTGGACGTGCTGGAAGATTCGGTGGACATGGCCAGTGTGATGCTGCGCACCAATATCGACAAGCTAACGCTCCTTCCCAGCGGCACACCGCATCCCCGCGCCACCGAACTCTTGGCCAGCGATGCGATGAGCCATCTGCTGGACGATATGGCCAATCGTTATCCCGATCGCATCATCATTTTTGATTCGCCGCCCTTGTTGCTGACCACCGAGTCGCGCGTGCTGGCTTCGCATATGGGTCAGATCGTCGTCGTGGTGCAGGCGGAGCGCACGCCGCAAAGCGCGGTGCTGCAAGCCTTGTCCGCCATCGAGGCCTGCCCGCTGAAGATGATGCTGCTGAATCAGTCCAGCAATAACGCCATGGGTGGATATGGCTACGGCTATGGCTATGGCTATGGGTATGCGAATGAAGCGCCGAAGAGCTGAGTCCATGCGTCATCGCTGTGCTGATCTGCTGCCCGCCCTCGACCCGAGCTCGGCTCAGGGCTTGCGCCCCCATCTGCTATGCCTCGTGTTGATGACCCTGGCCTCGGCCTCCTTGCAAGCGCAAAGCCTGGATCAGGCCGACCCATCCGGCCGCCAGGGTTTCCGATTCACGCCCAGCCTCAATATCAGCCAGACCTGGACGGACAACAACACCCTGAGCTCGACCGCAGCTGACGCCGCCCTGATCACCATGGTGACGCCGGGCATCAATATCGTCAGCAATACCGGCCGGCTCAAGGGCTCGCTGGACTACTCGCTCAGCGGCGTGCTTTACACCAAGAGTGAAGAGAAGAACCGGACCCAGCAGGCCCTGACGGCGCGTGGCGTGGCCGAGTTGATCGAGAACCTGTTCTACGTCGACGGCAATGCCTCGATTTCCCAGCAGGTGGCCTCGGCCTTTGCGCAGCAGACCTCCGCTAGCAATCTGAGCAACCCCAACCGGACCGAGGTCGCCACGGCAAATCTGTCGCCCTATGTGCGAGGGCGCCTGGGCAGCTTTGCCAATTTCGAGTTGCGCGGCAATGCAGCCGAGAGCAATACCAAGGACTCCATCGTGGGCGACAGCAGCAGCCTCAGCGCCAGCCTGCGCCTGGACAGCGAAGGCATGGCCAAGCTGGGGTGGTGGGCCAGCGCCTCCAGCCTCAAATCGCATTACCGTGCAGGGGCCGATAGCAAATTGTCCTCAGCCAGTTTTGGCCTCAAGTACCGGCCCGATGTGGACCTGCTCTTGGGCATCAATGGCGGCCTGGAGCGCAGTGACTATCTGACGGGTCAGTTGCAGAACAGCAAGAACTACGGCTTGAATGCGACCTGGACGCCATCGCCGATTACCAATCTGGCCCTGGACTGGCAGCACCATGCCTACGGCGATTCCCATCTGATCAGCTTTGATCATCGCTGGCCACGTTCCAGCCTGCGGATTTCCGACAGCCAAACGGCCTCCACCGGTGGCGGCACGAATCCCGCTGGCCAGAACACCAACTACGATCTGCTCTCGGCCCAGTACAGCTCCATCGAGCCCGACCCGATCAAGCGCGACGCCCTGGTGCGCGAGATCTTGCGCAGCCGCGGCCTGAGCCCGGACGCCATCGCCACGGCGAGCTTCCTGACCGGTGGCCCGACGCTAAGCCGCAGCCAGATTATTTCCTTCACCACCCAGGGCGTGCGCAGCAGCTTGACGGGATCCATCTCGCAGACCTCCACCAAGCGTTTGGGCAATAGCACGCCCAGCAGCGGTGATCTGAGTCTGACCAGCAATGTCGTGCAGCGCAGCTACTCCCTGACCACGACTCACCAACTCACCCCCATCTCCGGCCTCAGCCTGACCCTGACCCAGTCCGATGGCATGAGCGATCAAGCCGGCTTGGCCAGCACGCTTCGCTCCGCCACGGCCAACTGGACCTGGCGTTTGGGTCCACGCCTCTCGGGGCAGTTGGGGGCCAGGCATTCGCGATTCAGCAGCGTTAGCTTCCCCTACCGCGAGTCCGCCGTATTCGCCAACATTCTTCAGCAGTTCTAGCCCATGTATGAGTCTTTTTATGGGCTGAGCAGCAAGCCTTTCCAGCTGAGCCCGGACCCGAACTTCTATTTCGGTAGCAAGCAGCACCGGCGCGCCAAGGCCTATCTGGACTACGGCGTGCTGCGCAACGACGGCTTTATCGTCATCACCGGCGAGATCGGTGCGGGCAAGACCACGCTTTTGCGCGGCCTGCTGGACAGCCTCAATCGCAGCAATGTGGTGATCGGCAATCTGGTCACCACCCAGCTGGATGCCGAGGATACTTTGCGCCTGGTCGGCGCGGCCTTTGGCGTGCGGGTCAAGGATCTGCCCAAGTCCGAGCTTTTGATGAGTTTGGAGGCCTTTTTCGTCAACCAGGCCAGCCAAGGCAAGCGCTGCCTGCTGATCGTCGACGAGGCACAGAACTTGACTGCCAAGGCAGTGGAAGAGTTGCGCATGCTGTCGAACTTTCAATTCGGCAACCAGTCTTTGTTGCAGACTTTTTTGGTGGGTCAGCCCGAGTTTCGCGGCATCCTGCAAAGGCCGGAGATGGAGCAGTTTCGCCAGCGCGTGGCGGCCACCTGCCATATCGGCCCGCTGGACGAGGATGAGACCCAGCGCTATATCGAGCACCGCCTGAAATGCGCTGGCAGCACCGGCAAACCCAGTTTCGAGGCCGATGCCTTCCCGGCCATCTTCAAGGCCAGCGGCGGCATTCCGCGCCGAATCAACTCCTTGTGTGACCGATTGCTGCTGCTGGGCTTTATGGCCGGTAAAACCCATCTGGCATTGGCCGATGTGGAAGAGGCGCTGCGCGATATCTCGCAGGAGCAGGAGGTTAACAAGCCGGCGGCCGGTGAAGGCTCGGCGATCAAGCCCACGGATCTGGATGCGCTGCTGGGGGCTGCCGTTGATGCCTCGCGTTTGCGCTTGGATGCGGGTGAGGTGGCGGGCCTGACAGCTCAGTTTGCCAGCCTGGGTGCGCAGGCACAGGAGGAGAGGCTGCAGCGTTTCGAGAACAGCCTGGCCCGGCTGGAGCGCATCAATTTGCAAACTCTCAGCCTCCTGCAAAAGTTGCTGGAGTCGGTCAAGGTCGTTTGAGAGTGGGCAGGGTGGCGCGACCGGCCCAGGCTGCGTACCCGATCCACCCCTCACAAGGCCGCAGGCGCCAATCCTGGGGCCGCAAGAATAGGAATTCACTGCGCTATGAAGACGAGGGCTCTATGCTGATGGCGACCCGCCCCCTGGTGATACGCAATGCCATGACCATCGATGTGGAAGACTACTTCCAGGTCTCGGCCTTTGCGCCCTATATCGCCCGCAGTGATTGGGACGGCCGCGAGTGTCGGGTTGAGCGCAATATTGAGCGCATTCTGGCCTTGCTGGCCGCCAAGCAATGCAAAGCCACCTTCTTCACCTTGGGCTGGATCGCCCAGCGTTACCCGCAGATGCTGCGGGCCATCGTCGAGCAAGGCCATGAGTTGGCCAGCCATGGTTGGGGCCATGAGCGGGTCAGCGATCTGACACCCGGCGCTTTTGCCGAGGACATCGGCCGGGCCAAGAAGCTGCTGGAAGACCTGGGCGGCCAAGCCGTCTTGGGCTATCGCGCGCCGAGCTTTTCCATCGGCGAGAACAATCTCTGGGCTTTTGATGTGTTGCTGGAGCAGGGCTATCGCTACAGCTCCAGCGTCTACCCCATTCAGCACGACCACTACGGCATGCCCGACTCGCCGCGCTTTGCTTACCCGGTGCGTGAGGGCCTGCTGGAAGTGCCCGTCACCACGCTGCGGGTGATGAACAAGAACTTTCCTTCCAGCGGCGGCGGCTATTTCCGCCTGCTGCCCTATGCCTTGTCGCGCTGGATGATTCGCCAGGTCAACGCCCAGGATCAGCAGTCCGCCGTCTTCTACTTCCACCCCTGGGAGATCGATGCCGAGCAGCCGCGCATCGCAGGCATTGATGCCAAGACCCGCTTCCGCCATTACGTCAATATTCCACGCACCCACGACCGCATCGCGCAGTTGTTGAGCGACTTCTCCTGGGGCCGCATGGACGAGATTTTCCTGCCCCAGCTTGCCGCCGAGCAAAAGGCCCGCGCCGCATGAGTCATGCGCTTCAGATCCACCGCCTGAAGGCCGGCGACCGTGCCACCGCGCAGCGCTGGGATGCCTTCGTGTTGGCCTGTCCCCAAGCCACTTTCTTCCATCGCGCGGGTTGGTTGCGCATGGTCGAAGAGGTGTTCCGTCACCAAGCCTTTTTTCTTTATGCCGAACGCGCGGGTGAGATCGTCGGGGTGCTGCCCCTGGGCGAGGTGAAGAGCCGCTTGTTCGGCCATTCCCTGGTCGCCTTGCCCTTTGCGGTTTACGGCGGCGTGGCGGCCAGCGATGAGGATGCCGCCCTGGCCTTGGAGCAGGAGGCGCAGGCCATTGCCCACCGCCAGGATGTTGAACATCTCGAGTTTCGCAATCTGGCTCCCCGCCACGCCGACTGGCCCAAGCAGGATCTCTACGTCACCTTCCGCAAGGAAATCCTGGCGGAAGAGGAGGCCAATATGCTGGCCATACCGCGTAAGCAAAGAGCCATGGTGCGCAAAGGCATCAAGAACGGTCTGAGCAGTCAGTTGGACGGCAATGTCGACCGTTTCTTCGCGCTCTACGCCGACAACGTCCATCGCCACGGCACGCCCGCCATGCCCAAGCGCTATTTCGCGGCCCTGCTGGATGAGTTCGGCGCCGATGCCGAGGTGCTGACCGTCAGCGATGCCCAGGGCAGGGCGCTGAGTTCGGTGCTGAGCTTTTACTTCCGCGACGAGGTGCTGCCCTATTACGCCGGGGACGACGAGTCGGCCCGCGATCTCGCCGCCAACGACTTCAAGTACTGGGAGCTGATGCGCCGTGCCTGCGCGCGGGGGCTGAAGGTGTTTGACTACGGCCGCTCCAAACAGGGCACGGGCTCCTATGCCTTCAAGAAGAACTGGGGTTTCGAGCCCACGCCGCTGCACTACGAGTATTGCTTGTACAAGCGCGACGCCGTGCCGCAAAACAACCCGTCTAACGCCAAATACCAGCTGCTGATCAAGACCTGGCGCCGTCTGCCCCTGGGTTTTGTGAATTGGCTGGGGCCGCACATCGTGCGCAATCTCGCCTGAACGGAGCGCGCACCTTTCATGGCCAATATCCTTTACCTGGTGCACCGCCTGCCTTACCCGCCCAACAAGGGCGATAAGGTGCGCTCCTTTCATCTGCTCAAGCATCTGGCGGCCCAGCATCGCGTCTTCCTCGGCACTTTTGTCGACGACGAGCAGGATTGGCAATACCTGGACAAGTTGCGCGGCCTGTGCGCCGAGGTCCATGCCAGCGCGCTGAACCCGCGTCTGGCCAAGCTCAAGTCTTTGCGCGGTTTGATCAGCGGCGAGGCTTTGAGCCTGCCTTTTTACCGCGACGCGGGCCTCAGCGCCTGGATTGCCCAATTGGTGGCCACGCAGAAGATCGATGCGGTGATCGTGTTTTCCTCGCCCATGGCCCAGTACGCCGAAAGCTTGCGTCATCTGCCCATGCTGGTCGATTTCGTCGATGTGGACTCCGCCAAATGGACCGACTACGGCCGCGCCCATGCCTGGCCCATGTCCTGGCTCTATGGCCGGGAAGGGCGGGAGTTGCTGGCTTTTGAGCGCCGCAGCGCCGAGCGCGCGGCCTGTTCCTTCTTCGTCACCGACAAGGAAGTGCAGCTCTTCCGCGATCTCACACCCGGCATGCAGGCGACCGTCGAGCCCCTGTGCAATGGCGTCGATGCCGAGTTCTTCAGCCCGCGCGCAGACTGCCTTAGCCCTTTCGCCGAAGGCCAGATCCCCCTGGTCTTCACCGGCGCCATGGACTATTGGCCCAATGCCGACGCGGTGATCTGGTTTGTGGCCGAGGTCTTGCCCCGCCTGCGCGAGCGCTGGCCGACGCTGCACTTCCACATCGTCGGCCGTAGCCCCACGCCCGCCGTGCAAGCCTTGGCGGGTGCGGCGGTCAGCGTCACCGGCACCGTGCCCGATGTGCGGCCCTATCTGCAGCATGCGGGCGCCGTGGTGGCGCCCCTGCGTTTGGCGCGTGGCATTCAAAACAAGATTCTGGAAGCCATGGCCATGGGCCGGCCGGTGGTCGCCGCAGGCAGCTGCGTGCAAGCCATTGCGGCGACCGAGGGGCAGGAGCTGTTGGCGGCCGTCGAAGTTGAGGACTATGTGCGTCAGCTTGACGACTTGTTGCAGGACTCAGCCAAGGCGGCTCGCATCGGCGCTGCAGGCCGCGCCCGTGTGCTGGCCAGCTATAGCTGGGAGGCCCACCTCTCCGGCATTGATAGACATCTGGCCCGTTTGATCCCGCAGCAAGAACAGGTGGCGGCATGAGCGCAGCGCTGCAACCCGCGCCCCCGAGCTTGTCAGCTGCTTGGCGCCAGGCCTTGCCGGGCTTTGTCCTGGCCTTGATGGGCGTGCTCCTGCTGTTCCGCGGCACGGGCCTGGCCATGGTGGAGATCTGGAATCGCTCCGAAACCTTTGCCCATGCCTTTGTCGTGCCGCCGCTCTCGCTATGGCTGATCTGGCGGCAGCGTGCGGTCTTGGCCGGGCTTGAGCCACGGCCTGCTTTGAGCGCCTTGCTCCCCCTGGCCTTGGTGGGCTTGCTCTGGTTGTTGGGTGAGTTGGCCGCCGTCAATGCCGCCACCCAGTTTGCCTTCACCGCCATGCTGATCTTGGTCGTGCCGGTGACCTTGGGCTGGGCGGTGGCGCGTAGCCTGGCTTTTCCGCTGGGCTTTCTGTTCTTCGCCGTGCCCTTCGGCGAATTCATCATGCCCCAGCTGATGGAGTGGACGGCGGACTTCACCGTTGCCGCCCTGCGCCTAACGGGCGTGCCGGTGTTCCGCGAGGGTTTGCAGTTTGTCATCCCCTCGGGCAGTTGGTCGGTGGTGGAGGCCTGCAGCGGCATCCGCTATCTGATGGCCTCGGTGATGGTGGGCACCTTGTTTGCCTACCTGAACTACCGCTCGCTCAAACGGCGCTGGATCTTCGTCGTCGTGGCCGCCGTCCTGCCTCTGGCCGCCAATTGGATGCGGGCCTATCTGATCGTGATGCTGGGCCATCTCTCGGGCAATAAGCTGGCCGCGGGGGCCGATCATCTGATCTATGGCTGGGCTTTTTTCGGCATCGTGATGTTCGCCATGTTCATGATTGGCTCGCGTTGGTCCGAGCCCGATCCTCAACCGGCTGCAGCGGTACTGAAAGACGGTGCCTCGCCCCAGCAAGCCAAGCCCCTGCCTGCCTGGCTGCCCTGGGTCAGTGCCTTGCTTTTACTTGGCCTTTTGGCCTTGCCGCAGCTGATGGTGGCCCGTTTGGAGCACAGTGCCACGACGCTGCCGCCACAACTCAGCGCAGCGAAGCTGGTCGGCCCAGACTGGCAGTTGCGCGCTGAGGCGTTGCCTCAATTCAAACCGGCCTTTGAGCAGCCGGCTGCCGATTTGCAGGCCAGCTATGCCCGTGGCGATGGCGCCGAGGTCGGGCTCTATCTGGGCTACTACCGCCATCAGGGTTTTGAGAGCAAGCTGATCAGCTCCAACAATGTGCTGGTGCGCTCAAAGGATCATGACTGGGCCCAGGTCGCCAGTGGCCGCCAGGAGTTGCCGGTCAACGCAGCCGTGCTGCCTCTGCGCACGGCCGAGCTGCGCGGCAGCGCTCTGGGCCATGGATCGAGCGAGGCCGATCTGCAGTCCCGTTTGCGGGTCTGGCAGCTTTACTGGGTCAACGGCCGGGTGCTGAGCCAGGACTGGCAGGCCAAGCTGTACGGGGCCGTCTACCGCTTGCTGGGCCAGGGCGATGATGCGGCCGTGATCATTCTGTATGCCAACAAGGCGCAGGCCGGCAAGGACGACGCCTTGCTGCAGCGTTTTGTGCAGGACAACTGGGCGCAGATCGAGGCCAGCTTGCGGGCCGAGCGCGATGCGGGCCTGGCCCAGGGGGCGCGATGAGCCCGCCTGCAAAGGACACGCGCCCCTTGGTGCTGCATGTGATGTATCGCTTTGACACCGGCGGCCTGGAGAACGGCGTGGTCAATCTGATCAACCATATGCCGGCCCATGCCTACCGCCATGCCGTGCTGGCCCTGACCGAGGTGACCGACTTCAAGCGACGCATCCATCGCTCGGATGTGGAGTTCATCTCCCTGCACAAAAAGCCGGGTCATGGTTTCTGGCTTTTCCCCCAGCTCTTCCGCCTGTTCCGCCGCCTGCGGCCTACCATCGTGCACAGCCGCAATCTGGCCGCGCTCGAGGTACAGCTGCCGGCCTGGGCCGCCGGGGTGCCGGTGCGCGTGCATGGCGAGCATGGGCGTGATGTGAGCGATCTGGACGGCAGCAATATCAGCCATCAAAGGGTGCGGCGCTTTTACCGCCCGCTGGTGCAGCGCTATATCGCCTTGTCTCGCGATCTGGCGGACTATCTGCAGCGCGCCATCCATGTGGAGCCGGCTCGCATCACCCAGGCCTATAACGGCGTGGATACCGAGCGCTTTGCCCCGGCAGCGGCTGGCCCCCAGCCTATTCCTGGCTGCCCGTTTGAGCCCGGCCGGCATTGGCTGGTGGGCACCGTGGGCCGCATGGCGCCGGTGAAGGATCAGCTGATGTTGGCCCGCGCCTTTGTGCAGGTCTTGCAGCAAAGACCTGAGCAGCGCGAGCGCCTGCGCCTGGTCATGGTGGGTGAGGGGCCTTTGCGCGCCCAGGCTCAGGCCCTGCTTGATGAGGCAGGCGTGGACGACCTAGCCTGGTTACCGGGCGAACGCAGCGATGTGCCCGCCGTGATGCGCGGCCTGCATTGCTTTGCCTTGCCCTCCCTGGCCGAGGGCATATCGAATACGATTCTTGAGGCCATGGCCTGCGGCCTGCCTGTGGTGGCGACGCGGGTGGGAGGCAGCGCAGACCTGGTGCTGGAAGGCCAGACCGGCCTGCTGGTGCCGCCCGCGCAAGAGCAAGGCATGGCGGCCGCCTTGCAAGCCCTGGCCTTGGACCCGGCCCGGGCCCAGACCCTGGGGCAGGCGGGCCGGGCGCGGGTGCTGGAGCACTTCAGCATGAAGGCCATGATGAAGACCTATGCCTCGGTGTACGACCAGCTGTGTCAGCAGCAGGGCGTGGCCGGTGCAAAGACCTTTGATGTTTGAAATTCATTTCGCAAGCGAAGCAGACTATGTGCGGCATCACCGGCTTTTTTGACACCCGCGGCAAGCGTGATATGAGCGCGGCGGTTTTGCAGCGCATGAACGATTCGCAGCATCACCGTGGCCCCGACGAAGGCAGCTTGCATCTGGAGCCCGGTCTGGGCTTTGGCCACCGTCGCCTGTCCATCATCGACATCGCCACCGGCCAGCAACCCTTGTTCAATGAGGACGAGTCGGTGGTGGTGGTCTTCAACGGCGAGATCTACAACTACCAGTCCCTGATCCCCGAGCTGCAAGCCTTGGGCCATGTCTTCAAGACCAAGAGCGATACCGAGGTCATCGTGCACGCCTGGGAATCCTGGGGTGTGGATTGCGTGCAGCGCTTTCGCGGCATGTTCGCCTTCGCCCTGTGGGACCGCAACAAGCAGACGCTCTTCATGGCGCGCGACCGCCTGGGCGTCAAGCCCTTTTACTACGCCTTGCTGGACGACGGCACGCTGCTCTTCGGCTCCGAGCTGAAGTCCCTGGTGGCCCACGGCGGCCTGCGCCGCGACATCGACCCGCTGGCGGTGGAAGAGTATTTCGCCCTGGGCTATGTGGCCGAGCCGCGCACCATTTTCAAACAGGCCAAAAAGCTGCCGCCGGCCCATACCTTGCTCATTCGACGCGGTGAGCCGGTCGGCGAGCCGCGCCGCTTCTGGGATGTGCGCTTCTCGCTGGACGCCAAAATCGGTGACGCCGAGGCCTGCGAAGAGCTGACCCGCCGCCTGCAAGAGTCCATCCGCCTGCGCATGATTGCCGAGGTGCCGCTGGGAGCTTTTCTCTCCGGCGGGGTGGACTCCAGCGCCGTCGTGGCCATGATGGCCCAGCAGTCCAAGGGCCCGGTCAACACCTGCTCCATCGCCTTTGAAGACCCGGCCTTTAACGAAGCCGCCTTCGCGCAGACGGTGGCTGATCGATATCACACCAACCACCGCGTCGAGACGGTGCAGAGCGATGACTTCGATCTGATCGACACCCTGGCGCGGCTTTACGACGAGCCTTATGCCGACAGCTCGGCCATCCCCACCTACCGGGTCTGCCAGCTGGCACGCAAACATGTGACCGTGGCCTTGTCGGGTGACGGCGGCGACGAAACCTTTGGCGGCTATCGCCGTTACAAGCTGCATCTGATGGAAGAGCGCATGCGCTCGGCCCTGCCATTAGGCTTGCGGCGGCCTTTGTTCGGAACCTTGGGCCAGCTTTATCCCAAGGCCGATTGGGCGCCGCGCGTGTTCCGCGCCAAGACCACGTTTGAGGCCCTGGCCCGCGACTCGGTTCAGGCCTATTTCCACAGCATGAGTTTGCTGCGCGATGCGGACCGATCAAAGCTCTACAGCAAGTCCTTCAAGGCCGAGCTGGGCGGCTACACCGCCCGCGAGGTCTTCACCCGCCACGCCGCCAATGCCGGCACGGAGGATCCGCTGGCCCTGATCCAGTACATCGACACCCAGACCTATCTGGTCGGCGATATCAACACCAAGGTGGACCGCGCCAGCATGGCCCATTCCCTGGAGGTGCGTGAACCCCTGATGGATCACGAGATCGTCGAATGGCTGGGCACCTTGCCTTCCTCACTGAAGATCCGCAATGGCGAAAGCAAATTCCTGTTGAAGAAGGCGATGGAGCCTTATCTGCCGAACGACATCATGTACCGGCCCAAGATGGGTTTTGCTGTGCCGCTGGCGCGCTGGTTCCGTGGGCCCTTGCGTCAGCGGGTGCGCGAGGCCTTGTTGGCTGGGCCCTTGGCCGAGTCCGGCATGTTCGATCAAGCCGCGATTGCGCAGATGGTCGAGCAGCATGAGGGCGGCTCGCGCGACCACAGCACGCCTTTGTGGAGCTTGCTGATGTATGACGCCTTCCTGCGCAATGTGATGGACGGCAGCGCCGCCAGCGGCCTGCCCAAGGCCGCGCCGGTGAATGAGATGGCCGGGGTCTGAACGCAGGATGAAGATTCTTTACCATCACCGCACGGCCTCCAAAGACGGTCAGTCCACCCATATCACCGAGATGATTCTGGGTCTGCGTGCCCTGGGCACCGAGGTGATCGAATGCGCGCCCTCGGTTGGGTCTGACAGCCCTTCTGAGGCCGGTGGCGGCAGCCCCGGATGGGTGGGGCGACTCAAGGCCTTGCTGCCGCGTCAGCTCTACGAATTGGCCGAGCTGGCTTATTCCTGGGTTGCCTACCGCCGTTTGAGTGCGGCCATCCGCCAGCACCGGCCGGCAGGCATTTACGAGCGCTACAACCTCTATCTGCTGGCCGGCATCTGGGCCAAAAAGCGCTTCAAGCTGCCGCTGATTTTGGAAGATAACGCACCGATGGCGGTGGAGCGGCGTGAGTACGGCGGTCTGTCCTGGCCACGCTTGGCCGACTGGGCCGAGCTCTATGTTTGGAAACAGGCCGATCTGCTCTTGCCTGTGACCCAGGTGCTGGCCGACTATATGGTCGGCAAAGGCTTGGATCCGGCCCGCATCCACGTCATTCCCAATGCCATCAATCTGGCGCATTACCAGCATCTACCCAGTGTGGAGCAGGCCAAGGCCGGCCAAGGCCTGCAAGGCAAGTTGGTCGTGGGCTTCACCGGTTTTGTGCGCGAGTGGGACCGGCTGGATCGCATCATGGCCTGGGTGGCCAAGCAGGCGCCGCGCTATCCCGTGCATCTGATGGTGATCGGTGACGGCCCGGCGCGCGCCGAGATCGAGGCCTGTGCCCGACAGCTGGGTGTGGCCGATCGCCTGAGCTTTACCGGCGCCGTGCCGCGCGAGCAGGTGCCGGCCCTGTCCATGGCTTTTGATATCGCCCTGCAAACCGCCCTGGTGCCCTATGCCTCGCCCCTGTGCCTGTTCGAGTACCTGGCCCTGGGCAAGGCCATCGTGGCACCCGATCAACCCAATCACCACGAGATCTTGACGGCCGGTGTGGACGCTGTGCTCTACGACCCGCTGGATGCCCAAGGCATCGAGAAGGCCCTAGATCGGCTGTGTGAAGACGCGGCCCTGCGTGAGCGGGTGGCGGCGGCCGCGGCTGGCGTGATCGCCGCCAAGCAGCTGACCTGGGTGCAGCATGCGGGCCGGGTCTTGGGCTTGTTCCAAACTTTGCAAAGCAAGAAGAAGTGAGCCTGCTGCCGTGACCGAGCCCCGAAAACTGCGTGTCCTGACCTTTTCCACGCTCTATCCCAGCAGCGTGCGTCCGGGCCATGGCATCTTTGTCGAAACCCGTTTGCGCGAGTTGATCGCCAGCGGGCAAATCGAATCCCGCGTGGTGGCGCCCGTGCCCTGGTTCCCCTCCACCGACGGCCGCTGGGGCGAGTACGCCCTGATGGCCAAGACCCCCGCGCGCGAGCATCGCAACGGCATCGAGGTCTTACATCCTCGCTACGGCCTGCTGCCCAAGATAGGCATGAATCTGGCACCCCTGGGGCTCTTCCTGGGCGCCAAGGCGGCGGTGCAGCAATTGCTGGACGAGGGCTTCGACTTCGACGTCATTGACGCCCATTACTACTACCCCGATGGCGTTGCCGCCGCCATGCTGGCCCGGCATTTCAAGAAGCCGCTCACCATCACCGCTCGCGGTACCGATCTGAACCTGATCCCCCAGTACAGCTTGCCGCGCAAGATGATGCAGTGGGCGGCGCGCAGGGCGCAGGGCTCTATCGGCGTGTGTTCGGCCCTGGTCGATGTGCTGCGCGGCTGGAACATCCCGGAGGAGCGCCTGCATGTGATGCGCAACGGCGTGGATCTGCAGCGCTTCCGGCCCGCGCCGCCGGCTCAGGTCCGTGAGGAGCTGGGCTTGCAGGGCTCGCCTCTGCTGATGTCGGTCGGCTATCTGATTGAACGCAAAGGCCACCATCTGGCCATCGAGGCCCTGGCCCATCTGCTGCCGCGATTTCCCAATGCAAGGCTGGTGATCGTGGGCGAGGGGCCGGAGCGCAAGAATCTGCAGGAACTGGCCGAGAGGCTGGGCGTGGCCCAGCACTTGAGCATGCCGGGTGCCCAGCCCAATGCCGAGCTGTATCGCTGGTATAGCGCGGCCGAAATCTTCATCCTGGCCTCCAGTCGCGAAGGCTGGGCGAATGTCTTGCTAGAGTCCATGGCCTGCGGCACGCCCGTGGTCGCCACCGATATCTGGGGCACGCCCGAGGTGGTGTCGGACCCGGTGGCCGGTCGCTTGGTTAAAGAACGCACTGGCCTGGCTTTCGCGCATGAGCTGGCGCAACTCTTGGCCGCCATGCCCGATCGCGCTGCGGTGCGCCGTTTCGCCGAAGGCTTCAGCTGGGCCGCCACCACCCAGGCGCAGCTGGACTTGTTCAATCGGCTGAGCGGGGCCAAGACGCAGGGTAGGGGGCCTGATGCGTGACCTGATTCTGGGCGGGGTGCTGCTGTGGCTGATGATCAAGGCCTTGCGCCAGCCCTGGATAGGCATCATGGGCTGGACCTGGGTCAGCATCATGAACCCGCACACCTATAGCTGGGTGCTCAATTCGCTGCCGGTGGCTGCAGCCATGGCCGGCTCGACCCTGATTGGCATCTTCGCTACCAAGGACAAGATCCATTACTTCGTCTCGCGTGAGACCGGGGTTCTGATGGTGTTCATGCTGTGGATGTGCATCACCTTGCCCTTTTCCTTCTTCTTTGACCGCAGCTTTGATCTTTGGGTGCGGGTGATGAAGATCGACTTCATGATTCTGGTGGCCTTGGCCGTGCTCTACACCCGCCAGCACATCTTCACCCTGGCCTGGGTGCTGGTGGGCTCGCTGGGTTTTTACGGCGTCAAGGGCGGCTTGTTCACCTTTGCCACCGGCGGCAGTTACCGCGTCTGGGGCCCCGAGGGCAGCTATATCGAGGGCAATAACGAGGTCGCCCTGGCCTTGGTGATGACCATCCCTTTGATGCGTTTTCTGCAGCTCAATTCAGACAATAAATGGATACGCCGCGGCCTGGGTATCTCCATGCTTTTGTGCGCGGCCTCGGCCCTGGGCAGCCAGTCGCGCGTTGCTTTGCTGGCGATTGCGGCGATGACCTTGTTGCTGTGGTGGCGGGGCAAGAACAAGGCGCAGATGGGCCTGGTGCTCTTGGTCTTGGGCATCGCCCTGATCGCCTTCATGCCGGACAGCTGGACCGAACGCATGTCCACCATCAAAACCTATGAACAGGACACCTCGGCCGGTGGCCGCATCAATGCCTGGTGGATGGCTTTCAATCTGGCCTCGCACAACTTCTTTGGTGGTGGCTTTATGGTCAGCGCAGGGACGCTGTTTGCGCTCTATGCCCCCGACCCGCTGGATGTGCATGCGGCCCACAGCATCTATTTCATGGTCTTGGGTGAACATGGCTTTGTGGGCTTGTTCATCTTTTTATTGCTCTGGTTCTTCGTCTGGCGCTCGGCCGGGCGGCTGTACCGGGAGGGGCGCAAAAAGCCCGAGACCCAGTGGTTCTCGGACCTGGGCGCCATGTGCCAGGTGAGTCTGGTGGGCTATCTGGTCGGCGGTGCATTCCTGAGCCTGTCCTATTACGACTTGCCCTACAACATCATGATTCTGGTGGTGCTGGCCTGCCGTTTGATGGACGGCAAGGTCAAGGAGCCACCGCCCACCGCGCCCAAGCCAGGCCTGGATCTCAGCCGCCTGCGAAAGCCGGCCTGAGCGATTCCTCTCCACAAAAAACTTTTCTCGCTCGCCAATGGATTTCATGCGTCTGGGGTTCAAGCTGCTTTCGGCCACCGCCGCTCGTGGTCGTTTGTCGATTCTGATCTTTCACCGGGTGCTGCCGCAGCCGGACGAGATATTTCCCGACGAGGTCCATGCTCGGCGCTTTGATGAGATCTGCACTTGGCTGAAAGCCTGGTTCCAGGTCTTGCCCCTGGATCAGGCTGGGCAATTATTGGCCGAAGGCCGCCTGCCCACGCGCGCCTGCTGCATCACCTTCGATGATGGCTATGCCGACAACGCCCAGATTGCCTTGCCGATTCTGCAAAAGCACGGCCTGCCCGCCACCTTCTTCATCGCCACCGGTTTCTTGCAGGGCGGGCGCATGTGGAATGACACGGTGATCGAGTCGGTGCGCCATTGCCGCCAGGCCGAGCTGGATTTTGGCGAGCACGGCTGCTTTCATTTGAGTGACGCCGCCTCCCGTCGCGCGGCCATCGAGGCCATCATCGGCAAGATCAAGTACTTGCCACTAGACCAACGCTTGGCTGCGACCCAAGACTTGTTGGCCCGCAGCGGCGCGGTCTTGAACGAACAATTGATGATGGGCCCGGACGGCGTGCGCCACTTGTTCGAGGCCGGCATGCAGATCGGCGCTCACACCGTCTCACACCCCATCCTGGCCAAGACGGCGCCCGACTCGGCCCGCGAGGAAATTCTCAGCAGCAAGCGCTATCTGGAGGATTTGCTGGGCCAGGAATGCACGCTGTTTGCTTACCCTAACGGCAAGCCCGGCCGGGACTACGCGCCCGAGCATGTGGCCATGGTGCGCGAGCTGGGCTTCAAGACCGCCGTGTCCACCGCCTGGGGGGCATCCGGCCCCGGCGCCGACCCGCTGCAGCTGCAGCGCTTCACGCCCTGGGACGCATCCAAGAGCGCTTTTGGCCTGCGCCTGATGCGCAATTTGATCGCTTAGATCTTGTAGCCGGGCGCGTGCTTTTGCAGCCACTGCTCCAGCATCATCAAGATCCACAACATCTCGCCGTAGTAGCCGGGGTGTTCGGCCAGGCGCTGATCCAGCAGCTGGCGCACAAAGCGCTGGTTAACCAGGCCGCGTGAGACCAGGCTTTCCAGCGAGGCGGCGGCCAAGGCCTTGAGGTCCGCATGGCGGGTGGCCCAGACGCCGAAGGGCAGGCCAAAGCCCTGCTTCTTTTTGGTGATGATCTCGTCTGGCAAGAAGCCGCGCAGCGCCTCTTTGAAGAACCAGCGCAGCTTCAGGCCCTTGAGCTTGTAGTCGCCTGGCAGCTTCAGTGCAATGGCCAGCATGCGCTCATCCAGCATGGGGAAACCCACGTTCAAGCCCGCTAACTGCGTGGTGCCACGCACCTTGGGCAGATCGGCCTCGGCCAAGGTGTAGCGCCAGTCAAATGCCAGCATGCGGTCCACCAAATGGGTGGCCTTGGGCGCGGCCCAGACTTGCGCTTGCTGGGCCTGCGGCCCGGCTTGGTTGACCTGGGCCAGAAGGGCGGGCGACAGCACCTCGGCGACGCCCAGGCGCTCCAGCAGGTTGTAGGTCTGCAGGCGCTCGGGCATGGGCACCTTGGCCTGGCGCACATAGCTGCTGGCCTTGCGCAGCAGCGGTGTGGCTTCGGCCACACCGTTCAGCAGCAGGGGATCGACCAGGGCCGAGCGCAGGCCGCCAGGGATGTCTTCGTAGACGCCAAAGACTTTTTGCTTGGCATAACGGGTATTGCCACCGAAGAGCTCGTCGCCACCGTCACCCGCCAAAATTTTCGTGACCCCATCCTGCTTGGCCATCTTGGCGCAGTAGTAGGCGGGCAGGGCGGAGGAGTTGCCAAAGGGCTGATCGTAGAAACCGGCCACCAGGGGGATGCTCTGCACCAGGTCTTGAGGCGTCACATAGTATTCGTGATGCTCGGTATTGAAATGCTTGGCTGCCAGGCGGGCGTATTCCATCTCGTCATAGCCCTCGGCTTCAAAGCCGATGGAATAGCTGGCAGGTTTTTGACCGCTAACGCGGCTGAGCATGCCGGCGATGGTGGAGCTGTCGGTACCGCCACTCAAAAAGCAGGCCGCCTTGCTGCCGTCGAGTTGAGACTGCACCGAGTCCGCCAGGGTCTGCAGGAATTCGGTCTTGAGCGTCGTAAAGTCCGGCTTGCTGAGGGGCTGGAAGTCCGCGGTCCAATAGGGCTGAACGCTCAGCTTGCCTGCAGAGAAGACAGCGAAATGGCCAGCCGGCAGACGGAACACATCCTTAAAGATGGTGCGCGGTGCCGGGATGACGTGGAAGTAGAGGTAGTCGTAAATCGCCTGCGGGTCTATGGTCGTACCGTCCGCCAACTCATCGGCCCGGCTGGCAAAGCGCAGCTCATTGCCCACCACTCGGTAGCACAGGGTTTCGATGGAAAAACGGTCCACCGCCAGCACGGTCTGCCCATCTTCCAAATCCAGGCCAAGGGCGAAGCTGCCCTGTATGCCCGCCAAGGCCTGGGCGGGTTCGCCCTTCGCAAACGCCTGCCGCCAAGCAGCCTCCGTGCCCAAGGCGTCCTGCATCTGTGCCAGTTGCGCTGCGCTGAAACGAGGGCTGCCGGTCAACAAGGTGCGGGAGAGGGCGGTCATTTGCGGTCTTTATCTAAAACTGGGGAGTGTTTACACAGGCAAGGCAGTATCGGAAATGCCGAGCGAATATACCCGATGGGCGTGGCCAGGATATGGGCCCATGGAACCCGCGCCGCCCTCTGTTTACGGGGGCTAAGCCCAGGGTTTCAGTCAAGTATCATGGCTGCAAATTTGCGTGGAGCCCCATTGAATCGTCGAGTTCTCATGATTGCCTACCATTTCCCCCCACTGGCGGGAAGCAGCGGCATCCAGAGAACTCTGCGTTTTGCTCAAAACCTGCCAGCGCTTGGCTGGCGGCCTCTGGTCTTGAGCGCCCATCCCAGAGCCTATCCCAGTACCAGCAGCGATTTGCTGGGCGAGATCCCTCCTGATTTGGTGGTGCAGCGTGCTTACGCCCTGGATACGGCGCGCGATCTCTCTATCTTTGGCCGCTATCCCGGCTGGTTGGCACGGCCCGATCGCTGGCTGACATGGCGCTTGGATGCGCTGCGCCGGGGGCTGCAGATGATCAAGCGTTACCGGCCGGCACTGATCTGGTCCACCTTCCCGATTGCGAGCGCGCATTTGATTGGGGCGGATTTGCAGCGTCTGTCAGGCCTGCCCTGGGTGGCGGATTTTCGTGACCCGATGGCGCATGATGAATATCCCCGCGATCCGAAAATCTGGGCTTCATACCGGCGTGTCGAGCAAATAGTTTTTGATCGTGCCCGCCATTGCACATTCACCACGCCCGGCGCCCTGGCTTATTACCGCCAGCGGTATCCCCGGCGCGCGGCCGATATTTCTTTGCTGGAAAATGGCTATGACGAGGCGAGTTTTCTGGCGGCAGAGAAGAAACTCGTTGCAGCCAGCCCGGCAACACGGGCGCAGGGGCCCTTGGTCTTGCTGCACAGCGGCATCGTTTACCCATGGGAGCGTGATCCCCGGCCCTTGTTCGAGGCGCTAGGCCGCCTGGCCGTCGAAGGAACGCTGAGCCCTAGCCAGTTGCGCCTGCGCTTTCGAGGTTCGGCACACGATCAAGAATTGGCTCAGATGGCGCAGGCTGCGGGCGTGAGCGGCTTTGTCGAACTCTGCCCAGCCCTGCCTTATGAGGAGGCATTGGCCGAGATGCTGTCGGCCGATGCCTTGCTGCTCCTGCAGGCGGCCAATTGCAATACCCAGGTGCCCGCCAAGCTCTACGAATACCTGCGCGCCGGTCGGCCCATTCTGGCGCTCACGGACTCGGCAGGCGATACGGCCACCACCTTGCGAGCCGCTGGTTTGCAAGACATCTTGCCGCTGGACTCTGCCGAGGCGATCGCAGCGGCCTTGCCGACGTACTTGCGCAAACTGGCTGCGGGCGGGCTTGCGTTGGCGGATGCTGGCGTCGTGGCCGCCGCCTCAAGAAGCCAGCGCACGGCGGCGCTGGCGGCGCTGTTTGAGCGGCTCAGCGAATGTCCAGCGCTGGCAAGCTCTTGACCAGATCGTCCAGGGCCTTGAGTTGGCTCAGGAAGGGCTCCAATTGGTCCAAGGGCAGGGCGCTGGGGCCGTCGCACTTGGCCTGATCCGGATCCGGATGGGCTTCCAGGAACAGACCGGCCAGGCCCACGGCCAGGCCAGCACGGGCCAGATCGGCCACCTGCTGGCGGCGGCCACCGGAGGCGGCGCCGCCCGGGTCGCGCTGCTGCAAGGCGTGGGTGACGTCGAAGATCAGCGGCAGGTCCTGGCAGGTCTTCTTCATCACGCCGAAGCCCAGCATGTCCACCACCAGATTGTCATAGCCCAGGCAGGCACCACGCTCGCACAGCAGGAGCTGTTCATTGCCGGCCTCGCGGAACTTCTCGACGATATTGAGCATCTGCGATGGGCTCAGAAACTGCGGCTTCTTGATATTGATGACGCGGCCGGTCTGGGCCAGGGCCACGACCAAATCGGTCTGGCGCGCCAAAAATGCGGGTAGCTGCAAGACGTCCACCACCTCGGCCACAGGCTTGGCTTGCCAGGGCTCATGCACATCGGTGAGCAGGGGCACGCCGAACTCGGCCTTGACGGCTTCGAAGATCTTCAGCCCTTCCTCCAGGCCGGGGCCACGGTAGGAATGGATGGAGGAGCGATTGGCCTTGTCGAAGCTGGCCTTGAAGACATAGGGAATGCCTAACTTCTGAGTCACACGCACATACTCGGCGGCGGCGCGCAGGGCCAGCTCCTTGGACTCCAGCACATTGATGCCGCCAAACAAGACGAAGGGCTTGTCATTGGCGACGGTGATTTGGGGATTGATGGTGATCTGCATGAGCGCGGCGTCCTTGAGTTCTTGGCGGCAGGCCCGCCCTGGGCTGGGCCTGCTCGGAATGGGCTCAAGTGTAGCGGCAGGGCACCCGGGACAGCACCGGCTTCAGGGCTTGAGTCGGCCCAAGATCTCGACGATTTGACGCGCGGCCGTGCCGTCGCCATAGGGATTCTTGGCCTGGCTCATGGCTTGGTAGGCCCGGGGCTCGTTGAGCAACTCCAGCACATGGGCGACGATTTTCTCGGCGGAGGTGCCCACCAGGCGCACCGAGCCTGCGACCACGGCCTCGGGCCTTTCGGTCACATCCCGCATCACCAGCACCGGCTTGCCCAGGCTGGGGCCTTCTTCCTGGATGCCGCCGCTGTCGGTCAGGATCAGGGTGGACTGCAGCATCAGATAGGCAAAACTCTCGTACTCCAGCGGCGGGATCAGGTGGATATTGGCCTGGCCCGCCGTCATTTCCTCCACCACCAATTTCACATTGGGGTTGAGATGCAGGGGGTAGACCAGATCGATGTCGGGGCGCTCGCGGGCAATTTGCAGCAAGGCCTGGCAGACGTTCTTGAAGCCCTCGCCAAAGTTCTCACGGCGGTGGCCGGTGATCAGCACAAAAGGCCGCTTGCCCACCGTGTAGCCATTTTGAACCACCTGCTGATGCAGGTGTTCGCGCACTTCGGGCTGGTTCTGGAAACGCGCCACGGTCCACAGCAAGGCGTCGATAACGGTGTTGCCGGTCACAAAGATGTTGGCGGCGGGAATGCCTTCACGCAGCAGATTGTCCCGGCTGCTGGCCGTGGGGGCGAAGTGCAGGCTGGCCAGACGGCCGGTGAGGCTGCGGTTCAGCTCCTCCGGGAAGGGCGAGTAGCGCTCATACGTGCGCAGGCCCGCCTCCACATGGCCGACCTGAATCTGCTCGTAAAAGGCCGCCAGGGCCGCAGCAAAACTGGTTGTCGTATCGCCATGCACCAGGCAGATATCGGGTTTGGCTTGGCGCAGCACGGCGCGCAAGCCCAGCAGGCAGCGCGAGGTGACGTCGAAGAGGTCTTGGCCGGCCTGCATGATGTCCAGATCGAAGTCGGGCCGCAGGTTGAAATGCAACAAGGCCTGATCCAGCATCTGGCGGTGTTGGGCCGTGACGCAGGTCTGCACCTCAAACTGCGCCGGGTGGCGCTGCAACTCCAGCACCACCGGCGCCATCTTGATGGCCTCGGGGCGGGTGCCGAAGATGGCCAGGACTTTGAGTTTGCTCATGCTGCAGCTGCTTTCTTGGAGGGCTTGCCCGTCAATAGATTCCGAACGCTTTTCAGCAAGGCCAGCAGGCCAGGCATGCGATAGCTCAGCCACATGCGCAGCCATAGATCGCGGCTGATGCGGTTCTGCAGGCGCTGTTGTTCGGTGTACTCGGCGATGCGGGCTTGCAGTGCGCTGGCATCGGCGGCCGGCTGCTTTTTGGCTGTGGTCAGGGCTTGCAGCAGGCTCTCGCCGGCGCGCTGCCAATCGAAATGCTGTTTGGCGTGGCTGCGGGCCTGGGCCTTGCACGCGCTGAGCTGCTCGGGGTGGTCGACATACCATTGCAAGGCGTCCCGCAGACTGGCGACGTCCACAATGGCCTGGGGCCAGAGATAGCCATCGGCCCGCGCGATCTGCTTGGCCACCTTGACCAGGCGGCCGTTCTGCTCATGCCGGATGAACTCATTCATGGGCGGCGCATCGGTGACGATGACGGGCAGGCCGCAGGCCGCCGCTTCCATGATGGTCAGGCCTATGCCTTCCAGCCGGGTGGGGTAGACGTAGACATCGCCCAGATGGAAGAGGCCGGGCGCAGTGACGGTGCGCTCCTCGGTCAGCAAGCGGCCCTCGGCGCGCAACCGATCAATCAAGGCGGCCTGCTCGGGCAGGGCTTTCTTGAGCTCGCGCTGGATGTGGACCAGCAGCTTGGCCGGGCCGCTGACCTGGGCAAAAGCGCTCAAGAGCAGGTCCGTGCCCTTGCGGCCGGGGCTGATGCCGGCCGAGTGGAAGAAGACGATCTCTTGGCTGTTCGCTGAAGCGGGCCGGGCTTGCGGCTTGAAGACCGAGATGTCCGTGCCCCAGGGCACGAAGACGGCGCCGGGGTGCCAGTCAAAGGCGCTCAGGTGGCGCTGGGTATTGCAGATCAGCCGGTCGTAGAGGCCGAAGAAGGGCACCGTGGTCTCGGTGTAATAGTCGATATAGGCGCAGGTGATCACGCCCAGCGCATTGGCATGGGCCACGGCCGGCCACCACCATTGTTCGTTGAAGATCAGTAATTCGATCGCGTTGGTGCGGATCCATTGCTCGAAGTCCCTCAAGCACATCTCGGTCGGAACCTTGGACGGCAGCTGGCGGCCCCAGGTGACTTCGGGCGTGTCCCAGTTCGGGTCGCCCTGGGCATAGGACTCGCCACCGCGGGCGTAGATGAAGACCTCGTGTTCCTTGACCAGCACATCGCGGTACTGGCGCGAGACGTAGGCGGCGCCGCGCTCAAACCAGGTGGTGACGATTCCAATCTTCATGGCATTGCTTTTTTGCGAGCTTGTCTCTTGTTCCAGGCATCCACCACCAAGCGGCTGACTTCGGCATAAGCCGGATGATTGATCAGCCGGGCGCAAGCCACCCAGCCCAGCACGGCGGCAACGCCGGTCGCGATCAGGCTGATCAGGCTGGGCAGGTCCAGCAGCAAGCAAGCCTCAAAGGCCAGGGCCTGCATGCCTATCGAGGCCAGGGCCACCCACAAGCTGGCCAGGCAGGGGCGCAGGATGTCGCGGATGCGGGTCTGCAAAATCGTGCTGACTTGGCGCAGATACAAGAACACCATGATGGCATTGCTGAGGCCAAACACCGCCGCCATGGCCTTGAGGCTGATGGTCGAAGCCAGGGCGATCAAGACGATGTGGATGGGCGCGTAGACCAAGGTGACCTTGAGCCGGCGTTTGATATTGCCGGTGGCGGCCAGCAGATTGGGCGCCAGATTCATCATCGCATTGGGCATGATGGTGACGGCCAGTATGGTGGCCACGCCGGCCGCCGCATCCCATTTGGGTCCGAACAAAACGCGAATGATGGGGCCGGAGGCAATCGCCACAAAACCGAAGAAGGGCCAGGACAGGGAGGTCAGGATGGCCGTGCCGCGCGAATAGGACTCGACCAGGGAGTTGCCGGCGCGGTGGTCCTTGGCGAAAGCGGGCGTGGCCACCCGCATGATGGCCGAGGCCACATTGTGGTGAAACAAATCCATCAGGCCGGCGGCCTTGCTGAAGATGCCGACCGAGGCAAAACCGAATTGCTTGGCGATGAAGAATTCGTGGGTGTTGTTGGTCAGGGTCTCGATGACGCGCGAGCTGACGAACATGGAGCCAAAGCCTAGCACGCTGCGGGCGTTCTTCAAGCTGGGCCATAAAAAGGAATCGCGCGGCCGCAAATAGCTCAGCAGCAGGGTCTGGCAAGCGATGCTGATCACCGGTGCCCAGGCCAGGCTCATATAGCTGAAGCCGTTCAGCGCCAGGGTGATGGCCGATACCGTCTGCACCGTGTTGGCCACGGTCTGGACGATGAAGATTTTGCGAAACGCCATCTCGCGATTGAGCAGGGCGAAGGCCGGCGAAGCAAAGGGCAGGATGAAGAAGTTCAGGCTCATCACCGCCAAGACCTTGGCCACGCCGGGCTCGGCGAAGTAGCTGGCAACAAAGGAGCGGGAGCAAAAAACAATCAGGCCAATCGACCAGGCCACGACGATGGCGATGCCAAAGGCGGCCTTGATTTTGTCCTGCGTCAGCTCCTTCTCCTGGATCAGGAATTCGCTGACGCCGAAGTCGCGCAAGATGCCGGCAATCGCGGTGAAGGCCGCGCACACCGAGAACACGCCTACCTGGGCCGGCGTGAGCAAGCGGGCCAGCACCATGGTGCTGACCACCGTGATGCCGAGGCTGAAATAGCGCTCGGCAAAAGACCAGAGCAGAGCCTTGCGGACGCTCATCGAGCTCCGCCGAACTTGGCCTTGAGGGCGCTGAACAAATGACTCAGCATGGCGCCATTGGGCGGGTTCTCACGGAAGAACATCTTGACCGTCTGCCAGTTCACTGGCTTGCGGGCGCGCAAGCGGTGCAGCACGTCCTGGACCATGCTGGCTTGCAACTCCGCAAGCCGGGCGCGCAGACTTTCTTTGGTGCGCTCGGCACGGGCGTAGTTCTGCAGCACCTTGCGGCGAAACCGCGCCTCGTCCACGATGCGCATGGCCAAGCCGTCCGTGCCCCAGCCGCTGCCGTACCACATATTGATGCCGCGGCCGCAGCGGACCTCGGCCTCGGTGGAGTAGACAAAGCTGGCGCCGTGGCTGATCAGGTCCATCCAGTAGAGATAGTCGCCGCCACCATGCCGGTGCGCCTGCGGAAAGCGCGCCTTGCCCAGCTGCGCCACCGAGATCACCAGCGAGGGCATGAAGATGATGTTGGCCGTGGCGATCTGATGCACCATATCGCCTTGGTAGACGCGCAGGCTGGGGTCGCCGTTCAAGGGGCTGTGATCCGCGTGCTTGACGCGTTTGGCCTTGTCGAACTCGTTGGTGGTATCGCCCAGATGGTAGAGATTGGCGAAATAGGCATTGCCGCCGCCCGAGCCCAGGGCCAGCACGGCGCGCTGCAGATGCGAGCCTATCCACTCGTCGTCGGAGTCAAGGTAAGCCACCAGATCGGTGCCGGGCTCCAGATGGGCCAGGCCGGTGTTGCGCGCCTCATTCGGGCCGGCATTGGCCTGCTTGATCACCCGAACCCGCAGCTTTTGGCTGATGGGGTTGTTGGCCAGCTCCTGCTCGGCCGGTATGGGTGAGCCGTCATCCACCACCAGCACATAGATCGAATCAGCCGGATAGCCCTGCGCCAGGATGGAGCTCAGCGAGCGATCGAGAATGCCAGCCTCCCTTTGGAAGAAGGGGATGATGACGGCGATCTTGGGACTTGTGTTCATGGACTGAGATCAACTTTTCTTGTTGAGTTGGGCCTTGAGCGCCAAGAGCTTTGGGATCAGGCCAAAGCGGAACAGATTGGCGTGGTAGAGCCCGCGCTGGGTGTCGGTCCAGCGTGTGTGCCACTCCATCACCTTGCCGTAGAACTCGATGCGGCTGAGTTTTTGCTCCTCGAACAATTGCTGAAACTCGGTTTGCCGCATCAGGGTCGAGGGGGACACCGCTTTGTAGGACTCATCGTAGGTGGTCTTGAGGATGACGATGACGCTCTCGTCTTCGATGCACAGGTCCATGGCCACGACCTTGTCGCCGAACCAGTATTGGTACACCCTCGCCCGACCCTGGGCCGCGAAGTTCTCCAGCATCTGGCGGTAGAAGCGCCCTTGCTCGTTGTCGGGGTGGATGGCCGTGCCGTCGGCGGTTTTCCAGCCGGCGCTCTCCAGCCGGCCGTATTGCTCGATCGCTGGCCCCATCTCGGCCATGGCCTGCAGGCATTCCAGGCGCGGCTCAATGCCCTCGCTCTGCAGCTTGTTGCGTTGCTTGCGGGTGTTTTGCTTGAGGTTCTTGCCGCGCGCTTCCCAGTAGGCATCGAAGGGGCCGGCGATATCGACCCAGGCGGTCTGGATGTAGTCCTTGCTTTGCAGCAGGCCCGAGTCGGCCGGGCGGCCGTCGAAATTGGGGTCTAGCTGAGTCAGGCCCAGGCCCAGCGTCAGGCCGGGCAGCTTGGCCCAAAGGCTTGCGCTGGCGGCGGCGATATCGACCGTGCCATCGCTGATGAAGGCGCCCAGGGGCAGCTGCGAGGGCTGAAAGGTCTGCCACATGCCCTTGGCTTGCTTGCCCACAATCATGGCCATTCGCAGCTGACCTTGGCTCTGGTAGAGGCAGAGCAACTCGTCGCCGCGGCCAAAGGCGGTGAGGGCTGGCTGAAGAAAAGCCGACTGCAAAAAAGGTGCACCGACACGGCCCTGGGCCAGGGTGTCCCAGGCCTTGCTGTGTTCCGCAAAAGCCTGGATGGGATGAACAGACCAAGTCATGCTGCGCCCTTGTTTGTCGTTTTTGTGGTGGGGGAATAAACGTCCTGGACCAGGGCGACCATGCGCTGCAACTCGGTTGGGCTCAGGTCCTGGTGGCAGGCCAGCTGCAAGATGTGGTGTGACCATGCCTGGCCGTGGTCGCCGGCAATCTCGCTGACCTCAGGCCACAGCCTGTCCCAGCGGGAGACGGGCAGGCCCAAGCGGCGCAACTCAAAATAGCCTGGGTCGGGATGGTCCACCCAAAGCGGGAAAACATAGGGCGCGCAATGCTCGGGCAGTTGCGGCATCAGCGGCTTGAAGCCTGGGCTGCTCGCAAAGGCCTGGGCGAAGAATCGGTATTGCTGGCGCCGCCCTTCGACGATGCGTTCGCGCGGCGCGTATTGCGCCATGCAGCGGCTGGCCGCGGTAAGGGCGCGGTGGGATTGGCCCAGATCGATGTCAAAGCTCTCGGCGTAGTCGTCCGGTACGTCTGCTTCGTTCGCGGCGATTTGGGCCTGAGATGGCTGCAGAGCCACCGCCTCACCGCGACGCTTGAAGCGCTGCAAAAGGCTGAGCAGGCCGCTGAAAGGGCGGTTCAGACCCTTGAGCCGGCCGTGGTTGACACCGACGTGGATGATGTCAAACGCCGCTTTGAGCTGGCTCTTGATGCCGGGGCTGCTGAGGCTGGGGAAGGCCTGGCCGGGCAGGCGGTTATTGATCAGGCAGCCGCCCTCGGGCACGGGCAAAAATTTGGTCAGGCTGGCGATGGCCAGATCACCCCAGCTGCCCACGGGCTTGCCGTCCGAGACGCCGAACAAGGCGTGAGCGCAATCTTCGATCAAGCGGATGCCGCGCTGATCGCACCAGGCGCGCAGCGGCGCCAGATGCTGGGGGATGCCGAAGAAATGCGCGGCCAAGATGGCGCGCACACCATCGAGGTTCTGGCTGGCGATCCAGTCCAGATCCGGCGAGCCGTCGGCGCGCAAGGGGTAGAACAGGGCTTGTGCCCCGCGCTGCGTCACCGGCGCGATCATGGTGGGGCAGTGATAGGTGGGCACCAGCACCCGGTCGCCCTGGCCGACGCCCAGCATTTCCAGCGCCAGCAAGATGCTGGCACGGCCGCTATGCGTCAGCTGAGCCCGGGGCAGGTCCAGCAGGCAGGGCGTGCTGGAATGCTTGGCGCCCGTGAAAGTGCGCCAGTCCAGAACCGGCAGGCGTGGGATGGCGGCGGTGGCGGGACGACTCAAGGCTTGTCCTGGCTTGTTGCTGAGGCTGCAGGGCTGGCCGAATTTGCGGATGCCGCTGAAGCCGCGGGGTCCACTGAAGCAGCAGATGCTGCAGATGCCGCAGGATCCACCGGCTGCGGCTCTTGCCACTGACCCGCGCTTTTGAGTTTCTCCTTCAGATCGGCGCGCTCAAAGCCCAGGGCCAGGGCGCGGTGGGCGCTTTGCAAGGCGGCCGCATACTCTTTCAGATCAAAGTAGGCCAGGCCAATATTGAAATGGGTGAAGGGGTTGTCCCCCGCCAGATCGCTGGACACCTGCAACTGCTTGACGGCATCGGCGTTGCGGCCCTTCTTCGTCAAATAGGTCGAGTAGATGATGCGCACGATTACGTCGTCGGACGCAAAGCGGATGGCGCGCTCGAAATAGCATTCCACCGGGTACTGCAGGCCGGGCGGGGTTTCGGTCTTGAACTTCTCGCCGTAACGGATCACCGACACCAGGGCACGATGGTTGTTGGGGAAGGCGCGCAAGGTGTAGGACAGATCCGGCCCCGGCGGGCCTATCATGCCGCCCGATTGCGCGCCGATCAGGTTTTCGACCCGCGCGGTGAAGTGGGCATGCTCCACCAGTTCACGCTTCTCCGCATGCGGCATGGGGTCGGAGGAGGACTGCTTCTGGTGGTCGGAGCGATAGTCGTAGGGACCGTAGTGGCTGCCTTTGAGCGGCCCACAGGCATTGTTTTCACGGGACTGTGCGGCCGCAGGCAGGGCGGCGCACAGACCCAGCAGCAGTGGCAGGGCCGAGGACAAAGTTCGCATGCTTTTCAATTCACTTGCCTCGCTCAAAGGAATGGGTGCGACGAACAAAGGCCAGGGTGTGCTCTTGCACCGCCACGCTGGCCGCTCGATGGGAAAAAGTGTGGTCGGCCGTCGGCAGGTCCACTCTTTGTACCTTGCTCTGGCCCAACAGGCCACGCCAATGCGGGTCTGAGCCCGCGTGATCCAGGAATTCTTTGGCCGTCAAATCATTGCCGCTGATGATCAGCTGGATGGGTCCGGCGAATTCGCGCCAGGCCTTGGCCATGTGCTGCTGGTAGGGGCGCTTGTCCCTTTGGGGGGCGGCTTGGGCTTGCTCTGGCGCGGGCCGGCCCACGCCCAAGGCCGCCCGGGCATTGGCCAGCAAGTCCTGGATGGCCTTGCGGCCGACACCGCCGCCCAGCAGCTTTTTCCAGAACTCGGGCTGGCTCAGGCGTTGCCAGTAATAGTGCTTAAGCTGGGTTTTGGCAAGGCTGTTGTCGGAGCGCGCCCAGGGGTTGAGCAGGCATAGACCGCGCACCCGCGGGTCTTGGCGCGCCTCGCAGTAGAGCAGGGCGGCCGAGGCGCCATCGCACAGGCCCCACAGCACCACGCCCTCGACACCCGCGGCCTGGACGAAGGCGTCGATGGCCGCGCCCACATCCTCGCTCACTGCCTCGAAATCGCGTTTGTCACCCTCGGCGTCGCCCATGCCGCGATAGTCCAGCCGCAAGCTGGGCACGCCTTGGCTGGCCAGGGCCCGGCCCAGCAGCGTGAACTGGCGGTGGCTGCCTGCACGGTACTGCGGCCCACCCACGATAACCAGAATCCCGATGTTTCCGGCAGTTAGCTCTGCCGGTTCACTGAGTACGGCCAGCATGCGCTCGCCCTGGCAAGGGATCAGCAAGGCGCGGTCGCGGTAGGCGCAGGGCTGGCTCATGCGGGCGCGCCTTCCATGAGCAGGGCTTGCAAGCTGGCGCTCAGCAGGGCGGGCGCATCCTCGATCTCGCTGGTCTGCCAAAACGAGGGGCCCTGAATTCTTTGGGTCTGCACCCGCAGGCCGGCGGCCTGCCAGCGCTGGGCGCTGCTTGCCAAAGCGGGCGAGACTTCATCGCCCGCTTGGCTGGCCAACTCGAAGAACAAGGCTCGGCCACTGCCACCAGCGGGCGGCGTCAGCGTGGCTTTTTCAAGGCCAGCGGCCAAGGCGGGTGAGAGGCCATAACCGGCAATTTCCACCACCTCGCCGGCCGCCATCTGGGCCTTCAAGGCCTCCATGGCGGCGGCGGCATTGCCTTCCAGCAGGCTGCCGGCGAGCTTGAGGCGCAGGAATTGCTGCAAAAGCAGGCGCCCATTGGCGGGGGGCTGCCAGAACAGAAAGTTGCAGGCTTCGTCACCCATCTGCTGCGCCAACTCGCTGGCGAGCAGGCAGCCGACCCTTTGGCCCCAGAGCCAGAGCGGGGAGGCGCCGCCGCATTTGCTGTCCAAACAGGACTTGGCTTGCCGCAGATCGGCCAGCCAATCCTGCCAGCCCGCCTCGCCAAAATCGCCGGCGCTGTCGCCACAGCCAAACAGGTCGATCTGCAACACGGCAAAACCCGCTGCCGCCATCTGGCGTGCTTGCAAGGCGGCCATGCGGCGGGACTTGTTCATCTCTTCGGCGAAGGGATGGATGTGCAAGACCCGGCCGCGCTCAGGCCCGGAGCGCGGATCGGCCGGGTGAAAAATGCAAAAACGCTGGCCCGGGCCCTGGCTGGAGTCGAGAAAGAAGACCTGGGGTTCGCTCATGCCGGGCGCGCTGGGCGGGTAGGCCTTGGGTCAGGCCAGTTTGGCCGCGACAAAGTCGCTCAGCGAGCCCACGGTGGCGAAGGTCGCGCCCTCGATCTCATCGTCGGCCACCACAATGCCCAGCTGCTCCTCCAAGGCGGTCAGCAGGCTGACCACGGCCATCGAATCCAACTCGGGCAGGGCGCCCAGCAATTGGGTGTCACGGTCGAAAGATGCGCTGCGTCCGCCCAGGCTGAGAACTTCTTCAAGAATGCGCAGAACGTGCTTTTCGGTAGTCATGGATGCAAAGAGGCCCGGGGACATGGGCTAAATATCGGGTGGAAGGGCTTGTTGAACGACGCCGCATCTTACATGCGACATTTTTCATTTCTCCTCTGGCAAGCCCCCCGATCCGGGGCCTGCGGCGGTGATTTTTTAACGCTCAAATGGCCCCCGGTGCGCAGGCCTTCCCTCCTGGCTACAAAGCGCCTGGGGCGCGGGCGCCCTATGCGATACTTTTTGGCGCTTTTCCATGGGGCTCGCCGCGAGCGCCTCCGCGCCCTCAAACCTAAGAAGCCAGCCGATAGAAACCCGCCGCATGACAGCCAACTCGACGCAAGCCCTCAGCGACTCAGCCCTTCTCCACGAGCTGCCCCTGCGCCAGGCGCGGCTGCGGCCCGAAGCCCTGGCCCTGACTTATGGCGCCCAGGGCCTGAGCTATGGTCAGCTGGGTGCCGCGATCCAAGGGTTTGCCGCCGGCCTGATGGCCTTGGGCCTGCCGCGTGGCGCGCGCGTCGCCATCTATCTGGAGAAGCGCTTCGAGACGGTGATCGCCAGCTTTGGCGCGCCGGCGGCGGGCTGTGTCTTTGTGCCCATCAACCCCTTGCTCAAGCCGGAGCAGGTCGGCTTCATCTTGCGCGACTGCGATGTGCAGCTCTTGCTGACCTCGCCCGATCGCCTCGCCGCGCTGCAAAACAGCCTGGCGCAAAGCCCGGCCTTGCGCCATCTGCTGATCACGGGCGACAAAGCGCCCATAGTGCCGCCCGCGTCCCTGAGCTTGCAGCTATGGGATCGCTTTCTGGCCGCGCCGCCGCAGGTGGGGCACAGGGTCATCGACAGCGATATGGTGGCCATCCTCTACACCTCGGGCAGCACCGGCCGGCCCAAGGGGGTGGTGCTGTCGCACCGCAATATGGTGGCAGGCGCCAAGAGCGTGGCCTCCTATCTGGAAAACACGGCGCAAGACACCTTGCTGGCGGCCTTGCCCCTGTCTTTTGATGCGGGCTTCAGCCAGCTGACCACGGCCTTCCATGTCGGCGCGCGGGTGGTGCTCCTGAACTATCTTTTGCCGCGCGACGTCTTGCGTGCGATGGAGAAGGAGGGCGTCACCGGTCTGACCGCTGTGCCGCCGCTTTACATCCAGCTCAGCCAGCTGGAATGGCCCGCCGCCATCGGGCAGACCCTGCGCTACTTCGCCAATACCGGGGGGCGGATGCCGCGCGAAACCTTGGGGCTTTTGCGCCAAAAAGTGCCTGCGGCCCGGCCTTTTCTGATGTACGGCCTGACCGAGGCCTTCCGCTCCACCTATTTGCCGCCCGAGGAGGTGGACCGTCGGCCCGACTCCATCGGCAAGGCCATTCCTAACGCCGAGATCCTGGTGTTGCGCGAAGACGGCAGCCCCTGTGAGCCCGACGAGCCGGGTGAGCTGGTGCATCGCGGTGCCCTGGTGGGCCTGGGCTATTGGAATGATGCCGAGAAAACGGCCGAGCGCTACAAGCTGCTGCCCGCCGGCGCGCCCGGCCGCGAGGGGGGCTTGCAACTGCCCGAGTACGCGGTGTTCTCTGGGGACAATGTGCGCCGCGATGCCGAGGGTTTTTTGTACTTCATCGGGCGGCGCGACGAGATGATGAAAACCTCGGGCTACCGCGTCAGCCCGACCGAGGTCGAAGAGATTCTTTACGCCACCCAGCTGGTCGGCGAATGCGTGGCCTTTGGGGTCGAACATGCCACGCTGGGCCAGGCCATCCAAATCATCGCCACGCCGCCGGCAGGGGCGCAGGACGTCGATCTGGCGGCCTTGCAAGCTCAGTGCCGCCAGCGCATGCCGGCCTATATGGTGCCGGCCGGTTTTGAGATCCAGGCCGGGCCGCTGCCGCGCAACCCGAACGGCAAGATCGATCGCAAGCTGCTGTCCACCGCCTGGCTGGAACGCCAGTCCCAGCTTTGAGCCTTTTTCTGAGAACACCAGCCATGTCCGATTCGCCTTCGCAGCCCGCCGCCGCATTGCCCAAGCGCGCCCCCCAGCATGTGCCCATGAGTCAGTTCGCCAGCCAAGACGGCGAACTGCTGATCGGCGGCCAGCCCTTGACGCGCCTGGCCGCGCGCGTGGGCCGGACGCCGTTCTATGCCTATGACCGCCAGCTCCTGAAAGCCCGCGTGGCGCAGCTGCGCGCCGCCTTGCCGACCAGCGTCAAGCTGCATTACGCGATGAAGGCCAACCCCATGCCCGCGGTGGTGGCCTGGATGGCGGGCCTGGTGGACGGCATCGACGTGGCCTCGGCGGGCGAGCTCAAGGTGGCCTTGGACGCCGGTGCCGACCCGGCGGAAATCAGCTTTGCCGGCCCGGGCAAGCGCGATATCGAGCTGGCGCAGGCGGTGGCGGCGGGGGTGCTGATCAATGTGGAGTCGGCGCGTGAGTTGGCGCCGCTGGCGGCGGCCAGTGCCCGGCTGGGTCTGCCCGCGCGGGTGGCCGTGCGGGTCAATCCGGACTTCGAGCTGAAAGGTTCGGGCATGCGCATGGGCGGCGGCCCCAAGCAGTTCGGGGTAGATGCCGAGGCCGTGCCGGCGCTGCTGGGCGAAATCGGCCGCTTGGGCCTGGCCTTTGAGGGCTTTCATCTCTTTGCCGGTTCGCAAAATCTGCGTGCCGAGTCCATTTGCGAAGCCCAGCAAAAGTCTTATGAGCTGGCCCTGAGCTTGGCCGCTCATGCACCGTCGCCGGTCAAGTTCCTGAATCTGGGCGGCGGTTTTGGCATCCCCTATTTCCCTGGCGAGGGCTTGCTGGATCTGGGCCCTATCGCGACCAATCTTTTGCAGCTGGCCGACCGCGCAGCGCGCGAGCTGCCGCAGGCCTCCTTGGTGATCGAACTGGGGCGTTATCTGGTTGGTGAAGCCGGGGTCTATGTGACGCGGGTGGTGGACCGCAAGGTCTCGCGCGGTCAGGTCTATCTGGTGACGGATGGCGGCCTCAATCACCACCTCTCGGCCTCCGGCAATTTCGGCCAGGTCTTGCGCAAGAACTATCCGGTCGCCCTGGTCAAGGCTAGTGGCCCGCAGGGCGGGGCGACCGAGCAGGCCACGGTGGTGGGGCCTTTGTGCACGCCGCTGGATCTGCTGGCCGACCGCATGGAGCTGCCGGTGGGAGCCGAGAACGATTTGGTGGTGATTTTCCAGTCGGGCGCCTACGGCGCTTCGGCCAGCCCGGCCGGCTTTCTGAGCCATCCCAACTGCGTGGAAGTGTTGGTTTAGGCGAGCGATCTGGGTTTGAGCGCCGGGGCCAGCACCGAGCCGGCCACGCGGTAGCCGCCCTCGGGGCGACGCTCAATCGTCAAATGCCCGCCCACGGCAGCGATGCGCTCCCGCATATTGACCAGGCCTTGGCCGCCCGAGGGCCGGCCGCTGCCGACCGTGCTGGCCTGGCCGTCGTCCTCGACGCCAAAGCCCAGGACCTCGCCGGCCCGGTGCAGGCTCAGGCGGGCGCTAGCCTCCGGCCCACCATGCTTGGCCGCGTTTTGTAGCGCCTCCAGGCAGCAAAAATAGACGGCGCGCTCGATGCCGGGCTCGCAGCGGCCAATATCCTCCAGCGCCAGCTGGGTTCTGATCGGGCTGCGCTGGGCCGCCTCGGCCAGGGCAAAGCTCAGGCCGCGCTCCAGCAATAGCGGGGGCACGACGCCGTGGGCATAGCTGCGCAGCTCGGCGATGGCGGCCTCCACATCGCTGCCCATCTCGCCCACCAGGCTGCGGGCGCGGCCCAGGTCCTGCTCCAGCAAGCGGGCCGTCACGCTGAGCTTCATGCGCAGGGCGATCAGGCGTTGCTGGGCGCCGTCGTGCAGATCGCGCTCAATGCGCTGACGCTCTTCCTCCACGGCCGAGGCGGCGCGGGCGCTGGAGCTGGCCAGCTCGGCCTCCAGGCGATGGCTTTCTAGCGCGACCTGGACGCTGCTGGCCAGGGATTCGACCAGATGGGGCTCCTCCTGCAAGGCGCTGTCATGCACCAGGGCGGCGACGGGGCGACCCTGGTCATCGTTGACCAGGGTGGCGGCGCGGCCGCGTTCGGACGAGGGGTAGGGCAGGGCCACATGCCGGCCTTGCTCGTCCACCCAGCAGTCTTTTTCATGGATCCAGAAGGCCAGGCTGAGCGAGGGGTCGCCCAAGGCCTTGGCCAGCAGCTGGCGCAGGCCTTGCATATCGGGCCGGCTGCGCAGGCCGCTCACCAGCATCTGCAAGGCCCGCGCGGTGTAGATGCGGCCGCGCAGCAAGCCCAGCGCAATCGCCAGGGGCACGGCGAAAAAAGTCAGGGTGAAGGCGATGCGATTGCCGCTGCCCGTGCCGATGAGAAACATTAGATCGACCCCGGCACGCAGGATGGACACGATCAAGACCGGCGCCAGTGCGCGCCGCATTAGCGGCGTGGCGACGCGCAAGCGGTTGAACAGCACGCCCGCCGCACCCACCATCACCAGGCAGCCGACGAAGCGGAAGGCCAGATTCAGGCCCTGGGCCAGGTCGGGCTTTTCCACCAAGGCCAGCACATTGCGTGGGCAGTCGGGTTGGCACAGAACCATGGGGCCAGGCATGGGGATCTCGGAGCTGAGCAGCACGCTGGGCAGCCACAGCAGGGCCAGGGCCAGCCAGGCGCTCAGCAAGAGCCCGCGCTCCACCCGGGTCTGTAGCCGGCCGCTCGGGAAGGCCAGCATCAGCCAAACCAACATCACCTCCATCATGGGCCGACTCATCCGCGCCAGGCTGAACAGCAGGGGGTGGCTGGAGGACTGCAGGGCCAAGGGGATGTAGAGCAGGGCCACGCCGAACAAGAGCAGGCCCATCGGTCTTTGCGGATAGCGCTGCTGCACGGCCACGGCCACGCTCCAGACCAGGATCAGGCCCAGACCGGCTTGCAGGCTGATGATGGAGTGACTCAGCTCCTGGCTGGCGGCGAGGGCAAGCGCCAGCACACAGCCTAGCACCAGGCCCGGTGTGCCCAGCAAAATCTCGGTGCGCAGACGGCTGTGCTTCATGCCCCGCGGGCGGCGAGGTAGAGCAAGGTGGCATGCACCCGCCGGCTGATGTTTTCATCGGTGGCCAGGCCTAGGCGTCCAAAGATTTCGCTCACATGCTTCTCAACCGCTCTTTGCGTCAGGCTGCGGTCCTGGGCGATGGCTTGATTGCTCTTGCCTTCGGCCACATCGGCCAGGATCTCGCGCTGGCGCGGCGTCAGGCTTTTGAGCGGGGACTGCACTCTTTGATTTCGGCGCACCACCATCTCGTCGATGATGCGCGGGTCGATGCGGCATTCGCCCGCCGCTACCGCCGTGATGGTGGAGACGATGTGATCCAAATCATGGATGCGGTCCTTGGCCAGATAGCCCCGGCCCGCCGCCCCGGTGGCCAGCAACTCGGCGGCGTACTGGGCACTCTCATGCTGGCTCAGCACCACCACGCCGACCTTGGGGTGGCTGCGGCGCAGGCGCTCGGCGATGCGCATGCCCTCGTCGGTCTGGGTGGGCGGCATGCGGATGTCGGTGATCACCACATCGGGCGGGTCGGCGTCCACCGCCGCCAGCAAGCTGGGTTCGTCGGCGCACAGGCCCATCACCTGCAACTCGGGTGCCAGGGCCAGCACCTGCTGCAAGCCCTCGCGGATCAGAAAGCTGTCGTCGGCGATCAGCACCCTCAGGGCTTTGGGCCTGGCCACGCGGGTCTCGGCCCTCTGGGCCTGGCCCGTGGCGACCGCGCCAAGCTCTGAGTTCTCCCCGTTTCCCATCGCTGTCCTGAAGCCTCAAGTTCCCGTTCTCGCCCGTCGGCGACTGCCATCGCGGTCCGCTTGCGGGTCAGTCTACTCCGGGATCTTGGGCTGGCAATCCGGGCCTACACCCGGATAACGGCGAGAAATCTGCAGGGACGTCATGCGTGTTCGCGCAACGCGCCCTGGCGCTAGCATTTGGCCAGGGCGGCGGCTGTCCGAGGGTGCTTAGCGGGCCTTGGCGGCGGCCTGTTGCGCGGCGTCCACCTCATCGGCCTGCTTGGCCAAGCTGGCGTTCTCAGCCGCGGAATTGCAGGAGAAGCCGGACTCGAACATATCCTTGGTCATATAGGTGCCGCTGGGCAGATAGGGGCCCATCACCTCACGCTCCTCGCCGGTTTTTTTGATCTTCTGGATGGAATGGGCAAAGTCGGGGCGGGCCAGCATATTGCGGATCATCATGTTTCCCTGGTCGGGGTCGAACATGCCGTCGCCGTCATCGGGGATGGGCAGCCAGTTGATGCCGCATTCGGGGTAGGCGGTGCGGGGGCGATCGGCGGAGCGGCTGAAGGCGACGATGTAGTCGCGGTTCTTGTTGATGACCATCTCTTCATCGTTCAAACACTTCAGCACCGTGGTGTTGGAGGCCCCGCGTTGCGAGCACAGCGACCAATAGCGCATATCGGCGTCCTTGACGTCCATACGGGGCTCGCCATTCATGGTCTTGGGCGTCACCGGCAGCTTGCCGCGCAGCACATAAACCGGGCCGAACTTGCGGTTGATGAAAGTGCGGATGTACTGGTTGTCTACCGTCGGATAGAAGCCCTCGCTCTTGCGCTCGAAATTGCCCACCTCGCCGGTGAAGATGCCCTCGAACTGCTTGCGGTCGAACTGTGCGTACCAGGTGGAGGGGCGGGTTGCGGGATGGGTGTCGGGCTTGCCCGGAAGGCTTAGCAACTCGCGGTAGCGCGGGATGGGCATGCCGAAGGCGTCGGGCTGGGTGCGCAGCAGCTGGTTGGCGTCCAGGGCTGCGCAGGCGGCCGCGCCGCGCAATTCCTTGCCATCGGCCAGGGTCAAGACGGGGGCGGGCAGGGGCACACCGCCGGTGATGCCGCGGCCTTTGTCGGGGGTGTAGATGCGCAGAATCAGCACCTGTTGGCTGCCGCCGTTCTTGGGTGCGGCAATGGTCTTGGACTTCGCGCCTTCGTTGTAAAAGCCTTCCACCCGGTTCGTGTCGCGCTGGCCGCCATTGAGCACCTCGATGGCGTAGGAGCGCTTGCTTGCGCTGCGGTCGGCGCCATGCAGGGCCGGGTTGCTATGGCCGGGTAGGGGTTCGATCAGATAGTCGGCCAGGCTTTCCACCGGCTGGCCGCGGTCGTCATAACTGGTGTAGGAGGTGTAGCGCGAATGGGCGAACTGGCCTTCGATGCGCAGCTTGGAGCCCTCGGGCATGGTGAAGCGGGCACCCCAGTAATAGGTGTTGGTATCGGGCCAGGCGACATTGAGGTAGGGGTCGCCGCTGTAGGGGCCCTTGGCCCAAAAGCAGGTGCGCTCGCCGGGGACGCCGGGTTTGTTGAGGCTTTGATCATATTTGGGACCGGACATGGGCAGATGATCGGCCGCCAAGACCTGGCCACCCAAGGCCAGGGTGACGCTGCAGGCCAGGGCCGCGGGGCTCAATGCGAATTTCATGGATGTCTCCTTGTGGATCGATGTTGTGTCGGAAGGCAAGACTTATTTGGTCAAAAACGCCAGCACCCGATCGGCGAACTTGCCGTAAGGCGGCATCAGGAATTTGAGGCTGGAAAAACGCGCCTGGTAGAACACCGGCCGCAGCTTGGAGAAGGTGTCAAAGCCCTCCCGGCCGTGGTAATGGCCCATGCCGGATTCACCCACGCCGCCAAAAGGCAGATCATGCTGGCCCACATGGAAGAGCGCGTCGTTGACCGAGACCCCGCCCGACATCACCCGGTCCAGCAGCATCTGCACCGTCGGCTTGTCGTAGCTGAAGGGGTAGAGCGCCAAGGGGCGCGGGCCGGCGTTGATGGCCGTGACCACTTCTTCCAATTGGTTGAACGGGCGGATGGGCAAGATGGGCCCGAAGATCTCGCGCTGGGCCAGCTGGCTGTTTGCGGGCGCGTTCAAGACGATGGTGGGGTTGATCTTGCGCGTGGCGCGGTCGAAGACGGGGCCGGGCAAGAGCGGGATCAGCTGGGCGCCGCCGGCCTGGGCTTCGTCCAGCGCGTTCAAGAGGCGATCAAAGCTGCGCTCGTCGATGATGGCGGTGTAGTCGGGCGAGGCCAGTGTGGGGTAGCGGGCCGAGACGATCTCGCGCGCGGCGCTGACAAAGCCTTCGACGCGATCGGCAGGCATCCACAGATGATCGACCGTGGTGCAGATCTGGCCGGCGTTCAGGCACTTCACAAACATGATGCGCTCGGTGGCCAGGCGCAGGGGGAAGTCGGCGCAGAGCACGGCCGGGGCCTTGCCGCCTAACTCCAGGGTCACCGGGCAGAGGTTTTGCGCGGCGGCCGCCATCACGGCGCGGCCGGTCTGGCCCGAGCCGGTGAAGAGCAGGTGGTCAAAAGGCAGCTTGGAGAACTCCACGCCCACGCCGCCGGTCTCGTCAAAGAACTGCAGCTTCTCGGGCGGGAAGTAGGCGGGCATGCGCTCGATCAACAACCTGGCCAGATGGCGCGAGTTCTCGCTCATCTTGACCATGGCGCGGTTGCCGGCGGCGAAGATAAAGGTCAGCGGGATCAGGCTCAGATTGACGGGGAAGTTCCAGGGCACGATGACGCCCACCACGCCCAGGGGCTGGGGGATGACGCGGTTGCTGGCGCCCAGGAAGTTGCGGATGTCGACCGAGCGACGCTGCGGGCGCATCCAGCGCTTGAGGTGTTTGAGGACTTGGTCGATGCCGTCGATGGCGGGGAAGATCTCGGCCAGCAAGGTTTCATGCTTGGAGCGATGGCCGTAGTCGGCGCTGATGGCCTCGCACAGGGCGTCTTTGTGATCGCGGATGAAGCGTTGCAGGGTGCGCAGGTCGGTGCGACGTTCCTCCAGCGTGGGGACAGGCGCTTGCAGATAGGCGTGGCGCTGGGCGCCGAGGCAGGCCTGTAGCTTGGCTTGGCTGAGACTTGCGTGGTCGGGCATCATTGCCAAGCTCCTTTCAGCAGAGGCTGCAGTTCGCTGCGATCGGCTTCGACGGGGTTGAACAGAATGGCCCCGTCATCGATGGCCAGGGCGATATAGGCGTGCGTCAGCCAACTCCGCATGGTTCATCCTGCGTCGTGTGTTCAAGAAGGGGCTTGCGCCCCTGTGAGGGGCGAGCCTTAGAGCGCGCGGCTCAGGCGCAGCTGCAGCACATTGCTGACCAAGGCATTGCTGGCCTTGACCGTGCTGGTGTAGGCCAGGGTGACGCCGACGACGTCGATCTTGGTGGCATAGAACAAGCCGGCGTTGAGGGTCTTGAAGCGGTTGGCGCCATAGCCACCGGCCTGGTTGCCGGACATGCCGCCGGTATCGTCCTCGAACTGATTCACGCCGATGAGTTGCGCCCCGAAAACCCCGATCGAGGTTTTGTAATTGGCCGCCAAGTCATAGGCGACGAAGTTGCCGCTATGCCATTGGTCGACCGAGTTGGTCGTGTTGATGCCAAGGGCCAGGCGTGCGCCCAAGGTGACGCTGTCGCTGAGCTGGTAGCCCAGGCTGGCATTGGGTCTGAGGGTGAAGAAGCGGCCCGCGCCAATATTGATGGCGGGTGTGCCAGCGGCACCCGAGGGCTGGCTGTGGAAATCGCCGGTCGGCAGCACTAGGGAGACACCGGCGGCAAACTTGTAGCGATCCTTGGCAAGAATCCAGAGCGCCGCCACATCGGTATCGCCCAGGCCGGAGGTTGCCACATTATTGGCCTTGGACTGGGCGTCCAGGCTGGCCAGATAGGCGGCGCCCGGCGTCACCGCGCTGCCGTTGGCGGCAGTGGCGGTGACGGTGGGGAAGGCTAGCGAACGGCTGGCTCGGAAGGTGTAGGGAACGTTGATACCAAAAGCCAGATGCCCGCCGCCAAAAGTCTCTTGGCTGACATGGCCTAGAAACATCTGGGCCACGGTCTGGTGCTGCTGATAATCCACCAGGGCGCGCTGGGTCACGCCTTTGGCGGTGACAACAGCAGCTGTCCAGGCCTGCTTGCCATCGTCACCATTGAGGCCGGTGATATTGGTGTTGTTCAAGGCCAAGCTGTTGACCCAGCCAGGCTTGACCTGAAAGGCTGCCAACTCGGGGCCTAGCAGGCCCACCGTGGGATAGCGGACCTTGAAGCCTTCTGCGGCCAGGGCTGGCTTGGCCAGACCAAGAATTGCCAGAGAAAGGACCAGGGCAAGAGGGGAGGGCTTGAAGTGTTTCATTGTCTCTTCCGTGATTGGCTTGTAAGCGAGCCGCTTGCGGCCTGGTTTGGGAACCTTGGGGCAAGCTGGGGGAACTTCCGCTGCGGTGTTTCTAAAGCCACCGTCTGATTTGCACTTTGCCCAGGCTTGCGCTGGCGTGAAATGGGGCGCGCACCACCCCGGGGGTTCGGGTTTCTGGTGTCTTTGCTTGAGCCGCCCTGTCGCCTCCGTGTTAACCCCTTGTTTCGACGCAGTTTGCGCCAAATCCCCCTGCGGGTATACCTGGGTGTGGGCGGGATGCCGCGGTGCCCTTGCGGGCTTGGCTCTTGGCGAAACTCAATCGCCCAAATCGATCAGGCTTTGCAGTCGAACCGTGGTCAAGGCCGGAGGCATGCCATAGTCGGCCAGCAACCAGGCCCGCGCTTGCTGTTGGGACGCCGCCAGTAGCAAGTCGCTCAGCACCCGGCTGGAGCGGGCGTCCAGGGCCGAGTAGGGCTGGTCCAGCAGGGTCAGCTCAGCACCGCAGGCGGCTGCAGCCACCAAGCCGATTTTGCGGCGGCTGCCGGTGGAGAGCATGAACATCGGCTTGCCCAGGTGTTCTTCCAGCCCCAAGCTCAGGATCAGCTCGGCCTCCAGAGCGGCCTGCCAGGCAGGGAAGCGTGGGCGGCGCTCGGCCAGCCAGTCCTGGGCAGGGCAAGCGTCATGCGCCGCGGCCTCCGGGCATTCGTAGTAGACCTGAATCGGGGCGGCCCTGGCGCCAAAGTCCAGCCGACCCCGCTGGGGCTGCAGGCTGCCGCTGAGCATGCGCAGCAAACTGGTTTTGCCGCGACCCTCACCGCCCTGGAGCAAGTTCAGACCCGGGTGGATCGTAAAACTCAGGCCCGCAAACAAGGCTTGACCGCCATAGCTCAGATGCAAATCGTCAGCCCGCAGCAAAACGGGGTTAGCAGGGGACGAGGCGTGGGGCATGACAGAGGCGTTGGCCGACGGCCGATGAACGAGATGCGGCATTCTCGCGCGCCTTATGCAAGCGAGGCTTGCGCTTGAAGGCTTGCAGCCAGGCCTTGTTTGGGCGGGGCAAGGCCAGGGCAGGCCGGGTCTGCAGCTTGCTAGGGCCGGGCTCGCATGAGAAAAACAAAAGATTTGAAGAAATCTTGCCGAACTTCTCTGACGCCCTGAAAAAGTACGCTATCATAGCGGGCTTCGGAGAGGTGGATGAGCGGTTTAAGTCGCACGCCTGGAAAGCGTGTGTGGGCTAATCCCCACCGCGGGTTCGAATCCCGCCCTCTCCGCCAAAACTAGCAAAGCCCCAGAGTCGAAAGGTTCTGGGGCTTTTTCTATTTCGGGGCTTGAGTCCAGAGTTTGAATCGGCGCGGCCGAGCAGGCTCGGCCGATTCCTTTGGCTGCGCTACGCTCAGCTGGTCTTGCCGCCGGCTCGCATCATGGCCATGGCCGTGCCGATCAGGCCCGAGACCTCGCTCATATTGCCTGGCACGATCATGGTGTTGTTCTTCTGGGCGAGTTGGGCGTAGGCGTCCACGGCTTTCTCGGCTACCTTCAGCTGCACCGCCTGGTCGCCACCGGGGAGTTGGATGGCGGCGGCAATTTTGCCGATGGCATCGGCGGTGGCGTCGGCCACGGCGGTGATGGCGGCGGCTTCACCGGCAGCCTTGTTGATTTCGGCTTGCTTCTCGCCTTCGGAGCGGGCAATGGCGGCTTCGCGCTCGCCGGTGGCGATATTGATCTGCTCCTGACGGCGGCCTTCCGAGGCGGCGATCAGGGCGCGTTTCTCGCGTTCTGCAGTGATCTGAGCTTGCATGGAGTGCAGGATGGCCGGCGGCGGCGTCAGATCTTTGATTTCATAACGCAGCACCTTGACGCCCCAGTTCAGCGCCGCCTCGTCCAGAGCCTCGACCACCGAGGTGTTGATGACGGCGCGCTCCTCAAAAGTGCGGTCCAGCTCCATGCGGCCGATCACGCTGCGCAGCGTGGTCTGGGCCAGCTGGGTGATGGCGACGATGTAGTTGCTGGAGCCATAGCTGGCGCGCATGGCATCGGTCACCTGAAAGTACAGAATGCCGTCCACCGTCAGCTGGGTGTTGTCCTTGGTGATGCAGACCTGGCTGGGCACGTCGAGCGGGATTTCTTTCAGCGAATGCTTGTAGGCCAGGCGGTCCACAAAAGGCACCAGGATGTTGAGGCCCGGGGTGAGGGTGGCGTGGTATTTGCCCAGGCGTTCCACCACCCAGGCGTTTTGTTGCGGCACGACCTTGATCGATTGAACGATGAAGACGATGGCGATGACCAGCAAGACCAGTGCGATTTCCATGACGATTTCCTATCCCTCTTGAGTGGTGTTTGTTGCTTGTTGTCGGTGCTGCGGCCGCTGGGCCCTGACGAGTCAGCGCTCCAGCAGCAGGCGGCTGCCTTCGATGGCGCGAATCACATGGGGCCCGGGAGCGGGCGTGTCGCTGCCCTGGAAGCGAGCCTGCCATTCGGCGCCGCGGTAGCGCACTTGGGTGCTGCCATCGGCTTGCCAATGCTCGACCTGCACGGTTTGGCCGATGTCCAAATTGACGTCGGGATTGGCTTGGGCTGGTTTGGCGGAGCCGCTGCGTTCGCGTTTGAAGTGCCAGGCGGTGACCGCGGCGCCACTCAGCAGGGCAGCCGTCACGACTTGGGCGTTGCCGCTCAGGCCTAGGTGGGCGGCCAGCGCCCCGGCTGCGCAGCCCAGGGCCAGCATCAGCAAATAAAAGGTGCCGGTGCCCAATTCGACAGCGACCAGCAGGCCGCAGACAATCCACCAAGTGGTGGCGTGATTCATCTCCATCTCGCATGCTCCCATCGCATCTTCATGGGGCCGAGTGTAAGGCGGGCCTATCTGTGCCTTTGCTGTGTCGTTTTTGTAAAAAGGCCCCATGGCTTCGGGTTAAAACCGATGCTTGGCCCTACACTTCGCGCCTCTTGTTTTTCTGACCCGCCCGCTGGAGGCCCAAAGATGCTTCGCTTTCGTTTTCCCATCGTCATCATCGACGAGGACTATCGCTCCGAGAACACCTCGGGTTTGGGTATCCGTGCCTTGGCTGACGCGATTCAGAAAGAGGGCTTCGAGGTGCTCGGCGCCACCAGCTACGGCGATCTGAGTCAGTTCGCTCAGCAGCAAAGCCGTGCCAGCGCCTTCATTCTGTCCATCGACGATGAGGAGTTCACCTCCGGCCCGGAGTTGGATCCGGCGGTGGTGAATCTGCGCAAATTCATTGAAGAGATCCGCTTCAAGAACGCCGACATTCCCATCTATATCTACGGCGAGACGCGCACCTCCCAGCATCTGCCCAATGACATCTTGCGTGAGCTGCACGGCTTCATTCATATGTTCGAGGACACGCCGGAGTTCGTCGCTCGTCACATCATTCGCGAGGCCAAGAGTTATCTCGACGGCCTGGCGCCGCCTTTCTTCAAGGCGCTGATGGACTATGCGCAGGACGGTTCCTACAGCTGGCACTGCCCCGGCCACTCGGGAGGTGTCGCATTTCTAAAGAGCCCGGTTGGTCAGATGTTCCACCAGTTCTTTGGCGAGAACATGCTGCGCGCCGACGTCTGCAATGCGGTGGAGGAGTTGGGTCAACTGCTGGACCACACCGGCCCGGTGGCCGCGTCCGAGAAGAATGCTGCCCGCATCTTCAACGCCGACCACTGCTTCTTCGTCACCAATGGCACCTCGACCTCGAACAAGATGGTCTGGCACCACACGGTGGCGCCTGGTGATGTGGTGGTGGTGGATCGCAACTGCCACAAGAGCATTCTGCACAGCATCATCATGACCGGCGCTGTGCCGGTCTTCATGACGCCAACGCGCAATCACTACGGCATCATCGGCCCCATCCCCGAGAGCGAGTTCTCGCCCGAGGCGATTCGCAAAAAGATTGCCGCCAATCCGCTGCTGCAAGGCGTGGATGTGGACACCGTCAAGCCGCGCATCATGACGCTGACCCAGAGCACTTACGACGGCGTGCTCTATAACACCGAGACCATCAAGGCCAAGCTGGATGGCTGGATCGACACCTTGCATTTCGACGAGGCCTGGTTGCCGCATGCGGCCTTCCATCCCTTCTATGGCTCCTACCACGCCATGGGCAAGAATCGCCCGCGCCCCAAGACGGCCGTGGTCTACGCCACCCAGTCCACCCACAAGCTGCTGGCGGGCCTGAGCCAGGCTTCGCAGGTCTTGGTGCAGGACTCGCAAGACGTCAAATTGGACAAGCATTTGTTCAATGAGGCCTATCTGATGCACACCTCCACCAGCCCGCAATACTCCATCATCGCCAGCTGTGATGTGGCCGCGGCCATGATGGAGCCTCCCGGTGGCACGGCCCTGGTGGAGGAGAGCATCTCCGAAGCCATGGACTTCCGACGCGCCATGCGCAAGGTGGACGCCGAGTACGACGAAGACTGGTGGTTCAAGGTCTGGGGCCCGGATGAGTTGACCCAAGAGGGTTATGGCAAACCGGCCGATTGGATGCTGGGCGCGGACGAGCAATGGCATGGCTTTGGCAAGATCGCCCCCGGCTTCAATATGCTGGACCCGATCAAGTGCACCGTCATCACCCCAGGTCTGGACATGAGCGGCAAGTTTGCCGAGACCGGCATTCCCGCCTCCATCGTCACCAAGTTCCTGGCTGAGCACGGTGTGGTGGTGGAGAAGACCGGGCTCTACTCCTTCTTCATCCTGTTCACCATCGGCATCACCAAGGGTCGCTGGAACACGCTGCTGACCGCCTTGCAGCAGTTCAAGGACGACTACGACAAGAATGCGCCGCTGTGGCGCATCCTGCCGGAGTTCTGCGCTGCACATCCCCGTTATGAGCGCATGGGGCTGAAGGACTTGTGCCAAAGCATCCACGGCATGTATGCCAAGGGTGATATTGCGCGCTTGACCACGGATGTTTATCTGTCGGATCTGCATCCCGCCATGAAGCCCAGCGACGCCTACGCACATATCGCCCAGCGCCGTACCCAGCGGGTGCCTATCGACGATCTGGAAGGTCGTGTCACCACCGTGCTGCTGACGCCTTATCCTCCGGGCATTCCTTTGCTGATCCCGGGTGAGCGCTTCAACAAGAAGATCGTGGATTACCTCAAGTTCACCCGCGATTTCAATGCCCTGTACCCCGGCTTCGCCACCGATGTGCATGGCCTGGTGGAAGAGAAGGGTGAGGACGGCCGTTCGCGCTACTTTGTGGATTGCGTGGCGGCGTAAGTCTCGGTCGCTAAGTTGAGTCGATAAAAAAGGGGTTCGCATGATGCGAACCCCTTTTGTTTGCTGGAAGGCAAATCGTCTTGCTTAGCCTTCGCTCAGTGCCACATGGCTGAAGCCGCCGTCCACATAGGTGATTTCGGCGCTGACGCCACCGGCCAGATCAGACAACAAGAAGGCCGCCACATTGCCCACGTCCTCGATCGTCACATTGCGGCGAATCGGGGTCGAGGCGGCGAACTGGCTCAGCAGCTTGCCGAAGTCCTTGATGCCCGAGGCAGCCAGAGTCTTGATCGGGCCGGCTGAAATACCGTTCACCCGCACACCCTTGGCGCCCATGGATTGAGCCAGGTAACGCACGCTGGCTTCCAGCGAGGCCTTGGCCAAGCCCATGGTGTTGTAGTTAGGCACATAGCGCGCGGCACCCAGATAGGACAGGGTCAGCAGCGCGGCGCCGGGGCGCAGGCGGGGCGCGGCCAGCTTGGCCATGGCCGGGAAGCTGTAGGCCGAGATGTCGTGAGCGATGCGGAAGTTCTCGCGCGTCAGGCCGTCGAGGAAGTCGCCGGCAATGGCTTCACGCGGGGCGAAACCAATGGAATGCACAAAGCCGTCGAACTCGGGCCAGGCATCGCCCAGGTCCTTGAACAGGGCTTCCATCTGTGCGTCGTCCGAGACATCGCAGTCAAACACCAGCTTGGAATCGAACTCGGCCGCAAACTCGGTGATGCGCTCCTTGAATCGTTCGCCTTGATAGCTGAAGGCCAGTTCCGCACCTTCCCGGTGGCAGGCTTTTGCAATGCCATACGCGATGGATCGATTGGACAAAACGCCCGTGATCAGCAATCGCTTGCCTGCGAGAAATCCCATGGTGGCTCCTTTGTATTGAATCAACCCGAGATTTTCGCATGGCTTGAGTGGAATGACGAGCTCCTGGCTTGCCGGTGCGGTGCTTGCATAGTACAATCCCGGCTTCGCTGAAGAGATGAGGCGGGTGTAATTTCGAAAAGCTTTCGAAATGGCCCGCATCAACGCGGTCAGGCCTAGTTTTTGGGCTCGTCGCCGGGTTCATCAGCATGAATGCACATTTGGCAGGTTGCGCGATGCCTGAAGGCAGAGAAGCTTTCGAGTTGCGCAGTTTGTTTGAAGCCTGAGGGTGATCTTGGGTTTGGATTTGGGCGGATTCATCCAGCCCATTTTTTTTGCTCGATCGCTCTTTGCATAAAATTTGGCCACCCTTGGTTTGCGCTGGACTGAAAAGCCCGGGCTGCTTATCGAAATTTAGAAAAGTTGAATTGCACCACGCATGAATTGGCAAGAAGCTGTTGAAAAAACTGTGACCGGACTGGGTTACGACTTGGTGGACTGCGAGCGCAGTCCGGCTGGCTTGCTGCGCGTGTACATCGATAAACTGCCCGAAGAAGCCCTGGCCGGCGCGCTGATCAATGTGGAAGACTGCGAGCGCGTGACGCGGCAGTTGCAATATCTGCTGGAAGTCGAGAACTGCGCTTACGAGCGTCTGGAAGTTTCCTCGCCTGGCCTGGATCGGCCGCTGAAGAAGACGTCCGACTACCAGCGTTTTGTTGGCGAAGAAATTGAGATCACCTTGCGTATGCCCTTCCAGGGGCGCAAGAAGTACAAAGGTATTTTGTCGGCGCTAGAAGTGGCGGCGGACTCGTCGGTGGCGGTTGAGCCTGTGGCTCCTGCTGTGGCGGCTGCTCTGCCCGCTGACGCGACTCCTGCGCCCGCCTGGCGTGTGGTGTTCAACGATGGCAAGGCCGACCAGGCCCTAGATTTTTCTCTTGAAGAGGTTCGCGAGGCCCGTTTGGTCCCCGTGGTCAACTTCAAGGGCCGTGGCGTGAAGCCTGCGACCGGCAAGAAGCCGGGCGGGGCTAAGGCTGCGAAAACAGATGACAAGGTTGACGGAGGTCCTGATCAATGAACCGCGAACTGTTGATGCTGGTGGACGCGATTTCGCGCGAAAAGAGCGTGGAGCTCGATGTGGTGTTTGGCGCTGTCGAGGCAGCGTTGGCTTCGGCCACCAAGAAGTTGTGTGGTGGCGAGGCTGATATTCGCGTGTCCGTGGATCGCGACTCCGGAGCCTATGAGACATTCCGTCGTTGGCACGTCGTGCCCAACGAGGCCGGTCTGCAAAACCCGGATGCGGAAATTCTGCTCTTCGAAGCCCAGGAGCAAATTCCTGACATCGAGGTGGAAGACCATATCGAAGAGCCCATCGAGTCGGTGCCCATCGGCCGCATCGGTGCGCAAGCGGCCAAGCAGGTCATTCTGCAGAAGATCCGCGATGCCGAGCGTGAGCAGCTGCTCAACGACTTCCTGGCTCGCGGCGAGCAGATCTTCGTCGGCACCGTCAAGCGTCTGGACAAGGGCGACATCATCGCCGAGTCGGGTCGCATCGAAGGCCGCCTGAAGCGCTCGGAAATGATCCCCAAGGAAAATCTGCGCACCGGCGACCGCGTGCGTGCCGTGATCCTGGGTGTCGACCCGACCCAGCGTGGCCCGCAAATCATGCTGTCGCGCAGCGCGCCTCAGTTCATGACCGAGCTGTTCGCTCAGGAAGTGCCCGAGATCGAGCAAGGCCTGTTGGAGATCAAGAGCTGCGCGCGTGACGCCGGCTCGCGTGCCAAGCTGGCCGTGCTCTCGCACGACAAGCGTGTCGACCCGATCGGCACCTGCGTCGGCGTGCGTGGCTCGCGTGTCAACGGCGTGACCAATGAGTTGGCCGGTGAGCGCGTGGACATCGTGCTGTGGTCGGAAGACCCGGCTCAATTCGTTATCGGCGCATTGGCTCCGGCCAATGTCCAGTCCATTGTTGTGGACGAAGAGCGTCATGCGATGGATGTTGTGGTGGATGAGGAAAACCTCGCCATCGCCATCGGTCGCGGCGGCCAGAACGTGAGGCTCGCTTCCGAGCTGACCGGCTGGCGTATCAATATCATGTCGGCCGAGGAATCGGCGGTTAAACATGAGCAGGAATCGGAAACGGTGCGCAAGCTCTTCATCGAGAAACTCGATGTGGATGCCGAAGTCGCCGACATCCTGATCGCTGAAGGGTTCACCAGCTTGGAAGAAGTGGCCTACGTGCCTATGCAGGAAATGCTGGAAGTTGAGGCCTTCGACGAAGACACGGTCAATGAATTGCGTACCCGAGCCAAGGATGCGCTGTTGACCATGGAAATCGCACGGGAAGAAAAGGTTGAGGAAGTGTCCCAAGACCTGCGCGACCTGGAGGGCATGACGCCCGACCTGGTGGCCAAGCTTTCCGATGGCGATATCCATACCCGCGACGACCTGGCCGATCTGGCCGTCGACGAACTCGTTGAACTGTCTGGCATGGACGAGGCCGCGGCCCGCACCATGATCATGAAGGCTCGCGAACATTGGTTCACGGCTTGAGGCAGCGCAGCCGCGCCGCCGTCAGTCAAGTACCAAGAATCGCCCAGCAAAGTACGCATAAGTTAAGGATCCAACAATGGCTGTGACCACCGTCGCCCAGTTTGCCGCAGAGCTACAAAGGCCTGCGAGCACGCTGCTTGAGCAGCTTCAAGCTGCGGGCGTCAAAACGGCGTCTCCCGAAGACGCTCTCAACGAAGCCGACAAAGAACGTCTGCTCGACTACCTGCGCACCGCGCACGGTACCGGCGGCGCCGATCGCAAGAAGATCACGCTGACCCGCAAGTCGACCAGCGAAATCAAGCAAGCCGATGCCAGCGGCAAGGCTCGCACCATCCAGGTCGAAGTGCGTAAGAAGCGCACCTTCGTCAAGATGGACGAAAACAGCGGTGCCGACGAAGCCACGGTGGCAGCTGCCGCCGCGGCCGAAGAAGCCGACTTGCAGCGCCGCGAGGTCGAGGCCCATGCCCAGGCCGAAGCCCTGCGTCGCCAGGAAGCCGAGTTGGCCGAGCGTGTGCGTGAGCGTGAGGAAGCCGAGAAGGCTGCCCGCGCCGCAGAAGAGCTGCGCCGCCAAGAAAAGCTGGCTGCGGAAGCCAAGGCTGCGCATGAGGCTGCTGCCCGCGCTGCTGAAGAAGCCGCTGCGGCCAAGGCCGCCAAGAAGCCTCCGCGTCAAACCGCTGAAGCCGCCGCCCGCGAAGCTGCCGCCATCAACAAGGCCGCCGCCGCTGCCCGTGCTCCGGCACCGGCTCCCGTGGCTGCGCCCGCACCTGTGGTTGCCGCGCCTGCTGTGGTCGCCGCTCCCGTGGAAGCCGCTGCCCCTGTGGCCGCCGCCGCAGCTGCACCTGCCGCTCCTGCAGAAGCCGCCAAGCCCGCATTGCGCGTGGTCAAGGCCGTGGACGTGGGCGCCGAAGAGAAGCAAAAACAAGTGGACCTGGAGCGCCGCCGCAAGGCCGCCGAGGCCGAAGCTGCGGCCATCCGCGCGATGATGAATGCCCCTAAAAAGGTCATGATCGCCAAGAAGGAAGAGCCCAAGCCGGTCGAAGCCGCCAAGGAAGGCATTAAGGGCACGATTCACAAGAAGCCGGGTACACCGGGTGCTCCCGCAGCACCGGGCACGACTACGGCCGCCAAGCCCGGCGACAAGAAATCGGTCAAGTCCGAGAAGCTGTCGTCGAGCTGGGCCGATGACAAGAAGCGCGGCGTCAAGCCGGGCGCGACGGCTGCGCCTGGTGGTGCACGTCCTGCTGCCGGTGGCTGGCGTGCGCCTAGCCGCGGTGGCGCGGGTGGCCGTCGTGGCAATGACCGCAACGACCGTGGCAATAGCCAGTCCAACTTCGTCGCTCCGGTGGAGCAGGTGGTGCAGGAAGTGCACGTCCCTGAGACCATCTCGGTGGCGGATCTGGCCCACAAGATGTCGGTCAAGGCTTCCGAAGTCATCAAGCATTTGATGAAGCTGGGTCAGATGGTCACCATCAACCAGCAGCTGGACCAAGAAACCGCCATGATTTTGGTGGAAGAAATGGGCCACAAGGCCTTTGCCGCCAAACTGGATGATCCCGACGCCTTCCTCGAGGAAGAGGGCGCCGGTGCCGAGCAGCACGAGGCCTTGCCCCGTGCGCCCGTGGTCACCGTCATGGGTCACGTCGACCACGGCAAGACCTCGCTGCTGGACTATGTTCGCCGTGCCCGTGTGGCCGCTGGCGAAGCCGGTGGCATTACGCAGCATATCGGCGCTTATCACGTCGAAACGCCGCGCGGCATGATCACCTTCCTGGACACCCCGGGTCACGCAGCCTTCACGGCCATGCGTGCTCGTGGCGCCACGGCCACCGACATCGTCATCCTGGTGGTGGCGGCGGACGACGGCGTGATGCCCCAGACCAAGGAAGCCATCCACCACGCGAAGGCGGCCGGCGTGCCCATCGTTGTGGCGATGAACAAGATCGACAAGCAGGGCGCCAATATCGAACGCCTGAAGGGCGAGCTGGTGGCTGAAGGCGTCGTGCCGGAAGACTTCGGCGGCGACACCCCGTTTGTGCCGGTCTCGGCCAAGACGGGCGAGGGCATGGACAGCCTGCTGGAGCAAGTGTTGCTGCAAGCCGAAGTGCTGGAGCTGAAGGCACCTGCCGCCTCCATGGCCAAGGGCCTGGTGATCGAAGCCAAGCTGGACAAGGGCCGCGGCCCTGTGGCCACGGTGCTGGTGCAGTCGGGCACCCTGAAGCGCGGCGACGTCGTGCTGGCGGGTTCCACCTATGGCCGCGTGCGTGCCATGTTGGACGAAGACGGCAAGGCTTGTACCGAGGCCGGTCCTTCCATCCCGGTGGAAATCCAGGGCCTGACCGAAGTGCCGCAAGCCGGTGATGAATTCATGGTGCTGGGCGATGAACGCCGCGCTCGTGAAATCGCCACCTTCCGTTCGGGCAAGTACCGTGACGTCAAGCTCTCGCGTCAACAGGCCGCCAAGCTGGAGAACATGTTCGAGAACATGGGCGCCGGCGATGTGCAGACCCTGGGCATCATCATCAAGAGCGATGTGCAAGGTTCGCAAGAAGCCCTGGCTTCGTCCCTGCTCAAGTTGTCGACGGCCGAAGTCAAGGTGCAGATCGTGCACGCTGCCGTCGGTGGCATCAGCGAGTCGGACGTCAATTTGGCGATCGCCTCCAAGGCGGTCATCATCGGCTTCAATGTCCGTGCTGACGCTGGCGCTCGCAAGCTGGCCGAAGGCAATGCGGTTGATCTGCGCTACTACAACATCATTTACGACGCCGTGGATGAGGTGAAGGCAGCGATGACCGGCATGCTGGCTCCCGAGCAGCGCGAAGAAGTCATCGGTATGGCCGAGATCCGCACCGTGTTCGTGGCGACCAAGATCGGCACCATTGCAGGCTGTATGGTTACCTCGGGTGTGGTCAACCGCTCGGCTCGCTTCCGCCTGCTGCGCGAGAACGTGGTGATCTACACCGGCGAGATCGACACTCTGAAGCGCATGAAGGACGATGTGCGCGAAGTCCGCGAAGGCTTCGAGTGCGGTATCAAGCTGAAGAACTACAGCGACATCGCCGAGGGCGATCAGCTCGAATTCTTCGAGGTCAAGGAAGTGGCTCGGACCCTCTAAAGCCTTTGGCGGAGCTGCCCCGAGCAACAGCAAACCCCGCCCTCAACGAGTGGCGGGGTTTGTTCTTGAGGGTCACTCATCCGAATATTGAGGCAAGAAGATATGCGACATAAACGAGTCATCCCTAACCGCAGCTTCCGTGTGGCCGACCAGATCCAACGCGATCTGGCCGAGCTGATCCGTGAGCTGAAGGATCCGCGCATCGGCATGGCCACGGTCAATGCCGTCGAGGTCACGCCCGACTACGCCCACGCCAAGATTTTCTTTTCGGTGCTGGTCGGTGATCCGACCGAGACCGGCGAAGCCCTGAACGAGGCCGCCGGCTTTTTGCGTAACGGCCTGTTCAAGCGTCTGCAGATCCATACCGTGCCCAGCCTGCACTTCCACTTCGACCGCACCATTGAACGTGCGGCCGAGATGAGCGCACTGATCAGCAAGGCCAATGCCAGCCGTGCGCTGGATGATGAGCCTCCGGCAGCCCCGAGCGAAGCGCCGAACGAAAAGGCGGGCGACTGAGCCCCCTGGAATAGAACACGCATGAGCGAACGTCCTCAACGCATCAAGACTGTGCGCCGTGCCATCCACGGCGTGCTGCTCTTGGACAAGCCCTTGGGCTGGTCCAGCAACGACGCCTTGCAAAAGGCGAAGTGGCTGCTGCGCGCCGAAAAAGCCGGCCATACCGGCACGCTCGACCCCTTGGCTACCGGCTTGCTGCCCCTGTGCTTTGGTGCGGGTACCAAGTTCAGCCAGATCAGCCTGGACGCCGACAAGGCCTATACCGCCACCCTGCAAATGGGCGTGACGACGACCACCGGCGATCTGGAAGGCGAGGTGCTGGAGCGTCTGCCGGTGAACTTCAGCCGCGAACAGCTGGACACCGCCGTGGCCGCTCTGCGCGGCGAGATCAGCCAGGTGCCACCGATGTATTCGGCGCTGAAGTTTGAGGGCCGTCCCCTGTACGAATATGCCCGCGCGGGCATTGCCATCGAGCGCCCCTCGCGCCGGGTCACGATTCACGCGCTTGAAATCATGGACTGGCAGGATGACAAGCTCACCCTGTCGGTGCGCTGCAGCAAGGGCACTTATGTCCGTACTCTGGCCGAAGACCTCGGCCGGGCGCTGGGCTGCGGCGCGCATCTGACGGCCCTGCGCCGCACGGCCTCGGGCCCGGTGTCGGTGGAGAACGCCATCAGCCTGGACGCCTTGGCGGCCTTGACCGAAGCAGAGCGCGAAGCGCTGCTGCGACCCCCCGACTCCTTGTTGGCGGATTGGCCCGAAGTCCGGCTTAGCCAAGACGAGGCCACCCGCTTCCTCACCGGTCTACGTCGCCGCGTGAATGCCCCGGACCAGCCGCATGTGCGGGTCTATGGGCCGGAGCCGCAAGCCTTTCTCGGAGGCGCCCATATCCAGGGCGGCGAATTGATCCCAGACCGGTTATTGAGTCCTCAAGAGGTCGCAAGCCTCTCAGAGCACTGAGCAGAAATCAGAATTTTTTGAAAGCGTCGTATGAGTAAGCAGATTCGCAACATCGCCATCATCGCCCACGTTGACCATGGCAAAACCACCATGGTGGACCAATTGCTGCGTCAAAGCGGCACCTTCGCCGACCACGAAAAAGTCGTCGACACCGTGATGGACAACAACGCCATCGAACGTGAGCGTGGCATCACGATCTTGGCCAAGAACTGCGCCGTGTCCTGGGAAGGCACCCACATCAATATCGTGGACACCCCCGGACACGCGGACTTCGGCGGTGAAGTGGAGCGCGCGCTGTCCATGGTGGACGGTGTGGTGCTGCTGATCGACGCCCAAGAAGGCCCGATGCCCCAGACCCGTTTCGTGACCAAGAAGGCCTTGGCCCTGGGCCTCAAGCCCATCGTCGTGGTCAACAAGGTGGACAAGCCCGGTGCCAAGCCCGACGCCGTCATCAACGCCGCTTTCGACCTGTTCGACAAGCTGGGCGCGACCGACGAGCAGCTGGACTTCCCCGTGGTCTACGCCTCGGGCATCAATGGCTGGACCTCGCTGGAAGAAGGCAAGCCCGGCGAGCAGTGGGGCCCGGACATGTCCGCCCTGTTCAACACCGTGCTCAAGCATGTGCCGGCGCAAAGCGGTGACGCATCCGCGCCGCTGCAGCTTCAGATCTCGGCTCTGGACTTCTCGACCTTTGTTGGCCGCATCGGCGTTGGTCGCATCAGCCAAGGCACGATCAAGCCCGGCATGCAAGTCGCTGTGATGGAAGGCCCTGGCGGCAAGTCCGTCAACGGCCGTATCAACCAGGTGCTGACCTTCCAAGGTCTGGACCGCGTGCAAGTGACCGAAGCCGGCCCCGGCAATATCGTGCTGATCAACGGCATTGAAGACATCGGCATCGGCGTGACCGTGACCGACCAAGCCAACCCCAGCCCGCTGCCCATGCTGAAGGTGGACGAGCCCACGCTGACCATGAACTTCTGCGTCAACACCTCGCCCCTGGCAGGTCGCGAAGGCAAGTTCGTCACCAGCCGTCAGATCTGGGACCGCCTGCAAAAGGAACTGCAGCACAACGTCGCTCTGCGCGTGAAGGAAACCGACGAAGACGGTATCTTTGAAGTTTGCGGCCGCGGCGAACTGCACCTGACCATCCTGCTGGAAAACATGCGCCGTGAAGGCTATGAGCTGGCCGTGTCCAAGCCCCGCGTGATGTTCAAGGACATCGACGGCGTCAAGTCCGAGCCCATGGAATTGGTGACCGCTGACGTGGAAGAAACCCACCAAGGCGGCGTCATGCAGGCCCTGGGTCTGCGCAAGGGCGAGATGCTGAATATGGAGCCGGACGGCCATGGCCGCGTGCGCCTGGAATACCGCATCCCGGCTCGCGGCCTGATCGGTTTCTCCAACGAGTTCATGAACTTGACCCGTGGTTCGGGCCTGATCTCCTCCATCTTCGACGGTTACGAAGCCCACAAGGGTGAAATCGGCGGCCGCAAGAACGGCGTGCTGATCTCCATGGACGAAGGCGAAATCTTCACCTACGCGCTGGGCAAGCTGGACGACCGTGGTCGCATGTTCGTCAAGCCCAACGATCCGGTGTACGAAGGCATGATCGTCGGCATCCACAGCCGCGACAACGATCTGGTCGTGAACGCCACCCGTACCAAGCAGCTGACCAACTTCCGCGTCAGCGGCAAGGAAGACGCGATCAAGATCACGCCTCCCATCGACCTGACGCTGGAGTACGGCGTGGACTTCATCGATGACGACGAGCTGGTCGAGATCACGCCCAAGAGCGTGCGCCTGCGCAAGCGTTTCTTGACCGAGAACGAGCGTAAGCGCAACGCGCGCGGCTGAAGCCTTGCGCGCTGCGCTGACGCGGCGCGTTGGGCTCCCCCAGCCAGGGCCAGAGGCCCTGGCCTTCGCCAGGCAGAAACAGTCCTCAGGACTGTTTCAGTCCGGGCTCAGCCTCCCTCCATGAGGGAGGCTCTAGCTAGTTAATTGCCCGCGCCGCCTTTGGCGGCGCTCTTCGTTACTGATGACTCATCGACGCGCTGTTGTCCTGATGTTGCTGGTCACCCTGCTGTGGAGCACGGCGGGGGTGGTCACGCGGCAGCTGGAAGCAGCGCGTAGCTTTGAGCTGACGTTTTGGCGCAGTGCTTTCAATGGCCTGGCCTTGATCGTGGGCCTGCGCTGGTTGCGTGGCCCGGCCCTGTGGGCACAGCTGACTCAGGCGCCGCGCCTGGTCTGGCTGTCGGGGGTTTGCTGGGCGGTGATGTTCACTGCCTTCATGCTGGCCATCAGCCTGACCCGCGTCGCCCATGTGCTGGTCATCATGGCCTTGGGCCCCTTGCTGACGGGCTTGTTCGCCCGCATTTTCCTGCAACAAAAACTGCCTACCCGAACCTGGTTCGCCATTGTGCTGGCCAGCCTGGGCATTGCCTGGATGTTCGGCCATGAGCTGTTGGGGGCAGGCGGGGCAGAGCAGGGCGGAGCGGGCGGCCAGGCCTTGTTGGGCAGCTTGGTGGCCTTGGGCGTGCCGGTCGCCGCAGCGGTCAATTGGTGTGTGCTGCAACATGTGAGCCACTCCGCGCACAAAGCCTCCGAGCGGCCCGATATGCTGCTGTCCCTGCTGATAGGCGCCGGCCTTTCGGCCTTGGCCGTCTTGCCCCTGGCCTGGCCTTTGCAGGCTTCGGCACATGACCTCGGTTTGCTGGCGGGCCTTGGGGTGTTCCAACTGGCCGTGCCCTGCATGCTGGTCGTGCATCTGAGCCGCTATCTGGTCGGGCCCGAGATCGCCTTGCTGGGCCAGCTGGAAGTGATTTTGGGCGTGCTATGGGCCTGGGCTTGGGCGGGTGAGACGCCCTCGTCGGCCACCCTGACTGGTGGCGCCTTGGTGCTGCTGGCCCTGGTCGGCAATGAATTATTGGCCTGGCGCGCGGGGCCCAAGACCCCCGTGCTCACCAGCCCTAAACCTGAGAACCTAGAAAACCGGAGAGAGGCATGACCGTCGCTTTGATTCCTACGCTGCAATCCCAGGGCCAGATCTTGGCCGAGGTGAATGGCTGCCTGGGGCTGATCACCTTGAATCGTCCCGAGGCTTTGAATGCCTTGTCCCTGGCCATGATTCGGGATCTGACGACCTTGTTCCGTGCCTGGGCTCAAGCGCCCGAGATCGAAGCCGTGGTCATGATGGCCGCCGGCCGCCCGGGCAAGCCCGCGGCCTTTTGTGCCGGTGGCGATATCCGCTTCTTCCACCGTGCGGCGCTGGAGGCTGATGCCAGCCTGGAAGACTTCTTCACCGAAGAGTACGCCCTCAACCATCTGATCCACCAATTCCCCAAGCCCTCCATCGCCTTGATGGACGGCATCGTCATGGGCGGCGGCATGGGCATCAGCCAGGGTTGCAAGCTGCGTGTGCTGACCGAGCACAGCCGTCTGGCCATGCCCGAGACCAATATCGGCCTCTTCCCCGATGTGGGCGGCGGCTACTTCCTCAACCAATGCCCGGGCCAGCTGGGCAAGTGGCTGGCCTTGACCGGCCAGGCCTTGGGCGCGGGCGACGCGATCGAACTCGGCCTGGGCGATGTGTTTGTGCAAAGCGCCGCCATGCCCGCCATTGTCGAGGCCTTCAAATTTGGCGCCCAAAGCAGCGCCGAGCATGTGGTGGCGACCGTGATGGAGCGGGTGGATCTGGCGCCTGCCGCCGATTTGCCGGCCCTGCGCGCGCGTGTGGATCAGCATTTCTCGAAACCCGATGTGGGGGCCATCATGGCCTCGCTGGCTGCCAGCGATGAGGCCTGGGCCCAGCAAACCCACGCGGCCTTGCTCAAACGCTCGCCCTTGATGATGGCCGTGACCTTGGAGCAGTTGCAGCGTGCCCAGGGCCTGAGCCTGGCCGAGGACCTGCGCATGGAGCGCGATATGGTGTATCGCTGCTTCCATCTGCGCCCCGGCGCACAGAGCGAGACGGTGGAGGGCATTCGTGCACTGGCGGTGGACAAGGACCATGCCCCGCGCTGGAATCCTGCGCGTGTCGAGGACCTGAGTCGCGACGCCGTGCTGGCCTTTTTTGAGTCGCCCTGGAGCCCCGATCAGCATCCCTTGCGTGATCTGAAGTAAGGCCTTCAGGCATAGATAATCCAGGCGAAGCCCCACCAGGGTTTCGCCTTTTTTGTTTTCTGGTTCATACCCTCAAGGACCCGCCAAGATGCCCACCGACATCGAGATTGCCCAAGCCGCCACCCTGCAAAAAATCCTGCCTCTTGCGCATCAAAAACTGGGCTTGCCCGAGGATGCGCTCAGTCCCATCGGGCACTACAAGGCCAAGCTCAGCCTGGCCCAGGTCGAGGCCTTGCAAGGCGAGAAGAACGGGCATCTGGTGCTGGTCACCGCCATCTCGCCCACGCCACCCGGCGAGGGCAAGACCACCACCACGGTGGGCCTGGGTGACGCCCTCAATCACATCGGCAAAAAAGCCATCATCTGCCTGCGCGAGCCCTCGCTAGGCCCTTGCTTTGGCATGAAGGGCGGGGCGGCCGGCGGCGGCCATGCCCAGGTCGTGCCCATGGAGGACATCAACCTTCACTTCACCGGTGACTTCCACGCCATCGCCCTGGCCAACAATCTGCTGGCCGCCTTGATCGACAACCATATCCATCACGGCAACGCCTTGGGTCTGGATGTTCGCCGCATCACCTGGCGCCGGGTGGTGGACATGAATGACCGCGCCTTGCGCGACATCACCGTGGGCTTGGGCGGGCCCGCCAATGGCTATCCGCGTCAAGACGGCTTTGACATCGTGGTCGCTTCCGAGGTGATGGCGATTCTGTGCCTGGCCACCAGCATGGCCGATCTGCAGCGCCGCCTGGGCAATATCGTGGTGGGCTTCACCGCCACCAAGCAGCCGGTCACGGCCCGCGAGCTCAAGGCCGATGGCGCGATGACGGCCTTGCTGAAGGACGCGCTGGCGCCCAATCTGGTGCAGACCCTGGAGGGCAATCTGGCCTTCGTTCACGGCGGCCCCTTCGCCAATATCGCCCACGGTTGCAACTCGGTCATCGCCACGCAGACGGCCTTGAAGCTGGCCGACTATGTGGTCACCGAGGCCGGCTTTGGCGCTGACCTGGGCGCCGAGAAATTCATCGACATCAAATGCCGCAAGGCCGGGCTCAAGCCGGCTTGTGCCGTGCTCGTCGCCACCGTGCGCGCGCTCAAATTCCACGGCGGCGCCGATGCCAAGAAGCCCGGCTCCGATGGCATCCAGAGCCTGCACGAAGGCCTGGCCAATCTGCGCCGCCATGTGGAGAACATCCAGCAACATTACGCGCTGCCGGTGGTGGTCTCCATCAACCGCTTTGACAGCGACACGGCGGAAGAGATCGCCGTCATCCGCCAGGCCTGCGAGGCCCTGGGCGTGGCCTGCGTGCTGGCCACGCATTGGGCCGAGGGCGGGGCGGGCGCCGCTGAATTGGCGCGTCAGGTGGCGGCGCTGTGCGAGGCCAGCGCAGCCAAGCCGGCCGCCCAGCTCTATCCGGACGAGGCGTCCCTGGCCGACAAGATTCGCGCCGTGGCCAGCAAGATCTATCGCGCCGTCGATGTGCAGTTCGAGGCCAAGGCCCAGACCCAGCTGCAAGACTGGCAGGCCGCGGGCTGGGGTCATCTGCCGGTTTGCATCGCCAAGACGCCTTACTCCTTCAGCAGCGATCCCAGCCTGCGCGGCGCGGCCAGCGGCCATGTGCTCAAGGTGCGCGAGCTTCGCCTGGCGGCGGGCGCCGAGTTTGTGGTGGCCATCTGCGGCGAGATCATGACCATGCCGGGCCTGCCCAAGCAGCCCGCCGCCGAGCGCATCGCGGTGGACGCGCAAGGCCGCATCACCGGTCTGTTCTAAGCCCTCCCAATGATCAAGCGCCTGGATGCCAAGACCCGCAGCCTGGGCGATGCCTTTCGGGGCCTGCTGCTCAGCGAGGCCATGACCATCCTGGCCATGATGGTGGGTCATGTGGCCATGCCCTGGTGGATCGTCAGCCATGGGGGGGCGCCGCATCTGGCCTTGTACGGGGTCGTTGCCGCGCTCTCGGCGCTGTGCTTCACGCCCTTGCTCTCGCCCCTGGGCGATCGATTGCCCAAGCGCGAGCTGATTCGGCTGGGCCTGGGGCTGCAGCTCGTTCTGGCGCTATGCCTGGCCTTGTTGGTGAGCATCGAGGTCTATCACTTGCACTGGATCTTGTTGGTGAGCGTGCTGGGGGCCTTGGGCGGGGCCTTGATGGCGCCGGCCTCCATGAGCATTGCCGCCGAGCTGGTGCCTGCAGCCGAGCTGCCTCAGGCGCTGAGTTTGCAGCGCAGCGCGCAGAGCGTGGGCCGCATCCTGGGCCCGGCCCTGGCCGGCGCAGCGCTGAGCCTGGGGACGGGCTGGGCCATGTGGCTGCAATGTGGGCTGATCGCCGGGGCCATCTGGGCGGTGTCGGCCATTCCGGCCGCGCCTGTGGGCAGCCATGGCGCTTCGCGCAAGACATGGCTGGGTGATTTGAGCCAGGGTTTGCGCGCCGCCTGGCACATCCCGACCGAAAGAGGCTGGACCCTGGTGAGCTTGGTCAGCACCTGCTGCCTCTTGCCCGGCATCACGATGCTGGTGCCGTTGAAGATCAAGGCCATGGGCTTGTCCGGTGCCTGGCTGGGGGCGGCGGAGGCCGGTCTGGCCCTGGGCATGCTGCTCGGCGCTTTTGGGGTGGCGGCATGGGTCAGCAAACACATCGGTCGCTACGCCATACGGGTGGCGGCCACGGTCGCCCAAGGCCTGGGCCTGATGTTGGCGGGCTGGACGGAGCAGGGCCTCGTGCTGGTGGCGGCCCTGGCCCTGGTGGGCATGGCCAACTCCTGCGGGGTGCTGGTGGGGCAGTCGCACCGCATGCTGGCGATTCCGGCGGCGTTTCGCTCCCGGCTCAATGCGGTCAGCATGATGAGCTTGCAGATCGCCGCCAGCTTGGGCCCGGCCGCAACCGGCCTGGCCCTGAGCCAGTACTCGGTCAGCCAGGTCTATATGGGTGTTGGTTTGGCGGCGGCACTCAGCAGCCTGGGTTTCTTCTGGGTTCCGGGGCTGCGCGAAATGTTTGCGCAAGATCATGAACAGGTGCGAGGTTGGTACGGGCATCAACACCCGCATCTCTTCACCGACGCGGCCCAGCGCTGAGCGCCCCGTTTTCTCTGGCAAACTGAAGCCGCGCACCGGCTCCTGGGAGGAGTTTGTCGCCGCCATATTCGGCCATTGTTTGCTTCAAAGGAGATCCGGAACCATGCGTCTTTCCCCTTCAGTCTTGCTCTTGTCCACCTGCTCGCTCGTGCTGATCGCGGGCTGCGCCACACCGGAAGCGGGCGGGGCCAAACCTGGCACCGAGGCCCGTGTGACCGACGCCGTTACCGCGCCCTTGCAAGACTTGAATCTGGTCAAGACCAAGATCCCCGAGATACTCCAACATGCCCACGAGGCGCCTTATCGGCTGCCCGGTGACGGCGCTTGTGCCGCGCTGAACACCGAGCTGGCCGCGCTGGAGCAGGCCTTGGGCCCCGACATCGATTCGCCCGCACGCAAGGAGCAGCTGGACCTGCTGGCCAAGGGCGGTGCGGCCGCCGGTGATGCAGCCTTTGGTGCTCTGCGCAGTGCCAGCGAAAACCTGCTGCCCTTTCGCGGCTGGGTGCGCAAGCTGACCGGCGCCGAGCGGCATTCGGGCGAGGTGACGGCCGCCTTGGTGGCCGGGCAATCGCGCAGGGCGTTTCTGCGCGGTGTGCATCAGGGCAAAGCCTGCCCCTGAGTTCTTTTGAGCCAGTGCTGTTCCACGCTAGGCCGGCCGCGACTTGCCATGCCAGTCGCCCAGAAACAGCCGTCGCGTGAACGCCCAGCGGGACAGCAGCTGGTGCAGCAGCCAAGGGCCGAGCAGGGCACAGAGCATGAGCAGGCCCTGGTTGCTGATCAGATGCAAGTCATCCCGCAAGTACCTGAACAAGGCGGGGTGAACAAACATCAGGGTCATGGAGGCCCGGCCCAGGCTGGCCAGCACATCGAAGCGACCCAGCGTGAGGCTGCGCAGGCCGCATAACTGGCAGACCAGATGCACGGCGGCCAATGAAAATACCAGGCTCAGCAGCGGCCAGCCGTAGTCGCCTTGTTTCAGGTCCAGCGAGGGCAAGAGCCCGGCTGCGCTGAGCAGCAAACCCAGCAGCCCCAGGGCCGAAATCCAAAGCGACTGGGGTTCGCGCCCTTTGCAGCGATAGCCCATGCAAAAAAGCGGGAAGGCAAACAGCAGCACATCCAGCGCCCAAGGCAGCCCAAGGCCCTGGGGTAGAAAGTTGGCCACCAGCAAGCAGGCCAGGGCGGCCACGGCAAGACCGGCCTGCGTCCATTTTTGAATCAGCAGATTGGCTGTTTGCTGGGTCAAGAACAGAATCGGTACGAACCAGAACGTGCCCCAACTGCCCGTCAAGGCTCGGCCGCCGTAGGCCATTTTCCAGAGCTGCCAGTACTGCCCCTGCAGCAAGGCTGGCAGTGAGAACAGGAGCAGGAAAGAGGCGTAGGGCAGGAGCAGGTGCAAAGCCTTTTGCCGGGCATAGGCCAGCAGGGGCCGGGGGCTGAACAAATAGCCGCTGAGCACAAAGAACAAGGGCATGTGCCAGAGGTAGATGGCCCGCGTCGCTGGCCCTGGGCTCAAGACATGGCCGGCCACCACGCACACAATGCCCACGCCCTTGGCCTTGTCCACCCATTCCTTGTGCTGCATGCGGATCTCCTTGCGCCGAATGTAGCTTGACTTGTGCGAATAGCGGTTTGGACTGCCAGGGTCCTCGGGTCGACAGCGTGGCTCAGGTAGGCGCGCCCAACTCGTCGGCGCGGATGGCTTGAGCGCGCGCCTGAATCGCCTGCTGATCGGACGCGCTCAAACGTGCCAAGTTCTTCAGCTGCATCACCATGCGTGGGTTGGCGGCCAGGGAGGCGTGGTGACGCATCAGAAAGTCCCAGTACAGGGTGGTGTAGGGGCAGGCGTTCTCACCCAGGCGCTGCGCCGGGTCGTAGCGGCAGCTGGCGCAGGGGCCGCCCATGCGCTGGATGTATTTGCCGCTGGCCACATAGGGCTTGCTGGCCATCAGGCCGCCGTCGCCAAACTGACTCATGCCCAGGGTGTTGGGCAGTTCTACCCATTCCACCGCGTCCACATAGACGGCGAGGTACCAGGCATGGACCTGCTTGGGCTGCACGCCGAGCAAGAGGGCGAACAAGCCCGTCACCATCAGGCGCTGGATGTGGTGGGCATAGCCGTGGTTCAAGCTCTGTTGGATGGCTTCGCGCAGGCAGGCCATCTCAGTCTGCCCTGTCCAGTACCAGGCGGGTAAATCAAGCGTGGCGCCGAGTGCGTTTTGTTCGAGGTAGTGAGGCATCTGCGTCCAGTAGATCCCGCGCACATACTCGCGCCAACCCAGAATTTGCCGAATGAAACCCTCGGCGCTTTGCAAGGGCACAAGGCCGTCGCGGTAGGCGCGCTCGGCGCTGCTGACCACTTCGCGCGCGCTCAGCAGTTTGAGGTTGAGGGCGGCGGAGAGTTGCGAGTGGTAGAGCCAGGGCTCGCCCGGCCACATGGCGTCTTCGTAGCGGCCAAACAAGGGCAGGCGCTGTTCGATAAAGCACTGCAAGGCCTGCAAAGCTTGTTCGCGCGTCACCGGCCAGTCGAAGGACTCCAGCCGACCGGGGTGTTGGGCGAAGTGTTGATTGACCCAATCCATCACTTCACGGGTGATGGGGTCCGGCGCGAAGCTGAGGCGTGGTGGCAGCGGGCCGGGGCCCGCGGGGCCAAATGACTCGCGGTTCTCGTCGTCGAAGTTCCAGCGGCCGCCGAGAGGCTTGCCGTCCTGCATCAGAATTTGGTGGCGCTGACGCAGTTCTCGATAAAAGTACTCCAGCCGCAAGGGCTTGCGGCCCTTGGCGTGGGCCGCAAACTCACGCACCGTGGTGTAGAAGTGGCGATCGTCCTGGACCTCCAGCTTCAAACCTGCCTCGGCCACCACGGCCTTGAGCGCTCGCCAGACACGCCAGTCACCGGGCGCGGTCATCAGCACCTGTGTTGGGGCAAGCGCCTCGATGGCTGCCGCCAACTCGGCCGCCAGGCTGCCTCGGTTTTCAGGCTCGTCGATGCGGGTGTAGTGCAGGGGCCAACCGGCCGCTTGCAGCGTCTGCGCAAAATGGCGCATGGCCGAAAGAAAGAGTGCGCTGCGTTGCTTGCTAGACCACACATGCGTGCTTTCTTCGCGCACTTCGGCCATCCACACGGCGTCCTGTGTGGGGTCGAAGTCATCGAAGACCTGGGCCTGCAGATCGAGTTGGTCACCCAGGACGATGACGAGGCGGCGCAGCGAACTCATACGCCCGACGCCGCCGCCGGGCCGGCTTTGCGGCAACGCTCGGAGCAGTACTTCACCTGCGCCCAATCCCGTGCCCAGCGCTTGCGCCAACTCATGGGCCTGCAACAGGCAAGGCAGGGCTTGCTGGGCAGGTTTTGCTTATTGCCTCTGAAGGGGGCGGGGGAGCTTGCGGAGGTCGATGGGGGCTTGCTCTTCATGGCGATGCATTATTTCTTGTGAACCGCCTTGGCCGCTGCAAGCAGCCCCTCGCAAGGCCGCGGACCCAAGGCGAGCCGGCCCGAACCCGCCATCTGGCCGAGTCCGGGAAAGCGGCTGTTGAGGGCGCTGTGCCGCAGAGTCTAGCGATTAGGGCCCAGCATCTGACTCGGGTCGACCCAGGCGTCGAAGTCCGCGGCGCTGACCGTGCCCAGCTCCAGGGCCGCGGCGCGCAGGGTGCTGCCACTTTCATGCGCTCGCTTGGCGATGGCTGCCGCGCGGTCATAGCCAATATGGGGCACCAGGGCGGTCACCAGCATCAGCGATGACTGCATCAAGGCTTCGATACGCGCGGGATTCGCTTGCATGCCTTGCAGGCAATGACGATTGAAGCTACGCATCGCGTCGGCAAGCAGGCTCAGGCTGTCCAGGCAGTTCAGAATGATCAAGGGCTTGTAGACATTCAGCTCGAACTGGCCTTGCGAGGCGGCAAAGCCCAGGGCCGTGTCATGGCCCATCACCTGGGCGCACACCATGGTCAAGGCCTCCACCTGGGTCGGGTTGACCTTGCCCGGCATGATGGAGCTGCCGGGTTCATTGGCGGGCAGTTGCAACTCCCCCAGGCCGGCACGCGGGCCGCTGCCCATCAGGCGAATGTCGCAAGCAATTTTGCTCAGGGCGATGGCCAGCATCTTCAATCCGCTGTGCAGGCCGACCAAGGCCTCATGCCCCGCCATGGCGGCGAATAAATTGTCGGCCTGGCTCAGCGGCAGATCGAGTTCCTGGGCGAGCAGGGCCGTCGCCCTTGCGCCGAACTCGGCGTGGGTGTTCAGACCCGTTCCGACTGCCGTCCCGCCCAGGGCCAGGCGGTGCACGGCATGGAGTGAAAACTCGATCTGCTCGCGGCACAAATCCAGCTGCGCAGCAAAGCCGCCAAACTCTTGCCCCAGGGTGACCGGGGTGGCGTCCTGGCCATGGGTGCGGCCGATCTTGATCAGGTCGGCCCATGCCCGAGCCTTCTGCGAGCAGGCCTCGCGCAACTCCTGCAGTGCGGGCAGCAAGTCTTGTTTGCATTGCAGGGCCACGGCGAGGTGCATGGCGCTGGGGAACACATCGTTGGAGGATTGACCCAGATTGACATGGTCATTGGGGTGAACCGAGCGTTGCGAGCCCAGGCCGCCCCCCAGGGCCTGGGAGGCCAGGCTGGCCACGACCTCGTTGACATTCATATGGCTCTGCGTGCCCGAACCGGTTTGCCACACGGACAGGGGGAACTGCGCATCAAAGCCTGCTTTGGCGACTTCTCGCGCTGCCGCCGCGATCGCTTGGGCCTTGACCGGGTCCAGCAGACCCAAGTCGGCATTGACTCGGGCCGCAGCCCATTTGATCCAGGCCAGCGAATGGATCAGCGCCAAGGGCATGCGATGGCCATCGCCACTCGCTTGGCCGATCTTGAAAAACTCCAAACTCCGCGCGTTCTGGGCACCCCATAGCGCATCGCCGGGCACCTCCACCTCACCAAAGCTGTCTGTTTCGCGGCGTGTGCTACTCATAAGGGGCTCGCTTGTGTGAGTGGCTGGTGCCAGGCAGTGTGTCAGCCTTGGCGTTCGCCCTCAAGCGAAGGGTCTTGGCTTGGCCACTCTTATTCGCCTCATGGGCCTAACTGGGCTCGCGAGCCGAATGAATCCAAGTCTGAGAAAATGAGGGCGGCGCCTTGCTTGGACGCGGTGGCAGCAACTTTCGGCGCGGGGGGCGTTTCGCCTGCACCTTGGGTGGCAGATGGGGCGAACAGATACGGCCGGTAAGACTTTCAAAGTAGATTTGCGTAAAAACGAGAAGATGAAGAACGAAGTCAGTCAACAAATTAGCGAAACGTTCTCACCTTGGCGTTTGAGTGTTGCCCCCATGCTCGATTGGACAGACAAGCACTGTCGGACCTTCCATCGCCTGCTGACTCGCAGAACCCTGCTCTATACCGAGATGGTGACGACCGGGGCCTTGCTGCATGGTGACAAGCCTCGGCATCTGGATTTCAACGAGGTGGAGCACCCGGTCGCTTTGCAGCTGGGGGGCTCGGAGCCGGCCGATCTGGCGGCCTGCGCCAAGCTCGCGGAGCAATGGGGCTATGACGAGGTCAATCTCAATTGCGGCTGCCCCAGTGAGCGGGTGCAGCGCGGCGCGTTTGGCGCCTGTCTGATGGCCGAGCCTGGCCTGGTGGCCGATGGCGTCAAGGCCATGCGGGATGCGGTGAGCTTACCCGTCACGGTCAAGCACCGCATCGGCATCGACAAGATTGAAAGCTACGAATTCGTGCGGGACTTTGTGGGCCAGATCGCCGATGCCGGCTGCGAGGTCTTCATCGTTCATGCCCGTAACGCCTGGTTGCAAGGGCTCTCGCCCAAGGAGAATCGGGAGGTGCCGCCGCTGCGCTATGAGCTGGTGCACCAGCTCAAGCGCGAGTTCCCGCAGCTGACCATCGTGCTCAACGGTGGTATCAAGAGCGACGACGAAATTGCCGAGCAGCTCCAGCATGTGGACGGGGTGATGGTGGGCCGCCAGGCCTATCACGAGCCCTGGCAGATGGCGGGCTGGGACCAGCGCTTTTTCGGCCAGGCCGGGCCGGCGCAAAGCCGGGAACAGGTGGAGGCCGACTGGCTGCAGTATCTGGAGCAGCAGGTCGCCTCGGGCCGGCCCTGGACCCAGGCCATGCGCCATGCCCTGGGCTTGTGGAATGGCCAGGCGGGCTCGCGACGCTGGCGGCAGATTTGGTCCGACCACCAGTACAAGGCCATGGACGTGCGGGCGGTGGCTCAGCTGGCGAGCCAGTCGCGCAGCGGTATTGCGGCCCAGGTGGAGGCGCATGAGGCCAGGCACCAAGCCGAAGCCCATCTGAGTTAAGCGCCCTGATTCGCCATGAAGCGCAGCACCGAAGCGATCTACTTTCACTGCTACAGCACGGCCTTGGGCATGTGCGCGATTGCCTGGGGGCCGGGTGGCATATGCGGCTCCCAGCTGCCTGAAGAGAACGAAGGGGCGACGCGCGACCGCATGCGTGTGCGCTTCCCCTCGGCGCGTGAAAGCGATCAGTTGCCGGCGGACATCGAACATGCCATTCGCGGCGTGCGCCGCCTGCTGGCGGGCGAGACGGCGGATGCGGGCGAGTTGCTGAGCCTGGTGTTGGACGAGCGCGGCCTGGCCGAGTTTGATGCTCAGGTGCTGGCACTGACACGCCGCATCCCCGTGGGCCAGACCCTGAGCTATGGTGAGATCGCCAGCCGTTTGGGTCGGCCGGGTGCGGCCCGTGCGGTTGGCCGCGCCGAGGGGCACAACCCCTTCGCGCCCATCGTGCCTTGCCACCGAGTGCTGGCCGCCAAAGGTGGTTTCAACGCAGGGCAGGGCGGTTTCTCGGCCTTTGGCGGGGTGGCGACCAAGCAGCGCCTGCTGACGATTGAGGCCCGCGCCAGCGGCCAGGCGGTGGCCGAGCAGCAGGGCTTGTTCGACTGAAAACGCCGCCAGGGGCTGCCGGGGCCGTAAAATCGCCCCCTCACTTTTAGGCCTTGCATGTCATTCGCTACCCTGGGCCTGTCGCCCGCCTTGCTGCGCGCCGTGCGCGAACAGGGCTTTCACGCCCCCACCGCCATTCAAAGCGCCGCCATTCCGCTGATTCTTGAGGGGCGCGATGTGCTGGGCCTGGCCCAAACCGGTTCGGGCAAGACGGCGGCCTACACCTTGCCCCTGCTGCAAAACGTCTTGCGTCAACGCTTTGAGCAAAAAGCGCCGCAACGGCTGGCCTTGGCCCTGATTTTGGTGCCCACGCGCGAGCTGGCGGTGCAGGTGGGGGCGAGCCTGAACGACTTGGCCCGCGCCCTGGCCCAGCCCTTGAAGATTTCCGTCGCCTTTGGCGGCGTCTCCATCAACCCGCAGATGATGGCACTGCGCGGTGGCACCGATGTGGTGGTGGCCACGCCCGGCCGCCTGCTTGATTTGTTAGAGCACCGCGCCCTCAGCCTGGGCGCCATTGGCTGCCTAGTGCTGGACGAGGCCGACCGCCTGCTGGATCTGGGCTTTAGCGAGGAATTGCAAGCCTTGCTGGCCAAGCTGCCCGCGCGGCGGCAAAACCTGTTTTTCTCGGCCACCTTCCCGGCGGCGGTGGAAAGCTTGGCGGCGGGCTTGCTGCGCAATCCTGAGCGAGTTGAGATCGCGCCGGAGCCGCAGCGCACGGCCGCCATCGCCCAGCGCGCCCTGGTGGTGGACGAGAGCCGCCGCACGCCACTGCTGCGCCATCTGCTGGAGCAGGAGGGCTGGTCCCGCGTGCTGGTGTTTGTGGCAACCAAATACGCCACCGAGCATGTGTCCGACAAGCTCTGGAAGGCCGGCATCAAGGCCGCGGCCCTGCATGGCGAGTTGAGCCAGGGCGGCCGCACCCGAGTGTTGGACGCACTGAAGAACTCCGAGGTGCAGGTGCTGGTGGCCACCGATGTGGCGGCGCGCGGCCTGGATATCCCCGATCTGCCCGTGGTGCTGAACTACGATCTGCCGCGCTCGGCCACGGACTACACCCACCGCATCGGCCGCACCGGCCGCGCCGGTGAGTCGGGCCTGGCAGTCAGCTTTATCAGCGGCCATCTGAGCAATGGCGAGGCGCATTTCCGCCTGATCGAAAAGCGCCAGGGCCAGCGCGTGGCGCGCGAGCAGATCGCTGGCTTCGAGCCCAGTAGCGTGGCCTTGGCCGAAGCCGCGGCCAAGGGCAATGGCGGTGTGAAGGGCCGGCGCAAGAGCAAGAAAGACAAGCTGCGCGAGGCGGCAGCAGCCGCCGCCGTGGCCCAAGCCTCCGGCCAATAAGCCTTATTGATAGCGTGACCAGAGCAGGGTCACGAGCAGGCTGCTCGCAGCGGGCTTGTGTTCGCCGGGTTGAAAGCTCTTGGGAAGGTTACTCAAGTCCACCCGGGTGCTGGCCTTGAGGCTGCTGCCATCGCCCGTGCTACCCAGATTGGCGGCGGAGATAAACCCGTGGATGACGGTGGAGCCACCGGTTTCCAGGATGTCGCCGGCCACCACATCGCCAAAGACTTCGGCACTGGCGGCCAGGGTGATCTTGCCGCCAAGGTAGTTGCCGTCTTTCACGCCGCCGGCGCCAAAGCAGATATTGCCGGCGCTGACGCTTTGCAACTCGGCCTGGCCCGGCAAGCAGAAATTGCTGGGCGCCAAGCGGCTGTAGCGGCTGCTCTTGCAGACCCAGGCGTAGTCGGCGTAGTTGACCGAGTAGCTCAGGTGCTCGCCCTGAGTCTTGAGGTTGCCGGTCGCCAGCCAGGTGTTGTGATAGTTGCCGGTTCCGGCTTCTACATTGCCTTCAAACCACAGCACGCCCGGGACCATGGTGCTGATGCTTTTGTTCGCATCTTTGGCACCGTTGATCTTCCAGGTTTGGCTCGCCGCATCGAATTGGAAGCAGGAGTTGTAGTCCGAGTAGCCGGTGCAGATCTTGGCCACGCAGCTGCTGGGGCTGTAGCGATTGCTGGTGCAGAGATAGTCTTGATTGCCGCCGCTGCCCACAAGGAAGTAAGTGCCGTCTAGCACATGGCTGACCGAGCGAACCGTGACCTTGGTGTCGCCGCCTTGCCGCTCGAACACATAGTTCGCCATCGATTTGTAGGGGTAGGCGTCGAAGGTCGGTGTGTCCAGGGTGGCCGGTGTCAGCGCTGGGATGTCGAGCAGCAGATTGGGGTTACGCGTCATGCGGTTCTCGGCGCGGCTGGGGCCGCTCAGCTGGCCGCGGTACTGGCCGCCGTTGACCGGGCCGTAGCGCTCATGCAGATAGTCGCCCTCCACAAAGGCTTGGTTGACCAGCTTCACGCCCTGGTGATGGACGTTTGATTTCGTCCTGAGCATGCCGACCGTGGCGTCACCAGCCAGTGTCACCGGACCGATGGCGCGCAAATCGGTGACCTGATTGCCGCGCAGAGAAATGGCCCCGTTGGCAATGGCGCTGGCGGCGCTGACCGTGCCGCTGAGCTGGATATTGCCCATGGCTTGCAGCGCGTTATAGCTGCCGCTGCCGGAGAGCAGTATGTTTTGCTCTGAGAACACAATCCCGTTCGAGCTGCTGCCCGAGAGCTCGACATCGCCCTTGGCCTGCAAGAAGGAGATGCCGCTCAGGCTGCCGCTGCCCACGACCTTGCCGTCCACCAGCACCTTGGCCTTGTCCCCGCCCAGCACCTCGATATTGCCGCGCAGACTGAGGTCACCGCGGATATTGATCACCGCCTTGGGGCTGCTGACTGTGGATTTGGCGGGCTTGAGGCAAAAGTCATTGGCCAGCAGGGTGCTCGCACCGCCGCTGCTGCCGCTGATCTCAAAGCCGACGACCTTGCCGTCCTTGCAATTGATGGGGTCATCGCTGGGCGCGCGCGAAACCTTGGCCTCCACCCCCTCCAGCCCTGCGAATTGCACGGGTGAACCCAGGCTCAGCTGCTCCAAATCCTTGGCCTTGAGGTGGAACAGGAACTGGCGCAGCGCCTCCGCACCGCTCCAGGCCTTCATCTGCGCCTGGGTCATGGCGTGGACGGTGACCGATTGCGCCTGCAAACCGCGCACATAGGAGATGCCTGCAAACACCATGGCACCCAAGGAGAGGCCGGTGAGCAGGATGAAAAGCAGGGAGGAAATGCCACGCTGGCGTCGGGCTGGCGTGGTGTGCGAATTTCTAGTCATGGCTCAAGCGCCCAGATTGGCCAGGCAGCTGGTATAGGTGTTGCTGGCTTGTTCCACGCTGCCCACATAGTGCAGGCGCACGGCGACCGAAGCGCGGGGTTCGCTGACCTGGCTGATGGCTTGCGGCAGGCTGCCGAAGGGCCAGCAATGCAGGTCTCTGGCAACGCTCAATTGCACCGGCGTGGCCAGGATGTCGGGCTCAATCAGCACCGTCTTGCGCCAGCTGATCTTGTTCCATTGCACGCCCAGGGGCTGGCAATTGCCCTGCGACTGCAGCAGCTTCAAAGCCCCGGTCTCGGGGTTGGACAGCAGGGCTTGGCAGCGCAGCTGGGCGCGATCGGGCGAGGGGTCGGCGTCAAACATCCAGATCAAGGCATTGCTGCTTTGCTCATCCTCTCCCAAAGCCAGCGGGGTGCCGCTCAGCCGGCTGCCCTGGCTGTTGAGACTGGCGCTGGCCAGCAGCAGCAGATGCTTGTCACTGCTGGCCAGGTCGAGGCCGTAGCCCGCGGACTGCAAGGCGATTTGCGCACTCATCAGGCCTGCTGCCAATTGCCCGTCTTGCACCGCGTTGCGCACCAGGCCCTTCTCGCCGTACACCGTTTTGACCGTGTTTTTGTACAGGGTGACGGCGGCCAAGATCGCCAACATCGAGATCAACAGGCCCACCATCAGGCCGATCAGACTGAGGCCTTCTTGGCCTTGTCTTTGCTGTTTTTTCATCCTCTTGCCCTCAGTTCTTGACGATCAAGGTGCCGGGGCCTAGCAGGGTTTCGGCCTGCATCTGGTAGCTGACGCTAGGAAGCTTGACCGCCGCAGACAGGCCGCCCACCTTCACCGTCACGGTGCCTATGCTGCAGTCTTTCCTTAGCTCACCCAGGTACAGCTCATCGCCCATGATGTTGGACTGACGGACCGTGCTACTGCCGCTGGGCGCACAGCCTGCGGCCAGGCCTTTGTCCTGGACTTCCGCGCGAATGCTTTGCACGGCCAGACTCTGCGCCTTCTGGTACTTTTGCGCGACCAGACCGCGACCCAGGGCGTAAACCAGGCCCAGGCCGATCACACCCAGCAGCACCAGCGCGATCAGCGCCTCGCTCAGGGCGAGGCCGCGCTGGGTCTTCAATCGCTTTGTTTCAGTTGAATGTGCCACTGCTGATCTCTTTGCCGCGGCTGACGCGGTAGTTCATCTGCGAGGCGCAAGCCTTGTCGGCCAAGCTCGCCTCAACCGGCAGGCCGCTATTGCCCAGGGCTAAGCAATGAGTGCTGGCGCCCGCAATGTTGATTTGCGCCGGCACGGTGGCCTGCCATACCGCGTTCTCGCAACTCATGGCCTGGGGCGCGCCGGCTTGTACGCACAGGCGACCGGGCAGGCTGAGCAAAACGGCGGCGCTTTCTTCGACCCGCATGCCGGCTGGGTTTTGCAAGGCCGTGGCCTTGAGTTGGCTCATGCCTTGGCGCAGCTGCGCATGGGTTTGGCGCACGGCGGCTTGGTCCGCCCAGGCCAGGGCAAATGGCGTGGCGGCGGCGGCCAAGATCATCATCAAGGCCACACACACCATGGTTTCAATCAGGGACAGACCGCCTTGACAGCGCGGGCCCGCATTGCACACAGGCTTCACCAGCGAGTCAGGCCGCAGGCGCTGCTGACGGTACGCACATTGCGATGGTTCAGGCTCAGGCTGCAATTGGCCATGGCACCCTTGCCGACGGCGCGCAGCAGATAGCTGCTGGCGTCGCTGCTGACCGAGTAATCGAAATGCTCGCCTTGGGTGGCCGACCAGGCGCTGAAGCTGCTGGTGGAGTTGGCTGCGCCTTCGGCGATCACCGGGTAGCGGAGCTGCAACTGGTAGCGATTCTCCAGATTGAGAGACAACGCCGCCAAATCGGCGCCCGCACTTTGGGCGCGGCTCTTCTTGATGTACTGCTGGTAGGAGGGCAGGGCGACGGCCGACAAAATACCAATCACCACGACCGCGATCATCAATTCGATCAGGGTGAAACCGGCGTGGCGGGCTTGAAAACGACGGCCGCTGAGGGCGTTTGTACTGCGATGGGACTGCAAGTGAATACCTTTGGTGGTCTTACTGGTCGGACGCTCCTTCAGAAGCTTTTTGTAACCAGTTTGATACCAATTGTATTTTTGAGCCCCGAAAAGCCTGTGCGCAACAAGTCACGATACAGGCCTTGTTGGGCGGCTTTTGGGCCTTAAGGGGGCAAGCGGCTGTGCTCTGATGGGCTGCCGATTGCTAAAACTCTAGCGGTAGCGGGACCAGCGCAGAGTCACCTCAGGCGGGATGTTGATCTCCTGGCCACCGCCGGGGGTGAAATTGGGGGGCAGGTTGCGCAGATCAATGGTGGTGCTCGCACCGAGTCGGTTGCCGCCCACGAAAGAGCCCAGATCAGCCGCCGCGATATAGCCATGAATGACGGTGCTGCCGCTGGTGTCGAGCACATCACCGGCCAGCACATCGCCATAGACCCTGACATTGGCGCCCAAGCTGATACGCCCGCCGCGATAAGTGCCGTTCAGCAAGCCACCGGCGCCGAAGCAAATATTGCCCACGCTCTGGGCTTTGAACCTGCCGCCGCTGCAAAAATTACTTGGCAAGGTGCTGGCGTAGCGGCTTCCAGCGCAAATCAAGGCGTAGTCCGCGTAGTTCACGGCGTAGCTGGTGTGGTTGCCCTGGGTGCTGATATTGCCGGTGGCAATCCAGGAGTTGTAATAGGTGCCATTGCCGGCGACCACATTGCCATCAAACCACAGCACGCCAGGTGCCATGGCACCGTCGCTGACATTGCTGGTGATGCTCCAAGTGCCGTTGTTGTAGGCAAAACAGGAGTTGTTGTCCGAGTTGCCCGCGCAGATCTTCACCAGGCAGGTGCTGGCGTCAAAGCTATTGGTCTTGCACAGATAGTCCTGGCGACTTCCCTCTCCCACCAGGTAGTAGCTGCCGTTGGGGATACCGGTGACCGAACGTACGGTCACCTTGGTTGCATTGGCGACGCGCTCAAAAACGTAGTTGGCGGCAGCCTTGTAGGGGTAGGCGTCAAAGGTCGGGGCTTGAATGGTTTCGGGCGTCAAGACGGGGATGTTGACCTGCAACCCGGCTATCCGATTCATCGTGATGGTGGCGCCGCCCGTGCCGGTCACGGTGCCGCCGTAGCTGCCGCTGGCCACGCTACCCCAGCCATTTTTTTGATAGTCGCCTTGGACCAAGGCCCGTCCACTGACGATCGCACCTCTGTGATCGACAAAGGCCTTGGTCATCAAGCTCTCCACCTTGGCGTCGCCCGCCAAAGTCACGGGGCCTATGGACTTGAGGTCGGTGACGGTATTGCCGCTCAGCAAGGTGGCGGTATTGCTGTGGGTGGCATTGGCCTTCACGCTGCCCGACAGCTTGATATCGCCTATGGCCTGCAATTTGTTGTAGTCGCCGCTGCCCGAGAGGGTGATGGATTGCTCCGAGAACAGCGTGCCATTCGAGGTGCTGCCTTGCAATTCGATGGCGCCCTTGGCATAGAGGAACTCAATGCCGCTGATGCTGCCGCCCCCGGTGACCTTGCCGTCCACATTGACGCGGGCGTTGCCATCGCCGCCCAAGACTTCGATATTTCCTCCAAGCCCCAAATCGCCGCGGATATTGATGGCCGCCTTCGGCCCCCCATTCACCACCACCCCCGGCACAACACAGAAATGAGTGTCCAACACGGCGCTGGAGCCGCCGGCGCTATTGCCTACGATGTCGAATGCCAGGACGAGCCCATCGGGGCAATTGACGGCGTCGGCGACCGGAGCCTGAGTCAGGGTGGCGTTGACACCCTCCATGCCCGCAAACTGGGCTTGGGCGTTGATGGCCAGATTGCCGAGTTCGGGCAGGGTGAGTTGCAAAAGGTACTGACGCAAGGCCTCCGCGCCGTTCCAGGCGCGCAGCTGGGCCTGGGTCAGGGCATGCACGGTGATGGCCTGGGATTGCAGGCCGCGCACATAGGAGATGGCACCAAACACCATGCCACCCAATGACAGGCTGGTGAGCAGGACGAAGAGCAGGGTGGAGATGCCGCGCTGTTGCGCGCGCGAGCTAGTCAGGAGTGGGTGCATGGCTCAGGCTGGAAAGTTGGCCAGACAGCTGGTGTAGATATTGGGAGCGGCCACCACACTGCCGGTGTAGCTCAGCTGCACCTCGACCGCGGCTGCCGAAGGGGCAGTTCCGGTGATGTTCTGGGGCAGGCTGCCGAAAGGCCAGCAGTTGGCGCCGCTACGAGCGCTCAAGCCCACGGGCTGAGGCAGGGTCGTGGCTGCGATCAAGGTGTGGCGCTCCCAGACCATCGCGTTCCACTGCCCCAGCAAGGGCTCGCAAGCGGCGTTGGAGCGGAGCAGAAACAGCGCACGGCTCTCGGAGTCCGAGTAAAGCGCCTGGCAACGCGGCGTATTGACGGCATTGTCCGGGTTGTCGTCATAGGCCCAGACCAGGGCGTTGCCCACCTGAGCTGCATTGTTGATTGCTTGCACATCGCCCCTGAGGCTGCGCCCATCTGCCGTGAGGCTGGCATTGCGGAGCAGCAAGATATGCACGCCCGGCGCGGCGCCGTTGATGCCAAAGCCCGCCTGTTGCAATGCCACTTGTGCGCTCAGCAGGCCCGAAGCGAGTTGCCCATCCTGAACGGCCCCGCGCACCAAACCTTGTTCGCCATACACCGTCCTGACGGTGCTCCGGTAGAGCGTCATCGCCGCCAGAATGGCCAGCATGGAAATGACCAGGCCGACCATCAAGCCGACCAGGCTCAGACCCTGCTGCTTGTGGCGCGATTGGGGCGCATCGGCGCCCAGCTTGATAACCCTATGCATCTTCAATTGGAGAGCAGCAGGGTGCCTGGGCCCAGCAGTGTTTGTGCAGGGACTCGGTAGCTCACCTGGGTCATTTGGATCTCTCTGACAACCCCGCCCAGATTGATGTTCACAGGGGCAATCCTGCAGGTCTTGGTCATGCCGTCCAGGCCCACACCATTGCCCAAATTCAGATTTGGGCGATTGACCACGGCGTTGCCGGCCACGGGGCAACCGTTGGCCACCCCTTGGGCTTGCAGATCGGCGCGTATCACTTGTACCGCCAGGCTTTGCGCCTTCTGAAATTTTTGCGCCACCAGGCCACGGCCCAGCGCATAGACCAGGCCCAGGCCTACGATGCCGAGCAAGACCATGGAAATCAAGGCTTCGGTCAGGGCAATGCCGGCCTGGCCTTGCGCGCTGTGCAGGGTGAATTTCTTTGGGTAGCGTTTCAATGCCATGACTTGTTTCAGTTGAAGATCAGTTCGATCTGTTCATTGCCGCGACGGATCAGGAAAGTGGGTTGCAAGCGGCAGGTTTGGGCGTCGATCTGGACGTCGATCGGCAGGCCATTGCTGTCGAGTGCGACACAGTTATTCGGCTCTCTGGCCACGGTCACCGCCGCCGGAATCAGGGACTGCCACAGCGCGCCCTCGCAAGTGAGGGCGGCCGGTTCACCGGCGTGAAGGCAGAGTTGGCCAGCGCGGGTGACCAAGGTGGCCGAGGCATTGGGCGTGCGCGCCGCCATCGGGTTGCGCAAGGCAATGGCTTTGAGCTGGGAGAGCCCTTGTTGCAGCTGAGCCTGGGTCTGCCGCACCGAGGATTGGTGCGACCAAGCCAGGGCAAAAGGCGTGGCCGCTGCCGCCAGCAACAGGGTGATCAGGATGCAGACCATCAACTCGATCAGGGTCACGCCGGTTTGCTCCCTGCGCGCGCGCCTCACCATGTAAGGAAACCGCAGGCCTGGGTGGCTTGGCGGACATTGGCATTGTTCAGGCTGAGTTCGCAGTCGGCCATTGCGCCGGTGCCCGTCGCCGTCAAGGTAAAGGCATTGGCCTCGCTGCGCACCGCGTAGTTGAAGTAATTGCTTTGGGTCGGCGCCCAGGCCGCGAACTCGGCCGTGGAGTTGGGGGTGCCTGCAGGAATAACGGGGTAGCTCAGCTGCAGCTGAAAGCGGTTCTCAAGATTCAAGGCCAGCGCGGCCAGATCGGCGCTGGCACCGCGGGCGCGACTGGTATTGACGTACTGGGTGTAGGCGGGAATCGCCACGGCGGCCAGGATGCCGGTCACGAGCACGGCGATCATCAGTTCCACCAGGGTGAAGCCTTGGGCCGCGCGAGGGTGGCGGGGCGAGCGAATCTCTGACGCTGTTGCCCCAGCGATGGTTAAGCGAATTTTGGACACGTCAAGCCTTTTGGGCAGCCTCCCAGCCGCGCTTCGTCTGATAACCAGTGAGAAACCAACCAGATACCAATATTGTTTTTGGTATTGAAAAGGATACGTCTTGTAACGAGGCTGAGCAAGAGCGGCTATCCCGCTTTGCTCTCATTCACCATTTCCCTTGTTCGCATAGCGCCCCATTTGTTGAATGGGCGCAGGGCGCAATCGCCAGGGCTTGACCTGAGTCAGGCTCGCTCATGGTGGCGCTACCATCCAGGCACCCTAAAAATTCTCTGGAGATTCCCATGTCCAAGCCCACCCACGCCCCTGTTCTTGCCCGGCGCCAGATCTTGGCCGGCAGCGCCACCGCGCTCGCCGCCGTGGGCATGGGCTCGTTCAGCCAGGCTGCGCGCGCCCAAGCCGCCGCTCCTGCCGCCTCTGCAGCCCCCGTGGCAGCCGCGGGTGTCAAGCCCTTGCCGCCATATGCGGCCTGGAAGGACGCCAGCGCCTTGATCCAGCACAGCAGCAACACACTGGAAACCAAGCGCTCGGCCTTTGGCATGGGTTTGATCACCCCGTCCGAGCAGCTCTATGTGCGCAACAACCTGCCGGCGCCCAATGCCAGCATCCTGGAGGACCGCGACGCCTGGCAAGTCAGCGTGGAAGGCGTGAAGTCGCCGCGCAGTCTGAGCCTGCGCGAGCTCAAGACCCTGGGTGTCGAGACCGTCACCATGGTCTTGCAATGCTCGGGCAATGGCCGGGGCTTCTTCCCCAGCAAGCCCAGCGGCACGCCTTGGACGGTGGGTGCGGCGGGCAATGTGGTCTGGACCGGCGTGCCGGTTCGCCAAGTGGTGGACTTGCTGGGCGGTGTGCTGCCAGGCAACAACTTCATGACCGGCACCGGCGGCGAAGTGCTGCCCGCCGGCATTGACCCCAAAACAATTGTGGTGGAACGTTCCTTGCCCGCCCATGCCATGGCTGAAGCCATGCTGGCCTGGGAAATGAATGGCCAACCCATTCCCCTGGCCCATGGCGGCCCCCTGCGCTTGATCGTGCCGGGTTACCAAGGTGTCAACCAGATCAAATACGTCAAGCGCCTGGCCTTCACCGCGCAAGAGTCGGATGCCAAGATCATGGCCCACGGCTATCGCATCTCGCCTCCCGGCAGCAAGGCCGACCCCAGCCAGCCCTCGGTGCTGGAGATGGTGGTCAAGTCCTGGATCAACAGCCCCCTGGCCGAGCGCCCCGGTGTGGCCGGCCCGGTGCAGATCCAGGGTGTGGCCTTTGGCGGCCTGCATGGCATCAAGCGGGTGGAAGTGTCTGTCGACGGCGGCAAGACCTGGCGCGATGCCCGCCTGGTGGGCCCGGACATGGGCAAGTACGCCTGGCGCCAGTTCGCCCTGGCCGCCAAATTGGGGGCGGGCAGCCACACCCTGGTCAGCCGCGCCACCGACACGGCCGGCAATGTGCAGCCCGAGCAGCGCATGGAAAACGTGGGCGGCTACAACAACAATAGCTGGGCCGACCACGCCGTCAGCGTGACCCTGGCTTGAGCCCGCGCAGACCCGCCCTTGCCATGTTGATTTCCCTGAAGAAGGCGGCCGTCCGCGGGCGCGCCGTCGGTCTTGTTTTGGCCGCTGTCACCGGGCTGGGCTTGCTGCAAGCTCTGCCGGCCAGCGCCCAAGCACCAGCAGACGAGGCCAAGCAGCTGAAAGCGCAGATGGAGCTGGGCAAGCTCTTGTTCACCAAGAACGCCACGCCCGCCTGCGCGCTCTGCCACACCCTCAAAGACGCGCAAAGCGAGGGCGCGGTGGGCCCGGTGCTGGACGAAATCAAGCCCGACGCCGACCGCGTCACCCGAGCCTTGCGCAATGGCTTGGGCAATATGCCGGCCTTCCCGCAACTCAGCGAGGCCGAGATCAAGGCCTTGTCTGTCTACGTTTCACGCGCCGCCAAATAAGGCAGCGCCTGAATCGCACACGGCTCTTTAGACCAGCTCCACCACCACCGGTGCGTGGTCGCTGGGCCGCTCGTTCTTACGCGGCAGTTTGTCGATCACGCAAGACCTGACCCCGCTCTTGAGCGCCTCGCTGACCAGGATATGGTCGATGCGCAGGCCCTGGTTTTTGCGGAAGGCCAGATTGCGGTAATCCCACCAGCTCCAGCTCTTGGGCGCTTGCTCGAAGAGGCGGAAGGCGTCCACCAGGCCAAGATCCAGCAAGCCCTGGAAATGTGCGCGCTCCTCGGGCGTGCAGTGGATCTGGCCCGCCCAGGCCACCGGGTCGTAGACGTCGCGGTCATCGGGCGTGATATTGAAGTCGCCCATCAGCACCAGCTTGTCGTGCCGTGTCAGTTCATCGGCCACCCAAGCGCGCAAGGCATCCAGCCAGCCCATTTTGTAGACGAATTTATCGCTGTCCGGCGCCTGGCCATTCGGGAAATAGGCGCCAATACAGCGCACGCCGGCCACCGTGCCGGCGATCACCCGGGCCTGCTCATCCGCCAGGCCAGGGATGTTTTTCACCACCTCCAGGGCCGGTTCGCGACTGAGCAGGGCCACGCCGTTATAGGTCTTCTGGCCAAACCATTGCACCTGGTAGCCGGCGGCGCCGATGTCCAGGGTAGGAAATTTATCGTCGGTCAGCTTGGTCTCTTGCAGCACCAGCACATCGACCGGATTGGCCGCCAGCCAGTCCAGCACCTGCGGCAGGCGCACGGCCAGGGAGTTGACGTTCCAGGTCGCGAGTTTCATGGTCATGCTCTTGAGATTTCTTGGGTCTGTCGGTCTATCAATCAAAGGTGGAACCAGGCGGCCACACCCACGGCCACGCCCACCGAGCCCACGGCCAGCGTGCCCCAGGCCATCCACGTCTTTTTCGTCAGCAAGGCGATCGCGGCCAGGGCGATAGAGACCTGCAAGGCCGTCGTGGCCTGCGCCCAGCGGTGATGCTCATGCATCTGGGCTTCACTCTTGTGGTCCCATTCTGCCGACTCGGCCTCCAGGCCCTCGGCCTTTTGCTTGATCTCGGCCTTCTCGCCTTTGTAGCGTTCGATCTCTTCCAGGTATTTGCTCTTCCTGGCCTCGTCGTTCACCAGCACCGAGGCCAGCTCGGCCAGGTTTTGCTTGCCGCTTTTGGACTGATACAACGCCCATTGATTGGCGGCCTCGGTTTTCTTGATCGCGGCTTCGTTCTTGTACAAGCCCGCATTGGCCTGGGTGGCGCCGCCCATATAGCCAAACATGGCGCCAAAAGTGGCCAGCACGGCCGTCACTACGGCCAGGCGTCCAGCCAGGCCCTGGGGTTCGTGTTGAGCCGCATGCTCCAACTCATGGTCATGCGGGCCGTGGACGTGAAAACCTGCTCCGGACATTGGGTGCTCCTGTTTTTGTGTGAGGGCTGTTATGAAAGCTCAGCGGCGCTGATAGCTGACGAAGTCGAAGCGCAAGCCGTCGGGGCTGCTGTGTGCTTCGCGGCTGAGTTCTACAAACTGCTCGCGCGGCCAGTCGGGGAAGAAGCTGTCGGCCTCAAACTCGGCCAAGACCTCGGTCAACTCCAGGCGGTGGGCCAAGGGCAGGGCCAGGGCATAAATCTCGGCGCCGCCGATGACGGAGACCCGCTCCGCATCGGCGCAAGCCGCCAGCGCCACCTCCAGTGTTGTGAAACACTCGGCGCCTTCCAGCTGCAAGCCGCTTTGCCGTGACAGCACCAGATTGCGGCGGCCGGGCAGGGGGCGGAACTTGGCCGGCAAAGAGTCCCAGGTCTTGCGTCCCATGATGACGGGGGCGCCCAGGGTCAGGGCCTTGAAGCGGGCCATATCGGCGGGCAGGCGCCACAGCAACTCGTTGTTCAGGCCAATCGCCTGATTGCGAGCCACACCAGCGACCAGGCTGATCTGCGGGCCGCTCATACCGCCACCGGCGCCTTGATGGCGGGGTGGTGTTGATAGTCCTGCAGCTCAAAGTCTTCGAACTCATAGTCGAAGATGCTGGGCGGCCGGCGCTTGATCATCATGGTGGGGTAGGCAAAGGGCTGGCGCGCCAGCTGGGTTTTGACCTGCTCGGTGTGATTGCTGTAGAGGTGGCAGTCGCCGCCGGTCCAGATGAAGTCGCCCAGGGCCAGATCGCATTGCTGGGCCAGCATTTGGGTCAGCAAGGCGTAGCTGGCGATATTGAAGGGCACGCCCAAAAAGATATCGGCGCTGCGCTGGTAGAGCTGGCAAGACAGCTTGCCCTCGGCCACGTAAAACTGGAAGAAAGCATGGCAAGGCATCAAGGCCATCTGGTCCAGCTCGGCCACATTCCAGGCGCTGACGATGATGCGGCGCGAGTCGGGGTTAGTTTTAAGCTGCTTGACCACCTCGGCGATCTGATCCACATGGCCGCCACCGGCCTTGGGCCAGGAGCGCCATTGCACGCCGTAGACAGGGCCTAGGCTGCCGTCCTCGCGCGCCCATTCGTCCCAGATGGTGCAGCCGCGCTCTTGCAGCCAGGCCACATTGCTGTCGCCGCGCAGAAACCACAGCAGCTCCAGAATGATGGACTTGAGGTGGACTTTTTTGGTGGTCACCAGGGGGAAGCCTTCATTCAGGTCGAAGCGCATCTGGTGGCCAAACACCGAGCGGGTGCCGGTGCCGGTGCGGTCGGTCTTGCTAACGCCGTGGCTGTCCACATGGCGCATCAGGTCTTCAAACTGGCTGCGCACCGGACGCAGATGGGGTGGGAGGATTGTGCTGCTCATGGGCCTGGATTCTAGAAGACGGCGCCCCCTCATCGGACGCGCGGGTGATTGGCGCTATCCTTGGGTCAAAGAAATCATCGGCCCAACATCCTCACAGGCGCCCACATCAAAATGACCATGCTCCGTTCCGTCCTGTCCTGCTCCTCCCTTGTTCTTGTCATGACCCTGACCGCAGGCTCCGCCCAGGCCGCCGGTGAGATGGCCATTCTGAAGAACACCGTGGTGACCCGCTTCAATGCGGCCGACAACGCCTTGATGAAAAACGCCGTCGACCAAGCCTTGGCTGCCGAACAAGATGGCACCGTCATCAACTGGAATAACGAGAAGACCCGCGCCTCCGGCCAGGTCACTGCCCTGGCTCGCTACGAGGCGGCAGGCCTGGCTTGCCGCAAGCTGCGCATCCGCAACGAGTTCGGCAAACGCATGGATCAGGCCGACTACAAATTCTGCGAAAAACCGGCCGGCCAGTGGAAGCTGGTGGGCTTGGATCTGGATCCTAACTAGCGCTATTCAGGACTTGGGCGCCGCATTCCAACCGCCGCCCAAGGCACGGTAAAGCTCAATCACGCTGGCATAAGTGCCGCTGCTCAGCTGGGCCTGTTGCAGCTCAGCGTCAAAGAGCTGGCGTTGTGAGTCCAGCACCTCAAAGTAGCTGGAGATGCCGTTCTTGTAGCGCAGCTCCACCAGGCGCAGGCGCTCACGCCCGGCGGCGACGATGCGATCCATGGCCAGGCGCTGTTGGCGCAGTTGCTGGAAGCTGATCAAAGCGTCCTCCACCTCGCGCAGGGCGGCCTGCGCGGTGCGGGCATAGTCCTCCAAGGCCAGGCCTTGCTGAGCCTCCGCGATGGCCAGGCCGCTTTGCAAGGCACCGCCGGTGAACAAGGGCAGGGTCAGGCTCGGTGAGACGGTGTAGGCCGAACGATCGTTTTGCAGCAAGCTGCTCAGCTGCGGGCTGACAAAGCCGAGAAAACCGCTCAGCGAGATGCTGGGCAAAAAGGCCTTGCGAGCCGCGCTGACACTGGCCCGGCTGGCGGCCACCGCCTTCTCGGCGGCGCGCACATCGGGGCGGCGCAGCAGCAAGTCGCTGGGCAGGCCGGCCGGCAGCTCCTCGGGCAAGGGATAGGAAGCCAGGCCGCGGCTGGGCCGGATCGGGCCCGGGTTGCGACCCAAGAGCAGCGACAAGGCGTTCTCCTGCAAGCCGCGGCGCTGCAGCAGCTGGGCCTTGGCGGCTTGGGCCTGGGCCAGCGAGGTCTCGGCCTGGCTGATATCCACCATGGACACCACGCCCGCCTTGAAACGCAGATTCATGATGCGCAGGGAATCGGCGCGCGACTGTTCGGTGCGGGTCGAGATGGCCAGGGACTGGTCAATCTCCAGCAGGTTCAGCCAGCCCGCAGCGACGCGGCTGATCAAGCCCACTTGCACAAACTGCTGCAGGGCGGCATTGGCCTCCACGCTGAGCTGGGCCGCCTTGGAAAGATCGACCAAGCGGCCCCATAAATCGAGCTCCCAGGCCGGCAAGGCCAAGCCGGCGTTATAGACCGTGGAGCTGGCGTTCTCGCCCCCGCTCAGGGCGGAAGGCGCCTTCTGCCGCGTGCCGCCCGCGCCCAGGCCCAGGTGGGGCCAGCGGGCCGAGTTTTGCAGGCCTAGCTGGGCTTGCGCGAGTTGAACCCGGCGGGCCGCCGTGCGCAGATCGCGGTTATTGCGCAGGCCTTCCTGGATCAGCTGTTCCAGCTCGGCGTCCTTGAAGAGATCGGCATAGTGCTGATCAGACAAACTGCTCTCGGCCCGTGCCGGCGCTAACCAATGCGAGGGCAGGGCGGGGAGCTCGGCTGCTTCTTGCACGGCGGCGGGGCCGGGGCTTGCGCAGGAGGCCAGCAGCAAGGTGGCGGCCAGCAGGCTGAGGCGGGCGGCGCTCATGGCTGCATCTCCTGGCTGCTGGGCTCTCCGGTCGGCGGCTCGGCTTGCCGCTCTTTTTTCTTCTTTTTGCTGAACAGACTCATCATCAGGATGTAGAACAGCGGGGTGAAGAAGACGCCGATCAAGGTGGCCGCCAACATGCCACCCAAGATGCCGGTGCCCACCGAGTGCTGTGTGGCCGCGCCCGCGCCCGAGGCCTTGACCAAGGGCATCACGCCCAGGATGAAGGCCAGCGAGGTCATCACGATCGGCCGCAAGCGCTGGCGGCCGGCCTCGATCGCCGCCTCCACCACGCCCATGCCGGCTTCGTACTGCTGCTTGGCGAACTCCACGATCAGGATGCCGTTCTTGCCCGCCAGACCCACCAGGGTGATCAGGCTGACCTGGAAGAACACATCGTTGGGTGAGCCGCGCAGCAAGAGCGCGAGCAAGGCGCCCAGGATGGCGATGGGCACGATCAGGAACACGGCCACCGGCAGCGACCAGCTCTCATACAAGGCGGCCAGGAAGAGGAAGACGAAGACCAGAGACAACAAGAAGATGCCCGCCGCCTGCGAGCCGCCCACCCGCTCCTGCAAGGACTGGCCCGACCATTCGAAGGAGGTGCCCTGCGGCAGCTGCTGGGCCGAGATGGCCTCCATCGCATCCAGGGCTTCGCCCGAGCTGCGACCTGCCGCCGCCGCGCCATTGAGCTGTATGGAGGGGTAGCCGTTGTAACGGGTCAGTGCGATGGGGGCGGAACGCCATTCGGTGCGCATCAGTGCGGCCAGCGGCACCAGCTCATTCTGGGCATTGCGGATTTGGAAACGCTGCAAGGCAGCCGGGTCGGAGCGGTAGCTTTGCTCGGCCTGCATCTTGACCTTGAGATTGGTCCCGAAGGCGGTGAACTGATTGACGAAGCTGGAGCCCAGCAAGCTGCCCACGGTGGCGTACAGCTCTTGCAGGGACACGCCCAGGGACTTGGCCTTGTTGCGATCCACGTCCAGGAACAGGGTCTGCACCTCGGGTGCGGCCACGCTGCGCACGCCTTGCAAGACTGGGTCCTTGGCCGCCGCGCCGGTGAGGGCGCGAGCGGCAGCGGCCAGATTGGCCCGGTCGCCGTCCAGCGACAGCAGACGGTAATCAAAGCCGGCGGTAGAACCCATGCCCGAGATGGGCGGCTCATTCAAGGCGAACACCCGGGCCTCGCCTATGCTGGCGAGTTGCTGGTTGAGGCGCTTGAGCACGCCAAAGACATGGGTCTCGGGCGTGCTGCGTTCGTCCCAGGGTTTGAGGGTGGCGAAGATAAAGGCTTGGTTGGCGTAGCGGTAGAAGATGGAGAAGCCCAGGATGGCGGTGGCCTCTTGCACCGTGTCCTCCTTGGCCAGAATGGCCTCGGCCTTTTTGAGCGCCTCGCGGGTGCGTTCGGCCGAGGCGCCAGCTGGCAGGTCCACCACGACGTAGATGGTGCCCTTGTCCTCCTCGGGCACAAAGCCGCCGGGAATGATCTTGAACAAAAAGGCCACGCCGGCGATCAGCAGGGCGTAAACCAGGGTCGCCACGATCTTGCGGCCCAAGAGGAGCTGGACCCCGCTCACATAGCCGCCCACCACCTTTTCGAACAGGCGGTCGAAGGCTTGAATCGGGCGAATCTTCTGCATGCCCGGCTTGAGGATCAAGGCGCACAGGGCCGGCGTCAGCGTCAGGGCGGTGATGGCCGAGAGCAGGGTGGCAAAGGTGATGGTGATGGCGAATTGCTTGTACAGCGTGCCGGTGACGCCGCCCAGAAAAGCGATGGGCACGAAGACGGCGCAGATCACCGCCGTCACGCCCACGATGGCGCCGCCAATCCCCTGCATGGCCTTGATGGCGGCGCTGGTGGCGTCCAGATGCTCGTCGTGCATGATCTTCTCGACCGCCTCCACCACCACAATGGCATCGTCCACCACGATGCCTATGGCCAGCACCAGGCCAAACAGCGTCAGCATATTGATTGAGAAACCCGCCAGCAGCAGGCCGGCCATGGTGCCGATGATGGACACCGGAATGGCCAGCAGGGGAATGACGGTGGCCCGCATACTGCCCAAAAAGAGGTAGACCACGATCAGGACCAGCACAAAGGCTTCGATGAAGGTGTGCTTGACCAGTTCCACCGAGGCATGGACAAACTTGGTCGTGTCGTAGGTGACCGACCATTTGATCTCGCGCGGGAAGGCGGCCGTCAGCTCATTCATGCGTTTCGCGAGCGCATCGGCCAGCACCAGGGCATTGGCACCCGGCCGCAGATAAACGCCCAGGGCCACCGCGTCCTTGCCATTGAGGCGGGACTCAAACTGGTAGTCGTCCGCGCCCAACTCCACCCGCGCCACATCGCGCACCCTCACCACCGAGCCGTCGGCCAGGGCGCGGATGACGATATTGCGAAACTCCTCCACCTCGGTCAATCCGCCACCAGTCTGCACCGGAAAGGTCAGGGACTGGCCTTGGTCGGCCGGTGCCTGACCGATCTCGCCGACCGGGAAGTTTTGGTTTTGCTCGCGCACCGCATTGGCCACATCCGTCACCGTCAGCCGGTACTTGGCCAGGCGGTCCGGGTCCAGCCACAAGCGCATGGCATAGGGCGCGGCGAACAAGGTCACATCGCCCGCGCCGGGCAGGCGCTTGAGCTCGTTGATGACCTGGCTATTGGCCAGATTGGCGATGTAGGTACGGTCGAAACGCGGGTCGTCCGACTGCATCACCAGCACCTGCAAGATCTGGGGATTGGTCTTGTCCACCCGCAAGCCATTGCGCAAGACCTCTTGGGGCAGCAAGGACTCGACCCGCTTGCTGCGGTTATTGACCTCAACGGCGGCCAGGTCTAGATCGGTGCCGGGCTCGAAGAAGACCTGCAGCTGCATCAGGCCGCTGGCCGAGCTGGTGGACTGCATATAGAGCAGGCCGGCAATGCCGTTCATCTCGCGCTCCAGCGGCGCGGCGACGGTGGTCTCCAGGGTCTCGGGGCTGGCGCCGGGGTAGACGGCGGTGATCTGCACCTGGGGCGGTGCCACGCTGGGGTACTGCTCCACCGCCAGCTTGGAGCTGGCCAGCACGCCGATCAGCACGAAGAGCAGGGCGATGACGGTCGCGAGGACCGGGCGTCTGACGAAGAATCCCATGATGAGCTCCTCGCCTTCAGCGTGAAGCGGCAGGGGTGGGTGGGGCAGAGGCCGCGCCGGGCCCCGCCGGCTCACTCTGCCAGGGGCTGGGCGCGACCACCGTGCCTTGCTGCAGGCGCTGCAGGCCTTCGACCACCACGGTCTCGCCCTCGCCCAGGCCGCGCTCGATGATCCAGTCGTTCTTGAACCATTCGCCCACCACCAGATCGCGGCGCTCCACCTTGTGCTCGGCATTCACCACCCAGGCCACATGGCCGGTCGGCGTTTTGCTGACCGCTTTTTGCGGGATCAGCACCGTGTTCGGCCGTGAACCCGCGGTGTAGACCACCCGCACATACATGCCGGGCAAAAGCTTCTGGCCCGGGTTGGGCATGATGACGCGCAGGGCAATGGTGCCGGTGCTGGGGTTGACCTGGGACTCGGAAAAGTCCAGCTTGCCGCTGCGTTCAAACTCGCTGCCATCGGGCAGAAAGATGCGGGCTTGCGAGCTGCCTGCACCCGCCTTGACGGCGCCGCTGCTCAGCTCCCGCCGCAGGATCAGGGCGTCACGGTCGGCGACCGAGAAGTTGACATAGACCTGGTCCAAGCGGTCGATGGTGGCAAGGTGGGTGGCCTCGCCCTTGCCGACCAAACGGCCTTCGGGCACCAGGGTGGCACCAATTTTTCCGCTCTCGGTGGCCAGCACGCGGGTGTAGCCCAGATCGGTCTGGGTGCGTTCGACCTTGGCCTGGGAGACGGCCAGCAAGGCCTCGTTCTGCTTCACCGCGGTGAGCGCGTCGTCGTAATCCTGCTGGCTGATGGCGTTCTCTTTCACCAGGGGCGCTAGCCGGGTCTCGCGCGATTTGGCGCTGGCCAGATTGGCCTTGGCACGGGCCAGATCGGCTTGCGCATCGTTGAGGGCGATGCGGTAGGGCGTGGCGTCTATGGTGTAGAGCAGCTGACCCTTCTTCACCTCGGCGCCTTCGACAAAATGGCGCTGCTCCAGAATGCCCTCGACCCGGGCCCGCAGCTCGACCGAGCGATAGGCCGCCACCCGCCCGACGAATTCATTCACCACCGGCACGGTCACAGCGCGCGACACCACCACTTTGACCGGCACGGCTGCTGCGGACGCGGCCTGCGGTGCGGCTTGCTTTTGGCAGGCGGTGAGTGCAAGGGTGAGGCCTAGGCCTAGCGTTAACAGCAGCGCGGACGCTTTGCTCGCACGAAATGCCGACATCTGGGCGCTCCGGTCAAAAGGCGTTGCTGAACAAGAGAAGCAAGGCTTTTTCAACATCGCCGAGTCCAATCTTTGCTAGTCAATTGCGCATGCCCGTGGCACGCGAAGGGCTGGACTGCGAGCAGCTTGACCCACGACAAGAACCGAGCGCAAGGCCTGTTGCATCATGGGATCTGCATGGGAGCACTTCTTGAAAACAGGCCAGGACTTGAAAACAACTATAGCGACACCATCTGCTTTTTTAGGGCTAATTGCCTGCTGCAAACCCTTGGGGGCAAGACCTGACCCCCTAAAAAAGCCGAGGCCGGTTCGCTCGCCTGCTTGAATTGAGCAGCCTGCCGGGCTTCATCTTTGTCGGGCCGCACCCTGTGCGGCGCTGTTTTGTAAGCGAGCGTAATCCTGCGCGCCGCATTCACCGACACAAGCCTGCGCTCTCAGGGCATGCAAGCTAGGGGGGGCACAGCCTCGTGCCAATGCTTGCCTCTGACAGGCCGCGAACTTGGGCTATAACTCAAGAGTCCCTTGCAAAAAGGAGTAGCGATATGACTCAATTCCAAAAATCTTCACCCGCCCTCAGCCAAGCCGCGAGCCTCAGCCGTTTTGCGCGCAAGCAGCAAGGGCCTTTGTTGTCGCTCTTGAGTCTGGGGCTGCTGGGGGCGCTGACTTTTGGCTTTGCCAGCCAAAGCCATGCTCAGGCCTCACCCACGGCGCAGGGCGCTGCCAAGCCCGCGGAGGCGGTCACGATGAAGCCCATGTCTGATGAGATGCTCACGGTGCAAGGCACGGTGGCCTACCGCCAACGCATGGCCATGCCGCCCAATGCGGTGCTGCAGGTGCAGGTGGCCGATGTGTCCTTGATGGACGCTCCGGCCAAGGTCTTGGCAGAGAGCCGCGAGGAGTTCGGTGGCCGCCAAGTGCCCTTGCGTTTCAATCTGAAAGTGCCCAAGAGCGCCATCGACGAGCGTCATCGCTACGCCGTCAGTGCCCGCATCATGATTGGCGATCGCCTGGCCTTCATCAGCACCGAGCACAACGGTGTGCTGACCCAGGGCCAGGGCAATCAGGTGGATCTGCTGCTGCAAGCCGTGGGTTCGGCACCGACGGCAGCCAAGCCGGAGAGCGCCGGCAAGGGGGCAGGCGCCGGAGTTGGAACTGGCGTGAGCGGCGGCGCTGCTGCCACCCTGGCCCCGACGCTGCCGCCTTTCGCCTTGCCGGCGAGCTTCGCGGGTGTGCTGCCTTGCGCCGACTGTGCGGGTGTGGCCCAGACCCTTACCCTGAGGCCCGACGGGCTGTACCGCTTGCGCAGCGTCTACCTCGGCAAGAGTGGCGCGCCGCTGTCCGAGCAGGGTCGTTGGATGGCCGAGGCGGGTGGGCAAAAGCTGGTGTTGCAAAGTGCTTCGGGCCGTCAGATGTGGGCACTGAGCCCGGCCAGCAAAACGGCCAAGGCAAAGACCCTGGTCAAAGACGGGCCGGCCGCCGAGCCGACGCTGCGTCTGCTGGACCAGCAGGGCAAGCCCATTGTTTCCAAGCTCAATTACGAGCTTCGTCGCACGGCCAAGGTGGACGAGATCAGCGAGCCGCTGAAGTGGCAGGGCGAGTTTGTTTATATGGCCGACGCAGCTCGCTTTACCGACTGTGTGAGCGGCCTGTCCTGGCCCGTCACCATGGCCGGTGACTTTGCCAATCTGCAGCGCAGCTATGGCCAGTTTGCAAAGGCGCCGGGTGCACCGGTGCTGGTCAAGCTCGAAGGGCGTTTGCTGAACACCGCCGGCATGGACAACAAGCAAGGCGAGCATCTGCAGGTCGATAAATTCCTCGCCGCCGAAGCCAGCGGCGCCCGTTGCGCCAATCTCACGAGCCAGCCGGCCCAAGCCGCCGCTCAGGGCGCTGCGAGCGAAAAAGGCAAGGCGGCCGCAGGCGCCAGCAAGGCCAGCCTGACCGGGACTTACTGGAAGCTGGTCGAGCTGAACGGCAAGAAGCCCGCCAGCCCTGCCGATCAGGTCCGCGAGGTGCAGATTACCTTGCACAAGGAGAACCACCGCGTCAGCGGTAGCTCCGGCTGCAATCGCATGATGGGCAGCTTCAAGCAGACGGGTGCTGCCGGACTGAGCTTTTCCCGCATGGCCGGCACCATGATGGCTTGCAGCCCCGAGGCCATGGCCATGGAGCAAAAAGTCCATGCCCTGCTGGCCGAGACCACGGGTTTCAGCATTGAGGGTGAGCAGCTGAGCTTGCTCGCCGGCAATCGGGTGCTGGCTCGCTTCGAGTCGGTCTATCTGCGCTGAGTCGATTTCATCCAGCTGTTGCTCAGCTGGTTTATGGTGTTGCCTTGTTTGATCCATTGATTCACAAAAGGGAGTTTGCGATGACAAAGATTTCGGGTTCGGTCAAGTCCATGGTGCTGGCCACCGGCCTGGTGTTGGCGCCTGTTTTGGCGATGGCTCAACAGCCGCCCGCCACCGCCGTGGCCACCGCCAGCGCTCCGAATGCGCGCATGAAGGCGGCCGAGGTCGTGCTGCATGCCAAGGTGGTGGAACTGGACCAGGCCAATCGTGTGGCCGTCTTGCGCAACTCCAAGGGTCAGCTGGTGACGGTGGATGTGCCCGCCAGCATCAGCAACTTCGACCAGGTGCGGGTGGGTGACGACCTGGCCATCCGCTATGCGGCGGCCGTGGCCATGGAACTGGAACCGGTGGCCAAGGAAACCGGCATTCGTGAGAAGGTCGAGTCGGTCACCAACAGCACCGGCACCGTGGGCGGACTGCCCTCGGCCAGCTCGGGCCGCAAGATCCAGGCCCTGGCCGTGGTCGAGGCAATCGACCTCAAGGCCCGTACCGTCAAGCTGCGCGGCGTCAAGCGCAGCTTCATCGTCTCCGCGCCCGACAATGTGGATCTGGCCAAGATCAAGGTCGGCCAGGAAGTGCGCGCCGTGTTTGTGGAGGCAGCGGCCGTCAGCGTCGAGCATCGCAAGCGCAAGTAATTCGGCAGCGGGCAAGAGGCCGGGCGCTGCCGGCGCCGGGCCTGCCTCGTTTACATCAAATAGGAGAGAGAACCATGAGTCATCGTTTGTTGTCGACCCAGTCCTTGTTGCGCCTGAGCCTGGCCCTGGGCCTGGTGGCCGGCTTGGCGGCCTGCGCGACCGGTCCCGATGTGCGGGCCGACTATGACAAGAGCGCCAACTTCAGCAGCTACAAGAGCTTTGCCTTCGTCAGCCCCTTGGGCACCGACCGTTCGGGTTATCAAAGCATCGTGTCCCAGCATCTGAAGGCGGCCACCCAACGCGAGTTGGAAGCCCGCGGCTTCAAGCTGGATGCGGCCAAACCCGATTTGTTGGTTAATTTCAACGCCACGCTGAACGACAAGACCCGCGTCACCACCACGCCTGTGCCCACCATGGGCATCGGTTATTACGGCTATCGCGCGGGCATGTACAGCACCTGGCCTCTGTACCGCGACGAGACCACCGTCACCCAGTACAAGGAAGGCACGCTGAACATCGATGTGATCGATGCCGCACGCAAGCAGATGGTGTGGGAAGCGGTGGTGTCTGATTCGGTCACGGCCAAGGACGTCGAGCAGGTCAAGCCCGGCATCGATGCCGCCATCGCTGCCGCCTTTGCCAAGTTCCCCCTGCCTGCACCGGCGCCTGCCGCTGCACCAGCCAAGTAAGCATTGCTTGCGCCTGAGCGGCCCTCCGGTCATGCCGGTGGGCCGCTTTTTTGCGGGACTTGCCGATGACTTGCGGGCTTTGCGAGCAAATCCTGGTCCAATGCGCACAGTTCTTGACCCCGTCCACAAGCAAACATGACCTTCAAACGAATTTTCCTGGCCTTGCTGATCCTGGTTCTGCTGATCTGGGCTTATTTTGCCGCCGCGCTGAACTGGAGCTATTCCACCGGCGAGCGCGCCGGTTGGATCCAGAAGCTCTCGCGCAAGGGCTGGATCTGCAAGACCTGGGAGGGCGAGGTGGCCCTGGTGTCCTTGCCCGGCACCTCGACGGTGGAGAAGTTCAACTTCACCGTGGCCGATGAGACTGTGGCCGAAGAGCTGACCCAGTTGATGGGCAAGCGGGTCAGCCTGCACTACGAGCAAAAGGTCGGCCTGCCCACCTCCTGCTTTGGCGAAACGCGCTACTACGTCACCAAGGTCACCCAGACCAGCGAGGTCTCGCTGACCCCGGGCGTCGTGGTGCAGACCGGGCCGGGAGCGGAAGCGCCGGCCTCCGCTCCGGCTTCGGCACCCACGCCTCTGCCGGGTTACTGAGCCAATTCTGAAGGGCTGAGGCGCTCAGCTTTTCAGATCGAACTGCAAGGCCGCCAGCCGGGCGTAAAGCCCGTTCTGCGCGCTCAACTCGGCATGCGTGCCCATCTCGACAATGCGGCCATGCTCCATCACCACGATGCGGTCGGCGCGTTGCACCGTGGCCAGGCGGTGCGCGATGACCAAGGTGGTGCGATCCTGCATGGCCGCTTCCAGGGCCGCTTGGACCATGCGTTCGCTCTCGGCATCCAAGGCGCTGGTGGCCTCGTCCAGCAGCAGCAGGGGCGGATTCTTCAACATGGCGCGGGCGATGCTGATGCGCTGCCGCTGGCCACCCGAGAGGCGCACCCCGCGCTCGCCCAAAAAGGTCTGGTAGCCCTCGGGCAGGGCGCGGATGAATTCATCGGCAAAAGCGGCCTTGGCCGCAGCCACCACCTCTTCGTCCGTGGCCTCGGGCCGGCCATAGCGGATGTTCTCCATCGCGCTGCTGGAGAACACCACGCTGTCCTGCGGTACCAGTCCGATATTGCCGCGCAAATCATGCAGGCTCAAGTCACGCGTGTTCACCCCGTTCAGCAAGATGCTGCCAGCCTGCGCGTCGTAAAAGCGCAGCAGCAGTTGGAACACCGTGCTCTTGCCCGCGCCGCTGGGGCCCACCAGGGCGACGGTCTCGCCGGCCCTGATCTCCAGATTGAAGTCGCTCAGCGCCGCCTGCGAAGGGCGCGAGGGGTAATTGAATTGCAGGCCTTGCAAGCTCAAGGCGCTGCCGCCCGCGACGCGAGGCAGGGCCTGGGGCTGCGCGGGTTCGGCCACCGGTGAGCGGCTGGACAGCAATTCCATCAAGCGCTCGGTCGCACCGGCCGCGCGCAAGACATCGCCGTAAACCTCGGCCAAGACCGTCACGCTGCTGACCAAGAGAATCACGTAGACGACGGTCTGGCCCAGATGACCGGCGGTGATATGGCCCGCCAGCACCGCCTGCGTGCCCTGGTACAAGCCCCAGAGCAAGGCGCCAAAGGTGGCGGTGATGATGAAGGCCACCAGGCCGGCTCGCATCTTGGTGCGCTTGCGGGCCGTGTCAAAGGCGTTCTCACTGGCTTGGGCGAAGCGGCGAGTCTCGCCATCTTCTTGCGTATAGCTCTGCACCACCGGCACGGCATTGAGCACCTCGGCCGCGATGGCACTGGTGTCGGCGACTCTATCCTGGCTGGCGCGGCTGAGCTTGCGTACCCGCCGTCCAAAGTAAATCGCGGGTGAAACCACGATGATCAAAATGCCCAGCACCTGAGTCATCACCAGCGGGTTGGTGGCGATCAGCATCAGCATCGCGCCCAGGCCCATCACCGTGCTGCGCAAGCCCATGCTGAGGCTGGAGCCCACCACGGTTTGCACCACGGTGGTATCGGTGGTGATGCGGCTGAGCACCTCGCCGGTCTGGGTGGTCTCAAAGAACTCCGGGCTTTGCTTGAGCACATGGCGATAGACCGCGTTGCGCAGATCGGCCGTGACCCGCTCGCCCAACCAGGTCACCATATAAAAGCGCAGGGCCGAGAAAAGCCCTAAGGCCGCACCCACGGCAAACAGCGCCAAGAAATGCTCGCGCATGGCCATCAGGCGATCACCCGCCTGGCCGCTGGCCATGCCTTCATCCACCAGTCCGCGCAAAGCCTGCGGGAATGCCAGGGTGGCCAAAGCCGCCAGGGTCAGAAAGAAGAGGGCGGCGGCGATGCGCAGGCGGTAGGGCTGCAAAAAAGGCCAGAGCCCGCTGAGCGAGCGAGGGCTGCCTTTGGCGGGCTCCTTGCCACTAGGCCGCAGGGCTGCAGAACCTTGGGGCGAGGTAGAAGGCTGGGGTGCCGCTTGGGCTGTGGGCGGAATGTTTGCAGGCATATGGTTGGGCTAGCTGTGGTCTTGTACGCAAAAAGCAAGGCGCGCAGGCGGGTCAATTATTTATTGCCTTGACAATCATTGCCTAGGCAAATAAATTGCGTGTTCCGAAAAACGACGACCTATCGCCCAAATGTGCGAAGGCCGGTCGACAAACTTCGCAAGAGATGCCGTCGTGCCCACATCCAAGTCCCGACCAAAGCCGCCCGAAGCTACCGAGCCTGCCGCCGCAAAAAGCGAGATCAAGTTCTATCGCCCAGAGAGCTACCAGCGCTCCGAGAGCGTGGGCTGGATGATGCACAAGCTCAAGTCTTCGATCACCCGGCAGGTTGGTCTGCGCTTGCAAGATGCCGGACTGACCCATGCGCAATGGGTGCCGCTGATGATGTTGCGCCATGGCGGTGCCTGCAGCACGGCCCAGCTGGTGCGTGAGCTTGATGTGGACGCTGGCGCCTTCACCCGCCTGCTGGATCGTCTGGAAGCCAAGGGCTTGATCCAGCGCGAGCGCTCGGAACAAGACCGCCGTGTGGTGCTGCTCGCCTTGAGCGACGAAGGCTTGCGCCTCACCACCGACTTGCAAACCGTCTTGTCCGATGTCCTGAACGCCCATCTGAGCGGCTTCAGCCATGCCGAATGGCGGCTCTTGCTCAGCCTGCTGCAAAGAATGATTGATAACGGCGAGGCCTTGATGGAGGCCTCGGGCGCAGCCAGAGCCGGGCGCAGCTTTCCCCTGTGTGATGACGCCGATTCCGAAGACTGAAACAGCGCGTTCGGCCACCCAGGCCAAGCCGGACACGCCCTCTGCACAACCCCCGCTCTCCATGACGAAACCAGCCATGCCCATCGCCTCGCCCCCTCTCTCTCTCAAGCTGCCCTTGCTGATGCTGACGCTCGGTCTGCTGGGGCTCTCGGCCTGCGCGCCAGTGCCTACGCTCAAGCCCGGGGCCAGCCTTTTGCCGCCCGAACAGCTGGGGCTGAAGCAGGCGAAGGGCGAGCTCCAGCCCTTTGGTGCCGATGCCGCCAAGTCCTGGTGGACCCGTTTCAAGGACCCACAGCTGGACGCCTTGCTCGCCCGCGCCCTGGCGCAATCGCCCAGCCTGGCCCAGGTGCGCGCCCGGGTGGAGCGCGCCAGTGCCCTGGTGGAGAACGCTCTCGCCAGCGACAAGCCCCTGGTCGGTGCCGGAATGGACGCCACCTACCAACGCTACCCCGAGCACAGCCTTTATCCGCCACCGATCGCCGGCAGCCTGCGCACCATGGCCACGGTGCAGGCCGGCATCAGCTATGACTGGGACTTCTTTGGCCGCCATGAGGCCGAGCTGAACGCCGCCCTGGGTCAGGCCCGTGCGGCCGAGGCCGAGAGCGAGGCCGCCCAGCTGATGCTCGCGGCCCAGCTGACGCGCAGCTATCTCTCCCTGGCCCGGGTGCTGGCGCAAAAAGACTTGCTGGCTCAACAGCTGAGCCAGCGAGAGCAAAGCCTGGCCCTGGTGCGCCAGCGGGTGGCAGCTGGCCTGGACACCAGCTTGGAGCAGCGCACGGCCGAGTCCCCGCTGCCCGAGCTGCGCCGCCAAGCCTGGGTGCTGGATGAACAAGCCGCCTTGCTGCGCCAGCAATTGGCCAGTTTGAGTGCCCAGAGCGCCGAGCAGCTTGGGACGCTGAAGCCCGAGCTGCCCAAGCCGCTGAGCTTGCAAGCTGCCTCGAACGAGGGCCAGTCCCTGGGCCTGGATCTGCTGGGCCGTCGCCCAGATGTGGTGGCCGCCCGTTGGCGGGTGGAGGCCAGCACCCAGCAGCTGGCCTTGGCACGCTCGCAGTTCTATCCCAATCTGAACCTCTCGGCCTTTGCCGGCTTCAGTTCCATAGGCCTGGATCAGCTGCTCAAGGCCGGCAGCCTGCAATTCGGTTTTGGCCCCTCGCTGCGCCTGCCGCTCTTCGACACGGGCCGCCTGCGCGCCCAGTTCAAGGGCTCGGCGGCCGAGTTGGATGCCTCGGTCGCGGCCTATAACGCGGCGGTGCTGGAGGCGGTGCGCGAAGCCAGCGGCCAGCTCAGCAGCTTGCAGTCTTTGCAGCGACAGCAGCAGGAACAAGAAGCCTTGCTGGGCAATGCCCGCGCCTCCCGCGACCTGGTGGCCCAGCGCTTCAATGCCGGCCTGGGCTCCAAGCTGGCCTTGCTGAATGCCCAAGGCAGCGTCTTGCAGCAGGAGCGCCAAAGCCTGGAGCTGCGCGGCCAGACCCTGGAAGCGCAAGTGGGTCTGATCCGCGCCCTGGGTGGCGGCTGGCAAGACGCCGCCACGGCCCAGTGAACCAGTCTCACAAAAATCAATTCAAGAACACCTTCGACGAAAGCAGGCCATGAGCGCTTCTGAAACCAAAGACACGACCGCCGCCAAGGGCAACTCCCCCCGCAAAAAAGCCCTGACCGTGATCAGCTTGGCTGTCTTGTTAGGCCTGGGCGCCTACGGCGTCTATCAATGGGTGGTGGGCAGCCGGGTCGAGCAAACCGACAACGCCTACGTCAATGCCAATGTGGTGCAGATCACGCCCTTGGTGGGCGGCACGGTGCGCGCCATCCATGTGGACAACACCGACTTCGTCAAGGCCGGCCAGCCCCTGGTGAGCCTGGACCCGGCCGATGCCCGCGTGGCCCTGGAGCAGGCCGAGAGCCAGCTGGCCCAGACCGTGCGTGAGGTGCGCACCCTGTACGCCAATAACGCCACCCTGGCCTCGCAGATCCGCAGCCGCGAGGCCGATGTGCAGCGCGCCCAAAACGAGTTGGCCCGCCTGAACGCCGATGTGCAGCGCCGCGCGCCCTTGCTGGCCAGCGGCGCCGTCGGTCGCGAGGAGTTTGACCACGCCAATGCCCAGGTCAGCACGGCCAAGGCCGCCGTCACGGCAGCGCAGTCCGCCTTGCAAGCCGCGCAAGAACAGCTCTCCTCCAACCAGGTCCTGACCGATGGCACCAGTGTGGCCGAACATCCGAATGTGCAACGCGCCGCCGCCCGGGTGCGCGAGGCCTTTCTGGCCCAGCAGCGCACCGAGTTGCCAGCGCCGGTGGACGGCTGGGTGGCCCGCCGTAGTGTGCAGTTAGGTCAGCGTGTGGCCGCCGGTGCGCCGCTGATGGCCGTGGTCGGTCTGCAGCAGGCCTGGGTGGATGCCAATTTCAAGGAAGGCCAGGTCGCCAAGCTGCGCATCGGTCAAAAGGCCAAGCTGGTCGCTGATGTCTACGGCAACAAGGTCGAGTTCCAGGGCCAGATCGTTGGCCTGTCCGCAGGCACCGGCGCGGCCTTCGCGCTCTTGCCAGCGCAGAACGCCACCGGCAACTGGATCAAGGTGGTGCAGCGTGTGCCGGTGCGGATTGCGCTGGACGCCAAGCAGGTGGCCGAACATCCCTTGCGTGTGGGCCTGTCCATGAACGTCACGGTCGATGTGCAGGACCAGAGCGGCAAGAGTCTGGTGGAGGCCCAACGCAAGGAGCCGGCCGCCCAGACCGCGGTTTACGACCAGGCCAATGCCGCGGCTGACGCCGATGTGGCGCGGATCATCCGCGCCAATCTGGGCAGCCCTGCCAAGACCGTGAACAAGGCAATGAGCAAGGCCGCAAGCAAGCCTGCCACCCAGCCCCGCGCCTGAGCCTTGCCGTGAGCGCCCCTTCCAAAAACTTTGCCCCGCCCGAGCTGCCCGAGCCCTTGAAGGGCGGGCAACTGGTACTGGGCACGGTGGCCCTGTCCCTGGCCACCTTCATGAATGTGCTGGACTCGTCCATCGCCAATGTGTCCTTGCCGGCCATCTCGGGTGATCTGGGCGTGAGCCCGGTACAGGGCACCTGGGTCATCACCAGCTTTGGCGTGGCCAATGCCATCTCGGTGCCGCTGACCGGTTGGCTGACCCAGCGCTTTGGCGCGGTGCGCCTGTTCACCACCAGCGTGTTGCTATTTGTGCTGGCCTCATGGCTCTGCGGCTTTGCCCATTCGCTGGAGATGCTGGTGGCCTGCCGGGTGCTGCAAGGCCTGGTGGCCGGCCCCATGATTCCGCTCTCGCAAACCCTGCTCTTGGCCAGCTACTCGCGCGCCAAGGCCGGCACGGCGCTGGCGCTTTGGGGCATGACGACCCTGGTCGCGCCGGTGGTGGGGCCGCTCTTGGGCGGTTGGATCACCGACAACGTGTCCTGGCCCTGGATCTTCTACATCAATGTGCCGGTGGGCTTGTTCGCGGCCGCTCTGACCTGGAGCATTTACCGTGAACGCGAGACGGTGATACGCAAGCTACCCATAGACGGCGTGGGCCTGGCCCTGCTGGTGATCTGGGTGGGTGCCCTGCAAATCATGCTGGACAAGGGCAAGGAGCTGGACTGGTTCGCCAGCGGCGAGATCCAGATCCTGGCCTTGACGGCGGCCGTGGGCTTTGCCTTCTTCGTTGCCTGGGAGCTGACCGACGAGCATCCGGTGGTGGATCTGCGCCTGTTCGCGCGCCGCAACTTCGTCTTCGGTGCGGCCACGCTGTCGGTGGCCTACGGCCTCTTCTTCGGCAATGTGGTCTTGCTGCCGCTGTGGTTGCAGCAGTACATGGGCTATACCGCCACCGACGCCGGCATGGCCTTGGCGCCGGTGGGCGTGCTGGCGATTCTGCTCTCCCCCGTGGTGGGCAAAAACGTCGCCCGCTTTGACCCTCGCCTGATGGCCAGCTTCGCCTTTGTGATGTTCACCGTGGTGTTGGGCATGCGGGCCAACTTCACCACGCAGACCGACTTCGCGACCATCATGATCCCGACGATTCTGCAAGGTGCGGCCCTGGCCTTTTTCTTCATCCCGCTCACCACCTTGACCCTCAGCGGCATCACGCCCGACCGTCTACCGGCCGCCGCCGGCCTGTCGAACTTTGTGCGTATTACCGCCGGGGCCATGGGCACCTCCATCGCCACCACCTTGTGGGAGAGCCGCGCCACTCTGCATCACCAGCATATGGTGGAGGGCCTGAGCCTGGGCAACCCGATCGCGGGCGAGACCTTGGCGGGGCTGCGTGCGGCCGGTCTCAGCAATGAGCAGGCCTGGGCCCAGATCAACCGTTTGATCGATCAACAGGCCTTCACACGCGCGGCGGACGATATTTTTCTGGCCTCGGCCCTGATCTTTGTGCTCCTGATCGGCGCCATCTGGCTGACCCAAAGACCGCCCAAGCTGGCCGGCACCACGATAGACGCGGGCGGCGCTCACTGAGCTTGGCAGGGGGCGGCCCAACGGCTTGGCCCCTGCTTCCGACTCGGCTCAAACCCTGTCCCCGCTTTGGGGGGGTAGGGCCTCAACAGGGCTTGGACCATGGTGCAATAAGCGCACGGTGGTCGTTGAGGTTGTTGCGGAATGCGTCAAGAGTTGGATCCGCCGCGCTGGTTGTTGCGAGCGAGTGAATGGGTGCAGAAATTGGGGGCCAAGCCGGCCCTGCTGCTGTTCTGCCTGCTCAGTTTGCTGATCTCGCTGGCCTTGTCGCAGTTTGTGATTTCCCTGCTCGGTCAGGGCAATCGTTGGGTGGCGGCCGCTTGTGCCACCGTCTGTGCCCTGAGCTTCAGCCTGGCCCTGGGCCAGCTCAGCCTCAGCGCCCTGGACTATGCCCAGCGCTTGCAACGCAGCCTGAACCGCTACGGCACCCAAGACGAAGCGACCGGCGTTTTCAATCAACGACATTTTCTGGGCCTGGTGGAGCGCGAGTGCTCGCTGGCCCGGCGCTATGAGATGGACTGCGCCCTGGTCCTGATCGATGTGGATCATTTCCGCCGCGTCGGTCAGGCCTTTGGCCGATCTTGCGCCGAGATGCTTTTGCGCCAGATCGCCGAGGCGATTGCCGAGACCCTGCGCCAGGCCGACGTGCTGGCTCGCTACGGCGGCCAGGAGTTCATCCTCTTTCTGCCCCACACCGACCCGCTCGGCGCGCTGGATGTGGCCGACCGCATCCGTGAGCGAGTGGAAGGCCTGGACTTCGCCTGGAACGGCTACTTCATCCCCGTCAGTTGCAGCCTGGGTGTGGCGGCCTTGAGCCCGGCCAGCCTGAGCCTGGACCAACTCATCGTGCAGGCCGAATTGGCCCTGGATAAAGCCCGCAAGGCCGGTCGCAACTGCGTGCGCGCGGCCGAAAACTCACCGCCGGGCAAGCCGACGCACTTCAATTTCTGAGGCTCGGCTCGCTTCAGCCCAAGCGCATAGGACCGGCATAGCCCGTCATCTCCAGATAGCCCAGGCCCAGGGCCGGCGCCTGCTTGATTGAGGCCTCCGCGCGCAGGGCGGCCGCGCCTTCCCAGTAGCGCATGCCGGTGCTCAGGCGGGCATCCACCTCTTGCGCATCGAGCAGGGCATCCAGCCTGAACTCGCCCACCGGCGTACGCAGCCGCCACTCAACTGGGTAGCTGGCGGCGCTGCTCGGGCTGCGCCAATGCCGCAGGGCCTCCATCTGCAACTCATGCGGCGCGAAGTTGCGCGTCTGGCCCTGTGGGCTACGCCAGCTGCCGCCGCTCCAGAGCACCGAGCCGTCGGCCCGGCGCAGGCGAAACACCGTCAGGGCACTGCCGTCAAAGAGATTGAGGCCGGCCCAGTCCCAACCTACCGCTTGATCATGGGCCTGGTCCGCAGGGCCCAGCAGCTGATCGCTCCATTCCTGATCCAGCCATGACAGGCCTCGCAAGCGCTGCTCACGCCCGTCCAGGCGCAGCTTGGCCTGGGTTAGCAGCTGCACCTGGCTGTAGTAATGGCTGAACTGAGCGGCACCCGGCCCCTTTCTGGAAATGCCCTCATCACCCTGCAAGAGCGGCGGCTGCTGGCTTTGCAACTGCAGATCGAGGGCAAAGGCTTGGCTCTGGAAAAAAGCCTGGTAGCGGCTCAAGGCCGCCGACTCACCTGGCTCACGGCGCAGCCGCCAGTCGCGCATCTGCAGGCTGCAATCGGCCTCGCTGGCCTGGGCCAGGCCGGGCAGAACGCGGGACAGACGTTGGTCGTGCAGCAGCCGGCCTTGGCGCAAATCGCTCAAGGCCACATGGCCGATCATCAGCTGGCGGGCGGCCAAGGCGCTGGGGTGCTCCGCAGCGGCCGGGCCTTTGAGGCGGAAGAAGGTCAGCTGATAGCCAAACAAGGGCTGAGCCTGCGGGTCGGGCACCTGATCCTCGGCGAACAAGACCCCGGTCAGATACCACCACTCCAGGCGAGTCTGTGTATGGGCGCCGAAATCACGCGGGAACTGCAGTCTCGGGCTTTGGGCAGCGAGGCCGGGCCCAGCCGCCAGGGCGGCCAGGGCCAGCAGATGGCGGCGGGCGATCACCAGTCCTCCTTGACCGATTGCACGGCGGCGAAACTGGCGGCGCGGCGCCCGGCCAAGAGCGCCGCCACGACGCCGGCGGCAAACACGGCCAAGAGCAGGGCCAGCAAACGGGGCCAGGGCAGCGACATGTCCATGCTCCAGTGAAAGCTTTGCGGGTTCACCACCCAGATCAGCACCGCACTCAAGCCCAGGCCAAGCGCAAGGCCCGCCAAGCAGCCCACAGCGCAAAGCAAAGCGGACTCCAGCGTCAGCAGGCGCAAGACGCCCGCGCGGGTAAAGCCCAGATGCAGCAGCAGGCCGAACTCGCGCTTGCGCGCCAGCACCTGGGCCGACTGGCTGGCGGCGATGCCGAACAGGCCGATGGCCAGGGTGACGGCCTGCAGCCAGACGGTGACGGCAAAGCTGCGGTCAAAAATCTTCATGGACAGGGCGCGCAAATCCGCGCTGGCAGCGATCTCCACATCATCGCCCTGGGCGGCCAGGGCGCGCAGGGCGGGAATAGCGGCCTCGCTGTCCTGGCCCGGCGCCAGCCAGAGTTGCAACTCGGTGATGCGTGCATCCTGCGTCCAGGCCTGGTAGGCCGCCAGTGGCATCAGCAGCGCGCCGCTTTGGCGGGCATAGTCGCGCCAGATGCCGCGTACCTGCACCTGCAAGGGCGGCAGATCGGCGCGCAGGCGCAGCTCGGTCCTGTCGCCGGGCTGGAGTTGCAAGGTGTCGCGCAGAGCTTCGCTGAGGTAGACGGGGGTCAGGTCTTGCCCCCCGGCCTTGGGCGCCAGGGCTTGCGCCAGCGGTAACTGGTTTTCGTCGATGTCTCGCGCCAGCAGGGCAAAGCGCTGGCCTTGCATCAAGACCTCATCGCTGCGCTGCGGCGCGATGCGCTGGGCCAGGCCGCTGTTCTGCACGGCCGCCAGAAAGGCTGGTGGCAGCGGCGCGGACAGGCCCTCGGCAGCAGCACCGCTATTGACCCGCAGGCTGGAGCGCAGATAGAGATCGGCCGGCAGCATCTGGCTGAGCCAGAGGTTCAGGGAATCCCGAAAGCTGCCCACCATCACCAACATCGCGACCGACAAGGCCAGGCTGACCAGCACCCCGGCCAGGGCCCGGCGGGCCTCGCCCGCCTGGTCGCGGGCGCGCTCTTCCACCAGCAAGATCAAGGCATGGCGATCGGCGCCCGGCCAATGGCGCAGCAGGCCCAGGCTGGCGCGCAGCAAGGCCGGCACACAGGCGATGCCGCCCAGCAGCAGGCAGAGCATGCCTGCATAGGCCGCCCAGGGCAGCTCGGCGCCCGGCCAGGTATTCGGTAGCGGCGGCAGCAAGGCCAGGCCCAAGCCCAGGACGAGCAAGAGCGGGCCCAGCCAGTTCGGCAGCGGCACAGCGCTGTCTGCACCCAAGCCCTTGAGCACCTGGGCCACCGGCATGCGGCGCACGGCCAGAGCGGGCAGGGCGGCGCTGGCCAGACTGATCGCCAGGCCCAAGGCCCCAAACAGCAGGGCCGCCCCCCAAGGCAGCTGATGCAGGGCCAGGCCGGCGCTCATCTGCCCCAGGCCCAGATTGGCGCCTAACACCTGCAGGGCCAGCTGGGCCAAGCCCCAGCCCAGGGCCAGGCCCAGCAAGCTGCCCACGCTGCCCAGCAGCGCGGCCTCGATCAGCACCAGGCGGGCGCGCTCGGCAGCCGTCATGCCCAGCACGCCCAAGAGTGCCCATTGCGGCAGACGCTGGGCAACCGACAAAGACATCACCGCGAACACCAGGAAACTGCCGGTGAACAAGGCCATCAGCGAGAGCACCCCCAGATTGACCCGGTAGGCCTGGGTGATTTGGCTCAGGCGCTGCGCTTCATCCGGCGGCGGCGCGGCGCTGAAGCCCGGCGGCAGGGCTTGGCCGGCCAGCCATTGCCTGGGGCTGAGGCCGGCGCTCAAGCGAATGTCCACCCGGTCCAGCCGGCCCAGCTTGCCCAGCAAAACCTGGGCTGCCGCGATGTCCAGCACCGCCAGCGGCGCACCCGCTGCCGCGTTGCCGGGGCCGATCTGAAACACCTGGCTTTGTGCCTGACCCGTGGCCACGCTGGCGGCGCGCAAGCCCAGGCTGGGCGCCTGGGCTTCGAGCTTTTTCTGTGCGGCCGGGTTGAGGGAAATCTGCGCGGGGTCCAAGCCGCCCAGCAAGCTGGCCCCTCCCGCCTGCGGCAACAGGGCCGGATTGAGGGCCGCGCCTTGCAGCACATCCCAGCCGATCAGACGCAAGCTGAAGGGCTTGCCCTGCGCGTCTTGCGCCAGGGCCTGGCCTTCGATGATGGGGGAGGCCAGGGCCACGCCGGGATCGGCGGCGATCTTGAGGTAGAGCGACTCCGGCACGCCCTCGCCGGTATTGCCGCGCAAGACCAGATCGGGCTTGCCCTGCAGGCTGGCCGCTGCACTGCCGAACTCGGCCAAGGCCGTGCTATTGAGCAGGTGGACGGCTAGGCCCAAGGCCACGCCCAGCACAATCGCCAGCAAGGCCAAGAGCTGGCGCCCGGCCTGGTGGCGCAAGGCCGGCCAGGACAGTTGGGCAAACCAGTTCAATGAGCGGAGGATGCCGGTAGATGCCACGGATTCAGGCCTTGCTCGTCCAGGCGCAGGGCGCGATCGGCGCGGGCGGCGGCCAGCTCGGAATGAGTCACCAGCACGCAGGCCGCCCCTTCGGCCCGCACCTGATGCAGCAGCAAATCCAGCACCTCGCGGGCATGGCGGGCGTCGAGATTGCCGGTGGGCTCGTCCGCCAGGATCAGGGCCGGCTTGTGCACCAGGGCGCGGGCGATGGCCACCCGCTGCAGCTGGCCGCCCGAGAGTTGGCGCGGCATGCGCTGGCCCAAGCCGTCCAAGCCCACGGACGCCAATATGGCTTGCACGCGCGCCGGGTCGGGCCGCTGCAAGAGCAGCAAGGGCAGGGCAACGTTCTGCGCCACGCTCAAATGCGGCAGCACATGAAATGCTTGAAACACAAAGCCCAGCTTGGCGCGGCGCATACGGGCCAGACCTGCTTCGCCCAAGCCATGCAAGACCTGACCCTCGATCATGATCTCGCCGCTATCGGGCTCATCCAGCCCAGCCAGGCAGTTGAGCAGGCTGGACTTGCCACTGCCCGACTCACCCAACAAGGCCACCAACTCACCGCGCTGCAAGTCCAGATTCAGGCCCTGAAACACCGGCGTCTCACCGTAGGACTTGGCCAGACCCTGGGCGCGCAGCACGCTCATGCTTGCAGCAACCTCTGCACGGCAGCCAGCAGATGCAGCTGCGCTTGAGGGTGATCGCAGTCAATCACCTGGCGCTGCGGCATGCTGCGCAACCAGGTCAGCTGGCGTTTGGCCAGCTGGCGGGTGGCGGCGGCGCCGCGTTCTTGCAGGGGCTTGAAATCGGCGCTGTCCAGCGCTTCCCAGGCCTGGCGATAGCCCACACAGCGCATGGAGGGCAGGTCCAGGCTCAAGTCACCGCGAGCGCGCAAGCGCTTGACTTCTTCGACCAGGCCGGCCTCCAACATCTGCGCGAAACGCTGATCCAGGCGCTTGTGCAACCAGGCGCGGTCTTGCGGCTCCAGCGAGAGCAGGGGCCAGTCCACGCCCTCGCTGCGGCATTGGTGCAGCTCGCTCATGGGCTTGCCGCTCAGGAGGCAGACCTCCAGCGCCCGCTGGATTCGCTGCGAGTCCCCGGGCGCCAGGCGGGCCGCCGTGATGGGGTCAAGTCTTGCCAGCTCGGCATGCATGGCCGGCCAACCTATCTCGGCCGCCTGGGCATCGAGCTTGTGGCGCAAGGCCTCGTCGGCCTGGGGCATCTCGCTCAAGCCCTCGAACAAGGCCTTGAAGTAAAGCATGGTGCCGCCCACCAGCAAGGGCAGGCGGCCTCGGGCCAGGATTTCGTCCGCCAGCTGCCGGGCCGAGGCCACGAACTGGGCGGCCGAATAGGCCTCGGTGGGCTCGATGATGTCGATCAAATGATGCGGCACGGCGGCCAATTCCGCCGCCGTGGGCTTGGCCGTGCCGATGTCCATGCCCCGATACACCAGGGCCGAATCCACGCTGATGATCTCCACCGGCAGCAGCTCGGCCAGGGCCAGGGCCGCTGCGGTCTTGCCCGTGCCGGTTGGACCGGCCAGGCAGATCGGACTCTTAAAAACCGGGATCAGAGTCAATTCTCCCGAGCTCAATCAAAACGCTCCCAAGGCGTCAGGAAGCGCCACTGGCCGACCGGCAGATTGCCCAGATTGATGCGGCCGATGCGTACACGCTTCAGGCCCACCACCTTGAGCCCCACCTGCTCGCACATGCGGCGGATCTGGCGCTTGCGGCCTTCACGCAGCACAAAACGCAGCTGGTCGTCGTTTTGCCAACCGACCTTGGCAGGCTTGAGTTGCACACCGTCCAGCTCCAGGCCGTGGTTGAGCAAGGCCAGATCGGCGGCGGGCAGCTGGCCACTGGTCGGGCCGTCTTTCAACTCGGGCGCGGGGCCTTGGCCGTCGCGGCCGTGGTACTCGACCCGCACCAGATATTCCTTCTCGACCGCCGACTCTTCACCGATCAAAACCTTGGCGACGCGACCGTCCTGCGTCAGCACCAGCAAGCCGGTGGAGTCGATGTCCAGGCGGCCCGCAGGCGCCAGGCCGCGGGTGTGGCCGATGTGGTACTTGATGCCGGAGCTGTCTTCCGCCCAGTGGTTCTCGCTGCGGATCAGCACCGAGGCGGGCTCATAGCCGTCTTCGGCCTGGCCGGAAACATAGCCTATGGGCTTGTTGAGCAAGATGGTGACGCGCTGAGCTTGCTGCTTGTGCGCCAGCGGGTCGATCTCGATCTTGGCGTCGGGTGAGACGCGTTGGCCCAGAATGGCTAACTTTCCGTCCACACGCACCCAGCCGGCCGCGATCCACTCGTCGGCTTCGCGACGCGAGGCCAGGCCCAGCACCCCCATCTGCTTGGACAGGCGCACACCCTCGGCATTGGCATTGCTGCCAAAGCCGTGGCCGTAACCCTGCTTCACATCGTCTTCGTCATCATCGTCGTGCTCGTCACCGAGCTGGCGGGCCAGCTTGGCGGCGGCTTCACGCAGATGGGCAGGCAGGTTCTGGCCGGCTTGTTCGGCTGCGCGGTTGTAGCCCGGGCCGCGTGCATCACGCGGGCCAAGGCCCGGCTGGCCTTGGTAAGGGCGGGGGCCGGAGGAGCGGCGTTGATCCTGGCGCTGGTCGCGGTAAGCGTCCTGGCGCGGCTGACCCTGGCCTTGCCAAGAGCCTTGGCCGCGATCAGCTTGCTGATAGGGCGGGCGCTGCTCGCGCGAGTCATAGCGCGAATCCTGGCGCGGGCCGCCACGATCATCGGGAGCGCGGCGCGGACCTTGTTGGCCGTAAGCCGGGCGGCGCTCATCACCGCGCGGGCCGTAGCCGCCGGGGCCACGGGAGTCGCGGTTGTCGCGGCCATCGCGGGAGTCACGCGAAAAGCGAGGATCGCGTGAGGGCTGATGTTCTTGCGGCCGACCTTGGTAGCCGCCTTGATCGCGGCGGGGCTCATAGCCACCGCGGCCTTCGCCACGGTTGTCATTGCGCCCTTCAAAGCGGGGCTCTTGATGGCGATGCTCAGGGCGGCTCTCATGCCGACCTTCGAATCGACCTTCGTAGCGCGGGCCATCCTGGCGCGGGCCGTCTTGACGCCAGCCTTCGCGCGAGGGCGGGCGTTGGCCTGGGCCGCGTGCGTCAGGGCGAGCATTGCGTGCATCACGTGAGTCACCACGCGGGCCGCCGGCAAAGCCAGGGCCACGGCCGCGATCATTCCCACGTTCATTGCCGCGATCGGGGCCGCGCTCGCCCGAAAAACCGCCGCGTGCCGGGCGGCTTTGCTCGTACTGGGCCTGGCGTTGCTCGCGCTCCGTCTTGGCAGCTTCCAAGCTTTGGCGCGGGCGTGACACGCCTTTGCCGCGGATGGGCGCACGGCGCTCACCCTCGGCGTTGCGATTGCTGGAACCGGGCGGGCCTGCATTCTTCTTTTTATTCAACTTTAAAGTGGCCATCGTGCCTCCGGGGATTCCATTCACCAACAAAACAAGCCGTGAGACGCTGAGCAATTAACGCTCAACGCCCACGCAAAAACAGCGCGTCCAACTCACGCATGGTGAGTTGGCGCCAGGTCGGCCGACCATGATTGCATTGATCGGCCCGTTCCGTGCGCTCCATATCGCGCAAGAGCGCATTCATTTCATCCAGGGTCAGCTGGCGGTTGGCGCGCACGGCGCCGTGACAGGCCATGGTGGCCAGAATTTCATGCTGCGCCCGCTCGATGGCATGGCTGGCCTCGAACTGCGAGAGCTCGGCCAGCACATGGCGGGCCAACTCCACCACATCACCTCCGGCCAGCGCAGCCGGACGGGCGCGCACCGCCAGTACCTTGGCCGACAGCGGCGCCACATCCAGGCCCAGTCGGGCCAGGGTTTCGGCATGGGCCTCGGCCGCGGCAATCTCTTGCGCCGTGGCAGCAAAGGTGACGGGGATCAGCAGGGGTTGCGATTCAATCGCCTTGGCGGCCAAGCTGGCCTTCAGGCGCTCGTAAACCACCCGCTCGTGCGCGGCATGCATGTCCACAACAATCAGCCCCAGGGCGTTCTCGGCCAGGATGTAGACGCCCTGGATTTGCGCGACAGCGCGGCCCAGAGGCCAGTCATGCTGGGGCAGGGTTTGATGGGGCAGTGGCGCCGGGACAGGCGCTGCATTGACCTCGGCGCTGCGCAGCATTTCACCGCTGTAATCGCGCCCACCGTAGAGCGTGGCCACCTCGGCCAGGCCTAAGGAGGCTTGGCTGCTGGCGGGGATGGGGGCTTGCCAAGTGCTGGCACCTGGGCCGTAGCTTGGCGGCGTGCGCTCGGCGGCCGTGCCGGCTTGGAACCAGGCCGGTGGATTGCCCGGCGAGGGGCGGTTGCCTTCCACCTGGGCGGCGGCCTGCTGGGCCTCTTGCATGGCGCTGAGCCCCGCGGGGGCGGCATTCTCAGCGGCGGCCGAGCGCGACAAGGCCAGCGCGTCCTGCACCGCATAACGCACTTTTTGGTGGATCTCGCGGCCATCGCGGAAACGCACCTCGATCTTGGTGGGATGCACATTCACATCCACCCGGTCGGGCGCGATCTCGATGAAGAGCACATAGCAGGGCTGGCGGTGGCCGTGCAACACGTCCTCATAGGCCGAGCGTATGCCGTGGGCGATCAGCTTGTCGCGTACATAGCGGCCGTTGACGTAAACGTACTGCATGTCCGCCCGGCTGCGCGCCGCCTCGGGCAGGCCGGCGCGACCGTAGATGCGCAAGGGGCCGCTCTCGGCATAAACGGGCCGGCTCTCGGCTATAAAGTCTGCGCCCAGCACATCATTCAAGCGGGCTTCAGACGTATTCGCTCGCCACTGCTCCACCAGCTTGCCTTCATGCCAGATGGCGAAGCCCACATCGGGCCGGGCCAGGGCGTGGCGGCGCACCGCTTCCACGCAATGCGCCAGCTCGGTGGCGTCGGTCTTCAAGAATTTGCGGCGGGCCGGGGTGCTGAAGAAAAGCTCGCGCACCTCCACGCTGGTGCCGCGCGAACGGGCCGCGGGCTGCAGCTCGCCGCTGCGAGCGTCCAGCCGGTGGGCATGGGGCGCGCCCTCAAAGCGGCTGAGCACGGCCATCTCGGCCACCGAGGAGATGGCGGCCAAGGCCTCACCCCGGAAACCCATGGTGGCCACCGACTCCAACTCGTCCAGCGAGCGGATCTTGCTGGTGGCATGGCGCTTCAAGGCCAGGGGCAGTTCCTCCATGGGGATGCCCAGGCCGTCGTCCTCCACCACGATGGCGCGCACGCCGCCGGCCATCAGCTTGAGCTGGATCTGGGTGGCCCCGGCGTCCAGGGCGTTGTCCACCAGTTCGCGCACCACCGAAGCCGGGCGCTCCACCACCTCGCCGGCGGCGATCTGACTGATCAACTCATCGGGAAGTTCGCGGATGGCGCGGCGCTTTGGCGCAATTTCGGACGTGGAGGTGCCGGGGTTTGCGGGCGCGCTGCTGGGGGGAGGGGTCGGCGTGGAATGCACGGCGGAGGAAACGTCCATGTGCGTATTGTAAGAAGGCTGGCGGGTCTGGCTCTTTCGGCCATGCGCACAGCGGCCATAATCCGCCGCCATGGAACTCATCAGCTTCTTCATCGACTTCATCGTCCACGTCGATCGGCACATCGCCGATTTTGTTCAGACCTATGGCATGTGGGTCTACGCCTTGCTGTTTTTGATCGTGTTTGTGGAGACGGGACTGGTCGTCATGCCCTTCTTGCCGGGCGACTCCTTGCTCTTCGTTGTGGGCACTTTGTGCGGTGCCGGGCTGATGAATCTACCGCTGGCCATCGCCGTGCTGCTGGTGGCGGCCATCCTGGGCGACCAGTGCAATTACGGCATCGGCCGCTACTTCGGCCCCAAAGTATTTAAGTGGGAGCAGTCGCGCTTTTTCAATCGCCGCGCTTTTGATACGGCGCACGAGTTCTACGAGCGCAATGGTGCCGTCACCATCATCATTGCCCGCTTCATGCCTTTTGTGCGCACCTTCGCGCCCTTTGTGGCCGGTGTGGCCGAGATGGACCGCAAGAAGTTCACCCTCTACAACGTGGTCGGCGCCTTGCTGTGGGTGGTGGGCATCACGGTGATGGGCTATGCCTTCGGCAATCTGCCCTGGGTGAAGGACAACCTGGAAAAAATCATCTGGGCCATGATCATCATCCCGGGCCTGATCGCCATCATCGGCGGCTGGCGGGCAGGGCGGCAAAAAACTCAGCAAGCCGAATAAAAGACCTAAAGAGCTTGGCTACAGTCGGGCATCTTTCACTGCTTACACGGAAGCGCTGCCCGCATGGAAGTCCTCGCCAGTTTCTTCGACACGCTAGTGCATGCGGACCGGCATCTGGCCGACTTCGTGGCCCTGTATGGCAACGGCATCTACGCCCTGCTGTTTCTGATCATCTTTGTCGAGACCGGTTTGGTCGTCATGCCCTTCTTGCCGGGCGACTCCCTGCTCTTCATCGTCGGCACGCTTTGCGGGGCCGGGCTTTTGCATCTGGGCACCGCGCTCACGGTGATGCTCGTGGCGGCGGTGGCCGGCAACCAGACCAATTACAGCATCGGCCGCTTCTTCGGCCCCAAGGTCTTTCAGTGGGAAAGCTCGCGCTTTTTCAACCGCGAGGCCTTTGACCGCGCCCATGATTTTTATGAGCGGCGCGGCGGCATCGCTCTGATCTTGGCCCGCTTCGTGCCCTTCGCCCGCACCTTTGCGCCCTTTGTGGCCGGGGTGACGGCCATGACTCGGCGCAAGTTCACCTTCTACGACATCAGCGGCGCCTTGCTCTGGATAGGCAGCGTCACGCTGACCGGTTATGTGTTCGGCAATGCGCCCGTGGTCAAAGCGCATCTGCAACTGATTTTCTGGACCATGATTGCCATACCCGGCTTGCTGCTCTTGCTGGGCTTTGTGCGCGGCAAAAAGAGCAAGGCCTGAAGCGACAAAAAAAGGGAGACGATTCGCGATGAAAAAAACCAAGAACAAGCACATGCTCAGCCTGGGCTTGGCCGCCACGGTTTGCTTGGGCGGCGGCGCTGCCTGGGCTGCGCCTAGCGCCAGCGCGGCCGATGCCGCAGCCAGCGCCGGCAGCCAGCTGCTGCGCCAGCCCTCGGTCTCGGCCCAACACCTGGCTTTTGTCTATGGGGGCGATATCTGGGTCAGTGATCGCAATGGCCAGAATGCACGCCAACTGACCCAGCATGCGGCAGCCGAGTTCGCGCCTGCCATCTCGCCGGATGGGCGCTGGATCGCCTTCTCCGCCGCCTACGACGGCAATACCGATGTCTATATGATGCCCATCAGCGGCGGCCAGGCGCGCCGCCTGACTTGGCACCCGGCGGCCGATGTGGTGAACGGCTGGAGCCCGGACGGCAAGAAGATTCTGTTCGCCTCCAATCGCGAGGTCGCCAATAACCGCAGCAATCAGCTCTTCGAGGTGAATGCGGAAGAGGGGGCGGTCTCGGTGTTCGAGCAAAAGGTGATGGAGGCCGTCGCCTACGAGGGCGCTTGGTCACCCGACGGCAAACGCCTGGCCTACCGCCCCTATAAACAAGCCTATAACGGCGCCTCGGGTTGGCGCCAGCATCGCGGCGGCACCACGCCGCCGATCTGGATCATCGACCCGGCCACCCAGCAGCTGGAGGCCGTGCCCCATGTCAACGCCAGCGACATCAACCCGCTGTGGGTGGGGCAGGAGCTGGTCTTCATCTCCGATCGTGCCGACGGCGCGGCCAATCTTTTCGCCTACAACACCGTCAGCAAGGCCTTGCGCCAGCTGACCCGTCAGACGCAATGGGATGTGCGCAGTGCCTCCGCTTACGGCAGCCAAGTCGTCTACGAATCCGCCGGACTCCTGCATGAGTTGGATCTGAGCAGCGGCCAGAGCCGCTTGCTCAATATCCAGCTCAAGCCCAATAGCCCGCAGACCCGCACGCAGTGGAAGGACGCCTCCCGCAGCATCGAATCGGCCCAGCTCTCGGCCACCGGTAAACGGGTGATCGTCAGCGCCCGTGGCGATGTCTTCATGCTGCCGGTCAAGGACGGTTCGGTGCGCAACCTGACCGAAAGCGCGGGCGTGCGCGAGAAAGACGCCTTGGGCAGCCCGGACGGCCTGCGCGTGGCCTATATCTCGGATGAGGCTGACCGCAGCAAACAACACAGTGCCGCCGATGGCGCTGGCCGCCAGCACCATATCGTGCTGCGCGACCAGGCCGGCCTGGAGAAACCCAAGCGCTTCGCCCTGGGCAAGAACGGCTACTTCACCCTGCTGGCCTGGTCGCCGGATGGACAGCGCCTGATCTACCAGGACAACCACCTCAATCTCTACAGCCTGAGCCTCAGCCCCGCCGTGGGCGCCAGCGGTTTTGGCACGGCCCAGCGCATTGCCAGCAGCCCGCGGCGCGGCCCTTTCGACGTGGCTTTCTCGCCCGACAGCCGCTGGCTGGCCTTTACCGTGCGCGGTGAAAACCACTTCAGCCAGATCCGTCTGCACGAGTTCGCCAGCGGCAAGGAGATCGCGGTGGGGGACGGTCTGGCCCATGCCAGCAACCCTGTATTCTCGAGCAATGGCGAGGCCCTGTACTTCACCGCCTCGACCAACTCAGGCCTCACCCAGGTCGGCCTGGACATGTCCACCCGCGAGCGCCCGCAGCGCTTGGGGCTTTACGCCGCCGTGTTGGCGGCCGATGGCAAGTCACCCCTGCTGCCCAAGAGCGGGGATGAAACCGCTGCCAAGAAAGACGCCGAGAAAAAAGAGGCTGAGAAGAACAGCAACAAGGACACTGGCAAGCCTGCGGACGAGAAGGATGCAGGCAACAAGCCCGCCAAATCAAGCAAGCCCGCCAAGCCCACCCGTGTGGACGCGCATGGCCTGAACGATCGCATCGTGGGTCTACCCCTGCCGGAGCGCAATTACGCGGCCCTGAGCGTGGCCGCCGATGGTGCCTTGTTCTATCTGGAGCAAGGCCAAGCCGGTGCCAGCCTGGACGCGCCAGAAAAGCGCGGGCAAGAAGGCGCCGCACTCTACCGCTTCGACTTCGAGGAACGCGAGGCAAAATCCCTGCGCCAAGGCCTGGAAGGCTATGAGATCAGCCCCGACGGCAAAAAGCTGCTGCTGCACACCGCCAAGGGCGGGCTGGAGGTGGCCGACGCAGGCGCAAAGCTCGATGCCAAGCCGGTGGACACCGCGCCCTTGCGCATGCGGGTGAATCCGCGTGAAGAATGGCGCCAGATCTTTGACGAAACCTGGTGGATGGAGAAGGAGTTCTTCTACGACCCCAAGCTGCACGGCCTGGATTGGGAGGCTGTCTACGCCCGCTACCTGCCCCTGCTGGACCATGTGCAAACGCGCGAGGATTTGAACGACTTGCTGGTCGAGATGATTGCCGAGTTGCAGGTCGGCCATAACCGGGTGGGCGGTGGCGATGTGCACCAGGAAGCCAAGGTGGCCGTGGGCCTGCTGGGCGCCGACTTCCGGGTTGAAGGCGGCTACTACCGCATCAGCAAGATTTACGGCGGCGACCGCTGGAACCCCTTTATGAAGGCGCCGCTGGCCACGCCCGGCCTGGGTGTGAAGCCGGGCGACTATCTGATGGCCATCAACGGCCGGCCGCTGGACGCCAAGCAAAATCTGTTTGCCTTGCTGGAAAACACGGCGGGCAAGCAGCTGACCCTGAGCATCGCCAGCGAACCTAGCGCCAAGACGCCGCGTCAGGCCGTGGTCGTGCCGGTTACCAATGAAGCGAGCCTGCGTCGCTGGGACTGGATTGATCGCAACCGCCAGTATGTCGATGCACAGAGCGGCGGCCGCCTGGCCTACGTCTATCTGCCCGACACGGCGGACGAGGGCTTCACCTTCTTCAACCGCATGTTCTTCGCCCAGATCGGCCGCGAAGGCATCATCGTTGACGACCGCCGCAACGGTGGCGGCCAGGCCGCCAACTATGTGCTGGATGTGCTGAGCCGCCCCTATCTGTCCAGCTGGAAGGACCGTGATGGCCTGGTCTACGACACACCGGGCGGCGCTATCTACGGCCCCAAAGCCATGCTGATCGACCAGGATGCCGGCTCCGGTGGCGACTTCCTGCCCTATGGCTTCAAGCGGCTGGGTCTGGGCCCCTTGATCGGCAAGCGCACCTGGGGTGGCCTGATCGGCATCTCCGCCAACCCGCCCTTGATCGACGGCGGCAATGTGGTCGTGCCCTTCTTCCGCTTCTACACGCCGGACGGCGAATGGCGAGTCGAGAACGAAGGCGTGGCCCCGGACATCGAAGTCGAATTGGACCCCTTGCAGGTCAACAAGGGCCGCGACAGCCAGCTCGACGCCGCCATCGCTAACGTCCTGGAGCGACTGAAGACCTACAAGCCGGTGCAGCGCAAGACGGCGCCGGCGATGCCGACGGAGTTGGGCAAGTAGGCCTGCCTAGAGCGGCTCAAGCAGCATCTTGAAGCTCGATGGTGGTGCCTGGGCCCAGAAAGTTATGACTCGTTGCCGCCAGCCCAATGGGCCGCGCTCAGCGCCATGCAGATAAGACTTGAGGTTCGATTTGGATTTTGATTTTTCCCCTTTGATTGGCTTCGCGCCATTGCTTGTTATTTTGGTGCTATGGCTCAAAAGCGGTGCTTGGGCCTATCACGACGCCAAATCTCGCGGCAGGCCGCCTTTGCTAGTCGCAGCCTTGATCATGTTCATCGGATGGCCAATTGGCCTCGGGGTTTGGATTGCTCTGCGGCCGGACAAGCGCCGTCCCCCGTTCGATTTGAATGACTTTCGGGTGCAGTAGCGGCAGCTGCGCAAGGTATGAGGGAGGGCTTGAACAGGGCTTTTGCAAGCCTTGCTCAAGTCCAGGGCATGGGCTTCACGACAGAGGTCTATGCCTCGCCAAGGGCGGGTTCTTGGCAAAGTAACGCGCAATCCCAGTCGCCAGGGCAGCCACCAGCTTGGCCTGGTAATCCGGGTCGCGCAGCTTGGCTTCTTCCTCCGGGTTGGAGATGAAGGCGGTTTCCACCAGGATGGAGGGCACGTCGGGCGCTTTGAGCACGGCAAAGCCGGCTTGCTCCACGCTGCGTTTGTGCAGATTGCCGACGCGGCCGATTTGGCCCAGCACCTCGGAGCCCAGCTTGAGACTGTCGCGGATCTGGGCGGAGGTGCTCATGTCCAGCATGGCCTTGAGCACATTCGCGTCTTTGACGGCGATGTCTTTGTTGACCCCGCCGACCAGGTCGGCCGCGTTCTCCTTGTTCGCCATCCAGCGGGCGGTCTGGCTGCTGGCCGCGCCGTCGCTGAGCGCAAACACCGAGGCACCGCGTGCCTTGGGCGTGATGAAGGCGTCCGCATGGATGGAGACGAATAAATCGGCCTGCACCCGGCGCGCCTTGCGCACCCGCTCGTGCAGGGGCACGAAGAAGTCGGCGTCGCGGGTCATCATCACCCGGATATTCGGGTTGCTATTGAGCCGGTCACGTAGCTGCAGGGCCACGGCCAGTACCACGTCTTTTTCCTTCAGGCCCGAGGGCCCGATGGCGCCGGGGTCTTCGCCGCCATGGCCGGGGTCCAAGGCGATGACGATGAGGCGATCCAGCTTGGCTTGAGCCAGGCCGGTTTCGGCCGCCGTGCTTGCGGGTGAGGGGGCGGGGCCGGGCAGCGGCGGCGGGGGGACGGGTGTTTGCACCGCAGCGGAGGCGGCAGGGCTAGGGCCGGGCGCAGGCTTGGGAAGCTTGGTGCCAGGCGGCAAGACGGCTGGGGGCGTTGCCGCGGGCAGGGCCGGTTTGTCGATGCGGGCAATCATCTCGCCCAAGGCATCTTGCACCGATTGAGCCGCCTCGGTTTCGGCCTTTTCCTTCTCGCGGATCAGGGCCAGCAAGGGATCGACCTCGACCTTGGGGTAGAGGTCGAACACTAGACGATTCTGGTAGGCCGCCACCGGCGCCAGGGTGAAGATCTGCGGCGCCACCGGCTGTTTGAGGTCCAGCACCAGGCGCACCACGCGGGGCCGATTCTGGCCCACCCGCACGCCCGCGATGAAGGGGTCGTCGGCGCGCACCTTGCCCAGCAGCTCGCGCAGGCCGGGGCTCAGCTCCAGGCCTTCGATGTCGATCACCAGCCGGTCCGGGCCTTCGACCAAAAAGTGCTGGGCGGCCAAAGGCTTGTCGGACTCCAGCGTGACGCGGGTGTACTCATCGGCTGGCCAGACGCGCACGGCAACGATATTGCTGTTGGCGGGGGCCGGCGCAGGTGCTGCCGAAGCCGCCGGGGCGGGCGCCGGGCTCGCTGCGGGCGCGGCCTTCTTCTGCGCGGGCAGGGGCAGCAAGGCGCCCGAGCCGTCACCCGCCGTTTTGCTGTTCTTGCCCACCGCATTGGTGGCGGCGATGACTTGCGGGGCTTTCAAGACCAGGGCCAGAGCGCCCATGGCGCGCAAGGCCTGGCGGCGTTGCAGCTTGAATGGATGTGGCAAGCGGCGCTCGACTGTCAAGACCTGACCCCTTCCAGCGTTTGAATCAAGGCCTGGCCCAAGGCGGTGCCGGCCACGAGTTTGACGCTGCGGCTCTCGTCCGCCTGCGTCTCTATCCAGATTTGCAAGTCGGGCGCGGGGAGCATGCCCTCGGCCTTTTCCGGCCACTCGCTGAGCTTGAGGCCGGGCGCGGCGAAGATGTCGCGAAAGCCGGCATCCTCCCATTCGCGCGGGTCGTCAAAACGGTAGAAATCGAAATGGCTGACGACACCTAGCGGCAGCTCATAACTCTCCATCACCGCGTAGCTGGGGCTCTTGATGCGCCCCTCCACGCCCAGGGCGCGCAGCAGATGGCGGACCCAGCTGGTCTTGCCGGCACCAAGGCTGCCATGCAGTTCGATGCTGGCATTCATCAAGTGGGGATGGGCTTGCAGGCCGCGCGCCAGCGCGGCGCAAAAGGCCTGGGTGGCGGCCTCATCGGGCCACTGCAGAGAGCGGGTTTCTAGAATGCGCAAATGACGCAAGCTCCGAAGGAATTGATGGAAGACCAAGGCCTGGCCCTGACGGACCAGTTGCGCGCTTGGGCGCTTGAGTTGGGATTCTCACAGATTGGCGTGGCCGATATCGATTTGTCGCGTGCCGAGCCCGGTTTGTTGGCCTGGTTGGAGGCCGGTTTTCATGGCTCCATGCACTATATGGAGGCCCACGGCCTCAAGCGTGCCCGGCCGGCCGAACTGGTGCCGGGCACCGTGCGGGTGCTGACGGCGCGCATGGACTATCTGCCGCGCAACAGCCCAGGGGATTGGCAGGCGATTGAATGGGCGGGCTTGAAGAGTCCGCAGCACGCACAGCTCTCCATCTACGCCCGTGGTCGGGACTATCACAAGGTCTTGCGCAACCGCCTGCAAAAGCTGGCCGAACGCCTGGCCGAGGCCGTCGGGCCGCTGGGTTACCGGGCCTTCACCGACTCCGCCCCGGTGCTGGAGGTGGAACTGGCCGCGCGCTCAGGGCTTGGCTGGCGCGGCAAGCACACGCTGACCTTGCACCGCCAGGCTGGCTCCATGTTTTTTCTGGGTGAAATCTATCTGGACCTGCCCTTGCCGCTGAGCGAGCCGGTCACGGCGCATTGCGGCCAGTGCCGGGCTTGTGTGGATGTCTGCCCGACCCAGGCCATCGTGGCGCCCTACCGCGTGGATGCGCGGCGCTGCGTGTCTTACCTGACCATCGAGCACGAAGGCGCTATCCCGCTGGAGCTGCGGCCCTTGATCGGCAATCGCATCTACGGCTGTGATGACTGTCAGCTGATCTGCCCCTGGAACAAGTTTGCGCAGAAAGCCACCTTGCCGGATTTCGATGTGCGGCCGGGCTTGGCCGGGGCGCGCTTATTGCAGCTTTGGGCCTGGGATGAGGCGACATTTCTGCGCCAAACCGAGGGCTCGGCCATACGCCGCATCGGCCACGCGCGCTGGCAACGCAATCTGGCCGTGGCCTTGGGCAATGCCTTGCGGGCCGAGGATTCGGCCGAGATTCGCGCGGCTCTGCAAAGCCAGCGCAGCGGTGCCTCGGACCTGCTGGCCGAACATATTGACTGGGCGCTGGCACAGGGCGCAGGTCTCAGATCCAGCGCAGCACAGCTAACCAAAGCGGTACCGTGACCATGGCCAGCAAGGTGGACAGGGTCACCAGCCCGGCCACGAAGGGCCCGTTACCGCCCATGCGCACGGCCAGCACATAGGCGCTGGAGGCGGTGGGCAGGGCCGCAAAGATCAAGAGCAGGGCGCCTTGCGCGGGTGGCAACTGCAAGAGCGCAGCCAGCGCCAAGGCGAGCAGGGGCAAGACGGCGTGGCGGATGCTCAGCAGGGCGGCAGCCAGACCGGGCGAGTCGCGCAAAGCGCCAAAGCGCAGGCCTGCGCCCACGGCCATCAGACCCAGGGGCAGGGCGGCCAAGCCAATGCGCTGCAGAGTCAGCGTGGCCAAGTCAGGCAGCTTGAGGCCCAGCAGATTGGCGCTCAAGCCGGCCAGCGTGGCCAGAATCAAGGGGTTGCGACTCAGTTCGCGCAGATAGCCCTGGCCGCCATGTTTGGCCAGGGGCCAGACGGCGCCGATATTGCACAGCGGCACGCACAAGGCGATCAGCAAAGCCACCCAGGCCACGCCTTGCGCACCCTGCAAACGCTCGGCCAAGGCCAGGGCGATGAAGGAGTTAAAGCGAAACGCGCACTGCGCCCCCGAGGCCAGATTGCGCGCATCCACCCGGGGCCACCAACGCAAGCTATAGGCCAGGGCGATCCCGGCCAGGGCCAGGCTCACCCCGCCTATGGCCAGACCGGCGGTGGCTGCGGGCTGCATGGGTGTCTTGACGATGGAGTTGAAGAGCAGCACGGGAAAGAGCAGGTAGTACACCAGGCGCTCGGCCGCATCCCAGACGGGGCGGTTCAGGGCGGTGTAACGGCACAGCACAAAGCCGCAAAAAATCAGCAAGAAATCGGGCAGGAGGAGGGCGGCATCAAGCATGGGCGAGAGTGTGCCTGTCTTGCGGCGCCTGGGCTGTCTTCCAAAGGACAGCGCGGTGTGCGAGCTTCGCAAACCGCGCTGCAAACGCTGAAGAACACAGGCAAACGCCAAGGCGCAGCGGGGCCTTGCTGCGCTAGCATGGCTCGGCCGCAAAGGACAAAACAACGGAGACCCCCAATGGCACTCAGAATGGCACACAGGCGTGACTGGCTGATCAAAACCTTGCTGCTGAACCTGGCGGCTTTTGCCCTGCCCACGGCTTGGGCGCAACAAACCTACCCCAGCAAACCGGTGCGCCTGGTCGTGCCTTTTGCGCCGGGTGGTACGACGGATATCGTCGCCCGGGTGGTGGCCGAGCGCATGCATCTGGCCCTGGGCCAGACGGTGGTGGTGGAGAACAAGGCCGGGGGTGGCGGCCTGATCGGCGCCAATGACACGGCCAAGGCCGCACCCGACGGCTACGCCCTGGGCATGGCCACGGTGTCGACGACGGCGGCCAATCCGGCCATCAATGCCAAGATCCCCTACAACCCCATCACCGATTTCACGCCCATCATCAATCTGGCGGCCACGCCGAATGTGATCGCCGTTCACCCCTCCTTCCCGGCGCGGGACTACAAAGGCTTTGTCGCCGAGCTCAAGAAGAATCCCGGCAAATACAGCTATGCCAGCTCTGGCACCGGCGGCATCGGCCATCTGCAGATGGAGTTGTACAAAAACCTGGCCGGAGTCTTCGTTCTGCACATCCCCTATCGCGGCGCAGGACCGGCGCTGAACGACACGGTGGCCGGCCAGGTGCCGATGATTTTTGACAATCTGCCTTCGGCCCTGCCCTTCATCAAGGACGGCCGCCTGATCCCCATCGTGGTGGCCGCGCCCCAGCGCCTGGCCCAGCTGCCCAATGTGCCCACCTTCAAGGAAGTGGGCCTGGAACCGGTCAACCGCATGGCCTATTACGGCATCTACGGCCCCAAGGGCTTGCCCAAGGATGTGGTCGACAAGATTCACAATGCGGCTCGCAAGACCTTGGAAATCCCCGAAGTGAAGAAACGCATCGAGGACACCGGCTCCCTGATCGTGGCCAATACCCCGGAACAGTTTGCGGCCCAGATCAAGGCCGAATTTGATGTCTACAAAACCGTCGTCCAACAGCAAAAACTCAAACTCGAGTGAAGCAGCAGCGCGCCTGGCGTGCTCTCAGCCACGCCAGCACAGCCAGCAGCTGATCGATCAATTTGTCGAGGTGTTGTGGCTGGAAGATGGCTTGGCCCGCAACACCCTGGAGGCTTACGGACGCGATCTGGGCCTGCTGGCCGATTGGCTGGCGCTTGAAGCCGAGCGCCATCTGGATGCCTGCAGCGAGGCCGATCTGGAGGCCTACGCCCAAAGCCGTTTCGAGGGCAGCAAAACCACCAGCGCCAACCGCCGCCTGAGCGTGTTCAAGCGCTTCTTCCGCTGGGCTTTGCGCGAGCAGCGCATTCACCTGGACCCCAGCCTGCGCCTGGCCAACGCCAAGCAGCCCCTGCGTGTGCCCAAGCTATTGAGCCAGGCCCAGGTGGAGGCCTTGCTGAATGCGCCGGATACCGACACCGCTTTGGGCCTGCGCGACCGCGCCATGCTGGAGCTGATGTATGCCAGCGGCCTGCGGGTGACGGAGCTGGTGACACTCAAGAGCGTGCATGTGGGCTTCAAGGAAACGGTGTTGCGCATTACCGGCAAGGGCTCGAAAGAGCGGCTCGTGCCCTTTGGTGAGATTGCCCACGGCTGGCTGATGCGTTATTTGCAGCAGGCCCGGGGCGAGCTTTTGAAAGGTTCGCGCTGCGACGAGCTCTTTGTGACGGTGCGCGGCGAGTGCATGACGCGCCAGATGTTCTGGACCCTGGTCAAAAAATACGCATTGGTGGCCGGCATCACCAGCCCGCTCTCACCCCACACCTTGCGCCATGCCTTCGCCACCCATCTGCTCAACCACGGGGCGGATCTGCGGGTGGTGCAACTGCTTTTGGGCCATGCTGATTTGTCCACCACCCAGATCTACACCCATGTGGCACGCGAGCGTTTGAAGGCGATTCACACGGCCCATCACCCCAGGGCTTGAAGCAAGGCCCCTCGACCAGTCTCGCCACGCTAAGCGCTGGCCAGACTGGTCGGTCCCCCGAGGGGACGCGTCGCAATGCCGCATTGAGCAGCAAAGCGACTCAGGTGGACCGGCTTGGGGCGGCCCGGCGCTCGGCCCAAACAAGCCAAACTCTTTTGCCCTGCGGTAAAACGAGTGGCTGCGCGACAATCGCGCCCCATGGACCATAGCTTTCTCTCCGCCTTCATCCTGCTTTTGCTGGTTTTGGACCCGCTGGGCAGCCTCCCCATCTTCATCCCCATCATGCGCGCCGTGCCCAAGGAACGACGTCGCTGGGTGGCGTTCCGTGAGGTGGGCATTGCCTTTGTCGTGCTGTTTGCCTTTATGTTCTTGGGCGACAGCTTTTTGCGCGTCATGCATCTGTCCGAGCGTTCGCTGGAGGTGGCCGGCGGCGTGATCCTGCTGATCATCGCCATCCGCATGATCTTTGGCACTTCCAGCGAGTCGGCCTACGGCCTGGAGCCGGGCCGCGAGCCCCTGATCTTCCCCTTGGCCGTGCCCTTGCTGGCCGGCCCCTCGGCCATGGCGACCGTGCTGCTGCTGGCCTCGCGCCAACCCGAGCGCATCCTGGAATGGATTGCCGCGTTGACGGCCGCCATGCTGGTCTCTGGCCTGATGCTCTTGATGGCCGACCGCATCCGCCGCATGTTGGGCGACTCGGTGATTTCGGCGCTGGAGAAATTGATGGGCCTGGTGCTGACCGCCATCGCTGTGGAGATGTGCCTGGCTGGCCTGAAGCGCTATTTCATCGGCGGGCTTTAAACGCAGGCGGCGTCGGCGCCGCTGCTTGAGCCTTTCTGCACAGCCCACTTCGGTGGGCTTTTTTGCGTCTGGAGCAGTCGCAAAACCGGCGCCACAGATCAAATCATGGCCTTCACCGCGGGTGAATCCTGGTGCGTCAGGCTCAGTTCTCACGATACGAAATGACCATTCCACATCGTGAGTTCATCTGATGTTGCGCTGCGACATTTTTTCTCATTATGGTGAATGACATTTCACCATCAGAAAATTTGTTTTTAAGTTGTTGATTTTTATATGAATTAAATTGAGTCTTATATAAGACATAAGTCTTCACAAGCGCAGAAGAGAGGACTACTCTTGAGTCACAGCGCCGGAACAAGGAAAGCTTAGAAACAAGGCCAGTCGCCGCGTTTCCAGTGCCCCGAGTTCAGCCCAAGCGGCACCCTGGTTTTGATGCAGAAAGTTTGATTGCCAGTTTTTTTGATTGCTTGATCTTCATCTCTTCTTTCCTCTCTTCTCTACCCTTGCAGGAGTACACACCATGACAACGAATCTGAGCCGTGAACAGCAAATCGCCGCCCTCGAGAAAGACTGGGCCGAAAACCCCCGTTGGAAGGGCATCAAGCGCGGCTACACCGCTGCCGACGTCGTGCGCCTGCGCGGTTCGCTGAAGATCGAGCACACCCTGGCCAAGCGCGGCGCAGAAAAGCTGTGGAATCTGGTCAACACCGAGCCCTTCGTCAACTCCCTGGGCGCCCTGACCGGCAACCAGGCCATGCAACAGGTCAAGGCCGGCCTGAAGGCCATCTATCTGTCTGGCTGGCAAGTGGCCGGTGACGCCAATAGCAATGGCGAGATGTACCCCGACCAGTCCCTCTACTCGGTGGACTCGGTGCCCAAGGTCGTCAAGAAGATCAACGCCACTTTTGCCCGTGCCGACCAGATTCAGTGGTCCGAAGGCAAGAACGATATCGACTACTTCGCTCCCATCGTGGCCGATGCCGAAGCCGGTTTCGGCGGCGTGCTGAACGCCTTCGAGCTGATGAAGGCCATGATCGAAGCCGGCGCCGCCGGTGTTCACTTCGAGGACCAATTGGCCGCCGCCAAGAAGTGCGGCCATATGGGTGGCAAGGTCTTGGTGCCTACCCGTGAAGCCGTGGCCAAGCTGGTCGCTGCCCGTCTGGCCGCCGACGTGATGGGTACGCCCACTGTCTTGTTGGCCCGTACCGACGCCGAAGCCGGCGATCTGGTCACCAGCGATATCGACGACAACGACAAGCCTTTCTGCACCGGCGAGCGCACCGTGGAAGGCTTCTTCCGTACCCGCAACGGTCTGGAGCAAGCCATCAGCCGCGGCCTGGCCTATGCCGAGTACGCCGACATGATCTGGTGCGAAACCGGCAAGCCCGACCTGGCTTTTGCCAAGGCTTTTGCCGACGCCATCCATGCCAAGTTCCCCGGCAAGCTGCTGGCTTACAACTGCTCGCCTTCCTTCAACTGGAAGAAGAACCTGGACGATGCCACCATCGCCAAGTTCCAGCGCGAGCTGGGCGCCATGGGTTACAAGTTCCAGTTCATCACCCTGGCCGGCTTCCACAGCCTGAACTACAGCATGTTCAACCTGGCCTATGGCTACGCTCGCAACAATATGAGCGCCTTTGTGGAGCTGCAAGAAGCCGAGTTCGCCGCCGCCGAGAAGGGCTTCACGGCCGTCAAGCACCAGCGCGAAGTGGGCACCGGTTACTTCGACGCCGTCACCACCACCATCGAGCGCGATGCCTCTACCGCTGCACTCAAGGGCTCAACCGAAGACGAGCAGTTCTTCGACAAAAAGCATGGTTGATTGACCATTCCTGAGTGAAATCTGCCCCTGGCAATCCCAGGGGTGGGCTCTGTAGGCCGGCTCGCCACAAGACGAGCCGGCCTTTTTGTTTTAGTGGCCTGTAACGCTGAAATCGGAAGCGTCCTTGCTCGCGACATGAGCCGCTTGGCTGCGTTGCAAATGCTCGCGATGCCACTGGGCATCGCTGTGCTTTGCGCCTTGCCACGCAGCCCATCTCGCAAGCCTTTCCACTCCCGTTTTAACCTTACAGGCCACTAGAGCGATTCGGTCAAAAGGGCTCGGTAGTCTTCGCGGCTGGCCAAGCGCGGATTGGTCTTGTGGCAATGGTCGGCCATGGCGCCGTCGATGATGCGCTCGAACAGTTCTGGCCCCACGCCCAGGGCGGCCAAACCCTTGGGCAGGCCCAAGTCGGCATTCATCGCAAGAATCGCTTGCGCGATCGCCTCGCCGCCGGCATCGCAGCCAGGCAAGCCCATGGCATGGGCCATGCGGGCCAAGCGGTTCTCAGCCGCCATGCTGGGCGCGACGGCGTTGAATCGAACGACGGCGGGCAGGAAGAGGGCGTTCAGCGTGCCGTGATGCAGACGCGGGTTGACGCCGCCCAAGCTGTGGCTGAGCGAATGCACGCAGCCCAGGCCTTTCTGAAAAGCCATGGCGCCCTGCATGCTGCAACTCATCATCTGCCAGCGAGCCTCGCAGTCCTGACCGTCACGGGTGGCGCGCAGGATATGGGCCCAGCCACGGCGCAAGCCGTCCAGGGCGATGCCGTCGGCGGGCGGGTTCACGGCGGCGGACATGAATGTTTCCATGCAGTGCGCGATGGCATCCATGCCGGTGGCCGCGGTCAGGCCGGGCGGCAGACCCAGGGTCAGGGCAGGGTCGCAGATGGCCAGCTTGGGCATCAACTCCCAGCTGTGAAAACCCAGCTTGCGGCCATCGTCGACGATCAGAATGGCGCCGCGCGCCACCTCGCTGCCGGTGCCTGCGGTGGTGGGCACGGCCACCACGGGTATGACGGCTGAGGTGATCAGGCCGCTGCCACCCTCGATGGTGGCGTAGCGCTGCAAAGGGCCTTCGTGCGTCGCGGCCAGGGCGACGCCCTTGGCCAGGTCCATGCTGGAGCCGCCGCCTATGGCCACCAAGCCATCGCAATGTTCGCGCTGAAACAGCGCCACCGCAGCGCGCACTGCCGCCTCGGTGGGGTTGGCCGGTGTGGCGTCGAACACCGGCGGGCGGGGCTCTATCCAAGCCGCCATGGCCTGGTCCAGTACACCGGCAGCGCGCACGCCCCCGTCGCTGATGATGAGCGGCCGCAACATGCCCAGACGCAGGCATTCCTGGGGCAGCAGGGCGCTTGCTCCGAAGTCCAAATGGATCTGGGTCAGGTACTGAATCAAGGCCATGCCGCGCGTCCTTTACGAGTTCTAGACCACAAGCCTCTGGCAAACTGCCAGGCCGGCTTGCAGACCGCTGTGAGCGTAGTTGATGGAGAGAGTCTTTGGGTAGCACCTTGTTGACACCGCGCATGGCGGGTGTGTTGGAACGGATACACCGGGCCAATCGCCGCCCCTTCCACAGCCTGAGTCCCAGCGAGGCGCGCATCGCCTATTTGATGGGGGCCGAGATCCTGGATCTGCCGCGTGCGCCCTTGGCCCGGGTCGAGGATGTGCAAATCCCCGGCCCGGCCAGCCTGCTGCCGGCGCGCCTCTACGCCAGTTCTGCAGAGCGTCTGCCGGTGCTGCTCTATCTGCACGGTGGTGGCTTCACCATAGGCGGCATCGAAACCCATGACAGCTTGTGCCGCCAGCTGGCCTTGCGCAGCGGCGCGGCCGTCGTGTCCCTGGACTACCGGCTGGCGCCCGAGCATCCATTCCCGGCCGCGGTCGATGACAGCTGGGCCGCCACGCGCTGGCTGGCCGAGCATGCGCATCAATTGGGCTTGGACGGCTCCCGCCTGGCCGTGGGCGGCGATAGCGCGGGCGGCACGCTGGCGGCGGTCTCGGCCCTGCATGCGCGCGACATCGGCCTGCCCCTGGCCTTGCAACTCTTGATCACCCCCGGCACCGGCGCCCATGCCGACACGCCCTCGCACAAGCTGTTTGCCAATGGCTTCTTGCTGGAGGCAGCGTCTATCGACTGGTTCTTCAACCACTACATCCCCAAGAACCACAGGCGCGACTGGCGTTTTGCGCCGCAGGAAGCGGCGGAGCACAGCGATCTGGCCCCCGCTTGCCTGCTGCTGGCCGAATGCGATCCGCTGGTGGACGAGGGTATTGTTTACGCCGATACCCTGCGTGCCAGCGGTAATACTGTGAGCCTGGAACTGGTGCGTGGCGTCACGCACGACTTCATCAAAATGGGCCGCTCGATTCCCGAGGCTTTGACCGCTCTGGAGTTCTGCGCACAAGCCCTGAAAGAGGCTCTCAAACCATGACCGATACAAAAGGCCTGCGCCGGCAGGACTTCCGCTTTGCCGAGCGCCTGCGCGTGCGCTGGGTTGAAATCGATGCTCAACAAATCGTCTTCAACGGCCACTACCTGAGCTACTTTGACACCGCCGCCAGCGCCTACTGGCGCGCCATGGCCATGCCTTACGCCGAGACCATGGCCGGCCTGGGCGGCGACCTGTTTGTGCGCAAGTCCACCCTGGAGTACCTGGGTTCGGCTCGTTATGACGAGTTGCTGGACATTGCCATCCGCTGCGATCGCATCGGCAACAGCTCCATCCAGATGACGGCGGCCGTTTTTCGCGGCGAGCAATTGCTGGTGCATGGCGAGTTGATCTATGTGTTTGCCGATGGCAAAACCCAAAGCCCCAAACCAGTGCCGCAAGTGCTGCGCAAGCTGTTGGAAGGCTTCGAAGCGGGCGAGTCCGTCGTCGAGGTGCAGCTTGGCCCCTGGAGCGATCTGGGCCAGCACGCCCGCGCCATCCGCCAGGAGGTTTTTGTGCAGGAGCAGCAAATCCCCGCCGAGATGGAGTGGGACGCGGCCGATCAAAGCTGCTTGCATGCCGTGGCCTTCAACCGCTTCGGCAAGCCGCTGGCCACCGGCCGTTTGCTAGAACATGTGCCCGGCGTGGCCAAGGTCGGCCGCATGGCCGTGCTGCGCAATATGCGAGGCAGCCGGGTGGGTCGCGAGGTGCTGGAGGCCTTGATGCAGCGGGGCCGCGAGATGGGCTATCGCGAAATCATTCTGCACGCGCAGGTCTCGGCCGCGGGCTTTTACACCCGCGCCGGTTTTGTGCAGCGTGGCCCCGTGTTTGAAGAGGCCGGCATCGGCCATGTGGAGATGGTCAAGAGCCTGTGAGCGAGTTCAGCGGTAGGAATATTTCGCGATGCCGCTGCCCCTCTGCAAAGGGCGCCAAGGCCGAGGCCAAGGCGGCCTCGGTCTGCAGGGCCTGCGGCCCGGTGTGGATCTCCATCCAAGTCTCAAGCCCGTCTACCCGTGCCTCATCTTGCCGCAGCAGCAGGCGAGGCCGAGGCTCGCTCAATGCCTCGCAGGCAGCTCCAAAAGCTGAAAGCGCAGCCTGCCGCTGAGCGCTGGCGAGCTTGTAGTAGACGTAAATCTCCGCCACGGCCCGCGCGCTCACACCTCGGAATTGAGCGGTATGGCGTAGGGCAGGGCGCGGGCCGCCAGGGCCGGGCCATCGGCCGCGCCCAAATGCAGGCTGCCGGACTCCAGCGCGGCGATCTTGACCTCGGCCAACAGCAGGCTTTGGCCTTCGCGCTGGGCCACGGCCGCGACCAGCCCGGCGGGCTGTTCGGGGTCTTCGCTATGGAAGATTTCTTGGCCGATTTGGGCTGAGCCCGCCAGCTCAAACAAATGCGTACGGCGCTTGAGCGTGCCACGGTACTGGCTGCGGGCCACGATTTCTTGACCTGGGTAGCAGCCCTTCTTGAAGTTCACGCCTTCCAGCAATTCCAGATTCAACATCTGCGGCACGAAAGCCTCGCTGGTGGCGGCGCGCACCCAGGCCAGGCCGGCCTGCACCTCTTGCCATTGCCAGTCGGCGGCCGGCAGCTCGGGCAGGGCAGGGGCCGCAGCCTCGGCGGCTTGGGCCAGCAGAAAGCGTGGCAGGGGGCCTGCCTCGCTCGTCGCGTCCGGCAGGCGCACAACGCTGGCGCCGCTGCTGCTCAGCTGGCGGCCCCAGCGCTGGGCCGGGGCGGCCTCGGCCAGCCAGGCCTGGGCGGCCGTGCCGCTCAAGCCCCACAGGCTTTGTTCGGCCGTGGCATCGCGCAGCTTGCATTTGGCGCGCAGCACAAACATGGACAGGCGCTTCAAGATAGCGGGCAAGAGCTCCAGCGGCAGGGCCAGATCCACGGTCTCGGCCCCGCTCTTCCAGCCAATAAGCGTGGCCAGCAAGCGGCCTTTGGCGGTGCAAAAACCCGCCAGCCTGGCTTCGCCGGGGCCCAGCAACTCAAAGTCCTGGGTCAGCTGGCCATGCAGGAATTTGGCGGCCTCCGGCCCCTCGGCGCGGATCAGGCCCCAGTCGCTCAGACGCAGGGCGCCGGAAATAGTCGTGATGGTGGAGTTAGAAGTGCTCATAGGCTTGATTATCATCAGCGCCCGATTCCACCCGGACTCGGAAGGGCAAAGAAACAGGATTTGGAATGAAGAAACAGCGCGGCAGATCCCTGCTCGGCAGCTTGCTGGTGTGGGGCTTGGTCTTGGCGACGCTGGCGGCAGCGGCCACGGCGGCTGCCGCCTGGTGGTGGTTGCAAACGCCGCTGCGTTTGGCGGCGCCTGCGGTGGAGTTGTCGGTGGAAGCCGGCACGCCGCCGCGCGAGGTGGCGCAGGCCTGGGTCAATGCCGGGGTGCAGGAAGACGCTCGCCTGCTGTATCAATGGTTCCGCTGGTCGGGCCAATCTCGCCAGATCCGTGCCGGTAGCTACGAGATTCACCAGGGCGCCACGCCGCGCGATCTCTTGGCCAAGATGGTGCGCGGCGACGAGGTGCTGGAGCAGTTGCGCCTGATCGAGGGCTGGACCTTCCGCCAGGTGCGCGCCGCCCTGGCCAAGCAGCCCTCGCTCAAACCCACGACAGCTGCTCTGAGCGATGCCGAGTTGATGTCCGCCATCGGCGCGCCAGGCCTGGCCCCCGAAGGCCGCTTCTTCCCCGACACCTATGCCTATAGCAAGGGCGTCAGCGATGTGACCGTGCTCAAGCGCGCCTTCAAGGCCATGAACACCCAGCTGGACATCGCCTGGCAAGGTCGCAGCGAGGGCTTGCCGCTCAAAACACCGGAGGAGGCGCTGATTCTGGCCTCCATCATCGAAAAAGAAACCGGCACGGCGGCGGACCGCGGTCTGGTGGCCTCGGTCTTCATCAACCGGCTCAAGATTGGCATGCCTTTGCAAACCGACCCCACCGTCATCTACGGCCTGGGCGCTAGTTTCGACGGCAATCTACGCAAGCGCGATCTGCAGACCGACACACCCTTCAACACCTACACCCGCGGTGGCCTGCCGCCCACGCCCATCGCCATGCCGGGCAAGGCCTCTTTGCAGGCCGCCCTGCATCCGGCGCGCAGCAAAGCCCTGTACTTTGTGGCACGCGGCGACGGCAGCAGCCAATTCAGCGAGGATCTCGCCGCGCATAATCGCGCGGTCAACAAATACCAGCGCGGTGGCCAGTGAGCAGCAGTAGCAAGAAGAACAGCCGATTCATTTCCTTTGAGGGCATAGACGGGGCGGGCAAGTCCACCCATATCGCCACGGTGTCGCAGCGCCTGCGCGCGCGCGGCGCCGAGGTGGTCAACACCCGCGAGCCCGGCGGCACGCCGCTGGCCGAGTCCCTGCGCGCCTTGTTTCTGCACAGCGGCATGGACAGCTTGACCGAGGCCTTGCTGGTCTTCGCCGGCCGCCGCGACCATCTGCGCCAGGTCATTTTGCCGGCGCTGGAGGCAGGCAAAACGGTGGTCTGCGACCGCTTCACCGACGCCAGCTTTGCCTATCAAGGCGCCGGCCGGGGCATGGACCTGGCCGTGCTGACGACGCTGGAGCAGTGGGTGCAGGAGGGCCGCCAGCCCGATCTGACCTTCTGGTTCGACCTGCCGGCCGAAGTTGCCGCCCAGCGCCGCGCCGCGGCCCGCGAGGCCGACCGTTTTGAGCAGCAAGACCTGGAATTCTTCGAGCGGGTGCGTGCTGGCTATGCCGCCCGAGCTGCCGCCGCGCCGCAGCGCTTTGCCCGCATCGACGCCAGCCTCAGCGTGGCCGAGGTGGCGACCCAGATCGACGGCCATCTGGAGGCACGCGGATGGTAGGCCCCGATCAAATACTGCCGCTGCCCTGGCTGGCTCAGCCCCTGAGCCAGGCGCTGACGACGGCCCGCTCCCATGCCCTGCTGGTGCAGGGGCCGGCGGGGGTGGGCCAGTTCGATCTGGCCCTGCTGCTGGCGCAAGCTTGGTTGTGCGAAGCGCCGCTGCAAGAGCCTGAGCGCCCGCGCTGGGCCTGCGGCAATTGCGCCAGTTGCCATCTGTTTCAGTCCCACACCCACCCGGACTTTTTGCTGCTGCTGCCCGACGCGCTGCGCGAGCAAATGGGCTGGGGCCAGGAGAGCGAGTCGGCCAAGGACGGCGAAACCAAGGCCTCCAAGACCAAGCCCAGCCGCGAAATCAAGGTTGAGGCGGTGCGCGGCATGCTGAGCTTTGCCCAGGCCACCTCGGCGCGGGGCCGCGCCAAGGTGGTGGTGGTCTATCCGGCCGAGGCGCTCAATACCGTGGCGGCCAATGCCTTGCTCAAGACCCTGGAAGAACCGGCCGGGCTCCTGCGCTTTGTGCTGGCCAGCAGCGAGCCCGCTGCCTTGCTGCCCACCATACGCAGCCGCTGCCAGCCTGTGCCCCTGGGCCTGCCCGAGCGTGCGCCCAGCTTGCAATGGCTGAAGGCCCAGGGCGTGGAGGGCGCCGAAGTCTTGTTGGCCGCCGCCGGTGGCCGGCCGCAGGAAGCTCGCGATTGGTATGAGGCCGGCTTGCGTGCCGCCGCCTGGCAGCAACTGCCGCAACGCCTGGCACGAGCTGAGGCCGCGGCCCTGTCGGACTGGTCGCAGCCCCGCGCCATCGACGCCTTGCAGCGTCTTTGCCACGATTTGCTGCGCGTCTCGCACGGCGCAGCGCCGAGTTTTTTCCCGGCCGAAAGCCTGCCCGCGCCAAAACTGGCCGCTCCCTTGCAGGTCTGGGAAGCGGCCCTGCGCCGCGCCGCCCGCCATGCCGAGCACCCCTTGAATGCCGGGCTCTTGATGGAATCCCTGTTCGCGCAAGGCCAACAAGCCTTGCGCGAGGCCAGCCCGCGCCGGGCGGGATGACTACACTTCAGCCATGAGCGATAACAAACCCACCAGCCCCCTCCCTATCGGCGGGGCCCAAACCCTGCCCATGGGCTTGCCCACCGGCATGGGGCCGCTCACCGCGCCGGCGGCGCTCAACACAGCGCAAGCCGCCAGCGGGCCCAGGCCCAGCGTGATCCAGCTGGTGTTCCGCGAGAAGGGTGCGCTCTACGCGGCCTATATGCCGGTGTTTGCCGATGGCGGCTTGTTCGTGCCGACCACGCGGGAGTACCGCCTGGGCGAGGACGTCTATCTGCTCTTGGCCCTGCCCGAGGACACGCAGCGCTACCCGGTGGCCGGCAAAGTGGCTTGGTTGACACCGGCCAATGCCTCGGGTGGCCGCACCCAGGGCATAGGCGTGCGCTTCCCGGCCGACGAGAAGAGCCGCCTGATCAAGCTGAAGATCGAAGAAATCCTGGGCACCCAGATTTCCTCCTCCAAACCCACCCAGACCATTTGAGCGCGCTGCTCCCGTCTTTTTCAGCGCCACAGGCCCTCCTGCATGTTCATTGATTCCCATTGCCACCTGAGCTTTCCCGAGCTCAAGGCTCAGTTAGCACAAATCCTGGCCGAGATGAGCCAGGCCCAGGTGGCGCAGGCCATCTGCATCTGCACCACCATGGAGGAGTTCCCCGAGGTGCATGGTCTGGCCCTGGCCCATCCGCAACTCTGGGCCTCGGTCGGTGTGCACCCCGACAACGAGGACGTCTACGAGCCCACGGTCGAAGAACTGGTGCAGGCCGCCCAGGGCGAGAAGATCGTCGCCATCGGTGAAACCGGCCTGGACTATTACCGCCTGAACGGTCGCAGCATGGCCGATATGGAATGGCAGCGCGAACGCTTTCGCACCCATATCCGCGCCGCCAAGCAGGCGGCCAAGCCCCTGGTCATCCACACCCGCAGCAGCGCGGCCGACACCTTGAAGCTGCTGGACGAGGAGGGCGGTGAACAAGCTGGCGGTGTCTTCCATTGCTTTACCGAGACGGTGGAGATCGCCCTGGCCGCGATTGAGCGGGGCTTTTACGTCTCCTTCTCCGGCATCCTGAGTTTTCGCAATGCGCAGGAGTTGCGCGATGTGGCCGCGGCCTTGCCGTTGGAGCGCTTGTTGATCGAAACCGACAGCCCTTATCTGGCCCCCGTGCCCTATCGAGGCCGAACCAATAGCCCCGCCTACGTGCCCCATGTGGCCGCGGCCCTGGCCCAGGTCAAGGGCGTCAGCGTGGAAGAATTGGCCGCCGTGACCACGGCCAATTGCCAACGTTTGTTTGCTTTGAAGTAAGCCTTTGCAGGAGCGCCTCGCCATGATCCCTCGTCGCTGGGCCTTGTTCTTGATCGCGGGCCTGCCCCTGGCCAGCCAGGCGGCAGACATCGATGATTTGGTGATGGCGGCCGAGATGGATGATGGCCGCACCGTGCTCAGGCTGCTGCTGCGTGGTGTTGATCCAAACGCCCTGGATGCCCGAGGCCGCCAGGCCTTGGCTACCGCGATGAAGGAAGACTCGGATCGCTCCTTCGACGCCCTGCTGACCCATCCGGGCCTGGAAATCAAGGCCCGCAATGCCAAGGGCGAGACGCCGCTGATGCTGGCCGCCATCAAGGGCCGCTTGGACTGGGTCAAGAAGCTGGTGGCCAAGGGTGCCGAGATCAATCAAGGCGGCTGGACCCCGCTGCACTACGCCTGCAGCGGGCCAGACAACGGCGTGGCTCAGTGGCTGATCTCACAAGGCGCCGATATCGAGGCCCGTGCGCCCAATGGCACGACGCCCTTGATGATGGCCGCCGGCTACGGGGCGTTGGACCTGACGCCATTGCTGATCAAGGCCGGTGCGCAGCTCACACCTCGCAACGCCCAGGGCTTGAGTGCCCTGGACTTTGCCCGCCGCGCCGATCGTGAGCGGGTCGAAAAACAGTTGGCCGAAGCGGCTGCGCGCTGAGCTTTGTCGTCCGCTGAGGCTCCCGATTAGCCTGACAGAGGTCAGGCTGCCGAGCAGCAAGCGCCTAGGACTTTGCCTGACAAAGCCTTTGGCAGCGGGCCGACTACGCCAAAGCCAGGGCGCTCTCTACAGTTGTTTACATCTTGTTGCCGTAAACCTCTGAGGAGAATGAACATGTTGAGCCCCGCACTGGTCAGTCCCTTCGCCATGCTCCTGAACCCCGAGAGCGTTGTTCAAGCCATGGAGCATTCCGAGCGCCTGGCCCATCTGCACAGCCGCGTGTACCGCCCGCTGGACAAGCCCCTGATCCCCAAGGGCCTGGCGGTGGACCTGGCCGAGTTCGACCATCTGGTGGACGAGGCCGTCGAGGTCTTGGAAGCCTTGGACGAGGATGAGGACTCGGCCGAAGGCGACTCGCCTCTGATCTGCTGATACTCAGCCTTGCTCTTTCTGAATCGCCCGCACGATGCGTGAGCGCGCCTGGGCGTGCTTGATGAATTCAGGCGCCTGCGCCGAGCGCTTGAGCCAGTCAAAAAACCGCTGCACCGCATAACGGCTAGAGCTGGCATCGCGGCAATTGGCCAGCAAGATCAGCTGTACTCTTTGCACAGGGTCCAGCACATAGACGCCAAAGCCGGTGCTGACCACCGTCGCATCGGGGTAGCCCAGCATATCGGTGGCCTGCTTCTCGGTCACGCTGCGATGGCAGGCGATCAGATGCACCGGGCCTTGGAACTTCAGCGCCTTGCCAATCCTGCTGACAGGCAATAAGGCCTCGTCCACCGTCATCACCTGGTGGTCAGCCAGAAAAGGCCGGCCCACCATCTCCCTCGCGGCGGCGGTGGTCATCGGTGCAGGGACGGCATGCACCGTCATCAGCAAGACCTGACCCTCGATCTGCAGCAGCAGCCTGAGGCCACCGGCGTCGAACTCGCCCAGCGAGCAGGTGGAGGCCGACTCAAAACGCTCCAACAAGGCCTGGCTGACGGTGTTTTCCATCTCCTGCTTGCGCTGGGCAAAACTCATACGGCTCCAGGCCAGGGCCTGGCCCAGTGCATAACTGCCTTTGCGCAACTGGCTGCTGCCCTCGCGCGCCAAGCGGGTCACCGCTTCGGCCAGGGTCTGGCTCAGTTTGGCCAGGGCCTCGGCCTCGTTTTGGGCGGGTGGCCCGTTGAAGCTCAGCTCCTGCTGGACGAATGCTTGAAAGCGACGGTCCTTGGCCTCGCCGCATTCGGCTGCGTTTGGCAGGTTCAACATGAAGACACGGTCGCGGCCGGACTGCAAAGCCGTGCTGAGCTCGGCATGGCAGATGCCCAACTCGCCCCCATCGCCGCCTTCCGCACACCAGCCGGCGTCGCCGTTGTAAAGCGCGATCACGATATGGGCGCGCCGCACCTCTTTCATGCATTCGTCCCAAACGTCCAGGGTGGCGGGCTTGGCCGGTTCTCGCTCATTGATCCAGCACTCAAACAGAGGCTGGCCCAGCAGTTCGGTCTCGTTCAGTGTTTTCTGGATGCTTTGGCGCAAACGATCCAAGGGAAAGAGTGCACCCGCCTCGGTCTGGTAAGGCTTGCAGCGGCTTGAAATCATCACCCTCAGCTTGTCCGTGCTCATGCGTGCTCCTGTCTTCAAAGTGCCTGCATCTTATTGAGGTTCAATAGAGCCCCCCGTGGCTTCAGGACCTCAAAGTGCAGGACGACAAGACGATTCAAACCCCCAAGCCCGCCTTCCCCCTGCGCGCCCATCTGCCCAAGGTCAGCCGCCTGGTGCTGGGCTGCATGGGCTGGGGCGGTGGCTGGAATGCCGAACCCGTGGAAGAGGCCCATATCGCCGCCGCCCATGCCGCCCTGGAGGCGGCCCTGGAGAGTGGAATCTCGCAGCTGGACCATGCCGATATCTACACCCGCGGCAAGGCCGAGCAATGCATGGGCGAGTTGTTCAAACGTCAGCCCTCCTTGCGCCAGCGCCTCACCCTGCAGTCCAAATGCAGCATCCGACCCGCCGATGAGGCTGGCCCCCACCGCTACGACCTAAGCGCTGCCCATATCGAAGCCAGTGTGGAGGCGATTCTGCGACGCCTGCAGGTCGAGCATCTGGACCTCTTGCTGCTGCACCGGCCCGACCCCTTGATGGAAGCCGATGAGGTGGCGGCCGCCTTTGCCCGCTTGCGGGCGGCAGGCAAGGTCTCGCACTTGGGTGTGTCGAATATGGCGGCGGCGCAGCTGCGCAGCTTGCAAGCCAGCCTGGATCAACCCTTGCTCGTCAACCAGTTGGAGATGAGTTTGGCCAAGCTGGACTGGCTGGAGGCAGGCGTCAGCTTCAACGACCCGCAGTCTGCCCAACGCGCCGGGCGAGGCGATTGGCTGGACACCCTGGATTATTGCCGCGCGGCCGGTGTTCAGCTGCAGGCCTGGGGGGCTTTGGCGCGCGGCATGTTCAGTGGGCGTCTTCCAAAAGATGCCACTGAGGCTCAGCGCCAATGCGCTGCACTCGTGGAGTCTATGGCGGCAGAGCAGAAGCAGTCTGCCGAGGCCTTGCTGCTGGCGTGGCTGATGCGCCATCCGGCCGGCATTCAGCCGCTTGTAGGCAGTGCCGATCCCTCACGCATACGTGCTTGTGCGCAGGCCGCGCTCTTGACGATGAGTCGCGCGGATTGGTACCGCCTGTATTTGGCTGCGCGGGCTCACCCCTTGCCCTGATGCCTTAATGAATTGAGAGAAGCTGAACTCTGGGCCTGCTTTTCCCGGCTTCTGGCGCCATTCACGGTCGCAAGATCAGCCCCTTGGACATTTTTGGAGTTCACCATGAGCATGGCCATCAACACCGGCTTCAGCCGCGGCCCGGGCGGTTGCTTGCCCTCCCACGAGAAGGGGGCCACCAAGTCCAAGGGCCTTCTGACAGGGGCTCAAGCCGGCGCGCCTGGCAAGCAAGCGCAGCCTGCCTTGCTTGGCGAACAATCTGATCGCCCCCGGCCAGCTCAAAACGGTGTCGTCCAGGCTCCTGCGCCGGCACCCACACCAGCCCCCGTGGGCCCGGGCACTTTGCTCGATCTCAGGGCCTGAAGCTTGGCTCGCCGCTCGAGGCCTGCTTGGCCTTGACGGCCGCAGCCAACTGGGCGAAGGCCGGCATCATGTCGGCCCAAGTTTCGGCGTCGAAATTTGCGGGTTGGCGCAGTGGCGCTGACTTGAAGCTCTGCAATTGCGGGCCTCTGCTGGCGAACACCACCGCATTGGAGCGCTCGCTGTCTTTGATGAAGAGCATCTGGTCTGGCCCAAAGCTGCGCTCGATGCGGGCCAGATGGGCATCAAAATGCTTGTGCCCCGCATGCAGATTCGCCACCATCAGGCCATCATCGGACAAGGTCTCAAAACAATCGTCGTAGAAGCGCTGGGAGCAAAGCGCCGGTGGCTGGCCCTGGTCATCGAAGCCATCGACCAGCAAGACATCCTGACGATAAGGTGGCAGCCGAACAAACTCCGCACCGTCTGCCCGGCGTATCAAGAAGCGCTCGTCATCTGGTGGCACTTCGAAGGCCTCTCGCAGAGCGATGACGTGGGGATTGATTTCCAGCACCTTGATGCGGGTCTGCGGCAGGAAGCGGTGGCAGAACTTGGCCATCGAGCCGCCGCCCAGGCCAATCATCGCCAGCGTGGCCGGGGCCGGTATCAGGAGTAGAAACGCCATCATGGCGCGCGTGTACTCCAGTTCCAGCGCAAAGGGCCGCGCGGTCTGCATGCTGCTCTGGATCTCGTGGATAGAGAAGTGCAGGGCCTTGAGTCCCTTGGCCTCATACACATAAGGTTTGACGTGCAAAGCGCTGTCAGCAGAGTCAGACATGGGCGAATACCGAGCAAACCGCCATTGTAGGCGGGGGGTAAAAAGGGGCGACATCAGGCCGGCGCGGGCAGACCGATGCCGCGCATGTTCAGCGCAATGTCCAACCCGCCTTGTGGACCTCGGCCGTGGCGTCGTGGCGGCTGTCGTCCTCGGCGTGCACATAGGTGTTGGTGGTTGAGATATTGGCGTGGCCCAGGTTGTCTCGCACCACTTTCAAATCCACCTGATTACTCAAATGGCTGCCCGCCGTGTGCCGCATCCAGTGGGTGGAGGCTTGTTCGATATGGGCGGCAGCGGCCGCGGCCTCTGGCGTGCCGCTGAGGCGCAGTCGGGCCGCAGTGGCCTCCATGACGGATTTGACGATCTCATGCACCGCTGTTCTGGCCATGGGCTTGGGCGCGCCGATCAAGGGCAGCAACAAGGGCGTGGTTTCATCGTGGGAGGCGAGGGGACTTAGGCCGCGGGAGCGGCGGTAGGCCATCAATTCGCTGACCAGTTCGGTGGTCGCTGGGATCAGCCGGGTTTTCTCCCCTTTGCCCGTCACCTCCATCCACCAGCGGTCCTTGCCGTCGGCGCCGGGGCGGCAGAAAAAGCCCGCCATTTTTCCGTCGCAAACCTCGCTGACCCGCAGCCCACCGATATAGAGCAGGGAGAACAACCAGCGCACCCGCGCCGCCTGGGCTTTCTGCCTCTCGGTTTCCTGGGGCAGGGACTCGATGGTGATGCGCACCTGCTTCCATTGATCCATGGACAGAAAGCGGGTGACACGTGGCGAGCGCTGCTTGGTCTTGCGCCGCGCCAGGGCGAGGGGATTGCCCGCCAGATAGCCCGCAGCCACCAGCCAGCTGAACAGGCTATTGATGATGGATAGAGCTTGGCGCACGCTTTGAGGGCTCAAAGGCCCGGCGAAAGGGCGCCACAACGGCGAACTGCGTGCCGGCTTCTGCCCAGGTGCCATCACCCAGATGTGTGCAGGGGAGGGGTCGGCCAGAAAGTGCTGGTAGGCCAACATGTCTTCATGCCGCAGGCTCGAAAGAGCGAGCTCGCGCTGCAGCACACACCACAGCAGCAGGCGCTCGGATTCCTTGCGATAGCTGCTCAGCGTCGCCGGGGAATCCGCAAACCGAGCCAACCAGGCCAGGATGGCCGAGCGGTCATCTTGGGCATCGATTTGCATGGGCCCGCTGCCGCGGTTCACGCCGTGGCTGCCGTCCAGGGCAGAAGAGGGCTTCAGGACTTCAAGAGAGACGATTTCTGACACAGGATGGTTTCCAAAGGGAGCTTCTTGCCAATTGTGGACATTATGGTAATTATGTCCAAAGACTAATCTGAAAGTCTTTGAATTATACGTTTTACGTTGTAATATTTATTGATGCGTACAGAAACCGAGACCCAGGCCATGATTCAGGCCGAAATCGAGGCCTTGAAGGCCCAGTTCAGCGAAACCAAGGCCCTGTACCGGGAGGTTTGCGCCTTGCTGTTCTTCCGGCATGGCATCGCGCCCACGGCGGCCAAGCTCTATCAGTACGTACGCAAAGGCTCGATGAATGTGCCGGCCGAGGCCTTGGCCAAGTTTTGGGAGGAGTTGAGGGGCAAGGCCCGGGTGCAAATCGATCATCCCGATCTGCCCGATGCCCTCAAGCAAGCGGCGGCCGATGCCGTGCAAACGCTTTGGAGTCAGGCAACGGACTTGGCCCGCGCTGAGTTAGCGGCACTGCGCCTGGAGCATCAATCCACCGCCGATCAAGCCTTGGCCGAACTGTCCGCGCAAGAGGCAAGCAACAAAGGCCTGCAAACCCAGATCCTTGATCTGCGGACGGCTGCTTCTGATCTGCGGGCGGAGCATCAAGCCCTCATTGAAGACTTGCAAAGCGAACGGCGCTCACACGCCGCCAGCCTGGCCCGCGCCGACGAATTGCAGCGCCAAGTGAATGAGCTGATGTTTCAACAAGAGCGGACTCGCGCCGATTTCGCTGCCGAACTGGACAAAAGCCGCGCCGCGATCGCCGCCAGCGAAGAACGCGCCGTGGGCGCCGAACGCCGCGCTTTGCTGGAAGTCGACCGCGAACGAGTCGCGCGCGCAAATGCCGAAAAGCAGCTGGAGGCTTTGCGTACCAAACAAGCAGAGGCGGAACGCCAGGCGCAAGCCAAGGCCCTGGATCTGGCCACGCAACACAGCCGCATCAGCGCCGAATTAGAGTCCGCCAAGTTCAGCCTCAGCCGCCTCCAGGCCAGCGCGGAAGAGCAGGCCCAGCGACTGCTGGTTGCGCAAGAGCAAGCCACGCAGTTCAAAAGCGAAGCGCAAACGCTGCGCACCTTGCTGGAGCAGTTCAAACCTGTGCCTGCACCGGCACCCAGCCCAAAATCAGGCAGGACCAAACGGAGAATGGATTGAGTCCTGCAGGAGCTCAGCGATCTGTTCTTGGGTCTTGCATGCCTGGACTGAGCGAAGCTCTTCAACGGTTTGAACCTCTGACTCTCTGTCGCACTTGGGACGTTGAGGGAGGTTTCAGTTCTTCCGTTATTTTACATAATACACATTGTCGATAATCTAGTGCGCAAGCAGGAAGCTAGCCAGTCGCCTCGGCTCATTGAGTCTTCTGGCCGCGCCAGTCGCAAGATTCGCTTTCACTACTGTCGCCACGCACCCTCATTCCTCCAATGCCAACAGTTCTCCGGCGCAACGAGCTACGCCCACACAATCAAAGAAAAGACTGCCGCCTTTGTTTGCTTGCAAGTTCACGCCCCAGACCGCTCATTGGCGCTTGCCATTTCACATCCAATAGCAAGGAGTCAAGCGCTGCCCAGGCCCAGGCTTCTACAGCCCTTGGTCGCTCAGCTCCGCCTTGGTCACAATGAAAAAGTTCTTGCGCAGGCAGTGATCATTTACCGATATGCAAATACGCTATCGGACTAAATTCTTGATTTGATCCAGTCTTGGATTTAGACTCCCAACCATGCCCACCCAGCATCTGATCTGTTTCAGGAGTTTCTATGTCACTCAGCGCCCAGGCCATCAAGCCCAGCAAAGCCGGCAAATCCAGCAAGGAAAGGACTGCCTCCGGCGATCTGCACAGCCCGGCGGCCGCCGAGGCGGCGCTGCGTACCTTTTTTCGCATCGTCCAGGCCTGGGACTTGAGCAATGAGGAACAGCAAAAACTGCTAGGCTGTGGCCGCAGCACTTTCTTCGACTGGAAGGCCGGCCGCATCAAGGCGGGACTGGACGGCGCCACGTTGGAGCGGCTTTCCCATATTTTTGGCATCTACGCTGGCTTGCAAATCCTTCTGCCCATCCCCGAACGGGCCGATGCCTGGGTCAAGAAGCCCAATACCGCACCCTTGTTTGGTGGCCGCAGCGCACTGGAGCGCATGCTGGCCGGCCAGGTTTCGGATCTGTTCGTGGTGCGCCAGTATCTGGATGCTCAGCGCGGCGGTGTGGCCTGATGCCTGCTGCTAAGAATAGAAGCCAAGGTCCCGGGTTGGCGCTTCAGGAGCTGTTCTGGGCCGACTCCTGCCGCTTGGTGCCCAGCCGTTTTCCACCTATCACCTTGTTCGAGCGGGTCGGCGACCCGGCCGATCTGGAGGTCGTGTTTGCCATCGAGTCATTGGGCAACCCGCGCCTGCGCGACGAGGCCGGTGATCTGGTCCTGGTGCCGCCGGAGCAGCGCATCAGCGGCCCCGGCTGCAGCCCCATCATGGCTGCCTTCACCCATCTCAACCCCGAAGGCAGCCGCTTTTCGGACGGCAGCTACGGCATCTACTACGCCGCCGCCTCGCTGGAAACCGCCGTGGCCGAGGTCAGCTACCACCAGGCCCGCTTTCTGGCCCGCACCCAGGAGGCGGCCATCGATGTGGACATGCGTTGCTACCGGGTCAGCGTGCGCGCCCTGCTGCATGATTTGCGCGGCTTGCAAGCCCAGGCCCAATACCAAGCTTTGTTCGATTCTGAAAACTACGGTGCCGCACGCCAGTTAGGCGCCCAGCTGCGCCAGAGCGGTAGCCTGGGCTTGGTCTGGGACAGCGTGCGCCATGCGGGCGGCCAATGCCTGGGCCTGTTCAACCCAAAAGCCACCCAGCCGCCTGCTAGGCAGGCCGAGCACGTCACCCTGCGCTGGGACGGCCAGGGCATTCACGAGTGGTACCTGAAGTCGGATCACCACCGGATCTAAATTTTTGCCGCGACGCGCACTGTACACTTATACAGTCATGCAAGAAGCGCCCTGCCCTCCACTCGAGCTCAAGCCAAGCCGCGTCCATCTGAGCCGCTTGTTGAAGATTTGGCGATCAGCCGGTTGGCCTTGCCAAGACCCGATTGAGTTGGAATTGCTGGCCGCGCGCTGGCTGGAATGGGCACCGCAAGCCCCTGGCCATGAAGACCGACCCCGCCAGCTGAGGTTGAGCGCCGCCGGAGTCGATGTCTTGGCCCGCTCGCGCCAGCTCAATAAACGCGCTTTGAGCGCCCATGACCAGCTGGCCGAGAAAGTGGCCAAGCAGCTGCAAGCGGCCGGGCGCATCGTCTGGCGCGAGTTGTCGCTGCGGGCCCAAGTGCAGGCCGACCCGGCTTTGCAAAACGCCAGTGCGGCCCAGCTGCAGCAAGCTTTGCTGGAGCCACAAGAGCTGGCTGGCGAATCGCCACCCGCGGCCAAAGCCAAATGGCGCATCGCACGGCCCGATGTTTTCTCCCTGCGCAACAGCTCGGTGCAGCGCTATCTGCACCCGGTTGTGCATGAGATCAAGGTCAGCCGGGCCGATCTGCAGTCCGATCTGCGCAACCCGGCCAAGCGTGAGTCCTACCAATGGCTGTGCAGCGAGGTCTATTACGTCTTCCCGGCCGGCATCGCCAAGCTCGAGGAGGTTCCGCAGGCATTCGGCGTTTGGCTCTTGGTGGGCGAGGGCGAACAAGCGCGGCTGGAGCTGGCCCGCCCGGCTCAGCACCAAGCTTGTGAGCTGCCCTTCCCCGTTTGGCTGGCCCTGGCCAAGGCCACACCCTTTCGCTCAGACCTGGATGAGCAAGACGCGGGGCCCGAGCAAATCCATCTGCAAGACGAGCACGCGCCGTGAAGCCCTACACCGTAGCCGTGCGAAGCCTGTGCGAGTTCAGTGCCAAGCGCGGCGACCTGGATCTGCGCTTCACACCCGCACCCAGTGCGCTGGAAGGCATTGAAGGCCATGCCCTGGTGGTGGGGCGCCGTCCGGCCAGCTATCAGTCCGAAGTCAGTCTGAGTGGGGAGTTTGAAGATTTGCAGGTGCGAGGTCGCGCCGACGGCTTCGACCCGGATCGCCAACGCCTGGAAGAAATCAAGACCTTCAAGGGCCGCCTGGAATCCATGCCCGCCAATCACCGCGCCCTGCACTGGGCCCAGCTCAAGGTCTACGGCGCCCTGCAATGCCAGGCCCTGGAGCTGGAGAGCATCGAGCTGGCCCTGGTGTATTTCGATGTCAATCGCCAGACCGAGACGGTGTTCACCGAGCGTGCCACCGCCCTCGATTTGCAAGCCTTTTTCAAACAGCAATGCGAGTTCTTCCTGGGCTGGGCGCGGTTGGAGACTGCCCATCGCGCGACCCGCGACGAGGCCTTGACGCGCTTGAGCTTCCCGCATGGCGAGTTCCGCGCCGGCCAGCGCAGCCTGGCCGAGGCGGTCTACAAAGGGGCGGTGGCGCGCCGCTGCCTGCTGGCCCAAGCGCCGACCGGCATCGGCAAGACCATCGCCACCCTCTTCCCCTTGCTCAAGGCCGCGCCCGCGCAAGGCCTGGACAAAATCGTCTTCCTCACCGCCAAGACCTCGGGCCGCGGCCTGGCGTTAGATACCTTGGAAACACTCCAAGCGCATCAGCCCGAGGCCCGTTTGCGGGTGCTGGAACTGGTCGCTAAAGACAAGGCCTGCGAGCACCCCGACAAGGCCTGCCACGGCGAGTCCTGCCCCCTGGCCCAAGGTTTTTACGACCGCCTACCCGCCGCCCGGGTGGCCGCCATTCAGCTGCCAAGCATGGACCGCCAAGCCCTGCAAGACTGTGCGCGTGAACACCAAGTCTGCCCCTACTACCTCAGCCAGGAGTTGGCGCGCTGGGCCGATGTGATCGTGGGCGACTACAACTACTACTTTGACCAAACCGCGCTTTTGCACGGCATGGCGCAAGCCTATGGCTGGAAGCTCGCCGTGCTGGTGGACGAGGCCCACAACCTGGTCGAACGCGCCCGCAAAATGTATTCCGCCGAGCTGGATCAGCAAGCCCTAAACTGGCTCAGCAAGACGGCACCGGCCGCGCTCAAAAAGCCGCTGGATCGGGTCAAAAAAGCCTGGGCTCAGCTGGCCAAGGCCCAGACCGAGCCCTACCAGGTCCATGCCGAGATCCCGGCGCCGCTGCTGACGGCCTTGCAGCAGGCGGTCAGCAGCATCACCGAGTACTGGGTCGAGCACCCTGCCGATAACGATGAGGCCTTGCAGAGCTTTTACTTTGAGGCCTTGCACTTCACCCGCATGGCCGAGACCTTCGGCCCCCATGCCTTGTGCGACGCCACCTTGGAGACGGCCGAGCCTGGGGCCTTCTCACGCAACAAGAAAAACCTGCGCCTGCATCTGCGCAATGTGGTGCCCGCCTCCTTCCTGAAAGAGCGCTTTGAGACGGCGCAGGCCATCACCTTGTTTTCCGCCACCTTGCAGCCCACCCAGTTCTATCTGGACCTGCTGGGCCTGCCTGAGAACACCGCCTGGATGGATGTGGCCTCGCCTTTCCGGGCCGAGCAGCTGCAGCTGCGCATCGCCGGCCATATCTCCACCCGCTACCGTGACCGCGAGGCCTCACTGCAAGCCCTGGTGCAGGTGATGGCGGCTCAATACCGGGCCCGGCCGGGTAACTATCTGGCTTTTTTCAGCAGCTACAGCTATCTGGAGCAGGCCTTGCAAGCCCTGCAGCGGCAGCATCCCGAACTGCCCACCTGGGCGCAATCACGCCGCATGTCGGAAGGCGCGCAGCAGGCCTTTCTCGATCGCTTCAGCGCCGAGAGCCAGGGCATTGCCTTCGCCGTGCTGGGAGGCTCTTTTTCCGAGGGCGTCGATCTGCCCGGCGCGCGTCTGATCGGCGCCTTCATCGCCACCCTGGGCCTGCCACAAGTCAACGAGGTCAACGAACAATTCCGCCAGCGCCTGGACGATTTGCTGGGCCAGGGCTATGACTACACCTATGTTTTTCCGGGTTTGCAGAAAGTGGTGCAAGCCGCCGGCCGGGTGATTCGCACGGTGGACGACGAAGGGGTGATCCATTTGATGGATGATCGCTACCTCAGCCCCCAGGTGCAGCAACTCCTGCCCAACTGGTGGGGCCTACAAAACCAATGATCACAGGCTTATGAAAAACAAGCACAGCCTCCGCCTGGCCTCGGTCTATGCCTTGACCTTGGCCAGCGCCTGGCCGGCGTTCGCCCAATCCGCCTCAAACGCGCAAGACTGCCGCGATATCGACGATGACCGGGCCCGCCTGGCCTGCTTTGACCAAGCCAGCGGCCGTGCCGCCAAGCCGGCAGCAGTGGTCAATTCCGCGCCTGTGCTTGCGCCCGCACCCGTAACTGCACCCGTGCTCAGCGCGCCCACAGACCGCCCTTCGTCCTCGCTGGCCAGCCACCGCCAGCGCAGCATGCTGGAGCGCTGGGATATGACGGACGACTTGCGCCCGCATGACTTCATTCCGCGCACCCACAAGCCGGTCTACGTCCTGCCTCTATCGGTCACCAATCGAATCAACGAAGCCCCTTTCAGTGAGCAAGCCCGGGTCGGCGCTGGCGTGGACACCAATCAAGAGTCGGCCCATCTGCAAAGCGCCGAGAGCAAGTTCCAGCTCAGCCTGAAAACCCGCGTCTGGCATGGCCTGATCGCCTCGCATGGCGACCTCTGGTTTGGCTACACCCAAAGCTCGCGCTGGCAGGTCTACAACGGCGCCATGTCCCGGCCGTTCCGCGAAACCAATTACGAACCCGAGGCCATCTTCGCCTTCAAGACGCCCTATGAAATCTTTGGCTGGAAGGGGCGTATGAGCAATCTCTCGCTCACCCACCAGTCCAATGGCCGGGCCGACCCGCTCTCGCGCAGCTGGAACCGGGTGATTGCCGAGTTCGGTCTGGAAAAAGGCGACTGGACCCTGCAGATCCGCCCCTGGTGGCGCATCCCTGAAAGCGCCGCCACCGACGACAACCCCGCCATCAGCGACTACATCGGCCGTGGTGAAGTGCTGCTGAGCTATGGCGCTGGCGGCAAGGTGCTGACCCTGCAGGCCCGTCACTCCCTGCGCGGTGGGGCCAAATCGCGCGGCTCGCTGCAACTGGAATGGGCTTATCCCCTGGCCGGCCAGCTCTTCGGTTATGTGCAGCTCTTCAGCGGTTATGGCGACAGCCTGATCGACTACAACTTCCGCCAAACACGTTTGGGCTTAGGGGTGTCGCTGGTTGAGTGGCTGTGATCCAGTCCCACGCTTTGGCGTGACTTTAGGCATGTGACGGGCACAACCGTCCAAAAACGGCCCAAAAAACCCTGCAAACGCCGATGAACAAAGGCTTTGCAGGTGCAAACACCGAGCGGCAATCAGCCACCAGCGCTTAAGCTCGGTGGCCATGCGAAATCACTCTCACACCCCTGTCTTTGCAGCCACCCTCGCGCTGCTGCTGGCTTGCACCAGCCCCCTCAACACCAGCGTCGCGGCCGAAGCCGCCCCGGCCAAGACTGAGCCCAAGCCCGCTGCCAAGGCCTGGGACGTGAACAAGCCGCCCGGCGAGGCCAAGACCGTCAATATCGACACCCGCTCCGGCACCTGGATGAGTGTGGACGTCAGCCCGGACGGCAAGCACTTGGTCTTTGACCTGCTGGGCGACCTCTATCTGCTGCCCCTGGCCGGCGGCGAAGCCAAGCCCTTGACGCATTCCATCGCCTGGGAGCACCAGGCCCGTTTCTCGCCCGATGGCAAGCAAATCGCCTTCGTCAGCGACGCCGGCGGCGGCGACAACATCTGGGTGATGAATGTTGACGGCTCGAACGCGCACGCCGTCACCAAGGAAGACTACCGCCTGCTCAACAACCCGGTCTGGCACCCGAATGGCAAATACATCGCCGCCCGCAAGCATTACACCGGCACCCGTTCGGCCGGCTCGGGCGAGATCTGGCTCTATCACGTGGACGGCCAAGCCGCCGGCAACAAGGGCGTGCAGCTGAACGAGAAACCCAACTGGCAGAAGGACCTGGGCGAGCCCGCGCTCTCGGCCGACGGCAAGTTCCTCTACTACTCGCAAGACACCACGCCTGGCCGCAGCTTTGAGTACAACAAGGACAGCAATAAGGAGATCTTCAAGATCTTCCGCCAGGACCTGAGCGATGGCTCCGTCGAGGCTTTCGTGCAGGGCCCCGGTGGCGCCATCCGCCCCACGCCCTCGCCCGACGGCAAATACCTGGCCTTTGTGCGCCGGGTGCGCAACCAAAGCACCTTGTTCCTGAAAGATCTGCAGACCGGCCGCGAAGCCCCGGCCTGGGGTGAGCTGGAGCGCGATCTGCAAGAGTCCTGGTCGGTCTACGGCGTCTACCCCGCCTTCGCCTGGACGCCGGACGCCAAGGCCATTGTGGTTTGGGCCAAGGGCAAGCTGTGGCGGGTTGACCCTTTTGCAGCCGACAAAGCCAAACAGGCCAGCGAGATCCCCTTCCATGTGAAGGACACGCGCGAGGTGCGTGAGGCCCTGCGCTTTGCCCAGGAAGTGGCGCCCGATCAATTCGGCGTCAAACAGCTGCGCTGGGTGAACGTTTCGCCGGATGGCAAGCGGGTGGTCTATTCCGCTCTGGGTCAGCTCTACGTCAAAGATCTGCCTAACGGCGCGCCCAAGCGCATCACGGCTCAAAAAGAGGCGTTTGAATTCTTCCCCAGCTTCTCGCGCGACGGCCGGGAGCTGGTCTACACCACCTGGAACGACGAAAGACTCGGCAGCGTGCGCAAGCTCGATCTGGCCAGCGGCCGCGAAACTCTGCTGACCCAGGCGCCGGGCAAATACCTCTCGCCCCAGTTCTCGCCTGATGGCAAGACCGTTGTCTTCAAAAAGGAAAAAGGCGGCTATCTGACCACGCCCTGGCATGGTCTTGAGACCGGCGTGTTTGTGGTGGCGGCGGATGGTAAGACGGCGCCTAAGCGCATCGCCAAGAGCGGTGACACGCCACAGTTTGCCGAGCGCAACGATGCCGTCTACCTGACTCGCTCCAGCATGACCAGCGAGGTGGATTCACAGCAAAAGTTGATCCGCGTCGACCTCAATGATCGCAGCGAAACCGATGTCGCCAAGGGCGAGTTCGTCAGCCAGTTCAGTGTCTCGCCGGACGGCCAATGGCTGGGCTTTGTGGAGCGCGCCCATGCCTATGTGGCGCCCCTGCCTCGGGTCGGCAAGACCATCAGCGTGGGCCCCAAGATGGACGGCCTGCCGGTGCGCAAACTCGACGTGAATGCGGGTGAAGCCATGCACTGGAGTGGCGACAGCCGCCGGGTGCATTTCTCTTACGGCGACGAGTTGTTCAGCACCGACTTGGCCGCCGCTTTTGCCCCAGGCGAAGAAGCCGCCAAGGCCTTCAAGCCCAGCGAGGCTGGGCAAAAAATTGGCTTCAGCCAGGCCAGCGACAAGCCCAGCGGCAAGATCGTCATCACCGGCGCCCGCATCGCCACCATGAAGGGTGACGAGGTCATCGAGCAAGGCGTGATCGTGGTGGACGGCAATCGCATCGCGGCCATTGGCACGGCCGCCCAGGTGCAGATTCCGGCCGACGCCAAACGGGTGGACGCCACCGGCAAGACCATCATCCCTGGCCTGATCGACGCGCACTGGCATGGTGGCATGGGTGAGAGCGAAATCATCCCGCAGCAAAGCTGGATCAATTACGCCTCGCTGGCCTTTGGCCTGACCACCATTCACGACCCCTCCAACCGCAATGGCGACATCTTCAGCCAGGCCGAGCTGCAACGCGCAGGCCTGGTCGTCGGCCCGCGCATCTACTCCACCGGCAGCATTCTTTACGGCGCCAAGGCCGGCGTGACGGCCGTGGTGAATAACTTGGACGATGCGCTGACCCATCTGAAGCGCCAAAAAGCTGCCGGCGCCATCAGCGTCAAGAGCTACCAGCAGCCACGCCGCGAGCAACGCCAGCAGGTGCTGGAGGCCGGGCGGCAAACAGGCATGATGGTGGTGCCCGAGGGCGGCTCCATGTTCCAGCTGAATATGAGCATGGTCATCGACGGCCACACCGGCATCGAGCACGCCCTGCCGGTGGCCGAGGTGTACGACGATGTCACCCAGCTCTGGACGCAGACAAAAGTGGGCTACACCCCCACCCTGAACGTGGCCTACGGCGGCCTGGACGGCGAGCACTACTGGTACGCCCACACGGATGTGTGGAAGCACCCCATCCTCTCCAAATTCGTGCCCCGCACCCTGCTAGAAGCCCGTAGCGTGCGCCGCCTCACCGCGCCCGAGGAGGACTTCAACGTCGTGCGCGTCGCCAAGACTGCCACCGCCTTGGAGCGTGCCGGCGTCCGAACCAATATCGGTGCCCACGGCCAACGCGAAGGCCTGGGCGCGCATTGGGAAATGTGGATGTTTGGCCTCGGCGGCATGAAGCCGCTGGAAGCCATACGCTCGGCCACCGCCAACCCTGCGCACTATCTGGGCCTGGACAAAGACCTCGGCTCGCTGGAAGTCGGCAAGCTGGCGGACTTGCTCATCATCAGCGGTGATGTGCTCAAAGACATACGCCAGAGCGACCAAATCAGCCATGTGATGCAAAACGGCCGCCTCTACGCCGTGCCCAGCATGAACGAAGTCGTCTCCCGCGCCAAAGCCCGCAAACCCTTCTTCTTTGAAGGCGTCAATGCCGACGTCTCTATCGACGAAGAGATGTTGGGCCATGGGCACGGACATGGCGAGGACTGAGGAAGGACCGAGCAAGCAAGGCTTGCGACGCCTTCCGAAGGACTGGCCGCGCGACAAGCGGCCAGGCTGAGTTGGGACCGAGGACAAGCCCTGCGGCTTGTCCGACGCCCATCGAAGGACGGCGCGCCTGCCAGCGCGCCGACTGAAGCAGGACGGGGTGTTTTCTAAGTCTTCCGAAACGCCGCCGGCGGCCGCCCCAACAGCCTTTGAAACGATCGCCGCATGCGCTCCGCGCTGCCAAAGCCGCAGTCTTGCGCGACACGCTGCACCGAGGCTTGGCCGCCTTCCAGCGCGGCGCGTGCAGCGTCTACCCGCAAACGCTCGATGACATGGGCGGGCGTGGCCCCCGTTTCAGCACGGAAGCAGCGCGCGAAATGCCGGGGGCTCATGCAGACTCTTGCGGCCAGATCATCGACCCGGTGATCAAGGTTTAGATGTTGGCGCAGCCACTCCAGCAAGTCGCCAAAGCGCCCCTCGGGCCGCTGCAGATCCAGCAGGGGCGAGAACTGAGACTGCCCACCGGGGCGGCGGCGCTCCACCACCAATTGGCGCGCCGCCTCACGCGCCACGCTCTCGCCACAATCGTGCGCGACCAAGGCCAGGCACAAATCGATGCCAGCCGTCATGCCCGCGCTGGTCCAGATCTCGGGTCGCCGCCCGCTGGCTTCGCGGACCGCCGCCTCACGCACATAAATACGCTCGGGCTGCAGGCGAACAGCAGGAAACTCCAGCTCAAACTGCCGGCTTCTGGACCAATGGGTGGTGGCGCAACGCTGGTCAAGCAAACCCGCCGCCGCCAGCAGAAGGCTGCCGCTGCAGATGCTGGCCAGGCGCGCGCCACTGCGGCTCGCGCGCTGCAACCAGAGACACAAGCGCCGATCTTGGCAGGCGGCATCGACGCCATCGCCGCCTATCACCATCACCAGATCGCCCTCACCCACGCTGCGCGGCAGCGCCTGCACCGGCCAGTCCAGCCCCGCCGAACTCCGCACGCTACCAGGGGCGCTGGCCGCCAGCCGCCAGCTATAGCTGCCGGGCTGCTGCAAGCGGGCCACTTCAAACACGGCCATAGGCCCGGCCAGATCCAATTGCTGAAAACCGGGGAAGACGAGGAAAACGATGCGGCAGGCCATGCCGAATTTTGACAGCAGTCCTCACCAGCAAGCATGGCAGAAAAAGTGGGAACAGCGTCATTGCTGACATTCGGTCGTTTGAGCAAACTGCCGACTGTTTCAACCCAACAAGCGACAGGAGAAAAGCCGCATGACTGAGCTGGGCCAAGACCTCATCACCATCACCCAGCGACCCGACATTGTGTTCGCCCAAGGTCAAGGCTCTTGGCTGATCGACGAGAGCGGCAAGCGCTATCTCGATCTGATCCAAGGTTGGGCCGTCAACAGCCTCGGGCATAGCCCGGAAGTGCTGGCCCAAGCGCTCTCAGAGCAGGCCCGCCGGCTGACGAATCCGAGCCCGGCCTTCTACAACCGGCCCATGCTGGATCTGGCCAAGCGCCTGGTCGATTTGAGCTGCTTCGACCGGGTCTTCCTCGGCAGCTCGGGCACCGAGGCCAATGAGGCGGCGGTGAAACTGGCGCGACGTTGGGGGCAAAAGCAGCGCCAGGGTGCGCACGAGATCATCGGCTTTGAGGGGGGCTTTCACGGCCGCAGCTTGGCCATGATGAGTGCCTCGGGCAAGCCGGGCTGGGACCGTATCTACCCGCCCATGCCCACGGGCTTCCCCAAGGCCAGGCTCAATGACATCGAGTCCGTCGCGCGCGCGATCACGCCAAGCAGCGTCGCCGTCATGATCGAGTTCGTCCAAGGGGAGGCGGGCGTCAATCTGGCCGACCCCGGCTTTGTCCGGGAACTGCGTGCCTTGACCGAGGAGCGGCAATTGCTGCTGATCGCCGACGAGGTGCAGACCGGCATCGGGCGCTGCGGCCACGCCTTCGCCTACGAGATGTACGGCATCGAGCCCGATTTGCTCACCCTCGCCAAAGGCATAGGCGGCGGCGCGCCCTTGTCCGCCCTGCTTTGCAAAGAACGCTTCAACTGCTTTGAGCCGGGTGACCAAGGCGGCACTTTTTGCGGCAACCCTTTGATGGCGGCCCTAGGCCTGGCCGTCTTGAACGAGGTTTGCCAGACCGAGTTTCTGGCCGCGGTGCGCCAGCGCAGCCGCTACCTGGCCGCTGGCCTACAAAGATTAGTCAAGACGCACGGCCTCCTCGGTGAGCGTGGCGCCGGCCTGCTGCGGGCCCTGGTGCTACCCGGCAATCATGCAGAGCAAGTCGTCAGCGCGGCACGCAATCTGGCGCCCACGGGCTTGTTGCTCAATGCGCCACGCCCCCATCTGCTGCGCTTGATGCCGGCCCTGAACATCACCGAAGCGGAGATCGACCAAGGCCTTGATTTGCTGGGGCAAGCGCTGCGTGAGACCGCTATATACATGAGCAAACCTTCGGCCTTCACTGGTGGATCTGCTTGATCTTGACCCTCTCCGCCAAATAGAGGGATTTTTTTGTGCGCCACCTTGCTGCTTGCAGCACGCCGAGCGCCTCCGCGAAGTGAGAAGCAGGTCCTGCAAGGGGAAAGCTGGATGGATAGGCCCTTCCTGCGCCATTACAGTATTGGACGCCCTACCCGCGCGCATGGCGTTCAACGCCTGACCGACTCATGACTCCTTCACCAGTGACTTTCTTCATGTCTAGATTGAACATGCCGCAGCACCCCCGCAAGCACCTTGTCAGCTTGTTGCTGGCCGCCAGCCTCGTGGCCTGTGGCGGTGGCGGTGGCGGTGGTGGTGGTGGCAATAGCAGCCCGGCACCTGCCGCTCCGTCAGTTAGCGATTTCCCCCTGGCCGTGGGCGATCGCTGGACCTACCAGTCCAGCACCGACGGTGAAACCCATGTGCGCATCTTGAGCGCTGCGCTGGTGGACGGTCACAACACCATGCTGCGGCGCACGCAAGACAGCAATGGCGATGCGGATGAGTACCTGGAGCGACTGGGGGACAGCGTCAACCTCCTGCCCGGCCCAAACGCCGGTGCGCTGGAAGCGGCGGTGGGCAGCGTCACTCTGCTGCAACTGCCGCTGGTTGCAGGCAAGAGTTTCAAGCTGATTGACAAGACCATCAGCCAAGACGTTGACGGCGACGGCAAGCCCGACAACATCAAGATTCTGGGCGAAGCCAGCGTGGCGGACGTGCAAAGCCTGAGCGTTCCCGCCGGCACGTTTGAGACGGTGGTGCACGTCAAATCTACCGTCACCCTCACCATCACTTCTGGTGCCAACGGCAAGAGCGGGCAAAACGTGTTGGTGTCTGACGATTGGTATGCGCAGGGCGTGGGCTTGCTCAAGTCCAGCAGCATCAACACCTTTGCCGACGGGCAGGTCGAGCGGCACGAGCAAACCCTGAGCCATTACCACGCAGGCACACGGCGCAGCGACAGCGTGGCCCCAAAGGTACTGACGCGCAGCCCCGCACCCGACAGTGCGGCGCAATTCAGCCTCATCGAAGTGACGTTCGACGAGGACATGGACCCCTTGTCGAGCACGGCCGATGCGCTCTTGGTCACAAACGCTTCAGGCAGTGCGATCACCGGCAATCTGGTCTGGCATGACAAGCGCCGCTTGGCTTTCTCTCCGACCATGGACATGCCCTCCGGCAACTACAAAATTAGCTTGGCCAATCGCGTCGAAGATTTGGCCGGCAACCCTGTGGCGGCCGAGGCCTGGTCCTTCCGCATCGACAAGGACGGCCCGGTTTTGCTGAGCGTTAGCCCCGCAGCCGACGCCAAAGATGTGCCTCTGGACAGCGCCATCACCTTGCGTTTTAACGAGCCGGTGGATGCCGCCACTGCGCAAGCCGGGATTGCACTGTATGGCCCCGATTCCGCGGGCATAGCCGCAGACATCACGGTCGAGGGTTCAATTGTTACGCTCAAACCGCGCGCCCTGCTGGTGCCCGCCCATCGATACTTGATCAACATACGCGTGATCAAAGATACCGCAGGCAACGAGGCAGCCATCGGGACGTCTATCTATTTCACCACCGACCCGGGCTTGTTCGGCACACCGAGTCTGATGCCGGGCATGGAGCTGGCCCCGGTCAAGCCTTACCGTGCCTTGGTCGCAGATCTGAACGGCGACGGGCGCGCCGACCTGCTCTACCAATGGGTGGAGAACCCGTATGTCGACAGCAAGACCTCACTCAAATACTTTGTGCAACAGGCCGACGGCAGCTTGCTGCTTGCTGGGCAATGGGACGATGGCAAGGAGTGCATGGGCGATTTGCTAGCCAACCCCTTGCCCGCACAGCGCGGCGTTGAAGTGCTGCGGGCGGGCCCTTGTGGGTTCCAGCAATGGCGCATGAACGAGGTCGGCAAGTTGGCCTTGGTCAACACACCCAGTGCGCCTGACTACGGCGCCTTGCTCAGCGGCACCTGGATACGCATGGCTGTCGATGGCGGCTTGCGGGCGGTGGTGGCCGACAAATTCAACGGCACCGACTACGTGCGCGTGCTCATCCGCCAAACAGCGCCGGGCGTGTTCGCAGCACCGCAAGCCATGCCCCGTGGCCACGCCGAAAACGCCCCCACCGTCGCAGACTTCAATGGCGATGGCCGTGAAGACCTGCTGGTCTTGGGGGGCATCTACACCGACCAAGTCAGCGGCCCGGCGCTGTATCTGCAGCAAGCGGATGGCAGCTTTGTGCGTCAGGCCAAACCCGAGTGGTCAGCTTATGCGCAAGCCACCCCAATAGACATCAATGGCGACGGCTTGATCGACATCGCCTTCACCACCTCCAGCAATCAAGCTTCTCACCAAGTCGAGCTTCAGTTGCAGCAGCCCGACGGCAGCTTCACACCCGGCACGCTTTTGGCTCTGGAGACTTACTCACAAATCGACGCGCTGCGCAGCCTCGATCTGGACGGCAACGGCAAGCAAGACCTCTTGGCCATCACCGCCGACACACTTTTGCTGCTGCGCCAAGGGCAAGACGCCAAGTTTATTGCGGTTCAAAAGTTCAGCCGCAGTCCGGGCGACGGCGGTACTAGGGACATCCAGTTTGGCGACCTCAATGGCGACGGGCGCACCGACATCGTCTTGGGCGGCAGCGTCTTCTACCAACGCCCACCCTCGCTGGCCAGCCGAGCCCTGGGCGCAGGTCGGGCTTGGCGCAGCCTGGCCCACACGCTACCCAGGACGCTTGGCCAATGATCATCAGAAGTGCAGCTGCCTACATGCTCGCCCCTTCTTCAGCCTAATTTCACCGGGACAAAAATCTTGTCCGACCCACGCTGAACCAGCAAGGCCACCGACTTCTCGGCCCCAGCCACCACGCTGCGCACCTGCTCCACCGAGCTGACGGCCGAGCCATTGACGGCCAAGAGCACATCGCCTGGCCGCACACCGGCCTTGGCAGCAGTGCCGCTGGCCTGTTCGATCACCAGGCCTTCACGGATGCCGGACTGATTCTTCTCCTGCGGCTGCAGGGGCCGCAGGGCCAGGCCCAGCTTGCCTTGCGGGGCGCCACTGGCGTCCTCTTCCTCGCTGGCAACGCGCTGGCCCTTGGCCGCAGCGTCGCCCAGCTTGGCGCTCAGCGTCTCGTGCTTGCCCTGACGCCAAACCTCCAACTTCACCGTGTCGCCCGCCTGCGACTGGCCGACCAAGGCGGGCAGATCGCTGCTGGCCACAATCGGCTGACCGTTGAATTTGAGGATCACGTCGCCGGAGCGCAAACCGGCCTTGGCGGCCGGGCCACCGTCCTCCACATTGGCCACCAGCGCGCCCTCGGGCTTGTCCAGCTTGAAGGAATCGGCAAAAGCCTGGTTCACGTCCTGGATGCTGACACCCAGCTTGGCATGCTGGGCATGGCCGGTCTTCTCGATCTGCTGCCTGACCTTGTTGGCCAGCTCGATGGGGATGGCGAAGGACAAGCCCTGGTAGCCCCCCGTCTGGCTAAAGATCTGCGAGTTGATGCCCACCACCTCGCCCCGGGTGTTGAACAGCGGACCGCCCGAATTGCCCGGGTTGACGGCCACATCGGTCTGGATAAAGGGCACAAAGTTTTCGTCCGGCAGGGCGCGGCCCTTGGCGCTGACCACCCCGGCGCTGACGCTGTTCTCAAAGCCAAAGGGCGAGCCGATGGCCAACACCCATTCACCGACCCGCATGGTGCTGGTGCTACCCAGGGTCACCACGGGCAGATTCTTGGCCTCGATCTTGAGTACGGCCACGTCGGTCTTGGGGTCGCTGCCCAGCACCTTGGCCTGGAACTCGCGCCTATCGTTGAGCTTCACCGTCACTTCCTGCGCGCCGCGCACCACATGGGCATTGGTCAGAATCACCCCATCGCTGCTGACGATAAAGCCGGAGCCCTGGCCGCGCGTGGGCATCTCGCGGCCTTCGGGCGCACCGGGGCCACCGGGCATGCCCGGGATCTGGAAGCGCCGGAAGAACTGGAACATGGGGTCGTTCGGATCCAGCTGCGGCCCTGCCACGCGGCCCGCGGTCTTGACGCTGCCGCTCACGCTGATATTGACCACGGCCGCGCCCTGGGTGGCGGCGATCTGGGCGAAGTCGGGCAGGGCTTGAGTTGCTGCCGGAGCTGGTGCCGCGGTCGAAGTTTGCATGGGCGCAGCAAGAGTCGCTGGCGCCGCAGGCGCGGCCTCGGTTTTACCGGAGGCCGCCATCTGCAAGGCCGCGGCCGTTCCACCAGCGGCCAGCACGCCGCTGGCCACCAGAGCCCACACCAGGCGGCGCAGAGGCACCATGATTTCAGTCTTGCTGTTCTTCTGCTTTGTCGAGTCCATCGATGTGCTCCTTTGTGCAAAGAGGATTGCGATGAAAGAACTTTGCAGGACAAGACTTAGAACTGACTTAAGCCAGAGGAATTTCCAGCAACACCTGCAAGCCGCCCAGGCCTTCGGATTTATCCAGGCTGATCGTGGCCCCGTGGGCCTTGGCCACACTCTGCACAATGGCCAGGCCCAGGCCGCTGCCTTGTACTTGCTCGGTGCTGTCGCCGCGGTAGAAGCGCTCAAACACCCGCTCGCGCTGCTCGGGTGGGATGCCCGGGCCGCTGTCTTCCACGCGCAGCAGTGCGTGGCCGCCGTCTCGCTGCAGGCTCAGGTCCACCCGGCCACCGCGCGAGCTGTACTTGATGGCGTTGTCCAGCAGATTGCGCATGAGCACCCGCAAGGCCTCGGGCCGCCCCTGGGTCTGCAAATCATCGGCATGGCTCAGGCCCAGATCCACGCCGGCCTGCTCGGCGCCCAGGCTCGCCTCCACCACCGCCTCGCGGCAAAGCGCGGCCAGATCGACGCTCTGCATCTCCGGCCCCTGCGCTTCCTGGCGTGCCAGTTGCAGCATCTGCTCGGTCAAACGGGTGGCGCGGGCAATGCCCTGGCCCAGACGCTCCTGCGCCAGGGCTCGGGCGGCCTCGTCGCCCCCGGCGCGTTTGAGGCCTTGCCACTGCAGGTTCAGCGCCGCCAGAGGCGAGCGCAACTCATGCGCCGCGTTCGCCACAAAGCTTTGCTGGGCCGCAAAGGCCTGGCTGACCCGGCCCAGCAGCTTGTTGAAAGCCTGCATCAGGGGTTGCAACTCACTGGGCAAATCTTGCGCCGGCACCGGGGCCAAGTCATCGGCGCTGCGCCGAGTCAATTGCTCGCTGATGCGATGCACCGGCGAGAGGGCCTGGCCCACCACCCACCAGACCAGCAGGGCCAGAAAAGGCCACATCAAGGCGATGGGCAGCACTGTGCGCCAGGCCAGCTGGCCGGCCATGCGCTGGCGCACGGCCAGGTCTTGTGCCACCTGCACCACCTGGAACGGCGTTTGCAAGGAAAAGACTCGAAAGCGCTTGCCGCCCTGGCTCAGCTCGGTAAAGCCCAGCAAGGCTCGCTGCGGCAGGAGCAACTCGCCGGGCGAGCGGAACAAGGAGGCGCCGTCCACACCCCAGACCTGGACCAGGAAGTCAAAGCTTTGATCCTGGGCCAAGGGCAGCGAGACCGTGCCGCGACCGACCCCGCCGCGCAGCGAGAAGGCCATCTGCTGCATCTGGTAGTCGAAGATTTGATCGGTCTCGCGCAAGGCCGTGTGGTAGGCGCTCAAGCCTTGCAGCACCGCGGCCAAGCTCATGCCGGCCAGCAGAAACACGATCAGGCGATCGCGCAGGGAGCGCGGCAGCCACGCCCAATCAAACCCGGCCTTCTTGCGATTCATAGCCTGCTCATTCCTTGGGCACCCGGTAGCCCACGCCGCGCACATTCTGGATCAGTTCCGCCCCCAGCTTTTTGCGCAGGCCATGGATATAGACCTCGACCGCATTGCTGGAGATTTCGTCCTTCCAGCCGTACAGCTTTTCTTCCAGTTGTTGGCGCGACAAGACCAGGCCTGGCCGTGCCAGCAGGGGCTCCAGCACCGCCCATTCCTTGGCGGAGAGCTGCACCGCCTGGCCTTGCGCGTCCCAGACCTCGCGGGTGGCCGGCCGGATGCTCACGCCTTTGTGCTCGTAAACCGGTTCGGCCCGGCCCTGGGCACGGCGCAAGAGTGCGCGCACCCTGGCCAACAACTCGTCCAGCTCAAAAGGCTTGAGCACATAGTCGTCAGCCCCGGCGTCCAGGCCGGCGATGCGCTGCTCCAGCGCGTCGCGGGCGGTGGTGATCAAGACCGGCAACGGGTCTTTGCGGGCGCGCAAGCCGCGCAGCACTTGCATGCCGTCGCGCTTGGGCAGGCCCAGATCGAGGATGAGTAAATCGTAGCTCTGCGCGGCCAAGGCGGTGTCGGCCAGCTCGCCGTCGCGCACCCAGTCCACCGCATAGCCCTCGGCCCGCAGCAGATCGAGCAACTGCTCGCCAATCATCTTGTCGTCTTCCACCAGCAGCAAGCGCATCGCTCTAGCCTCCTCGCCAAAGCCAGGATTCTCCACGCCTCGCCCCGGCCAGACTTAAAGCCGACTTAAATCCGTTCTCGGCCGCCCATTCCGTGGCTACAATCCGCTCCCGTCAGGAGAGAGCTTTCATTGCAAAGCCGCCGAAGGCGCAGTGGCACTGGTGATCCCACGCTGCAAACGCTCAGGCAAAAGGACTGACAAAACGCTCAAAACCGAGCGTTCCTCACTGGAGAGAGGCGAATCTTGAATTCGTCCACCGAAGGGGCAAGCTGCAGGCCATATGCCGGCGGCCAATCTCTCAGGTAAAGCGGACAGCGAGGGCATATCCCCGCCCGAAATGGGTGGGCCCCACATTGCCCTCGACCTGAAAGCCGCCATGTCCTCCGCCGAACTTCTCAAGACCCCCCTGCACGCTCTGCACATCGAACTCGGCGCCAAGATGGTGCCTTTCGGCGGCTACGACATGCCGGTGCAATACCCCATGGGCGTGATGGCCGAGCACAAGCACACCCGCGCGGCGGCCGGCTTGTTTGACGTCTCGCATATGGGCCAGGTGCTGCTCAAGGGCGCCAATGCAGCCGCCGCCATGGAAACCATCGTGCCGGTGGACGTGATCGATCTGGGCCTGTTCAAGCAGCGCTATGCCCTCTTCACCAACGAAGCCGGTGGCATCCTGGACGACCTGATGATTGCCCGCCGCCCGGACGACCTCTTCGTCGTCGTCAACGCTGGCTGCAAGGTGCAAGACATCGCCCATATGCAGGCCAAGATCGGCGGCCAGTGCGAGGTCGTCCCCCTGCCCGACCAAGCCCTGCTGGCTCTGCAAGGCCCGCAAGCCGTGACCGCGCTCTCGCGCCTGAACCCCGAGGTCGCCAAGCTGACCTTCATGACCGGCGGCTTCTTCAATCTGGACGGCATCGACACCTTCCTGACCCGCTCGGGCTATACCGGTGAAGACGGTTTCGAGATCTCCGTCCACGCCGATCACGCAGTCGCCCTGGCCCGCAAGCTGCTGGCCCAGCCCGAAGTCAAGCCCATCGGCCTGGGTGCGCGCGACTCCCTGCGCCTGGAAGCCGGTCTGTGCCTGTACGGCCACGACATCAATACCGACACCAACCCCGTCGAAGCCTCGCTGACTTGGGCCATCCAGAAGGTGCGCCGCGCCGGTGGCGCCCGTGCCGGTGGTTACCCCGGTGCGGCCGTGATCGACGAGCAATTGGCCAATGGCGCCGCGCGCAAGCGCGTCGGCCTGGTCAGCTCGGAGCGCATGCCCGTGCGTGAAGGCGCCAAGCTGGTCACCGCCGAGGGCGTGGAGATCGGCGTCGTCACCAGCGGCACCGTCGGCCCCACCGTGGGCAAGCCGGTGGCCCTGGGTTATGTCGCCCGCGAACATGCCGCGCTGGGCACCGAGATTTTTGCCATCGTGCGTGACAAGCGCACACCGATGACCGTCAGCAGCACGCCCTTCACGCCCAACGGTTACTACCGCGGCTGATGGTTTGATCTGACAAAGGCCTCGTATCCAAAATTGGGCGAGGCCCTTAGTCCGTTTGTTTGTCCTTCCCCCATTCCTTCCGCCCCATTTTTCACGGAGCACAGCATGAGCAATATCAAGTACACGCCTGACCACGAGTGGGTCCAAATCGAAGCTGACGGCATCGTCACCGTGGGCATCACCGTTCACGCCCAAGACGCGCTGGGCGATGTGGTCTTCGTGGACCTGCCCGCCATCGGTGCCAGCTTCGCCGCCAAGGATGTGGCCGGTGTGGTCGAGTCCGTCAAGGCCGCGGCCGATGTGTACATGCCCGTCGGCGGCGAAATCGTCGAGGTCAACGAAGCCCTGCGCGACGACCCCTCGCTGGCCAATAGCGACCCGCTGAAGGCCGGCTGGTTCTTCAAGGTCAAGCTGAGCGATGCCGCTGAGCTGGACGGTTTGATGGACAGCACTGCCTACGACGCTCTCGTCGCCAACAGCTAAGTCCCAAGCGGCCGGTGCGGGCTCCAACAAGAGCCCGCCGGCTGTGTGCAGCCCCGAGCTGCACCTTTTGTTTGAAAAAAGTTTCCGGCTTGCAGGCGCCACAAGCGCCTCGCCTCCCAAGGATTTGCCATGTTGATGTCTGCCCTGCCCACGCTCGCCTCGCTGGAAAACAGCACTGAGTTCCACGCCCGCCACATCGGCCCGGATGCCGCCGATGAGGCCGGCATGCTGTCGGTGATCGGCGCGGCCTCGCGTCGCGCCCTGATCGACGCCATCGTGCCCGGCAGCATCAAGCGCGCCGCCGGCATGAACCTGCCCGCCGCCCTGACCGAAGCCCAGGCCCTCGCCGAGCTGAAGACCGTGGCCGCCCAGAACCAGGTGCTCAAGAGCTATATCGGCCAGGGCTATTACGACACCCTGACCCCCGGCGTCATCCTGCGCAACATCCTTGAGAACCCCGCCTGGTACACCGCTTACACGCCATACCAAGCCGAGATCTCGCAAGGTCGTATGGAAGCCCTGGTCAACTTCCAGACCATGGTCACCGACCTGACCGGCATGGCCATCGCCAACGCCTCCATGCTGGACGAAGCCACGGCCGCCGCCGAAGCTATGACCCTGGCCGCCCGCGTGGGCAAGAGCAAGAGCCAGGTCTTCTACGTGGCCGACGATGTGCTGCCCCAGACCCTGGAAGTGATCCGCACCCGCGCCAATCCCCTGGGCTTTGAGGTGCGCGTCTGCAACGGTGATGAGGCGCTGAACAACGACAGCTTCGCCGTCCTGCTGCAATACCCCGGCGTCAATGGCGAAGTGCGTGACTACGCCGAATGGATCGCCAAGTACAAGGCCCGCAGCAATGGCGTGGTCATCATGGCTGCCGACCTGCTGGCCCTGACCCTGATCAAGGCGCCGGCCGAGCTGGGTGCTGACATCGCCATCGGCACCACCCAGCGCTTCGGCATGCCCTTGTGCAACGGCGGCCCGCACGCCGCTTACATGGCTTGCAAGGACGAGTACAAGCGCAATCTGCCCGGCCGTCTGGTGGGCGTGAGCGTTGACGTGCATGGCAACCCGGCTTACCGCCTGGCCCTGCAGACCCGCGAGCAGCACATCCGCCGCGAGAAGGCCACCTCCAATATCTGTACCGCCCAGGTGCTGCCGGCCGTGGTGGCCAGCATGTACGCCGTCTATCACGGCCCACAAGGCCTGAAGCGCATCGCCCTGCGCGTGGCTTCTTTCACCGCCCTGCTGGCCCAAGGCCTGAAGGCCCTGGGTTACGGCATCGTCAATACCAGCGCCTTCGACACCTTGCAGGTGCAGACCGAGGGCAAGACCGCGGCCATTCACGCCAAGGCCATTGCCGCCGGCCTGAATCTGCGCCATGCCTCGGCCACGACGGTGGGCATCTCGCTGGACGAGACTACCACCCGCGAGCATCTGCAAGCGCTGCTTACCGTGTTCGCCGACGGCCAAGCCCTGCCCGCCTTTGACGCCGCCGAGAAGGGCATCGCCACCCTGATCCCGGCCGCCGTGCAGCGCACCAGTGCCTATCTGACCCACCCGGTGTTCAACCGCTACCACTCGGAAACCGAGATGCTGCGCTATCTGCGCGCCCTGGCCGACAAGGACCTGGCCCTGGACCGCAGCATGATCCCGCTGGGCTCTTGCACGATGAAGCTGAACGCGACCAGCGAGATGATCCCCATCACCTGGCCCGAGTTCGCAGGCGTCCACCCCTTCGCCCCGCGCGATCAGTTGAAGGGTTATGCCCTGCTGAACGAGCAGCTGACCGCCTGGCTGTGCCAAGCGACCGGCTATGCCGGCATCAGCCTGCAGCCCAATGCCGGTTCGCAAGGCGAGTACGCCGGCCTGCTGGCCATCAAGGCCTGGCACGAGTCGCGTGGTGAAGGCCATCGCAAGATCTGCCTGATCCCCGAGTCGGCCCACGGCACCAACCCCGCCTCCGCCCAGATGGTGGGCATGAGCGTGGTCGTGACCAAGTGCGACAAAGAAGGCAATATCGATCTGGGCGACCTGAAGGCCAAGTGCGAACAGCACAGCGCCAATCTGGCCGCCATCATGATCACCTACCCCTCGACCTACGGCGTGTTTGACACCCAGGTCAAGGAAATCTGCGCCCTGGTCAAGAGCCATGGTGGCCGGGTCTATGTGGACGGCGCGAATATGAACGCCCTGGTCGGCGTGGCCGCGCCCGGCGAGTTCGGTGGCGATGTCTCGCACCTGAACCTGCACAAGACCTTCTGCATCCCGCACGGCGGTGGCGGCCCGGGCGTGGGTCCAGTCTGCGTGGTGGCCGATCTGGTGCCGTACCTGCCGGCCCATCGCTCGGCGGGTTATGAGAGCGAAACAGCCATCGGCGCTGTTTCCGCTGCGCCCCTGGGCAATGCGGCCGTGTTGCCCATCAGCTGGATGTATGTGCGCATGATGGGTGCCGACGGCCTGACCGCCGCCACCGAGACCGCGATTCTGTCCGCCAACTATGTGGCCGCCCGCTTGGCCGATGCCTACGACATTCACTTCAGCGGCAATATCGCTGGCGTGAAGGGCGGCGGCGTGGCGCACGAGTGCATTCTGGACATCCGCCCCTTGAAGGACGCCACCGGCGTCGGCGCCGAAGACGTGGCCAAGCGCCTGATCGACTACGGCTTCCACGCGCCCACCCTGTCCTTCCCGGTGGCCGGCACCTTGATGGTGGAGCCGACCGAGAGCGAATCCAAGCATGAGCTGGACCGCTTCTGCGACGCCATGCTGGCCATCCGCGCCGAGATCGCCCAAGTGGCGGCCGGCACCTGGACCGCGACCGACAATCCGCTGGTGAACGCACCGCACACGGCTGAGAGCCTGCTCAAGGCCGACTGGGCCCACGCCTACAGCCGCGAAGTGGCGGCCTACCCCGTGGCCTCGCTGCGCCGCCAGAAGTATTGGGTGCCGGTGGGTCGGGTGGACAACGTCTGGGGCGACCGCAATCTGTCCTGCTCTTGCCCTCCGATGAGCGACTACGAGTGAGCTTGGCAAAGGGCCCCTCAAAGCCCTGAGCTCAGCTGAACCCGACAGCCGGCCGCGTGCGTGTTGATCCACCGCGCCGCCGGCTTTTTTTAGACCCAATCAACCAGCATTGGAGGCCCCATGGCCGTCTCAGTTTTCGACCTGTTCAAGATCGGCATCGGCCCGTCCAGCTCCCACACCGTGGGGCCTATGCGCGCCGCCCGCCTGTTTTCTCTGCGCCTGAAGCATGACGGCCTGCTGGCCTCCACCACCCGTGTGGTCTCCCAGCTCTACGGCTCGCTGGGGGCCACAGGCAAGGGCCACGGCAGCGACAAGGCCGTGCTCCTGGGCCTGGCCGGCCATGAGCCGGACACGGTCGATGTGGAGCAGGTGCCGGCGATTCTGGACGCGATCCGCGATGGCAACAAAATCAGCTTGCTGGGCGAAAAGGAAATCGGCTTCAACGAGCTGAAAGACCTGGTCTTCTTCCGCCGCCAAAGCCTGCCCTTCCATGCCAACGGCATGCGCTTCATCGCTTTTGACGCCAATGATCAACAGATCGCCGAGCGGACGTATTACTCGGTGGGCGGCGGCTTTGTGGTCAGCGACGAGATCGCCGCCGACGGCTCCAAGCAAAAAGTCATTGCCCCCGATGCGGCCGTGCTGCCCTACCCCTTCAAGAGCGGCGACGATCTGCTGGTGCTCAGCAAGACCCATGGCATCAGCATTGCCGAGATCATGCGTCGCAACGAGCGCCACTGGCGCACGGACGAAGAGACCCGCAGCGGCCTGCTCAAGATCTGGCAGGTGATGCAGGACTGCGTGACCCGCGGCTGCAAGACCGAGGGCATCCTGCCCGGCGGCTTCAAGGTCAAACGCCGTGCCGCCCAGCTGCACCGTGACCTCACCGCCAACCCCGAGGCCGCCCTGCGCGACCCGCTGCAGGTGATGGACTGGGTCAATCTCTACGCCCTGGCCGTCAACGAAGAGAACGCCGCCGGTGGCCGCGTCGTCACGGCGCCCACCAATGGCGCGGCCGGCATCGTGCCCGCCGTGCTGCATTACTACACCCGCTTCGTCTACGGCGCGAACGAAGACGGCGTGATCGACTTCTTGCTGACCGCCGCCGCCATCGGCATTCTCTACAAGGAAAACGCCTCCATCTCCGGCGCCGAGGTCGGCTGCCAGGGCGAGGTGGGCGTGGCCTGCTCCATGGCCGCTGGCGCGCTCTGCCAGGTGATGGGCGGCACGCCCGAGCAGGTGGAGAACGCGGCCGAGATCGGCATGGAACACCATCTGGGTCTGACCTGCGATCCGGTTGGCGGCCTGGTGCAGATCCCCTGCATCGAACGCAATGCGATCGCCTCGGTCAAGGCCATCAACGCCGCCCGCATGGCTTTGCGCGGCGACGGCACCCACTTCGTCAGCCTGGACAAGGTCATCAAAACCATGCGCGACACCGGCGCCGACATGATGACCAAGTACAAGGAAACCGCACGTGGCGGCCTGGCGGTGAACATCGTCGAATGCTGAATCGCGGTCAATGAGCCAGACATTGCAGCTCGGGCCTCTGAGCCTGCCCTACTCCCTGCTGCTGATTCTGGCCGCCGTGCTGCTGGCCAATCTCTGCGCCAAGCTGCTGGCCCGCCGCGGCCAGCCCGATGTGGAGCCCCAGCTGTTTCGCCTGCTCTTGATCGCTTTGCTGGGCGCCCGGCTTGCTTTTGTCTGGCAGTTCCGTCAGAGCTATCTGGCCCATCCGCTGGACATGCTGGACATCCGTGACGGCGGCTGGGATGCCCAGGCCGGCGCCATCGCGGCCTGGGCAGGCGCCCTGGTCTACGCGCGGCGTCAGCCGGCCTTGCGCAAGCCCTTGCTGAGCTGCCTGGGTCTGGCCAGCGCCGTCTGGGTGGCGGGTTCCATCATCCTGGCGGCGACGGCGCCAGCGCTGGCGCCCATGCCTCAGCTGCAGCTACAAAGTCTGGCCCCGGCCTCGCAAAGCCCCGGGTGGGTGGATTTGCAAAGCTTCCAAGGCAAGCCCACGGTGATCAATCTCTGGGCCTCTTGGTGCCCACCCTGTCGGCGCGAAATGCCGGTGCTGCAAAAAGCTCAGCAAGAGCAGCGCGATGTGAACATCGTCTTTCTCAACCAGGGCGAATCGGCCGAAGTGGTGCAAGGTTTTTTGCAGGCCCAGCAATTGCAGCTCCAGCATGTGCTGATCGACCCCAAAGGCCAGGCCGGCACTGCATTCAAGCAGCGCGCCCTGCCCACCACCTTGTTCTTTGATGCGCAAGGCCGCCTGCAGTTCAGCCGTGTGGGCGAACTCTCGCACGCCAGCTTGAGCGAAAAACTGAGCCGTTTGCGGGCCGCCAGCGCACCCTAGGAGTCTGCGCGGCAGAAGAGGCGTCGGCTGCGAAGTGGCCGCAGCGGCCCATTTCGCACCGGCTTCTTGCCCCATAGCCGGGCTATGGGGCTGCAAATCCAGCGCAAACTGGTCTCGCTGGGGCCACTTCTCGCTATCGACGCCTTCTGCCGCGCAGACTCCTAGGGACATGCCCTGAGTGGCCCGCAGCGCAGGTATTTTTGCAATCTGCCCGGTTAGCATGGCCTGCCCCTGCGGCGCGTTGAATTCGCCCCAGGCCCTGGAGGAACCCATCATGCTCAAGAAACTGGCTCTGATCGTCGGCGCTTTGCTTGCCGCCCTCTTGGTTTTCACCATCACCCGGCCGGACGATTTCCGGGTGCAGCGCGAGATCGAGATCAAGGCGCCGCCCGAGAAAATCATGCCCCTGCTGACCGACTTCAAACAGTTCGGCCAGTGGTCGCCTTGGGAGCATCTCGACCCCAAGATGCAGCGCGAGTTCAGCGGCGCCCCTAGCGGCCCAGGCGCCATCTATGCCTGGCAGGGCAATGACGATGTGGGCAAGGGTCGCATGGAAATCCTCTCCGCCACGCCGGAGAAGGTCGTCATCAAGCTGGACTTTCTCAGCCCCTTCGAGGCCCACAACACCGCCGAGTACACGCTGAGCCGTCAGGGCGAGAACACCCGCATGACTTGGGCCATGTTTGGCCCCGCCAACTTCCTAACGAAGTTGATGGGCGTCTTCATCAGCATGGACAGCATGGTGGGCAAGGACTTTGAGAAAGGCTTGAGCCAGATCAAGCAAGTGGCCGAAAAACCTTGAAACGGCGGGCTTTACTGCCCAGTTAGGCAGTTACTGGCATAGACAAGCCGGGGCGCGGCGGTTCTACTTCTGGCTCAGGATGCGGTGCGCATATCGCCCATCGCAGGCCCTGCTTGATCCAGATGCACAGGCCTTGAGGAGTTCAGCATGCCCGTCGATCCGGCCATCATCCCCGCCAATGAAGAGGGGCGCCTCGCCGCCCTGAGGCGCTACGAGATTCTTGACACCCCGCCGGATGGCGCGTTTGACAATGTCACCAAGCTGGCGGCACGGCTGTTTGATGTGCCCATCGCCATCGTCAGCCTGGTGGACACCGACCGCATCTGGTTCAAGTCTCATCACGGGGTCGATGCCCAGCAGATCGACCGTGAACCCGGCCTGTGCGCCTCCGGCATTCTGGGCGATGTGCCTTATGTGCTGACCAATGCCATCGCCGACCCCCGCTCCATGACCAACCCCTTGGTCGCTGGCGAGATGGGCTTGCGCTTTTACGCCGGGGTACCGCTGCAAACCCACGACGGCTACAACCTGGGCATGTTGTGCTGCCTGGACCAGAAGCCGCGCGAGGTCTCACCCGAGGAGATGCAGGATCTGCAGTGCCTGGCCCAGATGGTGATGGACCAGATGGAAGTCCGCCTGGCCGCCCGCAAGATTGACCAGCTGGGCCAGCAGGTGGCGCAGGCCCGCGAACGCCTGCAACTGGCGGTCAGGGCCGGGCAGATCGGCGTCTGGGGCCTGGACCTAGCGCTGGGGCGTTTCGACTGGGACGAGCAGATGCACCAGCTCTACGGCTGCCAGCCGGGCGAGTTTCAGGCCACGCCCGAGGCCTGGCTGGCCTTGATCCACCCCGAGGACAGAGAACGGGTGCAGTCCTCCTGGCAGGCCTCGGTCAGCGGCAAGGCGGCCTTCGAGAGCGAGTTCCGCGTTCTGCTCGCCAATGGCGATGTGCGTTATTTGCGCAGCCTGGCCCAGGTGTATGAAAACGAGCAAGGCCAGCCTTGCCGGCTCTTAGGCACAAACTGGGACGTGACCGAGGAACGCCGCGCCAGCGAGGCCTTGCTAGAAGCCAAGAATGCGGCCGAGGCTGCCGAGCGCGCCAAGAGCAGCTTTCTGGCCAGCATGAGCCACGAGCTGCGCACCCCGCTGAACGCCATCATCGGCTTTGCCGAGATCATGCAGCACGACCCTTCGCTGTCCCCGGACAATGCGCAGTATGTGGGCATCATCAACCAGAGCGGCAACCACCTGTTGTCCCTCATCAACGAGGTGCTGGACATGGCCAAGGTGGAGTCCGGCCGGGTGGAGTTACTGGAACACGATATCGACCTGCCCAGCTTCTTGGACACCGTCGCCTCCATGATCGCGGTGCGGGCCGAAAAGAAAGACCTGCGCCTGGTGCGCGAATTCGCGCCCGAGCTGCCCCGCTTTGTGCGCACCGACGAGCTCAAGCTGCGCCAGATCCTGCTCAATCTGCTCAGCAATGCGGTCAAGTTCACCCAGACCGGCGAGGTGCGCATGCGGGTGCGTTTCTCGGCCCTGGCCGAGGCCGGCCTGGGCGAGCTGCAATGCGAGATCAGCGACACCGGCCCCGGCATGAGCGCCGAGGAGTTGGCCGGCCTGTTCACCCCCTTCCAGCAAGGCCATGCGGGCCGCAGCTCGCAAGAAGGCACGGGCCTGGGCCTGGTGCTGAGCAAACGCTTTGTGGAGCTGATGGGCGGCAGCATCTCGGTGCGCTCCCAGCTCGGGGCGGGCAGCACCTTTGCCTTCAGCATCAAGCTCAGTGTGGCCGCCAGCGGCCTGGCCGCCGACAATCTGCGCCAGGTCACCGGCTTGGCGCCCGGCCAGCGCCAGATCAAGGTGATGGTGGTGGACGACATCTTGCTCAACCGCCTGTTGCTGGAACGCATGATGGCGGCCGTGGGCTTTGAGGTGCGCAGCGCGGTGAACGGCCAGGAGGCCGTGCAGATGTTCGAGAGCTTCAAGCCCGACTTCATCTGGATCGATCTGGTGATGCCGGTGATGAATGGTGACGAAGCGGCCCGGCGCATCCGCGAGCTGCCCGGCGGCGAGGACGTGCGCATTGTCTGCGTCACCGCCAGCGCCTTGCTGGAGGACCGCACCCGCATCCTGGCCAGCGGCTGCGATGAGGTCTTGTTCAAGCCCTTGCGCGAACCGCAGATCTTCGGCCTGATGCAGGACTTGCTGGGCCTGGAGTTCGTCTACGACGCCAGCAGCCGCAGCCTGGCTCAATCGCTGAGCCAGCTGCCCGATCTGGCATCCGGCCAGAGCGCCTTGCCGGCCCTGCCCGAGGATTGGCTTCAACCCTTCCAGACCGCGGTCTTGAGCGGCGACACCCAGCTGATCCAGGAGCAGATTCAAAAGCTGTCGGCCAGCCACGAGGACTTGAGCCTGCGCTTGCAAGCCCTGCTCGACGATTTGCAGCTGGACCGTTTGGCGGCTTTTGCCGAGACGCAAACCCTGATGCAGGCGCCCTCCCCCGCTTGAGTGCCGGCGTGTCTGCCACTCCCCCAGCCTCCTCTGCGCCGAGCCCGGCCCCTTCGGCCGAGCCCGAGCACCTGCTGGACGGCGCAGACATCCTGGTGGTGGACGACAACGCCAACAACCTCAAGTTGCTGCGCTCGGTGCTGCAGGAGCAAGGCGTGCGCGTGCGCTTGGCCACCAACGGCGAGATGGCGCTCAAGTCCGCCCTGGCCAGCCCGCCCCAGCTGATCCTGCTGGACATTCAGATGCCCGGCATCGACGGCTTTGAGACCTGCACACGACTCAAACACGAACCGGCATGCGCCGAGATCCCGGTGATCTTTCTCAGCGCCCTGAGCGATGGCAGCGATGTGATCAAGGGCTTCTCCTGCGGCGGAGCCGACTTCGTCAGCAAGCCGTTTCAGGCCGAGGTGCTGCTGGCCCGCATCGTCACCCAGCTCAGGATTGCCCGCTTCCGCCAAGCCCTGCAGCTGGAGAATCTGGAGCGGCGCCGCGCCGAGATTGCCGCGCAGAACGCCAACCAGCTCAAGAGCGAATTTCTGGCCAATATGAGCCACGAGATCCGCACGCCCATGAACGCCATCATCGGCATGGCCTATCTGGCCTTGCGCACCGAGCTGGACCCGCGCCAACGCGACTACCTCGAAAAGATCTCGCAAGCCAGCCAGCATCTGCTGGGCTTGCTGAATGACATCCTGGACTTCTCCAAGATCGAGGCCGGCCGCCTGGATATGGAGCGGGTCAGCTTCAATCTCAATGCCGTCATCAACCATGTGCTCTCGGTCATCAGCGACCGGGCCGAGGCCAAGCAGCTCAAGCTGGTGTTTGAGCTGCCTCCCGAGCTGCCCACCCAGTTGCTGGGCGACCCCTTGCGCCTGGGCCAGGTGCTGATCAACTACGCCACCAATGCGGTGAAGTTCACCGAGCAAGGCCGCATCTGCCTGCGGGTGCGCACGCTGAGCGAGGATGAAGCCGGCTTGATGCTGCGCTTCGAGGTGGAGGACAGCGGCATCGGACTGAGCAAGGAGCAGCAAGCGCGCCTATTCCAGAGCTTCACTCAGGCCGACGCCTCCATCACCCGAAAGTTCGGCGGCACCGGCCTGGGCCTGGCCATCTGCAAAGCCTTGGTCGAGCTGATGGGGGGCGAGGTGGGCGTGGAGAGCGAGTTGGGTCAGGGCTCCTGTTTCTGGTTCACCGCCCGATTGGCTCGCGATGAAGCCGCCCAACTGGCCCTGGGCGAACGACAGCTGCAGCCCAATTACCGCAGGGCCACGGGCCTGGGCATGGAGCCCGGCCTGAATGCCTTGGCACGCCTGGCCGACCGGCGTGGCGCCCGTGTGCTGCTGGTGGAAGACAATGAATTCAACCAGCAGATTGCGCTGGAACTCTTGCGCGATGCCGGCCTGGCCGTGGATCTGGCCGAGCACGGGCAGCAGGCCCTGGACTGCCTGGCCGCCAGCCTTAGCGAAGGCCGGCCTTACGAGCTGGTCTTGATGGACATGCAGATGCCGGTGATGGACGGCATTACGGCCACCCGGCGCCTGCGCCAGGATCCCGCCTGGGCGCAGCTGCCGGTGGTAGCCATGACGGCCAATGCCATGCCGGCCGACCGGGCCCGCTGCCAGGAGGCCGGCATGGTGGACTTTGTGGCCAAACCTATTCAGCCGGAAGAGCTGTGGCTCAAGCTGCTGCGCCATCTGCCGCCACGCTCGGTCGAGGCCGGCCTGCCCGAACCCGCGCCACCGGCCCTGCTGCCCAGCGGCGCGCCGCCCCATCCGCGGCTGTTGGCGCTGGCTCAGCAATGCAGTCTGGACCTGGACAAAGGCCTGGGCCACACCATGGGCAAGGTCGATCTATTGGAGGACCTGCTGCGCCGACTGATGAACACCCAGGCCCAGGTCTTCGCCGATATGCGCGCCGCCCTCACAGAAGGCGACTACGCCGGGGCGGAGCGGCTGGTGCACTCCTTCAAATCGGTGGCCGGCAGCGTCGGCCTGCTGAAGCTGCAAAAAGCGGCGGAACTGCTGGAAGGCCTGGCCGTGTCCGGCAGCGCGTTGGAAAGCTTTGAGCTGCCGCTGCGAGCCGCCCAACAAGACCTGGATCAGCTCTTGCTGGCGCTGCAAGCCTATTTCTCAGCTGTCCGCGACGCCGTTCAGCCTGGGGCGTCGGCCGAAGCCGGCGCTGAGGACGGCCTCAGCGACGAACAATTGCTGGCCCGTATGCGGGAGTTGCTGAGCCAGTACGACGCCTTTGCGGGTGACCTGCTGCTGAGCCACTACCCACGCTTCCAGGCCTTGCTAGGCGCCGACGTCGCCGCATTTCAAAAGGCCATGGACAGCTTTGAGTTGGACCTGGCCTTGGCCTTGCTCAAAAAAATACCCGTTTGAACGCCTGCGCCTCGAACGGGTTTTTTACTTGCGTCCTGGCTTGCGGGCCGGCCCCGAGCGAGGCCGGCCGCTGTCTTACTTGGCTGGCAAGGCCGCGTCGAAGTCGCTGCCGGGGCTGGCGACACCGCCCATGGCAGGCTCGCTCGCCTTGGCCTTGGGCTTGCGATCGCGCACCAGATAGGAGTACAGCACCGGCACCACCACCAGGGTCAGCAGGGTCGAGGTGATGACCCCGCCGATGATGGCCCGGCCCATGGGCGCCTGGATCTCGCCGCCGTCATTCAGGGCAATCGCCATGGGCAGCATGCCGAACACCATGGCCGCCGTCGTCATGATGATGGGCCGCATACGGATCAGGCCTGCCTCCAGCAAGGCCTCGGCCACCGTGGCCCCGGCCTTGCGGGCATGGTTGGCAAAGTCCACCAGCAAAATCGCGTTCTTGGTCACCAAGCCCATCAGCATCACCAAGCCAATCATGGAGAAGACGTTGAGCGTCGAGCCCCACAGCAGCAAGGCCAGCATCACTCCGATCAAGGCCAGCGGCAGGGAAGCCATGATGGCGATGGGTTGCACAAAGCTGCCGAACTGGCTGGCCAGCACGATGTAGATAAAGATCACCGCCAGGCCCATGGCCGCCAGCAAGCCCTTGAAGGCATCGGCCTGCTGCTTGCCCGCACCGTCCACATTGAAGCTGATGCCGGGGGGCAACTCGGTCTCCTTGATGAGTTTTTGCACGTCTTTGTTGACATCGCCCGAGGGACGGCCTTGCACGCCGGCAAACACGGCCTCGCGACGCTGCAGATTCTGACGACGAATCACCTCGGGATTGAACACCGGCTCCATGGTGGCCACCTGGTCCAGCGAGATGGGCGAGCCGTCCTTGGCAAAAGCCACTGGCAGCTTGTTCATCTGCTCGATGCGTTCCCGCTGTTCACGCGGCAGGCGCAAGAGCACCTCCACCTGATTGCCGTCCGGCGTGGTCCAGTAGGTGGCGACCTCGCCGTTGACATAAGCTCTTAGCGAAGCGGCGACCTGCGGGGCGGTCAGGCCCAGCTCGCGGATGGCGGACTCCTTCAGCCGCACCGCATAGGCCGGCAGGCCGGGCTTGACGGTGGTGTCCACATCGACGGCGCCCTTGATCTTCTTGAGCTTGGCGGCGAACTCCTGGGTGACACGGGTCAGCACCTCGGGGTCGGAGCCCAGGATGGTGATCCAGATCGGGCGGTTAAAGCCCACGCTGACCTCGATGCCAGGGATCTTGGCAATGTCGGCGCGGATGGCGTCCTCCACCTGTTTTTGGGTGCGCTTGCGGTCTTTGCGATCGGTCAGCGAAATGCTCAGCGAGGCCTGGTTGCGACCGGTAGCCATGCCCTCACCGGTGCTGCCCACCACGGTGGACAGCATCTTGATCTCGGGGTATTTGGCGAGGATCTCCTCCACCTGCGCCACCTTGGCGTTGGAGCGCTCCAGGCTGGAGGCCACCGGCATGCGCAGATTCACCTGGGTGAAGCTTTGGTCGGTTTCTGGCGCGAACTCGCTGCCCACAAAAGGCACCAGGCCGAGAGCGATGACAAAGCTCAGGCCCCCGGCGGCCATCACCAGGCCGCGCGGCGTGATGGTGGCCCAACGCAGGCGGCGCTTTTGCGCCGTATCGCGCTGACCTTGGGCATCGAAAGGCCGGCCAAAAGCAGGCAGCGGCGGCACGAGGACGCGGTAGCGACGCGCCGAGAAGGCCCAGCGGATCAGGCGCTCGTAGCCGCTATGCAGCTTGTCCATGGCGCGATCGGTGCCGCGAATCATGTGACCAATCACCGGCACGCGCTTGAGCGATTCGCTCGGCGGATCCTTCCAGACCGAGGACAGCATGGGGTCGAGCGTGAAGCTGACGAACAAGCTCACCAGCACTGCCACCGCCACCGTGATGCCGAAGGGGTAGAAGAACTTGCCGATGATGCCGCCCATAAAGGCCACGGGCACGAAGACCGCGCAGATGGCGAAGGTGGTGGCCATGACAGCCAGTCCGATCTCGTTGGTGCCGTCAAACGCGGCCTGGCGATGGCTCTTGCCCAGGCCCACATGGCGCACGATGTTCTCGCGCACCACGATGGCATCGTCGATCAGCAAGCCAATGCACAGGCTCAGGGCCATCATGGTCATGAAGTTCAGCGTGAAGCCGAAGGCATGGACGGCGATGAAGCTGGAGATCACCGAGATCGGCAGCGTGAGGCCGGTGATGATGGTGGAACGCCAGCTGTGCAGGAACAGGAAGACGATGGCCACGGTCAGCAAAGCGCCTTCGATCAAGGTGTGGGTCAGGCCATCCAGCGAGCTTTTGACGAAATCGCTGCTGGCATAGATCAGGTTCAGCTCCACATCGGCCGGCAGGGTCTTCTTCAGCTCGGCCATGGCCTCCTTGACGGCCTCGCCGCTCTTCACCACATTGGCGTCTTGCTGCTTGAAGACATTGAAGGTCACGGCCTGAGCGCCATTGATGCGGGCGATGCTGTCGGGCTCGCGTTCGCGCTCCACCAGCTGTCCCAAGTCGCCCAGGGTCAGCACCAGATTGCCGCGCCGCGCCACCACGATATTGGCGAATTGCTTGGGATCGCGCACCCGGCCCTCGACACGCAAGACGGCGTCGGCGTAGCGGTCGGACAGCAGGCCCACAGGCTGGTCGGCATTGGCCTCGCGCAAGGCGGTGGCGATTTCCGCCGGCGTGACGCCATAGGCGCGCAGACGCAGGGGGTCCAGATCAATGCGCACCTCGCGCGAAACCATGCCGCCCACATCAACCCGGGCCACGCCTTCAACCCGCGAGAGGCGCTTGGCGATGATCAACTCACTGATCATGGACAGCTCGCGCGCCGGCCGGGTCTTGCTCATCAAGGCCATCACCACCACGGGCTGGGCGTTGTCCATCTCCTGGCGGGCGATGGAAGGCGCTTTCACATCCTTGGGGAAGACCGCTTGCACGGCGGCCACGCGGTCGCGCACATCTTGCATGGCGCGGTTCATATCGGCGTTCAGGCTGAACTCGACTTGCGCCTGCACCCGGCCCTCAAAGCTGCGCGACAGCACCCGTTCCACACCGGCGACGGTGTTCAGCGCTTCTTCCAAGGGCTTGGCCACCTCGCGCTCCACCGCCTCGGGCGAGGCACCGGGGTAGCGCACATCCACCGAGGCGACGGGGATGGAGATGTCGGGCATATTCTCCACGCCCAGCTTGGCGTACGAGAACAGGCCCAGCACGCACAAGGCCACCATGACCATGGTCGCGAAGACCGGGTTTTGAATCGAAACTTTTGTCATCCACATGGGGGCGATCCTCAGTTGGCCTGGCTCTTGGGGCTCGCGGCGGCCGCGACCTTGGCCGGTGCGCTCTTGGTCTGCACCACCGTGGCCTTGGCGCCTTCACGCAGATTGTCGAAACGCGCGCCCAGCACCTGGGCTTGCTCGTTCAGGCCATTCAGAATTTCCACCCGACCCTCACGCACATCGCGGCGGCCTGTCGTGACGATGCGGCGCAGCAAGGCGCCGTTCTCGATCAACCAGACCTGCTCCTGGCCGCTATTGCTGCTGAGCGCCGTCTCGGGCAGGCTCAGGCGCTGGGTCTCGTCGGGCAGTTGCACCCGGGCCAAGGCGTATTGGCCGGCGCGCAGGCTTTCCTGCGGGTTGCTCAACTCCAGGGTCACGCCGATGGAGCGGGTGCCGGGCTCGGCGGCCGGCGCGATGCGGGCGATGCGCGCTTCCACCGGCGCTTCCACGCCCTCCACCCTCACCTGCACCGCCATGCCGGGCTTGAGCCGGCTGACCTCATGCGTGCCCACCAGGCCGGCCAGCTCCAGCCGACTCAGGTCTATGATGCTGAGGATTTGCTGCTCGGGCGCCAGCTTCTCGCCGGGCAAGGCGTGGCGCTTGGCCACGATGCCGTTGATGGGCGAGATCAAGGCGGCCTGCCGCAAAGTCACCTGGCTGGTGTCCAGCTGGGCCTTGGCGCTCAGCAGCTGGGCGCGTGCCGATTCCATGGATGCGCGCGAGGTGTCCAGCGCCGTAGAGGCGATGAAGTTCTGTGCGGCCAGGCCTTGGCTGGCCTTGTAATGACGCTCTGCTTGGTCCAGCTGGGCGCGAGCCGATTCCACCGCCGCGCTGCGCTCGGCGATGCGGTAGCGCAGCTCCTCCAGATCGATCTGGCCCAGCACCTGGCCGGCCTTGACCCGGCTGCCCTCGGCCACCGACAGGCTTAGCAAGCTGCCCGTGCTCTTGGCCCGCACAATCACCGTGCCCGGCGCCACCAGGGGCCCGGAGAACTCGATCAGGCCCGGCATGCTGACCCGCTTGGGCGTCACCACCTCGCTGGGCACAAACTCCAGCACCGCTTGCCCCGGTTTGTCGTCGGGCTTCTTGCCCTCATCGCCCTTGCTGGCAAACACCGTCACACCGGCGCCCGCTGCCAGGACCGCGGCAGCCACGGCGCCCATAAGCCAGAGCTTGCGCCGGGAATTCGTCAATCGGATTGCAGCCATCTCTTGTCTCCCAATTCCTGTGGTCTGAAATTGGGCGCAGTGTAGGGATGGCTTTTGGCATTGCCAGGGCCGCTGCGACGAACTGCGGAAAGCCGCGCCTGGGCTGCAGCGGCCACCGACTGGCCGCAGTCAAAGAATCGGCTTTGGGCTCAGACGCCGGGGTCCAGCTTCAAGCTGCGCCAGGCGCAAAACGCGCCGCCCAAGGCCGCCACGGCCGCCGCCCAGAACACCGCCGGATAGCCCTGGTGCGAAACCAGCCAGGCGCCGCCAATCCCGCCCAATACGCCGGAAAAGCCGTAGCCCAGCACCGAGTACAAGGCCTGGCCGCGGCCTCGCAAGCGGCCCGGAAAGTAGCGGGTGACCAAGGCGATACAGGCCGTGTGCTGGGCCGCAAAGGTCAGGGCATGGCTGAGCTGCGCCAGCAACAAGATGCTCAGGCTGGCGCCAAAGGCCGCCGTCAGCCCAAAGCGCAACACCGACAGCAGGGCCGCAGCCAAAAGCCAGTGATGCAAGCTGCCCCGCTCCAGCATGCGGCCCTGAAAAGCAAACCAGATGATCTCCACCACCACCGAGACGGCCCACAACATGCCCACCGTCTGCTTGCCATAGCCCAGAGAATCCAGATAGAGACTGTAGAAGGCGTAGAGCGCCGAGTGCGCGAGCACGGTCAGAAAAATGCCGGCAAAGAACCAGCGCACGCGGGGCTCCATCAGCACCGCGCGAATGGCGGGGCTGGGCTGATCGCTGTGTGGATGGATGACTGGCGGCTGCAGAGGCAGGCGCCAAGCGGCCCAAACGACAGCGCCCAGCAGAGCCAAGGTCGTCCACGCAAAAGCCTGCATGCCGAAGTGCTGGAACCACCAGCCCATCAACACCACAGCGGCCAAAAAACCCACCGAGCCCCAGACCCGCACCCGCCCATAACGCTTGGCATCCATGCCACCGCTTGCGGTGGTCAGCTGGGCCGCCACCACGGTCTCGGTCAAGGGCACGATGGCGGCGTTGAAGCTGAACATCAAAAAGATGGCCACGGCCAGGCTGCCAAAATGCACGGGCAGCAAAAAGCCCAGGGCCACGATAAAACTCGCCAGGGCCGCATAGCGGATGATGCGCACCCGTTTTCCCGTGCGATCGGCCAAGGCGCCCCAGGCATAGGGCGCAAACAAACGGGTCCAGCTTTGCAGCGACACCAGCACGCCGATGGCCACCACCGGCAAGCCCAGCTCCTTGTACCAAAGCGGCGCAAACGGGTTGAAGCCCCCGATGGCCGCGAAGTAGGCGCAGGACAGGACCGCGCAGGCACTCAGAGTCTTGCTGGAGGCCTCGGCCGAGTTGGCGGCGGTGGGCGTACTCAAGCTTGTGGCGCTGCGCCCGCGATGGCGGGCTGGCTCAGCTCTACATCCCCACATTGGGCACGGTGACGCAGGGCATGATCCATCAGCACCAGGGCCAGCATGGCCTCGGCAATAGGCGTGGCACGTATGCCCACACAAGGGTCGTGGCGCCCGAAGGTCTCGACCACGGCCGGCTCGCCGGCGCGGTTGATCGAGGCTTTGGGTGTGCGGATGGAGCTGGTCGGCTTGATGGCGATAGAGGCGACGATGTCCTGGCCGGTGGAAATGCCACCGAGGACGCCGCCCGCGTTATTGCTGGCAAAGCCCAGGGGTGTGAGCTCATCCCCATGCTGGCTGCCACGCTGGGCCACCACATCAAAGCCCGAACCGATCTCCACGCCCTTGACCGCATTGATGCCCATCAGGGCGTAGGCGATGTCGGCATCCAGCTTGTCAAACAAGGGCTCACCCAGGCCCACCGGCACGCCCGTGGCCTCGACCAGGATGCGCGCGCCCACCGAATCACCGGCACGGCGCAGCTCGTCCATATAAGCCTCCAGCTCGGCAATCTTGCTGCTATTGGCGGCAAAGAAAGGGTTCTGACCCACGTGCTGCCAGCCCTCGAAAGGAATCGCCAGCTCGCCCAAATGGGTCATGCAGCCGCGGAACTCTGTGCCGAATTTCTCCTTCAGCCATTTGCGCGCCACTGCGCCCGCGCCCACCATGGGCGCCGTCAAGCGGGCAGAGCTGCGGCCGCCGCCGCGCGGGTCGCGCAAGCCGTATTTGCGCCAATAGCTGTAGTCGGCATGGCCGGGGCGGAAGGTGTCGAGGATGTTGCCGTAGTCCTTGCTGCGCTGATCGGTGTTCTTGATCAAGAGGCAGATGGGGGTGCCGGTGGTGAAGCCCTCGTAAACGCCGGAGAGGATCTCCACCGCGTCGGGCTCGTTGCGCTGAGTCACATGGCGTGAGGTGCCGGGGCGGCGGCGGTCCAGCTCGGGCTGGATATCGGCCTCGCTCAAAGCCAGGCCGGGTGGGCAGCCGTCGATCACGCAGCCGATGGCGGGGCCGTGGCTCTCGCCGAAATTGGTGACGCGGAACAAGTCGCCGAAGGTGCTGCCTGACATGGGGAATCCGGTTGATCTGAAAGAAAGGCCGTGGCCTGGGCTTGATTCTATCGGCGCTGCCTGGCTGCCTCTGGCCGCAGCAGGCAATCCCCGCGCGCTAACAGCTTTTGATGTCAAAACAGTGCACTCAAAACACAAGCGCCCCCCTAGCTTCCAAATTGCGCTGCTAGAGCCGCGTCCCTAGACTGGGCGACAGATCAGAGCAGGAGTTTGGCCTGAAAAGCTCAAGCCCCGGCAGGCCCATCGATTGAATCACGCGGGTCTGCGTGCTAACACCAAGAACAAACTGATCGCGTCGGAACACTTCGCTCTGGGGGCTTGCGATTGGCCTGCCCTTGAGGATGCGGTTCCCTTCCTCATCGCCAAACCTTGTGGCCGTCTGGCGCTCTAGTAGGCGCCGAAGGCTGGCCTGGGTTTGATTGTCGAATCGTTGATGTTCAGGGAGTGATTTATGAATCTTGGTCTCTTGTGCAAACAAGCACTGTGCGCGAGCAGCTTGGTGGCCGGCATGCTGGGCGGAGTCACGGCCCAAGCCGCCCCGGTGGTGATCGTCAGCGCCTCACAGTCCAGCGTGCATGTAGGCGAGAGTTTTTCCATCAACTTCGCGATTGCGGGCTTGAGTGCTGCAAATGGCAATTCGCTGAGCGGCTTCGACATCAATGTCTTGCTCAACCCGGCCCTGGCGAGCTTGAATGGCTTTAGCTTCACCGACCCTGCCAGCGGCCTCAATCAGCTCGATTTGCCAGACCCAGACTCACTGGGCTTTGTCGGCGATGCGAGCTTGAGCAGCGGGATGATCGATGCTTACGGACTTTCCGGCAATGGTGCAGCCCTGCTGGACGCCGATCAGGCCAACGGCTTCCGCTTCTTAAGCCTGATGTTCACGGCCATGGCTGCCAGCAGCGGCGCGGAGTTCAGCATTGATTTGACTGATCCCGGTCTACTCTTCCTGGACAGCCAAGGCGCGCTACTGCCGATCGAGTTGCAGACCACGCAAGCCTTCGTCGAAATCACCCCCAACAACGGCCAAGTCCCCGAGCCAGGCGCGCTCGCCCTGGCCCTGCTGGCCCTGGCAGCCATGGGACTGAGTCTGGGAAAGAATGCGGGTTTGCTGCGCAGTGCGACGGCGGTGCTGGCCTTGCTGCTGGGCGCCCTTAGCTTCAGCACCGCGACCCAGGCCCAAGCTACGCTCAGCAGCCCCACGCCTGCCGCCACCAGCAAGGGCACACCGATAGATGCGGTGGTCTTGGAAATTGCGGGCAGCCGAGCCAAGCTGAAGGCGGTGGATGACGGCCGGGTGTTCTGGATCACCACCTCCAGCGCCCTGAGTGCCGACAAGGTAGGCCAACGCATTCAAGGTTTGGCGCAAGCCCGGGGCGACAGCATCCATGTCGGCTCGCCCAGCTTCAGCAAGCTTTGACGAACAAGGCTTGCGCAGAGGCCAGTGGGCCCGGGCAGACAGGCCTCCAGCCTCCTTCAGCGGCCAAAGCCTTGGCCGAATCCTGAGTCAAAAGGAACACCATCATGAAGACACCCTTGCTTCGCTTCGGCGTTGGCTTGGCCCTGGGCGTTTGCAGCCTTTGGAGCCAGGCTCAGACCAGCTCGCCCTTCCCTCCGCCCAAGGAGGATATGGGCAAATACGTGATGAATTCGGGCGGCGGCCTGGATACCGGCTGCACCTATCGCAGCGGCGGCCCGCTGGTGGTGCGCTTCAAGGTACCCGCCCCCGTCAACGAGACCCAGCTCAATCCCGACGGCACACTGAAGGACCCGAGCAAGCTGATCGCCGACAAGGTGGTGGGCGCCAAGGCGAAGATATCCTTCCCGGTCTATGACATCGACGACAAGGCCGTGACCGACGGCACTTACGCGCCCGAGATCGATCGCCTGTCCTGGAACGGCAGCTTCATCAAGACCTTGTCAGGCTTCAACAACACCTGGGTGAATGACTCCTTCGAGGTCGACATCTCCCAGGTCAAGTTCGCCAGCCCTGGCAACCCCGGCGTGGTCAATGAGTTCCAGGTCGATATCGACACCGGCAATGTCGGCAACGGCGAATACTGGTGCATGGCCGTGGACTGGGTGGGCATCGAGTTCGACGCTGCCTTCCCCTATGTGCTGGCGCACGGCATCGCGGCGGATCGCAGCACCTGGGAAGACGGTGCCGCCCCTGGCGTGTTGAAGACCATGAATGAAAGCGGTGTGCTCTTCGATCGCTTCTCCACCGCCAACAAGAACGGCGCGGTGATGACGAATGCCCAGGACCTGAAGACCAAGATCAAGGGTTTCCTGGACACGGTCAAAGCCAGCAAGGTCAATCTGATCGTGCACAGCAAGGGCGGCCTGGATTCACAAGCCCTGGCGGTGCTGAGCCCACCGGACTTCGAAGTGCTGTCCCTGGGCACCTTGTCGACCCCGCACCGCGGCTCGGTCGTGGCCGACCTGACGATGCTGCAACGCAGCCTGGCCACGATTTACGAGGGCAATGGCCAGGACCCCAATGGCTATGCGCGCAAATTCATCGACAGCACGGTGGCGGGCATTGCCAGCGGCTTTGGCGCCGGCCCCCAGCCTCCCGGCCTGATCGACCTAACCACCCAGGTCGCCAACGAAGCCATCCCTGCCGGCCTGCGCGGCAATGTGGCCAACACCTTCACCATCGGTGCGGATGCCGGCCCCAACTGCAGCCGCGAGCCCACCGATGGCGAGATCGACCCCATGAACCCCGTTTCCAGCGTGCCTTTTGTCGGCAGCTACACCTACAACGCCCTGCGCCTGGCCTATATGGGCATCTGCAACTTCAGCTCGGCGGTGCAACTGAGCTTCGAGGTCATCCCAAGCCTCGATCCGCAGTCGCCCCCCATCACCGTGCTGACCTACAAAACGGTGCTCAATGCCCAGCTCAACCCCAACGATGTGGTGGTGGGCCTGAACAGCGCCAACCCCGGCTGGGGCACCCCCATGGGCAATCAGAGCAATACCAATCACTCGACGGTCAAGAACGGCGACAACGTGCGCAAGCTGCTTGACCAATCGATCAAACTTCGCTGAGCCAGGAGCCCACATCATGAGCTTTGTTCGACTCCACCAAACCCTGCGCCTGAGCGCCCTGGCCCTGGGAATTGCCCTGGGCTTTGCGGGCCCCACGCCCCTCGCCCTGGCCCAGAACTCTGGCCTGATCAACACCTCGCCCACCAATACCTGGGCCCAGCCCATCGCGGCCGGCAGCACCCAGCTGCGCCTGCCGCTGCCGGTCGCGGCCCTCAGCGACTTGCGCCTGCAACTGGTCTTGCCGGTCAGCGGCGCCCATATCAGCCTACTGGACCCGCAAGGCCAGGAGGTGATCGCGGCCAACGACCCGCGCGTCAGCTTTCTGGACGGTGCCCAGCTGAACCCGCCACTGCCGGGCGGCGTCTTCATCACGCCCAGCATCGCCAATCCGGCCGATGGGGTGTGGACGCTGCAAGCCACCTTCCCCGCCGCGCCCGTGCCCACGGTGGCGATTCTGAGTAGCTATGCCCAGTCGCCCTACCAGGTCGGCCTGGTGATCAGCGGCCAAACCTTCCGCGTGGGCCAGCCCGTGCCCCTGGGCTTGCTGGTGGTACACCAAGGCCTGCCGATCAAGGGCGTTGCGCCCAGCCTGAGCATCAGCAAGGACGGCAATCCCGTCGCCACGCTGGCCGCCGTGGACAGCGGCCAGGCGGCCGATTTTGACGGCCTGGCCGATGACGGCATCTACAGCCAAGGCTATCGCTTTGGCCAGACGGGCCGCTACCAGATCGACGGCAAGGTCAACATCCCGGCGCCGGGAGGTGGCAGCATCCAGCGCAGCGCCACCGGCTTTGTGGACATCGTGCCGGCCAACTTCAGCTTCGGCTCGGTCAGCGGCACGGTGATACGCGAGGCCTCGGGCTGCGTGCGCCAGCTGGACGTCAATTTAAGCGGCACAGTGGCCAGCGCCGGCACCTACTCCACCGCCGGCACCTTGCTCAGCAGCGGCGGCCCCGGCAGCCTGCTCAAGCGCAGCAATGTGGTCTTGAGTGGCCCGGGCGCCCTCAATGCCAAGCTGTCCTACACCGCCAGCGAGATCCGCAAGACCTTTGCCGCCGACGGTGACTTCATCATCGACCCGCTGGACGTGCTGGCTTTCTCGGGCCAATCGCCTCGCTTGGAGATGCGCAAGCAGGCCGCCACCAGTTTCAGTGGCCTGACGCTTTCTCAGTTCTGCTCCGATCCGATCGAGCTGGCGGCCGGTGCCTCGGTCAATCCGGTGCTGCGCATGGGCTTTGTCGGTCAGCTGGACTTCAGCCTGCCCATCCGCGTCAACAACGCGGGCAGCTACCAGGTCTCCTTCAAGATCTTGGACGCTCAAGGCCTGGAAGTGGGTCAGTTCGGCCTCAACAACTTCCTCAATGCCGGTGACAACCGGGTGACGGCCACCGTGATGGCCGACAAGCTGCAGCGCAGCGATGGGCCTTACCGCATCGAGTCGGTGCTGGTGGTCGGTGGCGGCAGCACGGCCCAGGCCTCACGCATCCCGGTCAGCGGCAGCAGCTTGTCACGCTGGCAGATCTTTCCCACCATCACCGGTGACCTGAACGGCGATGGCAGTGTCAACTCGGCCGACCGCGATCTGCTCTTGCAGTACCGCAGTCAAAGCCCGCTGATCCCTGGCGATAGGCGCGACCTCAACGGTGACGGCAAGATCGATCTGCAGGACTCCCGACTCTTGATCCTGAAGGCCTGCACCGCGCCCAACTGCCCCAAGAATTGAGAGTTGAAGCAAGCCCCGCAAGGGGCTTTTTTCATGGCCACCCTTCTTGGCTTGTAGACCCGATCAGCCGGCGCACAGCGATATCAATTGCGCTTGCTGCTCGGCGCTGAGGGCAATGTCCAGCAACTCCGCCACCGGACCGGCTTTGTCGGGCCCAAAGCGAAGCAGGCCTAGGCGAGCAATGCGCTTGGGCGCGCCACCCAATTCGCGCAAAGTGCTGGCGGGCAGGGCCAGCTGCAAACTGGCCTTGCCGGCTTGCAGCTGGGCGGAGCGACTGAGCTGGCGCGAGTTGGCGCCCAGCACCAACTGCACAGTCACGGCATACAGCCCGGGGCTGGCGATGTCCAGGCCGAGTTCCAGCACCGCGGCCTGCAAGCAGCCCGCCTGGCGCTCAAAACGGATGCCTTCCAAACGCAGGGGTGAGCCCGCCAAGGCCGCAACGCCGCGTGCCACCAGCTTGATCTCGGCCTCGGCGAACTGGCCGCCAGGGAACTGCTGACGCGCTCGCACGCGGTACTCGCCAGGAGCGGGCAAAGCGAAGCGGCTGATATAGGCGCCGGGCTCGTCGCTGATCAAAAGCCCGGCCGGGCTGCGCAGCTGCTCTTGTGCAGCAGGTACGGGAAACGATTGTCCGGCCGCGTCCTGCAAGACCAGGGCCAGGGCACCCAGGCCCAAGATCGGCGCCCCAAAGTCGGCCGGGCGCAGCACATAGTTCTGCACCTGGCCCACGGCCGGCTCGGCACTGAGGGCCGTGAGGCTGAGCTCAAACCGGGGCAGTTGACGGAACGAAAACAAGAGCTGCCCGGCCTGGCGCAAGGGCTGGGCCCGCTCAAGCCTCAATCGCCAGCGGCCAGGCTGGGGCCGACGCAGTTCGGGCAGGCCGATCGCATCACCCAACTCGGGGTGTTGGGCCAGTGCCTGCGGCGTGAAGCCCAGCTGAGCAGGCGTGCGGCGCCAGACGCGACGCTGCTCAGGGTCCAATAACTCGATCGCGGCCAAGGCCACGGTGCTGCGCAAGGCGGCGAAGACCAGGCGACTCTCCCCGCCGCCCGGCTCACCCGTGACCTCAAACAAAAGCTCTTGCTGAGCCTGGCCGGCTGCCAGGCTCAGGCGCTGAATCTGCGGCCCACCCGCTGCTGCGAAGCTAGGGCTGACAGGCATCATGGCAACAGGGCTGAAAAGCAGGTAGGCGGCAAGCGGCCAACTGCGGCGACGGCAAGACAGCAAGGTCGTGGCCTGCATCGTCGGCGAAGAAAAAGCGGCCATCGGGCCGCTTTCGCTGGATGCCAGGAACTGGCATGAAGGCATGGCTCAGGCCGCCGCCCGCTTGGGCTTCACAGCTTGGACTCGCCCGCGGTGCTGGCGTTTTCTTCCACCGGCCAGTCGCGGATATAGGCTTTGAGCATGCGGTTCTCGAAGTCCTGGCCATCAACCACGGCCTTGGCCACGTCGTAGAACGAGATCACGCCCATCAAGGTGCGGCCGTTCAGCGCGGGCATATAGCGGGCATGACGGCCCAGCATCATGCGGCGGACTTCATCGATCTCGGTCTCGGGCGTGCAGGTCAAGGGGTGATCGTCCATCACGCTACGCACCAGCGAGGTTCCGACCGAACCGCCGTTGCGGGCGATGGCGGCAATCACCTCACGAAAGGTCAACATACCGACCAGGTCACCATGCTCCATCACCACCAGGGAGCCGATATCGCGCTCGGACATGGTGGCCACGGCCTGGGCCAGGCTTTCGTCGGGCGTGACGGTGAACAAAGTACCGCCTTTGACACGCAGGATGTCGACGACTTTCATGACTCTCTCCTCTTGATGCTGGGCCTGAAACGAGATGCAGATCCCACTTGATACGACTGCATGGAAACATAGCACACAATTCGCGCATCAAACACCTGGGAGACACCATGGCTGGCTACGCCGACCCCTCTTTCGACACCTTGGCCCTGCATGCGGGCGCCGCCCCAGACCCCAGCACGGGCGCCCGGGTCACGCCACTGCATCTGAGCACGTCCTTTGTGTTTGAAAGCTCTGAACACGCGGCCTCGCTTTTCAATATGGAACGCGCCGGCCATGTTTACTCGCGCTTGTCCAACCCAACCACGGCCGTCTTCGAGGAACGGGTCGCAGCCTTGGAAGGCGGCGTCGGTGCGATCGCGACCAGCAGCGGCCAGGCGGCCCTGCATCTGGCCATCGCCACCTTGGCGGGCGCGGGCTCGCACATCGTGGCCAGCGGCGCGCTCTACGGTGGCTCGCACAATCTGCTGCACTACACCCTCAGGCGCTTTGGCATCGAGACGACGTTTGTGCGGCCAGGTGATTTCGCGGCCTGGCGCGCCGCCATCCGCCCCAATACCAAGCTGCTGTTTGGCGAGACCCTGGGCAACCCCGGCCTCGATGTGCTGGACATCCCGCAGGTGGCGGAAATCGCCCATCAGGCCAAGCTGCCCTTGCTGGTGGACTCCACCCTCACTACCCCTTACCTCTTGCGACCTTTCGAGCATGGTGCCGATCTGGTCTACCACTCGGCCACCAAATTCCTGAGCGGCCACGGCACGGTGGTGGGCGGCGTGCTGGTGGACAGCGGCCGCTTCGACTGGGACGCGGCCCATGCCAAACACGGCCTCTTCCCCGAACTGTGCGAGCCCTATGCCGGCTTCCACGACATGGTCTTCAGCGAGGAAAGCACGGTGGGTGCCTTTTTGCTTCGCGCACGCCGCGAGGGGCTGCGCGATTTCGGCGCCTGCATGAGCCCACACACGGCTTGGCTGATTCTGCAAGGCATCGAGACCTTGTCTCTGCGCATGCAGCGCCATGTGCAGAACGCGCAGAAGGTGGCGGAGTTTCTGGCCGCCCAGCCGCAAGTGGCCCAGGTGGGCTATCCCGGTCTTGCCAGCCACCTCAGTCATGCGCTGGCGCAAGAGCTCTTGCCACGCGGCTGCGGCTCGGTATTCAGCTTCGATCTGAAGGGCTCGCGCGAACAAGGCCGAGCCTTTGTCGAGGCCTTGAAGATCTTCTCCCACCTGGCCAATGTGGGGGACTGCCGCTCCCTGGTCATCCATCCCGCCTCCACCACCCACAGCCGCATGGATGATGCAGCGCTGGCGCAAGCCGGCATCACGGCCGGCACCTTGCGCCTGTCTATCGGCCTGGAAGATGCCGACGATTTGATCGCCGATCTGAAACAAGCGCTCAAGCGCGCCAGCAAATAAGCCGGGAGGACTGAAGCGATGGAACTCAATGTCAAAGGCACGCAAGCCTATGCCTACACCGGCGGCAAGCCCTTCAACCCCGCCCTGCCCTGCCTCGTGTTCGTGCATGGGGCGCTGAACGACCATAGCGTCTGGACCTTGCTGGCACGCTGGTTCGCTCACCATGGCCATAGCGTCTTGGCCGTGGATCTGCCCGGCCATGGCCGCAGCGGCAATCCTGTGCTGGGCGGCGTGCCCGAGCTAGGCACTTGGTTGCTGGAGTTGCTGGATGCCGCGGGCGTGCAGCAAGCCAGCCTGGTGGGCCATAGCATGGGTTCCTTGATCGCCTTGGAAGCCGCCGCCCAGGCGCCCGCGCGGGTGCGCCAGCTGGTGATGGTGGGCACGGCCTACCCGATGAAGGTGTCCGAGGCCTTGCTGAGCACGGCGCGTGATCAACCTCTGAAAGCCATCGCCATGGTCAATAGCTTCTCCATCTCCACTTGGGCCAGCAAGCCTAGCTATCCCGGCCCCGGTGCCTGGCTGCAGGGCGGTAGCCGCGCCCTGATGGAGCGCGTCCAAGCCAAGCAGACGGCTTTGAACCTGTTTGAGCACGACTTCCGCGTCTGCGATGCCTACGATCAAGGCATGGAGGCGGCGGCCAAAGTGCAATGCCCCGTCAGCCTGCTGCTGGGCGAGCGCGACCAGATGACGGCGCCCAAGCAGAGCCAGAGCCTGGCCGCAGCGCTCAAGGCCAAGACCTACCTCCTGCCTTCAGGCCATTCCCTGATGGGCGAGGCGCCGGAAGAAATGCTGGCGAGCTTGCGGCAAATCTTGGGCACCTGAGCGCCTAACTCTCAGTTCCGCCAGCCCAGACTGAAGCCCAGGCTGAAATTGCTCAGCCTTTCGGTCAGCGGGCTGGCCGCCGCGGGGCCTAGCAAATGACTCCAGCCCGCGCTGCTATTGAACACCCAGTGGGGGCTTAGCGCGCGGGTGTAAGACAGGCCCAGATTGACCTCGCTAAAGCCCGCGCCAGGCACAAAGCTGCGCCCCAGGCGCTGGGCCGCCGCGCTGTCTGGCGGCACGCCGTAGTAGCTGAGCAAATAACGCCCATCACCACCGGACAGGCCCACGCCCGCCATCAGCTCGCCCGCGCCGTTGGCAGAGCGATAGAGACGGTGTGCCAGGTCGGCATTCCAGATCGCCCCGCCTTGGCGGCCCAGCGCATCCTGGCTCCAGGCGGCAGAAAGCTGCCATTGCGGGGCCAGAGTCTTGCTGGCGTAAAGACGCAGACGCAGGGTGCGGCCGATATCGGGCAGGCCCTCGGTGTAGGCGGCATCGCTGCTGCGGCGGCCATTGTCCAGACGCAGAGTGAGGCCCAAACGCAGCGTGTCCGAGCGGAATAAATCGCGGCTGGCGCCCGAGCCTGGGCCAATGGACTCCACGCCAAAACCCATCAGACCGGCGCCGCCGGAGCTGGACAAACGCCACTTGCCCCAGCGCGCCGCCCACATGGGCTTGAGGGAGGTCTCCATGATGCGGGCACCGGGATAGGACGGCGAATAGCTCAGGCTGGCACCCAGCAGATAACGCAAATCATCACCGGGCAGATCAAACCAAGACGGTTCGGCTACGGGTCGTTTGGGCTCTTCCGCGCTCGGCTCGGCGGCCGATACCGAGGCGGCGGCCGCCCACAAGCTCAGGCAGAGAGCGACAGGAAGGAGGCGCTGAATGGGCTTGGGCATGATGAACCCAGCTTAGCAGCAGCCCCCGAAGCCATCCCGGCTTAAACCGCCTCTTTGCGGGCTATTTCCTTGAGCATATCGGCCACGATGGCGCGCAGGTCGTACTCCAGCTTCCAGCCCCAATCCTTGTGGGCCTCGCTGTCGTCGATGCGCTGCGGCCAGCTGGCGGCGATGGCCTGGCGGAAGTCGGGCGCGTAGCTGATTTTGAAATCGGGCAGATGGGCGCGGATGGCGGCGGCAATCTCGGCCGGGGTGAAGCTCACGCCGCCCAGGTTGTAGGAGCCGCGCTGCTTGACGGATTCGGCGGGCGCTTCCATCAGCTCGATGGTGGCGCGCAGCGCGTCGGGCATATACATCATGGGCAGGCCCTGCTTTTCTTCCAGGAAGCAGTTGTAGCTGCCGGTCTTGAGGGCGTGATAGAAGATGTCGACCGCATAGTCAGTGGTGCCGCCACCGGGCGGGGTCTTGTGGCTGATCAGGCCGGGGTAGCGGATGCTGCGCACGTCCACACCATGGTTGGCGTGGTACCAGGCGCACCAGCGCTCGCCGGCTAACTTCGAGATGCCGTAGATGGTGGTGGGGTCCATCACGGTGGTCTGCGGCGTGTCCAGCGTCGGCGTCGAGGGGCCGAAAGCGGCGATGGAGCTGGGCCAGAAAATGCGTTCCAGCTTTTGCACCCGGGCCAGTTCCAGGACGTTCAGCAGACCCTTCATATTCAGGTCCCAAGCCCACATCGGGTGCTTCTCACCGGTGGCCGAGAGGGCCGCCGCCAGATGGTAGATCTGGGTGATGCCATGGCGCTTGACCACGGCGGCCAGGGCGGCCGCGTCGGTCACGTCCAGCATCTCGTGATTGAGCTGGGGCACCCGGCCTTGCGGGGCCAGATCGCTGGTGATGACGTTGGCATTGCCATGGCGCAGGGCCAGTTCTGCGGCCAGTTCCGAGCCGATTTGGCCGTTGGCGCCGATGATGAGAATCTTGGTGGTCATGTCGAAAGTCTGCTGAAGTCTCTGCTTAGGCCTTGATGAGGCCCAGTTCGCGGCCCGCCTGGGTGAAGGCGGCCACGGCTTTTTCCAAATGTTCGCGCTCGTGGCCGGCCGAAACCTGCACACGGATGCGGGCCTGGCCTTTGGGAACGACGGGGAAGAAGAAGCCCACGGCGTAGATGCCCAGTTCCAGAATGCGGGCGCTGAGTTTTTGCGCCATCACCGCGTCGTACACCATGATGGGCACGATGGGATGGGTGCCAGGCTTGATCTCGAAGCCGGCCGCCTGGATGGCGGCGCGGAAGTAGGCGGTGTTGGCTTCCAGCTTGTCGCGCAAGGCGGTGGAGGCTTCCAGCAGGTCCAGCACTTTGATGGAGGCGCCGACGATGCTGGGGGCCACGGTGTTGGAGAACAGATAGGGGCGCGAACGCTGACGCAGCAGCTCGATCACTTCCTTGCGGCCGCTGGTGAAACCACCCGAGGCGCCGCCCAGGGCCTTGCCCAGGGTGCCGGTGATGATGTCAATCTTGCCGAACACACCCCGGTACTCATGCGTGCCGCGGCCGGTCTGGCCCAGGAAGCCGCTGGCATGGCATTCGTCGATGCCCAGCAAGGCACCGTACTGATCGCACAGAGCGCGGATCTTGTCCAGCTGGGCGATGGTGCCGTCCATGGAGAACACGCCGTCGGTGAACACCAGGGTGTGGCGGGCGCCGGCCGCCTTTGCGGCTTCCAGCTGGGCTTGCAGATCGGCCAGATCATTGTGCTTGTAACGGAAGCGCTTGGCCTTGCACAGACGGATGCCGTCAATGATAGAAGCGTGGTTCAGCTCGTCGCTGATGATGGCGTCTTGCTCGCCCAGCAGGGGCTCGAACAGGCCGCCGTTGGCGTCAAAAGCCGCGGCGTAAAGAATGGTGTCCTCGGTGCCCAGGAATTTGGACAGGCGCGCTTCCAGGGTTTTGTGCAGGTCTTGGGTGCCGCAGATAAAACGCACGGAGGACAGGCCGTAGCCGTGCGTGCGCAGGGCCTCGTGGGCGGCCTCAATCACCTCGGGATGAGAGGACAGGCCCAGATAGTTGTTGGCGCAGAGATTGATCACCTCCCGGCCGTCATTCGTGTGCACCACCGCGCTCTGGGCGCCGGTGATGATGCGCTCGCTTTTGTAGAGGCCTGCCTCACGGATGCCAGCGAGTTCGGCATTGATGTGGTCGTAGAAGTTTTGCGCGGTAGCCATGTGGTGTCTCCTGGTGCACAATTCACTAAATTGAACGCAGTTCGATATATCGAATTTGCGTGCAGTATCTAGGATTTCATTTTCAAGGTCAAGCATGTCTGCAGCGAATTTGGACGCACTCGAGCCCCCCAAGGTGGGCGCCACCTTGCAAGCCTTGAGGCAAGCCCAGGGCTTGTCCTTGGACGAGTTGTCGCGGCGCGCCGGGGTTTCCAAGTCCATGTTGTCGCAGATAGAGCGCAATCAGGCCAATCCGACAGTTGCCGTGGTCTGGCGTCTGGCCAATGCCTTGCGGGTGGAATTGGCCGAACTGCTGGGCGGTGAACGCACAAGCCCACCGGCCATCGAGACCGTGCCGGCCCACGGAACACCCTCGATGAGCAGCCCGGACGGCCTGTGCCAGCTGCGCATCCTGGGGCCCATCGATCTGGCCGGCCAGTTCGAGTGGTATGAGCTGAGCGTGCAGCCCGGCGGCGCACTGGAGTCGGCCGCGCACGAGCCCGGCTCGCGTGAGCATCTGAGTGTGCTCAGCGGCAGCCTGGTGGTGAATGCAGGCGGCGCCGCACAGACCCTCAACACGGGTGAGACAGCGCGCTACGCGGTGGACGGGCCCCACGCCATCCGCAATCAAAGCCAGCAGCCCGCCGTGGCGCTGCTGGTGGTTTTACACAGCTGAGGTCGAAGCAGGCTCCAGCAGATCGACCAGGCGCAAGCGATCCCAATCGCTGCGCGCCCAGAGCTGTTGCAAGCCGGGTGTTCGCTGGGCCACGGTGGCTTGCAGCAGGGCCTGGGCCGGCACCTGCTCGGGCGCGCACAGCAGCACCAGACGCTGCACGCCGCCCTCCTCCAGCCTGCCCACCCAGTCCAGCCCGACCAAGCTGTCCAGCACCGCCTCCAGCTGCAGGGGGTCCACCCGCAGCGTCAAGGCCAGGGCCGAGCTGCTCAAGCCCCCGCGCCCCTCGCGCTGGGCACGCCACAAGGCCCGCAAGACATCCAAGGCCAATTCCAGTTGCACACCCGGGGCCTCGGGGCGGCGCGGCATGCCTCCCGCCAAGCTGGGCGCGTTAGCAGAGAGCACGGCCCCGATCAGCACAATCACCCAGCCCAGGTAAAGCCAGATCAGAAACACCGGCACGACGGCGAACGCGCCATACAGCGTCGAGTAGGTCGGCACATGTTTCAGATACCAGGCCAGCCCCCATTTGGCCAAGCTCAGGGCCAGGGCCACAAAGAGTCCGCCAAAAGCCGCATGGCGCCAACGCACATGGGTGTTGGGCACATAGTGGAACAAGCCCGACACGGCGGCCGCCATGATCAGCACCTGCACCAGGGACAGAAAGAAGGACCAGTTGCCGGGCAGATCGCCCAGCAGGTCCTGACCGGTGGTGACGGCATAGCTGGTCAGCACAATGCTACCGCCGAGAATCAGCGGGCCCAGGGTCAGGGCAAACCAATACACCAGCACCCGCTGGGCGATGGGCCGGGGCCGCTTGACCCGCCAAATCAGATTCAGCGTGCGGTCAATGGTCAGCATCAGGGCCAGGGCGGTAAAGCCCAGCAAGGCCACACCCATGCTGCCTAAGCCCTTGGCCTTGGCAGCGAACTGGGTCAGGCCGGTCAGCACTGGGCGAGCGATATTGGCCGGAATCAGGTTCTGTAAAAAATACTTTTCCAGCGCCACCTGGAAGGACGAGAACATGGGGAAGACGGTGAACAAAGCCAGCATCACCGTCAGCAAGGGCACCAGGGAGATCAGGGTGGTGAAGGTCAGGCTGCCGGCCGTCAGGCCCAGATGTTCTTCCTTGAAACGGGCATGCAGATTGACCAGGACCAGCCACAAACGGCTTTGGCGAACTTGGGCGAACTTCATGGGTGCCGGGCTGGCTTGGACCAGATCGGTGGGAGAGGAATTTGTCATGCTGGCTATGATGCCAGCATGTCCGCACCCGCTCCCATGAACGCCCCCACGCCCCCCCTCAACTCGGCAAGCAACCATGCCCAAAGAACGCAGGCCGATGCGCGCGAAGCCCTGAGCCGCTGGCTGGCTCTGGGCGGCTTGATTGCCCTCTTCCTGCTCTGCCTGGCCTGGGAGTTGTGGCTGGCTCCCACCGGCCGTGGCACCCTGGCCATCAAAGCCCTGCCCTTGCTGATTCCCATGGCTGGCCTGTGGCGCTACCGGCTCTACACCTTCCGCTGGCTGAGCCTGATGATCTGGCTTTACTTCGCCGAGGGCGCCGTGCGCGCCACCAGCGAGAAAGGCCTGTCGGCCTGGCTGGCTACGGCGGAGGTCTTGCTCAGTGTCTTGATCTTCACCGCCTGCGCCCTGCATGTGCGCCAACGCCTAGCCGCAGCGAAGGCGCATACCGAGGCATGAGTGCCCTGGCCGAACTGCAAGCCCTGCTCGGCGAGGGCGGCCTGCTGCAAAGCCCGGCCCATGATTTGTCGGCCTATGAGAACGACTGGCGGGGCCGCTATCAAGGCCGCGCCCTGGCCGTGGCCCGACCCGCCAACACCGAGCAAGTGGCCGCTGTGCTGCGCTGCTGCGCCAAGCATGGTCTCAGCCTCGTCCCGCAAGGAGGCAATACCGGCCTGGTCGGTGGCGGCGTGCCCGATGGGAGCGGCCAGCAAATTCTGCTGAGCCTGCAGCGCATGCAAGCGGTGCGCGGTGTCGATGCCCACAACCTCACCCTCACGGTAGAAGCCGGCTGTACCTTGCAAGCCGTGCAGGACGCGGCCGAGGCACACGGTCTGCTCTTCCCTTTGAGCCTGGCCTCGCAAGGCACCTGCACCATAGGCGGCAATCTGGCGACCAATGCCGGCGGCACCCAGGTACTGCGTTATGGCAATGCGCGCGAGTTGTGCCTGGGCCTGGAGGTGGTGACGGCCCAGGGCGAAATCTGGCAGGGCCTGAGCGGCCTGCGCAAGGACAACACCGGCTACGACCTGCGCGATCTTTTCATCGGCAGCGAAGGCACCTTGGGCATCATCACCGCCGCCACCCTCAAGCTCTTTGCCCGCCCGCGCGCGCAGATGACGGCCTTGGCCGCCTGCCCCGATCTGGACTCGGCCTTAGGGCTGCTCAGCCTGGCGCGCGGCCAAGCCGCAGCGGCCTTGACCGGCTTTGAGCTGATGAATGCTTTCTCGCTAAGCCTCGTGCGCCGCCACTTCCCGCAGCTGCAACAAGCCCTGCCACCCTGCCCCTGGACGGTGCTGCTGGAGCTTTCGGACAGCGAGGGTGAAGCTCATGCGCAAGCTCAGTTCGAGGCGATTCTGAGCGAGGCCTTGACTCAGGGCTTGATCACGGACGCCGCCGTGGCGCAAAGTCTGGCCCAGTCGCAGACCATGTGGCATTTGCGCGAGTCCATCCCGCTGGCGCAGAGCAAGGAGGGGCTCAACGTCAAACATGACATCGCCCTGCCCCTGTCCCGCATCCCCGCTTTTGTGCGTGAAACCGATGCGGCCCTGACCCAAGCCTTTGCAGGCATACGCATGGTCAACTTCGGTCATCTGGGCGACGGCAATCTGCATTACAACGTGCAGGCGCCGGAAGGCGTGCCCCCCGCGGAGTTCCTGAGCCGACATGAGGCTGCCATCAACCAAATCGTGTACGAGGCGGTGCAGCGTTATGAGGGCTCGATTTCGGCCGAGCATGGCATTGGCCAACTCAAGCGCGAAGAGTTGGCCGCCCGCAAAAGCCCCGTGGCCTTGGGCCTGATGCGGGCCATCAAAACCGCCTTGGATCCCCAGGGAATACTCAACCCGGGGCGGATGCTCTGATTGAAGTGAATTGCTGGGTTCCCTGCAAAGCACCGCACCGAAACACCATCTAGCGACCAGCATGCAATTCGCGGAGCATTGTCAAATTTGCGAAGTTCTGCCAATTCCACTTGATCAAGGGTTTGTCCTCGGCAACTAGCGTCGCAAAGCCCGAAAGAATGCGCCTCATTGAAGCCAAGCTGACACTAGGCACTGCTCTTGCAGGTGCCCTTTTGTTTTCTCAAAACAACAAGAACTGGAGTGAGCATGAGGATCTTGAGGCTGGCACTTGCCTTGGCAATGCTGATGGTCGTGGCGGCTTGTGCAAGCCCCAAGCGCTTGCCCGTCGCTTTATCACCCAAAGCTGTGGATGCAACAGCGGGCCGTATCGGCCTCATGCTGGTTTTGCCAGAAAAACCTGACACATACTTTCCCGGCGCAAGCTGTCTCCTGTGTCTCGCGACTGCAAATCTGATGCATTCGAGCTTGAACGCTTACACAGCCACGCTGTCCAAGGCCGAAGTGCTGGAGATAAAGACCAGCCTGATGGATGTACTCAAAGACAAGAAGTTAGAAGTCATTGAGCTTCCCGACGCCTCCAACTTGGAAGCATTTTCCAATTTGAACGAACCCCAAAAATCGCCTCGAGACTTTTCGACCTTGAAGTCTCGATTCCAGATAGAGCGGCTGATGATTGTTCATATTGAGCAACTGGGCTTTGAGCGAAATTTCAAGGCCTACGTTCCGCAGGGCCTACCATCGGCCACAGTCCAGGGTCAAAGCTATATCGTCAATCTGTCGAGCAATGCATTGGAGTGGTACTTGCCTTTCAGTGTGAAGAAGGTCACCAATAAAAACTGGGACGAGCCCCCCTCCTTTCCAGGTTTAACCAATGCTTATTTCCAAGCGATTGAGGCTGCACGAAAGACCATCGTTACTCCCTTGCAGTAACTCGCTCTGCAAATGACTTGGGTAAGGCTTTTTTCGACGTACGCGAGGAACAAGAGGACGGGTATCTTTGTTCTCGCCCTATCCGTCCTCGGCCTGCACGTCAACGCCAGCGCAGAAGGCGACAAGGAACTCCTGCAAGCCCCCTTGCCAAGTCTGTCTGAATCAAATTGGCAATGGAGCGTTCCCGTCGGCTTTGAATTCCAGCTGAGCGGAGCTGAAGCCAATGACAGCCAAGGTAAACCGGGAACCATGCTCTACCCGGGCGGCAATGGCCTCATCTTTTTAGCCTCGGTAATGACCCATGCTTTGATCAATTCCACGGCGAATCAAGTCAAGGAACAAAGCGCCACACGCCGGGCCAACAAGATCGTGGCTCCGTATCGAGAGTTGCTAAGTCAATTGGATTTGAACTCCTTGATGGGAGACCTCACCACGGCTTGGCCTCCTCTAGGAGAGACTTTTCTGCCAAGCGGAAATGCAAAGCTGAAAAACGATTGGCTCGTTGAGGTGAGACCGGCCTTCGTCTTGGCGGCAGACGCCAGGACGATTTCTGCCCACATTTGGATCGCTTTTTGGCCCAGCTCCGGGTCTGATCGGCCGAAGGCCTTGCGCCAGGTGCAGGTGATGTCCACGCCAATCAAGGCGGAGGTGCCTGAATCTGTCTGGAAGCAGGATGAGGGGAAGCGACTGCGGGCCACACTAGTCGGCTTGGTGGCCGAAGGCTTGGAGATTGGTCTGGCCGATGCATTTGTCGACCCCGCACTACCGCAGCGATCGGTTCCGTTTACCGATGGACGAGAAGACTCGATTGAACGAGGTCAATTCATCAAGAGCGACTGCGGTCGCGTGTTGCTACGAAACTTGCGCGGTTGGCTAATGTCTCTCCCGGCTCGCTCGAATTCAAATTCACAGCCGATGGATGAGCATTGCGCGACCACAACCCAGCGACTGGGTTAACGAGTTGGGCCATCTTGGCGACGGCCATCTGCACTACAACGCGCAGGCCGCGGCCCAAAATCAGTAAAACCCCACTCGGCGCCGATAGCGCTCCGCGCGCTCCTTGTCGTACTGTTCGGCATCAAAGGGCTCGCCGTGAATGGCGCGCATCACCTGCCCCCCAGTGGGCATGCTGGCTGGCGCGACGTGGCGCTGCGGGTCCCAGAGTTGTGAGCGCAGCAAGGCTTTGGAGCACTGGGTATAGGCTTCATCGATGTCGACCAGGATGCCGAGCAAGGGCGGCTTGCCTTCGACGGCGCTGGGCGCCAAGAGCTCGGCATCGGTGGTGAGGGTGGCCCGGCCATTGACGCGAAAAGTGTCGGTGCTGCCTGGCACGACGAAGAGCAGGCCGATATACGGATTGGCCAAGATATTGCGCAGTGAATCCGCAATGCGATTGCCGGGACGCTCGGGCATGAGCAAGGTGCGCTCATCAAGAATGCGCACAAAGCCGACCGGGTCACCACGGGGGCTCAAGTCGCAATGGCCGGCCCGGTCGCTGGTGGCCAAGCACACAAAGGGCGAACGCTCGACGAACAGGCGTGTCATAGCGTTGAGGCGATCGCTGATCTTGCTGCAAACCAAGTCTGTGGGGCTGCCGATCAGGGCGCGCAGCTGCGCCTCGTCACGAATGATCTGGTTTGTGAGCGGGTGTTTTGGATCAGGACTCATGGGCAAGCTTGAGTAGGTGATGGATCTTGGTCAGGACAGCACTGTGGCAATTGAAGCTCGGGTTCCCTGAAAGACAAATGGCGATCAGGAGATCGCCATTTCTTTTCTAAATTCGTCTCGTCCCAGCAATCAGGCCGACTTCACCCGAGGCCCCGTCGCCAAGGCATAGACCTTGGCCAACAAGCGCCACACCAGGCGGACCAAAATCAAGGCCAGAACAGCTTCGACCAAGGTCAGCACAAAGGCCAGGAAGCTGCCCCAACGCGTCTCGCGGCGATGGAACTTGGCGATGGCGCGGTCGCGGGCCTGCTCGATGCTGTCGTAGAAGCTGGGCACGACCAGCAGGGTCAAGAGCGTCGAGGTGATGGTGCCGCCGATGATGGCCACGGCCATGGGGCGGTAGAACTCACCGCCCTCACCCACGCCTATGGCCACCGGCAACATGCCGGCGATCAGGGCGAAGGTGGTCATCAGAATCGGACGCAGGCGCTTGCGGCCAGCTTGCATCAAGGCCTCTTCGCGGTCCACGCCTTCCTTCTCCAGCTGCCGGGCGGCATCCAGCAAGAGGATGGCGTTCTTGGCTACCAAGCCCATCAGCATGATGACGCCGATGAAACTCATCAGATTCAGCGTGCCCTTGGTCATCAGCAAGGCCAGGACCACACCGATCAAGGACAGGGGCAGAGACAGCATCACCGCCAGCGGCGCGGTAAAGGAGCCGAACTGCATCACCAGGATCAGGTACATCAGGCCAATGCCGCTGACCAGGGCAATGCCCATCTCGCCGAAGACCTCTTGCTGATCGCGCGAGGAGCCTTCCAGGTCGATGCCGTAGCCGGGCGGGAAGTTCATTGCCTTGGCGATCTTGACCGCGTCGGCCGTCACCTCGCCGTCGGAACGGCCCTGGGCATTGGCGGCCACGGTGATGGTGCGCTTGCCGTCGGCATGCTGGATCTGCGAGGGGCCGCGCCCCATGCTGACCTTGGCAATCTGCTCCAGCGGCACCATCTGGTTCGCGCCGCTGATGGCGATGGGCAGGCGCTCGATATTGCTCAGGTCCACCCGGTCATCGGGATGCAGGCGCACGGCCACATCGCGGGCCTCGCCGGTGGGGTCCACCCAGTCGCCCACTTCCACACCAGCAAAAGCCACGCGAAGGGAGTTGGCGGCGTCGCCCACCGAGATGCCCAATGAATTCGCCAGACCCCGGTTCAGCTCGATCTGCAACTCGTTCTGCGGATCTTGCTCGGACAAGCCGACGTCCACCGCACCGGGCACGCTGCGCAGCTTGACCATGAAGTCATTGGTGATCTCCAGCAGCTTGCGCGAATCGGGGCCGGAGAAACGGATCTGCACCGGCTTTTGCGCGCCGTTATTGAAGTCATCCAGCACCGTGTACTCGGCGCCCACCAGGGTGGCGATCTTCTTGCGCAGCTCCACGCCGATCTCGATGGCCGAGCGCTTGCGCTTGCTGCTCTTGCCAATGTCCACATAGATGCGACCGCCACCCGGATTCACATAGCTATTGGTCGCCTCGGTCTCTGGGATGCTGCGCGCCAGGATGGCGGCGGATTCCAGCTTGCGGCGTGAATACTCCAGATTGCTGCTGGCAGGCGTGCGCACATCGATGGCCAGCATGCCGTTGTCCGAGGAAGGCAGGAAGCTGGAGCCACCCAATTTGGCTTGCAAGACGATTGCGCCCACCAGGCTGGCCACGGCAAACACAGCCATCCAGCGACGATGGTGCAAGGCCCAGGCGATCACATGGCCATAGCGGTCGCTTTGGTGGTCAAACCAGGTGTTGAAACGGGCCAACTGCTTGCTAATGCCGGTCTTGGGCGCTTCGTGGTGACCCGGTGGGTCGCCCCAGTAGGCCGAGAGCATGGGGTCGAGCGTGAAGGAGATGAACAAGCTCACCAGCACCGAGGCCACCACGGTCAGGGCAAAAGGCCGGAACCATTCGCCCGAGATGCCGGGCATAAAAGCCACGGGAATGAACACCGCCACGATGGAAAAAGTGGTGGCCGCCACGGCCAGGCCGATCTCGGCCGTGCCCTCAAGCGCGGCGGTACGGCGATCCGAGCCGCGTTCCATATGGCGAACGATGTTCTCGCGCACCACGATGGCGTCGTCGATCAGCACGCCGATGGCCAGAGACAGGCCCAACAAGCTCATGAAGTTGAGCGTGAAGCCGCACAGCCAGACGGCGATAAAGGCCGCGATCACCGAGGTCGGCAGGCTGAGCGCCGTGATCAGGGTCGAGCGCCAGGAATTGAGGAAGACGTACACCACAAAAATCGTCAGACCCGCGCCAAAGACCAGGGCGTGGATGACGTTGTTGAGATTGTCTTCGGCCTCCTTGCCGCCGTCCCGGGTCACCTCCAAGGTGGTGCCGGGAGGCAGGCCGGCGCTGATCTCCTCGGTCAGCTTGCGCACCTTGTTAGCGACGGTGACGGTCGAAGCATCGCGGGCACGGTTGATGGACATGCCCACATTGGGGTGACCATTGCGCACGCTGAAGCTATTCACCTCGGCAAAGCCGTCGGCAATGCTGGCAACCTGGCCCAGACGAATGACCTCGCTGCCACTGCGCTTGATGACGATTTGCTGGAACTCCGAAGGGTTCTCGATGCGGCCCAGCAGGCGGATGCTTTGATCCTCCAGGCCACCACGTACCTTGCCCACGGGGGCGGTGACGTTCTGGCTGCGCAGCGCGGCCACCACCTCGGTCACCGAGACGTTGTACTCGCGAAGCTTCTCGGCCCGCAGCAAGACGCTCAGCTCACGCTTGAGTGCGCCGTTGACATTGACCACCGAGACACCAGGGATGCCGCGAAACTTGTCGGCCAGCTTGTCCTCGGCCAGGCGCGAAATCTCGGCATGGCTGAGCGAAGTGCTGGACAGGGCCAGCTGCATGACGGGCTCGGCGCTGGGGTCGATGCGCTCGATCACCGGCTCGCGGATCTCGGTCGGCAGCTTGTAGCGCACGGTCGAGATGGCATTGCGCACCTCGTCCGAGGCCTCGATCATGTTCTTATTGAAATTGAAGATCAGAAAGAGGCTGGCATTGCCCTCGCCGGCGGTCGAGCGCACCCGGTCGATGCCCGAGATGCTTTGTAGAGATTTCTCGATGCGGTTGATGACCTCGCGCTCCACCGTCTCGGGTGAGGCGCCGGGATAGTTGATGTTGACGACTAGGAAAGGCTGTTGAACATCAGGGATTTGATTGACGCGCAGCTTCTTGAGCGCCAAGAGCCCCAAGCACATCAAGGAGATGATGATGACGATGGCCGCGATGGGCTTTTTGATGGCGAAGTCGGACAGGAACATGGCGACTCACTTCCCCGACGCAGTAGAGGAAGCCGCGGGCTTGACCACGGAAGCCGCATTCACCGGCGGCGTGGCCACCAGCTTGACCGCCTGACCGTCTTTGAGATTGGAGCCCGGGCTGCGCAGCACCTGGTCGCCTTCATTCAAGCCATTGCGCACCGCATATTCGCCGCGCCTGGCGTCACGCTCGCCCAGGTCCAGCTTGACCTTGGCCAGCTTGCCGTCTTTGACGCGCCAGGCATAGGCCTCGTCACCCGAACGCAGCAGCGAGGCTTCGGGCAGCATCAGGCTGCGCACCGTGCCCGACTCGACCCGGCCTTCGGCATACAGGCCGGCCACATCGGGGCCCTTGCCATCGGCGAAATCCACCAAGACTTCGACCTGACGGCTGGTGGCATTGGCCGCCGCATCGACGCGGCGAATCTTGCCGACGAACTCGCTTTGCGAGTAGCCGTTGACGCGGAAGTTGACCTGCTGGCCCACCTTCAATTCATGCATGCGATCGGCCGAGACCAGGCCCTCAAAGCGCATGCTGCGGGGGTCGATCACCTTGACCAATTCCTTGCCAACCTGGGCCGTGTCGCCGATGGAAACCTTGCGCTCGCTGACCACGCCGTCGAAAGGTGCGCGCACCTCGGTGCGTTGCAGCAATTGGCGGGCCGTGACCACCCGAGCCTTGGCCGCCACCAGATCGCTTTGCGCGCCATTGCGGCGCAGCTCGGCATCCTCCAAGGCTTGCAAGGAGCTCATGCCCTGAGCCTGCAAGGTCTTGAGGCGTTGGTACTGGCGCTCGGCCTGCTCAAAAGTCTGGGCCGAGGCGCGGGCGGCTTCATCGGCCGAGGCCAGGCCGTCGCGGATGGAGGTGTCGTCCAGGCGCACCAGGAGTTCGCCCTTTTTCACCTGCTGGCCGTTTTCCTTCAGCACCTGCTGGACCACGGCCGAAACCTCGGCGCGCAAATCGGCGCGCTTCTCGGGCTGGATGGAGCCGGTGATCACCGGGCCCACGGCATAGGCGCCGACGCTCATATGGCGCAAGTCTTCCGGCGCAATCTGCAAGGGCTCGGTGGTGGCGGCTGCCTCGGTCTTGGCCTTGTCCTTGCCACAGGCCGTCAAGCTCAGAGCGACAGCACAGGTGAGCGCTGTTGCCAGGGCCAAGCGTAGGGGGCCTTGTGTGAATCGAAGAGAGGAAGACGGCGAAGGGGCACGCAACATCGAAGGGACTCCAGAACAGGGCGATCTTTTGGGAAGCGCGCCAGCTTATCCTGAAACCAAGCCCCTGCCGTTGGTCATGTTGCCACTCTTCATCCGCCCTTCAGATTGCCGCCCTGGCCGGGCCGTGCAGGCGATCAAGGGGCAGAAATTACGGGTGGATTACCAACAAAAAGTAGCGCCCGAGGGGAGACCGCCAACTACTGCAGCGGGCCCTTATGCCCGAGGGCCGAGGGCAAGGCGATGACGGAGATACCTTCGTCCTCCAACGCCGCGGCCTCATCCATCGTGGCTTGGCCACGGATGTCGCGTTCCGGCGACTCACCATAGTGAATGCGGCGAGCCTCCTCGGCAAACTGGGTGCCGACGTCCTCGGTATTGGCTATCACCTGCTGCACCGCCTGCATCAGCTTGGCCTGCAAAACCTGCAACTGCTCGCGCGGATCCAGCCCGGCCTCGATGGGCTGCAAGGCGGCTGGAGGCGCGGGCGCAGCCAGGGCCGGCGCAGAGAGTTTTGAGCCCGCTGCCGCGGCAGCGCCCTGCTCTGCGCGCTTTGCCTCCCGGCGGGCCGGTGCTGGCGCTTCCTGACGCAGATGGGATACGTTCAGATGAGGTGCGCTGGGCATGCGCTTGACCTTGGCATCGGCGCAGACGGGGCAGCTCAGCAGGCCACGTTCGGTCTGAGACTGAAAATCGCCGTGGGAGCCAAACCAACCTTCAAAACGATGGTCTAAGCTGCAAGCCAGATTGAGAACCAGCATGAGGGAGTGTTTGGAATTGGGCCGGGATCAGCAGGGTTTCAAGCAGCCGCTTGCCAGTTCAGCGCCCAGGCGCCGTTTTGCCAACGGCTCAGCCACAGCAGGCCGACCAGGGTTTTGGCATCGGTGAGTTCGCCCTGGGCGGAGTAACGCTCCAGTTCCTCGACGCTATGCGTCACCAGGTCCAGAAACTCGCCTTCATCCAGCGCCTGCTTGCCGGCGCTCAGGCCGCGGGCAAAAAAGATTTCTATGCCTTCATCCGAATAGGCGATGGCGTTGTGCAAGACACCGGCATGGGCCCATTCGCGGGCCCGATAACCGGTCTCTTCCAGCAGCTCGCGCTGCGCGCAATGCAGGGGGACCTCACCGGCATCCAGCTTGCCCGCTGGGAACTCCAGCATCACGCGGCCCATGGGGTAGCGGAATTGGCGCTCCAGGAGCAGGCGGCCATCGTCCAGCAGGGGAACAATCATCACCGCGCCGGGATGACGTATGAACTCGCGGGTAGCAGTCTTGCCGTCGGGCAAACGAACCGTGTCGCGTTGCACCTTCAAAAAGGAGCCGCTGAACACCGTGTCTTGCTGCAGGGCCTGCTCACGCAGGTGCAGATCCTCGGCCACCGGCTTTTCAATCGGCATGCCGACCTCGGCGCAGATAACGCCAGACAAAGCCGGGGAAGCCCAGGGTCACGAAGAGGCAGGCGGCAGCGGCGTAGAACTCCCAGCCCTGCGGCTGGCGTTGGCCGATGCGGGCCTCCAGCGCAAAACCCAGGCCCAAGCAGGCCAGGGCCAGCAGCACAAGCTCCAGCAAACGCCAGGCCACAGACTTGGGGCTTTGCAGCGGGCCGAAGAACAGCACCCGCTCGCTGAAGTAAGGCAGATTGGCCGCCGCCACGGCGGCCAATAACACCAACCAAACGGCTGCGCTCTGATCCATCGTGGGTCCGGCTTTAGGTGGCCAAGGTCTTGACGATGGCTTGAGCGCACCAGGCCATCAGGCCGCCAGGCAGCAGACCGAAGACCAGCACGGCCACGCCGTTCAGGCTCATCACCACGCGCACATCGGTGGGGGCACCCAGGGGCGAGCTGTCGGTGGGCTCGTCAAAGAACATCACCTTGATGACGCGCAGATAGTAGTAGGCACCGATCAGGGAGACCACCACGGCTGCGATGGCCAGCATCAGGTAGAGCGGATTGTTGGTCGAGATCATGGCTTGCAGCACCGACAGCTTGGCGTAGAAGCCAGCCGTAGGCGGAATACCCGCCAGCGACAGCATGAAGATGGTCATGACGGCGGCGTACCAGGGGCTGCGCTTGGCCAGACCGGCCATGTCTTTGATCTCTTCGGCTTCGTGACCCTGGCGCGAGAGCAGCAAGATCATGCCGAAGCTGCCCAGCGTCGTCATCACATAGGTGACGGCGTAGAACATGGCCGAGCTGTAGGCGTTGGCAGCCGACAAGGTGTTGTCGTTGACCACGCCCGAGGCCAGGCCCAGGAGCATGAAGCCCATCTGCGCGATGGTCGAGTAGGCCAGCATGCGCTTCAGATTGGTCTGCGCGATCGCCGCCAAGTTACCGACCAGCAGCGAGGCGATGGCCAGCACGATCAACATCTGCTGCCAGTCGACGGCCAGGCCAATCATGCCTTCCACCAGCAGGCGGATGGTGATGGCGAAGGCTGCCAGCTTGGGCGCAGCGCCGATCAGCAGGGTCGTTGCCGTGGGCGCGCCGTGATAGACGTCGGGCACCCACATATGGAAGGGAGCAGCACCCAGCTTGAAGGCCAGGCCGGCCACCACAAAGACCACGCCGAACACCAGCACGGACTTGTTGGCTTCACCCAGGCTGATCACTTCGAACACGCGTGGAATCGACAGCGAACCGGTAGCGCCATACATCATGGACAGGCCGTAGAGCAAGAAGCCGCTGGCCAGAGCGCCCAGCACAAAGTACTTCATCGCCGCTTCGGTCGCGTTCGCGTTGTCGCGACGCAAGGCCACCAAGGCGTAGAGCGACAAGCTCATCAGCTCCAGGCCCAGGTACACAACCAGGAAGTTATTGGCCGAGACCATCACGCTGATACCCAGCATGGAGAACAGCGTCAGGGTGAACAACTCACCTTTGAGCATCTCGCGCGAGGCAGCATAAGGGCGGGCATAGACCAGGGTCACGATGGTGGCCACACAGGCGAAGAATGCCAGCAGATGCCCCATGGGGTCGGCCACCACCATGCCTTGCATGGCGTAGACGGTCAGGCCGTCATGGAAGTAGCTCAGGTGGATAGCCCCCACCAAGCCCAGCGTCAGCTGAGTCAGCCAATAGGTCGGGCGACGGGCTGGGTCGGTGACCCACAGATCCACCATGGCCACCACGCAAGTCATGGCCAGAAGAATGATTTCGGGATAAACCGCGAGCCAATTCATATTGTTCATTTGTTCCTGGCCCCTCTCAGTTGGCAGTCGGCTGGGCCGACGTTTCAGTCACGGCGGGGGCCGCGGGTTGGACCAGCACCGGCAGCTTGGACGTGCCCACATGCTGGAGCAAATGGCTGACCGACTTGTCCATCACGTCGGTGAAGGGCTTGGGATAGATGCCCATCCACAGCACGGCAATCGCCAGCACCGCCATCATCAGGAATTCACGTGCGTTAATGTCCTTCAGCGCCTTGACGTTGTCGTTCGTCACCGGGCCGAAGTAAACACGCTTGTACATCCACAGCGAATAGGCCGCGCCGAAGATCAGGGCCGTCGCGGCAATCGCGCCCAGCCAGAAGCTGTACTTGACGGTGCCCAGAATCACCATCCACTCACCGACGAAACCGGCGGTGGCAGGCAGGCCGCAATTGGCCATGGTGAAGAACAGAGCAAAGGCTGCGAACTTGGGCATGGTGTTGACCACGCCACCGTAGGCCGCGATTTCACGCGAGTGAACGCGGTCGTAGAGCACGCCGATGGACAGGAACATGGCGCCCGACACAAAGCCGTGCGAGATCATCTGCACCAGGCCGCCAGACACGCCCAGCTCGTTGAAGATGAAGAAGCCCAGGGTGACGAAACCCATGTGCGCGATGGAGGAGTAAGCCACCAGCTTCTTCATGTCCTGCTGCACCAGGGCCACCAGACCGATGTAAACCACACCGATCAAAGACATGGCAATGATCAGCCAAGACCAGTGGTGTGCGGCATCGGGCGCGATGGGCAGGGAGAAACGCAGGAAGCCATAGGCACCCAGCTTCAGCATGATGGCGGCCAGCACGACGGAGCCGCCGGTGGGCGCTTCCACGTGGGCGTCCGGCAGCCAGGTGTGCACCGGCCACATCGGCACCTTGACCGAGAACGCGGCCAGGAAGGCGAAGAACAGCAGGGTCTGCGTGCTCATCGGCAGCGGCAGCTTGTGCCAGGTCTGGATGTCAAAGCTGCCACCTGAACTGAAGTACAGGTAGAGCAAGGCGATCAGCATCAAGAGCGAACCGGCCAGGGTGTAGAGGAAGAACTTGAAGGCCGCGTAAACCCGACGCGGGCCACCCCAGACGCCGATGATGATGTACATCGGGATCAGGGTCGCTTCGAAGAAGACGTAGAACAGCAGGCCGTCCAGGGCCGAGAACACGCCGATCATCAGACCGGACAGCACCAGGAAGGCACCCATGTACTGGTTGACGCGCTTCTCGATGACTTCCCAGGCAGCGATGACCACGATCACCGTGATAAAGGCCGTCAGCGGCACAAACCACATGGAGATGCCGTCCACCCCGAGGTGGTAGCGCACATTGAAGCGCTCGATCCAGGGCTGGTTCTCCACAAACTGCATGGCAGCCGTGGAGGTATCAAAACCGCCAATCAGAGGCAGCGTGACGGCAAAGCTTGCCAGGGCGGCAATCAAGGCCAGCCAACGCACGGCCTTGGCCTGATCGTCACGGCCCAGTGCCAGAAGCACCAGCCCGCAAACGATGGGCAGAAAAATCGAAAGACTAAGCAACATATTTCTTTTCTCCGCCGCGTGTCACAGGCCCAGACCCAGGAGGGCCTTGAGTTGGGGGCCGATGAAGGGCCACAACTGCCAAGTCATCAAGCCAATCACACCCAGCATCATCACCAGGGCGTACCAGTACAGATGGCCTGTTTGCACCAGTCGAACCAGGCCGGCGACACCGCCGACGGTACGCGCCGAACCGTTCACCAGCACGCCGTCGATCAGGGCAACGTCGCCACCCTTCCAGAAGGCCAGGCCCAGACCGCGAGCCAGCTTGGCCAGCACGTTCTCGTTGAACCAGTCCATGTAGTACTTGTTCTCCAGCACCACAGCCAGGGGACGCAGCACGCGTGCCAAGGTCGCGGGGATGACAGGCGCCACCATATAGAAGACATAGGCCGTCACCACACCACCCAGGGCCAGCCAGAAAGGCAGACTCTGCAAGCCGTGCAAGGCCATGGCCCAAGCACCGTGGAAGTGATGCTCCAACTCATGCATGGCGGGGTGCAAGGTCTCGTTGACGAAGATGGAGGACTTGAAGAAGTCGCCAAACAACATGGCATCAATCGTCAGATAACCGATAGCCACCGAAGGAATGGCCAGCAGGACCAGCGGCGCCGTCACCACCCAAGGCGATTCGTGCGGCACATGGGGCTCATGGTGACCGTGGTCATCATGATGGTCATGCTCGCCGGGGAATGGCTTGTGGCGGAAGTTCTCCTTGCCATGGAAGACCAGGAAGTACATGCGGAAGCTGTAGAAGGCGGTGACAAACACACCGGCCACTACGGCAAAGTAAGCAAAGCTTGCGCCGGGCAAATTGCTGGCGTGCACAGCCAAGATGATGCTGTCCTTGGAGTAGAAACCCGAGAACAAAGGCGTGCCGATCAGAGCCAGCGAACCCAGCAAGGAAGTGATCCAGGTGATGGGCATGTATTTGCGCAGGCCGCCCATATTGCGGATGTCCTGGTCATGGTGCATGCCGATGATGACCGAGCCCGCGCCGAGGAACAGCAGCGCCTTGAAGAAGGCGTGCGTCATCAGGTGGAAGACGGCGACCGAGTAGGCCGACACACCCAGGGCCACGGTCATATAGCCCAGCTGCGACAAGGTCGAGTAAGCCACGACGCGCTTGATGTCGTTCTGGATGATGCCCATGAAGCCCATGAACAGTGCGGTGATGGCACCGATGACCAGCACGAAGTTCAGCGCGGTGTCCGAGAGCTCGAACAAGGGGCTCATGCGCGAGACCATGAAGATGCCGGCCGTCACCATGGTGGCGGCATGGATCAGCGCGGAGATAGGCGTCGGGCCTTCCATCGAGTCCGGCAGCCAGACGTGCAGAGGGAACTGCGCGCTCTTGCCCATGGCGCCGATGAACAAGCAGATACAAGCCACCGACAACATCATCCAATCACTGCCCCACAGCGGGGCGGTGAAGGCGATTTGAGCCAGCTCGTCCTTCTTGGCGAACACTTCGCCGTAGTTCAGCGAGCCGCTGTAAGCCACCAGCAGGCCGATGCCCAGGATGAAGCCAAAGTCACCCACGCGGTTGACCAAGAAGGCCTTCATATTGGCGAAGATGGCGGTCGGCTTGGTGTACCAGAAACCGATCAGCAGATAGGACACCAGGCCCACGGCTTCCCAGCCGAAGAACAGCTGCAGCATGTTATTGCTCATGACGAGCATCAACATGGAGAAGGTGAACAGCGAGATATAGCTGAAGAAGCGCTGATAGCCCGGGTCTTCTTCCATATAGCCGATGGTGTAGATGTGCACCATCAGGGACACAAAGGTCACCACGCACATCATCATGGCCGTCAGGCCGTCGACCAGGAAGCCGACTTCCATCTTCAGGCCGCCCACCACCATCCATTCGTAAATGGTCTGGTTGAAGTGAGCGCCGTCATTGACGACGGCATTGAGCGTCATCACCGAGATGATGAAAGAAATCAGGACGCCGAGAATGGTGACGCTGTGGGCGCCACGGCGGCCCACTTGCTTGCCGAAGAAGCCGGCCACCACCGCGCCGACCAGCGGCGCCATGGGCACCGCCAGCAGCATGTTTTGAGAGAGTTGTGCAGACATATGGCGATCAGCCCTTCAGCGCGTCAAGTTCATCGACATTGATGGTGGCGCGGTTACGGAACAGCACGACGAGAATGGCCAAGCCAATCGCCGACTCCGCCGCGGCCACGGTCAGGATGAAGAACACAAACACCTGACCTGCCATATCGCCCAGATAGTGGGAGAAGGCCACGAAGTTCAGATTGACCGCCAGAAGCATCAACTCGATCGCCATCAGCAGCACGATCAGGTTCTTGCGGTTCATGAAAATACCGACCACCGACAGGGCGAACAAAATCGCGCCCAGGGTCAGGAAATGGCCCAGAGTAATTGCAGCCATCATGCAGCTCCCTTATTGTTCTCGGCGGCCGCTGCATCGGCAGCAGGCACTTCAACGGTCGGCGCCATCTTGATGATGCGCAGTCGGTCGGCCTTCTTGGTGCGGACCTGCACGCCGGCGTCCTGGCTGCGCGAGTCCTTGCGCTCACGCAAGGTCAAGGCGATGGCAGCGATGATGGCCACCAGCAGCAACACTGCCGCGATTTCCAGCGGGTACAGATACTGGGTGTAGATCGCGATGCCCAGCAGCTTGCTATTGCCCATTTGCAGGGCCACAGCGCTGGCTTCGGGGGCCGCGTTCAGTCGGAAGCCGCCCATCAGCACAAAGGACATTTCCAGCGCGGCAAAGGCACCCACCAAGCCGGCCAGCGGCAGATGGCGCCAGAAACCTTGGCGTACCTTGTCGCTATTGATGTCCAACATCATCACGACGAAAAGGAACAGCACCATGACGGCGCCGATATAGACCAGGACCAGGGTGATGGCCAGGAACTCGGCCTTCAACAGCATCCAGATACAAGCGGCATTGAAGAAGCCCAGGATCAGGAACAGTGCGGCATGCACGGTGCTTTGCGCCGTGATGACCCGGAAGGCCGAACCCAGCAACACGGCTGAGAACAGGTAGAACAGAACGGTGGTGATTTCCATGCGATTCCTGCAAATACGTCACTCAGGGATTGGAGTCGTCCGCCGGGCCGCCCCAAGGACGACGCTTGCAGATGTGAAGGTCGGCCCATGCCGGCCTTCATCTGCGTCCCCTCGGGGGACCGGCCGGGTACTCCCGGACGAGAGGTCAACGATATTTGGCATCGGCCTCCTTTTGGGCAGCGATCTGGGGCTCGTAACGATCACCCACCGCCAGGAGCATGTCCTTGGTGAAGTAGAGGTCACCGCGCTTTTCGCCGTGGTACTCAAAAATATTGGTCTCGACGATCGAGTCCACCGGGCAGCTCTCTTCGCAGAAGCCGCAGAAGATGCACTTGGTCAGATCGATGTCGTAGCGGGTGGTGCGGCGCGAACCGTCATCCCGCACTTCGGACTCGATGGTGATGGCCATGGCCGGGCAAACGGCCTCACAGAGCTTGCAGGCGATGCAACGCTCTTCGCCGTTCTCATAGCGGCGCAAGGCATGCAGACCACGGAAGCGAGGCGACAGCGGCGTCTTCTCTTCCGGGAATTGCACGGTGATATTGCGCGAGAAAAAGTGCCGGCCGGTTAGGGCCATGCCTTTGAACAGCTCAAGAAGCATGAAGCTCTTGAGCGTGTCTTTGAAGGAGCTCACTGCAGACATGGGTTTCCTCTGCTCACTTCCAGATATTGAATGGGGACTGGATCCACAGGCCGATCACAACGAGCCAAACCAGGGTCACGGGGATGAAGATCTTCCAACCCAGACGCATGATCTGGTCATAGCGGTAGCGCGGGAACGTGGCACGCACCCACAGGAACATGGTCACAACAACAAAGGTCTTGATACCCAGCCAGATCCAGCCAGGGATGAAGTCCAGGAAGGCCACCGGCGACATCCAACCACCCAGGAACAGGGTCACGGTCAGGATGGAGACCAGAATCATGTTGGCGTACTCAGCCAGGAAGAACATGGCGAAAGACATGCCCGAGTACTCGACCATATGGCCGGCCACGATTTCCGACTCGCCTTCCACCACGTCGAAGGGGTGACGGTTGGTTTCAGCCAGGCCCGAGATGAAGAACACCACGAAGATGGGCAACAAGGGCAGCCAGTTCCAGGACAGGAAGCTCAGGCCCATATCGGCGAACATGCCACGGCCCTGAGCCAGCACGATCTCGCTCATATTCATGGTGCCGCTGACCATCAGCACGACGACCAGGCAGAAGCCCATGGCGATTTCGTAACTGACCATCTGTGCGGAAGCACGCAGCGCGCCCAAGAAGGCGTACTTGGAGTTCGATGCCCAGCCGGCGATGATCACGCCATAGACCTCGATGGAGGTGATGGCCATCAAGAGCAGCAGACCGGCATTGACGTTGGCCAGCGCGACTTCGGGACCGAAAGGCACGACGGCCCATGCGGCCAGAGCCGGCATGATGGTCATGATGGGGCCCAGGAAGAACAGGCCCTTGTTCGCCGCCGAAGGAAGAATGATTTCCTTGAAGATCAGCTTCACCGCGTCAGCGATGGGCGTCAGCAAGCCGTAAGGGCCCACGCGATTCGGACCGGGGCGGATCTGTGTCCAGCCAATGGCCTTGCGTTCCCACAGAGTCAGGTAGGCCACACAACCCATCAGCGGTGCGACGACCGCGATGATCTTGATCAGGGTCCACACCACGGGCCATGCGCCGCCCAGCAGGCCGGCACCAGTTTGGTAGAGGGTTTCAATCATTGCTGTTCTCGCCTCACACCTTGGTCACGTTCAGGCTGGCAAACGCCGCGCCCAGGGCCGCCGTTTCGGGCAGGCCTTGCGGCACGCGCACGACATTGGCCGGCAACTTGGCATCCAATTTGGCCGGCACTTGCACCGAACCGGCGCCGTCCTGGCTGATGCGCACGCTGTCGCCAGCGCTCAGGCCCAGCTGAGTCCACAGCGCCTGCGGCAGGGTCGCCACGGCCGCTTGGCGAGCGTCGCTCGTCAGCTGCAGCGAGCTGGCGTGGCGCACCAGCAGATCGGCCGCGTAGATGGGCAGATCAGCCAGGCGTTCCAAGCCTTCAGTGGCGGCACGCAGCTCGATAGCGGCGTTAGACGCATTGCTCAGCTTGGCCGACAGATCTGCATCGACGCCCAGCGCTGCGTTGCGGACTTGCTCCGAGCTTTCTTGCTGGAAACCGTCCAGAGCCAGCAGATTGGCCAGCACGCGCAGAATCTTCCAGCCCGGACGGGTTTCGCCCAGGGCCTTGGCCACGCCCACAAAGCTCTGCGCACGACCTTCGGCATTGACGAAGGTGCCCGAGGTCTCGGTGAAAGGCGCGGTCGGCAGCAGCACGTCGGCGTATTCCAAACCGGTCTTGAAGGGGCTCATCACCACGACCATATCGGTAGCAGCCAGGGCCTTGGCGGCGGCAGCGGCATTGGCGCTGTCCAGCACCGGGTCGGTGTTCAAGAGCAGCAAGCCCTTCACGGCCTTGCCTTCGCCACTCAGCATTTGAGCTGCGTTCAGGCCGCCTGCGCGCGGCAGCGCGCCGGCCAGTTGAGCGCCGACGGTGTTGGCCGCTTCGCTCAGATAGCCCACGGTGGCGCCGGTCTGTGCCGCAATCCAGTTCGCCAGGCTCAGCAGTGCAGCGGCTTGCGGATGCTGGGCGGCAGCGTTGCCCAGCAGAATGGCCTTGCGCTGACCCGACAGCAAGGAGGCGGCGATGGCGTTTGAAGCCTCGCTGGCCTGGCCTGCAACCGGCGCGCTCACGCTGTTAGCACCGGCAACCGATGCCGCGACGGCTGCCAGTTCCTGCAGCCAGGCGCTGGGTGCGCCGGTGATTTCCGCCTTGATGGGCAGCAGCCAGTCGTCGGCGCTGGCGCCGATGCGGCTGATCTGCGCGCCACGGCGAGTGGCTTGGCGCAGACGCTGAGCAAACAGCGGATGGTCCTTGCGCAGGAAGGAGCCGATGACCAGGGCGCGGTCCAACTCGGACAGCGAAGCGATCGACGTACCCAGCCATTGGGCCTGGCCTGCGGGTGCCACGTTAGCGAAGTCGGCGTGGCGCAGACGGTAGTCGATGTTCTCACTGCCGATGCCGCGCACCAGGGCGGCCAGCAGGTGCAACTCTTCCACCGTGCTCTGCGCAGAAGCCAGGGCGCCGAAACCAGCGGCGCCATGCTCGGCCTTGATGACCTTGATGCCATTGGCCACGTACTCCAGGGCCGTGGTCCAGTCGACGGTCTTCCAGGCCCCACCCTGCTTGATCATGGGCTGGGTCAGGCGGGCGTCGCTGTTCAGGGCTTCGTAGGAGAAGCGATCGCGGTCGGAAATCCAGCATTCGTTGACAGCATCGTTCTCCAAGGGAACGACACGCATCACCTGGTTGTTCTTGACCTGGACGACCAGATTGGCGCCGGTCGAATCATGCGGGCTGACGCTCTTGCGACGCGACAGCTCCCAGGTGCGGGCGCTGTAACGGAAGGGCTTGCTGGTCAGGGCGCCGACCGGGCAGATGTCAATCATATTGCCCGACAGTTCGGAGTCCACCGAGCGGCCGACAAAGGTCTGAATCTCGGCATGCTCACCGCGGTGCGCCATGCCCAGCTCCATCACGCCGGCGATCTCTTGGCCGAAGCGCACGCAGCGGGTGCAATGAATGCAGCGGCTCATTTCCTGCATGGAAATCAGCGGGCCCACATTCTTCTGGAACACCACACGCTTTTCTTCGGTGTAGCGCGACTTGCTGCCACCATAGCCCACGGCCAGGTCTTGCAGCTGGCACTCGCCGCCTTGGTCGCAAATGGGGCAATCCAGGGGGTGGTTGATCAGCAAGAACTCCATCACGCCCTGCTGGGCCTTCAGTGCCTTGTCGCTCTTGGTGCGCACGATCATGCCTTGCGTGACCGGCGTCGCGCAGGCAGGCATGGGCTTGGGCGCCTTCTCCACATCGACCAAGCACATGCGGCAGTTGGCGGCGATGGAGAGCTTTTTGTGATAACAGAAATGCGGGATATAGGTACCGGCCTTCTCGGCGGCATGCATGACCATGCTGCCTTCCAAGACCTCTACCTTTTGTCCGTCCAGTTCGATTTCAATCATGTCGTGTCCTGTCCTGTCCTGCTACTTCAGACTGCAGCCGGCACTAGGGGGCTTTTGTGTTCGATCAGATGAACGAACTCTTGTTTGAAATTCTTGATCATGGCGCGCACCGGCATGGCCGCCGCGTCACCCAGCGCGCAGATGGTGCGGCCCTGGATGTTGTCTGCCACCGAGTTCAGCAGATCGATGTCCTCCGGCTTGCCGTGACCCGTGGCGATGCGCTCGACCACGCGGTGCATCCAGCCCGTGCCTTCGCGGCAAGGCGTGCACTGACCGCAAGACTCATGCGAGTAGAAGTAGGTCAGACGCAGCAGGCTCTTGACCATGCAACGGCTGTCGTCCATCACGATCACCGCGCCCGAGCCCAGCATGGAGCCGGCCTTGGCGATGGAGTCGTAGTCCATGGTGCAGTCCATGATGACGTCGGCCGTCAGCACGGGCGAGGAAGAACCACCAGGGATGACCGCCTTGAGCTTGCGACCCTTGCGCACGCCACCGGCCAGTTCCAAGAGCTTGGAGAAAGGCGTGCCCAGTGGGATCTCGTAATTGCCGGGACGCTCCACATCGCCGGAGACCGAGAAAATCTTGGTGCCGCCGTTATTGGGCTTGCCGATCTCGAGATAGGGCTGGCCACCGTTGCGGATGATCCAGGGCACCGCGGCAAAAGTCTCGGTGTTGTTGATGGTGGTCGGGCGGCCGTAGAGGCCGAAGCTGGCCGGGAACGGTGGCTTGAAGCGCGGTTGGCCCTTCTTGCCTTCCAGCGACTCCAGCAAGGCGGTTTCCTCGCCGCAGATATAGGCGCCAAAACCGTGGTGGGCATGCAGCTGGAAGCTAAAGCCTGAACCCAGAATGTCCTCACCCAGATAGCCGGCAGCGCGCGCCTCTTCCAGGGCGGCCTCGAAGCGTTCATAGACCTCGAAGATCTCGCCGTGGATGTAGTTGTAGCCCACCCGAATGCCCATCGCGAAGGCGGCGATGATCATGCCTTCGATGACGATGTGCGGGTTGAACATCAGGATGTCGCGGTCCTTGCAAGTGCCGGGCTCGCCCTCATCTGAGTTGCAAACCAGATACTTGTGGCCAGGGAACTGGCGGGGCATGAAGCTCCACTTCAGGCCGGTGGGGAAGCCCGCACCGCCGCGTCCCCGCAGGCCGGAAGCCTTGACTTCGGCAATCACCTGATCCTGAGTCAGCGGCGCGCCTTCGGGAGCGCCCTCGCCCTTCAAGATCTTGCGCAGGGCTGCATAGCCACCGCGTGCTTCGTAGTCCTTCAGACCCCAGTTCTTGCCATCCAGACCGGCGTAGATTTGCGCGCCGATATGACGGTCATGGAAGCAGGTTTCTTGGCCCGTGGACTGAAATTTGGAGAGATCCAACATCGTGTGCTCGTCCTTCAGTTCTTGCCAGCATGGGCGCGCAGGGTGTCGACCAATTCGTCGAGACGCTGAGGGCTCATGAAACTGCACATCTGGCGATCATTCACCAGCATCACCGGCGAGTCGGCGCAGGCACCCAAGCATTCGCTCTTTTGCACGGTGAACAGGCCGTCGGCCGTGGTGCCGCCCTCTTCCACGCCCAGCTTGCTGCACAGATGGTTCAGCGCAGATTGGCCGTCACGCAACTGGCAGGGCAGATTGGTGCAAACGTTCAACTTGAACTTACCAAGCTTGCGCTGGTTGTACATGTTGTAGAAGGTCGTGACCTCGTACACGGCGATGGGCGGCATGCCGAGGTACTCGGCAATGGCGTCCTCGCTGGCGCGCGAGACGAAGCCAATCTCCTGCTGCACGATAGCCAGGCAAGCCATCACGGCCGACTGCTTTTGGTCGGCCGGGTACTTGGCGACTTCGCGAGCAAAACGCGCGGCGGTCGCTTCGCTCAAATGATAGGTGTCAGTGCTCATCGCAAGGTGTCCAAATCAACGATCAATCTCGCCGAAAACAATGTCCATGGTGCCGATCACGGCCACCGCGTCAGCAATCATGTGGCCGCGCGACATCTCGTCCAGCGCAGCCAGATGCGAGAAGCCCGGCGCACGGATCTTCAGGCGGTAAGGCTTGTTGGCGCCATCGCTGACGATGTAGATGCCGAACTCGCCCTTGGGATGCTCGACGGCGGCATAGGCCTCGCCTTCGGGCACGTGGAAGCCTTCGGTGAAGAGCTTGAAGTGGTGGATCAGCTCTTCCATATTCGACTTCATGTCGACACGCGAAGGAGGCGCCACCTTGTGGTCATCGGTGATGACGGCGCCGGGATTGGCGCGCAACCAGTCCACGCATTGCTTGATGATGCGATTGCTTTGACGCATTTCCTCGACGCGCACCAGATAGCGGTCGTAGGTATCACCATTGGTGCCGACGGGCACATCGAAATCCATCTTGTCGTAGACGTCGTAGGGCTGCTTCTTGCGCAGGTCCCAAGCCACGCCACTGCCGCGCAACATGGCGCCGGTAAAGCCCAGGTTCAGCGCACGATCGGGCGAAACCACGCCGATGCCCACGGTACGCTGCTTCCAGATGCGGTTGTCGGTCAGCAGGGTCTCGTAGTCGTCGACGTTCTTGGGGAAGCGTTTGCAGAAGTCGTCGATGAAGTCCAGCAAAGAGCCCGAGCGATTCTCATTGAGCATCGCAATGGTCTTGGCGTTCTTGATCTTGCTGACCTGGTATTGCGGCATCGAATCCGGCAGATCACGGTAGACACCACCCGGGCGGAAGTAGGCCGCATGCATGCGCGCGCCGGAGACGGCCTCGTACATATCGAACAGATCTTCGCGCTCGCGGAAGGCGTAGATCAGGATGTTCATCGCGCCGCAGTCAATGCCGTGCGCGCCCAACCACAGCAGGTGGTTGAGCAAACGGGTGATCTCGGCAAACATCACGCGGATGTATTGCGCGCGCAGCGGCACTTGCACGCCCAGCATCTTCTCGATGGCCAGGCAGTAAGCATGCTCATTGGCCATCATGGACACATAGTCCAGACGATCCATATAGGGCAGCGACTGAATATAGGTCTTGCTCTCAGCTAACTTTTCAGTCGCGCGGTGCAGCAGGCCGATATGCGGGTCGGCGCGTTGAATCACTTCGCCGTCCAACTCCAGCACCAGACGCAGCACGCCGTGGGCGGCTGGGTGCTGCGGGCCGAAGTTCAGGGTGTAGTTTTTGATCTCGGCCATCGTTCAGTGTCCGCCGTAGTTGTCTTCACGGATGATGCGCGGCGTGATCTCACGCTGCTCGATCGTGACCGCTTGGTAGATCACGCGACGCGCTTCGGCGTCGTAACGCATTTCCACATTGCCCGTGGTGGGGAAATCCTTGCGCATGGGGTGACCGATGAAACCGTAGTCGGTCAGGATGCGGCGCAGGTCTTCGTGGCCATCAAAGATGATGCCAAACAGGTCAAAGGCCTCACGCTCGAACCAGTTGGCCGAAGTCCACAGCGGCGTCAGCGCAGCGACGCAGGGGAAATCGTCATCCGGGCAGAAAACCTTCAGGCGCACGCGCCAGTTCTTGTTTACCGACAGCAGGTGCACGGCCACGGCATAGCGCGGACCGTCATAAGCGCCGTCTTTGTAGCTGCTGTAGTCCAGGCCGCAAAGATCGATCAGCTGATCGAAACGCAGCTCCGAGTGATCGCGCAGGATCTTGGCTGCTGCGGCGTAGTTGGCTGCGCTCACCTGAACGGTGATTTCGCCAAACTCGGTTTTCAGGTTTTGAATCTTCTCGCCAAGCGCTGCTTCGAGCGCTGCTTTGAGGGTGTCAAGTTTGCTCATCTGTGAGGGACCTTTTCAGCCGTGACGTTCAGGTCAACGCGCGATGGTGTTTTCGCGGCGGATCTTGGCTTGCAGCTGCAAGATGCCGTAGAGCAAGGCCTCGGCCGTGGGCGGGCAGCCAGGCACATAGACGTCGACCGGCACGATGCGATCGCAGCCACGCACGACCGAATAGCTGTAGTGGTAATAGCCACCACCGTTGGCGCAGGAGCCCATGGACAAGACCCAACGCGGCTCAGCCATCTGGTCATAGACCTTGCGCAGAGCGGGCGCCATCTTGTTGCACAGGGTGCCAGCCACAATCATCAGGTCACTCTGACGCGGGCTGGGGCGGAACAACATGCCGAAACGGTCAATGTCATAACGCGCAGCGCCTGCGTGCATCATTTCGACCGCACAGCAGGCAAGACCGAAAGTCATCGGCCACAGGGAACCGGTCTTGGACCAGTTGATCAGCTTGTCCACCGAGGTGGTGACAAAGCCTTCTTTCAAAACGCCTTCGATACCCATATCGAGCTTCCATTCAGACTAGGCCACGCGGGCCGAGCGCCGGGCCGCTCTTCAGCCTGCCCGCAATGCCAGCCCAGGTCAACTCAGGGCCGGCGCCCCATCCGGGGATCACCCAAGATCAACCTCGGGCGAGAAATCCAAAATCACTCCCAGTCCAGGGCGCCCTTTTTCCATTCGTAGGCGAAACCCACGACCAGAATGCCCAGGAAAATCATCATCGACCAGAAGCCTGCCGCGCCGATCTCCTTGAGCGAAACCGCCCAGGGGAACAGGAATGCAATTTCCAGATCAAACAAAATAAACAAAATGGCCACGAGGTAATAGCGGACGTCGAATTTCATTCGCGCGTCTTCAAAGGCCTCGAAGCCACATTCATAGGGGGAGTTTTTGGCCTGATCCGGCCGATGCGGCCCGAGCAATGCGCCGAGCACTTGAGGCGCCACGCCGACGCCTGCGCCGACCAGGATGAAGAGGATGACGGGTAGGTACTGATCCAAGTTCATGGGTGACGCTCTCTAAAGCTGTCTTACGCCTCCAGGCGATTCACAGCAGTTACCACAAAAAAGCAACGGGCGCGCCGCCAGCGAATTCTCGCTTACGGACTGCGCCCGCTCGGGTCCCCTGCAGAGCAGACTCAAACTACGTTCAAGCAAACTCTGCGATGAGGCGCTTTGGCAAGTTGTTCACGGGCTCCAACCCGAGAATACTAACCGATGATCTGGTGCCGTCGGCGAGACTCGAACTCGCACAGCTTTCGCCACTACCCCCTCAAGATAGCGTGTCTACCAATTTCACCACGACGGCTATTATTTAATCTCAATTGCGACTAGATTTGCCTGAGGAATGACTTGCGTCTTGCTATCTAGCCAGCCTCAAATTCTATACTGAAATTTTTGCTCTCTTGGCCAATTCGCAACAATTTCTCAGCGTTTTTTGAGTTGCCGCATCAAAGCGGCATCCAAGCTTCAGATGCAGGCACCCAAAGCTCGCTGCTCAAGCACCTACAACGGCCAGGCCTTATTTCGAGGCAGCAGAAGCTGCGGGCGTCGCAGCCGGGGCAATCACTGCAGGCGCAGCACCGGGGATAGCTGCCGCACCAGACGCGGCGGCAGCAGCGGGCGCGGCCTTGTCCAGAATGGTTTCGTTGCCAGTCTGACCGCTACGGCTATTGGACATATACGCCAAGGCCAGAGTGCAGACAAAGAAGACGGTGGCGCAAACGGCCGTGCTACGCGACAGGAAGTTAGCACTGCCGGTGGCACCGAACAAGCTGCCCGAGGCGCCGCTACCGAAGGAGGCGCCCATATCGGCCCCCTTGCCATGCTGCACCAAGACCAAACCAATCATCACCAAGGCGCTCAGCAGCTGAACCACCAACACCAAATTCATCCAAAATTGCATCTCAAAAGCTCCAAAAAATCTTCTACGAATCGACCCTTCGCCAACGGGCGAACAGGTCTAAAAAGTTCAGCTCGCAGCGCGGCAAATGACGCTGAAATCCGCCGCCTTCAAGGCCGCGCCACCAATCAAGCCACCATCGATATCGGCACAAGCAAACAGCTGCGCCGCGTTATCGGGCTTGACGCTGCCGCCGTAAAGAATGCGCATGGCATCGGCCTTCTGCGTGGCCGCCTGCAGCTGCTTGCGCAGCACGGCGTGCACGGCTTGAGCCTGCTCGGGCGAGGCCGTCAAGCCGGTGCCGATGGCCCACACCGGCTCATAGGCCAGCACGATTTCACCGATGCAATGCGTCAAGGTGTGAATCACCGCAGCCAGTTGGCGCTTGACCACCAACTCGGTCTGACCCGCCTCGCGCTCGGCCAGCGTTTCACCCACACAGACAATCGGGGTCACGCCATGCGCCAAGGCCGCCTTGGCCTTGTCGGCCACCAGCTGATCGCTTTCATGGTGATAGGCCCGACGCTCGGAGTGACCGACGATCACATAACGGCAACCCAGATCGGCCAACATGGCCGAGGACACCTCACCGGTGAAGGCACCCTGCTCTTGCGCCGAGCAGTCTTGCGCGCCAAAAGCGATGGCCTGGCCGGTCAAAGCCAAGGCGGTTTCAGCGATGTAAGGGAAAGGCACACAAACTGCCACATCCGCATTCCACGGGCCCGCCTCTTTCAGGCCGGCCAACAGCGCCGCGTTGGCACTGCGGTTGCCATGCATCTTCCAGTTGCCGACGACCAATTTCTTACGCATTGCCCAATCCCCCAAATCTCTTTATCACCAGCTCAAAACAATCTTGCCGACATGCTCGCCGGATTCCATCAAAGCATGTGCCGCCGCCGCTTCTTCAGCAGGCAGCTGACGATAGATCACCGGCAGCACTTGGCGCGCCTCGAGCAAAGGCCAGACCCGCTCGCGCAGCGCGCGGGCGACCGAGGCCTTGAACTCCAGGGAACGCGGACGCAAGGTGGAACCGCTGATCGTCAAGCGTCGACGCAGCACAGCACCAGCATCGAACTTGGCGTCCACGCCGCCCTGCACCCCGATGATGACCATGCGACCATCGTCCGCCAAGCATTGCACGCCGCGCTCGATATAGGCGCCGGCCACCATGTCCAAAATGACGTCCACGCCGCGATTGCCAGTGGCAGCTTTCACCTCGGCCACAAAGTCCTGGCTCTTGTAGTTGATCGCCACATCGGCACCCAAGGCCAAGCAGGCCTGCGCCTTGGCTTCATTGCCCACGGTCACGATGACCCGCGAACCCAAGGCCTTGGCCAACTGAATGGCCGCCACGCCGATGCCACTGCTGCCGCCATGCACCAAGAGGGTTTCGCCAGGCTGCAAGGCCGCCCGCACAAACACATTGGACCAGACGGTGAAGAAGGTCTCCGGCAGGCTCGCCGCTTCAGCCATGCTCCAGCCCTTGGGCAGCGGCAAGCACTGCCCCACGGGCGTGACGCACAGCTGCGCATAGGCGCCGCCAGGTGTCAAAGCACAAACCGCGTCACCCAATTTGAAACCCGCCGCCGCCAAGGCCGCGGCATCACCCGCAACAATGCGCCCCGCCACTTCCAGGCCCGGCAGATCGCTGGCACCGGGAGGCGGCGGATACACACCCTTGCGCTGCAAGACATCGGGGCGGTTGATGCCGTAAGCCTCTACCGCGATCAAGCACTCCCCTGCCCCCGGCTGGGGGTCGGGACGCTCGATCAGCTGCAGAACCTCAGGGCCGCCAGTGCGGCTGATGGCAATGGCTTTCATGCCGATCTCAAATCAGGCGCTCAGCGGATTACTGCTGAGCTTCGTCGGCAGGGGCCGACACAGCAGCGGGCGCCGCGGCAGGCGCTGCATCACGGTCGATCAAAGCCTTCATCGACAGCTTGATGCGACCCTTCTCGTCGGTTTCCATGACCTTGACCTTGACGATCTGGCCTTCCTTCAGGAAGTCGGTCACCTTCTCGACGCGCTGATGGGCGATCTGGCTGATGTGCAGCAAACCGTCCTTGCCGGGCAGCAGGTTGACCAGGGCACCGAAGTCCAAGATCTTGGTGATCGGGCCTTCGTAGACCTTGCCGATTTCGACTTCGGCGGTGATCTCCTGGATGCGCTTCTTCGCGTACTCAGCCTTCTCGCCGTCGGTCGAAGCGATGGTGATGGTGCCGTCTTCGCCGATGTCGATGGTGGTGCCAGTTTCTTCGGTCAGCGCACGGATGGTGGCGCCGCCCTTGCCGATCACATCACGGATCTTCTCGGGGTTGATCTTCATGGTGTACAGACGCGGCGCGAACTGCGACACCTCGGTATTGGCCGTGCCCATGGCTTCAACCATCTTGGAGAGGATGTGCAGGCGCGCCTCCTTGGCTTGCGCCAGGGCCACTTGCATGATTTCCTTGGTGATGCCCTGGATCTTGATGTCCATCTGCAGGGCGGTGATGCCACCGGTGGTGCCTGCCACCTTGAAGTCCATATCGCCCAGATGATCTTCGTCACCCAAGATGTCGGTCAACACGGCGAAACGGTTGCCGTCCTTGATCAGACCCATGGCGATGCCGGCCACATGGGCCTTCATCGGCACACCGGCGTCCATCAAAGCCAGGCAGCCGCCGCAGACCGAAGCCATGGACGAAGAGCCGTTGGATTCGGTGATTTCCGACACCACACGCATGGTGTAGGGGAAATCTTCCTTGCTGGGCAGCGCGGCGATCAGCGCACGCTTGGCCAGGCGGCCGTGGCCGATTTCGCGACGCTTGGGGCTACCCACGCGACCGGTTTCGCCGGTAGCGAAGGGAGGCATGTTGTAGTGCAGCATGAAGCGGTCTTCGAACTCGCCGGCCAGCGCATCGATGCGCTGAGCGTCGCGGTCCGTGCCCAAGGTCGCCACGACCAGGGCCTGCGTCTCACCACGGGTGAACAGGGCCGAGCCGTGGGTACGCGGCAGGATGCTGTTGCTGATTTCGATGGGGCGAACGGTGCGGGTGTCGCGGCCGTCGATGCGGGGCTCGCCAGCCAGGATCTGGCCGCGCACGATGCGGGCTTCGATCTCGAACAGCAGGCTTTCCACTTCGACCTTGTCGAACTCGACGCCTTCATCGCTCAGCGCCTTGAAGACGTTAGCGGTCACAGCGCGGCAAGCTTGCGTACGAGCCTGCTTGTTGCGGATTTGGTAGGCGGCAGCCAGAGCTTCGTCGGCCAGAGCGCCAACCTTGGCGATCAAGGGTTCGTTCTTGGCTGGCGCCTTCCAGTCCCAGGCCGGCTTGCCAGCGTCGCGCACCAATTCATTGATGGCGGCAATGGCGATATTGCCCTGCTCATGACCGAAGACCACGGCGCCCAGCATGACCTCTTCGGACAGCGCATCGGCTTCCGATTCCACCATCAGCACGGCGGCTTGGGTACCGGCGACGACCAGGTCCATCTTGCTATTGGCCAGCTCGGTCTTGCCAGGGTTCAAGATGTACTCGCCATTGACATAGCCCACGCGAGCCGCACCGATGGGACCGTTGAAGGGGATGCCGGACACGGCCAACGCGGCGCTGGAAGCGATCAGGGCGGCGATGTCGGCCTGAACTTCGGGGTTCAGCGACAGCACATGCACGACGACCTGGACTTCGTTGTAGAAGCCTTCGGGGAACAGCGGGCGGATGGGGCGGTCGATCAGGCGGCTGGTCAGGGTCTCCAGCTCGCTGGGGCGGCCTTCACGCTTGAAGAAGCTGCCGGGGATCTTGCCGGCGGCATAGGTCTTCTCCAGATAGTCCACGGTCAGCGGGAAGAAATCCTGGCCGGCCTTGGCTTCGGTCTTGGCCACCACGGTCGCCAGGACCACGGTGCCTTCGATGTTCACGACCACGGCACCGCTGGACTGACGAGCGATCTCGCCCGTTTCCATCGTGACGGAATGGGGGCCCCATTGGAAGGTCTTGGTGACTTTATTGAACAAGCTCATACGTCTCTCCTTTTTGCTCAGCCCGGACACACCGGTGCCCAGGCCTTTTTAGCGAAGCGGCTTGCGGCCCGCCTCTTGACCGGGAGTGAGTCTGGGTTTGGCGGGATGCCATTCCAGTGCGTCTGCATTCGATAAACAACAAGCCGCAGAAGCTTTGGAATGACACAGCAGCGCCACGTCAGCTCAACTCCGAAATCTAAAACTCGGCCCAACAACAGACCAAGGAACTACAACTTCAAAAAAAGACTACAAATCCGATCGCAGAAAAAACAAAGAGCCTGTGCAGGCGTCAATACCCAGACAGGCTCCTTGATTTCACGCGTGAATTACTTACGCAGACCCAGCTTTTGAATCAGGTCGGTGTAACGCGCTGCGTCCTTGGACTTCAGATAGGCCAGCAGGCTCTTGCGAGTGTTGACCATCTTCAGCAGACCACGGCGGCTGTGGTGATCCTTCATATTGGCCTTGAAGTGAGGCATCAGGCCATTGATACGTGCGGTCAGCAGAGCAACCTGGACTTCCGGCGAGCCGGTGTCGTTGGCGCTACGTGCGTTGGACTTGACGATTTCTGCCTTGTTGATGTCGGCGACTGACATGTTTGCGTTCCTTGCATGATGGAAGCCGCCGGGCTGCGCCAGTCAGCGGCAGCACACAAACGGTTTCCAAAGGTTTTAACTTGCGGACACGGGTGAAACCGACCCGAGCCGTGCTCTTTCAAATCTTGCGACCCCAAACCTTGCCAGAACGAGCCCGGCGATGCCTCGAGTCACAAAACCTGCTGATTATAGACCAGATTGCCTGCACTCCCAAAAGTGCGAGCCAGGGCGGCGGCGAGAAGCTTTCGGCCAGCCGACGCACTTGGAGATGATCGCGCCAGTTCCAAGCTAGGGTTTGAAGTTTTTTTCGGGGCTTGAAGACGGAGGCAAGAGTCCAATTTTTGGAGATGTGAGGCTTGCACAGCAAAGCATTCCAACGATTCTTCCCAGACCCAAAGGAGCCACCATGTTTGTTTTCCCCGTCAACAGCATCGCCCGCCAAGCCCAAGCCCGCCAAGCCAGCGATATCGCTCAGCGCATTGAACGCATGTTTCAGGCCGAGCCCGCGGAGCAAGCCCTGGCCCTGCGCAGCCCTGCCCTGGATGTGAGCGAGACCGACAGCGCCTACATCCTGCTGATGGACCTGCCGGGTGTGAGCAAGGAGGCGGTGAAGATCAGCATCGAAGGCCGCCGCGTCAGCGTCGATGCCGAACAAGCCCGTGCGACAGAAGCCCCCAAGCCAGAAGCCGAAGCCCCTGCCGCCCCGCGCAGCCTCTACCGCGAACGCGCCCTGACCCGCTTCTCACGCAGCATTGCCTTGCCGCAAGAGGTCAATCAACAGGACTCCACGGCCCGGCTTGAAAACGGCGTGCTGACCCTGACCCTGGTGAAACGCCAGCCCAGCGGCCCTAGCCATTTGAAGGTCAGCTAAAAGCTAGATTGAACCGAGCGGCCAGCGCGGGCGCACCTCGAAGCCACCCGCGTCTGGCCCGGATTGCAGAACGGCCATACCGCGCTGCAAACGCATGGCGGCGGCCATGGCGATCATGGCGCCGTTGTCGGTGCACAGACTCAACTCCGGGTAATGCACCCGCACGCCACGCTTGGCGCAAGCCGTGTTGAGTTGCTCACGCAGCAAACTATTAGCCCCCACACCACCCGCCACGACCAGACGCTTGAGCCCGGTCAGCTTGAGGGCCAGCAAGGACTTCTTCACCAAGACCTCGACGATGGCCTCCTGCGTGGCCGCGGCCAGATCGGCTTTTTGTTGTTCCGTCGGAGCCTCGCCCAGGCGCTTGACCTGGGTCAGCACCGCCGTCTTCAAGCCGGCAAAGCTGAAGTCCGGCTTGCCGCTGTGCAAGAGCGGGCGCGGCAGATCAAAAGCGGCCGCATTGCCGCTTTGCGCCAAGCGCGACAGATGCGGACCGCCCGGGTAAGGCAGGCCCAGCAGCTTCGCACTCTTGTCAAAGGCTTCGCCCGCGGCGTCATCAATCGTCTCACCCAGGATCTCGTACTGCCCCACCTCGGTGACGCGCATCAGCTGGGTATGCCCGCCCGAGACCAGCAAGGCCACAAAGGGGAACTCCGGCGCATCGGCCGAGAGAAAGGGCGAGAGCAAATGCCCTTCCAGGTGGTGGATGCCCAGCGTGGGCTTGTCCAGCGCCGATGCCAAGGCAACCGCCACACCCGCCCCCACCAGCAGAGCACCGGCCAGACCCGGGCCCTGGGTATAGGCCACCACGTCAAGCTCGGCCAGATCCACATCGGCCTGCGCCAGAACCTCGCGCGTCAGTGGCAAGACGCGGCGGATATGGTCCCGCGAGGCCAACTCAGGCACCACCCCGCCATAGGCTTGGTGCATGCTGATCTGGCTGTGCAAGGCCTGGGCCAGGAGCTGCGGCGCGCCCTGCTCGGGCACCCGCACCAGGGCCACGCCTGTTTCATCGCAAGAGGATTCAAAACCCAGGACCAACATCGCGCTTACGCCCTCTCAGTGATTTTCTTTGGCGTGATTGATCGAGTACTTGGGGATCTCGATGGTCACATCCTGCTGGCCCAGAATGGCTTGGCAGCTCAGGCGCGAATCGGGCTCCAGGCCCCAGGCGCGATCCAGCATATCTTCTTCCTCCTCCTCCATCTCGGAGAGCGAACGCATGCCTTCGCGCACGATGACGTGGCAGGTCGTGCAGGCGCAGACCATATCGCAGGCGTGCTCGATGGCGATCTTGTTGTCCAGCAAGGCCTCACAGATGGAAGTGCCAGCCGGCACAGACACCGTCGCGCCCTCAGGGCAATACTCGGCGTGGGGAAGGATTTTGATGATGGGCATGATGATGCGGCCTCAGATTTGGTCGACGCTGCGGCCGGTCAAGGCCTTGTGGATGCCGCGATTCATACGCGCGGCGGCAAAGCTTTCGGTTCCCTTGGCCAAGGCCTCGACGGCGGCGTCGATGGCATCCGCATCTTCAGCCTCGGCGCTCAATGCCAAGGCCTGCAACAAGGCCTGCAAATCGCCGCGCTCGTCCTCGGTGAGCAGGTCACCATCGGCGGCCAGAGCGCTTTGAGTGGCCAGAGTCATGCGTTCAGCCTCAACCCGCGCCTCGCGCAGTTTGCGGGCCGCCATATCGGTCTCGGCGCTGGCAAAGCCGTCCTTCAGCATCTCGGCGATCTGGTCGTCCGACAAGCCGTAGCTGGGCTTGACCGTGATGGCCGCCTCGACGCCGGAACCCAGCTCCTTGGCCGACACACTCAGCAAGCCGTCGGCATCAACCTGGAAGGTCACGCGAATGCGCGCCGCACCGGCCACCATGGGCGGAATGCCGCGCAACTCAAATCGGGCTAAGGATCTACACTCACTGACCAACTCTCGCTCGCCTTGCAAGACGTGCACAGCCATGGCCGTCTGCCCGTCTTTGAAGGTGGTGAAGTCCTGAGCCTGGGCGACAGGGATGGTGGCATTGCGCTCAATCACCCGCTCCACCAGGCCACCCATGGTTTCCAGACCCAGGGACAAGGGGATCACATCCAGCAAGAGGATTTCGCCGTCCGAGGCATTGCCTGCCAGCTGATTGGCCTGGATGGCGGCGCCCTGAGCCACCACTTCGTCGGGGTTCAGATTGACCAGCACCTCGCGACCAAACAGGGCGCTGACGGCTTGGCGCACGCAAGGCATGCGGGTCGAGCCGCCCACCATCACCGTGCCCTGCACCTCCTCGGCCTTGACCCGGGCATCGCGCAGCACGCGACGCACGGCGGTCAGAGTCTTTTCCAACAAGGGCTGGGCGAGTTCGTCAAACTTTTGACGGCTGATCGTGACGCTGAGTCCCCCGGCATTCAGCTGGGCTGCCAGCTGCACTTCTTGCGCATCGGACAAAGCCTCCTTGGCCGCACGTGCCGCCACCAGCACCGCGCGCTTGTCGTGGCTGCTCTCGGCCTGCAAACCCGATTGCGCCAAGGCCCAGTCGGCAAGAACGCGATCAAAGTCGTCGCCACCCAGGGCCGCGTCGCCCCCCGTGGCCACCACCTCAAAAACACCTCGACTCAAGCGCAGCAGCGAGATATCAAAGGTGCCACCACCCAAGTCGTAGACCGCGTAGAGGCCTTCACTGGCGTTATCGAGGCCGTAAGCAATCGCCGCCGCCGTGGGCTCGTTGATCAGGCGTAGCACATTCAAACCCGCCAGCTGAGCGGCATCTTTGGTAGCCTGACGCTGGGCGTCGTCGAAGTAGGCCGGCACGGTGATCACCGCGCCAAACACATCATCGGCAAACGAGTCTTCGGCACGGAAGCGCAGGGTCGCCAGGATCTCGGCCGAGATTTCCACCGGCGACTTGCTGCCGTGACGGGTCGTCAGGCTGACCATGCCCGGCGTGTCTTCAAAGCGATAGGGCAGCTTGTTGGCCTCGCGGATATCGCTGAGGCTGCGGCCCATGAAGCGCTTGACCGAGACCACGGTGTTTTCCGGGTCTTCGGCCTGAGCCGCCAGTGCCTCGGCGCCGATCTGGCGTCTACCCTCGCTCAGATAACGCACGGCCGAAGGCAGGATCACTCGCCCTTGCTCGTCGGGCAGGCACTCGGCCACACCATGCCGCACGGCCGCCACCAAGGAATGGGTGGTTCCCAGATCGATGCCCACCGCGATGCGGCGCTCATGCGGATTGGGCGATTGACCGGGTTCGGAAATTTGCAAAAGAGCCATGTCTTATTGTCCCAGGGCGTCCAGCCGTTTATCGATATCGGAGCGGAAGCGATGAATGAACATCAATGCCCTCACCTGCTCCGCGGCTGCCGCGGCATCATTCTCATCGTCCAGCAGGCGCTGGACCTCGTTCAACAAGGCGGTCTCGCGGGCCGCCACCTCGGCGTCTATCGCCTCCACCTCAGCGGCGGTGCGCGCCTCCTCAAGCCCCTCTCGCCAGCTCATCTGCTCCATCAAAAAGCTGGTCGGCATGCGGGTATTGCTCTCGGCCTGCAGCGCTGCGCCACGCATTTCACACAGATAGGCGGCGCGCTTCATCGGGTCGCGCAGACGCTGGTGCGCCTCATTGACGCGCACGGCCCATTGCATGGCTAGGCGCTGCGAGGCCGCGCCTTCGGCAGCGAACTTGTCAGGATGCACCTTGGCCTGCAAGGCCTTCCAGCGCGCATCGACCTCGGCCCTGTCCTGCGCCTGGCGCTGGGGCAAACCAAACAGACTGAAGTCGTCGTCGCTGAGCTGCATGGGAACTGTCTTTAAAACTTGAGAGAAGCATGAAAAAGGCGCGGACATTCGGCCGCGCCTTCGTCCAGAGCATCGCGCCTTAAACGCGGAAAGACTCACCGCAGCCGCAACGATCTTTCTCGCGCGGGTTGCGGAACTTGAAGCCTTCGTTCAGGCCTTCACGCACAAAGTCCAGCTCGGTGCCATCCAGATAGGGCAGGCTCTTGGGGTCGATCAAGATCTTCACGCCATGACCTTCGAACACCACGTCCTCGGAGGCGACTTCATCGGCGTACTCCAGCTTGTAGGCAAGGCCAGAGCAGCCCGTGGTCTTCACGCCCAGGCGCACTCCCACGCCGCGGCCACGCTTGGCGATATAGCGCGTCACATGGCGGGCAGCCGCTTCGGTCAAGGTCACAGACATGCAGACTCCTTTACGCTTTGTTCTTTTTGTATGGTCTTACTGCGCGGCGTGCTTGGCGCGGTAGTCATCCACCGCCGCCTTGATCGCGTCTTCGGCCAGAATGGAGCAGTGGATCTTGACCGGCGGCAAGGCCAGTTCTTCGGCAATCTGGGTGTTCTTGATGTCCAGCGCCTGGTCGAGTGACTTGCCCTTGACCCATTCGGTCACCAGGGAGCTGGAAGCAATCGCCGAGCCGCAACCATAGGTCTTGAATTTGGCGTCTTCGATCAAACCGGTGGCCGGGTTGACCTTGATCTGCAGCTTCATCACATCGCCGCAGGCCGGCGCGCCGACCATGCCGGTGCCAACCGAGTCGTCACCTTTTTCAAAAGCGCCGACATTGCGGGGGTTTTCATAGTGGTCAACGACCTTGTCGCTGTATGCCATGGTGTTCTCCTATCGATCTGTTTGCTCCGATGGGGCCAGCGCCGGGCCGCTCCCAAGCGGCCCCGCATCCCCTCGGGGGGTGGCTGCGGTACACCGCAGCCGGGGGTTCCATTTCGTCAGTGGGCCGCCCACTGGATGGTGCTGATGTCGATGCCGTCTTTGTACATATCCCACAGAGGCGACAACTCACGCAGCTTGGCCACACGGTCCTTCAGGGTCGCGATGGCGTAGTCGATTTCTTCTTCGGTGGTGAAGCGGCCGATCGTCATGCGCAGACTGGAGTGCGCCAACTCGTCGCTACGACCAAGAGCGCGCAAAACATAGCTGGGTTCCAAGCTAGCCGAGGTGCAGGCCGAACCCGAGGACACGGCCAGCCCCTTCACGCCCATGATTAGCGACTCGCCTTCCACATAGTTGAAGGAGATGTTCAGGTTGTGCGGCACGCGGCGTTCCAGATCGCCGTTCACAAACACCTGCTCAATGCCTTGCAAGCCGTCCAGCAAACGCTTGTGCAGAGCGCGAATGCGCTCGTTGTCGGCCTTCATGTCTTCACGCGCGATGCGGAAAGCCTCGCCCATGCCGACGATTTGATGCGTAGCCAAGGTGCCCGAGCGCATGCCGCGCTCATGCCCACCACCGTGCATCTGAGCCTCCAGACGCACGCGCGGCTTGCGGCGCACGAACAAGGCGCCAATGCCCTTGGGGCCGTAGGTCTTGTGGGAAGCCAGGCTCATCAGGTCGATGGGCAATTCGGCCACATTGATGTCGATCTTGCCGGTTGCCTGGGCCGCATCGACGTGGAAGATGATGCCCTTCTCACGACAGAAATTGCCGATGCTGACGACGTCCTGGATGACGCCAATCTCGTTGTTCACGAAAAGCACCGAGGCCAAAATCGTGTCCGGGCGCACCGCCGCCTTGAACTTATCCAAGTCCAGCAGGCCGTTTTCTTCCACATCGAGATAAGTCACGTCAAAGCCCTGACGCTCCAGCTCGCGGCAGGTGTCCAGCACGGCCTTGTGCTCGGTCTTCAAAGTGATGATGTGCTTGCCGCGGGTCTTGTAGAAATGCGCCGCACCCTTGATGGCCAGATTAATGGACTCGGTCGCACCCGAAGTCCAGACAATTTCACGCGGATCCGCACCGATCAGCGCCGCCACCTGCTCGCGGGATTTCTCCACGATCGCTTCCGCCTCCCAGCCCCAGGCATGGCTGCGCGAAGCCGGGTTGCCGAAATGCTCGCTGAGCCAGGGCACCATGGCGCTCACAACGCGCGGGTCAACCGGCGTCGTTGCGCCGTAGTCCATATAGATAGGGAAATGCGGTGTCATTTTTTTGAATGCCAAAGAAATCGGAAATCTGAAAGCCGCGCCGGCGAGGCGATGGCGCGACTTACTTGCTCAGGGTATTACCCAGAGCGAAAACGGAATTGGGGGCGGTGATGCGGATGGGTTTGACCACCGGCTGGGTGGAGATGGCCCGTTTGATCGAAGCCTCCTCAATGGTCACACCCTTGGCCAGTTGGTCTTCCACCAATTTTCGCAGCGAAACGGAGTCGAGATACTCGATCATTTTCGCGTTCAAACTGGTCCACAACTCATGCGTGATGCAGCGGCCGGTATTCTCGCCCATACAGTTCTCATGGCCGCCGCAGCCGGTCGCGTCGATGGGCTCGTCCACCGCGACGATAATGTCGGCAACCGTGATTTCACTGGACTTACGGCCCAAGGAATATCCGCCACCTGGACCGCGTGTGCTTTCCACCAACTCGTGGCGGCGCAGTTTGCCGAACAGTTGCTCGAGATAGGACAAAGAGATTTGCTGCCGCTGGCTGATCGCCGCGAGCGCCACCGGCCCGCCGTTTTCACGCAGGGCAAGATCAATCATCGCGGTGACAGCAAAACGACCTTTGGTAGTAAGGCGCATCGAACTCTCCTTCGGTCAACAAGACCATGGAGCATCACAAACAAGCACGGGTGATGCCCGCCAGAGCCACCTTCCGCCACGAACAAGCGGCGCCGGGTAAACCCTGGTTTATTTCCGACCATTTTACTCAATTACTGGCAGGCTTGCAGAGCCGCCAATTCAGCCGGTCGAAAGAAGGGGTATTTCGCGGCTTGCCACTCTCTCAAGCCCTGGGCGTGGACGGCACATGGTCGTGCACCACGGCGCCAAAAGCCTGCTCGCGCAGCTGGGCCAGCTGATCGCGCACCCGGGCGGCTTTTTCGAACTCCAGATTGCGCGCATGCTCCAGCATCTGCTTTTCCAACAAGGCCATGCGTTTGCTGAGGTCTTTCTCGGACAACTCCTCCACAGCCGCCATCTGCAAGAGCTTCTGATCGTCGCGCCCGGACTTCTCGGAGTAGACCCCGTCGATCATGTCCTTGATCCGTTTGACGATGGAGCGCGGCGTGATGCCGTTCGCCTCATTAAAGGCCAGCTGCTTGGTCCGGCGCCTCTCGGTCTCGCCCATGGCCTTGCGCATGGAATCGGTGATGCGGTCGGCGTAGAGAATCGCCTTGCCGCGCAGATTTCGCGCCGAGCGGCCAATGGTCTGGATCAGGCTGCGCTCGGAGCGCAAAAAGCCCTCCTTGTCCGCGTCCAATATGGCGACCAGGGAGACCTCGGGAATGTCCAGACCCTCGCGCAATAGGTTGATGCCCACCAGCACATCGAAGGCCCCCAGGCGCAGATCGCGCAGAATCTCCACCCGCTCCACCGTGTCCACATCGGAGTGCAGATAACGCACCTTGACGCCGTTATCGCTCAGATAGTCGGTCAGCTGCTCGGCCATGCGCTTGGTGAGCGTGGTGATCAAGACGCGTTCATTCACCTCCACCCGTTCGCGGATTTCCTGCAGCACGTCATCGACCTGATGGGTGGCAGGACGCACCTCGACGACCGGGTCGACCAGGCCGGTCGGCCGCACCACCTGCTCGACGATCTGGCCGGAGTTCTCCTGCTCATACACCGCCGGGGTCGCGGTAACGAAGACGGCCTGGCGCATCTTGCGCTCGAACTCGGCGAATTTGAGCGGGCGGTTATCCAAGGCCGATGGCAGGCGAAAGCCATACTCCACCAGCGTGGTCTTGCGTGCCCGGTCGCCGTTGTACATGCCGCCGAACTGGCCGATCAGCACATGGCTCTCGTCCAAAAACATCAGTGCATCAGCCGGCAGATAGTCGATCAGAGTGGGCGGCGCCTCACCCGGCTGGGCGCCGGAGAGATGGCGGGTGTAGTTCTCAATGCCCTTGCAATGCCCCACCTCCTGCAGCATCTCCAGGTCGAAGCGGGTGCGCTGCTCCAGGCGTTGCGCCTCCACCAGTTTGCCGTCGCGCACAAACTCGCCTAGGCGCACGCGCAGCTCTTCCTTGATGCCATCCATGGCAGCCAGCACCCGCTCACGCGGCGTCACGTAATGGCTGCTGGGGTAGACGGTGAAGCGCGGAATCTTCTGCCGCACCTTGCCAGTCAAGGGGTCGAAGAGCTGCAGAGTCTCGACCTCGTCGTCGAACAGCTCAATGCGCAAGGCCAGTTCCGAATGCTCAGCCGGGAAGACGTCAATGGTGTCGCCCCGCACCCGGAAGGCGCCGCGGCTGAACTCCACCTCGTTGCGGGTGTACTGCATGCGGATCAGCTGGGCGATCACATCGCGCTGGCCCATCTTGTCGCCATTGCGCAAGGTCATCACCATCTGGTGATAGTCGGCCGGATTGCCAATGCCGTAGATCGCCGACACCGAGGCCACGATCACCACGTCTCGCCGCTCCATCAAGCTCTTGGTGGCCGACAAGCGCAGCTGCTCGATGTGCTCGTTGATGGCGCTGTCTTTTTCGATGAAAAGATCGCGCTGCGGCACGTAGGCCTCGGGCTGGTAGTAGTCGTAGTAGCTAACGAAATACTCAACCGCATTATTGGGAAAGAAATCCCGGAACTCGCTGTAAAGCTGGGCCGCCAGCGTCTTGTTGGGCGCAAAGATGATGGCCGGCCGGCCCAGACGGGCGATCACATTGGCCATGGTGAAGGTCTTGCCCGAGCCCGTCACACCCAGCAAGGTCTGAAAACTCAGGCCGTCGTTGATGCCTTCACACAGCTGCGCGATCGCCGTGGGCTGATCGCCGGCCGGCGGAAAGGGCTGGAACAACTCAAAGGGTGAGCCTTCGAAAGAAACGAACTCACCCTTCGGCCGTTCGGCTAGCTCGTTGGCTTCGTCAATAAGGCTGACTGATGAAGAGTCCTGCATACGTCGTTTTCCTGGGTCTTGGCCGTCATGGCCTGCTTGGCATTCACAAGGGCCGAGAGCAAAACCCGGCCCAGCAACGCCTAAAATCGCAGCGCCGCGCAACCCGACAGGTTAGCGCAGGCCAAGCCTTCGCGCCGGATGCCTGGTCAGATATTGCCAGCCGCATTCAGGCATCCACTCCCCGCTATTGCCAACGTCCTGTCAGGAATCCTTCCCATGTCTTTGTTCGCCGCCGTCGAAATGGCCCCTCGCGACCCCATCCTGGGTCTGAACGAGCAATTCAATGCCGACCCCAACCCCGCCAAGGTCAATCTGGGCGTGGGCGTGTATTTCGACGAGAACGGCAAGCTACCCCTGCTGCGCTGCGTGGCCCAGGCCGAAGCGAGCATGCAGGCCGACCCCAAGGCGCGCGGTTACCTGCCCATTGACGGCATCGCGGCCTATGACAAGGCCGTGCAAGGCCTGGTCTTTGGTGCCGACAGTGCCGTGCTGCAAGCCAAGCGCGTGGCCACCGTGCAAGCCATTGGCGGCACCGGTGGCCTGAAAATTGGCGCCGACTTCCTCAAGCGCCTGAACCCCGGCGCCCAAGTGCTGATCTCCGACCCCAGCTGGGAGAACCACCGCGCCCTGTTCAGCAATGCCGGCTTCCAGGTCGGCAGCTACCCCTACTACGACGCCGACAAGCTGGGCATCAATTTCGAGGGCATGCTGGCGGCCTTGAATGCGGCCGCTGCAGGCACCGTCATCGTGCTGCACGCCTGCTGCCACAACCCGACCGGCTATGACCTCAGCGCCGCCCAATGGGACCAGGTGGTGGCTGCCGTCAAGGCACGCAATCTCGTGCCTTTCCTGGACATGGCCTACCAAGGCTTTGGCGAAGGCATTGCCGAAGACGGCGCGGTGATCCAGCAGTTCCTGGCCGCTGGCCTGGACTTCTTCGTCTCCACCAGCTTCTCCAAGAGCTTCTCGCTCTACGGCGAGCGTGTGGGCGCCTTGAGTGTGGTTTGCGCCTCCGCCGAGGAAGCCGGGCGCGTGCTGAGCCAGCTGAAGATCGTCATTCGCACCAATTACTCCAACCCGCCGACTCACGGCGCCCAAGTGGTGGCCCTGGTGCTGGGCACACCTGCCCTGCGTCAGCTGTGGGAAGACGAGTTGGCCGGCATGCGCCTGCGCATCCGCGCCATGCGCAGTGCCTTGGTCGAGGCCTTGAAAACCGCAGGCGTGGATCAAGACCTCAGCTTCGTCACCCGCCAAAAAGGCATGTTCAGCTACTCCGGCCTGAACGCCGCTCAGATGCAGCGTTTGCGCAGCGAGTTCGGCGTCTACGGCGTGGACTCAGGCCGCATCTGTGTGGCCGCGCTGAATGAGAAAAACCTGCCCCAAGTGGCGCAAGCCATGGCCGCTGTTTTGCGCGGCTGATCGTCGGCACAAGTTCACCCAGGGCCCGCCACGGCAAGCCCTGGGTGATTTCCGGAACAAAGCGGCAACTCTGCCGGAGTTCGGGCCATTGCGGGGGTGACGAAATCAGTTTTGCCAGTTAGCCTAGAACTCAAGCAGATTCGCCATTTTGGCGTCAGCGAGTTGTCAGTTTCACGGCAGGATTTCGATAAAATGCTGCAGCGCACAAATTCTGGCATCATGGCCAGAATTGCCCACCCCGAAAGCCAGAGTCCATCCCATGCTGTATCAACTTTTTGAAACTCAGCGCGCGCTGATGAGTCCCTTCTCGGAATTCGCAAGCGCGTCCGCCAAGCTCTACAGCCATCCGCTGTCCCCCTTCGCTCACACCCCCATGTCGCAGCGGGTTTCCGCCGGTCTGGACCTGATGCACCGCCTGGCCAAAGACTACGAGAAGCCCGAGTTCGGCATTCGTGGCGTCGAGGTCGACGGCGTGGAAGTGGCCGTGCAGGAACTGGTACCGGTGACCAAGCCCTTTTGCCGCCTGCTGCGCTTCAAGCGCTATACCGACGATCCGGGCGTGCTGACCAAGATGAAAGATCAGCCCACCGTGCTGGTCGTGGCCCCCTTGTCTGGCCACCACAGCACCCTGCTGCGCGACACCGTGCGCCAGTTGCTGAAAGATCACAAGGTCTTCATCACCGACTGGACCGATGCCCGCATGGTGCCGCTGGAAGTCGGCCCCTTCCATCTGGACGACTACATCAGCTATGTGCAGGAGTTCATCCGCCACATTGGCAGCGACTGCCATGTGATCTCGGTCTGCCAACCCACCGTGCCGGTGCTGGCTGCCATCTCGCTGATGGCATCCAATGGCGAAGCCACACCGCGCAGCATGACCATGATGGGCGGTCCCATCGACGCCCGCAAGAGCCCGACAGCCGTCAACAATCTGGCCATGAACCGCAGCTATAGCTGGTTCGAGAACAATGTGATCTACCGGGTGCCCACCAACTTCCCCGGTGCCGGCCGTGCCGTCTACCCCGGCTTTTTGCAGCACACCGGTTTTGTGGCCATGAACCCGGATCGCCACCTGACCTCGCACTACGACTACTTCCTCGACCTGATGCGCGGCGACGACGACAGCGCCGACTCGCACCGCCAGTTCTACGACGAGTACAACGCCGTACTGGACATGCCAGCCGAGTACTATCTGGAAACCATCCGCGTTGTTTTCCAGGACTTCGCCCTGGTCAATGGCACCTGGAAGGTCAATGGCCAGTTGGTGCGGCCGCAAGACATCAGTCAAACCGCCTTGCTGACTATTGAAGGTGAGTTGGACGATATCTCCGGCGCCGGCCAGACCCGCGCGGCCCATGATCTGTGCTCGGGCGTCTCCAACGAGCACCAATTCCACTACGACGCCATCGGTGCCGGTCACTACGGCATCTTTGCGGGCCGCCGTTGGCGCGACAATGTCTACCCCGAGGTGAAGAATTTCATCCTCAAGTACGACCACCCGAATGCCGTGGGCGGCCCCGCCAAGAAAGCGGCAACAAGCTCGACATCCAAAGCCATCGCGGCTGCGGCGTCTAGCGCAAGCGCGGCGGCAACGACCACCACCAAGGCGCCCAAACGCCAGGCACGCGCCAAGAAAAGTATTGCTTGACCCTCCCGACCCCACTCCCCACCCCCGCCAAGCCTGAGCTTGCAGCCTCTGCCCCAGCGATTGGCTCGCAACTCAGGCTGATCGAAGGCCTCAACGCCGCGCTGCCGCAAACGCAGTGCACGCGTTGTGGCTACCCGGACTGCCACAGCTACGCCCAGGCCATCGCGCAGGGCGAGGCGAACATCAATCAGTGCCCACCAGGGGGTGCCGAGGGCGTACAGCGCCTGGCCGCCATCACCGGCACCAGCCCCGTCCCACCACTCAACACCGAGCATGGCCTGGAGTCACCCCGCCTGCTGGCTGTGATTGACGAGGACTGGTGCATCGGTTGCACCTTGTGCATCAAGGCCTGCCCGGTGGACTGCATCGTCGGTGCGCCCAAGGCCATGCATCTGATCGTGGCCGAGCAATGCACCGGCTGCGAACTCTGCTTGCCGGCCTGCCCGGTGGACTGCATCAGCCTGGTCAACGTCAGCGCTGAGCAAACCGGCTGGGGCGCCTGGAGTCCCTCGCTGGCAAATCAAGCCCGGCAGCGCTACGAATTCCACCAGGTCCGCGAAGCCCGCGCGCCAGCAGAGAACGAAGCACGTCTTATGCTCAAGGCCCATCACAAATTGGAGGGCCTGAGCAAGAACCCCGCCGAAATCACCAAGAATGCGGAGCCCGATGAAGTGGCGCGCAAGAAAGCCACCATCGAAGCGGCCTTGGCCCGCGCCCGGGCCAAGCGCGAAGCCCAGGCTTGAGTTTCCTCAGGCCAGGGGCCAGTCCTCGCTCATGCCTAACTGAACCGACAGACGGGCCAACATCTCGCCCGCCTCGGCGCTCAGCCAAAAGGCCCGCTCCTTGACACGGGCGCCCCGTATCGCGTCGGCCCGCGTCTGGGTGGCAGCAGCCCGGCCCGGATGCGTCATCATCAAGCCACCATCGGGCAGCGAGGCCAGCCAGGCTTCGGCGAGCCGAGGGAACTGGGCCTCAGGGCCGAAGTCATAAACCCCAGCGAAGTCACGGTTGCAACGCAGGCCGACCTGCCTGGCACCGCGGCGCAGTGCGGCCGAGCCCAGCGTCGCGATGATGGCGGCCTTGGGTCCACGCCAGCTTTGATTGCCGGTGAAACGCAAGGCACAGCGCCTGCCATAACGCGAACTCAAGGCGGACAGCAGCGCCTGCCGGATCTGTGGCAGTTGGTGCACATGCTGGTGGCCATCGACATAGTCTGGCGCCCGCTGCATGGCGGCCTCATAGGCATCCAGCTGAGTATTCACCCAGGTCTGAACCTCTTGCGCATCCAGGCGGCGCGCGTAGGCCTGCCCTATCCAGCCCGACAAGGCTCGGCCAGGTGCGTACTCGGCAAACTCGTTCAGGTCCAGGTGCAGGCCGAAGTCGGCAGCGCCAACGCGCTCCCGCAAGGCCGGAGCCCAGGCCGACCAGAGCGGCGACAAGACCATGCAGCTGGTCGCGCTGATGCGACCCGCGTCCAGGCATTCCAAAATGCCTTGGCTGATCGCGTCGTCAAAACCAAAATCATCGGCGCAGATCTGAATGCGCTTCACGCCTGCCCCTGTCATGCAGCCCTCGCACGAAAAGCCCAGAAGCGGCTCAGCATCCAGGTCATGGCGGCCACACCAACTAGCACCAGGATCAGGGCCAGGCGGTACTCCATGCCCAGGCCCAGCAGCAAGGCGTAGAGCAGCTCATTGCTGACAAAACCCAAGACCGCCACCGCGGCAAAGCGAGGCAACGACTCCCGCACCGTGGCCTTCTGCGCGGCAAAGCTGAGGCGATGGTGGCCCGCAAAGCTGACACCAAAAGCCAAGAGGAACCCGGCCACATTGGCCGCCAGGGCCGGCAAGCCCCAGTTCTCCACCAAGGCCCACACCACGCCGAAATGCACGGCGGCGGCCGAGGCACCGACCGCGCCAAACCAGAGCAAGGACTTCACAGCTCCTCCGGCGCGTCCAGCGGGGGCGTCAGCTCCTGCACCAGGTAGAGCGGGCGCTGCTTGACCTCGTCAAACACGCGGCCCAGATACTCCGCAATGATGCCCAGGCACAGCAGCTGCACACCAGCCAGAAAGGTGATGGAGGCCGCCAAGGTGGCAAAGCCGGAGACCGGGTTGCCGAACAAGGTCTTTTCCAGAATGATCCAAAAGCCGAAGAACACCGACACCGCCGAAACCACAAAGCCCAGCAAAGAGACCATGCGCAGCGGCACCTTGCTGAAGGCCGTCAGCCCCACCACGGCCAGCGAGAGCAGGCGCATGAAGTTGAAGCTCGTCTCGCCATGAGCGCGAGCATCGGGCACGAAGTCGATCGCGCGCGACTTGAAGCCCACCCAGGCAAACAAGCCCTTCATATAGCGAGCCCGCTCGGGCAGGCTGCGCAAGGCCAGCACCACGCGGCGGTCCAAGAGGCGGAAGTCGCCAGCGTCTGAGGGCAACTCGAAACGCGAGTCGCGCTGCATCAGCCAGTAAAAGAACTTGGTGTAGCCGCGTCTGGCGGTGGACTGTGAGGCGCGCCGCCCCGTCTGCACACCGTAGACCACGTCAAAACCCTCGCGCCAGGCGGGCAGCATCTCAAGCGCGGTGGCAATCGGGTGCTGGCCGTCGGAATCCATGGTCAGCACCACATCGCCATCGGCCGCGTCCAGGCCAGCCGACAAGGCCGCTTCCTTGCCGAAATTACGCGACAAGCGCAACAAACGCACCGGCAGCCCTTGCTGAATCAGGCCATGAACCACCAACGCGGTTTCGTCCTTGCTGCCGTCGTCCACCACCAGCAACTCCAGACGGCGGGCCTGGCCTTGCAGCTTCGTGGCCAGCTCGGGCAGAAACCAGGCCAGATTTTTAGCCTCATTGAAGGCCGGCAAAACCACGGACAAGAGCCCCGGCTGAGCCCGCCTGCTCACAACAGAGGCGGACGATGAGGACGGAGAAACGATGGGGGAGGTAGAAATAGCTTGTTGCATCAGCGTGAACCGGTCGCGACGCCGTCGTCGCGCAGCAGACATTGTTCCTTGTTACAGACCAGCGCATCGCTGGGGCGCGAAGATTTTTTCTCGACCGGCACGACCTTGAAGGCTGGCGCACCCGGCCGACCCGGCAGACCGGTGTACAACTTGCCTCCGGTATAGAAGAAGGCCGAATACGGCGGCTTGGCCTCGTAGCGCAGCGCGCAATCTTGCGCCGGGCAAGCGACACGGTAAGCGTCGATCAAAGGCTTGTCCGAATGCTGCTGCCCCACCTCGGGCAGCTTGAAAAAGAAGGCCCAGGCATAGAGCGCCGTCCACAGCAGGGCCAAACCCCAGGCTTTGGCGCCGCTCAAGGCCCTTTCTGGCAAAACCATCACCGCCAGCCAGGCCAGCCCAGGCAAGGCCGTCATGGCATAGGTGAAGATCAGATTGCGCGCAGCGCTGAACAGCAGCAGCGGGGCCAGGACAATGCACAAGGCATAGCAAGCCAGCTCCACGCCGCCCGAGGCCTGCAGGGCGCGCTTCAGACTGCCCGAGCCTTGCCGCCAGCGCAGCAGGGGCAAGCGCGCCAGCAAGAGCAGGACGGCCGGCAAGGCCGCCACCACGGTGTAGACCCAGATGATGCCCAGGGGCTGGGCATGGGCGAAGCCGTAGCGATCACCCTTCCAGCCGGGTTGCAAAAACCGCATCACATGCTCGCCCAGCACAAAGTACTGCAAGAAACCCGGCGTCTTGATCTCGGCCAGGATGTACCAGGGCAAGGACAGCCCCAAGCAGATCAACCAGACCGAAGGATCGCGCAGCACGGCCAGCACCACAGCCCAATGCTTGCGCCAGCCCGCGTGAATCAGAATCGGCAGCAAGGCCAGCACGGCCGCCGCCGGCCCCTTGGTCAACAAGGCCAAGGCCATGCCAAAACCCAGGATCCGAGCCGCCCGTTGACGCGCCCTGCCCTCGCTATTCAAAACCCGCCACCAGGCGGCCTGCACCAGCATGACGCAAGCTCCCAGGGTGGCGTCGGTCATCACCGCGCCTGCGCTGATGAAGAACAAGGGGCTCAGGCTCAGCACGGTCAACACAGCAGCGATTTGCAAGCAGCTCAGGCTGCCGCGCAACATCCAGGCCAGAGCGCCCAAACTCATCAAACTCCAGCCCACGGCGGGCAGACGCGCCGCCCATTCGCTGACCTTAAAGACCTGCATGCTCAGCGCCTGGCTCCAGGTCGACAGCGGTGGTTTGGCCCAAAACACCTCATCGGGTGTGATGTGCGGGCTCACCCAGTCACCCAGCTGAACCATCAGCCGAGCGATCTCGGCATAGCGAGCCTCGGTGTGGTCCGTCAGAGGCATGGTGGCCAGGCTCAGCAGGCGCAGCAGCAGGATCAAGGCCAAGACCCAGAGCCAGGGCCGGACGGAGAGACGCATGTCTTTGGAAAGATTCATGGAGCGAACAATGGAAATGACCTTCTTGAGCAAGGTTTTGCAAGAAGTAACGGGCGCCATCATGCCTGAGCTTGGAGGCTTGGCGACAGAGGACAATAGCTCGCCATGAACGCCCAGCAGATCCAGACCTTTTTCTCCACCCTGAGAGCCGCCAATCCCTCGCCGCAGACCGAGCTGGAATACGCCAGCGTGTTTGAGCTGCTCAGCGCCGTGTTGCTGTCCGCCCAGGCCACCGACGTAGGGGTCAACAAGGCAACGCGGCGACTGTTCCCCGTGGCCAATACGCCCCAAAAGATTCTCGCCCTGGGATTGGAGGGTTTGAGCGAATACATCCGCACCATCGGCCTGTACCGCAGCAAGGCCAAGCATTTGATGGCGACCTGCCAGATCTTGGTCGACCAGCACGGCGGCCAGGTGCCACGCAGCCGTGAAGCCTTGGAAGCCTTGCCCGGCGTGGGCCGCAAAACCGCCAATGTGGTCTTGAACGTCGCCTTTGGCGAGCCCACCATGGCCGTGGACACTCATCTATTCCGGGTCAGCAATCGCACCGGTCTGGCGCCAGGCAAAACGCCGCTGGCCGTGGAGATGGGCCTGCTCAAACGCATCCCGGCCGAATTCATGGTCGACGCCCACCACTGGCTGATTCTTCACGGTCGCTATGTGTGCAAAGCACGTCAGCCTTTGTGCAGCGCCTGCACGGTTTCCAGCCAGTGCGACCATGGTCGCCGCCTACAATCCATCCTTGACTAGATAGCCACGGGAAGCCATGCCAAGCCTCACCGATTTGCTGGAACGCGTTGAGCGTTTGCTGCTGCGACACGATGAACTGAAACGCACCAATGCCTTGCTGCAAGAGCAGGTATTGCAATTGAGTCAGGAGCGCGACAGCTTGCGCTCTCGCCTGAACGCGGCACGCGGGCGCATCGACGCCTTGCTGGAACGCCTGCCCGTCGACAACGAAGCCGGAAAGAATCACTCCTCATGAAGCAGATGGAAGTCACCATCATGGGCCAGAGCTATCTGCTGGGCTGCCCCGAAGGCGGCGAAGCCGCGCTGGCCGAGGCCGTCAGCCAGGTGGATCGGGAGATGTGCGCCATCCGCGACGGCGGCAAGGTCAAGGCGCGCGAACGCATCGCCGTGCTGGCCGCTTTGAACCTGGCCTATCAATTGGCCGAGGATGGCGACAGGCCTGCGCCGGCCACAAGTTCGGTGCAGGCTCAGGCCGACGTTCAGGCCGCTGAGCAAGCGCTGGGCCGCCTGCCCGATCTGGAAGGCTTGATGCGGCGCCTCGATGAGGCCCTGGATCACGACGGACATTTGCTCTGATCTTGCCTGCGAGTCAGTCGCCAGGCCTTAGAATCCGCCTTGTCCACTGCGTTTGCGCGAGTCTTATATTTCCTTGAACCAATGCTCTTTGAGCTCGGGCTTGGAACATTTCCTCTGCAGGTGTGATCATCTCGCGTCAGATGAACCCGAAGCTTGGCTGACCTCGCCCCCCTGAACCCCCGGTTCAGGAATGCGGCTCGCGGCTCGCGGTGGACACCCCCAATTTCCACTCACCCCATCGGTCAAAGGCCAAGCCCTTGAACTACTGGTTGATGAAGTCCGAGCCCGATGAGTGCTCGATCGATGACCTAGCCCGCGCCCCGCAGCAAACCCTGCCCTGGGTCGGCGTCAGAAATTACCAGGCGCGCAACTTCATGCGCGACGTCTTCGCCCTGGGCGACGGCGTGCTGTTCTACCACTCGTCCTGCCCCCAGCCTGGCATCGCCGGTTTTGCGGAAGTCGCCAGCAGCGCCTATGTGGACGCGACCCAGTTCGATCCAAACAGCCCCTACCACGACCCCAAGTCAAAGCCGGAGGCGCCGCGCTGGTTGCATGTGGATGTGCGCTTTTGCCGCAAAACCCGTTTGCTGAGCCTGGTCGAGATGCGGGTCGAACCCCGCTTACAAAGCATGCGGGTGCTGCAAGCGGGCAACCGTCTGTCGATCACGCCCGTTAGCGCAGAGGAATGGCAGGTCTTGCAAGAGCTGCTGGCCGTATAGGCCCCAAGCCCTCAAAGTTCAAAGGGAATGGAGGCCAGCACCACCTGATTGCCACCGCGCCGCTGGGCTTCGCGCACCGCGGCCTCGCTGGCGGCTTGCAACTCGTCTTGTTTGGAGGCGGTATGCGGAAAGCTGGAGACACCCATGGACAGGGACAAGCCCATGTCCTGGCCATTCATGACAATGATTTGCGCCGTGCATTGGCGGCGCAGCTGCTCCATGCGCGCATGGGCAGTCGCCAAGCCCACGCCTGACAGCAGCACCGCAAACTGCGACTCGCCGATGCGGCAGGCTGCATCCATGGCCCGGGTATTGGCCCGCAGCATGCGGCCCATGCCTTCAAGCAAACGCTCATGCGCCGCCTCGCCCAAAGCCTCCATGGTGGCGGGCAAGGGATCCAGGGCGATGATGACCAGAGCAAACTCCCGGTGTTCGCGGGTGGAGAGATCAATCTCGCGCAGTAGCTGGTCATCGAACTGGGCGCGCAGATATAGGCCCGACATATCGTCCCGGCCACTGCCCTGCTGCAACTCGCGTCGAATCTGTTCCAGCGCCTTCTGCTGCTGCTCAATCTGCAACAAGGCTCTTTGCAGATGGGATTCGCGATGCCGCTCTTCCGTGCGTTCATGCCAGACGGAGAGCAAGAAATCCTTGCCGACCGGTGCGCGGGTGACGGTGAACTCACGGCGGCGGCCCGCCAATTCCAGGCGATGCTCGCTCACCACCACCGAGTCCTGCGCCATCACGGCTTGCTCAACCCGGCGCATGGCCACCACCTCTTCGCTGCGCATCAAATCATTGTCATTGCTGCCCACCACGGGCTTGTTGGCAAAGAGTTGATCCAGCCCACCACTGGCAAAAACATAACGCCCATTCGCAACGGCCTTAATGGCGGCAAAAGTATTGAGCGGTTCGGTCAAGCTCAGCAACTTGACGGCCAGGCTCTGGGCCAGTTCAGCATGCTCCCGCAACCACAGCGCAAGGCTGCCCGGCTGGGGTGTTTCCTCATCGTGCGAAGCGGCTGAAATGTCCATGAATCCTCAAGAAAACCAGGGCCGACAAACAAGCCTTGCCGCAAAACTTCGCAGCGATACATCGAATGTAGATGGCATGGCCTTGCATGATCAAGAGGGCCAGACCTTGCGCCTGCTTTTTCCCCCTAGATTGGCAATGTCGCGGCATGGTATCCAAGCCCTTGCCGGTTTACAGGCGATTACGAAAAAACTTTACACAGGTGTTGCATTCCCGTGCGAAATGTCGCCGACCGTTAACGCTGGGCGCCCACACCAAGCCTTGCCCGAGATGATGCAGGCAAACGCGCAATTTGATCCATGGAACACCGGCGGTTTCAGGCCCAAATTGCGAACGCTAGTTCCGCCGGACAATAGCGCCATTCCCGCGAAGATTTTTCGCGACTCTTGCTTCCGTGAACAAAAAGAAAACCCATGCAGTTTGATTTGGTGGTTGTTGGCGCCGGTGCCGCCGGTTTGTTTTGTGCCGGCATGGCCGGGCAGCGCGGCTTGCGCGTACTGGTGATAGACCATGCCGAGAAAGTGGCCGAGAAAATTCGCATCTCGGGCGGCGGCCGCTGCAACTTCACCAACCGTGATGCGGGCCCAGGCAATTTCATCTCTAACAACCCGGCTTTTTGCCGTTCGGCCCTGGCCCGCTACAGCGCGCAGGACTTCATCAATCTGGTGCAACAACACGGCATCGCCTTTCACGAAAAGCACAAGGGGCAACTCTTTTGCGATGACTCCGCCGAACAAATCATTCGCATGCTGCTGGACGAATGCGAGGCCGGTGGCGTGCAACGCTGGCAACCCTGCACCGTCGCGGATGTGCGCCAAATGGAAACGGCCGCCGATGCCGAACCCGCCTTCGAGCTCGATACCAGCCGCGGCCTGGTGAAAACCGCCCGGCTGGTGATCGCCACTGGCGGCCTCTCCATCCCCAAGATTGGCGCCAGCGATTGGGGCTTGCGCCTGGCAAAGCGTTTCGGGCACGCCATTGTTGAACCCCGCCCCGCGCTCGTGCCCCTGACCTTTGACGCCGAGAACTGGGCCCCCTTCTCCGCCTTGTCCGGCCTGTCCTTGCCCGTGGCGGTGAGTACCGGCAAAGGCAAGGAGAAAGCTCGCTTCCTGGAGGACCTGCTGTTCACCCACCGCGGCCTCAGCGGCCCTGCGATTCTGCAGATTTCCAGCTTCTGGCAAGAAGGTCAGGCCTTGCAAATCGATTTGGCACCTGACCAAGATTTGCAAGAACAGCTGATGAACGCCAAGAACGACTCCAAGCGGCAGTTAGGCAATGTGGTGGCCGCCCTCTTCCCACAGCGACTGGCGCAGGCCTGGATCGAGCGTCTGGGCCTAAGCAGTCAACGCAGCATGCCCGAGTGCAAGGACAAGGATCTGCAAAACCTGGCCCAACAGCTGCAGGCTTGGCAACTCACGCCAAACGGCAGCGAGGGCTGGCGCAAGGCCGAGGTGATGCGGGGTGGCGTCGACACCCGTGAGCTGAGTTCGCAGACCATGGAGAGCAAACGGATACCCGGCCTCTTCTTCATCGGTGAGGTGATGGACGTCACCGGCTGGCTGGGCGGCTACAACTTTCAATGGGCCTGGGCCAGTGCCGCAGCCTGCGCGCGATCATTGCCAATGAATTTGTCAAACTGACAATTTTCAGGCTACAATCTCCCTCTTTGCTGGCAAACCCTGCGCGTCGATTCGCAACACTACTGAAGCGGAATCCGGATAAGCCGTTTCAGACACTGCATCAAAACTAGTTTCGATGTTTTGAAAAAAGTGGATGGCGAACACCGAGCGCATATTGAAGGAACTACCTTTTCATGACCACGATTCGCGTCAAAGAGAACGAGCCGTTTGATGTGGCACTGCGCCGCTTTAAGCGCACTATCGAAAAACTGGGCCTGCTGACCGACCTGCGCGCCCGCGAGTTTTACGAGAAGCCCACTGCAGAGCGCAAGCGCAAGAAGGCTGCCGCCGTCAAGCGTCACTACAAGCGCGTTCGCAGCATGCAGCTGCCTAAGAAGCTGTACTGATTCTTTCCAGAGTCAGCAGGAGCTTGAAGCCCAATCAATTTTCAATTGATTGATCCGGTAACAAGCCTCCTTGAGCTTCCAAAGCTCTCCAGAAGAAGCCCGCACAGGACGCTGTCGCGGGCTTTTTCTTTTTGTGCCTGTTTTGCGCTGGCTTTAACTCTCACCCGACAATCAAATCCAATCCCAACACGAGGAACCACCATGAGCTTGAAAGACCGCATCACCGAAGACATGAAAGCCGCCATGCGTGCCAAGGAAGCCGACAAGCTGACCACCATCCGTGGCCTGCTGGCAGCCGTCAAGCAAAAAGAGGTGGATGAGCGCGTGGTGGTGGACGATGTGGCCTTGATCGCCATCGTCGACAAGCTGGTCAAGCAGCGCAAGGACTCCATCACCCAGTTCATCGCCGGCGGCCGCCAAGATCTGGCCGACAAGGAAGCGATTGAGCTGACCGTGCTGGAAGCCTATCTGCCCCAGCGCATGTCGGCCGAGGAGATTGGCGCCGCCGTTGCCGCCATCGTCACCGAATTGGGCGCCAAGGGTGCCGCCGATATGGGCAAGGTGATGGGTGCCGTCAAGGCGCAGCTGGCAGGCAAGGCCGATATGGGCCTGGTGTCCGCCGCGGTCAAAAAAGCCTTGAGCAACTGAACCCCCACGGAGCCCCGCATGAGCTTGTTGCCCATTCAAACCGTCGCGCCCGAGTTCTGCGTCGCTCCCCAGCTGGCGCCGGAATCGATGCAGGAAGCGGCTGCGGCCGGCTTTCGCAGCGTGATCAATAACCGCCCCGATTTCGAAGGCGGCCCCGATCAACCCACCAGCGCGCAGATGGCCGAGGCCGCCGCGGCCGCTGGCTTGGTTTATCAGCACCTGCCGGTGCAAGGTGGCTATCAGTCGCCCGAAGAGATTGCGGCTTTTCGCGCGCTATTGGACAGCCTGCCCAAGCCCGTGCTGGCTTTTTGCCGCTCGGGCGCGCGTTCGACCAAGCTGTTCATGGCCGCTTCGGCGCTGTGAATACGCCCTCAGTGCTTTCCCTGAAGCTGGGTCATTTCAGGCCTGATTGAGCGCTTGGGGCGATAGGGCTCGCTAAAGTGGCGGACTCGTTGCGCATGCAGCGAGTCCGTTTTCTTTTGGGAGCGCCATGAAAGCCCTTCTCGCCCTGGCCCAGGGTATAGACAAGATCAGCGCCCGTTTTGCCACGCTCGCCAGCTGGGCGGTTCTGCTGTCCTGCCTGATCAGCGCGGCCAATGCAGTCGTGCGCTATGCCTTGGATTACAGCTCCAACGCCTTTAGCGAGATTCAGTGGTATCTCTTCGCGGCCTGCGTGATGCTGGGCGCGGCCCAGGTGCTCAAGGTCAATGAGCATGTGCGGGTTGACCTCGTTTACAGCCGCCTGAGCGGACGCGGCAAGCTGGGTATCGACCTGTTTGGCCTGATCGTCTTCTTGCTGCCGGTGATGGCCTATCTGACTTGGCTATCGGGCCAGATGTTCTGGCTCAAGCTGAACACCGGCATGAGCCCCTCGGACAGCGTGGCCAGCCTGGGCGCCCTGCCCTATCTCTGGAAGTTGCTCAGCAGCGGCGAGATGTCGGCCAACGCCGGTGGATTGATCCGCTGGCCTGCCGCCTTGCTGCTACCCCTGGGCTTCGGCCTGCTCTGCCTGCAGGCGCTGGCGGAGGTGATCAAGCGCATCGCCTGCTTGAATCAGCAGTTAGAGATGGATGTGCAGTACGAGAGGCCGCTGCAATGATGATGGCGATGGAGAACTTCCCGCCCCTGATGTTTGCGGGGCTGATCATCATCATGCTGATCGGCTTCCCGGTCGCTTTTTCCTTGGCGGCGCTGGGTCTGGCCTGCGGCTTTTTCGCCGTGTCGCAGGGCTGGTTCCCGCCCGAGTTCATGGCCAATCTGCCGCAGAACGTGTTCGGCATCTTGTCCAACGATCTACTGCTGGCCATTCCCTTCTTCACCCTGATGGGCGCCCTACTGGAACGCTGCGGCTTGGCCGAAGACATGCTGGACTCCATGGGCCAGCTCTTCGGCCCGGTGCGCGGCGGCCTGGGCTATTCGGTCATCATCGTTGGCTTCATCTTGGGCGCCATCACCGGCACGGTGGCGGGTCAGGTGATCGCCATGGCCATGATCTCGCTGCCGGTGATGATGCGCTATGGCTACAACATGCGTTACGCCACCGGCGTGCTGGCGGCCTCGGGCACCATCACCCAGTTGGTGCCGCCTTCCCTGGTGCTGGTGGTACTGGCCGATCAGCTGGGTCGCTCGGTCGGCGATATGTACAAGGCCGCCTGGGGACCGTCGATCTTGCAGGTGCTGATCTTCGCGCTCTACACCTTTGCCCTCACCCGCTTCAAGCCTCACTACCTGCCCGGCATCCCCAAGACCGAGCGCTCGCTGCAAGGCTGGGCGCTGTGGAAGAAGTGCTTGCGCGGCATCATCCCCTCGGCGATTCTGATCTTTGCCGTACTGGGCAGCATGGGCGGCCTGCCGGGCATTGACACCGCCGTCTGCACGCCTACCGAGGCGGGGGCCATGGGGGCCGTGGGCGCATTCATCTTGGCGGCCCTGCATGGGCGTCTGAACTGGCCGCTGATTCGCGAGGCCATGGCCGGCACCATGCGCATCACCGCCATGGTGGTGTTCATCCTGATCGGCTCGCGCACCTTTTCCCTGGTCTTCCAGGGTGTCGAAGGCGGCGCCTGGATCGAGCACATGCTCAGTCATCTGCCGGGTGGGCAGACAGGCTTTCTTATTGCCGTCAATATCTTCATCTTCTTCCTGGCCTTCTTCCTCGACTTCTTCGAGATCGCCTTCATCATCCTGCCCCTGCTGGGCCCGGTGGCCGACAAGATGGGCATAGACCTGGTCTGGTTCGGCGTGATGCTGTGCGTCAATATGCAGACCAGCTTTATGCACCCGCCCTTTGGCTTTGCCCTGTTTTATCTGCGCGGCATCTCAGACACCTTGTTCAAGACCGGCGCCATTCCGCGCAAGGTGGCGTCCTCGGACATCTATATGGGCGCCATCCCCTGGGTCTTGATGCAGCTGATCTTGGTGGCCATCGTGATTTTCTTTCCACAGTCGGTCACCGCCTTTCTCGACAAAGAGAAGGCCGTCGACCTCAATCATGCGACCGAGTTGCTGCAAGACCTTAGCCACCCCAATGGCAAGGCCGATCAGGCCCAGACCAATGCCGACGAAGCCATGCGACAGATGAGCCAAGCCAAGCCTGAGAGCGCCAGCAGCGCGGCTAGCGGCATTGGCAAGGCGAGCCAGGCGGAGGACCCGATGGAAGCTGTGCGGCGAGCCTTGCAAGAAGAAGCCGCTAAGAAGTAGTGCGCAGAAAAAAGCCCTGCCAGATCGATAGGCAGGGCTTGTTTTGAACCAGCGGCTCTCAGAGTTTTTGCGATTGCATGAAATCGTCGAAGCCGGCTTCAGTAAAGCGGAACCAGAGGTTCTGGTCGCGGCGGAAGGTACTGAAGTCCTCGTAGACCTTTTTCCAATGCGGGTTCTTGGCCGAGAGATCGCTGTAGACGGCTTGCGACTCCTTGAAGGCGATGTCCATCACCTCCTTGGGGAAGCGGAACAGCTTGGTGCCCGAGCCCACCAATTGCTTGAGCGCCGCAGGGTTCTTGGCGTCGTACTTGGCCTGCATGTCCACATGGGCGGCAAAGGCCGCGCACTCGACAATCGCCTTGTACTCGGCCGTCAGGCCTTCAAAGGACTTGGTGTTGATGAAGAAGTCCACCTGGGGGCCACCCTCCCACCAGGCAGGGTAGGCGTAATACGGCGCCACCTTGTTGAAGCCCAGCTTCTGGTCGTCGTAAGGGCCCACCCATTCGGCCGCGTCGATGGTGCCCTTTTCCAGGGCCGAGTAAATCTCGCCGCCGGGAATATTGAGCGGCACCGCGCCCATGCGCTCCAGAATACGGCCGGCAAAGCCACCCACCCGGAACTTCAAGCCCTTCATATCGCCGACGGACTTGATCTCCTTGCGGAACCAACCGCCCATCTGCGCCCCGGTATTGCCACCCAGGAAATTGATGATGTTGTACTGGCGGTAAAACTCGCGCATCAGCTTCAGGCCATTGCCCTCCACCATCCAGGCCGTCATCTGCCGGCTGTTCAAGCCAAAGGGGATGGCGCAGCCCAGGGCAAAGGTTTCGTCCTTGCCGAAGAAGTAATAGGGCGCCGTGTGCGCGATTTCCACCGCACCGCTTTGCACCCCATCCACCACCTGGCCCGGCGGCATCAACTCGCCGCCAGCGTGCAAGGAGATCTGGAACTTGCCGCCGCTCATCTCGCTCACCTTTTTGGCGAACAACTCGGAGGCACCAAACAAGGTGTCCAGCGATTTGGGAAAGCTGGAGGCCAGCCGCCAACGGATATTGGCCTGCGCATGCACGACGGCAGGCGCGGCCCCCGCCGCCAGCACACCGGCCAGGCCCGCGTGACGAACAAAGGAACGACGTTGCATCAAGGTCTCCTAGTTTGTTGGGAGCGCCCAATCCAAGGTGGGCCTCCGCACAATTCTAGGGTTGAGCTGCGACCCAGACCGGGCGTTTTTGCCGGGGCAAACCCGTGCAGACGCGCGTCAAAAATGCCAGGGCTTAGCTGCCAGCCAGCTTCATGCGGGAGATCAGCAGCGAACCCACGGTCTTGCCGCCCATGGTGTAGGCGTCGCGGCCGATGCCGATGATGTTTTGGAACATTTCCGGCAAGGTCCCCGCGATCGTCACCTCGTGCACCGGGTAGGCGATCTCGCCGTTCTCGACCCAGTAACCACTGGCGCCCCGCGAATAGTCCCCCGTCACATAGTTGACGCCCTGCCCCATCAACTCGGTGACGAAAAGGCCGGTGCCCAGGCGACGCAACATGGTGGGCAGATCATCGCCAGGCGCGGTGAGCCGGCTCGTCATTCGCAGATTGTGCGAACCACCGGCATTGCCCGTGGTGCGCATGCCCAGTTTGCGCGCGGTGTAGGTGGACAAAAAGTAACCCTGCAACTGGCCGGCTTCCACCACCTTGCGGGCACGGGTCGTCACGCCTTCATCGTCAAAGGGCGAGCTGCCCTTGCCCTTGAGTTCATGAGGGTTCTCGTCGATGTCGATATGCGAGGCCAGGACCGGTTTGCCCAGGCTGTCCAGCAAGAAGCTGGCCCGGCGATACAGAGCACCGCCGCTGGTCGCTTGCACCAAGGAGCCCAGCAAACCAGCTGCCGCCGAGTTCTCAAACAAGACCGGCACCTCGGCCGTGGCGACGCGGCGCGACTTCAGGCGGGAGAGCGCACGCTCCGCTGCATAACGGCCGACGGCCTCGGGCGAAGCCAGATCCTTGGCATCGCGCATAGAGCTGTACCAGGCATCGCGCTGCATATCGGCGCCGCGTCCGGCGATGGGGGCTACCGAGATGGAGTGGCGCGAGCTGGCATAGCCGCCACGGAAGCCGCGGCTATTGCCGGTGTAGAAATGCGAGGTCTGGGCCGAGACGGCAGCACCTTCGCTATTGCGGATGCGCGGGTCGGTGGCAAAGGCCGCGGCCTCGCAACGCAGGGCCAACTCGGCAGCGGCTTGGGCATCGATGGCCCAGGGGTGGAAGAGATCCAGCTCGGGGCGGGTACTCGCATCCAGCGACAAGTCTTCCACATCGGGCAAGCCAGCCACCGGGTCTTCGGCGGTGAAGCGGGCGATGTCGAAGGCCGCACGCACCGTGTCGCGCAAGGCCTTGGGCGAGAAGTCCGAGGTACTGGCATTGCCGCGACGCTGGCCCACATAGACCGAGATGCCCAAGGACTTGTCGCGATTGCGCTCCACATTCTCCAGCTCGCCCATGCGGGTGGACACCGACAGGCCACAGCCCTCCGACACTTCGGCACCGGCGTCGCTGGCGCCGATGCGCTTGGCCTCTTGCAGCACGTCTTCGATCAGCTGCTGGAATTGCTCCACACGGTAGGCAAAACCGCTGCCCGACGCCGAATGGGCTGGAGACGAGGCGGCAGTAGAGGCAGGGCTAGAAGGCACGGCGAACTTGGGCATGAATAGGACTTGGGCTGGGGGATTTGGGACTGACGCTGTTGGCAGGCACAGGGCTTGACGCAGGCCCCGGATGAAAAGGGCCGCCTGCAGTGCGGCAATAAATCTCAGAACTAGGGGACAATCATAAGGTCGCGGCATGATGCCGCAGCCATATCAGCCTAGATAGGCCTCTTTTGCCAGATTCAAGGTCGGCCGGGCAAATTGCTTGGCAATCCCAAGCAGCCCAACAAGGCCTTGGCCCTTGAATCCCAGCACCCTGAACTTTGCTCGCTCCCTTTTTGGGGTGAGCCGCAACACAAGCAGCAGCGTCATCATGAGAACACAAGAAGAATTCACGGCCGAAGACGACGACTTCGACAACCGCCCCAGCAAGAGCCAGCTCAAGCGTGACATGCTTGAATTGCAAACGCTTGGCGAAGACTTGCTGACCCTGCCGGCCAGCCGTATCGAACCGCTGGGCCTGCCGGAAATTCTGGCCGATGCCATCAAGGCTGCTAAGAAAATCACCGCCCACGAAGGCCGCCGCCGCCAGATGCAATACATCGGCAAGCTGATGCGCCGGGTCGACCCCGAGCCTCTGCGCCAAGCCGTGGCCGCCTTCAAACTGGGTCATGCCAAGGACAGCCTGGCCCTGCACCAAAGCGAGGCCTGGCGTGAGCGTCTGCTCAAGAACGATAGCGCCCTGCAAGCCTTTATCGAGGCTCACGGCGGCATCGATGTGCAGCAGCTGCGCAGCCTGGTACGCGCGGCCCGCAAAGACGCCGCCCTGGAGCCCGAAAAGCGCAGCGGCCGCGCTTACCGCGACTTGTTCCAGTTCATCAAGACCGAGCAGCTGCGCGTCAATCCCAGCGAGGGCAAGCAGGACGAAGAAGATGAGGACGGCGCCGATGAGTGACGCCGTTCGCATCGGCATCGTCTCCATCAGCGACCGCGCCTCCAGCGGCGTCTATGAAGACAAAGGCCTGCCTGCCCTGCAAGACTGGCTGAGCCGCGCCTTGCGCAACCCCATCAGCTTCGAGCCGCGCCTGATTCCCGATGAACGCGCCCTGATCGCCCAGACCTTGCGCGAGCTGGTGGACGAGGCCGCTTGCGATCTGGTACTGACCACCGGCGGCACCGGCCCGGCACTGCGGGATGTGACGCCCGAGGCCACGCTAGATGTGGCCGACAAAGAAATGCCCGGCTTTGGCGAGCAGATGCGGCAGATCTCCCTGCGCTTTGTACCGACGGCAATTTTGTCGCGCCAGGTCGCCGTGATCCGAGGCAAAAGCCTGATCATCAATCTGCCGGGCCAGCCCAAGGCGATTGCCGAAACCCTGGAAGGCCTGAAAAGCTCGGACGGCGAAACCCTGGTGCCCGGCATCTTCGCAGCCGTGCCCTATTGCATCGACCTGATCGGCGGCCCTTACCTGGAAACCGCCGAGGAGGTCGTCAAGGCCTTCCGCCCAAAATCAGCGCAAAGGCCTGTGAAAGCCGCCTGACAGTCGGCTACTTCACGAGGCGATTCAAACCTGCCGCGTCAAAGGCTTCGGCTTGCTGGGCGTCTTGCGGGACGCAGTCGCCCACCTTCTCGCCCGAAGCGGCGGAGAGTTTGCACACCGCCTGCCACAGCAAAGCGATCTGATGCTCATGGCCGGCGGCGTTGTCGATCAGGCCACGCATGGCCTGGGCTACAGGGTCATCGCCCTGCGACACACCGTAGGCCGAGAAGCCCATGCGAGCCGCAACCTCCTCGCGCTGGGCGTCGGCCTTGGCTTCGATGATGCGCGCCGGGTTGCCCACGGCCGTAGCACCTGCCGGCACCGGCTTGGTCACCACCGCGCCTGAGCCAACTCGAGCACCTGCGCCGACGGTGAAACCGCCGAGCACGCAGGCATTGGCGCCGATGATGACACCGGCCTCCAGCGTGGGGTGGCGTTTGGCGCCCTTGACCAAGGCCGTGCCGCCCAGGGTCACACCCTGGTAAATGGTGCAGCCTTCGCCGATCTCGGCCATCTCACCGATGACGATGCCCATGCCGTGGTCGATGAAGACGCGGCGTGCGATCTTGGCACCGGGATGAATCTCGATGCCGGTGAAGAATCGCGCCAGATGCGAGATGAAGCGGCCCAACCACTTCCAGTCACGGATCCAGCAGCCATGCGCGAGACGATGAAACATCAGCGCATGCAGGCCCGGATAACAGGTCAGCACCTCCCAGCGACTGCGCGCCGCAGGGTCGCGTTCAAGAATGCAGGCAATGTCTTCGCGGATGCGCTGAAACATGAGGGGCTACTTCACAAAGGGACGGGAGGGGGCGGCCAGTTTAGCGGCCCGCTTCAAGCCGCGTCGTCGCTACCCGTTTTGCCCGTAGCGGCCGTGGCGCCAAGTGCCGCGCTTTGCTTGAGCATGGCGCGCGCAATGCCGCGCCAGATATGCACCTCTTCCACCGTCAGCTGGGCGCGATTGAAAAGCTGATTCAGGCGCGGGATCAGTTTCTTGGGTGCGGCCGGGTCCAGATACTCCACCGCCACCAGCGCCTCCTCCAGATGACTCAACAAACCCTGCACGGCCACGGCATCGGCCAGGCGCGGATCGGCCGTGCGGGCCTGCACCGAGAAGCCGCCCAGGGCCTGGCGCCAGTCATAGGCCAGCAATTGCACCGCCTGGGCGAGGTTGAGCGAGCCGTAGTCCGGATGGGTGGGGATCGACAGCACCGCGTGGCAACGGTACACATCCTCATTGCTCATGCCGTAGCGCTCGGAGCCAAAGACCAGGGCCAGCTTGTGCGCGCTCTCGGCTGGCGCCGCCGCCAACTCGGCAAACAAGGCACGCGGCTCGCGCACCGGCGGGCCGAAGTCGCGCGGCGTCATGGCTGTGGCGCAGGCAAAAGTGCAGCCATCCAGGGCTTCTTCCAGCGTGGCCACGATGCGGGCGCGGGCCAGGATATCTGCCGCACCGCTGGCCATGGCCACGGTTTCCTCCTGGCACAAGACATCGGCAAAGCGCGGCGCCACCAGCACCAGTTCGGAAAAGCCCATCACCTTCATGGCGCGGGCGGCGGAGCCGACATTGCCGGGGTGGCTGGTCTGGATCAGGACGAATCGTGTCATATCAACGCGGGCACAGCGTAAAACTAGCCGCTTTTAGGGGATTTCGGTTAAAATAGAGGATTATCCGCAGCATGCGCAGATGAAGACTCCTGCAATAAGAAAATCCGCAAAAGAATTCTTCTTGCCAGCCCCACCGTCTTCGTCAAAGCATCCTGAACGGGATTCGCTCTTTCTCTTCGCCAGTCCACCTCTTCCTCGCAGGCCCTAGGGTCAGCGATGTCGCTACCCCATTTTTCCAAGGTTTCACGAATGACGCAGCAAGCTTCGCTCCATCCCATGCTCAATGTCGCCATCAAGGCGGCGCGCGCAGCCGGTGCCATCATCAACCGCGCTTCGATGGACCTCGATATCCTGAAGATCAACACCAAGTCGCCCAATGACTTCGTGACCGAGGTGGACCAAGCCGCTGAAAAGATCATCATCGAAACCCTGCTGCAAGCCTACCCCGACCACGGCATCCTCGCCGAAGAGTCGGGCCGCGAGCATGGCGCCAAGCATTCTGAATTCGTCTGGATCATCGACCCGCTCGACGGAACCACCAACTTCATCCACGGCCTGCCCATGTACTGCGTATCCATCGCCTTGGCACACCGCGGCGTGGTGCAACAAGCCGTTGTTTACGACCCCACCCGAAACGATCTGTTCTACGCCACCAAGGGCCGTGGCGCCTTCATGAACGACCGCCGCCTGCGCGTCTCCAAGCGCACCCGCATGAGCGACGCCTTGATCGGCACCGGCTTCCCCTTCCGTCGTGGCGACAACTTCAAGCGCTATCTGAAGATGTTTGAAACCGTCATGACCGAGTGCGCCGGCCTGCGCCGCCCGGGCGCGGCCGCCCTGGACCTCTGCTATGTGGCCGCCGGTTACTACGACGCCTTCTTTGAGACCGGTCTGCAGCCCTGGGATGTGGCCGCAGGCTCGCTGATCATCACCGAAGCCGGTGGCTTGATCGGCAACTTCACCGGCGAGTCCGACTTCCTGATGCAGCGCGAAGTGGTGGCCGGCAGCCCCAAGATTTACGGCCAGCTGGTGCAGTTGCTGGCGCCTTACACCCGTGTGATCAAGGAAGAAGACGTGGCCGCCGACGCCACCGGTGAAGGCAAAGATGCTGCCGCCGTGGTGGCTGCCGCAGCCGCTGGTAATGCACCTGCCGCCCCCAAGAAGCGCGCGGCAGTGCGCATCAAGAAGTCTGAGGGCGACGAGACGAACTAAACTCCGTCCCAAGCTTCCAAGCAAAACCAATGTAAAGCCCTCTGATGAGGGCTTTGTTCATTTTCAGAACGCCCTACCCAAGATGAGCCAAGCTCCGGACTTCTCCGCCCACACGCCAGTCATGGCCCATGACCAGCGCGGCCTAGCATTCATGCGGGCTACAGCCTTATTTGAAAACTTTTGGCGGTGCCTAGGTGGAGCCATTTGGGGCCGATGCTCCACGGCATCGCTCTGACCGGTCGCATATGCTTCGCATGGAGCCAAATTCTCAGGCTATGGAGCCTCATTGGAGCCCGTCCACGTCGTTTTTGGCGGAGCGTTTTGACCGACTGAACGGCTGCTTGGGCGAGGCGCGTTGATGGCGCCGCAAGCGACCTTGGCCATCCGCGCTTCGTTTCCGAAGAACGTCTTCGAACTCATGGGCAAGGACGAAAACAGCGCAACCTATGCACTCGGGTGGACGCTCGCGCGATGCCCGAGCCTCGCTGCCATCCTGGCCGAGAGGCTCGCCGGCAAACCCCTCAACGCGAACGAGATTCGGATTGCCCTGCAAACCCATGGGCACGACCGAGGCTTCACCGACATGGAAATCCGCTGCGGCGACGAGCTCCATGCGATCCTCGAGGCCAAGCAGGGCTTCGAGCTGCCGAGCATCGAGCAGCTCAGCCGCTACCGCCCCAGGCTCGGCATCGAACCAGCGGCGCGCCAAGTGCTCGTCTCGGTGTCGGCAGTGGCGCAGTCCATTGCCGCTCGCCGCCTGCCCTCCCACATCGACGGAGCTCCGCTCGTGCACCTCTCTTGGGGCACCATCCGAGGAATGGCAAAGACGGCCCGCAACCAAGCGAGCGGCCTCGAAGAGAAGCTCTGGCTTCGCGAACTGATTCAGCATTTGGAGGGCTTCGCCGCCATGGAAAGAACAAGGGACAACCTGGTCTATGTCGTTTCGCTGAGCTCCGCCCCGATGCGAGCCGATGGTCCGAAGACATGGATCGACGTGGTGGAGCAAGATGGCAGCTACTTTCATCCGGTGGGCAACGGATGGCCCATGCAGCCTCCGAACTACATCGCCTTCCGCTACTGGGGCGAAGTGCATTCAGTCCACCGCATCGAGAGGCACGACATCGTCTTCGACGTGTCCACCGTTGATCCCACATGGATCCCAACCGACGGGGATCACTTCGTCTACACGCTCGGCCCGGCCATGCGGCCCGCAGCGAAGCTCGGGGCCGCCGGCAATGACGACACCGTCAAACGAAGCGCGCGCGTGTGGTGCGCGATAGACACGTTGCTGACAGGCCAGTTTGAGCAACTTGGCCAAGCCCGCGACGAAACCAAGCTCCGATTGGCTGCCGCCGAGAAGAGCGAGGGTTGACTCAGCATGACCATTCCAATCGCCGGTGGCGGCAGCACATGAGCATAATTTACGTATCGCCAGCTTCGCTGAACCCACTGGAACAAGCGCAGCTGCTGGACTGGACGAAAGAGATTCGAGAGCTGGCTTTGCGCTCGAGGTCAAAGAGTCTCGCCAAGGCGGCTCCACGCTTGGTGATCATCGAACTCAATGCGGGGATCTCGAAGAGTCTGACGCACCAAGCCTCCACCAATGGGAGAGATTTCACAATCTCGCGCGACATGCTTCCCATCAACGCGAATCTGCGCCGCTATTTCATCGCCCATGAACTTGGACATGTGGAGGGACACCACTCTTTGGTCAGCTCGGCAGGGGTAATTTTGGCGCTTCTCTCAATAGCTCTCATGTCGGCATACGTCAAATTGTTCAGCGGAAACCCAAAGTCAGTGCTCTCATTTGCCGGCCCGCTCATAGTTGTCGGCATCGCGACCGCTATCGCATACGACAAGTCGATGCTTTTTGAATGGGACGCTGATCGCCGCGCCGCGCGCATGCTGGGTCCAACGGGAACTGCGGAAATGTTGGCCGGGATCGCCTTGATCAAGGCACTCCGCAGCCCGTCGATGAACGCTTTTTACGACAACAAGCGCGACCGACTTCAGAACAAGAAGCCGTCGATCTGGCAACCGCGCGGTTGACTTTCATGGCCGGCGCGCTGGAATGGCCTCAGACAGAGGCCCGCGTTGAAAATTCCATACTCCCTTCCATCGCTTTTGGTTCTGAGCGTCGCGTTTGCCGCCGCCCCATGGATCGACCCGTCAGCGGCTTTTGGCCGTATCGAAGTTGCGCTGGGGTGCACCACCATCTTTTGCATAGACATCGCATTCGCGCCTTCGATCCGCCCCGCTCACAGGGCCGCAGGAGCGGCCTCGCCCCCCATCGCCCCTGCCTCATTGGCGCTCAGGGCGAGCCTAGCGGCCATCGCATTTCTTCTTGTCTGGTTGCCCTGCACTCGAGCTTTCGCGATGTTTGCGTTTGAGGTGGCGTTGATCGCCATGACCGGCTTGGCAGGCAGGCGCGCCATGGTCTTCTCCGACTGATCTCAACCCGGCTGGCCTGGCCAGCTCGACTTTCGATCGAACCCAATTGCTCAGTTTCCGGCTCGCCTAGATCGAGCTCGAATTGCTATGGCTGGCCGGGGCAATTCGAGCAGCATCTCGCCGACCTTGGCCAGCTTGATGCCGGGCCGCTAGATCGGCTCCCGGACCTTCCTCCATGCCCAAGCAGTAGACGACTTAGAACTCGCAGGCGGGCCGCGCAAGCCCCACCCCCATTTCCACGAGAATGTGAAAACAACGGAGGCAACCTATGGCGATGAAAAGACGAATGACGCACATCCCTGCGATGGACTCAGTGTGCCAATTGCTCGTCGAGCTCCAACTCGGTGGGCACCTGGACGGCGTCGAACTTCCTGGGTGGGCCATTGGCACCTCCGTGGATGAGGCATTCAAGGCCGTGCGTTACATCGGAGACGCAGAATGGCTCGAAGGCGTCTATGAAGGCCATGGCCCCCAAGAGAGCGCAGACCGATGGCTCGAAGAATTCTTGAATGGCAAAGAGGTCCTCGACACCGAGGACGCAGGCAAGATCACCGGAAACTCTGGCGAAAGCGAAGATGAGTCGGAGGACGATACGGCTGAGCTTCAACATGCAGTCAGTGATTTCCTAGACAACATCCCCAAAGACTTGGCTGCCAGGTTCAAGAAACGATATGAGCGTGAAGACGGCTTCGAAGCGGCTGCCGTTCAGAACATGCAAGCCGTTGGATTGGCCCTGGGATGCAGCCTAGGGGCTGACGACGAACAGTTCGCTGCAATTGAAACCGAATTCACGTTCCTCAATCCAGAGTCCACGGGAGACCCAGACTTAGCCGTCATGACGACGTATTTCCTCGTCGACTCATCAGAGGCATTTCTCGATGGGTTCGACGTGGACAGCGCCACCCGCGCGAAGGCCGGTGAACGGGTCAAGTCGTTGGTCGCAACGTTTAAGAAAGCCATTGGGACCACTGCTGGCGCCAAGGCTTGATCATGCGACAGGCTCACCTGCAATGGCTGTCGGGAACCATTTGATGCTGCCAAGCATCGCCGCCGCACTCAGCGGTTACCCACCTCTGCTGGAACACATCCTGGATGGCAAGCACTACGGCCCGATGCTACGCAGCCCTGAGGTCGCTCAGCATCGAACTAAATGGCGAGCCTTGTTCAAGAGCTTGATCGCATGTCCGCCCAGAGACCTCGCAATCGCTGAACGCTTCCATACCCAGTGGCATGTGTCCCACCACTTCATCCGCGAACTTGTGGACGACGATGAGCTTCTGCTCGACATGCTCTGGGTCTGGCTCCCGCGTTTTGAAGGTCCCGGAATGATCCTTTATCGAGGTGAAAACATCGACCGCTTGGAAGCGGGCAGGATCGGCTCCGCATGGAGCGACAAGGAAGAGACGGCTCGAATGTTCGCAAGCGGATGGAATGCTGAAGGCCGAGGCGGCGTGATTTTGCGAACCAACGCGCCCGTTGAATCGATCATCGCTGGGCCGTCAGCCCATAGCGCCAACTGGCTTGGCGAGAGCGAATTCACCGTTGATTGGCGCAAGCTCGTCGAAGTTGAACGAGTCCGGAACTACGCCCCTCGCTCTTAAAGGCAATCTTGCGGTTTGCCCATAACGTCGAAATCGCCTGGCGTTAGGTCAGCAGTCCTGCACCTATGATTGAGAGTAATGGCCATCAACCTCAAAGCCCTAGGCTCCAAACTCGCCAAATATCGTGGACAGCTCAAGGAGTCCACCATTGAGGTCGCCTCCGCGACCGGCATTGACGCCGCACGACTGGCGGCAATCGAAGCCGGCCAGGTCGAACCCTCGGGCGACGACGTGCTGATCCTGGCGGATCATTACCGCTGCGACTTCAAGTTCTTCATCTCGAACGAACAGGTCGCGCCGTTCGAGCAAACCGAGACGCTCTATCGCGCCCATGGAAACGACTTCACAAAAGAAGACCGCCGAGCTGTCCAAGACTTCCTTTACCTGTGCGAGACGGAAGACTTCTTGATGCGAGAGCTTGGTCGCCCGCCCAAGGACTTTGCCTTCTCACCCAGCGGCGACTACTTCAAAGGTCACGGTGAAGCCGCCGCCGCACGATTGCGGACCGCCCTGGGCCATGATGATCGCGCGGTTCCTCGCGATGTCTACGCGGAGTTTCGCAGCGTCGGAGTGCATATGTTCCGCCGCAAGCTGGGGAACTCGAACATATCCGGCCTCTTTATCATGCATCCGGTCGCCGGCAAGTGCGCCTTGGTCAACCACAGCGAGGACATTTACCGCCAGCGATTCAGCGCGGCCCATGAAATGGCCCATGCCATCTTCGACTCCGCGCAAGGCGCCAGCGTCAGCTTCGATGGCCCCAGCGGGTCGGATTACTTGGAGCTTCGCGCCAATCGCTTCGCATCGTGCTTCTTGATGCCGCCCGAATTCCTGAGGAAGATGCCTCCGCCGAATCAGTGGAGCGACGCGGACGCGCAGCGGTGGGCAAACGATTTGCGCGTGAGCTGCGTCGCGCTTGCCATCGCCCTCAAAGAGGCCAAGCTCATCGACCAAGGCAATTACGACCGCATTCGCCGATTGCGCGTGCCGCGCGAGGCCAAGATCGACCCCGAGCTTCCCGAGAGCCTCAACGCCACACAGCGTCAGCGCAAGGCCCACCTCCTTGAACTCGGCCTTTCGGATTTTTACGTTGGCCTATGTTTCGACGGCTTCAGCGCAGGTGTGATCAGCGTCGGCCGACTGGCCGAAGCCCTGCTCTGCAGCCACGGCGAGTTGGCTGAGTTGGCTTCCCTCTATAACCGGACGCTTCATGGCCATTGATCCATCGAAATTCCATCTGATCAATGTCGCCGACACCTGTTCCGTATGGAACGTGCTGTCCTCGGCTCGACTACACGCCGCCGCCAAAGAGGCTCGCTGCGAGTTCTGCGTCACCAGCTTCGTCCGCTACGAATGCCTGACCAAGCCGAGAAAAGCCCCGACTCCGGCTGAGACAGAACTGATGCGACGGCTTACACAAGAACAGGCTCGTGGCGGATTCGCCGCCCACTCCTGCGACATCGGGGACTTGCAGGCCATAAAACTCCTTGAAAGCAGGAAGAGGCTTGGCAAGGGCGAGCTGTCGTCCATCGCCTTCGCCATGAAAATCGGCCAAGCTGTCATCACCGACGACAAAAAGGCGCGCAAGCTGGCCGTGGATTCAGGCCACGCCCTCACGCAAACCACGCCGCATCTGTTTTCCTGGCTGATCTTCAAAGGCCGCCTTGGGGACTCCGACAAGCCTACCGTGATCGCACAGCATCAGTCGCTGGAGCGTCCGCTAGCGCCTCATTTCGAGAAGGCCTACGAGATGGCACTGCAGTGCAGGCTTAATGAAGCCAGATAGCCCATCCCACTAAACATTGCACGATTGAGGCTACCGACAAACCACACGCGCCAAGCAATTGGCAGCCCTAGCCCCCCAAATGACCGACTCTAGCGCGCAGCTAGAATACCGCAAATGCACAGACACTTGCGGGGCTATCCCATGCGATTCGATGACGTAAAAAGCGACACGCTGAATCTACGTGTTTCGCCATCTTTCAAGCTAGCTTTGAAAGCTGCTGCCGACCATGAGCAAAGAAGCATGGTCAATATGCTTGAAGTGCTCGTCGCAGGGTTTTGCGAATCCAAAGACATTGCCCTTCCCACCGAGCGAGCGGCTCGCGCGCGAGCCGTTAACAAGCAGCACGTCAAAGCCGTGGCTTGACGGGATACGAGCCTCGAACGAGAAGCGGCCTGCGTCCATTCGGACTCGCAAGAGGTCGACAACCAAAAGAATCAATCACCCGTGGCAAACATCGCCGACCTTTACAGAACTCCCTTGCCATCAACGCGCACGGGACCGCTTTACAACGCTTTTTCCTATCCGACGAAAATCTCGCCCGAGGTCATTGCCCTCTTCATTGCCGCGCACACTAAGCCAGGCGCGACCGTGCTCGATGCATTTGCAGGAAGCGGAACCACAGGGCTCGCGACACTGCTGTGCGATCGTCCCACCGATGAGATGCGCCGCATGGCCGACGCGCTCGGAATCACGCCGAAGTGGGGACCACGCACCGCCCATCTTTTTGAAATCGGCACATTGGGCGCGTTCGTATCAGAAACTCTATGCCGCCCGCCAGAGCCGGAGACATTCGCAGCGGCGGTCAATGAGCTGTGCCGACGCGCAGAAGAAAAGCTTTCCTGGCTATACGAGGCGAAGGACGCGAGCGGCTCTCCCGGAACTCTGCGCCACATGATCTGGTCCGAAATGCTTGTTTGCCCACACTGCGGCAACGAAGTCTCGCTGTGGGACGCGAGCGTGAAGACAAAGCCACTGAGCATGTCGGACACTTTCCGTTGCAAGAGCTGCCGGACACAGGTCCCGGTCGGAGCCTGCGAGCGAGCGCTTGAATCGTCCCTAGACGCATTTGGACGCAAGCAGCTGACAAAGAAACGCGTGATCGCGCGAGTGCATGGCCGGACCGGGTCCGCGAAATGGCAGCGTCCGCCCACGCCCGAAGACCACGCAGTCCTCGCGCGAATCGCCAAAGCGAAACTGCCGAAGTCCGCGCCCAACGCCGATCTTGTTTGGGGCGAGCTGCGCCGCACTGGCTATCACGTCGGCATCGAGAAGCTTCATCACTTCTACACGAAGCGCAACTTCATCGCGATGGCGACACTTTTTGATCTCGCCGCCGATTTCCCAGAGCACGTGCGCGACGCATTGCGACTGCTGGTCCTTAGCTACAACTCGAGCCACTCAACGCTCATGACCCGCGTGGTTCTCAAAAAGGGGCAGAGCGACTTCGTTCTCACTGGGTCGCAAAGCGGCGTGCTTTACATCAGCGGACTGCCGGTGGAGAAAAACATTCTTGAAGGCGTGCGACGCAAGTCCAAAGCATTCATCGACTCCTTCCACCTGCTTCATGGCAGCAGAAGCACGGTTGTCGTCCACAACAGCACCAGTGAAAGCATGCCGCTAAAACCTCATTCGGTGGACTACGTCTTCACAGACCCTCCTTTCGGCGCCTACATCCCCTACGCGGAGCTCAATCAGATCAACGAGCATTGGCTTGGCAAGACGACTGACCGCGCTCGCGAAGTGATCGTGAGCCCCTCGCAGTCCAAAGGCGTGTTGGAATATGGAGCAATGATGGCAAGCGTCTTCAAAGACATTTCGCGCGTGCTCAAACCAGAAGGCTTGGCGACAGTGGTATTTCACTCCGCGCACTCGGAGGTTTGGCGGGCGCTTGCGCAGGCCTATGCGACTGCTGGCTTCACAGTCGAAGCCACGAGCGTCCTGGACAAGATTCAAGCAAGCTTTAAGCAGGTCGTCTCCACCGTCTCAGTCAAAGGCGATCCATTGTTGTTGCTGTCGAAGCGCCGGCTGGATCGGGCAGTTGGTAAGACGAGTTCCAAGATCGCAGCGGAAGTGATTCGAGATGCCGGCAATGGCTCGCTTTCTGATCCGCAGTTACTCTATTCGCAATTCGTCGGCAAGTGCTTGCAGCTTGGCCGTGACATCGAGATGGACGCGAAGGCCTTCTATGCCCTTGCGCGCGCAGAGGCCAGTTCAGGCCCTATGCCCTCCGCAGACCGATGAGCCAGGCTAACCAGCCCCCGACTGCTAGCCACACGCCAGATGCGGAGCGCCGCAAACGCCTGGGTCAATACTTCACCGGCGTGGGCCTGGGCCGCATCCTCGCCGCGTTGGCCCAAGCGGAGAAGGCTGAGAGCATCATCGATCCTATGGCTGGGTCTGGCGATCTGCTGGCTTCGTGCCTGGGAATTGGCGCCGCTCCGGCCTTGATCGCTGGCATCGAAATCGACCGTGCCGCTCGAGACGCGTGCTCCAACCGATTGCCGCAGGCCGACTGCATTCTCGGGAGCGCTTTCGACCCAGACACCATCTCGCTCCTGCCAAAGACGGAGTGGGACTTGGTGATTGGCAATCCTCCCTATGTTCGATATCAGTCGTTCTCAGATAAAGCAGAGGTTGACCGTTTTCTTCCGAGCGCGATGCAAATTCGGACCGGGCTGTTGCAAACCTTGCCAAGGCTCTCTGCTCTCGACGCGGAAGACAAACGCCTGTTCGCGCACCTCATCAGCGGCTACTCCGGCCTGTCCGACCTAGCAGTTCCCTCCTGGATTCTTTGCGCCGGCCTCGTAAAGCTTGGCGGCCGTTTGGCGTTGGTGGTGCCTGAGTCGTGGCTGACGCGAGACTACGCGACTATCGTGCACTACCTGTTGTTCCGATGGTTCGATATTGAGTTCATCGTTGAAGACGAGCATGCCTCTTGGTTCGACGACGCCCAGATCAAGACGACGCTCATCGTGGCCAAGCGGGTGAAGCGGCGCGCGTCGGCTCTTGTGCGAGCTAACAGCTCCACCTACTGCCACATCTTGATCTCCGCCGCTGCGGCCAGCCCGGAGAGCCCCATTGGGCGAATCGCACTTGCCGGAGGATCGAGACCAGAGCGAGATTTCGCAAAACAAGCGCGATCGTGGCTTCGCAATGGCGCGAGCCACCCCACAGGGCTCGCTCGCGCGCGTCCCGCGTCGATGAAGCTCGCATGCAGAAACATGATTGCAGCCGCATCGAGGCAAAAGTGGTTCGCAGCCATCGGCGAAACAAGCAGTCAAGCGTCGGAAGGCATCTACGTCTCTCACGAGATTCATGAGTGGCTTACCCGCCAGGGCATCGCCCCCTCCTTCTCCACGTTGGAGTCGCAGGGCGTGGGCGTTGGCCAGGGCCTGCGCACCGGAGCCAATGGCTTCTTCTACGCCGACGGCGCGCGCTCGTCAGGGCACATAGCGCTGTCCTTTTCCGGCCCGCTGGCGGGATTGGCAGCACAGGCACCAGAAGGCGTTGCTCGGCCCGTCATTCGCCGGCAATCTGAGCTTCCGGCGGGCTTCGCCGTCTCGACTGAGCTCGCCACGGGATGGGCGCTGGACCTCAGACAACATGCGCTGCCGGAGGACTTGGGCGAAGTCGACATGTTTCCCACGGTCTATGAACGCATGCCCGAGTCAATTGCTGCGGTAGTTCGGGCGGCAGGACAGGCCAACTTCGGCACTGACGCAAAGCCACAAAAGGTTTGGAATCTCACCGCCGTCTTTCCAAACATCAGGCCTGCGGCTCGCGGCATGCCGCCGCGACATTGGTATATGTTGCCCGACTTCGCGCCGAGGCACTTGCCGGACGTTCTGTTGGCGAGAGTGAACTCATCCACTCCGAGGGCCTACCTAAACAAGGCTAGGCAATGCCTCATCGACGCAAACTTTTCGACGATATGGACTTTGCCGCTAAGCAAATGGAACGCGGCTGCTTTGCTCGCTTTCATGAATAGCGCCTGGGCGCAGGCGGTAATCGAGACGTCGGGAGCAGTCATGGGCGGCGGCGCCCTGAAGGTGGAAGCCGCGCACCTGCGCCGCTTACCCGTTCCCGCGTTCAATGAAGAGCAGCTTCGCACGCTCTCACTGCATGGCGACGAGCTCGCTGCCATGGCCGAGCCCGCAGAAGTTGAAGCGGTGCTGAACAGCATCAACTGCGTGGTGGGCGAAGCTCTCGGGTGCGATCGCGAAGGATTCAAGGAATTGCTGCAAATCGCGCGCGCGGGACAGGAAAGACGCTCAAAACACAACACAAAAAAGGGAGGAAACGATGATGGAGAAATATGTTGAAGCGCAGGGGAAGGCTTTCCTGAAGGAAGCCAGCGACCTCATCCGTGAAGGCAAGGCGGAGGATGTGCTGCGGCACGCGCTCTCAGCTAAGCTGCCGTTGATGTTTCCCGACCAGCCTTGGTGGACCAAGGCTCACGTCACCGGGACGGAGTCGTTGGCAAAATTTCACGAGCTCGGGGCCAAGAAGCATGGTTTCGTCGATGTGCTCGTGGGCGCCACGGTGATCGAATACGAGAGGGACTTGCACGCGCTGGGCACCTTTGCCCACGGCCTCCACCAGGTGAAGCAATATTGCGCTGGCCAGCTCAACGCGGGGACACCTCGCGACTTGCTTGTTGGCGTGCTCTCCGACACTGTCCGATGGCACGCCTTTGGCATCTCGGAAGTCAAGGACCTTTCTGCCGTTCCTGGCGCCACGAGCTTCGGCCCGGAGCACATCGAGCTCGCCGAGATCGAATCATGCGACCTTTCAGCAGCTGGCGATGTCGAGGCGAAGAAGCTCGGGGCTTTTTTGGTCCGCCATCTTGGCCGCGAGGGTGGCCGCTTGTTGGCCGCGCTCACCCTCGCGAAGGACTTGGGCTTTAACAGCCCTTTTTGCCAAGCCCACGTCCAGCCGATTGATGCACTTGTGGACCATGCGTTCGCCCATGACCCCACCTATGCCAGCTTGATCACAAAGCTTTGGACAGACTTCGTCTCCTACTTGGGTGGAGACGCGGCTGCAGGCAAGTTCGACAAAGGTTCGTATGTCGGGGAACTCTACATCCTCACCCTCGCCAAGCTCATTTGCGCCAACGTTCTGAACGGGAGGGCCTTGATCAGCGACAACGCAGAGTTGCAAGCGATCTTAGACGGCTCATTCTTCAAAGCTCGTGGGCTGCCCAACCTCGTCGAATATGACTATTTCGGTTGGCTCAACGCCAGCCCCTATGTAAGCGACTTGGTCGCCGTCGCGCGCGAACTTCAAAACGATCTTCGCGCCTACGATTTCGAATCGTCCCCCGCCGAAGACCTTTTTGGCACACTCATGGCGCAGTTGGCGGCCCGATCGCAACGACTTCTGCTTGGGCAGGAATGGACCCCTTCTTGGCTCGCTGGTAAGCTTGTCGAGCATGTCATGTCGGCACTCCCCGAGGGACAACAGCCGCGCTTTATCGATATGTGCTGCGGATCGGGAGCGATGATCGTGGAAACAGTGAAGCGCGCTCAACAGCGCCTTCGAGCTGCTGGCCGAGTTCCAGGCGACCCCGCTGCACTTAGCGAACTCACTACTGCGATCACCGCATTCGACATCGACCCATTGGCTGTGATGCTTGCCAAGGTTGGTTGGGTGCTAGCCAGCAAGGATTGGCTCGCAGCAGGGCACGAGGCCCAGATTCCCGTCTATCACGCCGACTCGCTGCTTGCGAACACGCCGGTGACAAAGGTGTTTAGCGCGACAGGCGAAGAACAACGCAAGCTCACGCTCGACACGGAAGAGGTCCAACTCCCCCAGTTTTTGATCACTGCATCGAATCAGACTTTATTCGACGCCCTGCTCTCGCGTGGCTATGACATGGCGATGAGCAGTGCAGCGGCAACGAGCACGACGCTCACCGATCAAGACATCGAGACGATGGTGGACGCTGTTTTGTCTGACACTGGGGTCGCACTGACCATCGATGAAAGGGCCGCTTCGATCGAGTTCTGCAAGAAGCTGCTCAGTGCATTGGAGAAACTCCAGCGCGCCGGTCGCAACGGCATATGGGCATTCGTTCTCCGAAACAGTTTCCGGCCAGCTCTCGTCGCGGGGCGGTTCAACGGAGTCGTGACGAACCCGCCATGGCTGACTCTCAGCAAAATCGCGAGCAACCCCTATCAGGATGCGCTGAAAGCCAAGTCTGATCTCCACGGCATCAAAGCGCCAGGCTCTTCCCATTTGCATGTGGAAATCGCAACAATCTTTCTCTTGCACGCCGTCGAACGCTATTTGACTCCGGGTGCGGTGATCGGATGCATCCTGCCGGACACGGTGCTCAACGGGTCGCACCACGAGCCATTTCGCTCTGCCGGCTACCTCACGGCGAACAAGCCCGTGCAATTCGCTCCTGGCGAAATCTGGAAGATTGCCAACCAGACCTTCAAAAACGAGGCAATCGTGCTCTTTGGCTCCAAGTCGCACCCTAGCGGCTCCACGACTTTCGCGGGACGGGACGTAGGCAGAACATCAGAGATTGCGACGACCTACCACATCATCAAATCCAATGGCCGCACTGCATGGACCACCACGCCCCCCGCTGAGCCAGCCGTGAAAGTCGCGACCAAGAAATCCATCGGGCCGCTGTTTCGGCAAGGCGCCGACGTGATGCCTCGCGGCATCGTTTTTCATGCAGCGGCAAAGAGCGGCGCGGGTTGGAACTTGGGGCCAATCAACGCCGGCTCGCCCTTCTACTTCCTCAGATCGGACGGCCATCGGCTTAAAGATTTCGCGCTGACTGCAAACAGCGTTAGCGACCAGGTGATGTTCGACGTGCTGATCTCAAAGCATTTGGCACCGTATGAGCTCGCCGCCGGCGCCAAAGGACTTTTGCCGTTTCGATACGGGACCGGCGGGTGGGAGCCTCGCACAGGACCGGGGATCGCTGCGCTTGGCGGAGCGACAGGTGGCGCGATCAAAGCTGCCTTGACTGCCATCAACGAGAGCGTCGATGAATTCTTCGAGACGGTGGATTCGGACCGCAAAAAGCTGTCTGGCCAAGGATGGACCGGCCAGGACTGGCTGGTATTCGCCTCGGCTGGCGGCAAGCTGCCGTGCGCAGCGTATGTGCGCGGCGACCAGATCCCTTGCGGTAAGACTGTCATCGACCAGACGCTTTATTGGGGGCGCGTGGCGACCGAGGACGAGGCAATCTACATCACCGCGTTGATAAACAGCCAAGCCGTCATCGAGGTGATCAAGGCGCATCAGCCTCGCGGAGCCTTTGGCGAACGCCATATCCACAAGCTGGCATTCGATCGAACTCCGGCGTTTGACGCGGCAAACCCAGACCACCGAGCGATCGTTGATGCAACCAAGGCGTTGCTGTCCGAATGGGCCACCCGGCGCACGCAACCTGACATGCAACCTATGCTATCGCCTCAGAAGCACATGATCACGCGGCGGACGAAGATTCGAGCGGCGCTTGTGCAACTGCCTGGCTGGGACGCCTACCAGGACGCCTGCGCCAACCTCTATGGTGTTTGAGCACACTGAGCGTTGACCATGGACTGCGCCGGAAGGCACCGGCAACTACCAACCCCGCGTCTCCGGCAACATCGCCATCAAGAACTATGTGGCGAAGGCCCGAGCGGCAAAGGACAACCTCGACCACCGAGAGTCTTTGGCCGCGTGCCGGCAAGGGCTCGAAGTGCTTTCCGAGAAGGTATGGCGCTGGCTCGGTAGCCACGAGCTGGGCATGCTCAACTTGCAACTCGCTGGCGTCGGCGCCGAGCCAGGCCTTCGCAACCTGTGCGACGCTCTACGCAAACGGCTGGAAGACGCGGCGACCTTCAACCACGCGAACAAGCCAGTGCTGTTGGCTGCGTATGGCCGTATTTTGGGCATCCCGGCCGTCAACCTCGTGTGGACTTACTTGAACAAGGGCACGCACGAAGAAGCGAACCGTGACGACTTCGATGCTGATTATGTGGAGTCTGTCGCTCAGACGCTTGAAGAGATGGACGCCCTCGACCTGCGCGTTGGGCGACAAGAGGTTCTGCCTCAGACTGCAATGGTGCTAGGCCAATAGGACAAGGGACTCACATGGCGTTCGACTGGGGTGAGATGCGAGCCATGATGATCGGGGTCCACGGCATCCGCCGGGCCGACGACAAGTTCGCCTTCTTCTACGATGAGACAAACAACATCCGCAAGTTCGCGCTGACCGACGCGGGGACAAACGTCAATGAGCACAAGAACTTCGTCCTCGGCGGCATCGTGCTTCAAGAGGGTCAAGCCTTGCCAGACATCGCGCCACTGCGCGAGGCCCTGGGCATGCAGGTCAACGCGCCGGAGATCAAGTTCAAACACATCGCCAGCGGCGACTTCGAGGCTGCTCTTGCGTCGCACAAGATGGCGCGCTTCTTGGCCTGGCTGACCGAGCACAGGCTGGCGATTCATTACTCGAGCATCAACATTGTCTATTGGTCCATCGTGGACATCGTCGACTCGATCATCGCCAGCAAGCGCTTCGAGGCGTTCAGCCACGCGCGGCGCGAGATGAAAAACGAGCTATACCGCATCGCCTGCATGGACAAGCCTGCATTCCTGGCTTTGATGCGGCGCCACGGCTACCCCGGCATCCCCATCGGCAAGGTGGGCAGCTTCATTGCTGACGTGGACGCGTTCCTCACACTGCACAGCCCCGGGGCTGTCAATCTGCCCACCGAGTTGCTCAAGGAGATGGTGAGGAAGGCCACGGCGCTGACCGAACTGCCGTTCCTTGAAGGCAACGACGCCGATGTGCTCATTGGCAGCTTCAGCTCGTTCTTCACCATGCCGGTCCTGCTGTTCAAAAACGCCACGCATGTCTTCGATCGTGAAATCCAAGTCGAGAAGAGCTTGGGCACCGACGGCTTCAAGCAGCGCGCGCAGGACATCGACTATCGGTTCTCAGATTCCAAAACCGACCCGGGCATCCAGCTAGCTGACGTGACGGTGGGCCTGATCGGCAAGTATGAGGATTTCGTCGAGAAGCATCGGCTGCCGGAGCTGCTGGCGCGCAAAAAGGCGTGGAGCGCCGCGCAGACCGAAACCTTCGAGTTGCTGCGAGGGCTCATCGACTACTCCGACGACGTGAGCAACGCGTTCATCCACCGCATCACCGCGATGGACAGCGAGTGGAAGAACGACACGTTCATGCTCGGATTTCCTGCGTTGTCCCACTTGCTCTGAGCCAGCCGCCAAAGACAAAGGCCGGTTGACTCCTTCCAGCCTTTATCGAGACTCACCTAATCTTCGCAACGAATATTGGCGTCTGCTCCCCTCTCCATGCACCGTAGATGTTGTAGGCGAAGAATTCTTCGGCATCATCCTTGGACATGCCGTCTCGCTTCCTCAATCGCCGCAGAATTTTCTCGCTGTCGTAAACGATAAGAGCCACCCCGCCGCGCTCGGTGACGCCAATGATCGCGTTGTCGTGCCCTTCGATGAAGAGCAAGGGCTCGTCGCTGTCGGCAATGTTGATGCATGCCTCCCGGACCGACTGCCCCATCGCTCCGTCTGCTACGTGAGATTGCTTGATCGATTTGTCGCTATTGGTTTTCATATCAGGCCCTCCTTGCCATGGGTGTCGCTTCGTATTCTTCAATCCATTCCTTGTGCGGCTCGATCACCATCCTTTGTTGAACCAAGCCAAGCAGGTATTCGCAGATGCGGTCGGCGTTCTTCGCCGCAGTGAAGACCGCCTGGGGATCGTTCTGGATCGCCTTGATCCAACACCGCAGGTAACTCGCATGGCTTTGGACATGCTTGGGGTCCTGGCTCATAGGCACGCCGGTTTCGCTGGCCAAAATGGCCGACGCGATCTCAGCAGTCAGTTCCTCGAGCGCATAGGCGGAATCGCCCCACCGTTTGGCATAAGCCTCCGTCCTGTTCAACCTATGTTCCGCCATGGTCGAGTGGGCTGCCTCATGCAATTTTGTCGCCCATAGGTCGTATGCCGAATGAAATGCATTCTTGGGCGGCAATCGGATCTCGTCATGGGCAGGCACGTAGCACGCCTTGCTGCCGCCATGGATGACCATCAAGCCAGTCTTTTCGATCAGGGCTTGCATTACCGCCTCAGCTCGCTCAACAGGCTCGAAGTCACGCTCCGGCTTCGCCTCTGGTTGTGGCATGCCCTCGATCTGCTCAGCATTGAAGACCCAGTAGCGCCTGAGCGCCTTACCCATTGCTGGCTCTTGCTCCGCTTCTTTGGAGCCAACCGCGCTGCCGCCCTCATTGGCAGCAGCCGGGCGTCCCTCGACGCCAGCTCGATTGCGCTCGAAGTCCACGACCTTCACGATCATGGTGCCTTTCTGGCCTTTCCTGACTTGCCAGCCCTTGGCTGCGGCCTGTTGGTATGTCAACCAAAGGTTTGAGCCATATCCCGTTCCGGCGATGGCAAGCAGGATGCGATTCACGCCCCGGTATGCATTGCCTGTGGTTGGATTTTTTGGGTTCAACGATGAACCCGATTGCACGTCCCATGGCCGCTGCCATGGCGTGTCGCCCTTCTCCATCGCTGCGATCAGGGTCTGGGCGACTTGCTGCTTCACGTTGAATCTAACGTCGCCTCCCTGCGGCACTTCTTGGACTGCCTCCATGGCTGCCTCCTGTTCTTATTGTTTTTTGTTGGATAGCTGGCGCCGCTGCTCCCCGCTTATGGCTTCGGTTGCCTTCCTGCTCGCGGTGGAGTGTCTGTGGCGATGCCGCTGGCATCGCTGGGCGTGGTGCCGACTTGCTCGGCATGCCGCGCGGGATTCCCGAAGTCAGGCGTCTCGCCTGTCTTCGCTCCGGCCTGCCCACCATTGCTGGAGGGCTGCGGCCCGTCCTCAGCCATCGGCGTTTGAGCAGCGCCGCGCAAGTCGGCATCGAACCTGTAGTCCTGAAACGTATCAGGTCCGAACACTTCATGAGCCGCTCGACGCCACACAGTTTCGGGAATTCGCTCGATGGGCCAGGCAGGAGCACTGCCTGGCATGAACGAGCGCAGCAAGGCGATGAACTCGCCGATTCGGTGGCGCAGCAACTGGGCACGAGTCGGCAGCGGTGGGTCGCCAAGGTCTTTCCAATAGTCCGGGTGCTCCGACATCCAGCCCTCCGGATCGTCGAACTCGTTGCCGAGGTCGCCAATCATTTCGACTTCGTCGTCCTCCAGCGCCTGCGCGTCCTGGCGACGTTCTACCGCGCCTTGGGCTCGCTGATGAAAGCGGTCCCCTCCGCCTTCGCGTTGCTGTGCGCCACCTCCCAGCCCTTTTCCTGCCTCCATGTCGGTCTCCTTAAGATGGGCCGAAGACGCTCCGGCCTCATCTGTAAATGCTCCCGACGCGACCCTTCGGCACGACTATTGCAGCGGCTGCGAGCGGCGTGGCTTGCGATCCGCGCGGCTGCCAGGCTTTGCACCAGCATCAGTCGGCTTCGTTGGCGGCGTTGGGGCAAACACGGCCACTTCGCGAGGGCCGCTGCGGCCGTCTGAAATGGCGTTGGCGATGGTCAGCGCCACGGTCGCGGCTGACATGGCATCCATGCCGGCGCCGCGCAAGGCGACATCGACCACTGCGTCGGCGAGCGGCGACGGTTGGTCTTCCGAGCCTTGTGCAGGCGTAGCCTGCACATGCGCGGCCCTGACTTCGACCGGGGCGGGAACGATCACATTCGCGGCCTGAGTTGGTTGACCAGCGATTCCATATCTAGCCACGGCATCCTCCGCCGAGAATTCGGCCGCTTCTTCAATCGAAGCCCCCGGCCCAAGTGGCACAGAGGATCGCGAATTCCCCTGCGCAGGCTCCGCCTCTGTCTTTTGCTCCTGCGAGCCACGCGCCACCGCCTTTGATACAGCCACGCGCGCGGCAATGGCCGCAACTCCTGTAGTCCACGGAGCAGGAACGTGAGCAAGGCGCTCGCGTCGAATTTGGTAGTGCGGCCAATACAGTTCGTAGGCTTGGCCGCCTGTGAACAAAATCAGCACGACGCCTTTTCCATCCTGGGTCAAGCCCAACCGTGACGAGAGCTCGGATGGCTTGTAGAGCGCCACCTCATCACGATTGAAAGATAAAGTCGTGGAGCGGTTTGGGCCGCCGCCTGCGCCGCCATATGACGATGACATGTTGGCCCGCTCGACCTCGCGGGCGCCGAAGGCCTTGCAGAGCTGCTCGGCCGTTTCGCCCTGCATCATCTGCCCCACAATTAGGGTGCCGCACATGCCGATCAGCGCCTTGACCATCGAAGCGCCATAGAGCTCATCCAATTGGGCGAAGTCCTGGCATGCGACGACGCACCGGACGCCACGCGAGCGGCCCACCTCGAACAGTGGTCGCACTGGAATTTTGCCCATTTGCGCGAACTCGTCGGCCACGAACCAAATCTTGCGCTTCGGGTCGTCCTCCATCTCAACCGAGTTGACGATGGCCGACATGATGCCGACGATGCCTTCCACGTAGCTCTTGGTGAGCTCAGAGTAGGCTCCGTGCCCTTGCAAGATGATCTGCGGAAACTTCGAGCGACCCTGCGTCCATTCGACGAAGCTGATGCGCCGGCTCGCTGGCACCTCGCCCCATGCCTCGGCCAGGTCGAAGATGGTCGAGCAGAAGGAAGACAAGTTGATCAAGATGCCTGCCGTGGTGACTGACGCTTTCTCGACCGCGCGAATGGCCTCCGGGTGCCATTCCTTCATGATCGCCAGCAACTGGGACTGCGGCTGAGAGATGAGCTCGCGCAGCTCCAACCAGCCCCAATCAAACTCGCGAGTGCCGCGTAGGTAGATCATTAGGCCGACCAGCAGTTGACGCGAGGCGTTTGACCACATGGGGTCCTGGCTCTCGCGGATCATCGCGGCGGCGAACCTGCGCATGTCCAAGGGGTTTCGCATGTCGCGCGCGATGTCCCACGAAAGGCTGCGCTTGTCCCAAGGGGCGATCAATGCAGGCCGGGCAAAGCCGACCGTGAATTCGCTCTTTGGATCGAACAGAAGCATCTGCTCGCGCGAGGCCACGATCTTGTCGATCAAGCCTTTCAAGGCGGTGGATTTTCCTGAACCGGTTCCCCCAACAACAAGAACGTGTCTTGTGAACATGTCGGCGGGATACACCACACCAGGAGCGATCTCATGGTCGGGGCGTCGCTTGACCCTCTCGTGCAATGCCTCAGCCAAACGCTTGGTCGCCTCCGCGCCGCTGTGGCGACTCGATCCCCTCAAATGGATCAGGCCATCGCGTGAGCGCAGAAATGGCTTTGCCAGGAAGACAGCGGGAATGAAGAAGGCACACGCCACAAACACCATTCGGCAAATCAAACCGCTGCGCTGTTCATCGGCCAGGCCCGCAAAGAACCTCTGATAGAACCGAGCCTCGACCGGGCAGAACGCAGGGGACGCGGCGTGCGCGGCCAGCTTCATCCAATACGACAAATGCTCCGAGAGCTGCCCCGGTGGCATAGCCAGCCCGGGAATGGGACGCCAAACGAGCAACAGCGCGAGCAGCGCCACGACGATTCCCGCCACGGCGCTCGCCGCAAGCCAACCGAGCGGATCGACTCGCTTGATGGAAGGAGCCAATGGAGGCGCCTGCCCCCAGTCGTAAACAGTCTTTCCATCCATGCCGCCGCCTTGGAGTTGCTCTCCATGGAAGGCCGGTCAGGAAGGCGTTTCGCGAGCTTGATCGACGTGCGGTGGAAGTGCCGTCCATCGGCTTCGACACAAACCAGTCAGCTGACATGCCCACTCGCCAGCAACGGGAGATAGGGGCGTAGAAGCGCCCTCGGTCCTCTGGATCACAGAAGGCATTCAAGTCGCCAATAAAACAAGAAGGAGCCCCATGAGAACAAAAGCACAAGATGATTTCTTCAACGCCTTTTCGCGAATGAACTCAAAAGAGAGGGAACTCTTGGAAGTCTTCGCGAGCAGATGCATCGGAGGAACGATCTACACCAGCCCAATGGACATCATCCATGAGGTCATCATCAGAGTCATGGATGGCAGGAGGAATTGGCCTCCGGACGTTGACCTCGGCGTGTTCATCGCCAACTGCGTTCGCAGCATCGCCAGCAACTCGCGCAAGCTCGCCGAGTGGTCCAATTTATCGCTGGACGCATTGAGCGAAGACGATTTCGCCGAGATGCGCTCACATCACGCTCAGACCATGTCGGCGGAGGATGTGGCCTTGCGCAACGAGCGGACGGGCATCACACACAAGGCCGCGAAGTTCGTCAAGGCCACCCTAGGTGAAGACGAGCAAGGACGACAGGTGTTGGAAGGCATGCTGGTCGGCCTCGAACCTGAAGAAATGTGCGACGCGTTCAACCTGAGCCCAGCGGCATTCAAGGCGGCCCGCCAGAGGGTGACGAGCCGGCTCAAGGTTTTCGGGCAAAGGAATCCTCAATGAGAGGCGCCCATCCAATCATCGTCAAACTCAACTACGCAAAGGAGTCCAACATGGCTACACAACAACAAGACAGAAACCGAAGCGGCACCATCGAACTAACCGACAACGCGCGCAACTATCCCAGCAAGTTGCACGCAATGCTTCGCATCACGCCGCAAGAGGTGGCAGCCGACATTCGGTCCCGAGGATTGAGCTCGCAAAGCGTCTCGCAGCAATTCGACATCATGATCCAGGCCGTCGCCGCACAGTTTCCACCTGACACTTATGAGGACGACGACTTTGAAAACGTGGACGACGGCCTCGAATCACTGAGGTTCTACGAAGACACGGTCGCGGCCGGCTTCCCATCAGGCGATGGAGGAGATGTCCCCTACCGGAAGGCACGGGCAAGCGACTTCTTTGGGCACCAAGACGTGAGCTCGATGTTCGTGGCCACTGTTTCGGGTTGGTCCATGAAGGAGGATCACATCAAGGACGGCGATGTAGTTCTGGTGGACCCGAAGGCCAAGCCGAAGGACGGCGACATCGTGCTCGCCTGCATCTCAGGCGAAGGCCAAATGGTAAAACGTCTCCGCATCATCGATCGAGATCACCTCGTCTTGGAATCGGCTAACCCCACATTCAAGTCGATTGTGATCAATGACCCTGAACGATTGTCCATCCGTGGCGTGGTCAAGGGCCGGGCCGGCAAAATTTGAGACCGGCCGTGGGTGATTGGAGGAAACGCCGGGCTATCAACCCGGCGGTTTTCATTCCACATCGAAGCCCTTGCGTCGCATATCGGCTATCACTTCACGGTGGATGCGAGCCTTGAACTCCTTGCTTGTTTCACGTCTTGCCAAATGAGGCTTGGCCGGCATGACCTCCATGACTTCGGACTCCTCGCGCGCGCGTTGCGGAACCTGCTGCGGTTCCGTAGCTTTGGCAGCTATTGAAGCACCTGTCTCAAACCAGCGAACATAGTCATCGAGCTTTACGACGATCACGTTGCCAACGCGTCGATGCTGAATAGGGAAGCTGCCACGACGTATCTGCGCATGGATCGAAGTCGAGGAGATGCCGAGGGCCTTCGCAAGCTGAGGCACGCGGATGAAATCGCCGTGAACGCCAAGCCTTGCCGCAATCGCCGTGACCTTCTCGACTTGGCGCTCGCAGCCGTCCCCACCGATGTCCGCCGACATGTCCGCCATTCCCACCTCCTCAATTCGCGTCGCCTCACCTAAGTAGGCTTTCGAGGTGCTCTTGCGTCAGGAAAATTGGGCTTATTCTCGAAGATAGGGGCGCCAGTCGCGGCGAAGTTACGTAGATGGCCGCCTTGGACGCATGGGCGACATTGCCGTTCAGCGGAAACGGTCAGTTTTTAAAAAATATTCGCGCTGCATCCGCTGCAATCACTGACATCGCCGGACTTGCGATTTCCGACAAAACCGCCATTGAACTCTGAAACTCTTCGATATAACTCATTGACCCAACCGTTGTTTCGGGCCTAAAAATTAGTAACTTAACGTATGGCAGAGAGAGGGGGATTCGAACCGCCCCATTTTTCCTCGCCGAAACCTCCTTGTTTCTCCTATGGTGGAAGGCATCCTGTTCTAAGGGAATGCAGCGCGCCACAACTGTTTTCAGCGCGGCTCGCGGCGCAAAGAAATTTCCCTGCTTTTGACCGGCCTGAGCGGCCACTACCAAGGTCATCGGCCCACAAAAAAACAATAAGGAACCATCATGGCTAAACCACAGAAGAGAGTCAACAAGCAGGGAGTCGTCTCATATCAGGTCTCGATCCGCATCAAAGACTTGCCGCCCATCTTCAAAACCTACTCCACTTACGAGGCGGCCATCGAGTATCAAACGAGCACGGAGAAGCGCCTGCGGAAAGAGCAGCGGGAAGCCGCCGACCCGCGCGCTTGGCTGCCGAAGAGCGGCGACCTAGCCGATCAGAGGCTTGTTGAAGTCTTGGGGAACTTTCAGAAAGCGTTGCCCGAAAACGCATGGCACCACTCCACGATCCCGGCGTTGTTGGAAGTCTGCGGGGATCCCACCATCGGCCAGCTCTACCCGAGCTGGATCAAGAAATACATACTGCGGGCTCGCAAAACCACGACCATCCGCAAAAAGCCTTATGCATGGGGCTCCATCAGGCATCAACTTTCCGTCATCAGCTCGGCGATCAAGTGGCGCGCGGAGCAGCTCGACATGAACCCACCCCCATTCGTCGTCACAGAAAAGGCTTTTGTGGAGGCGGCCAAGGCCGAAGGACTTCGCAAGGAAGCTCTGAACAACGAGCGAAATCGGCGCTTAGAACCGGGAGAGGAAGAAGCGCTCATGCGAGTGCTTCGAAACATCGACCCTAGAAAGAAGGGCAAAGACCATTGGCCGCTTTTCGTCCAATTCGCCATGCACACTGGCGCCCGGCTGCAAGAGATGGTCTGGGCAGAGTGGAAGGAGATCGACCCCTCGGGGGAGTGGTGGCACATTCCTGGCGAGCACTCCAAAACCAAAGCGCGCACCATGATGCTCACCGACGAAGCCATGGACGTGCTCGAACAGCTCAAAGCGCTCAGGTCGCCAAACAGCAAGCGCATCTTTCATACCCTCGGTGAGCCCGACAATGTCTCCGACGGCTTCGCAAAGCATGCGCGTGATGCGGGGCTTGTTGATTTTGTCCTGCACGACCTAAGACATGAGGGGATCAGCCGCCTGGTGCTCACTCAGATTGATTTGCCAATCAAAGCGCTCATGGAGATGGTCGGACACAGCAGCATAGAAATGCTCAACCGATACGCGAAACTGCGCCCGCACGAGATGAACAGACTCATCCGCCGCCGGTCACCCCAGCAGCCTCCAAGCCTGCCAAGCTTCGTCCCCGGCGGCCTACCAGACTATGGAAGGACAAACATCTACTACGCTCCGCTCCGATCGATCCCGCAAGGGTCAGCTCAATCGACGCGACTATGAGAAGAGCAAGGCGCAGCATGACCATGTCTTGCTGCGCTTGGACAAGGGTGATCGCGCGCTATTGGGCGCGGCGAGCCAAGCCGTCGGGGTCAGCCGCGCGGCCTTCATTCGAATGTTCCTCGCTCCCACGCTCGGCGCGGTCGCCGCTAGGTTGGCCGACATCGACAAAGCCAGGTCCGCTCGTGGGCAGAGCCTGGCCCAGTTCCTATCGGCCGCCATAGATGCTTCGCTGTCCGCGCCTGAACCACAGGCAATTCCGGCAGAGTCCGCTGCCGCTGAATTCGACGCTCTCTTCGGTTCGACTGATGGGGGCGACTGATGCTCTCCATCGTCAAGATCAATGCGGCATACCACCAAGGCAAGGCCGGCGACGGCTATGTTCACTACTTGGGCGAACCCAGCACGCGCCAACGCGGCGACTTTGACGACTACGCGCGGGGCAAGGATGGCCCCAGCGGGCCTGCGCCGTTTTGGGCATGCAACGGCCCCGCCCTGCTAGGACTTGATGACATCGCGCAGGCCGAGCAGGTCGAGCGTTTAGCCGTTGGCCTGCACCCCATGACTGGGGAGCCCTTGGTGAAGGGCGCGGGCTCATCCCACGTCATGGGCTTGGACATGACCTTCTCAGCGCCCAAGGACTTCTCAGCCGTCTTCGCCGGGGCCGATCCGGCCACGCAGAGCGCCTTGATCGAGTGCTTGCAGCAGTCGGCCCGGACAGCATTGGAATACGCCGAGTCGGCGGCTGTCACACGCCACGGCCATGGAGGCCGAATCAAGCAAGTCGCCGAGGCCGCTGTCGCTTGCTGCTACACCCACTTCAGTTCCAGGGCGTTGGACCCTCAGGCCCATATCCATGCATTCTTCTTCAATGTCGGCAAGCGCCAGGGCTCAAATGAGTGGAGCGCACTGGAACACCGCCCGCAATTCGAAAGAAAAATGGCCACCGGCATTCTGTTCCGGGCCGAGCTCGCGCACCGGCTGCGCGGGCTCGGCTTCGGCATCGTCAAGGACGGCCCCTACTTCACGCTGCGCGGCATCGACGACCGCCAGCGCGAGGCGCTCTCCACCCGCAGCAGGCAAATCGCCGCCTACTTGCAAGACGCTGGCATGGGAGCGGACGCCAGCTCGGCCGCCCGCGAGATCGCGGCACTCAACACTCGCTCGGCCAAGTCCGAGCCTAGTCTGCCGGAACTGCTAGGCCGCTTCGAAGCGCAGGCCGCGAGCGTTGGCATCACACCCGAGTCGGTCGCCGCCATGCGACATGCTTCGCCCCAGCCCAAAACACCCTTCTCCATCGATCACGAAGCCTTACTTACAGAGCTCATGCAATCCCAATCCTGCTCAACGCCGCAGGAAGCCTTGGCGTCGATTTGCGAAAAGGCCATGGGCCAGTGGAACGCGGCGCAGTGCCTGGCCGAACTGGACCGCTTCATGCGGCACGAGCATGTCATCCAATTGGGACAGACCGAGCTCCTGACGCCCGTGTTCACCTCCAAAGCCACCAAAGACCTGGAAGCTGATATCAGCGCCAAGGTCGAGGCGGGCAAGGCCAGCTCCCGCCACCGCGTCGCCCGCCAGGCCATTGACGACAAGTTCAATGAACTCGAAACCCAGCTCCGCGCCAAACTCGGCGTGGAGGTCTCGCTGTCGCAGCAACGCGCGGCGGCCCTGCACATCGCATGCGACACCGGCGCCCACTCCTTTGTGGAGGGATGGGCCGGAACGGGGAAGACGACCATGTTGCAGGCGGTGGGCTCTGCCTACAAGCAAGCAGGCTTTGAAGTCTTGGGTTGCTGCCAGTCTGCTGCGGCATCTCAAAACCTGGCCCGCGAGACCGGCATCCCGTCGCGCACCATCGCGAGCCTGCTGCTGTCGCTGCGGGCAGGCCGTTGCAAGCTGTCGGCCAAGTCGATCCTCTTCCTGGACGAAGCAGGCATGGTCGGCTCGCGCGAGTTTGGCCTGCTGCAAGCGGCTGTGCTCGATGCTGGTGGCAAGCTTGTGTCGGTCGGCGACTCCAAACAGTTGCAGCCCATCGAAGCGGGCGGCATCTTCGGCGCCTTGATGCGCAAGCATGGCAAGGCCGAGATTTCCAACATTCAGCGACAGCGGACGGACTTCGAGCCACTGCTCGATTGGCTCGACGCGCGCGCCACCCGACGCGATGGCGGGCTCACCCCAGCGCAAGCCAAAGCCCTGCGGGTCGTCCCCGAAGACGCCCGCCTGCCCGCCATCGAAGCACTCTGCACCAAGGACAACAAGCTTGGCCGGGCCTTCGCCCGCTGGCAGGAGCGATACGATTTTCAATGGATGCGCGAGGCGGTCGAGTTCTTCGCCAGGGGCGAGGCCAAGTCCGCGCTGGAACTGCTCGACGCCCGTGGCCGATTGAAGCTGATATCAGGCCAAGACAGCGCGTATGCCGAGCTGATATCAGCTTGGGCCGCCGACAAGACGCCACTTCATGACAAGGCCATCATCGCCGGCACGCGTGCCGAGGTCGCCGAGCTCAACCGACTGGCCCGCGAACAATTGATCGGGGCCGGACTAGTCGATGCCTCACGCGAGATCGAAGTCAAAATCATCCACCGCGACGAATCGACTGATATCAGGCGCTTCGCCCCCGGCGACCGGATCGTGTTCACCATGAACGACAAGCCCTTGGGCGTCGCCAATGGCATGACCGGCGCGATCCGCAGCATCGACACCTTTCGAATCGGCGGCCCGTTGATGGCCGTCGAGCTCGACGCTCCCAATGAGCGCGGCGACACCTTGGTCCACATCCCCGCTTCGTTCGCCCGCTTCGACTTGGGATTCGCACTGACAACTCACCGTTCGCAGGGGCGGACGCTGTCCTCGACCCACGCACTTGTCAACCCGGCCATGGGTGACCGCGAGTGGACCTACGTGGCGGCAAGCCGCTCCCGGTTTGCCACCACGCTCTACGTCAACACCGCACTGCTGGGCCTGGTCGATCCCGAGTCGCACCGCGAGGCCGACTCCAAGCCCAAGTCGCGCGAAGCCGCCATCGACGCACTGGCATCGCGCATGCGTCGCAGCCGCGCCAAAGGAACCTCACTAGATTACGAGACGTCTGATAGCAGCCTCGGCTCCGCCGCAACGACAAAGGTTCCCGCGCGCGCCGTCAATGCCGCCCGCTCGCTGCTGGACAAGATGGCCCCGTGGGAGGCGTCCAAGCACAAGGAACAGGAACTACGTCGCTGATATCAGCCACCAAGCCCAACGGGCAAAGAGAGGGAAGGACATGGAGCCAAACGATTCTTGGGAACGCGAAGCCGTATATGTCCGCATGAGCAAGCGGCGCAAGGCAAAGCTTTTGGCCATCGCCAAAGACATGTCGGTTTCGGCCACGCCAAGCGATGCCATTGAACGCGCAATTGACTTGGCCTGCGCCGGAAACAATTCGGGAAGCGACCTCGTCTTGGATAAGCTCGCTTGCATTCAAGAGGTCGTCGATCAAATCCTCATCGAACGCAGGGAGGACGCCGACAAGAGCTCGGCCGGCATCACAAGCGCTATGCAAAATTCAAAGGCCGTCCTCGACCTTCTCGCAGCGGCTGCGGCTAGGCCTGACCCCGAAGGCTGGGACGATCAATAGCCGATGTGCATATCGAACGATATGCACATCGGTCTTAAAGCCTGCAATCCATCGCGCATAGCAAACGCTATGCAGATGGTGCGTCAGGTGCATCCATATTTCCACGCATGCCAGCCCTGCCCACGAGAGTCAGCACATACGGCAACCTAACTCATCAACATCTGCCGCACGGCTTTGCGGACCATATTGCCATCGGCGAAAATGATCAACAGAAGAGGAGCCATCTGCATTGTTCATTCCTGATATCCAGCGCCATCCAAAAGTTGACGAGCAGCAATACATATTGCTTCGCCCCGTCATTGAGCGAGCCGCAAATGCGTTGGCCGGTTGGTGGCCTCACGGGCATGAGCATGGCGTCCCAGTGATCGAAGTCGTTCCTACGACCACCATCGACACCTTTACGTCCATGCCGACTGATCCGAAGAAACCTCCGATAGGGAAGGTTTTGTTCGGCGTGGATGTCCTGACATCGGGCATTGGAGCTTTCTTCGCTCCCAATTGGACGCCGGACCAGACAGCCACCTTGCTGCTTGCCCACGAGACATCCCATCTCTCGGAAATATCACGAATGAGGTCGGGAGGAGCTACGCCCTACGTTTCGAGGTCCGGCTTTGCCCAAGGCATGGAATACGATATGGCCGATGAGTGGAAGCATGCCGCCAATCAGCTTGCCGCCGAATATGACTCTTACCCAATCATGACTCCCACTGTTCGTAAGGCGGCTCATTTGGTCAGCGAGCTTCGGGCTGACATCCGGGCATTGAATGCAATGAAATCTCTCGGATTCAATTGGCCAAAAATCGCGCAAGACTTGGTGCAAAAGCGGCAGCTCGACGAGGCTGCCGATCCCAACGCATATGCCATTTCGGTGGAACTCAACCAACTTGCCATCATCCAGCCGCTTATCCCGGAACGCGATGCTTCTCCCGCGATCTGGACCATGGCTTTCAATGTCCTCGCCGCTGTTGGTCACAAGGCTGAGGTTCAGCAAGCGCTCAACGCTGCGGCAGGAAAGCTCGCTTACGCACCACCGAAGACGGGAATCAGATGGCGCTTTTGGTCAAATTGACCTGAATATCCCGAGATTGCATCCACTCCCCTTGCAGCCTCAGCCAAAGTGTTCCGTCCTCCAAGCCCCTCTTGGCCGCCTTGCTCTTGGACGTGTCAAAGGCAACATTGCGAGCCTTCGATGCGTCCATGGCAAGCAACCAGTCGCCAGAGCGGGAAAAGCTGAGCTCTTCATCGCCGAAGGCCTCCCCCGCGCTCAAAAGAGTCCTGCCATTGGCGATCTCGACCACTTCCCAAAGGGGCTCCCATATCTCCGTGGCATCGTCAGGACATCCAATGATCGGCATATGCAAATCGTCGATCTCACGCGCGCTGAGGGGGCCTTCGTCCTTCCAATGCCACCCGCCGTCGCCGAGAAAGTCCGTCTTGAAGCTCAGCGCGCCCAGAACACCTTGATTCGCATCCTTTTGGCAAAGCATGACCCAGTCGCCTTCCACCGTTTGCGGCAGTCGAGTCTTCCATACTCCCTCTGGCCTGCGCAGATAGAGCCATTGGCTGTCGGAGCCCCACGCGGGACTCGCATACCCCGCAATCGGCTCGATCACGGCATCGAGCTGCTTGCCCTCGAGCCCAAGCTTCCACTTCGACGCAATTTCGCGGGCGGAGGCGACTTCTTCTTCAAAGCTCAGCCATTTCCCGAACAATTTCGACCACCGCCCAATTTGCCTCGCATTCACCATCGCCTCCCCCATTTTCATCATTGTTCTCGCGCGCATGGGGTGGCAAATCAAGCCCCGGCAACCGCAGACATCGCGCCTGACGATTGCTCGACCTTCCCGACGCATCCGATAACGCAGGCCCTCGCCCCCCGCCTCTGGGCTCAGGACGGCCGCGATGAACTCGATGAAGGCCTAGACGATGACCATGTTCCGATACTTGCCCTTGATTTCTCCCTTGCCGGGCCTCAGTCCTCGTTGATCGACTGCCGAAGGATTTCCATCCACCTCGCCTGTGTGTTGGAATCACTCATGGCAATGCGCCACTTCGGGTTCTCGATGTCGCGGACGGTCACGAAGAAGCCCGTGGCCGCCGCAGCATCTTGGATCGCCCTCAGGTTCGGCCCCATCGCTGCCATCGTCCCAGTCAGGTTCGACGCCACGACCTGGCCTGCCCTTTCCTTGTTGGTTTCCCAAGCACGAACATCGGCGAAGGGGTAGGCCTTCCACTTCTCGCCGATTCGCAGGCCCAAGGTTTTGGCCTGCCTGTTGATCGCCACGGCCGAGTCCCCTTCTGAATGGTCGAAGCCCGCGCCGGGCACCACGCCAACGCATGCGAGCATCGCCGCGTGCGCGGCGTCAGACCTGTCTTTCCTGACTTGGTTGCGGCGGACCTGCAAGAACAGCGGGCCGAGGCCCACCGCCATGAGGATTAGGGAGCCGAGCTTGCCGGGGCCCGGCTGGAAGAAAAGGGACATGGCAGTGCCGCCAATCATGAAGGCCCAAGGGATGGTGATGAAATACAGCATGGCGTTCTATTTAAAAGTGGATTGGCATCGCGATCACTTCGCGGCGGAGGCCAGATTGACGAACCAAAGCCGCTGATCGCCATCGACCGGGCCTTGGAAGCCAAGCTGGCTGAACAGGCTAGAGAACAAGTGCTGGCCGCTCCCGTAAAGCGCGACATCTGCCGGAGTGAAGTCGGGCAGGAGCTTCTGCGGCTCGCGCGGTCCAAGCGTGCGAAGCTGCATGGAGCTGATCGACACCGGCGCATACGCGTTGTTGCGGTAGTTCTTCAACGCGCCTTGCGACATGTAGCCGTCCTTCGAGCTGATATCGGAGCTGCACAGGACCACGTTGTCGATCCTCTGCGATTGCTTCTCCGACATCCAGACCATGGCCGTGAACTTGATGCACTCGTTGTCGCGAGGCGTAGCCCCGGGACTGGCGTTCAAGTGCTTGGTGATGACGTTGTCGGAGACCAAGCTCTGCGAGTAGTCGTCGATGCGGATGCCGATGCGCGGAAAATATTCGCCGGGCCGGCTTATCGGGTGGGCGTTGAAGAAGCCAAAAAGCGGCGTGTCCTTGATCTGCTTGCCCGCCCAACGTGGATCGCTCGGACGCTCGCCATCGACAGCGATCAAGATTCCGTTGATCACAACAACCTTGCCGCTCGAAGTCGCTGTGGGAGCGCCTTGCTGCGCCGGGGCTCCGCCCGACATCCCGGCCGCCAAGCCCGCCCCAATCGCGTCGATCGCACCTTTGAACGCGTTGGATGCCCCGCCCCCGCCAGATTGGTTTGCGCAGCCCCCGAGGGCCGCCGCCAAAGACGCGATCGCTCCCGCTCCGATGATTTTCTTCGTTATCGCCATATCGCCACTTTCTTCATTGAAACTGATATCGGTCCAACTCATCGGACCGCGACGCCCGCGTATTTGCCTGCCGCGTCGATCTCGACGCGGGCGAAGCCCTCGGCATGGCCAAACTTCCACTGGCATGCCAAAGGGCGCTCGGGCGGCTTGGCCCCACGGGCGCGCAGGTGGGCCGTCAGCTCGGAGTCGCCCAGCAAGGCGGCGAGCTCGACCAGCGAGACACCGCCCGATGTCCGCAGGAAACAAAACGAGACCGCGTTCCACGCTTCGAGGTCCTTCGCTGCGGCGTTGCCGCCAGCCTGCCCATGCTTGGCCAAGGGGTTGGCCGCGAAATTGGCGGCCTGCTGGATGTCGGCGACCGCGCGCCGCCCCTGCTTGGTAAGCGTGGCCGGGTCGCTCAGGACCGGCGGGATCAACAGGTCGAGATCGAGGCCCTTGCGGACCAGCAAATCGATGACTTCAAGTCGGCCCGCTCCCGGCGAGAGAGCCGCCGCAAGCAACAACGCCCCCTGCGGAATAGGCCCGCCCGGAATCTGAGCGCCCTTTGAGAAGATGCGCTCGACGGCCTCGGGGCTGGCCCCGTTGGAGACGGCACAGTCGAGGTCGGCGCATCGGTCGGCGGCGTTGGAGGGATCGACCGCCAGCGCGATCCGGTCGAGCTTCGTATTGGCCTCGCCCACTCCCAACTTGATATCAGACACTTCGGCCCGAATCGAAAGCAAGTCTTCTTGCAAGGCTCGGGCCGCCGGGATGGCGCTGGCGATCCATCCGCCTTGGGACGCCTTGGCCACAGACGCGAATCCCAAGACGCTGACGCCTATCAAGAGAGCGACTCCGAACTGCCAACCTGGACGGCGCCACATCGGCCCGCCCCGCCAAGGCCAGGCCCTACCCGTCGCGGCCCAAAGCCGGGCGGCCAAGGTCGGAGCCAGCGCCGCAGCGATCATGGCCAGCGCCAACAACGCAGTGCATGAGTAGAGAAGCCTCGGCAGCAGCGCAAGCCTTGGAGCCATGAAGTCGAGCGCGCCGACCAAGGTGCCGCAGGCCACCAGGACACTGTTGACGATCACGAGATGCTGGCTGACAAAGGCGTAAAGCCCCTCGAAGGGATGGCCCGAGACGGGAGCCGATGGCGTAGAGCTCATGTTGAGTTTGTGGTCCTTGGCACGGCAATCGACATGCGAGCCAATGTATGCAGCGTCGGCCCGCGACGCTTGAATCCATGCGACAACCCCAGCTTTGGCGCCCACGCCACATTGAATTCCGGCAATCCACCAAGTAGCTATCTACTAACGGGCGGCATGGACGCCACGTCTGTCGCATCGATTCAATTCACAAAAGAGTCTTCTGGAAAGAATCCCACCGACTTCGACAGAACAGACGCGCGGTTTGCGCGCTACGATCAAAACTCAATCAATGGGAGCATGGATTGGCAAATAGCGGGGAGGCCTACCACACTGTCGTGCATGCGCTGGAGGCCTCGAGTGGGTGGACGCCGCAAGCACGCTTCGCATCAGCTGTCACGCACGTCATTCATGGCCACCTGCCCTATGCGAGATACCACGCGGCAGGCCGTGTGCGGATCAAGTCGCGCTCGGGGGTGGGCGTCATCGAACGGCTTGTCCAGGATTGGCTGACCAGCGACCTGAATCCAGCCGTCCAAATTTTCAGAAGCCATAGCCAAACGGCGAACGCCCTTCGCTGCTACAACGCCTACAACGCCTCCGCCAATTTGGCCATACGCACGACGGCGGCATCCCAAGTGCCATCTGGCGGCTCGAAGCCCATCATCCAAAGGCGTGAGTTGCTCTCAACTCGTGATGACCCCGAACCCTGTCGCCTTGGCTCCATGCTCGTGTTGCAAACCGTCATGGACATCGTCGCCCGCAACGAGAACGGAATATCGACGCCGAGAATACTGAGCCTTCCTGACCTCGCCATCCACCTGGGCGTGGCTCGCTCGGCAAGCGCCGAAGTCGCCGTCGTCTTCGACGCGGAGGGCTACGTCCCCGTTGGCGAGGCCGCTCGCCTGATCGGCTGCCATCAACGCACGATGGAACGGCGCCTGCGCGAGGAAGGCTTGACGGCCGAGGCCATTCGCACCGCCACGCGCCTGATCCGCGCCACGAAACGAATCAGGAGCAGCGACAGCCTCACCACCATCGCATTGGAAGAAGGCTTCTCTGACCAAGCTCAAATGAGCCGAGCGTTTCGACTGTCCAGCGGCATGACGCCAAGCCTGCTCAGGGCGATTAGTTGATGATCCACGGGCGCCCATGACTCGAGATCGCGCCGAAGGGGCGCCGTCAGGGACCGAGACGATTTCAAGGATCGAGGCGAGTTGGGGCCGCTGACCTTGGCCGGGCTCCTTGAATTCGCCGAGCTCTTTGTCTGCTGGATGGACAAGCTGCTGCTCGAAGCAAGCACCCGCAACACCGACCCGGACGCGATCGAGGCCCAGCTCGCGGAGCTTTCCCCTGCTCACTGAGCCTTGGTGGCCGGCCTAGTCGATCAGCTCGCGGAACATCTGCGCAGGAAACGCAAGCACTGATGGCACGCTGAGATCGGCCTCTGCAAGCAGGAAACTAAGACACGGCAGTTGCTCCGCACTCAAAGCCTCCCGCTTTGGAGCCGCGAGGAAGACTGCTCCCCAACGGGCGATTGCAAACTGCGAAGAATCTCAGCCTCTTTGTCGGACAAGGCCATCGCCCTTAGCTCACTGATTCCAACGCTGTCGAAGATGGTCGTCTGGATGAACCCGTCAACGCGGTCACGCTGCACTATCCGCCAGTTGGTCCTCCCGCTCCATGGAGCGGTCCAATAGACGTCCAACTCTTGGTCGGACGCGACTAGAGCAGTAATGCCGTCGCCGTTGCGGCTCCATCGACGGACGTAGCGAACGGAATCCCACTGCTTGTGGTCCAGGGCCTGCATGCTGCTCGAATCGGCGCGGGCAATGGCGGCTGTCAGCAAAGGGGCTGATCGACTGCATGAACGCAGCTTAGAAATGTCATTCTTGGCCACGCCGGGAACTGTCGCACGAGCTTTCTTCGCGACCCCATCCGTCCAATACAACTGGCGAGCCTCCTCTTCGCCATGGGCGACGCCATTGCCGTCGATGACGATCACGTTGCCTGCACCGAGATCATCAAAGAGCGCCCGCATGTCCGCGCGACTCTGAACCGACGTTGGATTTGCTTGAATGCATTGAGAGGCGCCGCCGCCGTTGATGGTCACTGAAGTCTGCCGCTGGCGCTCCTTCTTCATCCGAGATGCCTTGCCCATGACTTTTCCTTATGTGTTGGCTGCCATCGGCCCAGTGCCGTGTGCATGGCCTCGATCGTAGATTTGGAACAGGGAAAAACGCCTGTTTGAGAACCAAGCGCGCGCCCTTGCGCGCCGTTCCCCGCTTTTCCAGACCGCGTGACGGACGTGAGCTCACTGCGGCATCCAGACCGTGGGGCTGCGCCGCCTAAAATTGATTCATAGGAGGCGCCGATGCCCAATTTGGTCAAGCACACCGACGACATGGAGCGGATGAAAGCGCAAATCGCGATGCGTGCGCTGCTGCGCGCCATCCCTGACGAGGAAAAGATGAGCTACGAAGTGTCAGTGGCATCGACCTGCGTTCTGCTCCAATGCGACCCCTCCACGCTTTACGAAGCTCGGCGCAAACGCACGGATTGGGAAAAGAAGAAGCAACCCATTCCCCCGTTGGACTTGGCCTCGATCCCCTTCATCAAGAAAAAGCAGCCTGTCTACACCGCCTTCGACCTACTCGCCTTCATCGACAAGACCGCGCAGGCGCGCGGCCTCAAACTAGCCGACCAAGACAACCCGCGAAAGTATCCAGGCGCTGTGGGCGCGGTGCTGGGGTTTCAGACCTGGCTTGGGGCCGCCGGTCCTAAGGAGCAGTGGCCGTTCGCCATCCAGAAGGACGGCCGACCACTCGACCTGATCGCCGCGCAGCTTGCCGGCGAAGCCGCAGAGGACTTCGAGTGGCTGACGATAAGGGAATTTGGCGAGCGCTGCGCCAATGCCGCATCTATCGCGGCAAGCTCCAAGGAAGCGAGATCGATGCGAGCATTGACTAGGAAGCCACAACGGGCCTCGGCTGACCCGACCAGCGAGAAAGAGCGTGGGAAGCAGTGGGATCAGCCAGGCGGGGCCATCTAGCTTTCAAAGTGCCATCACATCTTGTATGCCCGGCGAACACGAAGCAAGTCAATCGCTTGGGCATGCTTCTCAATGTGCTTGTTGATCGTGTGATGATGAGCAAGACTCATCGCTGCTCAACCCACCAATTTCAGTTTGCCTGGCTTCTCGGGCGCAATTTCTGAAATCTCAGTGCCCTCGATGGCAGCCTTGACCGCCTGCCGCTCGACTTTGAGCGCATCTAGCCATGGCTTGGCAAAGGCCTTGTGGGACGACAGGCTTGCCCAGCGACTTGATGCCGCCTCTGCCGGAGTGAGCCAAAGCGCACGCAAGTTGCCATCGATCAACTCCTTGAACCGATCGGCCCACTTCGGATCCCTCCTATCCCAAGCCTTGCCGATCAACACCGCGCGGCCACGATCTGAGCGCTTTTCCATTTGAGCGAAGAACGGCGCGTGGACTGAGACGAAACCATACAAGCCCGCCTTGACCGCAGCGTCGAAGGATGACTCGACGGTGATGCTCTCTTGATACTCGCGAAGGTGGCCCAGCTTGTAGAAAACTTTTTGGTTTTGCCCCACGGCCCCCTCGCGGATGGGCTTGATCATCTTGATCTTGGGAGGGGTCGCCACGGCAGCTTGGCTCTTCGAACCCGCCGGTTTTGTGCGTTTGGACGGCTTGCGCTGCTCCGCCAATTCCGCCACAGACACGCCAAGGTAGATCGCTGCGAGCTCTTCGGGCAACGTCGTGTCGTCCCTCATGCCCGCGATTTCATCTCGGACGCGAAGCTCAGCCATCAATTGATCAATCGACTTCTTGACCCGTCCGCCCGTCTTAGCGCGTTTGGACGGCTCCGCCGACGAACCCTGCTCCGAATCTTTTGCCTCCCCCGCCATGGATCACCGCCCTTCAAATTCAACTTGTTGGCAAATTATCGCGGCTTGCGCCTGGATGCCCTGCGTTTGGGTGAGGGGTCGATCACTGCGACCTCCGCATCATTCATGCGATGAGCGCCGCGCGGGCGAAGCGCGTTGTAGACCGTAGGGGCCACTTTAAGAATCTCCTCCTCGACCTTCTTCATTCGGTCGCTGAGGTCCTCCCATTCCGGCGAGGTGTAGCGGCCCAAGGTCTCACCGCCCGCCACGCCGTGGCCGAGCATCCGCTTGATCTGCCGGTCGTTTAGTCCGAGCTTCTCGCAGGCGGCGCCGAATGTCCGGCGCAGGTCGTGACCCCGAACCACCTTGATGCCTGCCAGGTCACGAACGGTTCTCAACGCTACGGTGGGGTCGGAGTAGTAGCCCTTCAAAGAACTGGGCGATCTGGCCGGAAAGACCCACTGCTCGCCTTCGATCTGCGACTCCCGGCGGAGCTTCAAGAGCTCATAGGCGCACGGGCCGATCGGGAACTCGTGGTCTCCACGGTTTTTGGCGTCGTTGATTCGCACCACCTTTGCGTCCATGTCCACCCACCGGGACGTGACCGCCTCCACGTCGCTGATCTGGTCGCGCCACTTCGTGGAGCGGCATTCGTCTCCCCGCAGCCCCCAAAGCAAATCCAATAGGAAATAGTCCCCTGCCACGGGATTCTGCTCACGATAGGCCCATGCGGCCATGACGAAGGGACCGACCGTGGTGGCGAACGACAAGGGATTGCGCACGCCCTTGGCCTTGTAGTCGCGTTCAAGCTGGTTGCGATCGCGATACTTTTCCTTCGTGATCAGGATCGTGAAGGGGTTGTAGGTCAGCGAGGGCGTCCTGCCTTCGGCATGGGCGTTGTGGACTTCGTTTTCGATGGCGTTGTTCACCGCTGCTGTGGCCCAGCGGCCCATCGCCTCGGCGGCCGTCCGGTGCTTGTGGGTGACCGCGTGCAGGTCGAAGCGCTCAATGATCTCCTGCCCTGTGATCAATCGGACCTTGCGGTCCTCCCAGTCCTTGAATTTGGCCCGGCCCTTCCTGAGCGAGTCCAACGAGCTGGACTTGACCGGCTTGCTGCGCCCCGTCAAGTCGGCGATGTATTGACTCCAGACTTGGCCGAGTGTGAGTTCGTTGGCCTCGATTCGCTCCCCGATGACCTTCGGGTTGGCTCCGTGCATTTTGGCCGTGGCGACCAACTCATGGGCTCGCGCACGCGCGTCATCGAGCTCCATCACCCGCTCGTCGCCTTTCCGGCCTCGGGCCAGCCCGACGTAGATCTTCAGGTTCTTTCCGGCGACCTGTTTTTCGACCAAATAGACCGAGGCCTTCTTGCCCACCCGAACCGCGAACCCGGTCGGAGAATCCCGGTGCGTGTCATACACCAGATAATTGGGGCCAGCGGCTGGCTTCCAATCCTTGAATGGCACTCCGAGCTCGGGAACCGAGTCGAGCGTCATCTTAGTCACGAGGTCGGTCTTCAACTCCAATTTCATGGCGCGGGTCTCCTGCGGTTTTGGCGGAGGCCCGACACGGATCTCCGCCAAAAGCCAAGGCGATTATGCCGACCTTTCGAAATTTGGCGGTGACTTGGCGGAAAATTTGGCGGACCGCTACGGGTCGATAGAGGTTGTTAGAGAGCAATACGGATTAATAGAACACATGTCGCTTCCCTCTGAAAAACTAGAAAAAATGGCTTCCAACGAGAGCGGGGCAAAAGATTTTTCGGCTCACACCCCGGTAATGGCCCAGTACCTGCGCATCAAGGCCGAGCATCCGGACGCGCTGGTCTTCTTCCGCATGGGGGACTTTTACGAGGTCTTCTTCGACGACGCTCGCAAGGCCAATGCCTTGCTGGACATTACCCTGACCACCCGCGGTCAAAGCGCCGGCCAGCCCGTTGTGATGGCAGGCGTGCCGGTCAGCGCGCTGGAGTCCTATCTGGCCAAGCTGATCAAGCTGGGCGAGCCGGTGGCGATTGCCGAGCAGGTGGGTGATGTCGCCACCTCCAAGGGCCCGGTGGAGCGCAAGGTGGTGCGGGTGGTCACACCCGGCACGGTCACCGATAGCGAGTTGCTGGCCGACAAGCAAGACTCAGTCTTGATGGCCGTCGTCACCCAGGGTAAGACCTATGGCCTGGCCTGGCTGTCCATGACCCAGGGCCAGCTGGGCCTGGCCGAATGCTCGGACAAAGAACTGCCCTCCTGGCTGGCCCGACTCAGCCCGGCCGAAGTCTTGGTGGACCGCGAGCGACAACCCGCCGCCGTCCTGGCCGCCCGCGCGCCCATCACCAACCGCCCCAGCTGGCAGTTCGACACCGCTTTGGGCGCTCGCAAACTCTGCGAACAGCTGGGCGTGGCCAGCCTGGCCGGTTTCAACGCCCAGGAGCTCAAGGCCGCCCAGGCCGCTGCCGCTGCACTGCTGAGTTATGCCGAGCACACCCAGGGCCGCGCCTTGGCCCATGTGAAAAGCTTGTCGGTGCAGCGCAGCGGTGAGTTGCTGGATATGCCGCCCGCCACCCAGCGCAATCTGGAGCTGGTGCTGACCCTGCGCGGCGAGACCTCGCCCACGCTTTTGTCCTTGCTGGACAGCTGCCGCACCGGCATGGGCAGCCGCGCCCTGCGCCACTGGCTGCTGCACCCACGCCGCGAGCGCAGCCAGGCCTTGGCCCGCCACGAGGCGATCGATGTGCTGCTGCAGGCCAGCCCCGAACCCTTGCGCGAGGCCTTGCGCCATGTCTCCGATGTCGAGCGAATCGCCGCCCGCATCGCCCTGCGCCAGGTGCGCCCGCGCGAGCTGAGCGGCTTGCGCGCCACCTTGCAAGTCCTGCCCGATTTGCGCGACACCCTGCCCGCCGGCAGCCCGCTGATTGAGGACTTGGCCCAGGGGCTGTTGGCCTCGCCCCATATCGAGGAATTGCTGAGCCGCGCCCTGGCCGAAGAGCCGGCCGTGCTGGTGCGCGACGGCGGCGTGATTGCCGCGGGCTTTGATGCCGAGTTGGACGAGTTGCGCGGCATCAGCCAGAACTGCGATGCCTATCTCTTGGATCTGGAAACCCGCGAGCGCGCCCGCACCGGCATCAACAATCTGCGGGTGCAGTACAACAAGGTGCACGGTTTCTATATCGAAGTCACCCAGGGCCAGGTAGACAAGGTGCCGCTGGACTACCAGCGCCGCCAAACCCTCAAGAACGCCGAGCGCTACATCACACCCGAGCTCAAGGCTTTTGAAGACAAGGCCTTGTCGGCCCAGGAGCGCTCGCTGGCGCGCGAGAAGTTGCTCTACGAGTTGCTGCTGGATCAGCTGATCGAAGAGCTCCAGCCCCTGACCCTGCTCGGTCGTGCGCTGGCCAGCCTGGACGTGCTGGCCGCTCTGGCTGAACGCGCCAGCAGCCTGGGCTGGTGCCGGCCGGAGTTCGTCAGCCAGCCCTGCATCGACATCACGGCCGGCCGCCATCCCGTGGTGGAAGCCCGCCTGCGGGAAACCGGCGCGGGTGAGTTCATGGCCAATGATTGCAAGCTGGACGCGCGCACCCGCATGCTGATGATTACCGGCCCGAATATGGGTGGTAAGAGCACCTTTATGCGCCAGGTCGCCTTGATCAGCTTGCTGGCCAGCATGGGCTCGTTCGTGCCGGCCAGCGCCTGCCGACTGGGGCCGCTGGACGCCATCCACACCCGCATCGGCGCGGCGGACGACCTGGCCAATGCCCAGTCGACCTTTATGCTGGAGATGACCGAGGGCGCGGCGATTTTGCACAGTGCCACGGATCAGTCCCTGGTGTTGATGGACGAGATTGGTCGCGGCACCTCGACCTTCGACGGCCTGGCCCTGGCCGGCGCGATCGCCAGCCATCTGCACGACAAGACCCGCGCCTTCACCCTGTTTGCTACGCATTATTTCGAGCTGACCGAGTTCCCCACCAAGCACCCACAGGCCATCAACTGCCATGTGGGCGCGGTGGAGAGTGGTGACAACATCGTCTTCCTGCACGAGATCCAGCCCGGGCCCGCCAGCCGCAGCTATGGCGTGCAGGTGGCGCGTTTGGCCGGCATGCCGGCCAGCCTGGTGCGCCAGGCGCGCGCGACGCTAGAGGCCCTGGAAGCCAAGGCCACCGCGGGCGATGTACAGATCGACCTGTTTGCCGCGCCGCCCGAAGCTCCCCAAGCTGTCATCGAAGAGACAAGCGCCTTGAGCGAAGCCATGAAGAATGTAGACCCCGACACCCTCACCCCGCGTGAGGCCCTGGATCTCATCTACGCGCTCAAGAAACTCAGCCCCGCATGAAGCAGCCCTCCGCCGCCAGGCCCACGACCAGCAAGACGATTGTTTTCTCGCATGCCAATGGCTTTGGCGCCGGCTGCTACCGCGTTTTGTTCGAAGCCTGGCGGGCCGCGGGCTGGCAGGTCTTTGCTCTGCCCCAGTTCGGCCACGATCCGGCCTTCCCGGTCACCAGCAACTGGCCCCATCTGCGCGATCAACTGATCCAGTTCATCGAGCAAGAAGTACAGCCCCAGATGGCCGAGCCTGGGCCGGTGATGCTGATGGGCCATTCCCTGGGCGGCATGCTCAGCCTCCTGGTCGCCTGCCGCCGGCCGGATCTGGCCCAAGGCCTGCTGATGTTGGACTCCCCCGTGGTCACCGGCTGGCGCGCCCACAGCGTGCAGGTGGCCAAGGCCACACGACTGATGCACCGGGTTTCGCCGGGCAAGATCTCGCGCCAACGCCGACATGAATGGCCCAGCCGCCAAGCCGTGCTGGAACACTTCGCCGCCAAGAGCAAATTTGCCCGCTGGGACCCGCGGGTGCTGCAAGACTATGTGGACACGGGCTTTGAGGAACACGGCGGCAAGACGCATCTGAAGTTCCGCCGCGAAATAGAAACCCGCATCTACAACACCCTGCCCCACCATCTGGGCCGGTTGCTGCAAAAACACCCGCCCAAATGCCCGGTCGGTTTTGTGGCCGGCAAGCGCTCCGAGGAACTTCGCCAAGCCGGGGCCACTGCCTCCAAGCATTTGGCCGGTCGACATTTCCATTGGGTAGAGGGCGCGCATCTCTTCCCCTTTGAACAACCCGAGGCGACGGCCGAACTGGCCCTGAAAATACTGGCGGAGATGCAGTCGCAAGACAGGCCCTGAGTGGGGCTCGAGTGAACAATTTGGCCGCCCGCGCATCAAGACCTGACCCCGGGCGCGAGCGCGAGGCCCGCGCCTCGCTATAATCTCTTTTTACCACCACAGCGTTTTAAACAGGCGCTGCAAGACATGACCAAGTACGTCTACGTCACAGGCGGTGTGGTGTCCTCACTCGGCAAGGGCATCGCATCAGCCTCACTGGCTGCCATCCTCGAATCGCGCGGCCTCAAAGTCACCCTCATCAAGCTCGATCCCTACATCAATGTGGATCCGGGCACGATGTCGCCCTTCCAGCACGGTGAAGTCTTCGTGACCGAAGACGGTGCGGAGACCGACCTCGATCTGGGCCACTATGAGCGCTTCATCACCACCCGGATGAAGAAGGCCAATAACTTCACCACCGGCCAGATTTATATGTCGGTGCTGGAGAAGGAACGCCGTGGCGACTACCTGGGCAAGACCGTCCAGGTGATCCCGCACATCACCAACGAGATCCAAGACTTCGTGCGCCGCGGCGCCGGTGTCGGCTCGGCCGATGCGGTCGATGTGGCCATCGTGGAAATCGGCGGCACGGTGGGCGATATCGAATCGCTGCCCTTCCTGGAAGCAGCGCGTCAGATGAGCCTGAAGGCCGGCCCCAACAACGTCGCCTTCGTCCACCTGACCTATGTGCCTTGGATCGCCGCCGCCGGGGAGCTCAAGACCAAGCCGACCCAGCACACGGTGCAAAAGCTGCGCGAAATCGGCATCCAGCCGGACGCCCTGCTCTGCCGTGCCGACCGCCGCATCCCGGACGATGAGCGCGAAAAGATTTCGCTGTTCACCAATGTGCCCGAGTACGGTGTGATCTCCATGTGGGACGTCAACACCATCTACAAAGTGCCCCGTATGTTGCACGAGCAAGGGCTGGATCAGCTGATCTGCACCAAGCTGCAGCTGAACACCCGCTCGGCAGATCTGAAGCGTTGGGACACCCTCGTCAACGAGGTGGAGAACCCCGCCAAGGACGTCACCATCGCCATGTGCGGCAAGTACACCGACCTGTCGGACTCCTACAAGTCGCTCAACGAAGCCCTGCGTCACGCCGGTATCCACAACCATGCTCGCGTCAATATCGAGTATGTGGACTCCGAGCTGCTGACCGCCGAAAACATCTCGCAGCTGCAGCAGTTCGATGCGGTGCTGGTGCCCGGTGGCTTTGGCAAGCGCGGCGTGGAAGGCAAGATTCTGGCCGCCCAGTACGCCCGTGAAAACAAAGTGCCTTACCTGGGCATCTGCCTGGGCATGCAAGTCGCCACCATCGAGTACGCACGCCATCTGGCAGGCCTGACGGGCGCCAACTCCACCGAGTTCGACCCCGAGACGCCGCACCCAGTGATCGCTCTGATCGACGAATGGCAAGACGCCGACGGCAGCATCCAGAAGCGTGATGAAAAGAGCGATCTGGGCGGCACCATGCGTCTGGGCGCTCAAAGCTCGGACGTGGCAGCCGGCACCTTGGCACATGACATCTACGGCCCGGTCGTGACCGAGCGCCATCGTCATCGCTACGAAGCCAACGAGAAGTACCTCGATCGTCTGCAGAACGCCGGCTTGGTGATCTCGGCCATCACCCAGCGCGAGAAGCTGACCGAAATGGTCGAGCTGCCGCGCGCGGTCCACCCCTGGTATGTAGGCGTGCAATTCCACCCGGAATTCAAGTCCACCCCCTGGGACGGTCACCCGCTGTTCACCGCCTTCATCAAGGCCGCCTTGGACCACAAGGCAGCGGCTTGAAGAAGAGCGCTTGAGCTGAAGCCATGAGTAGCGCCTACATTCTTGCCAACGTCCAGGTGACGAACCCCGTGCAGTACGAGGAGTACCGCAAATTCTCCAGCCAGGCCATCGCGGCCCATGGCGCCGAGATTTGCGTGCGGGGTGGCAAGGTGGAGGTGCTGGAAGGGGACTGGACGCCCGAGCGCGTGGTGCTGCTCAAGTTCCCTTCGGCGGCTGCGGCCAAGGCCTTCTACGAATCCCCCGAATACAGCCAAGCCAGAGCGGCCCGCGCCGGCGCGGCGCTGATGCGCATGGTGCTGATCGAAGGCGTTTGACGCCGCGCGCTCGAAGACGGCTTGCCCATTTTCTTGTTCTGCGCTGGTAACGCAAAACTGGCACCATGCACGGCTTGAATTGACATTTTGACCTTTTGGAGACTGAAGAATGAGTGCCATTGTTGATATCGTCGGCCGCGAAATCCTCGACAGCCGCGGCAATCCCACCGTGGAATGCGATGTCTTGCTGGAATCGGGTGTGATGGGCCGTGCGGCCGTGCCCTCGGGCGCGTCCACCGGTTCGCGCGAAGCGATCGAGTTGCGTGACGGTGACAAGAGCCGTTACCTGGGCAAGGGCGTGTTGAAGGCCGTCGAGCACATCAACACCGAAATCTCCGAGGCTGTGCTGGGCCTGGACGCTTCCGAGCAAGCCTTTCTGGACCGCACCCTGATCGAGCTGGACGGCACCGAGAACAAGGGCCGCCTGGGCGCCAACGCCATGTTGGCCGTCTCCATGGCCGTGGCCCGCGCCGCGGCCGAAGAATCCGGCCTGCCCCTGTACCGTTACTTCGGCGGCATGGGCGGCATGCAGCTGCCGGTGCCGATGATGAACGTCATCAACGGCGGCGCGCACGCCAATAACAGCCTCGATCTGCAAGAGCTGATGATCATCCCCGTGGGCGCCCCCAGCTTCCGCGAGGCCGTGCGTTACGGCGCCGAAGTCTTCCACGCACTGAAGAAAATCATCCACGACAAGGGCATGAGCACGGCCGTCGGCGACGAAGGCGGCTTCGCCCCCAGCGTGGCCAGCCATGAGGCAGCCATCCAGATGATTCTGGAAGCCATCGACAAGGCCGGCTTCGTGGCCGGTGAGCAGATCGCCCTGGGCCTGGACTGCGCCGCCAGCGAGTTCTACAAGGACGGCAAGTACGTGCTGGGCGCCGAAGGCCTGAGCCTGACCGCGCAAGAGTGGACCTCCATGCTGGCCACCTGGGTGGACAAATACCCCATCATCTCGATCGAAGACGGCATGGCCGAAGGCGATTGGGACGGCTGGAAGCACCTGACCGAAACCTTGGGCAAGAAGGTTCAGCTGGTAGGCGACGACCTCTTCGTCACCAACACCAAGATCTTGCAAGAAGGCATCGACAAGGGCATTGGCAACTCCATCCTGATCAAGATCAACCAGATCGGCACCCTGACCGAGACCTTCGCCGCCATCGAGATGGCCAAGCGCGCCGGCTACACCGCCGTGATCTCGCACCGCTCGGGCGAGACCGAAGACTCGACCATTGCCGACATCGCCGTGGGCACCAATGCCGGCCAGATCAAGACCGGTAGCTTGAGCCGTTCGGACCGCATGGCCAAGTACAACCAGCTGCTGCGTATCGAAGAGGACCTGGGTGATGTGGCCTCCTACCCGGGTCGCAAAGCCTTCTACAACCTGCGCTAATCGCTAGCTAGGCACAGAGCAGCCCCCATACACAGGGGCTGCTTTTTTATGCCCGCTTCTTTCTTGCTCAAGGCTTTGGTTAAACTCCGGGCGTGAAAACCATCAGCTTCCTCCTCGCTGCCTTTTTGCTCTTCATCCAGGCCCAGCTCTGGATGGGCAAGGGCAGCCTGCCGCGTGGCGCGCAGCTGCGCGAGCAGCTGGCCAAGGCCCAGCTCGCCAACGATGAAGCCCGGGCCCGCAATGCCCAGATCGAAGCCGAGTTGCGCGATCTGCGTGAGGGCCTGGAGATGGTGGAAGAAAAAGCTCGCAACGAGCTGGGCATGATCAAGCCCGACGAAATCTATGTGCAGGTGCGCGCTGATAAGCGCTGAGCGCCCCGCCCGCCACTTCCCCTTCCTCAGACCTCCCCCGCCTTCTCGATGGACGACTTGTTGCAAGTGCTGCAACCCTTGTTGCAGCCCGCTTTCACCCTGCTGGGCAGCCCCATCACCTGGACCGAGGTGCTGGCTTTCGTGATGGCCGTCTGGATGGTGATCTGCAATATGCGGGTCCATGTGCTGGCCTGGCCGCTGGCGATTGCCAGCTCCCTGCTTTACTTCCTGCTGTTCTGGAACGGCAAGCTCTACGGTGAAGCCTCGCTGCAACTGATGTTCGTTGCCCTGGCCGCCTGGGGCTGGTGGCAATGGCTGCGCGGCAAGGGTGAGGACGGCCAGAGCCTGCGCGTGCGCCGCCTGAGCCCACGCGGCTTGGGTGCGGCCGTGTTGCTGACCTTGCTGGCCTGGCCGGTGCTGGGCCTTTTTCTGCATCACCAGACCGATTCCACCGTGCCCTACTGGGACGCCTTGCCCACCGTGGCCAGCGTGCTGGGCCAATGGCTGTTGGGCCGCAAATACCAGGAGAACTGGTCGGTCTGGGTGCTGGTCAATATCGTCAGCGTGGCCTTGTTCGCCTACAAGGGCTATTGGTTGACCGTCCTGCTCTACGCCTTCTTCATCCCCATGTCGGTGGCGGGCTGGCGGGCCTGGCAGCGGCAGCTGCTGCGCCCCCAGGCCACAGCGGCATGAAACGGGCATCGGACACCTGCCTGCGCATCGCGCTGCTGGGCGCGGAGAGCACCGGCAAATCGGTGCTGGCTCAAGACCTGAGCCAGGCCCTGGCCGAGGCCACGGGCTTGCGCTGCGTCTGGCTGCCGGAGTATCTGCGGCAATGGTGCGAAGAGCACTCGCGCACACCCCGCCCCGAAGAGCAGGCGGGCATCGCCGCGACCCATGCCGCACAGATCGAGGCGGCCGCCCAGACCTGTGATGTGCTGATCTGTGACACCACGCCTCTGATGACGGCCGTCTACAGCCAACACCTGTTCCAGGACGATTCCCTGCTGCCCGAGGCCTTGCGCTTGCAGCGCGGCTTCGACCTCAATCTGCTGACGGCCTTGGATCTGCCCTGGGTGGCCGATGGCTTGCAGCGCGACGGCCCGCAGGTACGAGCGCCTGTCGATGCAGCTGTGCGCCGGGCCTTGATGCAAGGCGGCTTGGCCTGGTCGGTGGTGGCGGGCCTTGAAGGCGCCAGACTGGAGGCGGCGCTGAACGCCATCACCCCCCTGCTGCTCAAACGTCAGCAGGCCCCATCAGCGGCCACGGGCTTGTTCACCGGCCTGGAGGAGCGCCAAAAAAAGCGCCAGGCCCAGCTGCCGAGCTGGACCTGGGTGTGCGAGAAATGCGATGTGCCCGAGTGCGAGCACCAGGGCTTGCGGCGCTAGTGATTACTGCAGCGTGCCGCTGGCATCCGACTGCGTTTGGCCGCTGGCGAACAAGCCGCCCACGTCCACCGCGTCGAAGTGGTATTGCAGGCCGCAGAACTCACAGCCAATCTCCACCTGGCCGCGTTCTGCCACGATGCCGTCCACCTCCTCGCGCCCAAGGCCCTTGAGCATCTGCCCGACCCGCTCGCGCGAGCAGCTGCAGGCGAACTTGGGAGTCAAGGGTTCAAAACGGCGCACCGTTTCTTCCCAGAACAGGCGGCGCAAAATCGTCTCGGCGTCCAGGCCCAGCAGCTCTTCCGAGGTGAGCGTCGAGGCCAACATGCTGATGCGGTTGAAGGCGTCGGACAGGCCGATATCGTCCTCGTTGCGCGCACCCGCCACTTGGCCTTCCAGATTGTTCTCGCCCTGGATAGGCAGGCGCTGGATCAGCAGGCCCGCGGCCATCTCGTCGTTGGCGGCCAAGACCAGCTTGGTGTCCAACTGCTCGGACTGCAGCATGTAATGCTCCAACACCTCGGAGAGCTTTTGCAAGGGCTCGCGCTGGTCGCCATGCAGGGGCACCACGCCCTGGTAGGGCTGCTGGCCGGGGAATTTGTCCTTGGGGTCCAGGGTGATGGCGCAACGGCCTTGGCCGTGCACATTGAGCATGGCCTCCAGCTGCGCGCCGGCCGGCACCTCACCCACCAGCTTGGCGGTGGCGCGGAAGCTCAGATCGGGCTGCACCTCAGCCACGGCCAGCTTGACCGGGCCATCGCCGAAGACCTGCAGAATCAGGGCGCCGTTGAACTTGATGTTGGATTGCATCAGCACGCCGGCCGCAGCCATCTCACCCAACAGGGCGCGCAGCTCGGGCGGGTGGGCGCCAACGGCCTCGCGGCGCTTGAGGACCTCGCGCCAGCTGTCGGTGAGCCTCACCAACATGCCGCGCACAGGCAGGCCTTCAAACAAAAATTTATGCAGCTCGCTCATGGGCAGACGCTCGTTTCTTTGATTTGTTGTACTTCGAATGACCTGAGATCAAGCGATCTTCTTGAGGCCCGTGGCGTACTGGCGGGCATTCTCGATGTAGTGTGCGGCGCTCAGTTTGAGGCCCTCAATCTGCTGAGGGCTCAGCTCGCGGATCACCCGCGCAGGGCTGCCGACGATCAAGGACCCATCGGGGAACTCCTTGCCCTCGGTCACCAGGGCGCCGGCGCCAACCAGGCAGTTCTTGCCGATCTTGGCGCCGTTGAGCACGATGGCGCCGATGCCGATCAGCGAATAGTCACCCACGGTGCAGCCATGCAGCATGACCTTGTGGCCCACCGTCACGCCCTCGCCCAGGACCAGGGGGAAGCCGTGGTCGGCGTGCAGCACCGAGGCATCCTGGATATTGCTGCGCGCGCCAATCGTCAGGCTTTCGGTATCGCCACGCAGCACGGCATTGAACCAGACGCTGACGTCCTCGCCCAGGCTGACGCGGCCGATGACTTCGGCGCTTTCCGCCACCCAAGCCTTGGGGTGCAGTGCGGGCACATCGTCAGCCAATTGATAAACAGCCATTTCCAAACTCCTGGGCGTGCCCCTGCCCGCGCAAGAAGGCGGTACACAGGGCTTGATAGTGAAGCAAAAACGCGTGATTTTACCGAGGCAGCCCGCCTCCGGCCGGGGCGGGCCTTTTGCCCTTGAGCTGGGGCAAGAGGGGCGGCAAGCCGCGTTCGATAATCGGGGCATGGAAATCCGCCAACAAGCGCTGCAAATCCTCTGCATCCGCGACCCCGCCCCCAAAGCTGAGGCCATCACCCGGCTTTATCAAGAGCTGCAAGCCGGCAGCGGCATCCCGCTCGACCAGCGCCTCGACACCCAGGCCCAGCTGACTCGCCCAGCCGAGCTGCCCGGCAGGCCCGAGAAACCCCGCCTGCTCTCGGCCCTGCAGGTGCCGAATCGCTCGCCCTTCACGCAGGAGGGCCGGGCCGCCCTGATCCACGCCATCGCGCATATCGAGTTCAACGCCATCAATCTGGGCCTGGATGCGGTCTGGCGCTTTAGCGGCATGCCCCAGCAGTTCTATCTGGACTGGCTGCAGGTGGCGGCCGAAGAAGCCCTGCACTTCAATCTGCTGCACAGCCATCTGCAGACCCTGGGCCACCAGTACGGCGACTTCGATGCGCACGACGGCTTGTGGACCATGGCCGAGCGCACGGCCGGCGATGTGCTGGCCCGCATGGCCTTGGTGCCGCGCACCCTGGAGGCACGCGGCTTGGATGCCACGCCGCCCCTGCAGGCCAAGCTGGCCAAGGCTGGTGACACGCGCGCGGTGGAGATTCTGGACGTGATCTTGCGCGATGAGATCGGCCATGTGCAGATTGGCAACCACTGGTACCGCCACTGCTGCCGCGAACGCGGCCTCGACCCCATTGCGCTCTACCCCGAGCTGGTGGCGCGTTACGAGGCACCTCGCCTGCGCCCTCCCTTCAACTTCAGCGCCCGCGAGGCGGCGGGCTTCAGCGAGGCGGAACTGGCTTATCTGCGCGGCTGAAGGCCATGGCAGGGGCCGAGGATAATGCGCGGTTACGCCCGCCCGAGTCCACCGCCATGTCCCGCATCCGCGCCAATCTTCTGCTCGTCCTCATCGCCCTGATCTGGGGTTCGGCCTTCGTGGCGCAAAGCCATGGCATGGAACATATCGGGCCCATGCTCTTCACCGGCGTGCGTTTTCTTGTCGGCGCCCTGGTGGTGCTGCCCCTGGCCTGGCTGGAGTCGCGCCGGCTCAAAGCCGATCAGCGCGGCCTGCTGCCTCACGATGGCCTCAAGATCATGGGCCTGGGCTTTTTGCTGCTGCTGGGTGCGGCCATGCAGCAGATCGGCATCGTTCACACCACCGTCACCAATGCCGGCTTCCTCACCGCCCTCTACGTGCCCCTGGTGCCGGTGCTGGGCTATCTGCTGCTGCGCCAGCTGCCCCATTGGTCGGTCTGGCCCGGCGCGCTGGCCTGCTTGGTGGGGGCCTTTCTGCTTTCGGGCGCGAAAGAGTTGGACATCGGCGTCGGTGACCTGTGGGTGATGGTCTCCGCCCTGCCCTGGGCCCTGCATGTGCTGATGGTGGGCCGGGTGGCCGACCGCATGGCCGCGCCCTTCACCGTGGCTTGCGGCCAGTTCCTGTTTTGCGGCCTGGTGGCCCTGGCCTGGGGGCTGGCGTTTGAAAGCTATTCCTGGGCCGGCCTGCAGGCCGCCACCTGGCCGATTCTCTACACCGGCGTGATGTCGGTTGGCGTGGCCTTCACCGCCCAGGTGGTGGCCCAGCGCTACGCCCACGCGGCGGACGCCGCCATCATCTTGTCCAGCGAGACCTTGTTCGCCGCCGGCTTCGGCTTTGTGCTGATGGGCGACCGTCTCAGCCCTGCAGGCCTGCTGGGCTGCGGCCTGATCTTTGTCAGCATGATGGCCGTGCAACTGCTGCCCATGCTGGGCAGTCTGCACAGCAGCTGGCTGGCGCGCGGCAATCAAGCCAGCTAGATCTCGGCAATAACGCCCAATCGACACTCATATTTTGCTGGCAAGGGGCGACGCCCGGCTCCATACTTAGGCCATCCTGGCCTTGCGTATCGAGCTTGCCATGAACGCCCGTCACAGCTGCAACCCCATTCGCCAACTCTGCCATCGCGCGGCTGCGCTGGTGGATCCCAGGCATTGCTTTGTACCCCCCATGCCGCGCGACGATGAGGACGGCTTCCCCGGCCTGCGTCGGCGCAAAATCCAGTGGCCGCCCCATTGGATGGACCTGATCGAGGACGCGGCCCATCTGGCCTTGCTGATCTACGTCGCCATCGTCGGCCTCGGTGTTCTCTTGCTGAGCTAAGGCTTTGGGCGAAGCGGCCCAGAAATGAGCCAAGGATGACCCAAGAATGGCCCTAGCCAGGCCTCAAAGCCCGCCGAGTTGCGCCGCCGAGGCCTGCAGCAGGTCCTGCACCTGGCTGAGCACCAGCTCCCGCTCCTGGCGCAGGCGCTCAGGGTCCACGCCAGGCAGCTCATCGCTCAGCAACTGGTGAAACGGCAGCTCCAAGGGCATGCCTTCCATCTGGTCACGCAGGCCTTCGGGCAGGCCAGCGCGGGGCGTCAGGGGGCGATCGGTCAAGTCGATCATGGTTCCCACCATGCGAAGCGCCCGCCCCTGGGCATTGCGCGCAACGACGCGGCCACGGGATTGAAGCAGGCGGTAGCCCGAGCCATTGCTGCGCAGCCGAAAGCGCGCTTGGTAGCTGTCGGCCTCGCCCCGCAGATGGGCACGCATGGCGGCAATCATGGGATCAAGATCTTCGGGATGGACCCGGCAGCGCCAGAAATGCGTGCTGTCCGGGCGCTGCGGCTCGGGGAAACCCAGACGGGCCTTCCACTGCGGCGAGTGCTGAACCGTCTCCGACTCATGCCGCAGATCCCACAAACCGAGCTCACCCGCTTGCACCGCGGCTCTCCACGGCAGCTCAAAGATTGGAGGGTGTGCTTGCATGCGCTCGATTGTGGCACCGGGGCCACGCCAATCGCCTAACTCTTGGGCTGGGCGGCACCGCCTGTGCGGCCAGCAGCGTGGCGAAATCCGCAAATCGCCAGGACCGGGCTCAATCTACAAGTCAAACGCCGTCGTCTTTTTGACCGTGCGCAGCACCAGCATGGAGTTGGAGCGAGCCACGCCGGGCAGATGCATCAGCACATCGCTGTGCAGGCGCTCCAGGTCTTCGGCATCGCGGTAGGCAAAGCGCAGCAGATAGTCGTTGGTCCCGGCCACGTAAAAACAGTCCAGGATTTCGGGGATGTCACGCACCGCCTGCTCAAAAGCACCCAAGGCCTGGGGCGTCATGCGTTCCAGATTGATGATGGTGTAGCTGATGCCCGGCTTGCCCACCGCCTTGGGGTTGACCAAGGCCACATAGCCGGCGATGACCCCGCCGTCTTCCAGCTGTTTGACCCGCCGCAAACAGGCCGAGGGCGAGAGATGGACCGCCCGCGCCAACTCCACATTGGAGAGCCGGCCATCCTTTTGCAGCTCGTTCAAGATATTGCGGTCGATCGCATCCAGTTGCACTTCTGAACTCATTTTTCGCAGATTCAAGCAAATCGAAGCCTGATGTTCGCACGAAATTGCAAGAACTCGGGAAAGCACCGGGGCCAGAGCGCAAGCACATTGCGCGCACAAATGTCTAGACTGGGTTCAATCGCCGGCTGCATCTGCACCGCTTGAAAGCAGCGCCGGCCCAGCCATCAAGGAGCCCACCATGTCAGACGAAAACAAACTCGACGCCTACTGGATGCCGTTCACGGCCAACCGCCAGTTCAAGAAAGCACCGCGCCTGATCACCGCCGCGGACGGCATGTACTTCACCGATGACAAGGGCCGCCAGGTGCTGGACAGCATCGCCGGCCTCTGGTGCGTCAACGCCGGCCACAACCGGCCCAAGATTGTGCAAGCCATCCAGAAACAAGCGGCCGAGCTGGACTTTGCGCCGCCCTTCCAGATGGCCCACCCCAAGGCTTTTGAGCTGGCCGAGCGCCTGGCCGCCCTCAGCCCGGCCGGCCTGAACAAGGTCTTCTTCACCAACTCGGGTTCAGAGTCGGTGGAGACGGCGCTCAAGATGGCCATTGCCTACCACCGCGTGCGTGGCGAAGGCGCCCGCACCCGGCTGATCGGCCGCGAGCGCGGCTACCACGGCGTCAATTTCGGCGGCATCTCGGTGGGTGGCATGGTGGCCAATCGCAAGATGTTCGGCACCATGTTGGGCGGGGTGGATCACATTCGCCACACCCATGACCCGGCTCGCAACGCCTATTCCGTCGGTCAGCCCGCCCACGGTGCCGAGTTCGCCGAGGATCTGGAACGCTTGATCGCCCTGCACGATGCCTCGACCATCGCGGCCGTCATCGTCGAGCCGGTGGCCGGCTCCACCGGCGTGCTGATCCCGCCCCAGGGTTATCTGCAGCGCTTGCGCGAAATCTGCGACAAGCACGGCATCTTGCTGATCTTCGACGAGGTCATCACCGGCTTTGGCCGCACCGGCAATCCTTTCGCCGCCCAGACCTTCGGCGTGACGCCCGATCTGATGACCGTCGCCAAGGGCCTGACCAATGGCTGCGTGCCCATGGGCGCGGTGTTTGCCAAGCAAGGCATCTACGACACCTTTATGAACGGGCCCGAGCATCTGATCGAGTTCTTCCACGGCTACACCTATTCGGCCCACCCCTTGGCCTGCGCCGCCGCATTGGGCACGCTGGACACCTATGCCGAGGAAGGCTTGCTGACCCGGGCCACGCAGATGCAGTCCCTGTTTGCCGAGGCCCTGCATTCGCTGAAGGGTGAGCCTAACGTCATCGATGTGCGCAATATCGGTCTGGTGGGCGGCATCGAGCTGGCCAGCCTGCCCGGTGAACCGGCCAAGCGGGCCTTCAACATCTTTCTGGACTGCTGGGACAAGGGCGTGCTGATACGCACCACCGGCGACACCATCGCCATGAGCCCGCCGCTGATCATCGAGCCCCAGCACATCGCCCACATCATCGACACCGTGCGCGGGGCGCTGCGCCGCACTGCTTGAAGCTAAGGAAACTTGCCTAGCGTTTATGAGCTTGCTGAGCATCGACCGTGATCTGACCCGCGACTCCTACTACGTCGCGACGGCCCCGCGCTTGGAGGCCTATGCCCCCCTGCAGGAGCATTTGAGCGCCGATGTGGCCATTGTGGGCGCCGGCCTGGCCGGACTCTCGGCCGCCATCGAGCTGGCCCAAACCGGGCGCAAGGTGGTGGTGCTGGAAGCAGGCCTGGTCGGTGGCGGCGCCTCGGGGCGCAACGGCGGGCAGGCCATCCACGGCCTGGCCTGCGACCAGAGCGAGATCGAAAGCCAGCTGGGCCTGGCCGATGCCAAGCGCGTCTGGGCCATGAGTCTGGAGGCGCTGGACATACTCCAGCAGCGCTGCGCCGAGCACAGCATCGATGCAGATTGGCAGCCGGGCTTTCTGAGCCTGGCCACCAACGAGAAAAAAGCCGCCGAGCTGCGGCAGTGGCAGCAGCGCATGGCCGAGGTCTATGACTACCCGCTGCAATGGATCTCGCCCCAGGACATCGGCGCCTGGATCGCCAGCCCGCGTTTCACGGCCGGCGTGCACGACCCGCGCTCGGGTCATCTGCACCCGCTCAAATACTGCCTGGGTCTGGCGGCCGCCGCCCAAAAACTGGGCGTGCGCCTGTGCGAGCAAAGCGCCGTCACCCGCATTGACGAGGGCGAGGGTCAGGTCTTGACCCTGCACACCGCCAGCGGCCAGCTGCGTGCCCAGCAAGTGCTGCTGGCCGGCAATGTGTATCTGCCCGAAGTGGCGCCCCAACTGGCGCCACAGCTCGGGGCCCGCATCATGCCGGTCGGCACCTATATCGTCTGCAGCGAGGCCATGGACGCGGCGCGCTGCCAGGCCTTGATCCCCAGCCGCTCGGCAGTCTGCGACACCAACTTCATCCTCGACTACTTCCGCCCCACGGCCGATCACCGCCTGCTCTACGGCGGCCGGGTCAGCTACAGCACCATGTCGCCGCGCTCGGTGAAGGACAGCATGCATCGCAATCTGTTGCGCAGCTTCCCTCAGCTGAGCGATCTGGGCATGCAGTTTGCATGGGGTGGTTTTGTGGACATCACCATGAATCGCGCCCCCGACTTTGGCCGCCTGGGCCGGGCTCGCAATATCTACTACCTGCAAGGCTTCTCGGGCCATGGCCTGGCGCTCACCGGCCTGGCCGGGCGGGTGGCGGCCGAGGCCATGCAAGGTGATTCCGAACGCTTCGATGTGTTCGCCAAGCTACGCCACCAGCCCTTCCCGGGTGGCAAACTGTTCCGCATGCCCGCCCTGGTCCTGGGCATGCTGTATTACCGACTGAAGGACATGCTGTGATGCGCGACTCACATCTGCCAGACCCTATGGCCAAACCCGTCGTGCTGGTCCCCGCCTGCAATCGCCCGGTGGGCGATCACCCCTTCCACATCGTCGGCAAGAAGTACATCGATGCCGTGCGCCTGGCCGGCTGCCTGCCCGTGGTCGTGCCCAGCGCCTCGCCCGAGGAGCTCGACGAGTGGCTGGCCCTGGCCCACGGCGTTTTGCTGACCGGCTCGCCCTCCAATGTGCACCCCAGCCACTTCGACGAGGAGGTGCACAACCCCGAGTTGCCGCTGGACCCGACGCGCGATGCCTGGACCCTGCCGCTGATTCGCGCGGCCGTCGAGCGCGGCCTGCCGCTGTTCGCCATCTGCCGCGGCTTTCAGGAAACCAATGTGGCCTTGGGCGGCAGCTTGCACCAGGCCGTGCAGGAGCAGCCCGGCTTGCGCGACCACCGCGCCCCGCCCGAGCAGCCGCCCGAGATCGCTTACGCGGTCCAGCATGAGGTGAACATCCAGCCCGGTGGCCGTTTGGAAAAACTGTTAGGACTTCACCCAGTCGAAGTCAATTCCCTGCATGGACAGGGCGTCAAGCAACTGGCGCCCGGCTTGCGGGTGGAGGCCCTGGCCCCCGATGGTTTGGTGGAGGCCTTCAGCATTGAACGCAGCCCCGGCTTCTCGCTCTGCCTGCAATGGCACCCGGAATGGCAGGCGGCGCAGAACCCGGTCTCCATGGCCTTGCTGCAGGCCTTCGGTCAGGCCTGCCGCGACTACCGCGACCAGGTCGCGGCCATCCGCCACGACTCGGTGCGCGATCCCGAGACTTAGTGCCTGAGACCTGCACCCCTGTCCCCTTCTGGGGCGATGGGGCAGCGCGACGAGGCCGTATTCACACAGTCGCCTCGCCCTGCCCGTCTGCAACGAACAAAGGTTACTCATGGTCGATAGAAACAACTTCACCTTCAGCGAGCTGGAGAACTGGCTGCAAGAGCAGCGCGTCACCGAGATCGAATGCCTGGTCCCCGATTTGACCGGCGTGGCCCGCGGCAAAATCTTGCCCCGTCAAAAATTCACCGAAGACCGCGGCATGCGCCTGCCCGAAGCCGTGGTGGCCATGGGCGTGACGGGCGAGTTCCCCGAGGAGGGGCCTTACTACGACGTCATCAGCCCGAATGACCGCGATATGCATCTGCGTGCCGACCCGACCACGGCTCGACTGGTGCCCTGGGCCGTCGACCCCACGGCGCAAATCATCCACGACTGCTTCGACCGCAACGGCGAATTGGTGCCCTTTGCACCGCGCTCGGTGCTGCGCCGGGTCTGCGGCCTGTTTGAAGCGGAAGGCTGGTCGCCCGTGGTAGCGCCCGAACTGGAGTTCTATTTGGTCGCGCGCAACTCCGACCCCGACATGCCTTTGAAGCCGCCGGTGGGCCGCTCGGGCCGGGCCGAGACCTCGCGTCAGGCCTATTCCATCGACGCCGTCAACGAGTTCGATCCGCTGTTCGAGGACGTCTACGAGTACTGCGAAAAGATGGAGCTCAATGTCGACACCTTGATTCACGAGGTGGGCGCGGGCCAGATGGAGATCAACTTCTTCCACGCCGCGCCGCTAGGCCTGGCGGACGAGGTGTTCTTCTTCAAACGCACAGTGCGTGAGGCCGCGCTGCGCCACGATATGTTCGCCACCTTCATGGCCAAGCCCATCGCCGGTGAGCCCGGCAGTGCCATGCATGTGCACCAAAGCGTGATCAATCAAAAGACCGGCCGCAACCTCTTCAGCAATGCCGACGGCTCGCCCTCCAAGGAGTTCTTCTGGTACATCGGCGGCCTGCAGAAATACACCCCGGCCGCCATGGCCTTGTTTGCGCCCTATGTGAACAGCTACCGCCGCCTGGCCCGCCACACGGCCGCACCCATCAATATCCAATGGGGCACGGACAACCGCACCGTAGGCATTCGCTCACCCCTGGCCGAGCCCAATGCGCGGCGCATCGAGAACCGCGTCATCGGCGCCGATGCCAACCCCTACGTCGCCTTGGCCGCCACCTTGGCCTGCGGCTATCTGGGCATCAAGAACCAGATCGAGCCCACGCCGGAGTGCAAGGGCGACGCCTATCTCGGCGACTTCCAGCTGCCCCGCAGCCTGGGCGAGGCCTTGACCCTGCTGCGTGAAGAGAAAGAGTTAGCGTCCGTGTTGGGCGAGTCCTTTGTGACGGTGTACACCGAGATAAAGGAGATCGAGTACGCCGAATTCATGAAGGTGATTTCGCCCTGGGAGCGTGAGCATCTGCTGCTCCACGTCTGAGTGGCCCGCCCTTCACACCGTCCAAAGAATCAAAGGAAACGTCCATGAGCACACGTTCCACCGCTGAATGGCAAAGCGCCGACAGCAAGCATTTCCTCCACCCCTTCACCGACTTCAAAGGCCTGGCCAAGAAGGGCTCGCGCATCATAGCCCGGGCCGAGAACATCTACCTCTGGGACAGCGAGGGCCACAAAATCCTCGACGCCATGAGCGGCCTTTGGTGCGTCAATGTGGGCTATGGCCAGCAAAGCCTGATTGACGCGGCGGCCAAGCAGATGGGCGAGCTGCCCTTCTACAACGCCTTCTTCCAGACCGCCACCACGCCCGCCATCGAGCTGGCCGAGGTGCTGGCCGAAATCTCGCCGCCGCAGTTCCAGCATGTCTTCTTCACCAGCTCGGGCTCGGAAGGTAACGACACGATTGTGCGCATGGTGCGGCGCTACTGGGATGTGCTGGGCCAGCCCGAGCGCCAGGTCATCATCGGCCGCAACAACGGCTATCACGGCTCGACGATGGCGGGCGCCTCGCTGGGCGGCATGAGCGGCATGCATGTCCAGGGCGGCTTGCCGATTCCCAATATCACCCATATCGAACAGCCGCATTGGTTTGAGCTGGGTGGCACGCAGTCGCGTGAGGAGTTCGGCATCACCGCCGCGCGCTGGCTGGAAGACAAGATCCTGGCCGTGGGCCCGGAACGGGTGGCCGCATTTATCGGCGAGCCTGTGCAGGGCGCCGGCGGTGTGATCGTGCCGCCCTCGACTTACTGGCCCGAGATTCAGCGCATCTGCGACAAGTACGGTGTTCTGCTGGTCAGCGACGAGGTGATCTGCGGCTTCGGCCGCACCGGCAACTGGTTCGGTTGCGAGACCATGGGGACCAAGCCCGATCTGATGACCTTCGCAAAAGGCGTGACCTCGGGCTACATCCCCCTGGGCGGAGTGATGGTGGGCGAACGGGTGGCCAAGGTCTTGATCGAGCAAGGCGGCGAGTTCAACCACGGCTTCACCTACTCCGGCCACCCCACGGCCTGCGCCGTGGCCCTGGCCAATATCAAGCTGCTGCGCGAGCAAGACGTGGTGCGCAAAGTGCGCGAAGACCTGGGGCCTTATCTGGCCCAGCGCTTTGCCGAATTGAACGAGCACCCCCTGGTGGGCGAAATCCAGACCTGCGGAATGATGGGCGCGGTGCAGTTGGTGAAGGACAAGGCCAAGCGCCAATGCTTCGACGGCGCACTGGAAGTGGGCATGCTCTGCCGCGCGCACTGTTTTGGCAACGGCCTGATCATGCGCGCCGTCGGCGACCGCATGATCGTCGCGCCACCCCTGGTGATGACCCGCGCCCAGATCGACGAAATGATGGTCTTGATCAAGCGCTGCCTGGACCTCACCCTGGACCAAGTCAAAGGCTTGGGCTGGCTTTGAACTTGCTTGTGTCCCGCTTATGCGGTGCTAGGGGTTAGGGCGGATGGGGGCGCCAAGTCCCTCGCCCTAGACTGGCCCGCACAGTTGCTTTCCCCTCTATTTTTGCTACCCCATCAGCCCCAGGAGACTTGAATATGCCCACGACTCCCTTGCGCCGCCAGCTCTCTCGATTCGCTCTTGCGGCCCTGGCCGCCTCTGCCTTGCTAGCCGGCAGCGCCCGCGCGCAGGAGGAAGAGAAGGTCTTGAACGTCTACAACTGGTCGGACTACATCTCCGAGGACACGATCAAGAACTTTGAGAAAGAGACCGGCATCAAGGTCCGCTACGACAATTTCGACAATAACGAAATCGTCCACGCCAAGCTGGTCGCCGGCAAGACGGGTTATGACATCGTCGTGCCCTCGAGCTACTGGGCCAAGCTGCAGGCCGATGGCGGCCTGCTGCGCAAAATCGACAAATCGCAGATCCCCAATTACAAGAATCTCGACCCCGATGTGCAGGCCCAGCTGGCCAAGCTGGACCCGGGCAATGAGTACATGGTGAACTGGCTCTGGGGCTTCACCACCGTGGGCATCAATGTGGACAAGGTCAAGGCCGCTCTGGGTGGCATGCCCATGCCCGACAACGTCTGGGACCTGATCTTCAAACCCGAGTACATCTCCAAGCTCAAGAGCTGCGGCGTGAGCTTTCTGGACTCGGCCACCGAGGTGATCCCCGCCGCCCTGCACTACCTCGGCAAGCCGCCTTATAGCAAGAGCTTGGGCGACTATGCGGGCGTGCCGGCCCTGCTCAAGCCCATTCGCCCGCATGTGACGCTGTTCAGCTCCTCGGGCTATATCAATGACATGGCCAATGGCTCCATCTGCCTGGCCCTGGGTTGGTCGGGCGACATCAATATCGCCCGCCAGCGCGCGATCGACGGCAAGACGGGTCAGAAAATCGAGGCCCTGATCCCCAAGACCGGCGGCATCATCTTTATGGACACCATGGTGATCCCGGCCGACGCCGCCCACCCCGGCAACGCCTACAAATTCATCAACTACATCCTGCGCCCCGAGGTCCACGCGAGCCTGACCAACAAGGTCTTCTACGCCAACCCCAACAAAGAGTCGCGCAAATTCGTCAAGCCCGAGGTGGCCAACAACCCCAGCGTCTTCCTAAGCGACGCCGATATGAAGCGCATGGCCGCACCCGACGCCATCAACAACGACATCCGTCGCCAGATGACGCGCATGTACACCTCCTTCAAGACGGGGCTCTGAACCCAGCAATCAAGCGCAGCAAGGCCGGGAGCCAGCCCCTCCCGGTCCTCGAACCTCAATAACAAGACGGGAAGCCCTCGATGAGTACAGCCGCCAAACCTGCCACCAGCGCCGACGCCTATCTGCGCATCGAGAACGTGGTCAAAGACTTTGGCGGCGGCTCTATCGCCGTCAACAACGTCTCCATCGATATCGCCAAGGGCGAAATCTTTGCCTTGCTGGGCTCATCGGGCTGCGGCAAGACCACCTTGCTGCGCATGCTGGGTGGCTTTGAGACCCCGACGAGCGGCCGCATCGTCTTGAACGGCCAGGACCTGGCAGGTCTGCCGCCCTATGCCCGGCCCATCAATATGATGTTCCAGAGCTATGCGCTCTTCCCCCACCTCAGCGTCTGGGACAACATCGCCTTCGGCCTGCGCCGTGACGGCATGGCCAAGGACGAGATCGCTGCCCGGGTCGAGTCCATGCTCAAGCTGGTGCAGCTGGGCAAGTTCGCCAAGCGCAAACCGCATCAACTCTCAGGCGGCCAGCAGCAACGTGTGGCCCTGGCGCGCAGCCTGGCCAAGAAGCCGCAGCTGCTGCTGCTGGACGAGCCTCTGGGCGCGCTGGACAAAAAGCTGCGCGAGGAAACTCAGCTCGAACTCGTGGGCATCATCGAAGACGTGGGTGTGACCTGCGTGATGGTGACCCATGACCAGGAAGAAGCCATGACCATGGCCAGCCGCATCGCGGTGATGAGCGAGGGCCGCATCTTGCAGGTCGGCGCGCCGGTGGACATTTACGAGACCCCGGCGACGCGTTTTGTGGCCGATTTCATCGGCAATGTGAACATGATGGAGGGCTCGCTCAGCGTCGATCAGCCCGACCACGTCGTCATCCAATGCGCCGACTGCCAGCACTATGTGGGCCATGGCATCACCGGCGTGGAGGGCATGGCCGTGGCCGTGGCCTTGCGGCCCGAGAAGATACGCCTGAGCTGCGACAAGCCCGAGGGTGAGTTCAACCAGGTCTTGGGCAAGGTGCGCAATCTGGCTTACTTCGGCGCCTTCACCGTCTACCACCTGCAACTGCCCAGCGGCCAAGTCATCAAGGTCAGCGAGAGCAATCTGGAGCGCTATCGCAATGACCCGCTGACCTGGGATCAGGAGGTCTGGGCCTCCTGGTCACCCACGGCCCAAGTGGTGCTGACGCAATGAAGGCGCTGCAACGCTTCATGACCTGGTTGGCGCGGGGGCGCACCGCCGTCATCGCCCTGCCCTATGCCTGGCTGCTGATCTTCTTCGCCCTGCCCTTTTTGATCGTGCTGAAGATCAGCGTCTCCGAGATGGAGACGGTGCACTTCAAGGACTTGATGAGCTATGCCGATGGCGTGGTCCGCATCGCCATCAAGACCAGCAACTACCTCTTCATCACCCAGGACGATCTCTATGTGCTGGCCTATCTGGCCAGCCTCAAGTACGCGGCCATCACCACCCTGGGCTGCCTCTTCATCGGCTACCCCTTCGCCTACTTCATGGCGCGCGCCCGCCTGACCCTGCAGCCGGCCTTGCTGATGCTGGTGATGCTGCCTTTCTGGACCAGCTTCTTGCTGCGCGTCTATGCCTGGAAAGGGCTGCTGGGTGAGAACGGCTGGGTGGCTAACGCCATCGAGTTCCTGGGCCTGGACCATCTGCTCTTGGCGGCCGGCTTGATCCCAGCCTTGGGCAATCTGATGCACACGCCCTTCTCCCTGGTGGTGGGCATGATCTACACCTATCTGCCCTTCATGATCCTGCCGCTCTACGCCAATCTGTCCAAGATGGATTTGCGCCTGCTGGAGGCCGCCAGCGATCTGGGCGCCACACCCTGGACGGCTTTTTGGCGCGTCACCGTGCCGCTGTCCAAGGCCGGCATCATCGCGGGCTCCATGCTGGTCTTCATCCCCTGCGTCGGCGAGTTCGTCATCCCCGAGCTGCTGGGCGGCCCGCAGACCTTGATGATTGGCCGCGTGCTGTGGGACGAGTTCTTCAGCAATAACGACTGGCCCATGGCCTCCTCGGTGGCGGTGGTGATGGTCTTGCTGATCCTGGTGCCCCTGGCCTTGTTCAGCAAATACCAGGCCGAGAGCCAGGAGGGCGGACGATGAAGCGCGCAATCTTTGGCCCCAAAACGGCGCGCGCCGTGGGGCGGACCTGGTTGGGCCTGGGCTTTGTCTTCCTCTATCTGCCCATCCTTGCCCTGATTCTTTACTCCTTCAACGACTCCAAGATCCCGGCGGTCTGGGGTGGCTTCACCCTCAAATGGTATGGAGCCCTGCTGGAGGACCGAGAGGTGCTGAGCGGCCTGCGGCTCTCGCTGGAGATCGCCTTCATGACCGCCTGCGCCTCGGTGCTGCTGGGCTGTTTTGCCGCCTTTGCCCTGGTCAAGTACAAGCGCTTCAAGGGCCGCACCTTGTTCACCGGCATGGTCAACGCGCCCCTGGTGATGCCCGAGGTCATCATCGGCCTGTCCCTGCTGCTGATGCTGGTGTCCATGCAGCGGGCCCTGGGCTTCCCGGAGCGAGGTGCCATGACGATCTGGCTGGGGCATTTGCTCCTGGGCATGGCCTATGCCACCGTGATGATCCAAGCCCGGCTGACCGAGCTGAACCCGCAGCTGGAGGAGGCCGCCATGGACCTGGGCGCCAAGCCCTGGCAGGTGTTCCGCCTGGTGACCCTGCCCATGATTGCCCAGTCCATGCTCTCGGCCTGGCTCTTGACCTTCACCCTCTCGCTGGACGATGTGGTGCTCTCGGCCTTCCTCAGCGGGCCCGGCTCCACTACCTTGCCCCTGGTGATCTTCTCGCGCGCCCGCCTGGGTGTGAGCCCCAGCATCAATGCGGTGGCCACGGTCATCATCCTCATCGTGTCCATCGGTGTGATCGCCGCCAGCTATGCGATTGCCCGCGCCGAGCGCCGGCGCAATCTGGAAATGGCCGCCGCTGCACGCAGCGCCGGCTGAGACCAGCCCCCGTCCTTCCTGCCCCTATTCAGCCCCTGTTCAGCCCCAAACACCACGACCCGCGGAGAAAACATATGAAGCAAATCGCCTCCTTGCACTCTCGCCCCCAGGCCAAGACCGCTGCCTTGTTGAGCCTATGCCTGGCCTTGGCCGCGGCCTACCCCAGCGCGGCCGTGGCCCAAAGCAATGAGGACTTGCTGAAAGAGCTGCGAGCCTTGCGCGAGCGGGTCGGCCAGCTGGAGGAAAAGCTCAAGGCCGTGGAGGCCAAGCCCGCCACCCCGGCGCCAAGCTCAGCCCAATGGGGCATGACCCAGCAACAGGTGCAGGACTTCAACCGCATCGCCGTCAAGACCGAGGCGCTGGAAGACGCTGTCGAGTTCCAAGGCTTGAAGCAGCTCAAGATCAGCGGCTATGCCGACCCCACCTTCATCTACAACAAGGCCCAGAACCGCGCCGGTGTGCAGTTCCTGAACCGCGTGTCCGACGACGGCTACAACTACGACAACAGCTATATGGGCGTGGCCAGCCTGGACTTCCAGAAAGAAATGGACGGCGGCACCAAATGGCGCCTGACCCTGATGCCCAATCGCGGCTCGGGCACCATCTCGGACAGCGGCGGCTTCTCCATCGTGCATGAGGCCTCGGTGAGCATCCCGCTGGGCGATCTGCAAACCCGCTTCATCGCCGGTCAAATCCCCGATTGGTCGGGTTATGAGTATGTGCAGCCCACCACCACCAAGCTGGTCACCCGCGGCCTGCTCTTGGACTTCACCGAACCCAGTGCCTACACCGCCGCTGGTTTTGACATCACCCGCGGCAAGTGGCAGATGAAGGCCGTGCTCGGCAATATGAACGCGACCAAGACCCCGCAAGGCTCTCGCTCCCCCATGCTGGCCTACCGGGTGGACTACGCCAAAGGCGAGTTCAACGGCTTCGGTTTCGCCGGTGTGCATGGCAAGGTGGCCAATTTCTCCGGCAATGTGCTGGACGGCAATGGCAATGTGATCAGCCAGCCCAACTCGCATCTGGATCTGTTCGAGGTGGACGGCTACTTCATCCGCGGCGACTTCACCGCCCAAGGCCAGATCGGCTTTGGCCGCCAGAAGAACGCCGCCATCAGCACGGCCGAAGACGGCAGCCTGCAAGACGCGCAATGGTGGGGCGTCTCCGGCCTGCTGGCCTATAAATTCATTCCGCGCTGGGAGGCTGTGGCCCGCTTCGACTACATCCAGAACAACAAGAATGGCGGCGGCTTGCTGGGCTACTCCAGCGCCGATGGCCGTAACGGCCTGGGCCCCGACCCGGCCCTGAACTGCAGCGCCGGCTATAGCGCCGATTGCAATAAGGGCGCGAATCGCTGGGCCCTGGCCCTGGGCTTCAACTACCTCTTCAACAGCAACACCACCATCAAGGCCGAGTACCGCCTGGATCAGGCCGATCTGCCCGTGTTCTACGATGTCAGCAGCGGTGGCTACACCAAGACCAATCACCTGCTGGGCACCTCCGTGGTCGTCAGCTTCTAAACACTTTATGAACTCAAAATCCCCTGCCATTGACTGGCACGCCCGCGCCGCTGCACTGCGCATCGATGGCCGCCCCTTCATCGGCGGTCAGCGCGTGAACAGCGTCGAAGGCCTCGCCTTCGACTGCATCTCGCCCATCGACGGCCGCAATCTGGGCCAGGTCGCGCGCGGCCAGGCCAGCGATATCGACCGCGCGGTGCAAGCCGCCCGCGCCGCTTTTGACGACGGCCGCTGGTCCGCCAAGCCACCGGCCGTGCGCAAGCGCATCCTGCTCAAATTCGCCGACAAAATCCTGGCGGCCAAGGAGGAGCTGGCCCTGCTGGAGACCCTGGACATGGGCAAGCCCATCCAGTACTCGCTGAGTGTGGATGTGCCCGCCGCTGCCCGCTGCATCGCCTGGTATGCGGAAGCGGTGGACAAAATCTACGACGAGATCGCCCCCACGGGTGCGAATGCCCTGGCCCTGATCCAGCGCGAACCCATGGGCGTGATCGGCGCCATCGTGCCCTGGAACTACCCCATGATCATGTCGGCCTGGAAGTTGGGCCCGGCCCTGGCCGCTGGCAACTCGGTGGTCTTGAAACCTAGCGAGAAATCCCCACTGACCGCGCTGCGCCTGGCCGAGCTGGCGATCGAAGCCGGTCTGCCCGAGGGCGTGTTCAACGTCGTGCCCGGCTTTGGCCACGAGGCCGGCGAGGCCTTGGCCCTGCATATGGATGTGGACGCGGTGGGCTTCACCGGCTCCACCCGGGTGGGCCGCAAGATGCTGGAGTACGCGGGCCGCTCCAACCTCAAGCGGGTGTACAACGAGCTGGGTGGCAAGTCGGCCTTTCTGGTCTTTCCCGACTTTGACGACCTGCCCCGCGCCGCCGCCACGGTGGCCGGCAGCATGTTCTTCAACCAGGGCGAGAGCTGCAACGCGCCCTCCCGCGTGCTGGTGCACGAGAGCATTGCCGATGAATTCGTCGCGCTGCTCGCGGCCGAGGCGCCCAAATACCAGGCCGGCGACCCGCTGGACGCCAAGACCGTCATGGGCGCTCTGGTGGACGAGGGCCAGCTGCGCACGGTGATGAGCTATATCGATTCAGGTCTGGCCGAGGGTGCTCGCGCCCTGGTGGGTGGCAAACAAGCGCGCAGCGAGAGCGGCGGCTTCTTCGTCGAACCCACGGTGTTCGACGGCGTGGCTCCTGCGATGAAGATCGCCCGCGAGGAAATCTTCGGCCCGGTGATGAGCGTGCTGCGCTTCAAGACCGAGGCCGAGGCTGTGGCCATGGCCAATGCCAGCGCCTACGGTCTGCAGGCCAGTGTCTGGAGCAGCCATATCGACCGCGCCCACCGCGTCGCCCGCGCCTTGCGCGCCGGCACGGTGCACGTCAACCAGTATGACGAGGACGATATGACCGTGCCCTTCGGTGGCTACAAGCAAAGCGGCAATGGGCGCGACAAGTCCTTGCACGCCTTCGACAAGTACACCGAGCTCAAGACCACCTGGCTGCGCATCAATCAGTAAGCACGCAGCTTGCGGTTCGTCACCTCGGCCAGCCAGTTCTTGTCGTCCTCGGTCAGCTGCAGCTGCTGGGCGGCGCGGGCCTTCAGCTCGGCCAGCGGCAGGACGCAGGCTTCGCAAGGGCTGATCAAGGCCGTGCCATCGTCTCCCACCGAGATGATGCTGCGCCCATTCGGGTGGAAGGCCGCCTGATTGACCTTGCCACGGTGCCGGCCCAGCAGGGCCGCCCGCTCAAAGCCGCTGCGGCTGTCCCAGACGCGGATGCTGCCGTCCGCGCCGGCCGTCACTACCGAGGCGTTGTCGGGGCTGAAAGCGGCCGAGCTGAGTGAGCTGCTGTGGCCGCCGCCCAGCAGGCGCGAAGGCAGGTCCTGCCGCGGCGGCGCATCGGCCGCTTGTTTGAGCAAGGGGCTCAGATCCCAGACCCGGGCCGTGCGATCGGCGCTGGCCGTCACCAGCATCTGGCTGTCGGGGCTGAAGGCGATGTCGCGCAAATCGCCCTGATGCCGATCCAGCCTGGCCAGCTCGCGGCCGCCATGCTGGCGGTCCCACAGCCGCGCCACGCCCCCCTCGGCCGTGGCGATCCAGCGGCCATCGGGACTCAGGGCCAGGCCCACGCAACTGCTGTCCCCGCACTTGAAGGCCAGCAGCGGCCGACCCGGCGCCTCGCTGCCCTGCTGCGCCAGGGCGGCGCTGGGCCAGAACTTCAGCCCGCCCTCCTTGTCCAGCAAGGCCAGCTGCGCCTGCGTCGGGTCGAACAAAGCCATCTGGCTGCCCTGCATCCACGCCGGCGCCAGCTTGCTTTGGCCCTCGCCTTCCAGCGAAAAAGTCCAGAGCTGGCGCTCGGAATAGATGTTGTACTGGCGCGAGAACACCAGGGCCTGCATGCCATCGGCCGAGAAATTGGCGGTGTCGGTGGTGTGGCTGATATTGCCCAGGCCGGCCTGCTCTTGGGCCGCTTGCTGGCGTGCCGAGCGCTTCATGGCGAAATGCTCCGAGGCCACGCCCTCCTCCAGGCCCTCGCCCACCCGTCCGGACAAGGTGCTGAAAGCGCAGGCCGCGCTGTCGGCACCGGCCTCGCTGCCGGTCTCGCCGCACAGCATGATCAGGCGCTCCGAGCCCAGGGCTTTGACACCGGGCGGCGTCAGGGCAAAGGAGATTTGTGGCCGCTTGCTGGCCATCAGGAGATGGGGCACGTTCAGGCGCCAGATGCGCAGGCTGCCGTCCAGACTGCTGGTGATGACGCGATGCTCGCCCCGGCGCTCATTCAACAAGGCACGGGTGATCAGATTGGTGTGGCCGCGCAGCTGGGCCAGGGCCACGGTCGAGCGGCTAGACCAAACACGCGCCGTGCCATCCTGGCTGGAGGCCACCAGCAACTCGCCGTCGACGGCCGAGACATCGAGGGTATTGACCCAATCATCGTGCCGACGCTCGTCATGCCGCTTCTCATGGCTCCAGAGATTGACCCGCCAGTCGGAGACGGTGAGCAGCAGATTCTTGTCGTCCCCCCGGTCCAGAAAGCGCAGCCGGCTGACGCTGCGCTCGTGGTGCATCTGATGCAGGCCGGCCTCGCCCCCGGCCAAGCTCCCGGCCGCCAGATCCAGATGCCAGACGCGGGCATAGCCATCATCGCCGGCGCTGGCCAAAAGGCCTGCTTGGCTGGAGCTGAAGACCAGCTCATTGATCGCCGCGCTATGGCCAAAGCTGGGGCTCGCCCGCTTGGCGCCTGATTTTTGCTGGCTCTGGCCGCCTATCCAAGCCGGGCCATCGACCTGATCGCGCCGCCAGACCATCAGCTGCCCCGCGCTATCGCCCGAGGCGAAGAAGCGCCCATCCGGCGTGTAGACCAGCGCCGTCACCGGGAAGTCACTGCCCGACTGCAGGCGCTGCTGCTGCGGCTGGGCACCGGGCCCGCCCAAGTCCCAGCGCGACAAGACGCTGGAGCCATCGGCATTGACGCAACTCAGCGCCAGTTCCGGCCACTTTGGATTGAGCGCCAGCACCCAGGCGACCGAGCCGGTGGCACACAAGTCCTGGCCTTGCACCGCGCCCTTGGCGTCCAGCAGCAACACCTCGCCTCGCAGACTCATCACGACGATGCGGCCATCGTCCAACAGCCAGGCCTGGCCCAGCTTGCCCAGCTGCTCGGGCAGCTTGACATGCAAGGCCTGCAACTCCTCGGGTTTGCTGCTGGCCCCGGCGGCTGCGGCCGCCAGCAGCGCTTCGTCCTCAAACACCCAGAGCTGGCGCTCGCCCGCCACCAGCACGCGTTTGCGATCGGGGCTGTAGCGCGCATCCAGCAAGGGTTCGGGGAAGTCGACGATGCGCTCGGTATGGGCCAGCTCCAAGGCGGCCATGGCGCGACGCAGGGCAAACTCGCCGCGCTCATTGCCGCCATCCTTGTTCACCGCCTCCAGGGCCAGGGCGGCACTGCGGGCGGGGTCTTGCGTGATCTGCAACAAGGCCCGGGCGCCCCATTCACGCGAGAGCGCCTGTTCATGCAAGGCCTTGCCATTGAGCGCGGCGGCCAGCGACACCCCGGTCACCAGCAAGGCCAGGCCGCGCAAGCTCCAAAGCATGCCTTGGGAGCGACGCTTTTCCTTGTCCTGCGCCTCGGCGCTCTTGTCCAGAAAGGCCTTGACCATTTGGAAGCGTTCCAAGGCCTCGGCCTCGCTGCCCCCGGTGCACAGGCGCACCCAGGCCGGATTGGGTCGGTTGCGCTGCAGCCAGTCGCGGGCGCGCTCCAGGCTGCGGCCATGCCATAACTCACCATTGGCCTCCTGCTGGGCGCGGGCATCGGCCACCAGGCGCAGCAAGGCAGCCTTGGCCTCGGCCTCGGCCAGCACCCAGGCGCGCAAGCGCGTCCATTGGCGAATCAGGCTCTCATGCGAGATGTCGATCACCGAATTGGCTTGCAAGACTTGGTCGGCGGCGGGCAGCAGAAACGCCGTGTCGCTGCGGCGGTAGCGCTCGATCACCGCCAGCACCTCGGCCTCGCCTATCGTGGCCCCGGCTGCCACGTCGCTGTCGACCAGCTTGCGCAGCATGCGGCCACGGCTGGGCCCAGGGCCTGGGTCGGCGCAGATGGCGCAGAGCTGGGCCAACTCGATGGGTCGCCGCACTTCGGTGCCCTCGGCCATGCGCTCGGTCAGCGCCCGAAACACCCGCTCCACCGCGCCGCCCGCATGGCCCAGGGGCCCCAGCGAGTCCAGCGCCTCGTCGGCATGGCGGGACAGCGCGTCCTGCGCCCCACCCACGGCCTCGTAGTCCTGCAGATCGATGGGGCGGCTGCCTGCACAATCGCGCGCCCAATGCTGCCAGCTGCGCGAGAGCGCATGTTGCATCACCGGCAAGTCGTCGAAGTCCGAGCTGACATCGCTCAGCAAGCGCTGCACCAGGCGGGGTGCAATCTGCGCGCCGCGCAAGGCCACCGGCTTGATGATGGCGTCCTTGCGCTGCTGGCGGTTCAGGCGCGGCACCAGATAGCCGCCCGCGCTGACCGCCTCGGCCAGGCCGGGGAAGTCGGCACAACCGCCCAAGGTATCGGAGCGCAAGGTCAGCACCACGCGGATGCGCGATCCCGCCTCCTCCACCGCATGCAGCAAGAGCTTGACGAAGGCGCTGGCTTCCTCGGCATCGGCCATGCGTTTGAAACGAAAAATCTCCTCGAATTGGTCCACCACCACCAGCACCCGCACCCCGGGCGGCAGTTGGGCCCGCCGCACCAGCTCCACCAGGGCCATGCCGCCCAATCGCAGCTGACCGTAGAGCGAGGCCTGACGGCGCTCGGCCGGGCTCAACTCATCGGGCGATGGCGCGCAATCCGCTGGGTTCGGATCCAGCCCGGGCTCCAGCACTGGAGCCAAAGCGCTGGCCAAGGCGGCGATGGGCTGGATGCCGGGGCGCATCAGCACGGCGCGCCACTCGGCCTCGTCCTCCTCCAGATGGCGGCGCTTGAGCTCGTTCAGCAGGCCGGCCTTGACCAGGGAGGATTTGCCACAGCCCGAGGCGCCCGACACCGCCACCAAGGGCTGCTGGGCCAGGCGTTCCAGCAAGGCCTGGATCTGACCCTCGCGGCCAAAGAATCGGTCGGCCTCGGTCGGCTCAAAGCTGCGCAGGCCGGGAAAGGGGTTGGCTGCCAGCAGGCGCTGCAGCGCTTCTGCGGCTTCAAGCGCCTCGCTCATGCCTCACCCCGACTCGAATTGCCATGACGCGCGTTTTGCACAAAGCCGGCCAGATCGGCCCCGGCCAACTCCGCCGCCGCCTCACGCAGCACCAAGGCTTTGGCGCTGAGAAAAGCGGCCTTCTCCGCGCTGGCCTCGCCCACGATGTAGACGCAGAGCGAGCTTTTTCCCAAATGCCCTGCTAGCTCGGGCAAATCAAGCAGGTCGTAAACCCATTCCTCGCTCTGCGCGCCCCAGAAGATCAGCGCCTGTGGGCAGGCTTGCAAAGTGCGCTGCAGACGCTCCAGGTCTAGCGGCTTGCTGCCGCTGAACTTGATGGGCCGGGGCTCCACGCCCAGTTTGTCGACCAAGCGGCTCTTCAGCGCGGCCAGGGCGGGCAGATCGCCGGTTTCCACCAGCACCGCCATGTCCAGGGGCAAGCGCGGCGCCTCCTGCTGGGGCTTGGGCAGCATGTCCAACATCTGCGTCTTCAGCTCTTCCAAGCTGCCTTGCAGATAGTCCACGCCCTCGTTGGCCAGCTCTTGCTCGATGAAGTCCACCAGGCCCTGCTTGTCGGGCGCGGTACTGGCGCCGGGCTGTATCCAGACCAGGGGTGGGCTCATGCCTCGGGCCTGCATGCGGGCATGGGCTAACTCCAGCTGCTGGCGGTCGCGCTGGGCCGTCTGTGGCTCCACCGACTCGCTGCGCGCCACCAGATGCACGGCCAGCAAGGCCTGATCCAGATCGGCCGTGATGCGCTGCAAGCAGTCATCGGCGTTCCACAAATACTCCTTCTCGGGCAGGACCAGATAGCCGCGCTGGCGCAGATCGCTGCGCAGGCGCTCGCGTTCCTGCGAAAGCTCAGGCCCCACCCTGGCCACAAACACCCGGCCCAAGGCCTGGCGCTGCTGCCGACCTAAGAGCTCCTCCAGCGCCACGGTGAGGTCTTGGACCATGCGGCTCATGCGTTCCCAGTAGTCGTCGGAATCGCGCTTGGGGTCCAGCTCGCGCCAGCTATTGGCCTCCTGGATGAAGAACTCATGATGGCCGATTTCGCGCAACTCGGCCGGCAATTCGTCCTGGCTGCGGCTGGGGTGTTTGTAGATGGGAACGAGTTTGCAGCTGTCCCGCCCACCCACGGCTTTCAAGCGGCCGAGAAAGCGATCCAGCTCCTTGCGGCATTCGTCGCTGTCAAAGTAGGTGCGCGAGATCAGGGCCAGGAAAATGCCGGTGGACTCCAGGGCCTCGGCAATCTCCTTGCGCCAGGTTTCGCCGGAACGCAGCTCGGCGGTGTCCCGCCAGATTGCCACATCGCCGACGCGGTCGCGCAGTTCCGAGCGCAGATTGCTGCAAAAGCTATCGACCCAACGGTCGGGCGAATCATTCGCCGCGCGCCGATAACTGACAAACAGATCGTTCTCGTATTGCGGCAGAAAACTCATGGGCAAACTCCCGAACAATGCGCACAAGACTCAGCTCAGGGCGGCCCGAGTCCAGCGATGTTCGAGGCCACCATGGGCGAGTATCGCCCTTGCCTGCTGATTGACAAGGCAAGACGGGCCGGCAGCCCACATTGTTCAAGCCCCAAGCCAGGGCCTGTCCCTAGGCTTGAGGAAGGGCCCTCAGGTCTGCAGGGCCCGCCACTGCGAAAGAAAGGCCCGGTACCAATGGGCGCTCAGCTTGGGGGTGCGCTTTTGGCTGCTGTAGTCCACATGGACGATGCCAAAGCGCTTGGCATAGCCCGAAGCCCATTCGAAGTTGTCGAGCAAGCTCCACACCATATAGCCCGCCATGGGCACCCCTTGTTGAAGCGCCGCGGCAACGGCTGCGATGTGCTCAGCGATATAGCGCTGCCTGTCCACATCATGGATCTCGCCCTGCCTCATCTCGTCGGCGAAAGCACCGCCGTTCTCGGTGATGAAGGTGGGCGGCAGCACATAGTCTTTGTGCAGGCGCAGCAGCAGATCGCTCAGGCCCTGGGGGTAGATCTCCCAGCCCATCTCGGTCAGGGGCAGGCCGCTCTTCTTGACATCAAAGCTCTTGTCGGCGCTGGCCATATGACGGGAGTAGTTGTTGATGCCCAGAAAGTCCAGCGGCGTCGCAATCGCCGCCATATCGCCCGCCTGAACCTGGGGCACGTCCGCGCCTAGATGAGCCCAGATGTCCTCGGGGTAACTGCCGCGCAGCAAGGGGTCCACATACCAGCGCAGCAAACAGCCGTCGTCCAGCACAGCCTGCGCACGGTCTTCGGGCGTGTCGGTGGCCGGATAGGTGTGCGAGAGATTGAGCACGATGCCCAGATCGGCCCGGCAGCCCTCGGCCCGCAGGGCTTGCAAGGCAAGGCCATGGCTGAGCAGCAGATGGTGGGTGACCTGCATGGCGGTGGCCCGGCTCTTCAAGCCAGGGGCAAAAATGCCTTGTTCATGGCCGAGCACAGCGATCACCCAAGGTTCGTTGTGCGTGGTGATGGCGGCGACGCGATTGCCCAGCCAGCGGTGCATGCCCAGGGCGTACTCGACAAAATGCGCCACCGTGTCGCGGTTCGCCCAACCGCCTTGGTCTTGCAAGGCCTGGGGCAGATCCCAGTGATTCAGGGTCATGGTGGGCTTGATGCCACGCTGGATCAGGCCGTCGACCAAGCGGTCGTAAAAGGCCAGGCCCTTGGGATTCCAGGCTCCCGAACCCAGGGGCTGGACCCGCGGCCAGGACACCGAAAAACGGTAAGCGCTGACGCCCAAAGCGGCGATCAAGTCCAGGTCTTCTTCCAGGCGATGCACATGGTCGCAGGCCACATCGCCATTGCTGCCGTCGGCAATCGCACCGGGCTGGCGGCAAAAGCGATCCCAGATCGACTCGCCCTTGCCGTCCTCCTGGGCGGCACCCTCGATCTGAAAAGCACTGGTGGCCACGCCCCAGACGAAGTCGGGCGGAAACCGGCGGGCGAGATCCAGCAAGCTGCTGGTGGAAAACTCATGGCTCATGAAATTGGCCCGATGCTGATGTCGGGCTTTGAATTGAAAGAAGAAGAAAAAGAGGAAAAAGGGCCGGGCTCGAACTCCCCGATCGAACCTGGCCAGCGGGATCGACGATTTAGTTGAAGGTGATGGCGCCGCTCACATTGACCGTGGTCGGGTAGACCGCTGGGCTTACCCCGGCCTGGGGCACGGTGAGGTTGGCACCGGTCTTGGGGCTCGAGCCCAAGGCCGCCGTACCGCCATCACCTTCAAAAGTGATGCTGACCACCTTGGCGCTGGCCAGGGCAGCAGCCGCCGTGCTGATGGACGTGCCGCAGTTCTGGATCACATTGAAGGAGCTCAGCGGAATCGAATAGGCGGCCGTCGCACCCGTGCTGTTCGAGGGCGTGACCACCGCCAACAAGGTGATGTTGCAGGCGGCCGGGGCGCTGGCACTGCCGACGTTGTAATACTTGCCCATGATCATCTTCACCCCGAAGTTCTTGGTGGCGCTGGCCGCCCACTCCGGGTTCTGGTTGAAGTTGAAGTTGAGCTTGGTCTGGCCGCTGATGCTCAAGCCTCCGACCGTGTCACCCGTGGTGTTGAGCGCAGCGACACCCGGGCCTTGCACCGCCAGGCCAACGTACAGACCCAAGCTCGCTGGGTTAGGCGAGGTCTGGTAGTACTGGTAGAAATTGCTATTGGCCGTGCCGTCGTTATTGCCGCCATTGCCGCACCAGGACGGGCCGCCGGTGCAATTCCAGCCATCCAAATCGCTGCCGGAAAAACCGTAGTAGGCACCGCCTTCATTGGTCAGATTGCCGGCCTTGAAGCCAGACGAGAACACCAGCGTGCCGGTGTTGACGGGGGCGACTGCGACCGGGTACTTGAGTTCATCAAAGTAGTAGGTCCCGGCGCCATGGGGCTTGGGGTCGGAGGTGGCGAAGTCCGGGAAGATGCTGACCATGTTGTAGCTAAGCGCCGCGTCATAAATGCCACTGGCGTGCGGGAAGCTGCCCGCGTCGCCTGTGCCCAAGGCCGCGTAGTCGAATGTGAGGGTCTCCCATTGATTGGCCACCGTCGTCTTGGCAGCGATCTGGAAGTTCTGCCCCGAATTGGCGCTGTTCTCAAATTTCAACAAGACCACCCGACCGGCTGCCGGTGAGTAGACCCGCAGCGTCACGAGCTTGCTGCTGCCAAACACCAACGCGGGCATGGCGCTCGCGGGCTTGACGGTGGCGCCTGCCCAGCCCGGATCACCCGCGGCCACGACGAACTTGGCCACATCGTTCGCCGGTGTGCTGGCCACCGGATCGCTGGCAAGGCTGGCCGTCAGTGCGCCGCCAAAGGGCGCGAAGCCCATGCCAGACTCCGAGAAGGAATAGCACTGCAGACCGCTTGCGCTGGTGCAGCTGCCCGTGTTGCCGCTGGGCTGCACCGTTTGGTAGTTCAGCTCGTCGATCAGATAGCTGGTATCGGCCGCGACCTTGGCACCAAAGTGGGGGAAGATGCTGACGCGGTTATAGGTCTTGCTGGCATCGAAGCTGCCATTGCTGGGGTTGGCGAAGTCGAAGGTCAGGGTTTCCCAATCCGCGGCCACCGTGGTCTTGACCTGCGATTCCATGAAGACCGAGGCATCGGCGGCGTTCTCCACCTTGAGCATCATCACCTCGCCCACCGCGGGCGAGTACACGCGCAGAGTGACTTTTTTGTTGCTGGCAAAGGCAAACTCCGGCACCGTCGCAGCGCCCGTGCCGCTGGGGTCGACCGTCGCGCCGGCCCAGGTCTCGTTGGCCGCCACTTTGAGCAGCTTCACCAGCTTGTTGCTGGCCAGGGCCGGATCGGTGATGACGCTGGCATCCAGGCCACCAAAAGCCACCATGGCCATGCCGGCGGCCTCAAAGCCTATGCAGGGTGCGGCGGTGCAGTTGCCGGTGGAGCCCGGCGTTGGCGGCTTGGTGTTGTAGGCCTGGCTGAATTCAGCGCTGGTGCTATTGGTATTGCCGGCGGCATCTTGATAGGCCAGGGCCGGAACCGAGACCTTGATGCTGCCGGCCGAGTTGGGCGTGGGCGTCACCACCAGGGTGGCGGTGTTGGTGTCTTTCATGAAGAACAAACCCTTGCTGCCGCCCGTCACCACGATGTCGTCGGCGCTGAAGCTCGTACCCACCGATTCATTGAAGCTGAAGGTGAAGGTCACATCGCCGGTGGCTGTGCTGCCTGCGGCACTGCTGCTGATGCTCAGCACCGGGGCGATCGTGTCGGCACCCGGCGCTGCAGGAATCACGGTGGACGAACCGGGCGGCAAGGCATCTCCTCCGCCGCAGGCCGAAACCAGCAAGACCAGGCCGAGGCTCAGCAAAGACAGGGGGAAGTGCTTGGGTGCGGAAGTCATGATTTGTCGTCCTATTGTTTTGAGGTTCAGTTGAAGCGCGCTGCGGGCCGGCTGGGGTGTCAGCGGATTTGGCCCAGGGCACGGGGAGCAATTTGCAGCGAGCGTCCGTCGCTGAAGTTCACGGTCAAGGGCTCGGGGCCGGGGTTAAAGGCCAGATAAGTCCTGCGCCCATCGGCGCGTTTGAAGACCGCGTAGAGCGCGGTGTCGGCCGTCACGCTGAAGTCGGGGCTGCCCATTTCTTGCAGGCTCAGCATCCAGTGGAAGCTGTGGGTGCGCGAGTCGCCCAGCTCGAAACTGCCCCAGCGATTCCACTGGGCTTGCGCCTTGCTGGGGTCGACCAGGGCCTGGTACTTGGCAAAGATGTCTTGCCAGATATCGGCCGGCGGCGGGTTCTTGGGCTTGCTGCCGCGGGCCTCGTAAATCGCCGTGTCACCCGGCAAGGTATCCAGATTGCGCTGCACATAGGCAGGGTCGCGCGCCAGATAGGTCGAGGCCGTGGTGATGGGCAGCAGATTGATGCCCTTGATCTGGCGGGGCTCGTCGGTCCACCAGGTGTTGTGCTTGTAGGCGCCGCCAAAGACCTGGCTGACCTCGACGTTTTTGTATTCGGGCGGGAATACCAGCTTGTGCACGTCGAACCAGTAATGGTCGATGGCCTTGGCCTCGGTGGTGTAGAGGTAGACCCCCAGATCGCGCAACTCGCGCCTGCCGGTGACCTCGCCCCAGAGGATCAAAGCAGCCCAGGCATTGATGGCCTCGGAGGAAGACTCCTGGTTATTGCCCAGGGAGCCCAGGCCGATGCCGGAGGCCCAGGAATGGCCTTCGTAGGGATCGAAGTTGCGCAAAAAGGGGAAGTCGGCCCGGCCCCGCTCGGCCGTGGCGATATCGGCCACCAACAGGTCCACCATGCCGCCCCATTGCTCCTTGGCCGCCCAGGCGGGGTCGCGCAGGGCGATTTCGGCCGCCACCCGAATCCAGTAGCCGTAGGTGAAATGGTGGTCGTTGATCTGGGCAACGGTGAAGAAGGCGTTTTCCGGGTAGCTGGCCACGGCGCCCAGGGCGCGGTTGTAGTGGAAATAGTTTTTGCGGCTCTCGCCCGAGAACCATTCCTCGATGCGCTTTTTCATCATCTCCAGCAGCTTGTCGCGGCCCTTCAGATCGCCTTGCTGCTCAAACACGTCCAGCAGCATCAGGGTGCGCTGCAGACCTTTGCCCTGCCAGTAAGCGTCATCGCCTTCTTGCAGCATCATGCGGCGGGCCTCGCGCAAGTCCTTGGCCATGTGCTCGCCCAACTCCTCCAGGCGCGGTGAGTTCTTGATGCCGGGCCAAAAGGGCACGAAAGAGGTGTAGCGCTGCACAGTGCTGAATTGATGGCCGGGCAAGAGCTGCACGGCCCCCCGCACGGTGTCATAGGCCGGGCCCAGCTTGCCCTGCACCGAGGCATTGCCAAACCAATGGTGGGGATACAAGCCCAGCAAGCTGCCCTGATCCGGCCCCTCCATCACTTTGACGCTGGCCCGATACGTCGTTTCCACCTGGCTTTTCTCGCGCTCATAACGCCACTCCACCCGGGTGTCGTCCAGAAAGGCGTAAGCATGGCGGGTCAACAGGGCCAGGGTCTCCGGCTTGCCATCTGGCAAGGCCGCTGCCGATAGATAGCCCTTGCCTTCGGGCAGATGTGCCAGCCATTCCTGCTTGGAGGCCTGCTCCCAGCGCACACCGCTGGGGCCGAACAAGGCATAGCGCTTGCCCTTGATCTGCAAGACCAGCACGCGCGGATCCGCGGCGATGGCTTGTTGCTCGGCCGCTTGCGGAAGTTGCACCCGCACATCGCCGCGCGAGATCCTGAAAAAGGCGTAGGGGCTGCCGTGGGCGATGGTGGCAAGGAACTGATCTTGACCTTGGCCCATGCTCACATCGATGGCCCAGTCTGTCGCCTTGGCCAACTTGGCCTGGCCCAAGTCAAAGGCCACGGGCGCGATACGCAGCGGGTCCAGATGCGGGTAATGGATCTCCACATCCCGGCGCTCGGTGGGGACCACCTGTTTGCTGGGCAAGGCCATCTCAAACCCTGATTTGCTGGCCTTGAAGCTCAGGGGCTGGGCGTAGATGACTTCGGGCGTGGCATTGAAGACCAGGCTGGAATACCACTGGTTGGTGGGCGCGGCGCGCGCCAGCATCGCTTCGCTGCGCAAGCTGGCCGCCGGCATGGCCGGGTCGCCCCCTTTTGGCGCAGAGGCATAAGCGCCTGCACCCAGCTTCACCAGGCCTTCGCCAGCGGCACAGGCCGGGCCCGCACTCAGCAGCAAAGCCATGCCCAACAGGGAAATGCACTTCATCGTTCGGTCCTTACACGCAAATTTGCGCGTCTGGCCACAATGATATTGAAAGCGCTTTCAATTTTCATCCTCAGGTTTACCCGCACTGAAATGAAACAAGGCGCACCAGCATGGGGAAAATACTGAATTGCGGGCGTTGACCGGATCGATCCGCATGCCATATGCTTTGAAAGCGCTTTCACGAACAAGCCAGGCTTGGCTCTTGAAGCCCCCAACCCTCAGACCAACAGCACGCCCCCGGGCGCTCTCGCCATGCACACCGACTCAACGGCCCTTGCGTCTCAGTCCCGACCTCAGCAGGCTCGCCGGCCGCTTCCTTCCGCAACGCGAGTGCGCTTGGCCGTCCTGGCCCTGGGCCTGGCGGGCGCAGGTGCCACTCAGGCCTTTGATTTCGGCCCCTTCAGCCTGACCGGATTCGCCAAGGCCGAGGCATTGCGGGTCTCCAACTACTGCGACAACTGCCAGGTGGTGGCCGGGGCCGACAAGCAGTTCTCCTGGGCCGATCAGATCGGCGCCAACAAACCCTACGGCGCAGGCAACACCCATGTGACCCTGTTTGAGCCCTGGCTGGGCGCAAAGTTTGACCTCGGCAAAGGCTTCAAGCTCTCCGGCCTGCTCAGCCAGCGTTGGCGCGATGGCAAGGAAGACATTCCCGGCTTCTGGTACGACCGCAATATCGCGCTCAGCCATGAGGACTACGGCAGCCTGCGCATAGGCGCCATGAGTACTCGCGCCTGGAGCGTGGCCGACTACCCTTACGGCACCAATATCGGCGTGGCCGATGTCTGGGCCTCCTCGGGCGCAGGCTATGGCTTGCTCAGCCAGGCCGTGCGCTACACCTCGCGCATCTTCGATGTGCTGGATGGCGACCTCGTGCTGGAGGCCACCTACGACCGCGGCAACACCGCCTTCAAGATCAACAAGCCCCGCTTCTGGGAGCTCTACGCCCAGTTTCACAAGGGTGAGTTGGTGGTGGACGCCTTTTACCAAGACGCCCGCAACGGCAACCCGCAAGCCTGGGGCCATGGCCCCTTCAAAAGCCTGACCCCCTTCCCTGCCGACGACGTCAAGCTAGGCCCTTCCGGCCAGAGCATTGCCATGGTGATGGCGCGTTACAACATCGACTCGCGCATCGAAATCAGCGGCGGCCTGCGACGCAATCGCTGGAGCGGCGCCCATGCGGTGATCACGACCCAAGGTCCGCCGAATGACCTCTGGAACAACCCCTTCAATGTGGACTGGGGTGGCGCCCTGGACTTCCCGCAAGCCGATGGGACCACGCTGCGGGTCAACAACCCCGGCTATGCCGCCGTATCCGTCGATCTGATGGCCGGCCTGCGCTACAAACTCGGCGCCTGGACGGCCCACACCGGCCTCGCTTACCTGGGCACCGCCAGCACCAAAAACCCCAGCGAACGCGGCCAAAGCAATTCGGCCTTGGTCAACACGGTGGGCCTGAACTACACGGTGCTCGAGGGCCTGCAGGTCTACGGCATGGCGGGCATGGTGCATTACGGCCGCAAAGGGCTTTCGCCCATGTCCATGCCGGGCAACTCGGCCTTCACCAATGTCGACTCCCGTGTGAGCAGCAACGGGAACTGGTTCGGGCTCGGCGCCCTCTACGTGTTCTGACCCGACACAGATCAAGGCTAGCACCATGAAATTCCTTCGATTGATCCATCCCCTGCGTCGGCTGCTGGCAGCCGGCCTGGCCTTGTCCTTGACCCTGAGCTTGGCTGCTTGCGGCGGCGGGGGTTCCACACCCGATCTGCACAACAGCTCGGTCAGGCCCTTGAGTGCGCAGTTCAACGCCCGCAAGGCGGTGGCTTACTCGCCCTACCGCACGGCCGTCAATGAGGCCGGCCTGGCCGCTGAGACCATCCCCGAAGCCAATATCAAGCAGGACTTGGAACTGCTGATCCAGGCCGGCTTTGGCCTGATCCGCCTGTTCGACAGCGACGACAAGGTCGGCCGCGGCACGCTGCAAGTCATCCGCAAATACAACTTGGACATCAAGGTCCAGCTGGGCGTTTATCTGCAAAGCGGCAATGAAGGCTTCAACCAGGCCCAGCTCAGCCGTGCGGCCGATCTGGCCAATAGCTATAGCGATATCGTGCTGGCCGTCAGCGTGGGCAACGAGAACATGGTGAGCTGGTCGCTCAACCCCATCAGCCCCGAAACCATGGCGGGCTATCTGAAAACCCTGCGCGCCAAGATCAGCCAGCCCCTGACCACGGACGACAACTATGCCTACTGGGCCGGAGCGCAAAACTCGGTGGTCACGGACCAGATCGACTTTGCCTCCCTGCACACCTACCCCGAATTGGACACCGTCTTTGTGGACAAGCTCTGGGACTGGCGCCAAACCGACAAGCCTGCGACCGATCGCGCCAAAGCCATGATGGACGCGGCCATCACCGAAGCGCGCCGCCAATACCAACTGGCGCGGGACCATTTGAACCAAATGGGCCGGGCCGATCTGCCCATCACCATCGGCGAGACGGGCTGGAATGCGGTCGACGTGGGCAAGCTGAAGTTCCGCGCCCATCCCGTCAATCAAAAAATGTATCTGGACCGACTGGCCGCCTGGGCCGCCGAAGGCCGTTCGGGCGCGGGCCCCAAGGCCGTGTTTTACTTTGAAGCCTTTGACGAGCCCTGGAAGCAAGGCGACGACAAATGGGGCTTGTTCAATGTGAAGCGCCAGGCGCGCTACGCCATCAAGGACCTGATCCCGGCCGCCCAATGGGTGCCCAGCGGCGACGCCAGCGAGCCGGCCACCGCCTCCTTGAGCGATGCGGACGCGGTCTACTTCCAGCCCGCCGTGATCAACCCTGCCGTCGCCCAAGATCGTTATGTGATCTATGCCGACGCCACGACCAGCTCCGAACTGCGCGAGGCCGGCCTGCAATTCGACCCCTTTGTCAAAACCTTCTGGCAGTCGGTGGCCGACTTCGCACCCGGCGATGGGCCGCAGGCCCTGGAAGTGGAGCCCAAGCCCGAGACCTGGGGTTGGGGCATGCTGTATCAGTCGCGCAGCGAAGTCACCACCAATCTCTCCGGTTATGCCAACGGCAGCCTGCGCTTCAGCATCAAGACCACCTACCCCGGCAAGATCGAGATCGGCCTGATCAGCGACACCGCTGACCGCGTACAGCAAGAAGCCTATCTGCAGATTGCCAGCGGCAGCTATGGCTATGTCAACGACGGCAACTGGCACCAGGTCCTCATCCCCGTGGCGGACTTTGTCAGCAAGAACCCCAAGCTGGATCTGTCCCTCATCCTCGGCCGCTTTGTGCTGGCCGACCGCTATGCCTATACCGGCAATGCGGCTGGCAGCGATGTCAAGCTCACGATCGACGCTGTTTACTGGAACAAGTGAGCCCGCCATGCAGTCCAAACGAGAGGGCTGGACCCTGGTCTGGCATGACGAGTTCGAGGGCGATGCGGTAGACCGCAGCAAATGGGACTTTGACCTGGGCAATGGCTTTTACGACTACCGCAAGCATGTCTGGGTGCCCGGCTGGGGCAATGAGGAGTTGCAGTACTACACCGCCGAGCCCGAGAACGTGACGGTGGCCGACAGCCTGCTGACCCTTCGCGCGGTCAAAGCGCCCTTGCATGGCTGCGGCTACACCTCGGCCCGGCTCAAGACCCGCAAGCGTGACGGCGCGCCCTTGTTCACCAAGCTCTACGGCCGCTTTGAATTCCGCGCCAAAGTGCCCTGGGGCAAGGGCTTGTGGCCCGCGCTCTGGCTGCTGCCGCAGGACGACCGTTATGGCGGCTGGGCAGCGTCCGGCGAGATCGATGTGATGGAGATCGTGGGCGAGAAGCCGCAGCAGGTGCTGAACAGCATCCACTTCGGCTCCGAGTTTCCGGCCCGCTCCCTGCTCACCCATGTGCATGATCTGCCCAGCGGCAGCCTGGTGAGCGACTGGCATGTCTATGCGGTGGAATGGGAGCCGGGCGAGATCCGCTTCTACGTGGACGATGTGCTGACCAAGACCCAGTCCTTTTGGTGGAGCTCCAGCAAGAGCCGCGGCGGCCTGGGCATCCATGCGGCCAAGGCCTCCGATCTGAATCCTTGGCCGGCGCCCTTCGATCAGCCCTTTTACCTGCTGATGAATGTGGCGGTCGGCGGCAATTTCCCCGGCGCACCTAACGAACAAACCCGCTTCCCGGCCGAGCTGGTCGTCGACTATGTGCGCGTCTACGACAAGGTCGGCGGCTATGGCGAGGCGGCACCCCGCGGCAAGGGCCAATTCCCCTGGCATAAGCAAGCCTGAACAAAGCGCAGCCCATGACACAAGCATCAGAACACCAGCTCTCGGTCCGCGAAAAGGTTGGCTACGGCTTCGGCGACTTGGCCTCCAATATGTTTTGGCAGATGTTCTCCATCTTCATCGCCAAGTACTACACCGACGTCTTCCTGCTCAGCGCCGCGACCATGGGCACCATGCTCCTGGTCACCCGCATGGGCGATGCGGTGATAGACCCGGTCATCGGAGCGATCGCCGATCGCACCCGCACGCGCTGGGGTTTCTTCAGGCCCTATCTGCTGTGGATGGCCATCCCCATGGCCGTGACGGCCGTGGCCACCTTCACCGTGCCCAATCTGCAAGGCACGGCCAAGGTCGTTTATGCCTATGTCACGCTGAGCCTGATGATGGTGGCTTATTCGGCCATCAACATCCCCTACTCCGCCTTGCTGGGCGTGCTGACCCCCGACTCCAAACAGCGCACCAGCGCCTCGGGCTATCGCTTTGTGATGGCTCTGCTGCCGGTGTTCGTCATCGTCAATACCGCCATGCCCATGGCGCATTACTTCGGCGGCAGCGACACCTCGCCGCGCGGCTGGCAGATGACCATGCTGATCTACTCGGTCATCGCCGTCATTTTCTACTGGGCCTGCTTCGCCCTCACCCAGGAGCGCGTGCACCCGGAGCTGAGCCAGAAGACCAGCCTCAAAAACGACGTCAAAGACCTGCTGGCCAACCGCCCCTGGCTGGTCTTGTGTGCCGTGGGCATCGCCGCCCTGACCTTCAACAATATCCGTGGCACGGTCACCATCTTTTACTTTGAGAACGTCGTGCCCGGCGGCAAGGACTGGTTCGGCCCTGTGATGACGACCGGCGCCGTGGCCTTCATCGTCGGGGTGATGCTGACACCGGCCTTGTCCAAGCGCTTTGGCAAGCGCAATTTCTATATGGTCTCGATGTCGGTCACGGCCCTCTTGACCGCCGCCTTCTACTTTGTACCTTCCGACAATCTAGCCCTGGTCTGGGGTGCGAACACCTTGATCAATCTGTGTGCGGCACCCACGGCACCCCTGGTCTGGGCCATGTATGCCGACACGGCCGACTACGCCGAATGGAAGAACGGGCGTCGCGCCACCGGCCTGGTGTTCTCCGCCGCCTCCTTCGCGCAGAAGCTGGGTTGGGCGGTGGGCGGCGCGGGCGCCGGTTGGTTGCTGAGCTTTTACGGCTACCAGGCCAACGCGGCACAGAGCGCGCAAACCATCGACGGCATTGTCAAGATGATGAGCCTGATCCCCGCCGTGGGCGCGGCCCTGGCCGTGGCGGCACTCTGGTTCTACGAACTGGACGAGAAGACCGTGGACACCATGGCCTCGGAGCTGGCCATCCGCCGCGCCCAAGCGCCCGCGCCCAGCGCGATGCCATCGCCCGATTCCACCGCAAGCCCAGAGCCCGATCAGGAATATGCGTCGCCGCCCAACTCCACGGCCTCAACCCTAGAACCAGACGAACTGCCCACGCCCTCGATGCAAACCGCCATGCCCTCCACTTCACTCCCCCCTTCGATGTCGCGATCGCCAGACGGCTCGACGTCAAACCGCTTCCACTTCCACGGCCTTGAAGGCCAGGGCCTGCCGGCCTCGCCATCGCAGGCGGAACCGGCGCTTTCCAGCGCAGCCAGGGCGGCCTTGAGCCTGGAGTTCCGCCAGGCCTTGCACCAAGGCGTCCATGGCCTGTGCTTCAGCCCCTATACCGAGGGCCAGGCTCCCGGCGCCAGAATCAGCGCCCCGCAAATTCGGCAGCGTCTGGAAATCATCCGGCCCCACACCCAATGGATACGCAGCTTCTCCTGCACCGATGGCCATGAGCAAACACCACGCATCGCCCACGAGTTAGGCCTCAAGACCCTGGTCGGCGCCTGGCTGGGCAGCAACAAAGCCATCAATGAGCGCGAGATCGAGGGCTTGATCGCCGTCGCCCGCGCCGGCCACGCCGATCTGGTGGCCGTGGGCAATGAGGTGCTGCTGCGCAAAGACATGTCCGAGGATGAGTTGCTGGCCACGATTGAGCGGGTCAAAGAAGCCCTGCCCGGCGTGCCCGTGGGCTATGTCGATGCCTATTATTTGTTTGAGCAGCACCCGCGCATCACCGCCGCCTGCGACGTCATCCTGAGCAATTGCTACCCCTTCTGGGAAGGCTGCCCGCGCGAGCAGGCGGTGGCCTATATGCAAGACATGTGGCAGCGCACCCAGGCCGTGGCCGGCGGCAAGCGCGTCATCATCAGCGAGACCGGCTGGCCCGATCAAGGCAGCGCCTTCCATGGCGCCAGGCCCTCGCAGGATGGGGCCATGCGCTACTTCCTCGACACCCAGCAATGGGCCAAGCAGGCGAATGTGGATGTGTTCTATTTCGCGGCCTTTGACGAGGCCTGGAAGGTCGGTCAGGAAGGGGATGTCGGCGCTTTTTGGGGCTTGTGGAACAAGGACGGCAAGCTCAAGTTTGAAGAATGAAAACAAAACAGACGATGTTGAATCTACCTACCGGCCGCGCCATTTGCTACTCCGGCTACCGCGAGGGGCAAAGCCCCGACAGCCGCGTCTACCCCTCCCGTGAAGAAATTCTGGAGGACTTGCTGATGCTCCAGCCGCATTGGCGCCTGCTGCGCCTCTACGACTGCAGCCTGCATGCACAGCGGGTGCTGGAGGTGATACGCGAAGAAGGCCTGAACTTTCAAGTCATGCTGGGCGCCTATCTGGGCGCGGAGATGAATAACTTCGGCTGCCCTTGGGGCGGCCAGTACAGCGAGGCCCAGCTCGAGGCCAGCATCGCCGAGAACGAGGCCGAAGTCGGCCGCTTGATTGAATTGGCCAATGCCAACCCCGAGCTCGTCTTCGCCGTCGCCGTGGGCAATGAAGCCACGGTGGACTGGACCGATCACTATGTGCCGGTGCCGCGCATGATCGAGCATGTGCGGCGGGTCAAACGCAGCGTCAAACAGCCGGTGACCTTTTGCGAGAACTATGTGCCCTGGTGGCACAAGCTCAAGGACCTGGTGGCCGAGCTGGACTTCATCTCCCTGCACAGCTACCCGGTCTGGGAGTACAAGCACATCCACGAGGCCTTGAACTACACCCGCGAGAACTACCTCAGCGTGGCCCAGCTCTACCCCGACAAGCCGGTGGTGATCACCGAGGCCGGCTGGGCGACCAACTCCAATGGTCGCGGTATCGAACCGCACAACACCTCCGAGGACTTGCAAGCCGTCTATCTGCGCGATCTGCTGGCATGGACGGACGGCGAAGGCATTCTTTGCTTTGTCTTCGAGGCCTTTGACGAACCCTGGAAGGGCTCACCCGACCCGCTGGAACCCGAGAAGCACTGGGGCTTGTACAAGGTCAGCCGCCAAGCCAAACAGGCCATGCTCGACTGGGCCTAGGCTTGCGCCGGGGGCCAGGCGATACACTCGCAGCCGCATCCCCGCCCCGCGCCCCATGAGAGCGATGAAGAAGCCCAAGCCACCGGTTCCAAGCCCAAACAATCGACCCCGTCAGCTCAACCCAGAGGGCTTGGTGACGATTGAAATGGTGGCCAAGGCCGCGGGGGTTTCGCTCAGCACCGTCTCGCGCATCCTCAACGGCACGGCGGGCGTGCGCGAGGCCAAGCGCGAGGCGGTGGACAAAGCCATCGCCGAGCTGGGCTTTGTGCCCAACCCGATTGCGCGGGGTCTGGCCGGCGGCCGCTCCATGAGCATCGGCGTGATCACCCAGGCCATCGACAGCCCTTTTTACGGCGCGGCCCTGCGCGGCATCGAAGAAACCCTGGACCCTGCGGGCTTCAGCCCCTTGTTCGTCAGCGGGCACTGGAACGCCGCCACCGAGGCGCGTTGCATCACCATGCTGCATTCGCGCCGGGTCGACGGCATCATCGTGCTCACCGGGCGCCTGAGCGACCAGGCCCTGGCCGATTGCGCCCTGCAACTGCCCGTGGTGGCCACCGGCCGTACGCTCAGCAGCCCCGGCCTCTACACCCTGAACTTCGACAACTTCGAGGGTGCCCGCCTGGCCACCCAGCATCTGACCGACCTCGGCCACAAGCAGATTGCCTTCATCTCCGGCGAAGACGAGCATCCCGACGCCACCGAGCGCCTGCGCGGTTATCGCGCCGCCTTGGAAGAAGCCGGCCTGGCGTTCGAGCCCAAGCTGGTCGTGCCCGGGGCCTACCACGAGGTCAGCGGCATGTTGGCGGTAGAAAACCTGCTGAGCAGCCGCCAGCCCTTCAGCGCGATCTTTGCGGCCAATGACCAGATGGCGGTAGGCGCCGCCCTGGCCCTGCACAAGCGCTCGCTACGGGTGCCCGATGACGTCTCCCTGGTGGGCTTTGACGATATGGCCAGCTCGCAGTTCTCTCTGCCACCGCTGACCACCGTGCACCAGCCCAATTACGAGTTAGGCCAGTTGGCCGCACAGGCCATGCTGCAGCTGCTGGCGGGGGAAGAGCCGCAGATTGAGATGCCCGCGCCGCGCCTGGTCAGGCGCGACTCCTGCAAAAGAATGCGGGGCTAGCGCTCAGGCCTGCCCGCCCTCGACGGCCAGGCCCTCGGCCCGCCAGCGCAACATGCCGCCCGTCAGATTGGCCACTTGTTTGAGGCCTGATTTCTGCAAAAGCACCGTGGCCTGAGCCGAGCGGGCGCCCGAGCGGCACACGGCCACGACGGGGCGGCTGGCATCCAATTCGCCCGCTCGCGCAGCGAGCTGGGAGAGCGGCAAGAGCTGCGCGCCAGGAATATGGCCCAGCACATCGACAAACTCCTGCGGCTCGCGCACATCGATGAGCTGAATGGGCTGGGCAGCCGCGGCAGCCAAGCGCTCTTCCAGGGCCTGGGGCGTGATCTCCCAGATGCCGCTGAAGCTATAGGTCAGCGCCGCCCATTGCTGATCGTCCGCCGCCTCGCCGGCCTTGCCTTCGGGGCGCCCACAGCGCAGATTGGCCGGCACGGCAATATCCATCAGCTTGGGGTGCGGCAGGCCCAGATGGTTCATATAGCCGGCGAAGTCGGCCTCGTTGATATCGCCGCCCAGGCGCGGGTTGTAGCGTTTCTCTTCGCGCACGCTGGTCACCGTCAGGCCGCGGTAGTCGTGGCCGGGATAGAGCAGGCAGTCGTCCGGCAGGCTAAGAATCTGGGTCTGCACCGAGCGGTAGAGCAGGCCTGGGCTGCCTTGCTGAAAATCGGTGCGGCCGCAACCACGAATCAGCAGGCAGTCGCCGGTGAAGGCGCGGCTCAAATCGTCCAGCACATAACTCAAACATCCGTTGGTATGGCCCGGAGTAGCCCGCACCTCCAGATAGCGCGAGCCAAAGCCCACCCGATCCCCATGCTTGAGCAGGCGGTCGAAGTTGATCGCCCCTGAGTGCTCGGACAAGAGAATCTCGCTGCCGCAGCGCTGCTTGAGCAGCCAGGCGCCGGTGACGTGATCGGCATGCACATGGGTGTCCAGCGTGGCCTTGAGAACCAGGCCCAGCTCGCGCAGCAAGGCCAGATCGCGGCGCTCATGCTCGAACACCGGGTCGATCAAGACCGCCTCGCCGCTGGCCGCATCGCCCAGCAAATAGGTGTAGGTGGAGGATGTGGGGTCGAAGAGCTGGCGAAAGATCAGGGATGAGGTCATGGGAAAGAACTCCGGTGAATCAGGGCGGGCTGTCTGAGTTGCGCGGCTTGGACAGCCAGTCATGCAAAAACATGCCCAACAACATGGCGGGCACAAAAATCCAGGCCTCGCGCATGCCGCTGCTCAGGGCCACCAAGGCCGGGCCTGGGCAAAAACCGGCCAGGCCCCAGCCCGCGCCAAAGAGCAGGCCGCCCAGGATCAAGCGCCGGTCTATGGTTTGGTTTTGGGGGATCTCCATGGCCGCGCCGCTCCAAGACCTGGCTCGGCCTCGCGCGCGGGCAAAGGCGAGCGCCGCCACCGCAATGGCGCCCACCATCACCAAGGCCAGGCTGGGGTCCCAGGCAGCACCCAGGTCCAGAAAGCCTTGCACCTTGGCTGGGTTCGTCATGCCGCTGGCCAAGAGGCCCAGGCCGAAGATCAAACCACTCAGGGCTGCAAGCAAGAGGCCCATCTCAGAGCGCCCAGCGCAGCAGGGCCACGCTCACAAAGCCAGCCGCCATGAAGGCCCCCACATTGAACAAGGAGCGCAGGGAAAAGCGCGCCAAACCGCAAACCCCATGCCCGCTGGTGCAACCATTGGCCATGCGCACGCCCACGCCCACCAACAAGCCCGCGGCGACCAAAAGGCCGGGCCCCGCCACCGCCTGCGCGGCCGGCAAAGGCGCGACGGCCAGCCAGGCCCAAGGTGCGAGCAGCAAACCCAGCAGAAAGGCGATGCGCGTCCACTCGGGTCGCAGAGGCCGGCGACTCAGCAGGGCCCGCAAGGGGCTGAACAAAATGCCGGAGATGCCCGCGATGCGGCCATTGCCCAAGAGATAGAGGGCCGAAGCCAGGCCGATCAGGGCGCCGCCGATGAGGGCGCTCCAGGGGGTGAACAGATGCCAGGCAATCGTCATGAGCGGCTTGAGAAGAAAGGAAACTGGGGAGAAAAATGCTGAGCGCAGTTTAGCCCTGGGCCTGAAGCAAAATGCCTCTCTCCCGCCACAGCAGGCCAAGCCTGTGGCACCCAAACCTTTGATGACGACGGCATGAACAGCTCTTACCGCAGCCTGCTGCAAATCCCAGACGCGGTCACCTACCAAGCCCTGCGGGTGCAAGCCGGGCTCAGCGCCAAAAGCGATCAGGCGGCGGCCTTGGGCCTGCCAAACAGTCTGTTCGCGGTGCAGATCTTGCAGGCCGACACGCCGGTAGGCATGGGCCGGGTGATTGGTGATGGGGGCTGCTTCTTTCAAGTCGTGGACATCGCCGTCCTGCCCGCGCACCAAGGCCAGGGCCTGGGCAAACGCATCATGGCCGAGATCACAAACTATCTGCGGGAGGCCGTGCCTCCCACGGGCTATGTCAGCCTGATTGCCGATGGCCAGGCCAAAACGCTGTACGCCCAGTACGGTTTTAAAGAGACCGCGCCGCGTTCGGTCGGCATGGCGCTGCCGGTGCAAAAGCCAGCCAGCCCAAGCGCCGAGGCATGATGGTGGCATGACCCAGCCCCACAGCCCTGCCAGCAGCCTTTCCACCCACCACCTGCCCTGGGCCGCCCTCGCCTGCCTGGCCCTGAGCACCAGCTTGGTGGGGAGCTATGTGGGCCTGAGCAAGCTGCTGATCCTCAGCTTCCCGGTCTTTTTGCTGGCCTGGCTGCGTTTTGGCATCGCGGCTGTGCTGATGGCGCCCTGGCTCAAACGGGGTACTGCCGAGCCGCCGCTGGATGCGCGCACGCGGCGCCTGCTGTTCTGGGAGTCCTTTATCGGCAACTTCCTCTTTTCCATCTGCCTGCTCTTCGGGCTCAAGCAAGCCTCGGCCATGGCCGCCGGCGTCATCATGGCGGCGATTCCCGCGGCCGTGGCCTTGCTCAGCCGCGTCTTCCTGGCCGAACGCATGAGCGGCCGGGTGCTGTTAGGCATAGGCCTGGGTGTGGGCGGCATCGCCCTGGTGGCCTTGGAGCGGGGTCAGGCCTCCGCCAGCCAGCAGCACACCACATGGCTGGGCGCCCTGCTGCTGATCGCGGCCGTGTTCTGCGAGGCGACTTATGTGGTCATAGGCAAAAAGCTCACCGCCCAGGTTTCCCCCAAGCGCATCAGCGCCTTGATCAATCTTTGGGGCATGGCCCTGGTGACGCCGCTAGGACTTTGGCAGGCGTTCAGCTTTGATTTCAGCGCCCCCACGCTCAGCGTCTGGGGCTTGCTGCTCTTCTACGCAGGCGCGGCCAGCATGGTGACGGTGTGGTTGTGGATGACGGGCTTGCGCCAAGTGCCTGCGGCCAAGGCGGGGGTGTTCATGGTTTTCTTGCCCATCGCCACCGGCCTCGTCGGCTGGTTTCTGGGCGAGCGGCCCAGCGCAAACCAGCTGATCGCCTACGCTCTGGCCCTCAGCGGCGTGGTGCTGGCGACCTGGCCTGGCCGGCCGTCCCCAGCCTTGTCCTAATATCGGCCCTCGCCTTTCCCCAAGACCTGAATACTCATGAGCCAAGCCCCCCAGCCCCGCCATCTGCGCATCCATCAATTCGCCGGCCTGCATGCCGGCCCCAAGCTGCTCGTCACCGCCGCCGTGCATGGCAATGAGGTCTGCGGCGTATCGGCCATCGAGTCGGTGATGGCGCAGCTGGATGCCGGCACGCTAGCGCTATTGCGCGGCACCCTAACCTTCGTTCCCATCGTCAACCCCCTGGCCCACCGCTTGCAGCGGCGCGAGGGCGAGCGCAATCTCAACCGCAATCTGCGCCCGCCCGTCGTGCCGCAGGACTTTGAGGACCGCATCGCCCGTCAGCTCTGCCCCTTGCTGGCAGCGCATGAGGTCTTGTTGGATCTGCACTCCTTCCAAGGCCAGGGCCAGGCCTTTGCGATGCTGGGCCCGCGCGACAACCAGGGCGAGCTGGAGCCCTTTGCCCACGCGGCCAAGGAAGGCGCGCTGGCCGCCTGCCTGGGCGTGGGGCGCATCGTCGAGGGCTGGCTCTCTACCTACGAGCTGGGCCTGCAACGCCGCCAAGCCTTGGCCGCCGACGGCACGCGCGCGAGCTCGCTGGTGCAGGACCCGCATTACGGCGTGGGCACGACCGAGTACATGCGCTCGCAAGGCGGCTACGGCCTGACCCTGGAATGCGGGCAGCACCTGGACCCTCATGCCCCCGAGGTGGCCAGGCTGGCGATTCTGCGCACCCTAGTCCATCTGGGCATGGTGGCGCCCGAGGCGGTGGAGCCGCACAAGCCCGCCACTCCCCCCGAACTCTTGCAGCTTTATGAAGTGATTGACCGGGAGCATGCCGAAGACAAATTCGAACGCGAATGGGCCAGCTTCGACGCGGTCGAGCTGGGCCAGCGCATAGGCACACGCTTTGACGGCCGACCGGTGCTGGCGCCATCCAGCGGCCGCATCGTCTTCCCCAATAACAAAGCCCTGCCCGGCCAGGAGTGGTTTTACCTGGCCCGGGCAAGCGATCGCCGGCTCGGCTAGAGTGGGCCATCATGAAAATCGATTTCGTCTCCGACGTCTCCTGCCCCTGGTGCGCCATCGGCCTCAAATCCCTCGAACAAGCCCTGGCTCAAGTGCCCGAGCTGCCGGTGACCCTGCATTTCCAGCCCTTTGAGCTGAACCCGCAGATGGCCCCCGAGGGCGAAGAGATCAACGCCCACCTGGCCCGCAAATACGGCGCCGGCCCGGCTCAGCTGGAACAAACCCGCGAGGCCATACGCCAGCGCGGCGAGGCTCTGGGCTTCACCTTCACCAAGGGCGCGCGCGACCGCATCTACAACACTTTTGATGCCCATCGCCTCTTGCACTGGGCGGGCGAACTCGGCGGCGATGCGCAGCTGAAACTGAAGCTAGCCCTGCTCAAAGCCTATTTCACCGAGGGCCAAAACCCCGGCTCACACGCCCTGCTGCAAAGCGTGGCCGAGGCTCAGGGCCAGGATGCCGAGGAAGTGCGTGCCATCCTGGCCAGCGACCGTTACGCCCGCGAGGTGCGCGAGGCCGAGGCCTTCTGGCAGGCCCAGGGCATCCACTCGGTGCCGGCCATCATCATCAACGAGCGCCATCTGATCCAGGGCGGCCAGCCGCCCGAGGTGTTTGTGCAAGCACTGCGACAGATCGCGCAAGAAACTAGCAAGACCTGACACCAAGCGAAAGCAAACCCCATGACAGAGTCACAACAGGATCAAGTGCTGGCCCAGTGGATGGCCGAAGAAGCCGTCGTGCGCGCCCACATCCAGGCCCAGACCGGCTTGGCCACGCGCGAGCAAATCCAGGGCCGCAGCGGCCTGGAAGTGATGCAAGCCATGCTTGCCGGCGACTTGCCGCCGCCGCCGATTGCCGAGACCCTGGACTTCGCTTTGATCAGCGTGGCCCATGGCGAGGCCGTCTTTCAGGGCAAGCCCCTGCGCCGCCACTACAACCCGCTGGGCACGGTGCATGGTGGCTGGTTCGCCACCTTGCTGGACTCCGCCCTGGGCTGCGCCGTCCACACTACCATGCCGGTGGGTCGGGCCTACACAACGCTGGAATTCAAGGTGAACTTGGTGCGGGCACTGACCGACAAAGTGCCCTTGGTGCGGGCAGTTGGCAAGGTTGTGCACTCGGGCCGCCAGGTGGCGACCGCTGAGGCCAGCCTCGTCGGGCATGACGGGCGTTTGTATGCGCACGCCAGCACGACCTGCCTGGTGTTTGATCTTCCCGATCAAACCTGAAATTAGCGTCGATCAGCCGCGCAAGGCAGCAGCTTCCGCCGCCAAGCGCGTGATGCGGGCCCAATCGCCCGCGTCGATGGCGTCTTGAGGGGTCAGCCAGGAACCGCCGCAGACCTTCACATTGGCCAGCTTCAGGAACTGCGGCGCCGTCTCTAGCGTGATACCGCCGGTGGGGCAAAACGCCACATCGGGAAAAGGGCCGCCCAAGGCCTTGAGCAGATTGATGCCGCCCACGGCCACGGCCGGGAACAGCTTCAAGAACTGATAGCCGGCCGCATTGGCCTGCATCACCTCGCTGGCGGTGGACACGCCCGGCAGCAGGGGCAGGCCCTGCTCATGGCAGGCCGCGCCAATCGCCTCGGTAAAGCCGGGGCTGACGCCGAACTGGCAACCCGCGTCGCGAGCCGCCTTCACATCCGCCACGCTGCGCAGGGTACCGGCGCCCACGATGGCTTCGGGCACGGCGCGCGCCATGGCTTCCATGGCTTGCAAGGCGACCGGCGTGCGCAGCGTCACTTCCAGCACCCGCACGCCGCCGGCGACCAGGGCTTGGGCCAGGGGCACGGCGTCTTCCAGACGCTGGATCACGATGACGGGAATGACGGGGCCGTGGCTGGCCAGGCTGAGGGTGTTGGTGATGCTCATGTCGATTTCGATGTCATTGATTAAAGCCAGGACACAGCGCCCTCTTCGGCGGTGCGGACATTGCGGCGCATGCCAGCAAACAGATCGCGGCCCAGGCCGTGGCCGTTCTCCAGCGCTTGGTGCTCGGTGATCTGAGCCCCTTCGCGAGCCGCCCATTCCTCGGCCGAGACCAGGGCTTGCAGTTCGCCGGTGGTGGCGTCCAGGCGCACCACGTCGCCGTCGCGCAGCTTGCCCAAGGGACCACCAGCCAGGGCCTCGGGGCTGACGTGGATGGCGGCCGGCACCTTGCCCGACGCACCGCTCATGCGGCCATCGGTCACCAGGGCCACCTTGAAGCCCTTGCCTTGCAGCACGGCCAGAGGTGGGGTCAGCTTGTGCAGCTCGGGCATGCCGTTAGCCTGCGGGCCTTGGAAGCGCACGACCACGATCACATCGCGTTCCAGCTCACCGGCCTTGAAGGCAGCCAGCATGGACTCCTGATCGCTGAAGATGCGGGCCGGGGCCTCGACGATGTGGCGATCCTCGGGCACGGCCGAAACCTTGATGACGGCGCGACCCAGATTGCCGTCCAGCAGCTTGAGGCCGCCGGTGGCGCTGAAGGGCTGCTCGGCCGTGCGCACCACGGCCTCATCCTTGCTCGCCGGTGCCAAGTCTTGCCAGGCCAGCTTGCCCGCCTCATCCAAGGCAGGCAAAGTGCCAAAAGCCTGCAGCGAAGCACCGGCCACGGTCAGCACGTCCTCATGCATCAGGCCAACCTTGAGCAGTTCGCGGATCACAAAGGCCGGGCCGCCTGCCGCCTGGAACTGGTTCACATCGGCCGCGCCATTCGGATAGACGCGGGACAGCAGAGGCACGACGCCCGAGAGCTCGGAGAAATCGCTCCAATCGATCAAGATGCCGGCCGAACGCGCCACCGCCACCCAGTGGATCAGGTGGTTGGTGGAACCGCCGGTGGCCAGCAAGGCCACCATGGCATTGACGATGCAGCGCTCATCGACCACCCGACCGATGGGCGTGTAGTGGTGTTTGTGAGTCAGGCTCAGGGCCTGGCGCACGGCCTGGCGGGTCAAGGCCTCGCGCAGGGGGTCATGCGGGTGCACAAAGGCGGCGCCGGGCACATGCAAACCCATGGCTTCCAGCAGCATCTGATTGCTATTGGCCGTGCCGTAGAAGGTGCAGGTGCCCGCGCCATGGTAGGCGGCGGACTCGGCTTTCAGCAACTCCTCGCGGCCGACCTTGCCCTGAGCGTAAAGCTCACGCACCTTGGCTTTTTCATTGTTCGACAGGCCGCTGCTCATCGGCCCGGCCGGCACAAACACGCAGGGCAGATGGCCGAAGTGCAAGGCGCCGATCAGCAGGCCCGGCACGATCTTGTCGCAGATGCCCAGCAGCAAGGCTGCGTCGAAAACATCGTGGCTCAGCGCGATGGCCGTGCTCATGGCGATGGTGTCGCGCGAGAACAGGCTCAGCTCCATGCCCGGCAGACCTTGGGTCACGCCGTCGCACATGGCCGGCACGCCACCCGCCACCTGCACGGTGGCGCCCTGGGCATGGGCTTCCTGGCGAATCAGGGCTGGGTAGCCTTCATACGGCTGGTGGGCCGACAACATATCGTTGTAGGCCGTCACGATGGCCAGATGCGGCGCCTTCTCGGCCACGATGCGCAGCTTGTCATTGCTAGGCATGGCCGCAAACGCATGGGCCACATTGGCGCAGCCCATGCGCTCCACCCCGCGCTTGCGCCCTGCCAGCTGGTCCAGCCCGTCGAGATAACGCCCACGAGTGGCGGCGCTGCGTTGGCGGATGCGTTCGGTAACGGCGAGGAGGGTCTTGTTCATGGGCTCAGCTACCGATGTAACTCGGAGGGTTGAAAACTGGTAACCATATTACACGATCATAGGGAAGTGACCTCGGCCTTTCCGGCATATCCAGGTACAAAGTGGTTACATCAGAATCCCAAAAAGGGAACATCCTGCACGCTCGCGGCCAAATCGACATGATCGTCACCTTCTTGCAAAGAAAGCAGAAGCTTCTCTTCGGCTGACAGAAGCTAGACTGCCAATATCCAGTTAAGTAACCAGTTTTTGCTGAGGCACCAAACGCTATAACCAATGATGAAAAACACCTACGGACTACTCGCGCTCTTAGCCACCTTGTTCCTTAGCGGATGTGCGAGCGGGTACAAGCAGTTTTATCGCCCCGCGCAAGGTGCTACCGCAGAAGCCATTGCAAGATTGCGCGTTGCCCCACCACCCGACTCACCAATCGTTGAACGAGCCCAGCCCACAGAAGCTCAAGTTGTCATAGACGCGTATGCCAAGCGCGGATACGTCATGATTGGAAATTCGATGTTTAACAGCGGCCGACCGGAATCGGAGGGCTCTGCTATCTCACAGGCTAAAGAAGTAGGCGCTGATTTGGTACTCATCCTTAGCCCGAAGTACACGGGCTCAATCACTTCGAGCATTCCTATCACAACACCCACAACGTCCACCTCTTACTCAACCGCCACAGCCACCGCCTATGGAGCACGTGGATCCGCGACTGCCTATGGAACGGGGACTACAACCACATACGGAACCACAACAAATTATGTGCCTATGACAATTCACCGCTCGGACTACGGAGCGGTCTTTTTCATAAAGCAAAAGTTTCGACTTGGAGCCTTCTTCCGCGACCTGTCTGACTTAGAGCGGCAAGAGTTGCAAACGAACAAGGGAGTGGTCGTTCGGCTAATTGCAGATGGCACGCCGGCATTCAATGCAGACCTGCTTGTCGGTGACAAGTTGTTGTCAATTGACGGACTTCCGATACAGAACTCCGAATGGTTAATGAGTTATCTTCAGGATCGGCGCGGGAGCTCAGTTGCATTGAAGCTCCTACGACATGGTCAGTATCTTGAAAAGACAATAGCTTTGAATCCGTAAGGAGTGTGGGAATTGGCGAGGTTGTGAGGCCTTGCCGAACTTCATGGGAGGCAATCCGGCTCAAATCCTCAGAACTGTCCATGCCACTTGGGAAGGGCAGTCACTCGACTGCCCTTCTTTGCTTCGCGCTGAAAATGCCACTCACTCCCCCAAATAAGCCGCCCTCACCTTGGGATCATTGAGCAAGGCCTTGCCTTCGCCGGTCATGGTGATCAGGCCGGACTCCATCACATAGCCCCGGTTGGCAAGCGCCAAGGCGCGGCTGGCGTTTTGCTCCACCAGCAAGACGGTCACGCCTTGCTGGTGGATGTCGTTCACCACCTCGAAGATCTTGTCCACCATGATGGGAGAGAGACCCATGCTGGGCTCGTCCAGCAACAAGACCTTGGGCTGGGCCATCAGTGCCCGGCCCATGGCCAGCATCTGCTGCTCGCCGCCGCTCATGGTGCCGGCCAACTGGTCTTTGCGCTCTTTCAGGCGCGGGAAGATGCTGAAGACCTTGTCGATATCGGCCAGGATCTGCGCCTTGTCGCTGCGGATGTAGGCGCCCATCTGCAGGTTCTCGGTGATGGTCATGCGGGTGAAGGTGCCGCGGCCTTCGGGCACCATCACCAGGCCTTGTTTGACCAGGTCCCAAGCGCCCTGGCCCTT
>NZ_QAJN01000010.1:0-410 GCF_003852425.1 Paucibacter sp. KBW04 | reverse complement strand
TTCTCGGTGGCGTTCATGCCAGCGGCCGGCTCGTCCAGGGCGATCAGCTTGGGGTCGGTGGCAAGGGCACGGGCGATCTCCAAGCGACGCTGATCCCCGTAGCTCAGGGTGCGCGCCTTGAATTCGGCGAACTTGCCGATGCCCACGTAGTCCAGCAGCTCTTGGGCGCGCTGGCGGATGGCGGCTTCCTCGGCCTTGAAGCCCGGGGTGCGCAGGATGGCGCCCAGCAAGCCGGAGTGCGAGCGCACATGACGCCCCACCATCACGTTCTCCAGCGCCGTCATCTCGGCGAAGAGGCGGATGTTCTGGAAGGTGCGCGCAATGCCGGCCTTGGCCACTTGGTGCACGGCCTGCGGGGTGTAGGGCTCGCCGCCCAGATGGAAGCTGCCCGCGTCCGGCACGTAGAGGCC
>NZ_QAJN01000001.1:447986-808417 GCF_003852425.1 Paucibacter sp. KBW04 | reverse complement strand
CTTCGCTGGAAGCCTGCGCGGGGGCAAGCGAGCTGCGGCCGTCATGAGCTTGATCCAATCGGCCAAGCTCAATGGGCTGGAGCCGTGGGCTTACCTGAAGGACGTGCTGACCAGGCTGCCGACGCAGCCGGACAGCCGAATCGCAGAACTGCTGCCGCATCGCTGGGCGCAGCCGACATAGCTTGAGGCCAGATCAGCCCGTCAAGATGACTTGGCTGGACGCATACTTTTGGCAGGCGATTGGGGGTTCATCATCAGTACCTCCGCGCGGGGATTTAATGACCAGGACCAACGTTTGGGCGCCAGCCTTGATGGGCCGATTTTGCGCGCGCCAGGGGATGCTGCCAACGCGCCGAACAAGCTCATGACCGGCCCGCCCAAGACAGCACCACTCCGAGAGAGGCAATGGCTGCTGTCACCGTTTGGCACCACCACTTTTTTATTCAAAATCAAAAACTTAGCGGAGTCGCAAAGATTTTCATGCAAATAAACTTAAAGAGGTGGTGACAGCCAAATTCCTTTATGGAACAAGGCCTTACGAATGGCTTTCGGCGCCCTTGAGCCGTGCGTAATGTGTGTCGGTTTTAAAGGGGGAGTTTTAAGGGCCTCCCCACCGCCGCCGCAAGCGGCCGAATCGCGGGCAAATGGCCCCATCCCGGGCCTGGGCCGCGCGGCGATTGCCGACGCATTGCAGCCTCAAGGCCGACCCGGTCACACGAGCGCGTAAAACCGGATTTGCTCGTTTGGCGCGCTGCGGGTTTGGATGGGTGTCTACGAGCATGTTGGCCATCGGCATTCACCCCGAATCACCAGTGTTCATGCAGGGTGCGGCGGTATTGCAGGGCCGACTCCTTAGCTCACGACTTCTGATAGAACGAGTCGCGATACTGCGCTATTCCTTTTCGAATGTAGCTTGAGAATGTCTCAGCCACCATTTCGGGGTCGCCACCACCATCATCCATTTGATAGACCGCCGGGTCGGTGCCACCGTCGCAAATGAAGTAGTGGAACTGGAAGCCTTGGTAAGCACCAAAAACAAAGGCATTTGCGGGTACGGTAAATTCGATGCCTTCGTCCTCGAGCATCTCTAGAAGGCGGCGCTTTAGGTCTTTGACTTCCGGAAAGAAAAAGGCAGCATCGCGCTGAAACAGCCCAGCACTTTTCCCGCAGTCTTCTAGAAATTCCTGATAAACCGAAGGAAATGCTATTTGCCCTTGTGCGGCAGCCAGCTCATCGATTTCATTCTTCGAAATTCCGACGATAGGCCGCTCTTCGTCCAGCTTAGCGGCTTTCAGCCAATCAAAGAATTTGCCCACAATAGCTCCTCAGCGAAAAAACGGCTTGCTAGCACTCGCCCCAGATTGCACGCCCAACCTCACATTCGGGAACATTTCTTGGAACTGCCCGATTACGCGGGAGCAGGAGTAGCACACAGTAAGCTCCGAATACAGATTTACAGAACCGGAGAGGCCTGGAACCACATCAAGGCGATGCGGATTATATCGTTGGGCGATAGATTCCAAAAGCTTAACCTCTGTGTCATAAGCTCTGCTCCAGCCGACTTCCATCGTGCTGAACATTCGATTCTCCGGAATTCCAACGGTTCCGCCCGGCGAACTTTTCCCGCTCAATGCAAAATCTTTACCCAATTCACCGTTAAGTTGATATTCACTGTAGGCGAAGTTTCTCTGCATCTTAGCGTTAGACGTCAAGCCTAGGTCGATGCGCTTGTTAAGCAGGTCTTCGACAGTCGCATAGAGTTCGAATTGACTAGAAGCGTTGCCGACTCTTGTTGCTTCGATTTTCGCCAAGACCCGCTCTCGCATCGACAACTGAGAGATGCTGGCTGCCGAAGTGTCGACATTGCCAAGGCTAGTGAAACCACGCATTCCCTCCAGCGCCGGCAAAGCAATGCCTGCCACAGATTGCCCCAAATTGGCGTAGTAGTAGCCTCTCTCGTTTTCTGCAGGAACGGGAGCCTTAAGGAAGGAGAGGTCGCTGCCTCCAAACAAGCCGAAGAATCCCTCCACCATGTTCGGCAGCATGTTGCGCGCAGCGAGGACACCGCCCTTCAGATCGGCAGTGAAGCCTGTTGACGCATTCGAATAGTCTGGCCGCGCAACGCGAATCTGTGTGGGGTCGATTGGCAACACAATTTGGCTACTCTGCTGCCGCGTCCAAGCCTCTTGCGCTCTTGCAGACTCATTCGCAGCCTCAAGTGACCCAAAGCCCGCCTGAGCAATGAACGAATCTGCTGAGGCCCCAGCGGGGGCAGTGGTCAAGAGCAGATTGGCCGACGCCTTGGCCGCGCTCTCCGCAGCCAGTCGCCGATCTATACCGGCGTTCCGCTGCACGCGAGCTGCTTCAGCCCGCGCAGCGGCTTCAGCATCCTCACGCGCCCATGCCTTCGACGCCACGACATCGAAGTTTTGCAAAGCAAGTACTTTGTCCTTGATGCCACGGTCAACCTGCGCCGACCAATCGGCTACCGCACCTGCCGGCAAGCGTAAACCGGAACTGCCACCCAGACGCAAGCCGTTGCCGGCGGTGTTTGAAGGGGCGTCCCTTTCAAACATCTCCAGGACGGCCGCCTTCTCTTCAGGGCTGGCGACCGCCGGCACTTTAGGCCCGCTCTGGCTTGCAATGCTCTCCCCCAGTGCATTGCCAACTCCATTCGCAAACCCCGAAATAAAGCCCTGCCCCGTGCGCGCCCAGGTCTCGTTCGCATTCATTCCAAGGATCTGGCTACTGGCCCAGCCGCCCGCCGCTCCGGCGATGGCGCTTTGGGCGACTTTGGAGAAGTTTTGATCGGCACCTTGCAGGGCACTACCGACCGAGTTGCCCACCGCGTAGCCCGCAGCGCCGGCCACTGCCGAGGCGCCCACCTCACGCCAGCTCCAGTGGCCTTGGATGGCCTGGGTGGCGGCGGAGCTGAGGCCTGCGCGGATGGCTGCCCCTTGCCAGCTGGTGGCCGCACCATTGGCGCTGCTGCTGACCCAGTTGCCCACCGTGGTGCCATTCAAGACGCCACCAGCCTGCGCCATGCTGTTCAGCCCTGCCCCCACGCCCGCTGTAATGGCCCCGCCCAGTGCCGCCTGGCCCACCGCGCTCCAGCTGAATTTATCCACATTGCCCGTCATCAGGCCCACGGCCTGGCTGGCGATGGAGCCGGCGGCGGCTCCGATCGCTGCTGATGCAAGCATCGCGCCCGTGGAGAGCCCTGCGACTGCCGTACCTGTCACAGCAGCCGTTCCCAAGGCGGCCGTGCCCATCCCTGCGGCGGCACTCCCTGCCGTAGCAAAGTATCCTGCCGCCGCCCCCGCCGTATAAATCGTCGCCACCACCGCCACCACCACCATGAGAATGGTGCCGATGGTGCCGCAGCCCTTGTCTTGCTGCGGCGGCGGCGGGGGCGTCGGGATCGTCGGATCAATATGCCCGATCACCTCCCCCGGGTTGTAGGGCCTGAAGGTGCTGGCATTGTTGTGGATGTTGGTGACCTTGTTGGGGATCACCAAGGTCTGCCCACTGACCAGGACTTCGCTGCCGCTGAGGTGGTTGGCGTCGGCGATGAGGTACCACATCGCCCCATCGCCCCAGACTTGCTGCGCAATGCTCTTGAGCGTGTCGCCGCCGCGCACGGTGTAGGTGCTGCCGGTGGCCACGGGGTAGCTGGCGTTGATGGGCTCGTAGTTCTGCCCGAAGTCAGCGCTGGTGATGGGGGTCTGGGTCTTGTAGCTTTGCGCCGTGGTGTTGGGGTTTTGCAGGGGGATGGCCAGCTGCTCGGCGTAGGACTGGCGGACGCTGTTGCCGTCGTTGCCCACGTCGCCGATGCGCCGCCCGGCGGCGTAGTAGAAGTTGTGGGTGGTGGTGCTGGCGGCTGTGGTCGCGGTGGCGGCCTTGCTTTCTACGCGGCGCAGCACCTGGCCTTGGGCGCTGTTGAAGTAGTTCAGCGTGCGGCCCACGTTGACGTCAGCCACGGCGTTCAGGTGGCCATTGTGGTCGTAGTTCAGCTGGGTGAGGCCTTCATTATTGGGGCCGCCGGCGCCGACTTTTTTGTAGATGCTGTTTTGCTTGGCGCTGTCCCAGTAGACGTAGGTGTAGCTCGTGCTCGTGCTCGGGGCCCCGCTTTGCTGGGGCGTGAACGTGACTTGTGCCAGGCTGCCTGCACCCAATGTGCTGGAGGCGCCGTCACTGCGGTCGTTGTAGTACTTGTAGCTGGCCACCCCATCGGCGGCGGTATTGGTGCCACTGGTGGTTTCGCTCAAGGTGCGGTTGTCGGCGTCGTAGGCGCTGGTCTTGATCTGCCGCACATTGCCGTTGGTTTCCCATTCGCTGTATTGCAGGGTGCGGCCCAGGCTGTCGACGCGGCGGCGGGCGCGCAAGCTACCGTTGACGCGGCTGTCTTCCAAGTAACCGTCCGCGCTGTAGCTGTAGGCTTCGACGCTGCCGTCGGCGTTGGTGACACCGATGCGCTGGCCGGCCAGGTCGTAGCGCAACAGGGTGCCGGCTGTGCCTTGCAGGATTTGGCCGGTGCTGTCGCTCATGGAGGTGCCGCGCCGGGTGAGGCTGCCCTTGCTGGTGGTGAAGCGGTTGGTGGCGTCATAGGTGTACCACATATGGTCGTGCTGGATCAGGCTTTGCTCGCCGGGGATCCAGTAGGCCGCACGCACCGAGCGGCGGTTGCCAACAGCATCGTATTCATAGCGTACATCATGGGACTTCTGCCCATCACCGTCGCCTGCCCGGCTCATGCGATTGAGTTCGTCGTAGCTGATGGTGTCGGCCTGGAAGGCGCCGTAGAGGCTGACGTTGTCAGGCGCCAGGCCGCCATAGGTTTCGACGACGCGGTTGCCGGCGTTGTCGTAGGCGTAGCGGGCCAGGGTGCGCTCGGTGATGTCGCGCGCTTCCTTGATGTTGCCGTTGGCGAAGTAGCTGTACTGGATGTTTTGCCCAGAGTCGCTGGTTTGGCTGGCGAGTTGGCCCGCGATGTTGTAGTTGTAGATGTACTGGCGCGCACCCTGGTCTTGGTGCCAGGTCGTGCGGCCAAAGTAGTCCACGCGGTCGATGAGGCTGCGGCCATCGGAGCTGGTGGTGGTGAGTTGGTAGCCGCCCAGATTGGCGCCGCCTGCGCCAAGGATGGGGCTGCTGGTGCTGCCTGCGGCGATGTATTGGTAGTTGTAGCTGGTGTCGCGGCCTTGGGCGCTGCGAGTCTGGATGACGCGGCCCAGGCTGTCGTACCAGGTCTTGTCGGTCTGGCCCAGGGCGTCGGTGTGGGCAATGCGCTGGTCCAGGGCGTTGACGGTGTAGCTCTCGGTGAGGGTGCTGGCGACGGGGGCGGCGCCAGGGACTTCACCGGCACCGAAGTTTTGCACGCGGCTGATGCCCAGACGGCGGGCGGTGATGAGTTGGCTGCGGGCGTTGAAGTCTTGTTCGACCACGGCGCCCAGCTCGTTGGTGAGGCGGCGGGCGTCGCCAAAGCGGTCGTAGTCGATTTGTTTGAGCCCGCCGTCCGCCGCCCATTGACGACTCAAGTGCTGTTCGCCTTCGCCCACAAAGCTTTGCTTGCTTGTCCAGCCATTGGCGTCGGTGACGGTGTTCAAGCGGCCGGTGAGGTCGTAGCCGTAGCGGGTGATGGGGCGGTCGCGGTGGATAAAGCCGTTGGCCTCGGTGATGAAGGTTTGCGGATCGGCTTTGCTGATGAGTTTGCCCAGGGCGTTGTAGACAAAGTTGGTGCGCACCGCCGCCAGATCGGCTTGGTAGACGATGCCGGCGGTGGCAGGGTCTTGGTGCAGTTCGGGGTCTTTGTTGTATTGGTCGACCATGGCCTTGGCGCGCAGGGCCACGCGGTCGTCGTACTCCTCAGAGATTTCGCCAAAGGCGTTGTAGCTTTGCAGGCGCTTGATTTGCGCGGCCACGTTGAAGACGGTGAAGCTTTGCTGCAGCTGCACGGGCTGGCTGCTGCTGCCGCCCAGGGTCATCACGCCTTTGATTTGCAGGGGGTCGCCGATTTCGTCTTTGGCGACGCTGCCATCGGCGTTCTTGAAGCCCATTTGGTAGTTGAAGCGGTAGGCGGGGGTGTTGCTGTCGGGCGGCAGCAGGGGGGAGCTGGCGGGGATGGTCCAGGTGAAGACGGTGCGTTGCTGCGCGTCGTCCCACACGCCGGGCGCTTCAAGGGCGGGGCCGGTGTAGGCGGGTGCGGCGCCCAGGGGGGCGCCGGGGGTAACGGTCAGGGTGCTCAGGTGGCGATTGAGGGGGCCCAGCAACTGAACGATGGTGGGTTTGCGGTCCTCGACCTGGCCGCTGATGCTCACGGTACCGTTGCTGCCGACGTTGAGCGTGCCTGTGCCGCTGCTGAGCAGATTGCCGGTGCTGGCACTGTTGCCGCTGGTGGCTCGGTAGCTCAGAGGCACGCTGCTGCCGGGCACGGCGCCGGGCAGATTGAGCAGGAGTTGCGTACCGCTGGTGTTGAAGCTGCCCGCGGCAGTGCTGTAAAGGGTGTTGCCGACCCGCACCTCGAAGTAGCCGTAGCCCGCCGGGGGGGTGAAGCTGGCAACCGAGGGCTTGAGCAAAGGGGCGTCGGTGCTGTACTGGCTGAGCACGCCCCCCGCCACCTTGTAGCTGCCATAACCCTTGCCATTGAGGGCACCGGTGGCGTCGCGGGTTTCGTAGTAGAAGCGGAAGTCACCATCTGGGCTGCTGGGCACGTCCCAGCTGAAGTTGGGCGGGTTGCTGGTGACCGTGGTCACCACGCTTCCAGCTTGCGCCGGGTCGCCTCCGGGATTGCTGCCCACATTGAGCACCTTGAGCAGGCTCAGACTGGCCGCGCCGCTGACGTTCAGGGTGATGCTGGGCTGGCCAACAGGGTTGATCTGGATATTGCCCTCCAGCGCGGCTTGGCCGGTAGCCCAGAGGCGGTAAGTGCCGCTGAAGCTGGCGTCGGCGCCGCTGTAGCTGAAGTTGATCAGGCGGCTGGTACCAGGCTGGCTGGGCAGGAATTCGCTGAGGTCGAGCGAGATGGCGCTGCCGGCCTGGCTGCGCCGCCAATCGCCGCTGGCGGCCAGGCTGGTGGCGGCAGCAGGGTTGTCTTGCGGGCTGAGGGTGATGGCACCGGCCAGGCTGCCGCCGCCCGGCAGGCTGAGCTGGACCTGGGGCACATAACAAGTTTGCGAAGCAGGAACACTGGCACTGAATTCGCTACCCAGTGTGACCGTGCCGCTGCCCTGGCCAATGAATTGCCGCACGCCGCCGCGCTGGCTGAAGATTTGGTAGCTATAAGCGTAGCTGATGTGCAGCCAGGGGTTGACGCCCAGGCGGCTGAGTACATCGGCAAAGCTGAAGTTCAAATCGCTTTGCAGAGCGGTGGTGAAGACCTGCCCGCCCAGGTTGAGCTGCATCAGGAAGTTGCCGCCGGTGGTGTCGCTGACGGTGCCGCCGGCATTGATCGTAAATGCCGGGTTGCCATAGCTGACGGCGCCCAACATGCCGCTGTCGCTCAATGTCACGGCAGTGCTTGGGCCGTTGTAGACAAAACTGCCATGCTTATCACCCGCGCTGCTGCTGAGGATGAATTCATAGCTCTGGCCCGCCACCATGCCCGCTTGGCTGAGGTCCGCCGTGTTGCCGGACAGAGCCAGGCTGCTCCAATCGTCATTGCTGGCATTGGCCCGGCAGTGCAGGCTGGGATTTTGACCGAGCACGGAGGCGCTGAATTGCAGGGCGGGGCCGCTGGCGGGGAGGATGGCTTGGGTGTCAGGGCTGGCACTAAGCGTGACGCGGCCTGTGATGGCCGTCACCCCTGTCGCATCGACCGTGATGGTGAGGGCTTCGCCCGTTACTGCGGCACCTAAATCATTGAAACCGCGAACATTGACAGTGTAGGTACCAGGAGTCAACGTACTAGTATTTATTTCAAACGTGCCGCTTGATTGAACCTGCCCCACAGTCAAACCAAATGAACTCGAAAATCCTTCATTAACAACTGCAGTAAAAGACGTAGCCCCACCAACATTGCCAACCAACTTTATAGATGAAAGAGTATCAATTTCATCGTATGTTGTGGTTCTTGCAAAATTATTTCCATATCCCCATTGAAAAATATGAAACCCACCTTTTGCAACCGTTTTCCACTCCCCCGTAATAAATGATTTAAATTCAATTACATGAGAACCACCATATATCCCAGGCAATCCCGACGAAAGAATACCAGAGTAGATTGAAGCTGTCGTTTCACCAGGAAATATTGTTGCACACGGGACAGTCGAGCCATCAACAAATATCTGATATGGCACATAGGGAAGGCTTTCATTTTGCGGCAACGTGAATGAAGTCGGAAGACTTGGGCCATCACAAGAACCCTCTTCAAATATTATTGTGCCCCAGCGATGTCCCAACTCCACCTGCGCCCCCGTCCCTGGCAAACTCGCCCCGAGCGTAGGCGCCGAACCCACCGTTCGAATGGGCACCATATTTGGTGTGGCAGAATTGGGAAGAAGGCTGCTACTGCCCGCCCCATTAATTTGCGTGGAACTTCCGGCCGTGCCGTTGACACCGGCGGTGCCGTAACTCCCGCCGCCTATATTGACCACAGCCACCGTGCCGTAAAGATCGGCCAATTGCTGGCTGAAGGCCGCATTCATGGCCGCCGTGTCCTGGGTGTAGCTGATGTCAGGCTCCACGGTCTTGTAGAGCTTGTTGCGCTTGTCGTAGACGCTGAAGCTGTGCGCCAGGCTGGTGTCGATGGCAGCCGCCGAGACGCTCACCGTCTTGAGGTCTTTGCCGGAATTGCCCGAGCTGATTTGACGCGTGGTGTTGCCGTTGCTGTCGTACAGATAGATTTTGCTCACGCCGCCTTCGGTGTTGCTGCGCGAGACGTTGCCCAGGGTGTTGTACTGGATGTATTCCTGCCACCCGTCGCCCAGACTCTTGCCGCTGACTTCCCCAAAGGCGTTGTAGGCGTAGCGCCTGATCTCGCCGGTGCCTCGGTCGATTTGGGTGACCATGCGGCCGAGGGCATCGTATTGGTAGGCCTTCACCAGGTCGGCGCTGCCACCATCGGCATTGAGCACGCTTTTGACGGTGCTCAAGGCCATGTGGCCCATGGCATCCAGCTCATAAACGGTGAGGTTGCCTGCAGCGTCGGTCTGGCTGATGCGATCGCCGTTGCTGTTGTAGGCAAAGCGGGTGATGCGGTCATCAAACTCGGAGCTGTCATCGCCGCCGCGTTGGATCTGGCGGCTCAAGGCACCCAGGCCGTTGTATTCGGTGTCGGTGACGGGGCGCACGCTGGCGCCCTGGTAGTCAAGATAGGCCGGCGCTTGCAGGCGGGTCTGGCGACCCAACATGTCGTAGCTGAGATCTGTTTGCTGCCAGATTTCGGCACCGGTGCCAGAGAGGGCCACCAGCTTGTCGATGTGGGTGATGAGCCCCAGGCCGTTGTATTGCTGGCGGGTGATGGCGTCGGTGAGTTTGCTGCTGATGGCGCCACCGGCGTCGACGTACTGCTGTTCGACGTTTTTAACCCGCTTCTCGGTCACCCGGCCGAGGCGGTCCAGCGTGTACTCGGTGATGCGGTCGGGGGTGGGGGTGAGGGTTTCGATGTCCGGGGTTTTGCCGGAGAAGATCCAGTCGCTGTTCAGCCCGTTCTCAAAGCTGTCGGCATAGACGAGCCCTTTTTGGGCGCTGGTGATTTGCAAGCGGTCATAGAGGATGGAGCTGCCCAGTTTGCGGTTGCCGCCGTCGCGGTCCCCGTAAAGATAGGCTTGCAGCATGTCCTGGTTTTTGAGCGTGACTGTGGCGGTGAGTTTTTTCCAGCCGCCGTCGCCGCCGTAGCTGGTGACGTAGACGGAGTTTTCATAGGCGGGGGTGCCGTTGGCGAAGTTGGCATCGCCCAAGAAGGCCATGCCCGTGGTTTGGCTGTCGCTCTTGAACCAGACGGTGAGTGTGACCACATCGCCTTTGTCAAAAAAGCCCAGGTAGCGCTGCGCGCTGGAGTTGACGTAGTTGCCATTCGTCATCGGCGTGTAGAACATGCGCAAGGCTTTGCTGCCCTCGGTGGGAGCGGCGTTGCCGCTTTCCAGGCTTTGGCGCAGGAGGATGGGGTCGCGCAGGGCCGCGGCTTGGGCTGTGTCGTCTTGGCGGGCGTAGCTGGGGCTGCTGGTGACGGTGGTGGTGGTGCCGCCGGTGTCACTGAATTGGCTGTTACGGGTGAGGATGTTGACGCTGCCGCCGTCACCCAGCTGGGTGGCGTACTTGACTTCGCGGGTGGCGGTGTCTTGGAAGCTGGCGTAGTCGTAGCCGGTGGCGTAGCCTTCGGCGTCGATGCGCAGGGTTTTGCGGCCCAGGGCGTCGTAGTACAGGTAGTTGCTATTGCCGCGACCGTCGATTTCCTGGGTGACGCGGCCAGCAGCGTCATAGCGACGCTCTTGCAGGGTGACACTACGCGGGGCCGCGAGGTCCAAGGAGAGGCCGTCACTGGCGGTGTTGCCTTGCTCCCAGACCTGCACGGCGTCTCGGCTGGTTTTGGTGAGGCGGCCGAGCTTATCGTATTCATAGCGGGTGGTCCGGTCATTGGCCGAATCGGCTATGCCCGAGGGGGGCTGGCCGCCAGCGACTGCTGGCAGCGCGCCAAGCCGGTTGGCGTAAGCGCTTTGGGTGATCACCTGCCCCATAGGATCGTAGCTGCTGGTCGTGAGGCTAGCGTCAGGCGCAATTTGGGAGATTAGGTTGCCGGCCGCATCGAAGTAGTTGAGGCTACGCGCGCCGCCTTGCACCTGGCTGCCATTCCATTGCCCACTCTGGATGCGTTCGATCAGGTGTCCCAGCTTATCGTAAGCGTTGTAGTCCACCGGCGTGACGCTGGAACGGCTTTGGCTCACCGGGTCGTAGGCGGTGTAAGCGGTACCGATGCGGTGGGTCAAGCGGCCCATAGCGTCATAGCGGTAGCTGGTCACCCGTTGCTCGGGAAGGCCTAGTGCTTCGACACTGCCAATACGCTGGCCAAATGCGTCGTAACTGTAGGTGTTAACGACGGCTTTTAAATTGCCCTGGCCGTCACGGGCCTGTACAGGCAGTGTTTCTTTGACAAGCTGGCCGAGAGTGTCTACTTCATACAAGCCTTCGCCGCCGAGCTTGTTGCTAACAGCTCGTTGGAAGCGGTTGCCGCTGACGTCATAACGCGTTGACTCAACATCGCCTTCGGCATCACGGCTGCTGAGTACGCGGCCCAAGCGGTCCGTGGTCCAGCTGCTAAGGGCGTCTTTGCCGTCTTGGGCTGTGAATTGGGGCGGGTTGCTGGGACTCAGGCCCGTGACCGCAACAGGCGCGGCAAAGCGGCGGACGCTTTGCACTTCCTGCCCAAAGCTGCCGAAGTACTGGGTTTGGACACCGTAGCCTAGGGGGTCGACCTGCAGTGTGACGCGGCCGAGTTTGTCGAAGTAGAAGTAGCCGCACTGGCCCAGCGGGTCGGTCACTTTGACGGCATCGCCAAAGGTGTCGTACTGGGTCTGGGTGCTGGCCCCGATGGCGTTGGTAGTCTGGGTGCGTCGGCCGGCCGCGTCGTAGACATGGCTCACACCCAGACTCGCCCTCTGCTTTTCCGTCAATAGGGCCGCATTGGCGGTCAGGCCGAACCGGATGCGCTCGCCCCTGGCCCAAGCGCTGTTGCTATTGGCCAGCGCGTAAGCCCGCTTGTCGTACTCACGCGTGACTTGGCCCAGCGCATTAAATTCCGCGCTTTGGGTCTGCTCAGCAGAGCTACCTTGAGCGGTGACTTGCTTGATCTGCCGACCTTGGCCGTCGTATTCAAACTCACTGACGGTTTGTTCCGCCTGGCCCAGGGCTTGTGTGAGCTTCAGGCGGCGACCCAGGCCGTCGTACTCGGTTAGGGTGATGACGCCCAGGGCGTCAATGCTCTGCACGGTTTGCCCGGCCGCGTCTTGCAGCAGGCTGCTCTTGCGGTCATTGGTGGGGTTGGCAATGGCGGCAAGGGCGGCAGTCACGGCAGCGGTGTCGGCCGTGGCGGCGATGTTGGGCAGTGCGGCATAGTGGATGCTGTCCACGCGGCCAGCGCTATAGCGGGTTTCGCTCAGATAGCCTTTGGCATTGAGCTCGTAGCGCTGGCGACCGGCAGCGTCAAAGAAGTAGCGTGTCGTTCGATCGTTGGCCGCGTCCGGGCTGGGGGTGAAGCTGGCTTCTGTCAACTCAGGCGCGGTGACGAGCGTGGGCGTCATGCTGAGCGCGTACTCAGTCTTGCTGCTGAGCAGACCCAGTGCGTCGTAGCGGTATTGGGTGACACCGCCCAGGGCGTCCATCTGCCAGGTTTGGCGGTTGGCACGGTCATAGGCGTAGCGGTCGATGCGGTTGTTGGCGTCAGCCAGCAGTGCCAAGCTCAGGCCGGCTTGCAGTTTGACCAGGGTGGGGTCGGCTTGGGCTGCGGCCAAGGCCGTGGCTTCAAAGGCTTGCGCAAAGCGGGCGCGGTGCAGCAGGTTGCCGTCAGCGTCGTATTTGTTTTGAGTTAGGCCCCCGACGGCGTCCACACTGAGCTCCAAACGACCCGCTTTGTCGTAGCCGTAAAGGCTAATGCGGTCCATTGGGTTAGCCTGGACTGCAGAGGGCAGCGGGTCGCCAAGCAGGCCGCCCGGCCCTACATGGGCACTGAGTTCGCCCGTGTTAGCGTAGGCAATGTGTTTAACGAGTTGGCCGTTGGCGTCATAGATGCGCTGCTCCACGCCGCCCACGCCGTTGATGCGCCAGGTTTCGCGGTTGGCCGCGTCGTAGCGGTAGTAAGTGCGCTGGTCTTTGCCAGCATCCGCCACGGCGGCCGCGGCTGTTTGCAGGCTGGCCCAGTCTAGGGCGGTTTCGCTGTTGGTGGTCACGCGATTGGCCAGAGCAACACGGCCCACCAGATTGCCAACGGCGTCATAGCTTTGCAGCACGACGGCACCGGTACCGTCCAGCGTGGCCACGGCTCGGCCCAGAGTGTCATAGACGATTTGCAAGCTTTGGTCATACGCGCTGTCAGGCTCCACTGGCGGCGCGGTGCCGGGCATCCAGCTTGCCATATTGATGCGGTTGGCATAGCTCGTTTGCGCGACCACACGGCCGCTAGCGTCATAACTCCAACTTTTGACGTCACCCAGGGCATTGACGCTGGCAATCTGGTGCCCGTCTTTGTCGTAGACACGGTGCTCGACTTGGTCAAGACTGGTATTGCCCACCAACAGCGCCACCACCTGGGTCTGCGTGGGCGTCGACGCCAGATTGGCAATATCGATCGGCGTGGCGTAACGGGTGATTTTGCTTACCCGACCTGCTTTGTCGTACTCGGTGCGCTGGATGTTCCCCATGGCATCGATGGCGAAGCTTTGCCGGTCTAGCTCATCATAGACATAGCGGGTGGTTTGAAGGTTAGGGTCAGTGGCCGTGAGGCGATTGCCTTTGAGGTCGTAGGTATAGCTGCGCTTGATGTTTAGCCCGCTGGGATCCACTTGCTCTTGCAATAGGCGGCCACGAGTGTCGTACGTGTATTTCGTGAGGACCTGGTTGGGGTCGGTCACGCCGAGGGTACGGCCCAGACCGTCATAGCTGTAGCGGGTGACTAAGTTCAGGCCGCCTTCGTCCACGGTGCGGGATTTGAGCTGGCCATTGAGGTCGTAGTCCAGCTTGGTGACAATTTGCCGGGCGTCAGTGATGCGGACTTGCTGCCCCATGCCATCAAACTCATACTGAGTCTTCAGCTTGAGCGGGCCATCGGGGTCCACGGTGCGAAGCCAAACGCGGTTGGCCGCGTCGTATTCAAGCTGTATCACATTGCCATTGGCGTCTTTGCTGCGGTAGAGCCGACCGGATTTGTCGTAGGTGTTGGCGACGGTGTCCACTGCCACCATGTTCTGAGTATTGATCAGCTGCCCAGCCGCGTTGAAGAAACTGTCGGTCAGGCCGACGGCCGTGCTTTGCTTCAGCAACTGGCCGTTCTTGTCATAGCTGTAGAACGTATTGACTTGGCTACCGTCTGTGACGATTGCCGTTTGACCGAAGCGGTTGTAGACCGTGGTCAGGGTGATTTGCTCGGGAGTGGTGATGCGAAGTCGGTGCCCGTCAGCCACCGTATCCCAAACATAGCTGGTAACTTGATCGAGGCCGTCTTTGAGCTCAAGCACCCGGCCCAGTGCGTCGTATTTGGTGGTACTGATGACATTCAAGGCATCCGTGCTGCGGATCAAGCGGCCTAACTTGTCATAGCCGAAGGTTTGCTTGTCATTGAATCCTGTACTGCTGACTTCGATGAGACGGCCAAACGAATCGCGTGTGAACTTGCGCGTGTGGGCCAGGGCACCTTCACCCTCCGTGGTGGCTTTCACCTGCCCACGGCTGTCGTAGTAGGTGTAGCTGTTCAGGTTACTGCTGGCATCGATGTAGCTGCTGACGTAAGTCAACTCACCAAAGGCGTTGTACTCGCGGTAGTTGTATGCCCCCTCGGCACGCCGGTCAAACATCAGACTTCCGGTTTGCCAATAGCTGTAGCGGGTCTGAATGTCCAGGCTGGCGTTGCCGATGGTGGCCAGGGCATTGCCCAAGGCAGTGCTGAGCCAGCCGCCACCTTGGCCCGCTAGTTGAGCTGCGCTCAGTCGAGCGGCATGCCGGGTGCTGCTTTCCAGCTGGTGTAGGCCTGTGTAGGTGTTTTCTACCACCTCGCCCATGGCGTTGATGGTGCAGACGAGCTGGTCAGCAGCGTCGTAGTAGTAGAGGGTTTTTTGCCCCAGCTGATCGGTGCTGCTGATGCGGCGGCCCGCCGCGTCGTATGCGTAGTTGATCGCATACTGGGACCAGATGGCATCGATCTGCACCTGGGCCTGCCCCGGCAGCAAAAGGGCTGCGCCTTCGCCGCTGAGTTGGGCAATGAGCCGCCCCTGCAGGTCGTAGCGGCTGCGCTGGGACCGCAACTGGTCAGTGCCCAAGGCTTGATCGGTCTGGATCAGCTGGCCCATACGGTCATAGGTGTACTGGGTGACCGTTCCGTATTGATCGGTTTGCGATTCCAACTGGCCCAGCTTGTTATATTGCCACTTTTGCAGTTGGAGGCTGCCCCCGGCGGCCGAGCGCAAGCTGGCCAGCGTGGCCCCTGCAGTCCAGTTCACTGCCACCGCGTAGCGATTCTGGCTGCTTAAATGGCCGTCGAGGTCGTAGCCGTATTCGGTCAAATAACCCTCACCGTCGACGTCAGCAATGCGGTGGCCCTGGGCGTTATACAGGGTGTGGGTGAGGATGTCTTGCGGGTCGCTGCCAGGGATGAGGCTGCTCAGCTCGCCCGCTGCCGCAGAGGCCAACGGCTGCTTGGCGTAGGCCGTACTGCCAATTTGCCGCCCGGCTGCGTCATAGCTATAAGTGGTCAGATAGGCCGAGGACGGTGCTGCGTTGCTCGCATAGGCTCCGGTCAAGGTGCCCAGCAAAGTGCCATCACGGTCGTAAAAATTGCGCAGCACGCGGTCTTCCGCCGCATTCAATGCAGGCGTGATCGCTGCTGGATCCAGCTCCGGCGCTAGGCTGCCCACATTGCTGAGCAATGTGGCATAGCGGACTTGCTTGACCAGGCGGGATGTCCCGTCGTACTGGCTTTCGATCACGGCTCCGCGTGCATCCACGGTTTTGCTCAGCCTCCCCGCAGTGTCATAGGCATACCAAGTCGGGCGATCAGCGCCGGAGGTCACGGGCGCCAAAACGGACAAGGCCGGGTTGCAGGGTTTGCCACTGCTGTCCAGCAACAAGGCCATCTGGGCCGCCGTCAGCCGCGTGGCATAGGCCACGCTTTGCACGAGTTGGTTGTTCTTGTTGTAGCTGTAGCGGGTGAGGCTCCCAGTGCCATCAATATCAGCTACTTTGCGGCCAGCTTCGTCGTAGAGTCGCCAACTGCGCACCCCGGTCGGGTCTTGGCTCATGAGCAGTTGGCCGGCCGCGTCATAAAAATACAGGGTGCTCGCCAGATTTGATGTGGCCGCACTGCTTTGCACCGTGGAGATCAGCCGCCCGGCTTTGTCATAGCTGCGAGTGGTGAGCAAGCCATTGTCCTGCGTCAGCACGGTCCTGTTATTCGCGTCGTCATAGGTCGTGAGGGTGAGAACGTTGTTCGCGTCCTGACGGCTTATCTCGCGGCCCAAGCCGTCGTAGGCATAGACCGTTGTGCCGAGCTTCGGGCTAATGGTATTGAGCAAACGCCCAACCGGGTCGTACACATACTGCGTTACAGACTGGCTGCCATCCATCAGCCCGTTGCCATTGACGTCCACTGCCACATAGCTGGTGACGGTTTGCAGCTTCCCCAAAGCGTCATAGTCACTGTCTACACGCTGGGTCTGTACCTTGTTGAGGTTGGCCCAGGTGCTCATTTGCGCTTCGCTGGGCACTTCGGTCTGAGCCAATCCCGCGACGACATAATTCGCCGCCGTGTATTGAACGCTGGCGACGCGCTCACCGCGAAGGTTGTAGCGGAACTCGCTGACCCGTCCTTCCGCACTGAGTACAAAACGCAGCTGATTCTTGTTCGCCGCGTCATAAACATAGCGCGTGGTCTGTGGCGATGCGGCTTGGCCCTCGCCCGGACCATCCGGATCAGGAATCAGATAGACCGTTTCCGTCTGCAGTTGATTGCGTGCGTCATAGCTGCGTGTGATGGTGTTGCCCGCGCTGTCCCTTTGCAGGATCTGATTGCCGTTGGCGTCATAGTCCATGTTGACCGTGCGGCCCATGCCGTCAACCGTCTTGATGAGGTCGCCAGCGGGCGAATAGTCAAAGGAGGTAACTTGAGGTACCCCGTTGACAGCGGGGCCCGTCACCGACTGCAATTGGCCCGCCGCGTCGTATTGGTACACCGTTTTTCTTTGCAGAGCATCGGTGACCGTGGTGCGACGTGTGCCGGTGTCATAGGCGAAGGTGGTAACACCCAGGCCGTCGTTCAAACTGCTGACGCGCCCATCCACATAGGAAAAAGCAAGACTGCTGCCATCGCTTTGCGTGATCGAGGCCACCCGTTTGCTGGTGCCGTCATAGCCATAGGTGGTGACGTAGGTTTTGCCGTCAGCGATGACACCGTCTTCGGGGGTCAGGTCAACAATGACCTTCTGAAGCCGGTTGCTGGTATCGTAGCGGTATTGCACCCGGACTAGGTTGACCCCTCCCGCGCCAACGATGCGCACTTGCGTGAGTTGGTTGCCACTGTAGTCAAAGAAGATGCTGCGATCGTTGTTGGGGTCGACGACGCTTTTGACGAAACCGCTGCCGTCATAGGCGTATTGCAGGGTATTGCCACTCGTATCGCGCGTGAGCATGAGCCGGCCATTGCTGCCGTCGTAGCGCTCCACCAAACCGGTGGCGCCATCGGTCCAAACGTATTGCGAGTTGGTCGCGTCATAGCTGATCGTGTCATAGGCGCCAGACCCATCGGTGCTGATGTAGCGTCCGGCAGCATAGCTATAGCTGGCCTGGGCGCCGTCGCGATCGGTGCGCACCACGGAGCTACCGACAGCATTGGGCTGGCCCGTCACGCGCAACTGGGTCGCATAAAAACCCATGGACCAGTTGTCGCCGTTGTCGTCGTTGAACTGCCCCAGGCTGTTGTAAGTCCGCAGGGCGTCGATGCCAAGGCCATGAGAGCCCTGACCCTGCCCGGCCCAATGTTCATCCAGCGTCTGCAGCACCAGATTGCCTGTCGCCGCATTCACATAGGCCGTCTCGCCTGAGCGCCCCTGGCTCGCACTGCCAAACGCACCACGCTGTCCCAGAGTACCCAAAGAACTCAGGCTCAAACCCAGGCTATTGCCACTGACGATCGCGACCATACCGACTCCTCGCATTTGCTTGTTGCTATCTAGGCCAAGGCCCTAAAGTCGCTTTCAGCAACTTCAGCTCAACCGTCCTGCATGCAAAGCTTTTCCTGCGCAATCGTCGTCGGTTTATAAGTGATTACCCTCCCGCTGAAGGCTGACTACAAAACACACTGGTGAGTAACGTCCGGTAACTATCTGATCAGCTATCGCAATCCACTCGCCCGATTTGCAAGCAAACGCTCGAAAGCCAATTTCATCCCTGGATTGCTCGCCAAAGCCTGGGACTGAAACATGGACAAGGCATTGTCCAAAAGATCTTTGCCAGCCAGCACGCCTCCATGGCGTTGAAGAATGACCGCCATGCCTACATTCAATGAAGCTTTGTCCAAGCGATGGCCGGTGCGAATTAACTCATCAGCCTTCGCTCGGTCGCCTCTTATTGCCGCGATGATTGCCAGGCCGCCAAAATTGTCTGCAAAGGTTCGATCAACGGCCAGAGCTTGATTGAACGCGTCTTCGGCAGCATCAAGCTCAGAGTCCAACAAACGCATCCAAGCAAGGGCATGCCAACTACCCAAGTGCGTAGGCATCAGTTCAGTCGCCCTAGCCAAAGCTGACTTGGCTGAAGCCAAGTCACCGGCGGCAGCTTTGGCCAAGCCTAAACCCAATGCCGCGCGGCCAGATTGAGCCGACAGAAAAAGGCTTTGCTCAAAACGGGCCAAAGCAACACGCACATCGGCCTGCTCCAAAGCCAAGAAACCACCAACCGTTTGCATCTCGCTATTCGCAACGGCTCGGTGCTGCCAAGCCTGGAACAGCTGAGCGGCCTCCCCTGTACGTTGAAGATCCAAGTAAAGGGTCGCCAGAGCAGAGGCAATGGATGGCGAATCAGGCTTGAGTTTCAAGAAGCCCTCAGCCAATTCGATTGCGGCGTCAAGCTCATTGAGATGATGCCGCGCACGCACCTGCAGCAGCACAGAAGCCTCGGCCAAATCAGCGGGTAATGCCAGCGCACTGAGCGGACCCAACGTTTGTAGACATGCCTCAAAGTTACCCAATGTGCTTTGAGCACGAGCGAGTTCCATGCGCAAAACTGGGACGTCGTGGCCTTCACGGATCAGTTCTTCAATGGCGCTCGCGGCAGACTGGACTTGTCCAGAGTACCGATCAATCACTGCAAGTCGGTAGCGCCCTTCTGGATCGTTGGGACGAAGTGCTAGCGACTTTTCTACGTAGAGTCGTGCATCATCCCACTGACCTCGTTGAATCAAACCATCGGCGAGCTCTGCGAGCAGCGCCAAGTTGGCAGGATCTTGTTCAAGGTAGCCCTGCAGCCGGACTAAGCGATCCACGGGTTCATTCATGATCAATGCACCTTGCCGCCGGTATAGGCATTCAGGAATAGATGACCTTCCGCCTGTTCTTCGCCCGCTTTGCTTTCAGAGGGTGCAGCGCCTTGAGAATCGACATGAGCACGAATGGAGTTAACAATCTGCTGCATGTCATGGTTCAAAGCTGGGTTTTCAGTATTCAGTTCTATTCCCCGCAAAAGGCATGAAATGCACTCGCCAAATTCATCCCGAATCAAATGCTGCAATCCCGAATGAAATACCGACAATGGGTGAACATTACCAAGATCACTCAGGGGAGCCCAGGCGGCCAATGCCGCATCGGGCTGGGCAGTCGTCAGCAAGAGCAAGCCCAACTGAAACCGAGCGATAGCGAAGTCTGGATCCAACTCAACCGCCCGCTGAAAATTCAGCAAAGCCTCGACAGTCATACCGATCTGCGCGTACTCGCTACCTAACAAGAAAAAAGCCTGAGGCGTCGCGTCCTCCCTCGCTGCGGCCTGTTTCATATATAACAAGGAGTGCGCTGAATCACCTCGACGAGATGCTTCCAGTGCTAGAGCCAGGAGTTCTTGTTGACTGAGTGTATTTTCCTGCATGGTGAATCCGTATCGCCATTAGAGACAGCGAGTGCCTCGTAAAAAATAAGAACGAAAAAGAGAGATCGGCCTATAGATGCTGTGACTACTAACGCACGAGTTCATCAAAGGCTCGATTCAAAACTTGGCTAGAAGATTGATGGGCATCCAGTTCCCCAAGTGTTCGGTCTACAAGCTGCTGGAAGTCAGCACTGAACAACAAATCATCGCCAAATTCATCAAGCAATATTGCCTCCACAAATAGCCGCAAGACTTTGCGGCGACGATCTGGATCACGAGGATCAATCGCACGCAGACGAAGTCCCATACTTTCAATTTGGCTGCCTTTTACTACCGGCGATTGAACTTGCGATTTCTGCCGCGGGCTGTGTTCAGCCGCCTTACCGGTCGGCCCTGGCTTTGCATGAGTCGCATCGCCTTTACGCAACGAAGCAATGACCTGAGTCAATGCCCCCAACTTATTGATCATTTCCCCGCCCCTTCCCAGGCTCGCCCGGCACCACAACTCATGCCCTCAGCTCCATCAGCCTGTAACGCCCCTGCAAGCGCCGCAACTCAGCAATGGCAGACTTATGAATCTGCGCCACACGCCCTTTGCTGACTTGCAATGCCCCTGCGATATCGTCAAAACTTTGGTTCTGGAAGTAGTGCCTATAGATGACGATTTGCTGATTGCCGCCCAATTCCGCCACGCAATCCGAAAGGCGACGACACAGTTGTCGCATCTCAATACGCCCGTAGCTATTATCCGCCTCTGCGCGTTCTGAATCCTCCAGATACAAGCTGGAATCTTCCAGTACAAACCCGATAGCCAAGCCAATCGCTAACGAAGCAAGCTGTTCTAGCGTCGATAGGGCAGCATCTTCCGTATCCAACGCCAAGGATGATTGCCTCTCCTTTAGTACGCGTCGACGTACCGCTACCTGCTTCTGCACTTCGCTTAGGCTTTCGACGCCATTCAGAATCGCACCTTGAATTCTATGTCCAGCAAAAGTCTCAAACTTTACGCCAATCGCTGGATCAAATCGATCAATAGATTCAAGCAGGCCCACCATTCCGAACTGGAAATAGTCTCCAAACTCCAACTCATTGGCAACACGGTGAGAATAACACTTGGCTGCCAAGATGCGAACCAGACGACTGTAATGCGAAACCAATGAATCCCGAGCAGAAGGCGCCCGTGACTCCATCCATTTTTTCCACAAAAATGAACTATCAAAAACAGACGCCGATGCCACGTTTTAAATGACGACCGAGCCACTCAATGGAAAGATCCGAGCAAGGCTCGAACGACGATATGCCACCCGTCAATCAACACAAAAAGTAATAACTTTATCGGCACCGACACAGTTGCAGGCGGAACCATCATCATTCCCAAAGCCATTAAAACACTAGCAACAATCAGATCAATTAATAGGAAGGGCAAAAAAACCATGAAGCCAATTTGAAATGCCGAACGCAGTTCCGACAGCATATACGCTGGGATTAAATGCAACATATTGACGTCATCCACACCTTCTGGCCGGGGCGCCGAAGCGACTTCAATCATCAACATGAGGTCAGTTTCACGCGTTTGTCTGATCATGTATTCTTTGATTGGGGCTTTTCCCTTTTCAAGTGAATCATCAAGCTTCGCGCCTTGCATTACATACGGCTGGACCGCCTCTCTATTTACCTTCTCAAGTACCGGCTGCATGGAGAAAAGGGTGAGAAAAAGAGCCAAAGTAATCACCACCATATTGGGCGGAGTCTCATTAAGCCCGATTGCATGGCGCAACATTGAAAGCACCACCACAATCCGCACAAAAGATGTCATGCATATCAACGCGGCGGGTATGAAACTCAACGCTGTCAATAGCAAAAAGACGCGCATGGCCGAACTCATGTCGGCGGAACTTGCTACCTGGCCCAAGAGTACATTCGAACTAGTTGGACTAGACCCCATTCCGCCAGGCAAAGCTGTAGAGCAAGCCAAGGTCAGACCAAAAAAAATAGGCGCTCGCAGGAAAATACTATCTACTCGCCAGGTAGGCATACTGAAATAACGAATCATTTGACAGAGTCTTCCTGATCGCACCCGTCTTTTTCATCATCGCGCAAGCAATTAACACCCGTACTTCCAACCGCCAATAGCAAACGACGAGATCCATAATCAACAACCAGCAACTGGGTATTCGGATTCAGCACGGTACGCTCCACAACAACCACCGCGTTGGGAGTATTTTTTACCCAAAGGCGTCGATCAATTAGAAAGCGCAAAACAAGAATGCAAACCACCAGCGCCACAATACAAATTAAACCTACTTGCCACAAGGAGAGAGACTCCCCATTCAATTCAGGCGCGACACGAAAGGGAATGCTTTGCCCGCCCCCTCCAGCACCTACCCCGTCTGAAAGCGCGATTGCAAAGAGGTCAAGACCCCAGGCGAAAATGAGGTGGAAGCTCACAACCCGGAGCCACTTTGAATTTGAGTGACCCGAATTCCAAAATTCTCGCCAACGGCGACAAGCTCTCCGCGAGCAACAACAGCCTCGCCAATCATCAAGTCAAAGGGTGCATTCAACGCCTTATCCATTGAAAAAACTGCACCATCTTTCATATTTAATATTTCACCCACCGAAGTTGAAATATTGCCGGCAAACACCCTCACATTGGCTTTGACTCCCGACAATGCAGCGATGCCAATGGAAGGCTGCAGTGCAACAGAAGATTCCGTGGACGAAAGAGGAGAAAGCTCCACAGCATCGACCGTCATAAAGTGGGAATTTTCAATATTGTTCATAATTCACTTTTTCTTCAAGTCGGATACAAATTGGGCCGCGCGATTCGCCCCAACACGTCCAATATGCGCACGTAATTGAACTTTGCGATCCTCTGTTAGAACAGCAACCGGCTCTGCGTGCGCGTTTGAAACCAGCAATACATCCCCAGCCCCCAAGGCATTTAAATCGCCAATGAAGACGTCGGCTTGGCCTATCTCCACCTGCAACTGAACAGGCAGGTCGGCAAACGCCTGTCTCGGTACCCAATGGATCAAACTCTCCGGTTTGGGCCGGACCAGCAAGCCAAGTTTGAGCATTGCCTCGGCCGCCACCCTGACATGAACCTGTTTTCCCGGTGTTTTTAATTTGTACACGACACCAAAGTCGCCAACCATCTGCCTAGATTGATAAGGGCTTTGACTAAAATTTTCGTCCGATCCTACTTCGATGCATATCGAACGAGTAAATTCCTCTATTGCTTCCGCAGCAACCGCCAGGCTGGCGTCAGTAACGATATTGCCAAACCCGAAAATCCACCGCTCCACCTCACGTTTGTCTAAGCAGACTACCGGGCAATTCCCGCAATCATCTCTGTCATTTAACTGAACGTCAGGGGACTCAGCGACAGTAGCATCGCAATCTGCCCTTTCTACCAGCACCTCACTTGAGAAAGAACCACGAACTCCCCAATCTAAGCGCCATTTTTCGACCTTTGCGTCGAGGAGTGCCTTGAATTTCGTAAGTGCCTGGTCGGTGATCCAAACGATTGGCAACGCGTCGTCGTGTATCACCGATGTCCCTTCATATCAAAAAGGTCTTGTAACATTTCATTGGCGGTACTCACAATTCTCGATGATGCTTGGTATCCCCGCTGCATTACGATCAAGTCGCTGAACTCAGCAGAAAGATCAACATTAGAGCCTTCAATCTGTTTGGAAACGATCTTTCCGACTGTTTCAGTGCCGGCACGAGCTAATTTTGTCGGGGTCAATCCTTGAGCAGAAAACTCACTGGCGCCCAATTGACCGAGGTGAGCCGTTGACTCAAAGGTCGCCAACGCAAGGCTTGGGCCAACTGCAGAGGCCCCATTGGAATACTTGAGCGTAAGCTGTCCACTGCTGTCGAAGTCGACCTGTGTGACCGTGCCCGCAACCTGTCCGTCAAGCGAGGACACTGCTAATGTGGAAGTGGTTCCAGTTGAAAACGACGTCACTTGCTGCGAAAAATCCAATGCGATGTCGAAAGCGGGGACACCTGCTGGTGCGAACTTGAAATTCAACTTGTCTTTTCCGGAAACAGGCGTTCCAGCGAGAAATTGCAATTCGCCTGCTGGTGTCTCCACTGTGCCGTCCACGACAGTAACCGTCCAAGTTCCAGCCTCGCCAGTCTTAGGCTTAAACAACAGCTTCACAACATGCGCCCCACCAACGCCGTCTACCAACTTGAGCGAGTCGAGCGTGAAATTAGTAGCCGAACTAGACAAGTTCCCAGAAAACTTTACGCTCGTCGAGGCCTTAGGCTGACTGATCCTCAATCCGGTTAGGGAAATGACGTCTAGCTTTCCATCAGCAGACAGCCCCATTACCTGCCGGCCTGTTGCCCGAGAAACAAGATTTCCATCTTTATCAAACTCAAATTGGCCGGCACGGGTATAGGTATAACCATCATCTGTTGAGTCTTTAGTTATCAAAAATCCTTGGCCATCAATACTTACGTCCAACGAATTTCCGGTTTGCCGAACATCACCATCTTTAAAATTAATGAAAGTAGTTAACGCAGTAACCCCGGTCCCTGTTTGCCCCGAATTAACATCAGTCGAAAAGCCGCCCCCCTCCCCTCCCTGGTAATAGAGCGCGGCAAAATCTATATTTGACGATTTAAATCCAGGCGTATTCAGATTGGCAACATTATTACTAATTACCTTCAATCCTTTGGAGAACGTCTGCAGACCCGACATTCCGATGGAAATTGAATCAAACATTCAAAGACTCCTATTTGACTGTGACTAAACTTGAAATTCCAATGTCGGTCATTACGCTACCGTTATCCAGCGTAACGGTCAGGCGCGGCTCGCCGCCAACAAAGTTCAAAGCGGTGACCTTCCCACTAAACGTGCCGTTTTCGGCGCCAACCGTGACTTGCCTGCCCAAAAGACCCACTGACTGCATACTTCCCTGGACGGACAAGAGTTGGCCCAATTTGTCATCCAAGTTCTGAGTTTGCTGAAGCGACGTAAACTGCGCAAGCTGCGTAACAAACTCTTGATTATCCAAAGGCTTCAAAGGATCTTGATTATTCAATTGAGCAACCAAAATCCGCAAAAAATCCTGAATATTAACGGGGCTTGCTGCCAGTACATTTGTAGCCATCTAAAAATCCTTAGAGTTACTCACTTCGCTAGCTGGTCGAGCGGCAGAGGAGCTTTGTTCAAAAAATCCACGGGTGATGAAGGATGAACATCCAGCTGGCTCAACCTTAGCCCGTTCACATAAACGCGTAAACCTTCCGCACCGCGAGAGCGCAGCTCTTGGGCTAGGGCTGTACCCGCATAGAGTGCGGCGGCATGGCTCAACGCAGCATCACGAAGAGTGACCTGTACGCCTGCTTCATTGACTGACACGCGAAGTAGGCTCTGTTTGTAAGGCTGGGATATATCTTGCTGGCACGGCGCTGAACTGAATCGATTAGGTAATTGCTCATTTTCAGCATCAGTAGTGCAGACTCTGATGAGGTGGCCAACAGGCGGAGATACTGGAAGCAAGTTATTTGTCTGTACTTCCGCCTTTGGTGACTCTGACACCTGCTGTTCAATACTGAAGAACCCAACGTCACTTTTCACGACTAGCGCTGAAGCTACGCTCGCCTCGAACTCCCGCTTCAACACCGAGGAATTTCCAACCACCATCGACCTAGGCGCTACGAATTCAGCAACCTCATTTCCTTGCTGGTCAAACGTTGCGCGTTCAGATTCAGCAGGGAATGAATCTGTTGGCGGGGAGTCACTATTCGCGCCCCGAAGAGACTGTGCCGCGAAGGATTGAGTGGTTGACAATAAAGTCTCGGTCGCTCGATTCAAATCAGCCGGTACGGGGCTAGACCCTTCAACTTGAGGTTGTGATTCTGTGATACCCGCAACAGACGAACTGGGCCAGTTCGCGAGCCAAGCACGCTCCAAATGCATCATCCAGTTCGACAGTTCCTCCGATTTGTTACCCTCATACTTTTGACTGAGAGGCAAAGGAAATGGCGACATTGAAAGTGGATTCATGATCCAACCTCGTGTTCATCTGAGCTAAGCACCTGCCAAATTTCGTCAGCATCCACTTGGCTTGCTTTTACATCTGCTGAATCTGACTGCAGCAAAGCCCGACGAACTGCAGTTGCCAAGGCTCGTTTCTCACCCAGAGATCGACGCGCTTGAAGTTGCGCCTCGTTGAATAGTCGATCCGCCTCTATTGCCATTGATCGAGATTCGAACTCAACTTTCCGCGTCTGACTTTGATAGCCACGGAACAAAGCTTCATCCGCGGCGTGAAAGCTCTCTCGTTCAAGCCATGTACGCCACTGCTGCTGAACCTGCTCATTTGTCCCTTTCGCGTCCGCCCAAGCACGGTCAGCCTGCTGACTAAGCAGCCTCGCACCTGCAAGGTGCTGAGCATCAAGCATCGCCTTGATTTCAGCTGCGCGCTTCGCAACAAGTAGCCAGCGCCGTTGGCCAAGTTTGCTCATCGCACTACCCCGCTCGATTCAGTCAGAGCTCTACATAAGCTTTGATACGTTTGGTCAAATGACGAGACCTCGTCTAGCTTTTGTCGCAAGAATTGCGTTATTCCGGGAATGCGCAGCAATGCCTGGTCGAGCTCCGGGTTGGTACCTGCCTTGTAAAGGCCCATTTCGACCATTTCGCGATGTCTGTGGTGAACCGACAGTACCCCTCTCAAGCGATTGGCCGCATCCAATGTGGACACATCGGCCACTTGGCGTTCTAGGCGACTGATGCTTTTCAGCAAATCAACGGCTGGGAAATGGCCTTCATTCGCAAGCTCTCGGCTTAGAACGATCTGTCCATCAAGTGTTGCCCGCAAAGTATCAGCAATAGGTTCGTTGTGGTCATCGCCTTCGACCAGCACGGTGTACATCGCAGTAATTGCCCCTCCACTTGCGATCGAGCCACAGCGCTCACACAGCGCAGGAATCTCAGAGAAGACACTGGGCGTGTAGCCTCTCGAAGTTGGAGGCTGTCCGGCCGCCAAGTCGATCTCCCTGCGGGCCATTGCGAATCGCGTCACCGAATCCATCAGCAAAAAGACTGAGTTCCCCTGATCTCGAAAGTACTCTGCATACGCGGTGGCGGTATACGCGGCCCGCGCACGAACGACGGCTGGCTCGTCAGAAGTCGCCACCACCAAAATTGTGTGTGACCTAGTTTCCTGCGATAGGCAATGCTCAATGAAGTCTTGTACTTCCCGACCACGCTCACCAATCAAGGCGACGACATTGACATCCGCTTGCACGTTCCGAGCCAACATCCCCATCAACGAGCTTTTACCTATTCCACTACCCGCGAAAATTCCAAGGCGCTGCCCGCGCCCTAACGGCAGTAAACCGTCAATGACTCGGATACCAGTGAACACACGTTCGGAAATGGGCTCACGCAAAAGCGGATTGAGTGGCTTACGGCGCAGGCTTGCGACACCGGTTGAACTAGGCCCAGGCAACCCATCTAGCGGCACGCCGAAGGCATCAACTACCCGACCCAAATAGCCCATTCCCACCGGTACGGAGGGGGCCGTTTCCAGTGCAACAACTTCAGCGCCAACAGTCAGGCCTTTGGTGTCACCATAGGGCAGCAAAGTCACGCGTCCTTCGCGCAAAGCAATGACTTCGGCCTGAGACTTTTGCCCTGCCCAGCGAATCTCTACGAGGTCACCTAGGGCGCAAATTGGCCCTGTGGACTCCACCCCTAACGATTGAACCCGGCTGACTTTCCCCGACCACTGATATATCGGAAAGTTGCGGGCGACGCTTCGCAGGTCAGGGGAAGATGCTTTGCTCATGAAACTTGAATTGCCGCACGAAACTCGTCCAAACTCTGACGCAGTCGACCCAGTTGGACCTCCAACCGTGCATCAACTTCCCCTTGCTCTGAAACAATTCGACAGCCACCAACGGCAACGTCTTCACTCCCCGCAAAAATCACCGATTTATCTGCCGTCAATGCATCACCCTTGAGACCTTCGCGCAACCAGCGCAAATCTTGAGGATGCAATTCAACAGTTAGGGACTGCCATGCATTGCATTCCTTCAGCACGCGGCGAACCGCACCCAAGGCAACTTGAGGATCACTCAGCGCGTCAGCCAACAAGCGATTGACCGCAACGAAAGCGAATTCGCTCATCTCGACCTGCAAACGCTCGACTTGCTTGGCCCAAGCAAGACTTGCGCCCTCCATAAGATTGGCAACTTCAACGGCTTGGGCGGCCAAGGCCTTTTCTAGCTCACCCTTTGCTTGCTGTCTTCCTAGTTCTAGACCCTCCAAGCGAGCCTTCTCTTTGTTAATCGCAAGCGCCCTGAAGGCCTCCTCTTCAGCCCGATGAGCTGCTTCAATGGAAGGCGTACGGTCTAGTGCGATTGGCTTTCCTTCGTGTTGGTGCTCTTCAACTCGTTTCGGTCTGGTCTGAACAGATGCTCTCGTTAGAGCACTCGACGTCAACACGGTCCGCTTAAGGATTCCCGCACTCAAAGCGATTCTCCGAAACGGATGGCGCACCTTGCGTACTTAGCTCGAAGCGCACGCTCCAGGGCCTCGTTTAGGGCCGGGGCATTGGGCCAATCTTGAAGCAGCGCGCCTACCTCGGCACTTGAGTCGCTAGGTAGGCGGGCCAAGAACTCCTTTACGGCACGCTCATTGAGACTTTGAAGGCAGCGCGCGACAAGGAGAGGAGGTTCTTGAGCAAGTAGCTCAATCGCTTCATCCGCTCCCATAGAAAACCAAGGAGACCGTTCTGCCGGCACTTCAGTTAGCCTCCCTTGATACGAGAGCACCTGCTTCAATACATCTGCGTCGCCAGGAATTCCAAGTGCCCTCAATTCTTCGAGTAAAGGGCGCACCTGCGCCTGTTGTGAAGGGGCAAGCCGTTCAATCAACCATGCCTGGTCCTCAGGACTCAAGGCATGCAACTCCAATGCGGCTCGCCGCATTCTCGCCAATGTCGGTGTCTCACTGATCACGCGACACCTCCGTCGCCATCAAGCCAACCCCTGACCGACCGCAGAACAGCTTCCCGCTGATCTGCTGACAGGCTTTCGTTCCGCGACAACGCACTAGGCCGCGAGCGGCTCTTCAGCCACAAGGAAAGACCTACCAACAAAAGAACCACGCCAAGCAGTACCACCAACACCCGCACAACATTTGAAGCCTCTGATGTGGCGGAATGGCGTATCGGTAGCAGAGGCTCTTCGTTCCCCTCTTTTCGTCCAGTATCGATAGCTGACGCGGGACTCTTGGCAATGCCTGCCCCGGTCATGGAATAGACCGTGACCATATCGCCACGAGCCAGCTGCGCGCCAACCGCAGCCTGCAAGAGCTCTCGCGCATGAACTAGTTGTTGTTCATCTTCTACTGCTCGTACCACAGCGGCAACATGAATTCGTGCGACTCCTCCAGGCGCCGACACCACTTGCTCTGTCCGTCGACCCGTCAAATAGTCTGACTCTTGTGTCGTCGTCACTGGTCCAGCTGACTTATCACCCTCACCGCCAATATCACGGGTCACGCTTCGCTCACGGACGAGCACCCCGGTTGGGATCTGTTCCTTGGGCAAATTAGCTGCTGCCAGGACCTCTTCGGTTGTAACTTTGGACTGAACATTACTCAACGCAACGTCGACCGTCACCAACGCGCCGTCTTTACCGAAGAGCTTCTCCAAAACTCTGCTCGCCTTCTCGCTGAGGTGAAGTTCAAGCTCTTTCTTGGAATCCAGCTGCCCCCCCGCTACGAGCGAGTTAGACGAGCCATCATCGCCCGCGCTACGTGAGAGTGGGATTCCATGTTGGTTCAAGACTGTCACGTCTTCAGCCTTCACCTCGGGCACCGAAGCTCCAACCAGGCGTTGAATTCCCTGAACTTGCCCAGGCGTCAGCGTGTGGCCTTGCTTCATGGCAACGGTCACCGATGCTTTACTTCTACTACTATCTTTTCGAAAAAGCCCTTGTTCAGGCAATGCAAGGTGTACGCGCGCTGACTGAACTTCTTCTATCGACCCAATAGTCCGCGTTAGCTCTCCTTGAAGTGCTCGCTGGTAATTGACCTTTTGCACAAAGTCGCTGGCACCAAATTCTGCGTTGTTGAAGAGTTCAAAGCCGACGCCTCCGTGCAGTGGCAACTGACGCCCCATCAGCGCCATCCGCACTTTGTGAACCGAGTTTTCAACAACCAAGATGCTGTGGCCATTGGCAGCCACTTCATAAGGTACTTTTAGCTTGTCCAACTCGCGCGCTACGGTCGCGGCATCCTGGTCAGATAGATCAGAGAAGAGTACGCCATATGGGGCGCGAAACGACCACCAGGCCAGTGCTGCAACAAGCAAAACAATCAGTGCCATGCCTAGCAGCAACCCAACACGTCGCGCCCCAGACAAGTCGCGCCAAAAACTATTCAACTCAGACATTTCTTACACCTGCATCCGCATGACTTCTTGGTAGGCTTCAAGCACTCTCGCCCGGACTTGAATCGCGAGCTGAAACGACAAACGCGCCTGCTCAAGTTGAATCATCGTGTCGTGGACGCTGGCCGTCCCCCCCACTGCCAGTTGCTGCGCGGCCCTCTCGGCATCGACCATCTGCGTATTGACCTGGGAAATTTCGTGGGCAATCCAGTTCCCAAACTGGGCCGTTGGTGCACCTCCCGCCGATGACACCGCGTTGGCACCGGACAGATTGGGCGCCACAGCCTCGATCGCAGTTACCGAAGGGTTCATCGGGCACCTCCAATGTCAAGCGCACGTGTTGCCATCGACCGCGCGAATCCCGCAGCGGCCACGTTAGCCTCATAGGCTCGCAGAGCACTCATGGCAGAAATCATCTCGGTTGCCTGGTCGACCCCGGGATATCGAACAAACCCTTGCGCATCCGCATGCGGATGGCCTGGGTCACGCACCATTCTGGGACTAACATCTGTCTGTACAACTCGCGTCAATGGCTGCATCGGCATAGCTGCACCCGAGTCGGCAAGCAACAAGCGCGAAAAGTCCATGGCAATTGGGCTAGCCACCAATCGGGTGGGCTTGTATGCATCCGCGTTAGACGACGAACTGCTGTGCATATTCGCCAAATTCAACGTCGCCACTTCCAGGCGACGTTTTTCCAGGGTCATCCCAGCTGCGCTTACTTCAAATATGGCTCGGTAATCCATCATCGTTTCCCATCAGAAACAGCGAGTGACATAAGGGACATCTCACGATCCAGCACCTTTACCAGGGCTTGGTAGTGCATGCTGTTTCGAGCAAGTGCAGATACCTCCATGTCCAACTCCACTTTCGATCCCAGTGCAGCTGCCACGACTGAGGGCTGCAAAACTTCCAAATCACGAGGTTGAACTGGCTGGCGATCCGACAGCGCCGCACGCACATGGCCAAGATGCTCTTCAAAACGGACGGAAGAAGGCAAATAACCCTCCACATTAGCGTTGGCAATGTTCTGAGCATGAACGGCTTGGCGCAGCGTTGCTACGTCGAGCGCCCTACCCACCAGAGCCAAAGTTGTCGGATCAATCATTTGCATAGCTAGGTCCAAGAGTAAAAATCACTGGATAATCAGCTCGGCATGCAGGGCGCCGGCCGCCTTGATAGCTTGCAAAATTGCGATGATGTCGCGAGTTTTTGTCTTGAGGCGAGTCAACGCCTGAACCAGATCAGCCACCGTGGTGTCCCCCGCGGGAACAAATTTTGTGCTGCCTCCATCTTCAACAATCAGGCGGCTATTGGTCACAACTTGGGTTCGAACGCCCGCTCCAGTTTGTCGAACCAGTAAGGGCTGCGACACAGACGTTTCAGCTTCAACCGTGACTTTCAAATCGTCATGCGACACAGCCACTTTGGAAATTCGTACGTCTCCACCGGTGACTACAGTTCCTGTCCGCTCATTCACGATCACCCGTGCCTGCCGGTCTGGCATCACAGACAGCGTTTCCAACTGACGCATGTAAGCAGGAATCTGGCTTCGAAACGCTTCTGGCACGCGGATGTCAATGCCTGACGCATCACGCACTTCCGCAACCTCTGATCCCGTTGATTCATTGATGGCATCGGCAATTCGGCCGGCGGTCGTGAAGTCCGCAGAATGCAGCACGTAGGTGATCGCTTCGACCGGTGCTCGCTCTCCGACAAGGCCCAACTCCACCGTTGCGCCACCCGAGACTAACCCGACGGTGGGGTGATTCTTTTGCACCAAGTTGTTGTTAGCGTCGTATCGATAGCCGCCGACGGTAAGTGCGCCCTGCGCCAGCGCATAGACCCGTCCATCGGGTCCTTTCAATGGCGTCATCAACAAGCTGCCGCCAGCCAGGCTTCTTGCATCACCTACCGAAGTTACGGTGACGTCCAAAGTATCACCAGCACGCGAATAGCTAGCCAAGCTGGCCGTAACAGTCACGACAGCCACGTTGCGGCTCAAGATATCGTCGCTCGGGACAGCAAGGTCAAAACGAGACAGAAGATTGGCGATCGACTGACGTGTTGCCTTGCTGCGCTGTGAGTCACCTGTGCCAGCAAGACCTGTGACCAATCCGAAGCCGACCAGACTGTTCTCGCGAGATGCACTGAGCCGACCCAAATCCTTGATTCGAATTGGCTGCGCATAAGCATCTACGTTAGTCAATGCAACGCTCATCAAGGCCAACGCAATCCATTTCGGTGACAAATGAAATTTCATCTCAAACCCCAAACAGTCCCAGCAGCTTTTGCCACCAAGCCGGACGCTGTCGATCACCAAGGACACCATCGCCTGAGAAGGAAATTTTCGCGTCTGCGACCCGTGTTGACAGCACCGTATTCAGTTCCGTGATGTCCTTTGGCCGAACATGCCCTTCAAGCTTGATCACCTGACGCTCACCATTCACTTCCAAACTTTGTTCGCCAGAGACGAAGAGATCGCCGTTTGCCAAAACTTCGCGAACAAAGACCGTCAATTGGCCAAGGACCTTTCCTGCACGTTGGGTACGTCCTCCCCCAGAAAAGTCACTGTTGGCGCCAACCCCTGCACTTTTATTGAACGTGGGTGTACTGATGCTCAAGCCAACATTTGAATCCCTGTTGGCACCCGTATCTGCCGTACTCGATGCGCTAGCGTTCTCGAAAATAATCACGGTCACTAGATCACCCACCTTGTGGCCACGGCGATCTGAGGTCAACGCTTGGTAGCTTGACTCCGAATACAGGCTCCCTCGCGCGGCGGGTCCCGCCTTGGATTCAACTGTCTGTGCGAATGAGCCAACCATCAGCCCACAGCCAAAGATCAAAATCAGGTGACATCTCATGGGCTATCGCTCTAAAACTACAGTTGAAAAGTCTTCAAGAACGCCGGTAAATATGCTGCGGCTCCCCTTTATTTGAGCGCGCACCCTTTCTCCCACTGAGGCGTCAGCAACCAATGTTGCAAGCGTTTCAAGTTCAATACCTCTGCTTCGCCAGCGAACGGTCACTTCATCACCTTGAAGACGTTGATTGATGGGAACCAAATTTGAGTCGTCTAGTCGCTCCGCTTTTCGCAGGGGACGTCGAAGGCGCCCCACGGGCGCAGAGATGGAGGTCGACTTGACGATGGCGCCAGGAGGCCAGGCGAACTGGGCCCAGTCGAAGTCCTCACTGCGCACACTTTGCCCACTTGAAAAGTTCTTTCTGGAAACCCAAGCCATGGTGCTCAAGTTCAACTGAACTGGAATCGCGACAGCAGTCACTTTTCCATTCATGCCGACACGCTCCAACTCCAGCTTGGATGGCCCCACCACCCAACGAATGCCCTGCGAAGACAATCGAAGGTCACCCTGCGTGTCTCCTACCTCCTTCGGCACGACCGAAGTACATGTCATTGACACCGATATCTGCCTGTCCAGCCCAGCACGCTCAACAAGACGTCGAACCTCCTCACACCGTGACAAAGGCAAAAGATCGACTGGAGCCGCGACAGCACCCATTGAGCCAACGTAAAGCCCCACAAGCAAAAATGCCTTAAAGGTCATTTGCGAAGGTTGTTGGTCATGCCCGCAATCTCGTCCGCAGCCTGAATGACTTTGACATTCATTTCATAGGCCCGTTGGGCCACCATCAGCTGCACCATTTCATCAACCAACTTCACATTGGAATTTTCCAGGTAGCCCTGCATCAAGCGTCCGGCACCAGCATCGCCAGGCGTCCCAGCAACAGGCTCACCGGCAAGTGCGTTGGCTCGAAAAACATTGTCACCAGCAGCTGTAAGCGCTCCTGAATTGGCAAACGTGATCACGTCAAGTCGACCAAGATTCAATTCATGCCCTTTGCTGTCGACGCTGACGACTTGCCCGTCCTGACCCACTGTCAACGACTTCACGTCGGTTGGCACCTGAATTCGCTGCTTCAAAACAAATCCCTCCGACGTCGAAAGGAGGTTGTCTGCGTTTACCTGAAGCGTGCCGCCCCGCGAATAGGCCGTGCTGCCATCCGGTGAAAGCACTTCAATAAAGCCATTGCCCTGAATGGCCAAGTCCATCGGCGATTCCGTACGTTTCAAATCGCCGGCAGCAAACATGCGAAGCTGGCTACCGATAGACACCCCTGCGCTCATCGCAGGGCTCAAAACTGATTCCCGTCCATCCGCGGGCTGCCCCTCACGCTGGACCAAATCATGAAAGTTCACGCTTGAGCGTTTGAAGCCAGTCGTGTTGACATTCGCCACATTGTTTGCAATCACGTTCAACTGCGTCTGCTGGGCTTGCATGCCGGTAGCAGCGATGTACAGCGCATCATTCATCAAGCTTCTCCAAACTTTCGAATCGACTTTTCGAGCATCTCATCGGCGCCTTGAATCAGGCGGGCCATGGACTCCGCATGGCGGATCGTTGTCATCAACTCCACCATCTCCTGTGACGACACGACATTGGATGCCTCGCTTTGCCCAACAAGCACGCGAGGAGTGCTGACGGCCTGCATGTCAGCTTTGTTGGGTGCAATGAAGAGCCCATCGCCTATTGAGACGATTGGGGCCTCAGCGGCAACACTGACTACCTGCAAGGTGCCAACTTGGACGTCATCCGCAAAGACTTTCCCGTCCGAAGAAATGCGAATCTGAGTAGCCCCTGGCGGTAGGCGAATATCGCCGCCCAGACCTTGGACAACCTGCCCAGCAGATGTCACCAAGCGCCCTGAGGCGTCCCCATGAAGACTGCCCCCACGAGACAACAGTGAATCACCCGAAGCACTCGACACCATCAGGAACTCTCGTCCGTCAAGCGACACATCTAACGGACTCCCCGTGCTGCGTAAGCGTCCAGTAGACATATCCGTATGCACGGATGCTCCGGCGTACTTACCGGCTTCGGCGTCCACCAAACCAGAAAACGGCGTTAAAACGGCGAGTTGCCGCTTGTAGCCCGGCGTTGATACATTCGCCACGTTGTGACTGATCACTCGCAAGCGCTCGGTGTCTTGCTGCAATCCGATGGCGGCGACTTCAATGATGCTCATGATGCTTTCCCTTGGACCTCAGTGGCCAACGCCGGTAGCGCAACGCTTCCAAATGCCTTTAGCGCTACGTTTCCTGGAACCTCCGTGACAGCTAGGACGCGCATGTGCGGCAATGCTCGTTCGGTCAGGCTGCGAAGATGGCGTCGCAGATCTGGTGCGCAGAGCAAGACAGGCAACAAATTGCCACGCATCATTTGCTCTGCAAGGCCCGCGACGCGACTCAACAACTGCTCCACCAACTTCGGGTCAGCGGCAAAGCTGCTTTGTTCAATGCCGCTACGCAACTTGTTTTCTAAGGCAGGGTCCAGCGTCAACACCTGCAAAACTGCAGCCTCACCCATCAGTTGCTGACAGATAGCCGCGCCCAGCCTCTGCCTAACAGCCTCTGTCAACAAAGCCGCATCTTTGGTACTGCGCCCGACATCGGCCAAGGTCTCCAAGATGGCGTCCACATTTCGAAGGCCAACTTTTTCTTTCAACAAATTCTGCAAAACCTTTTGAATGTCGACGATGCTCAACAGTGAGGGCACAACCTCCTCGACCAAGCCAGGCTGAGACTCACGCACACGATTCAGGAGCTTGTCCGTTTCAACACGCGTGACGAGACTTGCACAGTGCTGCCTAAGAGTCTCACTAAGGTGGGTGATGAACACAGTGGGCGGGTCGACCAAGGTATACCGAGAGGCTCGCGCTCTTTCACGATCGCCCTCTTCAATCCACACCGCGGGTAGCCCATAGGTGGGCTCCTTGGTCTCTACCCCCGGAATCAATTTCGTATCCCCACTTGCGTGAATCGCCAATATCCGATCCGGCATCAACTCCCCTCGACCATGAATGACCCCGTAAATGCTGATCTCATAAGCATGGACTGCGATCTTCGGATCAACTTTGAATCGAACAGGTGGAAGCAACACGCCAAGTTCAGATGCGAACTGAGTTCTGAACGCGGCAACCCTTTGGTGCAGCACCGACCCCTCACCGTCGGCAAGTGGAGCAAGTTGCGGGGCTATTCGTACATCGACTGGCTCAACTCTTGGCAGTGGCGATTCACCCGTCTTTTCCTTGGAGGGCTCAGATTCCGTATCAGCCGCGATCTCACCTTCATATCGAATCCGCATGTGCGCAAAGCCACCAAATAGGCAGAGCACAGCGACCACCACCACAACAGGCACTGCCGGTATGCCGGGCAAAAAGGCCAGCACACCAATCGTAGCGACCACAATCCAAACCACCTTCGGAAAGGAAGTCAGTTGGCGCAAGACCTCTCCACCCAGATTTGTGTCTGAGGCAGAACGGGTGACGATGATGCCGGTTCCAACTGCTATGACCAAGGCCGGGATTTGAGTGACGATTCCATCACCGACCGTCAACAACGTATACGTATGCAAGGCCTGATCCCACGCCATACCCAACTGCATCACGCCAATGATCAGTCCGCCGATGATGTTGATTAGCAGAATGACGATCCCCGCGATTGCGTCACCCTTTACAAACTTGCTAGCGCCATCCATTGCGCCGTAGAACCCTGCCTGCTTTTCGAGTACCTTGCGGCGGCGCTGGGCTTCGGCTTGATCGATAAAACCCATATTGAGGTCGGCATCGATGCTCATTTGCTGACCTGGCATGCTGTCCAAAGTAAATCGGGCTGCGACCTCAGACACACGCTGAGCCCCGCTGGTCACGACAACGTACTGCACAACAACGAGTATCAAAAATACGATCAAACCAATGACATAGTTGCCGCCAACCACGTAAGAACCAACAGCTTGAATTACGTGCCCTGCATCAGCATCCGTCAGGATCAAGCGCGTGGCGGCAACATTCAAGGCGAGCCGAAACAAAGTGGCGATCAAGAGAAGCGACGGAAAGGTCGAGAACTCAACCGGTCGGTGCATGTAGAACGTGAGTAGCAACAGCATCAAAGCAAAGCTCACGTTCATCAAAATCAAAATGTCTAACAACCATGATGGCACCGGCGCGAAGAGCACCGTAAGGATGCCCATAACGAGCAGCGCCAACAGGATGTCAGCATGGGGGCCAAGTACTCGACGTAGCGCGTTCAAGAGCCCCCCCCTCCCACCACGGAGCTTGGCCAGGCTTTAGCCTTTGCCATCTTGGCCGTCTGTGCCCAAACCAACAACTTGGCGATCTGCGGATACCAGCGCTCAGGTACGAAAGCCTCGTGATCAACTTCCTTGAAAAGCGCTCGCGCTAAGGCGGGGCTTTGCACGATAGGGACATGCGATTGGTAGGCCAAATCGCGCATTCTTTTGGCGAGCCCACCTGCACCCTTTGCGATCAATTGAGGTGCCACCGACTCACCATGACGGTAGCGAATAGCAACAGCCAAGTGCGTTGGATTGGTCACCAGCAAATCAGCATTCGAAACATTGTTTACGGCTTTGGTCCGCCGCAAGTGCTCCAAACGAAGTTCGCGCAATCGAGCCTTGATGCGAGGGTCCCCATCGCGATGCTTATGCTCATCCGTCATTTCCCGACGACTCATGCGCAAGGTTCGCAGGTAGTCCCAACGCGTGTAGAGCAAATCCACAATTGCGAAAATTGCCAGCACTGCACACAACTTGCCAGTCAAACCGCCGGCCGCATCGAGCAAGAGGTGAATGAAGGCCTTTGGCGAGCTCGATTGAAGCTTCGCTGCGCCTGGCAGCAGCGCTTTGAGCGCCATCCAGGCAACTGCCGTCATGGCAAGCAATTTAAGGGAGCTCTTAACCGCTTCAAACACAAGCTTCATAGAGAACATTCGCTTGAAACCCGTCAGCGGATTCAGCCGACTCCAATCAGGCTTCAATGGGGTGGTGCTGAATACCGGGCCCGTTTGCAAAAGCTGAGTCACGACTGCGACTACGACCAAAACCAAAAGCAAAGGACCAAGCACTTTCAAAGCCTCAAACATGGCTGCGCTTATCCACTGGGACGCCTCACCCGCAGTATTCGGCCCGGCCACACTGCGACTCAAACCCAGCTTCATCAAGGCTGCCATGCCCCGTACCGCGCTTGGAGCCAATGCGAAAATCGATACCGTCGCCACAAGGAGGACAGCCAATGACATCGCATCGGCACTCTTGGCGACCTGCCCACGCTTCTTTGCCTCTTCAAGTTTGAAGGGAGACGCCTTTTCATTTCGGTCTAGGTCTTGCTCGGCACTCATCGCAACACACCGTCCCAAAACCTAAAAAGCCCCGCATAAGCGCGAGACATGACTGGACCAACAAAGGCCGCAGTAATCGCCAAGACGATCAAACCCACCAAAATCTTGGCTGACACCGCAACAAAAAATACATTCATCTGCGGCAGCACCCTGGACGTAATCATCAGCACCACTTCGAGCAACAGCAAGATGAACAAGGTTGGCGCGATAACAGCTAAGGCAGTCGTAAACATCGCCGCAACAGGCCGCAGCAAGTCAACCACCCCTGATTGCCAACCCTGTGTACCAGGGGGCACCGCTTCAAGTGAAAAGACAACGCCCCGCAAAAACGCTTGATGCCCTTCCACCCCGAAAAAATACATAACAGCAAACATCGCCAAGACTGAACCCAGGACCGGTGTGTTTGCCCGAGTCACAGGGTCAAATAACGTCCCCACACCAAACCCCATCTGCAAATCCAAAATCTGACCCGCCATTGAAAACGAGGCAAATGCACACTGCAGAGCAAAACCCATCAGCGCGCCAGTCAACGCTTCGGCAATAACTGCGAACACGAATGACCCGGGCGCTGCTACGCTCATCGGCGCTCGAACTTGCAACGCACCCACAAGGAATCCGGCCAGCGCGAAACCAAGCAATACGATTACCGTAGCTGGCAATTTCGCAGCCGAGACAAAGGGACTCAAGAACAACAAGACCCCAATGCGCACCCATACAAGTAGGGTTGTCAGCATCCATCCTTCGTCGAGTACCTTCAGCATGAAGTCTCTCGATTTCCCTAAAGAAAAGTAGGAATGCTGTTGATCAAAGTTCGGCTAAAACTCATCAGTTGGCCCAACATCCATGGCCCGGCCACCGCCAACACAACCACGCTCACGATCAATTTCGGGATGAAAGTTAGAGACATTTCCTGGATTTGAGTCACCACCTGAAAAACGCTCACAAGCACTCCGACGAGCAGGAGCGACAAAAGCAGGGGCGCTGAAATAAGCGCAGCCTTCCACAGCAATTGGGCAAGCAACTGCGTTGACTGATCTGGTGACATCTTTTCCCTCAAACCCCTCTACAAGTCCAACGCTGAGCCAGTAAGTTCTACATGAGCTCGCTCCACACGCCGCCAGAGCTTCAACGAGCTTGGTCGGATGCTTGAACTATTTTTTTGAACGTCTTCAACGGAATGCGGCCGCAGAGTAGCAGTTGATCAAGCGGAATTCTTCGTCAAATTAGGGGGGCGGCGATACCGGAGAACCTGTCGCCACTTCAGGGTCATTTCTTTGTGAATATTGACTCCACCCCCACCACAACTCGTAGGACCAAAGGCAAATTCGTATTGCTTTTTTCAGAATGAATGACAGACACGTCGTTCGCCCTAAGCCTGCCAAAGGGCTAGGTGTCAAAACCAGGGAGATTCTTCACCCGTTTAACTAAGAACTCAGGGCGTTTGCTTGACCAGTCTTTGAACGCTTGGAGGGCGTCAGGTGATTAATCGAATGCAGTGGAATTTGCTGGTTATTGGTCGTGCAGTACGCGCTGGGTCGCCTGCATTTCGGTCACTGAACTGAACCGGGTCTACTTCACCAATTCACTGATTCGCCCGTTGAAGCGCTCCACCAGGCCGTTGGTCTGCGGGTGACGAGACGGACACGCCCAATGCTCGATGCCCAGTGCTCGGCAGCGCAAATCGAAGTGATGCTTGCCGCTGGGCTCTCGTGTTTTGCTTGTGAAGCGGTCAGTGAACTGGCTGCCGTTGTCCGTCAGAACTTTGTTGATCTTCATGGGTGCGGCTTCATGCGACCTGGAGCGCGGCCCCGATGAGGATCTGCGCCTGCAGTTCGAGGCCATGAGCCAGTTCACGCCCGAAGAGAAGCAGGTCGCCCGCGCCGTGCTCGAAGGCCTGCTGCTCAAGCATGCCGCCCGGCAATGGGGTGGGCCTGGTGGAATTGCTGGGGCTGGGGAGGCTGGCATTGCGAATGCCCCCAAGACGGCGGCCGCGCAATGAGCCCCACCGCCAACGAGAAACCACCGACCTCACCCTCGGCGCCGGTGCTGCTGCCGCGCATCGAGGGCCGCATCCTGATCCTGCGCGGCCACAAGGTCATGATCGACGCCGACCTGGCCGCGCTGTACGGTGTGCCCACCCGGCGACTGAACGAGCAGGTCAAGCGCAACCGGGACCGGTTCCCGGGCGATTTCATGTTCCAGCTCGACGCCGCCGAGAAGGCCGAGGTGGTCGCAAATTGCGATCACCTCAGTAAATTGAAGTTTTCTAAAACGCTGCCCTATGCCTTCACCGAGCATGGTGCCATTCAGGCGGCCAATGTGCTGGCCTCGCCTCAAGCGGTGGAGATGGGCATCTACGTGGTGCGCGCCTTCGTGCGCCTGCGCGAACTGGCCGGCGTGCATGTCTTACCCGCCTGGCTGTAGTCAAAGCTTGTCTTATTTCCCAGACCATCCTTTACCGATTGCACCCGGTAATCAACCCCAACCTTTACGTAGACGAAAGTCAGGCTGCTACCGTCTGACTGGGTAACATTACTGACTCGCTGACTAGCCCCGTCATAGCTGTAAGTCGTGACATACACGAATCCATCAGCCGTACTCCCATCCTCGGGGCTCAGATCGACTGAAACGTGCCAAAGACGTCCACTCGAATCGTAGTCATAGCGGACTCGAGTTCGGAGACTGCCGTCTTCTTGGCGCGTCTGAACCTGCGCAAGTTGCTTCGCGTTGTAGCTGTACTCAGTGTTGACTCGGTACTCACTGTCACCAACAGACTTGTTGGCCACGCTGATTAAAAGACCATTGGCATAGGTGAAGCGCTGCGAGTTCCCATGCAAGTCATCCGCCTGCAGGAGTTGACCCGCGCCGGCGTCATAGGTCTCCATTTGATCGTTAGCACTGCTATGCCAAACGAACTGCGCTGCCGCAGAGTCGTAACTCACGCGCTCATAGGCTCCGCCCCCTTCTGTGCTGGTATACAGCCCCAAAGATGCATCCCAGCCAAAGCTTTGCTTAGCACCATCGCGGAGGGTCCGAACCAAGGTGCTGCCAACACTTCCGGCTGATCCGTTCAAGCTCAACTGTCGGTTGTAAAAACCCACCGACCAGTTGTCACCGTTGTCATCGTCTAGGCGCCCCAAGCTGTTGTAGGTTCGTAAAACGTCTGAACTCAGCCCCCTCGCAGCCCAATGATCATCCAGGTGCTGCAGAACCAAATTCCCTGTCGTCGCATTTATGTAAGCCGCAAGTAATTCGCTGTGACAACGGGCCGGAGCAAATCAGTGCCACGATGCTGGATTGGGCCAGCGCCAGAGGGATCCACATCGTGCATATCCAGCCGGGCAAGCCGCAACAGAATGCCTACGTGAAACGATTCAACAGGACCGTCCGCTACGAGTGGTTGTCACCGTACCATTGGCCCCACCTCGACGAGGTCCGGGACTTCGCCACGCAGTGGATATGGCGCTACAACCATGAGCGCCCAAACATGGCCTTGGGCGACGTCACCCCGAAACAGCGACTGGCCATGGCCGCATAGCTCTACTTCTCGGAGCCTTGGTTGTTAGGTTTAGAGAGGTCATTTGCTCGCTTCACGACGAGGCAGGACGCTGGCTGGATCATTTCTTTGAGCAGGCCCTTTGCGACTCGTGTGTGAGTCGCCTTGTCCTCCCGTATTCGGATGTGCTTTTCTTCTTGATCCTATCGGCGTTGCCCAAGCCCCACTGCGAAGTTGGTCCACATAGTCCGCCCACGCTTGCATCATTTCCCGGCGCTGTTGAAGGTACTGCGTGCGGTTGTAGGCGCGGCCAAGTGAGTCTCCAACAACATGGGCAAGTTGAGCCTCAATGATCTCCGGCATGAACCCAAGACGTTCCGCAATCATTGTTCGCGCCGTCGCTCGGAAGCCATGGGCGGTCATATCCTCATTCCCGTATCCCAGTCGACGCAACGCGCTGCGTACAGTGTTCTCACTCATGCATCGCTGACTCGTGGTTAAGGCCGGAAAAACAAAACGTCCTGTCCCCGTAAGCGGCTTCAAAGTTTCAAAAACAGTCACGGCTTGCCGAGGAAGTGGTACGACATGCGGCGGCCCGCTCAACTTGTCAGTTCTTGTCCGTTTCATTGCCTCTGAGGGCACTGTCAGCACACTGCCTTCCAAGTTCAACCAGGCCCACTCCATATGGCGGAGTTCACCAGGGCGCAGCAAAAGTAATGCGGACAAAGTAAGCGCCGCCTTTGTGATGGCGCTGCCCGAGTATCCATCCATGTCCTTGAGTAGCTTTGCGACCTCGTATGGATCCACCAATGCCGCATGATGGCGAGTCTGGACGGGCCTCAACGCATCCCTAAGGTCAGCCGCTGGATTGCGGCTGCAATCACCCGTTGCAATTCCGTAGCGAAAGACTTGACCGCAAACGTACTTGACACGATGAGTCGTCTCAATTGCACCGCGGCCCTCCACTCTGCGAAGGAGCTTCAAGAGTTCAGGAGCTTCAACCTCTCCAATCGGGCGGCTGCCAATCCACGGGAACACATCCTGCTTCAGACGGACTTGAGTTCGTTCGGCATGCCCCTCACTGACCTTCGCTCTATGCACTTTGTCAAGCCACTCGTTGGCGACAAACTCAAACGAGCCCGGCAAGGGTTTTCCAGCTGCCACCAGCTTTGCAAACCCGGCTCGAGCCATGGCCTCAGCCTTCTCCGCCTTTTTTGCCTCACTTGGATCAGAACCCGAGGCGAGCAGCTTTCTCGCCTCCTCTCGCTTACGGCGAGCCTGAGCGAGAGAAGTATCAGGATAAGTTCCCACGCTCAATCGGCTCGCCTTTCCAGCAACCCAATAGCGTAGCCGCCACCAACCCACCCCAGTGGGTTGAGCTTCCAAAGTCAGCCCCCCGCCGTCATTGACGCCGACTGGTTTGCTAGAGACTTGGGCACGCCTGAGAGCCGCCTTGATAGCCTTGTCGCTTAAGAGATCTATTCCAGTCATACCGCACAACTTTCTCCACCGCACAACTCAAAATGAGCAGTTGTACAAATTGTTGTGCGGTCAGCTGCCGGATGTAAAGAAACCCTTTGGACGTGTCTGAGAAAGAAAAAAGGCCTAAGTGATTGATTCACTTAGGCCTATTAACTTTTTGGGACCTTCTGGAACGTCCCAAAACATGAAAATGGTGGAGCCGGCGGGAATTGAACCCGCGTCCGCAAACCATCACCGGGCAGTTCTACATACTTAGCCGTCTGATTTGAATCTCACGGAAGCGATCGCGCAGCGGCACGCTATCTCTCCCGCCAGTCACTAAATCTCGTTCTTTACCGAGTAACCCGATCCAAAACCAGCCCATGTGAATGACTTCTCAGCCTGTTGTCTTGCGACGCAAGGCCCGGCCCATGGGCCAACCGTTGAGAAGCTCACGCGCAATTAAGCGGCGAGTGCGAACGTAGAGTCGTTTGCAGTTACTTTGTTTCCAGTGGTTTTACGAGCGAACTGGTGCTCGGTATGCCCTACTCCGGATCCGCATCCACGTCGAAACCTGGTCGGCCCCAGAACTTGCTATTTTAGGCCACTCCGAGCACTTCCAAGAGCTCATTCGGACGAGAAATCACAATATCTGCGCCCCAAGCGCCCACCGGCTTGCCATTTCCCAGGTATCCCCAGGCTGCGGCAACGGTTTTCATGCCTGCGGCGCGGCCGGCCAGGATGTCGCGCTCGTCGTCACCGACGTAAACGCAGTCCTCGGGCAAGACCCGGGCGCGCCTGGCCGCTTCCAGCAAGGGTGCCGGGTGCGGCTTGGTATGCGGCGTGGTATCGCCACCGATGACAGCACTGGCGGCGGCCTGCAAACCCAAGGCCTGGGTCAGCGGCAATGCGAAGCGTTCGGCCTTGTTGGTGACGATGCCCCAGGCCAGGCCGGCTGCAGCGAGACCATCCAGGGTTGCTTGCATCTCATCGAACAATCGGGTCTCCTGGGTCAGGCGACGCTCGTAGCGGTCCAGAAACTCGTTCTTCAAGGCCTCGTAGTCGGCATGCCCAGGTGCAATATCAAGGGCCAGACCGAGCATGCCCCGCGCTCCCGCGCCCACCATGGGCCGCAGCTGCGCATAGCTCAGAGCCGCCAGACCGCGCTGCAAACGCATCTCATTGGCGGCACCAGCCAGATCGGGTGCGCTATCGACCAAGGTGCCATCCAGATCAAACAAGACGGCCCGGGTCACGCCCGGCAAGAGCCGCAGCCGCTGGGCGGGCTCACACAAATCGGCGCTGCTCATGCGGGTTTGCGGCAGGCAAGCAGATAGTTCACATCCGTGTCCGAGCCCATGCTGTAGCGCTGCGTCAGCGGATTGAAGCTAAGGCCTCGGCTGGCTTGCAGTTCCAGACCGGCATCGCGGCAGAACTGGGCCAACTCCGCTGGCTTCAGGAAACGCGCGTACTCATGCGTGCCGGCCGGCAGCATCTTCAGCACATACTCAGCGCCGACGATGGCCAACATAAAGGACTTCAGATTGCGGTTCAGGGTAGACAAAAACACCCAGCCACCCGGTTTCACCAGCTCGGCACAGGCCTTGACCACCGAAGCGGGGTCGGGCACGTGCTCCAGCATCTCCATGCAGGTCACCACATCAAAGCTGGCGGGCCGCTCTTGGGCCAAGGCCTCCACCGCGATCTCACGGTATTCCACGCCTTCGGTGCCCGCCTCCATGGCGTGCAGTTGCGCGACCTTGAGCGCCTTGGTGGCCAGATCGATGCCCAGGGTTTGGGCGCCGCGTCGGGCCAAGGAGTCGCTCAGAATGCCGCCGCCACAGCCCACATCCAGCGCCGTCTTGCCCGCCAAGGGACAGTAGCCGGCGATCCAATCCAGGCGCAGCGGATTGATTTGGTGCAGCGGTTTGAATTCGCTGTCGACATCCCACCAGCGGTGGGCCAGATCGCCAAACTTGGCGAGCTCTTGGGGGTCTGCATTAATCATGGGCGGAAATGGTAATGGATGCGCCGCAGCGGAACACGACTTGTCACAAAGAGATGCGCTTAAGAACGCGCCCGCCGGGCGAAAACGGGCGGAACAGACGAAAAAAAGCCCCGCTAGGCGGGGCTTTTGACAAACGCCCGCAGGCGTCTGGCAATTACTTCGTACGGGTACCGACGACTTCGATTTCCACGCGGCGGTTCTTGGCGCGGCCTTCGGCAGTCTTGTTGTCGGCGACAGGAGCCTTCTCGCCCTTGCCTTCGGTGTACACGCGGTTCTTCTCAGCACCGGCGCCAACCAAGTAAGCCTTGACGGCTTCAGCGCGCTTGACCGACAGCTTTTGGTTGTAAGCATCGGAGCCCACGGAGTCGGTGTGACCCACGGCGATGATGACTTCCAGGTTCAGACCCTTGGTCTTGGCCAGCAGGTCAGCCAATTTAGCCTTGGCTTCGGGCTTCAGCACAGCCTTGTCGAAGTCGAAGAATGCGTCAGCAGCGAAGGTGACCTTCTCGCTCACAGGAGCGGGAGGAGCCACGGGCTTCGGAGGAGCCGGGGGAGCCACGACCGGAGGAGGAGCCACAGGCTTGGGAGCCTCGACCTTGGGGGCGGGCTTCAGAGCACCGTCGCACTCGGCCGCAGCCGTTGCGGGTGTCCAGTTGGCATCACGCCAGCACAGTTCATTGGTGCCGTTCTTCCAAACGGTACCGTCAGTTGCGCGCCAGTTGTCCACCGTCTGTTGTTGCGCAACAGCGCCGGACGCAGCAAAGGCAGCGACCACAGCGACGGACATCAGCGACGCCACTCGATTCAATTTCTTCATGATTCTCCTCTCAAGGAATGCCGCAGTTGCCCTGCGAGTGCCCAGTAAGTGCTAGAACAAAACCTTAGATAGATCCGCTAATGCGGGTTTCTCCTAGGGACTCATCGATTGTGCCATAGGGCACCGATAGGCTCGTATTGTGGCGGCCTCAATCGAAGGAGTCGCCAAAGTTGTTGTGAGAGTGCTACAGCCGCAGGCCTTTAGAATCTCCGTTCCTGTCCCTAACGATGCGGGTCCACCTGATGGGTGCGGCCACGCACATGCGCATGACCCAGTTCGCCAAGGAAACATTGCCCATCAGCCTCGAAGAGGAGATGCGGCGTTCATACCTCGATTACGCCATGAGCGTGATCGTCGGCCGAGCCCTCCCCGATGCCCGCGATGGCTTGAAGCCCGTGCATCGGCGCGTGCTTTTTGCCATGCACGAGTTGAACAACGATTGGAACCGGCCTTACAAGAAGTCGGCCCGTATCGTTGGCGACGTGATCGGTAAATACCACCCGCACGGCGACACCGCTGTTTACGACACCATCGTTCGTATGGCCCAGGATTTCTCCCTGCGTCATATGTTGGTCGATGGTCAGGGTAATTTCGGCTCGGTGGACGGCGATAACGCCGCCGCCATGCGGTACACCGAAATCCGCCTGGCCAAAATCGCCCACGAGATGCTGGCCGATATTGACAAGGAAACCGTCAATTTCGGACCCAACTACGACGGCTCGGAAAAAGAGCCGCTGGTGCTGCCGACCCGACTGCCCAATCTCTTGGTCAATGGCGCCACCGGTATTGCCGTGGGCATGGCCACCAATATTCCGCCGCACAACCTCAACGAGGTGGTGGACGCCTGCCTGCATTCGCTGAAGAACCCCGACTGCACCATCGATGAGTTGATGGAAATCATCCCGGCGCCGGACTTCCCGACCGCCGGCATCATCTACGGCCTGTCCGGTGCGCGCGATGGCTATCGCACCGGCCGTGGCAAGGTGGTGATGCGCGCCAAGGTCCATTTCGAGGACATCGACCGCGGCAACCGCCAGGCCATCATCGTTGATGAGATCCCCTACCAGGTCAATAAAAAGACCTTGTTGGAACGCATCGCCGAGTTGGTGCACGAGAAGAAGATCGAAGGCATCAGCCACATCCAGGACGAGAGCGACAAGTCCGGCATGCGCGTGGTGATCGAGCTCAAGCGCGGCGAAGTGCCCGAGGTGGTGCTGAACAATCTGTACAAACAGACCCAGCTGCAAGACACCTTCGGCATGAATATGGTGGCGCTGATCGACGGTCAGCCCAAGCTGTGCAATCTGAAGGACCTGATCACGGTCTTCTTGGAGCACCGCCGCGAGGTCGTCACCCGCCGCACGATTTTCGAGCTGCGCAAGGCGCGCGAGCGCGGCCATGTGCTGGAAGGCCTGGCCGTTGCGATGGCTAATATCGACGAGTTCATCGCCACCATCAAGGCCTCGCCGACGCCGCCGATTGCCAAGGCTGCGCTGATGAGCAAGAGCTGGGATTCCTCCCTGGTGCGCGAGATGCTGGTGCGCGCCGAAGGCGAGACCGAAGGTGGTCGCAATGCCTACCGTCCAGATGGCCTGGCACCCGAGTTCGGCCTGCAAAGCGACGGCCTCTACCGCCTGTCGGAAGACCAAGCCGGCGAGATTCTGCAGATGCGCCTGCAACGCCTGACCGGCCTGGAGCAAGACAAGGTCGTTGGCGAGTACAAGGAAGTCATGTCGCAGATCGCCGATCTGCTGGACATCCTGGCCAAGCCTGCCCGCGTCACCGCCATCATCAGCGAAGAGCTGATCCAGGTTCGTCAAGAATTCGGCCAGACCAAGATCGGTGCACGCCGCAGCGCGATTGAACATAACGCGCAGGAACTGGGGACCGAGGACCTGATCACCCCCACCGATATGGTGGTGACGCTCTCGCACACCGGCTACATCAAGAGCCAGGCTCTGAGCGAGTACCGCGCCCAGAAACGCGGCGGCCGCGGCAAGCAAGCCACCCAGACCAAGGATGACGACTGGGTCGATCAGCTCTTCATTGCCAACACCCACGACTGGATTCTGTGCTTCAGCAATCGCGGTCGCGTCTACTGGCTGAAGGTTTGGGAAGTGCCGCAGGGCTCGCGCAACTCGCGCGGCAAGCCCATCGTCAATATGTTCCCGCTGCAGCAAGACGAAAAAATCACCGTGGTGCTGCCGCTGACGGGGGAGTTCCGCAGCTTCCCCGAGGATCACTTCATCTTCATGGCCACCGCCATGGGCACGGTCAAGAAGACCTCGCTGAAGGACTTCAGCAATCCGCGCAAGGCCGGCATCATCTCGGTTGACCTGGACGAAGGCGATCACCTGATCGGCGCCGCCCTGACCGATGGCAAGCACGATGTGATGTTGTTCAGCGATGGCGGCAAGGCCGTGCGCTTTGACGAGGACGATGTGCGCCCCATGGGCCGCACCGCCCGCGGCGTGCGCGGCATGATGCTGGAACCCGAGCAGCGCCTGATCGCCATGCTGGTGGCCGAAGACGAAAACCAAAGCGTTTTGACCGCCACCGAAAACGGCTTTGGCAAGCGTACCGCCATCACCGAGTACACCCGCCACGGCCGTGGCACCAAGGGCATGATTGCCATCCAGCAGACCGAGCGCAATGGTCGCGTGGTGGCTGCCACCCTGGTGCATGCGGACGACGAGATCATGCTGATCACCGACCGTGGCGTGCTGGTTCGCACCCGTGTCTCGGAGATCCGTGAACTGGGCCGCGCCACCCAAGGCGTGACCCTGATCGCTCTGGATGATGGCTCCAAGCTCTCGGGCCTGCAGCGCATCGTCGAGAACGACGCCAATGAGAACAGCAGTACCGAAGCCACGGGCGACGACCAAGCCGCTGGCACCGACAACGTCAGCGACAGCGACGACACCTCCAAGGAATAAATGAACACCAAGCCCATGAAATTTCTGGCCGCGGCCGCGCTGGTGCTTTGCGCCAATCTGAGCTTTGCCCAGACTGCAGCGTCGACCGCCACCCCGGCCAAGAAGGAAATGATCGCCAAGCTGCTGGCCCTGCAATCGCAGAGCTATGACCAGTTGGCGCGCAGCCTGATGCAGCAGCCCCTGGGCAATCTGATGCAAGGTGCCGGTGCGGCCTTGCAGCAAGTGCCTGCCGAGAAGCGCGAAGCCACGGCCAAGGCCATCGAAGCCGACATCAAAAAGTTCGTCGACGACAACGCGCCGATGATCAAGGACAAGGCCATCAAGATCGCCCCCGGCACCGTGGGCACCTTGCTGGATGAGCGATTCAGCGAAGAGGAGCTGAAGCAGCTGCTGGCATGGCTGGAATCGCCGGTCTACAAAAAGTTCGGCCAGATCAACGGCGAGTTGCAAAAAGCCCTGGGCGACAAGCTGTTGGCCGAAACCGCACCGACCTTGGAAACCCGCTTCAAAGCCCTGCAACAAAGCGTGGGCAAGCATCTGGGCATCGCGCCACCGGCCGCCTCCTCGGCGCCGGCCGCCAAGCCCGCCAAGAAGTAAGCGAGCCAGCAACACGCGCAAAACCCGCCTCGACGCGTCGGCTCTGTGCGGACGTACCGAGGCGGCTCGATATTCAGTCCCGTCCAATCTGCCAAGCAGCCAGCCCATGACTCAGCGCCCCTTCAATTTTTCCGCCGGCCCCGCGGCCCTGCCTGAAGAGGTGCTGAATCAAGTCGCTGCCGAGATGCTGGACTGGCATGGCAGCGGCATGAGCGTGATGGAAATGAGCCATCGCGGACCCGAGTTCACCCGCATCTGCGCCGAGGCTGAGAGCGATTTGCGTGCTCTGCTGCAGGTGCCGGCCAACTTCCGCATCCTCTTCATGCAGGGCGGCGGCCTGGCCGAGAACGCCATCGTGCCGATGAATCTCTCGCGCGGCGGCAAGGTGGACGCCATCGTCACCGGCTCCTGGTCGAAGAAGAGCGCCGACGAGGCTAAACGTTATGCCACGGTGAATATCGCGGCCGATGCCTCGGCCTCAAAATTCACCGAGTTGCCGAAGCCCGAGAGCTGGCAGCTCAGCGCCGACGCTGCCTATGTGCATGTCTGCAGCAATGAAACGATTGATGGCGTCGAGTTCCACGAGTTGCCCGACCTGAAGGCCCTGGGCAGCCAGGCGCCGCTGGTGATCGACTGCTCGTCGCACCAGCTCTCGCGCAGCATCGACTGGTCCAAGGTGGGCCTGGCTTTTGGCGGCGCGCAAAAAAACATCGGCCCCGCCGGCCTGACCCTGGTGTTCGTGCGCGACGATTTGCTGGGCCATGCCCTGCCCATCTGCCCCTCGGCCTTTGACTACAAGACCGTGGCGGCTGCTCAGTCCATGTACAACACCCCGCCCACTTTCTCTATTTATGTGGCCGGCCTGGTGTTTCAGTGGCTCAAGCGCTTCAGCTATGCCGGCAAGACCGGCGTGGCCGCCATCGAGCAGCGAAATATCGACAAGGCCCAGCTGCTCTACGGCGCGCTGGACGCTTCGAATCTGTTTGAAAACCGCGTCGCGGCCAATGCCCGCTCGCGCATGAACATCCCCTTTTATCTGCGCGGCGAGTACAACACGCCGCAACTCACGAGTGCCTTCCTGGATGGAGCGAAGGCGCGCAATCTGCTGCAACTCAAAGGCCACAAGTCGGTGGGCGGCATGCGTGCATCGATCTATAACGCGATGCCACTGGAGGGCGTGCAAGCCCTGGTGGCGTACTTGAAGGACTTTGAGGCTCAATATGGCTGACATCCCGGCCGGCACGCCCGCCCCTGCGGCGGCACCGGAACTTTTGGGCTTGCGCGATCAAATCGACGCGCTGGACCAGCAATTGCTGGATCTCTTGAATCGCCGCGCCCATGTGGCCGAGCAGGTGGGTGAGGTCAAGCGCCGCGAAGGCACGCCCTTCTTCCGCCCCGACCGCGTGGCCCAGGTGATCGAGAAGATCAAGACCGCCAACCCCGGCCCGCTCAAGGCCGAGCATGTGGCCGCCATCTGGCGCGAGATCATGTCGGCCTGCTTGGCTCTTGAGTCGCCCCAGCGCGTGGCCGTGCTGGGCCCGGTGGGTACTTTCTGTGAGCAGGCCGCGATCGAGTACTTTGGCGGCGCGGCGGACCTGATCTACTGCGCCAGCTTTGACGAGGTCTTCCACGCCACCGCCAGCGGCAGCGCCCAATACGGCGTGGTGGGCGTCGAGAATATGACCGAGGGGGTGGTGACCCGCTCGCTGGATCTGTTTTTGCACACCCCCACCCATGTGGTGGGCGAGGTCAGCCTCTTGATCCGCCACAACCTGATGCGGAAAGAGAATTCCTTGCAAGGCATCGAAGCGGTGCTGGCCCATCCACAGGCGCTGGCCCAATGCCAAAACTGGCTCAACAAACATCTGCCGGACGCCGAGCGCCGCGCCGTCTCCAGCAATGCCGAGGGTGCCCGCCTGGCGGCCAGCAATCCGGCCTGGGCTGCCATCGCCAGCGAGCGCGCCTCCACCTTGTTCGGTCTGCACATCGTGGCCCATGCGGTGCAGGACGAGGCCTATAACCGCACCCGTTTTGCCGTCATCACCCTGCCCCAGACCATGGCCACGCCGCCGGCCTCGGGCCGCGACTGCACCAGCCTGATCGTCTCGGTGCCGAATCGCCCCGGCGCCATGCATGATTTGCTGGTGCCGCTGAAGACGCATGGCGTCTCGATGACGCGACTGGAATCACGCCCCGCCCGTACCGGCCAATGGGATTACTATTTCTACATCGATCTGGACGGCCACCCCTCGCAGCCCCATGTGGCGGCAGCCCTGGCCGAACTGCGCGAGTTGTGCGCCTTCTTCAAAATCATCGGCGCCTACCCCCTGAAAGCTTGAGGACGGAATCAGCTTATGTTCAAGCAACTGGGCGTGATCGGCTGCGGCCTGATGGGCGGATCTTTCGCCCTGGCGATGAAGAAGGCCGGCCTGGTCAAGCATGTGGTGGGCTATAGCAAATCGCCCTCCACCACCGAGGCCGCCAGGCGCATGGGCGTCATCGATGTGGCGGCCGACTCGGCCCTGCTGGCCGTCTCCGGCTCCGACATCGTCTTGCTGGCCGTGCCGGTGTCCGCCACCGAATCGACGCTGAAGGCCATTCGCCATCTGGTCGGCCCGCAGGTGCTGCTGATGGATGTGGGCTCCACCAAATGTGATGTGGTGGACGCGGCTCGCCGAGCCTTGGGCGATCGCCTGCCCAGCTTTGTGCCGGCCCACCCTATCGCGGGCAAAGAAACTGGTGGCGTCCAGCACGCCGACGCCAGCCTTTACCAAGGCCGCACCGTTATCCTGACCCCCCTGGCCGAAACCTCGGCCCAGGCCGTGCAACGCGCCACCGATGTCTGGGCCAATCTGGGCGCGCAAGTGCTGAAGATGTCGCCCAAGAATCACGATGCCGCTTTTGCCGCCGTGAGCCATCTGCCCCATCTCTTGGCCTTCGCATTTTTCCAATCGGTGGCGACTCAGCCCGCCGGGCGCGACTTCCTCAGCCTGGCCGGCCCCGGCTTTCGCGACTTCACCCGCATCGCGGCCGGCGACCCGGCTGTCTGGCGCGATATTCTGATGGCCAACAAGGCCGAGGTCTTGGTGCAGTCGCAACGATTTCGCCAGACCCTGGACGCGCTGGAGACCCTGCTCAAATCCGACGATGCCGCCGCCCTGGAGGCACGCATCCGCCTGATCTCCGATGCCCGCGGCCAGTGGCAGATGGGGCAGATGGGTCAAATCGGCACGCCTCGCCAAGCCAAGTAAGCCAGGCACTGCCCTGCTCCTCTTGCGGCGCCAGGCCTGTGCCTCGGCCGCATCTTTACTGAATTGCCCTCCCCCATGTTCAAGATTCCCTTCCTCGACCTCCCCCCCTTGCGCAGCGCCGCTGGCACGGTGCGCCTGCCGGGCTCCAAAAGCATCTCCAATCGGGTGCTGCTGCTGGCCGGCCTCTCCGAGGGAACGACAGCCGTCCACGATTTGCTGGACTCCGATGACACGGCCGTGATGCTGGCCTCGCTCAAGACCCTGGGCTGCCAGCTCAAGACCGACCACGCTGGCGTGCTGCATGTCACCGGCGTTGGTGGGCAATTCCAAACCCGTCAGGCTCAGCTTTTCCTCGGCAATGCCGGCACCGCCATGCGGCCGCTGACAGCCGCACTGGCCTTGCTGGCCGCCAGCCAAGGCGGTGAATTCGAGTTGAGCGGCGTGCCGCGCATGCACGAGCGCCCGATCGGCGACCTGGTGGACTCCCTGCGCCTACTGGGCTGCGAGATTGACTGCCTGGGCCAGGAGGGCTATCCGCCGCTCAAGCTCAAGGGCCCCTCCACGCTCAAACTGGGTCAGCCGGTCAAGGTGCGCGGCGATGTCTCCAGCCAATTCCTCACCGCCTTGCTGCTGGCCCTGCCCCTGGTGGCTGAGAATCAGGATGTGGTGATCGAAGTCATCGGCGAGCTGATCTCCAAGCCCTATATCCACATCACCCTGGCCCTGCTGGAGCGCTTTGGCATCCAAGTGCAGCGCGAGGGCTGGCAGCGCTTCACCATCCCTGCGGGCTCAAGCTATCGCTCACCCGGTGATCTGCATGTGGAGGGCGACGCCTCCTCGGCCTCCTACTTCATCGCTTTGGGCGCCATCGCGGCCAGCGATGAGGCGCTGCGCATCGAGGGCGTGGGGCAGACCAGCTTGCAGGGCGATGTGCGCTTTGTCGAGGCCGCGCAGGCCATGGGCGCCTTGGTCGAAACCGGCCCGAACTGGCTGGAAGTACGGCGCGGCGCCTGGCCGCTGCGTGGCATCGATCTGGACTGCAACCACATTCCCGACGCCGCCATGACCCTGGCCGTGATGGGCTTGTACGCCGACGGCCCCACGACGCTGCGAAATATCGCCAGCTGGCGAGTCAAGGAAACCGATCGCATCAGCGCCATGTGCACCGAACTGCGCAAGCTAGGCGCCGAAGTCGAGGAAGGCCCGGACTGGCTGCGCGTGCAGCCCCTGCGCGCCTGGCAGGCCGCCAGCATTCACACCTATGACGACCATCGCATGGCCATGTGCTTCTCGCTGGCCGCCTTCAACGGGTTGCTGAGTGATCGCTCGCCCCAGCGCATCAAAAACCACCCCGATCCGCAAGCCAGCCGCAGCGACACGCAACCCGCCGACACCGCCGTGCCGGTGCGCATCCTGGACCCGCAATGCGTGGCCAAGACCTTCCCCGACTATTTCGAAACCCTGTTCGAGGTGGTGGAGGCGCGCCGCGAAGACATCCCCGTCATCACCATCGACGGCCCCACCGCCTCCGGCAAGGGCACGCTGGCGGACCAGATCGCCCATGCCCTGGGCTATGTGATCCTGGACTCCGGCTCGCTCTACCGCGCCTGCGCCCTGGCGGCCCACCGAGGCGAGGTTGATCTGGACGACGGCGAGGCCGTGGCCGCCGTGGCTGCCCAACTCAATCTGAGCTTCAAGAACGGCCATGTCTGGCTGGACGAAGAAGACATCAGCGAGGACCTGCGCCGCGAGGCCACCGGCTTGATGGCCTCCCAGGTGGCGGCCCACCCGCCGGTGCGCGCCGCGCTCAATCAATTGCAGCTCAATTTCCGCCGCCTGCCCGGCCTGGTGGCCGATGGGCGCGATATGGGCACCGATGTATTTCCCGATGCCGAGCTCAAGGTTTTCCTCACGGCCAGCGCGGCAACGCGGGCCGAGCGGCGCCATAAGCAATTGATTTCCAAGGGGATTTCGGCTAATATCGTGAGCTTGCGTCAAGATTTGGAGGCGCGTGACGCGCGGGATAAGAGCCGCGCGGCATCGCCCCTACACCCTGCGCAAGATGCGCGGATGCTCGACAACTCGGCCCAAACCATTGAGCAATCAGTGAATTTGGTGTTGTCTTGGTGGGCTGAAACCAGGCCTTTTGGCGCTCAGCGTTGAGCGTTGCAAGGCCGGGCCCAGGAGATCATCCAAAGCCCAAAAACGTCGCCCAGGCTCTCCGCCCGGGCGCTGTCAACAACCTAACCCGCAAAGCGCTCCCGCGCCTTGCACCCACCGCCTGCGAACAAACGCTTGTTGCAGCAGGTCCAGGAAACCTCATGTCCCAAACCCAAACCGCAGCCTTCGCTCCCGACTCTTTTGCCGCCATGTTCGAGGAGTCGCTGCAGCGCTCCGACCTGCGCGCCGGTGAAGTGATCTCGGCCGAAGTCGTGCGCGTTGAGCACAGCTTTGTGGTTGTGAACGCCGGCCTCAAGTCTGAAGCCTACGTGCCAATCGAAGAATTCAAGAACGACCAGGGCGAACTGGAAGTTCAAATCGGCGACTTCGTTTCCGTGGCGATTGACGCCATCGAAAACGGCTACGGCGACACCATCCTGTCGCGCGACAAGGCCAAGCGTCTGGCCTCGTGGCTGTCGCTGGAAACCGCACTGGAGTCGGGCGACTTCGTGACCGGTACCGTGTCGGGCAAGGTCAAGGGCGGCCTGACCGTGCTGGTCAACGGCATCCGCGCCTTCCTGCCGGGTTCCCTGCTGGACACCCGTCCGGTCAAGGACATGAGCCCGTACGAAGGCAAGACCATGGAGTTCAAGGTCATCAAGCTGGACCGCAAGCGCAACAACGTCGTGTTGTCGCGTCGTGCTGTGGTTGAAGCTTCGATGGGCGAAGAGCGCGCCAAGCTGCTGGAAACGCTGGCCGAAGGCGCCATCGTTCAAGGCGTGGTCAAGAACATCACCGAATACGGTGCCTTCGTGGACCTGGGCGGCATCGACGGCCTGCTGCACATCACCGACATGGCATGGCGCCGTGTCCGTCACCCGAGCGAAGTGGTCACGGTTGGTCAGGAACTGACCGCCAAGATCCTGAAGTTCGATGCTGAGAAGAACCGCGTTTCGCTGGGTCTGAAGCAGCTGGGCGACGATCCTTGGTTCGGCGTTGCTCGTCGTTACCCCACCAGCACCCGCCTGTTCGGCAAGATCACCAACATCGCTGACTACGGCGCATTCGTTGAGATCGAACCCGGCATCGAAGGTCTGGTGCACGTGTCCGAAATGGACTGGACCAACAAGAACGTTGCTCCTTCCAAGCTGGTCACCCTGGGCGACGAAGTCGAAGTCATGGTCCTGGAAATCGACGAAGACAAGCGTCGCATCTCCCTGGGCATGAAGCAGTGCAAGGCCAATCCTTGGGAAGATTTCGCTGAAACCGTCAAGCGCGGCGACCGCGTCAAGGGCCCCGTCAAGTCGATCACCGACTTCGGCGTGTTCGTTGGCCTGGCTCAAGGCATCGACGGCCTGGTGCACCTGTCTGACCTGTCGTGGAACGAAACCGGCGAAGCTGCCGTGCGCAACTTCAAGAAGGGCCAAGAAGTCGAAGCCCTGGTGCTGGCCGTGGACGTTGAGCGCGAGCGCATCTCCCTGGGCATCAAGCAGCTGGACAGCGACCCCTTCACCACCTACACCACGGTCAATGACCGCGGCATGACGGTGACCGGCAAGGTCAAGACTGTTGACGCCCGTGGCGCCGAGATCGAACTGGCCGACGAAGTGCTGGGCTATCTGCGCGCTTCGGAAATCAGCCGCGACCGCGTCGAAGACGCTCGCAATGTGCTGAAGGAAGGCGACGAAGTCTCCGCCCTGATCGTGAATGTGGATCGCAAGACCCGCAATATTCAGCTGTCGATCAAGGCCAAGGACAACGCCGACAACCAAGAAGCCATGCAGCGCCTGAGCGCTACTGCCGAGCGCGAAAGCGCCGGCACGACCAGCCTGGGCGCCCTGCTGCGCGCCAAGCTGGACAACCAAGGCTAATCAGGCCGAAATGGCAGGATGAACAGGCTTTGCGGCCTGTTCACTGTGCTAATCTCGCCTCGCTCAAAAGGGCTCGTCACTTCCAAGTGCGAGCCCTTTTCAATCGGCTCCAGGCATTGCGTAAAGAATTTCCGCCCTGATGTTTTACGCAAGACCTCGCGCCCAAACAACCGCACCGAACCCAAGAACATGACCCGCTCCGACCTGGTTGCTTTGCTGTCTGACCGCTTTGGCCAATTGGCCCAGCGCGACACCGAGTTCGCCGTCAAAACGATTCTGGACGCCATGTCCGATGCCCTGGCGCGCGGCCACCGCATCGAAATTCGTGGCTTCGGCAGCTTCCAGGTCAATCGACGCCCGCCTCGCATGGGCCGCAACCCACGCAGCGGCGAGCAGGTCTTGATCCCCGAAAAGCTGGTGCCCCACTTCAAGCCCGGCAAGGCCTTGCGCGAGGCCGTCGATGCCAAGGGCGGTGCAGCCGCTGCCGCGCCCCAAGACGCTTGAGACTCGCATTTGCGAGCTTGGGCTGCCAGGCCAGCCCGGCCTCGCTCGACCATGGTTGCCCCGGCTTAGAATGCTGACACCATGCGCATCTTCATCTGGCTTTTTCGAGCCTTCCTCTTCTTCACGCTCTTTGCTTTTGCGCTGAACAACAGCCACGAGGTCGATGTGCGCTGGTTCTTCGGTCATGAGTGGCGCGCGCCCCTGGTGATCGTCGTGCTCACCGCCTTCGGTTTCGGTTGCGCCCTCGGCGTCTTGGCCATGGTGCCGGCCTGGTGGAAACACCGCGCCCAAGCCAAGCGTGCCGCACCCGAGACGAGCCCGGCGGGCAGCAGCAATGAGCCCCAGCCCCCTGCCGTGATACACGATGGAATTTGATCCCCGCTGGCTGCTCTTCGTCCTGCCGGCCGCTTTCGCCCTGGGTTGGCTGGCCTCCAAGCTCGACACCCGGCAGTGGAAGCGCGAACAGCGCGATGCCCCCAAAGCCTATTTCAAAGGCCTGAACCTGTTGCTCAACGAGCAGCAGGACAAGGCCATCGACGCCTTCATCGAAGCCGTCCAAAACGACCCCGACACCTCGGAGCTGCATTTCGCCCTGGGCAATCTATTCCGCCGCCGCGGCGAGTACGAGCGCGCCGTGCGGGTGCACCAGCATCTGTTGCAACGCGGCGATCTGCCCCGCAGCGAGCGCGATCGCGCCCAGCACGCCTTGGCACAGGACTTCTTCAAGGCCGGCTTGTTTGACCGCGCAGAAGAGGCCTTCTCGGCCCTGCGCGGCACGGCGTTTGAACACGAGGCCGAGCTGGCACTCCTTTCCCTGTTCGAGCGCTCGCGTGACTGGCGCAAGGCAGTGGACGTGGCCCGCCACCTGGAGCTCAGCGGCACTGCCTCGTTTGCGACCCGAGTGGCGCATTACCTGTGCGAGCTGGCCCTGGAAGCGCAAGCCCGTGCCCAGACCGAGGAGGCACAAGCCTTGCTGCGCGAAGCGAGAGAGGCCGCACCCCAAGCCGCCCGAGCCCATGTGCTGGGCGGCCAGATGCTGGCCCGGGCCGGCCAGGCCGAGGCCGCGATGAATGCCTATGCCGAGTTGCTGGCCCTGAACCCGGAAGCCTTCAATCTGGTCGCAAAAGACTACGCCGAGGCCGCTTTAGCCTGCGGCGCCACCGAGCGCGCCTTGGCCACCTTGAGCAGCCAGTACCAACGCACGCCGGGTCTGCATCTGCTGGCCGCGATCGCCAAGCTGGAGCCCGCCGCCGCCCAGCAACGCCAGCGCCTGGCCGAACATCTGCGCGAGCAGCCCAGCCTGTCGGCGGCCCGCAATCTGCTGGCCGTGAGTGGCAGCCAGCTCAGCGAGGCCGAGGCCCCCTTGGTCGGTAGCGCCCTGGATCGCGCCGCGCGGCCTCTGCAGCGCTACCGCTGTGCCGCCTGCGGCTTCGAGGCCCAACACTATTTCTGGCAATGCCCTGGCTGCCTGAATTGGGACACCTATCCGCCCCGTCACGTAGAAGAACTGTAAAGAAGAACAAGCATGGACGAGCGCGTCATCCTCTGCATGAAATGGGGTACCAAGTACGGCCCCGAGTACGTCAACCGTCTCTACGCTATGGTGCGCCGGCATCTCAAGGGCGAGTTCAAATTCGTCTGCCTGACCGATCGCACGGAGGGCATTCGCGACGAGGTGCAATGCCTGCCCATCCCCGAGCTGACCCTGCCAAATGGCGAGCCGGAGCGGGGCTGGAAGAAGCTGACCACCTTCGAGGCCGACTTGCACGGCCTGCGCGGCACCGCGCTCTTCCTGGATCTGGATGTGGTCATCACCGACGACATCACACCTTTTTTTGAAGTGCCGGGTGAGTTCCTGATTATTCACGACTGGAAGCGCCCCTGGCGCATCACCGGCAACTCCTCGGTCTACCGCTTCACCCTGGGCGCGCATGCCGATGTCTTGCAGCAGTTCCGTGAGAACCAGGCCAAGGCCAAGGCCGAATTCCGCAACGAGCAAGCCTTTTTGAGCGATGTGCTGCACAAACAGGGCAAGCTGCAGTACTGGGACAGCAGCTGGTGCGCCAGCTACAAATACCACTGCATTCCTTGGTGGCCCAGCAGCTTCTGGCGCGACCCCTTCATCCCCAAGGGTGCCCGAATCCTGATCTTCCACGGCGTGATGAACCCGCCCGACGCCCTGGCCGGCCGAAACAACGGCAATTGGCGGCATGCGCGGCCGGCCCGCTGGATCGCTGACCACTGGCGGGAGTAATCAAGCCCATGGCAAGCCCTTCCTGGCCGCTCATGCTGAGCCTGGGCCTGCTAGGCCTAGGCCTGCTGGTTCTGCTTCTGCTGCTGCGTGAACTGGCTCGCGTGGCCTTTGCCAAAGTGCCCGAACGGGCGCAGGAATGCCTGATAGGCGCCAATGCGCCCGAGCTTCAGACCAGCATCCCGCGCATCATCTGGAGCTATTGGGAGCCCGGTGCACCACCACCGCTGATCCAGCAATGCCTGCAAAACTGGCGCGATCAAGCGCCGGACCATGAGTTGCGCCTGCTGAATCGCCGCAGCCTGCTTCAATGGATTGACGCCGACAGCTTGGCCGCCGGCTTTGACGGCCTGCCCGCCTATCGCCAGGCCGACTGGCTCCGCGTGCAGTTATTGGCCCGCCATGGCGGCATCTGGATGGATGCTTCCACGGTCTTGTGCCGCGATCTGTCCTGGGTGCACGAACAGCGCGCCCGCACCCAGGCCGAGTACATAGGCTTTTATCTCGACAGCTCAAGCACGCGCCCCGCGCTGCCCCTGATCGAGAATTGGTTCATGGCCGCCGTGCCCGCCAGCCCCTTTGTCGTCGCCCTGGCCCAGGCCTTTGACGAGGTCTTGGCTCTGGGAGCCGAGGCCAATCTGCAGCGTCTGCGCGAACAAGGCCGCTTGGAGCGGGTCGCGCAAAACCTGACCCCGGACTTTCAGTGCTATCTGCTGATGCATATGGCCGCCTCCGATCTGCTGGATCTGGCGCCCGAACAATACCGCCTGAGCCTGTTGCGCGCCGAGGACTCTGCACTGGGCTTCCACGCCGCCGTTGGCTGGCGCAAGCGCCACCTCTTCGCCCGTCTGGCCCTCATGCCCTGCCCGGCCCGCTTGCCGGTGCTGATCAAGCTGCGCGGCAATGACCGCCGGGTGGTGGAACAAGGCTTGGCCAAGGGCCGCTGGATACGCTCAAGCGCCTTGGCCCGACTGCTCAAACTGACACGATGACAAGCATGCCCGCGCAGGCCGCTCCTTGGCTAAGCCTGATCCTGCCCGTCTATAAAGTCGAGGCCTATCTTCAAGCCTGTGCCGACTCCATCCTCCAACAGGCCGATGAAGGCGTGGAGCTGATCTTCGTCGACGACGCATCGCCCGATGCATCGTCCGCGCTGATCGAAGCCCTGCAGGCCCGCCATCCTCAGCAAATTCGCCTGATCCGCCATGCACAGAACCAGGGCCTCAGCGCTGCCCGCAACACGGGCCTGGCAGCGGCGCAGGGCAGCTACGTCTGGTGCGTCGACCCCGATGATTTGATGGAACCCGGTGTGCTGCCCCGCCTCAAGGCCTTGATCGAAGGCCCGGCAACCCAAGGCCTCGATTTGCTGCTGTGCGACTTCCGCTCTTTTGACGACGGCCAGACACAGTCCAAGCCCAAGTACGCCCATGTCTCCACCTTTGCCGGCCCCTCCAACAGCCTGCAGACCGACACCGAGGCCTTGCTGACCGGCATGTTTGCGCAAGGCCAATTCCATGCCTGGACCAAGATCGTGCGGCGGGCGGCCTGGCCGCAGGACTTGCGCTTCCCCGTAGGCAAAGCCTTTGAAGACTTGGCCGTCTACCCGCGCCTGGCCCTCACCGCCCAGCGCTGGATGCATGTGAACGAAGTCTGGATGGCTTATCGCCAGCGGCCCGGCAGCATTCTCAGCAGCCTGAACGCCAGCAAACTAGAAGACTGGATGAGCGCCCTGGTGGGCTTGCCCAAGGCCTTGCGAGCGCCAGGTCTGAGCTTCAGCCCCCAAGGTCTGCTCCTGATCGCGCACTTCTGCGCCCGAACCTTTGTGCGGGTCTGCAAGCGCCGCACAAAGCTGCGCGATGCAGACGCAGGCAAGGCCTTGAAGCGCTTCGCCCGGCAGTTTGCCGCTAGCTCGCCGATCGCGCCGCAGGAACTGCTGCGCAGCTACCTCAAGACCGGGCGACTCTTGCGCTTCTTGCAGCTGCGCTACTGGCTCAACCGAGCTACAGGCTGAGCAGCAAATCCTCGTAACGCTGAATCATCAGCGGCATGCCATGCTCGGCCAAGGCTCGCTCGCGCGCAGCCCGGCCCAGTCGCTCGGCCAGACCGGCTTCGCGCAGCAGGCGGCCCAGCACATCGGCCAAGGCCTGGGCATCGCCCTCGGGCACCAGGAATCCAGTCTCGCCCTGGGCGAGCACCTCGCTGACACCCACCACATCCGAGGCCACACAGGCACAGCCCGCTGCCATGCCCTCCACCAAGGCCAGGGGCATGCCTTCGTAATGGGTGGCGAGCACGCAGATCTGCGAGTCCATCAAAAGCTGGGGCATTTGGCCGTAGTGGCCCAGGAACTCGACCTGGTCTTGCAGACCCAGTTGCCGGACCAAATCCTCCGCCGCTTTGCGGTAAGAAGCCTTGCCCGCCCCGCCTAGCTTGAGCTTAGGTGCCAGGTCTTGCTGACGCAGCAGGTGCAGGGCACGGATCAGGGTCAGATGGTCTTTCTGGCGCGCAAAGCGGGCCGACATCACCAGCTGCGGCAAACGTGCCGCAAAAGGCTTGCCTTGCGCTGCCTCGAAGCGCCGCAGATCAATCCCATTAGGAATCGCCAGAGTCTTGGCCGCCGGCATACCCAACTGCAGTAGGCGCTGCCGCACGCCTTCCGACACGCCAATCAATTTGGCGCTGTAGGGCGCCAATCGGCGGGCCTGCCAGAGCCGCCAGGCGCTGTAGCGCTCGCGGCTATTGTGTTCCACCTGGGTCAGCACCGACACGCCCGCCCATAGCGCGGCCCAACGGCCCAGCAGATGCTCGGGGAAGCCATGCGCCACCATCACCCGTGGCCGCAAGGCCAAGCACAAGCGCCGCAGCGCCCACAGCGTGGCCAGATGTGACCAACCCGGCACCACCCAAACCTGCAAGCCCTTGTCGCGCAAGGCCTGAACCCGCACCTTGTCGGTATTGCGTTTGCGGCGCAGCACCAGCAGCGGCGCGATGCGGCCGGTCTGCAAAGAGGCCAAGCACAGATCAATCGCCACCTGCGTCGCCCCCGAAAAACCGCCCGTCACGAAGTGCAGCACCCGCGGCGCCTCGGATCTGGTCAAGGTGTCATCTCTTCGCTCGTTGTTTTCCACGCTTTTCCTCATGCCGGGCAGTATAGAAACAGCGGCGACAATGGCAGGCTATGAGTGATGAACAAGCGTCCGATTTCAAGCCAATTGCCCGCCGTTTGGCTGGCTTCGTCAAACCCTATCGCATGGGTGCGCTGCTGACCGTCCTGGCCTATATCGGCGCGGCAGTCACCGAACCCCTGATCCCCAAGCTGATCAATCTGGTCTTCAGCGACGGCTTCACAAAAAATTCCTTCAGCATCTGGTGGGTGCCCGTCACCCTGATTGGCTTGTTTGCCTTGCGCGGGGCCTGCAGTTTCGCCGGCCAATACATGTTCAACTGGACGCTGTGGCGCAGCGTGATGGACTTCCGCGCCGCCTTGTTGGACTCGCTTTTGCGGGCCGATTCCCGCGTCTTCACCAGCTTGCAACCGGGCACGGCCGTCACCAAGGTCGTCAACGACCCGCAGCAGATCATGAGCTTGGTCGGCAATAGCGCGCTGAGCGTCCTGCGCGACGGCTTGCCTGCCATCGCCATGCTGGGCTACCTTTTTTACCTGAACTGGCAGCTCACGCTTTTGTCCCTGATCACCACACCGCTGATGGCCTTGGTGGTTCGCAAGATCAACCAGCGCGTGCGCGCCATGGGAACCCGCACCTACGATGCGCAGCTCCACCTGGTCAACAAGGTGGACGATGTGACCCGCGCTTGGCGCGTGGTGCGCACCTTTGACGCGGCCGACTACGAGCGCGCCGCCTTCGGCGCTCTTGCCAAAGACGTGCAAGGCAATGCGATGAAGACAACGACCGCGGCAGCCCTCAGCCAACCGCTGTCTCAGCTGGTGGCCAGCGTGGGCCTCTCGGTCATCATCTGCCTGGCCTTGCTGCAAGCGCGCCAGAACCAGACCGGCGTGGGCGAGTTCGCCGCCTTCGTCACCGCCTTGCTGCTCTTGACCTCGCGCCTGCGGCACTTGAGCGACCTGATGCCACCCATCACCAGCGCCATGGTGATCGCCCGTGGCTGCCTGAGCCTGATGGACATGCCGCGCGAGCCCGACAACGGCAGCCGCACGCTGGACAAGGTGCGCGGCGAGATCGAGATGCGCGATGTGATGCTGCAGTACCCCGACGCCGAGCGCCCCGCGCTGAACGGACTGAACATCCAGTTCAAGGCCGGCCAGACCACCGCCTTGGTGGGCAGCTCGGGCGCAGGCAAGAGCTCCATCATCCATCTGCTGCTGGCCTTCGGCGAGCCCCAGAAGGGTCAGGTCTTGCTCGATGGTGTGCCCATCCATGAACTGAAGAAGGCCAATCTGCGCCAGCAGTTCGCCGTTGTCTCGCAAGACATCGTGCTGTTCGACGCCTCGGTGGCCAACAACATCGCCTACGCCCAGCCCCGCGACGACGCCCGCCTGGAACAAGCCCTGCGCGCAGCCCATTTGTGGGACTTTGTGCAAGAGCTGCCGCAAGGCCTGGAAACGGTGGTGGGCGCCAATGGCAGCAAGCTCAGTGGCGGCCAGCGCCAGCGCCTGGCCATTGCCCGGGCGCTGTACCGCGACGCGCCCATCTGGGTGTTTGATGAGGCCACCTCGGCCCTGGACACCGAGAGCGAGCGCGCCGTGCAGCAAGCCCTGGAGCAATGGCAGGGTCGCAAAACCTTGATCGTCATTGCCCACCGCCTGTCCACCATACGTGCGGCCGACACCATCCATGTGATGAGCCAAGGCCGGGTGCTGGAGAGCGGCACGCACAGTGCCTTGCTGGCGAGCGACGGCGCTTATGCGGCCATGGTGAGGGCGCAGAACGGCGAGTGAAAACCTCCGGCATAGCTCACCCAGGTCGAAGCCAGGGGAAGCGCCACGCACAAGAGGCGACTTCGTCCAAACAGGAGCGAAGTCGTCCTGCTCTTCCACTTCAGGCTCAGCCCAACTGGCACCTAGTTTCGTCTTGTGTTCCTGCCGAACTTCCTCACCCTAGTTGGGCCGACGCGCCCGATGCCAAGCGCCCCAAACGATAGGCTCACACATCGCACAAGATGTTCCTAATCCCCGCTCGGGGAGGCGGCACAAGAGCCATAGTTCGCCTGCTTAGGCAGCAAGACGCTTGAGCAGTGGCAACTCAAGCAGAGCGTCTCCGCCTCCAAGTCAAATCATGCCAATCAGCTTAGCCTTTAACGCCTAACTAACTCATTATTTAGGCGTCAATTTCAAGCCACCGATTCTTCTGCAGACCCCAATCCAATCAGCGCATCCAGCCCACCAAAGAGGTTTTGCAAGTCGCTGGATGGGGTCAAGAACAGAAGCTCCCCTTCTTGCATACCCACGAGCCCGGGATGTCCGCACAAAGAGGCCGGCAAGACGAGTGCCGGCCTGCTCCCCAACCTGATTCAAAGCACGCGATATGAGGCTCTCAACCCTGCCAAACCAGGCCCCATCAACGACATCCTCTTGCACGGTCGAGCGCCCGTGGCTGAGCATTCTGATCCCCGTCTACAACGTCGAGCCCTATCTGCTTGAGTGCCTGAATTCGGTTGCAAACCAGGCCTTGGACGGGGTTGAAATCGTGGTGGTCGATGACGCATCGACGGACGCCTCCTCCGACTTGTTGACTCAATGGAATCAGGCTCATGAGGGGCGTTTGCGTGTGTTGACTCACCCGCAAAACAGCGGCATCGGCGCCGCTCGAAACAGCCTCATTCAATCGGCCCGCGGCGAGTACATCTGGTTCCTTGACTCAGACGACATCATGCTGCCCGGCGCTATCGCGCGTCTGCGCGAGATCCTGGATCAGCGTGCTGTCGATATGGTGCTTTGCGACTTCAAGATTGTTAGGCCGGCCATGAAACTCAAACACCGCCTGCGCGGTGAGCTTCATGTCAAGAGCTTTGCGCTGAAAAAGGGCAGCGTCGGCGAGGTGCAGATTCAACTCACCCGAGGCGTCTTCGCGAGTGGACAAGTTCATCTCTGGACCAAGATCTTCCGGCGCCAGCTGATCGCCGAGGGTTTTCAATTCCCTGTCGGGCGCTGCTTCGAAGATGTTGCCATGATGCCGGAACTGCTGAGCCGAGCCCGCAGCTACTTCTACGCCCCCGAGGTCTGGATCGGCTACCGCAAACGCCCTGGCAGCATTCTGGCTGGCTCGGGTTTGGCCAAGAACGACGACATGATGCAGTCCTTGCTAGGGCTTCCGCGCCGGCTGCCCTCTGACCTGGATGCTGAGACCGCGTTCGCCTGCGCCTTTTTTTCTGCTGGATTTTTTCTCAGCGCCTGCCGTCAGGCGGGGAAGCTAGGCGCGCACGAACGCTTGCCGCTTTACCTGGCTCAGTTTGCACAATCCATACCGCTGCCGATTCCCAGCCTGCTGAAGGCCTACCGAGGGCGTGGCTGGTGGTGGCGCGCGGCAAAGCTTCAACACTGGGTCAAGCGCTGCACCGCCGGCTCGGATCAAAAGCAAGAGGACGCACTGTTCGCCATTCAAGGCAAGGATTGACGGCCCCGCCCCCAAGGGTCGAAAAGACAGCGCTGATTTAAAGCGCAGCCGGCGCCGTCTCAGTAAAGCCGCCACGCCGCTTGCGCATGGCGGCGGCATCCACCTGGGGCGGCTGAGTCGGCCAGCCGAAAAAGTTCTGCACCTCGGTGCGCCTGGCCAAGGTGTCGCTCATGCCCAGATTGATCAACTCATTGGTGAACGAGGGTTCAAACAAGAGATAGCTGGTCAAGGCCGAGCCACTGGCGCCCTTGCCCTCACCCGCCACACCCACGCTGCGCAACAAGCCCTTGATGGCGGGCGGCAGGCTGCCTTGATGCTCGGCCGCCAACTCGTCGAGGCGGCGGCTGGGCGCGATCACCAGCACATCGATGGGGCGCAGAGGCGTGGCACTGCGCGCCGCGGCTGGCAGCAGGGATAAGGTGTTGTTGATGCGTTGCAAGCGCTCCACATCCACCGCCAGCGCATCCAGAAAAATATTGGACAAGGCATGGCCAGCGATTTGGGCCATGCTGGGCGCGCCCTCGACCAGCACGCGCCGCTGCTGCTCCTCGGCGGGCTCATGCATACGGCCCGCGCCAATCACCAGCACCCGATCGGCGCCCAGATGGACGGCGGGCGAGATGGGCGCGCTTTGGCGCATGGAGCCGTCGCCAAACCACTCACGATGGCCATCCAAATCCAGCTGCTCGGCCGGGAAGATGAAGGGAATGGCCGAGGACGCCAGCAAATGCTCCACCGTCATCTGCGTCGGCACGGCGATGCGCTGCGAGCGCAGCCAGGGCTTGATGTCATTGTGGGTCTGATAAAACGTCACGTGCTGACCCGAGGTGTAGCTGGAGCCGCTGATGGCCAAGGCCCGCATATGACCCGCCTCCAGCATGGCGTCCACCCGGTCCATGCGTATCCAGCGGCGCAGCAACTCGCCCAGCGGTGAGTTGTCCAGCAAGCTGCGCGGCCGGGTGCGCCGCCAGCGCGCCACCGCCCAACCCAGGCTCATCATCGTCATCCAGCGGGCGCCGGTGCGTATCACCCCAAAGGCGTCGGCGCAGTAGATGTTCTCGACGTGCAGGTTCTGCCACAGATGCACCAGGCCGTCGACGGCGGAGTCGAAGTCGTCGGCATAACAAGCCAGGGTGCCGGCATTGATGGCGCCTGCTGAAGTGCCGGCGATGATGGGAAACGGGTTGCCGCCGGCATTGCCTCCCACCCCGGCATCGCGCCGCAACTGCGCCACGGCCGCCAACACCCCCACCTGATAGGCCGCGCGCGCACCGCCGCCGGTCAGGATCAGACCGGTGGACGGAGGGCTGGCGGTGAGAGGAGGCGGCGATTGAAGCTCGGGCATGGCGAAGCAACACTTTGCGTCGCATCATCGCCGATGTAACAAGCGGTAAAGCACAAGAAGTAAGGGGGAAGTCGCCAACAAAGCGACAGTCCTGCCTGTTCGATCAGTATTCCGCGGCCAGGGTAGGCTACGGCGGCTCAAGGCAGGCCCAGCTTGCGGACGGCGAACTTCAGCCGGTCCAGCAGGGAGAGTTCTTGTTCAAAGCGGTTGTAGCGGCGGAAGATAAAAAACCAATCCAGCTTGGCTTCAATCAGCGCCGGGCGCACAACAAACTGCTCGGGGGCGCTCAGGCTGGCCATCAAGAGCAGGGTTTGATCGTCGTCGATCAGATCACGCTGTTCCAGCGAGTGATACGCCTGCTCCATCAGCTCGGCCATCAAGGCCCATTTCTGCCGCGAAGCCACGATATGACAGCCCTGGATGAAAACCGTGTTGTGCTTGATGGCGTGGACGATGTCCACGTCGGCGCCATAGGGCTTGAGGCTGAAGAGATGGATCTTGTCCTCGAAGGGGTAGTCCCAGCGCAGGGACACCGGCAGCTGGCGGTTTTTGCGCAGATAGCCGAAATCGATCCAAGCGACCCGGGGGCAGCTCAGCTGCAGGCGCTCAATCGCCTCCACGCAAAAGCGGCTCTTCAGGTAATTGATCAAGACGTATTTGGGCGAGTTGTACTCGGGGCAGCTGGGGTCTTGAATGCCCTCCCGAAAGCTCTCGCTCTGTTGGATCTGCTCGATGCGCGCCAGCATGGGCGCATGGCGCTCGAACAAATCGTCCTGGTAATAGACGGTCAAATTGGGCTTGCTGCGCTGCAAGGCTTCCAAGCGCTCGCGGTGGCGTGACTCGGTGAACAAGACTACATCGTTCTCCAGCGCACAAAGCCGGGAGAAGTTCTTGAAATAGGTGTCGACCGAGCGCGAGTAAGCACTCCAGTTGGCACGGCCGATGTCAAAAAACGCACTGACTATCGTGATCATCTGCTATGCCTCCTGCTCCGTCTGTTGACCCTGACTTCAAGCCGACCCAAGCCGCGTCTCGATCAGCCGCCCGATTCAAAAGCGATATAGCCCCCCGCCTGTGCCGGCTTGGCCGCTTGGCCGGGCTTGGCTGCCACCGCCGGCTGGCCGGTGATCTGGGCCAGACGCTCCAAGGCCTCGTCGCAAGGCCAGAAGCGGCTGTCCTCACCCAGCTCGATCTTGAACTCCGCCCCGGCCTGCTCGCCCGAGAGGAAGTGATGGGTGATCATCTTCAGGCCCAGGCGCTGGGTGCCGTTCTCGGTGCTCAGCTGTTTGGCTGGCCATTGTTGGACGATCTCCTGCAGCGCGGGCAGCTGCTCGCGCACCGGCACATAGAAATGCTTGCCATAACGCGCCCGCGCACCGGCCAGATCCCAGACGGCCTGCACGTTCATGCGGAAGCCACCCGAGAAGCGATCCATCTGCACCTTGCCTTGCAGGATCAGCAGCTCGTCGTCGACCAGCAAATCCTTGTTGGCATTGAGCAGCTCCTCATTGGCCACGCATTCGATCTGATCGCTCTTATCGTCCAGCTTGAAGATGGCCACACGGCCACGGTTGCCGTTGATGATGCGCAGATCGCTGACGATGCCGGCCACCATCACCGGCTCGCGGATGTCGGTGCAGTTGGCGATGCGCAGCTTGACCATGCGGCGTACCTCGTCCCCGCTTTGGTCAAACATATGGCCGCTGAGGTAAAAGCCGATGGCTGTTTTCTCCAGCGTCAACCGCTCCTTGATGCTCCAGGGCTTGGCGTCCACCAGATCGGGCTCGGCCGTGCTGGACGCGTGTGAATCCCCAAAGTCGAACAGACCGCCCTGATCGGCATTCGCCTCCAAGGTCTCGGCATGGGTGTAGCCGCGCGCCACGCTGGCCAAGAGGCGGGCGCGATCGGGCTCCAGGCTGTCAAAAGCCCCGGCCTTGATCAAGGCCTCCACCACCCGTTTGTTGCAGGCCTTGCGGTCGATGCGGGAGCAGAAGTCGAAGAAGCTCTTGAAGGGCCCGCCCTTTTGGCGCACCGCCACGATGGAATCGATCGCGCCCTTGCCCGTGCCCTTGATGGCACCCAGGCCGTAATTGATGCGTTTGGGCCGTGCACCGGCAGCCGGTGCCACCCAGTGCGGGAACACGCCATCGCCCGGCATGATGGGCTCGAAGCGGTGCACACCGAGGTTGACGTTGGGCGGCTCGAACTCGATGCCGAAGAGCTTGGCGTCATTCAACAAGACCTTGAGCTTGTCGGTGTCGTCCATTTCAATGGTCATGTTCGCGGCGAAGAACTCGGCCGCGAAATGCACCTTCAACCAACCCGTGTGATAGGCCAGCAGCGAGTAAGCAGCGGCGTGCGATTTGTTAAAGCCGTAGCCCGCGAACTTCTCCATCAAGTCGAAGACCTCGTCCGCCTGGGCCTCGTTCAGGCCGTTGACGGCCGCGCCCTTGCGGAAGATGGCGCGGTGCTCGGCCATCTCCTCGGCTTTTTTCTTGCCCATGGCACGGCGCAACATGTCCGCGCCGCCGAGGCTGTAGCCGCCCAGCACCTGGGCCGTCTGCATCACCTGCTCCTGGTAGACCATGATGCCGTAGGTCTCGGCCAGCACCGGCTCGGTCAGGGGGTGCGGGTACTCCACCACTTCCTTGCCATGCTTGCGCGCCACAAAAGTGGGGATCAGGTCCATGGGGCCCGGGCGGTAGAGCGCGTTCAGGGCGATCAGATCTTCCAGGCGCGAGGGCTTGGCGTCCTTCAACATTCGCTGCATGCCGGGGGATTCAAACTGGAACACGCTTTCCGTCAGGCCGTCCGAGAAGAGCTTGTAGGTGCGCCTGTCATCCAGCGGGATGGTCTCGAAGGCGAAGTTCTTTTGCTCGGGGTAGCGGGCGACGATGAAATCCTTGGCCAGCTCCAAAATCGTCAGCGTGGCCAGGCCCAAGAAGTCGAACTTCACCAGGCCGATGGCTTCGACGTCGTCCTTGTCGTACTGGCTCACCGCGCTGGTCGAGCCCGGCTGTTGGTACTGCGGGCAAAAGTCGGTGATCTTGCCGGGCGCGATCAGCACGCCGCCCGCATGCATGCCGATATTGCGCACCATGCCTTCCACCCGGGCGGCCAGCTTGAGCAGCTCGGCCACTTCTTCTTCCTGCTGCTCCCGCTCATCCAGCTCCGGCGCCTCGTGGCGGGCGTAAATCATCTTCTCCTTGGCGGGGTCGAAGTTCTCCGGCAGCTTGGCCAGGGTCACCGTCTTACCCGGTGGCGCGGGGATGAGCTTGGCGATGCTGTCCACCTGGCCATAGCCCATGCCCAGCACCCGGCCGATATCGCGCAAGGCCGCCTTGGCGGCCATGGTGCCAAAGGTGGCGATCTGGCTCACCGCGGGCAGGCCGTATTTGCGCTTGACGTAATCGATCACCCGGTCGCGATTGCCCTGGCAGAAGTCGATGTCGAAGTCGGGCATGGACACCCGCTCCGGGTTCAGGAAGCGCTCGAACAGCAGGTTGTATTGGAGTGGGTCCAGGTCGGTAATCAAGAGCACATAGGCCACGAGTGAGCCCGCGCCCGAACCCCGGCCCGGGCCCACCGGGCAGCCATTGTTCTTGGCCCACTTGATGAAGTCGCCCACGATCAGGAAGTAGCCGGGGAAACCCATCTTGATGATGGTGTTCAGCTCAAATTCCAAGCGCTCCACATAACGCGGCCGCTCGGCGTCGCGCTTGGCTTCATCGGGGTAAAGCAGCTTGAGGCGGTCTTCCAAGCCCTCGAAGGAGAGCTGGCGGAAGTACTGCTCCATGGGCATGGGCGTGCCGTCTTCCAGAATCGGCGTGGGGAAGTTGGGCAGCTGCGGTTTGCCCAGCACCAGGCTGATGGAGCAGCGCTTGGCGATCTCCACGGTGTTGGCGATGGCCGAGGGGATGTCGGCGAACAGCGCCTCCATATCGGCCTGGCTGCGGAAATACTGGCCCGGCACAAAGCGCTTGATGCGCTTGGGGTTGCCCAGGGTCTCGCCCTCGGCCACGCAGACCCGCGCCTCATGCGCCTCGAAATCTTCTTCGCCCAAGAATTGAATCGGGTGAGTGGCCACCACTGGCAGGCCTAAGTCTGCAGCAAAGGGCACGCTGGCCTGCACCAAGGCCTCTTGGCCGGCCAGACCGGCGCGTTGCAGCTCGATGTAAAAACGATTCGGGAAGATGTCGCTGAAGCGCCGCGCCCAATCCAGGGCACGCGGCTTATCGCCCGCCAGCAGGGCTGCGCCCAGACCGCCGAACTGTGCGCCCGAGAGGCAGATCAAGCCCTCGTTCAGTTCACGCAGCCATTCCCACTTCAAGCAGGCCTGGTTGCGCTGCACGTTCTGAATCCAGGCACGCGAGAGCAGCTCGCAGATATTCAGATAGCCCTGCTTGTTCTGCACCAGCAGCAAAAAGCGCGAGGGATTCTTGTCCGAGCCCTCGGGCTCCAGCCAGCAGTCCGCGCCCAGAATGGGCTTGACGCCTTTTTTGCGGCAAGCGTTGTAGAACTTGATGGCGCCAAACATATTGGCGAGGTCGGTCAGACCCAGGGCCACCTGGCCATCTTTGGCGGCTGCAGAGGCCGCATCATCGGTTCTCAGAGTCCCGTCGACGACGGAAAATTCGGTGTGGGTGCGCAGATGTACAAAAGCCATGGGGCATTGTAGGCAATGCCTGTCGCAGCCAGCCCGAAGCTGCTCAAGCCTTCATCTGCTCACAGATCAGCAGAAACGGCGCGATATCCACCGCATCGATGGCCTCGGGCTTCATATAGCGCTGGGCATAGTCCAGATAGACGCCGGACTGCAAGAACAGCGCAAACAGATCGGCGTCGATATGCTGGTCCTTGCACATAAAGCCCATGATGCGCAGCGCCTCTGACAAGGTCTTGCCGCGCTTGTAAGGCCGGTCATCGGCGGTCAAGGCCTCGAAGATGTCGGCAATCGCCAGCATGCGAGCGGGCAGGCTCAAATGCTGTCTCGCCAAGCCCTTGGGGTAGCCGCTGCCGTCCATTTTTTCGTGATGGCCGCCGGCAATTTCGGGCACCGCCGCCAGGTGGCGTGGCAGCGGCAGGCCCTCCAACATCTTGATGGTCTGGATGATGTGCTCGTTAATCTTGTAACGCTCCTCGGCGGACAAGGTGCCGCGTGCCACGCTCAGGTTGTAGAGCTCGCCGCGGTTGTAGAGGAACTCGGGGCACTGCAGCTTGAAGCCCCAGGGGTTGTCGGCGGGAAGGCGCTCGGCCTCGCTGCGTGGCAGCAGATGCCAGGGCTGGTCGGCCAGCAAGGGCTCGTCCACGGGCAAGGGAGCTTCGGCCTGGGCTTGGCGGCGCAAGGCCTCTTCATGCGAGATGCCCAATCGGTCCGACAAGGTGCGCCGCCATGTGCGCGCAGCGATGGTCTGCAAACGCGCGACCTTGGCCTCGTCCATGAACTCACCGCCCTGGTTGCAGCTGGCGACGAAGGCGAAGTCGGCGTCCAAGTCGGCCAAGTCGGCCTGCAGCCGAGCCCGCAGCGCGCCCTCCTCTTCGCCCCGCTGCAGGGCCTGCCAATAGGTCAGTTCGGCATCGCGCTTGAGCACCTCGAAGCGCATGCGCAGCTCGTGAATACGGTCGTAAATCGTCTCCAGCTTGGTGGCCTTGTCCACCACGTACTCGGGCGTTGTGATCTTGCCGCAGTCATGCAGCCAAGCGGCCAGGTGCAGGGTTTCCCATTCGCTTTCGCCCAGCTGAAATTCCGCGAAGGGCCCGGTCTTGGCTTCGCAGGCCGCACGCGCCAGCAGCTTGGTCAGCTCAGGCACACGCTGGCAATGCCCGCCGGTGTAGGGGCTCTTGGCATCGATGGCGCCCGCCAGCAGCTGGATGAAGGCCTCCAGCAATCGCCTTTGCTCCTCAATCAGGCGCCGGCTCTCGATGGCCACGGCCGCCGTGCCCGCGATCGCTTCCAGCAATGCCTTCTTGCCGGGGTCGACATGGGCTTCGCTGAGAGGCAGGACGAGCAAGCCCACCAGGCTCGCTTGGCGATCCCGCAAGGGCAAGGCAATCAGGCTCTGGGTCTGGGTCTCGGCGCTTTCTCGCCCGAATTGTTGCGTGAACTCTTGCGGGCTCAGTCGAAACACATGGCTGCTTTGCAAAGCAAGCATGAGCCAAGGCAGGGCCTCATCACCCAGCTGCAAAGCACGCAAATTCTCGATACTCAGCTGACCCTGGCCATGCAGATAGGCATGGGCAGGCTGCAAGCTTGCGCTGCCGGGATCATGCAGATAAATCGCCCCACCTTTGGCCTCGGCCGTCTCGGCCACCTCACTGAGCACCAAGCTCAGCAAGCGGTCGAAATTGCCCTCGGACGCCAAGTTGGTGGAGATCTGGATAAAGGACTGGATGGTCGACTTCATGCCGCTCATCGAGTCGGCCAGTTCTTGAATCTCGGTGATGGAGGACCGAACTTCCACCGGCTTATCAAACTCGAAGTTTTGAATTTGCTGGGCCTCGGCACTGAGTTGCCGCACCGGCCGCGCGAGCGAGCGCGAGGCCAGATAAACCAAGCCCAACAAGGGCAGTAGCACGGCTATAGTCAGCCAGAACGAATGCCTGCGCAGCTGCGCCAGCTCCGCCAACAGCTCCCGCTGCGGGCTGGCGATCAGCAAGGTCAAGGGCGGGGTGTCAGGCAGGATGAGCTCCTGCTTCATGCCTATCCAGCTCTGCTCTTGAAACTCCAAACTCTCGCTTTGGCCCACCGCAAAATGCGTCAGCAGCTGCTGCAAGATCGGCGCGTCCAACTCTTCCAGCCTGGGCAAACGGCCCAAGCCCTGTCCGTCTTTGATCAGCGCGGGCTCCAGGGCCAAGTCCCTGCCTTTTTGCAAGGTCAGCACGCTGCCATCGGCGCCCAGCAAAGCGGTTCGGGTCGAAGGAGAGACCTGGTTTTGAGCCAGCAAATCGCCCAGGGCACTCAGGCGAATATCGCTGCCCGCGACCACGCCGCTGCGCTCGACCTGCACCGAGAAGGTCAAGCCCAAGCGACCCGATGAAGAAAACTGATAGGGAGTGATCGCACGGGCCCTGCCGTCCGTGTGCGCCATGGCCGCCTGATACCAGGGCCGTTCACGCGGGTCGAACTGGTAGTCCGCAGACTCCCGCTCGCCGATCAGCTGCAAATCCTGGCTGAAGTAGTGGAAGCGCCCCACGCGTTTGCCTCGCTCCAGGCTGGAACTCTGCGCCACCCAAACGGTCTGGGGCGGCGGCGCCAGCAAGGCCTCCAAGGCGGCTGTTTCCTGCCACTTTCTCAGCAAAAAGAACTCACCACTGGGATAGGCGATATAGCTCGCGCTACTCATGCTGTTGCTGCTCAACATCGCCGCCAGATAGGGCACAAAGTGGAGTCGCTCCGGCAGCGTTTGGGCTTGGGCCAAACGCGTCTGTGCCAGCGCTTCCACCTGATCCTTGCCTGGCTTGAGCATGGCACGCGCCGCCCCTGCCGTCCTTTGGCCCAGCGCTTCAAAACGCAACTCGGCCTCATTCAAAGTCATCAGGTCAAGCCGGTGAAACAGCACCAGGCCCAAGACCAGAGCCACCAACAGGGTGAGCCCGACAAACAAGGTCGCGATCAGCAACTGGAAGGAAATTTTCCGGCCGGCGTGCATGGGTTCTCCAAAAAATATCCGGCGCGGCGAACGGGGTCGAGCAAAATTCGCTCGCCTTCGACCTTGACCATGAATTCAAACGATCGCCCACTCTACCCTGAGCTCGCCCCACCCAGGCCATGGAAGACGGCGTTAGGCGCAAAAGCTATATGCTGCCACCCCAAAGGAGACCCAGCTTCATGCACAAATCTCATGCCGCCAACGCATTGCTTCCCGCCCGCTTCAGCGCCCGCTTGACCACCAGCTTGAGCGCCCCAAGGCTTGCACTCAGCGCTGCTCTCAGCTGCGCCCTTTTGCTCGCGATGTCTGCCCCAGCACATGCAGCCAAAGCAGGGGCCAAGCCCAAGCCCCAAACCACGGCCGAGGTGATTGCCCACGCGCCCGATGGTGATTGGCGTGATTTGGATCCGCAAAACACCCTGGTCATGGAGCTGCCCCAGGGTCAGGTCTTGATCGAGCTGGCGCCCCGCTTCGCGCCCAAGCATGTGGCCAATATCCGCAAGCTGGCCCAGCAAGGTTTTTACGATGGCCTGGCCATCGTGCGGGTGCAAGACAATTTCGTCACGCAATGGGGCGACCCGAACGGCGATGACCCCGCCAAAGCCCGCAGCCTAGGCGCGGCCGCGGCCAAGCTGCCGGCCGAGTTCAACATCGCCTACCGAGGCCTGCCACTGACCCGTCTGGCCGAAACCGACCCCTGGGCGCCCGTCACCGGCTTTGTGGACGGCTTCCCGGTCGCCGCGGCACCCAAGCAAAACAAGGCATGGCTGGCCCATTGCTACGGCATGGTGGGTGCGGGCCGCAATGACGCGGTGGACTCCAGCACCGGGGCCGAGCTTTACGCCATCATCGGCCAGGCCCCACGCGCCCTGGACCTCAACATCACCGTGGTGGGCCGCGTGCTCAAGGGCATGGACCTGCTGGCCAGCCTGCCGCGCGGCGGCCCAAACATGGGCTTTTACGAGAAGCCCGAGCAGCGGGTAGAAATCAAGGCCACTCGCTTGCTAGCCGACATGCCGCCGCAAGAGCGCCCTGCCCTGCAGGTGATGCGCACCGACAGCAAGAGCTGGTCACAAATCCTGGATGCACGCCGCAACCGAGGCGGCTGGTATGTGCACAACCCGGGCCGCACCGAACTCTGCGGCGGGCCGCCGCCGACGCGGCCGGTGAAGGCAGCTGGCTGAGCTTCGTTGCGAAAGAACGATCTGGCCATGAGTGCCGGTGGATCGCTGTAGCGAAGTAAAGGGGGAGGCGAAGCCGGAGGACATGAGCGAAAGCGGTCCGCCGGCGCTCATGGCTTATGCGGAAGATGGGCATCGGGCCAGCACCGCCCTTGCGCTTACGCGAGGACGTTCAAGCCAAAGCCCTGCGCAGCCTATCGCTCGCCCCATCCACCAGCAGCACCAAGATCAGCATGGCGCCCACCAGGGTGGCCGTCTTGCCCATTTGAAACAGGCTCAGATGGAAGGACAGCATCTGCCCCAAGCCGCCCGCGCCCACCACACCTAGCACGGCGGCGGCGCGGATATTGTTTTCCCAGCGGTACAGGCTGTAGCTGATCAGCTGGGGCAGGACCTCGGGCAGGCTGGCGTAGAAGAACACCTGCAAACGGCCCGAACCCTGGGCGCGCAAGGCCAGGGCCGAGGCGGTGGGCGCGTTCTCCAAGGCATCGGCAAACAAGCGACCCAGCACGCCGCTGGTATGCAAGGCCAGGGCCAAGGTGCCGGCCATGGGCCCTAAGCCCGCGGCAATAAGTAGAAGGCTGGCCCAAACCAGCTCGGGGATGGAGCGCAGCAAATTCAAGAGCCAGCGTGCCGGTCGACGCAGCATGGCCTGGCGCTGACCCGGCGCACGAGCCGCAGGCAGGGCCAGGGCCAGGCCGGCCACGGCCGCCAAGAACGTGCCCAGGGCCGACATGGCCAGGGTCTCGGCCCCGGCCCAAGCGACTCGGCGCAAGAACTCGGGGCTCAGATCGGGCGGGAAAAACTCACCCACAAAGCGGCCCATGCTGGCTGCGGATTCGGTCGAGAACATCTGGCCCCACTGCAGATCCAGGCTGATGAAACTGGCCACGACCAGTCCCAGCAAGGCCAATACCAGCAGCAGGCCTTGCAAACGCGCGCGTCGCAAGGCAGCGGGCATCACGATGGGCCTTGTCATCCCAAACTCCTGCGCAAGAGAACTCCCAGGCCATCGGCCAGCGCCACCAACAAGACAAACACGATCAAGATGGCCGAGACCTCGCCGCCATTGAACATCTTCATGGCCGAGTCCAGCTGCTGACCCAGGCCGCCCGCACCCACCATGCCTAACACCACGGAGGAGCGGATCGCGCATTCCCAGCGGTAGACGGTGTAGGAGCTCAGCTCGGCCGCGTTCTGCGGCAGCAAGGCGTAGAAAAAGACTTGCAAGCGGCCGGCGCCTTGGCGCAGCAGCGCCTGGGCAGGCACGGCGTCGCCACTTTCCAGCACCTCGGCATAGACCTTGCCGAGCATGCCGGCATAGCTCAGCGCAATCGCGAGCACCCCGGCCGTGGGGCCTAGGCCCACCACTCGGACAAAAATCAGGGCCCAAACCAGCTCGGGCACGCTGCGCAAAATCACCAGCAGACCGCGCACCAGCGCCCGCCCAGCCGACGCCAAGCGGCCCATGCGACCACTCAGCGCGGACACCGACAAGACCCGTGTCGCCGCCAAGGCCAGGGGCACGGCCAAGACCAGGCCCAAGGCCAGGCCAGCGGTGGCCATGGCCACAGTGCGCCAGGCCTCACGCGCCAACATCGTCAAGAACTCGGCGCTGTGGGCCGGCGGGAAAAAGGCGCCAACAAAACGGCCGGTGACAGCCAAGTTCTCGGGCGTCAACAGCAGCCAGGGCTTGAACTCGCTCAGCTGCAGCATGGGCCATAGCAGCAGCAGGCCCAGGCTAAGGCTGAGCACCCGGCCCTGCCATGCCGGGTCACGCAAATGCGGCTTTGTGCGCAAGGTGGACGCGGGGGCGCGGCTCATCGGCAGGGGTAAACAATCGACGCCACCGGCTCCGCCTGGTTCGGCACGGGCGGCGTGGCCAAAAGCTCGTCTTCATGCTGGGCATAAAGCTCACGCAGATGAGCCGGGCTGACCTCGGCCGCGGGCAGGTCGAACAAGACCTGACCCTCGCGCAGGCCGACGATACGAGGGAAATGCGCCAATGCCAGCTCCACATGGTGTAGCGAGGCGATCAAGGTCACCCTGCGCGCCTGTGCCTCATCAATCAGGGCTTGCAAAGCTTGCACCGCACGCTGCGGGTCCAGGGCCGACAGCGGCTCGTCCACCAGCCACAGCCGGGCCGGGCTCAGCCAGGCCCGGGCCAGGGCCACACGTTGGCGTTCGCCGCCGGAGAGCCGGTCAACCCGCTCAAACAATTTGCCCGCCAGATCAAAACGCGCCAAGGCCGCCTGCACCTCGGCCAGATCGACCGGGGCCATGAGCGAGCGCAGGCTGCGCAGCAAGCCCCAGGCCGGCAGGCGGGCGGCCAGCACGGCCGTCACCACCCGCTGGCGCGGCGGCAGAGGCGGCGTCTGCGGGGCCAGAAAGATCTGCGCGCGCAAGGCCCGCAGATCCGCCGCCGACAAACGCCAGGGCGCTTGAGCCGCGATCGCCAAGCTACCGCTGCGCGGCTTGAGCGCAGCGGCCAGCACCTGCAGCAAGCTCGTCTTGCCGGCACCCGAGGGGCCGATCAAGGCCAGCTGCTCGCCCGCAGCTACGCGCAGATCAATGCCTTTGAGCACATCGGCGGGCGCGCCGGCCGGGGCGGCGCAGAGCGCCTTCAGTTCAAGCATGGGCGACCAGCACTCAGAGCAAAGAGGCGCTGCGGGCTGCGGCTTCGATGCCCTTGTAGTTATCCACCTGGCTAGGGATGAAGCGGGTGGCGCGCTGCAAGTCCAGAATCTCGCGGCCTTGCTCGGTGTCGCGCGTGAGGCTCAGGAAGGCACGGCTGAGCTTTTCGCGCTGGGCGGCCGGCATATCGGCGTGCACCGACCAGTTGTAATCAAAGTAAGCCGGGGTGGTGTAGAAAACCTTGACGCGCTCGGTGTCCACCTTCTTCTCGGTCACGAACTTTTCCCACACCGAGATATTCAGCGCACCCGCCTGCACCTTGCCAGCGGCCACGGCGGCAATGGTGGCGTCATGCGCGCCGCTGAAAGCCACGCGCCGGAAATCGCGCTCCGGGTTCAGGCCGGCCTGCAGGATGAAACTGCGCGGCATCAAGTGGCCCGAGGTGGAGCTGGCGGAACCGAAGGACACATCGCGGCCCTTCAGATCAGCTAGGCTCTTGATGCTGGGCTCGGCCGTGATGAAGACGGAGCGGAATTTCGTGTCCTCCTCGCGCTGCACCAGGGGCAGGATCTTGCCGCCGGAGCGCACATGGGCTTGCACAAAGGTGAAGCCGCCAAACCAGGCCAGATCGACCTTTTTATTGACCAAGGCCTCGACGGCGGCGGCATAGTCGCTGACCGGAGTGAACTCGACCTTCACGCCCAACTGCGCTTCCAGATACTTGACCAAGGGTGCGGCCTTGCGTGCCAATTCGGTCGGCGACTCGTCGGGAATGGCGGTGACGCGGAAGACCGGGGCCTGCGCCAAAGCGGCGCGAGGCAGCAGACCGGCGCTCAGAGCCGCGAGTGCCAGACTGGATGCGAAAGCGCCAGACAGCAGACGACGACGGGCCGAGATGTCCTTGAATCGGGGCGAGGCTTGGGTCATGACACTCCTTGATGGGATGGTGGGATTGAAAGCATTGACTTGGGCGAAAGCCGCCCTGCAAAACGCCTTGGCCTGGGCCAGAGGCCAGGCAGCAACTGCTACATTTTCCCAAACAAACCGACCTGCGCCACCCGGCCCCACACCATGAGCGAAATTAAATCCACCGCCACCCCGGCCAAGGCCGAACCCCGCCTGAGTTCCCTGTCCCACGGCGGCGGCTGCGGCTGCAAGATTGCGCCAGGTGTCTTGTCGGAGATTCTCAAGGGCACGGCCGCCCTGCCCATCCCACCCGAACTGATGGTGGGGATTGAAACGGCCGACGACGCCGCCGTCTACCGCCTCAACGACGAGCAAGCCCTGATCGCGACGACGGACTTCTTCATGCCCATCGTCGATGACCCCTACGACTTCGGCCGCATCGCCGCCACCAATGCCATCAGCGATGTCTACGCCATGGGCGGCCGCCCCATCATGGCCTTGGCCCTGGTGGGCATGCCCATCAATGTGCTGTCCACCGCCACGATTGGCCGCATTCTGGAAGGCGGCGCCTCGGTCTGCCGGGCCGCCGGCATCCCGATCGCGGGCGGCCACACCATCGATTCGGTCGAGCCCATCTACGGCCTGGTTGCCCTGGGCCTGGTTCACCCCGATCGTGTCAAACGCAATGCCGATGCCCGCGCCGGCGATGTGCTGATCTTGGGCAAGCCGCTGGGCGTGGGCGTCATGTCCGCCGCCTTGAAGAAGGAGCAGCTGAGCGCCGAGGGCTATGCCCAGATGATTGCCAGCACCACCCAACTCAACACCCCCGGCCCCGACCTGGCCGCCCTGCCCGGCGTGCATGCCTTGACCGATGTGACCGGCTTCGGCCTGGCCGGTCATGCACTGGAGCTGGCTCGCGGCTCGGGTCTCACGGTAGAGATTGACTGGAGCCAGGTGCCGCTCTTGCCCGGCGTTAGTGAATTGGCGGAACAGGGCTTTGTGACCGGGGCATCGGGCCGCAACTGGGCTGCTTACGGCCATGAGATCGCGCTGGCCGACGGCCTGCCGGCCACCGCGCAAGCCTTGCTGAGCGACCCGCAGACCAGCGGCGGCTTGCTGGTGAGTTGCGCGCCGGAGGCTTTGGACGAGGTGATGGGGGTGTTTGCCAAGCATGGCTTTGAGCGAGCGCGGGTGGTTGGCCGGACGACCATCAAGCAAGAACACCGGTCACGCTTACTCATCAAAAACTAGCTCGAAAAGAAAAAGAGCCGCTCTAGCGGCGGCTCTTACCAAAAATGGCTCAATCAGTGTTCGGTTTCGATTCGACTCACCCGGCCTTCCGTCCAAACGACTGAAATTGCTTGATCACTTGCTTTCAACCAACTTCGTTTCCGACACGCCCTTTTTTCCCCTAGCCTCATCCACCAAATGTAGCTTGGTACGGGCATACATCACGCCCATCTTGACCTCTTGCCAGATGTAGTAAAGAACACCAGGTTTGGCATCGATTTCGAGTGCGTCGGTGTTCTCGGCCACCGATTGAATGGTGTGCTTGCCTGGCGCGAGTTCCTTGTAGACAAAGGTATTCGCGCCGGTCTTGCCTACCAACTTGCCGTCAACCAGCACTTCCATACCGACCGCCGCGCCCATGGTCTCATTTCGGTACACATAAACGGCTGCTGCATCCTTGGGAGCGATGAAGCGCTTCGCCTCAATGTCTTGGTGCGGATCGCCCATCTTCACGGATGCGCAGCCCACCAAATTCAAGGCCAAGACTGTAGTAAGAAGTAGTTTTTTCATAAGACTCTGAAACGGGGAAAACGGTTGACTGTGAAAGTTCGCGGGCACGAGCTTGGATACTAGAAATTAGCGCACGACAGAAACTCGAATCGTGGAAATTTCATCCGGACCAAGGCCAAAAGTGGAAGGGTTCTTGATGATCAACTGACCCTTTTGAGTCAGCGTGCAATGACCCGTATAAGCCTTGACCTCGGCGGTCTTGGCACAATTCACGCCGCCTACCCACTCCACAGCAATGCCATTCACACTCCCCGTCACTTCAGCGTAGTAGTTACCTGAATTGAGTGGGATGGAGAGGTATGCGCCATCGCTGAGAGATCGTGATTCGCTAAAGACCACGTTCGGTCCATCTTCTTGGCTATCGCCACCCCCGCCACAACCGGACAGCAAAGCGGCCGCAACCATTGCAACCGTCAAAACTACATTCTTAGTTCGCATTTTTTTGTTCGAAGTTTGAAATTACCCGGACACCTCCTGAAGGAAATCCAACATGCCACTCAACAAAAGTTCGAGCAACTATCCGGGGAGGCGGGATGTTATTCGACGTACCGGGGCGTCCGTGCGAACAGCATTCCCCGCAGACATAACGGAAATATTACTCAGCTAATTTGACTGCCACCCAAAGGTCAGCATGAATACTCGCGCAGAAAAAAACCGCCTTCAGGCGGTTCTTTCTGATTGCTCAACTCGCCAGTCGGGCAAGTCGATTCAAGGCGCTCAATCCACCAATCGAATCTCCACCCGCCGCGCCTGCTCGGACGGGCCGTCGGCCAGGGCGGATTCGGGCTTGCGCAGTTGCAGGCGGGCGGCATCGATGCCGGCGGCCTTCAAAGCCTCGCGGGCGGCGATGGCGCGGGCCTTGGCCAGGGCGGCGTTCTTCAGCGGGTCGCCGCTGGCATCGTGGAAGCCGGCGATAACGATCTTGCGCGTCGGGGCGGCCGCCAGGATCACGACCGCCTTGGCCAGATCGGTGCCGGCTTCGGCCGGGACGGCGGACTCGGCAACAGCGAAGAACACGGTGCCGACCAGATCGCCGCTCAGGGGTACGTCGATCAGCACCACCTCTTCTTCGACCACCGCGCCCTGAGCGACGGGCGCCTTGGCGTGGTGCAGCTGATTGAAGACCACACGGCCCAGCAGCACCAGCAGCACAGCGGCCACCACCAGGCCCACGATCCAGAGTGCGGCGCGTTGGCTGTCGTCTTGTTGTTCGGAGGCGGCCATATTCATTTTTCCTTCAGTGTGAGTGCAGACAAAAAACAGATAGACAAGCGATACAAAGTTTCGCCGGGCATTCTATCGGTATGCGCACAAACAAACCCGCCGGGCCGGCTCAAGCGGTCGGGCCGGCGGGCGCGAAGCAAACTTAGATGGCCATGAAAACGGACTTGGTCTCCAGATACGCGTCCAAGGAGGCCCGCCCCATATCCCTGCCAATTCCTGACTGTTTATAGCCACCGAAAGGCATGCTGGGATCCAGGGCGCTGTGGCAGTTGACCCAGACGGTGCCGGCCTTGATCTTGGGGATCAAGCGATGGACCTTGGACAGATTGTTGGACCAGATGCTGGCACCCAAGCCATAGGGCGAGTCATTGGCCCAGGCGGCGACCTGATCGATATCGTCGTAAGGCATGGCCACCAGCACCGGGCCGAAGATTTCTTCCTGCGCCACCCGGTGCTCGCGGCTCACATCGGCCAGCACCGTGGGTTTGACGAAGAAGCCCTTGTCGCCCTGCCGCCCACCGCCGGCTACCACGCTAGCGCCTTGACTGCGGCCGATGTCGATATAGCCGCAGACCCGCTCCATCTGCTCACGCGAAACCAGGGGGCCCATCTGGGCCGCCGGGTCAAAGCCATGGCCCAAGGGCATGGCGGCGGCGATCTGGGCGATGTCTCCCACCACCCGGTCGAACATCTTTTTGTGCACGAAGAGGCGCGAGCCGGCGCAGCAGACCTGGCCGTGGTTGAAGAAGATGGCGTTGGCTGCGCCAGCGGCGGCCACGGCGGGGTCGCAGTCATCCAGCACGATGACGGGGGATTTACCGCCCAACTCCAGCGTGAAGCGGCTCATATTGTCGACCGAGGCATGGCCGATCAGCTTGCCCACCTCGGTGGAGCCGGTGAAGCTGATCTTGTTGACGCCGGGGTGACGAACCAGGGGTGCGCCGGTGCCGGGGCCGTCGCCGGTGATGATATTGACCACGCCAGGTGGGAAGCCCGCCTCGGTGATCAGCTCCGCCAGGTAAAGCGCCGTCAGCGGTGTCTGCTCGGCCGGCTTGAGCACCACGGTGCAGCCGGCCGCCAGTGCCGGGCCGAGCTTCCAGGCCGCCACCAGCAGGGGGAAGTTCCAGGGCACGATGGCGGCCACCACGCCCACCGCCTCGCGCCGGGTGTAGGTGACGAACTCGGCCTGCAAGGCGTAGGGAATCGAATGTTCCGTCGTGCTGCCCTCGATCTTGGTGGCCCATCCGGCCATATAGCGGAAGAAGTCCACCACCAAGGCCATGTCCACCGCCTGGGCGATGGCGGCCGATTTGCCGTTGTCTATGGACTCCAGCTCGGCCAGGGTCTGGGCATGGTCTTCGATCAAATCGGCCAGCTTGAGCATCAAGCGCTGGCGCTGCACCGGCCGCATCTTGCCCCAGGGGCCCTCGTCAAAAGCGGCGCGGGCGGCACGCACGGCGCGGTCCACGTCCGCGGGGCCGGCGCTGGCCACTTGGGCGATCAGCTCCTCGCTGGCCGGGTTGATGCTGGCAAAGGTCTGGCCGCTTTGGGCGGGCTGCCAGGCACCGTTGATAAAAAGGCCGTGGGTGCCGCGGGCCAGAAAGGCCGCGCTGCGTTCGGTCAGCAGATGCTGGATGTCGGCTAAGTTCATGATGGGCTCGTCCTTGGTGGGTCTGGAATGGATCGCTGCTAGGAGTCTGCGCGGCAGAAGAGACGTCGGCTGCGAAGTGGCCGCAGCGGCCCATTTCGCACCGGCTTTTTGCCCCATAGCCGGGCTATGGGACTGCAAATCCAGCGCAAACTGGTCTCGCTGGGGCCACTTCTCGCTATCGACGCCTTCTGCCGCGCAGACTCCTAGGCCAGCGACACAGCCAAGGCTAAAGATCGGCGACCAGGCCCGCAGCCCTAGGACTTACACCGAGGTTTTTTGTTCCATGCCGGAACATTGCTTTGTGCAGACTTGCACGAACTGCCGGCAAGCAGGGCTTGACAGCCTTGTTTCGTCGTCAAGCGTCAACATTGCACGCTGACAAAGAGAGTTAGCCTGTGTGACACTTGGCGGCAGACAATGCATCTAACCAGGCTCGGCGCGGCCGTTTTCGCCCGAATGTCATCAGGAGTTCGCATGGACAAGCTGCTCGTCACCGCCGCGCCCAAGGCGGCACACCGGGTCCAAAAGACAAGAATTCGGCTTACCCAAGCCGGCCGCAGGCCAGGCCAGCGGGCCTAGCCGACTTTGCTTGGCATACTCGCACAGGCCCACGACAGCTCCACGCCCTGATCTGCTCGCATGCCAAATGACACCTCTTTGCCGCAATCGCTAGACCTTGAACTTGAAGTTCAACGTCTGAAGACGGAGCTGTTGTTCAAGAACGCCAGCCTGGCCCAGGTCTTTGCCATCGCCATCGCCTCACTCCTGGGCTTTGTGCAGCTGTCGCTGCAGGTCAATACCCAGCTCACACTGGTTTGGCTTGGCCTGGCCTATGCGGTTGCGCTGAGTCGATTGCTGCTCGCCAGGCAGTACCACCTCGCCCAACCCAATGCCCTGGACGCGCCTGGATGGCATAGGCGCTACGCCTACACCGTCATCGCCACCAGCCTGGTATGGGGTATGGGAGCCGCCTACTTCGTCTGGGCCGCCCCCGATAGCGGGCGTTTCATCACCGGCATGGTGATCTCCGGGCTGTGTGCGGCAGCGGTGCCCAATCTGTCTCCCGATCCCAAGACCTTGCGGCTCTATCTGATCTTCGCCGTGTTGCCCATGACCTTGACCATGGCCTGGCAAGCGGACTCGGCGGCGCATTGGGCTTTCTCCATCATGTCGACCCTGGGCATCGCATCGCTGAACCAAAGCAGCTTCTATATGCACGACACGCTGGACAAGGCCTTGCGCCTTCGTTTGGAAAAAGAGGCCCTGGTGGAAAGCCTGCAACAAGCCCGCCTGGCCGCCGAGGCGGGCAGCATCGCCAAAGGTCAGTTCCTGGCCAATATGTCGCATGAGATTCGCACGCCCATGAACGCCATCATCGGCATGTCGCAACTGGCCTTGCAGCTGGACCTGGACAAGCATGCGCGCAACTACATCAGCAAGGTCAATCGCGCGGCCGAGAACCTGCTGGGCATCATCAACGACATCCTGGACTTCTCCAAAATCGAGGCCGGCAAGATGGACATGGATGTCCAGCCCTTCAAGCTGGAAGATGTTCTGGACAATCTCGCCAATCTGCTGGGCCAAAAGGCGCGCGACCAAGGCCTGGAGCTTTTGTTTGAGCTGCCCGCCGACCTGCCCACCTCCTTGGTCGGCGACCCCTTGCGCCTGGGCCAGATCCTCATCAATCTGGGCAATAACGCCGTCAAATTCACCGAGACCGGCCATGTGCTGATCAGCATCAGCGGCCGCCGCATCGAGGCTCAGCAGCTGGAGTTGCAAGTCAGCGTGCGCGACACCGGCATTGGCATGACGCCGGAGCAATGCGCCCGCATGTTCCAGTCCTTCAGCCAGGCCGACGCCTCGGTCACCCGCAAATACGGCGGCACCGGCCTGGGCCTGGCCATCTCCAAAAGCCTGGTGGAGCAAATGGGGGGCCGCATCTGGGTCGAGAGCGAGCCGGGCCGGGGCTCCAACTTCCAGTTCACCGCACGATTTGGCCTGCACGACGGCAGCCGTGTGCTCGCGCCGCGCGCCGCGCGCAACGAGCTGCAAGGCTTGCGCGTGCTGCTGGTGGACGACTGCGCGACCGCCCGCGAGATTCTTGCCGGGCTGCTGCAGCAGCTGGGCTGCCTCTGTGATTTGGCGCAAGACGGGGCACAGGCGCGCAGGCTGCTGGCCGCCAGCCTGGCCGGCCCGCAGCCCTATGAGCTGGTGATGCTGGACTGGAAGATGCCCGAGCTCGATGGCATGGCTTGCGCCGAGCTATTCGCCCAGGAGTTCGGCGCCGCCCTGCCGCCGCTGATTCTGGTCACGGCTTTTGGGCAGGACCAGGCCCAGCAGCGCTTGGCCCAGCGCGGCCAGGTCTTCAGCGCGGTGTTGCAAAAACCCGTGCTGGTCGCACCCTTGCTGGGCGCCATCGCACTGGCCCTGGGCCGCCCGCAGGCCAAGCATGAGCAGAGCCCCAAGACCGCCAACGCCGATAACGCCGATAGCGCCGACAACGCAAGCCGACAAAAACTGCGCGGGGCACGCCTGCTGCTGGTGGAAGACAACGATATGAATCAGGAGCTGGCAATCGAGCTGCTGCAGCGCGCCGGCATCCAGGTCGTGGTGGCAAACCATGGCCTGGAGGCCCTCGAACTGCTGGCCCGCGACCCCGATTTTGACGGCATCTTGATGGACTGCCAGATGCCGGTGATGGACGGCTACACCGCCGCCACCCGCATCCGCGCCCAGCCCGAACTGGCCCACATCCCCATCATCGCGATGACGGCCAATGCCATGAGCCAGGAGCGCGAGAAAGTGCTGGCCGCCGGCATGAACGACCACATCGCCAAGCCCCTGAATCTGGAGCTGATGTTCAGCACCATCGCGCGCTGGATCAGCCCCAAAAACGGCGTGCCACTCGCACCCGCGCCCCAAGCCTCGGGCCCGACAGATGCAGCGCCCAGCCTGCCTAGCGATGCGGCCATCGACTTCGCCCAGGGCCTGGAACGCTGCATGGGCGACTCGGCCATCTATGGCCGGCAGTTGCAGAAATTCGGTCACAGGCTGGCCGGTTTTGAGCAAGACTTTGCCCAGGCCCTGGCCAGCCGACAGCCCGGCGAGGACGGCAACGCCAGCGCCGCCACCCGCTGTGCCCACACCTTGCGCGGCAGCGCCGCCAGCGTCGGCGCCCAAGCCCTGGCCGAGGCCGCAGCGGCCCTGGAAACCTGCTGCCGGCGCGATCCACCTGCGGCCGAGATCGAGGCCCTTTTGCGCCCCCTGCTGCACGCCCTGGCCGCAGCGCGGGCCGCCCTGCCCAGTGAGAGCTCGGCGCAGGCCGCGACGCCCGGCCTTGAGGCCGCACAGCCTCAGGAGGCCCAAGCCCTGATCGCCGAGCTGCAGACCCTGCTGCAAGAGTCAGACACCGACGCCGAAGACTGCGCCAGCCGCTTGCTCGGCGCCCTGCCCCCGGGCCCACAACAGCAATGCTGCAGCGAGCTGATCGCTTGCGTGACCCAGTACGAACACGAAGAGGCGCTGCGGCATCTTCGCGAGCTGCAGGCCCTGCGCTCAGCCGGGCCTTGAAGCCGGTGGCTGAGTCGTCAACTGACGATAGATCCGCCCGCGCGAAATTCCCAGGCGCTGAGCCGCCAGGCTGATATTGCCGCCGCATTGGGCCACCGTCGCCAGAATCAGCTCGCGGTTGCGATCCAGCAAGCGGGCCGGTGCCTCTTCAACACACACAGCCGGGTGCGCGACCGGCGCTGGCGCAACCGCCAGTTCTTCCTGGGCCGCCAATCTCGTGCCCGGCCCCAGGCTGGCCCGCATCCACAGGCGCAAGCCGTTGGGCAGCAAGACCTGGCAAGGCGCTGCGCCCAGCATGGCGCGCAGGCGCGCGGCGCTGAGACCCAACAAACCCTCCACGGCCACCCCGCCCTCGGCCGGCCCGCCACTCAGGCTCTGGGCCACCGCATTCAGCCAGAGCACCTGCCCCTCGGGGCTGACCCCGGCCAGGGCGCTGAAGGCCGAGCCCAGGCCCTCGCGGCTGAGCTGGAACTCCAGCACGATCAAGGCTTGCGACTGGGCGCACAGCAGGCGATTCTCGATCGCTGCGGCCACCATGCCCACCAGGGCCGCGGGCTCGAAGCGGAAGCCGCCCGAACGCGTGTCCACCGCCAGATTCAAGGCCCCGGCCAACCGGCCCTGGGCATCGTGGATGGGCGCGGCCGTGCAATGCAAGGGCGCGATGCCGCTGAAGAAATGCTCGCCCGCCGTGACGCTGCAAGCCCGGCCGCTGCGCAGCACCAGGGCCGGGGCATTGGTGCCCAGCGCGGCCTCCGACACATTGACGCCCAGGCGTGCCACGGCGCCCAGCACCGAGGCCTGGGCTCGCTCGGCACCCTCGGCCCGCTGGCCCTGGCCCTTGCGCAGCACCAAGCCCTCGGCGTCGACGAGCAGAATGCGGCAGGCCGTGCCGTCCAAGGCCTGCTCCAGCTGCTGCATCTCGGGCGCTGCCGCCTTGATGAGCAAGCGGCTGCGGCGCAGCGCGCTGTCCAGGCGCAGGGCGCTGACCGGTTCGGGCTGCAGGGACTGCTCAGGCTCCAGGCCTGCGCGTAGGCAGCGATGCCAGGACTGCAGCACCTCTTGCTGCACCAAGCCGCCGGGGCTCTGGCCCTGTTCGAAAAACACCTCACGCGCCCGCGCCATGCGCTGGGCCGGGCTGGCGAAAAAGGGTTGGGGCGGCAGGCCGTCACCAGGCTTGCCGCCGGGCTCAGGCATTGGCCGCCACCTGCAGGCCCAGCTCCTTCATCATGGCGTCGCGCATCACAAACTTCTGCACCTTGCCGGTGACGGTGATGGGCAGCTCATCGACAAAGCGGATATAGCGCGGCTGCTTGTAATGCGCGATCTGGTCGCGGCAGAACTCGCGCAGCTCGTCCTCGGTGCAGGACTGGCCCGGCCGGGTGATGACCCAGGCGCATAACTCCTCGCCGTAGCGGCTGTCAGGCACGCCAAACACCTGCACAGCGGCCACCTTGGGGTGGCGGAACAAGAACTCCTCGATCTCGCGCGGGTAGATGTTCTCGCCGCCGCGTATCACCATGTCCTTGAGCCGGCCGACGATATTGCAATAGCCCTCCTCGTCCAGCGTGGCCAGGTCGCCCGTGTGCATCCAGCCCTCCACGACGGCATCGGCCGTGCGCTCCTCATCATTCCAATAGCCCAGCATGACCGAGTAGCCGCGGGTGCAGAGCTCGCCGGTCTGGCCGCGTGGCAAGACCTGACCCAGCTCGTCGACGATCTTGACCTCCAGATGCGGCAGGATGCGGCCCACCGTCGTGACGCGCTTCTCCAGCGGATCGTCCACCGCGCTTTGGAAGGACACCGGGCTGGTCTCCGTCATGCCGTAGGCGATGGTGACCTCCTGCATATGCATATCGGTCTGCACCCTGCGCATGATCTCGATCGGACAGGGGGCGCCCGCCATGATGCCGGTGCGCAGGCTGGCCAGATCAAAGCTGGCGAAGTCGGGCAGGCCTAGCTCGGCGATGAACATGGTGGGCACACCGTGCAAGGCGGTGCAGGCTTCAGCCTGCACCGCCGCCAAGGTCGCGCGAGGCTCAAAGCCCTCGCCCGGAAACACCATTTTGGCGCCCCGGCTGGTGCAGGCCAGCACGGCCAGGACCATGCCAAAGCAGTGGTACAGCGGCACGGGGATGCACAAGCTGTCTTGCTCGCTCAAACGCATGCAGGCTGCCACCGCGCTGGCGTTGTTGACGATGTTTCTATGCGTCAGCGTGGCGCCCTTGGGCGCGCCGGTGGTGCCGCTGGTGAACTGGATATTGATGGGATCGCGGCATTGCAGGGCCGCCTCCTCCGGCAGCTCCAGCAGATGGCTGGCGCCCAGCTCGATCACGCTGGACCAGTTAAGCATGGCGGCCGTGGGTTCCTCGCCCAGGCGTATCACCAGGCGCAGCTGCGGCAGGCGGGTGCCGCCGCCAGTACTCACACCACCCGCGGCGTTCCCCACACCCAGGTTTTGCAACATGCCCAGATAGTTGCTGCTCTTGAAGGCGGCGGCACTGACGAGCACGCTGACGCCCACCTTGTTGAGCGCGTACTCCAGCTCGGCCAGGCGGTAAGCCGGGTTGATGCTGACCAGGATCGCGCCCAAGCGGGCGGTGGCGAACTGGGTGATCAACCACTCGGACCGGTTGGGGGACCAGATACCCACCCGGTCGCCCTTGCGCACGCCCAGGCGCCAAAAGCCGGCCGCCGCCATCTCCACCTGGGCCAGCAGCTCGCGCCAGGTCCAGCGCAGGCCTTGCTCCACAAACACCACGGCCTCGCGCTCGGGCCACTGCTGGGCGGCGCTGGCCAGCAGCTGAAACACGGTGCGCTCCGACAAGGGCTGTTCGGTGCTGCCGCGCACCCAGGACAGCGTCGGCGGGGCCGGCCTTGCGGCTTCTTGGGCCGCGCCAGGGCTTGGTTCATTCATCGTCCGTCCTCCATGATTTTTTGCGCGCTGCCCGCCTCACAAGCGGCCAGGCATGCAGCTATTGAACTTGAGCGTCTCCGAAGGTAGCTCCTCAAACATCAGCCGGTAATGCCGGGTGAAGTGGCTGGCACTGCTGAAGCCCAGGGTGGTCGCCACACTGGTGATGGGTTGATCGGCACTGAGCTTGAGCGTGCGCCGCGCCTCGTTCAAACGCAAGGCGCGCAGATAGGCTTGCGGGGTGCAGCGCAGGAACTCTTCAAAACAGTACTGCAGGCTGCGCCGGCTGGTGCAGGCGGCGGCGCAGATCTCGGCCACGCCGATATCGTTGTGTAGATTGGCACGCATAAAGTCCACCGCCCGGTTGACCACCTTCATGCGGGTATCGGCCCGCCGCGGCACCACCGCCGTCAGCTCGATGCCGTCGCTGCTCATGGCCATGGCCACCGTGTGGCTCAGGGCTCGGCCCACACTGTCATTGCCGCCCAGGGCTTCGGGATCCACTGACTGTTGATTCAACACTTGCAGCAAGCTGCGCACATCCTGCGCGATGTCGGCATTCAGCACCATGCTGCGCTCACGCTCGGCCTTGTCCAACCAGGCCAGTTTGGCGGGCGGCAGGCTGCGCGCCACCATCTCGCGGGAGACGCACAAGCCGACCAGATCGAGCATGCCAGTGCTGACCAGGTCGTACTCCTGCTCGCTGTTCAGGAACACCAGGGAATTGGCCTCCAACGGCCGCCCGGCGAACACCGCCCCCGGGTCCACCCGCAGCGGCAAGGCGATGGCGATATGGTCTTTGGGCGGGCTGATGTGCTCGCGCAGGCTACGGTTGGTGATCTCGCGCAGCAGCACACCATCGGGCGTCTCGATCTGGCGCGCAAAGCCGCTGAAGCGACCTGCGCCCAGCTGCTCATAACTCTGATGCCAGCCATTCAAGGCCTTGGCCTGATCGTCAACATCCTTTGACTGGTGTTCGGAAACTTGAACTGCCATTGCTCATGAACCTCTTGAACTGCTTTTGGTGCATGTTGTTTTCGAACTCCCTGGACCATTCCACCACTCACCCGGTCTTTGTCCATTGCGGGTTTCAGCGATGGGCACTCAAATCGGGTGGTAGAGACGCGGCCCGCCATTGCCGATCAAAAGCACCTGCCCATCGGCCAAGGCCAGGGCCCCACTCAGGCTGGGCCTGTCCTCCAGGCGCTGAAACTTGAACTGCTCGCCGCTCACATTGCCGCGCAGCAAGCTGCCGTCCAAGCCCACCAGCAAGGGGCTGTGATCGGCCAGCAGGGTCAGCCCGGTCAGCGAACCTGCGCCCGCGGCGGCCATGGCGATGTGGCGCCAAGTCAGGCCGTCATCCACGCTGCGCAGCAGATTGCCTCGCATGCCGCAGGCCAGCAGCGTGCCCTCGCTCAAGGCCAGGCCGCTCCACAAAGAGCCTTGATACGGCGTGACCACGGCGGACCAGTGCTCGCCTCGGTTCTCGCTGCGCAAGACCTGACCCCCTTCGGCCGCGATCAGCCAGGTGCCGCGAGTCGAGACAAAGATGCGGTTGAAATGCCGCTCGCCCGCCTCGCCGCTGAGCAGTTCGACCCGCTTCCACGTAGCGCCACCATCCAGCGTGCGCAAGGCATAGCCAAAGCCGCCCACGGCCAGGCCGACACCATCGGCCTCCAGGCGAATGGCCAGCAAGGTATCCGGCCCCGTGGCCGAGCCGGCCGCCACCCGCCAGTTCTCACCCGCATCGCTGGAACTCAGAATCAAGCCGCCATGGCCTGCCGCCACCAGACGCTGCGCATCGACCGCATGCACCGCCGTCAAAATCGTGCGGGTGGGCACGCTGCGCGCTTGCCGCCAATGCTGGCCCTGGTCGTCAGAGAGCAAGACATGACCCCGCTCGCCCACGGTCACCAGGCGGGTACCGGCCTGGCAGACATCCAGGCAAGTGCTGCGCGCGGCCAGGGGGCGATGCAGGGCCAGCTCCCCGGCGGCTGGGGCTTGCGGCAACAAGGCCGCAGCGGCCAAGCCCAGGCAGGCGCGGCGCGAGAGCCCTTGAGATTGCTTAGGCTGAGTCATATCAATGCACCATCAAAGGCTTGGGAACCGGGCCGCGGCGCGGCAGCAGCAGGTCGATGCAGACGGCCAGGGCCGGCAGCAGGGTGATGGCCATCACCATATTCAGCATGAACATAAAGGCCAGCAGCAAGCCCATATCGGCCTGGAACTTCAGCGGTGAAAACACCCAGGTCGCCACCCCCACCGACAGCGTCAGCGCGGTGAACACGGTGGCGATGCCGGTCTCGGTCAGCGCCAGGCGGAAGGCGGGCACGATGGCCATGCCCTCGGAGAGATACATCTGCAAGCGGTTGTAGATGTAGAAGGCGTAGTCCACGCCTATGCCCACGGCCAGCACCATCACCGGCAGGGTGGCCACCGTCAGGCCGATGTTCAAAGTCTTCATAAACCAGTAGCCCACAAAAGTGGCCACGGTCAGGGGCAGGCAGCAGGCCAGCACAGCGCGCCAGTCGCGGTAGGTCAGGAAGACCAGGGCGACGATGGTGGCGTAGACGTACAGCATCATCGGCAGCTCGGTGGCCTCCAGCACCTCGTTGGTGGCGGCCTGCACGCCGGCATTGCCACTGGCCAGACGCACATTGACGCCCTCGGTCTTTTCATTCGCGCGGAAGTTCTTGACCACCTGCACGGCGCGCTTGATGGTCTCGGCCTTGTGGTCGGCCAGATAGACATTGATGGGCAGCACGGTGCAGCGCGGGTCATACAGCCCCGAGCCCTCGCCCACCAGGCCGATAAAGCTGGCCATTGAGCGCGCGTCGCGCGGCAGCTCGCCCCATTTGGGATTGCCCTCGTTGAATCCCATGGCCCCCAGCTTGACCAGGGCCGGCAGGCTGGTGGTACCTATCACCCCCTCGGTATTCGCCAGCTCCCAGGCCAGGCTGTCGATATAGGCCATCTTGCGATAGTCGTAGCAGCTGTCGGGCGCGGTCTCGTTGACGACGGTCAGCACGTCCAGGCCGACCGAGAATTTGGCGGCGATGCTCAAGGCATCGAGGTTGTAGCGGGCACTGTCACGCAGCTCGGGCGCGCCGGGCTGCACATAGCCGATATGGCGATCGCGGCTGTTCCATACAGCCAAGGCGAACAGAACCAAGCCGGCCAAGACCACCCAGCGCGCGATGCGCGGCTCGGCCACCCGGGCCAAGACCTGGATGCCATGCTCGCGTCGCTGGCGCAAGGCCTGGGTGCGCGGGCCGTAAGCCGCGTCCAGCCGCACGTACGAAGCAAGCACCGGCAGCATGATCAGATTGGTGACGATTTTGTAGGCCACGCCCAGCGAGGCGGTGATGGCCAGCTCGCGGATCGCAGGGATGGGGATCAGCATCAGCGTGGCAAAGCCCACAAAGGCCGTGATCAAGGCCATGGTGCCGGGCACCAGCAAGCTGCCGAAGCTGGCTTTTGAGGCCTCGAACACCGAGCGCCCTGCTCCCACCTCGCGGCCTATGGCATTGATCTGCTGCACCCCATGCGAGACGCCGATGGCAAACACCAGAAAAGGCACGAGCACGGCCAAAGGGTCCAGGCCATAACCCAGCAGATGCAGGGTTCCGAACTGCCAGATCAGCGAGACCAGGGAGCAAGACAGGGCCACGGCCGTGAAGGCCCAGGAGCGGCAGTACCAGAACACGGCCAAAGCCGTCAGCACAAAAGCCAGAGCAAAGAAGGCCAGCACGCCTTGGGCGCCCTCGGCGATATCGCTGATCTGCTTGGCAAAGCCGATGATCTGGATCTCGACCTCGGCGTCCTCGAACTTGGCGCGCAGCTCACGCTCGATCTGCGGGCCGAGCGCAATGTAGTCGGTGGCGAGCTTGGTCTTGGGGTCGATGTCCAGCAAGTCGGCCGTCACCATGGCGCCGGAGAAATCGCTGGCCACCAGGCTGCCCACATAGCCGCCCTGGATCACGTTGTCGCGGATGCGAGCCATGGTGGCGGCGTCCAGCTTCTCGGGCGTGACATCGCCGCCGATCACATCGTGGGCCTCATAACCCTGCTCGGTCACCTGCATCACCCGGGTGTTGGGAGTCCACAGCGAGGTGACCGAGCGTCTATCCACCCCCGGCAGATAGAGCAAGGCCTGCGTCACCTCGTTGAGGCGTTGCAAGACGGCCGGCCGCCAGATCTCGCCTTTGCGGGCATGGACGACGATGATCAGGCGGTTAGCGCCGAAGAGCTGATCCTTGTGCTTGAGAAAGGTGTCGGTGTACTCATGGCCTAGCGGCAGCTGCTTGCCAAAGCCCGCCGTCATATGCAGCCTCAGGGCGAACACCCCCATCACCACGGTGATCAGGGCCAGCAGGGCCAGCAAGGCGCGGCGATGGCCGAAGAAGAGGCGTTCGCAGGCGTGGACGAATTGATTCAGCATGGAGATGGGGGCCTGGCCACTCAAAAGTTAAATGAAAGGCTGGTGGCGATGTTGTCCCTATCCCGCAGCAGATTCGCCTGGCCACCGCCGAAGAAGGCGGTGTAGCCCAGCTGCCATTTCCACTCCGAACCCTTGTCGAACAAGAGACCCAGGAACAGCGATTTGCGACCTTCCAAGAATGGCAAGGTATTGGGCGAGACGCCTTTGACGTCATGGGTGAAGACCGTGGATTGGGTCAGATTCCAGTCGCTGCCCCAGATATGCGGGTAGCTCAGATCAAACTCCATCGCATAGCCCCAGGAGGTCTTGTCCGGCGAGGCATAGGTGGGGAAGACCAGATAGGGGATCTCGCTGGTCTTCAAGTTCGGGTAATGGGTAACGGCCACCTCGGCCAAGACCGTGCCCTCGGCCGCGCCCAAGGCCTTGACCAGGGCGCCCATGGGTGAATTGACCTCGGTGAAATACAAGCCAGTGAGATGGGCCTGGATCTTTTTCTCCTCGACAAAACCGCGCACCGTTGCACGGCCCTTGGCATCGGCATTGGCGGGGTCAAAGATGCTGTAGCGGCCCGAGAGCGGCACGCTGCCATCGATGGCCACCGAGTCCTTGGGGCGGTAGGACAGCTCACCGCCCAGGGCGATGGGCCCGGCCTTGGTGTTGAAGGAAAAGCCGAACAGGTCTTTGTTCTGCCCATACTCGTTGTAGTAACCGATATTGGCCACGTTCTGCGCGGCATAGGCCGGGTCGGTGAACAAGGTGGTGAAGGGCAGCTTGTCGTGATAGCGCTGGTAGTAGAAGGAGAACTCGGTGTCCAGGGCCTGCGGCTTGAAGCGCAGGGCCAGACCGTATTGCTTGCCCTGGGGCGGCTCGTGGTCGGCCTCAAAACCCACCACATTCAGGCCCGGCTGAATCGCCGTGCCATGGTCACCGCAAGGCGCGCTGGCCGGGCAGCCCAAGACCGAGCTGGGGATGTAGGCAGGCCGCTGGCCGGCCCCGACCACATCGGCGGTGGAGAAGAAGGTGCCCACCGGGTCGAAGCGATAGGCATTCCAGCCGAACTGGTAGTAAGCCTCCATGCTCAGGCTGCGGCTCAAGGCGGTGTTGAGGCTCAGCATGGGTGCGGGCCGCAGAATTTCCTTGACCTGGGTGCCGGGGGTGTGCAGCTTGCGCAGGTCCAGCGCATTGGTCTGGTTGATGCCGCCGATGATGAAGATGTCTTCACCCCAGCTCAGCACCTGATTGCCCAGGCGCACCGTCGCGGCCTTGTCGTCCAGCCAGCGGAAGTCCTTGGACACCCAGGCGTCCAGCAAGGTGAAGTTGTGGACGGCGATGCCCTTGGCCTCGCTGGAGAGCTCGGTGCGGCGGGTCTGCGCCGCCTGTGGGTCCAGCACCCAGCTGCCGCGCAAGAGCACACGCCAACCGTCGGTCGTCTTCACGCCCAGCTCATGCGTGCCCTTCAGCGGCGCCGAGACGATGTCGCCGCGGCGGTAGTTGAGATTGCCGTCGTCACTATTGAGAAAGTTGAAGTCCGGATTGGCGGCCGCGTTATTGCCCGGGCCGTTGATCAAGGAGCCCAAGGGCGCGCTGGTGGGCACATTGCCACCGTTGTCATTGCCCAGGGCTTGGGGGTTGGGCGATTTGAGGCGGACCTGGGCGCCGAAGGACAGGGTGGAGCTGAAGTCGATCACCGTGCCGTTCTCGGTCGTCGTGCTGACGGCCAGTGCCTGCGTGCCGATCAAGGCCAGCGCCAGAGCGGCGGCCAGGCGATGTTGCTTGAAGCTGTGGGGTGTTTTCATGCTCTGCCTCCTTCTTCAACGGCCACCGGCGCGGCGCAGTTCATCGGAGTTGAATTTGTTGGCATCGATGCGCCCTTCGCGCCCGGCCAGCCAGTCCGTCGTGCCGCTCTGCGGCATGTTGTCCGCCATATAGCGGCCCACATTGAGGTCATAACCCACATAGCCTTGGTAGACGCAGGCCGGCAACTCCCAGGCCACATAGGGGTAGGACTCCTGCACCCGCCAGACCTTTCCCTGGGCGTCGTAAAGATCGGCCGAGAGCATCATCCAGGTGTCCTCGTCCAGATAGATCACCCGCTTGGGGAAGGTGTGGCGCTGGCCCGGCTTGACGGTGGCCTCGATCTTCCAGACCCGGTGGGTTTCGTAGCGGATCAGCTCACGCTTGGGCGAGTCGGCACCGAACACCTCCTCCAGTTTTTTGTTCTGGTCATTGAAGCGGAAGGTGTTGTAGGGCACGACCATCTCCTGCTTACCCATTAACTTCCAGTCATAGCGGTCCAGGCGACCGCCGAACATGGGGTATTGGTCCACGGCCAGCAGGTTTTCATAGCCCGGCACCGGGTTGTCGTAGGAGAAGGTGGGCGCGCGCCGCACTCGGCGCTGGCCGGGGAAGTAGAGCCAGGCGTCGTTGTCCTTGTTGAGCGAGTAATGCAGCAGGATCAGCTCGCCGGTGCGGGCCGGCGGCGTCACCACCTCGTTGAGCAGGCGGTACTCCACGCCCTCGCCCTCGGTGATGGGCTTGCCGGCCAGATTGCCGGCCGGCGTCGAGGTCCATTGGTTCTGCACCAGGGGCACGAATTTGCCCCCGCTGCTGTCCGAGAAGACGGTGGAATAGCGCTCGATGCGCCCTTCCCCCAGCCAGCGCAGCTTGTGGTTCCACATCGCCTCGGCCCCGTTGGCGGGGATGGGGAAAGGCGCGCCGCCGCTCAAGGCCTTGTCCAGATCAAAACCATTGGCGGCCAGCTTGGCGCCACCGCCGGCGTTCTTGCGGGTGTTCTCGTAGACCGCCTCGGGGTAGCCGCAGCTACGCCGCGTGGGGTACACATCCATGCGGTAGCCCTTGATGGTCTTGAGCAAGGCCATTTGGCCTTCGCTCAGGCGGTCCTTGTACTTGTCGGCATTGCTGGCGTCGATGCTGAACAAGAGCTTGTCGGCGGCATAGGGGTCAGGTCTTGCCTGGCCTGGCTTCCAGCCGGCCGGGGCCTTCATATCGCCACCCGTCCAGGCGGGCACCAGGCCGTCCTTGCTGGCGGCGCGCTCCGCCCCCATGGGCGTCAGCTCCTTGCCCAGGGCCTCGGGGCCGGCGGCTTGGCTTGGGATGGCCGCGGCGGCCAGCAAAGCCCAAACAGGGAGGTGCAGATGCAGCTTGCGCTGCGCAGCAGACTTGTTCTTTTTCGCATGCATGGTGGTTTACCTGTTGGAGGTCAAAAGAAGCGAGCGTCATTCCCGCCGCGTGATCCGGCGATAGCAAGCTCAGTCGATGGTGATGCCCAAGGCCTGCCCCTGTGCCACCAGGGCCTGGCGGGCTGCGGCCACGTCCACCAGGGGTTTGGCACGCAAGCGGGTGATTTCTTCGGCCGTATAGGGCTTGTGCTCGGCCGGCACCGAGTCCTTGGCCACCGTGGCCAGCAGCCAGTTGCTGACCGCCGCGACCTGCGCGTCATCGAGGCCCGAGCCCATCACCCCTGGCACCTGAATCAGAAACTCGCGCCCGCCCTCCAGGCGCAGGAAGTTGCCCAGGCGGCGCATATCGGGCACCAGGCCTAGTTTGGAACCTGAGCCATCCATGCCATGGCAGCCAGCACAGCGCAAGACAAACAGGCTGCGCGCGCTGCTGCTGGGCGCGGCAGGCGTGGCGGCCTGCGGCACCACCTGTCGACCCATGCCCTCGGCCTTGGCCACCGAGCACAGCAGGAGCAGAAAGAAGATGGCGCACAAGAGCTTCATGATCTTCAGCTACCCAAGATTTGCTGGCGACGCTGGCGCGTTTGAGCCGGGTTGCCGGGCTGCGCGCGCAATTGCTTGAACTGCTCGGCGCTGAGGGCCTGCGGCTCGGGCTGGGCCTGCAAGCCGCGCAAATGGGTGGCGATGGCGGCCAGGCTCGCATCGTCCAGCTGCGGGCCGAAGGCGGGCATCAGGCCGGAGAACACCTGGCCCTCCACCTGGATGCGGCCCGACAAGCCATGCAGCAAGACCGAGGGCAGATAGTCCTTGTCCGCCCCCAGGCGCTGCCAATGCCCGCCCTTGAGCGGCGGTGCCAGGCCCACGGTGCCGGAGGCATCGGCCTGGTGGCAGGTGGCGCAATGCTGGGCGAACAAGGCCTGGCCATCGGCCGCCTGCGCAACAGCAGCTGCGCTGAGCATCAAAACAAGCAAGCCGCGCTTCATGCTCAGGCCACCCCGACGATGATGGAGGTGGTGCAATGGAACATGGGGCTGGTATTGGCCATGCACCAATTGATGTCGTTATGGATGCCCAGGCGGTAGCCCGGCCGCTCGCCCTCGTTGTTATTGCAAAGGCATTCGCCGCAGGCGCTCTTGCCGCAGCAGTCGTTGTAGGAAACCAAGTAGTGGCGGCCGTCGGCCGGATTCATGCAGGTGCCCACCCAGCTGACCTTGGAGGCCTCGGCCCCCGGTGGGCATTGGGTCAGGCTGCCGCCGCAGCAGGTGCATAAATAGCCGTCGAAAGCGCAGTAGCGCCAGTACTCGCACTGGGTCGGGTCCTGATTGGCCGCCAGCTTGGCCTTGCCGCCCTTGGGCAGCTCCGCCGCCTGGGCGCTGCCAGCAAATTGACCGCTGCGGTCAAACGGCAGCATGGGCAAGACGGCCCCACCCACCAGCGCCACGCCCAGGCGGCCCAGCAGGCTGCGCCGGCCCTGGCTGTGGGCCACTTGGCGCAGGCGTTTCTCGGTTTTCTTGTCAATCAAATCGGTCAGCCATTGCATGAGAGTTCTCCTGTAGTCGGCTGTGGGCTCAGGCCGGCTTGCCTGTGAGGTATTGCTGGATGGTGGGCATATGCATATCGTGGGCATTGAGCAGGCTGTCGAGCTGCTCACGCGAATTGACCAAGCCCTTGGCCGCCACCAGGCCCTGGGCGTCCAGCAAGACGGCATAGGGCAGGCGTGAAACCCGGTAGCCCATACCCAGCTCGCTGGACACCACATAAGGCATGGCTTGCAAACCTTGCTCGCGCACAAAGCCCAGGTGATCGGCATCGCCATCGCTGGCCAGCACCACCCGCAATTGCCGGCCTTCGTCGCGCATCAAGGCCTTGAGCACCGGGATCAGCTTTTTGCACACCGGGCAGGTGGGCGCCAGAAAGAAAACCAGGGTGGGCGTGGCTTGAGCGCCGCCCAGGTTTACCGGCTCGGATTGGATGCCGGTCAGCGCAAATTGCGGGCTAGGTGAACCGATAGGCGGGCCCGAGTCGGTCACCAGGGCGCCCATGGGCGCCACCCGCTCAAACAGCACACCGACCTGGCGGGACAAGGCCCACAACATCAGGCCCAGGGCCAGCACGGCCAGCCACAAGAGCAGCAGGGAAATAGTGATTGCATTCATCGCATGAACTCCGTCAGCAAAAAAGAGGCGTCAATGGGCGTGGCCGCGATGGCCCGCAGGGGGCAGGCGGCGCGCCAGGGGGTGGCGCAAGACCTGGTTGAAGGCGGCGTACAAGGGCAAGGCCAAGACCAGACTGCCCACCAGCACGGCGAAATCGGCCAGGCCCAGCGCGCGCCCGCTGTCGGTTCCAGTGGCCAGCCAGGCCAGCAGGGCCAGGGCCACATTGCGCCCCACCAGCAGCCAGGAGACCGGCAGCGGCGCCCCACCGCAACCACAGTCCAGGCTGTGACGCTGCAGGCGATGCCAGGCCATCAGCGCGGCATAGCTCAGCAGCAGGAGCAAGGCCAGGCCCGCCCCCAGGCTGCGAGCGGGGCTCAGGCTCAGCACGGCGGTCAAAAGCTCCAGGCTGGGGATCAAACGGCTCAACAGGGTTTGCAAGCCCAGGGGCAGACGGGCCGCGCCATAGGCCGCCAGATGCTGCTCAAACAGATCGAGGTCCCCAAACTTGGCCAGGGCCGCATGGGCGAACAAGGTGGCGATCAGGGCCGCCGCGATCCACACCAGGAGCGGATCCAGCAGCGCGGTCGAAGAGGAAGAAGCGTTCCACATGATCTTGCTCAGTCCTGCGTCTCAAGCAGCAAGGCACTCTCCCCGGCCCGCTTGACCACGCTCAGCAATTTGGGCGTCACACCGGCCTGCGGCCATTGCCAGCTGCGCATCTCGCCGTTGACCCCGCTGAGGGTGTGCAGGCGCTGGCCATTGCGAGAGAAGGTCATGGCCGCCGTGCCCAGGCCGGGCGCCTTGGCCACCCGCTTGCCAGTCTGCAGATCAAAGGTCCACAGCTCGGTGGCGGGTCGTTTGTGCGAACCCTCGACGCCCTTGTCATGCATGGCGACGACGGCATAGCGGCCATCGGGATGGACCGCGAACAGCTGGTAGCCACCCGGACGCCAACCGCCTTTCAAGCCTTGAACCAAGTCCGTCTTGGCCCTGACCCGCGCGGCCGGGCCGCCCAGATCCAGCTCGGTCAAAGTGCCTTTGAAGGAGACAAACCAATAGCGATCGCCGATCTGCTCCGCATGGTGGAACCAGGCGTCGGCATCGGCATCAAACAACTTCTCGCTGAGCTGGCGATCGGCCACCTGGCCTTGCTCGTCCAGGGTGACGGTGGCCACCTTGCCGTCGCCGCACAGCATGGAAAAGCGCGTCGCATGGCTGGCGGCGGGCAGCAAGCCCCAGCAGCCGGGGGTTTGCACCTCGGCCACGGCCTTGCGCTCTTGCAGATCAACCACCGTGATCGAGGTGGCGGGCGTGGCGTTTTGCACCAGCACAAAGCGGCCGTTGGCGCTGGTCCGCACCAGGCCGCGATAGGTCAGGGCCTGGGCACGGCGCGGCGGCAAGAGGATCTCGCCCTTGACGGTCAGGGCATTGGTGTCATGGATCTCCAGCACATCGAGGCGCTCGCCATGCACACCGCGCGAGAGAAAGCTGGTGGCGACATAGAGTTCATCGCGCTTGGGGCTGAGGGTGAAGTTGCCCACATAGCCGGTCGAGATGGTGCCCAGAAACTTGGCATCGCGGGGGTCGTAGATGCGGATGCGGCCGTCGTGGATATGGGCGATGGAGACATCGGCCACATAGACGCGGGCTTGCTGGGCGGCATCCAGGGTCGAGGTGCTCAACGTTTCGGGCGGCAACTCGGGCGGCAAGGCGGCGGGGGTCGCTGCCGTGGCCGCAGCGACTGAGAGACTCATGAGCAAGGGCGCGAGAAGGCGGGGACGCCGGGGCGGCACGGGGGGCATGGGCATGATCCAAATCCTTCCAAGGACAGCGCCGATGACATACCGGCGAGAGCGATTGGGTCGCAGTTTGGAAGCCGCAGGGCTTGCCGCATATCACGTTTCGGCAAGAACGCAGTTCGCAGGGGAAAACCCCTGGACGAGACTTTGCGCAGTGTTCATCGACCTTTCGGCCCTTCACAGAGCCGAAGCGGCGCGCAGCCCCAGAGCTTGCCGCGACCCAGTGCGAGGCGGGAAACGCGGGCTTTAGAACAAGCGAATGGCGCGCAACTCAAAGTTGCTCGTGGCCTTGAAACCGTTCTCGGTGTTCAGGTCGCGGCCCCAGTTGAACATCAGCTGGGTCTTGCCGTCCGACAGCCAATGCGAGCCGTTGAGCAAGAAGCTGGTGCGGCTCTGGCCGTCGTGTTGCGCCACGCCGGCCAGCGAGGTTTCGGCGCCGGTGAAATGCCGCAAACCAAAGGCCAACTCGCTGCCCGGTGCGAGGGCATAGCGCAAAAAACTCTGCAAGGTCAGCAGCGGCTTTTGGCTCAAGGCACCGGCGGCATTGCGATCGTTATCACCATAGGCGGTGAGGTCCAGATAGCCATCGACGATCCAGTCCTTGCCCAGGCCGGTTTGCCCTCCCAGTTGCAGCACGAACTTGTTGCGGTTCTCGCCGAGGGACAGCTTCAAGGGCTCGTAAGCCCCGGTCTTGAAGGTCACGCCAGGCATCAGATAGACGGAGCTGCGCGAGGCCGCATCCTGCACCAGCATCACCGAGGCCAGCAGGCTGACATCACCAATACCGCTGGCGCTCTCCAGACCTGCGAGCGTGCCTTGGCCCGCGACGCGGCCGAAGGGGATCACCATCTGCGGATTGATCTGCACATTGCCCAGCCGGGTGGCATAGAACAAGCGCAGCAAGCCCACATCGGCCCTGGCCTTGGGCCCTTCCACCGTCTGCCCCTGCACCCGCAGCGGCCCCAAGTCGGTGTGAATCGCATACAGGCCGACCAGACCCATGCCGGGCGGCGGTGCGACCGCATCGCCCGGATGGGCTTCAAGAGCCTGGGCCGAACTGGCGGCCAAGGCGAGGCCGCCAATCAGGGCGGACAGCTGGACCGCTGCAGAAGGAAGCGGGCGTATGGGCAAGCGGGTGGACTGAGTCATGGAGGTCTCCGTTTTTGGACATGTGCGAGAGGAGTTCTTGAGCCCTTGGCATCGAATGCCTTGGCTCAAGAGCTGGCGGATGCTAGGCAGCGCTGCGGCTACCACCCATCGTTCAGTTGCACCTCCTCCATTTGCACCAGGGCCATCTGCACCAGGGCTTTTTGTCAGTGCAAAGCCGCATGCAAAGCGAGGGATAGGGGTTTTCACCTGATGCAGATGCACCAGCCCAGGACTTCCCCTTGGTGCATTGGGACGGTGTTGCAAAGCGCGCCAGATTCCTAGACTGCGCTGCCCTTTCCCCTCAACAGGAGCTCCCATGTCCCATCGATCCAGCGCTAATGCACAACGTCGACGCCAACTGCTTCAAGGCCTGGCCAGCACAGCGGCCGCCGCCGTCTTGCCCGGCTGGGCCCAAGCCCAGGACAAAACGCCCATCACCATCGGCATGCCGATTGCGCAAAGCGGGCCGGCCGGGGTGGCCGACCATGCCGACTTCCTCAAGGGCGCCCAGCTGGCGCTCAAGCAGATCAATGCGGCCGGTGGCATCAAGGGCCGCCCCTTGACCCTGCGGGTGGTGGACATCGACCTGCTGACGCCCGAAGGCACGCAAGCAGCCTTGCGCAAAATCGTCGACGCCAAGGTGCAGGCCATCGTCTCGCCCTTCGTCCTGATCCCCGTGCCGGCCATGGCCACGGTGGCCAATTACAAAGCGCCCTATCTGCACGGCAATACCCAGCAGGCCTCGCTGGACCTGGTGCGCAAGAACCCGGCCCAGTACGGCCACATCTACCAGATCGATCCGCCGGAGACGTTCTACGGCGCGGGCTTCCCCCTGTTCTGCGAGCAGCTGGAGGCCCATGGCAGCTGGAAGCCGGTGAACCGAAAGGTCCACATCATCACCGAGCAGATCGCCTACACGCAGAACATCACGAAGGCGGCGGCCGAGCAGTTCAAGGCCCGGGGCAAATACGAAGTCGCCAAGATCACCCAGATCCAGTTCCCGGTGCAGGACTGGGGCCCGGTGCTGCAAGACATCAAGAACACCGGCGCCGGCATCGTGATGGTCAATCACTGGGTGGCCGCCGAGCTGGCCGCTTTTGCCAAGCAGTTCGCCGCCAACCCCCTGCCCGGCGCCCTGGTCTATCTGCAGTACGGCCCCTCGCAACCCGAGTTCCTCAACCTGGCTGGTGCGGCCGCCGAGGGCTTTGTGTGGGGCACCGTCTATGGCGCATATGCCGACAAGCAAGGCCAGACTTTCCGCGATCAATACCAGGCCGAATACCTAGCCAAGGGCGGCGTGATGGGCCTGGTCTACACCGGCGGCGGCTATGACGCGGTCCAGCTCTTGGCCCAGGCCTGGAACAAGGCCGCCCCCGAGGACTTCAAGGCCGTCAACGCTGCACTGCGCCAGCTGAAGTACCGCGGCGTCAACGGCTTCTACCGTTTTGACAACGCCAACCAGGCGCCGCTGAACTATCCGCTAGAGGTCAGCAAGCCCGAGGAAGGCATTGCCCAGCTCTTCTACCAGGTGCAGGGCGGCCAGCACCGCATCATCGCGCCGGACGCGCTCAAGCAGTCCGGCTTCAAGGCCGCGCCATGGATGAAATGAGATGAGCGCTGCGAGCTTGAAGCCAGGCCCGGCCCTGTTCAGCTGCCGGGCTATCGGCCACGCCTTTGGCAGCCGGGAGGTCTTGAAGAACATCTCCCTGGCCGCCCAGGCCGGCGAGGTGCTGGGCGTGGTGGGGCCCAATGGCGCGGGCAAGACGACCTTGTTCGAGATCCTCAGCGGCCGCCTGCGGCCCAGCCGCGGCCAGGTGTTCTTGGGCGAGACCGAGCTGACCCGCCTGCCCTTGCATGCCCGCGCCCGACTCGGCATAGGCCGCACCTACCAAAGCCCGGTGGTGCCCGAACACCTGAGCCTGGGCGAGGTCTTCAGGGCCGCACGCCAAGCCTATCGGCCATTCCTGAGCGCCCACGATGCCGAATGGGCGGCCCATCAGGTGGGCCTGGCCTGGCGGCCCGCCGCCCTGGCGGGCTCGCTGGGCGCGCTGGACCGAAGGCGTCTGCTGCTGGCCTGCCTCTTGATGCGCAAGCCCAAGGTCTTGCTGATGGACGAGCCGGCCGCTGGCCTGATCAATGCCGAGATCGACGCCATCGACGGCATCCTGCGCTATGTCGCCCAGGAGCTGCAGGTCGCCGTGCTGCTGGTCGAGCACCGGCTGGAGCTGCTGGCCGCCCTGGCGGGTCGGGTGGTGGTGCTGGACGGGGGCGAGCTGATTGCCGACGGCCTGCCCGAACAGGTGTTTCAAGAACCCCGGGTGCGCGCGGCCTACTTTGAAGCGGAGGCCGCATGAACAACAAGCCCATGCACGCGAGCGAAGGCATTTTGCAGGTGCGCAATCTATCGGCCGGCTACGGGCCCTTGACGGTGCTGCACGATCTGGACTTTGCCGTCACGGCGGGCGAGAAGGTCGCCCTGGTGGGGCTGAACGGCCATGGCAAGTCCACCTTGTTTCGCGCCATCAGCGGCCTCACCGACTGGCAGCGCGGCTCGATCCGTCTGGGCGGGGTGGAGGTCGGCCGCGTGCGCAGCGGCGGCGCGGGCCGCATGACCCACAAAATCGTCCGCATGGGCCTGGCCCATATGCCGCAGGGCGACGCCATCTTTCCCGGCCTGACGGTGGCCCAGCACCTGGACTGCGGCGCCTTCACCGCCCAGGCCTGGCGCCAGCGCCGGCGCCGTCAAGAGGAGTTGCTGGCCCTGTTCGCGCCCCTGCAAAAGCTGATCAAGTCGCCGGTGGGCAGCCTGTCGGGCGGCGAGCGCCGCATGGTCTCGCTGGCGCGCGGCCTGATGACGCCGGCCAAGCTCTATCTGGTGGACGAGCCCTCGCTAGGCCTGGCGCCCAAGATCAGCCGCAGCATCGTCGATGCCTTGCTCAGCCTGGAGCTGGGTGCCGGGGCCCTGGTGATCGCCGAGCAAAACCTGGCCCTGCTGAGTGGCCGGGTGGACCGGGTCTTGGGCATGCACGCCGGCCAACTCAAGGGCAGCGCCTGAGATGGCCGCCTCATTTACGACGACACGCGCGTCAAAGGATTCCCCATGAGCACCGACCTCAGCTTCATCGCCCTCTCGGCCCTCAATCTGTCTTGCATCTATGCGCTCCTGGCGCTGGGCGTCTCCATCGTGTTTGCCAGCCTGGGCCTGGTAAATATGGCGCATGGCTTCAGCTTTGCCACCGCCGGCTATGGCGCCTGGCTGGTGGCCAGTTATCTGAGCAGCAACCCCTGGCTGGTGATGGCCGGTGGCTTGGCGGTCGGCGCGCTCTGCGGCCTGCTGATCTGCGCCATTGCCTTCATCCCATTGCACGAAAAGCCTAACTTCGTGATGCGCGGCATGGTGGCCACCCTGGCCATCAATCTGCTGGGCATCCAGGGTTTGCAAACCGCCTTCGGGCCCAGCGCGCGCAGCCTGCCGCCTCTGTTTGGCGCGGGGGCTTGGGGCGGCATTCCGGCCGACAAGGCCGGTACCATCGCCTGCGCGCTTTTGCTGATGGGCCTGACCCTGCTCTGGATGACGCGCAGCCGCATGGGCTTGCAGGTGCGCGCCATGATGCAAAACCCCGAGGGCGCGGCCCTGGTCGGCATCGGCGTGCGCCGCACCGCCTTGCTGGTGATGGCGGTGACGGGAGGCCTGGCGGGCATGGCGGCGGTCTTGCTGTCGCAAACCTATTTCGTCAGCCCTTATGCCGGCACCACGCCGCTGGTGAAGGGGCTGATCGTGGCCCTGGCCGGTGGCCTGGGCTCGGTGCCGGGCGCGGTGGCCGCCGCCGTGCTGGTGGGCGTGATCGAAGCCCTCACCGGCGCCTTGCTGGGCGGTCAATACGTCTTGATCACCCAGTTTCTTTTCATCATCGCCGTGCTGCTGCTGCGCCCCCGGGGCCTGGGCGGTCTGCTCGACCATACGCGGGAGTAAAAAACCATGGCCATCGCAGCCAAGAAACATCGCGTCGGCGCGCGCTACTGGCGGCCGCGCTGGCGCGGCCATAGCGAGCAGCTGTGGGCACGCTGGCGCATCCCCGGCAGCCGCCGCACCCTCTTGCTCACCCAGGGCCGCTACAACCCCAAGGACTTGTCGCGCGAGATCCTCATCCTCGACAAGCGCCCGTTGTGGTGGGCGGCTGCGCTTGGCCTGCTGGCCATCTTGCCGCCTGTGCTGGGCCTGCAGCTGGAGAGCGCCAGCCTTCTGTCGGCCGCCGCCATCTTCGCCCTCTACGCCGCCATCAATCTGGTCTGGATGCTGGTGATAGGCACGGCGGGCATCTTCTCGCTGGCCAGCCTGGCCATCGTGGGTGCGGCGGCTTATTGCGGTGCATATTTGTCCATCGAGTTTGGCCTGCCCTGGTGGGGCATGGTGGGCGTGGGCGCGGCGACCGGAGGCTTGTTCGGGCTGATCATCGCGCTGCCAGCCATGCGGCTGGAAGGTTTTTACTACGCCTTGCTCACCCTGGGCCTGGTGGAGCTGTGCCGGGTCTCGGTCGTGCAATCGCAAGCCCTGGGCTCGGCCACAGGCGGCTTGTTTGGCGCCGCCTCCTACCTGCCCGATGGCCTGGACGAGCAGAGCGCCATGCTGCTGAGTTACGTCGTTTGTTTCTCGGTGATGCTCTTGGCCTTGGGCCTCTACCGGGTGGTCAACGGCATGCGGCTGGGGCGTTTGCTGCGCAGCGCACCCGAGAAGCAAGAGGCCTTTGCCCAGGCCTGCGGCATCGATGTGCGGCGCGCCCGGCTGCAGGTCTTCATCATCTCGTCCAGCGCCCTGGGCGCCATCGGCGGCATCTACGCCGCGCATTTCCAGGGCGCCTCGCCCTCGCTATTCGGCATCGACAACCTCTTGCTGATGCTGGCCATGATCGTCATTGGCGGCCTGGGCACGGCCGAGGGCGCGGTGGCCGGCACCCTGATCGTCGTCATGCTGGACAAGCTGCTGATCGAGTGGGGCTCCTGGCGCCTGGTGCTGATAGGCGCGCTGATGCTGGCCACCGTGCTTTACACCCGTGCCGGCTTGATGGGCGTGCGTGCCCAGTTCCGCGCCTGGCGCCTTAAAAAACAGAGCGAGGCGCGCGCCATGCGCAGCGAGGCGGGCGGCGAGGTGATGCCCGAGGAGGCGATTGCCATCGCCGACAAGGCCTTGATTTCTTTGCGCAGCCACGACAAACGCCAGCGCGACGGCCTCAAGCGCTTGATCACCCCCGCCGTGCTGGAAGAACACCGCGTCTTGCCCTGGGGCCAGCATGCCGAGGATCTGACGCGTTTGCTGCATTACTTCCGCTTTGCCGCCATCACGGACAAATACGCGCTGATGTCGGAGAAAAAAGCCTTCAAGCGCTACCGCTTGATCGCGCTGTCCGGCCAACGCGGCGTGCCGCCCCGTCTGGTGGACGACAAGCATTACGACTCCATCGAAGCCGCCACCCACGCGGTCTTCCTCAAACGTTGCCAAGACCTTCTGGAGAGCTAAGACATGGCCCAAATTCGACTCCACGGATACACCGACCCCCTGAGCCTGCGTAACGGGCAAACCGTGCAGGCCTTCATCAGCGCCGAGGGCACCGAGCGGGTGAAGGTCCAACTGGTGCGCCTGATCCACGGCGATGAACACCCCGATGGCCCCGGCTTTATCGAAGAGCTGCTACCCAGCAACATCAACCGCGAATGGCCGGTGCAGCGCCAATACACCCAGCAAGGCAGTTTCTTGCAGGTGCAAGACCCCGGCGACACGCTGAATCTGTGCGAGGGGCCCATCACCTTGTTTGGCTTTGTGATGCCCACCCTGCCCAGCGGCGGGCGCCAGGTGATCTTGGGCCGCTGGTGCGTCAGCAGCCAGCGCGGCATGGCCTTGGGGATCAATGCCCAGGGCTTGCTGGAGCTGTGGCTGGGCGATGGCGAGCGGGTCGACGCGGTCTGCGCCGAGGTGCCCATGCTGCCGCATATCTGGTGTTTTGTGGCCGCCAGCTACGACCCGAGCACAGGCCAGGCCAGCGTGCATCAAATCCCGGTGGCCAATCGCTACAACTCACGCCTGTCGCTGCGGGTCTGCCCGATTGATCTGCACTCCCATGTGTCGATGACGATGCGGGTCAAACCTCGCGCCGCAGCGGGCGGCTTTTTGCTGGCCGCTGCCCATGAGCACAACCCCGCCCGGGGTGAGTTCTTCAGCCAATGCTTCAACGGCAAGATCGACCGGCCGGGCGTGCTGCAGCAGATCGCCGACGCTTCCTTGCTCGCGCATCTGGTGGACGGAGGCAGCCCGCGCCCCGAACAAATCCTGGCCTGTTGGGACACCAGCTTGGGTCTGAGCGACAACGGCATTGGCGACGAGGTCTTGGACGTCGGCCCTTTGGGCCTGCATGCCCAGGGCTTCAACCGCCCCATACGCGGCCAGACCGGCTGGAACTGGAAGGGCCGCAACGACAGCTATCGCCTGGCACCCCAAGAGTACGGCGCCATCGAGTTCCATGAGGACGCCTTGACCGACTGCCGCTGGCAGCCCAGCTTTGCCTTCGAGGCACCAAGCGATCTGCGCAGCGGCTGCTATGCCTTCAAGCTGACCGCCGGCACGGGTGAACAAGCGGTAGAGGAATACCTGCCCTTTTTCCTCTGCGCCAAGCAGCCCAAAGCCAAGGTCGCCTTGCTGATCCCGACCACCAGCTATCTGGCCTATGCCAACGCCCAGCTGGCGTTTGAGGTCAATGCGGTGCAGTCCATCACCTCGGTTGTGCCCATTTTTCAGCCCAGCGATATCGACTACTACCGCGACGGCCTGCCCTTTGGCCTGAGCGCCTACGACCATCACCGCGACGGCGAGGGCTGCAGCCTCAGCTCCTCGCGCCGGCCCATCATCAATATGCGGCCCAAATGCCGCATGCCCGGCGTGGCCTGGCCCTGGCAGTTCCCGGCCGATCTGTCCATCGTGGCCTGGTTGGAAAACCAAGACATCGCCTACGAAGTGCTCACCGACGCTGAGCTGCATGCCGAAGGCAGCGCCGCCCTGCAGCCCTATGCGGTGGTGATCAACGGCAGCCATGCCGAGTACTACAGCGAGGCCATGCTGGACGGCACCGAAGACTATCTGGCTCAGGGCGGCCGGGTCATGTATTTGTCGGGCAATGGTTACTACTGGGTGACGGGCTTCCGCGCCGATGAGCCCTGGCTGATGGAGGTACGCAAGCTGGACAGCGGCTCGCGCGCCTGGCAGAGCCGGCCGGGCGAGAGCTATCTGGCCAGCACGGGCGAGCGCAGCGGCCTGTGGCGGCATCGCGGCCGCGCGCCGCAGAAGCTGGTGGGCACGGGCTTTGCCAGCGAGGGCATGGACCAGTCCCGCCCCTACCGGCGCATGGCGGACTCCTGGCACAAAAGCGTGGCCTGGATTTTTGAGGGCGTTGACAAAGAAGTCTTCGGCGACTTCGGCCTGGCCGGTGGAGGCGCGGCCGGCGTGGAGATTGACCGCTACGACCTCAGCCTGGGTTCACCCCCGCATGCTCGCATCCTGGCCAGCTCGCTGGAGTTCAGCGACAACTACCCCCTGGTGCAGGAAGAGATCATGTACAACCACCCCGGCATGGGCGGCACCCAACACCCCGGCGTGCGCTGCGACCTGGTCTATTTCACGACCCCCGGCCACGGTGCCGTGTTCTCGCCCAGCTCCATCGCCTGGAGCCATGCCCTGCCCTGCCAGGGCTTTGACAACGAGATCTCTCGCATCATGGGCAATGTCTTGCGGGCCTTTATGCGGCCCGGGCCGCTGCCGGGCACGGAGTACATCGCGGACGAGAAGCTCTGGCGCTAGCAAAGCTAGGCGAAAACTTGGATGGTCTGATCGACGCTTCTTCGCTTCAATAGCGAGCGAGCCTTCTGCTCAATTCGGGGCCGTATGAACACCGAAACCTTTGGCAAGACCTTGTTGGAGCTGTACCGTCTCGCCCATCTGGCGCCGATACAGACCTTTCAGCGCCTGGCTTTGGACGCGCTGAGCGCGCGCTTTGACTTCGACGCCGCCTGGTGGGGCATGGCCTCTCAGCCCCCTGATGGCCCGCTGGAGATTCACGCCTCCCTGCCCTACCGCCTGCCGGCTTTCTACCCCTCGCTCTGGGATGAGATCAAGGATGAAGACACCCTGGCCGCCGCCGTCATGGCGACGCCGGGCCGCAGCGTGAACTTCGGCCGCAAGGCCGTGCAAAGCTCACCCGGCCTGGCCTCCTTGATGGCGCGTTTCGGCATCACCAGCTGTTTGTGCACCGTCACCTTGCTGCCTGAGCTCAATCTGATGGCTTTTCTTTCGCTCTACCGCTGCGAAGGCAAGCCGCCCTTCACCGAGCATGAGCGCCGCACCAAGCAGATCCTGATGCCCCACCTCACCGCCGCGCTCAGCTCCAACTGGATGCTGCATCTGGAGCGGGTACGCGCCAACCGTGCCTCGGCCCGCGCCTCCCTGGCCGTGGTGGACCGGCGCGGCATGTTGTATGTGGCCGATCAAGCCCTGACCGCCGCCCTGCGCCTGGAATGGCCGCATTGGACCGGCCCCATGCTGCCCGAGGAACTGACCCGCCATCTGCAAGCCGGCACTACGTTTCAAGGCAAGCAGTTGGGGGTGCGCATGCATCCGGTGGGCGACCTCTGGCTGGTGGACCTGCGCGTCAGCTCCCTGCCCACCCGTTTGTCGCCGCGCGAAAACGAGATCGCCAGCCAGTTCTCCACCGGCGCCAGCTACAAAGAGATTGCCCGCAATCTAGGCATCGCCCCGGCCACGGCCCGCCACCATCTGCGCGAGATCTATCGCAAGCTGGAGGTTTCCGACAAAGCCCAGCTGGCCCAGCGCCTGTTTGCCGCCGACGAGCTAACCCTGGACCTGGAGGGCCGCAGTATTTTTGAAGAACTGCCGGGCCTGTCGCATGGCTTTGGCCAGCTCTTGGCGGACTGAATTCAATTCAGCGTGATCGCCAGATCCCGCCCCTTGAGCGCCGCATTGCCCGCAAAGTCCTGCGCCAAGATGCGCAAGATGTAGTCGCCAGCCGGCAAGTCAAGGGTCTGCCAACGCCCCGGCAAGACCTGACCCCCAAGCGCTTGGTTGGTCAGCACATAACGAAAACGGGTGACGGCACTGCCATGCACGGTGATGCCGCTGCTAGGGGCGTAGATCATCTTGACCGCCACGTCATCCACCGGCAGACGGGCAAAGTTCTGCGTCATGCGCGGCTGCTCAAATCCCGGCGCTGGGCGGCCATCGGGCGAGAGAATTTGGTAGCCCAGGCTGTGCAGGCCTAAACGGCGGCGCGGCTCGTTGTCGTCCACCTGGTCCCAGGCTTCGACGACGATCTGCAGGCCGGCATCATCGCGGGTGATCAGCAAAGGCCCGGGCGGCTTGGCCTTGGCTTTGCTTTTCTTGCCTGCTTTGGCCACAGGCGCGCCCAAACGGCGGCCGGAGGCGTCGTACAACTCCACCGCCTCGATCACCGGCGCCACATGGTCACGCATGCCCTCAAAGCCCAGCAGCTGCGGGTCCAGCTGATAGCCGCCTACGCCCAGGGCCAGATGCACATGGGCCATGCTGTTGACCGTGCCCAGGGGCTCGCCCGCGGCAAAACGGGTGCCGCGCCGCACCCGCAGGCGCTCGGGCTTGCCGGCCTCATCCAGTTGCAAGATGAAACGCGCCGGGTCCAAGACCCGGCCCTTGGCATCGCGGCCCACCTTCATATGGATGTAGCTGAGTCTGTCCAGGGCCAGGCCCTCGCCCTGGCCGCCGAAGGACCAGGTCGACAAGGGGCTGACCACCTTGGCGTCGGCCAGGGCCAGCACCTCGCTACCCACATCGCCGCGCACATCCAGGCCTTCATGCAGATGGTCGCGGCTCTCGCCTCGGTAGTTGCCGCGCACCTCGCCGGGCGTGCCCACCACCTCATGCCAGGCCTGCTGGGGCGCCAGGGGCCAGCGCTTGGCCGTGGCAGGCAGGGCGATGTCGGCGGCTGGGCCGATGACCCCATCCAGGGAGCGGGAGGTCTGAGCGGCCTCGCTGCGCGCCTGCGGCAGCAGTTTATGCAGGCGGTAGCTGCCCGCATCGGCCAGATAGAGCACGCCGGCCGGGTCCAGGGCCAGGGCAGTCGGCCGGGCAAAGCGCAGCTCAGGCCCGCTGCTGAGCACCCGGTAGTCGCCGCTGGCGGTGGCCACTTGCAAGACAGCGCCACGCCGCAGCACGCTGACGTAGAGATAACCGTCGGGCGTGGCGGCCAAGGCCAGCGGGCGCCGCAGCGGATGCTGCTCGTCGGCGGGATTGGCCTCGGGGTCGCTGCGCAGCAGGGTTGTCACCTGACCGGTCGGTGTGATGCGCCGAATCGCGTCGTTACGACTGTCGGCCACCCAAAGCTGGCCTTGTGCATCGAGCGCCAGGCCAATGGGCGTGTCGAAACGCGCGAGGCTGCCCTCGCCATCCTGAAAGCCCGGCAGGCTGCCTCCGGCCAGGGTCGAGACCAGACCCTCCGGGCTGATCATGCGGATGCGGTCGTTATAGCTGTCGGCCACATAGATGCGGCCTTGCGCGTCGACGGCCACGGCCAGCGGCCCGTTGAACTGCGCTTGGGCGGCGGGGCCGTCTTTGTCGCCCGCCACGCCGCTGCCGGCCACGGTTGTCACCAAGCCCTGGGGCGTGATGCGGCGGATGGCATGGTTGCCGGTATCGGCCACCAAGACATTGCCCGACTTGTCTACTGCCAGGCCCGAAGGCGTGTGAAACAGGGCTTGCGTGCCCTGGCCATCACGCAAGCCCTCGCCCGCGCCTCCAGCCAAGACCGTGACCAGGCCTTGCGGGCTGATGCGCCGAACACTGTTGGACTCCCCACCATCGGCCACAAAGAGATTGCCGTCGGCATCGCGGGCCAGGCCGTAGGGATCGGCAAACTGGGCCTGGGCGGCCGGCCCATCGCGCCGACCGGGGTGACCATCACCCGCCAGGAGGCTGAGTTGGGCGATGCCGCCAAAAGGCGTGCTGGCCACAAAGGGCTGGACCTTTTTGATCAGCGGCGAAGTGCGCGGCGACTCGCCTGTCTGGGTGGCCGACATCCACCACCAGGCCCCCATCGTGCTCAAAAGGCTGAGGCCGAGCAGGCCCAGCATCCAGGCGCTGAGACGCTTGTCGCTGCGCAAGCTCACTTGCGCGATTTCTTCTTGTCGACCTCGCCTTGGCCCAAAGCCTCCAGGGTGCGCTGGCGGCGCTGGGCCTTTTTGTCTTCCATGGCCTCCATGGCCTTGCGCTGGGTGTGGCCGCTGGAGTCCGACCAATGCCACCAGACGGCGGCCAAGACGAAGGGCGACAGCACGATCCACCAGTCCCAGCCCGCTACCGGCGCCACCTCAAAAAACTTCAGGCCCAGCAGGCCCAGGCCGATCACAACAAACCACATCTTCTTTTCCCCCAAACGCAGAACTCATGCCCCAAATACGGGGCTCGCACAGCCGCAACACCCGGGTCACGGGTGAGCACTAGAATCTTTTGATCGTTTTCGAACGACTCGCGCCAGACTGTAGTTCACTGAACGCTCGCTCGGTCTGATCAAAGGCGATGAACTCTTTGCTTGCTCCTCGAAAGGAAACCATGAAGTCCTCCCTCACCAAGACCGTTCTGGCACTGTCGGCCGCACTGGGCGCCGGCCTGATCGCTGCCCCGGCCTTTGCCAACGCCGATCTGGCCCAGAAGAAGAACTGCATGGCCTGCCATGCGGTGGACAAAAAGCTGGTCGGCCCGGCTTATAAGGATGTGGCGGCCAAGTACGCCAAGGACAAAGCCGCCGTCGCCACCTTGTCGACCAAGATCATTAAGGGCGGCTCCGGCGTCTGGGGCCCCGTGCCCATGCCCGCCAACTCACAAGTCAGCGAGGCCGAAGCCAAGCAACTGGCGACCTGGATTTTGTCGGTGAAGTAAGCCGACGCACAGCCAAGAAAAAAGGCCCCGAGGGGCCTTTACTTGTTTGAAGCGACCGAATCAGTAGGCCTGACCGAGTTGCTCAAGGATGGCCGGGTTCTCCAGCGTACTCGTGTCCTGGGTGACGGACTCGCCCTTGGCAACCGAGCGCAGCAGGCGGCGCATGATCTTGCCGGAGCGGGTCTTGGGCAGGTTGTCGCCAAAGCGGATGTCCTTGGGCTTGGCGATGGGGCCGATTTCCTTGGCCACATGGTCGCGCAGCTGCTTGGCGATGGCCTTGGCCTCGTCGCCGCTGGGGCGGCCGCGCTTGAGCACGACGAAGGCGCAGATGGCCTCGCCCGTGGTGTCATCAGGACGACCCACCACCGCCGCTTCGGCCACCAGCTCGGTAAAGCTGACCAGAGCGGATTCGATTTCCATCGTGCCCATGCGGTGACCGGAGACGTTCAGCACATCGTCGATACGGCCGGTGATGGTGAAGTAGCCGGTCTCGGCGTCCCGAATGGCGCCGTCGCCCGCCAGGTAATAGCCTTTGAGCTCGGCTGGGTAGTAGCTGCTCTTGAAACGCTCGGGGTCGTTCCAGATGGTGCGGATCATCGAGGGCCAGGGCTTTTTGACGACCAGAATGCCGCCTTGGCCATTGGGCACATCGGTGCCGGTTTCGTCCACGATGGCGGTGGTGATGCCCGGGAAGGGCAAGGTGCAGGAGCCTGGCACCAGGGGCGTGGCGCCCGGCAGCGGGGTGATCATGTGGCCGCCGGTTTCGGTCTGCCAGAAGGTGTCGACGATGGGGCAACGGCCGCCGCCGATATGCTTGTGATACCACTCCCAAGCGGCCGGGTTGATGGGCTCACCCACCGAGCCCAAGAGGCGCAGGCTGCTCAGGTCATAACGGGCCGGGTGCACGGCTTCATTGCCTTCAGCCGCCTTGATCAGGGAGCGGATGGCGGTGGGCGCGGTGTAAAAGACCGTGACCTTGTGCTTCTCGATCATCTGCCAGAAACGGCCGGCGTCCGGGTAGGTGGGCACGCCCTCAAACACGATCTCGGTGCCGCCCAGAGCCAGGGGGCCATAGGTGATATAGCTGTGGCCGGTGACCCAGCCGATATCGGCCGTGCACCAGAACACATCGTTGTCCTTCAGGTCGAAGGTCCACTTGGTCGTCAGCGCGGCATGCAGCAGATAGCCGCCGGTGCTGTGCTGCACGCCCTTGGGCTTGCCGGTGGAACCCGAGGTGTAGAGCAGGAAGAGCGGATGCTCCGCTTCGACCCACTCGGGTTCGCAGACGTCCGACTGGCCGCCCACCACATCGTGCAGCCACAGATCGCGTCCTTCCACCCAGTTGATCTTGCCGCCGGTGCGCTTGAAGACGATGACATCCTTCAAGCTGGGGCAGCTGCCGCCGTCCAGGGCTTCGTCGACGATGGCCTTCAAGGGCAAGGCCTTGCCGCCGCGCAATTGCTCGTCGGCGGTGATGATGGCGACGGCGCCGGCATCTTGCACCCGGTCACGCAGGCTCTGGGCCGAGAAGCCGCCGAACACCACCGAGTGGATGGCACCGATGCGGGCGCAAGCCTGCATGGCGGCCACGCCTTCGACGGACATGGACATATAAATGACCACGCGGTCGCCCTTTTTGACGCCGCGCGCCTTCAGAGCATTGGCCAGACGGGACACCTGCGAAAGCAGATCCTTGTAAGTGACCTTGGTGACCGAGCCGTCGTCGGCTTCAAAAATGATGGCGACCTTGTCACCCTTGCCAGCCTCGATATTGCGATCCAGGCAGTTGTAGGAGACGTTCAGCAGGCCGTCCTCAAACCACTTGAAAAAGGGCGCCTGGCTGCTGTTGAGCACCTGGGTAAAGGGCTTCTTCCAGCTGACGAACTCACGGGCCAGACGGCCCCAATAGCCTTCGTAATCGCGCTCGGCCTCATCCACCAGGGCTTGGTAGCCGGCCATGCCCTTGACATGGGCCTGGGCCTGCCACTCGGCGCTGGGCAGATATTGGTCTGAATGACTCATGAGTTTGTCTCCTCAACACGGGTTAATCTGGATACGGCGCGGGCGAGGTTCGGTCACCCTCGGCCACGCTTTGCTGCAACTGTGCATCCAGTCTCTGACGAAGCGCTTACTCTAAATTCATGGCCGCTCGCCCCGGGCCAAGAGACTGCAATATGTGGCTTCTAAAATCGAGCACCGCACACTCATCCATAAAAGAAAGACAGCGCCTATGTCCCAAGCCCCTCGCCGCCTTCGCCCCCTGCCCAATCTGATCTTCGCCAGCCGCTGGTTGCAGCTGCCGCTTTATCTGGGCCTGATCCTGGCCCAGGCGGTCTATGTCTTTCAGTTCTGGACCGAGCTGGTGCATCTGATCGAGGCCGCCTTCGGCAATCAGGAAGCGCTGACGATGCTGGTCAAGAGCATTGGCTACAAGGCCACGGCCATCAAGGACATCAGCGGCAATGTGATCGGCTACGAGCCCATCGCCAAGCTCAACGAGACCATTCTGATGCTGGTCGTGCTGGGCCTGATCGATGTGGTGATGATCTCCAATCTGCTCATCATGGTGATCGTGGGCGGCTACGAGACCTTTGTTTCGCGCATGGGTCTGGAGGATCACCCAGACCAGCCCGAATGGCTCAGCCATGTGAACGCCTCGGTGCTCAAGGTCAAACTGGCCACGGCCATCATCGGCATCTCCTCCATCCACCTGCTCAAGACCTTTATCAACGCCGACAACTATGCGGAGAAGACCTTGATGTGGCAGACCCTGATTCACGTCGCCTTCCTGGCCTCGGCAATCGCGATTGCCTACACCGACCGGCTCTTGAGCGGCAGCCACGGCAAGGATGAAGCCCACTGAGGACTCGACACAGGCACAAACAAAAAAGCGGGCTCGGGCCCGCTTTTTTCTTGCCTACGATCTTGGTCTGCCAGGGTTCAGGGGCCCGACAAGCGGAAGGTATGGGCCACGTCGGCCAGTTTGCCCACCTGCTCCTTGAGGCTCTCCGCGGCGGCGGCGGACTGCTCCACCAGGGCCGCGTTCTGCTGCGTCATCTGGTCCACTTCCAGCACCGAGGTATTGACCTCGCCGATGCCGGAGGACTGTGAATCCAGAGCGGCAGAAATCTCGCCAATGATGCCGGTGACCCGCTCCACACTGCCCACGATCTCGCTCATGGTGCGGCCGGCGTCAGCCACCAAGCGACTGCCGCCCTCCACCTTCTCCACCGAGGCATTGATCAGGGTCTTGATCTCGCGTGCCGCCTGCGCACTGCGCTGGGCCAGCGCCCTCACCTCGGACGCCACCACCGCAAAGCCGCGCCCTTGCTCGCCCGCGCGGGCCGCTTCCACCGCCGCGTTCAGCGCCAGGATATTGGTCTGGAAGGCGATGCTGTCGATCACGCCGATGATGTCGCCGATCTGGCGCGAGCTGCTATTGATGTCCTCCATGGTGTGAACCACCTGGGACACCACCTGGCCGCCGCGCGCCGCCACCTCGCCGGCCGAGACAGCCATGCGATTGGCCTCGCCCGCCGAGTCGGCCGACGCTTTCAAGGCCGCCACCAGTTGCTCGATCGAGGAGGAGGCTCTTTGCAGATTGGAAGCGGTCTGCTCGGTGCGCAGACTCAGGTCTTGATTGCCCAGCGCGATCTCGCCGCTGGCGCTGCGGATGGAGTCGGACGAATCCAAGACCGAGCGCAGCGAACTCTCCAACTGCACGGTCATCGCGCCCAGTGCGCGGATCAGCTCACCCAATTCATCGGCACGCTCGCTGTCGGCGCGTATGGACAGATTGCCGCGCGCCACCTCACCGGCCAGGCTGACCGCCCGCTTCAACTCCGCCACCATCGAGCGCTGCATCAGCCATGACCCCATCACCGCCAGCGCAGCGCAGAGCAGCCCCAGGGCCGACAAGCCCCAGACGATGCGCTGGGTACTGCTATCGGCCTGGGCGGTGTTGCGCGCCGCATCGGCCTCCTCCTGAGCAAGCAAGGCGCTCATCTGTTTGGACAGATCGGCAAACGAGCTGTCCCCGTTTTGCATGGCGGCCACTCCGGTGTTGGCATCCACCGAGGCCATGTCCAGCGCCGAGTCGGCGTTTTTCAGGTATTTGTCCAACACCTCGCCAAGCTTGGCTGCTGCCTTGCGCAAGTCCTCATCCAAGTCCTGGCGTTGGGCCAAGCCGAGCAAGCTGCTTTTGACCTGCCCCACCTGCTGAGCCAGATCCTTGCGGTGCTGCACAAACTGCGCCTCATCCAGGGAGGCAGCGAGCGCCAGATTGCGGTACACCCCGGCGTGCAAAGTGGCCATTTTTTCCCGCGCCGCCTCCAGGGTGTGAACCGTCTGCTGCTGGGCCAGAAAGCTCTGGCGGTTCTCCGCCGCAGCCCGCCCTATGACCAGGGACTGGATCTCCCCAACAGAGAACACCAGCACCGCGGTCAGCAAAGGGGCGGCCAAAAGCTTTGTCGCAAGTTTCATAAACCGGCCCAGCTATTGCAGTGATCGAACACAAAGATAAGGCACAGCGGCCACTCGGTGTCCAGAGGCTTACTTGTAGATGCCGCCGCAAACCACGCTGTCGTCCAGCTTCTCGCAATACATGCTCTTGGGCTCGATCTTCTTGGTCTCGGGATTGGTGAACTTGTAGTCCTGCCAGAAGTTGGCCTTGCTTTGCGCCATCTCCACCCGTTCCTTGACGAAGGCCTTGCCGTCCACGTCCTTGAGTTCGATCAAGTTCTTGCCCACCATCTTGGCATTGGCCCCGTGGGCACGCACCGTGCCGTCCAGGCCGTAAACCACCAGATACAAGTCCTGGTAGATGAACTGGCCGGCCTTATTGGAAATCTCGGCATAGCCCTTGTCCTTGCCATTGGCCTTGATAAAGGCCACGCCCTTTTTGACCATGCTAGTTGCCTGCTCAGGGGTGGCGCCGCCATCGGCGGCATGGCTGCTGGACGGCAGCAGCCCCAGGGCACCGACGGCCAGCGCCAAGGCCAAGGCCGCAGCGGAAGAGGCGAGCGCCTTTTCTTGCCGTTTGTTGAGGGAAACAGAACTCGAAACGTAAGCAGACTTCATGATGGCCATGTCCTTGCTGTGATGGGTTTGATTCACCTCTGCCGACCCCGGGCTCTCGGAAACTCGGCCGATGCACCCCGAGTCTATCGACAACCCTAACGCCAACTTGACATGACATCTGCGCAATCTCAGGGAATCGCCAAGAGTTTGCGAAAAATCACATAATCCTTGATCAAAGCGGTGTTTGCTGGCATCGGCGCCGAAACCTAGGGCGGACTCATCGGCCCACCGAGCGCAAAAAGTCGCACCAAATCCTGCCCGGGCTAGTGGCGCCAACTCGCCGCCAACGCCAAGGCGCCCGCACGATTCAGTAAACTGCGAGGCAGCGTCCCAGAGTTTGAGCCTGGCCGTGCGCGCTGCTGCTTTTGCGGCTGCGCGCGGCCGTCGCCATCTTTTCCTCCAGCAACGGCCTCCAGCCAAAGCCAGCCCATCATGAGCACTTCCACCCCCATCCGCTACGCCGACCTCGTTGAAAGCGTGGCTGCCGCCCTGCAGTACATCAGCTACTACCACCCGGCCGACTACATCCAGCATCTGGCCCGCGCCTATGAGCGCGAGCAAAGCGCCGCCGCCAAGGACGCGATCGCACAGATCCTGACTAACTCCAAAATGTGCGCCGAGGGCCGCCGCCCCATCTGCCAGGACACCGGCATCGTCAATGTCTTCCTGAAGATTGGCATGAATGTGCGCCTGGAAGGCTTCCCTGGCTCGCTGGAAGACGCCGTCAACGAAGGCGTGCGCCAGGCTTACAACAATGCCGACAACAAGCTGCGCGCCTCGGTCTTGAATGACCCCATCTTTGAGCGCAAGAACACCAAGGACAACACTCCGGCGGTCATCAGCGTCAGCATCGTGCCCGGCAACACCATCGACGTGATGGTGGCGGCCAAGGGCGGCGGCTCCGAAAACAAGAGCAAGTTCGTGATGATGAACCCCAGTGACAACCTGGTGGACTGGGTGCTCAAGACCGTGCCTCTGATGGGCGCGGGCTGGTGCCCGCCGGGCATGCTGGGTCTGGGCGTTGGCGGCACGGCCGAAAAAGCCATGCTGATGGCCAAAGAAGCCCTGATGGAAGACATCGATATGTACGAGCTGCTGGAACGCGGCCCGCAAAACAAGCTCGAAGAGCTGCGTATCGAGCTGTACGAGAAGGTCAATGCCCTGGGTATTGGCGCCCAAGGTCTGGGCGGCCTGACCACGGTGCTGGACATCAAGATCAAGACCTACCCCACCCACGCCGCCTCCAAGCCCGTGGCCATGATTCCTAACTGCGCCGCCACCCGCCACGGTCACTTCGTGCTGGACGGCTCGGGCCCGGCCTTCATGACCCCGCCCAGCCTGGATCTGTGGCCCGATGTGAAGTGGGCGCCGGACTACAACAAGAGCCGCCGAGTCGACCTCAACACCCTGACCAAGGCCGAGGTCGCCAGCTGGAAACCGGGCGACACCTTGCTGCTGAACGGCAAGATGCTGACCGGCCGTGACGCCGCGCACAAGCGCATCGCCGATATGTTGGCCAAGGGCGAGAAACTGCCGGTGGACTTCAGCAACCGCGTCATCTATTACGTGGGCCCGGTCGATCCGGTGCGTGAGGAAGTCGTGGGCCCGGCCGGCCCGACCACCGCCACCCGTATGGACGGCTTCACCCGCATGATGCTGGAGAAGACCGGCCTGATCGCCATGGTGGGCAAGGCCGAGCGCGGCCCCGTCGCCATCGAAGCCATCAAGGACAATGGCTCGGCCTATCTGATGGCCGTGGGCGGAGCCGCCTATCTGGTCTCCAAGGCCATCAAGGCCGCGCCCGTGGTCGGTTTTGCCGATCTGGGCATGGAAGCGATTTACGAGTTCGATGTGGTAGACATGCCCGTCACCGTGGCGGTGGACGCCGGTGGCACCAGCGCTCACATCACCGGCCCGGCCGAGTGGAAGGAGCGCATTGCCTCGGGCAAGTCGCTGAGCATTCCCATCGCCAGCGCTTAAATTCAAATTCAGCCAACTTTCCAAGCCCCGATAAAACGGGCTTGGGCCAGGGGCCTGATGCATCGACAGGATGCGTCAGGCCTTTTTTCTGGTTCTTCGCGGAATTGCGGGACCGCAAGTAGGTAGAGCGGTGACGCTCGGAGAAGATGGTTGTGCGACCAATCATCAATCTTCGAGAGCACCGCTCTATGCACAAGGATACAAGCTGGCTCCCGTTCTGGGAGGGATTCCGCGTTGTTGAGTTGAAGCTGCAAGCCCAAGAGGTGCGGATTCAGCTTGAAGCTCAGACCGCGCAGGCCATGCAATGCGGGCACTGCTGTCGAGCATGCGATCAAGTCCACGAGCGACTGTGTCGCCGCGTGCGCGATCTGCCGATGCTGGGCTATCCCGTGACACTGGAAGTGCACCTGTGCCGAGTCGCCTGCCCCGACTGCGGCCAGCGCGTCCAGCATGTGCCTTGGCTTGCACGATATGCCCGACTCACTCAGCGCCTTGCGCAGGCGGCTTCGGCCTGCTGCGCACGCCTGCCCATCGCGCATGTGGCTGAACTCTTCGGGCTGCACTGGAGCACCGTGCGGGAGTTGGACCGCCAACGCATGCAGGCCCAGGTGGATGCCTTGCCCCCAGCGCAGCCCAGGCGTCTGGTGATGGACGAGTTCGCGCTCTTCAAGGGCCATCGCTACGCCAGTGTCATCCTGGATGCCGACACGCGTCGCGTGCTGTGGGTGGCCGAGGGGCGCAGCCGCAAGTCCGTGCGCCCGTTCTTCGAGGAGCTGGGTAAGGCAGGCTGCACACGCATCGAAGCGGTTGCCATGGACATGAATAGCGCGTTCGACCTTGAGGTGCGCAGGCATTGCGCCAAGGCTCGCGTGGTCTATGACCTCTTCCATGTCGTTGCCAAGTACGGCCGCGAGGTCATCAGCCGCGTGCGCGTGGACGCGGCCAATCAACTGCGTCAAGACAAACCCGCCAGGCGCGTGGTCAAGCAGGCGCACTGGCTGCTGCTACGCAACCGCAAATCGCTCAGCGACACCGAGCAAGTCCGTCTTGATGAAGTGTTGGCTGTCAATGCGCCGTTGATGACGAGCTACCTGATGAAGGAGCAGCTCAGGGCCCTGTGGACTGCGCCCACGGCCTGGGAGTGGCGCCGTCGTTGGAAGCAGTGGCTGGCACATGCCGAGCAGAGTGCTATCCCGGCGCTGCAGCGCTTCGCCAGAACGCTGCAACCCTATTGGCGCGGCATCGTCTCACGCGTGCGCTGGCCCATGCATACCGGCCAACTCGAAGGTATCAACAACCGCATCAAGGTCATCAAGCGCATGGCCTATGGCTACCGGGACACCGAATACTTCTTCCTCAAGATCCGTTCAGCCTTCCCCGGGAATCCGTGAAGAACCTTTTTTCTTGCGCCCTCAACACGGGCCGGCAGGCCCAGACTGTTGCGCCATCCGCACAGATTTCGGCAAGCCATGCCCGCCCTGCCCCATTCCTGGGCAAAGCCGCCAACTGCGACCTGCTTTAGCGCGATGCCTGCAAAGTCTCGCCCCTAATCCCTTCTTGCTATGGCAGACTTTGCCCTAGAGCTAATGGATCAGTCAGCCGGAGGAAGCAAGCGTGGCAGATGCAGCGACCGAAGCAGTTTGGAAGATTCTGGTGGTGGACGATGAACCGGCCATTCACCAGGTCACAAAGCTTGCCCTGCGCAATTTCTCGGTCGAAGGCCGCTCCAGCCAGCTGATCAGCGCCATGTCCTCGGCCGATGCCAAGGAACAGCTGGAACGCCATCCCGATATCGCCGTCATCCTGCTCGACGTGGTGATGGAGAGCGAGCGCGCGGGCCTGGATCTGGTCAAGCACATCCGCGAGGTGGCCAAGAACTCCCTGGTGCGGATTATTTTGCGCACCGGCCAGCCCGGCCAGGCCCCCGAGCGCAGCGTGATGGTCGAGTACGACATCAACGACTACAAGGAAAAGACCGAGCTCACGGCGGCCAAGCTCTTCACCGCCGTGATGTCCAGCGTGCGCAACTTCAAGCAGATCTACGCCATCGGCCACAACCGCGCTGGGCTGGAGGCCATGGGCCATTTGAATCGGGAAATGTTTGCCGCCCCAGACAAGGCCGCCCTGGCGGAATGCCTGCTGCGGCACTTCATGCAGCTGGAGTTGTTCAAGAGCGGCACTCTGTGGTGGGGCTCGCCCCAAGGCCCAGCGGCCGCGCAGCAAGGCGAGGCAGGCCCGCCCCCCGAGAGCGTCATCGCCCGGTTTGCCGAAGCCCAAGCCGCACCGGGGATTGCGTTGGCCGCCGAGGGCTATCAGCTGCTGGCCCTGCCCCACGCACAAGCGCCTTGCCTGCTGAGCCTGCAAGAGAAAACGGCGCTGAGCGAAGCCGAGCTTTATGTGCTCAACCTTCTTGCCGATAGTGCAGGGGCAGCCCTGACGCGCTGCTCGCTCTGACCGACGGACCACCGGCCGCAAGACCGCCCTGACCAGACGACATGCCAACACCCGCCCCATCGACTTGCCCGCAGGCTCAGAACTCGCCCCCCGCAGCGGCGGATGGCGTCGCCGCCGCCCAGCTAAAGCTGCGACGCTTTGTCCACGAGCTCAACACGCCGCTAGGCGTGATCTTGATGGCCAACTCGGTGCAAAAACAGCAGCTCGAGGAATTGAGCCAGCAGCTCGGGGCCCAGCAGCAGCCGCCGCCGCACAAGGCGCTCGGCCTGTTGACCGAGTTGCAGGAGTCCAACGAGATGATCCAGGCCAGCGTGCAGCTGGCGATTCAGATGCTGATGTCCCCCGCGCCCGGCCAGGAAGGCGAGAACAGCGCACTGAATCTGGCCGAGACGGTGGCCCAAGTCGTCGCCCTGCAACGCGCTCGCCACGGCGGTGTGGACCTGCAGATCAGCCTGGACATCGCCCCCAATCTGCGCCTGATGGGCGAGGCCAGCGATTGGCATATGTTGATAGGCAACCTCATCAGCAATTCGGTGGCCCACGGCTTCCAGGGACGCAAGGGCGGCCAGATTCGCATCGAGGCCAGTCTGCTGCCTAACGCCAATCTTTATCTGCGCTATGCCGACGACGGCGTGGGCCTGAGCGAGCAGGCCCGCCAGTCCTTGTTCAACAACGGCTTCAGCACCCGCCTGGGCCAAGGTCATCAAGGCCTGGGCATGGGCATCGTCCAGGACTTGGTCAGCAAGAAGTTGGGCGGCCGCATGCAGGTCTTGCCTTCCAGCCAAGGCGCGCAATTCAGCTTCGAGCTACCAACCAAGGTTTTTCAAGCGACGTGACTCCTCAGCGAGCCACCCCATCTCACGATTCCTCAACCCGGAGTGATTCTCAATGGAACGCTATACCCTGACCAGCTACGAGCAAGCCAGCCCTGGCACCCGCGAGGTTTACGACGAGTTCCTGCGCCTGAGCGGTGCGGCCGAACCGCCGATCTGGATGACCAGCCTGGGCCACAACCCCACCTTGATCAAAGCCTATTGGGAGAAGACCCGCGGCTGCCTGCTGGAGGGCGAACTGCCCCATGTGCTCAAGGAAATGGCGGTGTTCGTGGTCTCCCGCATCAATGGCGCCGAGTACTGCAGCGCCTGCCATGCCCATTCGGCCCTGCAGCTGGATCCCACCCTGAGCTACCACGACCTCGTCACCATTCTGGACCCGAACAGCGCCGTGCCTCTGCCGCCTTCGCACCGCGTCGCCCTGCAGTTTGCCGACAAGATGGCCCGCGACGCCAATGCGGTCAGTGACGCCGAGTTCCAGGCCCTGGCGGACGCTGGTTTTTCCGACAGCGAGATCAAGGAGTTGCTCAGCGTCATCGACCTGGCCATGATGTTCAACTGCTACACCAGCGGCCTGCGCCTGCCCCTGGACCCGCAGTACAAGGCCTTGGTCGAGGCCTGATCGAAAGCGCCGATTGCCGCCCATGCAAAGCAAGGACTGCTACACCCCGGTCAAGACCGACACCCCTGGCGCGCCCCCCAGCGAGCGGGTGATGGACGCCCACCGCAGCATCCGCTTTGATGGGCTGGTACAGCTGATTGACGAGGTCCAGCGCCGCCGCAGCATCGAGGATGTGGTCAAGGTGGTGGCCACGCGCTGGAAGCACTGCGCCAGCGTCAACAACTGGCGCTTGCTCTGCGTCTACGGCCAGCACTGCGCCTTGATCACCGCCCAGGGCAATCAAACAAAAGTGCAAGAGCTGCGACTGGAGGCCTTGAGCCCCTTCGATGCCGAACAGTGGCAGCGCCGCATTCCCCGCCATCTGGGCCCCAAGGAGCTGGCCGCCGAGCAAGACAAGCTGCCGCCCGAGCTGGCCCTGCCCCAGGCTCAGGCGCTCAGCGTCCTGCCCATCCAGCAAGGCAGCAACACCATAGGCCTGCTCAATGTGCTGGGCCTGGACCAGGCTTTCGACGCCCTGGACCGCAAATTCATCCATTTGGTGGCCGGCGCCATGTGCACCCGCATCCTGGCCATCTTGACCGAGCAAACCCTGCGTGCCGATCTGCTCAGCGCCGAGCGCGAGCTGATGCAGCAGCGCCAGGCCACCATCTTGAGCCGCCTGGTCAATGGCGTGGCGCACGAGCTCAACACCCCGCTGGGTGTGCAGATCTCGGCCTGCGGCGCGCTCAGCGACTTGCTCAGCAACCCCGCCGAACTGGCCGAGCTGGCCCCCGATCTGCAAGAGACGGTGCAGCTAATCGAGCAGCAGGCCCACAAGTCCGCCCGCATCGTCAAACGGCTCAAACAAATTTCGGCCGCGGCCCTGTCCAGCCCCAGACAAAGCACCCCGGTGCTGGAGGAGCTGGGCTATATCGCCGAGAGTTTTGGCGACAGCCTGGAGATCCGCCTGAGCGGCCCCCAAGACCTGTGCCTGGAGCTGGACCCAAGTGGCTTGCACACGGTCATCAGCGAGCTGCTGGACAATGTGCTGGCCCATGCGCGCAGCAGTGCAGCGCCGCCCAAGGTCCATATCGCGCTGGAGCAGCAGGGCAAGCAGTGCTTCATCCATGTGCAGGACCAAGGCCCAGGCATGGACGCGCAACAGGCGCTGCGCCTGTTTGAGCCCTTCTACAGCAGCAAGCAAAGCCTTGGGCATATCGGCATCGGCGGCTACATTGCCAAGAATGTGGCGCAAGAAGCCCTGGGTGCCCAGCTGTCACTGCACACCGATGCGCAAGGCACGCGGGTCAGTCTTGAGTTCAACACGGTCTAAGGCGCCATGAGCTTCGCAAGCCAAGTCGCAGGAGTCGCTACATCGGACCGCCAGGCCTGGTGTGGGGCCCTGGGCCGCGCTAGCGCAACAAGGAGCCCTTGGCCGTGAGTACCTTCGCCCCCGCAGACTGCGGCTGGATGGACTTGCTGCCCGACGGTCTGATCATCATCAACGCGGCCGGTTCTATCGTGGCCAGCAATGCCCGCGTCACCCAAATGTTCGGTTATGCCGCCGGCGAGTTGCGCGGCCTGCCCATCGACTTCCTCCTGCCCCAATGCCGCGACACCATCCAGCAGGTGCTGGCCGGCAGCAGCGAAGTCGCCAGCGCCGCCCTGCAGCGCCGGCAGACCGTGCACGAGTACTGGGTGCAGGATGGCGATGGCAGCACCTTTGCCCTGGACGTCACCATGGCCTTGCTGCCGGGCGAGGAGGCCGACTCGCCCTTTGTCTCCCTGGCCTTCCGCGAAGCCACCGCCCGCCGCAATGCCGAGTTAGCTTTGGAGGCCGCCAAGCAGCGCTCGGAGAAGGTGCAAGACCAGATCGTCGGCCTGTCCAATACCTTGCCCTTGGTAATCTTTCAGTACGAGAGCGATGACGAAGGTCGCATCCGCTTCAGCTTCGTCAGCGAGAAGATGATGGAGATCACCGGCATCCCGGCCGAGGCCTTGCTGCGCGACCCATCGGTGACCGTTTTCAAGCCCTTGCTGGCGGAAGACAGCAGCTTGCTCTGGAGCGAGATCCGCGGTGCCCACGAGCACATACGCAAGGGCGCCAAGGCCGGGCAGTACAGCGTGGACGTGCGCGCCAAGGTGCGGGGCGAGATGCGCTGGCTGCATATTTCCACCAGCTTCGGCGGCTGGCAGCTGGACCTGCGCCAAATCTGGAACGGTTATATCGAGGACGTGACGGACGAGAAATCGGCCGCCGCTGCCATCCGCCAGGCCAAGGACATGGCCGAGAGCGCCAACCAGCTGAAATCGGCCTTTCTGGCCAATATGAGCCACGAGATTCGCACGCCGATGAACACCATCATCGGTCTCTCGCAAATGGCTTTGCAGACCGAATTGCTGCCGCGCCAGCGCGAGTACATCGAGCGGGTCTGCCTCTCGGGCAAACATCTGCTGGGCATCATCAACGACATCCTGGACTTCTCCAAGATCGAGGCCGAGAAGCTGGACATCGAGGCCGTGCCTTTTGAGCTGGACAGCCTGCTCTCCAACGTCGCCAATCTGATCGCGGACAAGGCCATTGCCAAGGGCTTGGAGCTGCTCTTCGAGATCGATCCCGGCGTGCCCAGGCATTTGATCGGCGACCCGCTGCGCCTGGTGCAAATCATCATCAACTTCGCCAGCAATGCCCTCAAGTTCACCGAGCAAGGCCAGGTCTGCCTGCAGATCGAATGCCTGCCCAGCGGTCCGCTGAACGAAGCAGCGAGCGACACCGAGCGCGTCTGCCTCAAGTTCTCGGTGCATGACACCGGCATCGGCCTGTCCGAGGCCCATATGGCCAAGCTGTTCCAGAGCTTTCATCAGGCCGACGCCTCCACCTCACGCAAATACGGCGGCACCGGCCTGGGCCTGTCCATCTCCAAACGTCTGGCCGAGCTGATGGGCGGCCAGGCCGGCGTCGACAGCGTGTTAGGCCAGGGCAGCAGCTTTTGGTTCACCGCCCGCCTGGGCCTGTGCGGCGAGGCTCAGCTCTCGGAAGAAGCGCGCGCCAAAATGGCCCAGACCCAGGGCCTGCGCGAGCGCTTCAGCGGCAAGAAGGCCTTGCTGATCGACGATCACCCGCAGGCCCGCAAGGTGCTGGCTCAGGCACTGAGCCAGCTGGGGCTGGCGGTCAGCGAATGCGGCGACCCCAGCGCTGGGCTGCAGCTTTTGCGCCAGGAATCTGGGTTTGAATTGCTGCTGCTGGACTGGCACGCCCCAGCCGACAGCGGCCAGTCGGCCGAGGCGCTGAACGCTGCGCAGGCCGAACTGCTGGCCCTGGAGCTGACACCACGGCCCTACAAAATCCTGGCCTCGGAGTTCGGCCGTGAAGACTTGCCCCAGCAAGGCGTAGACGCGGTGCTGTTCAAACCGGTGTACGCCGGTGCCCTGCAGGACGCGCTGCAACAGGCGCTGATGCGGGACCAGGCCGGTGCGCAGGAGTTCACCCACGGCGTCAAGGTCGCCCACACCGTGGCCAGCATTGCCGGCGCGCTGATCCTGCTGGTGGACGACAACGAGTTCAACCAGTATGTGGGCAAGGAATTGCTGCAAGGTGCCGGCTTCAAGGTAGAGATGGCCGACAACGGCCTGCAGGCTCTGGAGATGGTGCAGCGCAAGCACTACGACGCCGTGCTGATGGATGTGCAGATGCCGGTGATGGACGGGCTGGAGGCCACGCGCGAGATTCGCAAGCTGCCGGCTCTGAACGGCCTGCCCATCATCTCCATGAGCGCCAATGTGATGCGCGCCGACATCGAGGCCAGCTTGGCAGCCGGCATGTGCGCCACGGTCAACAAGCCCATCGAACCCGAGGAATTGTGGGCCGTGCTGCTGCGCTGGATTCGGCCTCACGCCGGCATTGGTGAGCCCGCCGAGGGCGGCGAGGCTTCGCCCGAGGCAGGAGACGGCGGCGCCGAGGACTCGGCGCAGGCGGCCGAGCCCAGCGGCGCCGCGCTGCCAAAAGCGGCACGCAAGAGCGCGGCCAAGGCCGTCGAGCCCAATGTCGAGCTGCCAGCCGCCATCCCGGGCCTGAACATGAAGCTAGGCCTGGGCCGCATCGGCGGCAATCGCGCCATGTATCTGAAAATGCTGCGCTTGTTTGCGCGCAACCAGGCCGGTCTGGGTGAGCAGCTCAACAGCGCCCTGGCTCGCGATGACCGGGCCACCGCCGAGCGACTGGCTCATAGCTGCAAGGGCGTAGCCGGTAGCTTGGGCGCTACCGAGGTGCAGGAACGGGCCGCCGAGCTGGAACTGGCGCTGCGTGAAGGCCGCCAGGAGCCGGTCTTGCGCCCGCTGGTGGCGGCCTTGACCGGGCCTTTGCACGAACTCATCATGGCGCTCAAACGCAATCTGCCCGAGAGCCAGCGCGGCAAATCGGTGCAGGTGGATACGCAAAAACTGGTCAAGCTGGTCAGCCAACTGGCCGATCTGCTGGAGCAAAACGACACCGAGGCCGAGAGCCTGCTGACGGCCAACTCCGACCTCTTCCACTCGGCCAACCCGGCCGCCTATCTGCAGATCAGCCGGGCCATCGACGCCTTTGATTACGAGGCTGCGGCCGAGCTGCTGAGCCGGCATTTCCCCATCGGCACCGAGGCCTGAGAGAGGCCGGGTCGGCCGCTCCCTTGCTACGCGCCGACTGGGCCGGCTGGCGGCAGCACGGCGGGCTGGTGCAGCACGCGTTGCGGGAAGGGGATGCCAACCCCCTGCTCATTGAGCACCCGCAGAATCGCCAGATTTACATCCGAGCGCGGGCCGCCCTGGCCGTTCTCGGGGTCGGCGATCCAGAAGTAGACGGTCAACTCCAGGCCATCGGCCGCGAAATTGCTCAGCAGCACCGAGGGCGCCGGCGTTGCCAAGACCCGGGGCACGGCGGCCGTGGCCTGGGCCAAGAGCGGCATCAAGCGGTCCAGATCGGTGCCGTAGTCCACCTGCACCACGGTGTTGAGGGACACCTGGGGGTCGGCCAGGGACATGTTTTCCACCCGCTGGGTGATCAACATCTCATTGGGCAGGATGGCCTCGCGGCCGCTCAGGGCCCGGATCACCGTGTAGCGGGTGTTGATATCGCTGATGCGGCCTTCGAAATTGTCGACCTTGACCATATCGCCGATGCGCAGCGAGCGCTCGGCCAGGATCACAAAGCCCGACACATAGTTGGAGGCCAGCTTCTGCAAGCCAAAACCAATACCCACGCCCAAGGCGCCGCCCAGCACGCCCAGCGCCGTCAGGTCGATGCCGGCGGCCGACAAGGCGATCAGCAGGCCGGCGAACAGGAACAGCGCCCGGGTCGCATTGGCCGCGATCTTGCGCAGGGACAAATCCATGGTGCCGCCGCGCAGCAAACGCGCTTCGATGGCCGAGGAGATCCACAAGGCCACGATCAGCACGATCACCGCATTGAAAGCGCCCTGGATCAGCGCGCCCAGCGAAACCTCCTTGCCTCCCATCTTCCAGGTGATGGCGTCGAACTCATCGAGGATCAAAGGCAGGATGCCGGTCACCCAGAGGATGGAACCGCCCCAGGCCAGCCAGGACACGGTGCGCTCCATCAGCTTGACCCATTTGGAAGCCGGCAGGGCCGCGCTGAGCACCCGCACCGTCAGGCGGATCATCACCAGGGACAGCAAAACGGGGATCGCCAGCTTGAACACCGCCGGCGACACGCCAAAAGCCGGCAGCGCCCGCTTGGCGATATAGGCCAGGCCCAGGGCCAGCACCGGGAACAGCACGCCGTCCACCACATGGGTGCCAAACAGAACCGAGGTGGCGCGATGCTGGACCTTGCGGAAGGCGGCGCTGACCACCAGCCAGGACAGGGCCAGGCAGCCCAGCAGCACGGCAAAACCCATCAGGGCGGTGGGCGTAGCCAAGGCCTCAAACAAGGCCATGAGTTCATGGAAATCGAAGGACGTGGTTTCTGTATTCATGCGTTCCAGAGTCAGGCGAATTGCGCGAGTGGGAGTCGGCTATTGTCGCCAATGTGCAAGAACACGCCGCAAACTGATCCCTCAGCTGCCCGACAAGGCGCGCAGATGCACGCCCACGCTGCGTGCCAAGGCCCCCAGGTGGTAGCCCCCCTCCAGGCAGGAAACGATGCGGCCCTTGGCATAGCGATTGGCCACATCCATGATGCGCAGCGTCATCCATTCGTAGTCGGCCTCGACCAGGCCGAGCTGGCCCAGATCGTCCTCGCGGTGGGCGTCAAAGCCGGCGGAGATGAACACCATCTCGGGCTTGAAGCGCTCCAGCGCCGGCATCCACATGGCCTCCACCATCTCGCGGATCTCCGCGCCCTTGGTATAGGCCGGCACCGGCACATTGACCATGTTCTCGCCCTTGGGCACGGCGCCGTTATAGGGGTAGAGCGGGTGCTGGAAGATGCTCACCATCAACACCCTATCGTCGCCCGCGATGATGTCTTCGGTGCCGTTGCCATGGTGCACATCGAAGTCCACGATGGCCACCCGTTTGAGGCCGCGCACATCCAGGGCATAGCGCGCCGCCACCGCCACATTGTTGAAGAAGCAAAAGCCCATGCTTTGGTCGCGTGTGGCATGGTGGCCCGGTGGGCGCACGGCGCAAAAAGCGTTCTCATGCTTGCCGTCCAGCACCAGACGGGTCGCCTCCACCGCCGCGCCAGCTGCACGCACAGTCGCCGCCCAGGTGTGCGGGTTGGCCACCGTGTCGGGGTCCATGGAATGGCAGTTGCCGGTGCTGGCACAGGTCTGCAACACATCGGCCACCTCGGACACATAGCCGTGGGTATGGGCCCGCTCCACATCGGCCAGATCGACGACCGGCGCCTCCAGATGCACCAGGGTTTCACCGATGCCGCTGGCGATCAGCCAGTCTTCGATCGCATCCAGACGCTGCGGGCATTCGGGGTGGCCGGCGCCCATATCGTGCCGGTGACAGTCGGGATGGCTCAGATAGGCAGTAGACATGGGCGAAGACAAGTCTCATTTGAATGATTAGGCGTCTGAGTTTTGCTATGGTGCGCGCATGACCGCCGCCACACGCCAACACAGCACCGCACTTTTGAGCGCCCTTCAGCAGCAGATTAGCACGATCATCAAGGGCAAACCGCAGCAGATCCGTGACTGCGTGGCCTGCCTGATTGCCGGTGGCCATCTGCTGATCGAGGACTTGCCCGGAGTCGGCAAGACCACCCTGGCCCACGCCCTGTCCATCTCCATGGGCCTGAAGTTCTCGCGCCTGCAGTTCACCGCCGACCTGATGCCCTCCGACCTCTTGGGCGTGAGTATTTACGAGCGCGAGCAATCCAGCTTCGTCTTCCACCCCGGCCCCGTTTTTGCCCAGGTTTTGCTGGCCGATGAGATCAACCGCGCCGGGCCCAAATCGCAAAGCGCCCTGCTGGAGGCCATGGAAGAAAACCAGGTCAGCGTGGACGGCGTGAGCCACCCCCTGCCCCAGCCCTTCTTCGTCATCGCCACTCAGAATCCGAGCGAACAACTGGGTACCTACCCGCTGCCCGAATCGCAGCTGGACCGCTTTCTGATGTGCATCTCACTGGGCTACCCCGACCAGGCCGCCGAGCGCGAGTTGCTGATGGGACAAGACAGCCGGGAGGCCTTGCGCGCCCTCCGCCCGGTGATGAGCCCGGCCGAGGTGCAGCAAGCCCAAGCCGATGTGCGCGCCATCCACGCCGCCCCGGCCTTGCTGGACTATCTGCAAACCCTGATCGCTGCGACCCGCTCTGGCCAATGGTTTGCCGAAGGCCTGAGCCCGCGCGCCGGCCTGGGTGTTTTGCGCGCCGCCCGCGCCCGTGCCCTGCTGGATGGGCGCGACTTTGTGGCGCCCGACGATGTGCAAGCCATCCTGCCCCAGACCATCGCCCACCGCCTGCGGCCCAAGCCCGGCAGCGCGCGCGGCCCGCGTGAGCAGGTGCGGGCCATGATCGAAGCCATCCCGCTTCCCTGATCACGGCGCCGAGATTTGATGTTAGGACCTACGCTTCGCCGTCGCTGGCAAACCTGGCTGGCGGCCCGCCACCCCTTGAGCGACACCACCGAGCTGGTGCAGCGCAATATCTATATCGTGCCCAGCCGCGCCGGTCTGGCTTTTTGCCTGACTCTGGTCCTGCTCTTGATTGCCTCCATCAACGACCAGCTGAGCCTGGGCTATCTGCTCACTTTTTTGCTCACCGGCGCCGGCCTGGCCTCCATGCAGCTGACCCACGCCAATCTGCGCGGCCTCAGCCTGGACCTGAAAGCCCCCGAGCCCGGCTTCGCGGGCCAAGACCTGCAGTTGGAGCTGCGCCTGCACAACCCCGGCGCGGCACGTTACGGCATCGGCCTGCGGGCCCAGCGCGGCACGCCGGGCTTTGAGTCGCTCAGTGACGAGATCGCCTGGACCGATGTGCCCGCCCTGGGCCACGCCGTCCTGCATCTGCGCCTGCCGGCGGGGGCGCGAGGCCACAAACATCTGCCCAGCTTGCAAATCATCAGCCGCTTTCCCCTGGGCCTGTTCCGCGCCTGGAGCGTGTGGCGGCCGGCCGCCCAGGTCTGGGTCTATCCCCAGCCGGAGACGCCCGCCCCGCCCTTCTCAGTCAACCACGGTGGCGAGGGTGATGAGGCCCAGCCCCAGAACCCCGCCGCCCCGCTCGGCTCGCAAGCCCAGGGCCAGGACTTCGAGGGCGTGCGCCCCTACCGGCGGGGCGACTCCCTGCGCCAGGTCTTGTGGAAGAAGGCAGCGCTCAGCATGGAGCAAGGCACGCCGCTATGGGTACGTGAAACCCAAGCCCCGGCCCAGCACGCGCTGTGGCTGGACTGGCGCGACGCCGCCCCGCTTGAACCCGAGGCCAGGCTATCCCGCCTGACGGCCTGGGTGCTGGCGGCGGAGAAGCTGCAAGCGCCCTACGGCCTGCGCATCAAGGCTCAGGTCTTGCCCCAGGACCTGGGGCCCCAGCACAAACGCCAATGCCTGGAACTGCTGAGCCGCCAGGACGGAGCGCGGCCATGAGGAATCGCATCGGCCTGGCCCTGGCCCAGCAATCGCGTGAGTGCCGGGACACCTTATTCCTGCTCGGCGGCATCGCCGCCACCTTGATCCCGCATGCCGGCCACCTGCCGCTCTGGGCCAGCGCCATCACCGGTCTGGTGCTGCTGTGGCGCGGGCTGCTGGCCTGGCGCGGCAAAGCCTTGCCGGGGCGCTGGCCGCTGGTGGCCGTGTTGGCGGTGTCGGTGGCGCTGACCTGGGCGAGCCACCGCAGCCTGATCGGCCGCGAGCCCGGCGTCACCATGCTGGTGATGCTGATGGCCTTGAAAACCCTGGAGCTGCGCGCCCGCCGCGATGCCTTCGTGGTCTTCTTCCTGGGTTTCTTCCTGGTGCTGACGCACTTTTTGTACTCACAAAGCCTGCTCACCGCCCTGTGGACCCTGCTGAGCGTCTGGGCCCTGCTCAGCGCCCTGGTGCTGGCCCAGATGCCAGTAGGCCAGCCCAGCCTCAAGCTGGCCGCCGGCCTGGCGGCACGCAGCACCTTGTTCGGCCTGCCGGTGATGGTGCTGCTGTTCTTGCTCTTCCCCCGCATCGCGCCGCTCTGGGGTATACCGGCGGACTCGGTGGGCCGCACCGGCCTTTCCAACACCATGGAGATGGGCGCCATGGCCGAGATCGCCAATGACGACAGCATCGCCATGCGCCTGCGCTTCCAGGGCCAGGCCCCGCCGCCGCAAGCGCGCTACTTCCGCGGCCCGGTGCTGGCCCAGTTTGATGGCCGCATCTGGCGACCGGCCGCTTCGAACAGCAACGATTGGCCCGGCAGAAGTGACGCGCTGCAAGTGCGTGGCCCGGCACTGAACTACGAGCTGACTCTGGAGCCCCTGCGCATCAAGGTCCTGCCTCTGCTGGAGATGAGCCCTCAGCCGGCCGGCAGCGAGATTGCCTTGGACGCCATGACGCTGCGCCGCGAATCCGAGCTGCAGTGGAGTGCGCCGCGCCCCATCACCGAGCGGCTGCGCTTGAATGCCCAGGCTTTCTTGGACTACCGCCACGGCCCGCAGCAAGCCAATCTGAGCCTGCAAAACTATCTGGAGCTGCCGCCCGGCTTCAACCCGCGCAGCCTGGCCTGGGCCGCCGCCCTGCGCCGCGAGGCGCGTTTCCAGGACCTGGAGGCCACCGCCCTCGGCCCCGCCCTGGTGCAAGCGGTCTTGCAGCACATACGCACAGCGGACTTCATCTACACCCTCTCCCCCGGCCGCTACGGCCAGACCTCGCCCCATCTGATCGATGAGTTCTGGCTCGATAGGCGCCTGGGCTTTTGCGAGCATTTCTCCGGCGCCTTTGTCGTGGTGATGCGGGCTTTGGGCATCCCAGCGCGGGTGGTGACGGGTTTTCAAGGCATGGACGCCGAGCCGCAAGACGGCTTCTGGATCGTGCGCAACAGCAATGCCCATGCCTGGGCCGAGGTCTGGATGCCCGGCCAGGGCTGGCAGCGGGTGGACCCGACGGCGGCCGTCGCGCCCGAGCGCATCCAGCAAGGCCTGGCCCTGCAGCCCCAGGCCGGCGCGATTGCTAACGCGCTGGGCCAGCTGAGCCCAAATCTATGGCTGAGCCTGCGCTCTAGCTGGGAGGCGCTGAACAATCGCTGGCAGCAGCTGGTCTTAAACTACTCGCGCCAGAACCAGTTCGACCTGCTCAAAAGCCTGGGGGTGGAGACGCCCGACTGGCTGGCCCTGGGCCGCTTGAGCGCCCTGCTGATCGCGACCATCGCCCTGGGCGCAGGCCTTTGGACGCTGTGGCACTCGGGCGCGCTATGGACCCGCGATCCCTGGCTGCGGCAGCGCCAGCAGCTGATGCGGCGCCTGCGCCGTCTGGGTCTAGACCCCCGAGCCCACCAAGGGCCTCGCGAATGGGCCCATCAGTTGCAAAGCCGTTTTGGCGCAGTCCCTACACAAGCCGCCGTTCATTTGCTCATGCAGCTGGAAAGCCAGCGCTACGGCCCGCAAGCCAGCCCTCGCCCTCCGCCTTGGGCGGCGCGTCTGCGCTGGCAGCGAGAATTCGACCAAGCCCTTCACTCCATCGCACGACCCAAGCCCGCCTCCCGCCCATGACTCTTGCCCCTCTGCCGCCTTGCCGCCTTCTGCTCCAGACCAGCTTGCTCAGCCTGGCACTTGCCCTGGGCGGTGTGAGCCTGAGCAGCCATGCCGCCGAGGCCAAGCCCAGCCTCAAAAAAACCAGCAAGAGCAAGAAGAACAAACCGGCCAAATCGGCAAAAGCCAGCGATAGAGCCGGCCAAGCCTTTGGCGAGCGGCCCGAGATTCAGCGCTTCGCCGCCGAGCTGTCCCAGGATCAAGGCTGGGATGAAGTCAGCCAAAAGCGGGTGGAAACCCAGCTGGCTCAAGCTCTGAGCCTGCCGGTGGTGCAACGCCTGATCATGCCCGCGCCCGCAGGCACGGCCAAAGACTGGGCCGCCTACCGCGCCCGCTTCGTCGAGCCCCGCCGCCTGCAGGCCGGCCTGGCTTTTTGGGAGGCCAACGCCGCCAGCCTGGCCAAGGCCGAGGCCCGCTTCGGCGTGCCGGCCGAGTTGATCGCCGGGCTGATCGGTGTCGAGACTTTTTACGGCCAGATCACCGGCGGCTTTCGGGTCATCGACGCCCTGGCCACCTTGAGCTTCGACTTCCCCAGTGGCCGCAGCGACCGCAGCCCATTTTTCCGCAGCGAATTGGCCGAGTTCTTCAAGCTCTGCCGCCGCGAGGGCCTGGACCCCACAACCGTCAAAGGCTCCTTCGCTGGCGCCCTGGGCTGGCCGCAGTTCATGCCCGGCAGTTGGAACCGCTACGCCATCGATTTCGACGGCGACGGCCATGTGGACTTGATCAATAGCCAGGCCGACGCCATCGGCAGCGTCGCCAACTATCTGGCTCAACATGGCTGGAAGCCCGGCCAGCCCACCCACTACAGCCTGGCCATGCCGGTGGAAACGACCGCCCGCGCCACGCTGCTCGCACCCGACATCAAACCCACGTTCAGCCTCGCCCAGCTACAAGCCCTGGGCGCTGCGCCCTCGGAAGCCGCCCTGGAGCACAGCGGCCCACTGGCCGTGGTGGAGCTGCAAAACGGCGCGGCCGCGCCGACCTACTGGCTGGGCACCGAGAATTTTTACGCCCTGACGCGCTACAACTGGTCCAGCTATTACGCCTTCGCGGTGATTGATCTGGGGCGGGCTCTGGCCGATTTACGCAAGGCGCGTTGAGGCCAACGGTCTATTTGAAATCGCCCGCCGTCGAGATCACAAATCCATCGGGCCGGATGTATTTGCGCCATGCGGCATTGGCGCTGGCCACCGTCACCGCCTCGAAAGCGGCGTCTTCCGCGGCGACCTTGGCCCAAGTCTCGCCTCGCTCAGACATGCCGTTCAGCGAGTTCGCCAAGTCCTTAATATCTGTACGAGCTTGCCGCCGCGACTCAGCCTGGCTCTTCTGAGCCCGGCTTAACTCCGCCTCGGTGATGCCGGACTCGTTCATGCGCAGGATCTCTTCTTGCACCACGGCAATCACACGATCCCGCTGGTCAGGCGCGTAGATTCCCCGCAGGGTCAGATAGCCGTTATTCCCAAAGAAAGGCACGCTCAGGCTGGCAGCAACGGAATAGCTCAAGCCCTCCCGACCCCGCAGCCGTTCTGCCAAACGGCTCTCGAGCGTGCCGCTGCCAAAGATGTTCACGGCCAATTGCAGGGCGGCAAAATCAGGGTCTGCGCTGTTGAGGGGAAACAGGGTTTGCATCTGGAAGATGGCGGCGGCCTTGTCACGGGCGACGACATCAAAGCGAGCCGCCGGGACTGGCTGAAACTTGGGGAGATAGCGGACAAACTTCGGCGCCGCCGGCTTCTTCCAATCGCCAAACAAGCGCTCCAACTCAAGCGCCAAGCCCTCGGGCAAGGCGCCCACCGCGCTGACCCGCATCTCATTGGCGGACCAGTAGTCGGCATGGAAACTTTTGAGATCGTCCAGGCTCGTGCTTTGCAGAGCGTGAATGCGGTCATCCAGGCTGCGGGAGTAGTCGGGATGACCGAAGCTCAGGCCTAGAGCCTGGTTGTAGTGACTGCGGGTCGCCTCACGCCGCAAGGTCTCGGGCTCCCGCCGCGATGCTTGCAAGGCGGAGATGCCGCCCTTTTGCTGCCGCTCGAAGGCCGCTTCCGGCAGGGCCGGGTTGCGCAGCACATCAGCCACTACGGCCAGGGCGGGCAACAAGGTGTCACGCTCTGCCGTCAGAAAGAGTGTCATGCCCTGGTCGCTACTGCTCGCAGTGAAACTTGCGCGCAACTTGATCAGAGCGTCCATCAGCGCTTGCTTGGAACTCTTGCTGCTACCCTCGGCCAAGAGTTGGGCAATGAGTTCGCTGCCTCGGCGGGTGAAGCTTGTCTCGTGCTCACCCCATAGCAGTTGCAATTGCAGTTGCACCGTGTTGCCACGGGTTTGTTTTTGCAGGGTGTGCAGCACGATGCCGCTGGGCAGGGCGCTGCGCGTCATACGGGATTCCAGCAGCGTCGGCGATGGGTCCAAGCGTTCACCCTCTTCCACCTTGGGCGGCGCCTTCAGCGTGGCCAGGCGCTGCTCCAGCGATGGCGCTTCCGGAATCTCAACCCGCTCCACTCCCTTGGACGGCAGATAACGGCCCAGGGTTCGATTTGCCGGGCGGAAGTAGGCGGCGCGCACCCGCTCCACATCGCTTAAGGTGACCTTGGGCAAGTCGTCCATGATCTGGAAAAACAGGCGCCAATCACCTGCCGCAATCAAGCCTGAAATCTGCTGGATCAAGGCCTCCGGGTTTTTCATCTGCTCCCGGTAGGCAATCACAGCAAGTTCGCGCACCCGTGCCAGCTCGCTTTCCTCAAAAGGCGTGGTGTTGCGCCCTTCAACGAGGTCCAGCAAGCGCTTCTCGGTTGCCTCCGTGTTTGCATCAGGACCCAATATTGCAAAGGCGCTCATGCTGCCGGGGTCTGCACCGCCAGACCCTCCCAGGCCTGCGCCACCGGCAAGCTTAGTTTCCACCAATTGCTTGTAAAGATGCCCGCTGGGCGGCACGCTCATCAAAAGGCCATAGATGCGCAAGGCCGGCGTGTCCGGATGCGAAACAGCCGGCACATGGTAGTTCGCCAGCAAGATGGACTGACCGCCAACACGCCGCACGACCACGCTGCGTTCTCCGTCTTGAGCGGGCTCCACTGTGTAGGGTTGCGCAAGGGCAGTTGCGGGCTTTGGCAAAGGGCCGAAATGCTTGGAGATCAAAGCCAGAGTGGCCGCCTTGTCAAAGGCACCGGCGATCAGCAGAGTTGCGTTATCGGGCCGGTAGTAGCGCTTGTAAAAGGATTGCAAGCGGGCGATGGGCACATTCTCAATATCGCTCTTGGCGCCAAGAGTGGACTTGCCATAAGCGTGCCAGGCATAGGCGGCTGCGTTCACGCGTTGGGCGAGCACCGCAAAGGGCTCACTTTCGCTGCGCTCAAACTCATTGCGCACAACAGTCATCTCGGTGTCGAGATCGGCCTTGGCGATGCGGCTATTGAGCATGCGGTCCGCCTCCAACTCCAGCAAAAACGCCAGGGTGTCGGCATTGGCATTGAAGCTGGCGAAATAGTTGGTGCGATCCACCGTCGTCGTGCCATTGAAGCCCACGCCGCGCTGCGCCATGGCCCCAGGAATGTCGCGCTGCTTTTCTGTGCCCTTGAACAGCAAATGCTCCAGCAAATGCGCCATGCCGTACTCACCCGCCGACTCGTGGCGGCTACCCACCCGGTAAGTGATGTTGACGGTGGTGGTGGTCTGGGTGGCGTCTGGCAGAAGCAGCACTTGCAGGCCATTGGGCAGGCGGTATTCCTCGATACCGCCGAGTTCGCGCAAGAACTCCGGCGCGGCGACGGCTGCTGGCGCCTTCACGGCGGGCAAGGGTGCCGCCTGCGGCTTGGCAGACTTTTGCGCCCACAGATTGCTGGCGAAAAGACTCGTCAGCAAAGCCAGGGTGGCCAAGCGAATAGGGCTATGCATAAAAGAGGTTCAATGATTGAAAGTAGACAGGGCGCCACAGCGAAGCGAACGCGTGAATGTAACGCCCCTGCCCCCAGGGCTTTGGGCAGCAAGTTCAGCCCCTCAATCCTGCAATCCCTGAGTCCCCTCGCCCTCCGGCCAAGGGCCCATGATCTGCGCTGGCTGTGCTGCCTGGGCATGCCAGTAGCGCCGCTGGCTTTGGCGCAGGCAAGCCCCTTCTTGCGCTTCGCTGCGCCAACGCCAAGCCCCGCAGTTGGGCGAATCCAGCACCGGAATTCCCTGCGCCTGATAACGCGCCAACACAGCGGGTGCGGGGTGGCCGAAGCGGTTGCGGTAGCCGGCCTGCACCAGGGCCCAGCGGGGGGCTACCGCCACCAGAAACTCGGGCGTGGACGAGGTTTTGCTGCCGTGATGCGGCACCAGCAGCAGCTCGCTTTGCAAGGCGGCCGGCCCCAGATCGCGCAAGAGTTCAAGCTCCTGCCCGGCCTCCAGATCACCCACCAGCAAGGCCGTGCGACCGGATTGGCTGCGCAGGCGCAGCACGCAGGACATGGCGTTGCTCTTCAGCGCTTGGGCGTAGTGCTCGGCACGTGGATGCAGGACCTCGAACGTGACGCCGTCCCAGCTCCAGCGCTGGCCCTGCTCACAGCGGCGCGTGGCGGGCGCTTGCGCGTGCAGGGGGTGGCCGTCCTCCAGGGAACTGTGGAGCAACTTCACCGGCATGGCGGCGATGATGGAGGCGGCGCCGCCCACATGATCGCTGTCGCGATGGCTCAGCATCAAGCTGTCCAGCTCCCTGACGCCCAGGGCGCGCAGCAGGGGCACCAGCACCCGCTGGCCGGCATCGACGCCCGGCGCGTACTGCGGGCCGCTGTCGTAGAGCAGGCTGTGCGAGGCGGTACGCAGCAGGACCGCATTGCCCTGGCCGATATCGGCGGCCAAGATTTCGAACTCACCTGCTGCGGGCTGTGGCGGCGCGGGCCACAACAAAGGCAATGCGAGGGGCAGGCCCAGCAGACGGAGTCGCAAAGGCAGGGGCAGGATCAAGAGCACACCCGCCAAGAGGCCCAAGACTTGAGCCCAGAGCGGCGCGACCGGCACCGTCCACACCGCCCAGGGCCAGGCGGCCAAGAACTGCAGATAGGCCATCAACAAGGCCACCATGGCCTCGGCCAGCATCCACAAAGGCGGCAGCAGCGCGCCCGCTAGCGCCAAGGGTGCGATGACAAAGCTGACCAAAGGAATCGCCAGCAGATTCGCAAGCAAGCCAATCAAGGACAGTTGCTGGAAGAACAGCAGGCTCAGCGGCGCCAGGCCCAAGGTGGCCACCCACTGGCTACGCAGACCCAGCAAGAGATGATTGCGCCAGCCCTTGGCCGAAGCATCTTCACTGCCACTGGCCATCAAAAGCCCCACGGCCACGAAAGACAGCCAAAAGCCCGCCTGGCTGATGGCAAAGGGGTCAATAGCCGTTACCACCAGGGCGGCCGCCAGCAGGCTCAAACCCCAGGGCCAGCGCAGGCCCAGGGCGCGCAGCAAGGCCAGGCTGGCCAGCATCCAGACGGTGCGCTGGGCCGGCACGCCCCAGCCGGAGAACAAGGCATAGGCCAAGGCCGCTAACACGCCACCCCAACGGGCTGCGGCAGGTGCTGGCCAGGCCAGGCAGAGCCGGGCGCTGCGTCGCCAAAGCATGCCGATCAGGCCCTGAGCGCCCCAAGCGAACATGGTCACATGCAGGCCGCTGACGCTCAAGAGATGCGCCACCCCGGTGTCGCGAAACAAAGCCCAGTCCGGCCGCGCGATGGCTGCCTGGTCGCCCAGGCTGAGCGCTGCCAAGATGCCGGCATGGGCGGGGTCGGCCACCCGCTGCTGCAAGGCCTCGCGCAGGCGCTGGCGGGCGGCGTCCAAGCTGTACCAGGCAGCGGGCTGAAGGCGGCGCAGCTGGGCCGGGCGCTGCAGGCGCACAAAGCCGGTGGCGCGCAGGTCTTGTTCGAACAACCACAGCTCGTAGTCAAAGGCATGCGGGTTCATCAAGCCATGCGCCTGCTTAAGCCGCGCCATCAGCTGCCAGCGCTCACCGGCCCGCAGCGGCGGCGCGGGCTCACCCGGCTCGGCATACCAGCTCAGCAAAAGGCGGCGCGGCAGCACGGGGGTCAGGTCTTGCCCTGGACTGGCCGAGGCATCCCGGGCCGACAGCAGGTCAAACTCAAAACGCCAGCCCACCGCACCAGCCATGCCCTGCACAGCAGTGGGCAGGGAGTCCACCCGGCCTTGCAACAAGACATCGCGGCCCTCCCAGGCGGCGGGCACGCTGGCGCTCAAGCGCTGCTGCGCACGCCAACCCAGCTGAGCAAAGGCCAGCAGCCCCAGGCTCAGACTGAGGCAGAGCAGGGCCGCTGGGCGCCTGCCCCGCCGCCAGCAGACCAGAGTCAGGAGCCAGGCCAACAGGGCTGCAAGCCCAAGCAGAGCCAAGCTGGGCGGGCTGGGCAAGGCCGACAGCTGCTGCAGCAAACCGAGACCCGTCAGCCAAGCGAGCGCGGGCAGGCTCCATAGCAGCGGGCCAGGCGAACCCAGACTTGAGGCAGAGGTTTGAGGCAAGACAAGCTCCGCAAAAGCAGGCGAGGCAAAGAAGACTGTGCCGCTACTCAGACGGCCGGCCGGTGTAGGATGCCCGCCAGCCGATGCTAGCGATTGCCACCCGGCAACGCAGCCGCAATGTTCACCTGTCTTTTTTTGCCGAGTACCGCCATGAGCTCCAGCGCCAATGTTTCCGTTTACGACACCCTCAAGACCCTGGGAATTGAGCTGCCGCCGCTGGCCGTGCCGGCCGCTGCCTACGTGCCCTTTGTGCGCACCGGCAATCTGATCTTCATCTCCGGCCATATCGCCAAGAAGGACGGCAAGCCCTGGGTGGGCCAGCTGGGCCGCGACACCGATACCGCCACCGGCAAAGCAGCCGCCCGCGCCATCGCCATCGATCTGCTGGGCACCCTGCATGCCGCCGTGGGTGATCTGAACAAGGTCAAGCGCATCGTCAAGCTGATGAGCTTGGTCAATAGCACCCCTGACTTCACCGAACAGCATCTGGTCACCAATGGCTGCTCCGAGCTGTTTGCCGAGGTCTTTGGTGCCGAGAAGGGCTCGCATGCCCGCAGCGCTTTCGGCGTGGCCCAGATCCCCATGGGCGCCTGCGTGGAGATTGAGCTGATCGCTGAGCTGACCGAAGATTCGAGCGCCGAAGGCCAAGCCTGATGTTCCTCACCCGCTCCAAACTGCCGGCCCGGGCCCTGGGCCTGATCTGCCTGGCCAGCCTGGCCGCCCTGGCCACCGCCCTGATCGCTCAGCACGCGTTTGGCATCCGCCCCTGCCCCTGGTGCGTGATGCAGCGCGGTGTCTTCATGCTGATCGCCCTGGCCGCCGGCCTGGGTTGGCTGCTCAAGCGCCAGCGCGGCCTGCGCCAGCTCTTTCTGGCCCTGGTGGCCTTGCTGAGCCTGGCGGGCGTGACGGCGGCCTACTACCAGCATGAGGTGGCCAATAAGCTGGCCTCTTGCGATATGACCCTGGCCGATCGCATCCTCAGCGCCCTGGATCTGGAAACCCGTCTGCCCAGCGTCTTTATGGTGACGGCCTCTTGCAGCCAGGCCTCGGCCTACCGCTTTCTGGGCCTGCCTTATGAGTTGTGGAGCGGCCTGCTCTTCCTGGGTTTTGCGGGCTTGAGCCTGCTGGCCCTGCGCAAACGCTGATCAAACGCTGAGCAAAGGCTGACCGAGGTCAAGGCAGCACCTGGGCTTTGTGGCTAAGCTGAAAAGCTTGAGCCACAAAGCACGCCTGCCATGCCCACCCGCCAAAGCCAAAATTCGACGCCCACCACTGCCGATGTGCTGATCATCGGCGCCGGGCCGGCGGGTCTCAGCATGGCCTGCGCCCTGGCCGACGTCGGCATCCGCTCTTGCGTGCTGGAGGCCGCCCCCCTGGACAGCCTGGCCGATCCGGCCGAGGATGGCCGCGAGATCGCCCTCACCCAGCATGGCATGGCCATTCTCAAGAGCCTCGGCCAATGGGACGAGATCCCGACCGAAGAGAAAGCCCCGCTGCGGCAGGCCCATGTTTTCAATGGCCAGGGCGAAGCCAGCGCGCAGCGCTTTCTGGGCTTTGACGCCCGGGGCTCCGGCAGCGATTTGCTAGGCCAGCTAGTCGCCAACCATTGGCTGCGCCGGGTCGCCTACCAAGGGGCCTTGCGACGCCAGAACATGATCGAGATTCGTGCCGGCCAACGCGTCAGCGGTTTGAGCCTGGGTGAAGCGCAGGCCAGCGTCACATTGGCATCCGGCGATACGCTCAGCGCGCCCTTGGCGATTGCGGCCGACAGCCGCTTCTCCGCCACCCGCCGCGCGGCCGGCATCGGCGCGCAGATGCACGACTTTGGCCGCAGCGTGCTGCTATGCCGCCTCAAACACAGCCAGCCCAATCAGGGCATCGCGCTGGAGTGCTTCCACTACGGCCACACCCTGGCTTTGCTGCCGCTCAACGGCGATCGCAGCTCCCTGGTGCTGACCATCGCGGCCGATCAGGCCAACGAGATGATGGCCTGGGACGAGGACCGTTTCCTGGCCTGGGTGCGCACCCAGGTCGACGGTCGCCTGGGCGATCTGAGCCTGGCCGGCCCGCGCCACCTCTACCCCCTGGTCGCCAGCTACGCCCATCGCTTTGCCACCCAGCGCCTGGCCCTGGTGGGCGATGCGGCCGTGGGCATGCACCCGGTCACGGCCCATGGCTATAACTTTGGTCTGTATGGCGTCGAGCTGCTTGCCAGCATCCTAGGTCAGGCAAAGAAGCTGGGGCAGGACCTGGGTGAAGCCGCCCTGCTAGCGCGTTATGCCCAAGAGCATCGCCGCCGCACCTGGGCGATTTACCAGGGCACGAATGCGGTCGTGCGCCTGTTCACCGATGACCGCCCCGCCGCCAAAGTCTTGCGCCGTGGCGTGCTGCAAGTGGCCCAGCATCTGCCCCCGCTCAAGGCCGCCATCACCGCCCAGCTGACCGGTCGCCAGCCGGGCATGGGCTCAAATTTGTTGCGCCAGCTGCAGCAGCTGCGCGCCGGCCTCACGCTCAATCGCCCCTGACGACCCCATCGCGGCGCGGGTCCGCCGCACCAAACCAACCGCCATCACGCCGCTCGATGGCCTGGATGCCGCTGGGCAGATCGGTCTGCAGCACCCGCTGGCCATGGGCCCGCAAGCCGGCAATCGTGCTGGCGGGGAAGAACCCGTCCTCCAACAGCAGGGGCCCGCTATTGAAGCTTCCGAAATTGGGCAGGGCCACGGCCTGCTGCACATCCAGGCCCCAGTCCTGGGTGGCGATCAAGGTCTTGGCCACATAATGAATGATGGCGGGCCCACCCGGCGCCCCCAAGCTCATCAGCAATCGGCCCTGGGCCCCGGCGCGGCGCTCGAACACCAGGGTGGGGCTCATGCTGGAGCGCGGCCGCTTGCCCGCCTCGACCCGATTGGCCACCGGCCGACCCTGGGCGTCGCGCGGAGCCAGGGCAAAGTCGGTCAGCTGGTTGTTGAGCAAGAAGCCGCCGGCCAGGCCGGTGCCGCCGTCGCTCATGATGCGGGCGCCGAAGCCGGATTCGATGGAGGTGGTCATGGCCAGGGCATGGCCCTCGCCGTCGACGATGCTGATATGGCTGGTGCCGTACTCGGGCTGATCGGCTTGGGGGGCCCAGGCCAGCGTGCTGCCGGCCGGGCGTCCCGGCTTGGCCTCACCGGCAGCCTTCTCGCCGATCAGCGCGGCGCGGCCACGCAGATAGTCGGGGGCCAACAAGCTGCGCCAATCACCGGCCGGTGCGGGCACGAAGTCGGGGTCGGCAATGTACTGAGCGCGGTCGGCAAAGGCCAGATTGGAGGCCTCGGCATAACGGTGCAGCCAGGCGGCATTCGGCAGGCCTGCCGTCAAGGCCTGGGCGGCGTTCTGCTCGGGCAACATGCCCAGGATTTGCATCAGCGTCAGATGGCCGGAGGATGGCGGCGGAAAGCCGCACACCCGCCAGCTGGCACGCCAATCGGTGCACAGGGCTTGGCGAAACTTGGGCGTGTAAGCGGCCAGATCGGCCTCGCTCAGGCGCCCCGGATTGGCCGGATACTCGCGCACGCGGCGCACGATGTCGCGGGCGATGGGGCCTTTCAAAAATGCATCCGCCCCACCCTGGGCCACCTGGCGCAGCACCGCTGCGAGTGCCGGGTTGCGCAAGACATGACCGGCCGGCCAGAGCTGGCCCTGGGCATCGTAAAAATAGCCGGCGGCCTGGGGGTCCTTGATCAGAAACTTATCTTGCTTGAGCAGGCCCACGCTGCGGGCCGACAAGGCATAGCCTTGCTCGCTCAGGCGGATGGCGGGCTCAAACAGGCGCGCCCAGGGCAGCTTGCCGAAGCGGGCATGGGCCTGCTCCAGCATGCGCAGCAAGCCCGGCGTGCCCACCGAGCGCCCACCCACCACGGCCTGCAAATAGCCCATGGGCTGGCCATCGGGCTTGAGAAAAAGCGCTTCGTCCGCGGCGGCCGGCGCGGTCTCACGGCCATCGACGGCGCTGACGCTCTTGCCGTCCCAGTACATCAGAAAGGCCCCACCCCCGATGCCGCTGGACTGCGGCTCCACCAGGCTGAGCACCAGCTGGACGGCGATGCCGGCATCCATGGCCGAGCCACCAGCATTGAGCATCTCCTGCCCGGCGGCGGCGGCCAGGGGGTGGGCCGCTGCCACGGCCGTGTGTTGATTGCTCCAGCCCGGCTTGGCCGCCCAAGCCACGGCTGCCTCGGGATTGCTGTGCTCCGCACTCGGGGTCTGCGGCGGCGCCGAGGGCGCCGGCTTGAGTGGGCTGCAGGCCACCAGCGCCAGCAGACAGGCGCTGAGCCAAAGGACGTGGGGGCGGGCGACTGGGGGGAATGTGGGGGCAAGCGGTTTCAGAGCACAGGCCTTTGCTGCAGATGGTTCCAACAACTTTTCATCACGATAGCGCGCAAAGCATCGGCATCGATGGGTTTGGCCAGAAAATGCCCCGCGCCCCCTAAGTTGATGGCATCCCGCATCACCTGCGGGTCCACGCTGGCGGTCACCAGCACCCGCACGGTCTGAGGCATCAGCTGCTTGAGCGAGGCCAGCAGCTGGATGCCGCTTTCGCCCGGCAGACCATGGTCGACGATGGCCAGGGCGAAGTGGTGCTGATGGAACAGTTCGCGCGCCTGCTCGGCGCTGCGTGCGCAAACGACCTTGACCCCGTAAGTGCCCAGCAGATGTTCCATGAGCTCCAGCGAGACCTCGTGGTCCTCCACCAGCAAGACCACCGGCACCTCGTCCGCATGCATGAACAGGCGCGGGTCCAGCAGGGTGGGCTGCTTGAACAAGCGCTCCACCTGCTCCGGCGGCTGGGGCCGGCCAACCAGATAGCCCTGCACCTCGTCCACATTGAGCGAGAACAGGATGATGGCCTCTTCCTCGGTTTCCACCCCCTCGGCGATGGCCCGCATGTGCAGGTTGTGGGCCAGCTGAATGACGGCGGCGACGATGGCGCGGTCCTGCGGGTTCTTGGTCAGGCCGCGCACAAAGCCTTGATCGACCTTGAGCCGCTCGGCCGGGAAGCTGCGCAAATAGCCCAGATTGGAATAGCCCGTGCCAAAGTCGTCGATGGCCAGCAAAACCCCCATGCCGCGCAGCTGCTGCATCAGCTCCAGGCTGGCCTTGGGGTCGCGCATGGCCAGGCTCTCGGTCACTTCCAGTTCCAGCACGCCCTGGGGCACACCATGTTTTTGCATGGCTCGGCGCAGTTCCAGCAGGAACTCGGGGTCGGAGAACTTGGTGGCCGCCAGATTCACCGCCACCCGTATCCAGCCATGGCCGGCACGGGCCCAGGCGGCCATTTGCCGGCAGGCTTCATCGAGCACAAAGGAATCCACCAACTCGATCAGATTGGACTCTTCCGCCAAGGGCAGGAACTGGCCCGGCCCCAGCCGCCCGTACTCCGGCGAGTTCCAGCGCACCAAGGCCTCGAAGCTGACCAAGGTGCCGCTCTTGAAGTCCACCTGGGGTTGGAACTCCAGCACCAGCTCGCCCTTGGGTATGCCCTCACGCAGGCGGATCTCCATCTGCAGGCGGCGGTCAATGGCGGCCTGCATCTCGGGCGAAAAATGCGTCAGCACCGAGCCGCCCCGGGACTTGGCCTCGTACATGGCGATGTCAGCGCGCTTGAGCAGGGTTTCGGTGTCCTCCCCATCATCCGGGAACATGGCCACGCCCACGCTGCCGCCCAGGGTGTGGGACTCGCCCTGCAAGTTCACCGGCGCGCTCAGGGCATCGCAGATGCGCGCGCCTATCTGGTCCACATCTTCCCGTGCCAAGCCTTCGCAAGCCACCACAAACTCATCCCCACCCAGGCGCGCCACGGTGTCGCCCTCGCGCGCCAGCAGGCTCAGGCGCCGCGCCATCTCGCGCAGCACCTCGTCACCCGCGCTATGGCCCAGGCTGTCGTTGATGTACTTGAACTTGTTCAGATCGATGAAGAAGAGCACGATCAGCCCGCCCCCTCGCTTGGCGCGTGCGATGGCATGGCTGATGCGATCCAGCAGCAGCACGCGATTGGGCAGATCGGTCAGGCCGTCGTGAGTGGCCTGGTAATGCAGGGCGTCTTCGTGGCGGCGCTGCTCGGTGATGTCGATGCGAATCGAGACGAAGCGCACGATCTGGCCCGCCGCGTCACGCTGCGGCACGATGGCCGAGTCCACCCAGTACAAACGCCCCGATTTGGCGCGGTTGCAGATCACATCCCGCCAAATTTCACCGTTGGCGATGGTGGCCCACATCTGATCAAAGAAGCTGTGGGGGTGCTGACCCGAGTTGAGGATGCGATGGTCCTGGCCCATCAGCTCCTCGCGGCTATAGCCGCTGATCTCGATGAACTTCTGATTCACATGGGTGATGCGCCCCTGCCGGTCGGAGACCGACACGATGGCATGCAGATCAATCGCCTGGATGAAGGTGGACAGCTCGGCAAAGGCCTGCTCCACCCCCTGCTTGGCTTCGAGCGCCAGTGCCGCACCGCGCGAGTCCAGCTCCGCCTGAGCCAGCTGGCGTACCGCATCACGCAAATGGCGCTGGTGGGAGGCCAGCTGCCAGGCAAACCAGGCCAGGGCGATAAAGCAAACCAGGACCAGCCCGAAGAAGAAGCGCGCCGTGTCGTCGATCTCGGCACGGGCGATCTGCTCGGCCTTGTCCAGCGGGATGGTGATGGACAGGGCGCCCATCAGCTGATGTTGAGCAAAATGTTTGCCTGCCGGCACGCCGGCGGCCAGACGCCGGGCCTGGATCAGCGGCGTTTGCTCCAGCGCGTTGTGGCAGCTAGCGCAGAGCTGCTGCGAAACCGGGTCGGCGGCCAGATAGCGGAACACCCGTCGCCCGTCCTGCGTCTCCAGCCGGGACACCGGCTTCCACTGAATCGGCTGCTGCGGCGCGACTTGATCCTGGGCTTCCAGCTGGGGCCAGGCCCAGCGCAGGAATTCATCGCTAAGCCCCTGGCTCTCCTCCAGATTCCATTTGCTGACGGGCTTGTACTCGTAGAGCTTGTCGCCGAACAAGGGGGCCGCCCGCCCCACCAGCTTCAGAAATTCCGCCGGAATCGGCAGGTGCACCGGCTGCCCGGACGCGTCCTTCAGGGAGGCGGCGGAAGGGTTGAGTTTGGCAAACACTTCCTTGGCATAGACCGCCCGCGAAGCGCCGGCCTGCATGGCGATGATCTCGGCCACCGCCTGGGCCTCGGTCTCGATGATCTTGGTGACGGCGTCGCGCACCACCGCATAACCCAGGACGCAAGCCACCGCAAAGATGCCCAGCAGCATCGCCACCATGCGCAAGTTTCGAGATCTCGCTCCGGGCACCAGGTTCATCGACACTCCTGAGATGGGCAACAGGGCCGCGGAGCGAATTTACCGGAATATGGCGCTGAAGTATGGGCTTATGTTTGACTGAGCCCACAGCCCAAGCCTTGGGTCGCGAACAAAGCCGAAAACCCTGAAAAAGTGGGCAAAAAAACAAAGGGCCGACCTGCTGGCCGGCCCTGCAGGGCTCAGGAGAGGCTTGGTTCGCCCAAGCCTTACTTCAGAGGCACACCGGTCTTGGCCTGCACCTGCTCGCGCGTGACACCTTCGGCCAGCTCGACCAGTTTGAGACCTTCAGGAGTCACATCCATCACGGCGAGGTCGGTGATGATGCGGTTGACCACGCCCACACCGGTCAGCGGCAGGGTACAGCTGGGCAGGATCTTGAGATCTTCGCTGCCGTCTTTCTTGCGCGCCACATGCTCCATCAGCACGATCACGCGCTTAACACCGGCCACCAGGTCCATGGCGCCGCCCATGCCCTTGACCATCTTGCCGGGGATCATCCAATTGGCCAGGTCGCCCTTCTCGCTCACCTGCATGGCGCCCAGAATGGACAGATTGATCTTGCCGCCGCGAATCATCGCGAAGGAATCATGGCTGCCGAAGATGCTGGAACCGGGGAGGGTGGTGACCGTCTGCTTGCCGGCGTTGATCAGGTCGGCATCGACCTCCTCCTCGGTCGGGAAGGGGCCTATGCCCAGCATGCCGTTCTCGCTCTGCAGCCAGACCTCCTTGTCGGCCGGCACAAAGTTCGCCACCAGGGTGGGGATGCCTATGCCCAGATTGACGTAAAAGCCGTCTTCCAGTTCCTGCGCCGCGCGGGCCGCCATTTGGTCTTGTGTCCAGGCCATGATCATTTCTCCTTCAGTTGGGGACAGAGCTACTCGCTTCGCTCGGGCGGTCTGTCCCGCAAATTTATTTGGCTGCGCTGAGCGTGCGCTTTTCAATGCGCTTCTCGGGGTGAGGGTTGTGCACGATGCGGTGCACATAGATGCCGGCCAGGTGCACCGAATCAGGATCAATGCTGCCGGTCTCGACGATCTCCTCGACCTCCACCACCGTCAGCTTGCCGGCCATGGCCGCGGCCGGGTTGAAATTGCGCGCCGTGCGGCGGAACAGCAGATTGCCGCTCTTGTCGGCCTTCCAGGCCTTGACCAGGGACACCTCGGGATTGAGCGCACGCTCCATCACATAGGTATGGCCATCAAACTCGCGCAGCTCCTTGCCTTCGGCCACCAAGGTGCCCACACCGGTACGGGTATAGAAGGCCGGGATGCCCGCACCACCGGCGCGCAGCTTCTCGGCCAGGGTGCCCTGGGGGGTGAACTCAAGCTCCAGCTCGCCGGCCAGGTACTGGCGCTCGAACTCCTTGTTCTCGCCCACATAGCTGGAGATCATCTTCTTGATCTGGCGCGTTTCCAGCAACTGGCCCAGGCCAAAGCCGTCCACGCCGGCGTTGTTGGAGATCACGGTCAGGTTCTTGACGCCGGTATCGCGCAAGGCCGCGATCAGCGCCTCCGGGATGCCGCAAAGCCCAAAGCCGCCCACCGCCAGCAACTGTCCGTCGCTGACGATGCCCTGGAGCGCGGCGGCCGCGCTGGGGTAAATCTTGTTCATAAGAGGAGTTCTCCGCTGTGGTCTAGCTAGACGCTTTTGCAATGGCGGCAAGCGTACTACCGAAGCCGGGTCAAAGGGCTTACGTAGATTCGCCTAAGCTGCCGCCCCGAGCTCTTGGGGCTTGCGCGGCCACCGCCCCTGGGATAGGCGCGGACCCGGCCTGGCCCCCAGCTCACCATTGCCCGCGCCGCACTGCGACACAATACGCGGGCTCAAACCCCTTTGCTCGATCCTGTGTGCTCGATCCCTTTGCTCTAGCCCCCGCCATGCCCCTGAACGCCCAAGACCTGCAAGCCGCCATCCCCAAGATCTTCGCGCCTTGGATCGTGGCCTTGCGCCTGGAGGTCTTGAGCGCCGATGCGGATCGTGTCGTACTCCGCTTGCCGGTGGACCCCGCCCTGGTCCATGTGGGCCAGGTCATGTGCGGCCAGGCGGCCATGGCCGCGGCCGACACGGCCATGGTGCTGGCCATGATGAGCAGCCTGGGCGAGTTCAAACCCATGACCACCGTGCAGTTGCAAACGTCTTTTTTGCGCCCCATCAGCGGTGAGTTCTGTACCGTCAGCGCCACGCTGCTGCGCCGGGGCAAAAACCTGGCCTTTGGCAGCATAGACATCTGCGATGCCGAGGGCCGCTTGGCCGCTCAGTCCACCACCACCTACGCCCTTCTTTGACCTCCGCCCGACCCATGCCATTGGACTACCGAACCGCTTTCGACCATGCCCCCATCGGCCTGGTACTGTCCGCCAAACGCCTGATCAAGGATTGCAATCGCCAGCTGCTGATCATGTTTGGCGCCGAGCGCGAGCAGCTGATCGGCAAGAGCTTCGAGGTGCTCTACCCCAGCCTGGACGAGTTCGAGCGCACCGGTGCGCGCATCGTCGCCAGCCTGGACGCCGACGGTTTTTACGCCGATGACCGGGTGATGCGCCGGGTCGGCTGTGGGCAATTGTTCTGGTGCCATGTGGCCGGCCGCGCCATCAACCCGGCCGATCCCCATGCGGAAGGCATCTGGAGCTTCGAGGACTTGTCGGCCCATCGCAAAATCAAGGCCGACTTAACCGCCCGGGAGCGCGAGATCGCCGCCCTGCTGATCGAAGGCCTGACCAGCAAGCTGATCGGCAAGCGCCTGGAGATCAGCCCGCGCACGGTCGATGTCTACCGCGCCCGCCTGATGAAAAAATACGCGGCCGCCTCCACGCCCGAGCTGATTCACAAGTTGCTGGTGGCTTGAGCGGCCAAGCTCAGGCCTCGGCCTTCTGGAAGATGAAGAAGTCCGCCGGCGAACCGGTTTTGTAGTCACCCCGGTAGGGATAGCGGTTGGGAATATGTTCCAGAAGCTGCCAAGCCGGCGCCTGGGTCTTGACCCAGGTGATAAAGGCCCGGTGCCTGACATGCGGCTCGGTGCTGCCAGGCGCACTGTCAAAGTTGCTGGCATAGACGATCACATAGCGCGTCGAGGCTTTGAATAGCTGGCGCATATAACGATCAAACACCTCGTCTTCGACCAGGTGATAGATCACGTCCAAGGACAGCGCCAAATCGGCCGTCTCGCCGGCGTACTCACTCACATGCAGAAAGCGCTTGCTGCTGTCATCGGCAAAGCGCTGGCGGCAGGCGGCCACCGCGCTATGACTGATATCGAAGCCCAGGTAAGCCGGGTACTGGGCCAGGCTCAGCTGATTGCCATCGCCACAGCCAAACTCCATCACCTGGGCGATGGCATGCCGGGCCACGAAAGCATTCAGCAGCTCGGCCTTGAACTCGGCAAACAAGGCGTAAGAGCCCACGCCGGAGTTACCGCCCTGGGCATAGCGCGACTCCCAGTACGCGCCCGAATTGGCGAATTCCACCTGGGCTCGGCGCGAGGACTGCCAACGCCAGTAGCGCTTTTGCAAGCGCGCCAAGGGCGCGAAGCGGGCGATCAAGAAGGCTTTCATGGGCACAACTCCTGGCCCCAGATCATGGGGGCCGGCGCCCTAGCCTAAGCCCGATCTGGGCCGGCTGTCCATGGCTCGTGCGGGCCACCAGATCAGCACAGGCCCTGACACGTTTCAGTCACGCCCGCTGGCCACAATCTGCGCCCACTCGGCGTCCTCATAAAGCCGCGAGCGGGTCAGAAAACGCAGACCTGTCGGCCCTTCCAGCGAGAACATCCCTCCCCGCCCCTCCACCACATCGATGATCAGCTGCGTGTGCTTCCAGTACTCGAACTGCGATTCACTGATGTAGAAGGGCATGCCACCGATGCGGCCCAAGAAGCGGTCGCCCGCGCCCACGATCAAATCCCCTTCCGGGTAGCACATGGGCGCGCTGCCGTCACAGCAACCGCCCGACTGATGGAACATCAGCGGGCCGTGCTGGGCCGCCAGGCGCTGAACAAGCGCCAGCGCCGCCTCGGTCGCCACCACCTGCTCGACCGAGCTTTGCATCAGAAGAAGCCCATGGCTTTTTCTTCGTAGCTGACCAGCAGGTTCTTGGTCTGCTGGTAATGGTCCAGCATCATCTTGTGGTTCTCGCGACCAATGCCGGACTGCTTGTAGCCGCCAAACGCGGCGTGCGCCGGATAGGCGTGATAGCAGTTGGTCCAGACCCGGCCGGCCTGAATGCCACGGCCCATGCGGAAGGCGGTGTTCATATCGCGGCTCCACACCCCGGCGCCCAGGCCGTAAAGCGTGTCGTTGGCAATGGCCAGAGCTTCTTCCTCGTCCTTGAAGGTGGTGACCGAAACCACCGGGCCGAAGATTTCTTCCTGGAAGATGCGCATCTTGTTATGGCCCTTGAACACCGTGGGCTTGACGTAGAAGCCGCCTTCCAGATCGCCGCTGAGGTTGTTGCGCGAGCCTCCCGTCAGGCATTGCGCGCCTTCTTGCTTGCCCAGGTCCAGATAGCTCAGGATTTTTTGCAGCTGCTCGTTGGAGGCCTGGGCACCAATCATGGTGCTCATGTCCAGGGGATTGCCCTGCTTGATGGCATTGACCCGCTTGACGGCCCGCTCCATGAATTGCTCGTAAATGCTTTCTTGGATCAGCGCCCGCGAGGGACAGGTGCAGACCTCGCCCTGGTTGAGCGCGAACAGGGCAAAACCTTCCAGCGCCTTGTCGAAGAAAGCATCGTCCTTGGCCATCACATCGGCGAAGAAGATATTGGGCGACTTGCCGCCTAACTCCAGAGTTACCGGGATCAGGTTCTGGCTGGCGTACTGCATGATCATGCGGCCGGTCGTGGTCTCGCCGGTGAAGGCGATCTTGCCGATGCGCGGGCTGGATGCCAGGGGCTTGCCGCACTCCAGGCCAAAGCCGTTGACCACGTTCAGCACGCCGGGCGGCAGCAGATCGCCGATCACTTCCATCAAGACCAGAATGGAGACCGGCGTTTGCTCGGCCGGCTTGAGCACCACGCAGTTGCCGGCCGCCAAGGCCGGGGCCAGCTTCCACACTGCCATCAGCAGCGGGAAGTTCCAGGGAATGATCTGCCCCACCACGCCGATGGGCTCGTGAAAGTGATAGGCATAGGTCTTCTCATCGATCTCGCTGATGCCGCCTTCTTGCGAGCGCACACAGCCGGCGAAATAACGGAAGTGGTCGACGGCCAGGGGCAGATCGGCCAGCGTCGTTTCGCGGATGGGCTTGCCGTTGTCCCAGGTCTCGGCGGCGGCCAGCATGGGCAGATGGGCCTCCATGCGATCGGCGATTTTGTTCAGGATATTGGCGCGGCCCGCCGGCGAAGTGCGGCCCCAAGCACCCTTGGCGGCATGGGCGGCATCCAGGGCCAACTCGACATCCTCGGCGGTGGAGCGAGGGATTTCACAAAAAGCGCGGCCGGTCACCGGCGTGATGTTGTCGAAGTACTGGCCCTTGACGGGCGCCACCCACTCACCGTTGATGTAATTGCCATAGCGCTTTTTGAAAGCAACAGGGGTTCCGAATTTACCGGGTTCAAGCATGTCCATTTGATTCTCCTTCAGGGTTCATGAGGCCGATCCAGCAAAGCCGGAGCGGAGGGCTCGCGAAGCAAGCACAACCCTTCTCTGCAGCTTGCGTGCCAGGTCTTGCCTGCCCGCTGAAAAATCTGCATCGGCACTTTCTGGACAGCTGCAGTCGCCGCCGCGAGCAGGGAAAACGCCAGGCCACTTGTGCCTTTTCTGAACAAACAGCGCCGCGGCCTGTACCAGGCTGTTGCAAAACCGGGCCTGGCCTCACAGCACGCTTCTTGCTTCTCTGAGTGGGAGGAGATCGGCATGCCCCTACCCACCCTTCACAGACAGCTTCAAATCCAGCTCCGGCGATCCGGCCTGCTCTTGATGGCCTTTGTGCTGATGCACACGGCCCAGTGCGCCCGTGCAGAAGCGCAAGACACCGATCCTCTGGGTTCCATGCAATGGCCAGTGCTGCGCGATGAGTTCCTGGGGGCCCAGGCGCGGGTCCGGTTTGACCCGCGGGTGCAGGTGCAAGGCCCCGCCTTTGCCGAAGACCCGATGAATGTGCCCATCAGCGTTGTGGTTGAGCCGGGTCTGGGCCAGGTGCAGCAAATCATCGTGCTGGTGGATCGCAACCCCATACGCAAGGTGCTGGAGTTCCAGCCCCTCAAGGCCCTGCCGCGACTCAGCTTTCGCTTCAAGCTGGAGCAGGCCAGCCCGGTGCGCGCCGCCGTGCAGACCCTGGATGGGCGCTGGCATGTGGGCAGCACCTGGGTGGAGTCGGCCGGCGGCGGTTGCACCGCCCCGGCCAGCAGCCGCAGCGATGGCAGCTGGGCGCAAAGCCTGGGCCAGGTCAGCGCCCGCAGCTTCACGCGCGATGCTGCTGAGGGCGCAGGCACGCGATTGCGCCTGCGGGTGATGCACCCCATGGACACCGGCCTGGCCGGCGGTGTGCCGGCCTTCTACCTCAAACAACTGCAGCTGCAGGACGGCACCGGTCGCACGCTATTCATGCTCAAGACCTTTGAGCCGGTGAGTGAGAACCCCATTTTCAGCGTCGACTTTGCTCAAGCGCCGCCCGGCCCTCTGCTGATCAAAGGCAGCGACAACAACGGCAATCGCATCGAGGGAGGCTTGCCATGAAGCGCCTGCTCAAGGTCTGGCTCCTGCTGGCCTGGCTGCCAGCTGCCTTCGCCCAGAACAATGAGCTGGACTACCACTTGCAAGCCCGCGCCCTGGCGCCTGGGGTCTATGTGGTGGAAGGAGCCAACGCCGACTTCAGCCCGGCCAATGGCTGCAACATCATCAACACCGGCTTCATCGTCAGCGAGGCCGGGGTCCTGGTGATCAACGCCGGGCCGTCTCGCCGCTACGGCGAGCAGCTGCGGGCGCTGATTGGGCGCACGACGCGCCAGCCTGTTCTGAAGCTGGTCTTGCTCAACCAGCACCCCGATTACTTCCTCGGCAGCCAGGCTTTTGCCGACGTGCCGCGCCTGGCCACCGCCAGCACCCGCGCCGCGATGGCGGCCAACGCAGGCAGCTATGAGAGCAATCTTTACCGCCTCTGCGGCGAGTGGATGAAGGGCACGGAGACTCTGCTGCCCGACGGCCCCATCACGTCAGGCACACAGCAGCTAGGCAGGCGGGAAATCGAGCTGCTGGAATTGGGCGGCCATACCGACAGCGATCTGGTGCTGATCGATCGCAGCGCGGGCGTCGTCTTCGCCGGTGGCCTGGTGTTCAGCCAGCGCGTGCCCACCACGCCCCATGCCGATCTGCCCGCCTGGAGCCGCAGCCTCAAGACCTTGGCCGCCCTGCCCTACCCGCAATGGGTGCCCAGCCACGGCAGTGTGGAGGCGGCTCGCGACGGGGCCGCCATCGCCATGACCCAGCACTATCTGGCCTGGTTGGACCAGCGCTTTCGCCGCGCCGCCGAGCAAGGCCTGGACATGGTGGAGCTGCTGCGCCAGCCCGCGCCCGAGGAGTTCCGCCGCTGGGCGGCCTTCGAGACCGAATACATCCGCAATGTGGCCCATCTTTACCCGCGCTATGAGCAGGCGGTGCTGAAGGCGCGCTGATCGCTCCCCCCCGGCCTGCTCAAGGATGTAGCAACCCTGCGGCCGAACTCGTCCAAAACAGAACAATTCGGGGCTTCTTGGGGTGGCACGTTTGTTGCGGACAAAGAGCATCCGCCCGGACTGGCGCGCCCTGCTCTTGCAGCGCTTCAGGCGAGCCGGACTTCCCACCCCCTCAAGAGGAGACATCCATGCGTTTGAAGCTTTCCGTCCTGCTGACCCAGCTGAGCTTGGGCACCGTGGCCACACTCGTCGGCCTCAGCCCCGATGCCATCGCGGCCAGTGCGGGCGTCACCGATCAGATGATTCAGGACTCGCCGCGCAGCGGTGCGGAGGTGCTGTCCTCCGGCCTGGGCACGCAAGGCCAGCGCTACTCGCCGCTCAAGCAGATCAGCACCGGCAATGTGGCCAAGCTTTTGCCGGCCTGGGCCTTCTCCTTCGGCGGCGAAAAACAGCGCGGCCAGGAGTCCCAACCCCTGATCCACGACGGCAAGATGTTTGTCACCGCCTCCTACTCCCGCATCTACGCCCTGGACGCGGCCAGCGGCAAAAAGCTCTGGAAATACGAGCACCGCCTGCCCGAGGGCATCATGCCCTGCTGCGATGTGGTGAACCGCGGCGCCGCCCTGTTCGACAACCTGGTCATCTTCGCCACCCTGGACGCCCAGCTGGTGGCCCTGGACCAGGCCACCGGCGATGTGGTCTGGAAGGAAAAGATCGACGACTACGCCGCCGGCTACTCCGCCACCGCCGCCCCGCTGATCGCCGGTGGCATGTTGCTCACCGGGGTCTCTGGCGGTGAGTTCGGCGTGGTCGGGCGGGTGGAGGCGCGCGACCCGCGCACCGGCCGCATGATCTGGTCCCGCCCCACGGTGGAAGGCCATATGGGCTACACCTATGACAAAGATGGCAACAAGAGCGAGAACGGCATCTCCGGCACCACCAACAAGAGCTGGCCCGGCGACCTCTGGAAAACCGGCGGCGCCTCCACCTGGATGGGCGGCACCTATGACGCCAAGACCGGCCTGGCTTACTTTGGCACCGGCAACCCCGCGCCCTGGAATAGCCATCTGCGCCAGGGTGACAACCTGTTCTCCTGCGCCACCGTCGCCATCGACATCAAGACCGGCAAGATCAAATGGCATTACCAGGGCACGCCCAACGATGCCTGGGACTTTGACGGCGCCAACGAGTTCATCACCTTCGATATGGACGGCAAACGCATGGGCGGCAAGGCCGACCGCAACGGCTTCTTCTACGTCAACGACGCGACGACCGGCAAACTGGAGAACGCCTTTCCCTTTGTGCGCAAACTCACCTGGGCCACGGGCGTGGACCTGAAGACCGGCCGCCCCAACTTCATCCCCGAGAACCGCAGCGGCGACCCTACCGCCAGTGCCGACGGCAAGAAGGGCAAGTCCGTCTTCGCCGCACCCGGCTTCCTGGGCGGCAAGAACCAGATGCCCATGGCCTACAGCCCGGACACCAAGCTCTTCTACGTGCCGGCCAATGAATGGGGCATGGAGATCTGGAACGAGCCCATCACCTACAAAAAGGGCGCGGCCTATCTGGGCGCTGGCTTCACCATCAAACCGCTCAACGAGGACTACATCGGCGCCCTGCGCGCGGTGGACCCCAAGACCGGCAAGATCGTCTGGGAGGTCAAGAACAATGCGCCGCTGTGGGGCGGTGTGCTGACCACGGCCGGCAATCTGGTCTTCTGGGGCACGCCCGAAGGCTTCTTGAAGGCGGCCGATGCCAAGACCGGCAAGATCGTCTGGGAGTTCCAGACCGGCTCCGGCGTCGTGGCCCCGCCCATCACCTGGATGCAGGGCGGCGAGCAATACGTGAGCGTGGTCTCGGGCTGGGGCGGCGCCGTGCCGCTGTGGGGCGGGGATGTGGCCAAGCGCGTCAACTTCCTGGAGCAAGGCGGTATGGTCTGGGTCTTCAAGATCCCCAAGCCCTAAGCCCCGGCAAGCCAAGGAGATCCCTCATGGAAACGAGTAACTCCCGCCGTCGCTTCATCGCCCTGCATGCGCTGCTGGCGGGCGGCGCCTTGATCGCAGGCAAACCGGCCATCGCCCAGGCCGGCGCCCATGTGGACGAGAACGATGAGCAGGCTTTAGCCCTGGGCTACCGCCAGGACACGGCCAAGGTCGACGCCAAAAAGTACCCCAAGCATGAGGCCAGCCAGCACTGCGCCAACTGCACTTTCTGGCAAGGCAAGCCCACCGATGCCTGGGCGGGCTGCGCCATGTTCGGCCGCAAGCACATCGCCAATGGCGGCTGGTGCCAGGTCTGGGCCAAGGCGCCGAGCTGAGTCCAAGTGAGATGAGCCGATCAAAAAGGGCGGTGCTTGCGGTGCCGCCCTTCACCTTCTAGGCGCTTTCACTCACTTGCTTCCCTTCCCGAAGCCATCTCAACAGGCGGGCGCTTGCCCGCCTTTCTTTTTCACGACCTCTCCTCAATGCCCAAATTCATAGCACAAACCGATCCAAGCCGATCGCGGCTCGCCGGGGGCCAAGAAGGTGGAGTAGCGCAGCGGATAGTCACCGTTCGCGTTAGCGGGCAAGGGCCGGGCGCGGTAATTGCCCTGCTCATCAAAAGCATTCACCCCCAGCTGCGCCGCGCTGCTGTAGCGCGTATCCAGCAGGTTTTTGATCTGCACAAATAACTTGATATGACTGCTGGGCCGGTAGTCCACCCCGAGATTGAGCAGGGCATAGCCCGCGCTGCGGCCGCTACCAAAGTAATTGACCCCGTCGGGCTGGTGCAAGCCGTTTTCATTGCCTCGCGCCTTGGCGCCTGAGGTGGCGCTCAGGTCCAGGCTCAGACCCCATTGCGCATTGAGCTGCCAGTCGGCCGCCAGCTTGAGCAGGCTGCGCGGCAGCATGGGTATACGGTCGCCGGGTCGAATCTCGATCACGCCCTCCACTCCCGGAAAACCAGCCTGCGCCTGATCGTTGCTGCTATTGGCCGAGCCACCGACCACCTCGGCGCTTTGGTAGGTGGCGTCCAGCAGGCTGAGGCTGGCACTCAGGCGCAGGTCGCGGTGGGCTTGCCACTGCAAACTGGCTTCCAGGCCCTGGCGGCGGGTCAGGCCAAAGTTCTTAAAGTAGCCAAAGCCGCTGCTGTTGTCGGCCACAAACAGCAAGTCATCATGGTTGTCGGCGCGGAACAGGCCCAAATGCCAGTCCAGCGTATGGCCCAAGCGCCCTCTTGCGCCCAGCTCCAGGCTGCGGGTGATGACCTGGCGCAGCGGCGGGTCGCCCGCAAAGGCATTGGGCAGCTTGCAGGGGCTGGCCGGGTCGGCGCAGCCCAGCTCAACAGCCGTGGGCGCGCGCGCGCCCTGGTTGGCGCTGGCATAAAACTTCAGCCCTGGCGCTGCGGCATAACTCAAAGCCAGACCGGGGTTGAAATGGCTGAACACATAGTCACCGTCCAGCGAGCCCGTCCCGCCGCCCGGGGTGATGGCGTCGCGATTGCTGATGCTGGCGCGGTTGTAGCGGCCCGACAGGGTGAGCTGGGCCGCCGGGCTCAGATTCAGGGTACTGCTGCCAAAGATGCTGGCCGTTTGGCTGCGGCTGCGCAAATTGACGCGAGAATCGAAGGCATTTTCCGAGTTCTGACTACCGTCGGCAAAGGCACCCGGCCCGGTCACGCCCGTCACCGTGCGGTCGGAGTTGATATAGCCAAACTGCGAACTCTGCTCGAAATTGACCCGGCTCCAATCCAGCGAGCCACCCAAGAGCCACTGGGCCTTCATGTCGGCCCATTGCGACTCACCCGAGAGCTGCAGATTCAGCCCCGCATTGTGCTGCAGGGTGTGGCTGCGGTTGAGCAGGCCGTTGCACTTCTCGTTCGGCTCGTCGTTGAGCAAGGCGTTGGCGATGCAGCGCCACTTGGGGAAGGGGGTGTTGCTGGCAGTCGCGCCCGAGGCCGGGAAGCCGGTGTAGCCGGCCTGCGTCAATTCGGCCCTTTCAGCTGCGCTGGGCTGGTAGACCGATTGATCCAGCGCGCCCTCATTGATGTCGCCATTCAAGGTGTCCGTCGAGATACGGCGGTAGTAGGCATTGCCACTCAGGCGCAAGCCCTCAGCCAGGCCCTGGCTCAGCTCCAGATTCAAGAGCTGGGCTTTGTTGCGGGTGTTGTCGGGCGCGGTGTAGATGCTCTTCCAGTCGCTTTGCAAGGCGCCTTGCTCTTGCAGGCCATTGCCGGTGAGCTCGTTGTCGGCCAGCGCCACGCTCAGTCGCGCCTCAGCCTGGCCCAAGCGGCCGCCGAGTTTGGCAAACAGCTGCGCAGAGTCGGTCGGCGAGGCGGCGCGCCAGCCCTTTTCGTGCAGCCGACGAGCGGTGACAAACCAGTGCAAATCGGGCTTGCCGCCGCCGCTTTCAAACGCCAGCTCCACTCTTTGATGGCTGCCGCCGCTGAGCTGCAAGGCGCTGCCCGGGCTGCTCAGCCCGGTCTTGGTTTGCACCGAGAGCGCGCCGCCCAGGGTGTTGAGGCCGAACAGGGGATTGCTGCCCGGCATCAACACCGCCTGTTCGATGGCGGCGGTAGGAATCAGGTCCCAGCTCACCACATCGCCAAAAGGCTGGTTGATGCGCACCCCGTCCAGATAGACCGACAAGCCTTGCGGCGTACCCAGCAGGGGCGAGGCGCTGAAGCCACGGTAATTCAGATCGGCCTGCAAGGGGTTGCCCTGCACCTCGTTGATGCTGACGCTGGCCATATGGCGGGCCAGGTAGTTGGAGAGGTCCAGCGCCTGGCGCCGCTCCAGCTCGGCCGCACTCACGGTTTGCACCAAGCCCGGCTGTTGGTCACGCGCCTGCTCGCTGCCACGCAAGGGCGAGCTGCTGATCACCTCCACCCTCGGCAGCTGAGCGGGTGGCGCCACTTCGGTGGCCGGGGCCGGGTCGGCCCAGCAGGCGCTCACGGCCAATGCACTCAAAGCCACCCCGCCAAAGTTCTTGATCATCGAATCGCCTCCAGTTCGTCTTGTTTTTCTAGACTACAAAGGCCGGGCGCCAATGCACAGGGAAGACTTCCCGCCGCGCCTTGGGGTTTGCCCGGCTCAGCCGCATGAGAAACAGAATGGTGAACAAGTGAACAGGTGAACAGGTGAACAGGTGAACAGTGAACAAGTCAACGCGTCGAACCGTCTGTATTGCTCACTCGTTCACTTGTTCACCTGTTCACCGTTTCTTCCGCGAACGCCGGGCACCGCCGGGGCCAGGGATGCTCTCAGACCAGGCCCTGCCGGACCGCCAGCAAGGCCAGGGCCGCCAGGCTGCTGAGGCCCAGTTTTTCCTTGATCAGGGTCTGGTGGTTGGAGACGGTTTTGGCGCTCAGCTGCAGGGCCTTGGCACAGTCCTGCAAGGAGTGGCCGGAGGCCAGCAGCCGAAACACCTCGTACTCGCGCGGGCTCAGGCAGCTCAAGTCCGCCTCTGCGGGCGCGCTGGGCGGCAGGTAGACCCTGCCCGCATGCACGCTGCGCACCGCCTCCAGCAAGGCCTCGGGCGCACTGCTTTTGCTGACGAAGCCACTCGCCCCCAGGTCCAGGGCCCGGCGCATCATGGCCTCGCTGTCATGCATGCTGAAAATCAGGATGCGGCAGCGGGGCTCCCGCTCACGCAGACGCTGAATCAGGGCCAGTCCGCTGCTGCCCGGCATGGAGATATCGCTGATGACCAAGTCGGGCTGGGTTTGGCAGAACAGGGCGAAGGCCTCCTGCGCATCGCCGGCTTGCGCCACGACCGCGATATCGCCTTGCTGCTCCAGCAAACGCTGATAGCCGGCTCGCACGACCGGATGGTCATCGACCAAGAGCACGCGAATCATGTGGCCAGGCCCTGGGCACCCACCGGTACCCGCATCCGCAAGCAGCTGCCTCGACCCGGCAGGCCGCGCATCTGCAAACTCCCGCCCAAGGCCTGGGCGCGCTCGGCCGCGCCCAGCAAACCCAGCCCGCCTGGGCTGGCCGGGCTTGCGAAGCCCTGGCCATCGTCGAGCACGCTCAGCTCCAGCTCGCCCCTGAGGTTTTGCAAACGCAGATGCACCCGCCCGGCGCGCGCATGCCGCTCCACATTCGACAAACCCTCCTGCGCCACCCGGTACAAGGCGGTGTCGCGGGCCGCGCTAGGCTGGCGGCTCAGCAGCTCCTGCAAATCTGCACTGACCTCCAATTCATGCGGCAAGCCGGTCCTGGCCGACCAGGCCTGGCACAGGGCCCGCAAGGCTTCAAACAGGCCGAGCTCGTCCAGCTCCGCCGGTCGCAAGCGTTTGAGCATCGAGCGCAGACTGCTGGAGAGCTGCTCGGCCACGGCCGCGCTGCGCTCGGCTGCGGCGCACAGCTCGCTGATGCGCTGCGCCGAATCCGCCGAGTCCGCCTTGGCCAACTGGGCCTGCGCCCCGCGCATCCAGGCCGCCTCGCAGCGGATGGCGGTGCAATGCTGGGCCATCTCATCGTGCAGCTCACGCGCCAGGGCCAGGCGCTCGCGCTCCTGCAGCGTCAGCAGCTGGCGGGCCAGCTGCTGGCTGTGTTGCAACAAGGCCTGCGTCTCACGCCCGCGCCGCCAGCCATACCAGGCCAGGCCCAGGAATAGCACCAACAGGGCCAGGGGCAGCTCGTCCAGCTGCCAGGCCTCGCGCCCGCGCGCCCAATGCACCCACAGCTCATGCAACTCCAGGGCGCTGGCCAGGCCAAAACTCAAGCCAGTCAAGAGCAAAACCCAGGCCAAATCTGAACGCGCCCTGAGCCGCTGAGGCCGGGCGTTTGGCAGCGATGCTTTCATTCGTAGGCCTCCAGCTCCAAGACCCGCTCGCCGCCGCGCAGAAATGCGGTGTGGGCGGGTTCGCTGCGCTCCAGGCGGGCCAGGCCGACGCCGGGGCAATACCACTCCTTGCTGCGCAAGGGCTGGTCGCGCCAACCGGTGGCAGGGTCGGCATACAAGCGCAAGGTGGCCAGGCCGCTGACCACCAGGCAGTTTTTGAACTGCCCGGCCGGCGTGGCCAGCGCCACCGCCGTGGCACTGATCTGGTAGGTCATGAGGATGTGGGGGTGGACATGGCGGATCTCACGCGGGAACTCATTGCTGCGCATCAAGAGATAGGCCGTGGTGTCGGCCTGCCAGCTGCTGCCCACGACAAAGGGGGCCTTCAGCACATAACGAACCGGTTGATCGGCCTTCGGCTGCTCGTCCACCAAGCTTTTGCTGGCCACGCGGTAGATGCCGCTCTCATCGCGGCGCAGCCAGTAGTCCACCCCGGCATCGCCCTGGCGCCACCAGGCTTCGGCATCGCCCAGCACGGCCAGGCGTTGCGCCCCCAGGCTGGCGATGCGCAAGACTTCCTGCTCCGGCGGGCTGCCATCGTCCAGCTGAGTCTGCACCCGATAGGTCCAGCGGTGCCCGGCCTCCAGGGGAAAGTAGTCTGGCACGCCCGCGCCGCCTCGGCAGGCCTGCAAAAATTGCAAAAGCAGGGCCAAGAGAGCGAAGGCGAGCAGCTTGCGCATGGCCTCATTTCTCCGGCAGCTGGGGCACGGGCAGATCGCGCAGCTTGACCTGCTGCTCGCTGCCGCTGGGCCTGAGCCAGGCCAGGCCGCCCTGGCCTTTTTTCAGCGTGGCGCTGCCGACCTGGGTGACGCCCTCGCGGGTTTTCTTGAGGCTTTCGTTCAGCAAGGCATGCAGATCCTTGCGATAGGCCAGGCTGAAGGCCCGTGCCTGCGCGGTGGGCTTGCCTTCCTCCAAGGGCTGGACCCACAGCTGCAAGCTACCCAGCCGCTTGTTGCTGGGCTCTTCGATCACGGCCGCCAAGAGCACAAACTGCTCGGGCAGGGGTTCGGCCGAGGGCCAGCCGGCCAGCTGGCTCACCGCCTCGGCGGCAAAGAAATAGAACACGCTGAGGCTCAGCACCAGCAGGCCCTTGAGCCAGGCCGGCCAGCGCGACCACAACAAGGCCAGCAAGGCCACAAAGGCCAGGGCCACCAGACTGAGCAACAAGGGCAAGCTCATGCGGGCCTCAAAAGTTTTGCACCAAGGATTTGGGCAGGGTGTTGACCTGCACCACCTGCCCATCGGCCTGCACGGTGAAGCGCGTGGCCGTGGCTTCATCGCCGGGCTTGGCCAGCTTGAGCTGGCCGTAAAACACCACCTCGGCGCGTGGGTTGACCTTGATCACATTCACACTCACCTCCACCGGCTGGCCGTTGCGCGACTGGTAGTACTGCAAATTCACGGTGTACTCGCCAGGCACGATGCCGCGCAGCGTCACCACCTCCTGGCGAAAAGGGCTGGTGATGCGGCGGCCGTTGATCAAAATCGCGTCGTTGGCGTCGCCTCGGTCGTCCCGGTCCAGATACATCAGGCCGGCCTCACGCTGGCGGTACCAGACCAGATTGCCGGCCGGGTCCTGCACCCAGGTGTCGATGTCGTTCGGATTGTTGTCGGGCCAGCTCACATTGATGATGTACTCGGCCTTGGAGGGGATGTCGCCGGCCTTCAGCGCCTTGGGGTTCATCGCCAGCAAGGCCACGATGAAGCAGAAGACGAAGGCAATCAGCAGATTGAAGAGCATGTCGTAAAAGGGGTCGACCTCGGGCTCGCGCGGACCCCCGCCGCCCCGCGCGCGCTGTCCTCTGGCATTCATGCGGGCGCCCCTGCGGCCTGGCTGTGCGCCAGGGCCAGGCCGGCGCGCTGGATATCGCTCACCAGGGCGTCGGCATAACGGTCTAGTCGCGTGAGCTGCAGGCCCAGCAAGATATTGCCCACCAGGCCCACCATGGTGCTCAGCAAGGCCACGCCCAGGCCGGAGGTGAGGCTGCGCAGCAGGTCTTGGGTCTGGGTCGGGTCAAAGCTCTGCATGCTGCTGATATTGATCGCCAGGATGGAGAAACCCACCACCTTGCCCAGCAAGCCCAGCTTGAGCTGCAGGCTGTTGACCCACCAGGCCGCGCCATGCGGGCCGTGGCTGCGCTCCAGCAGCAGGTCCAGGGCGGTGTTTTGCTCGGCCTCGGGCGAGTTGGCCGTGCGCAAAAACTCCGCCGCCCAGCTCTGCCCATCCTGGGGCCTGCCCAAGGCCTCTCTTTGCGCCTGCAGCAAGCGGGAGCGTGCGCCACACCACAGCGACGCGGCGGCAAAGACCAGCAGGATCAGCAAGGTGATGCCGGTCGGATCGCTGCGCAATAACAGGGCCCAAATCCCGCGCAGGCCCAGCAGCCAGGCCGCAAAACCCAGCAAGCCCGCCAGGGCCAACCATTCCAGCCACAGGGGCTCGTGCAGCGGCAGCTGCGGCCTGGGCGGCGCGCTCCTGGCTTGGGGCAGGGTCCAGCTGAGGGGCTTCATAGCTCGATCACCATGCCGTCAAAGGCCTGCTCCAGCGCGGCCTGTTCCTGGCTCTGAGGCCCAGAGGCCGCATGGCCCAGCCGGGTCAGGATGCGGCGGCCGGCCGCCCGCGCCTGCCAGGCCTCGGGCGCTTGTGCGTCCAGCAGCCAGCAATCGGCTTGACGCTGCCAGAACTGCCAGGTGCCGCCCTCGGTGCCTGCCTCCTCAGCGCCCCAGGCCTCCGGCTCCGCTGCCAGCAGCGGTGCAAACATCAGGCTCTGCGCGCCGCGCAGGTCCTGCACCCACAAGGCGATGTTGTCACCCACGCTGGCTTCGCGCTGGCGCGCATGGGGCGGGCGCTGGCCGGGCACAGCCAGGGCCACAAAGCGCAGGGATTCAAAGCCGGGGATGCTAAACTCGGCGGCGGTCTGCGTGCCCGCCACCGGCAAGGGGTGCCAGCGCACGGCGCAGTACTGCTCCAGCACGGGCAGCAAGGGCAAGCCATCGGTGAGGTCCTCAAACACCATGGGCGTGGCATAGACCTCCAGTTGGCGGCTCTCGCGCAGGCTCAGCAGGCCGGCCACGCTTTGCAGCTGCGAATCCAGCAAGACCAGGGCCTTGATGGGGCTGCTGCCCCCCGCATCCGGGCCGGGCTGCAAGACCGGGTTTGCGCGAATCTGCGCGGCAATATCGGGCGAGGCATTGACCAAGACCCAGGCCTGGCCATCGGCCGAGATCGCCAAGGCGCTTTGTGTCATGGCCCCCTCACCCGCCTGCTGGCGCAGGCCCTGGCATTGCGAACACGCACAGTTCCAACGCGGTAATCCACCGCTGGCAGCCGCGCCCAAGACCAAAATCTTCATGGCTGGCTCGGCTCCCCCATGGCAAGCTGGGCCACGCTGATTCGGGGCAGGTTTCTTGCTTGTTGCAGGGCATAGGCCGACAGCGCCACCGCCTGCCCCAGCCCTTTGATGAAAGTCCTTGTCATGCCTGTGTCACCGCAATATCCATGCCGAAGCCAGCGGTATGCGCAACCGGCTCGGCCCCGCATTTCCCCGCATGCCTTGGCCCTCAACTGCGCCAAGCTGCACCGCCTTTGTTGCAGACTGGAGCAGATGTTGTCCCAAGGCCTGATCTTGCTGCTACTGCTGCTGGCCCCGGCGCTGGCCCAAGCGCAGGCAGACACCGCCAGCCCCTGCCCCGCCAGCGAATCCGCCGGCTGGCCCCAGCTGCTGCCGGTGGGCCCGGGCTTGTGGCGCATTGCCGCTGCCCGAGGCGAACCCAATGCCAGCAACGGCGGCCTGACCAGCCAGCTTTTTGTGGCCCAGGACGCCAAGGCCCCCGAGTCGCTGTGGCTGGTCGGCAGCGGGCCCACGCCGGCCTTTGGCGCGCGCCTGGCTTGCGCCTTGCAAACCCAATTCCAGCGCCTGCCCAGCGAGCTGATCAACAGCCGCGCCACGCCCGAGCTGGCCATGGGCAATATCGCTTTTGAGCCGGCCCGCATCTGGGCCTTGCCCGAGGTGATGGCCTTGATGAACAAGCGCTGCCAGATGTGCCAGGACAAACTGCGCGCCAAGCTGGGGCCCGTGGTGGGCGCCAGCCTGCTGCCCGAGACGATTCGCACACCGAAGCAGGCGGTGCAAGCACCCGAGCTGGGCCCCTTTGACTGGCTGAACCTGGATCGCGGCATGGGCGAGCATGTGCTGGTGCTGCGCCACCGCGACAGCGGCACGGTGCTGGCCCAAGGCCTGGTGTGGGTGGGCGATGTGCCCGATCTGCAGAAAAGCCGCAGCGATCTGTTCCTGCTCGCCCTGCGCTCCTTGCAGAAGTTTGCCGGCTCGGCCCGGCTGCTGGGCGAGCAGGGCGAGGCCGAACAAAATGCCGCAGGCCAAACGGGCAGCCTGGCCCGGCATATCGCTTACATCGAGGCCTTGCGCGCCAAAGTCTGGGCGCAGCTGCAAGCCGGTCAAGCGCTGGATGTGCAAGACCCCCGTCTGGCCCTGCCCGAGTTCGCCGCCTTGCCCAGCTACGCGCTGCGCCATCCGCTCAATCTGCAACATTTGTGGAAGGAGCTGGAGCCCCAGCTCTTCCAACCGGCCGCGCCTTGAAAGTCGGCTGAGCAGCCCCATCTGTTCTGCTCAACAAAACAGTTATGGAGGGCAAGGGGATGGCGGATACGGGCTGGTGGATTTTGAGTGTGGGCCTGATCGTGCTGGGTTTGATCGGCACGGTGCTGCCGGCCCTGCCCGGCACCGCCCTGGTCTTGGGCGGCATCGTGCTGGGGGCCTGGGTGGGGGACTTCAAGCAAGTGGGACCCTGGAGCTTGGCCCTGATCAGCGCCATGGCCGTGCTGGCCTGGGTGCTGGACTATGTGGCCGGTCTGCTAGGCGCACGCAAGGCCGGGGCCAGCAAGCAGGCCATCGCGGGCGCGGCCCTGGGCACGGTGGCCGGGCTCTTCATGGGCCTGATCGGTGTGTTCTTCATGCCCTTGCTGGGCGCGGCCCTGGGCGAGTATCTGGCCCGCCGGGACGAGGGCCGAGCCCTTAAGGTCGGCCTGGCAACTTGGCTGGGCATCATGGTGGGCCTGATCGCCAAGGTGGTGCTGGCCTTCATGATGATAGGCGTGTTTGTGATCGCCCTGCTGCTGTGATCAAGAGCTCTTGGTCACGGCTGGCGTGTTGTTCCAGTGCAGCTTGCGGTAAATGGTGTTGCGGCTGATGCCCAGCTTTTTGGAGGCGGCCGAGATATTGCCGCCCGCGGCCGCCAAGGCCGCGCGAATCATTTCGATCTCGGCCTGCTCCAGGGTATGGCCCAGGCTGGCCTCGTGGCCCAAGGAGCTCATGGAGCTCATGGAACTCAAGGGGCTTAGACTGGCCCGCATGGCGACCTCGGCCTGTTGCTGAGCGAGCAAGGGATCGAGAGCGCCCACCTGGCCCGCAAAGCCTGAACAAGCCTGTGCTGGCAGACCCTGCGGACTTGTGGCCTCGCTCAGTTTCTCTATCACTTCGCGTTGGGGCGCGGCAGGCGAGGCCCGCTGCGACTGCTGGGCCCCCGCATCCTCCAAAAAATCGTCGGACAGATGGGCGCTGGTGATCTGGGCCTCGCCGGCCGACATCACCGCCGCCGTGCGCAAGACATTGGAGAGCTGGCGAATATTGCCGGGCCAGTGATAGGCCATGAACAGCTCGGCCACCTGCGGGCTCAAGCTTGGCACATCATGGGGCCGCTCGGCCAGCAAGATGCGGCGCACGATCACATCCAGATCGCTGCGCTCACGCAGGGCCGGGATGCGCACGGCCAGGCCGTTGAGGCGGTAGTACAAGTCCTCACGAAAGGACTGAGCGGCGATCATCTCGCGCAGATTGCGGTGGGTGGCGCAGAACACCGCGATGTCCACCGGGATCGATTTGTTAGAGCCCAGCGGCGTCACGCTGCGTTCCTGCAAAACCCGCAGCAGCCGCGCCTGCAGAGGCAGAGGCATATCGCCAATTTCATCCAGGAACAGAGTGCCGCCATTGGCCTGCACGATGCGGCCGGTCGCCCCCTTGCGGCGCGCGCCGGTGAAGGCGCCGTCCTCATAGCCAAACAGCTCGGCCTCGATCAGGGACTCGGGGATGGAGGCGCAGTTGACGGCCACAAAGGGCTGGCGCGCCCGCTTGGAATCCACATGCACGGCACGCGCCAGCAACTCCTTGCCGGTGCCGGTTTCGCCCAGGATCAGCAAGGGGATGTCGCGGTCCAGAATGCGTTGAATTTTCTGCACCAAGGTGTCGACCTGGGCGTCACCGGTGCGCAGATATTGCAGCCCCGAAAGTTTATGACCGGGCTCGCCAGGCTGGGCCGCAAGCGCTGGCGGGGCCCCGAGCTTGCGTGCCGAACGCTCCATGCCCACCCCTTGCTCAACGGAGCCCGGCTCGCAAGCCTCAGCGCCGGGCAGCCAGGAGCGCACCGGGCCGCTGTCGCTGTTCAGGCCGCCCGCAGCCGCGCCATCGAAGGCGCCCGCCTCTTGCTGATCGGGTTTGAGTAAACCCAGGCCCGCCACCACCGGGCGCGAGGGCCAGTCAAAGCGGGCGCTGACATAAAAGCTCTGGCCATTGACCAGGCTCAGACGCATGGGCGCCGACAAAGGCATGCGGAAATGGTCGTAAATGGCGGCCGTGGTCGTGCCTAGCAAGCTGGTGAGGGTCTGCGCCCGCAAGGCCGCGCCGCTCAAGCCCAGCTGATCAAGCGCCCCGCGATTGGCACCCAAGAGCTTGCCATCCGGCCCCACCACCAGAATGCCCTCCAGCAGCGTGCCGATGAACTCGGCCCGGCTGTGGAAGTGCAGGCGCAGGCGGTTGTTGTAATCGTCGGAGAGCCAGTGGTTCTCAATCATGCGGGCCGACATGCGCACCAAGCCCATGGTGTGCTGGTGATAGCTGCGGTGATCGCCGGTCACATCGAGCACGCCCAGCATATTGCCGCGGGGGTCAAAGATGGGCGCGGCCGAGCAGGTCAGGAAATTATTGGCGTGCATGAAATGCTCGGGGCCATGAATCAGCGTGGGCGAACCCTCGAACAAGGCCGTGCCAATCGCATTGGTGCCGCGCGAATGCTCGGCCCAGTTGGCGCCGGGCGCCAGGGCCACCTTATCGGCGCGGGCCAGGAAATCATCGTCGCCCACCGAGTGAAGAATGGTGCCGGCCGCGTCGGTCATCACGATCATGCTTTCGGTATTGATGATTTGCTCAAACAGCATATGCATCACCGGCGCGGCATGCAGATAGAGACGCTGATTGCGCTCACGCGCCAGGGTCAGGTCGCTGCGCACCATGGGTTCGACTTCGCGCTTCTCCGCCCGGGACAGGCCCAGACCCGCACTGCGCTGATGGGACCGCTCGATGAATTCGGCACGCGGCAATGCAGACGCGTTGCCAAGCGCAGGATTGGAAGTCGTGGACATCAAGGTCTTCCTTTTTGCGCTGCCCAAAGCAGCTTGTCTCTCATCGCGCGCACCGGTCATCGATCCATGGCTTGGCTGCTCGCCGCTCGCCCGCATGGCCCTGCCTATGGGCAGAAAGCTCGCTCTGAAGCCGAGCCGGACCGGTGTTCACGCTCTTTTGAACACCCAGGCCCATGCTGCGCGCCGGAGCAAAACTTGTCCATGGAACATTCCCCAGTTTGATCTGTGTCAGATTGGGACAGGCCCGCGTGGCATGGACTTTGCACAAGCTTGGCAAAGCCACAGCAACCCAGCCCAAATCCAAAGCCCAAAGCGGAGACAAACCATGCGCCAGCCAAGCCCCTCTTCCCACACCCGCAAGCAAGGCCTGCCAGCGCCCAGCCCGGGCCTGAGCAAGCCCTTGCATTGGCGCGCCTCGGCCCTTGCCCTGGCCCTGCTGCTGGGCGGCACGGGCCTGGTCTGGAGTCATGGCGATGTCACTCCCCAGGCGGTGGACACCTCCAGCCTGCCCCGCCTGGGCGAGGGCTGGCGCAGCGAAAACCCTTATCGCCAGAACGAAGCCGCCATCAAGGTCGGCAGCTCGGCCTTTGGCCAGAACTGCGCCCGCTGCCACGGGCTTGAAGCCATCTCCGGGGGCATCGCCCCCGACCTGCGCCGGCTGGACAACGACTGCAGCGGCCTCAAAGAGCTCAAGCGCCGTGAGGCCTGCGTCAAGGACAACGACGAGTACTTCCTCACCACGGTGCGCCATGGCCGCAGTCGAAACGGCGCGGTTTACATGCCGCCGTTTGAGGGCGTCTTCGATCAGGAGGCGATATGGGCCATCAAGAGCTATCTGGAAAGTCGTCGCGAGAAGCCTCTGCAGGTGTCGCAATGAAGGCCGGCCGACGCCGCTTGCTGACTCAGCTGGCTCAGCTGGCCGGGCTGGCTTGTGCGGGCACGAGCCTGGGCGAGGCCTGGGCAGCCGGCGTCGATCAGCCCGCCAGCAGCCTGGACAAGATCCTCGCCCGTGGCAGCCTGCGCGTGGGCATCTACCAAGACATGCCGCCTTTTCATGTGCGGGGCCGGGGCATTGATGTGGATCTGGCCCAAGCCCTGGCACAGGCCCTGGGCCTCAAGCTGGAGCTGATGCCTTTCAACGCCGACGAAAGCATGAACGACGACCTGCGCAATATGGTCTGGAAAGGGCATTACCTGGGCTACGGCCCGGCCGATGTGCTGATGCATGTGCCGGTGGACCGGCCGCTGATGGACGCCACGCCCCAGGCCCTGATTTTTGCGCCCTACTACCGCGAGCACATCGTGCTGGCTCGCAACAAGGCGCGCCTGCCGCAGCTGGAGCAACTCGCCCAGCTGGGCCGCGAAACGGTGGCCGTGCCGGGCCAGACCTTGGCCGGTTGGTTGATGCTGGGTGCCGATGGCGGGGCCTACCAAGGCCAGCTGAACACCCATTGGAAGGATGGCGCCGAATGCGCCCAAGCCCTGCTGCGAGGCGAGTTCGCGGCCGCCGTGGGCCTGGCCTCGGAGCTGGAATCGGTCTTGCGTGGCCGCGCCGACTTCGCCATCGAAGCCCTGCCCCTGGCCCGCGCGCCACGCGATGGCTGGGCCACCGGACTGGCCGTCAAGAAAGACGCGGTCGGTCTGGCGCAAGCCCTGCAAGCGGCACTCAATACCTTGACGAGCCGAGGCGAGTTGAAGCGCATCTTCGAGGCCCACAATGTGAGCTGGCAAAAAGCATGAAGCGCCGCCCACTCCCGCGGCCCTGCCCTCGCCAAGGCCTGAGCCTGCGCCCGACCGTGTGCGTCGCCCTGCTGCTCTGCGCCACGGCCCAGGCGCAAGAAACGGAGGCACGCGCCAGCCTGGAGCGCGTGGTCGTTAGCGCCACCCGCAGCGAGGCGCAGAGCTTTGACGTGCCGGCCTCCATCAGCCGTATCGACGGCGACGAAGCCCGGGACCGCCGCGCCCAGATCAATATCTCCGAGAGCTTGCTTGCCGTGCCCGGCCTGCTGGCGCGGGACCGCCAAAACTATGCGCAAGACGTGCAGATTTCGGTGCGGGGCTTTGGCGCGCGGGCCAGTTTTGGCATCCGCGGTGTGCGCCTCTATGTGGACGGCATCCCCGCCACCTTGCCCGATGGGCAGGGCCAAATCAGCCATGTGGACCTAGGGTCGGTTGGCAGGATGGAGGTTTTGCGCGGCCCCTTCTCGGCGCTCTACGGCAACTCCTCAGGCGGCGTCATCAATGTCTTCAGCGAGGACGGCGCGGGGCCGCCTCGCTTGGGCCTGAGCGTCGCCACCGGCTCCGATGGCCTGCGCCGCATCAGCAGCCAGCTCAGTGGCGCGGTGGAAGGCCCCAAACAATTCAGCTATATGCTCAGCGCCAGCCAGTTCGACACCGAGGGCTATCGCGAGCACAGCCAGGCCCAACGCCGCCTGGGCAACGTCAAGCTGAGCCTGCGGCCGGATGAGGCTAGCAAGCTGACCCTCGTTGCCAATCGGGTGGACCTGCCCATCGCCCAAGACCCGCTAGGCCTTACACGGGCCCAGTTCCAGGCCGACCCGCGCAGCGTCGATCCCTCGGCCCTGAGCTTCAACACCCGCAAGACCATGGATCAAACCCAGCTGGGCCTGATCTACGAACGCCAGCTCGACAGCAGCAATGCCTTGACGGCCATGGTCTACGGCGGCCACCGAAACACCGAGCAGTTCCAGTCCATCCCGGTCGCCACTCAAAAAAATCCGCTGCATCCGGGCGGCGTGATCGACCTAACGCGGGACTACCGCGGAGCCGATTTGCGCTGGAACCTCAAGACCCTGTGGGCCGGCGGGCTCTTGCAGGCCGTCGCGGGTCTGGCCTATGACCAGCTGAAAGAAGAGCGCCGCGGCTACCTCAACTATGTGGGCAGCAGCCTGGGCGTACAGGGCGATTTGCGCCGCCAGGAAAACAACGAGGTCAGCAGCCTGGACCCCTATCTGCAGCTGAGCTGGCAGCCCGCGCCGCGCTGGACCCTCAATGCCGGGCTGCGCCGCACCCAAGTGCATTTCAAGTCCAACGACGCCTACATCACGGCCAGCAACCCGGACGATAGTGGCAGCGCCGACTACCGTGCCACCCTGCCAGTGCTGGGTCTGCTCTACGCCCTCAGCCCTGGCCTGCATGTTTACGCCTCGGCCGGGCGAGGCTTTGAGACGCCCACGCTGAATGAGCTGTCCTACCGGCCCAACGGCCAGACCGGCCTCAACTTCGCCCTGCAAGCCGCCCGCAGCGACAGCCTGGAACTGGGCCTCAAGGCTAGAAGCAGCGAATGGGGGCAAGGCAGCCTAGCCCTGTTCCAGACCCACACGGCGCAGGAGATCGTGACGCAAAGCAATGTGGGCGGCCGCGCCAGCTACCAGAACGCCGGCCGCAGCCGCCGCCTGGGTTTAGAGCTGGCCTGGAGCAAGACCTTGCCTCGCGACCTGCAAGCCCAGCTGGCCTACACCTATCTGGACGCCGAGTATCGCGACGGCTTCATGACTTGCACCAGCAGCCCCTGTGCCTCGCCCAATCAAGCCATCGCCGCGGGCAGCAAGATTCCTGGCATCGCCAAGCATGCCTTCTTCGCTGCGCTCAACTGGGCGCCACCACAGGGCTGGCGCGCGGGGCTGGAGGCTCGCGCCCTGAGCCAGGTCTTTGTCAACGACCTCAATAGCGATGCCGCACCCGGCCATGGCCTGCTAAGCGCCAACGCGGGCTATCTGCTCAAGCTGGGGGCCTGGGATGTGAACGCCTTTGTGCGCATCGACAATCTTTTCGATCGCCAGGTGTCGGGCTCGGTCATCGTCAACGAGGGCAACAGCCGCTTCTTCGAGCCCGCGCCGGGCCGCATTTGGCTGGCCAGCATCTCGGCCGGCCTGAGCTTCTGAGATGGGCGCGCCGCGCTACGACCGCTTTGCCCGCTGGCTGCATGCCTTGATGGGCCTGGCCTTGCTGGCCCAGATCGGCTTTGGCTTCGCGCTCGATGAACTGGCCCCGCGTGGCACACCGGCGCGCGCTGGAGTCATCAATCTGCACAAGTCCTGGGGCTTGATCTTGCTGGGCCTGTTGCTGCTGCGCCTGTTCTGGCGTCTGCGACAGCCCTCACCCGGCTGGCCTGCCCGCATGAGCCGGGCACAGACCCTGGCCGCGCTATGGGGCCACCGCGCCCTCTACGCCTGCATGCTGCTGATGCCGCTGAGCGCCTATCTGGCCTCCAACTTCAGCAAGCACGGCATCAAGTTTTTTGGCCATGCCATCGCGCCCTGGGGGCCCGAATCGCCGGCCGTCTACGCCGCCTTGAATGGCTTTCACAAAGGTCTGGCCTGGGTCTTCTGCGCGCTGATCCTGGGCCATATCGCCATGGCCTTGAAGCACCACTTTGTGGACCGCGACGGCCTCTTGCAAAGAATCTGGCCCTGAGCTTGGAGTACCCCATGCTGACCCGTCAACTCAAGACTTTTCTGGCCCTGCTCCTGCCTCTGTGCGCGGGGGCCGCACCCTTTGCCTATGTGCCCAACGAGGGCTCGGGCACGCTCAGCGTGATCGATACCGCCACCGATCAGGTGCTGACCGAGATCGCCGCAGGCAAGAAGCCGCGCGGCACGGTGATCAGCCTGGACGGCAAGCTGGCCTACGTCAGCGATCAAGCGGGCAACCAGCTGGTCTTGCTGGACCTACAGGCACGCAAGGCCATCGCCAGCATCGATCTGGGCGAATCACCCGAGGGCGTGGGTATCTCGCCCGATGGGCGCTGGGTGGTGGCGGCCATTGAGGAAAGCAATGAGGTGGTCTTTGTGGACACCCGAACCCAGAGCAAGGCCTTTGGCGTGAGCTTGAAAGGCAAGAACCCCGAGCACGCCGTCTTCAGCCCGGACGGCTTGCAGGTCTTCGTCAGTGCCGAAGAAGGCGAGGCGGTCGATGTGATCGATGTGGCCGCACGCCGCCAGATCGGCCAGATCGCCGTGGGCGCCAGGCCGCGCGGCATTGGTTTCTCGCCCGACGGACGGCGGGCTTATGTGGCGGCGGAGAACGCCAGCGAGCTCTATGTGATCGACCGGGCCAGCCTGAGCATCAGCGCCAAGATTCCGGCCGGCCTGCGAGCCAATGGCATCGCCGTCAGCCCAGATGGGCGCCAGGTCTATATCTCGAATGGCGGGGCGGCCAGCGTCTCGGTGCTGGACAGCGCCTCGCTGCAAATCGTGGCGACGATTGCCGTGGGCGCCCGGCCCTGGAATATGGCCCTGACGCCCGACGGCAAAAAGCTCTACGTGGCCTGTGGCCGCGCGGGCACGGTCTCGGTCATCGATACCGAGAGCCGCCGCAAACTCAGCGATATCGCCGTGGGCAAGCTGCCTTGGGGTGTGGCGATTCGCTAAAGCTTGGGCGCTTTTCTCAAGCCTGGGCGGCGCGCCGACGCAGGGCCAGCAGGAGCAAGCCCGCGGCGCTCAATGCCCAGGTGGCAGGCTCGGGCACCGCAGCCACAGCACCGCCGACATAGAAGTTGGTGTTATTGCTGACTGCCGCATTCAAAGCCGCCAGGCCGGCCGCATTGAAGTTGACCGTGACCAAGCCACCCGCGCTGCTGGCATCCACCACCACCGTGCCATAGCTGATGCCCGAGCCAAGATCGTTGTAAAGCGCCACGCCCGATCCCAGGGAAGGGTTGCTGCTCACATCGAACAAGGTGTAGGTGATGGTGCTGGCTGGCGTGATGTAGCCATTGCTCGGTTGATTCAAAACCAGGCTGGCGGTATTGACCGTGCCGCTGAAGAGATTGTTGAAATTGAAGGCAAAGTAGTTGTGGTACTCGGCATCGTTACCGAAACAACCATCGGAGCTGCCGCAGACACCGGCGATGTAGTTGGCGCCGCTGCCGCCACCGTTGTTGGAGCCGGTCTGGTCGACCCAGCCGCGCGAAAACTCGATCACCTGGTTGCTGCCATTGAGCTGCAGATAGTTGGTCGTGCTGCCACCGGAGTAGGCAAAGGTGGCGTTGCTGAAACCGGCGAAGCTGAGGCCCGACACCGACAAGGCGCTGGCGGCCACGAGGAGGCGAAGTGAGGCGGTATGACGCATGGGAGCTCTCTTTCTATGGGGTTGAACAAGCACTGGGAAGGCCTGTTCAGAGTAGTCCGCCTAGGGCACTAGCGCATCCTTTGAGCTAGGGGATTCAGGCTCCGAAATTCATCAATTGATGCCACGGGTTTGCCCGAATGAGGCCGGCAGTGCAGGCCGGGGCGATAGGTGAACCCTGCGCGCCAGGCGGCCGCGCTCCTCAGTAATGCGGCGGCAACTCATCGCGCAGGCTGCGAAAGCCCGGGCCGCTACCCTGCTCCAGCTGCTGCGATTGCAGGCGGGCGAACTCGCGCCCGAGGGCGTCGATCTGCTGCTGCTGACGCACGATGACTTGATTGAGCTGCTCGACCAGGTCCTCGGTGAAGCTGGCCTTGATCTCCAGCTCGGTCAGGCGTTGCTCGGTGATGTTGTGTTGATCCATGGCCGTATTGGACCCCATCCGCGCCGGGCCCGGCCTGGGCTGGGGGTGCAAAAAGACACTTGACCTGAGCAGTGCCTCGGCTTGCCTACAATCCCTAGCTCACCATGCCAAACAACGCCTTGCCCATTCTCAATATTTCCGCCTACAAATTTGTGGGCTTGCCGGACTGCCTGGCCCTGCGCGAGCACTTGTTCGAGCGCGCCCAAGCGCTGGCGCTCAAGGGCACCGTGCTGCTGGCCGAGGAAGGCATCAATCTGTTTTTGGCCGGCTCGGCCGAGGGCGTGCGCGCCTGGGTCAAGGCCTTGCAAGAAGATGCCCGCTTTGCCGACCTCGCGCCCAAGGAGAGTTGGAGCGAGGGCGTGCCCTTTCGCAAGCTGCTGGTCAAGGTCAAGCCGGAGATCATCCGCATGAACCATCCGGCCATTCGACCGGACGCCCTGCCCCGCGCCCCCGCCCTGCCGGCCACCACGCTGGCGCGCTGGTTGGCCCAAGGCCATGACGACGAGGGCCGGCCCGTGGTCACCCTGGACACCCGCAATGCCTTCGAGGTGGATTACGGCACTTTTGAGGGCGCGATCGATTGGCGTATCGCCAAGTTCAGCGAATTCCCCGAGGCCGTGCAAGCCCACCGCGAAGAGCTGCTGGGCAAGACGGTGGTGAGCTTTTGCACCGGCGGCATCCGTTGTGAAAAGGCGGCGATTTACCTGCAGCAACAAAATTTAGATGGCCCGGTCTACCAGCTGGAAGGCGGCATCCTGAAGTACTTCGAGGAAACCGGGGGCCCGCATTACCAAGGCGCTTGCTTTGTGTTTGACCAGCGCGAAGCGCTGGACGCCGGCCTGGCGCCGTCCACCGAGATCGTCCGCCCCGCCTCTGAGGCGCATCGCGAAGCCTCGGCTCAGGCGCTGCGCGCCAAAGTCGCTTAGATCAACACCCTCGCCGACAAGCGCTAGACTTTCCCGGTGCAAAAGCTCTCCGAGATCCTGCCGCGCCTGATTGGCGTGGCCTTGCTGCTGGCCGCCCTGGGCTTTGCCGCCACCAAGGCCCCCGACCGCCCGCTGGAAAGCCTGGTGGGCCGCTGGGCCCTGCCGCCCTCGGAGTTCCTGGACCTGAACGGCCAGCTGCTGCATATCCGCGATGTGGGCCCGCGCGAGGACCCCGCCCCCCTGCTCTTGCTGCACGGCACCTCCAGCAGCCTGCACACCTGGCAGGGCTGGATCGACGGCCTGCAAAAAACCGGCGAGGCGCGCCGCATCATCACCCTGGACCTGCCGGGTTTTGGCCTGACCGGCCCACAGGCCGAGGGCGATTACAGCAACGCGGCTTACCTACGCCTGATCGAGGCCTTGCTGAAGCATTTGGGACTGCAACAAGTCGTGCTGGGCGGCAATTCCCTGGGTGGCGAGCTGGCTTGGGAGTACGCGGCGGCGCACCCAAGCAGCGTCAAGGCCTTGATCCTGGTGGATGCTGCCGGCTATGCCCTGGCCCCCGAATCCATGCCCATGGGCTTTAGATTGGCGCGCCTGCCCGTGCTCGCTCATATTGCCGACTATGTCTTGCCGCGCTTCCTGGTGGAGCGCAGCTTGCAATCCGTCTACGGTGAGCCCAGCCGGGTGAGCGCGGAACTGGTCGATCGCTATTTTGAGCTGACCCTGCGCAGCGGCAATCGGCCCGCCTTGCGCGAGCGCTTCGCGCAGATGCAGCCCGGCGCCCATGCGGACAAACTGCGCCAATTGCGCCTGCCCACCCTGATTCTCTGGGGCGAGAAGGACCGCCTGATCCCTCCCAGCTTCGCGCAGAACTTTGCCCGCGACATCGTCGGCAGCCGCCTGGTGATGCTGCCGGGCCTGGGCCATGTTCCCCAGGAAGAGGACCCCGCCGCCTCCTTGGCGCCCGTCCTGGACTTTCTGCATACGCTCAAACCCTAAGAGCCAAGTCTTGATTCGCATTGCAAGATCAAAGCTTGGACATTTCCTCCCCCGTACTCTTCTTTGTACCTCTTTACTGCCCCCATCCTTTTTCTAGGAGAGCTCATGCAACGCCGTTCCCTGATCGCCCGTACCACCACCGCCTTGGCCCTTGCCGCCCTGGCTTGCAGCAGTTTCAGCGTCCAGGCCCAAGGCCCGGAATGGAAGAAGATCCGCATCGGCGTGGAAGGTGCTTACCCACCCTTCTCCGAAGTGGGCGCCGACGGCAAGCTCAAGGGCTTCGAGATCGATCTGGCCCTGGCCTATTGCGCCGAGATGAAGGCCGAGTGCACCCTGGTGCAGCAAGACTTTGACGGCCTGATCCCCGCTCTGCAGGCCCGCAAGGTCGATGCCATCATCGCCTCCGTCTCCATCACCGACGAGCGCAAGAAGGTCATCGCCTTCTCCAACCCCTACTACAACACCCCGGCCCGCTTTGTGGCCAAGAGCGGCGTCAAGTTTGATCTGACCCCGGCCGGTCTGAAGGGCAAGAAGATCGGCGTGCAAAGCGCCACCATCCACGAGGCCTATGCCTCGGCCATCTTCAAGCAAAGCGATATCGTGCGCTACCAGTCGCAAGACCAGGTCTTTCTGGACCTGAAGTCTGGCCGCGTGGACCTGACCCTGGCCGATATGCCGGCCGCCGACTTCGGCTTCCTGAAGAAGCCCGAGGGCAAGGGCTTCGCCTTTGTCGGCCCCAACTTCGATGATGTGAAGTACTTTGGCGTCGGCTCTGGCGTCGGGCTGCGCAAGGCCGACGAGAAGACCTTGGGCAAGAAGTTCAACGACGCCATCGCCGCCGTGCAGGCCAATGGCACCTTCAAGAAGATCAACGACAAGTACTTCGACTACGACATTTCGATCAAGAAGAAGTAAACCCGGGCCTGTTGGCCTCGGCGGTGGGCTGCTGCGGCCCGCCGCCGCTTGAATGAACTTTCGAAAGACTCAATGCTGCACGGCTTTTTGCCCAGCCTGATCGAAGGCGCCGGGGTCACGCTGAGCGTGGCCCTGGCCTCTTTGGCGATGGCGATGATTCTGGGCTTGTTGGGCGCCCTGGCCAAATTGTCCAAATGGCGTTTCGCCCGAGGACTGGCCCATCTCTACACCACCTTGATCCGCGGCGTGCCCGATCTGGTGCTGATGCTGCTGATCTTCTACGGCGGCCAGGTGGCGGTGAACAGCATCGCCCTCTCGCTTGGCCACGAGGAATACATCGACATCAACCCCTATGTGGCGGGTGTGCTGACCATCGGTTTCATCTTCGGTGCCTATCTGACCGAGGCCTTCCGCGGTGCTTTTCTGGCGGTGCCGCCGGGGCAGCGCGAGGCCGGCCTGGCTTATGGCATGTCGGCCTGGCAGATTGCCCGCCGCATCACCTTTCCGCAGATGTTCCGCCATGCCTTGCCGGGTTTGTCTAACAACTGGCTGGTGCTGATCAAGAGCACGGCCATCGTCTCGGTGATCGGCCTGCACGATTTGATGACACGCGGCCAGCAAGCAGCCGGATCCACTCGTGAGCCCTTTGTGTTCTATCTGGCCGTGGCCCTGATCTATCTGGCCTTCACCAGCGTTTCAGAACTGCTGTTTGACTGGCTGCAAAAGCGCTTCTCCACCGGCGTGCGGAGGGGTTCGCTGTGATTGCCTACGACACCATTCTTGAGAATCTGCCGCTCTATCTGAGCGGCGCCTGGACCACGTTTCAGCTCTTGCTGATCTCGCTCGTCCTGGGCCTCACCCTGGCCATCCCGCTGGCCGTGCTGCGCAGCCTCACGGGCAGCTGGATCTCGCGCCTGATCTGGCTCTACACCTATGTGTTCCGCGGCACGCCCATGCTGGTCCAGCTCTTCCTGATCTATTACGGCCTGGCCCAGTTTGAAGCGGTGCGCAACAGCGTCTTGTGGCCTTACTTCAGCTCGGCCTGGTTCTGCGCCTGCCTGAGTTTTGTGCTCAACACGGCGGCCTACACCACCGAGATCATTGCGGGCAGCATCCGTGCCCTGCCGGCCGGCGAGATCGAGGCCGCCAAGGCCTTGGGCATGAGCCGCTGGGTGATGTTCCGCCGCATCGTGCTGCCCTCGGCCCTGCGCCGCTCCCTGCCCGCTTACAGCAATGAAGCCATCTTCATGCTGCATGGCACGGCCCTGGCCAGCATCGTGACCATTCTGGACATCACCGGCGCGGCACGCCGCGTCAACGCCACCCACTACATCCCGTTTGAAGCCTTCATCACCGCGGCCGTCTTCTACTTCCTGATGACCCTGACCTTGGTGGCCTTGTTCCACAAGGCCGAGGCCAAATGGCTGAAGCCGCTGATGCCGAGATAAGCCTCGCTAGGCCGAGATAAACCGCAAAAGCTCCCATGCAGATTCAAAAACACGCCCTGATCTCGCCCGCTCCGGGCACCCAACGCGAGCTGATCTCCCTGCACTACGGCCAGCCCGCCGGTGCTGGAACGCAGAAAGCCTATATCCAGGCGTCCCTGCATGCCGATGAGTTGCCGGGCATGTTGGTCGCCCACCATCTGCGCCAGCAGCTGAACGCGCTGCAGGCCGCCGGCCAGATCACGGGCGAGATCATTCTGGTGCCCATGGCCAACCCGATCGGCCTGTCCCAGCATCTGCTGTACATGCATATGGGCCGCTTCGAAACCATGACAGGCGAGAACTTCAACCGCCACTATCCCGAGCAGACCGAGGCGGCGGCCCTGGCCGCCGAGGCGCAGCTGACGCAGGACCCCGCCCACAATGTGCGGGTGCTGCGACGCGAGCTGAAGAAAGCGGTGGATGAGTCCCAGGTGGACACCGAGCTGCAGTCGCTGCGCCGCAAGCTCATGTCGCTGAGCTGCGATGCCGACATCGTGCTGGACCTGCATTGCGATGCCCAGGCCGTCATGCATATGTATACCGAGATCCCCTGCTGGCCGGAGTGCGAGGTGCTGGGCCGTTTCATCGGCTCGCGTGTGGCTTTGCTGGCCCAGGAATCGGGCGACAGCCCCTTTGATGAGGCCTGCTCCCAGGTCTGGTGGAAATGGAAAGACCGTTTCGGCGATCGCTTCCCCATTCCGCAAGCCTGCATGTCGGTGACGGTGGAGTTGCGCGGCGCCGCCGATGTCGAGCATGAGCTGGCGCGCCAGGATGCGCAGAACATTGTTGACTTCCTGCGCTACCGCGGCCTGATTGCCGGCCCCAAACCCGCCCTGCCCGACGCGATCGGCGATGGCCGCCCCTTGGCCGGCAGCATGCCCATCAAATCGACGACGACCGGTGTGCTGACCTTTGTCCGCCAGGTCGGCGAACAAGTGGCTGCCGGTGATGTGCTGGCCCATGTGATCGACCCCATCACGGCCGAAGTGACCGAGCTGAAGAGCCCGGTGGACGGACTCTTCTTTGCGCGCGACTTCCTGCGCTTTGCCACGGCCGGCATGCGCGTGGCCAAGGTCGCAGGCAAGGAAGCAATCCGCACCGGCAAGCTGCTAGGTGCTTGAGAGAAAAACAAAATGACAGTCAGTTTGAAAGTCGAAGGTCTGCACAAGCGCTATGGCGAGCGCGAGGTGCTCAAGGGCGTGTCCCTGTCTGCAAACCGTGGCGATGTGATCACCCTGATCGGCTCCAGCGGCTCGGGCAAGAGCACTTTTCTGCGCTGCCTGAATCTGCTGGAACAACCCTATGAAGGCAAGCTCTCGCTCAAGGGCGAGGAGCTCAAGCTGGTGCGCGACCGCGACGGCAGCTTGAAGGCCGCCGACGCCAAGCAGTTGCAGCTCTGGCGCGCGCGCCTGGCCATGGTGTTCCAGAACTTCAATCTCTGGGGCCATCGCACGGTGCTGGAAAACGTCATCGAGGCGCCCATCTATGTGCTGGGCGTGCCCCGCGCCGAGGCGATCGAGAAGGCCGAGGCCTTGCTGGCCCGGGTCGGCGTGGGCCATCGCAAAGACGTCTACCCCGCCCAACTCTCGGGCGGCGAGCAGCAGCGCGTGGCGATTGCCCGTGCCCTGGCCGTCGAGCCCGAGGTGATGCTGTTTGACGAGCCCACCTCGGCCCTGGACCCCGAGCTGGTGGGCGAGGTGCTCAAGGTCATGCGTGACCTGGCCGCCGAAGGCCGCACCATGATTGTGGTGACCCACGAAATGGGCTTTGCCCGCGAGGTCTCCAACTACACCCTGTTCCTGCACCAGGGCAAGGTCGTGGAGGAAGGCAATCCGCGCGAGGTCTTGCTCAAGCCGCAGAGCCAGCGCTTGCAGCAGTTCTTGAGTGGTGGTTTGAAGTAGGCGAGAACCCTCCCTGAGTCGGGCTGGGTTTGCCCGTACTGACTCAGGTTTGGCTTCCGGCCCAAAATCCCGGCACACAAGGTCTGTGGCTTGGACATTCAGTCCAGGCATTCCTCGCCGCAAGTCTGGATACATGGGCTCAGGCGATTTCTCGACACGTTCAGGGAACCTTAGCCATGAAGAAATCTCTTTCACTCCGCAGCCTCGGTCTGACGGCCACGCTGATCGGTGTCGGCGCGCTTAGCGCCTGCAGCAGCCCGGCGAATCTCAAGAGCGCTGCCGACGACGATGTGCAGCGCACCTATGTGACCGGCTCGCGCATCCCTTACAAGGGCGCTCAACCCATTGCCAAGGCTGACAAGGAATTTGCCAAGGACGCGCTGCGGGAGCAGAACGCGATCATGTCCGGCAGCATCAAGTAAGCCCCGGTTTGAGCGGAGCTTGGCCCAAGCTCCGCTTCGGTGTCAGCTCTGCAGCACGGACAAGACGTCCGAACGGAACTCACGCTGGTAAAGCACAAAAAGCACACCCAGCGTGCCCGCCATAAACGCCCAGGGCGAGAAGAACCAGCAAATGGCGGCGAAAGCCAGGTAGTAGGCACGCAGCCCGTCATTGAAGGTTTCTGCGGCCATGCCCATCACCCGACCGGCGCGGTCGGCAAAGGCTTCGCGCGACAGGCCTTGCTCAACAAAGGCCTCGGCCGAAGGGGCCGCCGCCACCAGCAAGGCGCCAAAAGTGTATTGGCGCATGCTCCAGGTGAAGCGGAAAAAGGCATAGACAAAGATGCCGATCAGCAAGACCAGTTTCAGATCAAACACCAGGGCACTGGTGCGGGCGGTGAAGGGCAACTCCTGCACCAACTCCGTCGCCTTCTCGCTGGCACCCAGGCTGGCCAGCAAGCCGCCGATGATCAGAATCGTGGTGGAAGCGAAGAACGAGGGGCTGGTGGACAGGTTTTGCACCACCACCCCGTCGATCACCCGAACATCGCGGTAAGTCGTCTGCAGCATCCAGCGGCGTCGCTCGCGGTTGGTGGCCGCCAAGAGCGTGCCGTCGAACTGTGACTGCCGCTTGGCAAAAGCGGCATAGCCCAGCCAGCCAACAAAGAACAGCAGCAGCGCCAGCCAATCGGTGGCGGGCAGGAAGTTGAGGACGGCTAGAAGATTCTTCATGCCCGAACTGTAAAACCTCCCGGGCCCCGCCCGAGTGAACTGACGCCGCTCAAGGCCTCAAAGCATCAGGCCGCCCAGCGAGCCGCCACCGCTGCCACGCGCTGTCCGAAGGCCTTGGCCGTGGCCAAGTCACCCGCCACCATTTCATCCACCGAAGCGTCCGAAGGCGTGGCGGTCAACAAGCCAATGCTGGCGCCCAGATTGTTCAGATCGTCGCGGGTCGCTGCCTTGCGATTGGCCGGCATCTGACCCAGGCCGGTCCACACCATGCCGTGCTGCTGGGACAGGGTGAACAGATATTGCAGGGTGGAGAACTTGTCGCCGTTGAGCGAGGCGGAGTTGCTGAAGCCGGCCGCGATCTTGTCCTTCCAGCCCTGCGAGAACCAGATCTTGCTGGAAGCATCGGCGAACTTCTTGAACTGCCAAGACGGGCCGCCCATATAGGTGGGCGTGCCAAAGATGATGGCGTCGGCCGCGGCCAAGTGCGCCCAATCGGCCTCGCTCAGATGGCCCTCGGCGTCGATGGCCAACAAGGCCCCGCCGCTGCCCTCGGCGACGGCCTCGGCCACCTTTTGGGTATGGCCGTAGCCGCTATGAAAAACAATCGCAATCTTGCTCATGGGAAGAACCTCTCACACATCTGTCTAAAAATCCGTTCAAGGCCGCGAAACCCAGCTCTTGAACACAAAAACCTCGACGCTCAGGGCGCCAGATCAAACACCAAGACCTCGGCGTCGGCCCCGGCACTCAGCTCGATCGCCGTCTCTTCACGCAGAGCCAGGGCATCGCCGCCACTCAGGCGCTGGCCGTTGACCGTCAAGCCGCCGCGGATCAGATGCACATAGGCCAGGCGGCCGGGTGCCAGGTTCAGCTGTGCCTGCTCAGAGCCATCGAAGAGGCCGGCATAAAGCTTGGCATCGGCATGAATCAGCACCGAGTCCTGCGCCCCGTCCTTGGAGGCCACCAGGCGCAGCTGACCCCGCTTTTGCTCAAGCCCGAAGCTGCGCTGCTCGTAGCTGGGCGAGATGCCGCGCTCATCGGGCTGGATCCAGATTTGCAGAAAATGCGTCTCGCGGTCCTGCGCATGGTTGAACTCGCTATGCATCACGCCCTTGCCCGCGCTCATGCGCTGCACATCGCCGGGCAAGATCACGCCAGCGGCCTTGCCGCTCTGGCCGCTCTGGCCGGGCTGACCATTGCCCATGCTGTCCTTGTGAGCCAGCTCGCCGCTCAGCACATAACTGATGATTTCCATGTCCTTGTGACCATGGGTGCCGAAGCCGGTGCCAGGGGCGATGCGATCCTCATTGATCACCCGCAGGGCGCCAAAGCCCATGCGCTTGGGATCAAAGTAATCCGCAAAGGAAAAGCTGTGGAAGGACTTCAACCAGCCGTGATCGGCATAACCGCGCTCACAAGACTTGATCAGTTCAAACATGATGTTTCTCTCCTTGAATGTCTTCACTGTAGAAGTCCAGGCCCGGGCTGTGGGAGAGGCGGCTTGAAGCCAGCATTCAAATAAGATGAAGGGCTCAAGAATTCGCATGCCCGCCCCCTCCCCTCATGCAAACCACCCCCAAAAGCCGCGCACTCACCCCCGAGGCCCTGGCCATGATGGACGCCATCGCCCGCAGTGGCAGCTTTGCCGCCGCCGCCCGCGAGATGGGCAAGGTGCCCTCGGCCCTCACCTACAACGTGCGCCAGCTGGAAGAGGCCCTGGACGTCTTGCTCTTCGATCGCAGCTCACGCCAGGCCGTGTTGACCGCTGCGGGCCAGGAGTTGCTCATCGAAGGCCGGCGCCTGCTCAGCGAGATGGACGGCGTGGCCAATCGGGTGCGCCGCATCGCCACCGGCTGGGAGAGCGAGCTGACCATCGCGATCGATGACGCCATCGCCCGCCGCGCCCTCTTCGATCTGATGGAGGCCTTCTACCAACTGCCCGGTGATGACGGCAAAAGCGGCGAACGCCAGGGCCCACCCACGCGCCTGAAGCTGCGCACCGAGGTCTTGTCGGGCACCTGGGAGGCGCTGATTTCCGGCCAGGCCGATCTGGCCATTGGCACCTCGGCCCAACCGCCCGACGGCAGCGTGCACTGCGCCCTGCTGGGCCAGATGGAAATGCTGTTCTGCGTGGCGCCCCACCACCCGCTGGCGCGCCTGGAGCAGCCGCTGGAGGCCAGCACCATTGCCGGCCACCGCATCATCACCGTGGCCGACACGGCGCGCAGCCTCGCCCCTGTCACCATCGGCGTGATGCCGGGTCAGGATGTGTTGACCATGCCCTCCATGGCCGCCAAGCTGGAGGCCTTGCTGCGCGGCATGGGCTGCGGCAACTTGCCGGCTTCCATGGTGCGCCGGCATCTGGAGGCAGGCCGCCTGGTGCATCTGAGCACCGACCGCGGCCGCCGCATCGTGCCCCTGCACTATGCCTGGCGCAATAACAGCGCCAGCGGCGGCCAGCCGCCCGGCAAGGCGCTGAGCTGGTGGTTGCAGCAGCTGGCCAGCCCCACCACCCAGCATGCCTTGCTGGAACAACATGAGGGGCTGATTCTCTGATGCGCCCCGGCTATATCGGCCGCTTTGCCCCCTCCCCCACCGGCCCCTTGCATGCCGGCTCCTTGGTCGCCGCCCTGGCCAGTTGGCTGGATGCGCGCGCCCAGGGCGGGCGCTGGCTGGTCCGCATCGAGGATGTGGACCAGCCGCGCTGCCCCAAGGGGGCGGACGCGCTGGTGCTGGCCCAGCTAGAGCGTTGCGGCCTTGTGCCCGATGAAGCACCCGTCTGGCAATCGCAGCGTGGGGCGCTCTATGCCCAGGCTCTGGCACAGCTACAAGCCAGCGGCTGGGCCTATGCCTGCGCCTGCTCGCGTGCCGATATTCAGCAGGCCCTGGCGGCGCAACACGCCCTGCCCGGCCGACACGCCGAGCTGGTCTACCCCGGCACCTGCCGCAACGGCTTGGGCGGCAAGCCCGGCCGCGCCTGGCGCCTGCTCAGCACGGCCGACCGCGAGGCCAGGCAAGACCTGACCCTGGCCTGGACAGACCGCCGCCTGGGGCCACAAACACAGAACCTCAGCCGCGCCGTCGGTGACTTCGTGCTCAAGCGCGCCGATGGGCTTTGGGCTTACCAACTCGCGGTCGTGGTGGACGATGCCGCACAAGGCATCAGCGATGTGGTGCGCGGCCAAGACCTCGCCGACAACACCCCCCGCCAGCTGCGCCTGCAAGAACTCCTGGGCCTGCCGCGCCCGCGCTATCTGCACACGCCCCTGGTGCTGGGTGAGAACGGCGAAAAGCTATCCAAGCAAAATGGTGCGGCGGCGCTGAATCTGGACGACCCGGCCGCCGCCTTGCGCGCCGCCGCCCTGCACCTGGGCCTGCAATTGACGGGCTCCACCGTGGGCGAAGTTTTGGCCGAAGGCGTCGAGGCTTGGCTAGCCCGGATGTAGCACGAGGGACGCGGGAATTGCGGGGTGCAGGGCGCGGCGGGATGACCCGAGACGGCCGCAGCCAATGCCCATAGGCATTGGCGAGGAGTTGAGGGGCAGCCAGCGAGCCCTGCGCCGCGCAAACCCGCGTAGGCCCCAGTATCTAAATTGGCTCTCGTGCCGAATGCAGAGACCTCAAAAAGCATAGATGTCGTAGGTCAGACAGGGCCGACCTCGTGGAACATCCGGGCTAGGATTTATGATGCCCGCCTCGCCGCACGCGCCAGGCAGCGGCATCGCATTGAAGGAATAAGCATGAACACCAGCCCCAGCGGCCTGCAATTTGAAGACACCGTGGTCGGCGACGGCAAAGAGGCCAAGTCCGGCCATGACGTCAGCGTGCACTACACCGGCTGGCTCTATAAAGACGGTGTCAAGGGCGCCAAATTCGACTCCAGCAAGGACCGCAAGCAGCCCTTCAACTTCGAGCTGGACGGCGGCATGGTCATCCGCGGCTGGGACGAAGGCGTGCAAGGCATGAAGATCGGCGGCTCGCGCACCCTGGTGATCCCGCCCGAGCTGGGCTATGGCGCGCGCGGCGCCGGTGGCGTCATCCCGCCCAATGCCACCTTGATTTTTGAAGTGGAACTGCTGGGCGTGAGCGGCGGCAATGAGCCCATCACCCTGAACCTGACGACGCTGGACAGCGGCCTGCAGCTGGAAGACACCAAGCTGGGCGAAGGCGCCGAGGCCAAGGCCGGCCAGCGCGTCACCGTGCACTACACCGGCTGGCTCTACAAGGACGGCGCACGCGGCAAGAAGTTCGACTCCAGCAAGGACCGTGGCGACCCCTTCCGCTTCGGCCTGGGCGAAGGCGAAGTGATCCAGGGCTGGGACCTGGGCGTGCAAGGCATGAAGGTCGGCGGCACCCGCATGCTGGTCATCCCGGCCGAGCTGGGCTATGGCGCCCGCGGCGCGGGCGGCGTGATCCCGCCCAATGCCACGCTTTTGTTTGAGGTGGATCTGCTGGCCGTTTAAGCCTCAGCTTGAGCGATAAATGGCTCCTTTTGGAGCCATTTTTTTCGTCTGCTGCGCCTGCACTGACGCTTAGCATGAGCGCATTGCCTGCCGGAGCCGCTCATGAATCTGCTCGACCTCGACCACCTGCTGCGTTACTGGAGCGCCGAGCAATGGCAGACTAATATCCTGATGCTCTTCCATCTGCTGGGCGCCATGATCCTGGGCCTGGTGCTGGGCTATGAGCGGGCCTACCACGGCCGCGCCGCCGGCATGCGCACCTATGCCCTGGTCTGCATGGCCTCCACCGGCGTCATCATCTTGCTGGCCTACCCCCACCAGTGGTACGGCGGCATCAATCCTGGCAATCTGCCCCTGGCCGTCTCCGACCCCACACGGGTGATCCAGGGCGTGGTCACCGGCATCGGCTTTTTGTGCGCCGGCGTGATCATGAAGGAGGGCATGAATATCAGCGGCCTGACCACCGCCGCCTCACTCTGGGCCGCCTCCTCCATCGGCATCCTCTTGGGCATGGGCTTTTACTTCGCCGCCATCATGCTGACCCTGTTGTGCGCCAGCCTGATGATGTGGGGCGCCAAGCTAGAGGCCCACCTGCCCTCTCACCCCGCCATCGCCGTGATGCTGCGCGGCCAGCCGCAGCGGCACTTCAGGCAGGCCGAGTTGGCCAAGTTCACCCACGACCTGGGCTTTCGCTTCGCCCCGGGTTCGCTGAGCATTCAACTGCAGGACGGCTGCGAGGAATGGCGTTTTGTCTGCACCGCCCGCCGCAATTTCGGCGGCGAGACTCTGACCCGCTTCGCCAGCCGGGTGACCGAAATCCCCGGCGTTGCCGAGTACCGGGTCACCCATGCGCGGAACTGAAGCTGGCGGCACTCTTTAGTCTTTTGCCAAGCTCACTTCCATGGCTTGAGCGATCACAGCCATATCGTGCGCACTGATTTCAAGCAGACCCAGTCGCAGCGGATAGCCCCAATTCTTTTTACCAGCGCTTAACTCCAATGCCTGCAAAAGCGGTGTGATGGGGGTCTCGCGCGTCGAACACCAAGCCACGTCCCGACGGAAGGGGGTGAATCCCCCTCCCATATCGAAAACATAGGGCGGACGCGCCAAGACCACGCCCAAGGCCGTGAAGGCCTTGAGACCATCGCTGCCCCCCATGCGCAGGCTGGGCGAGTAATAGACCACGCGATCCCCAGGCCGCAGGCGCCGCAAGGGGGCTGCCTTGCCGTGGCAGACCTGCATAAAGCCCTCTGAACGACCTCGCCGCACATGCTCGGCGCAGGCCACGGCCAACCAATGTCTGGTGGCCGTCACCTTGCTGCCTATGCTCGCTGCATTCAGATCGGCCTCGCCGGGTTCAAAGCCCGGCAGGCATTCATTGCCCATCCACGTGGGCTCTGGCTGAGCCGCCCGGCTGTTCAATAGAGTCATGGCTCGCTCCCTCCTTGTGACCAAGACAATCCCCGAGTACGGAGGACTCGCGCTCAATCGCCCTGCGGCGTGAAGACCCGCAGGCGATGGCCGTCCGGGTCACTCGCGGTGAAGGTGAAGCCAAAGTCCATCTGCGTGGGCGCTTGCAGCATGGGAATTCCCAGGCCCAACCAGGCCTGATGCGCGGCCTGCACCGCCGCCACATCGGGGACGGCAAAAGCCAGCTCGCCACTGGCATGCTGAGGCAGGCCTTCGACGGCGGGTTCGACACCGCCGCGCGCCCACAGGCCCAGCTTGAGGCCGGAGTCCAAGACAAACAAGGCGAAGCCGGGTGAGGCCTCGACTGGCTCGCGTCCCAGGATGCGGGCGTAGAAAGCAGCGCTCTCGCTGGGGCTAGCCACGTAAAAGAGCATGAAATTGGGCTGCAGTGCTGTCTTCATGGTGTGAAGTCCTTTCGTTTGGAGAAGGCCTTCAGCGTAAACAGGGGCAGTGTCAATTTCTGGCAGCAGCGATCTTCTCTTGCGCCTTCCATTCTTTCAGCAAAGCCTGGCGTGGCCGCGGGTAGCGCTGGCCGGTATCGAGCAAGCCCTGGATGTGATCGACGCGGAAGTTGCGCACTGCCTGGCGCTGCTCGCACCAGGCCACCACCAACTCCACCTGGTCAAAATAACCCAGGGCAAAGGGCCAGATGCGGCGCTGGCTGAGCTGGCCCTTGAGGTCGAGGTAAGTGAGCTGAAGGATCTGCTCATCGCGTATGGCCGCCCGCAGGCGGGCCAGCCATGGGCTTTCCGCCACCTCCTTGGCCGGCCCAACCAGCAGGGCATGGCTTTCCAGCTGATGCCTGGCTTCGGCGGGCAGCACGGCGGAGATCTTGTCCAGCGCGCGGCCTGCGGCCTCGGCCAGGCGGGCGTCCTTGCCGCGCTTGATCACCCAGCGCGAACCCAAAACCAAGGCCTCCAGCTCCTCCGCCGTGAACATCAGCGGCGGCAGCACAAAGCCGGGCTTGAGCACATAGCCCAGGCCGGCCTCGCCCTCGATGGCTGCGCCTTGCGCTTGCAGACTGGCGATGTCGCGGTACAGCGTGCGCAGGCTGATGCCCAGCTGCTGGGCCAGCGCCGCACCGGCCACCGGCTGGCGGTGGCGCCGCAGCACTTGCAGAAGCTCCAGCAGGCGGGCAGCGCGGGACATCGTTAGGAATTAGTCGTAAACCGACTTCTCGGCCCGACGCGCCAACACCGCAATGGGCGGCGCCCAGCGCTCACCACGCGCCTTCTTGCTGGTGACCAAGGTGATCTCGGAAGGCTCAAACACCTCGACGTTATGGGTGATGGGCGTGGTCAGCAAATACTGGGCGCGGGTGGAGCGCAGGAAATGGCCCACCAGCTGAATATTGCGCACGTCCAAATGGGCAAAAGGCTCGTCGATGAAGACGAAGCCGCCGGCGCTGTCGTCGTCCTTCATCAAGCCCACCAAGAGGATCAGGCTCTTCAAGACCTGCTGGCCGCCCGAGGCCTCGCCGTCGTTCAGGCCCACCTCGCCCTTGCCGTCGAAGTTGAACTTGACCTGCAGGCCCGCCTGGGCCAAGACCATATCGTCGTTGTCCAGATGGGGCAGCTCGGCCACGGCGATCACCCCGGCCAGCTCGCCCAGCTCCTGCACATTCTTTTTGTAGCGGCGCACGGTGGCACGCAGCACGTCGATGTAACGCTCGCGGGCATTGAATGCTGCTATGCGGGCCATCTCATTGCTGGCGCGGCGGTCTTCCAGCTGGGCGCTTTGCTCCAGCACGGCCACGCTCATGCGGGCATGGCGATCCTGCACTTGCGGGTCGGTTTCCCATACGCCGTTGTCCAGCTCGGCCTGCACATGACGGCTGGCGATCTCGGCCTGTTTGGCGTTTTCAAACTCATCGCGCAAGGCTTGCAGCGTGCTGGCTAACACCCAATTCGCCGGGAAGGCGGCACGCGCCTCACGGGATGCTTTTGCAGCCTGCACCAGATCGGCATAACGGCTGCCATGCTCGCGCTGGGTGCGCGAGACATTGTCTTCGCTGGCCTTGAGTGAGGCTTGGGCCGCCTCGTAATCGCGCTCGCTGCGGGTGTGCTGGGTGAGCGCACGGTCATGCTCGCCTTCCAGCGCTGTCATGCGACTGGAGGCCTCGATACGCGCTTGCTTGAGCGCGGGCAGGCGCTGGCGGCAGGCGGCGAATTCGTCCGCCCTCTCCCCCAGCTCTTGCGCGGCCTTATGGCCTTGGGCGGCACGTTGTGCGTCCTTGAGCTGGCGCTCGACCTCGGCCTGCTCCTTGGCCAAGCGGGTCAGCTCGCCGTCGTAACGGGCCAGCTCGCTCTCCAAGGCCTTGCGGCGCGATTCGAGCGCCGACACACCAAATTGGAAGTCACGCGGCTCCACCCACAGGCTGCGGCCGCCGCGAGCATCGCGGTAGTAGGCGTCGGGGGTGATCCACTCGCCCCCCGCCTTGGCCCCGGCCTCGGTGTCCTTGACCCGGCGTATGCCACCCAGCTGGCGTAAGAGCCAAGCGGGCAGCTTGGCATTGATCTTGAGCGCGGCCAGCAAAGAATCCTGCGGCACCTGCGCGGGCGCCTGCTCACCCTCGGCCACCACATAGTGGCGGTAGCGCTCGCGCGAGGCCAGGGCAAAGGCATGGGCTTCGTCCTTGGCATGCTCCAGCACCACCACCCAGCGCGAGGGGCGCAACATGCCTTCGGCGGCAGCGCGCCAGCTCTCATCGGCAATGTCTATGCAATCGGCCAAGACATGGTGATGAATGCCCGCGTCGTCCAGAGCGCGGCGGAAGCGCGTCACCTCGACGGGGGGCGGCGGCAAGCGTTGGCCACTCAAACCCTCCAGCGCGGTCTGAGCCTTTTTGCTCTGGTCATTGGCGCGGGTAAAGCTTTCGCGCAAGGCGTGCTGACGGCCGCTCAGGTCCTCCATGCGCTGGGCCAGCTCCTGGGCATCGGCCTCCACAGCGGCCAGGGCGCGCAGCTCTTCCTCGCGCTTGGCCAGCAGTTCCATGGGCCGCTCGGCCTCGCGGGCGGCGTCGAAGGCGGCGCGGGTCTGCTTGCGCTCTTGCTCGATCTCGGCTAGGCGCTTCTTGGCCTGCTCCGAGCTTTCAAACAGCTTGTGCAGCGCGGCACGGCGCTCGCTCAAGCTGCGCTCGTCGGCCCGCGCAAACAGGCGCTGCCTGTGCAGATCGCGCAGGCCCTGCGCCGTGCGGGCGCGCGACTCGCTCCATTGCAGCACCGGCACCACCTCGGTGGCCAGGCGCTCGCGCTCGCGCAGGCGCAGCTGGTATTGCTGGTAGCTGGTGACGCGGTTGGCCAGGTCGGAGAGCTGAGCCTGGGTGTGCGAGAGCTCGTGCGCGGCCTGCTCCACTTCTTTGAGCAGATGCTGCTGATGGCTGCGGGCCTGGTCGTAACGGTCCAGCACCTCCTGGTCGCCAAACACTTCAAACACGAGGCGCAGCAACTCGCGCGGTGAGAGCTCGCACAGGCGGTCGGTCTGGCCCTGCTCAAGCGCTAGCACGCGGCCAATGGCGCGGGTCAGTCCCGCCGCCTCCAGGCGGCGGCGCCAGGCCTCAATGCCCATCCAGTCCTTCTCGCCACGGGCGGCGATGGCCTCGACCTCGTGCACGCCATCCAGCATCAGATAGCGGCGCTGCCAGTCCCCGCCATGGCGCTCGATGCGGCAGACCAGGGTCACCTGATCGGCATAAAGCAGGGAGCTGGCAAAAGGCCGCGAGCTGTTCTGCCGGCCGCGCGGGCGGTTGTCCACCAAGGCGCGCAGCCAGGCGGTCTCGGCATTGGCGTGGCGGGCATAGGTCTTGTAGGTGCGGCCGCCCGAGCATTCCAGGCCCAGCAAGGTGCGCATCGCGTCCAGCAAGGTGGTCTTGCCCGAGCCATTGGGGCCGGCGATGGTGATGATGGCGCCGTCCAGCGGCATGGTGACGCGCTGGCAGTAGTCCCAATGCAGCAGTTCTAGAGATTGAAGATGGAACATGGCTCAGATGGGGCTGTCGTCTTGTTGTTGCTTTTGGATGGCGGGGGCCAGGCTGGGCAGCGGCTCTTCTTCTTCCTCCTCGGGCGGCAGCAGCTCGGGCTGGCGCATCTTGGCGATCAGGGGCGCAGCCTGCGGGTCGCTGCTGCGCTCCAGCACATCGCCCAGGGCACCGTCCAAGATGCGTGGGGCCAGGGTGTCGTAGTCCAGCAGCAGGTCCAGCAAAGGGCCTTCGGCAATGTCTTCACCACGCCGGGTGATGAAGCCGTTGCGCTCCAAGAGCTTGAGGTTGGAGTCCAGACGCATCTTCTTGCCCAGCTGATTGCCAAAGTCGGCCAAGAGGCTGCGGTAAGAGATGGTGGGGCTGACGCTGCTGGCCAGGGGCACGGGTTTGTCGGTGGCGAAGAACTCACCCTGGCCTTCTTCCTTGGCCTCGGCCCGCGCCACCTGGCGCTGGCGCTTGGGTAAAACGATCAGGGACCACAGCACCACCAGCAAGGCCACGCCGTCGCGCGGCAGGTCCAGATTGTTATTGGCGGCCAGGCCGGTCTCGCCAAACACGGCGGCCTCAGCCGGGCGCAACATGGCCAGGCTGATGTGGTCGGCGTAGAGGTTGTCGATGACCCGCAGGCCCACGGCCGAGAGGCGCTCGCCCAAGGCCGTCCAGACATCGGTATCGATCAGGGCGCGGCGCACCAGGGGGTGGTTGCGGGGCAGCCAGCGGCGCGCCAACAATTGCGCCGCCAGTGCGGCGGCATCGTCCAGAGCAGCGCTCATTCTTTGACTTCCTTAGCTTCGACTTCTTTGGGCTTGGGCGTTCTTGTTTTCTTGACTCGTTCGGGCTTGGGTGCTTCGTCGGGCTCCGACATCCTCACCTCGGCTGAGAAGGGATCGCCCTCAGGCTCCCTGGGCGGCGCATCGGTGCTGCGCAAAACGCCCTTGCTCATCCAGGCGATGTGTTCATCATCGACCTCGCCCTGCTCGGCCGACCACTGCACCCGCCAGGGCTGGCGGGCCATATCGCCGGTGGCCCCGCTCAAATGTTGAGCTTGGGCGTCGCCCAGCAGAGGCAGCAGCTGGGCGCGGTAAGAGGCGCGGGCATAGCTGCCGCCCAACACGGCGGGTGCCAGGTCTTGCTCGATCTCGCCGGCCTCGGTCCAGCGGGCCAGCAAGGCCTGCATCAGCCCCATCTCGGGCGGCAAGCTCATGACGGCCAGCTCGCCCGGTGCGGCGGCCTTGGCGGAAGGCAGGGCCTCGGCTTCCTTGGGCGCCGGACGGTCACGCTCGAACTCGGCCTCGGTGGTGTCCAGCAACTCATGCTGGGCCACAAAAATCGGATGAATGGGTCGGGACAAAGCGCCCAGGCTGAGGTTCTCCAAGAACGGCACGTTCTGCAGCCAGCGCCGCACATCGGTGGTGGTGATGCCTGTCGAGCCCAGGGTGACGCGCTGGCGATCGGCCTGCTGCAGGGCGCGGTTGAACTGGCTGGCCATGGCCAGCAAACGAGCCTGGGCCAGGCCAAGCTCGCGGGCCAGGCGCTCCAGCTTGGCATTGCCCTGCTCCTGGGCCTGCACCATGATGGCCGACAGGGCCTCGCTGGCTTTTTCCACCAGGCTCAGGGCGCGGCCAAAACGCTGGCGGGCACGGCGCAAGTGAAACTCCGAGCCGCTGGCGATTGCATCGGCAAACTCGTCGTACAGGCGCGAGAGCTGGGCTTGCAGATGTTGCAGCTGGGCCGGGTCCAGGGTGCCCAGCTGATGGGCGCCGGCCACATTGGCCAGCAAGGCGCTCAGGTCGGCATCCTGCACCGTGCTGGTCACCAGGGGCTGCAAGACGCCCAGCAGCTGTTGGGCCAGGGGCGTGACGCCGTATTGCTGGTTGGAGCCGTCCCAGGCCAGCAGCTCGGCCTCGCGCAGGCGCTTGAGCACCAGTTCCAGGGCCTCGTCGCGCAGGATGTGGAAATGCTGGTTCAGGGTCTCGCGGCTGATGCGCGAGGCCGGCATGGCCATCACTTCCATAAAGATCCAGACCCGCAGGCGCACCAGGGCCGCCGGCCCGTGGCACAGAGCCCGCATGGCGTTCAGCAAGGCCTCGTTGCGCTCCAACTGCCACCACAGCAAGGCCTCGGTGGGGGCGGATCCTTCGCGGAAATAGTCTTCAAAGCGCAGCTCGGACTCCAGCGAGTCTGCACCTAGCTCTTGTTCTGTCATGGGGGCATTATCTCTGCCCGCAGCGTCGCACCTAGAACAAGCCCAAGGCCGCACTTCGGGTGACCGACGCGCCAATCATGTAGGCCAGAAACATCAGGGACAGCACATAGCCCAGGCTGCGGAACTCACCCCGCCCCATGGCCCAGTGCGCGCAAAGCGTGTAGGCCAGCAGCGCGATCAACTTGCCCGCCAGCCAGCCGTCATACAAGGGGTTGTGATGGCGCAGTGCCCACAGGCTCAGACCGGTGACGGTCATCAACAAATCATTGCCAAAAACTAGCACCCGCACCCGGGCATCCATGGGCCAAGCCTGCTGAAACTGGAAAGCCAAGCCGCGCGCCAGAAACAGGCCCAAGCTGAACCAGCCCATCAGGGCGTGGATCTGGCTCATCTGCGAATCGAAGTTGTACTCCATAACGCTTCAGTCCCTCTGTCCTTGTTTGGGCTTGAGCTTGGTCCAGGCCGGGCGGCGCTGTCAAGTCGGTTAAAGGCGCAAGAGCGGCTTGAGCCAGGGCGAGCAGATCAGCAGGAAGAGCAGCACATTGCCCACGACGCTGGCCCAGAACCAGCGCCGGAACGAAGTCTTGCTGGACTTGTGCCGCAGCAGCTGCTGGGCCAGCAAGGCGCCCGGCCAGCCACCGGCCAAGGCCAGCAGATGCAAAGTATTTTCCGAGACCCGCCAGTCGCCGCGCCGGGCGGCCCGCTTGTCGCCCGCATAGACGATGAAGCTGGCCAGGCTCAGGGCCATGTACAGGCCCCAGACGGCAGGTTTCAGATCCCAGGCCAGGTGGCAAATCAAATAGAAAGCAGCAAACAAGGGCACCAGCCAAAGGCTGCGGGCGCTGGCGGCGGCGCGATCGGCGCCAGCTGCGGCGGGCCGAGATTGCGCGACAGGCTTCAAGGGCTTGACATTGATCGCCCGCCATTTGCCTTGCGCGTCCTGCGCCATTTCATAGCTCAGGCTCTGGCCCAGCCTGGGCCGCTCGGCCTGCAGGGCAAAGGCCTTGATGTGCACAAACACGCGGCTACCGCCTTTTTGAGGGCTGATGAAGCCGTAGCCCTTGGTGTCGTCCCACTGACTGAGCTGACCTTGTTCTCTTGCCATCAAAACCTGCTTCTTTGCTCGGGGCGCCCACAACGAAAAAAGCCCGCTTCACTGCGGGCGCCCAAACGAAAAAGGCCCGCTTTGCAGCGGGCCTTTGATGGGCATTGCTTGGCTCAGATCTTAGCAAGCGCCAAGCCTGCCTTTGGCTTTAGCGGCCGAAACCGCTGCGACGCGGCGCGCCACCGGCGGGGCCGGCGCGCTTGGGGCCGCGGGAGTCGAAACCACCCGGGCGACGATCGCCACCGAAGCTGGGCTTGCCAGCGAAGGCCGGCTTGTCGCCGAAGGCAGGACGGTCACCACGGGGGGCAAACGCGGGCTTGTCGCCACGCGGTGCGAAACCACGGTTGTCGCCACCCCGGTCGAAAGAGGGGCGGTCATTGCCGAAGGAAGGACGATCGTTGCCGAAGGCAGGACGGTCATTGCCACGGTCGAAGGACGATGCGCGGTCGAAGGAGGGACGGGCATCCTGACGGAAGTCGCCACGGGGGGCGAAACCTTCGGGACGGCCACCTTCACGAACGAAAGGCTTGCCGCCGTCGCGATGGAAGGAGGGCTTGCCGCCAAACTTATTGCCACCGAACTTGTTGCCGCCACCGAAGCCGGGCTTGGCGCCCCAGCCTGGACGGGCACCACGGTCTTCAAAACCACCGGCGCCAGCGGGCCGAGGCGGGAAGATGCGGGGTTCTTGCGTCTTAGGCTCCAGACCTTCGATCTGAGCCGAAGGAATGGTCTGGGTGGTGAACTGCTGGATGCGGCGGATCATGGACACATCATCACGCGTGGCCAGGGTCACGGCCAGGCCTTCGCGACCGGCGCGGCCGGTACGACCGATGCGGTGCACATAGTCCTCAGCCTTCATGGGCAGGCCGTAGTTGATCACGTGGGTGATGGTGGGCACGTCGATACCGCGAGCGGCCACATCGGTCGCCACCAGCACGCGCACTTCATGGCGACGCAGGGCTTGCAAGACGCGGTTGCGACGGCCTTGCGGCATGCCACCGTGCAGAGGCGCCACGGCGTGGCCCAGCTCTTGCAGGCGCTCGGCCAGCCAGTCAGCGTCACGCTGGGTGCTGGTGAAGACGACGGCTTGGTCCAGATCCTTGTCGGCCAGCAGATGCTCCAACAACTGATCCTTGTGGTTGTTGTTATCAGCCCAGTGCAGACGCTGGGTGATGTTCTCGTGGGTGTCGGTGTGCGAAGCCACGTCGATACGCTGGGGATCGCGCATCAAGTCATTGGCCAGGCGGCCCACATGGCCGGCGAAGGTGGCGCTGAACATCACGGTTTGACGCTCGGCGGGGATGCGATCGGCAACGAACTTGATGTCGTCGATGAAGCCCATGTCCAGCATGCGGTCGGCTTCGTCCAACACCAGAATTTCGACGTTATCCAGCACGCACTTGCCCGATTGCAGGTGGTCCAGCAGACGGCCAGGGGTAGCGATCAGAATGTCCAGCGGGCCGCTCAGTTGGCGGATCTGCAGGGCGTAAGGCATGCCGCCCAGGACGGTGGCGATCTTCAGGCCGGGCACATGGCGGCCGTAGGTCTGAGCGGCCTTGGCCACTTGCATGGCCAACTCACGGGTGGGGCACAGCACCAGCACCTTGGGGCCGTAGTTCTTGCCACGGACACGCTCTTGCTGGGTCGCACGGCCGGCCAGAATCTTGCTCAGCGCGGGCAAGATGAAGGCGGCGGTCTTGCCACTGCCGGTACGGGCGGAAACCATCAAGTCCTTGCCAGCGATGCCGGCAGGGATGGCCAGGGTTTGAACTTCGGTGGCGGTTTCGTAACCGGAATCTTTAACGGCACGCAGGATGGATTCGTGCAGGCCTAGATTTTCAAAAGTCATATCTTCTTTCAACAAAGCTGTGCCCCGCCTGCCGTGCCTCAAAAGAAGCGCAGATGCAGACGAACGCACACGCTTGACCGCGCTAGCAAAGAAAAGCGCGTCAAGCCAGTAAGGTCGCTGGGAGAAAGCTCGCGTCGTGCGCCAGGTCTTGGTAAGTCGGCAAGTGTTTGCCGAGGGTGCCTGGGGCGGCGCCGGGGGAACAGTCAAAGCGACGGCATCGCCGCCGACCGAACCCGAGGGGCGTTCAGCGCATCACCCGAAGTGGGTGGTCAGAGTCACGACGGATGCAGCCCGAATGGATCAGGTACCAAGCACCGTGCGTTCATCTTGTCACTGCGCGCAAAGCTTCAAATTTGAAGCGCTTGGGCAGCGGCCTGAACAGAGGTCAGAGGAGACGTACGAAATGCAAGAGCAACAGCTGTTTAGAAAACGAACACTGCACTCCAAGCAAGACCATGACTATAGCACACTAGGGTTTTCACGGAAAGCTTTTTCTTTGCGCCGAAATGCAAGCAGGCCGCCAGGGCGTGATTCTCATCACAGACTGACGGTCTTGCACCCAGGCTCAAAGCGTTTGGGACGGCCTCTGTGATTACTTCGGCAGCAGGCTGCACAGCAGGGCCAGGGCCCGCATCCAGGCGCTCAGGTCCTCGCCCTGCAGCAGTTGCAGGCTGGCATCACCATCCAGGCAGGACTTGGGCAGCTCGGGCAAAACATCCATGGCCTGCAACATGGCCTGCTCCAGGCCTTGTTGGGCTTGCAGCTGAATCAGCGGCAGACCACGCGTGCTCTCCTCACATAAGGCGGACAGGCGACGACCCAGCAGCTCTTCGCTCCAAGGCAGCTCCAGATTGATCAGGCCCAGGTTGGCCTCCGAGCCTTCATTGATGAGCTGCAGGCCGGCGGCAGCGGCATCGCTGATCAGCAGCAGCTGCACCCGCTCGTCTTCGCGCCAACGGCGAGCCAGCGCCTGGCGTTCGGCCAGACCTTGGTTAGCACTCAGCTGCATGAACTTGAAGCCCTGGGACTGCAGGCGGGCGGCCAACAGGCTCAGCGCGTCGTCCCACTGGCAGAACACCACCAGGCGTTGCACGGCCGAGCCCAGCAGCTCGCGCGACACTGCCGCCACCGCCGCCAGCTTGGGCGCATCGGCCTGCACCTCGCCTGCCGCATCGCCTGGCGCATCGCTCGCTGCCGCCATCAGCTGCGGGCTGATGGCCAGGCGGCGCAGGCTTTGCACGGCGCGGGCCAAGGCCAGCTGCTCGGCGTCCGACACATAGTCGCTGCGCTCCCAGCGCTGCACCCCACGGCGCAGATCAGCCAGCGCCCTCGCCTGCAGCGTTTGCTGCGTCTGGCTCAGGCTCACGCTGCGCAGCTGCACCAGGGCGGGCGGCAGCACAGGGCTCAACTCGGCCTTGCTGCGGCTGAACATCAGTCGCTCCAGGGTTTGGTCCAAGGCATCCAGGCCCACAAAGCCCTGGATCTGACCGGCGGCATCGCGCCTGGCGTGATAGCTCAGGAAGCGCGCGTAAGGGCCGCTGCGCTGCTGATCCAGCAACTCCACCAAGGGCAGCAAGACCTTGGGCTGGCCGCTCAAGATCTGGCCGCTCAGCAGCAGCAAAAAGCCTTGTTCGGGACGAGCGGCTTCCAAGACCTTCAAGGCAGCCAGGGCCTGCGCGTCCAAACGACCGGCCTCGTCCACGATGATCAGCTCGGGCGCAAAAGACTGCAGCTGGCTCAAGTCCTGAGCAAGGGCCGAGCTGGCGCAGATCTTGATCTGCGCCTGGCCATCGGCCAGTTGCTCGGCACGAGCTTGCGCATCGCCCCAGACCATCTGCGCCGCGCGCCCACTCAAGGTCTGAGCCTCGGCCAGCCAACGACTCTGGGCCGACTCGGCGCACAGCAGCAAGACCCGCTCGACGCCGAAATGGCGCATGAAGAGCTCGCTGGCACCCAGGGCTTGGGCATACAAACCCAGGCCCAGATCATCGGCCAGCAGGCTGCGGCCGGCGCTGACGGCGAACAAGGCCGCCTCCAGCTGGAACATGGGCAGGGGCAGCTTGAGCAGATTGCGCAGCGCCGGCGTTTCCAGGCCTTGCGGATAGTTTTGCTCCAGACGCAGCACGCGCTGGCCGGCATCGCGCTTGTGAGCCAGCAGCGGCCACACGCCCTCCTCTACCCGCAGCTCATGGCCGGCCGCGGCCGCCACTTGCAGCAGATGAGCCAGGGCACCCGGCGCCTCGGCGCGCAAGCGGCCGGACTCGTCGGTCAGGGCCTGGGCAGCCTCGGCCACGACCGAAGGGCAGCCATGGCCTTGGCGCCAGCGCAGTTGGCGGCGAGCGCCAAAGCGCAGCAAGACTTCGCTGTAATCAAACTGCGGGCCACGGCGCAAGGCCTCGGCCGCACTCGGCTGGCTCAGCAGCTGAGCCAGGGCGAAGGCGATGTGCTCGCAGCTGCCACGGTCGCTGAGCGGAAAGGCCGCGCAGTTGCAACGGCAATCGATGGCCTGGGCGCCCAGCACCTGCACGCGCCAGCTCGCACCGGCTTCATCAATCTCGCTCACCCGGTACTCGCCCAGCACCGCGCCGGCAGTCTGCGCTTGCAAACGGAAACGAGGCGGTTCGGCCGCAAGCACGGACGCCGGGGCCGGGGCTGGCTTTGCCTGAACAGCGGCGGCGGGTGCAGGGGCTGCAGCCTTAGCCGGCTTGCTCGGCGCGGGCGAGGCCTTAACCTTTGCTTGAGTCGGCTTGGCAGGCTTCGCTTCGACTTGAGTCGGCGGCGGCACAACAGGCTGTGCCGCTTCAACGGCTTTGCTGACCTTGGGCTTTTTTGCAGGCTTGGCAGGCTCGGCTTTGGCTAGGGCTTTCGCTGCAGCTTTGGGCGCAACTTTGGGCGCTGCTTCCACCACGCGCTCGCTCGACGTCAACGCGCGCTTGGAGGCTTCTTCCAGGGCTTTCTTGGCCGCGCCAGCGCTCTTTGTCGACGTCTTCGCGGCAGTCTTTGCCACGGGTTTCGCAACCGGCTTCGCGGCGGACTTCGCGACAGGCTGGGGCGCAGGTTCAGCCACGGCTTTGGCCGCCGCCTTCTTTGGCTTGGCCTCGGGCTTTGCCTCTGCTTTGGCGGCAGCCTTAGCCTTGGGCGCTGCCTTGGACGCTGCCTTGGCCGGCTTGGCTGCGGCCACTGGCTGAATCACTTCAGCAGGCTGAACGACGGGCTTGGCCGCCGCTTTCGCCTTCTTTGCGGGAGTCGCCTTGACCTCGACGGCAGCAGCGGGCTTCTCGACCTTGGCCTTTTTGGCCGCAGGCGCTTTGGGTTGAGCCTTGTGCTCTGCCTTGGCGGCGACCTTCTTGGCCGCAGCCTTCACCGCAGCCTTCACCGTAGCTTTTGCCGCAGGCTTGACGGGCTGCGCTTCAAGCACAGCCTCGGGCTTGCTGCTCTTCACAGAGGCCGCTTTTTTTGCGGCAACTTTCTTGGGCGCGGCCTTGGGTGTCGCGCTGGTCTTCTTTGAGGCTGTAGCCATGGGATGCAATCAGGATTCGGTTAGGGAGGCGAGCGGCGCCGCTGTTCAAGCGCTCGCGCCATCCGTCGCTGCGAGCAAGCTGGCTTGGCACCAGCCGCGCAGGCTATTGAAAAAGGCAAGGTCTTGGGCCCGGGCCAGATCGCTTTTCAGCAAGCGCGCCTCGCTCAGGGTCCCAAGCTGCAGAAGTTCCTCGCGGTAGACGCCGGGCAGCAGGCCTGCTTCCAGCCGGGGCGTGAGCCAGCGGCCGTCTATCTTCAGCGCCACATTGCCGAACGAGCATTCGGTCAGCTCCTCAGCGGCATTCCAGAGCAGCACGTCGAAGGCTTGCGCCGGCTTCGTGCTGGAAAAAAATTCATAGGCTTCGCGCCGTGTCGTTTTGTGTTGAATGAACTCGGCGCCTGGCCCCTGCGTGTCGATAGGGCTGGGCGCGAGCGCAAGTATCACGCACATTGGGGTGGCCGGCAGCGAGAAACACTGCAATTGCACAGCGCCTTGCGGGCTCACGGTGATGCGGACGCGCCAGCTGCCCGGCCCCTGGCTCTGCGCCAGTCCTTCAAGTTGTTGGCGCAAATCAGCACTGGAGAATTTGATGCCAAAGTGTTGCGTCGTGCGCTGCAGGCGAGCCAGATGGCGAGCCAGTCTGAGATAGCGCCCGTCTTCCAGGCGCAGGGTTTCCAGCGCCGAGATGGGGGCTTGCGCACGCAGCAAAAAGCGCGCCTTGGCCCGCCATTCGGCCACCTCGGCAGTGGCTTCGGAGTCCAAGGTGATGGCGCTGCCCACGCCCACTTGCAAGCACTCGGGGCCGCGCTGCTCCACCGTACGTATCGGCACATTGAAGCTCGCAACGCCGCCAGGCTGCAAAAGCCCCAAGGCACCGCAATACCAGCCGCGCGCCTGCGGCTCCAGCTCACGGATGATTTGCATGGCGCGAATCTTGGGCGCGCCGGTGACCGAGCCGCAGGGAAACAGGGCTTTAAAGATCGCCGACAGCGTCAGGCGCGGCGCGCTCACCGCCGTCACCGTCGAGGTCATCTGCCAGACCGTGGGCAAGGCATGCAGCTCAAACAAGCGCGGCACCCGCACAGTGCCCAGCTGGGCGACCCGGCTCATATCGTTGCGCAGCAGGTCCACGATCATCAGGTTCTCGGCCCGCTCTTTTTCGCTGGTGCGCAGATGGGCTTGGGCCGCCTCATCTTCCACCACATCGCGGCCACGCGCGGCCGTGCCCTTCATGGGCTGGGCCGCCAGCAGCCAGGCCGTGGCGGCATCGGGCACCGGCCGCCAATCGAAGAACAACTCGGGCGAGACACTGGCCACGCCTTGCTCGCGCAGGAACAAAGAGAACCCGCCCGGTTGGCCGCGATGCAGGGCCAGGAAATAATCCGCCAGATCGACGCCAGCGCTCTCGGCCTGCAGCCGGGTGGTCAGATTGACCTGGTAGCAATCGCCGGCGCGAATCCACTCACGGATGCGTTCGATTTGCGCACACTCATGCAACTCAAGCTGGCTGTCGGACCAAGCGCCACTCAGCAAGCCGCCGCCCTCGGGCTCGGTCAAATCCGGCCAGGGCTCAGGCTCGCACTCGAAGACGGCGAATTCGGCCAGCGGACCTTGGCAGGCATGGCTTTGCAAGGCCGGGTCAAAGGCTGAGGCGGCCTCGTAACGCAAGCCCCCCAACACCCAGGCACCGGCGCGGGCGGCTTGGTGGGCCGCGTCCAGCACGGCCGCCACCTCGCTGGCCTGCTGGGCCCGCAAGACCCGGCTGGGTGGCTGATAGAAGGCACCCCGCACGCGCTCACCGTCTTCGCGCGCCAGGGGGTGGCGCGGGAAATCGAAGGCCGCTTGCAGGCTTGAGACCTTCTTGTTCACATCAGGCACGGAAACAGAAGAAAAGAATCAGAGGCTCAGGAAATGCTCGCGGTAGTAGGCCAGCTCGTCGATGGACTCGGTGATGTCGGCCAGGGCCGTGTGGGCCTGCGCTTTTTTAAAGCCGTCCAGAATCTCCGGCTTCCAGCGGCGTGCCAACTCCTTCAAGGTGGACACGTCCAGATTGCGGTAGTGGAAGAACTCTTCCAGCTTGGGCATGTAGTTGGCCAGGAAGCGGCGGTCCTGGCAGATGCTGTTGCCGCACATGGGCGACTTGCCGGCTGGCACATATTGCTTGAGGAAGGCGATGGTCTGGGCCACGGCCTCGTCCTCGGTGATGGTCGAGGCCTTGACGCGGTCAATCAGGCCGCTCTTGCCATGGGTGCCCTTGTTCCAGGCATCCATCTTGTCCAGGGTTTCGTCGCTCTGGTGGATGGCGAAGACGGGGCCTTCCACCCGCACATTGAGCTGCGCATCGGTCACGACCACAGCGATCTCGATGATGCGATCACGGTCCGGGTAGAGGCCGGTCATTTCCAGATCGATCCAGATCAGGTTCTGCTCGTGCAGGGCCAGGGTGGGCGTGGAGACAGGCAAGGTTTCGGAGGTCGTGCTCATGTGTGCGTGAATCAATGGACTTTGAATGGGCGCTATTGTCGCAGCCCTACACTTCAGCCCATGCTCTCAAGCCTTTCTACCTTTTCTTTGAACCCGCAGATTTTGGCCGTGGCCTTTGCCCTGGCCATTGTGGTCAGCCTAGCCACCAAGTTCTGGCTCAACAACCGCCAGGTTCGCTATGTGGCCCAGCACCGTGACCAGGTGCCCGAGCCCTTTGCCAAGGTGGTGCCGCTCAGCGCCCATCAAAAAGCGGCCGACTACACGATTGCCCGCAGCCGCTTTGGCTTGCTGAGTCTGGCTTTTGGCACGGTGGTCTTGCTGGGCTGGACCTTGCTGGGCGGGCTCCAGCTGCTCAACCAAGGCCTGCTTGAATCGGGTGCCTCGCACTTCGGCGGCATGACTTACCAGCTGAGCCTGCTGGTGGCCTTCACCTTGATCGGTGCCCTGCTGGACCTGCCTTGGGAGCTCTACAACACTTTCTGTCTGGAGCAGCGCTTCGGCTTCAACCGCATCACCTGGAAGATGTATATCGCCGACGCACTCAAGGGCGCCCTGGTCGGCGCGCTGATCGGCCTGCCCATCGCCGCCCTGATTCTTTGGCTGATGGGCGCGGCCGGCGCCTATTGGTGGCTGTGGGCCTGGGGCGCTTGGATGGGCTTCAATGTCTTGATCCTGGTGCTCTACCCCACGGTGATTGCCCCGCTCTTCAACAAGTTCGAGCCCCTGTCTGACGACAGCCATGAGGGCCTGCGCGCCCGCGTTGAAGCACTGATGCAGCGCTGCGGCTTCGCGGCCAAGGGCTTGTTCGTGATGGACGGCAGCCGCCGCTCTTCCCACGGCAACGCCTACTTCACCGGCTTTGGCCCGGCCAAGCGGGTGGTGTTTTTTGACACCTTGCTGGCCCGCCTCAACGGCCCCGAGGTGGAGGCCGTGCTGGCCCATGAGCTGGGCCACTTCAAGCACAAGCATGTCACCAAGCGCATGATCGTGATGTTTGGCTTGAGCCTCGCGGCCTTTGCCCTGCTGGGCTGGCTGTCGCGCCAGGCGTCCTTCTATCTGGCCTTCAATGTGGAGCCCAATATGGCGGCGCCCAACGATGCCCTGGCGCTCTTGCTCTTCTTGCTGGTGCTGCCGGTGTTCAGCTTTTTCTTCACCCCGCTGGCCAGCTATTTCTCACGCCGCGACGAGTTCCAGGCCGACGCCTATGCCTGCGCCCAGGCCAGCGGCGCCGATCTGGCCTCGGCCCTGCTCAAGCTGCACGAGGACAATGCGGGGACGCTGACCCCCGATCCGGTGTACGCCCGCTTCTACTATTCGCACCCGCCGGCCAGTGAGCGGCTGGCGGCTTTGCAAACCTCGAACAACTGAATTCGACACCATGTCTTCCCTGAACCTTTTGACCGCCCAATGCCAGCCGCAGACCACGGCCCTGACCGACACCGAGCTGCCCACCTGGCTGGCCCTGGTGCCGGGCTGGAAGCCGGTGAAGTATGACGATCTACCACCGGCCATCGAGTCGAGCTTTGCTTTCGACAACTTCTACCAAACCATGGCCTTCGTCAACGCTGTGGCCGAGATCGCCCATGGCCAGGACCATCACCCCGATCTGATCGTCAGCTTCGGCGCCTGCACCCTGCGCTACAGCACGCATTCGGCCGGGGGCTTGACGCCCAACGACTTCATCTGCGCCGCCCAGGTGTCAGCCCTGCCTGAGGCCACGGCCGCATGAGTCGCTTTGGCGAACTCGATCTGGGCCTGGTGGTGCGCGGCCACGGCCGCCACTACATCGTGGAAGACAGCGATGGCCAGCGCCGGGTCTGCCATCCGCGCGGCAAGAAGAGCGATTGCGTGGTGGGCGACGAGGTGCGCTGGGCGCCCAGCGGTTCGGACGAGGGTGTGATCGAGGCGGTGGAGCCGCGCCGCAATCTGCTCTTCCGCCAGGACGAATGGAAGACCAAGAGCTTTGCCGCCAATGTGGATCAGTTGCTGATCCTGGTCGCCGTGGAGCCAGTCTTCAGCGAAAGCCAGCTCTGCCGCGCCCTGATCGCGGCCGAGGCCGCCGGCATCCACACCACCATCGCCCTGAACAAAACCGATCTACCCGGCACCGAATCGGCCCGCGAGCGCCTGAAGCCCTACCAGGCCATGGGCCTGAACATGATGGAGATCGCCCTCAAAGCGCAGCCCGAGGAATCCATTGCCAAGCTCACCCCCTGGCTGACCGGCAAACGCAGCTTTGTGATGGGCCCCAGCGGCACCGGCAAAAGCACGCTGATCAATCTCTTGATCCCCGATGCCAAGGCCCAGGTGGGCGATATCTCGGTGGCCCTGAACTCCGGCCGCCACACCACCACCACGACGCAGTGGTACTGGGTGGATGCCGAGCGCCAATCGGCCCTGATCGACTCGCCCGGCTTCCAGGAGTTTGGCGTGCGCCAGGTCGAAGCGAGCCAGCTGGCGCATTTGATGCCCGATCTGCACGCCCATGCCGACCATTGCCGCTTCTACAACTGCACCCACCAGCACGAACCGGGCTGCGGCGTGCGCGAGGCGGTGGACGCCGGCCTGATCAGTGCCAACCGTTACCGCATCTACGGCGAGATCCTGGCCGAGCTGACGGCCAAGCGTTGGTAGCCTTGCTGGCCTTGCTCGGGCATAAGTCTCGCTTGCCCTGATTGAGGGGGGCGGTTTGGGCTGTGCAGGCGAGATACTGAAGTTCAGTCACGCTCCGAACTCCTGCCCATGCTCGCCAACCTGCCAGCCCTGGTCACCGACCTGCTTCGCCTCAGCCTCTGGCTGCTCTTGCTGGCCCTCGTCTTCCTGCCTCTGGAACGCCTTTGGGCCGCGCACAAGCAGCCTCTGCTGCGCCAGGGCTGGCTCACCGATCTAGGCCACTACTTCGTCAACGGCCTGCTGCCCGCCCTGGTGCTGGCGCCCCTGCTGAGCTTGCTCGCCCTGGCCTTGCACGGCCTGGTGCCGACCGGCCTGCACGCCTGGGTGGCCGAGTTGCCGCTGGGCGCCCGGATCGCCGCGGCCTTGGTGGTGGGTGAGATCGGCTTCTACTGGGGCCACCGCCTGATGCACACCGTGCCCTGGCTCTGGCCCTTCCATGCCGTGCACCACAGCGCCACCGATATGGACTGGCTGGTCAACACCCGCGCCCATCCTTTTGATATGGTGTTCCAACGCCTGTGCGGCTATGTGCCGCTCTACATCAGCGGTCTTGCGCATCCACTGGCGGCGGGTGGCGATGCGGTCTCCATCGCCGTGCTCTTGCTAGGCGTGGTCTGGGGCTTTTTCGTGCACGCCAATGTGCGCTGGCGCTTTGGGCCGCTGGAGCAATTGGTGGCCACACCCGCATTCCACCACTGGCACCACGCCAATGACGGGCCGGCCACGCTCAACAAAAACTACGCCGCCCTGCTGCCCTGGGTGGACCGCATCTTCGGCAGCTTTTATCTGCCAGCCCAACTGCCCCAGCACTACGGCACCGATACCCCGGTCCCAGAGCACTTGATCGGGCAATGGCTGCAGCCCCTGGGGTTGACGAAGGACTCCGCTGCAAGCGGCATCAGAGAGTAGGCAACCGTAGGGCAGCAAAATAGTTGCCTTGGCTTGCTAAGCAGATCCAAGCCTTAGCGGCAGCTATGTGCCCAAAGCGGGCGCTGGCGCCATGGCGGTCGGTGACTTCAACGCCAACAAAATCTGGGATGAGTGGGATCGTTGGTGGAATCACTCTGATGTGGTCCGCGAACTCGCTGGGATGGGACTCCAAAGTTGCTATCACCGCCATCAAAATGAAGAACAGGGACTGGAGACCCGTCCGACGTATTTTCAGCATCGACATCTGTCCAAGCCATATCACATCGACTACGGATTCACCGGCCCGTCCTGGCAGGTCGAACGCGTCGAGGTAGGAGCATCAGATCATTGGTTGACGTACAGCGATCACATGCCCGTTGTATTCGATCTGTCTCGGCAACCTTGAAGCAGGCATATCTCGATGCCGGGTCCTGGCCGACTGCGTGAGTTGAGTGAACTCGGGCCAAAACCCGCAATGGGCACAGAGCTGTCACCGCTGACTAAAGAAATGCCCCCTCCCAAGGATCAAAAACTCCAACTCCCAAGGCTAATTGACCGCCTAGAAAGCGTTTCCCGACTTCGGCACGCCTTTTGTGGCACTCGAGCAAGTCGCGATGACTAACTCTCGCCAGTCGAAAAACTTTGGCGCCAGCTGCGTTGAGTTTGGCGGCCCACACCAACAGAAACAACAAAGGGCCCCGCAGGGCCCTTTGACTTTGTAAAAGCTGTGCAAGCCAGCCGACTTAGGCCTTGGCCTTCACGCGGCGGCGCGCCAGCAGGACGACGCCCAAGCCCAAGCCCAAGCCCATCAGGCCCAGACTGGCGGGTTCGGGCACGGCGGTGACGGCGTTGACCGAGATGCCGTCCAGCATGGCAATCGGAGGCAGGCCTGCGGGGCCGTTCGCCAGGAAACCCAAGACCTGGCTGGTGGCCGAGGCGGTGAAGACCATGGTCTGTTTTTGCCAGGCGGTCGAGGGCGCGTTATAGCCCTGGAAGTTGTTGGCGCCCACGGTCATGGCGTCCGAGGTCTTGGAGGCCGAGCCAAAGCTCACCGTCCAAGTCTGATCGAAAGCATGGCCGATGCTGGGGAAGTAGCCCTGGCTGATGCCGGCTGCTTGGAAGAAGCTGACCTCGTAGGACTTGCCCACTTGCAAGCCCGTGATGTTCTGCCAGATGGTGCCGCTGTAATGCGGGTCCGAGTCCAGCCAAAAGAATTTGCCACCATCCGGGCTAGGGCCGGGGTCGGTCGCCAAGACCCAACCGCCGCCAAAGGACAGCGTCGAATTGCTGGCACTTGTGGCGGCCGAAGAGGCCAGGCCACCGGCCATGCTGCCCAATGACAGCGGCGTCAAATTCCAGTCCGCCGGGCGCATATAGCCGCCGTAACCGGCTTCGAAATTACCGTTGCTGACCAGATTGGCAGCGCCTGCGGAAGCCGAAGCCAAGGCGGCTAGGGCCAAGGCCAGAACGCTCAAGGGCGACCCGAACAAAGACTTTGATTTCATCGCGACAAGCCGTTTCAAAAAAAAGCGCAACTCCCTAACACTCCAATCACCCCAGGCCGCGCTGCGAGGCTGGGCCTGTGTCGGCCCCTGGCCGGGTGGATAGGACGGGTTCAGTGTAGGGAGCGGCTGCGGCGAGTCGCGGTACTAGTTGGCGTTTCAAAGCCGGCGTGCACTAGCCCCCCCTCAACCAAGGGGAAAAGCGGCAGCTTTCAACACCATGCACCCCAAATCAAGACTTGGCGTCGGGGACTTCGCGGGCTTCCACATCGACGACATCGCTCACCGCGGTGTGGCGGGCGCGCTCACCCATGGGTCGTCCCGCGCGGAATTGCTGGGCACGCTTGAAGCCGGACAGGTCCAGCACCGGCTTGCGCCCGCGCACCAAGCTCCACAGCAAGAGGCCAATCATGGTAAACAGGGCCAGCACCAGCAGCGCCAACACCAGCAGTACCGAGGCCACGGTCAGCACCAGGCGGGACAGCAGGGAGAAAAACGCAGAAATCATCAACAATCCCTTCTCAAATCAAAGCCCGCGCAAGCCCGGATCGCCATAGATTGAGGGCGAAGCCCGAGTTTTCAACCCCGCCCTACAAAAGGCATGGTGGTGGCCATGACCGTCATGGTCTGCACATTGGCGCTCAGGGGCAGGCTGGCCATATAGAGCACGGCACTGACCGCATGGGCCAGGTCCATGGTGGCCTCCACCGCAATTTCCCCATTGGCCTGGCGCACGCCGCGGGTCATGGGCTGGGCCATCTCGGTCAGGGCATTGCCCAGATCCAATTGACCGCAGGCGATATCGAAAGCCCGGCCATCGAGCGACAAGCTCTTGGTCAAGCCGGTGATCGCGTGTTTGCTGGCCGTGTAAGGCGCGGAATTGGGGCGCGGCGCATGAGCGGAGATGGAGCCGTTGTTGATGATGCGGCCACCGCGCGGCGTCTGCGTCTTCATCAGCTTGAAGGCCGCCTGGGCGCACAAAAAACTGCCGCTCAGATTGACGTTGATCACCGCCTGCCACTGCTCAAAACTCAGCTCATCGATGGGAATGGCGGGGGCGGCGAGGCCCGCGTTATTGAAGAGCAAGTCAAGGCGGCCGAACTCGCGGGCGATGCGCTCAAAGAGCTGCGCCACCTCGGCAGCAAGGCTGACGTCGCAGACCTGAACCAGGCTCAAGCCCAGGCCATGGGCACGCTCGATCAGCTCGGCCGTCTCCTGCAAGGCCTCGGCGCGTCGCCCCACCAGCGCGAGCCGGTAACCCGCCCCCGCCAAGCCCAGCGCCGTCGCCCGGCCAATGCCGGATCCGGCGCCGGTGACCAGGGCAAATTTGCCCCTGCCCGTTTGCTTCTCCATCACCCTACTCCTATCGGTTAAACCCGCTCAAGCGGGCAGCAGACCTCGGCTCTTGAGCATGGGGCCCACCACCGCGTCGCGGCCACGGAAGGCCCGAAACGCTTCCCCCGGCTCGCGGCTATTGCCGGTCGAGTAGATACAGTCGCGCAGACGCTTGGCCACGCCCGCATCGAAGATATCGCCCGCTTCCACAAAGGCCTCAAAGCCATCGGCCTCCAGCACCTCGGCCCACAGGTACACGTAGTAACCCGCAGCGTAAGAACTGCCCGAGAACAGATGCTGGAAATGCGTCATGCGATGGTTCATGCCCACCGCTGCCGGCAGGCCGTAGGCCGCCATGGTCTTGGCCTCGAAGTCCACCACCGCGGGGCCCTCGGCCTCGGTCAGCGAGTGAGCGGCCAGGTCCACCAGGGCGCTGGCGGTGTAACGCACCGTTTCATAGCCCTGGTTGAACAGCGCCGCGGCCTTGAGCTTGGCCAGCAAGGCATCGGGAATCGCTTCGCCGGTCTGGTAGTGGCGGGCGTGTTTCTTGAGCACCGCTGGGTCGGCCATCCAGTGCTCGAACAGCTGCGAGGGCAGCTCCACAAAATCGCGCAGCACCTGAGTGCCCGAGAGCCGCTCAAATTCGACGTCAGACAGCAGGCCGTGCAAACCATGGCCGAATTCATGGAACAGGGTGCGGGTGTCGTCAAAGCTCAGGAGCGTGGGCTGGCCGGCCGCGCCTTTGGCGAAATTGTTGTTGTTCAGGATGATGGGCAGGCAGTCCAGTCCGTTGCGGGCCTGCAGGCGCAGGGCATTCATCCAGGCACCGCTGCGCTTGATGCTGCGCGCGAAGTTGTCGTGCAAAAAGATGCCGCGCAAGCGGCCGTCGGCGTCCTGCACCTCGTAGACCAGCACATCGGGGTGGTAGGCCGCCACCTCAGGTCTCGCCTCGAAACGCAGGCCAAACAGACGACCGGCGCAGTCGAACAAGGCCTGCACCATGGCGTCCAGAGGGAAGTAGGGCTTGACCTCGGCCTCGTCCAGATCGTACTGGGCCTTGCGGACTTTCTCGGCGTAGAAGCGCCAGTCCCAGGCCTGCAGAGGCAGGGCATGACCCAGGCTTTGCATCATGGCCTCCAGCGCCGCTTGCTCGGCAGCGGCGGCGGTCTTGGCGGGCTCCCAGACCTGCGAGAGCAGGCCGGCGACGGCCGCGCGGCTGCCGGCCATGGTGTCGGCCAAGGCGTAGTCGGCATAGCAAGCATGGCCATGCAGGCGGGCCTGCTCATTGCGCAGCGTCAGGATCTCCTGGGCCACGGCGCGGTTGTCGGTAGCACCCGCGTTCTCACCCCGGCCCACCCAGGCGCGCCAGGCCTGCTCGCGCAGATCACGGCGCTCGCTAAAGGTCAGAAAGGGCACGATCAGGGAGCGCGACAAGGTGATCACCCGACTGCCTGCAGGCAGACCGCGATCGCTGGCCGCCTGGGCGGCGGCGGCCAGCAGAAAGTCCGGCAGGCCGGCGATGTCGGCCTCGCCCTGCAGCAAGAGCTGGTAGCCGGTTTCATCGGCCAACACGTTTTGAGCGAACTGGGTGTTCAGCTCGGCCAGACGCTCCATCACCTGGGCATAACGCTTTTGTTCGGCAGCAGCCAATTTGGCCCCGGCGCGCACAAAGTCCAGATGCACCCGCTCCAGCAAACGCAGGGCTTGCGAGTCCAGGCCGAGCGCCTGGCGCTGCTGAAACAAGGCATCCACCCGTTTGAACAGACCCTCATGCATATAGGTCCAGCTATTGTGCGCGGCCAAGGGGCCCGCCAAGGCGCGCTGGGTGGCTTGCAATTCGGGCGAGGTCGCTGAAGCGGCCAGGCTGTAGAACAGCGACTCCAGGCGCGTCAGCAGGCGGCCGCTGCGGTCGAAGCTGGCCAGGGTGTTGGCGAAGCTGGGGGCATCGGTCTGGGCCGCGATGGCGTCCAACTCGGCGCGGTGCTGGGCAATCGCCTGCTCAAAAGCCGGCAGGAAATGGGCGGCCGTGATCTCGGCAAAAGGCGGCAAGCCGTAAGGACCGGTCCAGTCCTGCAACAAGGGGTTCAGAGAAGTCACCGAGCTCATGGGGTAGCTGCTTTCAGTTCAGAAAAAAAGGGGCAGAGAAAACGATCCCGAAAAAACAAAGGGCGCCAGCCTTTCACAGCGTGGCGCCCCGGGGAGTCTGGCGGGCAGGCTTTACTTGCCGGCGGCCGCGCGCTCCTTCTTGACGGCGGCTTCGTCCGCCTCGTCATAGGACTTGTTGCTGCATTCGGCCTTCCAGGCGTCCATCTTGTCCAGATGGGCTTCGGTGCGGTCTTCCAGCACCTTGAAGCTGGCGTTGAACTTGTCGACCTTGTCGCTGAAGACCTTGCGCTTGCCTTCCAGGGCCTTGCCGCTCTCGATCACGGGGCCGGCGCTGGCGTCGAACTTGGCGGCACGCGCTTCGTATTCCTTGCGCTTGGCGTCCAGCTCTTCCTTGCTCATCTTGGGCGCGGCGGCCTTGATGTCCTCATTCATTTTCAGAATGGCTTCGCGCTCTTTCTTCAACTCGGCCACATTGGCCGTGTAGGCCTCTTCTTCCTTGGTCAGCGCATCTTTTTCGTTGCGCAGGTCGGTGCTTTCCTGCTTGTAAGCCGCCTGGCCGTCCTTGATGGCCTGGGCTTCCTTGACATTGGCGTCGTTCAAGTCCAGGCAATGGCGCAGCTCGTCGCGCGTCATCAGCTTGACCTTGGGCTTCTCAACGACGGGCTTGCCGACCTTGTTGTTCTTGGGGTCCACCTTGGCATTGGGATTGACCGTGGAGCCGGACTGGGCAAAAACGGGCAAGGCAGCGGCCAAAGCGAGGGAGAGAAGGATACGTTTCATGGCAAAGACTCGGCTGAATGCGCTCGGGCCCCGGGGGCCCAGCAAGCGCTGACAGAAAAAGAGGCGCCCATCATGCCACGCGTTGGCCGGCATGAGGAAAGCCTGGGATCAGGACTGGCCCTTGCGCAGCAGTTCGGCCACCAGGCCGTTGATGCCGCCTTCGTGCGTGGCGGCTTGCTCGCGCAGGCTTTGCGCCAGCGCAGCCGGCAGCTTGCAGGCAAAGGGCACCAGGCCGGCGGCACTGTCCAGGCGGCGCTGCTCCTTGCGATCGGGCAGCTGGGCCGCGCCCTGGCCAAAGCGGCCGGGGATGGGGGCGCCACGCATCTGCGTGTCGAGTTTGAGGCCGGCGAGGCGGTCGAGATCGGTTTTCTTCATGCTCATGGGGAGGGACGCCTGCGGCTGCTTTGGGTTGGAAGCGCTGGATTGTCCCTCAGCCCGGGCCGGACGAATGCAGGCTGCGCCGATAATCCCGCCACTTCCGCCCCGCCCGGGTGGCGAACAGAACAAAGACGAGCTCAGCCCCATGGCCATCAAAGCCACCATACACAAAGCCCAAATCCAGATCGCCGACATGGACCGCAATGTCTACGGCGAACACAATCTGACCATCGCCCGCCAGCCTTCCGAGACCGACGAGCGCATGATGATTCGCATCCTGGCCTTCGCCCTCAATGTGCCCGCCGACGATTTGCGCGGCCGCCTGGAGCTGAGCAAGGGCCTGGCCGATGCCGATGAGCCCGAGCTGTGGCAGCGCGACCTGACCGGCGACATCCTGCACTGGATCGACCTGGGCCAGCCCGACGAGCGCCGCCTGCTCAAGGCCCACGGCCGCTCGGAGCGGGTCAGCGTCTACGGCTATGCCTACAGCACGCCGATCTGGTGGGCGAATATCGAATCCAAGCTGACGCGCGCTCCGCGTTTGTCCGTCTGGCAGATCCCGGCCGAGCAATCACAATCGCTGGCGAAATTGGCCCAGCGCAGCATGCAGTTGCAGGTGACCGTGCAGGACGGCGGCATCTATGTGTCGACTGCCGAGGATTCGCTGGAAATCAACCCGATCGCGCTCAAACGCTCCCAGGAATGACCACCCCCTCTCGCACCCAAACCATCGGCCGTCTGGGCCTGGCCAGTCTGGCCACCCTGTGCCTGCAAATGCTGCCCACGGAGACCCTCATGGCCCAGGCCAAAATCGGCAACAGCACCAGTGCCAGCACCATCGCAACGGAAGACCCTTTCCGTTGGCTGGAAGAGGTACAGGGCGAGCGCGCCCTGGCCTGGGTGCGAGAACGCAATGCCCAGAGCACCAAGCTGCTGCAATCACGCCCCGAGTACAAGGGCTTGCGCAAGGACTTGGTCGAGATCTTGAACGCCAAGGATCGCATCCCCCAGGTGCGCCGCATGGGGCCCTGGCTCTACAACCTCTGGCAGGACGAGCAGCACAAACGCGGCCTGTGGCGCCGCGCCAGCCTGGCCGAATACCAAAGAGCCGAACCCCAGTGGGAGACGGTGCTAGATCTGGACGCCCTGGGCGCGGCCGAGAAGGAAAACTGGGTGTTTGGCGGCGCCCAATGCCTGGCCCCCGACTACCGGCGCTGCCTGGTTTCGCTCTCGCGCGGCGGCGCCGATGCCACGGTGGTGCGCGAATTCGACACCCAGAGCAAACAGTTTGTGCCTGAGGGCTTCAGCTTGCCAGAGGCCAAGTCGGAAGTGGTGTGGGCGGACGAGAACACGGTCTATGTGGGCACCGATTTCGGCCCCGGCTCGCTGACCGACTCGGGCTACCCCCGCGTCATCAAGCGCTGGCAGCGCGGCACGCCGCTTGGCGAGGCCAAGATCGTGTTCGAGGGTGAGGCCCAGGACGTGGCGGCCAGCGTCTACGTCGATCGCACACCCGGCCATGAGCACACCCTGTTCAGCCGCGCCCTGGACTTTTACAACCAGGCCGCCTTCCTCTTGCAAGACGGCAAGCTTGTGAAGCTGGACCTGCCCAGCGATGTGCAGGCCAATTTCTGGGGTTCGCGCCTGCTCTTGCAGCCGCGCAAGGATTGGCAGGCCGGCGGGCAAAGCTATCCAGCCGGCGCCCTGCTGCTGGTCGACACGGCCGCCTTCTTGAAGGGTGAACGCAAGTTCGACACCTTGTTCAGCCCCACGGCCACCCGCTCCCTGGCCGGCTACACGGTGACGCGCCAGCATCTGATCCTGAACATCAGCGACCAGGTCGCCAGCCGGCTGGAGGAATGGAACTTCAGCGGGGACAAACCCAGCCACCGCAAGATCCAGGCGCCCTTCCCCGGCGCTCTGAGCGTGGCCAGCCTCTACGACAGCGAGCTGCCCAAGGACGAACTGGCAGACCGCTACATCGTCAACTACGCCGACTTTCTGACGCCCGACACCTTGTATCTGGCCCAGGCCGGCAATGATGAGCGCCAAGTGCTCAAGGCCCGCGAACCCAAGTTCAATGCCGGCGGCATGAAGGCCGAGCAGTTCTTCGCGACCAGCAAGGACGGCACCCGCGTGCCCTATTTCGTGGTCTCGCCCCCGGGCGTCAAGCTGGACGGCAAGAACCCCACCCTGCTCTACGGCTATGGCGGCTTCGAGGCCTCGATGCGGCCCTGGTACTCGGGCGGCTTCGGTCGTGCCTGGTATGGACGCGGCGGCGTTTTCGTGCTGGCCAATATCCGTGGCGGCGGCGAGTTCGGCCCCAACTGGCACCAGGCGGCGGTGAAGGAAAACAAGCAGCGCAGCTACGAGGACTTCATCGCCGTGGCCGAGGACCTGGTCAAGCGGAAAATCAGCTCGCCCAAGCATCTGGGCATCATGGGCGGCAGCAATGGCGGCCTGCTGGTCGGCGCCACTTTTGTGCAGCGCCCCGATCTCTTCAACGCCGTGGTCTGCCAGGTGCCCTTGCTGGACATGAGCCGCTATCACAAGCTCCTGGCGGGTGCCTCCTGGATGGCCGAGTACGGCGACCCGGACAAGGCCGAGGAATGGGACTTCATCCGCAAATACAGCCCCTACCAGAACGTCAAGAAAAGCGTGAAATATCCCAAGGTGCTGTTCACCACCTCGACCCGTGATGACCGCGTCCACCCAGCGCACGCCCGCAAAATGGCGGCCCTGATGCAGTCGCAAGGTCATGATCTGCTCTATTACGAGAACATCGAAGGCGGCCATGGCGGCGCGGCCGATAACGAGCAGCGCGCCACCTTGCAGGCCATGGAATATGCCTATCTGTGGCAGCAGCTGAAACGCTGATCAAGTAGAAAGCCCCGCATGAACGACGAGCCGCAGATTCAGCACAGCCGCAGCGCCGAGGGGCGCGGCCGTTTCCACGCCTTGGTGGATGGCCACCCCATCGAGCTGGACTATCTCCAGCGCGGCGATCAGATCGACTTCCACCACACCGGTGTAGATCCGGCCTTGCAAGGCCGCGGCTTGGCCGCCAAGCTGGTCGAGCACGGCTTGCAATGGCTGGCCGGCCAGGACGGCTGGCAGCTGCGGCCCAGTTGCAGCTATGTGGCGGCCTATCTGAAGCGCCAGCCACGCTGGCAGCGTTTGACACTGCCGCGCCCGGCCCAGCAGGTACTCAACTACTGGTTTGGCGCCATGGGCAGCGCCGAGGAAGGCCAGATTCGCGCCCTCTGGTTCACCAAGAGCGAGAGCACCGATGCCGAGATTGGCCAGCGCTTCGGTGATTTGATCGACAGCGCCCTGAGCGGCGGCTTGCAGGACTGGCGAGCCAGCGCCCTTGGACGCCTGGCCCGCATCGTGGTGCTAGACCAATTCACCCGCAACCACTTCCGTGGCCAGGCGCGGAGCTTTGCCGGCGACCCACAGGCCCTCAGCGAAGCCCTGGCACTCTTGGACGACAGCGCCGCATTTGCCGGCCTGCAGCCCTTGCAACAGTGGTTTGCCTTGATGCCCCTGGAGCATGCCGAAAACCCCGCGCTGCAAGCACGTTGCGTGCAGGAGTTCGAGGCCCTGGCAAGACTTGACCCCCGCCTGGAAGGCGCGCTGGACTATGCCCGCAAGCACCAGGTCGTGGTCGAGCGCTTTGGCCGCTTCCCGCATCGCAACGCCATCCTCGGCCGGCCCTCCACGGCCGAGGAAGAAGCCTTTCTCGCCGGGCCGAATTCGAGCTTTTAGTTTTCTTCTTTTTCCTGCAGCAAGCGCCACATCACCTTGCCCGAGCCGGACTTGGGCAGGGCCTCCACGAACTGCACAAGCTTGGGCGCCTTGTACATGGCCATGTGCTCGCGCGCCCAATCAATGATGTCTTGCTCGCTGGTCTGGCCCTTGGCCTCGGCCCGCAGCACCACGATGGCCTTGACCGTCTCGCCACGGTAGGCATCCTTGGCCGCGATGATGCACGCCTCCTGCACCGCCGGGTGCTTGTAGAGCAGCATTTCCACCTCCGAGGGCCATACCTTGTAGCCGCTGGCATTGATCATGCGTTTGAGCCGGTCGGTGATGAAGAAGTAGCCCTCCTCGTCCATGCGGCCCAGATCGCCGGTGCGGAAGAAGGCCTTGCCCTCGATCTGCACAAACGCCGCCTCGGTGGCTGCCGGCTGGCGCCAATAGCCCTTGAAGACCATGGGGCCGTGGGTGATGATTTCACCCACCTCGCCGATGGGCAGTTCCTGCAAAGTCGTCGGGTCAACGATGCGCGAATCCACGCCGAAGATAGGAATGCCCAAGCATTGCAGCTTGGCCCGCTCCGGCGGGTTGCCGTGCGAGGGTGCGGCCGTCTCGGTCAGGCCGTAGCCCTCGGCAAAGGTCAGGCCAAACTCCTGCAGCAAACGCTCGGCCACGGCCTGTGGCATGGCCGCCCCGCCGCCGCTGAGATAAATCAGGCTGGACAGATCAAAAGACTTGTAATTCGGGCTGCCGAAAAGGTCGATGATCATGGTGGGTACGCAGGTCCAGTGCGTCACCCGGTAGCGTGAGATCAGGCGGCCGGCCAGCTCGCGGTCCCAGCGCGGCATGATGACCATGGTCATGCCTTGGTAGATAGGGCCCAGCACCCCGTACAACATGCCGGTGATGTGGAACATGGGCACCACGGCCAGGCCGGTGGACTCGGGCGAGGCATAGCCCCACAGGCCACCGCCGCAGGCATTGGCCATCAGCGTGGCATTGCTGTGCATGCAGCCCTTGGGCAGGCCGGTAGTGCCCGAGGTATAGGGCAGCAAGGCCAGATCATCGGGGCCCGCTGTGTGGGCGCCCAGGGGCAGATCCTGACTCAGGGCCTCGGTCCAGCGGCTCAGATAAGCGGCCTCGGGCAGCTGCGGATCGGCCTGCAGAAACTGGGCCAAGGCCTCGGGCACGCCCAGCGCCGGGTCCAGCCCTTGCGAGGGCAGACTTTCCGCATAACGCGTTACCAACACGGCATTGAGGCGCTGCGCCGCCGGCAAAGCCTCGTTGGCCGCCACCACGATGCCGGCCAGCTCGGCGCTGCACAGCACGACCTTGGTCTCGGGGTCGCTGATGTAGTGGCCGAACTCCTCGGCGCGATTCATGGGGTTGACCGGCACCAGCACCGCATTGGCACGGTTGACCGCATAAAAACCCACGATGTATTGCGGGCAGTTCTGCATGAACAAGGCGACGCGATCGCCCGCGCCCACACCCTGGGCCTGCAGCCAGGCGGCGAGGCGCTCGGCCTGGGCCTTGAGCTCGGCATAGCTGATGGTTTGGCCGCAGAAAATGGTCGCCGCCTTGTCGGGATAGCGCGCGGCCGCCACCTCCAGATTGAACCAGAGCGAGGTGCGAGGGATCTCCAGCCGACGCGGCAGGCGCCGCGGCCAATGGCTGCGCTGGGCGATGGATTGAGGGGAAAGAGCGGCGTCAGGCCTTGGGCTTGCATCCATCAAATCGATCTCCGAGTCTTGAAGCAGGGGTTGAACTTGAGGTGGCCATTCTTGGGCCGGCCCACCCGCTGCCAAGCATTCTGGTTGGCGCCCTTGCACAAGCCCTGTCGCTCAAGCGACAAAGCAGGGCCTTCCCCAGGGCAGAAAAACACCGTGGACCGACATCCGGGCCCGGAAATTCATCCAAAACCGCAATCCTGGACGCTTGCTTGGCCACCCGCCGCGGGGAGAAGGCAAATTTGCCTGAAAATGCGCTCAGAGCTTTCCCGCATTTACGTTTCATTCAGACTGATCCTGCCCATGTCCACCATTCTTCAGCACATCCCCGCCGGCCAGAAGGTCGGTATCGCGTTCTCCGGCGGCCTCGACACCAGCGCGGCCTTGCACTGGATGCGCAACAAGGGCGCCATCCCCTACGCCTACACCGCCAATCTGGGTCAGCCCGATGAGCCGGACTATGACGAGATCCCCCGCAAAGCCATGCAGTACGGCGCCGAGAAGGCGGTGCTGGTGGACTGCCGCGCCCAGTTGGTGAACGAGGGCATTGCCGCCTTGCAAAGCGGTGCCTTCCACATCAGCACCGCCGGTGTGACCTACTTCAACACCACGCCCATCGGCCGCGCCGTGACCGGCACCATGCTGGTGGCCGCGATGAAGGAGGACGATGTCAATATCTGGGGCGACGGTTCGACCTTCAAGGGCAATGACATCGAGCGCTTCTACCGCTACGGCCTGCTGACCAACCCGGCGCTGAAGATTTACAAGCCCTGGCTGGACCAGCAATTCATCGACGAGCTGGGCGGCCGCGCCGAGATGTCGGCCTATATGACCAAGGCCGGCTTCGGCTACAAGATGTCGGCCGAGAAGGCCTATTCCACCGACTCCAATCTGCTGGGCGCCACACACGAGGCCAAGGACCTGGAAAGCCTGGCTTCGGGCATCAAGATCGTCAACCCCATCATGGGCGTGGCCTTCTGGCGTGAGGACGTGGTGGTCAAGCCCGAGGAAGTCACCGTGCGCTTCGAAGAAGGCCAACCCGTCGCCCTCAATGGCGTGGAGTACAGCGACCCGGTCGCCCTGCTGCTGGAAGCCAACCGCATCGGCGGCCGCCACGGCCTGGGCATGAGCGATCAGATCGAGAACCGCATCATCGAGGCCAAGAGCCGCGGCATTTACGAGGCCCCCGGCCTGGCCCTGCTCTTCATCGCCTACGAGCGCCTGGTCACCGGCATCCACAACGAAGACACCATCGAGCAATACCGCGAAAGCGGCCGCAAACTCGGCCGCCTGCTCTACCAAGGCCGCTGGTTCGACCCCCAAGCCATCATGCTGCGCGAAGCCGCCCAGCGCTGGGTGGCGCGCGCCGTCACCGGAGAGGTCACGCTGGAGCTGCGCCGTGGCAATGACTACTCCTTGCTGGACACCCGCTCGCCCAATCTGACCTACAGCCCCGAGCGCCTGTCCATGGAAAAAGTGGAAGACGCGCCCTTCTCGCCGCAGGACCGCATCGGCCAGCTGACCATGCGCAATCTGGACATCAAGGACACGCGCCAAAAGCTGACGACCTACTCCCAGGTCGGCCTGCTGTCGGCGGGCTCGGCCAGCAGCCTGCCCCAGCTCAAGCGCGACGGCGGCAACTGATGCCACGGGCAGCGCCGGGCCTGCACTCGCTGGCCTGCCTGAGCCTGCTCGGCCTGGCCCAGCTCGCGCAGGCGCAGCCGGGATCGACGCCGGCCTCCCAGGCCGCTGCATCGGACCCGGCCCGGGCTGCCGCCAGCCCCATGCCTGCGCGCCGCGTGGTCCTGAGCATCAGCGGCCGTCTGCTGCAAAACGGCCTGCCCGGCGGCCCCGCCCTGCTGGACCAAGACCAGCTCGCGGCCCTGCCCCAACACAGCTTCGTCACCAAAACCCCTTGGTACCCCAAGCCGCACAAATTCACCGGCCCCTTGCTGCGTGATGTGTTGGCCGCCGTGGGCGCCCAGGGCGAGACGGTGGAGGCCCTGGCCCTGAACGACTACAAGGTCAGCATCCCCATGGAAGACATCGCCAAGCATCCGGTGCTGCTGGCGCGTCTGATGGACGATCAGCCCATGCCGGTGCGCGACAAAGGCCCGCTCTTCGTGCTCTACCCCTTTGATGCCGACCCCAGCTTTCGTTCCGCGCTGTACTACAGCCGCTCCGTCTGGCAGCTCAAAGCCCTGATCGTCAAATAGGCCCCAGGGATCGCGCCCGCCTTTTCAGACCATGGTTTCCGCCTCCTTCCTCAGGCGCCGCAGCTGGACCCTGCCGCTGAGCGCCATCACCCTGGCCCTGATCATCACCTTTGGCGGCGTGGCGATGCTGCAGCATCGCCAGACCGAGCTGCTCAACGCCACCAATCGCTACGAGGACGACTACCTGGCCTGGAGCTTGTTCCAGCTGGAGGCCGAGTATCTGAAGCTGCGCCTGTCGCTGCAGCAGGCCGTGGACCCTAAGAGCACGGTGGATGCCGAGCAGGTCGAACAGCGCTTCGAGATTTTCGTCAGCCGGGTCAATCTGATCGAGAGCGAACATGCGGCCAAGATTCTGCAGGCCAGCCCCGACTACCTCAGCACGCTGGCGCGCAGCAAGCAGTTTGTGCAATGGGCCGATGCCCTGCCGCTGACGGCCCAGACCGTGCGCGAACACCCCGAGAAAATGCGCGCCGCCATCGAGCGTATGGACGGCATGGCCGAGGCCATACGCAGCCTCTCGGTGACCGTCTCGCATCATGTCGCGGCGCAGACGGTGGAACGCAATGAGTTGGTGCGTCGCCAGGCCCGGCTCAGCATCGCCCTGACCCTGCTGCAATGCACGCTGACGCTAGGCCTGGGCCTGGTCGTGATGCGCCAGTTCGGCCGCCTGACCCGCTACGGCCAGGCCCAGGAAGAACAGGCCGAGGTGCTACGCCAAGCCCGCCACGAGGCCGAGGCCGGCAGCCGCGCCAAAAGCGTGTTCTTGGCCAATATGAGCCATGAGTTGCGCACCCCCATGCATGGCCTGCTGGGCATGTTGAGCCTGCTCAAGGACACCCCGCTGAGCCCGAGCCAGCAAGACCAGCTGCGCGCCGCGGAGGACTCCGGCCGCCACCTGCTGACGGTGCTCAACGACATTCTGGATGTCTCCAAGATGGAGGCCGGCGCCATCACCGTGCAGCTGGAGCCGGTGCAGCTCAGCCGACTGCTGGCCGAGCTGCAAGAGCTGAGCTGGCCGGCCGCCCAGGCCAAGGGCCTGGACCTGCGCGTGGACCGCGAGCCCGGCCTGCCCGACTGGATCGCGGCCGACCCCACCCGGCTGCGCCAGATCCTGCTCAATCTGCTCAGCAATGCGATCAAGTTCTCGGAGCGCGGCCGAATCAGCCTGCGCCTGAGTCGCCAAGCGGATGGCCAGGGTCGCGCCCTGCTGCGCTGCGAGGTCAGCGACACCGGTCTGGGCATGGACGCCGCCACCCAGGCCAAGCTGTTCCAGCGCTTCAGCCAGGGTGATGCCAGCAGCTCGCGCCGCTTTGGCGGGGCCGGACTGGGGCTGGAGATCTCGCGCAATTTGGCCCGTCTGATGGGGGGCGACATCACCGTTTGCAGCGAACCCGGCCTGGGCTCCACCTTCACCCTGGAGCTGCCGCTGGAGGAGCGCTTGCCAGCCCCGGCCAGTGCCGACGAGGCCTTCCCGCCCGGCCCTGCGGGCTTGCCCAAGCAAGCCCGGCCGCTGCGGATTCTTGTCTCCGAAGATCACGCCACCAACCGCGCGTTTTTGCAGGCGGTGCTAGACAAGCTGGGCCATCAAGCCCGCTTCTGTGAGAACGGCTTCGAGGCCTTGCAAGCCCTCAAGGCCCAGGACTTTGATCTGGTGCTGATGGACTTGCACACGCCGGTGATGGACGGCTTTCAAGCCACCCAGGCCATACGCGCCCTGCCCGCACCCAAGTCCGCCACGCCCATCTTCGCACTCTCGGCCGATGCGTTTGAAGACTCGCGCCAACGCGCCCTGGACCTGGGCATGAACGACTTTCTGGCCAAACCGGTCAGCGTGGACATGCTCAGCCAGCGCCTGCAAGCCTTTGCGGCCCAGTTGCCCGGCGAGGGGCAGCCCGCCAGCGCGCAGGCCCAAACCGAACCGACCCAGAGCGACTGGAATGAGCAGACGCTGCAAGACCTGCAGCAATTGCTGCCCGCGCCGGCCCTGGCCCAGCTCTACCGCAGTTTTGCGCAAAGCCTGCAAGAGGCCAGGCCACGGCTGGCGCTGGCCCTGAGCCGACATGAGGCCGAAGCCTTGCGCAGCGAGGCGCACAGCATCAAGGGTGCGGCGGCTAATTTAGGCGTCTTGGCCCTGGCCGAGCGCGCCAAGTTCCTAGAGCAAGGCCTGCGCCAACGCGCCGGTCAAGCCTCCACCCCGCCCGATTGGGCCTGGTGCGAAAGCCATACCGCCGCCCTGCTGGACGCCATGGATCAAGCCTTGCGGCAATGTCGCGAGCGCGGCCTGCTGAGCTGAGCAGTCAGAGCAGAACGGGCTCCGGCTCCAGGCGGATACCGAAGCGGCCGTAGACGCTTTCTTGAATGGCGCGCGCCAGGGTCACCACCTCGGCACCGCGGGCTTCGCCGCGATTGACCAGCACCAAGGCCTGCTTTTCGTAGACGGCCGCACCGCCCACCGCCTTGCCCTTCCAGCCGCAGGCGTCGATCATCCAACCCGCCGCCAGTTTGATCTGACCGTCATCCATCAGATAGTGCACGATGGCGGGGTCGCGGCCGATGATGTCCCGGCATTGCTCGGGGCTCACCACCGGGTTCTTGAAGAAGCTGCCGGCATTGCCGATCACCAGGGGATCGGGCAGCTTGGCGCGGCGGATCGCACAAACCCAGTCGAAGATCTGCCGGGAGCTCGGCGCCGTGATGCCGGTCTCGGCCATCTTGCGTTCCAGCTCCAGATATCCCAGCACCGGTTTCCACACTTTGGGCAGCGCAAAGCGCACCCGGGTGATCACGCTCTTGCCCGCCAAACCCCCAAAGCCCGTGTGTTTGAACACGCTGTCGCGGTAGCCGAACTTGCACACGCCAGCAGGCAGCACGACCGCGCGGCCGCTCACCAGGTCCACCACCTCCACGCTGTCCACCCGGTCCTGCACCTCCAGGCCGTAGGCACCGATGTTCTGCACCGGCGCGGCACCCACGGTGCCAGGGATCAGGGCCAGGTTCTCCAGGCCGCCAAAACCCTGCTCCACCGTCCACTGCACCAGATCGTGCCAAGCCACGCCCGCGCCTGCCTCGATAATCCATGCATTGGCGCGTTCCTCCAGCAGGCGGATGCCGGGGATCTCCATCTTCAGCACCACCGCCTCGACATCCTGGGTCAGCACGATATTGCTGCCCCCGCCGAGCACGAATTTGGGCGCACGCCCAAGTTCGGGATGGTCCACCACCCGACGTACATCGGCGACTTCGCGGATGCGCACCAGGCGGCGGGCTGTTGCCGGCAGGCCGAAGGTGTTAAAAGGCTTCAGATTGACGTCTCGCTCGATGCTCAGGCCCACGGCCGGCGTCGGCAGTGCTGGCGACGAAGAGGTCTTTTCAGGGGTACGCGCTGTTTCATCCATGGCAGAATTTTCCCAGATCAAGGGGCGGTTCTGCCTCTCAACTCAACACAAGACGTAATAAACATGCCTAGCTTTGACATCAGCCTCGAACCCGATATGGTCAAGATCAAGAACGGCGTCGACACCAGCGCCAAGGAGATCGGCACCCGTTTTGACTTCAAAGGCACCAGCGCCAGCGTGGAGCTGAAGGAAAAAGAGAAAGAAATCCATGCCATCGGCGACAGCGACTTCCAGCTGGAGCAGATCGAGGCCGTGGTCTACGGCAAGCTGACCAAGCAAAGCGTGGTGATCAGCTTCCTGGACAAGCAAGAAAAGGTCGAGAAGATGGGGGGCGACAAGGTGCGCCAGGTCTACAAGATCAAGAACGGCATCGAAGCACCCCTGGCCAAGAAGATCGTGGCCGCGGTGAAGGAAAGCAAGCTCAAGGTGCAGGCCTCCATCCAGGGCGACACCGTGCGTTGCACCGGCAAGAATCGCGACGATTTGCAAGTCGCCATCAATGCCTTGAAGAAAGACTTCGCGGATACTCCGCTGAGCTACGGCAACTTCCGGGACTAAACCATGCAGCCTGCGGCCCGCCCCAAGACTCAGCACAACAGGGTTCGAGCACTTGGATGGGCCCTGGGGCTGACAGCCTTGCTGGGCGGCCAATGCCCATCCCAGGCCCAGCCTGCGCCCAGTGGCGGCCCGGTGATCAGCTTCAACGGCAGCCTGGGCTCCAAGGCCGCCCTGCTGCTGATCGACGGCGAGGCCAAGACCGTGCCGGTAGGCGAGAGCGTCAAGGGCGTGCGCCTGCTCTCACTCAGCGAAGATCGAGCCGTGATTGAGAGCGGCGGGCGCCGCCAGACCCTGGTTTTGGGCGCATCTCCCGGCCGGGTCGGTGACGGCGCCGCGGCCAGCAATAGCGGCCGGCAAATCGTACTCAGCTCCGGCCCCGGTGGGCATTTCGTCACCCTGGGCTCCATCAATGGCAAGAGCACCCAGTTCATGGTAGACACCGGTGCCACCGTCATCTCCATCAGCCAGATCGAGGCTGAACGCATGAGTCTCAAGTACCTGGAGGGGCGGCGCATCCTGACGCAAACCGCCAACGGCGTGGTGCCCGCCCATCTGGTGTCGCTGAACAGCGTGCGCATCGCCGATGTGGAGGTGCGCAATGTGGAAGCCATCGTCACCCCCGGCCAGATGAACTATGTCCTGCTGGGCAATAGCTTTCTGTCGCGCTTTCAGATGAAACGGGACAACGAGGTGCTGACCCTGGATCTGCGTTACTGAGCCCCAAAGCGGTGACGGCAGCCCCCTCGCTTGAGGGGAGCTTGCAACAAGTGCATGAACAAAATCACCCGGCTTGGGGCTTTGCCCGTGGCAAGTTGTAAAGACTTGTCGATACTGCGGGAATGACAGCCTCGACCTCGCCCACCCTCACTCCTGCCCTGCGGCCTCTGGCCCTGGCCACCCTGTTATGCCTTGGCTTGAGCGCCGCCCAAGCCAGCCCCGAGAAGGCCGCCAAGTTCTACGAAGACGCCCAGCAGCGCTTTGAGAAAGGCGACCTCAGTGGCGCCAGCATCCAGCTGAAAAACAGCATTCAGGAAGACAACAAGATGCTGGCGGCCCATTTGCTGCTGGGCAAGGTCTTGTTCAAGAACGGCGAACTCAAGGGCGCGGAGGCTGCCTTCGAGGAAGCGATTCGCCAAGGCGTCAGCCGCAGCGAGTTGGCCATCCCAATGGCCCAGCTCTATCTGCAACTGGGCGACCGCAAAAAGCTGCTGGACCAGATCAACACCACCGGCTTAGGCCCCGCCCAACAGGCCGAGGTGCTGACCCTGCGCGGCACCGCCTATGCCCTGAGTGGCAACAACACCCTGGCCGCCAAGAGCTTTGCCGATGCCAAGGCGATCGACCCGCGCTCCGCCGCCCCGCTGATGGCGGAGGCGCAAATGCTCTTGCGCGCCGGTGAACGCGACAAGGCGCGCGCGACCGCCCAGCGCGCCACCGAGTTGGCGCCCGACAACGGCCTGACCTGGTACACCCTGGCCACCATCTTGCAGGCCACGCAAGACATCAAGGGTGCGCTGGCGGCCCAGGAGAAAGCACTGGCCATCAACCCCAAGCAAGTCGACGCCCGCGTCTCCCACGCGGCCCTGCTGCTGAGCCTGGGGCGACAAAAAGAGGCAGAAGACGATTTGGCCTTGCTGGCCGCGGCCAAGCAGGCCGACCCGCGTGCCTCCTATATGCGGGCAATTTTGGCCGCCAAACGCGGCGACGAAGCGGCGGCGAAAAAGTCCTATGCCGAGACGGTCAATATGATCGATCCGATGCCGCCCGGCCTGCTGATCGCCAACGAGCCCCTGCTGATGGCCGGCGCCCTGTCCAACAACGCCCTGGGCAACCGCGAGAAGGCGCGCGGCTATCTGGAAACGCTGATCGGCCAGAACCCCCGCCACTACGCCGCCCAGGTCTTGATGGCCTCCATCCTGCTGGATACCCGCGACTACGGCAAAGCCCAGCCCATGCTGGAGAACCTGCAGCGCGCCAATCCCGAGGACACCCAGGTGATGTATTTGCTGGGTTCGGTCCATCTGGCCCGCAAGCATTACCAGCAGGCCACCGAGATGTTCGAGCGCGCCGCCCAGCGTTCGGGCGCCAACGCCAGCGACGCCTTGCGTGAGCTTGGCTTCAGCCAGCTAGGCATGGGACAGGACAAGCTGGGCCAGGGCAATCTTGAAAAAGCCTTTGCCGCCAACCCCGGCGATGCCCGCGCCGGCGTGCAGCTGGCGATGATTTACGCCCGCCAGGGCCAAAGTGCCCGTGCCTTGCAAACCGCCCAGGCCATCGTCAAGCTGGACCCGAACAATCTGACCATGCTCAACTTTCTGGGCAATATCAAGGGCCGCTCCGGCGACAAGCTTGGCGCCCGCGAGGCCTTCACCCAGGTCCTGGCCAAGGACCCCGCCTTCCGACCCGCCGGCATCAATCTGAGCTGGCTGGACATCGAGGAAAAGCGCTTCGACGAAGCCCGTGTGCGCCTCAAGCAGATGCTGGGCCGGGTCAAGGACGACCCAGACGTCTTGTTCGAGCTGGGCATTCTGGAGCTGCGCGCCGGCCGCAATGCCGAGGCCATGCTGAACTGGCAGCGCGCCGACGAGGTGCAGCGCGCCGACCCGCGCCCCGGTCTGTCCATCATCGATCTGCTGTCCAGCCAGAAGCAATTTGACAAGGCCTTGGAAGCCGCCAAGCTGCTGGCGGGCAAGCACCCGGGCAAGCTGCCGGTGCAACTGGCCCTGGGCCGCGCCTATCTGGCCGTGGGAGACGCTACCAATGCGCGCCTGTCTTTCCAGGACGCGACCAAGCTGGCCGAGTTCGATCCCGAGAAGCAAATCCTGATCGGCCGCATGCAATTGCAGGCCGGCAACCCGGATGGCGCCGCCTACAACGTGCAAAAAGCCTTGCAAGCCCGGCCGGACGATCAGGCTGCCCTGGTCCTGCAGGTCGAGGTGGAGGCACGCCGGAGCGACAACGCCAAGCTGGACGCCGCACTCAAAACCCTCAGCAGCAAATACCCCGGCAGCCAGGCCACGCTGATGACGGTGGCCAATGTCGCCATGCTGCGCGGCCAACTGCCCCTGGCGCAGAGCAATTACCGCGCGGCCATGGACAAATCGCCCAATACCGGCACGGCCATCTTGCTGGTGCGCGCCCAGATCGCCGCTGGCGACACCGACAAAGCCCTGGTCTTTTTGGAAGACTGGGCCAAGAAACAACCGGACGATCGGCTCCTGCTCAAGGCCTTGGCCGAGGTGCAGTTGCAGGCCGGCAAGAACGAGGCCGCGCGCAAGAGCTACACCAAGCTCCTGAGTCTGGAGCCCGACGATCCCAGCATCCTGAGCGGCTACGCGTCCTTGCTGCAGCGCCTTGGAGACCCAGGCGCTGCGGCCATGGCAGAAAAAGCCCTCAAGCTGGCCCCTGGCAACCCGGATCTGACCGATTTGCTGGGCTGGATCCTGGTCAAGTCCGGCAATCTGGATGCGGGCCTGCGCCATCTGCGCGAGGCCAGGCTGCGCAGCCCCGGCAATGGCGAGATTCGCTTCCACCTGGCCTATGCCCTGGCCAAGTCCGGCCGCAAGGCCGAAGCCAAAGAGGAATTGAGTGCCGCCCTGAATGCCAGCAACCGGGTTCCAGCCAGCCCCGAGTTGGCGCAGCTCAAAGCCGAGCTGGGGGTTTGAGCCCCCGATCCAGGGGACAGGTCGGCACAGGCTTGCGCCGTTTGCAACAAGCCGGCATCTGCCCCCCCGGGTCGCGGGGTTGTTGCAAACCACCCCACTGTTAACCTCAGTTCCAGCTTTAAAAGCGACGTTCAACGGTCAGCAACACAGGACAAGATTCAATATGAACATCAGCGCACGGATTTCCAGCAAAGTCGGTCAACTGACGGTTCTTGCCGCGCTGGCCGCTGTGGGCAGCGCTCATGCAGCCAACACCAGCTTGACCACCAACAACGTCAAGCAGTCCACCGCAGTGAACACCGAGTTCGGCGGCTCTACCGCCACCGCGGCAAACACGACGGCCGGTGCCTTCCAGGTGGTGGACAACACCAACACCGCTTTCTGGGTTTATTGCCTGGACCCCCTCACCGTCTACCAGTCCTCCGCCACCTACTCGACGGCATCGCTGAGCGACTTCATGACCCTGGGTGGCACCAACAGCAGCTACAACCAGCTGTTCACCAAGACGGCTTATGTGAATGTGAACGCAGCGCATGTGGGTGCCGCCAATGCCTACACGGCGCAGAACACCACCACAGTGCTGAATAAGCTGACCTCGCTGTACTCCCACGCTTACGCAGACAGCCTGACCAGCAGCACCAAGTCGGCCGCCTTTCAGTACGCCATTTGGGAAATCGAGGGCGACGCCAGCTACTCCAGCACCGCGGGTGGCCTGAAGACTGCCACCACCGGCGCCTTCAAGACCCAAGTCGATGCCTATCTGACCGCTCTGACCACCAATAACTGGGCCTCGGTCGGTGGCCTGAACCTCAGCACCGTCACCAACTACACCTACACCGCTTATGCCTCCAACCCCCTGGGTGGTTCGCAAAGCTTTCTGCGTGTGAGCCCCGGCGCCACCGTGCCGGAGCCAGGCTCCATCGCCCTGGTCAGCCTGGCTTTGTTCGGCGTGGCTTACACCCGCCGCCCCAAGTCCAGCAAGTAAAGCAGTCGCCAAGGCAGGGCTTGCCCCTGCGTTCAGCCTCGCGGCTCTTAAAAGACGGCCCTCATACGGGGGCCGTTTTTTTTCGCCCTGGCCAAGCAAAGCCACTGCTTGTCTCTGCCGAGACAGATAAAAAAGCACGTGCGTGCTAAAAATCAAAGCCAAGACCGCCAGCACACTTTTCGGAGACTCGTCATGGATTTGAACTTCACGCCCGAGGAGCAGGCCTTTCGCGCCGAGATCCGCGCCTGGGTCGCCGCCCATCTGCCGGCAGACATCAGCCACAAGGTTCACAACGCCCTGCGCCTGAACAAGGACGATCTGCAGCGCTGGGCCAAGATACTGGGCGCCAAGGGCTGGCATGGCTGGGCTTGGCCCAAGCAGTTTGGCGGCCCGGGCTGGAACGCGATCCAGCGCCATCTGTTTGAAGAAGAATGCGCCATGGCCGGCGCGCCCCGCATCGTGCCTTTTGGCCCGGTGATGGTGGCCCCCGTCATCATGGCTTTTGGCTCGCGCGAGCAGCAAGAGCGCCATCTGCCCGGCATCATGAGCGGCGAGGTCTGGTGGAGCCAGGGCTATAGCGAACCGAGTTCGGGCTCGGACCTGGCCTCGGTCAAAACCCGCGCCGAACGCCAGGGCGACAAATTCATCGTCAACGGCCAGAAGACCTGGACCACTCTGGGCCAGTACGGCGACTGGATCTTCTGCCTGGTACGCACCGACAGCACGGGCAAGCCGCAAACCGGCATTTCCTTTCTGCTGATCGATATGAAGTCGCCCGGGGTGACGGTGCGGCCCATCATCATGCTGGACGGCGAGCATGAGGTGAACGAGGTGTTTTTCGACAATGTCGAGGTGCCCGTCGAGAACCTGGTGGGCGAGGAAAACAAGGGCTGGACCTATGCCAAATACCTGCTGGCTCATGAGCGCACAAACATCGCCGATGTGAACCGCGCCAAGCGCGAGTTGGAGCGGCTCAAGCGCATTGCCAAGCTCGAAGGCCTGTGGGAAGACACACGCTTCCGCGACCAAATCGCCCTGCTGGAGGTGGACATCGTGGCGCTGGAGATGATGGTGTTGCGGGTGCTGTCCGCCGAGAAGAGCGGCAAGCAATCGCTGGATGTAGCGGGCCTCTTGAAGATACGCGGCAGCGAGATCCAGCAGCGCTACACCGAATTGCTGATGCAGGCCGGCGGCCCCTTCAGCCTGCCCTTCATCCATGAAGCCATGGAAGCGGGCTGGCAGGGCGACCATGTCGGTGCCGCCCATTGCGCGCCCCTGGCCAGCCACTATTTCAACTACCGCAAGACCACCATTTACGGCGGCTCCAACGAAGTTCAACGCAATATCGTCGCGCAGACGGTGCTCGGCTGAGGCCAGGAGACAAGATCATGGATTTTGATTTCAGCGAAGACCAAGAATCCCTGCGCGAGGCCGTGCGCCGCTGGGTTGAAAAAGACTACACGTTTGAGCGCCGCCAGGCCATTGTGCGCAGCGGCGGCTTCAGCCGCGAGGCCTGGGACGGTTTGCTAGGCCTGGGCCTGGGCGGCCTGCTGGTGCCGGAAGAACAAGGTGGCCTCGGCTTTGGCGCCGTCGACGCCATGGTGGTGATGGAAGAGCTTGGCCGCGGCCTGGTGATGGAACCCTATGCCCAGGCGGGGCTGATCGCGCCCCTGCTCCTTCAACAAGCCAGCGCCGAGTTGCAAGCGGCTTGGTTGCCACGCCTCGCCGGTGGCGAGGCCCTGATCGTGCAGGCGCAGCAGGAGCGCGGGGCGCGCTACCGCCTGAACCAGGTCACGACAAGGCTTGAGGACGGTAAGCTCAAGGGCCAAAAAAGCCTGGTGCCTGCAGGCGATGTGGCCGATGCCTTCATTGTGCCGGTGCGGGTGAGCGGCGCGGAAAGCGAGGCCCAAGGCATCGCCCTCTATCTGGTGGAGCGCAAGACCTCTGGCGTGAGCACCCGCGCCTACAGCCTGCAAGACGGCTCGCGCGCGGCCGATCTGATCCTGGACGGCGCCAGCGCCACCTTGTTGGCAGGGCCTGAGCAAGGCCTGGCCCTGCTGGAGTTGGCGCAAGACGTGGGCATCGCCGCACTCTGCGCCGAAGGCGTGGGCGCGATGGAAGCGCTTTTGCGCATCACCGCCGACTACCTCAACACCCGCAAGCAGTTCGGCGTGCTGATCAGCAGCTTCCAGGCCCTGCGCCATCGCATGGCCGATGTGAAGATGCAGCTGGAGCTGGCTCGGTCCATGAGCTACTACGCCACCCTCAAGCTGGGCGAGCCCGCCGAGGCTAGACGTTTGGCCTTGTCGCAAGCCAAGCTGCAGCTGTGCAACTCCCTGCGCTATGTGGGCCAGCAATGCACCCAGCTGCATGGCGGCATCGGCGTCACAGACGAGTACATCAGCAGCCATTACTTCAAACGACTGACGGTGATGAGCTTGCAGTTCGGCGATGACTTGCATCATCTGGATCAGGTCAGCAAAGGGATGCAAGACACGGCGGGCGTGTTCGCCTAAAGACAGGCTGAGGGACAATAGGCGCATGAAAATGCGTTTGTCCCAAATTTTGTTCTCCCAGGGCTTCGGCACCCGCCGCCTCTGCGCGGGCCTGATCTACAACGGCGAGGTCAGCGTGGCCGGGGAGATCATCGAAGATCCCGAGCAAGAATTCGAATGCGAGGGCTTCAGCTTCGAGGTCAGCGGCAAGACCTGGCCCTTCTTTGAGAAGGCGCTGATTCTGCTGAACAAGCCCACTGGCTATGAATGCTCGCGCAAGCCCAAGCATCACCCCAGCGTGATGAATCTGCTGCCCGCGCCCCTGCGCGAGCGCGATGTGCAGCCCATCGGCCGCCTGGACGAGGACACCACCGGCTTGCTGCTGCTGACGGACGACGGCGCCCTGATCCACAAGCTCACCAGCCCCAAGCATCATGTGCCCAAGGTTTACGAGGCCCAGTGCAAGCACCCGGTGACGCCCGAGATGGTGGCCCAGTTGCTGGCCGGCGTGGAGTTGCGCGAACCCGAGCCCAAGGTGGAAGCCGCCGGCGCTTTTGGCCACAAGTCTGCTGGCCGCCCCAAACCCACGAATACCGAGCCCAAGCCGGCCTACAAGCCCGAGATCGCCAAGGCGGAAGGTGCCGAAGCCTTTGGCAGCCACGGCCTGCGCCTGACCCTGATCGAGGGCAAGTACCACCAGGTCAAGCGCATGGTGGCGGCGGTCGGCAACCGGGTCGAAAGCCTGCACCGGCCCCGCTTCGGTGCCCTGGAATTGCCCAGCGATCTCAAGCCCGGCGAGTGGATCTGGGTGGCCAGCCCCAAGCTGATTTCACCCTGATTTGACCCGTGCCTAGGGTTTGACCTAGGACAAGTCCACGCGGGTTTTCCCTTGAAACTGCGGCGCCCACGCTACGAAGCAGGGTTGGCCCCGGGTGATTCGTCACATTGTCCGTGTAAAACCTCGCCCTTGAGAGGGGTGGGCGCTGCGCCATAGATGCAGCCCCAGCGCCAATGTGAGTCGGGCTAGAGCCTGACCGAGTCGTCGAGGGGAAATCAATGGTGGCTGTGCCTTTCCAAGGTACGGGAAGTGAGGAGCTATGCCCGGACATCAGCGCAAGCGTGAAGTCCGAGCAGCTGGCGGCCTTGTTCGGCCGCACCTTCACGCCCAGCCTTGCCGGACTCTTGTTCAGCGTCATCCCTGTGGCCTTGCTCTGGGCCCATTTGCCTCGGCTGCTGCTGCTGAGCTGGCTGGGCTTGCGGGGTCTGATCGTGGCGATCCGCTGCCTCACCGCCGCCCGTTTTCAGAGACAGCGGCAAAGTCCCCAGGGCCTGGCCCAGCAAGATCGCTGGCAGCGCCGCTACTACAGCTTATTGGCCCTGGACGCCCTCAGCTGGGGCGCGATGGGCGTCGCCTTCCATATCGAGGGCCTGCCCGAGCTCAACGGCATCATCCTGGCCACGCTGGTGGGTGTGATGGCCATCAGCCTGTTCTCCCTGAGCAATAGCTTCAAGGCCAATCTGCTGTTCTCCAGCCTGACACTGGCGCCCCTGGTGCTGCAGCAGCTGAGCCTGGGCAGCCAAACCGGTGCCTTGATCAGCCTGGGCCTGCTGAGCTTCTTTGCCCTGGCCTTGAGCGAGGCCCGCAAGATGGAGGCCCGCACCACCGAGCTGCTGCGCCACCAGTTTGCCAATGCCTGGGTGGCCGAGCAGCGCCAGCTGGCCCTGCAGTCGGCCGAGCATTCCAGCACCAGCAAGAGCCGCTTTGTGGCGGTGATGAGCCATGAGATCCGCACGCCGCTGAACGGCATTCTGGGCATGACCCAATTGCTGGAGCGCTCCGAGCTGGACCTGCAGCAACGCGAGCAGATCAACATCATGCGCCGCTCCGGCCAGCATCTGCTGGCCCTGGTCAACGACATCCTGGACCTGGCCCGTATCGAATCCGGCAAGCTGGCGGTGGATACCGGCCCGGTCAGCATCCGCGAAACGGTGGACGATGTCTGTCAGCTGCTGTCGCAAACCGCGCACGACAAAGGCCTGGGCTTTGAGCTCACCCTGAGCCCGGCCCTGCCCCCTTATGCCCTGGGCGACGCCTCCCGCATCAAGCAGGTGCTGCACAACCTGATCGGCAACGCCATCAAGTTCACCGACAAAGGTCTGGTCAGCGTGGAGGTGGGCACCACCCTCGATATGCGGGCCGGCAGCCTCCTGCGCTTTGCCGTGCGTGACAGCGGCGAGGGCATTCCCGCCGATCAGCTGGAGCGTGTCTTCGCCCCCTTCGAACAAGCCCAGGATCTGCGCCGCAACGCGGGCCCCAGGCGCCAGGATGGTACGGGCCTGGGCCTGACCATCTCCCGCGAGCTGGCCCGCGCCATGGGCGGCGATCTGCGTTGCAGCTCGGTGCCCGGCCAGGGCTCGCTGTTTGAGTTCACCCTGCCCCTGCGGAGCTGCCCACCACAAGCCCTGCCCGCCGGCCAAGCGGCGGCCCTGCAGGACTTGGCCGAGGCCATCACCGAAGCCAGCCCGGAGGCACCCAAGGCCAAGCGCAAGCTCAAGAACATGCCCAGCCTCTCGGGCCGGGTGCTGCTGGTGGACGATAGCGCCGTCAATGTGCTGGTGGCCTCGTCCATGTTGCAGCATTGCGGGCTGCAGGTCGATCAGGCCGAGAACGGCGTCGACGCACTGGAGCGACTGGAGGCCCAGGCCTACGATCTGGTGCTGATGGACTGCCAGATGCCACGCATGGACGGCTTCGAGGCCACCCGTCGTTGGCGTGTTCAAGAGCGCAACAACTTCCTCGGCCATGTGCCCATCGTGGCCCTGACCGCCAGCGCGGTGAACGGTGACCGCGAGCGCTGCATCCAAGCCGGCATGGACGACTACCTGGTCAAACCTTTCGAGATGGACGATTTGCTGGCCGTGGTGCAACGCTACCTCCAGGTCCCCGAGCTAGGCAAGCTCTGAACAAGAAGGCGAGCGACGGGCCGGGCGATAATCTCGCCATGCAGGTTTTCCGCGGCTTCCACCACCCAGGCATTGCCAGCGCTTGTGCGCTGACAATCGGCAATTTCGACGGCGTTCATCGCGGTCACCAGGCCATGCTGGCCTTGCTCAAGTCCGAGGCCTCGCATCGCGGCCTGCCGACTTGTGTGATGACTTTTGAGCCCCATCCGCGCGACTATTTCGCCGCTCGAATGGCCAAGCCCGAACTCGCCCCCGCCCGCATCGCCATGCTGCGCGACAAGCTCAGCGAGCTGGAGCGCTGCGGCGTCGACCAGGTCATCGTGCTGCGTTTTGACGAGGCATTGGCTAGCTTGAGCGCCCAAGACTTCATCCAGCGCGTGCTGCGCCAGGGCCTGGGCGCCAAATACATTCTGGTCGGCGACGACTTCCGCTTCGGCGCCAAGCGCCAGGGCGATTACGCCACTCTGGACGCCGCCGGCCGCGCCCATGGCTTTGATGTGGCCCGCATGATGAGCTACGAGGTGCATGGCCTGCGCGTCAGCAGCTCGGCCGTGCGCGAGGCCTTGGCCCAAGGCGATATGGACGCCGCGGCCCGCTTGCTGGGCCGGCCCTATGCCATCTCCGGCCATGTGGTGCATGGGGCCAAGCTAGGCCGCAGCCTGGGGGCCTCCAGCCCGGCGGCGGCAGACGGTTTCCGCACCCTCAATCTGCGCTTCACCCACGACAAGCCGGCTGCCCACGGCATCTTCGCCGTGCGCGTGCATGGCTTGAGCGAGCAAGCCATCGACGGTGTCGCCTCGCTGGGCGTGCGCCCCACGGTGGAAGACGCCGGCCGGGTGCTGCTGGAAGTGCATTGCCTGGATTGGCCGACTGAGCTCGGCGCCAACGGCGGCTACGGTAAACTCGTGCGCGTGGAACTCCTGCACAAACTTCGCGATGAAGCCCGTTACGACGGGCTGGAAGCCTTGACGGCCGCCATCGCGCAAGACGTGCGTGATGCGCGCGTTTTCTTGGCCAAGCAGGCCACCTCCGGGGCGCATGAGGCCTTGCGCCGCCAAACCACCCGCGACCGAATTTGAGGCTGACGGCAGGTCTCGCCCTGCTTCTTGCGGCCTGAGCGCCGCTTCGCCCCAGCCTCCCCCTCTTCCGGCCGCCCTTTTGCGCGGACCCCCACCCGAGTTTTGCCGAGTTTCGCCATGACGACCAACGCACCCGACGACAAGAACCAGCCCCAGGACTACCGCGCCACGCTGAACCTGCCCGACACCCCCTTTCCCATGCGCGGCGATCTGCCCAAGCGTGAGCCGGCCTGGGTGAAGGAATGGGAAGACCAGGGCGTCTACAAAAAGCTGCGCGAAGCCCGCTGCGGCGCGCCCAAGTTCGTGCTGCACGACGGCCCGCCCTATGCCAATGGCCAGATCCACATCGGCCACGCCGCCAACAAGATCTTGAAGGACATGATCGTCAAGGCGCGCCAGCTGAAGGGCATGGACGCCGCCTACATCCCCGGCTGGGACTGCCACGGTCTGCCGATCGAGAACCAGATCGAAAAGACTTTTGGCCGTGGCCTGCCGCGCGACGAGGTGCAGGCCAAGAGCCGCGCCTACGCCGGTGAGCAAATCGACGCGCAGCGCCAGGACTTCAAGCGCCTGGGCGTCTTGGGCGAATGGGACAACCCCTACCGCACCATGAACTTCGCCAACGAGGCCGGCGAGATCCGCGTGCTGCAGCGCTTGTTCGAGCGCGGCTTTGTCTACCGCGGACTCAAGCCCGTCTACTGGTGCTTTGACTGCGGCTCCTCCTTGGCCGAATTCGAGATCGAGTACCAGGACAAGCAAAGCCCGGCGGTGGACGTCGCCTTCCTGAGCGCCGAACCCGACAAGCTGGCCGCCGCCTTCGGCCTGGCCAAGCTGGACAAAGAAGCCTTCACCGTCATCTGGACCACCACCCCCTGGACCATCCCCGCCAACCAGGCGCTCAACCTCAATCCCGAGCTGAGCTATGCCTTGCTGGACACGCCGCGCGGCATCTTCCTGGTGGCCGAAGCCCTGGTGGAGAAGTGCTTGGCGCGCTGGAAGCTCGAAGGTCAAGGCCAGGTGCTGGCCACCACCGTCGGCAAAAACCTGGCGATGCTGAAGTTCAAGCATCCCCTGGCCCATGTGCATGCGGGCTATGACCGCACAAGCCCGGTCTACCTGGCCGACTACGCCACGGCCGAAGACGGCACCGGCGTGGTCCACTCCGCGCCCGCCTACGGCCTGGACGACTTCCAGAGCTGCGTGGCCCATGGCATGGCCTTCAAAGACATCCTCAACCCGGTGCAAGGCAATGGCCAGTACGAGGCCGAGCTGCCCCTGTTCGGCGGCCAGCACATCTGGAAGGCTAACGCCGTCATCGCGCAGACCCTGGAGGACGCCGGCCGCCTGCTCTCCCACGTCAAGATCACGCACAGCTACCCGCATTGCTGGCGTCACAAGACGCCGGTGATCTACCGCGCCGCGGCGCAGTGGTTTGTGCGCATGGACGAAGGTGAAGGCGTGTTCGCCCAGGAAAAGCCCGCCAAGAGCCTGCGCCAGACCGCGCTGGACGCCATCGCCGAAACCAGCTTCTACCCCGAGAACGGCCGGGCCCGCTTGCGCGACATGATCGCCGGCCGGCCCGACTGGTGCATCTCGCGCCAGCGCAGCTGGGGCGTGCCCCTGCCCATCTTCCTGCACAAGGACACGGGCCTGCCACATCCCCAAACCCTGGAATTCATCAAACGCGCCGCCGACCTGGTGGAGCAAGGCGGCGTGGAAGCCTGGGCCAAGCTGGACGCGGCCGAATGGCTGGGCGCAGACGCCGAACATTACAGCAAGGGCGCAGACATCCTGGACGTCTGGTTCGACTCCGGCTCCACCTTCCAGCATGTGCTCAAGGGCAGCCATACTGGCGCCGCGCATGAGAGCGGCCCCGAGGCCGATCTGTATCTGGAAGGCCATGACCAGCATCGCGGCTGGTTCCATTCATCCCTGCTGATCGCCTGCGCCCTCTACGGCCGCGCGCCTTACAAGGGCTTGCTGACCCACGGCTTCGTCGTCGACGGCCGTGGCCGCAAGATGAGCAAGTCCGAGGGCAATGTGGTGGCCCCGCAGGCGGTGAGCGAAAAAATGGGCGCGGAAATCATCCGCCTCTGGTGCGCCTCGACCGACTACTCGGGCGATCTGGGTCTGGACGACAAGATCCTGGCCCGCGTGGTCGATGCCTACCGCCGCATCCGCAACACCTTGCGCTTCCTGCTGGCCAATGTCAGCGACTTCGACCCCGCCACCGATGCTGTGCCTCTGGACCAGTTGCTGGAGGTGGATCGCTTCGCCCTGGCACGCGCGGCGGAGTTGCAGGCCGACATCCTGGCGCACTTTGAGCGTTATGAGTTCCACCCGGTGGTCGCCAAGCTGCAGGTCTATTGCTCGGAAGACCTGGGCGCCTTCTACCTCGATGTGCTGAAGGACCGCCTCTACACCACCGCGCCCAAGTCCCTGGCCCGCCGCTCGGCCCAGACCACGCTCTGGCATCTGACCCAGGCCATGCTGCGCTGGATGGCGCCCTTCCTGTCCTTCACCGCCGAAGAGGCCTGGAAGGTGTTTGCCGGCGCAAAGCCGGGCGAGAGCATCTTCACCGAGACCTACTGGCAATTCGCCGAGCCCGACGCCGATCTGCTGGCCAAATGGGGCCGCATCCGCGAAATCCGCGAGGCGGTCAACCGCGCCATCGAAGATGTGCGCAAGACCGGCGGCGTGGGCTCCTCCCTGCAGGCCGAGGTCAGCCTGGGTCTGCCGCCCGAGGACCTGGCCCTGCTGCAAAGCCTGGGCGCGGATCTGAAGTTCGTGCTGATCACCTCGGCCGCCCAGCTGGAGTCGGCTGAAGAGTTGACGGTGACGGTCACCCCCTCCACCCACGCCAAGTGCGAGCGTTGCTGGCATTACAGCGAGGACGTGGGCAGCATCGCCGCTCATCCCGGCCTGTGCGGCCGCTGCGACAGCAATCTGCATGGCGCGGGCGAAACGCGCAAGGTGGCCTGAGCGATGGCGACTCGAAACAAACATCAAGCCACCAACCGCCTGGGCCTCTGGCTGGGCCTGGCCCTGGTCATCATCCTGCTGGACCAGTTCACCAAGGTGCTGATCCTCGGCAACTTCCAGCTGGGCGACAGCCGCTACGTCACCTCTTTCTTCAACGTCGTGCGGGTCCACAACCTGGGCGCGGCCTTCAGCTTCTTGCACGATGCGGGCGGATGGCAGCGTTGGTTCTTTGTGGGCCTGGGCGTGGTGGCCACGGTCTTCATCACCGTGATGCTGCGCAAACATGGCCAACAAACCCTGTTTGCCACCGCGCTCAGCCTGATTCTGGGCGGCGCCATCGGCAATGTGGTGGACCGCCTGCTGCACGGCTATGTGGTGGACTTCATCCAGGTGCATTGGGGCGCGCAGTACTACTTCCCCAGCTTCAATATCGCCGACAGCGCCATCACAGTCGGCGCCGTGCTGCTGATCTGGGACGAGATCCGTCGGGTGCGCCGGGGATAAACCCCGAGCCAGGCCCTGCCTGCTGGAAAGTCCCCAGTCGGCCAGGCCTTGGCCTGGCCTAATCTGCGGGCATGACGCCCACAGACACCCCACCGACACCGGCCCCCACCCCAGGCGCCAGCCCCGGCGGCGTCGACGCTGAGGCCATTCCGGCGGACAGCGTCTTTGCCATCGAACTACGCCCCCTGAGCCTGGCCGACCCGCTGCGCTGGCTGCGGGCCGGCTGGCAGGACTTTCGCAAAGCCCCCGCCATCGGCCTGTTCTACGGCCTTTGCTTTATGTTGATGGGCTGGGCCTTGATCGGCGTGTTCAACCACGCACCGGTCTATACCCTGGCACTCTCGGCCGGCTTTTTGCTGGTGGGGCCCTTGATGTGCCTGGGCCTTTATCAGGTCAGCTACCGACTGGAGGTGGGGCAAACGCCTCACCTGCTGGACTCACTCACCGCTTGGCGCCGCCGCACCGGGCAGATTGCCATCTTCGGCTTTGTCTTGCTGGTGCTGGAGATGCTGTGGGGCCGCTCGGCCCTGGTCGTGTTCGCGGTCAGCTTCAACGGCATGCCGGACTTTGCCGGCTCCATTTCCAAGCTGGCTTCGGCCGAGAACATCAGCTTCATCATCGTGTATCTGGCCGTGGGCGGTGTCTTCGCCAGCCTGATTTACGCGGTCAGCGTGATCGCCATGCCCATGCTTTTGCACCGCGAGACCGACGCCATCACGGCCGGCCTGACCAGCATGCGCCTGGTGCTGACCCAGACCGCTGTGATGTTCGTCTGGGGCGCCCTGCTGACCCTGCTGGTGGTGCTGGCCATGCTGCCCTGGTTTGCAGGCCTCATCGTCGTGGGCCCGGTGGTGGGCCATGCCAGCTGGCATGCCTACCGCCAGGCGGTGGTGGACGCGCCCTCCACAGCCAGCTGACGTCGGGCTAACGCGCAAGCGACAGCGCCGCAACAGGCTGGGTCGGCCGCATTGATTTTCACAAGAACAAGGGCTGGCGCGGGCCACAATGTAGGCCTTCAAAACATGTTTTAAGCGCCCCGCCCCAGCCTCGCCCTCTCAATGCCCTCATGCTCGACTTCTCCTGCCTGACCCATTACGACTGGCTTGATGTGCCCATGTGGGTGTATGACCCCGAGCGGCAGCGCAATCTCTGGGCCAATGCGGCGGCGCTGCGTTTTTGGCATGCGGCCAGCGCGGAGGAGTTTCTCTCCCAAGACCATGCCGATACCCCTGAGGCGGTGCGCGAGCGTCTGGCCGTCACCGCCGCCGACCATGCCCAGGAAAAAATCGTGCGTGAGCAGTGGACGCTCTACCCCAAGGGCCAGCCGACCACGGCCATGCTGGTCTCGCGAGGCATACGCACGCCGGACCGCCGCCAAGTCATGCTCTTCGCCGCAGACTCCCTGGCCAGCGGCGAGGACAAAGCCATGCTGCGTGGCGTCGAGGCCTTGCAACACACCTCGGTGCGCATCGCGGTGTTCAGCCTGCAAGACGGCAGCCTCTTGATGCGCAACCCGGCCGCCGCCCTGGCTTTTGACGGCCTGCGCAAACATCCCGAGGCGCAAAGCCGGCACAACGACTTCAGCGCCATCTTTGCCGACCCGGCCGATCTGCGCACCATCCTCGACCAAGTCCAAAGCGGCCAGAGCTTCAAGGACGATCTGGAATTGCTGACCACCCAGGGGCGCTGCTGGCATGGCGTCAATGTGCGCGCCATGCGCGACCCGGTGACCGGCCAGCAGGTCTTGCTGCTCAATGCCCGCGACATCGCCGATCTGAAAGCCAGCCAGGCCGCCCTGGAAGCCGCCCGCGAGGTGGCCGAGGCCGCCAGCGTGGCCAAGAGCAGCTTTTTGGCGAATATGAGCCACGAGATCCGCACGCCCATGAACGGCGTGCTGGGTCTGACCGAGTTAGTGCTGCAAACCGAGCTGAGTGATAAGCAGCGCAAATTCATCGAGCTGGCCCACAACTCGGCCAAGGGCTTGATGGTCATCATCAATGATTTGCTGGACGTGGCCAAGATCGAGTCTGGCCGGGTCGTCATCGAACAAGCCCCCTTCTCCCTGCACGACTGCCTGCGCGAGGCCCTGCACCCCCTGCTGCTGCAAGCGCATGAAAAAGGCATACAGCTCAATGCCCGGGTGCAACCCGGCGTACCCCAGCATGCGGTGGGCGACGCCCTGCGCCTGCGCCAGGTCTTGGTCAATCTGGTCGGCAACGCGCTCAAGTTCACCGAGACCGGCGAGGTGCGGGTCGAGGTGCAGAAGCTGGACGCCGCTGAGAGCGAGGCCGCCAGCGAATCACCCGCGCTGCGCCTGCGTTTTTCGGTGCACGACACCGGCATCGGCATGACGCGGGAGCAAATCGCCCATATCTTCGAGCCCTTCACCCAGGCCGATGGCAGCATCACCCGCCGCTTTGGCGGCACCGGCCTGGGCCTGACCATTGTGCAGCGACTGGTGCTCTTGATGGGCGGCCAGGTGCAGGTGGAAAGCCAGCCCGGCACGGGCTCCTGCTTCAGCTTTGAAGTGCCCTTGCTGCGCGATTTGAAACCGGCGGCCGAGGCCGCCGAAAAAGTCGACTAGTGGCCTGTAACGTTGAAATGGGAGTGGAAAGGCTTGCGAGATGGGCTGCATGGTAAGGCGCAAAGCACAGCGATGCCCAGCGGCATCGCGAGCATTTGCAACGCGGCCAGGCGGCTCATATCGCGAGCAAGGACGCTGCCGATTTCAGCGTTGCAGGCCACTAGGCAAGCAGCACGCTGCAGCCCGTGGTCTTGCGCGCCTCCATCTCGCGGTGGGCTTGCACCACATCGCTCAGGGCATAGCGCTGCTCCACCGGGATCTTGATCGCCCCGCTGGCCACCATGGCAAAGAGCTCATCCGCCATCGCCTGGCTGGCCTCTCGGGTGGCCAGATGGGTGAACAAAGTGGGCCGGGTCACATAAAGCGAGCCCTTGGCCGAGAGCAGGCCCAGATTGAGCGGCGGCACCACGCCCGAGGCATTGCCAAAGCTGGCCAGCAGGCCGAAAGGCGCCAGGCTGTTCAGCGAGCCCTCCCAGGTGTCGGCCCCCACCGAGTCATACACGACCTTGACGCCATGGCCCTCGGTCAACTCACGCACGCGGGCCGCGAAATCGGGCTCGCGGCGGTAGTTGATGACGTGGGCCGCACCCGCCTGCAAGGCCAGCTCGCATTTCTCATCCGAGCCGGCCGTACCGATCAGACGCAGGCCCAGGGCCTTGGCCCATTGGCAGGCGATCAGGCCCACACCCCCAGCGGCGGCGTGGAAGAGAACGGCATCGCCGGCCTGTAAACCTCCCTGCGGCAAGGTGCGGCGCAGCAGGTACTGGGCCGTCAAACCCTTGAGCATCATGGCCGCGCCGGTCTCGAAATCAATGCTGTCGGGCAGCTTGCAGACCGAGCGGGCGGGCAGCACCCGCGCCGTGGCATAGGCCCCGGGCGGCGGGCTGGCATAGGCCACCCGGTCGCCCACCGCCAGATGCGTGACACCCTCGCCCACCGCCTCCACCACACCCGCGCCCTCCATGCCCAGGGTGGCGGGCATGGGCAGGGGGTAGACGCCGCTGCGGTGATAGATGTCGATGTAATTGAGGCCGCAGGCCTTGTGGCGCAGCCGCACTTCCCCTACACCCGGCATGCCGGTCTCCACAGCCACCAGCTGCATCTGCTCGGGCCCGCCGGGGGCGTTGATGCGAACCACTTGCTCGGTCGAGGTCCAGGTACTGGTCATGGGTGGCTACTCCTGCAATCGAAACATGGGGAGGAAACGGAAAAAAGCCCGGTTCCGCAGCGTTTGCGAAACCGGGCCATCCTGCCAGGGTTTTGTCTTTTCTGCCCGCGAACGGGCATCTGTTTACTGGCGTTGGCCGCTGAAGCTGCCACCGCCCTGGATGCGCCCGGTGTAGCGCCAGGTGCCCGAGACCAGGCCGGTCTGTCCATCGATACGGCCGGTAAACAGGGCCGCGCCGGCCGTGCCATGTGCAGCCAGGTTGACATTGCCCGAAGCATCCACCCGCCCGTTCACGCCAAACTGCCCCGTCTGCTGCGAATAGCCTGTGCCGCTGACCTGGCCGTTGGCGCCCACGCTCACGGTAAACGTGCCTTGGTCGCTGCCGCTAAAGCTGCCGCCGAAATTGCCGTAGATACCCACCGGCTGCACCGGCTGAACAGGCATCACCTGAGGCGCTGCTGAACTGCTGACCCCGTTGGAAGGTCCGACCAGCGTGCGCTGCACCCAGCCGCTGAAGTTGGCGGCGTCCACCCGCACAAAGCCGTTCTTGACCTCGCCGGTCGCGACCAATTCGTCCGAGCGCTGCAGCGTGGCGACCACCTTGCTGTCGCGCGAAGCCTGCTCATAGGCCTTCACATTGGCGATCTTGGGGGCCAGCATCTGGCCGGCCACCTGGGGCGCCTCGGCCTTGGTCGAAGCGGCCGCATTGGCGTCGCCTGCGGCGCTGCTGGTCTTGATCAGCTGCGGCTGGTCGCGGATGGCCAGCACGATCTTGTTGTAGTTGTCCAGCAAGCTGGCCGCCACCATCTTGCCCTCGGGCGTCTTGGTGTAGCCGCCCGCTGCGCCCAGCGCGCCGCCGCCGTAACCCCAGCCGCCGATGCCGAAATCGGTCTTGGTCGCCTTGCCCTCGGCCGCAGCGACCTGAATGCTGGAGCGCACATCGGCCACCATCAGGCTGGTCGACGCTTCCTTGAATTTGAGGCCGCCCGCGATGGCGCCCAAAACGCCCAGGCGCCCGAACAAGGCGCCGCCGATGCCGCCGGTGTCGGAGGCTGCGACCTGCACATTGGGGGTCATGACAAAGTCGGCCGCCTGCATCTGGCCCTTGCCCACATTGGACTCATCGCGCAGCTCGCCGCTTTGGCCCAGGGCGCGTTCCTGCTGCAGGTTTTGCATGGCCACGCCGCGCTCCACCACATCAAAGCAACCCGATTGCTGAATCATCATGCGCAGCAAGGCCGAAGGCGAACCCAGACCGTATTGCGAGAGATGAGCCCAGCCGATCTGCGGCTCCACCACCGCCATCACACCCAGCTTTTTGCTGCACTTCTCCACCGTGGAGGAGGTCTCCTCGGCCAACACCTGGCCGCTGAAGATGCCAAGCAAAATAGACGTTATGCCCGCAATCCGAAATGACTTGATCAACATCTGAGTTCTTTCTTTTCAAAGCCTGGGTCCGGCCGCGATTGTGCCAAAGCCTGAAGGAATTTCGGGCCTGGTTCGCCCTCTCCCCAAAAAGTAGGACGCGCGGGCGAATCGCGTCAATTTGCCAGGCCGGGAACTCAGAAAACTCCGGGGTAAGCGCCGCCGTCCAGCAGGAGGTTCTGCCCCGTCAGATAGCCGGCTTGGGCGCTGCACAGCATGGCGCAGACCGCGCCGAATTCGGCCGCCGTCCCAAAGCGTTGGGCGGGGATGGCGGCGCGGCGCTTGGCCGCAAACTCCGAAGCACTTTGCCCGGACTTGGCGCCGCCAGCGGCCAGCGTCTTGTGCAGACGCTCGGTGTCAAAGGCGCCGGGCAGCAGATTGTTGAGCGTCACATTGCGACTCGCCAGGGCGGGCTGGCGCGCCAGGCCGGCCACAAAGCCGGTCAAGCCGGAACGGGCGCCATTGCTCAGACCCAAGACATCGATGGGCGCCTTGACCGCGCCCGAGGTGATGTTGAGCACGCGCCCAAAGCCGCGCTCGGCCATGCCGTCGACCGTCGCCTTGATCATGGCGATGGGCGCCAGCATATTGGCGTCCAGCGCCGCCAGCCAGGTCTCACGGTCCCAATCACGGAAGTCGCCGGGCGGCGGGCCGCCGGCATTGTTGATGAGGATGTCAACCTGCGGGCAGGCCGCCAACGCGGCAGCGCGGCCCTCGGGCGTGGCGATATCGCCCGCCACCGCCAGCACCTGCACGGCAGGGTTGAGGCGGCGCAAGTCGGCCGCCGTGGCCGCCAGCGCTTCAGCACCCCGCGCCGTGATGACCACATGGCAGCCCTCGGCCACCAGGGCCTCGGCACAGCCCCGGCCCAGGCCCTTGCTGGCCGCACACACCAGGGCCCAGCGCCCTTGCAGTCCCAGATCCATCGCATCACCTCCAACGCGTCAACAACCACACCCCGCCCATCACCAGCAAGGTGCCGGCCGCCACCCAGGGTGTGAAGGGCTCGCCCAGAATCAGCACGCCCATCAGAATGGTGGACATGGGACCGATCATGCCGGTCTGCGCGGCCATGGTCGCCCCGACTCGCTCGATCGCCATCATCACCATCAAGACCGGCGCAAAGGTACAGGCCGTGGCATTCAAGACCGAGAGCCAAATCACCTCGGGCGCCACCGTCTGCAAAGCACTCAGCGGCCGCAGCAGCAAGAACTGGCCTATGCACAGCAAGCAGGCCACGGTGGTGGCCAGGCCGGTCAGGCGCATGGCGCCCAGGCGCTTGACCTCCTCACCGCTGAAAACAAGGTAGAGCGCATAGCTGATCGCGCTGCCAAACACCAGCGCGGCACCCAGCAAGACATTGGCGCCTTGCAAATGCAGTTCTTGGCCGAACACCAAGAGCACGCCTGAATAGCTCACCGCCAAAGCGATCAATTGCCGCCCGGTGACCCGGCGCTTGAACAGCAGCCAGCCGAGGAACAAGACGATGGTGGGGTTGAGATAAAGAATCAGGCGCTCAAAGCTGGCGCTGACATAGGCCAGGCCGGCGAAGTCCAGATAACTGGCCAGGTAATAGCCCGAGAAGCCCAGGCCCAAGATCACCCGCCAGTCGCGCCCCGTCAACGGCGGCTTGCCGCGCCCGGCCCACCAGGCCAAGATCAGGAACAGCGGCAGCGCAAACACCATGCGCAACATGATCAGGGTGACGGCATCGACGCCGTGACGATAGGCCAGCTTGACGATGATGGCCTTGCCCGAGAAGGCAATCGCCCCCAAGGTCGCCAGCAGAAGGCCGGGCCAGAGAGCTTTGTTGGGAGCAGATGACATTGCTCCGCATTCTAGAGACCCTGCCCTGAGCGCGCCGGGCCAGGGCCTTCGTCAATCGGCAATCAAGCCGACTGCGGCAACGCAGGCGCGCCCAGCAGGCGCTGCATCAACTCACGCGCCGAACGGATCTCGGCGCCAAAAGGCAGGGCACCGGCGCCGCGGAAGAACAAGCCCTTGGCCATATCGCCACGCAGGGCGGCGGCCAATTGGTTGTCAATGCAGAACTGGCCCCAGTCCTTGAAGCCGTCGCGCAGGCCGCATTGAGCCAGGCAGTCAAAGGCCTTGGTGCAGCGATTCTTGACATGGGCCACGGCCTGCAGCTTGGGTGCCACCCGCAGATAGTTGCGCAACCAGGGTGTGCCGACGGCACGTGCCGGCAGGCCGGCCACGCTGGTGAACTCCACCAGGTCCTCGTCACGCGCCTCGGCCAGCACCCGCTTGAAGTCCAGATGCGCGTCGCATTCGGTGGTCACAGCGAAAGGCGTGCCCAGCTGCACACCGGCCGCGCCCAGGGCTTGCAGGCGCTGGATGTCCTCGAAGCTGCGCACACCGCCGGCCGCGATCAGCGGGATCTTGCCGGCGATGCCAGCCTTCTCGAAATAGGCCAGGCATTCGGGAATGACGCGCTCAAAATCAAAGCGCGGGTCGTTCAGATCTTCCACCTTGGCCGCGCCCAGATGGCCGCCGGCCAGGCGCGGATGCTCGATCACGATGGCATCGGGCAAACGGTTCTTGCGCTCCCATTTGCGCACGATCAGTTGCACGCCACGGGCGTCGCTGAGGATGGGGATGAGGGCCACCTCGGGATGCTCGGCCGCCAGATCCGGCAGGTCCAGCGGCAGGCCGGCGCCCACCACCACCGCCTCGATGCCGGCCTCCAGGGCACGCTTGATGGAGGGCGCGTACTCGGACACCGCCCGCATCACATTCAAGGCCACCAGGCCACGGCCGCCGCTGCGCTCACGCGCACCGCGTACCTCGCGCTCCAGGGCGATCAGATTGACCTCGTCGATCAAGGCCTTGGCCTCGGGGCCGGCGCTGCAGCCCTCGGTGCGGGCCATCAGATCGGGGTGATGGCGGCGCAAATCCACCGAGCTGAGCGTGCCCACCCCACCCAAGGCCGCCACGCCACCAGCCAGGCGTTGGGCACTCACGCCCACCCCCATGCCTCCCTGCACGATGGGCAGCAAACGCCGACCGCGAATCATCAGCGGCGCCAGGCCACTGCGCTCAAACAAGGGGGCCAGATCGGGATCAATGCAGGTCTGTGTCATAGCTCGCGAGGCGCCAGGATTGACTCTGGGGCGCCGGGAAAAATATTGGCAAGTCGACACCGTAAGCCTTGGCGCAGCGGCAATAGTTGACAAATATCAGGCCTGTTTCGATTGAGCCACTTTTCAGCCCTTGCCTGCGCCGCCAAGCGGCCGATAGCCCAGACGTCAGGGGTAGACGGTCACATCAGAAAGAACAGCGGCCGGCTTGGAGGATGGCTCGTTCGCAGCGCCCACGCGGCCTGCGGACGAGCGGGCTTCCAAGTTCGAGCCCGACACTCATGACCATGAGCGGCGATGTAAAGAAAAGCCGCGCCAGAAGGACTTCGATGAGATACCACGACAGCATTGCTCGTAGCGCCGAACACCTGCGCGCCGCCCTGCCCTTGATGACTCGCCAACGCACCGCCCTCCACCCGGTGAGTTATGCCGTTTGGTACGAGTTCGTACGGGCCAGCAACCCGGCCCTGAGCCAGGCCGTGCTCAAGCAAACCGCCCAGGGCGCCACCCTGGATGAGGCCCAGACCTGGGCGCTGTACCGCGAGCACATCGGTGAGAGCCTGAGCAGCAATGATGCCGAGGAGTCCAAGCTGATCAGCGAAGGCCTGGTGCGGGTGCTGGACTCGATGGCGGCCTCGGCCGCGGAGGCCGGCCAGGAAACCGCCCGCTTCGACAACTCCTTGACCAGTTGGGTGGAACAGTTGCTGGGCAGCCCCAGCCAGCAAACCCATCACGAGGTGCTGCAGGAGTTGCTCAGCGGCACTCGGGAGATTCGCGGCGCCATGGGCGTCTTGCAAAGCCAGTTGGAACAAAGCCAGCGTGAGATCGCCACCCTGCGCGACGAGGTGCAAAAAGCGCGAGGCGAGGCCTTGACGGACGCGCTCACCGGCCTGGCCAACCGGCGCGCTTTTGACCAACAGCTCAGCGCCTGCATGAGCGCGAGCCCCAGCGAATCGGAGCAAGAGGCGCCCTGCCTGGTGCTGGGCGATATCGATTTCTTCAAACGCATCAACGACAGCTTTGGCCACGGCTTTGGTGACCAGGTCTTGCGCATCGTGGCGCAAACGCTCAAGAACGTTGCGGCCGATCAGGCCCTGGCCGCCCGCGTGGGCGGGGAGGAGTTCGCCTTGCTGCTGCCCACCTGCAGCCTCAGCGAGGCCCAGCTGCTGGCCGAGAAGCTGCGCAGCACGGTGGCGGCCGGCCGCATCCGCCGTGGCAATGTGGCCCAAGACATCGAGCGCGTCACCATCTCCATGGGCGTGACCCAGTGGCTGCCCGGCGAAAGCGCCAACACTTTCTACGAGCGCGCCGACCGGGCGCTTTACGCCTCCAAGCACTGCGGCCGCAACTGCGTGACGGTGCTGGAGGCAAGAGCGGCCTGAGGACAGCAGCTTCGGTCCACCGTTTTTATGCCACTTATTGAGGCCACAAAGCGGCGTTGCAGCAACACATGACCCTCTGCGATGCTTGCACCTACACTGCAAACATCGTGTTCCATGGGTTAACGTGTTCACCATGACGCCTTATCTGCTCAGACCGACCCACAGCGCCAACACCCCCAGATCCTGCAAAAACCGCTGCCATGCCCAGCCTGCGAGTGTCAGCCTAGGCCGGGGCCGGAGGAGCTGAGCGATGCAGATGCGCCCGTCGCTGCGATTCGCCGTCGTGCTGGCTCTCTTGCTGGGCTTGCTGGTGCCGACCACCTTGGTGCTGCTGTACGACGCCCAACGCACCCGCCGCACCGCCCTGGACGATTTGCGCCGCGATCTGGCCCGCACCACCGAGGTGATGGCACTGTCCTTGGCCGAGCCGGTCTGGCAGGTCTCGCCCGATCTGGCCGAGCCCATGATCAAGGCCCAGTTCGATGACCCGCGCTTTGTCTCGGTGCTGGTGAAGGAACCCGCCACGGCCGAGCCTTTCCAAAGGCACAGCCGCGAACAAGCTCCGGGCGAGCAAGACCTGACCCTGGCCGAAACCCGCGCCGTCATGCGCGACGGCCGCCAGATCGCTTCGCTGACGGTGGAGATGAGCGCCGCCCCCCTGCTGGAGATCAAACATGCGGAGATGCTGCGCACGCTGTGGCGCAGCATCGCCACCCTGACCTTCTCCCTGGTGCTGATCCTGGCCGTGATGCAGCGCCGGGTGCTGCGCCCCATGACCCAGCTGACCCAGGCCGCCGAGGCGCTGGCGGCCGGCCAGCTGGACAAGCCGCTTAATTTGGGTGGTAGCGATGAGATCGCCCGAGTGGGCACGGCCATGGAGCGCATGCGCCGCTCCCTGCTGGAGGCTTTTGAGGCCCTGCGCCTGCATGCCAACACCTTGGAAGATCAGGTCGAGCAGCGCACCGTCGAGCTGACCAGCGCCAACGACGATTTGCTGCAGGCCCTGGGGCATCTGAAGACCGCCCAGCACGAGTTGGTGGAGTCAGAAAAGCTCGCCTCCCTGGGCCGCCTGGTGGCCGGCGTAGCGCATGAGTTGAACACCCCTCTGGGCAATTCGCTGACCGTGGTGTCCTCGCTGGAAGACCGCTACCGCCGCCTGGAAGAGATGCTGAACAGCAGCACCCCCATGCGACGCAGCCTCTTGGAAGAGCTGGTGCGAGACACCCGCCGCGGCCAGGACATCTTGCAGCGCAATGTGCAAAAAGCTGCCGATCTGGTGCGCGACTTCAAGCAGGTGGCGATCGACCAGACCACCGATCTGCGCCGCGAGTTCGATCTGGCCCAGGTGGTCGAGGACGTGCTGGTGATGGTGGAGCCCAGCTTCAAGCACACGCCTTACCTCATCAAGGAAGAGCTGAGCCCAGGCATCATGATGAATAGCTACCCCGGCTCCCTGGGCCAGGTGCTGACCAATCTGCTGATCAATGCCCTGGTCCACGGCTTCGAGGGGCGCGAGAGCGGCGAGGTCAAGGTGCGCTGCGAGCGCCTCAGCATCACCGAGGTGGAGCTGAGCATCAGCGACAACGGCATTGGCATGGAGGAGTCGGTACGCCGCCGCATCTTCGACCCCTTCTTCACCACCAAGCTAGGCACGGGTGGTTCCGGCCTGGGCATGCACATCGTGCACAACATCGTCACCCATGTGCTGGGTGGGCAGATCGAGGTTTTCAGCAGCCCCGGCAGTGGGGCCCGCATGGTGATACGCATGCCTTGCGTGGCACCCCAGCGAAGCACGACCAGCGACGCCTTGGGCTGAACCCTAGCCCCGGGGCGAAGGCCTCCCTCCCTCGTCACCAACCGTCACACAAGCGGTACAGGGCTTGCACTGACAGGCCGCCAGGCTTGGCCAAGAATGACTTCATCGCGGCAAGAAGGCGATCCCCAAGGCGGGAGCCTCCTGCAGCGAAGCCAAATCCATGGCGAACAGTCAATGAAAGGCCAAACTATGAACAAGAACATCATCAGCGCTAGCGCCGCCATCGCCCTCGCCCTGGGCAGCACCGGTGCGGCCTTTGCCGCAGGCGGCAAGGACGCCGACAACAAGGGCTTCTACATCGGTGCCGACATTGGCCAAGCACGCAATGACCTGAGCAGCCCGACCAGCCCCGAGCTGCGTCTGGACAAGACCGACACCGCCTACGGCATCTTCGGCGGCTACCAGTTCAACAAATACTTCGGCGCCGAACTGAGCATCCACAAGCTGGGCCAACATCACATCGGCGATAGCGACGCCAAGACCACAGCCTACTCGCTGGACGCCATCGGCCGCCTGCCGGTGAACGACAAGTTCAGCGTCTACGGCCGCCTGGGCGGCGCTCACTACGAGCGCGACTTCTCGGGCCTGGACGGTGCCGGCAATCAAAACTCCGCCGGCTTCAAGGTGGGCCTGGGCGCCGATTACGCCATCAACAAGGACTGGTCGGTGCGCACCGAGTTGACCCGCTACAACAATCTGCCCGACTTGGGCACCTATGGCCGCACCATGGATGCCTGGAATGTGGGCGTGAGCTACCGCTTCTAAACCCAGCTCCAAAAAGCGCAAGGCCCGCCGCTCTTCACAGAGCGGCGGGCCTTTTGCCTGGGCTCAACCCAATCCGCCAAATGCGGAACGGGCTTGCTGAACAGACATTACATCGAAGCGGCCGAAGCAGGGGCGCTGGCTGCAGGCGCAGCCTCGCTGGCGGCGGGCGCCGCAGCCGATGCAGCGGCCGAAGCCGCGGGCTCGGCATGGCCGGCCACATCGTGCTTCTCGCCGCCCATATCGATGTCACCACCGCTCTTCATCAAGATGAACATGGCCAGGGCTGCAAAAGCGACGAAGCCGACGAGCAATTTCCACATGATCCGCATCCTCTACAAAACAATTTGAATGCGGCCATTGTTGGGCCTCTTGCTGACACCGGGCTTAGGGCCTGTTCGCAGAGCGCCATCAGTACTGCAGCTTCAGATCGGCCTGTCCTGGCTCAGCACTGAAAGAAACCTCATGGGCCAGGGTCTGGAAATCAATACTCAGCCTGGCCAGGTGGGAGCCCAGCTGCCAGCTCATATTCAACTCATGCGCGGCCGACTCATGCAGGCGGAACTCACCACCAAAAGCCGGATGTTCATTGCGCAGGCGAATCAGCTGCAAGAGCTTTTGCACCACCGGCCGCTGCAGATCGCGAACGATTTCATCCTGGGAGTAGTGATGGCGATTGATGTCGCGACCCACACTGCTGCGCGCCAGCAAATCCATATCGTTATGGCCGGCCAGCAGGCCCACGTAATAGACCTGGGGCACGCCGGGCAGGAAGAACTGCAGCGCCCGCGCCAACAAATACGCGCGCTCGTCCCTGCCCATGGCATCGAAGAAGCTGCAATTGACTTGGTAGAGATCCAGATTGGAGGCGGCCGCCCCGGTGGCCTTGCGACTTTCCCCCTGGCTGTTCGCATGGATGCGCTCCACCAACGCATCCAGCTCGGCCGGCGGCACCAGGCCGGGTGAGCCCGCACGGTCGGCGCTATCGGCGCCAATGTCGATGATGCCGATGCCGTCATGCGTGTCCAGCACATTCAGCGCATTGCGCGGGCGCTGGGCAATCCATTGCTTGAGCGGCTCGGCCGTCTGGAAGAAGAAGGCATGCAGGGCCAGGGGCGGCAGGGCAAAGTCGTAGACCCAGTCCACCTGGGCTGCAATCTCGATCTGGCGCTTGTAGTAGGCGTGGATCTCCACCAACACCTCGATGCCCAAAGCCTGGGCCTTGGCGGCGAACTCGGCAATGAAGGCGAAGGTCTCGGGCATCATGAAGCAGGACTCACCCGCCTTTTTGATCGCATAGCCCGCCGCATCCAATCGAATCATGCGTATGCCCGCATCGGCAAAGCGTTGCAAGATGCCCTCCAGATAGGCTTGGCCTTCCGGGTGCTGCACATCGATGTCCAGCTGCTGCGGGGTGAAGGTGGTCCAGAGGATTTTCTTCTGCCCGTTTTTCAGCGTGGTGTAGCGCAGCGGCAGGCCCGGCCGGGGCCGGTAGACCTTGAGCAGCTGGGCCTCGCTGGCGCCCTGGGGGAAGACCGAATCCAGGCTCAAAAACAGCCCGGCAAAACGCGAGGCCTCGCCCTTCTCCGAATAGTCCTGAAATTGCGGGGAATCGGCCGAAACATGGTTGACGATCACATCGGCCATCACCGCCACATCCTGGCTCAAGGCCTGGATATCGGCCCAATCGCCCAGGCGCGGATCGACCTGGGTGTGATCGATGGGATCAAAGCCCGCGTCGGCCCCGTCGATGGGATAGAAGAAGGGCAGCAGATGCACACCACCAAACACGCCTTGCAAAGGCCCCCTCAAGAGCCGACGGAGATCGGCGACCCCGCCGCCGCCCAGGCGGTCGACGTAGGTGATCAGTTGAACTTTGTTTTGCATGGCAGCGCCTGCCCCCTGAGATGGAATCTGGAAAAGAAGTCGGTCAAGACTGGGTATTCACGGCGTGCGTCTTGACCCGCAAGACCGCCAGCGCCGCCAAGACCAGCAGCACCCCGGCCAGGCGTATGACATGGCCCGGCTGGCCGCCTAACCAAGACTGGTAGAACAGCGGCAGGGTCAACATCTGGATCAGCATGGGGATCACGATGAACATATTGAAAATGCCCATATAGACCCCGGCCCGCTCCGGCGGGATGCTGCCGGCCAAGAGCACATAGGGGTTGCCCATGATGCTGGCCCAGGCCAGGCCCACACCCAGCATGGGCACGAAGAGCAACCAGCGATTGCTGATCTCGGGAATCGCCCACATGCCTATGCCGGCCAGCGTCAGGCACAGGGCATGGACCTTTTGCGCGCCGAAACGGCGGGTGAAGGGCAGCATGGCAAAGGCGGCGAAGAAGGCGACGAAGTTGTAAAAGCCGCCGATCTGGCCGTTCAGCAAACCGGCTTCGCGAAAACCGGCCGAGTTGGCATCACTGGTCGCGAACATGCTTTGCGCCAAGGCCGGCACGATATAGATCCAGTAACACATCATCCCGTACCACTGGAACAGCTTCATCCACCAGAGCTGGCGCATGGTCTGCGGCATCTCCTTGAAGGCCTGGGCAATCTCGGCCAAGGTGGCGGACACGCCGCGCGGGCGGGCGGCCAACTCAGCCTGCTCGGCCTCGCTGAGCGGCAGCTCAGGCACCTTGTAGACCGACCAAGCCACGGTGCTGAAGGACAGCAAGGCTCCCACCATAAAGGCCACAACGGTGATCTGGGGGATGTGGCTGCTATTGAGCGCATTCCTGTCCATGCCCAGCCAGACCATGATGGAGGGCGTGAGGTAGGCCAGCGTTTGAGCCAGGCCGGTGAAGGCGCTTTGGGTCAAGAAACCTTGGGCATGCTGAGACTCATCCAGGCGGTCGCTGACATAGGCCCGGTAGGGTTCCATGGTGACGTTGTTGGCGGCGTCCAAGATCCACAGCAGGCCGGCGGCAAACCACAGCGTGGGGCTGCTAGGCATCAGGAACAGGCCTAGGCTGCACAGCAGGGCACCGATCAGAAAGTAAGGCGTGCGGCGGCCCCAGCGGGTCACCGTGCGGTCGCTCAAGGCGCCGATGATGGGCTGCACCAGCAGGCCCGTCAGCGGCCCGGCCAGCCACAGCAAGGGCAGGCTGGCCTCGTCGGCGCCCAGGTATTTGTAGATGGGGCTCATATTGCTTTGCTGCAGACCAAAGCTGAACTGAATGCCGAAGAAGCCGACATTCATGTTCACGATCTGCCAAAAGCTCAGGCGGGGTTTGGCTGCGCTCATCGCGTTTGCGCTCCTTGCGCCATGACTGCCGCGCGCCAGGGCGCGAAGAAGGCGTCGTCCGCCGGAATCGGGCCCCGCACCGCGCAAATCGCCGCGGCATATTGGTTGGCCAGAGCCAAGGCCGGGGCGATGGCATGCCCGCCCAGCAAGGCCGCCAGCAGCATGGCGCTGAAGGCATCACCCGCGCCCACCGTATCCACCAGCGCAGGCAAGACCTGACCCTGGCCCTCACTCAGCACCTGGCCAAGTGTGTTGAACAGGACATAACCCGCCCCACCCCGGGTAAGAATCAGCTGCTGCAGATCGAACTGGGCCATCAGCTGCTGTACCGCCGCACGCAAGGCAGAGCTGGGCCCCAGCGGGTCCAACAAGGCATCGGCGGCACTGCCGAACCAGGCCAACAACTGGGCCAGCTCCTGGTCATTGACCTTGAGCCAATCGGCCCGCAAGAGCGACTGCTGCGCCAATTCGCGCTCGCTGCTGCCGGGGCGCAGATTCAGGTCCAAGTAGCGGATGGCCCCCAATTCCCCTGCACGATCGGCCAGGGCTCGCAGGCTTGCCCGCGAAGGCTCGGCGCGCTGCGCCAAGCTGCCGAAGTAGAAGAAACGCGGACTCAGCACTTCGAGTAGAGCCTGGGCCGGCAGCAACTCCAGCGCATCCCAGGCCGCCGGGCCGTGGATGCTGAAGACATGGCCCTCGCCGGCCCGCTCACTGACCGTGACCCGACCCGTGGGCAGAGTCGCATCGAATTGCAGACCCGCTTCGTCAAGGCCGAAGCGGCGCAGGCTTTGCAGAATCAGCTGGCCGGCCGCGTCATCCGCCCCCAAGCGAGTCAGCAAGTGGATGGCGGGCCTGCCCAGAGCCGCCAGCGAACGCGCCACATTGAAAGGCGCACCGCCGGCGACGCTACCCTCATGGAACTCGTCCACCAGGGCCTCGCCGACCAGCATCACGCCGGCGGGCGCCAGGGCTTCAGACAAGAGGCTCATAAGCCCTTAGAAGCTGTACTTGAGGCTGGCGCGAACGCTGCGGCCGTTGAAGGCGCGGGCCGCGTGGCCATCACCCTCGATCTCGGTATAGGCCAGGGCGTTGAAGAGATTGTTGGCCGACACCGAGAGCTGCAGCTTGTCGTTGAACTGGTAGTTCACAAAGGCGTTGACGATGGTGTAGCCAGGCATGGTGATGGTGTTGGCATCATCACCGTAAGACTTGCCCGAGCCGATCAGGGCAGCGCCCACATCGAAGGCACCGAAGCTGTAGCTGGGCGAGAGCTGGTAGACGAAATCGGCCTGGCGGCGCGGCTTCTTGCCCACAGTCGCGGCATCGTTGGAGGCCTTGATCTTGGCGTCGGTGAAGGTGGCACCAGCGGCCAGGCGGAACTCACCCAGCTGATAGGCGGCTTCCAGCTCCAAGCCATTGGCCTCGTATTTGTTGGCGGTGAATTTCTGCGTCGTCACCTCGTAATTGCTTTCCTTGGTGCGCGCATTGAAAAGCGTGGCAAACAAGCTCATGCCTTGGCTGCGCCACTTCAAGCCCCCTTCCACCTGGTCGATCTCGTTGATGCTGATGGGCACCGAGCCATCCAAGGGGTTGCCGTAGAGCAGGCGGTCGGCGCTGAAGGACACGCCATTGCTGACGCGAGCAAAGGCCGCCAGATCATTGCTGAAGGCGTAGTTGGCGCCCAGGGAGTAAGAGGTGTGGGCGACCTTGTAGTCCACATTCTTCTTGCTGGCGGCGTCCCAGACCTTGTTGCTGTTGTCACCGCTCAAGGTGTAGCCCTTGGCCTTTTGTTCGTCGCGCCGCAGGCTGCCGTCCAGGATCAGCTTGCCCATCTCCAGGGTGGCGGCAACATAGGGCGAGGTCTCGGTGTACTCGACATTGAAGGTCCGGGTGCAGCAACCACCCCAGGTCTGCCAGCCCGAGGCCACCGGGGCCGAAGAGGGATTGCCATTGGCGTCCACCACGACCGAGTGCTCACCGCTCATGGTCAGGTTGTACTGGTTCCAGAACCAGGTTTGGGCCACATTCTGCTGACCGTAGAACAGGCCGCCGACCAGGGTGGTCTTGAAGCCATCACCTTGGAAGGCCTTGCTGACCTTGAGGTCGTTGAAGGTGTTGTCGAAATTGTCCAGCGAGGTATTGAACAAGGTGCCGGTGAAGAACTTGGCTGTGCCGTCCTTGCCGTTGTCGGCCGGGAACAGGGCGATGAAGCGGCCCGAGTTGGCGGTCTTGCGGAATTTTTCTTCCACATTGAAGCCGGCCAGATCCAGGCCCGCCTCGAAACCAATCGCCGTGCTCTTGATGCGCAGGCCGTCACGCGTTGAAGTGGTGGTGTTGCCACCGTCCTTGTTGTAAGTCGTGTCCGAGGCCAGGCTGGGGGTGATGAAGAAGGCGGTGCGGGGGTCGATGCCGGGGATGGTGTTGATCTTGCCATTGCTGACGGTGACGGGCACGGGCATGAAGGACGGGGTCTTGTCGTCCAGAGCCTTGAGGCTCAGGCGCACATAGCCGGCGTCGAACTTCTGCGTGATATTGGCCTTGAGCTGGCCGCCCTTCTCCACATCTTGCCCGGTGGGCCGTCCACCCTCGCCCACGCGCTGGAAGCCACCGATATGGAAGCTGGTGCCATTGCCCAAACTGCCGCCATAGTCGGCGTCGACACGCCAGAGCTTGCTGTCCAGACCGGCGGTGAGGCCTATCGTGCCGCCCTTTTCCTTGCCGGTCTTGCTGATGAAGTTGATCAGGCCGCCGGGCGAGTTGGAGGCCAGGGTGGAGGCCGAGCCGCCGCGCACCACTTCCAGGCGTTCGGTGTTGTAGTCGGCACGCAGGAACTGGTCCGAGGTGCCGAAGGAGATGTCACCGAAGAGCAGCACCGGCAAGCCGTCTTCCTGGAACTGCACATAGCGCGAGCCGCCAGCCGACAGCGGCACGCCGCGCACGGTGATATTGGCATTGCCCTCGCCGCCGGTGGACTCCGAGCGCAGGCCCGGCACCGAGCGCAGCAATTCGGCCGCGCTGCTGGCGCCGGCCTTGCTGATCTGCTCAGCATCCATGCTGCTGACCGACAAGCTCTGCTTCATCTTGCTCGTGCGGGTGGAGGCACCCGTCACCACCACCTGGTCCAGCTTGAGGGCGTCGCGCGAGGCCTCGGCGGCCGAGGTCGCCGAGGGCGCGGGCGCCGCTTCTTGCGCCTGCGCCTGGCCCATCGTGGTGAAGGCCAGGGCCAGGGCCAAAGCCAGGGGGCTTGCCCGCAGGGCTTGGGCTTGAGCTGAGGCGTGGCAAGTTTTTTGTGACTGCATGGTTTGTCTCCGTAGGCAGTTTTGGGGCGATGCGCTCGTGCGGCGCCGTGGGTTCGGAACGGAATTCAACAAGATCCGGCTTCACGCCTGCGCCCTTTCTGAGGAGCGCTGTGCACCAAGCCTGTGACCGTGCATCGATTGTGGATGCAAGCCCTTGGTTTTGCAATCGATTGCAACTAAGCAAAAACCCGTGATTCTGAAAATCGATTGCAAAGACATTGCAGAGCTGCATTTGCCGTGCTTGAAACAACAGCGAAAGAGCAAAAATCCAGGCCGGGATGCGACCAGCCAGCAAGTGCCATCGCAATGAAAAAGGGCGGCCTCTCGGCCGCCCTTCTCGTCTCAATCACAAGTCCTGAGTCCTGACTCAGTCACCTGCGTAGATGTTGACATCCTTGGTTTCACGGACAAACAGCAGGCCGATGACCAGGGTCATGGCGGCGATGCCGATGGGGTACCAGAGGCCGTGATAGATATTGCCGTTCTGCGCCACCATCGCGAAGGTGATGGAAGGCAGCATGCCACCGAACCAGCCGTTACCGATGTGATAAGGCAGGCTCATCGAGGTGTAGCGGATGCGGGTCGGGAACATTTCAACCAGCATGGCGGCAATCGGGCCGTAGACCATGGTCACGTACAGGACCAAGATGCTCAGGATGGCCACAACCAGAGGCTTGTTGACCTTGGCAGGATCGGCCTTGGCGGGGTAGCCAGCAGCCTTCAGGCCTTCAGACAATTCCTTCTTGAAGGCAGCAATGCCCTTGACCGTGGCTTCATCGAACTTGTGTTCGTTCAGCTTGGTGGCGTTCAAACCATTGACGACCTTTTCACCGATCTTGATGACGGCCACCGAACCAGCCGGGCCGGCCACGGTTTCGTAGCTGGCGGACGACTGGGCCAGGGCACGCTTGGCGATGTCGCAAGAGCTGGTGAAGTCCACTTCGCGAGCAATCGGGCTGCCTTGGAAGGAGCAGGTGCTGGTGTCCACCGTCAGGGTGATCTGCGAGGTCGCCTGAGCTTGGGCCAGATCAGGGTTGGCCGCGTTGGTCAGCGCCTTGAACAGCGGGAAGTAGGTCACGATGGCCAAGAGCAGACCGGCCATGATGATGGGCTTGCGGCCGATCTTGTCAGACAGGGTGCCGAAGACCACGAAGAAAGGCGTACCGACCAGCAGCGAGACTGCGATCAAGATGTTCGCTGTCGAGCCATCCACCTTCAAGACGCTGGTCAGGAAGAACAGGGCATAGAACTGACCCGTGTACCAGACCACACCCTGGCCCGCCACCAGACCGAACAGCGCCAGCAGCACGATCTTCAGGTTCTTCCACTGGCCGAAGGATTCGGACAGCGGGGCCTTGGAGGTCTTGCCCTCGCTCTTCATCTTCTGGAAGGCGGGCGATTCGTTCATGCTCAAACGAATCCACACGCTGATACCCAGCAGCAAGATGGAAACGATGAAAGGCACGCGCCAGCCCCAGTCGGCAAAGGCGGCTTCACCGATGGCGCTGCGGGTGCCCAGAATCACCATCAGGGACAGGAACAGACCCAGCGTGGCCGTGGTCTGGATCCAGGAGGTGTAAGCGCCCCGCTTGCCCTGTGGCGCATGCTCGGCCACATAGGTGGCAGCACCGCCGTACTCACCGCCCAGCGCCAAGCCTTGCAGCATGCGCAGACCGATCAGGATCACCGGCGCGGCTGCACCGATGGTGGCCGAGCCCGGCAGCACACCGACGATAAAGGTCGACAGACCCATGATCAGGATGGTCACCAAGAAGGTGTACTTGCGACCAATCATGTCGCCCAGACGACCGAACACCAGGGCGCCGAAGGGGCGGACGATGAAGCCGGCGGCGAAGGCCAGCAAGGAGGCGATGAAGGCCGCTTGCGGGTCGAGTTGGCTGAAGAACTGCTTGGCGATGATGGGAGCCAAGGAGCCGTAGAGGTAGAAGTCGTACCACTCGAACACGGTGCCCAGCGAGGAGGCGAAGATGACCTTCTTCTCCTCGGCGGTCATGGGCGTGTTGGTGGTCACTGCGGTAGCAGTTGCCATGGTGAGAAGTCTCCGTATTTGCTTGAGAGCCACCGACCGGTAACTCTTGGGGGCAACTATGGAGCCCGGCTCTGACCTAACTCTGACGCCGCGCTGAACGCTGGCTGACAAAATGGGCTGCAACCCTAGGCAAAACTCTCACAATGCGGAATTCGAACCAAGATCAAGGGTAAGTCTTGAGACACAAAAAAGGCCGCTTGCGCGGCCTTTTCATAGGGAAGGAGCAGATCAGGCCTGCCTCAATGCATGGCGCGGCGCACTACGCCGGGCCGAGCACGGGCCGCGGCCTCCCAATCGCCCTGCTCAAACCAGGGGTCACCGCGCAGATAGGCGGCCACCATCTCCAGCGCGTCCAGGCCCCAGAACAGCTTGCCGTCCACCTCGATGGTGGGCACGCCGAAGACGCCCAGCTTGAGGGCTTGTTCGCTGGCGTCGCGTAAGTTTTCTTTGATCTCTTCGCTGGCCGGGTCGCGCGGCGGGTTCAGCTCCTGCGTCAGCGCGGCCAGACGCTCGGGCGAGGCGGCATCTGCGCCTTGCGCGCGCCAGACATGGCGGAAGATCTTTTCCACCGTCAGGCGATTCGGCGTGCCACCCGCCGGTGCGCTGGCCCAGGCCAGGCGCAGCAAAGGCAGGGGGTTGAAGGGATGCTGAGCCGGCACCTGCATCGGAATGCCCAGCTTGTGCGCCGCCCAGGCGATCTGGCGGAAGGTCCACTGGCGTTTGTGCTCGATCTCTGCCGGGCCTTTTTGGCCCACGGCATGCAGCAGGGCCGCGAACAAGATGGGGCGGTACTCCACGCTATAGCTGCAGCCGGCCAGGGCCTCGGGCAAGCGCTCGAAGGCCAGGGCCGCGTACGGCGAGATGGGATCAAAGTAAAAACGCAGATGCTTCATGGAATGCTCTTGAGGAAATGGGGAGGCGTCGCCGCTGGGCATCGCTGGCTCAGGGGCCGCTGGTCTCTGCAGCCGCCGTGAAGATGCCCTGCTCGACCAAGATCTCGCGGCGCGCAGGCAGCAGGGCCAGGATGGCCAGGCGGGTGGCGTCGTCGGCCTTGGACCAGATCGTGATCTCAGGAATAGTGCGAGCACAACCCTGACACCAGCCGGTGGGCTCATGCATCTTGCAGACATTGCTGCAAGGCGATTTGACGGTGGAGGCCGGGGTCGGCGCCACCAAGGTCGTCGTATTCAAGCTCATGTCTTTTTCAGTTGCTCGGGTCTTGCACCACGTCGATCACCGGTGCGCCGGTCAGCGCCTCCAGCTGGGCCGGGCTCATGGGAAACACGCCGTTAGGATGGCCCGCCGCTGCCCAAATCACATCAAAGCGAAACAGCTCGCGGTCCACAAACAGCAGCGGCCGGCTCATGCCCTCTTGCGGCGCGAAGCCCAGGGGAGAAACGCCGCCGATGGAAAAGCCGGTGCGCGATTTCACATAGTCGGCATCGGCGCGGCCTAGCGGCCCGGTGTGAGCGGCTAGTTTCTTCTCGTCCACGCGCCGGTCACCCGAGGCGATCACCAGGACGGCGGCCTCGTCCGATTTGCGCCGGAAGACCACCGATTTAGCGATCTGGCCCAGGCTCACGCCCAGGGCCTCGGCAGCCTCTTGCGAGGTGCGTGCCGTGGCTTCCAGCCACAGAGGGGCATGAGGGTGCTGTTGGGCCTGCAAGGCGGCTTGCACACGCAGGAAGCCCTCGGGGCGAGCCGGCGCGGTCGGGGCGGGAGTTTCTGGGCAAGTCATGGGCCTATTGTCTCAGGCAAACTGCGGGCCCTGCCCTTCGCCAGCTGCACAGCCATGCGCACCAAGCCAAATACCTCCACCGCAAGCGCCCCGCCCGATCCGGTCAGCTTCTGGCAGGCCCTGGCCTTCTGGCTCAAACTGGGTTTCATCAGCTTTGGAGGGCCGGCCGGGCAAATCGCCATCCTGCATACCGAGTTGGTCGAGCGCCGCCGCTGGATCAGCGAGAAGCGTTTTTTACACGCGCTCAACTACTGCATGCTCTTGCCCGGCCCCGAGGCCCAGCAATTGGTGACCTATATCGGCTGGCTGATGCATCGCGGCTGGGGCGGCATCGTGGCCGGTGCCTTGTTCGTGCTGCCTTCGCTCTTCATCCTGATCTTGCTGAGCTGGATCTATCTGGCCTACGGGCAGCTGAGCTTGATTGCCGGCATCTTCTACGGCCTCAAGCCCGCCGTCACCGCCCTGGTCCTGCATGCGGCCCATCGCATAGGCGGTCGCGCTCTACGCAATCGCTGGCTTTGGGCCTTGGCGGCTGCCGCGTTCCTCGCCATCTTCATCCTGAAGGCACCCTTCCCCCTGATCGTGCTGGCCGCCGGCCTGATCGGCCATTTCGGCGCCAAGCGCTGGCCGCAAACCTTTGAGCTCGGCGGCGGGCATGGCGGCCAGAACCAGGCCGGCCTGCCCCATCCGGCGGCGCTGATCGACGACCACACGCCCACACCCGCCCATGCCCTGTTCAGCTGGCCGCGCCTGCTGCGGGTCATCGCCATCGGCCTGGCTCTGTGGGCCGCCGCCATGGCCGCGCTAGTCCTGTGTTTCGGCTGGCAGCACACGCTCAGCCAGATGGGCTGGTTCTTCACCAAGGCCGCCTTGCTGACCTTTGGCGGCGCCTATGCCGTGCTGCCCTACGTCTACCAAGGCGCGGTGGATCACTTTGCCTGGCTCAGCGCGGCCCAGATGATGGGCGGTCTGGCCCTGGGCGAGACCACGCCCGGCCCGCTCATCATGGTGGTGGCCTTTGTTGGCTTTGTGGGCGGCTGGGGCCAGGCGGTGCTGGGGCCGGAGCATGTCTTTCTCGGCGCGGCCCTGGCGGCCAGCTTGGTGACCTTCTTCACCTTTTTGCCCTCCTTCGTCTTCATCCTGGCTGGTGGCCCGCTGGTCGAAGCCACCCATGGCCAGCTGCGCTTCACCGCACCGCTGACGGCCATCACCGCCGCCGTCGTCGGTGTAATCCTGAATCTGGCCCTGTTCTTCGCCGCTCACACCCTGTGGCCGCAGGGCTGGCAAGGCCCGCTCGATGTCTTCAGCGCCGCGCTCACGGCCCTGGCCCTGCTGGCCTTGTTCCGCTTCAAGCTGGGCGTTCTGCCGCTGCTGGGGCTTTGTGCCTTGGCGGGCCTGAGTCGGCAATTTCTGGGCAGCTGAGATAATGCGCCCCCTCTTGCCGAACCGAGTCAACGATCCTCCATGAATATCACCGTCCTTGATGAACTGCGCGCTTATATCGACCCCTTGACGCCTGATGAGCACCAGGCCCTGGAGCGCAGCATCCTGAGCGAGGGCTGCCGCGACGCCCTGGTGCTCTGGGGCGATGTGCTGGTGGACGGCCACAACCGCTACGGCATCTGCCAGAAACACGGCATCCCGTTTCAGACGATTCAGAACCCCCGCTTCAAGTCCATGGACGATGTCCATCTGTGGATGATCGACCAGCATCTGGGCCGCCGCAGCGTCTCCGATTTCCAGCGCGGCGTGCTGGCCTTGCGCAAGAAAGAAATCGTCGCCGCCCGCGTGATGGGTGCCACCGCCCCCAGCGAGGCCGAAGCCCCCTGGGCCGAGGGCGACGCAAGACCTGACCCCGCCCTGGCTGCCGACCTGCCGCCGCCCGAGCGCCTGAACACCCGCGAGGCGATTGCCAAGGCCGCCCGCATCAGCGCCAACACCGTGGTGCAGATCGAAAAGATTCAGAAAAGCGCCGCGCCCGAACTGGTCGAGGCCGTCAAGGCCGGCACCATCTCCATCAACGCCGCCGCCACCGTGGCCAGCCTGCCGCAGGAAGAACAGGTCGCGGCCGTGGCCGGCGGCAAGAAGGAGTTGCAGCAAGCCGCCAAGCGCGTGCGCGAAGGCAAGGCCGGCAGCCGCCCGCCCAAGGCCGCCGCCGAAGGCGAGGAAGGCGCCGGCGCCGCCGAGGCCGAAGAGCTCTCCGCCAGCGAGATCGATCTGCGCAATCGCGAGGCTCAGCTCAAGCTCTTGCAGTCCACGGTGGCCGAGCTGACGGAAGAGAACAAGGCCTTGAAGGCCGAGGTCGAAGCGCTGAAGGAACAGCTGGCGGCCGCAACAGGCGGCTGATTCTGCAAAACAAAAGGCCTCTCGATGAGGCCTTTTTTATGCCGAAGCGCGGGCCCTACTGCGCGCCGTCTCCGCGCTCGACCACCCCAGGCGCGGTGCCCGGCGCGACGCGGGTCCCCGCCTGCCAAGGCCCGAAGATGGGCTGGGGCAAGCGCACCGGGGTCACGTCCAGAAAGACATTGACGACGGTGTACTCCTCGCCCCCCAGCTCGTCGGTGCTCCAGCCATAACTGCCCTTGCCCTTGTACAAGCGGAACAAAAAACCCAGATCGGCCACCGGGTCGCCCGGCTTGGGCAGCACATCAAAGCTCAGGCCGCGCACCTCGTTGCGATTGCTGTCGATCAGATAGCTCATCGCATTGGAGATGGTGGAGTCGCCCAGCATATCGAGATGGAACAGCTCCTCGGTGTAGTAAGGCTTGAACTCGGCCGAGAAAGGGTCCAGCTTCTCGCCCCTCAGCTTGATGGCCGAGGGCTGGGTGACGCGGGTGCGCAGATTGAATTTGTCGCCATGGTCCAGATAGCTCAGGCGCGCATTGGTGACGTTGAAAGCGCCCAGGGTCGGGTCGGTCTTGACCTCGCCCAGGTCCACCATCAAGGCGCCTTTGCCGCCTATCACCTCGATCTCATCGCCGTGGATGATGGCGGCCGTGTTCTCGTCCACGCCCAGGCCCAGCTTGTAGCCCTTGGCCATCATCAGCGGGATCATGCGGCCGAAGCGGCCGCGCTTGAGGAAGTGCTGATCAACAAACAGATCGGGGCCGACAAAGCCCAGGCCTCGATCGATCTGTTTGCCCTCCACCCACTTGCCCTTCATGATATTGATGACGCTGGGCGCGTCGCGGAACATCACCGTGCTCATGATGGCCGCCCCGGCCGAGGTGCCCGCCACCACACCACCGCGGCGGTAGACATCCCAAATCGCCTCCAGCATGGGCGTGGGGTGGCCGCCGGGTGCCAGCACATCGACGATGCGCTCCTGCGCCCCGCCGGTGAAAAAGACGCCGCGCGCGTTCTTGATCTTGTTGATCAGGGCCGGGTCGCGCACCACCTTGTTCAAGTCCACCCAGCTGAATTTGGGCGCCACCGGCAAGGCCTCGGCCACGGCGCCGCGGCGCTGCAAGAGATCCACCGTCTGGCGTGCACTGGCCTCGGGGTCTTCGGACGCGGTGCTGAACACCACAAAGCGCGCGCCCTTGCCGCCGGCCAGGGCGACGATGCGGCCCCAGACCTCATCGTTGTCGGCCTTCAAGGCTCCGCCTATGGGCACGGCATAGCCCTTGATGGCCGGCTCGGCCCCCGCAGGCCCTGGCGGCAGGGCCCCCAAGGGCGAGGGCGTGGCGCTGGACGAGGGCGTGGCCGTGGCCGGCGCGGATTTGCTGGCCTGATTGCCGGGGCCGCGAATCACCGTCCACACCCCGGTCTTGGGATTGGTCGGGCTTTGCACCTGGCCGGCACCCAGTACCGAATCGGCTGCGACAGCCGAACTGCCTGCCCCCACCCCGCCCACGGCAAATACAAGGCAGAGCAGCCAGGTGCGCGGCAAAAAGGGCAACACTTTCTTCATGAGATCGGGGGCGGCCGAGGCCGCGCTGCAAGTTTTGGGCTGTTGAAATCAGGGGTTAGCGAATCGCCTGGCGATGCAGGCAAAACCTAGGGGTTCAGGCAACACGACTCGCGCCGTGCATGCGCCGCTTGATGGTAGCCGACCTGGGGCGAGCAGCCGGAGCCGCCCTTCCCCCTAATTCAATGGACAGCTTGTGCGGCCAAGAGTTGCATTCACGCGACTGAGCCTGTGTTTACCCACTGGCCCTGGGCGCACTAGCTTTCTAGACTGAGTGCAAAGCTGTGCGAAGTTCGCATCTGTGCAGCGCTTGCAAGCCCTGGACTGCATGCACCGACACACGCCCGTCATCAAGCGCCGATCAAGCCCCTCCCATCCTCAGCCCCAAGCGGACCCTCCTCATGACTAACAAAGCCTCCACGCTTCGCCACGCTTACAAGCAAACGCCCAGCAGCGCTGGGTTGAAGAAACGCCTGAGCTTGCAGGCCTGCTTGCTGGCCTTGGGTGCGATGTCCGCACTTTCGAGTCAGGCGCAGACCAAGGACGAGGAGACCAAGAAGTTGGAGCGGGTGGAGATCACCGGCTCAGCGATCAAGCGCATCGAAGCCGAAGGCGCCCTGCCGGTGCAGGTGATCACCCGTGCCGATATGGTCAAGTCCGGCATCACCACCGCGGCCGAGTTGGTGGCCAGCCTCAGTGCCGCCAGCAATAGCTTGACCGACGGCGTCAGCATTGGCACGGGCGGCTTCAAGGACCAGATGGGCTTCAACTCCGCCAATCTGCGCGGCCTGGGCACCTCCTCCACCCTGGTGCTTTTGAATGGCCGGCGCATGGCCAACTTCGCCTCGCCGGGCGACGACTCGGGCGTCGACCTCAACAACATCCCGGTCGCTGCCATCCAGAGAGTGGAAGTGCTGTTGGACGGCGCCTCCGCCATCTACGGCACGGACGCCATCGGTGGCGTCATCAACTTCATCACCCGCAAGGACTACCAAGGCCTGGAAGTGGAGGTCTACGCCGGCAACACCCAGGAAGGGGGCGCTGGCAAACACACTGTTTCCCTGGCGGGCGGCCTGGGCGACATCAGCCGGGACCGCTTCAATATCTTCGGCGTGCTGGACTATCAGCACACCAACGCCCTCTCCACCTCGCAGCGCAAATTCATCAGCGATCTGGAGATCCCCAAGCGCTTGCCGCATCTGCTGTCCTCTGCGGGTTTCCCGGCCAATATTCGCCTGACGCGCGGCCAACTCAGTGCCCTGGAGGACGAAGGCTTCGCCATCAATGGCAAGCCCATCTCCACCCGCACCATCAATCTCAGCGCCCCCAATTGCAACCCGCCCCACACCCTGTACCTGCCGGACGGCATCGGCGGCGTGGACGGCTGCACCTATGACTACATGCGGGACATCGAGCTCTCGCCCAAGACCGACAAGATCGACTTCCTGGGCCGAGGCGTTTTTGCCCTGAGCGAGCAGCACCAGCTCTTTGCCGAGGTCTCGCTGACCCAGGCCAAGAGCTTTTACACCGGCACCTCCAACCGCATCGACGGCGAGATGGACGTCAGCCTGATCCCAGGCCTGGCCAAGACCAGCCTGGCCGCCGCCGACCCGGGCGACGAGTTGCGCAGCCTGACCGTGCGCACCCGCTTGCTCGATGCCGGCCGCCGCACCAGCGAGGTGGTGAGCAGCGGCAGCCGCTTTGTGCTGGGCATGGAAGGCAGCTTGGGCGCCTGGGACTACAACCTGGCCTACAACCACAGCGTCAACAAGGTGTCGGACCGCGATGTGGCCGGCTACCTGCTGTACGACAAGACCATGGAGGCCTTCGCCAATGGCGTGATCAACCCCTTCGGCCCCCAGTCCGCCGAAGGCCTGAAGTTCCTGCAGAGCAATCAGATCAATCAAGAGGTGCGCAATGCCACCGGCACCATGGATGTGTTTGACATCAAGGGCAGTCGCTCGCTGGCCAAGCTGACCGGCGGCGACCTGGCCATTGCGGTGGGCGCGGAACTGCGCCGCGAAGCCAGTCGCTCGGCCGCCTCAGACCTGCTGATTTCCGACAATATCGTGGGCGACCCCACCCCCGGCGACGCACAGTTCACCGACAACTCGCGCAAGGTCTGGGCCGTTTACGGCGAAATCAGCGCCCCCATCACCAAGGAGTTGGAACTGCAATTCGCCCTGCGCCACGATCACTACGATGTGGTGGGCGGCACCACCAATCCCAAGCTGGGCCTGCGCTACGCGCCCATCAAGGAGATGGTGCTGCGCGCCTCGGCCGGTACCGGCTTCCGCGCGCCTTCGCTCAACGATATGTATCGCCCGGTCAAAACCGGCGAAACCGCCACCCTGCCCGACCCGGTCTGTATGGCAGAGAACGACAACGATCTGGGCTTCTGCGCCGATTTGTGGAAGACCCGCACCTATGCCAACCCGAATCTGAAGCCCGAGAAATCCAAGCAGTTCAGCTTTGGCGTGGTGGTGGAACCCCACCCCATGCTGAGCCTGGGCCTGGACTACTGGAATATCGAGAAGACCGATCTGATCAGCACCATCGGCGACGACGTGATCCTCGGCAATCTGGCCAAGTACGGCAATCTGGTCCATCGCTACAACATGAACGAGGGCCTGCCCGGTTGCGCCTACGACGCCAGCGACTCCTCCATCTGCTTCATCGAATTGCGCAAAGAGAACCGCGGCAAGCAGCGCGCCTCCGGCCTGGACTTCACCTTCGACCTCAAGCGGCTCAACACCTCGATCGGTCAGTTCGGCGCCAAGCTGGTCGGCACCCTGGTGCTCAAATCCGAGAAGCAGACCGGCTACGGCGACGACTTCGTCAGCGATCTGGGCAAGTTCGTCACCAACGGCGTGGTGCAGCGCTGGCGCCATCGCCTGACCTTGGACTGGTCCTCTGGCCCATGGAGCCTCGCCCTGGCGAATAACTACTCCAGCAGCTACACCGACCAGAACTCGGCCATCGACACCAACTCCGGCACCGTGGTCGCGCCCAATGTGGTGAAGGCTTACTCGCTCTGGGATATGTCGGCCGCCTGGGATGTCAACAAGGCCTTCACCCTGCGCGCGGGTGTGAAGAATCTGTTCGACACCGCCCCGCCCTTCTCCAACCAGGCCTACTTCTTCATCTCTGGCTACGACCCCAGCTACACCGACCCGCGCGGTCGCTTTGGCTACATCAGCGCCCAGTACCGCTTCAAGTGAGGCCGCTGACACGCCGCCAGTTGCTGCGGGACACGGCGGCGCTGAGCGGCGTGCTCACATGGCAGGCCGAGGCTAGGGGGCAAGACCTGACCCCGGCGGCAAGTCTTGGCAGGCCAGCAGCCGATCAAGCGACCCAGGCCTGGCTTAGCCGCCAGCTGCCAGCCCTTTGCCAGCAGTTCGCCGTGCCCGGCGCCCAGCTCTGCCTGCTGCGGGGTGGGCAGACCATCTGGACTCTTTGCTACGGCACGAAGCGGGCTGGCCAACCCCAAGCCGCGATTCAAGCGGACACGGTCTTCGAGGCCGCCTCCATGAGTAAGCCCGTGTTTGCCTGGCTGGCGATGCGGGCTTGCGAGCTGGGGCGGCTGGCACTCGATAGACCCGTGGCCGAGCAGATGCCAGAGGCGGCCTTGCAAGCCTTTTTTGCCGATACGCATGCGACCCCGGCACAGCAACAAACTTGGCGTGCCCAGATCACGCCGCGCCATCTGCTTAGCCACCGATCGGGTTTGCCCAATTGGCGTGAGGAAGACGCCGAGAGCAAACCTGATCGGCCCGCCCTCGGCCTCGCCTTCCAACCCGGCAGCGACTTCCGCTACTCCGGTGAAGGCTATGCCTTGCTGCAAAACTGCCTGGAGCACATCGAGGGCCAGCTCTTGCAAGACATGGCCCAGCGCCAGCTCTTCGAGCCCCAGGCCATGCGGCACAGCGGCTTTGTGTTGACGCCCGCTTTGGACGCCTTGCGTGCCCGCGGCCATGCCGAGGACGGCCAAGCGCTGCCGCTCGCCCGCTACGCCCAGGCCAACGCGGGCTACACGCTTTACACGACGGCCAAGGACTACGCCCGCTTCCTGAGCCTGATGATCGCCCAGGCGCCCTCACAGATGCTCAGCCCACAGGTCGAAGTGAAGTCGCGCCCACCGATCCAGCGGCCAGGCTTGGCGCATAGCGACAGCGTGCAATGGAGTCTGGGCTTTGCGCTCAACCCCACGGCCCAGGGCGTGATCGCCTATCACTCGGGCGCCAATAGCACGGGCTTCAGAGCCTATAGCCAGTTCTCGCCCACACGCAAAAGCGGCCTGGTTTTTCTCAGCAATGGGCTGAGCGGCCACGAGGTCTGGCAAACACTGGTGGCCGAGATGGGCGACCTCTGAGCACGCGGCTCAAACCAGCAAGGCGCGCAAATCCTCGGGCAGCGGCACCGACTTTTGGGTCGGAAAGTCGGTCCACACCACCGTCGCACCGCCGCTGGCGTAGATGAGGCCTGGCTGATCCGCCCGTTCCAACGTCACCCATTCCTCAAAGCTGCTGCGGCCCGGATTGCTCACGAACAGCTTGGCCAGCACCTCGCCCGGGTACTCCAGCTGTTTGTGAAAGGTACAGCAGGCATTGACGATCACCGGGCCTTGACCCTTGGGGTTAGGGGCGGCATCCAGCTTGTCAAACCACTCCACCCGCACGATCTCCAGATAGCGGAAGTAGATCGTATTGTTGACATGGCCCATGGCGTCCATATCGCCCCAGCGAATCGGAAAGCGGGTCTCGTAGACCAGCTTCCTATCCTGAGGCAGATCGAAGCGCATCAGCTGATGCCGAGTTCAGCCGCCATACGCTGCACCAAGGCCTTGAGTTGCTCGACCTCGCTGCTCAAGCGCTGCTGCTCGGCGCGCAAAAAGGCCAGCTCATCGTCACGCGGCGGGGCCGCTTGGCCGGGCGCCGGCAATGCAACCTCACCGCAGAGCAGATGGGCCCAACGCGGCTCTCGGGCGCCAGGCGCGCGGGGCAGCTTGACGGCGTAGGCCGGCTGACGCTCGGCCAGCTCTTCCAGAAAACCTTCCACCGATGAGATATCGGCAAAGCGGTGTAGCCGCTCGGTATTGAGCCGCAGCTCGGCCGCCGTTTGCGGGCCGCGCAGCATCAGCAAGGTCAGCAAGGCCAGGGCCGCACCGGGCACGCCCAGGCCACGCGCGCCGTTATGCTCGAAGCGCACCACCCGGCTACCGCTGACGGTGCTGACCAGATGCATGGCCTTCAATTCCTCCAGCGCCGCCAGCACATCGGCCTCGCTGGCGGCCATCACCGGCTCACGCGCGGTCTTCTGGTTGCAGCCCAGGGTCAGGGCATTCAGGGACAGGGGGTAACTATCAGGCACGGTGGATTCCTTTTCCACCAACACCGCCAGCACACGCGCCTCCAGGGCGCTCAAAGTTCGCAAAGCCATCGCTGCTTAGACTCCAAATCCATCGTCGGCCTGAATCACCGCGCCATTGATGAAATGGCTCTCGTTGGCGCACAGCATCAGCAAGGAGGTATCCAGATCCCGCGGTTGACCCACGCGCTTGCGGGGCAGCAGCTCCACCAGCTTCTGGCCCTGCTCGGTGCCCCAGTGGTGGTGGTTGATCTCGGTGTCGATATAGCCGGGGCAGATGGCGTTGACATTGATGCCGTACTTGCCCCATTCCAGGGCCATGGCCCGGGTCATGTGGATGACGGCCGCCTTGCTCATGGAATAAACGCCGATCTGGCTCAGCACCCGCAGGCCGGCCATGGAGGCAATATTGACGATGCGCCCGCCGATAAAGGTGCCCGGTGCCGAACCGCGCGCCCGCGCCAACATGCGCTTGCCCACTTCTTGCGCCACAAAAAAGGCGCCGCGCACATTGGTGTCCATGACGAAGTCGTAATCATCCGGCCCCACATCGGTGAGGCGCTGGGTGGTGCTGACGCCGGAGTTATTGATCAAGATATCCAGCGTGCCGACCTCGGTCTCGGCATGGGCCACGGCCGATTTGATGCTGTCCAGATCGGTCACATCCAGATGCACCACGTGGGCGTCGCCGCCCGCACCCTCGATCTCGCTGCGCAAGGTTTTGAGGCGTTCGGTGCGGCGACCCGCCAGCACCACACAGGCACCGGCCTGGGCCAGGGTCTTGGCGAATTGAGCCCCCAGGCCGCTGGAAGCGCCGGTCACCAGGGCCACGCGGCCCGATAAATCAATGCTGTAACTCATCTTTGCTTTCCTCTCAGGAATTGCAAAGACGATAGCACGCTGGGCCTAAGCCTGGCTGTCACACAAGCGAAGCAAAAGCAGGCGGGCAGCCCCTCTCTTTGCCTGCTCGCTGAAGGCTAGATCGGCTTACCTTCGCTGCCACTCCAACTAGGCATCAAGCGGTTCGACGGCAGCTTCTCGTCCAGCAGTTTGCGCGCCGTCTCCATGCCCGCCACCGGCAGGCCGCTCGGGTCCAGCTTGCCGATCTGCACCAGCACCGAGGCCTGATCCCAGTAGATGTGCTCGTGGTAGAGCTTGTCGCCACGGAACTTGACAATGGCCACCAAGGGGATCTGCACCTCGCGTCCGGTGGGCGCGATGCCGGGCAGCATCCAGTCGATCTCGCAGCTATGGGTGAAGCAGAACAACAGCTCGTCCACGATCTGGGTGGCGCCTATGGTGCGGGAGATGGGGATCAGCCGCGTATCGGGTGGATTGCTGTTGACGAAGTGGTATTTGTAAAAGCGTTTGAGCGCGTCATGGCCCACACCGCCCGTCATGGTGGGAATGTGGTTGACGTAGGGCTGGGCCACCATGGTGGCCATGGTGTCGTCCACATTGCGGCTGGCGAACTCGTATTCGCAATGCTTGTCCCAGAGCGCCGAGAAGTCGTAGTGCGGGCCCATCTCGGCCTTGAAGGCGGCCACCGAGCGCTGATGGGCCATCAGGGCCGAGGCCTTGTCGAAATGCGGGGAGGCCGGGCGGGCAAACGCATGGTCCACACCGGGGTAGACATAAAGCTCGGTGCTGGGGCGCTGCTGCAAGGCTTGCATGATGGTGGCGCGGGCCTCGGCCGTGCAGTAGCCGTCCTTCTCGGCAAAGTGCAGCACCAGGCGGCCGCGGATGTTGGCCGCCTCGTCCAGCTTGTTCTCCATGCCCACGCCGTAATAGCCCACGGCCACATCCACATCCAGGCGGCAGGCGCTCATAAAGGCCAGCATGCCGCCCAGGCAAAAGCCCAGCACCCCCGCCTTGCCCGCGAACTCGGGCCGGGCACGCAGGGCTTGCAGGGTGGCGCCAATGTCCTCCACCCCCTTGTCGCGATCAAAGCCCTGGAAGAAGCCAAAGGCTTGCTGCCACTCTGCTTCGGAGTAACCCAGTTCCACGCCGGGCTGCTGGCGCCAGAACAGATCGGGGGCGATCACCACATAGCCCTCCTCGGCGTAGTAATCCGCCGTCTGGCGCACGAACTCGTTGATGCCAAAGATTTCCTGGGCCAAGACGATGCCGGGGCCCGTGCCGCCGGGCGGCAGGGCCAGATAGGCGCTGAAGCTGCCGCTGCCGTCAGCGGCTTGGATCTTGATGGTTTGACCGGCCATGATTGCGTGTCTCCTAAGTTTTAACTTCACCAAACTGCCCGCGATAAAACAAAAGTGGCGCGCCCTGATCGCGCCGGTGCTGCTGGATGCGGCCGATGAACAAGGTGTGGTCACCGGATTCGATCGCGTCCCGACTCTCGCACAAAAACAAGGCATGGCTGTCGGCCAACAAGGGCGGCGCCTCGGCCCATAGCGGCGGCTGCAAGGCGATGCCCTGGAACTTGTCGGGCAGGCGCGAGTTGGCGAACTGCAGTGCGGTTTCGCCCTGGTGGGCCGCCAGCACATGGATGGCGAAATGCGTGGCCTGCCTGAAGGCCTGGCGATTGGGCGAACGGTTGGCCAGGCTCCAGAGCAGCAGCGGCGGCTCCAGCGACAAGGAGGCAAAAGAGTTGACCGTGAGTCCCACGGGGCGGCCATCCGCCGCCCTTGCCGTGACCACCGTGACCCCGCTGGGAAAACAGCCCAGGCTTTGGCGCAGCGCCGTGGGGGTCAGGTCTTGACTCAAGGCCGATGGCGCGGTGGCCGCAGCCACATCTTGTCGCGCATTCATGCCGCCTGCCTCTCCATATGTTGGGCAACAAAGCGCTGGCATTCCTGCGCATCGCCCCACCAGGGGAAGAAGGCGGGCGGGTGGTCGAAGTTATTGGCAATCGCGCTGGCAATGCTGGGGCATTGGCCCGCCGCGCCCAGCAGTTGCAAGATGTGCTCGGGCGGCGGGGCCAGGAGCATATTGGTCCAGCGCACCACGTCCTTGGCATAGGCCCAGTAGCGGTCGAAGGTGGCCTGCATCCAGCCAGCATCAAAGGCCTGATCGCCACGCGCGCAGATCGCGTCGTAATAGACCTGGAAGGCCTTGGTGGCGTTATTGCTGCCCTGGCCGGTGATGGGGTCGTTGACCACCACCGCGTCGCCCATGCCCAGCACCAGCCGGCCCGAAGGCAGGCGGCCCACGGGCCGGCGCACCGTGGGTGCGAAGCGGCCGGCCAGGGTGCCCAAGTCGTCGGTCAGACGCACATCGCGGCAGCGCTCGGCTTCCCAGGGCAGAAAGCGCTGCAGGGTCTCCAAGCTGCGGGCCAGATGCTGCTCGGGGGTTTTGACGTCGGCCCAGCAGTCCATGGGGCCGCCGGGCACGCCCTCGAACACCATGATCTCGCAGGCGCCGTTCAGCGTCAGCGCCGGGAACACAAAGTATTCGCCCACACCGGGAATCAGATTGAAGCAGACCCGGGAGTAAGGCTCGCGCGGCAGCATGCCTTGCACATAGGTCAGGGCCAGGGCACGCTGCGGGCGGTCGTAAATGCTTTTCTCGGCGTCGCGGGCAAAGAGCTGGTTGACGATCTCACCCTTGCCTGCCGCCAGCACCAGCAGATCATGGCTGGCCGCCAACTCCTCCAGCTCCTCAATACCGGCCTCCTGCAAGATCAAGCACCCGCCGCGCTGCTCGAAGGCCTCCATCCAGGCCGGCATCTTGAGGCGCTGGTCCACCGCCTGGGCCGGTTTGTGCAAGGGCGCGGCCCAGTCGATCAGCTTGGTGCCGCGCGGCGCAGCGGGGTCGGGGTTGGGCACGCACAAGCCTATGCCTTGCACCGGCGGGCAGTCCTGGCCCCACCAATCCAGCTGGTGATCGCGCTCGATCTGCAAGGCTGCGTCGAACATGCATTGGCTGGACATCACCCGGCCGCCGCGGATCTGCGCGGCGCTGCGATTGCTGAGCAGGGTGACCTCGTCGCCACGGGCCTGCAGCGAGAGTGCCAAGGGCAGACCGGACTGACCGGCGCCGACGATGGCGATACGACGGGAAGAAGTCTTGTTCATGGCAGTCTCCATTGAGCGGGGTTCAAACAGCAAGCTTGGGGATGGCGGGCTGGTTTTGCTCGGGGCCCATGGCGGAGTAGCCGCCGTCCACCGCGTAGTCGGCGCCGGTGACAAAGCTGGCGTGGCTTGACAGCAAGAATGCCACCACCTCGGCCACCTCGGCTGGTTCACCCACCCGGCCCAGCAGATGAAAAGGCGCGGCCACCGCATCGGTCTTGGCCCGGTCGCCCTGGCTCAACTCCTCCATCAACCGACACCAGGTCCAGCCGGGCGAGACGGAGTTGACACGGATGCGATCCGGCGCCAGGTCCATGGCCATATTGCGGGTCAGTTGCACCAGGGCGGCCTTGGACACCGGGTAAAGCCAGCGCCCGGTCTGCGCCACCTTGGAGGAAATGCTGGTGAAGTTGACAATGGCGCCGCCGCCCCGCGCCACCATCAGCTCGCGCACGGCCCGCACCATCATCACGGCGCTGACCAGATTCACATCCAGGGCCTGCAGCCATTCCGAGCGCGGCGAGGCCAGGCCCTGGTCCAGATAGCTGCAGGCCAGATTCACCAAGCCGTCCACCCCGCCCAGGCGCTCGCGCACCTGGCCCACGGCATAGGCCAGGGCCGCGTCGTCGGTGAGATCCAGCTTCAGCGCCAGCAGCCGGGCGTCCTGGCGTGCGGCCAGGGCCTGCACGCCGGCCGCATCCAGATCCAGCACCGCCACCCGGGCGCCATAGCCCAACAAGCCATCCACCACGGCACGCCCGATCAGGGTTGCTCCGCCGGTGACGATCACCACCTTGTCCTGAAGTCCTTGCATACGCCTGTCTCCGTTGCTTGTTGTTCGGTGGCCCATGCTCCAAGGCCTGGGCCCAAGCGGCTATCCACTGGCTGCAAGCACTATCCAAAAAGTGCAAGAACTTGGGCCCGGCTGCGGGTCTGCCCAGTGACAAGCCGCGGCCCTGCGCTGCTACATTGATTTGCAACAAATCCCCGCGCTCGCTTTAGCGCTAGACGCCCCGACCATGGCCTCACAACAGCCCCGCCTCAGTGCCGCACAGCAACTCAGCCAAGGCTGGGAGCGTGCGGCCGCGCGCCGCCTGCTGTTTGAGTCCGACGATGTGGAACAGGCCCAGGCCCTGGTCGGCCGGGTGTTCAAACCGCATCGCCTGGAGCCCCGGCGTAGCGGTTTGGCAGGCTCTGGAAGCCGGCCGGTGGCCATGCAGATGGATCATCTGCCCCTGGGCTTGCTGAGCATGAGCCGGCTGCGCTACGGCGCCACGGTCGACATCCTGCCCGGCCCGCTGGAGCGCTTTTATCTGATCCAGATCCCGCTGCAAGGCCAGGCCGAGATTGCCAGCGGCAGCCACGACTTTCTCTCCGACGAGGCTTGCGCCAGCCTGCTCTCGCCCCAGCCCGATCTGCGCATGCGCTGGCATGCGGGCAATGAGCAATTGCTGCTGCGCATCGAGGCCACAGCGGTGCAGCGCTTTGCGCAGAGCTGGTGTGGCGAGCCCGGCTTGAGCGCCCCGGTGTTCGCGCCCCAGCTGCGCCTGGAGGCCCAGCCCGCCTTGCAAGAAGCCCTGCTCTCCTTGTTCGACTTTGCGGCCGCCACACAGGCGGCCAGCCCTCAAGCGCTGGCCTTGCCCCTGGCCAGCCGCTACCCGCTCTCGGCCTTGCAGCTGCAACACCGCCTGATCGCCGCCCTGCTGGCCGGCCAGGCGCATGACCACAGCGCGCTGCTGCGCGGCAGTGGCGCGCCCTTGGCGCCGCGCACGGTGCGCCTGGTGGAAGAGTTCTTGCTGGCGCATTGCCACGAGGCCTTGAGCCCCGCTCAGTTGGCCGCCGTGGCAGGGGTGAGCGTGCGCAGCTTGTTCCTGGGTTTTCAGCGCTACCGCGGGGTCAGCCCCATGCGCATGTTGCGCGAGCTGCGTCTGCGCCAGGCGCACGAGGAGTTGCTACGCGCCGAGCCCCACAGCCACATCACCGAGGTGGCCTTGCGCTGGGGCTTTTATCATCTGGGCCGTTTCGCCCAGGAGTACCGCGAGATGTTCGACGAGTCGCCACGCGACACGCTGGCCTCGACCCGTCGCCCCTGAACACCCCCGCGCCAAGGCGGGTAGACCCCAGCGTCTACAAAATCGAACGATCGTGCTTTTTAGTCCTCAGGCTGGCTAGAATTGCGGCCAATTGATCTACCAGGACCCTCACAATGACGACAAGCCAGGACCTCCTCGCCCAATACGGCCCCCGCGAATCCATGGAATACGACGTGGTCGTCGTCGGCGCCGGCCCCGGTGGCCTGGCCACCGCCATTCGCCTCAAGCAACTGGCTGCGGCCAAGAGCCAGGAACTCTCCGTCGTGGTGCTGGAAAAAGGCTCCGAGCCCGGCGCCCACATCCTCTCCGGCGCGGTGATGGACCCACGCGCCCTGACCGAGCTGCTGCCCAATTGGAAAGAGCTGGGCGCTCCGCTGAACCAGGCCGTCAGCGATGACGAGGTCTTGTTCCTGAACGAGACCGGCGCCACGCAAACCCCGCAGTGGTTGATCCCCGAGTGCTTCCACAACCATGGCAACTACGTCATCTCCCTGGGCGCTGTGACCAAATGGCTGGGTGAGCAGGCCGAAGCCCTGGGCGTGGAAATCTTCCCCGGCTTCACCGCCGCCGAGATTGTTTATGGCGAAGACGGCAGCGTGCGCGGCGTGGCCACCGGCAATCTGGGCGTGGGCAAGGACGGCGAGCCGACCGAAAACTTCCAGCTGGGCATGGAGCTGCTGGGCAAGTACACCGTCTTTGCCGAGGGCGCGCGCGGCCATCTGGGCAAGCAGCTGATCGCCAAGTTCCAGCTCGACGCTGGCAAGGACCCACAAAGTTATGCCATCGGCATCAAGGAGCTGTGGGAAGTGCCCGAGGCGCAAGCCAAGCCCGGCCAGGTGGTGCACACCGCCGGCTGGCCCATGGACGGCGACACCTATGGCGGCGGCTTCCTCTACCACCTGGAAGGCAATAAGGTCACGCTGGGCTATGTGGTCGGGCTGGACTATAAAAACCCCTGGCTCTCGCCCTTCGAGGAAATGCAGCGCTGGAAGACCCACCCCAGCATCCGCAAACACATCGAAGGCGGCAAGCGCATCAGCTACGGTGCCCGCGCCATCACCGCGGGTGGCTTGCTGAGCCTGCCCAAGACCGTCTTCCCTGGCGGCGCCCTGGTGGGCTGCGATGCCGGTTACCTGAACGCCGCCCGCATCAAGGGCAGCCATGCCGCCATCAAGACCGGCATGCTGGCGGCCGAGGCCGCCTTCGAGGCCCTGGCCGCCGGCCGTCAACACGACGAGCTGAGCGCCTACCCGGCCGCCTTCGAACAAAGCTGGCTGCATGCGGAGTTGAACCAGTCGCGCAACTTCAAGCAGTGGTTCAAGAAGGGCAATACCGTCGGCACCCTGATGACGGGCATCGAGCAATGGCTGCTGCCCAAGCTGGGCTTCAAGGCCCCGCCCTGGACCATCCACCGCCCGCAGGCCGATCACCTCTACCTCAAGCCCGCGGCCGAGTGCGCCAAGATCGACTACCCCAAGCCCGATGGCAAGCTGACCTTTGATCGTCTCTCCTCGGTGTTCGTGTCCAACACCAACCACGAAGAGAACCAACCGGCTCACCTGACGCTGAAAGACGCCACTGTGCCTGTGCGCATCAACCTGGCCCTGTACGGCGGCCCCGAGGCCCGCTACTGCCCGGCCGGCGTCTACGAGTTCATGAAGAACGAAGACGGCAGCGACCGCCTGCAAATCAATGCGCAGAACTGCGTGCACTGCAAGACCTGCGACATCAAGGACCCGACCCAGAACATCGTCTGGGTCACGCCCGAGGGGGGCGGTGGGCCGAACTACGCGGGCATGTAAGGCTGCCAGTACACCAAAGTTGCTGCCACAGCCGTACAAGCGATTTCGGCTTCAATGACCGGCCTCGGTCAAAGGAGCCGGTCAGTGTTCAGGCCTTGGGGGCTGCAAGGTGCCCAAAGCAGCCGTTCGCTGCCCTGCCAAAACGTCGTCACGGAGTAGATGGGGCCTTGAGATTTAAGGCCTGACCCTCTCGCCCCAAGCCTTCATGGCCCGCGTGGCGCAGATTGACATCCACCAATGCCCGCAGTGCAAGACCGGGCGGCTGGTGGTCGTGCAGACGCTCAAGGGGCTCAAGCAGCTGCCCGCGCCGGGGTCAGGTCTTGCTGGCAATCAGGCCAGAGGTCCGCCGTGAATACTTGGCGAACTCGAGCCAGCAACACCATGCCAGCGAGGCGGTGGGGGGCTGGGCTGTGCAGCAAGTGGGCGAGCCCTGGACATGGGCTGCAAACTAGTCAAATGGGGTCGCAGTTGAAATGAAGAAACGCGGGCGTCTGGGGATTGCACCAAGGGCAGGGGCAGACCCGACGCCCATAATGGGTGCCATGCCCCACGCCGATTTGAACCAACCCCCTTCGCTTACCCCGAGCCGGTCTATTCACCGCTGGGGTGGCGGTTTCGTTCAACACGGTTTACCTGCCGCCGGCCGCATTGGGCTGCTTCGTCACGGCTGTGCGGCGGCAGATAAACGCTGACTGTTAGGCCTCACCAAATGCGCCCTCTGCGAGTACTCGTTCACTGGATCACTGCCATCGCTGTCTCATCAGCGTCAGCGCAATCCATGGACCCGGATTCGCCTGACTTTGATCCTGTCAAACGTATGCAGAGGTTCTATCCGGACTGGCAGCCTCCGAAAGTTGATGCTGAGGAACTTGCGCGTCATCCACTCGGAAGCGGGGAGCATCCCATCAGAGTCCAGGGACTGAAGGGAACTAACGCCTATCTCTCTCGCCTGCGCTGTGCAGACGGAAGTGCCCCAGGTTTCAGAAGGCGCGGCAGTGGTTTGCGCGGGATCTTTGGGTATCCGGTGGATTTCTATGAACTCACATGTCCCGCAACCCGGCCAGCGTCCGTAGTGGTCGACATCTATCACCCCAAGTACGTTGAGAGCGAGCCCGTCCCGGGTTTCACCCTCGCTCAGTGAGGCCTAACAACTCGCTCAACCGGACCCGCTACGGCAGGCCACCTTGGCACGAGCTGAGGTACGCGGTACATTCTCTCAGCTCGGGCCAAGGCGTCCTGCCTCCGCGGTCCGGCTAGCTCGAACGTTGAAGCTGTAAAAAAACCTCCCAATCGGGTGACACCCGATTCATTGTTAGGCCCCTGACGCGTCAAATACACCGACGCGTTGAGGAGGCCACAATGCCGCGCTACAAACCCAGTGATTGCCACGCACTGATGCTGCCGGTGGTGTTGTCGGAGCAGATCGTGCCGGGCAGTTTTGCCTTTGCGTTGAACTACCTGGTCGATCACGAATTGGATCTGAGCGCCTTGGACGCACGCTTCAAGAACGACGCCGTTGGGGCCAGCGCCTATGACCCACGCGTGATGCTCAAGATTGTCTTGCTGGCCTACAGCCAAGGCCTGATCTCCGGCCGCAGCATCGCAAACGCATGCGCTCGCAACGTCCAGTTCATCGCCATCATTGGCGACAGCCAGCCCAGCCACGCACACATCGCCAAGTTCGTGGTGTCGCTGAGTGATCAGATCAAGCCTTTGTTCGCGCAAGTGCTGATGACCTGCGATGCCCAGGGCCTGATCGGCCGCGAGATGTTTGCGATCGACGGCGTCAAGTTGCCCAGCAACGCTAGCAAAGAACGCAGCGGCACGCATCAAGAGTTGAGCCACCGAGCCGAGCGGCTGGACAAGGCGGCCGACAAAATCCTGGCGCTGCACCAAGCCCAAGACAAAGCCGGCGCGCAAGAAGCACTGGAGGCCAAGCGCCAAGCCCGCATTGATGCGCTGCGCCAAGAGGCAGCGCGTACGCGGGCCTTCGTCTCGCAAAGCCCCAAGCGCTTGAACAACAAGAGCCAGGAGCTCAAGTCCAATATCACCGACCCCGACAGCGCCAAGATGGCCACCAACAAAGGCGTCATCCAAGGCTATGCGGCACAAGCGGCGGTGGACAGTGCCCACCAAGTCATCATCGCGGCCGATGTGGTGGGCTCGGGCTCCGAGCAAGCCATGCTTACACCCATGATCGAACAAGCCAAGCCCTGGAGCGACAGCGACACGCTCGTCACCGCCGATGCTGGCTACCACAGCGATGCCAATGTGCAGCAGCTGCATGACAACAACACCCCCGCCTTGATCGCCGACGGCCAGATGCGCAAACGCGATGAGCGCTTTGATGGCCGAGACAAACACAAGGCAAAACCTGACCCCCTGTCGGAGAAGAAGGCCAGCGGCGAGCCGCCAGAGATCAAGTTCTTCAGACCCAAGGACTTCAGCTTCAATGATGAAGACAACACCGCCACCTGCCCAGCAGGCCAAGTATTGAGCCGCAAAGGCCGCGTGCATGTCTCTGCCAGCGGGCACCCGTACCAGACCTACATCGCTCAGGCCAGCGACTGCGCTGCTTGTCCGCTAAGCGGGCAATGCCTGAAGCGGAGACGATCCAAAGAGGGCGGCAAAGACAGCACCCAAGACGAGCGAGGCCGGCAAGTTGCCCGCTTCTTCCCCAGGCCCGTGGACCTCTGCCACCCCAGCGAACGCATGCGCCAGGCCATCGACTCACCCCGAGGCCGGCAGTTGTACAGCCAGCGCATCGGCACCGTGGAGCCGGTGTTTGCGAACCTGCGGCACAACAAGCGGATGAACCGACTGAACCTGCGCGGGCAAGCCAAAGTCAGGACGCAGTGGAGCCTGTACTGCATGGTGCACAACATCGAGAAGTTGCAGAGAACGGGCTTCGGGCAAACCGGGGTTCAGTAAGGCAGGTAACAGGCGGCACAATCACTCAGGTGCCGAACCTGCGGCACACAAACCAAAATTCACCGATGAACCTAGAGATTCAATGTCGCGAGTGTTCACGCGCACCGAGAGGTGGGCGTGGCTGCGAATTTTGGGTTTTTGGAAAGCCTCGTTAGCCGTCAAGCAGGATCAGGCGATGGACTACTGGAACCTTGTTCGCCCCGTGTGGGACACCATCTCGATTTACGGCGGTGGCGAGCAGTTTTTGGCTGACTATGAGGCGGCCCCCGAAGTCTCACGAGTGCTATTCGCTGCTCACTGGTGTCAATCCGAGATTTGCAACGGTGGCTTCCATCAGTTCTATGGAAACTCAACTGGAGTGCTAGCCCCCGAAGCGCTCGACGCCTTCCAGAAGCTTGGCATGCCAGAAACGGCGAAACTGATTGCCAAGTCCATTGCCTGGTTTGACTCGCCGTTCCCCAGGGAAAGAGCAGTTCGTCAAAGTCTGCTTGATGCACACGCAGAGGCTAGCGTCGGAGCGCAGGACCCTTTTGATGCGCTTGATGATCCGTTCTTCAAGAGCCTGGAGTCCGAGGCTGGTGGCTTTGAGGCTGCTGCCAATTCCTTCGCCGACGCGTGGCAGTCAGAGACGGCGCGGCGATGACGGCTAACCTGTCATTGCAGCCGACCCTGGTCGGTTGAATTCCAACGTTGAGTGTCAGCTTCCCGGCAACTCGTTTCGGTAGGGCCGACGACAGCTTTTGGCACATTGCTGCCATCAAATTTTGGCGCCCAAACGAACGGGACTGCCGAAAGCGGTCAACGGACCTCACCCTGCTCAAATCAACGGTTGCACTTAGGTCGGCTGGCGTGCTGCCGGCCACGAATTGAATTGCGAAAGGAACGAGGGAAAGCGTCGACACACCTCGGCGCCGCAGGCACCAATGAGAAAGCGCAAACCATTGGCCACGCCTTCCAAGCTTCGTTACAACAAGACCCTCCCGTTACGCGGCAGGTCAGTCGCGGTGGGATGGAAGTTAGCGCAGCATGCTAGCCAGTCGATCCTTCACCGCCGGCCACTCACTGTCGATGATGGAAAAATAGACGGTGTCACGCACCCGCCCGGTCGAGCAGATCACATGGCGGCGGAAGATGCCCTCCTGCTGCGCGCCCAGGCGCGCGATGGCGGCACGGCTCTTGGCGTTCAGCACATCGGTCTTGAACTCCACCCGCAAGGCCCCCAGCGTTTCAAAAGCGTGGGTCAGCAGCAAGGTCTTGGCCTCGGTATTGGCGCCGCTGCGCTGGTGGCTGGGCGCGTACCAGGTCCAGCCGATTTCCACCCGTCTGTCCTTGGCCGAGATGCTGCCGAAGCGGGTGCTGCCAATCACCATGCCGCTGCGCGCATCGATGATGGCAAAAGGCAGGGCCAGGCCACGCGCCTGATCGGCCAAGGCCGCCTCCACATAGGCCTGCATCTCCTCGCGATTGCGCACCTGGGTGGGCACCCAGGCCCACAACTCTGGCGCGGTGCCTACGGCAGTCAGACCGTCCACATGGGCCAGGCTCAAGGGCTCCAGGCGCACATGGCGGCCATGCAGGGTGACGGGGGCAAGCTGCAAGGGTTGCAGCAGGTCTTGGACCTTGGTCATCAATCATTCCTCCTGTTGAATTGGGGGTTCACAAGCCCAGGCGCTGCATCCACTGCGCCACGGCCTGCTCGGCGGCCGAGCCCTGGCTCAGGCCGGCCTGGATGCGCTGGCGCTCCAAGGCCGAGCGGTTTTGACTCAGCTTGGCCTTGGCCTCCAAGCGCGTGAGCCGCAGCCTGAAGCCCACGATGGCCGCCAGCAGCTTGGACTGATAGTCCTCGGGCAAACCGCGCCACTGCGCCGCATAGCCGGGTTCGTGCTGCCCGATCAGGCGCTTGAGCAAGGCGTCTTTTGCCGAGGCCTCGTCCACCAAGTCCAGCCTGCCATAGGCATGCACGGCCACATAGTTCCAGGTCGGCACATTGCGCTCATGCTCGTAGTGCTGCGGTGAGATGTAGGCACTGGGGCCGCTGAACACCGCCAGCACCTCGGTCTGATTCGCCGCCTGAGCTTCCAGCCAGGCCCAATGTGGATTGGCCCGCGCCATATGCCCTTCCAAGACCAAGGGCTTCCCCTCTTCCTCCAACAGAGTCAGTGGCAGATGGCTGACGAAAGCCTGGCCAGCCGCATCGGGGCCGATCACGGCCGCCAGAGGCTGAGTGGCGATCAGATGCCGAATCTGGGCGTCGTCTTGCAATCGGAAATGCGCGGGCTGGTACATGGCGGGCAGCTTGAAGAAAAAGAGGAGGATGAGGACCGAGGCGGTGTGGCGCCCAGCATAGGGCCTGACTTGGTACCATGAAAGTGCCAATTTCGAGGATTTCCATGGAGCCAATTTCAAAGCGAGCCACGCTGAGCCTGGAGCCCGACGGCCTGCGGCTGGACCGCCGCCTGGGCCTGGCGAACTCCCTGCACGCACAGCTCAAGCAAAAGATCTTGCTGGGCCAGCTCGCCGCCGCTCAGCGCCTGCCGGCCAGCCGGGAGCTGGCGCAGCGCCTGGGCGTTTCACGCAACACGGTCTTGCGGGCTTACGAGCAATTGATGGCCGAAGGCTTGCTGGAGGGCCATGTGGGTGCCGGTTGCTTTGTCGCGCAACTGCGGCGGGAGCCCGCTGCGAGCTCGGCCCCAATCCGCGCGCCGGCCCTGCGACGCAACATCGAGCGCACCGCCGCCGAGCCCAGCAGCGAGCTCTGGTCTCGGCTAAGCGGCTTTCAGCCAACGCCTGCGGCCTTGCCCGGCCAGCGCGGTCTGCGCTGGGGCTTGCCGGCGCAGGACAAATTTCCCCATGTTTTGTGGTCGCGCTTGCAGCAGCGCTTTTGGCGACGCCACCCAGAGCTGGCCAGCGGCTATGCCGACCCGGCCGGCCTGCCCCGGCTGCGCGAGCTGATCGCAGCCTATCTGAACAGCTCGCGCGGCTTGGCCTGCTCGGCCGAGCAGGTCTTGCTGACGGCTGGCAGCCAGCAAGCTATTGCCATGGCCGCCCTGGCCTTGCTCAAGCCCGGCGAACGCGTGGCCATGGAGTCACCGGGCTACCGGTCGGCGGCGGCGGCCCTGGGCTTGAGCGGCGCCAAGGTCGTGCCCGTGCCGCTGGACGCCGAGGGGATGCGCCTGGGCGCTTTGGAGGCCTTGCGCGACTGCCGCCTCGCCTACATCACCCCCTCCCACCAATTCCCCAGCGGCGTGGTGATGAGTGCGCAGCGTCGGCTGGACCTCTTGGCCTGGGCACAACGCCACCAAGCCTATTTGCTGGAGGACGACTACGACGGCGAGTACCGCTACGCCGGCGTGCCCCTGGCCCCGCTGGCCAGCCTGGCCGGGGCGGAGCAGCGGGTGCTTTATGTGGGCACCTTCTCCAAACTCCTGTTCCCCGGTCTGCGCCTGGGCTATCTGGTGGCGCCGACGGCCTGGGTGCCGACCCTGGCCAAGTTGCGCTCGGTGCTGGACCGTCAGTCCAGCATCGTCGACCAGTATGTGCTGGCCGATTTCATCGAAGAGGGGCACTTCCTGCGCCATGTGCGACGCATGCGGCGCACGGCCAGTGCGCGATGTGCGGCCTTTTTGCGAGCCTGGGAGCGAGAATTTGGCACTACCCTGGTCCTCCCCTCAGCCAACGTCGAAGCGGGCTTGCAGCTGCTTTTACGCCTGCCGAATCCGCACTGGGAAAGGCGACTGGTTCAAGCGGCGCAGACACTGGGCCTGGAGATCGGTGGGCTGCGCCAGGTGGGCGGCCTGCCCGCCCACAGCCAGGAGGCTGGACTGGTGCTTGGATTCGCCTCGACGCCCGAGGCACAGATCGAGACGACGGTGACCGAGCTGGCGCGATGCTGGCGGCCGGTGCTGGCCGAGCTGAGGCGCGAGAACGGGGGCCTAGCGCTCGACCTAGAGCTTGAAGATGGCCACAGCTGAGACCAGTTGTGCAGCCTGCTGCTTGAGGCTTTCCGCCGCGGCGGCGCTTTCTTCCACCAGGGCCGCGTTCTGCTGGGTGTTGCGGTCCATCTGGGTGACCGCCTCGCCGACCTGGGTGACGCCGGTGTTCTGCTCCATGCTGGCAGCGCTGATCTCGCCCATGATGTCGGTGACACGGCGGATGGCGCCGACCACCTCGCTCATGGTGCTGCCGGCCTGATCGACCAGGGCCGTGCCCTGCTCCACCCTGTCCACACTGGCTGAGATCAGGCTCTTGATCTCCTTGGCTGCATCGGCGCTGCGACCGGCCAGGCTGCGCACCTCATTGGCCACCACGGCAAAACCGCGGCCTTGCTCGCCAGCGCGCGCCGCTTCGACGGCCGCGTTCAAGGCCAGGATATTCGTTTGAAAGGCGATGCCATCGATCACGCCGATGATGTCGTGGATCTTCTTGCTGGCGTCGTTGATGCCCTTCATGGTCGCCACCACCTGATTGACCACCTCACCGCCCTTGACGGCCACCTGCGAGGCATTCATCGCCAGCTGATTGGCCTGCTGGGCGTTGTCGGAGTTCTGCCTGACGGTGGAACCCAACTCCTCCATGGCGGCCGCCGTTTCTTCCAAGGCGCTGGCCTGCTCCTCGGTACGGCGACTCAGATCGTGGTTGCCGGTGGCGATCTCGGCACTGGCCGTGGCCACGCCTTCGGCACCTTGGCGCACATCGGAAACGATGCGGGTCAGGTTCTCTGACATGGCGGCCAGCGCACGCATCAGCTGACCCGATTCATCTTGGCGCTCGACCCGTTCGACCCGCCGGCTCAGATCGCCCTCGGCCACCGCCTCGGCGATTTCGGCGGCACGCGTCATGGCCCCGCCCAGCATGCGAGCCAGCAAGACGCCCACCAGCGCGGCCAACACAACGGCCAAGCCAATCGTGGCGGCAATCATCCAGCGCGCCGCCGCATAGTCCGAGGCCGACTGCTGGCCCATGTCGCGCATGGACTCGGCGCAGACCGCATCGATGGCCGACAAAGCATCGTCGACCTTGTTCTCAAACTCACGCACCTCGCCGCGCTTGATCTTGGCCTCGTCGATCTTGCCCGCCTTGGCCAGAGCCGCCACCTCGGCCTGACCCTGACGCAGCTTGGGCAGATCACTTTCAATCGAGGCGATCGCCGCGCTGGACTTGGGATTGCCACGGTCGAGGTCCTTGAGGGTCAGGGCATAGAAGCGGTCCATGCCCTTCATGCGCGACTCCATGTCCTGGATATGCTTGTCGACGCCCTCGGCGGCCGTGTTGTAAATGATCGCATTGCGCATGGCACGCCCGGCCTTGATCAACTCGGAGTTGGCCTCCTTGATATTGGAGAGTGCCGGCACCGCGCGATCATTGATGTTCTCCAGGGTCTGGTTCACCTTGTGCAGGTTGATCAGCCCGACCGCCCCCACCAAGCTGGCCAAAGCCGCCATCAGCAGAAAGCTCGCAAGCAGCTTGCTTGAGGTCTTGAGGTTGTTGAGAAAGTTCACGGTCGCACTCCTGGCTAATGCTTTGCATTGCCGCGAGCACGCACAAGACCCGACTTGATGAATTGGACCGCCTGTACTGCTCAGCAGCGTCGGCCGCAAGTATCAAGAGTGCGGCCTGCGCCCAAATGACTGAATAAGCCAGCTTCAAAGGCGCTAGTTCTGCACTCAGACGCCCAAACCCATCACATGCGTCAAGTCAAAAAGTTAGGTTCCGGTCTGCAAAGAATCAGACCACGCCCTCCCGGGCGAGCCTGTCGGCTCAGGTGGCTTTTGCATTCAAAGAATGCGGCGCAAACAAGGCCGGGCACACTGCCGCTGCGCACAAAGCAAAAACCCCTGATGCACAAGATTTCTCTTGCAGATCAGGGGTTTGCCATTGTTGGCGGAGTCGGAGAGATTCGAACTCTCGATGCAGGTTTTGCCCACATACTCCCTTAGCAGGGGAGCACCTTCGGCCACTCGGTCACGACTCCAGCGCAGCCTTGCATTCTATACAGGTTTTTTCCGTCTCAAGGGAAGTTTCGGAAAATTTCTGCAATTACTCAGGATTTTTTTCCAGCTCGAAGGCTTTGTGCAGTGCTCGCACAGCCAGCTCCATGTACTTCTCGTCGATCACGACGCTGGTCTTGATTTCGCTGGTGGAGATCATCTGGATATTGATGCCCTCCTCGCTCAGGGCGCGGAACATCTTGGAAGCGACGCCCACATGCGAGCGCATGCCGATGCCGACGATGGAGACCTTGCAGATCTTCGGGTCGCCTTGCACCTTGGCCGCTTGGGTGGCCGGGCCCACGGTGCTTTCCAGCAGCGCCATGGTGCGGGCGTAATCGTTGCGATGGACGGTGAAGCTGAAGTCGGTCTTGCCGTCTTGCGAGACGTTCTGGATGATGACGTCGATGTCGATATTGGCTTCGGCCACCGGGCCCAGGATCTGGAAGGCGATGCCCGGCTTGTCGGGCACGCCCAGCAAGGTCACCTTGGCTTCGTCGCGGTTGAAGGCAATGCCGGAAACGACGGCTTGTTCCATTTTTTCGTCCTCTTCAAAACTGATCAGGGTGCCAGACTTGGCTTCCTCGTTGATATCGATGTCCCAGGGTGTGAAGCTGGACAAAACACGCAGCGGCACGCGGTACTTACCGGCAAATTCGACGGAGCGGATCTGCAGAATCTTGGAACCCAGCGAGGCCATCTCCAGCATCTCTTCGAAGCTGATGGTCTGTAGGCGGCGCGCCTCGGGCACGATGCGTGGGTCGGTGGTGTAGACGCCGTCCACATCGGTGTAAATCAGGCATTCATCGGCCTTCATGGCGGCGGCAATCGCCACGGCCGAAGTGTCCGAGCCACCGCGGCCCAGCGTCGTGATGTTCATCTCATCATCCACGCCCTGGAAGCCCGCAATCACCACCACTTTGCCAGCCGCCAGATCGGCGCGCACGCGGCTGTCGTCGATGCTTTCGATACGGGCCTTGGTGTAGCTGGAATCGGTATTGAGCGGAACCTGCCAGCCGGTGTAGCTGACGGCATCCAAACCTTCGGCCTGCAAGGCAATGGCCAAGAGGCCCACCGAGACCTGCTCGCCAGTGGAGGCGATCATGTCCAGTTCGCGATTGAGTTCGGGGCTGCTGCCGGCGGGCGCCAGCTCTTTGGCCAGACCCAGCAAGCGATTGGTTTCGCCGCTCATGGCGGAAGGCACGACCACCATTTGATGGCCGGCGCGCGCCCATTTGGCAACGCGCTTGGCGACGTTGCGAATGCGGTCGGTCGAACCCATCGACGTGCCGCCGTACTTGTGAACAATCAAGGCCATAGAAGTCTCGCTTGAAGCGAAGATGTGTTGAGGCGAAAAGGATTGAATCGCTGAGGGCCCTGGGGGTAGGCAAGGCACCTTGGACCCATGAGGCCAGGAGGCGGTGTGCGCCACGGTCGCAGCCTCTGATTCTAGCTGCTGCGCTGCAACAGCCCGGGCGCTTGTGGCTGCCATTCAAGACGAAGCTGAGCCTCGCCGGGTGCCGCCCATTGGCGTGCATCCAGGCCCAGGCCGGGCACAAAAAGCAGGGCCGAATCGACCCAGAGCAAGGGCCCCTGGCGATCGGTGGCGGGCACGCCGGCCTCCTGAAACGCCTTCTTCAAGCGGCGCGGCACACTCTGCGGCGCACGCTGAAACTGCTCCCCGCCGCTGCGCGCCGCCAGAAGCACCTGGCGCAGGCGCTCGAGCGCCACGCCACCGGATTCGACCGCTTCAACAAGCCATTGCCCGCGCCAGTCTTCGCAGACCACGATGCCTGGCTTGCTCAGATCCAAACATCGGGGCAGCGGCGTGAAAGGCATGAGCTCGGGCGCGGGGCCGTGTTGCAGACAGCCCCGGTAGAGGCGCAGCTGCCCGCCCGGGCAAGGCCAAAGGCCGGCTACCTCCGGCGCACATTCGCGCAGCAAGCGCCGCACCAAGCTGGCGGGAGCCGCTTGCCCCAGGGTTTGACTCAACCAAGCCCGCAAGGCATTGCTGGCGCGCGCGGGGGACAAAGCCTGCAAGCCAGCCATCTCCAAGCCGGCCTCACCGACCAGGCCGGCCAAATCCTGCCGAGCCACTTCGGCCTGCAAATCCAAAGCTTCTTGGGCCCAGTCCGCCGCCTGGGCCAGGCTGGCTTCGGCCTGCGGAAAAGCCTCGCTCAGTGCCGGCCAGACCTGCAGACGCAGGCGATTGCGGGCATAGCGGGGGTCGCTATTGCTGTCATCCTCAACAAAGCTCAGGCCATGGGCTTGCACATAGGCCTCCACCTGCTCGCGCGATTGCGCCAACCAAGGCCGGGCCCAGCAGATATCGTCTCGCCATTGCCGCGCTGGCATGGCGGCAAGGCCTGCCGTGCCCGCGCCACGCAAGGCTTGCAGCACAAAGGTTTCGGCTTGATCGCGTCGGTGATGGGCCAGGAGCACCAGATCGGCACCGGCTTCGAGCGCCATGCGGCGCAGAGCCGCATAGCGTTGCTCGCGCGCCCAGGCCTCGATGCTCTGGGCGGCGACGGGGCGCTCGCTCAGTCGATGGCAGCGCAGCTGCACTGGCAGGCCCTGGGCAGCCCAGGCCGCGCATTGCGCCTGACAATGCGCCAGCCAAGCATCGGCCAAGGGGCTGAGCCCGTGGTGGATATGCAGAGCCAGCACCTGCAACTGGGCACCGCTGGCATTGAGCGTTTGGGCCGCACGCGCGGTGGCATGCAGCAAAGCGGTGGAATCGCGGCCGCCGCTGTAGGCGACGGCGATCACACGCGGGGCCGTCTTCGGATCAGCGAGCCTTGGTGTCGCCGAAGCGGCCATAGGCTTGCAGACGCTCATAGCGGCGATCCAGCAATTCCTTGGGCTTGAGGTCGCTGACCTGGCGCAAGGCCTCGCCCAGCGCACGCTTCAGATTGGAGGCCATCTGCTTGTTGTCGCGATGCGCGCCGCCGACTGGTTCGTTGACGATCTTGTCGATCAAGCCCATGGCCTTCAGGCGGTGAGCGGTGATGCCCAGAGCCGTCGCGGCCTCGGGCGCACGCTCGGAGGACTTCCACAGAATCGAGGCACAGCCTTCGGGCGAGATCACCGAATAGGCCGAGAACTGCAGCATCAAGACCTGATCGGCCACGCCGATGGCCAGAGCGCCGCCCGAGCCGCCTTCACCGATCACGGTGGCGATGATGGGCACTTCCAGCTGGGCCATCTCGAAGATATTGCGGCCGATGGCTTCGGACTGACCGCGCTCTTCGGCACCGATGCCGGGGTAGGCGCCCATGGTGTCAATCATGGTGAAGACGGGCAGGCCGAACTTTTCGGCCAGCTTCATCAGGCGCAAGGCCTTGCGATAACCCTCGGGGCGCGGCATGCCAAAGTTGCGCAGCTGGCGCTCTTTGGAGTCGGCACCACGCTGATGGCCGATGACCATGCAAGCCTGACCATTGAAGCGGGCCAGACCGCCGACGATGGCCGCATCGTCGGCGAAATGACGGTCACCGTGCAGCTCTTGGAATTCGGTGAAGACCTCGGCGCAATAGTCCAGGGTTTGGGGGCGCTGAGGATGGCGGGCAATCTGGTAGACCTGCCAAGGGGCCACGTTTGCGTAGACGTCCTTGGTCAGCTGCTGGCTTTTCTTGGAGAGGCGGTCGATCTCTTCGGAGATGTCGACGGCGGACTCGCTCTGCACATAGCGCAGCTCTTCAATCTTGGTTTCGAGCTCAGCAATGGGCTGTTCGAAGTCGAGGAAATGTTTTTTGCTCATCCTGGGTGTTCAGTGTTGAGGTCTATGAACGGGTCGCCGGCCCTGCTCTTGGCAAGGGCCCGCGTACCTGGGTGCCGGGCGTGCTGAGTTCGGCTCAGGCCGCCGGAACCGGATCGAGGCTACGCCAAATGTACCATGTGGCCACCGAGCGAAAAGGCGCCCAAGCGTCCCCAACTTCCCTAGCTTCCGCGCGGGAAACCGGCTCGCCGGAGAAGTAGTTTTCGCTGATGCCCTTCAGCAGCCGCGGGTCATCCAAGGGCAGCACATTGGGCCGCATCAGATGGAAGATCAGGAACATCTCGGCCGTCCAGCGGCCGATGCCGCGAATCGCAACCAGCTCGTCGATGATGGCTTCATCGTCCATCTGCGTCCATTGACGCACATGCACCTGACCATCCTCAAAGTGCTGGGCCAAGTCTTTCAGGTAGTCGACCTTGCGGGCCGACAGACCCACACCGCGCAAAGCCTCGACCGGCAGCGCCAGCAGGGCTGAAGGCTGCACCTTGGTCGGCGCACCACCCATCAGGGTGGCAAACTTCTCCCAAGAGGCCTGGGCCGAATTGACCGAGATCTGCTGTCCAATGATGGAGCGAGCCAGGGTCGTGAAGGCATCGGCCCGGCTTTGCAAGCGCGCCTCGCCAAACTGCGGGATCAGCTTCTTCATCACCCGATCACGCTTGGCCAGGTGGCGGCAAGCCTCATCCCAATAGTCCGGGGTAACCCCGGCGGAACTCACGCGGCCCACGTCAAGCCCGCGTCCAAGTCGTGCCCTGAGGCGAGTCCTGCAAGACGATGCCAGCGGCCAGCAATTCGGCCCGGATGCGATCCGCGCCGGCGAAGTCCCGGGCCGCCTTGGCGGCCGCACGGGCGGCGATCTGCGCGTCGATATGGGCCTCATCCACGCCGCTGCCGGCCTGGAGGTAGTCACGCGGCGTCTGCTGCAAAAAGCCCAGCACACCGGCCAAAGTCTTGAGCAGGGCTGCGTCGGCCAAAGTCTTGCTGCGATTGACCTCGCTGGCCAAGTCGAACAGCACGGCGATCGCGCCAGGCGTGTTGAAGTCGTCGTCCATGGCGGCACGGAAGGCCGCGGCCTGAGGCTGCGCCCAGTCGATGGCGCCGACCGCCAACTCGGGCACATTCAGCCCGTCGAGCGCGGTGTAGAGGCGGCGCAGGGCCGTGCGCGCATCGTCCAGATTGACGTCGCTGAAATTGAAAGGGCTGCGGTAGTGCGTGCGCAGCATGAAATAACGCAGCGTTTCGGCGTCATAGCGCTTGAGCACATCTTGGATGGTGAAGAAATTGCCCAAGGACTTGGACATCTTCACATGGTCCACGTTCAGCAGACCGTTATGCGCCCAGATGGTGGCCGGCGGCTTGCCATTGGCCCCCTCGCTCTGCGCGATTTCGTTCTCGTGGTGAGGGAACTGCAGATCGGCACCGCCGCCATGCAGATCAAACTGCTCGCCCAGCAAGGCGCAGGCCATGGCCGAGCATTCGATATGCCAGCCGGGGCGGCCAGCGCCGTAGCCTGAAGGGAATTTGGCGTCCTCGGGCTCCTCGGGCTTGGCGGCCTTCCAGAGCACGAAGTCCAGCGGATCTTGCTTGCCGTCGTCCACGGCCACGCGTTCACCGGCGCGCAAATCGTCCAAAGACTTGCCGGACAACTTGCCATAGCCCTCGAACGAGCGCACGGCATAGTTCACATCGCCATTGCTGGCGCGGTAAGCCAGGCCCTTGGCCTCCAGCTTGCCGATCATGGACAACATCTGCGGCACAAACTCGGTGGCACGCGGCTCATGCGTGGGCAGAAGCACGCCCAAAGCGCCTAGATCGGCATGCATGGCGCCGACCATTTCATCGGTCAGCTGGCGAATGGGGATATTGCGCTCCAGCGCCCGACGGATGATCTTGTCATCGATGTCGGTGATATTGCGCACATAGGTGACCTTGTAGCCCGAGGCCTGCAGCCAACGGTAGATCAGGTCGAACGCCACCATCATCCGCGCGTGACCGACATGGCAAAGATCGTAGATCGTGATGCCGCAGACATACATGCGGACATGGCCAGGTTCGATAGGAATGAGAGGCTGGACCGCTCGGGTCAGCGTGTTGTAGATGCGAAGAGACATGGAGCTTGTTGGGCCAGGGTCGGCGCTGAATGAGCGCCATGAGTCTGTCGGGCTTGGGGCACCGAATGCGATTCACTGTACGAAGCGGCTACCCGCCCCACCAAGCCCCATCGCCGCACGATGTAAGGCCTTGCGAGGCACCGTAGAATGACCCTCAGTATACCGGCTGGCCCAAGCAGTCCAGGCCCGCACTGACCCTGCCCCACCCGGCCCTCCCCGGTCAGACAGGGCTTTACGGCGGGGCGAGCCCACGCTTCGCCTGCCGCCCCTGCAATTTCAAAGCCTGCGCTGCGCCCTCAAGATCGCAAGCTAGCTCAAACGCCTCACGCCATGCCCAATCAAGCGCCCCAAGGATTTTTTGTGCCCAAGCCGGCGAGCAAAGCTGCGACTTGGCTGCTGGCCCTCGGGCTCCTCCCCGTCTTGCTGGGCCTGAGCCCAGCGTTTGCAGGCGATTTGGAAGTGGCGCAAAAGCTGTGGATGGCCGGCCAACGCCCCCAGGCCCTGAGCCTGCTGGAGCAGTCGCTGGCCAAGACCCCGAATGATTTGAAGCTGCGCTTCGCGTTGGGCGTGATGCGCATGGAGCAAGGTGAGCTCAATTCGGCGCGCGAGATCTTCACCCAGCTGAGCCAGGACTTCCCCGACCTGGCCGACCCCTATAACAATCTGGCCGTCATCCATGCCTCCCAAGGCGAATTGGATTTGGCACAGCTCGCCCTCAATCAGGCCCTCAGCCTGCAGCCCGACCATGCGCAGGCCCTGGAAAACCTGGCCGATCTGCTGCTGCGCCAGGCCGAGCGCGCCTACCAGCGCGCCCTGAAGGCCCAGGCCACGCCCTCGGTTGCGACCAGCACCAAGCTGCGGCTCACCCAGTCCCTACTGCGTGAAATGGACGCACGCAAGCCCTGACACATGCCAGGGCTTGCACCGGTACGGGCTGAGGGACAATGCGCCCTCGCCTCTCAATTCAAACCCCGAGTTCAGCGACAAGATTCATCCATGCCTAACTTCAGCCTTACCCCCCTTCGTGCACTGGCCCTGGCCGCCGGCCTAAGCCTGGGTCTGCTGGCCAGCGCACAAGCGCAGGTCGTCAAGCTCAGCACCACCGAGGGCGATATCCGCATCGAATTGAATGCCGAGAAGGCGCCAAAATCGGTGGCCAATTTCGTCCAGTACGTGAAGGCGGGCCATTACAACGGCACGATCTTTCATCGCGTGATCGAGAACTTCATGATCCAGGGCGGTGGCTTCACCCCCAAGATGACGCAAAAGCCGACCAAGCCGCCCATTCCGCTGGAGTCGCGCAACGGTCTGCTGAATGTGCGCGGTAGCGTGGCCATGGCCCGCACCGGCATCCCCGACTCCGCCACCTCGCAGTTCTTCATCAACACGGTCGACAACGCCTTTCTCGACGCCGCCAACTCGCGCGACGGTAACGGCTATGCCGTGTTCGGCCAGGTCATCGAAGGCATGGACGTGGTCGACAAAATCCGCGCCGTGCCCACCGGCACCGTCGCCGGCCAACAGAACGTCCCGAACAATCCCATCATCATCACCAAAGCCATTGTGGAGTCCAAAAAATGAGCATTGCAAATCCTAAAGTCGAACTGCACACCAACCACGGCAAGATCGTGATCGAGCTGAACGCCGAGAAAGCCCCCCTGTCGGTGGCCAACTTCCTGTCCTATGTGCGCAGCGGCCACTATGACGGCACGGTGTTCCATCGCGTCATCAAGGGTTTCATGGTGCAAGGCGGCGGTTTTGCCGTGGGCATGCAGCAAAAGCCCACCACCGGCGAGATCCAGAACGAAGCCAATAACGGCCTGACCAACGAGCACTACACCCTGGCCATGGCCCGCACCAACGCGCCGCACTCGGCCTCCAGCCAGTTCTTCATCAACACCACCAACAACGGCTTCCTGAACTTCAAGTCCGAGACCCCTTCGGGCTGGGGCTATGCCGTGTTCGGCAAAGTGATCGAAGGCAAAGAAGTGGTGGACGCGATCGAGAAGGTCAAGACCGGCCGCTCCGGCTTCCACGACGATGTGCCCAAGGAAGACGTGGTCATCGAGCGTGCGGTTGAACTCGCCTGAATCTTCGGTGCGCCCTGAGGGGCAGGAAACTGACCTGCCCCTGTTGACCGAGTTGCCACAGTTCCCCGAACTGCTGGCGCCCGCGGCTTGGCGGCGGATCGACTTTCTGTCCGATCTGCACCTCTCACCCGAGACGCCCGCCACCTTGGCCGCACTCGAATCCCATCTGCAGGAGACCGCGGCCGATGCCGTGATCCTGCTGGGCGATATCTTCGAAGTCTGGGTCGGCGACGATGGTCGCTTTGACGGTTTCGAAGCCCAGGTGCTGCGCCTGCTGCAAACGGCCAGCCAGCGGCTGCAACTCTTCTTCATGGCCGGCAACCGCGACTTTCTGCTCGGCGCCGAAATGCTGGCCGATGCCGGTATGCAAGGCCTGGCCGACCCAACCGTTTTGATCGCCTTTGGCGAGCGCTGGCTGCTCAGCCATGGTGATGCACTGTGCCTGTCAGACCAGGCCTATCAAGCCTTCCGCAAGCAGGTGCGCAACCCTGCCTGGCAGGCGCAATTCCTGGCCCAGCCCCTGGATGCACGCCGCAGCATCGCCCGCCAGATGCGCGACGGCAGCAAGGCGCAACAAGCCGAGGTCTCGGCGTACGCCGATCTGGACGCTGCCGCCTGTGTGGCCTGGCTTCGGGCCAGCGGCTGCAAGACCTTGATCCACGGCCATACCCACAGGCCCGCCGTCCATGAACTCGGCGTGCCGGGCTTGCGCCGACAGGTCTTGTCCGACTGGGATCTGGAAGCTGCACGCCCACGCGCCGACCTGCTGCGCCTGCGTCAGGCCGGTCTGCGTCGAATTCAGCTGGCCTGAGCGTCGATGTGGACCGCACTGAGTCGCGCCTGGACGCAGCGGCGCGAAGCCCAAGCCTTGCGCCGCCACGCCATCCCCGAGCCGCTATGGCAGCTCACCCTGCTGCGCTACCCCTTTCTGGCTGAACGCAGCGAGGCGGATCTGGCCGAGCTGCGCCGGCTTTGCTCGCTATTTCTCGCCAGCAAAGAGTTCCACGGTGTCGGCGGTTTTGAGGTCAGCGACGAGGTGGCGCTGGCCGTCGCCGCGCAAGCCTGCCTGCCGGTGCTGCGCCTGGGGCTGAGTTGGTATGAAGGCTTTGTCGGCATCGTCATGCATGCAGACGAGGTGGTGGCTCAGCGGGAATTCATGGACGAGGACGGCGTGGTCCATGCCTTTGAAGAAGAACTGGCCGGCGAAGCCATGGAAGGCGGGCCCTTGATGCTGACATGGTCAGCCATGGAGGGCTTGCCCGACCCCGCCGCAGCGCAGGATCAAGCCATCTTCAACGTCGTCATCCACGAGTTCGCCCACGTCATCGATATGCGCGACGGCTGGGCCGATGGCGTGCCTCCCTTGGCCAACAGCCAGGCCCGTGAGCAATGGCTAGCCGTGCTGGAGGGGCAGTGGCAGCGCTTTTGCGAGCGTGTCGATGCGGGTGAGCCCAGCCTGATCGACCCCTATGGCGCCGAGAGCCCAGAAGAATTTTTCGCGGTGGCGGTGGAGGCCTTCTTCGTCGCACCCAAGGCCATGCGGGCGGAGGAGCCGGTGATGTATCAGCTGCTGGCCGACTTCTTCAAGCAAGACCCTGCCGCCTGAAGCAGCCGCCTGACGCATCCGCTGAAGCCAGAAACAACAAAAGACCCCGCGGGGTCTTTTGTCATTCAGCGCGTTGCTGCACTCAACCCGCAGTTGCGGGTTCGGCCTTGGGCTTGTTGTCCCGCACCTTGAGGGGCTGGATGTCCAGCAAGACCTGACCCTCGGCGTCGACGTCCACACTCAAGCGGCCGCCATCAACCAGACGACCGAAGAGCAGCTCGTCGGCCAGGGCACGGCGGATGGTGTCCTGAATCAGGCGCTGCATCGGTCGCGCGCCCATCAGCGGATCAAAGCCCTTGCGCGCCAGGTGCTTGCGCAAGCCATCGCTGAAGGTGACCTCCACCTTTTTCTCCTGCAACTGGCTTTCCAGTTGCAGCAGGAACTTGTCGACCACGCGCATGATGATTTCCTCATCCAGCGCACGGAAGGACACGATGGCGTCCAGGCGGTTGCGGAACTCGGGCGTGAACAGGCGCTTGATATCCCCCATCTCGTCGCCTTGCTGGCGCGCGGTGGTGAAGCCAATGGTCGACTTATTCATCGTCTCGGCGCCCGCATTGGTCGTCATGATGATGATGATGTTTCGGAAGTCGGCCTTGCGCCCATTGTTGTCGGTCAGCGAGCCATGGTCCATGACCTGCAGCAGCACATTGAAGACATCCGGATGCGCCTTCTCGATTTCATCGAGCAGCAGCACCGCATGCGGCTTCTTGGTGATGGCCTCGGTCAGCAAACCGCCTTGGTCAAATCCCACATAGCCCGGAGGCGCGCCGATCAAGCGGCTGACGGCATGACGCTCCATATACTCCGACATATCGAAGCGGATCAGCTCGATGCCCAGGATGTAGGCCAGCTGCTTGGCCACCTCGGTCTTGCCCACGCCGGTAGGGCCGGAGAACAAGAAGCTGCCGATCGGCTTGTCCGGCTTGCCCAGGCCCGAACGTGCCATCTTGATGGCGGCCGCCAGGGCGTCGATGGCCGGCTCTTGGCCGAACACCACGCTGTTGAGGTCGCGGTCCAGGGACTTGAGCTTGCCGCGATCATCGCTGGACACCGAGGCCGGCGGGATACGCGCAATCTTGGCCACGATTTCCTCGACCTCGTTGCGGGTGATGGTCTTCTTCTGCTTGTTCTTGGGCAGGATGCGTTGGGCGGCGCCGGCCTCATCGATGACGTCGATGGCCTTGTCGGGCAGATGACGGTCACTGATGTACTTGGCCGACAACTCGGCCGCTGCCTGCAAGGCGCCCAGGGCGTACTTGACGCTGTGATGCTCCTCGAAGCGCGACTTCAAGCCCTTCAGGATCTCCACCGTCTGCTCCACCGAGGGCTCGGCCACATCGACCTTTTGGAAACGACGTGACAGGGCCGCATCTTTCTCGAAAATGCCGCGGTACTCGTTGAAGGTGGTGGCGCCAATGCACTTCATCGCGCCCGAGGACAGCGCCGGCTTGAGCAGATTGCTCGCATCCAGCGTGCCACCCGAGGCCGCACCGGCACCGATCAAGGTGTGAATCTCGTCGATGAACAGCACCGCATTGGGCTGATCCTTCAGCTGCTTGAGCACGGCCTTGAGGCGTTGCTCAAAGTCGCCGCGGTACTTGGTACCGGCCAGCAAGGAGCCCATGTCCAGCGAGTAGACGACGGCCTCGGTCAGCACGTCAGGCACATCGCCTTCGGTGATGCGCCAAGCCAGGCCCTCAGCAATCGCCGTCTTGCCCACACCGGCCTCGCCGACCAGCAGCGGGTTGTTCTTACGGCGGCGGCAAAGAATCTGCACCACGCGCTCGACCTCGTGCTCGCGGCCGATCAGGGGATCAATCTTGCCGTCCTTGGCCAGCTGATTCAGGTTCTGGGTGAACTGCTCCAGGGGCGAGCCCTTGCCCTGCCCTTCGCCATCTTCGCGCTCACCTTCCTGCGAGGAAGCCGCGCCATCCTGGCCCTTGCCCGCACCGGGTGCTTCGGGAGGCTCGATCTTCTTGATGCCGTGGGCGATGTAGTTCACCACGTCCAGACGCGTCACGCCTTGCTGGTGCAAGTAGTAGACGGCATGGGAGTCCTTCTCGCCAAAAATGGCGACCAGCACATTCGCGCCGGTGACTTCCTTCTTGCCGCTGCCGGTGGACTGCACATGCATGATGGCGCGCTGAATCACGCGCTGGAAACCCAGCGTGGGTTGGGTATCCACCTCGTCCGTGCCGCCCACGGTGGGCGTGTTTTCCTTGATGAATTGCGCCAGACTCTTGCGCAAATCGTCCAGGTTGGCCGAGCAGGCACGTAGCACCTCGGCGGCTGAAGGGTTGTCCAACAGGGCCATCAGCAAGTGCTCGACGGTGATGAACTCGTGGCGCTGCTGGCGCGCTTCCACGAATGCCATGTGCAGGCTAACTTCAAGCTCTTGCGCAATCATGCGGCCTCCATAATGCACTGCAAAGGATGGCCGGCTCGCCTTGCGGCGGCCAGCACCAATTCCACCTTGGTGGCCGCGACGTCTTTGGTGAAGACACCGCATACCCCGCGCCCATCATGATGGATTTTGAGCATGATCTGGGTCGCAGTATCCAGGTCATGACGGAAATATTCCTGCAAAACCATGACGACGAATTCCATAGGGGTGAAATCGTCATTCAACAGCAGAACTTTGTAGAGCCGTGGGGGCTCGGTTTTCTGCGGGACACGTTCGACGGTCGTCGTTCCGTCGCCGTCTTCACGGCCCGGCTGATGCGCCGGCGGCACTGGCGGTTGACTGGGGAAATCTGGCATGTCCTGATTCTATCGACAGCGGGAAGGCCCCGCGGCTACAAGTCCCATCTTGCGACTTACAAAGAAAATGCAAGCGTCGAATTGAAGGCTGAGCGATAGTTTTTCGCCAATCGCACGCGCGTTTGAGGGTAGGCCCCATTCGGGCTCCCCCTAAATTGACACTGCGCCGCTCTGCCTCTAAAAATCTCCCCGCGATGCAAAGTACATCGGGACGGAGGAGTATTTATGGCACTAGGTACGGTGAAGTGGTTCAACGACGCCAAGGGTTTTGGCTTTATTGAACCAGAAGCGGGCGGAGAAGATGTTTTCGCCCATTTTTCAGCGATCCAGATGGAGGGTTTTCGGACGCTCCAGCAGGGCAGCAAGGTCAGTTTTGAGCTGATCCAAGGCCCCAAGGGTCAACTGGCGCAGCAGATCACACCCGTGGCTGCCGCTCAGGACCAAGCCGCCACAGCAATGAGTGCAGCCGCCTGAGGGCAAGCCATTGGATGAATGATCGGGCGAGGCCACCTCAAAGGTGAGTTCGCCACCCCGCAAAGGCCCGCATCCGCGGGCCTTTCTTTTTTGGCCAGGCGCCAGCACCGTACGCATTCAGCCAGAAAAAAGCCCCGCAGCTTTGCAACTGCGGGGCGAGGCATTCCGGGCAGCCAGGAAAGTCCTGGCGTGCTTGGCTCACATATTGTCGATCATGACCTGCCCAAAGCCCGAGCAAGACACCTGGGTCGCGCCGTCCATCAGGCGCGCGAAGTCATAGGTGACCTTTTTGCTCAGAATGGACTTGCCCATGGACTCGATGATCAGGTCAGCGGCCTCGATCCAGCCCATATGGCGCAGCATCATTTCGGCCGAGAGGATTTCGGAACCCGGATTCACATAGTCCTTGCCTGCGTACTTGGGCGCAGTGCCATGGGTGGCCTCGAACATGGCGATGGAGTCGCTCAGATTGGCGCCGGGGGCGATGCCAATGCCGCCGACCTGGGCCGCCAGCGCGTCGGACACATAGTCGCCGTTCAGGTTCAGGGTGGCGATCACCGAGTACTCGACGGGGCGCAGCAGGATCTGCTGAAGGAAGGCGTCAGCAATGCTGTCCTTGATCACGATGTCGCGGCCGGTCTTCGGATTCTTCAGCTTGCACCAGGGGCCGCCATCGATCAGCTCAGCGCCGAATTCCTTCTGCGCCAGGGCATAGGCCCAGTCACGGAAGCCGCCTTCCGTGTACTTCATGATATTGCCCTTGTGCACGATGGTCACGCTGGGCTTGTCATTGTCGATGGCGTACTGGATGGCCTTGCGCACCAAGCGCTCGGTGCCCTCAATCGATACCGGCTTGATGCCCAGCCCAGAGGTCTCGGGGAAACGGATCTTCTTGACGCCCATTTCCTCTTGCAAGAACTTGATCAGCTTCTTGGCCTTGTCGCTCTCGGCCTCGAACTCGATGCCGGCATAGATGTCTTCCGAGTTCTCACGGAAGATGACCATATCGGTCTTGTGGGGCTCTTTCACGGGCGAAGGCACGCCGGGGAAGTAGCGCACAGGGCGCAGGCACACATAGAGGTCAAGCTCCTGGCGCAGGGCCACGTTCAGCGAGCGAATGCCACCGCCCACGGGCGTGGTCAACGGGCCCTTGATGGAGACGACATAGTCCTTCAGCGCTTCCAGGGTTTCGGCGGGCAGCCAGACATCGGGGCCGTAGACCTTGGTCGCCTTCTCGCCGGCAAAAATTTCCATCCAGTGGATCTGTCGGCTGCCGCCGTAGGCCTTGGCCACCGCCGCATCCACCACCTTGAGCATGACCGGCGTGATATCGAAGCCGGTGCCATCCCCTTCGATATAGGGAATGATGGGCTGATCCGGCACATTCAAGGTGTGGTCAGCGTTGATGGTGATTTTGGAGCCCTTCGCAGGGATCTGGATATGCTGGAACATGAAAGAAGTTCTCCGAAAAAGACAAGGCGGTGTCGCTCGTACTGCGGAAAATTCTAGCGACTTTCAACAGAGCAAGGACCCAAGAAAAAAGCCGACGCTGGGCGTCGGCTTTCTCAGTTTTAGCAAGAGAAGAACTTCAAACGAAACTCTTCTTGGCTACGCAAAACATCAGGCCTGAATGCTTGCCAAAGCGGCGTTGAAGCTGGCGCTGGGGCGCATCACTTCGGCCAGCTTGTTGGCGTCGGGCAGGTAGTAACCACCGATATCAGCGGGCTTGCCTTGCACGGCGGCCAACTCGGCGACGATGACGTTTTCCTGCTCGGTCAAGGCCTTTGCCAGGGGCGCGAATTTGGCGGCCAGCTCGGCATCCTCGGTCTGAGCGGCCAGGGCCTGGGCCCAGTACAAGGACAGGTAGAACTGGCTGCCGCGGTTGTCCAGCTGACCGGTCTTGGGGCTGGGATTCTTGTTGTTGTCCAGCAGCTGGCCGGTGGCCGCGTCCAGGGTCTTGGCCAGCAGCTTGGCCTTGGGATTGTTGTTCTTCAGGCCCAGATCTTCCAGGCTGACGGCCAGGGCCAGGAACTCACCCAGCGAGTCCCAGCGCAGATGGTTTTCTTCCACCAGCTGCTGCACATGTTTAGGTGCCGAGCCGCCTGCGCCGGTTTCGTACATGCCGCCGCCAGCCATCAAAGGCACGATGGACAGCATCTTGGCCGAGGTGCCCAGTTCCATGATGGGGAACAGGTCGGTCAGGTAGTCGCGCAGGATATTGCCGGTGGCGCTGATGGTGTCCAGGCCGCGGATCACACGCTCCAGGGTGTAACGCATGGCGCGAACCTGGCTCATGATCTGGATGTCCAGACCGGCCGTGTTGTGCTCGTGCAGGTACATCTTGACCTTGGTGATCAGCTGCGCCTCGTGCGGGCGGTACTGATCCAGCCAGAACACCACGGGCATGCCGGAGTTGCGGGCGCGGTTGACGGCCAGCTTGACCCAGTCGCGGATGGCGGCGTCCTTGCACTGGCACATGCGCCAGATATCGCCCTGCTCCACGTCCTGGCTCATCAGCACTTCACCGCTGTCCAAATCGGTGATATTGGCCACGCCGTCTTCGGGGATCTCAAAGGTCTTGTCGTGCGAGCCGTACTCTTCGGCCTGCTGGGCCATCAGGCCGACATTGGGCACGGTGCCCATGGTCTTGGGGTCGAAAGCGCCATGCCATTTGCAGAAGTTGATCATCTCCTGATAGATGCGGGCAAAGGTCGACTCCGGCATCACGGCCTTGACGTCCTTCAGGCGGCCATCGGCGCCCCACATCTTGCCGCCGTTGCGGATCATGGCCGGCATGGAGGCGTCAACGATGACGTCATTGGGCGAATGGAAATTGGTGATGCCCTTGGCCGAATCGACCATGGCCAGCTCGGGGCGATGCTCGTGGCAGGCATGCAGATCGCGTTTGATCTCGTCTTGCTTGCTCTGCGGCAGGGTGGCGATCTTGTTGTACAGATCGACCATGCCGTTGTTGACATTGATGCCCAGCTCTTCAAACAGCTTGCCATGCTTCTCGAAAGCTTCGCGGTAGAAGATCTTCACGCAGTGGCCGAACACGATGGGGTGCGAGACCTTCATCATGGTGGCCTTGACGTGCAGGGAGAACATCACGCCCGTCTTGTGCGCGTCTTCGATTTCCTTTTCATAGAAATCCAGCAGCGCCTTCTTGCTCATGAACATGCTGTCGACCACCTCGCGGTCCAGCAGGGCCACCTTGGGCTTCAAGACAATGGTCTTGCCGCTCTTGGTGATCAGCTCCATCTTGACGTTACGAGCGCGGTCCAGGGTCATGGACTTTTCGCCGTGATAGAAGTCACCGCCGTGCATATGCGAGACATGCGAGCGCGAGGCTTGGCTCCAATCGGCCATGCTGTGCGGGTTCTTGCGGGCGTATTCCTTCACGGCCTTGGGCGCGCGGCGGTCCGAATTGCCTTCACGCAGAACCGGGTTCACCGCGCTGCCGACGCACTTGTTGTAGCGGGCGCGGATGTCTTTTTCTTCGTCGGTCTTGGGGCTTTCCGGATAGTCGGGCAGCGCATAGCCCTTGCCTTGCAATTCCTTGATCGCGGCCTTCAGCTGACCCACCGAGGCGCTGATATTGGGCAGCTTGATGATGTTGGCTTCCGGCTTCAGGGTCAGCTTGCCCAGCTCGGACAGGCGATCGGGCACGCGCTGCGCTTCGCTCAGGAATTCGGGGAACTGACCCAGCACGCGGCCGGCCACGGAAATATCGCTGGTCTCAACGCGAACGCCAGCCGGCGCCGTGAAAGCCTGCACGATGGGCAGGAACGATGCCGTCGCCAGCAGCGGGGCCTCGTCGGTCAAGGTGTAGATGATGGTCGGCTTCGTTGCTGTCATGTGGTTTCCAGATCGGCCATCTTCAGGCCCAAGGGGTGGAACGATTAGGTCGCCAATTCTAAGTCAGCGGCGCTGACTGCAAGCTTAAGTCTTATATAAGTCTTGGAAATCTTGCTGGCGCGAATCAGGTCCATTGACTGCACACCGCAGCCACCTGAGCCCACACGCCATGGCCCAAAGCCCAGCCCGAGCCGAGTGCCAAGCCAAGCCCACCCAGACGCACCGACAAGCGCACAACGCTGGCATCATCAGCGCCACTGCGACGCAGACGACTCAACAACCAGGGCCCCAAGGCCAGCCCCGCCCCAGAGCTCAGGGCAAAAGCAGACATCACCAAGCCACCCTGGACAGGACCGGAGGCCAAGGCAGCGAGCAAGAGCGCCGATTGCAATAGACCACAAGGCCAGGCCACCCAAGCCAAGCCGGCCAAGCCTGCCGCGGCCACACGCCTGGAGCCAGCCAGGCTCACTCCACCCTGCCTCAAACCACTCACAGGCACTTCGACCTGGCGCGCAACATCTTGCCCGAAACGCTGCAGCCAAGCAGGTTGGCGCCCGCGCAGCAGCAAGGCCATGCCCAGCAGGAATGCCGCCACCTGAACCAAAACCCACAGCGGCCGCAGCATGGCGGTGGACTGCCCCAGCTGGCTCAAGAACTGCATGCTCCCTGCCGCGATCGCACCCGCCAGGCTGTAACTCAGCAGGCGACCCAGCTGAAAAGCGGCAGGCGAACGCCCACCTGCGGCGGCGCAGGACGCGCCGCACATGGCCAAGCAATGGGGCGTGCCGGCCAAGCCCATCATCAGGGCCGAGCCGGCAAGTGCGACATCAAGCATCAGATGATTTTAGAGAATCGGGCGCGGCTGCGGTCGGCTTGCAGATAACGGTCAAACACCATGGCCACAGCGCGCACAAAGAACCAGCCCATGGCCGTGACCTGGATGGCATCGGCCTCCAAGGTCACCAGACCTTGATCGGCCAACTCCTGCAGGCGCTCGAACTCGGGCTTGAAGTACTCACGCACATCGACCAAATGGGCCAGGGCGATGGACTCAAACTCCAGCCTGCCTTGGCACATGATGGCCATGATGACGGCGCGGCGCACGATGTCATCACGCGACAAGGCCAGACCGCGCTCGATGGGCAGCTGGCCCTGGCGCAGGGCATCGTAGTAAGCATCCAAATCCTTGGCGTTCTGGCTGTAGCTGGCACCGACGCGGCCGATGGCAGACACCCCCAGCGCGATCAGATCGCAGTCCGGCTGGGTGCTATAGCCCTGGAAGTTGCGATGCAGCCGGCCTTGGCGCTTGGCCACGGCCAGGGAGTCGCTGGACAGGGCGAAGTGGTCCATGCCGATATAGCTATAACCATGGGTCAAGAAGCCTTCAATGGCGCTGTGCAGCATCGCGATCTTGGCGCCGCCGGGCGGCAGCTGCGCCTCGTCGATACGGCGTTGCGGCTTGAAACGCTGCGGCAGATGGGCGTAGCCATAAAGCGCAATCCGATCGGGCTTGAGCGCGCCGACCTGCTCAATCGTGCGAGCAAAGGATTCAGGCGTCTGCAGCGGCAGGCCGTAGATCAAATCCACATTGGTGGATTCGAAGCCCAGCTCCCGCGCCGCCGTCATCAAGGCTTCTACGCTTTCAAAACTTTGTTGCCGGTGCACGGCTTTTTGCACATGCGGGTCAAAGTCCTGCACGCCAAAGCTCAGGCGATTGAAGCCCAGGCTGCGCAAATGCTTGAGGCGATCAATGCTGACGGTGCGAGGATCGACCTCGATCGCGATCTCGGCGCCCGCGACGATGCGGAAGCGCTCGCGCAAGGCCTGCATCAACTGCGTCAACTCGGCATCGCTCAGAAACGTGGGAGAACCGCCGCCCAGATGAAGCTGCGAAACACCCGCGCCGCGGCCCAGATGCGCCAGCGTCAGGTCCATCTCCTGCACCAAGGCCTGCAGATACTCGGCGGCCTTGTCGTGGTGCTTGGTGATGACCTTGTTGCAGGCGCAGTAGTAGCAGACCGACTCGCAAAACGGCACATGCACATAGATGGACAAGGGCGTGCCACCCCCCACTTGCGAGCCGCTGGCGCGTTGAGCCAAGGCCTGGGCATAGTGCTCGGCGGTGAAGGCTTCGACGAAGCGATCGGCCGTGGGATAGGAGGTATAGCGCGGCCCCGACACGTCGAAGCGTCGCAGCAATTCTTCGCTGATGGTAGTCATGGCGGAGTCTGTGGCGGAAGGCGAGCGAGCCTGAGTGATTTGAACCATGGGGTGCATGGTGCCAACCTTGCGGCCACCGGACTTGACCAGGATCAAGCTTCTCGTGTTTCATTCCCCTAACAATCTGCACGAAACAGCGTTAGGCTTGAGGAATGTCATGCCGAGCGTCACCGGCATCTGGGACAGGGTTGAAACACCTTGCTCAGGTCGGCGCCTCTTCGCTCCCGTCTACTGACCCAGCGTCATCCATAATTCACATCATGAACGTCACAGTACCCATCAAGATCGAGCCGCTCAAGGTTGCCTGCTCCAGCTGCAATTTGCGCGAGTTGTGCCTGCCGGTGGGCCTGAATTCCAATGATCTGGATCAACTCGACGAGCTGGTGGCCACCCGCCGCCATGTGGTGCGAGGCGACACCTTGTTCCGCAGCGGCGATGTGTTCCAGTCCATTTATGCGGTGCGCACCGGCTTTTTCAAGACCTGCGTGTCCTCGGAAGATGGCCGCGACCAGGTCACCGGATTCCAAATGGCGGGTGAGTTGCTGGGCCTGGACGGTATCAGCACCGATAGACACAGCTGCGATGCCGTCGCCCTGGAAGACTCGCAAGTCTGCGTGATCCCCTTCGAGCAGTTGGAAGAACTCTCGCGTGAGTTCACCGATTTGCAGCGCCAGTTTCACAAAATCATGAGCCGCGAAATCGTGCGCGACCATGGCGTGATGCTCTTGCTGGGCAGCATGCGCGCCGAAGAGCGCCTGGCCGCCTTCCTGCTGAACTTGACCCAACGTCTGCAGGCCCGGGGCTTCTCGGCCGCGGCCTTGGTGCTGCGCATGACGCGCGAGGAAATCGGCAGTTATCTGGGACTGAAACTGGAGACGGTCAGCCGCACCTTCTCCAAGTTCCAGGAAGAAGGCTTGCTGGAAGTCAAGCAGCGCCATCTGCGCATCCTCGACCAAGCCGGTCTGCAGAAACTGGTCAACAACACCAACTGCTAAGCCGCCAAGTCAACAGGCCACAAGCGGCCCACTCGAAAAAAAAACCAAGCCAGCGTGCTTGGTTTTTTTACGCCCTCGGTCGCTCCGCCCTACTGCGGCCAGCGCCCGCGACGCACATTCTCTACCGGCTCCGGCGTCGTGGCCAAGGCCAGGCTAATGCTGGACGACAAGGACAAGACCACCCAGAAAATCAAGAAGCTCAAGGTGTAGATGGCCTGCCGCGACAAGGCCATGCGCTCCGCCCCAAACCAGGTCAAATCGCTGGGGTCCACGACCGCGAAGACCAGCGCCTCCATCACGCCCGCCATCACAAAAGAGGGCCAGATCACTGCCATGGCCCAACGCGCCAGACGCGAAGTCGCTCGTGCCTCGGGCACAACAAAATCGGGGTCTTCTGGATTGCTGGAGGGCTGGGCGTTCATGGTTCAGTGGCCGCCGGTTGCGGCGTGATTGCGGGCTTTCTGTGCCGGAGCCAAGGCCGTGGGCAGCTTGGCCTTGGCATCCGCGCCGCTGGCCTCAGCAACGCGCTCTTCCAACACAGGGTCGGGAAAATTCAGGGCCAGGGCCAGGGTGGCAAAGCTGGCCACCACCACCAGGCTGGGGCCGCCGACCACCAGCCACATGAACTTCTCACGCCACCAGGGGCCGCTGGACTTTGGCTTTTCTTGCTGACTCATCTTCAACTCTCCTGGCGCTCTTCGCGCTCATCTAAAAATCATTCTGCACATTTGCAAGCCGGCTTTCATCGGGCCAGACCCTTGACCCGGGCTGCGAGCTTGCTTCAACGCGGAACCACAAAGGTCGACTTCTCGCGCACTTCGATGGCCTTGGTTTGCGCACCTTGCTTATCCAAGGCATGGCCGGTGAGCTGGAAGGCGATGGGGTGAGCGCCCGCCCCGGCCCGCGCCACCACCTCCGGCGGCACCCGCACCGCCACCGTCACCCAGCGCGCCTCGGCAGCGGCCACATCCAACTCGACGGGCTTGGCCAATTGAATGCCCTCCATACCGGCCACATTCAACTCAAAGCGCTGCGCACCCTCGGTTGCGTTCATGACCTGCAGGCGGTAGAGGTTCTCGATATAGCCGTCTTCCACCAAGCGCGACAAGACACCACGGTCGCGCACCACATCGAGCTTGACGGGGCTGCGCAGGAACAACAGGCTGGACAGCAAGGCTGTACTCAGCAAGACCAAGACCGTGCTGTAAACCAAGACCCGGGGGCGGAAGATGCGGCGCAGCTTTTGTGCCGGGCTCAGGTGCTGGGCCAGGCCGTTCTGGGTGTCGTAACGGATCAGGCCACGCGGATAGCTCATCTTGTCCATCACCGTGTCGCAGACATCGACACAGGCGGCGCAACCGATGCACTCGTACTGCAGGCCTTTGCGGATGTCGATGCCGGTCGGGCAGACCTGCACGCACAAGGTGCAGTCGATGCAAGAGCCCAGGCCCGCCGCCTTGGCGTCCACCTTTTTGCCGCGCGATCCGCGCGGCTCGCCGCGCTCCTGGTCGTAGCTGATGATCAAGGTGTCTTTATCGAACATAGCGCTTTGGAAGCGCGCATAAGGGCACATGTATTTGCAGACCTGCTCCCGCATATAGCCCGCATTGCCATAGGTGGCAAAGCCGTAGAACAAGACCCAGAACCATTCCCAGGGGCCAAAGCCCAGGGTGAAGGCCGAGGCCCACAGCTCCTTGATCGGGGTGAAATAGCCCACGAAGCTGAAGCCGGTCCATAGGCCGAGGGCAATCCAGCTGATCTGCTTGCCAGACTTGCGCCACAGCTTGTTGAAGCTCCAAGGAGAAGCGTCGAGTTTGATACGCGCTTGGCGATCCCCCTCGAACTGCTTCTCTATCCACATAAAGATTTCGGTATAGACCGTCTGTGGGCAGGCAAAGCCACACCACAAACGCCCCGCCACCGCGGTGAACAGGAACAGGGCATAGGCTGAAATCAGCAAGAGCCCGGTCAGGTAGATGAAGTCTTGTGGATAGAGAACCAGGCCGAAGATATAGAAGCGGCGGCTGGCCAGGTCAAAGAGAACGGCCTGCCTGTCATTCCATTGCAGCCAGGGCAGACCGTAGAAAAGAATCTGCGTGAAATAGACCAATCCCCAGCGCCAACGCGCGAACAAGCCGCTGACGGCACGGGGGTAGATCTTCTTCTGAGCTTGATAGAGGGAAACGATTTCGATCACGGTCTCCCGACCGCTGTTCGACTTGCCTTGATCCGCCGGGCTGGCCGGAGATTCACCTGTATCAACACTCATTTTTGCCTTCGCATTTCACTGCATGACGAGCGCAGCCCGTAGGCCGCGCCGTCACTTTAGGCCCTAGCCGGGCCGATCCCACCTGTTTCGCTTACTTGGCAGCGACGGCGGCGGCGCCGTGAGACAGATTCCAGACATAAGCACCGACCACCTGGATCTGCTCGGGGCTCAGACGGGTGTTCTGTGCGGGCATCAGATTGTTCTTGCCGTTATTGATCATGGCAATCACTGCATCTTCACCCCAGCCATGCAGCCAGATCTTGTCGGTCAGATTGGGCGCGCCCAGGGCTTGATTGCCCTTGCCGTCCGCACCGTGACAAGCGGCGCACACCGCGAACTTGGGCTTGCCCAGCTGCGCAGCGATGGCGTTATGCGCGCTGCCCGACAGGCTCAGCACATAGTTGGCCACATTGCGCACATCGTCAGGCGTTCCCACGGCCGCAGCCATGGGAGGCATCACACCGTTGCGACCGTTGGTGATGGTCTGAACAATGGTCTCGTGCGAGCCACCGTAGAGCCAGTCGTTATCGGTCAGATTGGGGAAGCCCTTGCTGCCCTTGCCGTCAGAGCCGTGGCAGACCGCGCAGTTATTGGCGAACAGACGCTCGCCGATGGCCATGGCCTCGGGCTCCTGCGCCAATTGCTCAGCGGTCTTGCCGTTGAACTTGGCGTAGATCGCGCTCATGGCCTTGTGCGCCTCGGCCTGCTCCTTCTGGTACTCGCCCGCACTGCTCCAGCCCAGGCTGCCGGGGTTCTTGCCCAGACCCGGATACATGGCCAGATAGATGCCGGCGAAAATCACCGTCAGCACGAACAAAATCGCCCACCAGCGCGGTAGCGGATTGTTCATTTCACGCAGGTCTTCGTCCCAGGTGTGGCCGGTGCTGTTGTCATTGGCCATCACCCGATGGCGCGCGGCTACGCCCAGCAAAACCAGGCAGAACACCAGGCCACCCACCGTGGCGATGGCCACGAACAGGGACCACCCATTCGAGAAAAAGTCACTCATTGAGGCCTCCCGCTCACTTCGTCTTCGAGCGGCAACTGGGCCTGCTCGTCAAAGCTCGCTTTGTTACGGCTGGAATAGGCCCAGCCGACGATCAAGAGAAAAACCAGCATCGATACGAGCGTCACGACGCTGCGCAAGATATTGATGTCCATAGGGCTTGCCCTTTCGATTACTTCACCGCGGTGCCAAGCACCTGCAGATAAGCCACCACGGCATCCAGCTCCGAATGGCCCTTGACCTCTTCGGCCGCGGCTGCGATCTCGGCATCCTGGTAAGGCACGCCAACCGTACGCAGAGCGCGCATCTTGGGTGCCAACTCGGCCGGATCCAGCTGAGCCTTGGCCAACCAGGGGTAGGCAGGCATATTGGACTCGGGCACCAGATCGCGCGGCTGGGTCAGGTGGATGCGATGCCATTCGTCGCTGTACTTGCCACCCACCCGGTGCAGGTCGGGACCCGTGCGCTTGCTACCCCATTGGAAGGGGTGGTCGTACACAAACTCACCGGCGGTGGAGTAGTGGCCGTAGCGCAGAGTTTCCGAGCGGAAGGGACGCACCATCTGCGAGTGGCAGTTGTAGCAGCCCTCGCGGATGTAGACGTCACGGCCGGCCAGCTGCAGCGGGGTGTAAGGCTTGAGCCCAGCCACAGCTTCGGTGGTGGAGCGCTGGAAGAACAGCGGCACGATCTCGACGGCACCGCCGACGATGACCGTGAGCAGCACCAGCACAATCATCAAGAAGTTGCTGGTCTCGATCTTCTCGTGACCGCTGGTCTTGTGTTCTGTCGTTGCCATTTTGTTTTTTCTCCTTGATCAGGCGTGAGCCAGGACAGCAGGAATACGCACCGGTTCGGCACGACCCACTTGCACCGTCTTCACCACGTTCCAAGCCATGATCAACATGCCGCCCAGGTAGAGCAAGCCACCCAGCAGACGGACCACATAGAACGGGAAGGTCGCCTTGACGCTCTCGACAAAGGTGTAGACCAGGCTGCCGTCAGGATTGACTGCGCGCCACATCAGACCTTGCATCACACCGGCAATCCACATCGCGGCGATGTAGAGCACGATGCCCAGGGTCGCCACCCAGAAGTGCAGCTCGATGGCCTTCTTGGAGTACATCTCGGTGCGGCCGAACATGCGCGGGATCAGGTGATACAGCGAGCCCATGGAGATTAGACCCACCCAACCCAGGGCACCGGAGTGCACATGGCCCACGGTCCAGTCGGTGTAGTGGCTCAGCGCATTGACCGTCTTGATGGACATCATCGGACCTTCGAAGGTCGACATGCCGTAGAAGGACAGGGACACGATCAGGAACTTCAGGATCGGGTCGTCACGCAGCTTATGCCAGGCACCCGACAGGGTCATGATGCCGTTGATCATGCCGCCCCAGCTGGGAGCCAGCAGAACCAGGGAGAACACCATGCCCACCGATTGCGCCCAGTCGGGCAGCGCGGTGTAGTGCAGATGGTGCGGGCCTGCCCACATATAGGTGAAGATCAGCGCCCAGAAGTGGACGATGGACAGGCGGTAGCTGTAAACCGGGCGGCCTGCTTGCTTGGGGATGTAGTAGTACATCATGCCCAGGAAGCCAGCGGTCAGGAAGAAGCCCACGGCATTGTGGCCGTACCACCATTGCACCATCGCGTCTTGCACGCCGGCATAGGCCGAGTAGCTCTTGAACAGCGAGACGGGGATGGCCGCGCTATTGACCAGGTGCAGCAAGGCCACGGCGATGATGAAGGCGCCGAAGAACCAGTTGGCCACATAGATGTGCTTGACCTTGCGGGTGCCGACGGTACCGAAGAACACCACGGCGTAGGAAACCCACACCAGGGTGATCAAGATGTCGATGGGCCATTCCAGCTCGGCATATTCCTTGCCGCTGGTCAGACCCAGGGGCAAGGTGATGGCTGCGGACAAGATGACCAGCTGCCAGCCCCAGAAGGTGAACCAAGCCAGGCCGGGCGCGAACAAACGCGTCTGGCCGGTGCGCTGCACCACGTGATAGGCGGTCGCGAACAGCGAGCAGCCACCGAAAGCGAAGATCACCGCATTGGTGTGCAGTGGTCGCAAACGGCCATAACTGAGCCATGGAATGCCCAGATTCAATTCGGGCCATGTCAGTTGGGCGGCGATGATCACCCCCACCAACATCCCCACAACTCCCCAAAGAACGGCGGCGAGTGCGAATGCTCGCACCACCCCATCCTCGTAAACGCCCCCGGTTGGCACCGGCGCAGCAGACTTTGCCATTTTTTTGGCTCCTTGCAGCTTATTGAACTTCTATGTGAAACGAACTTAACGCTGACTTAACGTGCGCGATTCTTCGCGAGCGTCACTGGGAGGGGATTGACCTTCATCAACCCCCGATGCTTCTTCCAGGATTCGCCCCCCTTCACGCTCCAAATCGTCCAGCTGACCGTTGTTTATTGCCCAACCAAAAACACCCACAATCATCAGCACCAGCAGGACCGAAAGAGGGATTAGCAAATACAAGATATCCATCGTCAGGACGCCTTGGCCGGAAGAGCCAGGCGTTGCGCATTCAGAACCACGAAAACAGAACTGGCGGCCATGCCCAAACCTGCCGCCCAGGGCGGCAAGAAGCCCGCCAGAGCCAACGGGATGCAGGCAAAGTTATAGACCGCCGACCAGGCCAGGTTTTGGCGTATGACGCGTTTGGTGCGCAAGGCCAGCTCACGCGCCGCGGCCAGATCCGACAGCCGGCCCGACAGCAGCAAGGCATCGGCCGAGGCCCGGGCCAACATGGCGCCCTGCCCCATCACCACGCTGGCATCGGCACGCGCCAGCACCGGCGCATCATTGATGCCATCGCCCACCATCAGCACACAGTGCCCTTGCGCTTGCAAGGCTGCCACCGCCGCCAGCTTGGTATCCGGATTGGCGCCGCCCTGAGCGCTTTGAATGCCCGCCTCGGCCGCCAGCCGCGCCACCCGCTCCTGCGCATCGCCGGAAAGCAGCACGGTATGCAGACCCAGGGCATGCAGGCGCGCCACGGCCTCGCGGGCATCGGCCCGCAAAACCTCCCCAAAGCGCAGATGCAAAAAGCCCTGTGCGCCGCCAAAACACAGCTGTGAGTTCAGGCCCATGGCTGCAGCTGAAGCCGACGCTGTTGCTTGTTGCTGAACCCAATCCGGCCGCCCCAGGCGCAAGACCTGACCCTGGGCGTCGCGGGCCTGCAAGCCTAGGCCCGCAAACTCCTGCACCTCCAGCCACTCGGTCGCATGGGCTTGCGAAGCATCGCCCGCCAAGGCCCGGGAAAAAGGGTGTTGGGAATGCCGCGCCAAACTGCGCGCTTGGGCCAGCAAGGCCGCTTGGCGCTCGGCAGGCGCCCCCTCAACCCAAGACTGCAGCAACTCCATGCGGTCCTCGGTCAGGGTGCCGGTCTTGTCCAGCACCACGGTGTCGATGCGGCACAGCGACTCCAGCAGATCCAGGCGCACCAGCAAGAGCCCACGCTTGGCCAAGGCGCTGGTGGCCGCCAGCCAGGAGGCCGGCGTGGCCAGGGACAGGGCGCAGGGGCAGGTCACGATCAGCACCGACACGGCCACCCAGACGGCTCGGGACGGGTCCAGCCAACTCCACAAGGCCGCCCCAAAGGCCGCCAACAAGAGCACGGCCCAAAGAAAGAAGGCGGCAAAACGATCAGCAAACAGCATGGCGGCCGGCCGCTGCGTCATGGCCTCGCTCATCAGGCGCTTGATGCCCTCATGGCGGGTGTCGGCCCCCACGCGCAAAACCCGCATCACCACCGGCGCCTGCAGATTCATGCTGGCGGCCACCACCTCGTCACCCTGATTCTTGGGCACGGGCTCGGACTCACCGCTCAGCAAGGCCTCATTGGCCGCACTGCTGCCGCTCTCCACCACACCATCGGCCGGGAAAGCCTGACCCGCACACACCCGCACCCGGTCACCCACGGCCAAACGGGCCGGCGCCACCTGGCTGCTGCGCCCATCCGCCTCCAAGCGCTCTACCGTCTCGGGCAGCTCTGCGCTGGCGCGCTCCAGCGTCACCGCGGCCCGGTGGCGGGCGCGCAACTCCAGAAAGCGCCCGGCCAACAAAAAGGTGACGAACATGGTCAGGGAGTCGAAATAGACCTCGTGACCAAAAATACCGCCGGGCTCAAACAAGGCGCCACTGCTGGCGATGAACGTAACCGCCATCCCCAGCGCCACCGGCACATCCATGCCCAGACGGCGCGCCTTGAGCTGCTGAAACGCACTCTTGAAGAAGGGGCCGGCCGAGAACAAAAGCACTGGCAAGCTCATCACCCAGCTGGCCCATTGCAGCAGGCGGTCCAGATCAGGGCTCAGATCTCCGGGCGCAGCAAAATAGGCAGGCGCGGCCATCATCATCACCTGCATCATCAGAAAGGCCGCGACAAAGAGCCGCCACATGGCCTGCCTGTGCTCCTTCTCCCGCAAGACCCGCGCCGGTGCGGCCGTGTCGGGCGCGGCTCCATAACCCGCACGTTCGATGGCAGCGATCACATCTGCCAGACTGCTGCGGCTGGGGTCCCAACGCAGCTTGAGCCGAGCACTGGCGGCGTTGACGGTGGCGCCAGCCACGCCGGGCACCGCACTCAGAGCCCGCTCGATGATGCCCGCACAGGCCGCGCAATGCAGGCCGGAGAGCTGGAACTGAGACTCGGCAAGAGCGGCCGGGCCGGGCTCGGCCAGCACCTCCCCCCGGGGGCCTATCCAACGGGTGAAGGGGCTCAGCAACAAGGGATCATCCAGCGCCAGACCGGCGGCCAGAGGAGTAGAAAGCGAAGGAGCGGTGGTCATCATGCGTGTGGTGGCCCCAAGGCATGGAAGACGCCCCAGGCACCATAATCTAGGCGAGCCCGCGGACTGGGCCCATGATATAGATCAAGACCGCCATGCTAAAAATGATTTTTGCCGCCCTGTTGCTTAGCTGCTGTGCGGCAGCCGGAACGAGCTTCGCGCAGGCGGCCAGTCCGGCTCAGGCCCAGCAACTGCCCAGCACCCAACTCAGGGCCGGCATGCATCTGATCAAGGCCGAGGTGGCAAAGACCTTTGAGCAACGCCAGATCGGCCTGATGCACAGGGCCCAGCTGCCTCAGAACGAGGGCATGCTGTTCGTGTTTGAGGAAGCCCATCTACAGTGTTTCTGGATGAAGAACACCTTGATCCCGCTGTCGATCGCCTTTGTGGCGGACGACGGCACGGTGGTCAATATGGCCGACATGAAACCGATGTCGGAGCAATCCAAATGCTCCGCCAAGCCGGTGCGTTATGCCCTGGAGATGAATCAGGGCTGGTTTGCCAAACGCGGCATCAAGGCGGGCAGCCAGTTGCGCGGCGGCCCGTGGCCGCAATAAGTGAGGGCCACAAATGAAAAAACCGGCCGAGGCCGGTTTTTTGTTGAGCCGTGAGGCTCAGCGAACTCAGGCGAAATTAGCCTGAGCGAATTCCCAGTTGACCAGGTGGTTCAGGAAGGTCTCGACGAACTTGGGGCGCAGATTGCGGTAATCGATGTAGTAGGCATGCTCCCACACATCGATGGTCAGCAAGGCCTTGTCGGCGGTGGTCAGCGGCGTGCCAGCGGCACCGGTATTGACGATGTCCAGCGAGCCGTCGGCCTTCTTCACCAACCAGGTCCAGCCCGAACCGAAGTTGCCCACGGCGCTCTTGGTGAAGGCTTCCTTGAAGGCATCCAGGCTGCCCCACTTGGCGTTGATGGCATCAGCCAGGGCGCCGGTCGGTGCGCCGCCGCCATTGGGCTTCATGCAGTTCCAGAAGAAGGTGTGGTTCCAGATCTGGGCCGCATTGTTATAGATGGGGCCGCTGGACTTCTTGACGATCTCTTCCAGGCTCAGGGCTTCAAACTCGGTGCCCTTTTGCAGATTGTTCAGGTTGACCACATAGGCGTTGTGGTGCTTGCCGTGGTGGAACTCCAGCGTCTCGGCGCTGTAGTGGGGAGCCAGGGCGTCCTTGGCATAGGGCAAGGCGGGCAAAAGATGTTCCATGTTTCAACTCCTCGTTGCGTAAAAAAACTGTGGGCTCAGCCTCAGCGGCATTGGCTTGGATTGTAGGCAGCTTGCATGGTTTTGCAGACAGCGGCCAGGCTATGCCCCTGCGCGGCTACTGACAACTTGCATCTGCGCCTCACCGTCCGCCAGCACGGCATGGACCTGGCGCCCGGGCGGCAGTTGCGCGACCGAGCTCAAGGCCCTGCCCTCGCCATCATCCAGCCAGGCATAGCCGCGCGCCAGCACCTGCTTGGGGTCCAGGGCCGCCAGCCGGGCCTGCAATCCGCTCAATCGATGGGCCTGCTCATGCAAGCTCATGGGAGCCGCACGTTGCAGGCGCTGCGCGAGATTGTCCAGACGTTGGCTCTGCAAGGCCTGGGTGCGGGGCAAGACCTGACCCCAGCGCTGCGCCAGAAGTTCGACTTGACGACGCTGGCGAGCCAACAGCTCGCTAGGCCTCGCCAGGCGCAGGCTGACGCGGTCGAGGCGCTGAGCGTGGGCGTCCAAGCGCTGCTCCAGCCTGCGTGTCAGTGCGCTCTGCAGAACATCTAACGCGTCCAGAAACTCTTGTCGCGATGGCGCAGCCAACTCGGCCGCGGCCGTGGGTGTGGGCGCACGCAGATCGGCCGCCAGATCGGCCAGGGTGATATCGGTCTCGTGGCCCACGCCGCAGATCACCGGCAAGGCCGACTCCACCAAGGCGCGCACCAGTCGCTCATCATTGAAAGCCCACAAATCCTCTAGCGAACCTCCGCCGCGCACCAGCAGCAAGGCATCCACCTCGGCCCGCTCATTGGCCACACGCAAGGCTTGCACCAGTTGGGCCGGCGCCTGATCGCCTTGCACCAGGCTGGGATAAATGATGACTTCGATATGGCGGGCGCGGCGCGCCAGGGCCGTCAGCACATCGTGCAGTGCCGCGCCCGCAGTGGAGGTGATAACGCCAAGTCGCCGTGGAAAAGCCGGCAGGCCCCGCTTGCCGGCCGAGTCGAAATAGCCCAGCGCTTCCAGCTTGGCCTTGAGCCGCAAGAACTGCTCATACAAGGCCCCTGCCCCGGCACGCCGCATGCCTTCCACCACGAACTGCAACTCGCCGCGCGGCTCGTAAAGCGTCAGTCGGCCGCGCAACTCCACCAGGGCGCCATCACCCGGCGAGAAGTCCAGCATGCTGGCCGCACGCTTGAACATGGCACAGCGCAAGAGGCCGGCCTGGCCATCGGAGTCTTTGAGGCTGAAATAGCAATGCCCGCTGGAGGCGCGGGTGAAACCCGAGATTTCGCCCGCCACCACACAGACCGAGAAGCGCGCCGCCAGGCTGTCGCTGACCGCATTCAGCAAAGCCGCCACGCCCCACACCATGCGCGCCGCGCCTATCGCCATGCGGCCTTCGTTATGACGCCCTTCCATCACGCAGGCAATGCAACAGACAGACTGGCAAGTGCGCCAGCCGCAGGCCGCATGAGCTCGGCTGTCCACACGGGCGCGGCGGCTGACAAGGCCGAAGCAGACGCTGTCACGGCTCCGTCACATGCACACAAGCGTTTGTTTTTCAAGTTATTTTTCCTGCCCAAGATTTAAGCAAACTGTTCCAGGCCTTGATTTTCCTAGGCTTGCGCGCAGCAGGCCGAGGCTTTCCCACAAAGTTATCCACAGCGGCGGTGGATTGTTTTCCGACCTCAGTCGAGCCTTCACTTGAAGCAGATCAAGCCGACCTGGCCGAGCCCCCGAATTGCCGCCGATGCAGCGCCCAAATCTGCGGCTAGGCTTGGTTCGGAGGCCTCGGCTTGGGGCCATAATCGCGCGCAACTACCGAATGCGAGCGGCCCGCAAAAAACCTCGTGCCGCCCCGCTACGGCTCATGCATCAACGACAGGGGTAAGTCTTTGTTCTCCATCATACAAGCCGCTGGTTGGCCGATTTGGCCCTTGCTGATCTGCTCCGTCCTGGCCTTGGCCCTGGTGATTGAAAAATTCGCCAGCCTGCGCCGCAGCCGCGTGGCGCCGCCCCGCCTGCTGGAAGAAGTGCTGGGCATCAGCCAGCAAAGCCTGCCCACGCCGGACATGATCGACCGCCTGGCCGAGAACTCCCTGCTGGGTGGCCAACTGGCCGCAGGCTTCCGCGCCGTGCTGGGCGAGCCCGATCTGAGCGAAGAGAAGCTGCAGCAGACTTTTGAACTGGCCGGCCGCCGCGCCATCCACCAGATGGAGCGCTATCTGAATACCCTGGGCACCATCGCCACGGCCGCCCCGCTGCTGGGCCTGCTGGGCACGGTGGTGGGCATGATTGAGATCTTTGGTAGCCAGGGCCAAGGCGCCTCCGGCGGCAACCCTGCGCAGTTGGCGCATGGCATCTCGATTGCCCTCTACAACACCGCCTTCGGCCTGATGGTGGCCATCCCCAGCCTGATGTTCTATCGCTACTTCAAGGGCCGGGTGGAAGAGTATGTGCTGGAGCTGGAGCAGGCCAGCGACCGCTTGCTGACCCACCTCAAACGCTATCTGGCCTGAGGCGCCCGAAGCGTCTCAAGGTCTAGCGAGGAACCCCGCGCATGAAATTCAGGCACCGCCAAGGCGAAGAGCCCGAAATCAATCTGATCCCCTTCATCGACGTGCTGTTGGTGATCCTGATCTTTTTGATGCTCTCCACCACCTACTCCAAATTCACCGAGTTGCAGGTCAGCCTGCCCACGGCCGATGCCGACAATCTGAAGGACAGGCCGCGCGAAATCGTCGTGGCCGTCTCGGCGGATGGGCGCTATGTGGTCAACTCCCAGGCCGTTGAAGGCCGGGCCGTGGAACTTCTCAGCGTCGCATTGGCCCAGGCTGCGGCGGGCAACAGCGATATCACCGTGGTGGTCTCGGCCGATGCCGCCGCCGCTCATCAATCGGTAATCAATGTGATGGACGCGGCGCGACGCGCGGGACTGTCCCGGCTGACCTTTGCCGCTCAGTCCAACCCGCGTTGAGCGCTTGATGACGCAGCAAGGCGAGACGCTGGGACAGCGCCTGGCCTCGCGCCTGGAGCGCGAGTGGTACGCCCAAGCTGGCGGCCTGACACCTTGGTTGTCGGGCCTGCTGCGCCCCTTGAGCTGGCTCTACGCAGGCCTCAGCACTTCGCGGGCTTTGCTCTATCGCTGGGGCTGGAAGAAGACCGCCCAATTGCCGGTGCCGGTGATCGTGGTGGGTAACTGGATCGTTGGCGGCGCGGGCAAAACGCCCACCACCCTGGCCTTGATTCAAGTCCTGCAAAAGCAGGGGCTTAGAGTGGGCGTGATCTCGCGCGGCTATGGGCGCAACAACGAGGACTTACGTTTAATTCAATCGGACAGCCTCGCCAGCGAAGTGGGCGACGAGCCGCTCCTGATCCATTTGCGCAGCCGGGTGCCGGTCGCCGTGGGGCGGGACCGTGTCGCGGCAGCGCAGGCCTTGCTGCAAGCCCATCCCGAGCTGCAGATCCTGATCAGCGACGACGGCTTGCAGCATCTGCGCCTACCTCGCGATCTGGCTGTGCTGGTGTTTGATGAGCGCGGCCTGGGCAATGGCCGGCTGCTGCCCGCAGGGCCCTTGCGGCAACGGGCTCGTTTGCAGGCCGAAGCCAAGCAACTGGTGCTCTACAACGCAGCCCAGCCCAGCACGCCACTGCCCGGCCACCTGGCCCAGCGCCGCTTGGCTGGGGCAGTGAGGCTGCAGGACTGGTGGCAGGGTCGGCCGGCCAGCTTGCAAGCCTTGCACGAGTTGCGCCAGCGGCCGGAGTCGGCGCTGCTCGCCACCGCCGGCATGGCCCATCCTCAGCGATTTTTCAAGATGCTGGCGGAACAAGGCCTGCGCTTTCAAACCCTGCCCCTACCGGATCACTACAACTTTGCGGTGATCCCCTGGCCCGCCGCAAGCCCTACCGTGCTGCTGACCGAAAAAGATGCGATCAAGCTGCGCCCCGAGCGCTGCCCCACGACCGAGGTCTGGGTGGTGGCGCTAGACTTCCGCCTTGACGCCGCCTTCGAGCAGGCGCTGTGCGAACAACTGCAAGGCTTGGGCCTCGGCGCCAGGGATCGGTGATCCGTTCTTCAGCCTATCCGCGCCTCCTCCGCTCCAAGCGCATTTCCGTTTTACTTCTCTTTGAACCCCTGGACCTCCGCCATGGATACCCGACTGATCGAAATACTGGTTTGCCCCTTGTGCAAAGGCCCGCTGGAAGACCTGCGCTCTAGCCACGGGCGCGAACTGCTGTGCCGGGCCGACCGCCTGGCCTTCCCGGTGAAGGACGGTATCCCGCTGATGCTGGAAAACGAAGCGCGCAGCTACGACCCCGAAACCGAAGGCGCCACCAAGGACTAAGCCCCATGTCATTCAGCGTCATCGTCCCGGCTCGCCTCGCCTCGACCCGCCTGCCTAACAAGCCGCTGGCCGATATCGAAGGCCTGCCCATGATTGTGCGGGTGGCGCAGCGTGCGGCACTCTCCAAAGCCCGGCAGGTGGTGGTGGCGACCGACTCGGCCGCCGTGCGCAGCGCCTGCGAGGCCCACGGCGTGCAAGCCATATTGACCCGCGCCGATCACGTCTCCGGCAGCGACCGCCTGGCCGAAGCTTGCGAGCTGCTGGGCCTGGACGGTGGCGACTTGGTGGTCAATGTGCAGGGCGATGAACCCTTGATTGCGCCCGCCATGATCGACGCCTGCGCCGACTTGCTGGCCGCGCAGCCGCAATGCGTGATGAGCACGGTGGCCCACGCGCTGGACGACACACCCGAAGGTGCGGCCGAGTTTGCCAACCCCAATGTGGTCAAGGTGGTGACGGACAAAAATGGTTTGGCGCTTTACTTCTCCCGCGCGCCCATGCCCTTTTGGCGCGATGGCCAAGGCCAGCCCAGCCCCGGCTCGGCCCTGCGTCATGTCGGCCTGTACGCCTATCACGCCGGCTTTCTGCGCCGCTTCCCCTGCCTGAGCGTCAGCCCTCTGGAGCAGATCGAATCGCTGGAGCAATTGCGTGTGCTGTGGCATGGCGAGCGCATCGCCGTGCATCTGAGCCCGGAAAAGCCGGGGCCAGGTGTTGACACCCCGGAGGACCTGGCCCGAGTACGCGCAGTGTTCAAGGCAAGCCAGGGCTGAGCTTCTCATTCAGTCCACGGCCTAGGGCAAATATGCAGGCCAGCGTCAGGCTGACGTAGGGCAGCCCATGCTATCCTCGCCCGCAGTTGACGAGGGCGTTGCTGGTCGTATTTTGGGCCGGACACGTCCTTTTTAAAGTATCAAGGAGACCCATGCGACTGATTCTTCTGGGCGCCCCCGGCGCCGGCAAAGGCACACAAGCAGCCTTCATCTGCCAGAAATTTGGCATCCCGCAAATCTCCACCGGCGACATGCTGCGCGCCGCCGTCAAGGCCGGCACACCGCTGGGCCAGCAGGCCGATGCGGTCATGAAGTCTGGCGGCCTGGTCAGCGACGAGCTGATCATCAATCTGGTGAAGGAGCGCATCGCTCAGCCCGATTGCGCCAAGGGTTTCTTGTTTGACGGCTTCCCACGCACCATCCCCCAAGCCGATGCCATGAAGGCCGCCGGCGTCAAGCTGGACTTCGTGCTGGAAATCGACGTGCCCTTCGAGGCCATCATCGAGCGCATGAGCGGTCGTCGCTCGCATCCGGCTTCGGGTCGCACCTATCACGTCAAGTTCAACCCACCCAAGGTGGCAGGTGTGGACGACCTCACCGGTGAAGCTCTGGTGCAGCGCGATGACGACAAGGAAGAAACTGTCGCCAAGCGCCTGGAGGTCTATTCGGCCCAGACCCGCCCCCTGGTGGACTACTACTCCAGCTGGGCCGCTGCTGGCGACGCCAACGCCCCCAAGTACCGCCGCATCGAAGGCCTGGGCTCGGTGGACGACATCACCCAACGCGCACTGGCCGCACTGAGCTAAGACGGATCGGCCAGCGGCCGATTTGTTCAAGCCCAATCTCTCAAGGCCGTCTCGGTTCACTCGAAGGCGGCCTTTGTTTTTGGGGTTCAATTTACGTTTACGTCAACGTAAACTCAGCCCACCCTATCCAATCAGACTGCGCGCCGCTCAGCGCGCTGCAAAACCAAGGAGATCTCATGGAAATCGCAGGCAAGGTATTCATCGTCACCGGCGGCGCTTCGGGCCTGGGCGAAGGCACGGCTCGCATGTTGACAGCCAACGGCGCCAAGGTCGTCATCGCCGACCTGCAGGTCGAACGCGGCGAAGCCATCGCCAAGGAACTGGGCGGCGCCTTCGTCAAGGCCGACGTCAGCCAGGAAGCCGATGGCCAAGCCGTGGTCGCCAAGGCCCTGAGCCTGGGCAAGCTGATGGGCTTGGTGAACTGCGCCGGCATCGCGCCAGCCGTCAAGACCGTGGGCAAGGACGGCGCGCATCCGCTGGCCGCCTTCAACAAGGTCATCACGGTCAATCTGATCGGCTCCTTCAATATGATCCGCTTGGCTGCCGAGGCCATGAGCAAGAACGAGCCCGAGTCCACGGGTGAGCGTGGCGTGCTGATCTCCACCGCTTCCGTGGCCGCCTATGACGGTCAGATCGGCCAAGCGGCCTATGCGGCCTCCAAGGGCGGCGTGGTGGGCATGACCCTGCCCATCGCGCGCGATCTGGCCCGCAACGGCATCCGCAATATGACCATTGCCCCCGGCATCTTCGGCACACCCATGCTGTTTGGCATGCCACAGGAAGTGCAGGACGCACTGGCAGCCAATGTGCCCTTCCCTTCGCGCCTGGGCACGCCCAATGATTACGCCAAGCTGGTCCACCAGATCGTCACCAACGAGATGCTGAATGGCGAAGTGATCCGCTTGGACGGCGCCATCCGCCTGGCTCCGAAGTAAACCCTAGCGCTGCCCCACGGCGCTCGCAAAAGCAAAAAGGCCTCGGCATATGCCGAGGCCTTTTTTCATGCAGTCAAACCTAGACAAAGCCTTGAATCAAGGCTCCGTCCAGATGAGGTCTTAGCGCTTGCGCGACTGGATGATCCAGAGGCGAGCCAGTTCAGCCGAGCCATCCGTCCCCTTGACGCTGCGCCAAGTGGCCGTGGCCTTGCTCTGATCGCCGGCCAGCGATTGCGCGAGGCCCAGATAGAGCTTGGCATCTTCCGGACGCTTCAGATTGCCCTTGGCAATGCCGGCTTCGATGATCTTGGCGCCCTTGGCTGCATCGCCACGGAAAGCGTAGGCCAGGCCCACATTGACCTGGGCATTGCCGTCCTTGGCATCGTTGGCAGCACGTTCGGTCTCGGCTTGAGTCGCCTTGGCATCAGCGATGCGCTTGACCAGCAAGTCCAGCAGTCGCTTGTGACGCGCACCTTCCGCGCCCTGACCCAGGATGCCGGCAGCCATGCCCTTCTCGACCACGGCCTTGCCTTCTTCGGGGTAGCCGGCTTGTGCAGACAGCTGAGCCATTTCGAAGTAGTCGTTGGCATCCTTCAGATTGCCGGTGGCCAGCTTCAGACGGAAGATGTCCAGATTGAAGCGATCCGAGAAGCTCTTCTTCTGCTGCAGGCCACCCAAGACCTGTGCCCACAATTCCTTGCGGGGGTAGTAGTTCAGCAGACGCTCGACGGCAAAGCCTTCGGCAGCAGAGTCGCCCTTCTTTTGAGCGGCGCTCAGCAGCAGATTGAGCTTGTCTTGGCTAGGCGTACGGCCTGCCTTCTCGTCGGCCGAGATGTCTTCCTGGGTTTCCTTGATGATGGAACCCATATCGCCCGACAGGAACTGAGCATTGGTCAGGACCTGCTTCATGGTGGGGCTGTTGCCGCCTTCCTTGAAGTAACGCTGCGCCCAGCTCAGGGCCTTGGCATTGTCCTTGTTGCGCAGATACGTGCCTGCGATGGCTTCCATCATGCGCAGCTGGTCAGCACCGCTGAGCTTGCCGCTGGCCTTCATGGCCTCGAAGCCCTTGACCATGGAATCAGCATCGCCGGCGCCCGATGCGGCGGCAACGCGCATGCCTTCCAGCGCATAGTTCTCGGTCGCATTGCGGCCACCCACGGCCTCAGCCTCACGCACCTTGGCCAAGGCTTCCTTGTGCTTGCCCGCCTTGATCAGGGCACTGGCTTCCTTCAGGTGCTTGCCCACTTCGGGACGCACGCCTTCGGATTGAGCCTGAGCTTGCGCAAAGCCGAACTGGCCGTTCGGCGTCGCATTGAAACCAAAGGCCACCACACCCAGGGCAATCGCTGCCAAGGTCTTGAGTTTCAGGGGCTTCTTAGTCGCTTTCGTCATCGCTTCATTCCTCACTCATACATTCAACGCTCTCGGCCCCGACTTCGGTCAGCCCGAGGCATCCGTTCAAAATTTTCTGGCACGCGATCATTGCACAAAGACCAAAAAAAACGCGCCGCCCTTGCGGGAAGCGCGCCTTTGATTGCGCATCAAATGATCAATGCCCAATGCGGTCCGCGAGGGCCGTCTTACTTGACGTACTGCTCGTTGCCAACCATGCCCATCTTCTTGACGCCGAGGCGTTGAGCAGAGGCCATCACGGCAGCAACATAGCCGTAGTCCACCAGCTTGTTCGGCTTGATGTGAACTTCGGGCTGATCAGGTTCAGCCACCACCGCAGCCAACTTAGCCGTCACCTCAGCCATATTGGCCAAAGCCACACCATCCCAGCTCACGGTGCCGTCGAAGTCGATATAGACCTCATGCACCACCGGCTCAGTCAGCGGCTTACTCGTGCTCGGGGGCGGCATGTCCAGGTTCACGCTGTGCAGCTGAATTGGAATGGTGATGATCAGCATCACGATCAAGACCAACATGACGTCGATCAAGGGCGTGGTGTTGACGTCCATCATCACTTCCGGCTCATCGCTGCCGGACGAGCTGCCTACATTCATTCCCATGCTTTAGCTCCTGGCTTCTTCTCAGCCGCCCTTAGCGGGAGGCTCGGTGACGAAGCTAACCTTCATGATGCCGGCACGCTGGCATGCGTAAACAACGCGACCAACCGACTCGTAACGCGACTTGTCGTCACCGCGCACATGGACTTCGGGTTGCGGGTTCAACACCGCCACCTTGCCCAGGCGCTTGACAAGATCGTCGGTGTCATTGACCAGGGTCGTACCCCAGTAAATGTCACCTTCTCTTGAAACCGAGATTTCAATATTTTCCGGCTTGGTCACCCGAACAACGTTGGTCTCCTTGGGGAGATTCAACTTCACCGAGCTGATCACGGCCGGAATGGTGAGGAGAAAGATGATCAAGAGCACCAACATCACGTCCACGAGGGGCGTGGTGTTGATGGTCGAAACCACTTCGTCTTCGCCGGAAGAGGATCCGACATTCATTCCCATGGTCGCTTCTCCGCGCTTTTTTGACTTACTTTGCGTTTGCTAAGCAAGCTTAGATTTAGCGCTTGGCAACTTGGCGGTTGCCCATCAGCACGCCGTGCAGGTCGGCAGCGAATGCACGCACTTGGCTCACGACGGACTTGTTGCGGTTCACCAGCCAGTTGTAACCCAGCACGGCGGGAACAGCCACTGCCAGACCGATAGCGGTCATGATCAGCGCTTCACCCACGGGGCCGGCAACCTTGTCGATCGAAGCTTGGCCAGCGACGCCGATGGCGGTCAGTGCTTGCAGAATACCCCACACCGTGCCGAACAAGCCGATGAAAGGCGAGGTCGAACCGACGGTAGCCAGGAAGCCCAGACCGGTTTGGACGCGAGCTTGCACGTCAGCCACCGAACGCTCGATGTTCATGGTCACCCAGGTGCTGTGATCGATGTTCTCGGTCAGGGCGCCTTCATGGTGCTCGGAAGCTTCGATCGCGGAAGCGGCGATGTAGCGGAAAGCGCTGCCTTCAGACAGACCCTTGACGCCTTCAGCCAGGCTGGCCTTCTTGAAGAAGGTAGCGCGGACTTCCTTGGCTTCCTTGGCCAGCTTCTGGGTGTCCCACAGCTTGGTGATCAGGATGTACCAACTGCCCATGGACATGATCAGCAGCAGAGCCAGCACGCCCTTGGAAACCATATCGCCGTGAGCCAGCATGGCTTGCAGGCCGTAGGGGTTGTCCATCGCGGCCTTGCCGGTAGGAGCAGAAGGAGCGGCTTCAACAGCAGCAGGAGCAGCAACCTCAGCGACAGCAGAAGCGGCTTCAGCAGCTTTTTGTTCCTGAGCTTGGGCGGGCGAGAAGCCCAGGGTCGCAGCGATGGCGATGGCGGCGATCAAGCCGGAAAGACGAGAGAACATGAAGTCAACTCCTACGGAAGAAATCTGAATCTGGTTGGGAAGAAACGGAACGACTGCTTGCCGTCCCTTATGAAAAACTATGTCGGGTGCTTTTGGCAACCGCCAAGCAATTACCTCAATCAATCTTGAACAGGAATTCCTGAACAAAGACGTGGTCACCCGGGCATTCGTAGGTGTCCTTCAATGTCGACTCAATCAAGGCGATCATTGCACGCTGAGCCTTACGATCGACACCAGCACGCAGCGACTTGACTTCCATCGAAGCCACGCGACCGGCCTTGACCGTCGCCGTCACTTCGTACAAGGCTTCGCCACTCCAATTGACGGAAGGTTGTTCCATCTTGCCCATCTTGGTGCAAACTGCGCCAGCACGCAGCGGGCCGGCTGGCTTGGGAGCCGCTACCGGTGCAGCAACAGGTGCCGGAGCCGGGGCGGCCTTGGCCACTTGCTGGGGCGGTGCCACTTGCGAAGACTGGATCGCTGGCGCATTCACCGGCGGCGGTGCAGTCACCTGAAATTCAGGCGGTGGCACAAACGGCGGCGGCGGGGCCTTCAGATCCGGGGGCGGCGGCACGACCTTTTCGGGCGGCGGCGGCGGCTTCTTGACCTCTTCGATGACCTTGGTCTCGATCGGACCCTTGACCATCTCCACGGCCTTGCGCGCTAAACCACTGGCCAGTGCCCAGCCAATCAAGACGTGGATCAAAACCACCACGCCGATACCCGTAAACCGGGATGGGCCGTTCTTCTCCTGCGCAAAGTTCATGCGCGCTCCTTCATTTGACTGCGAAATACTTTCATCAACACACCAGGGGAAGTTCGACTCTACGCTTTAACAAAACAAGCGGCTACCCGCTCAATGTCAGCGCCCGTCAAGCCCAGATTCAGAGCCAGTTTGCCGGAGGCGCTAGCAGCGTGAGGCCCGTACAGGCGACAGCCCGATTCGGGTGACCACCGACTCCGAACGCCAAGGCGTGGGTGCGGCAGCGCTGATTGCAGCGTGGACACAAAACTCAAAACCCAGGATCTCAATGAGAGCCCAATTCAACCATCTGCCCGCGAACTTTCACCGCGGACTCGCATCGGATTCACTCGCAACCCGCCAGTGCCTGCTGCAATCGATTCTTAAGCTGGCCGCATCATAAACGAGAAAGAAAGTGCCTCATTCATGGGGCTTTCCCGCAGCTTACAAGCAGCGCCCGATCAGCCTAAGAGCCCAATCTTGCACAGCAAATCAGCTCAGATCACGACACTGGTATTTTAGTGGTGTTGAACTTCGCCGTCTTCATTTTCGAACCTAGCGTTAACCCGTAGATGATCGTTAACATTGCTCCAATTCGCCCAAGTCGAAGGCAATTGTCATAGATCGAAGCCACCGGCGACACCTGCGAAGTCGTTTTGCGCCTGGGCCAGGGCAGAGATCATGCGCCGCTCGACCTCGCTCAGATCAGGGTGCCAAACATCAAAGATCAAAACGACGCGCAGCTGGTCGCTGTTGTTCCAGGCCTCGTGCTCGATCGAATCGTCGAACACCCAGGCCTTGCCGAACTCCCACTGGCGAGTGGTATTGCCCACACGAAAGCCACAGTCAGGCGGAATGATCAAAGGCAGATGAGTCACCAGGCGCGCATTCGTTACCCCCACATGCGGCGGAATCTTTGTGCGCGGTTTGAGCAGCGAAAACATGGCCACGGGTGTACGCCCCAACTGCTGAGGCTGCGGGGCCAATTGCAGACTAGCCATTGTTTGTGGACAACGCTGAGCGTTTTCTTCCACCGGCAGCCCGTCCTTCAAGAGGTGGAATGCAGTCCAGCGAAGCGACTTGTTGAGCTCAAGCCATTGATCCAAGGGCTGATCGTCCGAGTAATTCAGATAGGGCGTGAAGCCTTGTTCCGCGCCGAGGACAGCCAAGAACTCGTCTCGAATCGATTCCGCCATCGCTTCAATACCGTCCAACCATGGGAAGCGCTGGCGCTCAAAGAACTCGCAAGGAACAAGATGAGGAAAGAAATAGCCAATCGGCTGCGACTCATAGCGCTGCTTGCGACCCAACATCAAATCCAGCGACAAGTTAAAGCGATCCAGATCGTTCGCGCGAAATTCGGCAGCTGCCAAAGCCATCTGAGCATCGATAGCCTCGGCCATCGCCCGGCTGTAGGCGGCACTGCTGCTTCTGGCCTTTGCCAGCAATGGCCGCAAGGCCTCACTTTGCAAATCGGCCGGCGAGGCCACTGCCAGCGCGGCCTGAAAACACCGGGCCGCCTCATGCAGCAAGCCCTTGCGCTCCAGCAAGCTTGCCCGCATCAACAAAGCCATCAGGTCGCGCGGCGCGATACACAGCGCCCGGAACAATGCCCGCTCCTCCTCTTCGGGCCGAGCCGTGGCCCTGAAGAGCATGGCCAGTTGAATCCACGGCTGCACGTTACCCGCATCGAGGCGAGCCAATTCCTCAAGGCTCTGCTGAGCCAGATCAAACTGGCGAGTCATCAAAGCCTGCTGGGCCAAACCCTGCAGACTGGGGAGATGAGTTGGGTCTCGCTTCAAGATGCTTTGCCAAATTGCCATGGCTCTTGCCACCTGGCCCTGCTGCAAGGCATGCATGGCCATGGAGAAATCGGCACCCACTGCGTCCGCACTGCTTGTCGCCGAGGCCGAGGATTGAGTGATGCTCATTGCTATTCCAGAACTCAAGATTTAAGGTCAGGCCCAAGCTCGCACACACAATGTTGCCGGCGCCTGACATCATTCTTGCTGCCACAAAAAAGTAGCGCCTGTGCAAGCACAGGCGCTACTTCGGGCAACGCTACAGCAGTTCTATGGGGGATTAGAACTTGAAGTTGGCGTTCAAGGTGACACGACGACCCAGTGCGTCATACAGCACAGGATAGGTGTTGCCATTGCCAAAAGGCGCGCCAGTGACCAAGACCGGAGGATCCTTGTCCAGCAGGTTGTTGATGCCTGCGTACAAGGTGATCATCTTGGTCAGCTTGTAAGAACCACTCAGGTCCAGATAGCTCACCGAAGGGATCTTGGCACCGATCTCGTTCACAGTACCTGCCAACTGGTCGTTGCTGCTGCTGGTATCCACCTTCACGCCACCAAAGTAACGCCAGGTCAGCGAGGCATTCACGCCCCAAGGCGTCGTCCAGGTGCCGCGCAGCTTGTGGCGCCAGTTCGGCATGGGGTTGCCGCAGGTATTGCCGAAGTAGCCGGCGCAGTCATATGAACCCAGACCTGGCACAGGCTCAGAGCTGCTTTCCTTGACATAGGTGCCCAAGAAGCTCAGATCCAGCTTGCCCTTCTCGCCCAAACGAATTCCGTAGTCAACACCAAAGTCAACACCCACGGTCTTGCCCTTGGCGACGTTGATATTGGTCGACACGATCTGCGCGGCCGAATTGGCCCACAACGAGCCCAAGCGGTCCCGAGTGATCAGGCTGCAGAAAGTGGGGTTGCCAGTTTGCAAGCACTGGGTCAGCGTGGTCTGGGTAGGCAAAGAGCTGATGGCGTCTTTGAGCTCGATGGAATAGTAGTCCACCGACAGCGTCAAATCCTTCATCGGCGCAGCCACGACGCCCAAGGTGATGGACTTCGAGGTTTCCGGCTTCAGTGCCGAGTTTCCGCCGAACAGGCCGTTGTACTGACCGGCCGGGCTGTCTTGAATCTTGCCCCAGAGTGCATCAGTCACGCCGGTATTCTTGCACTGTGCCAGCGTGGCGGACGGACGCTTCAAAGGATCCGGATCATTGGGATCACCCGAGCAAGGATCGCGGTCCATGTTGTACAGACCTTGACCCGAGGGCGTGAACAGCTCGGTCACATTGGGTGAGCGTGCGGCTTGTTGGAAGCTACCGCGGACCTTGACCTCCTTCACAGGCGACCAATCCAGACCAATACCGTAGGTATTGGTGGAGTTGCCCGTGCTGTACTTGGAGTGACGATAAGTCGTGTTCAAGTTCATCGAATAGGCCAGAGGCATACGCTCCAACAAGGGCAGACGCAACTCACCAAAGATGTCATCCACGCTGTAACGACCGCCCACACCATGCGTCGGGCCACCTTGACCAGCCAGGTCGCCCGTCTCAAATGCGGAGTCCACCGACAACTCCATCTGCTCGGTACGGTGCTCAACACCGAATGCGACACCCAGACCCGTCTGAGCCGTCGGCAACTTCAGACCATACTGAGTCAAGTCACCCGAAATCGAGGCGCCAAAAACGCCTTGATTGGTGAAGCCTTTTTGGAAGCCAGGGGTCTGCAGGTATGCCAGCGAAGCCGGATCGATCTTGCCCAGCGACCAAATATCGTAAGGCACGCAACCATCAGAAGCATCACGGCAAACAATCTTGCCGCTCGCATCCTTGACCACATCCAAGGCCTTGGCGATACGGGCATTGGAGAAGTCATTCGCATAGACCTCGGAATACACCACCCGGGCGATCTGGCCGAATGCGTCATAAGTCCAAGCACCGACATCACCCTTGACGCCGACCACGGCGCGATAGGAAGTGTGGCGAAGCTGATCTTGACGGCCACCACCCTCCACATTGCGGCGGAAGATCAGCATTTCAGCGGTATCGCCCGACTTGTTGAAGGTCGTCGGTGTATCCAGAGACTGATTGACTGCATGAAGCTTGGCCTTCCAAGCATCGCTGAGCAAGGGGTTGTCGTACTTGATCGCGTTGGCGCCGGATGCATCGAAACCAAACAGGCCGCTAGGTGCGATCTGAGCCACGGTGTAGTCATCGTGGAAACCCAATTGCATGTACACACGCGCCATATCATTGACGTCGTAGTGGGCGATGGCCGAGATGTTGTAACGATCAGCGGGGCGCTGGAAGTAGTTCAGCGGACCGAAGTTGTAGGCATCCTTGGTGCCGGAGTAAGCCCGAACACCACCAGCGGCATCGGCCACGGTCGAGCTACTGCCATCAGCCAACAGGAAGCGGCCAGGGAAGCTGGTACCCGATCCCCCGCAAGAAAAGGCCTTGCCGGCGTTTGCATAGCCCAAGGAGCAAGCCGAAAAGTCGCGCTCGGATTGCAGCAGCGCATCTTCCTTGTGTGCCGTGAAGTTGATGGTGGCATTGCCCTTGTTGTCGGCAAAGTTGCCACCCAGGGTGATGCTGAATTCGCGAACCTTGCCATCGGCTCCTTTGTTGCCGGGCACAGGGTAGCCGCGAGCCGTCACCACATCGGCGACCGAGTTGTGCTGTTGGTGGTTATTGAACTGGTAGGTCGCATCAACTTCCACGCCCTGGAAGTTATCCTTCAGGATGAAGTTGACCACACCGGCCACCGCATCAGCGCCATACACGGCCGAAGCGCCGCCGGTCAGAATCTCCACCCGGCTGATCATGGACACTGGGATTTGATTCAAGTCGGCGGCAGCACTGCGCGGGCTCCCTGACGGCATACGGCGGCCATTCACCAACACCAAAGTGCGGTTAGACCCCATATTGCGCAGATTGACGGTCGCCGTGCCGGTGGCGCCATTCGAAACCGAGCCACCGTAGTCAGCCATCACCTGCGGCAAGGCGTTCAGCAAGCCCTCTGCCGTGCGGATACCGTCGGCCTTGATGGCCTCGGCGCCGAGCACGACGATGGGGCTTTGACCCTCGACGTCCAGGGTCTTGATGCGCGACCCGGTCACTTCCACGCGCTGGAGAGTCTCCGAAGCCGGGGCGGGCGCCGCAGCTTGAGCCAGTGCCAAACCAGGCGCCAAAGCACCCACAGCCATCAAAACGGCCAGATTGACTCGTTTCCTTTGAAACATAGTGAACTCCTAAAAAGACAATGAGGCGGGCGGCTTGTTGATCCACACGCACCTTGAACACCATCGGGTCCGAAACTGTGCAAAGCATGTTCGGCCCTGCATTCGGTGCGATCAGTGTCCATTTGGCGAAGTTCGCACAACCCCCGTGGTCTCCCTAGGACCCTTGTCTCCCGACAGTTTTGGGGCAAAAAAGACGGGTTAACCCCTAAAAATTACGGGCACCTGAACGGGGGTTCGTTGCTCAGAACTAACGAATTCCATGGCCGCGAACAACACCGACCTAGAGTAGTTCCACACAGTTTGCAAGTGACGTTCGGCACAAGCTGCTTCAGGAAGCTTTAGATTTTGATGGGAATCCTGCCATACCGGCGCAACCTCGTGCGATTCGCGCAATTTTTGAGTGTGACATGGGCGACCAAGGCCGTGTGAGCGGCTCGGCACACCCTCAATTCGGCCAGGTCTTAGAGGCTGCGTATTACCCGAGGTACGGCAGCCAGCAAGGTCCGCGTGTAAGCCTGTGTGGGCGAGCCCAAAACCGCCTCACAAAGCCCGCTCTCGACGATGCGGCCGGCTTGCATCACGGCGACTTCGTCGGCTACATACTCCACCACGCCGATGTTGTGGGTGATGAATAAAAAGGACAGGCCGCGCTCGCGCTGCAGATCCCGCAGCAGGTTCAGAATCTGCGCCTGCACCGACACGTCCAGGGCCGAGGTCGGCTCATCACAGACGATCAGCCGCGGCTCGACGGCTAAGGCGCGCGCAATCGCCAGGCGTTGCCGCTGGCCACCCGAGAACTCATGCGGCCAGCGCGTCAAGGCATCTCGCCTCAGACCCACCTGATCGAGCAGTAACTCCATATTTCGGCGGCGTGCACTCGCATCCAGATCCGGCCGCAAGGCCAGCATGCCCTCCTCCAAGACTTCCTGCACACGCATGCGCGGATTCAAGGAAGCGAAGGGATCCTGGAAAATGATCTGTACCGCGCGGCGCGCGGCCAGCAAGGCCGCCCCGTCCAGCTTGAAGAGATCCTGCCCATCCAACAAGGCCTCACCCGAGATCGTGGCCGTGCGGCGTAAGAGCTGAACAATGGCCTTGCCCGAGCTGGTCTTACCGCAGCCCGACTCCCCCACCAAGGCCAAGGTGCGCCCCGGCGCGATGCGATAGCTGACGCCATCGACGGCAACAAAACGCTTGGCCTTGCCGCCCAGCCAGGAGGTCTGCGTACCAAACTCGACCCGCAGATTCCTGACCTCCAGCAAGGCCTGAGCTGCCCCAACTTCGGGGGGCGGTCTGTTTGAAACTTCCGCGGGCCTGAGCGGCTGCGCTGACGCGGCAGCGGCAGCGGCAGCAGCAGCAGCAGCAGCAGCCTGCGGCTCGGTATACAGCAGGCAGCGCACCTGATGCCCAACACCCGCTTGGCCTTGCTTGGCCAGCTCATGCAGCTCCGGCCGCCGGCCATGGCACGAGGCCCAGGCCCGGTCACAGCGGGGCGCAAACCGGCAGCCTTCAAAACTCATCCACAGAGGCGGCACGGTGCCGGCAATGGCCGCCAGGCTCTCGCCGCGTTTGCCCGCGTCCGGCAAGGCTTGCAAGAGCAGGCGGGCGTAGGGATGTTTTGGCTGGGCGAAAAAGGCCTCGGCGGAGGCCAACTCGATGATTTGCCCGGCATACATCAAGGCCACCTGATGGGCCATACCGGCCACCACGCCCAGATCATGGGTGATCAAGAGCACACCCAGGCCGCGCTCGCGCTGCAGATCGCGCAGCAGGTCCAGAATCTGCGCCTGTATGGTCACGTCCAGGGCGGTGGTGGGTTCGTCGGCGATCAGATAGTCGGGCTCGGCCGCCAAGGTCATGGCGATCATGACCCGCTGCTTTTGCCCACCGCTCATGCGAAAAGGGTAATCGTCGATGCGCTTTGCCGGCTCGGGGATGCCCACTCGGTCCAGCCATTCGATGGCCTTGGCCCGCGCCGCGGCGCCGCGCAGCGCGGTATGGGTTTCAATGGCCTCGACGATCTGATCGCCGATGCGCATCACCGGGTTCAGGCTGGTGGAAGGCTCCTGAAAAATCATGCCGATACGGCCGCCGCGCACGGCCCGCATCTGTGCCTCCGGCAGGGCAAACAGGTCCTGCTCATCCAGCATCAGGCGGCCGCCGCTGATGCGGCCGTTGTCGGGCAGCAAGCGCATCAGGGCCAGGGCCGTCATGCTCTTGCCACAGCCACTTTCACCCACCAGGGCGAAGGTTTGGCCGCGCTGCAAAGTCAGACGCATGCCGTCGATGGCGCGCACCAAGCCGGCCTCGGCGTCCAGGGCGACCTTGAGGTCTTCGATCTTCAACATATCAAGCGCCAGTCGCTGCTGTTTTCTTGGCCAGGCCGAGCACGCGCGGGCGCAACTGCCGGGCGCGCGGGTCGAAGGCGTCGCGCACGCCGTCGGCAAAGAGGTTGGCGGCCAGCACCAGGGTCACCATGAAACCGAAGGCGGCCGCAAAACTCCACCACACCAGCGGGTCGCGCGACATCTCGTTGCGGGCCAGATTGATCATGCCGCCAAAGCTGTTCATGGTCGGATCCACCCCCACGCCCACGTATGTCAGCACGGCTTCATAAAGAATCAACTCCGAGAAGCTCAGCACCACGCTGATCAAGACAAGGTGCATCACATTGGGCACGATGTGGCGGGCCATGATGCGCGTGTGGCTGACGCCAAAAGCAGTGGCGGCCTGCACATAGTCCAGCTCGCGCAGCTTGAGCGTCTCGCCCCGCACCAGGCGGCATAGGCCGGCCCAGCCGGTCAGACCCAAAATCAGGCAAAGCAGAAACATCTTTAAATCGGCCCGCTCCGCACCGGTCTCATAGGCCTCGGGGTGGGTGTCCAGAAACACCTGCACCATCAACACACAGGCGGCGATCAAGAGCACATTGGGCACCGAGGTCAGCGTGGTGTAGAGGTACTGGATCAGCTCGTCCACCCAGCCACGGAAGTAGCCGGCCAGCACGCCCAAGCAGACGGCGAAGGGCAAGGTTGCCAGGGTGGACAAAGCGCCGATGACAAAGGCCGTGCGTATGCTTTTGAGCGCCTGCACCAGCACATCGTTGCCGGTGCGATCGGTGCCGAAGACGTGGTAATGGGGCATCAGCATCAGCACCGGGCCCATCAACAAGGCCATCACGCCCAGGGTCAGCAAGACGGCCCTCCAGGGGTAGTGTGTGCGGTCCGAGCTCAGGTCCTTCAAGGCCTGGGTAAAGCCGCCGTGCGAGCGGGCCAGGCATGCCGCGCCGGCCAGGAATAAGCACAGGAAAAAGCCCAGGCCCGCGCCCAGGCCAAGTGCCGTTCGCCCCAAGACATCACCCAACCACTGCCGCTGCGGGTCTTGCAGATGCGCGCCGCCGAATTGCAGGCGCGGGTAGTCGCGCCGCATGCCAGCGGACTCGGCCAGGGCCGGGTCCACATCACCCGCCGCCCCCAACACCGCCTTGTTGAAGCCCAGATAGGCCAAGGGCTGGGAGTAACTGGTCTCGCGCATGGCGATCTGCCGGGCCAACAAGAGATCCAATAAGGAACGGGTGCGGGTGTCGTAAGACGCCCCGCCCTGCCCTGCCTCGCCACTCAGCTGAGCATGGGGCACGTCATCCAGGCGCGCGCGGAAGTGCACGCTGTCCAACATCGTCAGCAGCAGAAAGAAGCACAGCACCACGCCCGAGCTGGCCGCCACCGGGTCGCGCAAGACGCGTTGCCAGGTGGCGCGCAAGGCCGCATGGCCGCGTATGCGCAGGCCGTAGGCAAACAGGGCGAAGACCATCAGCCACAAGGCGGCATCGGTCCAGAGCAGAACGAATTTGAAGTCCATGGTCTGCAAAGTCCTAGCTCAGGCGCACGCGGGGGTCGGCCCAGGTGTACGCGATGTCGATCAGCGCATTGCTGGCGATGTAAAGCACGGCGCCCAGGAACACCATGCTGCGCACGATGGCGAAGTCCTGGCCCGCAATGGCATCGATGATGAAGGCGCCCAAGCCCGGGATGCCGAAGAAGCTCTCAAACACCAGGCTGCCCAGAAAGACATAGGGCAGATAGCTGCCGGCGCTGGTGATGATGGGAATCAAGGCATTGCGCAGCACATGGCGGAACAGCACGATCAGCTCGCTCAGACCCTTGGCGCGGGCGGTGCGCACATAGTCCTTGGCAATCTCTTCCAGGAACATGGCGCGGTAGAGGCGTGCCTCACCGCCGAGGCGCGACAGCAGCGACAGCAATATCGGCAAGGCCAGAAACTTGATCGCGTCCAGGCCCGGCGCATAGCCGTTGATGGGCACCAGACGCAGCACACGCGAGAAGAAATACTGACCGACGATGATGTAGAAGAGGCTGGAGATGGACAGCATCAGCACACACAGCACTACGCCCCAAAAGTCGATGGCGGTGTTTCTGAAAAACACCAGCAGCAAGGCAAAGGCCACGCTGACGATGATTTGCAGGATGAAGAGCGGCAGGGCCAGCTGCAGGCTCACGCCCATGCGGGTCTTGATCTCGTGGCCGATATTGACGGCCTGGCGCGCGTCCGAGCGGCCAAAGTCCCACAGCATCAGGCTGGCCGAGCGCTCCCACAAAATCGTGTGAGTCAGCTTGGCGCTGCCTGCTTGCGTGGCGTCCCAATACAGCGGCTTGTCATAGCCGCGCTCGACCTTCCACTTCTCGATCTGCTCCTGACTGACCCGCTTGCCGCCGATATTCAGGCGCGCCATATCGTCCGGCGTATTGACCGAGAAGAAGAGAAAGAAGGTGAAGAGATTGACGCCAATCAGCACCAACACACCGTAGCCAAAGCGGCGCAAAACATAACTCAACATTCATCAGCCCTTTGGTAACCGGGTGCAGCTGCCAACTCGCGCTTCTGAAAACTGCGCCGCGTCACCCACAGCACCGCTGCCACACCCAAGAGCAGCACGCCCAGCGGCCACCACAGCGGGTGATTCCATTGCGCGATCTTGGCGGCACGCTGGGCTGGGTCCAGGCGCAGATAGCGGGCCGGGTCGCGCACCACCACGCCGGGCTTGCCGTTGTAGAGCCAGCTTTGAAATGCCAAGCCTGAGTAAGACCAATAGCCAAAAGCCCAGGGCGCATCCTCGCGCACCAAGGCCAGCATCTCGTCCATCAGCTTTTGTTTCTCGGGCCCGTCTTCCAGGGTCTGCAGCTGGCGGTAGCGGCGGTCGAACTCCGGGTTCTCGTAATTGGCGGTGTTCTCGCCCTCATGCTTGGACTTGCTGTTCGGTCCGTAGAGCAAGAACAAGAAATTCTCCGCATCCGGGTAGTCGGCAAACCAGCCCCACCAAAAGACCTGGTGCTTGCCCTTGAGCACCTTTTCTTGGAACTGGTTGTAGTCGGTGGCCCGCACCTCCAGCTGCACTCCCAGCTTGGCGAACTGCTTGATCATCCAGTCGTTCTCGGCCTTGGTCTCGGGCGTGATGGTGCGCATGTAGTCGAAGTTCAAGACCAGCGGCTTGCCGGTCTTGGCGTCGCGTCCCTCAGGGTAGCCGGCCGCGACCATCAAGGCGCGCGCCTCCTCGATGGAGCGCCTCACCACCTTGCCGTTCACCAGCTTGTGCGTCACCGGGTTATGCGCCCCGGGCTGGCCCAATTGGTTTTCACGCGAGCCGAACACGCCGGGCGGCACCGGGCCGTGGGCGGCGTCCCCACCCTTGTGTCGGAAGATGCGGCCATAGCCCTCCTCCCAATCGATGGCGATGGACAGGGCCTGGCGCAAGGCACGATTGCGCCGCTGCTGCTCGGGCGTATCGCCCCGGCCCAGCACCGGGTCCAGCCAGTTGAAGCCCAAATACCAGTTGGTGATGTCCACCGTCATCGGGAACTTGTAGCCGCGCTCTTCGAAATTGCGACTCACCTCGGCCGAGTCGTTCTTGTCCACCATAAAGTCCACGCCCCAGTCGGCGCGGTCCATCTCGGGCAGATCAAGATAGCCTTGCTTGAACATCTCCTTGATGGGCACGACCTCTTTCACCGAGGTGGCCACGATCTTGTCGATGAAGGGCAGGCGCTTGCCACAGTCCTTCAGCAAGCCCGCCTCGGCATCGCCGGGCGAACCCTCGCAGGGATAGGTATCGACACGGTAGTTCGGATTGCGCGTCATCACATGGCGGCGGTCCTGGCTGTACTCCGTCATCATGTAAGGCCCAGTGCCCACCGGCCACTGGTTCCAGGATAGACCGTTCTCGTTCATGCCCTTCTGCGCGTAAAAGGCATCCACCTCCCAGGGCACGGGGGCCAAGAAAGTGCTGGCCATCCAATAGCGCCACTGCGGGTACTTGCCCTTGATGCGTATGCGCAAACCGTATTTGCCCACGGACTCGGCACCGGCCAGAGGCCAACGGCGAAAGTCCAGAAAAGGTTTATCACCGGCCGACTCGGCCATGCCCTTGACCAGCTTGGCGTTCTCGGCCTGAATCAAGCGCCCATACTCTTTCAAGCCCAACACATGCTCGGAGAACAGCGCGAACAAAGGCGCTTCCACCCGCGGCGTGGCCTGGCGCTTGAGGGCGTAAACAAAGTCCTCGGCCAGCAACTCACGCGTGCCCTTCTGGGCAAAGTCCCAGGGCGAGCGCTTGTCGCCCAGCTCGGCGCGGCTGAGCGAGTGGTAGAGCAAGCGGCCCTGCGCATCGGTGGCAAAGGCCGGATGGGGGGAATACTTCAGGCCCGGCTTGATCTGCAGTTCGTAAACGCTTTGCGCGATCTTCTCGGCCGGCGCATCTTGCGGCAGGCGCTGACCGCTTGCGTCCAGGTAATAGGGTTGAGCCAGGCCTTGGGCGGCACGCGGGATCAACTCATAAGGCCGCTTTAGATAGTGGTAGCCATAGGGCGGCTCATAGATCTGGTAGGCGTAGACCGCCTCGGGCGCGGTGTAGGAGGCGGTCGGATCCAGATAGCGCGGCGAGCGCTCCTGGAAGGCCATATAAAGGGTGTTTTCCTTCTCGGCACCCAGGGGATAGGGGCTGTTATTGCAGCCCGCCAGCAGCCAGGCCAGCACCAGACCCATGCCTGCGCCGATACGGCCCCGGAGCCCAACTCTGGAGACACGCCCCCAACCCGCACTCTCAGCGAGACACCGCACACAAGCCCCTTCACGCACCGCAGCAAGGCCTGGCGTCTAAGCACGCACACCCGGCCCAAAAATGGAAAGCCTCCTGATTCGCGCGGCGCGAGGCCGGGAATCCGAAGGCTGGTACTTCATCATAGCGGCCGCGCTCGCGGCCACACTATGAGGAAAGTCAGGATGGACGTGGGTTCAGCTCAATCTTTGCGGCAGTGGCGCGCGCATCAATGCGTGTGATCGCCCATGCAAGCCTCTCCTTCGGCATGCACATGGGCATGATGGTGTTGCAGCTTGGGGTCGTTCTGCCAGCCCATCAGCACATCGCGGCCCTGCACAAACAACTCCACGGTGGCGCCCACCGGCAGGCTGACCTTGGTATCCACATGGCCGAAAGGCAGGCCGGTCAAGACCGGCGTCTTGGTGTGAGCCCGCAGCGCGGCGATAGCCGCCTTCAGGTCGTAGCCGCGGTCATTGGGCTGCTTGCGCCAGCCGCTGAAGTCGCCCAGCACGATGGCCTTTTGAGCATCCAAAATGCCGGCTTGCGCCAGTTGCAAGAGCTGACGCTCGACGCGATAGGGGTGCTCGTTGATGTCTTCCAAAAACAGCACGCCGCCCTTGATCTTAGGCAGATGCTTGGTGCCCAGCAGCGAGTTGAGCACGGTCAGATTGCCGCCCCACAAGGTGCCGCGTGCCTCCAGGCCATCAAAGCCCTTTTCACAGCGAAAGCCCACGGCTTCCAGCATGCCATTCATGGCCTCGACAAAGCAGTCCTGGGTCACATCATCGACGCCGCCTTCTTTCTCGCTGCGGCCGAAGTCGCCGCAGGCCATGGGGCCAGCCCAGCTCTGCGCCTTGCCGTGCGCCAGCAGACCCAGATGCAGGGAGGTGAGATCGCTCAGGCCCACCCAGCGGGTGCCCTGCTCCACGCTCTTGGCCAGCTGGGCCCAGTCGATGCGGTCCAGCAAGCGCGTCATACCGTAGCCGCCACGGCTGGCCAGGGCCACGCTGGGCGCGGCTGCGGCCACCCGGTGCAAGGCGGCCAGGCGGGTTTCGTCATCACCGGCGAAGCGCTGATGCTTTTCCAGCACGGCCTCGTCCAGACTGACGTCAAAGCCTAGCTTGCCCAGGCGTTTGACGGCGCGCTTGAGCGAAGCCGGCTTGGGCACCGCACCGGCGGGGGAGAAGATCGTCAAAGAGGTGCTGCTCATGGGGGTTCTCAAGCCTGGGGTCAGGTCTTGCCTGTAGAAGTGGGGAAGGGCCGGCCCTGGCCTCAGCGTTCGGGGGAAGGCTGAAACTCCTTGAGGTCGGTGTCGAGATGGGTGGCGTCGCCGGTCGGAATGACGGGCGCTTCGCCCGCTTCCAAAGCACGCGCTGCGGCCCGCCGCTGCCGCGCTGCTTCGCGCCGCTGGGCAAAAAATTCGCGCAGGAGTTTGGCCGAAGCCTCGGCCAGCACGCCGCCGGAAACACAGGTGTGGTGATTGAGCTGGGGCTGGTCAAAAAGATTGAGCACCGAGCCGGCCACACCGGTCTTGGGATCGGTGGCCGCAAACACCACCCGCTTGAGCCGTGCATGCATCATGGCCATGGCACACATGGCACAGGGCTCCAGCGTGACGAAGAGTTCGCACTCCGGCAGGCGGTAGTTACCCAGCAGGCTGGCGGCATGGCGCAGGGCCACCACCTCGGCATGCGCCGTGGGGTCATGGGTGGTGATGGGGCGGTTGTAGCCGGTGGCGATCACCTGGCCGGCCCGCATGATGACGGCGCCCACCGGCACCTCGCCGGCCAGCCAGGCGTTGTGCGCCTGGTCCAGCGCGATGCGCATGGCGTATTCATCGGCCGCGCTGGCGGGTACTGGGGTGGGTAAACAGATGTCTGACATGGTGGGGCCGCCACAGTGTAGCAAGCACCGTGCGGGGAATCAGGGCAAATACGGAGTCAGGTCCTCGGCACTGCTTCTCCGCTCCGCCGACAAAGCTGGGGCGAAAAACAAAAAAAGGCAGCTCTGAAGCTGCCTTTGACCTTAGCACCGCAGGCCCAGGCTTAATCAAGCCCGCCGCGCTGAGGACTCATCATTCCCACTCGATGGTCGCCGGCGGCTTGGTCGAGACGTCGTAGGTCACACGGTTGATGCCACGCACCTCGTTGATGATGCGGCCCGAGACCTTGCGCAGCAGGCCGTAGGGCAGTTCGGCCCAGTCGGCCGTCATGAAGTCGCTGGTCTGCACGGCGCGCAAAGCCACGACGTAATCGTAGGTGCGGCCGTCGCCCATCACGCCCACGCTCTTGACCGGCAGGAAGACGGTGAATGCCTGGCTGGTCAGCTCGTACCAGTTCTTGCCCGTGGCTTCGTCCTTCCAGCCGCGCAGCTCTTCGATGAAGATGGCGTCGGCACGGCGCAGCAAGTCGGCGTACTCCTTCTTCACCTCGCCCAAGATACGCACGCCCAGACCCGGGCCGGGGAAGGGGTGACGGTAGACCATATCGGCCGGCAGGCCCAGGGCCACGCCCAGGGCGCGCACCTCGTCCTTGAACAGCTCGCGCAGCGGCTCCAGCAGCTTCAGACCCAGCTGCTCGGGCAGGCCACCGACGTTGTGGTGGCTCTTGATGGTGGTGGCCTTCTTGGTCTTGGTGCCACCGCTCTCCACCACATCGGGGTAGATCGTGCCTTGAGCCAGCCACTTGGCGCCCTTGGCATCGGCATTCGCCGCCTTGAGCTTGGCGGCCTCGGCCTTGAAGACATCGACGAAGAGGCCGCCGATGATCTTGCGCTTTTTCTCGGGGTCGGTGACACCGGCCAGCTCGCCCAGGAAGAGATCACTCGCGTCCACGCGGATCACCTTGGCGTGCAGCTTGCCGGCAAACATATCCATCACCATATCGCCTTCGTTCAGGCGCAGCAGGCCATGGTCAACGAAGACGCAGGTCAGCTGGTCGCCAATGGCGCGATGGATCAGGGCCGCAGCGACGGAAGAATCGACGCCGCCAGACAAGCCCAGGATGACCTCTTCATCGCCGACTTGCTCGCGGATCTTGGCCACGGCTTCTTCGATGTAGTCACCCATGATCCAGTCGCCCTTGCAACCGGCGATGTCGCGCACAAAGCGGGTCAACATGGCCTGGCCCTTGAGGGTATGCGTCACCTCGGGGTGGAATTGAACGGCGTAATAGCCCTTCTCCTCATTGGCCATGCCGGCGATGGGGCAGCTGGGGGTTTCGGCCATCAGCTTGAAGCCCGGGGGCAGGACGGTGACCTTGTCGCCATGGCTCATCCAGACCTTGAGCATGCCGTGGCCTTCCAGCGTGGCGTGGTCCTGGATGCCGTCCAGCAGCTTGGTGTGACCGTGGGCACGCACCTCGGCGTAACCGAACTCACGGTGGTCACTCCATTCGACCTTGCCGCCCAGCTGCACCGCCATGGTCTGCATGCCGTAGCAAATGCCCAGCACCGGCACGCCCAGATCCCAGACCGCCTGCGGCGCGCGCAGTTCATGGTCTTCGTAGGTGGAGGCGTGGCTGCCCGACAGGATGATGGCCTTGGGGGCGAATTCGCGGATGAAGTCGTCCGACACATCGTTAGGATGGATCTCGCAGAACACCGCGGCCTCGCGCACGCGGCGGGCGATCAGCTGGGTGACTTGGGAGCCGAAGTCGAGGATGAGGACTTTGTCATGCATGGTATTGCTTCTTGTCTAGATTCAGATTCGGACTCAGATTCAGGCTGCGGCAGAGGCTGCGGCTGCGGCCTTGCTGCGGCTGAAGTGCAGCCATGCAAACAGCAATGAAACTGCTTGCAGAGCCGCGCAAAAGTAGAACGGTGCGCCGATGCGCCAGTCGCCCTTGGGCAGGTGGGAAACCAGGCCCAAAAGGCCCGCTCCGATGACGGGCGCGGTCACCGCCATCATGCTGTTGAGCGAGGACACGGCGCCCATGGTCTCGCCCTGGTTGTTGGCGTCCGCCGCATTGGAGATCAAGCTCTGGATGGCTGCGCTGACCGCGAAGCCCAGCACATTGAAGCCGATGATGGCGTACATCATCCAGCCCTCCGTGGCCGCGCCCCATACGAAATTGGTGCAGACGCTGGACAGCAGACCCAGCACCACCAAACGCTGGGCGGAGAAGATCTTCAAGAGCTTGGGCAGCAAAAAGCCTTGCACCAGCACCGACATCACGCCCACCGCAAACAGCGACCAGCCGTTCTCCTTGGGGCCCCAGCCAAACTTGAAATTGGTGTACAGCACCCAGCTGGTTTGCAGCACCAGCTGCGCCAGGCCGCTCAATGCGATCACGAAGACCAGGGGGCCCACGCCTTTCAGATTGCTGAGCTTTTTCAGCGCCGACAGGGGGTTGGCCTTGCGCCAGTCAAAGGCCCGGCGATGCTCGGGCTTGAGCGATTCGGGCAGGACGAAATAGCCGTAGCACCAGTTGATCAGGGCCATGGTGCCGGCCACATAAAAGGGCAGATGCAGATTGATATCGCCCAGGATTCCACCCATCACCGGCCCCAGGATGAAGCCCATGCCGAAGGCCGCGCCCAGCATGCCGAAGCGCTTGGCGCGCTCCTCGGGCGTGGAGATATCGGCCACATAGGCATTGGCCACCGAGGCATTGGCCTGCATGGCGCCGCTGACCAGGCGCACGGCGATCAGCATCCACAAGGCCGTGGCCATGGCGGTCACGAAAAAGCTCAGGGCCAGGCCGGAGAAGCCGATCAGCATCACCGGCCGGCGGCCGAAGCGGTCCGACAGCGCACCCAAGATGGGCGAGCCCACAAAGTTGGCGATACCAAAAGCCAGGGCCACCGCGCCGTACCAAAAGGCGTGGTCGGACTGATTGGCGGTGAAGGTGCCCACCAAGGGCGGCAGCACAGGAATGATCAGACCGATGGCAATCATGTCGATCAGCACGGCCACCATGATGAAGCCCATGCCGGCGGAACGTCCGGTCTTGGCCCCCTCCTGCGGGGTCGGGCTTTGGGTCATACCGCTTTCGTTCACAGGGTCTCCTGCCGAGGCTGTCATTCTTGTGCTGGGAAAAAGGCCGCGTAGTTGTCAAAAAAGGGGCCGAGGCCCCTTTCGCTACGCCTGCGCGATCATTCCGATCGGTAGTTCGGCGCTTCCTTGGTGATTTGCACATCGTGGACATGGCTTTCGCGCATGCCGGCCGATGTGATCTCGACGAACTCGGCCTTGTTCTGCATGTCTTCGATGGTGGCGCAGCCACAGTAGTGCATCGAAGCCTTCAGGCCGCCGGCCATCTGGAAGATCACCTGCACCACCGAGCCCTTGTAAGGCACTTGGCCTTCGATGCCTTCGGGCACCAGCTTGGAGGTGTTGGGGTTGTTGGCCGAGGTGTCCTGGAAGTAGCGGTCGGCCGAACCCTTGGCCATCGCGCCCATGGAACCCATGCCGCGGTAGCTCTTGTAGGAGCGGCCTTGGTACAGGATCAGGTCGCCGGGTGCCTCTTCGGTGCCGGCAAAAGCGCCGCCCATCATCACGCAGTCAGCGCCCGCGGCGATGGCCTTGGCCAGGTCGCCCGAGAAACGCACGCCGCCGTCGGCAATCACCGGCACGCCGGTGCCGCGCAAGGCGGTGGCGACGTTGTCGATGGCGGTGATCTGGGGCACGCCCACACCGGCCACGATACGGGTGGTGCAGATGGAGCCGGGGCCGATACCGACCTTGACGCCGTCAGCACCCGCTTCGACCAGGGCCAGCGCCGCTGCGCCGGTGGCGATATTGCCGCCGATCACGTCCACGCCGGGGAAGGTCTGTTTGACCCAGCGCACGCGCTCCAGGACGCCGGCGCTGTGGCCGTGGGCGGTGTCCACGATCAGGGCGTCCACGCCGGCCTTGACCAGCATGGTGACGCGCTCTTCGGTGTCGTCACCGAAACCAACGGCGGCACCGACGCGCAGCTTGCCCTGGGCATCGCGGGCGGCGTTGGGGAAGGAGGTCTGCTTGGTGATGTCTTTCACCGTCATCAGGCCGCGCAACTCGAAGGCGTCGTTGACGACGACCACGCGCTCCAGCTTGTGCTTGTGCATCAAGGCCTTGGCTTCTTCCAGCGAGGCGCCTTCCTTGACGGTGACCAGACGCTCGGCCGGCGTCATCATCTCGCGCACGGCGAGGTCCATGCGGGTCTCGAAGCGCACATCACGGCCGGTGACGATGCCGACAACCTTCTTGCCTTCCAGCACCGGGAAGCCCGACACGCCATGCTGGCGCTGCAACTCCACCACTTCGCGCACGGTGGTCGTGGGCGTGATGGTGAAGGGCTCCAGCACAATGCCCGACTCGTAGCGCTTGACGCGTGCGACTTCGATGGCTTGCTGCTTGGCCGTGAGGTTTTTGTGGACGATGCCGATACCGCCTTCTTGCGCAATGGCAATCGCCAGACGCGCCTCGGTCACCGTGTCCATGGCGGCTGAGACCAGGGGCAGATTGAGGCGAATATTGCGGGAAAGCCGGGTGGCAAGAGAGGTGTCGCGAGGCAACACATGGGAGAACGCTGGCACCAACAAAACGTCGTCGAAGGTGAGCGCTTTTCCTAAAAGGCGCATGAGGGAAGCTCCAGTCGCAAAGCGGCATTATACGGAAAGGCCGGGCCTGTCTTCCTGGCCGCGCAAAAAGAAGCCTTGCACCGCGCCCCAAACCCCAAAGACTGGGCCGCCGAATGTGCAGCTCTGCACACTCAGCTACACCGACTCAGGGCTGATGCCAAGCCCTAGGAGCTGGGCCCGCCGCTACACTGGGCCCATGTCGAACCGCTCTGCTCGCGCCAGCCTTGCTGGCATTGCCCGCCTCAGCCTCCTGAGCCTCATCAGCGTCTTGCTGCTTGGCGCCGCCCTGCCCGCCAGCGCCCAATGGAAATGGCGCGACCCTGCCGGCAAGCTGCAGTTCAGCGATTTGCCGCCGCCCAATGGCACGCCGGAAAAAGACATTCTTCAGCGCCCCGCCAACGCGCGCCGCGCCCCCATCGTGATCCAGCCCTATGGCCAGGCCGCAGCCAGCGAAGCCCCGGCCAGCGCCGCCTCGGCCGGGCGCAGTGCCCCCTCAAAAGAAGAGTTGGCCCGCCAGGCCCGCGACAAACAACGCGAGAAAGACGCGCAGGCTCAGCAGAAGGAAGAAGAGCGGCGCATTGCCGAGCAGCGCCGAGCCAACTGCCAGAGCGCACAAGACAATCAGCGCTTGTTGGAAAGCGGCGTGCGAATTCGCCGGGCCAATGCTCAGGGCGAGCCCGAGGTGCTGGACGACAAGCAGCGCGAAGCCGAGTTGCAGCGCGCCCGCGCCGTGGTCAGTTCGGAATGCCGCTAAGGCGCTGAGAGTCAGCGGCTGGTCTTACCCGCCAGCGGACGATGTCTTGAAACGATGCGCTCGCCGCGCGCCTTGTAGCGCTGACGCCTTGCCTCTTTTGGGTCCACCGTCAGCGGCCTGTACACCTCGATACGATCGCGCGCCCGCAGGACCACATCCAAGCCCTGCACCCGACCCCAGATGCCGATACGCAGCTGCGCCAGCTGCGGCAATTGCTCGGCAAACTCCGGGCATGCACGCAAGGCCTGCTCAATCGTCGCGCCGGCTGGCACCATGAACTCCACCTGCCGCACATCGCCCTTGGCCGGGCTCCAGACCAACTCGATCTGAAGGGAGCTCGCCGCAGCGCCTTCAGCGGGCGCCATACACAGCCTCGGCCCGCTGGACAAAACGCTCGACCAAGGTGTTGGCTACGCGGTCAAACACCGGGCTGACCACCGCCTCCAAAGCCATGCTGGAGAAGGCGTAGCGAAGTTCAAACTCGATCTTGCAGGCCTTGGGCTCAGCACCCGCCTGGGCGGGATCGCTGGCCGCGCCAGGCTTGCCCAGGGGCAGGAAGTTCCACACCCCTTCCAGTTCGGAGAAAGGCCCATCCACCAAGGCCATATCGACGCGGCGATTGAGTGTGTTGGTATTGCGGGTGGTGAAGGCATGTCGCACGCCGGCATAGGCCATCTGCAAACGTGCCGTCACCGACTCGCTCGGTGGCTCGGCAGCCAGGCCGGGCTCGACGCTCGGCCCCAGGGCTTGGCTGGACAGGATTTCGGCCTGCTCGCACCAGGGCAAAAACTCCGGATAGCGCCCCACGCCGACCACGAGTTCGTACATCTCGCGGGGCGAGTACCAAAGGAGGACAGACTTCTTCACGTGCTTCATACAATGGCTGCATTGTATTGGCGCCCTGCCCGCCCAAAAAAAGAACCGAACCCATGTCCACCACATCCGCAAACGCCAACCGGCCGCCCCCCAAGGCCAAAGCCGCCGTCAGCAGCAAACCCATCGCCGAGAATCGCCGCGCCCGCTTCGACTATCACCTGACCGAGTTCTTTGAAGCCGGCATCGTGCTTGAGGGCTGGGAGGTCAAGGCCATCCGTGCCGGCCAGGTTCAGCTGACCGATGGCTATGTGATGATCAAGGGCGGCGAGCTGTTCCTGATCGGCTGCCGCATCAACCCCTTGCGCACCGCCTCCACCCACATCAGCCCCTTGGCCGACCGGACCAAGAAGCTGATGCTCAAAAAAGACGAGATCCGCCGCCTGATCGGCAAGACCGAGCAAAAAGGCTTCACCATCGTGCCGCTGAACCTGCACTTCAAGGGCAGCAATATCAAGGCCGATATCGCCCTGGCCAAGGGCAAGGACCTGCACGACAAGCGCGATACCGAAAAGAAGCGTGATTGGGAGCGAGAAAAGGGGCAGTTGATGCGGCACGCAGCAAAAGGCAGAGCCTGAAGGTGCGCAGCGACTTCACTGCCACTTTCGCTAGAAAGGGCAGCTCATGCGCCACTCGGCAACCGGGCGCAAAGGCTAAGACCCTTCTCGCTCAGGCGCCAGCCGACAACTGGCTCAAGGCCTGAGCCAGGTCGGCCTGCAAATCGGCCACATCCTCCAGCCCCAGGGCGAAACGCACGATGCGGCCCGGCTCCAGCTTGGAAGGCAGCGCGCGACTGCGCGACATATCGTAGGGAACGGCCAAGCTCATGGGGCCGGCCCAGGAGTAGCCGATGCCGAACAACTCCAGGGCGTCGACAAACGCATCCACCTGAGCCGCGCTGTACTCGGGCTTGAAGATCACCGAGAACAAACAGGCCGCGCCGGCGCTGCTGGTCTGCAGCCAATACTCATGGCCGGGCGAGCCGGCCAGCGCGGGGTGCAAGACCTGGGCGACTTCGGGCCGCGCTTGCATCCATTTCGCCAGCGCTCGGGTCGTCGCATCCTGAGCCCGGTAGCGCAATTCCAGCGTGGGCAAAGCGCGCAGCACCAACTCCACATCGTTCTGCCCCAGGCCGTAACCCAGATGCTCATGCATATGGTTGAGCCGCTCATGCAGGGCCAGGTCACGGGTACAGACCGAGCCCATCAGCACGTCCGCGCCGCCGGAGGCGTACTTGGTCAGGGCTTGCATGGACACGTCCACGCCCAGGCCGGGCGCCAACTCAAAAGCATTGAAGGCCAGGCCCGAGCCCCAGGTGTTGTCCATGGCCGTCAGCACGCCCTGCTGCTTACAAGCCGCCACAATGCCGAGCACATCAGGGAACTCCAGGGTGATGGAGCCGGCGGCCTCCAACCACACGAGCTTGGTCTTGGGGCTGAGCATGGCGGCCAGGCCGGCAGCATCCAGCGGGTCGTAGAAGCGGTGCGTGATGCCGAACTGCGGCAGCAAGGATTCGCTCAGATAGCGGTTCTGGCCGTAGACATTGTCGGGCACCAGCACCTCATCGCCCGGGCGCAAGAGGCCCAGGCTGACCAGGGTCACCGCCGCCAAGCCGCTGGGCACCAGCAGGCAATGTTCGGCGGTCTCCAGCGTCGCGATGCGGGCCGCCAGGGTGTAGCTGGTGGGCGTGCCATGCAGGCCGTAGCGATAGCTCTTGCCATCGCGCGGACGGTAGGTGTGCAGATCGGCCGTGTCTTTGAACAAGACGGTGGATGCCTTGAACACCCCCACCGGATGCGCGTCCCAGCCCTCAGGCGCACGATAGGGGTGATGGATTTGCTGGGTCGATACGGCGCGTTTGCTCACGGCGGGTCTCGCGTTTCTGAGATTTATTTGAAAAGGATGGAGCTCAAACAAAAAAAGCGGGCCTGGGCCCGCTTTTGATTCTCGGCGATCAGACCGGCATGCCGACCAAATCATGGCCCTCGGCCGCAACAATTCGCACCTTGGTGAACTCGCCCACCTTGAGGGTACGGCTGGCCTTCTCAGGCGGCAGGATGCGCACGGTGCCGTCGATCTCGGGCGCGTCGGCATAGGTGCGGCCCACACCGCCCTTGCGGCCCAAGGCCGGGGCTGAATCGACCAGCACCTGCATGGTGGCGCCGATGCGCGAACGCAGCTTGGCGGTGGACACCGCCTCGGCAACAGCCATGAAGCGGGCCTGGCGCTCCTCGCGTACTTCTTGCGGCAAGGCGCCGGGCAAGTCGTTGGCCGAAGCGCCCTCCACCGGCGAGTAAGCAAAGCAGCCGGCGCGGTCGATGCGGGCTTCTTGCATAAAGTCCAAGAGGTACTGGAACTCTTCTTCCGTCTCGCCGGGGAATCCGGCGATGAAGGTGGAGCGGATCACGATGTCGGGGCAGGTCTCGCGCCAGCGCAGGATGCGCTCCATATTCTTCTCGCCATTGGCGGGCCGCTTCATGCGCTTGAGCACGTCCGGGTGGGCGTGCTGCAGGGGCACATCCAAATAAGGCAGTACCAGGCCTTGCGCCATCAAGGGCAGCACCTCGTCCACATGCGGATAGGGGTAGACGTAGTGCAGGCGCACCCAGGCGCCATGGGCACGGGCCATCTCACCCAGTTGGGCGACCAGGTCATACATACGGGTCTTGACCGGCTTGCCGTCCCAGAAACCGGTGCGGTATTTCACATCCACACCGTAGGCGCTGGTGTCCTGGCTGATCACCAGCAACTCTTTCACGCCGGACTCAAACAAGGCGCGGGCCTCGTTCAGCACATCGCCGATGGGGCGCGAGACCAGATCGCCACGCATGCTGGGGATGATGCAGAAGGAGCAGCGGTGGTTGCAGCCCTCGCTGATCTTCAGATAGGCGTAGTGTTTGGGGGTTAGCTTGATGCCGTAGGCCGGCACCAAATCGACAAAGGGGTCATGTGGCTTGGGCACATGAGTGTGGACGGCGTCCATCACCTCTTGCGTGGCGTGGGGGCCGGTCACGGCCAGCACGCTGGGGTGCATCTCGCGTACCAAGCTGCCGGCGTCGGAACTGCTGGCGCCGGCCTTGGCACCCAAGCAGCCGGTGACGATGACCTTGCCGTTCTCGGCCAGGGCTTCGCCGATGGTGTCCAGGCTTTCCTTGACGGCGTCGTCGATGAAACCGCAGGTGTTGACGATCACCAGATCGGCACCCGCAAAGGTCTTGGAGGTTTCGTAGCCTTCGGCCCGCAGCTGGGTCAGGATCAGCTCGGAATCGGTCAAGGCCTTGGGGCAACCCAGGGACACAAATCCGATCTTGGGGGCGGCCGCGCCTGCGGGAGTGGCAAGCGGGCTGGGGGTATTGGTTTGACTCATCCCCCGATTTTCACTCATTCCGCCGGCTTGGCCGCGCCGCGGCGGCCAAGGCCCAGGGAATCGGGCGCTCTTTTTTTGCGCCGACCAGGGCTGCGCTTACTTTTTGGGCGGGAAGCCGGGCATGCCCGGCATACCTGGGAACAGGGCGCCCGCCTTCTCCATCTGTTCCTTCATCTGCTCCTGCATCTGCGTCAGCAAGCTCTTGCTCTGCTCCACATAGCCGCCCATCAGGTTTTGCATCATGGGCGACTGAGCGCCCATGAACTGGGTCCACAGCTCGGGGCTGAAGGCCAGGCCCTTGCTTTGCTCGGTAAAACGCGACTGCAGTTCGCCAAAGGTCTTGACGTTGCGCTCCAGATAGTCACCCATCACGCCCTGCATGGCGTGCCCGTAGAAGCGGATGATCTGCTCCAGCGAACTGGTGCTGAACATGGGCACGCCGCCGGTTTCTTCTTCCAGAATGATTTGCAACAGGATGCTGCGCGTCAGATCTTCAGAAGTCTTGGCATCGCGCACCTCGAAGGCCTGGCCGTCAAGCACCATCTTCTTGACATCGGCCAACGTGATGTAGCTGCTGGTGTGGGTGTCGTACAGACGCCGGTTCGGATACTTCTTCAGAATCCGCACATTGCTGGGCGCCTCGGCGCCTGCCGCTGCCTCGGGCTTGTTCGCCGCATCACCGGTCGAATCGGCCGCCTTGCCTCTGCGGGCAGTCACCATATCTACTCCTTGTCTGACGCTCAATTGGGCTTGCCCGCATTTTAGGAGCCCGGCAGACCCTGCCCGGCGGGGATAACCCCTGCGCCCGTGCGAGGCCTCCCAGTGCAATTGCAATACATCGAGCAAGCCTGAAAACAAAAAAACCGGCCACATCCAAGTGGCCGGGCGCCTTGATTATCGGTCGAGCGAATGCACCCGACCCTTGACTTACCAAATGCGAATGCGCTGCTCGGACGGCTTGAACATCGCGTCACCGGGCTTGCTGCCGAAAGCCTGATGGAATCCATCGTGGTTAATGGCCGCACCATTGGTGCGGAAGTCAGGCGGCGAGTGCGGATCGGTGGTTAGCAGCTGCAGGGTGCGCTCATCGCGCGCCTTGTAGCGCCAGGCCTGCGCCCAGCCGATGAAGAAGCGCTGTTCGCCGCTAAAGCCATCCAGCACCGTCGAGGGCTTGCCACCCAGCGAACGCTGGTAGGCCTTGAAAGCCACTTGCAAGCCCGACAGATCGGCAATGTTCTCACCCAGAGTCAGCTTGCCATTGACCTTTTTACCCGGCAGCGGCTCGTACTTGTTGAACTGAGCCACCAGCTGCGCACCGATGGCATCGAAGGCCTTGCGGTCGGCCGCACTCCACCAATTGCGCAGCTTGCCATCGCCATCGAATTGGCTGCCCTCATCATCAAAGCCATGGCTGATCTCATGGCCGATGACGGCGCCGATGGCCCCGTAATTGACCGCATCATCGGCCGCCATATCGAAGAAAGGCGGCTGCAGAATCGCGGCCGGGAAGACAATCTCGTTCAAGGCCGGGTTGTAATAGGCATTGACGGTTTGCGGAGTCATGCCCCACTCGGCCCGGTCCACCGGCTGGCCGGCGCGCAAGGCAATGCGCTGGTACTCAAAGGCCGCGGAGCGCAGGCCATTGCCCAGGGCATCGCCTCGGCGCACATCCAGCTTGGAGAAATCACGCCAGGCATCGGGGTAGCCGATCTTGACCATGTATTTGCTCAGCTTCTCGCGCGCGGCGGCCTTGGTGGCCGGCGTCATCCAGCTCAGCCCATCGATGGACTCGCGATAGGCCGCCATCAAATTGCCCACCAGCTCCTGCATGCGAGCCTTGTAGGCAGGCGGGAAATGCTCGGCCACATAGACCTGACCAATCGCCTCGCCCAGCGCGACATTGACCTCGTTGATGCCTTGCTGCCAGCGCGGCAGCGGCTGCTTGGCCCCGGTCAAGGCCGCACCATGGAAGGCAAAACGCGCGTCGCGAAAGGCCTGAGGCAAAACCTGGGCACTCTCGTCCAAGGCGCGCAGCTTCAGGTACTGCTTCCAGCTGGCCAGCGGCACCGACTTGAACAATTGCGCCAGGCCCAGCACCGCGCTGGGCTGAGTCACCGACAAGCGATCGATGCCGCCAAGCTGCGCGGCCTGCAAAAACACCGGCCAGTCAAAGCCGGGGGCACGCTTAGCGAGTTGAGCCGGCGTCATCGGGTTGTAGGTCTTGACCGGATCGCGGTTGCGCACATTGTCCCAATGCAGCTTGGCGATGCGCTGCTCCAGGGCCATGACCTGGCCGGCAACCTGCTCGGGCCTCGCCTCGCCGGACAGCTTTGCCAGCGTCGTCAAATAAGCCAGATAGGCCTTGCGCACCTCGGCCAGCTTGGCATCGGCCTTCAGGTAGTAATCGCGATCGGGCATGCCGAGTCCGCCCTGCATGGCCACGGCGCGATTGATATTGGGTTCTTTGACGTCGGCCATCACCGTCAGCAAGATCGGCGTATTGCTGATGCCCTGGGCCGCCCCCAGCCACTTGGCCAAGTCGGCGCGGGTCTGAATGGCGGCGATGCCCTCCAGCCTCTCCTGCATGGGCGCCAAACCGGCCTTGTCTATCGTCGTGGTGTCGAGGTAGCTGGCGTAGAAAGCCGCGATCTTGGCCTCGGTACTGCCTTCTTTCTGGGGCTTGGCCTGCAAACCTTCGATCAATGCACGCACCTGGGCGTCGGACTTGTCCGCCAATTGCTCAAAAGTACCGTAAGCCGATTTGTCGGCCGGGATCTCGCTGGACTTCAGCCAAGCGCCATTGACCGCACGAAACAAATCATCTTGCGCCCGCTGCTTGGCGTCAAAACCCTTCAGGTCAAGACCTGACACCGGCCCCGCAGCCGCCAACACCCTTGCCGCGGGCGCTTGCGCCGTCGCCCAAGCCGAGCAAAACATCAGACCCACCAACGGAGCCAGTCGCCAAATCTTCATACCAAGGCCTTGTAGGGAAAAGCGTGCGAGGGTAGAACAAGTGCCCAAGCTCGGCAAGATGACTTTCAGCAGGGCCGGGAGCCAGCGGCGACACAGCAGCCGAAAAGCAAAAAGCCCGCGCACTCTGAGAATGCTCGGGCTTTTTTGTACCTGAGGTACCTACCAATTTGGTAGGCG
>NZ_QAJN01000001.1:447740-447923 GCF_003852425.1 Paucibacter sp. KBW04 | reverse complement strand
CGCCTTTAAACTTTTCATGCGCTCTTGCAAGCAAGAACTTTCACAATTAAAAAACCCGGCCAATCGTCTGTATTCAGGCGACCTACCGGGCCTTTGCCTTGCAATTTTCTGCAGCTTTTACGACTGCTTTTTATTTTTTCAACGCTACTTCTTGAAGTACCGCCTACCGTAATTTGGTAGGCG
>NZ_QAJN01000001.1:0-447677 GCF_003852425.1 Paucibacter sp. KBW04 | reverse complement strand
CGCCTCAAGAGCTTTGCAGTGTAGCACGGTTTTTGCTGCTCTGGCAAATATCAGCAGGTTTTTCAAATTACTTTCGCCGCGCGCTGCGGACCCCTGGCACCTGGGAAACGCTGCGCAGCACCTGGGCCAAGCGCCCCGAATCCGCCACCTCGACGGTGAAGTTCATCCAGGCCGTTTCGCCTCGCGCCTGTTTGACCGATTGGGTGTTGACGGCGGTGACATTCATCTTCTCCTTGGCCAGCACCTCCAGCACATCGCGCAGCAGGCCCTGGCGGTCGGAGGATTCAACAATCACGTCCACCGGATAAAGCGGCGCACCCTTACCCACCGGGCCCGAGCCATCCGCCGCACCGCCCCAGGTCACATCGATGACGCGCTCGCCGGCCCGCTGGGCCATCTGGCGGAAGTTGATGCAATCGACGCGGTGGATGGCCACGCCCTTGCCGCGGGTGACGTAGCCACCAATTGCGTCGGGTGGCGCCGGCCGGCAGCAGCGCGCCAGATTGGTGAGCAAGGAGTCCACGCCCACCACCAGCACGCCACCCCGCGGTGTCGCGCTGCTGCCGCCCTTGCTGACCCGCTGAGCCAGGGCCTCGTCGGACAAGGGTTCTTGCACGGTGGGCCGCAGCAGCTGTTCGATATTGCGCAGCGAATACTCGTCCTTGCCCACCACCTCGAACAAGGCATCGGCATTCTTGAAGCCGAGTCGGCTGGCCAGGTCTTCCAGCTTGATGACGGTCTTGCCCTCGCGCTGCAAGAGTTTTTCCACCGCCTCGCGGCCGCGCGCAATCGTCTGCGCCTGGGCCAGGACATTGAACCAGGCTCGCACCTTGGCGCGCGAGCGCTGGCTGCGCAGATAGCCAGCCTCGGCGTTCAACCAATCCAGCGAGGGCCCGCCCTCCTTGGCCGCCGTGATCTCCACCGTCTGCCCACTTTGCAGCGGGGTGTTCAGCTGCACCATCACGCCATCGACCTTGGCACCACGGCAGCGGTGCCCCAGATCGGTATGGACCGCGTAGGCGAAGTCGATGGGCGTGGCACCTGCGCTCAGCTCCACAATCGAGGCCTGCGGGGTGAAGACGTAGATGCGCTCGTCAAACACGGCTGCATCCGAAGCGGCGGCATCACCGGGCGGGTGAGCATGGGCCTGCCCTTCCACCAGATCGCGCTCCCAAGCCAGCAGCTGACGCAGCACGGCCTTGCGGGCCTGCGCCACCTGCTCCTCAAAATCACCAGCGGCGCTGACACCTGCATAGCCCTTGGTGCCCGCCTCCTTGTAGGCCCAGTGAGCAGCCACGCCGTGCTCGGCATGGTCGTGCATGGCCTGGGTGCGGATCTGCACCTCCATGGCCCGACCGTCCGCGCCCAGCACCACCGTGTGCAGGGATTGATAGCCGTTTGGCTTGGGCCTGGCGATGTAGTCGTCGAACTCACCGGCCACCGGCGTGTAGGTCTCGTGCAACCAGCTCAGAGCGGCATAACAGTTACTCAGATCGGGCACGATGATGCGCAGCGCACGCAGATCAAACACCCGGGAGAGATCCAAGCCCTTGCCCTGCATCTTCTTGAAGATGCTGTAGAGATGCTTGGGCCGCCCCTGCACTTGGGCATGGATGCCTTGGGCCGCCAGGCCTTGCTGCAAGGCCTCGCGCGCATCTTCCACCGCCTGCTCGCGACGCACCCGGGTTTCATGCAAGGCCTTGGCCAAATCTTTATAGGCTTCGGGCTGCAGAAAGCGGAAGGACAGATCCTCGATCTCCCACTTGATCTGCCAGATGCCCAAGCGATTGGCCAGGGGCGCAAAGACCTGCTGCGATTCGGTGGCCAGGTTGACGGGGCAAGGCTTCTTGCTCAGCGCGAAATAACGCAGGGTCTGCAGGCGTGAAGCCAGGCGCAAGAGCACCACCCGCAAATCGCGCGAGAAGGCCAACAGCATCTTGCGCACCCGCTCGGTCTGCTCACCGCGCTGCTCGGCCTCCACTTTGGCCTCGCGCGCGGCGCGCTGGATCTGCACCAGGCGCCGGGTATGCATCACCAGGCTGGCATAGGACTCGCCAAAAGCCTTGCTCACCATTTCTTCGGGCTTGGCCAGGAAGTCGCCCGCGTAAACCAGATAGGCGGCCGCCTGCATGGAAGGCGCAGCACCAATGCCGGCCAAGATGGCGGCCACACCATCGGCATGCACCAAGGCCTCTTCGCCGGTGTCCAGCAATTGGGTGCTTAGCAGAGGTTCGGCAAAGGCACGCGCCCGCGCGATCGGATTTGCCTCACGCGCCTGCGCGCTCAAGGCATGGGGCGCAAGGTCGGCGCCACTGCCCGGCAAGTCCACATCGACCAAGGCCACGATGGGCGCGGCCTCCTGGGCGGCATTCCCGGACCAGGACTCACCTGCCAGGTTCTTATTCAATCCCGTCTTCATTTCTTCTTTTCAAACACCCTGCCAAACAACATCAGGCCGCCATCATGCCTCGTTCAAAAAACTCCTCACGGCGGCGATCTGATCGGGCTGGACCAAGGTGGGGGCATGGCCCACGCCAGCAAAGCTCTGCAAACGCGCGCGCGGCCCACAGGCCGTCATCCGCTGGGCCGTCTCGGCGCTGAGCAGATCGGAGTCCTCGCCGCGCAGCAGCAGGGTCGGGCAGGTGATGGCCTCATAGCCCTTCCACATCGCTGCAGAGCCGTACTCGGCCAACTCCTTGGTAAAGCTGGCAAAGGGCTGGGCAATCGCCGGGTCGTAATGCAGCTTGAACTGCCCGCCCTCCTCACGCAGCATGGGAGCGGACAGCGCCGCCCATTGCGCTTGGCTGTGCGGACCGAAGCCGGCCGAGATGCTGGCCAAATACGCGGCACCCTCGGCCTCGGAGGCAAAGCGCTTGGGCTGGCCCAGATAACTTCCAATGCGCTGCAGCGCTTCGAAGGCAATGGTCGGACCCACATCGTTGAGCACCAGGCGGCGGATGGGGTTCTTGGGCAGGGCCGCCAAACCCATGCCGATCAGGCCGCCCATGGAGGTGCCCACCCAGTCCAGCGTCGGCGCGTTCAGCCGGGCCAGCAAGCTCACCATATCGGCCACATAGGCCGGCAATTGGTAGCCGGCCGGGTTGGCCAGCCAGTCGGATCGACCGCGCCCCACCACATCGGGGCAGATCACCCGGTAGCGATCCTGCATGGCGCGCGCCAGGGTGTCGAAGTCGCGCCCCTGGCGAGACAGACCGTGCACACAGACAAGCACCGGCGGCGCCTGGCCTTCGGCCAGCGCGGGGCCGCGATAAGCCCATTCCCAGAAAGCCATGCGGTGCAGCCCGGCCGCGCCTAGGCATTGCACAAAATTCAACTGAGGCTCAAGCAAGGCCATGAATCGCGTCCTTACGGTTTGTTTTGTCAGGTCCGTATAGTGTGCATGAGCCACACAGCTGTTCACTCAGATCGATTCTTTTAAAGGACGCACTATGTTGAAAGGCAAGACTGCCATCGTGACCGGATCCACCAGCGGCATCGGACTGGGCGTCGCCCTGTCCCTGGCTCGCCAGGGGGTGAATATCGTGTTGAACGGCTTCGGTGAGGTCGAGGGACCGAAGGCCGAGGTCGCGGCCGCCGGCCAGGCCCATGGCATCAAGGTCGGCTACCACGGCGCCGATATGAGCAAGCCCGCCGAGATCGAGGCCTTGATGGCCTATACCGATGCGGAGTTCGGCGGCTGCGACATCCTGGTCAACAACGCCGGCATCCAGTTCGTGGCGCCGGTGGAGGAGTTCCCGGTCGAGCGTTGGGACGCCATCATCGCCATCAACCTCAGCTCGGCCTTCCACACCACCCGCCTCGCCCTGCCCGGCATGAAGCAGCGCGGCTGGGGTCGCATCATCAATCTGGCCTCGGTGCATGGCCTGGTGGCCTCGGCGCAAAAATCGGCCTACGTGGCGGCCAAGCATGGCCTGGTGGGCTTCACCAAGGCCGTGGCCCTGGAGACGGCCACCAGCCCGGTGACGGTCAATGCCATCTGCCCCGGCTGGGTGCTGACGCCGCTGGTGCAAAAACAAGTGGATGCCCGCGCCCTGGCCGACAAGGTGGATGGCGAAGAAGCCAAGCGCCGCCTCTTGGCCGAGAAGCAGCCCTCGCTGCAATTCACCACGCCCGAGCAGCTGGGCGAGTTGACGGTCTTCCTCTGCTCAGACGCGGCCAGCAATGTGCGTGGCCAAGCCTGGAGCCTGGACGGCGGCTGGACGGCACAGTAAGGCCTCCCGACTCCCGCAAAAAAAGGGGTCGACTCGGCCACCAAGCCTCGTCGACCCAAAGGGAGGTCTCATAGATTCAAGGCAAGCGGAGCCACCAGGGCCCCGCATCCGATTTAGCGCACGGTCATCACCACCGTGCCGCTCACATTCACCGTGACCGTGGCCTTGCCGGCTTCGGTCGGCAGGGCCTCATCGGCCGAGGCCGCCATGGCCTTGAAGCGCATCTGCGGGGCGGCCATGGGCATGGGGCCGGAGTCCTGCGTGTTCACGCTCACCTCGCCGATGCTGTAGCCGCCGTAGCCGAACTGCTGGGCATAGTCGGCCGCACGCGCCTTGAAGTTGGCGATGGCCTGCTTGACCACATCTCCCTCCACCTTCTGACGCTGTTCCTTGGACAGGCTATAGCTCACGCGCGAGATATTCATGCTGTTGATGCGCCCGCTGAGTTGGGCGATGCCAGCGGCATCCTTGCCTTCCACCAGCAGCTCGGCCGTGCCCTGCCAGCCATTGATGCCGCCCTTGGGGGCGTAGCGCGGGTAGAGCGAGAAGTTGCCGGTTTGCACCTCGATCTGACCCGGCTTGGCGGCCTTGCGCGCCTCGGCCAAGGCGGCATCCAGAGCCTGCTTCAAGGCCGTCTGCACGGCGGCAGCGTCGCTGCCCTCCTTGGTGGTGGAGAAGCTCACGCCCAGCACATCACGGGTCACTTCGACACTGGCCGATGCATTCAGGTTCAGGCGATCACGCGGCTGGCTGTCCTGATTCTGGTTGCCGGGCGCGGCCACGGCCAGGCCGGCGGCTGTGGCGGCACTCATCAACACCAGCAGGCTGCGCAGGGTCTTGTTCTTGCTCAGGTTCTTGTCGGTCTTTTGCATGTCTTGTTCTCCTTGGTCCTAGGACTGAGTTCTTGGGCCCGCGATCCGGGTTGAATGTTCAAGGCCCTCAGCTTAAGCGCGCTTGGGCTGAAAACGTTGACTGGAACCAGCATGCTTGACCCAGTCCATGCACAAGGTACACAGAGCTCACACAATTGTTACGGGCCTGTAACGGCGGGGCCAGCATGCGCAAAAACGGGCGAAATCGCTTCACAATGCCGCTGTTACAAATTCAAGAAGCCCTCTTTCTTCAGACCATGAACAGTCCCAGCAGCACACGTGCCAATCGCATCCTGGTCGTCGACGACGATGCCCGCATCCGTGATCTTCTGCGTCGCTACCTGACGCAGGAAGGCTTTGAGGTGCTGCTGGCCGAAGACGGCCGCGCCCTCAACCGCCAACTCACCCGCGAGACGGTGGACCTGATCGTGCTCGATCTGATGCTGCCCGGCGAAGACGGCCTGACCATCTGCCGCCGCCTGCGCGCCGGCAATGACAACACCCCCATCATCATGCTGACCGCCAAGGTCGAGGAAGTGGACCGCATCGTCGGCCTGGAGGTGGGCGCGGACGACTACCTCTCCAAGCCCTTCAACCCGCGCGAGCTGCTGGCCCGCATCAACGCCGTGCTGCGCCGCCGCCCGGCCATGGAGGCACCCGGCGCGCCCTCGCTGGAGCCCATGACCGTCACGTTCGGCCCCTTCGAGTTTGATCTGGCCCTGCGCCGCCTGTCCAAGGACGGCGAGCCCCTGCCCCTGACCACCGGCGAGTTCTCCATGCTCAAGGCCCTGGTGCGTCACCCGCGCCAGCCCCTGTCGCGCGACAAGCTGGCCCAGCTGGCCCGTGGCCGCGAGTTCGAGCCCTTTGACCGCAGCCTGGACGTGCAGGTCTCACGCCTGCGCAAGTTGCTGGAAACCGACCCGACCCAGCCACGCTATATCCAGACCGTCTGGGGTGTGGGTTATGTGTTTGTGCCCGACGAGGCCGCCGCGGCCTGAGACTCTAGCCACAAGCGCGCGTGTTCTCCGACCTCGCCAAGCCCCGGCTGGCGCTCAATCTCTTCTGGCGCACTTTTGCCCTGCTGGCCTTGCTGCTATCGGGCGGGGTGCTGGCCTGGCAGCAAACCTTCAAGGTGCTGGAGGCTGAGCCGCGGGCGCTGGAATCGGCCCAGCAATTGGCCGGCCTGGTCAATCTAAGCCGGGTGGCCCTGGCCAATACCGACAGCATCAACCGCGTCTCCGTGCTCTCCACCCTGGCGCGCAGCGACGCGGTGCAGGTGCGCGTGGCCGAGCAGCACGATCGCTGGCAGGCCTACGACACCAACGCCTTTGCCACCCGCCTCGCGTCTGAGCTGCGCGGGCGCTTGGGACCGGACACCGTGGTGGCCCGCAGCGTCAACCAGGAGCCCGGCCTGTGGGTGCGCTTCAGCATCGGTGAGGACGCCTACTGGCTGCAGACCAGCGCGGCGCCACTGTCCGTTACCTTGTCCAGCAATGCCTGGTGGCTGGGCATTGCCCTGATCGCCACGGCCCTGGGCTCGGCCCTGATCACCCGGCTGATCAACCAGCCCTTGCGCGAGCTGAGCTTTGCGGCGCACCGCATCCGCGAGGGCGAGTACGACTCGCGGCTGGATGAGAGCACCCGCACCAGCGAGATCCGCGAGGTGAATATGGGTTTCAACCGCATGGCCCGCGAGCTGGCCAAGATGGAAGAAGACCGCACGGTGATGCTGGCCGGCATCTCACATGATTTGCGCACCCCGCTGGCCCGCCTGCGCCTGGAGGCCGAGATGAGCGTGCCGGACGAGCAGGCAAGGCTCTTCATGGCTCAGGACATCGATCAGCTGGACGGCATCATCAACAAGTTCATGGACTACGCCCGGCCCTCGGAGCTGCAGCTGCAGCCCATCCCCCTGGCCGAGGTGGTGGAACGCGAGGCTCAAGGCTTTCGCAAGCCCGAGCAGATCCGCATCCAGGTGCAGCTGCCGGCCGATTTACGCGTCTGGGCCGATGAAACCGAGCTGGGCCGGGTGCTGCTCAATCTGTTTGAGAACGCGCGCCGCTACGGCCATGCGCCGGACGAGGCCACCCTGGTCATGGTCACCCAACAAGTCGCCGGGCCCTGGGTGGATCTGCAGGTGCGCGACTTCGGCCCCGGTGTGCCGGCCGATAAGATGAATCGCCTGACCACGCCCTTCTTCCGCGGCGACGCGGCCCGCACCGCCGCCACCGGCGCCGGCCTGGGCCTGGCCATCGTGGAGAAATCGGTGCAACGCCTGGGCGGTCAGCTGGAGATCAGCAATGCGCAGGGTGGCGGCCTGCTCACCGTCATCCGATTGCAAAAAGCGCAGTAGCTCGGCTGCGGCCGCCGGGCTCAGGCCTTGCCAGCACAAAGCAGGCAGACGGCCCGCGCCTCGATGGCCTTGCCCTCGCCCACCGGGCCCATTTTCTCGGCCGTCTTGGCCTTCACATTGACCTGGCTGGGCGCAATACCCAAGACCTCGGCCAGGCGCTCCCGCATGGCGACGATATGGGGTGCCATCTTGGGCGCCTGGGCGATGATGGTGCTGTCGAGATTGACGATCAGCCAGCCCGCCTCCTGCACCTTGCGATAGGCCTCGGCCAGCAAGACCATGGAGTCCGCGCCCTTGAACTGGGCGGCGGTGTCGGGAAAGAGCTTGCCGATATCCCCCAGGCAGGCCGCACCCAGCAAGGCATCGGTGATGGCATGGGCCAAGGCATCGGCATCCGAATGCCCCAGCAGGCCGTGGCTGTGCGGAATCGTCACCCCGCCCAACACCAGCGGCCGGCCCTCGACCAGGGCATGGGTGTCCCAGCCTTCACCGATGCGCAGAGCGGGCAACACAGTCGAAGCAGGCGAAACGGACAAGACAGGCGAGGCAGAGGAAGTGGCAGAAGTCATGAACGCAAAGCAGAGGATGTTGCAGGAGGAGGTGGCGGACGAGGAAAAGCGGGCGCGCAGCTTAGCGCATTCCTCAGATCTTGCGCTTTGTAGGCTATCGTCACGCCCTCTCATCATGCCACCCGTCCGCCGATGCGCCTCCTTCCCTGCTTGATCGCCCTGCTGCTTGGCCTCGCTGCTGGGCCCGCGCTTGCCCAGGCGGCAGCCCCAAGTCAGGCCGAGCAAGTCGCAGGCAAACCCCGCCCCCGCATTGCCCTGGTGCTGTCGGGCGGCGGCGCGCGCGGCCTGGCGCATATCGGCGTGCTGCGGGTCTTGCAGGAGCTGCGCGTGCCGGTGGACATGGTGGTGGGCACCAGCATGGGCGCGCTGGTGGGCGGGGCCTTTGCCTCGGGCCGCCGCGTGGACGAGTTGGAGGCCTTTGTGAACAGTGCCGACTGGACGGCCATCCTGGCCGACCGCCCGCCGCGCCAGGAGCTGAGTTACCGCCGCCGCGAGGACGATCAGCTGGTGCCCTCACGCATTGAAGTGGGCCTGGGCCTGGGCGAAGTCAGCCTGCCCCCAGCCGCCGCCGGCAATAGCGGCCTGGAGTTCGCGCTGGAACGCTTGATCGCCAGCCAATACGCCGACCTGAGCACCGGCCAGCTGCCCCTGCCCTTCCGCGCCATCGCCACCGATCTGCTGACCGGCGAGCTGGCCGATCTGGCCGACACCCCACTCTTCCTGGCCATGCGTGCCTCCATGGCCATCCCTGGCTTCTTCTCGCCCGTGCGGGTCAAGGGTCGCCTGATGGTGGACGGCGGCCTGGTGCGCAATATGGGCGTGGAGACCGCCCGCGCCATGGGCGCCGACCTCATCATCGCCGTCGATGTGGGCACGCCCTTGGCCGAGGAGAAAGAGCTGGGCAGTGCCCTGGGCGTGAGCCGCCAGATGCTGGCCATTCTGACCACGCAAAACGTGGCCCGCTCCATCCGCACACTCAAGCCCGAGGACGTGCTGATCGACCCCGATCTTGGCAATCTGAGTTTTCTCGACTTCGGCCGCCGCGACGAGGCCGTGGCCACCGGCCAGCGCGCGGCGCGTGCGGCACAAGAACGCCTGCGCCCCCTCGCCCTTTCGGCCGAGGAATACGCCTTGCACGAACAGCGGCGTCAGCGGCCGCCGGTGCTCGCGCCCCAGGCCCTGCCCCTGGCCTCGCTGGAAATCGAGGGGGCCAAGCTGACCAACCCCGAGGTCCTGAAAAAGGAAATCGACCTCGCCCTGGGCCAGCCCGCCAGCCAGGCCCAAATCAATGCCGCGACCAGCCAGCTCTATGGCCGTGGTGACTTCGACCGCCTGGACACCCAGGTGCTGGACCGCGACGGCGAGCGCCATGTCACCATCCACGTCAGCGAGGCCGAATGGGCGCGCAGCCGCCTGCGCCTGGGCCTGGAGCTGAGCAGCAATTTCGCCGACGACAACAGCTTCAAGGTCGTCGGCCTGCACCGACTCAGCTGGCTCAACGCCTGGGGCGGCGAGTTGCGCACCCAAGCCAGCCTGGGCAGCCAGCGCAAGCTGGCCAGCGCCCTCTACCAACCCCTGGGGGCCGGCTCGCCTTGGTATGTGGAGCCAGGCCTGGCCGTGAATGGCGAGGTCTTGGACAGCTATGTGGCGGGCAAGCGCGTCGCGCGCTACAACACCAACTACGGTGTTGCCAACCTCACCCTGGGGCGGCGCTTGGGCCAATGGGGGGATGTCCAGTTGGGTTACAGCCGTTTCAGCGGTGAAGCCGTGGTGCAAATCCCGGAGCAATCCGACAAATCGCCCGTCCAGCAAAGCGGCCGCCAAGGCTTTCTGCGCCTGCGCGCCGATACCCTGGACTCGCTCGCCTTCCCCACCCGGGGCTATCTGCTGGATCTGACCGCCTCCCACACCCAGATCTTCAACACCGGAGAGTCCAGCACCGATGTGTCGTTCGCTGGTTTGGCCGCTTACCGAGCCGACAGCTGGGCCGGCCATGTCTGGGGCGAGTTGTCCCACGCCAGCTTTGGCGCGGCCACCTCCCTGGGCGGCTTCCTACGTCTGTCCGGCAGCCCCAAGAGCTCGCTGAGTGACCAGAACGTGGGCCTGCTGCGCCTGGTCTCGGCCAAGCGCATCGGCACCATGCCGGTGGGCCTGGGTGAAACGGTGCGCGGCGGCTTCTCGCTGGAACTAGGTGGCGCCGTGCCCAATGGTCAGCGCCTGCAACCCAGCGACCTCAAGCTGGCCGGCAGCCTCTTCATCGCGGTGGACACCCGCCTAGGCCCCTTCTTCCTCGCCGCCGGCGCCACCCGTGGGGTGGACAGCGCGGTGTACTTGTTCCTGGGTCCGAGTTGGTAGAAGCAGGCAGGGATCCGATGAGATCAAAACTTCGCTTTGCCCTGCTGGCCGAACACCCTGAACTCCATGCCCAAGTCTCGCAATGGCTGCGCGAGGAATGGCCGGCCTGGTATGGCTGCGGCGGCCCAGGTGATGCCCAAGGCAATGTGCGGCGCTACGCCCAGGCGACAGAAGTGCCTCTTGGGCTGCTGGGATTCATGGATGACCAAGCCTGCGCTTTTGGCGCGCTCAAACGCGACACCGTGCCAGGCTTTGAGGATAGAGGGCCCTGGTTGGGCGCAGGCTATGTGCTACCCCCTCTGCGCGGCCAAGGCCTGGGGCTGGAATTGCTGAGGGCATTGGAAGTGCAGGCCAGACGCCTGGGACATGAGGCTTTGTTTTGTGCCACCGCCACGGCGCAAGCCCTGTTGGAGCGGGCCGGTTATTTGAACGTCGGCCACTCATCACTCGGCGCGCAAGCAGTGGCCATCTTTCAAAAGAAACTCTAAGGTCCCGAGACCGCCGAGGACGACAGCCCCGGCGGGCTGTCAAACCCCTCGCCTCAATTGCTTTTCAGATCGATGGTCTTGGCGACCTGACCCTTCTCGTCCAGCATGCGTATGCTGGGTTGGCCATCTGCGCTCACCATCAAAAGCATGCGCGGCTTGCCCTGGGCATCGGACAAGGTCAATGCCGAGGCTTTGTCGTGGGTAGTACCCAGGCGCACCCGGTTGGCACTGAGCTGACCTGCCTCGCGCATTTCCTTCATCGCAGCGCGCCTAGCCTCCGGCTCAAGTTTGCCAATCTCTTTCAAGCGTTCGCCCCGCACAAACACGTCCTGCTGCAGGCCATCCACCTCATCGTTGATGGCCAAGCTGCTTGTGTGGCGCCCCCCTTGCTCCGAATGCAAGAGTTGAATGACCTGGTCTTGACGGAATCGATCAAAAGTCAGGCTCAGACCCGCATTCGGTTTGCCGTCGGCAGCAATACTTCCTTTTTGAATCAAGCCTCCGTTCTCGGTCCCTTCATCGTTAACAAAAATCATGCCGGCAAACTCACGGCGCTCGGGGCGTGGGACTTCGACCCCCTTGAAGGGGGCGCCAGGAAACTGCGCTCGGTTGGAAATCACCAGACGCAAAGTGCCATCGGGCTCGCGCACATTGATGCGCCCGACATCAATCTCGTCGAACTTGGGCGTGGGCGCCTTGGCCCCCGTCAACAGGCTGAGGGCAATCAGTGCCGTGGCCGTCGTGGTGCATCCCGCCAGAAATGTCGTGAGCTTGCTCATGTTTGAGGTTTGACAAAAAAGAAAGGGACATTCTTTTTTGCCAACTCAAAATTTACGCGGTACTAGTCACATCGGGCGGCTCGCAAAGGCTGAGCAGCGCACAAACCTCCCACCCCGCGCTCAGCCCTTTCTGCGCATCGCCGTCAGCTGCTTGAACTCCCAGGAGCGGAAGCCCAGCATCAAGGTGTAGCCGTCGCGGTCTTTCAGCGGCAGGCGCTGGTCGTCTTGGTGCAAGCGAGCCAGCTCGCCCGCGAGTTGGCGGATCTTGTGGACCAGTTCCATCGCGCTGGGGTCTGCCAAACGGGCGTGCACGCAGAGCAAGGCCTCGCCGGGGCCATCAAAGCGCCCGGCGAAGTAATCGTCCACCACGGCGCGGCGAAAGAAATGCTGCACCGGGCCATCGGGCAGCCAGCGGAAGGCCAGTGAAACCCGCATGCGGTAGCGGTTGCCGGGCTTGAGTTCGATCAGGGCCAGACGGTCCAGCTTGACCAGATAGCCGATGCATTCGGTCTCGCTGATCTCATAGGTCTCGACGATCTGCTCCATGGTCCAGTGGCCCAGGCAACTGATGGCCACCAGCAAGAGCTTGGGGTCGCTGACCAGGCTCTTCTCCTGCTCCAGCGTCAGCGTGTCGGCATGCGGCGCGGCGTCGGCGGCCTGGCGCAGCACATCTTCCATCGCCACGCCCACGGCCTTGCAGATCTGGGCCATGCGGGTCAGCGACATATCGCCCTGCGAGAACATGCGCTTGATGCTGGACTCGCTCAGCTCCAGCTTGTCGCCCAGGCCTTTGTAGGTCAGGCCGGCCGCACGCATCTCCGAGCGCAGCACCTGCATCAAGACTTCAGGGGTGCTCATCTCAAAACTCTCCTCTTACTCAGCTCACCCACAGCACCCAGACGGGGTCTGGAGTACCGATTCACGCTACCAATGGAGGCGCATTGTGCTGCCTTCCATGAAGGCGTGGCGCCCAGCGGGCAAAGGCTTAACACTCCGCTTCGCCACGTCAAACAAGAGCGGCTTCAGCCCTCTGGCAGCACGTGTTCAATCATCATCACTTCAGGAGTCGGCAATGCCGAAAGTCATCAAAGCCATCCACGCTCATCAAGGCCTGAGTGCCATCGCCCTGACCGGCCTGGCCCTGGTCATTGGCGCAGCCCTGCCCACGCAGGCACAGGCTCAGACCAAAGACCAAGAAACGCCCTATATCGGCGCCAATATCGGCCTCTACAACAAGTACTCGCTGGACTGCAAAAACGGCGCCCCCTGCGATCTGACCGCACGCGCCGGTGGCAAGGTCTTCATCGGCCAGCAGTTCGAGTACCTGGCAGGCCTGGGCCTGGAAGCCATGGCCTACGGCATCAGCAGTGGCCAAGGCACGATCAAGCGCGGCAGCGGCGAGGAAGCCGGCTGGGTCAAGCAAGCCGGCCTGGGCGTCTACGCCGTGCTGCCGCTGAGCTATGGCGACTTCAGCTTCAAGGGCAAGTTGGGTGCAAGTTATGCGCAGGGCAAGGCCACTTACGCGGCAGGCGGCAGCGACTCCAAATGGAGCTTCCAAGGCATGTACGGCCTGGGTGTGAGCTATGCCATCAACAAGCAGATCTCGCTGAACCTGGACTATGACAATGTGGGCGCCAAATACGGCGCGGGCAGCACACGCGTGGGCATGTTCTCGACCGGTTTGAGCTACCGTTTCTAAGCCGCAGCGTCCGCTCCCCGATGCCCTGTGAATCATGGGGGGCGGAAAACCTCCATCATTGGCTACCATCGCGCGGAAGCTGACCGCGATGGGAGTTCGATGGAAGAAGATCTGACGGCCTTGATACAGCGGGTGCGCGAGGGGGATACCCAAGCGCGCTCCGATCTGTTCAGCAGCGCCTATGCCGATCTGCGCCATCTGGCGCGGGCCCGCCTGCGCGATGGCGGCCGCCACGAGGGCTTTAGCACCACCGCCCTGGTGCATGAGTCTTATCTACGCTTTCTGCGCGCCGGCGAGTTGCGAGCGGTCGACCGCCGCGCCTTCTTCGCCTATGCATCGCAGGTGATGCGCTCCGTCATCGTCGATCTGGTGCGTGAGCAACATGCCCAGCGCCGCGGCGGCGATGTGCAGCACGAGACCCTGGACAGCCAGCTGGGTCTGCCCGCGGCTCAAGGCGAGAGCGAGATCCTGCAAGTCCACGAAGCCCTGGCCGCCCTGGCCAGCAGCGAACCCCGTCTCGCCCAGGTGGTGGAGATGCGCTACTTTGGTGGCTACGAGGAAGCGGAAATTGCCCAGGCCCTGGATCTGCATGTGCGCACCGTGCGGCGCGACTGGGAAAAGGCCCGGCTGCTTTTGATCGCCTTGATGCAGGGCTGAGGGGGGCTTGTCTTCCGACTGAAATCGATTTGTCCTGTTTGGCTCGCCGTCTGCGTCTGATCTCGTACAAGGAGATCCGCCATGCAGAACACCACCCCCAAGGCCACGCGCTTGGCCTCACTCTCGCTGCTGCTCACCAGCCTGCTGTTTGCCAACGCCAGCCCGGCGCAGACGGTGGTCTTCAGCAGCAATTTCGACGGCGCCAGCCTGCCCAGCCAGATCAATCCGGGCAGCGATGCCGCGCTTACCGGCGTGCAAGGCTTCGCCGGCCTGGGGCCGGTGGGCTATCAATTCGGCGGCAGCTTTCTGCGCAGCGCCACCGGCAACACCGTCACCCTGACGCTGCAAGGCCTGCCCAACCATACCGAGTTGAATCTTGGCTTTCTGTTCGCCGCCATCGACTCCTTGGACGGAAGCGGCAGCTTCCCCAGTGGCGACTACCTCCACATCACCTTGGACGGCCAGACCCTGTTTCGCGAGTCCTTTGCCAATGCCGACCCCAACCAGGTCCAGAGCTATGTCCCGCCCCCGGGCGTGGAGTTGGCCCGCCATCAGGACCTGGGCTTTGGCGGCCCCGGCGGCTTTTACACCGACAGTGCCTACAACCTGGCGGCCGACCCACGCTTCATGCACATCGCCCACAGCGCATCGACCGCCACCTTCAGCTTCTTGATCGAGGGCCAGGGCATACAGCCTCTGTCCGATGAATCCTGGGCCATGGACAATCTGATCGTGAGCGTCAACGCCGTGCCCGAGCCCGCCAGCGCGGGTTTGCTGGCCCTGGGCCTGCTCTGCCTGACCCGGCTGCGCAAGACCCGCCAGCCAGCCTGAGCCGAGGCGGCACGATCAAGCTAGGGGTGGGCGCGGTTCATCGGGGCTTGAGCGCCCGCAAACCCAGCAGCTTTGGCTACCATGGCCCGGGCTCGGGGCCATCGGTCTGAGCTTGAAAGCTGCGTACACATGCGTCCAGACTCGCCATGCAAGCCAGTGACCTCGTCAGCCTAAGCCAGTTGCTGGATCAGGCCCTGGACCTGCCCGCCACCGAGCGTGAGCCCTGGCTGGCGCGGCTGGACGCGGGCCAAGAGCGCTGGCGCGAGACCCTGCGTCGCCTGCTGGCCGAGCACGACCATCCGAAGCAAACCCTGGACTCCCTGCCCTCGCTGGCCCCCTTGCAAGAGGGGCGCCCCGATCGGCCGGGCGAGCGCGTCGGCCCCTACCGGCTTTTGCGCGAACTGGGCAGGGGCGGCATGGGCGTTGTCTGGCTGGCGGAGCGGGCCGACGGCGCCTACCAACGCCAGCTGGCCCTGAAGCTGCCGCGCCTGAGTTGGGAGCCCACGCTGGACGCCCGCCTGGCCCATGAATGCGAGATTGCAGCGCGCCTGGAGCATGCCCATATCGCCCGCCTCTACGACGCCGGCCGCGATGCCCAGGGGCGGCCTTACCTGGCCATGCAATATGTAGAAGGGCTTGCCATTGACCGCTTTTGCCACGAGCAGGCCCTGGGCCAGGCCGAGATCCTGCGGCTCTTTCTGGTGGTGGTGCGGGCCGTCGCCCACGCCCATGGTCGCCTGGTGGTTCACGGGGATCTCAAACCCTCCAATGTGCTGGTCACGGCCCAGGCCCAGCCCTTTTTGCTGGACTTCGGCATCGCCCGCCTGATCGGCCCTCTGAGCGTGCAGACGCAGATGAGGCAAGGCCTGACCCCCGCCTATGCCGCGCCCGAGCAATTGCAGGGCGCAGCGCTGAGCGTGGCCTGCGATATTTACTCACTGGGCCTGCTGCTCTACCAACTGCTGATCGGCGGCCTGCCCTGGGACAGCGCGCCAGCGAGCCTGAGCAGCGGCCAAGCCGGTCGAGGCCCGGCGCCGCTGGCCAGCCAGCGCGCACGCCAGCTGGGCAAACCGGCGGCCTGCTCAGCGGCGCTGCGGGGTGAGCTGGACGCCTTGCTCAGCAAGGCCTTGGCCGAACAGCCCCAGCAGCGCTATGGCAGCGCCGACGCCCTGGCCGACGATGTGCAGCGCTATCTGGACCGCATGCCCCTGGCCGCCATGGGCAGCAGCCGGCTCTACAGCCTGCGCAAACGAGTGCAACGCCATGCCTGGGGATTTGGCCTGACGGCGCTGGCCCTGGCCGCCCTCAGCGCCAGCACCTGGATGGCCCACACCCAGGCCCAGCGCGCCGAGGAGGCAGCCCGCCGCACCGGGGTGGTGAAGGATTTTTTGCTGGACATCTTCCGCATCAATGCCCGCGACAACCCGGCCAAGACCGAGCTGCGCGCCCTGCCCGCCCAGGCCCTGCTGGAACGCGGTGCCGGCTTGATCGAACAAAAATTCGCCAGCGAACCCGGCTTGCGTGCGGAGCTGCACGGGGTGGTGGGCGATATCTTTCTGGACATGGCCAGCCCCCAGCTCGCCGCCCAACACGCCTTGCTGCAGCGCCAGACGCTGGCGGGCATGGCTGCGCCCATGCAGGATCAAGCCCAGGCTCAGCTGCTGTTGATCCACGCCCTGCTCGATGCCGAGCAATTGCAAGAAGGCCTGACCCAGGCCCGCGCCTTGCTGGCCCAGCCCGGTGCCAGCCCCAAGCAAGCCCTGCAAGCTCGTCTATTGGCCGCCCGCAGCCTGCTGGCCCAGGGCAAGGACGGCGAAGCGAAAGTCGAACTCGACCAAGCGCAGGCTCAGCTGCAAGGCCAGCCCCAGGCCGCGCCCGCCCTGCAGGCCGAGCTGCTGCGCCTGCAGGCCAACCGCCTGAACTATCTCAACAACCAATTCGATCAGGCCTTGCCGCTCTACAAGCAGGCCATTGCACTCTTGCAAAGCCAGTCCGAAGACCCCGGCGGCCGCGCCGCCAGCAGCTTTGGCATCCGCGCCGACCTGGTGTTCTCGCTGATCAACCGCCACCGCTGGCCCGAGGCCAAACCCCTGCTGGAAGCGGCCCTGCAAAGCCAGCGCGCCCTGGGCGGCGCCAACGATCTGGCCGCCGCCCGCCTGGAGGCCAACTCCCTCAAATGGCTTTATGTGACGCGGCAGATGCCCTATGCCCAGGCCAAGCAAGGCATCGAGGACCTGCGCAAGCTGTTCGATCGCGAGCCGCGCTCCCCGCCCAGCCTGACCCTGGCCAATCTGGACTATCAGCTGGGCAGCCTGTTGCTGGAGGGCGGCGAAATGCCGCGCGCCTACGCCTTGCTGGAGGCCTCGGCCAAGATCACCCAAGCGCAGGTCGAGCAGGCCTGGGGCCGCTACATGATCCAGCTCAATCTAGGCCAGGCGGCTGCCCACACCGGCCAGCATGCACTGGCGACCCGCCTGCTGGCTCAGGCCTTGAGCCAGGGGCAAGCCGTGGTCGGCGCCGACTCGCCTTGGCTGGCGGACGGCTATGTGGCCGCGGCCGAGAACCTGCGCATGCAGGCGCGTTTTGATGAGGCCCAAGCCCTGCTGAGCCGCGTCCCTCCCCTGCAAGCCGTGCGTGGCAGCGAGCACCCCCCGCAAGGCCCGGCCCAGCAAATCCAGCTGGCCGGCGCCCACCTTGCCCTGGCCCGGGGCGAGGCCGCACAAGCCTTGCAACTGCTGCCGGCCGAGGACCCCAAGTCCGATGATCTGGTGATGCAGGACCGCCGCCTGCTGCGCGGCGCGGCGCTGTGCCTGAACCGGCAGCCGGCCCAAGGTCTGCCCCTGATGTTGGCGCAGTTGGAGCGCGTCAGCGGCGAGCTTTCGCCCCTCCACCCCGGCCTGGCCGATTGGCGCGCCAAGGCCGGGCTTTGCGCCCTGGCCGCTGGCCAAAGGGCGCAGGCCCAAAGCCTGCTCTCGCAGGCCCGCGAGGCCTTGCAGAGCCAGCAAGGCCTGTCGCCCTACTACGGCCAAGCACTGGCCCAGCTCCAGCAGCGCTTGGGGCTCCCCTGAATCAAGCGATCCCTAACTTGAATGAGGGGCGGCGCCAAGCGCACGTCCCCTGAGCCTGGCTTTTGCCGTCTGACAAGCAAGCCCTGCTGCACGCCACTAAATCGGCGGCAGAGCAGGGCCCCTGCCATTCATCGATAGGAGCTTTTCATGTCGCGCACAAGCCTTCGCAAACTCCCCCTCGCCAAGTCGCCTTGGCTGCCCCTCTGCCTGTCCCTGCTGGGCCTGGCCACGCAAGCCCAGGCCGGGCCGGCCTTGAGCTTTTCTTCCTACGCCCAGGTCTCGGGCTACACCTACACCAACTTCACCAGCCCCATGCTGGGCAGCGGCAACTTCACCCTCAACGGAGCCAGCGACTACCGCTACAACTACAGCGGCCTGGGCCAACTCAGCACCGGCGTGGCCTCGGTCAACTACAGCATCCCCACCGGCCCCAGCGGCCTGGACCCGATCTACGACGTCATTACCGATTCAGGCCAGTACGGCTTCGCCTACTCCGGCCAGGCAGAGACCTTCAAACTCAAGCTGCGCACCCAGATCAGCAGCAGCGTGGTGGACGTCAACGGCAGCCCGGTCGCCAACGCACCCAGCACCAGCGTCAGCGCCTATTCGCAAGCCGGCTGGAGCCAGCAGTTCTATATCGCACCCACAGCCAACCGGGCCAAGGGCAGCTATGGCGCCATCCTGGTGGCCTTCACCATGGACGGCAATTTCCCGCCCGCCCTGGACCCCAATATCGGCAGCTCGGGCTCGGCCTCGGCCCAGATCAGTAGCAGCTTCACCGACCTGGCCGGGGTGAACTATCAAAGCTCCTTCTCGGTCGGCAGCTATAGCGGTGACGCCTCTTGGACGGGTGCCACCACCCAGTACAAAAAGCTGCTATTCCAGTACGGCACGGCCTTCAGTCTGAACGCCTACCAATACGTCAACAGCTATAACAACGGCAGCGCCGACTTCTTCAACACCGGCCGCATCAGCACCATCGAGTTACCCCTGGGCGCCACGCTGGAGTCCGGCGCCGAGCAGGCCGGCCTGGGCTCGGTCAGCGCGCTCTACGGCAATGTGTTCAATGCCACGACGGTGGACGACCCCAACACCAACTGGGACTTCGGCAATAACGGCGGCGGCTTCAACCCGCCACCGGTGCCCGAGCCCGCCAGCGCCGCCCTGCTCTTGGCCGGCCTGGGCGCATTGGGCTTTATCAGCTCGCGCCGCCGCCGGGATTGAGCGCGCATCACGCCACACACTGCCCGCCTTGGCGGGCAGCCTTACGCCTCACCGGAGTTCCCTATGCCCACCCCTGTCCATTCTTCCCCCCGCAACCGCCTGGCGGCCATCGGTCTCGCTGGTGCGCTCGTGGGGCTGAGCGCTCTGAGCGGCCAGGCCCACGCCACCGGCGTCTGCGTCAATGGCGCCAGCCTGGCCAGCATCATCAGCCAGGGCACTTGCACCTTGGGCGATCTGACCCTGGACTTCACCGAGCCGCACCTGAACGGCTACCCCTACTACCCCGGCCCCTTTGCCGGCGACACCAAGCTGGCGCCGGCCGCCAGCGACATCATCTTCAGCACCGACACCAGCAACCCAGACCACCCCAGCTTCTCGCTCGGCCTGGCCTTGTACTCTCAAGGCTATGGCTTTGTTGATTTCGAGCTCGCCTATCTCAAGGTCCACAGCACGGCCACAAGAGGGCTGGCGGGCTACTCCGTCGGCATGATCAGCCCCTTCAGCATGAATATGGACCCGAACGCGGGGAGCTATGCCACCGCAACCTTGAATGGCCAGTCCGCCTATATCGCTGCCGACGGCAGCATGGTCGCCGTGGCCCATAGCCCCGTCGATCCGCCCCTGTTTGGCGGCGTCCAGTACTTTGCCCTCAATGGCAAGGCCTATAACTACGCCAGCAGCGGCTTCAGCAGCATTGGCTACGGCGGCATCAAGATCGGGCTGGACGTGGTCAATAGCGTGCCCGAGCCCGCCAGCTATGTCTTGCTCAGCCTGGGCTTGCTGAGCTTGCTGGCAATGCGAGCAGGCAAGCTCAAACGCGGCTCTTGAGCAAGGCCTCGGCCATGGCGAAGTCTGAGGGCCAGGTGACCTTGAAGTTCTCCATCGGGCTCTCGACCAGCAAGGGCGCATGACCCAGGGCTTCGACGGCGCTGGCCTCATCGGTGATGGCCTCGCCCAACTGCGCCAGGGCCGGGCGCAACAGCCCGAGGCGGAACATCTGCGGCGTCTGGGCCGCCCATTTCTCGCGCCGGTCCACCGTGGCCTGCACCCGCCCGCAAAGCGAGGACTTGAGGGTGTCGGCCACCGGCAGCGCCAGCAAGCCGCCCACCTCATCCTCCCAGCAGGCCTCGATCAGGCGCTGCACCCACTCGGGGCGCAGCAGGCAGCGCGCCGCGTCATGCACCAGCACCCAGTCATGGGCTTGGGCGCCGCGCGCCAGCAACTCGTCCAGGCCCTGGGCCACGCTGGCGGCGCGGCTCTCTCCCCCCACCCGTGCCACCCAGGCGCGCTCGCCCTGGAACTCGGGCACGGCGGCCTCGAACTGATCGTCCTGCGGCGACAGCACGACCAGGGTTGCGGCCAGTTGCGGCACCTGGGCCAGGGCCGCCAAGGTATGGGCCATCATGGCCTTGCCGGCCAGGCTGACGTATTGCTTGGGCATGCTGGCGCCCGAACGAGCGCCCACACCCGCGGCCGGAACCAGGGCAAAGCAACGGGGCTGCAAGCCCATGGCATAGGAAGAAGAAGTCATGGCCGCATTTTAGGAGCCGGCCCCCGCCAGCTCGGCGATCACTACATCAGGCAGAAGTCCACCGGCTGCAGCGGCGCCGGTGGTGCCGGGTCACCCAAGGCCGTGCGCAGGTCTATCTCTATCGTGCGGCAGATGGCGTCCAGGGGCAGATCATTGGGCAAGAGGCCAAAGGGTTCCTCAATCTCATCGCCCAGGGCGTCCAGACCGAAGAAGGTGTAGGCCACGATGGCGACGACAAAAGGCGTCATGAAGCCGATGCTGTCCACCAGGCCGAAGGGCAGCAAAAAACAGTAGAGGTAAGCCGTGCGGTGCAGCAGCAAGGTGTAGGAGAAAGGCAGGGGCGAGCTTTTGATGCGCTCGCAAGAGGCGGCCGCCGCGGTCAGGGCCGACAAGGTGTTGTCGATCTGCGCCGTCAACACGCTGTCCAGCCTTCCCTCGCGTCGGCACAGCTGCAAATCCTCGCCCATCTTCATCATCAAGGCCGCGGCTTTGTTGGGCTGGCGTGCCAGGTCTTGCCATTCGGCCGCCTGCAGCCAGGCCTGCACCTCGCCCTTGAGGTCTTGCGTGCCGCGCAGCTGATGCTTCAGTGCCTGCACAAAAGCCAGGCTGCGCTGCACCATGCGCACCCGCACATCGGCGGGCCCCAGACCCCAGCGCACCGGCCCCTCGCCCTCCACCAGGCTCAGCACCTGGCGGGCCAGATTGCGGCTGCGCAAGAGCAGTTCCCCCCAGAGCTTGCGCGCCTCCCAGTAACGGTCATAAGACGCGGTGTTGCGAAAGCCCAGGAAGATGGCCAGGGGCAGGCCGATCAGGGTGAAGGGAATCGTGGTCAGCGTGATCTTCTGGCTGAACAAGGCCCCATGTGACAAGGTCACCGCCACCGCCACCAGGATGTTGGCGCACAGAGCGCCGCGAATCTGGCGCAGGATGGAGCCGCGCACGATCAGAAACAGGCGCAGGCCGGAGGGGCGGTCACGAACGATCATGGCGGTGCGGGGATAGGCAAATGACGCAACTTACATGCGGCCATCACGCAGATAGCGGGTGTGCCAGCTGAAGGCCTGGTCCAGCAGATGCGGGGTGTGCTGGCCGGGTGCGCCCTCGGCCGCGCGCCGCACATAGTCGCGCAGCGCGGGCTGGAAGTCGGGGTGGGCACATTTTTCGATCACCAGCTTGGCGCGCTCCTTGGGCGAGAGACCGCGCAAGTCCGCCAGACCGCGCTCGGTGACGATGATCTGCACATCATGCTCGGTATGGTCCACATGCGAGACCATGGGCACGATGCAGGAGATGGCGCCGCCCTTGGCGGTGGAAGGCGTCATGAAGATGGACATATAAGCGTTGCGGGCAAAGTCGCCCGAGCCGCCGATGCCGTTCATGATGCTGCTGCCCATCACATGGGTGGAGTTGACGTTGCCGTAGATATCGGCCTCAATCATGGCGTTCATCGCGATCAGGCCCAGGCGACGGATCAGCTCGGGGTGATTGCTGATCTCCTGTGGGCGCAAGACGATGCGCTGACGGAAGAACTCGATCTCGCGCTCAAACATCTCCGCCGCCGCCGGGCTCAGCGACAGCGCGGTGGCCGAGGCATAGGCCAGCTTGCCAGACTTGAGCATATGCAGCATGCCGTCCTGCAAGACTTCGGTAAAGGCGGTCAGATTCTCAAAAGGGCCTTGGTCCAGCCCTGCCAGCACCGCGTTGGCGATATTGCCAACGCCGGACTGCAGGGGCAGCAGATCCGGGCCCAGGCGGCCCAGCTTGACCTCGTTTTGCAAGAACTCGATCAGATGACCGGCAATCGCCTGCGAGACCGCGTCGGGCTCGGCAAAAGCGCTGTTGCGATCGGGCTGGTGCGTCTCCACCACCGCGATGACCTTGTTCAGATCGCAGTGCAGATAGGGCTCGCCGATATGGTCGCTGACCTGCACCAAGGGGATGGGTACGCGCTTGGGCGGCAGCTGGGTGCCGTAATAAATGTCGTGCATGCCCTCCAGGCCGGGGTTCTGCAGGCTGTTGACCTCCAGAATGATCTTGTCGGCCTGCTCCAGCCAGGTTTTGTTATTGCCCACCGAGGTGGACGGCACCAGTCGCCCATCGGGCAGGATGCCCGCCACCTCGATCACCGCCACATCCAGCTTGCCCAGAAAGCCGAACCAGACGTACTGGGCCACATGGCTCAGGTGAATATCGGTGTACTCCATCTGACCGGCATTGATCAGCTTGCGACTGGTCGGGTCGGACTGATAGGGCAGGCGCATCTCCACCCCGTTGACGCGGGCCAGAGCACCGTCCAGCTCGGGCGCGGTGGAAGCGCCCGTCCACAGGCCGATGCGGAAGGGCCGGCCGGCGGCGTTCTCTTCCGAGATTCGGGCGGCCAGGGCTTGCGGGATCAGCTTGGGGTAGCCCGCCCCGGTGAAACCGCTCATGCCCACATTGGCACCCGCGGGGATCAGGTCGGCGGCTTCTCGGGCCGACATCAGGCGCTGGCGCAGGCGCTCGTTTTGCACACGGTTCTTCGCATCAAGAAGCATCAGAGAGAATCCAGGATTTGAGATCAGCGGAAAAGTAGGCCGTGGCCGGCTGACGCTCAGCCCACACGGCAAATGGGCTTGCAGCTTATCCCATGGACACGTTCAACCTAGGGTTTACACGGACAATGTCCGATCTTTTTCGCCCGCCCCCGCTCTCCTGTTCCCCGCCCGCCACACGATGCGCATCCAAGACCTCCAACAACAGCTCAGCGATCTGGGCGCCAAGCCCTTGCATGTGCAGCGGGTGCTGCGCCAATGGGTGCGGGCCCTACCCCTGACTGCGGGCCGCCGCCGCCCCGAAGACTTTTTGCCCCTGGCCGTGCGCGAGGCCTTGCCGGCCCTGGAGCAGCAATTGCAGGCCCTGGGTCGCATCCAGTCCCAACATCCGGGCGAAGACGGTTCGGCCCGCCTCTTGATCGCCTTGCAAGACGGCATGACGGTGGAAAGCGTGCTGCTGCCACGCGAGGGCGTCTGCGTGTCCTCCCAGGTCGGCTGCGCCGTCGGCTGCCAGTTCTGCATGACGGGCCGTGAGGGCCTGATCCGCCAAGTCAGCAGCGCCGAGATCATCACCCAGGTGGCCTTGGCCCGCACGCTGCGGCCGGTCAAGAAGGTGGTGTTCATGGGCATGGGCGAGCCCGCCCACAACCTCGACAATGTGATGGAGGCCATCGAGCTGCTGGGCCTGCAAGGCAATATCGGCCACAAGAATTTGGTCTTCTCCACCGTGGGCGACCCGCGCGTGTTCGAGCGCCTGCCCCTGGGGCCGGTCAAACCGGCCCTGGCCTTGTCCCTGCACACCAGCCGGGCCGAGCTGCGCGAACGCCTGCTGCCGCGCGCGCCGCGCCTGACACCCGAGGAGTTGGTGGAGTTGGGCGAGCAATACGCCCGCGCCAGCGCCTACCCCATCCAATACCAATGGACCCTGCTGGAAGGCGTCAACGACGGGCCCGAGGAAATGGACGGCATCGTGCGCTTGCTCAAAGGCAAGTACGCGCTCTTGAACATGATCCCCTACAACAGCATCCCCGACCTGCCCTTCCAGCGCCCCAGCTGGGACAAGGCCCGCGAGATCGCCCGCCATCTGCACCAGCGCGGCATTCTCACCAAGCTGCGCGACTCGGCCGGCCAGGACGTGGACGGCGGCTGCGGTCAGCTGCGCGCACGCGCCTTGGCCGACCCCTCCCAGCCTATACAGATCCGGCGCAAACCCAGCGCCTGAGCCAAGACGCCGCGCCCGCCACCCGCGGCACTGTGGGTCTTTCGCCGCAGCGAGTCGCGTGAATCCGGTAATAGCTCACGGCACTTTGGCGCGCTTTGCGCTGGCCATTGGAATGGGGGGCGGCACGCAGGCGAGGCCCTGACTACATTGGTGCTCATCGCATCCCCGATGCCTTTGGCAACAAGAAAGTCCCGCATGAAAACTCTGTCCCAAGCCCTTGTTCTGAGCACTCTTGGCCTGGCCGGTCTGGCCGCCCAAGCCAGTGTGATCACGTTTGAAACCGCCAGTTCCAGCGCCGGTGCTCAGGCCAGCGCCGCCGACTATCGCAGCGTGGTCAACGCCGCCCTGGCCCAGCCAGGTGCCAAGCTGGCCGATATCGCCCTCTACGACGGCATCAGCAATACCTCCGTCTTCGGCGGCTCCAGCAGCAATATCGCCTTCCGCTCCACCATCGACTTCGGCGTCGCCGCCAACCAGGCCGGCAGCTGGAGCCTGCGTGCGGGTGTGGACTTCGGCAAGGGCGGTGCGGTCGTCCTGGACGGCGTGGCCCTGGGCTTCAAGACCAACGATATGTGGTGGGCCGGCAGCTACGCCGACCCGAGCCAGTCCTTCTCCTTCAGCAATCTGAATATCGCTGCCGGTCAGCACCGACTGCAGATCTTTGGCCTGGAAGGCTGCTGCGACGGGGGCCAGCAAGCGCAGTTCTCGTCCAATGGCGCCGCTTTCCAAAGCTTTGCCAAAACCGACGGCCTGCTCAACGCCGTCCCCGAACCCTCCAGCTACGCCCTGATGTTGACGGGTCTGGCCGGCATGGCCTGGGTGGCGCGCCGCCGCACGGCCAAGCGCTGAGCCCCTCTCCCCCCTCGGTTCAGCCTGCAGCAGGCGCTGCATCATCCAAGTCAACGGCCCGTCACAGGGCCGTTTTTCATGTCCACTGGCCAGGCGCAGGCAAGTACACCCCTAGTTTGCCGGTCGACCGGGCGAGACGCTGAGGCGTTGAATCCGGGTACCCAATGTCGCGTGGCCTCAACTCTCTTGGCCACGTCCCTCATTCCATCCCCTCAACAGGAGCTCCTCTTGCACTACCTCTGGATGTTTTTGATTGGCATCGTGGTGGGCGCCATCGCCCGCCTGATCTTCCCTGGCTCGCAGAACATCGGTCTGCTCATGACCGGCGTGCTGGGCGTGGCCGGTTCCTTTGTCGGCGGATTTATCGGCCGCTTGATCAGCGGCTCGGCCGACGGCAATCTGCTGCACCCAGCTGGCTTGCTGATGTCGGTAGCCGGTGCCGTTCTCTTGCTCTTCATCTGGAGCAAGTTGAACGCCTGACCCTGAAACAAGGGACAGCGCCTGCCGTCCCCGCTCCCCCCGAAACAGCCCTCTCGCAGGGCTGTTTCAATTCGGCAAATTCCTGCGCGTCAAGCCCTGTTTACCTGCAAATCAAGGGTTAGCCCGAACCCTAACTTAAAGGATCGACGCCAGCAAGACCAAGCCTGAGACTGGGTCCCGCAGTAAAGACCCCACAAGCTCCCGCCCGGACCCTCAAAGTCTCATGAAAAGGTTGATGCACATGAAATTCAAGACTCTTTTGGCACCGATCGCCTTGGCCGCTTTTGTCGCGGTCTCGGGGGGCGCGCAAGCCGCCGTGACGGTCTACACCAGCCAAGCGGCCTATCTGGCGGCCATCACCCATGCCGGCGTCGACAGCTTCGACGACCTCGACTACACCACCACCCTGGGCACGCCCCAGGCGCGCACGGCCGGCAGCCACAGCTACACCGCCAGCGTGGGCCCGACCAGCGTGTTCTTCCCAGCCTCCGACGATGGCCAAGACGTCTGGCTGGCCACTAACAACCGCACCGACACGGTCACCTTCAACGGCTTCTCGGCCGACGTGCAGGCAGTGGGCGGTTTCTTCTTCGGCACCAATATCGCCGGCTACTCCACCGCGGCTACCGCCCTGAGCATTCAGGTGACCGACGCCAGCGGCAGCATCACCCAGCAATTGCTGAACCCCAATACCGGCAGTTTCCTGGGCTTTGTGTCCACCGGCGGCCTGAGCTCGCTGAAGCTGTGGGTGGGTAACCAGGGCACAGGCGAGGCCGGCGTGTGGCCCACCATCAACGACCTGACCCTGGGCAGCGTGGCCGCCGTGCCAGAACCTCAGACCTATGCCCTGATGTTGGGCGGCCTGGGCCTGCTGGGCTGGATGGCCCGCCGCCGCAAGGCCTGAGCGACTTTGCTCTGACTCAGAACGGCGCCTGCGGGCGCCGTTTTTTATGGCCGCGCAGGGCAAGGCGGTGGCGATTCCCTACAATCAAACGCAATCCATTCCCCTGGGCCCAGCTCGCTTCATGGGCGCCATTTCAGATTTCTGATTCGAGGCCTGCCCTCTCCCATCCAGACCTCGAAGACACCCCCTCCCATGCAGTTGCCCCTGATCGCCCCCGGTAAGAAGTTCACCCTCGCCCGCCCCACCGGCTCCGCCGATGCCATGCTGCTGGCCCGCTTTGCTTGCAGCCAGATGGCGGCCGGACGCATCACCGCCATCATCACGGCCGAGCCCGGTGATACGCAGCGGCTGGAAGACGAGCTGAAGTTTTTTGCGCCCGAGCTGCGCGTGGCCGTCTTCCCCGACTGGGAGACCCTGCCCTATGACACCTTCTCGCCGCACCAGGACCTGATCTCCGAACGCCTGGCCACCTTGTGGCGCTTGCTGCAGTCGCGCGGTTTGCCGGCCGAGCAGCGCGAAGCCGATGTGGTCTTGCTGCCCGCCACCACCGCCCTCACCCGACTCGCCCCGCCCTCCTTCCTGGCGGCCACCACCTTCAACTTCAAGACCAAGCAGCGCCTGGACGAGGCCAGCCTCAAGGCCCAGCTGACCCTGGGCGGCTACAGCCATGTGGCCCAGGTTGTCTCGCCGGGCGAGTACGCGGTGCGCGGCGGCTTGATCGATCTCTTCCCCATGGGCTCGCTCGTGCCTTACCGGGTGGACTTGTTTGGCGATGAGGTGGACTCGATCCGCACCTTCGACCCCGACACCCAGCGCAGCCTCTACCCTGTGCCCGAAGTCCGCTTGCTGCCCGGCCGTGAGTTCCCCATGGACGAGGCCGCTCGCCAGGCCTTCCGCGCCCGTTGGCGCGAGAAAATGGACGGCGACCCGACCCGTTCGCGCATCTACAAAGACATGGCCAGTGGCATCGCCACCGGCGGCATCGAGTACTTCCTGCCCGTCTTCTTTGAGCAGACGGCCACCATCTTCGACTTCCTGGGCGAGGGCGCGGCCCTGGCCCTGCATGGTGAGATCGACGAGGCCTTGCAACGCTTCTGGACCGACACCCGCGAGCGCCACCGCTTTTTGCAGCACGACCCCGAGCGGCCCATCCTGCCGCCGGAAGAGATTTACCTCAAGGTCGAAGAGTTCTTCAGCATCACCCACGGCCACGCGGTGCTGGCCCTGCGCGGCAATGAGGCGGTGGACTTTGCCCGCCCCCTGCCCGATGTCAGCGTGGAGCGCGGCGCGCAAGAGCCGCTAGCCCGCCTGGCCGCCCATCTGAAGAGCACGCCGCACCGCGTGCTGCTCTTGGCCGAGAGCGAAGGCCGTCGAGAAAGCCTGTTAGAGCTGCTGCGCGACAACAAGATCGACCCGCCCTCGGTCAGCGGGCTGGAGGACTTCGTCAGCAGCCCCGAGAAGTTCGCCATCACCGCGGCCCCCCTGGCCTCGGGATTTTTCTGGAACGAGCCCGATCTGGGCCGCCAGTTCCAGATCATCACCGAGACCGAACTCTTCGCCACCACGCCCACCACAAGGCGTCGGCGCAAGCAGGAACAGGTCTCGGACGTCAACGCCCTGATCAAGGACCTCTCCGAGCTCAAGGTCGGCGACCCGGTGGTGCACAACAACCACGGCATCGGGCGTTACCAAGGCCTGATCAATATCGATATCGGCGACGGTGCCTCGGAGTTCCTGCACCTGGAATATGCCGACAAGGCCACGCTCTATGTGCCGGTGGCCCAGCTGCATCTGATCAGCCGCTACACCGGCGTTTCGGCCGAAGAAGCGCCCTTGCACCGCCTGGGCTCCGGCCAATGGGAAAAGGCCAAGCGCAAGGCCGCCGAGCAGGTGCGCGACACCGCCGCCGAGTTGCTCAATCTCTACGCCCGCCGCGCCGCCCGCGAGGGCCATGCCTTCCGCTACTCAGGGCCAGACTACGAGGCTTTTGCCGCCAGCTTCGGCTTTGAGGAAACCGCCGACCAGCGCGCCGCCATCCACGCGGTGATCCAGGACATGATCTCCCCCAAACCCATGGACCGCCTGGTCTGCGGCGATGTGGGCTTTGGCAAGACCGAGGTGGCCCTGCGCGCGGCCTTCGTCGCCGTGATGGGTGGCAAGCAGGTCGCCATACTCGCACCCACCACCTTGCTGGCCGAGCAGCATTACCAAAACATCGCCGACCGCTTCGGCCGCTGGCCGGTCAAGGTGGCGGAGATGAGCCGTTTCCGCTCGACCAAGGAAATCAAGGCGGCCATGGAAGGCCTGGCAGACGGCACCATCGACATCGTGGTGGGCACCCACAAGCTCTTGTCGGCCGACTGCAAGTTCGCGCGGCTGGGCCTCTTGGTGATCGACGAAGAGCACCGCTTTGGCGTGCGCCACAAGGAGGCGATGAAGGCCATTCGGGCCGAGGTCGATGTGCTCACGCTCACCGCCACCCCCATCCCGCGCACCTTGGGCATGGCACTGGAAGGCCTTCGTGATTTGAGCGTGATTGCCACGGCACCCCAGCGCCGCCTGGCCATCAAGACCTTTGTGCGCAGCGAGACCAGCGGCACCATACGCGAGGCTGTTCTGCGGGAGTTGAAGCGCGGCGGCCAGGTCTACTTCCTGCACAACGAGGTCGAGACGATTGAGAACCGGCGCCAGAAGCTCGAAGAGTTGGTGCCCGAGGCCCGCATCATCATCGCCCATGGTCAGATGCCGGAGCGCGAGCTGGAACGGGTGATGCGCGAGTTCGTCAGCGGCAAACACAATGTGCTCTTGTGCTCGACCATCATCGAGACCGGCATCGATGTGCCCAGCGCCAACACCATCATCATCGCCCGCGCCGACAAATTCGGCCTGGCCCAGCTGCATCAGCTGCGCGGCCGTGTCGGCCGCTCCCACCACCAGGCCTATGCCTATCTGATGGTGCCCGATCTGCAAGGCCTGACCAAGCAGGCCGCCCAGCGCCTGGACGCGATTCAAGCCATGGAAGAGCTGGGCTCGGGCTTTTATCTGGCCATGCACGATCTGGAGATTCGCGGGGCCGGCGAGATGCTGGGCGAGCACCAGAGCGGCAATATGATGGAGATCGGCTTCCAGCTCTATAACGAGATGCTGTCCGAGGCGGTGCGCTCACTCAAGGCCGGCAAGGAGCCCGATTTGCTCTCACCCCTGGGTGCCACGACCGAGATCAATCTGCATGCCCCGGCCCTCTTGCCGGACGCCTACTGCGGCGATGTGCACCAGCGCCTCTCGCTCTACAAACGCCTGGCCACGGCCGAGAAGAGCGAGCAGATCGACAAGTTGCTTGAAGAAGTCACCGACCGCTTCGGCAAGCTGCCTGCCCAGGGCCAGACCCTGTTCGACACCCACCGCCTGCGCGTGTTGGCCAAGCCTTACGGCGTGCTCAAGATCGACGCCGCGCCCTCGGTGATGAATATCAACTTCCGCCCCAACCCACCGATCGACGCGATGCGGGTGATCGAGCTGGTGCAGAAAAACCGCAATATCAAGCTGGTGGGCAATGACAAGCTGCGCATCGACAAGGCGCTCTCCGACCCCAAGGACCGGGCGCAGGCCATCCGCGAAGTGCTGCGCCTCTTGGGCCAGCCGATCAAACAAGACTGAGCACGATTCATGAGCGAACTGGTCATCCAAGGTTTCACCCCGCCGCTGCGCCTGGCGGACTTCCGCCTCGCCGCTTTCGATATGGACTCCACCCTGATCTCCATCGAATGCATCGATGAAATCGCCGCCGTGGCCGGCCGAGGCGCCGAGGTGGCGGCCATCACCGAGGCCGCCATGCGCGGTGAGATCAGCGACTTCAAGGACAGCCTGCGCCGCCGCTTAGCTCTGCTGCAAGGCGTGCCCGAATCGGTGCTGGAGCAAGTGTTGCAGACCCGCTTGCAATTCAACCCCGGCGCGCGCGAGCTCTGTGCCGCACTCAAGGCGGCCGGGCTCAAGCTCTTGCTGGTCTCGGGCGGCTTCACCTACTTCACGGCCTATGTGGCTGCTCAATTGGGCATGGACTTTGTCCGCTCCAACGAGTTGGAGCTGAAGGACGGCCGCTTGACCGGCGGCCTAGTAATGCAGGCCTGGGGGGAGATTTGCGACGGCGAAGAAAAACGCCGCATGCTGCTGCAATGCTGTGCCGATATCGGCTGCCTGCCCAGCCAGGCCATGGCCGTGGGCGACGGTGCCAATGACATGCCCATGATGAGCGTGGCCGGCCTGTCGGTGGCCTTTCACGCCAAGCCCCGGGTGCGCGAGCAAGCCATGGTCGCCATCAACCAGGGCGGCCTGGAGCAGTTGCTGAACTGCCTGGTCTGACCCCCAGGGGGCTCACAGCCCCCCACAACAAAAGCTTCAGCCGCAAGGCCGCCGAATCGGCGCGGCCAGGCCAGTCTTGCCCATCCAGAACAGCCAACCATCCCCACGCAATCCTGCGTTAGGGGCCGATGGCTGTTTGTTTCGCGCACATGACCCGGCATTTGTTCACATTCACCCGTCACCGCAGACTCAAGACCGCAGAACTATCGGGCGAATAACGCACTTATCCGGCATTCAGGTTCAGAATCGAAGCGCCAAATGCGGGAATGAAGCCAGGGTGGATCGCGAGAACTCCAAACGCGGATGGTCGCCAAGCGCATGCGAGGGCATGCGAGCTTGAGTCGGGCGTCTCGAAAAAGTGCGGTCAAAAGTCCCGGGTAGCCATCTCAATGCTGAGTTGCTGCCTGTCACGAATTTCTTGCTTGGCAACCGAACAAAGAAAAGGCTGGCGATGAAAAGCAATCTTCCGATAACGCAACGCGAGTACGACTTTCCGGCCGACGCCACTTTGATGTCGACCACCGATCTGCAAAGCCATATTGCCTATGCCAACGCGGCCTTCGTCGCCGTCAGCGGCTTTGAGCGCGAAGAGATCATGGGCCAGCCCCACAATATGGTGCGCCACCCCGATATGCCCACCCAGGCCTTTGCCGATATGTGGGCCACCTTGAAGGCCGGCCAGTCCTGGACCGCCCTGGTCAAAAATCGCCGCAAGAATGGTGACCACTACTGGGTGCGCGCCAATGCAGCCCCCGTGGTGCGCGGCGGCAAGGTCACCGGCTATATGTCGGTGCGCACCAAGCCCAGCCGCGCCGAGATCAACGCGGCCGAAAAGCTCTACGCCGATTTCCGCGAGAACCGGGCGGGCAATCGCGCCTTTCACCGGGGGCTGATCGTGCGCACCGGCCTGATGGGCTGGACCTCGGCCATGCAAACCATGTCGGTGGCCTGGCGCATGCGCTGGGCGATGCTTGTTTTCGCCGCCACCACGATCGCGGCGGCCGCTGGACTGGGCTTGGGATCGACGAGCCTGGCCGGCTTTGCCGCCACCAGTCTGATCGCCGCCTGGCTGCTATCTCTGTGGCTGGACGCACAGATCGCGACGCCCTTGCAAGCGGTCAAGCGGCAGGCTCAGTGCGTGGCCTCCGGTCAACCCGGCGAGCAGACCGCGCTGAACCGGGTCGACGAGATCGGCATGATCATGCGTGCCGTCAATCAAAGCGGCTTGAATCTTCGCTCCCTGGTGGACGATGTCGCGGGCCAGGTCAACGGCGTCAACAACGCCAGCACCGAGATCGCCAACGGCAATATGGATTTGAGCTCGCGCACCGAGGAGGCCGCCTCCAGCCTGGAGCAAACCGCCGCCTCCATGGAGGAGATGACCGCCACCGTCAAGAACAATGCAGACACCGCCCAACAAGCCGCGCAACTGGCCGGCTCGGCCAGCGAATCGGCGGCCCGTGGTGGCGTGGTCGTGGGCCAGGTGGTGGACACCATGAACGCCATCACCGCCTCCAGCAAACGCATCTCCGACATCATCGGCGTGATCGATGGCATCGCCTTCCAGACCAATATCCTGGCCCTCAATGCCGCCGTCGAGGCGGCCCGGGCCGGTGAGCAGGGTCGCGGCTTTGCCGTGGTGGCCGGCGAGGTGCGTAGCTTGGCGCAACGCAGCGCGGCTGCGGCCAAGGAGATCAAGGGCCTGATCAGCGATAGCGTGGAAAAGGTCGAGACCGGCGCCCATCTGGTGGAGCGCGCCGGCCAGGCCATGGGCGAAATCGTCCATCAGGTCAATCGCGTCAACGACTTGATTAGCGAGATCAGCGCCGCCACCCGCGAACAATCCAGCGGCATCGGCCAGGTCAATATCGCCGTCTCCCAACTCGACCAGATGACGCAGCAAAACGCCGCCCTGGTGCAGCAATCGGCCTCGGCGGCCGACCGTTTGAAGGAGCAAGCCGGCATCCTGGTCGGGGCCGTCGACGTCTTCAGCGGACGCTAAAACCCGGCCGCCGGTCCCGCTCGGCAAGGCTTGCCCGCGGAACTGGGACAATATCGGTATGCAAAATATCGACTTTGAATTGCGCGGCGAGTTCATCGCCCTGGACAAACTGCTCAAGGCCACCGGCCTGGTAGAGAGCGGCGGCCGCGCCCGCAGCCTCATCACCGAGGGTCAAATCCAGGTGGATGGACAGACCGAGCTGCGTAAAACCGCCAAGATCCGCCCCGGCCAAATCGTCCTGGCCGAAGGCGCCAAGATCTTGGTCAAGGCCGACCCCAGCTTGGCCTGAGCCCCCACACCCACCTCAAGCTCGGCACTCGCTCGAACCGCCATGATCAGCTTTTCCACCTGCGATTTCTGCGATCTACACAAAGCCACCGACAGCGGCGATTTCATCGCCCTGCCCGGCGTGCACCGCAGCTACGGCGGGCTCAAACGCTTTGCCGGCCCGATTGCCACCGTACGCTGTTTCGAGGACAACAGCCGCGTCAAGGAGGCGGTGGAAAGCCCGGGCCAAGGCCGGGTGCTGGTGGTGGATGGCGGTGGCTCGCTACGCCGCGCCCTGCTGGGCGGCAATCTGGCTGCAGCCGCGGCCAGGAATGGCTGGGCCGGGCTTTTGATTGAAGGCTGTGTGCGCGATGTGGCGGAGTTAGCCCAGGCGCAAACCGGCATCCTGGCCCTGAGCCACTGCCCCATGCCGACCGAACGCAAGAACCAAGGCCTGGCCGATGTCGCCGTGCAGATTCAGGGTCACTGGTTGCGCCCGGGGGACTGGCTTTACGCCGACGAAGACGGCGTCGTCATCAGCACCCAGCCACTTCACCTGGGCTGATTCAAACGCTGCTGCGCCGCCTCGCGAATCGCGCTGAGCGTGCTGCGGCTGGTCGACACATCGCTGGACAAGCGCAGATGCAGCAAGCAAGGCCTGCCCGCGGCTAGGGCCTCACGCAAGGCGGGCTCAAAGTCCTCGGTACGCTCGATGCGCTGAGCACTCCAGCCATGGGCCCGAGCCAGCATGGCGAAATCGGGGTTGAACAAATCACTGCCTGAAACGCGGCCCGGGTACTCGCGCTCCTGGTGCATGCGTATGGTGCCGTAAGTGCCGTTGTCCACCACCACCGAGATCAGCTTCTTGGCGCCGTAGCCGGTGGCCGTGGCCAGCTCCTGGCCATTCATCAAAAAGTCCCCATCCCCAGCGATATTGACCACCCAACGCTCGGGTTCCAGCAGGCTGGCCGCCACGGCAGCCGGCAGGCCATAACCCATGGCGCCGCTGGTCGGTGCTAGCTGGGTACGGCCATGCTGCTGCAAGCCCGGGTATTGATGGAAGCGATGCAGCCAACCGCTGTAATTGCCCGCGCCATTGGTGAACACCGTGCCCTCGGGGCAGAGGCGACCCAAGCACTTGACCACCTCGGCCATGTCCAAGGGGCTAACGGCTTGCGGCTGCAGATTGCCCAGATAGTCGGCATGGGCCTGAGCCGTCCAGTCGGCCCAAGCGACTTGCGCCGGTGCGGCCAGCGTCTCCAGCGCCTGGGCGGCGCAAGACATGCTGGCATTGATCATCAAATCGGCCGCATAAACCCGGCCCAACTCCTCCGCCCCGGCATGGATATGCACCAGGGTTTGCTGCGGGCGCGGGGCCTGCAACAAGGTGTAGCCGCCGGTGGTCATTTCGCCCAGACGGGGGCCGACGGCCAGGATCAGATCGGCCTCGCGCACCCGCGCGGCCAGCTTGGGATTGATGGCGATGCCCACGTCCCCGGCGTACTGCGGGTGGCGGTTGTCGAACAGGTCTTGGAAGCGGAAGGCGCAGCCCACGGGCAGCCGCCAATTCTCGGCAAAGCGCTGCAGGGCGGCACAGCTCTCGGGCGTCCAGCCGCCGCCCCCGGCAATCACCAGCGGCTTCTTGGCGGCCCGCAGGCGCTCGTGCAATTCGGCCAAGGCGGCTGGAGTGGGCCAGGCCTGGGCCGGCTGCACACGGGGCAAGACGGGCGCGCTGCTGAGCTCGGTCAACATGTCTTCGGGCAGCACCAGCACCACCGGGCCGGGCCGACCCTGCAGCGCGGTGTGGAAGGCCCTCGCCACATACTCGGGCAGGCGGTCGGCGTCCTGCACCTCGCCCACCCATTTGGCAAAACCCAGGGTGCCCGGGCCAAACATCTGACGGTAGTCCACTTCCTGAAACGCCTCGCGGTCACGTTGATCGCTGGCCACCTGGCCGATGAAAAGAATCATCGGCGTGGAGTCTTGAAACGCCGTGTGCAGACCGATGCTGGCATTGGTGGCGCCCGGGCCGCGGGTCACAAAGCAGATGCCGGGGCGGCCGCTCAACTTGCCTTGTGCCTCGGCCATAAAGGCGGCGCCGCCCTCTTGCCGGCAGGCGATGAAGCGGATCTTGTCGGCATGCTCGTGAAACCCGTCCAGCACCGCCAAATAGCTCTCACCCGGCACGCCAAAGACGTCCGTGACGCCCTGTTCGACCAAGGCTTCCACCAGCAAATGGCCCGCCAGGCGGGGTGATGAAGATGTGTTGCCCTGGGGGCGAGAAGTGTTCGTCGTCATGGCTTGCACTGTAGCTGTGGGGATGGGCAGGGTCAGGTCTTGCCAACCTAGGGTTTGCGAGAGATGTTCACCAGATTGGCCGCCCCAATGGCCAGCAACAAGGCAAAGGCCGCGCCGAGGAAGACGCCGCCCGGGCGGCCATGGTCCATCAGCGCGCCAAAAATAGGCGCGGCGACCGCAAAACCCAGGTCCAGGCCCGAGTACACCGTGCCGTAAACCCGGCCAGTGGCGCCGGGAGGTGCTGCGCGCTTGATCAACATATCGCGCGAGGGGCCGGCCAGACCAGTGCCAAAACCGGCCAGGGCCACCACGCCGGCCGCCAGCAATGGCGGCAGCCAGGCGGTGGCCGCCAGGGCAAGCAAGGCCGCGGCAATCGCCAGGGCGATGGCGATATTGCGCTCCAGGCTGCTGCTCTTGGCGACCCAAAACCCGCCGATCAACATACCGACCGCGCCACACAACATATAGCCCGTCACCACAAAGGCGGTGGCATGCGGATCCAGACCGTAGAGGCTGGTCAGGGCCGGGCTGGCGAAGCTCTGGATGGCCGTCAAGGCCGCCGTGCCGAAAAAGAAAAAGGAAAAGCACAGCCACACCGAGGGCAGGCGCAAAAAGGCCATGGGGTGCTCGTCCTTGACGGCAGCGGCCCCGGCTTTTTCATGCAACCAGGCGCCCTGGCTGTCATCGATGGCCTCACGCATGAGAGCCAGCAAGGCCATCACCGCGAGGGCGATCAGCGCCGTGCCGACATAGGCGTGGCGCCAGTTCCCGCTGGCCTCAGCAACCCCGATCAAGAACACCGGCGCAAAGGCCCAGCCCAGATTGCCGGTGATGCCGTGGATCGAGAACGCATGGCCCAGACGCGGCTGCGAGACCCGCTTGTTGAGGATGGTGAAGTCCACCGGATGGAAGGGCGAATTCCCCAGGCCCGCCAGCGCCGCGGCCAACATCAGGCCGCCAAAGCCGGTGGCCAAGCCGGCCGCAATGCTGGCCAGCACAAAGCAACTCAGGGCCGCAAACAGCACCGGCCGCGCGCCGGTCCGGTCGACCAAGAACCCCGCCATCGCCTGGCCCAGGGCCGAGATGACGAAGAAGGTGGTGACCAGCAGGCCCAGCTCGGAGTAGTTAAGCCCGAACTCCCGGATGAAGACCGGGAACAGCGGCGGCAGCAGCATATGGAAGAAATGCGAGGTGCCGTGGGCCAGGCCGATCAGGCCTATGGTGGAGAAGTCACGCCGGGCCTGGTCGCTGGGCGAAACACTTATGGTTGCAGTTTGCGTCGTCATGGCCCTGACTCTATGTGGGGCGATACCGGCTCAGTTACGATAGTTCGCCAATTTCTATCGAGTTTCAGCCATCACGAGCCCCTATGCACACGCCAAGCAAAGCGTTTTCACGGCCCGAAGTCGCGGCCGCAAAGCCGAAAGCCGCTGCGCGCATGCGGCGCAAAAGCATGCCGCCTCGGGAGCCTCAGCTGTATCGCCCTCATGCACAACGCCCCATCAGGGCCAAGGCCCATGTGCTGGAGCATGACGAGGACATTCACGCCCACAGCCATGCCTGGGGCCAAGTCACCTTCAGCATTGGCGGGGCGGTACGCATCAATACCGAGCGAGCAACCTATTTGCTGCCCCCCTCGCGCGCCGTCTGGATTCCGCCGCATATCGAACATGCGGTGACTGCGGTCGAGCGGGCTGATCTGCGCTCCCTGTATTTGCACCAGTCGGACCAATGCCAAGGCCCCGGCCTGCCCATCGAACAAGCCCAGGCCTGGAAAGAGTGCCGGGTCATCGAAGTGACCCCGTTGCTGCGGGAACTCGTGCTGCAACTGGCTACCGATCCCAATGCGGCTCACCAAGACGCCTTGGCCGAAGAGGCTCCCACAGCGCGGGAGCAATGCATCATCAGCCTGGTGCAAGACGAGTTGCAGCGAGCACGCAGCCTGCGGCTAGGCGTCGACTTGCCGCAGGACAAGCGCTTGCGCCGGCTGTGCGAAGTCATGCTGCTGGAGCCGCAACGCCACGCCGATCTGGACGCCTGGGCCGCCGAGGTGGGCGCCAGCACCCGCACCCTCTCCCGCTTGTTCAGGCAGGAGCTGGACAGCAGCTATGCCCAGTGGCGCCAGCAGGTCTTGCTGGCCCGCGCCCTCACCCTCGCGGCCCGCAAGCAACCGATGAATCTGATCGCCGCCGAGCTGGGCTATGCCAGCGCCAGCGCCTTTTCCGCCATGGTGACACGCACGGTGGGCATGCCACCCAGCCGCTTCTTCGCGGAAGCCTAAACGGGCAATGGCCCCGTCCAGCAGGGTCAAGAACGCGCCCCACTAAAATCTGCCCCCATGGATCAAGTTCTCTTCGACTACACCCGCCAGGACGCCGCCGGCCAAAGCTGCACGGCGCATGCCTGGGCCAAGGTGCCCGCCCCTCTCAACCCCAGTCAACGCCAGGCACTGAAGGCGGAGGCTGCGGCCTTGCTCAAGGCGCACAACGCCGTGCTGGTCGCTCACTACTATGTGGACGGCGATCTGCAAGACCTGGCCCTGGAGACCGGCGGCATCGTCTCCGACTCGCTGGAGATGGCCCGCTTTGGCCGCGACCACGCCGCTCAAACCTTGGTGGTGGCGGGCGTGCGCTTCATGGGCGAAAGCGCCAAGATCCTCAGCCCCGAGAAACGCGTGCTGATGCCCGATCTAGACGCCACCTGCTCGCTGGACCTGGGCTGCCCGGCCGATGAGTTCGCCGCCTTCTGCGATGCCCACCCCGACCGCAAGGTCGTGGTCTACGCCAATACCAGCGCCGCCGTGAAGGCGCGGGCCGACTGGATGGTCACCAGCTCCTGCGCGCTGGAGATCGTGGCCGACCTGCGTGCCAAGGGCGAGAAGATCCTCTGGGCCCCCGACCGCCATCTGGGCCGCTACATCCAGGAACAAACCGGCGCCGATATGCTGATGTGGAACGGTGCCTGCATCGTGCACGATGAATTCAAGGGTTTGGAGCTGGAGCTGCTGCGTGAGCAGCACCCGGACGCCATGATCCTCGTCCACCCCGAGTCGCCCAAGAGCGTGGTCGAGATGGCCCATGTGGTGGGCTCCACCTCGGCCCTGATCAAGGCCGTGGTGGAAGGCAAGGCCCAGGAATACATCGTCGCCACCGACAACGGCATCCTGCACCGCATGCGCCAGCTGGCACCGGGCAAGACCTTGATCGAAGCCCCCACCGCCGGCAACAGCGCCACCTGCAAGAGCTGCGCCCACTGCCCCTGGATGGCCATGAACGGCTTGCAAAACTTGATCGATTGCCTGAAGACCGGCCAGGGCGAGATCACGGTCGACGAGCCCACCCGTGTCAAGGCGCTGGGCTGCATCGCCCGCATGCTGGACTTCACCGCGGCGCTCAAAGCCAAACAAAGCGGTCTGGTCGCCGGCATAGGCGCGGCCTGAGGGATACTGGCCGGGCCTTGAGCTGCGGGCGAAAAAGCCGCCTCAAGGCCTCCATTTCCGCCCGCTGAGGGCGCGCCTGGGGTTTATCGTGTCAGTCGCCATTCCAAGGGAGACGCAGATGAATCAAGACTTCAGTTCGCTGTTCAACTATCACGAGCGCGAGGTGCTCACGGCCGTGATGAAAGCGGCCGAGGACTACCCCGAGATCAAGGCCGACAGCGATCTGTTGTGCGATGTGGCCTGCGTGGCGCTGAACCGCCTGCCGCCCCGCTACATCCGCCACGCGGTGGACTTTCTCTTCTACCTGACCGAGCACGAGCGCAGCGAAATTGACAACGCCATCCTGGACGCCGTCAACTACGCCTTCATCTTTGTGCAGGCCCGCACCACCTTACGGGCCAATGCCTAAAGCTGCGCTTCAGCGGGTTTTCAAACCCCGTTCGGCCATCAGCACGGTCGGGAAGCTCACCGGCAAGGTGCGCGGGTAGTCGCGGCTGAAATGCAGGCCGCGGCTCTCATGCCGCAGCAAGGCTGAGCGCACGATCAACTCGCCGCAATCGAGCAGATTGCGCAGCTCCAGCAGGTCGCGGGTGACGCGGAAATTGGCGTAGTAGTCGTCGATCTCACCACGCAGCAGCGCGATGCGATGCAGCGCGCGCTCCAGACGCTTGGTGGTGCGCACAATGCCCACATAGTTCCACATCAAGAGGCGCAACTCGTCCCAGTTGTGGGCGATCACCACCTGCTCGTCGGCGTCCTCCACCTGGCTTTCGTCCCAGGCCGGCAGCGGCGCCGGGGCGAGCGCAGGCATGGCCTCGATATGGCTGGCGCAGGTCTGGCCCAGCACCACGCATTCCAGCAAGGAATTGCTGGCCAGGCGGTTGGCGCCGTGCAGGCCGGTGTAACTGGTTTCACCCACGGCATAGAGGCCGGGCAGATCGCAGCTGCCGTTCAAGTCGGTCACCACCCCGCCGCAGGTGAAGTGCACCGCCGGCACGACGGGGATCATCTGCTTGGCAATATCGATACCCAGGCTCAGGCAGCGCGCATAAACCGTGGGGAAATGCTCTTTCAAAAAGGCCTCGCCCAGATGGGTGGCGTCCAGCCACACATGGTCCAAGCCATGCTTTTTCATCTCGAAGTCGATGGCGCGGGCGACGATATCGCGCGGCGCCAGCTCCATGCGCTCGTCATGCGCGGCCATAAAGCGCGTGCCATCCGGCAGCTTCAAATGCCCACCCTCGCCGCGCAAGGCCTCGGTGATCAGAAAGCTGCGCTCCTGCGGGTGGTACAAGCAGGTGGGATGGAACTGGATGAACTCCATATTCGCCACCCGGCAGCCCGCCCGCCAGGCCATGGCGATGCCGTCACCGGTGGAGGTGTCGGGGTTGGTGGTGTAGCGGTAGACCTTGCCCGCCCCGCCGGTGGCCAGCACCACGGCCTGGGCCGCCAAGGCTTCGACGCGCTGGCCGTCGATGTCCAGGGCATAGATGCCATAGCAACGAGGTTCTTCCTCGCGCTGCACATGGCGGGAGGTGATCAAGTCCAGCGCCATCCAGCGTTGCCGTAAATCGATATTCGGATGCGCGGCAGCAGCGGCCAGCAACTGGTCGTGAATCGCTTTGCCGGTGGCATCGGCCGCATGGGCAATGCGGCGCACGGCATGGCCACCTTCGCGGGTCAGGTGCAGGCCCAGCGGGCCCTCGCTATCGGGCGTAAAGGGCACGCCCTGGCGTACCAACCATTCCACCGCCTGGGCGCTGCGCTCGGCGATGAAGCGGGCGGTGGCCTCGTCCACCAGGCCGGCACCGGCGTCCTGCGTGTCGCGCACATGGCTGGCGATGCTGTCGTCCGGCCCCAGCACGCCGACGATGCCGCCCTGAGCCCAGGCCGTGGCGCCCTCATTCAACTCGCGCTTGGCCAGCACGATGACGGGCTGGCGATCGGCCAGATGCAGGGCCACGGTCAAGCCGGCCAGGCCGGCGCCGACGATGACGATGGGCAGGGGCGCACCCGCTTCTCCAGCGCTTTTTGCGGCGGACGAGTCAGTGGATGGGAAGGGTTTGGGGGACGCAGCAGCGGCAGCAGCACTCATGCAAGAGCCTCGCGCCTTGTTGCAAGGCGCCATCAATAGGAATGGGGCATTCTACGAAGACGGCGGACGCCCGCGCGCGACAGGGCTTTGGACCCCGAGGATTCAGGCCCGCGAACGCAGGCGCCAGCGCGGCCAGAGCACGAAATAGCTCAAGCCCGCTAGGCCCAGCAAAGCTGCCGCCAGCGCCAGCAAGGCGGCCGGGCCGGGCGAGGACTGGGTGCGCCGCTCGGCCAAGGACCGGGTCAGCTTGTCGAGTTCCTGGCTGAGGCTGGCGTGTTCGTTCTGCAGACTCTGGAACTCGCTCTCGGCCGCCTGCACACGCTGACCCAGGCCAGCGCCCGAGGCGCTGGGCGCGGCGGCCGCCGCAGCCGGGGCACGACCAGGGTCCAGGCTCATCAGCAGGCCAAAGCCGGCACGCGCTGGGTCCAAGCCATCTTTTTGCCAAGCCCCCGCGCTCTTGCCAGGCCGGCCGGCCGAGCCGCCGTCGAGATCGAAGCGCAGCCTGTCCGGGCCGAGAATCAGCACGGTCACACGCGCAGGCGCCTTGGCAACTGGCGCGGCTGGGTTGGCCGTGGCGGCCGTGGCGGGCAGCTTGGCTTGGGTCGCCGCAGCCTTGATTGCCATGGCATTTGAACTTGAAGAAACAGCCGCCGCCGTCTGCGCCTTGGCAGCGGCAGCCGGGGCCGGGTCCACAAAGGCGGTCAGCTGCTGGGTCGGGCAACCCAGCGACAGCTTGACCACCGGCTCCTCGATGGCGACCGTGGTTTTGACCCAGACCCAGCCGCTGTGAGACTCGGCCTGGTAGTCCACCGTTTTATGGACCTGATGCGCGGGCAAGACCTGATCGGCCGTTTCTATCGTGACCTTGATGCAATCGGCATTGAGGGTCTCGCCCGGGCTGAGCCGCATGGGTAGCTTCAGCGACAAGGCCTCGCCCAGTCCCGACAGGGTCTGCGGCCGCCCCAATTCCATGGCCGAGCTGTTCAGAGGGCTGAACAGCAAGCCGCCAAGCAGTGCCGCCGAGCCCAAGGCCTGACAAAAACGAGCACGGCGTTGAATGAGCACGGGAAGGCGTCTTTCTCGTAGGAGAGGGGTCCAAGGAATTTGGCCGTTTGGCGGCCGCCACAAAGCGGGCCAAGGCCTTGATTTCGCAACGGACTCTAGCATGCGCCCGTCCGCCCACAGCTCAGGGAAAGCAGGCAAATTTGAGCCTGCGCAGGCACGGCCTCGCCCTGCTCGTGAGGCCTTCCGCACCTAGGGGCAAGCCTCAAGCAAGCGGGTGGGCTTGGCCGCAAGGCCGCCGCTACAATCCGCCCACTCAAAATCTAGCCGCGACCATGCTCTCCTATCAGTCCGTGACACGATTTCCCCTGCGCCCTCTCGTCCTGCAACTCAGCCTCGGCCTCGCCCTGGGTTTGAGCCTGTTCAGCGCTGCGGCCCGTGCCGACGATGTGAGCGAGGTGCAAGCCCTGCTGTCCCAAGGCAAGGCCACGGACGGACTGAAAAAGATCGACACCCTGCTGCAAGCCAAGCCCAATGATGCGCGCCTGCGCCTGCAGCGCGGCATCGCGCTCTCGCAGCTGAACCGGCAGGCCGAGGCCATCGCCGTCTTCCAAAAGCTGATCGAGACCAACCCCGACCTGCCCGGCCCCTACAACAATCTGGCCGTCATGTATGGCAGCCAGGGCGATTACGAGAAGGCCCGCCAGGCCCTGGAGCTGGCGATTCGCACCAACCCCAGCTATGCCACCGCCTTCCAGAATCTGGGCGATGTCTATGCTCGCCTGGCCGGCCAGGCCTATAAAAAGGCCCTGGCGCTGGACAAGGGCGACAGCAATCTGCCGCTGAAGCTGGCCGTGGTGCAAAACGTGTTTGAAGCCAGCGTGGATCCGCGCGTGGCCAAGGCCGCCGTGCAGGCCGCCGCGGCCAAGCCGGCCTCGGCGCCGCAGGTCGCTGCCGCCCCTGCAGCGGCGACCCCGGCCGCAACTTCGGCCACAAGCGCCAAACCCACCCAGGTCGCGGCGGCCAGCCCCGCAGCGGCACCGTCACCTGCAGCCGCCAAACCCGCGCCTGCGCCCGCCGCTGCCGCAACACCTGCCCCGGCCCCCGCAGCGACCAAGCCCGTTGCCGTGGCCGCGGCTCCGGCGCCAGCGCCCAAGCCCGACAACAGCGCAGCCCTTGAAGCTCAGGCTCAGGAAAAGGCGGTCAACAAGGCCGTGCTAGCCTGGGCCCAGGCCTGGAGCGATCGCGATATGAAGGACTATTACAAGGCCTATGCCCCCGAATTCAAGGGCAAGTCCGGCAGCCGCAAGGCCTGGGAAGAAGACCGCCGCGTCCGCATCATGGGCAAGAAGAAGATCAAGGTCGAGCTCTCCAATGTGAGAATCAAGCTGAACGGCGACAAGGCCAGCGTCAGCTTCCGCCAGGACTACAACTCCGATTCGCTGGACGTGAAGAGCAGCAAGACCTTGCAGCTGATCAAGTCCAAGTCCGGTGCCTGGCTGATCACGCAAGAGTCGGCCGGCTAAGCCCGGCCCTTGCCGCGCCCGACAAGGCCCCGCGCAAGCCTCTTTCTTCTCTATTTCTTCTCTCATTTCTCCCGGGCTGATATGCAGGACCCCCAACAGGCGCCAGACTCCCCGGCGCCCTCAGCCTTGAAGCGGCGCCCCGCTCGGCCCAAGCCGGCCAAGCATGCGCTGCTACGTGCCATCCTGCTGCTGGCCTGCGTCGGTGGCACGGCCATCGTGGGCTTGAGCGGCATGAACTTTCTGTCCTCGCGGGTCGAGGCCTATGCCCCGCAGCGCGCGGACACGGCCGCCAGCGCCGCCCAGCCCAGTTTGTTGACGGCCCAGCTGAACACCCAGACGCCCGAGGGCCAGCTGATTTCGGCCTACCAGATGCTGGCCAAGGGCGAGGAGTCCAAGGCCTTCGAGACCATCGAGCATCTGGTCAAGCGCCAACCCGATTTCTCCCTGGCCCAGCTGGTTTACTCCGATCTGCTGCTGGCACGCACCTCACCCGAGGCGGCGGCCCAGGCCTTGATCGGCGCGACCGAAGAGCAACGCGCGCGCAGCGAAGCCCTGCGCCAAGAAGCCCGCCTGCGCCTGGCCGCCCTGGTGGAGCGGCCGCCCAAAGACGCCCTGCCCAAAGAGTTGATCGGCCTGCCCAGCACGGTGCAGCACGCCATCGTGGTGGACACCCACAAAGCCCGGCTCTATCTGTTTCAGAATCGCGGCCAGGGAATGGAGTTGGTCAAGGACAGCTATGTCTCCCTGGGCAAGGCCGGCGTCTCCAAGCAGATGGAAGGCGACCAGCGCACGCCGCTTGGCGTCTACCAGGTAGGCATGCGGCGCGACGAAGCCGCGGCCCGTTACGGTGCGGCCGCCCTGCCCCTGAACTATCCCAACGAATACGACCGCATGGTGGGCCGCGGCGGCAGCAGCATCTGGTTGCATGGCGAGCGGGCCGGCAGCTACGCGCGCGGGCCGCAGTCCACCGACGGCTGCATCGTGCTCAGCAACGACGATATGCAGGCCCTGGCCGACACGGTCAAGGCCCGCGAGACGCCCGTGCTGATTTTTGAACAGGTGGACTGGGTCGCCAAAAAGGACGGCAAGCCCTTGGTCGATGCGCAATTCGAGAGTGCCTTCAGCCAATGGCAGGAGGCGCGGCTGAAGCAGGACGCGAAGGCCTTGCTCCCGCTGTATGAGCCTGGCCTGCAGCGCGGCTCTGACAGCGAGGCCCAACGCCTGGCCCAAAATCTGGCCCGCATGCAAGCCCACGAGTTGCCGGTGCAAAGCCTGGAGCGCCTGAGCGTGCTGCCCAGCCAGGACCTGGAGCCGGTGATGATCGTCACCTACCGAGAGCTCAGCGCCCTCAACCCCACACCCGCACTCAAACGCCAGTACTGGCGCCAGCAAGAGGGTCGCTGGCGCATCATTTTTGATGGCGTCGTGAGTTAAAAAAAGGGCAGCCTAGGCTGCCCTTTTTGCTGCTTGTGCAGCGCCTTCAGTGCACCGTGCGCCCGAACTGGAACTCGCCCTCGGCAAAGTCCACCGGGATCACATCCTTGGGCCCAAACCTGCCCTGCAGAATCAGCTTGGAGAGCGGGTTCTCGATGCGCTGCTGGATGGCGCGCTTGAGCGGGCGGGCACCAAATACCGGATCGAAGCCCACCTTGGCCAGCTCCGCCACGGCGACGGGGCTGAGGTCCAGCGTCATCTCCATCTTCTCCAGGCGCTGCTCCAGGATCTTCAACTGGATCTTGGCGATCTCTTCGATGTGCTTGGCATCCAGGGCATGGAAGACCACGGTCTCGTCGATGCGGTTGAGGAATTCGGGGCGGAAATGCGCCTTCACCTCGCCCCACACCGCCTCACGGATCACCTCGGAGGACTCGCCCGCCAAGGCCATGATCTGCTGAGAGCCCAGGTTACTGGTCATCACGATCACGGTGTTCTTGAAGTCCACCGTGCGGCCCTGTCCATCGGTCAGACGGCCATCGTCCAAGACCTGCAGCAAGACGTTGAAAACGTCCGGGTGGGCCTTCTCCACCTCGTCCAGCAAGAGCACCGAATAGGGCTTGCGGCGCACGGCCTCGGTCAAGGCACCGCCTTCTTCGTAACCCACATAGCCCGGAGGCGCGCCGATCAGGCGAGACACCGAGTGCTTCTCCATGAACTCGCTCATGTCCATGCGCACCAGATGCTCCTCACTGTCGAACAAGAAGCCGGCCAAGGCCTTGCACAGCTCGGTCTTGCCCACGCCCGTGGGGCCCAGGAAGAGGAAGCTGCCGGTCGGGCGATTCGGGTCCGAGAGGCCCGCACGCGAGCGGCGGATGGCGTCCGCCACCGCTTGAATCGCCTCGTCCTGACCCACCACGCGCTGGTGCAGCTTGGTCTCCATCTGCAAGAGCTTGTCACGCTCGCCCTGCATCAGCTTGGACACCGGGATGCCGGTGGCACGCGCCACGACCTCGGCGATTTCCTCGGCGCCCACCAGGGTGCGCAGCAGGCGCGGCTTGGCATCCGGGCCCTTCTTGCCAGCCTCAGTGGCCTGCGCGGCCTTGAGCTTTTTCTCCAGCTCGGGCAGCTGGCCGTATTGCAGCTCGGCCACCTTGTTGAAGTCGCCCTTGCGGGTCAGCTCCTCGATCTGGAAGCGAATCTTGTCGATCTCTTCCTTCACATGGGCGGAGCCCTGGGCCTGGGCTTTTTCGGCCGTCCAGATTTCTTCCAGCTCGGCGTACTCGCGCTGCAGCTTGAGCAGCTCTTCCTCGATCAGCTCGAAGCGCTTGATCGAGCCCTCGTCCTTCTCGCGCTTGACCGCCTCGCGCTCGATCTTCAGCTGGATCATGCGGCGGTCCAGCTTGTCCATCACCTCGGGGCGGGAGTCTTGCTCGATCTTGATCTTGGCCGCTGCCTCATCGATCAAGTCGATGGCCTTGTCGGGCAGGAAGCGGTCGGTGATGTAGCGATGGCTCAGCTCGGCCGCAGCGATGATGGCCGGGTCGGTGATGTCGACGCCGTGGTGCAGCTCGTACTTCTCCTTCAGGCCACGCAGGATGGCGATGGTGGACTCCACCGTGGGCTCGTCCACCAGCACCTTCTGGAAGCGGCGCTCCAGCGCAGCGTCCTTCTCCACATACTTGCGGTACTCGTCCAGGGTGGTGGCACCGATGCAATGCAGCTCGCCGCGCGCCAGGGCGGGCTTGAGCATATTGCCGGCGTCGATGGCGCCTTCGGCCTTGCCGGCGCCCACCATGGTGTGGATCTCGTCGATGAAGAGAATGGTCTGGCCTTCGTCCTGGGCGACTTCTTTCAGCACGCCCTTCAGGCGTTCCTCAAAGTCACCACGGTACTTGGCACCGGCCAGCAACAAGGCCATGTCCAGCACCAGGATGCGCTTGTTGCGCAGGCTGTCCGGCACTTCGCCGTTGACGATGCGCTGGGCTAGGCCCTCGACGATGGCGGTCTTACCGACGCCGGGCTCGCCGATCAGCACCGGGTTGTTCTTGCTGCGACGCTGCAGCACCTGAATGGCGCGGCGGATTTCATCGTCGCGGCCGATCACCGGGTCCAGCTTGCCTTTGCGGGCACGCTCGGTCAGATCCAGGGTGTATTTCTTCAGGGCTTCGCGCTGGCCTTCGGCGTCGGCGCTGTCGACCTTCTGGCCGCCGCGCACCGCGTCAATGGCGGCCTCCAAGGCCTTGCGAGTCAGGCCGTGGCCGCGCACGGCGCCGGCCAGGTCCGTCTTGGCATCGGCCAGGGCCAGCAAGAACATCTCACTGGCAATGAATTGGTCCTCTCGCTTGGCGGCCTCTTTCTCGGCACCTTGCAGCAACGAGATCAGCTCGCGTCCGGCCGTGACCTGCTGGCCTTCGCCCTTGACCTGGGGCAGGCCGGCCACGATGGTTTCGACGGCCGTCTTGAGGCCGTTGATATTGACGCCGGCGCGCTCCAAAAGCGCGCGCGGGCCATCGTCCTGCACCAACATCGCGGCCAGCACATGGGCCGGCTCGATATAGGGGTTGTCGCGGACCACGGCCAGACTTTGGGCCTCGGCCAGAGCTTCCTGAAAACGACTTGTGAACTTGTCTGCACGCATGGCTTAAATCCTCCAATGGCTGGCAAGTGGGTGCGCGGCCGCTCATTTCAAGCCCCATCTACTTTGATCTGACGCAAGGTCTTGGCAAAGTCTGGCGGCCACGTTCACTAAAAAAGGACCAGAAACACAGTGCATCACGACCTGATTGCTAACGCAAGGCCACGACGTATAGTGAACTCACCCGGCTGCTTTGACCCGGGTGCCATGCCCGCAGTCCGAGCGAAGGTCCGCCATGTTCGATGTCTTGAACAAGTCCGCCCCAGCCAGCCGACCCAGGCCCCGCCTGGGGGCCCGCTTGCTGCTGCTGGCGGCCTTGAGCGCCTTTGTACCTGGCCTGGTCCAGGCCCAAGAAAGCCCCAGCAGCGCCCTGCGCCTGAGCGGCTTTGGCACGATTGGCCTCAGCCACACTCGCAGCGACAAAGACTGGCTGCTGGCCCGCGAGCAAACCCAGGTCGGCGCCGACGGCCAGCTCAGCGCCCTGGTGGACTCGCGCCTGGGCCTGCAGGCCAACTGGACGCCGGCGGAGCGCTGGGAGCTGGTCACCCAGCTGGTGCTTCGTCAACGCGCCAAGCAGGCCAGCCTGGGTGAATCGGTGGAATGGGCCTTCATCGGCTACCACCCGGCCCCCGACTGGCATCTGCGCCTGGGCCGCACCAGTCCCGATGTCTTCCTGCAGGCCGATGTGCGCAATGTCGGCTACGCCCTGCCCTGGGCCCGGCCCAATGTGGAGTTCTATGGCTGGATGCCCATCAACGTTCTGGACGGGGCCGACCTCAGCTTTGCCTGGCAAGAACCCCAGGCCGATTGGCGCCTCAAGCTCTCGCTAGGCCAAAGCAGCAGCACCGTGGAGGCCTTGCGCAGCGACGATTCCGTGCGGGTGGATGCACGCAAGATGCTGGTGCTCAGCCTCAGCCGCGAGACCCAGAACCTGCTGCTCAAGCTTAGCTATCTGCGCACCGATCTGGCCGTCAAGCCCACGGCTTCGCTGGTTCAGCTGCAGCAAGGCCTGCAGGCACTGGCGGGCCTGCCCATTCCCTCGCTGGCCCCCTTGGCCGCCCAGGCAAAGGCGCTGGACCAAGACCTCTACAGCCAGGGCCTGGCGCAGTATTTCTCCCTGGGCCTGCAGTACAACGGCTCGCCCTGGCAGGCCACGGCGGAGCTGAGCCGGGTGCAACTGGCCACCGGCATGTCGGGCGGCTGGCGGGGCTATGCCTCCCTGGGTCGGCGCTGGCAGCACCTGACCGGCTTTGTCATCGCCGGCCGCAGCTTGGCCGAGCGCAGCGCTGTGCAGGCGCCGACCGACTGGGCCGCACAGCTGAACCCGGTCTTGGGGCCGCAAACCGCCGCCCAGGCGGCTGCCCTGGGCGCAGGCGCAGCCGAGGCGGCCAACGCCTCACGTTTCGATCAAAGCTCCTTGGGTCTGGGCCTGCGCTATGACTTCCCCCAGCGCCTGGCCCTCAAGCTACAACTCGAGCAGGTGCATAGCCATGCCAATGGCAGCGCCGCCTGGCGGCACAGCAGCGCCGAGGCGGGCAGCGCCACCGTGCTCTCGGCCGTGCTGGACTTTGTGTTCTGACCATGCGCCGCCGCCACCTCTTCCGCCCCCTGCTGGCCCTGCTGCCCCTGGCCCTGCCCACGAGCGGCCTGGCCAAGGAGGGCGAGCTTTTCGTCGTCGTCAACAGCACCAACGCCTTGCGCAGCATCAGCAAGAAAGAGCTGATCGCGCTCTACACCGGCCGCAGTCGCCACTTCCCGGACGACAGCCTGGCCGAACCCTTTGATCACCCACGCGAGAGCGCGGTACGTGAGGCTTTTTACGCGGCCCTGACTGGCATGGATCTGGCGCAGATCAATAGCTACTGGGCACGCCTGTTGTTCACCGGTCGGGTCCAGCCTCCGCAGGCCCTGGCCGATGATGCGGCCTTGCAGGCCGAGATCAAACGCAATCGGCGGGCCATCGCCTATCTGAGTCATGAACCCACAGACAGCGATCTGCGGGTGGTGATGGTGCTGGGGCGCGCGGGCTGAATGGACCGCCCCACCTCTCCCGCCCCCGAAGCCGGCCCGGCCAGCGCGGCCAGCATGCTTACAGGCCCGCTGGCCGCCTCGCGCAAGTACCGCCACAGCCTACATGGCAAGTTCACCCTGATTCTGCTGGGCACGGCCAGCCTGCTGGGCTTGATCGCGGCCTTGCTGGGCTTTCAGCTGGCCTACCAGAAGGCACAGGAGTCGACCCGCTTGACCCTGGACTCCATGGCCAGCGCCATCGAGAAAACCGTCGCCGTGGGCGCCTACGCCGACGACCGCGTGCTGCTGAAGGAGTTGGTGGATGGCGTGGCCCGTGACCCCAATGCCGCCATCGTCTGGGTGCAGAACAGCGCGGGCGAGATCCTGGTGCGCAGCGCCAACAAATATGCCGGGGCCGAACAGGCCGCGGCCGAGAACGCGCCCAGCCTGCGCATCGAGAAGCCCCTGCGCTCGCCTTTTGACAGCAGCGAGGCCTTGGGCCTGTTGGTGGTGCAGGGCGACGGCGTGCGCGCCTCCGCCCAGGCCTTGCAACAGGCGCGCTGGCTGGGGGCGGCCTTGGCCTGCCTGATCACGCTGCTGGCCCTGGTGCTGAACTTCGTGGTCTTGCGCATGCTCTCCCTGCCGATGAAGATGCTGGCCCGCAAACTGGCGCAGATGGAGGTGGGCAGCTCGCAGCGCCTCACCATGGCCAAGCGCCACCGCTACGACGAGGTCGGCACGGTGATAGGCGCGGCCAACCGCATGCTGGCGGCGACCGAATCGGCCCTGATCGCCGAGCGCGGCCTGCGCGCCGAGATCGCGGCCATGGAGGCCCAGTACCGGCAGATCTTTGACCACACCAGCGCCGGCATTTTTGTGCTGAGCGCCAATGGCCGCCTGATCAATGGCAACCCGACGGTGATGCGCGTCATCGGCTCGGACTATGCCCATCTGGCCGCACTGCGCGGCGAGGACTTCATCCAGAAGGTGTTTGCCGACCCGGCCCATGTGCACCAGATGATTGCCGACTCGGCCACCCTGGGCCAGACCATGTCGGCCGATCTGGAACTGCGCAGCGCCGACGCCGAGCCGCGCTGGGTGCATTGCCTGATCTCGGTGCAGACGCCGAATATGGCCCAGGCCGACCGCATGGTCGAGGGCGTGATCTACGACGTGACCCTGCGCAAGAGCCAGGAATCCGCCGCCAGCCACCAGGCCGAACACGATGCCTTGACCGGCCTGAAGAACCGGGTGGGCATCACCCGGGCCCTGGACCGCATGCTGCAGCAAGCCCATGACAGCGGCCATGCCCTGACCCTGTTCTTCATCGACCTGGATGGCTTCAAACGCATCAACGATGAGCTGGGCCATGAGGCCGGCGACGAGGTCTTGATCGAATGCGGGCGCCGCCTGAGCACCCTGGCGCGCCGCGGCAGCGATCTGGTGGGCCGCCTGGGCGGCGATGAGATGGTGATGGTGCTGGAGAAGATCGATGCCGATTCGGTCTACGCGCAAGACCTGGCACGCCGGGCCTTGCAAACCATTCAGCAATCGATCGGCTTGAGCCAGGGCGGCGTGGCCCGGGTGGGCGCCAGCATAGGAATCGCCAGCTTCCCGCGCCATGCCCTGCATCGGGCCGCCTTGCTGAGCGCAGCCGATGCCGCCATGTACGAGGTCAAGCGCCAGGGCAAGAATGGCTACCGCATCGCGGCCCCGCTGGAGCCCGACGGGGCGCCAGATTCAGGCCAATAGCTGCGGTGCTGCCCAGGGCCGCATCAAGGCAGCAGCCACTGCATCAATCGCAGGCCCAGCGCTGCGGCGGCCAAGGCCCCCAACACATGGGCGGCCGTGTGGGCCAGGGCCAGGCCGAACTCGCCTCTTTGCAACATCACCAGGGACTCACCCGAAAAGCTGGAGAAGGTGGTCAGCCCGCCCAGCAAGCCGGTCACCAGCAGCAGGCGCAGCAACTCATCGGGTGTGCGGCCAAACCATTCCAGCGACATGCCGATCAAGAGGCCACCGACCAAGTTCACCAGCAAGGTGCCGAGCGGGAAGCCCATCCAAGAACTATTGAGCCACAGGCCGACGCCCCAGCGCAGCAAGGCACCCAAGGAGGCGCCGCTGGCCACGGCCAGGATCTTCAGCCACAGAGCGCCGCTCATGGCCGGGGCTGAGCACTGTCGGCGGAGTTGCCCGAAGCAATGCCCCATCGCGCCAGGGCCGCGTCGTCGCTGCTGCGGGCATCGACCCAGTGTGCGCCATGGGGCGTGGTCTCTTTCTTCCAGAACGGGGCCTGGGTCTTGAGATAGTCCATCAGGAACTCGCAGGCGGCAAAGGCCTCACCCCGATGGGCCGAGGCCACCAGCACCAGCACGATTTGCTCGCGCGCCTGCAACACACCCACACGATGGATCACCCGCGCGGCGCGGATATCAAAACGCGCATGGGCGCTGTCAATCATGGCCTCGATGGCGGCCTCGGTCATGCCGGGGTAATGCTCCAGCTCCATCTGGCTGACACTCTCGCCATGGCTGGATTCACGCACCGTGCCCACAAAGGAGACGACGGCGCCCACACCACCGTCGGCTTGGCGCAGGGCCAGAGTTTCGGCGCTGAGATCAAAGTCTGCATGCCGGATCGAAACGCGCGGATTGGATTTCATGGTGGAATTGTGGCATCCCCTGCCCTGTGCCCAGCTCGGCCGGAAGGAGGCCCTAAACGAGTTTCGCGCTCATGCTGGCGGGAAAGATTCACCCCCGGGTCCTCAATCCGCCCGACGAAAGCAGGCCTGAGCTGGCGGATACTCCCGCTCGCGGCCCGAGCAGGCCTTTGAACACAGCATCAGTACACGAGGAGCACGCCATGAGTTTGATGGACTTCATCAAGAAACAGTTCATTGACATCATTCAATGGACCGAAGACGGCGACGGCACCTTGGCATGGCGCTTCCCCATCGCGGACATGGAAATTCAGTACGGCGGCTCGCTGACCGTGCGCGAATCGCAGGTCGCCGTCTTCGTCAACGAAGGCAAGGTGGCCGACGTCTTCGGCCCCGGCATGTACAAGCTCACCACCCAGACCTTGCCGGTGCTGACCTATCTGAAGAACTGGGACAAGCTGTTCCAGTCGCCCTTCAAGAGCGATGTCTACTTCTTCAGCACCCGCCAGCAGATCGACCAGCGCTGGGGCACGACCCAGCCGGTGACCATTCGCGACAAAGACTTCGGTGCTATCCGCCTGCGCGCCTTCGGCAATTTCGCCTACCGCGTGGCCGACGCCAAGCTCTTCCACACCGAGATCTCCGGCACCCGCGAGCGTTACACCGTGGCCGATCTGGACGGCCAACTGCGCGGCCTGATGCTGCAACACATCAGCGACGCCGTGGCGCAGAGCGGCATCCCCTTCCTGGACCTGGCGGCCAATCAGATCGAGTTCGCCAAGCAGCTGCAAACCGCCACCGCGCCCGAGTTCGAACGCCTGGGCCTGAAGCTGGAGAACGTGACCCTGCAAAGCGTCTCCCTGCCGGAAGAGCTGCAAAAAATCCTCGATCAAAAGATCGGGATGGGCATGATCGGCCAAGACATGGGCAAGTTCATGCAGTACCAGACGGCGCAAGCCATCCCCAAGCTCGCTGAAGGCGTGGGCTCGGGCGGTGGTGGCGTGGCGGGCGACGCCATGGGCCTGGGGGCAGGTCTTGCCATGGGCCAGGTGCTGGCGCAACAGATGAGCGCCGGCCTGACTGGAGCCAATGCTGCTGCACCTGCTGCCGCTGCCGCGGCCCCGGCAACAGCCCCAACAGCAGCCAGCAGCGACGAGGTCTTCGCCATGCTGGAAAAGCTGGGCGGCCTGGTTTCCAAAGGCATACTGACGGACGAAGAATTCGCCGCCAAAAAGGCGGAGCTGCTGAAGAAAATTACTTAATTGACCCCGTCGAATGAGGGCGGCGGCGGCCCGCCGCCTTCCTCCCAAGCCCCCCTGCCCAGCCAGCGCCGCTGGCAAGCCGCCTGCCCCAATTGCGGGGCACCGCTGGAGTTCGCCTCCGCCGCCTCGGCCAGCGCCGTTTGCAGCTATTGCCGCAGCAGCCTGCTGCGCGAGGGCGATGCCCTGCGCAAGATCGGCCAGAGCGCCGAGATGATCGAGGACTACTCCCCCCTGCAGCTAGGTGCCTCGGGCCGCTATATGGGCGCGGGCTTCACCGTCGTGGGGCGGCTGCAGCTGGGCTATGCCGATGGGCAATGGAACGAGTGGCATCTGCTGTTTGACGGGGAGCCCGACGCGGCGAAAACCCGCAGCGCCTGGCTGTCTGAGGACAACGGCAGCTTTGTGCTCAGCTTCGATGCCGCGCTGCAGCTGGCGCCGCCCCAAGCGCATGAGCTGGTGCTGGGTGCCAGCCAGATCGTCGCGGGCCAGAACTGGCAGATTGCCGCCCTGACCCCAACCACCCTACTGGCCGCCCAAGGCGAGCTGCCGCGCCCGCCGGAATTGGCGCGCGAGTATTTGGTGGCCGAGCTGCGCAGCGCCACAGACGAGGTCGGCACGCTGGACTACAGCCCGGCGCTGGCCGGCAAGCCGCCGCTCTGGTCCGTGGGCCGGGCCGTTCGCATCGCTGACTTAGCCATGCGCGGTCTGCGCGAGGACAGCAGCAAGACCTTGCAAGCCAAGTCCCTGGAATGCCCCAGCTGCGGCGCCGCGCTGACGCCCAAATTGGGCAGCAGCCTGTCCATCGTCTGCGCGCAATGCCATGCGGTGGTGGACATCGCCAAGACGAACGCCGCCGAACTGCCGCATTACGAGCAGGTCAATGGCATGGAGCCCCAGCTCAAGCTAGGCAGCATGGGCTCCTTGGCCTTTGCCGATGGGCCCAGGCTGCCTTGGCAGGTCGTCGGCTATCAAGAGCGTTGCGATCTGCCCGACCCGAATGACGAGGACGCCGAGCAGACCTTCTGGCGCGAATACCTGCTCTTCAACCAGAAGGAAGGCTTTGTCTTTCTGGTCGATAGCGAAGACGGCTGGAGCCTGGTACGCCCGCTGACCGGCGCGCCCACCCAGACGCGCAGCCTGGGCGCCAGCATCGAATGGCAAGGCAAGACCTTCCGCCGCCGCTACGCACAAAGCTACACCGCCAAGACCACCTATGTGCTGGGCGAGTTTTACTGGCAGCTCAAGCGCGAGGAACGCGCCCTGGTCAGCGACTACGAGTACCGCGGCAGCGGCAAACGGGAAATGCTCAGCCGCGAACAGACCGGCCGCGAGATCAGCTGGAGCTGGGGCCGCAGCATGGACGCCAGCGAGGTGGCGCGCGCCTTTGGTCTGCCGCTCTCGGCCCACGCGGGCCTACGCTCCGACGCCAGCAGCTTGGGCAGCGGCGGCTCCAGCAACTGGTTGCGCAATCTCGTCATCGGCCTGTTCATCTTTTTCCTGCTGATTCTGATGATCAAGGCCATGAACGAGGATGATTGCGACAGCTATCGCAACACCTATGGCGAGAACAGCGCCGAGTACGCGCAGTGCAAGCGCAGCGGTGGCACGCGCATCAGCTCGGGCGGCAGCGGCGGGGGCTCTTACGGCGGCTTCGGCAGCGGTGGGGGCGGTCACAAGTAGCAAAGAAATGCAACAGGGATTCCTAGAGAAAAGATATGAACAAAAAGAGTGCGGCATCAAGATCGCCCTTGGGAAATTTCATCGCAGCGATTCCGACGGAGGACAAGACAGCGTTTGCTAACGAGGTAGGAAGCGACATTGCCTATCTCTATCAAGTCGCGGGAAAGAAGGATCCCAATCCAACTCTCAGACTAGCCATGAGCTTGCACACTGTGTCAAAAAAATGGGCTCGCAAACTCCATATTCCAGCACTGAGCTTTGAAGATCTTCTTGTCGGGAAACCCATGAAGAAACTTAGTTCAGAGCACCGCGGCCTTGAAGTACCGACCGTCGATCCATCTATGAAAGAGGACTGAGAACATGACTGGATTTGAATGGCTCAAGCCCGCCATCGTGCTGGGCTCCATCCTGTATGCCTTGATCGGCGTGCTGGTGTTCTGGATCAGCTTTATCGTCATCGACAAGCTGACGCCCTACAAGCTGTGGGAAGAAATCGTCGAGCGCAAGAACATGGCCCTGGCCGTCGTCGTGGCGGCCATGTGCATCTCCATCGGCCAGATCGTGGCGGCGGCGATTCACGGCTGAGCGCGGGCAAAAGCAGCGGCGTTTGAAACGAAGCGAGCGCTTTTGTCTCCGCATGTAAGAGTGCTTGGGTGCGGCGAGCAGGCTTTCTACACTCTGCAGCCCTGCTGACCCTCAAAGAACAACCATGGCCGCTCTGCAACGCCTCGTCGCCTCCACCCTGATCGTTTCCTGCACCCTGATGAGCTTGCCCCAGCAAGCCCAGGCCGCCATCGTCCCCACGGAGGCCTTGCTGGCCCCCGCGCCTCTGAGCGCAGCCCCCGACGCGGCCGCGGCCCGCGAGCGCGTGCAGAGCTTTTTTGGCCGTGAAGATGTGCGCCAGTCCCTGATCCAACAAGGCGTGGACACCGAGGCCGCGCTGAGCCGCGTGGCCGCCATGTCGGATGCAGAGGTCGCGCAACTGGCCGGTCGCATCGACCAAGCTCCCGCGGGGGGCGACGTTCTGGGCCTGGTCTTCACCGTCTTCATCGTGCTGCTGGTCACCGACATCCTGGGACTGACCAAGGTCTTCCCCTTCACCCGTTCGCTGCGCTGAGCCGCCTTGCAACAAGGATTGAAACGCTTGCGCAAGCCCGCCTCGGCGGGCTTGCTCATTTTGGCCGCCTGCTTGGGCCTGGCGGGCTGCGTGGCCCTGCCGGTGCAAGAGCTGCAAAGCCAATGGCCCGCCCAGCTGCCCAGCCGCGCCTTGCTAAGCCAAACGCCTTTTGTCGCGCAGCAAGAATTTGAATGCGGCCCGGCCGCCCTGGCCATGCTGATGCAGGCCGCGGGCCTGAAGATCGAGGCACAGCAGCTCGCACCCCAGGTTTTTGTGCCCGGCCGCCAAGGCTCGCTACAGGTCGAGATGCTGGTGGCCGCGCGTCGCCAAGGCCTGCCGGCCTACCTTTTGGCGCCCAAGCTGGAGGCCGTCTTGCAAGAGGTGGCCGCAGGCCATCCGGTGCTGGTGTTTCAAAACCTCTCCCTGCCCGTCTACCCGGTCTGGCACTACGCCGTGCTGATCGGCTATGACCGTGAGCGCGGCACGGTGACCCTGCATTCGGGCACGACGGCCGCCATGGAGATGTCGCTCTCGGCCTTTGAGCGCACCTGGGCGCGCGGCGAGCACTGGGCCATGGTGGCGCTTGCGCCCGAGCGCCTGCCCGCCAGCGCCGACGCGGCCAGCGCAGGCCGCGCCGTCGCCGCCCTGGAGCGCCTGCAGCCCCGGCCTGCGGCAATCGCCTATGCCAGCGCTTTGCGCCGCTGGCCCGGCGATCTGCTGCTGCAAATGGGCGCGGGCAATAGCGCCTACGCCCTGGGTGATTTGGCCGCTGCCGAGACGGCCTACCGGGCCGCCAGCCAGACTCACCCGCAGGCCGCCGACGCTTGGAACAATCTGGCTCAAGTCCTGTGGGAGCAGGGCAAAAAAGCGGCCGCCGCCCAGGCCATCGCCCAGGCCATACTGCTGGGCGGCCCCAGATTGGCGAGCTACCAAGCCCTGGCACTGCAAATCAAAGACGACTGAAAAACGCGGCTCATTTTTTGCAAAAATATCGGCCGAATTTTTGCAGCTGCTACGTTTTTTCTCATGACACTGCCTCGGCCCCTGGACCTCAACCCCTGCCAGCAATGCGGCGCCTGCTGCGCCCACTTCAGAGTTTCCTTTTACTGGGCCGATGCCCCCGATCTGGCGCCACAGTTGATTGAAAAACTAACGCCACACCTCGGCTGCATGCGAGGCAGCAACCAGGCCCGCCCGCGCTGCCAAGCCCTGAGCGGGGCGATCGGCGAGCAGGTCGCTTGCACGGTCTATGCGCAACGCCCCAGCCCCTGCAAAGAGGTGCAAGCGGGTGACGAGAAGTGCATCAAGGCCCGCGCGGCCCACAGTCTGCCCGCACTCGGCCTTGGCTGATGCTCGGGGCAGCCTCAAGCTGCGTTAACCTGCCGGCATGAGCCTCACGACGCCGCCCGAAAACTTCTTGCCTGAGCCCGCAAGTCCCGCCGATTCTTCAGCCGCCCAAAGCGCGCGCATCTCGCTGCACGAGCTGCTGCTCTTGGCCAGCGTCTTCGTGGTGGCGGCCTGCGGCCTGGTCTATGAATTGGCGGCCGGAGCCCTGGCCAGCTATCTGCTGGGCGACTCCATCCTGCAGTTCTCCACCATCATCGGCACCTATCTTTTCGCCATGGGCCTGGGTTCCTGGCTGAGTCGCTATCTGGAGCGGCAGCTGATCGCGCAGTTCCTCAAGATAGAGCTGCTGGTGGGCCTGATCGGCGGCCTGATGCCCGCCGCCCTCTTCGCCGCCCACAGCCTCCTGCCACCGGGCCAGCAAACCACCTTCCGGGTGCTGCTCTACGCCCTGGTGCTGCTGGTTGGCGCCCTGGTGGGCCTGGAGATCCCCCTGGTGATGCGCATACTGAAGAAGTACTTCAAGCAGCGCTATGCCTTGCGCGATCTGGTGTCCCAGGTGCTAACGTTTGATTACCTCGGTGCATTAGTCGTGGCCCTGGCCTTCCCTTTGCTGCTGGTGCCGCATCTGGGACTGGTGCGTACCGGCCTGTTCTTCGGCCTGTTGAACGCCTTTGTGGCGGTGTGGGCGCTCTACCTGTTTCGCTATGAGTTGCGCGCGCTCAAGAGCCATGCGCTGGCCTGCGCCCTGACCATCGCCACCCTGTCCGTGGCCATGTTCTACGCCGACCATCTGACGAGCTGGGCCGAGGACCGCTTCTACGGTGAGCACATCGTGTTGCGCGAAAGCTCGGACTACCAACGCGTGGTCGTGACCTCGGGCAATGCGGGCGTGCGCCTATTTCTGAACGGCAATCTGCAGTTCCATTCCAAGGACGAATACCGCTATCACGAGGCCCTGGTTCACCCCGCCATGGCCGGCCACGGTGCGCCCAAAAAAGTCCTGGTGCTGGGCGGCGGCGACGGCATGGCCGTGCGCGAGGTGCTGCGCTATGCCAGCGTGGAGAGCGTCACCCTGGTGGAGCTGGACCCGCATATGACGCGCTTGTTCTCTACCCTGCCCTTGCTGCGTCGACTCAACCAAGACGCCTTGCTCAGCCCCAAGCTCAAGATCGTCAACGCCGATGCCTTTGGCTGGCTGGAGCAAAGCAGCGAGGTCTTTGACGTCATCATCATCGACTTCCCAGATCCCAGCAATTTCTCTCTCGGCAAGCTCTACACCACCAGTTTTTATCAGCTGGTGGACCAGCACCTGAGTGCGGGCGGCTATGCCGTCGTGCAAACCACCTCACCCCTGATCGCCCGGCGCAGCTTCTGGACCGTGGTCAGCACCGTCGAAGCCGTGGGCCTCTCGACCACGCCCTATCACGCCCATGTGCCCAGCTTTGGCGAATGGGGTTTTGTCTTGGCCTCGCGCCGGCCCTGGGCGCCGCCGCGCAGCTTGCCGACGGGGCTGCGTTTCTTGACCCTGGATGGCGTGCCTGCCTTGCTCAATTTCCCGCCCGATATGGCCCGCCTGCCCACCGAGATCAACCGCCTCTCCAACCAGGCCCTGGTCCACGAGTTCGAGACCGAATGGGGCAAGGTGCACTGAGTTGAAACGACGCGAACTTCTCGCCCTGGGCGCGGCAAGCGCCCTGCTCAGCGCCTGCGATTCGGGGGCATCTGGCTTGCAAGGGGGCTGGGTCGGCGCCAGCCATGCGCGCGGTCACCGCCTGCGCCAAGCCCTGCCCCAAGGGCTGGCAGGCGGCCCGATCAAGCGTACCCACACCCTCATCATCGGCGGCGGGGTGTCAGGTCTTGCCTGTGCCCGGGCACTCAAGCGTTCGGGCATGGACGACTTCGCCCTGCTGGAGCTGGAGGACCAGGCCGGCGGCAATAGCCGAGGCCACCAGATGGCCGGCATGGCCTGCCCGCTGGGCGCCCACTACCTGCCCTTGCCGGGCAAGGACTCGCCCGAGGTCTATCAACTACTGGAGGATTTGGGCCTGGTGAGGCAGGAGCTGGGGCGGGCGGTGTTTGATGAACGCAATCTCTGCCACAGCCCGCAGGAGCGCTTGTTCTTCGAGGGGCAGTGGCATGAAGGCCTGCTGCCCCCTGCCCTCAGGCCCGAGACGCGCAGCCAATACCTGGGCTTTGCTGCGGCCGTAGCGCGGGCGCAGAAGGAGCTGGGCTTTGCCATGCCCACCCACCGTGCGCCCTGGACGGCGGGCCATCAGGCTCTGGATGCACAGACATTTGCGAGCTGGCTGGACGGCCAAGGCCTGAACGACGCCCAACTGCGCTGGTATCTGGACTATTGCTGCCGGGACGACTTTGGCGCCGCAGCCAGCGAAGTTTCCGCCTGGGCCGGCCTGCACTACTTCGCCAGCCGGCACGGCTTCCATCCGCCAGGCGACGAGACTCAGGAGCGCGAGGCCGTGCTGACCTGGCCGCAAGGCAATGCCTTCTTGACCCAGCAGATGGCGGCCGAAATCGGCCCCCAGCTGCACTGCGGCCGCAGTGTCTTGAAGATCGATGGCAGCGGCAGCAGCAAGCAAGGCTATGAGGTCTGGGCCTGGGATGAGGCCCGCCAAGTGCCCGAGCGCTGGCAGGCCCGCCAGCTGGTCCTGGCCACACCTTTGTTCATCGCGCAAAAATTGCTTGGGCGCGGCCAGTCCGCCGCTCTGGATGATGCCGCCCGGTTGATGAGTTACGCACCCTGGCTGGTGGCCAATCTGCAAACCCGTGGACCGCTGATGCAACGTGTGGGTGCCCCGCCCAGCTGGGACAATGTGATCTACGGCAGCGCAGCTCTGGGCTATGTGGACGCCTCACACCAAAGCCTGCGCCCCGACCCTGGGGCCACGGTTTTGACGGCTTACTGGGCCTTGCCCCAGGGGCAGCGCCCAGCCTTGCTGAAGGACAGCTGGCAGCAATGGACTCAGCGCGTTCTGCAAGAACTCGCCAGCGTCCACCCGGATCTGAGTGAGCAATTGCAGGCCGTGGCCCTGATGCGCTGGGGCCATGCCATGAGCATCCCGCGCCCCGGCACCCGCGGCGCGCCCGCCTTGCGGGCCTTGGCCAGCTCACAAACAGGCCAGCCAGGCCTGCATTTCGCGCATGCGGATCTTTCCGCCTACTCGGTGTTTGAAGAGGCCTACACCCACGGGGTCAAGCTGGCGGGCCGCTTGCGGCGGGGCTGAGTCGAGTCGCTTGCATTTGGAGGTAACTTTTACCTTCAAGCGGGTGATGGCTAGGCACAACAGCCCGGTCCGAAACCGCTTAATTGCTTTGCTAGGATGCGCGCCTTCCCGGCAACGGGAACTCTCTCATTCCATAGAAGAAAGCAGTCAACAATGAAGAAGATTTTTGCCGCCGCCGCCCTGAGCCTGATCGCCGCTAGCGCTTCCGCCGCTGGTAACGGCTGGTACGTGGGTGCTGACGTGGGCTCGACCAAGTTCAAGAACGAAGGCGAAACGATCACCAAGACCGGCTTCGGCGCTCTGGTGGGCTACAGCCTGAGCGAAAACGTGGCTTTTGAAGCCACCGTGCGTCGCCTGGGTTCCTGGGACGTCGACAGCGTCGACACCAGCGCCAATGCCCTGCAAGTCTCGGTGCTGGGCATTCTGCCCCTGGGCAATGGCTTCTCGCTGTACGGCCGCCTGGGCGCCAGCCGCAACTCCCTGGATGCCAGCTACCAGAACGTGACTGCCTCCGTCAGCTCGACCGAGGCCGTGTTTGGCCTGGGCGCCGCTTACCAGATCAACAACAACTTCAGCGTTCGCGCCGAGTACGCCGATCTGGGCAATAACAAAATCGAAGCCGGTAACTTCTCGACCAAGGTCAAGATCAACCAGTTCAACGTGGGCCTGAACTACGCGTTCTGATCGCATGCGCAATTGAAGCCGGCCCGGCTGCCCCGAGGCGCCGACCGCTTCAAACCCAGCCCCGCTCCGGCGGGGCTTTTTTTGTGCCTGCGGCCAACCAATCGACTTCAGTCCTGCGCCCTGGCACAAGCCAAGCGCACCGCCTGCAGATAAACCGAGGCATCGCCTGCGCGCAAAGCCTCTTGCTGGCAGGCGTAGACCAGCTTGATCAAATGGTCGTCCTTGGACTCCAGGGTCTGCGCAATCAAGTCGGGCCAGGCCCAGTTCTCCGTTTGCCTTTCACGCGCATCGCTACGCAAGGGCGTCAGATTGGCGGCCAGATAAGCAGCCGTGAAGTGTTCGGTCAGCAAGAGCTGCAAGTCCAGCGACGCTGGCAGCCAAGGCAGCAGCGCACGCAAGGCGCGCAGGCCGGTAATCATGTGCAGCACGGTGAAGTTGGCACTGCCGACATAGCTCTGCACCGCCAGGCGCGCGAACTGATCAAGTCGTTCCTGCGCGCTATCGGCCGCCAGCAAGCGACCCGCCAAACCTCGATAGATCGACGTTCGGCTGGCCTCCAGCATGCGCGCCGAGATCAGACCGGGCTGGCTGCGCCAGTGCCGAGCTTCAAGCTGGATTGCCAGGGCCCAGCTGTCAAAGGGCAGACGCTCACTTGCCGGCATTGCCGGGGCCGCCTCCAGGCGCTGCCAGCGCCAAGCCCAGTAGGCCAGACCCGCAGCCAGCTCGGGCTCGTAGCCAGAGGCCAAGGCGTGGGCGACACGAATCAGGCCGTGAAAAGCGGCGCCCGAGATGCCCGGGAGCAGATGCGGCACAGCCTCTCGCATCACGGCGTCCAGGCCTTGCGCGCGCAGAGCTTGCTGAAAATAGGCGAGCAAGACCGGGTAGGCCCCATCCCGCCCACGCAGGCTGAGCCAATCCTGCTCGGCCTCCTGGCCCCCATCCACGGCGATTGGGTGCTCAGCCTCGGCGTCAAAGTGGCTGCGGTAGCTGGCAAAGAAGCGTGCCATCTGCGCTTCGCTCGCCCCCAGGCCGTGCAGGGCTTGCAAGACCATGGGCAGATGATTGCTCAAGCCTTGCCGGTACTCGGGCGGGAGGGCCAGGCCCTGGGCCAACAAGCGGTGCAAGGCCTGCAAGGAAGCCGGCTCCGGCGCGGCCGAGCTTGGCGCATGAGAAGCTGCAAATTTGCGGGAAGACATGAGTTCGATCTGCATGATGTTGTCCGGCCTCGTGGGTGGTGAGGCCTCTATACTCAAAGTTAAAGTGAACTTGATGTCAATACCCGCACACAAGAATTCCTGGATCTCGCCATGACAAAACCTGATGTTGTGATTCCGATCGGTGAGCTGGCCCGCCGCAGCGGCGTGGCGGCCAGCGCCCTGCGCTTTTACGAGGAGCAAGGGCTTTTGCAAAGCAAGCGTAGTGAATCGGGTCGGCGCCACTATCTGCGCAGCGATCTGCGCCGCGTGGCGTTTTTGCGGGCGGCGCAGAACGTGGGCTTGAGCCTGGAACAGATCCGCAGCGCCCTGCAGACCCTGCCCGATGCGCGCACGCCCACCCCGGCGGACTGGGAGCGCCTCTCGCGCGGCTGGCGACCCTTGCTGGATGCGCGCATCGCCGAGCTAACGCGGCTGCGCGACCAACTCAGCGCCTGCATAGGCTGCGGCTGCCTGTCCTTGAGCAAGTGCGCGCTTTACAACCCGGCGGATGCGGCGGCCCTGCGCGGCACGGGGGCGCGCTATCTGCTGGGGGATTCGTCCAAAGAGGTGTTGGCGGCGCTGGAAAAACCCCAGGCCAAGACAAGCCTCAAGGCGCCGCCTCGCCACCGCGCATGAGGCGCTGACGAAGGGCCTGCTCGGGCGCGAAGGCCGCGATCAAGACTTCCATCAAGGCCTCGGCCCTGGCGCTATTGTCCTGGCCCAGATTGCAAACGTAGACGTCCAGAGTCACACCGCCCAGTTCGGGCCAGGTGTGGACCGCCAGATGCGATTCGGCCAGCAAGACCACGCCGGTGACGCCGCTCTGGCTCTCGCCAGGCGCCGGGAAAAATCGGTGGAACAACTCGCCCACAGGGCTCAAGCCCGCGCGCTCCACCGCCGCCAAGCACAGCCCACGCAAGGCCTCGGGCGCGAGCAGCAAGGCGCGGCTATGCGCCGCGCAGCCGCGCAGATCGGCGGTGAGATGCAGGCCTTGCACGTGCTCTCGGGCGGGGGATCAGCCGCCGGTCACCGGCGGAAAGAAGGCCAACTCGGCATCGGCCGAGATCAGCGCATCTTCAGCGCACAAGGTCTGATTGAGCGCGCAACGCAAGGCCCGCGTGCGGGCCAGCGCTTGGCCATGGGCGTCGGAGCGCTGCAACAGCAGATCGCGCACCTGGCCCACGGTCCGAGCGCTCTCCAGCACCAGGTTTTCGCCCGCGCCCAGTTGCTCGCGCAGCGAGGCGAAGTAGCGCAGCTGAATCTGAATAGCCATCAGGACAGCAACTCGCTGAAAGGAATGAAACGCACGCTCTGGCCCTGGCTGAAGGTTTGGCCCGCCGGGTTGTCCAGCAAGCCATCGGCCCACACAGCCGAGCTGAGCACGCCCGAGCTTTGATTGGCGAACAAGTCCAAACCGCCCTGCTCGTTCAGGCGCACCCGCAGGAACTCACGGCGGCGGTCGGCCCGGGGCCAGTCGAAATCGGCGCGCAGCTGATAGGCACGCGGCGTTAGTTGACGCGCACCCTGCAGGCGCAGAATCACCGGTCGCACCAGCAGCATGAAAGTCACCAGGCTGGAGACCGGATTGCCCGGCAGGCCAATGAACCAGGCCTTCTCGTCCGCCGACGCCGGACGGCGCACTTCGCCAAACGCCAGGGGCTTGCCCGGCTTGATGGCGATCTGCCAAAGGTCCAAGCGCCCTTCGGCCTGCACGGCGGGACGCAGATGATCTTCCTCGCCCACCGAGACACCGCCCGAGGTGATGATGAGATCGGCCTGGGCGGCCGCATCGCGCAAGGCGGCGCGGGTGGCGTCCAGCCGGTCGGGGACTATGCCCAGGTCGATGACCTCGCAGCCCAGGCCTTGCAGCAAGGCCCGCAGGGTGAAGCGATTGGAGTTGTAGATAGCGCCGGGCTTGAGCGGCTCGCCCGGCATCACCAGTTCGTCGCCGGTGGAGAACAGGGCCACACGAGGGCGAGACCTAACGGTCAATTGCGCAGCACCCACCGTCGCCGCCAGCCCCAGGGCCGCAGCGTCCAAGCGTGTGCCGGCGGGCAGGACGACGGCGCCCTGCGCCACATCCTCGCCACGACGACGTATCCATTGCCCGGCCGTGACCGATGCATTGACGCGAACCTGCCCCAGGCCCTCGGCCGCTGGCAATGCCTCGCATTGCTCTTGCATCACGACGGCGTCAGCACCCAGGGGGATTTGCGCGCCGGTGAAGATGCGGGCGGCCGTGCCTAGCGCCAGCTCCAGCCCCACGACACCGGCTGGTACCCGCTGCGAGACCGGCAATATCGTGCCGAGCGTGCTCACATCAGCGGCACGCAGGGCATAGCCATCCATGCTGGTGTTGTCAGCCGGCGGCACATCGAGCAGGGAACGCACTTCTTGCGCCAGCACCCGACCCAGGGCTTCTTGCGTGGGCAAGGTCTGGGTATGAGCCAGCGGCTGAACGGCGTCCAGCAGCCGGCCCAAGGCCTCATCCAAACTCTGCAGAGGTGGGCGCGGATCAGACATGGGCTTGCACAAAAGCCTTCACGGCGGCCACATCCACAGGCATCACGGTCACGCGCTTGGGCAAGGCCTCGATGGCCTCCAGGCCCGCGGGGCGCGAGGGCTCGACGCCAATCGCTTCCACGATGGTGGCAGCGAATTTGGCGGGCAAGGCGGTCTCCAGCACCAACATGGGAATGCCAGGCTGCAGGTTTTGCAAGGCCACCTTCAGGCCGTCGGCCGTGTGGGTGTCGATGATGAGGCCGTAGTCCTTGTAGGCCTGACGAATCGTGGCCAGGCGGTCGGCATGGCTGCTGGAGCCGGACACAAAGCCATAGCCTTGAATGGCGGCAAACTGCTCGGCATTCAGCTCGAAGCGGCCCTTCTCGGCCAGGCCCGCGCCAAACATCTGCTTGAGCTGCGCGCCGTCGCGGCCGAGCAGATCGAAGACAAAGCGTTCGAAATTGCTGGCCTTGGAGATGTCCATCGAGGGGCTGGAGGTCTCATGCGTTTCCGCACTGCCGCGCACGCGATACACGCCCGTGCGGAAGAACTCGTCCAGCACATCGTTCTCGTTGGTGGCCACCACCAGATGCGCAATCGGCAAACCCATCATGCGGGCCACATGGCCGGCGCAGACATTGCCGAAATTGCCCGAGGGCACGGTGAAGCTGAGCTTTTCCTCGTTCGAGCGAGTGGCCTGGAAGTAGCCCGCAAAGTAGTAAACCACCTGGGCCAGCAAGCGCGCCCAGTTGATGGAGTTGACCGTGCCGATGCGGTACTTGCGCTTGAATTCGAGGTCATTGCTGACTGCCTTGACGATGTCCTGGCAGTCGTCAAACACGCCCTCGATGGCGATGTTGTGGATGTTCGCGTCTTGCAGGCTGAACATCTGCGCCTGCTGGAAGGGGCTCATGCGGCCATGCGGGCTGAGCATGAAGACCTTCACCCCAGCCTTGCCGCGCATGGCGTATTCGGCCGCGCTGCCGGTGTCGCCCGAGGTGGCACCCAGGATGTTGAGGGTCTCGCCGCGCCGCCCCAGCTCGTACTCAAACAGCTGACCCAGCAGCTGCATGGCCATGTCTTTGAAGGCCAGGGTCGGGCCATTGGACAGGGCTTGCAGGGCCAGGCCGGGCGCCAGGGGCTTGAGCGGGGTGATCTCGGTCGTGCCAAACACCTCGGCGGTATAGGTGCGGCGGGTGATGGCGCGCAGGTCTTCGGCCGGGATGTCGTCGATGTACAGCGACAAAATCTCGAAGGCCAGGTCGGCGTAGGCCAGACCGCGCCAGCGCGTCAGGGTGGCGGCATCGATCTTGGGATAGCTGACCGGCAAATAGAGGCCGCCATCGGGGGCCAGGCCCTCCAGCAGGATCTCGCAAAAGCGGCGTTCGGTCTTGTCGCCGCGGGTGCTCAAATACTTCATGCCAAGTCTTCCTTGCGGATGCGCACGATGGGCGCCAGCACCGTCGGCAGGCCTTGCATCTGGGCCAGGGCCTTGTTCATGCGGCCTTCCACGGTTTCGTGGGTCAGGATGATGAGGTCGGTCTGCTTCTCACCGTCGGCCGACTCGCGCTGCAGCATGCCGTCGATCGAAATATTGTGTTCGGCCAAGATGGTGGTGATGCGCGAGAGCACGCCCGCTTCGTCCGCCACGCGCATGCGCAGGTAGTAGCCCGAGATCACCTCTTCCATAGGCAGGATGGGGGTGTTGCTCATGGCATCGGGCTGGAAGGCCAAATGGGGCACGCGGTGGTCCGGGTCGGCCGTAGCCAGGCGGGTGATGTCCACCAAATCGGCCACGACGGCCGAGGCGGTGGGCTCGGCGCCCGCGCCCTTGCCGTAGTAAAGCGTGGTGCCCACGGCATCGCCCTGCACCAGCACCGCATTCATGGCGCCTTCCACATTGGCGATCAAGCGATTGGCCGGCACTAGGGTCGGGTGCACCCGCAGCTCGATGCCGTTCTCGCGTCGACGCGTGTGACCCAGGAGCTTGATGCGATAACCCAGTTGTTCGGCGTACTTGATGTCAGCCGCTTGCAGCTGGGTGATGCCTTCCACATAGGCTTTGTCGAACTGCACAGGCACGCCAAAAGCAATCGCACTCATCAAGGTCAGCTTGTGAGCAGCGTCCACGCCTTCGATGTCGAAGGTGGGGTCGGCCTCGGCATAGCCCAGGCGTTGGGCTTCCTTGAGCACGACGCCAAAGTCCAGACCCTTGCTGCGCATCTCGGACAAGATGAAATTGGTGGTGCCGTTGATGATGCCGGCGATCCACTCGATGCGGTTGGCCGTCAGGCCTTCGCGCAAGGCCTTGATGATGGGGATGCCCCCGGCCACCGCCGCCTCAAAAGCCACCATCACGCCCTTGGCGCGTGCAGCTTCAAAAATCTCGGTGCCATGCACGGCCAGCAAGGCCTTGTTGGCCGTCACCACATGCTTGCCCTGGGCAATCGCGGCCAGCACCAATTCGCGGGCCAGATCGCAACCACCAATGGTCTCGACGACGATATCGATTTCGGGGTTGTTGATGATGGCGTAGGGGTCGGCGGTGACGATGGCCGTATCACCAACCACGGCCTTGGCCGCCGCCACATCGCGGCGGCACACCATGCTCACCTCGATGCCACGGCCGGCGCGGCCCCGGATCTCGGCCTGATTGCGCTGCAGCACATGGAAGGTGCCGCTGCCCACGGTGCCAATGCCCAACAAGCCAACTTTGATCGCGTTCATGGAAAGTCTTCTCTAACGTTTATTTCGGGTGGATTCGGTGCAGCTGGCGTCTTCAAGTGCCGTGGCGCTTGCGGTAATGCGCCAGAAAGCGTTCGATGCGGCCGATCGCTTCACGCAAATCGTCCACATTGGGCAAGAACACCAGTCGGAAGTGATCGGGGGCTGTCCAGTTGAAGCCCGTCCCTTGGACGATCAACACCTTTTCCTCGGCCAGCAACTCGTAAGCAAATTGCTGGTCGTCCTCGATCGGATAGATCTTGGGGTCCAGGCGCGGGAACATATAGAGCGCGGCCTTAGGTTTGACGACGCTGACACCCGGAATCTGGTTCAGCAAGTCATAGGCCAGGTCGCGCTGGCGGCACAGGCGGCCCGTGGGGGCCACCAGGTCCTTGATGCTTTGATAGCCGCCCAAGGCGGTCTGGATGGCCAATTGCCCCGGCGTGTTGGAGCACAGGCGCAGGCTGGCCAGCATATTGAGGCCGTCGATATAGTCTTTGGCGTGGCGTTTCTCGCCCGAGACCACCATCCAGCCGGCGCGGTAGCCGCAGGAGCGGTAGTTTTTGGACAGGCCGTTGAAGGTGACGAACAAAACATCATCGGCCAGGCTGGCCATGGAGACGTGAATATTGCCGTCGTACAAGGTCTTGTCGTAGATCTCGTCGGCAAACACGATCAGCTGATGCTGACGGGCCAACTCGATGATGTCCAACAAGACCTGGGTCGGGTACAGAGCGCCAGTCGGGTTGTTGGGGTTGCAAACGATGATGCCGCGGGTGCGCGGGGTGATCTTGGAACGAATGTCCTCGATATCCGGCGTCCAGCCCGCTTGCTCATCGCAGGCGTAATGCACCGGCCGGCCGCCGCTCAGGCCCACCACCGCGGTGTAGAGCGGGAAATCGGGCGAGGGAATCAGCATTTCGTCGCCGTCGTTGAGCAAAGCTTGCATGCTCATCTGGATCAGCTCGGAGGCGCCGTTACCTAAATAGACGTCATCAATCGTGACTCCGCGAATCTGCTTCTCCTGGCAGTAATGCACCACCGCCTTGCGCGGGGCAAACAAGCCCTTGGAGTCGGTGTAGCCGGCGGCCGCGGGCAGATTGCGGATCATGTCCTGCACGATCTCGTCGGGCGGCTCCAGGCCAAAGGCGGCGACATTGCCGATATTGAGCTTGATGATCTTCTGACCCTCTTCCTCCATCTGCCTGGCCTTGTCCAGAACGGGTCCACGAATGTCGTAGCTGACATTGGCAAGCTTGGCGGACTTGGCTATCGGTTTCAAAGCATGGACTCCTGGGCGGGGGCTGAAGAGGCGGTTTTCAGGCAGACGTTGGGGGGCAAGAAAGACCGGGACGCGGCAATGCTGCGCTGCAAAACATACAATTTAATCACAGGGTAGCAGGCCCCAGCGCGGGCCCAGACCCCGGCTGAGCCGCCCCTATCGGCTTGAGCCCTGCCCTCAGCCCTCCCACAGCCTCTAGAAGAGAACGCCCACAGGCGCGCTTCAGCCATGAAATTTCAACTCGATGAGCCGCAAGGCGGCAATAGCATCTCCCGCCACGACGGGCGCAATGTCTGGGTCAACGGGGTTCAGCACAGCGCCAGCCTGCTGGTGCCCTGGCGCGGCGAGGCGCAAGCTTGGGCGCTGACCCGCTTCGAGGATTTGACCGAGGCCCACTTCGAACAAGTCTTGGCCTGCAAGCCGGAGTTGGTCATCTTTGGCAGCGGCAGCCGCATCCGTTTTGCCAAGCCGGCGCTGTATCAAAGCCTGATTCAGGCGCGCATCGGCGTTGAAACCATGGATTTAGCGGCCGCCTGTCGCACATACAACGTACTGGCCAGCGAGGGTCGCACCGTCTTGGCCGCACTTTTGATCGAATCGGACGCCGCAGTTTGAAGTGAGAGCCCGTCCCGGGCCAAAGTCAATCACCTAAAAGGGCTGTGTGTTGGCGCCAGTTCACGCCAAGACCGTGCGCTAAGCGGCGAATTCGGAGGGCTCTGCAGTTCAACGTATAATCTACGGCTATGCCTACCCGGGCGCATCATACCCATAACGCCACATGACGCCAGCGCTCAACAAACCTCTCCCGGAAATTGAAGCCCTCGCCACCGGAGGCGTGAAGTTCACACCACATACCTATTCAGGTCAAGCCGTGGTGTTGTACTTCTACCCAAAGGACAACACGCCAGGATGTACCACGGAGGCGATGCAGTTTCGTGATCGCCACAAGGACTTCGTCAAAGCCGGTGCGGTTGTGTTGGGAGTCTCCCGTGACAATATGGTCTCGCACGAAAAGTTCAAGCAAACGCTGGAACTGCCCTTCGAGCTGATTGCCGACACGGAAGAAAAGCTCTGCCATATGTTTGGCGTGGTCAAGAACAAGATCATGTACGGCAAGAAGGTCAAGGGCATCGAACGCTCCACCTTCCTGATCGACGCCTCGGGCGTGCTGCGTGCCGAATGGCGCGGCATCAAGGTCGCCGGCCATGTGGACGAAGTCCTGAAGGCCGTCAAATCCCTGTCCAAGAAAGAAGCCGCTTAATCACGGCCCAGGGTCGGCAAGTCCGATCCAAACTCGGAACTTAGCAAAAGCCGATCCGGTTCATGGCCGTGATCGGCTTTTTTATGCACTCAAGCCGGCCTCTGTTGCTTGAATGACTCGCCCAGGCGAGTCGGTTGGGCCTCTCGGCGCTTTGTGCATAATGGGTCCATGCCCGAGCGCCGCGAAGCCAAAGAAACCAAAAAGCCGTACAGCTGCCTGTGCGGCTTTTGTCTTTTTGCACGCGGGTTTCCTTCTGTAGACCTCCAGGTTGGCCTCCGCTGACCCGAACCACAGCCCACCATGCCTCTGCCCAAAGCTCCGACCAAACGCGCTGCCCGCCTCGAGACCTCCGCTTTTGAAACCACGCCGGCGGTCAGCAAGCCCGGCACCCAGCGCCAGACCCCGCTGGCCAAGGTGGCCAGCAAGACGATCTCCAGCAAAACAAGCGCCTCGGCCACCCCGACCAAGGCCAGCGCCGCAGCGCGTGCCGCCGTAGACAGCAGCCCCGCCGTGCAAACCACTTTTGCTCCGGCGCCAGCGCCCGCACTCGTGTCCCGCAAGCCAGCCGAGGTTTCGGCCACGGCGCAAAAGCCCAAGGCCCGCAAGAAGAATGCGCACGCCGGTGACAAGCCCAAGCTCTTTGTGCTGGACACCAATGTGCTGATGCACGATCCGATGAGCTTGTTCCGCTTCGAGGAGCACGACATCTACCTGCCCATGATCACGCTGGAAGAGCTGGACGGGCATAAAAAGGGCATGACCGAGGTCGCACGCAATGTGCGCCAGGTCAGTCGCGAGCTGGACGCTTTGGCCGGCGGTCTGCAAGGCAGCAGCATCGCCGAGATGGCCAAAGGCATGCCACTGGACCACACCGGTCACCGCGAGGCGGGTGGAAAGCTCTTCTTCCAGACCCAGCTGATCGACACCCCGCTGCCCGCCGGCTTGCCCCAGGGCAAGGCGGACAACCAGATTCTGGGCGTGGTCCAGGCCCTGAAGCTACAGCAACCCGAGCGCGAAGTGGTGCTGGTGTCCAAAGACATCAATATGCGCATCAAGGCGCGCGCCCTGGGTCTGGCGGCGGAAGACTACCGCAATGACAAGACCCTGGAAGACTCCGACCTGCTCTACACCGGCGTGCAAGCCCTGCCCGCCGACTTCTGGGAGCGCCATGGCAAGACCATGGAAAGCTGGCAGCAAGGCGGCCTGACCTTCTACCGCATCAGCGGCCCCTTGGTGCCCTCGCTGCTGGTGAATGAGCTGCTTTATCTGGAAGCCCCCGGCGCCGCACCGCTTTACGCCAAGGTGATGGAGATCACCGGCAAAACCGCCGTGCTGCGCACCCTGAAGGACTACGGCAATCAGAAGCATGCGGTCTGGGGCGTCACCGCCCGCAACCGCGAGCAGAACTTTGCCCTCAATCTGCTGCTGGACCCGGATTGCGACTTCGTCACCCTGACCGGCACGGCCGGCACCGGCAAGACCTTGATGACCTTGGCTGCGGGCCTCAGCCAGGTGCTGGATGAACGCCGCTACTCCGAGATCATCGTCACCCGGGTCACCGTGCCGGTGGGCGAGGACATCGGCTTCCTGCCCGGCACCGAGGAAGAGAAGATGGGCCCCTGGATGGGTGCGCTGGACGACAACCTGGAGGTGCTGGCGCGTGGCGACAATGCCGCCGGTGAATGGGGCCGTGCCGCCACCAACGACCTGGTGCGCAGCAAGATCAAGATCAAGAGCCTGAACTTCATGCGCGGCCGCACCTTCTTGAACAAATACGTCATCATCGACGAGGCGCAAAACCTGACGCCCAAGCAGATGAAGACCTTGATCACCCGCGCCGGCCCCGGCACCAAGATCGTCTGCCTGGGCAATCTGGCCCAGATCGACACGCCCTATCTGACCGAAGGCAGCTCGGGCCTGACTTATGCGGTGGACCGTTTCAAGGGCTGGGCCCATAGCGGCCACATCACCCTGGCGCGCGGCGAGCGCTCGCGCTTGGCAGACTTCGCCTCGGAAGTCCTTTGAAGCCTTAAGCCAGCACCTGGCCCCGTGCCTCACGGGGCACAATGCCAAGGGCGGCTTCGAGCCGCCCTTTTCTATTCCAGTTTCAATTCACTCAAGGCCTATGACGCTTTACGTCTCCGATCTCGACGGCACCTTGCTGGACGCCCAAGGCCGCCTCGCGGACAGCACCCGCCTGGGCCTGACCCGGTTGCTGGACGAGGGTCTGCTGTTCACCGTGGCCAGCGCCCGTCATGTGACATCCATCCGTCAGATTCTGGGCGACCTGCCCCTGCGCCTGCCCGTCATCGGCTCCAATGGCGCCTATATCAGCGATATGGCCAGCGCCCGGCACGAGATCGTCCATGCGATTGAGCCCGACCTGGCCCAGGCCGTCTTCGCCCTGATCCGCCAACACGGCCTGATGCCATTCGTTTCCACCCATGGCGCGCAAGGCGATCAGCTTTTTTACCAATCGGTGCACAACGAAGCGCAGCAGAGTTTTGTGGACGAGCGCCTGCGCAACTCAGACCCGCGCCTGCGCCACAGTCCACGCATGCAAGATGTGCTGAGCGACCCGGCGGTGACCCTGGTGGTGGTGGACCGGGAAGGCCCCTTGGCCGAGCTACAAGCAGCGATCGACGCGATGTGCGGCGAGCAGGTAGAAACCCATCTGGCCGAAGACCTCTACAAACCCGGCTGGCCTTGGCTGACGGTGCATGACCGCCGTGCCACCAAGGACCAGGGCATCAAGACCCTGGCCCAACGCTATGGGCTGGAGGACAAGGAAGTGGTTGTCTTCGGCGACCACGTCAACGATATCAAGATGCTGCGCGCCGCTCACCGGGGCATTGCGGTGGAGAACGCCATTCCCGCGGTCAAACGCGAGGCCCATCAAGTCATCGGCCACCACCACGAGGACAGCGTGCTGCGCTTCATCACCGAGGACTGGCAGGCCCGCGGCCGGCGCTAGGAGTCTGCGCGGCAGAAGGCGTCGATAGCGAGAAGTGGCCCCAGCGAGGCCAGTTTTTGCCGGATTTGCAGCCCCATAGCGGGGCTATGGGGCAAAAAGCCGGTGAACACGAAGTGAGGCAAAGCCAAAAGTGGACCGCTGCGGTCGCTTCGTAGCCGACGATTCTTCTGCCGCGCAGACTCCTAGGCCGAGCAGGCGCTAATTGTCCCGCCCGCGCGCCTTGACTCGGTCAAAGAGCTGATCGCTTTCCGCCACCGCCGCCTTGCAGGCCGCGGCGTCGATCTCGAACTGGTAGTCACGCAAAAGCAGCGACATCTCCATCAGTTTGTCGCGCAAGGCATGCAAGCCCTCGACGACGCTGGCGTACTGCACTTTGGGCTGGGCATCAGGGCTTTGGGAATTCATGGATCACTCCAAATGCGTGAAGGCTATGGCGCCCATCTTCGGCGCTTGGCAAGCGACGGCAACCCCGCGAATGCCGGGCCGCGCGCCACGCGGCGGCCGCCAAATGCCCGTCAGCCAAGCAGCCCAGGAGTCCGACAAAAGCGGGCCTAGTACCAGCGCTTCCCCTATGAAAAGCCAATAGAAAAGCCCTGCGGACTCGCGCCCCAGGGCTTTCAAGAACGGGCTTGCTGCAACTCGCCAGCAAGGGTCATCCCGTCACGGAATCCGGGGACAGCAACAGCCTCCCCACACAAGGCCTTGAGCCCCCAAAGCGCCTCAAACTTGCTTGAGCAAACCGCCCAGCATGCCGGCCAAATCACCCAGATTGCCCGCACCGGCCTGTGGCAGCTGACCGTTGGGGGTCAGATGGTCGATGATTTGCGGCAGCCATTGAGCCAGCTGCGCTCCCACCTCACCTTGAGACACACCGGCCTGCGCCGCCAGCTTGCCAATGACATCGGAGCCCAGGGCAGAGCTGAGCTGATCGCCCGACACCGGCAGATTGGCGCCGGTCGAGATCCAGCTTTTCACCTGCTCGGCCAGACCCGAACCCTGCAAATGCTGCAAAAGACCGGCCAAGCCCCCATGCTGCGAGCCGTTGGCCAGCAGGCTTGAGGCCAGGCTGATCCAATCCACGCCGCCCGCCTGCCCCGAAGCGCCCTGGCCACCAGCCATCGCCTGCGCGGCAGCACCCAGCAAAGAATCCATCAAACCCATGATCAAACCCCTTGAAAGCAAAATTCGGTGCGATTCACCGCCCGCCATTGTGGGTCAGCAATGGTTCCCATCGGTGACAAAAGGTGGGACAAGCAAAATCCGCCCTCCCCCAGGGGCCCAAGGGTTCGCTGCTGGCAAGTCCCGGGAAATTCGGGCAAAACACCGGAACTCGCGCTTGATCTGCGGCAAGAACAGGCCAAGGATTACACAAAGCACAGCAATTCGGGCCTGGCGCTCGGCGGCCCAGCGCAAGGCCTGTGTTCAAATCGGGGCCAATCCTTGTACTTTTGATGCGATCTCGACCGGGGGCCTGGCATCCCTCTCGGACTTTCCCTCGGTCATCGCCACATTGCTTGACACTCTCGACAGCCGCCCCCTAAGCTGCGCGCCGAACCTATGCTCGACGCCCGCAACCTGCTCCCTCAATCAAACCCTTCTTCATGCAAGCCCACGGGCCGCGTGGGGAAAGCTTTCGCCCGGCCCGTCTTGCTGGCTTGTGCACTGGGATTGCTGAGCACGGCGGCGCTGGCCCAACAAAGCAATAGCGCCAGCAAAACCCCGCCGCCCGGCACCATGACCGGGGCCTGGGGGCAAAGCCTTTTGCAAGGAGGAGTGGCCGCCACTGCTGGCAACAAGCCCAAGAATTCAAGCAACCCAAGCACGGCCAACACCCAGACCTTGCCAGACAGCCCGGCACCCTCGGCCCAGGCCAAGGCGATGGACGCCAACCTGCCGCCCCTCGCCAGCCTGGACGGCGGGCCGACCGCGGCCAATGCCAACGACCCGGTCAGCCGCTTTCTGCAAGAACGTGGCCTGCTGGCGCAAGCCCAGGGTGAATCCAGCAAGCTCCTGAACCAGGTGCGGGACGGCGCTTCGGACATGGTGCTGTCGGCCATGAACTTTCTGGGCGTGCGCTACACCCGTGGCGGCAATAGCGCCGAAACCGGCTTCGATTGCAGCGGCTTCACCCGCCACATCTTTGAGAACAGCGTGGGCCTGATCCTGCCCCGCCGCGCCGACGAGCAAGCCAAGCTGCCCAGCCTCTTGCAGGTCAAGAAAGAAGAGCTCAAGCCGGGCGACTTGGTGTTCTTCAACACCATGCGCCGGACCTTCTCGCACGTGGGCATCTATGTGGGCGAAGGCAAGTTCATCCACTCACCCCGCGTCGGCGGTGCCGTGCGGGTGGAAGATATGCGCGAGGCCTACTGGTCCAAGCGCTTCACCGGCGCCCGCCGGGCCGATCTGAAGAACGCGGCGGCCAAGGCCGCGGCCGAGTAGGCCCACGCCTACCCTCCCCCCCCCCCCCCCCCCCCGCAAGCTAGGGGGAGCCTCAAATGCCACCCTGGACTCCGCGTCCAGCCCCGTGCTTTACTGGGCCAAGCCCATTCCTGCCCTGCGCTCGCGCGCACTCGCCCAAACGCCGCTCCAAGCCCCATGTCTGAAGCCTCTGACACGCAGACGATGGCGGCAGCCGCAAGCAATGTGGACTACCCCGCATTGGCGGCGCTGAGGTTCCAAAAGCCTTTTCCCCCTGTTCTTGAGCAAGCATTTCACGCCGAGTTCGATGCCCGGGTGATGCCTTTGCGGCGGACCATCAGCTGGACCGGCTTCTTGCTGTGGCTGTCTTTTCTGCTCTGGGACTATCTGCTGCTGCACAACAGCCCCGGCTATGCCGAGGTGGCCGGCCCGATGAATGCCTTGCGCATCGCCATCTTCGGCCTGCAGTGTTTTTTGCACTGGCTGCACTTCTCCGCTTCCAGCCCCATGCAGGGCTCCAAATACTCCGACCACTTTGTGGTGTTGGGTGGCTGCCTGACTTTTGGCGGCCAATGCCTCTTAACCCTGATGGCGCCCGGCCCCNNNNCCCCATGGGCAGGACTATTTCGTTGCCGGCATGCTGGTGATCGTGGCCGCCTGCTCGGGGCTGTACTGCATTCGGGTCAAGGCCGCCATCTTGATGACAGCGGTGCAGACCTTGATGTGTTTTGCCACCATGGTCTGGCTGTACCGCCACCCCAGCCAAGGCCCGATCGACACCAAGGCCTTGCTGCCCTACCCCATCGGTTTTTCGGTCTATATCGTGGCCAGTATGTTGATTGGCTGCGCGGTCTGCCAACTGATTGAAATCATGGCCCGCCGCACCTTCGCCACCCACCATATGCTGGAGTTGCGCAACCAGGCGGCGGCCAAACATGGGGCCGATCTGCAAGTGCTCAACGAGGCCCTGGCCGCCTCCAGCCGCGAAGCCCAGGCGCGGCTGGAAGCGGTGATCGAGTTGAAGGAACGCTTGCGCCACGATGCCGAACAGCGCAGCAGCGAGAAATCGCAATTCATCGCCAACGCGGTGCATGATTTGCGCCAGCCGGTGCAGGCCATCGTCAACGCCCTGGTGCCGGTCACCATCGCCATCAAGAACAATGAGCGTGCCGACGCGCTGGAGCTGCTGGACCTCTCACGCCGCGCCATTTTGTCCATGCAGGAGCAGCTGTCGGCCATTCTCGACATCTCGCAGCTGGAGTCCGGTCGGGTGCAGCCTGTCCTGAAACAAGTGGACTTGCGCCAAGAATTGAGCCAAATCGCCGCCGAGGTCCAAGGCCTGGCCGAGCAATTCAAGGTCGACTTCCAACTCCGCCTGCCCTTGGCCGATGGGTCAGAGCAGCGCGAACTCTGGGTGCGCAGCGACCCCTTGTTCCTGCGCCGCATCCTGGTCAATCTGATCAGCAACGGCGCCAAATACCGGCGCGGCTCGGACGAGGTGGCGGCCTTTGTGCGACTGAGCGTGGCGCGTGAGGGTGAGGACTACCGCATCTCGGTGCAGGACAATGGCCTGGGCATCACGCCCAAGCTGCTGGAGCAAGGCAGCATCTTCCAGCCCTTCTTCCAGGCCAACAACCACCTGGCCCAGGGCGACAAAGGCGTGGGCCTGGGTTTGACCATTGTGCGGGCGCTGACGGCCTTGCTGCCCGGTCACCGCCTGCAAGTGCAGTCGGAACCAGATCAAGGCAGCTGCTTCTCCCTGCTTTTGCCCTGCTCAGCGACGAGTGAGCAACTCGCATTGCCGACCGGCGATGAGGCCCACCCCAGCGCCAGCCTGAGCCCCGAGCTCGGGCCCAGCGGCCTCTACACCCTGCTGGTCGAAGACGATGAGCTGGTGCGCATGACCACCTTGCGTCTGCTGCAGTCCTTGCACATCTGCTGCGAGGCCTTCGCCAGTTATGAGTGCTTTGAAGCGGCGCTGGACGCCTTGGAACGTGTGCCCGAGGTGGTGCTGAGCGACTACCGCCTGCCCAACGGCCGCACCGCCGTCGATGTGCGCCAGGCTTTGATAGACCATGGCCTGGATTCGGCCATGGTGGTGTTCTCCGGGGAGACGGCCGATCTGTCCTTGCTCGACGCGCTGGCCGGCGTGCCGACCTTGCGCAAACCCATGTCGTCGGAACTGCTGATGCAAGCCCTGCTGCGTGCGGCACAACAGGGCGCGCAGCGCAGAGGCGCTACCTAGTAGAGAAGACGAAGGAGGCGGGACGAAGCCGACGGGCGGATGGGCCGGCCTCAGTCTCCGCCCGAGTCGGGCCGGGAAAAATCGCTCTCCACCCACTGACGGGCCGAGCTTTCGGTGAACTTGAAGCCCGCGCCCACGCGCAGCTGGGCCAGCAATTCGCCCGCCTCATTCTTGGCGCTCAGCGTGGCATAGGGGTTGTCTTCATCGGGCACGATGTCGAACAAGACCTGCACCCGCCCCTGCTCCACATCCAGCTTCAAGCTCTTGTGCAGGCGCGCATGCAGCTGCTGCTCGTGGCGGCGCAGGACCTCGGAGGCGGTTTTGACCAGGGTGTGAAAGGCGTTCACATCCAGGGGCTTGGGGTTCTTTTTGTCGCGCCCCATGGTCCAGGGGCCGACCAAGGCGGGCTCTTGCTCGCCGGCCAGAGTCATGGCCACGGCCCAGCCCTCGTCGTCTTCGTTCTTGATGATCTGGGCGGTCCAGCGCTCGTCGCGCCAGAGGCGGGGTTCCTGCACCCAGGTGTCTTCGTCGTTGAGGCAGATGTCGGTGATTTGTTCGGTACTCATGCGCCTGAAGGTATCACGAACATCTGCCCTCCCAGACCAGTCAGGCGGGCTTCTTGGCCACCAGAGTCAGGATGTCATAGCTGGCCACCAACTCGCCGCGCTGGTTCATCACCTGCACGTCCCAGGCCACCACGCCTTGCGGGGGTTGATCGGGGCGATTGCCTCGGTCAATGCGCCGCTTGCAGGTCAGACGGGCCTGGATGGTGTCGCCAATCGCCACCGGGTTCACAAAGCGCAAGGTGTCCAAGCCGTAGTTGGCCAAGACTGGGCCGGGCGCGGGTGAGACGAACAAGCCGGCGGCGGCCGACAGCACAAAGTAGCCGTGCGCGATGCGCTGGCCGAACTGCGTGTCCTTGGCCGCCACTTCGTCGAAGTGCATATAGAAGTAGTCGCCCGAGACGCCACCGAAGTTGACGATATCGGCCTCGCTGACCGTGCGGCGATGCGTCAGCAGCGAGTCACCAATCTGGATCTCTTCAAAGTACTTACGGAAGGGATGGACGGCGTCTTCCTGCACCTTGGCGCCGCGCTGGTACTCGCCGGTGATGGCGCTGATCATGGTGGGGCTGCCCTGCACCGCGCAGCGCTGCAGATAGTGCTTGACCGAACGGATGCCGCCCAACTCCTCGCCACCACCCGCGCGGCCTGGGCCGCCATGCTTGAGCTGAGGCAGGGGTGAGCCGTGACCGGTCGATTCCTTGGCGGCATCGCGGTCCAGCACCAGGATGCGGCCATGGAAAGCCGCCGCGTGATAGACCGCCTGCGCCGCGATGGCCGGGGTCTTGGTAACCACCGAACCGACCAGGCTGCCACGTCCCTTGGCCGCCAGGCTCAAGGCTTCGTCCAGCTCTTGATAAGGCATCAAAGTTGAGACGGGGCCGAAGGCTTCCAAGTTGTGCACCTGCTGGTTGGCGAAAGGATCGCGGCACAGCAGCAAGGTGGGCGAGAAGAAGGCACCGCCACTCACGCCCTCACCCACCGGGGCGAAGCCGTCCTTGGCACCAAAAACCACTTCATTGCCAGCGCTCAGCAGGGCCACGCGCTCGACGACGTCGGCCTGCTGGGCCAGGGAAGCCAGGGCGCCCATGCGCACGCCTTCCACGGACGGGTCGCCGACCTTGATCTTGGCCAGGCGCGCGCGCAGGGCGTCGGCGACGGCGTCGATATGGCGAGCGGGCACAAAGGCGCGGCGGATGGCCGTGCACTTCTGGCCGGTCTTGGCCGTCATCTCGCGCGCCACTTCCTTGATGAAGAGCTCGAACTCGGGGTCACCGGCCTCCACATCGGGGGCCAGGATGGCGCAGTTCAGGCTGTCCGCTTCGCCGTTGAAGGGGATGGAGCGGGCAATCAAATTCTTGTTGACCCGCAGCATGGCGGCGGTGTCGGCCGAGCCGGTGAAAGTGACCACATCGGTCTCTTCCAAACGGTCCAGCAGATCGCCGGAGCCGCCCACGATCAGCTGCAAGCTGCCCGCCGGCAGGAGGCCGCTCTCATGAATCAGGCGCACGCAGGCCTCGGCCACAAAAGAGGTGGCGGTGGCGGGCTTGACGATGCAAGGCATGCCGGCCAGGAAGCTGGGCGCGAACTTTTCCAACATGCCCCACATGGGGAAGTTGAAGGCATTGATGTGCACCGCCACGCCGCGCTTAGGCGCGAGGATGTGGGAGCCGATGAACTGGCCTTCCTTGCTCAGCGGGATGGCCGGGCCTTCGTGAAACACATTGCTGGAGGGCAGCTCGCGGCGGCCCATGCTGGCGTAGGCGAACAAGGTGCCGATGCCGCCCTCGATATCGATCCAGTTATCGCTGCGAGTGCCGCCGGTATGGGCCGAGATGGCGTACAGCCCCTCTTTGCGCTCCAGCAGATAAGTGGCCAGGGCTTTGAGCAAAGCAGCGCGCTGCTGAAAGTCCAGCTTCAGCAGCGCGGGCAAGGCCTGGCCACGGGCGAATGCCAGGCTCTCGCCAAAGTCGATTTCGTCCGCATGGGTGAGCGCCACCGCATGACCGTTGATGGCGCTGTGCAGCGCACGCGCCGCTTGGCTGCCAACCCAACGATTGGCAATCAGGCTTTGAAGAATGGGAGGGGTGACGCTCATGGCGGATCTCAAACTAAGTATTGGCTCTACGAATCGCAGAGGCCGTCATTGACAAACGGATCGGGCCGCCGAGGGGCGTCGCGAGCGAGCCGAGATTGGGTCTGAAGCGCGCAGCCGTACTTCCTGTACGGCGAGCACTGCAAGGCCCAAGATCGGCTTGAGCTTAGCCCAGCGGCGGCGCGATTAGGGTTGGTATTTCCAGGTGCCCTTCTCAATCTTGACCATCACGCGCGCGCGCTGGTCCAGACCCAGATGGTCGGTGGGCGACATGGTGAACACGCCGTGGGCACCGGGCATTTCCTTGACGCTTTCCAGCGCATCACGCAGGGCGGCGCGGAAGGCGGGCGTGCCGGGCTGGGCTTTCTTCAAGGCCGCAGGCACGGCGGCTTGCAGCAGCAGGCCGGCATCCCAGGCATGGCCACCAAAGGTCGACACATTGCCCTTGCCAAACGCGCCCTCGTACTTGGCGATGTAGTCCAGCGCGCTCTTCTTGACCGGATGATCGGCCGGCAGCTGCGCCGCCACCAGCACCGGGCCGGAGGGCAGGAAGGTGCCTTCCACATCCTTGCCACCTACCCGCAGGAAGTCGTTATTGGCCACACCGTGGGTTTGATAAAACTTGCCGGTGTAGCCGCGTTCCTTCAGCGTCTTTTGCGGCAGCACGGCCGGCGTGCCGGAGCCACCGATCAGCACCGCATCGGGCTTGGCGGCCAAGACCTTGAGCACCTGGCCGGTGACCGAGGTGTCGGTGCGGTTGTAGCGCTCGGAGGCCACGATCTGCACACCCTTGATGGCGGCAATCTTGCTGAACTCATTGAACCAGCCTTCGCCGTAGGCATCGGCAAAACCGATATAGCCGGCCGTCTTCACACCGGCCGCGGCCATGTGCTGGACGATGGCCAGGGCCATCATGATGTCGTTCTGCGGGGTCTTGAAAACCCAGCGCTTTTTATTGTCGACCGGCTCGACGATGCGGGCCGAGGCGGCCATGGAGATCATGGGCGTGCTGCCCTCCACCACCGCGTCGATCATGGCGAGTGAATTGGGCGTCACGGTGGAGCCGATCACCACATCGACTTTGTGCTCGCTGATCAGCTTGCGGGTGTTGGACACGGCGGCCGTGGTGTCCGAGGCGTCGTCCAGCACGATGTAGTTGATCTTCTGCCCGCCGATGGTGGTGGGCATCAGGCTGATGGTGTTCTTCTCTGGGATGCCCAGCGAGGCGGCCGGGCCGGTGGCCGAGACGGTCACGCCCACATTGATGTCGGCCAGGGCGGCGCTGACCAAGCCGGCGCCGAGGCTCAAGGCCAGCAAAGACTTCTTCGTCAAGTTCTTGAGTTTCATTGTGCTTGTCTCCTGTCTAGGTTTGATTGACTAACGGACCGAATGAACGAATAAAGACCAAAACGAATACTGAGGGGCCAAGCCTTCAGGAGGCTTGCAAACTCTTGCGAGGCTTGCGCACCACCTTGCTTGGCGCCGCGGCGGGCTGCGCCTGCACCGCGCCCAGGCCACCAAAGAACAGATCGGCCACCATGGGGGCCATATCCTCGTAACTCAAATCGCCATCGGGCTTGAGCCAGGTGAAGGTCCAGTTGATCATGCCGAACAAAAGCATGGTCAGGGGCTTGTGCAGCTTCGCCGCCTGCAGCTCGGGCCGCAGGGCCGCCACCGCATCGGCAAAAGCGCCCACCACCTGGCGCTCGATCAGCAGCAGGCGCTCTTGATCGGCCTCGCCCAGGAACTTCACATCCTCGGTCAAGACCCGGTGCTGGTTTTGTGCCTCGCCATAGCTTTGCACAAAACGTGCGATCAGGGCGCGCAGATGGGCCTCGGGCGCCAACTGCTGCGCCTTCACCTCGTCCACCAGGCGGGCCAGGCCTTGCACATGGGTCTCGCAGATCTGGCCCAACAACTCCTGCTTGTCCTTCACATAGTGGTACAGCGTCGGCTTGGAGACCTCGCAGGCCTCGGCCACCGCATTCATCGAGGTACCGGCATAGCCATGGTGGGCAAACAGGCGCGCCGCGGCGGCCAGAATTTCTTCTCGCTGATTCTCAAAACCCGGGGCGCGTCCTCTGGCCATGCTGTTTTTTTCTCGTCGTTTGCTGATGGGCCGCCAGTGTGCCCCAGGCTCAGCGTTCGTCGAAAGAGATGACGACACGCGGGGTCAGCGCATGAGCTTGGCAGCTGAGGATGAAGCCGGCTGCCACCTCATGCTTGTCCAGGGCGAAGTTCTTGTCCATGCGCACCTCGCCTTCCAGCAGCTTGCAGCGGCAGGTCGAGCAGACCCCGCTCTTGCAGGAAAAAGGCACGTCCATGCCGGCGCGGGCTGCGGCGTCCAGCAGGCTGGCGTCGGTCTTGGCGAACTCGATCTCGCGGCTGATGCCGTCGCGAATCACCAGCACCTTGGCCGCATCGGCGTCTCCGGCCAAGACCGCATGAGGTGCAGGCTTGCCGGCCTGCGTCTCGGGCGTGCCAAAGCGTTCGATATGGATGCGCTCCTCGGCCAGGCCGGCAGTGCGCAAGGCCTGCTCCACCGCCTCATTCATCTCGAAGGGGCCGCAGACGAAGACATGGTCGATGCTGGCCACAGGCAAAACGCTTTGCAAAAACTCGCCAATCTTGGCCTGGTCCAGGCGGCCGGCCAAGAGGGGCGAATCCACCAGCTCGCGCGAGAACACATGATGCAGGGACAACCGCGTCATGTACTGGTTCTTCAAGTCCTCGATCTCTTCCTTGAACATGGTCGAGGCCGGACGGCGATTGCCGTAGATCAGGGTAAAGCGGCTCTTGGGCTCACGCGCCAGCACCGACTTCATGATGGACAGAATCGGCGTGATGCCCGAACCCGCGGCGATGCCCACATAGTGACGCTCGCTCGTGGGCTCCAAGGCCACCGGGCAGAAACGGCCTTGGGGTGGGTAGCTCTCCAGCACATCGCCGGCCTTGAGCGAGTCATGCACCCAGGTCGAGAAGGCGCCGCCTTCGACCTTGCGCACACCCACGCGCAGCTCGTCGTCATCCACGCCCGCGCAGATGGAGTAGGAGCGGCGCAGGTCCTGGCCGTTCACGTCATGGCGCAGGGTCAGGTATTGCCCCTGGGTGAAGCGAAAGGTCTCGCGCTGATCGGCCGGGACCTCGAAGCTGACGACGACGCTCTCGTCCGTGTCAGCCGTTACCGCACGAACTTTCAGGGGATGAAAATGCAAGCTCATGGTTTTTAAATGGGTTTGAAGTATTCAAAGGGCTCGCGGCAGGCCAGGCAGCGGTACAGCGCCTTGCAGGCCGTGGAGCCAAAGGCCGAGAGCTTCTCGGTGTTCGCGCTGCCACAGCGCGGGCAGGCCAGTTGCGTCAGCGAGGCGCGATGTACCAGGCGTATCGGCTGCTCGCCAGCGTCCAGCACACGGCCGGGAGGCGCGATGCCATAGGCGCGCAGCTTCTCGCGCCCGGCCTCGCTGATCCAGTCCGTCGTCCAGGCCGGGGCTCTTTGCAAAATGATCTCGACCGTACCAAAGCGCGCCAGGGCGGCGCGCACATCGTCCTGAATCAATTCGGTGGCCGGGCAGCCGCTGTAAGTGGGCGTCAGCACCACCTCCAGGCCGCCAGCGGTTTCGCGCAGGTCCCGCACAATGCCCAGCTCCCACAGCGAGATCACCGGCACCTCGGGGTCGGGGATCTGGCGCAAGACCTCCCAGGCCGCTTCCAGGCGGCCACAGGAGGAGGATTGCACTTCTTGCATGATTACCACTTGCCGCCGGGGTAGGCGCGCTGCAGATACTGCATCTCGGCCAGCAGATGGCCCATATGCTCGCTATGGATGCCGAGAATGCCCGAGGGGACGTAGGCGCTGGGTTTGGGGTGGGCCAAACCGGCCTCGGCCAGGATCTCGTTCATCTGCGCCTGCCACTGGGGCTGCAAGCTGGACCATTGCGGGCCCAGGCCTTGGGCCGCGGCGGCCGCGCTGATGGCGTCGTCGGCAAACAGCTCGTTGAAGTAAGGCCAGAGCACGGCCAGGGCCGCACGCATCTTGGCGGCGGACTCGTCGGTGCCGTCGCCCAGGCGAACGACCCAATCGGCCGCATGCTGCTGCTGGTAACGCGCTTCCTTGACGGCCTTGGCGGCAATCGCAGCCACCTCGGCGTCGCTGGAGCTTTGCAGTTCATGCCACAGCAGCTGCAACCAGGTCGCCACGGCGAAGTTGCGCAGCTGGGTAAAGGCGAAGTCGCCCGGCTGTTGATTGCCGCTGGCGCTATTGGGCAACTCCATCAAGACCGGGTTGAAGTACTGGCGCTCGTCGCGCAAAAAGGCGAGCTGGTCTTCGTCATGGCCTTGGCCGTCGAGCTGGCCCGCACGGGTCAGCAGGCCGCGGGCCTGGCCCACCAGGTCCAGGGCCATATTGGACAGGGCCAGGTCTTCTTCAAGAATAGGCGCATGACCGCACCACTCGCCCAGACGCTGGGAGAGGATCAGGCAGGCATCGGCCAGGCGCAGCAGGTAGTGAACATCGGCCTTGTTGCCGACTTGGATCGAAGCGGTAGACATAAACGGACTTTCGATCACATATGGTTCACGGACTCGGGGAGTTCGTAGAACGTGGGGTGGCGGTAAACCTTGTCTTCCATGGGGTCGAAGTACATGCCCTTCTCGCCCGGGTCCGAGGCCACGATCTGGCTGGACAGCACCACCCAGATGCTGGTGCCTTCCTGGCGGCGGGTGTAGACCTCACGCGCCATCTGCACCGCCATCTTGGCGTCCGGGGCGTGCAGGCTGCCGCAATGCTTGTGGTCCAGGCCGGCCTTGCTGCGGACAAAGACTTCCCACAAAGGCCATTCGTTCTGGCTGCTGGGCTGGGTTTTAGGGGCTTCGCTCATGATGCTAAATCCTTGATCTTGTTGCTGGGCGCAGGCTCAGGCGGCCTTGGCTTTGAGTGACTGTTTCTTCGCATGGGCCAGGGCTGCTTCACGCACCCAAGCGCCTTCGTCCCAGGCCTTGACGCGGGCGGCCAGGCGCTCACGGTTGCAGGGGCCGTCGCCGCCCACCACACGCCAGAACTCCGCCCAATCGATGGCGCCAAAGTCGTAGTGCTCCGTCTCGGCATTCCACTTCAGATCGGCGTCGGGCACGGTCACGCCTAGCACCTCGGCCTGAGGGATGGTGGCGTCCACAAACTTCTGGCGCAGATCGTCGTTGGAGATGCGCTTGATGCCCCAGCGCATGGATTGCTCGGAGTTGGGCGAGTCTTTGTCGGCCGGGCCGAACATCATCAGCGAAGGCCACCACCAGCGGTTCACCGCATCCTGCACCATGGCTTTTTGCTCGGGCGTGCCATCGCGCATCATCACCAGCAGGGACTCATAACCCTGGCGTTGGTGGAAGCTTTCTTCGCGGCAAACGCGAATCATGGCGCGAGCGTAAGGCGCGAAAGAGCAGCGGCACAGCGGCACCTGGTTCATGATGGCCGCGCCATCCACCAGCCAGCCGATCACGCCGATATCAGCCCAGCTCAGCGTGGGGTAGTTGAAGATGGAGCTGTACTTGGCCTTGCCGGAATGCAAAGCGTCCAGCATCTGGTCGCGGCTTGTCCCTAAGGTCTCGGCGGCGGAGTAAAGATAGAGGCCGTGGCCGCCCTCGTCTTGCACCTTGGCCAAGAGAATCGCCTTGCGCTTGAGCGTGGGCGCGCGGGTGATCCAGTTGCCCTCGGGCAGCATGCCGACGATCTCGGAGTGCGCGTGCTGGCTGATCTGGCGCACCAAGGTCTTGCGGTAATGCTCGGGCATCCAGTCTTTGGCTTCGATGAAGTCTCCCGCATCAATGCGGGCTTCGAACGCGGCTTCCTTTTGGGCTTCCTCGGCGCTCTTGACCTTGGCGGCCACATCTTGAGGGCCGACGCTCATGGCTTGGGTGTACATGACTTACTCCTGAAATCTCTTTCTTAGCGTGGACGCTGATCCACGACACGGCGGGCCTTGCCCACCAGGGTGCGCTCGATGGAGTCGGGCGCGCCGATCTCGACCCGGGTGGACACGCCCACCAAGGTCTTGATGCGGTGTTGCAAAGACTTGGCAATGGCCGACACATCAGCCTGACCCACGGCCGCTTGTTGCAGCTCGCAGCGCACGATCACCGCGTCCAGCGGGCCTTCGCGCGAGACCACGATCTGGTACTGGCCCGAGAGCTGGGGCTCTTGCAGCACCAACTCCTCGATCTGGGTGGGGAACATATTGACGCCGCGGATGATCAGCATGTCGTCGCTGCGGCCGACGATCTTGCCCATGCGGCGCATGCTGCGTGAAGTGGGCGGCAGCAAACGGGTCAGGTCGCGGGTGCGATAGCGGATGATGGGCAGGGCTTCCTTGCTCAGCGAGGTGAAGACCAGCTCGCCCTCCTCGCCGTCGGGCAGCACCTCGCCGGTCTCGGGGTCGATGATCTCGGGGTAGAAATGGTCTTCCCAGATCACCGGGCCGTCCTTGCTCTCCACGCATTCGCTGGCAACACCTGGCCCCATCACCTCGGAGAGGCCGTAGATGTCCACCGCGTCGATGCCGGCCTTGCCCTCGATCTCACGGCGCATGGCCTCGGTCCAGGGCTCGGCGCCGAAGATGCCTACTTCCAAGCTGGACTCTTTCGCATCCAGGCCTTGGCGAGCAAACTCCTCGATGATCACCTGCATATAGCTGGGCGTGACCATGATGATCTTGGGCTTGAAGTCCTGGATCAGCTGAACCTGCTTCTCGGTCTGGCCGCCCGACATGGGGATGACGGTGCAACCCAGGCGCTCGGCGCCGTAATGCGCGCCCAGACCGCCGGTAAAGAGGCCGTAGCCATAGGCGATGTGGATGATGTCGCCCGCGCGGCCACCGGCGGCGCGGATGGAGCGCGCGACCAGATTCGCCCAGGTGTCGATGTCCCTTGCGGTATAGCCCACCACGGTCGGCTTGCCGGTGGTGCCCGAGGACGCATGGATGCGCGAGACCTGGTTTTGCGGCACGGCGAAGAGGCCGAAGGGGTAGTTGTCGCGCAGGTCTTTCTTGCCGGTGAAGGGGAACTTGGCAAGATCAGCCAAGGTCTTCAAATCACTGGGGTGCACGCCTTTGGCGTCGAACGCTGCCTTGTAATGCGGCACGTTTTCGTAGGCATGGCTCAGGGTCCAGCGCAGGCGCTGCAGCTGCAGGGCTTGCAATTCATCACGGCTGGCGGTCTCGATGGCCTCAAGCTCACCGGGGGCAGGAATCTTCGCGCTCATGGTCAAGCAGTCTCCTCGGACGCGGGGGGCACGGGTGGCACGGGCAAGAGCACCACGGGCTTGCCCTTGATGCGATAGGACTTGCCTCGGAACACGGCCACCAGTTCGTCCATTTGATTGGTGATGGTGATGTCGTAAACGCCGGTACGACCGGCCAGCGACACCTCGTGGGCAACGGCTTTGAGCCGATCTCCCAGACGGGACGGTGCCACGATGTCGATGGCAAAGCCCGAGGCCACCGTCAACTCGTTGTAGGAGTTGCAGGCGAAGGCAAAGGCCGAGTCGGCCAATGTGGTGATGAAGCCGCCGTGGCAGATGTCAAAGCCATTGAGCATGGACTCTGTCACCGTCATGGCCAGGGTGGCCGAGCCCGGCGCGATCGCCAGAATCTCCATGCCCAGACCCTTGGACGCGCGGTCGTTGGCAAACATGCCATCCCTGACCGCTTCAGCGATTTGTTGTGCATTCATGGCTTTTTTTGCCTCGTTCAGCGGTCGGTGAACTTGGGTGCGCGCTTTTGCATAAAGGCCTGCACGCCTTCCTTGTAGTCGGCGCTGAAGCCTTGTTGGCTCTGCAACTTGGCCTCCAGCTTCAAGGCATCGTCAAAGTCCAGCAAGCCAGCTGCGTCGATGGCGCGGCGGGTCTCGGCCAGGGCGCGCACCGGCATCTGGCTCATGCGCTGAGCCAGGGCCTGAGCGGCGCTCGCCAATTCTTCATCGGGCAGGCACTGGTAGATCAGACCCATGGACTGCGCGGCCTCGGCCGACAGCTTTTCACCCAGCAAGGCCAGTTGCAGGGCACGGGCACGGCCCACTAGGCGGGGCAGCAACCAGGTGCCGCCGCAGTCAGGCACCAGGCCAATCTTGGAAAAAGCCTGGATGAAACTGGCCGACTTGCCGGCCAGCACCAGATCGCAGCCCAGGGCGAAATTGGCACCGGCACCGGCTGCCACACCATTCACCGCCGCGATCACCGGCACCGGCATGCTGCGCACGCGCTGGGCCAGAGGAATGTAGAAGCCGTCCAGCAAGAGGCCGATGTCCTTGGCCGACTGATCCGCGTCAGCGGCCTCGGGCGGCTTGACCATGGGGTCAGACAAATCCTGGCCGGCGCAAAAGCCTCGCCCCGCGCCGGTGATGACCACACAGCGCACCGCCGCATCACCAGCCGCCGCATCCAGGGCCTGGCGCAATTCGCTCAGCATGCTGGAAGTGAAGGCATTCAAGGCCTGCGGGCGGTTCAGCGTCAGGGTCAGCACCGCGCCTTCTTGGCTGGACAGGATATGCGTTTCTTGCATGGCTAGGGGCTTGCTTCTGGCTAGGAATCTGAGGGGTTTGGGATCAAATTCATGCACTGCCGCTTGGCTGCAAGCGGTGATGCCGTTTTCAATCCAGGGGACCGGCAAATGTCAACACTCTTGACCGACCGGTCGGTAGATCGTAGGCTTGTGTTTGATTTAGCGCAAGTCAGGCGCCTCAGTGATAACCCTAAATTAGCGAGTTTTGCCATGCCCAGCTATGCCATCGACGGCGTCACCCCCGTGGTTCACCCAAGTAGCTATGTGCACCCTACAGCCGTGTTGATCGGCGATGTGATCGTCGGCCCCGGCTGCTATATCGGGCCCTGCGCCTCCTTGCGTGCGGACTTCGGACGCATCGTGCTGCAAGAAGGTGTCAATGTTCAAGACACATGCGTGATCCACGGATTTCCGGACTCGGAAACGCTGGTGGAAACGAATGGCCATATCGGCCACGGCGCCGTGCTGCATGGCTGCGTGATCCGCCACGACGCCTTGGTCGGCATGAATGCGGTGGTGATGGACGAGGCCGAGGTGGGGGCCTACAGCATCGTGGCCGCCTGCGCCTTTGTGCGCGCCGGGCTCAAGCTGCCCGAAAAGTCCCTGATCGCCGGCCTGCCCGCCAAGGTGATGCGCGAGCTCACCGAAAACGAAATCCGTTGGAAGCTGCAGGGCACGCAGACCTATCAAGACCTGACCCTGCGCTGCCAAGCCAGCTTGGTTGAAGTTCAGCCGCTGACGGAAGAAGAGGCCAATCGCCCGCGCCTGCAGGTGCAAGGCCCCAAGACCCTGGTGGCGAGCAAGAGATCCTGAGTTTGCTGACAGGCTAAACCCCTTCATGGCCAACCCTACTTCGGGAGGGTTCCAAGCGCCGCAAACAAAGTGCTAGCCTCCGATCAGAGGGGGCGGCGCTGCCCTGTTAACTTCGCGGCGCGAGAACAGCCCAACTCAATGACATGACCCAACCCGCAAGCTGAATCAAAGCCCGGCCCATGAATTTTGATCGCTGGCGCGGCCACGTACAGAGGCTGTGGAATGCGCCCCGGCACACGCTGCCCGAGCAAGCGCGCCTACAGCTGCTGGGCATGGCCTTCAAGCGCCTGGCCTTCAGCGTTCATGCCATGCCTTTTGTGGGCGCCCCCTTCCTGATCTGGATGGGAGTCCTCAAACTCGATCTCAGGACCATGTGGGTCTGGCTGCTGGCCTACGCCCTCGGCAATGCCTGGGTTCTTGCGCTGACCCAAGCCTTTCAAAGAGACGGTATTCAAATGCCCGCCAGCCAGGCGCTGGAAAAATGGCTGCCGATTATTCACCGCCTGGCGCTATTGCACGGGCTTGGCGTCAGCCTGCTGTCCATCCTCACCGCTGGACGCGTGCCAAGCGCCTTTGCCTACCTGTTGCTGACCACGCAAGCCGCCATGATTGCAGGCAATGCGACCCATCAATCGCCCGAGATTGGCACCTTCAATCGATTCTTTCTGATGTCATGGGGCGTTTGCCTTTTGGCCACGCCTTGGGTCTTCGGCTCGGAGTGGCCGGCCACGCTATTTCTCAGCCTGATCTACGTCGTCACCATCCACCGTCACACCATCAGCTCGCATCAGTTCTTCGTAAAGTACATGCAGCTTGAGGAAGACAGCAAGCAGCTGGCCGAGCGCTACCGCATGGCCAAGGAGGAGGCAGAGTCGGCCCTGCAGTCCAAGAACCAATTCCTCTCCACGGCCAGCCACGACCTCCGCCAACCCGTGCATGCCATGGGCTTTTTGATCGAATCCATCGCGCACCGCAATCAAGACCCCAGCCTGGTGCCCCCACTCAAGGACCTGCGCTACAGCGTGCGCTCCATCACCCGCATGTTCAGCGCCCTGCTCGATTTGTCCAGAATCGAAGGCGGCGCCCTCAACGTCCAACTGCAAACGGTCAACATCAAACCCCTGCTGCAGGAAGTGACCACCCTTTTCGGGGAAGAAGCAAAAAGCCGCCATCTGGTCCTGCGCGCCGCCATTCCAAAAGCCCCCTGCCTAGTGGCCGCTGATCCTCTTTTGCTCAAACAATCCCTGGTGAATCTGGTCCACAACGCCTTGCGCTACACCACCAAGGGCGGGGTGCTGCTTGGGCCGCGGCGTCGGGGCGATCAATGGCGGTTGGAGGTTTGGGACACCGGCATGGGCGTCTCCGACGACGACAAAAGCAAGGTCTACTCACCTTTTTACAGGCACGAACAGGCTTGGCATTTCGACAGTGCCGGCCATGGCCTGGGGCTGGCGGTGGTGGCGCGTTGTGCCAAGCTGATGGGCGCGAGCTATGGGCTGGAGTCCCGAGAGAAGCGTGGCTCCTGCTTCTGGATACAACTGCCAGCAGCGAGCCGACCAGCGCCGCTCCAAACCCTGTCCCCGGCCATCGGCGAGGCGCTGACACCGCCGACACTGCAGGGGCACTGCCTGATCGTCGAGGACGACCCCCAGGTCTCATCCGCCTGGCTGAGTCTGATGCAGGCTTGGGGCATAGAAGCTCGCTGCGCCAGTTCGGCGCAGGAGGCTTTCGCCTTGCTGGAGCAAGGCTTTGCACCTCAAGCCATTTTGTGTGACCAACGCCTACGCTCTGGCGATAGCGGTGTCGAGGTCTTGAAAGCCCTGTTCGCGCGCTGCCCCGACGCCAGCGGCGCCATAATCAGCGGCGAGTTTTCCTCGCCCGAATTGCAGCAGGCCGAACGCGACGGATTCCTGGTGCTGCGCAAGCCTCTGGATGCGTCGCAGCTTTTGCTCCTGCTCAAGCAATGGCTAGGCCCCTCCCTGCACTGATCCCGTCGGCCTTTCCACGAGCCGCCCACCCAGTTGCCTTGGCGCCGCGCCTGCCGAACTCAAAGCCCCCACCTCCCCCGCCCGCTTTGCCTGAGCTGCGGCTTGCGCCAAGGCACAATCAAGCCCATGTCCGACGCCAAAGTCATCCCCATCGCCGACCAGCGCGGTTTGCTGGCCATTCCCTCCGCTGCGGGCCCGACGCCGGAGCACGGCCCCTTGCTGGACGCCCTGGGGCGGCCGCTGCGCGATCTGCGCATCTCGGTCACCGACCGCTGCAACTTCCGCTGCAGCTACTGCATGCCCAAAGAGGTGTTCGACAAGCACTACGAATTCCTGCCCCATGCCGATCTGCTGAGCTTTGAGGAGATCACCCGCCTGGCCCGTGTCTTCGCGGCCCAAGGCGTGCAAAAGCTGCGCCTGACCGGGGGCGAACCGCTTTTGCGCCGGCATATCGAAACGCTGATTGAGATGCTGGCCCAGCTCCGCACGCCCGAGGGCCTGCCCCTGGACCTGACGTTGACCACCAATGGCTCCTTGCTGAAGAAAAAGGCGCAGGCCCTGAAGGACGCCGGCCTGCAGCGCATCACCGTCAGCCTGGACGGTCTGGATGACGCCCAGTTTCAGCGCATGAACGATGTGGGCTTCCCCGTAGGCGAGGTGCTGGACGGCATTGCCGCCGCCCAGGCCGTGGGCTTAGGCCCCATCAAAGTGAATATGGTGGTCAAGCGCGGCACGAATGAGGACCAGATCCTGCCCATGGCCCGCCACTTCCGCGGCACCGGCATCATCCTGCGCTTCATCGAGTACATGGATGTGGGCGCCAGCAATGGCTGGCAGATGGCCGAGGTTCTGCCCTCACGCGAGGTCTTGGCCTTGCTGCAAAGCGAGTTCCCCATGCAGGCCCTGGAGGCCAGCGCCCCCGGCGAAACGGCCGAGCGCTGGACCTATGCCGACGGGGGCGGCGAGATCGGCCTGATCTCCAGCGTCAGCAAGGCTTTTTGCGGCGACTGCAACCGCGCCCGCCTGTCTACCGAAGGCCGGCTCTTTATGTGCTTGTTCGCACACCAGGGCGCTGATCTGCGCGGTTTGCTACGCGGCAGCGCCGACGACAGTGCCCTGGGCCAGGCCTTGCGCGGGCTGTGGAGCCAGCGCACCGACCGCTACTCCCAGCTGCGCTCAAGTGGCCAGACCGAAGGCACGCCGGCCCAGCGACGGGTCGAGATGCATTACATCGGCGGCTGAACCCATGCCCAGAACCATCGCCCCTGAGGACATCACCGGCCTGCTGCTGGCCGGTGGCCGCGGCAGCCGCATGGGTGGCGTGGACAAAGGCCTGCAGCCGCTGCAGGGCCGGCCTCTTTTTGAATGGGTGCTGGCGCGCCTGCAGCCCCAGGTCGGCCCGCTGCTGATCAATGCCAACCGCAATCTCAAGACCTATGCCGCCCAGGGCCTGCGGGTCGTCAGCGATGCCGATGACAGCTTTGCCGGCCCGCTCGCGGGCCTGCTCGCCGGCCTGCAAGCCTGCGAGACCGAATGGCTGCTCAGCGCGCCCTGCGACACGCCCTTGCTGCCCACGGACTTGGCCGAACGCCTGGCCGCCGCGGCAGTGGCGGCCAACGCCGATCTGGCCGTGCCCATCAGCATCAATGCCCAGGATGCAGTGCCGGGCGAGCCGCCACGGCCGCAGATCCAGCCGGTTTTTTGCCTGCTGCGCGCCTCGCTCAAGAGCAGCTTGGCCGCCTATCTGCAAGGCGGCGGCCGCAAGATCGAAACCTGGCTGCGTGCCCAGAACCATGTGCTCCTGCCCTTTGACGCAGCGGGTGATGAGCAAGCCTTTTTCAACGCCAACCATCTGAGCGAGTTGCAGGCCTTGCAAAGCCTCTTGCCCGCCTCAGACCACCCCAGCTGAGCCCCGCATGAGCAGCCCTGTCACCCCCGCCTGGTCACCCAAACCCGACGCTCAAATTCGGCCCATGCACACGGCCGACCTGCCCGCCTACAAGGGCCTGCGCGACGCCATGTTGGCGCGCCACCCGGAGGCCTTCACCTCCGACTACGAGACCGAGTTGCAACGCGACGCCGACAGCTACAGAGGCCGTCTGAGCGGGGGCAATGGCGGCCACTGCCTGTTCACCCTGCTGGCCTGGGTGGGGCCCGAGTTGGTGGGCGCCATCAGCTGCGAACACGAGGCCAGGCTCAAGGTCAGGCATGTCGCCCATATCGTCGGCATGATGGTGCGCGACGATTTACACGGCCAGGGCCTGGGCCGGCAGTTGCTCAGCCGCACCCTCACCCTGCTGCGCGGCGAACCGGTGCTGGAGCTGGTCACGCTGAGCGTGACCGCCAGCAACACCGCCGCCGTCAGGCTTTACGAGCGCTGTGGCTTCCAGCGTCATGGCCGCCTGCCCGGCGCCATCCGCCTGGCCGACGGCCGCATCCTCGACAAAGACTTGATGAGTCTGCGTCTGCACTCTTGACCGCCCCCGCCCTCATGCCCAGCCCCGCACACGCCCAAGAATCCTTCGCCGATATTGCCGCTCGTCTGGCGGCTTATGACCCCAAGGCCTTGCGGGTGGAACTCGCCCAGCAATTCATTCAGTCCCTGCTCCAGCGACCCCAGACCATGGAGACCGTGGGCCTGCGGCAAGCGCGCGGCCGGGTGCTGGCGGCCGATGTCATTTCGCCGCTGAATGTGCCGGCCCATGACAACTCCGCCATGGACGGCTACGCCCTGCGCGCCAGCGATCTGCGCAGCGATGGCCCCACCCAGCTGCATGTTGCGGGCACCAGCCTGGCCGGCCAGGCCGCCGCGCCTGAGTTGGCGCCAGGCAGCTGCCAGCGCATCATGACCGGGGCCCTCATGCCCGCGGGCCTGGACACCGTCGTGCCGCAAGAATTCACCCGCGCGCTGATTGATGGCCAGATCGAAATTCCACCCGGTCTGCTGCAGGCCGGCGACAACCGCCGCTGCGCCGGTGAAGACCTGCGCCAGGGCGAGGTGGCCCTGAGCGCGGGCCGACGTTTGAAGCCCGCCGACATCGGCCTGCTGGCCTCCCTGGGCCTGGCCCAGGTGCAGGTCTGGCGCCGCCTCAAGGTAGCGGTCTTGTCCACTGGCAACGAGCTTTGCGAGCTGGGTCAATCGCCACGGGCCGGCGGCCTTTACGACAGCAATCGCTACACCTTGTGCGCCTTGCTGGAGCAACTGGGCGTGGAGGTGCTGGACCTGGGCCTGGTGCGCGATGAACCCGCGGCCCTGCGCGCCGCCTTTGCCCACGCCGCGGCGGAGGCCGACGCGGTGATCAGCTCCGGCGGCGTCAGCGTGGGCGAGGCCGATCACACCAAGGCCGTGATGGCCGAACTGGGCGATGTCTTGTTCTGGCGCGTGGCCATGCGGCCCGGCCGCCCGCTGGCCATTGGCCGCATCAGCAACACAGAGGGCCGCAGCTGCCTGATGTTCGGCCTGCCCGGCAACCCGGTGGCGGTGATGGTCACGTTTTACGCTTTTGTGCGCGAGGCCTTGCTGGCCATGAGCGGCGCCACACCCGAACCCCTGCTAACGCTACAAGCCATCAGCAGCCAGGCCCTGCGCAAGAAGCCCGGCCGCACGGAGTACCAGCGCGGCATCGTCAGCCGGCGCTCGGATGGCCGCTGGCAGGTCGACATCACCGGCAACCAGGGCTCGGGCATTTTGTCCAGCATGAGTCAAGCCAATGGCCTGGTGGTGCTGGGCCATGAACAAGGCGACTTGGCGGCGGGGGAGCTGGTGGAGGTGTGGCCGTTTGAGGGGCTGGCGTAGGCGTAGGCGTAGGCGTAGGCGTAGGTGTAGGTCGGGTTAGCGCAGCGTAACCCGACGTATCAAGCCCTTGTAACGCAGCAAATTTGCTCACTCGCACCGGTCCAACAATGTCGGGTTACGCTTTGCTAACCCGACCTACCCGGCTCTCAGCGAAGGCGTGAGAAATAGTTTTTACGAAAGACCGGCTTGCCATCGGCGCTGAAGAAGGCCACCGTCTCCAGCATCGAATTGCCATCCTCCAGAACGGTGTAGATCCGCGTGGAGGCCGGAACCCCACCCTTGGCCAATTGCATGATCAGCACCTCGGGGCGCGGCATCGTCGTTGCCGACATATCGGCCTCGAAGTTCGAGCTGACCGCGGTGGCCGAGCCGTCGAGCGGCGTGACGCCTTCGGCCCGCAGTGGAGCGCCCGAGGGGTCGATGACCTCCACCAAGGCCTTCAATCGACCACCCTCCGCCTCAGAAAAACTGATGGTGACGCTCTTGGGCCGAGCCGCCGGTGGCATGGGCAGCCTTGCCGTATCCACCGCCCAAACTCCGATCAAGGGCGGCTTGCTCGCCGCCGCGTCCGTCCCCGCCAGAACCGGGCCGGAACAAGAGAGCAAAAGGCTGAGAGCGATAGCGATGGTCTTCATCAGGAGATTCCTTTCCTTGGGCGAAGCGAACGAGCTAGCCAAGCAAAGTGAGTGGCAAGACAAGCAATGCCTTCAGCCTTGCCGAGCCAATCGGGCGTCTCTCGATTATTGACAAGCTGCCCCGGCTTGGGCGCATTCACACAGCCCTACCGAGGGAGGGCTGACATCGTGAAGCGATGCGCCTAGAGAAGAGCGGACGCGCCCAGGGCTTGAACCCAAGCAGAGTCCTCACTGCTTGATTTCCAAGACTTGGACCGGCCCGGCGTACTCGCCACTGAGACTTTCCGCGAACTCAAGGACGTCCTCAACCGACTCGTCCGGGTGAGACGAGGTCAAGATGAAGTTTCGCTGCGGCGAACCCGCAGCGATCGAGGCAGCGTCCACCAATTCCTCGATCTCGCGACATGCAGGACCGAGCACGGCGACAAACACGACGCCGTCTGCGACGAACTGCGCCGCCAGCTCGGGCATCCCCGCCGGCATTCCGTTCGGACAATGCAGGACGAGCTTTTGAGTGAACGGCATTGCGGTCCAACCCTCCCCGCCTCACTTCTCCGGCGTCAGCGCCTGAGTGATACGGTTGACGTCCACATAGCGCTCGAAGGCAGTCAGATTGCCCGCGACCTCGCGGTTGCTCATCAGTTCTTGCATGGCGAGCTGGCCCAGAAACTCAAAGGCCTTCTTCATCGCACCCGGGCCTTCGGCCTTGGCCAGGGCGCGCAGCTCGTTGGCACAGTTTTCGGCCAGCAAGCGGGTGAACAAGGCGCCAGCAGTACGCGAGGCCTGGTCCGCCGCTTCGGGCGTGGCCGCGGAAAGGCTCTTGATATCGGGATGCGAGGCCATGGCCAGAAAGATCCAGCGGGCCAGATCCTTGCGGTCCTTGCCATTGGTGTTGTCGGCCAAGCAGGTGCTGGCATTCTCGACCAGGCTGGGGGCCGAGGCCGGCGCGCTGAACAAGGGAAGTGCCAATGCTGCGGCCAGGGCCAAGGACTTGAAGCTGTGGTGGACTTGCATGGTGATGAAAAGCCTGTTGGGCTTTGAGAATGGTTCTGGGCCGCAGAATAGCGGCAAATCCTGTCTCGCCCGCTTCGGCGGCGCCGATGTTTGAGGCGACAAGGCAGGCACTGCAAAGTCAATCAAAGCCATCAAGAAAATGCCTATCTGCATCGCCCTGCTACGCGGAATCAATGTTGGCAAAGCCAAGCGCATCGCCATGGCCGATCTGCGCGCCTTGCTAGAGGGCCTGGGCCACAGCCGGGTCAAGACCTTGCTGAACAGCGGCAATATCGTGTTTGAAGCCGGGTTCAGAAAAGGCAGGAGCGAAGCCAGCGAGTTGCGCCGCATCGCCGATGAAATCGCCGCGGCCGTGCAAGCCCACGCCGGCTTTCATGCCGAGGTCATCGTCATCAGCGGCGAGGCCTTGCGCGCGGCGCTGCAGGCCAACCCTTTTCCGGCGGCGACGGAGCAGGCCTCGCAGTTCTTGCTCGCCTTCGCGCCGGACGCGGCCAGTCTCTCGGCCCTGGCCCCCTTGCAGGCCCAGGACTGGTCACCCGATCAATTCGCCCTGGGCGAGCAGGCCGCCTACCTCTGCTGCAGCGACGGAATTCTGGAAAGCCGCCTGGCCAAGGAGCTCTTGCGCCAGGGGACTTGCACCACCCGCAACTGGGCCACGCTGAGCAAGCTGCTCGAGCTGGTCAATCCAGCAGCGGCAACACCAGGCTGACCTGCATGCCGCCGCCCTCCCGCTTGGCCAGGGCGATGCGGCCGCCGTGGGCTTCGACGATTTCGCGGCTCAGGGCCAGGCCCAGGCCGCTGCCGCCCGTACTGCCTTGGCCCTCCTTGCCGACGCCGCTGCGCTTGGTGGAATAGAACGGCAGCAAGGCCTGGGCCAACACCGTCTCGCTCATGCCGGGCCCGCGGTCGGAGACGACCAGGCGCAGCTGCTGAGGGTGCTGTGGGCTGGGGCATTCCACCCGCAAACTCACCGCTTCGGCCGGGCCTCCGGCCTCATGAGCGTTCTTGATCAGATTGATCAAGGCCTGCTCGATCTGGCCCGCGTCGAAGCGCGCACCGCGTGTGGGGGGCTCACCCTCCAGAACAAAGCGCTGGTGCGCCGCCAGCGCCTCCAGAAACACCGGCCAATCCACCGCCTCCAGTTGCGGCAAAGGCAGCTTGGCAAACTGGGCGTAGCCGGACAAGAACTGGTGCAGATGGGCGGCCCGCGCCCCAATGCTTTGCAAGACTTGGGGCACTCGCTCAGCTTGGCCGCGTCGCAGCAGCTCCGCCCCGCTGTGGGCCAGCGAGGAAATCGGCGCCAGCGAGTTATTGAGCTCATGGCTGATGACGCGTATCACCCGCTTCCAGCTGGCCACCTCCTGGCGCGACAGCTCATGCGTCATGCGGCGCAGCAAGAGCAGGCGGTGCGGCCGGCCCTGCAGGGCGATCTCGCGCTGCGAGAGATGAAAGCGCTCTTCCAAGCCGCCTTCCTCCTCCACCGAGAAGAGCTGATCCTGTCGCCCGCTCAAGGCGCTGCGCATGGCCTCGGGCGCATCGGCCAGCAGCTCCTGCAAAGCCAGCCCACCCAGGCTGCGCCCCCCGGCCAGCAGGGCGCGAGCGGCGATATTGGCATAGGCGACGCGGCCTTGCTCGTCGCAGAGCAGCAGGGCCAGCGGTGTGTTCTGCACCACCGTGTCCAGCAGCAGCTCGCGCTGGGCCAGCTGCTGGCGTTGCTCGCGCAAGGCAATGCCTAACTCGTTATGCAAGCGCAGCAAATCACCCAGCTCGCCGCGGGCCTCGGGGCCGGTGGCGTTGATGGAGAGGCTGAAATCACCGTCCCGGTAACTCAGCACCGCGCCCTCCAGAGCCCGCAGCAAGCGCAAGAGCGGCGCCATCACCCGGGCGGCCAAAATCAGCAGCAAGGGCAGAACAAACACAAGGCTCAAGGCCAGCGAGGCCAGGCTCCAGGGCGCGGGCGCAGCCCAGGCCCAGCCCCAGTGCGCTTGCGCCCAGCGCAGCGCCGGCGGCAAGGGCCACACGGCGATGGCCGCATGCGTGGCCAGAGTCAGGGCGGCCGTCAGCATCAGCAGCAAAAACAGCCGCTGCCGCAGGCTGAGGCTGAACAGATCAGGCATCCTTTCCCAGCCCATCGCTCAGCCCATAACGCTCCATGCGCCGGTACAAGGCCTGGCGCGACAAGCCCAGCTGCTGGGCCGCGCGGCTGACCACGCCGCCCTGCTGGCTGAGTGCCGCGAGCACGGCCTCGCGGCTGGGCTCATCCAGACTGCGGGGCGGGGCCGCCGCATCTGCGCTGGGCGCTTGCAGGCCCAGATGCGCGGGCGTGATCCAGGGGCCCTCGCCCACCAGCAAGGCGGCGCGGGCCATCACGTTCTTGAGTTCACGCACATTGCCCGGCCAGGCGTGGGCCAGCAAGGCGTCGGTGGCGGCGTCGCTCAGCTGCGCCTTGGCGCCCGCCAGGAAATGCCGGGCCAGGGCCAGGATGTCGTCGCGGCGCTGGGCCAAGGCCGGTAGGCGCAACTCAAACACATTCAGGCGGTAGTACAGGTCCTCGCGGAAGGATCCTTGCGCCACCATGGCTTTGAGGTCGGCATTGGTGGCGCTAATGATGCGCAGATTCGATTCGCGGGTGCGGCTGGAGCCGAGGCGCTCAAAGCGCCCCGTTTCCAGCACCCGCAAGAGCTTGACCTGACCGGCCAGGGGCAAGGTACCGATCTCGTCCAGAAACAAGGTGCCGCCGTTGGCCGCCTCGAAGCGCCCTTCGCGAGCCTTGTGCGCGCCGGTGAAGGCGCCGCTCTCGGCGCCAAAGAGTTCGGCCTCGATCAGATCGGCCGGCAAGGCCCCGCAGTTCAGCGCAACAAAAGGGCCGCCGCGCCGCGCCGAGTTGGCATGCACGATGGCCGCTACCTTTTCCTTGCCGCTGCCATTGGGCCCGCTGACCAAGACCGGCAACTCGGTGCGCGCCACCTGGGCCGCCAGTTCCAGGGTGGCCAGCATGGCGTCGGATGCAAACACCAGGCCGTCCAGATCGATGCGGGCGGCCAGGGCCTCACGCCGCGCCTGGCGCTCCTGGCGCTGATTTTGCAAATCGCGATTGCTCTGCGCCAACTCCAACAGGTTCTCCACCGTGGCCAGCAGCTTGCGGTCATCCCAGGGCTTGGCCAGATAGTCGGCCGCCCCGGCCTTGACCAGCTCGACCGCGCTCTCCAGCCGCGTCCAGGCGGTCAGCAGAATCACCGGCAGATCGGGGCAGCGCGCGCGCAAGGCACGGAACAGGGCCACGCCTTCTTCGCCCGAGGTGGTGTCCGCCGTGAAGTTCATGTCCTGAATCACCAGATCCACCGGCTCGCGGGCCAGCAGGGCCAAACCGGCCTCCGGGCTGGCGGCGTAGAGGGTGCTGATGTCTTGCAAGGACAGCAGCAGGCTCAAGGCCTCGCCCACGCCGGGGTTGTCATCGATGATCAGAACGCTGCGCATAGAACCTCAAAAGTGGGGGCGAGCATAACGATATTTTTCATGGCCCCAAGCCTCCTCACATGCGCAGGGCCGCCACCGGGGGCAGGGCCGCGGCGCGCCGCGCTGGCGCCAGCACCGCCAGCTGCCCCAGAAGGACGAGTAGCGCGGCGCCTATGGGCAGATAGCTCCAGGGCAGGCGAGGCATCTCGTAGTTCTGCATCAGGAGCAGGCTCAAGGCATAAGCCCCCACCATGCCGATGACGATGCCCAGCCCGGACAGCAGCAGGTTCTCAAGCTGGAAGTAACGCAGGATCTGCCCACGGGTCGCACCCAGGGCGCGGCGCGTACCAATCATGCGACTGCGCTGCTGCACCCAGAAGCTGGCCAGACCCACGATGCCAAAAGCCGTCACCACCAGCAAGGCAAGGCAGACACCGCTCAGCAAGCCCACCATGGCACGGTCGGGCGCAAAGTACTCATCGCGCATTTCGCTCAGCGTCTGTTGGCGATTGATGATGCGGCGGCTGTCCACTTTCTCGATGGCGCTGACGGCCTGCTTGAGCAAGTCCGCCCGCCGAGCCGGGTCCACCCGCAGCAGATAGCTGCCCGTGCCAAAGCTGGGCCGCACCGGCAGCAGCAAGGCGGCATCCTCGATCAGAAAGCTGCCGCCCTTGGGGTGCGGGGGCTGCAACTTCTCCACCACGCCGACCACGGTCTGGGGCTTTTCACCAAAGATGTAAACCAGTTTGCCCAGGGCCGACTGGCCGGGAAAAAGTTTCTCCGCTGCCGCACGGTTCAGGATGACGCTGGGGATGGCCACCTCCGGGTCGAACTCGGCCTTGGACTGCAGCTGAAATTCCTGCGGCGTGAAGTCCCGCCCCGCCAGCAGACGCAGGCCCATCACCTCCAAGGCCGACTCGCCCACGATATAGGTGGAGACGCTCTCCTTGTTCACCCCATCGCCGGGCTCCAGCGCCACCCCGCTATTGCTGCTGTTATTGCCATAAGGCACCTGATTCAAGAGCATCGCCCCGCGCACGCCGGGCAGCGCCCGCAGGGCTTGCAGATCGCGCGCACTGACGGCGTCCTGGTCCTCGCTGCGGCTGATGCCAGCAACGTCCAGCACCAGCAGCTCGGACTCCGCCAGGCCGCTTTGCCTGGACATGGAATCCACCCGCTGCGAAATCAGGTGCAAGGCATTGCTGACGATGGCGCAGCTCAGCGCGATCTCCAGCACGATCAGGGCTGCGGCCGTCTTGTGGCGGCGCAGGGTGGAGAGAATAGGCATCAAGTCCATGATCTGTTTCCTGGTCTTTTACTTATTGAGTTTTCAGCTGCAGGGCCGGCGTGACACCCGCAGCACGCCAAGCCGGCAACAGCCCAGCGGCCAAGCTGGCGGCCAAAGACAGGGCCAGGCTCAGGCCCAGCATGGGCCAGTCCATCTGCACCACCTCGGCATAGTTGTTGGGGCTCAGTCGCACCAGCCACAGGCCGCCCCAAGCCAGCAACAAACCCAGAACGCCACCAGCCACGCCCAGCGCACCGGCCTCCACCAGGAACTGCACAAAGATGTCCTTGCGGGTCGCCCCCAGGGCGCGGCGTACACCGATCTCCCCCGAGCGCCGCAAGGCCGTGGCCAGGAGCAGGCCCACGGTATTGGTCAGGCAGACCAGCAGGAAACCGAAGGCCAGCCAGACCTGCAGCTTGACGTCCTCGGGCAAGACTTCTTGCTGGCTCAACCAGTCCATCACCGGGCGGGCGCGGGCATTGGGCGGGCGCTGGAAGCGGCCAGCCTCCAGCTGAGCCTTGGAGTAGTCGCGCAGATAGTCGCGATAGGCCGGCACTTCGGCCGGGCTGGCCAGCTCCACCCAGTACTGCAGCCAGGCGCAAGGCGCGTTGACGCCACGCCGATCGGGCACATTGCCGTCAGACCAGCAATTCATATTGCCGGAACTGCCGAGCTTGAGTTGCATGGCGGTTTGAAACGGCAGGTAGAGATCGGCCGCCTTGTTGTACTTGCCCTGGGTCAGGTCAAAGTAATGGGGCGTGGGCCGCCAGGGCTTCAACACACCGATCACCCGCAGGGGCGCGCCCTTGGCCGTGACCATGCGGCCACGGCTGTCGCCGCCGCCGAACAGGCGTTCATTCAGGCTGTGCGAGATCACCACCACCCGGGCCGCCTCGGCATCGGTCTGCGCGTCCCAGGCGCCACCGAAGGCGAAGGGCGCTTCAAACATGGGGAAGAAGTCCGCCGAGGCATAGCGGGCCGAGCTGAAGAAGGGCTTGATCTTGGCGTCATCCGGCTGCAAGGGCACATAGCCTGCCGTCATCATCACCTGGCGCGCGCCGCGTTTCTCACGCAGCAAGGCCTCGGCGTCATAACGGGTCAACTGCAGGGTTGGCTCGGCACCGGGGCGGTAGTCGCCGTCGCGCCGTTCGGCATCCAGCTGCACATTGAGCAGGCGCGCGCTTTTGCTGGGAATGGGGTCGGCCGCGAGCCCGTGGTAGACGCTCAGCGTGGTCATGCAAGCGCCGATGCCCAGGCCCAGGGCCAGGACCATCAACACGCTCAGACCGGGGCTGCGCCGAAAGCTGCGGCGGGCCAGATCGAGGTAGTAAGGCAACATCGAGGACAACATCAGAAGGCTCCCTTCTCGTTCTTGTTTCTGCTCTCGTTCACGGCCACCGTGGCATCCGCGGGGCTGAGCAATTGATTGACGGAGGCTAGCTCCGCCTCGCCCAAATGGCCGGCCGCCTGCTGCAGCAGCAAGGTGGACAACACATAGCGATGACGGGCTTGCTGGTACGCCATTTGCGCGGCCGACTGGCTTTGAATGGCCAGCAAGAGATCGGTCATCGTGCGGGTGCCCAGAGCCTGGCCGGCACGGGTGGCCGCCAGGCCTTGGACGGCGGCAGCCACGGCCCGGGCAGAGCTCTGCAGCTGGGCCCGGCTGGTTTGCCGCGCCTGGTACTGAGCCTGGGTCTCGCGCACCAGGGCGCGGCGGGCGGCTTCCAGCTCCTCGCGGGCGGCATCGCGCTGGTAAAGCGCCTGCCGCTTGATCGACTCGGTCGCCCCGCCGGCAAACAGCGGGATGCTCAGACGCAGGGCCAAGGTGTTGACCCAGCGCCCTTCGTTGATATCGCCGATCTGGCTGGGCTTGTTGCTGTAGCGCTCGCTGTCCAGGCCCAAGCTCAGCGTGGGCAGGTGAGCGGCGCGGGCCGCCGCCACTCTTTGCTCGCCTGCTCTCAGCCCAAGGCTGAAGGCCTGCAAGCCGGGGTTGTTCTGCAAGGCTTGCTCGACCCATGCCTGGGCGCCTTCATCGCCGGCTTGCTCTGCGGCCAGCTTGAGCTCGGCGGCCAGCGGCGCCAGCTCGGCTGCAGCGCCGCCCTCAGTACTTTCACCGCTGACTTGGCGCAAAGCCTGCCGCGCATCGGCCAGGGCTTCGCGCGATTCCAGGCTGCTGCCCTGGGCCAGGGCGTGATAAGTGCGTGCCTGGTCCACATCCACCTGGGCCGACAAGCCGGCCTCGAACCGGCTCTGCGCCTGCCTGACCTGCTCGGCGAAAGCGGCCTCATTGGCTTGGGCGGTATTCAAGCTGGCTTGCGCCGTCAGCACGCCGAAGTAGGCCGTGGCCACACGGGCGCACAAAGCCTGTTCGGCCGCACGCAGACGCGCCTCCTGGGCCGACAAAAGCGTCTGCGCCGCGTCCCAGCTGCGCAGCTGGCCCAGGTCCAGCAAGACCTGGCTCAGACGACTGGCCAGATCGCTGCGGCGGCTGCCGTCGCTGCCCAAGCGGCTTTGCGTGGCCTCAGCCTTCCACTGCGGCAAGAGGCCGGCTCTGGCTTGCAGGGCCTGCTCTTGCTGCACACCGCGCGCGGCCATGACCTGGCCCAGCACGGGGTCGCTGAGGCGGGCGCGGGCATAGACCTGCAGCAAGTCTTCTGCAGCGCCGAGCTGGGGCCAGGCCAGGCTCAGCGCCAAGACAAAGCCTAGCTTTCGCATCAAGCGGCCTCCAGCTTGAAACCGGGCAGCTCGGCGGCCATGTCCACCACCTGGCCGTCGATCACATGCACATTGCGCTGGGCGCGGGCGGCCAGCTGGGGGTCGTGGGTCACCATCACGATGGTGGCGCCCTCGCGGTGCAACTCCTCCAGCAGGTCCATCACGCTGCGGGCCATCTGGCTGTCCAGATTGCCGGTGGGCTCGTCCGCCAGCAGCAGCTTCGGGCTGCCAGCCAGGGCGCGGGCAATGGCCACGCGCTGCTGCTGGCCGCCCGACAACTCGGCCGGGTAATGCTTGGCACGAGCCGACAGGCCGACCCGGGCCAGGGCCTCGGCGGCGCGCTTTTTGCGCTCCGCCGCGGCCATGCCGCGATACCTCAGCGGCACCTCGATATTGTCCAGCACGTTCAGATCCGGGATCAGATTGAAGGCCTGGAAGATGAAGCCAATCTTCTCGTTGCGGATGCGCGATCGGCGGTCGTCGTCCATCTGGCTGACGTCCACCCCGTCCAGCCAATAGCTGCCGCCGCTGAAGGCTTCCAGCAGGCCGGCAATCGTCAGAAAAGTGGTCTTGCCCGAGCCCGAGGGGCCGGTGACGGCGACGAACTCGCCGGCCTTGACCGTGAGGTTGAAGTCGCGCAAGGCATAGGTTTCCACCATCTCGGTGCGGTAGACCTTGGCCAGGGATGTCATCTTCAGCATGTTCTTTGCTCCGTCCAAATGTTTAGTTAGTTCGTAATCGTCACGCGCTCGGCGCCACGGAAGGCATCTGCCCCCGACACCACCACCTGCTCGCCGGGCTTGAGCCCTTCCAGCACCTCGACCTTGCTCAGGCTTTGTGCGCCCAGGCGAATGGCGCGTTTGACCGCCTGGCCGTCTTGCAGCACATAGGCGCTGTGGCCGCCGCCCTCCTCGATAAAGCTGCCGCGCGCCACGGTCAGCACGCCCTCGCGGCGATCCAGCAGCACCCGCACCGACAAGCGCTGGTTCTGGCGCAGCTGCTCCGGCAGCGCGCCATCAAAGCGCAGACGGGCCGCCACCTCGTTGTTCACCACCTCGGGCGAGATGGAGCTGACCTTGCCGGCCCATTGCTTGCCATTGCCGGTGATCTCACCGGGCATGCCGGCCTGCAGCTCACGCGCAAAACTCTCGGCCACCTGCATCTGCACCTCCAGGGCGGAAAGATCGATGACGGAGAGCAGCTTGCCGTCCTTGGCCACGCTCATGCGCTCGCTCACAAAGAGCTGGCCGACCTGGCCGTCCACCGGCGAGCGCAGCTGCAGCTCATCGAGCTGGCGCTCCAGGTCCTTGACCACCAGCTGCTGGCGCTCAAAGGCCTGGCGCTTGGCCTGCAGCTCAAAGCGGGTGGCATCCAGTTGCAGGCCTTGCAAGGATTGGGCTTGCTTCAAAGCCACCTCGGCACGGGCGAGCGCATCACTCGCCTGGTCCACCTGCGACTTGGCCGTGGCCCCGGCGGCAAAGGCCTGGGCCTGACGGGCCAGATCGTTCTGGGCCGATTTGTAGGCGATGGCGGCCGTGTCCAGCGCGCTTTGCGCCTGGGCCTGGCTTTGCCGCACGGCGGCCTCGGCGCGCAGGGACTCGCTCTGCAGGCCATCGGCGTTGGAGCGCTCCTGGGCCAGCTTGGCCTGCAGGTCGGGGCTGGCCAGGGTCAGCAAGACCTGACCCTTTTTGACCGAATCTCCGGCTTGCACGGCCAGACTCACCGTGCCGGCATTGGCCGCATACAGCGTGGGGCTGACGGCCGCCACCACCTTGCCCTCGCCCGCCACATCGCGGATCAGCGTGCCCTGCTCCACCGTGGCCAGGGTCAGGCGCTCGCGCTTGAAGCTATCCGTCGCGCCGAGTTGCTGGCGCAGCGAGGGCGCGGCCCAGGCCAGCATGGCCAGGGCCGCCAGGGCGGCCGCCCAGCCGGCCCATTTCTTCAGCGGCTTGGCGGCAGGCTGAAGGACTTGGTCTTGTGCGGAAGTGTCTCGAATCATGGCGATGAAGAGTTTGCTGATCACCCGCAAGACCCAAGGTCGAGCGGGGCTGCTCTCTTCATTGCAAACCGCGTGCCAGGCCTGGCCGGCGGCATTTCCCTAGGCCTATCAAGCACTTAACACCGGCGACCGTGGCGGCCAAAGTGTCCGCGGACAGAACGGACATGGGCCGGACAGGAGCCGGACAGGGGCCGGACATTGCCCTGCCCCGCGGCAGACCGGCTCGGGATCAGTCGGATCCTTCGGATGAGGCCCTGGCCAGCAGATCAAAGTCCAGCAGCAGCTCGTCCGCCACCGCCAGCAGGCCGGCGCCGACCGAGAAGGGCTGCAGGCCAAAGTCGCTCTGCCGCAAGACCAGGGCGCCGCGCAAGCGCAGTTGCGCCGCGTCTACTTGCGCATTCACGGCCAGCCACTGGCTGCGGCTTTGTCCATGCAGCTGGATCTCCAGCTCCAGCGCCAGCTTGGGCGCCTCGCCCACCACGCGCAGGGCACGCAAGCGCACCCAGGGAAAGGCCTGGGCTTGCAAGCCTGCCTGGCCCAGCATATTGGCCCGGGTGGCCGCCACCGCCTCGGCCGAGAGCGTGCTGGCCCAGCCCGGGCCCAGACTGGCGCGCAGGGCCGGATCGTCCAGCTGCAGCTCGTCCAGGCGCAAGAAGAAGTCGGCCTGGCTAGGCGCCAGAGCCTGGGCCCCGCCCGGCAAGGCCGCCGCAGGCAGCCAGACAAAGCCCTGCAAGCGCGGCGCACTCAAAACATGGTTATGCCCCAGGCCCGCCACCCGGCCGGCGCGAAACACATGGATGTGCAGGCGTGAGGCCGCCGCGTCCAGGCGATACAAATGACTGCCCGCCTGACTCGCCTTGAGCTGGGCATAACGCGGGCCCAGGGCAGACAGGGCTTGGTCCACCGGCAGCGCAGCGAGGGCGGCCGTCGCCGGGCCGGGGCCAGGGCTGCTGCAAGCCGCCAGGCCTAGCAGCAGAGCCAGCAGCAAGCCCGAGCCCAGGCGCCGGCCCGGTGCTGCGAGGAATCGACGCTGTTTGTGGAAATCTTGCTTCATGAAGGCCTGCTTGCTGACAAAGTGTCTCGATTCTGACAGTGCTGACAGTGCAAAAGGGCCGGCATGGCATAGCATGGAGGCAGCGCTTGCAAAGAGAACAAAGCGCCTGAAGTGAGCGCAAGCAGCGCGCAAGAAAGGGACATCGCTATGGCCACCACCGCATTCCGACCGGCTCTGGACCTGATGGCTCAATACGCCAGCTACCACCGCGACCAGCGCAATATCGCCACCCATTTCGTCGGCATTCCGCTGATCGTCTTCGCCATCGGCGTGCTGCTCTCGCGCCTGAGCTTGGGCCTGCCGGGAGGCTTGACCTTTACCCCGGCCGCCCTGCTGTGGATCGCCAGCACGCTGTGGTATTTGACCCGTGGCAACTGGGTGCTGGGCCTGAGCACCAGCTTGGTCAACGGCCTGCTCTTCGCCCTGGCCGAACCCCTGGCCGCCGGCAGCCAGGGCGCTTGGTTGGCCTGGGGCCTGGGCTGCTTTGTGCTGGGCTGGATCATCCAGTTCATCGGTCATTACTACGAGGGCAAGAAGCCGGCTTTTGTCGATGATCTGGTCGGCCTGTTGGTGGGCCCCATGTTCATCGTCGGCGAGGCCTTGTTTGCCCTGGGCTGGGGGCGCGAGATGCTGGGCGAGATCGAGCGCCGCGCCGGGCCCACCCATCTGCGCGACCTGGCCAGGCCCATCGCTTGAACGCCGAAGCCAAGTCAGCACCGCACAGCCCCAGACCCAGCGCCCTGATCATGGGCGCCGGCAGCATAGGCTGTTATCTGGGCGGCCTGCTGGCCGCCGCCGGCTGGCAGGTGGACTTTGTCGGGCGGCCACGCGTTTTGCAGGCCTTGCGCGAAAGAGGCCTGGCCCTGAGCGGCCTGGGGCAAGCCAGCCAGCGCTTGGCGGCCGCCGCCCTGGCTGAGCGACTGCACGAACACCCTCCCGCCGGTTTGCGCCCCGATCTCACCCTGCTGTGCGTGAAGAGCGGCGCCACCGCCGAGGCGGCCGCCCTTTTGCAGAGCGCCCTGCCCGCGGGCAGCTTGGTCTTGTCCATGCAAAACGGCGTGGGCAACGCGGCCCTGGCGCAAGCGGCCGCACCCGCGCTGGACTGGCGCGCCGGCATGGTGCCCTTCAATGTGGCCGAGCTTTCGCCTGGGCACTTTCACCGCGGCACGGGCGGTGATTTGCGCGTGCAAGGCCGCGCCGACGAAGCCCTGCTGCAGGCCTTGCAAAAAGCCTGGCAAGCTCAGGGCCTGAACCTGCAACTGGTGCCCACGCCCGCCGCCATGCAGGCGGTGCAATGGGGCAAGCTCTTGCTGAACCTGAACAACCCGGTCAACGCCTTGTCGGGCCAGCCCTTGCGGGCCGAGTTGCTGCATCGCGGCTACCGCCGCTGCTTTGCGGCCCTGCAGGAAGAAGCCCTGGATCTGCTGGCCGCCGCCGGCATCAGCCCCGCGCAGATGACGCCGCTGCCGCCGCGCCGCCTCTTGCAGGTCTTGCGCCTGCCCTCGCCGCTGTTTCGCCTGGTGGCGGCCCGCATGCTCAAGATCGATGCCCAGGCCCGCTCCAGCATGGCCGACGATTTAAGCCTGGGCCGGCTGACCGAGATCGACGCTTTGTGTGGCGAGGTGGTCCGCCTGGCCCAGACGCTGGGCCGCAGTGCGCCCCTCAATAGCCGCATGGTCATGCTGGTGAAAGACTGGCCCGCCCGGCAAGGCCGCGCCTACACGCAGAAAGAGCTGTGGAGCGCGCTACAGCGCTGATTCAAGCCCAGTCTTGCAAGGCCTCGTCCACCCCGCCCTTGCGTGAGGGGCCGCTCGGGCGACGCGCAGGCGTGCCCAGGGCGATCCAGCCCAGCAGGGTCTCGCCAGGAGCGCAAAACGCGGCCTGGATGCCGGCGTCACGCACCTTGGCGCCGGACAGCATCTTGCCGCCATAACCCAGCATATGGGCGGCCGTCAGAAAATTACTCAGGGCGCCACCTACACAAGCCCATTGCTCGTGCGCCGGCACCAAGGGGTGGCCTAGATCGATGCGGGCCAGCACCGCCACCGTCACCGGCGGATGCAGGGCGCGTTGCGCGTCCAGGCTGGCGGCGGCCTCGTCCTTGCCCGCCGCGCGGGCCGCGGCGGCAAACAACGCAGCCATGCGCTCACGCGCCGCGCCCTGCACGATCTTGAAGCGAAAGGGCAGCAACTCGCCGTGATCGGGCGCACGCAAAGCAGCCTGGGCCATCAAGCCCAGCTCCTCTCGGCTGGGGCCAGGGGCTCGCAGATGCTTGGGGCCGACGGAGTAACGACCTAATAGCGCGTGCAGGGCCGGGTGAGAATCGCTCATGTCCAGCAACTTTTCAAAAAACCAGGCCACGCCAGGCCGGATCGGCCACCCGCGCCATGTATTGCACTGCGCCGCCATGGCCCGCGCACTCGGGGATCAGGCCCTCGCGGCTCAGGCCCTGGGCATGCAAGGCATCGGTACAGGCCAGCAAGCGCGCGCCATGCGCAACGGCCTCCTGCATGGCCTGGTAGACCGTCTTGTCCACCAAGTTTGATGCGCGCAGGCCAGCGGCCACGCCCGGTTGCAGCAGCAGCACGGAACGAGCGGTGAAATAAATCTCCACCTCCAAGTCCATGGCGGCCGCCGCAGCGGCATGAAAGAAGGGCGTGACCAAACGTTCGGGCGCGCTCGGGTCGGCGGCCCACAGCATCAGGGCGATGCCTTTCACGCCTGGGGCTGAATTTGATTGAGCCATGCGTAATGCTCCATGGACTGCCGTGCCGCTTCGCCACTCACGAGCGCGGCCTGCTCGCCCTTCCAATCACTGGCCTGCAGATCCAGCAACCAGCCTTGGCCATAGGGGTCTTGCCAAATCAATTCCGGCCGCTCTTCCAGCGCCTCGTTGACCCGCATGACCCTGCCCGACAGCGGCGTCTTCACCGACACGATCGACTTGGCCAACTCCACCACCGCCATCGCCCGCCCCTGCGCCAAGTCCGCTCCAACGGACTTAGGCCGGCACATATAAATCTCCCCCGAAGCCTTCAGCCCCAAGGCCGTGATGCCCAAGCGAAACCCGCCCTCCTGCAGCTGCCGCGCCCAGGTCTGATGCTCGACCAGATAGAACAAGTCGTCGGGGATGAGGATGCCGTGGATCAGCATGATGAGGTTTGGCGTTTGTGCACAAGCCTGGGAGCGCCGTAGCGAGCGGGCTCAGGCGGGTTCGAGGAGCGCAAGCGCACTCCCGTGCGCTGAGCACCGCAGGGCCCGCATGGGGCCGCGCAGTAGGCGAGCACAGGTTTGTGGCGGAGGGGAATGGGAGTCGAACCCACCCAGCGACGCATAGCGCCACCCACCGGGTTTGAAGCCCGGCCGACCCACCAGGATCGTTTCCCCTCCAAAAAATTCCTAAGGCGGCAGGCACTCATGCCAAGCCGCCCTCATTCTCGCCGCCAAACAGCAGGCTATCCGCCCGCAGCTTGTGGCTGTCGCCCACCCGGCGGCTCAGGCCCACGCGGTCGAAATACTCCAGGATCTGAATCGCCCGCTTGCGGCCCAAACCCGTGGCGTCCCGGAACGCGGCGGCCTTCAACTCCTGGCCCTCAGACGCCACCGACTGACGCGCCAGCGCGGCCAGTTGCGACATCACCGGGGCCGCATAGTACAGGTCTTTCACCACCTGATGCAGCAAACCGCTTTGCGCCAGGCGCGCAAGACTGGTTCGCATCAAGGGCTCGGGCATCTGGCAGTCGCGCGCCAGATCGCGCGCCCAAGCACCTTCGAAGCCCGCCTTGTCCAGCCAGGGCGCGATGTTCTGCGCCACCCGCTCATCGGCCGCGTTCAACTGCACCCCATGCTCGGGCAGATGCGCCACCGCCCCGCGCTGCTGAAGCTTTCCCTCGGCCAGCAAGCGCTGCAGCAAGGCCCGCCACAAAGCTTCAGGCAAACGGGGCGCGGCCAGGCGGCGCCAGCGCGCCACATCGGGGCCCAACTCATCGGGCGATCGGGCGTGATAGGCCGCCAGCACGGCCAGGGCATGCTGGGCCAAGCGCTCGGCCGCCGCAGCGCCAAGCAACCAAGGGCCACTGCCCTCGTCTGAGGCGGGCTTGGCGTTCAGCACGGTGGCGGGCAGCTGCAGGGTCAGGTCTTGCCTGGCGGCATTTGAGAGGCCTTGGGCCGTGGCCCAAGTGCCCCAGTTCAAGCCCAAGGCGGCCTGCTGCAGCAGCCCCTGCAATCGTTCATTCGCCAAAGGCAGTTGCAAGGCCGCCAACTCGGCAAAACGCTGCGGCGTGCGTCGATAACGGGCCGGTGGCGCTGGGTCCAAGACCCAGCCCCCGGCGAGCGTGCGGCTGGCGGCGGCGTCGCGCAGCACCACCCGGTCACCTGCCCAGGCGGCCACCGGCTCGCGCAAGACCAGCTGCACCCAGCCCCAGGCGCCGGGCTCAAGACTGTCCGACGCAGCCTCGCCCTGCGACTCCGTGTGAAGCACGGCGACCGAAGCCATCACCGTGGCCGAGCCCAGATGCACATGCACCGGCGTGCCGCTACGCAAGGCCTTGGTCTCGGCGGGCCAAAGCCGCAGGCGCACATCCAAGCGATCGGCACTCAAGGCCAAGTCGGGCAGCGCAAAGACCTGGCCTCGTGCCACCTCTTGCTTGTCCACCCCCACCAAGCCCAGGGCGCAGCGCTGGCCCGCATGCGCCTGCTGCACGTTCTGGTTCTGCGCATGCAGGCTGCGCATCCGCACACGCTTGGGCGCCTGACCGCGAGCGGGCGGCAAAAGAACTAACTCATCACCGACGCTGACTTCACCGGCATGGATGGTGCCGGTGGCCACGGTGCCGACGCCGTCCAGGCTGAAGACCCGGTCCACCGCCAGGCGAAAGCCCTGGCCCTCTTGCCGGGCCGAGCGCGATTGCGCGGCGGCGGCCAGCGCCAGCAAATGGGCACGCAAGGCCTCGATACCCAGGCCAGCGGGAGCGGCCACTTCATAGATGGCGGCGGACTCAAAACCACTGCCCACCAAGAGCGCGGCGATCTCGGCCCGCAAGGCCAGCAGGCGGGCGGCGTCGGCCCGGTCGCATTTGGTGATCACCACCGTCAGCCCGGCGAGGCCCAACAGCGAGAGCACGGCCAGATGCTCGCGCGTCTGCGGCATCACGCCATCGTCGGCCGCCACCAGCAGCAAAGCGTGGTCCATGCCCGTGGCCCCAGCCAGCATGGTGTGAACCAGGCGCTCATGGCCAGGCACATCGATGAACCCGAGCTTGCCGCCCAGGCCATCGGACATGAAGGCATAGCCCAGCTCGATACTGATGCCGCGCTTTTTTTCCTCGGGCAGGCGGTCGGTGTCCACCCCGGTCAGGGCGCGCACCAGGGTGGTCTTGCCATGGTCGATATGGCCGGCAGTTCCTATGATCAAGCCAGGGCCTCCTTCAATGCAGGCAGCTGGGCCAAGAGCTGCGCCTCTTGACGCTCGTCCAGGCAGCGCAGATCCAGCCAGAGCTGATCTTGCTGCACCCGGCCAATCACCGGCAGGGGCAGGCCGCGCAAGGCGCTGGCCAGCGCGTCCAAGGCCGTACCCACGCCCTTTTTGGCTATGCCTGCCGGGGCAATCACCAATCCGGCCGAGGGCAGAGATTCCACTGGCAAGGAGCCCGACCCGATCTGGCCCAGCATCTCGCTCGGATTCACCGTAAAGCGCGGGCTCAGGGCCTGGACCAGCGGCGCTTGCAGGCGCGCGGCCTGGGCTTGAATCTCAGCAAGGGGCCGGGTCAGCATGCGCAAGGTGGGCAGATCGCGCGTCAGGCGCTCGGGCTGCAAATACAGCCGCAAGGTGGCTTCCAAAGCGGCCAGCGGCAGCTTGGACATGCGCAGGGCCCGCTTCATTGGGAACTTGCGTATGCGCTGAATCATCGCCTTGCTGCCGACAATCAGGCCGGCTTGCGGGCCGCCCAAGAGCTTGTCGCCGCTGAAGGTGACGACATCGCAGCCGGCGGCCAACATCTCCTGCGGCAGGGGCTCGCGCGGCAGGCCCCATTGCGCCAGATCGACCAGGGAGCCGCTGCCTAGATCGGTCACCAAAGGCAGGCCCTTGGCATGGGCAATCGGGGCCAAGGTGCCCTCATCCACCGCCGAGGTAAAGCCCTGCACGCGGTAATTGCTGGTGTGCACCTTCATCAGCATGGCGGTGTTGGGACCGATGGCGCGCTCGTAATCGGCCGCATGGGTGCGATTGGTCGTGCCCACTTCCACCAAGCGGGCACCGGCCGCAGCCATCACATCCGGCATGCGGAAGGCGCCGCCAATCTCGACCAACTCACCGCGCGAGACGATGACTTCCTTGCCACCGCCCAGGGCGGCGATGGACAGCAGCACGGCGGCGGCATTGTTGTTGACGACCGTTGCGGCTTCGGCACCAGTGATCTCGCACAGCAAGTCTTCGACCATGCTGTCGCGGTCGCCACGCCCGCCACTGCTCAGATCAAATTCGAGGTTATTCGGCCCGGCCATCATGGCCAACACATGCTGTAAGGCCTCGTCGGCCAGCAGGGCACGGCCCAGATTGGTGTGCAAAACCGTGCCGGTGAGGTTGATCACCGCCCGCATGCGCGGGGCCAGCTTGGCCTCGACTCGCTGACGCAGAGCCTCGCACAAAGCGCCCTCCTCCAGCGCCGCCTTTTGCAAGCTGCCTTGCAGAGCCTGGGCACGCAACTCGTCCAGCAAGGCCCGCGCCTCCTGGGTCAGCAAACTACGCCCATGGGCCTGGCTCAGCGGGGCCAGCAGCGGGTGATTGAGCAGGCGATCCAGCGCGGGCAGGTCTTTGGGCTGGGCCAGCATCAGTGCTGCACCTCGGTCGTTTCTGCCTCCAGATCCGGGTCGCCAAAGAGCAGCATCAGGTTGATGCCGTGCCGGATCAGGCCGCTCTCGGACACCAGCAAGTCCAGGCTCAGCGAAGCCAGATCATCGGCATGGGGCTCGACCTGCTGGTCTTTCTCCATATGCACGATCTTGAGGTAATGGCCGCAGGCTTCGCAGCACTCCACCTGCACGCCAGCGGCATTCGGCGGCAGGCTACCGTCTTCGTTCAGCAGGCTCTGGAAGCTGATGCCCTTGGTGCTTTGGCAATGGGCGCATTTGACCCGCACGTAATGCCATTGCGCGGCGCACAGGCTGCAAGACAGATAGCGAAAGCCCGAGCCTTCGGCGCCGATGCGGGTGATGGAGGCCACGGGCTTGGAGGCACAGCAGGGGCAGATCAAAGGGTCGTCGACGCGACCGAAGGGCGCCACCTGGTTTTTGTCCGTCTTTTGCTCACGCTCAAAACGCGCCTGCAGCTGGGTCAGCAAACGCGCCCAGTGCACTTGCAGGCCTGCGGCGATCAGCGGCGCGGTGGCCAGGTCCAGGCCTGTCATCACGCTGTTCAGCAAGCGGCCGGCTTGCAGTTCTAGAAATTGGTCTTCGGCAGCGGCCAGCTTGAGCACGGCCTCGCGCGCAGGGCCGGCCGCGATGCGGGCGGCCAACAGCTGCATCAACTCGCGCTGCTCTTGCAGCCAAACGGGATCACGCGCCCAGCCGGCGGCCGGCAAGAGAGGCTGGCCGGCCTTGGCGGCGGCTTCGACCTGTGCCTGCTCGGGCAAGCTGAGGTCTCGCTTGCGGCTGAACAACTCGTGCTGAGCCTGGGCCAGCTCGGCGGCAAACAAAAGATAGTCGGCCATGGCGTGGCCAGCGGCCAGCTGGCGCAGGCGCAGGGCACGTTCGGCAAACACACCGGGCTGGGGCAGCAGCAGAAAAGGAATCTGCTCGCCGGCACGCACCGCGATTTCTTCCGGGGACAAAAGCTTGGCCGTGCTGGTTTCAGTCATAAATTTGGTCTGATGCAATCCAAGAAAAAACAAAAGGGCGGACCCGAGCCCGCCCTTTTTAACATGCGGGGAGATCACTTCCCTTTGGTCATTTCCTCATGCCATAGCGCATGGTTTTGCTTGGCCCAGGCCTCGCTGACCGTGCCCCGGGTCATGGCGCGCACGGTGCCCTTGACCCAGATGGCGGCGTAGACATGCATGATCACGCCCAGCACCAGCGCCACGGCCGAGGCCGAGTGCAAGAGCACGGCGATGCGACGCAGGGTGATGGGGAAGCTGTTGGCAAACCAGGGCTGCCAGAACATCACCCCGGTCAAGAGCAGAACAGCCAAACAGACCGACATCAGCCAGAACACGCCTTTTTGGCCGGCGTTGTACTTGCCCACCGGCGGCATCTTGCTCTTGTCGCCTTTAAGCATGTCCAGACTGTGCTTGCGCCATTCCTTGTCTGCCTCGTTGAGCAGGTTCTCGCGCCAGAGCTTGAAGAACAGGCCCAGAAAGGACAGGAACATCGCCACACCCAGGAAGGGATGGAGGATGCGCGCCCACACCCCACCGCCCACCAGCGTACTCAAAAAGAACAAGCTGGGGTGGAAGAAGGCCAGGCCCGACACCGCCGCCAGGACGAAAAGCAGGGCAATCATCCAGTGGTTGATGCGGTCCCTGTCGGAGTAACGCTGTAGATACTTGGTACTCATGGTGTTGACTCCTTCAGGCCTCGGACTTGGCGTCTTTGGCGTCGGCTTCGTCTTCGCCCTTCTCTTCGATCGGCCCCACCTTCATATAGTGGAAGAAGCCAGCCACCACCGCACCCGCCATGGCGGCCACGGCCAGGGGTTTGGCAATGCCTTTCCACAGGGAAACAAAGGGGCTGATCTTGGGGTCGGCCGGCAGACCGTGATAGAGCTCCGGCTTGTCGCCATGCTGGAGCACATACATCACATGGGTGCCGCCCACGCCCGCCGGGTTGTAGACCGAGGCCTGGGCAAAGCCGCGCTCCTTCAGGTCAACAATGCGCTCGGCGCCGTAGTCCAGCATGTCCTCCTTGGCGCCGAATTGAATCGCGCCGGTGGGACAGGCCTTGACACAGGCGGGCTCCAGGCCTACGCCGACACGGTCGGAGCACAGCGAGCACTTATAGGCCTTGCTGTCGGTCTTGGAGATGCGCGGCACATCGAAGGGACAGCCGGTGACGCAGTTGCCGCAGCCCACGCAATGCTCGGAGATGAAGTCCACGATGCCATTGGCGTACTTGACGATGGCGCCGGGGGCCGGGCAGCTTTTCAGGCAGCCCGGGTCCTCGCAGTGCATGCAGCCGTCCTTGCGGATCAGCCACTCCAGCTTGTTGGCCTCGACTTCCACCTCGGAGAAACGCATCACCGTCCAAGACTGGGCGGAGAGGTCACGCGGGTTGTCGTAGGTACCGACGTTGTCGCCCACCTCATCGCGCAGATCATTCCACTGCATGCAGGCGACCTGACAGGCCTTGCAGCCTATGCAGGAAGACACGTCGATGAGTTTGGCGACCTCGATGGTCTTGCGCGCCTGCGGGCTGGGCGTGGTGGTGGCCGAGCGCTTGGCGATGTCTAGGGATTGAAGTGAAGACATGGTCAGGCCTTCTCGATGTTGACGGTGAAGCTCTTGTACTCCGGCGTCTGGGTATTCGCGTCGCCCACGAAAGGCGTCAGCGTGTTGACCAGATAGCCGGGCTTGGCCACCCCCACAAAGCCCCAGTGATTGGGCAGGCCCACGGTGTGCACTTTTTGCCCCGCCACCTCCAGCATCGGGATGCGCTTGGTCACCACTGCCTTGGCCTTGATGAAGCCGCGGTTGCTGCTGACCTTGACCCAGCCGCCGTTTTCGATGCCCTTCAACTTGGCCAGCTCCTCGCCGATCTCGACGAATTGCTGAGGCTGGATCACCGCATTGCTTTCGCAATTCTTGGTCCAGTAGTGGAAGTGCTCGGTCAGGCGGTAGCTGGTCGCCACATAGGGGAACTCTGTGGGCTTGCCAAAAGCTTCCATATCCCCCTTGAAGACCCGGGCGGCGGGGTTGGCCCGCGCCTTGTCGTTCTTGGGATGCATGGGGTTGTTGGGCAGGGGCGACTCAAAGGGCTCGTAATGCTCGGGCAAGGGTCCTTCCGCCATGCCGGTGGGCGCAAACAGGCGCGCCACGCCTTCGGCCGTCATGATGAAGGGGTTGACCCGCTCGGCATCATTGGGGTCGGCGTCGGGCCGGATGTCCGGCACGTCGGAGCCGGCCCAGCGCGTGCCATTCCAGGCCACCAGCTTGCGCTTGGCATTCCAGGGCTTGCCCTGGCTGTCGCAAGAGGCGGCGTTGTAGAGCACACGCCGATTGGCCGGCCAGGCCCAGGACCAATTGAGGGTCTGACCAATACCGTAGGGGTCGGCATTGTCACGCCGCGCCATCTGGTTACCGGCCTGGGTCCAGGCGCCGGCATAGATCCAGCAGCCGCAGGCGGTGGAGCCGTCATCGCGCAGCAAGCCGAATCCCGCCAACTGTTCCCCGGCCTTGGCCAGCAATTTGCTGGGGTCTTTGGGATCGGGCAGATCCGCCAAAGCACGGCCGTTGTACTCCTTGGCCAATTCCTCGGCCGAGGGAGCCTTGGGATTCAGATAGGGCCAGGTCAGGTTGAGCAAGGCATCAGGGAAGGCACCGCCGTCCTTTTTGTAGGCGGCGCGAATGCGGGTGAAGATCTCGGCAATGATCTCCGCATCCCCCATGGCCTCACCGGGCGGATTGGCGCCCTTCCAATGCCATTGCAGCCAGCGGCCGGAGTTGGTCAGCGAGCCTTCTTCCTCCGCAAAACAGGTGCTGGGCAGGCGGAAAACGGTGGTCTGAATCTCTTCGCTCTTGACGTCGTTGTGCTCGCCATGGTTCTTCCAGAACTCGGCGGTTTCGGTATTGAGCGGGTCGATGATGACCAGGTACTTCAGCTTGGACAGGCCGGCAATGATCTTCTTCTTATTGGGGAAGGAGCCCACCGGATTGAAGCCCTGGCAGATATAGCCGTTGAGCTTGCCCTGGTTCATCATCTCAAAGGCCTGCAAGACGTCATAGGTCTTGTCCAGCTTGGGCAGATAGTTGTAGGCCCACTGGTTCTCTTTGGTCGCCGCATTGCCCCACCAGGCTTTTTGCAGGCTGACGAAGAACTTGGGGAAGTTCTGCCAATAACTCATCTGACCCGGCCGCAACGGCATCACGGTGCGCGGCTTGAGATAGGCCTCCAAATCTTGTTCGGCCTCGCGTGGCGCGCCCAAGTAACCCGGCAAGAGGTGGGAGAGCAGACCCAGGTCGGTCAGACCCTGGATATTGGAATGCCCGCGCAAGGCGTTCATGCCACCGCCCGCCAAGCCCATATTGCCCAGCAGCAGCTGCATGATGGCGCCGGTACGAATCATCTGCGAGCCCTGGCTGTGCTGAGTCCATCCCAGGGCATACATGACGGTCATCACCCGGTCCGGCTTGGCCGTCGAGGCAATCATTTCGCAGCATTTCAAGAACTTGTCTTGCGGCGTGCCGGTGATGCTGGACACCATCTCGGGGGTGTAGCGCGCGTAGTGGCGCTTCATCACATTGATCACGCAGCGCGGATGCTCTAGCGTCGGATCGACCTTGGCAAAGCCTTTCTCGTCCTTCTCATAAGCCCAGCTGCTGGCGTCGTATTTGCGCTTGCTCTCGTCATAGCCAGAGAAGATGCCGTCCTCAAAACCATAGCCCTCGCCCACGATGAAGCTGGCGTTGGTGTAGTTCTTGACGTACTCGTGCTGGATCTTGTCTTGCGACAGCAGGTAGTGAATGACGCCGCCCAGGAAGGCGATGTCGGAGCCCGCGCGAATCGGCGCGTAATAGTCCGCCATGGCGGCCGAACGCGTAAATCGCGGGTCCACCACCAAGAGCTTGGCCTTGTTCGTTTTCTTGGCCTCAACCACCCACTTGAAACCCACCGGGTGGGCTTCGGCGGCATTGCCACCCATGATCAACACCAGGTCCGCGTTCTTGATGTCCACCCAATGGTTGGTCATCGCACCGCGCCCAAACGTCGGGGCCAGACTGGCCACCGTCGGGGCGTGTCAAACGCGCGCTTGGTTGTCGAAAACCACCATGCCCATGGAGCGCATGGCCTTGTGAGTGATGTAGCCGGTCTCGTTTGAAGAGGCCGAAGCGCACAGCATGCCGGTGCTGGTCCAGCGGTTGACGGTCTTGCCGTCGGCCGTCTGGGCCAGGAAGTTGGCATCGCGATCCGCCTTCATCATGGCCGTCAATTTGCCCAGGGCCTCATCCCAGGACACTCGCTTCCATTCCTTGGCGCCGGGCTCACGAATCTCGGGCCACTTCAGGCGGTTCTTGCTGTGCACAAAGTCCAGCAGGCCCGCGCCCTTGGGGCAGAGGCTGCCGCGGTTGACCGGATGGTCCGGGTCGCCCTCGATATGCATGATGTCGGCCACGACGTTCTTGGCCTTGTCACCCATGCTGTACATCAGGATGCCGCAACCCACCGAGCAATAAGGGCAGGTGTTGCGGGTCTCGGTGGCCCGAGTGAGCTTGAAGTTACGCGCTTCGGCCAAAGCCGCCGTGGGCGAGAAGCCCAGCGCCACCAGGCTTGAGCCAACCAGCCCAGCCCCGCTCACCCGGAAGAAATGCCTCCGGTTCATGTCCATGTCTTTGGTCTCCTAAGGAATGGATCCCGTTCTTCGATGCTTCTCAGGCGCTCGCCGCTTCAGGCTTGGCAGGGCTCCTGACCCAACAATCTTCAGAACACTAAAAACTCGGGGCCGGCACGCGACACACACGCTTGGATTTCGGCACAAGAAATGATCTTTGTCTATTCAGTGTGACCCGCAGAATTATCTGGGCCTCGCCGGGCGTCGGCGCAAAGTCTTGTGTCGTTTTTGTGCCCCGCGCGTTCAACTTGGTGTCAGCTAAGGAACCGCTTGAGCGCGACCACTGACGCAGATCAAAGCATGGCGTCGAAACGCTCGAAACCGCTGTAGACGATGAAGTGCCGCCCCTTGGCCCGGCCGATCAGGCACAGGCCCAGTTGCTGGGCCAGATCGAAACCCATCTGGGTGATGCCGTTGCGCGAGACGATGATGGGCACGCCCATCCAAGCGGCCTTGAGCACCATCTCGCTGGTCATGCGGCCGGTGGTGTAGAGAACAGGCGCCTGTAAGCGGCCAGGGTGATTCATCCAAAGCCAGCCGGCAATCGTGTCCAGGGCGTTATGCCGCCCCACATCCTCCACCATCACCAGCAGGCGCTCGCCCTCAAACAAAGCGCAGCCGTGTACCGAGCCGGCTTGCTTGTAGACGCTGTCTTGTGCGCGCATTTGCACCAGCTGGGCGTAAAGCGCACTCTTGCTCAAGCGCGCCTGCGTGGGCGCAGGCAGGGCCAGCCCCTCCAGGCCGGCCATCATGTCGCCGAACACGGTGCCTTGGCCGCAGCCGGTGGTGAGCGTGCGCTTGGCGGTCTTTTGCGCCCAGGCTTCCGACAAGCCGGCATGGGTTCGCAGCGCGGCCGCGCCGACTTCCCAGTCGACGGTAATTGACTCGATGGCCTCGGCCGCGTGGATCAGCCCTTGATTGCGCAGATAGCCCAGCACCAGCAGCTCCGGTGCCACGCCCAGCGTCATCAAGGTGATCAGCTCACGCTTGTCGACAAAGACGGTGAGCGGCCGCTCGCAAGGGATGTGCAGGCGCCGGCGCAAGCCCTGCTCGTCCTGCACCTCGATCTCACGCGTCAAACCGACCTGCGCCTGACTCAGGCGAGGCAGACCTGGCTTGTGCGGAGAAGGCTGATGAGGCATCGGGGCAACCGCCCTTGGCGGGCTCGGTCAGCTGTTCTTGGAGATGGCGATGGTCGGGAACTTGGCCGAGTAGTCCTTGGCTTGAGCCGCGATCTTGACCGCCACCTTGCGCGCCAGGCCCTTGTAGAGGCCCGCGATCTCGCCCTCGGGCTCGGCCACCACCGTGGGCCGGCCGGCGTCGGCCTGCTCGCGGATGGACAGCGCCAGGGGCAGGCCGGCCAAGTAGTCCAGCTTGTATTGCTCGGCCATTTTGCGGCCGCCATCGGCGCCGAAGATGTGCTCGGCATGGCCGCAATTCGTGCAGATATGCACCGCCATGTTTTCCACCACACCCAGAATCGGCACACCCACCTTCTCGAACATCTTCAGCCCCTTCTTGGCATCGATCAGGGCGATGTCTTGCGGGGTGGTGACGATGACGGCGCCGGTGACGGGCACGCGCTGCGAGAGTGTGAGCTGGATATCGCCGGTGCCGGGCGGCATGTCGACAACGAGATAGTCCAGCTCCTGCCAGCGGGTCTGGCGCAGCAGCTGCTCCAGGGCCTGGGTGGCCATAGGGCCGCGCCAGATCATGGCCTGATCCTGCTCAACCAAAAAGCCGATGGACATGACCTGCAGGCCGTGCGCCATCAAGGGCTCCATGGTCTGGCCGTCCGTGCTCTCGGGCTTGCCGTCAACGCCCAGCATCAGGGGCAGGCTGGGGCCGTAGATATCGGCGTCCAGAATGCCCACCCGCGCGCCTTCGGCCGCCAGGGCCAGGGCCAGATTGGCGGCCGTGGTGCTCTTGCCCACCCCGCCCTTGCCCGAGGCCACGGCGATGATGTTCTTCACCCCCGGCAGCAATTGCACGCCGCGCTGCACCGCATGGGCGGTGATCTTGCTGTGCAGATGCACCGACACATTGCCCACGCCCTCGACCGCGCGTGCCGCGGCCACCAGCTGACGGCGCAGCTCAGCGTGCTGGCTGGCGGCGGGATAGCCCAGCTCGACCTCGAAGGAGACATCGCCACCATCGATGCGCAGATTCTTCAGCTGCTTGGCGCTGACAAAGTCCTGGGCGGTATTGGGATCGACAACGGTTTGCAGCGCTTGCAGCAGCGCGGCTTCTTGAATGGAGGACATGGCGCTCGAAAGTATTTGTTGGGGCCGACAGCCTGGCGCTTGAAAAAGAAACGCCGCCTCGGCCCATGGGCGCGCAGTCTAGCCCAGCGGCCCAGGCCCGCCGTAGTTTGGGGCTTTTGCTGAACTGCTCAGGGCGGGCAAGCCGCCGGATTGCGGGCCGGCAGATAGGCCCACATCACCTCCAGCTGGGGACCACGGTTAGCGATGCGCGTCCAGTGCAGCTTCACAAAACCGCGCGCCTCGGCCTTGTCGACCAAGGCCTGGACGCCGGGCTGCAAGGGCTCAGCCAGATCGCGCCCATCGACCAGCACCAGCGCACCGCAGTCTTCCAACATATGTGGCTTGATCCAGGGGGATTTCTGTGGGTCGGCGTCCAAATACACCAGGGGCTGAAACTTGGAGCGGACCGACACATTGCCGGCCAGCCAGGTCTCCCCCACCACCACCCGCAAAGGGGTCTTGGCATGTTGCCGCCAGACTTCATCGAGCTGCCGCGCCAGCTTGGCCGCCGGGAAATTGGAGCGCGCACCACGGCCACTCAAATCGGCCAACCAGCCCGCCCCCAGGGCCAGGCCCAGGGCCAGCACCAGCTCGGCCACGATGCCCACCCACAGCACGCTGCGCAGCAGCAGGGCCGAGCTGAGCCCCGGCTTGCTGGGCACCCATAGCAAGGCCAGGACACCGGCCATGACGAAGTAGGTGGCGGCCCAGGCCGAACCCAGACGGACGCCAAACACCCCCAGCACCGTGGTCAAGAGCATGGGGCCCAAGCCCATGAACAAAACAAACCGCCATTCCGAGCTGGCACGCGGGCAGGTGTCCAACTCGGAAGAATGCGTCTGCAATTCCGCCTTGCGCGTGGCCCGTTTGAGCACCAGCAACAAGGCGCCCAGGCCCAGCAACAGGGGCAGGACACGACCCAGCTGCACCACCCAGAAATTGGCCAGGCGGGCCCAATGGCCCAGATTGTCGTGGTCGTTCTTGCCCTGCATGGCCTTGCCGGCATAGCTCAGCCCCGGCGAGCCATCCTGTACAAGCCAACTGATATGGGGCGAGACCAGCAACACACAGACGGCGACGGCCAAGGCCACGCCGACCCAGGCCCGCCAGCTCCACATGCGGCGGTCCTGCACCAGCCACAGGCCGATGACGGCCAACCAGACCAGGGCGCTGTACTTGGACAGCAGGCACAAGGCCGCAGCCGTCCCCACCAGGGCCCAGCGCCACCACAGCACCCGGCCGCCCCCTGCTACTGCCGCGCCTTGCGCACGCACAGCCCCCAAACTCAGCCACAGCAGCAGGCCCACGGGCATCAGCTGCAAGGTGTTGTGGTTGGCCATGATGCCGTGAATACCGTGATAGACCAGCAAGCTGCTGAGCACCACGGATACAAAGGCGCGCGCCGGCGTCGTCACCATCAGGGCGATGCGCCAGATGAAGAACTGCATCAGCACCACGCTGAGCTGGGCGGCAAAAAAGGTCACCCACATCTTGCGACCGAGCAACTCGGTCCAGCCGTGCACCCACCAGGTCGGGAACGGCGGATGCTTGTAATAGCCCCATTCCAGAGACTGCATCCAGACCAGTTGCTCGATATTGTCCCAAGGGGGGGCGCGGTGACTCAGGGTCGCGAGCAGCGTCCACAAGAGTAGATGGAAGGCCAGAAAAGCCAGGGTGAGCCACTGCATCTGAGCAGCATCACCGGTATCCAAGCGCCAAAAACGCAGCAGCGTTACCTTGAAACTCTGTTGGCCCGCGCCGCCTTCGGGCCAGGGCTCGGCCCTTGACCCGGACGCAGTGAGCCCCTTGTTCCCATCCATTGGATTCCCTCAGCGGGTCTCAAGAAGCTTTTGGCCCGGACCCGACTCCGCAAAAACCGCCGCAAACACAAGGCGGAAAGCAAACACAAGCCGCATTGTCCCAGCCAGAGCGGCTGGTCGACACGACGAAAGCGCAATCATAAATTCACAAAGGTTTACAAACCACCACTCGACTGCAGGAAGCTGTGCACCCTAATTGCTACCTTGATCGCTTCTCCTTTGATTTCTCCGCCGGACATCGCATTTCGGCGCCAGCAAACTGAAAGAATCGAGCCAAGCAAAGCCCAGCGGAATCAGCTGGCCTGCTTGAAAGCCATCACCGCCTGATTTCGCAGGGTGCGCAAGAGGGACAGTTCTTTCTCGCCCAGATCAATCTCGCCGGCCAGGGGCTTGTCGGCATAGATCAGGGCAAAGGGCTGGCCCTTCAAAGCCATGGGCAGCAGCAAAAAGCTTTGGGCACTGACCGCGCCCTGGTACCAGGCGGGTAGGCGATCGACGATTTTGGCGGCGCCGGCATCGCTGATCAGGGTGTCGGCCCCGCGCTGGCAAACCGCCTCGAAGAGATTGGCTTGCGTACCCGGCGGCGTGCGCAGGGCGATGCGAAAGGCCGGCACCACACTCTCCACCTCGGCGCCCAGGCCGAAGCGGCCGGTCAGGGTTTCGGTCCGGGGGTCGCGCAGGCAGAAGATCACCCGGCGGAAGCCCAGCGCCCGGTAGATGGACTCCAGAATCATGCGCAAAACCTCATTGAGCTTGAAGTTCTCCACCATCACATTGCTGATGTCCTGAATACCCGCGGCTAGGGTTTCGACCGCCAACTCGCGATTCAGGCGCTGGCTGCTGCCCGGATCGTCGGGCGTGAGCACCTGGGTGGCCTGCAACTGCAGGGCCGCCAAGGAATCATCCGGAGCCGGGGTCAGGGGCGCCAGCAATCGCAAGGCCACCGAGTTTTTGGGCAGGATGATGCCCATGGCCTCGGTCATCTGGGCCAGACGCTGACGGGCCTGGTCGGCGGCCAGATTAAAGGCTTCGGCCGTGACGCCCAGGCTGCGCGCATAGCGCTGAGCCATGGCGTGCACCTTGGCATGGGCCTGGGCCGGCTCGCTGCGCAAAATCACATCGGCCACATCATTGGCCGCATGGGCCAACCAGCGCTGGCGCTCCTCGGGGTGCTGAACCAGGCGATGCGGCGGCTCGCCCTCGGGGCGCTGCATGCTGGCTTGCAAGGTCTCGGGCAAGCCCCATTGCTTGGCCACGCCCAGGCCCAGCTGTTCATAACTCATGCCCAGCACACGTGCCGAGGCCACCCACTCGGGCACCGGCGCAGGCGCGGGCTTGCCGGCCAGGCTGATGCGTTCCACCCGGGTCATGCGACGAATCTGGTCGGCCTCCTCGGGGAAATAAAACTCGGTCAGCGCACGCCCCAGGTTATGGAACATGGCGCAAAGAAAGGCCTCCTCGTTCTCGCGCGGGCTCAGGCACAGCTCGCGGGCCAGCGAAGCAGCCATCAGCGAACGCAAGAATTCCTCGCGCAAAAGCTGGGCGTGCGCCTTGTTCTCCATGCGCTCTAGCAGGATCAAGGACAGCGCCAGATTGCGAATGCCGGCAAAGCCCACCAAGGCCACCGCTCGCGAGATGGTGGTGATGCCTCCGGCGCCGGCCTGACGGTATTGCACCGTGTTAACCAGGCGCAGCAGCTTTTGCGTCAGCGCCACGTCCTTCAAAATTTCATTCGACAGGCTGGAGAGGCTTTCGCTTTCCGACAGCGTCAGGCGCTGGATGCGGCTGACCGCATCCGACATGGCCGGGAAGTCGCTCTTGTGCTGCATGCGACGCAGCAAAAAGTCCAGGGCCGCGCCCTCACCTGTCGCACTGAGGGCCTCGGTCTGGGAGGGATGCAGCCACTCGGCCAGGGCATCATGCATCGCCTTGGCGTTGGGCCAGCGTTGGGCGGGGTCGCGCGCCAGCCCACGTTGGGCGATGGCACGCAACGCATCGTCCACATCGGCGGCCAAGCCGCGCGGCACTTGCAGCTCCTGGTCGATGACGCGCTGCACGGCGCGCCAGGGATCGGGGTCGTAATTGAGGCGCTGGCCGCTGAGCATCTCCACCAGCATGACGGCGGCGGCGAACACATCCATTTGTGCGCTAGGAGGCTGGCCTTTTGCCGCCTCGGGCGAGAGATAACCGGGCGTGCCGACGATACGATCGGGCCGGCTGTTGCTACCTGCGCTGTTGACGCCGTCCAGACGCGCGGCGATGCCAAAGTCCATCACCCGGGCCCGGCCCTTGGCGTCGATCAAGATATTGCTGGGCTTGAGGTCGCGGTGGACCACGCCGGCCGCATGGGCGGCTTGCAAGCCATCCAGCACATCCATGCAGAGTTCGACGGCAGCGCGGGCCGGCAGCCGCTGCTCGCGGCGCAGCCTCTCCACCAAGGTGCCGCCGGGCACGTACTCAAAGACCATGTAGAACTGGCCGTCCTGCGTATCGGCCTCGAATACCGGCACGATGAATGGATGGGTCAGGCGGCTGACGGCGCGCGCCTCATGCAGCCACTCATCCACCCGACTGGGCTCGGCGCCAGGGCGCAAGACCTTGAGGGCGACATCACGGTCCAGGCGCGGATCGTGGGCCAGCCACACCGTCGCCTGCGCGCCCTCACCCAGGCGCTTGAGCAGGCGAAAACGCCCCAGCTGCGGCAATGCTTCCGCGTTCAAGGCAGGACGTTCATCCTCTTGCATAGGACCTTCTTCTCTAAAACAGGCCCCGGGGGGAAACCGCAGGCCGATGGGAGTGCGGCGAGTCTGCGCTCGGCCTGCACCCTCTTGAAATTATCAGTTCTTGTCCTTGGTCTGCGCCGGATTGATGCTGGGCAGGCGCGAACGCAGGGCCGAGGGTTTGGGTGCTGCTTGCGAGTCATAGCGAAGCGCGGCGCGAGCCTCCAACTCACCCAGGCCCGTTTCGGGACCCGCCTGCTGCCTGGCCTCGGCCTCTTCATGGGCTTTGGCGGCAGCCGGGTTGATGGCTTCGTAAACCTCGCGCAGGCCCAGGCCCAAGGCGCGCGCATAGCGCCGGGTGGCCACTTCGATTGCATGGGTCTGCCGCTTGGGATCCTTGTTTTGCAAGGCATCGACCAGCTCATTGGCCAAGCTGCAGCTCAGGCGCAGCAGATCGGAGTCAGTCTCGGAATGCCGCACCGGTGCGTCGGGCGACTGGCGGCGAATCATATGGATCAGCTCATCCCCCAGATTCCAATGCCGGGCCACGGCCACGCCTAGGCTTTCCAGATCGCAGCCCAGCACGGCAAAGGCCGCCGCCTGCTCACTCAGGCTGGCGGGATGGGGGTTGTCCGCCGTGGGCTCGGGCGGCAGCATCAGCTGGCGGATCTGCTGGGCATCGTCCGGGAAGTGGTACTGCAGCAGCAGGCGGCCCAGGTTTTGCATCACGGTGATCAGATAGACCACCTCGCCGTCATAACCCGCCGGCCGCAGGGCCTGGGCGATCTGACCGGCCTGCTGAACGCGGCCCATCAGGCTCTTGAGCATGGCCGCCTGAATTTCACTCAGCGGCCCCGGCCAGGGCTTGAGCGAACGCGCGGCTTGCTGCACACCCTCCAGGCCCAGCATGGCGATGGCACGCTGCATATTCAGCACCGTGCCATCCACGGCCGCGCCGTTTTGCTTCAAAGAATTATTGACCCGGCGCAGCAGCTCCAGGCTCAAGGCCATGTCCTGCAGGGCCAGGGTGGACAGGGTGCTGGCATGTTGGCGCTCCAGGGCCGAGGACTGGCCCACCCGCTGCAAGGCGGTGGAGGTGCTGGGCAGATGACCGATGCGCTGCAGCTTGTCCATCAACAAGGCGATCGGCCCGCCCTGATCCTGGGCCACCGAGGTGCGCCAGCCATCGAGCGCGCGGTAGAAGCTGCGCGCCATGTGATAACGCTGGCGGGCCTGGCGATCGGTAGCGCGGTTGCAGATGGCGCGCAAGGCTTCGGGAATTGGGTGGGGCGTCTCCCAACTCATGCGCACCAGCTCGCGGCCCAGGGGCTGCATCTGCTGCACGGTGAGCTGCAAATCGCTTTGCTCCAGCACATGGCGGCCGCTGAGGATGCGATGCAGTATCAAGCCCACACAAAGCACATCTTCCTGGGCCGACTCGCGCACGGCGCGGCGGGTCACGGCGTTGAAGTCCACATTGGCCGGGAACACCTCTTGCGCCACTTCCAAGCCTATGACCTTGACCTGGTTGCTGGGGCTGATAAGAAGGGTGGCGCATTGCACATCACGGTGGGCATGGCCGGCCTCGTGGGCAAAGGCCAGGCCTTCCAGGTATTGGCAGATCCAGTCCGCCGCGTCCACCGGCAGCGGTGCGGCTTGGCGGGCCAGGCGTTCGTCCAGGGTCTCGCCCAGGGCACGGTCGTAGGCGATGAAGGGCCATTGCTCGACCTGGCCCACCTCGATCACCGGCGCCAGATTGGGGTGCTGCACCCGCGCCACCCCATTGGCCATGCGCAGCCAATGCTCCAGGGCCGCCGCACTATTGGGCGCCGTGCGCGGCAGGCAGAGGATCAGCTCCTGACCCAGACGCTCATCAAACACCAGCCACAACATGCTGCGCCCGCTCTTGCTGAGCAAGGCGCGCAACTCAAAACGCCCAAAGCGGCGCATCGGCGCACGGCTGGCGGCAGCAGGAGCGGCAGCCGGGGCTGCGGAAGCGTCGTTGGCAGACATGGGTGGCGGGCGGCCTGGCGCTGGGCTTCAGCGCAGTCAAATAGTTGATTGAGTCAAAAAAACCGAATCGAAATCCGGGGGACTATGCGCCTATTGGACACAAAAGCCCTGGCTTTTGAAGGGCAAAGCAGCGCAGGAAAGCCCAGGTAATTCGGTTACAAATTGTCAGAACTCACGCAAACCCGCGATTCATGGGCGCTCGAATCGCCGTCGGGCCGCAGCCCTTCCCTCAGTTGGAAATCTGCGCCCAGACTTTTTCCAGGCGCTTGACGCTGACCGGCTGGGGCGTGCGCAGCTCCTGGGCAAACAGGCTCACCCGCAACTCCTCCAGCTGCCAACGGAAGTCGGCCAGGCGGGCGTCGGCCGTGCCCTTGAGCTCGATCACGCGGCGCAGATAGCGCTGCTCCAGCGGGCGCAACTCAGCCAGGAGCTTGGCATCGCGTGCGGCATCGGCCCGCAGCTTATCCAGCCGCGCGGTAATCGCCTTGAGATAGCGCGGCAGATGCTGAAGCTGGGCCCAGGGCGTGGCGCTGACAAAGTTCTTCGGGCAAAGGCGTTGCAGCTGGGCCGTCACATCCTCCGCCACATCCTTGGCTGCGCGGGCGTCCTTGAGCTTGCGCGAAGCGGCGCTGAACTCGGTCAGAACCACACCGGTCTGACGGGCAACTTCCTGGGCGATCAGATTGAGGCGCGAGCGCCCTTCTTCCAGTCGCGCCTTGAACTGGAACTCGTCTTTGGGCAAGGGCTCGGCCAGGAAGGCACGGTCCAGTGCCACGCCGATGATCTGCTCGCGCAGGTCTTCGGCCGTGCCCAGGCTCATGAAGAGCACCGACATCTTCTGCAGATCGGGGATGTTTCTTTCCAGGAACTTGAGCGGCTCCTTGAGCTGCAAGGCCAGCAAACGACGCAGGCCCAGGCGGTGCTTGGCGGCCGCCACCTCGGGCTCGTCAAAGACCTCGATCTCCACATGCGCGCCGCGATCGATCAGGGCCGGGAAGCCGATCAGGGTCTGCGCACCACGGCTGACTTCCATCAACTCGGGCAGCTCGCCAAAAGTCCAGGCCGTATACGTCTTGGCCGCATCCTGCACAGGCTTCTTATTTGGCTGAACAACCTCGGCGCGGATGCCGCCCTTGGCCACCGGCGGAAGCGGCGCGGCCGGCGCTTGCTGTTGCGCCGAAGCCGGCAGCTTGAGCGCCGCCAAGGCCTGGAAGGCGGAACGCGCCTGCCCGCCCAGCTCCGCCTTCAAAGCCGCCAGATTGCGGCCCTGGCCCAGCTGGCGGCCATGCTCGTCCACCACGCGGAAGTTCATGAACAGATGGGCTTGCAGCTGTTCTAACTTGAAGTCATTGCGCTGCACCGCGATCTGGCTGCGTTCTTTCACCGCCTTCAGCAAGACCTCAACCAAAGCACCTTGCGCGAAGGTGTGCGTCGCGGTGAACTCCTTGATGAAGTCCGGCAGCGGCACCAGGCGCGAGCGCGGGCGCTGATGCAAGCTCTTCAGCAAGGCCATGATCTTGGCCTCCAACATGCCGGGCACCAGCCATTCGGCCCGCTCCTCGCTGACCTGGTTGAGGGCGTAGATGGGCACGGTGACGGTGACGCCGTCGCGCGCATCGCCCGGCTGGTGCAGATACTCGGTCGCGCAGTCCACGCCACCCAAACGCAGCATCTTGGGAAAAGCGCTGCTGGTGACGCCGGCGGCCTCATGCCGCATCAGCTCGTCTTGGCTCAGATGCAAGAGCTTGGGCTCGGCCTTGCTGGCCTGGCGGTACCAACGTTCCAGCGTGGCGCCTGAGCAGACATCAGGCGGCAGCTGGCTGTCGTAATAGGCGTAGATCAGCTCGTCATCGACCAGCACGTCCTGGCGGCGGGACTTGTGCTCCAGCTCCTCCACCTTTTTGATTTGGCGCGCGTTGTGTGCCAGAAAGGGCAGGCGTGACTCCCATTCCCCATTGACCAGGGCCTCGCGGATGAAGATCTCGCGCGCGGCCTTGGGGTCCACATTGCCGAAGTTGACCCGGCGGCTGTTGTAGATGACGATGCCGTACAGCGTGGCCCGCTCCAGCGCGATCACCTCGGCGGCTTTTTTCTCCCAGTGCGGCTCCAGCAGCTGGGTTTTGATCAAGTGGCCGGCGATGCCGGGCAGCCATTGCGGCTCGATATTGGCAATGCCACGGCCGAACAAACGGGTGGTGTCCACCAGCTCGGCGGCCACGATCCAGCGGCCCGGCTTTTTGCTCAGGTGGGCACCGGGGTGGCGCCAGAACTTGATGCCGCGCGCCCCCAGGTACCAATCGTCCTCATCGCTCTTGCAGCCCAGATTGCCCAGCAGGCCGGCCAACATGCTCAGATGAACTTGCTCGTAAGTTGCGGGGCTGCCATTCATGCGCCAGCCCTGCTCGGCCACCACGGTGTGCAGCTGAGAGTAGATGTCCTTCCACTCCCGCACCCGGCGCGGGCTGACGAAGTTTTCGCGCAGCAAGGCCTCGTAGCGGCGGTTGCTGAGCTTGTGTTCGCCGTGGCCGCCTTTGGCCTCTTCGATCCACTTCCACAGCTTCAGATAGCCCAGGAACTCGCTCTTCTCGTCGTCAAACTTTTTGTGCTTCTCGTCCGCCGCCTGCTGCTGCTCCATGGGGCGGTCGCGCACATCCTGGCCGCTCAGGGCGCTGGCGATGATGAGAATCTCGCTCAAGGCCTCGCGCGAACGGGCTTCCAGAATCATGCGGCCCACGCGCGGGTCCAGGGGCAAGCGCGACAGCTCCTTGCCCAGCGGCGTCAACTCATTGAAGTCATCGACAGCGCCCAGCTCCTGCAGCAGTTGGTAACCATCGGCAATCGCCTTGCGGGGCGGCGGCTCGATAAAGGGGAAGTTGTCCACCTGGCCGAGACCCAGGGCCTTCATGCGCAGGATCACGCCGGCCAGGGAGGAACGCAGGATTTCCGGGTCGGTGAATTTGGGACGGGCGAGGAAGTCCTTCTCGTCGTAAAGCCGGATGCAGATGCCGTTGGAAACGCGGCCGCAACGCCCGGCGCGCTGATTGGCCGAGCTTTGGCTGACCGCCTCGATCTGCAGCTGCTCGACCTTGTTGCGGTAGCTGTAACGCTTGACTCGCGCGCTGCCGGGGTCGATCACATAACGGATGCCGGGCACGGTCAGCGAGGTTTCGGCCACATTGGTGGCCAAGACAATGCGGCGCTGGCCGTGAGGCTCGAAGACGCGATCCTGTTCCTGCTGCGACAGGCGGGCGAACAGAGGCAGCACCTCGACGCCGGGCGGGTGGTGCTTGCGCAAGGCCTCGGCGGCTTCGCGGATCTCGCGCTCGCCGGGCAGGAAGACCAAAACATCGCCCCCGCCCTCGCGCCACAACTCATCGACCGCATCGCAGATCGCGTTATTGAGGTCGTACTCGCGTGATTCCTCAAACGGCCGGTAGCGTTGCTCGACCGGGAAGGTTCGGCCCGAGACCATCAAGACCGGCGCCGGGCCCTTGGCCGACTCGAAATGCTTGGCGAAGCGGTCGGCGTCGATGGTGGCCGAGGTAACGATCACCTTCAGGTCCGGCCGACGCGGCAAGACCTCGCGCAGATAACCGAGCAGGAAGTCGATGTTCAGCGAGCGCTCGTGCGCCTCGTCAATGATGATCGTGTCGTAAGCCTTGAGCAGCGGATCGGTCTGGGTCTCGGCCAGCAAAATACCGTCCGTCATGAGCTTGACGCTGGCCCCCGGCTGCAAGCGGTCCTGGAATCGAACCTTGTAGCCGACGATCTCGCCCAGCGGCGTCTTCAACTCCTCGGCGATGCGCTTGGCGACGCTGCTGGCGGCGATGCGCCGCGGCTGGGTGTGGCCGATCAGCTTGCCGGTGTTGGCACGGCCGCGGCCCAGGGCCAAGGCGATCTTGGGCAACTGGGTGGTTTTGCCCGAGCCGGTCTCGCCACAGACGATGATGACTTGATGCTCGGCCAGCGCCCGCGCGATGTCCTCGCGCCGGCTGGAGACGGGCAGCGATTCGGGGAAGGTGATGGGAGGCAGCGGGTTGGCGGTTTGGATCCGGGCATCTTGCTGAGGCCTGGGCCGGCGCGCTGCGTGCGGCTTGGGGTTGGGGGTCTGATCGTTCACGAGGCGCGGATTATCCGTGCTCCGCAGACCAAAGCTAAAGGTAGCGCCGAATCACTGCGGCACAATCTCGGTATGAGCCTGGTTTTCCCCCACACCTTCGTCCCCTGGTTTCGCTCCGTCGCGCCCTATATTCACGCCTACCGAGGTGAGACCTTTGTGGTCGGCATGACCGGTGAGCTGGTGGCGGCCGGCAAGCTCAACGCCTTTGTCCAAGACCTCGCCATCCTGCATGCCATGGGCATCAAGATCGTTTTGGTGCATGGTTTCCGCCCCCAGGTGAATGAGCAATTGGTGGCCAAGGGCCACCCGGCCCGCTACAGCCAAGGCATGCGCATCACCGATGCCGTGACCCTGGACTGCGCGCAAGAAGCCGCCGGCCAGCTGCGCTTTGAGATCGAAGCCGCCTTCTCCCAAGGCCTGCCCAACACGCCCATGGCAAATGCGGCCGTGCGGGTGGTGTCGGGCAATTTCCTGACCGCTAGGCCCGTGGGCATCGTGGACGGCGTCGACTTCCAGCACAGCGGCGTGGTGCGCAAGGTCGATGCCACGGCCATCCAGAAGGCCATCGACATCGGCGCCATCGTGCTGCTCTCGCCCTTTGGCTTCTCGCCCACCGGCGAGGCCTTCAATCTGAGCATGGAAGATGTGGCCACCAGCACCGCCATCGCCCTGCAGGCCGACAAGCTCTTGTTCGTCTGCGAGGTGGCGGGCGTGCCCGAGAACCCCAAGGACCCGGCCAGCCCCATCGACACCGAGTTGGCCGTCAGAGACGCCCAGCGCCTCTTGGCCGCCAGCCCCAAGCCGACCTCCCCCACCGATGTGGGCTTTTATCTGCAGCACTGCGTGCGGGCCTGCTTGGGCGGCGTGGAGCGCTCCCACATCCTGCCGCTGGCGGTGGATGGCGCCCTGCTGCAAGAGGTCTACACCCACGACGGCATCGGCACCATGGTGGTGGACGAGAAACTGGAAAGCCTGCGCGAGGCCAGCTCCGACGATGTGGCCGGCATCATTGCCCTGATCGAGCCCTTCGAGCGCGACGGCACCCTGGTCAAGCGCGACCGCACCGAGATCGAACGCGATGTCGAGGTCTACACCGTCATCGAGCACGACGGGGTGATCTTCGGCTGTGCGGCGCTCTACCCCTATGTCGAGGCCAAGACGGCCGAGATGGCGGCGCTGACCGTCTCGCCCGCCGTGCAAGGCCAGGGCGACGGTGACCGCATCCTGAAGCGTGTGGAGCAGCGCGCCAAGGCCATGGGCCTGTCCAGTATTTTTGTGCTGACCACCCGCACCATGCACTGGTTCATCAAGCGCGGTTTTGTGCAGGTAGACCCGGAATGGCTGCCCGAAGAGCGCAAGCGCAAATACAACTGGGACCGCCGCTCCCAGGTGCTGGTCAAGAAGATCGCTTGACCCCGCCCAAGCCCTGTTTTTAGCGGGGCGCTACAGTGCGCCCCAAGCATTTTTCTCGACTTTTCTGAAGAGGTATCGCCATGGCTCGCACCGTGCAATGTGTTTATTTGAAGAAAGAAGGCGATGGCCTGGACTTCGCGCCCTACCCCGGCGATCTGGGCAAGCGCATTTATCAAGAAGTCAGCAAGGAAGCCTGGGCCCTGTGGCTCAAGCACCAGACCATGCTGGTGAATGAAAACCGCCTGAACCTGGCCGATCTGCGCGCCCGCCAATACCTGGCCCGCCAGATGGAGCAATTCTTCTTTGGCACGGGTGCCGAAGCGGTGGCGGGCTATGTCCCGCCAGCGGCTTGAGCGAAGCTCCAAAGCTGTAAAAACCATGGGCTCGCAATGAGCTCGTGCAGCAGATAAACAAGAATCATTCTTGTTTGAGGTAAACTTCAGGCCATCTTTTCACTAGGCCTGGAGTCCAGCCCCATGCGTATCACCCGCTTTGCAAAACCCCTGCTGACCGCCGCTGTTTTGAGCGCGCTGGCTACAGCCGTCACGGCCCAGGACAAAGTCCTGAATCTCTATTCGGCCCGTCACTATCAAACCGACGAAGCGCTCTACGCCAATTTCACCAAGGCCACCGGTATTCGAATCAACCGGGTGGATACCGACGATGCCGGCCTGCTGGCTCGCCTGAAAAGCGAAGGCGGGGCCAGCCCGGCCGACGTGGTTTTGCTGGTGGATGCCGCACGCCTTTGGCAGGCTGAAGAAGACGATCTATTCCTGCCCGTCAAATCCACCGTGCTGGAACAAAGAATCCCCGCCCATTTGCGCGCCAAGGCCAGCGACAAGGGCACGGCTTGGTTTGGCCTGTCGACACGCGCCCGCGTGATCGTTTACAACAAATTGAACGTCAAGAAACAAGATGTGCTGAACTACGAGGATTTGGGTGACCCCAAGAATAAGGGCCGGGTTTGCACCCGCTCGGGTTCGCACCCCTACAACCTCTCGCTATTTGGCTCGGTGTATGAGCATCTGGGCGCAGCCGCCACCGAAACTTGGCTCAAAGGTGTGGTCAGCAATATGGCCCGCGCCCCCAAGGGTGGCGATACCGATCAAATCAAGGCCGTGGCCAGCGGTGAATGCGGCGTCGCCATCACCAACACTTACTATTTGGCTCGGATGATGCGTTCGGACAAGCCGGACGACCGCGCGGCGGTAGAGAAAATCGCCGTGGTTTTCCCTAATCAACAAAGCTGGGGCACCCACATCAATATCGCCGGCGGCGCCGTGGCCAAGCATGCCAAGAATCGCGAAAACGCGATCAAATTCCTTGAATATTTGAGCAGCGACGAGGCGCAAGGCTATTTCGCCAACGGCAATAACGAATGGCCCGCCGTGGCTGGCTTGCGCCCCGCCAATCCGGCCCTGGCAGCACTGGGTAACTTCAAGAGCGAAACCATTCCGGTGGCCGCGATTGGCCCGAATCTGCCCAAGGTGCAGCAGCTGCTCGACCGGGTCGGCTACAAGTGATTTGAAAGTGGCGGGGGCGGCAGTATCTACCTGGGAGATACCCGCCCGCCCCTGACTTCCGGCATATGCAAACACACACAAAAAGACAACAAATGAAGGCCCGGTAAAACTCCGGGTCTGGATGTTTCTTTTCTCCCATGCCTATAATGGGCCCGTCCAGGTTTTGCCTCACCCCTATTTCGCGAGGATTTGCATATGTCTTCTCTCAAAGACCTTTTGGCCCAACGGGCCGCGCTTGATGAACAAATTTCGCAAACCAAGGAGCGCGAGCGCGCCGAGGCCATTGCGAAGGTCAAGTCCCTGATGTCGGACTATGGTTTGACGGCTGCAGATCTGAGCACCCGCACGCCTAAGGCCGCCAAGGTTTCCAAGGTTGCCGTGAAGTACCGCAACCAAGCCACTGGTGAAACTTGGAGCGGCCGCGGTCTGCAACCTAAATGGTTGAAGGCCGCTATCGCCGCCGGCGCCAATCTGGCCGACTTCCACGTCTGAGTACGCGGTCAGCGCCGGTGAATTAATCACTGCGCAAATCAAATCAAGGTCACCCACTGTGGTGGCCTTTTTTTTGCCCACGAAAGCTCGGCACAAATCGAGGCTGGGCCGAAGTTCAAACCAGGCCAGCGCGCAGGGATTTGAGCAGCGCCTTTCACAAGTCTTTTGCCGCACTGCACCAAGGTTTTCCCGCCCACTCGAATCGAGGGGGCAAACACCCTAAAGTGCGTACTAGCAACTGCTAGGATTCCCCCCTGGTCCAAGCTTTTGACAGTATTCACGAGGCGGTTTCGCGCTGATTGTCTGGTCCTGAAACCTCGCGCTGGACCTTTGACAAGCCAATGCTCACCCCTTTTTGCAGCCCTGCGCCGCAGCAATTATTCGTGGATGATTTGGACAACATCGCCGTCGCCCCCGCGAACCCAAGCAAGCCGGTCGCCCGGCCTTGGCTGCTGGAGTTCGCGCAGACGCCTTTGCTGGCCCTGGCCTATCTGCTTTGCGCCTGGCTAGGCCTGGCCAGTTTTTCATCGGCGAGCGCAGCCCCCCTGATCTGGCCGCCGGCCGCGCTTGCCTTGCTGGCCTTTTTCTGGCGCGGCCAACGCGCACTCCCCGGCCTGCTGCTAGGTGTTTCTGCTCTGCTGCTAACGCTATTGGCCCAAGACCCCTCCCCCTCGTTCGGCCCACTCAAACCCAGCTGGACCTGGGCGGCGCAAAGAGTGCTTGAACTGGCGGGGCCGGCCGCCGCCGCCTTGTGGTTGCGGCGCTGGGACTTCCAACCCAAGCTGGCTCGCCGCCGCGATCTGCTGCTGTTCTGCGCCGCAGCCCTGGCGCTAGGCCCGGCCCTCAGCGGCCTTTTGCCTCTGCTGCTCAGCCCAGCGGATCAAGCGCCCGGCCGGGCCTGGGCCTTGGGCAGCGCCAGCCACGCGTTCAGCGTGCTGAGCCTGGTTCCCGCCTGGCTGGCGGCACGCGAGCTCTGGCAACACAAAGCCCCCGAACAGCAAGGGATTGCGCGCGCGCACCGGGTGGAGCTGCCGCTACAGCTGCTGCTGAGCCTGGCCTTGCTGGCCAGCGCCGCCGCTTTTTTCGCCGTGCCAAAGGGCAACTCGCCCGGCGCGGCTGCATGGGTGTTCCTTCCCCATCTGCTGCTCTCGGCCATGAGCTTGGGCCAGGGCCGCGCCTTGCCCAGCTTGAGCGCCTTGGCCTTCAGTGCCATGGTCTTGCTGGCCAGCGCCCAGGGCTTGGGGCCTCTGGCCGTGGGGGCGGACGGCCTCTTGCTGCTCTGGGGCTATCTGGCCAGCTTGAGCGCCATCCCTTTGCTAGCCGGCACCTTGAAGGCGCAGCTGAATGAACGCCAGCAAGACTGGCAGCGCGTCTTGGCCAATGCCGATCTGGCCCAGGCCGAATGGCGCTTAAGCCCGCAGGGCGCGAGCCTGGTCAGCGCTTCGCCGCTGTGGCTGCGCGAGTTGGGTCCGCTCGCAAGCGCCCATGCGCCCATCGGCCAATGGCTGGAGGCCTCCCACCCACTGGACCGCGAGCGGGTGCGACAGGCTCTGGAAGGCCTGCTGCCCGCCGTGGGCAAGGACAGCTGTCGCGAGACGGTTCGCCTGCTGGTCAGGGGCAAGGAATGGCGGCATTTCGAGCTGCGCGCCCTGGTGCAGGAGCGCAGCTTTCATGGCGGCCGGCCGGGCCGGGCGCTCTATCTGCAGTGCACACTGGCCGACGTCTCCTGGCGCCACACGGCGGAAGAGCGGCAACGCATGAGCATCAGCCTGTTCCAGCATATGCATGAGGGCTTGATGCTGACCGATCTGGACAACCAGGTGCTGGACGTCAACCCCAGCTACTGCGAGATGCTGGGCGCGAGCCGCGAGGCCTTGATCGGCCAGACCGCCGCCCCGCTCAGCGCGGCCACCTTGCGCCGCTCCGGCCTGGACCCGGCGCAAATGCAGGCGGGCCTGGCCAGCCAAGGCTTTTGGCAATGCCGGGTGCAGACCGAACGCGCTGACGGCAGCCCCTGCCAACTGCAGCTGACCGTCTCCACCATCCCCGAACCCGAGGGCCCGCTGCGCTACCGGGTGGTGACCGTCACCGACCTCACTACCACTTTGCTGCAACAGGAACTGCTGGAGCGCCAGTCTCGCTTTGACGCCTTGACCCATCTGCCCAATCAGGAGGAGTTCATGCGCCGCCTGAACGCAGGCTTGCAGCAAGCCGAACGGGAGGGCTTTCGCCTCAGCATCTGCCGCGTCGACCTGGACCAGTTCAAACGCATCAACAGCCAGCGCGGCAGCGATGTGGCGGACGCCTTGCTGCGGCAAGTGGCGCTGCGCCTGAAGAACGCACTGCGCAGCGCCCCTCAATGGGCCGACACCGTCGCACGCCTGAGCGGTGATGAGTTTGCCCTGCTCCTGCGCAGCAGCAGCCAAGAAGAAACCCATCTGGCCCTGGAACGCCTGCTCAAGGTGCTCTCCATGCCTTATCGCCTGGAATCCTCCGCCGAGAGCGGCGCGGAAGCCTTGGTGCTCAGCATCACCGCCAGCATTGGCGCCACCGTCTACCCGCAGGACAACTCCGATGCCGAGACCTTGATGCGCCACGCCGGCCATGCGCTCTACCGCGTCAAGCACAGCGGCCGCAACGCTTTCCAGCTGTTTGACACCGCCAAGCGCCTGCGCGATGAGGCCAGCCTGATCGCCTTGGCCCGGGTGCAACAGGCCCTGGATGCCGGCGAGCTGCAACTCTTCTACCAACCCAAGATCGATATGCAGAGCGGCGAGGTGCTGGGCATGGAAGCCTTGCTGCGCTGGCAACACCCGGACCGCGGCCTGCTCTCGCCCCTGCACTTTTTGCCCTTGATCGAATCCACCGGCCTGGCGGTGCAAGTCGGAGACTGGGTGATCGAGCAAGCGCTGAAGCAATGTGCCCTTTGGCTGCAGGAGGGCCTGCCGCTGCAGGTCAGCGTCAATGTGACGGCACGCCAGCTGCAGATGCCTGATTTTTCTCAGCGCCTGCTGGAGCTGATCCGCCGCCACCCCGAACCCGTCGCTCGCCACCTCTGCCTGGAGGTGCTGGAGTCGGCTGCCCTGGCCGATGTTGACGCCACCCATGCCCTGATCCAGCGCTGCCGTACTTTTGGCGTGAGCTTTGCGCTGGACGACTTCGGCACCGGCTACTCCACCCTCACCTATCTGAAGCGCTTGCCGGTCGATGCGCTCAAAATCGATCGATCCTTTGTGCAAAACATGCTGATCGACCCGCAGGACAGCGCCTTGGTGGAAGGCGTCATCGGCCTGGCCCGCACCTTTGGCTGCAGCGTGGTGGCCGAAGGCGTCGAATCGAGCGCCCATGCCCAGGCCTTGCTGCGCATGGGCTGCAAGCTGGGCCAGGGCAATGGCATCGCGCCCGCCATGCCCGCGGCCGAGGTGCCGAGCTGGGTGCAAGGCTTTGCTCACACCGAGTGGCGCACCCAGATTGGCGGCAGCGCTGCCGACCTGACTTAGACTCCCCGGGGTGATCCCACCCGGCTTTATCCAAGATTTAATCTCCCGCGTCGACATCGTCGAAGTCGTGGGCCGCCATGTCGAGCTCAAGAAGGCCGGCATCAACCACAAGGGCTTGTGCCCCTTCCACGGCGAGAAGTCCCCCAGCTTCATCGTCAGCCCCACGCGCCAGACCTACCACTGCTTCGGCTGCGGTGTGCATGGCAATGCCCTGGGCTTTTTGATGGAGTACAGCGGCCTGGGCTTTGTCGAAGCGGTGCAAGACCTGGCCCAGCAAGTTGGCATGACCGTGCCCGAGGACGAACGCTCGGCCGAAGACCGCGAGCGCGCCGCTCAGCAAAAGAAGCGCCAGGCCACGCTGACCGATGTGCTGCTCAAGGCCAGCGCCCACTACCGTCTGCAGCTGAAGAAATCTCCGCGCGCCATTGACTACCTCAAGAAGCGCGGCCTGACCGGCCAGATCGCCGCTCACTTCGCCCTGGGCTACTCGCCCGAGGGCTGGCGCACCCTGGCCAGCGCCTTCCCCTCCTACGACGATCCACTGCTGGTCGAATCGGGCATGGTGATCGTGTCGGGCGAAGACGGTGAGGAGCAAAAACGCTACGACCGCTTCCGCGACCGCATCATGTTTCCGATCCGCAATGTGCAGGGCGAGACGATTGGCTTCGGCGGCCGGGTGCTGGACAAGGGCGAGCCCAAATACCTCAACTCCCCCGAGACCCCAGTCTTCAGTAAGGGGCGCGAACTCTACGGCCTGTTCGAAGCCCGCGTCGGCCTGCGCCAGCGCGGCTACGCCCTGGTGGTGGAAGGCTATATGGATGTGGTGGCCCTGGCGCAAAGCGGCTTCAACAATGCCGTCGCCACCCTGGGCACGGCCTGCACGGCCGAGCATGTGCAAAAGCTATTCCGTTTCACCGAGTCAGTGGTGTTCAGCTTTGACGGCGACGCCGCCGGCCGCCGCGCCGCCGGTCGGGCCCTGGAGGCCGCCCTGCCCCATGCCACCGATGTGCGCTCGGTCAAATTCCTCTTCCTGCCGGCCGAACACGACCCGGACAGCTATGTGCGCGAGTTTGGCGCCGAAGCCTTTGAGCGCTATGTCAGCGAGGCGGTGCCGCTCTCACGCCAGCTGATGGAATCCGCCGCCGAGGGCTGCGATCTCGGCAGCGCCGAAGGCCGGGCCCGCATGTTGGCCAACGCCAAACCCTTGTGGCAAGCCCTGCCCACCGGCCTGCTCAAACGCCAGCTGCTGGGCGATCTGGCCCGGCGCACCCAACTGCCCGATCAGGAGCTGATGTCGCTCTGGCAGGTGGGCGCCCCTGCACCCGCCGCACGCGGCGGCCCAGCGCGCGAGGCTTTTGAGCCCTTTGACGGCCATGAACCCTACATCGATTACGGTGCCGCCGACCTTGGCGAGCCCCCGGCCCACCCTGAAGAATCATCCGCCAGCAATCCACCCAAAACCTGGAAGAAGAAGGAGTGGAAAAAGGACTGGAAGCCCAGTGGCAACTGGAAGCGCCGTGGCGAGCCCGAGGACGAAACCCTGGGCACGCCGCGCCACCAACCCGCTGCCAAGGCCGACCACGCGGTGCGCATGCTCCTGCTCAACAGCGCCTGGTGGGCCCAGCTGAACCCAGACGATCAGCTGCTTTTGCATGAGCTGCCTGGCATCCATGGCGAGGTGATGGCCTGGCTGGAACGCCATCTGGTCAATCACGGCCCCGGGCCCTGGTCCACCCTTGAAGCAGCCTTAGCCGAAGAGGAGTGGCTGGACCGAGCCCGCCACCTCACCAAGGACCTGCACAGCGAACCCGAGCCAGAGTTTGAGGACTTCCAGGCCGTGATCAAGGCCTTGCGCCTGCTGCAGCTCAAGGCGGAGTCTCAACGCCTGGCGGCCTCCAACCCGCAGGGTGCTGCCTTCGAGCGCTTCAAGCAGGTGCTGGAGCAGATTCGGGCTTTGGAGGCTGTCAGCAACAGTCCGGGCTGAATCGGTTTTGACCGGGGGCGGCGTTTCCCTGATAATCCACGCTTTTCGCGCGCGGCAAAAGTGACCGCAGCGATTTGCCGGACCCGGCCACCCAGCGAAACTGGGCACCCATAGCGGTATCAAGGCCACCTGTATCCGCCAAGCGCTGCCGACAGTCAAAGGTACACGCTAATTTGCACGCGCCACGTCATGGCCTATCTTTGAGTATCAAAGTTGGCCCTGGCGCATGAAAGCCACCTGGGTCGAGCTTCGCCTTGAAAAGCGCAGTAAACGCCCCCAGGTGGCTACTGCATTGTTCAATCAGGTTTTTGCAAAAATATTTTTGCAAGAATCCCAGTATTTCCAATCCCTGGCCCCGCCCGCCCCATCCACCCGAGGATTTGCATGACTGCTAAGAAGACCGCGCCCAAGGCCGCCGAAGTTGACGAGATCAAGAAACCTGCCGTCAGAGTCGTGAAGGCTGCGAAGAATATTGCTGCGGGCGCCAAGCCTGCAGCGGCGGCGGCACCCGTTGCAGCAGCAACTGAGGACAAGCCCAAGCGCGGCCGCAAGCCCAAGGCAGCGACCGAAACCAAGAAGGCCGGCAAGGCCAAGGCCGAAGTCGAAGAAGAAGACTTCTCCGACCTCGAGGCCGAGCTGGAAGGTGAACCCGAAGCCGAGGCCGAAGTCGCCGATGCGACCGAGGACAAGCCCAAGGCCAAGCCCCTGCGCATGAAGGTTTCGCGCGCCAAAGAGCGCGCGCTGATGCGCGAATTCGGCCTGGAAGAAACCGCACTGACGGAAGAAGAGGCCGCCAAGCGCCGCCACGAGCTGAAGACCCTGATCAAGATGGGTAAGACGCGTGGCTTCCTGACCCACCAGGAAATCAACGACCACTTGCCTGAAAAGCTGGTCAACGAGGAAATCCTCGAGGCCATCATCTCCATGTTGAACGACATGGGCATCGCGGTCTACGAGCAGGCACCCGACGCCGCCACCCTGCTGATCCAGGGCAGCGCCACCGCCACCTCAACCGAGGAAGAAGCCGAAGAAGCGGCCGAAGCCGCCCTGTCCACCGTGGACTCGGAATTCGGCCGTACCACCGACCCGGTGCGCATGTATATGCGCGAAATGGGCACGGTCGAGCTGCTGACCCGCGAAGGCGAAATCGAAATCGCCAAGCGCATCGAAGGCGGTCTGCAAGCCATGATGCTGGCCATCTCGGCCTCGCCCACCACCATCGCCCACATCCTGGACCTGGCCGAGAAGATCCGCGCCGGCGAAAAGACGATTTCGGAAGTGGTGGACGGCTTCGTCGCCGCCGATGAAGCCGACGACTATGTGGCCGAAGAAGACTTCGACGAGTTCGACGAAGAGGACGACGACGACGGCAATGGTGGCTCCAAAGCCCTGACCAAGAAGCTGGAAGAGCTGAAGAACGCCGCCCTGGTCAAGCTGGACTCGCTGGCCGTCAACTTCGACAAGATGCGCAAGGCCTTTGAGAAGGACGGCTACAAATCGGCCACCTACAACAAGGCCCAGCACGCCATCAGCGCCGAGCTGATGACCATCCGCTTCACCGTCAAGACGATTGAAAAGCTCTGCGATCTGCTGCGCTCACAGGTGGACGACGTGCGCCGCTACGAACGTGAACTGCGCAAGATCGTGGTGGACAAATGCGGCATGCCGCAGGAGTACTTCATCAAGACCTTCCCGCCTAACGCGCTGAACCGCGAATGGGCCGAGAAGGAAGTCGCGGCCGGCAAGCCTTACTCCAATGTGCTGGCGCGTAATCTGCCGCCGGTGCAAGAGCTGCAGCAAAAGCTGATCGACATCCAGAGCAAGGCCGTCGTGCCGATTGATGACCTCAAGGACATCAACAAGAAGATGAACGAGGGCGAAAAGGCCTCGCGCGACGCCAAGAAGGAAATGATCGAGGCGAACTTGCGCCTGGTGATCTCCATCGCCAAGAAGTACACCAACCGCGGCCTGCAGTTCCTGGACCTGATCCAGGAAGGCAATATCGGCCTGATGAAGGCGGTGGACAAGTTCGAATACCGCCGCGGCTACAAGTTCTCGACCTATGCCACCTGGTGGATCCGTCAGGCCATCACCCGTTCGATCGCCGATCAGGCCCGCACCATCCGTATCCCGGTGCACATGATCGAGACGATCAACAAGATGAACCGCATCTCGCGCCAGCATTTGCAGGAATTCGGCTTTGAGCCGGATGCGCCGACCTTGGCCGAGAAGATGGAGATCCCTGAAGACAAGATCCGCAAGATCATGAAGATCGCCAAAGAGCCGATCTCCATGGAAACGCCGATCGGTGACGATGACGACAGCCACCTGGGCGACTTCATCGAGGACACCAACAACACCGCGCCTATCGAAGCAGCAATGCAAGCCGGCCTGCGCGATGTGGTGAAGGACATCCTCGACAGCCTGACCCCACGCGAAGCCAAGGTGCTGCGCATGCGCTTCGGTATCGAGATGAGCACGGACCACACGCTGGAAGAAGTCGGCAAGCAATTCGACGTCACCCGCGAGCGCATCCGCCAAATCGAGGCCAAGGCCATCCGCAAGCTCAAGCACCCAAGCCGTTCGGACAAACTCCGCACGTATCTGGACAACCTGTAATCAAGTCGGGCAGATGCGTAGCCGCCGCAAGGCGGCATGTCCCGCTATGCGGGCCATACGGAATTTGCGCCGCAGGCACAAGTTGACGCTTGAAGCCTGAATTGACCCCAAGGGGCTGGAGCAATCCAGCCCCTTTTTTATGGCCAATTCCCGGTAACAAAGCGTGAATTGCTCGACTAAACTGCGGGAAATTTCTTCACAACGATTCATCTAGCGCACCGCGCCACCTCAACCCATGCCCCAGATCCGGGAACGCACTGTTTTGTTTGCCGACTTGCGCGGCAGCACTGCGATTTTCGAATCCCTGGGCAATGCCGAGGCCACGGCTCTGGTGACGCAGACGGTCAGCATGATCGGCCAGGCCGTTGGCGAATGCCATGGCAAGCTGATCAAGACCCTGGGCGATGGCCTGATGGCCGTGTTTGAGACCCCCCGAGACGGTGTGCGCTCCGCCATCCGCATGCACGAATTGCTGGAGCGCGTCGTCGCACGCGGCAAGCTACAGGGCGGCTCACCCAGCCTGCGCGCCCTGCGCATGCAAGTCGCCCTGGCGCGCGGCGAAGTGGTGGAAATGAATGGCGACTGCTTTGGCGATGCCGTCAACGTTGCAGCCCGCTTGCTGGACCATGCCGGCGACAACGAAACCCTGATCACCGTCGAGGTCTTGCTGGGCCTGCCCAGCATGCAAAAAGCGCGTTTTCGCAGCCTGGACCGCATCGCGGTACGCGGCCGCAGCGAACCGGTTCACGTCCATGTGCTGGACCAACCCACTCAAGGCGGCGATATGGCCGCGACCCAATTCGGCGAGGTCGTCCACGCCGTCGAGCCCGACGGCATACGGCTGCAGTGGATGGATCTGGACCGGGTGTTTGACATCGACAGCATGCCCATCGTGCTGGGCCGCAGCGTGCAGGCCACCTACTGCATTACCGACGGTCGGGTCTCGCGCTCGCACGCCCGCATCGACTGGCATGGCGGCAGCTTCTCCATCACCGACCTCAGCTACAACGGCACCTTTGTGCGCTTCGGGGCAGATGGCGAAATCGTCAGCCTCAAGCGTGGCAGCTGCACGCTGCACGGCAGTGGCGTGATCGGCCTGGGCAGCCCGCCCATCGATGCGACCTCCCCCGTCGTGCGCTTTGAAGTGCTGCACTTTGCCGACACCGAGCCGCTCAGCCTGAGTCAAAGCCGAGGACGCCGCTGAATCTTGCGGCGAGCAAGCCGCGGGCTTGCGACAATGGCTGGATGAGCACCCAACCCGAAGCCCCCTTCAGCCACGGCAGCACGCCCAAAACGGCCGTGCTGTATTGCAATCTGGGCACGCCCGATGCACCGACCGCGCCGGCCCTGCGTCGCTACCTGGCTCAGTTCCTGAGTGACCCGCGGGTGGTGGAGATCCCCCGCATCGTCTGGAAGGCGATTCTGCACGGCATCATCCTGCGGGTGCGGCCGGCCAAGTCGGCGGCCAAGTACGCCAGCATCTGGACCAGCGAGGGCTCGCCCCTCAAGGTCTGGACCGAAAAGCAGGCCAAGCTCCTGCAAGGCCATTTGGGCGAGCGCGGCCACAAAATCAGCGTGCGCTATGCCATGCGCTACGGCCAACCCTCCATCGCCAGCACCTTGAGCGCCCTGCGCGCCGAGGGCGTGACCCGGGTGCTGGTCTTGCCGGCCTATCCGCAGTACTCGGGCGCCACCACCGCCAGCGTGGTGGACGATGTCGCGAATTGGGCGCTCAAGACCCGCCACCTGCCCGAACTGCGCTTTGTCAACCGCTACCACGACGACCCGCTCTACATCGCCGCCCTGGCCGACAGCGTGCGCCGCCACTGGGCCGCACACGGCCGGCCAGAAAAGCTAGTGATGAGCTTCCACGGCATGCCGGCCCGTACCCTGGAGCTGGGCGACCCCTACCACTGCGAATGCCTGAAGACCGGCCGCCTGCTGGCCGAGAGCCTGGGGCTGAGCAAGACGGAGTATGTGGTGACCTTCCAAAGCCGCTTCGGCAAGGCCAAATGGTTGGAGCCCTATACCGAGCCCACACTCAAGAAGCTGGCGGCCGAAGGCCTGCGCCATGTCGCGGTGATCTGCCCCGGCTTCAGCGCCGATTGCCTGGAGACCTTGGAAGAAATCAGTCTGGAGGCCCGCGACGCGTTCTTGCAAGCCGGCGGCCAGAAGTTCGACTACATCCCCTGCCTCAATGACGACCCGGCCGGCATGCGCGCTCTAAGCGCCCTGGCCGAGCGCCATCTGCAAGGCTGGCCCACGCAAGAAGCGCCGGACGCTGGCGGCTTGCAGCGCCAGCGCGAACGCGCCCTGGCCCTGGGCGCCAAGGACTGAGTCCTGCCCGCCAACAAAAAAGCCGCTCTGGCCGAGCGGCTTTTCTTTTTAAGTCAGCGGCAGGCCGCTCAGGCGCTGCGCGCCCGCTTGCGCCAGGCTGCCAGGCGCGGCAACACGATCAGCGCCCCCAGCACCACCAGCAAGAAGACCGACATGGGTCGATCCACGAACACCCCCCAGTGGCCTTCGCCGATGGACAGGGCATTGCGCAGCTGCGCCTCGGCCAAGGGACCCAGAATCATGCCCACCACCACCGGTGCGGTCGGGAAGCGATAACGCCGCATCACCACGCCCAGCACGCCGATGGCGTAGAGCAAGAAGAGGTCAAACGCGCTCTGGCGCATGCCGTAAACACCCACGGTGGCAAAGATCAGGATGCCGGCATACAGCGGCGCCTTGGGCACCTTCAACAGCTTGACCCACAGGCCCACCAGCGGCAGGTTGAGCACCAACAGCATGACGTTGCCGATATAGAGCGAGGCGATCAAGGCCCAGACCAGCGCACCGTTGGTATCGAACAGCTGCGGGCCGGGCTGGATGCCGTAGTTCTGAAAAGCGCCCAACAGGATGGCCGCGGTATTGCTGGTCGGGATGCCCAGGGTCAGCAGCGGGATCAGGGTGGCGGTGATGGCCGCGTTATTGGCTGCCTCGGGCCCCGCCACACCTTCGATCGCGCCGGTAGTGCCAAAGGCTTGCTTGTCCTTGGCCAGCTTCTTCTCGGTGGCATAGCTCAAGAAGGTCGGGATCTCGCTGCCCCCGGCCGGGATGCAGCCGAAGGGGAAGCCGATGAAGGTGCCGCGCAGCCAAGAGGGCCAGGAACGTCGCCACTCGCTCTTGCTCATATGCACCGAGCTCATGCGGTTGTGCGTCTCCACCTCCTTGCCCTGGTAGAGCACGGCGTAGAGCGCCTCGGCCACCGCGAACAAGCCCACGGCGATCAGTACCACCTCGACGCCGTCCATCAGCTCCGGCACATCGCCGGTGTAGCGGGCCGTGCCGGAGATCTGGTCAATGCCGATCAGGCCCAGGGCCAGGCCAATGCCCAGCGCCGTCAGGCCACGCACCATGCTTTGACCCAGCACCGCGCTGACGGTGATGAAGGCCAAGAGCATCAGCAAAAAGTATTCGGGCGGGCCCAGCTTGACCGCATGTTCGGCCACCAGGGGCGCGAACAGCGTCACCAGCACGGTGGCGATGGTGCCGGCCACAAAAGAACCGATGGCCGCCGTCGCTAACGCTGCGCCTGCGCGGCCGCTCTTGGCCATTTTGTTGCCCTCCAGCGCCGTCACCATGGAGCCGGCCTCGCCGGGGGTGTTGAGCAAGATGGAGGTGGTGGAGCCGCCGTACATGGCACCGTAGTAAATGCCGGCGAAGAAGATCATCGAGGCGGTCGGGTCCACCTTCAGCGTGATGGGCAAGAGCATGGCCACGGCCGTGGCCGGGCCTATGCCCGGCAGCACGCCCACCGCCGTGCCAATGGTGCAGCCCACCAGGGCCCACATCAGATTGACCGGCGTGCCCGCCGTGGCGAAACCCTGCAACAACTGGTTCCAAACGTCCAACATCAAATCCATCCCGTATTGCTGAGGCCAGGCAAATTAATGGCCAGCAATTGAGTAAAGCCCCAGAACACTGGCGCCGAAATCGCCATGCCCACCAGCGCGTCTTGCAGCCAGATGCGGGGGCGCAGGTCCAGGCGGTCTTCCGCGGAACGGAAGCCACGAATGGCCAGCACATAACAAAGCGCACAGCTGAGGATGAAGCCCAGGCTGGTGATCAGCCAGGCATTCAGCAACAAGCCGGCCGAGACCCACACAAAACCGGCCCAATGGCCGCGCGGAGCGCCGTCGGCATCGCCCATTTCACGGAAGCCGCCTTGCGCGGCCTCTTTCAAAAGGAAGAGTGAGCAAACACCTAGCAAGCCGGCCACCACCCAGGGCAGAAAGTTTGGCGCCACACCGCCGTAACCGGCGAAGTCGGAAATCGTCCGCGCCCCCAAGCCCAGGCCCAAGGCCAGGGCCAGCACACCCAGGCTGACGCCCATTTGCCAGCGCGGGTCGCGCTGCGAACCGGCTTCGTCCGCTTGTTGCTCATCAGCCATCTCAAAATTCCATTTCGCGTTCATTCCATCGTCGGCCCCAACGGCCAGGGTATTTCGGGCCGAGCGCCGGGCCGCCCCAAGCCGGCCCGCCTTGGCGAGACGCTTGGCGGTCAATCCGCCAAGCATCGCCGCCCCCGCGGGGGGGCGGACCAGCGTACCCGCTGGGCCGGGGGCCTATCAACTTCAGATCATCCCGCTCTTGACCATCACAGCGCGCAGGCTGGCGAACTCGTCGTCGACGAATTTGTCAAAGGCCGGGCCGGTCAGCACGGCACTGGTCCAGTTGTTCTTGGCCAGGGCTTCGGTCCAGGCGCGGCTCTTGGTGGCGGCGACGACCAGATCGGTCAGGGCCTTGCGCTGGGCCGGGGTGATGCCGGGGGCGCCGTAGACGCCGCGCCAGTTGCCGATCACCACATCGATGCCCAGCTGCTTGAGCGTGGGCACATTGACGCCGGGCAGACGGGTGTCGGCCGTGATGGCCAGGGCGCGCATCTTGCCGCTGGCGATATAGGGTGCGAACTCGCTATAGCCGCTGCCGCCAATGGTGACGTTGCCGCCCAGGATGGCGGCCGTGGCCTCACCGCCGCCCCGGAAAGCGACGTAGTTGATGCGGCTGGGGTCCACGCCCACGGCGCGGGCCAGCATGGCCGCGGCGATATGCTCGGTGGAGCCGCGCGAGCCGCCGCCCCACTTGACGCTGCCCGGGTCCTTCTTCAATTGGTCGACCACCTCTTGCATGGTCTTGAAGGGGGAGTTGGCGGGCAGCACGAAAACGTTGTATTCGCTGGTCAGGCGCGCGATGGGCGTGGCCTTGTCCAGCGACACCGGCGGACGGCCGGTTATCAAACCACCCAACATCACCGCACCCATCACCATCAAGGCATTCGGGTCACCCTTGCTGGCATTGACGAATTGCGCCAGGCCGATGGCGCCGGCCGCGCCACCCTTGTTGTCGTAATTGACCGTGGCGGCCAAACCGGCATCCTGGATGGCCTTGCCCAAGGCACGGCCGGTGGTGTCCCAGCCGCCGCCCGGGTTGGCGGGCAACATCATCTTCAGATTGAGGCCGGAAGCGCGGGCCGCCAAAGGCAGGCTGCCTGCAGCGCCCAGTGCCAGCAGGGATTTCAGAAAAGTATCGCGACGCATCAATGTCTCCCGTTGACTGCTTGAGATGGATGGAGGTGATGAAGGCAAGGCCTCTATGCCGAATCGGCCACTATAGGACCTCGCCCTCGCTTGGAGGCCCGACAGATGCGGGCCTCACAGGGGGTCAGAAGGCGTGGTAGATGCCCGCCTCGACACCGCCCGAGCTCTGGCCCGGCAAGACGTCGGAGCCGCCTTGAATCAGGAACACGCCCTTGTCGCTATTGGTGACGCGCGACACGGTGGTGTAGAGCGCCGTGCGCTTGGACAGATTGTGGCGATAACCCAGGGCGATCAGATTGCCGGTGTAGTCATTTCCGGTGACCGAATGGGTGTTCTTGGACTGCACAAAACTGGCGCGCACAAGGCCGGCGCCGATCTTGTAAGTGCCGCCCAGCACCCAGTTGCTTTGCTTGCGCACGGTCTGCTCGCTGACGTGGTACAGCGCCATCAACTGCGCGTCACCAACCTTGTAGCTGGCGCCCAGGTTGTAGACCTTGAACTTGTCACCAGCGGCGTTGTTGTCGGTCTGCGAGTAAGCGGCGGCGGTATCGAAGGGGCCCGACGCATAACCCAGGCGCAGACCCAGCAGCTTGCCGGTCGAGCCTTCGCCCGGCGCCACCATGAACTGACCGTAGACGCCGCCCAGATTGTCCGGCAGGTGGTAGCCCACGGTATTGTCCGAGCGGACCACGGTCTTGGCCGTCGAGGACTTGCCGTCAAAGCCGTAGATCATATTGTTGGCACCGGCCACGCCGTTGGTGCCAAAAACGTTGAAACGGCTGATGTTCCAGAACGAGGGGGTGTAGTCACGGCCCAGTCGCAGTTCGCCCAATGCGTCACTGTCCAGGCTCACCGTGGCACGACGACGCCAGTCGCCACCCGCACCGGTGTCGGGGCCGATCGCACCTTCCAGATGGAATTTAGCTTGCAGGCCCTGGCCCAGGTCCTCAACACCGCGAAAGCCGATGCGGCTGGTCTGCAGGCCGTCGATGCTTTGCTGGGTCAGCGACTTGTCGCCGTTCTTCAGGTATTGCACGCCCAGATCAAGAACACCGAAGACGGTGACGCTGGACTGCGCCTGCGCCACGCCGCCCAGGCCCAGCAGCAATGCCGCGAGCAAAGTGGTCGTAGCGGGGCGGGCCAACAGGGATTTGTTCTTGCTCATCAATGGGTTCTCCGTGAAATGTTGTTGTGAACGTCGAGCACCAGCACAGCCCTCTTCGCTGCACCAAGGCGGCACTTGACGAGCCCGAATGGTGCGTAGCGAGGCTGTCAAATCGCTGTCCACCACCCTGGGGAAAACCTGTAGAAGCGCCGTACAAGGTCGATGGCTATTGATGAGCGCCCCGGGGCGGTCTGCACCACCCTCAAGCGGGAAAGGCGGCTTGAGGCGACCCGGCGCCCCTTTGACACTGGTATCGTGCCGGCATGAATTTGCTGCTGATTGAAGACAATGCGGCGATGCAGGCCACCCTGCAACGCTCCTTCGAGCGCCGCGGCATCCGCGTGACCTGCTGCGGCGACGGCGCCCAGGCCCTGGCGCGCTGGCGCGAGTGCAAGCCCGATGTGGTGCTGCTCGACCTCTCCCTGCCCGGCCGCGATGGCCTGGAGTTGCTGTCCGACGCAAGAGCCGAAAAACTCGGCACGCCCGTCATCATCCTGACCGCCCGCGGCACCGTGGGCGACCGCATCCTGGGCCTCAATATCGGGGCCGACGACTATCTGCCCAAGCCCTTCGACCTGGATGAGCTGGAAGCGCGGGTGCGCGCCCTAGCCCGCCGCCGCCAGGGCTCTGGCGCTCAGGCCGGCCTGGGCAGCGGCGAGAGCAGCGGCGACGGCGCCAGCTTCTGCGGCCTGCGTGCCGACACGCTCAGCGACGCCGTCTATCACATGGGCCTGCCACTGGAGCTGCCGCCGCGCGAGGCGGCGCTCTTACGCGCCCTGTTGGCAAGACCCGGCCAAGCGCTCAGCAAGGAGCGCCTGAGCAGCCTGGTGTTTGGCGATGCCGACGAGGTCCAGCCCGATGCCATCGAGGTGGTCGCCTACCGCTTGCGCAAGAAGTTAGCCGCCACCAACGCGCGCATCGTGACCCTGCGCGGCCTGGGCTATTTGCTCAAAGCCGAGAGCTGATGCGATGGAAGTTTTGAGCCGCCTGCGTCGGCGCACGGGCAGCTTGTCCATGCGCAACCGCCTGCTGCTGGGCATCTTGCTGCCGGTGGGCTTGCTGGTGGTGATCAACGCCAACCGGCTCTACCACGATGCCCTGGGCGCCATCGACACCGCCTACGACCGCACCTTGCTGGCCTCGGCCAAGGCCATCGGCGAGTTGCTGGAGGTCTCGGCCGCCAGCGGCACGCCGCGGCTCCAGGCCACCGTGCCCTACTCTGCTTTGGAAGCCTTTGAGGCCGACAACCGCAGCCGCATGTTTTACAAGGTGACCGGCTTCCAGGGCGAGCTGGTTTCGGGCTTTGACGACCTGCCGGCCTGGAAGGGCGAGCTGCCCGATCGCGGGCCTTATGCGGCCCTGGTGGATTTCTACGACGACCACTACCAGGGCGAGCCGGTGCGCATCGCCGTGCTCTTGCAACCCGTGTCCGACGAGGCCGGCATGGGCTTGGCCACCATCCAAGTGGCCGAGACCCTGGAGCTGCGCCGCACCCTGGCCCGCCAGGTGCTGATTGCCACGCTGTGGCGCCAGGCCGCCTTGCTGGCGGTGATTGCCGCCGTGGTCTGGCTGGTGGTGCAGCGCGCCACCCGGCCGGTGCGCGAGCTGAGCCGCGCCATCACCGCGCGCGAAGGCGATGATTTGCGCCCCATCCACGCGCCGCAGACGCCGGTGGAGCTGATGCCCCTGATCGCCGCCATCAACGAGGCCTGGGACCGCCAGGCCAGCCTGCTCAGCCACCAGAAACGCTTTGTGCGCGACGCCTCCCACCAGCTGCGTACCCCGCTGGCGGTGCTCAAGGTGCAGGTGCAATCGGCCCAGCGCGGCGACCTGCCCCTGGCCCAGGCCCTGGACGAGATCGGCCTGACGATTGACGGCGCCACCCAATTGGCCAACCAGATGCTGGCCCTGGCCAAGGTGGAGCAGCTGCGCCAGCAAGGCGACCCACCGGCCCTGGATCTGGCGCTGACGGTGCGCGAGGTGGCGCTGGATTTGGCGCCGCTGATCGCCGAGGCCGGCCTGGACTTTGAGCTCGACACCCAGCCCTGCACCGTGCTGGGCCACGCCTGGGCGCTGCGTGAACTGGTGCGCAATCTGCTGCACAACGCCCTCAAACACAGCCCCAAGCAAGGCCGCCTGAGCGTGCGCCTGCGCCCGCTGGACGGCATGGCGCAGCTGGCCATCGCCGACAGCGGCGGCGGCATCCCCGCCAGCCTGAGGCCGCGCCTGATGCAGCCTTTTGCCAGCGGCGGCAATGCCGGCGGCACCGATGGCGCCGGCCTGGGCCTGGCCATCTGCCGCGAGATCGTGCAGTCCATGGGCGGCAGCATCAGCTTGGAGAATCGCCTGGCCAAGTCCGCCAACGGCGCCAAGCACCCAGCCGCGGCCCGGGTGCTTGGCCTGGACGCGGTCGTGCGTCTACCCTTGGCGGACAATCTAGCCCCATGAGTTCGCAAAACGACAAGAGCAAGTCGGCCGGCAAGGGCCAAGGCGGGGCTGCAAGCGGCCTGCGCCTGGACAAATGGCTGTGGGCCGCGCGCTTTTTCAAGACGCGCGCCCTGGCGGCCGAGGAAATCGGGCATGGCCGGGTGCAGATCAATGGCCAGGTGGCCAAGGCCTCACGCGAGATGAAGATCGGTGACCTCGTGAGGCTGCGCCAGGGCGAGCACAGCCGTGAGGTCTGGGTGCGCGGACTCAGCCACATCCGCGGACCCGCCCCGCAGGCCCAGGCGCTGTACGAAGAGACGCCAGAGAGCCAGGCCGTCCGCGAGCGCGCCATCGAGCAGCGCCGACTGGCGCCCGAACCGGCCCAGTCCATCACCCAAGGCCGCCCCACCAAACAAGACCGCCGCCGCCTGGCCGATTGGGATCGCTGGAGCGCCAGCGATGAGGCCTGATTTGAAGCCGATCAGGGGCTGAAAGCGGCCTCGCCCGCCTGAGCGACAATCTCAGCTTCGGGTTTTCCGAGTGAAAGCTTCCAAAATACCCTCTTGAAACGCAGGGCATGGCACCCATATGCCCGCCACTGCTTCTTTACTGCACCATGAACAACGCTCAAACAAACCCTCAAGACCCCGCCGGTGAAGCCTTGAACAAGGCCGCCGATCTGAGCCAAGAACAAGGCGCGAACGCCGGTCCGGAAGCCAAGCTGGCCGAGGTGGAAGCGCGTCTGGCCGAGATGTCCGACGCCTATCTGCGCGCCAAGGCCGAGGTGGAGAACATCCGCCGCCGTTCGGAAGAAGAGATGTCCAAGGCGCGCAAATTCGCCGTGGAGTCTTTCGCCGAAGCCCTGCTGCCGGTGATGGACAGCATGGAAGCCGCCATCGCCATGCCCGAAGCCAAGGTCGAGACCGTGCTGGAAGGCGTGCACGCCACCAAGCGCCAGCTGGCCTCGGCCCTGGAGCGCAACAAGGTGCTGGAGATCAACCCCGCCGCCGGCGCCAAGTTCGACCCGCATCAGCACCAGGCCATCTCGGTCGTGCCGGCCGAGCAAGACCCGGGCACCGTGGTGGCCGTGTTGCAAAAAGGTTATCTGATCAATGAACGCGTGCTGCGCCCGGCCCTGGTGACCGTGTCGGCCCCGCGTTGATCGCAAGAGACAGCGCAGCCCACCGCGATTGCCTGTTTCAAACGTTAAAAATTTCGCAGCAATGCGCAAGCCCAGCCCCTTGAAAGGGCAGGACTTATCCACAGCTTAGAAGCATCAGCTTCAACTCAACAAGACAGCGCCGCCGGCGGCCCCCGCCGACCGCGCCGAACACAGCAGTTATCAGGAGAACGAAACATGGGAAAGATCATCGGCATTGACTTGGGCACCACGAACTCGTGCGTGGCCGTCATGGAAGGCAACACGACGCGTGTGATCGAGAACGCCGAAGGCGCTCGCACCACGCCGTCCATCATTGCTTATCAAGAAGATGGCGAGATCCTGGTCGGTGCCTCGGCCAAGCGCCAGGCCGTCACCAACCCTAAGAACACGATCTACGCCGTCAAGCGCCTGATCGGCCGCAAGTTCGGCGAGAAGGAAGTGCAGAAGGACATCGACCTGATGCCCTACACCATCACGGCCGCCGACAACGGTGACGCCTGGGTGGACGTGCGCGGCAAGAAGCTGGCGCCTCCGCAAGTCTCGGCCGAGATCCTGCGCAAGATGAAGAAGACCGCCGAAGACTACCTCGGCGAAGAAGTCAGCGAGGCCGTGATCACGGTGCCCGCTTACTTCAACGACGCCCAGCGTCAGGCGACCAAGGACGCTGGCCGCATCGCCGGTCTGGACGTCAAGCGCATCATCAACGAGCCCACCGCCGCTGCCCTGGCCTTCGGCCTGGACAAGCACGGCAAGGGTGACCGCAAGATCGCCGTCTATGACTTGGGCGGCGGCACCTTCGACGTCTCCATCATCGAAATCGCCGATGTGGACGGCGAAATGCAATTCGAAGTGCTGTCCACCAACGGCGACACCTTCCTGGGCGGCGAAGACTTTGACCAGCGCGTCATCGACTACATCGTCAGCGAGTTCAAGAAGGAACAAGGCGTCGACCTGACCAAGGATGTACTGGCCCTGCAGCGCCTGAAGGAAGCCGCCGAAAAGGCCAAGATCGAGCTGTCGAACTCCTCGCAGACCGATGTCAACCTGCCCTACATCACCGCTGACGCTTCGGGCCCCAAGCACTTGAACGTCAAGCTGACCCGCGCCAAGCTGGAAGCCCTGGTGGACGAGTTGATCGAGCGCACCATTGCGCCCTGCCGCACCGCCATCAAGGACGCTGGCGTGTCGGTCAGCGCCATCGATGATGTGATCCTGGTCGGCGGTATGACCCGCATGCCCAAGGTGCAGGAGAAGGTCAAGGAGTTCTTCGGCAAGGAACCGCGCCGTGACGTGAACCCGGACGAAGCCGTGGCCGTGGGCGCTGCGATTCAAGGTCAGGTGCTGGGCGGCGACCGCAAGGACGTACTGCTGCTGGACGTCACCCCCCTGTCCCTGGGTATCGAAACCCTGGGCGGCGTGATGACCAAGATGATCAAGAAGAACACCACCATCCCGACCAAGTTCAGCCAGGTGTTCTCGACCGCCGACGACAACCAGCCGGCCGTGACCATCAAGGTCTACCAAGGCGAGCGTGAGATGGCCACTGGCAACAAGAGCCTGGGCGAGTTCAATCTGGAAGGCATCCCGCCGGCACCGCGCGGCACGCCCCAGATCGAAGTCTCCTTCGACATCGATGCCAACGGCATCTTGCATGTGGGCGCCAAGGACAAGGGCACCGGCAAGGAAAACAAGATCACCATCAAGGCCAACTCCGGCCTGTCTGAGGCCGAGATCGAAAAGATGGTCAAGGACGCCGAAGCCAATGCGGCCGACGACAAGCTCAAGGTCGAGTTGGTGCAAGCCAAGAACCAGGCCGACGGCATGGTGCACAGCGTGAAGAAGTCGCTGACCGAACATGGCGACAAGCTGGAAGCCGCCGAAAAGGAAAAGATCGAAGCCGCGATCAAGACCTTGGAAGAAGCCATCAAGGGCGACGACAAGGCCGATATCGAAGCCAAGACCGAAGCCCTGATGACGGCCAGCCAGAAGCTGGGCGAGAAGATCTACGCCGAAGGCCAAGGCGCTGAAGCCGCCGCTGCGGCAGCCGCTGGCGCCGGTGGTGCCGAGCACGCCCAAGGTGCTCAACAGGCTTCCGCCAAGCCGGCCGATGACAACGTCGTCGATGCCGAGTTCAAGGAAGTCAAAGACTCGAAGTAAGACCGAGCTCAAGGCACCGGGACTGCAAAGTCCCGGCCCTTGAATCCCGCCGCCGCGCCGCAGCTCCCAGGGGTTTGATACCCCAACGGCTAGGCGCGGCGCTGTTGTTTGATACGCACGGACCCCGCCCATGGCAAAGCGTGACTATTACGAAGCCCTCGGTGTCGCCAAAACGGCGACCGAGGACGAAATCAAGAAGGCCTATCGCAAGATGGCCATGAAATACCACCCCGACCGCAATCAGGGCGAGGGTGCGAAAAAGGCCGAAGAGCAATTCAAGGAAGTCAAAGAGGCTTACGAGATGCTCTCCGACGCGCAAAAGCGCGCGGCCTACGATCAGTATGGCCATGCCGGCGTGGATCCCAATATGGGCGGCCGTGGTGGCCCGGGTGCGGAAGGATTTGGCGGCTTCGCCGAGGCCTTTGGCGACATCTTTGGCGACATCTTCAACGGTGGCGCGGGTGGCGGTCGCCGCGGCGGCGGCCAGCAGGTCTACCGCGGCAACGACCTCAGCTACGCCATGGAGATCACGCTGGAAGAAGCGGCGCGCGGCAAAGAGTCGCAGATCCGCATCCCCAGCTGGGAAGGTTGCGAGACCTGCGGTGGCTCCGGCGCCAAGCCCGGCACCAGCGCCAAGAGCTGCGGTTCTTGCAATGGCTCGGGCACGGTGCATATGCGCCAGGGCTTCTTCTCGGTGCAACAGACCTGCCCGCACTGCCACGGCACGGGCAAGATCATTCCCGACCCCTGCACGGCCTGTAACGGCCAGGGCAAGGTGAAGAAGAGCAAGACGCTGGAAGTCAAGATCCCGGCCGGCATCAATGAAGGCATGCGCATCCGCTCGGCCGGCAATGGTGAGCCCGGTGTCAACGGCGGCCCGGCGGGCGACCTCTATATCGAGATCCGCATCAAGCAGCACGATATCTTCGAGCGCGACGGCGACGACCTGCACTGCACCATGCCGGTGGGCCTGACCACGGCGACCCTGGGTGGCAGCATCGAGGTGCCGACCCTGGGCGGCAAAGCCGAGATCGAGCTGCCCGAAGGCACACAGCACGGCAAGACCTTCCGCCTGCGCGGCAAGGGCATCAAGGGCGTGCGCTCCAGCTACCCCGGTGACCTCTACTGCCACATCAGCGTGGAGACACCGGTCAAGCTGACCGAGCATCAGCGCAAGCTGATGAAGGAGCTGGACAAGAGCTTCCGCGACGGCGGCGAGCGCCACTCGCCCAATGCCAAGAGCTGGACCGACCGGGTCAAGGACATCTTCAAGTAAGGTCTAGGCCAGCCACAAGCCAACGCCCGCACTCGCAAGAGTCCGGGCGTTTCTTTATTTAAACGGCAGGCGAAACTCAAGCCTCGTACAGCGCCAGCGGCAGACCGTCGGGGTCGGCAAAAAAAGTGAAGCGCTTGCCGGTGTATTCATAGCGCCGGATGGCGCTCTGCCGCCAATCCCTGGGCATTGCCAGCCTTGACTCACAACTACCCCTGTTTTTGCGCGCATTTCGCACGTTAAGCCCGGCTACACAAGCTCAAGCGCTCAGGACATGCGGCCGATAATGACTTTGTGAAGTCCTCTTTGCATTGCCTCCGCCCCACCCGCGAATCCGCCCTGACTCAAGCCAGGGTCGAGGACCGCCGCCGCTTGAACGGTGGAGGTGCTAGATGGCCGTGATGGACAGCAGCATCCAGGACGCCAGCGCCCTGATCATCGACAGCAACTCCACCTCGCGCAGCCTGATGTCCGCGCAGCTGCGGGATCTGGGCGTGGGCACCGTGCGCCAGGCCACACGCATCCACGATGCGCGCATGATTCTGGAGCACAAGGCCTATGACATCGTGCTGTGCGACTACCACTTCGAAGGCACCGAGATGTCCGGCCAGGACTTGCTGGACGAGTTGCGCCGCGAGCAGCTGCTGCCCTACTCCACCGTCTTTGTGATGGTCACCGGCGAGGCCACCTACGCCAAAGTGGCCGAGGCGGCCGAGGCCGCACTCGACGCCTATCTGATCAAGCCCTATACCAGCGCCTCCCTGTCGGAGCGACTGACGCATGCACGCCATCGCAAGCGGGTGCTCAAAGACATCTTCGAAGCGATTGAGAAGCAAGACTTCGAAACCGCCGCCGGCCATTGCCTCAAACGCTTTGCCGCCAAGGCGGAGTTCTGGCTTTACGCCGCCCGCATCGGCGCCGAGTTGCTCCTGCGTCTGAACCGCTATACCGATGCCCGCAAGCTCTACGACGCCATCGTCGAGGCCCGCACCGTGCCTTGGGCGCGCCTGGGTGTGGCACGCACCGAGCTGATTTCGGGCAATGTCATCGCCGCACGCCGTACGCTGGAAACGCTGATCGGCGAGATCCCCGACTACGCCGACTCCTACGATGTGATGGGCCGGGTGCAGATGGAGCAAGGTGAGATCGCTGGCGCGCTCAAGACCTACCGCATGGCCGCCTCGCTAACCCCCGGCTGCCTGCTGCGCCAGCAAAGCTGCGGCAGCCTGGCTTTTTACGCGGGCGAACGCGCCGAGGCACTGAAGATGCTGGAACGCACCATGGCCCAGGGCCTGCGCTCCAAGCTTTTCGACATGCTTAGCTTGATGTTGGTGGGCCTGATGCGCTTTGATGCTCGTGACAGCAAGGGCTTGAAGTACGCGCAAGACGCCCTCGTCCAAGAACTGGAGCGCAAGCCCAAGGATCAGCGTTTGCAGCGATTCGCCGTGGTCTTCCAGGCCTTACGCGCCCTGCAGGATCGCAAGATCGGGGCAGCGCTGGAGCTGGCCCGCCAGCTCTCGGCCGAGATCGATCAGGAAGACTTCAATCTGGAAGCCGCCACCTTGCTCGTGGGCGTGTGGATGCGCCTGGCCGCGCAAGATGTGCAACTGGACGAGATGCCGCCTCTGATGCAGCGCCTGGGCCTGCGCTTTTGCACCTCCAAGGCCAGCACCGAGTTGCTGGTCGCCATGACCGAGGGCAATGAGGCCGTGGCTCAGGAGTTCCAGACCTGCCACACGCGTATTTTCGAAATCGCCGAAACCGCCATGCGCCACAGCATGCGAGGCTCGGCCCGCATCGGCGTGGCCCTGTTGATCCAGCAGGGCGAAGAAACTCGCAATGCCAAGCTGATCGATATGGCCAGCCTGGTGCTCAAGCGCCATGCCGAAAAAATCGAGGACGCCCAGGCCCTGGCCGATCAAATCGTCGAGTTGCAGAAACACTATGTCCTGCCGCTGGGCATGACCACCAGCCGCAGCCGCGCCGCCGGCGGACTGGCCTTGCGGACCTGAAGCGAGGCCAGGGGCTGGCGCGTATCGCTGCGGCGATGTCGGAGTTGTTCAAGACGAGCCGCCGCAGCCCGGGGCACCATGCGGGCCATGGACAGCCCCAACAACACCTACTCACTTGAACGCGATGGCTTTGTGCTGAGCAAGCTGGAAGACCTGCTGCATGCGGCGCAAAGCAATAGCCTCTGGTACATGACCTTTGGTCTGGCCTGCTGCGCGGTGGAGATGATCCACGCGGCGGCCGCTCGCTACGATATGGAGCGCTTCAGCATGATCCCGCGCCCTAGCCCGCGGCAGTCGGACCTGATCATCATCTCCGGCACCTTGACCAACAAAATGGCCCGCGCCCTGCGCCGCGTCTACGACCAGATGGCCGAACCGCGCTATGTGATCTCCATGGGCTCCTGCGCCAACGGCGGCGGCTACTACCATTACAGTTATTCGGTGGTGCGAGGCTGTGATCGCATCGTGCCGGTGGACGTCTACGTCCCCGGCTGCCCGCCTACGGCGGAGGCTTTGCTCTACGGCATCTTGCAGCTGCAGCGCAAGATTCGCGAGGCTCAGGAGCGCCCCACCCTCTTGCGCTGAGGCCTTCACGAACCGCCAGATAATTTTCTGATGCCAAACATTGCCCGCCTGCTCGCCCCCGATGCCGATCTGTGCGATTGCCTGCGAGCCGGATTTGTGCGGGATACCCGCCATGAATCCAGCCAAGATCCCGCGACTGAGATCAACCGCTTTCCGGCATGCCTTGGTGCGGAACTGGAAGGGCTTGGCCGCGAGTATTCGGTCGACCGACAACGACTCCCGACGCTGGCGACTCGTCCAGGCCTGGTTGCGTCCGCAATGGCAGGCGCTTATGCCGCAGCACATAGGCTTGTTGGCCGCCTTGACCAGCCAGTTGCGCCATCTAAGCGTCAAGGCCTGCACTCAGATGCTCGGCTACAACGACTGGCCCCTCACCCGCTGCACCCAGGCCTTCACCGGCTTGGCGCCGCAAACGAAGCCCGGGCCTAGAACAGCTCTCCCTGCGCCTTGGCAGGCGCCTCGCCCCCACCTTGGGGCGGCTGGAATTGGCTGAGGTCCAGGGTCAACCGCTCCCGGTTCAGCCCCAAGCGCGCGCAGGCTTTGCGCAGGCGCTGGCGCACCAGGTCCGCCCACAAGCCCTCCCCTGTCATGCGGCTGCCGAAGCGTGCGTCGTTGTCTCGCCCACCCCGCATCTCTTGCACACGCGCCATGATGCGCGCGGCGCGGTCCGGCACATGCTGCTGCAACCAGTCCTGAAACAAGGGGTTCACCTCCCAAGGCAGACGCAGGGCAATGCTGAAGGCGCTGCGCGCCCCCATTTCGGCGGCGGCTTCCAGCACCTGCTCCAACTCGGGCTCGTTGAGAAAGGGGATCAAAGGCGAGACGCTGACCCCCACAGGCACGCCGGCCTCGGCCAAGGCCTGCAAGGCCTTCAAGCGGCTTTGCGGCGAGGCCGCCCGGGGCTCCAGAACACGGGCCAGGCCAGCGTCCAAGGTGGTGATGGAAACATAGACCGAGGCCAGTCCAGCGCGACCCATGGGCCCCAGAAGATCGAGGTCACGCAAGATGCCAGCCGACTTGGTGACGATGGAGACCGGGTGGCGGCAATCGTGCAGCAACTCGATCAAGCCACGGGTGATGCGCAGCTTGCGCTCGATGGGCTGATAGGCATCGGTGGCGGCACCCAGGCAGAGCAGCTGCGGGCGGTAGCTGGGCTTGCTCAACTCGGTGCACAGGCGCTCGGCGGCATTCATCTTGGCGACGATGCGGGTCTCGAAGTCCAGCCCCGGCGAGAGATTGAGATAGCTGTGAGTGGGGCGCGCAAAGCAGTAAACGCAGCCATGCTCGCAGCCCCGATAAGGGTTGATGGAAAGATCGAAGGGAATGTCGGGCGACTGATTGCGGCTGAGGATGCGGCCCGCCTGCTCCTCAATGATCTGGGTGCGAGGCGGCAGGACCTGTTCGTCCACCGACTGCTCCAGCGTACCCCAACCATCGTCAAAAGCCTCGCGCTGATCGCGCTCGAAGCGGTGGGCAATCGCCCAGGCCGTGCCTCGGCCCTTGAGTGCCTCAGCAGGCACCAGCTGAGAGGGCCTGGCGACGACGGCGGGAGTACGGGATTTAGTAGACATACTGTATTTTCATACAGTATTTCTCTTTGCGCCAGGCTTGTGCCTTCTTTCTTTAATACTCGGCGCTGGCCGGGCTGACGTAGTCGGGCGCCAGGTTCTCGAACTTGGTGTGCATGCGCTGGAAGAAGAGCTTGACCGTGCCCACCGGGCCGTTACGTTGCTTGGCGATGATGATTTCCGCCACGCCCGGCTCCTTGCACTCTTCCTTGGTGTAGTACTCGTCGCGGTAGATGAACATGATGATGTCGGCATCCTGCTCAATAGCGCCGGACTCGCGCAAGTCGGACATCATGGGGCGCTTGTCGGGCCGTGTTTCTACCGAGCGATTCAGCTGCGAGAGCGCAATCACCGGGCATTGCAACTCCTTGGCCAGGGCTTTCAAGCCCCGCGAGATTTCACCGATGACGGTGGCTCGGTTTTCCTCGTTGCCGCCGTTGCCGCTCATCAGCTGCAAATAGTCGATCACGATCAGGCCGAGCTGGCCGCAGATACGGGCCTGGCGGCGCGCGCGTGCGCGCACCTCGCTAGGCGAGAGGCCGGGGCTCTCGTCGATGAAGATGCTGGCCTTGCCCAGCTTGTCGACGGCCTCGGACAGGCGCCCCCACTCGTCGTCAGCCAGACGGCCGGTGCGCAGATGGCCTTGGTCGATGCGGCCGATGGAACCCACCATACGCAGGGCCAGCTGGGCCGCGCCCATTTCCATGGAGTAGATGACGACCGGCAGGCCCTCGTTGATGGCCACGTTCTCGGCGATATTCACCGCAAACGCCGTCTTGCCCATGGAAGGACGCGCCGCCAGCACGATCAAATCGCCGGGCTGCAGGCCGGCGGTCTGGCGATCCAGATCGAAGAAGCCGGTGCGCACGCCGGTCACGTCCTCGGCGCCGTTTTCGGCCAGTTCGTTGACGCGGTCGATCAGCGCAACGACGAGGTTGTCCATGCTCTGGAAACCTTGGCGGCTGCGTGAACCTTCTTCACCGATGCGGAAGATCTTGCCCTCGGCCTCGTCCAGGATTTGCGTGACCGCCCGGCCTTGCGGCGCCATGGCCGCGGTGGCGATCTCATCGCTGGCGGTGACCAGCTTGCGCAGGATGGCGCGCTCGCGCACGATTTCGGCATAACGACGCAAATTGGCGGCACTGGGCACGCTCTGCGCCAAGGCATTCAGGTAGGCCAGGCCGCCACAGTCCTCGGCCTTGCCGATGGAGGTCAGCTCCTCGAACACCGTCACTACGTCGGCCGGCTTGCCTGCGTTGATCAGCTTGCCGGTGGCGGTGAAGATTTGCTTGTGTTCGAAGCGGTAAAAGTCGGACTCGGTCAACAAATCGCCCGCCCGGTCCCAAGCCGAGTTGTCGATCAGCAGGCCGCCCAAAACGCTTTGCTCGGCCTCGATGGAATGCGGCGGCACGCGCAGGCGCGAGACATCATCGTCACGGCGCTCGCCACCATTGGCGGAGCCGGGAGGAGTCGGCAGGGAGGGAGATGAAAAAGTTGCGCTCATCAATGAACTCGGAAACAGCGATTGGAGGCTGAGGCAGCCTGCGAAAAAGGCTCCGGACCTGGTGTGGTGTTTCACACTGTATGGAACACCACACTAGCAGGGACAAGGCTGGGAGAGCAGAAGCAATGAAAAGCAAAAAGCCGACGGCTTCATCAGCGTCGGCTTTTCTATGCTACCCCGAAACAGGGCGGCTAAGGGGCGCGGTTGCGCCCGATTTTGAGCACGAATTACTCGGCTTCGCGAACCACTTGGACGCTGATCTCCACAACCACATCGGTGTGGGGAGCCACGTTCACAGAGAACTCGCCCACGGCCTTCAGAGGACCCAGGGGCAGGCGCACTTGCGACTTGGCGATAGCAAAGCCCAGCTTGGTCAGTGCGTCAGCGATGTCAGCATTGGTGACCGAGCCGAACAGACGGCCGTCCACGCCAGCCTTTTGGCTGATTTGCACGGTCTTGCCGTTCAGGCTTTCGCCCAAGGCTTGAGCCGCTGCCAGCTTCTCAGCAGCAGCCTTTTCCAGCTCAGCGCGCTTGGCTTCGAATTCCTTGATGGCCGATTCCGTGGCACGACGTGCTTGACGGGTGGGGATCAGGAAGTTGCGTGCATAACCGTTCTTAACCGTGACGACATCGCCCAGGTTGCCGAGGTTTGCCACTTTTTCAAGCAGAATAATTTGCATGTTGGGCTACTCCTCAAACCTTGTGCTGGTCGCTGTAGGGCAGCATGGCGAGGAAACGCGCACGCTTGATGGCCACAGTCAGTTGACGCTGGAAGAAAGCGCGCGTGCCGGTCAGACGTGCGGGCGTGATCTTGCCGTTTTCGCCGATGAAATCGCGCAGGGTGTCGATGTCCTTGTAGTCGATCTGCTCAACACCGGTGACGGTGAAGCGGCAGAAACGCTTACGACGGAACAACAGAGATTGGGTATTGCGCTTGGGCTTCTTGTCCTTGGAGAAGCGACCCTTGCCACGTGGTGGTGCCATTTTGTGACCTCTTTAATTTAATCCGGATTCGAACAATTCCGTGTTTGATTCTGTGACGCTGAGTTTGGCGGCCTAAGGCCATCAAGTCTCAAGGGCGGTGATGTGGAAGATCACACCTTTGCCGTTTCGTTGGGTGGTGAGGAAGCCCTTGAACAGAGCATGACCACCGACACCCAAAGCTTGCAGACGCTTGCCCAATTCACCGATCACCACCGCCTTGAGCTCCATAGAGACTTTGCGAGGTTTGCCAGCTTCCTGAACCTGGGACTCATGCTTCAAGCAGCAGTCCAAGGCCATCAAACCGGCTGGTGTATATCGAACAAGCCCCAACTCCAGCAGCTGCGCTTGCAAAACCAGTTGGTTCAAATGAACGTCACCGATGTCACAGCAAATTTGCGCAGCGAAGCAGAGCTGAGAACAAGCTTCACTTCAAACACTTGGCTTGGCCTGATTAGGCCGTCGCGACTTGAGGCGCCTTGCGAGCGTCTTCGCGTTCCACGGTCTTCATCATCACCGACGGGGTGGTCTCGGCCTTGGCCTTGACAACGGTCAGGTGACGCAACACGGCGTCGTTGAAACGGAAGCCGGTTTCGAGCTCTTGCAGCGTCTCAACGCTGCACTCGATGTTGACGCACAGATAGTGAGCCTTGGCCAGCTTCTGGATCAGGTAAGCCATTTGACGGCGGCCCCAATCTTCGACGCGATGCACGGCACCACCACCAGTGGTGATCAGGCTCTTGTAACGCTCCAGCATGGCCGGAACTTGTTCGCTTTGATCCGGATGGATCAGCAGAACGATTTCATAGTGACGCATTGAATACTCCTTGTGGATTCCAGGTCGCCCGGTGTCGAGATATTTCGCGACTTTTTATTTCCGGCTGCCCTGAGGAAGCCGTGCTACAGCGTCGATTCACGTAGTCACGGCAAGGGGGAACCCAGGATTCTAAGCTATTTTTTGAAAATGACCTAGCTGGAACGACAGCTCAGGCCTCAGGCGGGCTGCGCAGCTTCTCCAGCAATTGCAGCTGTGCACTCTCAGGTGGGGCCGTCACCAGGCTGACCAGCCAGACCGTGACGAAGCCTGCCGGCACGCCGAACAAGCCCGCCGAGATGGGCTGTATGCCCCACCACAGCTCGGCCGGCCCCTGCAGGCCCAGGGCCGCCCGCAGCCCAGGCGTAGCCACGGCCATGTAGTAGCACGTCACCGCCAGGCCCACCATCATGCCGGCCACGGCCCCCCGCCCGTTGGCGCGGCGCCAGAAAATACCCAGCACCAGGGCCGGGAAAAAGGCCGCAGCCGCGACCGAAAACGCCGCCGCCACCAAGGCCAGGATATCCGCCGGCCGCTGCGCCGCCACCGCCGCTGCCGCCAAGGCCGTCACCAGCAACAAGGCCTTGGACAGAGTGACCCGGCGCGTCATCGCGGCCGCTGGATTGAGGCTGCGGTAGTAAAGATCATTGGACAAGGCGGCCGAGATGGTCAGCAGCAAACCATCGGCGGTGGACAGGGCTGCGGCCAAGCCCCCCGCCGCCACCATGCCCGAAACCACAAAAGGCAGGCCCGCCAACTCGGGCGTCATCAGCATGATGATGTCGCTGCTGATGCGCATCTCGCCCAGCTGCAAGATGCCGTCACCGTTGATGTCGGCCACCGAGAGCAGGCTGGGGTCCACCCGGCTCCACTGCGCGATCCAAGCCGGCAGCTGGGCGAAAGAGCTGCCCACCAACTGGGTGAAGACCTCGTACTTGACCATCACCGCCAGGGCAGGCGCGGTGAAGTAAAGCAAGGCGATGAAGAACAGCGACCAGCCCACCGATTTGCGCGCCTCCGCCACAGAAGGCGTGGTGTAGTAGCGGGTCAGCAGATGCGGCAGGCCAGCCGTTCCCACCATCAGGCAAAACATCAGGGCCAGGAAATTGCGGCGGGACTCCTCGAACTGCTGACGCTGCGCCGGCGTGCCCGCCGGATCGCCCGAAAAAATTTGTGCCTGCGGCGGCATGCCGACCAAGGGCTGGGCACGGGTCTCATTCATCACCCGCCCCCGCTCCCATTGCTCCTGCGCGTCGGCCGGTGTGCGGGGCAAGGCGGCCTGGCGCTTTTCGGCGGCCTGCACCTCGGCCAAGGGCGCGTCATGGGCCTTGAGCTCGGCCACCTGGCGGGAAGCTTGCAGGCGATCCTGGGCCAAGGCCGTCGGTACATCCTGCAGTTTCTTGTCGAAGGCCTCGGCCTTTTGAGCAAAAAGCTGTCGCACCTGCAGCTCGGCCGGATCCTTGACCAACTCTTGCTCGCGCACGGTCAGCTTCTGCAGCTGATAGCCGTAAACCAACTGCGGCAGGGGCACGCCGGTTTGCTTGGCACACAGCCATACCACCGGCACCAGATAAGCGATCACCAAGACGATGTATTGCGCCACCTGGGTCCAGGTGACGGCCCGCATGCCGCCTAGAAATGAGCAAACCAACACGCCGCCCAAGCCAACAAATACGCCGATCTCGAAGGTCAGGCCGGTCAGCCGCGAGGTGATCAGGCCCACCGCATAAATCTGCGCCACAACGTAGATAAAAGAAACCAGGATGGCCGCCGCCGCACCGATCAAGCGCGGCGCATGGCCGCCATAGCGCGCGCCCAAAAAGTCAGGGATGGTGTATTGCCCAAAGCGCCGCAGATAAGGCGCCAGCAACAAGGCCACCAGGCAAAAGCCTCCCGTCCAGCCCAGCACAAAGGCCAGGCCGGCGTAGCCAGACAGGTACAAGGTACCCGCCAGGCCGATGAAGGAGGCGGCACTCATCCAGTCCGCCCCGGCGGCCATGCCGTTGTAGATGGCGGGCACGCGACGGCCGGCCACGTAATACTCGTCGGCGTCGGTCGTGCGGCTCAGCAGGCCGATGCAGGCGTACACACCCACGGTGGCGGCCAAAAAACAAAAACCTATCCAGGTCTTGGGCATGCCCAGCTGTTCGAACAAGGCCAGCGCCAGCACGAACAGGATGAAACCCAGGGTGTACCAAAGATAGATGCGCCGCAGGCGTAGGGCCAAGCCATCGTCTTGGCGAGCCGGAGCGGGAATGGGCGTGGCGGAAGCAGAGGGCTGAGAAGTCACGGACAAAGACCCAGAGCGAGCCCGGGCAAGACGGAAACAGGTGCGAAACAGACGCAAAACAGACGCAAAACAGACGCAAAACAGGCTGCCATCATGCGAGCCACAAGCCCGCCCTGTCGATAGCGAAGAACCCGCCCTTTGCTCATCGCTCGCCCGCCTTGCAGTCAGGCTCGCCATGAAAAACGGCCTCCGCAGAGGCCGTCACAGATCGCTAGTTCAGCTTAACGCTTGGCCAGACGCTGCCAAGTCTCGATCACCGAGTCAGGATTCAGGGAGATGGACACAATGCCTTCCTCCGCCAACCAATCGGCGAAGTCGGGATGGTCGCTGGGGCCTTGGCCGCAGATGCCGATGTACTTGCCGGTGGAGCGGCAGGCGCTGATGGCACGCGAGATCATGGCCTTGACGGCGGGATCACGCTCATCGAAGTCACCGGCCAATTGCTCCAGGCCCGAGTCACGGTCCAGGCCCAGGGTCAGCTGAGTCAGGTCATTGGAACCAATCGACATGCCGTCGAAATGTTCCAGGAACTGGTCGGCCAGGATGGCGTTGCTGGGCACCTCGCACATCATGATGACGCGCAAGCCATCCGTGCCCCCGGCGGCCGCACGCTTCAAGCCGCGCTCGGCCAACATGCCCACCACACGCTCGGCCTGGCGAACGGTACGCACGAAAGGCACCATGATCTCGATATTGGTCAGGCCCATCTCGACCCGGGCGCGCTTCAAGGCCTCGCATTCCATCGCGAAGGCGTCTGAGAACTCGCCGCTGATGTAGCGCGAGGCACCCCGGAAACCCAGCATGGGGTTTTCTTCATCGGGCTCATAGCGCGAGCCACCGATCAGCTTGCGGTACTCATTGCTCTTGAAGTCCGACAGACGCACGATCACCGGGCGCGGGAAGAAAGCGGCGGCGATGGTGGCAATGCCTTCCACCAGCTTGTCCACGTAGAAAGCGCGCGGCGAGGCGTGACCACGGGCGACGGACTCGACGGCCTTTTTCAGGTCGGCATCAATATTCGGATAGTCCAGGATGGCCTTGGGGTGGACGCCGATATTGTTGTTGATGATGAACTCAAGCCGGGCCAGACCCACGCCTGCGCTAGGCATTTGCGCGAAGTTGAACGCCAGCTGCGGATTGCCCACATTCATCATGATCTTGACCGGGCAGTAAGGCAGCTCGCCGCGATGCACCTCGCTGACCTCGGTTTCCAGCAGACCGTCGTAGATATAACCGGTATCGCCTTCCGAGCAAGCCACGGTGACCAGCTGGCCGTCCTTGAGCTTCTCGGTCGCGTCACCGCAGCCCACCACTGCCGGGATGCCCAGCTCGCGCGCAATGATGGCGGCATGGCAGGTGCGGCCGCCGCGGTTGGTGACGATGGCGGAGGCCCGCTTCATCACCGGCTCCCAGTTGGGGTCGGTCATGTCGGTGACCAGGATGTCGCCGGGCTGGACGCGGTCCATCTCGGCAATGCTCTCCACCAGACGCACCGGGCCAGTGCCGATCTTCTGACCGATGGCGCGGCCTTCGGCCAGGATAGCGCTATGGCCTTTGAGCTTGTAGCTGTGCTCGACCTGGCCTTCGGCCTGGCTCTTCACCGTTTCCGGACGAGCTTGCAAGATGTAGATGCGGCCATCGACGCCGTCACGGCCCCACTCGATGTCCATGGGGCGCTCGTAATGCTTCTCGATGATCATGGCGTACTTGGCCAGCTCAATCACCTCGGCATCATTGAGCGAGTAGCGGTTGCGCATTTCGGGCGCGGTGTCCACCGTCTTGACCAACTTGCCGCTCACGGCCTTTTCTTCCGGCGTGGCGAATTCCATGCTGATCAGCTTGGATCCGAGGTTACGGCGGATGATGGGCAGTTTGCCGCGCGCCAGGGCGGGCTTGTGCACGTAGAACTCGTCGGGGTTGACGGCACCCTGCACCACGGTCTCACCCAGGCCATAGCTGGAGGTGATGAAGACCACGTCCTTGAAGCCGCTCTCGGTGTCGATGGTGAACATCACACCGGCCGAGCCCAGGTCGGAGCGCACCATGCGCTGCACACCGGCGCTCAAAGCCACATCGGCGTGGGCGAAGCCCTTGTGCACACGGTAGCTGATGGCGCGGTCGTTGTAGAGGGAGGCAAACACCTCCTTCATCTTGTGCAGCACTTCCTCGATGCCCACCACGTTCAGGAAGGTCTCCTGCTGGCCGGCAAACGATGCGTCGGGCAGGTCTTCGGCGGTGGCGGAGGAACGCACGGCAAAAGACACGCCGGGGTTGTCGGCCGTCAGCTGGGCGAAGGAGCTACGGATCTGCGCTTCCAGATCGGCCGGAAAGGGCTGCGCCTCCAACCAGCCGCGGATTTCCGCACCGGCTTCGGCCAGGGCGCGCACATCGTCGGTATTGAGGGTGGCCAGACGCGCTTCGATGCGTTTGTCCAGCCCTTCATGCTTGAGGAACTCGCGGAAGGCATGGGCCGTGGTGGCGAAACCACCGGGCACACGCACGCCGGAGGCTGCGAGTTGGGAAATCATTTCGCCGAGGCTGGCGTTCTTACCGCCGACCACCTCGACATCCGTCATTCTCAGATTCTCAAAGGGAACGACCAGGGCGGTCGGCTCATAGCGTTGTGACATGGGAAAGCTCCGGGATGTAAAAAAATCGGTGCTCCCGCAATGACGCCAGCCAAGAGGCCAGGGGCGTCATCCATCAGACTGAGGCAGACAAAGTCACTCACACCAATTCTTGATTTTGATTGTGGGGTGGAGGCGTTCATGCGGCTGAAGGGGATGAATGCCGCTGATTCTACGGGCAAGCTTTGCGACGGGTCTTTGAGATTTTTGGCAGATTGTTTGAAATCTTTTCAGCGGTGGCCACAGCTGATACGCCCGGGTTTGCGGCGGCCTCAGGTCGAAGTGAACCTATGATCTGCCTGAACTAAGGACGCCCCACCATGCCCAATCGCACCGTGTACTTTGTCTCCGACGGCACCGGCATCACCGCCGAAACCTTCGGCAATTCCATCCTGGCCCAGTTCCCCATCAAGCCCCGCCATGTGCGCCGCCCCTTCATCGACACGCCGGAGAAAGCCTATACCGTCGTGCGCGAGATCAACGAGACCAGCGTGCGCGAGGGCATGCGGGCCATCGTCTTTGCCACCCTGGTAGACCGCGAGGTGCTGAAGATCGTGCGCGATCATTGCCAGGCCCGGGTGCTGGACATGTTCGGCACTTTTATCGAGCCCTTGGAAGAGGAGTTCGAGACCAAGTCCAACCACCGGGTCGGCCGTTTTTCCGATGTGGCGCGCAGCCAGGAGTACCACGACCGCATCGAGGCCATCAATTTTTCCCTGGCCCACGACGACGGCCAATCGGCCAAGAATCTGGATGTGGCCGATGTGATCCTGGTCGGCGTGTCGCGCAGCGGCAAGACGCCCACCTCGCTCTACCTGGCCATGCAACACGGCATCAAGGCCGCCAACTACCCGCTGATCCCCGAGGACTTTGAGCGCGGTCGCCTGCCCTCCATGCTGGTAGCCCACAAGCGCAAATGCTTTGGACTGACGATTGACCCCGAGCGCCTCAGCCAGATCCGCAACGAGCGCCGCCCAGGTAGCAAATACGCCGATCTGCTCAACTGCCGCTACGAGGTCAACGAGGCCGAGGCCATGATGAAGAAGGACGGCATCGCCTGGCTGTCCTCCACTCACAAATCCATCGAAGAGATCGCCACCACCATTCTGCGCGACCTGCGGCCGGACCGTTTGATCTACTGAGGTGCCCGCCAACGCTCTAGCCCTTGTGCTGGCCGCCGCGCTGCTGCATGCTTTTTGGAACTTCGCGGCCAAAAAGGCCGGCGGCAACCATCACTTCGCTCTGGCCTCGGCGCTCACGGTCAGCGTGATCTGGCTGCCGGTGGTCTGGGTGGTGGGCTGGGATGTCGTCGCCGCCTTCGACGCCAAGATCTGGGCCGTTTTGCTGGCCACGGCCATCCTGCACCTGCTCTATTTCAACGCCTTGTTGACCGGCTACCGGGTGGCCGATCTGAGCGTGGTCTACCCCATCGCGCGCGGCAGTGCACCGGCCATGTCGGCCATCGCGGCCCTGCTCTTGCTGGACGAGCATCTAGGCCTGCGCGGCAGCCTGGGCCTGCTGGCCGTGGTGCTGGGCATTGTGCTGATTGCTGCTGGGCCGGGGCTGTGGCGGCGCAGCGTGGGCGAGGCCCAGCGGCGCAGAAAGTTAGGCCTGCTATGGGGCGGCCTCATAGGCGTCCTGATCGCGGGCTACACCGTGGTGGACGGCTATGCCATCAAGGTCTTGCTGATCTCGCCCCTGCTGCTGGACTATTTCAGCAATCTGCTGCGCGTGCCCTTTATGTTGCCCGCGCTGTGGCGCGACCCTGAGGGTTTTGCAGGCGCTCTGCGTCTGCAGTGGCGCTACGTCCTGCTGGTGGCGGTGTGCAGCCCGCTGGCTTACATCTTGGTGCTCTATGCCATGCAGCTGGCGCCGCTGTCTCGGGTGGCACCCACGCGCGAGGTTTCGATGCTGTTCGCAGCTTTGCTGGGCGGGACCTTGCTGAAGGAAGGCGAGCGCGGCTGGCGTTTGGCCGGCGCGGCCTGCATCGCGGCGGGCGTGATCGGCTTGACGCTCTGATTCACCTGCGCTTTCGCTATGCTCCAGGCCCCCCATTTCTTGCCACCGACGCCTCTATCTTGAGCCCCGCCACACCTCTGCTCCGCGACTGGATTGACCAGGCCTTGGCCAGCGAGCGGCTCAATGCCCAGTCCCTGATCGTCACCTTGCTGGGCGACTCCATCGCGCCCTATGGCGGGCATTTCTGGCTCAAAAGCCTGATACGCCTGGCCGAGCCCCTGGGCCTGAACGAGCGCCTGGTGCGCACCAGCGTGTTCCGGCTGACGCAAGATGGCTGGTTGCGCGCGAATCGCCAGGGCCGGCGCAGCGAATACCAGCTCACCCCCGAGGGCTTCAGCCGTTTCGAGCAGGCTCACAGCCGCATCTACTCGGCCACGCCCGAGGGCTGGGACGGTCAGTGGACCTTGCTCGTCATGCAGGCGGGTGTCGAGGCCGCTCCGGCGCGCCTGCAGCTGCGGCGCGAGCTGGCCTGGGAGGGCTTTGTGGCCCTGGGCCCGGGTGTGCTGGGCCACCCAGCGCCGCGCCGCGATGCCCTGGCCAGCATGCTGCACCGTCTGGGCCTGCGCGATCAAGTCTTCGTTCTATCCGCCAAAGAGATCGCGCCCTTGCGGGGTCGATCCCTGCAGGAGTTCGCCACCCAGGCCTGGCCCCTGGATCAGTTGGCGAGCGACTATGAGCAGTTCATCCAACGTTTCAGCCCCTTGCTGAGCAGCCTGGAGCAAGCCCTGGCTCTCGGCCAGCCCATTCCAGCCGGCCCGGCCTTGCTGGCCCGTACCCTGCTGATTCACTCCTTCCGCCGGGTGCAGCTGCGCGACCCGCATTTGCCCACCGCCCTGCTGCCGCCAAGCTGGCCGGGCACCCAGGCCTATGCCTTGTCTGCCGAGCTGTATCGGCGCCTGCACCTGGCGGCGGACGCCCATGTGCTGGCCCAGCTCAAGGCCGAATCCGGCTTTGTGCCGCCGCTGACGCCTTACGTCTTCCAGCGCTTCGGCGGTCTGCTCTAAGCCCCAGCCCGAGGCCCCGGGAAAAGCCCTAGCAGGCAGGAACGCGAGTTCTGACCCAGGTCAATATGATACAGACTTGGCAGTAATTACCATTTGTCGTATCAGGTCTACACACAGCCCGGCCTGATCTCAACAATATTTGGAGACGGCCATGTCACACCACGAACGGATCGCCCACACCATGGAACTGCCCCCCGCCACGGTGCAGCCCAATGTCTACCCTTTAAGCTGGCGCAGCGAGACGGCCAAGCTGGAGGAGGTTTGGGATGCCTCGCAGCGCGAGTACTGGGACCCCAAGAAACTGCCCTGGGACACTTTCGACGCCTCGCGCTACAGCTGGGAAGAACGCGAGGCCATGGCCTACTGGTGGACTCTGCTCTCGGTCTTTGACGCCTCGGCCCCGCCGGTGTTTGCCGCCGCCTTCATCAAGACTTACGAGGCCCACGAAGAAGACGCGGTACGCCGCTGCTTCTTCTCGGTGACGCGCGACGAGCAAAACCACGAACAACTCTGTGGCCTGGCCATCACCAAGCTGCTGGAGCACCCGGACCCGCTCACCTACGAGCCCAAGACCGAGATCGGCCGCAAGGCCTGGAAGAACGCGCACTGGCTGTATCACAACGGCGGCCGCTACTGGACGGGCTATAAGAACGCCGTGCCCAAGTACAGTCTGGCCGTGCTGTTCAGCTCCTTCTTGATGGGCGAGATCGCGGCGGCCACCATCTTTCACCAGATGGCGGCCAAGTGTACCGAGCCGGTGTTCCAGGAAGGCTTCCGCAAGGTGGGCCGCGACGAAGGTCGGCATATGGCCATCTGCATGGCCTTGATGGAGCGCGACTATCCCAAGATGGATCTGTCGGACAAATCCTTGATCACCAAGCAGATCCGCGCTGGCTTCCTCTTCCTCTCGGGCGTGCTGTTCGAGCCGCCGGAAGACTTCTGGGACATAGGCCCGGACTTCATCCCCAACCAGCGCGAGATCGAGACCGTGGCCCGCAACGCTGGCTTCTACATCCCCGAGTACGAGGCCAAGAAGGAGAACTGGCGCAATGCCATGCTCAATCTCAAGGGCGTGCTGGACAAATACGGCATCCCCTTCCCTGCCATCCCGGAGGTGGGCATCTCGGGTGAAGAGGTGCGCGATGTGGACATGAAAGACATCATCCCGGTGTTCTGAGCGAGGGCTTTCTTATGAGCAAAGTCATCACCCTCTCGCCTTCGGGCCAGAACATTCCCGTGGCCGATGGCGACACGGTGTTGATGAGCTTGGAGCGGGGCGGCTACGCCCTGCCCAATAACTGCCGCGCCGGTGCTTGCGGCGAGTGCAAGGTGCGCGTGCTGGAAGGCCAGTTCGATCAAGGCTTTGTGATGGACATGGCCTTGTCGCAGGAGGAGCGCAAACAGGGCTTCGGCCTGATGTGCATGGCCAAGCCTTTGTCCGAGCGCCTGGTGATCGAATGGGGCTCGGCCGATGCCTCACCCAAGCTCTTCCCGCCCCGCGAAGGCATGCCTTATGTGGTGGTGGAAAAGATCCAGCGCACACCGCGCATCTGCGAGTTTCAGCTGCTGCCCCTGGGCGCACCGCTGCGCTTTTGGCCCGGCCAGTACGTGGCCATCACGGCGCCTAAACCCGGCGCCACGCCCAGGCATTACTCCTTGGCCAATGCGCCGCGCCAGGACGGCAGCCTGGTCTTGCAGGTGACCCGCGTCGACGGCGGCCAAACCAGCAACTGGCTGCACGAAGAAGTGGGCATCGGCGATGGGCTGAGCTTGTCCGGGCCCTACGGCAACTTTATCGGCGACCCCAAGGCCGACACGCCTGTCCTGTGCCTGGCGGCGGGCTCGGGCCTGGCGCCCTTGCTCTCGCTCACCGAGGCGGCCTTGAAGCGGGGCTACCGCAAGCCGGTCACCCTGCTGTTCTCGGCCCGCAGCGAAGAAGACTTTTATGCCAAGGGCCGCTTGGTTTACTGGTCACGCATGCATCGCAATTTCAGCTGGAAGCTGACGCTGACCGGTGAGGAGAAGCCGGGGATCTTGCACGGCCGGCTCCCCGGCCTGCTGCCCCAACTCTTCCCCGATCTCTCGGCGCACAGCGTATTCGTGGCCGGCAGCACCGAGTTCACCGAAGACTGCTTGAGCGCGGTGCGAGCCCTGGGCGCGCAGGAGTCGCTCTTGCATCACGAGCGATTCATGTCGCAGCGCATCAGTTAAACCAAGCGTTGGCGGGCACTTTCGTACAAGCAGATGGCCGCGGCGCTGCCCACATTGAGCGACTCCTCACCGCCCGGCTGCGGGATGCCCACGGTCAGGGCGCAGCGTTGCATCAAGTCGGCTTGCACGCCCTGGCCCTCGTGGCCCATCACCCAGGCGCAGGGCTTGGGCAGGGTGAGCTGATGGATTTGTGACTCGGCGTAAGAGCTGGTCGCAATCAGCGGTACTTGCAGCGCGTCCAGATCGGCCGGGCTGAGGCCCTCGATCAGGTGCAGGCCGAAGTGCGCGCCCATGCCGGCACGCAAAACCTTGGGTGACCACAGCGCCGCCGTGCCCTTCAAGGCCAGCACCTGCTTGAAGCCAAAGGCTGCGGCATTGCGCAAAATCGTGCCCACATTGCCGGCGTCTTGCAGGCGGTCCAGCACCACGCTGTCGAGGCCCGGGGTCAGGTCTTGCCCTGCTTCAAACGGAATTTCGAACCCGATTTGCGCCGGCGACTCCAGGCCGCTGATGCCTTTGAACAGGGCCGCGGGCACGATCAGCTGGCGCGGGGCGGCATCGGCCAAGTCGCGCAGAGCGGGGTTCTGAGCGCCCTCCTCCGTCAGCACCGCCAAGGTCACCGCATGGCCACGCTGCAGACAGGCGCGGGCCAGATGGTCGCCCTCCAGCCAAACGCCACCCAGCTTGCGATAAGCGCCGCCGTCCTGGCTGAGCTTGCGCAGGCGTTGCAGGGCGGGGTTGTCACGCGACGTGATGTGCAAGATTTTTTCGCTCACGAAGCCAACTCCAAAACTGCTCGGACCGGACCGAATGTACGTCGATGAAAAGGCGTGGCGCCATGCTCGCGCAGGGCGGCCAGATGCTCGGCCGTGGGGTAGCCCTTGTGGGTGGCGAAGCCATAGGCCGGATGAGCCTCATGCATGGCCAGGCATTGGCGATCGCGGTGCACTTTGGCCAGGATGGAGGCGGCCGAGATGGCTTGCACCTTGGCGTCGCCCTTGACGATGGCCTCGGCCGGCACTTTGAGCACAGGCAGACGATTGCCATCCACCTGCACAAAAGAAGGCTTGAGGCGCAGGCCTTCCACCGCACGGCGCATGGCCAACATCGTGGCCTGCAGAATGTTCAAGCGGTCGATCTCTTCCACACTGGCTTCGGCGATGCAGCAGCACAAGGCCTTGGCGCGGATCTCGTCAAACAAGGCCTCGCGCTTTTTCTCGCTGAGGATTTTGGAGTCACGCAGACCGAGGATGGGGGCGGCATCGTCCAGGATGACGGCGGCCGCGACCACCGGCCCGGCCAAGGGGCCACGCCCCGCTTCATCCACCCCCGCCAAGAGGCCGGGACCGGCCCAGGACAGGCCCAATTGCTCAGGCACGCCCGATGACTTGCGCGATGGCATGGCTGGCCTTTTGCGCGGTATTGCAGCGCAACATTTGATGTTGTTGTTCGAATCGGGCCTGGGCGTGGAAATAGCGGTTCTCGTCCGCCAACCAGGCCAGGCCCTCCTTGGCCAAGGCCTCGGGCGTGCAGGCATCCTGAATCAGCTCGGGCACCAGGAACTCACGCGCCAGCACATTGGGCAAACCCACCCAGGGCTGGTAGTTGCGGCCCTTCATGCGCCACCAGTTGAGCCAGTGCATGCGGTAGGCAATCACCATGGGCCGCTTGAACAAGGCCGCCTCCAGCGTCGCCGTGCCGCTGGCCACCAGGGTGATGTCGCAGGCGGCCAGGGCCTCGTGGGAGCGGCCGTCCAGCAGGCTCAGATTCAACCCAGGTGCTACGCGAGCCACCAAGGGCTCGATCAAGGCGCGCAAGCCCGGTGCCATGGGCATGATGAAGCGCAGCTCGGGCCTCTGCTGCTGCATCAAGACGGCGGCGCGCAAAAAGGGCTCGGCAATGTAGCGGATCTCGCTGCGGCGGCTGCCGGGCAGCAAGGCCACAACGGTGTCGCTGTGCGCCAGGCCCAAACTGGCACGGCTCTCGGCCTTGGGCGGGTGCAAGGGGATCGCATCGGCCAGCGGGTGACCAACATAGCTCGCCGCTATGCCGTGCTTGCGCAGGATCTCGGGCTCAAAAGGAAAGAGGCAGAGCACATGGTCGGCCGAGCGCTTGATCTTCTCCACCCGTTCGGCCCGCCAGGCCCAGATCGAAGGGCAAACGAAATGCACGGTCTTGATGCCGGCCTCGCGCAGGCGCTGCTCCAGGCCGAAATTGAAGTCGGGCGCGTCGATGCCGATGAAGGCTGCGGGCCGCTGCTCGGGCGGTAAGGCGATCAGGCGATTGCCCAGTTGCTTGCGTATGGACAGCAGCTCGCGGATGTTCAGCAAGGCATCGACATAGCCAAAGATGGACAGCTTGTCATGCGGCCACCAAGCCTCAAAACCTTGGGCCGCCATGCGCGGGCCGCCGATGCCGCAGGCTTGCAGCTCGGGCCAGCGCTCACGCAGGCCGGCCAAGAGCAGGCCCGCCAGCAGATCACCGGAGGCCTCGCCGGCCACCATGCCAAAACGAGGCGGAGTGTCGGTCATGGCTTCAGCGCACGATGCCGCGAGTCGCTGCGGCTAAAAAGCTCAACATCAATGCCACATCCTCGTCGGCCCCTTGACCTTGCAGCGCCGCGATTTCGGTCTGCGATTGTTCAAACGTCAGGGCCGAGCGGTAGAGCAGCTTGTGGATCTGCTTGATCACGGCGATGCGCTCGGCACTGAAGCCACGGCGGCGCAGGCCCACCACATTGACGGCACGGGCCGCCAGCGGATTGCCGTCCACCGTCATGAAGGGCGGCACGTCCTGGGCCACATGGCCTTGAAAGCCGATCATGGCGTGAGCGCCGATCTTGACGAACTGATGCACGCCCGACAGGCCGCCCACCGTCGCCCAGTCGCCCACATGCACATGGCCTGCGAGCGTGGCGTTATTGGCCAACACGATATGGCTGCCCAAACGCACATCGTGGGCGATGTGCACATAGGCCATCAGCAGATTGTCACTGCCGATGCGGGTCACGCCCTCGTCCTGAGCCGTGCCCAGATTGAGGGTGCAGAACTCGCGAATGCTGTTGCGGTCGCCGATCACCAGCTCGGTCGGCTCGCCCGCGTACTTCATGTCCTGCGGGACGGCGCCGATGGAGTTGAACTGGAAGATCTTGTTGTCCGCGCCTATCGTGGTGCGACCCTCGATCACGCAATGCGGCCCCACCGTGGTACCGGCCGCGATGCGCACATGCGGGCCAATCAAGCTGTAGGCGCCTACCGTGACGGTGGAGTCCAGCTCCGCCGCCGGGTCAATGATGGCGCTGGGATGAATGCGGGACGACATGGCTTATCTCTCGCTCAGTCTCAGTCGGAGATTTTGCGCATGGTGCAGATCAGGTCGGCCTCGGCCGCCAGCTGCTCACCCACATAGGCCTTGCCACTGAATTTGAAGATACCGGCCTTGGCGCGCTCCAGCGTCACATCCAGGCGCAGCTGATCGCCGGGCTCGACCGGGCGCTTGAAGCGCGCGTTATCGATGCCGGCGAAGTAGACGACCGTGGTTTCATCCAGCTTGATGTCCGAGCTTTCCAGGGCCAGCAGCGTGGCGGCTTGGGCCATGGCTTCCAGAATCAGCACACCCGGCATGACCGGGCGATGGGGGAAGTGGCCGAGGAAGAAGGGCTCGTTGATGCTGACGTTTTTGATCGCCAAGATGCGCTTGCCGGCTTCGACTTCCAGCACGCGATCCACCAACAGAATCGGGTAGCGATGCGGCAGCTTCTTCAGAATGGCGTGGATGTCCATGGTCATGTGTTCTTTTTTTCAAGATCGCGCAAGCGGGTGCGCAAGGAATGCAATTGTCTCAGGGTGGCCGCGTTCTTTTCCCAGCTGGCATTGTCCTCGAAGGGATAGACGCCGCTGTACTGTCCGGGCTGGCTGATGGAGCGGCTGATCAGGGTGGCGGCCGACACATGCACATGGTCGGCCAGCACCAGATGCCCGACCACATTGGCCGCGCCACCGATGGTGCAGAAGGCGCCGATCTTGGTGCTGCCAGCAATCGCCGCGCAGCCGGCGATGGCCGTATGCCGGCCAATCTGCACGTTGTGGGCGATCTGGATCAGATTGTCCAGCTTGACCCCGTCTTCCAGCACCGTGTCGGCCAAGGCGCCGCGGTCGATGCAGGTGTTGGCGCCAATCTCCACATCGTTGCCGATGCGCACATTGCCCAGCTGCTCGATCTTCTCCCAGCCAGGTTGCTCGGACTTGAAGTTGGGCGCGAAGCCAAAGCCGTCCGCACCAATCACCACGCCACTGTGCACGATGCAGCGCTGGCCCAGCTCGCAGCCAAAGCCCACGGTGACGCGAGCGGCCAGGCGCGTGCCCGCACCGATGCGAGCGCCCTGCGCTATCACGCAATGCGCGCCAATGCGGGCGCCATCACCGATCTCGGCCTCGGCCTCGATCACGGCCAAAGGGCCCACGTCCACACCCGCGCCGAGCCGGGCGCTGGGGTCAACCACCGCGCTTGGATGAATGCGCGCGGCGCCCAGCGGCCGGCTACGCGCCGCCCACCATTGCGTCAGACGTGCAAAATAGAGGTAAGGGTCAGGCGTGACGATGACCGCCCCGCCCCTTTCCCCGCCCTTTTCGCCACCCTTCTCACCTCGCTTAGCGGCCGCCTCGGCAAAGGCCGGTGCGACGATCACACAAGCCGCATTCGTCTGCGCCAGCTGAGCCTGGTAACGCGGATTGGCCAGAAAGCTGATGGTTTGCCCATCGGCTTCGTCCAGCGGCGCGATGCGGCTGATGCGGGTTTGGGCTTCACCAATAAGATCGCCGCCCAAGGCGGCGATCAAATCAGCAAGGTGAACCTCTGGGGCCACCTGCGCGCTCACTTCTGAGCGTTGAGCGTGTCGATCACCTTCTTGGTGATGTCAACGCGCGCGCTGGACATGATGGCGTCCTGCACGATCAGGTCGTACTTCTCGGCATCAAAAATCTGCTTGATGACGCGATTGGCGCGGTCCACGATGACCGACATTTCTTCCTGCTTACGCTGGCTCAGGTCCTCTTGCCACTCGCGGCGCTTGCGCTGCAGTTCGCGGTCTTGCTCGACCAGATCGCGCTGACGACGGCTGCGTTCAGATTCCGACAGCGTGGGCGCGTCTTTTTCCAGCTTCTCGGCAGCACCGCGCAGCTTGGATTCCAGATCCTTCAGGTCCTTCTCGCGCTTGCCAAATTCTGCTTCCAGCTTCAGACCAACGGCCTTGGCCAGATTGGCTTCGCGAATGACTCGCTCGCTGTTGACATAACCGATCTTCAGCTCTTGGGCTTGAGCCGCACCCGCCAAGGCGGAGACCGACATCATGGCGGACAGCGCCACCGCTTTCAATGACATGCTTTTCATCAGAATGCATTCCCGATTTGGAATTGGAATTTCTCGATTCTATCCGTGGGCTTCTTGCGCAATGGCGTGCCATAGCTCAAGCGCAGCGGGCCCATGGGGGACAACCAGCTGAGGCCGATACCGGCGGAGGAACGGATGGAGTCGCCGGTGATTTTTTCGTCCGGACCCCAGACATTGCCGGCATCCCAGAAGCCGAAGAGACGGAAGGTCTTGTCATTACCACCGCCCGGCACGGGCAGGTACAACTCGGCATTGACGTTCACCTTGCGATTGCCGCCGGAGTAGGAGCCGGTCACGTCCACCGGACCCAGCGAGCCGGCTTCAAACACCCGCACCGAACCCAGGCCACCGGCGTAGAAGTTCTTGAAGATGGGATAGGGCCTGCCGCCCAGGCCTTGCCCCCAACCCAGTTCGCTGTTCACGCCCAGGGTGATCTTGTTGGTGATGGGGAAGTACTCTTGGTACTGCAAATTGGCGCGGGCATAACGCGCATCACCCAGGGCGCTAATTTCAAAGTTGACGCGCTGATAGCGACCCGCCGTGGGCGAGATGATGCTGTCGCGGTTGTCACGCTGCCAGCCAATGGTGAAGGGGAACTCCCGGCTGTTCTTGCCAAACAAGCGGCCGTACAGCAGATAGCTATTGGGCAGACCGGCGGTGGTGCTCATGGTGGTTTGGGCATAACCCAGACCGAAGAACACGGTGTCAATTTCCGAGAAGGGCACACCGAAGCGCACCGTGCCGCCGTGGGTGATCAACTCATACTGCTCGCCCAGGGTGTTGATGGGCTTTTGCGTGCGGTAGAACACGTCGATCGAGCGCGACACGCCGTCCACGGTGAAGTAGGGATCGGTCTCGCTCACCACCAAGGCACGGCCGGTGGATGCGGTATTGACCTGGATGCCCAGCGAGTGGCCGGAGCCGAACACGTTGTCCTGCTGGATGGAGCCGGTCAAGGACAGCTTTTGCTGGCTGGAGTAGCCCGCACCCACCATGATGTTGCCGGTGGGGCGCTCGACCACGGTCAGGATCACATCCACCTGGTCTTGTGCGCCTGGCACTTCCTGGGTGTCAATGGTCACTTCGCCTTGCTTGAAATAACCCAGACGCTCAACCCGGTCCTTCGAAGCCTTGATGCGCTGGCCGTCATACCAGGCCGATTCGAACTGGCGGAACTCGCGGCGGATCACTTCATCGCGGGTCCGGGTATTGCCGCCAATGATGACGCGGCGCACATAGACGCGGCGTTGCGGCTCGGCGGTGAAAGTTACCACCACCTGGCCGGTGGCCTTGTCGATCTCGGGCCGGCTGTCGACGCGTGCGAAGGCGTAACCAAAAGTGCCGTAAAGATCGGAGAACAGACGCGTGGTCTGAGCCACCGCCTCGCCCTGATAGGCCTGGCCGGGCTTGAGTTGGATCAGACGCTTGAAGTCTTCTTCGCGACCCAGGAAGTCGCCTTCCAGCTTGACCGCCGTGACGGTGTAGGGCTGGCCCTCACTGACCGTGATGGCGATATTGATACTTTGCTTGTCGGGCGAAATCGTCACCTGGGTGGAGGTGACGGCAAACTCCAGATAGCCGCGATTCAGGTAGTAGGAGCGCAGCGTTTCCAGGTCGGCATTGAGCTTGGAACGCGAGTAGCGGTCGGTCTTGGTGTACCAGGTCAGCCAGCCCGAAGTGGTCTGCTCCATCAGGCCCACCAGGGTGCTCTCCGAGAACACCTTGCTGCCTAGGATGCGCACCTCACCGATCTTGGCTGGGTCGCCCTCGGTGACGGAGAAGCTCACGTTGACACGGTTGCGTTCCAGCGGCGTGATGGTGGTCGTGACCTCGGCGCCGTAGAGGCTGCGGGTCAGGTATTGACGCTTCAACTCCTGCTCGGCGCGGTCGGCCAAGGCCTTGTCGAAAGGCTTGCCCTCGCCAATGCCCACGTCCTTCAGCGATTTGGTCAGGGCCTCGGTATCGAACTCCTTCAGGCCGACGAAGCTGACGTTGGCGATGATAGGCCGCTCCTCGATGATGACCACCGCCGAGTTGCCATCGATATTGATGCGCACGTCCTTGAACAAACCGGTGGCGAACAAGGCGCGCAAGGCAGCCGCGCCCTTGTCGTCGTTGTAGGTGTCACCGATGCGGAAGGGAAGGCTTGCGAACACCGTACCGGGGTCGGTTCGGTTCAAGCCTTCAACACGAATGTCCTTGAGGATGAAGGGTTCCACGGCCCAGGCGGCGCCTGACTGCAGTGTGGCCACCAGGGCCAAGGTCAGGATTGAGGGGCGCAGAAACGCTCCCGGTCTTTGAGATGAGGACATGCAGATAGAGTCAATGCAGACCCGTCAAGCGGGCCACGTCGTTGGAAAGGGCTAAAGCCATCATCAGCATCAGGATCAACGCACCTGCGCGCTGCAGCTGCGTTTGCCACCACTCCGAGACGGGGCGGCCGCTCAAACCCTCGAAAAGATAATACATCAGGTGTCCACCATCGAGCATGGGCAGTGGCAGCAGGTTCAGCACCCCGAGGCTCACACTGACCAAGGCCAGGAAGCCCAGATAGTGCGCCAGACCTAGGCGGGCGGACTGCCCGGCGTACTCGGCGATGGTCAAGGGGCCGCTCAGATTTTTCAGCGAGGCCTCGCCGATCAGCATGCGACCGAAGACCTTGAGCGTCATCCAGGACACATCCCATGTGCGCTCAAAACCGCGCCACAAGCCGTCAACAAAGCCGTAACGCTGCATCACCATCTCGGGCGCGGCGCCCACCAGGGCTTCGATGCGGCCGATCTCTTTGTCCGCTTCGCTGACCAGCTTGGGGCGTACCTCGATTGATAGCGTCTCAGCGCCGCGCTGCACCCGCCACAGCTGGGCCTGCACCTCGCCCGTACTGCCGGAGGCACGGATCAGCTGGCGCAGGCTGGCGGCGTCTTGGACCGCAAGCTCATTGACCGCCAACACTCGATCGCCTTCCTTCAGCCCTGCCTGCTCGGCGGCACCTCCGGCAGAGATGCGGCCCAGCACCGGCTCGCTGAAGGGGCCACCCAGGCCCAGCTTGGCGCTCAGACCGGCGTCCATCTCGGCGCCCTTCAAGCTCTCGGTATCCAGCAGCAATTCACGCCGACCATGGCCCTTAGCATCGCTCACACTCAGGTGCAATCTTTCGCCCTGGGCCAGGGCTGCGGCCACTTGTTCATGCAGATCGAGCAGGGAGCCGGTGTCCAACCAGTCCTGCCCGTTCTTGGATGTGGCTTGCACCCAGTCCCCCGCCTGCATGCCCGCGCGCTCGGCCAAGGAACCCGCCACCGGCGCGCCCAGCACGGCCTTGGGCACCGACATGCCGGTCCAGTTGGCCGCCCCGAACAGCAGGGCCGCCAGCAGCAAATTGGCCAAGGGGCCGGCCGCCACGATGGCCACGCGTTGACGCAGGGGGCGGTTGTTGAAGGCCTGCTCGCGCAAGGCCGGCAGCACAGGCCCTTCGCGCTCGTCCAGCATGCGCACATAGCCACCCAGGGGAATGGCGCAGAGCGTGAATTCGGTCGCGTCGGGATGCGCCTGACGCCGCCACAGCACGCGACCAAAGCCGACCGAGAAGCGCAGCACCTTGACGCCACAGGCACGCGCCACGCGGTAATGGCCATACTCATGCACCACGATGAGCACGGCCAGCGTGACGAGAAAGGCCAACAAGGTACTCATGCAGAGAGCCCAGCAATCAGGCCCTGCGCATGGCGGCGCACGCGCGCGTCCAGGCCCAGCAAGCCTTCCACACTGGCGCATTCACCGGCCTGGGGTGGCAGCTCGTCCAGGCATTGCAGATTGATACGGTGGATCTGATCGAAGCGCAGGCGCTTGTTCAAGAAAGCCTCGACGGCCTCCTCGTTGGCCGCATTCAAGACAGCGGTCGAACCCTCGGCCGCGCGCAGGGCACGCCAGGACAGGAAGAGCCCTGGGAAGCGCTTCTCATCGGCTTCCTCAAAGCTCAGGGCCGCGAGCTTTTCCAGCTCCAATCGGCTGGCCCCGGCCTCAATTCGCTCCGGGAAGGACAGGCCGTAGGCGATGGGCACTCGCATATCCGGCGTGCCCAGCTGGGCCAGCACCGACATATCGCGGCACACCACCATGGAGTGAATGATGCTCTGCGGATGAATCAGCACCCGGATCTGCTCGGGCGCCAGATTGAACAACCAGCGCGCCTCGATCACCTCCAAGGCCTTGTTCATCATGGTGGCGGAGTCCACCGAAATCTTGCGGCCCATCACCCAGTTGGGGTGGGCGCAGGCCTGCTCGGGCGTGATCTCGGCCAAGGTAGACGGGTCGCGCTGGCGGAAGGGGCCGCCCGAGGCGGTCAGCACGATGTGGTCGATGCGCTGGGCCCAGCTGCTGCGGTCTTCGGGCAGGCATTGGAAGATGGCGGAGTGTTCGCTGTCGATGGGCAGCAAGGTCGCAGCGCCCTGCTCCACCGCCTGCATGAACAAAGCGCCACCGACGACGATGGCCTCCTTATTCGCCAGCAGCAGTCGCTTGCCGGCCTTGGCCGCAGCCAGGCAGGGCGAGAGCCCGGCGGCGCCGACGATGGCGGCCATCACCATGTCCACATCCGGGTGGGCAGCGATCTGCGAGAGGCTATCGGCGCCGTCCAGCACCTCGGTGCGGCTGCCCTGTTCGCGCAGCAACACGCGCAGGCGCGCGGCAGGCTCAGCAGCGGGCATGACGGCAAAACGCGGCTGCCAGCGCAGGCATTGGGCCAGCAGGTCTTCGACTCGGCTCATGGCCGAGAGCGCGAAGACCTCGTAACGCTCGGGATGGCGGGACAGCACGTCAAGCGTGTTGACGCCAATCGAGCCGGTCGAGCCCAGCACACAGATGCGCTGACGGCGTTGGGGAACTTGCGAGGCCTGGAGGCTGGATGAAGTAGTGGTCATGGGAGCAGGCGGGGCCACACAAGAAATTCAGAAAGAGTTCACAGCGAACTCAGGGCCAGGGCCAGCGGGAACACCGGCAGCAAGGCATCGACTCGGTCCAGCACGCCACCATGGCCGGGCAGCAGCTGGCTGCTGTCCTTGGCACCAACGGCGCGCTTGATCAAGGATTCAAACAAATCACCCACCACGCTCATGGCGCTCAAGAAGAGCAGGCCCAAGAGGCTGACGATCAGGCCTTGGCGCTTGAGCAGCATGAAGAGTGAGGGGGAATCGAACACGAAATGTTCTTCCAAGCCATGGACCCAAAGCACGCCCAGCAGCATCACGCCCAACATGCCAGACCAGACACCTTCCCAGCTCTTGCCGGGGCTGATGGAGGGCGCCAGCTTGCGGCGGCCAAATGCACGCCCGCCGAAATAGGCGGCCACATCGGCCATCCAGACCAGGCAAAAGATGGAGAGCAAGAAGTTGGTGCCCATGGCCTTGGCTTGGGCCATGGCCAACCAGGCGGCAAACAAGACGATGGCGCCAAGCGCCAAGCGCAGGCCGCTGGAGGCATGGGGCCAGGCTTTGGGGCCGCCGCGCAAGGCATAGGAGCCACCGGCCACCCAGACCACGCCGGCCAGCCACCAGCACCAATCGGGCGGGGCTTGCAGGCCGTGCCCCAGCAGGGTGATGGCGCAGGCCGAGGCCACGCCTGCACCGAACACTGCGGGCAGCCAGCGCGGCGAGGCCGTCGTTGAATTGAGCTTGGCCCATTCCCAACCGGCCGCTGCGATCAAGAGCAGCGTTAGCAGGGCGAAAGGCCAAGGGTTGGCGACGAACACGGCAGGCAGCAAAACGGCCAGCAGCACCAAGGCCGTGATGATGCGTTGTTTCAGCATGAAAAGCCTTACCTCGCCAGGAGAGCAATTAGCCCGCTATGACAGCCGGTGCTTCTTTAACACCGCCAAAGCGCCGATCACGCTCGCGGAAGGCCTCGATGGCCGCATCCAACTGCGCGTCGCCGAATTCGGGCCAGAGGCAGTCGGAGAAGACAAACTCGGTATACGCCACCTGCCAGAGCAGGAAGTTGCTGATACGCACCTCACCGCCGGTGCGGATGAAGAGGTCCGGGTCCGGCGCATAGTTCATGGCCATGAACTCGGACAAGCGTGCCTCGGTCAATTCCTCGGGCGGCACACCCGCTTGCATCGCGCCCTTGCAGGCCTGCACCACATCCCAACGGCCACCGTAGTTGAAGGCCACCGACAGGGTCAGCTTGCTGTTGTGAGCGGTGGCGCTTTCGGCCTCGTTCCAGGCATTGCGCAACTTGGGGCTGACCGCATCGCGATCACCCACGATACGAATACGCACACCCATGGAGCCCATGCGGGCCAGGTAGCGCGAGACGGCGGCCAGCACCAAGCCCATCAGGCCGGAGACCTCGTCGGAGGGGCGCTTCCAGTTTTCGGACGAGAAGGCGAACACCGTCAGGTACTCGATCTCGCGATCAATACAGGCCTGCACCACCTTGACCAAGGCGTCGACGCCTTGCTTGTGGCCAAAGAAACGGGGCAGGAAACGCTTTTTGGCCCAGCGCCCATTGCCATCCATGACGATGGCAACGTGGCGGGGAACCGTTCTCTGATCGGTGCTCACTCGGGGGCTATTCCGCTCAGACCGCCAAGATTTCGGCTTCCTTGGCCGCAATCAGCTTGTCGATTTCGGCGATGGTGCGGTCGGTCAGCTTTTGGGCCTCGTCCAGGCTGCGGCGCTCGTCGTCCTCGCTGATCAGCTTGTCCTTGGTCAGCTTCTTGGCTTGCTCATTGGCTTCGCGGCGCAGATTGCGCACGGCGATCTTGGCGTCTTCGCCGGCATTGCGCACGACCTTGGTCAGGTCACGGCGACGCTCTTCGTTCAAAGGCGGCATGGGCACGCGGATCAACTCGCCTTGCGAAGCGGGGTTCAGGCCCAGATCAGACTCGCGAATCGCCTTCTCGATCTTGGCGCCCATGCCTTTTTCCCAGGGCTGCACGCTGATGGTGCGAGCGTCCAGCAAGGTCACATTGGCCACTTGCGAGATGGGCACCAGGGAGCCGTAGTAGTCCACGCTCACCTGATCCAAGATGCCGGGGTGGGCACGGCCGGTGCGGATCTTGTGCAACTCGTTCTTAAGCGCCTCGACCGACTTGGCCATCTTCACTTCGGCGTTGTTCTTGATGTCTGCAATGCTCATGATGCTTCTCAAAAATTCCTGATCTGATCCTGGGCTGGGCCCATGCCCAGCCTTGATCTTCCATCAAATCAAACGTGAACCAGCGTGCCTTCGTCCTCACCCATCACCACGCGCTTGAGCGAGCCGGGCTTGAGGATGCTGAACACGCGGATCGGCAGCTTCTGGTCGCGGCACAGGGCGAAAGCCGTCGCGTCCAGGACCTGCAGATTCTTGGTGATTGCTTCATCGAATGTGATGCGCGAGTAGCGCGTCGCGTTCGGATCCTTTTTCGGGTCCGCAGTGTAAACGCCATCGACCTTGGTCGCCTTCAAGACGATCTCGGCACCGATCTCGGCGCCACGCAGCGCGGCCGCGGTGTCGGTGGTGAAGAAGGGGTTGCCGGTACCGGCGGCGAAGACGACGACCTTGCCCTCTTCCAGATACTGCAAGGCCTTGGGGCGCACATAGGGCTCGACCACCTGCTCGATGCCGATGGCCGACATCACGCGCGCGGTGATGCCTTCTTGGCGCATGGTGTCCGCCAGGGCGAGCGAATTCATCACCGTGGCCAGCATGCCCATATAGTCGGCCGTCGCACGATCCATGCCGACGGAGCCACCCGCCACGCCACGGAAGATATTGCCGCCGCCGATGACCACCGCCACCTCAACGCCGAGTTCGGTCACCTCTCTGATTTCTTGCACCATGCGCACGATGGTGGCGCGATTGATGCCGAAGGCGTCGTCGCCCATCAGGGCTTCGCCGGAGAGTTTGAGCAGAATGCGTTTGAGCGCGGGCATGATTGACCTCTAAGAGCTGCGGGTGAGCAATGGTGTGCAGGGAAATTCTCTGAGCGCCAGCACCCCGTCATCGCAGCCTTTGTGGGGCGGGTCAGGTCGGCCAGAAGTGAATTCGGCCGATAGGTGCGGGCTCAAGTGTAAAGGGCGCCGAGAGGCGCCCTTTTTGTTACAAGAGGCTTAAGCCCCCTTGGCGGCAGCCACTTGCGCAGCCACTTCGGCAGCGAAGTCGTCCACCTTCTTCTCAATGCCTTCGCCGACCACGTACAGGGTGAAGCCCTTCACGGTGGTGGCCTTGTCCTTCAGCATGGCGGCAACGGTTTGCTTGCCGTCGGCAGCCTTCACGAAGACTTGATCCAGCAGCGAGACTTCCTTCAGGAACTTCTGCACCGAGCCTTCAACCATCTTGGCGACGATGTCGGCAGGCTTGCCGGACTCGGCAGCCTTCTCGGCAGCGATCTTGCGCTCCTTCTCAACCAGCTCAGCAGGCACATCGGCCGAAGACAGAGCGGCGGGCTTCATGGCGGCCACGTGCATGGCGACGTCCTTGGCAGCGACTTCGTCGCCGTCGAACTCAACCATCACGCCGATGCGGGTGCCGTGCAGGTAGGAAGCCAGCTTGGAGCCGGTGGCATAGCGCTGGAAGCGGCGGATGGTCATGTTCTCGCCGATCTTGCCGATCAGGCCCTTGCGAACATCTTCCACAGTCGGGCCGAAGCCTTCTTGCGACAGGGGCAGTGCCGACAGGGCGGCCACGTCAGCCGGTGCGTCCGAAGCGATCAGACCCGCGACAGCATTCACGAAAGCCAGGAAGGCATCGTTCTTGGACACGAAGTCGGTTTCGCAGTTCACTTCCAGCAGCGCGCCGGCATTGCCCACCACGGCGGTAGCGACCACGCCTTCGGCGGTCACGCGCGAAGCGGCCTTGCCAGCCTTGTTGCCCAGCTTGACGCGCAGGATTTCTTCAGCACGACCCAGATCGCCTTCGGCTTCGGTCAGCGCCTTCTTGCACTCCATCATGGGAGCGTCGGTACGAGCACGCAGCTCGGCAACCATGCTTGCGGTAATAACAGCCATCTTGATTCTCCGGTTTCGGTGAGCCTTGCCTACAACACAGGAGCAAGACTCGTTGATATCAATTTTTTAAAAAAAAGGGGCTGAATCAGCCCCTTTTTCGCAGGAGTTCAGAACTCAGGCGCCTTCGCTGACTTCCACGAACTCGTCGCCAGCGGGAGCTTGCGCTTGCACCACGTCGTTACCGGCGTTGGCACGGCCTTCCAGCACGGCGTCAGCCACGGCACGGGCGTACAGAGCGACAGCCTTGGCGGAGTCGTCGTTGCCAGGGATCACGTAGTCGATACCGACGGGCGAGTGGTTGGTGTCAACCACGCCAATGACGGGGATGCCCAGCTTCTTGGCTTCGGCCACAGCGATCTTGTGGAAGCCCACGTCGATCACGAAGATGGCGTCGGGCAGGCCGGCCATGTCTTGGATGCCGCCGATGTCTTTTTCCAGCTTAGCCAGGTCGCGCTGGAACATCAGCGCTTCCTTCTTGATGGCGGGCTGGGTGCCAGCGTCGACCTGAGCTTGCATGTCCTTCAGGTTCTTCAGCGAAGCCTTGACCGTCTTGAAGTTGGTCATCATGCCGCCCAACCAACGCTGGTCGACATAAGGCATGCCGGCGCGCTGAGCTTCCAGAGCCACGACTTCACGGGCTTGGCGCTTGGTGCCGACCATCAGGATGGTGCCGCGCTTGGACGACAGATTGCGGACGAACTTCATCGCCTCTTCGAAGGCGGGCAGCGTCTTCTCGAGGTTGATGATGTGAATCTTGTTGCGATGGCCGTAGATGTACGGGGCCATCTTGGGGTGCCAGAAACGAGTTTGGTGACCAAAGTGGACGCCGGCTTCCAGCATCTCGCGCATAGTGACGGACATTTCAAATACTCCGAAGGTTGTGTCTAAAATCCGGCTCGAATTGCTCTGCGATACACATCCGCTCGCTGCTTAACTGAAGTCAAGGCAACGGGCTTTATCTGAACAGCAGCAACACCTCTCGAATAGCCGGTTTGCGATTGATTTACCAGTCTGAGCTTGAGCAATATTGCTTTCAGCCGCCGGCAAAACCCAAAGAGTATACACCACCTATGCCCCACGACCTGAGCGGCGCCGCCGAGCGCCTGCGAGAAGGCCAGTTGCGAGCCCTTCCCTGCCCTGATTCACCGCGCGATCAGAGCACCACTGCCAGCCCCCGCCGCAGCCCTGGCCACCGGCCACCAATGCTGCCCAAGCAGGCGAGGGGCTGAACATGCGCATCGCCATCATTGGCGCCGGCATCGCCGGCGTCTGCACCGCATATGAACTCGCCGCCGACGGTCATCAAGTCACCGTGTTTGACCGCTGCGGCAGCGTGGCCGCCGAAGGCAGCTTCGCCAACGCCGGCATCATCGCCCCTGCCCTGCGCCTGCCCTGGGTGGCCGCCGGCTGGCCCAGCCTGAGCGCGGGCCGCGGCATAGGCTGGCAACTCAAGCGCCGCCGCGCCGCCAAGGACAAGGACGCCAGCGCAACCCAGCAGCGTCTCTTCAAGCTGGCTCAATTCAGCCTGGAGCGCCTGCAAGCTCTGCGCCGGACCCTGCAACTGGACTACGAGCGCAGCCAAGGCCAGCTGGTGCTGCTGAGGACGGCGCGCGAGCTCAAGCAGGTCCAGCCCGGCCTTGATCTGCTGGAGCAGTTCGGCGCGCGCCCACAGCTGCTAGACAGCGCGCAATGCCTGGCCTTGGAGCCCGGCCTCAACCCGGAGCAGGCCCTGCAAGCCGGTGTCCATCTGCCCCAGGCCGAGGTCGGCAACTGCCGCCAGTTTGCCCACCTGCTGCGTCTGGAAGCGCAGCGCTTGGGCACGCAATTTCGCTTCCACACAACGGTGCGCAGCATCACGCCGGGCAAGCAGGCCAGCCTGGTGCATGAGTACACGCCGCCCATCGAACAAGCCGGCCCTGCCTCACGCCCTGGCGAAAGCATGGACAAGCGCGAAGCCGGTGATACCCGACCCGCGACACCCGGCCCTCAGCAAGACAGCTTCGATGCCATCGTGGTTTGCGCCGGCACCGGCGCGTCCGAGCTATTAGCATCCCTGGGCCTGAAGTTGGCGACAACACGGCTGCACGCCTGCTCCATCACCGCACCGTTGCGACAGCTGGAGGCCCACCCGCACCTCGGCCCGCAAGCCGCCCTGCTGGACCAGCAAAGCGGCGTCAGCATCAGCCGCCTGGGCCAGCGAGTGCGCCTGAGCCTGAGCGGCAAGTTCAGCGGCGAGATCGAGGACGGCCAAGGTCAAATCAAAGCTCCCACCACCGCCCTGCTGCACAAGGTCTTGAACGACTGGTTCCCCGGCTCCATGCAGTCCGGCCAGGTCTTGCAATGGACCGGCAGCCAGGTCCATCTGGCCGATGAACTGCCTGTGCTGGGTGACAGCGGGCGCACAGGCATCTGGCTGAACCTGGCGCAAGAGTCCTCGGCCCTGGCCGGCTGGACCCTGGCCTGCGGCGCCGCCGCTGTGCTGCGCAGCCAGATCGGCGGCCAGCAAGCGGGCAGCGACATCCCCGACATCAGCGGACTGGAGATCTCCCGCCTGGGCTAAGCTGCGAGGCAAACTCGCCCCAGCCAAGGTCCGCCGTGATCAAACTCAGCGCCCCCTCGCACTCACTCCCGCTCTACCGCGTGGCCAGCAGCCGGGCCATCGAAGCCCAGGCCTTGCAGGCCAGCGCCCCCATGCAACTGATGGCCCGCGCCGGCGCGAGCGTGGCCAAACTGGCGATGGCTTTGCAGCCCGACGCAGGCCGCGTGATTTGGATTGTTTGCGGGCCCGGCAATAACGGCGGCGATGGCTTGGTCGCCGCCCGCCTGCTGCATGGCCTGGGGCGAAAAGTGACGGTCAGCCTCATCGGCGCCAAAGCCGATGGCCCTGCCGACGCGCGCCAGGCCTTGGCCGAAGCGCAGGCGGCGGGAGTCGTGATTCGCGCAGAATTGAGTCCACCCGAGCACCTAGGCCTCATCGTCGACGGCTTGCTGGGCTTGGGCGCCACTCAAGGCCCCGGCTCCAGCGAACTGGAGGGCGCCATCAGCCTGCTGAACCGACTCAGCACGCCGAAGCTGGCCATCGACCTGCCCAGCGGCCTCTCGGGCGACAGCGGCTGCGCCAAGGGTTCGGCCGTGCTGCAGGCGCAGCACACGCTCTGCCTGCTGAACCTCAAGCCCGGCCTGCTCACCGGCCAGGGGCGCGCCCTGTGTGGCGAGCTTTGGTTCGATGATTTAGGCCTCACACCCAGCCAGATGGCCGATGCGCATTGGCTGGGCCAGGACTGTCTGCAAGCCTGGCTACGGCCCGGCCCAGCCACGGCACACAAAGGCAGTCAAGGTGATGTGCTGGTGATGGGCGGCGCGCCAGGCATGCGCGGCGCGGCCCGCCTGGCCGGCCGCGCCGCATTGGCGGCAGGTGCGGGCCGGGTTTTTCTGACCTTTCTCAACACCTCCACGGCCCTCACCGAGGACGCCGATGCCCAACGCCCTGAGCTGATGCTCATGCCACCGCAGCGCCTGCAAAGCAGCGAGGGCTGGCAAAGCCTGACCGTGGTGGCCGGCTGCGGCGGCGGCAGCGCCATCGCCCCAGAGCTGGCCGCCTTGCTGCAGCACAGCGAGCGCCTGCTGCTGGACGCCGACGCGCTCAACAGCCTCAGCCTGAGCCCCACACTGCAAGAGGCCTTGCGCCAACGCGCGGCGCGCGGTCTGCCCACACTGCTAACGCCCCATCCGCTCGAAGCCGCACGCCTGCTGAACATCAGCACGACCGAGGTCCAGGCCGATAGACTGAGCGCAGCCCAGGCCCTGGCCGATCGCTTTGACTGTTATGCGGTGCTGAAGGGTTCGGGCAGCTTGGTCGCCGCGGCGCGCAGCGACGAGTTGCTGATCAATAGCAGCGGCAATGCCGCCTTGGCCACGGCCGGCAGCGGCGATGTTCTGGCGGGCTGGCTCGCAGGCCTATGGGCCCAAGCCCCCAAACAAGACCCACAAGCCATCGCCGCAGCGGCCGTTTACTGGCATGGGCGCGCTGCTGACGCACGGCGCGCGGGCCCGCTGCGCGCCGCCGATTTGATCGAGCAGATGCACGAGCTCAGGCAGGCGCTGAGCCTGCCTTAAACAGGAAGAGCTTCAGCGCTTCTTGCCCGCGGCCGATTTGGACGCCGTCTTGCCCCGCGCGGCCTGCCGTGCCGCCTTGACCGGATGCGCCGCCGGTGCGGCCGATGCAGCACCCGCCGGCTTGGCGCCACGCCGAGCCGGCTTGCCCGACTTCTTGCCCGCACTCTTCTTCACCTCGCGGTCATTGCGGCGCACCTCCTCCAGAGCCTCGACGGCCGTCATCGCGGCGCGATTCGTCGGCGGCAACCCGGCCTTGTCCCGCTGGGCACGAGCGATCAGCTTGGCCTCTTCGCTGTCCTGCACCAGGCGGAAATCGATCTTGCGGGCATCCAGATCGACCCGGCTGACCTGCACCTGCACCTTGGCGCCGGTGGCATAGCGAATGCCGGTGCGCTCGCCGCGCAGCTCTTGGCGCACCTCGTCGAACTTGAAGTACTCGCCACCCAATTCGGTGATGTGAATCAAGCCTTCGACGAACAGCGCGTCGAGTTGCACAAACAGGCCGAAGCTGGTGACCGCACTGACGGTGCCGGCAAACTCCTCGCCCAGATGCTCGCGCATGTATCGGCACTTGAGCCAGGCCTCGACGTCACGCGAGGCTTCGTCGGCGCGGCGCTCGTTGGCGCTGCAGTGGGCACCGACGACCTCCCAGCGCTCCAGCTCGGTGCTGGCCTTGGCAGGGTCTATGGGTTGAGCGCGACCGGGTCGCTTGGCCGGCATGGGCACGGCCATCTTGCCGGCATCCAGGTGATAGCGCTTGTTGCTCAACAAGGCCTTGATCACACGGTGCACCAAGAGGTCTGGGTAACGCCGGATCGGGCTGGTGAAGTGGGTGTAAGCCTCGTAGGACAGGCCAAAATGCCCCGCGTTGGCGGAGGTGTAGACCGCCTGCTGCATGGAGCGCAAGAGCATGGCATGGATCTGCGTCGCGTCGACGCGCTCCTTGGTCGCCGCGGCGATGGCCTGGAACTCCTTGGGCTTGGGGTTGTCGCTGATCGCCAGGCCCAGACCCAGGGCGCGCAGATAGGCTTGCAAGGCCACGCGCTTCTCGGGTGTGGGCCCCTCGTGCACACGGAACAGCGAGCCATGTTTGGCGTCGGCAATGAAGTCGGCGGCGCAGACATTGGCGGCCAGCATGGCTTCCTCGATCAGCTTGTGCGCCTCGTTACGGGTGCGCGGGATAATCTTCTCAATGCGGCCATTGTCATCGCAGACGATTTGCGTCTCGGTGGTGTCGAAGTCGATGGCACCGCGGCGGCCGCGCTCGGCCAGCAAGGCGCGGTAAACCTCGTGCAGATGCAGCAGATGCGGCACCAGCTCGCGGCGCTTGGCGGCCTCGGGCCCATGGGTATTGCCCAAAATCGCCGCCACCTCGTTGTAGGTAAAGCGGGCGTGCGAACAGATCACCGCCGGATAGAACTGGTAGGCCTGCACCTCACCGGTCTCGCTCACCAACATATCGCAGACCATGGACAGTCGGTCTTCGTAGGGGTTCAGAGAACAAAGCCCGTTGGACAGCTTCTCCGGCAGCATCGGGATCACCCGGCGCGGGAAGTAGACCGAGGTTGCGCGCTCGTAAGCATCGGCATCCAGCGGGTCGCCGGGCTTGACGTAGTGGCTCACATCGGCAATCGCGACCAGCAAGCGCCAGCCATTGAAGGCGGTCTTGCCTCGGCCCTGCTTGTGCGGTTCGCAATAGACCGCATCGTCAAAATCGCGGGCATCTTCACCGTCGATGGTGACCAAGGCCACATCGCGCAGATCGATGCGCCCTTTCAAGTCCACCGCGCGCAGCTTCTCGGGCAGCTTGGCAGCCTGGGCCAGAGTCTCGGCACTGAAACGATGGGGCACATCGTATTTGCGCACCGCGATTTCGATCTCCATGCCGGGGTCATCGATCTCACCCAAGACCTCGACCACACGTCCCACGGGCTGCGAGTACAGCGAAGGCGGTTCGATCAATTCCACCGCGACGACTTGGCCGGCGGTCGCATTGGAGGTACCGTTCTTGGGGATCAAGATGTCTTGGCCCATGCGCTTGTCTTCCGGCGCGACCAACCAGATGCCGGACTCCAGCAGCAGGCGCCCGATGATGGGCTTTTTCTTGCGCTCCAGAATTTCCAGCACCCGTCCTTCGGGTCGGCCACGCTTGTCATAACGCGTGATTCGCACGCGCAAGCGGTCGCCGTGCATGACGGCATTCATCTCCTGCGGCGCCAGATAAATGTCTTGCGCGCCCGCATCGGGCAGCAGAAAACCGTGGCCGTCACGATGACCTTGCAGGGTGCCATCGACCTCGCTGAGCAGCGCAGGACCTGTTTGCGGCGACTCGCTTGCGTTCTTAAAGTTTTTGATGATAGAATCCTTCTCTTTCCTGAAACGTCAAAACAAATTCGAAAGAGCTTGTTTTGAACCTTGCCCAGGTGGCGGAATTGGTAGACGCACTAGTTTCAGGTACTAGCGGGTAACTCCGTGGAGGTTCGAGTCCTCTCCTGGGCACCAAATTTTTCAAAGGCCGATATCGAAAGATATCGGCCTTTGTCATTGCCGAATCGATTTTTCGTGCCTGCTTGTTCACTGACATGCAGGCATTTTGCTTTGTGGCCAGCGCGCCGCTGAGCAAATGCGAGCCCTGGTGAAAATATTTTTTTCTGGGCGGCGGGCGAGCGCAACAAATCGGCGGGCAAAAACAAAGCCGACGGCATTGGCATGCGGTCGGCTTGTGGCGATTCATTCGGCAAGTGCTTGCACTGGCATCAAGTCAGGCTGGCCTTTGCGCGTACGAATCAAACGACGAACTTCTTGGCCAGGGCGTCCGGCCGCATATCGTCGTATTCCTCGAAGGGCTGGTGGATCCAGGGGCTGGTGTCCAGCATCTCGACATAATAGTCCGGCGTGTAGCTGGAGACGCCCTTGGTCCAGATCACGGCCGAGCGCAGCTCGGAGATCGAGGGCATGCCGCGCAGACGCTCGACCACGGCCTTCAGAGTCACACCCGAATCGGCCAGATCGTCAACCAGCAGCACGCGGCCGGCCAACTCGCCCTTGGGCATGGTGATGTATTTGGCGATGTCCAGGCGGCCCTGGATGGTGCCGGCCTCGGCGCGATAAGAGCTGGTGGACATGATGCCCAGCGGCTTGTCAAAAACGCGCGACAGCACGTCGCCGGGTCGCATGCCACCACGCGCCAGGCAGAGAATCTGATCGAATTCCCAGCCCGAAGCATGAATCTTCAGCGCCAGGCGTTCAGTGAGCATGTGGTACTCGTCCCAAGACACGTACAAATGCTTGCCGTCGTCGGTCAACATAGTGAAGAACTCCTGTTTGGTATGAAAAAGCCAGCCGACCTTTGCCTCAGAGGCTCAGGCCTTGCTGCCCTGGTAGGGATGGCGCAGCACGATGGTGTGCTCGCGGTCGGGGCCGGTGGAGACCATGTCTATCGGCGCGCCGATGACTTCCTTGATGCGCTCCAGATAGCGACGTGCGTTCTCGGGCAGCTTGTCCCAGGCAGTCACGCCGAAGGTGGTCTCGGTCCAGCCGGGAAAGGTTTCGTAGATGGGCTGGCAGGCCGCGATCTCGTCGCCATCCAAAGGCAAGATGTCGAAGTGACGGCCATTCAGCTCGTAACCCACGCACATCTTGATCTCGGTCAGGCCGTCCAGCACGTCCAGCTTGGTGATGCACAGGCCGGTGATGCCGTTGATGATGACCGAACGCTTCAAAGCCGCGGCATCGAACCAGCCACAACGACGGGCGCGACCGGTGACGGTGCCCTTCTCCTGGCCCACGGTAGACAGGTGATAGCCCACCGTGCCTTCCTTTTCCCACTCCAGCTCGGTCGGGAAGGGGCCCGAACCCACGCGGGTCGTGTAGGCCTTGGTGATGCCCAGCATGTAGTGCAGCATTTGCGGGCCCACGCCAGCGCCGGCGGCGGCATTGCCGGCCACGCAGTTGCTGGAGGTCACGTAAGGATAGGTGCCGTGGTCGATGTCCAGCAGCGTGCCTTGCGCGCCCTCGAACAAGATATTGGCACCGGCCAAATGAGCCTTGTGAATCATGTAGCCGACGTCGGCCATCATGGGCTTGATCAACTCGGCCATCTTCATGGCTTGGTCGAAGATGGGCTGGAACTCCAGCGCCTTGGAATTCAGATAACCCGACAGTGCGAAGTTGTGCAGATCCAGCAACTCGCGCAGCTTCTTGGCGAAACGCTCGGGGTGCTTCAGGTCCTGCACGCGCAGGGCACGGCGCGCCACCTTGTCTTCGTAGGCGGGGCCGATGCCCTTGCCGGTGGTGCCGATCTTGCCGCTGCCGCTGCTTTCACGCAGGGCTTCACGCGCCTTGTCCACTTCCACATGGAAGGGCAGGATCAGCGGGCAGGACTCGCTGATGAAAAGGCGCGAACGCACTTCCACACCGGCTTTTTCCAGGCGCTCGATCTCGCTCAACAGATGGGTCGGATCGACCACCACGCCGTTGCCGATATAGCAGGCCACGCCGTCGCGCATGATGCCCGAGGGAATCAGCTGCAAAGCCGTCTTCACGCCCTTGATCACCAAGGTGTGACCGGCGTTGTGGCCGCCCTGGAAGCGCACCACGCCTTGGGCGTGATCGGTCATCCAGTCCACGACCTTGCCCTTGCCTTCGTCACCCCACTGGGTACCAACCACCACCACATTGCGGCCGCGGGAGATTTCGCTATTCATCTTGCTCATTCCGATGATCAAAAAAATGGGTCAGGGCAGCCGGCGCGCTTTCACAGCGCGCGCAGCACCCACTCTTGGCCGACACGCAGCAATTCGCGGTCGCACTCAAATTCGTCGCCTTCATGCTCGTGGCCAGGCAACACACACACCACCGTCTCGCCTGCTTCACGCAGGGCGCGCACGGCCGCGCGCTGGGCGGCATCACCACCCCAGGGCGCACGCACGGCGGCGCGCAAACCCTTGTCGGGCGTCAGGGCCACCAAGGTCTTCAGATCCAGGCTGAAGCCCACGGCGGGGCGGCGCCGGCCAAACACGGCGCCCACCTCGTCATAACGGCCACCGCGTAGGATGGCATCGCTGGAACCGGCCGCATACAGGGCAAAACGCGCACCGCTGTAATAGGCATAGCCCACCAGGTCCGCCAGATCAAAGCTCAGACTTACCTCCGGGTGAGTCTGCTGCAGATGCTCGGCCAGCCATTGCAAATCATTCAGAGCCGCATGGATGGCAGGATGGGCCGGCAATTGGGCCCGCGCCTGCGCCAGCACCTCGACACCGCCATACAGGGTCAGCAAGGTCTGCAGGCCGCTCAAAACCTCGGCCGGCAGGACCGAGCCCATGGCCTGCAAGGCCACCGGATCCTTGGTCGCCAGGGCCGCGATGACCGCCTCCAATTCAGCGGGGCTCAAGGCCACATCACCCAGCACACCGCGCACCAGACGGGCATCGCCCAGATCCAGGGTCGGGTTTTTCAGGCCGGCGCGGCGCACCACTTCCAAGGCCATCTCCTGCACCTCGAGGTCGGCTTCCAGGCCTGCATGGCCATAGATTTCGGCGCCGAACTGCAAGGGCTCACGGGTGGCATGCAGACCCGAAGGACGGGTATGCACAACCGGGCCGCAGTAGCACAGGCGGGTCACGCCGGCACGGTTCAAGAGGTGAGCGTCGATGCGCGCGACCTGCGGCGTCGTATCCGCACGCAGACCAAGAGAGCGGCCGGAGAGTTGATCGACCAGTTTGAAGGTCTTCAAATCCAGCTCGTGGCCGGCACCGGAGAGCAAGGACTCCAGATGCTCCAACAGCGGAGGCATGACCAACTCGCAACCATAGGTGCGCGCCATATCCAGCAACTCACGGCGCATCTCTTCGATGCGGCGCGCTTGGGAGGGCAGTACGTCAGCGAGATGCTCGGGCAGCAACCAAGCAGAGGCCATGAGAATTTTCGCAAGCGGTTAAAAACGGCATTGTACCGGGCCGCGATCAAAAACCCGATGGCCACAGCAGATCGTGGCGTCGCGCGGGCAAGACTTGGCCCTCAAGAGGCGCTTGACAGAGCCTCAATTCGCGCCTCAGCGAGGCATCAAGCCAAGGTCAATTCAAAGCGCGAAGAGCAAAAGCAGGCTGCCGGCCAGAATGCTGGACAGACCCACGAAGCGGATCTGTCCATCCGTCATGGCCAGCATGCGAGCAAAGACCTGGCGCCACAGCGTCGGGTTGATCAAGGGCAGCAAGCCCTCGATCACCAGCATCAAGGCCAGGGCCGCGAAGATCTGATCAGACGACACGGCCCCTCCCCTTGGCTTCGCTCATGCGCAAGACCTTATTTGCGCGCTGGGGCAGCGGGCGCGGCGCTATTGCCACGCATGGCCTTGAAGAACTCGCTGTTGGGGTCCAGCACCATCACATCCGACTTGTTGCGGAAGGTGGAACGATAGGCTTCCAGCGAGCGATAGAACTGCGCGAATTGCGGGTCACGACCGAAGGACTCGGCGTAGATGGCGGACGCCTTGGCATCACCCTCACCCTTGATCTTCTGCGCATCGCGATAGGCTTCGGCCACGATCACTTCGCGCTGACGATCGGCATCGGCGCGAATCTTTTCGCCTTCGGCGCCGCCGGTGGAGCGGGCTTCATTGGCCACGCGCAAACGCTCGGACTTCATGCGATTGTAGACCGAGTCGGTGATATTGGCGGCGAAGTCCACCCGCTTGATGCGCACGTCCAGGATTTCGATACCGAACTGCTTGGCCTCGTCGACCAGACGAGCACGCACATCGTTCATCACCTTCTCACGCTCGGTAGCCAGCACGGCCAAGACGGTGCGCTTGGTGACTTCTTCGTTGAAGGCGGCCTGCACCACCGGGCTCAGTCGATTTTCAACGTTACGCATATTGGCGCCGTTATTGCGGATGAACTGGCGAGGCTCGGCCACACGCCATTTCACCAGCCAGTCGATGACCAGGGTCTTCTTCTCGGCGGTAAAGATGGGGCGCGACTCGGGGCTGTCCAGGGTCTGCACACGGCGGTCCAGGAAGACCACGTTTTGCAGCGGCGGCGGCATCTTGAACTTGAGACCGGGCTCGGTCACAACTTCCTTGATCTCACCCAAAGAGTAGACAACGGCGAACTGGCGTTGATCCAGGATGAACAGCGTAGAGCTGGCCACCATGAATGCAATAAGGACGCCAACGGCAATGGCAGCAAGACGATTCATTGAAATTTCTCCCGGATTCTTCAGCGTCCGTCGCGGCTGCGCAGGCCGTCGCGGGAGCGAATGTCGTTACTACCGGTGCTGGGCGCCGGGCTTTCCGGCTGCACCGGTGTGGGCTGGGTCGCGGTCACGGTGACATTGCCCGCACCGGTCTGCTGAATCAGCTTGTCCAAGGGCAAATACAGCAGATTGGAGCCGCTGCGGCTGTCCACCATCACCTTGCTGACATTGGAGTAAACCTGCTGCATGGTGTCGATATAGAGGCGATCACGCGTGACCGCGGGCGCCTTCTGATACTCGGCCAAGACGCTCTTGAAGCGCTGCGCATCACCCTCGGCTTGCGAGACCACGCGGGACTTGTAGCCCTCGGCTTCCTCGATCAAACGGGCCGAAGTACCTTGGGCCTTGGGGATCACATCATTGGCGTAAGCCTGGCCTTCGTTCTTCAGGCGCTCACGGTCGGCGCCGGCCTTGAAGGCATCGTCAAACGCGGCCTGCACCTGCTCGGGCGGCGCCACGTTCTGCACATTGACGCTATTGACCAGGATGCCGGTCTTCAGTCTGTCCAACTGGGCCTGCACCGACTTAGCCAAATCCACCGCGATGGCATCACGCTGTTCATACAAGACCGAGTCCATCTTGCTCTTACCCACGATCTCGCGCACGGCAGACTCCGCCGCCAACACCACGGCTTCGTTGGGATTGCGATTCTCGAACAGATAGTCGCGGGCATTCTTAAGCGTGTATTGCACGGTGAAGCGGATGTCGACGATGTTCTCATCCTGCGTCAGCATGGAGGAGTCACGCAGGCCGGAGGCCGGCACCACGACGGCACGACCCACTTCCACCTGCTGCAGCTGGGTCACCGAAACGACCTCAACCGCCTGAAAGGGATAAGGCAGGCGCCATTGGAAACCGGCTTCAACCGTGCGGCTGTACTTGCCGAAGGAGGTCACCACGCCCTGCTCGCCTTCTTGCACGATGAAGAAGCCGCTGCCCAGCCAACCCAGCAAGACCACGCCACCGATCAGCGCAGCGCCGATGCCGGCGCTCTTCATATCGGGCTGGAAGTTGTTGCCGCCGCTGTTGGGGCCGCCTTGGTTGGGGCCGCCGTTGTCATTGCCGCCGCCCTTGCCGCCAAACATGCCGGAGAGCTTGCGATTGAAATCACGCCACAGCTCATCCAGATCGGGCGGGCCATCGTTGCGGCCATTGTTCAGCAAACGACCGGCACGCCAGCCACTGGGCATCAGCTTGAACAGCGCGCCCGCGGCCAAGGCTTGCGCGGCGGCCGCCACTGACTTCATCTGCCCGCCAACGGGGCTTTTCATCGGCCGCTCGCGGCTCACGGGCTCAAAGGTATTCATGCTCATGCCTGTGTTTTCGGTAAATCGGCGGCCTCGCCAGGCGAGACAGCACCGGGGTTTTCTTCGGTTTCGAAGTCCCCCCCTTCAACTGGGGGGGCCTCCTGGATTTTCAAGCCACGCGGATCGTTGGCAAGGGGATTGATGTCGCCAGGCGCACGTTGCATAGCCACGACGATCTGTTCACGCAGCAAATCCAGGCCGCTGCCGTCCAAGGAACTGACAAAGACGCGCGGCACCCGCAAGCCACCGCCACCGCCCTGGCCTGGGCGCTCCAGCCAGTCCATGGGCTCGCGCGGACGCTGGTCCTCTTCGAGCAAGTCTTGCTTGTTGTAGACCAGGATTTGCGGAATGTCGGCGGCGCCGATTTCCTCCAGCACCCGCTCCACTTCCAGCATCTGCTCATCCAGCACCGGTGAGGCGGCATCCACCACATGCAGCAGCAGATCGGCATCGGCCGCCTCTTGCAGCGTGGCGCGGAAGGCTTCGACCAGCTTGTGCGGCAGATCGCGGATAAAGCCCACCGTGTCCGACAGCGACACGCTGGCGCCGGCCTGCTCCAGATAGAGCGAGCGGGTCGTGGTGTCCAGCGTGGCAAAGAGTTGATCGGCCGCGTAGCTCCGGGCCTTGACCAAGGCATTGAAGAGCGTGGACTTGCCCGCATTGGTATAGCCCACCAAGGACACGCGAAACACGCCGTTGCGGCTGCGCGCACGCTGCTGGGTGCTGCGCTGGCGCTGCACTTTCTTCAGCTTGTCTTTGATGGTCTTGATGCGATCGTCGATCATGCGGCGATCCAGCTCGATCTGCGCCTCACCTGGGCCGCCACGCATGCCGATGCCGCCGCTTTGGCGCTCCAAATGGCTCCAGCGTCGCACCAGGCGGGTGGCCAGGTATTGCAGCCTGGCCAGCTCGACCTGCAGCTTGCCTTCATGGCTTTGGGCGCGCGCGGCAAAGATCTCAAGGATCAGGGCCGTGCGATCGGCCACCGGCACGCCCAGCACTCGCTCCAGATTGCGCTGCTGCGCGGGCGAGATCGCCTGATCGAAAAGCACGGTGTGCGCCTGGTGGGCCTGCACCAGCAGCTTGATTTCATCGGCCTTGCCCGAACCGACAAACAAAGCGGCATCGGGAGCCTGGCGGCGTGCGATGACGCGAGCCACCGGCGTGTCGCCGGCCGATTCGGCCAACAAAGCCAGCTCGTCCAGCGTGGGGTCAAAACTGCCCACCGACTTGTTGCTGCGGCCGAAATCAACGCCGACGAGAATGGCGCGCGCCGCCTCAGAGGGCGGCGTCGCGGAAGAGAGATGAGAGATAGGGGAAGAACTCAAGGTGTAGCAAATGATGGGCTGGTTGGGTTGAAATCAAGTACTTTGATTCAACCCGGCATTCAAGAGCCCCCGAACCTTTCTTCCGATCAGCCTGTTGAGCGCTGCCTTGGAAAAGCCCGGGTGGCACACATCGCCCGCAATGCCTATCAGGCTGCGTCGTCCGCAGCGTCAGCCGTATGGAAGTTCACGGCACGACCCGGCACGACCGTCGAGATGGCGTGCTTGTAAACCATCTGAGTGACGGTATTGCGCAACAACACAACGTACTGATCGAAGGATTCGATATGGCCTTGCAACTTGATGCCGTTGACCAAGTAGATGGAGACCGGAACATGCTCTTTGCGCAGCAGGTTCAGGAAGGGGTCTTGCAGGAGTTGGCCTTTATTGCTCACGATATGCTCCGTGTTGTGAGAGGGATTGAGAGGGATACGGGATCCACCTTAACACAGGGTCGCAGGGCGTGCGGCCCTGTGATGAGGAGTTAGAGTCAGTCCTTGTCGTCGAAAGGATTCTTCGAGGAGCGCATCTCGATACGCATGGGCGTGCCGACCAGTTTGTAGTGGGCGCGGATGCGGCCCTCCAGATAGCGCTTGTAGACCTCGGTCACACCTTCCAGCGAATTGCCGTGCACGATCACCAGCGGTGGGTTCATGCCGCCCTGGTGGGCGTAACGCAGCTTGGGGCGGAAGTGTCCGCTGCGTTTGGGCGTTTGGTGCTCGACCGCTTCCTGGATCAGGCGGGTCAGCACCGGCGTGGTCATCTTCTTGTAGGCCGATGAGTAAGCATCCGCCAGCGCGCCCCACAAGGGCCCCAGACCTTGACGCTTCAGGGCCGAGATATTGTGGATGGGCGCAAACTTCATGAAGGCCAGACGCTGCTCGATGGAGCGCTGCAGCTGCTCACGCTGATAGCTGTCGATGGCATCCCATTTATTGACGGCCAGCACCACAGCGCGACCGCTTTCCAGGATGTAACCCGCAATATGCGCGTCTTGGTCGGACACGCCCTGGGTTGCATCCAGCAAGAGCAGCACGACATTGGCATCGGCAATCGCCTGCAAGGTCTTGACCACCGAGAACTTCTCGATGGCCTCAAAGACCTTGCCCTTGCGGCGCAGACCCGCCGTGTCGATCAGCTGGAACTTCTGGCCATTGCGCTCGAAATCCACCGAGATCGCATCGCGCGTGGTGCCGGGCATGTCGAAGGCCACCAGGCGCTCTTCACCCAGCCAGGTGTTGATCAGCGTGCTCTTGCCCACATTGGGGCGGCCGGCCACGGCCAGCCGGATCACGCCATCGGGCGCACCATCGGCAATCTCGTCGCCCTCTTCAAACTCGAAGGGCTCCAGCACCGCGTCCAGCAGGCTTCGAATGCCTTGGCCGTGTGCGGCCGAGATGGGATGAGGCTCGCCCATGCCCAACTCGTGGAACTCGGCCAGCAAGGGCGACTCGGTCATGCCCTCGGCCTTGTTGACGGCCACGAAGACGCGCTTGTTCGCCTGACGCAGATAGCGGGCGATGTCGGAGTCATGGGCGGACAAACCCAGACGCACATCGACCACAAAAATCACCGCATCCGCCTCGGCCACGGCCTGACGCGTCTGCTTGGCCATCTCCTTGACGATGCCTGTGGTGCTGTCAGGCTCAAAGCCACCGGTATCGATAACGATGAACTCGCGGTTGCCCAGACGGCCGTCGCCGTAGTGGCGGTCGCGGGTCAGACCCGCGAAGTCGGCCACGATGGCGTCCCGGCTCTTGGTCATCCGGTTGAACAGGGTGGACTTGCCCACATTGGGACGTCCGACAAGGGCGATGACTGGTTTCATATTGTTGTTCTTCTCGTAAAGCAAAAAAGGTACTGCAAGGACAAGGCCGGCGGAGGAGTTCCGGCCCGGCCCTCTTTACTCGGGTCGCAGGGCAAACAAGCCGCCCTTGCGTGTGGCCACCAGCACCGTGGTGCCCAGGGCCACCGGTGCGGCCGCTATGGCCGAACCGTCGGTGCTCAAACGCAGCTGGGTCTTGCCCGTGTCGCGATTGAGGAAATGCACATAGCCTTCAAAGTCGCCCACCAGGACGGTGGCACCCTGAACCAGGGGGGCGCTGAGGCGGCGGTTCTGGAACTGCTCGGCCGTCCAATTGACTTCACCGTTAGCGGCATTCCAGGCAGTCAAGCGATCGGAGGCGTCGCCGCCGACGACGATTTTCGCATCTCCGCCCACGCCGTTGATGCCGCCCACATTGCGGCTCCATTGAGCCACGCCGCGGTCGGCGTTCACGCAGCCCACAGCGGACTGGAAGGCGCGCGCGCACAGCAGCTCGCCGCTGCGCAACATGGGGCCGACCAGATCGGCCAGGCGCTCCACCTCATTGGTACCGCGCGGATTGGCCACACTGGCTTCCCAGCGCACGGTGCCCTTGAGAGGATCAACACCGGTCAGGCGCGGGCCTTGGCCAACGATGAGGGTGTCTTTATAGGCGCCGATGACGCCGGCCTGCGCCAGGGTCAGGGCGTCGCCGGGGCGACGCATTTCCCACAGCTTGTGACCGTCCAGCGCGTCAAAGGCCAGGACCTGACGGTCGACCGTCAAAACAAACACCCGCTCACCCGCCACCAGGGGCGCAGCGATCACGGGCGTGGACAAGGTCTTGCGCCAGACGGTCTTGCCGGCATCCAAGACCACCAACTCGCTATTACGGGTGACGACGGCGGCAAAGCGGCCATCGCTGCCCACGCCGGCGGCAAGCTTCTGGCCCACATCGGCGCGCCACTGCGGCTTGCCGTTAGTGGCCAGCAGAGAGGTGACCACACCATCGCTGCCCGCCACCACAAACTGCTCACCTACGGCGGCGATGGACAGGGGGAATTGCACGCTATCGAGGCGCGACTCCCACACCACCCGGCCAGCGATGGCGGGCGTCAGCTGCTCCAGCGCGGCGGGCTTGGTGGCCGAGTTTGAGCCGAACAGCGAGCAGGCCGACAGCATCAAGCTGCCCGCCAGCACTAGGGCGCCGGTCAGGACCGAAGAGCGGGCCCTCACTTGGCAGCTCCCTTGCTTGCTGATGCGGCTTCATCGGGCTGGGCCACACCCAGGGTGGCCAGCTTGGCTTCGATCAGTTGGCGATAGTTCTGCGTCTTGTCCATGGCGGCATGGGCTTTTTGGTACTCGGCGCGGGCCAGGTCCGGCTTGCCTTGCAGCTTGAACAGATCGCCACGGCGGTCGGCTTGCAGAGCGGCAAAGTCGCTGGACTTGATGGCGTCCAAGGTCTTGGCGGCTTCATCAAACTTCTTGGCATCCATCTGCAGGCCGGCCAGGCGCAGGCGGGCGATGTCGCGGTACTCGGACTCATTGCCCTTCTCGGCCACCCAGGCGAGGCTGGCTTGGGCCGCATCGAGCTGCCCCTTGTCGAACTGCGCCTTGGCGGCTTGCAAAGCACCTTGGGCGGCGTAGCTGGTGCCGGGGAAGCGCTCCTTCAGGTCGGCGAAGACCCGGCCCGCCTTGTCGGCATCGCTTTGCTGCACCGCGCGGTCCAGCTCGTCATACATGGCCGCGGCCTTGATGGACTGGTCGCGTTGCCACCAGTTCCAGCCCGTCCAGGCCGCGTAGCTGGCCAGCACCAGGGTCAGCACCCAGGTAATCAGATTGCCCCAGCGCTTCCAAAAAGCCTTCAGCTGGTCTAACTGTTCTTGTTCTTCGAGATCGAGATGCGACGCCATGGATGACAGATTCTTTGGATTAGCGAAATGAATGGAGCGCCGGGCTGGGATCAACCCGGCGCCCGCGATTATGCGTTGAGCAGCTCGGCCGCCCAATCCGAAACATGGGCCAGGTCACGGGTGAACTGCTCCGTGCTCGCCTCAGGGCTGGCACGCAAGGGCTTGACGGCCACCAAGCCCTGGTCCAGCTCGTCCTCGCCGAAGATCAGCGCAAAGGCCGCGCCGCTGGCATCGGCCTTCTTGAACTGCGACTTCATGCTGCTTTGACCTGGGTGCAAGACAACCGTCACACCGGCGGCGCGCAGGCCTTCCAGGGCCACCATCACCTGGGGCAAGCCCTGGGCGGAGGGCACGATGGCATAGGCATGCGGCGTGGGCGCGGCGGGCAGCAGGCTCACCTCCTCCAGCAGCAGCAACATGCGCTCAATCCCCATGCCGAAGCCAACCGCCGGTGCGGCCTTGCCGCCCAGCTGCTCGATCAGACCGTCGTAGCGGCCGCCGCCGCAGACCGTGCCTTGCGAGCCCAGTTTGTCGGTGACCCACTCGAACACGGTCAGGTTGTAATAGTCCAGGCCGCGCACCAGGCGGGGGTTGATGCGGTAGGCCACACCAGCCGCATCCAGAATCGCCCGCACGCCCATGAAGTGGGCCAGCGAGGCCTCACCCAAGAAGTCCAGCAACTTGGGGGCGCCATTGGCCATGGCTTGCAGGGCCGGGTTCTTGGTGTCCAGCACGCGCAAGGGGTTGGTGTAGAGGCGGCGCTGGCTGTCTTCGTCCAGCGAGTCCTTGTGCTGTTCCAGATAGGCGATCAAGGCCTCGCGGTGGGCGCGGCGTTCGGCCACTTCACCCAGGCAGTTCAGCTCCAGGCTGACATGCTCGCCATCGATCAGGCCCAGTTCGCGCAGCAGGCGCGAGCCCATCAAAATCACCTCGGCATCGATGTCCGGGCCGGCAAAGCCCAGGGCTTCCACGCCCATCTGGTGGAACTGGCGGTAACGGCCCTTTTGCGGCTTCTCGCGCCGGAACATGGGGCCGAAGTAATAGAGGCGGCGGCCCGAGTCGCGCAAGAACGAGTGCTCGATCATGGCCCGCACCACGCCCGCGGTCATCTCGGGGCGCAGGGCCAGATGCTCGGCCTGGCCGTGCTTGTCGGCCCGGTCCTCGAAGGCGTACATCTCCTTCTCAACAATGTCGGTCACCTCGCCGATGCCGCGCACAAACAAGGCGGTGGGCTCGACGATGGGAGTACGCACATTGGCATAGCCATAGCGCTGCAGCACGCTGCGCATCTTGGCTTCCAGCCATTCCCAGCTCGCCGAGTCCGGCGGCAGGATGTCGTTCATGCCCTTGACTGCTTGGAGTTGGGGCAACTTCTTTTGCTGTGTTTGAACTTCGGTCATCAATGGAGTCTTCGCAATCAGGCGGTCAATGCGGCAGCGCCAAAGCGCTTCTCGATATAGCTTTCCACCAGGGCGTGGAACTCATTGGCGATGTTGTCACCGCGCAGGGTCAGGGCCTTCTCACCGTCGATGAACACGGGCGCGGCCGGCGCTTCGCCATTGCCGGGCAGGCTGATGCCGATGTCGGCATGCTTGCTTTCGCCGGGGCCGTTGACGATGCAACCCATCACCGCCACCTTGAGGTTCTCAACGCCAGGATACTTGGCGCGCCAGACCGGCATCTGCGCCCGCAGATAGTCGTCGATCTGCTTGGCCAGCTCCTGGAAGGTGGTGCTGGTGGTGCGGCCGCAGCCCGGGCAAGCCGTCACGCTGGGGTTGAAGGCACGCAGACCCAGGGACTGCAGAATCTCCAGCGCCACCACCACTTCTTGGGTGCGGGCCTCGCCCGGCTGAGGCGTCAGCGAGACGCGAATGGTGTCGCCAATGCCTTCTTGCAGCAAGATGGACAGGGCTGTTGCCGAGGCCACCGTGCCCTTTGTGCCCATGCCGGCCTCGGTCAGGCCCAGGTGCAGGGCGTAGTCGCAGCGCAGGGCCAAGGCACGGTAGACCGAGATCAGGTCCTGCACGCCGCTGACCTTGCAGCTGATGATGATGTTGTTGGGGTTGAGCCCCAGCTCGGCGGCATAGCTGGCCGAGGTCAGCGCCGACTGGATCAGCGCCTGGTACATGACCTGTTGCGCATCCCAGGGCTCGGCCCGGGCGGCGTTCTCGTCCATCAGCTCGGCCAGCAACTCGGCGTCCAGGCTGCCCCAGTTAACGCCGATGCGCACGACCTTGTCGTACTTCATCGCCGCCTCGACCATCATGGCGAACTGACGGTCCTTTTTGTCACCCTTGCCCACATTGCCGGGGTTGATGCGGTATTTGGACAGGGCCTGCGCCATGGCCGGGAACTCGGTCAGCAGGCGATGGCCGTTGTAGTGAAAGTCACCGACCAGGGGCACGTCGATGCCCATGCGGTCCAACTGCTCGCGGATATGCGGCACGGCCTCCGCGGCCTCGGGCGTGTTGACGGTGATGCGCACCAGCTCGGAGCCGGCAATCGCTAGCTCCTTGACCTGGATGGCCGTGCCAATGACGTCCACCGTGTCGGTATTGGTCATGGACTGCACGCGCACCGGAGCGCCGCCACCGATGGTGACGAGGCGCGAGCCCCAGCGCACCTGGGCCTGACGCGACTGGCGCTGTGCGGGCTTGGCAGCAGCGACGGCAGCCAGGGCTTGGGCCACGCTGGTTTGGGTATCGATCACTTGTTCGCTCATCGGTTCGTCTTCAATTCAATTCGATGCGAGCCACGTTGTCACGGGACAAGGCCTTGAGGTCGACCACAGCGCCACGCAGGCTCAGCTCGGTGCCGGCCACATTGCCGACGCGTATCTTCAGCGGCGGCAGACCTTGCAGATTCTGCTCATCACCGGGGCGCAGCAGCTTGGACAGCAAGACCTGACCCTTGGCGTCCACCACCTCAACCCAGGACTCGTCCGTGATCTTGACGCGCAGCTGGGCCTGGCCTTCGATCTTGGCAGGGACCGGCGAGCTGGCGCCGGCCGAGGGCAACTTGGCCGCAGCGGCCGAAGCCTGAGGCGCGGGCGTTGCGGCGGCACTGGTCGCCGAGGGCACCAAGGGGCCCAGGTTTGCATTCACGGCCATGGCCTGAGCCGAGGCCGGCAAGGCCTCGGGCACAGCGGCCAAGGCACCCGAAGCAGCAATGGCAGCGGAGGCAGCACTAACTTCGGGGGCGGGCGCCAACACGACCGGGGTGTTTTCGGTTGCCGTCGATTGGGCCGTCAGCTTTTGCAACAGATCGGCGGGCAGCAGGAACAAGGCGCCCGCCGCCACCAACAAGGCCAGCACGCCCAGGGCCACCGGGCTGCTCAACCAGGCCAGGCTGAAGCCCTCGCCCAATCCACCGCGGTCGCGGTAGGGCTGGTTCAGGCCACGCGACACATTCAGTTCGGGGTCCTTGCCCGCAGGCAGCAGGCGCAGCACCGCCTCGGCATCGAGCTTGAGCGCCCGGCACAGGGTCTTGGCCAGAGCGCGGGCAAAAGTCATGTCGGGCAGCTCTTGCCAACGGTCGGCCTCCAAGGCCTCCAACTTGGCCTGCGGCACTTTGAGCATGACAGCCAGGGCAGCAATGTGCAGGCCTTTCTTCTGCCGGGCTTCGCGCAGCAAGGCGCCGGCCGATGTGGCGGCAGCGCTGGCCTGCGGCTTGCCCTCGCCGGCCGTTGCGCCCGCGGACAAGGCTTCCGCTGCGGGCGCGTTCGGCTCGCTCAAACTCGTGCTCATGCGTTCTTTTCCCTCATCACTCATCGAATCGCCCACCATCCAGGGCTTGCAGTTCTGGCGACTGCGGGTGGCGGCGGCGCAAGAGCTGGCTCAGTTCATCGACGCCCGCACTATTGCCCAATCGCCGCTCTATTCTCAGCGCCAGCCAGAGGCTTTGCGCATTGCTTTGTTCGGTCTGCGCATTGACGCGCCGGATGTAGAAGCGAGCCCGCTCGTACTGCTGGCTGCGGTAGAGCACATCCGCGAAGTTATAAGCCACCACCGGGCTGGCCGGATCGAATTCAAAGGCCTTTTGCAGGGCTTGCTCGGCCTCAGTCATGCGCCCCACGCTGGCCGCACAAACGCCCTTGGCCAACCAGGTGCGCGCGGGCGCACGATAGTTGCTCTGCGCCAGCGCCAGGTCAAACTGGGTTTGCGCCGCGGGCCAGCGCTTTTGCTGGCACAAAAACCAGCCGTAGTTATGCAAGGTATCCGGGTCTTGCGGGTAGAGCTGCAAGGCTTGGCGGAAGTTCTCGTCCGCCAGCTGAGACTCGCCCATGGCCGCGTAAATCAGGCCCCGCATATTGATGGCCTCACGCATATTCGGCTTGACTGCCAACACCTGCTTGATCTCATCCAGCGCCGTCTTGTACTGCCCGCGAGCAAAATAAGCCCCCGCCAACTCCAGACGCGGCGCAGCGCGGCGATCCGCATCGGTCGAATCGAAGTCGGTGCGCGGAGCGCCCTGCTGATCGCGCACCGCCGGTGCGGCACAGGCCGTCAGACCCAGGAGCACCGCCACCCACACAGGCCACCACAAACGGGCCATCAAGCCAACAGGCCGGGCCTGAACGGAGGAATGGGGGGCGACGGGCAGCATTTGAGTCATGGGCTGTTTGCTCTGCAGTGTTAGGACGGGCTCGCGCCTTTTACCACTACTGGCGCTCTCACCATACGGATATGGGCTTGGGTACGGTCCTGCACCTCACCGGCCAGCTGACCGCAGGCGGCGTCGATGTCATCACCACGCGTCTTGCGAATCGTCGTCACCAGGCCCGCATTCAACAAGATTTCGCCAAAGGCCTTGACCCGCTCATTGGCGCTGCGTTTCAGGCCCGAGGCCGGGAAGGGATTGAAGGGGATCAGATTGATCTTGCAAGACACATGACCGCGCAGCAGCTCCACCAGAGCATGGGCTTGCTCGGGCGTGTCATTGACGCCGTCCAGCATGCAGTATTCGAAGGTGATGAAGTCACGCGGCGCCTTGTCCAGATAGTGATTGCAGGCCGCCAGCAGCTCGGCAATCGGGTACTTCTTGTTCAGCGGCACCAGCTGATCGCGCAGGGGATCGCTAGGTGCGTGCAAGGACACGGCCAAGGCCACCGGGCAGTCGTCACGCAGGCGCTCGATCATGGGCACAACACCCGAGGTCGAGACAGTGACGCGGCGACGCGAGAGGCCATAGCCATGGTCGTCCAGCATCATCTTGAGGGCGGGGACCAGGGCGTTGTAGTTCTGCAGCGGCTCACCCATGCCCATCATCACCACATTGGAGATAACGCGCTCGCTGGTGTTCAAGCGCTTGCGCAGGCTGTGCTCGGCAAACCAGAGCTGGGCAATGATCTCGGAGGTGTCGAGATTGCGGCTGAAGCCTTGATGGCCGGTGGAGCAGAAACGGCAGCCCACGGCGCAACCGGCCTGGCTGGAAATGCACAGGGTGCCGCGATCGGTTTCGGGAATGAACACCGCCTCGACCGCATTGCCCGCACCGACGTCGAACAGCCATTTGACCGTGCCGTCGGTGGAAATATGTTCGGAGATCACCGGCAAGGCCGTGATCTGGGCTTGACCTGCCAGCTTGTCGCGCAGCGACTTGGCCAGGTCGGTCATCTGATCGAATTCAGATGCGCCTTTTTGATGGATCCAACGAAACAGCTGGGTGGCGCGAAAGCGCTTCTCACCCAGCTGCTCACAGTACGCAGCCAGGCCTTCAAGGTCGAATCCCAGTAGGTTGACTGCTGCGCCCATGATTTCCTCTTGTGTGCGGCCACTCAGGCCTTTAAAGCCTCCAGGCCGCGGCACAAGAGGCAAGCTGCCGAATTAACGGCTGTAAACATTCATGCCGGGGAAGAAGAATGCCACTTCAGCGGCGGCAGTTTCGGGAGCGTCCGAACCGTGCACAGCGTTGGCATCGATGCTGTCAGCGAAGTCAGCACGGATGGTGCCCTTCTCAGCCTTCTTCGGGTCGGTAGCGCCCATCAGATCGCGGTGCTTCAGGATGGCGTTCTCGCCTTCCAGAGCCGAGATCACGACGGGGCCGGAGATCATGAAGTTCACCAGGTCGTTGAAGAAGGGACGTGCCTTGTGCACAGCGTAGAAAGCTTCAGCTTCGCCGCGCGACAGATGGGCCATCTTGGCTGCCACGATCTTCAGGCCAGCGCCTTCGAAGCGAGCGTAGATTTGGCCGATGACGTTCTTGGCGACGGCGTCGGGCTTGATGATGGACAGAGTGCGTTCGATAGCCATGGTTTTCTCCTGAAATCTGGGGGCTTGGCAAAACCCGCGATTGTACTGTGTGAAGAAGTCCCGCTTGCGTCAGCGGCCAAAGGCTCGCTGCGCAGACCCGGCAACTTCTTCACGCCTTCAAAGCTTGGCGAACCTCGCTTCAGCGATTGCGGCCGCCGTAGCCGCCGCCGGAGCGACCGCCGCCACCGCTATTGCCACCTTGTCCACCCTGGCCACCGCGCCCACCGCCGTTACGGCCGGTGCGGCGGACAAAGGCGTCCGCGCCGATATAACCGACAGCGGTCTGCAGCGGATCGGGTTGGCGCGGGCCATCGCCCCGGTCGCCACGCCCACCGCGGCCGCCACGGTCTTGGCTGCTGCTGCCGCCAGCGCCGAAGCCGGCGGGGATGCCCCGGCCCTTGCTGGTGGCGAAGCGACGGTCGAATGTCTGCTCCAGCGGATTGATATTGCGCGGGATGGGCTCGTCAAAATCGTCATCCTGGCGATCCGGGCCGCGCTCGCTGGAACGCTCGTTGTAGCGATCCTGCGAACGCTCGACCGGGCGATCATTGCCACGATCGGGCCCACGGCCATTGGGACGCGGGCCCACGCCGGCTTGACGACCGTCGGCACGACGGCCGCGATCCTGGCCACGGTTTTGACCGCGATCACCGCCACGCTCGCCACCCCGCTCCTGGCCACGATCGCCCGCTGCGCGCTCGGGCGAACGCTCATTGCGCTCATTCCCGCGGGGGCCACGCTCTGGACGCGGACCGCGCTCGGGACGATCACCACGGTCACCGCGGTCACCACGGCCACCCCGCTCCTCACGGTCCTCACGGCCACGGCCTTGGTTTTGATCACCACCACCGGCCAGGCGGCGGATGATCTTCACATCCTCTTCGCCCAGCTCAATCCAGACGCAGCGCTTCAGGCCGCGCGGCAGCACCACGGTGCCGTAGCGGATACGAATTAGGCGGCTGACCGTCAGGCCCACGGCCTCGAAGAGCTTGCGCACTTCGCGGTTGCGACCTTCGGTGATGACCACGCGATACCAGTGGTTCACGCCCTCGCCGCCGCCGTCTTCAATACTCTTGAAAGCCGCCTTCTGACCTTCGATGACGACGCCTTCCAGCAAGCGCGCCTTTTGATCGGGCAACAAGGTGCCCAGCACGCGCACGGCGTACTCACGCTCCACGCCAAAGCGCGGGTGCATCAGCTGGTTGGCCAGTTCACCGGAGTTGGTGAACAGCAGCAGGCCTTCGGTATTCATGTCCAAACGACCGACCGACTGCCACTTGCCCTGCTGCAGACGCGGCAGATGACGGAACACCGTCGGGCGACCTTCGGGGTCGTTGAAGGTCACGACCTCACCGGCCGGCTTGTGATAGGCCAGGATGCGCGGCGCGGGCGGCGAGATGCGCACGCGGATGGGCTTGCCCGCCACGCGCACGTTGTCGCCAAAGGAGATGCGCTGGCCGATGTGAGCGACCTCGCCGTTCACCTCGATCTTGCCGTCGGCAATCATGTCCTCGATGTCGCGGCGCGAACCGATGCCAGCCTGGGCCAGCACTTTTTGCAGCTTGGGTGCATCGGGCTCGGGAGCCAGCACGCGCTTGGTGTCGACTTCCGCCTCATCCAACGCGACCAATTCGTCGTCTTCGCTCTCGTCCACGGTGGCGTCGAAGTCGCCGGTCAGCACCTCGGCAAAACGCTCACCCACGGCAGCCAGCGCCTCGGGTGCGGGCGCCACGGCCTGCTCGGCAACGCGAGGGGCACGCACTTCGCCACCCTCGCCGCCTTCGGCAAAGTCCTTGCGGCCACGACGGCGGTTGCGATTGCGGCTACGGCGCTCATTGCCTTCCAGCTCGCCGGATTCGCTGCGCTCTGCGCCCGCCTCGCCAGCCTCTGCGCTCTGCGCCTCGCTGCGTTGGCCGGCGTCACCCGATTCAACCGCTTCGGGAGCCAGGGTGAACACGGGCGTCTTTTCGGCGCGCGGTGCACGGCGAGCCGGCGCGAGGGCTTCGGCCTCGACAGGCGCTGCCGCCACGGCAGGCGCGGACTCAGCAAGGGGCTCGGCCTCCACCTTGGCGGCCGTCTTGCGCGGCGCCCGGCGCTTGGGCGCCTCTTGGCCATCTTGCGCCTCGGCAGCGGGCTGCTGCTGGGCTGACTCCACCACGTCCGCCACAGCCTCGGCCTTCTTGGCCGCGGTCTTGCGGGGTGCACGCGCCTTCACCGGCGCGGCGGGCGCTTCGGCCACGGGCGCTGCCGCCTGCTCGGCCGAGGCTTCAGCGGCCAGCTTGGGCTTGGCCGGGCTGCGCTTACGCTTGGGCGCAGCAGCTTCGGTCGAATGGGCATCGCCAGCCGAGGCGGCTGCGGGTTCTGTTGTGGAGTCGTTTTCGTTGGAATTCATGCGTCGGTTTGCACCTGTTCGGCGGCGTCAGACAAAGGGTCCGGCTTGGCCGGAAGGGATGCGCCGTCTTCGGCTGAAATTGGCGCGGTGAGGGACTCAGCATCGGCCGGGTCCGGACTAAAACTTGCGGTCACAGCCTCGGGCTGCGACGGAATTTCGGTGGCAGGAGCCTCGATCAACTCAAGACCTTCACCCCCTTCTTGCACTACCGGCTGCAAATCAGCATCGGCAGCAGGTTCTTCTGGATTCGTCTCCAGCGGCTCGGCCGCAGCCTCCTCGATCAGGAGACCTTGCAGACCCGCCGCCTCGCTCAAGGCTTGGGCGGGCGAAGCGCCTGCGGCCTCCAACTCGGGCAATTGCTCCAGGCTGTTGAGGCCCAAATCATCTAAAAACTGTTTGGTCGTGGCGTAAAGCCCGGGCCGGCCCGGCGCCTCGCGGTAGCCAATCACATCGATCCAGCCCCGGTCTTCCAGCTGCTTGACGATCTGGGTGGACACCACCACACCCCGTATGTCTTCGATATCCCCCCGGGTCACGGGCTGCCGGTAGGCAATGATGGCCAGGGTCTCCATCACGGCACGCGAATAACGCTGAGGCTTTTCGGGATGCAGACGGTCCAGATACTCGCGTAACTCCGGCCGACTCTGGAAGCGCCACCCGGAAGACACCGCCACCAACTCAACGCCGCGACCTTCCCAGTCCCGGCTGAGTTCATCCAAGACATTGCGCAAGGTATCGGGCCCAACGGCGTCGGCAAACAAGCTGCGCATATCGCGCAGGGTCAAAGGCTGTTGGGCGCAAATCAGCGCAGTCTCGAGGACGCGCTTAGCATCCTGTGTGTTCATTGACTTTCGTCATCTTTCCCGATTCAAACGGGGGTTTGCTGTTCCAGGCCACTGACATCGGCAGCGCAAATTGCTGGTTCACCAACAATATTTGCGTCGGGCTCGACGGCCAGGAGGCGGGGCTTCGTGCATTGGCGCGTGCGCTGTGGCCTCGGACTTGGTTTTACAAAATCAGATTGTTGTAAAAGTCAGAGCCTGGCCATGACAGATCACGCGGCGGGCTTGATGCGCGAGCGGCCTGCGAAGCGAGCATCTTGTCGGGCGGGCCTGATACCGCAGCCTCACCCTCATCGCTCTGTTTGCTTCGCCAGCCTGATACTTCAGGCATCAATGAGGCCCGATTGTAGCGCGCTCAGTAGGCCACCGGCGGAAGCTCGAAGGGCGGCAGGCCCAACAAGTCCCAAGCTGAGGCCAAATCCTGTGGCAAAGATGCATCAAAACGCAGCGGCGCCCCGGTCACCGGATGGGCAAACGAGAGCCGCGCCGCATGCAAAGCCTGGCGCGTCAGCCCCAAGGCGGGCACACCGCCATACAGCACATCGGACACCAGGGGATAGCCCTTGTAAGCCAGATGCACGCGAATCTGATGGGTGCGCCCGCTGTGCAAGACGCAATGCACGGCCGACACGCTACGCACACCCACCTCGCCCACGCCCAGGGCGTAGACATCGGTGCGCGAAGGCTTGCCGGTGGCCAACACAGCCATCTTGATGCGCGAGATCAGGTCGCGGCGCAGCGGCGCGTCGATGACCAAGGCCTCGGGCACGCGGCCAAAAGCCAGGGCCACATACTCGCGATGCACCTCGCGGGCGGCAATCATGCGGGTCAGCGCCGTCACCGCCTCCGAACTCTTGCCCACCATCATCAGGCCGCTGGTGTCCTTGTCCAGACGGTGCACGATGCCGGCTCGCGGCAGCGTCGCGGCCGCCGGGTGATGGGCCAGCAAGCCATTCATCACCGTGCCCGACCAATTGCCCGAGGCCGGATGCACGACCATGCCGGCCGCCTTGTTGAGCACCAGCACATGGGCATCTTCATAGACGATGGCCAGCGGCAGGACCTCAGCCCGGAAGGCGCGACTCTCCTCGGTGGGCAAAAGCGTCACCTGCACCTGCTGGCCCGCCAGCAGCTTGCGCGAGGCGCTCGCCAGAGGCTGACCATTGATGCTGACGCAGCCACGCTCGATCAGGTTTTGCAGATGGTTGCGCGAGAACTCCGGCGCCATCTGGACCAGAAAACGGTCGACCCGCTGAGCATGCCAGTCGGCTTCGACAAAGGCTTGGCGCACCTCGGCACCCTCTTGGGCATCTGGCCCATCCACTGCATCAGGCTTGTCGCCGCTCTCGGCGCCCTCCTGATCGGCACCCCACTCTTCATCGCCGCCATCAAAGGATTCGGTCGAACTTGCAGGCAGGGCCTGAACCATATAATGAAAGCTCCGTCTTCAGCTGAGGGGGTGTCAAGCACCGCCCTGTAGGGATCATGATAGAAAAATGTGTGAAGCGCCGCTCGGCGCAGGTGCTCCAATCCCAGGCAAACCTGGATCTCGCGGCACCGGCGTCCGGCATGCGCTCAAAGACGCGTGCGAGCTGGCTCGTCGGTCTTGCCCTGCTGGCCCTGGCCGCCTGTTCCTCGGCGCCCAAAGAGGACCCGAATTCGCAAGCCAATTTGGACAAATTGTACGCAGAGGCCAAGGATGACCTCTCGGCGGGCAGTTATGACCGTGCCATCAAGAGCCTGGAACGCATCGAAGGCCGCGCTGCCGGCACCTTGCTGGCCCAGCAAGCCCAGCTCGATCTGGCCTGGGCCTACCACCGCAGCGGCGAGCGAGCCCAGTCCATCACCGTGCTTGACCGCTTCATCAAGCTCAACCCCTCCAGCCCCGCGATGGACTATGCCCTCTACATGAAGGGCTTGGTCAATTTCAATGAGGACCTGGGTCTGTTCGGCCGCCTGGCCAGCCAGGACATCTCCGAGCGCGACCAACAAGCCTCGCGCGACGCCTTGCTGTCCTTCCGCCAGGTGGTGGAGCAGTACCCCGAGTCCAAGTACGCGGCCGATGCGCGGGTGCGGGTGGACTTCATCACCAACACCTTGGCCAACTACGAGGTGCATGTGGCGCGCTACTACTACGAGCGCGGCGCCTATGTGGCCGCAGCCAACCGGGCGCAGCAGACGGTCCAGGAGTTCCAGCATGCCCCTGCTGCAGAGCATGCCTTGCAGCTGATGGTCAAGAGCTATGACAAGCTGGGCCTGACCCCCTTGCGCGACGACGCCCAGCGCGTGCTGGCCAAGAGCTTTCCCAACAGCGCCTATCTGAACCCGAACAGCGAGAAAAAGGCCTGGTGGAAAATCTGGTGAGCAGGCCCTGAGTCCGCCACTTCAAACAAAGCGCGCCCAAGCGGCGCGCTTTTTTATTCCCGAATATCGGCCAAGAGCTGCAGCCAATCCAGTGCCTGCTGCTCCTCCGCCAGGCGCGTCATGGGTGGCAAGGCCTCACGCAGGCGGCGCCCATAGTTCATGCCCGCCATTCGAGGGTCGCAGACAACCAGCAGGCCGCGATCCTGCTCGGTACGGATCAGGCGCCCGCCGCCCTGCTTGAGCGCAATCGCCGCCTCGGCGATGAAGTAATGTGCAAACGCATTGCGGCCCGCGGCCTCCAGGCGCTGTACCCGCGCCTCGACCAGGGGATCATTGGGCGGCGGGAAGGGCAGCTTGTCGATCAAGACGCATTGCAGCTTGTCGCCGGGCACATCAATGCCTTCCCAAAAGCTGGCCGAACCCACCAGCACGGCGCGCGGATCCTCCATGAACTGCTGCAGCAGCTGGCGCTTGGGCGCCGCGCCTTGCTGGAGCACGGCGATCTGGTCACCCGCTTCTTCAAAGTCCTGCCGCATCGCCTCGCCAATGCTTTGCAGGGCCCGCAGCGTGGTCGTCAGCACAAAAGTCCGCCCGCCTAAAGCGCGCGCGCAACGGGCCGCCAGGGCCGCCACCTCCAGCGGGTGATTCGGCTCATTCGGCTTGGGGAAGTTGCGCGGGATGTAGAGCCTGGCGTTCTCCGCGTAATTGAAGGGGCTGCCGACCCGCAGCACGGTGGCGTTGTCCAGCCCGGCCGGCTCGGTGAACCAGCTCAGGCGCTCATCATCACCCAGGGTGGCCGAGGTAAAAACCCAGGCCTTGTTCTGCCCTTGCGGGGTACCCAGCTGCTCCAGCATGGCCTCACGAATGTCTAGCGGCGACTCCACCAAGCGCGCCTGATGCGGGCTCAGATCGATCCAACGCACATCGGCCGGCTCGGGCTCATGGGCGAACACCTCCACCAGCTTGCGCAGTTGCACCGCACGCTCATGCAGGCGCTGGAAATCGGGCGAGGTCTCGGCCACGGTGGCCAGTTGGTCCACGGCCAAGTCTGTGGCCCCGGCCAGCTCTTCCAAGGCCGCGACAAACGCGGGTTGGCCGGCACGCTCCTTCCAGGCCAGTTTGAGCATGCCGCGCACCTCGCGCCCGCCGCTGGCCAAAGGCCCAGCACAGGCCAGGCGCAACTGGCGTGCGGCACGCTCCAGCCGCGCCTGCAGGCCTTGCCAGTCTTGCAGACCACGCGCTTGCGCCAGACCCAGGCCCAGCACATCCCTGCCGAAGTCCAGCAACTGGGCCGTACCCAGCAAAGTGCCAAGGAATTGCACCCCGGCCTCGGGCAGTTGATGGGCTTCGTCGAAGACCGCCAGATCCACGCTGGGCAGCAACTCGGCCACACCGCTATCGCGCAAGGTCATATCGGCGAAGAAGAGATGGTGATTGACCACCACCACATCGGCCTCCATGGCCTCGCGCCTGGCCTTGAGCACATGGCAGGCACGGAAGTCGGGGCACTCGGAGCCCAGGCAGTTGTCGCGCGAGGAGGTCACAAAAGGCAGGACGGGCGAGCGCTCGTCCAGGCCGTCCAACTCCGCAAGGTCGCCGCTGCGCGTCTGCTGGGCCCAGGTCTCAATGCGGGCCAAGGTCATCACCGAGCGCTTGTCCGGCAGATCGGCGCTGTGACGGGCATGACCCAGGCGATGCAGGCAGAGATAGCTGCCCCGCCCTTTGAGCAGGGCGATGCGCACCGGCACCTGCAGGGCGGCGCACAGGCGCGGCAGGTCCCGCATAAAGAGCTGATCCTGCAAATTCTTGGTGGCCGTGCTGATCAGGGCGCGGCCGCCCGACAACAAGGCCGGCACCAGATAAGCAAAGGTCTTGCCCACGCCGGTGCCCGCCTCCACCACCAGGGTTTCGCGCCGCGCCACGGCCCGGGCCACGGCCTGGCTCATCGCCAGTTGCTGTTCGCGCGGGAAATAACCGGGATCGGCCTTGGCAATGGGGCCGAGGGGCGCAAAAGCCGCGGCCACCCATTGCTCCAGCTCGCTGGGCGAGGCCTCACGCGGCATGAAGGGCTGCGGCTCGCCCTCCGCGTCTTGATCGCCAAAGGCCTCGATGAGGCCAAAGGGATCGGCGGACGATCCAGCTTGCGCCTGCAGGCGAGTACGGTCGGTGAGGTCTGGGTTCTTCAATTCAGGAGCCTGGCTCAAAATGTCGTGGACCCATGGGCTGGGCGTCGATCCCGCATTGTGAAGGGCGGGCGGCTTGCTCAGGCCAATTCATCCGGATCCAGCTCTTGCTCCAGGCGGGCAATCAGATCGCGCAAGGCCAGCCGGCGCTTCTTCAGACGACGCAGACTCAGCTCGTCCGAGGGCTGGCCCTGGGACTTGGCCAGGCTCTCGTCGGCGGTCTGGCGGTCAATCAGCAAGTCCAGATCCGCATGCTCCATGCGCAACTCGATCAGGCGGCGCGACAGCGAGTGAAGTTGATCATCCATGAGAGTGGGGAGCGCGGGTGAAGTCGCGAGCAAGGGCGCCGAAAGAGGGCTGGGCAGCGAGCCAACATGGCGCTGAAGTGCGGGGGTGAATTCAGCTCAGAAGCACCCTGCTCCCCCGGTATTAGCGATTATAGTTTTCGGTATGACACGCATCTCCCCTGGCTTTCGTTTGCTTGCTGCTACCGGCACCCACAGGGGTGACCGTACCTACCAACAAGACCAGGTCGAAGTGATCAATCACCCCCGCTATGCCGGCTGCCTGCTGGCCGTGGTGGCCGATGGCATGGGGGGCAAGAGCGGCGGGCGCAAGGCGGCCGACCAGGTCTTGCTAACCGCACGCCAGCTGTTTGAACGCTTTGTGCCGGGCGAGGAGTCGGCCGAGGACCTGCTGCAGCAACTGGTCTCCGAAGCCCATCTCATGATCAAGCTGACCGCGCTCTCGGCCGAGGAAGAGCCGCACAGCACGGTGGCCGCTTTCTTGGTCAATGCCGACCGGCGCTGTTACTGGATTCACTCGGGCGATTCGCGCATCTACCTCTACCGCGGCAACCGCATGCTCAAGCGCACCATGGACCACTCCTATGTTCAGCGTCTGGTCGACGACGGTCAGATCAGCGAGCTGGAGGCGCAAAGCCACCCTCAATCCAATCTGCTGACCGCCTGCCTGGGCACGGTGGCCGAGCCCCAGACCAGCGTCAGCTGCATCGAAAGCCTGGAGGTCGGTGACACCTTGATGTGCTGCAGCGACGGCCTCTGGCATTACTTCAGCCCCAGCGAAATGGGCGTGGCCCTGAGCACCCTGCCGCCGCGCGAAGCCGCCGAGACCTTGATCAACAAGGCCCGCGACCGCGCAAGAGGCAGCGGCGACAACCTCTCGCTCGCCATCGTCCGCTTGCAAGCCCTGTCTTGAACTGGCCGGGCTTCGCGCCCGCTCGGTCGCCGATCAGCACCCACGCCAACTCAAGCCTAGCCTTCGCTCGACCTCAGCGCTTGGCGCCCGCCGCGCTGGCGGCTTGCGCCGCCGCGGCCAGCTCGGCAGCCGTCGGTTTGGGCAAGGCCAAGGGAGCGGCCTGCCCACCCCGCTCCTGCTCTCGCTGAGCATTGCGCGCCTCGGCCTGCGCCTGGCGGGTCTTGATCTGCTGCTCGCGCTCTTGGGCCTGCTGACGGCGCTGCTGGGCATCGCGCGCGGCACGCGCCTCATCCGCCGATTTTTGCAACTCACGCTCACGCCAATCGGCGGCAGGCTGGCGGGCCGAGCGCAATTCGCGCGCGGCCTGGCTGGCCGCCGGGGCTGGCGCAAGCAAGGCCTCGGTACGGCGTCGCGCCTCGTCGTTGGCGAACTCACGCTGACGGCGCAGCACATCCTCGCGCTGCGCCTGGGCGCGGGCACGGCGCTCGGCGGTATTGAGCGCGTCTTCACGCGCCTGCAATGGGCGTAGATCGGCCTGCTTGTGGGCCCGCGCCTCGTCCAGGCAGGAGGTCACGAAAAAGCGCGATTCACAGACCTGGCTGTCGCGGGCGAAGCGGGCCTCGATCTCCTGGCGGGCACGGCTGAGCTGGGCTCGCTCGGCCTCAGGCTCGGCGGCCTGGGCCGCTGGGCCGAGCAAGCTGGCCAGCACACAGATGCTCAGCGCCAAGCCAAGCCCTGGGCGCAAACCCTGGCCCCACGCGCGGGGCATCGCAACAAAAGGCATGCGCTCGTCCCTTCCTCTCAAGTCAGCGAGGTATCGACATCGCGGCGATCCAGCGCCAGATACTCCGAAGACTGCATTTCCTGCAAACGGGACACCGTGCGCGGGAACTCATGCGCCAGCGGCCCTTCCGTGTACAAACTCTCGGCCGCCACGGCCGCCGACATAATCAGTTTGACCCGTCTATCGTAGAGCACGTCCACCAGCCAGGTGAAACGGCGCGCTTCGCTGGACAAACGAGGCGGCATTTCCGGCACATTGGACAGAATCAAGGTGTGGAACTGGCTGGCCAGTTCCAGGTAATCGTTCTGCGAGCGCGGGCCGCCGCACAAGGCGTTGAAGTCAAACCAGACCACGCCACCGGCCCGCCGCCGGGCGCGGATCTCGCGGTGCTCAATGTGCAGCACCGGGCTTTCCTCGCGCGCCTCGGCCAGGGACTCGAAGGCCGCCGTCAAGGCCTGCTCGGCCGCATCGCCCAGGGGCATGTGGTAGAGCTCCACATGGTCCAGGGTGCGGCGGCGGTAGTCAAAGCCGTTGTCCACATTGATGACCTCCAGCTTTTGCTTGAGCAGCTCAATCGCGGGCAGGATGCGGTCGCGGTGCAGGCCATTGGGATACAGCCCGTCCGGGTGAAAGTTGGAGGTGGTGACGATGGAGACGCGGTTGCGGAACAGCGCATCCAGCAAGCGATGCAGAATCATCGCGTCGGTGACGTCGGCCACATGGAACTCGTCGAAGCAGATCAGCCGAAAGCGCTTGGCGATGCGGCGACCCAACTCATCCAGCGGGTCGGCCATGCCTTTGAGTTCCTGCAGCTCGCGGTGCACCTCGCGCATGAACTCGTGAAAGTGCAGGCGGGTTTTGCGCGTTAGCGGCACCGCCTGGAAGAAGCAGTCCATCAAAAAGCTCTTGCCCCGCCCCACCCCGCCAAACATATACACACCGCGCGGCAGCTCGGGCCGACGCAGGAGTTTGGTGACGGCATTGCTGCGCCGCGCCTTGTAGTCCGCCCATTCATCCTGGCAGCGCTGCAGGGCGGCCACGGCACGCAGCTGGGCCGGGTCGGCCGTGTAGCCGCGTTCTTGCAGGGTTTGACGGTAGAGCTCAGTAACCTGAATAGGGCTTGTCATGCACGGATTCCAAAGTAAAAGGGGCGACCTTGGCCGCCCCTTCACTCAACACTTATCGCGGCGAATCAGAAATTCAAGGTCCGCTTGTCCACGGCCAGGGCCGCTTCCTTGGTGGCTTCGCTCAAGCTCGGGTGAGCGTGGCAGATGCGAGCGATGTCCTCGGCCGAGGCCTTGAACTCCATCGCGACCACGGCTTCGGAGATCAACTCCGAGGCCATGGGGCCGATGATGTGCACGCCCAGGATCTCGTCGGTCTTGGCATCGGCCAGGAACTTGACGAAGCCATTGGTGTCACCCAGGGCACGCGCGCGGCCATTGGCCAGGAAGGGGAACTGGCCGGCCTTGTACTCGACGCCGTCCGCCTTGAGCTGCTGCTCGGTGCGGCCGACCCAAGCGATTTCGGGGCTGGTGTAGATAACCCAGGGGATGGTGTTGAAGTTGACATGACCATGCTGGCCGGCAATGCGCTCGGCCACGGCCACGCCTTCTTCCTCCGCCTTGTGCGCCAGCATGGGGCCGCGCACCACATCGCCCACCGCCCAGACATTGGGCAAGTTGGTCTTGCAGTCGCCGTCCACCTCGATGGCACCGCGCTCGTCCAGCTTCAGGCCCACAGCCTCGGGGTTCAGACCGATGGTGTTGGGCACGCGGCCGATGGAGATGATGAGCTTGTCCACGGCCAGGGTCTGGGCTGCGCCCTTGGCATCGGTGTAGGCGACGGTGACGCCGTCCTTGGCCGACTTCACTTCGCCAATCTTGACGCCCAGCTCGATCTTCAGACCTTGCTTCTTGAACAGCTTGGCGGCTTCCTTGGCGACGGACTCGTCCACAGCGCCGAGGAAGGTCGGCAGACCTTCCAGCACGGTGACTTCCGCGCCCAGGCGGCGCCAGACCGAGCCCATTTCCAGGCCGATCACGCCGGAGCCAATAACGCCCAGCTTCTTCGGCACATCGGCGATGTTCAGCGCGCCGTCGTTGGACAGGATATTGACTTCGTCAAAGGGCGCACCGGGCAGCTGGCGGGCATTGGAGCCGGTGGCCAGGATCACGTGCTTGGCCAGGATGACTTCCTCGCCGGCCTTGATCTCATACAGGCCGTCCTTGGCTGCGACAAAGGAGCCGCGGCCATGGAAGAACGAGACCTTGTTCTTCTTGAACAGGTACAAGATGCCATCGTTGTTTTGCTTCACGACGGTGTTCTTGCGGCCAATCATCTTGGCCACGTCGATGGCGACGTTGTCGGCCGTGATGCCGTGGTCGGCAAAGTGCAGCTTGGCGTGCTCGAAATGCTCCGACGATTGCAGCAGGGCCTTGGACGGGATGCAACCCACATTGGTGCAGGTGCCGCCAGGTGCGGGGCCGCCCTTCTCGTTCTTCCACTCGTCGATACAGGCCGCGTTAAAACCCAGCTGGGCTGCGCGGATAGCGGCGATATAGCCGCCAGGGCCGCCACCGATCACGACGACGTCAAATTGTTTTGTGCTCATCAAATGCTCCAGCGCCCACGCTCTTAGTGGGCGAGCTTAAGGGTGACGACTCCGCCGACGATCATGGCCACGCCCAGGAATCTCCACAGCGTGGCGGCATCGCCAAAGAACATCACCCCGATCAAAAAAGTGCCGGCGCCGCCTATGCCCGTCCAGACGGCGTAAGCCGTGCCGATCGGGATTTCGCGCTGCGCCATCCACAACAGCCAACCACTCAAACCCATGGACACGATGGCACCGACGATGCCGGTAACACGGTACTCGGCCTGCTGCGAGAGCTTGAAGCCCAGGGGCCAGCCGATCTCACAGACACCTGCCAGCAGCAGGTAAATCCAGGCCGTGGTTTGAGTCATTGCGCCGAAAACGGATTTAGATGTCGAACAGCAGGCGAGCCGGATCTTCCAGCGCTTCCTTCATGGTCACCAGACCCAGCACGGCTTCGCGGCCGTCGATGATGCGGTGGTCATAAGACATGGCCAGATAGTTGATCGGGCGCACCACCACTTGGCCGTTCTCGACCACGGCGCGATCCTTGGTGGCGTGCACGCCCAGGATGGCCGACTGGGGCGGGTTGATGATGGGGGTCGACAGCATGGAGCCGAAGGTGCCACCGTTGGAGATGGAGAAGGTGCCGCCGGTCAGATCGTCCAGCGAGATCTTGCCTTCCTTGGCCTTTTGGCCGAACTCGGCGATCTTCTTCTCGATATCGGCAAAGCTCAGCTGGTCGGCATTGCGGATGATGGGCACCACCAGGCCGCGCGGCGAGCCGACGGCGATACCGATGTCGAAATAGCCGTGGTAGACGATGTCATTGCCGTCCACCGAGGCGTTCAGCACCGGGAACTTCTTCAGGGCTGCCACGGCAGCCTTGACGAAGAAGCTCATGAAGCCCAGCTTGACGCCGTGTTCCTTCTCGAACTTTTCCTGGAACTTTTTGCGCATCTCCATCACCGGCGCCATATTCACCTCGTTGAAGGTGGTCAGGATGGCGTTGGTGGACTGCGATTGCAGCAGACGCTCGGCCACGCGAGCGCGCAGACGGGTCATGGGCACGCGCTGCTCGGGGCGGTCGCCCAGATTCTGCAGCGGGGCAGCCACGGCGGGCAGGGGCTTGGCCACGGCGGGCGCGGCGGGCACGGCGATGGCCGCAGCCACGGCGGGCTTGGCAGACGCGGCCAGGGCGTCGCCCTTGGTCACGCGGCCGTCCTTGCCGGAGCCGGCCACATCGCTGGCGGCCAGGCCCTTCTCGGCAAGGATCTTGGCGGCGGCCGGCATGGCCACATCGCCCTTGCTGCCACCGGTGGCGGCGGGAGCTGCAGCAGCAGCTGCTGCCGGAGCGGCGACTACAGCCTTGACTTCCAGCGGGCTGACTTGGGCGCTGGCGTCGGTGTCGATGCGGGCGATGACTTCTTCGCTGACCACGCTCTCGCCGTCGTTCTTGACGATTTGCGCCATCACGCCGGCGCTGGGCGCGGGCACTTCCAGCACGACCTTGTCGGTCTCGATTTCGACCAAGATTTCGTCAATCGCCACGGCCTGGCCGGGCTTCTTTTTCCAGACCAGCAAGGTGCCTTCGGCGACGGATTCAGACAGCTGGGGGACTTTGACTTCGATGATTGCCATGATGTGTTCTTTCTACGAGCCGGTGAGTTGAGCGGCTCTGGCCGCTCGAACGAGCCGAGTTACTGCGGCGCCAACGGCGTCCGCAATAACCTTATTTGGTGAGGATGAAACCCTTGAGCTTGGCGAAGGCCTGCTCCAACAAGGACTTTTGCTGATCCTGGTGCAGATGGGCGTAGCCGCAAGCCGGCGAGGCCGAGGCCGGGCGGCCGGCATAGCCGAGCTTTTGCCCGTCCAGCATGTTCTCGTGCACATAGTGCTGCACGAAGAACCAGGCGCCTTGGTTTTGCGGCTCGTCCTGGCACCACACGATTTCGGTGGCGTTCGGGTACTTCTTGAGTTCGGCCGCAAAGGCCTTGTGCGGGAAGGGGTACAGCTGCTCCACGCGGATCAGGGCCACGTCGGTGGACTTCTTTTCCTCGCGCTTGCGCACCAGGTCGTAGTAGACCTTGCCCGAGCAGACGATCACGCGCTTGACCTTGTCGGCAGCAATGGCGGCGTCCTGCTCACCGATCACGGTGCGGAACTCGCCCTTGGTGAACTCGGCCAGGGCCGAGGTCGCATCCTTGGCGCGCAGCAGGCTCTTGGGGGTCATGATGACCAAGGGCTTGCGGAACATGCGCAGCATTTGGCGACGCAGCACGTGGAAGATCTGCGAAGCCGTGGTCGGCTGGACGATCTGCATATTGTTGTCGGCAGCCAGCTGCATGAAGCGCTCCAGGCGGGCCGAGCTGTGCTCGGGGCCCTGACCTTCATAGCCATGCGGCAACATCATCACCAGGCCGTTGGCACGGCCCCACTTGACCTCGCCGGAGGCGATGAACTGGTCGATCACCACCTGGGCGCCGTTGACGAAGTCGCCGAACTGCGCTTCCCAGATCGTCAGCGTATTGGGCTCGGCGGCGGCATAGCCGTACTCAAAACCCAGCACCGCCTCTTCGCTGAGGATGGAGTCGATGACCACGAACGGAGCCTGCCCGTCGGCCACGTTTTGCAGCGGGATGTAGGCGCCTTCGTCCCAGTTGGTGCGGTTCTGGTCGTGAATGACGGCGTGGCGGTGGGTGAAGGTGCCACGGCCTGCGTCCTCGCCCGACAGGCGGATCGGGTAGCCGCTGGCCACCAGGGAGGCGAAGGCCATGGCCTCGCCCATGCCCCAGTCCACATTGATCTCGCCCCGGCCCATGGCGGCGCGGTCGGCATACAGCTTTTGCACCAGGTTGTGCGCGACCAGATCCTTGGGCAAGGTGGTCAGCTTCTCAGACAGTCGCTTCCACTCCGAGACCGGCAGCGCGGTGTCGCAGCTGTCGGTCCACTTCTTGCCGAGGAAGGGCGACCAGTCGGTGGCGTACTTGCTCTTGAAGTTGGTCAGCACCGGGTCCACCGTGTGGCGGCCTTCGTCCATGGCGGCGCGGTAGGCCTTGACCATTTCGTCCGCACCGGCGGCATCCACCACCTTTTGCGCGGCCAGCTTGTCGGCGTAGACCTTGCGGGTGCCGGGGTGCTGCGCAATCTTTTTGTACATCAGCGGCTGGGTCAGCGAGGGGGTGTCCTGCTCGTTGTGGCCCAGCTTGCGGAAGCAGACGATGTCCAGCACCACGTCCTTGCGGAACTCGGCGCGGTAGTCCATGGCCAGTTGCATGGCCCACACCACCGCTTCCGGATCGTCGCCGTTGACGTGCAGCACCGGGGCTTCGATCATCTTGACGACGTCGGAGCAATAGGTGGTGGAGCGCAGATCGCGCGGGTCGCTGGTGGTGAAACCGATCTGGTTGTTGATGACGATGTGCACCGTGCCGCCGGTGCCGTAGCCACGGGTCTGGGCCATGCACAGGGTTTCCTGCACCACGCCCTGGCCACCGAAGGCGGCGTCGCCGTGCACCAGCACGGGCAGCACCTGGCTGCCGTCCTTGTCACCACGGCGCTCTTGGCGGGCGCGCACGCTGCCCTCCACCACCGGGTTGACGATTTCCAGGTGCGAGGGGTTGAAGGACAACGACAGGTGCACCGGGCCACCCTTGGTGCTCACGTCCGAGCTGAAGCCTTGGTGGTACTTCACGTCGCCAGCGGGCAGGTCTTCGGCGGCCTTGTGCTCGAATTCGGCGAACAGGTCGGCTGGCATCTTGCCCAGGGTGTTGACCAGCACGTTCAGGCGGCCACGGTGGGCCATGCCGATGACGATTTCTTGCACGCCACGCTGGCCGGCGCGCTGGATCAGCTCGTCCATGGCAGCGATAAAGCTCTCACCACCTTCCAGCGAGAAGCGCTTCTGGCCCACATACTTGGTGTGCAGATAACGCTCCAGGCCTTCGGCAGCGGTCAGGCGGTCCAGGATGTGGCGCTTTTCTTCGGCCGTGAAGGTGGGCTTGCCGCGCGCCTTTTCCAGCCGCTCCTGCCACCAGCGCTTTTCGCCGGGGTCGGTGCAGTGCATGAACTCGGAGCCGACCGAGCTGCAATAGGTCTCGCGCAAGGCTTGCACGATTTGGCGCAAGCTCATGGTCTCGCCACCAAAATAGGTATTGGCGGCCGAGAAATTGATGTCCATATCGGACTCGCTCAGGTCATAAAAGGCCGGATCGAGTTCAGGGATCTTGGGGCGCTCCGCGCGCTTGAGCGGGTCCAGCTCGGCCCAGCGATTACCCAGGAAGCGGTAGGCCGCAATCAGGCTTTGCACATGCACCTGCTTGTGGGCCACGGCCAGATCGGCGCTGGAAGCCTTGGTGGCAAAGGCATTGGCCTTGGCGCGCTGGGCGAAGGATTCGATCACCGGCAGGTGGGCCACATCGCGGGCATCGCTGCCGTCGGTGGCAGGCACATGCTGCAAGGCGTCGAAATACGCACGCCAGTTGTCGGGCACGGAGCCCGGGTTGTCGAGGTAGGCCTCGTACATCTCTTCGACATAAGGGGCATTGCCCCCGAACAGGTAGGAGTTGGACCTGTATTGCTGCATCATCTTCGCTCACCTCTAACCCCGGCTTCCAGGGCATTGGCTGGTTGATAAACCTTCCGCGACACGGCTCGACCGGTTGGCGGATTGCGACCCGCCTTCGCTGTTGCCAGAAAAGGGGACGGGAAGGACCTAAGTCTAAAAAAAACAGGGGGCACTGTAGCACTTTTGTCTTAATAGGCCACCCGCGGGGACCGGGCGGACTGTCGCAGTATCGGAACTACAAGGCATTTCTGAAGCGACTTTGAGGCGGACGGAGCCGCCAATTTCAAAATTCTCAAAGCCCCAAACAGGTGCTCGCCCTGCCCCAAACCGATACAACAAGCACCAGTATGGGCGAAGTGCTGCATTTGCGACAGCTGATTCTGCAGCCAAATTGAAGCACTCTGCGCGCGCAGGGTAAGCGCCCCTGCTTGGCCTAAACTGACAGCCTGCAAGCAAAAAAGTCCAGGAAACAAGATGCAAGTCCAAGTCGTCGACTACCGCGCCCCTGACGCCGCCCGCCTTTTCACCCAGTCCCTGCACGACACCGGCTTTGGCGTGCTGGTCAATCACCCCATCCAGCAAGGCCTGGTGGAGAAGATTTACGCCGACTGGCTGGCCTTCTTCAATACCGAGGAGAAGCATCAATTCCCCTTCTCCAAGGAAAAGCAGGACGGCTATTTCTCCACCGAAATCTCCGAGACGGCCAAGGGCAGCAGCCAAAAAGACATCAAGGAGTACTACCACATCTACCCCTGGGGCCGGGTGCCTGCGGCGCTCAAAGCCGACGCCGATCTTTACTACGCACAGGCCAATGCCTTGGCCTCCGAATTACTGGGTTGGGTGGAGCAATTCACACCGCCGGAGATCGCACAGCACTATCGCGAGCCTCTGTCAAAAATGATTAAGGACAGCCAACAGACCCTGTTGCGGGTCTTGCGTTACCCCCCGTTGACCGGCAATGAGCCCGCCGGCGCCCTGCGTGCCGCCGCCCACGGCGACATCAATCTGCTGACCATCCTGCCAGCCGCTAACGAACCCGGCCTGCAGGTCCAAGGCATGGACGGCGCCTGGTTTGATGTGCCTTGCGACTTCGGCATGCTCATCATCAATATCGGCGACATGCTGGAAGAAGCCTCGCAGGGCTATTACCCCAGCACCCAACACCGGGTGGTCAATCCCACGGGCCAAGGTGCCACCCGCAGCCGCGTCTCGCTGCCGCTGTTCCTGCACCCACGCAACGAGGTGGTGCTGTCGGACCGCCACACGGCCCACAGCTATCTGCAAGAGCGCCTGCGCGAGTTGGGCGTCAAGACCTGACCCTTGCTTGTGAGACCCAGCGACTCACAGCAAATCATTCACATCCACCCCAGGGCGCCGGCCAAGCCAGCCGTGGGGGCGATCTGCAATGGCTGCGGCATCTGCTGCCTGAGCGAGCCCTGCCCCATCGGCATGCTGATCAGTCGCAAGCGCCAGGGCCAATGTCAGGCCTTGCGCTGGTCCGATGCGTCTGGCCGCTATGTCTGCGGCCTGCTTGCCGAGCCCGAGTCTGCAGCGAGCTGGCGTCGCAGCCTGCAAGCCTGGCTGCGCCCGCTGCTGCGCCGCTGGATTGCCGCAGGCCAAGGTTGCGACTGCGAGCTGCTCCCCCAATCGCCCAGCTCCGGGCAAGCCACTAGCCGGGAGGCGCAAGGCCCGGGCTAGCATCGCCCCACATTGTTCACACGCAAGGGGACCGATGATGATGCGCACGACAAAGCTGAGCTACACGAAGCTGGTGGCCGGTCTAGCCTTAGGCCTGACGCTCTTGGCCGCTGGTGGCTCCGGTCACGCGGCCAGCCTGCGCTGGGCAGCACAGAACGATGTGCTAACGCTGGACCCGCACTCACAAGACCACACCACCACCAGCAGCATCTTGCAGCATGCCTATGAGGGCCTGACTCGCTATAACGAAAAGTTCCAGGTCGAGCCGGCACTGGCGAGCAAATGGACCTACATCAGCCCCACCCAGGTGCGCTTCGAGCTGCGCCGCGGCGTGAAGTTCCATGACGGCGGCGCCTTCACGGCCGACGATGTGATCTTCTCCTTCGGCCGGGTACGCCAGCCCCAGGGCACGATGCAGATTTATGTGACCGGCATCAAGGAGATCAAGAAAATCGACGAGCACACCGTCGACCTCTTGCTGGACGCCCCCAGCCCCATCTTGCTGCGCAATCTGGTGGACTTCCGCATCATGAGCAAGAGCTGGGCGGATAAGAACAAGGCCACCCAGGTGCAGGACTACAAGGCCAAGGAAGACCATTACGCAGCCCGCAATGTGATGGGCACCGGCCCCTACAAAATCACCGCCTGGGTGCCTGATCAGAAGATCACCATGGTCGCCAACAAGGACTGGTGGGACAGCAACAAAGGCAATATCAGCGATCTGGTCTATCTGCCCATCAAGTCCGAACCCACCCGGGTGGCGGCGCTGCTCTCGGGCGATGTGGATCTGCTGACCGATCTGCCCACCCAGGATGTGGCCAAGCTGCGCAGCGATCCCAAGCTCAAGGTGATGGACGGCAATGAGACCCGCACCATCTTCTTTGCCCTGGATCTGGGCAGCAAGGAATTGTTGGGCAGCAATATCAAGGGCAAGAACCCCTTCCTGGATGTGCGGGTGCGCGAGGCCATGAGCATCGCCATTGACCGCGAAGCGATCAAGCGCAGCATCATGCGCGGCATGTCGGTGCCGGCCGGCCTGATGGTGGCGCCCGGCGTCAACGGCAACACACCGGAGCTGGATCGCCCTCTCAAACCCGATGTGGAGAAGGCCAAGAAGCTGCTGGCCGAGGCCGGCTACCCGCAAGGCTTTGAGGTGCCCCTGCACTGCCCCAATAACCGCTACATCAATGACGAGGAAATCTGCCAGGCGGTGGTGGCCATGTGGGCCCGCATCGGCCTGAAGACTCGGCTGATCGCGCAAAACATGTCCCAGCACAGCCAGGCCTTCCAAAAGGGCGAGGCGGCGCTTTATATGCTGGGCTGGGGGGTGGCCACCTTCGATGCGCAATACGCCTTGCAAGCCCTGGCCCATACCAAGAGCACGGGGGCAGACGGCAGCTTCAATTTCTCGCATGTCAGCGACGCCAAGCTGGATCAGCTGATCGACGCGATGAAGTTCGAGACCGATGTGGCCAAGCGCAACAACCTGATCCGCGAGGCCTTGCTGCGGGTGCGCGATGAGCACCTCTTCATCCCCCTGCACCACCAGGTGCGCCCCTGGGCCATGAAGAGCAATGTCGAGACCTCTTATCGCTCCAACGACCGGCCGGAGGCCCGCTTCACGACATTGAAGTAAGCCGTCGATTGATTCAATAAAACATTTGGGAGGACAGATGAAAGCCAAGGAATTCCGCTTCAAAAAACTCAATCACGCCCTGTGCGCCGGCCTGCTGGGCCTGGGCCTGCAGCTGGGGCTGGGCGACTCCGCGCAGGCGGCCAGCATGCGCTGGGCCGCGCAGAACGATATCCAGACCCTGGACCCGCATTCGCAGAATCATGCGGCCACCAGCGCCATCTCCAGCTATGTCTACGAGGGACTGACGCGCTACAACGAGAAGTTCCAGCCCGAGCCGGCCTTGGCCAGCAAATGGACCCAGATCAGCCCCACGCAGATCCGCTTCGACTTGCGGCGCGGCGTCAAGTTTCAGGACGGCACGCCCTTCACGGCCGATGACGTGATCTTCTCCTTCAATCGCGTGCGCCAGCCGCAGGCGAATATGCAGATTTATGTCACCGGCATCAAGGAGATCAAGAAGATCGATGCCCACACCATCGATCTGCTGCTGGAAGGCCCTAACCCCGTCTTGCTGCGCAATCTGACCGGCTTTCGCATCATGAGCAAGGCCTGGGCGGAGAAGAACAAATCGCTCAACACCCAGGACTACAAGGCCAAGGAAGACACTTACGCCTCCCGCAATGCCATGGGCACCGGCCCATACAAGATCACCGCCTGGCAGCCCGACCAGAAAATCAGCATGGTGGCCAATAAGGACTGGTGGGACACGAACAAGGGCAATATCACCGAGCTGACCTATCTGCCCATCAAGAGCGACGCCACCCGGGTGGCGGCCCTGCTCTCGGGCGATCTGGACCTGCTTACCGACCTGCCCACTCAAGACGTGGCCAAGCTGCGCGCCGACCCCAAACTCAAGGTGATGGACGGCAACGAGAACCGCACCATCTTCTTCGCCATGGACCTGGGCAGCGATGAGTTGCGCGGCTCCAATATCAAGGGCAAGAACCCCTTCAAGGACAAGCGCGTGCGCGAGGCCATGAATCTGGGCCTGGACCGCGAAGCCATCAAGCGCAGCCTGATGCGCGGCTTCTCGGTGCCGGCCGGCATCATGGTGGCGCCGGGCGTGGACGGCCATGCGCCCGACCTCGACGTGCCGCTGAAGGCCGACTACGAGAAGGCCAAGAAGCTGCTGGCCGAGGCGGGCTACCCGGAAGGCTTCGAGGTACCGCTGAACTGCCCCAATGACCGCTACGTCAACGACGAAGAAATCTGCCAGGCGGTGGTGGCCATGTGGACCAAGATCGGCATCAAGGCCAAGCTCAGCACCAGCCCCATGTCCCAACACTCCCAGTTGCTGCAGCGCCTGGAGTCGCCGCTTTACCTTTACGGCTGGGGCGTGACGACTTTTGATGCCCAGTACACCTTGCAAGACATCGTCCACTCCCGCACCAAGGGCGTGGACGGCAAGGGCAACTACTCGCGCATCAGCGATGCCCGCGTGGACGAACTGGTGCAGGCCATGAAGGTGGAAACCGATCCGGTCAAACGCCGCGCCCAGGTGCGCGAGGCCTTGCAGCGGGTGCGGGATGAGTTCCTCTTCATCCCGGTGCACCACCAGGTACGCCCCTGGGCCATGCGCAGCAATGTGGAGACCTTGCACCGCGCGGACGACAAACCCGAGCCGCGCCTGACGACCTTGCGCTAAGCCCGGGAGTGGTCGCCACCGTCAAACCCGCGCCAAGGCGAACACGCTGACGGTGCTGACCAGTTGCTGAGCCTGCTGGCTGAGGCTTTGCGCCGCGGCCGCCGACTCCTCCACCAAGGCGGCATTCTGCTGGGTGGAGGCGTCGATATGGTGAATGGCCTGGCTGACTCGGGCGATGTCTTGCTCCTGGGCTTGGCTGGCCGAGGTGATCTCGCCGATCAAGCCCGCCACCTGGCGCACCTCGGCCACGATCTCGTCCATGGTGCTGCCGGTGGCCTGGGCCAGGCCTGCGCCCTGCTCGATCTGGCTGTTGCTGGCCCTGATCACCGCGCCGATGTCCTTGGAGGCCGCGGCCGCGCGCTGCGCCAGCTGCCTGACCTCGTCGGCCACCACGGCGAAGCCCCGCCCGCGCTCGCCTGCTCGCGCCGCTTCCACCGCCGCATTCAAGGCCAGGATATTGGTCTGGAAGGCAATGCCGTCGATCAGCGAAGTCAGCTCGCTCACCTGCTTGGCGCCGCGTGCCATCGCATTCATGGTGAGGATCACCTCGCCGACCAAGGCCGCGCCGCGCCCGGCCACCTCGGTGGCGGCCTGGGCGCGCGCCGTCGCCTGGGCGGCCGACTGCGCGTTTTGCTGTACCGCCTCGGCCAGGCTCAGCACGGCCGCGCTGGTTTGCTGAAGATGGCCGGCTTGCAGCTCGGTGCGCTGGCTGAGATCGGCATTGCCCACGGCGATCTGGCTGGAGCCGGTGGCGATGCTGTCGCTGCTGGCTCGCACGCTGCTGACCAGGGCCGACAGGCCGGCGCACATCTGTGCCATCGCCGAGAGCACGCTAGACTGATCGCCCGCCCGCACCCGCACCGGGCGCGACAGATCACCCCGGGCCACCGCCTGCGCGATGGCGGCCGCCGCGCGCGGCTCGCCGCCGGTGGCGGCCCAAACCGTGCGCTTGGCCCAGGCGCCTAGCAGCACCAGCAGCAAGGCCGCTGCCAACATCACCGCCCAGCGCAGGCGGCTCACCCAAGCCAAGGTCTGCTCGTAATCGGCAATGCTGTGTTCGGCCAAGGCCGTGGCTGCGCTGACGGTGGCATCCACCCCTCGCCGGTGCTCCACATACAAGGTCTGAGCCTGGGGCAGTTGCTGCCGCGCTTGCTCGGCATGGCCTGCGGCAAGCTCATCCAGCATTTGCCCCGCCACCTGCAAAAACTGCTGCCCGGCCTTGTGCTGCGCTCCCAGCAACTGCTGCTCCAGACCGTAGGGCGGGTGTGCTTGCCAGTAGGCCACGCGTTCTTTGTATTCCTTGTCCAGACGCTGGAACTCCGACCGCGCCTTGTCCAGCGCCACCGTGCCGTCCAACGCTTGCGAAAGCAGCAAGCGCAGCTCGATCAGATAAAGCGGCGGCGGCAGGATGTCGGCCGTCAAATCCTTGGCGTCAAAGCTTTTCTGCACCGCCAGTTCCGCGCGCTGCCCTCCCAGCACCGCGCTCAAGGTGAGGATGCCGGACATGCCCAAGCCCGCCAGCACCAGGACCCACAAAATACCCCTCAATGACTTCATTCTTCGGCACTCCACTCGAACAAATGGGGCGACTCGCGCGCCCTTCTTGCCTCGCCTGTCCTGGCCTTGTCGGACGCAAGACCAGCGAGCTGAGGCCATGCACCAGAAGAAACACGAGTGCCTGGCAGCGGCGTGGAAAAGTGCCAGCGATGCGCCAAGCCAGTGCGCTTGAGTGACGCTGAATGCACCGAAGTGGCACGCTTCAAAAAGGGCGGGGTCAGGTCTTGCTAGTGCCAAAGAAAACAGAGGAACAAAGCAAAAAGGCCGCTCCAAGAGCGGCCTTTCATCTGCCAGTTGACGCGGGTCTCAGGCCAGGCTGAGGCGTAGACGTGCAGCTTGGTACTCACGCACCAGGCGGGCCACCAACTCGGCGGCAGGCACCACGGCCTTGACGTTGCCAATGCCCTGGCCGCAGCCCCAGATGTCCTTCCAGGCCTTTTTGGAGTCGCCGCCGAAGTTCATCGCGCTGGGGTCGCTCTCGGGCAAGTTGTCGGGGTCCATGCCGGCGTTGACGATGGAGCCACGCAGATAGTTGCCGTGCACGCCAGTGAAGAGATTGCTGTAGACGATGTCATCGCTATTGCTCTCGACAATCATCTGCTTATAGCCCTCGGCCGCGCGCGCTTCATCGGTCGCGATAAAGGCCGAGCCGATATAGGCGAAGTCCGCGCCCATGGCCTGGGCCGCCAGCACGGCATCGCCCGAGGCGATGGAGCCCGACAAGGCCAAGGGGCCGTCGAACCACTGACGGATCTCCTGGATCAGCGCAAACGGGCTCTTCACCCCAGCATGGCCACCGGCACCGGCCGCCACGGCGATCAGGCCGTCGGCACCCTTCTCGATCGCCTTCTTGGCGAATTTGTTATTGATGATGTCGTGCAGCACGATGCCACCCCAGGCATGCACGGCCTGGTTGACGTCTTCACGCGCGCCCAGCGAGGTGATGATGATGGGCACCTTGTACTTGGCGCACACGGCCAGGTCATGCTCCAGGCGGTCATTGCTTTTGTGCACGATCTGGTTGATCGCAAAAGGCGCGGCCGGCTTGTCGGGGTTGGCCTTGTTGTAAGCGGCCAGCTCGGTGGTGATCTCGTTCAGCCACTCGTCCAGCAGCTCGGCCGGGCGGGCGTTGAGCGCGGGCATGGAGCCGATCACACCGGCCTTGCACTGGGCGATCACCAGCTTGGGATTGCTGATGATGAAGAGCGGCGAGCCGATGATGGGCAGGGGCGCGTTTTTCAGGATAGGGGGCAGGGTCACAAAAATCTCCGTTCTTGGTCCAGCAACTCAGAAGGCGTCCAGCGGCAGGGCCGTAACGCTGTCGGCACCTTCGACGATGGCGTCGCGCAGACCACCCGCGCGGGCCAGGATGTGCTCGGCGTAGAAGCGGGCCGTCGCGATCTTGGCGCTCATAAAGGCCAGGTCTTCGCCCGCGGCCAGCTTGTCTTCGGCCACCAGCAGGGCCCGCGCCAGCTGCCAACCGGCCACCAGATTGCCGGCCAACATCAGATAAGGCACCGAGCCGGCATAGGCCGCATTGGGGTTGCTCTTGCCTTGGGCGGCGATGAAGTCCACTGAGTCCAGATAGGCCTGGCGGGCAGCGCTCAGGCGCTTGAGCATGGACTTGGCGGCCGCGCTGTCGCGCTGGGCCAGCAGGCCTTCGGTTGCCTCGATATTGGCGGCGAAGGCACGGGCCATCTGGCCGCCGTCGCGGCTGGTCTTGCGACCCACCAGGTCATTGGCCTGGATGGCGGTCGTGCCCTCGTAAATGGTCAGGATCTTGGCATCGCGGTAATGCTGGGCCGCACCGGTTTCCTCGATAAAGCCCATGCCGCCATGCACTTGCACGCCCAGGTCAGTGACCTCCAGGCTCATCTCGGTGCTATAGCCCTTGACCAGGGGCACCATGAATTCGTAGAAGGCCTGGTTTTGCTTACGGGTGTCGGCGTCCGGATGGTAGTGGGCGGCGTCGTAGGCCGAAGCGGCCACGCTGGCCATGGCGCGGCAACCTTCGGTCAGGGCGCGCATGGTCATCAGCATGCGACGCACATCGGGGTGATGAATGATGGCGGCGCTGCCGGCCACCGAGCCATCGACCGGCCGACTCTGCACCCGATCGCGGGCGTAGGACACGGCTTTTTGGTAGGCCCGCTCGGCGATCGCAATGCCTTGCACGCCCACGCCGAAGCGGGCGGCGTTCATCATGATGAACATGTATTCCAGGCCGCGGTTCTCCTGACCCACCAGGGTGCCGATGGCACCGCCGTGGTCACCGAACTGCAGCACGGCCGTGGGGCTGGCCTTGATGCCCATCTTGTGCTCGATGGAGACGCAGTGCGCGTCATTGCGGGCACCTAATGAGCCATCTGCATTGACCAAGAACTTGGGCACGATGAAAAGGCTGATGCCCTTGACGCCTTCCGGCGCACCGGCCACGCGGGCCAGCACCAGATGGACGATGTTCTCGGCCATATCGTGATCACCGTAGGTGATGAAGATCTTGGTGCCGAAAATCTTGTAAGTGCCGTCGGGCTGGGGCTCGGCGCGGGTGCGCACCAGGGCCAGATCGGAGCCGGCCTGGGGCTCGGTCAGATTCATGGTGCCGGTCCAGCTGCCGTCGATCAGCTTGGGGATGAAGGTGTTGCGCTGCTCCTCGCTGCCGGCCGTCAGCAAGGCCTCGATAGCACCGTCGGTCAGCAAGGGGCACAGGGCGAAGCTGATGCTGGCACTGTTCATCATCTCGCCGCAGGCCGCACCAATGGTCTTGGGCATGCCCTGGCCGCCAAAGGCCGTGGGATGCTGCAGGCCTTGCCAGCCGCCTTCGGCGAACTGGCGGAAAGCTTCCTTGAAGCCGGGTGTGGTGTAGACCTGGCCGTCCTTCAAATAGGAAGGGTTCTTGTCGCTCTCGAAATTCAAGGGGGCGATGATGTCTTCATTGAGCTTGGCGCACTCTTCCAACACGGCCTGGGCGGTGTCGATGTCGAAGTCGGCAAACTCAGGGATCTTGTTGAGGGCTTGCAAGCCAGCCAGCTCCTGCATATTGAAGAGCATGTCTTTGACGGGGGCGCGGTAAGGCATGAGGGTCTCCGGTCTGTATGTTTGTTGATTCAGACAAAACAAAGGCGCCGCGACCGTGAAGTCGGGCGCCTGTTGAAATCAAGCGTTGCTGCGAGTCTCGATCAGAGCGCGTTCACCAGTTCGGGAACAGCGTTGAACAGATCGGCCTCCAGGCCGTAGTCGGCCACGCTGAAGATGGGGGCTTCGGCATCCTTGTTGATCGCGACGATCACCTTGGAGTCCTTCATGCCGGCCAGATGCTGGATCGCGCCGCTGATGCCGCAGGCGATATAGAGCTGGGGGGCGACGATCTTGCCGGTCTGGCCCACCTGCCAGTCATTGGGGGCATAACCCGCATCGACGGCGGCGCGCGAGGCGCCCAGGGCGGCGCCCAGCTTGTCGGCCAGGGGCGTCAGCACTTCCATGAACTTGTCGTTCGAGCCCAGGGCGCGGCCACCGGAGACGATGATCTTGGCGGCGGTCAGCTCGGGGCGGTCGTTCTTGGCGATTTCGCGGCTGCCAAAAGTGGACTTGCCACTGTCGGCTACCGGTGCAAGCGCTTCCACGGCGGCGCTGCCACCGCTGGCGGCGGCGGCGTCAAAGCCGGTGGTACGCACGGTCAGCACCTTGGTGGCGTCGGTGCTTTGCACGGTGGCGATGGCATTGCCGGCGTAGATGGGGCGCTCAAAGGTGTCGGCGCTGATGACCTTGGTCACATCGCTCAACTGAGCCACGTCGAGCAAAGCGGCGACGCGCGGCGCCACGTTCTTGCCCGAGGCGGTGGCGGGAAAGAGGATGTGGCTATAGCCCGAGGCCACGGCCAGCACTTGGGCGGCGAGGTTTTCGGCCAGGCCATCGGCCAGCTGGGCGGCGTCGGCATGCAGCACCTTGGTGACGCCAGCGATCTGAGCGGCGGCGGCAGCGGCGGCGGCGGCGTTGTGGCCGGCCACCAGCACATGCACATCAGCACCGGTGGCCAGTGCGGCCGTCACGGTATTGAGGGTGGCGCCCTTGATGGACGCGTTGTCGTGTTCGGCAATAACGAGAGCAGTCATTGTGTTTTCTCCGATTTCTTCTGATTGGGGCTCAGCCAATGACTTTGGCTTCGTTCTTCAGCTTGTCGACCAGGGCGGCCACATCGGCCACCTTGATGCCGGCGCTGCGCTTGGGCGGCTCTTCGACCTTCAGGGTCTTGATGCGGGGGCTCACGTCCACGCCCAGATCGGCGGGCTTGATCACTTCCAGCGGCTTCTTCTTGGCCTTCATGATGTTGGGCAGCGTCACATAGCGCGGCTCATTCAGGCGCAGGTCGGTGGTGACCACGGCGGGCAGCTTGAGCTTGACGGTTTCCAGGCCACCGTCGACCTCACGGGTCACGGCGACTTCTTCGCCCGTCACTTCCACCTTGCTGGCGAAAGTGCCTTGGGGCAGGCCGCTCAGAGCAGCCAGCATCTGGCCGGTCTGGTTGCAATCGTCGTCGATGGCTTGCTTGCCCAGGATCACCAGGCCGGGCTGTTCCTTGTCGACCAGGGCCTTGAGCAGCTTGGCCACGGCCAGGGGCTGCAAGTCAGCATCGGTCTCGACCAGGATGGCGCGGTCGGCACCGATGGCCATGGCGGTACGCAGGGTCTCCTGGCATTGGGTGACGCCGCAGGAAATGGCGATCACCTCGGTGGCAACGCCCTTCTCTTTCAGGCGCACCGCCTCTTCGATGGCGATCTCATCAAAGGGGTTCATCGACATCTTGACATTGGCGATGTCCACGCCCGTGCCGTCGCTCTTGACGCGCACTTTGACGTTGTAGTCGACCACTCGTTTGACAGGAACCAGAACCTTCATCGAAGTACTCCAAGGCTAATTGACGTTAACGTTAATCAGATTCTACGGGCGGCGCAGCCGATTCCGCGAGCTGTGTGCAGAAAAAATAGCACGATCGTTCTATTTTAGGCATGAAATCGCCGCCACGGCGCAGGCTTGTGCGGACAATAGTTAGACTGCCGCACTCAATGAATACGCACCCAGCCCCCACGCTCCCCTCCCCTCACGGCATGCCGGCCAGCCTTGGCGTCTTCGACTCCGGCGTCGGCGGCCTGACGGTCTTGCGCGAGTTGCGCCGGGTACTGCCGCAAGTGCCCATGCACTACGTCGCCGATGCGGGCTACGCGCCCTACGGCCTGCGCACGCCAGAATCCCTGATCCAGCGCAGCCTGGCGGTCAGCGAGTATTTGATTGAACGTGGCGCCCGCTTGTTGGTGGTGGCCTGCAACACAGCCACCGCCCACGCGATCGAAGCCTTGCGACAGCGCTGGCCCGACATCCCCATCGTCGGCACCGAGCCAGGCATCAAGCCGGCCGTGGCCAGCACACGCAACGGCCGCATCGGCGTCATGGCCACGCCGGCCACGATCGCCAGCGCACGTTTTGCCGATCTGATCAAGCGGCATGCCCCCGAGGTGCAGGTCTTCAGCCAGGCCTGCCCCGGCTTGGTGGAGCTGATCGAGCGCGGCGAGTTGGACACACCGGCCCTGCATCAATTGCTGGGCCAGCTCTGCGCCCCTCTGAAAGCCGCTGGGGTCGACACCGTCTTGATGGGCTGCACCCATTACCCCTTGATTCAGGGCCCGCTGCAGCAGGCCTTGGGTGAGTCGGTGCAATTGCTCAATATCGAATCGGCCGTGGCTCAGCAGGCGGCCAGGTTGTGGCAGCGCCTCGAACTCGGGGGCCAGGATTCAAGCCAGACCGCCCCGCCTCCCACCCTGCAAACCACGGGGAGCGCCGCGGCGCTGACGGCCTTTGTGCGCGATGTGCTGGGCTGGGAGGCTGCGCAGGCCCAGAGCCTAGTGATCTGAGGCCACCTGAGCTCCGCTCAAGCCCACTGTAGCCAGCTTCAGCTCGCGACCAAGCCATTCCGGATGGCGTAGACCGTCAATTCAGAGTTGTTGGCCAAGGCCAGTTTTTCCAGCACCCGGGCGCGGTAGACGCTGACGGTCTTGGGGCTGAGCATCAACTCCTCCGCGATATCGGACAAGCGCTTGCCCGAGGCGATCATCACCAGGGTTTGCAGCTCACGGTCGGAGAGCTTTTGATGCGCTTGCTCGGCCGCCGGGGCGGTCAGGCTTTCCACCAGCATCTGGGCGATCTCGGGCGTCACATATTTGCGGCCCTGGGCCACGGTGCGCACGGCCTGCACCAGCACCTGCGGGTCGCCACCCTTGTTGACATAGCCGTAGGCCCCGGCGCGCAGGGCGCGGATGGCGTACTGGTCTTCGGGGTACATGGAGACGATCAAGGTGCGGATGCTCGTGCCCTCGTCCTTCAGCACATGCAAGACATCCAGACCGCTGCGGCCCGGCATATTGATGTCCAGCACCAGCACATCGCAGCCCGCATTGGGGCCGAGATCGCGCAGCAGGCTGCGCAACTCGCCGTAGTCGCCGGCCTCGCCGATGACCTCGATATCGGCCACGTCCGAGAGCGTGTCGCGGATGCCGCGCCGGATCAAAGCATGGTCATCGCACAGAATGACCTTGATCATAGTTGCCCCCAGGCGGAAGGATCATGGGTGGCCTCGGCCCCATCGTCCAGGCCGCTAGCGTCCAGCCCTTGGTCCTGAAGAGGGACGGAAAGAATCAGGCTGACGCCCTTGTTGTTCGTGCTCAAGTCCACCCAACCTCCTACCGTTGCCGCGCGTTCGTGCAGACCGCGAATTCCAAAACTGCGCGCCTTTGCCAGAGCACCGGGCGCAATACCTTGACCATTGTCACTGAGCTCCAGGGTCAAAACCCCCGAGTCCACGCTCAACTCAATATCGACCCGGCTGGCATTCGCATGTTTGGAGACATTGGTCAGCGCCTCCTGGGCCGTGCGATAGGCCACCAAAGGCACACCGGGCGGCAATTGCATCTGCTCATGGCTGGTGCGCACCGTGGTGACGATGCCGGTGCGGCGCTCAAAACGTGCCGCCATCCACTGCACCGCCGCCACCAGGCCCTGCTCAAGAATGGCCGGGCGCAGGTTGTGCATGATGCGTTGGCTGGCCTCGATGGCCGAGGTCACCGTCTCCAGGGCCGACTGCACCCGCTGCAGCACGGCCGCATCTTTGGAATGCCGATTGATCCAGGCCAGGTCGAACTTCAGGGCCGTCAGCGAGCCGCCCACATCGTCATGGATCTCGCGGGCGATGGCCGCGCGCTCCATCTCGATGCTGGTCTGCAAATGCCCGGCCAACTCATGCAGGCGCTGCTTGGACTTCAGCAACTCGCGGTCCGCCTCGATACGAGCCCGCTGGGACTCGCTGGCCTCAATCGCATGCAAAAGTGCCGGCGCCAAGCGCGCCAGATCCTTTTTGAGCAGGTAGTCCGAGGCTCCGGTGCGCATGGCCGCGACGGCCGTGTCCTCGCCAATTTCCCCTGAAACCAGGATAAAGGGCAGCAAACGACGGCTTTCCTTGAGCATGTCCAGCACCACAAGCCCCGAAAATCCGGGCAGGTTGTAGTCTGAAATGATGGCGTCCCAGGGCTGGTCCAGGGCGGCGCCGATCTCGGCCAGGGCGTCCATGCGGACCAGCTCTAGATTGAGGCCGGCTCGGCGCAGCTGGGCCATGATCAATTGGTGATCCAGCTCGGAATCTTCAATATGCAATATGCGCAATTTGCGCTCGGTGCTAGGGCTCGACATGGTGAGAAGTATGCCGGTGTTGCGTGAAGGCAGCACTGCATGGAAACCACGCCCTCCAGAAAAGCAAGCCAAAACACCATCGATTCGAGGGGTTATCCCGGAGCGCTAACTCGATACTTCGGTCGAATCACACAAATAGGCCGGTTCTGCCTGCTTTGTCTTGTCGACAGCTGAGGCAGAAATGCCGAAGATGCCATACAGCAAATGGTCAATCGATATCTGTCCTGCTGCTGCCCGTCCCGCGGGGCATGGCTTGAAGGTCACAGGTCCAACACAGGTCCGACATCGGTCCAAGAGGCGTGGAGCAAAGATGCTGATGAATGAAACGCAGGAACCTCCCGATCAAGGGATGCTTCCGTTGCTCGCCGCAGCGGAGATCCAAGATCATCTGATGACGGTCACCAACGATTTGGAACGCCTGCAGCGTCTGCTGGACGATGCAGGTGAGGCGCTGTCCGAGCATTTCTACAGCGCCTCCAACCACGTCTCGACGCTCAAGCGCCGGGCCGATGAAGAATCCAGCGCCGACGGCGCCATCCTGCAAAAGGCGATGGAACACATCGCCAGCGCCATCACGGCCTTGCAGTTCCAGGACATGGCCACGCAACTGATCGCACACACCAGCCAACGCCTGCGCAACTGCGCCGACCAGCTGGCGCGCGACACGTTTGGTGACGATGAGGACGGAACCGTCGTGGTCGAGATCGCGCCGCTTCGCCCTAACCCCGTGACCCAGGACGAAATGGACGCAGGCTCCATCGAATTGTTCTAAAGAGCCTAAGAAATTTACCGAAATCAGCTTGATACCCGGAGAGATAACAATGCACTCAATTCTTGCTGTGGACGATTCGGCCTCGATGCGCCAAATGGTCTCCTTCACGCTCAAGAACGCTGGATTCAACGTCGTTGAAGCGGTGGACGGGCAAGATGCCCTGGAGAAATCCAGCACCCGTGACTTCGATCTTGTGCTGACCGACCAGAACATGCCCCGCATGGACGGCATCAGCCTGACCAAGAAGCTGCGCGACAACCCCAAGTTCAAGACCACCCCCATCCTGATCCTGACCACCGAGTCCAGCGATCAGATGAAGCAAGCCGGCCGTGCCGCCGGCGCCACGGGTTGGCTGGTCAAGCCCTTCGATCCGGCCAAGCTGATCGAGGTGATTGGCAAGGTCATTCGTTAAGGCGTTTTTGCGCGCATCTAGACTCAAATTGGAGTAAGGCATGGGAGAAATGACTTCCGAAGGCGCAAGCCTGAGCGCAGGGATTGACCTGAGCCAGTTCTATCAAGTCTTTTTCGAGGAGGCGAGCGAGAACCTCGACAATATGGAACAGCTGCTGCTGAACCTGAACGTCGAGACCGCCGACGACGAAGAGCTGAACGCCATCTTCCGCTGCGCCCACTCCATCAAGGGCGGCGCCGCGACCTTTGGTTTCAGTGATGTGGCCGAGCTGACCCACCAGATGGAAACGCTGCTGGACAAGCTGCGCCGCCACGAGCTGGCCCCAAACTCCGCCATGGTGGACACCTTGCTGCAGTCGGGCGACGCCTTGCGCGCCCAGCTGGGCCGCCATCAAGGCTCGGGCGCTGCCCCGGTTGACACCTCGGACCTGCTCGTCAGCATTCGAGGTTTCGTCGACGGCGAGCAAGTCGCTGCGGCGCCTGCCGCTCCGGCCCCGGTGGCCTCGGCCCCAGTCGAAGCCGCACCGGCCCCCGCGCCCAAGCCAGGCAAGCCCGCCGCACGCGTGTTGGAACTGCAAGTCGGCCCGCTGACCGATATGAGCTTGGCCGACAACCTGGTCGAGCTCTTCAAAGAAATCACCGATCTAGGCACGATCGAGCCCCTGGACGCCGGCATGTCGGCGGACGGCGTGCGTCGCTTCAAGGTTTTGACCAGCAGCACCGACAGTGATCTGCTGGATTTGTTCACCTTCCACGTGGCCCGCGAGCAGGTCAAGCTGCTGCCCTTTGGCCCCGGCTTCGGCTTCCACGACGGCGCGCCTGGCGCTCCCGAGGCTCAGCCGGAAAGCAAGGATCCTGGCTACGGCTTCTTTGACAACGCCCCGGGCAACCCCGAGGTCGCCCCTGCCGGCACCCAACTCAAGGTGCAGGCCAGCGAAGAGGTCAAACCCGTGGCCGTCGCGGCCAAGCCTGTCGCCAAGGTCGAGCCCAAGCCAGCCGCTGCAGGCATGGATCAATCCACCCTGCGCGTGTCCATCGAAAAGGTGGACCAGCTGATCAATCTGGTCGGCGAGCTGGTGATCACCCAAGCCATGCTGGCACAGAACAGCCGCGATCTGGCCCCGGGCCTTTACCAGCAGCTGGCCTCAGGCCTGGCCGATCTGGAACGCAATACCCGCGATCTGCAGGAATCGGTGATGTCCATCCGGATGATTCCGATGTCCATCGTCTTCAACCGCTTCCCCCGCATGCTGCGCGATCTGGCCGCCAAGCTGGGCAAGAAGGTGGAACTGGTCACCCAAGGTGAAGCCACCGAATTGGACAAGAGCCTGGTTGAAAAGATCACCGATCCGCTGACCCACTTGGTTAGAAACAGCTGCGATCACGGCATTGAAATGCCGGCCGAGCGCCTGGCTCGCGGCAAGCCCGAGCAAGGCACCATCACCTTGGTGGCTTCACACCAAGGCGGCTCCATCGTGATCGAGGTGCGCGACGACGGCAAGGGCCTGAACCGCAACAAGCTGATCCAGAAGGCACGCGAGAAAGGTATTGATGCGCCCGACTCCATGACCGATGCCGAGGTCTGGGGCCTGATCTTCGCGCCCGGCTTCTCCACCGCCGAGGTGGTGACCGATGTGTCCGGCCGCGGTGTGGGCATGGACGTGGTGAAGAAGAACATCACCTCCCTGGGTGGCACGGTGGAGATCGACTCCGCCGAGGGCTATGGCATGAAGGTCTCGGTGCGACTGCCCCTGACCCTGGCCATCATGGACGGCATGAGTGTGGGCGTCGGCGAAGAGGTCTACATCCTGCCCCTGTCCTCGGTGGTCGAATCCTTCCAGGTGCAGTCCGACACCATCAAGACCGTGGCCGGCTCTGGCCGCGTGGTCGAGGTGCGTGACGAATACATGCCGGTGATTGGCCTTGAGCACATCTTCAATGTGCCGCGCTTCGACTTCGAACATGTCTCTTCCATCATGGTGGTGGTGGAGGCCGAAGGCGGCCGCGTCGCCCTGCTGGTGGACGAGTTGCTGGGCCAGCAACAGGTGGTGGTGAAGAACCTGGAAGCCAATTACCGCAAGGTCACCGACGTCTCCGGCGCCACCATCATGGGTGATGGCCGCGTGGCACTGATCTTGGACGTGGGCAGTCTGGTGCGTCGCTCCAGGCATTGAACCCCGCCGCTAAAGAAACTATGAATCCAGGGAATAGAGGTTTTTGATGAATATGAGCGCAATGCTCCGGCAGTTCAGCATCCGCACTCGCATGATTGGTGCGATTGCGATGGTGCTGACGCTGCTGTTGGCGGTGGGTAGCGTCGGTCTGCTTGGCATGAAGTCCATGCATGACCTGACGCAGGAGTTCAAGGAATAGACCATCCAGACCAGCCACCAAATGAATAATTTGGTGCAGTCCATCGGTGACTTGCGGCGTTTTGAGAAAGACATTCTCATTGCCTATCAGTTGCCCGACACGGCGGTCGCCTATCGCCAGCGCTGGGACCAAACCCTGCAGCAATTCAGCAAGGCCTCGAAGGAACTGGCAAGCAAGCAGCCCGAGTCCAAGAGCCTGGCTCTGGACAAGATGAACACGCTGGTGGACGCCTACGCGAGCAAGGCCGGGCCGGTTTTCAAGGAAATCGCCGGCGGCCATGTGGAAAACATTGCTGCGGCCAACAAGCAGTTGGAAGGCGCCAAGGCGGACATCCATGCCGCCCAGCAGTTGGTGGACGAGCTCTCCAAACAGCTCGATGCCAACACCAACAGCGCCCTGGCCAAAGCGCAGCTCACCGAAGATCGGGTGATGACGGCCTTTATGGCCATTTTGCTGATCAGCGCCGTGGTGGTCATCCCGCTGACGCTGCTGAATATGCAAAGCATCTGCAAGCCCCTGGCCGACGCTGAAGACCTGGCCCAGGCCATCGCGGCAGGCGATCTGACCAAGATTGCCATCCCGGTCGAAGGCCAGGATGAGGCCTCGCATCTGATGCGCTCCCTGCAGAATATGCAGCACGCACTGCAAAACTTGGTGGGCCAGCTGCGCACCTCGGCCGACAGCATTCGCACCGCTTCGGTAGAGATTGCCACCGGCAACCAGGATCTCTCCGGTCGCACCGAGCAGACCGCCTCCAATCTGCAGCAAGCTGCGTCATCCATGACCCAGCTGACCGGCACGGTCAAGCAAACCGCCGACTCGGCCCGTACCGCCAATCAACTGGCCAACTCGGCGTCCAGCGCGGCGGCCAAGGGCGGCGATGTGGTGGGTCAGGTCGTCTCAACCATGGACGAGATCAACACCAGCTCCAAGAAGATCAACGACATCATTGGCGTCATCGACGGCATCGCCTTCCAGACCAATATCCTGGCCTTGAATGCAGCGGTTGAGGCCGCCCGTGCCGGCGAGCAAGGCCGTGGCTTTGCGGTGGTGGCCAGCGAGGTTCGCAGCCTGGCTCAGCGCAGCGCCGAGGCCGCCCGCGAGATCAAGACCCTGATCGGCGCCAGCGTCGAGCGGGTGGAAACCGGCTCCCGCCTGGTGCAGGAGGCCGGCGAGTCCATGACGGACATCGTCACCAGCGTGCAGCGTGTCTCCGACATCATTGGCGAGATCACCGCCGCCGCTAGCGAGCAAAGCGATGGCATTGCCCAGGTCAACCAATCGGTGCTGCAACTCGATCAGATGACGCAGCAGAACGCGGCCCTGGTGGAAGAGTCCGCCGCCGCGGCCGAAAGCCTCAAGGATCAGGCCGAGCGCCTGGCCGAGGCGGTCGACAAGTTCAAGATCAATAGCAGCAGCGCCAGCAACGCGGCCGCCAAGCACAGCTTTGGCAGCAGCACGGCCTCGCGCCCGGCGGCCAGCTCTGCGCCCTACCAGGGCGGCAAAGCCAGCAGCACCAGCGCATCCAGCGGCCACGCGACGACCAAGCCCAGCCACAACAGCCAGGCCAGCAAAGTCACCCCAGCCGCGGGCAAGCCCAACTATTCGGCCGCCAAACCTGCACGCAGCAGCAGCGCGGTGCCGCCCAGCCCCCCAAGGTCCGAACCCGTCGCCCGCAGTGCCCCGGCCCCGCAGGCCGAAGGCGACTGGGAATCCTTCTGATCACCCGCTCACTCCCCCTTCTCCTTCCATCCCGCACACAAAAGAGGTAAGCCATGGAAACCGTTCGAGAAAACGTGCCGGCAATCCGCCAGGAAGTTGCCAACCTGACGCTGAAGGGCCACACGCCTTCCAGCGGCGAGTACCTGACTTTCCGCTTGGGTGCTGAGGAATATGGCATCGATATCCTGAAGGTGCAAGAAATCCGCTCCTACGAGCCGCCCACCCGAATCGCCAACGCGCCCGACTTCATCAAGGGCGTGGTCAATCTGCGTGGCGTCATCGTGCCCATCGTGGACCTGCGCCTCAAGCTGGGCTGCCCCAGCGCCGAGTACAACAGCTTCACCGTGGTGATCGTGCTGAACGTCAAGAGCCGTGTGGTCGGTGCCGTGGTGGATTCGGTCTCCGATGTGCTGGAGCTCAATCGCGATGCGATCCGCCCCGCGCCTGAGCTCAGCTCGGCGGCCGTTGACACCAGCTTCATCACCGGCATCGGCACGGTCAGCGACCGCATGCTGATTCTGATGGATATCGAAGGATTGATGAGCAGCGCCGACATGGGTTTGATGGACTCGCTGAGTCTCTGATCCCCTTCCCCGCCGGTGCCTCCCGCTCCAGGATGGAGCGGGCATTCTTCCGTACATCTGTACCAGGCCCACAGTCCAGGGCCGCGCAATGATTCGTCGGATTGGGACTTCTTCATGGCATCAGGTGCAAGCTCAATTGCCCGCCGCGTTTCCGTCACCGGCTTCGTGGCCCTGGCATCGGTTCTCTTGGCCGTCAGCGCCGTCGTCGGCGTTCTACTGACCCGTGTAGCCCATGAACGGGTGGTGACCTGGGTGGGCGACAAGGCGGAATCCCTGGTCGATGCCATGCACGCCATGGACGAGACCTCCCGCATCCTGGTGGAAAAGAACTATGGGTCCTTCCGCCAGGAATTCGGCCCCAGCTTCACCCTCGACGAGGCCACCGGCGAATTGCGCGATTGGGGCCCCAAGCTCAACGGCAACACCACCCAGGTCGACAAATTCTTCGGCAACACCGGTGGCGTGGCCACGGTGTTTGCGGCCAAGGGTGATGACTTCGAGCGCATCACCACCTCGCTGAAGAATGCCAAGGGCGAACGCGCCGTCGGCACCCTGCTGGGCAAACAGCACCCGGCCTACGCCACCGTCTCCAGCGGCAAGGCCTACTCCGGCCGGGCCGTCTTGTTTGGTCATCCCTATATGACCTACTACGAGCCCATCAAGAACGATGGCGGCAAGATCGTCGGCCTCTTGTTCGTGGGCTTTGAGCTGAACGCCTTCGAGCGCGCCATTGACGCCATGGCCAGCCGCGCCAAGTTTTTTGACAACGGCGGCACCTATGTGGTCGATATGGACAAAGACCCCGCCAAGGCGGTCTTCGTCTCCCACCCCACCGCCAAGGGCAAGCTGGTGAGCGAGGCCATGCCGGGCCTGGACAAGCTGCTGGCCGAGCATGGCAATCTCGAAGAAGCCTATTGGGCCGACGCGCCCAATGTGCTGGGCACACCGCGCAACGACAACTTCGCCGTGCTACGCAAGAGCGGCAAGACGGGCTACTGGGTCGTGGCGCAAGTGTCCCGCAGCGAAGCCATGGCCTCGCATTGGGCGACCTTGGTGCCCTTCTGGGGCATGTTGCTGCTGACCACCGCCGGGCTGGGCATGGGCCTGTTCTGGATGATGCGCAACTGGGTGGCCAAACCGCTGAATGAGCTCAACGCCGCCATCAGCGCGATTGCCCAAGGTGATCTTTCCCAGGCCGTGCACAGCGAACGCAATGACGAGATCGGCCTGCTGATCCAGCAAACCGAATCCATGCGCAGCCGCCTGGCCGACACCATTGGCGTGGTGCGCCACTCGGTCGATTCGGTGGGCACGGCCAGCACCGAAATCGCCTCGGGCAATCTTGATCTGAGCCAGCGCACCGAGCAAACTGCCGCCAGCCTGCAAGTGGCCTCGGGCTCCATGAGCGAGCTGACCAGCACCGTGCGCATGACGGCCGACTCGGCGCGTACCGCCAATCAATTGGTCAGCACCGCGGCCGAGGCTGCCGCCAAGGGCGGCGAAGTGGTCGGCCAGGTGGTGGCCACCATGGAAGAGATCAACAGCAGCTCGCGCAAGATCAACGACATCATCGGCGTTATCGATGGCATTGCCTTCCAGACCAATATCCTGGCCTTGAATGCGGCCGTCGAAGCGGCGCGCGCTGGCGAGCAAGGTCGCGGCTTCGCGGTGGTCGCCAACGAGGTGCGCTCCCTGGCCCAGCGCAGCGCCACCGCGGCCAAGGAGATCAAAACCCTAATCAGCGCCAGTGTGGAAAGCGTGGAAGCCGGCTCGCGCCAGGTGCAGGTGGCGGGCGCGTCCATGACCGACATCGTCAGCAGCGTGCAGCGGGTGCAAAACGTCATCGCCGAGATCACCACCACCACTGCCGACCAAAGCGATGGCCTGGCCCAGATCAATCAGTCGGTCGTGCAACTGGATCAGATGACCCAGCAAAACGCCGCGCTGGTGGAAGAGTCCGCCGCAGCGGCCGAGAGCCTGAAGGAACAAGCACAACGCCTAGTCTCGGCGGTGAGCATCTTCCATCTGGCCGCCGATCACCAGATCAAGCAAGCAGTCTCCACGTCTACGGCCAAGCCCAGCAGCAAGAAGGCCCATGGTGAGAGCAGCGCCAACAGCCAGGCCAAAGCTGCGACAAAGCCCAGCTCACCGGCCCACAAGGCCGCCCAAGTCATACGCAAGGCGGCGCAGCGCCCAAGCCCGGCCGCCGCCGCACGCCCTACCTCAGCCCCCGAAGCGCAAACAAGCCCCAGCAAGTCCAGTGCGGCGGCCGGTGAAAGCGATTGGGAAAGCTTTTAAACCCTGTCATCAAGAACCCAAGCTCCCCTTCCCCCACCTCCTCCTCAAAACCTCCCCAGCAATTGGAGTCGCTGATGTTTGACTCAATCAAGACCCGGCTGATCAGCCTGAGCATCGCCGTCGTGGTGTTCACCTTATTGGCAGCTACCGCCGCGAACTACATCATTGTTCGCAACCATACCCAAAGCCAGGTTCTGTCCAGCCTGAACGAGCTGGCCTCGGCGCGCAGCGCGACCATCGCCCAATGGATCAACACCCAGCGCAATATCGTCAACGCCATCCTGCCTACGGCCGCGATGACGGACCCCCAGCCCCAGCTGATCCAGGCTGCTAAATCAGGTGAGCTGCAGTCGGCCTATGTCGGCCATGCCGACAAGCGCATGTACTTCAATGCGGAGGAATCGCTGCCCCCCGACTACGATCCCACCAGCCGCCCCTGGTACAAGCTGGCTGCGGCGAGCAATAGCCTGGTGCTGACCGAACCCTATATGGACGCCTCGCGCAACCAATTGGTCGTGACCTTTGCGCTCGCCGTCAAAGATGGCGCCAGCACCAAGGCCGTGGTCGCCTCGGATGTCTTCCTCAACGAGGTGGTGAACACGGTTAAAGCCATCAAGCCCACACCCAACGGCTTTGCCTTTTTGGTCTCCAACAAGGGCGTCATCATTGCCCATCCAGACAGCAAGCTCTCGCTCAAGCCCGTCACCGAACTGGCCGCAGGCCTGGACGCCAAGGCCTTGAAGCAACTCCAGGAAAGCGGCGCCAACTGGCAAGAAGCCCGTATCGGCGACGGCGACTTCCTGCTGCGCGGCGTGGCCATCCCCAACACCGACTGGGTGCTGGTGGCCGCGGCCGACAAGTCCGAAGCCCTCCAGTCTCTGAGCGCTTTGCTGCGCGCCGCCGCCGTCGTGCTGCTGGTGGTGCTGGTGCTGGCCGTGGTGCTGATGACGACGGTGGTGGCCACTCTGATGCGCGGCATCGACCGCATCCGCGCCGCGCTGGACGAGATCAGCGCCGGTGGCGGTGACCTGACCCAACGCCTGCCCGAGGTGGGTCGCGATGAGTTGGCGCGTATCGCGGCGTCCTTCAATCTGTTTGCCGAGAAGATCCAGCACATCCTGCTGGACGTGCGTTCGGCCAGCAATTCCATCACCACCGCCTCGACCGAGATCGCGATTGGCTCGCAAGACCTGTCACAGCGCACCGAGCAAACGGCCGCCAATCTGGAAGAAGCCGCCTCCAGCATGGAAGAGCTGACTGGCACCGTGCGCCAGACCGCCGACGCGGCCCTGACCGCCAATCAGCTGGCCTCCTCGGCCTCCTCGGCTGCGGCCAAGGGTGGCGATGTGGTCAACCAAGTCGTCCGCACCATGGACGAGATCAACAACAGCTCCAAGAAGATCAACGACATCATCGGCGTCATCGATGGCATCGCCTTCCAGACCAATATCCTGGCCCTGAACGCGGCCGTGGAAGCGGCCCGCGCGGGTGAGCAGGGCCGTGGCTTTGCGGTGGTGGCATCGGAAGTGCGCAGCCTGGCCCAGCGCAGCGCCGAGGCCGCCAAAGAAATCAAGGGCCTGATCGGCGCCAGCGTGGACCGGGTCGAGGTCGGCTCCAAGCTGGTCGAGGCCGCAGGCGCATCGATGACGGACATCGTCGCCAGCGTGCAGCGGGTCACCGACATCATCGGTGAGATCACTGCCGCCGCCAGCGAGCAAAGCGATGGCATCGGCCAGGTCAATGGCGCGGTCGTGCATCTGGACCAGATGACGCAGCAAAACGCGGCCCTGGTGGAGCAATCCGCCGCCGCCGCCGAAAGCCTCAAAGACCAGGCCCGCCGCCTGACCGAGGTGGTCTCGGTGTTCCGCCTGGGCAACGATGAACGCTCGCTCAGCCGCCCGGCACCATCGCCCTCATCGGCCGCGGCAGGCTCCGCAGCCTCGACAGCGACTCCCGCGGCCGCCAAGAGTTTCAAGCCCAGCGGCTTCAAGGCCTCCCCAGCCAAAGCCAGCCCGCCCAAGCCAGCGCCCAGCCCCAAGGCGGCAGCCGCTCCGGCACCGGCCCCGGTCACGGCTGCTGCGGGCAAGGACGACGATGAGGGCGACTGGCAGTCCTTCTAAGCGCCTGAGCGAGCCCAAGGACCGTACCAGCAAGAGAGCCGCCGCCAGCGGCTCTTTTCATTGGCCTCTGCTGGCTCAGCTGGCTTCGCGCAGCGACTGCATCACCGGCCTTTGCAAAACGCCTCGCAAGCTCCACCAGCCCGCCAGCTGGGCCAGCAAGGCGCCACAGACCATGCTCAGCAAGGGCACCCAAAGGTTCAGCTTCCAGGCAAAGCCGAAGACAAAATGCGCCAGGGCCGCGCCCAGGCCCACCGCCACCGCGCCGGCCAGAAAGCCCGCCAATGCCCCCACCCCCAGCAGCTCGGCCCGCTGCACCTGGGCGAGCAGCTGGCCGCTGGCACCCAGGGCTCGCATCAAGGCGAATTCACGGGTACGCGCTTCGCGCGTGCTGCTGACCGAGGCCAGCAGCACCAGCAGGCCGGTCGCCAGGGTGAAGGCAAACAACAGCTGCACCGCCTGGATGACCTGATCCAGCACCGCCTGCACCTGGTTCAGCTGGGCCGAGACATCGACCACGGTGATGTTCGGGAACTCACGCGCCAGATCGCGATCCAGCGCCTGACCGGCTGGCCCCGCGGGCGTGCGGAAGGCCGCCACATATGTGCTGGGCAGATCGGGCATGGCCGCACGCGGGAACAGCACGAAGAAGTTCACCCGCATCGATGACCAATCCACCTTGCGCAAGCTGCTGATGCGGCCGCCCACCGTCACGCCGGCCACATCGAAGGTGAGCTGATCTCCGAGCTTCAGACCCAGGGTTTGGGCCAGGCCTTCTTCCACACTCAGACCCTCGGCCTCATCCGGCAGCCAAGCCCCTTGGGCCAGCTGGTTTTGCTCCGGCAAGGTGGCGCTATGGCTCAGATTGAACTCGCGCTCCACCAAGCGTTGGGCACGGTCTTCCTTGAAGGACTGCGGCTTGATCTCTTGGCCGTTGATGCTCAGCAAGCGTCCGCGGATCATGGGAAACCAGTCATAGGTCTCCACCCCATGTTGCTTGAGCTGGGCCTGGAACAGGGGCCCTTGATCGGGCTGAATATTGATGACGAAGCGATCGGGCGCATTCTTGGGCGTGGCGCTGCGCCAGCTGTCGATCAGATCGGTGCGCAGCAAAACCAGCAGGGCCAGCGCCAGCAAGCCGACGGCCAGGGATGACACCTGCACCACCACAAAGCTGGGCCGCGCCGCCACCTGGCGGGTGGCCAGCAAGAGCCAGCGCGGCGCGCCATTGCCGTTCACACTCAGCGGCACCAGGCGGCGCAGCAAGAGCACGGCGGCCCAGGCCAGCAGGGCGAACAAGGCCACGGCCAGGGCAAAACCGCCCGCGGCGATCAAGCCCAGCATGGCATCACCCGCCAGCACCACCAAGATGGCGGCAAAGCCCAGCACGCCGGCGAGCAGCACCAATAGCGAGCCCGCCTTCAAGCCGCCCAGATCGCGCCGTATCACCCGCAAGGCTGGCACCGAGGCCAGCTGCAGAATCGGCGGCAGGCCAAAGCCCAGCAAAAGGCTCAGCCCTAAGCCCATGCCCATCAGCGCGGGCTGCCAGCCCGGCGCCGGCAGGCTGACGTTGAACAGGCCGGACAACAAGGCCACAAAAGCGTAGTGCAGGCCCAGGCCGGCCAGCACACCCAGCACACTGGCCGCCAAGCCGGCGGTGGCGAACTCCAGGCCATAGGCCCAGGCGATGCGGCGCTGCGGCTGACCCAAAACCCGCAGCATGGCGCAATCATCCAGATGCCGCGCGGCAAAATCACGCGCCGCCAAGGCCACCGCCACCGCGGCCAGCAAGGCCGACAGCATGGCCACCAGCTTCAAAAACTTGGTGGCGCGGTCCAAGGTCTGGCGCATCTCGGGGCGGCCGGTTTCCAGCGAATCCAGGCGCACGCCGCGCCAACCCGACTTTTCAATCAAGGCATTGGCCTGCTGCACAAAGCGCGGCACGGCCTTGGCTCCCCGCCCCTCCTGCTCCGCCAGGGCCAGGCGATAGCTGACCCGGCTGGCCGGTTGAATCAGGCCGGTGGCCGGCAAATCCTGGTCCGCCAACATCAGGCGCGGCGCAAAGTTCAGGAAGCCCGCGCCCCGATCGGGCTCGCTGGCGATCAGACCGGCCACCCGTAGGCTGGCGTCTCCCACCAAAATCTGTTGGCCTAACTGCAGATTCAAGCTCTCCAAGACCTGGGCGTCGGCCCAGACCTCGCCTGGCTTGGGTGCGCCGACCTTGCGCCCGTCCACCAATAGCAAACTGCCGCGCAGGGGATAGGCCCCGCCCACCGCCTTGATGGCGACCAAGCGGCTCTGCCCGCCTGCCGCCTCCGGCGCACGCGCCATGCTGGGGAAGTTGACCATGCGCGCCTGCCTGAGGCCCAGGTCCGAGGCCAAGCCGCTCAGCTCGACGGGCGTCGGCTGGTCGCTGACCAACACCGCATCGCCGCCCAAGAGCTGGGCCGCATCGCGACGCAGGCCGCCATCCATACGGTCAGACAAAAAACCCACGGCACACAAGGCCGCCACCGCCAAGCCCACGGCCAGCATCAAGAGCCGCAACTCACCGGCCCGCCAGTCTCGCCACAGTTGACGCCAAGCGATGCGAATGACGCCAGGAGGGGTGTTCGGTTCGGCAGGAGCCGCAGCATTGGATGGATTCATGCCCGGCACTGTAGCGACTCCCAGCCGTCCAGCCCGCCATCATGCAAAAAGCCTGAACGCCGTATTCAGGCAAATGCCACCCATCGCACAAGCCCGCGGAGTCCAATCATGGGGCCATGACAAAAAATCCCCTCTCCTTCCCCCCGCTTTTCATCTCCCACGGCTCCCCCATGACCGCGCTGGAGCCCCGCGAAGCCGGCCACTTCATGCAGCGCCTGGGTCGGGCTCTGGACGAATCGTTCGGCCGACCCCGTGCCGTGCTGGCCTTGTCGGCGCACAGCTTGTCGCGCTCCCCCGTGCTCTTGGCCGGGCCGCAACACCATGCCGTCTACGACTTTGGTGGCTTCGACCCCAAGCTGCAAACCCTGCGCTACGACGCCGCAGGCGCGCCCGAGCTGGCTCAAGAAATCATGGCGCTGGCCGCCCAGGCCGGTCAGCCCATGCATCAGCTGATGCAGGGTGGGCTGGACCACGGCATCTGGACGCCGCTGCGCTACATCTACCCCGAGGCCGATGTGCCCGTGCTGCCCCTGGCCTTCAGCCCCAAACAAGGCCCGGCCGAGCAATACGCCCTGGGCGAGTTGCTGGCGCCCCTGGCTCGGCAAGGCGTGCTCATCATGGGCAGCGGCAGCCTCACCCACAATCTGGGCCTGGTCTTCGGCCAGGGTCGGCCGCCCGCCATCGACGCTGCGGAGATCCCGGCCTCCGCACAATTCCGCGAATGGATGCGGGCCCGCGCCGCTGCCGGCGACTGGCAAAGCCTGCAGGCTTACCGAAGCCTGGCGCCGCACGGTGCAGACATGCACCCCAGCGACGAGCACCTGCTGCCCTTCTTCATCGCCGCCGGTGCGGGTGGTCGCAGCGAGCCTGCCGAGCGCCTGCACGCCAGCCTTACCTTTGCTTCACTGGCCATGGACGCCTACGCCTTCGGCCCCCTGGCCCAGCGCCTGAGTTTGGCACTGCAGCAAGCCGAGGAGCGCGCCCTATAATCCGCGCCAAACGCGGGTGTCGTTCAATGGTAGGACTCTTGCTTCCCAAGCAAATAACGTGGGTTCGATTCCCATCACCCGCTCCAATCGAAGACGCCCCCTGACCGCAAGGTCGGGGGGCGTCGCCGTTTGGAGCGGGTGTTTGGGTAGAGACCCACCTGGGTTCGCTCAAGACATGCCAGTGGCATGTCTTGGACGCTGCGCAGCAGCGGGCCGAGGGCTAGCCCCGAGGCCGAGCAACAGGCCAGAGCCTGTAGCGAGCATCCCCATCACCCGCTCCAATCGAAAACGCCTCCTGGCCGCAAGGTCAGGAGGCGTTGCTGTTTGGCTAAGGCCTTACAGCAGACTCAAGGCAGTTGTTGAATCCGCCCCGGCTGAATTTGCTTCACCGCGGCCGGGTTGTCCGTCAGCCATTCGGCCATGGCGTCGATGTCCACACCCAGGCTGACGCGGTCGCGGCCTTGGCGCAGCACGCTGTGGCCATCGCCGCCATCGGCCATGAAGTTATTGACCACCAGGCGGTAGGTCTTGGCGTCGTCCAAGGGCTGACCGTCGATCTTGACGTCTTGCAGCTGGGCCACGCCTTCGGGGCCAATTTGCCAGCGATAGCGCAAGCTGCTGGAAACCTGCAAAAAGCGCGGCGGCGCATCGCCCTTGGGCAGTTGACGCTGCAGCAACTCACGCAGTTGGGCACCGCTGAGCGTCATCACCACCAGCTCATTGGCAAAGGGCTGGATGGCGAAGAGGTCGCTCATCGTCACCGGGCGGTCGGCCTCCACCACCAGGTCTGCCCGGATGCCGCCGGGGTTCATCAAGGCGAGATCGGCCTGGCCGCGCTTTTTGGCGTAGGCGAGTTGGGAGTCGGCAATCAGATTGCCCATGGTCGAATCGCCGAACGGCGCCTTGGCACCGCGCACTGCCCCCTGGCTGAGCTGGGCCACGGGCTTGTTGCGCACCGCGGCTGTCAAGTCCGCAGCGCGCTGCACCAAGGCCACAAAAGCCGGGTTGGGGGCATAGGCCGATTGCAGCACCGGGTGGTTCACAGCCTCGGCGGAGATCACCTGATTGCTGGCGTCCAACTTCAGGCGGCTTTCGGTTACCCAGCCGCCATAGCTGCCGGCCTGCACCAGCAAGCGGCCATTGATCTTGCAGGTATAGGCCTGGTGGGTATGGCCGCTGATGATGAGTGCGTAAGCGGGGTCCAGCCGCTTGGCGATGTCCACACCACGGCCTTGCAGGCCGGGGCAGGCATAGCTGGGATCGTTGGCCGCACCCTGGTGGGTGGCGCCCTCGTGCATCACCGCCACCAGCAGCTGGGCACCTTGGGCGCGCAGCTGGGGAATCAAGGCGTTGAGGGTGTTGGCCTCGTCGGCAAAGCGCAGGCCCTGGATGCTGCGAGGCACCACCACCGAGGGCGTGTCACGGGTGATGGCGCCCACAAAAGCGACTTTGACACCCCCCACCTCCTTGATCACATGGGTGGCCAGCAAGGGCTTGCCGGTATTGGCATCGAGCAGATTGGCGGCCAGATAGGGAAAGCCTGGGCCCTTGAAGCCAGGCCAGGCGCAGCCCTCGCTCGGGCATTCGCCGCGCGCCTTGCGCAGCAACTCCGGCAGGCCGGAGTCCAACTCATGGTTGCCCAGCGCACTGGCCACCAGATCCAGCTCGCCGATGGCGGACAAGGTGGGCTCATCGCGCAGCAGCGATGAGAGCTGGGGCGAGGCGCCGATCAAATCACCCGCCGCCACAAACACCGAGTTCTCACGCCCCGCACGCAGCTTTTGCATGGCGCTGGCGAGATAGGCCACACCGCCGGCGGCCTGAGGCTTGATTTCGCCAGTCTGCGCATCCGGCAGGCGGGGCATCAGGGGCGTGGGCGATTTGGGCTGGATATGGCCGTGGAAATCATTGATCGAAAAAATGCTCAGCTCACGCGCCACGGCGGGTGCGCTGCTCGCACCCGTGGCTTCGGGGCGGCTGGCACAAGCGGCCAACAAGGACAGCAAGGCGAGGCTGAAGAGGGTTTGGACGCGCGGGAACGGGCGGTTTTTCGGCAGTTGCGACACAGAAATCTCCGAGGGGCTGGGGCCGACGATGGCAAGGGGCGGCGGATCTTAACGCTGGCAGAAAGCACCTGTCGCCCGCCTTGCCAAGCCCTCAAGCCCGTGCTCAGGGCTTGACTGTCGCCTTGGCGCGACAACCCTCATCCGGCCTCGAATGTGTCACCGAACTTGCATATTCCTAAATGAAAATTACAAATGTCCAGATTTCATTTGGTGTCGCTTGGGTAAAGCACGGGGTCAGAAAGATTGACCCCCGCCCTAAAGTAAGCCAGTGGAAGTCGAGCGAAACAACAGGCGAGCCAGTCAAAAAATGCCCTGCTCACCTGCCCCGCCCGGCGACCTGAGACAAAAAACTCCCGAGATTCGCACCTGTTTTTGCCTTGAAGCCAACGCCCGCAAACGTTGGCGCCAGGGGTGGAGAGTGCTTTTGAAGAGTTTCGACAAAAACATCGAGAGCGCGCTTGGCAATTTGAGCGCAGCGCAGTTTGTAGGTTTTCAGCGCAGAGATGGCGGACGGCAAACGTTTGCCCCTTGCGCTGGGATCAGAAGTTTTGGTTTTGGCGTTTTTACGTGTTCGCTTTGAGGAGCATTCGACATGAACAGGCACGATTCAGGGTTTTCAATTTTTTCTAGAACCGCGCTCAGCGTGGCGGTCGCCATTGTTGCGGCCGCACCCGCGATGGCACAGAACACCACGGCCGCCATCGGCGGCCGCGTGTTGACGGCCGAGGGCAAGCCGGTGGCTGGCGCTAGCGTCACCATCCTGCACCGCGAGTCGGGCTCGGTGAACAATCTGGTGACGGACAACGAAGGCCGTTACTCCACCCGCGGCCTGCGCGTGGGCGGCCCCTACACCGTCACGGTGAGCAAGGGCGCAGAAAAGGATGTGCGCAACGACATCTATTTGCAGCTGGCAGAAAGCCTCAGCCTGGACATCACCCTGGGCGCCAATGTGCTGTCTACCGTGGTGGTGACCGGCACCAACTCGGCAGGCTTGAAGATCAATAACGGCAATATGGGTGCCAACACGGCGGTCAGCCGCAAGGAGCTGGACGCCTACGCTTCGATTGCCCGCAGCCTGCAAGACTACGCTCGTATCGACCCCCGCCTGGCGCAGACCGACAAGGAACGCGGCGAGATTTCGGCCTTGGGCCAGAACGCTCGCTTCAACACCATCACGATCGACGGTGTGCGTACCAACGACACCTTCGGCCTGGAGGGCAACAACCTGCCCACCATCAAGCAGCCGATCTCCATCGATGCCATCGAAGCCGTGCAGGTGAACCTGTCTAACTTCGACGTCACCCAACAAGGCTATACCGGCGCCAATATCAACGCCGTGACCAAGTCGGGTACCAACGAGATCAAGGGCAGTGTTTACTACGTCTACCGTGACGACAAGCTCTCGGGCAAGCGTTTCAATCGCACCGACGAAAGCTACTACGACGCACCGGCGTTCAAGGAAGACACCAAGGGCTTCACCCTGGGCGGCCCCATCATCAAGGACAAGCTGTTCTTCTTCGCTTCCTACGAAGACTTCAAGAGCACCCGCGCGGCCCCCACCTTCGGCCCTGTCGGCAGCGCCATGACCAATGTGGGCATCACCCCCGCCCAGATCGCTGCGGCCCAGGCCGTGGCCAAAGGCTACGGCATCGACATCGGCAACTCCGAGGCCACCGGCACCGAAGTGACGGTGAAGGACTACCTGCTGAAGTTGGACTGGAACATCAACAGCCAGCACCGCGCCAATCTGCGTATCGCCAAGACTGAGCAGGCCGAGCCCACCTACTGTGAACCAGCACATGGTCTAGGGGGGATATGGGAAGGGCCGGGAAAAGGTGGGAAGGCCCGGGAAGGCCAAAAGAATCAGGGACTTAGCAGGATTAGAGGTGAAGTAAAGCGCAACACTTCGCCGCCAATTGGTCTGACGCAACACTTCGGCACCGATGCGGTAACTGTTGCGAGGTTCAAACCAGCCCCAAAGCCCCAACGAATCGCCATGAATGGCGATTTGCAGCGAGTTTGTCACCTCAGGACAGTTGCCGCTGAAGTGTTGCGACGAAGTGTTGCTGTTTTAGATGCCCAAGGCGTATGGCTGCCCATGAAGAGGCCAAACCAGCAAAAAACTGAACCGTTGCGCCAACTGTGGCGCGTCGCAACGGTTCAGGTGCCAAGGGCGACCTCTTAGAACGCCCACCAGGGCAATTTTTTCACCCTGGCAAGGCAGGAGGTGCTACCCCCCGCTTTCGACGCGCCACGGGGCGAATTTCCCGCCGATCAGCGCCAGTTCTGAATGATGAGTTCCCCGGTTGGCTTGCGCTTGGCGGCCTGGCCGACCGAGTAGGTGATCCCCACCCTCTGCATCACAAAACCCTTGAATGCCGCCCGCATCTCCGGCACGTCGTTGACGGTCACCACAGCCCGGCCCTTCATCGTGCGCATCAGCTCGGCCATTCGGTCGTACTGCTCCAAGCCAAATTCCACGCCATAACCTTCGGTGCCGAAGTAAGGCGGATCCATGAAGAAGAATGTGTGCGGCCGGTCGTACTGCACCACGCATTTGTCCCAGGCTCGGTGTTCCACAAAGACACCGTTAAGCCTCAGATGCACCTCACTCAGATCCTCCTCGATCCGCAGCAAGTTCAGCCTGGCCGGTGTTGTGGTCGCCGTGCCAAACGTTCGGCCCTGCACCTTGCCACCGAAGCCAAGCTTCTGTAGGTAGAAGAACCGTGCGGCCCTTTGGATATCGGTCAGCGTCTCGGGGTTCGTCATCTGCGCCCACTCGTAGAGCTGGCGGCTCGACAACGCCCATTTGAACTGCCTCACAAACTCGTCCAAGTGGTGCTGAACCACGCGATACAAGTTCACCAGATCGCCATTGATGTCATTGAGCACCTCGACCTTCACGCGGTGCTCTCTCATAAAGAACAAAGCTGCTGCGCCACAGAAGGGCTCAACGTAGCAACTGTGCTCGGCCTGACCGAGCAGCGGCAGGATCTTGTCTGCCAGGCGGCGCTTGCCACCAATCCAAGGAATTACTGGGTTTGCCATTTGCACGAACTCAATCCGGTTAGACTCGCCCCGCCTCCCGGGAGGTAGCAGGGCCTTGGTTGGTTCGCTGCGCAATCAGCGGATTGGCGGCTTGCAAGGGTGTTAGCGCATCCTTGCAAGTCGCCCTGTTTTTTTATTGGGTTAGCCACACCTCCATCGCCCGCAGCGTTGCTGCCCGGCGTTCCTTGGCGCCCACCATCTTGGGACCATTGATCAAGCGTGTGATCCCAGCCGAGTCATCTCGGTCAGCCAATGCCGAACACCGTTTGCTGTCCCAAAACCTAAGCGCGACTACAGCAGCCGTTGGAGGATCGCGCGCCAGATCAGGCTTCTCCACCAGTGGCATACCAACGGCCAAACCAATCGCCCAGAAATTGTCCTGGCCGGTCAGCTGCAGATAGCCTGATCCGCGATACCACCAACCATCACCGCTGTCCTCCGGGCCGTTGCCCAGGCGGTTGGCATAGACCCGGTTAGCAATCGCCTCAGGCCCGCGCGCGATCAGAGCCTCGGCATCCTTCAAATCACGCACAGCACGGAACATTTCCAGCAGGCGCTGCGGTGTCTTGTAGTTGAGGTCTTCTTCAAAGGATGTAAAGCCAGCTGTCTCCACAAACACTTGGCCCATCAAGTGCCACAGCCGCCTGGGTGTCGTCACCGAACTTGCCAGCCGTGCCGATTCCAGTGCCTGCGCGTGCAGCGAAGGATTCCGAATTCGAGGCGCAAACTTCAGCAGCTTTTCAGCAGAAATAACAACGTCAGGCATTATCTTTTCCAGGTTGCTTGCAAGTGCTTCTCAGCGATGCTGAGTAGCTCTTTCTGATCGCCATCCGACACGCCCAAAAATGGCCGTGCCGGAATCGTCACCTGCTTCTTGAGCAGGTACTGCGTTACACCCTTGTCATCCACCAACATGAACTGACCTTTGAGCGACTGAACGACGTGCAGGCCTGTCATGTTTCGCGGGCTCCCAGCAGCCCGCGCCGCAGGCGTCACCGGGATCGACAAGAACGGTCCAGCCTTGGCCCGAATCACGCCACCAAATTGGTGGATCGCGGCATAGATCACATTCGTTCCAACGGCCACGCTGCTCTCGGTCGCTTGATAGGCCAGCGAGTTGCGAAGACGCCTGGTCAAACTCAGCGTTTGCCCACCTTCGTTCTTCGCCCGCCAGCTCTTCTCCCAGGCCTTTCCGTCCGGCCCGGTCGCAGTCCGAAACCGCAGCTGGGCACCCGTCTTCAGAACACGCCCCATTGCTTCAAACGTGGGCTTCATTCGCCCACCCAAGGGCAGGCCCAGACGCAGCTTTTCAAGCGCCGCCTGCACGCCGGAGTCGACCACCTTCACGCCATCGCTACTTGCCATCGCGGAAGGCCTTTTCTTTCTGCACCAGCAGCTCGCGGTCGCGGTCCAGATCCGTTCGACTTGAGCCGGGCGCATAACCCCAACCTGGGCCAATGCCTTGTGGCACCTGGCTCACTTCACCAGTGGCCGGATTCGTGTACTCACGCATCTTCATCGGCGGGGCCTTGTCAGCCACCTCTTTGCCCAACGCTTTGACCTGATCGCCGCTCAGCTGGATCACACCGCAACGGCAACCCCAGTCGTTCGGTGGGTAGTGCGTCTCCCACCACGGGTCATCCGCAGGCAACACCGTGCCGTCCCAGGCCGCATGCTCTGGCCGTGTGTGTGCGTCATGAACGGCGTCATACATCAGGTAGGGCGCATCTGCCTTTGTCTGCTGAATCTCTGCCCACTGACCTGCCGCATAACTGGTTTGAATGTTGGTCTCAAAGATCGTGCGCAGGCGGCGCGGGCTGCCCAGCTCCACTTCTTTAAGTTCACCCGTTGCCGGGTCGGGCATCTCAGCTCGGCCCCACCATCCGGCCTCCAGCATGCGGGGCTGTAAAGCGTCTTTGAACTGATGAAACGTCTGGCCCTCGGCCAATGCCTTGTCTACCGCTGCTCGCACATCGCGTAGCAAGTCGACGTTCATCATCTTGGCGACCGTGAAGGCGGCGTCGTGCTCGTACTGCCAGATTTCCTGCCAGGCAAACGAGGTGCTGTAACCCTTGCCACGAAAGAAGGCGATCGCCTTCTTCGGGTCCAGGTCAAAGCGCAGCTCGGCACTCATGCGTCAAACCTCGCTGGCCTCGGCTTCGACCGGCTCATATGTTTGAGCGAACACTTCGGCGCTGCAAGGGTACAGCTCGCCTTCAATACCCCGAATCAGCCAATCGTTTCGCAGGCCCACCAGGCGACCTTGCGGCGTCGCGATAGAGATGGCATTGGACGCAAAAATAATCTTGCCCGCCTCATAGGCTTTACGCACCCAGCCGGGCAGCTTGCTCCAACTAACTCGTGAGTGCTGCATCGCATCTGCGATGCGTACAGCCTCAACGGTGATTGGTTTCATTCGGAATAGCATCAAGAGGATCCTTTGTTCAAGTCGTTCGGCGCTATGCGTCGTCCAGGTCGCAAGACCCGCACTCCACGTCATCGCCCATGTCGCACATGCAGCACTTTTCAACGCCACACCAAGGACACTCGCTCAGGCCTTGGGGAGCGTCTGGCTTGTTACCCTTTCGGTCAGCCGAACTGGCTCCACATCCTGGACACTCTTCGTCGGTTTCTCGATAGCTCATGCTTATTGGTCTCCAAGCAGCTTTTTCACGGCTCGGGCCATCAAGCCCGGCTTCTTTGCCACCGGCTTCGCCAACCCTCGCCCCATCACATGCCCGGCAAACGTTGCCCGCGCAATCGTCTCCACCGTGGCCGGATCAGGCTTGGCATGCAGCAGGCCAGTGAGTCGCTCACGGAACTGCACCAGGTCGCCCGTTTCATCCAGCAGGTTCACCAAGTCCTCCATCGGCTTTCGCATCAGCGCTTGCCACTGGGCCGCCAGCTCCTCGGCACCGCTTTGGATCGCTTCCTGCCGGGCCTGGTTGAATGCCCGTTGAGCGGAGGCCTTGCCAAGCGGCAATCCTTCAGCGAAACCTGCGGTTGCCGGGTCATCGGCTCGGGCGCCCCTGGTGTCTTCGTCTTCCGCGCCCGCTTCCAACGCTGCGTCAACGGCGTAACCCTGGGTCTGAACAGGCGCAGTTAACACAGATGGCGGTGCCTTGCGCGTCCATCCCTCGCCATAGGTCTCGGTGATGTACTGCTCGCTGGGCTCAAAGCCCATTTGAAATAGCTTTGAATCCCGCTCGGCCAGCTTGGCCGTGTCTTCGGGCTCATCAAACACATGCTCCAACTTGGGCAGGCCAGCGCCCGGCATGTTGTATTCAACGATCCAACGAACCAAGGTGTCGTTCAGCGTCTCGTCCAGCTCATTGGCGTCATCCATCGCCACTTCAAGCCGCACATCGTTCTGCACGTTGGCTTGGTTAGAGCCCAAGCCCGCGCTCGCGGCCGTGGTACTCATCGTCTCGCCCAGCACGGCCTTGCTGATCTGCTCGTCCATATAGCGGACCAGCTTTTCATAGGTATCCACCGAGCCACTGCGCGAGGCTTCAATCAGTTCAATCGCCATCCCTTCGGGAATGATCACGCCCGCATCCCGGCTGATCGCAGCAAGAGCCCCCAGCAGCTTCTTCTGCTCATCCTTCTGCGCGCCAGCCGGATACTTGCCCAGGGCTGTTGGGGCACCGAATTTATCGGCGAAGGTCAGCCAGAACGTGATGCCATTGCGCTTGAAGAACACGGGCCAATACAGCATGGAGCCCAGCCCTGCGCCAAAGGGGCTGTCATCGTCGGCACCCCTGCGATGCACGATGAACTTGCGTGCAGGCATCACCTCGCCTTGCAGCAGGTTCTCTCGGGTCAGCAGGCGCAGCTCATCCTGCAGGCCGAAGGTGAAGCGGCGTGGGTCGCGCGCCTTGATCGTCTTGGGCAATACCAGGCCGTCACGTACCTCCCACAAAATCTCGCTGGGTTGAAAGCCATTCAGGTTTGCTTCCAGCAGGCGCTTGCAAATGTTGTTGAACTTGAGGTGTTGCAGTGCCTTGGTCACCAGCTCGGCCGCCGCCTTATCGGCTGGCTTCTCACTCGCTGCGTTCACTACCCAAGTGCGACTGGTCACGGCCAGCTTGCGCTTGGCGAGCACAGCCCCCGCGTGCGCATCACGCTTCAGCTCCTGATAAATCTTCAGGCCTTTGGAGCCGCCACGCGCCTTGATCGTGTCGTCTTCGTTGAACTGCACGCCACCAAAGAAGACGCGGTGCGGGTCGCGTGTGATGCTCGCAATCTCTTGCGTCATCGGTTCGCCGTCTTTATCCAAAATCATTGTCAGTACCCCATGCGGCCGGTGTTGAGGCCATGCCAGGTGTCACCGCTCCAGCCGTCTAGGCCGGATGACACACGTTCAACGCCAAGCGACTCGTACTCGATGGGCGCGAAGTCCGCTCGGCTTGCGTAGTGGGCTAGCAGCAAGCTAACGCCCGCATCACCGTGACGCTTCTCACCCTCAGCATCGGTACTGCGCTTGTCAGGAATGCGCGGTACACCCTTGACCACCTCAAACGCACGCAGGTCGCTTAACACCTCGGCATCGCGGGGCAGCTCAATCGTGGCGTCTTCAAACGCGGCTTTGAAGGGGGCCGTGTTCTCGCGGTACCAGCTCTCGCTCAGCATCACCTGTTCAATGCGCTGGGTGCCGTAACGCTGCATCGCTACCTCGGCCAAGTACTGACCATTGCCGCGCGCATCAAAGGCTGCTTTGCGGAAGCGCGGCAGGCGGTCCAGCAGATAGAAAACTACCTGCTCTTGCTGCTTGAAGGGTGCGTTACGCAGCTCTACCATGAAAGGGAACCTACGCTTCAGCTGCTGAGTCAATTGCCAGGGGCTCAGCACAGTCAGGTCACCAGTTCGACCAAAGTCTTCACCCATGCCGCTCTCCAGCGATGGGTCTAGCCGCGCCAGCTCAGGCGCCAATTGCGCAATGATCCAGTCTTGGCAGTCTGCCCAGCGGATATGATCAGGCAGCGTTTCAAATCCCTTGGGGCATTTCCAGCGCAGCACCTGGCCGTCTACCATGCGCGCCTCAATCAAGGCCCGGCTCAACCAGGTGCCGCCGCTATTGGCAGGCACGCAATCCAGCTCTTCTTCCGCCCCCGCGCCGTAAAAGCTATAGACCGAGTCCACCCAGGCTGTCTGCTCGGCCTCCACCCAAGGCTTGCTCAGCCGCAGGCACACCCGCTCATACAAGCCCTCAGCCACGGCCTGGCGGAAGGGGATGTGGTGCACCGTGCCGCTGCGCGTGCCTGCCGCGATATCCGTCTTGAGCGTGTTGAACGCGTTCTCCACCCCGTTGTGCGTGCTGATCACCCGCACCTTGCCGCCCCAAATCAGCATGGCCATCGCTGCCTTCAGCAACTCGTCCAGCTGATCATGGAAGGCCGCTTCGTCAATCACGATGATGCCCTGGCGACCGCGTAAATTGCTGGGCCTGCTGCTCAGCGCGACGACGCGAAACCCACTTCCCGGGAAACGGATCGTGTAGGTCTTAATGTTCTTGTCTTCGTCGGCTTCTTCCCAAAAGCCTTCTTCAATCTCACCCGCCGCCCGATTGAAGGCCTTGGCCCACATCGCGCAGGCCTGGATGTACTCAATCGTCATGTCCTGGTTGTAGGCGATGTAGTACACGTTTTGGCCGCCCGCTTCACGCGAGCTGCTCGCCGTCAAAATATCGTCGGCAGCCTCGGCCCAGGTCAGGCCCGTGCGGCGGCTCTTTTCAGCGACCTTGAAGGCGCTTTGATCGGCAATCCACCGCTGCTGATAGGGCAGCAAAACAGCGGGCACATTCAGGCCCGCTGTGTTTGGAATTTTTGGGGCAAGTTCGATCATCACCAGCAGGGGCTCGGAAATCAGCCGTGCAGGACGTGCTGCAGCATCGCCTGAGCGGTAGGCGCATCCAGCAGGTTGGTGCCCGTGCGGCCTGGCTGGCCAGACGCACCGTCCGGGTGGACATGCGCCGGAACAGGCCAGGTCAGGAAGCGGCTGACCTGCTCCTGCGTAGGGCCAGCCAGCCGGGTGCGCAGGGCATACCCTTCCAGCAGCCAAAGCTGATCCCGGGCCTTCGCCTCGGCCTGGGCCTGCGCCATCTTGAAGCCCAGTTCGGCATTGAAGTTCTCGGGGCTCACGCACGCGCTTTGCCCGCTAGCCAGCAGGAAGTTACCGTCCAAGAATGCATGCACGACGGTGCTGGTGGTCTGCTCCACACGGCCTCCGACATAGGTAACTCGCCCCATCATGAAGTCGATATGTTCCTTTGTGACGCGGGGCGCGGTCAGGCCCTTGGTCTGAATTTCTTGTTCAATGGCTTGGTCGTTCATGTCAGTCCTTATTGGTTGAGGGGCGTCGGCAAGGCATGGGATTTGGGCGAATCAATTACTGGGCAATGCCCAAAATAGCCCGGCGAATCTCAGCCGCTGAGTCGGCCGAGAGGCCGCCTGTTCGTGCGATGCGGTCTGCCGCTTCGGCCGCGTGTTGGGCGCGCTCCGCCACTTCACGCATGAACTGCTGCTGCGCGATGCTGGCCCGAACCAGCGGCGCCATCGCCTTGGCAATCTTTGCGATATCGACGCTCTCCGGGTCGATATCGTCCATGTCCCGCAGCAAGCCAAACAGACGCTGCTGCAGCATCTGCATCGTGGCCCTGGCCATCGCGTCTGTGTCATCAGGCGCGGCGGCGACCAGGGCGCGAGCCTCTTCGGTGCTGCGGCGCAGATCGGCCAGGCGGCGCTCCATTTGGCTGCCGTAGCGGTGAATGCTGCTCTTGCCCACCTCATAGCCCTGGTCACGCAGCCAGGCTTCCAGCTCCACATAGCCGCTGAATCCACCTTGGATCAGGCGCTGGTCCAGCGCCTGGCGGGTGCTTTCAGGCAAGTCCAAAATCTTGCTGCGCTCGCCCATAGGTCCGCTCAGCCTGCAGAGAACTTGGGCCGAGCGATGCCAGGCTGAACGTCTACCGTGTACTCAACGACGTCAACGCCATAGCGCGTTAGCTCGCAGTGCCAAACATCGGTGGGGCTCTTGCTGATCGTCACCAGAACGCGGTCCAGCAGGTAGTCCAGCTCGCGCCGAATCTCCTTCTCTGTCGCGTCAGGATAGGTCGCCTGGATCACCGACAAAAGCATTGGGCTCACTGCCCCAGCAGGCCGGGCCACGTTCAGCGCAACCAGCAAGTACCAGCGAATTTGTTCTCGCCGCAGGCGAGCCATCTGCATTTCCATCTCAGCGCTCATTTGCTGCTGCTCCCCTTGTTATTGCTGCTGGTGTAGGCCTCACGAATAGCCTGCTCCATGCGCATCGCCACGTGGTCAATCTTGGTCATGATGGTGGCGATGGCCTGCGTGTAGTCCTCGCGCCGCACGTAGTCGCGGGGCAGCTCGGCCTTCAACTCCATCAAGTCGCGCTCCAAGCGCCGGTTTGTTTCGTCTTGGCTTTTCAGCCCCTGCGAGACAGCCTGGAACTTCTCGTCGATGCTCTTCTGCGTCGCGGCCATCAGCATCTTGGCGATGCCCCAGAACGCGCCGCAGATCATCGAAAACATGAGCACCAGCTGCCATGCGTCAAGTTCAAACTTCATGATGGCCTTGGCCCTTTTCCAAAAGTTCCAGGCGGGCCTGGCAGTCAACACAAAGCTGCACGCCTGGCAAAAGGCGGCGGCGCTCTTCGGGTATCTGTTCGCCACAACGGTCGCCTGTGCAGGTCTCGGCGCTGACCATTCGTCCGCCCCCAGTTGCTGGCCGTCGGTTTCTCTCAGAAGTCCGACGCTGGTGTTCGAGGGCGAGGCGCAGCAACATTTCGCTTTGATCGTTGGCGCGGTCGATGAGGTCGCTCATGCTGCAGGGCCACGCAGCTGCTTCAGCTGCTCTGCCTGGATCTGGTCCTTATCGCGGCTACCGCGAGAGGATCCAAACTCAAACTGGTGGGCATCACGAAGGCACAGCCCGAAGATCCCGGCAATGGTGGACAGCAGCCCGACCACTTCGCCAGGAATGTCCTTTCTGAAGAAAGTCAGGACAGCCAAGCAAGCGATCAGCCCAACCACATCCATTGCCACCATCACATCAGCGCGAACGTTATGCATGCCGCGTTTGATGAACTCCGTATCCCGGGCCCGGGCGTTTTGGACGTCGGCTAGGTAGGCCTGTTCCATCGCATCGTTCGACGCCAAGACCTTCGCTTGAAATGCGAGCTGCATTTCGCTGTCTTGCCTGATCGCGGCCAGTGCTTCCTCGGGCGTCTTCCCGCCCGACACAGCCTGGGCGATGCCCACCACTTGTTCGGCAACGGCCGTGCTGGTTGCACCTGCGCCGAAGTAGCGCATCAAGCTCGGCGCAAACTGGGCCAGGCCCATAACGATAGGCAGTAGGGGCAGCATGGCTCAGCTCCGATGTGCGCGCTTGTTGCGCAGTTGATTGCGCCGCTTGCGGGCCTGGCGCCGGTCATGCGCAACGGACCAACCAGGTGCGGGGTAGTTGAAGCTGCGCCTGAAGCCACCGCCACCGCCGATCAGGCGGTCGAGACGCTTTTCAAAGCTGCTGCCTGGGCCTTTGAACGGCTTCGCTGCAGCCTGGTCTGCCGGGAGTACCTGCCCGTTAGAAACGTGCGAGAGTCTTTGCAGACTATTCCCGACCTGTAGGCTGATGCTTGCGCCTAGCAAGCCAGCTGAGGCGACAACAAATGCGAGGGATGACTTGATGCGGTTCATGTCGGCCATGTTGGCCGCCGCACCCTGCAATGTCTTTTCGCTTGTGCGAAAACAAAAAGGCCCACATTTGTGGGCCTCAAAGGTCGTTTGAAGGGGCTGAATCTGGGTGATTCGCTCGCCCCGAGATTAGATCACCAGCGCTGCCAGGCGACTACCTTCTCGTTCATCACCACGAGCTGCAAACGTCCGGCGCGGTAGACCGAGGCCACACCGTCATTGCGATTCACCTGGCTCACCAGCGTCAGCTCACCCACACAGCTGCGCGCCCTGGCGAGCGGCATGCCAACGGTGGGCTTTGCATAGTCCGCGCCGCACACCTGGCGCCGTGTTTTGTCTTGCCGTGCTTGCTCGGCCAGCTGGCTGTCGTACTTCTTTTGCTCTGCAGCCATCTTTTCATTGCCTTGCTGCAGCCAGTAGGCATCACCTTCTTTGCGTGCCTTGGCGGCCTGCATACGCTCCTCGGCTTCGGCCTTCAGCGCAAGCTGCTGGGCTTCGCGTGAAGCCTCGTCTCGCTCGCCTCTCGCCCTTGTGTCAGCGTCGCGCTTGGCCTTCTCGGCATCCCGGGCGGCTAATTCGCGCAGACCATCACAAACGACCGGGTCTATAGGTGCGCCGTTAGCCCAGCGACAAGCTGCCAAGTCTTCACCAGCGGCCAAGGCAGGCCCGGCAATAGCCAGGGCTAGAGCAAACGGTATGAAGCGATTCGGCATGTTGCAGCCCTCCAAAGCAGGAGTCTAGCCCGCCTCGTCTTCAAACAGGCCACGTTGAGTTCTGGCGGTCGACTCAGCTCGGGCGGTCGCCAGCATCCGGTAAACCTGCTGAACGCATACCCCGTACTTCGTTGCGAGTTCAACGTGATTGTTGCCGGTGAAGTCGGCCCACATCGCTGCTCGGCGTTGGCGCTGGCGCAGGGTGTTGCCCTTGGGCCAGTAGTTTGGTTGGCCGCCAAATCGCTCGCGCACATGCTCGGCTACCGTTTCCGCGACTGCAGAGGCGTAGTTAAGTTCGATACCGATATTCTTCAGCTCACCCTCAACAACCTCGGCCAGCTCGCGCAAAAGCGGGGGATAGTCGGCATCCAAACTCAAAGGTTTGATTGATGTTGCCGATTGGGACACAAGCAACCCCTGGCTTTGCGGCAGCTCCTTATTCATGGTCTATACCTCCTACATTATTTTTGGCTGGCTCGGTACTTTTCACGCAGCCTTTGTTTGATTTGAAATGGGACAAGCAAGACCTGACCCCTTCCAAATCCCTGATGGTGACTATTACCTTTGATTTGGTGTTTTTCACATCAAACTCCTTCGCCATCCGATGACTTTGCAATCGGAAACTTGTCGCCTTTGTTCCACGCCCGCGCTTTGATGCGATCGCGCGCCGCCAGCGTTGGCGCACGCACTGAAGCCGATGCGGCTCGCTGTGGCTCTGGCAGCTTCAGTGCAGGCGGTCTGGGCGGAAGATGGCCAACCAACTGACCGGGAGCGGGCCAACGCTCAGCACGGCGAGCCAATTCAATGAAGGCCGCAGGAAGCCTCTCGCTATCAAGCTCCTCAACCCAGGGCCGACCAGCCCACAAAACCTGAACCCAGCTCACGAAGGTCAGAGGCAGCACCTCAGCAGATGGGCAGCCTTGGAGACTCAGTGCGTAAAGCATCTGCAAACCATCCACGATGCGGTTGTGAAACCAGGCTGGCGCCTCGGTGCTGCAGCTGCTCATTTGCGCATGCCTTCCAGCGCAACCAGGGCGCTGCCAGTCTTGCTTTGAGGTACCTTGCTGACCTTTGCTTGCTGGGGGGCAGGCATGGCCTCAAATCGGCCTGCAGTGCTCTCCAAAACACGGCGCAGGTAGTTGTGGTTACCCAGAGGCTTCCAGCCCGCCTGAGCCCGTTTTTCATCTAGGCCCCGTGCAGCTTCGAGCAGGCCGAATGCCAGCGCCCCTTGATCGGACTCCAGGGCAAGTACTTCACGGGCCATCCGCAAGGCCCGACCCCACCCGAGCTGCTGCTTCGCCGGTCGAAAGTAACCTAAGTAATGAACAAGCGGCCGAGCCAGCTCAGCGGGCATTGCCGCCATCATGCCGATCAGTTCGCGACCGGCATCATCTTGTAGTGCAGCCTCAAGCGGGAGGTGGGCATGGCAGCAAGGGCAGGTCAGCTGCATCATGGGGCCTCCGGGGCAGTCAAGGCGACGCGCTTGGTACGGCTGGACTTGCCATCAGGCTCGGCGAGAGGGGCTCGAATTTGGCTAGGCTTGACGCTGGCCCAACTCACTTCCACTTCACCAGTCAAGGTGTAGAGATAGGCCCCAGCCCCAGCGTAGTTACGGGTGGCCTTTTGCGCTTGCTGCAGCAACTGGGCCACTTTCATGCCAAGTTCGGCGGGCATGATGAATTCGTCAATGCCACCAATAGTCAGGCAGCACAGCGGTTTGGTTTGTCGGGTTGCCATATGGTTCCTCGGCTCAAAAAGGAAAGGGCCAGGCCTTGCCACGGGCGCGCGCATCTTCTTGCGACCGCTTGTTAGCCGCGTCCCCGGCCGCGTGGGTGTAGGCATCGTCGGAGGGGTCAGGCGGCCGGGGTGCTGGGGTGCTGGGTTGCTGGGGCTTCATTTCTCTTGCCTCCGTTTCTGGTCGTACATCAGCGCCGCGATGAGGCTTTGCAGCTGCTCAGCGTTGGCGAACTCCACTCGGTCGACCTTGAACATGCGTTTGCACATGCCATGTGCATAGGCCCAGGGGCGGCCTGCGTCGGCCAGCAGCGCCTCTACCTTGCCGACCTGTGCCGCGCGGTCAGCAGGCGGCTTTGCGGGGCGGCCAGGGTGCTTGCCTGGCTTGCCTGCGGCATGACCCAGCACGGCACCGCTGGCTGCCATGTAGGCCAGCACCTTGGAGCGACCCGCGTGGTCCAGCTCGGCCGAACTCTTCACACGGGCCTGCGCCCACAGCACGGCGCGATAGGTGTCGTCATCCCAGCCCAGCTGCTTCTTGGCAATGTGGATTTGCGCCAGGCCGCTGTTGCGGCTTTGCGCTGGCCTTGCGGCGCGCACGGCATTCATGAGCGGGCCTCGCTCTCATACGTCAGCCGCACCAGGGTTTCGCCGGGCACGCGGTGCTCGGGCAGGGCCTCAGCCTGGCGCTTGCCCGGATCGGGCCAGAGCTTGCATGCCAGGGCCATACCTGCTGCCACGGCACCACCCGTGCAGCTGGCCCGTTTGCCGCGCACCGTGGCCGTCACGTAAGCACCGGACCGGTCGAACACTTTGACCACCGTCGTGGCCTGTACAGCGGGGCTCACGCTGGCACCTCGGCACGTGCGGCATGGATCTTTCCGAACGCTTGGTTTGATGCGGCCACGCCTATCTTGACGCCCTCTAGGCAGAGTCCCTCCAGGCGCTCCAGCAACGCTCGCTCATCAAGCGCGTTGATACCAAACGCTGCGGCAATCACTGCCACCTTGAGCTGGTCAAGGGCGCTTAGAACTTCAGAGGAAACTGGCTCGGTGGACTCATCAGCCCACCAAAGCGGCGGGTATTGCAGCGGCCAACCGCTCCAGTCAAACCACTGACGCGCGTCAGAGTCGTACCAGCCTCGGTCTTTTCGTTGAATGCCGTCATCGCACATGACGGCGATTTCAACGGTCGCCATGTGCCGGGGCATCTTGACTGTTGGGCTGATCCATTTGATCAGCTCAAGCCGATAATCAGGGCGAGTGGATTGATTCGTGTTAGTCATTGCAGCCAGCCCCCACTTTGTCCAAGTCCAGGACCAACTCGCAATCGACGATTGCTTCCCGGATCAGCCGTGTCGTTTGCGCTGCAAACACCAGCGTGCCGCCGCTGGCGTCCAGCACCACCAGCTCGCCCGTGTTGAGCAGGCCCACTCGCGTAGGCTGCGGCGGCCTGGCCTTGAAGGCGGCGCGCACCTGTTCCATGAGGGTGGCGATCATTTCTTCACCTCGGGTGTTTTGCTGGTGGTGCAAGTCAAGGTGAAACCATTGCCCAGGTCCAGGGCCAGGCCCTGGCCCAGAGCGTTGAAGCCGAGGCGCTTAGCTGTGATGCCAACCAGCTGATGCACATCTTCCAACTGCAAGCGTCCAGGGCATTCATCAGACCAAACAACTGCGTTCTGTAAGTCCGCCAGCGTGGCCCTGCGTATCTCCGTTGTTCGCGTTCCCATCGAAGTCTCCTATGGTTTGAAGAGGGTTTAAACCGAAGCCAGGTCCAGCGTGATCGCTTGGTATTTGTCGGTGTCCCCGACGCGTCGGTAGAGGCGCACATAGCTGCGGCTGCCCACCACGCTGAAGCTCTCGCCAATCGCATCCATCGCGCGCAGCCACTTGGGCGCGCGGATGTTCAGGCGGCGCAGGCCCAATACTCGATTGGTGTTGACGTCGCCCTCGGCATTGACCTGGAAGGCGTCATTGATCAGCACCTTGATTTCGTCTGAGCTGCCGTCAGACCATTCGGTGATGCACTCATCGATCAGCGCCTTGGCTGCTTTAAGGCGCTCGTCGAACTTGATGTTCTCTTGCACCTGGCGCACGACTTTGAACTCGCCGTCGAAGCTGTACAGCGTGACGTTGCCCTTGTCGCCGCCCAGCTTCACTTCAAACTGCTCGGCGCTGGTGATCACCATTGCGGCGATATCTGCGAAGGCGCGGGCTTTGTACTCAGCAAGCGCCTTGTTGATCACAAGGGCTTTGCCGATGAGGTCGCGCACGGTCTGATCGCGCAGCTTGTCAATCGGCTTGACCATGCTCTCGGGAACCAGTCGGCCTTGCGCGTCGCGCATGAAGCCAGTGGGGACGTCTGTTTTGATCTCGCTCATGAGATTTCCTTTCAGTGAGGTTTTGGATGGATGGGAGCGTCGGATGAGGCTTCCAAAATGCTCTTCGCGCGGGCCAGATTGGCGATGCATGAATCCCGGCAGCACGGCAGGACGGCGGCGATGCTGACGTAGATGCTGAGCAGAGCCGATAGGACTGCCTCATGCGGAACATCAAGCGAATTGAGAAGATCGTTGATCCGATCCCCGACCTTCAAGACTTGTTCTCTGGATGGCTTGGGCATGGTTGTCCTTTAGGTAGGCAAATGCAGCTGGCCCAGCAGATCAGCCAGGGGCATGCGGCGCAGCTGTGCTTCGATACCGAGGCTGTGCATGGCGCGGGCCCGCAGGAACTGGCAGCAGGCCTCCAGCTCCTCGGCCGTCTCCGCGATGTAGTAGCCGGTGCTGGGGGTGCCCGCGATGGCGATGCCCTCATTGCGCGCGGTGCTGATCACGCTGCGCAAAGTGCGCTCGTCACAGCCGACGACGGCGGCCAGGATCCGGGCACTGACGCCATTCGCTGCGCCTGTGTTATGGACGGCGAGCACCTGCAGGAGCTTGGTCTTGACGTAGTCGATCTGTGGGCTGGATTCATGCATGTCAGCCTCCGAACATCAAGAAATAGCAACCGGCGCAAATTGCCATCGTCAGGGAGACATACACCTCCGGCTCCTTGAGCCATGAGGCGAGGAAGTCCCAGGCCTTAGCCCATGCGGACCGATGCGTGCGGATCACTTGAACGGGTTTCATGTCTGCTTGCCCTCCTGTGTTGCGAGCGCAGTTGCCGACTTGGCCCCGGCTCCGTTGAAATGCGGGCACTGGCCCGCCTTAATGAATCGCCCGCTGCCTCGGCACGCATGCCAGGCCTGTGCGTGTTGCGGGTTGCCGATGCCTGTGCCTGACTTACCAGGCTGGCGCTCCTGCACGTCTTGGCAGACGCGCAGGCTCACATCGCCCATCACCGGGCAATCGCACTCAGCGCCCATCAGCTCACCGCGCACGCGGCGTTCAATGCGCAGCGTGTTGGCCTTGTAGTTGCCCGAGAGCACCTGGCTGACGGTGGTTTCGCTGACGCCGATCTGCTGGGCAGCCTGCGCCTGAGTGCCGCGTTCGCAGGCCAGGCGCAAGGTATGCAGCCAGGTGTCGGTGAGGCGCTCACGCACGCGCTGCTCAATCTGTTTGGTGTCGGCCATGTAAGACCCCTTCAGGCATTGATTGATCGTGGTGGCGCTGTAACCCAACATGTTTGCGGCGTGGCGCTGGCCGTACTGTCGGCAGTGGTCGGCCAGGTGCTTGAGCCAAGCGGGTTGAGTTGCTTCGGGGCTCATTTCTGCACCTCGCCCTTGTTGTTCCAAGTGGTGTCGGTGTTCCGGTCGTAGACACCATTGCCGTCAGCGCGTGCGATTGGGGCGATTGGTCCAGTATTTCGAACCAACGTGATCACCTCCTGGACGCCTGCATAGCGCCGTGTACGAGGGCGCGTCACTTTGATGAAGCCCGCTTTGATCAGGGCGCTCACGTAGGCGCGGACCGTGGCGTCAGCCAACTCAGCGGTGGCGCTGATATCGCCGCGCGTGCAGGTGCGCAAGATGCGCAGACTTTGCCAAGCGCGTTGAAGGCCAGGAGCCACAGAGCTTTTGTTGTAGGCTCCGGTTTTGCGGGTCATCAGCGTGCTCCCGCCTTGGCTTTCGGTGCGCCGCCCATATGCAGCTTGCGGTCACCCCATTGCTCACCGGTTACCACCGCCCAGCCGTTGGCTTTCGCAAATGCTTCAATGCGAGCAAGCCCCACCGCCATCAGTCCCATCGACCCAGCTGATTCAGTGTGTAGGCGCTGCAGCAGCTCTTCGTCCAGGCTCACCTCACACACCGTCGAGGCCAGCGTGCGAGCATCGTCCAAATCGCTCTGCAGGAATTCAACCCAGTGGCTGATGCGCCGGGCAAGCTGAGGGCGATGCACAAGGCGGCGTTCAATACCCTCCATGCCGATCAGCACCACAGGGACGCCACTGAGGTCGTGAATGTCGCGCAGCGTCTCAATCATCTTGATGTTGCCGAGCAGATAGTCGGCCTCATCCACAAACAGCGGGCGTTGCGTCTCGGTCAGCGCGCTCACGATGTAGTCCACCATCGCGGCGCTTTTGCTCAGCGGCGTCGCGCCCAACTCAATCATGATTCGGCCCAGCATGGTGCTGGGCGTCCAGGTCGCGGCGGCCCGCACATAGATGCCCCGGGTTCTGTTCACCAGCCAGGTGATGGCCGTGGTCTTGCCAGCGCCCGTGTATCCGTACACCAGCGCCATGCCAGGGATGCCTGCATCGCGGCCACTCAGGGCCTCATACGCGAGCTGCAGGGCGGCGACGTTCTTGACCAGGGCGAGTTTGTTGCGCATAAAATGGACTCCTTTGTTGTGTCAATCAATGGCCTTCGTGGCCCGTTCAAATCGCTCCTGAACCGCCTGCAACGCGGTCAGGGGCGTTTTCTTTTTCAGCCTTGGCCTGCTCGGCCACCAGCTCAGTCAAGCGGCGATAGCTGGCGGGTTGGGCGCGTTTGAACTGCGCCAGGCAGTCGGCCTCCTCCAGGCTCAGCTCACGCACATTGGCTTGGCGCAGCAGCCAATCCACCCGCTGAGCAAGGCTTTCAAACATCGGGGTGGCAATACCGCCATCGCGGGCCTGGCGTTGTGCAGCCAGTTCGTTGGGTGTGCCCTTGGGCACCTCCTCGGCAGAAATGCGCAGGCGGGCGTCTTGCACCGCCTGCAGCTCGGCCAGGTCGGCCGTGCTGCGGCGGGGAGCGGTCACTGCTGCTGCCGCGCTGGCGGCGGCCTCCAGCCCTGGGCTGGTGTGCGCGGTACCGCGCTTGGGGACTAGGGAGCTGAGCTTGCCTGCGGCCGTGGCCCGCTCCCGCAGGATCTCATCGACGACCTGGTCGGTGCCCACCCTCTTGGCTGCAGCCTTGAGCGCGCGGCGCTGATCCTGCACGCGTTTGGTCTGCATCGCCTTGGCCTTGCTGGCGACTTCGCGGCGGTCCATACCGGTGCGCTCGGGTGCTTCGGCCAGGCAGATGAATTGCTGCTCGTCGCCGCCGAACACATACACCGTGCCCAAGTCATGCTTGAGGGCGTCAAAGCGCACATACACCTCGCGGCCCGCCCATGCCTCCAGCTCAGGCGCAATGAAGTAGGTGCCGTCCAGGCGAATGCCTTTCTTGCCAACTGTGCGGCGGCCGCCGTTCTCCGGGGCCTCGGCCAGCAATACATCCAGCGTGTGTTCGTCGTCAATCACGCGCCGGTCAGCGCAGCCTCGTGCAGCCGCTTCAAATGGCGTAATGCCGCCCAGGCCTTCATGCGGGTTGTGCATGTAGACGTCGTTGATCCAGTTGTCGCAGAAGGCCTGCAAGTCGGCGGCCGTCATGCGCAACTCCACCACCTCGCCACGTTTCATCAGCCGGTCAGCGAAGCTCTTGCGGGCCTCAATGGCGCTGCGCTCGGCGACGTTATGCCCGATGTATCCCGCGCAAAGCTCGACCAGGCTGCGTGTAAAGCTGCCGAAGAAGCGCTCAATGTGCGGTTTGTGCCAGGGCTGGAACGGTGGGCACAACTCCTGCATTTCGCGGCCTGGATCGCTCAGGGCGCTGAAGACCCGGGTGATGTGATGGCTGGTGTAGTCACTGCCGTTGTCTGTCTTCACGCGCTGTGGCACGCCGAAGTCCAGCAGCATGCGGCGTACCAGGGCGGCCACGGCCGTGGCCTTGCTTGTGCGGCTCACGATCAAACGAGGCCAGCGGGTGCCGACGTCGATGCCTCCTATCAGGCTGTAGCGGCCATCTGACAGCAGCAGATCGGCGGGGCTGCTGTCCAGCTCCCACAGCTGGTTCAGTTCGGTGATGCCTTCGCTCTTGGAGCCCAGGGCCAGCATGTAGTTGTTCTTCCATGCATCGGGGTTCGCAATGGCTTGCAATACCTCCGCATTCGCCACACGCCATTCATGCATCCAGCGCTCCAGCGTGCGCATGCTGGGCAGCACAGCCCGGGCTGGCAGGGGGTTTTCAGAGGAGTTGAAGCGGGCTTTCAGGCCCTGCATGACATGCGTCGCTCGCGCATGTGGGTACTGCACCAGCATGGCCTTCACAAACTCCTGCAGCGCTGGTTGCGTGTCCACCAAACCGCTGCCTGCCCGGTTGCCATAAGCACCCGCCAAGGCAGTGATCCCACCCTTTTTGACCTGGGCCTGCCAGCGCTCGATGCTGCTGTCGCTCGTGCTGGGTACAACCAAGCGAACGCTAGGGGGGACTTCAATCGCGCCTGCGTTGTAGGCCAAGGTGAAGGCCGTTCGCGCCTGGTGGGTTGGCAGCCCGGCATCTTTTGCATACAGCGAGAAGGCGCGAATGATCGCCAGCTTGGCGTCCATCCGGGCCTGAGCGGCTGCAGGTAGCTCAGCGGCCTGGCGCAAGCTGCTCTGGGCGCGAGCCTGTGCGGCGCGGGCCTCAAGGCCTCCCCGCAGCGCCAGCCTGGCACCCTCGCTGCGGCCAGCTGCTGCCACCTGCACCTGGGCGGCCAGCGCATCTTGCCCAGCGACCAAGACGTTGGGTTGCTTCCAGGCCAGCGCTGCTCGTGTGGCGGCGGGCAGCTGAGCGACGTCATACAGCTTGCGCATGCCGCCCCGGCCCGGCTCTTCTATATATGACCAGCCCGCTGCTGCGGCGCGGCGAATGACGCCGGACTTGTCTGCAGGCATTTCAGGCAGGCCCGCAAGTTGCGCGGCCGTGACTCGGGCGGTGCTACTCATAGCTCACCGTCCTTGATACCCAGTAGCACAGCGGCGCGATGGGCGATACCTCGGTGACCCTTTGCCTTACCGCTGAGCAAATCACGGACCGTTTGCTGCGGCACGCTGTGCTTGCGGGCCCATCCGGCTACTGACACGCCTTTGCGTGATAGTTCCTTTTTCACATCAGCAGGTGTTTTATTGCGCCTCATCAGCGTTATCCTCGGGGCCAAGCGAAACTAAGTGAAGTAATGCAAGTGAATCCTAGCGAAAACTTTTCACCTCCGCAAGAAGAATCTTCGCTCGCGGATCGCATTCGGTTTGTGTTGCGAGAGAGCGACTTGGAGCAGCAGACCCTTGCTGACTTGATGGGCGTGAAGCTAGACCGGGTGAAGAGCCTGGTGCTCGGCCGGGTGAAGCATTTGCGCGGGGACGAACTGTTCGCGTTGCGCGAAAAGTTGCAATTGCGGCAAGAGTGGTTGGTCAATGGGCAACTGCCGATGCGTGGCGAAGAGCCACCGCCAGACAACCGATTTGCAAACTTGCAGGAGATCGTTGCCCGTAGGCGTGAGGCAGCGGGAGTCGAATGCCCAACGGTGGAGGCAATGCGCGTTCACGGGCAGGAGGGCGGTGAGCAAGACCTATTTCTCTTGCAGGAGTCTGTGAAAGCGACGTCAGAGGAACTGAGGGCGCGAAACATCACCATGCCAGCCGAGACCCGCTTGAGGTTGTATTGGGCTGTCTTCGAGTTGTCTTTACAGGTAGGCCAAGTGAACCGAGCAGCCATCGGCCCCTTGTTGAAGCTTGCAACTCCCAGCTCAAGTGGAAATTAAACGCGATTTAGCGCAAATTCTTCACCTAGCCCATGCATGGGTCGGGGCGAGACTTTTTAAACGCTTGTCGGCCCGTTTAAACGCAAAGCAGGGTGTTTCTTGAGTCCGTTGAGGATCAGGAATTCCGGCAGAGGTCGCAATGCGGCTCAAAAACGAAGAGGGCGAGGCTCAATCGCCCCTCGGTGTACGCACACCGAGTGCGGCTGGCGCGCTGTTGCTGCGAAACCCAGCCCCGATCCACATTGGGAGATTGCGGGCGCGAAATCTAGGTAAAAGTGTTGGCAACCGAAGGGTGCAACTCAGAACTTTTTTGTTCACGCGAACCTGCGTCTAGAATGCTTCGAGCTGGCCTTGCCCCACGGTTTAAGTGCTTTTCAGCGCCTGCCTGAGCCTTTGTTGAGTTTTCGCGCCCGCGAATAGCCGCAGCTCCCGCCGCCCGACAAAGTGGCGGCATGGCAACCCAAACCTCCCAAGCAAATCCCGCTGCAGCTCAAGTTGCGAGCGGTGTTGTGAACCTCGACCAGGTCGAGATTTTCAGGCCCGGCCGACACGTGGCCATGAGCGGCGCGGTCATTGACTTTTCAGCGGCCGACGTGGCCGCCATCGCAGCCAGCTATGACCCCGCTGTGCATGAGGCGCCTCATGTCATCGGCCACCCCAAAACTGATGGCCCGGCCTATGGCTGGGTTCAAAGCCTGGGCGTCAATGAGGCGGGGCGCTTGTGCATCACTGGCTCCCGCCAGGTCGAGCCCGCGTTTGCCGAGCTGGTCGGCGCGGGCCGCTACAAGAAGCGCAGCGCGAGCTTCTACCCGCCCGACCACCCCAGCAATCCCAAGCCCGGCGCGTACTACCTGAAGCATGTCGGCTGGCTGGGCGCCACGCCGCCCTCCGTGAAGGGCCTCGCCGACTTTGCCGCGCCCGAGGCGGGCCTGGTTGAGTTTGCCGACTGGGACGATGAACTGAACGCCAACCTGTGGCGTCGCCTCCGCGAGTGGCTCATCGCCAAGTTCGGCATTGAAGAGGCCGACAAGGTCACCCCGAGTTACGCAGTCGACGAACTGCAGCGCCTGGCGCAGCAGCCCGACGCTGACGAAACGGCCACCGCAACCCCATCCCAACCCACCCCGGCCTATGCCGAAGGAGAGCAAGCAGTGAAAACACTGACCCCGGATCTGACTGCGCGTGCCGCCGAGCTGGATGCTCGCGAAGCGCGCTTGGCCGAACAAGAGGCCGCCCAGGCCGCCGCCGCGAAGGAGCAGCGCAGTGCAGGCATTGCTGCATTTGGCGATGCGATGGTGGCCGAGGGCCGTTGGCTGCCCGCCGAGCGCAAGCGCTGGGTGGAGTTCATGGAGGCCCTGCCTGCTGCGGCCGTGGTCATCGAGTTCGGCGAGGGCGATGCCAAGACCGAAACCCCCGCCCTTGAGGTCTTCCAGGCGGCCATGAAGGCGCTGCCACCTCGCGTCGAATTTGCCGAGCTGGTTCGCAATGAGACCAAGCCCGCCGAGGTCGACATGAAAGACCCGGCCGCCATCACCGCCGCTGCCGTGGCCTTTAGCGAAGCTGAATCCAAGGCTGGCCGCACGGTCAGCTTTGAGCAGGCTGTGCAGCACATCGTCACCACCCACAAGCAAGGCTAACGCCGCAACTCTAGGAACCCACGCAATGGCTATCACTGAATTTCGCAGCTACAGGGCCGAGTCCGGCGTCGAAGGCTATCGCATCGTCAAGCCCGGCACGACCGACCTAAGCGTCGTCAAGGCCACTGGCCCCACTGACAAGATCATCGGCACCGCCGACAGCCTCGACAAGGTCGCAGGCGAGATGGTCGATTGCGGCGTGGGCGATGTGCATGAAGTCCGTCTGGGCGGCACCGTTACGCGGGGTGACGCACTCACCAGCGATGCCAACGCCAAGGCGGTGGCAACCACGACCGTCGGCCACCGCGTCATCGGCTTCGCTGAAGTGTCTGGCGTCGCGGATGACGTCATCACCTACCTCCGCTCGCCGCACGTGCTCTGAGCACCGGCGCCTAAACCTCAACCCAAACAGGATTCAAAGACATGGCCGCTACGCCGTTCATCATCGTCCCTGAACTCACCGCCATTGCGGTGGCTTACCGTCAGCCCAATTTCATCGCCGACCTGGTTCTGCCCCGCGTGCCCGTTGGCACCAAGGCCTTCCGCTGGCAAAAGTACGCCTTGGGCGAGGCGTTCACGGTGCCCGAAACCCAGGTGGGCCGCAAAGGCAGCCCGCAGCAGATCGACTTTGCCAGCACCGAAGTTAACGACGCCGTTGTTGACCATGCGCTGGATTCGCCCGTGCCCAATGACGATATCAGTCAATGGGAGGCCGCTCACGCCGCTGGTATGACTGGCGCTCCGAACCCGCTGTTCCGTGCCACCAGCTTGACTACTCAACTGGTGCAAACCCGTCGTGAGTTCCGCGCTGCCAACTTGGTCTTCAACCCGGCGAACTATGGCGCCAACAACAAGCTGAGCTTGGCTGGCACCAGCCAATGGTCCGACTTCACCAACAGCAACCCTCAGAACGATATCGCCCTGGCACTCGACAGCATGGTGATGCGCCCCAACATTGCGGTGTTTGGCCGGGCGACCTGGTCGGTGCTGAGCCGCCATCCGAAGTTGTGCCAGGCGATCTTCCATAACAACACCAACGCGGGCTTGGTCAGCCGACAGCAATTCGCTGATCTGTTCGAGCTGGACGAAGTGATTGTGGGCGACGCCTTCTTCAATACGGCGGCCAAGGGCCAGCCCGCAGTGGTGACACGCCTGTGGGGCAAGCAGGCAGCGTTCCTGCACCGCAATATGCAGGCCGACACTGACTTCGGTATCACCTTCGGCATGACGGCTCAGTTCGGCGGCGCCGTCGCGGGCACGATTGAAGACAGCGATATCGGCATGAAGGGCGGCAAGCGCGTGCGCTCCGGTGAGTCCGTCAAAGAGCTGATCACGGCCAACGACCTGGGCTTCCTATTCTCCAACGCAGTGGCCTGATCCATCGGCCCCAACTAAATCGGAGTAACCGACATGGCAACGAAGAGAAAAGAAGGCGCTGCTAGCACCGAGCCCAGGAAGACGTATGACGTGGTGGCACAGCTGCGCTTCGACGGTGAGGACTACGCCGATGGTGAAACGGTCGATCTGACTGAGAGCGAAGCCAAGCCGCTGCTTGGACATACCGTGAAGCCTCTGAAGCCAGACCAGTCCTCTGAAGGCTAACTGAATACACCACCGAAGGCGATGACGAGGATCCTCATGCTGCAGTGAGGCCTCGGAGCCAGGCCTGCAGCTCAACCGCAAATCTCAGGCCGGGTTCTTTTGCGGGGATCGTGTCAAGACCTGTCGAGCAGCATCGGTTGCTTGCGGAAAGCCCGGCCCCTTTTGTTTTGAACTTGTTTTGAGGACTCCGCAATGTCAATCCGTTTGAACCGTGGGCAGAAGATCAATGGCGTGGACTACCCGGCGGGCATTGCCATTGTGGGCCTTGACAAAGAAGTGGAGGCGCTGGCGAGCCAGGGCGGCGGCGCGACGTCTGTCAACCTAGCCGTCGTGGACGCGTCTTCGGTGTCGGGGAGTGGGATTCCCTCGTCAGCACGGACGGCACCCCTCAAGATGGCCATCGGCTTTGACTCCATCTCAGCAGCCGGCGCATTGCTGCATCCCATTCCGTTTGCTGGATATGAACTGGGGCTGTATCAAAACCCTCTGGTTACAACGAACCTCAACGCCACTACCACATCCAGCTTTGTGATGAGTGCCGCTGCAGATGGATTCTGCGGGGTGAATGACACGGTGACTCTGGCATTCGATGGCGTCAAGGCCATGACAGTTAACGTCGCCGGTGAAGGCGCAGGATTGCCTGTAGACGTCACTGGGGGGGGATTCTTCCGTCTCGTTTCTGGCGGGGGCGTCAAGGGCGCTTGCGTGCAAGTCCGTTGGGATCCGCGTGCGGGCACGCGTCCCGGCGCAGTTTCCGACACCACTGCCTCCAACCTCGGTCAGCGCACTAAGTCCCTTCTAAATGCCAGCGCTTGGTGTGCTCCTGCGATGGCAATGAACGGATTTGATAGCCTGCAAATTCGCAACTACGGAATTCCGGGCGATACAACGACCGACGTCAAGAACCGAATTGCTCAGATCACGGCATGGGCGCCTGATGTCGTGATGATGCTAGTTGGCATCAACAACTACTCCTCGCCAACTGCACCGGCCGAAGTGCTGGATCTCGTTGCAGCGTTCAATGCTGCGGGCGCGTTTGTTTTGATCACGACGACACTGCCTTCAGCGATTGCGACAACGGCCTTGGCCAAGGCCTACGCCAATCTGGTGACCACAATTAAAAACCTGGCGCGCAGCGGCTCGTATCGCTGCCAAGTGTTTGATGGCGCAAGCCTCATGGCATCCCCGACCGTGGCGATAGGCAACGGTGTAGTGAACGCGGCGTATTACCGCACTGACTACCTACATCCAAATTTGTTGGGCACCATTCAAGGCCTTGGCCCGAAGCTCACGCAAGCCATTGCTAGGGTTATTCCTCCGACTCGCCCAGCGCTTTCTAGTGCACTTGACGTTTATGACGCCGCAGTAAACCCATCTGGCAACCTGTTGGGCACCAAGGGCATGTTTGCCGGTACTACCGGTACCTTTGGCCTTACTCCGGCGCCAACAGGTCAACTTGGTACTGGCTGGATTGATGGGAACTCAGGGGCATTCCCATTCACTTCGGTCGTCTACACCGCTGCCGATTCAGGGTCGCCAATTCCACGCACTGATGGCTTACCAGGCAACTGGAATCGGGTGGTGGCGACCAATGCGGTAGGCGGTTCAGCAGTACGCCAGGTTTACACACCGTTGACTGGGCTAGCTCCGGGCGTGAAGTTCCGGTTGCACTTCACATGCCGCGTTTCGTCAGCGACTTTGGTGAACCGGCTTGAGGCATATGTGCAACTGACCTGCAGCACGAACGGAACGGCCTACAACCGGGCTCTGTCGCTACCTGGAACGGCGGGGATGATCTCTGGTGCTCTTGCTGACTCTGGCGCGATGTACTGGTCAAGCGACGTTATGCAGTGCCCCGCAGATATGACTGCCGCTTTCTTCGCCTTTGAGTACGGCTGCGCATCGACCGGATCAATAACGTTCGACTGGGCTGACGCCAAGGTCGAAATTGTTCCCTGATCTGGATCGAAAGCCATGCCTTACATCGCCACTCAATCCCTCATCGACCGCTTCGGCCTCGACGAGTTGATTCAGATCACGCACCCCACCGACCCAACGGCAGAAGCGGTCAACATCACCCGCACCGATGATGCGATTGCGGATATCGACGCGTTGATAGACGCCAAGCTTCAGCCCCGCTACAGCTTGCCGCTTGCCAGCGTGCCCCGGGTGCTGAGCAACATCGCTTGCGACCTGGTTCGTGCTCGCTTGTACGAAGACCGCATCACCGATCATGTGGCCGACCGTGAGCGAGCCGCGATGAAGTTGCTGGATCAAATCGCTGACGGCAAGGTGAGCCTGGGCCTGGACGATTCGGCCCAACCTACGCCTACCACCGGTGGTCCTCAGTTCACGACGCCAACGCAAGCCGTGTTCACAGCTACGAGCTTGAGTGACTACGCGCCATGACCGAGGACGTCATTTCAGCAACCGAGGACGCGCTGCTGGCAGCGCTGACTCAGGCCTTGGAAGGCACCAAGGTGCGTACCGATAGCCTGCCGGGTGACTGGGACGACGACATGCTCAAACGAATGCTGTCGATCGCGCCTTGTGTCCTGGTGGCCTTTGCTGGCGGCGGGGCAAAAAACGTGGGAGTGGCTGAGCCGGTGATTGATGGCCAATGGCTTGTCTACGTAGTGACTTCTCACCCTAGCGGTCAGGCGGCGCGGCGTCGCGGCAATAAGCAGGCGGTCGGAGCCTACGAGCTGCTTTGCCGCACTGTCGTACCTGTGCTTCATGGCCTTACGGTACCGAACATCGGAACCTTGATTTTGAACCGGATTGAAAACCTGTTCACGGGCACAGTTGAGCGGCAAGGACTGGCGGTCTACGCCTGTGCATTCAGCTTGCCAATGCCGTTTGACTTGTCTGGTGAAGCGACAGGCCTGGCCGATTTCCTGACCCTTGTTGCGCAGTACGACATTCCGGCACATGACTCGGCTACCGAACACCAAAAGTGGCTGGATGGCGATTACAGCTCTAGCAAACCTGATGCTTCCGACTCTGTTGCTTTGCCAAATCAACCCTGAAGAAAGTGACTATGACAAGCGACCCTAACGTCATGCTGTTTCGCATCGTCCCGGCCGTGCCTGGCCTGGTCGTGCGGGATCCCATTACCCGCGAACCTTTGATCGCCGATGGCGAGGTGAAGCCGATGAGCACTTACTGGACCCGCCGCCAGGCGGACGGTGACGTGCTGGTGGCTCCCATCGAACCGGCTCAACCCAAATCCTCTGCCAACAACAAGGCCTGATCATGTCCATCAGCTTCAACGCGATCCCTATCAACATCCGCACACCGGGTCAGTACATCGAGTTCGACAACTCGCGTGCGGTGCAGGGCCTGCCCGCTATCCGCCACAAGATCCTGGTGGTGGGCCAGCGCCTGCCCGGCAGCAGCGTGGCGGCCGGTGTGCCGGTGCGCATCTTGAGCGCGGCCCAGGGCGAGGATGCCTTTGGACGCGGCAGCATGCTGGCCGCGATGCTCAATGCGCTGAAGGCCGCAAACAGCTATACCGAGTGCTGGGCAGTTGCCCTCGATGACAACCCTGCTGGCGCGGCGGCTACCGGCACGATCACCTTGAGCGGTAGCCCTACTGAGGCGGGCACGCTGAACGCCTACATTGGTGGGCAGCTGGTACAGGTTGGCGTGATGAGTGCTGCCACAACGGGCAGCCTGGCTACGGCCTTGGGTGCAGCTGTGAATGCGGACACCACGCTGCCGGTGACGGCCGCCGTGGTCGGCAGCGTGGTGACATTGACTGCCAAGCACAAGGGCGAGGTGCAGAGCGCACTCGATGTGCGGCTGAACTACTTCAGCGGCGAGCGCACGCCCAAGGGCTTGACTTCGGCCGTGGTCCCGATGAGTGGCGGCAGTGCCAACCCGGATCTGCAGGCGATGATCAGCGCCATTGGCGACGAGCAGTACCACACCATCATCCAGCCCTATACCGACGCTTCCAACCTGGGCAAGCTGGAGACTATGCTGGCCCAACGCTTTGGGCCGCTGGTGCAGAAGGAGGGCCAGGCCTTCACCGCAGTGTCCGGCTCGCATGCCACTTGCACCACGCTGGGCAGCACGCGCAACAGTCCTCACGTGAGCATCCTGGGTGCGGGGCGAAGCCCATCGCCAAGCTATGTGTGGGCCGCTGTGGCGGGTGCAGTGGACGCCTATGAGCCTGACCCCGCCCGCCCGCGCCAAACGCTGCTCTTGCCCGGTTTGCTGGCCCCTGTGATCGCTGACCGCTGGACGCGCGACGAGCGCAACCTGGCGCTGTTTGATGGCATCAGCACAACGGTGGTGGATGCGGGTGGTCAGGTGCTGATCGAGCGGCTGATCACCACGTACCAGAGCAACGCGTTCGGCGTGGCCGATGTGAGCTATCTGGACATTGAAACGCTGCGCACCATTGCCTACCTGCGCTACACCGTCCGGGCCCGCATCGCGCAAAAGTTCCCCCGCCACAAGTTGGCTGATGACGGCACCAACTATGGCAACGGCCAGGCCATCGTGACGCCGAACGTGATTCGCGCTGAGCTTGTGAGCCTGTTCATGGACTGGATGGACGCGGGCTTGGCGGAGAACCTGGAGCAGTTCAAGCGCGACCTGATCGTGCAGCGCAGCAGCACCGATGCGAACCGTGTCGACGCCATCATCCCCCCTGATGTGGTCAACCAGTTCCGCGTCTTTGCGGCTCAGGTTCAGTTCAGGCTCTAACTCAATTTGGCTTCGGCTTTCTAACCGATGCGAAGGGACAAGACATGGCGATCCGAATGACCATATGCAACAACGAAGCACCGGGCGAGGCAGCTCGCCTGGCGGTGACGGTGGTGACTGTGGGTGAAGCTGATGCGAGCGAGCAAAAGCGCGTGCTGGGGCCTGGTGAGAGCGTTGAAGTCAGCGTCGGCCAGGGCCAGTTTGTGATGGTTGACGACAAGGAGGCCTGAGATGGGCGGAATGACGCATTCGATGGCGTACATCAAAACCGATGGTGCGCTGCTCAACTCGATGCCGGGTGCCAAGCTGGATCTGGGCGGCAAGACCCGCGAGCCGGTGATTGGCGGCAATAGCATCTTGGGTTATGCCGAGAAGATCAAGCCCAGCTCGCTGGAGTGCGAGATATCGCTGAGCCAGGGCACCAGCTTGGCCGCGTTGCAAAAGATCGTCAACGCTACGGTCACGTATGAAGCCGATACCGGCCAGACCTACGTCATTCGCAACGCGTTTGTAACTGAAACCCTTAGCGTCACGGCTGGCGAGGGTGGCAAGGTGGCACTGAAGTTTTCTGGCGATCCGGCCGAGGAGATGGGCGTATGAGTGGCGTTGCAGCAGAACCGGTGGTTTACCCACTCAAGTACCCGGTGGAACTGAGGAACCGTGATGGTGCGGTAGTTGAGACCGTGACTGAGCTGACCTTCAAGCGATTGAACGGCGGCGATGCGCGCAAGGCCCTGAATGCCAAAGACAAGGGCATGGGCGAAATGGTGATGGTGCTGGTGTGCGCCAGCGCTGGCATCCCGCCCAGCACGTTCGACAAGATGGACGCCGAGGACGTCTTCAAGGCCCAGGACATTGCCTCGGATTTTTTCGGCTTGTCCCTGCCAACCTGACCGAACTAATGGCCGACCTGGCCTATGCATTCCACTGGCAACCCAGTGAGCTGGCGATGCTTCAGGTGGATGAGTTGATGGAGTGGCATGAGCAGGCGGTGCGTATCAACCGAGAACTCAACAAAGCACCATGAGCTAGCGCGCTGACTGGGCGCGCTTTTTACTCCAAGCGAGGCAAGACCCCATGACGATGAAGCTGCAGTTTGTAATTGAGGCGGTTGACAAGGCCACCTCCAAGCTGGGCGCCATCAACAAGGCGGTGGATGCAACGGTGGATCGTGTCACGCTCCCGGCCCGCAAGCTGCGCGCCAGCATCAACAACATGGTCGCCGAGAGTGGCTATGACAAAGTCAGCTCGGCTTGGAAGGGTTTGAAAGAGCAGGTCACGAAGCTGCCAATGGTGGCCGCCATCTCTCTCGGTGGTGCATTCGCCGTGATGCACCAGACGATTGAAGAGATTGATCGCACGGTCGACGTAAGCAAGAAGCTCAACATTCCCATCCAGCAGTTCCAACGCCTTGGCTTCGCAGCAAGTGTGAATGGCAGCAGCGTAGAAGACATGGGCACCAGCCTGCAGTTCTTGAGCCAAAACATGGTGGAGGCGATTGGCGGCAGCAAAGAGGCAGCGATGTGGTTTGCGCGCGTGGGCATACCTGTTGCCCAGCTCAAGAAAATGAATGTCGTGCAGGTGTTTGAAGCCATCGCCGACAAGTTCGAGAAGGTGGGGGACGCTGGACAGAACGCTGAGAAGAAGATCGCGCTGACGCGGGCGCTGATGGGCCGTGGTGGTGCCGAGCAGATCCAGATGCTGAACCAGGGCAGCAAGTCGCTCAAGCAGTACTACGACGAGGCCGACAAGTTCGGCACATTGAACGAGAAGCAAGCCGCTGAGTTCAAGGAAACGGCTGACAACTTCAAGCGCTTTGAAGCCTCATTGAAGGGCCTTCTCGCAACCGTTACAGCAGCGGCCTTGCCTGGCATGGACAAGATGCTGGAGAAGGTCTCCAACATGAACGTCGAGAGCCGCAAGGAGCTGGGCGACAAGATCGGCAAGATGCTCAGCGCCATCATTGAAAAGATGCCCAAGGTTCTTCAGTCGCTGGGTCAGATTAGCAAGGGTGTGGTGATGCTGGTCACCGTGATGGATTGGCTGGCACAGAAGTTCGGCGGCTGGGATGTGTTGATCGTAGGCTTCTCTTCCGTGATGGTGGCGAAGGGGGCTTGGGCGGTGTACGAGGTCGTGAAGGCGGTAGGCATCTTGAGCGGGGCCATGCTGGTGACGCCGTTTGGTTGGTTCTTGCTGGCCGTGGCAGCCATTGCAACGGCGGCGTATCAGCTCTATAGGAACTTCGACCTGGTCGTGCAGAAGCTGCACCAGTTGAAGGACGCCATGCCCAAGTGGATGACCGACCGAGACAACTGGTTGGTGCTCAAGCTGCTGCCGGATATCCAGCTGCCCGCAGGGCCTAGCGCTGCTGCGGCCGCAGCCTCGGCTGTGCCTGGCAACGCTGCGAAGACGGCTGCTGCGGCCGGGGCATCACCTTTCAGGCCTGAGCTGGGCGGGACTTTGCGTATTGAGTTCGACGCCAACGGCCAGCCTCGCGTTCGCGAGCTGCAGAAGAACCCGGGCAGCGCGCTGAACTTTGACGTCTACACCGGGCCATCATTGGCATTCCCATGAGCTGGCGCGATCAACTTCAGGCAGCATCGTTTCGCGGTGTGCCTTTTTTTGTAGATAGCCATGAGGCGAATTTGGGCCGCCGCGTGCATGTGCATGAGTTCCCGTTGCGGGACAAGCCATTTGCCGAGGATCTGGGCCGTAAGGCGCGCAATCTGACCATCCAAGCGTTTGTGTTGGGTAGCAGCTATATGACGGTGCGGGACCGACTGGTGGCTGCAATTGAGAAGTCTGGACCTGGCCTTCTTGTGCACCCTTATCTCGGTGAGCTGCAATGCACGGTTCTTGAGTGCAAGGTGTCCGAGTCCACTGCCGAGGGCGGCCTGGCTCGGTTTGCCCTGACGCTGGTTGAAGCAGGCGATGCGGCTTTCCCATCGACCGCGCCCAGCACCACTGCAACTGTCGTGGCCACCGCAGAACAAGCTTCAACATCGGCCGTGGAAAATTTCAACAAGCGGCATTCGGTGGCGGGCAAGCCCGCGTTCGTCGCAGCAGCTTCAGGTGGCATCTTCAAAGGTGCGTTGTCAGGCATTCAATCGGCTGTGAGCCTTGTGAGGGGTGCTGCTGACCAGGTCGCTGCGTTGCAACGTGATGTGGATGCGGCGAAGCGCGATTGGGTCACCCTGATCTACGCCCCCGCCAGTGCCTCGCAAGCCCTGCTGGCGGCCATCAAGCAACTGGTGCGGGGGGTAGCTAGCACTCCGGAAGACTCGCTATCCCTGGCGCGTGTGCTGTATCGCTTCGGTGACACGTTACCGGACGTCAAGCCGAGCACGACGAGTCGCAAGGCCCAGGCTAACAACCAACTGGAGTTGCTGCGCCTGGTGCATGTCGTGGCGGCAGCGGAAGGTGCGCGAGCAACTGCGGGGCTGGACTTTGCGAGCTATCAAGACGCAATCAAGGCCCGTGATGAGATCACCGCAACGCTGGACGACGTGTTGTTGGCTGACGGCGTACCTGATGACTTGTTCGACGCTTTGCGGGGTTTGCGCTCAGCCGTCGTGCGTGATGTGACGACGCGCGGCGCCAACTTGGCCCGGGTGGTCAGTTGGACACCAGCTGTCACCGCCCCTTCTTTGGCCTTGGCTCAGCAGCTTTATGCAGACGGCCGCCGTGAGGGCGAGTTGGTCGCTCGGAACCGGGTGCGTCACCCTTTGTTCGTGGCTGGCTCTGTACCGCTAGAGGTGCTGGCTGATGAGTAAGAGTGCGGGTCTGGAGCTGCTGGTGGGCGCGCGAGCTTATGCGGGCTGGAAGAGCATTAGCGTGCAGCGAAGCATGGAGCAATGCGCAGGTAGTTTTAGGCTGGGTGTGTCGGAGCGCTGGAATGTTCTGGAGCCGGTTCAAGAGGTCCGGGCCGGCCAGAGTTGCGAGCTGCAGATCGATGGTGAGACGGTGATCACGGGTTATGTCGACCAAGTCGAGATGACCATCGGTGATGAAGAACACGCCGTTGAGCTGACTGGCCGAGACAAGACTGCCGACCTGGTGGACTGCAGTGCGATTCGTAAGGCGGGCCAATGGCGCGGCTTGCATATCGAACAAATTGCGACCGAGCTGGCCAAGCCCTTTGGCGTGTCGGTTTCGGCCCAGGTGGATACGGGCAAGCCGCTGACCTCTTTTGCTCTGCAAGAGGGCGAGACGGTGTTTGATGCGATGGTCCGTGCTGCGCGCATTCGTGGCCTTCTGCTTGTCACAGACGGTCGGGGAGGCTTGGTGATCACGCGGGCCGGAACTGAGCGCATTGCGACCCCGCTTGTGCTTGGTAGCAATTTGCTGAAGGCCAGCGTGAAGGTTGACATGCGGGATCGGCATAGCGAATACCTGCTGAAGGGTCAGGCGCCTGGCAGCGACTTCTTCAATGCGGCTGCAGCTGCCCATGTTTTCGCTCGGGCGAAAGACCCTGGGGTGGGTCGATATCGGCCGTTGATCATCACGGCCGATAGCCCCGACATTGCAGCGACGCTGGCTCAGCGAGCCAGTTGGGAGGCCAATGTGCGGATGGCAAGGTCGCTCGCCGTTGAGGTGACGGTGCAGGGTTGGCGGCATGCTGATGGGCTTTGGATGCCAAATCGCCTGGTGCATGTCGACGCGCAGGCCTTGCATCTGGCGGATGACTTGTTGATCTCAAGCGTCGAGTACTCGCTTTCGGACGAAGGTGGCACAACAACAAAGATGGGGTTGACCCGTGCCGATGCATTCAAGGTGCTGCCCATCAAGAACAACGACTTGGGCGCTGGTTATTGGTCGCTCCCACCCAAGGGAGCAAAGTGATGCAGGCTTTTCAACGCATGCTGCGGCCATTGACTCAGCGCATCCAGCTGATGGTGGGCCGCGCTGTCTTGCAGCTGGTGGATGACTCCACCAAGCTGCAGTCAGTGCAGATCATGCTTTTGGCTGATGAGCTGCGCGACCAGGTGGAGCGGTTTCAGAACTATGGCTTCACCTCGGTGCCTTTGCCGGGCGCCGAGGCGGTTGCGGTGGCAGTGGCAGGCAATCGAGACCATGCGCTGGTGATCGCGGTGGACGACCGGCGCTATCGACTCAAGGGCTTGGCATCAGGTGAGGTTGCGATCTACACCGACGAGGGCGACAAGGTCCACATCAAACGCGGGGGCACGATTGAGGTGGTGGCCGCCACGCGGGTCTACGTCAGCTCGCCGCTGGTGGAGTGCAGCGGCGACATGACCGTGCATGGAAAGCTGCTGGTCGACGGCAATATTGATTCGGGCGCCACGATCACCGCCGAGGACGATGTGCGCGACCAAGGCGGTACCAAGACTATGCGCGGCATGCGCGACGCGTTCAACCCGCACAAGCACGGCACAGGCCCTGGGCCGGATCGGAGCATGTGAGATGAGTGATATCCGAACAGCCTGGCGCGACTTTGGCGGCGAGTGGCAGGTCTCAGGGCCATCGCTGGCTGACGACGATGGGCTGCAGACCGCTGTGGTGCTGAGCTTGTTTACTGATCGCGTGGCTGCTGCCGGTGAGACCGCGCAGACTAGCTGGCGCGGCTGGTGGGGTGACGCTTACCCCGAGGTGGAGGGCGACAAGATCGGCTCCCGGCTGTGGGAGCTGGCGCGCGAGAAACGCTTGCCGTCAGTTTTGGGCCGGGCCGAGCTGTATGCGCGTGAAGCCTTGCAGTGGTTGGTTGATGACGGTATCGCTTCAGACGTCGATGTGAGCGCTGAGCTGCTGGGAACTGTGGTTCTGGGTCTGTCGATCAGCATCAAACGGAGTACCAAGCCCGTTGTGCAATTTCGTTTTGAATCGTTTTGGAAGGGGCAATAAATGCCATTTGCACGACCAACACTGCCCGACTTGATCGCGCGCGCATCAGCGGATATTGAGGCGGCTTTGCCGGGCACTGACGCCCGACTGCGGCGCAGCAACCTGGCGGTGCTAAGCCGGATGCATGCGGGCGCGCTTCACGGCGTGTATGGCTATTTGGACTGGCTGGCTGCCCAGTTGATGGTGGATACCGCTGAGACTGTGTTCTTGGATCGCTATGCGGGCATCTGGGGCGTTTTTCGGGTGCCTGCTAGCTTTGCTACCGGGACAGTATCGATTACAGGAACCAGCGGCGTTGTAGTGCCTTCTGGCGTTGTTTTGCAGCGTAGCGATGGGGCACAGTACGCCAGCACTGCCGACGTGACTGTTGTGGGCGGTGTGGCGTTGATTCCAGTCGCGGCCGTGGTGGCCGGTGCGGATGGGAACGGCGATGCGGGCACGCAGATGGGGTTTGTGCAGCCCGTAGGCGGTGTAGCCAGCGCGGGTGTCGTGGCTGCTGGTGGACTGGTTCAAGGCGCTGATCGGGAGCAGGACGAAGCCCTGCGCCAACGCATCTTGCAACGCATCCAGCAGCCGCCGATGGGCGGTAGCAAGTCTGACTATGTGGCCTGGGCTTTGCAGGTGCCCGGCGTGACGCGTGCCTGGTGCTACCCGCTGGAGAACGGGCCTGGCACGGTGGTGCTCCGATTTGTTCGTGACGGCGATGAGTCGTTGATCCCTGATGCGAGCGAGGTGGATGCCGTGCAGGCCTACGTTGACGACTTGCGGCCGGTGTGCGCGCAAGTGAGTGTGCAGGCGCCTGTGGCCGTGCCGCTGAATATGACCATCACGCTCACGCCGAACACTGCGGCGGTACGCGCAGCTGTAACAGCAGAGCTGGCTGATGTGTTGCAGCGCGAGGCCTTGCCGGGTGGAACGATTTTACTGAGCCACTTACGCGAGGCGATCAGCGTGGCGGCGGGTGAGTCCAACAATGTGTTGGTGACACCTACAAATGATGTGGTGTATGGCGCGGGCCAAATGCCGGTGCTTGGCGTGATTACCTGGAGCTGATGCGATGACGGCTGTTCGACGACTGACCGAAGGGCAAGGGCTGCAGCTGGTTGAAGATGCGGTTCAGCAGCGTCTGACGGCAAGCGTTCGGCGCGACGTGGTTGCCTACCTGAGTGACCTGCTGGATGGGGCGCGGCCTGACCGGGCTGCAGGATCGGTTGCGTTCAACCCGCTGATGAACTATCCGGCAGGCACTGTTGGGGCGCGGATCAAATCCATCATCACCGGCATTGGGGAAGGCCAGCCCTGGGCTGACGTCAATGCCCTACTGCTTGATCTGCAGGGGCTCTTGGGCGAGAGCGTGCTGACGAATGAACTTCTTGCTCGCATTGCCTTGGTTGACGATCCGGCGACTGGGTTGGTGACGAAAGTCTCGGATCTTCAAGAGGTCTTTGGGACGACAACCTCTGCAGCTCAGTCGGCTATCGACGCGGCCAATGCTCAGGCGGCGGCGGCCAGCAGCCAGGCAGCAGCTCTTCAAGCTGCCAATGAAGCTTCTGTTCGAGCTGGCGAGGCCCTTGAAAGCAAAACTTCCGCTGCCAATAGCGCCACGACAGCGACGACCGCTGCGGGCAACGCAACGGTTTCAGCTGATGCTGCTGCGACTTCTGCAACCAGTGCGAATGGCTCAGCTGCTACGGCGACCAACAAGGCCACCGTTGCGACTTCAGCCGCCACGTCAGCAGCGAACTCGGCCAGCGCAGCATCCTCATCCGAGACGAGCGCGGCGAGTTCAGCGACGAGTGCGGGAACCTCGGCGGCTGCAGCCAACAGCAGCAAGTTGGCCGCCTCGACGTCCGCCTCCAATGCATCGCTCTCAGCGGACTCTGCGGCCAGCTCGGCGACTAGTGCGAGTGGGTCTGCATCAACCGCAACCACCAAAGCGACTTTGGCTGCGAACAGCGCTACTGCAGCGGGTAACTCAGCAACGGCTGCCGCTTCCTCGCAATCAAGTGCTGCGACGTCTGCGACTGCGGCCGCGACCTCTGCCACTGCGGCCAACAGCAGCAAGCTGTCAGCCGAGACGGCCGCTAGCAATGCGAGCACCTCGGCTTCACAGGCTGCGACTTCAGCTACGAGTGCGAGTGGCTCAGCATCGACTGCGACGACAAAGGCGGATCTAGCTGCATCGTCGGCTAGCGCTGCTCAAGGAAGTGCGACGGCCGCAGCGAGTTCAGCAAGCGTTGCTTCAACGAAAGCTGGGGAGGCGTCAAGCTCCGCCACGTCGGCGAGTACTTCTGCGAACACGGCAACCACAAAGGCTGGGGAGGCGCTCAGCTATCGCAATGATGCTGCGACCAGCGCGTCAAACGCCTCTAGTTCGGCTTCTTCTGCGTCGACTGCGGCTGGGGCGGCGGCGACCTCATCTTCAGCTGCCGCAGGTAGTGCTACGGCCGCTTCTGGCTATGCATCGACTGCGTCAACCAAGGCTGGTGAAGCTGCAAATTCTGCTTCAGCAGCGGCTACCTACTACAGCAACACGGTGGCCGCGACAGGGACTTTGAGCGGGCAGGTTTCCGCGCTGTCGACAGTCGTAGCCGGGCCGGGTGGCGTGACCTCTCAGTTTGTTCTGAAGACTGTCGCTACGCGGTCAGACGGCCGGTCAATCTTCGGTGCAATGGGTCTTGCATCAACTGCCCCTAACGATTCATCCGGTGGAAGCTCTGAAGTCCTGCTGATGGCTGATCGGATTGTGTTCGTGGCTAGCAGCCAGCCGGATGCGCCACCCGTCAACATGATGGTTCTTGGGACTGTGAATGGTGTCGCTACGCTGGTTGTTCCGGCCTCGCGAATTGGTGACCTTGCTGTCAACACTTTCCATATTGCAAATAACGCTGTGACAGTGCCTCTTGGCGCATCACTTTCCTCGGACTGGGTGATTCCTAGTTCGAGTGGTGAGTACACCTTGCTCAATGCGGGTTACATCGATACCGGCGGGGCTCCTCTTTTCGTGCTTTTCAACTGTGCATGTCAGACGGTTGGCGACTCGATGTTCAGCTCCGACTTCACGATCCGGGTCAAGGTGAACGGCACCGTTGTTGCGCAGGCTATCGCAACAGCGGCGCCCTCGGTCTACTTGCAAATTCCCGTCAGTGTTAGTCGGTATGTGCCTTCGCCTGGAGGTGGGCCGCTCAACGTTGTCGTGACGGTGCAGGGATCTGGCAATGGTGGCTCATTCACCGCCTTTGCAAATCAACGCGGTGGCACTTCCATGTTGGTGATCGGAACGAAGAAATGAAGACCTATGCACTTGTGCGCCCGGACGGCGTTGTTCAACAGTTCATTGAGTCATGCGACGAAGAGTTGCCAGCGACTTTGGATGGGCTGGAGGTGGTTGAGTACGAAGGCAAGATTAGGCACGGTTTGATGTACTCGGAAGGCGCCTTTTTTTCTCCTGAAGCATTGCCTTCGGCTCCGATTTCAGACGAGGTATTGGCATTGCGAGTGAGGGCTCAACGGAGTGCGGCAATTGCGGCATCGGACTGGACTCAACTACCTGACAACGCGTTGACTGCTGCTCAAAAAAGTGCATGGGCTAATTACAGGCAAGCCCTTCGTGATCTTCCGCAGCAAAGTGGGTTCCCTCATGTCGCCTTTCCGGCAGCTCCTAGTTTCTGAATATCGTGCGCGAGTATGACTATCTTTATGTCACCAGCGAGAGCGGGTTGCCGCTCATGTGGGGCTCTGCATACCTGATCTGGGAAACAAACATGCTGCAGCAACTGCGTGATCAATTTGGGCTGGTGCGACATTCGCAGGCCGAGTTCCAGGAGGCCTTGGCTGCGCTTCTTCCAAGTGGGTTAGCGTGGCCCCGCGAGGCCGAGTCGGTGTTGATGCGGTTCTTGGGTGGACTTGCCGCTGAGTTTGAGCGGCTGGACGCCCGCGCGGCTTTGCTGCTCGCTGAAACTGATCCGGCCAGTACGGCAGAAATGCTGCCGGATTGGGAGCGTGTAGTTGGGCTGCCCGATCCTTGTGTGACTACCTCTCAGACTGTTGCTGAGCGGCGCCTGGCGCTTGAGGGGCGATTGACTGCGGTGGGCGGTCAGTCTCGGCGCTTCTTCATTGAGTTGGCTTCGAGGCTTGGCTACACCATCACCATCGACGAGTTCAAGTCAGCTGCAGCTGCAGCTGCTGCGGGCATTGTGTTCACAGGTGATGAGTGGGCGCATATCTGGCGGGTCAATGTGCCGACGACTGTTGCTGTGACTCCATTTCGGGCTGGAGCCGGTGCTGCCGGTGAACCTTTGCGCGTGTGGAGTAACGAGGTGATCGAGTGCCAATTCAATCGCTATAAGCCAGCCCATACGCGGGTTTTGTTTGCCTATCACGCCTGAACTTGCAGGCCCTTTGAACGGAGTTTGACCATGCATCGAATTGACGGCCCAGCGGCAGTACCTGGCGGCCATTTCACTGAAGGCGACCCGAATGTTGGAACGCCTGCGACAGTGGTTACTGCCGCGTTCTTGAATGCGGTTCAAGATGAGATTTGCAACGTTATCGAAGCCACTGGCACTGGGCTGAGTAAGCCGTCTAACGATCAGCTTTTGAAGGCGATTCAAAGCCTGCTTGCAGCGTCGATCCCCGCAGGGTTGATTTCAGCCTTTGGTACTGCAACGGCCCCAAGTGGCTGGCTGGTTTGTGATGGGTCCGTCGTTAGCAAGGCCGTCTATCCTGCCTTGTTCAACGCCATTGGGCGTGCTTGGGGGGCTGGTGACGGCGTGAACACCTTTGCGCTGCCTGACCTGCGCGGCGAGTTCTTGCGTGGCGTTGATGCCGGGCGTGGGGTGGATGCGGGCCGGTCCCTGGCTTCAACTCAACTCGGTCAAGTCCAGCAGCACAAGCACATCATGCCGTGGGGCGAGCATGGTTACGGCGGCTTCAGTACGTTTGGTGCGACGAACACTCAGCACCACCAAGGCTCCAGTTCGACCGATGATGACAACTATTGGGGTCACACGAATGACGGCGGTGACTACGATGGACAGGTCAATCCGGCTGGAGTGGTTGGTAATGAAACACGGCCGCGCAACGTTGCTGTGCTGTACTGCATCAAGATTTAATCCGCCAGATGGTTTGCTGCCTCAATTCAACTGACGTGATGCCTCAAACCAATTGGCGCTTTACACCTACGCAGGCTTCTCGCCCACCGCCCTGTCGCTGAGCTCCTACTGGTGGACCCAGAAGAAGACGATTCAGACCGTCGTCGGCCAATGGTTCGCGGACTGGACCCCGGACTTCTCCACCGAGTTCAAGCTGTCCAAGCGCGACTACGACAGCGTGCCCAAGAACAATATCGATCTGCCCCAGATCCAATTGGTCTATCCCTCGGACGCGACCTACAAGTCGGACCGCACCCTGTTCTTCGGAACCGAAAACAGCCGCCAGTTCAACATCCTGCGTACCAAGACCTGGGACGGCTACTTCGCCGGCACCTGGAATCTGGACGACCATGAGTTGAAGTTCGGTGCTGACTACAGCAGCAACGACACCTACAACGCCTTCTTGCAAAACACCAAGGGCAACTACAGCTTCCGCGGCACCGACCCTGCCGCCCTGTGGAAGGCCGGCATCCCCACCAGCTATGCCGTCCAATTGCCCCTGGCAGGCAAGACCCTGGATGACGGTGTGGCCCAGTGGAAGCTCAACAATGTGGGCTTGTTCGTGCAGGACACCTGGACCGTCAATCGCAACCTGACCTTGACCGCAGGTCTGCGCCTGGACCGTGCAAGCACGCCCGACGCCCCGATCTACAACGCCAAGGCGCAGGCCGCATTTGGCTACGACAACAGCCAGACCATTGACGGCCAAACCCTGGTGCAGCCGCGCTTTGGCTTCAACTATGCCTTCAAGGGCCTGGATCAGAAGAAGGCACAGCTGCGTGGCGGCTTCGGCTTGTTCCAAGGCTCGGCGGCCAATGTGTGGTTGTCCAACCCCTACTCGAACTCGGGTGTAGCGACCGCCACCTTCAACTGCGGCCCTACGACCACGCCTTGCTCCTCGATTCAGTACACCAACGATGTGAACAATCAGCCCCAAGTGGCGGGTCAGCCCCCAGCGTTGAACGTCGACATCCTGTCGCCTGGATTGAAGCAGCCTTCGGTCTGGAAGTTCAACCTGGGCCTGGACACCGAACTGCCTTGGGCTGGTTTGGTCGCGGGTGTGGACCTCTTGTCCACCAAGACCAAGGACGGCATTTACTACCGTCACCTGAACCTGGGCGCACCCGTCAATACTGCACCTGACGGTCGCGAGATGTACTACAACGCCGCGGGCCAAAACGTGAACTGCTGGGTCAATGGCGACTCCACCGCCACCAGCGGTTGCGGCGCGCAGACCAAGAACAATCGCGACAAAAACTTCGGCAATGTGCTGCTCGCCGAGCGCACCAGCCAAGGTGGCGGCAATGCCCTGACCCTGCAGCTTTCGCAGCAGAACCAAGGCTGGTCCTGGTCTACCGCTTACACCCGCACGGCCGCCAAGGAAGTCAGCCCCCTGACCTCCTCGACCTCTAGCTCCAACTACGGCAACCGCGCGGTCTTCAACCCCAACGAAGACATCAACGCCACCTCGGCCACACTGATTCAAGACCGCATCACCGCGGCCGTGAACTGGTCCAAGGCCTGGGTGGGCAAGTACAAGACGACCGTCGGCGTCGTTTATGAAGGCCGCACCGGCAAGCCCTATAGCTGGACCTTCAAGAACGATATGAACGGTGACGGCTACGCAGGCAACGACCTGATGTACATCCCCACCGCTCCCGGTTCGGGCGAAGTGATCTTCCGCGGCACCAAGGCCAGCGGCATGAGCGCCCAGGCTGCCGAGGACTTGTTCTGGCAAGTGGTGAACAGCAACTCCGACCTGAGCGCCGCCAAGGGTGGCGTGGTCGGCCGCAATACGGCTCGGTCCAAGTTTGCCAATAACTTCGACCTGCGCCTGAGCCAAGACGTGCCTGGATTCACCGCCAACCACAAGGGTTCCATCACGCTGGACATCCTGAACTTTGGCAATCTGCTGAACAAGAACTGGGGCCGCATCGACGAGATCGGCTTCAACCCCGGTGGTGGCAATGGCGGCAACCGTCGCGGTTTCGTCAACTTCGCCGGCATCCAGAACGGCAAGTACGTCTACAGCGTGGTCGGCCCGGACGACTATGAAACCCGCCAGAACAAGGGCGAGTCGCAGTGGGCCATCCAAGTCACGGCCAAGTACGAGTTCTAAGCCTCAGGGTTCGGGAAATATCAAGGCAGGCTCAGCCTGCCCCTCTCAAAAGGGCACTTCGGTGCCCTTTTTTTCGTTCCACGGTTCACTAGCAAGACCTGACCCCATCCAAGACACTAATCAACCAAACCGACGCATCCAGGCGACAGCTCGCAGCGGCCGCGTGACTTTTTGAAGTCTGCAAGCGAGCTTTCGCGCATGGAAACCATTCGCCTTGATCTAAGCCAAGTCAGACGCAGACCCGATCTTTACCCTCTGCCCTTTTCTCCCCTCGTCAAACAAGAAAAGGAGAAGTCGCAAATGGGCTTCCGATCGATGAAGATTTCCACCCGCCTGAGCCTTGGCTTCGCCGCCATGAGTGTGCTGATGTTGCTGCTCGGCAGCCTGGCCTGGAGCCGCTTGAGTGAGATCGACGCGCAGTTCCGCCTGACCATGCAGGAGCGCTACCCCACGGTGAAGTTGCTGCTCTCCGTCAAGGAGGCCAATGGCCAGGTCGCCCGGGCCATGCGCGATCTGATCATCCTGAATGACAAGGCCGAGATCGAGACCCAGCTGGCGCAAATCGCCGACATCTCCAAGACCACCGTCAGCACGCTGGACAAGCTCAGCAAGGTGCTGGACGACGCCGAAGGCCAGCGCGGCATGGCTCGTCTGAACCAAGCCCGGGGCGAGTACCGCCTGCAACGCGACAAGGTCGCCAAGGCCGTTCTATCCGGCGATATGGAGGCGGCCAAGACCCTGCTGCTGCGCGATATGCGGCCCAAGCATCTGGCCTATATGGCGGCGGTGGACGCCTTGGTCGAGCGCAGCGAAGCCCAGATGGCGCGCGACGGCCAACTGGCCAGTGAGGACGTCGGCCAAGCCAAGCTGCAGATCGCACTGCTGGTGGGTCTGGCCCTATTGCTGGGCAGCTCCGCCAGCTGGTGGTTGGTGCGTTCCATCACCGGCCCCCTGTCCGAGGCGGTCCGTGTGGCCAGCGGTGTGGCCGCGGGTGACCTGGCCATGCGAATCAGCCCCAGAGGCAGCGACGAAACTGCCCAGCTGCTGGGCGCCATGCAAGAGATGCAGAGCCGCCTGGCCGCCATCGTGCAAGACGTGCGCGAGAACGCCGAGGGCGTGGCCACCGCCTCGGCACAGATCTCCTCGGGCAATAGCGATCTGTCCCTGCGCACCGAGAAGCAGGCCTCGGCACTGGAGCAAACCGCCGCATCCATGACCCAGCTGGGCAGCACCGTGCGCGGCAATGCCGACAGCGCCGGCGAGGCCAATCAGCTGGCTCAGCAAGCCTCGCAGATTGCGCAGCAAGGCGGCGCGGCCGTGGGCCAGGTGGTCAACACCATGCGCGAGATCAGTGAGAGCTCGCGCAAGATCTCCGACATCATCGGCGTGATCGACGGCATTGCCTTCCAGACCAATATCCTGGCCCTCAATGCCGCGGTGGAAGCTGCCCGCGCCGGTGAGCAGGGCCGTGGCTTTGCGGTGGTGGCCAGCGAGGTGCGCACCCTGGCCGGCCGCTCGGCCGAAGCGGCCAAGGAAATCAAGAGCTTGATCGGTGCCAGCGTGGACCGGGTAGAACTGGGCTGCGCCCAGGTGGACGGCGCAGGCGCCACCATTCAGGAGGTGGTCAACTCCATCCGCCGCGTCACCGACATCATGGGCGAGATCAGCGCAGCCAGCCAGGAGCAAAGCACCGGCGTCACCCAAGTCGGCCGCGCCGTGGCGCATATGGACCGGGCCACGCAGGAAAACGCCGCCCTGGTCGAGCAATCGGCCGCCGCAGCCGAAAGCCTCAAGCTGCAGGCCCAGCAGTTGGTCGACTCGGTGTCGGTGTTCAAGCTGGCGTCCTGACCGGCATCGGCCCCAGGCGATGAAAAAAGGGCAGCCTCGGCTGCCCTTGCACATTGCGGCGACGCGCGCCGCGCTCGCCAGTCTTATTTCTGGATATCGCCCAGGCAGAGGTATTTGATCTCCACATAGTCGTCCATGCCCTGGTGTGCGCCCTCGCGGCCCAGGCCGCTTTGCTTGACGCCGCCAAACGGCACCTCGGCCGTGGCGATCAGGCCGGTGTTGACGCCCACCATGCCGTACTCCAGCGCCTCGCCGACGCGGAAGATGCGGCCGATATCGCGGCTGTAGAAATAGCTGGCCAGGCCGAACTCGGTGTTATTGGCCAGGGCGATGGCCTCGGCCTCGGTCTGGAACTTGAACACAGGGGCCAAGGGGCCGAAGGTCTCCTCGCGCGAGCAGAGCATGGCCGGCGTCACATCGGCCAGCAGGGTCGGCTCGAAGTACTGCTCACCCAGCTCGGTGGCCGCCTTGCCGCCCACCAGCAGGCGCGCGCCCAGGGCCAGGGCGTCGTCCACATGGGACTGCACCTTGGCCATGGCTTGCGCGTCGATCAGCGGGCCCACATTCACACCCGACTCAAAACCATTGCCCAGCTTGAGTGCGCCGACTCTCAAGGTCAGCTTCTCCAAGAAGGCCTCATACACACCGGCCTGCACATAGAGGCGGTTGGCACACACACAGGTCTGGCCGGCGTTGCGGTATTTGCTGGCGATGGCGCCCTCCACCGCGCTGTCCAGATCGGCATCGTCGAAGACGATGAAGGGCGCATTGCCGCCCAGCTCCAGCGAAAGCTTTTTGACCGTGCCCGCGCACTGGCGCATCAGAATGCGGCCCACCTCGGTGGAGCCGGTGAAGGAGAGATGGCGCACCACATCGCTATCGCACAGCACATGGCCGATGGCGATGGAGTTGTCGGCATCCGCCGTCAACACATTCAACACACCGGCCGGCATGCCGGCACGCTGAGCCAATTCGGCCACGGCCAGCGCGCACAGCGGCGTGGCCTCGGCCGGTTTGATCACCACGGTGCAGCCAGCCGCCAGGGCCGGCGCCACCTTGCGGGTGATCATGGCAATGGGGAAGTTCCAGGGCGTGATGGCCGCGCAAACGCCCATGGGCTGCTTGATGACCAGATAGCGCTTGTTGTTGTCTGTCGTGGGGATGGTCTCGCCGTAGACCCGCTTGCCCTCCTCGGCAAACCAGTCGATGAAGCTGGCGCCATACGCCACCTCGCCACGCGCCTCGGCCAGGGGCTTGCCCTGCTCGGCCGTCATGATGCGGGCCAGGTCCTCGGCATGTTTGTGCAGCAGCTGCGACCAACGCATCAGGATGGCGGCACGTTCCTTGGCCGTCTTGCTGCGCCAAGGGCCCCAGGCATTGTTGGCGGCGGCAATCGCCGCGTCCGCCTCGCTAGCCCCCAGATTGGCCACATCGGCCAGATGCGCGCCGGTGCCGGGGTCGGTGACGGCGAATTGGCTGGCGCCGCTCACCCATTCACCGTTGATCAGGGCCTGGGTTCGCAAAAGGCTGGCGTCGTCGAGGGCGGCCAGAGGGGAAGTCTTGCTATTCATGCTGGAGTCTCCGAGGTTTGCGCAACAAGCACCGCAGCGCTGTTGGACGCAACACTCTACCCGAGGCGGGCAGCCCCGGCTGTCACAGGCTTGTCAGCCCTGGGCCGCCCTATAATTCAGCACTGAAGAAGTAGCAAGAACTGACGCGGGCCCGGCCCGCGTTTTTTGCGCCACGCCCCCGCGCCTAAGCCGAAAGCAGCCCAAGAATGAAAGCAGCAGACATCCGCCAGACCTTTCTGAAGTTCTTTGAATCCAAAGGGCATCAAATCGTCGCGTCCAGCCCCGTCGTCCCCGGTGACGACCCCACGCTGCTGTTCACCAACGCGGGCATGAACCAGTTCAAGGACGTATTCCTGGGCTTTGACAAGCGCGCCTACAGCCGTGCCACCACCAGCCAGAAGTGCATCCGCGCCGGCGGCAAGCACAACGACCTGGACAACGTCGGCTACACCGCCCGCCACCACACCTTCTTCGAGATGCTGGGCAACTTCTCGTTTGGTGACTACTTCAAGCACGATGCGATTCAGTACGCCTGGGAATTGCTGACCCAACACTTTCACCTGCCCGCCGAAAAGCTGTGGGTGACGGTCTATGCCGAAGACGACGAGGCTTACGAGATCTGGAACAAGGTCGTCGGCGTGCCTGCCGAGCGCATCGTGCGCATCGGTGACAACAAGGGCGGACGCTATATGTCCGACAACTTCTGGATGATGGGTGACACCGGCCCCTGTGGCCCCTGCACAGAGATCTTCTACGACCATGGCCCCGATGTGGCCGGCGGCCCTCCGGGCAGCGCCAATGAGGACGGCGACCGCTATATCGAGATCTGGAACAACGTCTTCATGCAGTTCAATCGCACGGAAGATGGTGTGATGCACCGCCTTCCGAAGCCCTCGGTGGACACCGGCATGGGCCTGGAGCGCCTGGCCGCCGTGCTGCAGCATGTGCACTCGAACTACGAGATCGATACCTTCGTCGCCCTGCTGGCTGCAGCCAAGGCAGCCGTTGACGGCTCGGGTGCGCAAGACTGCGACAAAGACAGCGCTTCGCTCAAGGTCATCGCCGACCACATCCGCGCCTGCAGCTTCACCGTCGTGGATGGCGTCATCCCCGGCAATGAAGGTCGCGGTTATGTGCTGCGCCGCATCGCCCGCCGCGCCATCCGCCACGGCTACAAGCTGGGCGCTCGCACCCCCTTCTTCCACAAGATCGTGGCCGAGCTGGTGAACCAGATGGGCGACGCCTACCCCGAGCTGCGCCAGGCCCAAGCCCGCGTGACCGAGGTGCTCAAGCAAGAAGAAGAACGCTTCTTCCAGACCATTGCCAATGGCATGGAAATCCTGGACGCGGCCCTGGCCGAGATGGCCAAGACCGGCAACACCGTCTTCGACGGCGAGACGGCCTTCAAGCTGCATGACACCTATGGCTTCCCCGTCGACCTGACCGCCGACGTCTGCCGCGAACGCGATGTGACGGTGGACCAAGCCGGCTTCGACGCCGCCATGACACGCCAGCGCGAGCAAGCCCGCGCCGCCGGCAAGTTCAAGATGGCCCAGGGCCTGGAATACAGCGGTGCACCCACCGCCTTCCACGGCTATGAGCATCTGGTCTGCGAGACCTCCAAGGTCACCGCCGTCTACGTGGACGGCGCCTTGGTCGAGCAAGCCAATGCCGGTGATGATGCCGTCGTCGTCTTGGACCACACACCCTTCTACGCCGAAAGCGGCGGTCAGGCGGGAGACAGCGGCGAACTGCGCAATGCCACCAGCCGCTTTGCCGTGGAAGACACGATCAAGATCCAGGCCGATGTGTTCGGCCACCACGGCCGCGTGCTCGAAGGTGGCATCAAGGTCGGCGACAGCTTTGCCGCCCGCGTCAACGCCGAGAACCGCATCAAGACCGTGCGCAATCACAGCGCCACCCATTTGATGCACAAGGCCTTGCGCGAGGTGCTGGGCGCCCATGTGCAGCAAAAGGGCTCGCTGGTGAATGCCGAGCGCACCCGCTTCGACTTCGCCCACAACGCCCCCGTCACGGCCGAGCAGATTGCCAAGGTCGAGGCCATCGTGAACGCTGAAGTGTTGGCCAACGCTGCGGCCAAGGCCGAGGTGATGAATCTGGACGACGCGCAAAAGAGCGGCGCCATGATGCTGTTCGGAGAGAAGTACGGCGAGACCGTGCGCGTGCTGAGCATCGGCTCCTCCAAGGAACTCTGCGGTGGCACCCACGTCAAGGCAACGGGCGATATCGGCCTCTTCAAGATCGTGGCCGAGAGCGGCGTGGCCGCTGGCATCCGCCGCATCGAAGCCATCACCGGTGACAACGCCCTAGCCTATCTGCAAAAGCTGGAGAACACCGTCTCCGCCGTGGCTGGCACGCTCAAGGCCACGCCGGCCGAGTTGGAGCAGCGGGTGCACGCGGTCTTGGATCAGCTCAAGGCCCTGGAGAAGGAACTCAGCGCCGCCAAGAGCAAACTGGCCTCGGCCCAGGGCGATGAGCTGCTGGCTCAGGCCGTGGACGTGAATGGCATCAAGGTGCTGGCCGCCGTCTTGAGCGGTGCCGACGCCAAGACCCTGCGCGAGACCATGGACAAGCTCAAGGACAAGCTCAAGACCGCCGCCATCGTGCTGGCCGCCGTGGACGGCGACAAGGTGCAACTGGCCGCTGGCGTCACAGCCGACAGCACGGCCAAGGTCAAGGCCGGCGAGTTGGTCAACTTCGTCGCCTTGCAAGTGGGCGGCAAGGGCGGCGGCAAGCCCGATCTGGCCATGGCCGGCGGCAATAACCCGGCAGCCTTGGCAACAGCGCTGGCGGGCGTACAGGCCTGGGTGGCCGAACGCCTATAACTCTTTATTCAATCTGACACCGACAAGGGCTCTCGCAACAAAGACCGAGAGCCCTTGTTGCTTTTTCAAGGACGTAAAAACATGACCCAAAGCAATATCGATCACGCCAATGCCGAGCGCTTGGCCGCCCTGCTCCAAATGCTGGCCGCCGCCACACCCGAAGACGCGGATGCCGTGCCGATTGACACCCTGGACGGCTATATGACCGCCCTGATCTGCGGCCCCGTGGTCCTCAGCCCCATCGCCGCCATGGACGCCTTGTTTGGCGACAACTGGGCGGCGGTGCTGGACGAGCAAGAAGCCACCGAAGAGTTCATGGACGTGCTGATGACACGCTGGAACGAGATCGCCGACAGCCTGGACCCTGAAGCCCTGTCGGCCGACCCCGAAGCCATGCTGCTGGAGCCGCTGATCACCGAGTTCGACGAAGCCACCAAGGCCGACCTGCTGGCCCAAGGCGTGCTGACGGCCGACCAACTCAGCGATCTGCCGGCGCCCGGTGTGATGTGGGTGGAAGGCTTTATGCAAGCCGTGGAAGACAACGAGCAAGTTTGGTATGTGCACGACAGCGAAAGCGAAGCCGGGCAGATGCTGGACGCCATGCTGATGTCCGTCGCCGCCGTGGCCATGCCTGCCGGTGAACAACGCGAAGCCTATATTGCCGAGCAGTACGAGCCCGAGGACGAGATCGACCAGGACGTGCTGATCGACGACGCCTTGTTCTCAGCCCAGGATCTGCGCCTGTTCTGGTTGCAGCCGCAAGAGGGTCAGGTCTTGTCCTGAATCATGCCTGTAGGCCCCACAGGCCGAACCGGCTGAGTGGGGCCTTGCACGCAGCGAAGTAAAGGGGGAGGCGGCGGCCGCAGGCCGGAGCCGGAGGACATGAGCGGAGTGCAAGACCCCGCTCGGCCCGAACCCGCCAATTCAATGATTCGTTTGAGCCTTGCTTAGAGCCGCCCCACGCAATTCGCCGCCCCGCAGCGGCAGCTCAGCCGGCCTTCGTGGTGGCTCTCGCCATAGTCGCAGCTGAGCTCTTCGCCCGGCTCGATATCGCGCAAGGCGTAAAACTCCACCCGGCCCTGATTGATGCGCAGCTTGGCATTGGCCGCGCAGCTGTGGTTGATGTGGCGCAGCGCGTCCTTGGACTCGGTAGCGTCCACCGCACGAGTTTCAGAAACCTCGACGATATGAATCCGCTCGCGGCCTTTGGCGCGCTTGCGGGCTTCACGCACCGAGATGGCCTCGCCGCGCAGCTCACCAATCTTGCGCTTGGCCGGAATGGCCTCGGCTGCGAACACCCCCAAACCATCGATGGGACTAGGGCCCACGCGCAGGGCAAATCGCTCGGCAGGCAAGACCTGACCCTTGACGCGAGCACTGGGCTGGCCAGGTTCAGCGTTGACAGCATTGCCAGCCGGGGCGGGCGCGAGAGGGATCGAGGTCAGGCGAGGCATGGCCGCATTGTCGCAGTGTGCAAATAATTCACCGTGCCTCGGCGTTGACGTCTGCAAGGCTTCACCCGCATACTGGCTCGACCATGTCGCGCCGCATCCCTGATCAGCTCCTCGCTCAATCGCCTGCTCTCAATCTGAGCCGCAACCCTCTGCACACCCTGCAGATGGTGAGCCCTAGCTGCCTGCTGCTACTGCAGTCCATGCATCGCAGCCAAGCCAAGCCCGGGATGCCACGCAAGCGGCCGATGACATCCCTCTCACCCTGATCCCAGAGCCAGCCGGAGCCCCCAAGCTCAGGCGCTCGCAGAGAAAAAAGCCCGCTAGCCAGCGGGCTTTTTTCATTTCCACCGCCTCATCAGCCCCACTCACAAGGAGAGTCTTTGATGGAAATCTCGATACGCCGTGCCCAAGTGAACGATGCACCTGGCTTCGTCAGCATGATGAGCCACCCAGAAGTCTTTGGCGGCCTGCTGCAACTGCCCTACCCCAGCGAGGAGCAGTGGCGGCAACGCCTGCAAGAAGGCGCGCAGCCGGGCAATGGGCGGGTGGATCTGTCTCTGGTGGCGCTGCGTGGCGATGAATTGGTGGGCAGCGCCGGCCTGCATGCCGCAAGCCCTGTGCTGCGGCGGCGGCATGCGGCGACCATGGGCATCTCGGTGGCCGCCCATGCCCAGGGTCAAGGCGTGGGCGGCGCCTTGATGCAGGCCTTGCTGGACTATGCGGACAACTGGGCGCAAATTCTGCGGATGGAGTTGACCGTGTATGCGGACAACGAAAAAGCTGTTCGCCTCTATCAGCGCCACGGCTTTGTGATCGAGGGCCGCATGCCGGCCTTCGCATTACGAGACGGAGAGTATGTGGAGGCCTTGGCCATGGGCCGCCTGCACCCCGCGCCGCCCAAAATCCGTTGACCGCAGCTCGCAATGAAAAAAGCCAGGGCTGTAAATGCCCTGGCTTTGGCGGTGTTTAGCGGCGCTTAGATGGGGCGAAACTGGCTGCGTCGGGCCTCACCCAAGCGCCCATCGTCATCGTCGCCCCGCTGGCTCAGCACCTCGCCCTTGCTGATGGAGGGCGGTACCGGCTTGGCCACTGGCGGCGCGCTCAGTCGCTTGCCGGTGATCACCAGACGCGCCAGCTTGACCACCTCACTGGCTTGTGCGGCCTGCACCGGCATCAACAAGCCCATGCCCAGCACCAGGCTCAGGCTCAAACCCAAGCGCTTCACCCGGCTTTTTTCTTTGTGTTGTGTGGCAATCGAATTCAAGTTTTGACCGCAGAACATACGCCTCCCTCTTTTCCAGCCCCCAAGCATTCCAGCCTTGGGCTGGATCCATGCTCGCAGTATCCAGACAAGCCCCCCCGGACTCCACCGCAAAGCGACGAACTGCGTTTCTGGCCGATGAGTTGCGCCGGGCGGGTCAGTTTGCCGCCGCCGCTGCCGCCAATCCCCCGCCTCAGGCGTACTTCAGCTCCCCCGATTTGCCCCAAAACACCCGATAGGCAAACACGGTATAGCCCAGAATCGCCGGCACCGTCAGCGCCGCCCCCCACAGAATGAAGCGCAGGGAGTCGATGGCCGCCGCAGCTTGCCAGACCGTCATGCGATCCATGATGACAAAGGGAAACAGACTGTAGGCCAGGCCCAGAAAGCCCAGCAGCATCACCACCACCATCAGTGCGAAAGGCGCCCAACAGAGCTTGCCCAACACCCGGTGCGAGTTGAGCAGCCCGCGCAAGGCCAGCAAGGACAGGGCCGTCATCAAGGGAATCGGCAGCAAGGCGATGAACTCCGGCAGGCTGAACCAGCGCGCCGCCACCGACGGGCTGACCATGGGCGTGATCAGAGACACCAGCAGCAAACCCAGCACCACCGCCGGCCAGGCCAGCTTGGCGCGGCGCACCGCCAGGGCCTGCAAGTCCCCTTCCATCTTCATGATCAGCCAGGCCGCGCCCAGCAAGGCATAGGCGGCCGACAGCGCCAGCGCGATCACAGCAGCAAAAACGGTGTACGCCCAGCCCTCGGCAAAGCCGCTGATGTAGCGCGCCAACATCCAGCCCTGGGCCGCCGCAGCCAGGGCCGAACCGCTCATGAACGCCGCGTTCCACAAAGGCTTCCACTGCGCTTGCGCTTTGACGCGGAAGTCGAACGCCACTCCGCGCAGCATCAGGCCCAAAAGCATCAAGGCCACCGGCAGGTAGAGCGCTTGCAGAATCAGGCCATGGGCCTTGGGAAAGGCCACCAGCAAAAGCCCCACGCCCAACACCAGCCAGGTTTCATTGGCATCCCAAAAAGGGCCGATCGAGGCGACCATGCGGTCCTGCTGGGCCTCGCTGGCACCCAGCATCAAGAGGCCCACGCCCAGGTCGTAGCCGTCCAGCACCACATAGATCAACAGGGCCAGGCCCATCAGGCCCAGGAAAACCAGGGGCATCCATTCGGCGGCGCTCATGCTTGCGGGCTCCGGTGAGAGGTCAAAGAGGTGGCCTGAGAAGCGGCGTCCGCCACTTGCGGCAAGCCCTTCTCGGCCATGTATTTGATGACCGAGATATAGGCCACGATGAGGCCCAGATACAGAGTCACATAACCCATCAAGGTGGCGGCAATCATGGGCGCGGGCGTGCTGGAGGCCACGTCCGCGGTGCGCAGCAGGCCGTAGACGATGAAGGGCTGGCGGCCGATCTCGGTCACATACCAGCCGGCCACCGTGGCCAGCCAGCCGGAAAACGTCATGCCCGTCAGCCCCCACAAAAGCCAGCGCGGCAAGGCCTCGATGCGCCAGGCGCAGCGGCGGTACAGCCACAGGCCCAACCAGCTGAAGGCCAACATCAAAACCCCAAGACCCACCATGATGCGAAAGCCAAAGAACAGCGGCGCCACCGGCGGGTGAGCCCCCTGGAATTCATTCAGACCACGGATCTCACCCTCGGGGTCATGGGTGAGGATCAGGCTGGCCGCCTTGGGGATGCCCAGAGCAAAGTCGTTGCTGCGCGTCTGTTCATTGGGCCAGGCGAACAGCAGCAGGGGCGCGCCCTTCTCGGTCTGCCACACGCCCTCCATCGCCGCCACCTTGGCCGGCTGGTGAGCCAGGGTGTTGAGGCCATGAAGATCACCCACAAAAATCTGCACGGGGATCAACACCGCGCCCAACGTCAGGCCCACGCGCATCACCTTGGCCGTGCTGGCCTGGGTCTTGCCCTTGAGCATCTGCCAGGCACTGACCCCGGCCAGGAAAAAGGCCACTGTCAGGCCCGAGGCCAGCAGCTTGTGGCTGAGGCGGTAAGGCAGGGAGGGATTGAAGATGATGGCCCACCAGTCCTTGGCAAAGAACTCGCCGTTGATGATCTCGTGGCCCTGCGGGGTCTGCATCCAGGAGTTGAGGCTGAGGATCCAGAAGGCGCTCAGCGTCGTGCCAAAGGCCACCAGAAAGGTCGCCCAAGCGTGCACCCGCTCGCTCACCCGGCCATGGCCGAAGAGCATCACGCCCAGAAAACTGGCTTCCAGGAAAAACGCCGTTAACACCTCGTAGCCCAGCAAGGGGCCGGCGATATTGCCGGCTTTTTCCATGAAGCCTGGCCAGTTGGTGCCAAACTGGAAACTCATGGTGATGCCGCTGACCACGCCCAGGGCAAAGCTCAGGGCGAAGACCTTGGTCCAGAAGCGGTAGGCCTGCAACCAGGCCTGATCCTGGGTCTTGAGCCAGCGCCAGCGGAAGAACAGCAGCATCCAGCCCAGGGCGATATTGATGGTGGGGAAGAGGATGTGGAAGGTGATATTGGCCGCAAACTGCATCCGGGCCAGCACGATGGCGTCCATGGCTTACTTCTCCAGCCGACTGGGCGCGGGCTTGACCTTGCCGGTGAACTCCAGCAGCTTTTGCACCTTGGCGCCCATCTTCATCAGCTGGGCCAGGGTTTGCGAGTCCAGGCGCTGCACATCGTCGAACCAGCGCGTCATCAGCTCGATCAGGTCGTGCATGCTGCGCATGCGCTCCTGCGCCACCCGGTCCTCCTCGGTCTGCGGAGCTTCCAGCAAGGCATTGCGCAGCATGGACAAGGTGGGTTCGATCTCGCGGCGGCGGCGCTCCTCGGCCAGGGTGCGGAAGATCTCCCAGGCATCACCGGGCGCCTCGAAGTACTCGCGCCGATCGCCCGGCAGATGGCGCAGCTTGACCAAGCGCCAGGCCTGCAACTCCTTCAGGCCCATGGATACATTGGAGCGGCTGAACTCCAGCGCCTCGGCCATCTCGTCGGCGTTCAGCGCCTGCGGGGACACATAGATCAGGGCATAGATCTGCCCCACCGTTCGGTTGATGCCCCAGCGGCTGCCCATCTCACCAAAATGGGCGACAAAGCTGCGCACCAGGGGGCTCATGGTCTGCATGGTCTAGCACTCTCTTTTCTTGTGGCACTTGAACTGGCGCAAAGCAGTGCCGCCCGCGCCCTTGATATGCCACAAAGTTTATCGAGTTTTCAGTAATTACTGAAAACTCAGGATATACAAAACCCAGCTACACACAAGGCGATTGCGCGCCAGCCGCCCCAAGGCACTCGGAGCCAAGCCAGCCCCAGCACTCAGCAACCGCCACAAAAGAAGCGCCCAGAGCCGTCAATAATGCGGCCATCTTTCTTAGCCAACACAGGGGTGAACACACCATGACCGCCGTTCGCATCGACTACGCAGAATTCGCCAAACTCGCTCCCGGCGTCACCGAAGGCCTGAGCGCCATCGGCAAGGCGGTGGCCGGATCAAACCTCGGCAAGGACTTGATCGAGCTGATCAAGCTGCGCGCCTCGCAGCTCAATGGCTGCGCTTTTTGCCTGCAGTTCCACCTCAATCTGGCCCGCAGCCTGCACGTGCCCGCCGAGAAGCTGGACCTGCTGGCCACCTGGGCCGAGGCGCCGGTCTACAGCCCGCGCGAACGCATCGCCCTGGCCTTCGCCGAGCGCCTGACGCTGGCCGCCCAAGGCGATGTGGACGACGCCTTGTTCGCCCAGGCCCTGGCCGAATTCGGCCCGGCCGACCTGAGCTATCTGAGCGCCTCGGTCGCCCATATCAATGCCTGGAACCGCATCGGCAAGGTCCTGCGCTTCGCCCCGCCGATCAAGGCTCAGGGTCAAGCCTAAGCCCCCGTCTGCCATGCCTCAAACCAAACCCGGCCACGCCCTCACCGTGCTGCAAGGCCCGCGCCTGCTGCTGCGCGCTCCGGCCCTGAGCATGCAGGCCCAGGTGCTGGACTACCACCAACGCAATCTCGCCTTCTTCGCCCCCTGGGACCCCACTTACCCGCCCGGCTTTTTCGAGCCCGAGGCCGTGGCCCAACGCCTGGCCCAGGGCCTGGAAGCCTTTGTCGAGGGCACGGCCTACCGCTTCTGGCTGAGCCTGGCCAGCGCACCCGAGCGCATGATCGGCAGCATCCACTTCTCGCAAGTGGCACGCGGCCCGTTTCAGAACGCCTTGCTGGGCTATAGCCTGGACGAGCAGGCGCAGGGCCAAGGCCTGATGAACGAGGGCCTGAGCCTGGCCATCGCCGAAATGTTCGGCCCCCGTGTGCGCCTGCATCGCATCCAGGCCTCGGTGCAGCCGGCGAACCGGCCCAGCCTGGCCGTGCTGCGCCGCCTGGGCTTTGCTTCCCAAGGCCTGAGCCCCCGCTATCTCTTCATCAACGGCGCCTGGCGGGACCACGAGGTCTTTGCCCTGCTAAACCCGCATTGGCCGGACGATCAGCCGCCCTGAAATCGGCACAGCCACGAGGAACCCGTGGTCTTAGCTGCGGCTCAGCAGCAAGCCCAGCGCCAGCAGCAGCGCCAGAAAAGCCAGGAGCAGGCCAGCATATTGTTGAAGCCATTTCATGCTTTTTACTTTACATTGATTTTTTATTGTTTTACAGTAATTTCTTATCAATACAAAGTAAGTCACATGGACATGCCCAGAAGCCAGAATCGCACGCCAGCGGCGCCCTCTGCCCCCTCCTCGGTGGCCATGAAGCGACTGGCCTGGAGCATCAAGCTGTTTTGCCTGGCTGGCGCCCTGTTCACCCTGGTGGCACCCGCCATGTTCTGGAGTCACCCGAACTGGGTGGAGAGCTCCATGCGCCAGATGTTGGTGGGTGACGCCGTCATCTTGCAAACCGACGGCCAATCGCTGTTCTACGGCTGGCTGAGCAGCTGGCTGGTGAACGGCCTGCGCCTCTTCGCCCTGTGGCAGGTCTGGGTTTTGTTCAGCTGCTATCAGCGCGGTGAGGTGTTTGGCGTGGAACCCGTGCGCCGCTTGCGCCGCTTCGCCTTTGCCCTGGCCGCCCACACCCTGGCCGCACCGCTGAGCGACACCCTGGCCGTGCTGGCTCTCACCCTGGGCAACCCGCCGGGCAACCGGGTGCTGACCCTGCACTTCGCGTTTGAGCACGGCTTCAGCCTTTTCTTTGGCCTGCTCTTCCTGGCCATCGCCCGGGTCATGTTTGAGGCCAGCCGCGTCGCCCAAGAAAACGCGGAATTCGTCTGATGCCAATTCTTGTCACCCTCGACGTGATGCTGGCTCGCCGCAAGATGCGCTCACGTGAATTGGCCGAGTTGGTGGGCATCACCGAGGCCAATCTGTCCCTGCTCAAATCTGGCAAGGTGCGCGGCGTGCGCTTCGACACCTTGGCCGCCATCTGCCGCGCCCTGGATTGCCAGCCCGGTGATTTACTCAGTTATGTGGATGGGCCGGATGAGGCCGCTGGCGATGGCGAAGCCACTTGATCTGCGCCGTGCCGGCCTGCTCGCTGTGCTGGCCCTGCTGCATCTGGGCCTGGCTTTCTTGATGCTGCATCAGCTACGCGGCCAAGCAACTGGCGCGGCGCCAGCCCGCAAAAGCATCAGCGTCAGCTTGTTCTTAGACAGTCCCACACCGGTCAAAACAAGCCAGCCCAGCCCCTCTGCCGCAAAGCCGCCAAGCGCAAGGCGGCCACAGGCCCCACAGTCGATTCAGCCCCGCAAGCAAGAGCTGCCCGAACAGCCGAGCCCAGCCCCGGCCGTCTCCAGCTTGGCCACCAGCCTGCCCGCGGCCTCGGCGCCGCAGGAAACAGCAGCGCCCCCGACCGGCTCCATCCTCGACAGCGAAGCCACCCGCCGCGCCCTGCGCATGGCGGCCAAGGCGCCGCTCTTGTCCGAGCGGGCGGCAGGCGCCATGGGCGAAGACTTCGTCAGCGCCGATCAAAAGCTGGCCCAAGAAATGAAGAAAGCCGGCCACGGCGATTGCCTCAAAGGCGAGTTCGCCGGCGGCGGCATGGGCTTGCTCAGCGCGCCTTTTTGGCTGCTGGCCGAGGCACGCGGCAAGTGCAGCAAGTAGTGCAGCAAACAGTGCCGCAGCCCACTCACCCGATCTCAGCAACTCCCTTCCCCTCTTCTCCACCCTTGCTCCACCCCTGCTTCACCCCGGTCCGTCCAACCACCATCTTTCACGCTTGTTCCAAGAGAGTCGCCTTGCCGATATGAAGAAGTCTGTGTACCCCTCCCTCCCGCGCCCTGCACTGCTGGGCCTCGCCCTGCTCTTGAGCGCCAGTGCCTTCGCGCAGACGCCGCCCGCCCCTGCGGCGTCGGCCCCCACGCAGTTGGAAACCGTCCAAGTACAAATGGTGAAGGACCCCGCCGCACTGCCCTACGAGCAGATGAACAAGGTGCTCAGCAAACTACAAAAATTCGGTGAAGGCTTGGTCCGCCTGGACTTCAAGCTCAAGCACAAGGACCCGAACTACAGCGGGCCCGCCCCCAAGCTGGCCCTGATCAGCGAAGAGAACTACCTGCCCATACGCATGGACAGCGAGGGCAAGTTTGCCCTGCCCATCCTGCCCCCGGAGGAAGCCAAGAATGCCGACCTGGCCACCAATATGCCCAAAGGCAGTTTGAGCATCAGCGGTCAGTTGGAGATCAACGTCAAACCCGAGGACCTGGACATGGGGATGGTGCGCCGCATGATGAAGATAGGCCACAGCCTGCGCACCGAGATGCTGCCCTTTTACCTGCGCTGGCTGATGCCGCAGATTGAAGCGATCAAAATCTGCAGCCCCCGCCCCGAGTGGGAGCTGAACTGGCGTGAGAACGGCCAACTGATGGGCCTGCCCCTGCAGATGGATGCCAAGGCTCGACAACCCGCCCCCAAGGACGACAAGGTTCTGGCGGACTATCGCTGCACCCTGCTCAGCGGCCAGGAGCGCTGGCCCGACTCCGCCAAGCTGATCGCGCCCGAAGGCAGCAAGCTGAGCGTGCAGCTGAGCCGCTAAGCCATTCATTCCTCAGGCCCCATGAACCAACAGGCCGGTCCGCCGTCGTTTAATCTGCGCCGTGCCGGCCTGCTCGGCCTGCTGGCCCTGCTGCACCTGGGCCTGCTTGGCTTGATGATTCATCAGCTGCGTGCCAAACCCAGCAGGCCCTTGACGCCCCCTGGCCGGCCGAGCTTGCTGATCCCTTTGTGGCTGAACCCTGGCAAGGCATCACCCCCTGAGGCCAAGCGTCGCGAACGCCAGGCCAGCAGCGCGCCGGCCAGCCAGACGACGCGATCCGAAGCACGGCCGCTCAAACCAGGCTCGCCAGACGAACGGCTCGGGGCCATCAGCTTGCCCGCGCCAGGCCCTGCCGCAGCGGCAGCCTCGGCCATGCCTGCGCAAGCCAGCGCATCGGCCCCAGCCCCGCTCAATTTGCAGCTGCCGGGTACGGCGGCCGAGCGCGCACTAGCGGCCCAGAACGCCAATCACCCCGCCTGGGCCGCCACCCAAGACCCGCGCAGCAATAGCCAGCGCCAAGACATGGGTGAACGCATGGCCCAGGCCTTGGGCAGCGACCCCAGCCGGGTCGAGACCATCACGGGCGACGGCAAGCGCAGGGTCCGCCAAGGCTCGACTTGCGTGGACATGGCGGAGGCGCGCATTGCCAGGCTGGACCCCTTCAATCAAGGCATCATGCCCACCCCGGCGCTGAACAAGCTTTGCGACAAATAGCGACTCCGCCCTGGCCCCCTGAGCAGCCAGTCTTGAAACCCCGCCTTGCTCAAAGCAGATCCTGGCCCGCTTTGGGCCTGGTCTTGCTGCTGCACCTGCTCTTGCTGGCCTGGGCTTTGCTGGCCCAGCACTCACCGGCCGAGGCACGTCGGCCGCTGCCGGCTCAGGCCTGGAGCCATATCGTGCTCAGCCTGCTGAAAGAGAAACCTCAGCCCCCTGTTCGGGCACAAGCCCCCGCGCCTGCAAGACCCACCAGAGCGGCAGCCCAGCCGATTGAGCCCAGCCCTCTGGCGGCGTCCAATGAGGCGCCCACGCCGGCCGCCCCAAGGAGTACTGAAGTGGCTGGGGACTCCGCACGGCCAGGCCTGAATTTGCAAATACCGCTGAACCTAAAGCCTAGGTCGGACGAAGGCAGCGCCGCCGCGGTACGTGACCAAGCCCTGCGCGACCCGCGCGCCAACAGTCCGCGGCTGAGCCTGGACGAAAAGCTGGCGGCCGCCATCGGCGGCGGCTGTTTTCTGGACGAGCGGCTGCCGGATGGCAGCGTGCAAAGGCGGCCGGGACGCTGGCAGACCGTCAAGGCCGCCAGCGCAAGCACCGACCCCTTCAGCGAGTTCAAAGGCATCGCAACGGTCAATATTTGCGTCAAGGAAGTGGGCTAGGAAAAGGCCAAAACAGAGCTAAGCCAGACTCAGCCGCGAAACTTTTCCAGCGCCGCGCCGCTGATACGGCAGATGCGCCAATCGGGCAGCACGGTGGCGCCCATGCGCTCGTAAAAGCCGATGGCGTCTTCATTCCAGTCCAGCACCGACCATTCAAAGCGGCCGTAATCGCGCTCCAGGGCGATCTGGGCCAGGCGGGTCAGCAAGCCCTTGCCCAGGCCCGAACCCCGGTGCGCGGAGCGCACATACAAATCCTCCAGATAGAGGCCGGGCTTGCCCAGAAAGGTGCTGAAGTTGGTGAAGAACAGGGCGAAGCCCACCACCTCGCCGTCGATCTCACCGATCAAGGCCTCGACGACGGGTTTGTCACCGAAGAGATGGCGATGCAGCTTTTCAGCCGTCAGCGAGAGCATATGGCTCAAGCCCTCGAACTCGGCCAGTTCTTCAATCAGTCCAACCAGGGCCGGTACATCACGGGCTTGGGCAGGGCGCAGGGAGTAGTTTGTCTTCATCAAGCCATTCTGCACGCTGAAGCTTGTCGCTTGGCCGACAGCCGCAGCGGCCGCAAGCCCCTATATTGCGCGACATGAACAGCCCCACGCCCATCGAGCCCAGCCCCAACAAGCCCTATCTGGCGCGCCGCAGCCACTGCAGCCAGTTCATCAGCCTGCGGGGTCTGCGCCACCATCTGCTGCGCTGGGGCGAAGACAGCCCTGGCAGCGCCAGCCAGCCCCCACTGGTGCTGCTGCACGGTTGGATGGACGTCGGCGCCTCCTTCCAGTTCGTGGTGGATGCCCTGACAAGCCAACGCCGCATCATCGCCATGGACTGGCGCGGCTTCGGCTTGAGCGATAGCAGCGGGGCCGACAGCTACTGGTTCCCCGACTATCTGGGCGATCTGGACGCCTTGTTGGATCAGATCAGCCCCGACGCGCCGGTAGACCTCTTGGGCCACAGCATGGGCGGCAATGTGGTGATGAATTACGCCGGCCTGCGCCCCCAGCGCATCCGCCGCCTGATCAATCTGGAGGGCTTTGGCCTGCCCGATGCCGCGCCCGATCTGGCACCCGAACGCCTAACCACTTGGCTGGACGAGCTGAAAGAGCCCCCCCAGCTCAAGCCCTACACCAGCCTGCAAGCCGTGGCCCAGCGCCTGATCAAGACCAATCCGCGGCTCACCCACGACAAGGCGGCCTGGCTGGCCCCGCACTGGTCACGCAAGGTGGTGCGGCCAGACGGGGGCCTGGAATGGCAAATCCTCGGCGACCCTGCCCACAAACGGACCAATCCGGTGCTCTACCGGCGTGCCGAGGTGATGGCTTGCTGGTCGCGCATCGCCGCGCCTACGCTCTGGGTCGAGGGCAAGAGCACGGCCGTGCTGCGCTGGTTTGGCGATCGCTACCCGCGCGCCGATTTTGAGGAACGCATCGCCCTCGTGCCCCAGCTGCGCCGCGAGGTGCTGGAAGAAGCCGGCCATATGCTGCACCACGACCAGCCGGAGGCGCTGGCACGCATCCTGGAAGACTTTCTGGCTGACTAGCCGTTCTTGCTATCCGCCCGCGCCTGCTCGTCCAGGCGCCGCATGGCCCAGGCGTAATAAGCCACGATCAGGCAGAACACGGCCAAAGCCCCTTGCGAGGCGACCCAGAAGCCAAAGGGCCAGCCAAAAAAGTCAAACGAGAGCTGGCGTGCGAAATAGATCAGCACAAAGCTGATCAGGAACCAAGCCAGCAACAAGGCCGCGGTCAGGCGCCGGGTGCGGCGCCAATAGGCCGAACGCGCCGTCGCCGCTTGCTGGCTGCGCTGGTTCAGGGCGTCGTAATCGGGCATGTCCATGGCCGCAGTGTGCACCATCCCGGCGCAGCAAGCCCGCGCCAATCAGTGCGGGATTCCACGCAGCCAGCCGCGCCCAGGCCTGCGGCCCGCGCACCGAATGCCGGCCCAGGCCCAGCTCATGTAAAAATGCCGAATTGCCCGCGCGCGCAAGCGAAGCCGCCCCGCGCACCGGAACACGAAGCAAAAAGCAGCAGGATCCTCATGGACATCGAACGCATCAACACCATCGGCACCACCTTGGCCGACCTGACAGCGCGTACTGACGCGCTAAGGGGGTATCTTTGACTACGATCGCAAAGCACTGCGACTGAACGAAGTCAATGCCGCGCTGGAGAACCCCAGCGTCTGGAACGAACCCAAGCGCGCCCAGGAACTGGGTAAAGAAAAGCGCACGCTGGAAAACGTGGTCAGCACCATCGACCACCTCACCAGCAATCTGGCCGACAGCACCGAGCTGTACGAGATGGTCAAGGAAGAGCAGGACTTCGATGGACTCGAAGCCATCGAGGGCGATGCCGCCAAGCTCTTGGAAATCGTTGAACAGCTGGAATTCCGCCGCATGTTCAACAACCCGGCCGACCCCAGCAACTGCTTTATCGACATCCAGGCCGGCGCCGGTGGCACCGAGGCCTGCGACTGGGCCAGCATGCTGCTGCGCCAGTACCTGAAGTATTGCGAGCGCAAGGGCTTCACCGCCACGCTGGAAGACGAGACCGCGGGTGACGTGGCCGGCATCAAGAGCGCCACCATCAAGGTGGAAGGCGAGTACGCCTTCGGCCTGCTGCGCACCGAAACCGGCGTGCACCGCCTGGTGCGCAAGAGCCCTTTCGATTCGTCCGGCGGCCGCCACACCAGCTTTGCCTCGCTGTTTGTCTACCCGGAAATCGATGACTCGATCGAGATCGACATCAACCCGGCCGATGTGCGTACCGACACCTTCCGCGCCTCCGGCGCTGGTGGCCAGCACATCAACAAGACCGATTCGGCCGTGCGTCTAACGCATATTCCGACCGGTATCGTGGTGCAATGCCAGGATGGCCGCAGCCAGCACAGCAACCGCGATGTGGCTTGGAAGCGCCTGCGCTCGCGTCTGTACGACCACGAGATGCGCAAGCGCGCCGAAGAGCAGCAAAAGCTGGAAGACACCAAGACCGATGTGGGCTGGGGTCACCAGATTCGCAGCTATGTGCTGGACCAAAGCCGCATCAAGGATCTGCGCACCAATTACGAGACCTCCGCCACGCAGAAGGTCTTGGATGGTGATCTAGATGCCTTTATCTCGGCCAGCTTGAAACAGGGCGTCTGAGGCCACCAAAGGCCCGGGCGCGACCCACTCAACCACGGCGCCGAAATTTTCGGCGCCGTCATTTTTCAACATCCCAAGGATGCCCGCCATGCGTGAAGGCTCTGTCACTCTGATTCGCCGCGAAGACTACCAAGCGCCCGCGTTTTGGATTCGCACCGTTGATTTGACCTTTGATCTGGACCCGGCCAAGACCCTGGTCACGGCCAAGATGCAGATCGAGCGCAACAGCGCCGTCGCCCATGGCGCCTTGCGCTTGCATGGCGAGGACCTGAACCTGCTGCGCTGCTTGATCAATGGTGAGAGCGTGTCCTTCCGCCAGGAAGGCGCTGAGCTGATCATCGACAACGCGCCCGATGCCGACTTTGCGCTCGAATTGCGCAACACCTGCGCGCCGGAGAAGAACACCACGCTGAGCGGCCTCTACACCTCGGGCGGCAGCTTCTTCACCCAGTGCGAGGCCGAGGGCTTCCGCCGCATCACCTACTTCCTGGACCGCCCGGATGTGATGGCCGTCTACACCGTCACCCTGCGCGCCGACAAGGCCAAGTACCCGGTTCTGCTGAGCAATGGCAATCTGCTGGAGGCTGGCGACTTGGACGCCAACCGTCACTTCGCCAAATGGCATGACCCCTTCCCCAAGCCCAGCTATTTGTTCGCCCTGGTGGCGGGCGATCTGGTAGCGCGCGAGCAGCGCGTGCGCACCCGCGCGGGCAAGGACCATCTCTTGCAGGTCTATGTGCGCCGTGGCGATCTGGAAAAGACCGAACACGCGATGAACTCCCTGATCGCCTCCATGGTCTGGGACGAGGCGCGCTTCAAGCTGCCGCTGGATCTGGAACGATTCATGGTGGTCGGCGTGTCCGACTTCAATATGGGCGCGATGGAGAACAAGGGCCTCAATATCTTCAACACCTCGGCCCTACTGGCTTCGCCGGCCACAGCGACCGACGCGGACTTCAACCGCATCGAGTCCATCGTCGCGCATGAGTATTTCCACAACTGGACCGGCAACCGCGTCACCTGCCGCGACTGGTTCCAGCTCTCGCTCAAAGAAGGCCTGACCGTCTTCCGCGACCAAGAATTCAGCATGGACATGGCCGGCTCGCCCAGCGCCCGCGCCGTCTGCCGCATCGCCGATGTGCGCCAGCTGCGCGCCGCCCAGTTCCCTGAGGACTCGGGCGCCATGGCCCACCCGGTGCGCCCCGACAGTTACTCCGAAATCAACAACTTCTACACCGCCACCGTCTATGACAAGGGCTCGGAAGTGGTGCGTATGTACCAGACCCTGGTCGGCCGCGCCGGCTTCGAGAAGGGCATGAGCTTGTACTTCGAGCGCCATGACGGCCAGGCCGTGACCTGCGACGATTTCGCCCAGGCGATCGCCGACGCCAACCCCGGCTCCGCCCTGAGCGTGCGCCTGGACGCCTTCAAGCGCTGGTACTCGCAGGCCGGCACGCCGCGCTTGCAAGCCCGTGGTGTCTACGACGCTGCGGCTCAGACCTACTCCCTGACGCTAACCCAACACAACCCCGCCACCCCGGGCCAAGAGCACAAGCTGCCCCAGGTGATCCCGGTCGCCCTGGGCCTCTTGAGCCAAGAGGGTCAGGTCTTGCCTTTGCAGCTGCAAGGCTCGGCCGAGGTGTCGAACGAGCAGGTGCTGGTGTTGGAGGAAGCGCAGCAGAGCTTCGCCTTCGTCAATTTGACGAGCGAGCCCGTGCCCTCCCTGCTGCGCGGCTTCTCCGCCCCAGTGGTACTGGACGACGGACTGAGCGACGCGCAATTGCTGGTGCTGCTGCAACACGATGTGGACGCCTTCAACCGCTGGGAAGCCGGCCAACGCCTGGCCCTGAACCGCATCCTGGCCGCAGTGCGCAGCGGTCAAGCCCTGCAACTGGACGCCGCCTATCTGGACGCGGTGCGCGCCGTCTTGCGCCACCCGCTGCTGGATTCTGCCTTCAAGGAAATCGCCCTGACCCTGCCGGGCGAGGCCTATATCGCCGAGCAGCTGGAGGTGGTGGACCCGCAAGCCATCCACGCCGCGGTGGAAGCCGCCCAGGTGCAGCTGGCCGCCGCCCTGCGCGAGGACTGGATCACCGCATTTGAAGCCAATCAGATCCAGGGCGGCTACACGCCCGACCCGGTCTCCTCGGGCAAGCGCGCCCTGGCCAATCTGGCCCTGAGTATGCTGGTGCTGGACGCGCAAAGCACGGGCGACACCGTCTGGCCTGGCCGCGCCTACCAGCGCTTCAAGGACGCCGGCAATATGACCGAGCGCCTGGGCGCCTTGTCGGCCCTGGTCGGTGCCCATGCCGAGCTGGCCGAGCCGGCGCTGGCCCGCTTCCATGAGCTGTTCAAGGACGACGCCTTGGTGATCGACAAATGGTTCGCCCTGCAAGGTCGCACGCCGGAGAAGGACGGCCGCACCTTTGCCCGTGTGCGCCAGCTCCTGCAGCACCCCGACTTCACGCTCAAGAACCCCAACCGTGCGCGCAGCCTGATCTTCTCGCTGTGCATGTTCAACCCGGCCGCCTTCCACCGCGCCGATGCCGCCGGCTATGTGTTCTGGGCCGAACAGGTCTTGGCCCTGGACGCCATCAACCCACAGGTGGCCGGCCGCCTAGCCCGCGTGATGGACCGCTGGAACACCCTGGCCGAGCCCTATCGCAGCGCCGCCCTGCTGGCCATCCGCCGCGTGGCCGCCAAGGCCGAGCTGTCGGGCGATGTGCGCGAGATCATCACGCGAGCCCTGGCCTCGGCACCGGCCGTGGACGCGTAAAAAAATTCGCAACTTTGAAATCCCAAGCATCATGACCCGACGCATCAGCCTGACTCAGTATCTGATCGAACAACAGCGCCAGCACGGCCATATCCCGCAGGAACTGCGCTTGTTGATCGAGGTGGTGGCGCGCGCCTGCAAGCGCATCGCCATCAGCGTCAACAAGGGTGCGCTCGGCGAGGTGCTGGGCACGGCCGGCAGCGAGAACGTGCAAGGCGAGGTCCAGAAGAAACTGGACATCATCGCCAACGAGGTTCTGATCGAAGCCAATGAGTGGGGCGGCCATCTGGCGGCCATGGCCTCGGAGGAAATGGAAGGCATTTACGTCGTGCCCAACCGCTTCCCCCAGGGCGAATACCTCTTGATGTTCGACCCCCTGGACGGCTCCTCCAATATCGACGTCAATGTGTCGATCGGCACCATCTTCTCGGTCTTGAAAAAGCCCGAGGGCTCGGCCGGCGTCAGCGAGGCCGACTTCCTGCAGCCCGGCACCCAACAAGCCGCCGCCGGCTACTGCGTCTACGGCCCGCAAACAACGCTGGTGCTGACCGTGGGCGACGGCGTGGTGATGTTCACCCTGGACCGCGAGCAAGGCTCTTTTGTCTTGACCGAGGACGAGGTCAAGATCCCCGAGGACACCAAGGAGTTCGCCATCAATATGTCGAATATGCGCCACTGGGATGCCCCGATGAAGCGCTATATCGACGAATGCCTGGAAGGCAGCACGGGCGTGCGCGGCAAGGATTTCAATATGCGCTGGATCGCCTCCATGGTGGCCGATGTGCATCGCATCCTGACCCGTGGCGGCGTCTTTATGTACCCCTGGGACAAGCGCGAGCCGAACAAAGCCGGCAAGCTGCGCCTGATGTATGAGGCCAACCCCATGGCCTTCCTGGTCGAGCAGGCCGGTGGCGCCGCCACCAACGCGCGTCAACGCATCATGGAGATGCAACCCACGCAGCTGCATGAGCGCGTGGCCGTGGTGCTGGGCTCCAAGAACGAGGTCGAGCGCGTCACCGCCTATCACCTGGGCTGAGATCAGCCCGCCCCGCTTTCAAGCGACAACGCCGACAGGCCTTGTTCTGGACTCGCGCCAGGGCAAGGCCTGTTGCGCTAGAAGATCGGCGATCTGCACTGAATCCACCAGGCGCCCGTCACCTGATTTTCTTAGCCCAGAAAATTCCTGCTATAGTAGCGGGCTTGATGCCGGTGTAGCTCAGTCGGTAGAGCAGCTCATTCGTAATGAGAAGGTCGGGTGTTCGATTCATCTCTCCGGCACCAAAACAAAAAACGCAAAGCCCAGTCCGCAAGGTCTGGGCTTTGTCGCTTCTGTGTCCCTCTCAGCCTGCGCCAACACATCGTGCCGCCCATGCCGACATGCCTTCTACGCCCTCTGCTGAGCAGCGATGCAGCGCGCCGCGCCTGGCGCTGGATCGGCCTGCTGCTGTTCTTCATCATCAGCTATCTGGCGCTCAGCCCCGCCCCACCCAAGGGCTTGGACACCGGCTGGGACAAGGCCAATCACCTGCTGGCTTTTGCCTCGCTGGCCTTTTGTGGCTTCTGGTCTTTGCGCACGCTCAAGCAAAGACTGCTGGGGCTGCCGCTGAGCCTGCTTGCCTACGGCGGCGCCATCGAGTTGATTCAGTTCTTTGTGCCGGGTCGCTCTTGCGAATGGGCCGATCTGGGGGCCGACAGCTTGGGGATGGCCTTGGGCCTGCTGATCGCCGTTGCATTGAGTCGCCTGCTGCGGCCTCTCAGCAAGGCCGTCTGAGTTCGCAAACGCCTGCTCCGAAGCTGAAAGAGTCGCGAGCGGTCCCGCATTGGTGTTGAGACCGCCCGCGCTGGAACGAGGAGCTTGAGATTCCCAAGCGAAGGCTCGACGCCGTGCCAAGGCCTTGCATGCCCTGCACCCCATCCTGGCCAACGCCCTGACGCGTTTTGCAACGCATCTGTGCGCGCAGATTAGCCCAGTTCCCGCCCGACGCCAGCCCCCTCGCCCGGCGCAGAAGCGCGGCGAAGCTGTGGCGTGCAGGCATCGTGTTACCTTTCTTAACCTTGGCCTCAGGGGCCCGCAGGCCAGTCTCTCCCATGACTTGGCCGCAAGCCTCGCCAGGGTCGAGCGAAACCCCCAATCGCCAGCAGCCACCGCTGACCCCGAGAATCCGCGCAAAGCTTCTTCAGGCGCTCCCGTGACTTACACAACCTCACCAAAGTCCAACAAATCCAAAGGCGGCGGAGGATGGGCACAGGGCAAGATTCAATCCATGTCTGCTCTCGCCGTTCTCACCCTGGGTGTGCTGGGCACCTCCACGGCCCAGGCCGCGCCCACGGGCGCAGGCGGGGCAGCCGCATCGACCGCCTCGGCGAACGCGAGCGGCGAAGGCAATGGCGAACTCAATGTCCTGCACTGGTGGACCTCGGCCAGCGAACGCGCAGCCGCCGACCATGTGGCCGCGCGCATGGCCGAGGTGGGCTTGCGCTGGGTGGACGGCGCGGTGGCGGGCGGCGGTGGCGGTGCGGCCATCAAGGTGCTGAACGAGCGCACCCTGCGCCGCATGGGGCCCAAGGTGGCCCAACTCAATGGGCAGTCGATGAGTGAATGGGCCGGCATGGGCCTGCTGCTTGAACTCGACGGTGTGGCGCAACGCCGCGGCTGGGCGCGCACCATGTTCCCGCAGGTGATCGAGCAAGTCACGGTGCGCGAGCATGTGGTCGCCGCGCCCATGGGCATCCATCGCATCAACAACCTCTACCTCAACAAGGCGCTGTTTCGCCGCCTGAAGATCGAGTTGCCTAGCGACTGGGCCGGGCTGGAGAAGGCCGCCGTAGCCCTGCGCGCGGCCGGTGTGACGCCGGTGGCCTTCAGCGACGAGCCCTGGCAGGTGGCGACGGTGTTCGAGGCCTTGTTGCTGGGCGAGGCCGGGCCCGCGCTCTACCGCCGCATGATGGTGCAGCAGGATGTGCAGGCCTTTGACGACCCCGCGCTGGAGCGCGCCTTCAAACGCCTGCGGGCCTGGCGAAATCTTTCGCTACCGAACAATGCCAGCGGCCAGACGGTGGGCGAGCGACCCTGGACCGAGCTGGTGGCCGACTTCGCCGGCGAGCGTTCGGCCATGCTCATCATGGGCGACTGGGCACGCGGTGAGCTGGGCACCTTGGGCCTGGAGGGCGGGCGCGACTTTGACTGCAAGGCCGTGCCAGGCTCGGCCCAGGCCCATCTCTACAGCATCGACACCCTGGCCATGCTGGCCGGCAATGCCGCCGCCCAGGCCGATCAAGAAAAAATGGCCGAGCTGCTGGGCGGCGCCGCCTTGCAACTGGGCTACAACCGCATCAAGGGCTCGGTGCCGGTGCGGCGCGATGTGCCTGTCGATGAGCTGGACGCCTGCGCCCAGCAGTCCTTCCGCCTCTTCGCCAACCCCGGCACGCCGCGCGTGCCCAGCCTGGTCCACCGTATGGCTTTTGGTGAGGTGGGCAAGAACGCCATCATCGAGACGGTGCACCGCTTCGCCCTCGACCCCAATCAAACGCCCGCCGCGGCACAACGCAAGCTGCAAGGCTTGCTGCGGGCGCTGAGCCCCAACAAAGCCACCCATTCCACGAAAGCCGCCTCATCATGAACCGGACCATCCTCATCGTCGACGATGACCAGAAGATCCGCAGCCTGCTCAAGACTTACCTCGAGAAGAACCAGTACGAGGTGCTGCTGGCCCACGACGGCGCCAGCTTCCTGGCCGAGTTCGAGCGCCACAAAGACATCATCAGTCTGTGCATTCTGGACGTCATGCTGCCCGACACCGAGGGCTTCGCCCTGTGCCAGTCGGTGCGTCGCCGCTCCGACGTGCCCGTCATCATGCTGACCGCCAGCGCCGAGGAAACCGACCGCATCGTGGGCCTGGAGCTGGGCGCCGACGACTACATCGGCAAGCCCTTCAACCCGCGCGAGCTGCTGGCCCGCATCAAGGCCATCCACCGCCGCTCGGGCCAGGAGCGCACGCAAAGCCCGCGCTACTTCCGCTTCAACGGCTTTTGCCTGGACGTTCTGGAGCGCAGCCTGATCGCCCCCGACGGTGAGGCCTCGGCCCTGTCCGGCATGGACTTCCAGCTGCTCAAGCTGCTGGTGGAACACCCCGGCGAGGTGCTGGACCGCAGCCGCTTGGCCGAGGTCACGCGCGGCCGCGATCTGGGCCCGCTGGACCGCTCGCTGGACGTGCAGGTCAGCCGCCTGCGCCAGCGCCTGCAAGACGATGGCAAGCAGCCCGCCCTGATCAAGACCGTGCGGGGTTCGGGCTATGTATTCGCCACCACGGTGAGCGCCAGTCATGCCCTTTGAGGCAGCGCAGGGCAGCGCGACCAAGACCTGGCGCCGCCCCTCCCTGGCCTTCTGGTTTGACAGCCTGCAAGGCCGCTTCACCCTGGCCATGCTGGGTGGCTTGCTGGTGGTGCAGCTGCTGGTCAATCTGCTCTGGTACCGGCAGATCGAGCAACGCACCCGCCACCAGGCCGAGCTGGCGGCCCACCATGTGGCGACCGGCGTACTGGGCGCATTGCGGGCCTTGCGCGAGCTGCCGGTGGCCTACCGGCCGCTGGTGATCGAGCAGCTGCGCACCATGGGCGGCACCCGCTTTCTGGTTTTTCTCAATAACGCGCAAGTGCCCACCCAGGGCCTGGTCGGCCTGCCGCTGGCGCGCTCGGTCGAAGGCATTGTGCAGCGCGAGCTGAGCGCCCAACTGGCCCCCGGCACCAAGCTAAGCGTCAATCTGGCCTCGCCCCAAGGGCTGAAGGTCGGCCCCAGCGGCGCCCTGCTGGCCGAGCTGCCCGACAGCTGGGTGGACCCCTCTTTGCTGAGCAGTGAACGCCCCGCGCCTTTTCTGGTCGTGCAGGCCGAGACCGAACCGGGCCAGTGGATCTACCTCACCAGCGCCATGCCCGACCCCTATTTTCTGGAACAGCTGGAGTTCTTCACCTGGCAACGCCTGGCCCCTCAGCTGATGACCCTGGGCCTGGCCCTGGTGCTGACCGTGATCGCGGCCCGCACCCTCACCCGCCCGCTGCGCGGCCTGAGCCGCGCCGCGGCCTTGGTGGGCCGGCGCACCGCGCCCAAGCCCTTGCTGGTCAGCGGCACCTCGGAGGTGAGGCGGGCCATCCAGGCCTTCAACGAGATGCAGGAGCGCATCCGCCGTTACCTGAGCGACCGAGAACGCCTGTTCGCCTCCATCTCGCATGATTTGCGCACCCCCATCACCCGCCTGCGCCTGCGCAGCGAGCTGCTGGACGACACCGCCGTGCAAGACGAGTTCCACGAGGACCTGGACGAGCTGGACATGATGGTCAAGACCGCCTTGCAAATCGTCAAGGACACCGACATCCACGAGAACCGCGTGCCGGTACGCATCGATCTGGTGCTGCAGAAAATGGTGCGCGACGCCCGCATGGCCGGCCAGCACATCGAGCTCAACGACAAGCCCTTGACCGTCTTCGGCAAGCCCTTGGCGCTCAAGCGGGCCTTGGGCAATCTGCTGGACAACGCCATGTTCTACGGCAATGGGGTGGGGCAAAACAAGGCCGAGCTGAGCATGTGCGAGGGCGAGCCCGGCAGCGAGGAAGAGGGTCAGGTCTTGCTCACCGTACGCGACCACGGGCCCGGCGTGCCCGAGAGCGCCTTGAATCAGCTGGGCCAGCCCTACACCCGGCTGGACCATGGCACCCGGCTGCGCAAAGACGGCCTGGGCCTGGGCCTGTCCATCGTGCGCGATATCGTCGCCGATCACCAGGGCAGTATTCGTTTTCGCAACCACCCGCTGGGCGGCTTCGAGGTCAGGCTGGCATTGCCGAGTCGGGCGGTTTAAGCCTCGGCCAAGGCCACCAGCTGCTGGCGGTGGCTGGGGAATTGCTCACGCACCAAGGCCTCGGTCGCCGCCCGCGCTTGGGCGCCACTCAAGCGAGGTCTATCAAGCGGACGCAGCTCGGCCGGGAAGCGGCCCATGCCGGCCAGCAAGCAATACCAGGAGGGGCGTAGATACATCAGGGCGTCGCCGTGACGGCTCAGCTCGGCCTCGAAATCGCCGCCGCCGTCCCAGACCTCCAGAATGCTGGCCAGACGATTGGAGATATGGTGATGGGCACGATTGGCGCGCCAGTAATCGCTATCGCGTCGGGTATTGAGGTGGTAATGCGCCACCACATAGTCGCGCACGCCTTCGAACATTTTGTTGATGCGCTGATTGAACAAGCCCTGCTGCTGACGCCCAAAACCAGCGCGCTCAAACAGCTCCATAAAGTTGAACAAGCTCAGCTGGATCAGCATCAAGGCCGTGGCCTCCAGGGGCTCGATAAAGCCTTGCGAGAGCCCCAGGGCCAAGCAGTTATTGCGCCAGTGCCGCTCCACCCGGCCGACACGCATCTTCAGGCGTCTCGCTTCGCTGTGTTCGGCGGCCGGGCCCAGCAGGCGGCGCAGCTCCAGCTCGGCTTCTTCATCGCTGACGAAGTCGGAGGCGTAGACATAGCCATTGCCATAGCGGCTGCTCAAGGGGATCTGCCAGGCCCAACCATGGCGCAGCGCGCGCGAGACGGTTTCGGACGGGATATCGGCGGCCGGGTTCAGGGCCGTGGGCAAAGCAATCGCGCGGTCGTTGAAGAGATTGTCTTTGTAGGAAATGAAGGGCTCGCCCAGGGCCTCGTTGATCAAGAGGCCTTTGAAGCCGCTGCAGTCGATGAAGAAGTCGCCCGCCAGTTGCGCACCGCCTTGCAGCTGCAGGCTGGCGATGTCACCGTTCTCGGCCAGCTGCACGCCTAACACCGTATCCACCTTGTGCACGACCCCAAGGCTCAGGGCATGGCGACGCAGGAACTGGCCCAGCAGAGCGGCGTCGAAGTGATAGGCGTAGTCGGTCTGCAGCTGCGGTCGGCCCTGGGGGTCGGGCGGCAAGACCGGTGCCTTGCAAGCGCGGGCCAGCGCGGCGGCGATGAAGAAGTCCTGCGGGTTGGCATCGGCCGCGGCGCCGCGTCGGCGCAGGCAGGCGTTGAGGAAGAACTCAGTTCCGGTGACCCGATCCTGCTCGTTGAAGAAAGGGTGAACATAGCTCTCATAGCCCGGCACCGTAGACCAGTCGGGGAAGCGGATGCCGCTCTTGTAGGTGGCATTGCAGGCAGGCATCCATTCATGCTCGGCAACTCCCAGCAGCTGGAAGAACTGGCGCAGAAAAGGCGTGGAGCCCTCGCCCACGCCGATGATGCCGATCTCGGCCGACTCCAGCACGCTGATCTTGCAGCGCGGCCTCTGCGGCCCGCCCCAGCGCCTGGCCAGCAGATTGGCGGCCATCCAGCCCGCCGTGCCACCGCCGACGATGACGATATGAGCCGGAGGCTGGCCGCTCATGGTCAACTCAGCCCCGCGACCAGCTGCGCAGCTTGTGACCCCAGACCGCATAACCCAGGATCAAGACATAGCAAGGCAGCATGATCCAGTAGGCCTGCTGCGAGCCGTTGGCGTCCGAGAGCCGGCCGTACAGCATGGGCAACAAGGCGCCTCCGGCAATGCCCATGATCAAGAGCGCCGAGCCGGCGGCCGTGTAGCGACCCAGACCTTGCAAGGCCAGGGGCCATAGCGAGGGCCAGACCAGAGCATTGGCCAGGCCCAGCAAGGCCAGGCAAAGCACGGTATTGGGCACGGCCGGCACACCGGCCCAGCCCAGCAGGACTTGCGAGAAACCGGTGTCGGTCGGTGAGCTGGACAGCACCCCCAAGCTGAACAGCAAACCGGCGAGGCCGCAGCCTAGCAAGGCCGTGCCCTGCGAGATATAGCGTGGGATGGCGACCACGCCTATGCAATAGCCCAGGACCATAAAGCCCATGGTGTAGGAGGTCAGGATGCCGAAGTTCTGCACACCCAGCTGGTGGCCGTAGAGGCCGATGGTGTCACCGGCAATCACCTCCACGCCCACGTAGGCGAACAAGGCGATGGCGCCCAAGACCAGCTGCGGGAACTGCAAGACACCCAGGGCGCGAACCGGCTTGTCCTGCTGGGCCTCAGCATCCTTTTCTTCGCTCAGCTCAGGCAAGGGGGAGAAATGGATGATGACCATGAAGACCAGCAAGGCCAGCGCCATCACCGCATAAGGGTAGATCAGGCGCGCCGCCAGCTCGGCCCGCAGCAGCTCGCGGCCGGCTGGGTCCAGCGCGGCCAAGGCGCTGTCAGAGTATTTGTCCATGCCCGAGAGCATCAGGGCCGAGAACACCAGGGGCACGACGATGCCCGCGCCCTTGTTGAACAGCCCCATGATGCTGATGCGCATGGCCGCACTCTCGCGCGAACCAATGCAGACGATGTAGGGGTTGATGGCGGTCTGCATCAGCGTCATGCCGGTGGCCAGGGTGAACAAGGCCAGCAAAAAGTAGCCGTACTGGCTGGACTGCGCGGCCGGGATGAAGATCAACGCGCCCAGGGCCATGATGCCCAGGCCCAGGCTCATGCCTTTTTTGTAGCCGACCCGGCTCAGCACGGCGGCCGAGGGCAAGGCCATCACCGTGTAGGCGATGTAGAAGGCAAAGGTGACCCACAGAGCCTGGAAGTTATTGAGATCGCAAACAATCTTGAGGAATGGAATCAGCGAGCCATTCAACCAGGTCACAAAACCCAGGATGAAAAACAGCAGGCCGATGAACAACATGGCCGTCACCACCTCCCGGGTGGAACTGCTGGGCGCGCTGGACCTGGGGTCGACTTCGTTTTTCTTCGCTTGCATGACGGCGTTCATCTCGCTGGACTCTCGTTTCTCTGGCTTTGCACTGAGCCGTCAAGAGCCGGCTGCCCTAGGCAGGCCGGCCCATGAACAGGCCCATTAGGTTCAGAACTTCGCGCGCAGGCCCAGGCCGTAGCGGGCACCGTTCTCGTAGACGCCGATGGGCAGACCGTCCGTGGTGTTGGTGCGCACCAGCTCGTTGGTGATGTTGACGGCCGAGGCGTAGAGGCTGATCTTCGGCGTGATGTCCCAGTTGGCGGTGGCGTCCCACTGGCCGTAAGCACTGTTCACGTCCTGGCCACCCATGTCCAGATTGCCGTAGGACTTGGAGCGGTAGTTGTAGGAGAGTCGCAGGGCGATGCCATTCTTCTCGTAATAACCGCTCAGATTGAACTGGTCACGCGAGTTGCCCAGCACTTGCAAGCGCGGTTGACCTGCCACCGTGCCGGCCTTGGCATCGGTATAGGTGTAGTTCAAGACCGAGCCAAAACCGCTATTGCCAAAGGACTGCTGCCACTGCAGCTCAAAGCCCTTGATGTCGGCGCCGTTGTCGGCGTTGTAGGGGCGGGTCACCGTCAGGGTCTCGCCATTGATCACCTCGGACTTGGCGCTTTGGTAGGTGAAGGTGTCGAGCTTCTTGATGAAGACCGTGCCCGAGAGCAGCGAGGCATCGGCGAAATACCATTCCGCGCCCAGCTCCGCCTGGTTGGAGTGGATGGGCTTGAGCAGCGGATTGCCGGCCGTGGCCTTGCTCAGCACCGTGCCGTCCCGCACCATGCCGGGGTTGAGCAGATCAAAGGACTGGCGTGACATGGCCCGCGAGATGGCTCCGCGAACAACCACCTCCTTGCTCAGGTCATAGACCAGATTGAAGTTGGGCAAGGCATCGGTGTAATTGTTGTTCACGCTGATCGGCGCATAGCCAGCCGAGCCGGCCAGGGCATAGCCCTCCGAGGTCTGCTGGGTCTTGACCAGGCGCAGGCCGAAGTCACCGCGCAGCTTGCCCGAGCCGTACTCGGCCTTGACGTAGGCGGCCGAGATCTTTTCCTTGATCTTGTAGTTCTCGCTCAGCACATCCTTGTAGACCATGGCTTTTTCGTACATGGGGATGGCCTTGCTGGCGACCAGGCCGTCATCGAACCAGGCGTACTGGGTCAGCGCGCCGGGCGAGCCAGCCTGCTGGCTCAGCAGCGGCGAGGGGCCGGTGGAGAGATCGGCCAGTGAGAAGGCTTGCCAGCCCGTCGAGCCCGGGCCGGCCGTGCCTTGGATGCGGGTGTTCTGCAAGGTGTTGTCACGGAACTTGGCGCCGATCTTGACGGCATTGATCAGGGAGTTGTCGAAGTCAAAGGTGACATCGCCTTGCACATAGTTTTCCTTGCCCTGCATCTTGCGGATGCGGTCATTGCCATTGATCAGCGTCAGGGCCTTGGGGTCCAAAGGGCTGATGTCCAGATACTTCACGCCGTACTGGTCCGGGCCCATATTGATCTGGGTGCGGGTGTCGCCTTCCATCCAGAAGTGGTAGTCGTGCGAGCTACCGCCGGAGCTGGAGGTGGTGCCGGCCTGGCCATGCAGCCGCCAGTTAGAACCCTGGTACGTGCCGTCCAGATCCAGCACATCGGACTTGATGTAGGAGGTACGGTAGATGGGCTCAAAAGACACACCGGTCTTGGGGCCTAGGATGCCGCCGACCAGGGCCTTGGTTCCGTCGGAGGTGGTGATGAACTTGGGGTCGGTCACGGCGATATTGCCGTTCACCGCCAGGCCGCCCGCCTGCCAGAGATAGTTCTGGTTGCTGTTGTTCATCTTCATGTCTGAATTCATGTAATTCAGCACGAGATCGGTATTGCCGTTGGGGCGGAACTGCAGGGCCAGATTGGCCGTGGTGCGCTCGCGGTCCTGGCGGAAGATGGCCGAGCCGCCACCCCAGGCGGCATAGGCCGGGGTGTTGACGCCGTTCTGGTCCACGATGTTGTACTTGCCGTCGGAAAACATCTCCAGGCCATCGCGGCGCATGGTGCGCTTTTGCTGGTTGACGGCCAGCATCACGCCAAAGCTCTTGTCCTCGGTCTGCCAGTTCAGCAAGCCCGAGAGCTGGGGGTCGGTCTTGCCGGGCAGCTTGCTATAGACCGCCTCGACGGCGCCCTGCACCGTCAGGCGTTCCTTGAAGTCCAGCGGCTTGCGGGTCTTGACGTTGACCAGGCCGCCGATGCTGCCTTCGTCCAGATCGGCCGAAGGGCTCTTGAACACGTCCAGGCTGCCGACGATTTCGGAGGGCAGCATGTCGTAGTTGAAGCTGCGGGTCTGCGGCTCATTGAGCCACCATTCCGAGGACGAAACGGCCTGGCCGTTCATCTGCGTCATGTTCAGATTCTTGTCGGTGCCGCGCACAAAAATCGCCTTGCCCTCGCCCCAGCCTCGGTCCACCGAGATGCCGGGCACGCGCTGCAGGGAGTCGGCCACATTCTTGTCCGGGAACTTGCCCACGTCCTCGGCGCGGATGGAGTCCACGATATTGAGGGACTCGCGCTTCTCCGCCAGATTGCGCTTCAAGGTGGCGCGCACGCCGGTGATCTCCACCAGATCCAGCTTCGCCGCTTGCTTCTCGGCCTGCTTGTCGGCCGGGTCCGCCGCAGGCGCGTCCTCGGCCGCCAACACGGGCTGCAAGGCCAGGGAGCCCAGGATCAGGGCGATGAGATGGGGCAGATGCTTCTTCTTGAAGGCAGGGGTTTGGGCCACGGGGATGCTCCTCGAATGGATTTGGGCAATCGCTAAAGATCAGGCGAACAAATTGGGTCAATCTTTCAGTCAATCGTGCAGCTCGTCCACCGGCCAAACGTCACCCTGGAGTGAGTCGCCGGCAGCGAAACAACAAGCGCCAAGGCGCATCGTTGTTTCGGTGGCTGGAATTTAGCGGCTACAGGCCCGGCTGGCGCAGCGCGTTGCGCTTTGATGGACTTCATTGCAAGCAGCTTACAAAGCCCGCCTGGCTTGCAAGGCAGACCCTACAAAAAGAAAAGCCGGCTCGGGGTTTTCACCCGGCCGGCTGCGCCTGAAAAGATGTTGAGCCGTCGCCTCAGAGGGCGGGCTGATTGACCCGCTTGGACAAGGCCTCGGCCGACTCGCGCCGCTCGCTGTAGCGATCCACCAGATAGGGCGACACATCGCGGGTCAGCCAGGTGAACTTAAGCAACTCCTCCATCACATCCACCAGCCGCTCGTAATAGCTGGAAGGCTTCATACGGCCCGCCTCATCGAATTCCAAAAAGGCCTTGGCGACCGAGCTTTGGTTGGGGATGGTGATCATGCGCATCCAGCGGCCCAGGATGCGCATCTGGTTGACGGCGTTGAAGGACTGCGAACCACCCGACACCTCCATCACCGCCAGGGTCTTGCCCTGGGTCGGGCGCAGCGCCCCGCTATTGAGCGGGATCCAGTCGATCTGCGCCTTCATGATGCCGGTCATGGCGCCATGGCGCTCGGGCGAGGTCCAGACCATGCCCTCACTCCAGGCCACCAAATCGCGCAGCTCCTGCACCTTGGCATCGCTCTCGGGTGCGGCATCGGGCAGGGGCAGGCCCGTGGGGTCGAAGATGCGGGTCTCGGCACCCATGGCCTGCAGCAGCCGGGCGGCCTCCAGCGTCAAGAGCTTGCTATAGGAGCGCTCGCGCAGGCTGCCGTAGAGCAGGAGAATGCGCGGCGCATGCTGGCTGAACACGGCCGGGCGCAGGCGCTGCGGGTCGGGCGGGTGGAAGAGCGTCGCATCGAGATTGGGAAGGCTCTCATCCAGCGTCATTTCAATTCACTCCTGATTTTCAATCGGCCACCCAACAAGCCGTGCAAGCCCAGGCCCAAGGCCGCACCCAGCAATTGCGCGAGCACAAAGCCGGGCACGCTGGCCGGCGAGATACCGGCAAAGCTATCGCTGAACATGCGGCCAAAGGCGGCCGCCGGATTGGCGAACGAGGTGGAGGCGGTGAACCAATAGGCCGCACCGATATAGGCCGCCACCAGGCTAGACGCACGCCCTGCCGGAGCGCGCAGAATCACCAGCAGCAGCCCCGCCGTGGCCACGGCCTCGGCAATCCACTGCCCCAAACCCAAACGCGGCTTGGTAGAAATTTGGATGAGGCTGAGATCAAACATGGCATGGGCCAGCCAAGCCCCCAGCACCGCGCCCAGCATTTGCGCCAGCACATAGGGCAGCAGATCGCCGCGCACCAGCTCACCGCGCCAGGCCATCACCGCGCTCACCGCGGGATTGAAATGCGCGCCGCTGACGGGGCCCAACACCTCGATCAGCACGTAAAGCCCGCCCACCGTCGCCGCCGTATTGGCCAGCAAAGCAAGGGCGATATTGCCGCCGCTGAGATGCTCGGCCATGATGCCGGAGCCGATGACGATGGCCAGCAGCAAGGCCGTGCCTAAGGCCTCGGCAAAGTAGGCGCAGGCGCGCGGCAGCGGCGAATTGAGCGGTGCAGTCATGTCTCGGTGATCTCAGGCTCAGCAGCAGGACTTGGGTCGCACATCCAGGCAGGCCTCGCCCTGACAGCAGTTCTCGCCCAGATAGGCCAACAAGCCGTTCATGCGCTCGAAATCCGCGCGGTAGACCAGATTGCGCCCCAAGCGCTGCTGGCTCAACAGCCCCGCCTGGCTCAACTCCTTCAGGTGAAAGGACAGGGTGGCCGCCGGCAACTCCAACGCTTCGGCCAGGGCGCCCGGCGTCAGGCCTTGCTGCCCGGCCACCACCAGCAGGCGAAAGATGCGCAGGCGGTGGCTTTGAGCCAAGGACGCCAACGCGCGTATGACCTCGAGTTCTTCCATGAAACGATTATTCCATAAGTATGGAAATATTGATTCAAGACAGCCACTCGCAAGAAAAAAGGGGCAGACTCAGCGCCATGGATTTGGCGATCCGCCAAGTCATCACATCACGAAGCCCGCCATGAGATTCCTGCAAAACCTGCCTCGTTTCGCCTTCTTCACCGGCAAGGGTGGCGTGGGCAAAACCTCGCTGGCCTGCGCCAGCGCCCTGCGCCTGGCCGATGCGGGCAAGCGGGTGCTCTTGGTCAGCACCGACCCGGCCTCCAATGTGGGCCAGGTGTTTGGCCAGGCGATTGGCAATCAGATCACCGCCCTGCAAGGCCTGAGCAATTTGTGGGCGATGGAGATAGACCCGCATGCCGCCGCCCAAGGCTACCGGGACCGCATCGTCGAGCCCGCGCGCGGCCACTTGCCGGCCGACGAGTTGCGCGCCATGGAAGAGCAGTTGTCGGGCGCCTGCACCACCGAGATCGCCGCCTTTGACGAGTTCACCGGCCTGCTCACCGACGCAAGCCTGATGACGCGCTTTGACCATGTGCTATTCGACACCGCGCCCACCGGCCACACCCTGCGCCTGCTGCAACTGCCCGGCGCCTGGAACGAGTTCCTGCGCAGCGGCAAGGGCGACGCCTCCTGCCTCGGGCCCTTGGTCGGCCTGGACAAGCAACGCGAGCAATACCAGGCCGCCGTGGCGGCTTTGTCAGACCCCGCCCGCACCCGATTGCTGCTGGTGGCCCGCGCCCAGGCCAGCAGCCTGCGCGAGGTGGCCCGCACGCATGAGGAATTAGCGCGGGTGGGCTTGAGCGAGCAGCGCTTGGTGATCAACGGCCTCTTGCCAGCGAGTGAAGCGGCACACGACGCGCTGGCCGCTGCGGTGCGGCGACGTGAGCAGGCCGCCATCCAAGCCATGCCCGCTCCTTTGCAAAGCCTGATCCGCGATGAGCTGCCGCTGCAAGCCTTCGATCTGGTGGGTGTGGACTCACTGCGCCGCTTCTTCGACGAAAACAAAACCAGTACAGCCTCAAGCCCACAAGCCAGCAGCCCCTTGCAAGCCCCCCACCTGGCCGACTTGCTGGACGAGATCGCCCTGCCCGGCCACGGTCTGATTCTGGTCATGGGCAAGGGCGGCGTGGGCAAGACCACGCTGGCGGCCGCCCTGGCCGTGGCCCTGGCCGAGCGTGGCCTGCCGGTGCACCTGAGCACCTCGGACCCGGCGGCGCACTTGCTGGAGACCCTGGACGGCACGCTGGATCAGCTAACGATCAGCCGCATCGAACCCCACGCCGAGACCGAGCGCTACCGCGCCCAGGTCATCGCCAGCAAGGGCAAAAAGCTAGACGCCGCCGGCCTGGCCTTGCTGGAAGAAGACCTGCGTTCGCCCTGCACCGAGGAGATTGCCGTGTTCCAGGCCTTCTCCCGCATCATCCGCGAGGCCGGCCGCAAGTTTGTGGTGATGGACACGGCGCCCACCGGCCACACGCTCTTGCTCCTGGACGCCACCGGCGCCTACCACCGCGAGATAGCCCGCCAGATGCAGGGCACGGGCCTGCACTACACCACGCCCATGATGCAGTTGCAGGACCCACAGAAGACCAAGGTATTGATCGTCACCCTGGCCGAGCAGACCCCGGTGCTGGAGGCTGCGCAGTTACAGGCAGACCTGCGTCGCGCCGGCATTGAGCCCTGGGCCTGGGTCATCAACAACAGCGTGGCGGCGGCGCACACGCAAGCGCCCTTGCTGCTGCAGCGCGGGCTCAAGGAGCGGGTGCAGATCGAGCAGGTGCGCCAGCAGCACGCCAAGCGCTACGCCCTGCTGCCCTTGCTGGCCGAGGAGCCGGTGGGCTTGGCGGCCCTGCACCGCCTGACTCAAGCTGAATCAGGCTGCTAGGAAGCCGCCTAAACCTCAAGCCAGGGCGGGTGCGGCCACGATGGTGGCGCTGCAGTCCCCAAAGCCGATGCGGCGCGCGCCCTCGCGCTGGGCATAGCCGCGCAGGATGACGGTGTCGCCGTCTTGCAAGAACTTGCGGGTCTCGCCGTTCGGTAGGGTCAGGTCTTGCTTGCCGCCCATGGACAGCTCCAGCAAAGAGCCGCCCTCGGCAGCATCGGGCCCCGACAAGGTGCCGGTGCCCAGCAAATCGCCTGGCTGCAGATTGCAGCCATTGCTGGCGTGATGGGTCAGCATCTGGGCGACGGTCCAGTAGGCATGCTTGAAGTTGGAGCGCATCAGGCGGGTGGCGGGCTCGCCCAGGGCACGCATCTTTTCGGTCTGCAGCCAGACTTCCAGCTCGATGTCGTAACCACCCTCGGCGCGGTTCTTGGCCGAGTCCAGATAGGGCAAGGGCTGGGGGTCCTCGGCCGGGTGTTCAAAGGCGATGCGGAAAGGCTCCAGCGCTTCCATCGTGACGATCCAGGGCGAGATGGTGCTGCCGAAATTCTTGGCCAGGAAGGGGCCTAGGGGCTGGTACTCCCAGGCCTGGATATCGCGGGCCGACCAATCGTTCAACAAGGTCAGGCCAAACAGATGCTCGTCCGCCTGGGCCATGGGAATGGGCTCACCCAGATCATTTCCGCCCGCGACGAAGACGCCCAGCTCCAGCTCATAGTCCAGGCGCTTACACGCGCCCAGCACCGGCACTTCGGCGTCCGGCGCCTTCAGCTGGCCCAGGGGCCGGCGCACCGTGCCGCCGCTTACGCCGATGGAAGAGCTACGGCCGTGGTAGCCGATGGGCACCCATTTGTAATTGGGCAGCAGCGGGTTGTCCGGACGGAACAGCTTACCCACCGTGGTGGCGTGGTGGATGCCGGTGTAGAAGTCGGTGTAGTCGCCGATGCGGCAGGGCACGGCCATCTGAGCAATCGCCTGCGGCAGCAAGGCGGCGCGCAGCGCGGTCTCTTGCGGGCTGCCAGCGCTCAAGGCCTCGAACAGCGCATGGCGCAGCAGACGGCGCTGGGCGGCGGGCTGGGCCATGAAGCGGTTCAGATCGCCATCGGCCAGGGGCTGCAGCAGCACCTGCACGGCGCTGCTCCATTTGCCTGCAGAGGCGGCCAATTTGAGGTCCAGGACTTGGTCGCCGATGGCGATGCCGACGCGGGCGCTCTCATTCGAGCCGGCGCGGCGGAACAGGCCATAGGGCAGATTCTGAATCGGGAACTCGCTGCCCTCTTCATTGGCGCTGGCGACCCAGCTCTGGGCGGCGGGGTTGTGGGTGTGGTCGATCATGGCTGCGTCTTCTGTTGACTTATTGTTCAAATGAATCGTTCAGGCCTTGCCAGCAGGCCGCGTAATTGGCCTCCAGGCTGCCGCCTTGCAGGGCGAATTCGGTGGGCTGCAAGCGCCAGCGGGTCTCAAACATAAAGGCCAGGGTGTTGTCGAGCTTGTGCGGTTTGAGCTCCGCGCTGCTGGCTTTGGCAAAGGCCTCGGTGTCCGGGCCGTGCGGCACAAAAGCATTGTGCAGGCTGGCGCCGCCGGGCTTGAAGCCCTCGGGCTTGGCGTCGTACTGACCCAGCACCAGGCCCATGAATTCGCTCATCACATTGCGGTGGTACCAGGGCGGGCGGAAGCTGTCTTCGGCCACCATCCAGCGCGGCGGGAAGATGACGAAGTCCACATTGGCCCAGCCTGGGGTGTCGGAGGGCGAAGTCAGCACGGTGAAGATGCTGGGGTCGGGGTGATCAAAGCTGATCGACCCGATGGTCATGAAGTTCGCCGTGTCGTATTTGTAAGGCGTCAGATTGCCATGCCAGGCCACCACATTGAAAGGCGTGTGGGCCTGCGACGCGCGCCAAAGCTGGCCGCCGAACTTCTTGATGATCTCGTAAGCCCCAGGCTCGGGCTCGAAATGCGCCACCGGCGCCAGAAAGTCGCGCGCATTGGCCAGGCCGTTGGAGCCGATGGGACCCAGCTCGGGCAGGCGCAGGGCCGCCCCATAGTTCTCGCAAACATAGCCGCGCGATGGCCCCTCCACGGCGACCTTGAAAGCCATGCCGCGCGGCACGACGCAGATTTCACCCGGCCGCACATCCAGCAGGCCTAACTCCGTCGTCAAGCGCAAGCTGCCCTGCTGGGGCACGATCAACATCTCGCCGTCGGCATTGATGAAGGCGCTGCGCTCCATGGAGCGATTGGCCAGGTAGAGGTGAGCGGCCATGCCGGTATGGGCATCGGGATCGCCGTTGACGACCAGGGTGCGCAGGCCTTGAACGAAGTCAGTCGGCTCCGCAGGAATGGCCGTGGGCGCCCATCGCAGCGGGTCCGGCGGCGAGAGCTGTGCCTGTGCCGCGCCGGTTTTCAGATAAGCATGGGCCAGGGGCTGATAGCCGCCCACCACCACCGAGGGTTGGCGACGGTAGAGCCAGGTCCGCAGGTTTTCCACCCGCGGCGCGGTGAAGGCCGCGCCGGAAAGCAGCTCGGCATACAGGCCCAGAGGCGCACGCTGAGGGCTGTTGCGGCCCAGGGGCAAGGCGCCGGGAGCGGCCTCGCTGCTGTGCTGGTTGCCGAAGCCGCTTTGATAGTTCAGTTTATTCATTCATTCATCGACAAAGTGTTGTTGCGGGCCAGGCCCAGGGCTTCGCGCAAGACCGCGCGCTCGCCCACATGGTTGGCCAGTATCAGCGCCAATTTGGACACAAAGATGTCGGCCTGCTCGTCGCTGAGGTCACGCTGGGCATTGATCAGTTCCTCGTAAAAACCATCGGGGTCGGGGATATTGGGCGCGCGGTTCAAGCTCTTGTTATTCATGCCAAGGTCTCCTCCAGTGCGAGAGCGCGGCGCAAAGCGGCGCTGATCTGGGCCGGGGCATAGGTGCGCCAGCGGGCGGCCACATATTGATCGGGGCGTATCAGATAGACCGTGCCAGGCTCAGCATCGAAGCGCTGAGCCAGCAAGCCCTCGCTGTCGATGATGTCTTGGCCCACGCGCAGGGCCTGGGCTGTGACACCGGCCACCGTCACGGCCGCTGCCGGACCCCAAGTCAAGAGCACAAAACCGCGGCCCAGCTGGCGCAACAGCCAGTCCGGCTGGCCAGCTACCTCGATGGGCGCATCCATGCAGGGGCTGCCGGGCGGCAGGCCGGCCGTGAAGGCGCCCTCAAAATCGGGCGTATTCAGAGAGGACTGCAGATACGGTGTGGGTGTCGACAGCCGGCCGCTATTGACCAGGGGCCGAGCGAATGGCTCGCTGCGGGCCAGCTCCAGCACCGCATTGCGCAGGCGCAGGGAAGCGCGGCTCTTGGGGGTGATGAAGTCGGTGGAGCGGGTGCTTTGGCGCAGATTGTCATCGCTGGCAAAGGCACGTTCCTCGTGATAACTGTCCAGCAGGCGCTCGGGCGCGACGCCGTCCATCACGGCCTTGAGCTTCCAAGCCAGGTTGTCGGCATCTTGCACACCGGTGTTGGCGCCGCGTGCGCCGAAGGGCGAGACCTGGTGGGCGGCATCACCGGCAAACAGCACCCGGCCATGGCGGAACTGGTCGATGCGGCGGCAGGCGAACTGATAGACCGAAACCCATTCCAGCTCAAACTCCACCTCGGCGCCCAACATGGCCTGGATGCGCGGAATCACCCGTTCGGGCTTCTTCTCCTCCACCGGGTCGGCATCCCAGCCCAGCTGGAAGTCGATGCGCCAGACATTGTCGGCTTGCTTGTGCAGCAAGACGGATTGGCCTGGATGGAAAGGCGGGTCGAACCAGAACCAGCGCTCGGTGGGAAAGTCGGCCTTCATCACCACGTCGGCGATCAGGAAGCGGTCCTGGAAGAACTGGCCGCTGAACTCTGCACCCAGCATGCGTCGGGTATCGCTGTTAGCACCGTCGCAGGCAATCACCCAGTCGCCCCCCAGCTCGAAGACGCCGTCGGGTGTTTCCACCGTCAGGCGCGCGCCTTGCACGCCCTCGCCCTGCTTGAGGCTCAGCAGCTTGTGCTTCCAGCGCAGGTCCACCAAGGGATGGGACTGGCAGGCACGCACCAGCTCCTCTTCCAGGTAGTACTGCTGCAGATTGATCATGGCCGGCATCTGCTGGGCGGCTTGCGGCAGCAGGTCGAATTGATAGGCCAGCTCGTCCTTGAAGAAGACCTTGCCCACCTGCCAGCTCACACCCTGAGCCACCAGGGGCGCGGCCACGCCCAGGCGATCCCAAACCTCCAGGCTGCGCTTGGCATAGCAGACGGCTCGCGAGCCTATGCTGACGCTGTTGTTATCGTCCAGCACCACGGTCTTGATGCCACGCGAGGCGCAGTCCAGCGCCATCGACAAGCCCACTGGCCCGGCGCCGATGATCACCAGCGGGTGCTGGAGGAACTCTGCATCGCGCTGCTCGGCGCTTTGCACATAGGGGAACTCGGGGTAGCGGTAAGTCTTCTGCATGAGGACTCCTGGCCCAATGTGATGGGAACCACAAGAAACAGGCCTCGTCGAGATCAACAAGGCCGCCGCAAGGCTCAGCTCTGCTTAAGCTTGAAATTCCTTGTCGTGCATCCAGGCGGCATGCTTGGGCGCCCGTTTCGTCAGCGTCCATTCCTCCAGCATTTCGCGCTTGCAGGCATCGAGCTTGGCGTACATCTCGGGCGTGCCCACATCGGCGGCCAGTTCCAGGCGGTGGCCATTGGGGTCGAAGAAGTAGATGCTCTTGAAGATGGTGTGGTCGGTCACGCCGATCACTTCGATGCCGGCAGCCTGCAGACTGGCCTTGGCCGCCTCCAATTCGGCCACGCTGCCCACCTTGAGGGCGATGTGCTGCACCCATTCCGGGGTGTTGGTGTCGCGCCCCATTTCCGGCGAATTGGGCAACTCGAAAAACGCCAGGATATTGCCGCCGCCGGCATCCAAGAACAGATGCATATAGGGGTCGGGCGCATGGGTGGAGGGCACTTTGTCCTCGGCAATTGCCAGCACAAACTTCATGCCCAAATGCTTCTCATACCACTCCACGGTGGTCTTGGCGTCTTTGCAGCGGTAGGCAACGTGGTGGATGCGTTCGATCTTCATGGCTTCTTGTCTCCGTGGATGGGGTCAGGTCTTGCCTGGCCGATTTTTTAATCAAGCTTCCAGCGCTTGCCACATGGCCAGATCACGCTCGGCCGTCCAGATGCGCGGGTCCACATGGCCGCTGGCCTCGTCATAGGCACGGGTCACATCAAAAGGCATGCAGTGGGCAAAGATGACCCAGTGGCCATACTTCTGCGCCAGGCGTTCATAGGTTTCGCGGTAGACGCTCTTGAGGTCTTGCTTGGCCTGGGCACCGGCCTTGACGCTGGCATACAGCTCCGACACAAAGGCGCGCGTGCCGGCCAGGCCTGCGGCCACTTGGGCTTCGGTCTGCAAAGCCGGGCCACGGCCAGGCACCAGCTTGGCGGGCTTGAGCGCCGCCAAGTTATCCAGGGTCTGCGGCCAGTCCTGGAAGTAGGCGTCGCCGGCATAGGGCGTGGCGTCGAACTCCACCAAATCACCCGAGAACAGCACCCGGTCCTGCGGCAGCCAGACCACCGTGTCGCCCTTGGTGTGGCCACGGCCCAGTTGCAGGATCTGCACCTCCAGCTTGCCCAGCCACAGCGTCATCTTGCCGGTGAATGTGAGCGTGGGCCAGGTCAGGCCGGGCGGCACGGTTTCCACATTGGCGAACAGGCGGGGAAAGCGGCCGATCTCGCTGGCCTTGTCTTGCTCGCCGCGTTCAAGGATCAACTCGTAAGTGTCTTGGCTGGCAATGATTTGCTCGCAGCCTTCCGCCGCGTAAGCCGAGGCACCCAGCACCCGCACCGCGTGGTAGTGGCTCAAGAGCACGTATTTGATCGGCTTGTCGCTGACCTCGCGAATGCGGCGGATCACGTCCTGCGCCATGGCCGGCGTGGCTTGCGTGTCTATCACCATCACCGCGTCGTCGCCGATCACGATGCCGGTATTCGGATCGCCCTCGGCCGTGTAGGCGTAAGCATGCTCGGAGAGCTTGTCGAAGCTGACCTTCTTGACTTCGAGGTCGGCTTGGGAGGCAAAGGTCTTGGGCGCTTGAGTCATGGCTTTGGGCTGGGTTGATGGCGATGAGGACCCGGTCAAAAACGGCGGAGCGGGCGCGGTGTTCAGCAGGGCTCGAATTTAATCAAAGTTAAATTCATTTGTCTATGGCTAATTTTCTTGAGTACCAAGCCCTTGATTTCGGGTCTAATCAGCGCCCATGAGTTCCAGCGCCCTCCCCTCCACAGAAGAAAACACCGAGCGTGGGCCACGCGGCATCCAGAGCATCGAGGTCGGCGGCCAGTTGCTGATTGCCCTGGCTCACCAAGGTCGGCCCATGGCTTTGAAAGACCTGGCGCGCGAGGGCCAGATGGCGCCGGCCAAGGCCCACCCCTATCTGGTCAGCTTCATCAAGCTGGGCCTGGTGGAACAAGAAGCCAGCAGCGGCCGCTACGGCCTGGGGCCTTTGGCCTTACAGCTGGGTTTGATCAGCTTGCAGCAGTACGAACCGGTGCGCCTGGCCACGCCACGTATCGAGGAGTTGGCGCAAAGCCTGGGGCATACGGTGGCGATCGCGGTCTGGGGCAATCGCGGCCCCACCATCGTGCGGGTGGCGGAGGCGCCCAGCCCCGTGCACATCAGCATGCGCCATGGCACGGTGATGAGCTTGCGAGGCACGGCCTCGGGGCGCTTGTTTGCGGCCTTCTTAGCCCCGACCCAGGTGCAGCAAGCCCTGGCGGCGGAAGACGCCCTCAATCCCCTGGACGCCAAGCAGCGCGCGGCAATGGACAAGGCTTTTGAGGCCGAGCTGGGCCAGGCGCGCCAAGCCGGCCTGGCCAGCTCACGCGACGGGGTGGTGCACGGCGTCAGCGCGCTGGCGGCGCCGGTGCTGGACGATCAGGGGCGCATGGTGCTCAGCCTCACGGCGATTGGCCCCAGCGGTCATTTCGATCTGGCCCTGGACGGGCCCTTGGCTCTGGCCCTGCAAAAGACAGGGCGAGAATTGTCTCGCCAGCTGGGCTGGCGGCAGGCATGAACGCCTAAGGGCCTGATCCGTTTACTGGCGCATCTTGGCCAGCAAGGCGATCTCTTCCTCGACGCCGTAGAAGTAGGGGTAGAGAGTACGGGTGCTGCTCGCGCTGGCGGGGCGGCCGCCATACAGGCCCACCTGCTCGCTACCCCAGACCAGGTCCAGCGTCATCAACACGGCCGGCGCATTGACGCGGGGATTCAGCCGCGCCTCGCTATGGACCTGAAAGCCCAACATGCGGCGATAAAAAGGCACGTGGCGGGGGTTGACCTCGATCACCAGGGTTTTGCAGCCAGCCAGACGGTGGGCATGCAGATAAGCCACATGGAAGAGTCGGGCCAGCAGTTCCTTGTTATCGCAGACATGGTGGTCCAGCGCCAGGCGGCCGAACTCGCACAAGCTGGCGCCCTTGGCGCGCAAGGCCTGCAACTCCTCGCCAAAAATGGCGTCGGCACGCAGACCTTGGGGGGAATCAAAGCGCACGGCGATGGTGCCCACCGTGGTCATGCCATCAAACGCGGAGCAGATGATTTCGGCGCCATCGGCTTGCGTGCTCAGGTCCTTGCACAAATAGCCGCGGTCGGCATAGCGACGGGCAACCAAACCGCGGGCTTGACCCAAATTCTCGTGAGCGGCCGTCTGGATGTTCAGAGCGGAAGGCGCGCGCCGAAACTCGGCAACATTTGACACATCAATCATTCATCGCTCACTTGTCAACCACTGAAATCAGGGGATCGAATCCAACAGGCGCAAGTCTAGCGAGCGTTCTGTGAAATATTGGCTGATACAACTCAAAGTTACATTTGACACCCCTAACTTGCAGCTTGAAGCTTGGAAAATCCCTTAAGTAGTAACGCTGGGATCCGGTGTTTTTGAGCTGTGTTTGACCTAAGTCTGGGTCAAGCGCCCTTCAATCCGGCAAGCAGCAACGGGCGCGACGCCCTAGCGGCATGACGCCATCCCCGATCAACAGGCACTTGTAGGCCCGCCCCCTACCCTGGCCCGCCCGCTCAAAGCCGCCTCGCTGATGCGCGCGAATAGCGCCCACAACTCAACGGAACTCGAAGGCCTCTTGGTGAAAATCACCCGCGGCCAGGCCGGCCGCACTCAGCCCCTCGCGCAGAGCCTGGCCGAATCGAGCCGGGCCACAGAACCACAGACTGGCCTCGCGCCACTGCGGCACTTCTTGCATCAGGCGCTGGGCGCTCAGCTGCCCCTGGGTCGAAGACTCCAGCACATGTAGCCTCACCCCTGCCGCGCCCGCCAAGTCACGGATGCGCTGGGTGATGTCGGGGTCGCCCTTGCGAGTGCAGTAGAAAAGGTCAACGCCCTGCTCCAGCAAGGCAGCCGCCTCGCAGCCCTGGCTACCCAGGTCTTGGCGACGCTGGGCCAACTCCTGCAGGCGGGCCAGAAAAGGCGTCATGCCTATGCCTGCACCCACCCAGATCTGGTGAGGCTTGCTGTCGGCAAAGACAAAACGCCCGTAAGGCCCCTCCACCCAGACTGGGTCGCCCGGCGCCAAACGTGTGGGCAAGACGCGGGTGTAGTCGCCCAGGGCCTTGATGGCGAAGCGCAACTCACCATCGCCCTTCCAGCTGGAAGCGATGGTGAAGGGATGGGCGCCTTCACGGCTATCAAAAGTCGCCAGACCGAACTGGCCGCTGTCGTGACCGGGCCAGCCCTCGGCCAGCTTGATCCGCAACTCAAGCACGTCCAGGGGCAGACGATTGACTTCCAGCAGTTCGCCCGCCACCCGGCGGCGTTGGCCAACCCGGCCGAACAAGGACAGCAGCGCCGCCACCGTGCCCAGCGCCATCAAGCCCAGGATCAGGCCGGCCGCTGGCAGACCCAGGCCCTGCCAGTAGCCCAGGGGCAGAAACACCAGGCTGTGATAAACCATCAGCAGAAAGGCCACCGGCAGCAGGCGGTGCAGGCGCGCAAACCAGCGGTAAGGCACGCGCCGCCACAAGGCCACCAATACCAGGGCAGCGGCCAGATACAGCGTCCATTCGGCCAAGTCCTTGGCCGTGCCGTGCAGAGGCCGCAAGAACTCAAGTGCATTGCTGGGCAGGCCTTCGGGCTTGATCATCCAGCCCGCCGCACGCAGCTGCTTAACGCCGAGGCGTAGCAGGTAGTGAAACAGGGCTAAAACGATGCCCCACTGGGCCAGGTGGCGGTGCAGGCGATAGGCCTGATCCAGCCCGCCCAGCCAGCCTTCCAAGCGCGGCAAACGCAGGGCCAGCAGCATGGCCACGGCCATCAGGCCTATGGCCAGATAGCCACTCAGATACAGCGCATCGAGATACAGCGTCCAGCGCTGCAAGTCGGGCGAGCCGCCCGCCGGCCAGGCCGGTAAACCCAGCAGGCCCGCAAGCAACAAAAGCAGAATCACCCAGGCGGTTGGAGCTTTCATCACGCCTCCTCAGCGCAAGCACGGTCGTCTTTCGAACCATCATGCCACGCGAGCAAGCCGCGCCCGGCTGAGGCGCGCGTCTAGAAACCGCCGCTCAGAGCAGATTGAGCTTCTTGGCCTCGGCCGTCAGTTCGGCGCGGAAGCTGGGGTGGGCGATAGCGATCAGCTCCTGCGCGCGTTGCTTGGCGGACTTGCCGCGCAGCTGGGCCACGCCGAACTCGGTCACGACATAGTTGATGTCGTTCTTGCTCGTGCTCATATGCGTGCCTGGCGTGAGCGTGGGCACGATGCGGCTGATGCTGTCGTCCTTGGCCGTAGAGGGCACGACGATGAAGGCCTTGCCGCCTTTGGAACGATTCGCCGCCCGCACAAAGTCGCTCTGGCCGCCGGTGCCTGAGTAAGGCGTGGGACCCAAGCTCTCCGAGCCGCACTGGCCCAGCAGATCGATCTGCAAGGTGGCGTTGATGGCCACGAGATTGTCGTTTTTGCCAGCAAGGTAGGGATCGTTGGTGAAGTCCACCGGGTGCATCTCCAGGCCCGGATTGCGATCCATGAAGCGGTAGAGCTTGTTGGAACCCAGGGCGAAGGTGGCCACCATCTTGCCGGGCAGATAGTTCTTGCGCCGGTTGGTGACGGCGCCGGACTCGATCAGGGTCAGGATGCCGTCGCCAATCATCTCGGTATGGATGCCCAGATCGCGCTTGGAAGTCAGCTGCATTACCACCGCGTCGGGAATGCCGCCGTAGCCGATCTGCAGGGTAGAGCCGTCCTCGATCATGTCGGCCACATACTTTCCGATGGCTTGCTGCACCGGGCCGATCTTGGGCAGGCCCACCTCCATCACCGGCTCGCTGCTTTCCACCAGGGCCGAGATCTGCGAGATGTGCACATGGCAGTTGCCATTCGCATAGGGCACATTCGGATTCACCTCAAGCACGATGATGCGGGCGCGCGCGACGGCGGCCATGGTGTAGTCCGCCCCCAGGCTGAGGGAGAAGTAACCGTGCTGGTCCATGGGCGAGGCCATGGCGAAGACCACATCGGCGGGGATCAGACCCCGCTCGATCAAGGCCGGCATCTCGGAGAAGTAGCTGGGAATGAAATCAATCCAGCCCTCCTTGCCCCCCTGGCGCGAGGCGCCACCGTAGAAGAAGGCGATATGTCGCACATGCTCGGTGGTCTCGGGGTCGAAATAGCCAAACTTGCGCACCGGCAGGATCTGGGCGATGCGGATATTGCGGAAGCGCCGACGCTGGTCGGACAAGGCGCTCAGCAGGGTCGGCGGCTCACCCACACCGGTGGGCACGATGATGAAGTCATCGTTCTTGAGCAGGGCGATCGCATCGTCGGCGCTGCGACGCTTTTGTTGGTACAGATCTTGGACTGACATGGGGGCGGGGCTCGCTGGGAATTCGAACAAAACAGCAGGATTTGGACGTGAGTGTGTACCTGCAATCCTGAGTCAGACCTTACACCCGACTCCGGCCGCCACCCCGCGCCCCAGACCTGCCCTGTTCTCAGCTCGCCCCGACGCGCGCTCGACCTTGCGTTGGATCAGATCGCCAGGCGCTGAACCAGGCGGCCGGGCTCTGCCATTCGGCTCACCAATGCGGCTCATCCTGCAGCGCGGTCAAACCCTCGCGGGCCTGGGCCAAGGCCTTGGCCACTCTTTGATCGGCCTGGGCGGCGACGCGCTCCACATCGAATACGGCGTCCAGCTCGGCAGCCCGGATCTCGTCTCGCAAGCGCTCGTCTCGCTGGACCAGCGCGCGGGCGGCAGCGGCCAGGTTATGGCCTTCCTCCGGCCCCTCGCCCTCCTCGGCCTCCTGCACCTGGGCGCACAAGCCTTCCACCAGGCTCTGCGCCTCCAGCCGCCCCAGCGGGCCGGCCAGCAACATCGTCAGGCCTTCGGCGAAGACCAGGCCGTGCTGCGCCTCCACATTGAGCCGCATGCGCTCCGGGTAGACCTTGAGACCACTCAGGGCCGTGACCATGGCACGCACCGAGCCATGGGTGTGCATCAAGAGGCTGACGGTCTCGGCCAGCTCCGCCTGCCAGCCGCCCAGGCCACGCTCGAACTCTTGCACCATGCTGCCCAGCAAGGCCGCCACCCGCTGCGGCGCGCGCTGGCCGGCGGCCAGGGCCAGCATGGAATAAACCGGGTTGCGCTTGTGGGGCATTGCTCTTGAGGGGCTGCGCGGCCGCGTCGGGCTGGCGCCGTCGGGCTCCACCATCTCGGCGATCTCGGTCTGCGAGAGCAGGGAGATATCCCGCGCCAGCTTGCCCAGGGAACCACACAGCACTCCTAACTCGGCACACAGGCGCACCATACGGTCGCGCTGCGAATGCCAGGGCATCTCGGGCACGGGCAGGCGCAGTTCCGAGGCCAAGGCGGCGCTGACCGCATCGGCCTGCTCGCCCAGAGCCGACAAGGTACCCACCGCCCCACCAAACTGCAGTTGCAAGGCCGCGTCGGCCGCATGGCGCAAGGCCTGCGCGGCACGCAGCAAGGGCAGCACCCAGGCGGCCAGGCGGAAGCGCAGGCTGCTGACCTGGGCCGCCTGCAAAAGCGTGCGCGCCAGCACCGGCGTGACCGGATGGGCATCGGCCAGATCGAGCAGCAGGCTGATCAGCTGCAGCAAATCGTCCTCGATCAGCTGCAGGGCGCGGCGCGTCAGCAAAATCTGCGAGCTATCGATCACGTCCTGGCTGGTCGCGCCCCAGTGCACAAAGCCGGCCGCGACCGGATCGAACAAGGCCACCGTCTCGGCCAGGCGGCGCACCACCGGGATCGCCAGGCTGCCGTCGCGCGCACTGGCTGCGACCAGGGCATTGATATCGTAGAGCTCGGCCCGGCACAGGCTGGCAATCGCCTGCGCGGCCGAGGCCGGGATCACCCCGACGCGCCCTTGGGCTTTCGCCAGGGCCGCTTCAAAGTCCATCATGGACTGCACGATGGACGACTGATCCAACACCTTCAACATCTCAGGCGTGGACAAAAAACCCTCAAACACCAACACCGACATGAATCACCTCAGAGGATTTCTGGGAAACATCCTAGCGAGATTGGCAAAGATTTTTTGTGTCGTTAAACCCGATCAGGGTTTGCCTGGGCCTGAAATCGCCCAAACACTAACTTTCAAAATGCAATGACAAAGGAGCCGGCAGGCCCATGGCCCGGCGGCTCCTCGTCGTTGGGCCGCGCTCAGTCTGCGCGGCCGAGCTTGCGCTCAATCAGGCAGCGTTGGCTTGTTGAACGGCCAGACGGTTCATATTGCCCATGGAAACGCGGTGCATCTCGATCAGCGCCAGCAGACCGTTGCGATGCAGCTCGACGATCTTGGCGTCCGGCAGCTCGGCCAGCTTCTTCTCGTCCACGGCCAGGAAGCCGTCCACATCGATCTTCTCGCCATTGCCCAGAGTGGCTTCGAAGCGCATGTCTTGCAGCAGGTCCAGCTCGACCAGCACCTGGCAGGCGTTGCGGGTGCGCTCGGACTCTTGCTCGAAGCTTTCCAGGAAGTTCTTGGCATTGACCAGGAACTCGGTCGGCTGGCCGTCAGCGGCGAAGAGCTGGGTGCCCTCGGTCACCGAGAAGCCGGCCCACTCGCTGTCGTAGCAGACGGCGATGGTGTCGCTGTCCTGATCGATGCGAGCCATGGCGAAGGGGTAGCGGCGCAGATAGGCGGGCACGTAGTTGCCGGTCCACTTGCCGTCCTTGATGAACAGATTGCTGCCGGCGCGCAGGCCCAGCACGGCCAGGGGGGCCACGGCCTGCTTGGCACCTTCGGCCGGGGCTTCGCCCACGCGCACGAAGACGATGGGGTATTCCTTGCAGGCTTCGGCGAACTCCACCACGGCCAGGAACAAGGAATTCAAACCAGCCACGCGTTCCACCGTGGACAGCTCGGTCTTCAGGCGCAGATGCTTGTGGGCCTCACGGTCCAGGGGCACCAAGTTGCCATACAGAGGGGGCGTACTCATAACTCTTCATCTCCATCAACAGCCAGTCGACTGACCAGCACTTTGTCCACACGCTTGCCATCGAGGTCCACGACCTCAAATCTCCAAGCATTCCACTCCACCACATCGGCCGTGCGCGGCAAGCGCCCCAGCAGCAGCATGATCATGCCGGCCAGGGTGTTGTAGCGCCCACGGTCCTCCTCGGGCAGTTCCTTCAGCTCCAGGCGGTCTTTCAGCTCGGGCACCGGGATCAGGCCGTCCAGCAGCCAGCTCCCATCCTCGCGTTGCACCGCCCAGGCATCTCCGTCGCTGGGCGCATTGAACTCGCCCGCGATCGCTTCCAGCACGTCGCGCACAGAGATCACGCCCTGCACCTCGCCGTATTCATCCACCACAAAGACCAGCGGCGCGTCCGAGACGCGGAACTGCTCCAGCAACTCCATGCCCGACAAGGTCTCGGGCACAAACACGGCGGCCTCCAGATCCTCAGACAAGGACAGAGCCTGGCCGCTCAGCGCGCGCTGCAACAGCACCTGGGCCGAGACCACGCCCTGCACCTCGGCCAGGCTGCCGCGGCAGACCGGGTAGCGGCTATAGCCATGGGCTTTGAGCACTTCCAGCACCTGCGCTGGCGTATCGTCCACATCCAGCCAGGCGATTTCGGCGCGGGGGATCATCATGGAGCCGATCTCGCGCTCGTCCAGGCGGAACACATTGCGCACCATCTGGTGCTCGTGCTCCTCGATCACACCGGCCTCGCGGCCTTCGTCCAGGCTGGCGGCGATTTCTTCTTCCGTCACGCTGCGCTGCACGCGGCCGCCCAGACCCATCAGGCCCAGCGTCGCCTCGGTGGCGAAGCTCAAGAGTTTGACCAAGGGGCGCGCCGCCATCGACAAAAAGTCCATGGCCGGCGCCACCCGGCGGGCCACGGTCTCGGGGTAGATCTGACCCAGGCGCTTGGGCACCAGCTCGCCAAAAATAATCGTCACCACCGTGATGGTGATGACAACCAGGGCCGTGGCCGTGATGTCCACGAAGCCTTCATGCCAGCCAAAGGTTTGAGTCAGCCAATGGGCCAGAGGGCCCGAAAAGGCGGCATCACCCACAATGCCGTTCAGCACACCGATGGAGGTGATGCCGATCTGGACGGTAGACAGGAATTTGGTCGGGTCCTCATGCAGATCCATGGCTTTTTGAGCCCCGGACTCGCCGGCCTCGACCAGCACCTGCAGGCGTGCCTTGCGGCTGGCCGAGAGGGCCATCTCCGAGGCCGCAAAAAACGCATTGAGAAACAACAGGAAAATAAGTAACGCGGTATCCATTGAGTGCGCCGCTGAGGAGCGGTTTGAAGCTGCCAGCGCGCGCCTGATGTGCAAGAGCCGCGTAGCGTAGCAGAACCCTTTGAAACTTCCGACCGCACAATCCCGCAATGAACTATCTTGTTGGCGACCTCCAAGGCTGTTGCGATGCGCTCGAACGCATGCTGGCCACTCTCGACTTCTCCCCCTCGCGCGATCGGCTGTACCTGCTGGGCGATCTGGTCAACCGCGGCCCCAGCTCCCTGGCCACCCTGCGCCGCCTGATCCAGCTGGGCGATTCGGCCACCTGCCTGCTGGGCAACCATGATCTGCATCTGCTGGCCGTGGCCGCAGGAGTGCGCCCCGCGCACCGCAGCGACACCTTGCAAGCCATCCTCGACGCGCCCGAGCGCGAAGACCTGCTGCTATGGCTGCGCCAGCAGCGCCTGGCCTGCTTTGAGCAAGGCTGGCTGATGGTGCATGCCGGCGTCGTGCCGCAATGGGATCTGCCCCAGACCCTGGCCCTGGCCGCCGAGGTCGAAGCCCTGCTGCGTGGCCCCGATCTGCACGACTTCTTGACCCAGATGTATGGCAACGAGCCCGACACCTGGTCCGACGATCTGCGCGGCCCCGAGCGCCTGCGCTTCGTCATCAACGCCCTGACCCGCCTGCGCTTTTGCACCGCCGAGGGCCGCATGGACTTCAAAACCAAGGACGGCGCCGACGCCGCCCCGGCCGGCTTCAGCCCCTGGTTCGACATCCCCACCCGCCGCACCGCCGGCCTGCCCATCGCCTTCGGCCATTGGTCCACCCTGGGCCTGATCACCCGCCCCGACCTGCTGGCCCTGGACACTGGCTGCATCTGGGGCGGCCAGCTCAGCGCCGCCCGAGTCGAAGCCGGCCGCATGCTGGAAATCATTCAACTGCCTTGCGAACAGGCGCAAAAGCCGGGGCGTTAGGACTCGGCGGGAGGCAGTGGAATCACGGCTACAATGCCACCCTTCTTGAGCGACCGCGACGGCGCTCAAAGATTTCAGGAAGCAAGGCCGAGCGGTTTAAGACACCGGTCTTGCTCAATCGGAGCGAAAGCGAAGATTGCGCCGAAGCTCATATCGCGCAGCGATGTGAGCGCAGGCAAAACCGGCAGCGATGCCGGGCACTGTTAAAAAGAGTTTAGGAAGCTTGGCCGAGCGGTTTAAGGCACCGGTCTTGAAAACCGGCGAGGGTTTATCCCCTCCGTGAGTTCGAATCTCACAGCTTCCGCCAGAAAGTAAAAGCGGGCCCTAGCGGCCCGTTTTTCATTTACACCCACCAAAAAAACCACCATCAAAAAAGTGGCTGGGCGGGTCCCTCAAGGCCGATGAGAGGCATGAGTTAGCTGCCCCAGCGATCGGACAAAATTCAGGCTGTCGAGCGGAGAAGGAAAGTGCCGAAGCACAAGGGCGCCATGTCCCTCATCCCCTGGAGCCGATTCCCTATAGAAGCTGGCAACCTCAGCGCAACGCACAGCCGATTTGGCCAACTTCTTTTCCAAGCTAGCAGGAAGCCCAAAAAACTGAGGCGCGCCGGACCGAAGAACTCACGCCGACTTCTGGACAATGGCGACCATGAACAGCTAGCTTGCCCAGCAATGGCGCTCAAGTACTTTGGAGTGGTGCGCATCTAGCGTCAAACAACACCAGGGAGTAACAGGCATGACAACACTTGCAGGACCAACACCAAGCACGCCAGGCAGCGGCCCAAAGAATCAACTCAACTCGTCAAGTGCGAATGCATCCACGGAGACCGCAACAAAGGCCCAAACCCTATGTCCGACCGCAGAAAGTTACATCAAGGATGTAGCACCAATTGTCGGATCAACAATTGGCGGCCTCATAGCCTTCGGCATCGCGTTTTGGACTACAACAAGGGCTGAAACAAATCGAAAAAGGACTGAAGCGATCGAAGCCGAACGCGACGTTTTTTCTCGAGCGGCGATCATGACTACAGAACTGGTGAATGCCACCATTCGCTTTTGCGACACCGCCCAAAATGAAACTGATGCAAACATTCAGGCAGCCGCTGACTCTGCTCGAAATGCGGATCGTGAACTTGAATTTATCCTAACTTTTATTCTTGACGGTCCACGAGATGCGTTCACTTCCATCAGAAATGCCCATCGACAGATGATTCGGCTTGGTGCAACTCGCATTGCATTCATACGGCAGTTGAACTCCCTACCCAAGGCGCTTCCGAGCGAATCCCACATCCTTGAGCAACAGACGATTCAAAGCAATCTGCAGAAGACACAGCAACTTATCGAGCAACAGCTTTTTCAGTTAAAGCAGCATGAGGACCAACTGCTAGAGTGGGTCAAACAGGAGATGCGAGCCCGGAGGGTATGGCCACCAAAGGCAACGCGGGTTTGACTGCTCAACACAACAATTCAAAGCGAGCCCTTCAGCCCACTCGCGCCCAAACCTCACCCAAGGCAGCCACCCGTGTCTAGCCTTTGAGCTTAACCGCACACATACGCCGCGGGTTGGATTCAGAGTCATGCCCACCAATCCCAAGGGAACTCAGCCTGTCGGGAGCGACAAGCTCTGGGCCACCCACCCATTGAAATCCGGATTTCAGGAGAGTTCCAAAGTCGGTGCTTGCCGGGAGCCCCGTGGGCCTTCGCCAAAAGTCGCCAAGTGGGTGACATTCAACGCTTCATGATGTCGGCGCGAAAGATCGAAGCACTCAAGCCCTCCGCACCGCCCGCCGCCCATGCACCTCACCCACATGGCTATGCCCTGAGCGGGCACCTGGCTTGGCCGGCAGCTCTGCCTCGCCCACCGGCTGCGCCAGCGCCGTCAAGATGCCGCAGCTGGGCGCTAGATCATCGGGTTGGCAGCGGGCGCGCAGCTCACGCAGCTCGCGCTCCAGAATCTGCAATTCCGCCATGCGGGCGCGCACATGCTCGATGTGCTCGTCCAGCAGGCGGTTGACCTCGCTGCAGTCCTCGCTGGGCGCATCAATAAAAGCCAGCAGGGCGCGCACCTCGTCCAGGGCCATGTCCAGGCCGCGGCAGCGGCGGATGAAGACCAGGCGCTGCACATGGGCCTCGCCGTAGATGCGGTAATTGCTCTCGGTGCGCTCGGGCGCGGGCATTAGGCCTTCACGCTCATAAAAACGTATGGTCTCGATGGCCGTGCCCGAGGCTTGCGCCAGTTCGCCGATTTTCATGCTGCGCTAGATCCGTTGAACAAGAGACGCTTGACTCTACACCTGCTACAGAGTTTCCAATACAGGCATGGACAAGACCCAGCATCTCCACACCCACCCCGCCGCTCCCTCATCGTCGGCCCCTGAAAGCTGCTCGGACGAAACGCAATGCTGCAGCCCGGCTGCGGCAGCAGCGGCTCGGCCGATCAGCTTTGCGGCTGAGCCCCAGCCATCACCCGCGTCTTCCGACGTCAACGTCGCCGGGGCTAAGCGCTTTCGGATCGCGAATATGGACTGCATGTCCGAAGAGTCGGAGATCCGCCATGCGCTGGAGCCGCTGCAGGGCATCAAGCAGCTGCGCTTTGATCTGAGCCGCCGCACCGTCTCGCTGGCGGCCGAGCCGGTCGATCTGCAAGCCGCCTTGGCCGCCATTCGCCGCATCGGCTACAAGCCGGAAGAACTGGGCAGCGAGACCCAGGACGAGCCGCTTGGCGAGGCCTGCACAGGCGCTCACGGTCATGACCACGCACATTCACATGCCCATTCACACAATCAGACCCAAGCCCCGGCCAAACCCCAGCCAGCGGCCCCGGCCGACTTCGGCTCCGGCCTGCCGCGCCTGATCGCGGCCCTGGCCCTGGCCGTGGGCGCCGAAGTGCTGGCCTTTTTCGCGCCCGAAACAATGGTGTTCAAGAGCGCGCAGATGGCGCTGGCCGCGGCCGCCATCTGGCTGGCCGGTTTTGGCACTTACCAAAAAGGCTTGAGCGCCTTGCGCGTGGGCCGGCTGAACATCAATGCCTTGATGACGGTGGCGGTCAGCGGCGCCTTTGTGATCGGCCAGTGGCCGGAGGCGGCCATGGTGATGGCGCTGTACGCCCTGGCCGAGCTGATCGAGGCCCGTGCGGTGGACCGGGCCCGCAATGCCATCAAGAGTTTGCTGGATCTGGCCCCGCCCGATGCCGAGGTCAGCCAAGCCGACGGCAGCTGGCTGCGCCAAGCCACCAGCGCGGTTGCGGTGGGCGCCATCGTGCGTCTGCGCCCCGGCGAGCGGGTGCCGCTGGACGGAACCGTGAGTCTTGGCAGCAGCGCGGTGGACCAGGCCCCGGTGACGGGCGAGAGCGTGCCGGTGGACAAGACCGTGGGCGACGAGCTTTACGCAGGCACCATCAACCAGAATGCTGCGCTTGAATTTCGCGTCACGGCCCTGGCCAGCGACAGCACCTTGGCCCGCATCATCCACGCGGTAGAGGAAGCCCAAGCCACCCGTGCCCCCACCCAGCGCTTTGTCGACCGCTTCGCCGCCCTCTACACCCCGGCCGTTTTTGTGTTGGCCCTGGCGCTGGCCCTGCTGGCCCCCTGGCTGCTGGGCTGGACCTGGACGCAGTCCATCTACAAGGCCTTGGTCTTGCTGGTGATCGCCTGCCCCTGCGCTCTGGTGATCTCCACCCCGGTGACGGTGGTCAGCGGGCTGGCGGCCGCCGCCCGGCGCGGCATCCTGGTCAAGGGCGGTGTGTATCTGGAACAGGCCCGAGCACTCAAGGCCGTGGCCCTGGACAAGACGGGCACCATCACCGAGGGCCGACCCAAGCTGGTGGCACAGGAGTTCTTGCGTGATGAAGCGCAAGCCCGGCTGGCTGCGCTGAGCATTGCCAGCCGCTCCGATCACCCCGTATCCAAGGCCATTGCGGCGGGCTTGGCCGAGCAGGCAGCGGCCGCCGAGGTGCAAGACTTCGAGGCCGTCGTCGGCCGCGGCGTGCAGGCCAGCTTGGCCGGAGGCGCCTATGTGCTGGGCAATCACCGCTGGATCGAGGAGCGCGGCCAATGCTCCGCCGCCATCGAAGCGCGACTGAAGCAGCATGAACAAGCCGGCCGCACGGTGACGCTGCTGGCCGATGCACAAGGCGTGCTGGCCTTGTTCGCGGTGGCAGACACCATCAAGCCTTCCAGCCAGGCGGCGGTGGCCGAGCTGCAAGCCCTGGGCGTGGCCACCATGATGCTGACCGGCGACAACCAAGCCACGGCCGAGGCCATTGGCACCCAAGCCGGCATCAGCGAAGTGCGCGGTCAGCTGCTGCCGCAAGACAAGCTGGCAGCCATCACCGAGCTGCAAGCCAGCCATGGCCCCACGGCCATGACGGGCGACGGCATCAACGACGCACCTGCCCTGGCCCGCGCCGATATCGGCTTCGCCATGGGCGGTGCCGGCACCCACACCGCCATGGAAGCGGCCGATGTGATCGTGATGAACGACGATCTGCAGCGCCTGCCCGAGCTGATCCGGCTCTCGCGCCGCACCCACGCGGTGCTGTGGCAGAACATCAGCCTGGCGCTGGGCATCAAGGCCGTGTTCCTGGTGGCAGCGGTGCTGGGCAATGCCAGCATGTGGATGGCGGTGTTCGCCGATATGGGCGCCAGCCTGCTGGTGGTCTTCAACGGTCTGCGGCTCTTGCGCGGCAAGTCTTGATGGTCCAATTGCGTTTTACCGTCCAAGACCGCCGCCATGAACCGACTGCAGACCGAGATCCAACGCCTTTATCTGACGGATGAGCCCGCGCGGGTGCGAGCCGCCGTGCTGGAGCTGGCGGCACCCGCGGATTGGACGGTCTTGGGCCAGGTCTGGCGCGGCGTGCAAAGCGATCTGGGCCTGCCGGCGCCAGCCATCGCGGTCTCGGGGCGAGACGGCTACCAACTCTGGTTCTCGCTAAGCGCCGCCCTGCCGGCCGCACAAGCCGCCGCCCTCTTGGAAGGCCTGCGCCAACGCTACTTGCCTGGGCTGCCGCTGAAAAGGATCAAGACATGGCCGGCGGCCCATGCCGACACCAGCACCAGCACTTTGCAGCCGCCGCCGCGCCTGGCGCTGAGTGGGCAGTGGGCGGCTTTTCTCGCCCCCGATCTGGCGCCGGTGTTCGCCGATGAGCCCTGGCTGGACACCGCGCCGAATGAAGAGGGCCAGGCCGATCTGCTGCAAGGCCTGCTCAGCATCAAGCCGGAGGCGCTTGAACAGGCTTTGAACCAACTGGGCGCTAAGCCTTTGGCTTCTGCAAGCAGGGCCGAGGCGAGCACAAGCCAAGCCGGAGCCAGCTCCGATCCGCGGCAATTCCTGCTGCGCGTGATGAACGACGAGTCACAGGACATGGCCCTGCGCATCGAGGCGGCCAAGGCCTTGCTCTAAGCCTCAGGACTGACGGGGCGCGGAGAAGCTGAATGCTGATGGGCACGCGGGAGCGGGCCCTGAATTCTGGGTTTGGATACCGGCCCCAAGCGCCTGCGCAAGGGGATTGAACAGGCGCCGAGGGGCGCGGCAGCCAGGCCACTCATGCCAGGCATGAGCGCCTGCACCTGATCGCTGGCCCTGCTTGAGCAGCCGGGCCAGCGGACCAGGCCTTTTTACTTCGTGTTGACAGCGTCCTTCAGAGCCTTGCCCGGGGTGAACTTGGGCACGGTCGAAGCGGCGATTTCCAGCACAGCGCCGGTAGCGGGGTTCTTGCCGGTGCGGGCAGCGCGCTCGCTGACCTTGAAGTTGCCGAAGCCCAGGATGGCGACCGAATCACCGGCCACCAAGGCCTCGGTGATCGCGCTCAGGGTTGCGTCCAGCGACGCAGCTGCGGCAGCACGGGTCACGCCGGTCTTGTTGGCGATGCTTTCGATCAGTTCACTCTTGTTCATTATTTGCTGTTCCAGTGGGTACAAAGAAAATCCCATTGCGGGGGCGGCGATTATGCGCTGCTCCGCGCAAACCGCCGAAAAACAGTGCTCAAAGCCCTGTAACAGCGCTTTTCGGTGGACATCACCGCGCGGCAATGCTGCCCCCCTTTTTGCCCTCAACGCAGCGGCTGAAACATGATCACCGCCATGCCTAGCAAGGCGATGGCGACACCGGCCACATCCCATACCGTGGGGCGGATTTGGTCGACCAGCCAGAGCCAGGCCAGGGCCACGCAGATGTAGACGCCGCCGTAGGCCGCATACACCCGCCCAGCGGCAGTCTCGTGCAGGGTCAGCAGCCATGCAAACAAGGCCAAGCTGGCGGCAGCGGGCAGCAAGAGCCAGATCGAGCGCCCCTGCTTGAGCCAAAGCCAGGGCAGATAGCAGCCCACGATTTCGGCCAGGGCAGTGGCAACGAATAGCAGCAAGGTCTTCATGCCTGCATTGTGCGGGCAGCCTTCCCCCCTATCCTTCCAATTAGGGATTTCTGGGGTCAGGTCTTGCTCGCATGATGCTTGGGCCTTGGCGATTGCCCTTTGTTGTTTGCAGGCGCTAGCATCCCCACTTCGCCTGCAGCAGCGCTGATGATGTACCCAAGTCGGCGCGGCGCTCAGGATCAGGCCCGCCGGCCTCGCCCGAATACTCACCCATCCATCCGACAGGAGTGCCTCCCATGGCCAGCCGCGTTAGCAAGACCAACAGCAGCAAACCAAACCGTGGCTCTGGCAATGGTGCGGGCCAGGAAATCACCTTCCTCATCCCTGGCCAATTGCAGACTGGCGCGAGTGCGGCCACCCGCGGAGGGCTTGCGGGTCCGGACGTGGCGCCCTCGACGGGCCGCATCAAGGCCTCGGTCCGCCTAAGCACCGGCACGGCGCGGGATGCTGCCGATGCGGGCAGCCTGGTGCGCGTCAGCGCCAAGCCAGGCGAGGACGTCGTCGTGCTGACGATTGCGGGCGGCCCCACCCTGGTCTTGCACCCCGAGGACGCCCGTGACCTGATGCGGGCTCAAACAGCTGGCCAGGGCAGCACCGGAACGCGCGGCGCCACCGTGGCACTGGGTGCGGATGAAGTCGCCGTTAGCGGCAATCTGGCCTGGGCCGGTCTGGAAGCCACCGCCACCCGCGGCGCCACGCGAGGCTGGCTGGGCGATGTGGTTTTGCAGGCCTTTGATGTGGTCACCGATCTCTTCAAGGACGAGGCCGTCACCCTGGTCACCGCAGCCATAACGAAGAAGGTCGACGGCCAGGTGGATGCAGGCGTCTACGACCTCAAACCTTTCGCCCAAGCCCTGCCCGCCACACTCAAAGGCAGCGGTGCCAAGCTGGCCCAGGTGCCGCCGGCGGCCGATGGCCAGCCCCTGCTGGTGCTGGTGCATGGCACTTTCGTCGACACCGTCAGCACTTTTGGCAAGCTCTGGCTGCAGCACCCAGACAAGGTGCGCGATCTGTTCAGCAGCTATGGCGACAAGGTCTACGCCCTGGACCACCCGACCATGGGCTTGAGCCCCATCGCCAATGCACTGACGCTGGTTGAGGCCCTGCCGGCCGGCGCCCGCCTGCATCTGGTGACGCATTCGCGCGGGGGCCTGGTGGCCGAAATCCTGGCCCGCGCCTGCGGGGGCGGCAAGCTCACCTTGGCCGAGCTGGCACTGTTTGCCGACGAGAAATATGCGCAGCATCGCAAAGACCTGACGGCCCTGGTGCAGCAAGCCCAGGCCAAGGGCATCAAGCTGGAGCGGGTGGTGAGAGTGGCCTGCCCGGCACGCGGCACCACCCTGGCCTCGGGCCGGCTGGACGCTTATCTGTCGGTGCTGCAATGGGGCTTGCAGCTGGCCCAAGTGCCGGTGGCACCGGCCCTGGTGGATTTTCTGCACGAGGTGGCAAGACGCCGCGCCGACCCGGCCGAGCTGCCCGGCATCGAGGCCATGATGCCCGAGAGCGCCGTGGTGGCCTGGCTCAACCGAGCCGAGATCGCCCTGCCCGGCGAGCTGCGGGTGGTGGCGGGGGATCTGGAAGGCGACTCGATTGGCTCCTGGGTCAAGACCTTGCTGGCCGACGCTTTCTACTGGGGCGATAACGATTTGGTCGTGCAGACCCGCTCCATGTACGGCGGCGCGCCGCGCCAGGGCGAGCTGAGGGCGAGCGCCTCACCCAGCGCCCAGTTCATGCTGGACCGTGGCGGCAAGGTCACCCACTTCAACTACTTCAGCAACGCCAGCACGGTGGATGCCATTACCGGCGCCCTGCTGAGCAGCGAACCGGCGGGCTTTGCCGCCATCGGCCCCCTGTCCTGGGCCGGCGAAAGCGCCAGCGGCACCCGCAGCGCTCGCGCCGTGGCGCGCTCGCGCGGCCTGTTCTGGGGCAATGACGACAAGCCAGCCGCCCACAGCGCCGAAGAGCTGGCGCAAGCGGCGCAACAGGCGGCCAAGCGACCCGCCGTGTTTGTGCTGCCAGGCATCCTGGGTTCCAACCTCAAGCTGGATGGCAAACGAATTTGGCTGGGCTTTGGTTTCGTCAACGGTTTGATGAAGCTGGCCTGGGACCCGGCCACCGCCGACCGCGTTCAACCCGACGGCCCCATTGGCAGCAGCTACGACGATTTGATCGAACGCCTGGCCGACAGCCACGAGGTCATCCCCTTTGCCTACGATTGGCGCCGGCCCATCGAGGACGAGGCTCGTCGCCTGGCTGTGGAATTGGACAAGGCCATCGCCGCCCGCCGCGCCAGCGGCCAGCCGGTGCGCATCATTGCCCACTCCATGGGCGGTCTGGTGGCCCGCACGGTGCAGCTGGAAGCCCCCGAGACCTGGCGCCGCCTGATGGCCCATGCGGAGGCCCGCGTGCTGATGCTGGGCACGCCCAATGGCGGCTCCTGGGCGCCGATGCAAACCCTCTCAGGCGACGACACTTTTGGCAATGCCCTGGTGGCTTTTGGCTCGCTATTCAATAACGGCGGTGCACGCAAGATGATGGCGGGCATGCCCGGCTTCATCCAGCTGCAGGCCGATCTGCTGGACCCGGCCCAGGGCCTGGACAAGGCCGAGACCTGGCAGAAGCTGGCCGATCAAGACATCAACACCTTGCGGCAAAACAGCTACTGGCACACGCTGGACTCGCAAATCACCATCTACGAATGGGGCGCACCGCCGCAAGCCGTGCTCGACCAGGCGGTGCGGCTGCGGCGCCGTCTCGATGCACAGTTGGCAACGCTGGGCACCGACAAGCAAAAGATGCTGCTGGTGGTGGGACATGCCGACTTCACCCCGGCCGGCATCCAGATGGACCCGCTCAGCGGCCTGGAGTACCTCAACACGCCCGACGATGGCGATGGCCGCGTCACCCAGGCCAGCAGCACCCAACTGGGCCTGCGCACCTGGAAGCTGGACGCTGAACACGGCAAGCTGCCCGATGTGGCCGAGGCCTTTGCCGCCTATATCGAGCTGCTCAGCAGCGGCGACACCCGCTTGCTGGACCGCCTGGAGCTGAACAGCCGAGGCGCCGCCTCCCTGGGCAAAGCCGGCCCGTCCGCCAGCCGTGCATTGCAGCGCAGCCGGCCCTCGCGCGGCCTGCTGTCCTCGCTGCCACCGAGCCGGGCCTCCGATGTGCTGGCCAGCGCCGGTGCCGCCAAGCGGGGCCAAGGCAAGCTGCGCGCCAACACCGCTCAGGCTCTGCAAGTGCGGGTGCTGAACGCCGATCTGCGCTTTGTGCAACAGCCTTTGCTGGTGGGGCATTACCGTGCTTTGAGCCTGACCGGTGCCGAGGGCGTCATCGATGGCCTGGTTCAACAAGGCATGAGCCGGGCCCTGGCCGCCGGCCTCTACCCGGATGCACCGGGCTCGCACCAGATCTTCGGCAATGAGCGAAGCAACCCCGACAACCCCTTCGAGATGGCCCGTCCGCAAGCCGTCATCGTGGTGGGCCTGGGCGAGGAAGGCAAGCTGCGCGCCAGCGATTTGTCCTTCACCGTCCGACAGGCCGTGCTGGCCTATGCCCAGCGCCTGTCGGAGCAGCGCGGCCAGGGTGGCGAAGGCAAGCCGCAGGACTTTGAGATGGCCGCCACCCTGATCGGCAGCGGCGGCAGCGGCATCACCGCGGGCAGCGCGGCCCGCGCCATCGCCCAGGGCGCTTTGGAAGCCAAGCAAAAGCTGCAGGCCTGTGGCTGGCACCAGCTGCGCCAGCTCACCTTGGTCGAGTTGTTCCTGGACCGCGCCGGTGATGCCTGGCGCGCCCTGCAGTTGCAGGAACTGGCCGCGCCCGAGCGCCTGCGCCTGCAAGGCAAGGTGGAGAGCGGGCCCGGCGCCATGCGGCGCATGCTGGAGTCCAGCTATCGCGGCGCCAGCTATGACTTCATCAGCGCCCTGTCCGTGCCCGGCCAGGACCCGGCTCACCCCGTCATCAACTACACCCTGGACACCAAGCGCGCTCGCACCGAGATCCGCGCCCAGCATGCCCAAGGCAGCTTGCTGCGCGAGCTGGTCGAAAAGGCCTCTAACGTCGCCAACACCGACCCCATGATTGGCCGCACCCTGTTCAATCTGTTGGTGCCGGTGGAGATGGAGCCCTTTTTGGGTGGCACCAGCGAGATGGTGATTGAGCTGGAAGCCGCCACGGCCGGCATCCCCTGGGAGCTGCTCAACACCAACCCCGACCCCGGCGTGGACGACCAACGCCCCTGGGCCATACGCAGCAAGCTGATCCGCAAGCTGCAACTCAAGGACTTCCGCAGCCAGGTGCGCGACGCCAGCCCCGACGACCATGTGCTGGTGATCGGTGAGCCGCTGTGCGACCCCACAAAGTACCCCCGCCTGGACGGCGCCCGCCGCGAGGCCCTGGCCGTCGCCTCTCAGCTCGGCATGGCCTTGGGCGACAGGGATGGCAATGGCGAGGACAAGGTGCGCCAGCTGGTCGAGCAAAACGATGCACAGTCCATCATCAACGCCTTGTTCGAGCGCAATTACCGTGCTGTCCATATCGCCGGCCATGGGGCGCCGAGCGCCAAGGGCGGGGTCGTGCTCTCGGGCACCGACACCTACCTCGGCGCCGACGAGGTGCGCGCCATGCGTGTCGTGCCCGAGCTGGTCTTCCTCAACTGCTGCCATCTGGCCGGGCGCGAGGCCGCCTCCGTGCTGAGCAGCCAGGGCGGCAGCACCCCCACCTACGATCGCGCCAGCTTCGCCGCCAATATCGCCGAGGAGCTGATCCGCGTGGGCGTGCGCTGCGTGGTGGCTGCCGGCTGGGCGGTAGAGGACGAGGCCGCCGAGCAGTTCGCCACCCGTTTCTACGCCGCCTTGCTGAGCGGGGCCCGCTTCATCGAGGCCGTGGGGCAGGCCCGCGAAGCTGCCTGGCATGCCAACCCTCAGGGCAATACCTGGGCCGCCTACCAATGCTATGGCGACCCCGAATGGCGCTGGCAACGCGAGGGCGGCGACGCGCAAAGGCCGACCGTCAATCTGGGCGAAGAATTCGCCGGCATCGCCTCTCCCGTGTCACTCACCTTGGCGCTGGAGAAGATCGCCGTCGAAGCCCAGTACAGCAAGAGCAAGGCGAGCAGCACCCAGTTGGACAAGCTGCGCTATCTGGACGCCCAGTTCAAAGCCCTGTGGGGCGGCATGGGTGCGGTGGCCGAGGCCTTTGCCGTGGCCTACACGGCCTTGGGCGAACGGGCCACGGCCATCACCTGGTATCGCATCGCCGTCAATGCCGAGGACGCCAGCGCCTCGCTGAAGGCGGCCGAGCAACTGGGCAATCTGCTGGTACGCCAGGGCGAGAAGACCCAGGACCAGGCCGCGCTCGAGGAAGGCACGGCCTTGCTGGAACGCATACTCGCCATGCAGCCCACGGCGGAACGCCACAATCTGCTGGGCTCGGCCTGGAAGCTGCAAGCCATGACGAAGGCGGCCGGACAAGGACGAGAGGACTTGCAACGATCGCTGCAACATTACCTGGAGGCCGAGCGCATCTGCGTGGCCCAAGGCGATCCCAAGCGCTACTACCCGGCTATGAATGCGATCGCCCTGAGCCTGCATCTGGCCTTCCAAGACCCCAAGCTGCAAAGCCTGCAAGGCTTGATCGCGCCGCAGCGCATCCAAGACGCTCGCGAGGCCTTGAGCCAGGCCAATCAGCGCGAACCGGACTTCTGGAGCGTGGTCGGCCAGACCGAGCTGAATTTGCTGGAGGCCTTGTCGCAAGGCCGCTTGGCCGGCGTGGCCGACGCCTGCCTGGCCAGCTTTGCCCAACTCAAGCAAAGAGTGCCGGCCGCCACCATGTGGGACTCTGTGGCCAAGCAGGCCCGCTTCACCCTGCAGCCCTACCTCAGCTGCAAGCTGGGCACGGCCGCCCAGCAAAGGGCCGAGCACGGCGCCGCCCAGCGCATCCTGGACGGCTTGGCCGCGCTGGGCAGCAAGCCCTTTGCGGCCTGAACGCCAGAGCGCCTGAGCCAGGCTCAATGCTTGGGTCAGGGCTTAGGCTTGGGGATCGATTCAGCGGCACTGGCCGTGGGCAGTACGCTCATGACCAAGCCGCTGAAATCGCTGCTCAGGCCTATCAAGGTCAAGGCCACTTGCTGCAAGACAGGCGGCTTCCAACGCAGCTGCTCGCGCGGGAAGTCGCGCAGCAGATCGCTCATATAGCTGCTCAACAGATCGGCCACCGTGTCCTCGGGGTAAAGGCTTAGATCGACAAACAGCAAGGGCGTGCTGGAGCGCGCCTCGGACAAGCGCACAGGCAAGGTGATCAGAAACGGCCCACTGCCGCCCTTGGGCCCCAGGCGCTTTTTCATCTCCGGCCGGGTCAGCAAGCCCGATTGGGCGCGGAACAAAATCTGCTTGCCGAGATCATCCGCATAGCTCGATACCGAGCCGGGCAGGCAGAACAAATTCACCATGGCGGCCTCGCTGGCCGCCACCGTGCTGGCCTCGCGCTCGCGCTGCAAGACCGCCAGCACATGGGCATAGCGTTTGGCCACATCGGGCTTCAAAAGGTCAGAGCCGCTGTGCAAAAGCACATAGCTATACGCGCCAAAGCCGCCTCGTTCGCTGCCCAGCTCCTTGAAGAACTGGTAGGCATGGCCGGCCAGGCTCGGTGGCTGTACGGCGGCCGTCGGGCCCTTTGGAGATGGGGCTGGGGCTGGCGCAGGCGGCGGTGCGGCGCCCGCGGCCACGCCCTCATCGGGTGGATGGCCAAAACGCGCCAGATAGCTGCGCTCCCAGGCCCGCTGCGCCTGGGCCTTGGCCAGCTGCAGCGCAGTCTGCAAAGGAGGCACAAGCAAGCCCACCTGGGCGGCCGTTTGCAAGGCCTGTTGCTGGGCCGCGGGCAGCTTGTCGTTCAGCAGCTGCAGCTGCGCGGCCAAGGTCTGCTGCGTTTGCGACAAGCGCTGCAGCAGGCTCGGCAGGCTTTGCATCTGCGTCTGCATGGCTTGCAAAGCACGATCCAGATCTTGCTGGGCCCGCTGACTGCGCTCGCTCAAGGCCTGCATCTCGGCCCTGGCGGCCTCGGCCTCAGCGCCTTCGCCCGCGTCCGCCATGCGGGCATAGCTCGCGGCATCTTGCAGCCTCGGCAGGAGGGACTGCAATTGCGCCAGGATCTGCAGCTGCCGATTCAGCTCGGCCAGGCCCAAACCATCGGCCTCCAGCAAGCCGAGGCGATCCGGCAGAGGCTGAGCACTCAAGGCCTGGAGCAAGTTACTCAGGCCATCGCCCGAGGGCCATTGCTGCGGCGCGGGCTTGTAGCCGGCCAAGGTGGGTGTTCCGGGCTGGCGTGCCTCGCGCAGCAGCGCCTGCGTCTGGGTCTGCAGGGCTTGCGCCGATTCGGCCATGGCCAAGGCCCGCACACGCAGGCTAAGGCTGCTGCCCAGCAGGTCCTGCACGGCAGCGTCGCTTTGCGCCAATTGGCTGCGGCACTGGCCCAATGCCTTGCCCCAAGTCTCGCGGGCCAGAGCCAAGCCCTGCTCGGCCGCCTGCCTTTGGTCAAAGGCCTGGTCGGAACGACGGCCGGCCTCGGCCAAGCCCTCGGGTGCTACGGCGGCCACGGCCTGCACCGCCTGCTGGCTGCTTTGCAAGGCCGCTTGCCAGGCCTTGAGTCGGGCGTTCAAAGCTTGCTGCGCCTGGTGCAGAGCCTGTACACAGGCCGAGGATGATTGCAGGTCCTCCAATCGAACACCCAAGTCCTGGGCGCGCTGCAGCAAGGCCCTGCTTTGTTCGCTCAGACCAGGGCTGTCGGCTTGCAGCGCTCGGGCCTGGGCCTGCACGCCAGCGGCGCGCCTGTCCAAGGTCTGCAAGGCTTGCAGGTTTTGATACTGGCGATCCAGCTGCAAATCCAAGGGGCTCGCACCGGGCTTGACCGGGGCGGCTTGGCCGGGCGGGAACAGGCCCAGCAGCAGGCCCAGCACCAAACCCAAATGCAGACACAGGCGCCAAGCAAACCGGGCCTTCATGCCCGCACCCCACGGCGCAGACGCCACGCACCCAGGGCGTGCAAAGCGCCTTCCAGCGCCAGCACCAAGACCAGCCCGCAAACCATGGCGATCGCATAAAGCTTGCCTGCCTGCTCCTCCGCCATGGCCGGCAAGGCAGCACGCAGCAAAAACAGCACGCCCAAGGCCAGCAGCAGCATCAGGGCCAGGTCCCGCAGCAGGCGCCAGAACACCGTGCCCGCCAGGCGCGCAAACAAGCTGATGCCGGGTGGCCAAGGCGGCTCGGACCGGAGGTTAGAGCCGCGCTCCAGGGCTGGCATTCCCGGCTCAATGGCCGGCTTGACCCGACCCTGAGCCGCACCCTGCAGCAAGAGCTCGCGCGCCTGTGCCTGGTTTTTCAGGCCGACCAGATCGACATAGACCAGCTGGGCCAGCAAACCGCTGGGCTGGCATTCACGCACCCGCACCGGCAGCAAGAGGCCCTGGCTGCCGCTCGGGTCTTTGGCAAAGGTGGCGGCCCATTCAGGCGCGGTGAACTGGGAACGAAGAAAGTCGGGGGAGAGCACCAGCAGGGTGCGGCGCGAGTCTTCCAGCGCGCGCTGCATGTCCAGCACATAGTTGCCGCCCTGGCGGAAGTCCCAGGCCTGGATCAACACCGAGTACCCGCCCGACTCCAGCTGCCAAGCGATCCACTCGGCCCAGCGTTTGTCGGCACGGTTGTAGCTGATGAAGAAGTCTTTCATCGAATCACTCACTTGCTCGTTCGTACGTTCGCTGTGTTGAACTCGGCAGGCATAACAACACGGATGGGCGGCAGGCTCTATCCCTAGGAAGCCTCGTCACATCAAAGGCGCAAAATAGCCCGATATTGCCGCCTCAACAAGACACGCAAACCATGCCCGCCACCTTCTCTTCGATCCGCCGCGGCGCCGCCCCGCTCTGCTCCGCCGCCGTTTTGCTGGCCCTGGGTGCTTGCTCCAACTTTGGGCCTAGCCAACAGCCCCGCACCGGCCTGCTGGATCATGCGGAGGGCCCAAACGCCCGCGTCTGCCTGGACCTGAACGACAACGCCCGCTGCGACGCGGGCGAGCCCCTCACCCAAGCCGGGCCCGAGGGCCAATTCACGCTGGCCAGCGATGGCCGCCATGCATGGCTGGCAGAAATCGGCGAGGCCAAGGCCGACCCGGCCCTGCCCCGCCTGCGGCTGCGCGCCCTGCCAAGCCCGGGCAGCGAGCCGCTGCAGCTGTCCTGGCTCAGCACCGTGCTGGCGGCCCAGGCCGAGGCCGGACTCAGCCCAGAGCAAGCCCTGGCCAGCCTGGCTGCCAGGGCAGGCGTGACGGTGCAAGACCTGCGCCAGCCAAGCAGTGCCGATGCGCTGAGTCAGGACTTGATTCGGCGCTTTGCGCTGGACCAAGAAGCCCTGCTTGAATCGGCCCTGGCGGCCCAGCCGCAGAACCCACAAACCGCTCTGCGCCTCGCCGCGCCAAAGCTGGAAGCGCCCGGCCGCCTCTACGCCTGGACCCAGTTCAGCGACACCACCCAAACACCCTTCTCCACCGCGCATTTCAGCGGCGTCAGCTCAGGATCCCAGGCCGGCAGCCTGGTCAATGAGCTGCCCATTTCGCCCGCCGGCAGCAAAGTGGCGGCGGCCACGCCGGCCGATCTGGCCGCGCGCTACCAGCTCAGCGAGCCCACGCTAGGCCAAGGCCGCCAGGTGGCCCGCAGCATCAGCTATGGGGCAAGCTGCCCGGCCCTGCTGGTGGACGGCAAAGCACAGGCCATGCAGGTGCGCGCGCCCGCGGTGCGCGGCGTGGCCAGCAATGCGGCCTCGCAGACGGGCGACCGCAGCAAGCCCATCCCGGCCGACTTTGAGGTGCTGACCTGCGAGGCGATCTTGCCTACGGAGGCCCAGGTGGTCGCCATCAACGGCCTGCGCCTCAAGCTGCTGCAACCCGCCGCCCTGATCAAGCGGGTGGTGGTGGTGGGCGACACCGGCTGCCGGGTGCAGGGGCCCAATGCCATCGGCCAAGGCAAGCCGGGCGCGCCCCTGCAGGACTGCAGCGATGAGTCCGACTGGCCCTGGCGCAAGATCGCCCGGGCGGCGGCCAGCTTCAACCCCGACCTCATCATCCACAACGGCGATATCCACTACCGCGAGGGCACGCCCAAGGGCACCGAGCCCGGCCAAAACCTGCCAAATGAGGCGCGCTACGCCAAGTATCTGGAAACCATCACCTATGGCTGGAAAGCCTGGGACGCCGATTTCTTCCACCCGGCCGGCCCCTTGCTGGCCGCCGCGCCCTGGGCCATCACCCGTGGCAATCACGAGTTATGCGACCGCGCCGCAGCGGGCTGGTACCGCTTTCTGGACTATCGCCAATTCCCCGCCAGCGAACCGGCCTACAGCCCCAGCTACCAGGCCGAGACCTGCAGCAATTACACCGACCCACTGACGGTTCGCCTAGGCGATCTGCAGCTGATCCTGATGGATGTGGGCGGCCTGGCCGACAACCCGGGCCGTGGGCGCAATCAAGGCTGGACGAACGGCGACCATGTGCGCACGGCGCGGCAGCTGACTCAGCTCAGCCGCCTGCCCGAAACGCGGTCGGCCAAGATCTCCTGGCTGGTCACACACAAGCCCCTGTTCGCCTTCTACTCCGGCGGCAAACAGGCGAGCAGCAGCACCTGGCAATTCCAGAAAGCCATCCAGCCCGGGGTCGAGAGCTTTGCCGCCGGCAATGGCATGCTGCCGGCCAATCTGCAGATGGTGCATTCGGGTCATATCCACGGCTGGCAGATGATCAGCCATCCCGAAAACACCGGCCTGCCAACGCAATACCTGATCGGCATGTCGGGCCAGGCCCTGGAAGGCCTGATCCAAAGCAAGCACAGCGCCCAGCCCTATCAGGCCCTGGTGCCCCAGCACCAGGCCTACGACATCGCGGCCGATGACAAACGCTGGCCCTGGGAGATTGCCCCCTGGTCCTTCCATCTGCCCGATGGCCGCATGGCCCGGCCCGATGCCTTCAGCACCAGCCCCATCGTGGCGGCCGGCACCGAACAAGCGCGGACCGAGGAATTTGGCTTTGTGGTGTTTGACCGGGTCGTGGGCACGAGCAACTGGACGGCCCGCATGTACGACCCCGAGCGCCGCCTGCTGCGCAGCTGCGTCACCGAGGGCAAGCGCACGCGCTGCAGCGAATAAGGGCCGCTCAAGCCAAAGAGGCTGTCGCTCAGTCCGCCTGAACCTGGTCGCGCCCGCCTGCCTTGGCCCGGTACAGGGCCTCGTCGGCGCGGCGCACCAAGGCTTCAAAGTCTTCGCCCTCGCGCAAGCGGGCCGCGCCAATCGAGACGGTGACATAGAGATACTCGCCCTCAAAGGGGATGGGCAGGACGGCCACGGCGGCCCGAATGCGCTCGGCCACAGCGGGCAGATTGCCGCCCTCGCCGCCGAACACCAGGCAGAGGAACTCTTCGCCGCCCCAGCGCGCCAGCAGGTCGATGGCGCGCAGCTGCTCCTTGATGCGCGCCACCAGGGTCAGCAAGACCAGATCACCCGCGGCATGACCGTGCCTATCGTTGATCTGCTTGAAATGATCCACATCGATCATCAAGGCGCCCAGAAACACATCCTCGCTGCGCCGCCGCTCCTGCAGCTTTTGAAATCGCTGGCGCAAGGCACGCCGGTTCAGGCAATGGGTCAGCGAATCGTGGGCAGCCTGCTCCTCGATCAGCTGGTAGGCCTCGGTCAAATCCTTGTTCTTGCGCATCAGCTCCTGGGTCAGCGACTGCATGGCGAAGCGGGTCTGGATCTCGCGCCGGGTGGCTCGTCCGGCGCCATGACCGTAGAGCAGAATCATCAAAAAGCTGAACAGGGCCGCCGCCGTCGAGAAGCCGGCATAGGGCTGAGTCTGCAGCAGGCCGGACAAGGCCACAGGCAGCATCAGGCCGAGGTTGAAGCAGGCCAGGGCCGGCAGGTAGAGGCAGAGGTTGTGGATGGAAAACGCCCCCACCACCACCAGCACAAAGACATTGATGGCGTAGAGCAGGATGTCGCCCTGCATGGCCAGGGCCAAGGCCGACAAGCCCCAGCAGCTGCCAGACAGCAGCAGGCCCAGGGTCTGCAGGCGCAGATAGCTGCGCATGCGCGCCGGGTGCTTGAGCACCGGCCGCCCCCACCAAGCGATGGCCGCGTTGCAGCCCTCCAGCAGCAGCATCAGGCCCAGCCAGCCCCAGACCAGGGCCTTGGGCAGCACGCTCAGGGCCAGATAGGCCTGCAGGCCATAGCCCAGGAAAGAGCTGAGAGCCGATTGAAGTTCACGCTCCGCGAGTCGGCGAGTGACCTCCAAGCGCAGCGGATCGGGCGGGCGCCCAAAATCGGTTTCGTTCATCAGAGCATGCTTTGAATTGCCGCCCCCACCAGCAAGCGGCGAGACCGAAAGCCAGCATAGCCAGATTCTCCGCGGCCTCAAGCCGGCTAGACCGCTCGCCCTAGACTCAAGGCTGCAGGGTGTAACGCGTGAAGTAGCGGCGGCCCGCCGAGTCCTGCGCGCCCAGCCAAAGTTCGTAACGGGTGGGCACATAGGCATCGGGCACGCTGATGCCGGCCAGAGTCAGGCCGGTGGCCGGCGGCAGCGGCGGCGCGCTGTCCTTGATCAAGGGTGCCTGGCTTGCGTCCTCGGCAATGCTGAGCACGGTGCGAATGCTGATCAAGCGCATATCCGGGTTGGCCGCCGCCCAAGTGGCCCAGCTCAAGGCCGTGCCGACCAGGAATTGCCCACCGCGCAAGGTCGCCGTGGCGCTGACGCCGTCCAGCGTGGGGAAGCGGGCCTGGGGCAGCTCGGCCGGCACATCGACAGGCAGGTAAATGGCGCGCGTCTCGGCTCCGCCGGTCAGGGTGTAGGTGGCGATGAATTTGGCATTGCGCACCGTGTCGGCACCGCCTATCCAGCCCACGCTGGACTGTTGCAAGACGGTGTCGATCACCCCGCCCGAGGCGACCAGATTGCTAGCCCCCGGAGTGCTGGAAATGCACAGCTGCGGCTGGGCGCAATAGCCGAAGGGGATGCTGAAGCCGCCAGGCGTTTGCACCGTCGCCGTGTCCATCAGCTTGGCGCCGCTGCTGTCCTGCGCCTGAATCAGCAGCTGAATGCCGGCCGTGGGGTTGGGGCTGCTGGAGGTGTTGAGCGTGCCGTCGGCCGCCAGAGCCAGATAGGCCAAGGGGTAGCTGGCGAGCTCCAGCTTTTTGCCATTGCCGATCAGGTTCCAGACACTGCCCGAGGTGGAGGTCTTGTTATAGCTGAGGGCATCGCTGAACAGCTCAACCACGGTGCCGGTGGAGTCGCTGATGGGTGCCGATACCAGCACCCGCTTGCACAGGCCGCCGGTGACCACATCGTCGGCACAGCCCGTCAACAGCCAGCGACCAAACTGTCGATTCTTGCTGGCATAGTCCGCCAGCTTGGCCACCACGGCCGCCTTCAATCGGCCATTGTGCTGGTCATAACTGGCCAGCAAGGGTGAGGCCGCAATAGTCGTGGCATTGGCACCTTGAGCGATCAGCTTGTTGAGCGCGGCCGAGAGATCATCCAGCGGCGCCAGATTGGCCAGGGTCGCCGTCGGGCTGGTCGTGGCCTTGAGGGTCGAGACGATGGCATTGGCGGGGCTGGACGCTGTGGTCTTGAGCAGCTCGGTCTGGGCCGTGGCCAGTTCCACCACCACCTCGGCACTGCTGCCGGCTTGCAGCTTGTTGCTGAGTTGCAGCTGCATCACGCCCTTGCTGCTCTTGAGCACATTGACCCGCAGGCTCTCCAGCAGCAGGTCTTGGGCGCTTTTGTTGGCGCTAAAGCTCGGGTCGGCCAGCAGGTCAAGGGCCGCGACATTGCTGAATTTGAGGTCGGTCAGCTGGGTCTTGACCAAGCTCTTGACAAACTCACCCGCGCCGCTGGCCGCGCTGGCCACAGCGATGACCGCGGTGGCGTTCTGAGTCGGCGCGGCAAACACGGCTTGCGGATCGCTGCCCAGCGATAGCGCCACGATGGCATTGCTGAGCGGGGTGATATTGGCCACCATGGCCGGAGTGGAGGCGCTGAGAATCGGCACGGCCGAATGCAAGACCTGCGGAACGCCGGCCGCGTCCAAGCCGCGCACCTGCAGCAGCAAGGGAGAGTTGAGGTTTTTGCTGCTGAGCGTGAGCTTGTAGGAGCCGTCCGCCGTCGAGCTTGTGGTCGAGCCCACCGCCACGCCCTTGCCGTCCACCACCTGGATGCGTGCATTGGTCAGCGGCGCGCCCACGGCAGCCACGCCGCTGAGGGTGGGATCGACGCTGAACACCGTCGTCTGCGTGGGGTCGCTGCCTCCACCGCTGGCACTGCTGCCGCCCCCACCGCCACAGGCAGTCAAGGCCATGGCCAGGGCTGCGGCAGAAATTGCCTGCCCGGCGCGGGGCAGAAAGGCTTGAAGGGGGGCAGACAGAAGATCCGATCGACGCGGCATGGTGGGCTTCCAGGCAAGTTCAGGAGCGCAGACAAAAGTCTTGCAATCAGCTGATCTTGCCAGGGCCGGTGAGGTTATGTTCGGCGGAGATGCTGGTCGATTTGGGCCTAAGTTTGCTCGGCCAAGAGCTATCGCCCGATCTGCACCCAGGACAGCTCAAACCAGTTGTCGGCACGGTGCACCACATTGATATTGCTGCGTGCCGCCCAGGGAATCATCTGCCGGTGCAGGGGCAGGACATGGAACTGCTCCTTGTACTCCTGCAGCGCGGCCTTGATCAGCTGCTCGCGCTTTTTTGGATCGGGCTCGGTGCTGGACTGGGCCGCCAATGCATCGAACTTGTCGTTATGCACATTGCCGTAGTTGTAGGCACCGACACCGCGCTCGCCGCGATTGCGATACACAGGGGTCAGAATGGACTCGGCATCGGTGATGGCGCCGCCCCAGCCGTAGAGGAAGAGGCTGCTGTCCAGTTTTTCAAGCTTGGGGAAAAAGGTCACGCGGGGCATGGCCGAGACCCTCACCTTGATCTTGAGTTGGGCCCACATGGCGGCCAGGGCCTGGCAGATTTCTTCGTCGTTGACGTAGCGGTTGTTGGGGCAGTCCAGCATGACCTCGAAACCATTGGCATAGCCGGCCTCGGCCATCAGCTTACGGGCCGCCGCGACGTCAAAGGGGTAACGCGCATCCAGTGCGGCATCACCGAAAGCCGCCACGGCGGAAGGCGTCAGACCGCCGGTGGGGATGCTCAGGCCATTCATCAGCTTGACGCGCATGGCCTCCACGTCCACCGCTTGGTAGAGGGCACGGCGCACGCGGATGTCTTTGAAGGGGTTTTTGTCGCCCGGCGCCTGGCCGTGCAAAAGCTTGTCGCGCGCCTGGTCCATGCCGATGAAGATCAGGCGATTCTCTGGCCCGTCGACAATCTTCACACCGCTGGTATTGCGCAGGCGCGGCACATCGCGCGGCGCCGGGTCCAGCACAAAGTCGATCTCGCCCGAGACCAGGGCCGCCAAACGGGTGGCGTCGTTGGCGATGGGGCTGAACACCACCTCCTGCACATTGCCCTCGAACTTGCCCCACCAGCCCGGAAAACGCTTGAACTGGGTTTTGATGCCGGGCTGGCGCGAGACCAGGCGGAAGGGCCCGGTGCCATTGGCATTCAGGCTGGTGTAGCTTTCTTCCTTGTTCTTGAAGTCCAGGGGGCGCAGGACTTTGTGCGCCTCGGCCCAGGGCTTGCTCATCATCCACAAGAGGTCGATGTGCTGCAAAAAGATAGGGTTGAAGGTATTGAGTTGAAACTCCACCGTGAGCTCGTCCACCTTGCGCGGCACACCCACCGCATTGGCGTAGACGGCCAGCTGCGAGCTGGCTTCCTTGGCGCGCTGCACCGAGAAGACCACATCGTCGGCCGTGAAGCTCTGGCCCTCGTGAAACTTGACGCCGGGCCGCAGCTTGAAGCGCCACAACAGGGGCGAAACCTGGCTCCACTCGGTGGCTAGGCCGGGCACGATATTCAGATGGCGGTCGCGATTGGTCAGGCGCTCATAAACCTGGCCATTGACCATATTGGTCATGCTCTCGTTCTGTGAGTGGGGATCCATGGTTTGGGGATCACCCTGGCTGGCCCAGCGCAGGGTCTGGGCCTGCACCAGGCTGCCGCAGCAGAGCGCAAGAACGACAGCCGACACAAGCAATCGACGCATGAGCAAGCCCTCACAGGAATGGCGTTGCCGGGAGTGTAGGGAGCAGGCAAGGCAATATCTCTGGGGGCAACCCTAGGGCCCCGCTCGGCTCATGCGCAGGGCGAACGGCCCAGCCTCACTGAGGTGCGCGCCAGATATCGTCCAGGTGGGTAAAGCCCCAGTCCTGCGGTGACTCGCGGCCGACCACCTTGTCTTGCACCGTAGGGCTGGAGAGGTCCAGCATCTGCACCGGCACCGGCAGCTTGGAGCGGGTGGAGTAAAACACCCGCACCAGCGGCGCGGCCAGGGACAAAGGGTTGAGGTCGACCACCACGGCCAAGCGGCCCGATTCCAATCGCACCAAGCTGCCCACCGGGTAGATGCCCACGCACTTCACAAAGGCCTTGAAGATCTGCGGATCGAACTGCCCCGTCCACTGCGCCATGCGCTGGATGGAGCCGGCCGGGTCCCAGGCGCTTTTGTAAGGCCGGGTCGAGGTGATGGCGTCATACACATCGCAGACCGCGCCCATGCGGGCCAGCACCGAAATCTGTTCGCCCTTGAGCTTTTGCGGATAGCCGGTACCGTCCATCTTCTCGTGATGGTGCAGGCAGACATCCAGGGCCGAGGCCGGCACGGCGCCGCCCTCCTTGAGCATCTGGTAGCCCCGCACCGGGTGGGAGCGGATGACGTTGAACTCGGCCTCGGTCAGGGCGCCAGGCTTGTTGAGCACGTCCAGCGGCATCATCATCTTGCCGATATCGTGCAGCAGGCCGGCCAGGCCGGCTTCGCGCACCTGCTCCTCGTTCATGTCCAACTGTTTGGCCAGGGACACCATCAGGGCACAGACCGCCACCGAATGCATATAGGTGTAGTCGTCCTTGGTCTTGAGCCGGGCCAGGCTGATCAGGGCCGAAGGATTGCGGGAGACCGAATTGGCCACCTCCTCCACCACCGGCAAGCATTGCTCGGTGTCGACCGCCTTGCCCAAACGGGCTTCACCAAACAAGGACATCACCGCCTGCTTGGAGCGATTGATCACCTTGCCGGCGCGTTCCATCTCGGCGCCCAGGCTGACCTTCTCAGGCAGGGCGGCTGCTGGGGGGACAAACTTGGCGGCCTCGGCCACCGGAACGCTGGGCTCGGGCACGGCCAGGGCCGCTTGCACCTGGGCATGGGCATTGGCTTCTTGCTTGGGGCAGTCCTGGACGTCGTCGCCCTTGCTGACATCGATCCAGACCATGGGCACGCCGCTGGTCAACAAGGCTTCGAGATCGGCCTGATCTTTCAGGACGAACTTGGTCTTCCAAAAAGGATGAGAAAGCCAGGAGCCCTCCATGGACTGGAGGTACATGCCCAACTGAACCTGCTGTGTGGGAATCTTCTTGAGCATCGCTGGGTGCAGCCGAGATGAGAAAGTCAGGAACACCCAGTATCACGCAGCCCGAGAGGATGCACACCTCTAGATAAACATGAAAAAGCCGCCTTTCTGCGACCTTTTGCAGGCTTTCGCCTGCAAGAAGTCCACAGCCAAGGCGGCTTCTCAATTCCGCAGCCGCGCCACTGGCACCGCTACGGCCTAACGCTGGATTCAGCGGAACTTGCTTTGCGGCACGGTGCGCAACTCACCCGGCAAACTGGCCAGGTAGCCGGAGATGGCTTTCAGCTCGGCATGGCTGAACTGCTTGACCTGGCCGGCCATGATGGCGTTGCTGCGGCCGACCACGGGGTTGCCTTCGGTCTGGTAGGACTTCAGGGCCACCAAGAGGTAGTCGGCATGCTGGCCGGCGATCTTGGGATAGCTGCCGTCGATGGGCTTGCTGAAGTTGGCGCCATGGCAGGAGGCGCATGCGCCCTTGGTCAGCAAGGCGGACACCTGGGCCGAGGGCGCGGCGGGCGTCTCGGGCACTGCGGGCACAACGGCCTGTTTCTCGTAGTAGGCCGAGATATCGGCGATGTCTTGCTCGCTCAGGGTCTGAGCGATGCCGCGCATGGTGGGGTGCTTGCGATCACCCTTGGCATAGGCCGTCAGCGCCGTGGCAATGTACTTGGCGTTCTGACCTGCGATCATGGGCACCTTGTGCACCTCAGGGAAGGTGGCCTGATACCCTGGAATGCCGTGGCAGCCAATGCACATGGCAATCTTGGATTGAACACTGCCCTGACCCGCGGCTGTTGCCTGGGCATGAACGGAAAACGAGGCGCCAAACATAGCGGCCACGACAAGCGAGCTCTGCAACAGTTTTTTCATGGTCTCCGGGGGTCTTGGTCTAGTTCGGCGGCGATTATAGGTCGCGGCTCTATACTGATTTTTCCAATCTATCACTTGATCTACAGCATGAAATTTGCAGGCTCGGACCAATACATCGCCACTCCCGATCTCATGTTGGCGGTGAACGCCGCCGCCACCCTGCAACGCCCCTTATTGGTCAAGGGCGAGCCCGGTACCGGCAAGACGATGTTGGCCGAGGAAGTGGCCGCATCCCTGGGTATGCCCCTGTTGCAATGGCACATCAAATCCACGACCAAGGCCCAGCAAGGCCTCTACGAATACGACGCAGTGAGCCGTTTGCGGGACAGCCAGCTGGCCGGCATCGAAGGTTCGGACAAGGTTCGCAATATCGAGAACTACATCGTCAAGGGTGTGCTCTGGCAGGCTTTTGAGTCCGAGCAGCCCGTCGCCCTGCTGATCGACGAGATCGACAAGGCCGATATCGAATTCCCTAACGATCTCTTGCGTGAGATCGACCGCATGGAGTTCTACGTCTACGAGACCCGCCAGCTGATCAAGGCCAAGCACCGCCCCCTGGTCTTCATCACCTCGAACAACGAGAAAGAGCTGCCCGACGCCTTTTTGCGCCGCTGCTTCTTCCACTACATCAAGTTCCCCGATGCGGCGACCATGCAGAGCATCGTGGACGTGCACTTCCCCGGCCTGAAGAAAGAGCTGCTGGCTGCCGCGCTGAAGACCTTCTTCGAGGTGCGCAATCTGCCGGGCCTGAAGAAAAAGCCCTCGACTTCCGAGCTACTGGACTGGCTCAAACTCCTGGTGGCCGAAGACATCCCTACCGAGTCGCTCTTGACCCAGGACGCCGCCACCGCGGTGCCGCCTCTGGTGGGCGCCTTGCTGAAGAATGAGCAAGACCTGACCCTGTTCGAGAAGCTGGTCTTTATGCAAAGCCGCAACCGCTGAGCAGGGCCTAAAACAGAAGTAGAAGTCGAAAGCACACGAGGGAGACAAAAAAACATGGATGCAGCAATGAAAAAGGCCTTGCAAGAAGGCCTGGCGGACGCGCTCGGCTTTGTGCTGGGCGCCCTGGCCGGATGGTGGGTGGGCCAGGCCTTCGGGCTTGACTTCATCGCCTCCAAGGCCTGGGGCATGCCGGAGATGATCAGCCTGGCGCTGATCCTGGCTGGCAGCGGCGCCGGTCGCTGGCTGTGCCGCCAGGCCCTGGCCCAATGGCAAGCAAAGCAGCAGCAACAACAAAAGAAACCCTGAAGCAGCACCCCATGAGCCAAAGCAAAGCTTTTGACGTCGACGCCCTCTGGGCCCTGGATCGCCTGGGCGCGCCCAGCCTCTCGCCCGATGGGGCGCAGGCCGTGGTCAGCCTGAGCCAGTTCTCGATGGAGAAGAACGCCGGGACCAGCAGCCTCTACCTGCTCTCTACCCTGGGCGGCGAGCCCCGCCGCCTGACGGCCGCGGGCGACAAAGATGGTGCGCCGCAGTGGAGCCCCGCCTCCAAGTACGGCGAGCAAATCGCCTTCGTCGCCCGGCGCGAGCAAGAAGGCCACAAGGACGAGGAAGCCCAGCTCTATCTGATCGCCCCGGACGGCGGCGAGGCGCGGCGCTTGGGCGGGCAGGGGCAAGAGAAGGGCCAGGGCATTGCCACCGGCGTGGAATGCTTCAAGTGGTTCCCCGATGGCCGCCGCATCGCCTTCGTCTCCTGGGTCTGGCCCGAACTCAAAGGTTCAGCGGCGCAGGCCAAGGCCTTGGCCGACTTCAAGGCGCGCAAGAGCACGGGCTACGCCACCTCAGAGAACATCTACCGCTACTGGGACCAAAACATCCCCCAGGGCCGGGTGCCTCATCTGCATGTGCTGGATGTGCAAACCGGCAAGGTCAGCGATTTGTTCGAGGGCACAGAGGTCAGCCTGTCCTGGTCCGCCGTGGACGCCAATAGCTTTGACATCTCGCCCGACGGTCGCTGCATCGTCTTCTCCTTCAACCCGGCCAAAAGCAAACGTCTGGACGACTGCTTCGCCCTGGGCGAAGTGGAGCTCAAGACCGGCCGCATCCGTACCCTGCTGCAGGACAAGGACTGGACTTTTGAGGCCCCCCGCTACAGCCATGGCGGCCAGCACCTGGCCTTTCTGGCCAGCCATCAAGGACTCAAACACACCATGCCTGCGCAGCTGGCGGTGCTGGACACGCAGGGCACCTACAAGAACGGATGGGCCGTGGTGTCGGAGGCGCTGGATCTGGAGGTCAGCGCACCCCTGATCTGGGATGCGGACGATCTGTCCATCCTCTTTGCGGCCGAGGAACGCGGTCGCCGCCATCTCTGGCGCTTTGCTCTGCAAGCCCAGCAGGCGCACATCGTATTCGAAGGCGGCCATGCCGCCAGCTTCGATCTGGCCGCCGGCGTCATCGTCCTCAACCACGACAGCGTGCAATACCCGCCGCGCATTTCGGTGCTGGACGAGCAAGGCCAGGCGCAGGCCATCGAGCACTTCAACAGCCAGCGCCTGGAACAACAGCGCTTCGGCCGCCACGAGGAAGTTTTTGTGCAGGGCGCATTGAATGAGCCGGTGCAGATGTGGCTGATCTACCCGCCCGACTTCAGCCCCAAAAAGAAGTACCCGGTGATGCATGTCATCCACGGCGGCCCGCACACCGCTTTTGGCGACTCCTGGCACTGGCGCTGGAACCATCAGGTCTTTGCCGCGCAAGGCTATGTGGTGGCCTGCGTCAACTACCACGGCTCATCGAGCTTTGGTCATGCCTTCCTGGACTCCATCACCGGCCACTGGACCGAGCTGGAGCTGCAAGACATCGAGGCCGGCAGCGATTGGCTGCTCAAAAAACCCTGGGTGGACAAGCAGCGGCTCTTCGCCACAGGCGGCAGCTATGGCGGCTATATGGTGGCCTGGATGAATGGGCATATCAAACCCGGCCGCTACCAGGCCTATGTCTGCCATGCCGGCTGCTTTGACTGGCAAGCCATGTTCGCCGGCGACGCTTATCACTGGTTCGCCAAAGAGCTGGGCGCCTACTATTGGGACGATGCAGCCCGGGTCGCGAGCCAGAATCCGGCCGCCTTTGCCCAGCATATGCGCACCCCCACCCTGGTCATCCACGGTGCCAAGGACTATCGCGTGCCCGATGCCCAAGGCCTGGCCTACTACAACACGCTCAAGGCCCAGGATGTGGACGCTCGCCTGCTCTGGTTCCCGGACGAGAACCATTGGATCTTGAAGCCCCAGAACAGCAAGCTCTGGTACGGCGAGTTCTTTGATTGGTTGAAAAAACACGACCCGGCGAGCCAATCCGGCTCGGCGCATGGCAAGAAGGCCAAACCAGCGAAGGAAAAAGGCAAGGCAAAGCCAAGGACTCAGGCCTGAGCCAGGGCTGCCGGATCTGCCCGGGCTTGTTTGCTAAAGCGCAAGGACACGGCCGCCACCCCGGCCGGCACTGCAGCGGCCTCCAGGGGGCGGCACACCCACCACCCCTGGATCAAACACACACCGCTAGCAGCGACAAAGTCCGCTTCGGCGGGGGTTTCCACCCCCTCGGCCAAGACCTCATAACCCAATCTCTGCATGGCGCCGCAGACCTCGCGGTAGAGATCGGCGCCGCGCGGTTTGGCCGCCGCCTCTAGCAAGGAGCGGTCCAGCTTGACCACATCCACCTCGGCGCTGTGGAAGACGGTGAGGTTGGAGTAGCCGGTGCCGAAGTCGTCCACATAGACCTTGACCCCGGCCTCGCGCAAACGGCCCAGGCGGGCACGCACCAAGTCGGGCTCCTTGATCAGACTGCTCTCCAGCAGCTCGGCCTCCAGGCCCAAGGCCTTGAACTTGATCATGATGGCCAGAATTTCTCCAAAGGCATCGTCATTGCCTATGGTGGCCGCCGAGAGATTGATGGCCACCTTGCTGGCAAAGCCCGCCGCATTCCAGCGCTGCAAATCATCCGCCACCTGCCGCGCCACCCAAAGGTCCAGCAAATCGCCAAAGCCGGTCTGCTCCAAGGCCGGCATAAAGCGCCCGGGCTGGACAAAGCTGCCGTCCTCCAGGCGCAAGCGTAGCAAGGCCTCCAGGCCCACCACCTGCCCGGTTCTTAGATTGAGCTTGGGTTGGTAATGCATGCACAAGGTGCCGGTCTGCAAGAGGCGCAAGGCGGCCTGGGCCTGCAGCCCCCATTCATTCTGAGCCTCATGCCGTTTGACGAAGCGCGCCTCCGCAAACATCTCCAAACCCGGCCCGATATTCATGCGCTTGGCCAGGGCCCAGCTGGCCTCGCCCAGCTGCGCTTCCTGCACCCAGCGTTTCACAAAGGGGCGGTAAACCGCGGTGGACAGGGTCAGCACAGCCAGCTGCAAGGCCAGCACGCTCGCCGTCGTGCTGCCAATCAGCCAGGCGTTCAGGCCGTAAGGCGTCATCCAATGTCCTTGCCAAGAGCCCAGCACCGGCAAGAGCCGGAACTCCACCACCACCAAATACACCAGCACACAGTTCAGCAATGGCGCCAACATAAAGGGGATGAGCAGGCTGACATTGCCGACCACCGGCAAGCCGAAGATCAGCACCTCGCTGATATTGAAGGTTTGCAAGGGCAAGGCCCAATGCCAGATCTTGGGCCCCTTTTGTTTGCGCTGGTACCACATCAGGCAAAAGGTCAGCGCCAGGCTGGCGCCGCAACCGCCCGGCACCATGAAGTCGTAGATCAAGGAGCCGAGGGACACACCGGGAATCGCCTCATGGTGGGCCGCATAGTCTCCGGTGAGGAAGCTCAGCACCGATGAGCCGCTGATCCCCATCCACCAAAGAAAAGTGCTGATCATGATGTGGGCCACCAGGTACAGGCCGACCGGAATTTGATCTCCGAGATTGAGCAGGGGCTTGGACAGAACATCGGACAGCAGCATGGCTGGCCAGGCCAGGACCACCAGGATCAGCAAGAAGGGCAGCCCATGCACCACCGTCTTGGATAGCGCCGGTGAAAACCGAGCCACGCCGCTCATATTGATGCTGGGCATCCAGGCGATCAGCTTGCACAAGAGCATGACCGATGCCAGGGGCAAGACGAATGAAGCCAACATCAACCAAGCCGAGGTTTGCAACACGCTTTGCCCGCCGGAGCCCCCCAAAAAAGCCAGCAAAGTCAGGGACAGCACCAGCATCAGGGCATACAAGGGATCGATGCCATAAGCTCTGGCGAAATGGGTGGTGAAGGAGCTCATCATCACCAAGGGCCAGCAAAACAGCTTGAACTTTGCAAACAAGAGCAGCTCGGGCTGTAGGCGCAGGACCAGGTCGGGCGCCAGTGCTTGCAGCATCACGACCAGCAAGCCCGTCAGCTGCAAAAACAAGTAAACCGGCAAGACCGACAGAAAACTCTCGCGCATGCAAAGCACAAAGCGGCTTTGCGCGAGCCGATTCAATCTGGACTTAGGCATTGCCGTCATGAAATGTTTTGTCCCTTGTGCTCGCTCGCGCAGCGCCCTGGCCAAGCACTCAGGCCCGGTGCTTCTGCCCACCGCCTTGGCAGCCAAGTCCAGGCTTTGCGAGCCTCAGGGGATTTTGCCCGGCACCACGCCTTTGTCACTCCAACAAATGCCCCCCCTATGAATGCGGGAGCCTGCGCCTTGACAAGTCCAGGGCTTCACGCCTTCGCCCCCACCGTCGCAGCCCGAGCTCGGCCGCTTTTGCTGTGGATAATGGAACGTAAGCCCTTTCCTCCCACGCCATGCTGATCAAATTTTTCTACACCTTGCGCGCTGCCAAGCTGCCGGTTTCGGTCCGGGAGTTTCTGAGCCTGCTGGAGGGATTGAAGGCCGGCGTTATTGGGGCCGAAGGCCCGCCCTCGGTGGATGACTTTTACTTCCTGGCCCGCACCACCTTGGTCAAGGACGAGGCTCACTACGACAAATTCGACCGTGCCTTCTCGGCCTACTTCAAGGGCGTGGACTTGCTGACCGACTTCTCAAAAGACGTGCCACTGGAATGGTTGCGCAAGCATCTGGAGCTGGAACTCTCGCCCGAGCAAAAGGCCGCCATCGAAAAAATGGGCTGGAACGAGCTGATGGAGACGCTCAAAAAGCGTTTTGAGGAGCAGAAGGAACGCCACGAGGGCGGCAGCAAATGGATAGGCACGGGCGGCACCAGCCCCTTCGGCGCCTATGGCTACAACCCGCAGGGCATACGCATAGGCCAGGACAAGAGCCGCAACCGCAGCGCCGTCAAGGTCTGGGACCAACGCGCCTACAAAGACTACGACGACAACCTGGAACTGGGCACCCGCAATATCAAGGTGGCCTTGCGCCGCCTGCGCCGATTTGCCCGCGAAGGCTCGGAGCTGGAACTGGACCTGGACGACACCATCCACAAGACCGCGGCCAATGCCGGCATGCTGGACATCCGCATGATTCCCGAGCGCCACAACAAGGTCAAAGTGCTCTTGCTGATGGATGTGGGCGGCACCATGGACGAACATATCCACCGGGTCGAGGAGCTGTTCTCCGCCGCCAAGGCCGAGTTCAAGCATCTGGAATTCTTTTACTTCCACAACTGCGTCTATGACTTTGTGTGGAAGAACAATCGCCGCCGCTTTGCCGAGAAAACCTCCACCTGGGACATCATTCGCAAGTACAACCGGGACTACAAGCTGATCTTTGTGGGCGACGCCACCATGAGCCCCTACGAGATCCTGCAGCCCGGCGGCAGCGTCGAATACAACAATGAAGAGGCCGGCGCCGAATGGCTGCAAAGACTGGCCAATGCCTTTCCCAAATACGCATGGATCAATCCCGAACCTCAGGGCGTCTGGCAGTACCGCCAAAGCGTGGCCCTGATTCAGCAACTCATGCATCAGCGCATGTTCCCCCTGTCCCTGGCCGGCCTGGAAGGCGCGATGCGTTTGTTGAGCAAATGAGTGCCCCACCACGGCCGCTGTGGCCCGCTCTGGGCCTGAGCCTGCTCAGCCTCAGCCTTCTCGGCGGCTGCTCCAGCCTCAGCGAGCTGCTGCCCAAGAACGCCGCCGCCAAGAGTGCCGAAACGGCCGGCCAGCCGCGCCTAGTCGCCGAGTACAAGCTCGAGGTGCAAGCGCCCTCGGGCTTGAAGAACCTGCTGCAAGAGCATCTGGATCTGGCACGCTTTCGCAACACCCCCGAAGACCAACGCCTCAGCACCCAAGAGCTGGGCCGCCTGACCGCCGCCGCCCCGGAGCAAGCCCGCGCCTTGCTGGAGACCGAGGGCTATTTCAATGCCCAGGTGGAAGCCTCGCGCGACTTTGGGCAAACCCCCATCACCGTCACCGTCAAGGTGGACCCCGGCCCGCGTACCGTGGTCAAGAAGCTGAGCCTGGGCTTTGTCGGCGAGCTGCAAACACCCACATCGCTGAGCGCCGAATCCGCCCCCCGGGCCGAGGCTCGCGCCCAGCGCATCCGTGAGAGCTTGCAAGAAGCCTGGTCCATGAAGGAAGGCGAGGACTTTGTGCAAAGCCGCTGGTCCAGCGCCAAGAGCGGCTTGCTGGGGCGCGCGCGCGCCCAGGGCTACCCAACGGCCAAGCTGGAAAAGTCCACCGCCGCCATTGATGCGGAAAACAATGCGGCCGAATTGGAAGTGGTGCTGGACAGCGGCCCGCTTTACCGCCTGGGAGAGCTGCGCATCGAGGGCCTCAAAAACCAGCCCCGCGCCGCCATCGAGCGCCTGGCCGGCTACCGTGTTGGCCAGCCCTATACCGAGCGGGCCTTGCTGGACTTCCAGGAGCGCCTGGTCAAGACCACGCTGTTCGACAGCGTCAACGTCAATATCCGACCGGAGCTGGAACCAGCCCCCCCTTCTGCCACTTCCGCCACTTCTGCCACCTCTCCCGCCGAGGCCAGCGCCAGCGCGCCAACAGCGGGCGGTGTCACCACCCCGGTCTGGGTCGATGTGCGCGAGGCCCCGCGCCAGCAGCTCACCGCCAGCTTGGGCCTCAGCACCACCAATGGCCCGCGCCTGGGCCTGGATTACACCAACCGCCGCCCCTGGGGCCTGGACCTGCGCTCCCGTCTCAAGCTCAAGGCCAGCCAGGACAACCCCTCGCTGGACTGGGAACTGACCTCCCACCCGCAGACCGATATGCAGCGCAATCTGGGCGCCCTCTTCATCGAACGGCTGCCGGACGGCGACCGCGTCTCCGTCAATCTGCGCGCCCGCCTGGGCCGCCTGCGCGAGACCGACAAGGAAGACCGCATCTACTACCTCGAAGTACTGCGCGCCCGCGAGTCCGACCCCGAGCAGGTCATCAGCAGCGGCGCCGTCTCCGGCAATGTGCAATGGACCTGGCGCCGGGTGGACTCCACGCTGGTGCCGACCAAGGGCTACACGGCCAGTCTGCTGCTGGGCCTGGGCCGGGCGGACAACTCCATCTCCAGCAGCGGCGCCTTCGGTCACGGCGAGTTGCAGCTGCACGGCTACCAGCCCCTGCCCGGCGGCTGGTTTGGCAATGCACGCACCAGCTTCTCGCAGATCTACGCCCGCGAGGATGTGGGCCTGCCCGAGGCCTTGCGTTTCCGTGCCGGCGGTGACGACTCGGTGCGCGGCTATGGCCTGCGCGATCTAGGGCCGGTGGATGCGGACGGCAACCCGACCGGCGGCAAGGTGATGTGGACCGGCAGCCTGGAGTTGGCCCATGCCTTGATGCCCTCCCTGCCCGATCTGCTGGGCGCCGGCTTTGTGGACGCCGGCCAGGCCGCCATGAGCTGGCGCGGCTTCAAGCCCGAGCTGGCCTATGGACTGGGTCTGCGCTACCGCAGCCCCCTGGGCACGCTGCGCCTGGACTTTGCCCGCGCCCAATCCCTGCAAAAGTGGCGCATACATTTCAGCGTGGGCATTGCCCTGTGAGCGAGCCCCCCATGAGTGAACAAGCGAAGGAGGCTCCCGCCTCGCCGGCCCCCAACGAACCCAGCGCCGCACCGCCGAAAACAAAACGGGGCGGTCGCGGCCTGATCCTGGCCTTGTTGGCCGCGCCGGCACTGGTGGGTGCCATGGGTGGCACGGCCTGGTGGACCCTGGCCACCGAGCCGGGCACGGCCTGGCTCTTGAGCAAGGTGCCGGGCCTGGAGGTCGACGCGGCCAAGGGTAGTTTGCTGGGTGATTTTTCTGCCGAGCGCCTGCGCTACAGCCTGCCTGGTGATCTCAAAAGCAGCGACAGCATCGAGCTGCTGGGCCTGCAATGGCAGGGTCTGAGCCTGGCCTGGAACCACAGCCCCAGGCTGTGGGCCGATGTGCATCTGCAAAGCCTGCAAATCCAAAGGCTGACGCTCAAGATCAAACCTTCCCAAGAGCCGGCCAAGGCCCCCGCCGATCTCCTGATCCCGGTCGGTCTGCAGCTCGATGCCCTGAGCATTCAAGAACTGCACAGCGCCGAACTGGGCGACAAGCCCTTGCGCGATCTGCGCGCCCGCTTGGCCCTGAGTGCCGAGCAAGGCGAGCAACATCAGCTGAAGCTGGAGCATCTGGCCTGGGACCTGCTGCAAGCCCGCGGCGAGGCCAAGATCCAAAGCGCGGGCGAGCTGCGCCTGAGCTCGACCCTGCAGATCGAATCCCTGCCTAGCGCCGAGCAAGGCCTGCCCGCCTGGCGCGCCCAGGTGCAGGCCAGCGGCCCGCTACAAGCCCTGCGCCTGCAAGCCAAGGTGGACGCCCAGGCCCAAGAGCTGGACGCCCAAGCCCAGCTGGCGCCCTTCGCTGCCTGGCCCTTGCAAGGCCTGCAGCTGAACACCCGCAATCTGGACCTCTCGGCCCTGGTCTCCGGCCTGCCCCGCACGTCTTTCAGCGGCGAGGCGCAGATCCAGGCCAAGGCCGATGCCAAAGAACAGCTCAAGGTGGCGGTCTCCGCCGCCCTGAGCAATGGCGCGGCCGGGCTTTGGGACGAGCAGCGCCTGCCGCTGCGCAAGCTCGATCTGAATCTGAGCTTTTTGGCCCAAGACCCGGCCAGTCTGCAGATCAAGAGCCTGGACGCCTTGTTGGGCAGCGCGCAAACGCCGGCCGGCCGGCTGCGGGCGAGCGGCAGCAACTCCAACAGCCAGGGAGCCAAGCTCAATATCGCTCTGGAAGACTTGCGCGGCGAAGGCTTGCTGCAAGCCCTGCGCCCTCTGCGTGCAGGCGGCAAGATCGAACTCAGCAGCCCCCAGGGCTTGAGCCAGATGGGGGCAAAAGAAAGCGCCCCGCTAAACATCAGCGCCAAGCTGGACGGGCAGTGGCAGGCCCAGGCCGCGCCCCTGAAAGCCGGCGTGGCCAGCAGCGCCAAGGCCGCGCCCTTGCCTCTTTCCTTGCAGCTGCAAGCCCAGGCCAGCGCCAAGGCGATCGATGTTCAGGCTCTCAAACTCAACTCCGGTGAAGCCCAGCTGAACGCGCGCGCCGAACTGCTGCTGCGCGAGGCGGGCAGCCTGAGGCTGGGCTGGACGCTCAAGACCGAGGCCCGTGCCCAAGCCCCCGATCTGCGCCCCTACTGGCATGGCGAGGTCGGCAGCGCCTGGCAACAAAGCGCTCAAGTGCTGGACGCCGAGCTCAGCGCGCATTTACAAAGCGGGCAAAGCGGCCCAACTCCGGCCAAGGCCAGCCTCTTACAACAAGCACCCTTGGGCACGGCCCAGCTGCAGCTGAAACCCAGCACCCTGGGCGGTGTCGCCAGCAGCGGCCTGCTGCGCTACGAGCACGCGGCAGGCTCGGCACCGCTGGCCCGCCTGGATCTTCAGTTAGACGGCAATCAGCTGCAAGGCCGCGCGGACTTGATGCCGGGCGAGCAATGGCAAGCCGCGCTAGACCTGCGCGCGCCCCAGCTGGCCGGGCTGCAGCCGCTGCTGAGCAGCTTCGCCCCCAAGTCCAAGTTGGCCGGCAGTTTGATGGCCGGCCTGAAACTGAATGCCAAGGCCGAGACGCCCAGCAAACAAGACCCCAGCGGCTGGAACTGGCGCAGCGAGGCCGATCTGCAGGCCAAGGGCCTGTTGTTTGAAACACAGGACAACCATCTGCAACTGGCCTCGGCCCAGGGCCGCTGGGAGCTGGCCAGCGGCCTCGACGCACCCCTGCAAGCCCGCTTCAATCTGGAGCAGTTGCAAGCCAGCGGCTTTAGCAGCCCCAAGGCCAGCCTGAGTCTGCTGGGCAGCTGGGCCAAGCACCAGCTGCAGCTCAATGCCCTGGGCGAAAGCAAGATTCCGCCGGCCCTGATACCACCGGGTCAGCCCAAGGAACAGATCGCCAAAGGACCCTTGACCCTAAGCTTGCAAGGCGGATTGAGCGGCGCACCGGGCCTGCTCTGGCACCAGGGCGGGCGTTGGCAGTTCGAGCAAGGCCAAATGCTGGCCCGGCCACAAGAAGCCAAGCTGGAGCCCTGGCTGCAGGCCCGCAATCTGGCCGGTGCCCTGAACCTGGGGCCGCAGGCACAGCTGCAAGCAGCCGCGCTCAAACCCGGCCGCTTGGAGCTGCTGGGCGCCGGTCTGCGCTGGACCGAGCTGGCCTGGCAAGGCGGCGACCAAGGCCGCGTCGATCTGCAGTTAGAGCCCTTGGCCGTGGCGCCCTTGCTGGCACGCTGGCAGCCCGACTTCGGCTGGGGCGGCGATCTGGTGGTGGGCGGCTATGCCCGCGTCGCCACCCAACCCCGGCTCAATGTCGACATCGCCCTGGAGCGCAGCGGCGGCGACCTGAGCGTCACCGACGATGGCGGCACGCAAAAGCTGAACCTCTCCGAGATGCGCATAGGCCTGATCGGCAGCCCGGGCCTCTGGCACTTGACGCAATCCATGGCCGGCAGCAATGTCGGCGCCCTGGCCGGCGCCCTGACCGCCCGCAACAGCGACGGCAGCCTGTGGCCCAGCGGCAACTCGCAGCTGCAAGGGGTACTGGAGGCGCAGGTCGCCAACCTCAGCACCTGGGGTGCCTGGGTGCCGGCCGGCTGGCGCATGGGCGGCGGCTTCCATGCCAGTGCCAGCTTTGGCGGCTTGCTGCGCGCGCCCGAGATCAATGGCTCGGCCAGCGCCTCCAAGCTGGCCTTGCGCAACCCGCTGATGGGGGTGGACATGCGGGACGGCGAGCTGGCGCTCAATCTGCACGGTGGCCGCGCCACCTTGGAAAGCTTCAAGGTGCGCGCCGGAGACGGCGAGTTGAGCGGCAGCGGCAGCATGCAGCTGGGCGCCACGCCCAAGGCCGAGATTCAGCTAGAGGCCAAGAAGTTTGCCGTGTTGCGCCGGGTGGACCGCCGCCTGGCCATCAACGGCCAGGTGCAGCTTTTGCTGGACGCCCAGGCCCTGGATTTGCAGGGCAAGCTGGATGTGGAAGACGGCTTGTTCGATTTCTCGCGCGGCAACGCGCCCGAGCTGGGCGCCGATGTGCAGGTGCGCCGCCCCGGCAGCCGCCGCGAGCTGGTGGCGGAAGCGCCCAAATCCAAGCGCGCCATCAAGGTCAAGGTCGGCATCAATCTGGGCAAGAAGCTGCGGGTGCGTGGCCATGGCATCGACACCTTGCTGGCCGGTGATCTGGCCCTGAGCCAGGCCGCCACCGGCCCGGCCCTGCACGGCGTGATCAAGACCGTGGACGGCAGCTTCGATGCCTATGGCCAGAAGCTGACGGTGGAAAAAGGCCTGATCACCTTTGGCGGCGTGATCGACAACCCGCGCCTGGACGTGCTGGCCCTGCGGCCCATGCCTAACGAGGAGGTCAAGGTGGGTGTGGCCGTCACCGGCACGGCGCAAGCCCCGCGGGTCAAGCTCTACTCCGACCCCGAGATGATGGACAGCGCCAAGCTCTCCTGGCTGCTGCTGGGCCGCGCGCCCGATCAACTCGAAGGCGGGGACAACGCCCTGCTGCAAAGCGCCGCCATGGCCTTGCTGAGCGGTGACGGCGAGAGCATGACCAGCAAGCTCAAAAAGACCGTGGGCCTGGACGAGTTGGCCATCGACGGCCAAGGCAGCGATGTCAAAGGCACGGTGGTGCGGGTGGGCAAGTACCTGTCCGAGCGCTGGTATGTGGGCTATGAGCGCGGCCTCAACGCCACGACGGGCGTCTGGCAGGTGATCTACCGCATCGCCCAACGCTTCACCCTGCGCGCTCAATCGGGCGATGAAAACGCGGTGGATTTGATCTGGCAGTGGAAGTGGGAGTGAGGCGGCCGGCCGAGCTTGCTCAGAGACGCCCTCAACTCATGCGAGAATTCGCGCCGCCCTGTCTCAGGGCGATCTCTCCGTAGTTCAATGGATAGAACGGCCGCCTCCTAAGCGGCAAATACAGGTTCGATTCCTGTCGGAGGGACCAACCCAAATCCAAGATCCCAGTGGGCTCTTGGATTTGGGTTGGAAGTTCGGCCGGGTTTGTCCGCCCTACCCACGCGCACACCCACACGCCCGGTGGGCTCTTGGATGTGAGTTGGGAAATCAACCGGGTTCATCTGACCACTCAATGTGCAACGCCAGACGCCCGGTGGGCTCTTGAGTTTGGGTTGGAAGATCAGCCGAATTCATCTGCCTGACCCTATGCTCAAGCCCGACTGCCCGGTGGGCTCTTGGACTTGAGTTGGGAAATCAGCCGGGTCATCTCCCTGCCCCTGCCCCAGCCCCCGCCTCACCCCCTCCTCAGCGCTCTCGACAACATCAACACCGGCACCAGGCCGACGATGACGATGGCCAGCGAAGGCAAGGCGGCCTCACCCAAGCGTTCATCCCGCGCCAGCTGATAGGCCACCACCGCCAAGGTGTCGCTGTTGAAGGGCCGCAGTACCAGGGTGGCGGGTAGCTCCTTCATCACATCCACAAACACCAGCAAGGCCGCGGCGAGCGCCGAACGCGCCAGCAGGGGCGCATGCAGCTCCATGAACAAACGGCGGCGGCTGGCGCCCAGCAGACGGGCGGTCTCGTCCACATTGCGGGAGATGCGTGAATAGCCCGCCTCCACCGACTGCAAAGCCACGCCCGAGAAGCGCACCAGATAGGCGTAGACCAGACCGGTGATGGTGCCGGTGATGATGGAGGTCAGGCCCAGCTGGGGCGCATGTTCTTGCAGCCAGCCCAAGGGCAGCAGAATGCCCACGGCGATCACCGCGCCCGGTACGGCATAGCCCAGGGAGACGATGCGGGTGGCGCCCTTCAGCCAGACCCCGCCCGCACTCATGCGCTGGGCATAGGCCAGCACCAAGGCCATGGCCACCGCCAGCACCGAGGAAATGCCGGCCAGCTTCAAGCTGGTCAGGCCCCACTGCACAAAGCGCTCCAGCGGCAGACCGAATTCGCCGTAGCGGGCCTCCAGCCACATCAGCTTGAGCAAGGCGACCACAGGCAACACAAAGCCCAGCAAGATGGGCAGGCTGCACAGCAGCAAAGCAGCGGCTGCCGCCCAGCCGCGCAAACGCATGGGCCGGGCCTCGGCCGCATGCAGGGCACCACTGCGGCTGCCGGCGAAGCGCAGACGCGCTTGCGAACGGCGCTCCAGCCACAAGAGCCCGGCCACCAGCAGCAATAGCACCGAGGCCAGCTGGGCCGCAGCCATGCGGTCATTCATCACCAGCCAGGCCTTGTAGATGCCGGTGGTCAAGGTGGTGAGGCCGAAGTACGCGCCCACGCCGTAGTCCGCCAGCGTCTCCATCAAAGCCAGGGCCAGGCCCGCTGCCAAGGCCGGCCGGGCCAGGGGCAAGGCCACCTCGCGCACCCGGCGCAAGGTACCAGCGCCCAACAAGCGGGCAGTTTCCATCAAGCCCACGGCGCGCTCATTCAGAGCCGTGCGGGTCAGCAGATAGACATAGGGATAGAGGCAGACGATGAACAAGGCGATGGCGCCGGGCAGACTGCGCACATCGGGCCAGAGCGCCCCCTGGGCGCCGGTCCAAGCGCGCAGCGTCATTTGCAGCATGCCGCTGTATTGCAAGGCGTCGGTGTATGCGTAGGCGGCCACATAGGCCGGCATGGCCATGGGCAGCAGCAAGGCCCATTCGAAGACGCGTCGGCCGGGAAAGTCGAACAAACTCACTGCCGCCGCCGTGGCCCCGCCCAGCAGCACCACACCCAGGCCCACGCCCGCGCACAGCAGCAAGGAAGCCCAGGCATAGCCCGGCAAGACGGTAGCGAACTGGTGCTGCAACATGGCCCAGGACTGCGCGTCCAGCACCAGCCAGGAGCCCAGAATCCCCAGCACGGGCACGGCCAGGGCGAAACAAACAAGGGTGATCAGTCGCAACATGCGCAGCGGAGGCGGATTCAAAAAGTTCGGCTGGGGCCAAATACAAGCCAAACCAGCAGTGGAGGAGAAAACAGCGCGATTCCGCTTGATTTCCGTCAATGAGCGGTCAGGAGCGTCAACAATGCGAACGATGCGCATTTAGATTTTTCCGCCGGGGCGCTATCATAAGGCCCATGTTTCTTGCACTCGACCGCGTCGGGCTGCGCTATCCGGGCTCTGCGGCCGCGGCCGGCGTCGCCAAGTCCCAAGCCCCCTCCTTCGCCACTGCCGCCGCTGGCATGGGCCGCCAGCCTGGCCAGGCGGTGCATCAGGTCAGCCTGAGCTTGTCGGCCGGGCAGATTGGCGTGTTGATCGGCCCCTCGGGCTGCGGCAAGACCTCGCTGCTGCGCTGCATCGCTGGCCTGGAACAGCTGGAGACCGGCCGCATCAGCATTGCCGGCGAGGCGCTGGCCGATGCCAGCCTGGGCCTTCATCTGCCGCCCGAGGCCCGCCGCATCGGCATGGTGTTTCAGGATTACGCCCTCTTCCCGCATCTCTCGGTCAGCGATAACGTGGGCTTCGGCCTGCGTCATCTGGCGCGCGGCGAGCGCGCCCAGCGCATCCAGGAGGTGCTGGAACTGGTGGGCCTGGCGCATGCGGCCAAGCGCGCGCCGCACCAGCTCAGCGGCGGCCAGCAGCAGCGTGTGGCCTTGGCCCGCGCCCTGGCGCCGGCCCCGCGCCTGCTCTTGCTGGACGAGCCCTTCTCTAGCCTGGACGTCGATCTGCGCGAGCACTTGTCGCAAGAGCTGCGCGGCATTCTGCAAGCCAGTGGCACGACCGCTCTCTTCGTCACCCACGACCAGGCCGAGGCCTTTGCCATCGGCGATGTGGTGGGCGTGATGCACCAAGGTCAGCTGGAGCAATGGGACGCGGCCTACACCGTCTACCACCGCCCAGCCACCCGCTTCGTGGCCGACTTCATCGGCCACGGCGTGTTCACCCCCGGCCGTATCGTGGCGGGCGAGGACGGCCCGCTGGTGCAAACCCCCGTGGGCAGCCTCAAGGATGTTGAGGCCTGCGCGCTGGCCAGCGCCTACCCCGGCGGCCGCTGCGATGTGCTCTTGCGCGCCGACGACATCGTGCACGACGATCTGGCGCCGGTGCAGGCCAAGATTGAGCGCAAGATCTTCCGCGGCGCCGACTTTCTCTACACCCTGCGCCTGGCCTCGGGCGAACAGCTGATGGCCCATGTGCCCTCGCATCACGATCATCAGCTGGGCGAATGGATAGGCATTCGCGTCAATGTGGACCATGTGGTGACCTTCCCGGCCCTGGCGCCAAAGTAAAGTCAAAGTAAAGCCAAGGTGTTGCGCGAGTAAAGCTAACAAGCCGTGCACGCAGCTGCTACAAATCAGACACGATTTCGTCTCTTTGTTCACTTGAAAGCCGCGATTTAGCCCGTCAAATAGGGGTGTCTGCGAGGTGTTGGCCTGGAAGCGCCGCATATACTTGACCAGCGCGAGTCAAAACCTCTGCAGCCTGAATTCACACCGAGCTTTAATTGATCACACCCTTAGGAAACACTCGCAACATGGGCGCCAAATTGAAAGTTGCTGGATGGGTCGCCGTCGGGGCCGTTGCCGGCGCGCTGACCACCATGCAATTCCAGGCCAATGCACGCAGCAGCCTCTCGCCGCTGCCCTTGGAGGAATTGCAGCAGCTCGCAGCCGTTTTCGGCATGGTCAAGTCCGACTATGTGGAACCCGTTGACGAGAAAAAGCTGATCAACGACGCCATCGCCGGCATGGTCTCCGGCCTGGATCCGCACTCGCAGTTCTTCGACAAAAAGAACTTCAAAGAATTCCGTGAAGGCTCGACCGGCAAATTCGTCGGCGTGGGCATCGAAATCGGCATGGAAGACGGCCTGGTCAAGATCGTCTCCCCCATCGAAGGCTCACCGGCCTTCCGCGCCGGCCTCAAGAGCGGTGACCTGATCAGCAAGATCGACGACACGGCGGTGCGCGGCCTCACACTGGACCAAGCCGTCAAGCGTATGCGCGGCGAAGCCAACACCAAGGTTCAGCTGACCATCTACCGCAAGAACGAGAACCGCAGCTTCCCCGTCACCATCGTGCGCGAAGAGATCCACGCCCAAAGCGTGCGCTCCAAGATCGTCGAACCCGGCTATGCCTGGCTGCGCGTCAGCCAGTTCCAGGAAAGCACGGTCGAAGACTTCGCCAAAAAGCTGGAAGAAATCTACAAGCAAGAGCCCAATCTGAAGGGCTTGGTGCTGGACCTGCGCAATGACCCCGGCGGCCTGCTGGACGGCGCCGTGGCCATCTCCGCTGCCTTCCTGCCCAAGGACGTGGAAGTGGTCAGCACCAATGGCCAGATCCCCGAATCCAAGGCCAGCCTCAAGGCCAACCCCGACTTCTACGTCCGCCGTGGCGGCAACGACCCGCTGCGCAAACTGCCGGCAGCGTTGAAAAAGGTGCCCTTGGTGGTGCTGGTCAATGGTGGCTCGGCCTCGGCCAGCGAAATCGTCGCCGGCGCCCTGCAAGACCACAAGCGCGCCATCATCATGGGCGAGCAGACCTTCGGCAAGGGCTCCGTGCAGACCGTGCGTCAGCTGGGCCCGGAAACCGCGCTGAAGATCACCACCGCGCGTTACTACACCCCCAGCGGCCGCTCCATCCAGGCCAAGGGCATCGTGCCCGATGTGATGCTGGACGAAACCGCCGAGGGCAATGTCTTCGCCGCCTTCCGCACCCGTGAAGCCGATCTGGAGAAACATCTGGGCGGCGCCGACGAGGTCAAGGACGAAGCCGCCAACAAGGCCCGTGAAGCCGCCCGCGAGGAAGCCCGCCAAAAGCTTGAAGCCGAATACGCCAAGAAGCTGGAGCCGCCCAAGCCCCTGCCCGAATTCGGCTCGGCCCAGGACTTCCCGCTGACCCAGGCGCTCAACCAACTCAAGGGCCAGACCGTGCTGGTGTCTAAGACGGCCGTGGAGCGCAAGCCCGAAGCCAAGCCAGGCGAGTAAGCCCAGCCTCAGCACTCAAGCGCAAGCCCGCCGGATCCGTCCAGGCGGGCTTTGTTTTTTACCAAGCCACTATGCTTGCACCCCATGAATGACGAGCAACTGCTGCGCTACTCGCGCCACATCCTGCTGGACGAGATCGGCGTCGAAGGCCAGCAAACCCTGCTGCAATCCCATGCACTGATCATCGGCGCCGGCGGCCTGGGCTCGCCGGTGGCCCTCTACCTGGCCAGCGCCGGCTTGGGGCGCCTGACCCTGGTGGACCACGACACGGTGGATCTCACCAATCTGCAGCGCCAGATCGTGCACAGCACGGCCCGCATCGGCAGCCCCAAGGTGGAATCGGCCCGCCAGGGCCTGGCCGCCATCAATGCCGAGGTGCAGGTCACAGCCATCCAGCAACGCGCCGATGCCGCCCTGCTGGACGCGCTGGTGGCCCAGGCCGATGTGGTGCTGGACTGCTGCGACAACTTCGCCACCCGCCAGGCCATCAACCGCGCCTGCGTGGCCCACGCCAAGCCCCTGGTGTCGGGCGCGGCCATTGGCTTTGACGGGCAGATCAGCGTGTTTGACAGCCGCGCCAGCCGCCGCCCTGGCGCCCCCTGCTACGCCTGCCTATTCCCACCGGACAGCCCGGTCGAGGAAGTGCGCTGCGCCACCATGGGCGTGTTCGCGCCCCTGGTGGGCATCATCGGCAGCATGCAGGCCGCCGAGGCCTTGAAGTGCCTGCTGAACTTGGGCGATAGCTTGGCGGGCCGCCTGCTCATGCTGGACGCCCGCCGCATGGAGTGGAGCGAGATCCACGCCCAGGCCGACCCCAATTGCGCCGTCTGTTCCCCAAAAAACTGAGGGGCAAACTACCCATTTGTTTGCCTTCGCATGGCCCAGCCGGGCTGCGACACTTGCCTCCATGAACAAACGCAAAGACCTGACCGCGCGCAATTTCCCAAGCGCCAAAGACGAAGTCCGGGCCAACCAGCCCCGACCCGATTACGCCGGCCCCAACAGCGCGTACAAGCTCGCTTTCGACGACAGCGAGTTCCTGTTGCGAGATGAGTTGCGCCCCGTGCGCATGCAGCTGGAGTTGCTCAAACCCGAGCTGATCCAGCATGAGCAGGGCATCAAGTCCACCATCGTGATGTTTGGCAGCGCCCGCATCAAGCCGCGTGAGGACGCGCTGGAAGCCTTGGCGACGGCTCAAAAGCTTGGTGACGCCGCCGCGATCAAGCGCGCCGAAGCCCAGGTGGGCATGAGCCATTTCTACGAAGAGGCGCGCCGCTTCGCCGCCATCGTCACCCGCGCCTCGGCCGAGCGAGCCGACCCGATTTACATCGTCACCGGTGGCGGCCCCGGCATCATGGAAGCGGGCAATCGCGGCGCCTACGAGGTGGGCGGCAAGAGCATTGGCCTGAACATCGTGCTGCCACACGAGCAGCACCCCAACCCCTACATCACGCCCGAGCTGTGCTTCCGCTTCCACTACTTTGCGATGCGCAAGATGCACTTCCTGATGCGCTCGGTCGCCCTGGTCTGCTTCCCCGGCGGCTTCGGCACGCTGGACGAGTTGTTCGAGACCATGACGTTGATCCAGACCGGCAAATGCCGCCGTCGCCCCATCCTGATGTTCGGGCGCGAGTTCTGGACCCGGCTGATCAACTTCGAGCTGCTGATCGAAACGGGCATGATCAGCGCCGGTGATGAACAGCTCTTCCACTTCGTCGAAACCGCCGAAGAAGCTTGGGCCCTGCTGGAATCGACCTACGATCTGCATGCCCAACCCGCTGCCGGCGACGGGGTCTAAAACCGCAGCCATCGGGTGGACCTGCGGCCGGGGCGATAGACTGCTGGTTTGATGAACAAGTATGAGCGCTCAGAGCAGGCCACCCCAAAGGTCCCACTGCTGAGCGCTGCAGCAGCAAGGACTCCCCAGATGACCTCCCTCAGATCCGTTTCATTGATCGGCGCTCCCACCGATATCGGCGCCGGCGCACGCGGCGCCAGCATGGGCCCCGAAGCCCTGCGCGTGGCCGACCTCGCTGCCACCTTGGAGAGCCACGGCGTCGACGTGGTGGACCGTGGCAACTTGATGGGCCCGGCCAACCCCTGGCTGCCGCCGGTGGACGGCTACCGCCATCTGAACGAGGTGACGGCCTGGAACAAATCGGTGCACGAAGCCGTCTATGCCGAATTGAAGTTAGGTCGCATGCCCATCTTGCTGGGCGGTGACCACTGCCTGGGCCTGGGCTCCATCAGCGCCGTGGCCCGCCACTGCCGCGAGGTGGGCAAGAAGCTGCGCATTCTGTGGCTGGACGCCCATGCCGACTTCAACACCAGCGCCCTCACCCCCAGCGGCAATATCCACGGCATGCCCGTGGCCTGCCTGGCCGGTTTCGGCCCGCAACAGCTGATCGAGATCGGCGGCCAGGTGCCCGCCATCAACCCCAAGTGGGTGCGCCAGATCGGCATCCGCAGCGTGGACGCTGGCGAAAAGCGCTTTGTGCACGAGCAAGAGCTGGAAGTCTTCGATATGCGCTATATCGACGAGATGGGCATGCGCCACACCATGGAGTTAGCCCTGGCCACGCTGGACGCCAACACCCATCTGCATGTCAGCTTCGACGTCGACTTCCTGGACCCCGACATCGCCCCCGGCGTGGGCACCACCGTGCCCGGGGGCCCGACCTACCGCGAGGCCCAGCTGTGCATGGAGATGATTGCCGACACCGGCTTCATGGCCTCGTTGGACGTGATGGAACTCAACCCCGCCCTGGACCTGCAGAACAAGACGGCCAAGGTGGCGGTGGATTTGATCGAGTCGCTGTTTGGCAAGTCGACCTTGATGAGGAAGTAAGCTTGCCCTGCCTGCGGCAGACAGCAAAAGCACTCCGATGAGAAAGTCAGTTTGCCCTGCTTTTGACACGCAAGCAGGCACAGAAAGCGGGGACCTTCGGGTCCCCTTTTTTTCGTTCGTTACACAAAGAATGCGAGAACAAGGGGATGACAGCGTCCCCCATGAGGGCTACATTGCATCGCGAACTCGTGAACAAAGTCACGCGCTCACACACTGCGTTGCCAAGGAGCTGATGTATGAAGCCTTCCTCCTCTCGCAGCCGGCTCGCCGGCCTCTCCCGTCCTTGCTGGGCCTGGATTTTGAGTGCCGCACTGGCCGGCCTTGGCGCCAGCGGTGCCGCTCAAGCGGCCTTTGACGGCCCGGTCACCATCAGCCTGTTTTCACCGGGTGGCTTGGTCGGTGACGCAAGCAACACCATCAATACCTTTGACCAGGTCAGCGGTGCCGACGGCCTCAAGCTCTCGCCTGGCGATGGCAGCAATATCGGTGGCTGGATGCTGAGCCTGGAGCAGATCAGCTTCCAGGGCCAAAGCATCAATCTGCGCATTGGCGTGGGCGCTGTGCTCAACGAAGGTTTGCCCAATGAACAATGGGTGACGGGTTATCTGGGTGACAGCAGCGCTCACGCCCGCTACCAGTTCAACAACCTCAGCCTCACGGGCAAGACCATCGTGGGCCTTAGCATCACCGACAAAGATGGCTTCCTAAGCACCGGTTTCAGCGGCCTGCAAAGCCCCAGCACACCCAGCAGCTATGTGCATCTGCTCAGTGGCAACTCGTTCAGCGTGGACCTGGACAGCCTGGTGCTCAAGAACCGAGGCACCGGCCAAAGCGGCGGCTACGCCGATATCAGCATCCAGCTGATCACCCAAGCCGTGCCCGAGCCGGCCAGCGCTGTGCTCTTGCTGGGCGGTGGCCTGCTGCTGGCCGTGGGCCTGCGCAGGCGCCAGGACAAAGACACTCGCCCCTTGAGCTGAACATGGAGCTGAGCCAGTTCCAGGCCGAGCTGGGCCAGGGCTTTGAGCTGCCAGGCGCTCAGCTGCCCATCCGGCTGACCTTGCAAGAGGCCCGAGCCTTGTCTGCGACGGCCGTACCCGGTCAACGCCAGGCCTTTTCCCTGCTCTTTGCCGGGCCCGCCCAGCCCGCTCTTGAGCAAGGCCTCTACAGCTTGCGCAAGCTCGGTGAGAGCGGGGCCGAGCCCGGAGAGCTGGAAATATTTCTGGTGCCCGTCGGCGCCGACGCTCAGGGCAGGCAGTACGAGGCCATTTTCAACTGATCTTCTCGCTGGGCTCTTTCTAGAGATTGGAGACACCATGTCTGAACCGTTTCTTGGCCAGATCAGCATCGTCAGCTTCAACTACCCGCCCAGGGGCTGGGCTTTTTGCAATGGGCAGCTGATGTCCATCAACCAGAACCAGGCCCTGTTCTCCATCCTCGGCACGACCTACGGCGGCGATGGGCGAGTCACTTTTGCACTGCCGGATCTGCGCGGCCGCGTTCCGCGTTACAGCAGCAATGCCTGGCCCTTGGGCAGCCGAGCAGGTGAAGAAGCCCATACCCTGACGACCCTCGAAATGCCCCAGCATCAGCACGGCCTGCAGGCCAGCGGCGATATCGCCAACGCCAGCGTGCCAGGCTTGGCCGTACCGGCAGCCAAAGCCCGCGGTGGACGCGATATCTATGCCCCAGCGGCGACCTCGGTCGGCCCCCTCAATCCGGCCGCGGTGACGAACACCGGGGCTAGCCAAGCGCATACCAATATGCAGCCCTTCTTAACCCTCAGCTTCATCATCGCCTTGCAAGGCATCTTCCCCTCGCGCAACTGAGCGGGCGGTACGGAGAGGCTCAGCCAATCAATCGCGCCCCAGGCGCACAGGAAAGGACCGCCATGGCCAATCCCTTTGTGGGTGAGATCCGCATGTTCGGGGGCAACTTCGCCCCCGCGGGCTGGATGTTTTGCGATGGCAGCACCCTGCCCATCTCGGAGTACGAGACCCTCTTCAATCTGATCGGCACCACCTACGGCGGTGACGGCCAGCAGAGCTTTGCCCTGCCCGATCTGCGCGGCCGCCTGCCCATGCACCAAGGCCAAAGCCCTGGCTCAGGGGGCCACACCCTCGGAGAAATAGGCGGTGTAGAAGACGTCACCTTGATGGTCCCGCATCTCCCTGCCCACAGCCACCAGCTTTCGGCCAGCAGCACGGTGGCCGTGGCCACGGCCGGCCCCTCCGGCGTATTGGCGGCATCGAGCAGCGCCCAGTACTACGGCAGCGGCCAACCCACGAGCGATATGGCGGCGGTGGCCATCACGAGCCAGGGCGGCAGCCAGCCCCACAGCAATATGGCCCCCTTCCAAACGGTGAGCTTCATCATCTCGCTGTTTGGCATCTACCCTTCGCAGGCTTGAGGAGCACAGCATGGCCGATCCTTTTGTCGCCGAGATCCGTATCTTCGCGGGCAACTTCCCGCCCCGCGGCTGGGCCACCTGCGACGGACAGTTGCTGCCCATCGCTCAGAACACCGCCTTGTTTTCCTTGCTGGGCACCAATTTTGGAGGCGATGGTCGCAGCACCTTTGGCCTGCCCAATCTGGCGGGCCGCTCGCCCATGTTCTGGGGTGCGGGGCCGGGCTTGAGCGAGCGCGTGTTGGGTGAAACTGGGGGCAGTGAATCCATCACCCTGCAGCCCAGCCAAATGCCTGCCCACCGCCACGGTCTGAAGGCCGCACTCGCCCCCACCACCGGCATGCCCAGCGCCAGCGTGGCCTTGTCGCCCACCAATGGCGGCAATATCTACCGCGCCTCAGGCACGCCACAGCTGATGGCCCCACAAACCCTGGGTGCTGCGGGCGGCGGCCAGCCGCATAACAATCTGCAGCCCTTTCTAACGCTGACCTTCATCATCGCCCTGGTCGGCATCTACCCACCGCGCGGCTGAGCCTCATGCAGCTGCGCCCAGCGACCCCGGCCGATCAAGCCTTTTTAAAGGCCGTCTACGCCAGCACACGCGCGGACGAGTTGGCCTTGCTGAGCGATTGGGATGAGGCGGCTGTACAGGCTTTTGTCGAGATGCAGTATCAGGCGCAGAACAGCTTCTACCACCAGCAGTATCCACAAGCCGAACACAGCATCATCCTCAGCAACGGCGAGGCCGTCGGTCGCTTGTGGCTGGCTCGCCTGGCCACCGAGCTAGGCCTGCTGGACCTCAGCCTGCTGCCGCCTTGGCGAGGTCAGGGCTTGGGCAGGCAATGCCTGCGCCATCTGCAAGCGCAGGCAACCCAGCTAGGCCAGGCACTGAGCCTGCATGTCGAGATCAACAACCCGGCGCAGCGGCTTTATCAAGCCCTGGGCTTTGAAGTTCAGGGCCAGCAAGGCCGGCATCTGCATATGCTGTGGCGCCCCGTCGCCACGGCCCAACCTGAAGTCTGTGAAAGGCAAGCCCATCATGAACAAGCGTGAATTTGTCTTGAGCGGCTGCGCCGGCCTGCTGGGCGGCGGCCTTCCCGTGGCGGCTCTGGCCGAATGCCGTAGCCAAGCCCTGCCGCCACTGCGTGATGCCCACAGCCTGGCTGACTGGCAAGCTTTTGTGGGCCAGTGCTTTGAGGTCCTGGGGCAGCCGGGGCTGAGCCTGCGGCTGCTCGCCGTTCAGGGCGAGGCCTGCGCCCAGCCGCAAGCAGGGCTGCAGCAGTTTCATCTGAGCTTTGCCCTGCAAGGGCCAGGGGCGGCGACGCTTCAAACAAGCAGCGGCCAGATTCTGCACCTGCAACACAAGGCCAGCGCGCAAGAAACCGCCTTGTTCTTGCAAGCCGCAGCGCCCTCAACTGAGCACGACGCCCGGCTGCAAGCCAGCTTCAGCCTGCTGGCCTGAGCGCAGTGCTAGGCATTCAGGCGCTGACAATCCAGCCTTCCAAGGGGTCGATGCCGTCTGGCAGCCCCCAACGCGGCCGCCCCTGGGCCCAGCCCGCTTGCAGAAGACATAACACCGCGTCCAGACGGTCACCACTGGCATCATCCACCAAGGCCTCGCGCTGGGCATGCGTGAGCTTGAGTCGCAGGCCCAGACGGCTGCGCCCTTGCTCCAGGGCCTCCAGCAAGTCCTTGCGGGCGATCAGACGTTCGGGCGTCTGCTTGGCTTTGTCATCGCTTTTATAGCTGCGCCGCCCCAGGATCTCGCGCGCCAACAGGCCCGGGTAGGCTTCCAGCGCCACCCGCTGCGGGTCCGCCTCATGCACACCCGCCAGCGTCACGCCGGCTTGGCGCAGCAGCGGCACGCCGGCATGCATCATGAAGGCCACCGGCGGGTTGACCCATTTCATGCTGGGCGAGGCGCCGGCCGGGCCGTCGCAACTGCGGTGAGCGAACTTGGCACCCACGGGGCGTGCGGCGCAAAAAGCCGCGAAAGTGGCGCGGACCTGCTCGCGGCTCAAGCCGCAAAAATGGTCCATCAGACCGGCCCATTGCTGGGGCCAACCGAGTTGTTCGACCAGCTCGCGCGGCAGGCCAAAAGGCAGATCAAAACCGCCTAGCCAGGGACCGGGTTCTTGCAGAAACACGGCCAGAGCCGCCAGCGTGTCAAAACTTTGCAAGCGTTCCAAACGCAAGACCTGACCCTGTAGATGGCCAAGCGCCATCACCACGGGTTTGCGCTTGCTGGGCGCGCTGCTGAAATCAAGCCCTAGCAGGCGTTGCGGCATGGGCAAAGCCGGCCGGGCGGAGGAAGAGATAGAGTGCATCCACAGCACTGTATCGATAGAAACAGCCAGGAGACTTCGGCGATGAGCGAGACCCCCAGCCCGGAAACGAGCAAGCCAGACAGCAAACCCAGCACCAGCAGCCCGGTGCTTGAACAAATCGTCACGACCGAGCACAAGCTGCAGGTCGGCAAGAACACCCTGCATTATCAGGCCACTTGCGGCACCGTCGTGCTGCGCGAGCCCGACTCCAGCGAACCCGAGGGCAAGGGCCAGTTCAAGGGCGACAAGGCACGCGCCAGCGTGTTCTTCATCGCCTACACGCTGAAGAACAAGAGCAGCAAAGCGGCCGAGCAGCGCCCCATCACCTTCAGCTTCAATGGCGGGCCGGGCAGCTCCAGCGTCTGGCTGCATCTGGGCATCTTGGGGCCGCAGCGCGTGCCCACCGATGAAATGGGCCAGTGCGGCGCGCCACCCTATGGCCTGACCGAGAACGAGCACACCCTGCTGACGGACTCCGACCTGGTCTTCATCGACCCGGTAGGCACCGGCCACTCGCGTGTGGCCGAGGGTGAGAAGATGGCCGAGTTCCACGACTACCAGCGCGATCTGGACTCGGTGGGCGAATTCATCCGCCTCTACCTGACTCGCCACGGCCGCTGGGCCAGCCCCAAATACCTGATCGGTGAGAGCTATGGCACGACGCGCGCAGCCGGTCTCTCGCGCCATCTGCAGGACAAACACAATATCCATGTCAATGGCCTGATGCTGGTCTCGCTGGCGGTGGACTTCCAGACCCTCAGCTTCGATCACGGCAACGAGCTGCCCTACCCGCTCTTCCTGCCCACCTACGCCGCCACCGCCTGGTACCACAAGGCTCTCAGCCCGGCCATGCAGAAAAAGTCCTTGAAGACTGTGGTGGCCGAGGCCGAGGCCTTTGCCAATGGCGACTATCTGCTGGCCCTGCACCAGGGCTCCAAACTCGGCACGGAGGAGCGTCAGCGCATCGCCGAAGGCCTGGCGCGTTTCAGCGGCCTCTCCGCCGCCTATCTGCTGCGCTGCGATCTGCGCCCGACCGAGTTCCGCTTCTTCAAGGAGCTGCTGCGCGAACGCGGCCAGACCGTGGGTCGACTGGACAGCCGCTTTCTAGGCCTAGACCGCGACGATGCGGGCGAGCAGGCCGAGGAAGACGCCGGCATGAACAATCTGGTCGGCGCCTATGCCGTGGGCATCAACCGCCTGCTGTTCGAGACCTTGCAGTTCAAGAGCGACTCGCCCTACAAGGTGATCTCGCCCCTGTGGCAGAGCTGGACCTGGAAGGGCTTCGAGAACAAATACGTCAATGTGGGCGACAGCCTGCGCCGCGCCCTGCATGCCAGCCCCACGATGCGGGTCTATGTGGCCAGCGGTTATTACGATCTGGCCACACCCCATGCGGCGGGCGACTACACCCTCAACCATCTGGGCCTGCGCCCGCCCTTGCAAGGCCAGATCCAGGTCAGCTATTTCGAGGCCGGCCACATGATGTATATCCACCAGCCCTCGCTGGCACGCATGGCTCAGGAGCTGCGCCTTTTTGTGCGCGCAGACTCGGCAAGCCCAAAGAAATCAAAAGGAACCCCAGCGTGAGCACCCCCAACAATCCCGTCCTGGTCGAGGTCTTGCGCGGCGACACCGTCGAGTCGCGCCACAGCGGCTCCCTGGCTCTGGTGGATGCCGATGGGCATCTGGTCTGCGCCCTGGGCGATGTGGAGCGGCCCATCTTCCCCCGCTCCGCCGTCAAGGTCTTGCAAGCCCTGCCCCTGGTCGCCAGCGACGCGGCCGATCGCTTTGCTCTCAGCCAGGCCGAGTTGTCCATCGCCTGCGCCTCCCACAGCGGTGAGCCGGCCCATGTGGCCACGTCCCTGGGCCTGCTGCGAAAGCTGGGCCTGGATGAAAGCGCGCTGGAATGCGGCACCCAATGGCCCGGCCGCGAGCCAGTGCTGCGCGGCATGCTGAGCCGGGGCGAGCAGGCCAGCGCCTTGCACAACAACTGCTCGGGCAAGCATGCTGGCTTTGTCTGCGTGGCCTGTCAGATGGCCTTGGCGCAAGGCCGCGAGCCGGCCGAGTTTGCGCGCGGCTATGTGGCCCCCGAGCATCCGCTGATGCGCGAGATCACCGCCGCCCTGAGCGCCGCCACCGGCCGCGATCTGGAGCGAGCACCGCGTGGCACCGACGGCTGCTCCATTCCCACTTTTGCTGTGCCCCTGCGCGATCTGGCCCTGGCCTTCGCTCGCGTGGGCACAGGCCAAGGCCTGAGCCCGGCGCATGCGCAGGCGGCCAAGCGCCTGCGCCAGGCCGTGGCGGCAGAACCTTTTTACGTGGCAGGCACCGACCGTTTCGACACCGTGTTGATGCAGGCCCTGGGCGAGCGCCTGTTCTGCAAGGTCGGGGCCGAGGGCGTCTACTGCGCGGCCCTGCCCGAGCTGGGCCTGGGCCTGGCCTTGAAGATCGACGACGGCCAGGTGCGCGGCGCCGAATGCGCCATGGCCGCCGTGGCCCAGGCCTTGCTGCAGGACCTCAGCCCTGCGGCGGCGGACTTGTTAAGCCGCAACGCCAATCTGCCCCTGCACAACTGGCGCGGCCTCCATGTGGGCGCGGTGCGCGCCAGCGCCGACTTGCGCAAAAGCTTGCAGGCCTTGAACCTCAGGCCAGCTTGAACACCGCCACCGACTGTGCCAAGGCGCTGGCCTGCTCCTGCAGGCTTTGCGCGGCGGCGGCGGACTGCTCCACCAGGGCCGCGTTCTGCTGCGTCATATCGTCCAGATTGGCGATGGCCAGGCTGATCTGGTTGATGCCCGTGCTCTGCTCATTCGAGGCCAGGCTGATCTCGGAAACGATGTGACTGACCCGGCCGATCGAGGCCACGATCTCCTGCATGGTGTCGCCCGCGCGCTCCACCAGCTGAGCGCCGCTTTCCACGCTCTCGCTGCTGGCGGTGATCAAGGTCTTGATCTCCTTGGCGGCCTCGGCCGAGCGCTGGGCCAGGCTGCGCACCTCGGCCGCCACGACGGCAAAGCCGCGGCCCTGCTCGCCCGCACGCGCCGCCTCGACGGCGGCATTCAGGGCCAGGATATTGGTCTGGAAGGCGATGCCGTCGATGACGGCGGTGATGTCGCTGATCTTGCGCGAAGACTCGCTGATACGGCCCATGGTGTTCACCACATCCCCCACCACCTGCCCGCCGCGCTGGGCCACCAGGGCGGCATCTTGAGCCAGTTGATTCGCCTGCCGAGACGATTCGGCGTTATGCCCCACGCTGGCGGTGAGTTGCTCCATGGCCGAGGAGGTTTCCTCCAGATTCGAGGCCGCCTGCTCGGTGCGCTGACTCAGATCATGGCTGCCTATGGCCACCTCGCGTGAGGCGGTGGCGATGCTGTCGGTGGCGCCGCGCACGCCGCTGACCACGGCGCTGAGCGAGTCCTGCATGGCTTGCACGCCGCGCATCATGACGGCGGTTTCATCCCGACCACTGGTGCGAACCGCCTGGCGCAAATCATGCTCGGCAATCCGCGAGGTGGCATCGGCCGCCTCCTTCAGCGGGCGCAGGATGGAGCGGATATTGAGCGCGGTGAAGATGCCGATCAAGAGCACGCAGCCGATCAAAACAAAGACAAAGGCCAGCTGGATCAAACGATCCTGCTCACGGATGGCAGCCAAGGTGTTCTCGGAGTTCTTGTCGATCTTGAGCGTCATCTCGGCCAAGATCTTGTCCACCTCGCGCACCGGTCCCTTGACCGGCTCCAGCGCCTGATTGGCCGCATGGGTGTCAGCGAACTCATTCCTTTCGGCGCGCTCGGCCACGGCCAGGAAGCCGCGCCGGTACTCGCCCAGGGACTTCATCAAGTCCAATGGGTAATGCTTCAAATCCTCCACCAGATCCAGCTTCTCGATGAGCTTCAAACCTTCGATCGATTTGTCAAAGGCGCTCAACCAATCGGCGTGGTATTTGGCCGTGGCCTTGGGGTCTCCCAGATTGATCAGCAGGTCTTTCTCATAGCGACGCAGATTGCCGACGCCGGCCCGCACATTGGCCAGCTGGGTCAGCGCCTCTACATCGTTATCTACATAGTGCGAAAAGTCTTCGCGAGAATGCCTCTGACTCAGCAGGCCGTAGCCGCCAATCAGCAGCATGGCCGCGATGGCCATGGCGGCCAAGGCATAAAGCCGGGCCCGGATGGTGTAGTTGCGAAGCGAAAACATCTGACTTCTCCCGACTGCTGATGGGCACCAAGGGCCAGGCACGAGGCCGCAGCGACAACGCGGCGGCAACTCATGTCTTGGCGCTACGCTATCAGGAAGCCCCAGGCGGGAAAAGGGTTGTTAGCCTCGATTGCGGGTTCGGCCCGACAAATGCCGGATCAAAAGCGAGCCGGTGTTGCAAAAGTCTCAGCAAAGATCTTGCATCACGGCCTCAAACGCCTGCGCCAGCTGAGTGCCGCGCTGCGCATCCAGCAGCCGCCCGTCTTGCAAGACCTGCTTGCCGGCCACAAAGACCGCGCGCAAGACCTGACCCTGGGCCGCGAAGACCAGGCCGTCCAGCAGATAGTCGGCGGGCAAGCCCAAAAGCCCCGAGGCGCGGCGGTCCAGCACCAGGAAGTCGGCGCGCGCGCCCGCCTGCAAACCCCATTGCTTGAAGCCCGCTGGCGCTGCGCTGCCGGCCCGTACCGCCTCAAACAAGCGGGCTGCCGTCGAGGGCTGGTGGCCGGGCAAGGCAGCCACATTGCGCTGCTGCAGGCCCAGGCGCTGACCGTACTCCAGCCAACGCAGCTCCTCCCCCCAAGCGCGGGTGACATGGCTGTCCGAACCCAGGCTGATGGGCACGCCCGCGCTCAACCAGCCCGGCAAATCGCAGAGGCCATCGCCCAGATTGCCCTCGGTGCCGGGGCAGATCACCACGCTGGCTCCCGCCTGGGCGACCTGCTCAATTTCCTTGCGCGTGCTGTGGGTGGCGTGCACCAGATGCCAGCGGGCATCGGGCTTGAAGGTATTGCACAGATATTCCATCGGCCGCTGGCCGCTGTGGGCGAGGCAGTCGCGTACCTCCTGCATCTGCTCGGCGATATGGATGTGTAGCGGCACATCGCCATCACCCAGCAGGGCTTGCAATTGGGCAATGTCATCGGCATTGGCCGCCCGCAGGGAATGCAGGGCCACACCGGCATTCAACAAGGGCCGGCCGGCGGTGTTGATGCGCTGGCTGGCCTGCCAGACCCAGGCCGCATCGGTGCGAAAGCGGCGCTGATCCTCGCGCAATCCGGCCTGGCCAAAGCCGGCACGGGCATAAAGCACCGGCAGCAGGGTCAGGCCTAGACCCACGCTGTGTGCGGCATCGGCCAGGGCCCAGCTCATGGCCAACTCGTCCGGGTAGGCCGAGCCATCCGGCTGGTGCTGCAGATAGTGGAACTCGCAGACCTGGGTGTAACCGCCCTGCAGCAGCTCCAGATAGAGCTGGCTGGCGATGGCTTGCAGCTGGGCCGGCGTGACCCGCAGGGCCAGGCCATACATGCGGTCGCGCCAGGACCAGAAATCATCGTCACCCGACTTGCGCCGTTCGGCCAGGCCGGCAAAAGCGCGCTGGAAGGCGTGGCTGTGCGTGTCCACCAAGCTGGGCAGCACCGGGCCGGGCAAGGCCTCAACACCCTCGGGCCGGGGCGCGCCCACCGCGATCTCCTGCCAGTGGCCGCGGGCGTCCACCGTCAGGCGCACATCGCGTTGCCAGCGGCCGTCTACCCAGGCCAGTTCGGCCCAAAAAGTCTTGTTGATCATGAACGTGGACTCCAGTCCAGCAAGCGGCTGAGCAGTTGGCGAATCAGCGGCTGCACCTGGGCCGCCAGCTCGGGTGCGTAAGCGTAGGGCGGCAGCTCGCTCATATAGCAGCGCTGGCACATCTCCAGCTGCACCGCGTGTTGTGCATGCGCAGGCTGGCCGTAGTGGCGGGTGATGTAGCCGCCCTTGAAGCGGCCGTTGACCACCTGGCTGTACACGCTCTGCGAGGCTTGCACATCGGCGAGAGCCGCGGTGATGGCGGCGTCACAAGACTTGCCTTCCACCGTGCCGAGGTTGAGATCCGGCAAGCGGCCCTCAAACAACCAGGGCAGCTCGGAGCGGATGCTGTGCGCGTCGAACAGCAAGGCATAGCCATGCTGGGCCTTGAGGCGATCCAACTCCGCCTGCAAGGCCTGGTGATAGGGGCGCCAGTACTGCTCGCGGCGGCGCAGCTTCTCCTCGGCATCGGGGGCTTGGCCCTCCAGATACAGGGACTCGCCGGTGAAAAAACGGGTCGGGCACAACTCGGTATTGGCCGCACCCGGATACATGGGCGTGTCCTCCGGCGGGCGGTTCAGGTCGATCAAATAGCGCGAAAAGCGCGGGACGATCAGGCTGGCCCCCAGCTCGCGCGCGATCTCGCCGTACAAGGCTTCCAGATGCCAGTCGGTGTCCTCGCTTTGCAGGGCGCGCGGCACATAACGGTGGTGTTGATCGGCTGGTATCTCGTAACCCACATGGGGCATGCTGATCAGCAAGGGGCGGCTGCCCGGGCTGAGCTTGAACACGGGGCTGCTCGTCGTCACTTGGAATCTCCTCGAATCTGCCCGCCGCGCACGCAAAAGTTCAGCGGGTTGCGGCCAAAGAAATAGGCCAGTTCATTGGGATGGGCGATATCCCAAACGCAGAAGTCGGCCCGCAAGCCGGCCTGCAAGACACCACGGTCCTGGAGCCCCAGGGCACGCGCCGCATGCTGGGTGGCGCCGCGCAAAGCCTCTTCCGGCGTCAGACGGAACAGGGTGCAGGCCATATTCAGCATCAGCAGCAAGGACAAGGTGGGCGAGGTGCCGGGGTTGTGATCGGTGGAGATGGCCATGGGCACGCCGGCGGCGCGCAGCGCGGCGATGGGCGGCAGCTTGGTTTCACGCAAAAAGTAGAAGGCACCGGGCAACAAGGTGGCCACCGTACCGCTGGCCCGCATGGCCTCGATACCGGCCTCGCTCAAATGCTCCAGATGATCGCAAGACAGGGCCCCGAACTCGCAGGCCAGCTGGGTGCCGCCCTGATCGCTGAGCTGCTCGGCATGCAGCTTGACGGGCAGGCCCAGGGCCTTGGCCGCCTCAAACACCCGGCGCGTCTGCGCGGGGGTGAAGCCTATGCCCTCGCAAAAGGCATCCACCGCATCGACCAGGCCCTGGGCCTGCAACTGCGGCAGCCATTCGCAGACGGCTGTGACGTAGTCGTCTTGCCGCCCGGCGAACTCGGCCGGCACGGCGTGGGCGCCCAAAAAAGTAGTTTGCACCGCCACATCCAGCTCGACCCCCAGGCGGCGTGCCACCCGCAGGCTGGCGGCCTCGGCGGCCAGATTGAGGCCGTAGCCGGACTTGATCTCCACCGTGGTCACACCCTCGCTCAGCAGCTGGCGCAGGCGCGCAGCGGCCGAGTCAAACAAGGCCTGCTCGCTGGCCTCGCGGGTGGCACTGACGCTGGAGCGAATGCCGCCGCCGGCGCGGGCGATCTCTTCGTAGCTGGCGCCCTTGAGGCGCAACTCAAACTCGTTAGCGCGCAGGCCGCCGTAGACCAGATGGGTGTGGCAGTCGATCAAGCCGGGCGTCACCAGCGCACCGTTCAGATCATGGGTTTGGCTGACGCTGCTGAGCAAGTCAGCAGGTAGGGCATCGGCCGCCCCCACCCACAGCAGCTTCTCACCCTCGGTCACGAGCGAGCCGTCTGCAATCCCGCCCCAGGGCTGATCGCCCGCCAGAGTGGCCAGATGGCCGTGCTGCCAAAGTGTGCGTGTGCTGTCCACCGTCATTCCTCGCTCCATGTCATCCACCAGGCCGGGCCCTTGCCCTCGAAAGCGCAGGCTTGGGCGCTGGGGTTTTCGCACCAGGCCAGGCTCAGGGGCGCAAGCGGCATGGCTCGGCCGCCATGCAGCAGCTGGCCACCCTCGGCGCTGAACAGGCCCACCCAGCGGGCCTGGGGCAGCAGGCCTTGGCTTGCAGCTTGCACCTGCATACGGCCCTGGCCGCGCCTGTGCATGAGATTGAAGTCCCGGGTCAGGCCGCCCAGCAAGCTGCAAGCCGGCGCCAGCGCGCCGTCGAAGTTCAGCAACTCATCACCCACTCGCAGCTCACGCTGACCCAGGCGCACGCCCTCGCCTTGCAGCACGGCGAACCAGCGGTCCACGCCCTCGAACTTTGAGAAAGGCCCGTCCGCCGCTATATCGGCCACGCTGATGCGCAAGGCCCAGTCGCTGCTATGCGGCCAGGCCAGCAGCTCACGCGTTTGACCGCCGCCATTGCGCCAGGCCTGAGGGCTCACTTCAGCCGCAGAAATAATGCTCCAGCTCATGCTTGAAACGCTCCTTCCAGAAGGTAGAGAGAGCCCGGATGTGTCAGGCGCACCGTGGTCACGGTCTGGCCGCGACTGAAGGTGCGGCGCTTGACCACCAGGCAGGGTTCGGTCTTGCTCAGGCCCAGCAGTTTGGCTTCTTCGGGCGTAGGCAACAAGGCTTCGATGGTGTAGCGCGCCTCCGAAAGCGGCGCCACCTCCAACAGATAGTGGGTGGGTGTGGTCTGGCTGAAATCGCGGCCGAGATAGTCGGGCGCGCAAGCCGCATTGACCCAGCGGTCCTCGCACTGGATGGCCACACCGTTCTCCAGGTGCACGATCACGCTGTGAAACAGCGGCGCGCCCGGCGGCAAATCGAAGTCCGCCGCCTGCGCGGCCGTCGCACGCTTTTTCTCTAACAGATGCACCCGCGACTCATGTTTGTGGCCGCGTGCCTTGATCTCGTCGTGCACATCGTGCACGGTCAAGGTGGAGGAGATGCGGTGCATGCGATGGGCCTGGGCCACAAACGTGCCCACACCTTGCAGACGCTCGACCATGCCTTCCTGCGTCAACTCGCGCAGCGCCCGGTTGACCGTCATGCGGCTGACCTCGAACTGCTGCACCAGCTCCGCCTCCGAGGGCAGCAAATCCCCCGCCACCCAATGCCCGCTGGCGATGCGCTCGCGCAGATGGTTCTTGACCTTCAGGTACTGCGGCGCCGGCGCGCTGCTGGAGGGAGAGGTTTTTTTCGGCATGGCTTGAATCCTACTTGACTGTACTTGTATAGACAACTAGAGTTCGCCACATTCTTTCTGCAAATTCTTTCGACCGAGTGCTTGCACTCAATCCTCTTTGGCCAACCCGATCGGAGACCCCATGTCCGCACAGCCCCGCGTCGTCCGTGCCCCCACCGGCACCACCCTCAGCTGCAAGAACTGGCTGAGCGAAGCCGCCTACCGCATGATCCAGAACAATCTGGACCCGGTCGTCGCCGAGAACCCCGACGCCCTGGTGGTCTACGGCGGCATCGGCAAGGCCGCTCGCAACTGGGATTGCTTTGAAGCCATCCTCGAATCGCTGAAAAAGCTGGAAGCCGACGAAACCCTCTTGGTGCAGTCGGGCAAGCCGGTTGGCGTGTTCAAGACTCATGCTGACGCACCCCGGGTGCTGATCGCCAACTCCAACCTGGTGCCGCACTGGGCCAACTGGGAACACTTCAACGAGCTGGACCGCAAGGGCTTGATGATGTACGGCCAGATGACGGCCGGCAGCTGGATCTATATCGGCACCCAGGGCATTGTGCAAGGCACGTATGAAACCTTTGCCGAAGCTGGCCGCCAGCATTACGGCGGCTCGCTGCAAGGCAAATGGGTGCTGACCGCAGGCCTGGGCGGCATGGGCGGCGCCCAGCCCCTGGCCGCGACCTTTGCCGGCGCTTGCTCGCTGAATATCGAGTGCCAGCAATCGCGCATCGACTTCCGCTTGAAGACCCGCTATGTCGACGAGCAAGCGACGGATCTGGACGACGCCCTGGCCCGCATCAAGAAGTACACCGCCGAAGGCAAGGCCATCTCCATCGCGCTGCTGGGCAATGCGGCCGAGATCCTGCCCGAACTGGTCAAGCGCGCCCGTGCCGGCACGGCCATCAAACCCGATCTGGTGACCGACCAGACCAGTGCCCACGACCTCATCAACGGCTATCTGCCCGCAGGCTGGAGCGTGGAGCAATGGAAGGCTGCTGCCGCCGACCCCGCCCGACATGCCGAACTGAAGGCCGCCGCCGCACAGGGCTGCGCCGTGCATGTGCAAGCCATGCTTGACTTCCAGGCCATGGGCATCCCCACCGTGGACTACGGCAACAACATCCGCCAGGTCGCGCTAGAGCAAGGCGTGAAGAACGCTTTCGACTTCCCCGGCTTTGTGCCCGCTTACGTGCGCCCGCAGTTCTGCGAAGGCCGTGGCCCCTTCCGCTGGGTGGCCCTGTCCGGCGACCCGGAGGACATCTACAAGACCGATGCCAAGATCAAGGAACTCTTCCCTCACCACGCCCAGGTGCACCGCTGGCTGGACATGGCCAAGGAGCGCATCGCCTTCCAAGGCCTGCCCGCACGCATCTGCTGGCTGGGCCTGGGAGAGCGCCATATCGCCGGCCTGGCCTTCAATGAGATGGTCAAGAACGGTGAGCTGAAGGCCCCCATCGTCATCGGCCGCGACCACCTGGACAGCGGCTCCGTCGCCAGCCCAAATCGCGAGACTGAAAGCATGCAAGACGGCTCGGATGCCGTCTCCGACTGGCCGCTGCTGAACGCTTTGCTCAACACCGCCGGCGGCGCCACCTGGGTGTCCCTGCACCACGGCGGCGGCGTGGGCATGGGCTTCTCCCAGCACAGCGGCGTGGTCATCGTGGCCGACGGCACGGACGCCGCCGCCCAACGCCTCTCGCGCGTGCTCTACAACGACCCCGGCACCGGCGTGATGCGCCATGCCGACGCGGGTTACGAGATCGCCAAGACGGCGGCCCGAGAGCGGGGCCTGAACATGCCCATGCTGAACAAGTAAAAACATCCCAAGCGAAGACTGCCCCATGAAACTCGAAATCACCCCCGGCCATCTGACCCTGGCCCAGCTGCGCGACATCCGTAACGGCGGCGTCCAGCTGAGCCTGCACGCCAGTGCAGCCGAAGTCATCCGCCGCAGCGCCGCAGTCGTGCAGGCCGCCGCCGCCGGTGACGCCCCCGTCTACGGCGTCAACACCGGCTTCGGCAAGCTGGCCTCCACCCGCATCAGCAAGGCCGATCTGGCCACGCTGCAGTTCAATCTGATCCGCTCGCACTGCGTAGGCGTGGGCGCGCCGCTGCAACCCTCGGTCGTGCGCCTGATGTTGGCCACCAAGGCGGCCTCGCTGGCGCGCGGCTTCTCGGGCGTGCGCCCCGAGGTCGTGCAAAGCCTGCTGGATGTGTTCAACGCCGGTTTGATCCCCTATGTGCCGGCCCAAGGTTCGGTCGGCGCCTCGGGCGATCTGGCACCGCTGTCTCACATGACTCTGGCCCTGCTGGGCGAGGGCGAGATGCTGGTCGATGGCCAGCGCCGCCCTGCCCTGGCCGAACTGCAAAAGCACGGCATCGCGCCCCTGGTGCTGCAAGCCAAGGAAGGCCTGGCCCTGATCAACGGCACACAAACCTCCACCGCCCTGGCGTTGGAAGGCCTGCTGCGTTTTGAGAACGTCTATGCCGCGGCCATCGTCAGCGGCGCGCTCAGCCTGGACGCGGCACGCGGCAGCGACGGCCCCTTTGACGCCCGCATCCACGCCGTGCGCGGCCAACCCGGCCAGATCGAGGCGGCCGCCGCCTACCGCCAGCTGCTGGCCGGCAGCGCCATCCGCCAGTCCCATGCCGAGGGCGATGACCGGGTGCAAGACCCCTATTGCCTGCGCTGCCAGCCCCAAGTCATGGGCGCTTGCCTGGACCAGGCTCGCTATGTGCGCGAAGTACTCTTGCGCGAGGCCAATGCCGTCACCGACAACCCCCTGGTGTTCGCCAATGAAGACGGCACGGCCCAGATGATTTCCGGTGGCAACTTCCACGCCGAGCCGGTGGCCTTGGCCGCCGACGCCCTGGCCGTGGCGATTGCCGAGGTGGGCGCCATCGCCGAGCGCCGCATCGCCATGCTGATCGACACCAGCGTCTCGCGCCTGCCGCCCTTCCTGACCGAGAACGCAGGCCTGAACTCGGGCTTCATGATTGCCCATGTCACCGCCGCCGCCCTGGCCAGCGAGAACAAGAGCCTGGCCCACCCCGCCAGCGTGGACAGCCTGCCCACCAGCGCCAACCAGGAAGACCATGTCTCCATGGCCACCTTCGGCGCCCGCCGTCTGGGCCCCATGCTGGACAACACCAGCCACATCATCGGCATCGAGCTGCTGGCTGCGGCGCAAGGCATCGAGTTCCTGCGCCCTCTGGCCAGCTCGGCCGCGCTGGAAGAGGTGCACGCCCTGGTCCGCAAGACCTGCCCGCCCATGCCCAGCGACCATTACCTGGCACCGGACATCGAGCACGCCTTCGAGCTGGTGGGCAGCGGCCAGCTGGCCCAGTTGCTGGACCGCGACACCGGCCTGGTGGTACTGCCCTGAGGCGGTATGACTAGACCCGCCGGCGCCCTCAAGCGCCGGGCACAGACGGTCTGAAAAGGCCGACAGGCGGCGTTGGATTTGCTCCAACGCCGCCTTTGTCGTTTTAGGGCCACGCGGCGCCGGCGCTTAGCCTCAAACTCACGCTTGGGCAAGACCGAGCACCCCGCAGAAGTGGGTGAAAGCGTGAACGATGACAGCGTCAGTCCAACGTAAGATTCCGGCCAATCGACTTCCAAGCCAAACGCAGGACCAGCCCCCTCAATGAGAGCCCAAGCGGACACCTGATTCCATGAGATTCTTGATCGCCCTCCTCTGTGGAATGTTCTGCCAACAGGTCTTGGCGCTGTCGGTGACCTTTATCAATCCAGGGCGCTCGGACGAAACCTATTGGGTCACCGCCGGCAAGGCCGCCCAGGCCGCGGCCAATAGCTTGGGCATCAAGTTCGAACAGATCTATGCCGAGCGCGATCATCTGCGCGTGCTGGAGATTGCCCGCAGCCTGGCCGCCCGGCCCAAGGAAAGCCGTCCCGACTACGCCCTGCTGACCAATGACAAGCAGACCCTGCTAAGCACCGTGCGCATTCTGGACCGGGCTGGCATCAAGTCTTTCGCCGCCTTCAACGGCCTGACGGATGAAGAGCGGGCCCAGTTTGGCGAGCCCCGCAGCGGCGTCAGCGGCCTGCTCGGTTCGCTGGAGCCGCATGGCTCGGACGCTGGCTACCTGACCGCCCGCGCCCTCATCAAGGAAGGCCTGCGCCTGCGCCTGCAAGCGCCGGATGGCAAGCTGCACCTGCTGGCCTTGGCCGGTGACCGCTCCACCCCCTCCTCGCTGCAGCGCAACCAAGGCATGCAGCGCGCCCTGGCCGAGCAGCCCGATGTGGTGCTGGACCAGCAGGTCTATGCCGACTGGCGGCGCGACAAGGCCGGCGAGCAGATGAGCTGGCTGATGCGCCGCCACCCCCAGGCCCGCCTGATCTGGGCTGCCAGCGACCAGATGGCTTTCGGTGTGCTGGATGTGCTGGAACATGCCCGCCTCACGCCCGGCCGCGACATGCTGGTCTCCGGCATCAACACCTCCACCGAAGCCATGCAAGCCCTGATCAACGGGCGGCTCAGCGCCCTGGCGGGCGGGCACTTTATGTGTGGCGCCTGGAGCCTGGTGATGCTGTACGACTACCACCACGGCCGCGACTTTGCCGACGAGGGCCTGGAACTCAGCAAGCCCATGTTCATCTTGTTTGACAAAAACCTCGCCGAGCGCTTTCTGGCCCGCTTTGCCAACGAGGGCCGGGCGATCGACTTCCGCGGCTATAGCCGCGTGCTGAATCCCTCACGCCGCCACTACGAGTTCGACTTCGAACTGCTGCTCAAATGAACTGGCTGCACGAACCCCTCAGCAGCTCCCTGCCCGCGCCCAGCGCCGGGCCGGACGAAAGCCTGACCCCCACACCGCCGCCGCAAGCGACACCCGATCTGCGCCCTTTGCGCTCGCTGGCGGAAAGCTTGACGCGCCGCATCGTCTGGCTTTGCGTCGGCGTCACCTTGATGGTGGCCGGCGTGCGCCTGATCATGGTCTACAAGCAGGAGCGTGAAGCCTTCGAGGCCGCCGTCAGCAAAGTCAGCGAAACCCACCTGCCCCTGCTGGCCAATAGCCTGTGGGACATCGAGCCCCTGGCCATCCAACACCTGCTGCAAGACATCGCCAAAGCGCCGCAGATCCAGGCGGTGCGCCTGAACGTCAGCACCGGCCAGTTCTTCCAGGCCGGCGAGGCCTTGAGCAAGGCCGAACGCTCCGGCGAGCAAGGCGATATCACCCTGGAAGTGCCAGGCCCCAAGGGCGGCAAATCCCTGGGCCAGCTGAGCCTGGACTTCAACCAGAGCTATCTGCGCCAGCAGCTGATGCAGACCTTTGCCCAGGTCGGCCTGCTGGGCCTGCTGGCCACCCTGGGGCTGGGTTATCTGACCCTGCGCATCCTGCGCCGCGAGCTGCACCAGCCCTTGCAGGATCTGGCCCATTTCGCCGGCACCCTGGCCCCCGGCAAGCCCACGCCGACGCTGGAGCTGGCTCGCCCGCCACGCCCCCAGCGCGACGAGCTGGATGTGGTGGTGGAAGGCTTTCGCACCCTGCAGGGCGAGATCCAGCACTATGTGGACGAGCGCCAGCGCCGTGCCGAACAGCTGGAGCAGGCCGTGGCCCGCCGCACCACCGAGCTGCACGAGGTGACGCGCTATCTGGAAACCATGTCGCGCCGCTCCAGCCGTTTTCTCAACTTGGCGGTGGACGAGTACCCCGGCATGATCCGCGCCACCCTGCGCGACATCTCCAGCCACTCCGGCGACTGCAGCCTGGCCATCGCCGAGCAGCCGGTGGGCGCGCCCCAGGCCAGCTGCCGCTTCGTCTGGCTGGCGCCGCGCGACACCGTGGCCGGTGTGGCCCTGGACCAACCCTTGCTGGCCGATCTGATCGGCCCCCTGCCGCGCGGCTGGATCGTGCTGCGCTTTGAATGCCTGGCCGACGCCGAGCCCCAGCGCGCCATCGCCATGCAGCGCCACGGCATCCAGGCCATGGTCTGCTGCGCCTTCACCGGCAGCTCGGGCACCCAGCTCCTGCTGGCCATGTCCTCGCGGCCCGAAAAATGGGTGTTCCGCGACGACCGCATGGCCAAGATGTCGGCCGAGATGCTGTTCAACATCATGCGCCACTGGCAGGATCAGCTGGCCTTGCAACGCCTGCACCAGGAGCTGGAGCAACGCTCCAACACCGACTCCCTCACCGGCCTGGCCAACCGCCGCTGGTTCGACGAGGTCAAGCTGGAGGAGACCCGCCGGGCCATGCGCGGCGGCACCTCGCTGGCGGTGGTAACCATCGATGTGGACTTCTTCAAAAGCTATAACGACACCTATGGCCACGCCCAGGGTGATCAATGCCTGGTGGCCGTCAGCCGCATGATCCAGCAGACCTTCAACCGCGCCGGTGAGTTGCCGGCCCGGGTCGGCGGCGAGGAGTTCACCGTGCTGGTGCCCGAGCACGATCTGGCGCAAGCCCTGGGCCAGGCCGAGCGCCTGCGCCAATGCGTGGCCGATCTGGCCATCCCCCATCTGGGCTCACCCCTGCAAAGAGTCAGCATCAGCGCCGGCGTGTCCTGCGTACGCCCCGACCGCTTCGAGGCCGGCACCAGCCCCGAGCACTTCATCGCCGAAGCCCTGGAAGCCGCCGACGGCGCGCTTTACCGCGCCAAGCGCAGCGGGCGGGATCGGGTGTCGGATTGAGATCTCTTGCTGACGCGTGCCCCCATCGGTGCTGGGCTGTATCCGGGATTGGGGTTCCGTTGAGGGGCACAGAAACTGAAAGTCCAAGCGAGAGGTAGCGCGATATGTCTGCCACCTTTCGTCAAAAAAGCAGGCATTCCGCAAAACGGCGGCTCAAGGAGATCACCCATGCACCACGGCTCGTGCCACTGCGGCGCAGTTCGGATGAAGCTGCCCTCGACGCCGGTGGTCGGCACCGATTGCAATTGCTCGCTCTGCCGCCGCATTGGCGGGCCCTGGGTCTACTTCGAGTTCGGCACGGTGGAGATCGAGGGCCATCCAGCAGAAACCGCCGCCTACGTCTGGGGCGACAAGACGCTGAGAACCATTCATTGCAAAACCTGTGGCTGCGTCACCCACTGGGAGCCCTTGGACCCGACACCTGGCTGCAAGCATGGCGTCAATCTTGGCAACTTCGATCCCGCGCTCATCGCTTCTGTTCGAGTGCGCAAATTCGATGGCGCCGATACCTGGCAGTTCATGGACGAATGAGTGACCCTGCTGTCCAAGTTTGCCCAAGGTCTTCCTCAGACGTGGCGCTTCAGTACCGCCCCGTTGCACCCGCTACGCGCAGATAAACATAAGCGCCCCAGGCCACCAGGGCGCGGCGCAGCATGCCGATCAGGCCGCTGCCGCCCAGATTCTTCAGCTCCACCTGGCGCGACACGGCCAGGGCGGCGGCGAACTGCGCCGCCACGGTCTGCGCAAACGGGGCGTCGCGCACGATCACATTGGCCTCCAGATTGAGCAGCAGGGAGAGTGGGTCGATATTGGAGCTACCCACCGTGGCCCAGCCCTGGTCCACCACCCCCACCTTGGCATGCAGATAGGCGGGCGTGTACTCAAAAATCTGCACCCCATGGCCTAACAACTCCGCATAAAGAGCTTGGGCGGCCATGCCGGCGATGCGGTAGTCCAGCTTGCCCTGCAGCAGCAGGCGCACCTGCACACCGCGCCGGGCGGCGTCGCGCAAGGCGCGGCGAAAGGCTCGGCCGGGGTAGAAGTAAGGCGTGATCAACTCGACCTGATGCTGGGCCCCGCGTATGGCTTCGATATAAGCTCGCTCGATGGTGCGGCGTTGGCGCAGGTTGTCGCGCAGCACAAATGCAGCGCAAACCGGGGGCTGGTCTAGCGGCTGCGCCTCTTGCTGGCGGCGGCCGGCGGCACGCGGCATGCGCAGGCGTTCAGCCAGGCGGCGCAGTCGCGCTACAGGCTCGGGGCTGCGCACCAGGGCGCGCAACTCCTCACCAAAATCGCGGCCCAGCCAGGCGCGCGTCCAGACCGCCCGGGCGGCCTGGGCCACGCCATGCACGATGGGGCCGCGCAGGCTGACGGCAAAGTCCAGGCGGGGTTGGTCGGTCGGGCCTTTGTTGATGTCGATGCGGTCATCAACGATATTGATGCCGCCCACAAAGCCTTGCAGGCCGTCCACCACACATAACTTTTGATGCAAGCGACGCAGCTGGCCGGGCTGCAACCAGCGCCACCAGCGGTCAATCGGCCGAAACACCGCCAAGGCCACATGCGAGCCGGCAAAAACCTCGCGCAACCAGGGCAGGCTGGCTTTGGAGCCGAAGCCGTCCACCACCACCCGCACCCGCACGCCGCGCGCGGCCGCGGCCAGCAGGGCCTGGGCCAGATCACGGCCGGCCACATCGTCGTTGAAGATGTAAGTGGCGAGCCAGACCTCGTGCAAAGCATGGGTGATGGCCTCGTTCTGCAGCGGGAACAACTCATCGCCTCCACGCAGCAGCTGGACCTCGTTGCCGCCCTGGTAGCTGGCGCCATGCGGCGCATGCCAGGTCGCCAAGGCCTCGGCCTCGGACAGCTCGTGGCCCGTGGGGCTGTCTTGGCTCACGGTGACTCCAGCGCCAGCTCGGCCAGCAAGGGCAGGTGGTCCGACATACGGGCCCAGGCCGGGCCCTTGGGCACCTGCAGATTCACGCAGCGCAGGCCGCGGATGTAGATGCGGTCCAGCGAGAAAAAAGGCATGCGCGAGGGAAAAGTGGCCAGGCGTGAGCGCCCGTCCGGCATGCTGGCCCGGCTCAGTCCATGGGCGCGCATGGGGGCATCCAGGCGCTCGCCCCAATCATTGAAGTCCCCCGCCACCACCAGCAGGGCCTCGGGCGGCACATGCTTGTGCACATACTCGACCAGACGCTGCACCTGGCGCAGGCGGCCGCTGTGCATCAGGCCCAGATGGGCGACCACCGTGTGCAACTCGCGGCCCTGCCACATCACCGGCACATGCAAAAGCCCGCGCTGCTCGAAGCGGTGGTCGGACACATCGTGGTGCCCCACATCGCCCAGCGGCCAGCGCGAGAGCAAGGCATTGCCATGCTCACCATGCTTGGTGACGGCATTGGTGCGGTAAGCCACCTCATAGCCATCGGGTGCCAAAAACTCGGCCTGGCCCTGCTCGGGCCAGCCAAAAAAGGTGCGCTGGAACTGCTGGGCCTCGCGGTGATGGAATTGCCGAACCTCTTGCAAAAACACCAGATCGGCCTTCAGCGCCTCCACCCCCAGGCTGAGGTTGTGGATCTCCAGGCGCTTTTGCGGCCCGACGCCGCGCACGCCTTTGTGGATGTTGTAGGTGGCCACGCGCAGATGCGGACTGGCATCCTGGGCTGGGGTGGCGCCACTTGGGCTCAAGCTCGCGTTCAGGGCGGGACTGCTGCTCATGGGGTGATGGCTTGACTCGGGCTCGGGTGGGTCACAAAACGCGGCAGCTGCAAAATCGCCTCGGCGTTGGAAGGCGAGAAGCACAGGTCGGCCGCCTCGCGCCAGGGCAGCCAGCGGTATTGCAGATGCTCGCGTGGCGCCAGACGCACCGGCGTGTCGGCCGCCACGGTGAGGCCGAATACATGCTCGGTGTTGTGGGTCACGCCGGGTGCATAACGGTGCCGCCAGACGGGGTAAATCTCGTAATGGTTGGCCAAGCCCCAGTCGCGCAAATCGCCCGCACTGATGCCGGTTTCTTCCAGCACCTCGCGCTGGGCCGTCAGCCGCGGCGCTTCGTCCAGATGATCTTTGGAGCCGGTCACGCTTTGCCAAAAGCCCGGCCGATCGGCCCGCTCCAGCATCAAAACCTGCAGCTCGGGCGTGTGGATCACCACCAGCACCGACTCGGGGATCTTGTAGCTGGGATTCAGGGCACTGGGTTCAATTCTGACGCTCATGCCCAAAGCATAGCCTCTTTGATGCCGCCCACCTGCAGCCAAGGCGGCGCAACAAGGCGGCTGAAATTCCGACGTATTTCACATCGGCGCCAATCCGCAACAGCGGCCTCGCCTAGCGCGGGACTTACGCGGTATCCTGGGCGCCGAGCAAAGGCCTGAAGAGCACATGAAACTGCTGCCTCGTATCGTCGTCAGCATCATCCTGCCCATTCTGTTGACGGCAGCTTCCACGCTCTATCTGGCCATACATTTGCTGCAACGCTCGCTCAGCGAAGAGGTCGAAGAGCGGGCCCGCGCCACCCTCAATCAAAGCGTGGCCCGTCTCAATCTGGGGCTGGAAGACGCCTTGGACACCATGCGCATCCTGGCCCGTAGCGAGGGCCTGGCCGGGCCCCAGGCGGGGCTACGCAACGAGGCCATGCAGCGCTGGCGCGGCAGCACCGAGCGCTTCGAGAACTTTTTCTTCTTTGACCAGCAAGAGCGCATGCACAGCGGCGCCGAGCTGCCCGACCCCGATATGCAGGATCAGCTCCAGCCCCTGCTCAATCAACTCAACCCCAGCTATTCCGCCCCGGTATTCAGCGAGGACACGGGCGAGCTGGTGATGCTGGTGATGAATCCGGTCTACGCCGGTCAGGGCGCCAAAGTAGGCACCTTGGCCGGCAGCATGAAGCTGGAGCAGTTGCTGTCCTTCACCATCGGCAACAACACCCAGCGTGACGCTCACCTGATGGTCTTGGACAAGACCGGCCGCCTGCTGGCCGGCGGCCTGGGCGAGCCGGGTGAGGCCTTGCAAGCGCCCAAGGCCGCCAGTGCGCCCCAGGCGGCGGCCCTGATCCAGGCCCTGGGGCCGGCCCAGCTGGCGATGACAAAGATGGCGCGCATCGAGATCGACGATGTGGCCTGGCGCGCCTTGCAGGTGCGTGTGCCCGAGCTGGAATGGCGGGTGATTTACGCCCTGCCCGAGCGCAGCCTGTTCGCCCGCGCCCTGGAGCAGCAGCGCTTGGGCTTGCTGGCCCTGCTGGCCTGCACCTTGCTCGCCTTGGCCGGTGCGGCGATGACGCGCCGCGTGGTCGTGCGGCCCCTGCGCCAGCTGCGCCAGGCCCATGCGGCCTTGCAAGCCGGGCAGAAAGAGGCCCGCGCGCCGGTCGTGGGCAATGACGAGATCAGCGAGCTGGCCCGCTCCTTCAATCACATGGCGCAGTCGCTGGCGGCGACCGAGGAGCGCTTTCGGCTGATGTTCGAGGTCTTCCCCCATCCGGTCAGCCTGATCCGGGTGTCGGACGGCCGCTATCTGGACATCAACCCCGCGTTTGAGCGCCTGGTGGGGGTGGACCGGCAACAGGCCCGCCAGCACGGGCCGCGCGACTTCCACCTGATCAGCTCCCAGCAAGACCTGCAGGCCCAACACGAATTGCTGCTGCAGACCGGCCGGGTCGACGGGCTCAGCAGCCAGATCCAGAACGCCCAGGGCGAGACGCGCTGGCTGCTGTTTTCCTCGCGCCTGATCGAGCTGGACGAGGAGCGGCTCATCCTCTCGGTGGCCACCGACATCACCGCGCTCAAGCAGGTGGAAAGCCAGCTGCAGCAAAGCGAGCAAAGCTTCACCGCCTTGTTTGAATCGGCCCCCGTGCCGATGGCGCGCTCGCCCCTGAGCGAGCAGCTGAGCCAGACCTTTTGGAACCGCGCCTGGTATGACTGCTTTGGTTATGCGCCGGGCAGCTGCGATGGGCGCGGCGGCCTGTTGTTCAATTTCTGGGAGGACCCGCAGGCACGCAGCGGCTTCATTGCCGATCTGGTGCGCGATCAGGTGGTGGTGGGCCGCGAGGCCTTGCTGCGCCATGCCGACGGCTCGGTCAAGATTTGCGAGGTCTCGGGACGTTACCTTGACGTGCAGGGCGAGCGCATCATTCTGACCAGCTATCTGGATGTGACCGAGAGTCGCCTCTCCGAACAAGCCCTGCGCGATAGCGAGCAACGATTCCGCCAGCTGTTCGAGAGCGCGCCGGTGCCCCTGATGCATGCGGCCGAAGATGGCCGCATCCTGGCCCTCAACCAGCAATGGGTGCAGTTGCTGGGCTTCACCATGGACGACATCCCGACGGTCACCGAATGGTGGCTGCTGGCCTATCCGGATGAACAAATCAGGCGCAGCACCCGCCGGATCTGGCAAGAACGCATCGAGGCCGCGCGCCTGCGCGACGGCAGAATCGCCACGCTCAAGGTGGAGCTGCGCGCCAAGGACGGGCGCCCGCTGACCAATATCGTGGGCGGCATCTGGGTCGGCGACAGCCTGCTGGTGAGCTTTTTTGACATCACCGAAAACGAGCAGGCCGCCGCCGCCGTGCGCCTGAGCCGCCAGCAGCTGCTGACCAATCTGGAGAACACGCCGGCCGTCTCGGTGCAGTGGTATGACGAGCAGGGCCGGGTGCTGTACTGGAACCCCGCCTCGCAAGCCCTGTTCGGCCCCAGCAGCCATGAGATCCTGGGCCGCACCCTGGAAGAGGTCGGCCTGCTGGATGCGCAGGAGGCCCAGGACTTCATGGGCCATCTGCAAAAGATACGCAGCAGCGGCGAGGCCGTGGGGCCGCTGGAGCTGCAGCTGCACCATCGCGATGGCAGCCGCCCCTGGGTCATGGCCACCCTCTTCGCCATGCCCCTGCCCGAGGGACGCATGGGCTTTGTCTGCATGGATGTGGACATCAGCCACCGCAAGCAGGTCGAGGCCGAGCTGGGCGAGCTCAACGCCCAGCTGGAACTGCGGGTGGCCGCCCGCACGCAAGAACTGGCCAAGCGCAATGGCGAGCTGGACCAGGCCTTGCACCATCTGCAACACACCCAGGGCGAACTGGTGCGCGCCGAGAAGCTGGCCTCGCTGGGCCGCCTGGTGGCCGGCGTGGCCCATGAGCTGAACACGCCGATTGGCAATGCCCTGCTGATGGCCAGCACCTTGAGCGACAAGCAGCAGCAGTTCGAGACCAGCTTGCAGGCCGGCTTGCGGCGCAGCACGCTGAGCGACTTCCTGGTCACCTTGCGCGAGGCCAGCGATATGTTGGACGCCAGCCTGCGCCGGGCCAATGAGTTGATCAGCAGCTTCAAGCAGGTGGCGGTGAATCAGTCCAGCCACCAACGCCGCGACTTCGATCTGCGTGCGGTGCTGCACGAGACGGCGCTGAGCCTAGGCCCCAGCCTGCGCCGCAGCGGCGTGCGTCTGCATGAAGAGGTGCCCGAGGGCATCACCCTGCAGAGCTACCCTGGCCCGCTGATCCAGGTGCTGATGAACATCATCAACAACGCCGTGCTGCATGCTTACGCGCCGGGCCAGGGCGGGGTGATCCACATCAGCGCTCAAACCCTGGCCGAGGGCTGGGTGAGGCTGGACTTGCAAGACGATGGCTGCGGCATGCCGCCCGAACATCTGGCCCGGGTGTTCGACCCCTTCTTCACCACCAAGCTGGGCCAGGGTGGTTCGGGCCTGGGCCTGCACATCGTCTACAACCTAGTGACCGGCCCGCTGGGCGGCCGCATCGCAATCAGCAGCGAGCTGGGCCAGGGCACGCGGGTCAGCCTGGAGTTGCCGCTCAACGCGCCGCAAGAAGTCGAAGTACCGGCAGCGGCAGCCACATCGGCAAGCTAAGGCAACTCCTGCTCGGTGAAGGCCGCCAGGGCGGCCATATCGTCGATGTCATAACGCCCATAGGAGACGCGCAACAGCTGGCGGCGCTCCAGATTGCGCAACAAGGTGTTGGCAGACTGGCGCGAGCAGCGGGCCAGGCGGGCCAGGGCCTGCTGGGTGCTCAGCAAGCTGGCGCGATTGCCCTCCACACTGCCGTTGGCACGCGCCAGCACATGCAGCAGGCGCGCCATGCGCTGCTCCGGCGCCAGCATGACGGATTGGCCCGTCCACTCCATCAGCAGGCGCAGACGCACGCCGATGGCCTCGATGATGGACGGGAAGATCTGCGGGTGCTGCTGGCCGGCCTGTCGCACGGCCGAGGTCGGCAAGGCCAGGCAGCGCAGCTGAGCCGAGCTGACGAAATCATGCTCGGGCGCCTGCTCGGCAAAACAGGCCACCCAGGTGACCCAGCCGCCCGGGCCCACATCGATCAGGGCCGCCTCTTCGCCCGCCGCGCTGCGCGCCATGATTTCGATATGCCCGTGCAAAACCAGGCGCAGCCAGACCAGGGGCTGATCGGCGGCATTGAGCAAGGTCTTGCAGTCGTAGGACTCCAGGCGCGACACGGCGGCCAGCCGGGCCCGCGCGGACTCGGGCAAAAGGCCAAAGATGGGGGACTGGGCCAGCAAGGCCTCGACATCGACGGGCGCGGCTTGCGGCGCTTGTTTTGCGGCAGGACTAGGACTAACCATGAGAACGGCGACAGACCTTTGTCTGAATCCGGACAAACACCGGCTGGCGGGAATCCTAGCATTGCAGCGAGACCCCATGAGACAGGGGCAAACAGGAAGAACCAATGAAATTCAAGCCCTTCAGCCCAGCCTTGAAACCAGCCGCCTCAGGCCTTGCCGCGGCCCTCTTGAGCCTCTTAGGCCTGGCGACGCCGCCGAGCCAAGCGCAAAGCGCGGCGCCCGCCTCGGCCCCCCTCGTGACGAGCAGTGCCGACCCCATCCCGGGCCCGCGCGACTGCTTCTGGGCCCGCGGCCCGGCCAGCGCCGACCCCTATCTGAACATCGCCTACCCCGACGCCGCCACCTATTACTGGGCGGCGGTGTTCAGCGTACCGGCCGGCGCCAAGCTGCGTCTGGAAGGCAAGTTTGCGCACTCACGCTATATGTCCTTCATCAGCTATGACGGCGCCGGCCGACCCATCGAGTCGGTGGCGGACTATCTGATCCAACCCCTGCCCGGCTCCAGCAACCCATTCCTGGAAGGCGCCGACCGCAAGAGCACGCAGCGCAGCTACAGCCTGGAAGTGCTGGACGCCGCGCCCCCGGCCGGCATAAAGACGGGCATGAACTTGGTCGGCGAGCACCGGGCCCAGCTGCATGCGCCGCGCTATGGCGGCGGCCCTGGCCAGCAGGCGGTGCTCTACCGCATCTACGCGGGGGACAAGGGCACGGACGAGAGCGCCGGTGTTGGCCTGCCCACGCCGGTGCTGACCCTGGCCGATGGCCGTGAGTTGCGCGGCTCGCAAACATGCCAGGCCTTGCGCACCCGCCAGCCCCTGCAGCTAGACGCCGCCGCCATGGCCGTGCCCATGGACAAGTATTACGAACTGCTGAAGGAGGCGGCCAAAAAGTCGCCCTTCTTCCCCGCCACCAACCCGCCCACCTGGCACCAGCAGCTGGACCGCCAGGCGCTTTACGACATTTACACGGGCAAACCGCCGGCCGCGGACGCACGCCGCAGCGAGGGCGGTTTCTATCCCAATCTAGACAATCAATACATCCGCACCATCGTCAACCGCAAGCTGGGCAAGGTGCTGGTCGTGCGCGGCAAGGCGCCGACCACGCCGCGTACCTTGAACGGCGACGCCAAGATGGGCACGGGCGAGTTGCGCTACTGGTCCTTCTGCTCCAACCAGGGCTTTGCCAACACCCGGGTCAATGCCTGTGTGCATGACGAGGCCATCCCCGTCGGGCCGGACGGTTACTACACCCTGGTGCTGAGCCGCAAGGCCGACCGGCCGCGCAATGCCATCCCACAGTGCGGCGTCAGCTGGCTGCCGATGGCGGACGACGGTGACGGCGCGGTGGACGAGGATGTGACCGTGCTGCAGCTGCGCCATATGCTGGGCACGCAGAACTTCAAGCACTCGGTGCAGGCGATCGGCAAGCCCGGTGATGAAGCCAAGGACATGGGTGAGTACTTCCCGCGCGGCAGCTATATCTCCACCTCGGCGTTTGAGATTGCCGTGCCTTGCTTGTTGGAAAAACGTTAAGCCCGAGCGGGTCTAAACAAAAAAGGGGTGCCTCGCGGCACCCCTTTTGCATGGCAGCTGAATCGCTAGCGAATCAGGCCGCGGGCGTGGCGGCCACGGCGTTGCGCAGGCGGATGTGCAGCTCGCGCAGCTGCTTGTCATCGACGTTAGACGGAGCACCGGTCAGCAGGCACTGGGCGCGCTGGGTCTTGGGGAAGGCGATCACGTCGCGGATGGACTCGGCCTTGGTCATCATGGTGACGATGCGGTCCAGACCGAAGGCCAGGCCACCGTGCGGAGGCGCGCCGTACTGCAGGGCTTCCAGCAGGAAGCCGAACTTTTCTTGCGCGTCTTCGGCGCTGATGTTCAGGGCGCTGAAGACCTTGCTCTGCACCTCGGCCTTGTGGATACGCACCGAGCCACCGCCCAGCTCCCAGCCGTTCAAGACCATGTCGTAGGCCTTGGCGATGCAAGCACCCGGGTCGGTGACCATCAGGTCCTCATGGCCGTCCTTGGGTGCGGTGAAGGGATGGTGCACGGCGTTCCAGCGGCCACCTTCTTCGTCTTGCTCGAACATGGGGAAGTCCACCACCCACAGCGGTGCCCACACATCGTTGAACAAGCCATTGGCCTTGCCGAACTCGCTATGGCCCACCTTCAGACGCAGGGCGCCGATGGCGTCGTTGACCACCTTGGCACGGTCGGCGCCGAAGAAGATCAGGTCGCCGTCCTGAGCGCCGGTGCGGGCCAGGATGTCGGCCACGGCCTTGTCGTGCAGGTTCTTCACGATAGGCGACTGCAAGCCTTCGCGGCCCTTGGCCACTTCATTGACCTTGATCCAGGCCAGGCCCTTGGCGCCGTAAATCTTGACGAACTCGGTGTAGCTGTCGATCTCGCCACGGCTCATGGCCGCGCCGCCAGGCACGCGCAGGGCGACGACACGGCCGCCCTTGGTGGTGGCGGGGGTGGAGAAGACCTTGAAGTCCACATCGCCCATCACATCGGTCAGCTCGGTGAACTGCAGCTTGACGCGCAGATCGGGCTTGTCGGAGCCGTACAAATGCATGGCGTCCGCGTACTTCATCACCGGGTAGTCGCCCAGCTCCACATTCAGCGCCTTGCGGAAGACGTGGCGGATCATGCCCTCGAACATGGAACGAATTTCTTCTTCGCCCAGGAAGGAGGTTTCGATATCGATCTGGGTGAATTCGGGCTGGCGGTCGGCGCGCAAGTCCTCGTCACGGAAGCACTTGGTGATCTGGTAGTAGCGATCGAAGCCCGCCACCATCAGCAGCTGCTTGAACAGCTGAGGCGATTGCGGCAGCGCGAAGAACATGCCGTCATGCACACGCGAAGGCACCAGGTAGTCGCGCGCGCCTTCCGGCGTGCTCTTGGTCAGCATGGGGGTTTCGATGTCCACGAAACCATGCTCGTCCAGGAACTTGCGCACTTCCATCGCCACGCGGTAGCGCAGCATCAGGTTGTTCTGCATATAGGGGCGGCGCAGGTCCAGCACGCGATGGGTCAGACGGGTGGTTTCCGACAGGTTCTCGTCGTCCATCTGGAAGGGCGGCGTGACGCTGGCGTTCAGCACTTCCAGCTCATGGCACAGCACCTCGATCTTGCCGCTGGTGAGGTTGGCGTTCTCGGTGCCGGCGGGGCGAGCACGCACCTTGCCGATGACCTTGACGCAGAACTCGTTGCGCACTTCTTCGGCCACCTTGAACATCTCGGGGCGATCCGGGTCGCAGACGATTTGCACCAGGCCTTCGCGGTCGCGCAGGTCGATGAAGATGACGCCGCCGTGGTCACGGCGACGGTGGGCCCAGCCCATCAAGGTAACGGTTTGATCCAGCAGCTTCTCGCTGACTTGGCCGGCATAACAAGTTCTCATGTGATCACTCCAAAATTCGGTTGAAACCGCTACCGCGCATAGGCCTCAGATAGCAGGGCGGGCAGGGCAAAAAAGTCGATTCGCTTCGGCGCTTAGGAGCTGCGTTGAAAGCTCTGAGGGCTGAACACCTGCCAGGTGCTCAACCCTTCTGATTAAGCGGCACCTGCAAAGGGCGGGCGTCTTCTTCCGGCGCCACCACCCCCATCGAGATGATGTGTTTGAGCGCGGCATCCACGCTCATCTTCAGCGGCCGCACGCTGCTGCGCGGCATCATCAGAAAGAAGCCCGAGGTGGGGTTGGGCGTGGTCGGCACGTAGAGGCTGACATGCTCGCCGCCCAAGGCCTCGGCCACCTCGCCCGAGGGCTTGCCGGTGACGAAGGCGATGGTCCAGGAGCCCTGATGCGGGTACTGCACCAGCACCGCTTCGCGGAAGGCATTGCCGCTGCTGGAGAACAAGGTGTCCGACACCTGTTTGACCGAGCTGTAAATGCTTTTGACGATGGGGATGTTGGACAGCAGGCGGTCCCACTGCATCAACCACCACTGGCCAAAGATATTGGCCACAAACATGCCGGTCAGCAGCATGCCGCTGACCAGGATCAGCAGACCCAAGCCGGGCACATGACGCAGGCGCTCGATGCTCTCGGTCATGGAGGCGGGCAGCACGGCCTGCGAAGCGCTCAGCATCGAGGCGAACACGCCGTCGATCACGCCCAGCACCGAGTGCAGCACCCAGATGGTGATGGCCAGGGGCAGCCAGACCAGGAGGCCGGTGATGATGTACTTTTTCATGAACCCAATGGTTTTCACGCGGCGCTCAGGACAGCAAGCTCAGTGGCAAGCACAGGAGCCGCCACAGGCCGTGGACGGGCCGCTGCTGCTGGTGCTGCTTGCGCCGCTGTCGGAGGAGCTGCTGGCCGGGGCCGGGGCAGCCGCCGCGCCAGTGGCCGGCGCCGAAGTCGCTGCGGCACCGCCGCCCTTGAAATCGGTGGCGTACCAGCCCGAGCCCTTGAGCTGGAAGCCGGCGGCGGTGATTTGTTTGCTGAAAGCCTCGGCATGGCAGGCCGGGCAGGTGGTCAACGGGGCATCGGAGAGCTTTTGAAGCACGTCTTTGGCGTGACCGCATTCGGCGCAGCGGTAGGCGTAGATAGGCATGGCTGTTCGTGGTCCGTTAAACAAAGTCAGGGAAGTTAGCGAGGTTCGCGCGCTTCGCTAAACCCTTGATTCAAAACCGCAAATTATAGGGGGCAAGGACTGTTGCGATGCGCTAGCCGCCCTGCCCCGACCTCTTCAGCTCAAGCCTTTTGCTCGATGCCTGCCAATTTGTGGTGAGAAGCATGCACATTGCGGATGGCTTGCGGGCCCAGCGAACCCAGCAACATGCCCGCGATGCCGGCCAGGAAACCGGCCAGCTGGGCCGGGAAGACTTCACCCGCCGGGGTGTTCAGGAAAATCAACCAGGTCAACATGCCCATCACGATGGCGAAGATGGCGCCCTGGGTGCTGGCGCGCTTCCAGTACAGGCCGAAAACCAGGGGCACGAAAGCGCCGACCAGGGTCACCTGATAGGCCGCCGACACCATCTCGTAGATGGGCGTGCCCTGCAAGGCAATGGCATAGGCGCAGACGCAGACACTGAAGATCAGCACGGCGGCGCGCATGGTGCGCAGCTCTTGCTTGTCGCTGATGCGCGGGAAGAACTGACGCCAGATGTTCTCCACAAAAGTCACCGAGGGCGCCAACAGCGTGGCCGAGGCGGTGGACTTGAGGGCCGACAGCAGAGCGCCGAAGAAGATCACCTGCATGATGAAGGGCATGCGCTCCATCACCAACGTGGGGATGACTTTCTGCGGATCCTCCGCGATCAGCTGGGCAGCGCGCTCCGGCATGATGATCAGGGCGCTGGTGACCAGGAACATGGGCACAAAGGCGAACAAGATGTAGGAGAAGCCGCCGATGACCGGGCCGCGGGTGGCGGCGTACTCATCCTTGGCCGACATCACGCGCTGGAACACGTCCTGCTGCGGGATGGAGCCCAACATCATGGTGATGGCCGCCGCGATGAAGAAGACGATGTCGTGGAAGCTCGGTTCGGGCAGGAAGCGGAACAGATCCTTGCTAGTGGCCAGATCGATCACCTTGTCGGCGCCGCCGGCCATATTGCCGGCAAAGATGGCGATGGCCGAGAGGCCCACCACCAGGATGATCATCTGCATAAAGTCCGTCACCGCCACCGACCACATGCCGCCGAACAAGGTATAGGCCAGGATGGAGGCGGTGCCTATGACCATGCCCACGGGGATGCTGATGGCGCCGCCCGAGAGCAGATTGAAGACCAGGCCCAGGGCCGTGACCTGTGCCGACACCCAGCCCAGATAGGACAAGATGATGATGAAGCTGCAAATCACCTCGACCGCCCGGCCGTAGCGCTCACGGTAGTAGTCGCTGATGGTCAGCAGCGTCATGCGGTAGAGCTTGGCGGCGAAAAAGATGCCCACCAAGATCAGGCAGGTGCCGGCGCCGAAGGGGTCTTCCACCACGCCGTTCAAGCCGCTTTGCACGAACTTGGCCGGGATGCCCAACACCGTCTCCGAGCCAAACCAGGTCGCAAACGTGGTGGTGATGATCATCACCAGGGGCAAGTTGCGGCCGGCGATGGCGAAGTCCGAGGTGTTTTTGACCCGTTTGGCGGCCCAAAGCCCGATCGCGATGGTGACCAGGAGGTAGACGATGACGAGGGTCAAAAGCATGGCATCAGGCTCTTAATTGAGGCGAACAGTGGGCAAGAGGGGGAGTTCAGGCGCCGCGCGCCCGAAAAATTGGAGCGCGCGCATTATCGCCACAGAAGGCACTAAGCTCCGGCCTCGAAAACCCGATCAGAAGCCGTGTGTGCGCAGAAAGATCGTTGCCCCCAGCAGACCCAAGGTAAAGCCCACCGCCCCGTAGAGCAGGGCTTGCAGGAGCCGGTTGGTGCGGCGCTGCTCCTGAATCAGGGCCAGCATGACGGCATTGTCCTGCCGGCTGCCCTGCTGTTTGAGCGCATCGTGCAGCAGGCGCGGCAGCTCGGGGAAGAGCTGGGCATAGCGCGGCGCCTCCTTCTTGACCTGATTGATCAGGGCGCGCCACCCCACCTGCTCGTTCATCCAGCGCTCCAGAAAGGGCTTGGCCGTGGCCCAGAGATCCAGCTCGGGGTCCAACTGGCGGCCCAGACCCTCGATATTGAGCAGCGTCTTTTGCAGCAGCACCAGCTGAGGCTGAATCTCCACATTGAAGCGACGCGAGGTCTGGAACAAGCGCATCAGCACCTGGCCCAGGGAAATGTCCTTCAGCGGCCGGTCGAAATGCGGCTCGCAGACGGCCCGCACCGCGCTCTCTAGCTCGTCCACCCGCGTGCCGGCTGGCACCCAGCCCGAGGCGATGTGCAACTCGGCCACCCGCTTGTAGTCGCGCCGGAAGAAGGCGATGAAGTTCTGCGCCAGATACTCTTTGTCGACCTCGGTCAGCGTGCCGATGATGCCGAAATCCAAGGCAATGTAACGACCAAAGGTCGCCGGATTCAGGCTCACCTGGATATTGCCGGGGTGCATATCGGCGTGGAAAAAGCCGTCGCGGAAGACCTGGGTGAAGAAGATGGTGACGCCGTCCCGCGCCAGCTTGGGGATGTCGACGCCCGCATCCTTAAGCTTCTGCAACTGCGAGATCGGCACGCCGTGCATGCGCTCCATCACGATGACGTCGGAGCTGCACATATCCCACATCATCTCGGGCACCAGCACCAAATCCAGGCCGGCCATATTGCGTCGCAGCTGGGCGGCATTGGCGGCTTCGCGCACCAGGTCCAACTCATCGTGCAGATAGTTGTTGAACTCAGCCACCACCTCGCGTGGCTTCAGGCGCCGGCCATCGGCCGAGAGCCGCTCCACCCAGACGGCCACCGTGCGCAGCAAGGCCATATCGTCGTCGATGGTGTCCAGCATGCCGGGGCGCAAGACCTTGACCGCCACCTCGCGGCCGTCCTTCAGCGTCGCAAAATGCACCTGCGCGATCGAAGCGCTGGCCACAGGCTCGGCGTCAAAGCTGCCAAACAGCTCTTCCACCGGCCGGCCGAAGGCCTTCTCCACCAAGGCGCGCGACTGAGCCGCCGGGAACGGGGGCACCCGATCCTGTAGCTTGGACAACTCTTCGATGATGTCGTCCGGCACCAAATCGCGGCGGGTGGACAGCACCTGCCCAAACTTGACAAAGATGGGGCCCAGATGCTCCAGCGCCAGGCGCAGGCGCACGCCGCGCGGCTGCTCCCAGCTGCGGCCAAAGGAAACAAAACGCCTCAGTAACTGGAATCTTCGACGGCGCAGGCCAGACAAGGCCAACTCATCGAGGCCAAAACGAATAATCGTCCAGACGATGACCAGCAGGCGAGCAAAGTACCTCATGCGCCGCTGCGTCCACCCGGCTGGAAGGAAGCCGCGCCACGTGCCAGGGCAGCCAAAGCGCCTGCCACGGCCTTGGACCAGCGCGCCAGCTGGTGCGCAGGGGCGGGGCCCAGCAGGGCGGCAAGATCATCCTCAATGTCCCAGCGCAGGTTCTCCATCAACCAGTTGATCTCGCCCGCCAGGGCGGCATCCCCCTGCACCGTGACCCGCGGCTTGTCGCCGGTCAAGGCCCCCAAGGCCAGCAAGGCAGGGTTGGAAGCATCCAACTCAATCCGCAAGGCCTCGCCACCCTCGGCGGCCGCACGGAACTCCGCGCCTGGTTCATGGGCTGCCGGGATGCGCTCGAACAAGCCGGCAGGCGTGATGGCCAGGACCAGATCGGGCAGCGGGGGCAAGATCGAGGGCCAACCCTGCAAATGCACCAAGACGGAGCGTCCCGCGAAAGGTGTCAAACGTGCCATGGCGTGGCTTTCACGCGAAATGACATGATTAAGCAACAGGATTGCACGATCCTGCAGAGCAGGCGTCAAAAGAGAGAACCAGTTTTGAATCATGATCAGATTGTAGGCAGTGAAGCTACCCCGCCGAATTAGGGGGCGGGGGTGAGCAAGAGTCTTGTGGTTCTGAGCGAGAATCGGCGGCAATTTCCTGAAAAAGGAGGGGCGTGTCTGCGGATCGCTCAAAACAAACAGCAAGAATTCAACCGTGCCCCCGTGCCTGTGCGCCGAGGGCGCCAAGGAGCAAGGGATCAATGTTCGAGGATAGAAGTTACAAAAGAACGTTCTATAGCGCGCCTCAATCCGTCGAATCTCTGGTCGCAGCCTTTCTTGAGCCCGGCATCATTGTGCTGTGCTATCTGGCCGTCAACGCCTATTTTGACGAGCCCATTCTGCGCTCCAGCCTCACCCTGTGCCTGCTGGTTTTTGCCCTCACCTTCCCGGGCCGCAACCGCTTTGCTGACCACACGATCAGCGCCGTCATCGACGTCTTGGGAGCCTGGCTGGCCTTGCTGGCCATCCTCGCGCTGTGCGGCTATGCCACCAACAGCATGGGCTATTTCGAAGACCATGTGCTGCTGTGGTGGGCCGCGATCACGCCCGTGGTGCAAGTCATTGCGCTAGAGATTGGCAAACATATACGGCGCCACTTTGCTCGGGGAGCGCGCCGCGGCGCGGTCATCGTGGGCGCAGGCCCTCTGGGTGTCAAGGTGGCCCGCGCGCTGCGTGAAGGCCCAGACAAGGGCATCGACTTCCTGGGTTATTTTGATGACCGGCAGGACGACAGACTGCACGCCGATGCCTCCAGCATGTTGCTGGGCATGCTCAATGAGCTGAGTGAGTTTGTGCGCAAGAACAATGTGCGCGAGGTCTATATCACCCTGCCCCTGGGTTCGCAGCCTCGTATCGTGCAACTGCTGGAGCAGATTCAGGGGACGACAGCTTCGCTGTTCTTTGTCCCCGATGTGTTCGGCATCAGCATCATCCAGGGTCGCTTGCAGGACATGAATGGCGTGCCGGTGGTGGGCATCTGCGAAACCCCTTTCACGGGGACCAACGAGTTAGTCAAACGCATCAGCGACGTGGTGCTGGCCAGCCTGATTTTGGTGCTGATCTCGCCCATCTTGCTGGCCGTGGCCATCGGCGTGAAGCTGAGCTCTCCCGGCCCCATCATCTTCAAGCAACGCCGCAACGGCTTGGATGGCGAAGAGATCATCGTCTACAAATTCCGCTCCATGCGTGCCCAGGACAACGGCGCTGTGGTGAAGCAAGCCACCAAGGGCGATGCGCGGGTGACACCATTTGGCGCCTTCATCCGCCGCACCTCCTTGGACGAATTGCCGCAGTTCATCAACGTGCTGCAAGGCCGCATGAGCATCGTCGGCCCCCGCCCTCACGCAGTGGCGCATAACGAGGAATACCGCAAGCTGATCAAGGCCTATATGGTTCGCCACAAGGTCAAACCCGGCATCACCGGCTGGGCCCAGGTCAACGGTCTGCGCGGCGAAACCGACACCATCGACAAGATGAAGGCCCGGGTCGAACTGGATCTGGAGTATTTGCGCAACTGGTCCTTGGCCCTGGATCTGCAAATCATTGTGCGCACCGCTCGGCTGATGGTGTTTGACCGCAATGCCTACTGAAGCATTGATGACCACGCCTTCTGCCGCCCTTCCCGCGGCTCAGGGCTTGCCAACAAAAAGGACTGCCATGTCTGCCTCAAACACAAAAAGAATTCAGCGTCTGAGCGCTGCCCTGGGCTTGCTGGGCGCGGCCTGCCTCGGTAGCTCAACGGCATGGGCGGAGCAAAGCCCGTATTACTACGGCGCCTCGCTGAGCCTGAATCATGTGTCCAATATTTACCGGGCAAGCAGCAACGCCAATAGCGATGAGGTGGCAACCGTCTCGCTCTTGGGCGGCATCGATCAGCATCTGGGCCGCCAACGACTCTTCGTCGATGCGTCCGTACAAGCCAATCGCTATCGCAAGAGCAGCACCCTGAACAATCTGGGCTACAACCTCAAGGGCGGGCTGGACTGGTCCACTATCGAGCGGCTCTCAGGCACCATCAGCGCCAGCACCAGCCAAGCCCTGGCGAACTACAACGTTGATCGCAACGTTCCCCAGGTGTTTGCCAAGAACATCGAGACCAACAACCGACTAGACAGCGTGGTTCGCTTAGGTTTGGTGACCAAACTGACGCTAGAAGGTGGTTTTGGCCTGGCCCAGCGTCGCTTCACCTTGGATGAGTTCGCCCGACTGGAGTTCGACCAAAAGCGCTATTCCTTGGGGCTTTTTTACAAGCCCAGCATCGACTTGCGAATTGGCCTGGGTGTGCGAAGAACCAATACCGACTACCCCCGCTACTCAGTCGTCGACCCGAAAGCCACCCCGCTCGTTTATTTGCCTGCAGCCTATGAACGAGATGAAATCGATCTCACCGCAGATTGGGTCGTTAGTGGCAAGAGCTCCTTGTACGCGAGACTGAGCTCGGGCAAGTCCAAGCGCACCGTCGGTGGCGACAACACCTTCTCAGGCCTGACGGGTCAGCTGACTTGGAACTGGCGCCCAACGGCGCGCTGGAACATCTCGACCTCAGTAAGTCGCGACACGGGCTTGGAATCTTCTCTCTTCCAAAGCGGCCCCATCACCAGCAGCTACGACCAGGATCGCCTCACCAATGCGGTCCAGATCAATGCAAGCTACGAGCTGAGCTCAAAAGTCTCTCTCACCGGGGGTATGAGTTTCAGCAACACCGATCGCAGTCAGTCGGTGGGTGAAAACTCAGCGGCAGATTTCGACAAGGATCGCTCCTACAACCTTGGCATTAGCTGGGCCTACTCCCGCGGCATTACCCTGGGCTGCCAGCTTGGGCGGCAATCGCGTGACAGCAGCTTCCCCGGCTATGCCTATTCAGGCAACAACTACGGCTGCTACGGCCAAATCATGGTCAAGTAATTTTTGAGAACGATGTCTAAGCCCACCATTCTGCTGACCGGCGCCACCGGCTATATCGGCTCCCACACCTGGCTGGCTCTGCAAGCAGCCGGCTACTCGGTCGTGGGCGTCGACAACTTCTCCAATAGCTCGGCCGAAGTGCTGGCGCGCTTGGAGCGCTTGAGCGGCCAGACGCCTGTGTTCGAGAAAGTAGACGTTTGTGATACGGCCGCCTTGAGCGCCGTGTTTGCCCGCCATCGCCCAGCCGCCGTCGTGCACTTCGCTGCCTTCAAGGCCGTGGGTGAATCGACCGCCAAGCCGCTGGACTACTACCGCAACAATATCGGCGGCCTGATCAATACCTGCGAGCAGATGCGCCAACATGGCTGCAGCCGCATCGTCTTCAGCTCCAGCGCCACCGTCTACGGCGTGCCCGAAAAACTGCCCCTGGACGAACAGGCGGCGCTGTCGGCCGTCAACCCCTACGGCGCTACCAAGCTGATGGGCGAGACGATTCTGCGCGATTTAGGTGCCTCCGACCCGACATGGCAAACCGCGGCCCTGCGCTATTTCAACCCGGTGGGCGCGCACGAGAGTGGCCTGATCGGTGAGGACCCCAGCGGCATCCCCAACAATCTGATGCCTTACGTCGCCCAGGTCGCCGTGGGCCGCCGCGCACGCCTGCAAGTGTTCGGCAATGACTACCCCACGCATGACGGCACCGGTGTGCGGGACTACATCCATGTGCAGGATCTGGCCGAGGGCCATGTGGCGGCTCTGCGCTTCTTGCTGGCTGGCCAGGAGTCCATCACCGTCAATCTGGGCACCGGCCAGGGCTATAGCGTGCTGGACCTGGTCAAGGCCTACGAGGCCGCCAGCGGCCGCGCCGTGCCCTATGACATCGTGGCCCGTCGGGCCGGCGATGTGGCGGCCTGCTATGCCGATCCGCAAATGGCCAAGGACAAGCTGGGCTGGCAGGCCCGCCATGGCCTGGCCCGTATGTGTGAGGATAGCTGGCGTTGGCAAAGCCTGAATCCGAACGGCTTCGCAAAGTCCGAAACGACGGTCTGACAAAACAGCAAAAACAGGGACGGCAATGACAGACTCAGCAATCCAGGTTCAACCTGTCATCATGGCGGGAGGCAGCGGCACACGCTTGTGGCCGCTCTCGCGCGCCCGCTACCCCAAGCAGTTCTTGATCTTGTCCGGCAACACCAGCTTGTTTCAGCAGGCGGCTACTCGGCTGGCGGCCCTGGCGGCCCCCGATCTGAGTCTGGCCCAGCCCTTGATCGTCGGCAATGAAGAGCATCGTTTCCTGATCCTTGATCAGTTGCAGGAGGCCGGCCAAGACCCCTGTGCCGTGCTGCTGGAGCCGCTGGGCCGCAACACCGCACCGGCCTTGACGCTGGCGGCCTTGCAAGCCCTTGAGAGCGGCCAAGACCCGGTGTTGGTCGTCACGCCGGCCGATCAAACCGTCACCCAGCCCCAGGCCTTCACGGCCAGCCTGCAGCAGGCCGTGCGCTTGGCGGCCGACGGCACCATCGTCATCCTGGGCGTCAAACCCGACCGGGCCGAGACCGGCTTTGGCTATATCCACGGCCACGCCGAGGGCGAGAGCTTGGTGGTCGAGCAGTTCGTCGAGAAACCCGATGCCGCCACCGCCGAGCGTTATGTCTCAGACGGCAACTATTGCTGGAACAGCGGCATGTTTGTGCTGCGTGCCAGCCGCTGGGTTGAAGCCTTGCAGCGCTTCCGGCCGGACATCTTGACGGCGACACGTGCCGCCTTCGAGGCGCGCAAGATCGACGCCAAATTCGTCCGCCCCGGCAAGGCCGAGTTCGCCGCCATTCCTTCGGAGTCGGTGGACTATGCGGTGATGGAGCGCTGCCCCGGCAGCGATTTACCGTTGCGCATGCTGGCCCTGGATGCGGGCTGGAGCGATCTGGGCGCCTGGGACGCCGTCTGGCAAGTCTCGGACAAAGACGCCGATGGCAATGCCAGCAGGGGCGACGCCATGATTAGCGATAGCAAGAACACCCTGGTCCATGCCAGCAGCCGCCTGGTCAGCGTCGTGGGTCTGGAGAACGTGGTCGTGGTGGAAACCGCCGACGCGGTGCTGGTCAGCGACCGCGCCCGCAGCCAGGAGGTCAAACACATCGTCGCCCGCCTGGACGCCGCCAAGCGCGAGGAGCAAACCCTGCACCGCAAGGTCCATCGCCCCTGGGGCTGGTACGACAGCATCGACTCGGGCTCACGCTTCCAGGTCAAGCGCATCATGGTCAAGCCTGGCGCCACCCTGAGCCTGCAGATGCACCACCACCGCGCCGAGCATTGGATCGTGGTCTCCGGCACGGCCGAGGTCACCAACGGTGACAAAACGATTTTGTTGAGCGAGAACCAGAGCACCTACATCCCTCTGGGTCAGACTCACCGCCTGGCCAATCCCGGCAAGGTGCCGCTGGAAATCATCGAGGTCCAGTCCGGCGCCTATTTGGGCGAGGACGATATTGTTCGCTTCGATGACAGCTATGGCCGCCAGTAAGCGCTGCCAAGCCTTGTCATCTTGTCTTTCCATCAATTAAAAAGCCATCCTCTCAAGGAATTGTCATGAGCGTTTTAGCCGTCGTTGGTCT